>NZ_CP166811.1:772500-6432500 GCF_059716185.1 Pseudomonas sp. LBUM1645
CGGATAAAAGGTACTCCGGGGATAACAGGCTGATACCGCCCAAGAGTTCATATCGACGGCGGTGTTTGGCACCTCGATGTCGGCTCATCACATCCTGGGGCTGAAGCCGGTCCCAAGGGTATGGCTGTTCGCCATTTAAAGTGGTACGCGAGCTGGGTTTAGAACGTCGTGAGACAGTTCGGTCCCTATCTGCCGTGGACGTTTGAGATTTGAGAGGGGCTGCTCCTAGTACGAGAGGACCGGAGTGGACGAACCTCTGGTGTTCCGGTTGTCACGCCAGTGGCATTGCCGGGTAGCTATGTTCGGAATAGATAACCGCTGAAAGCATCTAAGCGGGAAACTAGCCTCAAGATGAGATCTCACTGGGACCTTGAGTCCCCTGAAGGGCCGTCGAAGACTACGACGTTGATAGGTTGGGTGTGTAAGCGCTGTGAGGCGTTGAGCTAACCAATACTAATTGCCCGTGAGGCTTGACCATATAACACCCAAGCAATTTGTGAACTCGAAAGAGGCCAGATTGCGGTGTGTGAAGACGAAACGAACCGAAAGTTCGAGATACTCGCAAAACACCAAACTATCGCATACCCATTCGCTGGAGCGTGAACCTGCAAAGGCCCACGACCTGGCTACCGAATTTCTTGACGACCATAGAGCATTGGAACCACCTGATCCCATCCCGAACTCAGCAGTGAAACGATGCATCGCCGATGGTAGTGTGGGGTTTCCCCATGTGAGAGTAGGTCATCGTCAAGATTAAATTCCGAAACCCCTATCTGCGTATGCAGGTAGGGGTTTTGTTTTGCCCGCAGGAAAGTTCTCACAGCAATACCGGACGGCTCCCGGCTGTCACAGTCTCCCGACAATGCTAAGGTTCGGCCCTAGCTTTTGTATTTTCCCAAGGAAGCCTTTATGCCGGACGCGACGTCCCTCAGTGCTGGTTTTATGGTGGTTCACGGCAACCGCCTGGACGAGTTGCGCAGCCTGGTGGTCAGCTGGATGCGGCGTTATCCGTTGGCTCCCTTGGAAAATGAAATTGCCCTGGTACAGAGCAACGGCATCGCCCAATGGCTGAAGCTGGCACTGGCGGAAGACCCTGAAGACGATGACACGGGCGGCTGTGGAATCGCCGCAGCCATCGACGTGCAGTTACCGGGTAGCTTCATGTGGCAGCTCTATCGCATGGTGCTTGGGCGTGACGAAATCCCGGTCAAATCCCTGCTCGATAAAGCTCCCTTGACCTGGCGTCTGATGCGCCTGCTTCCTCAGTTGATCAATCAACCGCACTTCGAACCGCTGCAGCGCTTCCTTACGAATGACACAGACTTACGTAAACGCTATCAATTGGCGGAGCGACTGGCGGACCTGTTCGACCAATATCAGGTGTACAGGGCCGATTGGCTCGAAGACTGGGCAGAAGGTCGTCATCAATTACGAAATGGCAGAGGTGAAACCAAACCTCTGACCCCGGCTAACTGCTGGCAGGCAGAGTTGTGGCGTGCGCTGTTGCTGGATGTGGGTGAACAAGGCATGGCGCAAAGCCGAGCCGGCGTCCATCAACGGTTTATCGAACGCATCAACAGCCTCGACGTCGCCCCCAGTGGATTGCCTTCACGGGTGATCGTTTTCGGGATTTCTTCACTGCCCGCTCAAGCCCTGGAAGCACTGGCGGGACTAGCCCGGTTCAGCCAGGTTCTGCTTTGCGTACATAACCCGTGTCGTCACCATTGGGCGGACATCGTCGCCGATAAAGACCTGTTGCGGCATCAATACAAGCGTCAGGCTCGCAAGAGCGGAATGCCGGTTGTGCTCGACCCGCAAACCCTTCACCAGCATGCCCATCCACTACTGGCGGCGTGGGGCAAGCAGGGGCGGGACTATATCAATCTGCTCGACAGCTACGACGATCCCAACAGCTATCGCTCGGCATTCCGCGATGGTCGTATCGACCTGTTCAGCGACAGCCAGCCACTGAACATGCTCAATCAATTGCAGGACGACACTCTTGAATTGCGTCCCTTGAACGAGACTCGCGAGCGCTGGCCGGCTGTTGATCCGGCAAAGGACGAATCGATCCGTTTTCACATCGCCCATAGTGCCCAGCGCGAAGTGGAGATCCTTCACGACCAGTTGCTTGCACGCTTCAGTGCTGATCCGGAGTTACGGCCTCGCGATGTGATCGTGATGGTCCCTGACATCGACAGCTACGCACCGCATATTCGCGCGGTGTTTGCTCAGCTTGAACGCCACGACCCGCGTTTCATTCCCTTCACGCTCGCCGATCAAGGTCAACGCGGCCGTGATCCGCTACTGATTGCTATCGAGCATCTGCTCAAACTGCCCGACAGCCGTTTCCCCGTGAGCGAGATCCTCGATCTGCTGGACGTTCCTGCACTACGCGCTCGCTTCGGTGTAGAGGAACGTGATCTGCCGACCCTGCACCGTTGGATCGAAGGCGCAGGCATCCGCTGGGGCATGAATGCCGAGCAGCGCGCGGGTCTCGGTCTGCCGCAAGAGCTGGAACAAAACAGTTGGCGTTTCGGTCTGCGGCGGATGCTGCTCGGTTATGCCGTGGGCAGTGCCAGTGCTTGCGAGGGTATCGAACCCTACGACGAGATCGGTGGTCTGGATGCCGCGCTCATTGGTCCTTTGGTCGCGCTGTTGGACGCATTGGAGATTGCCCACCAGGAACTCTCTCAACCCGCAGCTCCCAAACAATGGGGCTTTCGATTGCACGCACTGGTTCAGTTGTTTTTCCTGGCCAGTAACGAGCATGACGACTACGTGTTAGCCCAACTCGAAGAGCTGCGTGAAACCTGGCTTGAGACGTGCGAGTCAGTTGGCTTGCATGATGAATTGCCGTTGACCGTGGTCCGTGAAGCCTGGCTCGCCGGCCTTGATCAGGGTCGCTTGTCCCAGCGTTTTCTGGCCGGTGCGGTTAACTTCTGCACCTTGATGCCCATGCGCGCGATCCCGTTCAAACTGGTCTGCCTGCTGGGCATGAATGACGGGGACTACCCGCGCGCACAGCCGCCACTGGACTTCGACCTCATGGGCAGTGATTACCGCCCTGGCGATCGCTCCCGACGTGAAGATGACCGCTATCTACTGTTGGAAGCCCTGTTGTCGGCACGTGACCAACTCTATATCAGCTGGGTCGGTCGCAGCATTCGAGATAACAGTGAACGCCCTGCGTCGGTACTGATCGGCCAATTGCGGGATCATCTGGCCAGCGGCTGGCGACTGCATGATGTCGACGAAGATCTGCTTGAGGCCATCACTCAGGAACATCCACTGCAACCGTTCAGCGCCCGCTACTTCCATGAGGGCGATGATTTGTTCAGCTACGCGAATGAATGGCAGGTGCTGCATCAAACCAGTGAGTCGTCGACTGATATCGAGGTCCTTGATCCCTACGTTCAGGAGGAGCCGTTGAGTCTCGGCCAACTGCAGGACTTTCTGCGTAATCCTGTGCGACATTTCTTCAGTCAGCGACTGAAGGTGTACTTCGAAGCGGCTGAAGTGCCCTTGGCGGATGAAGAGCCATTTGTACTCGACGCGTTGCAACGTTACAGCCTTAGCGACAGCTTGCTCGAAGCGGCGCTGGGACATCTGGATAGCACCGACCAGGTACTGGAAGCACAGGCAAAACGTCTGCAAAACAGTGGGCTTCTGCCTATGGCCGGATTCGGCGAATGCCTTCAGCGAGAGTTGATCGAACCGTTGCCGGATCTGTTGCAGCGTTATCAACAGCTTTTGGCTTTATGGCCAACGCCGCTCACCAACGCTCTGCCAGTGAATCTGGAGTTGCAGGGGCTGCGTCTGGAAGGTTGGCTCAGCGGCCTGCATCAACGTGCGGACGGTGGTTTGCTATCAGTCACTACAATCCCCAACAGCATCGGCTCGATCAAGTCGCGCAAATGGCATCGGCTGACACGGCCATGGGTCAATCATCTGGTTGCCTGCGCCAGTGGTATGGCGATGACCACCGCGTTGGTGGCCAGTGACGACAGTCTGCTGCTCGGTCCGATGGCGGAGGATGCAGCGTTGCGGATTCTGGGCGACCTGTTAATGGCTTGGCAAACCGGCATGCGTCAACCACTGCCGATTGCGGTGAAGACCGGCTTCGCATGGCTTGGTCAAACTGATCCGGTCAAAGCCCAGGCCGCAGCCCGCAAGGCTTATGAGGGCGATGGCCTGACCACCGACGGCGAGCGTCGCGAAAGCCCGGCACTCGCCCGGCAGTTCGCCGACTACGACACGCTTACCGCAGACGAAACGTTCCCGGATTGGTGCAACGCGTTGTACCGGCCGCTGCTTGAAGCGCCTTGGCGTTCATTGAGCAGCGAGGAGGCGCGCTGATGACCACGAAGCCTCTGGCCTTGGCATTTCCCCTGCGCGGCAGCCAACTGATCGAAGCGAGCGCCGGGACCGGCAAGACCTTCACCATTTCTGCGCTTTATCTGCGCCTGGTCCTTGGCCACGGCGCAGAGTCGAGCGGCTTCGGACGTGAACTGTTGCCGCCACAAATCCTCGTTGTGACGTTCACCGATGCCGCGACCAAAGAATTGCGCGAACGTATCCGCACACGTCTTGCTGAAGCAGCGCGATTTTTCCGTGATGAAACACCGGCGCCCGATAGCCTTATCGCGGAGCTTCGTGAGGAGTACCTTCCCGAGCAGTGGTCCGGATGCGCGAACCGCCTGGACATCGCCGCGCAGTGGATGGACGAGGCAGCAGTTTCAACCATCCACAGTTGGTGCCAGCGCATGTTGCGCGAACACGCGTTCGACAGTGGCAGCCTGTTTACACAATCCCTGGAAACCGATCACAGCGATTTGCTGGGCGAAGTCCTGCGCGATTACTGGCGCCTGTTTTGCTACCCGATGCAAGGCGATGCGCTGAACTGGGTGCGTGGGAATTGGGGCGGTCCAGCGGCATTACTGCCGCGAGTACGTGGTTTGTTCGCCAGTGAGCGAGACAGCGTTGAAGGTAAAGAGCCTGCGGAGCTGATCACTGAGTGTCTGCAAGAGCGACGCGCAGCCTTGCTCGAACTCAAGATGCCCTGGCGCCAGTGGGCGGACGAGTTGCTTGCGATCTGTCATCAGGGCGTTGCAAGCAAGAGCGTCGACGGTCGCAAGATGCAGGCGCGCTATTTCGAACCCTGGTTTGAAAAGATCAGGGTCTGGTCTGAAGACGAATCCCTTGAGCAATTGGATATCGGTACCGGATTCACGCGCCTGACGCCCGATGGTATGGCTGAAGCCTGGAAGGGCGAAGTACCCAGTCATCCAGGACTGGATGCCATGCCCGGCCTCAAGGCCAGTCTCGATGGATTGCCGACGCCTGATGCTGCCGTGCTGCAACACGCCGCCCAGTGGGTCGGTACACGGTTCGAGGAAGAAAAGCGTCGTCGTGCGGAGATGGGCTTCGATGACATGCTGCTGCGCCTCGATGCCGCGTTGCAGTCCGATGGCGGTGAGCGGCTGGCGACCCTGATTCGCGAGCAGTTTCCGGTGGCGTTGATCGACGAGTTCCAGGACACCGACCCGGTGCAATACCGGATCTTCGAGAGCATCTATCGCATCGAAGACAACAATCCCGAATGCGGTCTGTTCCTGATCGGCGACCCCAAGCAAGCGATCTACGCGTTCCGCGGTGCCGACATCTACACCTACTTGCGCGCCCGCCAGGCCACCGCTGGCCGGCTGCATACCCTGGGTACGAATTTCCGTTCCAGCCATGGCATGGTCCGAGCGGTCAACCATGTGTTCGAGCGTGCCGAGTCTCGCGAGACCGGGCGAGGCGCGTTCCTGTTTCGTGAAAAGAATGGTGAGAACCCGGTACCGTTCCTGCCCGTCGAATCCCAAGGGCGCAAAGAAGTTCTGCACATCGACGGCCAGGTCGTGCCCGCCCTGAACATCTGGCACCTGTCCGCCGATCAGCCGCTGTCCGGCGCGGTGTACCGACAACAACTCGCCGCCGCCTGCGCCAGTGAAATCACCGCATTACTCAACGGCGGGCAACAAGGTCGCGCGGGTTTCATACAGGACGGCAAGGACTTCAGAGGGCTGCTGCCAGCGGATATCGCGATCCTGGTCCGCGACGGTAAAGAAGCCCAGGCTGTGCGTGGCGAACTCTCCGCCCGTGGCGTGCGCAGCGTCTATCTATCAGACAAGGACTCGGTGTTCGCCGCCCAAGAGGCCCACGATCTGCTGACCTGGCTCAAGGCTTGTGCCGAGCCGGATGTCGAGCGTCCACTGCGGGCCGCATTGGCCTGCATCACGCTGAACCTGTCGCTGGCTGAACTGGAGCGGTTGAATCAGGACGAACTGGCGTGGGAAGCGCGGGTCATGCAGTTCCGCCATTATCGCGAGCTCTGGCGCAAGCAGGGCGTGTTGCCAATGCTGCGTCGATTGCTGCATGACTTCCAGTTGCCACAGACATTGATCATGCGCAGTGACGGCGAGCGGGTGCTGACCAATTTGCTGCACCTGTCCGAGTTGCTGCAACAGGCGGCCGCCGAACTCGATGGTGAACAAGCGCTGATCCGTCATTTGTCCGAACATCTGGCGTTGTCCGGTCAGGCCGGCGAAGAGCAGATCCTGCGTCTGGAGAGTGACGAACAACTGGTCAAAGTCGTGACCATTCACAAGTCCAAGGGGCTTGAGTATCCCTTGGTGTTCCTGCCATTCATTTGCTCGGCGAAACCGGTGGATGGCAGCCGTCTGCCGTTGCATTACCACGACGCCACGGGCAAGGCTCAAGTGACCTTGAGGCCGACGGCCGAGTTGATTGTTCAGGCGGATGATGAGCGTCTTGCCGAGGATCTGCGCTTGCTTTACGTGGCCCTGACCCGGGCGCAACACGCCTGCTGGCTCGGAGTGACTGATCTCAAGCGCGGCAATAACAACAGCTCGGTGCTGCACCTCTCAGCATTGGGTTATCTGCTGGGCGGCGGTGCACCATTGGCCGAGTCGGCAGGTTTGAAGCGTTGGCTGGAAGACCTGCAGCAGGATTGTGCAGCGCTGAACTACGGTGAAATGCCTGAAGCGACCGTCGAGCACTACCATCCGCCGCACAACGATGCGACGTTGCTTGCTCCGCTGATACCCAAGCGCAAGGCCAGCGAAAACTGGTGGATTGCTTCCTACAGTGCCCTGCGCATTGGCGACAGCATGAGCGTGGGCACTGATGAAGCGCCGGAGAGCCCGCAGGCGCAAAAGCTATTCGACGACGAACGCCTCGATCCGCAAGCACCACGAGAAGTGGTGGCCGGTGGTGCTGATATCCATCGATTCCCTCGTGGTCCGAACCCCGGCACCTTTCTCCATGGTTTGCTCGAATGGGCCGGTGACGAAGGTTTTGCCGCCACGCCGCAAGCGGTGGAAGACGCCATTGCCCGTCGCTGCAATCGCCGTGGCTGGGAGGGCTGGATAACCGCCCTGAGCGACTGGCTAAAGCATCTGCTTACGTCCCCGCTGCATATCGGCGGCGGGCAGGCCCCAGTGGTATTCGAGCAGCTCACCCAATATCGCGTCGAGATGGAGTTCTGGTTCGCCAGTCATAAGGTCGATGTGCTCAAGCTCGATGAACTGGTGCGTCAATACACCCACAACGGCGTGGCCCGGGTGGCTGCCGAGCCGGTGTTGCTCAATGGCATGTTCAAAGGCTTCATCGACCTGACGTTCGAGCACGACGGCCGCTATTACGTCGCCGACTATAAATCCAACTGGCTGGGCGTCGATGACGCGGCCTACACCGAGCAGGCCATGGAGCAGTCGATTCTCGACAACCGTTACGACCTGCAATACGTGCTGTACCTGTTGGCCCTGCATCGCCAGCTCAAGGCGCGACTTGCCGATTACGATTACGACCGGCATGTCGGTGGCGCGCTGTACCTGTTCCTGCGTGGTACGCGTGCGTCCAGCCAAGGCGTTTATTTCGCCCGTCCTCCAGGAGAGCTGATCGAGCGTCTGGACCGGCTGTTCCAGGGCAAGCCAGAACCCAAGGCCGAACCCGCCTGGGAACAGGGAGTTTTGCTATGAGTCGCACCTTCGCTGATTTGCTGCCCACTTCATTGACAGCCGAAAGCCTTGCGGATCTGGCGCCATTGAGTCGCGCCGATGACTTGCTGTTGTTGCTGACGCGCTGGGTTGAGCGCGGCTGGCTGCGAGCGCTGGACAAAGCCTTCGTCGCTTTTCTTCATGAGCTCGCTCCCGACGATGATCCACTGGTGTTGCTGGCCGCTGCGTTGGCCAGTCATCAACTGGGCCACGGTCATGTGTGCCTGGATGTGTTCGAAACGCTCAAGGAACCAGACTTCGCCCTGTCGCTGCCACCAGAAGGTGATGTGCAAAGTGGTGCGATGTTGCTGCCGTCGCAATTGCTTGAGGCGCTGGACGGTGCCCATTGGTGCAAGGTCTTGGCCTCCAGTAGTCTGGTCGCATTGGCGGTTGATGGTCGCGAGGCGGCGCAGCATCGGCCATTGGTGTTATCGGGCAAACGCTTGTACTTGCGTCGCTACTGGGCTTACGAACGGCGTATCGACAACTCGCTGCGCCAACGGCTGGTGGAACACGAAACCACGCCGGATGATTTGTCCCAACGCCTCACCAGCTTGTTCGGCCCAGCCAGGCCCGGCGAAGTGATTGACTGGCAGAAACTCGCCTGTGCCCTCGCCACCCGCAGCGCATTCAGCATCGTTACCGGTGGCCCGGGGACCGGCAAGACGACCACGGTCGTGCGTTTGCTGGCGTTGCTCCAGGCGCCGGCAGTGGAGGCGGGCAAGCCGTTGCGTATTCGTCTCGCGGCACCCACCGGCAAGGCTGCAGCCCGCCTGACGGAGTCGATCAGTCAGCAGGTCAGAACCCTGGAAGTCGATGAAACCGTACGAGTGAAGATCCCGTCAGACGTCACCACCGTGCACCGTCTGCTCGGCAGTCGCCCCGGTACTCGACACTTCCGTCACCACGCCGATAATCGCTTGCCGCTGGATGTCTTGGTGGTGGACGAAGCCTCGATGATCGATCTGGAAATGATGGCCAACCTGCTCGATGCGTTGCCGGCCCATGCCCGTCTGGTGCTGCTCGGTGACAAGGATCAACTGGCATCGGTGGAAGCCGGCGCCGTGCTGGGCGACCTGTGCCGCGACGCCGAGGCCGGTTGGTACAGCCCACAGACTCGCGTGTGGCTGGAAACGGTCAGTGGTGAAAGCCTGGATGCCAGCGGTTTGCAGGAAGACACCCAAGGGACTCATCCGCTGGCCCAGCAAGTTGTGATGCTGCGTCATTCACGCCGGTTCGGCGAGGGCAGCGGCATCGGCCAACTGGCTCGTTGGGTTAACCAGCAGCAACCCGAGGAAGCCCGCAAGTTGTTGGCGGCTCGAAGCCATGACGACGTGTTTTCCCTGTCCCTCAAGGGGGAGCAGGACCGGGCGCTGGAACGCTTGCTGCTTGAGGGACATGGCGATGGACCGCAGGGTTATCGCAATTACCTGAGTCTCTTGCGCAGCCTGCGGCCACCGCTCGACAGCACGCTTGATGATCCCTGCTGGACCGATTGGGCTCGGCAGGTGTTGCAAGCCTTCGACGCCTTCCAATTGTTATGCGCCGTACGCAAAGGGCCGTGGGGCGTGGAAGGTTTGAATCAACGCGTGACCGCCGCGCTGCTCAAGGCTCGGCTGATCGACAGCGACCAGCAGTGGTACGAAGGTCGGCCGGTGTTGATGACCCGCAACGACTATGGTCTGGGTTTGATGAACGGCGACATCGGCATTGCCCTCAAACTGCCGGAACGCGAGGGGCCAGAGGTTGGGAAGCAGGTGCTGCGTGTGGCGTTCCCGCGTAATGATGGTCAGGGCGGCGTACGGTTTGTTCTGCCGAGCCGGCTCAATGATGTGGAAACCGTGTACGCCATGACAGTGCACAAATCCCAGGGCTCGGAATTTGCCCATACGGCGTTGATTCTGCCGGATGCCCTGAACCCTGTACTCACCAAGGAATTGATCTATACCGGGATTACCCGGGCCAAAAACTGGTTCACCCTGATCGAGCCTCGTTCCGGCGTATTCGAAGAGGCAGTGCGACGCAAGGTCAAGCGCTTGAGCGGGTTGATGCTGGAAATGGATGAGGTGAGCGCCGACTAATCGGCGAACAGGGTCTCCCGACTTTCACCCATCAACAGACCCTGATTCTTCTCAGTGACCGCACGGATGTAGTCCCACAACAGGGTGATCCGCTTGAGCTTGCGCAGGTCTTCGCGGCAGTACATCCAGAACTGTCGAGTGATGTTGATCTCTTCCGGCAACACCGGCAGCAATCGCGGATCCTGGGCCGCCAGGAAGCACGGCAGAATCGCCAGCGACCGCCCTTGCTGAGCAGCCACGAATTGCGCAATCACACTGGTGCTGCGCAGGTTGGCACTGGCGCCGGGCAGCACATTCGCCAGGTACAACAGCTCCGAGCTGAACGCCAGATCGTCGACGTAACTGATGAATGAATGTTTACCCAAGTCTGCCGGGCGGCGGATCGGTGGGTGCTTGTCGAGATAATCCTGAGTCGCGTAGAGCTGTAATTTGTAGTCACAGAGTTTGCAGCAGACGTACGGGCCATGCTCCGGGCGCTCCAGCGCGATGACGATGTCCGCCTCGCGCTTGGACAGGCTGATGAAGTGCGGCAACGGCAGGATGTCCACCGAGATTGCCGGGTAGGCGTCGACGAAATGGCTTAGCTGCGGAGTGATGAAAAAGCTGCCGAAGCCTTCGGTGCAGCCCATGCGCACATGCCCGGATAACGCGACCCCGGACCCCGAAACCTGCTCGCAGGCCATGTGCAGCGTGCTTTCAATCGACTCGGCGTAGCCCAGCAACCGCTGGCCTTCGGCGGTCAGGACAAAACCGCTGGTCCGGGATTTCTCGAACAGCAAAGTGCCCAGCGCCGCTTCCAGCGAGCTGATGCGCCTCGACACAGTGGTGTAGTCGACCGCCAGGCGCTTCGCCGCGGTGCTGGCCTTACGTGTGCGGGCGACTTCAAGGAAAAACTTGAGGTCATCCCAGTTCAACGAGCCTAGAGACGTGATGTTTTTTTGCATGATGGACCGGCTTTTATGTGCGTTCTTATTAGAAGTTTGCACATCTATACTCCAAAAACAGTCCGACAACCAATTCGCGACACACGTCTCATCTCAAGGCGACATTCTCGCCTTGGCTCCCTAGATAGCTCTCTAAATAAGAACAACGTCCCGGAGACCCAACATGAACGCATCGCTCACGCCAAACGAAACCACTGTCCAAACGGTAAAGCTGTTGATCGACGGCGAGTGGGTCGAGTCCCAAACCACCGAGTGGCACGACATCGTCAACCCGGCGACCCAGCAAGTGCTGGCGAAAGTACCGTTCGCTACCGCGCAGGAAGTCGATGCCGCCATCAGCGCCGCCCATCGCGCCTTCCAGACCTGGAAGCTGACGCCGATCGGCGCGCGGATGCGCATCATGCTCAAGCTCCAGGCGTTGATTCGCGAACACTCCAAGCGCATCGCCGTGGTGCTCAGCAACGAACAAGGCAAAACCATCGCTGACGCTGAAGGCGATATCTTCCGCGGCCTGGAAGTGGTCGAGCACGCCTGCTCCATCGGCAGCCTGCAAATGGGCGAGTTCGCCGAGAACGTTGCTGGCGGCGTCGATACCTACACCCTGCGTCAGCCAATCGGCGTTTGCGCCGGCATCACGCCGTTCAACTTCCCGGCGATGATTCCGCTGTGGATGTTCCCTATGGCCATCGCCTGCGGCAACACCTTCGTGCTCAAACCGTCCGAACAGGACCCGATGTCGACCATGCTGCTGGTGGAACTGGCGATCGAGGCCGGTGTTCCGGCGGGCGTGCTCAACGTCGTTCATGGCGGTAAAGACGTGGTGGATGCGCTCTGCACCCACAAGGACATCAAGGCTGTTTCCTTCGTCGGTTCGACCGCCGTCGGCACTCACGTCTACGACCTGGCCGGTAAACACGGCAAACGCGTGCAATCGATGATGGGCGCGAAGAACCACGCCGTTGTGCTGCCGGATGCCAACCGCGAACAAGCGCTCAACGCGTTGGTCGGTGCCGGTTTCGGTGCAGCCGGGCAACGCTGCATGGCCACATCCGTGGTGGTGCTGGTGGGCGCGGCCAAACAATGGCTGCCTGACCTGAAGGCGCTGGCGCAGAAACTCAAAGTGAATGCCGGCAGCGAGCCGGGAACTGACGTCGGTCCGGTGATTTCCAAAAAGGCCAAGGCTCGGATTCTGGATCTGATCGAGAGCGGCATCAAGGAAGGCGCCAAGCTGGAACTGGACGGTCGCGAAATCACGGTTCCAGGTTTCGAGAAGGGCAACTTTGTCGGCCCGACCCTGTTCTCCGGCGTAACCCCAGAGATGCAGATCTACACCCAGGAAATCTTCGGTCCGGTGCTGGTGGTGCTGGAAGTCGATACCCTCGATGAGGCTATCGCACTGGTCAACGCCAACCCGTTTGGCAACGGTACAGGCCTGTTCACCCAGAGCGGTGCAGCGGCGCGTAAATTCCAGACCGAAATCGACGTTGGCCAGGTCGGCATCAACATCCCGATTCCGGTGCCGGTCCCGTTCTTCAGCTTCACCGGTTCGCGCGGGTCCAAGCTCGGCGACCTCGGTCCGTATGGCAAGCAAGTGGTGCAGTTCTACACTCAGACCAAGACTGTCACCAGTCGCTGGTTCGATGACAACAGCGTCAACGACGGTGTGAACACCACCATCAACTTGCGTTAAGGAGCCGGACATGAAAATCGCTTTTATCGGTCTCGGCAACATGGGCGCGCCGATGGCGCGCAACCTGATCAAGGCCGGCCACGCACTGAACCTGGTCGACCTGAACAAAACCGTTCTGGCCGAGCTGGAACAACTGGGCGGCAGCATCAGCGCTTCGGCGCGTGAAGCCGCTCAAGGCGCAGAACTGGTGATCACCATGCTGCCAGCCGCTGTGCATGTGCGCAGCGTGTGGCTGGGTGAAGACGGCGTGCTGGCGGGGATTGGCAAGGGCGTGCCGGCAGTCGATTGCAGCACCATCGATCCGCAGACCGCACGTGATGTCGCCGCGGCGGCGGCCAAGCAAGGCGTGGCCATGGCGGATGCGCCTGTGTCGGGCGGTACTGGCGGTGCTGCGGCCGGGACCCTGACGTTTATGGTTGGCGCTACCCCTGAGCTGTTCGCCACCCTGCAACCGGTATTGGCGCAGATGGGCCGCAACATCGTCCATTGCGGCGAAGTCGGCACCGGGCAAATCGCCAAGATCTGCAACAACCTGCTGCTGGCGATCTCCATGGTCGGTGTCAGCGAAGCCATGGCGCTGGGTGATGCGCTCGGGATCGACACAACAGTGTTGGCCGGGATCATCAACAGTTCCACCGGCCGTTGCTGGAGTTCCGAGATGTACAACCCGTGGCCGGGTATCGTCGAAACGGCGCCGGCCTCGCGCGGTTACACCGGCGGTTTCGGTGCCGAACTGATGCTCAAGGATCTGGGGCTGGCCACGGAAGCGGCGCGTCAAGCGCACCAACCGGTGGTGCTCGGCGCGGTGGCTCAGCAGTTGTACCAGGCGATGAGCCAGCGTGGGGATGGTGGCAAGGACTTCTCGGCGATCATCAACAGCTATCGCAAACCTCAGTAAGGTCGGGTCTATTGCGAGTGGAGCTTTTGTGGCGAGGGAGCTTGCTCCCGCTGGTTCGCGAAGCGGACCCAGGTTCAGCGGATGCGGTGCTTCAGAAAGACTGTATTTGCTGATTTTGCGGCTGCTTCGCAACCGAGCGGGAGCAAGCTCCCTCGCCACAGGTTATGCATATTTACCGGGAAATCACGTCGGGTGATCTCCCGGTTTTTTTGTATCAGGCAAACACGAAATACTTGCGCACGGTTTCAACCACTTCCCACGTGCCTTTCATGCCCGGCTCAATGACGAAAATATCACCGGCGCGCAGATGGATCGGCTCCTTTCCTTCTGGGGTGATGATGCAGTACCCCTCGCGGAAATCGCAGTATTCCCACTTCACGTATTCCACATACCACTTGCCCGGCGTGCAGATCCAGGTGCCCATGATCTTGCTGCCGTCTTCGCTGGTGTAGGCGTTGAGGTTGACGGTGTGCGGGTCGCCTTCGAGTTTTTCCCATTTGCAGGCGTCGAGCACCGGCAGTGGGTGGGTATCGCGAAGAACGGTAATCGGTGCGGACATGATGACTCCGAGCGTTAGGGAGAACTGAAGTCGCACCCTATAGGGCTTGGTCCGGCACCAGTTGTCTGTGCTCGACATTGAGGTATCCAGAAGCGCAGCGGCCATCGTCTATTCAAACAACGCTCGACGGTGGAAACCGGCGATGGGCACGTTGAAATTTCCTCTCGATAAACCGCCGATTCCTGGCAGTTTGTGCGAAAGCCCCAGGCTTTTCCGAACGTTTTTGCAAGAACATGCACAGGTATCACTCGTATCATTCACTTCGGAAAAGGCCGAGAGCTTTGCAATGAAGAAAACAATGTCGTGGTGGGACATCAGCCCGCCCTTGAGTACCGCAACACCGACCTGGCCGGGTGATACGCCGTTCCAGGAGGAACGCGTCTGGACCTTCGGGCCTGAATGCCCGGTGAATGTCGGGCGTATCACGTTGTCGCCGCACACCGGCGCTCACGTCGATGCGCCGCTGCACTACAGCGCGGAGGGAGCAGCCATTGGCGATGTGTCGCTCGATGTCTATATCGGGCCTTGCCGGGTGTTGCATTGCCTGGACAGCGGCCGACTGGTGCAGCCTGAGCAATTGGAGAGTCGTCTGGACAACCTGCCCGAACGTGTCCTGCTGCGCACGTATCGACAAGCGCCGCTGACCAACTGGGACCCGGATTTCACCGCCGTCGCCAAAGACACCGTCGACCTGCTCGCCAGTCTCGGCGTGCGCTTGATCGGTATCGATACGCCATCGCTGGACCCGCAGCAATCCAAGACCATGGATTCGCACAACGCCGTGGCCCGTCACGGCATGGCTATTCTCGAAGGCATCGTGCTCGATGAGGTCCCGGAAGGGGACTATGAATTGATCGCGCTGCCGCTGCGCTTTGCCAACCTCGACGCCAGCCCGGTGAGGGCAATTTTGCGTCCATTGAATTCACCGCAACGTGAGGAGCCTGCTCAATGAGCCAATGTCCCTATTCACCTGCCAACCAGACAGAGGAATGGCATAACGCCGAGCTGAATTTTTCTGATTCCATGAGCTACGGCGACTACTTGGATCTGGGGCGCATTCTCAGTGCACAGCACCCGTTGTCGCCGGACCATAACGAGATGCTGTTCATCATCCAGCACCAGACGTCCGAGTTGTGGATGAAGCTGATGTTGCACGAGCTCAAGGCTGCCCGCGAACACGTCCGGCTGGGAGAGTTGCCGCCGGCCTTCAAGATGCTGGCGCGGGTCTCGCGGATTTTTGATCAACTGGTGCATGCCTGGACGGTGCTGGCTACCATGACACCCACCGAATACCATTCAATCAGGCCTTTTCTGGGGCAGTCGTCCGGTTTTCAGTCGTTTCAATACCGTGAGATCGAGTTCATTTTGGGCAACAAAAGCGCGACCCTGTTGCGCCCCCACGCCCATCGGCCGGAACTGTTGGAGGAGCTTGAAAAGGCGATCGCTACCCCTTCGCTGTATGACGAAGCGATTCGATTGATGGTCAGCGCGGGTCTGAAGATTGACCCACAGCGTTTCGAGCGTGACCCAACCCGCCCGACAGAGCATGACGCCTCGGTCGAAGCCGCCTGGCGCGAGGTCTACAAAGATCCTTCGCTTTATTGGGATCTCTATCAACTGGCCGAAAAGCTCATCGACCTCGAGGATTCGTTCCGTCAATGGCGCTTCCGCCATGTCACCACGGTTGAGCGGATCATTGGCTTTCAACCAGGAACCGGCGGCACTGAAGGTGTCGGTTATCTGCGCAAAATGCTCGATACCGTGCTGTTCCCGGAGTTGTGGCGGGTGCGTTCGACCCTTTGATCCCGTCCGTATAAAAAAGCCCCGGCATTCATTGAATGCCGGGGCTTTTTGTTGAGCTCCGGGACTATTGAGCGACTGGCAAGCCTCGATCCCTCGCTACACGCATCCGATAGAACACGTAGATGATCAAGACCCAGACCGGGATGGCGAAGACCGAGGCGCGTATCCCCGGAATCATCCACATCACGCAGATGATCATGGCCATGAACGCCAGGCACAGGTAGTTGCTGAAGGGAAACCAGAACGACTTGAAGCTTGGCACGATGCCTTGCTGGCCCATGATTTTACGAAACTTCAGGTGGGTCAGGCTGATCAGCGTCCAGTTAATCATTAGCGAGGCGACCACCAGTGCGAACAGCAACTCCAGCGCTTCATGGGGCGCGAGGTAGTTGACCAGCACGGATAACATAGTGATCAGCGCCGAGATACCCAGCGCCCGCAATGGCACGCCCTGTTTGTTCAGTTTCATCAGCGACTTCGGAGCGTCGCCCTGTTCGGCCAGGCCGTAGAGCATGCGGCTGTTGCAGTAGACGCCGCTGTTGTAAACCGAGAGCGCCGCGGTCAGTACCACGAAATTGAGGATATGTGCGGCGGTGTCGCTGCCGATCAGCGAGAAGATCTGCACGAACGGGCTGCCACTGTAGGCATCGCCCGAAGCGCCCAGGGTCTGCAGCAGTTGATCCCACGGATACAGCGAAAGCAGCACGGTGAGTGCGCCGACGTAGAAGATCAACACGCGATACACCACCTGGTTGATCGCCTTGGGAATCACCTTCCTCGGTTCGCTGGCTTCAGCGGCAGTGATGCCGACCAGCTCCAGGCCACCAAAGGAGAACATGATGAACGCCATCGACATCAGCAAACCGGTGGTGCCGTTGGGGAAGAAACCGCCGTGACTCCACAGGTTACTGACCGAAGCTTGCGGGCCCCCGGAGCCGCTGAACAGCATGTAGCAACCCAGGGCGATCATGCCGATGATCGCCACGACCTTAATGATCGCGAACCAGAACTCCATCTCGCCGAAGACTTTGACGTTCATCGTATTGATCAGGTTGACCAGCACGAAGAACACCGCCGCGCTGACCCAAGTGGGGACTTCCGGCCACCAGAACTGCACGTACTTGCCGACAGCCGTCAGCTCGGCCATGCCCACCAGCACGTACAGCACCCAATAGTTCCACCCGGACAGAAATCCGGCATAACCGCTCCAATACTTGTGGGCGAAATGGCTGAACGAACCGGCCACCGGCTCTTCGACAATCATTTCGCCCAACTGGCGCATGATCAGGAAGGCAATGAACCCGGCAATCGCATAGCCGAGGATCATCGACGGCCCGGCCGACTTGAGTACGCCGGCAGAGCCCAAAAACAGCCCGGTGCCAATTGCCCCGCCCAATGCGATCAGTTGAATATGACGATTTTTCAACCCACGCTTGAGCGTTCCCTGTTGCAAGAATTCATCCGCCATCTCGTTCCCTTCTGATTATTGTTGTCAGGCCTGATTTGAAAGATCAGATATTACTCTCGGTGAATTTTTCGTAATACAGGTGCACGCTGTCCAGTGCCTGAGTCTGCAACCAGCTCTTGATCGACTCGACCATGGGCGGTGGCCCGCAGACGTACATGTCGATCGGTGCGTCGCGCAGTTCACTGGTGTCGAAATGCTCGGCAATGTAGCCGCGCTTTCCTGCCCATTGTGGCGAAGGATCGCTGACGACCTCAGTGTAGCGAAACCCCGGAATGCGCTCGGCATAGGCCTCGATGCGTGTGCGTTCGCACAGATCGGCAGCGTCTCGCACGCCATAGTACAAATGCACCGGTTGCGCGCATCCGCGCTCGGCGAGTTCGTCGAGCATACCCAGCAGCGCGGAAAGCCCGGTTCCGCCGGCCACCAGGATCAGCGGTTTGGCGATGTGCCGCAGATAGAAGGCGCCCAGCGGTGCCTCCAAGGCGATTTCGTCACCCACCTGACAGCGTTCACGGATGTAGTTACTCATCACACCGTCGGGCAGCAAGCGAATCAGGAACTGCAGCTGATTGCTGTCGCTCGGTCGATTGGCGAACGAGTAGGAGCGCTTGCTTTGAGTCCCAGGGATCAGCAACCGGGCGTATTGCCCCGGCAAAAAATCCAGCAAGGCTGTCGTGCCGAGATCCAGATGCAGGATCGCGGTACTGGCCGAGACCTGCCTGATTTCAGTGACTTTGCCGTTGAGTTGCACGGGGCCCGAGGCATTGCACAGGCTGGAAGCGAAGTCGAAATAAAATGCCGCGTCGGACTTCACCCGAGTCTGGCAGGTGAGCATTTTGCGTTGTTGCAGGTCCTGGTTGGAGAGGGCTTCCTCATCCACATAGTCCTGGCTGTAGTCGCCCGATTCGCAGCGACCCTGGCACGTTCCGCAGACGCCTTCGCGGCAATCCAGAGGAATGTTGATGCCATTGCGCAGGGCGGCGTCGAGCAGTATTTCGTTAGGCTGTACGGGAAAGAACAGCGTTTTGCCGTCGGCAAAGCTGAACGCGACCTTGTGGTTCATGCCCCGGTCTCCATGGTTTCAGAGGTGGTAGAAATCGAGCACCGAGTTGATGGTGTCGTTGAGCAGCAGGACATGCTTGCGGGTGATCAGCCAGCTACCTGCGTGAGGCTTGAGGCGATAGGTCGCGCGGCCGTAGAACTGTTCGGACGTGGCCAGGCGATAGAACAAGGTGTGCCAGTTCAGACGCACCTCCAGCTCGCCGCCCTCGACCTCTTCGATTCGCACGTTGTTGATCAGGTGCAAGGTGCGCGGCATCGGCGTCGAGGACGCGGATTTGCCAGTGCGCAGGCGGAACACGCGGTCCTCCAGACCGGAGCGATTGGGGTAGTAGATCAGCGACATTTCGCGCTTGGGGTCGACGGTGTAAACGTGTTCCGAGTCCCATTGCGGCAGGTGAAACTCGCTGTGCTCGTCGAACAGCTTGATATAGGCGTCCCACTCCTGGGCGTCGCACAGTTCGGATTTGCGATAGAAAAACTGTTCGATCTGGTACTGCAATTGCGCATTCATGTTCACACCTCACGTAACTTCAGGGATTTCGCTTCCAGGCCATCGAGCAGGAATTTCTGCCAGTTGCTGTGCTGGTTGACGTAAAGCCCTTCGTGGGTGAATTCGGTGCCGGTCATGGCCGGGTCGATGCCGATCGACTCGCTGTTGGGCGTGGCGCCGGTTGCCCATTGGTGACTGCCACGGGAAATATCGCTCCAGCGTTCCAGGCGCGCCTGGAAACCACGCTGGGCTTCGCGGAACTCCACCAGGTCATCCGGAGTGCCCAGGCCGGACACGTTGAAGAAGTCTTCGAACTGACGAATCCGGTTTTCACGATCCGCGTCCGACTCGTTTTTGACGCCCAGGCACTGGCTGATGATTTCGGTCTTGTTCCAGGCCATCGGGCGGATAATGCGCAGTTGCGAGCTGATCTGATCGAGGAAAAACAGGCTCGGATAAATGTTCAGATTACGCAGTCGGTGCATCATCCACTCGGCTTTTTCCTGACCGTGTTCTTCGATCAGCCGCGGCATGATCGTGGCGTAACCGGAGCGCACCGTCGGGTTTGGCATGTCACTGAACAGCAGGCTGTGGCCGTTATCGAAGGCGAACCAGCCGTCATCGGTATTGGCGTCGCCGGCGCCGAGTTTGCTGTAGTCGAGGGTGGTGCCGCTGCTAGTGCCGTTCTCGCTGTTGACCTGCTGGCGGTGTTGCACGGTGGCCACGTAGTTGTAGTGGACAGTGCTGACGTGATAACCGTCGAGGCCGTTTTCGTTCTGCAATTTCCAGTTGCCGTCATACGTGTAGGCCGACTTGCCGGGCAGCACCTCCAGCTCACCGGTCGGCGATTGGGCAACCATCATGTCGAAGAACACTTTGGCGTCGCCGAGGAAGTCTTCGAGGCTGTTATCGGCATGAACATCCAGGCTGATAAACACAAACCCCTTGTAGCTCTCGATGCGTGCTTTTTTCAGGCCGCGTGTGGCCTTGTCGAACCCTTCGGGGTATTCGCCGGGCGCCTTGACCTTAACCAGGCGGCCGTCGCTTTTGTAGCACCAGGCGTGGAACGGGCAGGTGAAGGTCGACTGGTTGCCCTTGCCGACGCGGGTCAGAGTTGTGCCGCGATGCTGGCAGGCGTTGATCAACGCATTGAGCTGACCGTCACCGTCGCGGGTGATGATCATTGGCTGGCGGCCGGCGCGCATGGTGACGAAGTCGTGATGGTTGGCCAACTCACTTTCGTGACAGGCATAGATCCAGTTCTTCTCGAAGATCAGTTCCATCTCCAGATCGAACAACTGCGGTTCGGTGAAAATGTCCCGGGCGATCCGGAACACGCCGTCTGCCGGACGGAAGTCCAGGCAGCCTTCGATAAACGCTTTCCACTGCTCGACGTTTTTTTCGCCACTCATGGGTGTGTACCTTTTTTATTCGGGCCAATCGGTTGCGCTCATTAGAGAGAGTGGGGCGGGCAGGGGTCTATCCGGTTTGTCGACGAAGGCAGTCCATAAAATTTGTGCGGTAACACCCTCGTATCGAGCTGGGCAGGTACTACTCAAACAGTGCGCGAAGCGATGGACGGCTGCACCTGATTGCAGCAATCAGGTACTGTTTTGCGGGACGTCGGATGCTGTTCGATGGCGCTTGCGGGCTTCAAACCGGGCGCGTTGTCCGCTTAGTAGATGATTGCTATCCGCTGGGTTGGTACCGTCGTTTTGTGGCTTGGAACTTGCTCTTTCCTGCCTGATACGCGCCGTCAGAGCGCGCTTGAAAAATATCGCCGTGGGTGCCCCGTGATGAGTAGCAAAACTGATCCGCAGTTTCGCGACATTCGTATTGATAGCTTTGACGTTGAGGGAGCGCGGAACTGGATGTCCGGTATCTGCGGGCCCCATCGACTCGTGACCACCACTCCGGAGCGGATCCGCTTTCATCACAGCGCCAATGTGTTCAAGTCGATGGCCACAACCCTGGGCACGATTGAGTACGGTACCGACGTCACCGTCGATATCGAAGACCCCGAGCACTTCAGCAGTTACAGCCTGAGTTTGCCGTTGGTGGGCGAGCAGGAGCTGAGCAAGAACGGCAGCGTGGTGAAGTCCAATCGCGATCAAGGGGTGATCATTTCGCCGAATGAAAACCAGGTGCTGACGATCTCCGGCGATTGTCGCAAGGTCCAGGTGGTGATCACCCGCGCCGCCATGAGTGAGTCTCTGGAAGGCATGCTGCAGCGACCGCTGGATGCGCCGCTGCGTTTCGAGTCGGTGATGGATGCGGTCGACGGGGCGTCGGCATCATGGTGGCGCATGGCGCGTTATTTCATCACCGAACTGGAACGCAGCAGCGAACTGTATGAACAGGTGGCCTTCACCCGGGATGTCGAAAGCTCTTTGATCAAGGGGCTGATCCTCGCCCAGCCGAACAATTATTCCGAAGAACTGCGAGACGTGTTGGGCGTGAAGCTGCCGCACTATCTGATCCGGGCCCGGCAATACATTCACGCAAACGCCCGGGAAGCTCTGCATCTGGAAGACATCGAAGCCGCGGCCGGAGTCTCGCGCTTCAAATTGTTCGAAGCGTTCAAGAAGTACTTCGCGCTATCGCCGATGGTCTACCTGAAAAAATACCGCTTGAACGCCGTGCGTCAGGACATTCTTGAGCACGGTTCTGCGCGCAATATTTCCGAGATCGCCATGGGGTGGGGCTTCACGCACCTTGGGCGTTTTTCTGCCGAGTACCGCAAGTTGTTCGACGAATCCCCAAGCATGACTTTGCAGCGTAACGAAGCCCGGCGCATGCGCGGCTTCTGAGGATTACGACGTCCAGGGAGTTGTCGATATCTCCCTGGCGGTTTCTTTTTACTTACGCACCACCAGATCAAGCAACTCCTCTCGCTCCTTGATTTTTTGCAGGACGATTTCCGAGCGGATATCGGTGACACCTGCTGTGCGGTTCAAATGGTTGACGATGAAATCGGAGAAGTGTTTGAGGTTGCGCGCCTGGACCCGCAAAACATAGTTGCTCGCGCCGGTAATCACATAAGCGGTGACCACTTCCGGCCACAACTGAACTTTCTTGATGAAGGTCTCGTGCCAGTCCTCGACGTCCTGTCGCAACGATACATGGACGATGGCTTCCAGTTCGATTCCCAGCCGTTCGGCATTCAGTACCGCGCGATAGCCGGTGATGATTCCCTCACTTTCCAACAGGCGCAAACGGCGTAAACACGCCGACGGCGACAGGGCGACTTTCTCCGCCAATTCCTGATTGCTGATGCGGCCATCCTGTTGCAGTTGGTGCAGGATTCGCAGGTCTGTCGAGTCGAGATTCATAGTTGGAATAAATCCGCGTTTATTGGGGTTAGATTCGAATTTTCTGCGAGATAACTACTATAAGACCGCTCACTTTGCACGAAAATTCTCTAAAACATCGTTCATTATTTCTCCGCCGAGAAGGGGCGGAAAGCGCCTGAAACATGGCACTGAAACCTTGGATCGACCCGATTATCGCGATCTGCCCGGACGGCATGTCATTCAAAAAACAGGACACTCAATGACGACAAGAAACGATTGCCTGGCGCTTGATGCTCAGGATGCTCTGGCGCCACTGCGTCAGCAATTTGCACTGCCCGAAGGCGTGATCTATCTGGACGGCAACTCCCTGGGCGCGCGACCGGTTGCCGCATTGGCGCGTGCTCAAGCGGTGATCGCCGAAGAATGGGGCAATGGTCTGATCCGCAGTTGGAACAGTGCTGGCTGGCGCGACCTGTCCGAGCGTCTGGGCAACCAATTGGCCGGGCTGATTGGCGCCCGTGACGGTGAAGTGGTGGTGACCGACACCACCTCGATCAACCTGTTCAAGGTGCTCAGCGCCGCCCTGCGGGTGCAGGCCACTCGGTCGCCGAAACGGCGAGTGATCGTCACCGAATCCAACAATTTCCCGACCGATTTGTACATCGCCGAAGGTCTGGCCGACATGCTGCAACAGGGCTACACCTTGCGCCTGGTCGGTAGTCCCGAGGAGCTGCCGCAAGCAATAGACCAGGACACCGCTGTGGTAATGCTCACCCACGTCAACTACAAGACGGGCTACATGCACGACATGCAGGCCATGACCGCGCTGACCCACGAGTGTGGCGCGTTGGCCATCTGGGACCTGGCGCATTCCGCCGGTGCGGTGCCGGTCGACCTGCATCAGGCACGTGCCGATTACGCCATCGGCTGCACCTACAAGTACCTCAATGGCGGTCCAGGCTCGCAAGCATTTGTCTGGGTGTCGCCCGATCTGTGTGATCTGGTGGCGCAGCCGTTGTCTGGCTGGTTCGGGCATTCGCGGCAGTTTGCCATGGAACCTTGCTACGAGCCGAGCAAGGGTATCGCTCGTTATCTGTGCGGTACCCAGCCGATCACTTCGTTGGCGATGGTCGAGTGCGGTCTGGAAATTTTCGCCCAGACCGACATGGCCAGCCTGCGCTGCAAATCCCTGGCGCTGACTGACTTGTTCATCCAGTTGGTCGAGCAGCGTTGTGCCGCACATGAGCTGACGCTGATCACCCCGCGCGAACACACCAAGCGTGGCAGCCACGTCAGCTTCGAACATCCCGAAGGTTACGCGGTGATCCAGGCTCTGATCGCCCGTGGTGTGATCGGTGACTACCGCGAGCCGCGGATCATGCGCTTCGGCTTCACCCCGCTGTACACGACCTTCACCGAGGTCTGGGATGCGGTGCAGATCCTGGGCGAAATTCTTGATCAGAAAACCTGGTCGCAAGCGCAATTCCAAGTACGCCATAGCGTCACCTGAACCTCCGTCGTCCTTGTCCTGCTGCCGGGCTTTACCGGCAGCAGGGTTTCGGTCGCCTCCAATAAAAAGTTCTGTGAAAACACAATAATAAGGAGCACGCAGAATGAAACTGTTCCTCTGGCCCGCCTTGCCGCTCGCCATCACTAGTTGTCTCGGTCAAATGGCCTGCGCCGCCTCCGACAATGGATTCGTCGAAGACAGCAGCCTGACCCTGACTAACCGTAACTTCTATTTCTACCGCAACAACCTCAATAATCCTGGCGGTCAGAACTATCGGGACGAATGGGCTCACGGGATCATGCTCGATTACCGCTCCGGCTATACCCAGGGCACCGTGGGTTTCGGCATCGATGCCTATGCGCAACTGGGCATCAAACTCGACAGCGGCAGGGGCCGAACTGGCACCGGTTTGCTGCCGGTCGATTCCGATGGTCGCCCCGAGGATGAGTATTCCGAAGCGGGCGGTGCGCTCAAGGCGCGGATCTCGAAGACCGAACTCAAGTACGGCAACCTGACCCCGCTTAACCCGGTGTTCGGTACCGGCAATGCGCGACTGTTCACCCCTCAGGCCAATGGCTTTCAGCTGACCAGCAACGAATTGAAAGGGCTGATGTTCGACGCCGGACACTTCACTTCGGGTAACGACAGTACCTCGACCAACGACGATGGCGCCCTCAAGGCGCTGTATGCCGGGGTGGAAACCCGCAGCGTCGATTATCTGGGCGGCAGCTATGCGCTGAGTGATCAATTGAACGTCAGCCTGTACGGTTCACAATTCACCGATATCTGGCGGCAGTACTACGCCAATACCAACTACAGTTTCGCGCTGAGTGAAAACCAGTCGCTGAACCTTGATCTCAATATTTACCGCACCGATGACACTGGTCAGAGTCTGGCCGGCAAGATCGACAACACCACGTGGTCGCTGTCCGCTGCCTACAAGGTCGGCGCACACCGGTTGACCCTGGCGTACCAACGCGTCGATGGCGATGAGCCGTTCGACTATCTGGGTTTCGATCAGCAGCCGGGTACTTCGATTTTTCTCGCCAACTCGATTCAAGTCCTCGACTTCAACGCCCCCAACGAACGCTCCTGGCAATTGCGTTATGACTTGGACATGGCACCTTTCGGCGTGCCGGGCCTAAGTTTCATGTCGCGTTACGTCAGCGGTGACCATATCGACGACAGCCACTACGACGGCGGGGCCAATGGCGCTTATGGACGTTACGGCAGTGACGGCAAGCGCTGGGAACGCGACATTGAAGCGCGCTACGTCGTGCAGTCGGGCAAGGCCAGGGATCTGTCGGTGCGAGTGCGTCAGGCCAGTGTGCGTTCGACCGCTCAGGTGGCCCGGGCGGACACCACCGACAACAACGAAGTCCGGGTGATCATCGAGTATCCGCTGAGTATTTTCTGATCCGTGTCTTGCTGTGTGTGGCTGATCCCCACGGGTAATTACAACGACTTGCTCTCTTCAAGAAAGACAATATTCAGAGGACAGAAAAATGACCGATACCACCGGTTTTGAAAGCATATCCAAACGTGAGCAAGGCCTCAGGCGCCAGCTCACGTCGGGTCAGATGAGCATGATCGCCATTGGCGGCGCGATTGGCACCGGACTGTTTATGGGCAGCGCCTACGCCATTAGCTATGCCGGGCCGAGCGTGCTGCTCAGCTACGCCATTGGCGCGATCATCACCCTGCTGTTGATGGGCTGTCTGGCGGAAATGACCGTCGCCCATTCGACCTCGGGTTCGTTCGGTGCTTATGCCGAATTCTATGTCAGCCCGTTGGCCGGGTTTCTGGTGCGCTATGCCTATTGGGCGGCGATTGTGCTGGCGGTCGGGACGGAAGTGACGGCGGTGGCGATGTACATGAAGTACTGGTTTGCCAACGTGCCGGAATGGATCTGGATCGTCTCGTTTTCCAGCGTCCTGATCGTCCTCAACGCCATCAGCGTGAAGACGTTCGGCACTTTCGAATACTGGTTTTCGACCATCAAGATCGGCGCGATTGTCGGCTTTATCATCCTCGCGGTGTATGTGGTGTTCGGTTCCGGCAACGCGGATTACGGCGTGCACAATTACACCGCCCATGGCGGCTTTTTCCCCAATGGTCTGCAAGGGATGTGGATCGCGGTGATCGTGTCGATCTTCAGTTACTTGAGCGTAGAGATGATCGCGGTGGCCGCCGGTGAAGCGCAGGACCCGGAGCGGGCAGTGAAGAAGGCCTTTCGCGCGACCATCGTGCGGCTGGTGGTGTTTTACCTGCTGACCCTGGCGCTGATGTTGGCCATCGTGCCGTGGGTTCAGGCCGGTCACGCCCAAAGCCCATTCGTCACAGTCATGCAAACCATCGGCATTCCCGGCGCAACCGGGGTGATGAATTTCGTGATTCTGATCGCGGCGTTGTCGGCGATGAACAGCCAGCTCTACATCACTACGCGCATGATGTTCAGCCTGTCCCGTGGCGGCTATGCACCCAAATCCATGGGCGTATTGAGCAAGACCGGGATCCCGCTGAATGCCCTGTTGCTGTCGAGTTCGGGCATTGCCCTGGCGACCTTGCTGAACGTTCTGTACCCGGAAAGTTCGTTCACCTTGATGATGGCGATTTCTATGTTCGGCGCTATTTTCACCTGGTTCATGATCTTCCTGACCCACTACTGTTTCCGTCGCTACCACGAGCGCAATGGCGAACGAAAACTGTCTTTCCGTATGCGCCTGTTTCCGTACACCACCTTGTTGGGGTTGGTGCTGATGGGCGCGGTGATGATCACCACCTACTTCACCGAAGCCTTCAAGATGACCCTGGTGTTCGGTGTGCCTTTCCTGCTGGTCCTCATGGTTGTCTACGGCCTCTTTTTCAGAAAACCCAAGGCGGCCGGGGCATTGAGTCCGCTGCCAAAGGTTTAGACAGGAGATGCCTGGTGTCGGCCGGTGGTTTTCACAGACTGCCGAGCCGGCATTGATCCTGAGCACTCTTGAGGTTCGCCTCGAAGGCTTCCAGCCCGCAATGGAGTTGCTGCAGTGCGCTGATACTGTCCATCAGTTCGCGTTTCTTGTCCGCAATGGCTACTCGAGCAAGCTCCCACGGAAGTGCCTCGCCCCGGTGTTGTTGAAACATCGCCTGCAACTCTTTGAGCCTGAAACCCAGTTGTTGAGCACACTTGATGAAGATCAGCAGCTCGACGCTTTGCTGGTTGTAGATCCGGTATTTGCCCTGGCGCTGTGCGGGCGGTAACAAGCCGATGGCTTCGTAGTGGCGGATACTCTTGACTGTGCTTCCCGACAGCCGCGCAGCTTTGCCGATGTACATGAAAAATCCCTTTTTTGAATGTCCCTGAGTGCGCCCCAAAGGCCAGCGCATTATCCGGGAGATTCAACGGCTGGCGATAGCGTTCGCTTGTTTGAGCCACGTCTCCCGTTGCGCTGCTTTGGAGCCGAGAATCGGCCCGAAAGTGAGGGTCCTGGTTGGCTTGATGCCGCAGAATTCCAGGGTGGTTTTGCGTATCTGGTGCAGCCCGGGCATGCGATAGATCCAGCGGTAATACCAGGGTGGCGTGTCCATGGTCACCAACAAATGGGCGCTGCGACCGTGCAGGAGTTTGTCGGGAAAGGCTTTGCCTTCGCGGTATTTGAACGCGAAACCCGGCAGGAACACCCGATCGAAAAAACCCTTTAGCAATGCCGGAATTCCGCCCCACCAGATCGGATAAACCAGCGTCAGGTGCTCGGCCCACAGGATGTCGGTCTGCGCCTGACGCAAGTCGGCTTCCAGTGGCTGGACCTGTTGATAACCTTCACGCAGCACCGGGTCAAAGTCCATGGCGCCCAGAAACAACTGGCGCACCTCATGCCCGGCGCGCACCGCCGACTGTGCGTAACGTTCGGCGAGTGCGCCGCAGAAACTGTTGCTCGACGGATGACCCAGAATCACCAGAATTCGTTTGCCCATCGTCTCTGTCCTTGAAGATGAAAACTCAAGGGTAAAGTCTGCCCCTCAGGGGAGAGTCAAGGCGTGCAACAGGGCCTTCGCATAACCTGGCAGCGTCTCAAAGTCCCGTGCACAGAGCAGGAGTTTGCGTTGAGCCCAAGATTCTTGCAGGGCGAGGCGCTTGAAGGATTGTTCACCACGCCAGCGCTCAACCGCCGCCAGGGGCACGATCGCCAGCCCGGCCCCCCGAGCGACCATGCGCATCACACCCTCGAAACCGTCGGCGCGGATGCGGATTTGCATGCGTGACCCGGTGTGCAGCGCCTGTTCTTCCAGGTACACCGCCAACGCGCTGTTGGCGTTCAGGCCAACGTAGTCGTGGTGCAAGGTGTCGCTGAAGCTCACGACACCTGCGTGTGCCAAAGGATGGTCGGGGGGCATGATCAGCACCAGCGGATCGTCGCGAAACGGGCGGGTCTGCAGGTCATCGGTGTCCACGGCGTCAGAGACGATGCCCAGGTCTGCCGCACCTTGGCGCAAGGCGTGAGTGATGCGTGTGCTGGGCAATTCTTGCAGGTCGATGTCGAGATTGGGATGGTCGCGCAGAAAGTCCGCGAGCAACTCCGGCAGGTATTCGGTGATTGCCGTGGTGTTGCACAACAACCGCACTTGGCCTTTGACGCCGTTGGCGTATTCGGCCAGATCCTGCTGCATGCGTTCAGCTTGTTGCAGCAGAACGCGGGCGTGTTGCGCCAGAGCATTGCCGGCCGGGGTCGGGCTGACACCGCGGCGACCTCGCTCCAGGAATTCGATACCCAACGAAGCCTCCATAGCGCGGATGCGCGCACTCGCCGCCGCCAGGGATAGATGGCTGCGAGCGGCGCCGGCGGTGATGTTGCCGCTGTCGAGGATGTTCAGGTAGAGGCGCAGGTCGGTCAGGTCGAAGTGCATCGGCAACCTCTTGATCTATGTTGTCTGGAAGGCCGCTATCGCGAGCAAGCTCGCTCCCACAGTGGACCGAGTCGGTGCGGATGACGCGGTCACCTGTGGGAGCGAGCTTGCTCGCGATAGCGGCCTTCAAAACGACGAAGTTTTCAGCCTATTGCTTGACGAGAGGCTGCCTCAGTATATGGCAGATTTTCAAGCAGCCGATCCAGGCCCACGATAGCGCCATGAATACTCTCGCCGCGTTCTATCAAAACCTCGGTCTGGCCCTTTCAATGCTGGTCATCGCTACCTTTCTGCTGGCCGGCATGATCAAGGGCGTGATCGGTCTGGGACTGCCGACCATCGCGATGGGTTTGCTCGGTCTGGCTATGGCGCCGTCGCAGGCTGCCGCGCTGCTGATCATCCCCGCAACCCTCACCAATGTCTGGCAATTGGCATTCGGTGGGCATCTGCGAGGGTTGATCAAACGGTTGTGGCCGATGCTGTTGGCGATTTTCATCGGCACCGGAGCCGGCACGTTGTGGATCGGCATGGCGGGTGGTCATTGGGTCGTGCGGGGATTGGGCGCGGCTCTGTTGCTCTATGCGTTGAGCGGATTGTTACTGCCGACCTTGCGTGTCGGCCGTCACACCGAGCGCTGGCTCGGTCCACTTTGCGGCTTGTTGACGGGCGTCATCACCTCGGCCACCGGCGTCTTCGTGATTCCGGCCGTGCCTTATCTGCAAGCGTTGGGCTTGAGCAAGGATGAACTGGTGCAGACGCTGGGTCTGTCGTTCACCGTTTCGACCCTGGCCTTGGCCGCCGGCCTGTTATGGCGCGGTGCGCTGGGCGGCGGCGAGTTAACTGCGTCGTTGCTGGCGCTGATCCCGGCGGTGCTCGGCATGTTGCTGGGGCAATGGCTGCGTCAGCGGATCAGCGCCGTACTGTTCAAGCGTGTGTTCTTCATCGGCCTCGGCGTGCTCGGCGGCCACTTGCTGATCAGCGGGTAGCGGACGACGGGCTGAGCATGTCGATGGCGCGGATTTCGAAATCCCGTTCCAGGTACTCATCGCGCTGCTCGAGGAACTGCTTCATGTGCGGCAGGTTCGAGTGCACGTCGAGGTGAGCCTGGGACTGCCAAATCTCGTAGAAGATAAAGAGCGTCGGGTCCTGTTTGTCGCGCAGCATGTGGTACTCGATGCAACCGGGCTCGGCGCGGCTCGCTTCCACATAAGCGCTGAAAAACGCTTCAAAGGCGTCGGATTTTTCCGGGCGGGTCTTGGCGTGCAGGATGAAGCCTTGCATTTCACTCATTAGAAAACTCCTCAAGTTCAGAATCGGCGCAAGTCTATGGCAACAATCGCGTGTCGATTCGTGCGTATTGGTCAAATGAATTTTGTGAATTCAGCGCTTATTCCGCGCGAGGCAGATCGCTACTCTGCCGCCATCGAATTCCAACCTTCCGAGACTTCCCATGAAAAAAGTCCTGTTGCTCAATGGCGGCAAAAAATTTGCCCACTCCGATGGCCGCTACAACGCCACCCTGCATGAAGCCGCGCTGAGCGTGCTGGATCGCGGCGGTGTCGACGTGAAAGCCACCTTCATTGACGAGGGTTACGACGTCGCCGAAGAAGTCGCCAAATTCCTCTGGGCCGACGTGATCATTTATCAGATGCCTGGCTGGTGGATGGGCGCGCCCTGGACCGTCAAGAAGTACATCGACGAAGTCTTCACCGAAGGCCATGGCAGCCTGTACGCCAGTGACGGTCGCACCCGTTCCGACGCCTCGCAAAAGTACGGCAGCGGTGGTCTGTTGCAGGGTAAGCAATACATGTTGTCGCTGACCTGGAACGCGCCGCAGCAAGCCTTCGACGATCCGACCGACTTCTTCGAAGGCAAGGGCGTGGACGCGGTGTACTTCCCGTTTCACAAGGCCAACACCTTCCTCGGCATGACCGGTTTGCCGACTTTCCTGGCCGTCGATGTAATGAAGCGCCCGAACATCGAAGCCGATATCGCGCGCTATGAGCAGCATTTGACCGATGTGTTCGGTCTGCCGGCGTAAGCGTTTCGGGCTACTATCCGTCGCAACGGCCGGAAAGATCGCAGCCTTCGGCAGCTCCTACAGGTGTACGCATAATCATGTAGGAGCTGCCGAAGGCTGCGATCTTGGCGATTGATGCCACTCTGATTCGCGAAAGAGGACACACGTGAAAGCCAGATCCGATGAGTTGCAGATTTTCGTCTGCGTGATTGAGTGCGGATCGATTTCCGCTGCGGCCGAACAGGTCGGGCAAACGCCTTCGGCGGTCAGCCGTACGCTGTCGCGGCTGGAGGCGAAACTCGATACCACGCTGATCAACCGCACCACGCGGCGCATGGACCTGACCGAAGAGGGCAAGTATTTCTTCGAACACTCCAAGCTGATTCTCGATCAGATGGACGAGCTCGAAGAGCGCCTGACCTCCCGTCAGCAAACACCGTCCGGGCGTCTGCGGATCAATGCCGCATCGCCGTTTATGCTGCACGCGATCGTGCCGTACATCGACGAATTCCGCCGCCTCTACCCGGACATCCAGCTGGAACTCAACAGCAACGATTTGATCATCGATTTGCTGGAGCAAAGCACCGACATCGCCATCCGCATCGGCACGCTCGCCGACTCGACCTTGCACGCTCGATCGCTGGGTTGCAGTCCGCTGCACATCGTCGCCAGCCCGGCGTATCTTGAAAAACACGGCGTACCGGCTGAAGTGGCGGACTTGTCCGGGCACACGCTGCTGGGTTTTACCAACAACGAAGGTCTCAACCAATGGCCGTTGCGCTACGTTCACGGTGATCGCTGGCCGATTCAGGCTTCAATCAGCGCCTCCAGCGGCGAGACGATCAGGCACTTGGTGCTGGAAGGCCAAGGCATTGCCTGCCTGTCGCATTTCATGACGATTGATGACATCCGCGCCGGGCGTTTGCAGGTGCTGCTGGGGGATTTCAACAGCGGTTATCGTCAGCCGATCAACGCGGTGTACTACCGTAACTCGCAACTTGCGCTACGGATTCAATGCTTCCTGGACTTTATCCAGGGCAAATTGGCGGCTTACGCGAACGCGGACTTCAAGGGCTGATTCGTGATCCCTGCGCAAGAGTGAATTGGGCAACGCCGTCTGTTTCCGCAGGCATCGGTCCTCGATACTGGCTGCATCACTTATTAACGCAGGGAGTCTCTCCATGAACGTATTCATTACCGGCGCTGCAGGTTTTATCGGCGGCTCCATCGCCACTGGCCTGGTCCAGGCTGGCCACAAGGTGACAGGCCTGGTTCGCAGCACCGAACAAGCCAATGAACTGAGCGCTCTGGGCATCACCCCGGTTATCGGCACGCTTGACGACAGCGCACTACTGGCCGAACAGGCCCGTGCTGCCGATGCCGTGATCAACGCCGCCAGCAGCGACCATCGCGGCGCGGTGGACGCGTTGCTCAATGCACTTCGCGGTTCCAACAAAGTGTTCTTGCACACCAGCGGTTCGAGCATTGTCGGTGATGCGTCGGGCGGCAAATCCAGCGACGTTATCTATTACGAAGACAATCTGCCGGAGCCGACCGTCGACAAGGCTGCTCGCGTGGCCATCGACAACTTGATCCTCGCCGCAGCAAAGGACGGGGTGAACTCGGCAGTGATCTGTAACACCCTGATTTACGGTCACAGCCTGGGTGTGAAACGCGACAGTGTGCAGTTGCCACGCTTGCTGAAACAGGCGCGTAAAAGTGGTGTGGTCCGGCATGTCGGAACCGGCCAGAACATCTGGTCCAACGTGCACATCGAAGACGTGGTTTCCCTGTACCTGCTGGCGCTGACCAAAAACGTACCGGGCACCTTCTACTTCGTCGAAAGCGGTGAAGCGTCGTTCATCGAGATGACCACTGCGATTGCCCAAGCGCTGAATCTGGGTGAGCCACAAGACTGGCCGCTGAAGGATGCCGAAGCCGAGTGGGGTTATGAAATGGCCAACTATGGCCTGGGCTCCAACAGCCGGGTTCGCGGTAAAAAGGCGCGGGAGTTGCTGGGCTGGGCGCCGAAGCGGACTTCGGTGATTGAATGGATTCGTGACGAGATGGTGTGAGTTCGCTTTAAACCGCGTCATCGTTCATCGCGAGCAAGCTCGCTCCCACATTTGATCTCTATACGGCACAGATTTTGTGTACGACGAAGATCCACTGTGGGAGCGAGCTTGCTCGCGATTGCGTTTTCAGCAGCCCAACAACTGGCCGGGCCGCCCTCAATTCCGTAACATCCGCCCCCTCTTTTCCCGCCTGTATTTTAGGTCAGCCATGAAACCCCAACGTCTGCGCGCCGATACCCTGGCCGGGCTCACCACGTCTTTCGCCCTGCTACCCGAATGCATCGCCTTCGCGCTGGTTGCTCACCTCAATCCATTGATGGGGCTTTACGGGGCTTTCATCATTTGCACGTTGACCGCGCTTTTCGGTGGGCGGCCGGGCATGGTGTCTGGCGCCGCTGGGTCGATGGCCGTGGTGATCGTCGCGCTGGTGGTGCAGCACGGTGTGCAGTATCTGCTGGCCACCGTTCTGCTGGGTGGGCTGATCATGTTGGCGTTCGGGTTGCTGAAACTGGGCAAGCTGGTGCGCATGGTGCCGCACCCGGTGATGCTCGGCTTCGTCAACGGCCTGGCGATCATTATTGCCCTGGCGCAGCTGGAACACTTCAAGAGCGGCGACGTCTGGCTTAGCGGCACGCCGCTGTACCTGATGGCAGGGCTGGTTGCCGTGACGATGGCCATCGTTTACTTGCTGCCGCGTCTGACGCGCGCCGTGCCGCCGGCGCTGGTGGCGATTCTGGGTGTTGGTCTGGCGGTTTATCTGCTCGGTCTGCCGACCCGCACCTTGGGCGACATGGCGCACATCGCCGGTGGCTTGCCGACCTTTGCGCTGCCAGACATCCCCTGGAGCCTGGAAACCCTGCGCATCATCGCCCCTTACGCGATATTGATGGCGTTGGTCGGTCTGCTGGAAACCTTGCTGACCCTGAACCTTACCGATGAGATCACCGAGAGCCGTGGTTACCCGGATCGCGAGTGTGTGGCGCTTGGGGCGGCCAACATGGTCTCTGGTGTATTCGGCGGTATGGGCGGTTGCGCCATGATCGGCCAGACTGTGATCAACCTCAGTTCCGGCGGGCGCGGTCGGCTGTCCGGTGTGGTGGCCGGTGTACTGATTCTGCTTTTCATATTGTTTTTGTCGCCGCTGATCGAGCGCATCCCGCTGGCCGCATTGGTCGGGGTGATGTTCGTGGTGTCGCAGCAGACGTTTGCCTGGGCCTCGCTTCGGGTGGTGAACAAGGTGCCGCTGAACGACGTATTGGTGATCATCGCGGTAACGGTCATTACGGTGTTCACCGATCTGGCCACCGCCGTGCTCTGCGGGATCATCATTGCGGCGCTCAACTTTGCCTGGCAACAGGCCCGCGAGCTTTATGCAGACAGTCACCTCGAAGCCGATGGCAGTAAGCTTTACCTTCTGCATGGCACGTTGTTCTTCGCCTCGACTGCGCCTTTTCTCAACCAATTCGATCCCGCCAATGACCCGTCCGTGGTGACGATCGACTGTCGCCACTTGAGCTTCGTCGACTACTCGGCTATCGCCGCGCTCAAGACCCTGCGCGAGCGCTACGCCAAGGCTGGCAAACAGCTGCGCGTGCTGCACTTGTCCGAACGCTGCAAGAAACTGCTCAAGCGCGCTCGCGTCAATCACGACTAACGCCAATCCCGGCAGGCGTGATGAAAATCCGCCTGCCCGATTTTCATAACACACGACCCCGCATACCTCTGCGCGACAACCCTTACCCCTCAACGAAAATTACTTTCACCTCGTTTGAAAATCACACCTCGAAATGTTTTATGAGTTTCACAACCCATTCGACGTGACCCTTTCGAGGAGTACCGCATGACACCGTCCTTCGGCTATTGGCTGCTGGTTTACGCCGCCATCGCCATCATCGCGCTGATCGTTCTGATCGCCCGTTACCGGCTCAATCCGTTCATTGTTATCACCTTGGTGTCCATCGGCCTGGCGCTGCTGGCGGGGATGCCGCCGTCGGGCGTGGTGGGGGCGTACGAGGCGGGCGTCGGCAAGACGCTGGGCCATATCGCCCTGGTGGTCGCACTGGGCACGATGCTCGGCAAAATGATGGCCGAGTCCGGCGGTGCCGAGCAGATGGCGCGTACGTTGATCGACCGCTTCGGTGAGAAAAATGCGCACTGGGCGATGGTCTGCATCGCTTTTCTTGTAGGACTGCCGCTGTTCTTCGAAGTCGGTTTTGTACTGCTGGTGCCGATTGCTTTCACCGTGGCGCGGCGCGTGGGCGTTTCGATTCTGATGGTCGGTTTGCCGATGGTCGCCGGGCTCTCGGTGGTCCACGCCCTGGTGCCGCCGCACCCGGCGGCGATGCTGGCAGTGCAGGCTTATCAGGCCTCGGTGGGGCAGACCTTGCTCTATGCGATCCTGATCGGGATTCCGACCGCGATCATCGCCGGCCCCCTCTACGCCAAGTTCATTGTGCCGCGCATTCAACTGCCGGAAGATAACCCGCTGGAGCGTCAGTTCCTCGAGCGTGAACCGCGCGACAGCCTGCCGGGTTTCGGCATCACCATGGCGACCATTCTGCTGCCCGTGGTGCTGATGCTTGTGGGTGGCTGGGCCAATCTGATTTCTACGCCGGGCAGCGGCTTCAATCAGTTTCTGTTGTTCATCGGCAATTCGGTGATCGCCTTGCTGCTGGCGACTTTACTGAGTTTCTGGACCCTCGGTCTGGCCCAGGGCTTCAACCGCGAATCGATCCTCAAATTCACCAACGAATGCCTGGCACCGACCGCCAGCATCACCCTGCTGGTGGGCGCAGGCGGTGGCTTGAACCGGATTCTGGTGGACGCTGGCGTCACCGACCAGATCGTCAGCCTGGCCCAGGTATTCCACCTGTCGCCGCTGTTGATGGGCTGGCTGTTTGCTGCGTTGATGCGCATCGCCACCGGTTCTGCCACCGTGGCCATGACCACCGCGTCGGGCATCGTCGCGCCGGTGGCCATTGGTCTGGGTTATCCCCATCCGGAGCTGTTGGTGCTGGCGACGGGCGCGGGGTCGGTTATCTTTTCCCACGTCAATGACGGCGGCTTCTGGTTGATCAAGGAATACTTCAACATGACCGTCGCCCAGACCTTCAAGACCTGGACGGTGCTCGAGACCATTATCTCGGTGGTCGCCTTCGGTCTGACCGTGGGTCTTTCTTATCTGCTTTAGCCGGAGCCGCCTGCCATGGACATCCTCTACCAGATCCGCGCCCGTCAGGATTCCTTCAGCGCCGGCGAAGGACGCATCGCTCGGCTGATGCTCGACGACGTAGGATTTGCCTCCGCCGCCAGTCTCGATGAACTGGCGCTGAGAGCGGAAGTCAGCACCGCCACGCTCTCGCGTTTCGCCCGTACGGTCGGCTGCCGCGACTTGCGCGACCTGCGCCTGCAACTGGCTCAGGCCAGTGGTGTCGGCAGTCGTTTTCTCGACCCTGCGAGTGCGCCCGAGCAGTCGGCGTTTTACGGGCAGATCGTCGGCGATATCGAGTCGACATTGCGTCAGCATCTGTCGGCCTTCGACGAATCACGTTTCGCCGACGCGGTGAAACTGCTGGGCAAGGCGCGGATGATTCACGCCTTCGGCATGGGCGGTTGCTCGACCTTGTGCAGTGATGAATTGCAAGTGCGGCTGGTGCGTTTCGGCTACCCGATTGCGGTGTGCCACGACCCGGTGATGATGCGCGTTACTGCCGCCAGCCTCGATGCCGAACGCGCAGTTATTGCCTGCTCGCTGACCGGCATCACCCCCGAACTCATTGAAGCTGTCGAGCTGGCCCGTAACTACGGCGCACGGATTATCGCCATCACCCGGGCTGACTCGCCGCTGGCGCAATTGGCTGATGTGCTGCTGCCGCTGCAAGGCGTCGAAACCTCGTTCATCTACAAACCCACGGCGGCGCGCTACGGCATGTTGCTGGCCATCGATGTGCTTGCCACCGAGCTGGCGCTGGCCAATCCTGAAGACAATCAAGAACGTCTGCGGCGGATCAAACTCGCCCTGGACGATTACCGCGGCGGCGACGATCACTTGCCGCTGGGAGACTGACATGATGTACGACACGCTGATCCGCAACGCCCTGATTATCGACGGCAGCAACGCGCCCGGTTATCCCGCCGACGTGGCGATTCTGAACGGTCGCATCGAGCGTATTGGCGACTTGCACGATGCCAACGCCACCGAAGAAGTCGACGCCGCCGGCCGCGTGTTGGCGCCAGGTTTCATCGACGTGCACACCCACGACGACACCGTGGTGATCCGCCAGCCGCAGATGCTGCCCAAGCTCAGCCAGGGCGTGACCACAGTGATTGTCGGTAACTGCGGGATCAGCGCTTCGCCGGTGAGTTTGCGCGGCGATCCGCCCGATCCGATGAACCTGCTCGGCACCGCAGCAGCGTTCGTTTATCCGAGGTTCAGCGACTACCGCGCAGCCGTCGAAGCGGCAAATACCACGCTGAACGTGGCCGCACTGGTCGGCCACACGGCGCTGCGCAGCAACCACCTCGACGATCTGTTTCGCACTGCCACGCCGGACGAAATCAGCGCGATGCGCGAGCAACTGCGCGACAGTCTTGAGGCCGGTGCGTTGGGCCTGTCCACGGGGCTTGCCTATGCCAATGCCTTCTCGGCTTCCACCGACGAAGTTATGCAACTGACTGAAGAGCTGACCGCCTTCGGAGCGGTCTACACCACCCATTTGCGCAGCGAATTCGAGCCGGTGCTGGAGGCTATGGACGAGGCATTCCAGATCGGCCGTCATGCCAAAACACCGGTGATCATTTCCCACCTCAAATGTGCGGGCGCCGGTAACTGGGGGCGTAGTCCGCAACTGTTGGCGTCCCTCGAACACGCGGCGAAAACCCACCCGGTGGGCTGCGACTGTTATCCCTACGCGGCAAGTTCATCGACGCTGGACCTCAAGCAAGTCACCGACGCCCATCGCATCACCATCACCTGGTCCACGCCGCACCCTGAAGTGGGTGGCCGTGACCTGATGGACATCGCCGCCGAGTGGGGCGTGCCGCTACTTGATGCCGCTCGACGCCTGCAACCGGCCGGCGCGGTGTACTACGGAATGGACGAGGCGGATGTACGAAGAATCCTCGCGCATCCGCTGTCGATGGTGGGCTCTGACGGATTGCCGGAAGACCCGTTCCCGCATCCACGCTTGTGGGGAGCATTCCCACGCGTGCTCGGACATTTCAGTCGCGACGTTGGGCTGTTTCCGCTGCATACCGCCGTGCACAAGATGACGGGGTTGTCGGCGGCGCGATTTGGCTTGAAGGAACGTGGCGAAATCCGTGAAGGACATTGGGCGGATCTGGTGTTGTTCAATCCTGTGACCATTCGCGATGTGGCGGATTTCAATGATCCGCAACGAGCGGCGGAAGGGATTGACGGGGTGTGGGTCAACGGTGTCTTGAGTTACAGCGAAGGCCAGGCAAATGGAAGACGGGAAGGGCGGTTTCTGGCACGGCAAGGGGACTTGCGTGAGGGATTTCAGTAAACATTCCGAGTGCTGCGTCACAGTGATGGCACATTGAGACTAAAGAAAGCCATCGCCAAGCCGAAGCGCTGACATCTCGCCCAGCTACACTCTGGGCCTTATCAGTTTTGGAGCAACTCCATGAGCTTCGGCAAAACCACCCCGATCCTGCGGATTTTCGATGAAATCAAGGCCGTGGAGTTCTACGTCGACTTCCTGGGATTCAAGATCGACTGGCAGCATCGTTTCGAGCCCAACTTTCCGCTGTATCTGCAAGTGTCCCGTGGCGAATGCGTGCTGCATTTGTCCGAGCACCACGGTGACAGTACACCGGGCTCGGCGTTGCGCATCGAGACCGATGAACTGGAAGTATTCCAGCAGCAATTGCTGGCCAAGGCTTACAAATTTGCCCATCCACAAATCCAGGCCATGCCCTGGGGAAGCCAGGACATGACCGTGACTGATCCGTTCGGCAATCGGTTGGTGTTCACCAATGCGATTAGCGTATGAGGTTCATAATCTTTTGTATGGGTTAGGGTGCTGTTGCAGGTGACCTATTGCATAGATTTCAGGAAGTAACGCGATGGCATTCAGCCTGTTCCAATGGTTCGTGGGAACATTTGCGAAGTTGATGAAGCCATTGTTTGTAACACCCCAAACGTCATTGGAGTGCTGGTGTGATGACATTTGATTCCAGACCCAGCTGCTTACGCCGCTGGTGTTGAGATCATGTTGAATGTCTTGATCCAGATGCCTGGGCAATGGTTGCAGTGGTCCGGTGTACAGAGGCGCGTGGGCGGCGACGTTGGCATCTGATATGTGAAATCTCGGGTCTTGGGGCATGGCCGCCGAGGTGTTGAATTGAATCAAGTTCGGGTGGTTGTAGCGGCTGGTCGAAAGTTTACCCGGGATCGGATAAGACACCCAGGGGTCGACGACTATCGGATCCTGCACCGCCCTATCACCGAGCAAGGTAAAGGTATGCCCGGGTATTTGCGCGATAAAGACAGGTGTTCCGAATCCGCGCAATGACGAGGCGGCCAAATGTGAGCTGACCGCTGCAAACTCATCGCACAGTCCGGCACTGGCTGCGACGGCATGTTCTGCCACCAGTTGACTTGAAGCACCAGGGGCCAGGTTTGCTCTTAGATGACCCGTCAGCATGGAAGATAGCTCACCGCTGTTAAGTATGTCCCCTATCTGGTTGCCCGCTCCCATGTAGAGCAGACTTCGCGTTGTCCAGTTAAGGTCGTAGGCCAGTTGATGCCTATGTGTATCTTGCATGTTTGCTGTGAACGTCAATCCGTTCGGGTTGTAGTTGTGATTGGCTAGCTGGTGAACACTTGGCGGTACAGGTCCAGTGGCGCCGGCACTGTAGGGTTCTATTTCGTACTTCATCAGACCCAAATAATCTTGATGAGAGACCGGGTTGTTGCCGACGAACCGATACATATTCAACCCATCCATGGCCCCCGCCGGGTCGGGGCTAATCCAGCGCTGCAACCACGGTGCGTAATAGCGTCGGCCATAATAGTAAAGGCCGCTGGCGTCGCGCTCTTTGCCTGAGTAGCGGATAGTTCTGTATTTCGCCGCGAGCTCGTTACGCGCGGCCCTCCACGCCGTACCACCAAAGGGATAGTAGCTCTCCTCGCTGGTCAGTTCGCCGTCGGCGTTCAGCTCCAGGGTCGTTGAGCCCAAATGGTCGGTGAAGTTGTGACGCAAAGCGTCGTTAGCGATTTTCGGAGGAATGCCTCGGCTCCAATGGAGGCAGTGTACCGAACAGCCTCCAGCCTGAAGGGTGATGACCTCCAGTTCTTGAGCGTCGGTGACGCGGATTTCCAGCCCCGGCAGATAGCTCACGTCTCGAACATTGGTGAGGGTGCGCACTTTTTTCGTCTGTCGTTTGCGGGCACGCTGACCGTTGCCGTCGTAAAGATAGGTTTCGGTGTCCGCGGCCTCAGTGTCGCGTTCGATCAGTATCACGCTTTGTAATTGGTTGCTCGCGTTCCATTGCAGGGGTTGACCTGTCTGCAGCCACTGCAAGTTGCCGTTGCTGTCGAAACCTTTTGCAAAGTCGGGTGGCGACTCGCCTGATTTCCATGGCAATGCGTGATTGCTGTCAGTGGCGATATGCATTTCGCGGGTGTAGTTGTTGCCTTCGCTGCGGTGCTGCAGTTTGACCAGATTGGCGCGATCATCGTAGGTGTAGTGCTCAGTGAAGTTGAGCAGTCGGCTTCGGTCTCCCAGCCTTGCCGACCAATCGGGAAGCGGGGCACCTCTGCTTGCTCCCTGCTCTTCACGACCCGAAGCCTTGATCAGTTGATAGAGGCTATCGTAGACATAGGTGCTGATCGGCTCGATACGTTGGTTGGCGTTGTGTTGGATCGGTTTGGTGTGGTCGTGGATGCTCACTACATTGCCGACAGCATCATAGGCATAGCGGATTTTTTGCAGAACCCTGCCTTGCTCGCGCGAAATCGTGCGCTGAGTCACGCGACCATTTTCGGGTGTGTAAACTGCCTCGGTGACGATCTTGCCGTTCATGGTTTGCGATTCGATCTGCCCTTGAGCGTTGTATATAACCTTATCAAGGATCAGTTTTTGCTCGGCGCTGCCCTTGAGTTGCAACGTGACTTTTTTGAGCTGGCCGGCGACATCGAACCTGAAGCGTTGCACATTTCCTTTTGCGTCTTTCTGTTCCAGGTTTTCGCCCGTTGGTGCGTACCGCCAGGTGGTGGTGTAAGCGCTCTTGGCTTCAAGCAGCTTGTCGCGTTCATCGGGCGCTTGGGGCCAGCTCAAGCCCTGATGTTCTTTCACAAACTCTCGCGTCTCTTCCAGCACTCGCCCTGTCAGGTCGTACGCAGATACCAAACGCTTTCCTGCCTGATCATCATGGCGAGTCAGGCGTCCGCACTGGTTGTTTCGCGCATGGGCACTGGAGTTGTCCGCGTAGGTAAAGCGCTGGATGGCCTGGCGGGGTTGGCCGCCGGGCTGTTCGTAAATCACTTGTGGACGTATCTGGTCGTCATACTCCGTTTGCCAACGGCTGCCGCGAGAGTCCCAGCTCTGCAGCGCTTGACCGGCTTCGCCACACAGCGTCAGCCGCCACCCTGCATCGATACTTGAGGTCTTTAACAGAACACCCGACAAGCTATTGACCTGCATGAGGTCTGGCGTATCTCTGTCATTGGCGTGCGAGCGTTGCTCGAGCACCTGTCCATTGATGTCATGCAAATGACGAGTGATGCGTGCCTGGGGCCGGGTGATGGATTCATTACATAAGTAGGTGACTTCGCGGACTTGAACACCACGACCGTCGACGACGTTCAACGTGGGCGTATGGCGATGAATAGACGTGCTCATTGAACACCTCCCTGAGTCACAGTATCTGGCTGGGTATCGTTTTCGTCCTCGGTCGTTGAATACCAGGGATGATAGGTATACCGACGCTCGTCGCCCTTGGCATTGATGACACGAAGCAGGCGGCCCATCGGATCGTAGAAGTGCTTGTCGTACAGCCCTGATTTGCGCAGGGCGTCATCCTTGACGTAGCGGTGGCGTCCGCTGAAATAGGGGCGATAAGTACGAATGACCAAGCCTTTGTTGTCGTATTCGATTCGTTCGCTGACACGCCATCGAAAGTTGACTTCACGCTCTTGCACTGTGTCGTCTTCAAGTTTCAACGTGCCGTCTTCATTAATGTCCAGGGCTTTACCCCGGTCCACTCGTTGTTTTTTTTGCAGCTGTCGGCCAAAGCCGTCCCAGCACACAGTGGTGATCCTTATCTGCTTTTCGCTATCTGAATAGAGCCTGTCTGCCTGCATCGTCACGCAGTGAACCGGTTCACGCTGCACGCTGGCGATCGCCGTTTGAAGCGTTTGCTCGTAGGGCGTTTTGGTGCTCAATCTGGCAAGGCGAGCACGGGTGCTTGCGCGAATGTGTCCGGTGGGCAGCAAATCACCTTTTTTTACGGCATCTTTGTGCCAGATCTGGTTGTCCGCAGTGCGGGGAACTCTGCCCATCCAACTCAGCGAGTCGTAGTAAAAAGTGCTCGCGAGATCCTTGAGCGCAGCGCCAGGATCATTAATGGCGATGTCAGGACGGTCATCGGAGTTGCGCTGGTAAGTGTCCGAGGGTCTGAAGCCCGAACTGTCGTCCTTGTACCAGGTGAAGGCATGTACCTGTCCTAGAGCGCTGTACTGAGTTTCCTGTATGTTCGCGTTGGGGTCGGCCAACCGTGTTGGCTGAAGTGTTCGATAGTCAATCCTGGACAGGTGAGTCGTGCATAGGTCGGGTAGTTTTATTGTTGTGGTCAAGCAGTAATAGGGATCTGAGGTGAGGGTTGTCAGGCCCTGTTTTTGGCTTTTCCTGACAGTCAATGGCCGGTAAAAACCTGCCAGATTCTCGTATGTAATAAAACCGCGACGTGCGGACCACAGTTGATTCTGTTCATCCCTGCCGTTGTCAGTTGGTAAAGCAATGGGCATTTTTTGGTAGCCACTGCTTTGCAATTGCCGGGTCATATCAAAAGACGGCGTCGTTGCTTTAAGTACGTCATAGGCAGCCAGGGCGACGTCATTGAATTCGGCGGTTTCCTGGAACGCAATTAAACCTTCAATGCTAGCCTCGCCCTCATCGTAATTGCTGTTTGCATCAGGTTTTCGGTAACGCTGTGCCGACAGACCTGTCATGACCTGCATGGTTTTCCAGGATTGTGAGGCGCTCAGTTCAAGCAACTGTTCATGGTCGATGGATCGAGGCGATAACCCGCCGGTCAATGGCGCCTTTGGCAGCTTTAACGCATTGGTTCTCTGCAAAAAGGGCAAGCCCAGACGTTGTGCATCATCGGTAATGACATGAATGAATTGAGCCTTGGTTTCGCTCACGTAGTAATACTGTTGCTCCTCGTCATGGCTATCGTTCCACCATGTGTTCTGCCAGACATTTGTGTACGGCGAGGTGTCAGCAGGTGTTTTGCGCCGCGCGTAGCTGATCTCTACGCCGTGGGTGAGGTGACCATACTCGTTCCATTCAAGGTTGATTGTGTGGCTACAGCGAGGATCTTCAGGGATGCGCTCATACTGATAGCGGATGGATTCCGCTACCAACGCCTGCACGATCGAGTAGGGTTGATACGTACCCATACTCTGGAGTTCAACAACCCGATATCGATGATGCACAACCGAATAGGGGGGCTTTTGTTTTTCGTTTTCTTTGTCGAGGCCGAACGTTTCGACTCTTAATGTCCGCCCGCTCAGTGCTCGAGCGAACTCACGCTGTCGGTTATTCGCCATACCGGCCGCCACGTCGGGCGGCATCGGGTTATTGTCCAATGACAGGATTGTTTTTTTGAGCGCGATGACTGCCTTGTCACTTTGGTCGTAATCAAGGTTGAGTGGGTCTATGACCTGGCCAGTATGGAACCAGGTCTTTGTCAGGATGGGTGGGTTATGCAGGCTGGCTTGTGCATCAAGGCCGGCGGTAGGGTTATCGGTTTGGATGAGCAGCCCGAAACCCCGGAACTCTCGCTCGACACTGTCGTACACACCACGACGATATTTGAAGTGTTGGGTCAGTTTATTACCGGTAATTTCATCGTACTGGCTCTGATTTGTTACCAGAAACAGTGGAAATGGTAGATGAGAAATCACCGGTTTATTGTCTTCGAGCAACTGCTTCTTTTCATCCAGCCATTCCTGGGCAGAGCTGCGATAACTGACGCTGCAGGCAGCCCCCATGTTGTTGTTGCTGGTATCGAGCAAGTAAGGCTTGGTGTCGACAAAGTCGCAGCGCCAGTGACGGCGAGTATCCCCCGGCACCGTAAACACAAGACTTGAACAGCCAAGCCCCTGCAGATCGATTGCGCTGACCTTGCAGAATCGGTCATGGCGTAGCCCTTCGGGCCAGGGTAAATCTACGGCAGGCGCAAAACTGTTGCCGCCGCGGTTCATGAAAATCCTTGCGCAATCGGGTTGTAGATAAATCAGGTCTGCGGAACCCGAGCCATCCAGGTCGGCCAGCAGGATATGCGATGCATCGAAGTGCTCGTAGGAGAAGTCCAGAGAAGCCATTACGCGACTCTTACCAAAGCGTCCGTGACCCAAATTGGGCCAGCATTTCACTTCGTTATGTCGAATACGAACCAAGTGTTGTTGACCGCTGCCCAAAAGATCGCTGAAAGCCACCAGCTCACCGGGTAAGTTGCCGGGCAGCGGTAAATCATCTTCTTCGCGGCTTCGTGGTATTTCGGTGGCGGCGCCAAACTGGCCTGTTTCCTGATTGCTATACAGGCGCACGCTGCGGGGCCCGATCAATATCAGATCGTTACGGCCAGTCCCTATCACGTTCGCCAGCTGTCCTTGAGGATGAAAAAACTCGTTGGGAACCGCGTCAAAAGGTGTGAAACCGGACCAGTTTCCGTTTGAATCCTGGGTGAAGAAACCGCATAGCTCAGGGTGAGCTACGATCCAGTCCGGACGACTGTCCCCATTCAGGTCGGCCAGATACTGTCGTGTGGGTTTTCGGTGGTCTGACATCGGGATCTGAAGCAGCTCGCTCCAAGGTGCATACGTCACGTGATCGCCACCTTTCTCATCGCGCACAGGCGAGCTGTATCGCCAACTTTTATCCGTTCGATGAAGAATGCCGGGCAGCCCTTCTCCTCTTAGGTCAATGAGCTGAAATTGCTCTTGGTGATTGAGCTGGCTCAACGCCTCAAAGGGTTTAAAGGGGCGTCCCTCTGGCGTTAGCGTGAAACCGGTGTATGTAAATTCCAGAGGCGGCTGGTACATATCAGTGAGTGTGGCGCCATAGGAGCGGGGCAATGCTGCACTCAGGCGGCTATAAGACAATGCGCAAGTCTGGTACGTGAGCAAAAGGCGACGCACCAGTACCGGTTTGGCACCCATTGATGGTTCATTGGGGAAATGATGAAACATCAGGACTTGCCGGCACAGACGTCGAGTGCCCAATTCAAAGCCATACGCGAAGTGCGAAAACGGATCGCTGCGCAAGAAACCTGGAGCCGTCACTTCATATGCCGGAGTGTCCTGCAGCCCGACACTGCGTTCGCCATAGTCGAAACATAGGTCGAAATGCCATTTTTTATCGGTAAGGCCATCAACGGAGCGCAGATACAACTGTGAATCGGCGTTGAAGTTGCCATAGCGCACGCGACATAGATAACGTTGTGCCCGGTAATCGGCAGGGCCCTGATTTGCCGCTGTATCAACGCTGTATTCGTAAAGAATATGTTCGCCATGAGCATTCATGCTTTCTTCGAGCAGCCATTCTCCTACCCGTGAAGATGTGTCGGGGTCCGCGCACCGTGCCGCCGTGGTTTTTCCGAACAGATGTTGACTGCCATCCGCGCTGCGTATCAACCAATAGCCCGCTTTGTCGGTCGCGCTGGACCAGTGCTCGATCAGGTCGAAAGTGCTCTCGACCCGCGGGCGATATCGCACGACAGCATGTTGCTCCTGCGTACCCCCATTGCTGCGCGTTACATGCCTGGAGATCAGAATGCCGCTTGTCTTGTCTCGCTCAGGTAACCAGACCTCACCATCGGGGCCGCGAAACAGGTCGCTGTCGGTGTAAGTCGGCGCGCCCAGGTGAGTGCGCCGTTTGATTTTCCCCAGGGAAAGATTCCAGCCAAGGCCAAAGACGCCGTTGCCTTGAGAGCTGCTATAACGCAGCGCCAGTGCCGGTGCATACCCGCGCCCCGGCGTCACTGGTAATGGGATTTCAAAGGAGGCGGCGCCACTGGTCCCGACGGCGCCCATTTCGTTACCGATGCTTTGAATGGCCCCCCCGCCCTTGGGCAGAGTCGCGGTTGTAATCGGGATGGAAGTCGCATCGATCATTGCGCGCCTCCAGCAGCCCTGGCGGTGTACCGCACATGCACGATGATATCGGTCAGCGATTCGAGCATGGCTCTCTGAGCGCCGGGGTTGGGAAACGACAGCCTCCATTTTGAAACTGCACCGGTGTATTCAAAAGGAAGGTAGCGTTCGTCCTGAAAGTTCAGTGTGAACAGACCGTTGTCATCGATACCTGTCGAAAGAGCAATTTGTTGATTGGCCCGTTGAGTGCTCTTTGGCCGCTCGGCGTTGCTGCTCTCCCAAACCTCGGCGCTGACCTGGGTCAGGATGGCGCGGACGTCCTCATAAGGCCCCAAAATGGCAGGAAAAGAGATGCTGATGCTTTTTATGCGTCGTAGATAGTGATCGGGATAATCATGGTTAAACAAGGCTTTGGTGAGTTCGAAATCACAGGCGCCTTTGATGATATCCGCCTTGAGTCCCGAAACGATCGGCACCGCATCAGTTGAGTCATCCCATGGTTTGTTCAGGCTGCGCCTGGATGTTTGATCTTTGTTGTTGAGCTTGAATATCGCATCTTCCTTGTCCTTGAGCTGGCGCAACGACACGGTCTTGCGGATCTCCAGTTCGCGCTCACCACCGGCAAGGTAGGCATTCTTCATCTTCAGTAATCCCACTTTCATAGACTCACCAGGGCCCAGGCCGCGGTATGTACTGTTCCAGGTCTGTGGCTGAAAAAAAGATTGTGCCGATTCGTCGGCCATCTCGTAGCGCCAACACGATTCGGCAAGTCGACCCAACGACAACGCTTCGTCATACACCTGCTGATGGAAGCTGGAGAGTTGCCCAATGAACCATTGATAAAGCTGCGAATTGGTAAAGCGCTTGCTCAAGAACTCGTAGGACATTCTGGCTTGGGCGAGTGCTTTTTTGGTTTGTTGTAACTGCAACAAGGAAGCGATTTCGCGTTCAGCTTCAACGCGCAGCAATGTGTCCAGATGCGCGATTTCAAGCCTTGCCTGGTCACGCGCGAGTGTCCACTCTTGGTGGCGACGCCGGTATTGCGCAGTACGTTCCAGGGTCTCCCCCGTACCATGAGCCACTGCCGCCAGGCTCTGAGCACCTGCCATGAACGCAAAGGGCATGCCTTCGGCACGATGGCCGCCGTCCGCCAGACCGAAGATGTTGGGCAGGACCTTGACCCCTTGACCGATCGCTTGGGCCGCATGGCCAGAGACTTCTGCAAGGCGTCCCGTCAGGTGCAATGCGGCGGCCATTACTTCTTCCGGATTGACCACTTCATCGACCAATTGACTGTAGTGATTCAGACGGTCTTCGATAATGTTCCTACTCGCCAGCAAGGCTTCCTTGTTTTTCTGGTCGACCTTCAATGCCTGGGTTTGAAGCTGTACTGCGACGTTTGCCAGGTCCCATAGATGTTGCTGCTGAATTTCCTGATAACTGGATTGCTCGGTTCGCTCGATGAATGACAGCAACGTATTTGAAAACTGGATCACGGTGTCCACGGCATTCGTGGCTTGGGCGTGTATGACACTGAAGCGGTAAGGCGGGATGTCATTCGACTGACGTTGGTAAACACCGGGCTCGGCAGCGCGTTGAGGATTAGGACGCAGCAGATCTGCCGGGGCGGCGACTTGCGCAAAAAACGGGAGTCTCAATGGCTTGCCGACGATATCGAGGTTGTGCCTGAGGTTGTGCAGGCGAGTTTCCAGCTTTTCCCAGCGAGCGATCAGCGTCGGGTTGAATGGCAGGCGCAAACGAGGGGTATCAATAGCGTGAACCGACGGTGCAAAAGCATAAGGTCGTACACACACTTGCGGAGCCAGATGGGGGGTGTCTGCTGCAGGCTCGTGTTTGCCCTCTATGCCCAGTTTGTTTTCGAAGTCGCGCAGTGACGAGCTTTTCCCGTCGCTGAAAGTTTTCAGTTTGACGCGTGCCCAGACATCGGTTTGTTTGAGATCCGGGCGAGGGCCCAGCAAATCCAATGCGCGAATGTATCTCAGCTTGGCCTCTGTCAATTCGTCCGGCGTCAATGTGCGGTAAGCCGCATCACCACGATTGAGCAGGATATCGATGTAGAGCATGTACAAGGCTTTACGAAAATGTACCGGGTGGCTCAGGGCAATTTGATGAGGATCCAGGGGGCCCTGGATTGCATAGCTCAGTTGGCCGGGCGCTGGGGTTGAAGAGGCGTTGAGCAAGGGCACGGCGTTCCAGTAATCAGGATTGCCACCGGCGATTTTTTTACGGCCCGGGTCGAACAGGTATTGCAACCAGCGTTCGGCTTCGTTGTATTGAGATGACTGGTTGAAACGGTGGGCGATCAACCATGGCAAGTACACAAACAACTCCACGAAGTACCGCCCATAGGCACCGTAGAAATTCATTTTTTCCGGTTTACCGCCGCTTACCAACGACGGTTCTTCAAGATGCTGAGTCTCCCAGCTCAGCAGTGTGTTCATGTGGGTCTCGGCACGATCGATTAAATGTCGGGTGAAAGTGATGTTCAGCCGAATCCCGGAGCGGTCGGGATCTTTAGTCTCTCCATTCTTCCCGTCACTGAGTTTGATTGTTGACATTGAGAAGTCGACGTACTGTATGTTGCCTGATTGCTCATCGGGGCGAGTTACGATGACTGGAGGTTTGAATTTTTCGAAGTCATGCTCATCAGTAAGTTGGTATTGCAGTGCTCGTGTAGAATCAGCCGATGTCTTGGTAAGCGATCGGATTTTCTTTTTAATGGGATCTTCGTCCTTTTCGGAAGGTTCTCCTTTGAGCGAGCTGGAGATAGTATTGAAGTCTTTGTCGACATTCACTGACATCCAGAAAAAATTGTTTGTTCTACTGTTGTCTTGAGAAGGCTTGTCTTTAACGTACAGTGCGAGAAACAGATGCTTGTCGTTCTGCGTGGCAACGGTGTTAGTGCACTTGTTGATTTCGCTTAACGTCAGGCCATGCAAGAACTCCTGCGAAGCGTAAGCTTGCTGGCAAGTTTGTGGAGTACTCCAGCTGTCGTCATATTTTTTGTAACACAGGTTCAAACGAAATTGCGGGTTCGTGGTTTTTCGGGTGGGTTCTGCTGAACGGGGCTCTGACACTTGGCTGGCAGCATGAGTGTTGTCTTGAAAGATGCATTCGGCCCATATGACGTATAAGCGATTGTTGAACATGACCGGGCGGATGGTTTGTTCAATCGTATTCTCGTTGATGGGTAAATTGATGCGGTGCCACTCTGACCAAGCCTGGGGCTCGGGCGCATCGTACTTGGCCTGAGAGCCGCCGGAAGTTTGAGGCTCATGCGTATTGGGGCGCTTTGCCATATTCAGAGATCGCCAGTAATAGGAGTTCGCTGCGCGGGATTTGGCAATGAAGTAATAAACACTGTTGGCAAAATCTGTCCCGTCTATATAGCCGTTGAGTGTATTTAAGTTGGCCACTTCCTCGAGTCTGCCCAGATAAGCCAGTACTGCCGTTTGTACAGACTCAGCGTTAAGTTGGTTTTGGTTGATGTCATTTTCCAGACTCTGGAAACTTTCGGTTCTGGTATGGCGAAGGGTCGGGTCCAGATAAACCGCCGGGAAATAATGAAGCTGCTGATTTGCCGCCCACGTGGGGTAGTGATGCATCACGGTGCGCCAGGTTTCGATCTGGTCTGCCGGAATGTCCGCGGCGTGATAACCGGGCTCCATGTTGGCGAGAATACTGTTGATGTATTGCTGCAGGCTTGCAATGGCACAGGCTACCGGGGTAGTGGGCACGTCCTGACTGACCAGGACATCCAGCAACCAGTATTGGTACAAGTCGTTGGCGGTCAGTAAATGCTCTGCGATCCCAAGTCTCACCAAGTTCTCGTTTTTGGGCACAAATTCGTGCAGGTACAGGGCAAGCTGAGTATCACGCAGGGTTTCGTTAAGTTGCTTTTCAATGGTTGCGGACATGTTCATTCCTTGAGCATGTAATGGGATCAATGACTGGCGGCCATGACGGCTTCACCGACGGCCTTCCAGGCGCTGGCTGGACTGTCTTTATTCAGGGCGGTAGCGCCGAGTAGTGATGCGACGGATAGCCCCGTGGCTGTGCAGGCGGTGAGGGAGCGCATGACCCAATCCAGGTCCTTCATCGTGCGCGCACGGTGATCTGGCAGCTTTGCGGTCAAGATGCTGATTTCAGCTTCTGACCCATTCAGCAGTTTGGCCAGAAAACCGTTCATGGTGGCCGAATTGGCAGAGTCTGAATTGGCGAGGCGCAGGTAACTCAGCAAGTCTTCTTCAGGATGGTGATTGGTGGTCATGCAATGATTGAAGCGATCCAGCCAATACAAGTTGCCCAGGGTCATTGCCAGCCGCGTATTTGCAGGTTCCAACCAATCGGGATGGCTTAGGAACTGGCGCAGGGCGCTGTTGCTTAGATGCAGTTGAACGGTTGCTGCGGCGTGGCGCATAACGGGTGCAAGTGTCTGGGCAAGCGGGGCTGGTAGTGTGTTGTTCAGAGCGTCGGTCAAGATTGTGTGGGTCGACGTGTTTGCCCAATACAGCACTGCTTTTGCGCAATTCATCGGGAGCCTGCAGATTTCTTGCAAAAGCTTTTCGATCAGGTGCAGTTGCCGCTCATGAGCAGTCAGCAGCAGGTCTTTGAGTTTTTTTTTGCAACTGTCGTCAATTGCCTTGGCTAGCTGTAACGGATTGAGCATGCGTGCTAGCGCAGCGTCCAGTTGCAGTGGCACATCGTCTTCAATGGCGGGTGCGATATTTTTTACCAGGCCCTGCGCATCCAGCAGTTCAGCTGCCATCAGAGTGCGCCATTCGATTGATTTTGGAAGCGACAGCTTTGCTATTTCTTCCGGTGTGACCGCGCACTTGATGGTGTCGCTGTTCAATTTTGTCAGGTACTGCTGCAAGCCCCGAAACGAATGATCATCGCCGCTTATGGGCGCCAGTAGATATCGCAATGTAGGGATGTTGTACACCGATTCGCTGAGCCACTTCGTGATCCAGTCCATTTGTAGAATGACATCGCTAATGTTGAGTTCATTGATTTCCTGAGGAGCGTTCGTCAGCGTTACATGGGTGTAGTTACTCGTGTCAGGGATAGCGTTCGGGCTTACTTTGCGTGGTGACAGCGCCACGATCGCCGACAGGTTTATATTTTGTATAAATGCATCAGGATTGCTGCCTGGCAGCTCTATCAGGTACCCCTCCAGAGAGATCGACGTATTGGCTGCTACCGCCGGTAACTGTTTGATTGCAATCCTGGGGACATCATCCTCATCGATATCATCATCAGTCACCGTTCTCGGCAACTGGATGAAAAGTGATCCCACCATTTCGCTGTCGGCAAACTTCGAAGTACTGGTTGTCAGGGTTGATCCGGACATGAGCCGCGTGGTGACCTTGGAAGCCGTCTGGCCAGGCATACGAAAACGTGCAATGAGCTCAAATGACTCGCCGGAATTACTGATTTTTATCCGAATTGTCTGGTTGTCCTGGACGTGTCCAGTTGCCAGGCATTTAGAGGCGCTTTCACCCGCCATCAAACGTGCGAGCGCTGCGCAGTCAGCGACCGAAACTCCAAACATTTGGGCTATTCGCGCTTGTCGGTAAATGGATGACAGGGTGCGCAAGTCGCATTTCAGAGGGCCCTGGTGTCGCTGCGTATTCTTGACTATCAATAACAGCGAATCATCGGTCATGGGCAGACCAAGGCTCGCACTCAAATGCTGCAGTATGGTGTGAGAGGCAGGGTTCGCATCGTCGGTGGAGAATGTCTGATCATCGAGTGCCAGTGGCGTGTCGAACAATCGGGAGGGGTTGAATACGTGATCGAATAAGGCCGGAGTATCACTATTGGTATTGGTTGATACCTGATAAAGCAAGGCTGCAAATTCTTCAGCGGTGATCGAGTACTGTCGGTTCAGGTAGCGATAAACACCCAAAGTACGCACGGTATGAGTATCTATCTGCATGAGCGCGTTGCGCGAACTTTGCGATTCAAAGGCGCTGATGATCAGCGTGTCCAATTCAGCAAAAGAAATACCCGACCAACGTTGCAAGCGGATCATCCGTTGCAGGCGTATTAGTCGTTGCTCTGTCGCCTGGGCAATTGTTTTTTTGCCCGCATCGTTAAGAATCGCCAAGTTGGAGGTGGTGGAAGGGCCGTTTATATAAAGAGCACCATGGGGGGGAGGGGGTGTACCTTTCTCCGAGTAATTACTCGGATGGCGCGGAGCATGTTTGCCTTGTGAGAGCAGCGCTTCGATTTGCCGGGCATTCAATTCGGTACGCTTCATAAAACTAGTCATGTTGCTCAGGCTAGCGGGTTCGGATGTGCCATAGAGGTTTGTCCAATAGTCATCTTTGCGCTTCTGTTGCTCTGTGGTGAGCGTTGTTCCAGTCTGCGGCTGCTCGTCCAGCGCAGGTTCGGTCAGTAGCGCTTGTTGTTGAGGGCTTAGCCCCGACAACAACTCTTGGGCTTCGGCGGGAGACGATGAGAGCACTTGACCATATTGATTGTCGAAGTATTCACTAATGGGCAGTCGAGTGCTGATGAGGTAGTTCAAGGCCCCCAGGGATGGTTTATGACCACTGAGACCCAGCAGGCACTGATGGTGGGAAACGTTATAGGGCAACGCAAAGGGATAGCACCTTTTTGCCAATACGCTGTATGTCGATATGCCGTTTTTGGAGGTGGTCTCCAGTGCCTTCTGAATACTTTTATCCAACAGCTCATTAATAATCTTGAGCATGGGTTGCGGGTCGAACGTGCTGCTTTGATCTATCCATAAATCCGCCAGATCAGGGCGTCTGTTTTCCAATAGCAGTCGTTTGTCTTTATCCGTTGCAGGCGAACCACTGGTTTCCAGTTGCGAGGCAAACAGGTACAGCGCCCTGAGGTAGGCAACTGGAGAATCAATGGCCGCGATCGAATCGACTTTGCAGGAGTCGTCCCAGTTTTCCTTGAATAAGTTGGTGTAGCTGGGGCCTTGCTTTTCGACAGCACGAATACCTGGAGGATGCCAGTGGTGTTGCGCTTCGCCGGAAGACAGCTGTTGCTCTCTGTATAGGTGAGCGACCTGCGCAGAAAAGCACTTGGCATTATCGTAAAGTTTTTTGACGTCGATAATTGATGGCGTTTCTTTTAGCTTTTCATCAATGGCCATGGCTGTTTCGACCTTTGCCTTGAAGTCAGCCTCGGTCAGCCGGGTGATATCGAAAATCGATGTGATCTGCAGTGTGTCCTTGAAAAGTGTTTGCACATCCGCATCGTTGCTTCTGGTGTTTGCCTTGATCAATGTCTGGAGTAGCGGGTAGTTGTTCATGACGATGAGACTCCGGTAGGCGGAGCTCGACATTACTGCGTCATGACGGCAAGTACCGTCAGCCGTTCGTTTTATGAGTGAGTGGAAAACTCGCTGCTTAGTCGGGGAAAAATCTCGACGAATCGTAGGCCGTTTTAATGCTGCGGTCTTGCCCGGGACCAGCGGCATATTTGCGTTGGGTTGGCCGGATGCCCCCGGCAGCATCAGGCTGCCGGGGTCCGGTTGCGCGAGGGATTACACCCGGAAGTGACTCACCATCATCTGCAACTGATTACCCAATCGCGCCAGTTCAACACTGGATTTCGCGGTTTCGTCGCTGGCGGCGGCGGTCTGTTCGGACACGTCGCGCACGTTGATGATGCTGCGGCTGATCTCTTCGGCCACGGCACTTTGCTGCTCGGCAGCGGCGGCGATCTGCTGGTTCATCGACTGGATATTGGACACCGTGCGGGTGATGTTTTCCAGTGACACGCCAGCCTTGCGGGTCAGCGCGACGCTGCTGTCGGTCAGGGCGCGGCTGTTGTTCATCACCGCCGACACTTGTTGCGTGCCGTTCTGCAGACCGGCCACCAGGCCTTCGATTTCTTCGGTGGATTTCTGCGTGCGCTGAGCCAGGCCACGGACTTCGTCGGCAACCACGGCAAAACCACGACCGGCTTCACCGGCGCGGGCCGCTTCGATGGCGGCGTTGAGCGCCAGCAGGTTGGTCTGTTCGGCCACGGCCTTGATCACGTCCATGACGCTGCCGATCTTGTCGCTTTCCTGTTGCAGCACGCTCATGGCTTCGGTGGAACGCGCCACTTCGGTGGCCAGGCGTTCGATCTGGGCGATGGCTTCGTTCACAACCTTGTCGCCTTCGCGGGCTTCGCCATCAGCAGCGGCCGCCGCCTGGGAGGCTTCTTCGGCGTTGCGCGCGACTTCCTGCACGGTGGCAGTCATCTCGTGCATGGCGGTGGCCACTTGATCGGTTTCGATCTTTTGGCTGTTCACCCCGGCGCTGGTTTGCTCGGTCACGGCGGATAGCTCTTCGGCAGCGCTGGCGATCTGGGTGACGCCGTCGCGGATGCCGCTGATCAAGTCGCGCAAGGTCACGCCCATGCGAGCGATGCCTTGTTGCAACACGCCGAGTTCGTCGCGGCGAGTCACTTTGACATCCTGGGACAGGTCGCCGCTGGCGATGCGTTCAACCACGGCCAAGGTGTCACGCAGCGGGCCGGTAATCTGACGGGTGATGATCACGGCAGCAATGATGCCCACCAGCAACGCCAGCAAGGTGCTGATCAGCTGCAGGGTGCGAGCCTGAGCGCTTTCGGCGTCACGGCGGTCGAGCTGGATCTGATACAGCTGATCGCTCAGGGTCACGATGGCGGCGCCCTGGTCGGTCATTTCCTTGCGCGCCTGCACGGCATCGGTGTTCGCCGCTTTATAAGCCTGCAAGGCGATGCGGTAGTTGGTCAACGCGGTTTCCAGCTGACGCAAGGCGTCTTGCTGAGTGTCGGCGAAATGCACGTTGAGGGGTTTCAGGCTGGCGATGGCCACGTCCAGTTGGCCGACGGCTTTTTGCTCGGTCTCGGCGTTGGTGGTCGCGGTGTAGCCGCGCACTTCGTAGCGGGCCAGCAAGAAGGCTTCCTTGGCCGCCGTGATGGCCTGGAATTGTTCGAAGCGTTGGTCGCTCAGAGGCATTTGCTGCACGTTGGTGTTGATGGCGTTGATTAACGTGTTCGCGGTGTCGGCATTGGCGCCCATGGTGTCGCGCGCGCTGTTACCGGTGCGGTACGCGCTGCGCATTTTGTTCAGGGACGTCTTGTAGGCGTCGATGACGGCGCCTTGCTCTTTGAGCAGCTTGAGGTTTTCCGGGCTCTTGAATTTCACCAGCAGCGCTTGTTGCTGGGCGGAGAACGCCTCGAGCGTGGTCTGGACGTTCTGCGCGGCGGTTTCGTCGCCGTTGGTCAGCATGTATTGCAGGCGAACCACACGCAGCTTGGTCAGGCCGGCATTGAGCTGGGTGATGTCGCTCATCCAGTTGCTGCGGTCAATCAATCCGCCCAGGCTCGTCCAGCCGGTCAGGGCGAGGACGCAGGTCAGGGCCAGGACCAGGCCGAACCCCAGGCCCAGCTTCATGTTCACGCTGATATTGCCGAACCAGCTATTCATCAAAAGTCCTCCAGGAACGTTGTGCATCTTGATCGTCGGTTGGCTGGAAGATTGTTGTTTTTGGTCGCCAGCAAGGTGTGTAGCAGGACTGTATCGGCAGCAATTGCGAGAGCTGAATGGTTTTTGTAGGGCGGATGTGTAACAAGACTTTCGTGCGGTCTTAAGCTTTTTTTCACATGAGTTTCACCGGCTGCCGACGCCTGCCTCTTTAACCTCGCGTCATCGAATGACAGTGATGCGTGCCGGCGAGGCGGTTTGATGTGGAATTGAGACTGAGTCTGTTCGGGATAAAACGCTCGATTGATCTGAGCCGTTTTGCTCGCTATCGCAATGCGACTGTCGTGCTCGCTTCGGCGCTGTTGGTGATTCCGCTGACGGTGTGGCTGTTGCAGCCGGCCGCTGTACCGGACCTGGCCCACGGCAATGTGGCCGGAGCCCGGGCATTGGCGGCCGATTGGGCCAAAGGCAACGTGATCGTGCTGGTGCGCCACGTCGAACGCTGCGATCACTCCAGCGCCGCCTGCCTGAACGGTAACGATGGCATTACCGATCGCTCTCGCAGCGTCGCGGTGGGTGTTGGTGCGCAGTTCGAACAACTGGGGCTGAACAAGGCTGATATCTACAACAGCCCCATGATCCGTACAGCGCAGACCGCTGGCTACATGTTCAATAAGGTCGGGGTCGGCGAAGAATGGTTGATCAATTGCAAGGGCACCATGCTGCGTGACGCTCTAGCGCACAAGGTGGCCGGGCGAAACCTGATTCTGGTGACCCACAGCGAATGCATGTCGCAACTTGAGAAAGACCTCAAGTTGCCGGCCTCTACCCTCGGTTACGGCGCTTCTTTGTTTATCTCGGCCGAAACGCCTCAAGCACCCCGCATGCTCGGTTTCATCGAAGCCTCGGACTGGCGCTCGGTGACTGCCAAATGAATTCACTTTCTGGATCAGGACGCACGATGCTGACTTCTTCCCGCTACCGCTTTTACTGGGTGAACTTCGGCATTCCGCTGGCCTGTGCGGTCGTGGTTTTCCTGATGTTCGACCTGACCAAAATCGACATCGCATTCAATGATCTTTTTTATGACCCGGTCACGCAGACGTTTCCGCTGGATCATGTCCACCTGTTTGAAAAGATCACCCATAAATGGGCGCGGATCATCCCGAACTGGACCGGAGAGTTAGCGATCGTCGGCGCCTTGCTGTCGTTTCTCTGGCCGCGTTTGAAGGCCGAAAAGCATTCGAAAATCATCGCATTCCTGGAAAAAATCAAAGTCGCACCGGTGCTTCGGTTCGCCAGCAAGCACCGCCGGGACTTCCTCTACGTGGTGTTCGCATTCTCCATCTGCACCGGTGTGATCCACTACCTCAAGGGCCACACCAGCGTGTACTGCCCGATCGAAACGACCCAGTACGGGGGGAAAATCGAACACAAGGAGTGGTATGAGAATTTCGACCTGCTGAAAGTCGCTGGGGAAGGTCGCTGCTGGCCGGGCGGACATGCTTCGGGCGGTTTCACCATGCTGGCGTTGTACTTCGTGGCGCGTCGTTACCGCTGGCGCTACTCCAAAGCGGTGATGTACGGCTCGCTGCTGCTCGGTTTCGTCTACGGCACGACGCGGGTTCTGCAGGGCTGGCACTACATGTCCCACACCTTCTGGGCCGGGATCTTCGTATGGCTGGCGTGTTTGCTGACAGCGCTGGCGTTCTATGGGCGAGCGCGGCTGGAGCAACCGGTGCTCCAACAGGCTGCGCGCCCCATCGCTGAGCCGCTCATTGATTTACAAAATGGTAAGCCTGACGGCCGACCCGCATAACCTTCAGCACTTTCAAGGGCGGGCCCGAGCAGACGAAGTATTACGAGAGAGGTCTGGACCAGCGCTGTTCCGGTGCTTCAAAGCGATCATTGATCAACGCCGTCAACACATGATCCTGCCAGCGCCCGGCGATACTCAGGTAGGCCTTGGCATAACCCTCGCGTTCAAATCCCAGACGCTCCAGTAGCCGCGCACTGCGTTCATTGCCAGGGATGTAATTGGCCATGATCCGGTGCAGCTTCTGCTCATCGAACATGTAGCCGATTCCCGCTTCCAGGGCTTCCTGCATCAAGCCCTGGCCTTGATGAGATTCGTCGATGTGGTAACCGAGATAGCAGGCCTGAAACGCCCCGCGAGTGATGCTGCTGAAGTTGCAGGCGCCGATCATCTGGCCGTTGTCCGGATCCAGGAGCGCGAAATGCACCGCCAGACCGGCCTGGAAAGCACTGGCTTGCACCTCAAGGCGCGGGCGGATGCGTTCAGGGCTGTGGTAATCGACGGGGCGAATCGGAGACCACCGGGCGAGATGCCTCAGGTTGCGCCGGTAGAAGTCGCTTTCCAGCGCGGCCTGTTCAGGGTCGAGCACTGCCAGCGTCAAGCGTTTACAGGGCAGGGACAACAGCGGCATAGGGCGCTCCGGTTCGCGAGGATCGTCGCGCAAGCATCGCGTGGCCAGCGGGAAAACTCAAACCGCCAGCGGCAATGTCACGATGAAGGTGCTGCCTTTGCTGTCACCGTCACTCATGCCGATCACGGTGCCGCCATGGGCTTCTACTAGCTCGCGCACCACCGTCAGGCCAATGCCGAGGCCCGCGCCATTGAAGCCAATCGCGTGAACGTCCTGGACAAAGGGCTCGAAGATAAAGGGCAGCGCTTTGGCGGAAATACCGATGCCGTCATCGCAAATGCTCATCTGCAGCACATCGGCTTCAGCGGTCACCGACAGCGTGACATTGCCGCCCGATGGCGTGTATTTGGCCGCGTTGCCCAGCAAGTTGCCGAGAATCTGCGTGAGGCGCACAGGGTCACCATCCACCGCCAACGCGCACTCGGGCAGTTCAGCGGTGAAGTGCAGATGGTGATCAGTCATCACCGGGCTGCATACTTCGATGGCTTGATGGATGATCTGCAACATGTCCACGATGCGGCAATCGAGGCGTAACTTGCCGGTGCTGGCGCGGGACACGTCGAGCAAATCGTCCACCAGTCGCGACATGTGCTGCACCTGGCCTTCGATCAGCGCCTGCATGCGCGGCAACTCCTCACTGGGCACTCGCACCAGGCGCCCGGCGATCATGCTGATGGGCGTCAGCGGATTGCGCAGTTCGTGGGCCACCAAGGTGAGGATGTTGCGTTGTTGTTCCAGGGTATGTTCGGCCGTGGCTTGCAGGTCTTGCGCGCTGAGGGCCGCGATCACCAATTGCGCGTTGGCTTCACGCATCTCCAGGAACAGGCGTTGTTCTTCCTGCGTGCGTTTTGGTGTTTCTGCATCGGACTGCGCCAGCAAAATCGCCAGCACCAGTTGCTGATTGGCCTCGATGAGTTGCTCGACCTGCTGGCTATCGACCAGGCGGGTGTTGGCGTCGCTCAGCTCTTTTTGCAACGCCGCGAGCACCGCCCGCGCTTCAACAGTCTTCTGGCCGAGCAGGAACAGTTCGCGAGCGGCAGTGGCCATTGCTTCCGTGTTCTTGCCATTGGCCTCACTCATGATTTTTGCTCATCCGTCGTCCTTGCCCAAACGCTGCCGGGTAGGCCGGCCGCCGAGTAAGCCTTCCTGGTCTGGCAACATCTCGCCGATGTGCAGGCCGTGATCGTCGATGTGGTACTGGCGCAGCTCATCGGAGTGGGCGCTGGCCCGTACCTTGACCACGGCCATGATGCGCAGCAATCGGCTCTGCACTTCAATGTAGCGCTGAACGATGATTGCGTCGGTAAGAAATGCTGTGCCGTAAGGGCTGAAACGCAGGTCGGTGTAGCGGTCTTCCAGCTCTGAGGTCATCAACACGCTGACCCCGACGCTCGTCAACGCAGTGACCATGCGCGACAGCGACTCGCGAAAGTCTTCGCGGAAGGTCGGCGCGAGCGCCAGTTCGAAGCCCGACAACGAATCGATTACCACACGGGTGGCTTTCAGTCGGCTGATCTCGCTGAGCAGCAATTGCACGATCTCGTCGATGGACAGGTCCGGTGCGCGGCTGTCCACCAGACCGACCTGTCCGTTCTGAATCAGGCTCGCAAGGGTGGCGTTCTGGGAGTGATTAGGCCGTTGTTCAAACACCGCGATCACGCCGGTTTCACCATTTCTCGCGCCTTCGGCCAGGAAGGTGGACGCCAGAATGCTTTTGCCCGAGCCCGACGGCCCGGCCACCAGCAAGGAATAACCACGGGGCAGGCCGCCGCCAAGCATCTCGTCGAGCTGTGGCACACCCATTTTCAGGCGCTTGATCGGGAACTCCAGCGGTGCTTCAACCGAGTTGAGTGGCGCAGGCGCAAAGACCTTGATCCCCGATGTCGCGATGCGGAAGGTGTGCAGCCCTGGCAGCGTCGGCTGGCCGCGCATCTTCATGATTTCCATCTTGCGCACCATGGAATTGCGCTGAACGCTCTGGCGCAGCCAGATCAGGCCATCGGCCACGGTGAAAATCGGGTTGGTGTCGGTTTCGGTGAAATATTCGCCAATCAGGAAGGTCGTCGCCTGCCAGGTGGTCATCAACATGCCCAGTTGCTGAACGAACTGCGGCAGGTTGTTGTTGGGGTTGTCCTGGGTCTGGCTGGCCAGCACCACCGAACGGAACGAGTCGACGAACACCAGTGATGGGGAGTGAGCCTCCACCTCGCTGACGATGCGCCGCAGCACTTCGTCCAGATTCCCGGCCAGGGTGTCGTCCGCCAGGTTGATGTAGCGGATCGACTGGTTGATCGCTTCGCTGTCGAAAAAGTCGAATTGCTGCTGATAGCGCAGCATCTTCAGCGGCGGCTCGCCGAGCACCGTAAAAAACAGCGCAGGGCGCTCGGGCGTCGCCAGGGCGAACATCATCTGATGCGCCAGGGTGGTTTTGCCACAGCCTGGGGGACCTGCGATCAGGTTGAACGAAAACTCCGGCAATCCTCCGCCCAGCACCTCGTCCAGTCCTGGCACGCCGGTGGCCAGACGGTTGATAGTCACTTTGGTGCTCATGGCGAAATTTCCTGCGAAGGGGTGTCGCTCAAAAAAGGTTCCCACATGCCACGAAGCAAACGTGCGGTGAGCGAGGGCCCGATGAGCGTGGTCAGCAGCTCGTAAAAAGTAGTCAGCAACACTTCACCGAAAAACAGCGCATCGGTGTCGCTCTGCTCAACGATTACGGACTTGAGCGCAGTCAGATCCATGCCGGGCGGCACTCTGTCATAGGTGCGGGCCAGACGCGGATGAGTGGAGGCGCAAAGATGGAGGCTGCGGCGATAAAGCGCGGCAACCCCTTGCTGGCCGATAATGGGCGTGAGGGCTACATCCATATCCCGCAAGGTTGAAATAATCGCCTGGGCGATCCTTGCAATGTCAGCGTTGGGGCCAACACGGTGCGCCAGAGAAGCTACGATCTGACGGCTCTCTTCGCTTAGCGTGGGCATGGCTAACTGATATCTGGTGGACAGTGTTTGATGGTACACCCTATAGGCGTATCGGGAGCGATTTGCGTCAGGGGATTGCGGCAGGGCCTGGCTCTTACTAGCACATGGCGCTATAAAAACCCCCAGTTTGCTGCGCAAACAAGGAAACATCGCCTTTTTTGGCGAACATGGAATTTTACTTTAAGGATGATGCATGGAGCTTTCGTTACCCCTGCAATTGCACTCAATGAGCTTGAGGGCACCCGACCCCAGCCTGTGTAAACCGCTTCAGGAGGCCCTGAATGCCAGTTATGTCGCCCACTGCGAGTTTCTGCCGTGGGCCAGGTCCCACACGTCCGAGGACGAAGCGCGCGCGTTTTTGCTGCGGGCGGCCGATGATTTCAACAGCGAAACAGGCGAGCGGCGTCTGTTTATCGTGACCGATGACGGGCAGGCGGTCATTGGCTGCATTGGTTTGAAACCCCGTGGGCGCAATCGCTATGTCGTGGGTTACTGGGCCAATACCGAGTACTCGGGGAAAGGTTACATGCGACGGGCGCTTGAGCTATTAGTCAAAAGCCTGCCCGGTTGTACGTTTTACCTGACGACCTCCTCGGCCAATGGGGCGAGTCAGCACCTGGCTAAAGCGTCCGGGTTTGAGCTGATCAGAACGGCCCGGCAAGCTCGGCATTCGGAACGCCATGGCATCCAGGACACGTATTTGTATCGTTTGAAACGCCCGCAGGAAACAAAACAGCAGGCAAAAAAAAGCCCGCGGGAGGGCGGGCAAACCGTAGTTTCTTGAATGAGCGAGCGCAATGTACCCGTTGGTGAAAGGTCGTGGGGTGAAGAAAAATTCATGTCGATGAGTGCCCGCCGCTTCACGCCCTGAGACATGCCTACGGCAAATGATCCGCCGCAAAGTCCGCTTCCGAGCGCGCCCGCAAACGGCCCTTGCGGCAGGCTTGCTGGAATTGTTCGAAGTCGCGCTCATTCTGCGCGGTGTAGCTTTGCGCATATTTGAACAACGCGTCGGCCAGCGCATCGCTTTTACCGATGTAGCCGCTGATGTGTGCGGCGTTCCCGGATGATTTGGCATGGGCGCGGGCTAACGCGCGGCCACAAACGCGTCCGTAGGCGGCGAAGGTGTCCGCGTCGAACGTCTCGAGTTCAGCCGAGACTTTCATGTCGCGCAATTGGCGCACATAGAAGTGTCGCCCACTGGGGCCGGTGGTCCAGCCGAGGAACAGGTCACTGGCCGATTGCATCAACCGTTGGCCATCGACCACGCGCTGACCGTTATGCCGCACCCGCAATTTAGTCTTCACATAATCGGCAAGCACCGAACGACGTGCCTCCTTGAACTGCAGGAACAGCGGGAACTCCTGATCATCGGTCAGCAGGGCCACCAGGCATCGAGTCCCGACGCTGCCCACACCGACCACTTTGAACGCCATGTCGTGGGCATGAAAACGCGACAACAGCTCGCGACGGTCGGCTTGCAGTGTGCCGGGATAGTCGCGCATGAAAGCGTCATAAAGCGCACGCCAGTTCGACAGGCGCAGCCAGTCGTCGTCGGCATCCAGCAGCGTGGTGTTTTCGTGTAAATGGAAAATTTCCGGCAGGTCATCGCGAATGATCAGTCGGCCATGTGCGTCACGTTCACTGATTTTCGGTAGCAGTTCAGCATGGGTGCGACGCTCGGCTTTTTCGATGGCGCGCTCTACATGCTCCAGTGTCGCTTTGCTCGCCTGCTGCCGCAGATCGCGGTAACTGATGGACTCGTACCAGGTTTCCATGGCGCTTTGTTCGGCGCATTCGAGCATGGTCTGTTGGTAGGCGCCGACCACCTGGCGGCAGACCGCTTCTTCGACCGTGTCGCCATGGCGCAGGTCGCGCGCTGCCACCACGAAACTTGCCACCAGCCGTTTCAAGTCCCACTCCCAAGGGCCGGGATGGGCTTCGTCAAAATCGTTGACGCTGAACAGCAGATTGCGTTCCGGCGTTGCAAAACCGCCGAAGTTCATCAGGTGACTGTCGCCGCAGATGGGCGATACCAGACCCATGTTGGATGTTGCGGCCAAGTCGTGGGCTTGCAGCAGGGCGTTGCCGCGATAGAAGGTGAACGGCGAGACCAGCATGCGGCCGTAGCGCAATTCGACCAGCGACTTGATGCGGCCTTCACTGGATGTTTTGATCAGCGGCAGCGGGTCGCGATTTACTTTCCCCATGGCCGCCTGCGAACTGCGGGAGCAGTTCTTGCGAGCATCCTTGCCTTGCTTCAAGCGGTCTTTGAGGGTGGTCATGGGGGCTCGTTTGGTGAGTGTTTTCGAACGTGTGAGAGATGAGTGTAGAAGGGCTTCGCGTCGTTATCCGAGGAATGTATGGCGATAGGGTCATTGAAAGTGGGAGCTTGGCGGTACGCGGGGAAAAGACCATTGGCTTTTGATAAGCTCTACAGTAAGTTACATTAAGTGAAACTTTCTGTTGAGTCATTGCTCATGCAGCCACACTCGAAATCCACCCAGCCGATGGGGCGTCTCCTCCGGAAACTGAGCCACCTGGCCAGTGATGAGCGCTATCTGTTCACCCCGGACGATCTCAGGGCTTTGGTACCAGATATTTCCGAAGGAGCCTATAAAACATTGTTGAGTCGTGCAGCTTCTGACGGTTATCTGACACGAGTGTGCCGAGGGCTCTACTTGTTTGACGCGGCCAAACCGTCTAGTGGGCTGGTGCTGTTTCACGCGGCCGCCCGGCTGCGTGCCATGCAGTTCAATTACATCAGCCTTGAAACGGCGTTGAGTGATTGCGGGGTCATCTCTCAAATCCCCATCAACTGGATCACGCTGATGTCATCCGGGCGCAGCAGCACTATTTCATGCGGCCGCTGGGGCACCATCGAGTTCGTACACACACGCCAGAAGCCTCAGGACCTCGTTGGCCAGGTTCACTATGACGCTCGTTGCCGGCTATGGCGTGCGGCACCGCAACAAGCATTGCGAGACATGAAGGCAGCGAAACGAAATATGGACTTGATCGATTGGAGCGTTGCCAATGAGTTTGTTTGATGAGCTGGTAAATGAAGCATTAAAAAACAAACAGGATCTCGCGCCGTTGCGGGTCGTCGTGGAAAAGGAATTACTGCATCACGACATCATGCTGGCGCTGAGTTCGGCCGGTATGCTCGCAAAACTTACCTTCATCGGCGGCACCTGTTTGCGCACCTGCTACGGGTCCAACCGTTTGAGCGAGGACCTGGATTTTACCGGGGGAGCAGATTTCAATCGCGAGAGCCTGACCGAGCTAGCCCAAGTATTAGTCACCACACTAAAAACCAAATATGGTCTTGAGGTCGAAGTCGGTGAGCCTGTTCGTGAGGAGGGTAATGTCGCTACCTGGAAGTTAAAGGTCCAGACCCGGGCAGGCCGCAAGGATCTACCGGCACAGCGCATTAATATCGATGTGTGTTCCATTCCAAGTTATCAGCCGCAGCCTATGCAGTTGCTTAATCCTTATGGTGTCGACATGGGCACGAGTGGCTTGATTTTGCAGGCTGAAACACGCGAAGAAATTTATGCCGACAAGATCGTGGCTTTTGCTCTGCGTCCCAACCGAATCAAGAACCGTGATCTCTGGGATATGGTTTGGCTGCGTCAGCTGGGCATAACGCCACAACTGGATTTGATATCGAAGAAACTAGGCGATCATCACTGCGAGCAGGATGATTTCTTGAGGCAGTTCAAAGAGCGCTCCGCACAGCTTGAGGCCGATCCGAAAGTTGTCATTGAATTTCGCAAGGAAATGAGTCGGTTTCTGCCGGGTGAGTTGGTAGCGCAAACCGTGAATGAGCCTGCGTTCTGGACATTTTTGGTGGGTCATATACGTGAGTTGTATGTGACGACAGAGAAAGCGCTGAGCGGCCATGAAAGCGTTCAGGGCTCGGGCTTCAAAATGTAATGCCGCAGGAATAGGTGGCGGCAGGAAAAAAATGGGCGACTTCGCCAACGAGCATCCTTCAATACTCTGTCACCCCAAAAGCCCTCAAAACCCACCCGGCTTCACCAGGCATCAACGTGTACTGAACCTGCCGAATTTTTCCCGTCCTGCCCGCATCGGCATCCGTGCTGTCATAAACCGGGAACCGTTGCACCAACGCATTTTCCACCACGGCAAACTCATCCTCGCCCTGGTAGCCCACCGCTGTTTTCGGGTTCTCGCTGACAGGGGGTAGATAAATCTCGCTCAGCGATTTCTTGCGGTTGGCAGCGTAAGCAATGAGCTCTCCCGGCATCCCGCGCCCCGGTGACCTGATGAAGACGTAAATCTCTGGAGAGCCATTGCGATCAAGGTCGGCGACCTCCGCTCGGACGATGGTGCCGGTGAGGGGGCGTACGATCTCTGAGTTATCGATTTCCAGACCTTGGGGGGCAATGCGTAGAGCACGATTTCCATCGACCGACACGCTGGTCACGTGAAAGCCAATGCCCTGCAATTCAAGTGTCTGGTCGAACGGCTGGTTGCGATCCGTCGTATCACCCGAGAGGCTTAATGAAAGGCTGTAGTTGGCCACTTCATTGCGCCGAGCGGCGTTGCGCATCAGGTATACCTGAACCGTATATTCGCCATCGGCGGGCAATGGTCCCAGAAAGTGATTGCCCATGATCGATCCGTTAAACAACGCATAGTCCGCACCTTTCGCGGTGATGTTGAAGTAGGCAGAGGCGTTGGAAGACTTGAAGTCCACGGTCATCATTTGGCCGGCCTTGGCGTTTAGACGGTACTGCGCAGTGAGCGGGCCTTTGATGGCTCGGGCGAACCTGACGGTGTCGGAGCTCCTTTTGAAGGTGACCTGCTCGACATGAGGGGGGGGCTCGGTGGCGGCGTGTACAGGCACAGAAACCATGGCGGCCAGGACGGCTGCGATCCATACGTTCATGTTGATCTTCCTGAGTGCGTTGGTTGCTCAAGCGGTCGCAGGTAAACCCGCAGCATAGGTCCCGTTGCGATTAATCGCCGACTTATACGTTGATTACAGCTCACTCGATTTGAGCGTGTGTTTGAAATGATGTTTCCAAAGCCTGACACCCAACTCTCCTGTCAGGCCTGCTTTTGCCGGGGATGGTGATGCTGCCTACAGAAATGACCAAACCCCAGATGCAACAAAACCCGCACTTGGCGGGTTTTGTTTTGCTTCGTATTTGGTGGAGCCGGGGGGATTTGAACCCCCGTCCGCCAGTACTCCGCTGTCGGTACTACATGCGTAGCCGTGTCTATTAAGTTAACCCTCAGCGACCCGACGGGCAGGGTGCTTTGGGCGAGTTGTGTAAGTTTTAGCCGCTTCGTCCACAACGTACTGCACGGCGATTCTGTTCTATATGACAATCACTTTGGGTTTACAGACATCCCCTGATGATTGCTGGACCCGAAGGTACCAGGAGGGAAGGGCTAAGGCTGCTTACGCAGCGAGAGCGTATTCCCCGTAGGTTTCGTCATTGGCAACTATAGAAAGTTGCAACAGTGGATTTACGAGTTCTGTTACCAACTCGGCATGCACCTAAAGTTTCGCAACCGGCGTCGAATCCTAAACGGCCCCGAGCCTGTTGCTCTGTGAATCAAAGTGAGCAACAAGCCTGCGCAGTGTACGTCAACACGCGTGAGAAGGCCAACCCGAAGGTTGGCCACCACCGATTATGGGGTGGGTTGGTTGCGCTGTTGGTCAGCGAGTGACATTGCCTGGGTGGCCTCGGTGACACATTTTTTGTCGTCCCCGGAAGCTTTGGACGCTTTGGCGCTGGACATCAGTCTTTTGATCTCCATTGTGGTGTTGTTGGCGCTCGCCGGCAGTGAATTCACTTTGCTTTCGAGCTCTTGCAGCTTGCTCGTACAAAGGTCATTGTCCGCAGCAAATACGGGAGAGGCCAACATTGCAGCAGAAATCAACAGACCAGCGAGTGCGGTACGTTTCATGGATATCTCCTTGAACTGATGGTCTCGGTGCTGCCGTATGAGTGGGCGGCTCGGCCGAGGTCGGAAAATAAGCCACGATTGATGGGGCCTACTTAAAAGACTACGGCGCGGCGCAGGAATTCGTTTTTAGCAGAATGGCTATGAAAAAATTGTTTGATAGACGCAATGGCATTAAAAGCGGGCGCAATCGCTTCTTTTCGCTGGTGGCCACTTCCACATGACCAACCCCAGATGCAACAAAACCCGCAATTGGCGGGTTTTGTTTTGCTTCATATTTGGTGGTGCCGGGGGTGCCACAAGGCCAACCCGAAAGTTGGCCTTGTGCTGGATTACTTCCCGCCTTTGTTCGCGTTCTTGATTTGCTGGATGGTTTGTTCGGTCTCGGCGATGCAGTCATCAGTCCCTTCCTTGGTGCCTTTTGCCTGATCGGCTTGGGCTTTCTTGACGCTATCCATTACCTGTTCAGTCATATCCGGAGGAGTCTGTGCCCTGGCATTTTCGATGGTTTTCAAGTTGACCGAACAGAGGTCTTCGGCGGCAAACGAGGTGGACGCCATCAGTGAGACAGTAACGAACAGACCTAACAGTACAGAACGTTTCATGTGTATCTCCTTGAGCTGAGGGACCAGGCTGCGCTGGCCGTCAGGACGGGCTGCCGAGTTTGGGTAAAGCCCGGTAACGTCCGGGCTTATTCTGTGGACTATGGCAGCGCGTCAGGGTTCTATCTTTCTTGCGTAACCCTTGCCTGCGTTACCCTGTCCACCAAATAGACTAGCCCGTGGTAATCAATTCCGCCGTGTTGCGTCAGACCGATCTCACAAGTGCGGCTGGTCGAAATCCCCTCGCTGCATTGCTGAACCGCGTCCTTGAGCGTTCTTAACGAGTGCGCGTTCAGTTCCGGCGTGGTGAAACCCTTGTCGCCAGCAAACCCACAGCAATGAATGCCTTCGGGGATGACCACCGTTTTGCTGCACTTGCGCGCCAGATCGATCAACGCCTGACTTTCCCCAAGGTGCTGGGTGCTACAGGTGACGTGCACTGCGATTGGCGCGTCCTGCGGCGTGAAATCCAGACGATCCATCAGATGTGTACGAATGAAACGCACCGGGTCGTAAAGGTCCAAGCGAACATCACCCAGGTCCTGGGCCAGTCGCAAGGTGCAGGGGCTGGTGTCGCAGTAGATCGGGTCGAGCCCGCCGCGGCTGGCGTGCAACAAGGCGCCGATCAGTTCCTGGCGTTTGTGTTCGGCCTGTTCGGCGTAGCCCTTGGAGGCGAACGGTTGCCCACAGCAGAGGTTGTCCAGGTTGTCCGGGAAGACCACTTGGTAACCGGCCTTTTCCAGCAGCCCACGGGTTTTGTCGTACAGCGACATCTGCTCTTTATCACCCGCCGCCGGGCCCATTGCCCGCGACACGCAGGCCGCGAGGTACACCACTCGAGGGCGTTCGTCCGACTCGGTCGGGCTGAAGCGAATGGCTTTTTCCGGTTGCGGCATGGCGTTGGTCCACTGCGGGACCTGACCTTTGGATAGGCGCGTCAATGTTGCCGAAAGCTTCGCCAATCGTGGCGCCCCCAACAGCATTCGCGCACCGTTGGCCACGTGCAGGGTGAAACGTGCACCTTGCAGCGCGGTGGCGAAATTGCCTTCCAGCCAATTGGCGGTTTTTGTATGAGTTGCCTTCCGGCTGCGGAGCTTTTTCACCAGCTCGCCGGTGTTGATTCCTACAGGGCAACGCTGCGCACAGAGTCCCGTGGCGGCGCAGGTGTCGATGCCTTGGTATTCGTAAGCGGCTTCGAGTTCGGTGGTATCCACGCCAGCGCGTTTCTTCGCCTGAATGTCACGCCAGATCACGATGCGCTGGCGCGGGCTCAGGGTAAGGCCTTTTGACGGGCAGACCGGTTCGCAGAAGCCGCACTCGATGCACTTATCCACAATCTCATCGGCGGCTGGCAATGGCTTCAGGTGTTTGAGGTGGATCTGCGGATCCTCGCTGAGCACCACGTCCGGGTTGAGAATGCCATTGGGGTCGAGCAGACGTTTAAGCTGCCACATCAACTGGTAGGCATCGCTGCCCCACTCCAGTTCGACAAAGGGCGCCATGTTGCGACCGGTGCCATGTTCAGCCTTCAGCGAACCGCCGAACTCCACCGCCACCAACTGCGCCACGTCGTCCATGAACGCCTGATAGCGTGCGACTTCTTCCGGGTTGTTGAAGCCTTGGGTGAAGACGAAGTGCAGATTGCCTTCCAGCGCGTGTCCGAAAAGGATCGCTTCGTCGTAGTGATGTTTGTCGAACAGCTCGATCAAACGGTTTACGCCGATGGCCAGTTGTTCAACCGGGAAGGTCACGTCTTCGATGATCACCGTGGTGCCGGTTTTGCGCACGGCGCCGACGGCAGGGAAGGTGTCTTTGCGGATCGCCCACAGCCGGGCGTTTTCCACCGGGTCTTCGGTGAAGTCGACCTGTTTTTCCACCGAGAACGAGGTCAACGACGCCATGATGTGCGCCAGTTGTTCCTGCAGCAATGTGGACGATGCGGCGCGGGATTCGATCAGCAGCGCGCAGGCATTGTTCGACAACTGTTGTACGAAAGCGGGCATGCCGGGTTTGTCCTGCACTGAACGCAGACTGCGGCGGTCCAGCAGTTCGACGGCCGACACCGGTTGGCTTTTCAGCACAGTCACGGCGTTGCAGCAGGTTTCCACATCCGGGAACACGATCAGCGCCGAGGCCTTGTTCGGATGGTCGATCACCGTGTCATAAGTGACCGCGCTGATGAAGCCGAGGGTGCCTTCGGAGCCCACCAGCAAGTGGCTCAAGATATCCACAGGCTCGTCGAAATCCACCAGCGCATTGAGTGACAGCCCGGTGGTATTTTTCAGACGGTATTTGTGGCGAATTCTCGCCGCCAATTCGGCATTGGCGCGGGTTTCGCGGCCCAACGTTGCCAGGCGTTCAAGCAGCGAAGCGTGGCTCTCACGAAACGCAGCAACACTCGCCGCATCTTCGGTATCGAGACGGCTGCCGTCGGCCAGCACCAGACGAATGCCAGCCAACGTGTGATAGGTGTTTTGCGCCGTGCCGCAGCACATGCCGCTGGCATTGTTGGCGACGATGCCGCCGATTTTGCAGGCATTGATCGACGCCGGGTCCGGGCCGATCTTGCGCCCGAACGGTGCCAGCCACGCGTTGGCCTGTGCGCCGATCACACCCGGTTGCAGACGGATTTGCGTGCCTTGGCCACGGATCTCGCGACCGTTCCAGTTATCCCCCAGGACGATCAACACCGAGTCACTGATGGCCTGGCCAGACAGGCTGGTGCCGGCGGCGCGGAAGGTCACCGCGACCTGATCCCGTTGCGCCAGTTTGAGCAGCGCGACGACTTCATCTTCGGACTCGACACGAATCACCAGTTTCGGAATCAACCGGTAGAAACTGGCGTCGGTGCCGAAGGCCAAGGTCGACAGCGGGTCGTCGAAACGTCGCTCCTGGGGAATCAGTTGCTGCGCATCTCGCAGGAAAGCCGCTGGTAGGTTCATTGGTCCTCCAGAATCATGACCACAAGGTCTTTCGGACCGTGAGCGCCGTAGGCCAGGACCTGCTCGATATCGGCGGTTTTCGACGGGCCAGACACCAGCAGGGCGTTGGTCGGCATGCCTTGGGCCCACTCGAACTCCTGCTGCACTTGATAGAAGTTGTCGCGGATTTCACTGGCCTTGAGCAAGGCGAAATGCACCGGTGGCACCAGGCTCATCAGGCGCGGTTCTTCCCGCGTCGGCCAGAGAATCAGGCTACCTGTGGCGGCGATTGCACCGAGGGTGCCGGTCAGGCTGGCCGGCGTGTCGTTGAACAATTCGGTTTTCCACTCTTCAACCGGACGGTCGTAGGATTTGAGCGTTGGCAGATCAGGATTTTTCGCCCAGTGCTGAGTGACACGTTGCCCGTGAGGTGTAGTCGGTGCGATCAACAAACTCGGCAGCTGACGGTCCCGCAACAACTGAGCAAGCAACGAAGGCCAACCTTCGCCGGACGTCAGATGGATTTCGGTGTGCACCGCTTCCATCAGTTTGCGCAGCTGCGGGATGCGTTGTCCGGCGGTGTACGTGTAGGGCGCTGTCACCAGTTCGACGTCGAACTCGTCAGGCACGGGCGTGGTGTCGGTCAGACTTTTCCGTAACTTGGCGAGGATATTTTGCTTGGCGCTCATCAGCGATCTCCCTGTTTGGCCAGATGTTCGCGGGCCATGTCATGCAGTGAGCGGGCAGCGGGTTTCGGTGCGCTGTGGTTTTGCGTCCAGGGGCCGACATTGCTCGGTGCCAGCGTGCGCAAGCGAGTGGCGAAGAAACCGAACAGGCGATAAAGCGTGGGTGAGCTGTTGAGCTTCGCCCAGGCATTCCAGATAAACCGTTCTTTGCGCGAGTACTTGCTGCCCTGGCCGCGCATCACTTGATGGAGGCTGTCCGGGGCTTTGACGTTCTCTTCCCGTAGGCGACGCAGCAGTGCCGGAATCGGAATTTTTACCGGACAGACTTCGCCGCAGGCGCCACACAGCGACGAGGCGCTCGGGTGGTCCGGGACTTTCGCCAGGCCGACCATGTGCGGGGTGATGATTTTTCCGATAGGCCCAGGGTAAACCTCCCCATAGGCGTGGCCGCCGATTCGGGTGTAGACCGGGCAATGATTCATACAGGCGCCGCAGCGGATGCAGTTCAGGGTCTGGCGTAATTCGCTGTCGGCGAAGGCTTGACTGCGACCGTTGTCGAGCAATACCAGGTGCACTTCCTGAGGGCCGTCGAGTTCATGTTCCTTGCGCGGGCCGGAGATCATGTTGACGTAGGTGGTGATTGGCTGGCCGAGGGCTGAACGGGTCAGCAGTGATAGCAGCGGCACCACATCGCGCAGGTTTTCCACGACTTTTTCGATGCCGGTGACGGCGATGTGCACCGGTGGCACCGTGGTGGTCATGCGCCCGTTGCCTTCGTTTTCCACCAGCAGCAAGGTGCCGGTTTCGGCCACGGCGAAGTTGACGCCAGAGACGCCGATGTCCGCTTCGAAGAATTTCTGTCGCAAGACCTTGCGACCGATCTGAATGAGTTGGTCAACGTCCTTGGTGTATTCCACGCCAAGTTTGTCGTGGAACAAGGACGCGACCTGACCGGCATTCTTGTGGATCGCCGGCATAATAATGTGTGAAGGCTTCTCGTGGTCGAGCTGGACGATGTACTCGCCCATGTCCGATTCCAAGCATTCAATGCCCTGTTCAGCGAGGAAGTGATTCATCTCCATCTCTTCGCTGACCATCGATTTGCCCTTGATCACTTGCCGCCCCTCGTGAGCGCGGATGATCGAGAGGACGATGCCATTGGCCTCGTCCACCGTTTCCGCCCAGTGCACTGTCACACCGTTGCGGGTCAGGTTCTGTTCAAGCTGCTCGAGCAGGTCGGGCAACTTGGATAACGCACGGGCGCGGACAGCATTGCCCAGCACTCGTAAATGTTCTCTTTCGTGGGCATCGCTGAAGGACGCTGCCCGTTTTGTCATCAGCGAATCCATCGCCGTGCGAAAGTTATTTCGCAGTTGCTTGTCACCCAACGCCTTGTGAGCCCGGGTGCGAAAATCTTCTTCCACGGCAACCGTAGGAATAATCGCGGAAGCGTTCATAGAACACCTCCGGTTCGCTGCCAAAGGAAGCTGGCCAGGTGTTGGCCGCGCAATGCTTCCTTCTGTTTCTCCAGTGAGCCGTTGATGTTCATCAGGCAACCGCAGTCGGCACTCAGTACCTGGTGCGCGCCGGATTCCTTCAACGACCGGGTCTTGTCAGCCACCATCGCGCCGGAAATGTCTGGCATACGGACGCTGAAAGTCCCACCGAAGCCACAGCATTCACTTTCATGGCTGTGGTCGACTCGCTCCACGTTACGCAGCTGCGCCAACAACTCGCGGCCATGCAAGTGGGTGTTCATCTCACGGCGTGCCGAGCACGACGTGTGCAATGCCACTTTGACTGGCTCGCCACTGTCCTTGAGCTGCACCTTGCAGACAAATAACAGAAACTCGGCCAGTTCATAAGTCCGGGCAGCCAGCGCCTGAACCTGTTTCAGCGTGTCCGGCTCGTCCTTGAACAAGTCGGCGTAGTGTTCGCGCAACATCCCGGCACACGATCCCGATGGCACCACCACCGGATAGTCCCCGGCAAACAGCGCCAGTTGCGAGCGTGCCACGGTCCTCGCCTGCTCGGTGTAACCCGAGGTGTAGGCCGGTTGCCCGCAGCAGCTTTGCCCCTGCGGATACTCGACACGAATGCCTTCGCGTTCCAGCAAGTGAATCGCGTCCATCCCGGCTTCAGGGTAGAACAAATCCACCACGCAAGTTCCGAACAGGTAGACCCGTGACGGTTTCTCGCTGGGGTATTGCCGAGGCTCGGGCAGTGGCGGGGCGACGCGGGTCGCATTCGGAACAGCGTTGTAAAAAAGCTCGCTCATCAGGCGTGTCTCCGGGGGGGCCCGGTTATCCGTCTGTTGAGGCAGCTGAATATAGAGAGGCAAGCTTTCAGCAGCCTTACAGACCGGGTTGTGAATAGCTGACGCCGGAATCGCGGTCCGGCGTCGGTTTTTGCTTTTTATCGTGTAGTACTTAGTGCACCAGCATGCCGGTGAGCCAATAGGCCTGGATGTAGGTAATCAGGCCGACGATCGTTGCGAAGAACAGGCTGTGCTTGAGGGTGAAGCGGAACAGATCCGATTCCTTGCCCACCAGACCGGTCGCGGCGCAGGCGACGGCGATCGATTGTGGCGAGATCATCTTGCCGGTCACGCCGCCGCTGGTGTTCGCCGCTACCAGCAACACATCGCTGACGCCGATCTGGTGCGCGGTGGTCGCTTGCAGCGAGCTGAACAGTGCGTTGGACGAGGTGTCGGAACCGGTCAGGAACACGCCCAGCCATCCCAGGAATGGCGAGAAGAACGGGAAGGCTGCACCGGTGCCGGCCAGTACCAGAGCCATGGTGGAAGACATGCCCGAGTAGTTGGTGACGAAGGCAAAGGCGAGCACCATGCCGATGGACAGAATCGGCCAGCGCAGCTCGTAGAAGGTCTCTTTCAAAGTGGTCAGACCAGTTTTGATATTGATATTCAGGACCAGCATCGAGATCAGCGCGGAGAAGAAAATCGCCGTGCCAGTCGCGGAAATCGGGTCGAGTTTGAACACCGCCGGAATAGCGGTCGGGGCGGCCACGATCGGTGCGACCTTGATCACCAATTGATCGAGGTGCGGGATGGCGAAGTTGAACACCCAGCTGTACATCGACCCGCCAGCGGCAAACATCGCCTTGAAGGGTTTCAAGGTCCAGATGGTCACCAGCACGGTGAGGATCAGGAACGGTGACCAGGCTTTGAGAATTTCACCGAAGCTGTAGGGCGAAGCCACGGTGCTGCGCGGCAGGCCGAAACCGCCGGCGCTGGCGCTCACCACGGAAGCCGAGACGGCACCGACGATGTGTTGGCCTGCGGCGCGCTTTGGCTGCCAGACTTTCAGGAACAGCGTCAGGGAAATCAGGCTGGCCAGGGCGGAGGTGATGTCCGGCAGTTCCGGGCCGATGAAGTTCGACGTGAAGTATTGGGTGATGGCAAAGCTCAAGCCGGCCACCAGTGCTGCCGGCCAGGTTTCCCGCACGCCGCGCAGGCCATCCATCATGAACACCAGCCAGAACGGCACGAACAGCGACAGCAGCGGCAGTTGGCGGCCGGTCATGGCGCCGATCTTGAACGCGTCGATACCGGTCACTTGCCCGGCGACGATGATCGGAATCCCCAAGGCACCGAAGGCAACCGGCGCGGTGTTGGCGATCAGGCACAGGCCCGCGGCGTACAGCGGGTTGAAGCCCAGTCCTACCAACAGTGCGGCGGTAATCGCTACCGGCGCACCGAAACCGGCGGCACCTTCCAGGAAGGCGCCGAAGCAGAAGCCAATCAGCAGCACTTGCAGGCGCTGGTCGTCGGTAATCGACAGTACCGAGCTGCGGATCACTTCGAACTGACCACTCTTGACCGTCAGTTTGTAGAGGAATACCGCCGCCACGATGATCCAGGCAATCGGCCACAGACCGTAGGCGAAGCCATAACCGGCTGCGGCGAAGGCCATGTCGACCGGCATCTGGAAGGCGAAGATCGCCACGGCAATGGACAAGGCCAGCGTGATGCTGCCGGCCACGTGTCCTTTGAGTCGGAACACGGCCAATGCCAGGAAGAAAAACACGATGGGGATAACGGCCGCGAGCGCGGACACGCCGAGACTGCCGAGCGGAGAATAGAGCTGTTGCCAGGTTTGCATATGGGGTGGCCCCTAATTGTTGTTGGTCAGGCACTGGTCAGCGTTCTTGGATAATTGGTAATACCAATTTACAATCGCTGTTGGCTAGGGTAAAAGCCTTGTAGGCGGCGTGTCAATTTGCCGCCCTAAAACTTTTGTCGAATACGCGCTGCAGAAGTCATCTGGCCCGGTCGACCAAATGCCGTCTGGCAGGTGCTGACACAGCCCTGATAGGCCAGAATAGAGACCCCGGCGAGCCGTCGGGATCGTGGAGAAATGAGTTATGGGGTTTGATCAGATTCGTCAGCGCCGTTTGTCTGACGATATTGTCGAGCAGCTCGAGGGGATGATTCTCGAGGGCACGCTGAAGGCGGGTGAGCGCTTGCCGGCCGAACGTGCGTTGGCCGAGCAGTTCGGCGTGTCACGCCCTTCGTTGCGCGAAGCGATTCAGAAACTGGCGGCCAAGGGCTTGCTGGTCAGTCGCCAGGGTGGTGGCAATTATGTGGTGGAGTCGCTGGGGTCAACCTTCAGCGATCCGCTGCTGCATCTGCTGGAAAGTAACCCTGAAGCGCAGCGCGATCTGCTGGAGTTTCGTCACACCCTGGAAGCCTCCTGCGCCTATTACGCAGCCATGCGTGCTACGGACGTTGATCGCGAGCGATTGACCGCGGCCTTCAATGAATTGCAGGACTGCTATACGCGTCACGACGAGGTAAGTCGGGCGGAAGAGGGGGCGGCGGATGCGAAATTCCACTTGGCAATTGCTGAAGCCAGTCACAACGCGGTGTTGCTGCACACCATTCGCGGGTTGTTCGATCTGCTCAAGCGTAACGTGGTGACCAACATCGGCGGTATGTACAAGCAGCGCACCGAGACCCGCGACATGCTGATTACCCAGCATCGTGAGTTGTACCTGGCGATTATCGAAGGAAGGGCCGAGCAGGCGCGGGAAGTCTCCAGCCGACATATCTTGTATGTGCAAGAAGTGCTGGAAGAAGTGCGTCAGGAAGTACAGCGCATGGCTCGGGCAGAGCGGCGCAAAGGAATGTAGTCAGTTGGTTTTGTGGTGATTTGTGCAATCGCCATCGCGAGCAAGCTCGCTCCCACAGTGGATTTGTGAACGGCACAAAACAAATGTGGGAGCGAGCTTGCTCGCGATGGCTGTCTCAGGCAAAAAGAGAATTAATCTTCCTTGCCCTTGTTGCGCACCGCACGCTGCAACTCGCGACCGGCGTCGCGTTCGCGTTCGGTATCACGCTTGTCGTATTCCTTCTTGCCCTTGCCCAGAGCGATCTCGCACTTGACCATGTGCTTGCTCCAGTACCAGGACAGGCACACGCAGGCGTAACCTTTTTGCTGCACGGCCGTGGCCAGCTTTTCCAGCTCGCGCCGGTTGAGCAGCAATTTTCGGGTGCGGGTCGGATCAGCGATGACGTGGGTGCTGGCGGTCATCAGCGGCGTAATGTGGCTGCCGAGCAGCCAGGCTTCGCCATCCTTGAGCAGCACGTAACTGTCAACCAGTTGCAGCTTGCTTGCCCGCAAACTTTTTACTTCCCAGCCGGCCAGGACCAGACCAGCCTCGAACTTATGCTCGATGAAGTAATCGTGTCGCGCCTTTTTGTTTTGCGCGATGGTCCCTGTTGGGTGTTTCTTCTGTTTAGCCATAGGGGCGGCATTATAGGGAGTTGCACGCGAGTCGGCTACGGTATCGCTACGTGCTTGAGCAGGTTGATTGAATCCCGGACAATGCGGCCTCTTTTTTGAACGCTTGGGCGTGATAACGATGTCGACAGACAAGGTTTCTGTCCACGGCAGTTGGGCTAGCCGCTGGGTCTTCATACTCGCCGCGACCGGTTCGGCCGTGGGCCTGGGTAGTATCTGGAAATTCCCGTACATGGTCGGCGTCTACGGCGGCGGCGCCTTCGTGCTGATGTTCCTGGCCTGTATCGCGCTGATCGGTGTGCCGGTCATGCTGGCTGAAACCCTGATCGGCCGCCGTGCACGGCAGAGCCCGGCAAACGCCCTGAAGGTATTGGCGCTGGAAGCCGGGCATTCGGGTAAATGGTCCTGGGGCGCATTCGCCGGGATGATCACGGCGTTGCTGATCTTGTCTTTCTATAGTGTGGTCGGCGGCTGGTCGCTGGATTACATCATCGACATGGGCCGTGGCGACTTCCAGGGCGTGACGGCTGATCAGGTCGGCGCGTACTTTGGCAACGTTATCTCCGACCCATGGCGCCTGACACTTTGGCACACGATTTTCATGCTGCTCTCGGCCGTGGTCATCGCCAAGGGCGTGGTCGCCGGCCTGGAACGCAGCCTGCGGATCATGATGCCGCTGCTGTTCGTGATGGTGATTGTTCTGCTGGGCTACAGCATGACCACCGGCCATTTCATGGAGGGCGTGCATTTCATGTTCGACTTCCATCCGGAAAAAGTACTCGACGGCTTGCTGCCCGCCATGGGGCATGCCTTTTTCTCCCTGAGCGTCGGCGTTGGTTCGATCATGATCTACGGCGCCTATATGCCGAAGAACTCATCGATTTCCGGCACCATCGTCGGCGTGGCACTGCTCGATACCTTCGTTTCCCTGGTCGCTGGTCTGGCATTGTTTCCGATTGTGTTTGCTGCGGGCCTGAACCCGAGCGAAGGTCCTGGCCTGATGTTCGTCAGCTTGCCCTTTGCCTTTGGTAACGTAGCGTTCGGCCAGTTGATGGGCGTAGTGTTCTTCGTGCTGGTAGCGATTGCAGCCTGGAGCTCGGCGATTTCCTTGCTTGAGCCGATGGTGGCTTACCTGGTTGAACGCACGAAAGTCAGCCGCGCCTGGGTGACCTTTTGGCTGGCATTTATCTGCTGGTTTGTCGGTCTGGGCACGGTGTTTTCCTTCAATATCTGGAAGGAAGCCAAGTTTTTCGTGAACGAAGGCGGGATGTTCCACCTCTATCAATGGGGTGCGGCCGGTGGCCTGGACTTCTTTGGTGTGATCGATTTCTTCACCTCGCGGATCATGTTGCCACTCGGTGGTTTGTGTTTCGTGGTGTTTGCAGGCTGGGTGATGGGGCGTGAAGCGGTACGCGACGAGTTGTCGATCCGCAACCCTGCGTTGTTCGCCCTGTCCCTGTTCTTGATGCGCTATGTGGCGCCCATCGGCATTCTCGTAGTGTTTGCCGCCCAGCTGTGGAAGTGACGCTGACATGACGACACACATTCAACGTTCGGCCCTGCTGCCTTATCCGGCACAAGCGCTGTATGACCTGGTCAACGACGTGGCGCGTTACCCGGAATTTCTGCCGTGGTGCTCGACGGCCGAAGTGCTGGAAAGCTCACCTGAGCATATGCGCGCTAGCGTCGGCGTGGCCAAGGGTGGCCTCAGCCAGCATTTCGTAACGCGCAATACGCTGGTGCCTGGGCATTCGATCGAGATGAACCTTGAGGAAGGCCCGTTCAATCAATTGCATGGCGTCTGGGTATTCAAGCCGTTGGGCGAGAAAGCCTGCAAGATCAGCCTGGACCTGTCGTTCGATTACGCCGGGCCGATTATCCGCGCGACCCTGGGGCCGTTGTTCAATCAGGCGGCCAATACGCTGGTGGATGCCTTCTGCCAGCGCGCCAAGCAGATGCATGGTTGAGGTCGTGATCGACGTTGAGGTGGTGTATGCCGCCATTGATCGTCAGGTGCTTCTCTCGGTGACGGTTCCAGCCGGAGCGACAGTGCGGGCGGCTTTGCTGATGTCAGGCATCGGCGAGGCGTTTTCCGAGCTGGATCTGGCCAGTTGCCCGGTGGGGATCTTCGGTAAAGTGATCGCTGATCCGGACAAGCATCCTGTCCAGGCTGGAGATCGCATCGAGATATACCGGCCATTGCTGGCAGATCCGAAAGAAGTTCGTCGGTTGCGCGCCGCCAAGGCTGCTGAGGCCAAAGCCCGGAATCAGTGAATCACTAAACGCCAGACAATAAAAAACCCGGACATGCCGGGTTTTTTATTGCGTCGCAAATTATTGCGGCGAGGTTTCCAGAGGTTCTGGAGTCGGGACTGGAACGGTTTCTACACCGTCGACGTCCTTCTGGATCTGGTCCAGCAACGAACCTGGCTTGACCGGTTTTTCTGGTTTTGGCTTCTCGGCGTTTTCTGCTGGTGCAGCAACTGTAGTGCCGCTGTCCTTGCCGAGAATGGCTTCGTCGCGGCTCACGCCTGGCATGAAATCACCAGAGAGGCTGACAAGCTGGTCATTTGGGTTGAAGATAACGCTAATGCGTTCCTGTTGGCGTTCACCGCCACCGGGTTGCAGGCTGTACAGATAATCCCAGCGATCGGCATGGAACGTGTCAGTCAGCAGGGGGTTGCCCATGATAAACCGTACTTGCTTACGGGTCATTCCCGGGCGTAACTGGTCTATCATGTCCTGCGTGACGACATTGCCCTGCTGGATGTCGATTTTGTAAACCCCGGGGAATGAACAACCGGCGAGTGCGAGCAGTCCCACAAAGGTGAAACTGGTTAGCAAGAGCTTGGTGTTTTGCATCGGTGGGCGACTTCCACTATCTTGGCTGGGACAACGTAAACGCCGATCATACCCGCATTAAGAGAAGCTGCGAAGCAGCATCGCGAGAAAGCTGACCATGGTTGAAAATAGCGAACTACGCAAAGCCGGCCTCAAAGTGACCCTTCCACGGGTCAAAATTCTGCAAATGCTCGATTCCGCCGAGCAACGCCACATGAGCGCTGAAGATGTTTACAAGGCGTTGATGGAAGCTGGTGAGGACGTCGGTCTGGCCACGGTTTACCGTGTACTGACTCAGTTCGAGGCAGCTGGCCTTGTGGTGCGGCACAACTTCGACGGAGGCCACGCGGTCTTCGAGCTGGATGACGGCAAGCATCACGACCATATGGTCAACGTCGAAACCAGCGAAGTGATCGAATTCTTCGACGAAGAAATCGAGCGGCTGCAGAAAGCCATCGTCGACAAGTATGGCTTCGAGATGGTTGATCACAATCTGGTGCTGTACGTACGCAAGAAAAAGTAAGCATGTCGCGCGAATTTCACATTCGCGAAACGAGCGAAGGCGACCCCAGGGTCGCCTTCGTGCTTTCTGCCGTTCTTAAATTTTCGCGGTGACGACCATTTTCCTGGCGTGAGCCAGAGATTCCTTTGTAAGGTCGATGCCACCCAGCATCCGCGCCACTTCTTCGACACGATCGTTCTTGCTCAGCTTGGAGACGGCTGTGTGAGTGGCATCTTCGCCGCGCACTTTGTGTACGAATAGATGTTGATGTCCCTGCGCTGCTACTTGCGGCAGGTGAGTTACCGTCAATACCTGCCCGCGCTCCCCGAGTCGACGCAGCAATTGGCCCACGATTTCGGCGGTCGGACCACCGATGCCCACGTCCACTTCGTCGAACACCAGGGTCGGTACGCGGGAGGTCTGCGCGGTGATCACTTGAATTGCCAGGCTGATCCGTGACAATTCGCCGCCGGATGCCACTTTTGCCAGCGCTTTCAAAGGTTGGCCCGGGTTAGCACTTACCAGCAGCTCTACCTGCTCAAGGCCATTGGGTAGCAGTTCATCGCTACTGTTGGGGCGCAGCTCGATAGTGAAGCGCCCACCAGGCATGCCCAGTCGCTGGATTTCCTGCTCCACGGCGCTGGCCAGGCTGTTCGAGGCCTGATGGCGCAAATCGCTCAGCTCGCGAGCCTTCTCCTGATAATGACGGGCATAGGAGGCCAGTTCATCGCTCAGTCGCTCGATGGATTCGTCGTTGGCATTCAGGGTTTCGATTTCATCCAGCAAGCGCTGCTGCATCTCGGCCACTTCGGTCGGCTGGATGCGGTGTTTGCGCGCCATGGTATAGATCGCATCAAGGCGTTCCTCCAGGTATTGAAGACGCGCTGGATCGGCATCGAAGTTATCAAGGAAGCGGTTCAGTTCCCCCACGGCTTCTTCGACCTGGATCTGTGCGCTGGTCAGCAGGCTGCTGGCTTCACCCAGGGCCCCAATCGAATTGTTGACGCTCGAAAGACGATTGAGGCTGGCGGTGAGGGCGTTCAGCACATTCCCGGAATCACTTTCGCTGCATTGTTCGACCACTTGCCGGCAAATGCCCAGCAGGGTTTCGGCGTTGGTCAGGTTCTTGTGTTCCTGTTCCAGTTGCTCCAGCTCGTTTTCGCCGAGGCCGAGGTTTTCCAGCTCTTCGAGTTGATAGCTGAGCAATTGATGGCGAGCACGCTGCTCATCGCCGGAATTGGAAAGGCGTTCCAGCTCCTGGCGGGTCTGGCGCCAGCGTTGGGCGGCCAGGTGTACCTGACGGGCAAGGTCCGTTGCACCGGCGTACTCGTCGAGCAGGCGACGGTGCGTGTCGGTCTTGAGCAGGGATTGATGTTCATGCTGGCTGTGGATATCGATCAGCAGTTCACCCAGGGCTTTGAGGTCGCCGAGGGGGCAGGGCGTGCCGTTGATGTAGCCACGCGAGCGTCCTTCGGCGGTGATCACCCGGCGCAGGATGCACGGGCCGTCGCTCTCCAGGTCGCGCTCGGCCAGCCAGGCGCTGGCTTCCGGAATATCGACCAGGTCGAAGGTTGCCAGGATATCGGCCTTGTCGGCGCCGGGACGGACCACGCCGCTGTCGGCGCGATCGCCCAGGGTCAGCCCGAGGGCGTCGAGCATGATCGACTTGCCGGCGCCGGTTTCCCCGGTGATCACGCTCATCCCGCGATCGAGTTCGAGATCGAGATGTTCAACGATGGCGTAGTTATGTACGGACAGGTGCACCAGCATAAAGGCCGCTCCCAGGCTTTAGGTCTGGTTATTTATACAGTGTTTTGTTTCTGGCTGACAATGCCCTCCCTTAGCTCTATTTGCTTGATCCGACGAAATCCTTAGTGCGCCCGGGAATGACAATGCAGCTGTTTTTTGTAGGGTTAATAAATGAGCGCCCCTTGAAGCTGAATTTTGCGGCCCCATATAGCTGGGCAGAAGCGTGAGTTGAGCTCGCGGACGATATTGAAAGGAGAAACCTATGGCTGACGAACAGACAGTGGATACGCAAAATCTAGACGCCGATCAGGCTGCCCAGGACTCGGGTGATGAACTGGCGGCTCGTGTTCAAGTGCTCGAAGAGCAATTGGCTGGCGCTCATGATCAGGCTTTGCGTGTAGCAGCTGATCTGCAGAACGTCCGCCGTCGCGCTGAGCAGGATGTCGAAAAGGCTCACAAATTCGCACTGGAGAAATTCGCCGGTGACTTGTTGCCGATCATCGACAGCCTGGAGCGTGGTCTGGAGTTGTCCAGCCCGGATGACGAAAGCATTCGTCCAATGCGCGAAGGCATCGAGCTGACCCTGAAAATGTTCCAGGACACCCTGAAGCGTTATCAGCTGGAAGCGATCGATCCGCATGGCGAACCGTTCAACGCCGTTCAGCATCAGGCAATGGCCATGCAGGAAAGCGCCGACGTCGAGCCGAACAGCGTGCTCAAGGTGTTCCAGAAGGGCTATCAGCTCAACGGTCGCCTGCTGCGTCCGGCCATGGTCGTGGTCAGTAAGGCACCGGCACCGGTTTCGCCTTCGATTGACGAGCAGGCTTGAAATTAGCCGCAAGGCCCCCATTTAGAAGTCAAGCGTTTAAGTGCTACCGCAGTTAGCCACCACTGCTGCGGCAACCAAATCCAAAGTTTCGGGAGAGTGAACATGGGCAAAATTATCGGTATCGACCTGGGGACTACCAACTCCTGCGTCTCCGTACTTGAAAACGGCGTAGCCAAAGTTATTGAAAACGCTGAAGGCACGCGTACTACGCCGTCGATCATCGCTTACGCCAACGATGGTGAAATCCTCGTTGGTCAATCGGCCAAGCGTCAGGCTGTGACCAATCCGCACAACACCCTGTATGCGGTGAAGCGTCTGATCGGTCGTAAGTTCGACGAAGAAGTCGTACAGAAAGACATCAAGATGGTCCCTTACAAAATCGCCAAGGCTGATAACGGCGACGCGTGGGTTGAAGTGAACGGCCAGAAAATGTCGCCGCCACAAATCTCGGCTGAAATTCTGAAGAAAATGAAGAAGACCGCCGAAGACTACCTCGGCGAGCCAGTGACCGAAGCGGTAATCACCGTTCCGGCCTACTTCAACGACAGCCAGCGTCAAGCCACCAAAGACGCCGGCCGCATCGCGGGCCTCGACGTAAAACGTATCATCAACGAACCAACCGCAGCCGCTCTGGCTTACGGTATGGACAAGGCGAAGGGCGATCACACCGTGATCGTTTACGACTTGGGCGGCGGTACTTTCGACGTTTCCGTGATCGAAATCGCTGAAGTCGATGGCGAGCACCAGTTCGAAGTATTGGCCACCAACGGTGACACGTTCCTGGGTGGTGAAGACTTTGACATTCGTCTGATCGACTACCTCGTTGACGAATTCAAGAAAGAAAGCGGCATGAACCTTAAAGGTGACCCGCTGGCCATGCAGCGCCTGAAAGAAGCCGCTGAAAAAGCCAAGATCGAACTGTCTTCGAGCAATTCGACCGACGTGAACCTGCCGTACATCACTGCAGACGCCACCGGTCCTAAGCACTTGAACGTGAAAATCTCCCGCGCCAAGCTCGAAGCGCTGGTAGAAGACCTGGTTCAACGCACCATCGAACCTTGCCGCATCGCTCTGAAAGACTCCGGTATCGACATTGGCGCTATCAATGACGTGATCCTGGTTGGCGGTCAGACCCGTATGCCACTGGTTCAGAAGCTGGTGACCGAGTTCTTCGGTAAAGAAGCGCGTAAAGACGTGAACCCGGACGAAGCCGTTGCCATGGGTGCTGCTATCCAGGGCGCAGTATTGGCCGGTGACGTGAAAGACGTTCTGCTGCTGGACGTTAGCCCGCTGACCCTGGGTATCGAAACCATGGGTGGCGTGATGACCGCGCTGATCGAGAAAAACACCACGATTCCTACCAAGAAATCGCAAGTGTTCTCGACTGCCGACGACAACCAGGGCGCAGTGACCATTCACGTGCTGCAAGGTGAGCGTAAGCAAGCCGCTCAGAACAAGTCTTTGGGCAAGTTCGACCTGGCCGAGATTCCACCAGCACCACGTGGCGTGCCACAAATTGAAGTGACCTTCGACATCGACGCCAACGGCATTCTGCACGTAGGCGCCAAAGACAAGGCTACCGGCAAGACTCAGTCGATCGTGATCAAGGCCAACTCCGGTCTGTCCGAGGAAGAGATTCAGCAGATGATTCGCGATGCTGAAGCCAACGTCGACGCAGATCGCCAGTTCGAAGAGCTGGCAACCGCTCGCAACCAGGGCGATGCGCTGGTTCACTCGACTCGCAAAATGGTCGCAGACGCTGGCGATAAAGTGACTGCTGAAGAGAAGACTGCAATCGAAGCTGCTGTTGTTGCCCTGGAAGCCGCTGTCAAAGGCGACGACAAGGCCGCGATCGAAGCCAAGGTTGAAGAGCTGTCGAAAGTCTCCGCTCCAGTAGCGCAGAAGATGTACGCCGAGCAGGCTCAACCTGCTGAAGGTGCTGCACCGCAAGGCGAATCGGCTGAGAAGGCTGACGACGTCGTCGACGCTGAGTTCGAAGAAGTCAAAGACCACAAGTAAGTTGTTGGTCGGCCGGTTGACTGCCTTTAGGCAGTGACTGGTAGGATGTCGCCGCGCGGGGGCTTGCTCCCGCGTTGGCGTGTCTGGAGTTAGCGAATTTTTACAGCATGCGACAAGGCTCGTGTGTTGGCGGTATGGCCGGGAATGCTCCTGCTTTTCGAGCCGAAAGTACCGCATCGAATCAAAGACCAGGATCGTTGAATTGACGTGAGTTGGGTCCGGGCCTGTATTGGGGCTCAACGAGTTTGGCAAGGCTCAGGAGAGGTTTGCCGAACGTCCTTAAGAGTGCAAAGACTTATGGCAAAGCGTGACTATTACGAAGTATTGGGTGTTGAGCGCGGCTCAAGCGAAGCGGACCTGAAAAAGGCCTACCGTCGCCTGGCGATGAAGCATCACCCGGACCGTAATCCCGATGACAAAGCGTCGGAAGATATGTTCAAGGAGGCCAATGAGGCCTACGAAGTACTGTCCGATTCCAGCAAGCGCGCGGCGTACGACCAGTACGGTCATGCCGGTGTCGACCCAAGCATGGGTGGCGGCGGTGCCGGGTTTGGCGGTCAGAACTTCTCCGATATCTTTGGTGATGTCTTCAGTGACTTCTTCGGCGGCGGTCGCGGCGGTTCTCGTGGCGGCGCTCAGCGCGGCAGCGACCTGCGTTACACCCTGGAACTGAATCTGGAAGAAGCGGTGCGCGGTACGACCGTGAATATCCGTGTTCCGACATTGGTCAACTGCAAGCCGTGCGACGGTTCGGGTGCCAAGAAAGGCTCCTCGCCGATCACTTGCCCGACTTGCGGCGGTATCGGTCAAGTCCGTATGCAACAGGGCTTTTTCTCGGTGCAGCAGACGTGCCCGCGCTGCCATGGCCAGGGCAAGATCATTTCCGATCCGTGCGACTCGTGCGACGGTCAAGGTCGTGTCGAAGAGTACAAAACCCTCTCGGTGAAAGTGCCGGCCGGTGTTGATACCGGTGACCGCATTCGTCTGTCCGGCGAAGGCGAGGCGGGGGCTCAGGGTGGCCCGACTGGCGACCTGTACGTGGTGATCAACGTGCGTGAGCACGCGATCTTCCAGCGCGACGGCAAGCACCTGTTCTGCGAAGTGCCAATCAGCTTTGTCGATGCTGCGCTGGGTGGTGAGTTGGAGATTCCGACCCTTGATGGTCGCGTCAAACTGAAAATCCCTGAAGGGACTCAGACCGGCAAGCAGTTCCGTGTTCGCGGCAAGGGCGTTGCGCCAGTGCGCGGCGGCGGTGCTGGTGACTTGATGTGCCGTGTGGCGGTCGAAACCCCTGTCAATCTGGGGCGTCGTCAGCGCGAACTGCTGGAAGAGTTCCGTAGCTCGCTGGCAGATGACAACAGTCATTCGCCTAAAACCACTGGTTGGTTCGAAGGCGTGAAACGCTTCTTCGGCGATTTGTAAGGAGTCGGCATGCGACGTATAGCTGTGATGGGCGCTGCCGGGCGCATGGGCAAGATTCTGGTCGAAGCGGTGCAGCAGCGCGCGCCGCTGACCGGGCTGACGGCAGCCATCGTGCGCCCTGGCAGTACGCTGATTGGCGTGGATGCGGGTGAACTGGCTTCGCTGGGGCGTATCGGTGTGCCGCTGTCCGGCAATCTGGACTCGGTGGCTGATGAGTTCGACGTGCTGATCGACTTCACGCTCCCGGAAGTCATGCTGAAGAACCTGGCGTTCTGCCGTAACGCGGGCAAGGCCATGGTGATCGGCACGACAGGGCTGGACGCCGCGCAGAAGCAGTTGCTCGCCGAGGCCGGCAAGGATATTCCGATCGTGTTCGCGGCCAATTTCAGTGTCGGTGTGAACCTGTCGCTGAAGCTGCTCGACATGGCTGCTCGTGTGCTGGGTGATGACGCGGATATCGAGATCATCGAGGCTCATCATCGGCACAAGATCGATGCGCCTTCAGGTACGGCTCTGCGCATGGGCGAAGTCATCGCAAACGCCCTGGATCGTGATCTGCAGAAGGTTGCGGTCTATGGTCGTGAAGGCCATACCGGCGCTCGCGAGCGTGAAACGATCGGCTTTGCCACTGTTCGTGGTGGTGATGTGGTCGGCGATCATACGGTGCTCTTCGCCTGTGAGGGTGAGCGACTGGAGATCACGCATAAAGCTTCCAGTCGCATGACCTTCGCCAAGGGCGCAGTACGTGCTGCGTTGTGGCTGGACGGCCGTGAGCCGGGTCTTTACGACATGCAAGACGTACTCGATCTGCGTTAAGATGCGCCCGAAATCGGGTTCAAACAGTGTGTTTGAGCCCGGTTTCACTCCGCCAAGCGACGTCCTGTCGCATTCTCCGGCCTTTAAGGCTCATTGGCGGTAGACCAAAAATGCCTTTTTCTGTAAGCTACAGCTTTAGTGTGTCCACTAAAAGCGCGCAGAATTATTCGGTGAAGAAGCGGGGTGACGTGTCCATACGTCACTCCGCTTTTTTACAACCTGCGATCGCCCTTTCAGGCTTTATTTACGGGAGGTCTTCTTGACTAAGCCAGCCATACTCGCCCTTGCTGATGGCAGCATTTTTCGCGGCGAAGCCATTGGAGCCGACGGTCAAACCGTTGGTGAGGTGGTGTTCAACACCGCAATGACCGGCTATCAGGAAATCCTTACCGATCCTTCCTACGCCCAACAGATTGTTACCCTGACTTACCCGCACATCGGCAACACCGGCACCACGCCGGAAGACGCCGAGTCCGACCGCGTCTGGTCCGCGGGCCTGGTTATCCGTGACCTGCCACTGGTTGCGAGCAACTGGCGTAACACGATGTCTCTGTCCGACTACCTGAAAGCCAACAATGTTGTGGCAATCGCCGGTATCGACACTCGCCGCCTGACGCGCATCCTGCGTGAAAAAGGCGCGCAGAACGGCTGCATCATGGCCGGTGACAACATTTCCGAAGAAGCCGCCATCGCCGCAGCCCAGGGTTTCCCTGGCCTCAAAGGCATGGACCTGGCGAAAGTCGTCAGCACCAAAGAGAAATACGAGTGGCGCTCGACTGTCTGGGATTTGAAAACCGACAGCCACGCGACCATCGAAGCCTCCGAGCTGCCATACCACGTGGTTGCCTACGACTACGGCGTCAAGCTGAACATCCTGCGCATGCTGGTCGAGCGCGGTTGCCGCGTGACCGTGGTGCCGGCACAGACGCCAGCGGCTGAAGCTCTGGCTCTGAAGCCGGACGGTGTGTTCCTGTCCAACGGCCCTGGTGATCCGGAGCCTTGCGACTACGCGATCCAGGCGATCAAAGATGTGCTGGAAACCGAAATTCCGGTCTTCGGTATCTGCCTTGGTCACCAACTGCTGGCCCTGGCCTCCGGTGCCAAGACCCTGAAAATGGGTCACGGCCACCATGGTGCCAACCACCCGGTCCAGGATCTGGATACCGGTGTGGTGATGATCACCAGCCAGAACCACGGTTTTGCGGTAGACGAAACGACCCTGCCAGCCAACGTCCGGGCGATCCACAAATCGCTGTTCGACGGCACCCTGCAAGGTATCGAGCGTACCGACAAGAGCGCCTTCAGCTTCCAGGGTCACCCTGAAGCCAGCCCTGGCCCGAACGACGTAGCACCACTGTTTGATCGCTTCATCAACGAAATGGCCAAGCGACGCTAATCGCTCGCCTTGATGTAGCAAAGCTTGAGGGCGGTCCCGGCACACGGTGGCCCCTCAAGTCTTCAAAGATTGAACAAGACGGCTTGCCGACTGACCTGCGGATTTGAGTGACAAACCCATGCCAAAACGTACAGACATTAAAAGCATCCTGATTCTCGGCGCTGGCCCGATCGTGATCGGCCAGGCCTGCGAATTCGACTACTCCGGCGCCCAGGCCTGTAAAGCCCTGCGCGAGGAGGGTTACCGCGTCATCCTGGTGAACTCCAACCCAGCGACCATCATGACCGACCCGGACATGGCCGACGCCACCTACATCGAACCGATCAAGTGGCAGACCGTTGCCAAGATCATCGAGAAAGAGCGTCCGGACGCGCTGCTGCCAACCATGGGTGGCCAGACCGCTCTGAACTGCGCACTGGATCTGGAGCGCGAAGGCGTTCTGGAGAAGTTCGGCGTAGAGATGATCGGCGCCAACGCTGACACCATCGACAAGGCAGAAGACCGTTCGCGCTTCGACAAGGCGATGAAATCCATCGGCTTGGACTGCCCGCGTTCGGGTATCGCCCACAGCATGGAAGAGGCCAACGCGGTCCTCGAAAAGCTCGGCTTCCCGTGCATCATTCGTCCGTCCTTCACCATGGGCGGCACCGGTGGCGGTATCGCTTACAACCGTGAAGAGTTCGAAGAAATCTGCGCCCGCGGCCTCGACCTGTCGCCGACCAAAGAGCTGCTGATCGACGAATCCCTGATCGGCTGGAAAGAATATGAGATGGAGGTTGTCCGCGATAAGAAGGACAACTGCATCATCGTCTGCTCCATCGAAAACTTTGACCCAATGGGCGTGCACACCGGTGACTCGATCACTGTTGCTCCGGCACAAACCCTGACGGACAAGGAATACCAGATCATGCGTAACGCCTCGTTGGCGGTACTGCGTGAGATCGGCGTGGAAACCGGCGGCTCCAACGTTCAGTTTGGCATCTGCCCCGACACTGGCCGTATGGTCGTGATCGAGATGAACCCGCGTGTATCCCGCTCTTCGGCACTGGCCTCGAAAGCCACTGGTTTCCCGATTGCGCGTATCGCTGCCAAGCTGGCGATCGGCTACACCCTGGACGAGCTGCAGAACGAAATCACCGGCGGCGCTACTCCTGCATCCTTCGAGCCGTCCATCGACTACGTCGTCACCAAGCTGCCACGCTTCGCCTTCGAGAAATTCCCGAAAGCCGATGCACGCCTGACCACTCAAATGAAGTCGGTCGGTGAAGTCATGGCCATCGGCCGGACTTTCCAGGAATCCCTGCAGAAAGCCCTGCGCGGTCTGGAAGTGGGCGTTTGCGGTCTGGACGAGAAGCTCGACCTGAGCAACCCGGAAAGCATGAGCGTGCTCAAGCGCGAACTGACCGTGCCGGGTGCCGAGCGTATCTGGTACGTGGCTGACGCCTTCCGCGCGGGCCTGTCGGTCGAAGACATCTTCGGCATGAACATGATCGACCCGTGGTTCCTGGTGCAGATCGAAGATCTGATCAAGGAAGAAGAGAAGGTCAAGACCCTGGGTCTGGCCAGCATCGACCGCGACTTGATGTTCCGCCTCAAGCGCAAAGGCTTCTCCGACATGCGTCTGGCCAAGCTGCTGGGCGTTACCGAGAAGGCTCTGCGTCGCCACCGTCACAAGCTTGAGATCTTCCCGGTCTACAAGCGCGTTGACACCTGCGCGGCCGAGTTCGCCACCGACACCGCTTACCTCTACTCCACGTATGAGGAAGAGTGCGAAGCCGCGCCGTCGGGCCGCGACAAGATCATGATCCTCGGCGGCGGTCCTAACCGTATCGGCCAGGGCATCGAGTTCGACTACTGCTGCGTACACGCGGCACTGGCCCTGCGCGAAGACGGTTACGAGACCATCATGGTCAACTGCAACCCGGAAACCGTTTCCACCGACTACGACACCTCCGATCGCCTGTACTTCGAACCAGTGACCCTGGAAGACGTGCTGGAAATCTGCCGAGTCGAGAAGCCTAAAGGCGTGATCGTCCAGTACGGCGGCCAGACCCCGCTGAAACTGGCTCGCGCCCTGGAAGAAGCCGGCGTGCCGATCATCGGCACCAGCCCTGACGCCATCGACCGTGCCGAAGACCGTGAGCGTTTCCAGCAAATGGTTGAGCGCCTGAACCTGCGTCAGCCGCCAAACGCCACCGTGCGCAGCGAAGACGAAGCGATTCGTGCCGCCGCCAAGATCGGTTACCCGCTGGTGGTTCGTCCGTCCTACGTACTGGGCGGACGCGCGATGGAAATCGTTTACGAAGAAGAAGAACTCAAGCGCTACCTGCGCGATGCGGTGAAAGTGTCCAACGACAGCCCGGTGCTGCTCGACCACTTCCTCAACTGCGCCATCGAAATGGACGTGGATGCGGTCTGCGACGGCACCGACGTGGTGATCGGCGCGATCATGCAGCACATCGAGCAGGCCGGTGTTCACTCCGGTGACTCCGCGTGCTCCCTGCCGCCGTACTCGCTGCCTGCTCACATCCAGGACGAGATGCGCGAACAGGTCAAGAAGATGGCCCTGGAACTGGGCGTTGTCGGCCTGATGAACGTTCAGTTGGCGCTGCAAGGCGAAGACATCTACGTCATCGAAGTCAACCCGCGCGCTTCCCGTACCGTACCGTTCGTATCGAAGTGCATCGGTGTTTCCCTGGCGATGATCGCGGCTCGCGTGATGGCCGGTAAAACCCTGAAGGAAATCGGTTTCACCAAAGAAATCATTCCGAACTTCTACAGTGTGAAAGAGGCGGTGTTCCCATTCGCCAAATTCCCTGGCGTGGACCCGATCCTGGGCCCAGAGATGAAGTCCACTGGTGAAGTAATGGGCGTGGGCGACACCTTCGGTGAAGCGTTTGCCAAAGCCCAAATGGGCGCCAGCGAAGTGCTGCCGACCGGCGGTACCGCGTTCATCAGCGTGCGTGATGACGACAAGCCACTGGTTGCAGGCGTGGCCCGTGATCTGATCAACTTGGGCTTCGAAGTGGTCGCCACTGCCGGTACTGCCAAGCTGATCGAAGCCGCAGGCCTGAAAGTGCGTCGTGTGAACAAGGTGACCGAGGGTCGTCCGCACGTGGTCGACATGATCAAGAATGACGAAGTCACCCTGATCATCAACACCACCGAAGGTCGTCAATCAATCGCTGATTCGTACTCCATTCGTCGTAATGCCTTGCAGCACAAGATTTACTGCACCACTACCATTGCTGCTGGCGAAGCTATCTGCGAAGCGCTGAAGTTCGGTCCCGAGAAGACCGTGCGCCGCTTGCAGGATCTACACGCAGGATTGAAGGCATGATCAAATACCCAATGACCGTCAAGGGTGCAAAAGCCCTGGAAGAAGAACACGCTCACCTGACCAAGGTCGTCCGTCCGAAGCTCAGCCAGGACATCGGTACGGCCCGCGAGTTGGGTGACTTGAAAGAAAACGCCGAATACCACGCTGCTCGCGAGCAGCAAGGTATGGTCGAGGCGCGGATCCGCGACATCGAAGGCCGCATGCAAAACGCGGTGATCATCGATGTCACGACCATTCCTCACACCGGCAAAGTGATCTTCGGCACCACCGTTGAAATCGCCAACGTCGAGACGGATGAAAGCGTCACTTACCACATCGTTGGTGAGGATGAGGCTGACTTCAAGCTCGGCAAGATTTCGGTCGGCTCGCCATTGGCCCGCGCCTTGATTGCCAAGGAAGAGGGTGATGTGGTTGCCGTGAAAACGCCAGGTGGCGTTATCGAGTACGAGATTGTCGAAGTCCGCCACATCTGAAAGAAGGCGCCCGCTCCGTGCGGGCGCCATGCTTTGGCAACTGGCTCAGATGTTGTGGGTGGGTGGCCTGTGGCTGTTACATATCGGTCTGCTGCCGGTGCTGGGTCAAATTGGCCTGGCGCCGCTGCTGATCGACGAAATTGCAGGCGTGCTGAATGCGCTGATGGTGGGATTCGCCACGGCGTGTGTGATTTTTCAGGCTTTGGTGCTGATTCAGGCCGAGGGCCTTGTCAGTCTATGGCGCGATATTCGCGGGCAAATGCTGCTGATGGCGCTGTATGCGTGCGGGATGTTTTTCGCGGTGCGCGTCGGTTGGCCGGATGCCGTACGTTGGCAGGTGTTCAGCTATCTTGTTCTGGGCTTTTCCGGGTTGGTGCTGGTGTTGCAGCCGGTGCCTGGATGGAGTGGCAGGGTGCGCGAAGCACACCCATGACCCTTGTCATCACTTGAAGCGATGGACGTTCGACAGCTGCTTGTTGACGCTGAAGTTCTTGCGGTAAATCAGTGCCATCTTGCCGATGACTTGAACCAGATCCGCTTTGCCGACCTTGCAGAGTTCTGCAACGGACGCCAGGCGCGATTCGCGATCGAGGATGTTGAGCTTGATTTTAATCAGCTCGTGATCCGCCAAAGCGCGTTCGAGTTCGGCTAACACACCTTCAGTCAAACCGTTGTCAGCCACGATCAAAACTGGTTTCAGATGGTGGCCAATGGATTTGTACTGTTTCTTCTGCTCTTGAGTGAGCGGCATAATCTGACCCTTTAGTCTGGATTCTGTAAAATGGCGGCCATTTTACCCGAGGGTTCGTGGATCCGCCCAATTAATCACGACCCTTATCATCGAGGTGCCCAATGGCGCGTTCCAAGACAAGCCTTGGTTGGCTGAAAAGACATGTCAATGATCCCTATGTGAAGCAGGCGCAGAAGGATGGTTACCGCTCGCGTGCGAGTTACAAGCTTCTGGAGGTCCAGGAGAAATACAAGCTGATCCGTCCGGGTATGAGCGTTGTCGACCTGGGTGCGGCGCCCGGCGGCTGGTCGCAGGTCACTAGTCGGCTGATCGGTGGTCAGGGGCGTCTGATCGCCTCGGACATCCTGGAAATGGACAGCATTCCGGACGTGACTTTCATCCAGGGTGACTTCACCCAGGACGAAGTGCTCGCTCAGATCCTTGAAGCCGTAGGTAATTCGCAGGTGGACCTTGTGATTTCGGATATGGCCCCCAATATGAGTGGTACGCCTGAGGTGGACATGCCCAAAGCCATGTTTCTATGTGAGCTGGCTCTTGATCTGGCGGCTCGGATACTCAAGCCGGGTGGTAATTTCGTGATCAAGGTGTTTCAGGGCGAAGGGTTTGATGCTTACGTGAAGGACGCTCGTCAGAAATTCGACAAGGTCCAGATGATCAAGCCGGACTCTTCCCGTGGCAGTTCCCGCGAGCAATACATGCTGGCTTGGGGCTACCGCGGCCGTAGTGAGTAAATCGAGGTTTTTTTGCGGGTCGATAGGATTTTCGTATTTCGCCCCGTGAGCATTAGCGAATATTGTGTAGAAAGTGTTTCACAAAGGGTTACAGACGGCGCCTGCCAGAGCCGTAGGTAATGTAGTAAGTTAGGCCGGTGAATATCATGCGAAGCGCGCGCCATTAGCGGAGCTTGCTTCAGAGGGTAGTTAATTGAACGATATGGCAAAGAATCTGATCCTGTGGTTGATCATCGCGGCTGTCCTGGTGACAGTGATGAACAACTTCTCCAGCCCTAACGAGCCGCAGACCCTCAACTATTCCGACTTCATCCAGCAGGTCAAGGATGGAAAGGTCGAGCGCGTAGCGGTTGACGGCTACGTGATTACCGGCAAACGCAACGATGGCGACAGCTTCAAGACCATTCGTCCGGCAATCCAGGACAACGGTCTGATCGGCGACCTCGTGGACAACCATGTCGTAGTCGAAGGCAAGCAGCCTGAACAGCAAAGCATCTGGACTCAGCTCCTGGTCGCAAGCTTCCCGATCCTGGTGATCATCGCCGTGTTCATGTTTTTCATGCGGCAGATGCAGGGCGGTGCAGGTGGCAAGGGTGGGCCGATGAGCTTTGGCAAGAGCAAGGCGCGCCTGCTCTCCGAAGATCAGGTGAAAACCACCTTGGGTGACGTGGCCGGTTGCGACGAAGCCAAGGAAGAAGTCGGCGAGTTGGTCGAGTTCCTGCGTGATCCGGGCAAGTTCCAGCGTCTGGGTGGCCGCATTCCACGCGGCGTGCTGATGGTGGGGCCTCCAGGTACCGGTAAAACATTGCTCGCCAAAGCGATTGCCGGCGAAGCAAAAGTACCGTTCTTCACTATTTCTGGTTCCGATTTTGTCGAAATGTTTGTCGGTGTCGGTGCCAGCCGTGTTCGTGACATGTTCGAGCAGGCCAAGAAGCACGCGCCATGCATCATCTTCATCGATGAAATCGACGCCGTCGGTCGCCACCGTGGTGCCGGTATGGGTGGTGGTCATGACGAGCGCGAGCAGACTCTCAACCAGTTGCTGGTAGAGATGGATGGCTTCGAAATGAACGACGGCATCATCGTTATCGCTGCAACCAACCGTCCGGACGTACTGGACCCTGCGTTGCTGCGTCCAGGCCGTTTCGACCGTCAGGTTGTCGTCGGTCTGCCCGATATCCGTGGTCGCGAGCAGATTCTCAAGGTTCACATGCGAAAAGTGCCAATGGGTGACGACGTCGCTCCGGCCGTGATCGCTCGTGGTACCCCTGGTTTCTCCGGTGCCGACCTGGCTAACCTGGTGAACGAAGCGTCGTTGTTCGCGGCCCGTGCCGGCAAGCGCATCGTCGAAATGAAAGAGTTCGAATTGGCCAAAGACAAGATCATGATGGGCGCCGAGCGCAAATCCATGGTCATGTCCGAGAAAGAGAAGCAGAACACCGCTTACCACGAGGCAGGTCACGCTATTGTTGGGCGCGTCGTGCCTGAGCATGACCCGGTCTACAAGGTGTCGATCATCCCGCGCGGTCGTGCGCTGGGTGTGACCATGTTCCTGCCGGAAGAGGATCGCTACAGCCTGTCCAAGCGTGCGTTGATCAGCCAGATCTGCTCGTTGTACGGCGGTCGTATTGCTGAAGAAATGACCTTGGGCTTCGACGGCGTCACCACCGGTGCGTCAAACGACATCATGCGTGCCAGCCAGATTGCACGGAACATGGTGACCAAGTGGGGCTTGTCGGAAAAACTCGGCCCGTTGATGTACGCAGAAGAAGAGGGCGAAGTGTTCCTCGGTCGCGGCGGTGGCGGTCAGGGTGCAAGCTTCTCCGGTGAGACAGCCAAGTTGATCGACTCCGAAGTGCGCAGCATCATTGATCAGTGCTACGGCACGGCCAAGCAGATCCTCACCGATAACCGTGACAAGCTCGACGCCATGGCTGATGCCTTGATGAAGTACGAAACGATCGATGCTGATCAGATCGACGACATCATGGCGGGTCGTACGCCTCGTGAGCCTCGCGACTGGTCAGGCGGTGGCACCGGTACCTCCGGAACACCTCCGGTGGCGCAGGATCCGCGTCCAGAAACACCGATCGGCGGTCCTGCTGCTGACGTTTAAGGTTTGAAATGACTTCTGTTCAGTCCTCGACCCGGTTGCCTTGCGGCAATCGGGTTCTTGATTTAGCCCTGACGCACGTCATGGGTATTCTCAATGTCACTCCCGATTCCTTCTCTGATGGTGGCCAATTTAGCCAGCTCGATGCGGCCTTGCGCCACGCTGAGGCTATGGTGGCGGCCGGCGCGACGTTGATTGATGTCGGTGGCGAATCGACCCGGCCGGGTGCCAGGGTGGTTTCACCGCTGGAAGAGCTTGAGCGCGTAGCTCCGGTCGTCGAGCGAATACACCGCGAGCTGGATGTAATTATCTCGGTCGACACTTCCACGCCAGCTGTCATGCGCGAAGCCGCGCGACTTGGCGCGGGGCTGATCAATGACGTGCGCTCTCTGCGGCGCGATGGCGCTCTGGATGCGGCTGCGGCCACTGGCCTGCCGGTCTGTCTGATGCATATGCTCGGTGAACCGGGCGACATGCAGGACAATCCGCAGTATCAGGACGTCACGAATGAGGTGGGCGAGTTTCTCGCCGAGCGTATGGCTCAGTGTGCGTCGGTAGGAATTACGGCGGACCGGATCATCCTTGATCCGGGCTTTGGCTTCGCAAAAACCTTGCAGCACAATCTAAGCTTGTTCAAGCATATGGAGGCTCTGCATGCCTTGGGGCGGCCCCTGTTGGTCGGGGTCTCGCGAAAGAGCATGATAGGTCAGGCATTGAATCGTCCGGTTGGCGAGCGTCTGTATGGTGGTCTGGCGCTTGCGGCGCTGGCTTCGGTCAAGGGTGCGCGTATATTGCGCGTCCATGATGTGGCCGAAACCGTCGATGTGGTGCGGATGATCGCTGCAGTAGAATCAGCCGAATAAGAATGATGGAGCACTTATGACTAAGAAATACTTTGGTACCGACGGCATTCGTGGTCGGGTGGGCGAATATCCGATTACTCCTGACTTCATGCTCAAGCTCGGCTGGGCTGCGGGTATGGCGTTCCGCAAAATGGGCGCCTGCAAGGTATTGGTGGGCAAGGACACTCGGATCTCCGGCTATATGTTCGAATCTGCGCTCGAGGCCGGACTTACGTCGGCAGGTGCCGATGTCATGCTCCTGGGCCCGATGCCGACACCGGCCATCGCCTACCTGACTCGTACCTTCCAGGCCGAAGCGGGCATCGTGATCAGTGCCTCGCACAACCCTCACGATGACAACGGCATCAAGTTTTTCTCCGGGAAGGGCACCAAGCTTCCTGATGAAGTCGAGCATATGATCGAAGAATTGCTCGACACCCCGATGACCGTGGTTGAATCGAGCAAGATCGGCAAGGTATCGCGCATCAACGATGCTTCAGGCCGCTATATCGAATTCTGCAAAAGCAGCGTCCCGACCGGCACCAGCTTCTCGGGCCTGAAGATCGTGATCGACTGCGCTCACGGTGCGACCTATAAGGTGGCGCCTAGTGTATTCCGTGAGCTGGGAGCCGATGTCGTTGTACTTTCCGCTCAGCCTAACGGGCTGAACATCAATGAAAATTGCGGTTCGACCCATATGGGGCAGCTGCAAGCCGCCGTATTGGCAGAACACGCTGATCTGGGTATTGCTTTCGACGGTGATGGCGATCGTGTTCTGATGGTGGATCATACCGGCGCTATAGTTGATGGTGATGAACTGCTATTCATCATTGCCCGCGATCTGCATGAGCACGATAAATTGCAGGGCGGAGTCGTCGGTACATTGATGAGTAACCTGGGGCTGGAGTTGGCCCTGGCGGATCTGTCGATTCCTTTTGTGCGTGCCAACGTCGGTGATCGTTACGTGATCGCAGACCTGCTGGAACGCAACTGGCTGGTGGGTGGTGAAAACTCGGGGCATATCGTCTGCTTCAACCACACCACCACCGGTGACGCAATCATTGCCGCATTGCAGGTATTGATGGCGCTGAAGACCCGCTCCGAGGGTCTGGCGCAATCGCGTCAGGCGCTGCGCAAGTGCCCTCAGGTGCTGATCAATGTACGATTCGGCGGTGGTGCGAGCCCTCTTGATCATCCATCCGTCAAGGAGGCAAGCGAGCGCGTTACCAAGGCTATGGCTGGTCGTGGGCGCGTGCTGTTGCGCAAGTCCGGGACGGAGCCGCTGGTGCGGGTCATGGTCGAAGGCGAGGACGAAACACAGGTTCGCGGCTACGCCGAAGAGCTGGCAAAACTGGTTACTGAAGTTTCTGCCTGATTTCGGCTTGCCAGCCATGATTGTGTTGGGTAACATCTGCGCCCACTTTGACCGACGAGGTACAGCATGCGTCGCCCTATGGTAGCTGGTAACTGGAAGATGCACGGTACCCGCGCCAGCGTCGCTGAGCTGATCAATGGCCTTCGTCATCTGGCCTTGCCGAGCGATGTTGATGTAGCGGTATTCCCGCCTTGCTTGCATATCAATCAAGTGATTGATGGCTTGAAGGAAAAGTCGATTTCGGTCGGCGCGCAGAACTCTGCGGTGGAATCCATGCAAGGTGCGTTGACCGGTGAGGTTGCGCCGAGTCAGTTGGTGGATGCAGGCTGTTCTTTTGTACTTGTTGGGCACTCCGAGCGCCGCCAGATAATGGGCGAGCAGGACGGAATGCTGATTCGCAAGTTTGCAGCGGCACAGGCAAGCGGCTTGATTCCGGTGTTGTGCGTAGGGGAAACCCTTGAAGAGCGCGAGGCTGGAAAAACTCTTGAGGTTGTCGGGCGTCAGCTAGGCAGTATCATAGAGGAGCTGGGTGTTGGTGCCTTTGCAAAGGCAGTAATCGCTTACGAGCCGGTCTGGGCCATTGGTACCGGGCTGACTGCTTCGCCGCAACAGGCTCAGGATGTGCATGCAGCCATTCGCGCTCAGTTGGCGGCAGAGAATTCTGAGGTCGCACAAGGTGTGCGGCTTCTATACGGCGGCAGCGTGAAGGCGGCCAATGCGGTCGAACTGTTCGGCATGCCGGATATCGATGGGGGGCTCATTGGTGGAGCTTCCCTGAATGCAGATGAGTTCGGTGCGATTTGTCGCGCCGCGGGAAACTGAAAAAATGCTGGAAACAGTCGTAGTCGTTTTTCATCTGCTGGGTGCATTGGGCGTAGTTGCTCTGGTATTGCTGCAGCAGGGTAAAGGTGCGGATGCTGGTGCGTCTTTCGGAGCAGGTGCTTCAAATACTGTGTTCGGAAGCCAAGGTTCCTCTACCTTTCTTAGTAAGTTTACTGCTATACTTGCCGCCGGTTTCTTCATAACCAGCTTAGGGTTAGGTTACTTTGCTAAAGAGAAAGCTCACCAGCTGACTCAAGTAGGTTTGCCAAACCCGGCAGTGTTGGAAGTTCCAAAGCAACAACCGGCTTCTGATGATGTCCCGGTGCTTCAAGAGCAAAAGTCGGCTACCCCAGCGACTGACGTACCTCCAGCTCAAGAGCAAAAGTAAGAAGGGTTTCAAACGTAGTATTGCCGAGGTGGTGGAATTGGTAGACACGCAACCTTGAGGTGGTTGTGCCCATAGGGTGTAGGGGTTCGAGTCCCCTTCTCGGTACCAATTATCAGGAGAGCCCGCTGTTGCGGGCTTTCTTGTAGGTGGAAGGTTACATTGACCCTGTCAGGGATCGGTCGTATACTTCCGCCCCAGCTTTGTCGCGGGGTGGAGCAGTCTGGTAGCTCGTCGGGCTCATAACCCGAAGGTCGTCGGTTCAAATCCGGCCCCCGCAACCAGTTTAAGGAGCCCCTTTTAAGGGGCTTTTTGTTAGCTGGACACTTTCAACGCCGCTGTTCGACGGCGTTTCAAGGATGGGCGTTTCGCCCATTTTTTTATTTTGCACAGCATGCACATACATGCACGAGGGGGTTCAGGTGTCGAGCAAGCTAGAAGAGTTGCAGGCCTTGCTGGCCCCGGTGGTCGTGGCCCTAGGCTATGAATGCTGGGGTATTGAGTTTTCGGCTCAAGGTCGCCACTCAATGTTGCGCGTTTATATCGATAAAGAGGGCGGCGTGCTGGTGGACGATTGTGCCATTGTCAGCCGTCAGATCAGCGGTGTTCTGGATGTTGAAGATCCAATCGCCGTTGAATACACCCTTGAAGTTTCCTCGCCTGGCATGGAACGCCCGCTGTTCACTATTGAGCAGTTTGCAAAATTTGCCGGTGAACAAGTGAAGATCAAGCTGCGCTCGCCTTTTGAAGGCCGACGCAACTTTCAGGGCCTTCTGCGCGGTGTAGAAGAGCAGGACGTCGTGGTGCAGGTAGAAGACCATGAGTTCCTGTTGCCGATCGATATGATCGACAAGGCCAACATTATTCCCAGTTTTGACTGAGACGCGGATCCCGCGGATCCAATGGCTTGCGAAAGGCGAGGCGTACGATGAGCAAAGAAGTACTGCTGGTTGTTGAGTCGGTATCCAATGAAAAGGGCGTACCGGCAAACGTAATTTTTGAAGCGCTGGAGCTGGCTCTGGCCACTGCTACCAAAAAACGTTTCGAGGACGAAGTCGATCTGCGTGTGGAAATCAATCGCCACACCGGTGCTTACGAGACATTCCGTCGCTGGACTGTCGTCGAAGAAGCAGACCTGGACGATCCGGCCATCGAAACCTGGCCGAGCAAGGTTGCAGAAACGCATCCTGGTGCTCAGGTTGGTGATGTAGTCGAAGAAAAGATCGAGTCCATTGAGTTCGGTCGCATCGCTGCACAGACTGCCAAGCAAGTCATCGTGCAGAAAGTTCGCGAAGCCGAGCGCGCTCAAGTCGTTGATGCCTATCGCGAGCGCCTGGGGGAAATCATCTCCGGCACCGTGAAGAAAGTGACCCGCGACAACGTGATCGTCGACCTGGGCAACAACGCCGAAGCGTTGCTGGCTCGTGAAGACATCATTTCTCGCGAAACCTTCCGGGTTGGCGTGCGTCTGCGTGCGCTGCTCAAGGAAATCCGCACCGAGAACCGCGGCCCGCAGCTGATCCTGTCGCGTACCGCGCCGGAAATGCTGATCGAGTTGTTCCGCATCGAAGTGCCGGAAATCGCTGAAGGCCTGATCGAAGTAATGGCAGCATCCCGTGACCCGGGTTCGCGCGCCAAGATCGCGGTCCGCTCCAAGGACAAACGCATCGACCCGCAAGGCGCTTGCATCGGTATGCGCGGTTCGCGCGTCCAGGCTGTGTCGGGTGAGTTGGGCGGTGAGCGTGTGGACATCGTCCTGTGGGACGACAACCCGGCTCAGTTTGTGATCAATGCAATGTCGCCGGCTGAAGTGGCGGCAATTATCGTTGACGAAGATGCCCATGCAATGGACATCGCCGTTGGCGCAGACAATCTGGCTCAGGCCATCGGTCGCGGTGGTCAGAACGTGCGTCTGGCTAGCCAGTTGACTGGCTGGACCCTGAACGTGATGACCGAATCGGACATCCAGGCTAAGCAGCAAGCAGAAACCGGCGACATCCTGCGCAACTTCATCGACGAGCTGGAAGTCGACGAAGACCTGGCACAGGTGCTGGTAGATGAAGGCTTCACCAGCCTGGAAGAGATTGCCTACGTACCGTTGGAAGAAATGCTCAACATCGACGGCTTTGACGAAGAAACCGTCAACGAGCTTCGCGCTCGCGCCAAGGATCGTTTGTTGACCAAAGCCATCGCTACTGAGGAAAAGCTGGCAGACGCCCATCCGGCCGAAGACCTGCTCTCGCTTGAGGGTATGGACAAGGATTTGGCGATGGAACTGGCGGTGCGCGGCGTAATTACCCGCGAAGACCTGGCCGAGCAGTCTATTGACGATCTGCTCGACATCGACGGCATTGACGATGATCGTGCCGGCAAGTTGATCATGGCCGCCCGAGCCCACTGGTTCGAGTAATTAGGCGCGGCCTGAGGAGAGAAGTGCATGACGCAAGTCACGGTGAAACAACTGGCCGATGAGGTCAAAACACCGGTAGAGCGCCTGTTGCAGCAGATGCGTGAGGCAGGTCTGCCGCACACCGCCGCCGATGAAGGTGTGAGCGATAGTGAGAAGCAGTCTTTGCTGACTCACTTGAAGAGCAGCCACAAGGCGAAAGTGGAAGAACCGCGCAAGATTACATTGCAGCGCAAAACCACCAGCACCCTGCGTGTTGCTGGCAGCAAAAGCATCAGCGTTGAAGTGCGCAAGAAGAAAGTCTTCGTACAGCGCAGCCCGGAAGAAATCGAAGCCGAGCGCAAACGCGAACTGGAAGAACGTCGCGCAGTAGAAAATGCTGCACGTCAGAAGGCTGAAGAAGAAGCCAAGCGTCGCGCCGAAGAAGAAGCGCGTCGCCAGCCTGCTGCTGCGCAATCCGCTACTAACGACGCCGTTGCAGCACCTGCTGCAGTTGCCGAGCCAGTACGTGAAAGCGCGCCGGTTGTGGCTGCTGCACCAGCGCCGTCTGCCGATGTTCGCAACAAGCAGAACGAACAGCGCCGTCCGGACAAACCACGTGCCGACGATAACAGTCGTCGTGGCAGTGGCGATGGCGAGCGCAAAAACGCTCCGCATCGTGCTTCGGTCAAAGAGAAAGCGCCTGCTCCACGCGTTGCCCCACGTACTACCGACGAAGAAAGCGATGGCTTCCGTCGTGGTGGTCGCGGCAAGGCCAAGCTGAAGAAACGCAACGCCCACGGTTTCCAGAGCCCAACCGGCCCTGTCGTGCGTGATGTGCAGATCGGCGAGACCATCACTGTTGGCGATCTCGCCAATCAGATGTCGGTCAAGGCTGCTGAAATCATCAAGTTCATGTTCAAACTGGGTACTCCAGCGACCATCAACCAGGTGCTTGATCAGGAAACTGCTCAACTGGTAGCCGAAGAACTGGGCCACAAAGTGACCCTGGTCAGCGACACCGCCCTGGAAGATTCCCTGGCCGAGTCCCTGAAGTTTGAAGGTGAGACGTTCTCCCGTGCGCCAGTCGTGACCGTAATGGGCCACGTTGACCACGGTAAGACGTCGCTGCTCGACTATATCCGTCGTGCCAAGGTAGCTGCTGGCGAAGCCGGCGGTATCACCCAGCACATCGGTGCGTACCACGTTGAAACTGATCGCGGCATGGTCACTTTCCTCGATACCCCGGGTCACGCCGCGTTTACCGCAATGCGTGCCCGTGGTGCCAAGGCGACTGACATCGTGATCCTGGTCGTTGCAGCGGACGACGGCGTAATGCCGCAGACCATTGAAGCGGTCCAGCACGCCAAGGCTGCCGGTGTTCCACTGGTTGTTGCAGTGAACAAAATCGACAAGCCGGGCGCTGATCTCGATCGCATCCGTAGCGAACTGTCGGTTCACGGCGTGACTTCGGAAGAGTGGGGCGGCGACACCCCGTTCGTATCGGTTTCGGCGAAAGTCGGTACTGGTGTGGACGAGTTGCTTGAAGCTGTTCTGCTGCAAGCTGAAGTTCTGGAACTGAAAGCGACTCCTTCGGCTCCTGGCCGTGGCGTCGTGGTTGAATCGCGTCTCGACAAAGGTCGTGGCCCGGTTGCAACCGTTCTGGTTCAAGACGGTACCCTGCGCCAAGGCGACATGGTGCTGGTCGGTTCGAACTATGGCCGTGTACGTGCCATGCTCGACGAGAACGGCAAGCCAATCAAGGAAGCCGGTCCTTCCATCCCTGTCGAGATCCTCGGCCTGGACGGTACCCCGGACGCTGGCGACGAGATGAGCGTGCTGTCGGACGAGAAGAAAGCCCGTGAAGTGGCTCTGTTCCGTCAAGGCAAGTTCCGCGAAGTCAAATTGGCCCGCGCTCACGCCGGCAAGCTGGAAAACATCTTCGAAAACATGGGTCAGGCAGAGAAGAAGACGCTCAACATCGTCCTCAAATCCGACGTCCGTGGTTCGCTGGAAGCGTTGAACGGTGCCTTGAACGGCCTGGGTAACGACGAAGTGCAAGTGCGTGTTGTCGGTGGCGGTGTCGGTGGTATCACCGAATCCGACGCCAACCTGGCACTGGCCTCCAACGCTGTACTGTTCGGCTTCAACGTGCGTGCCGATGCTGGCGCTCGCAAGATCGTCGAGCAGGAAGGTCTGGATATGCGTTACTACAACGTGATCTACGACATCATCGAAGACGTCAAGAAAGCCCTCACCGGTATGCTGGGCAGCGATGTTCGCGAGAACATCCTGGGTACCGCTGAAGTGCGTGACGTGTTCCGTTCGCCGAAGTTTGGCGCGATCGCCGGTTGCATGGTTATCGAAGGTGTTGTTCACCGTAACCGTCCAATCCGTGTACTGCGTGAAGACATCGTTATCTTCGAAGGCGAGCTGGAATCCCTGCGCCGCTTCAAGGATGACGCTTCCGAAGTACGTGCCGGCATGGAATGCGGTATCGGCGTGAAGAGCTACAACGACGTCAAAGTCGGTGACAAGATCGAAGTCTTCGAGAAGGTTCAGGTTGCTCGCAGCCTCTAACTCGCGCACTTCAAGGGCCACGATGAGCCGCCGCATGCAGATGCGCGGCACAGCGTCAGGACTCTAAACGCAACGCCCGGTCTGGCTTTTGTCAGGCCGGGCGTTTGCCGCTTTCAGACCCTTCGGGTTTCACCGTGGGGCAGTAACAGGTAACAAGACATGGCAAAAGAATACAGCCGTACCCAACGTATCGGCGATCAGATGCAGCGTGAGCTGGCACAGCTGATCCGTCGTGAAGTCAAAGACCCGCGCGTCGGCCTGGTCACCATTACCGCTGTTGAAGTCAGCCGTGACGTCGGTCACGCCAAGATCTTCATCACCGTGATGGGTCAGGACAACGCTGAAGACATCGCGCAAAGCATCAAGGTGCTCAACTCCGCCGCCGGTTTCCTGCGCATGCAGTTGGCTCGCGAAATGAAGTTGCGCAGCGTTCCGCAGCTGCACTTCCACTACGACGAAAGCGTCGTGCGTGGTGCTCATCTGTCGGCATTGATCGAACGTGCAGTAGCTGAAGACAATCAGCATCCGGTTGCGGCAGAAGCCGAAGACACCAAGGAGTAATCGGTGGCTCAGGTCAAACGTATCCGTCGTAACGTCAGCGGCATCATCCTGCTCGACAAGCCACTGGGGTTCACCTCCAATGCGGCGTTGCAGAAGGTCCGCTGGCTGCTGAACGCCGAGAAGGCCGGGCACACCGGCAGTCTCGATCCGCTGGCCACCGGCGTGTTGCCGTTGTGCTTCGGTGAGGCCACCAAGTTTTCGCAATACCTGCTCGATTCCGACAAGGGTTACGAAACCCTGGCGCAACTGGGCAAGACCACCACCACGGCCGATGCCGAGGGTGATGTTTTGCTGGAGCGCCCGGTGACCGTTGGTCGCGCCGATGTCGAAGCGGTACTGCCGAAATTTCGTGGGCAAATCAGTCAGATACCGCCCATGTACTCGGCGCTCAAACGTGATGGCCAGCCGTTGTACAAGCTGGCCCGGGCAGGTGAAGTAGTGGAGCGCGAACCGCGTTCTGTTACTATTACGCGCTTGGAATTACTGGCCTTTGAAGGTGATACTGCGCGGCTTGCAGTGGATTGCACCAAAGGTACCTATATCCGCACCCTGGTGGAGGATATCGGTGAACAACTCGGTTGTGGCGCTTACGTTGCTGAACTGCGACGTACCCAGGCCGGGCCTTTCACGCTGTCCCAGACGGTCACGCTTGAAGAGTTGGAAGCGGTACATGCCGAAGGCGGCAACGAAGCGGTCGACCGCTTCCTGATGCCATCGGACAGCGGCCTGCTGGATTGGCCACTGTTGCAGTTCTCGGAGCACAGCTCGTTCTACTGGCTTAACGGCCAACCGGTACGAGCCCCGGATGCACCGAAGTTCGGCATGGTACGGGTACAGGATCACAATGGTCGCTTCATCGGTATCGGTGAAGTGAGCGAAGACGGGCGCATCGCGCCACGTCGACTGATTCGGTCAGAATGACCGAACGAGGGTGGCTGTTAACAGGCACGGTCACTACTCATTTTTAGATACAGGGATTTGTCCCTGGCCTGTTGAAGCTGTTTCTTTGAAACAGTTTCCTGATAAAAGGATTGCCTCATGGCTCTCGACGTTCAAGAAAAAGCTCAAATCGTAGCTGACTACCAGCAAGCTGTTGGTGACACTGGTTCGCCAGAAGTGCAAGTTGCACTGCTGACCCACAACATCAACAAGCTGCAAGGTCACTTCAAGGCCAACGGTAAAGATCACCACTCCCGTCGTGGTCTGATCCGTATGGTAAACCAGCGTCGTAAGCTGCTGGACTACCTGAAAGGCAAGGATCTGGGTCGTTACCAGGCTCTGATCGGTCGCCTGGGTCTGCGTCGCTAATAAGCGATTGCGCTAGAGGTTGGTTGTCTGTCGTACGTCAGTGGGTTTCCCGCTGGCGCATGGCAGGCTCCCAGCCTCAAGTTTTATCTGGATACCTGCTTTACCTGGACAATGACAGTCGGGCCGATTCCCGGCGTTGCCCAAGAATTTCGCAAGAAGACAAGTTCCCCAAGAGCCACAAAAGAAGGTAGGACACCGTGAACCCGGTAATCAAAAAATTCCAGTTCGGTCAGTCGACCGTTACCCTCGAGACTGGCCGTATCGCCCGTCAGGCCTCCGGCGCAGTATTGGTCACCGTTGACGACGACGTCAGCGTGTTGGTGACTGTGGTCGGCGCCAAGCAAGCCGATCCAGGCAAGGGCTTCTTCCCTCTGTCTGTTCACTACCAGGAAAAAACTTACGCTGCCGGTAAGATCCCTGGCGGTTTCTTCAAGCGTGAAGGCCGTCCTTCCGAGAAAGAAACCCTGACTTCCCGACTGATCGACCGTCCGATCCGTCCGCTGTTCCCAGAAGGCTTCATGAACGAAGTGCAGGTTGTCTGCACCGTCGTTTCCACCAGCAAGAAGACCGATCCGGACATCGCTGCGATGATCGGTACCTCGGCTGCGCTGGCCATCTCCGGTATTCCTTTCGATGGCCCTATCGGCTGTGCACGCGTTGCGTTCCACGAAAGCACCGGCTACCTGCTGAACCCGACTTACGAACAACAGAAAGCTTCGAGCCTGGACATGGTCGTTGCCGGTACGTCGGAAGCCGTTCTGATGGTTGAATCGGAAGCCAAAGAGCTGACCGAAGACCAGATGCTGGGCGCGGTACTGTTTGCTCACGACGAGTTCCAGGTTGTGATCAACGCCGTTAAAGAACTGGCTGCCGAAGCTGCCAAGCCGACCTGGACCTGGGCTCCACAGCCAGAAGCCACTGCTCTGCTGGGCGCTATCCGTGCCGAGTTCGGCGACGCGATCTCCCAGGCTTACACCATCACCATCAAGGCCGACCGTTACGCTCGCCTGGGTGAGTTGAAGGACCAGGTCGTTGCCAAGCTGTCCGGTGAAGAAGGCCAGCCTTCTTCCAGCGAAGTCAAAGCGGCTTTCGGCGAAATCGAATACCGCACCGTTCGCGAAAACATCGTAAACGGCAAGCCACGTATCGACGGCCGCGACACCAAGACCGTACGTCCGCTGAACATCGAAGTCGGTGTTCTGCCTAAGACCCACGGTTCGGCTCTGTTCACCCGTGGCGAAACCCAGGCTCTGGTAGTCGCGACGCTGGGCACCGCCCGTGACGCACAACTGCTGGACACCCTGGAAGGCGAGAAAAAAGACCCGTTCATGCTGCACTACAACTTCCCTCCGTTCTCGGTAGGTGAGTGTGGCCGCATGGGTGGCGCTGGTCGTCGCGAAATCGGTCACGGCCGTCTGGCCCGTCGTTCGATTGCAGCCATGCTGCCTGCCGCCGACGTGTTCCCGTACACCATCCGTGTTGTGTCGGAAATCACCGAGTCCAACGGTTCGAGCTCCATGGCTTCGGTCTGCGGCGCTTCCCTGGCCCTGATGGATGCCGGCGTTCCGATGAAGGCACCGGTTGCCGGTATCGCCATGGGTCTGGTTAAAGAAGGCGAGAAGTTCGCCATCCTGACCGACATCCTGGGTGACGAAGACCACCTGGGCGACATGGACTTCAAAGTAGCCGGTACCGCCAAAGGTGTTACCGCGCTGCAGATGGACATCAAGATCAAAGGCATCACCGAAGAAATCATGGAGATCGCTCTGGGCCAAGCCCTGGAAGCGCGCCTGAACATCCTCGGTCAGATGAACCAGATCATTGGCCAGTCGCGTACCGAACTGTCGGAAAACGCTCCGACCATGATCGCGATGAAAATCGACACCGACAAAATCCGTGATGTCATCGGTAAAGGCGGCGCGACCATTCGTGCGATCTGTGAAGAGACCAAGGCTTCGATCGACATCGAAGACGACGGCTCGATCAAGATCTTCGGCGAAACCAAGGAAGCGGCTGAAGCAGCACGTCAGCGCGTTCTGGGTATCACCGCTGAAGCTGAAATCGGCAAGATCTACGTCGGTAAGGTTGAGCGCATCGTCGACTTCGGCGCATTCGTCAACATCCTGCCTGGCAAGGACGGTCTGGTTCACATCTCGATGCTGAGCGACGCTCGCGTAGAGAAAGTGACCGACATCCTGAAAGAAGGCCAGGAAGTGGAAGTACTGGTACTGGACGTGGACAACCGCGGCCGTATCAAGCTGTCCATCAAAGACGTAGCAGCAGCCAAGGCTTCGGGCGTTTAATCACTCCCCACGCCTGACCGCTTCAACGTTATAAAAAATGCCCCGCAGTGAAAGCTGCGGGGCATTTTTTTGCCTGCAAAAAAATGAGACGAGTCATGAAGTTGCCTGACCCCAAAGTCAGTGCTAGGTTTAGCCCACTGCCCGTGTAGCTCAGTTGGTAGAGCAGCGCACTCGTAACGCGAAGGTCGCAGGTTCGATTCCTGTCTCGGGCACGAGCGACACGTTGTTTTCAGATGATCCCGAATGGTTCTGAAGGCCAGACAAACCGGGCTTAAAACGGTTTTTTGCGTCAGAGAGATCCTTGATGATCCAGATCCATCTTCCATTCCCCAGATCAAAGAGAACGCCATGACCGTTAAAGAATTGACCCAAGAAGCCAGACACGCAGAAGCGCTGAAGAAGTACTTGCTGGAATCGCCCCAGCTAGCCGAAGAGATCAAGGACTTGCCCGCCGACGATCAGAAAGATCAGATCCAGTGGGCATTCGAGGATGAGGCAGAGTCTCAGGGCTTGCAGCCGTGGGAACTGACGCTCAAGTACACCTCAACCCCTGAAGAGTTCGAGGCTGCGCGCCTTGTTCTGCACAAGGAGGCGGCCGAGGTGTTGGGTGTCGAGTGGGAAGAGTACTGCGAGATGAATAATCTGGTGGTCTGAACTGTGGGAGCGAGCTTGCTCGCGATAGCGGACTAACATTCAACATTGATGTTGACTGAAAAGGCCTCATCGCGAGCAAGCTCGCTCCCACATTTTTCAATCAAAGGCTCAGTCGCATCGACAGATCGACAGCCTTCACATCCTTGGTCATTGCACCAATCGAGATGTAATCCACCCCGGTTTCGGCGATCGGCAGCAGCGTGCTTTCGTTGATACCGCCGCTGGCCTCCAGTTTCGCCTGGCCTGCGTTCAGGCGCACGGCTTCGCGCATGTCATCCAGACTCAACTCATCGAGCATGATGATGTCGGCACCGGCCGCCAGGGCTTCTTTCAGCTCTTCCAGGCTTTCCACTTCGATCTCCACCGGTTTGCCCGGGGCAATCTTGTGCGCGGCTTTGATCGCCTCTGGGATGCCGCCGCAGGCGGCAATATGGTTTTCCTTGATCAGGAAGGCGTCGTACAGGCCGATGCGGTGGTTATGGCACCCGCCGCAGGTCACGGCATACTTCTGCGCCAGACGCAGCCCCGGCAAGGTTTTACGGGTGTCGAGCAACTTCACCTGAGTTTCGGCAACGTAATCCGCCAGGTACTGCGCGCGCGTGGCCACGCCAGACAGCAACTGCAGGAAGTTCAGTGCACTGCGTTCGCCCGTCAGTAGCGAGCGCGCCGGGCCTTCGAGGTGGAACAGCACCTGATTGGGTTTCACCCGCTCGCCATCGCGCACCTCCCAGTGCACCGCAACACGTGGGTCCAGTTGCCGAAACACAGCATCAACCCAGGCAGTGCCGCAGATGACGGCAGCGTCGCGGGTGATGATGGTGGCTTTGGCCAGGCGTTCGGCCGGGATCAGCTGTGCGGTGATGTCGCCGCTGCCGATGTCTTCGAGCAACGCACGGCGCACGTTGGCTTCGATTTCGGCGGTCAAATCGGCGAGACGTAGATTCGGCATAACGGACTCCACAAACAAAGTGGCCCGATTATAGGGGCATGGCGGCGGGCAACCCAAGGCGTCAGACGCGTTCCGATCGCTCTGAAACCTGCATTTGGTCGATTCGCCTGAGCAATCGGCACTAAGTCGGCGTCTCCATAAGCGTCTATTTCAATGGGAAACGCAGAGTCTGCTGGTAGAGGGGATATCTTTTGCAAGATAATCCGCCTTGCTTTTGACGTCATGGCTTTGACGTGGATTTGGATTGACGACTTCGAAGACTCACCTTTTCAGGAGGCCTGAATGCACAACGACGGGAATGTAGTGCCTTTGCACAAGGTTGCTACCGACCAGGCGACTCCTTCGCCGCTCGCCCGCCTGCCTGTGATTCTGCTTCAGGTTCGCGATAAGGCCGCCCAACAGCTCAGGCATGGTTTGCAGGAACTGTTCGATAACGCCGACGACACGCTGTTCGAAATGGCCGACCGGGCCCGCAATGACGTCGAACAGAACCTCTTCTTCGAAGCCATGCGCGACTTGCGCCTCAAGCGCAAAAACATCGAGCGCGGCTTTCTCGAACAATTCTTCGAGGCTTTTGTCAGCCTCACCCAGTACGACATCACTCAGTCTGCCTCGCCCCAGTCGTTGGTCTTCGACGCCTCGGTGGCGCTGCCCAATGACGACATGGAGCGCAGCGTGGCCGTGGACGCGATGGTCAGCAAAGTGCTGAACCGCGACGGCTTCGCCCTGGACCAACTGACCGCCCGACTCAGCGCACTGCTGGGCAGGGAACTGCTCGATCAGCACAATCCCATGGGGCCGGCGATGCTCTGCGAGTACTTTATGCAGGCCGGGCGCAACCTGGGGGTGGAGATCAAGGTCAAGCTGATCATCCTCAAACTGTTCGAACGCTATGTGCTCAGGGATGCCAATCAACTCTACGCCGAAGCCAATCAGTTGCTGGCCGCCACCGGTGTTCTGCCTGACCTTAAGCCTGCTCCTGCGCGTCGGATCACGGATCCTGCGACTGTCGGCGTTGGTACTGAACCCGCTCAGGCCAACACTCGTGTCGTTGGCCCGCCGATCGACGACAGCGTGCAGGAAGTCTTCGCGGCGTTGCAGGAGTTGCTGTTTCACGTGCGTGGCAGTGTCGCGCCAACCCTCGAAGCCAGTGCCCAGACACAGCCGATTTCCACCCGTGACCTAATGCGCCTGCTCTCGCACTTGCAGCAATACGTGCCGGCGCCGGCAGCCCAGGACGACTTCGATCTGCGAAACCAGCTCGAGCAGCTGCTGACCCGGGTCAGCGTCAAAAGTGGCAAGTCACGCGTGGTCGGGGTTGCTGACGAAGACGTGATCAACCTGATCGCCATGCTCTTCGAATGCATCCTCGATGACCGCAACCTGCCGGACTCGCTCAAGGCGTTGATCGGCCGTTTGCAGATCCCGATGCTGAAAGTGGCTGTGCTCGACAAGAGCTTCTTCAGCCGCAGCAGTCACCCGGCCCGACGCCTGCTCAATGAAATCGCCACCGCAGCCATGGGCTGGGGCGAGTGCGATGACCATGAGCGCGACAGCCTGTATCTGCGCATCGAGCAAGTGGTGCAACGGTTGCTGAACGATTTTGTCGATGATCCGGCGGTCTTTTCCGAATTGCTCGCGGATTTTCTCGCCTTCACCAGCGACGAGCGCCGTCGCAGTGAGCTACTGGAGCAACGTACCCGTGACGCCGAAGAAGGCCGCGCCAGGACTGAACTGGCCCGCCAGCGCGTCGAACAGGTGCTGAATCAGGCCTTGTTGGGCAAAGTATTGCCGCAACGGGTGGTGGTGTTTGTGCAGGAAGCGTGGAGCCAGGTGCTGCTGCTGACCTGTCTCAAGCACGGCGATCAGTCGGCCGAGTGGCACGCTGATGTGCGGTCCATGGAGCAATTGATCTGGAGCGTGCAGCGTCATGATGAGCCTGATGCAAGCCTGCGCTTGTTGGCGCTGGTGCCTGGATTGCTCAAGTCATTGCGCGACGGGCTGAGCAGTTCGGCCTTCGATCCGTTCGCCACCAGCGAATTTTTCAGTGAGCTGGAAGCCTTGCACGTTCAACTGTTCGAGCGTCCTGGGCAAAAGCTTGAGCAGTCCGTCGATACCCCGGTAATGGTCGAAGTGCTGCAGGGAATCGTCCTGCGAACCGCCGACGAAGGGCCGGTCGATACGGCTTCAGTGCGCTTGCCGGAGGACGATGCCGGTCTGCTTCAGGTCGATCAACTGCGGTTGGGGTGCTGGGTCGAGTTTCAGGAAGACGAGGAAAACACCCTTCGCTGCAAGCTGGCGGCGATCATTGAAGCCACCGGCAAGTACATTTTCGTCAATCGTACCGGGATGAAAGTGCTGGAGCGCAGCCGCACCGGTCTGGCGCTGGAATTCCATCGTGGCGCGGTGCGCGCGCTGGACGACACCTTGCTGTTCGACCGGGCGCTGGAGTCGGTGATCGGCAACCTGCGGCGCCTCAATCGCGGCAAGTGATCGCGCCCCGAGGGTCTATCGCGGCATACTGGGCGCCTACACAGTCGTCGTTGAAGGAACCTGTATGCAGTTGGACCCCGCGAGCGGTTGGTGTCAGGGCGTAGATATTTGCCCCTCGCCCAACTTCAATGCGCGCCCCTCGGGCGAAATTTCCCTGCTGGTGATCCACAACATCAGCCTGCCGCCTGCGCAATTCGCCACCGGCAAGGTGCAGGAATTTTTCCAGAATCGTCTGGATGTCACGGAGCACCCCTACTTTGAAGGGATTGCCGACCTGCGTGTGTCTGCGCATTTTCTGATCGAACGTGACGGCACCGTCACTCAGTTTGTCTCTTGTCTTGAGCGTGCCTGGCATGCCGGCGTCTCGAGTTTTGAGGGCCGGGAAACCTGTAACGATTTTTCCGTGGGCATCGAACTTGAAGGCACGGATGATCTGCCGTTCACCGACGCTCAGTATCAAGCGTTGACGACCCTGACCCGGCAGCTGCAAAGCGCCTTCACGGCCATCACCGCACAGCGCATTTGCGGGCATAGCGACATCGCACCCGGGCGTAAAACCGATCCGGGGCCAGCGTTCGACTGGGCACGCTATCGCGCCGCCCTGGCAAAAGCTGCTCTGGGAAATAAGGAGTAACAATGAGTTTTCTGGTGTTGCTGTTGGCGGTCTGGATCGAGAAGTTCTCGGCCCTGCGTCATCGGATTCAACGCGATGGTGGATGGGTTCGCGAGCTGAACAAGCTTGAGGTCAGTCCGCGTCTGGCGAACAGTCCATGGCTGATTTTGGTGATCCTGGTGTTGTTGCCAGTGGCACTGCTGGGGTTGTTGCTGCTGGTACTGGACCCGGTGGCTTACGGTCTGCTGGCGTTGCCGGTGCATCTGCTGGTGGTGATTTACAGTCTCGGTCGCGGTGATCTGCTGGCCGGTCTCGGGCCGTTTCGCGATGCCTGGCGCCGGGAAGACCTGCAAGCGGCCGCTCATGTAGCGGACCGCGATGTGGGTATTTGCGCCGATAGCGGCGAACAACTGCTGGAACGGGTCGAAGGGCATCTGCTGTGGGAGGCTTATCAGAGCTTTTTCGCGGTGATTTTCTGGTACTTCCTGCTGGGGCCGGTCGCAGCCCTGAGCTATCGACTGCTGGCCTTGGCCGAAGAGCACGGGCAGAACCCGGCCGTGGTCGAGCGCGCGGCAAAACTGCGTCATGCGTTCGACTGGGTGCCGGTGCGATTGTTGGCGGCAAGTTTTGCGTTGGTCGGCAACTTTGTCGCGGTCAGCCGAGTGATGCTGCACGAACTGCTGAACTGGAACATCAGCGCCGCCCAACTGATCGAGAAGGTCGGGCTGGTGGCCGGTGAAATCCCGGCACCGGTGGTCGGACCAGACGGCATCAACAGCCTGGACCGGATCTGGGAACTGTTGCTGCGCGCGGCGGTGCTCTGGTACGCCGGTTTTGCGTTGTGGACAGTCCTTCCCTAATACACCGATCCCCTGTAGCAGCTGGCGCAGCCTGCGTTCGGCTGCGCAGCAGTCGCCAATTCATTCACCGGGGTTTGTCTGGCTCACCGCGTAATCAGGATTTACGACTGCTTCGCAGCCGAACGCAGGCTTCGCCAGCTGCTACAAGTCCGCGCCTCCCCTCCGTTAACCTTAAGTTACAAAACCTCCCGCCGATTTAAGCTATACAGAGACAGCGCCGAATAGTGGCTATCTGCTCTCGACCCGCGCCTGCCAATAAAAATAAGAAATCAAAGGGAGACTTCCAGTGAAGAGCTTGCTCTATCCCGCCGTCGCGCTGATGAACCGCCTGAGCTTCGGTATGAAGTTCAGCCTGATCAGCGTGCTGTTCCTTGTGCCGATGCTGGTGACCAACTTCTATCTGGTACGCGATTCCTATCGCGAATTCCAGGGCACCCGGGTCGAGCTGCAGAGCCTTGACCTACTGGGCAGCAGCCTGACGCTACGGCGCGATCTGGAAACCCTGAACAACCTGGTGCAGATCAACGTCACCCTCGGTCAGTCCGGCAAGGCCGGCAATGTCGAGTCGCAGATCAGTACCCTGGGGCAAAATGTGCTGACCCGTTTGCAAGGGCTGACAGCGATGACCGCTGACCCCGAGCAAATCATGGTTTTCGATGCCAAACGCGATGAAATGATCGCTGCGTTCAAGGCCCAGCAAGCGGAAAACTCCCTGCAAAGCAAAAGCGCGATGATCGGCAAGTTGCTCGGCAACGCGCAAATTTTCAGCCAGATCATTGCCAGTCAGGCCGGTCTGAGCCACGACACCCAGAGCGACATGCGCCAGCTGAGTGAACTCATCACCAATGTCACCCCGCCCGTGACCCAGCTTCTGGGTGAAGGTCGGGCGATGGGCTCTTTTTCGCTGGGGCAAGGCTTTCTCAACTCGGCATCGAGTACCCGTTTTGATGAGTTGCTGGCGCAGATCGAAAAACTGCACGCTGAATATGCCCTGAAGTTGCAGGACGCGCTGGGTTCCAGCAAAGCGGCACGGGAAACCCTGGCCGCCCAGGCTGATAGCAGCAAGGCGTCGTTGAAAAAGGCCAGTGAACTGTTCGAAGAGCAGGTAGTGATGGCCGACACGCTGGATGCGCCGTGGCAGGGCTTTTACGATCAGGTCACGGGCCTGATGGACCAGACGTACCAACTCAACGAAGCCACCCTGAAGTTTCTCGGCACCCAGTTACAACAGCGACTGGAGCAGAACCGCACGCATATGGTCTTGCAGGCCGTGGCGCTGTCGGTGGTGTTTGTGTTGATTTTTTACCTCTACGGCGGCTTCTACGCCTCGACCCGCACCACCCTCAAGCGTCTTGGCGCGGTGATGGACAAGGTCGCGGCCGGCGACATGACAGTGACCTTCAGCGCCAACAGCCGCGATGAACTGGGCGAGTTGGGTGAGGTGTTCAATGGCACTGTGAAGAAAATCCATGACCTGATCGAGCGGGTCGGCCAGACCGTCACTGAGGTCGAGCGCCAGGCCGGGCAGGTGGAGAACGTTTCCGCCCAGAGCAACCAGGCGGTGGCGGGACAGCGTACGCAGATCGAGCAGGTCGCCACGGCCATGAATCAGATGTCGGCCACCTCTCTTGAGGTTGCACGCAGTGCCGCGGCAGCGGTCAGCAGCGCCCATAGCGTCAATGACGAGACCATCAGCGGTCGCGGGTTGGTGGAGTCTCAACAGGGCAGCATCGCTGCACTGGCCAGTGAGATCGATCAGTCGGTGCTGGTGATCAATCAACTGGCCAGCGACAGCCAGTCCATCAGCCGTGTGCTGGAGGTGATCAAGAGCATCGCCGAACAGACCAACCTTCTGGCCCTCAACGCGGCTATCGAAGCCGCTCGGGCCGGTGAGCAGGGCCGTGGTTTTGCGGTGGTGGCGGACGAGGTTCGGACCCTGGCCAAGCGCACCCAGCAATCGACCGAGGAAATCGAGCAGATGATCGCCAAGCTGCACAGCGGTGTCGGCGCTGCGGTGAAGGCGATGGGGACCAGTCATCAGATGGCCAACGGCACGGTGGGGCAGTCGGAAAAGGTTCAGCAAGCGCTGGAAAACATCCTCGGTGCCGTCGGCATGATCGTCGATCAGAATCAGCAAATTGCCGCCGCGGTAGAGCAGCAGACCGCCGTGGCCCATGACATCGACCAGAATATTGTCGAAATCAACCGCGCCGGTGAGCGTACTGCCGAAGGTGCACACCAGACCGAGGATGCCAGTCGTGCGTTGTCGGCTCAGGTGGTGGAGTTGAAGCAGCTGATCAGCGCGTTCCGGGTCTGATATCACCCCGGCTCCTACAGGGCAATGTCCGGTTTTCCTCCGTCGTCTGGATTTTGGTCTTTAATGAAGGAAGATCAATCACTTGGACCCGCCCTGAGGAGGCTTGGTAATGTCTGCTGCAACAGTTGGAATCCAGGGTCACTGCGCTCATTGCGGGAACACACTCCTGCTCAAACCCTGGCAACTCAACGCCATTGCAATCAACGAAGCGTTCGCGTGTTCCCACTGCCAGAAGACGTTGCAACTGAACGATCCGAAACAGATCAAGCGCTTCAAGTCTCTCGACTCCCTGGCATTGCTGCGGGCGAGCACGTTGGTCATGGTTTGCACCGCGTTGCTGGTGGCGTTGGTGTTGGAGTGGATCGGGATGTTCAGCGTCGTGGAGCAGCTGAATTTTTCGCTGTTGGCGATTTTCGCCTATTTCGCCGTCATGCGGTTTGCCCGGCACCGGCAACACATGACGCTGACGCTGGAAGCCGCCAAGGCCCACGCCGACTGATTACCAGTTGAACAGCTCACAGGCATTGGCAGTGCTGGCGGCGGCCAATTGCTCGGGGCTGATCGCCATGATCCCGGCCAGTGCCGAGCAGATCGCCGGCAGATGGGCCGGGCTGTTGCGTTGGCCGGGGAACATGGCGGGTGCCATGTCCGGCGAATCGGTTTCCAGTACCACCGATTCAAGCGGCAATTCGGCCAGCACACGATGCATGCGCAGAGCTTGCGGCCAGGTCGCGGCTCCGCCCAGACCCAGTTTGAATCCGAGCTTGATGTATTCGCGGGCTTCTTCTTTGCTGCCGGCGAAGGCATGAATGATCCCTGCGCGTTGCAAGCGAAACCGTTTAAGCGTGGCAATCACCGCCGCGTGGCTGCGTCGCACATGAATCAGCGCGGGAAGATTGAAGTCAGCCGCCAGTTGCAGTTGCGCATCGAACAACGCCTGTTGGCGTTCACGGTCCAGGGTTTCGATAAAGTAATCCAGACCGATCTCGCCCACCGCGCAGAGCTGTCGATGGCCGGTTAACCGAGTCAGCCAGTCACCGAGTTCCGTCAGGTCTTCGGGACGATGATCATCCAGATACACCGGATGCAAACCGAACGCCGCATGCAGGTCGGGATCGCTTTGCACCAGGTCCCAGACCCGCTGCCAATTACCCTGATAAACCCCCAGCACCACCATCCGCCGTACTCCGACGGCGCGGCTCTCGGCCAACAACGCCGTGCGATCCTCGTCGAAGTCCGGAAAATCCAGATGAGTGTGGCTGTCGATCAGCTCCACGGTTCAGTCCTGGCGAATACGCTGCTTGAAGGTCCGCGCGATGGCCTGCACGCCGGGTCGGTAATCCGATTGCTCGATGGCGGCTAGGGCCAGTTCCAGAGCCTTGTCGGCGATGAGCTGATGCTGCTGGGCCATGGCGTTGACTGGCAGCGGCAGGAAATCCAGCAGCTGCGTGTCGCCAAAGGTGCCGAGGCGCAGCGGGCGGGTTTTGAGCGGGAAGTCGTGCAAGGCATCGAATACGCCCTGAAGCAGCACGTAGGAAGTCGTCACCAGCGCATCCGGCAAATGGCCCAGACGCTGTAGCAGTTCTTCCATCAACTGTTTGCCGCACTCACGGCTGAACGACTCGCCGTGCTCGATCAGCACCTCGCCTTTGAACCCGTCCAACGCATCTTTGAAACCGCCCGCCCGCTCCTGGCTGATGCTCAGTTCGGGGCGTGCGCCGATCAGTGCGATCTGCTTGGGCAACGGGTCCAGTAGACTGCGGGTCAGTTGCAGGCTGGCCTCGCGGTCATCACTGATCACCGAACAGAAATGCTCAGGCTCCATGACCCGGTCGATCGCGATGATCGGAATGCCCTTGGCCTGCAATTGGCGATAGCTGTCATCGCCGGCCGGCAGGCAACTGGCAACGATCAACGCATCGCAGCGCCGGGCCCGGAACAGTTTCAGCAATTGCCGTTCGCTGTCCGGCGCATCGTCGGAACTGGCGATCAGCAGCTGATAGCCGCGAGCGCGGGCGCCTTGTTCCAGCAGTTTGGCGATTCGCGCGTAACTGGGGTTTTCCAGGTCCGGCAGAATGAAACCCAAGGTGCGGGTGTGCCGACTGCGCAGCCCGGCGGCCTGGGGATTGGGCGTAAAGCCATGTTGTTCGACGACCGCGCGCACGCGCTCGACGGTGGCACTGCTGATACGTTGTTGTTCTGCCTTGCCATTGATGACGTAGCTGGCGGTGGTAACGGACACACCGGCCAACTGGGCGATATCACTGAGTTTCAACCCGGGTTTTCCTTGTTTTTTCGAGCTTGCCTCGACATTTTCGCCAATCCTACCCGATTAAAGCAGACGACCATCGTCGCGACGCATCCGACAATTGGACTTCAAGGATGAGACATTATCGAGTAACGTGCCAATCATTCTAGATTAAACGTTTCAGCAAGCGTATTTTCTACGTTATAGGCTCCTTTGCCGGTTCTGCCGCGAAACCGCCAAAAGTTATGACTAAGGGCCTAAGCTGAATCATTCAAAACAATACCTGGCGTCACAAGGCGCCAAAAAGGAGAAAGCATGCTCGAGCTCACCATAGAGCAGATATCCATGGGCCAATCGGCTGTGGATAAGTCCGCAGCGTTGCACCTGCTAGCCCAGCATCTGGTCGCCGATGGCCTGGTGGCCGAGGGTTATCTCGCCGGGTTGCAGGCGCGCGAAGCCCAGGGCTCGACCTTTCTCGGGCAAGGTATTGCCATCCCCCACGGTACGCCGGAAACCCGCGATCTGGTGTTTTCCACCGGCGTGCGGCTGATGCAGTTTCCTGAAGGCGTGGACTGGGGCGACGGTCAGATTGTCTATCTGGCGATCGGTATTGCGGCCAAATCCGACGAGCACCTGCGCCTGTTGCAACTGCTGACCCGCGCCCTCGGCGAAACCGACCTGGGCCAGGCGTTGCGCCGCGCTAGTTCCGCCGAAGCCCTGCTGAAACTGCTGCAAGGCGCGCCGCAAGAACTGGCGCTGGATGCACAGATGATCGGCCTCGGTGTGTCCGCCGATGACTTCGAAGAGCTGGTCTGGCGTGGTGCGCGTTTGCTGCGTCAGGCCGATTGTGTGAGCAATGGTTTCTCCGCCGTGTTGCAACAAGTCGATGCGCTGCCGCTGGGCGATGGCCTGTGGTGGTTGCACAGCGAGCAAACGGTCAAGCGTCCGGGCCTGGCCTTCGTCACGCCGGACAAACCCATGCGCTACCTCGGCCAGCCGCTCAGCGGTCTGTTCTGCCTGGCCAGCCTCGGTGAAGCCCATCAGGCCTTGCTCGAACGCCTTTGTGCGTTGCTGATCGAAGGTCGCGGCCACGAATTGGGCCGCGCCACCAGCAGCCGTAAAGTCCTCGAAGTCCTGGGCGGTGAGCTGCCGGCCGATTGGCCGAGCGCTCGTATCGCCCTGGCCAACGCCCACGGCTTGCACGCGCGTCCGGCGAAGATCCTCGCGCAACTGGCGAAAAGTTTTGAAGGTGAAATCCGCGTACGCATCGTCGATGGCCAGGACAGCGCGGTGTCGGTGAAGAGCTTGAGCAAACTGCTCAGCCTCGGTGCCCGTCGCGGGCAGGTGCTGGAATTTGTCGCCGAACCGAGCATCGCCGCCGATGCCTTGCCAGCCTTGCTGGCCGCCATCGAAGAAGGCCTCGGTGAAGAAGTCGAGCCGCTGCCAGCCGTGAGCCAACAGCGCGAAGTGATCGCCGATGTGGCCGAGGTAATCCTCGCGCCGGCGTCCGGTAGTCTGGTTCAGGCCATCGCCGCCGCACCGGGCATCGCCATCGGCCCGGCGCACATTCAAGTGCTGCAAACCATTGAATACCCGCTTCGCGGCGAGTCTGCCGCGATCGAGCGCGAGCGTCTCAAACAGGCGTTGGCGGACGTGCGTCGCGACATCGAAGGTCTGATCGAGCGCAGCAAGTCCAAGGCCATTCGCGAGATTTTTATCACTCACCAGGAAATGCTCGACGACCCGGAATTGACCGATGAAGTCGACACCCGTCTCAAGCAGGGTGAAAGCGCCGAAGCGGCGTGGATGGCGGTGATTGAAGCGGCGGCCAAACAACAGGAATCGCTTCAGGACGCCTTGCTCGCCGAGCGCGCTGCCGACTTGCGTGATATCGGCCGTCGAGTACTGGCGCAACTGAGTGGCGTCGAAACCCCGAGCGAGCCTGAGCAACCGTACATTCTGGTGATGGATGAAGTCGGTCCGTCCGACGTCGCCCGCCTTGATCCGGCGCGTGTCGCCGGCATCCTCACTGCCCGTGGCGGCGCCACCGCACACAGTGCGATTGTCGCCCGAGCCCTCGGGATTCCGGCGCTGGTCGGCGCCGGCCCGGCCGTGTTGCTGCTGGCGCCGGGCACGCCGTTGCTGATTGATGGCCAACGCGGTCGCCTGCACGTGGACGCCGACGCGGCGACCTTGCAGCGCGCCACCGAAGAGCGCGACACCCGCGAGCTGCGTCTGAAAGCGGCCGCCGAACAACGTCATCAACCGGCACTGACCACTGACGGCCATGCGGTCGAAGTGTTCGCCAACATCGGCGAAAGCGCTGGCGTGACCAGCGCGGTGGAGCAGGGCGCCGAAGGCATTGGCCTGCTGCGCACCGAACTGATTTTCATGGCTCACTCGCAAGCTCCGGACGAAGCGACCCAGGAAGTAGAATACCGTCGCGTCCTCGATGGCCTGGCGGGTCGGCCGCTGGTGGTACGTACTCTCGATGTCGGTGGTGACAAACCGCTGCCGTATTGGCCGATCGCCAAAGAAGAAAACCCGTTCCTCGGCGTGCGCGGTATTCGCCTGACCCTGCAACGTCCGCACATCATGGAAGCGCAGTTGCGCGCGTTGCTCCGTGCGGCGGACAACCGTCCACTGCGGATCATGTTCCCCATGGTCGGCAGCGTCGACGAGTGGCGCCAGGCGCGGGACATGACCGAACGTCTGCGTCTGGAAATTCCGGTTGCCGACCTGCAACTGGGGATCATGATTGAAGTGCCGTCGGCTGCATTGCTGGCGCCGGTGCTGGCCAAAGAGGTCGACTTCTTCAGCGTCGGCACCAATGACCTGACCCAATACACCCTGGCCATCGACCGTGGTCATCCAACCTTGTCGGCCCAGGCAGACGGCTTGCACCCGGCGGTGCTGCAACTGATCGACATCACCGTGCGCGCGGCGCATGCCCACGGCAAGTGGGTCGGCGTGTGCGGCGAGTTGGCGGCCGATCCGCTGGCGGTGTCGGTGCTGGTCGGTCTCGGTGTGGATGAGTTGAGTGTGTCGGGTCGCAGCATTGCCGAGGTCAAGGCGCGGGTTCGCGAGCTCAGCCTGGCGCAGACCAAAATCCTTGCCCAACAGGCCCTGGCCGTTGGCAGCGCAAACGAAGTACGCGCACTAGTGGAGGCCCTGTAATGGCCAAGATCCTGACCCTGACCCTCAACCCGGCGCTGGACCTCACCGTCCAGTTGCCGCTACTTGCCCCCGGCCAAGTCAACCGTAGCGACGAGATGCACACGCATGCCGCCGGTAAAGGCGTGAACGTGGCGCAAGTGCTGGCGGACCTCGGGCATCAGCTCACGGTCAGCGGCTTCCTCGGGGAGGACAACCTTCAAGCGTTCGAAACCCTGTTCGCCAAACGCGGGTTTGTCGACGCGTTCATCCGTGTTCCGGGTGAGACGCGCAGCAATATCAAACTGGCGGAAAGCGATGGACGCATCACCGACATCAACGGCCCCGGACCCTTGGTGAGTGAATCCGCGCAACAGGCGTTGCTTGATCGACTTGATCAGATTGCACCCGGTCATGATGCGGTCGTCGTTGCCGGCAGCCTGCCCCAAGGCATCAGTCCGCAGTGGTTACAGGCGTTGATTGTGCGTTTGAAAAATCTCGGTTTGAACGTGGCGCTGGACACCAGTGGCGAAGCATTGCGGGCTGCGCTCAAAGCCGGCCCGTGGTTGATAAAACCAAATACCGAAGAACTGGCCGATGTGCTGGGCTGCGAGGTGGTTTCGGTGGCCGCACAGGCGCAAGCCGCGAGCCGCTTGCACACTCAAGGCATCGAGCACGTGGTGATCTCCGACGGCGCCGATGGCGTGAACTGGTTCAGTGTCGGCTCGGCAATGCACGCCACGCCGCCCAAGGTCAGTGTCGTCAGCACGGTGGGCGCGGGCGATTCTTTACTGGCCGGCATGCTCCACGGTTTGCTCAGCGCCGACACGCCTGAACAGACCCTGCGCACCGCCACGGCGATTGCCGCGATGGCGGTCACCCAGATCGGTTTCGGTATAGGCGACGCCACGCAGTTGGCGCGGCTCGAACAGGGCGTGCGCATGCGCTCCCTGACAGAACAATAAGAGGGTTTGTCATGAAGTTAGCCATTGTTACGGCCTGCCCGAACGGCATGGTCACCAGTGTGCTGTGCGCCCGTTTGCTTGATGCGGCGGCCCAGCGTCAGGGCTGGAGCACCAGTGTCGAAGTCAACGATGCCGCGCACCCTGAACGTCAATTGTCGGCGGCCACGATCGAGGCGGCCGAGTGGGTATTGCTGGTGATCAGCGCGCCTGTGGATATGTCACGATTCGTCGGCAAGCGGGTGTTCCAAAGCACTCCGGCGCAAGCCCTGCAAGATGTTGAAGCGGTGCTGCGTCGCGGTGCTGAAGAGGCTCAGGTTTACGTCGCCCCCGAAGCCGTGGCCGAGCCTGTCGCCCTCGTAAAAAACGCCCCGCGCCTGGTTGCGATTACCGCGTGCCCGACCGGCGTCGCTCACACCTTCATGGCAGCCGAAGCCTTGCAGCAAGCGGCCAAGCGTCTGGGCTACGACCTGCAAGTGGAAACCCAGGGCTCGGTCGGTGCGCGCAATCCGCTGAGTGCAGCGGCAATTGCCGATGCGGACGTGGTGCTGCTGGCCTGCGATATCGAAGTCGCCACCGAGCGTTTCGCCGGCAAGAAGATTTACCGTTGCGGTACCGGCATCGCCCTCAAACAAGCCGAAGCCACGCTGAATAAAGCGTTGACCGAAGGCACGCAGGAAACCGCTTCGAGCGGTGCCAAAGGCCCGTCCAAGCAAGAGAAAAGTGGCGTCTACAAACACCTGCTGACCGGCGTGTCGTTCATGCTGCCGATGGTGGTGGCGGGCGGTCTGATGATCGCCTTGTCGTTCGTGTTCGGCATCACCGCCTTCAAGGAGCCGGGAACATTGGCGGCGGCGCTGATGCAGATCGGCGGCGAGACCGCGTTCAAGCTGATGGTGCCGTTGCTGGCGGGTTACATCGCCTACTCGATCGCCGACCGTCCGGGCCTGGCGCCGGGGATGATTGGCGGTCTGCTGGCAAGCACCTTGGGCGCCGGTTTTATCGGCGGGATCATTGCCGGTTTCATCGCCGGTTACGCGGCGCAGGCGATCAATCGTTATGCACGCTTGCCACAAAGTCTTGAGGCGCTGAAACCGATCCTGATCATCCCGTTGCTGGCGAGTCTGTTCACCGGTCTGGTGATGATCTACGTGGTCGGCAAACCGGTGGCCGGGATGCTCGAAGGGCTCACGCACTTCCTCGACAGCATGGGCACCACCAACGCGATTCTGCTCGGTGTGTTGCTGGGCGGGATGATGTGCGTCGACCTTGGCGGGCCGATCAACAAAGCCGCGTATGCATTCTCGGTGGGACTGCTGGCGTCGCAAAGTTATGCACCGATGGCCGCGACCATGGCGGCGGGTATGGTGCCGCCGATTGGCCTGGGCATCGCTACGTTTATCGCGCGGCGCAAGTTCGCCCAGACCGAACGCGAGGCCGGTAAAGCGGCGTTGGTCTTGGGGCTGTGCTTTATCTCGGAAGGTGCGATTCCGTTTGCCGCCAAGGACCCGTTGCGGGTGATCCCTGCGAGCATTGCCGGTGGTGCGCTGACCGGCGCGCTGTCGATGTACTTCGGCTGCAAACTGATGGCGCCGCACGGCGGGTTGTTCGTGCTGGCGATCCCGAATGCGATCAACCATGCGCTGTTGTATTTGCTGGCGATTGTGGCCGGGAGTCTGCTGACGGCGGTGGCGTATGCGGTGCTCAAGCGGCCAGAAGTCGTTGAGTTGGCCATAGAGCCCGTCAGCGCCTGACACCCAACCTCTGTAGGAGCCGAGCTTGCTCGCGATAGCGGTGTATCAGCCACCATTTTCGGTGAATGTTAAACCGCTATCGCGAGCAAGCTCGGCTCCTACAGGGGGGCGTGTCACAGCCATTTCACACGGCCATGTTTAAGTTTTCCTTTTCAGGGAGAACACCATGAGCGAATTCGACCTCGGCCGCCGTCGTGTCATACAAGCCGTCGGCGCCGGGCTGTTGTTGCCAGGACTGGCGCCGACGGTGATTGCTTCGGTCAAGGATCGTCCGCAACTCACCGATGGCGTGCAGTCCGGCGACGTGCTGGGCGACCGGGCGATGATCTGGAGTCGTTGTGATCGTCCGGCGCGCATGGTGGTGGAGTGGGACACCCGCAGTTTGTTCACCAACCCTCGTCGTTTTGTCTCGCCATTGGCCGTGTCCAATACCGATTTCACCGCACGCGTCGAACTCACTGGCCTGCCCGCGGACCAGGCGATTTTCTACCGCGTGCACTTCGAAGACGCCCAGAGCGGCGTCGCCAGCGAACCCTGGTTTGGCCATCTGCGCAGCGTGCCGCAAACCCGTCGTGACATCCGTTTCGTCTGGAGCGGCGACACCGTCGGCCAGGGCTTCGGCATCAACCCGGACATCGGCGGCATGCGCATCTACGATGCCATGCGTTTGCGCCTGCCAGACTTCTTTATCCACAGCGGCGACTCCATCTACGCCGACGGCCCCGTGCCTGCGCAGCTCCCCACAGAGAGCGGCCGCGTGTGGCGCAACATCACCACTGAAGCCAAGAGCAAAGTCGCCGAAACCCTCGACGACTATCGCGGTAATTACCGCTACAACCTGATGGACGAAAACATCCGCCGCTTCAACGCCGAGGTCCCGCAGATCTGGCAATGGGACGACCATGAAGTGGTGAACAACTGGTCGCCGGGCAAGCAGTTGGATGTGCGCTACAAGAGCAAAGATATCCACAGCCTGGTCGGTCGCGCGCGTCAGGCCTGGCTCGAATACGCGCCAATGCGGTTGCAGAGCGCCGACGGCGGCGGGCGGATTTATCGCAAGCTCGGTTATGGGCCATTGCTCGATGTGTTCGTGCTCGACATGCGCAGCTATCGCGGGGCCAATGACGACAACCTGGGTGCGGCTAAACCGTTCCTCGGACGTGAACAGCTGGACTGGCTCAAGCGTGAATTGAAGGCCTCCAAGGCCCAGTGGAAAGTCATCGCTGCTGATATGCCGATCGGCCTCGGCGTATCGGATGGCGAAGTCAGCCCCGGTGTGATGCGTTGGGAAGCCGTGGCCAATGGCGATCCGGGACCGGCTCAGGGGCGTGAGCTGGAAATTGCCGAATTGTTGGGTTTTCTGCGGGCGCAGCAGGTGCGCAATTTTGTCTGGCTGACGGCGGATGTGCATTACTGCGCCGCGCACCATTACCACCCGGACCGTGCGGCGTTTCAGGATTTCGAACCGTTCTGGGAGTTTGTCGCCGGGCCTTTGAATGCGGGGAGTTTTGGGCCTGATTTGCTGGATAAGACCTTTGGTCCCGAGGTGGTGTTCGAGAAAGCACCACCGGCACAGAACACCTCACCGTTTGCCGGGTTTCAGTTTTTTGGTGAGGTGAATATTGATGGGCAGACGGGGGAGATGAGTGTGGTGTTGCGGGATTTGGATGGGGTTTCTGTTTTCGAACAGAAATTGCAGCCAGTCTGATAGATCCACTGTAGAGACCGGTACATCCTTTACACATTTGACCGGGTACATCGTTTACACATTTAACAGGCTTGATACGCGTTTGGCACCGCGTTCAAGCCTGCCTAAAGGGAAAGAGCAAAGGTACAACTCCCACACGCCATCAGCCACTTCCTTCAGCGCGACGTGCTCGTCGATCAGTGCCTCGCCCAGAAAGATCAGGGCCCCTTGCCACTTGATCTCACCATTCTTGCGCACCCGCCGTACTTCGACGTCGGCCCCGTATTCGACCGCCGGCAAATAGCCTGGATAAGGTCTGAGTGACGGGCGATAGATATCTGCTGGCGTCTTCATCTCCAGCGCCGTATGAGGCCGTGCGTGATTGAAATCCTGTACGAAGACCTCAAAGGCAAGCTGCTGACGCAGCAGGTTTTCTGCCGGCGGCCTGAGCACGGCAGCCTTTAGCGTGCGGTGCATGCGTTCATGCCGACCGTTCTGATCCGGGCGTCCTGGCTTAATTGTTTCGGGGTGGACACCATGCCTGATGAACCAGACGGACAGCCTGGAGAGGCGGGCCAAGCCTGTCGACGCAAATGGCGCGCCGTTATCGGTGCGGATCACATCAGGCATGCCGAACTCCCGGAACGCCCACTCGAAGCCCTGACGCGTAGGTTCACCGTGGGTGCTGGGAAGCGCCCGGCATTCCAGAAGATAGCGACTGGCATGGTCGGTGATGGTCAGCGGATAGCACCAGTGGCCGTCCTGGGTTCTGAATTGCCCTTTGAAATCGGCGCACCAGGTTTGATTGGGTTCGTCGGCCTGACGTAGATGCACTGGCCCATGCGGGCGGGGCTGGCGCAGCCGTCGAGGAATCACCAGACCGGCCTTTTTCAGCCACTCTCCAGCGGTGCTGGCGGCCGGCCAAGCGATCTGCGGCTGCGCATTGCGCAGGCGCTGGATCAGTTGCTTCGGTCCGCGATCCGGGTGCTCGCTTTTCTTCGCAAGCAACGTGGCAATGATTTCATCGCGGGTTTGGTGCGGACAGCTCAGCGGTTTTCGCGAGCGCTCTTTCAAGCCATCTACGCCGCAGGTTGCATACCGATCAAGCCACTTATCGACCGTCGGACGGCTAACGCCATATCGTCGACTCAGTTGGCTCTTGCTGTAACTGCCGCTAAGCCAGTCATGGATTAATTTCACTCGCTGATCCATCGGGGACTCTCGATTCCAGGGCATGGTCAGTACCTCCTGACCATGATTGATACCTGTAAACCATGTATCCGGTCTCAAACGTAAAGGATGTACCCGGTTTTTACCCACCCCAGCCCTCTCCCCACAGGGGAGAGGGGAAAGGGAGCCGATCTCTGTTGTTTTCAAACCTGAGTTCGACTCGGTTTTTCAGGTCGATGTATAACGTGAGACACCTCGGTCAGTCCCCTCTCCCTCCGGGAGAGGGCTAGGGTGAGGGGGGCGATGTTCGATTCGCGGCAAATCTCAGGATCTGCTCAAGCACTTCACTCATCCGCTCAATTACCTCCAGATTGCTAAACCGCACAACCTCAATACCTTGCTGCTGAAGGTAAAGCGTACGACGCTGGTCATGTATTTTTGCCGCCGTCTCGTAATGCTGACCACCATCCAGTTCGATGGCCAACTTCAGTTCCACGCAATAAAAATCCAGGATGTACGGCGGGCATGGAAACTGCCGACGGAATTTCAGATTGGCGATTTGCCGAGAACGAAGTTTTTGCCAGAGCAGGAGCTCGCAGTCAGTTTGATTGGTGCGTAGATGGCGGGCGAATTGGCGTTGGTTGAGGGTGGGGCGGGTGGGCATGCTTCACGTCCGTGTGAAGGGGGATGGAAGTTTAACTGTAGTCTGGATTTTGCGGATGATTTGAAATCGACCCCTCACCCCAGCCCTCTCCCCAGTGGGGAGAGGGGGAAAGGGGGCCGATCTGCGTTGAATTCGAAACCCGAGTTCGACTCGATTTTTCAGGTCGATGTATAACGAGAGACACCCCGGTCAGTCCCCTCTCCCTCCGGGAGAGGGCTAGGGTGAGGGGCTCTTTCAGTAGACGTCACGCCGATACCGGCCTTGCTCAATCAACCGGTCAACCTCTGCAATTCCGAGTACTTCGTTCAGCACGTGATCCACCCCCGACGCCATCCCCTGCAAGCTGCCACAGATGTAAATGACCGCACCCTCAGCCAACCACTTCTTCAACTCTCCAGCCGACTCCCGCAGTCGATCCTGCACGTAGATCTTCTCGGCCTGATCCCGCGAGAACGCCAGGTCCAACCGCTCCAGATCCCCCGAAATCAACCATTCCTCAAGCTCATCGCGGCACAGATAGTCATGCTCGCGATTGCGTTCGCCGAACAACAGCCAATGACGTTGCTGCTCATCGGCAATCCGCGCCTTGAGCAAACTGCGCAACCCGGCCAGGCCGGTGCCGTTGCCCAGCAGGATCATCGGCACCGGCTCGGTCGGCAGGTGGAAACCGCTATTGCGCCGTACGCGCAGGCTGATGGTGCCACCCACAGGGGCGTGTTCGGTCAGCCAGCCGGAGCCGACGCCCGGGCTGCCGTCGGGATGCAGTTCCTGGCGCACGATCAGTTCGAGGATGCCATCGGCGGCGATCGAGGCGATGGAGTATTCGCGCATGGCCAAGGGCACCAGCGCATCCACCAGCGCCTGGGCATGCAGGCCGACCAAGTGAGTTCTGTTTTCCGGCAGTTGTCGACTGGCGAGGGCTTGCTCCAGCGGTTGTGACAGGCCACCGAGCGCAACCGTGGCCCGACCGTCAATGCCCAGGCCATCGAGGAAATGCTCGATCGCCCACGGACAATTGCGCGGCAACACTTCCACCAGGTCACCGGCCAGCCAACTGCTGGTGGTGGGGGCGGTGAGGCCGAGCAGGTAAACACCCGAACCGCTGCTGTCAGGGTTGAGTAGTTCACGTCGGGTCAGGGTCCAGTTGTCGTAGCTTGGTGCTTGCCAGGTGTCCACGGGCGCCTGTCCGGTCAGCAGGCCCAGTTGCTGCTGCCAGTGACGCAAGGCGTAGGGGTCGCCGCTGTCGACCTCCACCGGGGCGAACAGAGTCTTGCCGCCGTGCTCACCGAGCCAGGTGTGCAAGCGTCGAGCGAAGCCGCAGAAGTGCTGATACTGCCGATCACCGAGGCCGAGCACCGCGTAGTTCAGGCTTTCCAGGCTCAACGTCCGACCCAGCACTTTGCGTTCGAAGCTGCGGGCACTGTCCGGTGCTTCGCCGTCGCCAAAGGTGCTGACCACGAACAACGCATTGCTGGATTCACGCAAGTCTTGCTCGCTGACGTCCGCCAGCGGCTGAACCTTCACCGGCACGCCGGCAGCCTGCAATTGCCCGGCGGTCTGCCACGCCAGTTGCTCGGCAAACCCGCTTTGGCTGGCGAAGCCGATCAACCAGGCTGGCGTATTGCTGCCTGTTTGCGCGAAATCTTTGCGCGCGTCCTTGATCTGCTTTTTCTTGCGTCGACGATCGAGGTACAGCAACCAGCCCGTGACAAAGAACAGCGGTATGGTCAGCGCGCTGAGCGTCAGAATAATCCGCCCGACGATGCCGAAGTAGCTGCCGACATGCAGCGCATAAATGCTGGTCAGCAGTTGCGCCTTAAGGCTCTTGTCGCTGTAGCGGTCATGCCGTTTGACGGTGCCGGTCGCCGGATCGAGGGTGATCTGGTTCAGCGCGCGGTCGTGGGGCGAGGTGTTCAGCAGGTAGAACACGGTGGCCGGTTGTCCGGCCACTGGCGGCATACGAATGTTGTAGGCGCTGAGTGCCGGACCGGCTGCGCTGTAAATGCTGCTCCACATCAGCGCGTAATCGGCCGTCGGCGCCGGGCCGCTTGGCGCAGGGCCGCGACCGCCGCGAACACGCTCGTTCTGCGGTGAGTCGGAAAGCAATCGGGTCAGGCCCTTGTTGTACCACTCATAGGACCAGGACAGCCCGGTGAGCGCTGCCAGGAGGTAAAACACCAGGCACCAGGTGCCGGCGACGGAGTGCAAATCCCAGTTGAAGCTGCGGCCCTTTTTCTTCCAGTCGAGGGTCAGCCAGGCGCGCCAGCTTTTCCACTGGCGCGGCCAGCGCAGGTAAATACCGGACAGGCAGAAGAACACCAGAATCAGCGTACAGGCACCGGTGATCTGCCGACCGCTATCGCCCATGGCGAGGAAACGGTGCAGTTGCAGCATCAGGCCGAAGAAATCCTGGCCGGTGGCGTCGCCCATGAACTCGGCGGTGTACGGGTCGAAGTAGCGCATCTGCCCGCGGCGTTCGCCCGGTGGCGGGGTAAAGATCACGCGCGCGGCGTTGCCGCTGTCGGTCTCGACCCAGAGCATCGAGACTTTCTTGCCCGAGGCGCCCTCGATTTTTTCCACCAGTTCGGCGGGCGGCAGGACGCCGGCGACCTGCTTCTCGACCTGACACACAGAAGGGTTCAGCGCGCGCAGGATTTCATCCTGAAACGACACCGTCGCCCCGGTGATGCCCATCAGGGCCAGGACCAGTCCGGCGCTGATGCCGAAAAACCAGTGCAACTGGAACAGGGTTTTCTTCAACACGTCACTCGCCTTGTTCGTTCGAAAATAATGATCACGGCGCGCATTATGCCGTGGGTTGTCGAGATACATTCTTTATTACGCACAAAAGCCCCGTTCATAGAGATGAACGGGGCCTGTCCTTATGTAGGCGCTGGCGAAGCCTGCGATCTTTTGATCTTTGGCAATTTCAGCGATGCCAAAGATCGCAGCCTTCGGCAGCTCCTACAGTTTTGGGCTAGAAGTGGAAGTTAGCGCTCAGCAGGGCGGTACGGCCCGCCGCCACGTGGGCGTAGTGCGTCTGGAACACCTGGTCGAAGTAACGCTTGTCGGTCAGGTTCTGTACGTTGAGTTGCAGGTCGACGTTCTTGGTCAGGGCGTAGCTGGCCATTGCGTCGTAACGCCAGTAGGACGGGATCTCCACCGAGTTGGCGACGTTGCCGAACTGCGAGTCGACGAACGTGGCACCGGCGCCGACGGTCAACTTGTCCGGTACCAGGTCGTAGGTCGACCAGAACGTGAAGTTGTTCCGTGGGGTGCTTGGCATGTGGTTGCCTTCATCGGCGGCGAGGGTGGTTTTGACCACTTCGCTTTCCATGTAGGTGTAGCCACCGAATACCCGCCAGTTACGGGTCAGCTTGCCGGCGTAGCTCAGTTCCAGGCCATTGACCTGCTGTTCGCCATCCAGCACTTGAGTGGTGCCGCCGTCCGGATCGTTGATCCGCGCGTTGGTTTTCTCGGTGCGGAACAGTGCGGCGGTCAGCGACAGGTCGTCACCGAAGAAGTCCCACTTGGTACCGATCTCGTAGTTGCGGTTCTTTTCCGGGTCCAGGTCGGTGTTGTTCGCCGCCAGTTCCAGGCCACCGTTGCCGCTGGTTTCACCGGACGGGTTGCTGGAGGTGGAATAGGCCGCGTAGATGCTGCCGTTAGGCAACACGTTGTAGACCACGCCGATCTGGTAGTTGACCAGGTCGCTGGTGTTCTCACGGGAGAAGTCGTTCGCGGGCGCTGTGCTGCTAGCGTTGGCGTGCCCGCTGGATTTGACCTGGTAGTTGTCGTAACGCAGGCCCAGGTTCAGGGACCATTGTTCGTTGAACTTCAGCGTGTCGAACACGTAGGCCGCAGCGGTTTTGGTGTCGGTGTCGGTGAACGCGGCGCTGTCGGTGATCGTGCCGTTCCAGTGATCCCCAGGCGTCGGGTTCTGCAGACTGGTGCAGTCGCCGGAGTTGAACAGGGCGCGGTTACACCGGGTGCCGCTGGCGGTCGAGGTCAGGATGTACGGACGGTTGTGGGTGTCTTGATAGGAAAACTCAAGGCCGGTGACCAGGCTGTGCTCGATGGCACCGGTGTTGAACTTGGCGCTCAGGTCGGTCTGGTTGATCCAGCCGCTGGACGTCGAGTTACGGCTTTTCGCGCCTCGATACACGCTGCCAAGAGCCGCGTTGCCCTTGCTGTCGTCCGGGTTGGTGACGATGTAATCGAGCGTGGAACGGGACATGCGGAAGCTGTTCGAGACGGTCAGGTCATCATTCAGATCGTGTTCGATCTTGATGGTGCCGCTGTCATTGCTGGTCTGGCGATAGTCGCGCCCGGTGAGACCGTAGAAGTTGTCGCGATCGACATGCACAGGTTTATCGACATTGTACTTGCTGCGGTTGGGGCTCAAGGTCAACGGGAGGCCGTAGTCGGGCATGTCGTCGGTTTCGACGTGGTAGTAGCCGACGGTCAGGCGAGTGTCGGTACCCAGGCCAAACGCGAAGGAAGGTGCCACGCCCCAACGGCTGACGTCCACGGCATCACGGCCGGCGACGTTGGCTTCGTGCTTCATCAGGTTCAGACGGAAGGCCGAGGTGTCGGTCATCTGCTGGTTCAGGTCGAGGGTGGTGCGCTTGGTCTGGTCCGAGCCCCAGGTGAAACCGCCGTTGTAGGCATTGCCCAGTTTGGCGGTCTTGCTCACCAGGTTCAGGCTGCCACCGGTGGAACCGGCGCCGGTGAAGGCTGATCCCGGGCCCTTGCTGACTTCGATCGATTCTACGTTGAAGATCTCGCGGCTCTGGGAGGCCGGGTCGCGCATGCCGTCGATGAACACGTCGCTTTCTGCGTTGAAGCCGCGAATGATCGGACGATCGCCAGCCGGGTTGCCACCTTCACCGGCACCGAACGTGATGCCCGGTGTGGTACGCAGCGCGTCGACCAGGCTGGTGGCGCCCGTGTCGCGAATTACTTGTTGTGGAATCACGGTGACGCTTTTCGGCGTCTCACGCAGCGGCGCGGTGTACTTCTTGTTGGCCGAGGTATCGGTCTTGTAGGAGGTCTCGTCCTGGGCTTCGCCGTTGATAGCGGTAGCGCCCAGGGAAATCACGTTGCTCGGTGCTTTTTCGTCGGTCTGTTCAGCCGCGAAAGCCATGTGGCCCGCAGAGCTGGCAGTGATCGCCACGCCAATTGCAGACGCGAGCAAACGCGGTGAACTGACCGGTAATTGTGGTTGTTGGCGTGACATGAGAATTCCCCTCCCCAAGGATTTGAGGCCGCGGAATATAGGGTAAACAGGTATTTGTATCAATTGCGAAACGTTACTATTCGCGACAAATTTACATTCTTTACAATTTACCCTTACGGTTTTTGCTGTCTCGTTCGTCACAGGGGTTTTACAGAGTCAATAAGAATCAATACCATTGCCGACTCTTTGTCCTCAGGTGTCATCCCATGCTGCTGCACATTCCCGGCGTGTTCGCGAAAGAAGAAGTGCAGCGCATCCGCGAGGCTCTGGAGCAGGCAGATTGGGCCGACGGCAAAATCACCGCCGGCTACCAGTCGGCCAAAGCCAAGCACAATCTGCAGCTGCCTGAAGGTCATCCGCTGGCCAAGGAAGTCGGCGCGGCGATGCTGGAACGGCTGTGGAAAAATCCGCTGTTCATGTCAGCCGCGTTGCCGCACAAGGTTTTCCCTCCGTTACTGAACTGTTACACGGCCGGCGGCAGTTTCGACTTCCACATCGACAACGCTGTGCGCCAACCCAAGGGCAGCATCGAACGGGTGCGCACCGATTTGTCGGCCACTCTGTTTTTCAGCGAGCCGGACGACTACGACGGCGGCGAACTGGAAATCCAGGACACCTTCGGCACCCAACGTGTGAAGTTGCCGGCCGGCGACATGGTTTTGTACCCCGGCACCAGCCTGCACAAGGTCAACGCCGTGACGCGCGGCACTCGCTACGCCTCGTTCTTCTGGACCCAAAGCCTGGTCCGTGAAGACAGTCAGCGCGCCTTGCTGTTCGAGATGGACGGGGCGATCCAGCAGCTGACCCAGGACATGCCCGATCACCCTTCGCTGATTCGCCTCACCGGCACTTATCACAACCTGTTGCGTCGCTGGGTCGAGGTATGAGTTATCAACTGCGCCGTGAGGAAATCCTCGACGGTGATCGGCTCAAAGCCATGCTCGACGAAAGCCCGGCACGTGCCGCCCAGGCGATTCTGATCGCCGCCCGCGAAGGCGTGCTGGATGCTCAGGCCTTGCTCGGGCAGATTCTGTTGGATGGCCAGGGTATCGAGAAGGATCAGCCGCTGGCCGTGCGCTGGTTTGACATCGCCGCTCAGCGTGGGCATTTGATGGCGCGCAACATGCTCGGTCGTTGTCATGAGCATGGTTGGGGTTGCGTTGCCGATGCTTCGGTCGCTGCGGGGCATTATCGCCAGGCCGCCGACGCCGGACTGGATTGGGCGATGTACAACTACGCCAACTTGTTGGCCACCGGGCGCGGGGTGATCGAGGATCAGTTGCAAGCGCTGAACCTGTATCGCCAGGCGGCCGAATTGGGCCACGCCAAGTCCATGAACCTGCTGGGGCGTTATCTGGAAGACGGGCGGGTGTGTCCGGCAGATCCGCAAGCTGCGCGTGACTGGTATCGACGTTCGGCACTCGGCGGGGATTTTCGCGGGCAGTTCAGTTATGCCTCCGTGCTGGCGGATGAAGGCAAGATCGACGAGGCGCTGGTCTGGTTACGCAAGGCCCTGGACGGTGGGAATCTGAATTTCTTGCGGGTGGCGAGTCACTCATTGTTGACTGCGGGGAATTCGCAAGTTCGCGAATTGGCCGCCGATTACGCTCAACGATGCGTCGAATTGGAGCTGGAACTCGTCCCCCTGTAGGAGCTGTCGAGTGCAACGAGGCTGCGATTTTTTGATCTTGTATTTAAAAAGCAAAGTCAAAAGATCGCAGCCTCGTTGCACTCGACAGCTCCTACAAGGGGCGGATTTCAGACACAAAAAAGCCCATGACACGTCATGGGCTTTTTCATTTCTACGAGTAGCGCTTACACGTAGAACGACTTCAGCGGCGGGAAGCCATTGAACTCAACGGCGCTGTAGCTGGTGGTATACGCACCGGTCGACAACCAGTACAAACGATCACCAATCGCCAGGTTCAGCGGCAAACCGTACTTGTAGTTTTCGTACATGATGTCGGCGCTGTCGCAGGTCGGGCCGGCGATGACCACTTCTTCCATCTCGCCTTTCTTCTCGGTCCAGATCGGGAACTTGATGGCTTCGTCCATGGTTTCGATCAGGCCGGAGAACTTGCCCACATCCGTGTACACCCATCGCTCTACCGCGGTACGGGATTTACGGGCGACCAGCACCACTTCACTGACCAGGATGCCGGCGTTGGCGATTAGCGAACGGCCCGGTTCCAGGATGATTTCCGGCAGTTCGTCACCGAAGTCTTCCTTGAGGAAACGGATGATTTCTTCAGCGTAGGTTTCCAGGCTGTTGGTGCGGGTGATGTAGTTGGCCGGGAAGCCGCCGCCCATGTTGATCAGCTTCAGGTGAATGCCGTCTTCTTCTTTCAGACGTTCGAAGATCACTTTGACCTTGGCGATCGCCGCGTCCCAGACGCTGATGTCGCGCTGTTGCGAGCCGACGTGGAACGAAATGCCGTACGGCACCAGGCCCAGGTCACGAGCGAGGATCAGCAGGTCCATGGCCATGTCGGTCTGGCAGCCGAATTTGCGCGACAGAGGCCAGTCAGCGGTGGTCGAGCCTTCGGTGAGGATGCGCACGTAGACTTTCGAACCCGGTGCAGCCTTGGCGATGTTGCGCAGGTCGGCTTCGGAGTCGGTGGCATACAGACGCACGCCCTTCTCGTAGAAGTAGCGAATGTCTTTGGATTTCTTGATGGTGTTGCCGTAGCTGATGCGATCCGGGCCGACGCCCTGGTTCATCACTTTGTCGAGCTCGTAGATCGAAGCGATGTCGAAGTTCGAACCTTTCTCTTTGAGCAGGTCGATGATTTCGACGGCCGGGTTGGCCTTGACCGCGTAGTAGACCTTGGCGAAATCGAAACCGGCGCGCAGGTCGTCATAGGCCTGGCTGATCATCGCGGTGTCGATCACCACGAATGGGGTTTCTTGTTTGTCGGCGAAGGCCTTCATTTTGTTGAAGGTATCGCGCGCGAAATAGTCTTCGACGTTGATCGACATGCTGGGAACTCCTACTGGCAAACTAGATTAATCAATGGGTGCAAATGAACGTCCTCCGTATCCCCACTTTGGTTCGCCTACTTCCCAAGGCATGTCGCCGAAAGCAAAAAGGCCACGGGAGGCGGTGCTTTCCCTTGGCCTTGCTGTCTCGTCGTCAGTACTTGAGCCGGATGGATCGTTTCCAGCATGGACGTTCGGCGCGAACTTTAGGGCGTGAGGGGCTTGAGATCAACAAAAAATGTCGCGTTTTTACACGCATCCGTCGTGCGGTCCCGGACAACTACTGATGTAACCGACCTGCATGACAGTGTGATGTTCCCTTTGCTGGGATATTTGAGGTGTATCAGGCGGGATTTGTATTGCCCCAATCGCGAGCAAGCTCGCTCCCACAGGGATTTGTGTTGCTGCACAGATTGCATGCGCATCACAGAACCCTTGTGGGAGCGAGCTTGCTCGCGATGGCGTCAGATCAGGCGGCAGCAGTCTCGGCAGGCGAAACAATGCTGGTCTTGCCCCCACGGGACTTGCCGGAGCTCAGGTACTCGGCAATTGATTCCTGTGTCACTTCACCCAGGAACACCCGCTCCGCATCCATCACCGGCAACCACGAGCGGTTGAACTCGTACATCCGCGACAACAGGATGCGCAAATGCTCGTCGTACGCCGCGGTGGCGTTGAATTCGCGCAGGTATTGCGTGCATGTGCCCGTCTGACGGTGCAGGTCGCGACGGCGCACGTAGCCCAAGGCCTTGTTCTCACCATCAGTGACCACCACATAACGACGGTCAAGTTCGTCCATCAACTCCAGGGCCTCGGCCACTGGCGTTTCCGGGCTCACCGACGGAGCGTTGTCCGCTGCATCTTCGGCTTTCACCAACAACAGACGCTTGAGGGTGCTGTCCTGGCCAACGAAGTTGCTGACAAAGTCATCCGCCGGGTGCGCCAGCAGCGTATCCGGGTGGTCGATCTGCAGCAGCTTGCCGGCGCGGAAGATCGCAATCTTGTCGCCCAGCTTGATGGCTTCGTCGATGTCGTGGCTGACCATGATCACGGTCTTGTTCAGCGCGCGTTGCATTTCGAAGAACTCGTTCTGGATCATCTCGCGGTTGATCGGGTCGACCGCGCCGAACGGCTCATCCATCAACAACAGCGGCGCATCCGCTGCCAAGGCACGAATCACGCCGATTCGTTGCTGCTGGCCACCGGACAATTCACGCGGATAGCGAGTCAGGTATTGCTTTGGCTCAAGCTTGATCATGCTCATCAACTCGCGGGCGCGGTCGTGGCATTTCTGTTTGTCCCAGCCCAGCAGGCGCGGAACGATGGTGATGTTTTCCTCGATGGTCATGTTCGGGAACAGACCGATCTGCTGGATCACATAACCGATGTTGCGGCGCAGGGTCACGGCGTCGAGGTCGGTGGTGTCTTCGCCGTTGATCAGAATCTTGCCGGAGGTCGGCTTGATCAGGCGATTGATCATCTTCAGCGTGGTGCTTTTGCCGCAGCCCGATGGCCCGAGGAACACACAGATCTCGCCTTCATTGACGGTCAGGCTTACCGAGTCCACGGCTTTCACATCTTTGCCGTTGCTTTGGAAGGTCTTGCTGAGGTTTTGAAGTTCGATCATTTCAGGAGTCCTTTTGGAGTCAGCGTGCGTTGCAGCCATTGCAGAAGCAGGTCGGCGAAGATGGCCAGGAGACTGACCAGCACGGCGCCGACGATCAGCATCGACATGTCGCTGCGGCTGATTGAAGCGAGAATAAGTACACCGAGGCCACCGGCGCCGATGGTGGCGGCGATGGTCATGACACCAATGTTCATGACCACGGCGGTGCGCACACCGGCGAGGATCACTGGCACGGCGATCGGCAGCTCGACCATGCGCAGGCGCTGGCCGAAGGTCATGCCGATGCCGCGGGCGGCTTCGCGAATGCCGGGGTCGACACCGGTCAGGGCGAGGTAGGTGTTACGCATGATCGGCAGCAGCGAGTACAAAAACACTGCGGTGATCGCTGGCATCGGGCCCAGGCCCTGACCGAATTTGGAATAGAACGGCAACAGCAGGCCGAACAGCGCAATCGACGGCACGGTCAGCAGCACCGTGGCGCTGGCCTGCAAGGGGCCGGCGAGGGTCGGGAAGCGTGTCATCAGGATGCCCAGCGGCACGCCGACCAGAATCGCCAGGGTCACGGCAATGCCGACGAGGGTGATGTGCTGCCCGGTCAGTTGCAGGACCAGCGGCCAGTCGAGATGGGAAAAGGCGTTCAGAAATTCCATGTCTTTTCCTCCTTAGTTCAATGGATGCTGGCGCAGGAAATCGGCGGCAACGGATGAAGGGCTTTCGTGATCGACATCGACCCGCGCGTTGAGCTGGCGCATGGTGACGTCGTCGAACAGTTCGGCCAGCGGCTTGAGTTCTTCAGCGAGTTTCGGGTGAGCGTCGAGGTAGGCCTGACGCACCACTGGCGCGGCGGTGTAGTCCGGGAAGTAATGCTTGTCATCTTCCAGCAGTTTCAGCTTGAAGGCGTTCAAACGACCGTCCGTGGTGTAGACCAGACCAGCAAACACCTGACCATTACGCAGGGCGGTGTAGACCAGCCCGGCGTCCATCTGGCGGATGTTTTTGCGGTTCAGGTTCATGCCGTAGAGGTTCACCATGCCGTCCAGACCGTCGGAGCGGTTGGCGAATTCGGTGTCCAGCGCCACCAGGTGATTGGTCTTCGCCTCAGCCTGCAGCACCGTGTTCAGCTCGCTGATGGTGTTGATCTGCGGGTAAGCCTTCGCGGTGTTTTCCGGCAGGGCCAGGGCGTAGGTGTTGCTGAACTTCGACGGGGTGAGCCAGATCAGGCCTTTTTTCGCGTCGAGTTCTTTCACCTTGGCGTAGGACTGAGCGCTGTCGAGCTTGTCAGTGATGTGGTTGTAAGCCACCAGCGACACGCCGGTGTATTCCCACATCAAATCCAGCTGACCACTTTCGTGGGCGCTACGGGCCAGGGTGCTGCCAAGACCGCCGGTCACCTGGGTGTCGTAACCCTTGGTGTTCAGGTACTGGGAGGTGATTTCCGCCAGCAGGGTTTGTTCGGTGAACACCCGGGCGCCGATGCGGATCACGGGTTTTTCAGCGGCTTGGGCGATTCCTGCGAACAGCAGGGCGCAGCCTAAAAATAAGCATACTTTTTTCATGAATATTCCTTTGCCGAGGCTTAAGACGGGCGTAGGCCGCGTTCGAGCCAGAGGCGGCTGGCGAGTGTCACCAGACCGTCGAGCAGCAAGGCCAGCAGGGCGGTGCAAGCCGCGCCGAGCAGCAGTTGCGGCTGATTGTTCAGGGCGATGCCAGGGAAAATCAGGCTGCCCAGACTATTGGCGCCAATCAGGAACGCCAGCGGTGCGGTACCGACGTTGATCGCCAGCGCCACGCGCACGCCACCGATGATGATCGGCACGGCGTTTGGCAGTTCGACCCGCCACAGCACCTGAGTCGGTGTCATGCCGATGCCGACGGCCGCTTCCTTGAGCGAACCCTGGACGTTTTTCAGGCCTTCATAAGTGTTGCGCACGATCGGCAACAGCGAGGCGAGGAACAGGGCGAAAATCGCGGGGCCGCTGCCGATGCCGAGGATACCCAGGGCGATGGCCAGTACGGCAAGAGGCGGCACGGTGTTGCCGATGTTGAAGATCTGCATGAAGCGTTCAGCGCGGCCCACCATGGTCGGGCGGCTGAGGAAGATGCCGGCGGGTATGCCCACAACAAGGGCGGCCAGCATGGAAGCGAGGACGAGAATCAAATGGGCTTGCAGGTAAAACAACAAATCGTCGCGGTAATGTTCGATCGTGTTGATGCCAATCCAGTGGACCAGCAGGGCCAGGAGGGCGACGACAACCGCACCTCCTATCAGCCCTTTGCCATAGCGAATAGCCACAGGCAGACTCCTTTTTCTTTGTCGGCGAACGCAGTCCCGTGGGGCATGCCATTCCTGGCTGCCGGGATTATCAACGTTCGCGAGAAGCAGCTCTTCATGCTGATAAAACCGCATGAGATCGAGCCATAAGCGCAGCCTCGTCAGGCTAACTTGCAGGTTTTTCAAACCCTGCTACGAGAGCTGTAACAGGGGAGTGGACGCCTCCACCTTTTAAAAGGTTCCATAATTAACAGCATTTAGCCACCCTTGATCGCCCTTCGGGCCCGTCAATTGCCGTTGGCGACAGGGCGAGCGGTGGTCCGTAAGGCTCGGTTTGCGCTATACTCGCCGCCCTTTTTTGAATCACCTGCCAGGCGATTTCCCATGACCAAACAGGCCGCCGAAGTCGCGAAACGCCGCACTTTCGCCATTATTTCCCACCCCGATGCCGGTAAAACCACCATCACCGAGAAGCTCTTGCTGATGGGCAAGGCGATTGCGATTGCTGGCACGGTGAAATCTCGCAAGTCTGACCGCCATGCCACCTCCGACTGGATGGAAATGGAAAAACAACGGGGTATTTCCATTACCACGTCGGTCATGCAGTTCCCGTATCGCGACCACATGATCAACTTGCTCGACACCCCGGGCCACGAAGACTTCTCCGAAGACACCTACCGCACCCTGACGGCGGTCGACTCGGCATTGATGGTTCTCGACGGCGGCAAGGGTGTAGAGCCACGGACCATCGCGCTGATGGACGTCTGCCGTCTGCGTGACACGCCGATCGTCAGCTTCATCAACAAACTCGACCGTGACATCCGCGACCCGATCGAACTGCTCGACGAAATCGAAGCGGTCCTGAAGATCAAGGCAGCGCCGATCACCTGGCCGATCGGTTGCTACCGCGATTTCAAGGGCGTTTATCACCTCGCCGACGACTACATCATCGTGTACACCGCCGGCCACGGCCACGAGCGCACCGATGTGAAAATCATCGAGAAACTCGACTCCGATGAAGCCCGCGCGCACTTGGGCGACGAGTACGATCGCTTCGTCGATCAGCTGGAACTGGTGCAGGGCGCCTGTCACGAATTCAATCAACAGGAATTCCTCGACGGCCAACTGACCCCGGTGTTCTTCGGTACTGCACTGGGCAACTTCGGTGTCGATCACGTGCTCGACGCCGTGGTCAACTGGGCGCCGAAACCGCTGGCCCGTGTCGCCAACGAGCGCACCGTGGAACCGGTTGAAGAGAAATTCGCCGGCTTCGTGTTCAAGATCCAGGCGAACATGGACCCGAAACACCGCGACCGTATCGCTTTCATGCGTATCTGCTCCGGCAAGTACGAAAAAGGCATGAAGATGCGCCACGTGCGCACCGGCAAGGACGTGCGGATCGGCGATGCGCTGACCTTCTTCTCCTCCGAGCGTGAGCAACTGGAAGAAGCGTTTGCCGGCGACATCATTGGTTTGCACAACCACGGCACCATCCAGATCGGCGACACCTTCACCGAAGGCGAAGTCCTGGGCTTCACCGGTATCCCGCACTTCGCCCCGGAACTGTTCCGTCGCGTGCGCCTGCGCGATCCGCTGAAATCCAAGCAACTGCGTCAGGGTCTGCAGCAACTGGCGGAAGAGGGCGCCACGCAGGTGTTCTTCCCTGAGCGCAGCAACGACATCATTCTCGGCGCCGTCGGTGTACTGCAGTTCGATGTGGTCGCCAGCCGTTTGAAAGAGGAATACAAGGTCGAGTGCTCTTATGAGCCGATTACCGTTTATTCCGCGCGCTGGATCGATTGCAGCGATAAGAAGAAGCTCGAAGAGTTCAGCATCAAGGCAGTGGAAAACCTCGCGATCGACGGCGGCGGTCACCTGACCTACCTAGCCCCGACGCGGGTGAACCTGGCACTGATGGAAGAGCGCTGGCCGGACGTGAAATTCCGTGCGACGCGTGAGCATCACTAAGCGTTGAGCTGAGAAACCGGAAACCCCGATTCGTGAGCCTCGGGGTTTTTTATTGACTGGTGAATCGCTGCCCTCACTGTAGAGACCGGTACATCCTTTACACATTTGACCGGGTACATCGTTTACACATTTAACAGGCTTGATACGCGTTTGGCACCGCGTTCAAGCCTGCCTAAAGGGAAAGAGCAAAGGTACAACTCCCACACGCCATCAGCCACTTCCTTCAGCGCGACGTGCTCGTCGATCAGTGCCTCGCCCAGAAAGATCAGGGCCCCTTGCCACTTGATCTCACCATTCTTGCGCACCCGCCGTACTTCGACGTCGGCCCCGTATTCGACCGCCGGCAAATAGCCTGGATAAGGTCTGAGTGACGGGCGATAGATATCCGCTGGCGTCTTCATCTCCAGCGCCGTATGAGGCCGTGCGTGATTGAAATCCTGTACGAAGTCCTCAAAGGCAAGCTGCTGACGCAGCAGGTTTTCTGCCGGCGGCCTGAGCACGGCAGCCTTTAGCGTGCGGTGCATGCGTTCATGCCGACCGTTCTGATCCGGGCGTCCTGGCTTGATTGTTTCGGGGTGGACACCATGCCTGATGAACCAGACGGACAGCCTGGAGAGGCGGGCCAAGCCTGTCGACGCAAATGGCGCGCCGTTATCGGTGCGGATCACATCAGGCATGCCGAACTCCCGGAACGCCCACTCGAAGCCCTGACGCGTAGGTTCACCGTGGGTGCTGGGAAGCGCCCGGCATTCCAGAAGATAGCGACTGGCATGGTCGGTGATGGTCAGCGGATAGCACCAGTGGCCGTCCTGGGTTCTGAATTGCCCTTTGAAATCGGCGCACCAGGTTTGATTGGGTTCGTCGGCCTGACGTAGATGCACTGGCCCATGCGGGCGGGGCTGGCGCAGCCGTCGAGGAATCACCAGACCGGCCTTTTTCAGCCACTCTCCAGCGGTGCTGGCGGCCGGCCAAGCGATCTGCGGCTGCGCATTGCGCAGGCGCTGGATCAGTTGCTTCGGCCCGCGATCCGGGTGCTCGCTTTTCTTCGCAAGCAACGTGGCAATGATTTCATCGCGGGTTTGATGCGGACAGCTCAGCGGTTTTCGCGAGCGCTCTTTCAAGCCATCTACGCCGCAGGTTGCATACCGATCAAGCCACTTATCGACCGTCGGACGGCTAACGCCATATCGTCGACTCAGTTGGCTCTTGCTGTAACTGCCGCTAAGCCAGTCATGGATTAATTTCACTCGCTGATCCATCGGGGACTCTCGATTCCAGGGCATGGTCAGTACCTCCTGACCATGATTGATACCTGTAAACCATGTCCCCGGTCTCAAACGTAAAGGATGTACCCGGTTTTTACCCACCCTAGCCCTCTCCCGGGGGGAGAGGGGACTGACCGAGGTGTTCTTCAGAACTACATCGACCTGAGAGTCCGAGCTGAACTCAAGTTCCGAAATCACTGAAGATCTGCTCCCTTTCCCCTCTCCCCCGTGGGGAGAGGGCTGGGGTGAGGGGTGGCTTTTGAGCTCGCCGAAAATTTCAGAAATAACCATTCGTCCTAACCCCTATTCAAAACCAATCTCCCCACAAACGGCATTCCGTCCATTCGTTAGCGTCCTATCTGGAGAACCTGGCTGATCGGAACTAAATTTCACTTGGCGCCAGTCAGGCACTGAAGTTTCACCTGCGAAAGGATGGAATCGGCTATGAACAGGTTGCTACGCGTTGTATTGCTATTGAAGGTGTTGGTGATGCTGTCTCTCGGCAGTGCGGCGGCCTTGGCCGAGTGTGAGGATCACGATACGCAAGCGTCGAGCGGGCAGGGTGGGCATGGCGAACTGATGATCGCCAAATCCGAATCGGAGCCCGGTGATCAGGGGCAGGGCGGCAGCGCGGACGATGACGACTCGACCACCGACGAACCGGACAGCGACGAGGCTGAAGGGGCTTAAATGACAGACAAAAGAAAACCCCTCCTCCCGGTCTGATGCGCAGCCCGGGAAGAAGAGGTTCGGTTAACTCTACAAAAGCGCGCCTCAGTGTCACAGGCGCGTTTTTTTATGCCGCGCCGTCGAGGAATTGCTCGGCGTAGTGGCAAGCCACCTGGCGGCTGTCGAGCAGGCGCAGGGCCGGCTCTTCAGTGCTGCAGCGCTCGGTCGCGTACGGGCAGCGCTTGTGGAAAGCGCAACCGGACGGCGGGTTCAGCGGGTTGGGCAACTCGCCGACGATCTTGATTTTCGGCTTGTTCGGGTCCGGGTGAATGGTCGGGGTGGCCGACAGCAGTGCTTGGGTGTACGGGTGCAGAGGACGCTCGTAGATGTCGTTCTTCGGGCCCATTTCCACCGGGCGACCGAGGTACATCACCATCACGTCATCGGCGACGTGTTGCACCACCGCCAGGTTGTGGGAGATGAACACGTAGGCAGTGTTGAACTCTTGCTGCAAATCCATGAACAGGTTCAGCACCTGAGCCTGAATCGACACGTCCAGCGCCGAGGTCGGTTCATCCGCTACCAGCACTTTAGGCTGCAACATCATCGCGCGGGCCAGGGCGATCCGCTGGCGCTGACCGCCGGAGAACATGTGCGGATAACGCTGGTAGTGCTCAGGACGCAAGCCCACCTGCTTCATCATCGCCTGCACTTTCTCGCGACGTTCGGCGGCGCTCAGATTGGTGTTGATCAGCAGCGGCTCAGCCAGTTGATCACCGACTTTCTGCCGTGGGTTCAACGATGCGTACGGGCTCTGGAACACCATCTGCACATCTTTGCGCAGTTGCTTGCGCTGGGCCTTGTCGGCACCGGTGACTTCCTGCCCGGCGATTTTCAAGGAACCGGAGGACGGCTCCTCGATCAGCGTCAAGGCACGGGCCAGGGTGGATTTGCCGCAGCCCGATTCGCCGACGACAGCGAGGGTCTTGCCGGCTTCCAGTTCGAACGACACACCGTTAAGCGCGCGAACGGTCGCATGGCCCTTGAACAGGCCACGGGACACTTCGTAGTGACGGGTCAGGTCGCGGGCGGTAAGTACGACGGCCATTACGCCACCTCCTGATTCAGCGGGTAGAAGCAGCGGGCGAGGCTGTTGCTTTTCGGGTCAAGGGTTGGACGTTGCTGACGGCAGGTGTCCTGCACGTACGGGCAACGCGGCGACAGCAGGCAACCCTGCGGACGGTCATAACGACCGGGAACGATGCCCGGCAGCGTCGCCAGACGGGTGGCGCCCAGGCTGTGTTCCGGAATCGCCTTGAGCAGCGCTTCGCTGTACGGGTGTGCCGGAATGTCAAACAGCTGAGGCACCTGACCCACTTCGACCGCTTGGCCGGCGTACATCACGCACACGCGCTGAGCGGTTTCGGCCACGACCGCGAGGTCGTGAGTGATCAGCACCAGGCCCATGTTCTGCTCTTTCTGCAGGGCCAACAGCAGGTCCATGATCTGCGCCTGAATGGTTACGTCCAGTGCAGTGGTCGGTTCGTCGGCGATCAGCAGTTTCGGTTCGCCGGCAATCGCCATGGCGATCGCAACACGCTGGCTCATACCGCCGGACAGTTGATGCGGGTAAGCATCCATACGACTGGCGGCGCCCGGGATTTCAACTTTTTCCAGCAGTTCGATGGCGCGGGCGCGGGCTTGCTTGCCGGACATTTTCAGGTGCAGGCGCAGCACTTCTTCGATCTGGAAACCGACGGTGTAGCTCGGGTTCAGCGCGGTCATCGGGTCCTGGAACACCATGGCCAGGTCTTTGCCGACAATCTGCCGACGCTGACGGTTACTCAGCTTGAGCATGTTCTTGCCATCGAAATTCAGGGCGTCGGCGGTGACGATCCCCGGATGTTCGATCAGGCCCATCAGCGCCATCATGGTCACGGACTTGCCGGAACCCGATTCGCCAACGATGGCCAGGACTTCGCCCTTGTCCACGGTAATGTCGAGACCGTCGACCACCGGAACGGCGTTCTTGTCGCCGAAGCGAACGTTGAGATTCTTGATTTCTAACAGTGACATTTGAATCTCCTCAGGCGGCGTTCTTGAGTTTCGGGTCCAGCGCATCGCGCAGGCCGTCGCCCATCAAGTTGATTGCCAGCACGCTGAGCAAAATGGTCAAACCAGGCAGACTTACCACCCACCAGGCGCGTTCGATGTAGTCGCGAGCCGAAGCCAGCATGGTGCCCCACTCAGGGGTTGGCGGTTGTACGCCAAGGCCGAGGAAGCCCAGTGCGGCGGCATCGAGAATCGCCGAGGAGAAGCTCAAGGTCGCCTGAACGATCAGCGGCGCCATGCAGTTAGGCAGCACGGTGACGAACATCAGGCGTGGCAGACCGGCACCGGCCAGGCGCGCGGCGGTAACGTAATCGCGGTTCAGTTCGCCCATCACCGCGGCGCGGGTCAGACGAACATAGGACGGCAACGAAACCACGGCGATGGCAATAATGGTGTTGATCAGGCCAGGGCCGAGGATGGCGACAATCGCCACAGCCAGCAGCAGGGACGGCAGGGCCAGCATGATGTCCATCAGACGCATGATGGTCGGGCCGAGCAAGCGCGGGAAGAACCCGGCGAACAGACCCAAAAGGATGCCCGGAATCAGCGACATCACCACCGACGACAAGCCGATCAGCAGGGACAGGCGCGAACCGTGGATCAGCCGCGACAGCAGGTCGCGACCCAGTTCATCGGTGCCGAGCAGGAACTGGAGTTGCCCACCTTCCAGCCAGGACGGCGGGGTCAGCAGGAAGTCGCGGTACTGCTCGCTCGGGTTATGCGGTGCCACCCAAGGGGCGAACAGGGCGCAGAAAATCACCAGCAGCATGAACAACAGGCCGGCGACGGCGCCTTTGTTCTTGGAGAACGCTTGCCAGAATTCTTTGTATGGAGACGGATACAGCAGGCTTTGATCGACTGCTACCGCTGGAATTGAAGTGGTCATGGTCATAATGATCTCAGCGCTGGTGACGAATGCGTGGGTTGGCAAAGCCGTAGAGGATGTCCACCACGAAGTTGACCAGAATCACCAGGCAGGCGATTAACAGGATGCCGTTTTGCACCACGGGATAGTCCCGTGCGCCAATGGCTTCGATCAGCCATTTGCCGATGCCGGGCCAGGAGAAGATGGTTTCGGTCAGGACAGCACCGGCCAGCAATGTGCCGACTTGCAGGCCAACCACGGTCAGCACCGGAATCAGCGCGTTACGCAGGCCGTGAACGAATACCACGCGCGACGGCGACAGGCCTTTGGCGCGGGCGGTACGGATGTAGTCTTCACGCAGCACTTCGAGCATCGAAGAGCGGGTCATCCGCGCGATCACCGCCAGCGGAATGGTGCCGAGCACAATGGCCGGCAGGATCAGGTGATGCAGGGCATCGAAGAACGCACCGACATCATCGGCCAGCAGCGTGTCGATAAGCATGAAGCCGGTCCGCGGCTCGATGTCATAGAGCAGGTCGATCCGCCCGGACACCGGGGTCCAGCCCAGGGACACCGAGAAGAACATGATCAGGATCAAGCCCCACCAGAAGATCGGCATCGAGTATCCCGCCAGGGAGATGCCCATCACCCCATGGTCGAACAGGGATCCTCGCTTGAGTGCCGCGATCACCCCGGCCAGAAGGCCCAGGATGCCGGCGAACAACAGGGCGGCCATGGACAGTTCCAGGGTCGCGGGGAATAGAGAAGTGAATTCGCTCCAGACACTTTCACGGGTACGCAGGGATTCGCCGAGATCGCCGTGGGCTAGTTTGCCAACGTAATCCAGGTATTGGGCATACAGGGGTTTGTTCAGCCCCAGGCGTTCCATTGCCTGAGCATGCATTTCGGGGTCGACGCGACGTTCGCCCATCATCACTTCCACGGGGTCGCCTGGAATCATGCGGATCAACGCGAAAGTCAGCAAGGTGATGCCGAAGAACGTGGGGATCAATAACCCCAATCGGCGGGCAATAAAACTAAACATCTTGTGTGGTACCTCATCAGCCGGTTAGGCGTGCCCGGCATTCCTGGGTCAGGAATGCCGGTAGTTTCTTATCTACTTCACCTGGGTGGTGGCGAAGTTATTAGTGGTGAGCGGGCTAATGTGATAGCCCTCTACGTTGTTGCGCATTGCAGTGAACATACGGGTGTGCGCCATGCTGATCCAAGGTTGGTCCTGGTTAAAGACTTCTTGGGCTTGCTCATAGAGCGCTGCGCGTTCGGCCGGGTTCACTTTAGCCCTGGCTTCATCAATCAGCGCCTGGAACTTCTCGTTGCACCAACGTGCGTAGTTTTCGCCGTTTTTGGCGGCCTCGCAACTGAGCATAGGCGTCAGGAAGTTATCCGGGTCGCCGTTATCGCCCGCCCATCCGGCAGACACCATGTCGTGCTCGCCGTTTTTCGCGCGTTTGAGCATTTCGCCCCATTCCATGACGCGAATATCGACCTTGATCCCGACCTTGGCCAGGTCAGCCTGCATCATCTGCGCGCCGAGCATCGGGTTCGGGTTGGTTGGACCGCCGCCGTTCCGGGTGAACAGGGTGAACGTGGTGCCATCCGGCACGCCGGCTTCCTTGAGCAAGGCGCGAGCCTTGTCCAGATCACGCGGCGGATTCTTCAGGTCGTGGTTGTAGCCCAGCAGGGTGTCCGGGTACGGATTGACCGCCACGGTCGCATTGCCTTTGCCGAACAGCGCGTTGACGTATGCGGCCTTGTCGAAGGCGATATCGATGGCTTTACGTACACGCACATCGCTCATGTACTTGTGCGAGGTGTTCATGGCGATGTACGAGACGGTCATCGCGTTCAGTTCATCGACACTCAGTTTGGCGTCTTTCTTGATGCTCGGGATGTCATCCGGTTTCGGATACAGCGCAATCTGGCACTCGTTGGCTTTCAGTTTTTGCAGACGCACGTTGTTGTCTGTGGCGATGGCCAGGATCAGCGAATCAGCCGGTGGCTTGCCACGGAAGTAATCCGGGTTGGCCTTGAAGCGGACTTGAGCGTCCTTGTTGTAACGCTGGAATACGAACGGGCCGGTGCCGACAGGCTTGTTGTTCAGGTCGCCGGTCTTGTTGGCCTTGAGCAACTGGTCGGCATACTCGGCGGAGTAGACCGAGGAGAAGGCCATGGCGATGTCGGCCAGGAACGGCGCTTCGCGGCGGGTCAGGGTGAAGGTGACCGTGTTGTCGTCGATCTTCTCGACACTTTTGAGCAGTTCCTTGAAGCCCATGCTTTCAAAGTACGGGAAGCCTACGCTCGACAGTTTGTGCCACGGGTGATTCGGGTCCAGCTGACGCTGGAAGCTCCAGACCACGTCGTCGGCGTCCATGTCGCGGGTCGGCTTGAAGTATTCGGTGGTGTGGAACTTGACGCCTTTGCGCAGGTGGAACGTGTAGGTCAGACCGTCCTCACTGATGTCCCAGGAATCGGCCAGTGCCGGAATCACTTCAGTGGTGCCGGGCTTGAAGTCCGCCAGACGATTGAAGATGGTTTCGGCCACCGCATCGGCGGTGACTGCAGTCGTGTACTGGACCATATCGAAGCCTTCCGGACTGGCTTCGGTGCAGACCACCAGGGGTTTGGCCGAGACGCCAACAGCGACACTCAGCAACGCGGCGGCGATGGCCGCACGTAGGGGAAGCATTTTCATCAAAGAACCCTCTGCAATCGGTTGAACTGAAGAAAACCAAACGGCCGACTCGTCATGAGTCAGCCGCAGGCGTGCGTTTTTACAGAATGTTGAACGGGATGGTGGTCACGAGGCGGAACTCGTTGATGCTGCCATCAGCCTGGTTTTCGCTGGCGCGGTGAGCGGTGTAGGTCGCGCGGATAGCGGTGGCCTTGAGTGGGCCGCTCTGCACGGCGTACGAAGCACCGATACCGTATTCGTAGTGGTGTTCGCCATCCTGGGACTGGATACCGTCGTAACCCTTGCCTGCTACGCCTTCGTTGCCGGTGTAGTGGGTACCGTCGATGCCCCAGCCGCGAGCCTGGTAGATGTTGAATTTCAGGCCCGGCACGCCGTATTCGGCCATGTTCAGACCGTAGGCAATCTGGAAGGATTTCTCGTTCGGGCCGTTGAAGTCCGACAGCAGGGAGTTGGCCAGGTAGATGCCGTTGGTCTCGTGCAGGTAGTCGAAGTATTCGTTACCGTTCACTTCCTGGTACGAGAAGGTCAGGCTATGAGCCTGGTGAGTCAGGCCGAAGGACAGGGAGTAGGTGTCGTTGTCGATTTCGCCCAGTTTGGCCGAACCCGAATCAACGGTTTTGTAGTAGTTCAGGCCGGTGGTCAGGCTCAGTACCGAACTGTCGCCCAATACGTGGCTGGCGCCGAAGTAGTACTGGTTCCACAGGTCTTCAGCCTGGGTGCCCCACAGACTGGTGGTCAGGCTGGCGAATGGCTGGTAAGTGAGACCCGCAGTGTAGATGTGGTCGGCTTCGGCCTCGCCGTTACCGTATTCGGAGCGGAACTTGCGCTGGCTTTGTTCCGTACGAGGAGAGTTGCGGTCGAAGGTGCCGATGTCAAAGGACAGGTTTTCCAGCTCTTCGCTGTGCAGGCTCACACCTTCGAAGCTCGACGGCAGAGGACGGTTACCGATGACGTCGACCTGTGGGCTGCTGAAGTTCTGGCGGCCGGCGGTCAGGGTGGTGTTGGAGACACGGGCCTTGACGTTGGCCAGGCCCAGTTTGCTCCACTGGTCTACTGCGTCGCCGCCATTTTCGGTCAGCGTACGGTTGTTGCCGCGGCCACCACGACCTGGCTCTGGAGCACCACCGTTTGCGGACGCCAGGTCTTTGCGATCACGGTCCAGGGCAATAGCATTGTAGGCAGCTACTTCAGTGCTGAAACCAATAGCACCCTCGGTGAAGCCCGAGTTGTACTTGATGATGGTGCCCTGGACCCAGTTGATACGACGATCAGTTGGGGTCGGTGAACCGTTTTTTTGGTAGCTGAACTTGGCGCCACGTTTCAGTTGCTCGTTGGCATACCAGTTACGCGTGCTCCCAGTGATCGATTGGCCTTCGACAAAGCCGGTGGCTTCGCTTTGGGCGCTCTTTTCTTTCACGGTAACCGGGGTGTACGCCTGGCTTTGGGTTTCTGCGTACGCCGAGGCGGTTACGCTGCTGATGGCCAAGGCCAATAACGCGGTGCTACTCAGTTTCATGGGGTGAAGCTCCTTTCTTTCTTTTATTAATGCCGGTCTTTTTTGGTGATCCGGCTATTTGGTTTCGAACTCATACAAGGCATCGCAAACGTTTGCTGTAGACCGGATTGACGAATTACGGCAATACGCTTGCGTGAGGGCGGAATCCGCCCTCAGCGTTTCTGGCTAATCGGTTATTTTTCTATGCTGACGCCCGAGAACACGTTACGACCGAAAGGACTCACCTTGAATCCTTCGATTTTGGCGCTCAACGGCTGGTTAACCGTCGAGTGGGCGACTGGCGTAATCGGCACCTGCTGCTTGAGGTACTGTTGCGCCTGTTTGTAAAGCACGGTGCGCTGGTCGCGGTCGGTGACGACCTTGGCCTGCTTGATCAGCTTGTCGTAAGCTGGATCACACCACATGGAGTAGTTGTTGCCGCCAATGGCGTCGCAGCTGTAAAGCGTGCCGAGCCAGTTGTCCGGGTCCCCATTGTCACCGGTCCAGCCAATCAGGCTGACGTCGTGCTCGCCATTCTTGGTGCGCTTGATGTACTCGCCCCATTCGTAGCTGACGATCTTCACTTTGAGGCCGATTTTTGCCCAGTCAGCCTGGAGCATCTCGGCCATCAATTTGGCGTTCGGGTTGTAAGGGCGCTGAACGGGCATCGCCCACAGAGTAATTTCGGTGCCTTCCTTCACGCCGGCAGCCTTGAGCAGTTCCTTGGCTTTTTCCGGGTTGTAGGCGGCGTCTTTGATGGTCTCATCGTAGGACCATTGGGTCGGTGGCATGGCGTTGACCGCCAGTTGACCGGCACCTTGATAGACGGCGTTGAGAATCCCTTGCTTGTTCACCGCCATGTCCAGCGCCTGGCGCACTTCGAGCTGGTCGAAAGGCTTGTGGCGCACGTTGTAGGCGATGTAGCCGAGGTTGAAACCGGGTTTCTCGATGAGCTTGAGTGTCGGGTCGTTCTTCAGTGCGGTCACGTCGGCAGGGCGTGGGTGCAGGGTGATCTGGCACTCGTTGGCCTTGAGCTTCTGCACACGCACCGAGGCATCGGTGTTGATGGCGAAAATCAGGTTCTCGAGCTTGACCCGGCTCGGGTCCCAGTACTGCTTGTTGCCGGTGTAACGGATGTTGGAATCTTTCTGGTAGCTCTTGAACACGAACGGCCCGGTGCCGATCGGCTTCTGGTTGATGTCGCTCGGCTTGCCTTCGGCCAGCAGTTTGTCGGCGTATTCGGCGGACAGGATGGCGGCGAAGCTCATGGCGATGTTCTGGATGAACGCGGCGTCCACGCTGTTGAGCGTCATGACCACGGTCAGCGGCCCGGTCTTCTCGACCTTGGCGATGTTCTTGTTCAGGCTCATCCCGTTGAAGTACGGGAACTCGGTCGGATAAGCCTTACGGAAAGGTTGCTGTGGATCGAGCATGCGATTGAACGTGAACAGCACGTCATCGGCGTTGAAATCACGGGTCGGCGTGAAGTATTTGGTTGTGTGAAATTTCACCCCTTCGCGCAGGTGAAAAGTGTACTTGAGGCCGTCCTCGGAAATATCCCAGCGAGTAGCCAGGCCAGGTACGACGTTGGTGGCGCCTTTTTCGAACTCTGCCAGTCGGTTGTACAACGGCTCGGCGGCGTCATTGTCGGTCGCGGTCGTGTACTGCGCGGTGTCGAAGCCAGCAGGGCTGCCTTCGGAGCAGAACACCAGGCTGTTATTGGCGGCCAGGCTGATGGAAGTGGCAGCCAGCAGGCCGGTGCCCAGCACTGCGGATAAAACCAAGGTATGGCGCATGACGCTCCCTTTTCTCTTTCTCTAAGTGTTTTCAATGAATCGCCGCCTCGTCCGGGGACGTGGAGGCATCACTGATCTCAAACCATGACAGCAGTAATAACCGAGAGCCCACGCACGAACTGGTCAGATCCCGACGGTATGAGCCGCGGGTCTGGCAGTAAATGCGTAGAGTCCTAAAGACTCGTAGGAAATGGCAACGCATCCGACGCCGCTGCTGTAATCCTCAGCGGAATTGGATGTAGGTGGTTTCCTACTTTCTCGGCAGATAAAACAACGGCGACGTCAAAAGCGTCGCCGTTGTAAAACCTTATTTGCTGACGCTGACGCCGTAGAAGGAGTTCAAGCCAAACGGGCTGATCTTGAAGTCCTGCACGTTGTCGCGCATGGGTTGGAACACCGTCGAGTGAGCGATAGGTGTCATTGGAACGGCATCTTTGAGGACGTGTTGCGCCTGTTTGTACAGTTCGGTGCGCTTGGACTGATCGGTCGTGCGCTTGGCTTCTTTCACGATGCCGTCAAACTTCTTGTCGCACCACTTGGAGAAGTTGTTGCCTTGCAGGGAGTCGCAGCCGAACAGCACGTTCAGCCAGTTGTCCGGGTCACCGTTGTCGCCGCTCCAGCCAATCAGCATCGCGCCGTTTTCGCCGCCTTTGGAGCGCTTGATGTACTCGCCCCACTCGTAGGTCACGATCTTGGCTTTGATACCAACTTTGGCCCAGTCGGACTGCAGCATTTCAGCCATCAGCTTGGCGTTCGGGTTGTAAGGACGCTGCACCGGCATCGCCCACAGGTTGATCTCGGTGCCTTCCTTGATGCCGGCTTCCTTGAGTAGCTCTTTGGCTTTCTCAGGGTTGTACGGCGCATCCTTGATGGTGGTGTCGTAAGACCACTGGGTTGGCGGCATGGCGTTGACGGCCAGCTGACCTGCGCCCTGGTAAACCGAGTCGATGATCTGCTGCTTGTTGACGGCCATGTCCAGCGCTTGACGCACTTTCAGTTGGGCCATCGGGTTCGGCTGATCGCTGCCCTTGATCTTGTCCATCACGTTGTAGGCGATGTAACCCAGGTTGAAACCAGCCTGGTTAGGCACTTTCAGAGTCTTGTCTTCTTGCAGCGCCTTCAGGTCGGCCGGACGCGGGAACAGAGTGATCTGGCACTCGTTCTTCTTCAGCTTCTGGATACGTACCGACGGGTCGGTGGTGATGGCGAAGATCAGGTTGTCGATCTTGACGTCGTCAGGCTTCCAGTAGTCCTTGTTCCCGGTGTAGCGGATGTTGGAGTCTTTCTGGTAGCTCTTGAACACGAACGGACCAGTGCCGACCGGCTTCTGGTTGATGTCGGCGGCTTTGCCTTCTTTCAGCAGCTGGGCGGCGTACTCGGCGGACTGAATGGAAGCGAAACTCATGGCCATGTTCTGGATGAACGCGGCGTCGACTTCTTTCAGGGTGAACTTGACAGTTTTGTCGTCGACTTTATCGATCTTGGTGATGTTGGTGTCCATCCCCATGTCGGTGAAGTACGGGAATTCGGTTGGGTACGCCTTACGGAACGGATCATCCTTGTTAATCATGCGATTAAAGGTGAACAGCACGTCGTCGGCGTTGAACTCACGAGTCGGCTTGAAGTACGGGGTGGTGTGGAACTTGACGCCTTCACGCAGGTGGAAGGTGTACGTCAGGCCGTCATCGGAGATGTCCCACTTGGTCGCCAGACCAGGAATGACAGCAGTGCCGCCACGTTCGAACTGAGTCAGACGGTTGAACATGGTTTCTGCAGAGGCGTCGAAGTCGGTTCCGGTGGTGTACTGACCAGGATCAAAACCGGCCGGGCTCCCTTCGGAGCAAAACACCAGGTTAGTCGCCGCTTGGGCGAAAGGTGCGGAGGCTAACAAGCCTGCGCCGACTAAAAACGGAATGACCGCGTGTTTAAGCATGGTGGCCTCATGATTTGTTGTCATTTTTGGAATTAGAGGACGACCTCGTGAGTCGTGCCTGCGGATACTTATGCAGGGGCCATACCCATTGCAAGATCCTGAGCGACCACAGGCGTTAAACAGTGGCACGAACGTACCTTAATGTCGCATTTGTATAAATTCAGGCGCATTTGACCGTTTGCGCAGGTTTTTTTCAGTGCATATGGCGCACCTGTGCGGGGCGATCTTGACGTCTTGCGCACTGGATTGGAGCGCGGTGTTACTTATTTATACCCATCATTGAGGGGTGTGAATGGGGAGGGCGGGCGTGAATGAGATTGAATTCTGATTTGTTGGCTAGGTGTTTGTTGTTTAAAGAGTTGTTGTGTCTGTGGGGGCAGATTGTTGCGTTACTGTTTGGCAGTGGACAGCTGTGGGTGATGCTTGGCTTTGGGATTTGGTGGGGCTGCGTGGGCGTGTTGGTAGTACCGGGGGTGCAACCTTTGCTGCTTGCGGTAGCGCTTTTGGCTTTTGACCAGTTTCTTTCAGGTGTACATATCCATTCCTGCGGTAACGGCCGCTATTGGTTTCGCCCTTACGGCGACTCCCTTTGGCAGACGCCCCAAAGGAAGCAAAGGTCTCGCCCCGAGCGTCCGGCCCCTCGCCTAGGCTCGGCGTTCCTTCGCTCCGGTATCCATCTGGGGGCATCGCCTCCGGTTGGCTTCGCTTCAACCTCCTCTCGATGTGTTCGACTTCGTCGAACGGCGCTGCGCGCCTACCCCCCAGATGAACACCTCCACTCAGCCTCCCGAAGGGGCGGGTGGATCAAGATCACAAGCTGCAGGCGAGCTAACGCTCGGCCTGTTGAGTGGTGAGAAGCCTCGGGTGTACACCGTCCCACTGTGGGAGCGAGCTTGCTCGCGATGGCGGCCTGACAGCCGACCAATCTCTTTCTGCTGCACCCCATTGATCGTTCCCACTTCCGCGTGGGAATGCCGCCTGGGACGCTCCACGTTCCGCTTTTAAGCCTTTGCGTGGGTTTTGATCTGGCAATAAAAAACGGCGATCACTTCGGTGATCGCCGTTTCTGTGCACGGGTTATCGAATCAAGGCATCAACACTTCAATCGACCCATCCGCCGTCATGCTGACCTGACTGGTGCCAGCCTCAACTTCCGGTGTAACCGGCGCTCCATCCATGCTCGCGGCTTTCATCATCATCGGCCCACGCATGTACGGTTGTGGATAACCGTTGCTGTTCAAGTTCAGGTTAACGATTTTGTAACCCTTGCCGCCCAACGCATCGGTAGCCAATTGCGCACGGGCTTTAAATGCGGTGACAGCGTCTTTGAGCAGCGCATCTTCACTGGCCTTGCGGGTTGGTGTGGCGATGGCGAAATCCATGCCGCCCATTTTCAGGTCGGTGAGCAGTTCGCCGGTCAACTTCGACAGTGCCGCGAAGTCGGAGCTTTCCAGGCGCAGTTCGGCGCGTTCGCGCCAACCGGTGATTTTCTGGCCCTTGGTGTCGTAGATCGGGTAGCTGTTGCGGCTGCCCTGGCGCAGAGTGACTTCCTTGACCTGTTTGGCCTGGGCCAGCGCTTTGTTCATGGTGGTGCTGACGTCGGCGGCGAGTTTGGCCGGGTCGGTGTTTTGTTCTTCGGTGTAGAGGGTCACGATCATCAGGTCGCGGGCGACTTCCTGACTGACTTCGGCGCGCAGGGCGATCTGGTTGTAATGAAGCTCGTCGGCGGCCAGGGCCGGGAGGCTGGCGACGGTGCCAACACTGAGGGCAAGAAGGGCGGCGCTGCGGCGGAAACTGTGCATGAAAACTCCTTGGACGGTGCGCAGGGGTTAAGGTCCGAGCCTGCGTGAAACCATCAGACTCTAGCTTTTATGATCCGGTTCGCACAGTTACAACTTCTATACAGATAGATAGCCGGTGGCCCTGTGGCGAGGGGATTTATCCCCGTTGGGTGGCGAAGCCGCCCAAATCAGCAAACAAATTTGTCAGATATTGCAGAGAGCGGTTTACGACTGCTTCGCAGCCGAACGGGGATAAATCCCCTCGCCACAAAGATCTCCAGGACACTCACAAGTGTGGCTGTTTGCCGCACTTTTGCCTGTCAGCACCCGTGCTTGGTTATACTCCGTGCGATCCGCCTGGAGCGCTCATCAGGAGAGCTCATGCTCGCCCCCGTTCAAATCACTTCTGCAACTCGCCAGAATCTCTGGCGGCTGACGTTCATCCGCACATTGGTGTTGGCCGCTCAGGCCGGTTCCGTGGGCCTGGCCTACTGGCTCGACTTGCTGCCGCTGCCTTGGTTCCAACTGGCCGCGACCCTCGGTTGCTCGATGCTGCTGTGCGCGTTCACGGCGATTCGCTTGCGCACCTCATGGCCGGTTACCGAACTCGAATACGCCGTGCAACTGGCCTGCGACCTGTTTATCCACAGTGCCTTGCTGTATTTCTCCGGCGGCTCGACCAACCCCTTCGTCTCTTATTACCTGGTACCGCTGACCATCGCCGCCGTGACCTTGCCGTGGCGTTATTCGGTGATTCTGTCCGGTATCGCGTTGACGATGTATACCCTGCTGCTGGCGCGCTTCTATCCGCTGCAAACCTTCCCGATCGCTCGGGAAAACCTGCAGGTTTACGGGATGTGGCTGAGTTTCGCTCTGGCCGCGGCGGTCATCACCTTTTTCGCCGCACGCATGGCCGAAGAGCTGCGCCGTCAGGAAGAACTGCGCGCCATCCGTCGTGAAGAGGGTTTGCGCGATCAGCAACTGCTGGCCGTGGCGACCCAGGCCGCCGGCGCTGCTCATGAACTGGGCACACCGCTGGCGACCATGAGCGTGTTGCTCAAGGAAATGCGCCAGGACCATCACGACCCGATGTTGCAGGACGACCTGAGCGTGCTGCAGGATCAGGTCAAACTCTGCAAGGAAACCTTGCAGCAACTGGTGCGCGCTGCCGAGGCCAATCGCCGTTTGGCGGTAGAGATGCAGGACGTCACCGACTGGCTCGACGAAGCCTTGAATCGCTGGCACCTGATGCGCCCGGAAGCCAGTTACCGCTTCCAGCGCTTGGGCCAAGGCACCGTGCCGCGCATGGCGCCGCCGCCGGACCTTACTCAAGCGCTGCTGAATTTGCTCAACAACGCCGCCGACGCTTGCCCCGAAGGGCTGCAAGTGACGCTGGACTGGAATGCCGAAGACCTGACCATCAGCATTCGCGACCACGGTGCCGGTGTGCCGCTGGCCATCGCCGAGCAGATCGGCAAGCCGTTTTTTACAACCAAGGGCAAAGGTTTCGGCCTGGGCCTGTTTTTGAGCAAGGCCAGCGTGACACGCGCCGGCGGCTCAGTGAAACTCTACAGTCATGAGGAAGGCGGCACGCTCACCGAGCTGCGCCTGCCCCGTGTCGCCCGAGGAGACGAACATGAGTGACGAGAACCAAGTCGAAGGCGAAGGCGAAGAACTGCCGCATTTGCTGTTGGTAGACGACGACGCAACTTTTACCCGGGTGATGGCCCGTGCCATGGCCCGCCGCGGTTTTCGCGTCAGCACCGCCGGTTCCGCCGAAGAAGGTCTGACCATCGCTCAGGCCGACCTGCCGGACTACGCCGCGCTGGACCTGAAAATGGACGGCGATTCCGGCCTGGTGCTGTTGCCCAAGCTGCTTGAGCTGGACCCGGAAATGCGCGTGGTGATCCTCACCGGTTACTCGAGCATTGCCACCGCCGTCGAAGCGATCAAACGCGGCGCCTGCAATTACCTGTGCAAACCGGCGGACGCCGATGACGTGTTGGCCGCGCTGCTCTCCGAGCACGCCGACCTCGACACACTGGTGCCGGAAAACCCGATGTCGGTGGATCGCCTGCAGTGGGAACACATCCAGCGCGTGCTGACCGAGCACGAAGGCAACATCTCCGCCACTGCCCGCGCCCTGGGCATGCACCGCCGCACGCTGCAGCGCAAACTGCAGAAGCGTCCCGTTCGTCGCTGAATGGGCGCTGAACGATTATCGCCAGCCCTCGCGAGGAACCGAACCGATCATCTATGATCGGTTCGTGTGTGTTCTTTTCTTTATCGAGCCTTATCCATGAATCAGAACGCTGAATATTCCGCGGTCAATGATGCTGTGCGCGGGCAGTTTTTTCGCAAAGTCTGGGCGATGACCACCCCTTACTGGCGCAGCGAAGAGAAGGGCAAGGCCTGGACGTTGCTGATCGCCGTGATCGCGCTGTCGCTGTTCAGCGTGGCGATTTCGGTATGGGTCAACAGTTGGTACAAGGACTTCTACAACGCCCTGCAGAAAAAGGACGAAGCGGCCTTCTGGCAGTTGATCCTGTATTTCTGCGGCATTGCGGCGGTGGCCATTCTCGGCGCGGTGTATCGACTCTACCTGACGCAGATGCTGACGATTCGCTGGCGGGCCTGGCTCACCGAGAAGCATTTTACCCGTTGGCTCGACAACAAGAATTACTACCAGCTGGAGCAGGGCGGTTACACCGATAACCCGGACCAGCGGATTTCCGAAGACCTCAATAAATTCACCACCAACACGCTGGGCCTGGGGCTCGGGTTGATTCGCAACGTCGTCAGCCTCGTATCGTTCTCGATCATTCTGTGGGGCGTGTCGGGCAGTATCGAAGTGTTTGGTTTCACGATTCCCGGCTACATGTTCTGGTGCGCACTGGTTTACGCCGCCGTCGCCAGTTGGCTGACGCATTTGATTGGCCGTCGCCTGATCGGCCTCAACAATAACCAGCAACGTTTCGAAGCCGACTTGCGTTTCTCCATGGTTCGGGTTCGCGAGAATGCCGAAAGTATTGCGCTGTACAACGGCGAGCCCAATGAGAACCGCCGCTTGAGCAGCCGTTTCGGGATGGTCTGGCACAACTTCTGGGACATCATGAAAGTGTCCAAGCGCCTGACCTTCTTTACGTCCGGTTATGAGCAGATCGCCGTCATCTTCCCGTTCATGGTCGCCTCGCCGCGTTACTTCGCTGGCAAGATCGAGCTGGGTGAGCTGATGCAAATAAACTCGGCGTTCGCCAACGTCCAGGACAACTTCAGTTGGTTCATCACGGCGTACCAGGACCTTGCCGAATGGCGCGCCACCTGTGATCGTCTGCTGAGTTTCCGCCAGGCCATGACCGACAACGAAGAGCGTGCGCCGGCGATTGATGTGCAAAACCAGGGCTCGGCGTTGAAGGTGCATAACCTTGGCCTTGATCTGGCCGACGGTCGTCACCTGCTGACCAGCGCCGACATGACCGTGGAGGAGGGTGAGCGCGTCATGCTCAGCGGTCGCTCCGGCAGCGGTAAATCCACTTTGTTTCGAGCGATGGGGCACCTTTGGCCGGCTGGCCACGGCAGTATTCGTCTGCCGGCGGCGCGTTATTTGTTCCTGCCGCAAAAACCGTATCTGCCGATTGGCAGTCTGCGTGAAGCGCTGAGTTATCCACAGTCTGGCGATACGTATCCGCAGGAGCGCTACGTTCACGTGCTGGAAGCCTGCCGTTTGCCGCATCTCGTTGCCCGTCTGGACGAAGCCAATCACTGGCAGCGCATGTTGTCGCCGGGTGAGCAACAGCGCCTGGCCTTCGCTCGTGCGCTGCTTTACGCACCGCAATGGCTGTACATGGACGAAGCGACCTCAGCGATGGACGAGGAGGACGAAGCGTTGATGTATCAGACCTTGATCGATGAGATTCCGGGCTTGAGCATTGTCAGCGTCGGACATCGCAGCAGCCTGAAGCGGTTCCATCCACGGCATGTACGTATCGAGAATGGCCACTTGGTGGACCAAACCGTAACCGCGTAAACCCCACAATCCCTGTAGGAGCTGCCGAAGGCTGCGATCTTTTGATCTTCAAAATCAAAGCCAAAAGATCGCAGCCTTCGGCAGCTCCTACGGGGTGTGGTGATCGTACAACCGCGTTGAGCTATGATGCGGTTTCAGCCGCAACTTTCGAGAAAGACGTTCACCATGGAAAACCCGATCGACGCACCACGCCTCCCTCGCAAGCGCCGCAGCCTCGCTCAGGAACTGGTGACGGTGCTGTCCGAGCAGATCCGCGACGGTCACCTCAAGCGTGGCGACAAGTTGCCCACCGAGTCGGCGATCATGGATGCCCATGGCGTCAGCCGCACCGTGGTGCGCGAAGCGATTTCCCGTTTGCAGGCGGCCGGGCAGGTTGAAACCCGCCACGGCATCGGCACCTTCGTGCTCGACACCCCAAGCCCGAGCGGTTTCCGAATCGACCCGGCGACCGTGGTCACGCTGCGTGACGTGCTGGCGATTCTGGAACTGCGTATCAGCCTCGAAGTGGAATCCGCCGGCCTCGCCGCGCAACGCCGCAGCCCCGAGCAGCTGGCATTGATGCGAGCTGCGCTGGATGCGTTGAATGAAAGTGTTTCCCATGCCAGCGATGCCGTGGCGTCCGACTTCCAGTTCCACCTGCAAATCGCTCTGGCGACCGGCAACCGCTATTTCACCGACATCATGACCCACCTGGGCACCAGCATCATTCCGCGTACGCGCCTCAACTCCGCGCGCCTCGCCCATGACGACCAACAGCACTACATGAATCGTCTGAGCCGAGAGCACGAAGAGATTTACGATGCGATTGCTCGTCAGGATTCGGATGCGGCGCGGGCGGCGATGCGGCTGCATTTGACGAATAGCCGCGAACGGCTGCGTCATGCGCATGAAGAGGCTGAGGCGCAGCGCGGCTAGGGGTAAGGATCTTCTACCTCGACCGTTTTGTAATCGACATACTCAACGGTGTTGTTCAGCAACACCTTGAATATCTTCAGGGTGATTTTCCAGTACTGACCGGGCAGTGTTTCAAACTCGACGATGTTGTCCACGCTTACATTCAGGTCAAAATCTGATGGCAGCTCTAGAGCTGCATGTCTGGTTTTGGCAGGAAAGTTAAACCGGTGGATTGTGCTCATGGGGTATTCGCCTGTGCAGTGATTGACTGCCCGATTAAGCCTTGGAGGCAGAGGGTTCGAAACTGTAAGAAATACCAGTTTCGATGAATGGTCGGCGTCAATCCGCACCTACCGCGGTGTCACAGATAATGCCATCGTGGGCAAGCCCGGCTCCCACAGGGTTTTGTGTGTGTTCGCACTGTTGTGATCGACACAAAACCTGTGGGAGCCGGGCTTGCCCGCGATGGGGCCAGTAGCCTTCAATCAATCTTCAAGCAGTCTCCAAAATCCCCCGATCCACTCGCACCGCCAGTGTTTCTGCCTTGGGCTTGGCATCGAACGCCACTTCCCCAAACTTATCCACCACCGCTTTGGCAATTGGCTTGCCATCAGCCAACAACTCCAGCGGTGCACCCTTCAGCGATTGCCCCGAAGCCAGTTCCAGTTTCAATTTGATAGTCATCATCGATCTCCTTATCAGGCAACGTTGCCAGTCGGTTTGTAATCCTTGAGCAGCAAATAAGTGCTCCAGCCCCACCAGTCGTCCACGGTGGCGGTATCGTTCAGGTTGTTGACGTCCTTGCGCCGCAGCACCTTGTTGCCCTCGACTTTGAACAACGGCGAGAAATTACCCGTCGGGTTCAGCACCGCTTGAAGATCAGGCAGTTTTTTCAACGCAGCAAAGCTGCCGGCCGACGGTGCGATCCCGCTGAGGTACGCCGCGAACACTTCATCCGCAGACACCTGAACCGCCTGAGTCACCTGGTCGCGATTGGCGCTGTCGATGGCGTCGAAGTAGCGTTTGTCCCCATACGCATGCCATTGATCGCCATTGCCGTTGCGCACATTGAGGCCGAATTTGCTGTCTTCGTCGTGCATGAAACGAGTGATCAACGAACCCAGATCGCTGGGTGTGACCACCGCTGCCAATTGTTTGCGCGGCACTCGCAGGTGGCCGGCGGAAAACAGGTCGGTCAGGTAGTGGTCGGCAAAAGCGTTCATCGCATAGGCCAGCTCCAACTGCTTTTCATCGCCGCTGGCGTGGGCCAGCACCGCTTGTTGCACCGCTGCGGTGTGCCCGGCGATGTAGGCGAGCAGCGCCCATTCGGCGAAGTGATCGGCATTGTTGGCGGCCAGTTTCAGGTAGCGGCCAAATGGGAACAACGCCGAGACGACACTGCCGCCGCCGGTGATCTTGTTCCACTCTTCCGACAACGTATCACCGAGGGCGTCATAGGCTTCGTGAGGTTGTTTACCGTCCTTGATCGCCTGCTTGATCGCGGCGATTTCCTTTTGCATGACACCGAGGATCAGCTTGGCCTCAGCGTTAGAAGCAGGCAGCACGGCCAGCGAGTTGAAGGCATTGGTAAAACGCTGGATTCGCTCGGCGCCTGTCGCGCCTTCGCTGATCGGTTGATCGGGAATTCCATAGAAATCACCCCCCAGCGCAACGACTTGGCCATAGGTCAGCGCCAGCCCATTGGGTAAATGCAGCTCCACCTGTGAAGCCGGGATAGCGGGCGCATCCTTGACGAAACGCAGCAGGGTGCTGTCGCCGATGGCGGTGTGTTCACCACCCTCGAACCTCAGCTGTGGCTTGCCTTTCAGGGCTTTACCGGGGGCTGTGGGTAGCGAGGCGGGAAGGGCAGATGCAGAGTTGTGATGATCAGCAATCTGCAAGACCACGTGTTGGTTTTCCCCGATCAGAGGGATGCCATGTTCGGTAAAAAGATCATCCAGTTCGGCAATGACCTGTTTCGGTTTTTCCTTCGGTTGTGCGTGTAGACCTGACATTTCTATCTCCTTGATATGTCGTCGGTACGATCAAAAAATAACTGTATGCATATACAGTTGTCTGGATCATAGATGAGAAATTTCCTACGTCAAGAAAATACCTTTCCGACTCAAATTCTGCGGTTGGCGATGAAATGCAGTTGACGGTTATTATTTAAGTTGTACGATGACCTACAACTTCGGCGAAGGCTGAACGGTTTCCTCACACACATACGTCGCTATCCAGGGTGTTCGAATAATGAATCCACAAGAACTGAAGTCCATCCTCTCTTCCGGTCTGCTGTCTTTCCCGGTTACCGATTTCAATGCTCAGGGCGATTTCCATCGCGCGGGGTATATCAAACGTCTCGAATGGCTGGCCCCATACGGCGCCTCGGCATTGTTCGCCGCGGGCGGCACCGGTGAGTTCTTCTCTCTGGCGGCCAGCGAATATTCGGAAATCATCAAGACTGCCGTCGACACCTGCGAAACCAGCGTGCCGATTCTGGCCGGCGTTGGCGGTTCGACTCGTCAAGCCATCGAATACGCACAGGAAGCCGAGCGTCTGGGTGCCAAAGGCCTGTTGCTGCTGCCGCACTACCTGACCGAAGCCAGCCAGGACGGCGTTGCCGCTCACGTTGAAGCCGTGTGCAAATCGGTGAAAATCGGCGTGGTGGTTTACAACCGTAACGTCTGCCGCCTGACTGCGCCGCTGCTGGAACGTCTGGCCGAGCGCTGCCCGAACCTGATCGGCTACAAGGATGGCCTGGGCGATATCGAGTTGATGGTGTCGATCCGTCGCCGCCTCGGTGATCGCTTCAGCTACCTGGGTGGTTTGCCGACCGCTGAAGTCTACGCCGCCGCCTACAAGGCACTGGGCGTGCCGGTTTACTCCTCGGCGGTGTTCAACTTCATCCCGAAAACCGCGATGGATTTCTACCACGCCATTGCCCGCGAAGATCACGCCACCGTCGGCAAGATCATCGACGACTTCTTCCTGCCATACCTGGACATCCGTAACCGCAAAGCCGGCTACGCAGTGAGCATCGTCAAGGCTGGGGCAAAAATTGTCGGCTATGACGCAGGTCCCGTGCGTGCACCGCTGACCGATCTGCTGCCAGAAGAGTACGAAGCTCTGGCCGCGCTGATCGACAAGCAAGGTGCGCAGTAACACACCCGATTAAACAAGGCCGCTGAGTAATCAGCGGCCTTTTGCGTGAGGAGAATATCCAGTGGCAAATGCAAAGCGTTTCGATAACTACATCAACGGTGAATGGGTTGCGGGTAGCGATTACTCCACCAATATCAACCCGTCCGAATTGACCGATACCATCGGCGAGTACGCCAAGGCTGATCTGGCTCAAGTTCACGCCGCCATCGACGCCGCCCGCGCTGCGTTCCCCGCGTGGTCGACTTCGGGCATTCAGGCTCGCCACGATTCGCTGGATAAAGTCGGTACTGAAATCCTCGCTCGCCGCGAAGAGCTCGGCACCTTGCTGGCTCGGGAAGAGGGCAAGACCCTGCCTGAAGCGATCGGCGAAGTGACTCGCGCCGGCAACATCTTCAAGTTCTTCGCCGGTGAATGCCTGCGTCTGTCCGGCGACTACCTGCCATCGGTACGTCCGGGTGTGAATGTCGAAGTGACTCGCGAAGCGCTGGGTGTGGTCGGTCTGATCACGCCGTGGAACTTCCCGATTGCGATCCCTGCATGGAAAATCGCCCCGGCCCTGGCCTACGGCAACTGCGTCGTGTTGAAACCGGCTGATCTGGTGCCGGGTTGCGCCTGGGCACTGGCCGAAATCATCTCCCGCGCAGGCTTCCCGGCCGGCGTGTTCAACCTGGTGATGGGCAGCGGTCGAGTGGTTGGCGATGCGCTGGTGCAGAGCCCGAAAGTCGACGGCATCAGCTTCACCGGTTCCGTGGGCGTCGGTCGTCAGATCGCCATCAGCTGCGTGTCGCGCCAGGCCAAGGTTCAGCTGGAAATGGGCGGCAAGAACCCGCAGATCATTCTCGACGACGCCGACCTCAAGCAAGCGGTCGAGCTGTCGGTACAAAGCGCGTTCTACTCCACCGGCCAGCGTTGCACCGCCTCGAGCCGCTTCATCGTCACCGCCGGGATTCACGACAAGTTCGTCGAAGCCGTGGCTGAGCGCATGAAGTCGATCAAGGTCGGTCACGCGCTGAAAGCCGGCACCGACATCGGTCCGGTCGTCTCGCAAGCGCAGCTTGAACAGGACATGAAGTACATCGACATCGGCCAGTCCGAAGGTGCACGTCTGGTCAGCGGCGGTGGTCTGGTGACCTGCGATACCGAAGGCTATTACCTCGCGCCAACCCTGTTTGCCGACAGCGAAGCTGCGATGCGTATCAGCCGCGAAGAGATCTTCGGCCCGGTGGCCAACGTGGTTCGCGTCGCGGATTACGAGGCTGCGCTGGCCATGGCCAACGACACCGAATTCGGTCTGTCGGCGGGCATCGCCACCACGTCGTTGAAGTACGCCAACCACTTCAAACGCCACTCCCAGGCCGGGATGGTGATGGTCAACCTGCCGACGGCGGGCGTGGATTACCACGTTCCATTCGGTGGGCGTAAAGGTTCATCCTATGGGTCCCGCGAGCAAGGTCGCTATGCGCAAGAGTTCTACACGGTCGTGAAGACTAGCTACATCGGCTCCTGACACATCGCAATACCCCTGTAGGAGCTGCCGCAGGCTGCGATCTTTGCTTTTAAAAATCAAAAGATCGCAGCCTCGTTTCACTCGACAGCTCCTACAGGGAACACACCAAGATTCACCCGCGCATAAAAATAATCAGTGGGAGTACATCTACATGCAAGCGACCAAGCCGACCCACGTCCGCTATTTGATTTTGCTCATGCTTTTTCTGGTGACCACGATCAACTACGCAGACCGGGCTACCATCGCAATCGCGGGCTCCAGCCTGCAAAAAGACCTCGGCATTGACGCGGTCACCCTCGGTTATATTTTCTCCGCATTCGGTTGGGCCTACGTGGCCGGGCAAATTCCCGGTGGCTGGCTGCTGGACCGTTTCGGCTCGAAAAAAGTGTACGCACTGAGCATTTTCACCTGGTCGCTGTTCACCGTGTTGCAGGGTTATGTCGGTGAGTTCGGCATGTCCACGGCGGTGGTTGCGCTGTTCATGCTGCGCTTCCTGGTGGGCCTGGCCGAAGCGCCATCCTTCCCCGGTAACGCACGCATCGTTGCGGCCTGGTTCCCGACCGCTGAACGCGGTACGGCGTCTGCGATTTTCAACTCGGCGCAATACTTCGCTACCGTGTTGTTTGCGCCGCTGATGGGCTGGATCGTCTACAGCTTCGGCTGGCAGCACGTGTTCATCGTCATGGGCGTGATCGGCATCATCTTCTCGGGGATCTGGCTGAAGGTTATCCACAGCCCGCGTCAGCACCCGATGATCAATGACGCCGAGTTCAAGCACATCGCCGACAACGGCGGCATGGTCGACATGGACCAGGACAAAGGCAAAGGCAAAAAGGTCGACGGTCCGAAGTGGGACTACATCCGCCAGTTGCTGACTAACCGCATGATGCTCGGCGTGTACCTTGGCCAGTACTGCATCAACGGCATCACCTACTTCTTCCTGACCTGGTTCCCGGTGTACCTGGTGCAAGAACGCGGCATGACCATCCTCAAGGCGGGTTTCATTGCTTCGTTGCCGGCGATCTGCGGCTTCATTGGTGGCGTGCTCGGTGGCGTGATTTCCGACTACCTGCTGCGCAAGGGCCATTCCCTGACCTTCGCCCGCAAGGCGCCGATCATTGCCGGTTTGCTGGTTTCCAGCAGTATCGTGGCTTGCAACTACGTGGACATCGAATGGATGGTCGTCGGCTTCATGGCCTTGGCATTCTTCGGCAAAGGCGTGGGCGCGTTGGGCTGGGCGGTGGTGTCTGACACCTCGCCGAAACAGATCGCCGGTTTGAGTGGCGGCCTGTTCAACATGTTCGGCAACATCGCATCGATCACCACCCCGATCGTCATCGGCTACATCATCAGCTCCACCGGTTCGTTCAAATGGGCGCTGGTGTTTGTCGGTTGCAACGCACTGGTCGCAGTATTCAGCTACCTGGTGATCGTCGGTCCGATCAAACGCGTGGTGCTCAAAGAGCCGCCAAGCACCGGTCCTGAGCTGACCAAATTATCTGAAGCGCATTCCTGAGGAGCGGCGTCATGCAGTTGATTGAACATTCCGACTCGCCGCGCTACATCCGCCTGCACGAGCGGGACAACGTAGTGATCGTGGTCAATGACCAAGGCGTGCCGGCCGGCACCGAGTTTCCGGACGGCCTGGTCACCGTGGATTTCGTGCCACAGAGCCACAAGGTCACCCTTGAGGATATTCCCGAGGGTGGTCAGGTGATTCGTTACGGGCAGACCATCGGCTACGCGTTGCAGCCGATTCCGCGCGGCAGTTGGGTCAAGGAAGATCAACTGCGCATGCCCACCGCGCCACCGCTGGACAGCTTGCCGCTGTCCACCGAAGTGCCGGCGGCGCAGGCACCGCTGGAAGGCTTCACGTTCGAGGGTTATCGCAACGCCGACGGCACCGTCGGCACGCGCAACATTCTCGGGATTACCACGACTGTTCAGTGCGTCACCGGCGTACTGGACCATGCGGTCAAGCGCATCAAGGACGAGTTGCTGCCCAAGTATCCGCACGTCGATGACGTGGTCGCGCTGACTCACAGCTACGGCTGTGGCGTGGCGATTACCGCGACTGACGCGTACATCCCGATTCGTACCGTGCGCAACCTGGCGCGCAACCCGAACCTGGGTGGCGAAGCGTTGGTGATCAGCCTGGGCTGCGAGAAATTGCAGGCCGGGCAGGTGATGCACGAGAACGACAGCTCGGTGGATTTGAGCGATCCGTGGTTGTACCGCTTGCAGGATTCCAGTCACGGTTTCACCGAGATGATCGAGCAGATCATGGCGTTGGCCGAGACCCGTTTGAAGAAGCTCGATCAGCGTCGCCGGGAAACCGTGCCGGCGTCCGAGCTGATTCTCGGCATGCAGTGCGGCGGCAGCGATGCGTTTTCCGGCATCACTGCCAACCCGGCGCTGGGCTATGCCTCGGACCTGTTATTGCGCGCGGGTGCGACGGTGATGTTTTCCGAAGTCACCGAAGTGCGCGACGCGATTTACCTGCTGACTTCACGGGCGGAAACAGAAGAAGTCGCTCAGGAACTGGTGCGCGAGATGGACTGGTACGACCGTTACCTGGCCAAGGGCGAAGCGGATCGCAGCGCCAACACCACACCGGGCAACAAGAAGGGCGGGTTGTCGAATATTGTCGAGAAGTCCCTGGGCTCGATCGTCAAATCCGGCAGCAGCGCGATCAACGGGGTGCTGGGTCCTGGTGAGCGCTTCAAGCGCAAAGGGCTGATTTTCTGTGCGACCCCGGCCAGTGATTTTGTCTGCGGGACGTTGCAATTGGCGGCGGGGATGAACCTGCACGTGTTCACCACCGGGCGTGGCACGCCGTATGGTTTGGCGATGGCGCCGGTGGTGAAGGTGTCGACCCGGACGGAGCTGGCGCAGCGTTGGCCGGATTTGATCGACATCGATGCCGGGCGAATTGCGACCGGGCGGGCTTCGATTGAGGATCTGGGCTGGGAGTTGTTTCACTACTACCTGGACGTGGCTAGCGGGAAGAAGCAGACGTGGGCAGAGAAGCACAAGCTGCATAACGACATCACCTTGTTCAACCCTGCACCCATCACCTGAGACCGAGTCGCCTGCATCGCGAGCAAGCTCGCTCCCACAGTGGATTTTCGCCGTACACAGATTTTGTGTTCGACACTGGACAAATGTGGGAGCGAGCTTGCTCGCGATAGCGGCCTAACAGACGCCGAGGGACTTGCTGGCTTATCATTAGCCCCCTAACGACGCTCACCCAAGGTTACCCCCGGCATGCTGGCTATCTTCCTCGAAACCCTGAACATCACCGCGCCGGTGTTTGCCATGCTGTTTCTGGGGGCGCTGCTCAAGCGCATCGACTGGATCAACGACAACTTCATCCACACTGCATCGGCCCTGGTGTTCAACGTCACCATGCCGGCGTTGCTGTTTCTGGGCATCCTGCATGCCGACCTGCACGCCGCGTTGCAACCGGCGCTGCTCATCTACTTCTCGCTCGCCACCCTGGCGAGTTTCGCCATCGCCTGGGGCTGGGCGATCTGGAAGTGCCCGCGGGAAGACCGGGGGATTTACACCCAGGGCGCCTTTCGCGGAAACAACGGGGTCATCGGGCTGGCGCTGGCGGCGAGTATGTACGGCGACTACGGGATTTCCCTCGGGGCGATTCTCGCGGCGTTGGTGATCCTGTTCTACAACACGCTCTCGACCATTGTGCTGGCGGTGTACAGCCCAGTAATCAAGTCCGACCCCTGGAGCATCTGCAAAAGCGTGATGGTCAATCCGCTGATCATCAGCGTGTTTGCGGCGGCGCCGTTTGCCTACTTCAAGATCAGCTTGCCGGGATGGCTGGAGACGTCCGGTCAATACCTGGCGCAAACCACCTTGCCGTTGGCGCTGATCTGCATTGGCGGCACGCTGTCGCTGGCGGCACTGCGCAAAAGCGGCAACATGGCGCTCAGCTCAAGCCTGGTGAAGATGATCGGCCTGCCGGTTCTGGCGACGCTGGGTGCGTGGCTCTGGGGCTTTCGTGGTGCGGAGTTGGGGATTCTGTTCCTGTACTTCGGCAGCCCGACCGCCGCGGCCAGTTTTGTCATGGCCCGTCAGGCCAATGGCAATCATGAACTGGCGGCAGCGATCATCGTGATCACCACGTTGATGGCGGCGATCACCACCAACGTCGGGATCTTTTTGTTGCAGTGGGGCGGGTGGATTTAACCCCAAAATTTGTGGTGTTTTGAAGGGCCTCATCGCGGGCAAGCCTTGCTCCTACAGGTTGTGTGCCGGGCATAAAACAGGTGCATGGCACACAACCTGTAGGAGCAAGGCTTGCCCGCGATGGCGGCAGACCTGTCAACGCAATTTTTGAATATTCATTCCGGCTTCTGATAGCTATCAATCACTTCCTGCGCCGCGCGAAACGCATCGATGGCCGCCGGTACACCGGCATACACCGCGCAATGCAGCAGCGCTTCGCGAATCTCTTCCACGGTGCAGCCATTGTTCAGCGCACCACGCACATGACCTTTCAATTCCTGCGGGCACTTCAGCGCGGTCAGCGCGGCGAGGGTGATCAGGCTGCGGGTTTTCAATGGCAAACCTTCGCGGTTCCAGACGCCGCCCCAGGCGTGCTCGTTGACGAAATCCTGCAGCGGTTGAGTGAACTCGGTGGCATTGCCCAGCGCGCGGTCGACGAAGGCGTCGCCCATCACTTGGCGGCGGACTTCAACCCCAGGCTTTTTATCATCGGTCATGGCAATTCCTTATTGTGGTGTTGGCGACGCCAGGCGCGCAGCGACGTGAACAGAAAAAACGCCACCAGCGCCGGCAGGACAAAAAACAGCATCAGGTGTTCAAGCTTGCCGGCCAGCGGCATGCCGGTGGTGAACGACACCACGTGCAGACCGTAAGCCAGATACAAACCCAAAAACATCAGACCTTCGGCGCGGGTCACCCGGTAGCCGGAATAGAACGCCGGCAGACACAACGTCGCGACGCCGAGCATCACCGGCAAGTCGAAATCCAGGGCGTTGGGCGATACCGACAGCGGCGACGGCGCGATCAACGCAGTGAAGCCGAGCACGCCCAAGAGGTTGAACAGGTTGCTGCCGATCACGTTGCCCACAGCGATGTCCCGCTGACCACGCAATGCAGCGATCAACGAGGTGGCCAGTTCCGGCAGGGAGGTGCTGACGGCGACGATGGTCAGGCCGATGATCCGCTCCGACAGCCCCAGATCGGTCGCTACCGAAACCGCCGCGCCCAACAGCAAGTGCCCGGCGTAGACCAGCATCGCCAAACCCACGACGATCATCAGCAGACTGCTGATCCATGGCGCTTGCGGGACTTCGTGGGTCGTCGATTGCGGGCGGGTCGAGTGCCGCGACTGGCGCAGCAGCAGGCCCAGATACAGCGCCAGTGCGGCCAGCAGAATGATGCCGTCCACGCGGGTCAGTTCTTCGTTCCACGCCAATATGAACACCAGCAGGCTGGCGCCGATCATCAGCGGAATATCCAGGCGCACCAGTTGCCGTGAAACCCGCAGCGGGATGATCAGCGCCGAGAGCCCGAGGGTGACGAGGATGTTGAAGATGCTACTGCCGATCACGCTGCCGACGGCGATGTCGGCGTTCTGCGCCAGGGTGGCTTGCAGGCTGACTGCCATCTGCGGTGCGCTGCTGCCGAGGGCGACGATGGTCAGGCCGATAATCAGCGGTCGTACATGCAGGCGCGCGGCGAGGCGCACGGCGGCGCGCACCATCAGTTCGGCGCCGGCGATCAGCAACAGCAAGCCGCTGAGCAATTCAATCACGCTGATCAGGGGTAAATCGGCAAGTCCGAAAATGGTCAGCGCTCCGTCTATCAGTCGTCGAGGGCCTGCACGCGAACCTTCGCGGTGCCGCTTCTGAGCATACCCAGTTGTTCGGCCGCTTCATGTGAAACATCGATCAGACGCCCACGGGTATGCGGCCCGCGATCGTTGATGCGCACTACACAGGATTTGTCGTTATTCAGATTGGTGACCTTCACCCGTGTGCCAAAGGGTAGCTGGCGGTGGGCGGCGGTCAGGGAATTCTTGTTGAAACGCTCGCCGCTGGCGGTGCGTTTACCTTGGTGTTTGGCGCCGTAATAGGACGCCGTGCCAGTCTTGTCGTAGCCGTGTGGATCGATGACATCGGTGCTGGCGCAACCGGCGAGCAAAGAAAGCAGGGCGCAGGCACTGAGGAAGCGTTTCATTCGAAGGTTTCCACATACAAATGTGGGAGCGAGCTTGCTCGCGATAGCGGCCCGGCATTCAACACTGAGTTGACTGTCCGGACGCTATCGCGAGCAAGCTCGCTCCCACAGGGATCAGAGCCAGTTTTGAGTGCTGGCTCCATTCTCATCAGCCTTCGAGCTTGCTTTTCAGCAGTTCGTTAACCTGTTGCGGGTTGGCTTTGCCTTTGGAGGCTTTCATGGCCTGGCCGACGAAGAAGCCGAACATCTTGCCGCGTTTGGCTTCGTCTGCCGCGCGGTACTGTTCAACTTGTTCGGCATTGGCCGCGAGCATCTCGTCCAACACTGCCGAGATCGCGCCCGTGTCGGTCACTTGCTTCAAGCCGCGCTTGTCGATGATCTCGTCCGCGCTGCCTTCGCCGTTGGCCATGGCTTCAAACACCACCTTGGCGATCTTGCCGGAAATGGTGTTGTCGGTGATGCGCAGCAGCATGCCGCCCAGTTGCTCGGCCGAGACCGGCGACTGATCGATGTCCAGGCCCTGTTTGTTCAACAGGCTGCCCAATTCAACCATCACCCAGTTGGCCGCCAGCTTGGCGTCGCCGCCGATGCTCACGACTTTCTCGAAGTAATCGGCTTGCTCGCGGCTGGTGGCCAGGACGCTGGCGTCATAGACCGACAGACCGAACTGCGCCTGGAAGCGCTCGCGTTTCTGCGGTGGCAATTCCGGCAGGGTGGCGCGCACGTCGTCGAGGAACGAGTCTTCGATGACCACCGGCAGCAGGTCCGGATCGGGGAAGTAACGGTAGTCGTTGGCTTCCTCTTTACTGCGCATCGGACGGGTTTCGTCCTTGTTCGGATCGTACAGACGGGTCTGCTGGATCACCCTGCCGCCGTCTTCGATCAATTCGATCTGACGCTGCACTTCGGTGTTGATCGCCTTCTCGATGAAGCGGAACGAGTTGACGTTCTTGATCTCGCAGCGCGTGCCGAATTCAACCTGGCCTTTCGGACGGATCGACACGTTGCAGTCGCAACGCAGCGAGCCTTCGGCCATGTTGCCGTCGCAAATGCCCAGGTAGCGGACCATCGCGTGGACAGCCTTGACGTAAGCCACTGCTTCCTTGGCGCTGCGCATGTCCGGCTCGGACACGATTTCCAGCAGCGGCGTGCCGGCACGGTTCAGGTCGATGCCGGTGGCGCCGCTGAATTCTTCGTGCAGGCTTTTACCGGCGTCTTCTTCCAGATGCGCGCGGGTGATGCCGACGCGTTTGACCGTGCCGTCTTCCAGCGCGATGTCCAGGTGGCCTTTGCCGACGATCGGCAATTCCATCTGGCTGATCTGGTAGCCCTTCGGCAGGTCCGGGTAGAAATAGTTTTTACGGGCGAACACGTTGTGCTGGCCGATCTCGGCATCGATGGCGAGACCGAACATTACCGCCATGCGCACCGCTTCCTGGTTCAGCACCGGCAATACGCCGGGCATGCCGAGGTCAACCAGGCTGGCCTGGGTGTTCGGCTCGGAACCGAAAGTGGTGGAGCTACCGGAAAAGATTTTCGACCGGGTGGTGAGCTGGGTGTGAATCTCCAGCCCGATCACGACTTCCCATTGCATGTGTTTCTCCTCAGAAGCCGGTTGGGGTGCGGGTGTGCCAGTCAGTGTTGAGCTGATACTGGTGGGCAACGTTCAACAGGCGACCTTCCTGGAAATACGGGGCGAGCAATTGCACGCCGACCGGCAGGCCGTCGACAAAACCGGCTGGCATGGACAAGCCCGGCAGACCGGCGAGGTTGGCGGTGATGGTGTAGACGTCTTCCAGGTACGCAGCAACCGGGTCGCTGCTCTTGGCGCCAAGCTTCCAGGCCGGGTTTGGCGTGGTTGGGCCGAGGATGATGTCGACCTCATTGAAGGCAGCCATGAAGTCGTTCTTCACTAAACGGCGAATCTTCTGCGCCTTCAGGTAGTAGGCGTCGTAGTAACCGGCCGACAGCGCGTAGGCACCGACCATGATCCGGCGCTGCACTTCAGGCCCGAAGCCTTCGCCACGGGAGCGCTTGTACAGGTCGATCAGGTTTTTCGGGTCTTCGCAGCGATAGCCGAAACGCACACCGTCGAAACGCGACAGGTTGGAAGACGCTTCTGCCGGGGCGATCACGTAGTACGCAGGGATCGCGTGCTGCATGTTCGGCAGGCTGATTTCCTTGACCACGGCACCGAGCTTTTCCAGCTCCTTGACGCTGTTGTGGATCAGCTCGGCAATGCGCGGGTCGAGACCGGCGCTGAAATACTCTTTAGGAACGCCGATGCGCAGGCCTTGCAGCGAACCGTTGAGGCTGGCGCTGTAATCAGGCACGGGCTCGTCGATGCTGGTGGAGTCTTGCGGGTCGAAACCGGCCATGCCTTGGAGCAGGATGGCGCAGTCTTCGGCAGTGCGCGCCAATGGGCCGCCCTGATCGAGACTGGAGGCGTAAGCGATCATGCCCCAACGCGAAACGCGACCGTACGTCGGTTTCAGGCCGGTCAGGTTGGTAAACGCGGCCGGCTGGCGGATCGAGCCGCCGGTGTCGGTGGCAGTGGCGGCTGGCAACAGACGAGCGGCAACGGCCGCAGCCGAACCACCAGACGAACCGCCGGGCACGTGTTCCAGGTTCCACGGGTTTTTCACTGCGCCGTAGTAGCTCGACTCGTTGGCCGAACCCATGGCGAATTCGTCCATGTTGGTCTTGCCCAGCGTCACGGCACCAGCAGCGGCCAGTTTGGCGACCACGGTGGCGTCGTACGGTGCTTTAAAGTTGTCGAGCATCTTCGAGCCGCAGCTGGTGCGGATGCCCTGGGTGCAGAACAGGTCTTTGTGGGCGATCGGCGCACCGAGCAGGGCGCCGCTCTCACCATTGGCCCGGCGTGCGTCAGCGGCTTTCGCCTGCTGGAGCGCGAGGTCTTCGGTGAGGCTGATGAAACTGTTGAGCTGAGGGTCGAGCTGGGCGATACGCGCCAGCAGGGTTTTGGTCAGCTCTTCGGAAGAAAACTTTTTATCGGCGAGACCGCGGGCGATCTCGGCCAGAGTCAATTGATGCATTGCAGGCTCTTTCCCTTTAGTCGATGACTTTCGGAACCAGGTACAGGCCGTTTTCGACCGCTGGTGCGATGGACTGATAGGCCTCGCGATGATTGGTCTCGGTCACGACGTCTGCACGCAGGCGCTGGCTGGCTTCCAGTGGGTGGGCGAGCGGCTCGATACCGTCGGTATTGACCGCCTGCATTTCGTCGACCAGCCCCAGAATGCTGTTCAGGGCCGAAGTGATGTGTGGAAGATCGGCATCATTAAGGCCCAGACAGGCCAGATGAGCGATTTTTTCCACGTCGGAGCGTTCAAGCGTCATGGGATTCTCCAGTGGAAGGAAAACAGAACGGATGCTATCCGTGTGTTAGATTGTCGGAACACTACCGCATTTCTACGGTCATAAGGCCGCGATTGTGGGGGTTGGTGCACAGAAAAGCGGCCAATTTAACATATTGGCGCCTTGCCCAAAATCCCTGTCGTTGTTAGAGTTTGCCGCACTTTTTTACCCACGCGTTGCCTAGGGTCCCTTTCCCATGTTCAAGAAACTGCGTGGCATGTTTTCCAGCGATCTTTCCATTGACCTGGGCACTGCCAACACCCTTATTTACGTGCGCGAGCGCGGTATCGTCCTGAATGAGCCCTCGGTTGTGGCTATTCGGACACACGGTAACCAGAAAAGTGTCGTTGCTGTCGGCACCGAAGCCAAGCGCATGCTCGGCCGTACGCCGGGCAACATTGCTGCCATTCGTCCGATGAAGGATGGCGTGATCGCCGACTTCAGCGTTTGCGAAAAGATGCTGCAGTACTTTATCAACAAGGTTCACGAAAACAGCTTCCTGCAGCCTAGCCCTCGTGTGTTGATCTGCGTTCCGTGCAAATCCACCCAGGTTGAGCGTCGTGCCATCCGTGAGTCGGCCCTCGGTGCCGGTGCCCGTGAAGTGTTCCTGATCGAAGAGCCAATGGCTGCTGCGATCGGTGCCGGCTTGCCGGTTGAAGAAGCTCGCGGCTCGATGGTTGTCGATATCGGTGGCGGTACCACTGAAATCGCGCTGATCTCCCTGAACGGTGTGGTTTACGCCGAGTCCGTACGGGTTGGCGGCGACCGCTTCGACGAAGCGATCATCACTTACGTGCGTCGCAACTACGGCAGCCTGATCGGCGAATCCACTGCCGAGCGCATCAAGCAGGAAATCGGTACTGCCTACCCGGGCGGCGAAGTTCGCGAAGTCGACGTTCGTGGCCGTAACCTGGCCGAAGGCGTTCCACGCGCATTCACCCTGAACTCCAATGAAGTGCTGGAAGCTCTGCAAGAGTCCCTGGCCACCATCGTTCAGGCTGTGAAAAGTGCACTGGAGCAATCGCCTCCGGAACTGGCTTCCGATATCGCCGAGCGTGGTCTGGTACTGACCGGTGGTGGCGCCTTGCTGCGTGACCTCGACAAGTTGCTGGCCCAGGAAACCGGTCTGCCGGTAATCGTTGCCGAAGATCCGCTGACCTGCGTTGCTCGCGGCGGTGGCCGTGCGTTGGAAATGATGGATAAACACACCATGGACCTGCTGTCGAGCGAGTGATCTCGCCCGACGCATCTATGCTGTTGGCGCGCAGGCAGCACTTTGCAGTGCTGCCTGTTGGCGTTTATCTTCTGTCAGTCTGCATCCAGGCCGGTTTGATGCCGTATGAATAAAGAGAACATTTGCCTGGGAGGAGCGGCTTATTAAACCGCTTTTCACCAAAGGGCCTTCACTGGGCGTGCGCTTGTTGGTGCTGGTCGTGCTATCGGTCGCGCTGATGGTGGTCGATGCCCGCTTCACACTGTTCAAACCAGTGCGTAGCCAAATGTCGCTGGTGCTGATGCAGTCTTACTGGATCACCGACCTGCCGCAGCGGCTATGGCAGGGTGTGGCCAGCCAGTTTGGCAGCCGTACCGAGCTCGTCGCCGAAAACGAAAAACTCAAAACCGAAAACCTGTTGTTGCAGGGCCGCATGCAAAAGCTTGCCGCTCTCACCGAACAGAACGTTCGGCTGCGCGAGTTGCTCAACTCCTCCGCGCTGGTCAACGAGAAGGTCGAAGTGGCCGAACTGATCGGCATGGACCCCAATCCCTTCACCCACCGCATCATCATCAATAAAGGTGAGCGCGACGGTGTGGTCCTCGGTCAGCCTGTGCTCGATGCCCGTGGTTTGATGGGCCAGGTGGTCGAGTTGATGCCGTACACCTCTCGTGTGCTGTTGCTGACCGACACCACTCACAGCATTCCGGTGCAGGTGAACCGCAACGGTCTGCGGGCGATTGCCAGCGGCACCGGTAACCCGGAACGCCTGGAGTTGCGTCACGTGGCCGATACCGCCGACATTAAAGAAGGTGATCTGCTGGTCAGCTCCGGTCTGGGTCAGCGGTTCCCGGCGGGTTACCCGGTGGCGACGGTCAAGGAGGTGATTCACGATTCCGGTCAGCCGTTCGCTATCGTGCGCGCCGTGCCGACCGCCGCCTTGAACCGCAGCCGTTACCTGTTGCTGGTGTTCACCGACGGTCGTACAGCCGAAGAACGCGCCAACGAAGCTGCCCAGGCTCAAGAAGCCTTGGACCAGCACGGTGGTGGGCCGATCATTCCAGCGACAGTACCGAAACCTGCCATCGTCCCGGCTGCTGTTGCTGCGCCCGTGGCTCCGGTTGCGCCGGCGACTGCCCCGGCCGCCACAACCCCGCCCAAACCTGCGGCAACTCATCCTGCTCCTGCGAAACCTGCCGCCAGCAAGCCGCCCGCGACGCAACCTGCGGCCGCTAAACCGCCGGCCACGCCACCCGCTGCCGTGAGGCCTGCAGCCAAGCCGCCTGTCTCTGCGCCGGCTACCACTGGGGGACGAGAATAATGGTTGGTGCTACTGCTTCCCGAAACGGCTGGATGGTCTGGCTGACATTCGCCATAGGCATGCTGCTCAGTGTTTCGCCGCTGCCACAATTCATGGAAATCCTCCGCCCGCTGTGGCTGGCCTTGCTGCTGGCATTCTGGGCGTTGGCCATGCCGCAGAAAGTCGGGATGGTCACCGCGTGGTGCCTGGGCCTGGCCGAAGACGTGCTTTATGGCACGCTGCTGGGCCAGAACGCATTGATCCTGACGCTGATCACGTATCTCGTGCTGGCGCTGCAACAGCGCCTGCGCATGTTCCCGATGTGGCAACAGAGCCTGGTGATCCTGGTGATCTTCGGCCTCGCACAACTTGTTCAGCTATGGCTCAGCGCCCTGACCGGCAATCGTCAGCCAACGCTGGCGCTGGTCTTGCCGGCACTGGTCAGCGCATTGCTCTGGCCGTGGATCAGCTACGGTTTGCGCGGTTTGCGTCGACGCTACAAAATCAATTAATTCGGTCAGGCATTTGCCGGTGCCCTGCCTCGCAAATACGTTCCTTTTTGGCGAGTGGCTGTTGTTGCCAGACAAGGCGCCGCGACGAGTCATAGCTCGCTATGGCAAGGAGCGGCAACGCAGTATGGCAACAACAGACGCCGCCCAAAAGGAACGTATTTGTGAGGCAGGGCACTAAACAGGGAGATGTCTTGATGAAAATGTTGTACCTCGCCTCAGGCTCGCCGCGTCGGCGTGAACTGCTCACGCAGATCGGCGTGCCGTTCTCCGCCATCAGCGCGGACATCGATGAAACCCCTTTGGAAAATGAATCCCCGTCGGCCTATGTCGAGCGCCTGGCGCGTGGCAAAGCCGAGGCCGGACGCGGGGCCGTCGTGTCCGACGCAGATTTTTGCGTGTTGGGCGCCGACACCGCCGTGGTGCTGGACGGAAAAATTCTCGGCAAGCCGGTTGATGAAGCCGAGGCGTGCGCCATGCTTATGATGTTGTCCGGGTGTGAACATGAAGTCCTGACGGCGATTGCGGTGCTCGATGGCGAGCGTTGCGAGTCTCGGGTGGTGAGCAGTCTGGTGCGTTTTCGCAACATCAGTCGCGATGAAGCGATAGCCTATTGGGCCAGCGGCGAGCCGCAGGACAAGGCCGGCGGCTACGGCATTCAAGGACTCGGTGCGGTGTTTGTCGCCGGGCTCAATGGCAGTTACTCGGCGGTGGTCGGACTACCGCTGTGCGAAACCGCTGAGCTGCTGGGCCATTTCGGCATACCCTGTTGGCAAACCCTTAACGCGCGTTGAGCGTCGTACTGACAAGATGCGGCCATTATCGTGAACATGCCTGAACGAGACCCTGCCATGAGTGAAGAGATCCTGATCAACATCACGCCGATGGAATCGCGCGTGGCGGTGGTTGAAAACGGTGTTCTGCAAGAGGTCCACGTCGAGCGCACGCAAAAGCGCGGGATCGTCGGCAACATCTATAAAGGCAAGGTCGTGCGGGTATTGCCCGGCATGCAGGCGGCATTCGTCGACATCGGACTGGACCGCGCCGCGTTCATTCATGCCTCGGAAATCTCCCTGCGCGAAGGCCCGGCGGTCGAGAGCATCAGCGCTCTGGTTCACGAGGGTCAGAGCCTGGTGGTGCAAGTGACCAAGGACCCGATCGGCTCAAAAGGCGCACGCCTGACGACTCAGTTGTCGATTCCATCGCGTTATCTGGTGTACATGCCGCGTACCGCACACGTTGGTATTTCGTTGAAGATCGAAGACGAAGCCGAGCGTGAACGTCTCAAGCAAGTGGTCACTGATTGCGTGGCCAAAGAAGGCATCCAAGAGGCCGGTGGCTTCATCCTGCGTACCGCTGCCGAAGGTGCCGGTGCCGATGAAATCCTCATGGACATTCGCTACCTGCGTCGTCTCTGGGATCAGATCAACGAGCAGATCAAAACCATCAGCGCGCCGAGTGTGATCTACGAAGACCTCGGCCTGGCGCTGCGCACCTTGCGTGACCTGGTGAGCCCGAAGATCGAGAAGATCCGGATCGACTCCCGGGAAACCTTCCAGAAAACCACACAGTTCGTCGCCGAGCTGATGCCGGAAATCGCCGATCGTCTTGAGCATTACCCGGGTGAGCGGCCGATCTTCGACCTGTACGGCGTCGAAGACGAAATCCAGAAGGCGCTGGAGCGCAAAGTCCCGCTGAAGTCCGGCGGTTACCTGGTGGTCGATCCGGCGGAAGCCATGAGCACCATCGACGTCAACACCGGGGCGTTCGTCGGTCATCGCAACCTCGAAGAAACCATTTTCAAGACCAACCTCGAAGCCGCGACCGCCATTGCTCGTCAGCTGCGTCTGCGCAACCTGGGCGGGATCATCATCATCGACTTCATCGACATGGAAGATGAAGAGCACCAGCGTCAGGTGCTGCGCACACTCGAGAAGCAACTGGAACGCGATCACGCCAAGACCAACATCATCGGCATCACCGAGTTGGGCCTGGTGCAGATGACTCGCAAGCGCACCCGCGAAAGTCTCGAACAAGTGCTGTGCGAGCCGTGCAGCAGTTGTCAGGGCCGCGGCAAGCTCAAGACGCCGGAAACCGTTTGCTACGAGATTTTCCGCGAAATCCTCCGAGAGGCTCGCGCCTATCAGGCGGAAGGCTATCGTGTATTGGCAAACCAGAAAGTGGTCGACCGTTTGCTCGATGAAGAATCGGGCAATGTCGCCGAGCTCGAAGGTTTTATCGGACGCACCATCCGGTTCCAGGTGGAAACCATGTATTCCCAGGAACAATACGACGTGGTGCTGCTCTGAATCGCTGTCTTTCAACCCTGCTAGAACGGCTGGCCTCAGCTTTTTGCAGTATTTTTGCCATGGGAGCCAACTGACATGGAACGTCTGACACGCATTTTGGCCGCACTGACCCGCTGGGGTCTGGGGCTGTGTGCGTTGGTATTGGTGTTGATGGCGTTGTACGTCAGCCTCGGCCGAGAGCTGACGCCGCTGGTGGCTGAGTACCGTGCCGAAGTCGAAGCCAAAGCCAGCGCTGCCTTGGGCATGCCGCTGAATATCGGCGAACTCGAAGGTAACTGGAGCGGCTTTGCTCCGATCATGCTGGCTCACGACGTGATGGTCGGCGAGGGCGCCAATGCCCTGCGTCTGGATCAAGTGCGCGCGGTACCGGATCTGTGGGCCAGTCTGATGGCTCGTGAAGTGCGCATCGCTCACCTGGAGCTCAGCGGCCTGAAGATCAGCCTCAAGGAAGGCGAGGACGGCCATTGGGCGCTGGAAGGTTTGCCGGTGCAGCAGGATCAGCCGCTGGATCCAGAGCAATTGCTCAATCGCATGCAGATGGTTCAGCAACTGTCGGTACTCGATAGCCAAGTCACTTTGCAGCCACTGCAAGAGCAGCCGCTGACGCTGACTTACGTCGGTTTGAATCTGAAAACCGGCGTCTCCCGCCAGCGACTCGATGCCCGTTTGACCCTGCCCGACGGACAACCGGTGGCCATCAGTCTGCGTACCCGTCTGCGCGCCAGCGAATGGAAAGACGGCGAGGCCGACGCCTATTTGAGCCTGCCGCAAAGCGACTGGTCGAAATGGTTGCCTGAGCGCCTGACCCAACAATGGAATTTTTCCGAGTTCAAGGCCGGCGGCGAGCTTTGGGTGAACTGGAACAAGGGCGCCCTGCAAAGTGCTGCGATTCGCTTGAACGCGCCGCAACTCAAGGGCGCGTACGGCGAGCGCAAGCCGATCCAGATCAACAATCTGGCACTCAATGGCTATTTCCAGCGCAGTTCCGAAGGCACCCTGATCACCCTGGATTCGCTGGCCATGAGCCTTGGCGAGACCCGTTGGGAATCGCATCTGCAACTCAAGCAAAACGCGGCGACCGACAAGACTGAAGAGCTTTGGCATCTGCAAGCCGACCGCCTCGACCTCACCCCGATCACCCCGATACTGAATGCCTTGGGGCCGCTGCCCGAAGGCGTTGCTACGGCCGTCGAGCGACTCAAAGTGACCGGTGGCCTGCGCAACGTGCTGATCGACTTCCGGCCCAATGCTACCGACGACAGCAAATTCAGCTTTGCCGCCAACCTGGATCGGGTCGGCTTCGATGCCTATCACGGCGCTCCGGCGGCGCGAAATGTCAGTGGCAGCATCAGCGGTGATCTGGGCGGTGGCGAGCTGCGCATGGACAGCAAGGATTTTTCCCTGCACCTGGACCCGATCTTCGCCAAACCATGGCAGTACATTCAGGCCAATGCCCGGCTGACCTGGAAACTCGATAAAGAAGCCTTCACCTTGATCGCGCCGTACCTGAAGGTGCTGGGCGAGGAGGGCAAGATTGCCGGGGACTTCCTGATCCGCCTGCATTTCGACCACACCCAGGAAGACTACATGGACCTGCGGGTCGGTCTGGTGGACGGCGACGGCCGTTACACCGCCAAGTACTTGCCGACAATGCTCAGCCCGGGGCTGGACGAATGGCTGCGCACGGCGATTCTCAAGGGGGCGGTGGACGAAGGCTTCTTCCAGTACCAGGGTTCGCTGAACCACGGCGCCGACGAGACGGCCCGCAGCATCAGCCTGTTCTTCAAGGTTCACGACGCCGAACTGGCCTTCCAGCCAGGCTGGCCACATGTCAGCAAGGTCACGGGCGACGTGTTTGTCGAAGACAGCGGTGTGCGGATCCTGGCCAGCAAGGGCCAATTGCTCAATACCCAGGTCAGCGACATTTACGTCAATATTCCCCATGTGCCAGCGGGGCAAAACGTCCATCTGTTCCTCGACGGCGGATTCGCCGGCGGGTTGGGCGATGGCCTGAAGATTCTCCAGGAAGCGCCGATCGGCACCGCAGCCACCTTTGCCGGTTGGGAAGGCGAGGGCGATTTGCGGGGCAAACTGAAACTGGACATTCCATTGGTCAAAGGCGAGCAGCCGAAGATCCTCGTCGACTTCAAGACCGCCAAGGCCCGTCTGAAACTGGCCGAGCCAACCCTGGAGCTGACTCAGCTCAAGGGCGACTTCCGTTTCGACAGCGCCAAGGGTTTGAGTGGGCAAAACATCACCGCGCGCGCCTTTGATAAACCGGTTACCGCACAGATTTTCGCCGATGGTAGCCCCGGCAACCTCAAGACTCGTGTCGCCGCCTCGGGCCAGGTCGAGGTCAAGAAACTGACTGACTGGCTGAGTGTGACTCAGCCGTTGCCAGTGTCCGGTGTGATCCCTTATCAGCTGCAACTGAACCTTGATGGGCCCGACAGTCAATTGATGGTCAGCTCCAACCTCAAAGGCGTAGCAATCGATTTGCCGGCGCCGTTCGGCATGGCGGCCGACGTCGGCCGCGACACCACGTTCCGCATGACCCTGCAGGGAGCGGAGCGGCGCTACTGGGTCAACTACGGTGAGCTGGCGAACTTCACGTTTGCGGCACCACCCGGCAATTTTGCCGACGGTCGTGGCGAGTTGTTCCTGGGTGGCGGCAATGCCGTGTTACCCGGCGCCAAAGGCCTGCGGGTGCGCGGTGTGCTGTCGGAACTGGACGTCGGCCCCTGGAAGGACCTGGTAGACAAGTACGCCGGCCAGGATCCGGGCGGCAACGCCAAACAGTTGCTCAGCAGCGCGGATTTCAAGATTGGCAAGCTCAGCGGTGTCGGTACTACGCTCGATCAGGCGTCTGTGCAGTTGAACCGCAAACCTGCCACATGGGCCTTGCAACTCGACAGCCAACAGGTAAAGGGCAGCGCCAGCATCCCCGATGCGAAAGCCGCGCCGATTGCGATCAATCTGCAATACGTGCGTTTGCCGGCGCCAGACCCGACGGTCCTGGCCGACGAAAACTCGCCAGATCCCCTGGCCTCGGTGGATCCGACGAAGATCCCGGCACTGGATATCACCATCAATCAGCTGTTCCAGGGCAAAGACCTCGTCGGGGCCTGGTACCTGAAAGTCCGTCCGACCGCCAAGGGCATTGCGCTTAATACGCTGGATCTGGGCCTCAAGGGCATTCTTCTGCAGGGCAGCGGCGGTTGGGAAGGTATGCCCGGTTCCAGCAGCAGTTGGTACAAGGGCCGGATCAGCGGCAAGAATCTCGCCGATGTACTGAAGGGCTGGGGATTTGCGCCGAGCGTCACCAGTGAAGATTTTCATATGGATGTCGATGGTCGCTGGCCCGGTTCGCCGGCCTGGCTGGCCACCAAGCGCTTCTCTGGAACCCTCGATGCTTCGCTGAATAAAGGCCAGTTCGTTGAAGTTGAGGGCAGCGCCCAGGCGTTGCGAGTGTTTGGCTTGCTGAACTTCAACTCCATCGGCCGCCGGCTGCGTCTGGACTTCTCCGACCTGTTCGGCAAAGGCTTGAGTTACGACCGGGTCAAAGGCCTGCTGGTCGGGACCAACGGCGTCTACGTGACGCGTGAACCGATCCTGCTGACCGGTCCGTCGAGCAACATCGAACTCAACGGGACGCTGGACCTGGTGGGCGATAAGGTTGATGCCAAGTTGCTGGTGACGTTGCCTGTGACCAACAACCTGCCGATTGCCGCGCTGATCGTCGGTGCACCGGCTATCGGCGGCGCGCTGTTCCTGATCGATAAGCTGATCGGTGACCGTGTGGCGCGTTTCGCCAGCGTCCAATACACCGTCAAGGGGCCGTGGAAAGAGCCGAAAATCACCTTCGACAAGCCTTTTTGACAACGCCACGCCTAAGGCCGATGGAGTAGCATGGCCGTAAGTCCCTGTAGGAGCTCACGAGTGAAACGAGGCTGCGATCTTTTGATTTTGCCTTTTAAGATCAAGATCAAAAAATCGCAGCCTCGTTTCACTCGTCAGCTCCTACAGGTATGTGTTGATTCCAGATCAGGAAAAGGCCATGTCTTTTGCGGTGATTCAAATGGTCAGCCAGAGCGATGTGCTGGCCAATCTGGCCCAGGCCCGACGGCTGCTCGAGCAAGCGGCGACCAGTGGTGCGCAGCTTGCCGTACTGCCGGAAAACTTCGCTGCCATGGGCCGTCGCGACATTGCCGACATCGGCCGCACCGAGGCATTGGGCGAAGGTCCTATCCTGCCGTGGTTGAAACAGACCGCCCGCGACCTCAAGTTATGGATAGTGGCCGGCACATTGCCGTTGCCGCCGGTGGATCAACCGACGGCCAAAGTGCATGCCTGCTCGCTGCTGGTGGATGACCACGGCGAAACCGTTGCACGGTATGACAAGTTGCACCTTTTCGACGTCGATGTGGCCGACAATCGCGGGCGTTATCGCGAATCCGATGACTATGCTTATGGCAGTGGGGTTGTCGTAGCGGACACGCCCGTCGGCCGAGTCGGGCTGACAGTGTGTTACGACCTGCGCTTCCCGGAGCTGTACAGCGAATTACGCGCTGCCGGTGCGGAGTTGATTACCGCGCCGTCGGCCTTTACCGCGGTGACCGGCGCGGCGCATTGGGATGTATTGATTCGCGCGCGGGCCATCGAAACTCAATGTTATGTGCTCGCGGCTGCCCAGGGTGGGACGCATCCGGGGCCGCGGGAAACCTTTGGCCATGCCGCGATTATCGACCCGTGGGGACGTGTGCTGGCGCAACAGGATCAAGGCGAGGCCGTGCTGCTGGCCGAACGCGATAGCAGCGAACAGGCGTCCATCAGGGCGCGGATGCCGGTGTCCAGTCACCGGCGCTTTTTCTCGCAGGGCGCCCAGCGACCTGCCTCAGAACGATGAATTTAAGGCGTAAAGCATATGAGCGAGTTGTTGTCCTCAGTCAGTGAACACCTCCTGGCGCCTGGCGGCGTAACGATCGAGAGCCTGCAAGGTGTACTCGGCGATCTGGCCGGCCCGGGCATCGATGCTGCCGACCTGTATTTCCAGGGGCAGATTTCCGAGTCCTGGGCGCTGGAAGACGGGATCGTCAAGGAAGGCAGCTTCAACCTCGACCAAGGTGTCGGCGTGCGAGCGCAATCGGGTGAGAAAACCGGTTTTGCCTACAGCAATGCCATTACCCTTGAAGCCCTCGGCGCCGCAGCCCGGGCTGCACGTTCGATCTCCCGCGCCGGTCAGAACGGCACGGTGCAAGCCTTCACGACCCAGGATGTCGCCCAGTTGTACGGGCCGGACAACCCGCTGGAAGTGATGACCCGTGCCGAGAAGGTCGAACTGCTCAAACGTATCGACGTCGCGACTCGCGCCCTCGACCCGCGTATCCAGCAAGTCACCGTGAGCATGGCCGGCGTCTGGGAACGAATCCTCGTGGCTTCCACCGACGGTGGCCTGGCCGCCGATGTACGGCCGTTGGTACGCTTTAACGTCAGCGTGATCGTCGAACAGAACGGTCGCCGTGAGCGCGGCGGTCATGGCGGTGGCGGTCGTACCGATTACCGTTATTTCCTCAGCGACGACCGCGCCATGAGCTATGCCCGTGAAGCGCTGCGTCAGGCGTTGGTGAATCTGGAAGCCATCCCTGCGCCGGCCGGTACGTTGCCGGTGGTGCTGGGTTCGGGCTGGTCGGGCGTGTTGCTGCACGAAGCGGTCGGCCACGGACTGGAAGGCGACTTCAACCGCAAGGGCAGTTCGGCCTACAGCGGGCGCATGGGCGAGATGGTTGCGTCCAAGCTCTGCACCATTGTCGATGACGGCACGCTGGCCGGTCGTCGCGGTTCCCTGAGCGTCGACGATGAAGGCACCCCGACCGAGTGCACCACGCTGATCGAAAACGGCGTACTCAAAGGCTATATGCAGGACAAGCTAAATGCGCGGCTGATGGGCGTGGCCCGTACCGGTAACGGTCGCCGCGAATCCTACGCGCACCTGCCAATGCCGCGCATGACCAACACCTACATGCTGGCGGGCGAAAGCGACCCTGCAGAAATCATCGCCTCGGTGAAGCGCGGCATCTACTGCGCCAACCTCGGCGGCGGTCAGGTGGACATCACCAGCGGCAAGTTCGTGTTCTCCACCAGCGAGGCGTACCTGATCGAAGACGGCAAAATCACTGCCCCGGTCAAAGGCGCGACGTTGATCGGCAACGGGCCGGAAGCCATGAGCAAGGTGTCGATGGTCGGTAACGATCTGGCGCTGGACAGCGGCGTGGGGACGTGTGGCAAGGATGGGCAGTCGGTGCCGGTGGGTGTCGGCCAGCCAACGCTGAAAATAGATGCGATCACTGTGGGTGGCACAGGATCGTAAGGGGATGGAGCTTCGGGTGAACCGCGTAGCGACTCACCCGATTCGAGATTTAACGCAGACCGCGTTGAGTCTCGTCCAGCTCACGGATGTACTTGAAGATTTTACGGCTCGATGCCGGTGGCTTGTTGGTCGCCAGTTCGTGCTGGGCCTGACGGATCAGGGAGCGCAACTGCTGGCGATCAGCCTCCGGGTAGTCGAGCACGAACTTCTCCAGGACCGCATCGTCGCCCGCGATCAAGCGATCGCGCCAGCGTTCCAGGCCATGGAAACGTTCGTTGTACTGCCGGGTGGAGGCATCGAGTTGATCGAGCAGCATCAGAATGGCGTCAGTGTCCTGATCGCGCATCAGTTTGCCGATGAACATAAGGTGCCGTTTACGCGCGATATTCGCGGTGTGCTTGGGCGCATCGGCCAGTGCCCGGCGCATAGCGTCGGTCAACGGCAGTTTTGCCAGCAAGTCAGGCTTGAGCGTTGTAAGGCGCTCGCCGAGGTCAACCAGAGCATGAAGCTCGCGTTTAACCTGGGATTTGCTTTTTTCTCCCGTATCGAGGGAGTCGTCGTAAGAATCAACCATGGTGGCCGTCCGCAAAGAAACGCCGCCATGATAACCAGTCGGGGGCCGCTTGTCCGGCCCGGTCGCTCGAAGGCCCTAGCCGAAAGCAGAATTTGAGTGGAGAACAGCATGAGTGCAGTTGAAAGCGTCGGCCCACAAGCGTTGCCGGCACTGCAAGAGCAAGTCGAGCAGATCATCGCTGAAGCCAAGCGCCAGGGTGCCAGTGCCTGTGAAGTGGCGGTGTCCCTGGAGCAGGGCCTGTCCACCTCGGTGCGTCAGCGTGAAGTCGAAACCGTCGAATTCAACCGCGATCAGGGCTTCGGCATCACCTTGTACGTTGGCCAGCGCAAGGGTTCGGCCAGCACATCCGCCAGCGGTCCGGAGGCGATTCGCGAAACCGTCGCCGCCGCACTGGCCATCGCCAAGCACACGTCGGAAGACGAAGCTTCGGGCCTGGCAGACGCCGCGCTGATGGCCAAGGATCTGCAGGATTTCGACCTGTTCCACCAATGGGACATCACCCCGGAGCAAGCCATCGAGCAGGCCCTGGCCTGTGAAGCGGCGGCGTTTGCCACCGACAGCCGGATCAAGAACGCCGACGGCACCACCCTCAGCACCCATCAGGGCTGCCGCGTTTACGGCAACAGCCACGGTTTTATCGGCGGTTACGCGTCGACCCGGCACAGCCTGAGCTGCGTGATGATCGCCGAGGCCGACGGCCAGATGCAGCGCGATTACTGGTACGACGTGAACCGTCAGGGCAATTTGCTGGCATCTCCGGAGAGCATCGGCCAGCGTGCCGCGCAACGGGCGGCGAGCCGTCTGGGCGCGCGTCCGGTACCGACCTGCGAAGTGCCGGTACTGTTTTCCGCGGAACTGGCCGGTGGTTTGTTCGGCAGTTTCCTCTCGGCGATTTCCGGCGGCAGTCTGTATCGCAAATCCTCGTTCCTTGAAGGCACGCTGGGGCAAAAACTGTTCCCGGAATGGCTGACCATCGATGAGCGTCCGCACTTGATGCGCGCCATGGGCAGTTCGGCGTTCGATGGTGATGGTTTGGCCACTTACGCCAAACCGTTCGTCGAAAAAGGTGAGTTGGTCTCGTACATCCTCGGCACGTACTCTGGCCGTAAGCTCGGGATGCCGAGTACCGCCAACGCTGGCGGCGTGCACAACCTGTTCGTCACCCATGGTGACGAAGACCAGGCAGCCTTGCTGCGCCGCATGGGTCGCGGCCTGCTGGTGACTGAATTGATGGGGCAGGGCCTGAACATGGTCACTGGCGATTACTCCCGTGGCGCGGCGGGTTACTGGGTCGAGAACGGCGAAATCCAGTTTGCGGTCCAGGAAGTGACCATCGCCGGCAACATGCGTGACATGTTCAAACAGATCGTTGCCGTCGGTAATGACCTGGAGCTGCGCAGCAACATTCGTACAGGTTCGGTGCTGATCGAGCGGATGACGGTAGCGGGTAGCTAAACCCAACCGATAAAAAGAGGCGCGCCACCCATTGGGTGGCGCGCCTTTTTTATGCGCCTTGCGCAGTCCCCTGTGGGACCAAGCTCGCTCCCACATTGAACAGCATGTATTTCGCTGGGGTTGTTTTGGTTCTCATTATCATCTAATAATAAATCTCATTACCGAATGAGCCCGGATCATGAGTTCTGCCTTGCACGAGCAGCCTTACCTCGAAAGCTGGCGCTGGATGAGTCGCCAGATCCGTTGCGCGATGGACCCCGATGAGCCTCGCCTGATCGAACATTACCTGGCCGAAGGTCGGTATCTCGCCTGTTGCACGGCAACGTCTCCCTGGACCATCGCCGAAACTTCTTTCCGCCTGTTGCTCGACACCGCCGCCGATGTCGCGCTGCCCTGGCACTGGCGCACCTTGTGTCTGGACCAGGCCTGGCGGCCATTGCGCGATCTGGAACGCCTCTCTCTGTGCAAATGCCGCCTCAAGCGCTGGCAGAGCTACACCTGGCAACTGGCGACCTGCGAGTTGCAGCCCTCGATTCCTCTCATAGAACTGGTGCAAGGATTTACAGATGACCAAGACTCGTATTGAGCGCGACAGCATGGGCGAGCTTCAAGTGCCGGTGGACGCCCTCTACGGCGCACAGACCCAACGTGCAGTGGATAACTTCCCCATCAGCGGCAAACCGATGCCGGTGCAGTTTATCCGCGCGCTGATCCTGGCCAAGGCCGCCGCTGCCCGAGCCAACGTCGAGCTCAAGCAAATCAGCGAATCCCAGGGCAAAGCCATCGTCGATGCGGCGCTGGGTCTGCTCCAAAGCGACTTCATGCAGCATTTTCCGGTGGATATCTTCCAGACCGGTTCCGGCACCAGTTCGAACATGAATGCCAACGAAGTGATCGCCACCTTGGCCAGCCGCCTGCTCGGCGAGCCGGTGAACCCCAATGATCATGTCAATTGCGGCCAAAGCAGCAACGACATCATCCCGACCACCATCCACGTCAGTGCTGCGTTGGCGTTGCACGAGCAATTGTTGCCGGCGCTGCTGCGTCTGGTTCAGGTGATCGAACGCAAGGCCGAAGAGGTTCATCACCACGTCAAAACCGGTCGCACTCACTTGATGGACGCGATGCCGGTGCGCATGAGCCAGGTGCTCAACGGTTGGGCGCAGCAGCTCAAGGCCAACATCGGTCATCTGCAGGATCTGCTGCCGAGTCTGCAATCCCTGGCTCAGGGCGGCACGGCAGTGGGCACCGGAATCAACGCTCATCCGGAATTCGCGGCGCGTTTCAGTGAGCAACTGAGCAAGCTGACCCAAGTGCAATTCAAACCGGGTGAGGATCTGTTTGCGCTGATCGGCTCTCAGGACACGGCGGTCAGTGTTTCCGGTCAGCTCAAGGCCACGGCCGTTTCGCTGATGAAAATCGCCAACGACCTGCGCTGGATGAACTCCGGCCCGCTGGCCGGTCTTGGTGAAATCGAACTCGAAGCCTTGCAACCGGGTTCTTCGATCATGCCTGGCAAGGTCAACCCGGTGATCCCGGAAGCGACCGCCATGGTCGCCGCTCAGGTCATCGGCAATGACACGGTCATCACCATCGCTGGTCAGTCGGGCAATTTCGAGCTGAACGTGATGCTGCCGATCATCGCCCAGAACCTGCTGAGCAGCATCGAGTTGCTGACCAACTCCAGCCGTCTGCTGGGTGAAAAGGCCATCGCCAGCTTCAAGGTCAACGAAACCAGGCTGAAGGAAGCGCTGTCGCGTAACCCGATCCTGGTCACTGCACTCAACCCGATCATTGGTTACCAAAAAGCCGCTGAAATCGCCAAGAAGGCCTATCAACAGGGCCGTCCGGTGATCGATGTCGCGCTGGAACACACCGACCTGACGCGCGGCCAGCTGGAAGAGTTACTCAACCCAGAGAAGCTCACCGCAGGCGGCGTGTAACCACCGCAACCGCTTTGGAGGCTCACCATGGAGCACTGGAAACGCACGATCGAAAGGGCTAATCGCCATTTCATGCTGGGCGAATTGGTTGATGCCCGCGAGGCTTACTTGCAGGCCCTGGCCCTGGCCCAGGTGTTGTTCGAGCGCTGGGCAGATGCCGACGAGGCGGTCGCGGCCTGCGTGATTTCCCATCACAACCTGGCGGATCTGCATTTACGTCTGAACCAGCCAGAGGAGAGCGCCGAGTACCTGTGCGCCATCCATCAGCGATTGTTGCAGACCATGCAGGACCCACGACTGGCGCCGGCCTTGCGTGAAGCAGCGTTGCGCCAGAGCAGCAAAACCTACGTCGAGCTGCTGAATTTCATCAGCGAACACGGCGAATACCCGCGTACGCATCGATTGCTGCACATCGATGCCGCCTCGCCTGCGCCCCTACATCATGGAGTTCATTGAAATGGCTTTTACCTTGCCTGCCTTGCCGTACGCCTACGACGCCCTGGAACCGCACATCGATGCGCAGACCATGGAAATCCACTACACCAAGCATCACCAGACCTACATCAACAACCTCAACGCAGCGGTGGAAGGCACCGAGTTTGCCGAGTGGCCGGTGGAGAAGCTGGTGTCTGCTGTCCAGCAACTGCCGGAGAAGCTGCGCGCGGCGGTGATTAATCAGGGCGGCGGGCATGCCAACCATTCGCTGTTCTGGGAAGTGATGGCGCCCAACGGCGGCGGCAATCCTGAAGGCTCCTTGGCTGAGGCGATCGATGAGCAACTGGGCGGCCTGAGCAGTTTCAAGGAAGCCTTCACCAAAGCCGCGCTGACTCGTTTCGGCAGCGGCTGGGCGTGGCTCAGTGTGACGCCGCAAAAGACACTGGTCGTTGAAAGCAGCGGTAATCAGGACAGTCCATTGATGAACGGCAATACGCCAATCCTCGGTCTGGATGTCTGGGAGCACGCTTATTACCTGCAGTACCAGAACCGTCGCCCGGAATACATCAACGCGTTCTACAACGTGATCAATTGGCCTGAAGTCGCTGCGCGCTATCAGGCTGCACTGGTTTAAGACTTCCGCAAAAACAATCCAAGGCTGGCTATGGGCACTGAAACACTGGCGATCGGAAGTGGACGAATGTTTCGTTACGCATTCGGATCGCTGTTACTGCTGGCAGGCATGACGTTATTGGTTGCCCAAGGCTTGGCGTGGCTGGACCTCGAGCCGAAATTGCTGCGCGCGCTGCAAGGCGGGGCGATCTGCGCCTTGGGCACAGCCTTGGGCGCGGTGCCCGTGCTGGTGATTCGACGGATGCCCCAGGCGGTCAGCGATTCACTGCTTGGCTTCGGGGCCGGGGTGATGCTCGCGGCGACAGCGTTTTCGTTGATCGTTCCTGGGATCTCTGCCGCTGAAAGCCTGGGGCTGACGCCTTGGGCGGCCAGCGGACTGATCAGTTTCGGCATCATGCTGGGTGCGTTCGGATTGTTCCTGGTTGATCGCAAGGTGTCGGGTGCGTCGCCGGAAATGCTCGTAAGCACGCTGGAGCGACCGATCATCCCGCCGCGAATCTGGTTGTTTGTGTTTGCGATCATTGCCCACAACATCCCTGAAGGCATGGCGGTCGGTGTGTCGGCGGGGGGTGGCATGCCCGACGCCGATAGCCTGGCCATGGGCATCGCCTTGCAGGATGTACCGGAAGGTCTGGTGATCGCGCTGGTATTGGCCGGGGCAGGGATGTCGCGGGTTAAGGCGTTCCTGATCGGTGCTGCGTCAGGTCTGGTCGAGCCGGTCTTCGCGTTGCTGTGTGCCTGGCTAGTGAGCCTGGCCGAATTGTTGTTGCCCTTGGGGTTGGCACTGGCGGCCGGGGCGATGTTGCTGGTGGTCACCCATGAAGTCATCCCCGAGTCGCGCCGCAATGGTCACGACAAGCTTGCAAGTCTTGGGTTGCTTATCGGGTTTTGCTTGATGATGGTGATGGATACAGCGTTGGCTTAGCGGCTGAACACGAACTTTGTAGCAGCTGGCGAAGCCTGCGTTCGGTTCGGGCCGCGTTCGGACGAAGCAGTCGCCAGTTTGAAATTTGTGGTGTGTCAGTTCAACCGCGCGTGTATTTACGACTGCTGCGCAGCCGAACGCAGCCTTCGGCAGCTGCTACAGGGCGAGGATTATTCGCCTTCGCCGAAGTAATCATTGATCAAATTCACCAATGCCTGCAGCGCCTCATCAGCCTGTTCACCCTCGGTGCTCAGGTGGATTTTGGTGCCCTTGCCCGCAGCGAGCATCATCATTGCCATGATGCTTTTTCCGTCGACCGTGGATTCCGGCGTGCGTCCTACTCTGATCGTGCAATCCTTGAACTCACCGGCGACGCCAACGAATTTTGCAGAAGCGCGGGCATGCAGGCCCAGCTTGTTGATGATTTCAATTTCCAGAGCAGGCATCGCGGTGTGAATCCTTTAGCTGAGGTCGCGGTGGCGAACCTGGACGTTCTTCAGGGATTTTTGCAGGGCCTGGCCCAGACGTTCGGTCAGGTAGACGGAGCGGTGATGGCCCCCGGTGCAACCAATGGCAATGGTGACATAAGCGCGGTTGCTGGCGGCGAAGCGTGGCAGCCACTTTAACAAGTAGGTGGAAATGTCCTGGAACATCTCTTCGACGTCCGGTTGTGCCGCCAGGTACTCGGCAACTGGTTGGTCGAGCCCGGATTGATCGCGCAACTCTGGCTTCCAGTAAGGGTTCGGCAGGCAGCGCACGTCGAACACCAGATCAGCGTCCACCGGCATGCCCCGCTTGAAGCCGAAAGACTCCACCAGGAACGCCGTACCGGGTTCCGGCTGGTTCAGCAGGCGCAGCTTGATGGTATCTCGCAGCTGATACAGGTTCAGGTTGGTGGTGTTTACTTTGAGATCGGCGAGGTCGGCAATCGGCCCGAGCAGGGCGGTCTCATCGTTGATGGCCTCGGCCAGCGAGCGATTGGCATTGCTCAGCGGGTGACGACGGCGGGTTTCCGAGAAACGCTTGAGCAAGGTTTCTTCGTCGGCGTCCAGATAAAGCACATCACACTGGATATGCCGGCTGCGCACTTCTTCCAGCAGTTCGGGAAACCGCGACAAGTGACTCGGCAAGTTGCGCGCATCGATGGATACGGCAACCAGCGGTTGCGCCAGCTCGGTGTGAATCAACGCGCGTTCGGCCAGTTCCGGCAGCAGACCGGCGGGCAGGTTGTCGATGCAGTAGTAGCCGTTGTCCTCGAGAACATCGAGTGCGGTACTTTTACCTGAGCCGGAGCGGCCACTGACGATGATCAAGCGCATGATTAGTGACCGTTTTGCTCGTCCAGGACAACCTGATACAAGGCTTCATTGCTCGGGGCGCTGCGCAGTTTTTCGCGCACTTCCTTGCGGTCGAGCATGCTGGCGATCTGGCGCAGTAACTCCAGGTGCGCATCGGTAGCGGCTTCCGGGACCAGCAAAACGAACAGCAGGTCAACCGGGGCACCGTCGATGGCGTCGAAATCAATGGGTGCATCAAGGTGCATCAGGGCGCTGATAGGCGAGGTGCAGCCCTTCAGGCGACAGTGGGGAATGGCGATGCCGTTGCCAAAACCGGTTGAGCCGAGTTTTTCACGGGCAATCAGAGCCTCGAAGACATCTTGCATCTCCAGATCCGGCACTTCTTTGTGGATAAGGTTGGCAATTTGCTCGAGGGCTTTCTTTTTACTGCCGCCCGGCACGTTCACGAGGGAACGGCCGGGGGTCAGGATGCTTTCAAGTCGGATCATGGGTTGGGAGTGTTAACGACCGGTCGCGCCCTGGAGGAGGCTTTGGGTCTTTTCCTTATGCTTTTTGAGTTGTTTATCCAGCTTGTCGGTCAGTGCGTCGATCGCCGCGTACATATCGGTATGCTCCGCGTTTGCGACCACTTCATTGCCGGGAATATGCAGCGTGGCTTCGATTTTCTGCTTGAGCTTTTCGACCGTCATCGTGACTTGCACGTTGGTGATCTTGTCGAAATGCCTCTCTAATCGTTCGAGTTTTTCGCCGATGTAGGTGCGAAGAGGTTCGGTCACTTCCAGTTGGTGTCCACTGATGTTGACTTGCATACAGCTTCTCCTTCGTTGCCAGTGCATAAAGCGGCAGGCAGAAATGCCTGCCACTGGAACGCTGTGGCGTGGCTCTACATCAACCGCTTACGTTCGCTCGAAGGCGCGATCCCGAGGGATTCGCGGTACTTGGCGACGGTGCGGCGAGCCACCTGAATGCCTTGTGCCTCCAGTAAACCAGCGATCTTGCTGTCACTCAACGGCTTTTTCTGATTTTCCGCGGCAACCAGTTTTTTGATGATCGCGCGGATCGCCGTGGACGAGCATTCACCGCCCTCGGAGGTGCTGACGTGGCTGGAGAAAAAGTATTTCAGTTCATATATGCCCCGTGGGGTATGCATGAATTTCTGCGTGGTCACCCGTGAAATCGTCGACTCGTGCATGCCCACCGCTTCGGCGATGTCATGCAGGACCAGCGGTTTCATGGCTTCGTCGCCGTATTCAAGAAAGCCGCGCTGATGCTCGACGATCTGAGTGGCTACTTTCATCAGGGTTTCGTTGCGGCTTTGCAGGCTCTTGATGAACCAGCGGGCCTCTTGCAACTGATTGCGCATGAAGGTGTTGTCGGCGCTGGTGTCGGCGCGGCGCACGAAACCGGCGTATTGAGCGTTGACCCGCAGTCGTGGCACGGATTCCTGGTTCAGTTCTACCAGCCAGCGTTCGTTGTCCTTGCGTACGATCACGTCGGGAACGACGTATTCGGCTTCGCTGGACTCGATTTGCGAGCCTGGGCGCGGGTTGAGGCTCTGCACCAGTTCAATCACCTGGCGCAGTTCGTCTTCCTTGAGCTTCATGCGACGCATCAGCTGGCTGTAATCGCGGCTGCCAAGCAGGTCGATGTAATCGGTGACCAGGCGTTTGGCCTCGACCAGCCAAGGCGTCTTGGCGGGCAACTGACGCAATTGCAGCAGCAGGCATTCGCCCAGGTTGCGGGCGCCGATGCCAGCGGGTTCGAATTGCTGGATGCGGTGCAGGACGGCTTCGATTTCGTCCAGTTCGATGTCCAGTTCCGGGTCGAAGGCTTCGAGAATCTCCTCGAGGGTTTCGTCCAGGTAGCCCTGATTGTTGATGCAGTCGATCAGGGTCACGGCGATCAGGCGATCGGTGTCGGACATCGGGGCCAGGTTCAGTTGCCACAGCAGGTGGCTTTGCAGGCTTTCGCCGGCCGATGTCCGGGTGGTGAAGTCCCACTCGTCGTCATCGTTGCTCGGCAGGCTGCTGGCGCTGGTCTGGTAGACGTCTTCCCACGCGGTATCGACGGGCAGTTCGTTGGGGATGCGTTCGTTCCAGTCGCCTTCCTCGAGGTTATCAACCGTCGGGGCGGTTTCCTGGTAGGAGGGTTCCTGAATGTCAGCGTTGGGTTGCTGTTCGGCTTTGTCGGCCAAGGGGTCGGCGTTATCGAAGTCGTCGCCTTCTTCCTGGCGTTCGAGCATCGGATTGGACTCCAGGGCCTCCTGGATTTCCTGTTGCAGGTCCAGGGTCGACAATTGGAGCAGGCGGATGGCCTGTTGCAGCTGCGGTGTCATCGTCAGCTGCTGGCCCATTCTCAAGACTAGCGATGGTTTCATGGCAGGGGCTTAACACCTTATTCGCCGGCGCACATGCGCCATCCACTACAGGGCGCCGGAGCGCCAAACATAAGCAAATTATATGCCCGAAACTGCAGCGTTTGCCTAGAGCACTGTAACAATAAAAAAATGTTGATTTTTTATCGAGACAAGCGCCGAGCAACCAGCCAGACACCTCAGTGCTTACAGGCGGAACTCATGGCCCAGATACACTTCCTTGACCAGGTCGTTGGCCAGGATGGTGGCAGAGTCACCTTCGGCGATCAGCTGGCCATCGTTGACGATGTAGGCGGTTTCGCAGATATCCAGGGTTTCACGGACATTGTGGTCAGTGATCAGCACGCCAATGCCTTTGGCCTTGAGGTGATAGATGATCTGCTTGATGTCACCCACCGAAATCGGGTCCACGCCGGCGAACGGTTCGTCGAGCAGGATGAATTTCGGGTTGGTAGCCAGTGCCCGGGCGATTTCCACACGGCGGCGTTCACCACCGGACAGGCTCATCCCGAGGTTGTCGCGGATGTGGCTGATGTGGAATTCCTGCAGCAGGCTTTCCAGCTCTTTGCGACGACCGGCCTTGTCGAGTTCCTTGCGGGTCTCGAGGATCGCCATGATGTTGTCGGCTACCGAGAGTTTGCGGAAGATCGATGCTTCTTGCGGAAGATAGCCGATGCCGGCCTTCGCACGACCGTGCATAGGCTGGTGACTGACATCCAGGTCGTCAATCAGTACGCGGCCCTGATCGGCCTGTACCAGGCCGACAATCATGTAAAAGCAGGTGGTCTTGCCGGCGCCGTTGGGACCCAGCAGGCCGACGATCTGACCGCTGTCGATCGACAGGCTGACGTCGCGCACGACCTGGCGGCTCTTGTAGCTCTTGGCCAGATGCTGAGCTTTCAGAGTTGCCATTACGGAGCCTTTTTCGTGTCGTTTTTCGGCTTCGGCTGGATCACCATATCGATACGCGGACGCGCCTCGGTGACCTTGCTGCCCGTAGCGCGCCCAGCGCTCGCAAGCTTTTTCTCGGTGTCGTAGACGATTTTTTCGCCTTGGGTGACGTTGTTGTCCTTGTCGACAACTTTTGCCTTATCGATCAGCACGACGCGGTTTTGCGAGGCGTGGTACTGAATGGTCACACCCCAGCCCTGTACAGGTTTGGTGTCGCCAGCCGTCTGCATCTGCTCGAAGTAGGCCAGATTGCCCACCGAAGTCACCACGTCGATGTCGCCGGCCGGGGTGCGGGTGATGGTCACAGTATTGCCTTTAACAATCATCGAACCCTGGGTAATGATCACGTCACCTTTATAGGTGGCAACACCATTCTTGTCGTCCAGTTGGGCATCGTCGGCCTGGATGCGGATAGGCTGCTCTTGATCGTTCGGCAGAGCCCAGGCGCTCACGCTTCCCAGTGCTGCGCTCAGACCGAGCAAAATAGGGAGGGTTTTAACGAGCCTCATACTGTCCTCTTACGTTAGATAGCAGGTGTATCCTGCTTTCTTTCAAATACGCTTTCATTCCCTTGCCAGTCGACACACCACCAGCGCCGTCGATTCTAACGGGTTGCTCGGTCTGCGCATATTGCTGCTGCGGGAACACTGTCATGCGGGTGGTAGTAATCAGGGTCTTGCGGTTTTTCTCGTCGAAGCGCGTGATGCGCACCGAGTCAATCAGTTCGACCTGAGTGCCGTCGGGATTCACTTCGCCGTGCTCGCTCTGGACATGCCACGGAAACTCGGTGCCGCGGAACATGTTCAGGTCGGGATTGGTCAGCAGCGTCACTTCGGTGGCTTTCAGGTGTTCAACCTTGTCGGACGTCATTTCGTATTGCAGTTTGCCGTCCGGCAGGTATTGCACGCTGTGGGCGTTGATCGCGTAATAGTCGATCGCGGTTTCATCGATCTTAGCCACCGGCTGATCGAGGAAGCGTTCCGGGCTGATGTTCCAGTAGCCGACCGCCGCGAATATCGCTGCGATGCAACCGAACACCAGGAATTTGCGAATCTTTTTGCTCAGCATAGTTGGCTCACAGGTACGCGGCGTTTGCCGCATCAAGGCGGCCCTGCGCGCGCAGGATCAATTCGCAGAATTCGCGAGCGGCACCCTCGCCACCGCGGGCCTGGGTGATGCCGTGGGCGTGTTCACGGACGAAACTGGCAGCGTTTGCCACCGCCATGCCCAAGCCGACGCGGCGAATCACCGGCAGGTCCGGCAGGTCGTCGCCGAGGTAGGCGACTTGTTCATAGCTTAGGTTGAGTTGGGCAAGAAGCTCGTCGAGCACCACCAGTTTGTCTTCGCGCCCCTGGTACACGTGTGGAATACCGAGGTTCTTCGCTCGTCGCTCGACCACCGGGGTCTTGCGGCCGCTGATGATAGCGGTCTGCACACCGGCTGCCATCAACATCTTGATGCCTTGGCCGTCGAGGGTGTTGAACGTCTTGAATTCGCTGCCGTCTTCGAGGAAGTACAGGCGTCCGTCGGTCAGTACGCCATCGACGTCGAAAACCGCCAGTTTGATGTTCTTGCCGCGTTGCAGCAGGTCGGTGCTCATCACATTACTCCTGCGCGCAGCAGGTCGGACAGGTTGAAGGCGCCGATTGGACGGTCTTCCTTGTCGACTACCACCAGCGCGTTGATTCGATGGTCTTCCATGATTTTCAGGGCTTCGGCTGCCAGCATATCGGGACGGGCGGTCTTGCCGTGAACGGTCATGACCTCGTCAATGGTCGTATGGTGGATGTCGATGGTCCGGTCAAGGGTGCGGCGCAAGTCGCCGTCCGTGAAGATCCCGGCCAGTTTGCCGTCGGCCTCCACAATCGCGGTCATGCCCAGGCCCTTGCGGGTCATTTCCATCAAGGCGTCCTTGAGTAGCGTGCCACGTTGCACCTGGGGCAGTTCTGCGCCGGCGTGCATGACGGTTTCCACTTTCAGCAGCAGGCGTCGGCCAAGCGCGCCGCCGGGGTGGGAAAAGGCGAAATCTTCAGCGGTAAAACCACGGGCTTCCAGCAGCGCAACGGCCAGGGCGTCGCCCATGACCAGCGCGGCAGTGGTCGACGAGGTCGGTGCCAGGTTGAGCGGACAGGCTTCGTGCTCGACGTGTACGTTGAGGTTGACCTCGGCAGCCTTCGCCAGCGGTGAATCAGGGTTGCCGGTCATGCTGATCAATTGAATGCCCAGGCGCTTGATCAGCGGCAGCAGGGTGACGATTTCATTGGTGGAGCCGGAGTTCGACAGCGCCAGGATGATGTCGTCGCGGGTGATCATGCCCATATCGCCGTGGCTGGCTTCGGCCGGGTGCACGAAAAAAGCCGTGGTGCCGGTACTGGCCAGGGTGGCGGCGATCTTGTTGCCGATGTGCCCCGATTTGCCCATGCCGACCACGACCACGCGCCCTTTGCTGGCCAGAATCATCTCGCAAGCGCGTACGAAATCTGCGTCGATACGGGGCAACAAGCCTTGTACGGCTTCCAGTTCGAGGCGGATGGTGCGTTGTGCTGATTGAATCAGGTCGCTGGATTGGCTCATGTCAGAAATCGTATAGCCTGATGAAAAGGCGGCGATTATAACGGTAATGATCGAAACCCTCACGCAAGTTCGTCGCGCTTTGTCATTCCCTGTTACCGAATACCCCTGAATAGAAGCTTTTACCCCGTCATGTTGCTCAACATGGCCCGGCTTGGGCCTTGGGCGCTTGGCCTTTGCAGTGATATAGTTCGCCGCCAGTTCGGCCTGCCCGGGAGGTATGTGCTTTCGTCAGAAAGCCAGGCGTCCGAGTGAGAGGCTGCATCGCAAGGAGTTTAGATGAGTGCCGATAAAGCCTACGCGGTCGAGCTGAAGGGACTGACCTTCAAGCGCGGAACGCGCAGCATTTTCAATAACGTCGATATACGTATCCCGCGCGGCAAGGTCACCGGCATCATGGGGCCTTCCGGGTGTGGCAAGACTACGCTGTTGCGGCTGATGGGCGCACAGTTGCGGCCCACCAAAGGCGAAGTCTGGGTCAATGGACAGAACCTGCCGAAACTGTCGCGCAGTGATCTGTTCGATGCGCGAAAGCACATGGGCGTGCTGTTTCAGAGTGGTGCACTGTTCACCGATCTCGATGTGTTCGAGAACGTCGCCTTTCCGCTACGCGTTCATACCGAACTGCCGGAAGAAATGATCCGGGACATTGTCCTGCTCAAATTGCAGGCCGTGGGCTTGCGTGGCGCCATCGACCTGATGCCTGACGAGTTGTCCGGCGGCATGAAGCGTCGCGTCGCTCTGGCTCGGGCGATTGCCCTCGATCCGCAAATCCTCATGTATGACGAGCCCTTTGTCGGCCAGGACCCCATTGCCATGGGTGTGCTGGTGCGCCTGATCCGCCTGCTCAACGATGCGCTGGGCATCACCAGTATCGTGGTCTCCCACGACCTGGCCGAGACCGCGAGCATCGCCGATTACATCTATGTCGTCGGCGAAGGCCAGGTGTTGGGGCAGGGCACTCCCGAGGAGCTGATGAACTCGCAGGAGCCACGCATCCGTCAATTCATGACAGGCGAGCCTGACGGTCCGGTCGCCTATCACTTTCCAGCGACGGATTACCGCGCAGATCTTCTGGGGCAGCGTTGATGCGCAAGATTTCACTAATAGAACGGGTTCGCCGGTTCGGCCACTCTGGCATTGACGTGCTGGGGGTGTTCGGCCGTTCGGCGATATTCCTGTTTCATGCCTTGCTTGGCCGTGGCGGCATTGGCGGCGGTTTTGGCTTGCTGATCAAGCAACTGCATTCGGTGGGCGTAATGTCCCTGGTGATCATCGTGGTCTCCGGGGTATTCATCGGCATGGTGCTGGCGCTGCAAGGCTTCAATATCCTATCCAGCTATGGTTCGGAGCAGGCGGTCGGCCAGATGGTTGCGCTGACGCTGTTGCGTGAACTGGGTCCCGTGGTCACGGCATTGTTGTTCGCCGGGCGCGCCGGTTCGGCATTGACTGCCGAAATCGGCAACATGAAGTCCACCGAGCAGTTGTCCAGTCTGGAAATGATTGGTGTCGACCCGCTCAAGTACATCATTGCCCCGCGCCTGTGGGCCGGCTTCATTTCCCTGCCAGTGCTGGCGATGATCTTCAGCGTGGTGGGAATCTGGGGTGGTTCGTGGGTGGCCGTCGACTGGCTGGGTGTCTATGAAGGTTCCTACTGGTCCAACATGCAGAACAGCGTGACCTTTGCAGACGATGTGCTCAACGGCATTATCAAAAGCATCGTTTTCGCCTTTGTCGTGACCTGGATCGCCGTATTCCAAGGCTATGACTGCGAGCCCACTTCCGAGGGGATCAGTCGTGCCACTACCAAGACCGTGGTGTATGCCTCTTTGGCTGTACTCGGCCTGGACTTTATTCTGACCGCCTTGATGTTTGGAGATTTCTGATGCAAAACCGCACCCTGGAAATCGGTGTCGGCCTTTTCTTGCTGGCTGGCATCCTGGCTTTGCTGTTGCTGGCGTTGCGGGTGAGTGGCCTGTCCCCGAGCGCAACGACCGACACTTATAAACTTTATGCGTATTTCGACAATATCGCCGGTTTGACTGTCAGAGCTAAAGTGACCATGGCCGGTGTGACCATCGGCAAGGTCACGGCGATCGATCTGGACCGCGACAGTTTCACCGGTCGAGTGACCATGCAGCTGGAAAAACGCGTAGATAACCTGCCGACTGACTCCACTGCATCTATCCTGACCGCTGGGCTGTTGGGCGAGAAGTACATCGGTCTCAGCGTGGGCGGCGAAGAAGGCTTGCTCAAGGATGGTGGAACCATCCACGACACGCAGTCGTCGCTGGTACTCGAAGACCTGATCGGTAAATTTCTGCTCAATACCGTTAGTAAAGACGCCAAATGAGGAGCTTTTAAATGATCTCTACCTTGCGACGTGGCCTGTTGGTATTACTCGCGGCCCTGCCGTTGATGGCTAACGCCGTGGCGGCGCCTTCCGCGCACGAACTGGTACAGGACACCACCAATCGGTTACTTGCCGATCTGGCGACCAATAAAGAGAAGTACAAGCAGGATCCGAAAGACTTCTATGCCGCGCTGGACAGCATCGTCGGACCTGTTGTGGATGCCGAGGGCATTTCCAAGAGCATCATGACGGTCAAGTACTCGCGCAAAGCCACGCCTGCGCAAATGAAGACCTTTGAAGAAAACTTCAAAAAGGGTCTGTTCCAGTTCTATGGCAACGCTTTGCTCGAATACAACAATCAGGGGATCGTCGTCGACCCTGCCAAGGATGAGTCGGGAGATCGTACAAGCGTCGCCATGACGGTCAAAGGCAGCAACGGCGCGATTTATCCTGTGTCTTACACACTCGAAAAGATCAATGGCGAGTGGAAACTGCGCAACGTGATCATCAACGGCATTAACATTGGCAAGCTGTTCCGTGATCAGTTCGCTGATGCGATGCAGCGCAATGGCAACGACCTGGACAAGACCATCAATGGTTGGGCCGGGGAAGTCGCCAAAGCCAAGGAAGCCAGTCAGAAGCAAACCACCGAGACGCAAGCTCAATGAGTGTGTCGGCCATTCGCATGAGCGAATCCGGCGAGCTGACACTTAGCGGCATGCTGGATTACCGCACCGGCCCCGGCTTGCGCAAGCAGGGGCAGGCGCTGATCAAGTCCAGCAAGGCCGCTGCACTGGTGGTCGATTGCTCGGCAGTGTTGAAGTCCAGCAGTGTCGGCTTGTCGCTGCTGCTGTGCTTCATGCGTGATGCAGAGGCGGCCGGCAAGGCGTTGAGCATCCGTGGGATGCCAGAAGACATGCGCGAAATCGCTCAGGTCAGCGAATTGACCGAGCTGTTGGCGCATCCCTAACCGCATCTATAAAGAAGCCCCCCGTCAGAGTCCTGCTTCGCGGGGTTCGCAGGCGCGGGGCTTTTTTGTATGATGTCCGACCCGCGCGCACAGGGCGCCGATTGAGGTTGAGCATGCAGGCCGTAGAAGTGAAGAGCTTCCTTGAAGGAAAGCTGCCCGGAACTCAGGTAGAAGTTGAGGGCGAAGGCTGCAACTTTCAGCTGAACGTGATTAGCGATGAACTGGCGGCGTTGAGCCCGGTGAAGCGTCAGCAGCAGATCTATGCCCATTTGAACCCATGGATCACCGATGGCAGCATCCATGCGGTCACTATGAAATTTTTCAGCAGCGCGGCCTGGGCCGAGCGCACCTGAGCCCAAGGGCGTCGAGATTCTTATGGATAAATTGATTATTACCGGTGGCGTTCGTCTTGATGGCGAAATCCGCATCTCCGGGGCAAAGAACTCTGCCCTGCCGATCCTGGCTGCAACCTTGCTGTGCGATGGCCCGGTGACCGTAGCCAACCTGCCGCACCTGCACGACATCACCACCATGATCGAGCTGTTCGGTCGTATGGGCATCGAGCCGGTGATCGACGAGAAACTCAGCGTCGAAATCGACCCGCGCACCATCAAGACCCTGATCGCTCCGTACGAACTGGTGAAAACCATGCGTGCGTCGATCCTGGTGCTAGGCCCGATGGTTGCCCGTTTCGGTGAAGCCGAAGTCGCACTGCCTGGCGGTTGCGCCATTGGTTCGCGTCCGGTTGACCTGCACATTCGTGGCCTCGAAGCCATGGGCGCGGTCATCGACGTCGAAGGCGGCTACATCAAGGCCAAGGCGCCTGAAGGTGGCCTGCGCGGTGCGCACTTCTTCTTCGACACCGTCAGTGTGACCGGTACCGAAAACATTATGATGGCGGCCGCTCTGGCCAAGGGTCGCAGTGTTCTGGCAAACGCCGCTCGCGAGCCTGAAGTCATCGACCTGGCGAACTTCCTGAACGCCATGGGCGCCAAGATCACTGGCGCCGGCACCGACACCATCACCATCGATGGCGTCGAGCGTCTGCACCCGACCACTTACAAAGTAATGCCTGACCGTATCGAGACCGGCACTTACCTGGTCGCCGCTGCTGTGACCGGCGGCCGTGTGAAGGTCAAGGACACCGATCCGACCATCCTCGAAGCCGTTCTTGAGAAACTCAAGGAATCGGGTGCCGAAATCACCTGCGGCGAAGACTGGATCGAGCTGAACATGCACGGCAAGCGGCCAAAAGCCGTTAACGTGCGCACCGCTCCGTATCCGGCGTTCCCGACCGACATGCAGGCGCAGTTCATCTCCCTCAACGCCATTGCCGAAGGCACGGGCGCTGTGATCGAGACGATCTTCGAAAACCGCTTCATGCACGTTTACGAACTGCACCGCATGGGCGCTCACATCCAGGTCGAAGGCAACACTGCCATCGTTACCGGCATCGAAAAGCTCAAGGGCGCGCCAGTCATGGCCACCGACCTGCGTGCTTCGGCCAGCCTGGTGATCTCGGCGTTGATCGCTGAAGGTGACACCCTGATCGATCGCATCTACCACATCGACCGTGGTTACGAGTGCATCGAAGAGAAACTGCAGATGCTCGGCGCCAAGATCCGCCGCGTACCGGGCTAGTTTCTGTTGCATGGGCACAGGGACGTGCCCGTTGGTTTCGTTTCAAGTCGAGCCGGTTACCGGCTCGATGTGTGTCCGGCGCCATTTGCGACCGGGCATCAGTAGCCTGATAAGGACTGACGTTTCCCATGTTGACCATCGCACTGTCCAAGGGCCGCATCCTTGACGACACCCTGCCGCTTCTGGCTGAAGCGGGCATCGTGCCGACCGAGAATCCGGACAAGAGCCGCAAGCTGATCATCCCCACGACTCAGGCCGATGTACGCCTGTTGATCGTGCGCGCCACCGATGTGCCGACTTACGTCGAACATGGTGCCGCGGACCTGGGCGTCGCCGGTAAAGATGTGCTGATGGAATATGGCGGCCAGGGCCTGTACGAGCCATTGGACCTGCGAATTGCCCTCTGCAAGCTGATGACCGCCGGCCGTGTCGGCGATGTCGAGCCCAAGGGCCGCCTGCGTGTGGCGACCAAATTCGTCAACGTTGCCAAGCGCTACTACGCCGAACAGGGCCGTCAGGTCGACATCATCAAGCTTTATGGCTCGATGGAACTGGCGCCGCTGATCGGCCTGGCAGACAAGATCATCGACGTGGTCGACACCGGCAACACCCTGCGCGCCAATGGCCTGGAACCCCAGGATTTCATTGCCGACATCAGCTCCCGGCTGATCGTGAACAAAGCTTCAATGAAAATGCAGCACGCCCGTATCCAGGCGTTGATCGACACCCTGCGCAAGGCAGTGGAGTCTCGACACCGCGGCTGACTCACCCGCGCGGCCATAAACCGCGCCCGTCTATCCGCCTCATAGCCAGAATTCTCAGGTGCCCAAGCGGAAACGACTGCTAAGTTAGGGCGCCTGAGTTTTTGCCAATTCTATGAGGCTCTCGCTATGACCGCACCGACTGCAATTCGCCGACTCAACGCTGCTGACCCGGATTTCGCACATCATCTGGATCATCTGCTGAGCTGGGAAAGTGTGTCTGACGACTCGGTCAATCAGCGGGTGCTGGACATCATCAAGGCCGTGCGCGAGCGTGGCGATGCGGCGCTGGTGGAATTCACCCAGAAGTTCGACGGCCTGCAAGTCGCGTCCATGGCGGACCTGATCCTGCCTCGTGAACGCCTGGAACTGGCCCTGACCCGCATCACCGTACCTCAGCGTGAAGCGCTGGAAAAAGCCGCGTCCCGAGTACGCAGCTACCACGAGAAACAGAAGCAGGAATCCTGGAGCTACACCGAAGCCGACGGCACCGTGCTGGGTCAGAAGGTCACGCCGCTGGATCGCGCCGGCCTGTACGTACCGGGCGGCAAGGCGTCTTATCCTTCCTCGGTGCTGATGAACGCGATTCCGGCCAAGGTGGCCGGTGTGACCGAAGTGATCATGGTGGTACCGACGCCTCGTGGCGAAATCAACGAGCTGGTGCTGGCCGCAGCCTGCATCGCCGGCGTCGACCGCGTGTTCACCATCGGCGGCGCTCAAGCGGTCGCCGCGCTGGCTTACGGCACCGAAAGCGTGCCGAAGGTCGACAAGGTGGTCGGTCCGGGCAACATCTATGTCGCCACCGCCAAGCGCCACGTGTTCGGCCAGGTCGGCATCGACATGATCGCCGGCCCATCCGAAATCCTCGTTGTCTGCGACGGCCAGACTGATCCGGACTGGATTGCCATGGACCTGTTCTCCCAAGCCGAGCACGACGAAGACGCCCAGGCGATTCTGGTCAGCCCGGACGCCGAGTTCCTCGACAAGGTGGCCGCCAGCATCGCCAAACTGCTGCCGACCATGGAACGCGCCGAGATCATCGAAACGTCGATCAATGGCCGTGGTGCGCTGATCAAGGTCCGCGACATGGACCAAGCCATCGAAGTGGCCAACCGCATCGCGCCGGAACACCTTGAGTTGTCCGTTGCTGATCCGCAGGCCTGGCTGCCGAAGATTCGCCACGCTGGCGCGATCTTCATGGGCCGTCACACCTCCGAAGCCTTGGGCGACTACTGCGCCGGTCCGAACCACGTGTTGCCAACCTCCGGCACCGCGCGTTTCTCCTCGCCGCTGGGTGTGTACGACTTCCAGAAGCGTTCGTCGATCATCTTCTGCTCCGAGCAGGGTGCGTCGGAACTGGGCAAAACCGCTTCCGTGCTGGCCCGTGGCGAGTCGCTGACCGCTCACGCGCGCAGTGCCGAATACCGCATCATTGACGAGCAAAAGGGGAACTGAGCATGAGTAAATTCTGGAGCCCGTTCGTCAAGAATCTGGTGCCTTATGTACCGGGCGAGCAGCCGAAACTGGCGAAACTGGTGAAGCTCAACACCAACGAAAACCCGTACGGACCATCGCCAAAAGCCTTGGCGGCGATGCAGACCGAACTGAACGACAATTTGCGTCTGTACCCGGACCCGAACAGTGATGTGCTCAAGCAAGCGGTCGCCAAGTACTACGGCGTGCAGAGCAATCAGGTGTTTCTCGGCAACGGTTCCGATGAAGTCCTGGCGCACATTTTTCACGGTTTGCTGCAACATGATAATCCAGTCCTGTTCCCGGACATCAGCTACAGCTTCTATCCGGTTTACTGCGGGTTGTACGGCATCACCTTCGACGCGGTGCCGCTGGACGAGCAGTTCCAGATCAACCCGGCGGACTACGCCAAGCCGAACGGCGGGATCATCTTCCCCAATCCGAACGCACCGACTGGCTGCCTGTTGGCGCTGGATGCCGTGGAGCAAATCCTCAAGGCCAGCCCGGATTCAGTGGTCGTGGTGGATGAGGCTTACATCGACTTCGGTGGTGAGACGGCGATCAGCCTGGTGGACCGTTATCCGAACCTGCTGGTGACCCAGACCCTGTCCAAGTCCCGTTCGCTGGCCGGCCTGCGGGTGGGTCTGGCGGTGGGGCATCCGGACCTGATCGAGGCGCTGGAGCGGATCAAGAACAGCTTCAACTCCTATCCGCTGGATCGTCTGGCGAATGTCGGTGCAGCCGCAGCGTTCGAAGATCGTGAGTACTTCGACAAGACCTGCCGGTTAGTCATCGAGAATCGTGAGTGGGTCGTTGCGCAATTGGAAGGGAAGGGTTTTGAAGTGCTGCCGTCGGCGGCGAACTTCATTTTCGCCCGTCATCCGAAACACGATGCGGCGGGGCTGGCGGCGAAGTTGCGTGAGCAAGGCGTGATCGTTCGGCACTTCAAGCAGGAGCGGATTGCCCAGTTCCTACGGATTTCGATTGGCACGCCGGAGCAGAATCAGGCGTTGATCGACGGCTTGGGCACTCTCTAAAGCATCCCCCGATCCTGTGGGAGCGAGCTTGCTCGCGATGAGGCCATAACATTCAACATCATCGTTGACTGTTAAACCGCTATCGCGAGCAAGCTCGCTCCCACAGTGGTCTTGTGCTGGTGGCTTACTCTTCTTCTTTCTCTTTGACCGGCGCAGGCGGCGGACGCAAACCGATCTCGGCGGTGAGCTTGAGCTCTTTGCCGTTGCGCATCACCTGGATCGTGACCTTGTCGGTCGGTTTGATCCGCGCGACCTGGTTCATCGAACGACGACCATCGCCGGCCGGTTCGCCGTCGATGCTGAGGATCACGTCACCCAGTTGCAGGCCGGCCTTCTGCGCCGGACCGTCACGGAAAATACCCGCGACCACAATGCCCGGACGCCCCGACAGGCCAAACGATTCCGCCAGTTCCTGGCTCAACGGCTGCACTTCGATACCGAGCCAGCCGCGAATCACCTGGCCGTGTTCGATAATCGACTTCATCACCTCCATGGCCAGTTTCACCGGGATTGCGAAACCGATGCCCTGCGAACCGCCGGACTTGGAGAAGATCGCCGTGTTGATGCCGGTCAGGTTGCCGTTGGCATCCACCAGCGCACCGCCGGAGTTGCCGGGGTTGATCGCAGCGTCGGTCTGAATGAAGTCTTCGTAGTTGTTCAAGCCCAGCTGATTACGCCCGGTAGCACTGATGATGCCCATGGTCACGGTCTGGCCGACACCGAACGGGTTGCCGATGGCCAGGGCCACGTCGCCGATGCGGATGTTGTCGGAACGCCCAACAGTGATCGAAGGCAAGTTCTTCAAATCGATTTTCAATACTGCAAGGTCGGTTTCCGGGTCGCTGCCGATCACTCGGGCCAGGGTTTCACGACCGTCCTTGAGCGCCACCACGATCTGGTCGGCACCGGTGGTCACGTGGTTGTTGGTCAGCAGGTAACCTTCCGGGCTCATGATCACGCCGGAGCCGAGGCTCGATTCCATGCGCTTCTGTTTGGGCGAGTTGTCGCCGAAGAAGCGGCGGAACTGCGGGTCCTCGAACAGCGGATGGTTCGGTTTGTTGATGACTTTGGTGGTGTACAGGTTGACCACCGACGGCGCGGCCGTGGTCACTGCGTCGGCATAGGACACCGGACCCTGTTGCATGGTGGTGGTTTGCGGGGCTTGCTGCATGTTGACGTCGAGGCTCGGAAGTCCGACCCACTGCGGGTAACGCTGGATGATTAACAGAGCAATAAGCACGCCGGCCAACAGCGGCCAGCCGGAAAAACGCAGCGCCTTGAGCATTAAGCACGTCCTGAGAGGTTGCAGGCGGTATGAGACCGCCCATAATGTCGCGCATTATACGAGGCGAAGCGTGCCTCTGAACGGGATATTTAGGAGTCTTTTATGGCCGTCGCCTTGAGCACCCTGGTCGAAGAAGCCGACCGTTACCTTAACAGTGCAAAGATTGCCGATTACTGCCCCAACGGGCTGCAGGTCGAAGGCCGGCCGCAGGTGATGCGCATCGTCAGTGGCGTCACCGCCAGCCAGGCATTGCTCGACGCCGCTGTGGAAGCCAGCGCCGACCTGGTACTGGTGCATCACGGCTATTTCTGGAAAGGCGAGAATCCGTGCATCACCGGCATGAAGCAGCGTCGGTTGAAAACCTTGCTCAAGCACGATATCAGCCTGTTGTCCTACCATCTGCCGCTGGATCTGCACCCGGAAGTCGGCAATAACGTGCAGCTGGCACGTCAGCTCGATATCACTGTGGAAGGCCCATTGGACCCGGACAATCTCAAAGTTGTCGGCCTGGTCGGTTCATTGAACGAACCGGTGACGGCCCGCGATTTTGCCCGTCGCGTACAAGAAGTCATGGGCCGCGAGCCGTTGCTGATCGAAGGCAGCGAGATGATTCGCCGCGTTGGCTGGTGCACCGGTGGCGGTCAGGGTTACATCGATCAGGCCGTGTTGGCTGGCGTCGACTTGTACATAAGCGGTGAGGCGTCCGAGCAGACCTTCCACAGCGCCCGGGAAAACAACATCAGCTTCATCGCCGCCGGCCATCACGCCACCGAGCGCTATGGCGTGCAGGCACTCGGGGATTATCTGGCGCGGCGCTTTGCCCTTGAGCACATCTTCATCGATTGCCCGAACCCCATCTGAAAACGGATCTGCCAAACACACCTCAATCTCCTGTGGGAGCGAGCTTGCTCGCGATGGCGGTGGCTCAGTCGAAACCATCGTTGAATGTGGAACCGCTATCGCGAGCAAGCTCGCTCCCACAGTGGTCTGCACTGCCCAAACGAGGGGGTATATTCATATACCCTTTCGATCTAGTCGGCGTCCTGATTAGAAGAGGTCGCTGTGCTAGGATTCCCCGCTCGAACACGGCCCGCTGGCCGTCCATAAGATCGTTTTCGTGAGTAGCCATGGTCGACAAACTGACGCATCTGAAACAGCTGGAGGCCGAAAGCATCCACATCATCCGCGAGGTCGCCGCCGAGTTCGATAACCCGGTGATGCTGTACTCCGTCGGTAAAGACTCCGCCGTGATGCTGCACCTTGCGCGCAAGGCATTCTTCCCGGGCAAACTGCCGTTCCCGGTGATGCACGTCGACACCCGGTGGAAGTTCAAGGAAATGTACGCGTTCCGCGACCGTATGGTCGAAGAACTCGGCCTGGACCTGATCGTGCACGTGAATCCCGAGGGTGTTGCGCAGGGCATCAACCCGCTGACCCACGGCAGCGCCAAGCACACCGATATCATGAAAACCGAAGGCCTCAAGCAGGCTCTCGACAAGTACGGTTTCGATGCCGCTTTCGGTGGTGCCCGTCGTGACGAAGAGAAGTCCCGTGCCAAAGAGCGCGTGTATTCCTTCCGCGACACCAAGCACCGCTGGGACCCGAAAAACCAGCGTCCCGAGTTGTGGAACGTCTACAACGGCAAGGTCAACAAGGGCGAATCGATCCGCGTGTTCCCTTTGTCGAACTGGACCGAGCTGGACATCTGGCAGTACATCTACCTCGAAGGCATCCCGATTGTGCCGCTGTATTTCGCTGCCGAGCGCGACGTCATCGAGATGAATGGCACCTGGATCATGATTGACGACGAACGTCTGCTCAATCACCTGAGCGATGAAGACAAGGCGCGTATCGTCAAAAAGAAGGTCCGTTTCCGTACACTCGGCGACTACCCGTTGACCGGTGCGGTCGAGTCCGAGGCCATCAGCCTGACCGACATCATTCAGGAAATGCTCCTGACGCGAACTTCCGAACGCCAGGGCCGGGTCATCGATCACGATGGCGCAGGCTCGATGGAAGAAAAGAAACGTCAGGGTTATTTCTAAGGGGTTGTCATGTCGCACGCATCTGATTTGATCAGCGAGGACATCCTCGCCTACCTGGGCCAGCACGAACGCAAGGAAATGCTGCGCTTTCTGACCTGTGGCAACGTCGACGACGGCAAGAGCACCCTGATCGGGCGCCTGCTGCACGACTCCAAAATGATCTACGAAGATCACCTGGAAGCCATTACCCGCGACTCGAAAAAAGTCGGCACTACTGGCGATGACATCGACCTGGCATTGCTGGTCGACGGCCTGCAGGCCGAGCGGGAGCAGGGCATCACCATCGATGTCGCTTACCGTTATTTCTCCACCGCCAAACGCAAATTCATCATCGCCGACACCCCTGGCCATGAGCAGTACACCCGCAACATGGCCACCGGTGCATCCACCTGTGACCTGGCGATCATCCTGGTCGACGCCCGTTACGGCGTGCAGACCCAGACCCGTCGCCACAGCTTCATTGCCTCGTTGCTCGGCATCAAGCACATCGTTGTCGCCATCAACAAGATGGACCTCAACGGCTTCGACGAAACAGTCTTCGAGTCGATCAAGGCCGATTACCTGAAGTTCGCCGAAGGCATCGCGTTCAAGCCGACCACCATGGCCTTCGTGCCGATGTCTGCCCTCAAGGGCGACAACGTGGTGAACAAGTCCGAGCGGTCGCCGTGGTACACCGGCCAGTCGCTGATGGAAATTCTCGAGACCGTCGAGATCGCCAACGACCGCAACTACACCGACCTGCGTTTCCCGGTGCAGTACGTCAACCGTCCGAACCTGAACTTCCGTGGTTTCGCCGGCACCCTGGCCAGCGGCGTAGTGCACAAGGGCGACGAAGTCGTTGTGCTGCCGTCGGGCAAGAGCAGCCGCGTGAAGTCCATCGTCACCTTCGAAGGTGAGCTGGAGCACGCCGGTCCTGGTCAAGCGGTGACGCTGACCATGGAAGACGAGATCGACATCTCCCGCGGCGACTTGCTGGTGCATGCTGATAACCAGCCACAAGTGACCGACGCCTTCGACGCCATGCTGGTGTGGATGGCCGAAGAGCCGATGCTGCCGGGTAAGAAATACGACATCAAGCGCGCCACGAGTTACGTGCCGGGTTCGATCACCAGCATCGTCAACCGCGTTGACGTGAACACCCTGGAAGAAGGTCCGGCCAGTTCGTTGAACCTGAACGAGATCGGCCGGGTCAAGGTCAGCCTCGACGCGGCCATCGCTTTGGACGGCTACGCGAGCAACCGCACTACTGGTTCGTTCATCGTCATCGATCGTTTGACCAATGGCACTGTCGCGGCCGGCATGATCATCGCTCAGCCGTTGAGCCATGGCACCAGCACGCATCACGGCAAACTGGCGCACGTCGCCACCGAAGAACGCGCCCAGCGCTTCGGCCAGCAACCGGCCACCGTGTTGTTCAGCGGCTTGTCGGGCGCCGGCAAAAGCACCTTGGCTTACGCGGTTGAACGCAAACTGTTTGACATGGGCCGTGCGGTGTTTGTACTCGACGGTCAGAACCTGCGTCACGACCTGAACAAAGGTCTGCCACAGGATCGCGCCGGGCGTACCGAGAACTGGCGTCGTGCCGCGCACGTTGCGCGTCAGTTCAACGAAGCGGGTCTGCTGACCTTGGCTGCGTTTGTTGCGCCGAGTGCTGAAGGTCGTGAGCAAGCCCGGGAACTGATCGGCAAGGAGCGTCTGCTGACGGTCTACGTCCAGGCCTCGCCGACGGTCTGTGCCGAGCGTGACCCACAAGGCTTGTACGCGGCGGCCGGGGATAACATCCCGGGCGATTCCTTCCCGTACGACGTGCCGCTGGACGCCGACCTCGTGGTCGATACCCAGTCGCTGTCGCTGGAAGAAAGCGTCAAGCAAGTGCTGGATCTGCTGCGCAAGCGTGGCGCGATCTAAGCGTTAGCCGTTAATAAAAAACCCGCCGATGAGTGATCATCGGCGGGTTTTTTTGTCCCTGAAATCGCCAAGATCGCAGCCTTCGGCAGCTCCTACAAGTGTACGCCAGGCCCCTGTAGGAGCTGCCGAAGGCTGCGATCTTTTGATCTTATGTCCTCGGATACTCGCGGTGCATCTGTGCAAGCAACGCATCCTTGTCCTGCCACAACTGGTTGATCCAGCCCTGAAACTGCAATCGATACTCGCCGTCCTGGTCGTAGTTCTTGCCGATGAACTGCGGCGGAATCTTCAGCTCCTGAAAGTGCACCACCACGTCCTTCACGTTCCCGCACAGCAGATCCCAGTAACCGGGACGCCCGGCCGGGTAGTGAATGGTCACGTTGACGATGGCTTCCAGCTGCTCACCCATGGCATCCAGTACAAACGCAATGCCGCCAGCCTTGGGCTTGAGTAGATGCTTGAACGGCGATTTCTGCTGGGCATGCTTGCCGTCGGTGAAGCGCGTGCCTTCGACGAAGTTGAAAATCCCCACCGGGTTATGGCGGAACTTGTCGCAGGTCTTGCGGGTGGTCGCCAGGTCTTTGCCTTTCTTCTCCGGGTGTTTCTCCAGGTAGGCCTTGGAGTAGCGCTTCATGAATGGAAAGCCGAGCGCCCACCACGCCAGGCCAATCACCGGGACCCAGATCAGTTCCTGTTTGAGGAAGAACTTCAGCGGGCGAATCTTCCGGTTCAGCACGTATTGCAACACCATGATGTCGACCCAGCTCTGGTGGTTGCTGGTGATCAAATACGAGTGCTGGTAGTCCAGACCTTCCAGGCCGCTGAGTTTCCAGCGCGTGTGTCCGAGCAAGTCCATCCACGCTTTGTTGTTGCTGATCCAGGCTTCGTGGATATGGCTCATCAGCCAATCGGTAAAACGCTGGGCGGCGGGGAAGGGCAATAGCAGTTTGAAAATCGCCACGATGAACAGCGGTGTGCAGCAGGCAATCGTGTTCAGTGCCAACAGCAGCGAGGCAATAATGCCTCGCAGCGGTGCAGGTAGGGAATCCAGCATTTAAAGATCCAAAGGTCGGTTGGCAGCTTGAATCGCGGTCAACGCGATGGTGTAGACGATGTCGTCGACTTGCGCGCCGCGCGGCAGGTCGTTCACCGGTTTGCGCAGGCCTTGCAGCATCGGCCCGAGGCTGACGCAGTCGGCGCTGCGCTGCACGGCTTTGTGGGTGGTGTTGCCGGTATTGAGGTCGGGGAACACGAATACCGTGGCGCGACCGGCGACCTGGCTGTTCGGCGCCAGTTGCCGGGCAACGGTTTCGTTGGCAGCGGCGTCGTATTGCAATGGGCCGTCGATCAGCAGCGAGTTTTGTTGTTCGTGGGCGAGCAACGTCGCTTCGCGCACCTTCTCGACTTCTTCACCGCTGGCCGATTCACCGCTGGAGTAGCTGATCATCGCCACGCGTGGGGTGATGCCGAATGCGGCTGCCGAGTCGGCGCTTTGCAGCGCGATCTCTGCCAGTTCGCTGGCGCTCGGGTGCGGGTTCATCACGCAGTCGCCGTAGACCAGCACTTCCTCGGGGAAGAGCATGAAGAACACTGACGACACCAACGTGCAGCCCGGCGCGGTCTTGATCAGCTGCAAGGCCGGGCGGATGGTGTTGGCGGTGGAGTGAATGACCCCGGAGACGAGGCCATCGACTTCATCCAGCGCCAGCATCATGGTGCCGATCACCACGGTGTCTTCCAGTTGCTGCTCGGCCATCGGTGCGTTGAGGCTTTTGGTTTTGCGCAGGGCAACCATCGGCTCGACGTAGCGCTCGCGGATCAGGTCCGGGTCGAGGATTTCCAGTCCCGGCGGCAACTCGATGCCTTGGGCGCGAGCCACGGCTTCGACGTCTGCCGGTTTCGCCAGCAAGACGCAACGGGCAATGCCGCGCGCCTGACAGATCGCCGCGGCTTGCACGGTCAACGGCTCGCTGCCTTCGGGCAGGACGATGCGTTTGTTGGCAGCCTGGGCGCGCTGGATCAATTGATAACGGAACACGGCGGGCGACAGGCGCATTTCCCGTGGCGTGCCGCAGCGTTGGTGCAGCCACTTGGCGTCGAGGTGGCTGGCAACGAAATCGGTGATGATCTCCGCGCGCTCGCGGTCGTCGATCGGGATTTCCTTGTTCAAACCGTTCAATTGGTTGGCGGTGTCGTAGGAGCCAGAGCTCACCGACAACACCGGCAGGCCCGCCTGCAAGGCGCCACGGCACAGGTCCATGATGCGCGGGTCGGGCAGGGTGTCGCTGGTCAGCAACAGGCCGGCCAGCGGCACGCCATTCATGGCGGCGAGGCTGACGGCGAGGATGATGTCGTCGCGATCACCGGGCGTTACCACCAGCACGCCGGGCTTGAGCAGCTCCACGGTGTTGCGCATGGTGCGGGCGCAGATGATGATTTTGGTCATTCGCCGGGTTTCGTAATCGCCGGCATTGAGAATCTGCGCGCCCATCAGGTCGGCAACGTCGCGAGTGCGCGGGGCGTTCAATTCCGGCTGGAACGGGATGCAACCCAGCAGACGGAAATCGCCACTGCGCAGCAACGGTGAGTGTTCCTTCAAACGCGAAGCGAAAGCCTCCATGCTTTCATCGGTTTTGACCTTGTTAAGGATCACGCCGAGGACTTTCGGGTCTTTCGGACCGCCGAACAATTGCGCCTGCAATTCCACTCGGCCGGACAGCTCGGTCAGCACTTCGTTTTCCGGTGCCGAGACCAGGATCACTTCGGCGTCGAGGCTTTTCGCCAAATGCAGATTGACCCGTGCGGCGTAACTGGCGCTGCGGGTCGGGACCATGCCTTCTACGATCAGCACATCCTTGCCGACTGCCGCCTGCTGATAAAGGGTGATGATTTCTTCGAGCAGCTCATCCAGCTGACCGTCGCCGAGCATGCGCTCGACGTGCGCCAGACCGAGCGGCTGAGGCGGTTTCAAACCGTGAGTGCGCGCCACCAGTTCAGTGGACCGTTCAGGCCCGGTGTCACCCGGATGCGGCTGGGCAATCGGTTTGAAAAAGCCGACCTTGAGGCCGGCCCGCTCAAGGGTACGCACCAGCCCGAGGCTGATGGAGGTCAGACCCACACCAAAATCGGTGGGCGCGATAAAAAAAGTTTGCATGCGGATTCTCTAAAGGTGCATGGCAATGGTGACGACCTATGTCTGGCCGTTTACCGAAATTCAGTCGCCAAGGTTATCGCTAACCGAGCCTTGTGCGCACCAACCGCAATCAAAGGGCTGGCCTATTTTTTCAATACGTTGCGCGGGGTCCAGGACCCAGGCGCGCGATTGCCATGGTGGCTGGTGGCGCAGGTGCTGGGTGTGACCGCAGGAAAGCTCGGCCACCCAGTGCCCGTCCTCATCCTGATGGAAGCCTGTGACCGTTGAGCCTTTCGCCGCCACCCGTCTGTCCGGGTTGTGTTCGCTTTCGGGCGATTGCTTCGCTAAACTTGGCCATTCTTCATTCTTTTGCAAAAGGTCTCGCCCCATGCTGATCGCCGCCAATAAGGCTGTCTCCATCGACTATACCCTGACCAACGACGCTGGTGAGGTCATCGACAGCTCCGCCGGCGGCGCGCCGCTGGTCTACCTGCAAGGCGCAGGTAACATCATCCCGGGCCTGGAAAAGGCACTGGAAGGCAAAGCAGTCGGCGACGAGCTGACCGTAGCCGTTGAACCTGAAGATGCTTACGGCGAATACGCTGCCGAACTGGTCAGCACGTTGAGCCGCAGCATGTTCGAAGGCGTCGACGAACTGGAAGTGGGCATGCAGTTCCACGCATCCGCTCCGGACGGCCAGATGCAGATCGTCACCATTCGCGATCTGGACGGCGACGATGTTACCGTCGACGGCAACCACCCGTTGGCCGGTCAGCGCCTGAATTTCCAGGTCAAGATCATCGACATCCGTGATGCCAGCCAGGAAGAAATCGCTCATGGTCACGTCCATGGCGAAGGTGGCCATCACCACTGATTTTCTGCGCTAAGCTCAGAGAACTGGAGAGGCGCCCGAGGGGCGCCTTTTTTAGTCCGCGGCTGTCCTTGGTGACACCGCCAAGTGGCTGTTTCGAGAAGAACACGGGAATTTGGAGTTCGTCATGAGTGCTTTTCACGACCTTAAATTGACAGCCCTGGATGGTCAGGAGCTACCGCTGGCGCCTTTCAAGGGGCGTGTCGTGCTGGTGGTCAACGTTGCCTCCAAATGCGGCTTGACCCCACAGTACGCGGCGCTGGAAAACCTTTACCAGCAATACAAGGACAAAGGTTTCAGCGTACTCGGCCTGCCGTGCAACCAGTTTGCCGGGCAGGAACCGGGTACCGAACAAGAGATCCAGGATTTCTGCAGCCTCAACTATGGCGTGACCTTTCCGTTGTCCAGCAAGCTGGAAGTCAACGGTCACGATCGTCATCAGCTGTACCGTCTGCTGGCGGGCGAGGGTGCTGAATTCCCGGGTGACATTACCTGGAACTTCGAAAAATTCCTGCTGGGCAAGGATGGTCGCGTGCTGGCGCGGTTCTCGCCGCGCACGGCGCCAGATGATCCGTCTGTCGTTCATGCGATCGAAAAAGCGCTGAGCTAAAGAGAAAGATCAAAAGATCGCAGCCTGCGGCAGCTCCTACGGGTGTACACATTCCCCTGTAGGAGCTGCCGCAGGCTGCGATCTTTTCGTTTCTAATCCTTAATCACTTAAATCAATAGTGCTGTTCAATGCTTGGCACTCTCCATATTATCGCCGTCATAAAGTCTATGTCCCGTGGAGCGTCCCATGCCCGTCAAAGCCCTGTTCAAACCGTTCCACCTCGGCACCCTCGAATTGCCGACCCGCGTCGTCATGGCGCCGATGACCCGTTCGTTTTCGCCGGGTGGCGTTCCCAATTCCAAAGTGATCGAGTACTACCGTCGTCGCGCCGCTGCGGGTGTGGGTCTGATCATCACCGAAGGCACCACCGTCGGCCACAAGGCTTCCAACGGTTACCCGAACGTGCCGCATTTCTACGGCGAAGCGGCGCTGGCCGGATGGAAAAAAGTAGTCGACGCGGTTCATGCTGAAGGCGGCAAGATCGTTCCGCAGCTGTGGCATGTCGGCAGCGTGCGCCGCATCGGCACCGAGCCAGACGCCAGCGTGCCGGGCTACGGCCCGTCGGAGAAATTGAAGGACGGTCAGGTCGTGGTTCACGGCATGACCCAGCAAGATATCCAGGACGTGATCGCCGCATTTGCCCAGGCCGCCAAAGATGCCCAGAGCATCGGCATGGACGGCGTGGAAATCCACGGTGCCCACGGCTACCTCGTGGACCAGTTCTTCTGGGAAGGCAGCAACCAGCGCACCGACGAATACGGCGGCAGCCTGGCTAACCGTTCGCGTTTCGCCATTGAACTGATCCAGGCGGTGCGTGCTGCGGTCGGCGAGGGTTTCCCGATCATCTTCCGTTTCTCTCAGTGGAAGCAGCAGGATTACACCGCGCGTCTGGTGCAAACCTCGGAGGCACTGGGTGAATTCCTCAAGCCGTTGTCCGACGCCGGCGTGGACATTTTCCACTGCTCGACGCGCCGTTTCTGGGAGCCGGAGTTCGACGGTTCCGAGCTGAACCTGGCCGGCTGGACCCGCAAACTCACGGGCAAGCCGACCATCACGGTGGGCAGCGTCGGCCTGGATGGCGAGTTCCTGCAGTTCATGGTCAACACCGACAAGATCGCGCAGCCGGCCAGCCTGGAAAAACTACTGGAGCGTCTGAACAATGATGAGTTCGATCTGGTGGCGGTAGGTCGTGCGCTGCTGGTGGACCCGGACTGGGCGCAGAAAGTGCGTGACGGCCGTGAAGAAGACATCCTGCCGTTCAGCCGTGAGGCGTTGATGACGCTTGTTTAAGCGGCGACTGCACTGACGCTATCGCGGGCAAGCCTTGCTCCTACGGTTCTTTGTCGAATACAAATGTGTGAATCGACACAAAACCGTAGGAGCAAGGCTTGCCCGCGATGCTTTTAAGGCAAAAACGCTGCATCGGGTATGGTTTGCCCCTGCATACAAGCCCCGCGCAACTGCCCTTCAAACTGCTCGATAATCGCTGCCCAGCCCTGGCGACTCGCATGTTGGCGCGCATTGAGCCGCACGCAGCGCAAGGTTTCGCGCTCCTCCAGCAGCCAACACGCCGCATCGCAGAACGCCTCTTCGTCCCCCGGCATCGCCAGTACGCCGTTGTAGCCATGGCGGATGTGCTGAGCCGCCGCCGCTTGATCGTAAGCCACCACACCCAAACCCGAAGCCAGTGCCTCAAGCACCACGTTGCCGAAAGTTTCGGTCAGGCTCGGAAACAGAAATACATCCCCCGACGCATAGTGACTGGCCAAGGCTTCGCCGCGTTGTGAGCCACAGAAAATCGCCTCGGGCAGTTCTTTCTCAAATGATGCTCGTTGCGGGCCGTCGCCAATCACAATCAACCGAATTTCGCGCTGTGGATAAGTGGCTTTCAGTGCGTCGAAGCAGCGCTTGAGCAGGCCCAGATTTTTCTCCGGTGCCAGACGTCCTACGTGGATGACAGCGATGTCGTCGTTACCCAACCCCCAGCTCTCACGCAGGGCGTTAATCCGCTTGGTCGGGTGAAACAACTGGCTGTCGACCCCACGCGACAGCAACGCCAAACGTTCGAAATGCCGGCGCTCCAGTTCCATTTTTTGACTCACGCTCGGCACCAGGGTCAGCGTCGAACGATTGTGAAACCAGCGCAGGTAGTGGGTCAGCAATCGCGTTAGCAGTCCAAGCCCATACTGACTGGAGTACTGCTGGAAATTGGTGTGAAAGCCGCTGACCACCGAAATCCCCAAGCGCCGCGCCGCACGCAACGCGGACAATCCCAGCGGTCCTTCCGTGGCGATATACAGCACGTCCGGTCGATGACGTTTCCAGCGCCGCAGCAGCTTGTGCATCGACGACTGACCCCATTGCAAGCCGGGATAACCCGGTAGCGGCCAGCCCCGACATAGCAACAACCCATCGTCGCTGCCCAACTGCTGATCGCAACCCTGTCGTGGCCGTACCAGTTCGACCTGATGCCCGCGCGCGCGCAAGCCGTCGCACAAGCGGCCGAGGGTATTGGCCACTCCGTTGATTTCGGGAGGGAAGGTTTCGGTGATCAGAGTGATATGCAGAGCTGTCGTCATGACCTCAGTGTCGGCTGAGGCCATGTCGTCAGTGTGACGGTGGGATGATGAATTTGTGACCGAATCAGCGCTGGACTACCAGATTTTCCGCGCCGCGTTCACGCACCCAGAACAAGGTCGCACCCGCCACGGCGGCCGGCATCATCAGGATGTTGACCACCGGAATCAGCAGCACCAGATAAACACTGCCGCCGAAACTCATGCTCTGCCAGCGCTTCTCGCGCAGCCAGGCGAGCATCTCATTCCAGCCGAGTTTGTGGTTGTCCGCCGGGTAGTCGATGTACTGGATCGCCATCATCCACACCCCGAACAGCAGCCACAGCGGCGCGGCGATGATGTTAACCACCGGAATGAACGAGAGGATGAACAACCCGATGGCGCGCGGCAGGAAGTAGCCGAGCTTGCGCATTTCCCGGGCCAGGGTGCGGGGGATCATTTCGATCAGTTCGCCCCAACTGAAGGACGGGAAGTCGTCAGTGCCGCGCACCACGACTTCGACTTTTTCCGCGAGGAAGCCGTTGAATGGTGCAGCGATGATGTTGGCGAGCATGGTGAAGGTGAAGAACACCATCAACACCACCAGCACCACGAACAACGGCCAGAGGACATAACTGAGAAAACTCAGCCAGTCGGGCAGGGACGGCATCAACGTATCGACCCACAGGCTGAATTGATGGCTGGCCAGATAGATCAATCCGACGAACAGCACCAGGTTGATCACCAGCGGCAACAGCACAAACAAACGCAGGCTTGGGCTCAGGACCAGCTTGAGGCCTTCGCGCAGGTATTGCGGGCCGGACAGAACGGGGGCGGGCATAACGTGCTCCGAGCAAAGGGGAAACGCGCCGACCTTACCGGCTTTGTCTTACGGGTGAAAGCGCGGTAGCAGCATCGACATTAACTGTAACAAAGGCGCCTATGTATCCATCGTGATGGGATAGAGACCGCCTATGAGCTGGATTGTTAAACCGTATTTCCTTAATCTTCGCCCCCTCGATACGCTGCACCCCATACTTTTTACAGGACTGTCGAGCTCAAGCCTTCCCCAAGTGCTTTCAACGGTCCTTTTTTATTCCCGCCGGCAACCCGGCGTTCCGCGCCAGGTATACCGGGCCGGTTAACAGGAGCAGGTCATGTCTGAAGTCCGTCATTCGCGAGTGATTATTCTCGGTTCCGGCCCTGCCGGTTACAGCGCCGCGGTCTATGCCGCCCGTGCCAACCTCAAGCCACTGCTGATCACCGGCATGCAAGCCGGCGGTCAACTGACCACCACCACCGAAGTCGACAACTGGCCTGGCGACGTCCACGGCCTGACCGGCCCGGCGCTGATGGACCGCATGAAAGAGCACGCCGAGCGCTTTGAAACCGAAATCGTCTTCGATCACATCAATGCCGTGGACTTCGCTGCCAAGCCGTACACCCTGACCGGCGACAGCGCGACCTACACCTGCGACGCGCTGATCATCGCCACCGGCGCCAGCGCTCGTTACCTGGGTCTGCCGTCGGAAGAAGCGTTCATGGGAAAAGGCGTTTCGGCCTGCGCGACCTGCGATGGTTTCTTCTACCGCAACAAGCCAGTGGCCGTGGTCGGTGGCGGCAACACCGCTGTTGAAGAGGCGCTGTACCTGGCCAACATCGCCAGCAAGGTCACCCTGATCCACCGTCGCGAAACCTTCCGCGCCGAGAAGATCCTGATCGACAAGCTGAATGCCCGGGTTGCCGAAGGCAAAATCGAGCTGAAGCTGAACTCGACTCTGGACGAAGTCCTGGGCGACAACATGGGCGTGACCGGTGCCCGCCTGAAGAACAACGACGGCAGCTTCGACGAGCTGACAGTCGACGGCGTGTTCATCGCCATCGGCCACACCCCGAACACTTCGCTGTTCGAAGGTCAGCTGACGTTGAAAGACGGCTATCTGGTTGTGCAGGGCGGCCGTGACGGCAACGCCACTGCCACCAGCCTCGAAGGTATCTTTGCCGCCGGTGACGTGGCTGACCACGTTTACCGTCAGGCCATCACCTCGGCCGGCGCTGGCTGCATGGCGGCACTGGACGCCGAGCGCTACCTCGACGACCTGCAGAACGCTTGATTCTGATTTCGTAGCGATGAAAAAACCGGTCTCGGCCGGTTTTTTTGTGCCCACGATTTAGCTGCCTATCAAAGAACCTGTGGGAGCGAGCTTGCTCGCGATAGCGGTGTACCAGTCGACATCAATGTTGAATGATAAATCGCTATCGCGAGCAAGCTCGCTCCCACAGGTTTTCGCATTGGCTGATCAACCGCGAAACCGCTCCTGGACGAAGTCCATGACCTTCAACGATTGATAGATGGCATTGGCGGCAATCCGTCCGAACGGTCCGCCGTTCCAGTCCAGCAGGTACGGTTTGAACAGCTGATAACGCGCACTTTCCCCGCACACCGCTTCGGCGATGACCCTGCCGCCAATCGAGCCGGTATTCAAGCCATGGCCACCAAACGAGGTGCAGGCCCAGACGCCCGGTTCGAGCAATCCCAGGTTGGGCATCTTGTTGGTGGAGTAACCCATCAGGCCGGACCAGGCCAATTCGATTTTGACCGGGGCCAGTTGTGGATAGACCGACACCATGTCGGCCTTGAGCATGGTGGCGAGGGCCTTTTCGTTCTGTTCGTTGCGGGTGGTGATGCGTCCGCCCCAGAGCAGGCGATCGCCTTCGACCACGCGGTAGTAGTCCGAGGCGCGACGGTCGTCGGAGAACGCGGCGCCGGAGTCGAGGACGTTTTTGATCGAGTCGCCCAGGTGTTCGGTCAGCACCACATAGGTTGCGATGGGCAGGTAGGCGCGGCTGAGTTTTTGCAACTCCGGGCCGCCGTAGCCGCCGGCGCAGAACACCAGGTCCTGGCAGCACACGGTGCCGTTGGCGGTCTGGACAATTTTGTCGGCGCCGTCGCGACGCCAGGCCAGCATTTTTGATTGTTCGAAAATCCGGCTTCCCGCCGCTTCGATAGCGAGGGCCAGCCCCAGGCAATAATTCAGCGGGTGAAAGTGCAACGCCTTCGGATCCTCGATGCCCTGGAAATAACGCAGGGTGTGGGCCCGCTCGCGGACCTGAGGGGTGTCGAGGTAGTTGAGTTCATAGCCGAAGTCCCGGCGCATGCTCTCGATGTGGTTTTTCACACCAGCACTGTCGTCGTAACGCTTGACCCGAATCGTGCCGGCGGATGGATCGCAGCCGGGCAGTGCCAGTTCGGCGATGTTGCGACGGACAATCTCCACGCCCTCGACCGACATTTGAAACAGCGCCCTGGCCTGTTCCAGTCCCAGTTTCTTGCGGATCGCTCCCGACCCTTCAGCCCAGCCCGGCGAGACCACGCCGCCATTTCGACCGGACGCGCCCCAGGCGACTTGTTGGGCTTCGAGGATGATCACGCGTTTGCCGCGCCGGGTCAGCTCCAGGGCGGCGGTAAGGCCCGCGATCCCGGCGCCGATGATGCAGACGTCGCAAGTTTCGTCAGTGCTCAGTTCGGGCCTGGTCGCGCGGGGTAGCGAAGTTTGGGAATACCAGGTGGTGGGGAAGGACATGGGTCGATCCTTGATAGGTTGCCGGTCATTTAAGCGAACACCTGGCCTTTGTGGGAGCGAGCTTGCTCCCACAGTGGGCGGGGTTATTTGACGGTCGAATAATCCACGCCGTACCACTTGGTCGACAGCTTGGTCAGCGTGCCGTCCTTGTGCATCGCGCCGATGATTTCACCGAGCTTGGCCTTCAATTCCGCGTCACCCTTGTCGGTGGCAATGGCCAGGGGTTCGTAGAACACCACGCCATTGTCGACGGCACGCAGCGGGTAGTTTTTCTTGATGGCCGCTTCCAGCGTGCTGCGCTGAGTGAGAATGCCGTCTAGACGAACGCCGTCGCCCAGTCGCAAGTCATCCAATGGTCCAAGGGAGCCGGCATAGGTTTTCATCTTTTTGGTCTGTACGTCGTAGGCGACGGGCGGCATGTCAGTCGCTTCGATGGCCAGCGCCTGGTTCAGGTAATCCTCGGACGTGGTGCCGCCTTCGACACCGATCGTTTTGCCATTGAGCGCTTTGTGGTCAGTGAGTGTGGATTTGTTGTGTACCGCAAACACGTAGGGCACGTAGTAATAGGTCGCGGGGAAGTCGAGAATTCGCGCGCGACTTTTAGTGGCGGTCATCGAGCCCACGGACATGTCCCAGCGCCCGTTCCACTTGCCGGCGGTGATCACGTCCCAATCGGGGGTAATGAACTTGACCTCGACGCCGAGACGCTTGGCGATCTCCTTGGAAACATCGATATCAAACCCGTCGATTTCATTCTTGTCGTTGATAAACCCTTGGGGTGGCCAGGTCGCCGACGTGGCGACGGTCATTGTTTTACTGCTCTGGATTTTGTCCAGTACGGCTCCGGCGTTGGCGGCGCCGACGAACACCAGCGACATTGCGGCTGCGATTACGTGTTTTTTGCTGACCATGTCCATCTCCACTTATCGTTATTGTTATGAAGGGGCAAAGCGGTGCTCAGTGACCAATGATCTGTGACAGGAATTTCTGTGCGCGTTCGGTTTGCGGGTTGTTGAAAAACTCGGAAGGGGTGGCTTGTTCGATGACTTGGCCCTGGTCCATGAACAGCACACGATCGGCAACCTTGCTGGCAAAACCCATCTCGTGGGTCACGCAAATCATGGTCATGCCGTCGGTGGCCAACTCGCCCATCACGTCCAGCACTTCGTGGACCATTTCCGGATCGAGGGCCGAGGTGGGTTCGTCGAACAGCATCACTTTGGGGTTCATGCACAGCGCCCGGGCAATCGCCACGCGTTGCTGCTGGCCACCGGACAGTTGCGAAGGGTACTTGTCAGCGTGTTCGGCAATTCGCACCCGCTCCAGGTAGACCTGAGCGCGCTTTTTCGCCTCGGCAGATGACACGCCTTGCACCAGTTGCGGGGCCAGGGTCAGGTTGTCCATCACGCTTAAATGTGGGAACAGGTTGAAGCTCTGGAACACCATGCCGATTTCCCGGCGCACCGCGCTGACACTTTCTGCCTCGCTGGTGAGGGTGATGCCGTTGACCTGAATGTGGCCTTTCTGGAAGTTCTCCAGATGGTTGATGCAACGAATCATCGTCGACTTGCCCGAACCCGATGGCCCGCACACCACCAGAATTTCGCCGGCGGCGACGTTCAGGTCGACATCGCGCAACGCGTGAAAGTCGCCGTACCACTTGTTCAAACCGATGATGGAAATCATCGAAGGACTGGTCTGCGCAACAGGTGCCAGGTCGATTCGTTCTGCCGTAGTCATCACGCATCAGCCCCTTGCGATGGATCGGTTGACCCGTTTTTCGATCCGCGCCTGCACCCGTTCGAGGATGAACGACAGGGCCCAGTAAATCATCGCGGCAGTGATCAGCATTTCCAGGTGGCGGAAGTCCGCGCGGCCCTGGGTCTTGGCCAGGTACATCAGTTCCCAGACGCCGATCACCGACACCAGCGAACTGTCCTTGAGCATGGCGATGAACTGGTTGCCGGTGGGCGGGATGATCACCCGCAAGGCTTGCGGCATGATCACCCGGCTCAGGGTCTTGAGCGGGCTGATGCCGAGGGCTCGTGAGGCTTCCCACTGACCCACCGGAATGCTCTGGATGCCCGCACGAAAAATCTCGGTCATGTAGGCGCCGTAGCACAGCGACAACGCGAGGATGCCGGCCGGTACTGCGTCCACCACATAACCCAGTTGCGGCAGTCCGAGGTAAATCAGGTAGATCTGTATCAGCAGCGGAACACCGCGAAAAAACGAGGTATAGAACGAGGCGATGGCATTGGCCAAGCCGTTGTTCGACAGCTTGGCCACCGCACCGATCAACGCCAACACGAAGGCAATCACAATCGCGATGGCGGATATGTACAGCGTGGTTGCAGCGCCCTGGATGATCAGGAAGCCGATCTTGTCGAGGATGAAGCTGTAAGAGAGGTCGAAGGTGTCGAAGAACGCCAGGAACAGAATCAGCAGTTCGATCCATACCACGGTGGTCTGCACTTTGAATTTCAAGCGTCCGAGGACGTGAAAGTTCAGCGTGCCCAGTGCGGCAATCGCCAGGCCGATGGCGATATTGCGAGCGGTCAGGCTGTCCGGGGCATTGCCCAACAGTGGATGCAGGAAATGACTGAGGGCGCTGTTACCCAGGTTCATCAGGTAGGAGCCGAGAAACAGCACCACGGCTACGCCAAGCAGGAATTGAGGATCATTGGACTTTTTTTTATAAATTATATTGTCGTGATACATGAATGCCTCAGGCTTGTAGGTGGTAGTGATCTCGCTTGGTAAAAGGGGTATTTGGCCAGTATTGCGACGCAAAATCGGGGACTACAAGCGAACATAATTCGCTATGTCAGTCCCTGATCGTAGTTTGCTTTTCAGGAAAGGTTCGCCAGGCAGGCCTCGAGGATATCCAGCCCTTCCTCCAGCACCGATGCCTCGGTGGTCAGTGGTGCCAGCAGCCGAATGATGTGGCGCGACTTGCCGCTGGGCATCAGCAGCAAACCGGCGTCTCGTGCCAGCGCCAGCAGCTGCGTCAGTTGCACCGAGGCCGGTGTGCCGTCGGGATTGATCAGTTCGATACCGCGCATCGCGCCAACGCCGGTCAAGCGGCCCAGAAACGGGGAAAGCTTGTTGGCGCGCCAGGTCTCGTAGCGGCTGACGATGGCTTCTTCCTGTTGCGAGCCCCAGGCGTGCAGGTTCGCATCGGTCATCTCGTCCAGGGTTGCCAGTGCTGCGGCGCAGGCAATCGGGTTACCTGAATAGGTGCCGCCCAGTCCGCCCTTGGGCAAGTTGTCGAGCAGCGACTTGCGCCCGACCACCGCGCCCAGTGGTACGCCGCCAGCAATGCTTTTAGCGAGCAGGATCAGATCGGGTTCAATGCCCAGTCGCGAGAAGGCAAAACGCTCACCAGTGCGACCGAAACCAGACTGGATTTCATCAGCGATCAGCAGGATGTTTTTTTCATCACAGAAGCGACGTAGCGTTTGGGCGAACTCCACGTCCAGCGTCAGGAAGCCCGATTCGCCTTGCACCGGTTCGACGATAAAACAGGCGACGTCGTCGACGTCGATCTCGACGCTGAAAAGGCGGTCCATGGCCTTCAGGGCCTCCGCGCAGGTCACGCCGTTGTCCTTGCTCGGGAAGGGCAGGTGAAAAACCGGACCCGGCAGCACGCCGACTTTCTGTTTGTAGGGCGCGACTTTGCCGTTGAGGTTGAGCGTGGCGAGGGTGCGACCATGGAAGGCGCCGTCGAAGGCGATGACGGCCGTGCGACCGGTGGCGCCACGGACGATCTTCAGGGCGTTTTCCGCCGCTTCCGCGCCGCTGTTGGTGAGCATGCCGCTGACCGGGTAGTCCACCGGAATAAATGCGGTGAGACGATCCATCAGTTCGATGTAGGGCGCATGCGGAGCGGCGTTGAACGCGTAGTGGGTCAGCCGGGTGGCTTGTTCGCGAATGGCCTCGACGATGCGCGGATGGCAATGGCCGAGGTTCAATACACCGATGCCGCCAACGAAGTCGATGTAGCGTTTGCCATCGGTGTCCCAGACCTCGGCATTTTTGCCGTGGCTGAGCGTGACGGGATGAACGATGTTGATCGACTGACTGATGGTTTCGCTGCTCATGGATGCCTGACTCTGAAGAAGGGATGCTTCTTTTTATCTAAGCCGTGAGCAGCGGTGCCCGGCAAACGAAATAAAGTTGCCGGGTCAATCTTAAAAGTCGGGATGTGCGGTGAAGGTCAAAAGATCGCAGCCTCGTTTCACTCGACAGCTCCTACGGGGAAATACGATCTCTGTAGGAGCTGTCGAGTGAAACGAGGCTGCGATCTTTTGATTTTGAATCAGCGGCGAGTCAGGGGTTGCTGCGAGAACTTCACACCGGCCAACCCATGAGCAATCAACGCGCGGATATTGCCGTGATCGCTGCCCTCAGGCGTCGCCACCACCGAGCGGTAATGCTCGCCGAACGCCAGCAGCGCTTCTTCATCGCTCAAGCCTTCCAGCAGCGCCAGACCCAGGGTCTTGCAAGAGCCTTCGTTCTGCCCGGCTGCGTTTTCCACGCCGCCGTTGTTGAAAGCCTGAGGCTGATAGTCGTAGCCGGCGGCGATGAACGCCAGGGTGTCGGCAAAAACGTGTTCGCCGCTCTTGAGGCTGGCGCGCAGGGTATTCAAATCACTCATTGGGTTTTCCTTTGGCGAACGCCGCTTGTTGTTCGGCGTTGGCTTCTTGCTGGTATTGGGCTTTCCACTCGGCGTACGGCATGCCGTAAACCACTTCGCGGGCGTCATCGAGGCTGACCTCGATCTGGCGTTCGTCGGCAGCGGCCTTGTACCACTTGGACAGGCAGTTGCGGCAGAAACCGGAGAGGTTCATCAGGTCGATGTTCTGCACATCCTTGCGGCTGTCCAGGTGGGCGACCAGCCGGCGAAAGGCGGCGGCTTCGAGTTCCAGGCGTTGTTGATCGGTCATGGCGGGCTCTGTGCAATCAAATCGTGGCGCGGATGATAAAAGTCTGACGAACAATGCGCCAGACGCGGTCAGCGGCTCGCGGCCAGGGTAATCGACACCGACTCGGCGAAACGCAGGGCGTGGGGCTTGTCGACTTCGACCTCGGCGTACAACACCGACTCGTTGGCCATGACCAGATCGAGAATTTCCTGAGTCAGGCGTTCGAGCAGGGCGAAGCGATTGCCTTCCACGTGGGCGATGATCGCCTTGGTGATGGTCCGGTAATTCAGCGCGTGATCGATATCGTTGTCACGCACCGCTTCCTGAGCGGCATACAGGATGGTCAGGTTGATCAGCACATCCTGCTTGTTGAGGATTTCATCCTCGTTGATCCCGATGAAGGTTCGCAGGCACAGGTCCTTGACCCGGATGCGTGCCGTTCCTGGTTGAAGTTGTGGCATTGCTACTTGCTCCGTCCAATCAATTGCAGGAACTCCTGGCGGGTGTTGCTCGACTCGCGGAAGGCGCCGAGCATCACCGAGGTGTTCATGGTCGAATTCTGTTTCTCGACGCCGCGCATCATCATGCACATGTGCTTGGCTTCGATGACCACCGCGACGCCCGCCGCACCGGTCACTTGCTGCACCGCGTCGGCGATTTGCCGGGTGAGGTTTTCCTGGATTTGCAGGCGACGGGCGAACATGTCCACCAGTCGCGCAATCTTCGACAGGCCCAGCACCTTGCCCGTTGGAATATAAGCCACATGCGCCTTGCCGATGAAGGGCAGCATGTGATGTTCGCAGAGCGAATACAGCTCGATGTTGTCGACGATGATCATTTCATCGTTGTCGGAAGCGAACAGCGCGCCGTTGACGATCTCTTCGACGCTTTGCTCGTAACCATGGCAGAGGTACTGCATGGCTTTTGCCGCGCGAACCGGGGTGTCTTGCAGACCCTCGCGGTCGGGGTTTTCACCGAGGCCGATGAGGATTTCGCGATAGCTCTGGGACAGGGATAACGTCATGGAACATCCTCGCGGGGGTCGCTTATTTGATGTGCCGTCCGCCGTTGACGGTCAGGGTCGTGCCGGTGACATAAGGGTTGTCGAGCAAATAACGCAGGCTCTGGTAGATCACTTCGCTGCCGGGTTCGATGCCCAGCGCGGATTTGGCCAATGCCTTGGCGCGGTACGCCGCGTCGTCGTCGGGGTTGAACATTAGCAGGGCAGGCGCGATACCGTTGACCTTGATTGACGGCGCGTATTTCGCGGCGAAGGACAGGGTGAGGCTGTCGAGCCCGGCTTTGCTGGCGCAGTAGCCAATGTGCTTGCTACTGCCCCTGCGGGTCACGTCGTCGCCGATGTGCACGATGTCCGCCGGGCTTGAGCGTTGCAGCAAGTCGACACAATGCAGATTGATCAGGTAGGGCGCCAGCATGTGGACGTTGAACATGCGGGTGAAGGCCGTGGCGTCGGTGTCCGGGGTTTCGGCCAGCCATTCGGAGGCGTTATGGACAATCGCCCGCAGGCTGTCGGTGTGGCTTTTCAGTTCGCTGATGAACGCGAAGATTCCGGCTTCAGTGGAGAAGTCGGCAAACACCGCGGTCGCCCCCAGGTCGCGCAGGATTTGCACGCCGGGGCGTTCACTGCGGTAGCTGAAGATCACCGGCTGGCCATCCTCGAGCAAACGCTGCGCACAGTGCAGGCCGACACGTTGGCCGGCACCGGTGATGAGGATTGGAGCTACGAAAGAGGTCATGAACGGCTCGCGTCGCGGTAAGAGCAAAACTATACCAGCGACGAGAGGCATTCACCTCTATCCCGTAGGAGCAAAGCTTGCTCGCGATGAACGATGACGCGGTTTCACAGAATGACCGAATTGTCCCAATCGCGGGCAAGCCTTGCTCCTACAACGACGAGCTGTTCTGGGGGGAGGTTTCGGCGGGCAGCGGCCGTTGCGGTGTGGTGTTCAGCCAGCTGGCCAGCAGCCGGGTCGACAAAGGAATGAAGAAGTAGACCATCAGCGGGGTCAGGCACAAGGTGCTGATGAACACCCGGCTCAGCAGACCCATGTCGCTCAGCAACGGTCCGAGGACAAAGTTGAACAGCAGGGAAACCGGAAAGAATGCCAGCCAGATCGCCACCGCCTGTTTCCAGCGTGGTGGTCGCTGGCCGGCCGCGCCGAACCAGCCTTCGATGCCGCTCACCCGATGTTCCGTTGGATGGGCAAACAAGTCGCTGCCGCGGCCGAGCCACGCGGTGCGCGAAACAGAATGCTCCCAGGCGTGCAGCGTCTGCTCGTCGGCGAAGCGGAAAATAATCTGGAATTCGTCATCGTCGGGCGGCGGAGCGAGCACGCCAGAACCGAGGTAGCCAGGAAAATCGGTGGCCAGTTGTTCGCCTTCGTGCAACCAGGCGATCAGGTCTTGATAACGCCCATCGGCGACGCGGCGCGCAACCATCAGCGTGACGGGTGAGGTAGACATTGTGTATCTCCGTATGACAATTGCGTCGCTCCGGGTAGGAGTTTCGCCAGGCGCAGCGCCGGGGTAGTGGGCTACGTCTTTAAACAAGCAAGGATTATTCCTGATTCTGCCTGGAACGTCAGTGAAATTCGTCGCTATCAACGTCTTGAATAGTATGGGGGCAGGGGAGGAGAATGGGATCCAATTTACACATGGACGTAGAATTATAAAATGCCTGTCCTGACTGATGTCGTCCGTGTATTGCAGCCCGATATTCCTCTCGAACAGGAGGAACTGTTTCCGATACGCGAAGTGTCGCGCCTGACCGGGGTCAACCCGGTCACGCTACGTGCATGGGAACGCCGCTATGGGCTGATACAGCCCGCGCGCACCGAAAGTGGGCACAGACTGTATTCGATGACCGATATCGATTGTGTCCGCAGCATCGTTGGCTGGATCGAACGCGGCGTTGCTGTCAGTAAGGTTGGCAAGATACTGGCCAGGATTGCACCGCTTCAGGCGCTGTCGCACATCATCCCGAATGAACTCGTGCAAGCTGACTACACGCAATGGCAGCAACAAGTTCAGGCGGTTGTGAATGCCTTTGACGAGGTTCAACTGGAGCAGGTCTATGGACAGATCTTTTCCAGTTATCCCCTGACTGTCGTGTTTCAGGACATTTTTCTTCCACTCTGGAAGCAATTGCTGCAGCGCCATGAAGCGTTCGGTCAGGCCAGTGAGTGGTTTTTCCTGGATGGTTTTCTGCGTTCTCGAGTGTTGCAACGCCTGCTACAGGTACGTGTCCTGCAGCCGCGACGGGTGATTGTCTGCGCCTTGAACGATCAGTGTCGTGAACTCGAAGTGCTGGTGACGGCGCTGTTTCTGAGCAGTGTCGATTCGGCTATTCAAGTGTTGGCTGTCGGTCAGCCATTCGACGAATTGGCCCTGGTCTGCGAAAGAGTCAAACCCCAGGCGCTGGTGTTGTTTTCCAATCAAGCGCCTGCGCCAGAGTTGCCACGGCGATTGAAGCGCCTGGCTTTGAGCCTGGATTGTCAGTTGATGCTGGCGGGGGATGCGTCCGATCTGGTGCAGGAAAGCCTGGCTGGATCGTCGATTGGATGTCTGGGTAACGAAGGATTGGTCATGCGTCAGCGTTTGAAACAGTTCCTGACAGGCAACCTGGACACTTGAATCAGATATGCATGGCCGGATGCGTCAGCCGATGCTGTTGAAGGATGTACTGGCGCAGACGCTCGGTTTCGTCCTTGTCACCCTGATTCAACTGATAGGCAAAGAAGCCGCTCTCGGTTTCTTTCTCGAAGGTGCCGCGCAACGCGATGCGCTCATAGCCTGACGGGCTGAACCACAAGGCGAAATGCTTTGGCGGCTTGGTCTTGTTGCGAACTTCCAGCAAAACCCCTTTGAACGACACTTCGTGCACCCACATCGTACCGGGTTGGCCGCTGGCATTCTCCAGCGCAACCGGTTCTTCGAGTACCAGGCGCCATGGCCGGACCATCGGTCCGTCCTCGTAGATACTGGGGACGCCGAGGCGTAAATGCATTGCGTGAAACTCGTCTTCCACCAGGTGCAGCGGGAAGGTCATTTGCTGATTTTCGAAGTTGGCCTGGATGGTGACTTGCTCATGAGCGGCAAGGCGCGTGAGCAGGTCACGGATCTGTGAACCACCGTTGACGAGCAGGCTCGACGTCGCATCCCGCACATTGAGTTGCGGGTTGTGTTGCATTGTCTGGATAAAATCCAGCTCATCCTGGGTCAGGAGTGCGTCGCGTTGCATGATCTGCTCGACAGAAATAGTTACAAAGTCACTGGTGATTGTAGTTAATGACAATCAATTCTTCGTTTTGTTTTTGCCGTTCGTCGCTTTTAGTGCGGCAAGTTCAGCCTGGACCTCGGCCAATTGCGCCTCCAACTGCGCGACTCGCTGGTGCGCCTTGACCTGAAGGGTGACGTCTTTCTGCACACCGATGAAATAAGTCTGTCCGTCATCCGGATTCTTCACCGTCGAAAGGGACAGCTCGTTCCAGAACGGCGTGCCGTTCTTGCGATAATTCCTGAGGATTTCCCGGCAGGAACCGCCACTGCTCAAGGCTTCGCGAATCAACGGGAGTGCTTCCTGGTCGCGGTCCCCGGACTGAAGAAAACGGCAATCCTGGTAGAGGATTTCTTCGCTGGTGTAACCCGTCAGGCGTTCGAATGCCGGGTTGACGTAAATCAGGATGTTGTCCTGCTCGCCTTCCTTTTCGGCAACCACGATGCCGTCGTTGGAAGCGTTGATCACCATTTGCAGCAGTTGGGCGTTAATCATCGGAGAGTCCTTTCCAATTTGATTGAGCGCTGCATTCTAGAAGAACACTGAATACTGTCTACAGGCCATCAGCGTTAATTGAGAGTCAATCGCAGCTTTTTTGCCACGGCTGTTAATATCCCCCGTCTTTTTACTCAGCTTCAGGATCAGATTGATGAAAGTCGCCATCCTTTCCGGCTCGGTGTACGGCACGGCTGAAGAAGTCGCCCGCCATGCCGCTAATATTTTGAAAACCGCAGGTTTCGAAACTTTTCACAACCCGCGTGCGAGCCTCGCCGATGTTCAGGCCTTTGCTCCCGACGCCTTCCTGGCGGTGACCTCGACCACCGGCATGGGCGAGTTGCCGGACAACCTGCAACCGTTGTATTTCGCAATCCGTGACCAGTTGCCGGCTGCCTGGCGTGGCTTGCCGGGCGCCGTGATTGGTCTGGGCGATGCGAGTTACGGCGACACGTTTTGTGGCGGCGGCGAGCAAATGCGCGAATTGTTCGGCGAACTGGGCCTACGCGAAGTCCTGCCCATGCTGCGCCTGGACGCCAGCGAAAGCGTGACGCCGGAAACCGACGCCGAGCCTTGGCTGGCGGAGTTGGTCAGCGCTCTGCGGGGCTGACCGGTCGCTCGCGCAGCAGGGCGAGCCAGGCTTGCGCGGCTTTTGACAAGTACGCGCCCTGACGCCAGATGAAGGCGATATCCCAACGCAGATAACTTGGTGCGTTCAAGGTCAGGCGCACCACGCCTGGCCGCACCAGCCCGCGTGCCACCACGCGCGGCAAGAGCACCACACCTTGACCGGCAGCCACCAGCGCTGCAAGAAAGTCAGCCTGACCGCTGCGACCGCCTTCCTTCGGCGTAAACCCCAGCTGCTGGCAGGCTTGCAGCAAGCGGTCGTTGAGCACGAAGCTACGCTGATACAGCAGGAATGGCGTGTCGGCCAATTCCTCCAGGCCAATCACAGTCTTCGACGCCAGCGGATGATCGGCCGGCAGCAGGGCGTCCAGCGGTTCGTCGCAGAAAGGCTGGAAGGCGAACTGCGGATCCTTCGTCAACAGGCTGCCACCCAGTTCCAGCTCACCGCTCAAAACAGCTTGTTCGATGTTCAGACTGCCGCCCTCAAGCAATTGAATGCTGATGTTCGGATAGCGTCGCCGGTATTCAGCGAACAGTCCGGCGAACAGCGCGTCGCTGCCCAGTAGCGGCAAACCCAGACGCAATTCCCCGCGGGCCAGTTGGCTCAAGTCATCCAGCTCACTGAGCAGTTCGTTGCGCAGCCGCAGCATGCCTTCGGCCCGTTGCAGGACCACGCTGCCGGCGGCGGTCAGGCGCAGCTGCGAGCCCTGCCGTTCGAGCAGCGCAGTGCCGAGGCTCTGTTCCAGCTGAGCAACCTGTTTGCTCACCGCCGATTGACTGATGTGCAGGGTCTTGGCGGCTTGAGTAAAACCACCCTGATGCATGACCTCGACGAAGCTGCGTAGCTGTTTGAATTCCATCTGCATGATTCCATTTTGGAATGGCTTCGAGTCTAACAATTCGCTTCGGGTATAGCAGCCCGCTCCGTAAAATGAGCACCTGTGAGGACCGAAGACATGAACGCATCAACCTTAAAAAGCTTGGCTCGACTGGCGACCGAATTAGCCGTGCTGCTGGCCATCTATCTGCTCGGCTGCCAGATGGCCGTGTGGTTTTCCTGGCCGATTCCCGGTGGTGTCATCGGCATGGTGCTGTTGCTGCTGGCGTTCGCTTTGGGTGTGGTCAAACCGGCAGCGCTGCAAATGGGCGCGGGCCTGTTGATGGCCGAAATGCTGTTGTTCTTCATTCCGGCGCTGATGAGCCTGCTCGACTACGGCGGTCTGCTGCGTAGCGACGGTTGGCGAATTTTGCTGGTGATCGGCGTCAGCACGCTGATGGTGATGCTGGTAACCGCATTTACCGTGGAACTGGTGGTGCGGTTGAGGAGGCCTCGTGAAGCTTGAGCTGATACCGATGTTCTGGCTGGCCTTCACGCTGCTGGCTTATTTATTCAGCCGCTGGATCTATCGGCGCACCGGGCGCTATGTGTTGTCGCCACTGATTCTGGTTCCAGCCTTGCTGTTGGCGCTCGCTGTGCCGCTGCACACCGCGTATGCCGAATATTCGAGCAACACCCATTGGCTGATGCTGGTGCTGGGGCCGGTTACCGTCGCTTTTGCAGTGCCGATCTGGCAGCAGCGGCAGATGCTGATGCGGCATTGGTCGGCGTTGTTGCTTGGGATGCTGGCGGGCAGCGCGGCGTCTATCGGCAGTTCGTTCTGGTTGGCCAAGGCGCTGGCGCTGGACAGTTCGGTGACGATGTCACTGGTGCCGCGCTCAATCACCACGCCTTTTGCCATGCCGCTGGCCCAGGACCTGGGCGGCGTACCGGAACTGACGGCGGTATTTGTGATGTTCACCGGGGTGTTCGGGGCGATGCTCGGCGGCATTCTGCTCAAGTGGTTACCCCTGCGCAGTGCCTTGGCGCGAGGGGCATTGTTTGGCGTCGGCGCGCACGGTGCCGGGGTCAGTCGAGCACATGAAGTGGGGGGTGAAGAGGGCTCGGTGGCGGGGTTAGTCATGGTTCTGACGGGGCTGCTGAATCTGTTCGCCGCACCCTTGTTGGCGGCAGTACTTTGACATGGATCCACGTTCATTGGCGTACTGACTCGCTAGGCCATCAAGCTGGCTGCCAATGCAACTACACGAAGCTCGGGGGCTGGCTAGACTGGTTCACGTGAGCAAAATAATAAGAACAGGAGTTCCTTGTCGTGAGCGTAACCCCCGTCCAATCGCCACACAGTGTCAAAGACCAAGTCAGTGCCGCCGAGTGGCAGACCCGCGTCGATCTGGCCGCCTGCTATCGTCTGGTTGCCTTGCATGGCTGGGATGACCTGATTTTTACCCACATCTCGGCCAAGGTCCCCGGTACCGAAGACTTTCTGATCAACCCGTTCGGGCTGATGTTCCACGAGATAACCGCGTCCAGCCTGGTCAAGGTCGATCAGGCCGGCAACAAGCTGATGGACAGCCCTTACGAGATCAACCCCGCCGGTTACACCATCCATAGCGCGGTGCACGAGGTTCGTCACGATGTCGTCTGCGTGCTGCACACTCATACGGCGGCGGGTGTCGCGGTGTCGGCGCAGAAACAAGGCATTTTGCCGATCAGCCAACAATCATTGTTTGTCCTGTCCAGCCTGGCTTATCACGCCTACGAAGGTGTTGCGCTTAACCATGAAGAGAAGGCACGACTGCAAGCCGACCTCGGGGAAAACAATTTCCTGATGCTGCACAACCACGGTCTGCTGACCTGCGGCGCTACCATCGCCGACACGTTCCTGATGATGTTTACCTTCCAGCGCGCCTGCGATATCCAGGTGCTGGCGCAGAACGGTGGCGCCGAGTTGATCGCCATCGAACCGCAGATTCTGGCGGGCGCGAAGGCGATGATCGCCGGCGTTACCAAAAGTGCTCAAGGGATGGGTGGCGCACTGGCCTGGCCAGCGCTGCTGCGCAAACTCGATAAACAAGACGCGGGTTATAAACTCTAATGGCACTCGCCGAGATCCCCCTGTGTGTCTGGCGCAAACGCGGCCAGACGTTCGTATTCCGTGGCCAGACCATCCGTTACTGGACGGCCGGGCAGGGTGAGCCACTGTTGCTCATTCATGGGTTCCCGACCGCCAGTTGGGACTGGCATTTCCTCTGGCAGCCGCTGACCCAGCGCTATCGGGTGATTGCCTGCGACATGCTCGGCTTTGGCGACTCAGCCAAACCGGTGGACCACGAATACAGCCTGCTGGAGCAGGCCGATCTGCAACAGGCCTTGCTGGAACATGTGAAGGTCGAGCAGCCGGTGCACCTGTTGGCCCACGATTATGGCGACAGCGTGGCTCAGGAACTGTTGGCCCGGCATTACGAAGCGCGCATCCATATCGCCAGCTGTGTGTTCCTTAATGGCGGCCTCTTTCCTGAAACCCATCGTCCGGTACTGATGCAAAAACTCCTGCTCAGCCCCTTGGGCTGGATGATCGGGCGAGCCTTTTCCCGTGACGGCCTGGTGAAGAGTTTCCGGCAGGTCTTCGGTCCGCAAAGTCGCCCCTCCGAGAGCGAGATGGATGATTTCTGGAGCTTGGTCGAGAGCAATCAAGGGCCACGGATCATGCACAAATTGATCGCCTACATCCCTGAGCGGCGTGCTCAGCGCGAGCGTTGGGTCGCGGCGATGCAGCGTGGTGAAGTGCAGTTGCGGGTGATCGATGGGGAGGTCGATCCGATCTCGGGCGCGCACATGGTCAAGCGTTATCGGGAACTGATCCCCAACCCAGACACGGTCTTGTTGCCTGGCATCGGCCACTACCCGCAAACCGAGGCGCCAGGGCAGGTGCTCAAGCACTATCTGGAGTTTCGCGATCAGCTGGTTTCGCCGCCGCGCAAGGCCGCCTGCTCCTGATTATCCCTCTGCCTTATTGCGCACCATTCAGCCTCACCCCAGTTCATTGTGACTCGCATTGCCGTGCCTGACACTCGAACTTATTGTCCCCTGGCCTGCTGGAGTCCCCCTAATGAATGAGTCTGTGCGCTTCGAAGATAAAGTCGTGATTATCACGGGTGCAGGCGGCGGCCTGGGCCGGGCCCACGCGCTGCTGTTCGCCAAACAGGGCGCCAAAGTGCTGGTCAACGATCTCGGCGGCTCGGCTCAGGGCGAAGGCGCAAACGCTTCGGCGGCTGACCGGGTGGTGGCCGAAATTCGCGAGGCCGGTGGCATCGCCGAGGCCAACCATGACTCCGTCACCGACGGCGACAAAATCGTTCAGAACGCCTTGGACACCTTCGGTCGTGTCGATGTAGTGGTCAACAACGCCGGGATCCTGCGGGACAAAACCTTCCACAAAATGGAAGACGGCGATTGGGATCTGGTTTACCGCGTCCACGTCGAAGGCGCCTACAAAGTTACCCGTGCCGCCTGGCCGCACCTGCGCGAGCAAAACTACGGCCGCGTCATCTTCACCGCTTCGACCTCGGGCATTTACGGCAACTTCGGCCAGTCCAACTACGGCATGGCCAAACTCGGCCTCTACGGCCTGACCCGCACACTGGCCATCGAAGGCCGCAAGAACAACATCCTGGTCAACGCCATCGCCCCCACCGGCGGCACCCGCATGACCGAAGGCCTGATCCCGCCGCAAGTTTTTGAACAACTCAAACCGGAGCTGGTCAGCCCGCTGGTGGTGTACCTCGCCAGCGAGAACTGCCAGGAAACCTCCGGGCTGTTTGAAGTCGGTGGCGGCTGGATGGGCAAGGTGCGCTGGGAACGAAGCCTCGGCGCGGGGTTTGATCCTCGGGTTGGTTTCTCCCCCGAAGATGTGGCGGCGCATTGGCAGCAGATCTGCGACTTCGAAGGCGCGGCGCATCCGCAGGACAACCTTGAAGCGCTGAAGGAAATGATGGCGAATTTGCAGAAGTATTCGATTTAATGGAAACCAGCAAGGTCACCGTTCTTGACCTTGCTGGTTCTTAATATTCGGCCCCGACATCTGGTTTGCAGCGGTGATCAAGAAAAATACTTGTGAACCAATGCCGCCAGATTCGCGGCCGTTTGCGCATCCATGATCCCGTCGTAAGTTTCCGGGCGAAAGTGCAGCTGAAAAGCCCGAACCAGGTGTGTGAAGCCTTGTTCGGTTGACGCACCGGAAACGTCGTACCCGTAAGTCTTGAACAGTTTGAGCAATTCGGTTCGGGCTGGAATGCCGGTCTTGTTGTATTGCTGCAGATAGGTGTCTCGGGTGGCATCGTCGAACCAGGCACCCACGCCTTTCAAATAAAGGGCATGCCAGGGAAATTTCGGTCCTGGGTCACTCTTGCGGCCGACCGCAATATCCGAGTGCCCCAGAACAAGGGTCGGGCTGATATCCGGATAGCGTTCAAGGATGTTCAGCGCCAGCTCTTCAATGGCGGCAATTTGGTCTGGCTGATACGGCGGAAAGTTGAAAACCCCTTGGCTAAACGTTGCAAGGTTGACGATTTCAACGCCGATAGACGTGTCGTTCAGATTGCTTCGATTGCCCCAGGTACTGACTCCCGCATGCCACGCACGCTTGGTTTCGTCGACGAGATTGAAAACTTCCTGCCCGGTATAACCTGCTTTCAAGTAGCTCGGATCGGTGATGTCGGGAACCAGATAGTGGGCGCTGACATTTGGGCCGGTGAGTGCATTGACCGAACTGGAGAAGTTGCCGGCTGTGTAGTGAAAGATCAGAAAGCGTACGCGGGTGTTGAAACTTTTGGTGGCGCGGTACTTGTTGTAGTCAATGGGTTTCATGAAGAGAGTGCTCGCAGTGAATTAGGTTGAAGTCAGTAGGGTTCTAAATGTGTGGCTGACTTGTTATTAACCTTAATCGTTGGGGCACTTCGCGTGATTACAGAACTATGTAGTCGTTTTCCGAGAGGTGTGTAGGTGTAGGCAGTCTCTCACGAGTTTTCATAAATGCTGGCTGTGAATGGCTAGTATAAGAAGCAAGCACGAATGCTTGCTTTTTTTGATTTGATTACTGAGCTTCAGGTTTGAAGCCAGGTTTTCCGTTGGCTGCTCGCCATTGTTTGATGGCCTTTAGTACACCGGCAGGACCGTCTTTAACACCCTTCTCTGGATAATATAAGATGTCGGTGCCGTTTGGATGTTCTGAAGTGCTTACAATGTTATCCACAAAAGCATCGTGCTCTTTCTCTGATGAGAACCTCCCCTGGAACAAACGTTTTATAATATTCAGGTATTCGGACTCTGTGTAATCTTCATATCTATCTTTAAGTGTCATTTTTAAATTTCTCCTTTTTTGGAGTGGGCTTCAATGTGCTGCTTTGGTGTCAGTATACGAAGATTGTCTATATCGTAGACTGCGCCACCTTCGCTGATAGGTTTAACGTGGTGTATTTCAAACTTTTTCCGTCTGCCCACTTGTTCCGAAGACTTGGCACTTGGTGATAAGCCATCTCTCACATCAATTTTATTGAGTGGAGTGAACTGTCGATTCAAAATTCTCTCACTTGCTACTGTCTTCCAAAAGACTCTGCGAAACGCTTTGAAGCTCGAAAACTCCCGCCCCCGAAGTTTATCCGCAATCTGCTTGGGAATCGGTGCACCTCCCAGCGTCGAGGCAGCACCCAACCAGTTGCCTGAAACCGACTGTCCGCTACCGCTGGCAATACCAGGATCCTGCCGCCGATCCCTGAACATCGTGAACGTCGGAGGGATGCCGGACTCGATCGGGAAGACGGTGATGAATCCACCAAATCCGTAACGATCCAGCTCTGGAAACGGATCGATTCGTCCCGCGTCGGGGGTGACGGTAGCGCCTTCATAGATCGGCAGGTCAGTGTCGATCAGCGGAAATTTCGTTGAAGGATTCTGCGGTTCTATCAACGGCGTCCAAGTGATGACGGGACCGTTGGAGACGGTGCTGCTGGAAACGTAGACATTCTTGCGCGCGTCAAAGTGAGCAAGCCTTACCGGCACACTGGCGGGGACGGTCACTCCGTCAGCGGTAACAACAACGATCTCTACCCTGTTGCCTATCGTCCTCGAGCCGAGTCTCACTGGCAGGTCGATTTCCCCTCCGACGGCTGCCAGTTCATACAGGTCGGCAGTTGAATCAGGAGCGAGTTCTGACAGCGGAACACTTACCGAGAAAAGATCACCGTTGCCCAGCCTGGAGGGAGCCAATAGAGCGGCGAACCCGACCAGTACCGGCGCGGCTACTGACGCGAGTGCTGCGATAGCCGCGGATACCGCTGCACGTAACGCGGTCCTTAGCGCCAAGGAGGTCGCTGGACTAACGACGACAGTTCCGAGTGTGCCGGTAAATGTTGGGCCGAATGCCGCCATCGAACCGTAGTGGGCGAATTCGGGATTTTCCCAGCGTGCCTCAGTCTGTGCTTGCCACCGGGCTTTCAGTCGCGCTTGTTCTGCAAGTCGTTCCGGTTCGGCCTGAGCATCCAGCAATGCCTGCTGTCGCCTTTTTTCCTGAGCTTCCAGCACTGCCTGGAATAGCCTTTCTAGGCGGTTTTTCTCAGCTTGTTGGCGAAATACGTCCTGCTCGGTACGTAGTGCGTTTTTACGCTGACGTTCTCGCTGCTCTTTTTGAGTTCGGTGCGCTCGTTCTATGCGTAATTTCTCAGCCTCAGCCTCAGCTGCCCGGCGCAAGGGTTCTGCTTGCGCTTCCAGGCGTGCCTTTTCTGCAGCCACTTGGCGCGCTGCTGCTTCAGCGGCAGTTTGTGCTTGTTCCTTGGCAAGACGCTTAGCCTCACTTAGGGTTGCAAGCCGTGCCCGCTCACGAGCAATAAAAGCATCCCGCTCTCGGCGTGCCACATCGGCAATGTCCCTCTGCCGTTGCTGTTCAGCTTCGATCCGGGCGCGCTCGGCAGCTACTCGGTGGGCTTCTTGTTCCGCCGCCAATCGCACCCGTTCGGCTGCTGCACGCTGTGCGTGCTGCTCAGCAGCGATTCGCTCCCGGTCGGTGGCCTGCACGGCGGCCAGCCACTTGTGAACTTCGACTTGTTGCTGGTTGAGCATTTGAATTGATTGCGCCAGCAGCCTTGCTTCGTGAGCAGCACGGTATGAGGCTGTCCATGCTTGCATCGCAATACCACCAGGCATGACCCTTTGTCCCATGGCCGATGCTGTTTGATAGAACTCAATCAAGCTTCGGTTCAGCGGGTCGCCGCCATAAAACTGATTGGCGAGAGCCGTTTTCTGATGGAAGTCAGCGGTCTTTCGGCTCAAAAGAATGTTACGAACGCCTAGTTCACGAATGATCGAGTCTGCCGGAGGGAGCGGATGAGTCGGACCTTCCAGTCTTGTGGCTGCCAGTTCTTGTTCGATGGTTTGTGGTAGTTGGCTGATGCGGGTTTGATATTCCTGCTCAAGTGACTTTTTGGTGGCGTCTATCGTATGTGAGTTGGCAATAACAATATGGTGGGGGCCAAAGTTGTGGGGGCCAAACATGCCACTATGGGGAAGGGTCGATGAAGTTCCAGATGCGACCGGAATGTGTAATGGTGCAATTGCAGTTGTGTGAACAGCTTCGGTCAACTCCCATGTTGGAGGCTTTTGCATATTCATATCCTTTTGAATGTGCTTGATGTTTTAAAAAACAAATTATTGGTCAGCCATTGCGAGAGGGGATGCCAACAATTGCTTCGTGCCATTTGAAGTTACAGCAGAAGTGAAAGTCATGGGGCTGAGAGGTGTGTGGGGCGTTACATAAAATATTGAGGGGCGTTTCTATTGGGCAGGAATAACGGCAGAATTATCTTTTGCGTAAAAGGATGTTTCTTATGCAGTTATCGGAAACATCTTGTAGGACTGTCTTGCCACCGCCCATAAAAAAGGCCGCTGCAAACGCAGCGGCCAAAGTAAGACGATTGATCAAGGAGCAATAAATCAACGTCAGTGAACACAGGGCGATAAATCGAAAATCTTCAATTCATCTGAAATCTGTCACCAATGGCGTGGACTAGCCCCCGCCATTGCTTCGTGCTTTCCGGCCGTTTGCCGTGAAAGCCCGGCAAGAATAAGGCCTTGAGCCAAAAGGAAAAATAGCAATTCACGACATGAACTGTTGCAGCATGAGTAACAGTCGCCCCAAGCCCCGCCCACACGCCATGCGCTGCGTTGATAACCCCCCATCCAGCCCATCCATAACCCGCGCAGATCCCCGTCCCATGCGGGCATTCATCCTTTGGAGGTACATCGCGAATACCTCCTTGGTGCGCTTATCGCTCCCAACGTGCGGCAGTAGGGTGTGGCCTTCTGTCACTCACCGGGGAAGACGCATGACAAAAACAACAATGCGCGCCATCTTCACGCCGCAAGCGCTCGCCGCTGCGGTTGCCTTGGGTTGCTGCGCCCAGGCGCAGGCTGTTTCATTCAACATCGGGGAAATCGAGGGGACATTTGACTCTTCGCTGTCCGTCGGCGCGAGCTGGGGCATGCGCGATGCCGACAAATCCTTGGTGGGCATCGTCAATGGCGGGACCGGCCAGTCTTCGACGGGGGATGACGGGCGTCTGAACTTCAAGAAGGGCGAAACCTTCTCCAAGATCTTCAAAGGTATTCATGACCTTGAATTGAAGTACGGCGACACCGGGGTGTTCGTGCGTGGCAAGTACTGGTACGACTTCGAGCTCAAGGACGAAGATCGCGAATTCAAGCAGATCAGTGACAGTAATCGCAAGGAAGGCGCCAAGTCCTCCGGGGCGCAGCTGCTCGACGCCTTCGTCTATCACAACTATTCCATCGCCGATCTGCCGGGCTCTGTGCGCGCCGGCAAACAAGTGGTCAGCTGGGGTGAAAGTACCTTCATCGGCAACTCGATCAACAGCATCAACCCGATCGACGTTTCAGCGTTCCGTCGTCCTGGCGCCGAAATCAAGGAAGGCCTGATTCCGGTGAACATGCTGTTCGCCTCCCAAGGTCTGACCGATCAGCTCTCGGTGGAAGGTTTCTATCAACTGGAGTGGGACCAGACTGTCGTCGACAACTGCGGCACCTTCTTTGGCAACGACGTGGTGGCGGATGGTTGCAACAAGAACTACACCGTTGCCAGCCCGGCGATCGCACCGTTGCAACCGATCGCTGCAGCGTTTGGCCAAGGCTTCGAGGTCAGCAGGGAAGGTGTGATCGTCCCACGTGGCGGTGACCGCGATGCCCGCGACTCCGGGCAGTGGGGCACGGCGCTGCGCTGGCTCGGCGACGACACCGAGTACGGTCTGTACTTCATGAACTATCACAGCCGTACCCCGACGGTCGGCACCACCACGGCCGGCCTGACAACGCTGGCACGGATCCCGGCCATCGTCGGTGCCGCCAACAGAATCGCGCCCGGTACCGGGTCGGCACTGGCTCAGAGTGTGATGCTCGGTCGCGGCCAGTATTACCTTGAGTACCCGGAAGACATTCGTCTGTATGGCGCGAGCTTCTCCACCACCCTGCCTACCGGCACGGCGTGGACCGGCGAGATCAGCTATCGCCCTAACGCTCCGGTGCAAGTCAACACCAACGACCTGACCCTGGCCTTGCTCAACCCGATCGCAGGCGGCGCGGCATCGCCTATCGCGACCACGCCAGGTGCCGACAACAAAGGCTACCGCCGCAAGGAAGTGACGCAGGTCCAGAGCACCCTGACGCACTTCTTCGACCAAGTGTTGGGTGCCCAACGGCTAACCCTGGTCGGCGAAGCTGCGGTAGTACACGTCGGTGGCCTGGAGTCGCGATCCGAATTGCGTTACGGCCGTGACTCGGTCTATGGCCAATACGGTTTTCACGGCGATACCGATGGCTTCGTCACCTCAACCTCCTGGGGCTACCGCGCCCGGGCGATCCTCGATTACGCCAACGTGATTGGCGGGATCAACCTCAAGCCCAACCTGTCCTGGTCCCATGACGTCGCCGGCTACGGCCCCAACGGTCTGTTCAACGAAGGCGCCAAGGCGGTCAGCGTCGGCGTCGATGCCGACTACCGCAACACCTATACCGCGAGCCTCAGTTACACCGATTTCTTCGGCGGTGACTACAACACCCTGGAAGACCGCGACTTCCTGGCGCTGAGCTTCGGCGTGAACTTCTGATCTGGCTGAGAAGGATGATTTTAATGCGCAAGATGATTCTGCAATGCGGCGCCCTGGCCTTGAGTCTGTTGGCTGCCAACGTGATGGCGGCGGTCTCGCCTGAAGAAGCCAACAAGCTTGGCACCAGCCTCACGCCGCTGGGTGCCGAGAAGGCCGGCAACGCTGATGGCTCGATCCCGGCCTGGACCGGCGGCATCCCGAAAAACGCCGGCGCGGTGGACAGCAAGGGTTTCCTGGCTGACCCGTTCGCCAGCGAAAAGCCGCTGTTCGTCATCACGCCTGCCAACGTCGACAAGTACAAAGACAAGTTGTCAGAAGGCCAAGTGGCGATGTTCAAGCGCTACCCGGAAACCTACAAGATCCCGGTCTACCCGACCCACCGCACCGTGGCCCTACCCCCGGAGATTTACGAGTCGGCCAAACGCAGCGCACTGAACGTGAACAGCATCAACGACGGTAACGGCCTGGCCAACTTCACCGGCAACCGCTACTACGCCTTCCCGATCCCGAAGGCCGGCGTCGAGGTTCTCTGGAACCACATCACCCGCTATCACGGCGGCAACCTGCGACGCATCATCACTCAGGTGACCCCGCAAACGAACGGCAGCTACACGCCGATCCGCTTCGAGGAAGAGATCGCCGTACCGCAACTGATGAAGGACCTGGACCCGGAAAAAGCCGCCAACGTGCTGACCTTCTTCAAGCAATCGGTGACGGCACCTGCGCGTCTGGCGGGTAACGTACTGCTGGTACACGAAACCCTCGATCAGGTGAAAGAGCCGCGTCTGGCGTGGATCTACAACGCCGGCCAACGCCGTGTGCGTCGCGCACCACAAGTGGCTTATGACGGGCCGGGTACTGCCGCTGACGGCCTGCGCACGTCCGACAACTTCGACATGTTCTCCGGTGCACCGGATCGCTACGACTGGAAACTGGTCGGCAAGAAGGAAATGTACATCCCTTACAACAGCTACAAACTCGACTCGCCGAGCCTCAAGTACGATGACATTGTGAAAGCCGGGCACATCAATCAGGACCTGACCCGTTATGAGTTGCACCGGGTCTGGGAAGTGATCGGTACGGTCAAACCGAGCGAGCGGCACATCTACGCCAAACGCCACATGTACCTCGACGAAGACAGTTGGCAAGTGGCGCTGGCGGATCACTACGACGGTCGCGGTCAGCTGTGGCGGGTGGCCGAGGGGCACGCTCAGTACTACTACGATCACCAGACCCCGGCCTACACCCTCGAAGCGCTCTACGACATCATTGCCGGCCGATACATTGCCCTGGGAATGAAGAACGAAGAGAAGCACAGTTTCGAATTCGGCTTCGAAGCCAAGGCTGCCGACTACACGCCATCGGCCTTGCGCGCCGAGGGCGTTCGGTAAGGGTTTTGATACATCGACAGTACAAAAGGCGACCGGGTGGTCGCCTTTTTTATGGCTGCCAATCAGCGTGCTGAATACTTCTCAACAAGCGGGTTAGAGAGGGCTAGGGTTGCCGGACAATTATAAAAAGGCACGCCGCAATGACCGCCATGATCCCGTGTCTGGACCGTTCAGGATTCCTGCCCCGTCTGTCCACTCATCACCAGTTACGGGCCCGCTTGACCGAGCCGTTACTGGCCTCCACGGCCCGGGTGAAATTACTGTGCGCGCCGGCCGGCAGTGGCAAGACAGCGCTGCTCGCCGAATGCCTGTTGCAGGCACCGCCGCAGTGCCGCGTGTTCTGGTTGCCATTGTCTGGCACGGTGTTGAGCGCGGTAGATTTTCGTCATCGTCTGACAGAAGCGCTGGGGCTGGCTTCGTCGGGCGAATCCGAGTTGCTGGGGTATCTGTCGCGATTGCAGACGCCAACCTGGCTGTTTCTCGATGACTATTGCCGCGTCCCGAACCCCGAGTTGGACTTGCTGCTGGATCGCATGCTGGCGGTCAGCAGCCCGATGTTGACCTGGTGGCTGGGTGCTCGCCGCCGGCCGCCCTGCAACTGGCCAAGGTTGCTGCTCGACGATGAGTTGTACGAGTGCGAAAGCACTTCGCTGGCTTTCACGCCAGGTGAAGTCGAGCAAATACTGCAGCCCTGGGTACCGGAGCAGACCAGCAAGGTGGCCAGTCGGATCATCCAGCGCACCGGCGGCTGGTGTGCCGGTGTGCGGATTGCATTGCTGCAGAAGTGCGACTGGTCGCGTCAGGACAAACCCCTGGGACGGGCGGACACCTTGCTCGATTACCTGGAGCATGAGTTGTTCAGCTCGCTGACGCCTGAGTTGAGCGAGGCCTGGCGCGTGCTGGCCCACTTGCCCCGCTTCAATGCCCGGCTGTGCGATCACCTGTTCGGGGCCGGAGAGGGCGCTCAGTACTTGCGGACCTTGCAAGCGCTGGGCTGTTTTATCGAACCTTGGGGGGACTCCACCGATTGGCTGCAGATATTCACCCCGTTCACGCAGTTGTTGCGCGATGAGCAATGGCCGGCGGGACGCTCCTGGCATCGGCGTGCCTGCCAATGGTTCTGTACCGAACAGGACTGGAAATCGGCCTTCGAACAGGCATTACTCGCCGAGGAATACGAAGTGGCGGTCAGCCTGTTGCAGCACTTCAGTTTCGAGCATTTGTTCGAGGAGCAAACGGTGGTGCTGTTGTTGCGCTTGCATGAGCAGCAAGGCGAGGAACTGACGCTGGGCAGCCCGCAATTGGTCGGATTGATTACAGCTGCGCTGTTATTCGCCGGACGTTTCGAACAGGCGACTGCCTGTATCGCTCATTTGGCGCATTTCACGCCTCAACCCTCGGCGGTGCTTCAGCGACAACTGATTGCACGTTGGCAGTCCCTGCAGGGTTGGTTGCTGCATTTACAGGGACGAATGGAGGCTTCGCGCGCGCACTTTCTTGACGCGTTGACTGCGCTCGATCCCGAATGTTGGACGGCGCGCCTGATGTGTTTGTCCGGTTTGACGCAACAGGCATTGCTAAGGGGCGAACTCGACGTGGCGCAAGCCCAAAACCGCGAGGCGCTGTGCCTGGCGCGGGCGCAAGGTTCGCTGGTGTTCGAGGGCCTGATGGAGCTCGATCATGCGCAATGGCTGGAGCAGCGGGGTGCGGTGGTGCGGGCCGAAAGTCTGCTTTGCGACATCGATAAATTGCTCCGCCAGCGTTCGGATCGACCTGCACCTTTGTTGGGGCGAATTGCATTGCGTCGTGGGCGGTTGGCTCTGTGCGTGGGCGCAGACGAACGTGCTGCCGAGTTCTTTCAGGCGGGCCTGGACGATTGTTTACGCAACCACGACAAGCGCGTGTTGTATGGGTTTCTGGGTGAGGCCCAACTGGCTGCTAACAGGGGCGATTACGCCCAGGCATTCGTCCGGTTGCGCGACGCGGAGCGGCTGATGCAACAACGGCAGATTCCAGACACCGTCTACCGCGGCGTTCTGCTGCAAGTCAGCAGCCAGCTCTGGTTGCAACAAGGCCGCCCGGAGCTGGCACACGAGGCCCTGACCCGCGTGTTGCGCCACTATCGCGGGCCGAATGCTCGGCAGGCACCGCCGGCGACCCTGGAGCTTATTGCGCGAATCGAATACTTGCTGATCCTGGCCGATACTCAATTGCACATGGCGATCGAACCGTTGGCGCAGCTTCACGGGGCGCTGGTCGTTGCGCACGAACGCGGCATGTTGAACCTGGAAGCAGAACTGCAACTGATGATCGCTCAAGTGGCCTGGATCACCGGCGATAGTGCGCGGGCGCAAAGTGCTCTGCAGCGGGGCCGTGAGTTGGCGGAGCGCGGTCATTTACAGTTTGCGCTGCGTGAATTGAGTTTGCGCCAGCCCGATTTGTACAGTTGTGCGGGGCTGGTAGATCCCAGGGCAAAGGCTGAGGCAGTGGTTGCGGATGGTCCTCTGAGTCGACGGGAACTTGAAGTGCTCACCTTGATTGCGCAGGGCAATTCCAATCAACAGATTGCCGAGCAACTTTATATTTCCGTTCATACGGTAAAAACCCATGCGCGTCGTATTCATGGGAAGTTAGGTGTTGAGCGTAGAACGCAGGCGGTGGCCAGGGCTAAGTTGTTGAAGTTGTGTTAGGTAGAGTAAGGGGTGTGAGTGTGGTGTTAAATTTATTGAAATAAACATCGTGTGTTCGATTGAGGATTATTCTTTTAGAGTTGGGTTTAAGTTCCAGAGTAAATAAAAATTATTTACCGCTTAGCTCAAAATAAAGGATGAATCAATTGAACAAGATGTTCACGAGTCTGATGCTCGATACCCTGCGCCAACGCGTTGATAGTGCAACTGAATTGAAGAAGGCTAACTTGGCAGGTCAACAACTGTTGGCGGTGCTGAAGGTGATTCCTTCGTTCAAGGACATGGCGCGAAATCGATTGGTTGAAAAACTTCGGGAGTACCATCCGGGTGTTGAACTCGATAAAGTTTTTGTGAACAGAGGCAGCTACGCGGAAAATCTTGAAAGTCGACCGGCAGGTTCGTTGCTGGAGGTCCACTTCGAATGCCTGTCACGTAATCTGTCTCCCAACTACGTGATCGGTTCTGATGGTGTGTATGACCGCCCGAACACGACCGACAGCCAATTCAAAGTTCCTGGGCTGGATATCTATCAGGTTGAGCGCCTTCTCGAGAATGCCCGCCAAAATCTAAGCTGGAAGCATCGCGATAGTCTTGACCAGTATTGGAAGGCTGCAGCCAATGGGCAAATCGATGGGAATCCTTCATCTACCCATAAGGATGTTCTGCAGCAATCGATAGCAAAAACACTGATGGCGGAGCTTTCCTTGAGCGTTATCGGTGGACGGCTGGAACCCCACCAAGGCGAGCGGGTTGCGGATATTCTATTGTCGGGTAATGGTGGGTCGCTGTATCAGGTAGTGATAAATAATGTGGGTCAGTTCTCGGTTCGGCTTCCCTCGGCATTTGTCGTGGACATGGCCGGTTTGGGTGATGCTGCGCTGTTGCTGAACAATGAACATTACACTTGTGTGCTGTATACCCCCGATCTAGGGTTTGAGCTTTTCCTGAGCAGCAATGATGTGCATGCGGCTTTGAGTAGTCGTCTGTCGATACCCGGGAGCAGCATTACTTACCCGGGTTTACAAGAGAGTGTCTTTCAGTATTGCGTCAGTTCGCGGATCAAACACCAGAAAGACGAAGTGTCGAAATTTCTGGGCAATAGCAACTATGACGGTGTTGGCTTTTTTGCCTCTCTAGAACGTAATCAGCAACTGAGCACACTTTCATCCAACTGGTTGTTGAACCTCGAAGCGTTGCAGTCCGCCATTAAACGCACCGAATGGCCCAGCTGGTTGAAACTTGCAAGCGAATCCGTACAGAAGCGCTATTCGGAACTTGAGTACTCGATGGTCAAGTACGAGTCTGACTTTAACGCCATATTCAATGAGTATTTTTCTTTACGGGAGTATGCCCGACGGCAAGTTGCCCATTGGACCCGGAGTGCTCTAGGTATCGAATTGGATTCCGAGAGCATTCGGGTGCGCAGTGTCTATGAGTTCAAGGTCGGTGGACGGACTATCCGTCAAGAGGACAGCTATACCTTGACCGAGTTTGTGACGGTTGGCTTGCATGATTCGGGTCATCGCGCCCGGTTGGTGCTTGAGGGCGGCGAGGCCTTCGGTCTGACCATCGCGAAGCTCGAGAGCTGGTTGCAGACTGTTGATGTGCGAGCGAACTTTGTGAATGCCCAGCCGGCCAACCCGCCTCAGCCTTACCGCGAAGCATTGAACAATAAAATGCTCAGTCAGATGGAGTTTGCCTTATGGGTTGCACACCATTCCGGTCGCTTCAGCAGCGAGGACTTCAATCTCGTCAATCGGGCAATGGCCGGCGACTCGGCGGTATTGATCAATGGTGTGAGTATTGCGGATTCAACTCAACCGTTGAAGGACGTTCTGGTGTTCCATGGAAGTCAGGGGGCGCTGGGGCCGCAGCAGGTTTTTCTGAGAAACCCTCATGGTCACTACGAGTTTCTGCGCTTCGGCAGCTTTTCTGAATTTGCATATGAAATCCAACACTGGATGACCGTTGATCCTGTTTATGTTGCGTCGTTGATTAACCCCAATGACCTGCCAGCCATCGGTAAAAAGTTTGGGCAGGTGAGTGAGCTGCGGTGGGAGTGGAGTAAAATTCGTATCGCTGCGGTGGTACTGAGTCGCAGCCCGAATGAACCGCTGGCTGGCTTGGTGCAGGTGGATTACCGGTGGACGTTCGCAGAAATAAATTTGGTGGCACCCCTGAATTATCGACGTGTCTCGCAATCCCTACGTCAGACGTACGCTCGGCTCAATACAGAACTCAAGGCGCTGTATACGGTCGAGTTCCGTGACACCGGATTCCCATCCTTTGAGCTCTTCGCTCGCAACCTTATTAAACAGCGGGTAGAACAGGTACTTCGAGAACGAGGGAGCGCTGTCGATGTAGATCCGGATCTTGTTTATGTACAGATCAGTCCTCAAGAGGATATGACCCTGTCGCAACTGATTATCAGTCAGCATGGTTTTGATGCCAACAACAGTCCGAAACCGGATCCTCGGGACTATCCGCGATTCCACTGGTCAACGGCTCACCCGTCACTGGAAAAATTGTCGATTCGGGATATTTCCGGTTGGTCGAAAACACTTCGTGCGGGGGAGAAATATATTGAGTTGTTAACGTCTGATTATTTGCCGTCAAGTCATCCGTTGTACACGTTTAAGCGAGAGGTAAACTTCAAGAAATTGCAGGGTGAGATGTACCAGGCGTTACTCTCTCAATATTTTGACGCTGGTTTGAATGTTGAGCAGTTGAATAGCTTGGATCGCATCATTGTTGGATTGAGAACTCCTGAGAACTACCGTCCTTCGGAACTCGTTGTCAATACTGAAAGTGTTTACTACTTTACGTTGAAGAATACCCGTAAAGTTGAGGGTGTTTATATTTTCCGAGCTGTCACAAACAATGGGGTCGAAGACTTTATTTACACTCCGCATGCACCGGATCATGTCGCATTTCGTAGCGTAAATAACTTTGTGGGGTCTATTCGACCTCGCGCGAGTCCGTTCAGGGAGTACTACATCAAGCGGATAAGCTTTCTCAATAAGAAGGTCATTAACGATTATTTCGATGAGCTTCAGGAGAAGCTTGATCAAGTAGCGCCACCGAAGCCTCAGCTCAATACTCGCGTCAGGGATTTGAGAATGTCCTACGGAATTCACGTCAGGCGGGTTATCGAGGACGTGGACGCCCAAACTACCAGTCTTGCCGAAATTATCGGAGGCCTGGTTTACGAAAACTTGAAGTTGGCGGCCACTATTATCAGTATCGTCATTCCTCCCGTTGGCCTCGCGGTAACGGCGATCGAAGTCGCTAAAAACATCTACGACGGCATCAAGGCTCATTACTACGGTGACTACGAGGCCGGGTTTACCCATTTCAAGGATGCCCTGATTGGGCTGGCCGGTCTGGCTCAGGTGGGGCAGGGAATCGAGAGCGTGACCAAGGCGCAGAAGACGCTCATTCAACTGGTGGGTGATGCCAATACCGTGGTGGGGCTGATGTCCACGGCGCTGGATCAGAAACTTGGTCATGAACGTCTGCTTGAGATCATCCATCAAGTGCTCGATGAACCTGACGCCAGCACCAACAAAACGACAGTGATTTGATGGTCGGTTAGCGTTCGGCTGGACACTCAGCGGAGGGTCAACTCGAGCGGGTCGATTCAAACCCCATCCGCCAACTAACGGCCCGCGTCGCCGCCAGCAATCGCTGCGCCGCCGGGCCGTTTTCGTCGGCGTGAAACAACGACGCCGGGCCGACAATGGTCATCACCGCCGCAACATTCCCGACAGCATTGAATACCGGCGCCGACAACGCATCGACCCCCGGCATCAGCAAACCATGCACATGATGCAGACCGCGTTCGCGGATCTGTTCGCACAACGCCTTATAGGCCTGATCATCCGCCAGCGCATGGGTCGAACCGCTCTGCAGTTCCTGCTCACGCAAGTCCACGGTTTCACGCTTTGGCAGATACGCGCCAAACACCAGTCCTGTGGACGAACTGAGCAACGGCAACACCGAGCCCAATTGCGTCACCACCGTCACCGCGCGCACCGCCGGTTCGATATGCACCACGGTCGCGCCCTGATTGCCCCACACAGCCAAAAAGCACGTCTCGTTCAACTCATCGCGCAACTCGGCCAGGGGCAGGGCGCCGACTTTCAGCACGTCCATACTGTTGAGTGCGGCGAGACCGACGCGCAAGGCTTCGCGGCCCAGGCCGTAATGGTTGGTGGCAGCATTCTGTTCAGCAAAACCGCTGGCAATCAGCGCCTGCAAATAGCGGTGAACCTTGCTTGCCGGCATCTGTACGTGTTCGGCCAGGCGCGAAAGCGAGGTTGATGGCGACAACTCGGCCAGGGCCTTGAGGATGTCGGTGCCGACCTCGGCCGAGCGGACTTTCTGTTTATCGTTGCTGCGCGGCGTTTCCATGGAGGCGGTCTGATCCCGGGACGAATGGGCGTCTTTATAGCTTGACGGTCAATACCAATCAAATTACGTTAAGCGTAATCGAATTACGATAAAAATAACCCGGGCGTGCCGAGACCTCTTCAACGGAGCGACAGGCCATTGCCTACTCCCTGTGCAGGAGGCTCCATGAACCTCGATTCAACGGCGCTCGAGCTGGCTTATCAGTCCGGCTTCGGCAACGAATTCAGCAGTGAAGCGTTGCCCGGCGCACTGCCCGTCGGCCAGAATTCCCCGCAAAAAGCGCCTTACGGTCTCTACACCGAACTGTTCTCCGGCACGGCATTCACCATGCCTCGCAGCGAAGCGCGGCGCACCTGGATGTACCGCATTCAGCCGTCGGCCAATCACCCGGCGTTCGTCAAACTGGATCGGCAACTGGCCGGCGGCCCGTTGGGTGAAGTGACCCCCAACCGTCTGCGCTGGAACCCGTTGGACATCCCGACCGAGCCAACCGATTTCATCGACGGGCTGGTGAGCATGGCCGCCAACTCGGGCGCGGAAAAACCGGCCGGGATCAGCATCTATAGCTACCGGGCCAACCGCTCCATGGAGCGCGTGTTTTTCAACGCCGACGGCGAACTGTTGCTAGTGCCTGAGCTGGGACGCTTGCGCATTGCGACCGAATTGGGCGTGCTGGAACTGGAGCCACTGGAAATCGCCGTGCTGCCGCGCGGTCTGAAATTCCGCGTCGAACTGCTAGACCCGCAAGCTCGCGGCTACATTGCCGAGAACCATGGCGCGCCGCTGCGCCTGCCGGATTTGGGGCCTATCGGCAGCAACGGCCTGGCCAACGCGAGGGACTTCCTGACCCCGGTCGCCCATTACGAAAACCTCAAGCAACCGACCACCCTGGTGCAGAAATTCCTTGGCCAATTGTGGGGCTGCGAGCTCGACCATTCGCCGCTGAATGTGGTCGCCTGGCACGGTAATAACGTGCCGTACAAATATGACCTGCGTCGCTTCAATACCATCGGCACGGTCAGCTTCGATCACCCGGATCCGTCGATCTTCACCGTTCTGACATCGCCGACCAGCGTCCACGGTCTGGCCAATCTGGACTTCGTGATCTTCCCGCCACGCTGGATGGTCGCCGAGAAAACCTTCCGGCCACCGTGGTTCCACCGCAACCTGATGAACGAATTCATGGGCCTGATCAAGGGCGAGTACGACGCCAAGGCCGAAGGCTTTGTGCCCGGCGGCGCGTCCTTGCACAGTTGCATGAGCGCCCACGGCCCGGACGGCGAAACCTGTACCAAGGCGATCAACGCCGAACTCGCGCCAGCGAAAATCGACAACACCATGGCCTTCATGTTCGAGACCAGCCAGGTGCTGCGCCCGAGCCGTTTCGCCCTGGATTGCCCGCAACTGCAAAACAACTACGATGCCTGCTGGGCCACGCTGCCCGCCACTTTCGACCCGACCCGGAGATAACCCATGACTCAGACTTCCATCACTCGTAGCTGGGTTGCCTCCGCCAACGGCCATGCTGATTTCCCTCTGCAGAACCTGCCGCTGGGCGTGTTCAGCGTGAAGGGTTCGGCACCGCGCAGTGGCGTGGCCATTGGCGAACATATCTTTGATCTGGAGGCTGCACTGGACGCCGGCCTGTTCGATGGCGTCGCAAAAACTGCAGTCGAAGCTACCCGTGGCGGCCAGCTGAACGCGTTCTTCGAACTGGGTCGTGACGCTCGTGCTGCCCTGCGCGAACGCCTGCTGGAACTGTTCAAAGAAGGCAGCACCCTGCACGGCAAGATCGAAGCCCAAGGCGCAAAACTGCTGCCACTGGCGGCGAATTGCGAGATGCACCTGCCGGCGAAAATCAACGACTACACCGACTTCTACGTCGGCATTGAGCACGCGCAAAATGTCGGCAAACTGTTCCGTCCGGACAACCCATTGCTTCCGAACTACAAGTATGTGCCGATCGGCTACCACGGCCGCGCTTCGACCATTCGCCCGTCGGGCACCGATGTTCGCCGTCCGAAAGGCCAGACGTTGCCAGCCGGCCAAACCGAGCCAACTTTTGGCCCGTGTGCACGTCTGGACTATGAGCTGGAGCTGGGCATCTGGATCGGTCAGGGCAACGAGATGGGCGACTCGATCGCCATCGGTGACGCCGCCGATCACATTGCCGGTTTCTGCCTGCTCAACGACTGGTCGGCGCGCGATATTCAGGCTTGGGAATACCAACCGCTCGGGCCGTTCCTGTCGAAGAGCTTCATCACCAGCATCTCGCCGTGGGTCGTTACCGCCGAAGCGCTGGAGCCGTTCCGTCGTGCTCAGCCAGCGCGCCCTGAAGGTGATCCACAGCCGCTGCCGTACCTGTTCGATAAACGCGATCAGGCTGCTGGCGCCTTCGACATCGAACTGGAAGTGCTGCTGCTCACTGAAGGCCTGCGCGAACAAAATCTGCCGGCCCATCGCCTGACCCTGAGCAACACCCAACACATGTACTGGACCGTGGCACAAATGGTCGCGCACCACAGCGTCAACGGCTGCCAGTTGCAGGCCGGCGACCTGTTCGGTTCGGGCACGTTGTCGGGGCCTGAGAACGGTCAATTCGGCAGCCTGCTGGAAATCACCGAGGGCGGTAAAAAGCCGATCGAACTCGCGTCTGGCGAAGTGCGTAAGTTCCTTGAGGACGGCGACGAAATCATCCTGCGCGCCCGTTGCAACCGCGAGGGTTTTGCCTCCATCGGTTTCGGCGAATGCCGCGGCAAAGTGCTGCCGGCGCGCTAAGAGGATCGGGTCATGGAACTCTATACCTACTACCGTTCGACTTCGTCCTATCGGGTTCGTATCGCGTTGGCGCTCAAGGGACTGGATTACCAGGCGCTGCCGATCAACCTGATAGCGCCGCCAGGTGGCGAACATCGACAGCCGCCGTATCTGAGCATCAATCCGCAAGGCCGGGTGCCGGCTTTGCGCACCGACGAAGGTGAGCTGGTGATCCAGTCGCCGGCGATCATTGAATACCTGGAGGAACGTTATCCACAGGTGCCGCTGCTCTCCAAAGACCTCGCCGCTCGCGCCCATGAGCGTGGTGTGGCGGCGGTGATTGGTTGCGACGTGCATCCGCTGCACAACGTCAGCGTGCTCAACAAGTTGCGGCAGTTGGGGCACGATGAGCCGCAAGTGGTGGAGTGGATCGGGCACTGGATCAGCCAAGGGTTGGCGACGGTGGAGCAGTTGATCGGCGATGAGGCTTATTGCTTTGGTCCGACGCCTGGGCTGGCGGATGTTTACCTGATCCCGCAGCTGTACGCGGCCGAGCGCTTCAGCATTTCACTTGAGGCGTATCCGCGGATTCGCCGAGTGGCGGCGTTGGCGGCGCAGCATCCGGCGTTCATCAAGGCGCATCCGGCGAAGCAGCCAGACACTCCTTGAAAGTAGCAAGATCAAAAGATCGCAGCCTTCGGCAGCTCCTACAGGGTGTACACCATCCCAATGTAGGAGCTGCCGAAGGCTGCGATCTTTTGCTTTTAATGGACGATGGAATTGGGCGGCAGGTGCCCTAATCGCTCAGTCAGGCGAATCCGCTGGATCGGGTCGTCACTGAGCAGCAAGGCATGCTCCAGGTCAAAGCGCTCGGCGTTCGGGCAATCCAGCCGTTGATAGAGGCTGGCCCGGGCCAGGTAGTCGGAGGCACTGGCGTTGCCCAGTTCCAGCACACGTTCGGCGTCGATCAGGGCGCCAATGTAATCATCGTTAGAAAGGTGTAACTGACGCAGGTTGCGCGACAGCCGCTGCAGCATTTGCACCGGTTCGGCGGTGAGCAAATGCTCGGCGCTGAGCTGCATGTTCGGGCCGTACTGGCGTTGCAGCAATTCCCGGCAATCGTTGGGGTACAACCGACGTCCGCCGCATGGGTCGAGCAGGTGATCGGCGCCCGGTACCCGCAGCAGGAAATGCCCTGGGAAGTTGACTCCAACCATGGGGATTTCCAAACCTTTGGCCAGTTCCAGGGCAATCAATCCCAGACTCAGCGGCTGCCCACGTCTGCGTTCCAGCACTTTATTGACCAGCGCGACTTGCGGACGCAATGGCGTGGAGTCGTCCTGAGCAAATCCCAAGTCATTCATACGCCGCAACAACGGCTGGGCCAACTCGCTCACCGGCAACATCGGCAAGCCATAACTGACCCGTTGTTGCAGGTCCTTGAAATCGTGCAGCACCGTCTCGGGATTGACCTCACGGTCGTGTTCGGCGGCAATCCACAGCGCCGCCTCGAACAGCGCGGGCGGTGAACGTTGCAGACAGTCGAAGAAACGTTGGCGGGGGGTCATCAAAATCTCCGGGTAATGCCTCGTTTTAGCCCCGTCTCAGGCATTCGTCCAGTGCCGAACATAGGCGGTTACAGGTTATGTCCGAAAGTCTGCATGGCGGCGTCGCTTATTCCGGTGCGCTTCTGCAATTTTCGGGCGCAAGCCTATACTGGCGACTACAAGAAGTGATTCGGGAGCCCTACGATGTTCGCTCTCATGCAAAGCACTCGCCTTGAATCCCTGCATCTGAGCGTTGACTCGATCACCGGGTTGAAGGCGGTCATTGCCATTCATAACAGCCGTCTGGGGCCTGCCCTGGGCGGGTGTCGTTACCTTGCCTATCCCAGCGACGAGTCTGCCGTCGAGGATGCGGTGCGCCTCGCCCAAGGCATGAGTTACAAGGCGGCGCTGGCCGGCCTGGCTCAGGGCGGCGGCGTGGCGGTGATTGTTCGCCCGGTCCATGTGGAAAACCGCGCCGCGCTATTCGAAGCCTTCGGGCGTTGCATCAATCAGCTCGACGGCCGCTACATCACCGCCATCGACAGTGGCACCTCGGTGGCGGACATGGACTGCATCGCCCAACAGACCCAGCACGTCACCAGCACCACCTCGGCGGGCGACCCTGCACCGCACGCGGCGATGGGCGTGTTCACCGGTATTCGTGCCACCGCCATGGCCCGGCTGGGCAGCGATAACCTCGAAGGCCTGCGAGTGGCGATTCAAGGGCTCGGCAACGTTGGCTATGCCCTCGCTGAACAGCTGCACGCCGCCGGTGCCGAACTGCTGGTCAGCGATATCGATCACGGCAAAGTGCAACTGGCGATGGAGCAACTCGGCGCTCACCCGATCGCCAACGACGCGCTGCTCAGCACCCCTTGCGACATTCTCGCGCCCTGCGGCCTCGGTGGCGTGCTCAACAGCCACAGTGTGACGCAACTGCGCTGCGCAGCGGTGGCCGGTTCGGCGAACAACCAACTGACCCATCTGGAAGTCGCCGATCAACTGGAGCGGCGGGGCATTCTGTATGCGCCGGATTACGTGATCAATTCAGGCGGGCTGATCTACGTTTCGCTCAAACACCGCGGCGAAGAGCTATCGACCATCACCGCACACCTGTCGAAAATCAGCTCCCGGCTGACCGAAGTCTTCGCCCATGCCCAAGCGGAAAAACGCTCGCCGGCCCGAGTGGCTGACGAGTTGGCGGAGAAAGTGCTGTATCGATGAAGGAGTGAGGGCCTATCCGGCAGACTTGCTCCCAAGGCCTGGCGCCACAAGCGTCCGGCTTGACTGACGCACGCTGACGCGGCGTGCCAGGAGCCCCTGTGATGCCTCACAAGGTTGAGCTGCCTTACACCCGATTTTTATCTCCTGACGGCCAATTGCTCGGCGAACTTCCTGCCTGGGCCGACGATTTCAATTTGCTGACGCGCCTTTATCGGCAGATGGTCCTGACCCGCCTTTTCGATCAGAAAGCCGTCGCCCTGCAACGCACCGGGCGCATCGGCACTTATGCGCCGACGTTGGGCCAGGAAGCCATTGGCGTCGCCGTCGGCAGCGTGATGCACGCCGAAGACGTGCTGATTCCGTATTACCGTGACACCGCCGTGCAGTTGATGCGCGGGGTACGCATGGAAGAAATCCTTCTGTATTGGGGCGGTGACGAGCGCGGCAGCGACTTTGCCGAACCGGCGGCGGCCCAGGACTTTCCTATCTGCGTGCCGATTGCCACCCAGGCCTTGCATGCCTGCGGCGTTGCCAGTGCATTCAAAATCCGCGGTGAGCATCGAGTCGCCGTCACCACCTGCGGCGACGGCGCCACCAGCAAGGGCGATTTCCTCGAAGCCCTCAACGTCGCCGGTGCCTGGCAGTTGCCGGTGGTGTTCGTAGTCAATAACAACCAATGGGCGATCTCGGTACCACGACGGATTCAGTGCGGCGCCCCGACGCTGGCACAGAAAGCGATCGGTGCCGGGTTCCATGGAGAGCAGGTCGACGGCAATGACATGCTCGCGGTTTACGACCGAGTGCAAGTGGCCCTCGAAAGGGCGCGTCACGGTAAAGGCCCAGTGTTGCTGGAATGCCTGAGCTATCGCCTCGGCGACCACACCACCGCTGACGATGCCACTCGCTACCGACCGGCGGACGAGGTCAAGCAGGCCTGGCTCGAAGAGCCGGTCAAACGCCTGCAACGTTTCATGGTCGACCAGGGCGTGTGGGACGAAGGCCGCGAACAGGCGCTGATCAGCGAATGCCAGGGCTTGGTTCAGCGCGCTGTGGATAACTTCGAGGCAGCGGGTACTCAGGCGCCCGAATCGATCATGGATCACGTCTACGCCCAATGGCCGGCGTCCCTCGCCGGACAGCGTGAAGAGTTGCTCGAAAGGGCGGCGCGCCGGGCGGGAGATTCGAGCCATGAGTAACGGCAAAGTCACGTTGCTGGAAGCGGTGAATCTCGCGCTGCATCGGGCGATGAGTGAAGACGAGAACGTCATCGTCCTCGGTGAGGATGTCGGAGTGAACGGCGGCGTGTTTCGTGCCACCCAAGGGCTGCGCGACAGCTTTGGCTTCAAGCGAGTGATTGACTCGCCGCTGGCAGAAACCATGCTCGGCGGACTGGTGGTCGGCATGGCCGCTCAGGGTCTGAAACCGGTGGTGGAAATCCAGTTCATGGGCTTCATCTACGCCGCCATGGAGCACCTGGTGTCCCACGCCAGCCGCATGCGTAATCGCACGCGCGGGCGGATCACGTGCCCGATGGTGATGCGTACGCCGATGGGCGCAGGGATTCGCGCGCCGGAACATCACAGCGAAAGCACTGAAGCATTGTTCGCGCACATTCCAGGTCTGCGGGTGGTGATTCCTTCATCGCCGGCCCGGGCCTATGGCTTGTTGCTGGCGGCCATCGATGACCCTGATCCGGTGGTGTTTCTCGAACCGACCCGGCTCTATCGCATGAACCCGCAACCTTTGCTGGACGATGGCAAACGCCTGCCACTGGACAGCTGTTTCACCCTGCGCGAAGGCAGCGACATCACGCTGATCAGCTGGGGCGCCAGTGTGATGGAAACCCTGCAAGCCGCCACCGCATTGGCCGAGCGGGGCGTCTCGGCGGAAGTGATCGATGTCGCGAGTATCAAGCCGCTGGACCTCGACACGATGGAAGCCTCGGTGCGCAAGACCGGTCGTTGCGTGATCGTCCACGAAGCGCCGCGCTCCTGTGGCGTCGGTGCGGAAATTGCCGCGAGCCTCTACGAAAGGGTGTTGCTGGAATTGCAGGCACCGATCCAGCGAGTCACGGCGCCGGACATTCCACCGCCCCTGTATCGATTGGAATCGCTGTACATGCCCAACGTCGAGGACATTCTTCAGGCCTGTGAAAACGTTCTTCACTTCGCCTGAACCCAAGGAGGCTGCGATGAAGTATTTCAAACTGCCGGATCTGGGCGAAGGTTTGCAGGAGGCGGAAATCGTCCGTTGGCACGTCGCGGTCGGCGATACCGTCAAGGCCGATCAACTGCTGGTGTCGGTGGAAACGGCCAAGGCCCTTGTGGATATCCCCGCACCCTATGACGGCGTAGTGGCGAAACTTCATGGCGGTGAGGGCGACATCATTCACGTCGGTGAACCACTGCTCGGTTACGAAGGCGAAGCGGACGCGGGCACAGTAGTGGGGCGACTCGAAGGTGGCGGCAGCAGTCAGGAGGACTCGTTTTTCATCGGGGCAGCCCCCTCGACCCGAGAGCACCTGGCGACTCGCGCCACACCGGCGGTGCGGCAACTGGCCCGGCAACTAGGCGTGGAGTTGAGCGGGTTGACGGGCTCCGGCCACGAGGGGCAGATCACCCGCACGGATGTGGAAAACGCGGCTCAAACTGAACTGGATCGTTTCGGTGGCGAACGGTTGCGCGGTGTGCGGCGCAGCATGGCGCTGAACATGGCGCGGTCCCACGCCGAAGTCGTGCCGGTGACGGTTTTCGGTGACGCCGACCTGCATCGCTGGGGGCAGGCCCGCGAACCGCTGATTCGTCTCGCCAAAGCGATGGCGGCCGCGTGCGCCGTGGAGCCAGTGCTCAATAGTGCCTTCGATGGCAAAAGCCTGTCGCTCAAACAACACGAACGGCTCGATCTGGGCATCGCCGTGGACACCCCGGACGGCTTGTTCGTGCCAGTGCTGCGCGATGTCGGTCATCGCACCCCGGCAGACTTGAAGGAAGGCGTCATGCGATTAAGGGCCGACGTGCAGGCGCGATCGATTCCGCCCAAGGAAATGATGGGCGCGACCCTGACGCTGTCGAATTTCGGCACCTTGTTCGGTCGCTACGCCAACCCGGTGGTGGTGCCGCCGCAAGTGGCAATCCTCGCCGCTGGCGCGATTCGCGACGAACCGGTGGCGGTCGATGGCGCGGTGGTGGTGCATCCGGTCCTGCCGCTGTCCCTGACTTTCGATCACCGCGTGGTGACGGGGGGTGAGGCGGCGCGTTTCTTCAAGGCGCTGGTCAAGGCGCTGGAGCAACCCGACGCTTAGGTTATTCGCAGGCATGAAAAAGGCCCTGAGCCATTTGACTCAGGGCCTATTCAATTCGGGCGTTGCTTACTTGGCAGCCTTGGGGGCTTTAGCTGGCTTGGTCGGCTCAGCGACTTCAACAGGTGCAGGCGCCTCAACGGGGGCAGCCTTTTCAACGACTTCAGCAGGCGCATTGAGCAATTCGGACAACGCGTCCGGCTGGCTCTTGAACGCCTTGGCGAACACATCGCGGTTCTTCGCCATGTAGATCCCGGCTTCTTCCACTTGCTGCTCGGTCAGGGACGGAACGGCTTTTTGCAACACTTCGGCCAGCAACTCGGCCAGTTCGAGCATTTTGTCATGACGGTCAGCTTCGGCTTTATCCATGAACAAGCGCTCCAGATCTCGGCTGCTGCGGTATACCACTTCGACGGCCATTCACCACCTCACATGCCTTCACATTAAGTTGTCTTATTCGACCACTGTATTTATATACAGCGAAAAGGATAAGCGAATCCCTGCGCTTTGGGTAGTGGCTTTTTAATGTAGACCGAATTCAGGTGGTCTGCGCAAGACCTGTGGGAGCCGAGCTTGCTCGCGATGAGGCCCTCGAACTCTCCACAAAAGTGTCCAATGGCAGCCTATCGCCATCTCACCCAACAGCTCTGGCCTTTTTTCTGCATGCAGAACAACCGTCACGTCAAACCCGCATCATCCGCTCGAACCGAGCTAAGGAAGAATCATCGTGAAAATCAACTGGGCCGAGAACCTGCGGCAGAACGTGCACCAACTGGCCGAGTCCTTGGGCAACCTGTTCGTCGAGACCTTCCACTACCTGGCGCTGTTTGCCATCGGTGCAGTCACGGCGTGGGCGGCGGTGATGGAATTTCTGGGGATGATCGAAGAAGGACACATCAAGATCGATGACATCTTGCTGTTGTTCATCTACCTGGAACTGGGGGCGATGGTCGGTATTTATTTCAAGACCAACCACATGCCGGTACGCTTCCTGATCTACGTGGCGATCACTGCGCTAACGCGGCTGCTCATCTCCAACGTCTCACACCACAACCCGCCGGATATCGGCATCATCTACCTGTGCGGCGGGATTCTACTGCTGGCGTTTGCGATTCTGGTGGTGCGTTACGCTTCGTCGCAATTCCCTTCGGTGAAGATCGAACACCCGCAACGCAAGATCGGTGCGGGTTCCGGTGAGCATCCCGAAGTCGAGAAGGGCGAGATTTAAAGCCGCATGGCTGGCCGGTTGTGGCCTTTGACGCGTGGCGGCGGCAGGTTGCAATTGTCGCCGTCGGTCATCGCTTCGAGGATGGCCACGGCGCTGTGGCCCTGTTCGATGGCGATGCCGAATTGAATGCTTTGCACCAGGCGTTTGAGGCGCTGGGGGTCATTGCGTTGTTCGGCGCTGATCATCCGTTTGGCGACCACGTGACCGCTGTTGGACAGGGTCAGCATGATGGCGCCATCCAGACCCTGAATGCTCAGGTTGATCTGATAATCCGCTGCAAAGGCATCGGTAATGAGCTGAAAAGGGTTGTCCATGATGCGTCACCGCCTGATTGAACGTGCAGTTGTTGACCGGCCATTATCGGGTTGGTTCGCAATACCAGACCATCGGCAGGCCGTTCGCTGAGATTTTAAAAAGTCCTTTTTTGCCTCAGCAGTGACGTAGCAAGTGGCATGCCGGAAAAATTGTCGAACAATGATCTCGGCAAAAAGAGGCGGGCGCCGCGATCCGTGTAGCAGCTGGCGAAGCCTGCGTTCGGCTGCGTAGCAGTCGTGAAATCAGGCGATGCGGTGCCTCAGTAGGACCGAGTCCTCAGGTTTGACGACTGCTGCGCAGCCGAACGCAGGCTTCGCCAGCTGCTACAGCCCGCCTTCTTTTTGCCTGCCCGTTTCAGGGCATGAATGAGTAGATGATCGCAGACAGTGCAATCAAACCGATCAACACCACGAACACGTTCGACGCCTGACCCGAATACTGGCGCAAGGCCGGCACGCGGCGGATGGCGTACATCGGCATCAGGAACAGCAGGCACGCGATGATCGGCCCGCCGAGGGTTTCGATCATGCCGAGGATGCTCGGGTTGAACGTCGCCACGGCCCAGCAGCTGAGGATCATGAACAGTGCGGTCACGCGGTTCAGCCAACTGGCAGACATCACCCGACCACGGCCGCGCAGGCTTTTCACGATCAGGCCCTGAAAGCCTTCGCTGGCGCCGATGTAGTGGCCAAGGAAGGACTTGGTGATCGCCACCAGCGCAATCAACGGCGCGGCATAAGCGATGACCGGGGTCTGGAAGTGGTTGGCCAGGTACGACAGGATCGAAATGTTCTGCGCCTTGGCCGCCGCCAAGTCGGCCGGGGACAGGGCCAGCACGCAGCTGAAGCAGAAGAACATCACCGTCACCACCATCATCGCGTGGGCGATGGCGAGGATGCCGCTGCTTTTGCGTTCGGCCTGTTCGCCGTAACGCTGTTTCTGATCGACGGAGAAGGCGGAAATGATCGGCGAATGGTTGAACGAGAACACCATCACCGGAATCGCCAGCCACAACGTCTTGAAGAACAGCGGCATCGGCATGCCTTCACTGGCGGTGGCGAAGAATGCGCCGTTCCAGTTCGGGATCAGGCTCAAACCGAGCAGCAGCAACGCCGCGACAAACGGGTAAACCAGCACGCTCATGCATTTGACGATGACACCCTGGCCGCAACGGACGATCGCCATCAGACCGAGGATCAGCACCAACGACAGAATCGCCCGCGGTGGCGGGGCGATGTGCAACTGATGCTCCATGAAGCTGCTCAAGGTGTTGGTCAGCGCCACGCTGTACACCAGCAGAATCGGGAAGATCGCAAAGAAATACAGCAGCGTGATCAGCTTGCCAGCGCCAATGCCGAAGTGTTCTTCCACCACTTCGGTGATGTCGCCGGAGCGTCCGGACAACACGAAGCGGGTCAGGCCGCGGTGGGCGAAGAATGTCATCGGGAAGGCTAGCACTGCCAGGATCAGCAGCGGCCAGAAACCGCCTACGCCGGCGTTGATCGGCAGGAATAGCGTGCCGGCGCCGATGGCCGTGCCATAAAGGCCAAGCATCCAGGTGGTGTCGTGTTTGCTCCAGCCCTTGGTGGCTGTAGCTGTGTCGCGTTTGAGTTCTACAGCTGGGTTATCGGCAGCAGGTGTACGTACATCGGTCATCGTTTGGCCTCGTTATTGTTCTTGCTCGGGCTCACGTATTGCGGACGGTCAGGGAGTGCTCCTCAGCACTCCACCCAGCTAACAGCCAGGCCGCCCCGTGAAGTCTCTTTGTATTTGTCATGCATGTCGGCGCCGGTATCGCGCATGGTGCGGATTACCCGGTCCAGGGAAATGAAGTGTTTGCCGTCGCCGCGCAGGGCCATTTGCGTAGCGTTGATCGCCTTCACGGCGGCAATCGCGTTGCGCTCGATGCATGGGACTTGAACCAGCCCACCGACCGGGTCGCAGGTCAGGCCGAGGTTGTGTTCCAGGCCGATTTCGGCGGCGTTTTCCAGTTGCTCGGGCGTGGCGCCGAGCACGTCCGCCAGACCGGCGGCGGCCATGGCGCAGGCGGAGCCGACTTCGCCCTGACAGCCAACTTCGGCACCGGAGATAGAGGCGTTTTTCTTGCAGAGAATGCCTACGGCCGCAGCGCCCAAAAAGAACGCGACGACGTCATCGTCCGACGCGTCCGGGTTGAATTTCATGTAGTAGTGCAGCACCGCCGGAATGATCCCCGCCGCGCCATTGGTAGGTGCCGTGACCATGCGCCCGCCCGCTGCGTTTTCTTCGTTCACGGCGAGGGCAAACAGGTTCACCCACTCCATGGCGGATAGCGTGGAGGTGATGACATTCGGCTTGCCGATTTCCAACAGGCTGCGGTGCAGTTTCGCAGCACGACGGGGAACATTCAGACCGCCGGGCAGGATGCCTTCGTGACGCAACCCTTGCTCGACGCATTCGCGCATCACCGACCAGATGTGCAGCAGGCCCTTGCGGATTTCGGCTTCGCTGCGCCAGGCCAATTCATTGGCCATCATCAACTCGGAAACGCGCAGGCCATGCTGATTACAGAGCCTGAGTAATTCGGCGGCGCTGGAGAAATCGTACGGCAGCACCACATCGCTGGTTGGCGCGATGCCGGACTCGGCTTCGGCCGCTTCGATGATGAAACCGCCACCGATCGAGTAGTACGTTTGCTCCGCCAGTTCTCCGGTTTCGCCGAAGGCTGTCAGGGACATCGCATTGGGGTGGTAGGGCAGGCTCTCGTCGAGCAGCAGGAGGTCGCGTTGCCAGTTGAAGGCGATGGTGGTTTTGCCTGCCAGGGACAGTTCGCCGGTTTCGCGCAGGGTCTGGATGCGACTGTCGATGGACGTGGGATCGATGCTGTCCGGCCACTCGCCCATCAGGCCCATGACACAGGCGCGGTCGGTGGCGTGACCGACGCCGGTCGCCGACAGCGAGCCATAAAGCCGGATTTCTACGCGCCGTACGTCGGCCAGCAATTGTTGGTCAATCAGGGCTTGGGCGAAGGTCGCGGCGGCGCGCATCGGGCCGACGGTGTGGGAACTGGACGGACCGATGCCGACTTTGAAGAGATCGAAAACACTGATAGCCATGCTAAAGCCTATACAAGCAATGGAAGAGAAATCGCTGCCATTTTTGTAGGACAAGCGCAATGTCGGCGATACTGCCTACCTCGGTCCTACGTGACCAACGAAACTTCCTAAGACAGCCTTTAGCAGGACTAAACAATGAGTCGCCAATTGCACGCCCAGACTTACGTCTGGCTGCACGTGTTTTCCTGTGCCGCGCGGCACTTGTCGTTCACCCGATGCGCCGAAGAACTGCACATCACGCCGGGTGCGGTCAGCCAGCAAATCCGACAGCTGGAAGAACGACTGGGCTTTCGCCTGTTTCATCGTCGCGCTCGCGGCGTGGAATTGAGCGCTGAGGGCCAGCGACTGGCCATCACGGTCAACGAGGCTTACGGCAGCATCGATGCGGAATTGCGACGACTGGACGCCGGAATGATCAGCGGGATTTTGCGGGTGCGCTCGATTCCATCGTTCTTGAGCAAGTGGCTGACCCCCCGTCTGCCGCGCTTGCAGCAGCGCTTTCCGGACATTCAATTGCGCCTGGTGGCTGAGGACAGCAGCGTGCCATTGCATGAAGGCGACTTCGATCTGGCCATCGACCTGAATGACGGTAGCTATCCTGGTTTGTTATCCACAACCTTGCTCGACGAGCAGATTTTCCCGGTCTGTGCCCCGAGCCTGCTGCGCGGCCGGCCACCGCTGCATGGCCCGGCGGACCTGATGCATTTCCCGTTGCTGCACGACATCACCGCCTGGCGCGGCAGTTACGAGTACGCGGAGTGGGAGTTCTACCTCAACGCCATCGGCTTCGAAGGTGCGGACGTACGGCGCGGGCACACCTTCAATCGCAATCACCTGACCATCGAAGCGGCGATTGCCGGCATGGGCGTGGCGATTGCGCGGCGAACCTTGCTGAATGACGAGCTGGAGCGGGGGACGTTGATCGTGCCGTTTGGCCTGGCGGTGCCCAATCACAAGCGTTACGTGCTGCTCTATGCGCCGGGGGCGCTGAGCCATCCGGGCGTGCGTGCGGTGCATGACTGGCTGGTGGAGGAGGCGGGGATATTTCGAAGCCTGCATCCGCTGGCGGAGCGGCAGATGTGAGCAATTGTGACAAAAGAGTCAGGCGACCCAACTCCCGACCTTAACAGCGCTTTTGCTCCTTGTCCGGCTTTTTTTGCGTATGAAAATTTATCTTCTTTTAGGGGTTGAATTGTTCTGCGAGCAGACCGATTGTGTAAGTAAGAGGTCACGGTGATGACGCCCAAGGGCCAGCCGATGTGCCTCTCGCGAGCTAGCTGAAATAAGGGATGAACTATGCAAATCCAAGTCAACAGTGATAACCATATTCAAGGCAGCATCCGACTGGAGGAGTGGGTACGTACTACCATTGAGAGCACGCTCGAACGTTATGAAGAGGACCTGACACGCGTCGAGGTTCATCTGCGGGACGAGAACGGCGACAAGCCCGGTCCCCATGACATGCGCTGTCAGCTGGAAGCGCGGCCAAAAGGCCACCAACCGATTTCTGTAACCCATAAAGCCGACTCCCTGGAACTGGCGATCGACGGGGCGGCCGAAAAACTCGAACATGCGCTTGAGCACCTGTTCGGCAAACTGCGGGGCAAACCACGTGCCGCTGTGGTGCCGTTCGAAAGGGGCGCTCATGCTGATGTGCTGCTGGAAGAAGAGTTTCTCGAGAACGAACAGGCTGCGCAAAACGGTTGAAGCCTGATTAATTTTTTACCTTTCCACTGATAAACGGGTCTGCTTATGCAGGCCCGTTTTCGTTTGGGCTGCATTCCAACGCTCCGCGTGGGAACGATCATTTGGACCGCCGTAACAGTGATCCCGTCGGATCTCTTTTGCACATGAGAATATTTATCATTAATATTACGACCTTGTTGGCTCCGTGACATTCACGAGGCTTCACCCGTTTCAAGGTCGAAACATGAAAGGCAAAATCACCGCGCTCCCCGTTTCCTATCGCCTGGCCGTCACTTCCCGAGTGCTGGCCGCTGTGCTGGGGGGTTACCTCGTCGCGGCATTGGCCAGTGTCAGCCTGACGATGTGGCTGCCCATGGCTCGTGGCGAAGCGGTGGTCACCGGGATGATGACCTCGTTTCTGGTGTATCTGGTCGCCGTACTCTGGTGCTTTGCCTGTCGCAGTGCGTGGCAAGCCTGGTTCGGATTGATCGTACCGAGCGTGGTTTTGGCGGCGGTGTCGGGGCTGGCCTACTGGATGGGCCACTCATGAAAGAGGGCTTTCGACAGGCCATGGCCTGGCTGCACACATGGGCCGGGTTGATCTTCGGCTGGCTGCTGTTCGCGATTTTCCTGACCGGCACGCTCGCCTATTTCAAGGATGAGATCAGCCACTGGATGCAGCCGGAAATTCCCGCCCGTTCGCTGTCCTCCGAAGCCAGTCTGACCCTGGCCCAGCACTACCTTGAGCAGCACGCCGCGGGTGCCTCGCGATGGCTCATCGATTTACCGGATGCTCGCGAACCCGGGCTGTCGGTTAGATGGCAGCAAGCACCGGCCAAGCCCGGCTCGCGCGGTCAATTCACCGAAAAGCTCCTCGATCCGCAAACCGGCGCAGAAGTGCAGGGCCGGGACACACGTGGCGGCGAGTTCTTTTACCGCTTCCACTTTCAGTTGCAGATGCCCTACCCGTGGGGGCGCTGGCTGTCGACCATCGCAGCGATGGTGATGTTCGTTGCGCTGATCAGCGGGATCATCACCCACAAGAAAATCTTCAAGGACTTCTTCACCTTCCGCCCGCGCAAGGGCCAGCGCTCCTGGCTCGACGGGCACAATGCGGTGGGCGTTCTGGTGTTGCCATTTCATCTGATGATCACTTACAGCAGCCTGGTGATTTTCATGTCGATGGTGATGCCGGCGAGCATCGTCGCCTCTTATGGCAGTGACTTCGATACGTTTTACGATGAGGTGTTTCCTGCTTCCAGTGTTCCCGAACTTGCCGGTGAGCCGGGTCAGTTGGCACCGTTGGCACCGCTGCTGGAACGGGCCAGCGAGCAATGGTCGGGCGGGCGGGCCGGGCGGCTGACGGTCAACAATCCGGGCGATGCGAATGCCTCGGTCATTCTTGCGCGAGACGGCGCCGACCGAGTGGTCCACGACTTTGGCAGCGCGTTGACATTCAACGGCGTGACCGGGCAGCTGCTCAGCACGACGCCGAAGCAAGCACTACCCATGGCGATTGCCGGCAGATTCTATGGTTTGCACATGGGCCATTTCGCCGGTCCGGTGTTGCGCTGGCTGTACTTCATTTGTGGTTTGGCGGGCACCGCGATGATCGGTACCGGGCTGGTGATCTGGCTCGGTAAGCGTCAGCTCAAACATGCGAAGAGCGGTGTGATGCCATTTGAGTTGCGACTGGTGGAAGTCCTGAACATCGCCAGCATGTCGGGGTTGATGGTCGCGGTGGCGGCGTTCTTCTGGGCCAATCGATTGTTGCCGGTCGCAATGGCTGGGCGGGCGGATTGGGAAGTGAACGGCTTCTTCATCGTCTGGGGCTTGAGTGTGTTGCACGCCATGGTCCGCCGTGGTCGTGCAGCATGGATCGAACAGTTGGCGCTGGCGGCGTTGCTGTTCTGTGCGGTACCGCTGCTGAACGCGCTGACTACGCCCTATCAATTGGGCGTCACCCTGATTCAGGGCGATTGGGCCATGGCTGGTTTCGATCTGACGTGCCTGGGCAGTGGTCTGTTTTTCGCGTGGGCGGCGTGGAAAATGCAGCGCGCGGGACAGCCTGGAATCGTCATCGGACCGCGGGCGAAATCGATAATGCTTGAGCAAGAGGCGCACTGAATGTTCCTGGCCTTGTTGCTGTGCTACGGCGGTTTCACCGTACTCTGTTTATCCATGGATCGGCATCACGCCGAACTGTTGGGGCACAAGCCCTCGGCCCGTCGCCGCCTGGGGATGAAACTCAGTGGCTGGCTGTTGCTGGCGTTATCGCTCTGGGCTGCGGTGTCGTCGACGGGCTGGGGACTTGGATTGGTGGAGTGGTTTGCGGTGTTGATGCTCAGCGCTTTGCTGCTGGTGTTGTTGATGCCGTATCGCCCGCGCCTGGCCTTGGCGTTGGCCGGTTTGAGTCTGCTCGCCAGCCCCGTCGCCGTGTTTGCAAAGGGCTGACCTGATGATCACCAGTCCACCGGAATCCCATGACGATGAACATCACGGTGCGCGTGCGCATTTCTTGCAGGTGTTCCTTTCCCAGCGTTCGCAAATGGAAGCGCTGGTGAGCCGTCGTGTCGGTTGTCGGGCGACGGCCGCGGACCTGGTGCAGGACTTGTTCCTGCGCTTCTGGCGTCGACCGCTGGTGCAGGTCGAAGAGCTCAGCACTTACCTGTTGCGCTGCGCCGGCAACATTGCCATCGACCATTTGCGCAGTGAAGGCACGCGGGTGCGGGTCAACGAGGGCTGGATGCCGGATCAACCGGACAGCCCCGGCAGCGAACCGCAAGCGGCGTTGGAGGCGGGCAACGACTTGCGTCACGTCGAAGCGGCGTTGCGCGCGCTGCCCCAGCGCACGCGGCAGATCTTTTTGCTCAACCGTATTCACGGGCGCAAATACGCCGAGATCGCCAAGGCCATGGGTTTGTCCCAAAGCGCCGTGGAAAAACATATGATGCGCGCCCTCGAGGCTTGCAAGGCCAGCCTGCGGGAACCCGAACCGCGCACGCCAGGGAAAGCACTGTGAACAACACCGAACGCGTCACCCCGACGCCTGCTCAGGAACAGGCGGCCTTCGCCTGGCTGAATCTATTGCATGATCAGCCCAGCAGCGGCGATCAGGCCACCTTCAGCCATTGGTTGCAGGCCGACCCTGCCCATGCCGAGGCTTACGCCCAGGCGCAAGTGGTGTGGGAGGTGGCCGAAACACCGGCCCGAACGTTGGCCGATGAAGACGCGTTTGCCTTGCAGGGTTACCTCAACGCGATGAATCGCTCGCGCCGTACCAGCGTTCGGCGTTGGTCCGGTGCGTTGGCGATGGCCGCGTGTCTGGTGTTGATGATCGGCTTCGGTGCTGGCTGGCAACCGTCGCGCTGGGTCGATGATCTGGGCGCGGACTATGTGTCGGCGCCGGGGGAAATTCGCACCGTCACGTTGGCGGATCAGTCACAAGTCACCTTGGACGCCGACAGTGCAATTGCCGTGGATTTCAGTCGTGGCGAGCGGAACGTTCAGTTGCGGCGCGGCGCCGGATTTTTCAGCGTGACCCACACCGGCGAGCCGTTTGTGGTGGACGCTGAAAAGGGTCAGGCGCGGGTGCTGGGGACTCAGTTCGAAGTGCGTCTGCAACCGCACGGCGCGCAGGTCACGGTGTTGTCCGGGCGGGTTGGTGTGACGGCGGACAAAAACGCCGCGCAGCAAATTCTAGCGGCTGGCCAGCAAGTGGCTTATGGCGATGGCTTGGCGGAAAAACTCCACAGCGTCGACAGCGAAGCGCAGTTGGCGTGGCGTCAGGGTTGGCTCAATTACTACAAGGCGACACTCGCTGATGTGGTGCAAGACCTGGGACGTTATTACCCGGGACGGATTGTGTTGCTCAACGATGAACTCGCGGCGCGGCGGGTTAGTGGCAGTTTTCCGAGCAAGGATCTGCAAGCGGTGCTGAGTTCGTTGCAGGGAGTGTTGGGGTTTGAGCAGCACAAGGTCCTGGGGCATCTGATTATTTTGCGTTGAGGCATATGGCCCCATCGCGAGCAAGCTCGGCTCCCACAGGGGAATGCATTCCAAATTGTGGGAGCGAGCTTGCTCGCGATGGCGCCAGATCAAACACCACATCACTCCGATAAAAATATTTTCAGAATTCTGGTGAGGTAAACCCCGACGCCATTCGTGTAGTGACTGAAACTGCGAGTCATTCGCACCCGTAGCGGTTCTACACAGGTCATGAGCAATGAAGTCCAGGGCAAAATCGGGTTCGGTCAAACAATGGTTGGGTACGTGTGCCTTGAGCTTTTCGGCGTTGGCATTGCTGCCGTTGAGTGTGGCGGTGGCGGCTGAGGCCGGCAGTGCCCGACAGAGTGCGCAGTTCAGCTTCACAATGGCTGCCAAACCGTTGCCCCAGGCCTTGAGCGACTTCAGCCGGATCACCGGCATCAGCGTCATCTACACCGATGAAGCGCCGTACGGTCTAACCGCCCCGGCGATCAATGGTCAGTTGAGCGCCGAACAGGCGATGCAGCGTTTGCTCAGCGGTTCGGGTTTTACCTTCCGCCGCACCGATGGCCACACGTTGGTGCTGGAGCCGTTGCCTACCGATGGCGCCTTGAACCTGGGCGCGACCACCATCACCTCGGTGGCCGATCAATCCATGAGCTATCAGCCGCCGCCCACCAGTTCAGTGATGCGCTCATCGGCCTTGCTCCAGGAAATTCCCCAGACCGTCAACGTGGTTCCGGCTCAGGTCATTCGTGATCAAGCGCCGCGCAATCTGGATGACGCGCTGGCCAACGTCAGCGGTATTACTCAAGGCAACACGCTGGCGAGCACTCAGGACTCGGTGATGACTCGCGGTTTCGGCGACAACCGCAACGGCTCGATCATGCGCGACGGCATGCCGATCGTGCAGGGCCGTGGCATGAACGCGACCGTGGACCGGGTCGAAGTACTCAAGGGCCCGGCCTCGCTGCTTTACGGCATTCAAGACCCCGGTGGCGTGGTCAACATGGTCAGCAAGAAACCCGAGCTTGAGCAGTACAACGCCCTGACCCTGCGCGGTTCGACCTATGGCGACGGCAAAAACGGCAGCGGTGGCGGTCTCGACAGCACCGGCGCGTTGGGTGATTCCGGGTTGGCCTATCGCATGGTCCTCGACCACGAAGACGAAGATTACTGGCGCAACTTCGGCACTCACCGCGAGACATTGGTAGCACCGTCACTGGCCTGGTTCGGCGAAAGCACCAAGCTGCTGTTCTCCTACGAACACCGCGAGTTTCTGACCCCGTTCGACCGTGGCACGATCATCGACCCGCGTGACAATCATCCGCTGGACATCTCCCGCGAGCGTCGCCTCGACGAGCCCTTCAACAACATGGAAGGCCGCTCGGACCTCTATCACTTCGAGGCCGATCACGAGCTCAACGACAATTGGAAAGCCCACTTCGGCTACAGCTGGAACCGCGAAACCTATGACGCCAGCCAGGTGCGCATCACCGCCATCGACACCACGAAAGGCACCCTGACTCGCAGCATGGACGGCACCCAGAACGCCATCAGCACCGACCGCTTCACAACCGCCAGCCTTGAAGGCAATGTCCAGCTCGCGGGAATGAAGCATGACCTGGTGTTCGGCGTCGATGACGAGTACCGCAAGATCTACCGCGAAGACCTGATCCGTCAGAAAAGCCTGAGCACCTTCAGCTACGTCAACCCGGTCTACGGCCGCGAAGTCGCCGGCACCACCGTCAGCCCGGCGGACAGTGCGCAGACCGATAAACTGCGCAGCGATTCGATCTTCCTCCAGGACTCGATCCACCTGACCGATCAATGGATTTTCGTCGCTGGCGCGCGCTTCCAGGAATACGACCAGTACGCCGGCAAAGGCGTGCCGTTCAAGGCCAATACCGACAGCAACGGCCAGAAATGGGTGCCTCGCGCCGGTCTGGTGTATCGCTACACCGATGAACTGTCGTTCTACGGCAGCTACACCGAATCCTTCAAACCCAACTCGACCATTGCGCCATTGAGCGGCAGCAGCACCGTGCTGGACGGCAGCATCGTGCCGGAAGAAGCCAAGTCCTGGGAAGTCGGCGCCAAGCTCGACATGCCGGGTCGCGTCACCGGTAACGTCGCGCTGTTCGACATCAAAAAACGCAACGTGCTGGTGGCCAACTCCGAAGGCCCCGTGACGATCTACAGCGCCGCCGGCGAAGTGCGTTCCCGTGGTCTGGAAGTGGACCTGAGCGGTCAGCTGAGTGATCGCTGGAGCATGATCGGCAGCTATGCCTACACCGATGCCGAAGTCACCGAAGACCCGATCTACAAAGGCAAAAAACTGCAAAACGTAGCGAAGAATAGTGGTTCGCTGTCGGCGGTTTATGACTTCGGCACCATCGTTGGTGGCGATCAGCTGCGGGTCGGCGCGGGGGCGCGGTATGTCGGCGAGCGAGCGGGTAACGCTGTGAACGATTTCGACCTGCCGAGCTACACCGTGGCCGATGCGTTCGCCACATACGACACCAAAGTGGAGGGGCAGAAGGTCAAGTTCCAGCTCAACGTGAAGAACCTGTTTGACCGCACCTACTACACCTCAGCGGCGAGCCGGTTCTTTGTGTCGATGGGTGATTCGCGGCAGGTTTCGTTGTCGAGCACGTTGGAGTTCTGATCGCAGACCGCGTCATCGTTCATCGCGAGCAAGCTCGGCTCCCACATTGGATCTGTGTCGTACACAAATCCCCTGTGGGAGCGAGCTTGCTCGCGATGGCGGTATCCTAGACACCGATAATCTTCGGGCCTACCGCAAAAACGCCTGCCGATATTCGCCAGGCGTCCCCCCCAAAACCTGCCGAAACCGATTGGTGAAATGACTCGCACTGGCAAACCCACACGCCAACGCAATCTCCCCCAACGGCTGTGACGTCGAGCGCAACAACTCCCGCGCCCGGCTCAGTCGCCGCGACAGCACATACTGATGCGGCGGCAACCCAAAGCTCTCGCGAAACATCCGCGCGAAGTGATATTCGGATAACGCACACAACGCAGCCAACTGCCCCAGGCTGATGGCCTCGGCCAATTGGTTGTCGATGAACTCCACCAACTGCCGTCGCTGATGCGCAGCCAATCCACCTTTAAGCCGCAACCCCTCACGCATCCCGACCTGGCCGAGCAGTACGTGGCTGAGCATTTCATGGGCCAGGCTGCTGGTGAGCACGCGTTCGCCGGGCTCGTCCCAGTTGAGTGTGAGCATTTGCCGAAAGCGCCGGGCCTGCGCCGGGTCGTCCAGAAAGGTGGCTTCGCGCAACTGCAGCTCGCGAGGTTCGCGGTCCAGCAGCGTGACGCAGCCGAGGGCAAATTGTTCGGGGCTGAAATACACGTGGGCCAGGCGAATATCGCCGTTGATCACCCAGCCCGATTGATGCTCGGCCGGCAGGATGCACAGCTTGTCGGGGCCGCCCTTGGTGCCGGGCTGGTCGCGGCGAAAGGTTCCGGTGCCGCCGGCGATGTAGCAGGACAAGGTGTGATGGCTCGGCGCTTCGTAATCCTGGGCGTCGTGATGGTTGCTCCACAAGGCTGCAGCCATGCCGTCACCGAGCTCGGCGCTGTGCTCGAGGCGAGCATTGGGCGAGCGGTTGAGGGCTTGAAAGACTTGCAGGGTTTCCAGTGCGGGCATGATGGCTTCTCTCCGACGCCTTGCATCCTACTCCGTAGCCGTTCGGCTGCCAGCCTGTGGCCCGACAAAAGCGCAAGTTTATGCAAGTGCGAAAGGCCTTGGCGCAGGACACTGAAGGCCTATTCAGGAGTCTTTGCCATGAACCTTTCGTTGTACTTGCTGACCGTGCTGATCTGGGGCACCACCTGGATTGCCTTGAAATGGCAACTGGGTGTGGTGGCGATTCCGGTATCGATCGTCTATCGATTCGGCCTCGCAGCGTTGGTGCTGTTCGTCATGTTGCTGCTGAGTCGCCGCCTGCAAGTGATGAACCGTCGCGGGCATCTGATCTGTCTGGCGCAGGGGTTGTGCCTGTTCTGCATCAATTTCATGTGTTTTCTGACTGCCAGCCAGTGGATCCCCAGTGGTCTGGTCGCGGTGGTGTTTTCTACCGCCACGTTGTGGAACGCACTCAATGCACGCGTGTTCTTCGGCCAGAAAGTCGCTCGCAATGTGCTGATGGGCGGTGCGCTGGGCTTGTTCGGGCTGGGTCTGTTGTTCTGGCCTGAACTGGCGGGCCACACCGCCAGCCCGGAAACCTTGCTCGGGTTGGGCCTGGCATTGCTTGGCACCCTGTGCTTCTCGGCCGGTAACATGCTGTCGAGTTTGCAGCAGAAGGCGGGGCTGAAACCGCTGACCACCAACGCCTGGGGCATGGCCTATGGCGCGGCCATGCTGTCGGCGTGGTGCCTGGTCAAAGGCATTCCGTTCGACATGGAATGGAATGCGCGCTACATCGGCTCGCTGCTGTACCTGGTGATTCCGGGTTCGGTGATCGGTTTCACTGCCTACCTGACGTTGGTCGGGCGAATGGGGCCGGAGCGCGCAGCCTATTGCACCGTACTGTTCCCCGTTGTGGCGCTGAACGTGTCAGCGTTTGTCGAAGGCTATCAATGGACCGCGCCCGCCTTGGTGGGTTTGGTACTGGTGATGCTGGGCAATGTGCTGGTGTTTCGTAAGCCCAGGGCGCCGATGGTGCAAGGGAACGGCAAACTGGCGTGAAGGTTTGGTTAATCGAGCGCTGAAACTTCAGCGCTCGATTTTGAGCACGATGTAAATCAGCAGTGGAAACATGAAGTCCACGATGTGTCGAGCCCAATCCTTGGCGTTCCAGATTGCAGATTCATCCATGTTGAACCATTCGGTGCCGATCACTTGCAGGCAGATGTAATAGACAAAAAAGCCGATCAATAGTCCGATGATCGCAAACTTCTTCGCTTCGTGAAAAACGGCTGCAGGTGTATTGATGCTTCGATAAAGATGGTAAGTGCCCAGCAAGCAGAAAGCCGTATAAATAACTTCCAGAGTGATGATGAACCAATAGATGCGGTGGTGGAGCATGGGTGAAGTGATGGCTCTATAACTCAGGTTCAGGTTTTCTCGGGTGGTGTCCATGCTGAGAATGTGGCCGACGTATTCGTAGTTGGATGCGTAGTCGGTAAAGTTGCTGTACATCACCATCAAGCCAAAGAAGCTTATATAGGCCATTAGTATTACTTTGCTGTATCTAATCAGTTTGTCGGTCGTAAGGTTGTTCAATGTAGGTGCTCTCCATAACTAAAGTCCGTCAGTTAGACTAAGTAATGGGGAGTCTATAGTGAGTATCTTTTTTTTAGCAGTTAACTGAATTGCAAGGTGTGTAGGTTACGGGCAGGCGGTTAAACACCTGCCCGTTTTAGTTAGCCTTTCCAGACTTGTGGGTTCACCAGATCTTGCGGGCGCTCACCCAGCAAGGCGCTGCGCAAGTTAGCCAAGGCACGGTTGGCCATGGCTTCGCGGGTTTCATGAGTCGCCGAGCCGATGTGCGGTAATGTCACCGCGTTTTTCAGTTGGAACAGGGGGGACTCGGCCAGTGGTTCTTTCTCGTAAACGTCCAGCCCTGCGCCGCGAATCCGGTTGTTTTGCAGGGCTTCGATCAAGGCGGGTTCGTCCACCACAGGGCCGCGGGAAATGTTCACCAGAATCGCGCTCGGCTTCATCAACGCCAGTTCGCGATGGCTGATCAGGTGTTTGGTTTTTTCGCTGAGCGGCACCACCAGACAGACGAAATCGGCTTCAGCCAGCAGTTGATCAAGGCTGCGGAACTGCGCGCCGAGTTCTTGCTCCAGCTCGGTCTTGCGGCTGTTGCCGCTGTAGATGATCGGCATGTTGAAGCCCAGTCGACCGCGTCGGGCAATGGCCGCGCCAATATTGCCCATGCCGACGATGCCCAGGGTTTTGCCGTGTACATCGCAACCGAATAGCGGCGCGCCGACGGTGGCTTGCCATTGGCCGGCCTTGGTCCAGGCGTCCAGTTCGGCGACGCGGCGGGCGCTGCTCATGAGCAGGGCGAAGGCCAGGTCGGCGGTGCTTTCGGTGAGGACGTCGGGGGTGTTGGTGAGCATGATCCCGCGTTCGTTGAAGTAGGCGACGTCGTAGTTGTCGTAGCCGACGGAGACGCTGGAGACGACTTCCAGTTTGGCGGCGTTTTCAAGTTGAGCGCGACCGAGTTTGCGACCGACGCCGATCAGGCCGTGGGCGTGGGGCAGGGCTTCGTTGAATTGGGCGTTGATGTCGCCGTTTTTCGGGTTTGGCACGATGACGTCGAAGTCTTGCTTGAGGCGTTCGACCATTTCGGGTGTGACGCGGCTGAAGGCGAGGACGGTCTTTTTCATGGGAGGAGGGCTCTCGGGCGCAGGTGAATGCCAAGCACGCTAACATTCTTCCTCGCTGTTGTGCGAGTGGTCCAGTGGGAGCTGAGCTTGCTCGCTCCCACATCGATGCGATCACCGTAAAAACTATCGGAAATATCCTCAAAAAGCCCGTCTGTAGGATTCGCTATAGCAGCACCGAAAGTGGTTTTCGTTCTAACTTCAAATAAATCGGTCGCCTGTTTTGGTAAATATCCTGTCGAACTGACAGGAAGTTTTCTATTTTTTATTGATGAACAATGCATCAATAGTCATTTTGTTTTACGGCCATGGAAATTCGGGCTCCAGACCCGATATATCCTTAAAATTCCCCGAGCTTTTTAGCAAAGGCTCACCAGGGTCGTTTTGAACAAGCAATGAAAAGCTGGCTTCGAGAGTTCCTTCGTTAAGGTTGAAATTGAGGTCCAGGTGGCCAGATCCATGCACTGCCGGGTAGGGCGTAAATATTTTATAGTGGGGGTGGCATTCAACTTCAGTGTAAGTAAAACTATATATTTTTCCACCTTTCACGTAGTCATGTTTGCCGTTGGTGATGTCGGCCGCAAATGTGCAGAAAATTAAATTCCGTCTTGTTTCGCTGATGATTTGTCGAGCTTCAATAACAACCGTGGCGGAGCCTGTGATAAATTTAGCAATACTCCCTTCAAAGTCTCTTTTACCTTCAACTTTTGCTAAGACTTGACCTTCAGGTACTCTGTTGTGCACGGTGTCGTTCGCGACATAAAATACTTTTTTCATTTTCAAACTCCCGTTTGTGCAAGCAATGAAAAGTTACTATTGCTGCTTTCAATGGGGAGGTCTACTGTCATAAATGACAGTAGGTAAGATCTATTCGATATAGGTTTGCAGTTTTTTATGGTGGGGAATGCATATTTAAATTGGGTAAGCATTCAACCGGTTGTATTGGCGCTCGCGCGATTCCTGAAAACGATCAATAGGAAAGCGCGGGGAACCCTTCAATTCGCCACCCGAACCCCGCCCATGCTCCCACTCAACTCATACGCCACCAATTCCGCCTGATGCGCCGCCAAAATCTCCGGCAACGACCCACGCAAGTACTCAACCCACGTCTTGATCTTCGCATCCAGATACTGCCGCGAAGGATAGATCGCATACAGATTCAATTCCTGCGACCGGTAGTTCGGCATCACCCGCACCAGCGTCCCGTTACGCAACCCTTCAATCGCTGCATACACCGGCAAAACCCCAACCCCCATGCCGCTGATGATCGCGGTTTTCATCGCATCAGCCGAGTTCACCAAAAACGGTGAGCTATTGATGGTGACCATCTCCTGGCCTTCAGGACCGTCGAAGGTCCATTTCTCCAGCGGAATCACCGGGCTCACCAAACGCAGGCACGCGTGGTTCAGCAAATCGCTGGGCTTCTGTGCGCAGCCGTTGGCTTTCACATACGCGGGCGAGGCGCAAACGATGCTGTAGGTGATGCCCAGGCGCTGGGAGACGAAGCCCGAGTCCGGCAGTTCGCTGGCGAGCACGATGGACACGTCGTAACCCTCGTCGAGCAGATCCGGCACGCGGTTGGCCATGGTCAGGTCGAAGGTGACGTCGGGGTGGGTCTTGCGGTAGCGGGCGATGGCGTCGATGACGAAGTGCTGACCGATGCCGGTCATGGTGTGCACCTTGAGCTGCCCGGCCGGACGGGCATGGGCGTCGCTGGCTTCGGCTTCGGCTTCTTCGACGTAGGCCAGGATCTGCTCGCAGCGCAACAGATAGCGCTTGCCGGCTTCGGTCAGGGCGATGCGTCGGGTGGTGCGGTTGAGCAGGCGGGTTTGCAGGTGGGCTTCCAGGTTGGAGACCGCGCGCGAAACGTTGGCCGTCGTGGTGTCGAGTTGCACGGCGGCGGCTGTGAAGCTGCCGGCCTCGGCCACGTAACTGAAGGCGCGCATGTTTTGCAAAGTGTCCATGGGGAGCTCTCGGAGGCGATGGCAAATTGTGACACGAAGTTACGGGGGCTGAGACCCCGACCAACGGATTATCGCGTTAACGGTAACAAAGATTCACAAGATTCCCAGCTTATCGCCAACAAAGCCGACCCCTAGAATTGCCCACCTCAGGAACAACTCCCCACCTCAGGAAATCGCAGCAGTGCCGCGTCGCATCAACAGAGCGCTTCAGACGCTCAGTGTTTTGGCTTTAACCCTGGCAATCAGCGGCTGCATCGGTACCGGAGATATTGCCCCGCAGGGCAAGGCGCTGGAGGCCGATTCACTGGCCACCGACGAAGCCATCCAGAACGCTGCACAGGACGCTCACTGGCCTACCGCCCAATGGTGGCAGGCCTATGGCGACCCGCAATTGAACCGCTGGATCGACCTCGCCCTGCAAGGCAGCCCGACCATGGCCATGGCTGCGGCGCGAGTGCGTCAGGCCAAATCCATGGCCGGGATTGCCGAGTCCGCGGAGTCGCTGCAGATCAATGGCGAATCCACTCTCAAACGCCACAACTGGCCCACCGATCAGTTCTACGGGCCGGGCGAGTTGGCGAACACCACCACCTGGGACAACAACGCCGCGCTGGGCTTCAGCTATGCCCTCGATCTTTGGGGCCGCGAAAGCAACGCCACCGAGCGCGCCGTCGACATGGCTCACATGACGGCTGCGGAAGCGCGTCTGGCCCAGCTCGAATTGCAGAACAACATCGTGCGCGCCTACATCGAGCTGTCGTTGCATTACGCGCAACGGGACATCGTCGCCGCGACTCTGAAACAGCAGCAGCAAATTCTCGACCTCGCGCAGAAGCGCCTGAACGGTGGCATCGGCACCCATTTTGAAGTCAGTCAGGCTGAAACGCCGCTGCCGGAAACCCACCGCCAGATCGATGCGCTGGACGAAGAAATCGCCCTTAGCCGCAACCAGCTCGCGGCACTTGCGGGCAAAGGTCCGGGGGAGGGCGCGCAGTTGCAACGGCCGATATTGTCATTGGGCGCGGCGCTGAAGTTGCCATCGACCTTGCCGGCGCAATTGCTTGGCCAACGGCCGGACGTGGTCGCCAGTCGCTGGCAAGTGGCGGCGCAGGCGCGCGGTATAGATGTCGCGCACGCCGGGTTCTATCCCAACGTCGATCTGGTCGGCAGCCTCGGCTACATGGCCACTGGCGGTGGAGCGTTGGAGTTCCTGACCGGCAAGAAGCTCAACTACAGCGTCGGCCCGGCGATCTCGTTGCCGATTTTCGACGGCGGCCGTTTGCGCTCGGAGCTGGGCGAAGCCTCGGCCGGTTACGACATCGCCGTGGCCAAGTACAACCAGACGCTGGTCAACGCGCTGAAAAACATCTCCGACCAGTTGATCCGCCGCGAATCCATGGACAAGCAGCAAACCTTCGCCGCCGAGTCGGTGGCCACTGCGCAGAAGACTTACGACATCGCGATGATCGCCTACCAGCGCGGCCTCACCGATTACCTCAACGTGCTTAACGCCCAGACGCTGTTGTTCAAGCAGCAGCAGGTCCAGCAGCAGGTGCAGGCGGCGCGACTGAGTGCTCATGCTGAACTGGTGACGGCATTGGGCGGCGGACTGGGCGCGGGTAACGACGTGCCGAAAGACAGTCAGACCGCGGCACCGAAAACCCCGGCCCTGCTAAAGAGCCTCTCGAATTGAACACGAACCCTGTGGGAGCGAGCTTGCTCGCGATGAGGCCGTGTCAGTCAATGTTTGTGTCGCCTGACACTCCGCCATCGCGAGCAAGCTCGCTCCCACAGGTTCTGCGTCTTAATCGAATCTCAATGAGCAGGACTCCATGACTCCCTTGCCCGCACCTTTGCGCTGGCTGTATTCCCTTGAATGGCGCCGGGGTTTCTTTGACTGGGCGCGCAGCGATGGCGTGACCTGGGTCTACATTTTCAAGGTGCTGTTCGCAGCGTTTCTGACCCTGTGGCTGGCCATGCGTCTGGAGTTGCCGCAGCCGCGCACGGCGATGATCACCGTGTTCATCGTCATGCAGCCGCAAAGCGGTCACGTGTTGGCCAAGAGTTTCTATCGCTTCCTTGGGACATTGGCCGGCTCGGCGGTGATGGTCGCGTTGATTGCCTTGTTTGCGCAGAACACCGAGCTGTTTCTCGGTTCGCTGGCGATCTGGGTGGGCATCTGTTCGGCCGGCGCGGCGCGCTATCGCAACTTCCGCGCTTACGGTTTCGTGCTCGCCGGGTACACCGCCGCGATGGTTGGTTTGCCTGCCTTGGCGCACCCGGACGGCGCGTTCATGGCGGCAGTCTGGCGGGTGCTGGAAATCTCCCTGGGGATCATTTGCTCCACGCTGGTCAGCGCCGCGATCCTGCCGCAAACCGCCAGCGCCGCAATGCGCAACGCCTTGTATCAGCGCTTCGGCGTGTTCGCGCTATTCGTCACCGATGGCTTGCGCGGTCGCAGTAAACGGGACGCTTTCGAGGCGAGCAACGTGCGCTTCATCGCCGAGGCTGTGGGGCTGGAAGGGTTGCGTAGCGTCACGGTGTTTGAAGACCCGCACATGCGTCGGCGCAACGGTCGGCTCAGTCGCTTGAACAGCGAGTTCATGGGCATCACCACGCGGTTCAACGCTTTGCACCAGTTGCTTGAACGCTTGCGCAGCAGTGGCACCGATCATGTGGTGGCGGCGATCAAACCGGGTTTGCAGGACCTCGCCGAACTGCTCGATGGCTTCAGCGGCCGTGCGCTGACCAACGCTGATGCAGGGCGTCTGGTTATCGCGTTGACCGCCTATAAAGAAGGTTTGCCGGCGCGCGTTCGCAGCCTGCGGGCAATCTTTCAAGAGAGCGATCCGAGCGACGCCGAGCAGTTGGATTTTCATACCGCGTATGAACTGCTCTATCGCTTCGTCGACGACTTGCACAGCTATGCACAGACCCACGCGTCGCTGGCCGATCACAGCCATGCGCGCGAGCAATGGGATGAGCCGTTCACCCCGCAAACCAACTGGATGGCGTCGGCCGCCTCGGGGATTCGCGCGGCATTCATTCTGGTGGTTCTGGGCAGCTATTGGGTCGCAACGGCGTGGCCGAGCGGTGCGACGATGACCCTGATTGCCGCCGCTACCGTGGGCCTCTCGGCGGCGACACCGAATCCAAAACGCATGGCGTTTCAGATGGCTTGCGGGACGTTCCTCGGGGCCCTGATCGGCTTCGTCGAGATGTTTTTCATCTTCCCGTGGATCGACGGTTTTCCGTTGCTCTGCGTGATGCTCGCACCGGTGATCGTGCTCGGTTCGTTCCTGACTTCGCGGCCGCAATACGCGGGCGTAGGGCTCGGCCTGCTGATCTTCTTCAGCACCGGTTCGGTGCCGGACAACCTCACCGTTTACAACCCTTACGCGTTCATCAACGACTACATCGCCATGGTGCTCGGCATGCTGGTGTGCGCGGCGGCCGGGGCGATCATCCTGCCGCCCAACAGCCGCTGGTTGTGGCGCCGGCTGGAGCAGGATTTGCGTGGCCAGGTGGTGTACGCCATCAGCGGCAAACTCAAGGGTTTGGCGTCGAGTTTCGAAAGCAGCACGCGGGACTTGCTGCATCAGGCCTATGGCCTCGCGGCGGGGCAACCGCAGGTGCAACGGGACTTGCTGCGCTGGATGTTCGTGGTGCTGGAAGTCGGTCACGCGATCATCGAGTTACGCAAGGAGCAGGCGATCCTGCCGGTGCATCCGGCCTATGCCGAATCCCAACCGTGGCGTCAGGCGATCCGGGTGATGGGGCGCTCGCTGGTGCGGCTGTTTCTGCAACCGAGCCAGAGCAATCTGGAGCGTGGACTGATCGCCGTCGATCACGCGATCAGCCGCGTGCAAGCCACCGATGAACCTTTCGCGCCGCACTTCGACACCTCGGCATTGCGTCGGGTGAAGAGCTATCTGCACTTCATCCGCACCTCGTTGCTGGACCCGCAATCACCGCTTGCCGCATACGCAATCACTCAGCCCGAAGGAGTTGAACATGCCGCGTGAAATCGCCTTCCACGGCGTGTACATGCCGACCATGACCCTGATGTTTTTCATCGCCGCGGCACTGGCCTGGGCGCTCGACCGGTTTTTGTCCGGGTTCGATCTGTACCGCTTCTTCTGGCACCCGGCGCTGCTGCGCCTGAGCCTGTTTACCTGTCTGTTCGGCGCCCTGGCGCTGACTGTCTACCGTTGACTCTCTATCACTGAAGAAGGCCCTGATGAAAAAGCTTTTCAGCCTGCTCGCCACCCTGTTGGTGCTGGCCCTTGCGATGTGGATCGGCCGGACCCTGTGGGTGCATTACATGGACACACCGTGGACCCGCGACGGCCGGGTGCGCGCCGACATCATCAACGTCGCCGCCGACGTCACTGGGGAAGTGGTGGACGTGCCAGTGCGCGACAATCAACAGGTTAAAAAGGGTGATTTGCTGATGCGGATCGACCCCGAGCACTATCGCATCGCGGTCAAACAGGCGCAGGCGCTGGTGGCTTCGCGCAAGTCGACGTGGGAGATGCGCAAGGTCAACGCCCACCGCCGCGCCGACATGGACAACCTGGTGATCTCCAGGGAAAACCGCGACGACGCCAGCAACATTGCCGACTCGGCCCTGGCCGATTACCAGCATGCTCAGGCACAGCTCGAAGCCGCCGAACTGAACCTAAAACGCACTGAAGTCCGCGCAGCGGTGGACGGGTACGTGACCAACCTCAATGTGCATCGCGGCGATTACGCGCGCATCGGCGAAGCGAAAATGGCCGTGGTCGATATGAACTCGTTCTGGGTCTACGGCTTCTTCGAAGAAACCAAATTGCCCCACGTGCGGGTCGGCGATAAAGCCGACATGCAGCTGATGAGTGGGGAAGTGTTGAAGGGGCATGTGGAAAGCATTTCTCGCGGCATCTACGACCGCGATAACCCGGAGAGTCGCGAGCTGATTGCCGATGTGAACCCGACCTTTAACTGGGTGCGTTTGGCGCAGCGAGTGCCGGTGCGGATTCACATTGATGAAGTGCCGGAGGGGGTGCTGTTGGCGGCGGGGATTACTTGTACCGTGGTTGTTAACTGACCGTAAGACCGAGTCGCCTTCATCGCGAGCAAGCTCGCTCCCACATTGACCGAGTTCAGATGCTGATTTGATGACCGACGCAACTCCCCTGTGGGAGCGAGCTTGCTCGCGATGAAGGCGACTCGGTCCCACTGACAAATAGCGGCAGTTCAGCCTTTGCAAAACGTCTCATGCAAATGCCGCCAAACCACCTTGCCATCCGCCTGCTTCTCAAACACCACCGTCGACCGCCGATCAGAGTGCAGCCCCGTCGCATCCGTCTGCTGTTCGCGATAACTCACCGTTGCACCACCGTCGTACTGAGCAATGCCACGCAACTCGCTGAGCTGAATTCTGAACCCGAGCTTCTTCCCGCCCGCCATCAAAAACAACTCACTCAACGCGTCGAAATCCAGCACCCGGCCCAACGGCGAGACCATGGAAAACTGCGGCGAAAAACGCGCCAGCAACTGTTCAAGCGCCGGCTCGTCTTGATCCTCGGCCAACCATTGCTCGATGGCGACGTGGGCGTGGATCACTTCGTCAAAGTATTCGGTGTAGTCGGTCATGGAAGTTGCCCCTTCAACCCGAACCGCTTCATCAACCCCGCCTCCAGCAGCCCTTTAGGCAACAACCCCGCCAGCAACGGCAACGCCCGACTGCCATTGCCCAGACGAATCAGGCGCGGTGGTTTGCTCTGCTGTACGGCCTTGAGCAAACCGGCGGCAAATTCACTGGCCGGGGTCGGGTTGTCCTGGGAGGCCTTGGCCCGTGCGCGAATGCCTTCACGCAGCGGAAACCAGGGCGATTGTTCGGTAATCAACTGCTCCGCCTCATGGCCGGCATTCTTGGCAAAACTCGAGGCGATGGCGCCCGGCTGGACTTCCATGACCCGCACGCCAAACGGCGCCAGTTCCATGCGCAACGCATCGGTCAAGGCATGTACCGCCGCTTTCGAGGCGCAATAGGCGCCGGCAAACGGCGTGACCAAAACCCCGGACACGCTGCCGATGTTCACCACCAGACCCTTGGCGCGACGCAGCACCGGGAACAGGGCGCGGGTGACGCCGACGATGGCGAACACGTTGGTTTCGAATTGCCGTTGCATGGCCGGCACACCGCCGTCGAGCAACGGCCCCATGGCACCATAACCGGCATTGTTGATCAGCACATCGAGGCCGCCATGTTGCTGGTTGATGCGCTCGCTCAAGTGTTCCAGCGCCGCGCCGTCGTTGACGTCCAGTTGCACGGCGGTGAAACCGGCAGCGGCCAGCGCCGCCACGTCTTCTGTCTTACGGGCGCTGGCCCAGACGTCGTATCCGGCATTTTTGAAAACATCAGCAAGGGCGCGGCCAATGCCGCTGGAACAACCGGTAATCAACGCAACGGGCATGGCGCGGTCCTTGTGCAAAAAGAGGAAGAGAATTAGTCGGAGAAACTACCTTGCAATCGCTCGGCGCGAAACTCCAGCGTTTGCGGGCGATAGCCAGGGCGCAGCGGCGGCAGGGGCAAACAGTCTTCCCAGTTCGCACCGGCCTGCAGTTCGCCGGGGCCGCGATAGCGCGGTGCGGCGTATTGATTGTCGGCCAGATTGACCGTGTCGCCCGGCGCATAGGCCGCGATGCGCCAGCGCAGTTCGGTCAGCGGTACGTCGTTGCCGTTGTTCATTTTCAGTTGCAGTGGGCGATCGGCCGGGCACTGTTCTGGTGCGTAAGTGATGCGCAACTCCAGGCGCGCCAGTTGCTTGACCTCGCGGTTGTCCATCCAGATCACCCACGTTGCCACCACACCCAATCCGATGGCCGCCGCCACGGAGACCGGTAACGCCTTGGTCGGGTAGCGCAGCAACAAAATCAGCCAGGTGATGACCAGCAGGACGCCGATGAACATGTTTGAACGCTCCTTGAACTCATGACCACCATCCTACCGAAGGGCCGAAGGAATGGACATTCGTCGATCAAGGTCTGTTGCCGTTGGTCGGCACTGTAATTTCTGACAGTAGCCTGGCCTGCCCACGAGCGGTTAGATGAGTGCTGGCAAACAGGGACGCGACCGGCATGCAGGCCTCGACGATGGGAATGCACCACAAAACACCCGGATTGTCCGTTGTCGACCCGCGAGGTCTGCCGATCCGTTCGGTTGATTACTGGCGTGAGGTCGAAGACAAGCCCACTCAGGCACGCATCAATCGCACCTTTTACGATGCTGCAGGACGTGCCGTTGAACAGTGGGATCCTCGGCTTTGGGCGCTGCCAAAAGAAGATCCGCTGAGGCGCGCCAACCTCACGACGGTGTTTTCGCTGTCGGGTAACGCGCTGTTCACTGACAGCGTCGATGCCGGTTGGCAGCTCAACCTGCCAGGTCTGGGCAATGAGGTTTTGCAGGGGTGGGACAGCCGAGGCACCGGACGTGAGGTCGACTACGACGACTTGCTTCGTCCCGTGGTGATATTCGAGGAGGATGCGACCGAGCGGCGCAGGGCGGTTGAACGCATGGCCTATGGCGGTTCCGATCATGGCGTCCAGAATCAATGCGGGCAGTTGATCCGTCATGACGACCCCGCCGGGACGGTGCTTTTCGAAGCATTTTCGATTACCAACCAATGTGTGAAACAAGTCCGTCACTTCACCCTGGACCCTGTTACACCTGACTGGCCGGCGTTGGAAGCCGATCGCCAGCGGCTGCTTGAGCCGGGGAAGGGGGCCGCCTCGACGTGGAGTTTCGGTCCGCTCAATGATGTGCTGGAACAGGTCGATGCCAAGGAAAACCGCCAGGTCTTCAGCCTGACCCTTGACGGTCGCTTGCGTGAGACGCGTCTGCAACTTCACGGACTGAGCACCTGGCAAACGCTGGTCAGCGACATCCAGTACAACGCCGAGGGGCAAGTGACGCACGAAACTGCCGGCAACGAGGTACGAACAACCCTCCTTTACCGCGCTGAAGACGGTTTGTTGATGGAGCGCCAGGCGCACGACGCGAGAGCTCGGTGGTTGCAGCATCTGATCTATGACTATGACCGAATGGGCAACGTCCTCAGCATCGAGGACAAGGCATTGCCGGTGCGTTACTTCGCCAACCAGCGTATCGATCCGGTCAGTCGTTTTGTTTACGACAGCCTTTCCCAACTGATCGAGGCATTTGGTTGGGAAGCGGGGAGTGCGAATCAGGGGCCGGCATCGGTGGGGCGAGTCGATCCGGCGGCGCTCAGCAATTACCATCAGACCTATTGTTACGACGAGGGTGGCAATTTGCGAGAGCTGACGCATGTCGGCGCGCAGGGGCCAGGACATAAATTGAAGGCCGCGCGTGATAGCAATCGATGTCTGCCCTGGCGCAACGGCGTACCGCCCACGGAGGAAGAAATCGCCTTCGCGTTCGACAAAAGAGGCAATTGTCTGGAGCTGGACCAGGGACCGTTTTTGACCTGGGATCTGCGTAACCAATTGCAATTGCTCAGCCCGGTGGAACGCGACTCGGGGCTCAATGACAGGGAGTCCTATGTCTACGATGGCGGTGGTCAGCGCGTGCGCAAGATTCGCTCGTTACAGACCAATGCCCGAACCGTAGTGGCTGAAGTGCGTTACTTGCCAGGACTTGAGCTGCGCACCGACAGTGGCACCGGAGAGGTGCTGCAGGTCATCACCGCGCAGGCCGGCCTCAACACCGTTCGGCTGTTGCATTGGGAAAGCGACCCACCGTCCGGCACCAACGATCAATACCGTTACAGCCTCGTCGACCATTTGAGTTCTTGCACCTTGGAGCTTGCGGATGACGCGCGAATCATCAGTCGGGAAATCTACTACCCGTTTGGCGCAACGGCCTGGTTTGCCGGGGATGATGTGATTGAGGTCAGCTACAAAGTCATTCGTTACTCGGGCAAAGAACGGGATGCCACCGGGCTTTATTACTACGGTCTGCGTTATTACGTGCCGTGGTTGCAGCGCTGGCTCAATCCTGATCCCAAGGGGTTCGTCGATGGGCCGAACCTGTATCAGATGGTCGGTAACTCGCCCATGAATTATGTCGATAGCGACGGCGGTGGAAAGACCGAAGCTTCAGAGTTGAGCCAAAGCCTGGACAAGCAACAAGCCTTGGTCTCGTCGGTTGGAGGAGCCGCTTCTGATCTCAAAAATTCAATGCTTAACCACACCTATACGCAGCATCGGCTCAAAGCTTTGGGCAGGCGAGTCGTTACCCAGCTTGCCAGCAGTGCCGTCAGTGCTGCCAGTACATCGGCGGGTACTGCGGCAGGCGGTGCCTTGGGTAGGTTGATAGGTCCGTGGGGCGCAACGCTGGGGGCCAAGGTCGGGGCGAAAGTCGGCTCCAAGGCAGCAAATGCTTTGATTTCCAAGGTGGTGGACACCTATCAACTGGACCGTTCGATCAACTTCAAGGGTAACGAAATGAATCCTAAAGCATTCATCGAGCGCGTTGAGCCCAAAAAGAAATACAGTCTTGCAACGGCAAAGCTTGAGCTGTCGGCGGTTGACCCGCGGACACGTGAAGGGCGTAAGCAATTGGGGAAAAAAGTCACCACCGCGGTTGTGGATAAAGTTGTCGCAAAGGTGGCCAGTAAACTGGGATCGGAAGCGCCGGGCCTGATCAAGACAGGTCGGGAGTTTTACCAGGCATCGCAAGGGCTGAAAGCGGAACCGCTTAGCGAGGCTTACGACCAGACGCCAGCAGTGATCGATATGCTGGAGTTCAGAATGCAGGCAATCAAAACTGAGTTCGCCGTTTCCGGTAGCGCGGATCCGGAAACCTTCGAGCGTATCGCTGAGCTCTCGATGCAGACGCAGACGGTGGTTCAGACGTTGAACCGAAACCAGGATTTCATTGAGCTTGTCGCGCCCAAGCCTTATGCCGGAAGACGACAATCACTGAATGGAATGTCCAGGTCAGCTCCCGCTCGGCAATTGTCAAAAGGCTGATGCAAAAAAAAGCCCCCACCCAACCCGCTGCGGAAAGGGAAACGCAGCGGGTTGGACGGGGGCTTCTTGTGTTACAGATCAATCACTGCGCGATGGTTTTCACCGATACGCCGCGTTCGATCGGGGTAGAGCGACCGTAGATATCTTCAAACCGCTCGATATCGTCTTCGCCCAGGTAGCTGCCCGATTGCACTTCGATGATTTCCAGCGAGATCTTGCCCGGATTGCGCAAGCGGTGGACCGAGGCGATCGGGATGTAGGTCGACTGGTTTTCAGTGAGCAGGAACACGTTTTCGTCGCAGGTCACTTCAGCAGTGCCGCTGACCACGATCCAGTGTTCGGCGCGGTGGTGGTGCATCTGCAGCGACAGGCACGCGCCCGGTTTGACCGAGATGCGCTTGACCTGGAAGCGGCCGCCCATGTCTACCGAGTCGTAGGAGCCCCACGGACGATAGACTTCGCAGTGGGTCTGGGTTTCGCTACGGCCCAGCTCGTTGAGGGTGTTGACCATCTGTTTCACGCCTTGGACCTTGTCCTTGTGGGCGATCATCATGGCGTCCTTGGTTTCGACGACCACGATGTTTTCCAGGCCGATCACCGACACCAGTTTGCCGTTGCCGTGGATCATGCAGTTTTTGCTGTCCTGAATGACCACATCGCCTTTGGTGACGTTGCCGTTGGCGTCTTTTTCATTCACTTCCCACAGCGACGACCAGCAGCCGACATCGCTCCAGCCCGCGGTCAGCGGTACAACGCAGGCGCGCTGGGTTTTTTCCATCACCGAGTAGTCGATGGAATTGTCCGGGCAGCAAGCGAAGGTGGCGGAGTCGATGTCGACCGTGTCGGCATCCTGCTCGCTACGTTCCAGGGTCAGCACGCAGGTGTCGTAGATGTCCGGATCGTGTTTTTTCAGCTCTTCGAGGAAACGGCTGGCACGGAACAGGAACATGCCGCTGTTCCAGAAATAACCGCCGGACTCGACGAACTCGGTGGCGCGTTTCACGTCCGGTTTTTCGACGAAGTGCGAAACGCGGCTGACACCTTCGGGCAGCAGCGAATCATTGGCCGACTTGATGTAGCCGTAGCCGGTTTCCGGTTTGGTGGCCGGTACGCCGAACAGCACCATTTCGCCGTTTTCTGCAGCGACAGTGGCCAGGGCCAGGGCGCGTTGCAGGGCTTTCTGATCTTCCAGCACGTGGTCGGCTGGCAGCACCAGCATCAACTCGTCGCGACCTTCGTTGACCAGCATCAGTGCGGTCAAGGCCACGGCCGGCGCGGTGTTGCGGCCGAACGGTTCCATCAGGATGCGCTGTACGTCCAGTTTACGGGCGCCCAGTTGCTCGTTGACGATGAAACGGTGTTCCTTGTTGCAGACCACGATGGGGGTGTCCATGCCTTCGAACACCAGGCGTTCCAGGGTTTGCTGGAACAATGTTTGTTCGCCGGTCAGGGCGAGGAATTGCTTAGGGAACTGTTTGCGCGAAAGCGGCCAAAGACGTGAGCCACTACCACCTGACAAGATCACCGGAATCATGTTGTTACTCCTTGAAAATCGTATGGGTCAGAGCTACTGCGTTCTGTCGTTTCACTCTTGTTCTTATTCCGCGTCCAGGTCGGTTCACCGATTTCTGTAGCAGCTGCCGAGCCTGCGAGGCTGCGTTCGAGCGCGAAGCGGTCGTAATGCTGGCAACTCGGTCTCTCTGAAAGACCGCATATGCCGGTTTTACGACTGCTGCGCAGCCGGACGCAGGCTTCGCCAGCTGCTACAGGGATCACCGTCCTGACAAAATGATTAGCGCGTCGAAACCGGGCGTTTTACCCAGACTGGCGCCAGGCTGCTGCCGCTGCCGGTCACGTACAGCACGGCGGCTTCACCACGTTCCAGGGCAACCGGTTTCACGTCGCCGACTTTCTTGTCGCCATCGTATAGCGCCAGGCTGACTTTAACCGGGTTGATTTCACGCTCGCCACGGCCCTTGGCGGCCACGGTAGGGACCACTTCGGTCTTGCCGTCAGCGGTTTTCAGGGTCAGGGCCTTGTCGCTGAGGTTCTGTACGCGAACCAGGGATTTCTGCTTGTTCTTGAACGGCGGCTCTTCGATCAGTTGCGGTGCGCCGCTGGCGTTGTTGACCAGGGTGTAATAGTGATCACCGGCCAGTTTCACCGGCAGGGACTGGCTACCGACCTTGGCGCTGTAGTCGCCGCCCGGCATGAAGCTGAAGTCGGTGCTGGACAGCGGCGCGACTTCGGCCAGGTTGGTGGTGCCGACGGTGGCGCTGACTTCAGCGTTACCGGCGTTGTAGACACGTACAAAGCTCGAACCTTTCGGTGCAGTCGGGCCATAGAGTGCGGCGTCGCCGGCGAAGGCGGACATCGACAACACGCTCATGCCAGCAACGAGTGCGAAGGTCTTGGCGAGACGGCGAGGAGTAGTAGTGAAAGTCATGGTAGTACCTCTCTCTTTCAGTTTTGCGCCCGGTCGGGCGTCTCGGATTTAGTGTTTGCTGCTACGTTTTGTTGGCGAGCGCCGGCTTCTTTGAGCTCTGCGACCCACTGCGGGTCGGCGTCACCGATTTCGTTGTTCACAGGCAGATAACGTTCAGGAAACTCCCAGATCAGCACCTGTGGCGGGCTGTTCTTGAAAGCATCACTTTTCAGATAGCTGAGCATTGGCCGAATCGGGCCGTGGCCGTCTTCGGCGTAGTTGACTACGTCGCTGTTCAGCGCTTGTTTCAGCGCACCGACGAAGTTCCAGTTGGGGTTGGCGCTGTAGCTGGTGCCGATCAGGGCCACCGGCACTTCAGTGTTGGCGAACAGGGCGTCATCACCGGCCGGCTGGTCTTGTGCCGCCACGGTGTTGCGTTTCTGCAACGGCTCAGGCTTGGGCATCAGGTTTTCGAACAGCGGATCCAGCGGCAAGAACAACCGCAGGTCGCCCTTGTGCGTCACCTTCTCCGCAGGTTCAGTGACGTAGTGTTGCGGCTCGCCACTGAGCGGGGTTTTCTCGGTAATGGTTTTGGCCAGGGTCTCGGCAGCGATTTGCGCGCCTTCCGGGGTCCAGTGGGTGTCGGTGCGCAAGAACACTTGCTGACCGTCCAGCTTGGCTTTCAGCATCGGGCCAAACAGGTCGGGAGCGAGGATCTTGTTGGCCGCCACACGAGCGTGGAAGTCCTCATAGAGGTTGGCGTGGATGCTCGAAGGCTTCACTTCACCCAGGTGTTCCGGATACAGGCGAGTCTTGGCCGGCACGATCGCCATGACCAGTTTCACGCCTTTCGCCTTGAGTTCCTGGCGCACGCCTTCAACCAGCGCGTAGTTGCCTTGCAGGTTCAGTTCTTCGTTGACGATCGGGTTGAATTCCTCATCGCTGTACAACCACTGATCGCGGCCGAGCACGACGCCCGGACGACCTTCGTTGAACAGTTTGAAATCCAGCGCAGCCCAAAGGTTGGTGCCAAGGCGCTTGATCGGAAACTCTTCGTCGTAATGCGTCTCCACGGCTTTGGTCCAGCGGCCGTTGAGCACCGTCGTTTCGGCAGAGGTACTGAAGCCGAGGAAACTGCGCGTGGACCACAGGCCCAGGACCAACAGCGTCACCATGAACAGGGCGATGTAGAGGATGCGTAATGAGCGGGTCATAGTCAGATCCCTCAGAACTGGAAGTAAAGGAACGGCGAGAAGCTTTGCGCCGAGAGTTTGAAAATCGAGGCGATGAACAGCACCAGTACCAGCGTGCGCATCACGTAACGAGACCAGTCCGCAGTCCAGTAGGCCGGTTGCACAGTCGCTTCAGCGCCGACGGTGTAGCCAGGTTCGTGGATGCTGCCCGGGTTGTCGCCCGGTACGGCTTTGATCATTCCAGGCGTAGCGGCAGCCGGGCCATCGGCCTCGACGTTCACAACAGGCTTGGTCTTCTCAGGCGGCAGGTTGCTGTAGAAGTCACGAATGCCGAAGAACGCCAGGGTCATGTAAGCCACCACCAGCGTCGCCACTTGCAGGCCGGTGAGGCTGGCCGCGTTGAGTTCCGACAGTGACCATTCGCCGAAGCTGAACATCGCACCGTACATACGACCGGCGACGTGCAGGTTTTCCGAGCGGAAGATCACCCAGCCCATGACCACGAGCAGGAAGGTCAGCGCCCAGCGGATCGGGTTGATGCTGCGCGGCGAGGTATTCAGGCCGAGGGCTTTTTCGATCGCCAGCCACATGCCGTGCCAGGCGCCCCAGACGATGTACGTGATGTTCGCGCCGTGCCACAGACCACCGAGCAGCATGGTCAGGAACAGGTTGCGATAGGTCATCAGCGTACCTTTACGGTTACCGCCCAGCGTGATGTACAGGTAGTCACGCAACCAGGTGGACAGGCTGATGTGCCAGCGACGCCAGAACTCGGTGATCGACTGGCTGATGTACGGCTGTTTGAAGTTTTCCATGAAGCGGAAACCCATCATCAAGCCCAGGCCGATTGCCATGTCGCTGTAACCGGAGAAGTCGAAATACAGCTGCGCGGTGTAGGCCAGCGCGCCGAGCCAGGCATCGCCCGTGGTCGGGTTCTGCAAGGCGAAGCAATGGTCGGCCACGACCGCCAGAGTGTCGGCGATGAAGACCTTCTTGATGAAGCCCTGCATGAATCGCGTCGCACCTTCGGAGAACTTGTCGAGGGTGTGGGTGCGGTTGTTGAACTGGTCGGCGAGATCGCGGAAGCGCAACACCGGACCGGCGATCAAGTGCGGGAAGATCGCCACGAAAGCGGCAAAGTCGATCAGGTTGCGGGTCGCCGGCGTGTCACCACGGTAGACGTCGATGATGTAGCTGATGGACTCGAAGATGTAGAACGAGATCCCGATCGGCAACAGCACGTGGGTCAGGATGAACGGCGACAGACCGACGGAGGTCATCATCGCGTTGATGCTGTCGACGCCGAAGTTGGCGTACTTGAAGTAGCCGAGAATGCACAGGTCGACGGCCACGCCCAGGAGCAACCAGCGTTGTGCCGGTTTGGTCCGAACGCCTGCGGCACCGACTTTGAGGCCGATCCAGTAGTTCCACAGGGTGACGGCTGCGAACAGCGCAAGGAAGTCCACACGCCACCAGGCATAGAACACGTAGCTGGCGATCAGCAGCAGCAGGTTGCGATAGCGTATTCCGCTTAAGTAGTACATGCCGAGAAAGATCGGCAGGAACAAAAACAGGAACACGTTGGATGAAAATACCATCCCGGTCTCTCCATGTTTAACCAACAGTCAAGGGCCGCAGCCCCCCCAAACCCCCCATCGAAAAGCCGGAGGGCGTAACACACAATTCATGCCTGACACTGACCCTTGTAGGAGCCGAGCTTGCTCGCGATGACTGAGTGTCAGTCGACATCGATGTTGAATGTCAGACCGCAATCGCGAGCAAGCTCGGCTCCTACAGGGTTTTGCGTTTGGCTCTAGGAGCCTTTTTTGCCTTTTTCACTCGCCGGGTCGAAGACCTTGGTCAGGTCACCCCCGAGGCGGAAAGTCTTGAACGGCTGCATCTCGTGCTTTTTCTCAAGCACATCCGGCGAGCAGGTGTAGAGCGTGCAGAACGGTTCGAGCCAGGCGAATTTCGAGTCCTCTTTCAGGTCGGTCATGTCCTGTTCCTTACCGTTCTTCTTCTCGAATTCTTCCGGGTCTTTGACACCCGCGAGCACTCGATCACCCAGACGTTTCAATGCGCCGTTGTTTTCCTGACGCAAGTCCACACCATTGACCAGCGCAAAACTGGCGATCATCGACAGTGGCGGCAGGGCATAGTTGTGATAGGACAGGGCGCGTTGCTGGCGCTTGAGTTCGTTGGGCAGGAAACCCTGGGCGTCAATCTGATTGGCGCCGACTTTGTATTCCTTCACCGACCAGTCGAACAGGTCGCGGCGGTTGGTGGCGATGGACGTTGCCATCACCGACCAGGCGGACCAGTACGAGTGGTTGTTGGTTTTTTCCAGCGGCAGGTTGTCCCAATCGCTGACTACCTGATCAGCCATTTTGCTGAACCAGGCTTCAATCAACTGCGACTCTTGCTGGTGGTTCGCCAACGGATGCGAGTCGGAGAACTTCAGGCGAATATAGGACGACGCCATGCTGCCCAACGCCCATTTGCGCATGGACTTGCCGGTGTGGTTGAAGTCCTTGGACATCAACGCATCGGCCTTGGCCCAGGCGGTCAACCAATTCAGGGTGCATTCCAGCTGTTCCGGACGACCGTCACGCATGTACTGCATTACGCGCTTGCTGGTGCCGCGCTCAATCTTGGTGATGTCGGCCGTGGTGTCACGGAAGGCTTTTTCCGAAGCCTCGTTCAGGGTCGAACGGGCCTTGTCGGAACCTTCGTATTTGCTGCGAAATTGCAGCGAGCCGGTGTACGGCGTCGGCATCGCATCACAGCCTTCGCTCTTGTCGCCGGTTTTGACTTTTTCAATCGGCGCGAAGTATCCCTGTGGCGGACGCAGTGGCGCGGCGGCCTGTGTCGCACCGGCAAACATGGCCAGGCTCAACAGGGACGGTGCGATCAATCTTTTCAAAGTTCGGGTTTGCATAGTTGCCTCATTGCCCGGTCTGAGCGGTACGCTGCCCAGCGCCAGGGAACACGTTGCGTTTGCAGATTTTCGCTTCGACTTTCTGTGGCGCGGCACCTGCTTCAGGGCCCTGGATTTCGACGGCCAGCAGATTCTGCGAGGCCCAGTCTTCGTCCGTGCGCAACTCAAAGGCGAAACGCCCGTCGGTATCGGAGGTTTCCGGTTTTTCGATCTTGATGTCCTCGTGGCGACCGTTCATGTACCAGAGGGTGGCTTGCAGGACTTTCACCGACGGATCGGCGAAGCGGATGTCGACCTGGTGACTGCTGTTTTGCAGGTTCAGGTTCTTGCTGTTGACCATCAATTCGTTCTTGCCCGGTTTCAACGTGGTGCTACCGGTCATCTGTGCATCCTTTCCTTCGCAACCGTTGTCCAGCAGCGCCATCATCTGGCGGTAGATGGTTTCCTGGTCGAGGCGATAGAGCGGCGAGAATTCCCAGATCAGAATCTTCGGCGGCTTGGTCTGGAACTCTTCGCTGCCCAGGTACTGCAGCATCGAACCTTCCAGGCCACCGCCGGGGAACGCCACGTTGAGGATGTCGGCGCCGATGGCCTCTTCGAGGAAACCGGCGAAGTTGTAGTTCTTGCCACTGTGGCTGGTACCGACCAGGGTGACTTCCGGATTGCCGGAGTCACTGAACAGATCGCCATCAGCTGCTTCGCCTTTCGGCTCGGTGGTGAACTGATCCATGTACTGGATCGCGTAGCTAGTGCCACAGAGTTGACCAGCCATGTTGTGTAACGTTCCGGTCTTGCCCATGCGACCCGACTTATGGCTCTCGAATTCGCGTTTCGGCACGTCGGCAAAGGCCGGCATGTTCTTGATTTGCTCACCGACGATTTTCGCCGTGCGCTGGGCGCCATACGGCGTCCAGTGTTGGTCGCCCTGGAAGTAGAAATCGTGGGCCGGCAGGGTGTCAGGCAGCGACTCGTTGGTCAGCGGCGACAGGTCCGGCACGGTGTAGCCCATGGCGGCGAAACGGCCGAGCATGGTCTTGTAGTTCTTCAGGGCCTTGTCGAAATCGAACTTGGCCTTGTCTTCCGGGTTGAGCTTGTTGCGGTTCACCAGACCACGGGTCGGCTGGTAAACGATGACCAGTTCAATGCCTTTGCTCTTGAACGCATCGTGCAGTTCTTTCATGCGTTTGTAGCCACCGGGGGTGGTGTCGAATTCGGTGCGCAAGTCTTCTTGCGTACGGAACAACCAATCACCCTGAGCCTGCACCAGCGTGGTGAAGTTCTGCTGGTAACGCGTGGTGTAGTTCTTCGCGTCGTGGGCTTCCGGGCACAGGTTGCAGCACGGTTCGGCGCTGAAGGCAGGTGCTTTGGCTTCATCGGCACGAGCGCCGCCGCTGGCCGCGAGAATGCCGGCGGTCAGGGCCGACAAGCTGAGTAATTTGATCAAGTGTGAGTGCATAAAATTATCCTCAGTCCCGCATTTCGGTCTGGCGTTCGACAGGGTCGATCAGCACGGCTTTCTGCTGGCGTACCAGCAGGTCGAGAATTTCATCCTGGCGCTCGCCGAGAATCCCGTTGAAGCTGATTCCGCTGGATTTGGTCGGGGCGAGCATGGACACGCGATACAACTCGACGCTCAGCGGCGAGTCGATGGACAGCGGGCCGCTGCCGTTACCGGCCAGTTCGCCGCCGACCACGATCAGGGACACCTGGGCATCGAACGGATCGAGCTTGATGTCACGGTCGGTGTCGGTCAGGTCCCTGATGTGTCCGTAGACACCGGTCAGGCCGTTGGCCATGGACAGGTTTTCGTAGAGGCGGATGTTCACGCTGTTACGAATCCGGATGCCGTGGCGTTTGTTGCTGATCACCTTGTTGCCCCACAGCAGGTTGTCGCCACTCTCGTAGAGGGTGATGCCGTCGGTGTGGTTCTTGTAGATCTCGTTGTAGGCGATCAGGTTGTTGCTGCTGTTACGGTCGATCACCAGGCCCGACAACTTGTTGTCGTAGCTGCGGTTGTTGAAGATGAAGCTGTCGTTCACTTCACGGGAAATAATGATCCCGTGCTTCTTCTTGGTACCAAACACCGTGTTGTCTGCAATGATCAGACCGTGGGAACGGTCATGCGGGTCAATGCCGTAGACGATGTTGTCTTTGTAGGTGTTGCCCTTGACCACGAAGTCCTGGGTTTCGTAGCAGTAGAAGCCGTACCACATGTCCGAGAACTCGGAACCGACGATCCAGCCGGTCGGTTCAGGGCGCTTGAGCACCTTGGCCATGTTCGGCGTGTACTGGGAAATACTCACGCCATAGGACTTACTGTTGGCGTAGCCGAAGCTGGCGATCTTGCTGTTGGCGATGTAGGTCTCGGTGCCGCCCCAGGACAGCAGGAACGGACGGAATTCCTTCGGCGACTTGAAGGCAGCCGGGCCGTTTGCCTTTTCGCTCCAGCCAGTGATTTTGGTATCGCGCACAAACAGCTGGCCGTCGTTGACCAGGAACGAACCGGCCTCTTGGGACAGGCGCAGTTCCTGGGTCTGCTTGTCGATTTCCAGGATACCTTTCTCACCCACCACGATCGGCAACTTCGCCAGGAACACACCCGGCGAGGTTTCGCTGAAGTACTGCTTGGGTACTTTCTTGGCCAGATCCTTGAGGTTCATGTAGCCGTCGTCGACGAAGATGGCCTGCGGGATACCGTGCTGACGCACCACCCATTCAGCCATCTTGTTATCGCCGCCGATGAAGTCCTTCAGGGCGTTTTCCTGCATCATCCGGCGCACGCTGATTTTGCCGGGCTTGGTACGCACGACTTTCGCGGCGATAGCCTCGGCGGTGTAGCCGGAGGTGTCCGGCAGTTTCGGCTTGGCCAACTCCAGCGGCGCGGTCGGGGCGCTGCTGACGGTGTAGGTCTTGGCCTGTTGCAACCCTTTTGCAATGGTCGCCGGCTGGCCTTTTTGAACGGGCGAGGCCGGCTCCACCGTGGCGAAGGCTGCCGTGCTGGCCAGCAACATCGCGCCGGCCAGCAAGGTTATCGAGCCTCTCTTCGGACTGTTCATGTCAGGAACTCCCTTAGCGGTTCGCATCAGAAGCGCCAGATCACGTCGATAAACGCGCGGTGCATGTACGAGTCGACGCCTTTGCCATACGCATCGCCCGGCTTGAACACACCGCCACGCAACCGCACCAGGGCCGAAGGCTCATCGATCGATTGGCTCAAGGAAGCGGGCAGCAGGCCTTGCTTGAAGTACTTGGTGACGACCACGTCCATTTCCTGACCGAGGTCTTTGTTGCCATTTTCCAGCGGCAGGGACGTGCTCGAGAGCTCGGCGCCGGTTCCGTCGTCGGGGTCGTTCTGGACGGCGTTGATGCCGTTGCTGACCGGCTTGTTGCCGTCGACGCGCCAGAATTTGTGGTAGATCACACTGGCGTCGTATTCGTCGTTGAGCATCCATGAACCGAACAAGGTAGCGCTCTGCATGTTGTTCGTTTCGCCACGGAAGGCTTCGCCGAAACGGTGAACCCGCGAGCGAGTACCGGTGTAGTTCGAGCGGTTACTTTGCAGGCCGTTCTGTTCGTAATCGGCACTGGCACGGGCATAGGCTGCACCGACTTGCCATTGCGGATCGAGGCGCAGACGCACGCCCAGGTCAGTGGCCCAGCCATCAACATCGCCACTGGTTTTGGCTTGTGTCGGAGCGGTGCCATCGGGGTTGAGCTGGTTGACCTTGTCGCGGTCGCCGCTCATGCCTGTGACGCTGCCCCAGTAATTGACGGTGTTGGTGTTGCGCCAGTTGTAGGCATCGCTGTCGGCAGTAAGGCCGATCCAGCTGATATCGCCATTCTCTTTCTTGTCCAGAGAATCGGCGGGGACACCTGGCTGCGCGGTATCGAGCTTGCCGTCATCGTGAGTGTGGTGACCACGAATGCCGACCCAGTTGCCCGGGTTCCACTGATACGCCGCATCGGCGTAGGCGTGCAGGCGATCCTTGTCCTTCGGCGCGAGCTCTGTGAGGTCGGTGCGGTACTCGCTGAAGCGCTCGGCAACACCGGCGTTGGCACGCAACAGGGTGGTGTCGAAGGTCCAGTTCAGGGCTTCGATGTTGGTGTCGCGCCATTGGCCATCGTCATTGCGCAGACGCTGGCGACCGAGCTTGAGCATCTCGCCGGGGTAGGGCGTAAGGCCGCTGTAGCCGACCCAGAACTCACGCATCGCCAGGTAGTTTTTCTTGCTCTTGCGATCACCGTTGTCGGTGGCCTGGGTGCCGTCGCTGTCGGACTGTTGCAGGGTGTCCGTCTCGATGATGTCGGTGGACGTCACGGCCTGACCCATGGCGTAGCCGCTCCACGCACCGCTCTCACCATAAATCCATGGGCGCAAGTCAAGGCCGACGCCATTGACGTCGCCGCCGCTCTGCGTACCGAGGTCAGTGTCGTCTTCGGACTGGGCAGTGACTTTCACGTCAAGGCCGTAGTTCTTGCTTTCAGTCAGGGCCGCCAGGGTCGGGCACGACCACAGCAGCGCGAATGACAGGCCAATACCGGCCTTAACGAATGGATTCAACTTCATAGGGATTCCTCGCCGTCTTCTTCTTCCAGGGCATGCAGTTCCAGCGTGTTCTGGCTCAAGGCACCACGAACGGCCTGTTCTTGTTTCAACAGGCGTTGGGCCTCGGCGAGCTGGGCAGGCGGCAGTTGGGCTTCGAGTGTTTGCGCAAGCTCGGTGGCTTGCGGGGTGTTCTGGGCCTTGGCCAATTGGCTGAAGACATAAGCGTTAAGCGGGTCGGGCCGGGTGCCCTTGCCTTGGGAGAACAGTTGGGCAATGGCGAAGTCGGCGCTGTTCTGGCCGTTACGCGCAGCTTTGAGCAGGTGGTCCAGCGCTTTCTGCGAATAGACCTTGCCCAGGTAACCGCGACGGTAGATCTGGCCGAGGTAGTAATCGGCGGCCACTTCTCTGTCGACGGCTTTCTTGAAGTGTTCTTCGGCGACCTTCGCGTCGGCCGGCACCATTTTGCCTTCGTAGTAGAGCTTGCCCAGCAACAGTTCGGCGCGCGGCTGGTCGGCGGCGCGGCCGTTGTCCAGGTACTTCATCATCTTGTCGACGTCACCCAGTTCCGGGAAGTCGTAGAGCAGTTGCGCCAGGCTGACCCAGGAAGCGGGGTAGCCGGGTGCGATGCCTTCGAGCAGCGACTGCGCGGTTTTCTCGTCGGTCGTGCCCAGGGATGCATCGCCCAGTACGCGAGCCACGCTGTCCACCCGCTGGGCGGAAACCGCGCCGCGAGCCTGAGCGGCTTGCATTTGCTTGATCAGCTCGGCCTGTTTCTCTGGCTGGGCTTTTTTCTGATAGACCGTGGCCAGCTCGACGTAGCAGATGTCGGTGGTGTTCAACGCGGCTTTGCAGATCGTTTCCACTTCGTCCAGATGCTGGTCGTAAGTGCCCTGGGTGCGATAGAGCAGCACTTGGGCCAGGCCCGCTTCCGGCTTGCCTTCGGCGCGCCATTGGCTGATCTGCTGTTGCGCGTTGACGTTCGGGAAACTGTGCGGGTATTGCAGGTACAGCATCGCCAGCGGGATCAGGGTGTTGCCTTCGCCTGCAGCAGTGGCTTTCTTCAACAGGCCTTCGGCTTCGTGCTGTTCGGCTTCGGTGGAGCCGGGTTTGGCCACCAGCAGACGACCCAGGCGAGCCTGAGCCCGCGGGGAAACGCTGGCCGCGGCGCGATAAGTCGCCTCAGCTTTCTTGATCTGCGCCGGGTCACGGCTGTCGACCTGGATATCGGCGAGGCCAACCTGTGCTTCGCTGTAGCCCAGGTCTGCCAGTTGCTGGTAATTCTGCGCCGCCAGCGTGGTATCACCGCGCTTGAGGGCTTCGTTGGCCAGACGCTGGTCGGGCAGGCCGGCGCATCCGGCCAGGGCGATTGCCATGGCCAGAGTCAGCGGGACTGGCAGGATTCTGAGTGGGCTAGTCACGGGCATGTCCTCTTGTTTTTATCGACCGGCGGCCATGGCTTTGTCGATCAGCCAGTTCAGGTTCGGACCACGGGTGGCGTTGACTTCAACTGGGCGGCCGGCGAATTTGCTGTCCAGCGGCTCGTCAGGCTTGATCTGCACGCGGATGTCGGACGACAGGTCGGCGCTTTTCAGGCTGGTGCTGCTGATGATCGTGCCGGAGCGGGTTTTGTCTTCGCCGGCGATCTGGAAGCTGACCGAGCTGCCTGGCAGCACGTCGCCGAACTGGCGATAGGAGAAGCGCGCTTCAACGTTGGCTTCGCTGTTACGCGGCACCAGTTGGAAGATTACGTCGCCTTTGCTGGCGTACTGACCGTCGGCGACCATTTGCTGCGCCACGGTGCAATCGCACGGCGACGTCAGGGTGCCGGTCATTTGCTTGCCGAACAGTTCTTCAACCTTGGCTGGTTGCAGTTGGTCTTCGTCCAGATGGCCCTTAAGTACGTCGAGCATGCTGGTGCTGAACGTCGCCAGCGGAGCGCCTTTGGCCGCAACGCCGTCGGGTTTGATCAGGCTCTGCACCGTGCCGTCGCGCGGCATGGTGATGTTCATGCCCGCTACGCTGACCAGACCGGCCTGGGCGTGGCTGACGAAGTACATGCCGTACACCGACTTGAAGATGAAACCGAATGCCGTCAGGCCGACGAGGAAAATCGCGAGGCTGAAGGTCACTGCACGCAGACGACCGAACGGGGTCATGCCGTGGCCGCCATCCTTGACCTTGCGCGCCTTGGTGAAGTTGTCGCGTTGCAGGGTGGCCAGCACTTCACCCATGGTGACGATGTCGCCGGCCAGGTGAGAAGTGATCAGGTGGCGCAGGGTGGAAATGTCCTGAGATTCGAGGTTCTGGAACTGGCAACCGGTACGACCGGTTTCGCGGTCGTGGGAGCGCACCAGTAACTCGACGTCCATGGCCAGGCCGAGGTTATCGATGACGAACTGCAAACGAGCCTTGTACACGTCGCCGATCTTCAGTGGCAGCTGACCGGCGTTGAAAGCCAGGCCGCCAGCGGAGAGGTCGAGGACCCGAGCTTCTACCGGGGTCCGGTCAGGACCGTAGAAGCGCAGCTTGGCCGGGATTTTTACCCGGGCGTGCTGGCGCTGGGCTTCTGATTCATGCACTACGTTGGCGTTGACGGCGGTATTCATATGGACGATTTCCTAGTTAATTCAGGCGAGTTCGGTCAGACCATCATCAGCAGCACAGCAACAAAAATGCTGCCGGCGGAGAAGGTCATGGTCCGAGACGACCAAGTGTTGAACCAACCTTGAAAGCTGGCGAGATCACGGGTCAGGGAAGTGGGCTGGCGAGTCCAGGACTGTTGGTCGAGGCGGAAGAACACGTAGATCTTCACCAGCGCGCCGACGATCTGGTTGTAATAGAGAATCGCCGGGTAGGCCGGGCCGATCGTGTGACCGGACAAAGACAGCAGCACAGTCAGGATCAGGCGGGTAATGCCGATCCACAGCAGGTAAACCAGGATGAACGCGGCGCCGTACTTGAAGGTGGCGATGAGCGCGACGGTCAGGCCCAGCAGCGAGGTCCACATCGACACACGCTGATCGAACAGCACCACCGAAGTGAACAGGCCGAGACGTTTCATCCCCAGGCCCAAGGCGCGGGAGTTCTGCCGCAGGTTGTTGCCGTACCAGCGAAACATCAGTTTGCGACTGGCCTTGATGAAGCTTTTTTCCGGCGGGTGTTCCACGGTGTGAATCGCGGCGTCCGGCACATAAAACGTGTCGTAGCCCAGGCGCATCAAGCTGAACCAGCTCGACTTGTCATCACCGGTAAGGAACTTGAAGCGACCCAGGCGCCAGTGTTGCAGCGAGTCGCTTTCCACGTCGGCGATGAAGTCCGGGTTGGTCACCACAGTGGCGCGGAATACCGACATCCGCCCGGTCATGGTCAGCACGCGCTTGGACAGGGCCATCGAGCACATGTTGATGTGGCGCTGGGCGAAGCGCAGTTTGTGCCACTCGCTCATGATGTAGCCGCCGCGCACTTCGCAGAACTCGTTGGTGGTCAGGCCGCCGACATTGCCGAACAGCTGGAACCACGGCACGGTCTTGAGCACGGTGCCCTCGGCGAGCACGGTGTCGCCATCAATCACCGCAACCACTGCGCGGTCGTCCGGCAGGTGGCGGGAGATGGCGCGGAAACCGTAGGCCAGGCCATCGCGCTTGCCGGTGCCGGGAATGCGCACGAAGTCGAGCTTGACGCGAGCCGGTGGGTTCATCCGGGCCCAAAGGCTTTTCACCAGCTTCTCATCGGACATTTCCACGATGGAGCAGACCATGGTGGTCGGCAGGCCGCAGTCGATCGCTTCGCGAATCACCGAGGCGTAGACCTGGGCGGTGGTCAGCGCGTCGATACGAAAACTGGTGACCATCAGAAACACATGGGACGGGTCTGCCGCTTTACCCAGCTTGCGCACTTTGCGCCGCAGGTGCGGGTAGACCACGTACAGAAACAGCATGCCGCGCAGAAAGTGCGTAGCACCCATCGAGTAGCGCCAGATACCGACGATACCGATCAGGAAGATGAAGTCCTTCGACTCGGAGTCGAACGTGGACGCAGGCAACGCCATGGCGATGCCCATCAATAAACTTAGGTAAAACAGCCAACCGGCGACCTGAAGTAGGCCGTGCTTTAGCCTGTGCATAATCTGCATCCGTCTCTATCTCGGGCGAGCCTGTGGGGTGGCCCGATGGGGTTAAGGCAGGCTTACGAAAACTGGCGACACCCGGTTTGGATGACGCCAGAAATCCTGTAGGAGCTGGCGAAGCCTGCGATCTTTTGATCTTTCGCTTGAAACTCAAGTGGACCTGGAAAGATCGCAGCCTCGTTTCACTCGACAGCTCCTACGACCGCATTACCAGCAGATGCCTTCGGTGCGACCGCTAACGCTGGTGGCTTGGGACATGAAACCGACCAGGTCGATCACTTGCTTGCCGTGTGGAGCGTTCTGCGCCAGGGCGCGGAATTTCTCGTCACGGTTGCCAAGGATGATCACGTCGGAGTTGTTGATCACGTCGTCGAAATCGGCGTTGAGCAAGGACGAGACGTGAGGGATCTTCGACTCGATGTAATCCTTGTTCGCACCGTGGACACGGGCGTATTCGACGTTGGTGTCGTAGATGCTCAGCTCGTAACCCTTGCCGATCAGCATTTCTGCCAGATCAACCAGCGGGCTTTCGCGCAGGTCGTCAGTACCGGCCTTGAAGCTCAGACCCAGCAGGGCGACTTTGCGTTTGCCGTGGCTGGAAACGATGTCGAAGGCGTTCTGCACTTGGGACTCGTTACTGCGCATCAGCGAGTTCAGCAGCGGTGCTTCCACGTCCAGGGAACCGGCGCGGTAGGTCAGGGCGCGAACGTCTTTTGGCAGGCAGGAACCGCCGAACGCGAAACCAGGGCGCATGTAGTACTGGGACAGGTTCAGCGTCTTGTCCTGGCAGACCACTTCCATCACTTCGCGACCATCGACGCCGACGGCCTTGGCGATGTTGCCGATCTCGTTGGCGAAGGTCACCTTGGTGGCGTGCCACACGTTGCAGGTGTACTTGATCATCTCGGCCACTGCGATGTCCTTGCGGATGATCGGAGCGTCGAGTTCTTCGTACAGCGATTGCAGAACGTCGCCGGAAGCCTTGTCGAACTCGCCGATAACAGTCATTGGCGGCAGGTCGTAATCGGCGATCGCGGTGCTTTCACGCAGGAACTCAGGGTTCACTGCAACGCCGAAGTCGACACCGGCTTTCTTGCCGGAGCAGTCTTCGAGGATCGGGATCACGATGTTTGCCACAGTGCCTGGCAGTACGGTGCTGCGAACCACGATGGTGTGACGGGTGGTCTTGTCACGCAGGACAAAACCGATCTCGCGGCACACAGCTTCGATGTAGTTCAGTTCCAGGTCGCCGTTCTTCTTGCTCGGCGTGCCGACGCAGATCATCGACAGGTCGGTGTCGCGAATCGCCTCGGCGAAGTTGGTCGTGCCGCGCAATTTGCCCGTCTCGATACCCTTCTGCAGAAGCTCGCCCAGACCCGGTTCAACGATCGGCGATTTACCGGCGTTGATCATATCGATTTTGTCTTTGGCAACATCGACGCCAACGACGTCATGGCCCCGTGCAGACAGGCAGCCGGCACATACTGCGCCGACGTAACCCAAACCAAATATGCTGATGCGCATCGCAATTACCTCTGTGTTTATCAAGCCATTACATGGCCGGAGTTAATGGTGTTCAGCGGTGATAGTGCACTCGGAAGTGCGCCTTAAAGGCGCAACAATGCCGCGTGCAGGCATATAAGTTCCGAGTGTCTAAATAAGTTCACTCAAAATGTGCGCAACTAGGCTTTTATTGTTATGGCGTGCCCTGTTATGCAGCAGATCTTCTAATCAGAAGACATTCGTGCAAAGGTCTTGCGCGCTCAATGCCAGGCAGAAGCCCGTAAATCAAGCGGTTGGGTGCTCAGGTGAGCACGTTTATAGGGGCGCAGCCTTGGCCTTGTAGGGGATATTCAAGATGCTTATCTCCTGTCCTTCATGTGTTGCCCAAATCAGGGATCAGTAAGCAGAAGTTAATGTGACAACTTTGCTATGTGAATCTCTTCTCTGCGTAAGTTATCTCGTACAAGCTCAGAGAGAATGGTTACCGGTGGTATGAACGACGCATTTGGACATAGTTCCTGTCCGCCCATCGCGAATTCTGAAATTTCTTGAAATATTGAAAAAGATGGCACTGCTTTCATATTGATAGCAACGCCTGTTTCGCCCTTGATACATAGGGTTATTGTTGGGTTAGATAGTTATGTGCCACTACCGATAAAAAATTTCAGTGCCACTACTGAAAAAATTCAGCAAAGTCGAGTGAAACTAAAGTTAGAAAATCGGGTGATTGATTTTTGGCGTCAGTAAAATGACGAATGAGGCGGGGTATTGTAGGACGATTGGACGTGGCGCACGACCCGTTAATGAGGCGTGCACCAATCGGGTGCTTACTCGGGGGCGTGATCGCGCAGGAACACCAGATTGTCCGGTTTAGACTGCTCGGCGCTGTAGCGATAACCTTGTACGTCGAACTGCTTGAGGGCTTGCGGGTCGTTGATGCGCTCTTCAATGACGAAGCGACTCATCATGCCGCGGGCCTTTTTCGCGTAGAAGCTGATGATCTTGTACTGGCCGTTCTTCAGATCCTTGAATTCGGTATTGATGATGCGCGCGTTCAGGGCGTTGCGTTTGACCGCCGAGAAGTACTCGTTGGAGGCCAGGTTCAGCAGCACATCATCGCCTTGATCGGCCAGGGCTTCGTTCAGCCATTCGCTGATTCGTGTGCCCCAGAAGGCATACAAGTCCTTGCCACGGGTATTCGCCAGTTTGGTGCCCATCTCCAGTCGATACGGTTGCATCAGGTCCAGTGGGCGCAGCAGGCCGTACAGGCCGGACAACATGCGCAAGTGCTGCTGGGCGTAATCGAAATCGGCTTCGCTGAAGGTTTGAGCATTCAACCCGGTGTAGACGTCGCCCTTGAAGGCGAGCAGTGCCTGCTTGGCGTTTTCCGGAGTGAACGCGGGCGTCCAGCTGCCGAAACGCGCGGCGTTGAGCCCGCCGATCTTGTCGGAGACGTGCATCAACTCGCTGATTTGCGCAGGGGCCAGCTCGCGCAATTGCAGGATCAGCTCCTGGGAATGGTCGAGGTATTGTGGCTGGGTGAAGCGCTGGGTCGCCGGCGGTGTTTCGTAATCGAGGGTCTTGGCGGGGGAAATCACCATCAGCATGAAGTCGTCTCCTTTAATCGTGGGGGCGATTCTAGGGGGTTGTCTGCGTTGACTCCAGCTATGAGCGTCATAGGTGATCGGTGGTGTCATGGAACAAGATCGCAGCCTCGCTTCGCTCGACAGCTCCTACGGTGCGCGTACATCTGTAGGAGCTGTCGAGCGAAGCGAGGCTGCGATCTTTTGATCTTCCCGCGATATAGTGCCGCGCGGGTTTTGTTATGGAGACATCCCATTGCGTATCGTTTTTCTATTCTCGGCCTGGCTGTTGAGCTTCGGTGCCATGGCGGCGCCGGGCGATGTGGCGACGCTTGATCGCAGCACCTGGCCTGAACAGCTCAACAGCCCGACCCTGTTTGATGTGGCATCACGGGCCGAGATCCTCATGTTTTCTCGCGTCTTGTTGGCCAGCGAATCCCTGGATGAAGTGAGCCTGGCCCAGCGCCTGGGGTTGCGCACGGTCAATCTGGAATCGATCAACAACCTGCGCCAGCGCATGTGGCAGCGGCTGCTGACCAACTACAACTTCGCCCAGCAGAGCTGCGATCAGGATGCTTCCTTCTGTTTCCTGGTTGAGGACATGGACACCCTGCGCCAGCAAGCCGCCAAGTTTCAGGTCAGCGATGAGAGCTACTACATAAAGTGGGCCGAACCGAGCCGACTGTTCCACGCCCAGTATCTGGACGAGCAATTGCGCAAGGCAGCGCTGTTTCCGCAAACCAGCAGCGAAGTCGATCGTTTTGGCGACTATGAGCGCAACGGCGATCAGATGCATGACCGGCTGTTTTTGCTGACCTTCGACAGCGCCGCCAATGCCGCGCCGGATAACACCGCCTGGGCCACGGAATACCTGCGCAAGTCGAACATGACCGGCACGTTCTTCGTTCTCGGCAAGGACATCCAGGCCCGTCTGGCCGATCGCTCGGTGGCCAACCTGCAAGCGACGTACTCGAAGCAGTGCATTGGCGTGCAAGGCTGGGAGTTTCGCTCACACAGCCACTGGCAGGACTGGCAGGACTCGGTGCGACGCAGCGTCGAACTGGTCAAAAGCAAACTGCCCGAGAACTACGTGCCATTGTTTCGGCCGCCCGATGGCCAGCGTCGGTCTGACGCTGAAGGATTCTTCAAATCCCAGGGCTTGCAGGTGGCGCTGTGGGATATCGACGCCCAGGACGGGGCGGGCAAGCTAAAAGCCAATCAGAGCGCGCAACGGGTGTTGAGCCTGATGCTGTTGTGGCGCCACGGGGTGATCAACTTCAACGTGAAGCAGGATGCGCTGAAAACGGCGATGCCCTGGCTCATCACGCAAACGGCGCAAAGTGGGATCGGCTGGGAAGACTGTCAGGACGCGTTTCGCTGAAAACGGCGAAAGGCCGTAAACATTGGGGGAGGGGTGGTTTTGGGCGAGAATTCGGTGCAGGCGGACTTCCGACTTTAACGGGGTGATGGCAATCCGCCTAGTGCTATTGGTCACTCTGAAAAATAAACTTCAAAAAAACGTCAAAGTACTTTTTTCTGTCATGGGTTTTGGAGTATTACGAAGACAGACCGCCGAAACCTGCAACACAGGTGGCGTCTTCCAAGACCCAGCTATGGATGCAGTTCACTTGAGTCCCCGCAGGTGAATTCGGTGGCCACTTCGAGGCGCAGCACTGTCACGGTATTGCGTCGACTGGCTCCCACAAAGGTGACCGAGTATGGATGATCACGGACGTAGTTCTTCCTCCAACCAGCCAATCCTTTATGTACTCGATACCAACGTATTGATTCACGATCCAAACGCCCTGCTTAACTTCGAAGAACACCACGTCGCCATCCCGATGACCGTGCTTGAGGAGCTCGACAAGCTCAAGAGCGGGCATCACAGCGTGGCTGCAGAATGTCGTCAGGCAATTCGCCTGATCGACAAGACCTTGGGCGATGCCAGCCCCGAAGATGTCGAACTCGGTGTGCCGATCCAGCGCGGCAAGAGTGGGCCCAAGGGTTTGCTGTCAATTCTGATGAGCAAACGTGCCGAACCGAACATCATTCTGCCCGAGCACCTGAACGACAACATCATCATCAACCAGTTGATCGACCTGCACGCGCGCGAACCAAAGCTGCCCGTGGTGCTGGTCACCAAAGACATCAACATGCGCCTCAAGGCCCGGGCTTGTGGGATCGCGGCCGAGGACTACAGTACCGACCAACTGGTCGACGATGTGTCGCTGCTGCCCAACGGTTATCACAACATGACCGGCTCCTTCTGGGACCGTGTAAGGAATGTCGACACCCGTCAGGATCATGGCCGCACCTGGCACCAAGTGCAGTTGATCGACAACCTGCCGGCGGTGCACATCAACGAGTTCATCATTGACGAACAGGGTTTTGTCGGCTGGATCAAGGAGATCGAGGAAGACAAGCTGCTGATTCTCGACCTGCATCAGGAACCCCTGTTGCACCAGGAAGCCTGGGGCCTGAAACCGCGTGACATCTATCAAAGCCTGGCGCTGTACGCCTTGCTCGATCCGGATATCCACCTGGTCAACCTGACCGGGGCAGCAGGTTCCGGTAAAACCATCCTCGCACTGGCGGCGGCGATCGAGCAGACCATGGTCAGCAAACGCTATCGCCGGATTATCGCGACCCGTAGCGTGCAGGGGCTGGACCAGGAGATCGGTTTCCTGCCCGGCACTGAAGCGGAAAAAATGGAGCCTTGGCTGGGCGCCATCACCGACAACCTCGAAGCCTTGCACATGGATGACGAAAACACCCATGGCAGCGTCGATTACATCCTCAGCAAAGTGCCGTTGCAGTTCAAATCCCTCAACTACATTCGAGGCCGCAGCTTCCAGCAGAGCCTGATCCTGATCGATGAATGCCAGAACCTCACGCCGCACCAGATGAAAACCATCATCACCCGTGCCGGCGCCGGTTCCAAAGTGGTGTGCCTGGGTAACCTGGCGCAGATCGACACCCCTTACCTGTCCGCGACCAGTTCCGGGCTGACGTACCTGACAGAACGCTTCAAGGACTTCCCCAACGGTGTGCACATCACCCTGCAAGGGGTGCCACGTTCGATTCTGGCCGAATACGCCGAGTCGCATTTGTAACCCTCATCAAAACCGTGCGGCCTCCAAGGTCGCCCGGTTTTTTTATGCCCAACACATAACCCTGTGGTGACCCGATAATCAAACGTGCGGAATTTTGACCCGCAGGTTTACAATCGGGGCTCCTGATCAGGAGTATCCCTGTGCTGACTCATCTCGATTCCCAAGGTCGCGCCAATATGGTCGACGTCACTGAAAAAGCCGTGACGTTCCGTGAAGCAACGGCCCAAGCGCTGGTGCGCATGCTGCCCGAAACCCTGCAGATGATCGTCAGCGGCGGTCACCCCAAGGGTGATGTATTCGCCGTGGCGCGTATCGCCGGCATTCAGGCCGCGAAGAAAACCAGCGATCTGATCCCTCTGTGCCATCCGCTGCTGCTCACCGGCGTCAAGGTCGAACTCAATGCCGAAGGCGACGACACCGTGCGCATCGTGGCGCGCTGCAAGTTGTCCGGGCAGACCGGCGTAGAGATGGAAGCCCTGACCGCCGCCAGCGTCGCGGCGCTGACTATCTATGACATGTGCAAAGCCGTGGATCGCGGCATGACCATTGAAAGCGTGCGCCTGCTGGAGAAACTCGGCGGCAAGAGCGGCCATTTCCAGGCGGATCAACCATGAACCTCACCGTGAAGTTTTTTGCCCGTTACCGTGAAGCGCTCGGCGTGGACTCGGTGAAGGTTGAAGGTGATTTCGCCACGGTCGACGATGTACGTGCGCTGCTGGCCCAACGTGACGGTGCCGATGTGCTGAGCGAACAGAACCTGATGTGCGCCCGCAACGAAGACCTGTGCCAGCTTGATGAGCCGGTGAGCGATGGCGATGAAGTGGCCTTTTTCCCGACCGTGACCGGAGGCTGAGCCATGGCGATTCGCGTGCAATCCACGGCGTTCGATCCGGGTGCTGAAGTCAACGCCATGCACGCCGCCAATGTGGGCGTCGGTGCGGTGGTGAGTTTTGTCGGCTATGTTCGCGACTTCAATGACGGACTCGACGTCGCCGGGATGTTCCTTGAGCACTACCCGGGCATGACCGAAAAAGCCCTCGCCAAGATCGCCACAGAGGCCGAGCAGCGCTGGCCGCTGCTCAAACTTGAAGTGCTGCATCGCATCGGTGCCCTGGAACCGGGTGAGCCGATCGTCTTCGTCGGTGCCGCCAGCGCCCACCGCCAGGCCGCGTTCGATGCCTGCGCCTTTGTCATGGACTACCTGAAAACCCGCGCACCGTTCTGGAAGAAAGAAAACACCCCTGACGGGTCGCGTTGGGTTGAAGGGCGTGACAGTGATCATGCAGCGGCGGATCGCTGGAAGCAGTAAGTAGCCTGTTGTTTCTTGGTTGTCTGCTCTGCCATCATCGCGAGCAAGCTCGCTCCCACAGTTGATCTCAATGAACACAAATTTTGTGTACGACAAAGATTACCTGTGGGAGCGAGCTTGCTCGCGATGGGGCCCTCCGCGCCACCCAATTTCTCCCTGGTTCACCCCCCCCCGACCAGAGGCCGATTTAACCCCGCCTGCCCGATTGACGATCAATACATAAAAGTCCAGTATGGAATTATAAGTACAAAAAAGGTGTTCCCCCGTTTTAGCTCTTTCTTCTGTCTTGCCAAACCAACAACAACCCGCGAGAGAACGAACATGAAGAAATTCCCCCTCATCACCGGTCTGGCTCTGAGCCTGTTGGCGTGCAGCAGCCTGTTCGCCGCCGATAAAACCCTGCGCATCGGTATCGAAGCGGCTTATCCACCGTTCGCGTCCAAAACCGATAAAGGTGAGATTGTCGGGTTCGACTACGACATCGGCAATGCCCTGTGCGCGCAGATGAAGGTCAAGTGCGTCTGGGTCGAAGGTGAGTTCGACGGTCTGATTCCTTCCCTTAAAGTGAAGAAAATCGACATGGCGCTGTCGTCCATGACCATCAACGAAGACCGCAAGAAGTCCGTGGATTTCACCCACAAGTATTACTTCACCTCATCGCGACTGGTGATGAAGGAAGGCGCGGCAGTGGATGACCAGTACGCCAGCCTCAAGGGCAAGACTATTGGTGTGCAGCGCGCCACCACTACCGACCGTTACGCCACTGAGGTTTTCGAGCCGAAGGGTATCAACGTCAAGCGTTACGGCAACAACGAAGAGATCTACATGGATCTGGCTGCCGGTCGCCTCGATGCCATTTTTGCCGACACCATCCCGCTGAATGACTTCCTGACGATGCCGCGTGGCAAGGGTTATGCCTTTGTCGGGCCGGAGCTCAAGGATCCGAAATACGTGGGCGAGGGCGCCGGGATTGCGGTGCGCAAGGGCAACACCGAGTTGGTCTCCGAGCTGAACACGGCCATCGACGGCATTCGCGCCAGTGGCGAGTACCAGAAGATTTCAGAGAAGTACTTCAAGTCTGATATCTACGGCGAGTGATCAATTGCTGGCAGGGGCTTTCTCATGAAAGCCTCTGCGCGGTTCCGATTCCTGAAAAACGCTTGAAAGTTAATCCCTTCTTAACCGGCTTGTCGTCTATTCCCCAATACCCCGCTGTGCGCGCCGGACTCTCAAAGGTCAGGGCCAGCGTGTAGACTTCTGGGCAATCGATATTTAGAAGGGAAACGCAATGAGCGAGGAAACGATGCGGTTGGGCCGCGAACGGCGCTATCTGGTGTTGCTGGGCATCATCTGCCTGGGGCTGATCGGTGGCGCGCTGTACATGCAAATTGTTCTGGGCGAGGCGCCATGCCCGCTGTGCATCCTGCAACGTTATGCGTTGCTGCTGATCGCGCTCTTCGCGTTCATCGGCGCGGCCATGCGCACCCGCCGCAGCATCACGGTATTTGAAACCCTGGTGGTGATCTGCGCCATTGCAGGCGTCGGAGTGGCCGGGCATCACGTCTATACCCAGTTCTATCCGGCGGTCAGCTGCGGCATCGATGTACTGCAACCGATAGTCGACGGTTTGCCACTGGCGAAGATCTTCCCGCTGGGCTTCCAGGTCGACGGCTTCTGCTCCACGCCGTACCCACCGATCCTCGGTCTGTCGCTTGCACAGTGGGCGCTGCTAGCCTTTGTGCTGATCGTGGTGCTGGTGCCGCTGCTCACGTCGCGTAACCGCAAAGCGCTGAGCTGAAGTTATCCGCCGCAATCGCTGCCACACAAAAAAACGCCCCGGCCCTCGTTGAGGGGGCCGGGGCGTTTTGCATTTCAGGGCGCAGGTTAAATGACCTTGATGCGCGACAAGTCTGGGTGCGGCACGTGTGCGACATGTTGTCACAGCGGGAGTGTCGCAAGGCATTTCAGGGCGCCGAATTGGTACATGACTACGCAACAAAATTGGCCTGTTTCAGCGTCTGGCAACTTCAGCCCGAATAATCCGGAACAGGCAGTTTTAACAGGTCCTGGCGAATCGCCGAAGCCCTTGTCATATGGGGGGTTGGGCAGGGTCGAAGGAGGGCGCAGAGCCTTCGATACTGTCTGAACTGCCTGAGGTAGACCTACAATTTTTGGTGTTTTTGTTGAGAATGAATTTCGATACCATGGCGCACTTTTGCAAATACCGTTAATGATTGTTGCTGGAATGGATAAAAATTATTTCGGGATGAGACATGGTTTATAAAACGTTACATATCTACAATCGCCCGCACTGAATTCCCGGCACTGCTCATCCCTGAGCAGGAATAGGGCGTCGAGAGGCCCTTTGGCTTCATGCGACTCCCAGGTGTCGGTGCCTTCCAATTATCCGCACCAAATGGAATTGGTCTGTAACAAGGCCTTTGACCACGAATTCGAATAAGAACTCAACGCTGGCCCAGGATTTGTCGAACAGCGTCTGACGCGCGACGGGCAGCCACTTATTCAATCCAAGAAAAATGCCAACCCTTGGCAGGGTGAAGTGTTGGCGATCAAAACCCAACTGCATTGCGCAAGCTGCTTTAGAGGTCGTGAGATGAGTAAAAACAGGTACCCCAGACTACTAGGCTTATTGCCGCTGATCGGCACGTTGTTGCTGTCAGGCTGCAACATGACCTTGCTCGATCCCAAGGGCCAGGTCGGCCTGGACGAGCGAAACCTGATCATCACCGCAACGCTGCTGATGCTGTTGGTCGTGGTTCCGGTCATCGTCATGACCTTCCTGTTCGCCTGGAAATACCGCGCGTCCAACACCGACGCCGTCTACACGCCGAAGTGGTCGCACTCCACCAAGATTGAAATCGCGGTGTGGGCTGTTCCAGTGCTGATCATCATTGCCTTGGGTTATGTCACCTACAAGTCGACCCACGCGCTGGATCCTTACAAGCCGCTGGAATCCGACGTCAAGCCGATCACCATTGAAGTGGTCGCGCTGGACTGGAAGTGGATGTTCATTTATCCAGAGCAAGGCATCGCCACCGTCAACAAGATCGTGTTCCCGGCGCACACGCCGATCAACTTCAAGGTGACTTCGGACTCCGTGATGAACTCGTTCTTCATCCCGGCCTTGGGCGGCCAGATCTACGCGATGGCCGGCATGCAGACCAAACTGCACCTGATCGCCAACCAGAACGCTGAAATGGACGGTATCTCCGCCAACTACAGCGGCGCTGGTTTCACCGGCATGAAATTCAAAGCTATCGCCACCTCTCAGGAAGATTTCGACGCCTGGGTCAGCGAAGTCAAAAAGGCACCTAAACAGCTTGAAAAAGCTGAATACGAAGCCCTTTCCAAGCCAAGCCAGAACAACCCAGTCGAGCTCTACTCCTCGGTCACGCCGAACCTGTTCCAGATCATCGTCGACAAGTACGAAGGTATGAATCCGGGCAAGCCGATGCACCACGAGAAGAAAGAGAAAGAAGTGGCCCATATGGAAGGGATGGACATGAGTTCGCATTCAGCTGCCGGGGCAGAGGAGTAAACGATGTTTGGTAAATTAAGTTGGGAAGCGGTCCCGTTCCACGAACCGATCGTGATGATAACCATCGCCATGATCGCGCTCGGTGGTCTGGCGCTGTTCGCTGCAATCACCTATTTCAAGAAGTGGACCTACCTGTGGTCCGAGTGGCTGACTTCGGTCGACCACAAGAAAATCGGCGTGATGTACATCATCGTTGCCATGGTCATGCTGCTGCGCGGTTTTGCCGACGCCATCATGATGCGTACCCAGTTGGCCATGGCCACCGAGGGTTCGCCTGGCTACCTGCCGCCTGAACACTATGACCAGATCTTCACCGCTCACGGTGTGATCATGATCATCTTCATGGCGATGCCATTCTTCACCGGCCTGATGAACCTTGCAGTGCCGCTGCAGATCGGCGCTCGTGACGTTGCCTTCCCGTTCCTGAACTCCTTGAGCTTCTGGCTGCTGGTTTCCGGCGTAGTGCTGATCAACCTGTCCCTGGGCGTCGGCGAATTCGCCAAGACCGGTTGGGTTGCCTATCCGCCGCTGTCGGGCCTGCAATACAGCCCTGGCGTGGGGATGGATTACTACATCTGGGCGCTACAGCTATCCGGACTAGGTACGACGCTGACGGGGGTCAACTTCCTGGCCACCGTGCTGAAAATGCGTACCCCGGGCATGAAGCTGATGGACATGCCGATCTTCACCTGGACCTGCACCTGGGCCAACGTCCTGATCGTCGCTTCGTTCCCGATCCTGACCGCTACCCTGGCACTGCTGACGCTTGACCGTTACATGGATTTCCACATTTTCACCAATGAACTTGGTGGCAATCCGATGATGTACGTCAACCTGTTCTGGGCCTGGGGTCACCCCGAGGTTTACATCCTGATTCTGCCGGCGTTCGGGATCTTCTCCGAAGTCATCTCGACCTTCACCGGCAAGCGTCTGTTCGGCCACCACTCGATGGTCTACGCATCGGGCGCGATCTCGATCCTGGGCTTCATGGTCTGGCTGCACCACTTCTTCACCATGGGCTCGGGTGCCAGCGTCAACGCCTTCTTCGGTCTGGCGACGATGCTGATTTCGATCCCGACGGGGGTGAAGCTATTCAACTGGCTGTTCACCATTTACCAAGGGCGTTTGCGTTTCACCAGCCAGGTTCTGTGGACCCTGGGCTTCATGGTGACCTTCGCCATCGGCGGCATGACCGGCGTACTGCTGGCCATTCCGGGTGCGGACTTCGTCCTGCACAACAGCCTGTTCGTGATCGCTCACTTCCACAACGTGATCATCGGCGGCGCGGTATTCGGCTACATCGCAGGCTTCGGCTTCTACTTCCCTAAAGCGTTCGGCTTCAAGCTGCACGAAGGTTGGGGCAAGGCAGCGTTCTGGTTCTGGATCTCGGGCTTCTTCGTCGCGTTCATGCCGCTCTATGCACTGGGCTTCATGGGCATGACCCGTCGTCTGAACGCCACCACCAACCCTGAGTGGGTGCCGTACCTGTACGTCGCCATGTTCGGTGCGGTGATGATCGCGGTCGGTATCGCCTGCCAGCTGATTCAGCTGTATGTCAGCGTGCGTGATCGCAACAAGCCAGAAAACATGTGCGATCACGGTGACCCGTGGAATGCACACACGCTGGAATGGTCGACCTCGTCGCCACCACCGTTCTACAACTTTGCCGTGCTGCCAAAAGCGGACACCATCGATCCGTTCACCGAAGCCAAGGAAAACGGTACCGCGTACAAGGCTCCGGCCAAGTACGAACCGATCCACATGCCAAACAACACCGCGACCGGTGTGGTCATGGGTGCTCTGTTGACCGTGTTCGGTTTCGCGATGATCTGGCACATCTGGTGGTTGGCCATCGTTGGCCTGGTTGGCACCGTGGGCTACTTCGTGATCCACGCTGCACGTGATGATCAAGGCTACATGGTGCCGGTCGACGTGATCGAGCGCATCGAAGCCGAGCAGCACAAGCGTCTGGTAGCGGCCGGGAAAGTTCCAGCCACCGCCACCCGTGTTGAAACCTCGTTGGAACAGGCTTAAACCATGTCGAACTTAGTGACCACTGCTGGACACGCCCATGGCACGGACCATGGGCACGACGACCATCACCACGACTCGGGCGAGATGACCGTATTCGGTTTCTGGCTCTACCTGATGACCGACTGCATTCTGTTTGCGTCGATCTTCGCGGCGTACGCGGTACTGGTTAACAACGTAGCGGGTGGCCCGTCGGGCCACGACATCTTCGAACTGCCGTATGTACTGGGCGAAACCGCTCTGCTGCTGTTCAGTTCGATCACCTACGGCTTCGCCATGCTGGCGTTGTTCAAGGGCAAGAAGAACCAGGTCCTGGGCTGGCTGGGCATGACCTTCCTGTTCGGTGCCGGCTTCATCGGCATGGAGATCAACGAGTTCCACATGCTGATCTCCGAAGGCTTCGGTCCTAGCCGCAGCGGCTTCCTGTCCGGGTTCTTCACCCTGGTCGGCACCCACGGTCTGCACGTGACCAGCGGTCTGATCTGGATGGCGATCATGATGTACCAGGTGCAGAAAAACGGCCTGACGGCGACCAACAAGACCCGTCTGAGCTGCCTGAGCCTGTTCTGGCACTTCCTGGACGTGGTGTGGATCTGCGTATTCACCGTTGTTTATCTGATGGGGACTATGTAAATGGCTAACGCTCATTCCCACGATAGCCACGACGCCAGCCACGGCAGCGTCAAGTCTTACGCTATCGGTTTCATTCTGTCGGTGATCCTGACGGTCATTCCTTTCGGCCTGGTGATGTACCCATCGCTGCCGAAAGCCCTGACCCTGTGGATCGTACTGGCCTTCGCAGTCATCCAGGTGCTGGTGCACCTGGTGTACTTCCTCCACCTGGACCGCTCCGCTGCCCAGCGTAACAACGTGATCGCGTTTGTCTTCGCTGCACTGGTAATCGTTCTGTTGGTAGGCCTGTCGCTGTGGATCATGTTCAGCATCCACTCCAACATGATGGCGCACTGAGGAAAGTCCGGATGTCCTTTAAGCACTTTATCCAAATCACCAAACCGGGGATCATTTTCGGTAACGTGCTTTCTGTGGCAGGCGGATTTTTCCTGGCCTCGAAAGGGCATGTCGATCTGGCCATTTTCCTGGCCGCCATGATCGGCACGTCGCTGGTGGTGGCTTCCGGTTGCGTGTTCAACAACTGCATCGACCGCGACATCGACCTGAAGATGGAACGCACCAAAAACCGGGCGCTGGTCCAGGGCTTGATCTCCCTGAAACTGGCCCTGGCGTTTGCGACCGTCCTGGGTGTTTTTGGCGTTGCACTGTTGTACAAAGTGGCCAACCCGTTGGCCGCGTTGTTCGCGGTGATCGGCTTCGTCATCTACGTCGGCTTCTACAGCCTGTACCTCAAGCGCAAGTCGGTTCACGGCACGCTGGTGGGCAGTCTGTCGGGCGCCATGCCGCCGGTGATTGGCTACGTGGCTGTGACGAACAACTTCGACATGGCTGCACTGACGTTGCTGGTGATGTTCAGCCTGTGGCAGATGCCGCATTCCTACGCCATCGCGATCTTCCGCTTCAACGATTACCTGGCTGCATCGATTCCGGTGTTGCCGGTGAAGCGCGGGATTCAAGTGGCCAAGAAGCACATCCTGATCTACATCCTGGCGTTCCTCGTGGCGACCTTGATGCTGACCTTCAGCGGCTACGCCGGCATGAGCTATCTCGCCGTCGCCGCGGCCATGGGCATGTACTGGTTGTACATGGCCTGGACCGGTTACAAGGCAGTGGATGACACGGTCTGGGCACGCAAGCTGTTCGTGTTCTCGATCTTCACCATTACCGCGTTGAGCGTGATGATGTCGCTCGACTTTAAAGTGCCGAGTGAGCTGTTGCTGACGTACGCGCCTTAAGGTTTAGAGGCTGCACAAAAAGCCCCGCCTTCGAGAGAAGAGCGGGGCTTTTTATTGGGGATTGTCTGGTGGACCGAGTTGCTCCAATCGCGAGCAAGCTCGCTCCCACACTGGATCAAGTACGACGCTGAACCCCTGTGGGAGCGAGCTTGCTCGCGATGGCCTTACCGCGGTCTATCAGGAAAACTCAGCTATCGAGCAACCGGAAAAACCGTTCCCGCACCTGCGTGTTATCGCTATGCGCCACGTTGAAGCGCAGGAAGTGGCTAGCGCTCGGCGCTTTGCTGAGCAGGGTGCCGGGCGCCAGTACGAGGTCGATTTCCAGGCCTTTCCTTGCCAGCGTTTCGGCATGCAGCCCCTCGGGCAGACGCGTCCAGATAAACAACCCTTCCCCCGGCAGCGACGACGCCGAGCACCCGGCCTCTTCCAGCCAACCCGCCACCCTGCTGTTGGACTCGTACAGCCTATCCACCGTACGCCGCGCGTGTTTGGCGTAGCTGCCGTCGCTGAGCATGGTGCAGGTGATATGTTCGGCCAGTTCCGAGGTCACGCCGCCGCAGGCCATTTTCAGCGCGACCAGGCGCGCCGCCAGTTGTGGCGATAGCACGGCATAGCTGACGCGGCTGTTGGCGGTCAGGGTTTTGGAGAAGCCGGAGATATAGCTGACATTGTCCAGCCCGCTCGCGGCCAGTCTTGGCGTGCGGCGTTGCTGAATGTCGGCGTACAAATCGTCTTCCAGAATGTGGAAGTTGTGGCGATGGCTCAGTTCCAGCAAGCGGTACACCTGCGCAGGGGTGAACGAGTGCCCGGTGGGGTTATGCAGGGTGCTATTGGTCATGTAAAGCACCGGTTTGTGGGCGATCACCAATTGTTCGAAGGCTTCAAGGTCCATGCCGTCGCAATCCCGGGCGATGGTGATGACCTTGGCGCCATGCAGCGCGAGGTTGGCGTGCATGTTGAAGTAGCAAGGGTCGTCGAGCAGCACTGTGTCGCCGGGTTTGATCAGCAGGCGCATCAGCAGGTCGATGGCCTGCATGGTGTTGGCGGTGGTGATGATCTGATCCACCGGGACTTCGATGCCGAAGGTCGACAGCTTGACCCGCAACGCCTGGCGCAGCGGCAGGTAACCGCCGGCAACGCCATATTCGCCCATGCGCAGGCTGGTGGCGCGCAAGGTGCCGCGCACGGCTTTGAGCAATTCGTCGGCAGGCAGCCACGAGGTCGGCAGGAATCCGCAGCCGGGGCGCAGGGCGCCGTTGTCCAGCAGCAATGCGCGGCGGACCACGCTGAGGGTGTCTTGAGGTTGCAGATCCGGGCCGGTGCCGGTGTGCAGCGTGGTGCTGGTGCGGTGCACGTAATGCCCGGAACCCTGGCGTGAAACCACCACGCCCTTGGCCCGCAAGCGGTCCAGCGCATCGACTACCGTGGATTTGCCCACGTTCATCAACTCGGAGAGTTCGCGAATCGGCGGCAGCTTGGCCCCGTGAGCCAACCCGCCCTGGGCGATCGCCAGCGACAGCTGGTCGACGATCTGCTGGACCAGCGGCACGCCGGGCTGGAATTCGATGGCGGCGATCACTGCACGTTGAACCTGCATTTTACTGGTCTCTCCGGCAGTAAAGTTCGTTTGATTCTATACGAACTTGCTCTGATCAGAACAAGCGTCTTTCTCTACCATCGCCTTAAAGACTTTTCTGATTGTCGGCGTCGTGTGGCCCCCGCAATCGCTCGATTCAGAGGTGTTGCATGAGTGTTCAAACAACGGTCGCCATCGCCAAACCGGTGATCAACATCCGCCTGTTCACAATCCGGATCATCACCGCCGTGTCGCTGTTCGCCGTGCTGGGCAAGGCTAACGTCTGGCTCGACACCGCTACCAACAGCATTCTCGCCCTCGGTTATCGGGCCTTGTTGTTGCTTTTGCCGCTGACTTTGCTGGTGCTGGGTCGCCGCTCCCTGAGCGTCACGCTGCTGTGTGCAGCCCTAGGATTGGTGTTGCTCGCGGTCACCAGCAACCAAGGCATGGTGATGTTCGCCGCCGCATTGTTTGCCTACGGCATCGCCATCGCCGGTTACCTGATCAAGAGCGAAGCGGCCCAGACCAAAGAGGGCGCGGCGTACAACCGGGTGGCGATGAACATGGGCAGCCTGCTGGCGGGCCTGATCCTGCTGTCGCCGCTGCTGACCCCTACGATGTTCTTCCTCGGCGCAGCGAGTTTCGTCCTGCTGTGCCTGCCCATCGCCATGGGCGCCACCTTCACCACTGATGCAGTGGTTGCCCGCCCTGCGACCCAGGATAGTAGCGGCTGGCGCAACAAACTGCCGTGGGTGATCGCCGGCATCATCATGGGGATCAAGCTGTTTGGCGTGTTCTCGATCCTGCCGCAAGCCATCCTGCTCGAAACCGGTGAATTACCGGCCTGGTATGGCCTGATGCTGATCCTCAACAGCGCGGTGGTGGTGTTCGCCCAGGTGCCGATGATGAAACTGATCGAACGCACCGGGCGCTTCAAGGTGGTCGCGGTGATCGGGATCATCGTCGGTGGCTTCGCGGTGCTTTCGTCTCCGGCCGCTTTTCACGTCGAAACCCTCGTTGGCGCGTTGATCTGGGTGGCGCTGCTGTCCCTCGCCGAATGTGCGTTCAGCTACCTCGATTACTTCTCCGTCAAACAAAACAACATGTTCGTCAAGGAAGTGTCCCTCGGTGTCGGCGCCGGTCTGACGGTGCTGATCATGCGGGTCGTGCCGCCGCCGTACAACGCACTGGTGCTGGCCGCCATTGGCGCGGGCGGGATCCTGGCCTGGTACTACCTCAACCGTAAATCCAATGCGTCGTTGCACGACTGAGTCATCGCGGTTGCGCTATTCACTTTCACAGGTCGGAGGTTTCATGAATACGACGTCATGCGTAGTCGTGGTCGGGTACAACGGCAATCGGGTTCACGATATCCAGAAACTGCGCGAGCTCTGCAAGACGCTCTATAGCGCCCGGCTCATCCTGCTGGTCGATCAGATTCAGCCCGATGACGAGCACGTGGCCGATCACGTCTGCAGCACTTCACTGGCACCGGAAAAGGTAGCGGCCTCCCTCGAACTGGTGGTGGGCTGTCTGAATGCCGATCGATGGAAGCTGATCGGGGTTCTGCCTTTCTCCGACCGTGGCGTGTTGCTCGGCGCCGCGCTGGCTTCCCATTTCGGTCTGCCCGGCATCACCCCGGGCGAGGCGCGGGCGGGGCTGGACAAACAGATCTTTCGCAAGCTGGAAGCGGCTGCCAGCACTTCACCGGAGCATTACCGTCCGGTGTTTTCTGCACGCATCGAGAGCCTGCCCGAACTGCGCCAACGGGTCGTCGAACTGGGCGGCAAAGCATTCATCAAACCGGCCTGCGAAGGGGCGAGCAGAGGTTGTCGGGTCATCCATCATCCGTCCGAATGCGACGAGGCCTGGCAGGCGCTCAAGCCGTATCGCGAAGGCGGCATCGTGCTCGAAGAGCTGATCCAGAACGCCCGGGAATACAGCTGGGATTACGTGGCCGGCAGCACCTGGGTTACCGAAAAAACCACCACTGAAGGCGCCTATCGCGCGGAAATCCAACAAGTGGTGCCCGCGCCGTTGACGGCCGATGTGCAGGCTCGATTGGCGGCTGCGGGACATCACATGTCCGGGCTGGTTTCGCTGGATAACGGCGCTTACCACAACGAAGTGTTCCTGCGCGCCGACGGACTGACCTCGGCAGTGGAAACCAACATGCGCCCCGGCGGCATGCACATCTGGGACCTGGCCCGTCTGGCGTTCGTGGATTTCGATCCGTGGGAACGCTGGGTCAGATGGGCGGTGGAAGGCAAGACCGAACACCACGATCCCGTGGCCCGGGGTTATTGCGGCATCCGTCTGCTCAGAGCACAGGCCGACGGTCTTTTGCGCGCCACGCCAGACATCGAGTCGCTGGCCCGGAAACTGGGCATCGAACTGGTGGACGCGGTGTATGCCAAGCGCCCCGGTGATTCGGTCACGGCATTGGTGAAAGACAACACCTCGTTCATCGGCCACATCGTGTTGTTCAGCAAGGACTACGGACAACTCAGCGACAACCTGTTGCGGCTGGCAGAAGCGATCGAGTCACGCGTCGAGGTCACCTGCCTGGCACCGGCGACGAGGGCTTTTGGCTGAGCCGATGGGACCTGCATTTTTTGCATTATTGATTCAGAGGGTTTGGTAAATGATTGAGCAAAAGAGCTGTGATGAGCGTTTCATCGACCTGGCAAAAGAGCTCGGCTATGACATCTACGGCGAGAACACCGCCGGCGGGCATTATGCCCCGCTGATTCGGCATTACGACGAACTGTACGTCAGTGGTCTGGTGCCGCGCATGAACGGCAAAATTCAATACCCCGGCAGAGTCGGTCTGGAATTGAACATGGCAGATGCTCAAGCGGCAGCCAGTATCAGCGCGATGCGCGGGCTGGCGCTGATCGTTGATGCCATTGGTTCGCTGGATAAAATAAAGTCCCTGATACGGGTAACGGTCTATGTGAAATGCACGGCAGACTTTGTTGATCTCAGCGAAGTGGCCAACGGCGCGTCGGATGTATTCAGCCATGTGTTGGGGGACGCCGGTAAACATACTCGAACGACCGTGGGTGTTTATCAATTACCGAAAAATGCCGCGATAGAAGTTGATATGATTGTCGCGCTGCGGCCTTCACTTTTATAAGTGTTAGTTGTTCGGCTTTACAGTGCTGAATTGTTCGCCTAAGGTTCGGTCACTCAAGTCGGAAAAATAAGTTGGAACTCGCGGATGAATAATGTTCAGGGTGCGTTTTTTTCATACAAGGACTTTCGTCAGAGTTTGCATCATCAACCGGTAAGTCCGCGGGTTTGGAAAGGTGCGGAGCTAATGGATTTGCGTCAGACGCTGGAGGCCAGTGACGTCGATATCGTCGCATTGGCCCACGACAAGAGCATCGACGGGTGTGAAGTGACGCCCGGCATGGCGGTTGCCATGCAGTGGTTGAAACCCGGCGTGGTGCTTAACGGGCACTCCCATTCCTGGTGGCACCTGTTCATCATTCAGTCCGGCAGCGGCGCGTTAACCCTGGGCGACGCCGATGAGGTGAACGTCAACACCGGCGATGTCTTGCTGGTGCCGGCCTGGACAAGACACGGCTTCGTCAACACGAGTACCACCGAGCCGCTGGCCATGCTGAACATGAGCAACATGCCGCAAATGGCGCTGCTCTCCAATTTTGCCGACAGCCACGGGCTGATCACCCTCCAGCCGTAATCGCCCTGCGTTTTACTTCAGGGAGTCAGCGTTCGCTGACTCCCTTTTTTTCTGACCCCCTCCAGAGTCCGCCTGACGAATTGCGTTTTTAAACTTTCTGTATCGATAGAATCAGATAATTTCTGTATCTGTTCAGCGCTTAATCAACTAACTACGATCGCTTCCAATGCAAAGGATTTATGTGGTTAATGCAAAGGGAGTGTTCTATGGAAAGTACAAAACTTAAACTGTATGTTGGCGCAGATTTTGTCAGTGTCTTTGCAATGTCGGCATTCGTGGCGCTAAAAGAAAAGCAACTTTATTTTGATGTGGTGAGTGTGGATTTGAAAGGTCGCGAGAACTATTTGCAGCCTTATCATGGTTTGTCGCTTACATGCAAAATTCCCACGCTCATTCACCAGGATTTCGCATTGTCGGAATCTTCGGCCATTGCCGAATACCTGGAAGAGCTAGCGCCGGGGCATAACAGACTATTGCCGCTGGACATCAAGCAGCGAGCGCGCGCCCGTCAACTCCAGGCCTGGTTGCGCAGTGATTTGTTGGTCATTCGCAAAGAACGCCCGGCGGACCTTATTTATTTCGGCAAAAAAGATACTCCGCTGTCCGACGATGCCCTGGCCGCCGTCGACCGGTTGTTTTTTGTCGCCGATCGATTGCTGGAGGGAGGCGCCGAGCATCTGTTCGGTGACTGGAGCATTGCCGACACCGACCTGGCAATCATGCTCAACCGACTGGTCGCCAACGGTGATCAAGTTCCCTCCCGACTCGCCGCGTATGTCCGCCACCAGTGGGATCGCGACAGTGTTCGGGCATGGATGGACATAGAGCGCGCAGCGCCGGCCATCCAGTAAGAACTGCCAGCCAATCACCAGGAGCGCTGCCATGCAGGGAATGTCGGAGCAGGAACGCTACAAGCCCTATAACTCACGCACCATTCGAGACACGCCGTACTGGCAGAAACTGACGCCAGCGTTGCAGGAAGCCATGACCGTCGTGGCCCGGGTCATGCCGTTTCGCACCAATGAATATGTACTGGGCACGTTGATCGACTGGAACAACATCCCGGACGATCCGATTTTCCGCATGACCTTTCCCCACAAGGACATGCTGCTGCCGGACGAGTACGCGTCGCTCAAGCAACTGATCGACCTGGATGACACTGTCGCCATCAAGCGGCGGATCGAGGCGATCTGGTTGCGCATGAACCCGCATCCGGCCGGGCAACTGACCCACAACGGAGCGACCCTCGACGGAAAAGTCCTGCCGGGCATTCAGCACAAGTACCGCGAAACCGTGCTGTTTTTCCCCGGTGCGGGTCAGACCTGTCACGCCTACTGCACGTTCTGTTTCCGCTGGGCGCAGTTCATCGGCGAAGAAGAACTCAAGTTCAATGCGCGCGAATCCCTGGAGCTGGTGAGTTACCTGCGGGTGCACACCGAAGTCACCGACGTGCTGATCACCGGCGGCGATCCGATGATCATGAACACCCGTTCGCTGGCCGGGTACATCGAGCCGTTGCTGGACTTGCCCCACCTGAAAAGCATCCGCATCGGCACCAAATCCGTGGCGTATTGGCCGCAACGGTTTGTCAGCGACAAGGACGCGCCCGAGCTGCTGGAGCTGTTTAAGCGGATCGTCGCGGCGGGGAAAAATCTCTCGATCATGGGGCACTACAACCACCCGGTGGAGATCCGTCAGGACATCGCCCGCCAGGCCATTGAACGCATTCGTTCCAGCGGCGCGACGTTGCGCATGCAGGCACCGGTGATTCGGCACATCAACGAGAACCCCGCCGACTGGGCGGCGCTCTGGACCGAAGGCGTGCGGCTCGGCGCGGTGCCTTATTACATGTTTGTCGAGCGCGATACCGGCCCCAGCCATTACTTCGCGATGCCGCTGGCCCGGGCATTCGAGATCTTTCAGGCGGCGTACCGCACGGTGTCCGGATTGGCGCGCACGGTTCGCGGTCCGTCCATGAGCACCTTCTACGGCAAGGTGTTGATCAACGGCATCGAAACCGTGGCCGGGGAAAAAGTCTTCGTGCTGCAGTTCCTCCAGGCGCGCGATCCGCAATGGGTGTTGCGCACGTTCTATGCGCGATTCGATCCGCAAGCGACCTGGTTCGATGAGTTGCGGCCGGCGTTCGGTGAGCGCTTGTTCTTCTTTCAGCCCGAGCCTGTGGCGGCGCCCGAATTGATACCGGTTCTGCTCGAAACGGCGTAGGACGATTCATCAGGAGATATGGATATGAGTGGTATTCCGTTTGATCAGCGAGAAGGTTTCATCTGGCTCGACGGCGAGTTCGTCGAGTGGTCCCAGGCCCGTCTGCATGTGCTGACCCACGGTCTGCATTACGCGAGCACGGTGTATGAAGGGGAGCGTGTCTATAACGGCAAGATCTTCAAACTGCGCGAACACAGCGAGCGTTTGTATCGCTCGGCTCAGTTGATGGATTTCGTCATTCCCTATGAGCTTGCCGAACTGGAAGCGGCCAGCCATGAGCTGCTGCAACGCAACAACGTGGTCGACGGTTATCTGCGGCCAGTGGCCTGGCGCGGCAGTGAAATGATTTCCACCTCCGCCCGCTTCAACAGCGTCCATGTGGCGATCGCCTGCTGGCAATGGCCGAGCTATTTCGACCCGGCCGGGCACATGGCCGGCATTCGCTTGAAAACCGCCGAGTGGCGTCGTCCGCCACCGAGCTGCAGCCCGTTTGAAGCCAAGGCATCCGGGCATTATCAGATCGCCACGCTGAGTAAGCACGATGCTGAAAACAGCGGTTTTCACGATGCCTTGATGCTCGACTGGCGCGGCAACGTTGCCGAAGCCACCAGTGCTAACGTGTTCTTCGTCAAAGGTCGGACGTTGCACACCCCGGTGCCGGATTGTTTCCTCAACGGCATTACTCGTCAGACCGTCATCGAATTGGCCAAGGCGCTGGATTACCAAGTGGTCGAGCGAACCATTGTTCCTACGGAGCTTGGCGACTTCGACGAGTGCTTTCTCACCGGTACCGCTGCCGAAATCACACCCGTGCAGCGTATTGATGAACAGCACTATCGACCGGGCAACGCCTGCCGCGAATTCATTGCCGCCTACACCTCAACCGTCAACGCCTGATAAACCGCCAGGAATCTCACCATGTCAGATCAAGGGATTGTTGCGTCTAAACCTTACGTTTCACTGGGCCACCGCCACGAAGAGTTGTCGGCACGAGGCTGGACGGTGCTTACGCCGGACGAGTTCGCCGACGATGTGCTCGGCACGCTGCAGGAGTTCGGCCCGGTCATTCCGCAATTCAACGGGCAGACCGCGTTCGCCATCACCCGCAAGCCGGGGTACGAAGACTTGCCGTATTCCCAGAGCATGAACGGAATCGGCCCACACACCGAAGCGCCGGTTTATGGACCGCCGCCGCGCTACCTGGCGTTGCATTGTCATCAACAGGCCACGTGCGGTGGCGGGCATACAGGGCTGGTGGACGGTTATGAATTGCTGGCGTTCCTCGAACGCACCGACCCCGAGTTGCGTGAATGGATCGACGACACGCCTGTGGAGTTCGTCGCCACCGCCAAACCCGGTGAAGCCGAGCAACGCCGGGTCAAGGAGTACATTCTGACGCCTACAGAAGACGGTGATATTTTCCGCTTCAGCTACAACCAGTTTCACTACGGCGATGTGAATCCTTCCAAGGAAGCGCTGCTTCACTCGCAAGTCGCCAATAGTTCGTCGCCCCTGGCCAGGTTTGCAGTCCTGGGCGAAGCGTATTTCGTTGAGCACAACACACCGGTGCTGATTCCCGACGGATGCCTGCTGATTTGGGACAACTGGCGAATGATCCACGCCCGCAGCCGATACACTGACCCGGCGCGAAACCTGACCCGCTACTGGCTGGCCTGATTCATCCGTCGCCCTTAATTCTATTGGCGTACCCGTCTTCGGGTACGCGTCCTACAGGTATCGCGTCATGCAAACAGCAATCGAGATCGCCAAGGTCGATCATCAACTGGTCGTGCGACTGAATCAGGCGTGGACCAAAAGAGCCACCGTGTGTGCACCGGACAAGGCCGAGGCCAGCGAAGTGTTCGACCCGACGCGCCCGGATTACCCGGAGTGCATGGTGCCGTTTTTCCATCATCCGAAATTCCAGGCCCTGAGTGATGAACTCAAAAGCACCGTGGTGACCTGGGGCTGGATCGGCTACAACCTGCGCACGGTGACCGCCGAAGAACACGTGGTGAACCCGGCGCTGAGCGTCATCGCCAATCAATACCTGGGCAAGGATGACTGGCATTTTCGCGAGGCCATGCAACAGACGTTGATCGACGAGCACTACCACACGCTTATGCACCTGCGGGCCATCGAACGGACCAAGGTTGAGCGAGCACTCGATCAGGACCTGGATTTGCCGCCGTCGGTCACCTATCTGCGGCTGATCGCCCTGCGCGAGGAACTGCCGGAGCAGTGGCAGCGCGACCTGGCAGCGATCACTTTTGCGGTGGTGGCCGAGATCAGCGTCAACGCCTATCTGGATTTGCTGGCCGACGATCAGAGCATTCAACCGCAAAACCGCCGCGTGGCCGAACTGCATAACCGCGACGAATATGCCCACAGCAAAATTCTCGCCGAAGTGGCGAAGGTCATGTACGCGAACATGCAGCCGCCCCAACGGCTGTTTTTCGCTCGCACGTTGTCGGTGGCGCTGAGTGCCTTTGTCGCCCAGGACTACTCGATGTGGGAGGCAATTCTCACGCAGCTGGGGGTCGAAGACGCCGCGCTGATCATTGCGGACACCCGGGAGAGCAACAAGAACGCCACGATCATGCGGGACTACAGTGGCCTGCATCGCCTGGCACAGGATCTGGGGATTAGCGACGAGGTCGATTTCGACTTCCGTCCGACCCTCAAAGCCACCGCAGCGGCCTGAACCAGGAGGTGAATATGTCCGTTCCTGTGTACGAAGTATTCGCGATCCGTGTCGGCGCCAATGCCCAGCGCACCGCCCGGGAAAACTTTCTCTATGACGCCTGCTGCGGGGATCCGAATGCGTCGATGCCGTTGGATTACTACTTCTGGGTCATTCGTAACGAGCAGCAGGTGATCGTGGTCGACACCTGTTTCCAACCGGCCACGGCAGACCGGCGCAACCGTCAGATGTATCGCCTGCCGGAAGAATCCCTACGCCAATTGGATATTGATCCAGCGCAGGTCGACAACCTGATCCTCACCCATTTGCACTGGGATCACGCCGGCAATCTGTGGCTTTTTCCGAAGGCCACGGTGCATTTGCAAGAAGCGGAACTGCGCTTCTGCACCGGGCCGAAAATGGCCCATCACACGGTGAACAAAACCTACGAGGTCGACGACGTGATGTCGGCGCTTCCACCGCTGTTCGAGGGGCGGATGCGTTTGCATACAGGCACGGTCGAGGTGATTCCAGGTGTGACATTGCACCCGGTGGGCGGGCATACACCGGGTAGCCAGGTGGTGCGGGTGAACACCGAGCGAGGGTGGATTGTTCTGGCCTCGGATGCCGCGCACTTGTGGGCCAACATCCGTCAGCGCAGTCCGTTTCCGATTCTTGATGATTTGGCGCAGACGCTTGAGGCGTTCAGTCTCATCGATAGCCTGGCTGACGGCGAAGACCATGTCATACCCGGCCATGACCCTCTGATCGCTGAGCGCTTCCCGCATTGGAATGACGATCCGCACATCATTTGCCTGCACCAAAAACCATTCTGAATGCCCCGCATCCTGTAGGAGCTGCCGAAGGCTGCGATCTTTTGATCTTGAAAATCAAAAGATCGCAGCCTTCGGCAGCTCCTACACGGGGGTGTTTAGCCCTGGTTTTTGAGGAGTTGGCCGAGGGTCGCCAGCGCTTCATCTATCCGCGATGAATACGGCGCGCCGCAACCAATGCGCACAAAGTGATTGAAACGCTGGCCGTTTGAAAAGATATCCCCAGGCGAAATCTGGATGCCCGCCTTCAACGCCTCATGGAAAAACGCCATGGATGAATGGTGGCGCGGCAGTTCCGCCCACAGCAACGTACCGCCTTGGGGATTGGTGACGCAGGTGCCGGCGGGAAAGTAGCGAATGATCGCCGCGCTCATTTGCTGGCGTTGGTGAGTCAGGATTTTCCTCAAGCGGCGTAGGTAACGTTCGTAAGACGGTGTCTTCATGAACGCACTAACCGCCAGTTGCGACAACGCTTCACATCCCCGGGACTGGGTGTGTTTGAGCATTTCCACACGGTCGTGCCATTTCCCCGCGCTGATCCAGCCCAGGCGTATGCCCGGTGCCAGGGTTTTGTTCAGGGATGCGCAATAGATCACGTTGTCGGTGCGGTCCCAGTGCTTGAGCGTGGACAGCGGCTGCTCGGTATCCACCAGATCGCCATAGGTGTCGTCTTCGATCAGCACCGTGGCGTGCTCGGCGCACAGCTGCACCAGCCGCGCCTTGTTGGCGTCGGGCATGATGCTGCCCAGCGGATTTTGCAGATTGGGAATGACGATCAGCGCCTGAATCCGTTCGGGACCTTGTAGCAATTGTTCGAGGGCGAACAGATTGATTCCGGCGTGCGAAGTCGCCGGGACCTCCAGCACCCGCAGGTTCAGGCTTTCGAGAATTTGCAGCAAGCCGTAAAAGGTCGGTGATTCCACAGCCACGGTGTCACCCGGTTGGGTGACCGCGCGCAAGGCCAGGTTGATCGCTTCTGTCGCGCCGTTGGTGATCACAATCTTCTCCGCTGGCAGGTTGGCCTTTGCGGTCAGCGCCCGTCGCGCAAGAATACTGCGCAATGTGCTGTTGCCGCAGGTGGAACCCGCCGCGCCGAGCAAGTGCGGATCGTGACGCAGCGCCTTGATCATATGATCTTGCAGGATCTTCAACGGATAGAGTTCCGGCGCGCAGAAGGCACTGGCGAAATTGACCTTGATCGTCGCGCGCTGACTGGCCTTGAGGACCGATGACACCTGCTCGTGAATGCCGACGTAGACGCCGGTGTCCAGAGGCGGGGGAGGAGCGATCGGGACGGGTTTGCGCAACGTATCGGGCTGGCGAATGTAGTTGCCGGAGCGCGGCCGGGCTTCCAGCACGCCACAGTCCTCGAGTTCCCGGCAAACCTGCACCGCGGTCGACAGGCTGACGGCGTGTTTTTCCATCATCAGCCGAATGGAGGGGAATCGTTCACCGGTTTTCAAGGTGCCGCTGCGGATCGCATCGAGGTAGTGGTTGGCCAACTGACGGTAAAGGGGAGTTGTGTTCATGATGACCTCAGCAATCGCACCACTGAAGTCTTGGGCTGGAAAGTGAGTTGACGCTCCCTGCAGGCGGACCCGTGGTGCTGAAGGGTTAAGGAAAAGTGTTTTTCTGGCGCCGAATCACCGTGGCTTGAGTGCCTTTGGGCATTGATTGCCGAATGGGGTGGCACTTTGCAACTGTCGCGGTGTGGGCGACGACGACAGGAAGGAAAATTGTGGGTTTTATAAAATCACGGGCAATAAAAAGCCCCGCTCTAGGGCGGGGCTCTTGGGTCAGTGGCGCCGAAGCGCCGCTGATGGATCGTGTTACTGCGCGGCGATGCTGTAGCCATCGAACGCGGTTTGCTGCTGAAGCGCGGTGATGATGTTCTTGCGGTTAACCGCTTGTTCGGCCCCGGCATTGTCGAGGAACGTCTCGCTTTCCAGCTCCGCTTCTTCGCCTTCGCCGACGAAGGTGAAGCCCAGGAACTCCAGCGCTTCACGGTCAACGTTCAGTCGCGAACGCGGGGTGCGCAGCGGCAGCGTCACGCTGATACCGTCTTTGCTGATGGTGAACACTTCGACATCTTTCTTGGCGCGAGCAGCCTTGCTTTTGCTACTGCTAGGGTTGCTGATGGCCTGGTGGGTCTGGTTCAGCACTTTCAGTGCGAGGCCATAGACCAATTCCTGAAATGCCGGGTCGTCCTTGAAGCTGGAGAGGATCCGGCTGATCGGGAATTTGCTGCTCAAATCTTCCAGGGCTGCAATGTCGGCAGCCTCGGCGTCCTTGAGCTGCTTGAGTTCGCCCATCAAATCGTAGGCTTTATCGTCGTCGAAGCTGTCGTGAGCCTGGCGAATCGCGGCGCGCAGCTCGCGGATCTGGTCGCTTTCCCGGGTGGACTGGAAAGCGTCCAGGACCATCTCGCTGATGGTCTTGGCCTGGGGCACGTGCTGTGAAAGATTGATGGAGTTTTCGTATTCCGCTTTGGACGACAAGGTGACTACGGATTCAGCGGTATTGGAATCGGACATTGAAATTTCACTACTTCTTTTAACTTGGATTGAGGCGAGAAAGCTCTGGGCCTTTTCAGGCCGCCTAATCTATTGGACCGAGGCGGCGTTGTCACGGATGAACAGGCGGCTGGTCATCATTTTTGGCACAGCGGCTTTTAACTGGCGGCTATCGGGGGGCGTTTTTCCTGAAGTGTCAGCAGCAGCCGATAAAACTTCAACGCCCGACCGCTGATCAATCCACAGACAAAACCGGAAGCCGACGCCTTGAGCAGCAACATCTCAAGAGTGGCGGACATTTCCGGGTGAACGTCATCCTGGTAGCCGAAGTAATAGTTCACCGCAAAAAACAGCAGATACAGCACCAGGGTTTTTGCTGTTCCCTGCACGATCAAGCCGGTTTGCGGATCATCCAGCTCAATATCCTTGCGTGGGAAAATCAGCAGCGCCACGAGGCTGCCCAGGATGACGGCGGCCAACCAGCAACTGACCGACAGCTGCGGATTCAGCATCAGGTTCAGCGAATAGAGTGACCAGCCCAGCAAGATCGGCGCGGTGACGAGCAATGAAGTTTTGCTTTCACGGGTCGGGGACAGGGCTTTGACACCGAAGTAGCACAGCAGCAGAAAAATCGCGTAAACCCACAATGGGGTGTTTTGCAGGGTGTTGAGCATCGTGCAGCGTCCTTGCCGAAATGAGTGCCGGGATATTAGCCGTTGCTGTGGCCCAGGCAGTCGACTATTTCCCCAGCGAATTCAGATTCATCGACCGCACCGCCAATTGCTCGGCCGTTTGCTGATCCACCGCCAACGAAAAGCGGAAGGTCGCGCCGCGTCCGGGAACATCAATCAGCTGGATCTCGCGGCCATGCAATTGCAGGATCCGGTGCACGATGCGTAACCCCAGTCCGCCATCACGCCGTGCGCCGCCAATGTTGAACGGGCGCAGGAACAGACCTTCGCGCAATTCGGCAGCGATGCCGGGGCCGGTGTCGCTGACGGTCACTTCGATAAAAGGTCCTTGAGGACGCAGGCTGAGCTCGATTTCTCCCCCTAGCGGGGTGTGGCGCAGGGCGTTGTCGAACAGGTTGGTGAGCACCCGCTCGATCAACCCAAGGTCGGCGCACGCCGCTGAAACATTGGGCGCGAAGGTGGCCTTCAGTTCGACGTGACGCGCCTCGGCCGTCAGTTCGAACTTCTGGAAAATGTCCTGCACCAGATCGGTCAGCGAGAAGCGCTCCAGCACCGGTTGCACGAAGCCATGTTCCAGGCGCACCAGTTCCAGCAGCGATTGCGCCAGACCACCTACCTTGCGGCTTTGATCCAGCGCGATACCCAGGTAACGGCGGCGGTCGGCGGGTGACAACGTGGCGTCCTTGAGCGACAAGGTTTCCAGGTAACCGTGAAGCGAGGCGAGAGGCGTGCGCAGGTCGTGGGAGATGTTGGCCACCAGTTCGCGGCGTTCCTGATCCTGGCGGGTCAATGAGCGCCATTGCTCACCGAGGCGCGCCTGCATCTGCCGGAAGGTGGCGTCGAGTATGGCAATCTCATCGTGGCTGGCGGCTTTTTCCGTCGGGACGGATGCAGGCGGCGTTACCGGAGCACCATCAATGTCGAACTGGCTGACGGTTTCGGTCAAACGGCGCAAAGGTCGGGTGATGAGGGCGAATGCCGTGAGACCGGCAATCAGGCACAGCAACGCCACCAGCCCGATGGACAACAGCGCGGTATTCAGGGCAGCGCTGGTGGCACCGCGTTCGGCGAAGCGGTCGTGCTCTTCGCTCAGCAGCACCACATACAGATAACCCACCGGTTTGCCATCGACCTGTAATGGCGCGGCGCTGAACACTTTGCGGCCATCGACGCTGCGCGGATCGTCGCCGAGAATCGGCAGGGCATCGCCCTTGAGCAGACGCTGGATCGGCGCCAGATCGACCCGCTCCCGGCGTATCCGACCCTCGGGCGCAGCACTGCCGACAATCTGGCCCTCGGGGTTGAGCAGATAGACCTCGACACTGGGATTGACCAGCATCAGTTTGCTGAACAGGTCGCGCACGGCGTCGGGCATCAGGCCTTTGGTGTCCATCAGCACGGTGTCATGGGCGATGTGTTGGGCCAGATCCCGCGACAACCCTTGCACCACTTCCAGCTCATGCATCTGGTTGGACCGCACCTGCATCCAGGCCGACGTGCCGCAGCACACCAGCAGCAACACGGCGAAAACCAGAGATAGGCGCTGAGTCAGGGTCAGTCTCACGGCTGCTCCTCCCTGGCCGCGAATTTGTAGCCTCGTCCCCATACCGTGAGGATGCGCGCCGGTTGTGCCGGATCGGCCTCGATCTTTGCCCGCAAGCGGTTGATGTGAGTGTTGACGGTGTGCTCGTAGCCTTCATGGCTGTAGCCCCAGACGGCGTTGAGCAGATCCATGCGCGAGAACACTTTGCCGGGCTGACGGGCGAAGAAATACAACAGGTCGAACTCCCGTGGCGTGAGGTCGAGGCGGCGACCGTCAAGGGACACATCGCGAGTGATCGGGTCGATGGAGAGGCCGTCCGTGATCAGGCTGCCGGCGTCCATTTTCAGATTGCGGGCCATGGCGTCTACCCGTCGCAATAGCGCTTTGACCCGGGCCACCAGTTCGAGCATGGAAAAGGGTTTGGCCAGGTAATCGTCGGCGCCGAGTTCGAGCCCGAGAATCCGGTGCACTTCGCTGGAGCGCGCACTGGTAATGATGATCGGTGTGTAGCGGGCCATGGCGCGGGCCCGGCGGCAGATTTCCAGGCCGTCGACGCCGGGCAGCATCAGGTCGAGGATCAGTGCGTCCCAGCTTCCTTGCTGCAGCAGGCGCATGCCTTCATCGCCATCGGCGCAGTGCACCACCTCGAACTGCTCATCGCGTAGATGCAGGCAGATAAGGTCGGCGATATGCAGGTCGTCCTCGACCACGAGGACGCGTTTGGTCTGTTCCATCAAGCTCAATCCTTCGGCGCAATGAGCGCATTGTGCGGGTTTTCCGGGGCCTGAGTTATCACGAATTGTTTAACTTCTCGTGAGGATTTGGCGATCAACCCAAGCCTAGGCTGTGTTCCATGACAGGCACCTGGAATTTTCGGAGACGACCATGTTTTCACGGCGACAGTTTCTCTTAGCAAGCGGCGGGCTAGGCGCTGCAGCCCTGGTCATCGGTGTATTGCCAAAATTTGCCGCGCGTTCTGCACTGGTCAGTGATGCCGACGCGGCAGAGGTGTTCGAGGTGACTCACAGTGACAGCGAATGGCGCGCCATGCTCAGCGCCGAGCAATACGAAATCCTGCGCGAAGAGGGCACTGAACGGGCCTACAGCAGCCCGCTGAACAACGAGCACCGGGAAGGTACGTTTGCCTGTGCCGGTTGCGGCCTGCCGCTGTTTTCTTCCGCGACCAAGTTCGACAGCCGTACCGGTTGGCCGAGCTTCTGGGCGCCGCTGGACAAGGCTGTGGCCACTCGTCAGGACCGCTCCTTCGGGGTGCTGCGCGAAGAAGTCCACTGCCGGCGTTGTGGTGGTCATCTGGGCCATGTCTTCGACGATGGGCCCAAACCCACCGGTCTGCGTTACTGCATGAACGGCCTGGCGATGACATTCGTGCCGCAGGCGACTTGATCCGCGGGTACTCCCTTTCACTCATTTTTGCAGGTCGACGTTATGTGGCTTCTGGTCCTCGCTTATCTCGGTGGTGTGCTGACGATTGTCAGCCCGTGCATCCTGCCGGTACTGCCCTTTGTCTTCGCTCGCACCGGGCAGCCGTTTATGAAGAGCGGGTTGCCGCTATTGGCGGGAATGGCGCTGACCTTTGCGCTCGTCGCCTCGCTGGCAGCGGTGGGCGGCGGTTGGGTGGTGCAAGTCAATCAGTACGGTCGCTGGCTCGCGTTGCTGTTCGTTGCATTGTTCGGGCTGACGCTGTTGCTGCCGCGATTGGCCGAGCGTCTGACCCGGCCACTGGTGGCAGCGGGCAGTCGGTTGTCGGAAGCCGCGGGCGCCGATGCCCGGCCGCGTCCCGGCGCTTCGTTCCTGATCGGCGTCGCCACGGGCCTGCTCTGGGCTCCGTGCGCCGGGCCGATTCTGGGTCTGTTGCTGACAGGGGCCGCGCTGCAAGGGGCAAGCATCGCAACCACCTTGTTGTTGCTGGCCTACGCCGCGGGTGCCGCAACTTCCCTCGCGGTGGCGCTGCTGCTGGGCGGTAAAGTCTTCGCGGCGATGAAGCGTTCCATCGGCGCTGGCGAGTGGCTGCGTCGAGGTCTGGGCGCCGCGATGCTGGCCGGTGTCGCGGCCATCGCCCTGGGGCTCGACACCGGGATTCTGGCGCGGGTTTCGACGGCGTCCACCGGCGGTATCGAGCAGGCGTTGGTGGGACGGTTGGTCGGTAAAACACCGAACGGTAGCGGGGCGATGATGGCGCAGGTTCCGGCCTCGGGAAGTGCAATGAAAGCGGCTGACAAAGCACCGGGCGCACTGCCGATTGAAGGCAACCTTCCACCGCTGGACGGCGCGGTGCAATGGCTCAACTCGCCACCCCTTACAGCGCAGGCCTTGAAAGGCAAAGTTGTGCTGGTGGATTTCTGGACTTACTCCTGCATCAACTGCCTGCGCTCGCTGCCTTATGTGAAGGCTTGGGCCGAGAAGTACCGCGATCAGGGATTGGTGGTGATTGGCGTCCATGCGCCCGAGTTTGCTTTCGAACGAGACGTAGGCAATGTCACCAAAGCGATGAAGGACCTGGGCATCAACTACCCGGTGGCCATCGATAATGACTTCAAGGTCTGGCGAGCTTTCAACAACCAATACTGGCCGGCCCACTATTTTGCCGACGCTCAAGGTCGCATCCGTTATCACCATTTTGGTGAGGGCGAGTACGCCGAATCGGAACGGGTGATCCAGCAACTGCTGCGCGAAGCAGGTGCCGCGAAGGTCGCGGACGGCCTGATCAATGCCAGTGCCGAAGGTGTTCAACTGGCCCCGGACATGAATGAAGTGCAATCACCGGAAACCTATGTCGGCTACCAGCGTGCCGAGCATTTCGTGCCTGAAACCAGCCTGGTGCCGGACAAAGTGTCGGCCTATAGCGCTCCATCGCAATTAGCACTCAACGACTGGAGCCTGGACGGTCAATGGAATGTCGGCTCGGAGCGAGCGACTTCTAGCGCACCGGCCAGTCGCATCGTCTACCGCTTCCATGCCCGCGATCTGCATCTGGTGCTGGGGCCTGGCACTGACGGTAAACCGGTGCGTTTCAAAGTGTTGATTGACGGAAAAGCCCCCGGCGATGCCCACGGTACCGACGTGGCACCCGACGGCAGCGGCAGCGTGACTGAACAACGCTTGTACCAATTGGTGCGCCAAACCGGCGGCGTGACGGATCGGACCTTCAGCATCGAGTTTCTAGATCCCGGAGTGTCGGCGTATGCGTTTACGTTCGGTTGATCGTCATTCCATTCATTCAGGAATCAGCCTCATGAAAACCCTATTCACCTGGCGCCGCGCCCTGTTGGGCCTGGCCGCTGCCGGCGTCATCGGCCAATGCCTGGCGTTCTCCTTCGGTGCGGCGGAAGACGCGGTCATCATTCCTCCACCCACCCTCGACGAAACCACCCAGGCCGACAGCGAAAGGGCGGTCTTTGCCGGCGGTTGCTTCTGGGGCGTCCAAGGTGTGTTCCAGCATGTCAAAGGGGTGAAGAAAGCGGTCTCCGGTTATGCCGGTGGAGCTGCGAGCACCGCCCAATATGAGCGGGTCAGCGACGGCGATACCGGTCATGCGGAATCCGTCGAAGTCACCTTCGACCCCCGTCAGGTCAGCTACGGCACCTTGCTGCAAATCTACTTCTCGGTGGCTCACAACCCTACCGAACTCAACCGTCAGGGACCTGACCGCGGCACTCAGTATCGCTCGGCGCTTTTCCCGGAAAACAGCGAACAGCAGCGTATCGCCCAGGCCTACATCGCCCAGCTCGACGCCGCCCGTTCGTTCAACAAACCCATTGTCACCAAGCTGGAGACCTACAACGGTTTCTACCCGGCGGAGGAGGAACATCAGGATTTTCTGACCGAGCACCCGACCTATCCCTACATCGTGATCAACGATCTACCGAAGGTCGCGCAGCTGAAAAAGCTTTATCCGGATCGGTATCAGGAGAAACCGGTGTTGGTGAAGGCGGGGATGTGAATGGCGGGTTGGCTATTTACGACGCGGGCGCTCCATCGCAATGGTCGACGTTTCAAAACCCAGGCTTGAAAAGAAATCCGAAGCGCCTTCCCGGCCTGCTCGCAGAACCCAGGTCATGTCGGTGTTCTCACCCATGACATGTTCAACCAACGCACGCCCGACACCTTCACGTCGATGCTGTCCACAGACAACGACCATCGACAGATAACCGTTTGATAGGCTGTCAGTGATGCCTCGGGCAAAACCAATAATTTGGGAGTCCTTCATAGCAAGGGCTGTGCGTTGGGAGTGAGCGATCAACTGAGCAAAATGTTCAGCGGAACCTGTGCGGTGAGCCCACCCGTTCTGCCCCAGAAAAAGGCGTACGCACTCTACTTCCGAGGGCAGTACATCGCGGACATGCAAGGCGTTGTTCATCCGGAAATCACATTCTTGCCCGCGATCTTCGACCGATACAGCGCTTGATCAGCCCTGGCCAGCAGTCCGGTCTGTTGTTCTTCTTCAAAGCGCTGAACCACGCCAAAACTCATGGTCACTTGAAAGTCCCCCACTGGCAGCAGGCTTGCGAGGTCATGGCGGATACGTTCGGCGAGGGTCCGGGCGTCGGCGAGTGGTGTATTGGGTAGGATCAGGATGAATTCGTCGCCACCCCAACGCGCGAGCAGATCGCCTTCACGCACGCAGTGCTTCACGCTATCGATCACCTGCACCAATGCCGCATCACCCAGCGCGTGGCCATAGTGATCGTTGATGTTCTTGAAGTCGTCGATGTCCATCGCAATCAGCGACAGCGGTTGTCGAAAGCGCTGGGCGCGTTCGCATTCCTGGGGCAGGGATTTTTCCAGAAGATAGCGATTGGCGATTGAGGTCAGTGTGTCGGTTTCCGCCAGTTTGCGGTTTTCTTCGAGTTGGATTTGCAGTTGCTGATTGACGCGAGACAACTCTCGGGTGCGTTCTTCAACGATTGCTTCAAGGGATTGGTTGCGCCGTTCAAGCGCTTCGTACAGACGCTTCTTGTCTTCGATGCTGCGGTGCGCGCCGACCATCCGCGCCACCGAGCCGTCGGCATTGCGTGCCAATACGTAGCCACGGTCTTCGATCCAGGTATAGCTGCCATCCTGTTTTCGGCAGCGATACTCGGCCTGATAGCCGGGGGCGCGCTGATTCAGGTAGTCGTCGAACAGCGCCATGACCTGCGGGTAATCGTCGGGATGGATCACGTTTTCCCAGGTCAACACGTTGTTATCCAGGGAATGAGGCGGGTAGCCGAGCATCTCGTACCACCCGGGGTTGCGATAGACGAACCCGGTGTTGGCGTTCCAGTCCCAGATGCCGTCGCTGACCAGCTCCAGAATGGTGTGCAGCATGTCTTCGTTCAAATCCGACAGATTGAACTTCAACGGCTCGATATTCGACGCTTCACCCATCTCCGCACTCCTTGCCGCCCTGATATCTAAGTGACCCGCCTGTCGAGGAGATTAGTGCATGGGGTATTCGGTCGGCTAGTGCTTGCCCCATCTCTGCAAGGCAAAGTCGACGAAACTACGCAGTTTTGGCAAACGGTAGCGATCCTGGGCATACATCAGGTTCATTGGTCGGCTCGGCGGCAGGTAATTCGGCATCAATGCCACCAGTTTTCCGTCCTTGAGATCTTGCTCCATCAACGCATCAGGCAACACCACGATGCCCATACCGGTTCGCGCCGCTTGATGCAGTCCTGCCGAACTGTTGATCAACATCGGTCCATTGACCGCTACCGCCACTTCTCCCTCGGGACCGGTCAGGCGCCAATGTTTTTCCACCGACTGCCAGTCATCCCCGGCCGGATAGGCAAAGGACAGACAGTCGTGGTGTTGCAGATCATCAGGTTTCTGCGGTGTGCCTTTGCGCGCCAGGTACTCCGGTGATGCACACATGGTCAGGCTGTAGTCGAGGAGTGGACGGGCGATCAGGTGGGTCTCCACGGTATTTCCCAGGCGGAACGCCACGTCGAAACCGTTTTCGAGCAGGTCCGGACGGCGATTGGTGAGGACCACATCCAATTTGACGCGTGGACACAGCAGGGCGAATTCACTCAGGGCGGGTGCCAGTTTTTCGGTGCCGAACGTCAGCGGTGCGGTGATGCGCAAGGTGCCGCTCGGTTCGTCGAGGGCTTGCTCGGCCAACCGTTCGGAATCGGCCACCAGCCCCAGCACTTCGAGGCAGCGCTGGTAATAAGCGGTGCCGAATTCCGTTAACCGCTGGCGTCGTGTCGTACGGTTGAGCAGGCGCACACCCAGGCGTTGCTCCAACGCCCGCAGGTGATTGCCGACCATGGTCGTGGACATTTCGCAATGCAGCGCGGCGGCGGTCATGCTGCCGGTTTCCACCACTCGGACGTAAACGGTCATTGCCTGGAACAAATTCATTATCAAGCCCAGCTTTAAAATGATTGAAGTGTTGCAGCGTTTATCTAGCTCAGGTGGCTAACCATACTGCAAAAACACCGACCATTGATGGAGCTTGATGTCATGACCGCCGCCTGCCTGATGACGACTTACCAACCCTTGGCCTTGAGTTTCAGCAAGGGCCTGGGCACGCGCCTTTGGGATCAGGCCGGTCGTGAATACCTGGACGCGGTGGCGGGCGTGGCAGTGACCAACGTCGGTCACTCCCATCCGAAAATTGTCTCAGCCATCAGCGAACAGGCTGGTCTATTGCTGCACACCTCCAATCTTTACAGCATCGACTGGCAACAGCAGCTGGCGCAGAAACTGACGCAATTGGCGGGCATGGAGCGAGCCTTCTTCAACAACTCCGGTGCCGAAGCCAACGAGACGGCGCTGAAACTGGCGCGGCTATATGGCTGGCAAAAAGGCATAGAACAACCGCTGGTGGTGGTCATGGAAAACGCCTTTCATGGCCGCACATTGGGCACCTTGTCCGCCAGTGATGGCCCGGCCGTACGCCTGGGTTTCAACGAGTTGCCGGGGGACTTCGTCAAAGTGCCATTCGGCGACCTCAAGGCGCTGGACAAGGTGCAGCAAGCCCACGGCCCACGCATCGTGGCGATCCTGATGGAGCCGATTCAGGGTGAAAGCGGTGTCCAAATGGCCCCGCCCGGTTATCTGAAAGCCATTCGCGAACTCTGCACTCGGCGCTCGTGGCTGCTGATGCTCGACGAAATCCAGACCGGCATCGGCCGCACCGGTCAGTGGTTTGCCTTTCAGCACGAAGGCATCGTTCCGGACGTCATGACCCTGGCCAAAGGCCTGGGCAATGGCATTCCCATTGGCGCCTGTCTGGCCCGGGGCAAAGCCGCCGACCTCTTCACCCCCGGCAGTCACGGCAGCACCTTCGGCGGCAATCCACTGGCCTGCCGCGTGGGTTGCACCGTGCTGGAGATCATCGAGGAACAAGGGCTGCTGGAAAACGCCAAACTTCAGGGCGAGCGTTTGCTGGCCAAGTTGCGCATCGAATTGGCGGACGACCCGAACGTCCTGGAGATCCGCGGCCAGGGATTAATGATTGGCATCGAACTCAAACAACCGATTCGCGACCTGACCCTGATCGCGGCGCGGGATCACGGCTTACTGATCAACGTGACACGGGGAAAGACTATTCGCTTGCTGCCACCGCTGACGATTGATGAGCGGGAAGTGGAGATGATTGTCAGAGGGGTGTGTCGGGTGCTGAAAGTGGCTGAAATCCCTAGGACTCACGCAAACCTTTCGTAGGAGCTGCCGAAGGCTGCGATCTTTTGATCTTGATTCTGACCGGAGCTGAAGTCGCTGAAGATCAAAAGATCGCAGCCTTCGGCAGCTCCTACAGGATCGGCGTTTCCGTCAGTGTAATTGGCTTGCCAGTGCTGGTTGTTCCTGTCCGCAAAGTCGCGATCGACTTGAGCAAGCGTTTCGCATTGGCTTTCGAACTTAAAAGGTAAGCGGTTTCATCACTTGCTTTGGGGGTGGCCGCAGAGCCTTTTCCAAAGTGATCGCTATCTGATTGTTGGACGGTTCGCATTGTGTTCTCCTCATCGAGAGGCACTCAGTATCCCTCGACTTCCCAAAAGACGTTTCCGTGACCTATGTAATCCCGATCCGATTAACACGCCATCCCCAGCGCTCAATTGCGCCAGGTGCGGGGTGGAGAATGGATAAAATCATTCATTTGCGCTCGGCTCACGAGTTGCCGTTTCGAACCGCTGAACTCATCGAACAGACGCTGATGCGCGGCAAATCCACTGGACTCTTCGCGCGTACGATAGCTGCCGGCCCAGTCGAGCAACGCAATCAACAACTCGTCATTCTTGTCCCGCTGCGCCTCTCGCTGACGAACATTGGCAACACATTCCTCATCTTCAACACACAGCCAGATCAGTGCTGTCGCCCGGGGTAAGAGTTCGCTGATGATCCAGCCGTAAACGCCTTCGATAACCCAGCGCTCTTCACTGGCCACCACCCGTGCCATGCCCAACGCCTCGGCACGGGGGCGGGCGATGCTGTGTTCATCGGACAACCAGTGAATCGAATCGAGATCGACCCACGGCACTTGCAGGTGCCTGGCCAGTCGTTCGGCCAGCCAACTTTTGCCGGAACCGGAGTTGCCGATGATCAGGGTTCGAGTGAGGTCCATGATGACTCGCCATTTCAGTCTTCGTTGTCAGGCGCAACCATCCGCGTCTTCGGCGAACCGTTTGAGTTGTGCTGATAGATCTCTTGCGGCTGTCCTTTTTCATTAAAGAACACTTGCCCGATCCCCGCCGAATTCCACAACCGTTCACCCGCTTCAGCATGTTCCGGGACATGGGGAACAATGCGCATGCGCCGGCGTTTGGTCAGCCAGTTCAGCGGTGAGCGGGGCGAGTAGAGCCAGCGGTTGAGGCGGTCGAACCACTCGAGCAGCGCGGGCGGGAACTCGTTTTTGATGCCGCTGCTGGTGATCTGCCAAATGCGCGGGCCGGCCTTGCGGTGTCGGATCAGTACTTCGTAGACGAAGGAATAATGCACATCGCCCGACAGCACCACGTAATTACCGGGTGTGCGCGAGTGTCGGAAAATGTTCAGGATCACCTGGGCCGCACCGCGATGGGCCATCCAGTTTTCGGCGTCCACCAGCAGGGGATAACCGCACCAGCTGAAAACGCGCTGCACGGTTTCGATCAGTTTGACGCCGAAGATCGGTGCCGGCGAAACGATGATTGCCGAAGGGTGATCGAGCAGTTCCTGTTGCAGTTCGCTGAGGGCTTCCCAGTCCAGCAAGCCCGATGGCTGCTTGAGGTTCATCTCGCTGCGCCAGCGCCGGGTGCGGGTGTCGAGCACAACGATGGCCGGGCTGGTGGGCAGCACGTAATGCCAGTTCTGAAACCTCAGCAGCTCGTCAATCAACTCGTCTTGAATGTCGCTGTCGAGGTAGCGGTCATGCCCGGTCGCGCTCAATCCGCCGGCCTTCTTCAGCACAGCGCCGAACGCATCCGGGTTGTTGCCCCAGCCCTGGCACAGCATATAAGCAATCAGCGCGTTGCCGATGATGCGCCTGGAGAACGGATGGCCGTAGGCCGTTTCCTCCCATTGCGCGGATAGATTCCAGTCATCGGTAATATCGTGGTCGTCGAAAATCATCAGGCACGGCAGGTGAGCGAGTGCTCGGGCGACACCTCCAAGGCCGGCTTTGAAGCCATTAATGTGCGACTGCTCAAGGGCATAACGTTCGCGTCTTTCAGGTGTCAGTGCCGGTGGTTGCGGGGCGATCAATGTCCAGGGTGTTGGCGACCAGACCAGCAGGTACATGGCCATGACTTCGGCGAACGTCACCAGATGGTTGTCGGCACTGCTGCTGGTGAAAATCGGCTTACGCGCCCCACCGAAAAATCGCTCGCGCAGGGTTTCGTTGCTCTCCAGCGCCGGTAACAAATCCGCACGATGGTAGTAGCTGGCGGCGTGCTCGTAGAGTTTGGCGCTGTCACTGACCACCGCGCCTTCGAGGTGCTCTTCGAACAGCCCCAAGCGCTTGATCAAGGCATGGATGGCTCGCAGCATCGGCCCCGCGACATCGTCGGCATACACCTGATCGCCGCTCATCATCAACAGCGCCGGACGTTTGTGTGCATCCGGCTCGGCCTCCAGCAAACGATCAACGCACAGCAAACCGTCCGGGGCCGGATGGTGAGGTTTGCGGCAGGAACCGTGCAACAGATGATCGGCCCGTTTACGCAGGACGAAGTTTGGGCAACGGGCGTCGCCGTACAGCAAGTGCGGAGCCCAATCGGCAATGCCTGCACCAGCGTCGTCAATCAGCAGGTCGTATTCGATTAACGTGTCGCAGGGCAGGGCGGTGTCCAGTGACACATCGATCAAATGAACAAAGGCCTGGGTGCCCACCGCAATGACCGTGCACTGACTCGCATCGAGGTGGATAGCGTCGCGATCTTGCAGACGCAACGTCAGCGACAGAGCCCGCGACCCCACCAGCCACATCACCAGTCGAGTGGGCTCCAGACGCCGCAACAGCGGCCCGACCAGGACAGGTGGCAAGGATTGATGATCGTCAGGCAGCGGCAAAGACATGGACATCCGGGTTTTTGGAACAGAGAAGCGCGGGATGATAACGCAGCTGACGTCAATGAAACGCAACTGGCTCGAATCCGACAGTCAAGGCAACGGCTGGCCGTCCGCCTTCATTTCATCCGTCTCGCCATTGGCCACGAGCCAGCGAAACAGCTCTGTCACGGACACCGTGTGGCTACGCTCGATCCATCGCACCAGCGCCGGGCCATAGTGTTCGGTGTAGCGGCTGAGTACCAGATGGCGACAGTCCGCTGAAAGGCGCAGGGTAATTTCCCGACAGTGCAGAGTGGCCGGGTCGGGCTGGTTGACCCGTTGCTGCAGAGTCAGGCTATTGCCTTCAGAAACCATCGGCCGGTGCTCCTGTGCATTGTGTTTTGGTGTTCGTCGGCGAGCCTTGTTTGCCATCGGTCACGTAAGCGGCACGATGCTCGGCGACTACGTTGCGTAACGCGCTGTAGTAGTCCGGCAGTTTTTGCAGGCTGTCGGTCAACGGTAAGGCTTCTGCGCGGCCATCGACGATGCCGCCGACTGTGCTGATGGTGGACAACGTGTCCACGGTGTCGTTGTTGCTGCCGAACGGATCGACCACAAAACCGAGCACGTGGCCGACGGCGTCGCGGCTGTTCGAGGTGCCGAGCAAAGGCAGTTCGACGATCGGACCGTTGCCGATGCCCCACACGCCAAACGTCTGGCCGAAATCTGCGTCATGACGCGGGATGCCGGCCATGCCGGAGACATCGATCAAGCCCACCACGCCGACCGTGGTGTTGAGCGCGAAACGCCCCACGGTGTTGACCGAGCGCATCGGGTTGCCTTGCAGCAGGTCATTGATGAAAACCTTGGGCTCGCCGAAGTTCGCCACAAAGTTATGCACACCGGTCTGGAAAAAGTCCGGCGAGTAGCGATAGCCGCGAGCGACCGGCGCCATGGCATAGTCATCGACAACACGATTGAACGCGAAGACCCCACGATTGAACGGTTCCGCCGGGTCGTCCACCGAATAGGCGATGTCGGCGCAACTCACATCGGTGGACGGCGGCTGACTGCTGCAACCCGCCAACCCTGCGGCCAGCACGGCAATCGAGGTGTTGCGGGTCAGCCAGGGAGCACATTTGAAAGGCAACATAGACGCGAATCTCGGGAGGAATTCGCCGAGATGCTGAGCCCCAAGCCTTGCGCAAAGATGTCTGGTTTATTGCGGCGCTGACGTTTTATTGCAGGATTGAAATATATGACGCGCTGCCGTGAATGGTTTTAGATGGCGGCTCCATTCGCCCCTTAAGTGACCTTCGGTGAACAGTCTTTTAATTGTGGACGACGACCTTGAAGTCCTCGATCTACTGAAAAAATTCTTCGTGCAGCACGGCTACAGCGTCGAAGTCGCCACCGACGGCGCATCGCTGTGGGCGGCCATCGAGCGCCAGCCGTCAGACCTGATTATTCTTGACGTGATGTTGCCCGGGGACAGCGGGCTGATCCTGTGCCAGCAACTGCGGATTCGACATTCCATTCCGGTGATCATGCTCACGGCCATGGGCGAACTCAGCGACCGGGTGGTCGGCCTGGAACTGGGCGCCGACGATTACCTGACCAAACCCTTCGACGCCCGTGAACTGCTGGCCAGAGTGCGTGCCGTGTTGCGTCGCGTGGACGAGCGCCGTCCGGTATCGCAAGAACGGCCTCGACCGCTGATCGACTTCGCCGACTGGCACCTGGACGTGACTCGCCGCGAACTTCGTTCGCCGGACAACGTGATGATTCCGCTGTCGGCCGGTGAGTTTGACTTGCTGCTGGTCTTCGTCGAACACCCGCAGCGCATTCTCACCCGCGAGCAATTGCTGGACCTGGCGCGTGGGCATTGCCATGACGCCTTTGATCGCAGCATCGACGTTCAGGTCAGCCGCCTGCGGCGCAAACTCGAGTCCGACACCAAACGCCCGGCGATGATTCGCACCGTGCGCAATGGCGGTTACCTGTTCACGCCCAGCGTGACGCGGCGATGAGCTGGCTGAAGCGGATTCGCCGGGATACGGTGGCGCGCTGGATCGCGTTGACGATCATTTTGGCCATGCTCATTTCACTGGCGCTCAACGGGCTGTTTATCCAACTGGCCGGCGTGTGGGCGCGTCCGCCGCTGACCGAAATCGGCCTGCTGGAAAAAGCCGCCGCCATTAGCCGCATCATCGAGGCTGCACCGGCGCCCCTGCGAAACTCATTGGCGCAAGCTGCCGGCGAGAACGGCTTCACCGTCAGTTGGCACGCTGATCGGCACGATCTCAATCTACCGACCGTGGACGATCCGAAGTCTGACATCGGCTCGACCATCCTGCAGCCGATGCTCAGAGCCCCAGACCGGCGCATCGAAGCCTATGAACCGGCCGACTGGACGGAGCACACGGCGGACGCGCATTACGCGCTGCTGATCGAGCTATCGGATTCGACATGGCTGATGTTCTCCGCGCCTTCGCGCAGTTGGGGCCTCGACGAAACGCCACGCTACCTGATCGTGATCCTGCTGGTGCTGATCTCCACCGCCCTGGTCGCGCTGATCGCCACCCGGCGCCTTGCCACACCGTTGCAGCACTTTGCCGAAGGTGCCCGACGCTTCGGCGTGGACTTCCGTGCACCGCCCATCGAACCGCTGGGCCCACAGGAGATTCGCCAGGCAATCCTCGCGTTCAACGCCATGCAGGCCCAGTTACAACACTTCATCCGCGACCGCACACAAATGCTCGCCGCCATCTCCCACGACCTGCGCGCGCCTCTGACGCGGATGCGTTTGCGTGGCGAATTCATCGAAGACAGCGAGCAACAGCAGCGGTTGTTTCGTGATGTGGATGAAATGCAGGCGATGATCAACTCGGCGTTGGAGTTCTTCCGCGATGATGCCCGGCTTGAGCCGGCGACCCAGTTTGATCTGGCGGAACTGCTGCAAACGCTGCTGGATGATTACCGTGATCAGGGTTTCGAGATTGCTTTCAGTGGGCCGTCGCGGTGGGTGTATTTCGGGCGACCGTTGGGGCTTAAGCGGGTGATGACCAATCTGCTGGATAACGCGATCAAGTACGGTAGTGAGCCGGCGATTGAACTGATCCCCGGAGCTGGGGAGGTGAGGATCAAAGTACTGGATCGCGGGCCGGGTATTCCGGATGCCAGTCTTGAACAGGTTTTTGCACCGTTCTTCAGAATGGAGGGCTCGCGGAACAAAAGCACGGGGGGCGTTGGTTTGGGGTTGTCGGCGGCGCGGGCGATCGTGCTGGAACACGGAGGCGAGCTGACACTGCGTAATCGGTCGACGGGTGGGTTGGAAGCGTTGGTGGTGTTGCCGGTGCATCCAACGCCCAGACAGTTAAGCAATTTCTGCAATGACACAATCTTGTAGCAGCTGGCGCAGCCTGCGTTCGGCTGCGCAGCAGTCGTAAAACCTGAGCTTGCGGTCTTCCTGAGACACCGCATCCCCTGATTTCACGACTGCTGCGCAGCCGAACGCAGGCTGCGCCAGCTGCTACAAAAAATTGCGTGACGGCTTAATGGATCATCTGAACCTAAGCCTCCCAGCCCGCCCCACTGACCGCTGCCTGCGCCAGTGGATGCAAGTCTTCCCCCTTATGCTCCGTCTGCCAGGCCAGCAATTCCTTGCGCATGCCGGGCGTCCAGTACATCTGCAGGTGATTACGCACGCCGAGCACGGCCTGTTGCTGGTCCGGTTGGCTGGCGAAGTACTGGGCGATCTGGTTGGCCATTTTGACCAGGTTGGCAGTGCTCATCGGCGTACCTCGGCTTTAGTGCCACGCGCCTGACGGCGTTCGTTGAGCAGACGGTGCTGGTTGTCGCTGAATTCCTGGTAGCGTTTTTGCCACTCGGAAGGGTGGTAAACGCGGCTGACTTCCACGGCCGTGACCTTGTACTCCGGACAGTTGGTGGCCCAGTCGGAGTTGTCGGTGGTGATGACGTTGGCCCCCGATTCAGGGAAGTGGAAAGTGGTGTACACCACGCCTGGGGCGACCCGTTCGGTGACCCGCGCACGCAGTACAGTCTGTCCGGCGCGGCTGCCGATGCCGACCCAGTCACCTTCGTTGATGCCCCGGCTCTCGGCGTCGGTCGGATGGATTTCCAGACGGTCTTCGTCGTGCCAGGCGACGTTGTCGGTACGCCGGGTCTGGGCGCCGACGTTGTACTGGCTGAGGATGCGTCCGGTGGTCAGCAGCAGCGGATAGCGATTGTTGACCTTCTCCTCGGTGGGCACGTAGCCGGTGAGCATGAAACGCCCCTTGCCGCGCACGAATTCCTCAATGTGCATGGTCGGCGTGCCGTCCGGTGCCGCGGCGTTGCACGGCCATTGCAGGCTGCCGTGGCTGTCCAGTGCGGCGTAGCTGACGTTGGTGAAGGTCGGCGTCAGGCTGGCGATTTCATCCATGATTTCCGATGGGTGTTTGTAGTTCATCGGGTAGCCCAGGGCGTTGGCCAGGGCCACGGTGCCTTCCCAATCGGCCTTGCCGCCCAGAGGGTCCATGACTTTGCGCACCCGGGAGATGCGTCGCTCGGCGTTGGTGAACGTGCCGTCCTTTTCCAGGAACGAAGCGCCCGGCAGGAACACGTGGGCGAACTTCGCAGTTTCGTTGAGGAAAATGTCCTGCACCACCACGCACTCCATGGCCGACAGTGCCGCGGTGACGTGTTGTGTATTCGGATCGCTCTGAGCGATGTCCTCGCCCTGGCAGTACAGGCCCTTGAAACTGCCGGCCAGCGCAGACTCGAACATGTTGGGAATGCGCAGGCCCGGATCAGGTTGCAGGGTGACATTCCAGGCCTGCTCGAACTGCGCTCGCACCACCTCGTTGGAGATGTGTCGGTAGCCAGGCAGCTCGTGTGGGAAAGAACCCATGTCGCAGGAGCCCTGAACGTTGTTCTGCCCACGCAGCGGGTTCACGCCCACGCCTTCGCGGCCGATGTTGCCGGTGGCCATGGCCAGGTTGGCGATGCCCATGACGGCGGTGCTGCCCTGGCTGTGCTCGGTGACGCCCAGGCCATAGTAGATCGCCGCGTTGCCGCCGGTGGCATACAGGCGGGCGGCGGCGCGGATGTCGGTAGGTTCTACGCCGCAGATGGGGCCAAGGACTTCCGGCGAGTTTTCCGCGCGGCTGACGAACTCGCTCCAGTGGGCGAAATCCGTTCCCTCGCAACGAGCGTCGATGAAGGGCTGATTGAGCAAGCCTTCGGTGACGATGACGTGGGCCAGGGCGTTGAGCATGGCGACGTTGGTGCCCGGGCGCAGGGCCAGGTGCAGTTCGGCGCGGGCATGCACCGAGTCCACCAGATCAATGCGTCGTGGGTCGATGACGATCAGCTGCGCGCCTTCACGCAAGCGGCGTTTGAGCTGGGAGGCGAACACCGGGTGGGCGTCGCTGGGGTTGGCGCCCATCACCAGGATCACGTCGGCCTGCATCACCGAGTCGAAACTCTGGGTGCCGGCGGACTCGCCAAGGGTTTGTTTCAGGCCATAGCCGGTCGGCGAGTGGCAGACCCGCGCACAGGTGTCGACGTTGTTGTTACCGAAGGCGGCGCGTACCAGTTTTTGCACCAGGTAGGTTTCTTCGTTGGTGCAACGACTGGAGGTGATGCCACCAATGGAATCGCGGCCATATTTTTGCTGCAACCGACGGAATTCGCTGGCGGCGTAGGTCACCGCTTCATCCCAGCTGACTTCCTGCCACGGGTCGTTGATGTGCTGGCGGATCATCGGTTTGGTGATGCGATCCGGGTGGGTGGCGTAGCCCCAGGCAAAGCGTCCTTTGACGCAGGAGTGGCCGTGGTTGGCGTGGCCATTCTTGTCCGGAACCATGCGCACCAGTTGGTCGCCTTTCATCTCGGCGCGGAACGAGCAGCCCACGCCGCAATAGGCACAAGTGGTGATCACGCTGCGTTCCGGCTGACCCAGTTCGACCACGCTTTTTTCCATCAGGGTCGCGGTGGGGCAGGCTTGCACACAGGCGCCGCAGGACACGCACTCCGAGTCGAGGAAGTTCTCGCCACCGGCGGCCGCGACCCGGGATTCGAAACCGCGCCCGGTAATGGTCAGGGCAAAGGTGCCCTGGGTTTCTTCGCAGGCGCGCACGCAGCGGTTGCAGACGATGCACTTGCTCGGGTCGTAGTCGAAGTAGGGGTTGGAAGTGTCCTTCACATCGGCGAGATGGTTGTCGCCTTCATAGCCGTAACGCACTTCTCGCAGGCCGACCTGGCCGGCGACGGTTTGCAGCTCGCAGTTGCCGTTGGCCGAGCAGGTCAGGCAATCCAGCGGGTGATCGGAGATGTACAGCTCCATGACATTGCGCCGCAGGGTCGCGAGCTTCGGCGTCTGGGTGTGCACGCTCATGCCTTCGGTGACCGGCGTGGTGCAAGACGCCGGGTAGCCGCGCATGCCGTCGATTTCGACCAGGCACATGCGGCAGGAGCCGAAGGCTTCCAGGCTGTCGGTGGCACACAGTTTCGGAATGGTGGTGCCGAGCAGCGCAGCGGCGCGCATCACCGAAGTGCCTTCGGGCACGCTGATGCTGCGACCGTCGATGTTCAAGGTGACTTGCACCTGGCTGTCGCGGGCCGGAGTGCCAAGATCGATATCGGTGTTCGGGTCGAAGAGAGTGATCATTGGTCGGCCTCCGAGGCTTGCAGACCGAAGTCGGCGGGGAAGTGCTTGAGGGCGCTGGCTACCGGAAAGGAAACCATGCCGCCCAACGCGCACAGCGAACCGTATTGCAGGGTGTCGCACAGGTCCTTGAGAATGATCACCTGCTCATCACGACCGCTCTGGTCAGGCGCGGCCAGCAGGCGGTCGATCACCTCCACGCCCCGGGTCGAGCCGATGCGGCACGGGGTGCATTTGCCACAGGATTCTTCTGCGCAGAACTGCATGGCGAAGCGCGCCATGTGGGCCATGTCCAGGCTGTCGTCAGCCACCACCACACCACCGTGACCGAGCATCGCGCCGATGGCGGCGAACGCTTCGTAATCCAGCGGCGTGTCGAATTGCGAAGGCGGCACCCAGGCACCGAGCGGGCCGCCCACCTGCGCAGCCTTCAGCGGCCGGCCACTCGCGGTGCCACCACCGTAGTCTTCCACCAGTTCCCGCAGGGTCAGGCCAAAGGCCCGTTCCACCAGACCGCCATGACGAATATTGCCCGCCAGTTGGAAAGGCATGGTGCCGAGGGAACGGCCCATGCCGTAATCGCGATAGAACTGCGCGCCCTTGGCCAGAATCAACGGCACCGAGGCCAGCGTCAGCACGTTGTGCACCAGCGTCGGTAGACCAAACAGCCCCTTCAACGCAGGGATCGGCGGCTTGGCGCGGACAATCCCACGCTTGCCTTCGAGAGAGTCCAGCAGCGCGGTTTCCTCACCGCAGATGTAAGCTCCGGCCCCGACCCGCACTTCCATATCGAACGCCTGGCCGCTGCCGCCGACATTGGCGCCGAGGTAACCGGCGGCCCGAGCAAGGTTCAGCGCCTGGCGCAGTGTGGCCACGGCGTCTGGATATTCCGAGCGCACATAGATGTAGCCGTAGGTGGCGCCGACGGTGATCCCGGCAATGGCCATGCCTTCGATCAGCAGGAAGGGGTCGCCTTCCATCAACATGCGATCGGCAAAGGTGCCGGAGTCGCCTTCGTCGGCGTTGCACACAATGTACTTCTGCGCAGCCTGGGTAGCGCGCACCGTGCGCCATTTGATCCCGGCCGGGAACGCTGCGCCGCCACGGCCACGCAGGCCTGAATCGAACACTTCCGTCGCGGTCTGCTCGCCGCCCACTGCGACGGCGCGGGTCAAGCCCTCGAAGCCGCCGTGCGCCCGGTAATCATCCAGGGACAGCGGCCGGGTAATGCCGGCGCGGGCGAACAGCAGGCGTTGTTGAGTCTTCAGATACGGCAATTCTTCCATCAGGCCCAAGGCCAGTGGATGCGCGGACGGCTCGCCTTGCAGGGCTTCGAGCACGGATGGCACATCGGCGGCGGTCAGCGGGCCGAATCCGATACGGCCTTGCGGGCTGTCCACTTCCAGCAGCGGTTCCAGCCAATACAGGCCGCGCGAACTGGTGCGCTGCAACTCCAGGGGCAGATTGCGTTCCCGGGCCTGAGTGATAAGGGCCACCGCCACCTCATCGGCACCCACGGCACGGGCAAGAGAATCAGTGGGCAGATAGAGAGCCGGCATCATGCGTCCTCCCGGCAAGCGTCGAGCAAGGCATCTAGACGCTCGGCACTGAGCCGCGCATGCACCCGGCCATCCAGCTCCAGAGCGGGCGAGCAGGCGCAGGCGCCGAGGCAATACACCGGGCGCAAACTGATGCTGCCGTCGGCGCTGCTGCCGTGATCGTCCAGTTGCAGACGTTCGCGCAACTGCGCGGCGAGCTGCTCGGCACCACGACTCTTGCAGGACTCGGCGCGGCACAGCCGCAGGATATGCTTGGCCGGCGGCGCAGTACGGAAGTCATGGTAAAAGCTGATCACCCCGCGAATCTCGGCCTGACTCTGATTGAGGGCGTGGGCAATCTCGGGGACGGCCGCATCGGGGATGTAACCGATGCGTTCCTGAATATCATGAAGAATGGGCAACAGTGCACCCGGAGAGCCCTTGTGGCGCTCCAGCAGGCTGTTGACCAAAGGCAGGTGCAACATCTCATCAGGCATTCAGCAATCCTCACGGTCACGGACAAACCAGATGGTTGTCGGTCGTCCGAAAGTGTCGGCTGCGGCACTCACACCACGTCACGGTATCGTGGCAATTTCAGGCCGTTGGCCAGGGCACCCTGAGCGGGCATCTTGTTGTGCCCGGCACGGTCTTCGCCGCACCTCTACTGGGCATAAAGGGCAGCTTGCCACGGCGCTTTTGATTGAACTGCACCAAAGCGACGTGTTCGGTTCTGCCTACGACTATCCATTAAGTCTAGATGAGTGCCGCGCGGGGCGTTTACTCACCGGCCTAATGCCCTGAGGGCCTGTCGATGGCTGATATATAGCAAGCATTACAGGTAAGAAACAGCATCAGATCCGTAGGCATTCCAGGGTGCAGATGCGTTGATCTATCCCGCTGTAAACCGAAAGCCATTCACCCCGAGCCGAATAATAAAAAACCCAAAAAAACCTCGGGCCAAATCCCAAATCCCAATCACCCCACAAAACCCCTGTGGGAGCGAGCTTGCTCGCGATAGCGCCAGCCCAGCCACCATCAATGCTGAAGATGCACCGCAATGACAACCCAACCACCTAGTCGGGCAAAACAATGCCTGCCAGCTCACCACAATCCCTGTGGGAGCGAGCTTGCTCGCGATAGCGCCAGCCCAGCCAACAAAAATGCTGAATCAACTACCACCATCGCAAGCCCCCCCCACAGGCCTCAAACACTAAGCTTCAGCCTTCGCCCCCGCCCGCTTAGACGCCAGCTCATTATCCCGATCCCGATTCAGAACCTTCACCGCATCATCAACCACCGCCTTACTCATCGCCGTCAAATAATGCGCGGCCCAGGCGTGACGGTCGGTGTCTGTGGCGTAAGCAGCATCTTCGGTCAGCTTCTTGGCGAGGAACAGAAAGTCAGAAGCCATCGATAACGCATCGCCGAGGGGAACGCCGCGAGTGACATGGAATAGGGCTTGGTCCGCGCAGTAGATGGCGGGGGTTAGTCCGATGGTTTTGAGTTCGGGTTGATCGGTCATTGGCCACCTCCGATAACGGATAGGCAGCGGGGAAGGGCGTTACGCGATTGGGAATTGCGTAGAGGGAACAGCCAAATTTTATACGGATTGATGCTGCGCATTATCAGACTCCTTGATATGAGGAGCTGCCACGTTCGTTACCACACGAATGGGTGACAGCTGTGCGCAGGGTGGTAAACCGGGAATCAAGGAAACCGGCACGCCCGAAGGCGTCCCACGCACAGCTGCCATAACTCACGCTTGCTGGCATAAAAAAAGCGCCGGCAATCGTGATGGGGGCGCTGTAGCGCCTTGAATAACTCGGGTTACCACACCCGGTCGCTGAATTGGCAGCGACGGCGAAAGGGTATCGTGCAGACCCCTTTTCTGCAACCTTGAACACTTTGTCCTTAACAACCCGAAATGAGGAAATGTCGACTGTCCCTTTTTTCTCCGTACTTATTATTCGCGGACAGCGGTCCGTTGGTCGCGAGCAGCGTGGCCACCAGTTTCCAGCGCTTGTGCCAAGCTGATGGGGTGTTAATACGCCTGCCCCTCAGGCAAACCTCAGGAAGCCCATGACATGAAGCACACTCATGCATCGAACGTCCGTCGAGAATTCTTCAAAGCAATCGGGTTCTACTTGCGTGTTGTCTGGCCGATCTTTTCCGTACTGTTTTTTCTGATTGTGCTGTTCGGCCTCATCATCAGCTATCTAGAGGGCTGGGATCTTTTTGACGGCATCTATTTCGGCTTCGTGACCGGTTTGACCATTGGCTATGGAGAGCTAGTGCCGAAACTTGGCGTCTCGCGGGTTCTGGCGATTTTGCTGGGGTTCAACGGGGTGCTGATGACGGCGATATTTGCGGCGATCAGTGTTCGGGCGATTGAGGTTGCAGTGCGGGCGGCGGGGCATGAAGAGTCGGATAAGCCGACGGTGTGAAGTCATGCTTGGTTGCTACTGGAAGGGGGAGCAAGTCATCGACTCCTGCAAATCCATGCGTGACGGCGTGGTGTGTTACCAACAAACGCATCTTCGCGGTCAACGTGCAGGGCATCACCAGCAGGTCGAAAGCCCCGAAAGAACTCGGGGCTAACAATGCCAGTCAATTCAACGCAAACCCTGTAGGAGCAAAGCTTGCTCGCGAAAGCGCCACGGGTAGGGGAGGGCAAATCGACATGCGATGGTCTCGGTGGTTTAGACGATTGAATGCCTGTCCAGTCGAGCAAGATGCGTAGCATCGGATTCGCTCAGGAGCCTTGAATAATCGCGGCGCACAGCAAAAAAGCGATTACTGACGCGAACAGACCGCACATCCCGCCGATTAAAAGGCGAAAGACAGGATGTTGCGCTCGACGGATGCGATACACCCAAAGCCACGTTCCTATCCCGGCGCCGCCGGCAGACATCGACATTATCAACTTCTGGGCGCTGCCCGGTCGCCCGAAACCGAGGATTTCGATAACTACTGACACAATCATCAGTGCGACGATAAAACCGCCGATAGCGCCCGCAAGGTTCGCGATCAACAGATTCCAGGTGCCGCGACACCTCACCACCCAAATCCACACTCCCGCCGTAATAGCGGCGAGCGAAAACAATCCAATCACTTCCATTTAATGCTGTCCTTGATATCCATTTCCCTGAGCTAGGTTTGCGCACCGCCCCATCACTCACAGAATAACTTTCAAATAGTCCCTAAGCGCAATGATCGGCGCTTCAAGCTGCTCCATCGTCTGTACCGCGTTGAAATCAGCGAACAACCTATTCAACTCGCGCCCGAGTGGCGTCTCGATCCCACCCAAAGCCTCCAGCGCCAAACCCACGCAGTGCGCCACTCTGAACTGAATGGCCTCGATATCACCTCGGCGCACCAGCAACCCAAACACCTCCCGCTCATAATCACTCATGATCGGATCATCCCGCAGAATCGGACTTTCTCCTTCCCGCTCATAAGCCAGCTTGAGGGCGAAAAGGGCAACGGTTTCCAGTGGCAATTCCATTGTGTGAATCCTTGATTCGTTAGCGAGCGGTTTGGGGCTGTAGCACCGAAAAGACAAAATCAAAAGATCGCAGCCTTCGGCAGCTCCTACGGGGCGGCGGGGTTAGCTCACTTTTCTACAGGCGAAAAAAAAGGCCTTGCAAAGCAAGACCTTTCTTAATTTTGGTGCCCCGAGGGAGACTCGAACTCCCACTTCTTGCGAAAACGGATTTTGAATCCGCCGCGTCTACCAATTCCGCCATCAGGGCTCAATGGCGGCGAAGTATAGAGATGAGATAACCGTCGGTCAATCAGGTACATGGAGAATTTTTGATATTTCCGCTAGACTTCCCGGCCCTGCTAGACGAACCCCATCATGCGCGTTGCTGACTTTACCTTCGAGCTCCCTGATTCGCTGATCGCCCGCCATCCTTTGGCCGAGCGTCGCAACAGTCGCCTGTTGACCCTTGATGGGGTCAGCGGCGCCCTGGCACACCGTCAATTCACTGATTTGCTCGAGCATTTGCGCCCGGGCGATTTGATGGTGTTCAACAATACCCGGGTGATCCCGGCGCGGCTGTTTGGCCAGAAGGCTTCCGGCGGCAAGCTGGAAATCCTGGTGGAGCGGGTGCTCGACAGTCATCGCGTGCTGGCCCATGTGCGGTCCAGCAAGTCGCCGAAGCCGGGGTCGAAGATCCTGATCGACGGTGGTGGCGAAGCCGAGATGCTGGCGCGTCACGATGCGTTGTTTGAGCTGGGGTTCGCCGAAGAGGTGTTGCCACTGCTTGATCGCGTCGGGCACATGCCGTTGCCTCCTTATATAGACCGCCCGGATGAAGGCTCGGACCGCGAGCGTTATCAGACGGTGTACGCCGAGCGTTTGGGCGCGGTGGCGGCGCCGACGGCGGGGCTGCATTTCGATCAGCCGCTGATGGAGGCGATTGCCGCCAAGGGCGTCGAGACGGCGTTCGTGACCTTGCACGTCGGCGCTGGCACCTTCCAGCCGGTGCGCGTCGAGAAGATCGAAGACCACCACATGCACAGCGAGTGGCTGGAAGTCGGTCAGGACGTGGTCGATGCCGTCGAAGCCTGCCGCGCTCGCGGTGGTCGCGTGGTAGCCGTGGGGACAACCAGCGTGCGTTCCCTGGAAAGTGCCGCGCGCGATGGCGTGCTCAAGCCGTTCAGTGGCGACACCGACATCTTTATCTACCCGGGCCGGCCGTTTCATGTGGTCGATGCCCTGGTCACCAATTTCCATTTGCCCGAATCCACGCTGTTGATGCTGGTTTCGGCGTTCGCCGGTTATCCCGAAGCCATGGCCGCTTATAAAGCCGCCGTTGAGCATGAATACCGCTTTTTCAGCTACGGTGATGCGATGTTTATCACCCGTAACCCCGCGCCACGTGGCCCTGAGGAAACAGAATGAGTCGCCAAAGTCGTATGTCGTTTGAGTTGCTTGCTACTGACGGCAAGGCTCGTCGCGGTCGTTTGACCTTCCCGCGCGGTACCGTCGAAACTCCGGCCTTCATGCCGGTGGGCACGTACGGCACCGTCAAGGGCATGTTGCCGCGGGATATCACCGCCACTGGCGCGGAAATCATTCTGGGTAACACCTTCCACCTGTGGCTGCGTCCTGGCACCGAAGTGATCAAGAAGCACGGCGACCTGCACGATTTCATGCAGTGGAAAGGCCCGATTCTGACCGACTCCGGTGGTTTTCAGGTGTTCAGCCTGGGCGCGATGCGCAAGATCAAGGAGGAGGGCGTGACCTTCGCCTCTCCGGTCGACGGCGCCAAAGTGTTCATGGGCCCGGAAGAGTCGATGCAGGTCCAGCGCGATCTGGGCTCGGACATCGTGATGATTTTTGACGAATGCACCCCGTACCCGGCTGACGAAGACGTCGCGCGGGTATCGATGGAGCTGTCGTTGCGTTGGGCCAAGCGTTCGAAAGAAGCCCATGGCGACAACACGGCGGCACTGTTCGGCATCGTTCAGGGCGGTATGCACCAGGATCTGCGCATGCGCTCCCTGGAAGGTCTCGACAATATCGGCTTCGACGGTCTGGCCATTGGCGGTCTGTCGGTGGGCGAGCCGAAACACGAGATGATCAAGGTCCTGGATTACCTGCCGGGTCAGATGCCGGCTGACAAACCTCGTTACCTTATGGGCGTTGGCAAACCGGAAGATCTGGTTGAGGGTGTGCGCCGCGGTGTGGACATGTTCGATTGCGTGATGCCAACCCGTAATGCCCGCAATGGGCATCTGTTCATTGATACAGGCGTGCTGAAGATCCGTAACGCGTTCCATCGCCATGATGATTCGCCGCTGGATCCGACCTGCGATTGCTACACCTGCCAGAACTTCTCCCGTGCTTATCTGCACCATCTGGACAAGTGTGGCGAAATGCTGGGTAGCATGTTGAATACCATCCACAATTTGCGCCATTACCAGGTGCTTATGGCTGGTTTGCGCGAGGCTATTCAACAGGGTACATTGGCCGCCTTTGTCGATGCCTTCTACGCCAAACGCGGGTTACCTGTTCCGCCTTTGGACTGAGTTTTCTGACCCCAAGATTCAACATTTGCAACTGGAGTGCTAAATGAGCTTTTTTATCTCTAATGCCATGGCTGACGCTGCTGCACCTGCTGCAGGCCCAATGGGCGGCGGCTTTGAGTGGATTTTCCTGGTCGGTTTCCTGGTCATCTTCTACCTGATGATCTGGCGTCCACAGGCCAAGCGCGCCAAAGAGCAGAAGAACCTGCTGAGCAGCCTGCAGAAAGGCGACGAAGTTGTGACCACCGGTGGTATCGCCGGCAAGATCACTAAAGTGGCAGACGACTTCGTTGTTCTGGAAGTTTCCGACACCATCGAAATGAAGTTCCAGAAAGGCGCCATTGCCGCCACGCTGCCAAAAGGCACGCTGAAAGCGATCTAAGTTTCAACTTCTACTCAATCGACGGGGCGCGCAAGGCGCCCCGCGTCATAAGCGGGCGGCGTGATGCTGAACAAATACCCTCTGTGGAAATACATTCTGATCCTGGCGGTGCTAGCGGTCGGTCTGATTTATTCCGCTCCCAATCTATATCCTGATGACCCGGCCATTCAGGTCAGCGGTGCAAGCACTTCGCTGCAGGTCACTCAGGCTGATCTGGACCGTGTGGGCGCAGCGCTCAAGGAATCCGGGATCAACGTCAAGGCTGCCACTCTGGCAGCAAACGGCAAGGGCGGTCTGATTCGTCTGACCAAGGCTGAAGATCAGCTACCTGCCAAAGACGTCGTGCGCAAGGCATTGGGTGATGACTACGTCGTTGCACTGAACCTGGCACAAACCACCCCGCAATGGCTGCGCAGCCTGGCCGCGCACCCGATGAAGCTGGGGCTGGACTTGTCCGGTGGTGTGCACTTCCTGCTGGAAGTGGACATGGACAAAGCCCTCGACGCTCGCTTGAAAGTGTACGAAGGCGATGTGAAGAGCCTGTTGCGTAAAGAGAAACTGCGCTATCGCAGCCTGCCGCAACTCAACGGTGCCATTCAGCTGGGCTTCACTGATGAAGCAACCCGCGAACAAGCCCGTGCGCTGATCCGCAAGAGCTTCAACGATTTCGACATTGTTCCGGCCGACCTCAATGGCCAACCGGTACTGCGTCTGGCGATGACCCCGGCCAAGCTGGCGGAAATCCGTGAATACTCCATCAAGCAGAACTTGACCACGGTACGTAACCGCGTCAACGAGCTGGGTGTTGCCGAGCCAATCGTTCAGCGTCAGGGCGCCAACCGCATCGTGGTTGAGCTGCCGGGCGTGCAGGACACTGCCGAAGCCAAGCGTATCCTCGGCAAGACGGCCAACCTTGAGTTCCGTCTGGCTGCTGAGCCAGGTGCTTCGAAAGCCACTTCCGAAACTTTCGAGTTCCGTGAAGGCAATCGTCCGCCAGCACAGATCGAGCGTGGCTTGATCATCACTGGCGACCAGGTGACTGACGCCAAGGCTGGCTTCGGCGAGCACGGCACGCCAGAAGTGAACATCCGTCTGGATGGTCACGGTGGCGAGCTGATGAGTCGTGCGACTCGCAGCAACGTCGGTCGCAGCATGGCAGTGATCTTTATCGAGCAACGTCCGGTTACCACTTACGTCAAGCAAGTGGTTAACGGCGTCGAGAAAGACGTACCGGTCCAGACGTTCAAGGAAGAGAAGAAGATCATCAGCCTGGCGACCATCCAGTCGCCGCTGGGTGCTCAGTTCCGCATCACTGGCCTGAACGGCCAGGGCGAGTCGTCCGAACTGGCGCTGCTGTTGCGTGCCGGTGGTCTGGCTGCACCGATGTACTTCGCTGAAGAGCGCACCATTGGCCCAAGCCTGGGTGCCGACAACATCATCAAAGGTATCGATGCATCGCTGTGGGGCATGCTGTTTGTCTCGCTGTTCATCATCGCCATCTACCGCTTCTTCGGCATCATCGCCACCGTCGCTCTGGCGGTGAACATGGTGCTGCTGCTGGCCCTGATGTCGCTGTTGGGTGCAACGCTGACCCTGCCGGGTATCGCCGGTATCGTGTTGACCATGGGTATGGCTGTCGACGCCAACGTTCTGATCTTCTCGCGGATACGTGAAGAGATCGCGGCGGGCATGACCGTACAACGGGCAATCAACGAAGGCTTCGGCCGGGCATTTACCGCGATTCTCGACGCCAACCTGACAACCTTGTTGGTCGGCGGGATTCTCTTTGCGATGGGCACCGGCCCGGTCAAAGGTTTCGCAGTGACCATGTCCCTCGGGATCTTTACCTCGATGTTCACGGCCATCATGGTGACCCGCGCGATGGTCAACCTGATCTTCGGCGGTCGTGACTTCAAGAAGTTGTGGATTTAAGGGGCTGCCATGTTACGTACAATCAACTTCATGGGCGTTCGCAACTTTGCGTTCGGCGTCACATTGTTCCTTACCGCGCTGGCTTTGTTCAGCGTCGCCACCAAGGGCATGAACTGGGGCCTGGACTTCACCGGCGGTACGCTCATCGAGCTGACCTACGAGCGTCCGGCCGATGTCACCAAGGTGCGTGAGCAGCTGGCCACTTCGGGTTATCACGAGGCAATCGTGCAGAGCTTCGGTGCGACTACCGATCTGCTGGTGCGCATGCCAGGTGAAGATCCGCAGTTGGGTCATCAAGTGGCAGAAGCGCTGCTGAAAGTCGGCGGCGACAACCCGGCGACGGTCAAGCGCGTCGAATTCGTCGGTCCTCAGGTCGGTGAAGAGCTGCGCGACCAAGGCGGCCTCGGCATGCTGATGGCGTTGGGCGGCATCCTGATCTACCTGGCTTTCCGCTTTCAGTGGAAGTTTGCGGTCGGTGCCATCGTTTCGCTGATTCACGACGTGATCGTGACCATCGGTATTCTGTCGTTCTTCCAGATCACCTTCGACCTGACGGTGCTGGCGGCGGTATTGGCGATCATTGGTTACTCGCTCAACGACACCATCGTGGTATTCGACCGGGTTCGTGAGAACTTCCGCGTACTGCGCAAGGCGTCCTTGATCGACAACATCAACATCTCGACCACGCAAACCCTGCTGCGGACCATGGCGACGTCGATCTCCACCTTGCTGGCGATCGCGGCCCTGTTGTTCTTTGGTGGCGACAACCTGTTCGGCTTCTCCATCGCGCTGTTTGTCGGTGTATTGGCGGGTACTTACTCGTCGATCTACATCGCCAACGTCGTGCTGATCTGGCTGAACCTGAGCACTGAGGATCTGATTCCTACAGTGGCTACCGATAAGGAAGTCGACGACCGCCCATAACGGCTATCGTTTTCCAGCTGTCGGCCAAAAAGGCGCGAGTATTGAACTCGCGCCTTTTTTTATGCTCCAAGGCTGGGAGAAGCGCGGGCTTGTCCCGCATGTGATGGTCAGGAGGTTCATGTGAACAAGTCGTTGCTGGTTGGTGCGGTATTGGGTGCTGTCGGTGTAACTGCCGGGGGTGCTGTTGCCACCTACAGCCTGGTTAAAAGCGGCCCTGAGTATGCGCAAGTTCTAGCCGTTGAACCGGTCAAGACACAAATCAAGACGCCACGTGAAGTGTGCAAGGACGTTGCAGTAACCCGGCAAGCGCCGGTGAAAGATCAACACCAGATCGCCGGTACCGTATTGGGTGCCGTGGCAGGTGGTTTGCTCGGTAATCAGATCGGTGGTGGCACCGGCAAGAAGATTGCCACCGTAGCAGGTGCAGTTGGCGGTGGTTACGCGGGCAACAAGGTCCAGGAAGGTATGCAGAATCGTGATACCTACACCACGACTCAGACGCGGTGTAACACCGTGAATGACATCAGCGACAAGGTCGTAGGTTACGACGTCCGTTATTCGCTGGACGGCAAGGAAGGCAAAGTGCGGATGGATCGCGATCCGGGCAACCAGATTCCGGTCGACAAGGAAGGCAAACTGGTCCTGGGGCAGAATGAGCCGGCTCAGTAAATAGCTGAAATTCAGATTCAAAAAGAAGCACCCTGCGGGGTGCTTTTTTTTTGTCTGGAATGCAGGCTCGAAGTCACCACGAGACCCTGTGGGAGCGAGCTTGCTCGCGATGACGGCGTGTCAGTCGACATCAATGGTGGATGTCAGGTCGCCATCGCGAGCAAGCTCGCTCCCACAGGGATCTGTGGTGTTGTCAGTAGTAAATTCCAGGCATAAAAAAAGCACCCCGAGGGGTGCTTTTTTGTGGCTGCTCGCTTAGCGTTTCAGCGAGGCCGGCAGGTGCGGCTGGATGGCCGTCAGTACTGCTTTGAAGCATTTGGTGTTACCGGCAACAACGTGGCCTTTCTCAAGGAAGTCGTGACCGCCGGTGAAGTCGCTCACCAGGCCGCCTGCTTCCTGAATCAGCAGTGCGCCTGCAGCCATGTCCCACTCGGACAGGCCCGACTCCCAGAATGCGTCGAAACGGCCGGCCGCTACGTAAGCCAGGTCCAGGCTCGCCGAGCCAGCGCGGCGGATGCCGGCAGTCTGGCCAACCAGGGCGCGGAACATGCCCAGGTAGTTGTCGAGGTTGTCCATCTGGTCATCGCGGAACGGGAAGCCGGTACCCAGCAGGGCGCCGTCCAGGCTGGTGCGGCCGCTGACGCGCAGACGACGACCGTTCAGTTGAGCGCCGCGACCACGGCTGGCGGTGAATTCTTCCTGGCGAACCGGGTCCAGAACAACAGCGTGTTCCAGGCGACCGCGGTATTTGCAGGCGATGCTGACGGCGAAGTGAGGAATGCCGCGCAGGAAGTTGGTGGTGCCGTCCAGTGGGTCAATGATCCACAGGTAGTCTTCGCCTTCGCCGCTACCCGGGTGCATGCCGGTTTCTTCACCGAGAATGCCGTGGGTAGGGTAGGCCTTGCGCAGCGCGTCGATGATTTTCTGCTCGGCGGCGCGATCCACCTCGGATACATAATCCTTGGCGTCTTTTTCGTCGACCTTGATGGTATCCAGGCGCTCGATGGAGCGGAAGATCAATTCACTGGCGCTGCGGGCGGCGCGCAGCGCGATATTCAGCATGGGCTGCATGGATGTGTCACCTAAGGTTGTTAAAGAAAGCCGGGCATTCTATCAGAACTTTTCTACAGGTGAAGGTCGGTGTTCGGTTTCGTAGCTTAACGGTAGGATGAACTGTAAGATTCTGCTCCCCATTTCTGTGTTCGAGAGCGCCTCCCTTGCTGCATAACATTCGTGTCGTCCTGGTCAATACCAGCCATCCCGGGAATATCGGCGGGGCTGCGCGTGCCATGAAGAACATGGGCCTGTCGCGGCTGGTGCTGGTCGAACCGCGGCTGTTCCCGCATCACGAAGCCGATGCTCGTGCTTCCGGTGCCGGTGACATCCTTGAAAACGCGCAAGTCGTCGCCACCTTGGAAGATGCCTTGGTTGGCTGCAATCTGGTGCTCGGCACCAGCGCCCGTGACCGTCGCATTCCCTGGCCGTTGCTCGATCCCCGCGAATGCGGTGTGAAAGTGGTCGAGGAGGCCGCGTCGGGTGCCGAGATTGCCTTGGTCTTTGGTCGTGAAGATTCCGGCCTGACCAATGAAGAGCTGCAGCGATGTCATTATCACGTGCACATCCCATCAGACCCTGAGTTCAGCTCGCTGAACCTTGGGGCAGCGGTGCAGGTGTTGAGCTATGAAGTGCGTATGTCCTGGCTCGCGGCCCAAGGTCAGCCGAGCAAGGTCGAGAAGGATGAGGTGGCGTCCACCAAAAGTGGTGAGCTGGCGACCATGGATGAGCTGGAGCGATTCTATGAGCACCTGGAGCAAACCCTGGTGGCCATTGAATTCCTCGATCCGGAAAAACCACGGCACTTGATGGCGCGCCTGCGCCGGTTGTACGGACGCAGCTCGGTCAGCCGGGCGGAAATGAATATATTGCGTGGCATCCTCACGGAAACCCAGAAAGCGGCCCGTGGCGAGCTTCTTAAGCGGAAGGATTAAAAATGTTCGAGCGTTTGCGTGAAGATATCCAGAGTGTTTTCCATCGTGATCCGGCAGCGCGCAACGCCTTTGAAGTTCTGACGTGCTACCCGGGCATGCACGCCATTTGGATCCACCGCTTGTCGTCTGCCCTGTGGGGCATGGGCTGGAAGTGGCTGGCGCGACTGGTGTCGAACTTCGGTCGCTGGTTGACCGGGATTGAGATTCATCCGGGTGCCAAGGTCGGTCGTCGCTTCTTTATCGACCATGGCATGGGCATCGTCATCGGTGAAACCGCTGAGATCGGCAATGACGTCACCCTTTATCAGGGCGTGACGCTTGGTGGCACCAGCTGGAATAAGGGCAAGCGTCACCCGACTCTTGAAGATGGCGTAGTGGTAGGGGCGGGCGCCAAGGTGCTCGGCCCGTTCACTGTTGGCGCGGGGGCCAAGGTCGGTTCCAACGCCGTGGTGACCAAGGCTGTGCCGGCCGGGGCGACAGTGGTCGGTATTCCGGGGCGGATCATCGTCAAATCCGATGAAGAGCAGGATGCCAAGCGCAAGGCCATGGCCGAGAAGATCGGTTTCGATGCCTACGGTGTTGGTGAAGACATGCCGGACCCGGTGGCGCGTGCCATCAATCAGTTGCTCGATCATTTGCAGGCGGTTGATGGCCGTCTGGAGGGGATGTGCGGGGCGCTGAAGGATCTGGGCAGCAACTACTGCGCCAAGGACCTGCCTGAGTTGCGCGAAGAAGACTTCGCCTGCGTGAAAGATAAAGACGAAACGAAGGCCGGTTGAGGTCGATGTAGGAGCTGCCGAAGGCTGCGATCTTTTGATTCTGGCTTTTAAAGAGCAAAGTCAAAAGATCGCAGCCTTCGGCGGCTCCTACACAGGTCGCATTTAGGCAATGGCACAGCGCCGACCGGTGTGCCATTAGGCCGCAGACCCTGATATGATGCGCGCGCTCTTTTGCGGGTAATCCTGACTAAAGCACTAGGTCTTATAGTTGACTTAAATACTCGGGAATTGCATACTCGCCCCATTCTGAACTCCGTGGTAATTGTCCATGCGACTGACTACAAAAGGCCGATACGCCGTGACCGCCATGCTTGACCTGGCGTTACATGCGCAGCACGGGCCGGTGTCCCTGGCCGATATCTCCGAGCGCCAAGGCATCTCCCTGTCCTACCTCGAACAGCTTTTCGCCAAATTGCGCCGCAGCAATCTGGTATCCAGCGTCCGCGGTCCAGGCGGCGGCTATCAGCTGTCGCGCGACATGCAGGGTATCCAGGTCGCCCAGGTGATCGATGCGGTGAACGAATCGGTCGATGCCACCAAATGCCAAGGCCAAGGTGATTGCCATCAAGGCGATACCTGTCTGACCCACCACTTGTGGTGCGATCTGAGCCTGCAGATTCACGAATTTCTCAGCGGTATCAGCTTGGCTGACCTTGTCACTCGCCGTGAGGTACAAGAAGTAGCCCAGCGTCAGGATCAGCGCCGTTGCAACAGCAAGGTGCCACGCCTGGACAAGATTGAAGCGTCCGCCGTCGAATGACAGCCAAAGAGCTAGCGGCACGCCAGCCAGCCTGATTTAGGAGATAGTCCATGAAATTGCCGATTTACCTTGATTACTCTGCGACCACCCCGGTTGATCCGCGTGTAGCGCAAAAAATGAGTGAATGCCTGCTGGTCGACGGAAACTTCGGTAACCCGGCGTCCCGTTCTCACGTGTTCGGCTGGAAAGCTGAAGAGTCCGTCGAAAACGCTCGTCGTCAGGTTGCTGACCTAGTCAACGCCGACCCGCGTGAAATCGTCTGGACCTCCGGTGCCACCGAGTCCGACAACCTGGCAATCAAGGGTGCGGCGCATTTCTATGCCACCAAAGGCAAACACCTGATCACCACCAAGATTGAGCACAAGGCTGTCCTCGACACCATGCGCCAACTGGAGCGTGAAGGCTTCGAAGTCACCTACCTCGAGCCTCGCACTGATGGTCTGGTCACTCCAGAGATGATCGAAGCTGCCCTGCGTGACGACACCATCCTGGTTTCGGTCATGCACGTGAACAACGAAATCGGCACCATCAACGATATCGAAGCCATCGGCGAACTGACCCGTTCCAAGGGCATCCTGTTCCACGTTGACGCTGCTCAGTCCACCGGCAAGGTCGATATCGACCTGTCGAAGCTGAAAGTCGACATGATGTCGTTCTCTGCCCACAAAACCTACGGCCCTAAAGGCATCGGCGCACTGTACGTGAGCCGCAAGCCGCGTGTTCGCATCGAAGCGACCATGCACGGCGGCGGTCACGAACGTGGCATGCGTTCCGGCACCCTGGCGACCCACCAGATCGTCGGCATGGGTGAAGCTTTCCGCGTAGCCAAGGAAGATATGGCTGCCGAGAACATCCGCATCAAGGCCTTGAGCGACCGTTTCTTCAAGCAGGTCGAAGGCCTGGAAGAGCTGTACATCAATGGCAGCATGACCGCCCGCGTACCGCACAACCTGAATCTGAGCTTCAACTACGTTGAAGGCGAGTCGCTGATCATGGCGCTCAAGGATCTGGCGGTTTCGTCCGGTTCGGCCTGCACCTCGGCTTCCCTTGAGCCTTCGTACGTACTGCGCGCCCTGGGCCGCAACGACGAACTGGCACACAGCTCGATTCGCTTCACCTTCGGCCGTTTCACTACCGAAGAAGAAATCGACTACGCCGCGCAGAAAGTCTGCGAGGCCGTTACCAAGCTGCGCACTCTGTCGCCGCTGTGGGACATGTACAAAGACGGTGTCGACATTTCGAAAATCGAGTGGGCGGCACACTGATTTCAAGTCGCCGCAAACCGGCCCTGTAAGACGCAGGTTTTCAGGGCTTAAGAGCGACTCTCTGATGAGTGAGGATTAAGAATCATGGCTTACAGCGAAAAGGTCATCGACCACTACGAGAACCCGCGCAACGTCGGCAAGATGGACGCGGAAGACCCTGATGTCGGCACCGGCATGGTCGGCGCTCCGGCGTGCGGCGACGTGATGCGTCTGCAGATCAAGGTCAACGAGCAAGGCATCATCGAAGACGCCAAGTTCAAGACCTACGGTTGCGGTTCGGCTATCGCTTCCAGCTCCCTGGCGACCGAGTGGATGAAAGGCAAGACTCTGGATGAAGCAGAGACCATCAAAAACACTCAGCTGGCCGAAGAACTGGCTCTGCCTCCAGTAAAAATTCACTGCTCCGTACTTGCTGAAGACGCTATCAAAGCGGCCGTTCGCGACTACAAGCAGAAGAAAGGCTTGATCTGACTTTCAAGTTTTGGCGACGAGTAAGGAGTCACCGATGGCTATCAGCATGACAGAAGCGGCTGCTCAACACGTGCGACGCTCCCTCAACGGGCGCGGCAAAGGTGAAGGGATTCGTCTGGGTGTTCGCACCACAGGCTGTTCCGGCCTTGCCTACGTGCTGGAGTTTGTCGACGAGGTGGTTGCAGAGGATCAGGTGTTCGAAAGTCACGGCGAGAAAGTGATCATCGACCCGAAAAGCCTGTCCTACCTGGACGGCACCGAACTCGATTTCGTCAAGGAAGGGTTGAACGAAGGCTTCAAGTTCAACAATCCCAACGTACGCGGTGAATGTGGCTGCGGCGAAAGCTTCAACATCTGAGGCTGCGCGTGGGTACTCCTTGTCATTTCGCTTTATTTGAGCTGAAACCGAGCTTCCGTCTGGATCTCGATCAGTTGGCCACGCGCTACCGTGAGTTGGCGCGTGGTGTTCATCCGGACCGCTTTGCAGACGCTTCCGAGCGCGAGCAGCGGCTGGCGCTAGAGCAATCCGCGAGCCTCAACGAGGCCTACCAGACGCTCAAAAGTCCCCCAAAGCGCGCGCGTTACTTGCTCGCCATGGGCGGTCGCGAGCTGCCGCTGGAGGTCACGGTGCATGATCCGGAGTTTCTTCTGCAGCAGATGGAGCTGCGTGAAGAGCTCGAAGACCTGCAAGACAGCGCCGACCTGGCGGGTGTTGCAGTGTTCAAGCGTCGCCTGAAGACTGCGCAGGATGAACTGAACGAAAGCTTCGCAGCCTGTTGGGATGATGCTGCGCAACGTGAACAGGCCGAACGCCTGATGCGGCGCATGCAGTTCCTCGACAAGCTCACCTACGAAGTGCGCCAGTTAGAAGAGCGCCTCGACGATTAACCCAGTGCCGCTCCGGTCGCACGCCTGATATACAGATAAGTCCTGATAACGATGGCCCTACTGCAGATCGCCGAACCCGGCCAAAGTCCTCAACCGCACCAGCGTCGTCTGGCTGTGGGGATCGACTTGGGCACTACCAATTCGCTGGTCGCTGCATTGCGCAGTGGTCTTTCCGAACCTCTGGCTGACGCTGACGGGCAGGTCATCCTGCCGTCTGCCGTGCGCTACCACGCTGATCGCGTCGAAGTCGGCGAGTCGGCCAGGCTGGCTGCCGCCACCGACCCTTTGAACACCGTGCTGTCGGTCAAGCGCTTGATGGGTCGTGGTCTGTCCGACGTCAAGCAATTGGGCGATCAACTGCCGTATCGCTTTGTCGGCGGCGAATCGCACATGCCGTTCATCGACACGATTCAGGGCCCGAAAAGCCCGGTCGAAGTTTCCGCCGATATCCTTAAGGTGCTGCGTCAGCGCGCCGAAGCGACGTTGGGTGGCGAACTGGTAGGCGCGGTGATCACCGTTCCGGCCTATTTCGACGATGCTCAGCGTCAAGCCACCAAGGATGCGGCCAAGCTGGCCGGTCTGAACGTACTGCGTTTGCTCAATGAACCAACCGCTGCCGCTGTGGCTTACGGTCTGGATCAGCACGCTGAAGGCCTGGTCGCTATTTATGACCTGGGTGGCGGCACCTTTGATATTTCAATTCTGCGCCTGACCGGCGGTGTGTTTGAGGTTTTGGCTACTGGCGGCGACAGCGCGCTGGGCGGCGATGACTTCGACCACGCAATCGCTGGCTGGATTATCGAGAGCGCCGGTCTGTCCGCCGACCTCGATCCGGGTGCGCAACGCCATCTGCTGCAAACCGCTTGTGCGGCCAAAGAAGCCCTGACCAATACCTCGACCGTTGAAGTCGCTTATGGCGACTGGAAAGCCGAGCTGACCCGTGAAGCCTTTAATGCGCTGATCGAGCCGATGGTTGCTCGCAGTCTGAGAGCCTGTCGCCGCGCTGTGCGTGATTCCGGCATCGAGCTGGAAGAAGTGCATGCCGTGGTCATGGTCGGCGGTTCGACTCGCGTGCCTCGCGTCCGCGAAGCCGTCGCAGAAGCCTTCGGTCGCGAGCCGCTGACCGAAATCGATCCGGATCAAGTGGTGGCCATTGGTGCCGCGATCCAGGCCGATACTCTGGCTGGCAACAAGCGTGATGGCGATGAGTTGCTGTTGCTTGACGTGATTCCGTTGTCCCTGGGGCTGGAAACCATGGGCGGACTGATGGAGAAGGTGATTCCACGCAACACCACCATCCCTGTCGCCCGCGCTCAGGACTTCACGACTTATAAAGATGGCCAGTCGGCCATGGCGATCCACGTATTGCAGGGCGAGCGCGAGCTGATCAGCGACTGCCGTTCCCTGGCACGTTTCGAATTGCGCGGCATTCCGGCGATGGTGGCGGGTGCGGCGAAGATTCGCGTCACCTTCCAGGTCGATGCCGACGGTCTGCTCAGTGTTTCTGCCCGTGAGCTGGGTTCGGGTATTGAGGCCAGCATCCAGGTCAAACCGTCCTACGGTCTGACGGATGGCGAAATTGCCAAGATGCTCAAGGACTCGTTCCAGCACGCCAACGACGACAAGGTCGCTCGAGTGTTGCGTGAGCAGCAGGTCGATGCCCAGCGCCTGATCGAAGCGGTGCAGGGCGCCCTCGATGTCGATGGCGAGCGCTTGCTCGACGCCGAAGAGCGCATGGTCATCGAATTGCAGATGCAGGAACTGACCGAATTGATGAAAGGCACCGATGGTTACGCCATCGAGCAGCAGACCAAGCGTCTGTCGCAAGTGACCGACGCCTTTGCTGCCCGCCGCCTGGACTCGACGGTGAAAGCCGCGCTGGCGGGGCGCAACCTGAATGAGATTGAGGAATAACGATGCCGCAGGTCATTTTTCTGCCACACGATAAGTTCTGCCCGGAAGGTATGGTTGTGGAGGCTGAGCCTGGCACATCCATTCTCGAGCTGGCCCACGAACACCATATCGAGATGGAAAGCGCCTGTGGCGGCGTCTGCGCCTGCACCACCTGCCACTGCATCATCCGCGAAGGTTTCGACTCGCTGGAAGAAGCGGATGAGCTGGAAGAAGACTTTCTTGATCGTGCCTGGGGTCTGGAGGCGCAATCGCGTCTAGGCTGTCAGGCGATCGTCGGAAATGAAGACCTGACTGTCGAAATTCCGAAATACTCGCTCAACCATGCGGCCGAAGCGCCGCACTGATTCAAGGAACTGAAATGAGTCTGAAATGGGTTGATGTGCTGGAAATCGCGATCCAACTGGCTGAATCCAAGCCGGATGTGGACCCGCGTTACGTGAACTTCGTCGATCTGCACAAATGGGTGCTGGCATTGCCGGAGTTCAGTGATGATCCGACCCGCGGTGGCGAGAAGGTGCTTGAAGCCATTCAGGCCGCCTGGATCGAAGAAGCAGACTGAGTCTGCGCCGTACGCAGTTAGGCAATACCAAAGAACCCGCGTATAATTCGCGGGTTTAATTTTTCGCAAATTACCGTTTCTGGAGTTACACCATGGCTGTTCAACGTACTTTCTCCATCATCAAGCCTGACGCTGTTGCAAAAAACGTTATCGGCGAGATCACCACTCGTTTCGAAAAAGCTGGCCTGCGCGTTGTAGCTTCGAAACTGAAGCAACTGTCCAAAGCTGAAGCTGAAGGCTTCTACGCTGAGCACAGCGCTCGTGGTTTCTTCAACGACCTGGTTGCTTTCATGATCTCCGGTCCGGTTGTCGTTCAGGTTCTGGAAGGCGAAAACGCTATCGCTCTGAACCGTGAGCTGATGGGCGCTACCAACCCTAAAGAAGCTGCTGCCGGTACCATCCGCGCTGACTTCGCTGATTCGATCGACGCCAACGCTGTACACGGTTCGGACTCCGAAGCCGCTGCTGCTCGCGAAATCTCGTACTTCTTCGCAGCTACTGAAGTAACCACTCGCTAAGCATTGGCTTAAGAGTGAAGGTGAATCCATGACTACATCGACTGTAAAAACCAACCTGCTGGGTCTGACTCAGCTGGAAATGGAAAAATTCTTCGACTCAATCGGGGAGAAGCGTTTCCGTGCCGGTCAGGTAATGAAATGGATTCACCACCTTGGCGTCGATGATTTCGACGCCATGACGAACGTCAGCAAGGCCTTGCGCGACAAGCTCAAGGTTATTGCCGAGGTTCGTGGTCCTGAAGTGGTTAGCGAGGATATCTCCACCGACGGCACCCGTAAGTGGGTGGTGCGCGTGGCGTCCGGCAGCTGCGTCGAGACCGTGTACATTCCCCAGGGCAAACGCGGCACTTTGTGCGTTTCGTCCCAGGCAGGCTGTGCCCTGGATTGCAGTTTCTGCTCCACCGGCAAGCAAGGTTTCAACAGCAACCTCACTGCCGCCGAAGTCATCGGCCAGGTGTGGATTGCCAATAAATCGTTCGGCAGCATCCCGGCGACCGCCGACCGTGCCATCACCAACGTGGTGATGATGGGCATGGGTGAGCCGCTGCTGAACTTCGACAACGTCGTGGCTGCCATGCATCTGATGATGGATGACCTGGGCTATGGGATCTCCAAGCGCCGCGTAACCCTGTCTACATCGGGTGTGGTGCCGATGATCGATGAGCTGTCCAAGCACATCGACGTCTCCCTGGCGTTGTCCCTGCACGCACCGAACGACGCATTGCGTAACCAATTGGTACCGATCAACAAGAAGTATCCGCTTAAGATGCTGCTCGAGTCGTGCCAGCGCTACATGTCGTCCCTGGGCGAGAAGCGCGTGCTGACCATTGAGTACACCTTGCTCAAGGACATCAACGACAAGGTTGAACATGCCGTTGAAATGATCGAGTTGCTCAAGAACATCCCGTGCAAGATCAACCTGATTCCGTTCAACCCGTTCCCGCATTCCGGTTACGAGCGTCCGAGCAATAACGCGATTCGTCGTTTCCAGGATCAGCTTCACCATGCCGGCTTCAATGTCACCGTACGCACCACTCGCGGTGAAGACATCGATGCCGCGTGTGGCCAATTGGTAGGACAGGTGCTGGATCGCACCCGTCGCAGCGAGCGTTATATCGCCGTGCGTGAGTTAAGCGCCGAAAACGATATCGCACAGAACGCTGCGAACAATAATTAAGAGAGGATCTCTATGTCCCTGCGCTTCGCGCTGCTTTTGCTGTTGGCCAGCCTGTGTGCTGGTTGTGTCCTGTCGGGCGATTTCAACCCGATGAAGACCAGCAAGGGCCGCGATGAGGCGCGCGTTGCCTATGTGCAGCTGGGCTTGGGGTACTTGCAGCAGGGCATGACCGAACGGGCGAAAGTACCGTTGAAGAAAGCGCTGGATCTGGATGACTCGGATCCGGATGCCAACGCTGCGCTGGGTCTGGTATTCCAGGCCGAGATGGAGCCGGAGCTGGCGGATCAGCATTTTCGCAAGGCGCTGTCTTCCCGCCCCAACGATGCGCGAATCCTGAACAACTACGGCAGTTTTCTTTACGAAGAGAAACGGTACAAAGAGGCGTACGAGCGCTTTGAACAGGCCGCCGCCGATACCTTGTATCCTGAGCGTTCGCGGGTGTTCGAGAACCTTGGAATGACCGCTTCGAAGCTGGGGCAGCGCGATCTGGCGCAGCAGCAGCTGGAAAAATCCCTGCGTTTGAATCGCCAACAGCCAAGAGCATTGCTGGAAATGGCTGAGTTGTCCTTCGAAGACAGGCATTATGTGCCCGCGCGTGACTATTACGATCGTTTTAGCCAGCTCACCGAGCAAAATGCACGTAGTCTATTGCTCGGCGTTCGGCTGGCAAAAGTGTTTGATGATCGCGACAAGGCCGCCAGTTTTGGCCTGCAACTAAAACGACTCTATCCCGGTACGCCGGAATATCAGCAATACCTGTCGGAGCAATGATGAAAGCGGCGCATCCCGAAGTTGTAGCAGCGAATCGCGTTAATCCCGGTGAGACTTTGCGCCAGGCTCGCGAAAGCAATGGCTGGTCGCTGGCCGAAGTGGCCCTCAAGCTCAACCTCACCGTCAATTCCCTGAGCAATCTGGAAGCCGGCGCTTTCGACAAGCTGCCTGGGCATACCTTTGCTCGCGGTTATATTCGCGCCTACGCGAAATTGCTCGGCATGGATCAAACCGTACTGGTCCAACAGTTCGACCAATCCACCGGCACCGACTCCCAGGGCAGCAACGTTCATAGCCTGGGGCGTATCGAAGAGCCGGTTCGGGTTTCCCACACTATTTTGCGAATTGTCAGCCTGCTGTTGCTGATCGCAGTGATTGGTGGTGGATTTGTCTGGTGGCAGGATCAAACCTCATTGCGCACCAAAGACGTGACCAGCCTGAGCCCGGAACACGTTGAAGTCGAAGGCGCTGACGGCACCACCCAGATCCATCCGCTGGACGAGCCGGAAGACCAGGCCGTCGCGGAAGGTCAAGCTGAAGGTGGAACCGCGCTTGCGTTGCCGCAAGCCGAGACTTCGACTGATGCGTCGACCGAAGCTGAAGCGACTGCGCCTGCTGCACCGGTTGCACCAGCGCCAACGCCTGTTGCACCTGCCCACAGCACCGCTCCAGTTGTCGCGACTCCAGTCGCGACAGCCCCGACTGCTCCTGTTGTATCGACCCCGCCTGCGAGCGCTTCGGTTACTCCGACCATTCCCGCTCCAGCCGCGGCTGCTCCGGTTGCCGGCCAAGGCAAGGTTCAGCTGCAATTCACTGCCGATTGCTGGACGCAAGTGAGCGATGGCTCCGGCAAGGTGCTGTTGAGCGGTCTCAAGCGTAAAGGCGAAAACGTTTCCGTGAGCGGCAAGCCACCGTTTACCGTGCGTCTGGGCTTCGCCCGTGGCGCGCAGGTCAGCTACAACGGACAGGTGGTTGATGTCGCTCCGTTCACCAGTGGCGAGACTGCTCGCCTGAAGTTGGGTCAATAAGTCATGCACGGCGAATCTCCAATCAAACGTCGCGAATCCCGCAAAATCTGGGTCGGTAACGTGCCCGTTGGCGGCGATGCGCCTATCGCTGTGCAGAGCATGACCAACAGCGACACCAATGACGTCGCTGCCACCGTGGCCCAGATCAATCGTCTGGAAGCGGCTGGCGTCGATATCGTGCGCATTTCCGTGCCCGACATGGATGCCGCTGAAGCCTTCGGCAAGATCAAGAAGCTGGTCAAAGTACCTTTGGTTGCCGACATCCACTTCGACTACAAGATCGCTCTGCGCGTAGCCGAACTGGGCGTTGACTGCCTGCGAATCAACCCGGGCAACATCGGTCGCGAAGACCGCGTGCGTGCGGTAGTCGATGCCGCCCGTGATCGCGGGATTCCTATCCGCATCGGCGTGAACGCCGGTTCCCTGGAAAAAGACCTGCAAAAGAAATACGGCGAGCCGACCCCGGCTGCGCTGGTCGAGTCTGCTTTGCGTCACGTTGAGCATCTTGAACGCCTGAATTTCCAGGACTTCAAGGTCAGCGTGAAAGCCTCCGACGTGTTCATGGCCGTCGCCGCTTACCGCTTGCTGGCCAAGGAAATCGTCCAGCCGCTGCACCTGGGCATCACCGAAGCCGGTGGTTTGCGTTCAGGCACGGTGAAATCCGCCGTGGGCCTCGGTATGCTGCTCGCCGAAGGGATTGGCGATACTATTCGCATCTCGTTGGCGGCCGACCCGGTCGAGGAAGTGAAAGTCGGCTACGACATTCTCAAATCCCTGCATCTGCGTTCCCGTGGCATTAACTTCATCGCCTGCCCGAGCTGCTCGCGGCAGAACTTCGATGTGGTCAAAACCATGAACGAGCTGGAAGGGCGCCTTGAAGACTTGCTGGTGCCATTGGATGTTGCGGTCATTGGTTGCGTGGTCAACGGACCGGGCGAAGCCAAGGAAGCCCATATCGGCTTGACCGGCGGCACGCCAAACCTGATTTACATCGACGGCAAGCCGTCGCAGAAACTGACGAATGACAATCTGGTGGATGAGCTTGAACGCTTGATCCGTCAGAAAGCGGCCGAAAAGGTCGAAGCTGACGCAGCAGTCATTGCGCGCGGCTGAGTCGAACGAATTTAAGGATTTATAGTGAGCAAGTCTCTGCAAGCCATACGTGGCATGAACGACATCCTGCCCGAGCAGACTCCCCTGTGGCGTCATTTCGAAGGTACCGTCTCGCGTTTGCTGGATAACTACGGTTACAAGCAGATCCGCATGCCGATCGTCGAGTTCACCGAGCTGTTCAAGCGCTCCATCGGTGAAGTAACCGACATCGTCGAAAAAGAGATGTACACCTTCGACGACCGCAACGGCGACTCCCTGACCCTGCGCCCCGAAGGCACAGCGGCCTGCGTGCGTGCGGTGCTCGAGCACGGCATCACCGGCGGTGGTCAGGTGCAGAAACTCTGGTACATCGGTCCGATGTTCCGCCACGAACGTCCGCAGAAAGGCCGTTATCGCCAGTTCCACCAGATCGGTTGCGAAGTCTTCAACCTTGACGGTCCGGACATCGATGCCGAGCTGATCGTGCTGACCTGGCGCCTGTGGGGCGAGCTGGGCATCCGTGATGCGGTCAAGCTCGAACTCAACAGCCTGGGCACTGCCGAGTCCCGCGGTCGTTATCGCGAGGCGCTGGTCGAGTTCCTTTCGGCCCACCTGGACAAGCTGGACGAAGACAGCCAGCGCCGTCTGAAAACCAACCCTTTGCGGGTCCTGGATACCAAGAACGCTGACACTCAAGCCGTCCTGGTCGACGCGCCGAAAATGGCCGACTACCTCGACGAAGAATCCCGCGTGCACTTCGAGGGTCTCAAGGCTCGCCTGGACGCCGCCGGCATTCCTTACGTGATCAACCCGAAGCTGGTTCGCGGGCTTGATTACTACAGCAAGACCGTTTTCGAATGGGTCACCGACAAGCTGGGCGCCCAAGGCACCGTGTGTGCCGGTGGTCGTTACGACGGTCTGGTGGAGCAGATGGGCGGCAAGCCGACCCCGGGCGTTGGTTTCGCCATGGGCATCGAGCGCCTGGTGCTGCTGCTTGAAACCCTGGAGCAGATCCCGGAAGAGATTTCCCGTCAGGTCGACGTTTACCTCTGCGCTTTCGGTGAAGCCGCCGAGTTGGCCGGTCTAGCCCTGAGTGAACGTGTCCGTGATCAATTGCCCAACCTGCGCCTGCAAGTGAATGCCGGCGCCGGTAGCTTCAAAAGCCAGTTCAAGAAAGCCGACAAGAGCGGTGCGTTGTACGCGCTGATCCTCGGTGACGACGAAATGGCCCAGCAAGTGGTAGGTTTCAAACCCCTGCGTGGCCAGGGCGAACAACAAAGCATTGCCTGGGATGCGCTTGCTGCACACCTGGCCACCTGCGTCGTGCAGGGTTGAAGCTGTCAAACAGCCGATTTAGCGATTAAGGAGTATTGGGGTGTCGAGTACCGAAGACGAACAGCTGTCGGATTTGAAGGACTGGTGGACACGCAACGGCAAGCCCCTGGTCACTGGCGGCCTGTTGGCGCTGGTCATCGTGTTCGGCTGGCAGGCCTTTCACAAGTATCAGAGCAATCAGTCGCAAGGCGCCTCGATGCTCTATCAGCAACTGCTGGAAACCACGCTGACGCCAGACGGCAAGCCTGATGCCGCCCGTGTTGCGGACCTGGCCGGCAAGCTCAACAGCGAGTTCGGCGGTAGCGCTTACGCGCAGTACGGCAGCCTGTTCGTGGCAAAAGTCGCGGTCGACAGCGGCAAGCTGGATGACGCAGCCAGCGAGCTGAAAGCCATTGTTGCCAAACCGGCCAACCCGGCGCTGGGCGAAATTGCTCGTCAGCGTCTGGCGCAGGTGCTGGCCGCGCAGAACAAGGCCGATGAAGCCCTGAAACTGCTCGAAGGCGATGCCGATAAAGCATTCCTGGCCACTCGCGAAGAACTCAAAGGCGACCTGCTGGTGCAGTTGGGTCGTACCGATGAAGCGAACGCAGCGTATCAAAAAGCCAAGGCGGCACTGTCGGATGAAGCGGCAGTGGGTGGCCTACAAATCAAGCTGGACGACCTGGCCAAAGGGGATGCGTGACGTGATTCGTTGGAAACATGCAGCATTGCTGGCTCTGGCCATATTGGCCGCGGGTTGCAGCAGCAACAGCAAAAAAGAACTGCCACCGGCCGAGTTGACCGACTTTAAAGAAGAAGTGGTTCTGCACAAGCAGTGGAGTCGTTCGATCGGTGACGGTCAGGGCGATTCGTACAACATGCTGGTTCCGGCGATCGATGGCGATACCATCTATGCCGCCGACGTCACCGGTGTGGTGATGGCGATGGATCGCAGCAATGGCGACGTCAAATGGAAGAAAGATCTCGAACTGCCTGTTTCCGGCGCTGTCGGCGTCAGTTACGGTCTGCTCCTGATCGGTACGATCAAGGGTGAAATCGTTGCCCTGGACGCCATCAACGGTGAAGAGAAATGGCGCGCTCGCGTGTCCAGTGAAGTCCTCGCACCGCCGGCCAACAACGGTGATGTCGTTGTAGTTCAGACTCAGGATGACCGTCTGATCGGTCTGGATGCCGCTACCGGCACCCAGCGCTGGTTGTACGACAGTACTCCGGCGGTATTGACCCTGCGCGGCACCAGTGCGCCGATCGTCACCAACCGCCTCGCGGTGGCTGGTCTGTCGACCGGTAAAGTGGTCGCTCTCGATATTTCCAACGGCGTGCCGGTGTGGGAACAACGTGTAGCGATTCCACAAGGTCGTTCGGAACTGGAGCGCGTTGTCGATATCGACGGTGGCCTGCTGCTTTCCGGCGAAACGCTGTACGTCGCCAGCTACCAGGGTCGCGTTGCTGCACTGGATCTGCAAAGCGGTCGTCAGCTTTGGCAGCGTGATGCTTCCAGCTATGCCGGTGTCGCCCAGGGTTTTGGCAGCGTCTACGTGAGCCTGTCTTCGGGCACCGTTGAAGGCGTCGACGAACGTTCCACCACAGCCTTGTGGAGCAACGATTCGCTGGCCCGTCGTCAACTGTCGGCTCCGGAAGTGTTCTCCAGCTACGTTGCAGTCGGTGATATGGAAGGTTACCTGCATCTGCTGAGCCAGGTGGACGGTCGTTTCGTCGGCCGCGAGCGCATCGACAGCGACGGCCTGCGTGCCCGTCCGCTGGTGGTGGGTGACACGATTTATCTGTATGGCAACAGCGGCAAGCTGGAAGCCCTGACCATTAAGTAAAGGTTTGACTATGCTTGGGGTTAAACCCCAGGCAGCCCCGTTCGACGGGGTTCGCAGCGCCCTCAAGCGCTGCCCCGAGCACCAGCCGCTGCCTCGCAGCGGCTTTTGTATTTTCTGAAATAACGAAGTGGAGAGCCGCATGGTTCCCGTAATCGCCCTGGTGGGCCGACCGAACGTCGGCAAGTCCACCTTGTTCAACCGCCTGACCAGGACTCGCGACGCCATCGTCGGCGACTTGTCCGGTCTGACCCGTGATCGCCAATACGGTGAGGCCAAGTGGCAAGGGCGTTCCTACATTCTGGTCGACACCGGCGGTATCTCCGGTGACGAGCACGGTATGGACGAAAAAATGGCCGAGCAGTCGCTGCTGGCCATTGAAGAAGCGGATGTCGTTCTGTTCCTGGTAGATGCCAAGGCCGGTTTCACCGCCGCCGACCAGATGATCGCCGAGCATTTGCGCAAACGTAACAAGCGTTCTTACGTGGTTGCCAACAAGGTCGACAACATCGACCCTGAAATGGCCCGCGCCGAATTCGCCCCGTTGGGCATGGGCCACGCGATCCCGATCGCCGGTGCTCATGGTCGTGGCATCACCCAGATGCTGGAAATCGCCCTCAGCGACTTCCCGAAAGACGATGACGAGCTGGAAGAAGGCGAGGAAGAGATCGTTGCCGAAGGCGAGGAAGCCAAGCGCATTCCTGGCCCTAGCGAAAAAGACGGGATCAAGATCGCGATCATCGGCCGTCCGAACGTCGGCAAGTCGACGCTGGTCAACCGCATGCTCGGTGAAGACAGGGTGATCGTGTATGACGAACCCGGCACCACCCGCGACAGTATCTACATCCCGTTCGAGCGTAACGACGAGAAGTACACGCTGATCGACACCGCTGGTGTGCGCAAGCGCGGCAAGATCCACGAAGAAGTCGAAAAATTCTCCGTGGTCAAAACCCTGCAAGCGATCAAAGACGCCAACGTGGTGATCTTTGTGATGGACGCCCGCGAAGGCGTGGTCGATCACGATCTCAACCTGCTGGGCTTCGCCATTGAGTCGGGTCGTGCGCTGGTGATCGCGATCAACAAGTGGGACGGCATGACGCCGAGCGAGCGCGACTTCGTGAAGGTCGAGCTGCAACGTCGACTGTTCTTCGTTGACTACGCCGACATCCACTTCATCTCGGCCCTGCACGGCACGGGCGTGGGCAACCTCTACGCCTCCGTACAGAACTCGTTCAAGTCTGCGGTCACCCGCTGGCCAACCAACCGCCTGACCACGATTCTGGAAGATGCGGTTGGTGAGCACGCGCCACCGATGGTCAACAACCGTCGGATCAAGCTGCGTTATGCCCACTTGGGTGGTGCTAACCCGCCGATCATCGTGATTCACGGTAACCAGATCGAGAAAGTGCCGAAGTCTTACGTGCGCTATCTGGAAAACACTTATCGTCGTGTCTTGAAGCTGGTCGGTACTCCGATCCGCATCGAGTTCAAGGGCGGCGAGAACCCGTACGAAGGCAACAAGAATTCGCTCACCGACCGCCAGGTCAACAAGAAGCGTCGGATGATGTCGCACCACAAGAAAGCCGACAAGAAGCGCCGCGACAAGCGCTGATTCACAGCCCAACACACATTTGTGTGTGGGCTAATGTGGCGAGGGAGCTTGCTCCCGCTCGACTGCGCAGCAGTCGCAAAACCGGCCGACGCGTTCTACCTGAACGATCTCGGTTGCAGATATTGGGACCGCTACGCGCTCCAGCGGGAGCAAGCTCCCTCGCCACAGGTTATGTGTGAATGTTTTGAAGGAAGGGCGCCAGCAGGCGCCCTTTTTTTATGGGCGCTGGATGGGCTATCCTCGGGCTCTCCCGCGCCGCCGTAGAGCCGGGTGTAGAGCAGGGAATCACCGATGATCACCAGTAAGCTGCCGAATGTCGGCATCACTATCTTCACTCAGATGTCTCAGCTCGCGGCGCAAACCGGGGCGCTGAATCTGTCCCAGGGTTTTCCCGATTTCGATGCGCCGCAGGCCCTGTGCGATGCGGTCGGTCGGCATATCGCCAGTGGCCATAACCAGTATTCGCCGATGACCGGCCTTCCGGCATTGCGTCAGCAGATTGCGGCGAAGATTGCCCGCAGCTACGGCGTCAATGTGGATGCCGACCATGAAGTGACAGTCACGCCCGGTGCAACCCAGGCGATTTTTTGCGCCATTCAAGCGGTTATCCACAGCGGCGACGAAGTGATCGTGTTCGATCCGGCCTACGACAGTTATGAACCTTCGGTTGAACTGGCCGGTGGTCGCTGCGTTCACGTGCAGTTGGGCCTGAATGACTTCGCCATCGACTTCCAGAAGCTGGGTGAAGCCATTACGCCGCGCACGCGGATGATCATCCTCAACACCCCACATAACCCAAGCGGTGCACTGATCAGTCGTGCCGAGCTGGATCAGCTGGCGGCGTTGATTCGCGACCGCGACATCTATGTCATCAGTGATGAGGTCTACGAACACCTGGTGTTCGATGGCGTGCCTCACGTCAGCGTGCTGAATCACGAAGAACTGTATCCGCGAGCATTCGTGGTCAGTTCCTTTGGCAAGACCTATCACGTCACTGGCTGGAAAACCGGCTACGTGGTCGCACCGCCGGCCCTCACAGCGGAGCTGCGCAAGGTTCACCAATACGTCAGTTTCTGCGGCGTGACGCCGTTGCAATACGCCTTGGCCGACTTCATGGCCGAGCACCCGGAACACGTTGAAGAACTGCCGGCTTTCTATCAGGCCAAGCGCGATCTGTTCTGCGATCTGTTGGCGCCGTCGCGCTTCAGTTTCACCCGAGTGGCCGGCACGTATTTCCAATTGGTCGATTACTCGCAGATCCGCCCGGACCTCAATGATGTCGAGATGGCGTTGTGGATGACCCGCGAACATGGCGTGGCAAGCATCCCGATCTCGGTGTTCTACCAGACTCCACCCGAAGGCCAGCGCCTGGTGCGCCTGTGCTTCGCCAAACGCGAGGAGACCCTGCGTGAAGCAGCGGCAAAACTATGCGTGATCTGAGTGCACTGCCCAATCTGAACATCGCGCTGATCCAGACCACCCTGGCCTGGCACGATCGTCAGGCCAACCTGGAGCATTTCGAGTCGTTGCTGGAACAGGCTCGCGGCGCTGACCTGATCATCCTGCCGGAGATGTTCACCACCGGTTTCTCGATGGAGTCCGAGACCCTTGCCGAGTCGGAAAACGGTCCGACCAGCAAATGGCTGCGGGTTCAGGCAGCGAAACTGGATGCAGTGATCACCGGCAGCGTGATCGTCCAGGCAGCTGACGGCAGCCATCGCAATCGCCTGTTGTGGGCGCGACCGGATGGGGAGGTGTGGCACTACGACAAGCGCCATCTGTTCCGCATGGCCGGCGAGCACAACCACTTCACCCCCGGCGAGCGACAGGTGCAGTTCGAACTCAAGGGTTGGCGAGTGCGTCCGCTGATTTGCTACGACCTGCGCTTCCCGGTCTGGAGCCGCGATGCTCAGGACACCGATTTGCTGCTGTACACCGCCAACTGGCCGGGGGCACGGCGTCAGCACTGGAACCGTTTGCTGCCAGCGCGGGCGATTGAAAATCTTTGCTACGTAGCGGCGGTGAATCGCATTGGTACTGACGGTAAAGGTTTTGCGTATACCGGTGACAGCCAGGTGCTGGATTTTCAGGGCGAGACGTTACTCAGTGCGGGCGAGGCTGACGGGGTGTTCAAGGTCGTTCTGGACGCGGCGGAACTGGCGGCTTATCGCACACGCTTTCCGGCGAATCTGGATGCGGATACGTTCGAGTTCACCTGAGATTTTCGCTGTCTGAACTGGCCTCATCGCGAGCAAGCTCGCTCCCACAGTTGATCGATGTGAACACAAGTTATATGTACACCCAGATCTACTGTGGGAGCGAGCTTGCTCGCGATGAGGCCATGACAGCCACTGCATAATTTGCAGGCAAACAAAAAGGCCCCGAGGTTCGCACCTAGGGGCCTTTTACGTTTCAGCGAAGGCTTACGCCGCTTTCGCTTCCGGCTGGCTCAGGGAGCGGTTAAGCGCGCTGAACAAAGCCTTGAAGCTGGCGGTGGTGATGTTTTCATCGATACCAACACCGTGCACCGCACGTTCACCGTTCACACGCAGCTCGATGTAGGCCGCGGCCTTGGCGTTGGTGCCCGAACCGAGGGCGTGTTCGTTGTAGTCCATGATTTCAACCGGAATCGGCAGACCGGCCACCAGCGCTTCCAGGGCACCGTTGCCCTTGCCACGCCAGTGCAGGTTGGTTTCACCCTGACCTTTACCAGAGACTTCCACTTCGACGGCGCTGTGACCGTTTTCTTCCTGCAGGCGATGGCTGACCAGCGCGTACGGGGTGTTGGCCTGCAAGTACTCGCTGTGCAGCAATGCGTGGATCTGCTGAGCCGTCATCTCGAGGCCCAGACGGTCGGTTTCACGCTGTACGACCTGGCTGAACTCGATCTGCATGCGACGCGGCAAGCTGATGCCGTATTCCTGTTCCAGCAGGTAAGCGATACCGCCCTTGCCCGACTGGCTGTTGACGCGGATTACCGCCTCGTAGCTGCGGCCGATATCGGCCGGGTCGATCGGCAAGTACGGCACTTCCCACAGGGCGTCCGGTTTCTGCTGGGCGAAGCCCTTGCGGATGGCGTCCTGGTGGGAGCCGGAGAATGCGGTGTGAACCAGGTCGCCGACGTACGGGTGGCGTGGGTGCACCTGGATCTGGTTGCATTCTTCGACGACTTTGCGCACGCCGTCGATGTCGGAGAAGTCCAGCTCAGGGTGAATGCCTTGGGTGTAGAGGTTCAGCGCCACGGTCACGAGGTCGACGTTACCGGTACGTTCGCCGTTGCCGAACAGGCAGCCTTCGACACGGTCGGCGCCGGCCATCAGGCCCAATTCGGTAGCCGCAACGCCAGTGCCACGGTCGTTGTGGGTGTGCAGGCTGATGATCACGCTGTCACGACGGTTGATGTGACGGCCGAACCATTCGATCTGGTCGGCATAGATGTTCGGGGTCGCGCATTCGACGGTGGCTGGCAGGTTGAGAATCACCTTGTGCTCAGGCGTCGGGTTCCAGACTTCGATGACTGCGTCGCAGACTTCTTTGGCGAACTCGAGCTCGGTGGCGCTGAAGGTTTCCGGCGAGTACTCGAAGGTCCACTCGGTGTTTGGCTGCTGGGCGGCATATTTGACGAACAGCTTGGCAGCGTTCACCGCGATAGCCTTGACCCCTTCCTTGTCCTGGTTGAAGACAATGCGACGGAAGGAAGGAGAGGTGGCGTTGTACAGGTGAACGATGGCTTTTTTCGCCCCGCGCAGGGATTCGAAGGTGCGCTCGATCAAATCTTCACGACCCTGGGTCAGCACCTGAATGGTGGTGTCGTCCGGGATGTGGTTGCCTTCGATCAGGGTACGCACGAAGTCGAAGTCGGTTTGCGAAGCCGCCGGGAACGACGCTTCGATTTCTTTCACGCCGACCGACACCAGGGTTTTCCAGAAACGCAGCTTCTTGACCGCGTCCATTGGCTCGATCAACGACTGGTTACCATCACGAAGGTCGGAGCTGCACCAGATCGGTGCGGCAGTAATGGTCTTCGACGGCCAGGTGCGGTCCGGGATGTCGATGGTCGGGAACGCGCGGTATTTCGAAGACGGGTCTTTGAGCATGCTCATCGGGAAATCCTTATTGTGTGGGCCGAAAAAAGGCGGCCTGCCGGTGGATCAAATGTTCTGGGGATAAAGCGTAGGACGAGGCACCGCGATTCAGCCTGGCAGTCGTGCACTGACAAGGCACAGGCTGCGGTGCTGGCGAAGCTGAATGAGGGTGTGAGAGGTTTTCATGCCTTCAACCCTAACCGCGAGGGTGAAGGATGGCAAGCGGTCGAAAAAAATTGAGAGGAATCCTCGAAAAGTCGTGGTTATCGAGATTTTATTGCGGTGAAGGGTGGTGATTGTTTTTATGTTTGCGCGAGGTTTGAGCGATGCGCAATTGAAGGCTTTCGGTGATGGGGCGTGTCAGCGCGACTATTCTTAAAGCCTCACCAAGGACTACTGGCAGGCAGGAGTCGGCAATGAACGAGTCAGATTGGAAGCTTTATAGCGCGTTGCGTCCGGTGGCCCATGAGCGGCTATGCATCCGGATCATGGACGAGGTCGAGCGCATAGTGCTGGATAAAAGCATTGCACCTTACGAGCGTATTGAAGCCAGTGAGGAAAGGCTGAAGGCGGGTCAACAGGAGCTGTATTGGGCGTTCGACGTGTTCAGGCACTCACGCAATGAGGCGCCTGCTCACTTGCTGGGGCTGTGTACTCATGAGTTGATCAGCGCTGAAGAGTTGGCGGGTTTCTCGGAGGAAACTCAGGCGTGGATCAAAGAGTGCCTGGCGCACAGGGAAATCCACGGGATTGAGGACCTTGAGGCGGAATAAGTGGTCGCCTGTGATGCCCCCATCGCGAGCAAGCTCGCTCCCACATTGGATTTTTGGTGAATACAAAATTTGCATTCACGCCGATCAAGTGTGGGAGCGAGCTTGCTCGCGATGAGGCCGGTAGCCTCAACAACTATTTATGGCTGAAACGCCCCAATGAAAATCGCTGGATCAACCCGCGCATCATTCAGGCTGACGTTCCAGTGCATATGCGGCCCGGTCGCGCGCCCGGTTGAGCCGACTTTCCCAACCACTCCACCACGGGCCAGTTGCTGGCCAACCTGCACATCAATCTTCGACATGTGGCAGAACATGCTGATAAAGCCCTGTCCATGGTCGACAAACACCGTGTTGCCGTTGAAAAAGTAGTTGCCGATCAGGATCACCTTGCCGGCAGCCGGGGTCTTGATTGGCGTACCTGCAGGCACTGCGAAGTCCAGGCCGGCGTGAGGATTGCGCTCTTCACCGTTGAAGAACCGGCGCACGCCGAACTTGCTCGACAGCGGGCCGTTGACCGGTTTGTCCAGCAACAGATTGCTCGGGGTGTTCGGGCTGAAGCTGCGGTAAGCCTGGATCTGTTCGGCCAACTCACCCTCGATGCGCTTGAGATTCTCCGGGTTCGGATTGACCTGCTGCGTGTTCTTCAGGGTGATGTGCTGTTCCGGGTACTTCTTGTTACCAACGTTGAAATTCAGAGTGCGACCGCCACTGCTGACCTGCTGCGTGCCCGGTTTAACCGTCAGCGGCACACCGACAATCGCCAGCCAGTTGTTCTGTTCCTTGACCACCAGCACAGGCTTGCCTTGATAACTGGCCTTCGGCGCCTGCGCAGAGGCACCCAGATCCACCACGGCCACGCCGCCTGGCACCGGTTTGTTCAACAGGCGGGTGATGTAACTGTCGGCGTGGGCGTTGAAGGTCAGGCACAGCAACAGCAGCGGAGCTAAAAAACGCGGCATGGATCAATCCAGTAAAGAAAGGGTGACAGGCGTCAGGTGATTGTCTTCGACCCGCACTTGCAGCTCGCCTTCGCCAAGTCTGGCTTTCAGGCGCTGGCCATTGTGGGTTTGCGCGGCGTTGCGGATCGCGTTGCCGCGTTCGTCCAGCAAAATGCTGTAGCCACGGCCAAGGGTCGCCAACGGGCTCACCACATGCAGCGTCTGCATCTGGCTTTGCAGTTGCAGGCGACGGGATTTGAGCCCTTCGCGTATGGCACGGGGCAGGCGTTCGGCAAGACTGTCGAGGCGCTGACGGAGCATCGCCAGTTGCCGTCCCGGATGTTGCCCGGCGAGGCGGGTTTCCAGACGGATCAAGCGTTCGCGACGGGTATTGAGGCTGCGTTCGAACGCGCGACGCATGCGCATGTCCAGATCATCCAGGCGTTGCGCTTGCTGGCGCAGACGTTCACCGGGATGGCGCAAGCGGCGGGACATGCCTTCCAGGCGCAGACGGTCACGCATCAAGCGGTCGCGGATACGCATCACCAGCCGTCGATGCAGGCTTTCGACCCGACGGACCAGGTCACTGGAATCCGGCGCGAGCAGTTCGGCGGCGGCGGACGGCGTCGGGGCACGGACATCGGCCACGAAGTCACTGATCGACACGTCGGTTTCATGGCCGACGGCGCTGACAATCGGCGTCACACAGGCATCCACGGCGCGGGCTACGGCTTCTTCGTTGAAGCACCAGAGGTCTTCCAGCGAGCCGCCGCCACGGGCCAGGATCAGCGCGTCGAAACCACGGGCGTCCGCCAGTTTCAATGCGCGGACAATCTGCGCAGTGGCTTCGCGGCCTTGCACGGCAGTGGGGATCAATGTCAGTTGGATCTGCGGCGCACGGCGGCGGAATACGCTGATGATGTCGCGAATCACCGCGCCGGTGGGCGAGCTGATGATGCCGATGCGTTGCGGATGCGCCGGCAGCGGCACTTTGCGCTCGGCGCTGAACAGGCCTTCGGCGCTGAGTTTTTCCTTCAGCGCATCGAAGGCCAGACGCAGCGCACCGTCACCGGCCGGCTCCACGGTATCGAGGATCAGTTGATAGTCGCCACGGCCCTCGAACAGCGAAACCTTGCCGCGGACCTTGACCGCCAGGCCATCCTTCAATGCCTGACGAACCCGCGCCGCGTTCTGCCGGAACAGTGCGCAACGCACCTGGGCACCGCTGTCCTTGAGGGTGAAATACACGTGGCCGGACGCCGGACGGGCGAGGTTGGATATTTCGCCTTCGACCCAGATGTTGCTGAACACGTCTTCGAGCAACACCCGCGCGCGGCCGTTGAGCTGGCTGACAGTCAGGACTTCACGGTCCAGGCCGAGTCTTGCAAAGGGATCTTTAATCATGGGGCGCATGATAAAGGCAATGCGCTCTACCTGACACCCCGCACACTTGTAGGAGCTGCCGAAGGCTGCGATCTTTTGACCTTGATTTTTAAGATCAAAAGATCGCAGCCTTCGGCAGCTCCTACGGTGATCAACGGAAATCAGGGAAGACGTGCAGATGAACGTGCTTGAGTTGTTGCACCAATGGCCATTCGGCGCTACGGACTGGCTGGTAATCGCGCTGGGCATTGCCCTGGCCTACATCGTGTTCGGTATTGCCGGTTTCGGCACCGCGTTGGTGGCGGGGCCGATTCTGATCCTGTTCATGCCGCTGTCGAAAATAGTGCCGCTGTTGGTGCTGCTGGATTTCGTCGCGGCGTTCGGCAATTTGCTGCCTTCGCGACGGGATGTGGCAAAGCCTGAGTTGCTGCGGCTGCTGCCATGCATGGCGGTAGGCTGCACGCTGGGGGTGATCTTTCTGCTGAACCTCAAATCCGATCTATTGTTGCTGTTGATGGGGCTGTTTATCAGCACCTACGCGATTTACAGCTTGTGGGTCAAAACCCGTCCGACACAATTGTCCGCCGCTTGGGCCGTGCCGATGGGCACGGTGGGCGGGATGTTCGGGGCATTGTTTGGCAGTGGCGGCTTTTTATATGCGATCTACTTGAACAGTCGCCTGCCCAAAGAGGCAGCCCGGGCGACCCAGAGTGCGCTGATCAGTTGCAGCACCGTGGTGCGCTTGAGCCTGTTTGCTGTCGCGGGTGTGTATGCCGAGCTACCCTTGTTGGTATTGGCGCTGTGTTTATTGCCGGCCATGGCATTGGGGCTGTGGATCGGCCGGCGGTTGACCATGAGATTGTCCCGCGAGGCGTTTGTGCGGCTGGTGACCTGGTTGGTGCTGGCCAGCGGAATTGCCTTGATCGGACGTTATTTGAGTGCTTGACCTGAGTGTGTCAGGGATTAAGCTGCCGGCCGCAAACCCTGTGGGAGCAAGCTCGCTCCCACAGGGGTGATCATTCAGTATTTGCAGGCTTGTGCCCATGAATTCGCAAAGCATTATTGTCCCGAAAATCTCCACACTGCCGGTGCACGAACCCCGGGCCCGGGCGGTCGTGCGTTGGCTGGTGCGCAAGAACATCGTCAAAGAAGAACTGACCACCTGTGGCCGCACAGGCAACCGCATGGCTCATGCCATCGCCGACGGTGCCCGCGCTGTAGTGCTGCATCCTGAAGCGCTGCCGTTCGGCGAACCGGTCAATGGCCTGGAAATTATCACCAAGCGTTGCATCTATACGCCGGCCAAGGGTTTCCTTGAAGAGGCGGGCTGCGCCGAGTGCCGCAAGGAAGTCGGCGAAGCGCTGTTCGAAAGCCTGGAAGACTGGATGCCGGGGCGCACCGATAACTTCACGTGTCCGGAGTGCGGGCATGAAGATGACATCAACGGCTTTCTTTTCCTGCAGGAATGCGGCTTTTCCAACCTGGGCTTTATCTTCAACAACTGGGCCGAGGCCGGGTTCAAACAGAGCTTTATCGACGAATTTGCCGATTGGCTCGATCAGCCTGTCAGTTGGGTGAAAGTCGAACTGTGAATGCGATACCCGCGGCAATAACCCCCGTATATCAGTAATGCTAATAATAGACAGAGTTTTACATTGAACCCGAGGGGGTGTCTGACTATAATGGCGCGCTTCCATTTTCCCGCTCGGGAGCCCCCGCGATGCTGCGTATCAGCCAAGAAGCTCTGACATTCGACGACATTCTCCTAGTGCCTGGTTATTCCGAGGTGCTTCCTAACGAAGTCAGTCTCAAGACCCGCCTAACCCGTGGCATCGAGCTGAATATTCCTCTGGTTTCTGCCGCCATGGACACCGTTACTGAAGCCCGTCTGGCAATTGCCATGGCTCAGGAAGGTGGCATCGGTATTATCCACAAGAACATGACCATCGAGCAGCAAGCTGCCGAAGTGCGCAAGGTCAAGCGTTATGAAGCCGGCGTGGTCAAGGACCCGATCACCATCGAGGCTGACGCCACGGTTCGTGAACTGTTCGAACTGACCCGCATGCACAACATCTCCGGCGTTCCGGTTTTGCACGATGGCGACCTGGTCGGCATCGTCACTTCCCGTGACGTACGTTTCGAAAACCGTCTGGACGCCTCCGTCCGTGAAGTGATGACGCCTAAAGAGCGTCTGGTCACGGTCAAGGAAGGCGCCGACAAGAACGACGTCCGCGAGTTGTTGCACAAACACCGCATCGAACGCGTGCTGATCGTCGACGACAAATTTGCCCTCAAAGGCATGATGACCGTCAACGACATCGAAAAAGCCAAGGCATACCCGCTGGCCAGCAAGGACGACCAAGGTCGTCTGCGTGTTGGCGCTGCTGTCGGTACCGGTAAAGACACCGGTGATCGCGTAGCCGCCCTGGTCAATGCCGGCGTTGACGTGGTGGTGGTCGACACCGCTCACGGTCACTCCAAAGGTGTGATCGACCGCGTTCGCTGGGTCAAACAGAATTTCCCTGAAGTGCAGGTCATCGGCGGCAACATCGCCACTGGCGCTGCCGCCAAGGCTCTGGCCGAAGCAGGCGCCGATGCGGTCAAGGTCGGTATCGGCCCAGGCTCGATCTGCACCACCCGTATCGTCGCCGGTGTCGGCGTCCCGCAAATCAGTGCCATCGCCAACGTCGCCGCTGCCCTTGAAGGCACTGGCGTTCCGTTGATCGCCGACGGCGGCATCCGTTTCTCCGGTGACCTGTCCAAGGCCATCGTTGCCGGTGCTTCCTGCGTGATGATGGGCTCGATGTTCGCCGGTACTGAAGAAGCACCAGGCGAGATCGAACTGTTCCAGGGTCGTTCGTACAAGGCTTACCGCGGCATGGGTTCGCTGGGCGCCATGTCCCAGGCTCAAGGCTCCTCCGACCGTTACTTCCAGGACTCCTCGGCAGGCGCCGAGAAACTGGTTCCGGAAGGGATCGAAGGGCGTGTTCCTTACAAGGGCACACTGAGCGCCATCATCCATCAACTGATGGGCGGCCTGCGTTCCTCGATGGGCTACACCGGCAGTGCCGACATCGAAGAAATGCGCACCAAGCCTGAGTTCGTGCGGATCACCGGCGCCGGTATGGCCGAGTCCCACGTTCACGACGTGCAAATCACCAAAGAAGCGCCAAACTACCGCGTAGGTTGAGCCTTCCAGCAATAAGTTAAGTAACCGGGGCTGTTTTCAGCCCCGAGTTGTTTCTGATTCTCTTCACCGAACTGCATAGACGAGACTGACCACATGGCCCTCGACATTCACGCTCACCGCATCCTGATCCTCGACTTCGGTTCCCAGTACACCCAACTGATCGCCCGCCGCGTGCGTGAAATCGGCGTGTACTGCGAACTGCATCCGTTCGACATGGACGACGAAGCGATTCGCGAATTCGCTCCCAAAGGCGTCATTCTCGCCGGCGGCCCCGAGTCCGTGCACGTAGCTGACAGCCCTCGCTGCCCGCAAGCGGTGTTTGACCTGGGCGTACCGGTCTTCGGTATCTGCTACGGCATGCAGACCATGGCTGAACAGCTGGGTGGCAAGGTTGAAGGTTCCGAACTGCGTGAGTTCGGTTACGCCCGTGTCGACGTTGTCGGCAAGAGCCGTCTGCTCGACGGCATCGAAGATCACATTGACGCCGACGGCCTGTTCGGCCTAGACGTCTGGATGAGTCACGGTGACAAGGTCACCAAGATGCCGCAGGAATTCCACATCCTGGCCAGCACCCCAAGCTGCCCGATCGCCGGCATGTTCGACGATGCTCGTGGCTACTACGGCGTGCAGTTCCACCCGGAAGTGACCCACACCAAGCAGGGCGGTCGCATCCTCTCGCGCTTTATCCTCGACATCTGCGGCTGCGAAGCCTTGTGGACGCCTTCGAAGATTGCTGAAGACGCCATCGCCAACATTCGCGCCCAGGTCGGCACTGACAACGTACTGCTCGGCCTGTCCGGCGGCGTTGACTCCTCCGTGGTTGCCGCGCTGCTGCACAAAGCCATCGGCGACCAGCTGACCTGCGTCTTCGTCGACAACGGCCTGCTGCGTCTGCACGAAGGCGAGCAAGTGATGGCCATGTTCGCCGAGAACATGGGCGTCAAGGTGATCCGCGCCAACGCTGAAGATCAGTTCCTCGACAATCTGGCTGGCGAAAGCGACCCAGAGAAAAAGCGCAAAATCATCGGCCGTACCTTCATCGACGTCTTCGATGCCCAGTCCAACAAACTGGACAACATCAAGTACCTCGCCCAAGGCACCATCTACCCGGACGTGATCGAGTCGGCTGGCGCCAAAAGCGGCAAGGCTCACGTGATCAAGTCGCACCACAACGTGGGTGGCTTGCCGGAAGAAATGAACCTCAAGCTGGTTGAACCCCTGCGCGAGTTGTTCAAGGACGAAGTCCGTCGTCTGGGCCTGGAACTCGGCCTGCCGTACGACATGGTCTACCGTCACCCGTTCCCGGGCCCGGGCCTGGGCGTGCGGATCCTTGGTGAAGTGAAGAAGGAATACGCCGACCTGCTGCGTCGCGCTGACCACATCTTCATCGAAGAACTGCGCAAGGCCGACTGGTACCACAAGGTCAGCCAGGCTTTCGTGGTGTTCCAGCCGGTGAAATCGGTTGGCGTGGTTGGCGATGGCCGTCGTTACGCTTGGGTGGTTGCCCTGCGTGCCGTTGAAACCATCGACTTCATGACCGCGCGTTGGGCACACCTGCCTTACGAGCTGCTGGAAACCGTCAGCGGCCGCATCATCAATGAAATCGAAGGCATCTCCCGCGTTACTTACGACGTGTCGAGCAAGCCGCCAGCGACCATTGAGTGGGAATAATCCCGCGCTAGCCTTGATGGCTTGATCGCAGGTAACTGAAAAGGCCGTGTGAACACTGTTCACACGGCCTTTTTGCGTTTTAGATGCCGGGTAGTCGGACGGGGGTCATGCCCATTCTGTGCAGGGCTGAACTCAAACTCTCTGTGGTTGGAAAACGTCGACCGCTGATCTGCCAGGAATCCCGTTCGACGTAGTACCCACCCGCATCATGTTTTATGGGCGTTCGAACGAGTTTGCCACGGGTGATGATGCCGTTGCTGGTGATGACTCTGTTGGTGAGGGTTCTGCTACGGTGAACCAGCAACGGTTCGCCGGTACTGGTGCTGAGGGTGTACGTGCCAGGCATGGGTAGCCCATCCTCCAGCCTTTGGGCCAGGATCACGTCTTTCGGCGTCGGGATTTGCAGCAACAAGTCATTTTTGGCAAAACCGGCTGCTTGCCCCGGGCGCGGCTCGTCGGCCACCCCCGGGTCGACCTTGATACCGCCGAGCTCATCCGGGCCCACGCTTTCAATACGCAGCCCGATGCTGCCTTCAAGCTCGCTGATTCCCGCCACGCCGCCATAGGTATTGGCGTGGGAGTTCCCGACCAACGCCACCCAGCGATGCGCGCCTCTGGCCGTCTGGTCGGTGCCGATGACTTGGTGGGCGAAGAAATTCATCATTTTTTGCCGAAAATTGATGTTTGCCCCCTGAATGCCAGTGCTGCGGTAACTGGCGAGGCAGTCGATGGCCTGAACGCGAATATGGTTTTTTTGCGCTGCCCTGACCGCCTGCTCAAAGGTGAATTGTTCGCTGGGGTCAGTCGAAAAACCTGCGTCAAGGTCCTTGAGATAGCTTTCCAGATCCTCGGACATCACCCCGGTGCGATTGAACACGTCCAGGTCAGCCTGATGGAAATCGGTCAGCAGATGCTCCATGTACAGGGTTTTGACTTTTTGTTTGCGCAGCACGCTCATGTTCTCGACCAGAAACTGTTTGCTGCCCACGCTGTCGTGGCTTTCACCGATGACCAGGCTCTTTGACCGCTTGAAAAGGGTCTTGATGATGTCCTTGATCCTTGCATTCGCGATGAACGATGGAATGGTCGGTCTGGGTGGTCGCTGCGGTTGCGAATAGAAGGTCACCGCGTTGTCGTGCAGCGTTCGGCGCAGTCTCTTGAAGGCTTGCAGCTCATCGTTCGGATTGTTGGGACTGACAAAGCCGTCCTTCAGATCCCCCTTCGAGGCCATACCCTTGGCCGCCTGTTTGAGGGCTGGCTTGATGTCCTGCGGAACATCGTATGCAGTCGCCGGGGCATCGAAGTCCGGGAGTGACGGCTCGGCCCGGGCAAATAGATCGGAAAACTTGCCACCTCCCGCCAGGCCGAGACGCGTAAGGGGCACCCATTCACCCATTTTATTCAGGCGTACCGGTATGTTGCGGTAAAAGGAGTAGGGGTTCTCCGGGTCGATGATTACCCAGCACTTCAGTTCATTGCGGTAGTGCACCTGGAAAAAACTATCATCGATAGCGATGTAGTTGCCCCCGGTTCCAGGCTGATAAATATCCCGGAACGTGTCCTCGTCGCTGACCGGCGCATCGCCGTCGAGAATCTCGTTGGTTTCAAAAGGGGTCAGGATGTCGACGTCGGTCGGGCCAGGAGCAATGGCTTCGATGGCAGGCAGTGGCGCGGTGCCGGTTTCAACGTCTGCGTTCAGCGCTTCCTCGGGCGTGAGGACCTCTTCAGCCTCCACCGCCTCAGCCAGTTCGCTCGCGCCGCGCACAAACGGCAAGTTGAATAGCACCTCCACGCTGCCAAGGATGGCGCCAGTCACTGCAGCCTTGCGTTCCGCAGGGGTAGTAGCGTTGATGGCTTGATCGATGTGCAGGCCGACATTGGCAATGCCCGCGCCGATGACGACCAGCGCCGCAGGCCATGCGAGGGTGGCCATTGGCCCGAACGTGTGGCTGAAAGCATTGAGATAGCCGATCCACAGTTTCTTCCTGATCTCGCCGTTGGAGTGCAACAGGAAGTTGGCATCGCTGAGCATGCGGTCACGGGTGGAGTGACTCAGGTGCGTAAACGCATCACCGGCAATTTTCTCGCCACGATAATGGAGCAAATGATGGTCCGCGACCCCGTAGTTGCCCTGTAACACGTCACCCACATGGGTGAGACCGACATTATCAATGGGCGTTTCTTCGAACGCGTGGATGATCAGGCCAATGACGGTGAAGTTGGCGAGCTTGTGCCCTAGCGAAGTGGGTCTTTCCTGAAGAATGTCGCGCTCGTTCTGTTTGAAGTGCATGAACATGCGTTCACGGCCTTCAGCGTCCTTGACCTCATTGATCAGCCATTCGTGCAGCTCCTCGACCTTGTTAAAGCAGTGAAATCCTCTGGGTTCGCCCGGAACGTAGAGAATGTTCAGGTCACTGTCGTCAGTGATGCTGAGGATGTCGGTCGACACGAAGTGGTCAATGCGAAACTTGCGAATCGATAAACCGTTGCCCGTTGGTGCCTCGTCCATCAACATTTGTCGGGTGAGTGGCCGGCTCACATTGCCGACGACAGCCCTGAGCACTGTAGTGAAGTGTTCGCGGGTCAGGTGTCCCTTCTCATAGTCGTCGATGGCCTTGGCAATGAAGGTGCACTTGGCCAGTGCGCGGAAATCGGCGCGGTGTTTTTCCCAGAACGTTGCGATGGCGGTTTTGTAACGGTCGCTGAAGTTGATGTCCCAAAAGGCTTTCAGCGCATCCCTGGCATGCAGGCGAATCTCGTTGGTTTCATCGTAGTTTCCGGCATTGCCGTCGGCACGGTAGAAACCGCTGTCAACGTCCAGCAGGTCAGCGTTGTCCTGGTCGTGAACACCGAAACGCTGCATGACCAGTTGCGGGAAGGTCATCGATTCCTTGGGTTTTTCAAACGCATGCTGCCAGCCGGTAAAGGTCTTCGAGCTGCTTTGAGCGGCATTAAACCGATGCCAGTAGACTTTGTCGGGTTCGATATCCGTGATGTTGTGCTGGATGAGAATCTCTTTGGCGACCTGGTACGCCATGGCGTACATGTCGGGGCAATCGGTTACCAGATCAGGGATCAGGGCCTGGAGGGCCAGCGCATCGGTAGCGTCGGGCAGGGTTATGTCTTGAGTGTCGTCCATGATGCTCACCTTGAGAGGTTGCTGAGTGGGCGCTCACTATCTCAAGGGGCATCGGTTTCATATGTAAGGCGCTGGGTAGCTGGCGGAGGTCAGTTGCTGACGGAAGACGTAGGAGATGGCGAGTACCAGAATCAGGCTCAGCGCCGTGCAACGTCAGAAAAGTAAAACTTGTCCAGGGTATGCCGTGATTCGGTGTACTCGAACTGCCGACCATCCTGCAAAAACGTCTGGTTACTGACCACGATCACATGGCTCTGGCCGTCGAGGTCCAGGTGTTGCTGGTCGTCCTTGCTCCGGGGCACCGCTTCGATGGTGCGCTGGGCGTAGGCGATTTGCAGTTGCAAGGTCTGCTCGATGAAGGCGTAGATTGAGTGCTCGGCGATGTCTCGGGACAGGCCGGGAATCACGTCGCTGACGAAATGGTTGATGTCGAGGATCACGCGTTTGCCGTCGATCCGCCGCACTCGTTTGATCCGCGTGATCAGGCTGCCGGCTTCGGCCTGGATGTGTTCCAGCAGCGCACCCTCAAGCGGTATCTGATCGAACTCGACCACTTCGGTACTGACGTCGTTGCCCAGCCGCGGGTAGGTCTCCTGGAAGCTGACGATGCCGCCCAACTGGAATTCGATCGGGTTGGTCGACAGCACGAACGTGCCTTTGCCGTGGACTTTCTGGGCGAAACCGCGCTCCTGAAGTTGCTCGATGGCCTTGCGCACGGTGCCGCGGCTGGCCTGGTAGCTGTCCATCAGTTCCGTTTCGGAAGGCAACCGCGCGCCGCGTTCCAGACGTTCGGTCGTGATGCTGGCAAGCAGATCGGTGTAGATCTGGTTGTATTTACTCATGGGGATGGCTCTATGCCGCGCTGTACTCAAGGCTTCGAACCTTAAGGGCAGGGTAGGAGTTTGTCCATGCGGCGTTAGGTTTCTTTGACTTTTGAGGTAGGAAATATCGCCGCCGGTCGGGTTCAGGATAAACAAAATCAAACTCGTCTGTACGAGTTGTTGCTTTAACTCGTACAGACGAGTACTTTTCATTTCGGCGTGCTGCCAATAACAAAAAACTACAGCGGAAGAACAAGCATGAGCCACGACTATCCGAATATCGCCAGCGAGCTGCTGCAAAGCCTCGGTGGCAGCGACAACCTCGAGCAGGCCGCGCACTGCGTCACCCGCCTGCGCCTGGCCCTCAAGGACCCGAGCCTGGTCAACAGCGCCACGCTGAACCAGATTGATCTGGTCAAAGGCTCGTTCTTCACCGGCGGCCTGTTCCAGGTGGTCATCGGTCCCGGTGAAGTGGAAAAGGTCTACGCCGAACTGCGTCGTCAAACCGGTCTCGCCGCCTCGACCATCGCCGACGTTAAACAAAAAAGCGCCGACAAGATCAACGCGATGCAGCGTCTGGTGCGGGTGTTTTCCGACGTCTTCATGCCAATCCTCCCGGCGCTGATCATTGCCGGCCTGCTGATGGGCATCAACAACCTGATCGGTGCCAAGGGCATGTTCATCGAGGGTCAGACCCTGCTGGACGCCTATCCGAAGCTTGACGGGCTCTGGAGCCTGATCAACCTCATGGCCAATACCTCGTTTGTGTTCCTCCCGGCGCTGGTGGGCTGGTCGGCGGCCAAGCGGTTTGGCGGCAGCGAAATCCTCGGCATCGTGCTCGGCCTGATGCTCGTTCACCCCGATCTGCTCAATGCCTGGAACTACGGCAAAGCGGTGGCCGGGCTGGACGGGCAGAGCCTGCCGTACTTCGACATCCTGGGGTTGTTCCAGATCGAGAAGGTCGGTTACCAAGGGCAGATCCTGCCGATCCTGATGGCGGCCTATGTGATGAGCGTCATCGAGAAATGGCTGCGGGCGCGGGTGCCAAACGCGGTGCAATTGCTGGTGGTGCCAATCACCACCATCGTTGTGACCGGCGTGCTGGCGCTGGCGGTGATTGGCCCGGTGACCCGGCATCTGGGGATTCTGATCACCGAAGGCGTGGTCATGCTGTTCGATCTGGCGCCAATGGTCGGCGGGGCGATTTTCGGTTTGCTCTACGCGCCGCTGGTGATCACCGGCATGCACCACATGTTCCTTGCGGTCGACTTGCAGCTGATCTCCACCCAGGGCGGCACCTTCATCTGGCCGATGATCGTCATGTCCAACCTTGCCCAGGGCAGCGCGGCACTGGCGGTGTTCTACATGACCCGTAACGTGCGGGATAAAAGCATGGCCTCGACCTCGGCGATTTCCGCTTATTTCGGCATCACCGAACCGGCCATGTTCGGGGTCAACCTGCGCTACAAATTTCCGTTCTACGCAGCCCTGATCGGTTCGGCCCTGGGCTGCATCTTCCTGTCGCTGAACAAGGTCCAGGCCTCGGCGATCGGCGTCGGCGGCTTGCCCGGTTTTATCTCGATCATTCCGCAGTTCATTCCGATGTTCGTGATCGGGATGGTCATAGCCATGGTCGTGCCGTTTGTTCTGACCTGCGGGTTGAGCATGAAGATTGTTCGGCCCGGGTATCGGGTCGCCTGACAGATCGCTATCGCCCGTAGGAGCTGCCGAAGGCTGCGATCTTTTGATCTTCGGCGGTGTTGCTGAAGGACCAAGATCAAAAGATCGCAGCCTTCGGCAGCTCCTACGGGGCCAGTACATATTTAAGAAGGAATCCCGCCATGCAAGACTGGCAACGTTCGGTGATCTACCAGATCTACCCGAAGAGTTTTCACAGCCACGCCGGCAACCCCACGGGTGATTTGCTTGGCGTTGTGGCCAAGCTCGATTACCTACACTGGCTGGGTGTCGATTGCCTGTGGATCACGCCGTTCCTGCGCTCGCCCCAGCGCGACAATGGCTATGACATCAGTGACTACTACGCCATCGACCCGAGTTACGGGACCATGGCCGATTGCGAATTGTTGATCGCCGAGGCCGGCAAGCGCGGGATCAAGTTGATGCTCGATATCGTGGTTAACCACACCTCCATCGAGCACACCTGGTTCCAGCAAGCCCGCAGCAGCCTCGACAACCCGTACCGGGATTTCTACATCTGGCGCGACCAGCCGAACAACTGGGAATCCAAGTTCGGTGGTTCGGCCTGGGAGTACGAAGCCCAGACCGGTCAGTATTTCCTGCACCTGTTCGATCACACCCAGGCCGACCTGAACTGGGACAACCCCAAGGTGCGCGCCGAAGTCTTCAAGATGATGCGTTTCTGGCGCGACAAGGGCGTGGGCGGGTTCCGTCTGGACGTGATCAACCTGATCTCCAAACCGGCGGACTTCCCCGAGGACAACACCGACGGTCGACGCTTCTACACCGATGGCCCGAACGTCCACGAATACTTGCAGCAAATGCACCGCGAAGTGTTCGAAGGCCATGACCTGATCAACGTCGGCGAGATGTCTTCCACCAGTCTGGAACACTGCATTCGCTACTCGCGGCCAGAGTCGAAAGAGCTGTCAATGACCTTCAACTTCCATCACCTGAAGGTCGATTACCCGAACCTGCAGAAGTGGATTCGTGCCGATTTCGACTTCCTCGAACTCAAGCGCATTCTCTCTGATTGGCAAGCCGGAATGCAGGCCGGCGGTGGCTGGAATGCGCTGTTCTGGTGTAACCACGACCAGCCACGGGTGGTCTCGCGTTTTGGCCATGACGGCGAGTATCGGGTGCTCTCGGCGAAGATGCTCGGCACGGCGCTGCACTTCCTCCAGGGCACGCCGTTCGTGTACCAGGGCGAGGAACTGGGCATGACCAATCCGGGCTTCGATCACATCGATCAGTACCGCGATGTCGAGACGCTGAACATCTTCCGGCTCAAGCGCGAGGCGGGTGCGAGCGACGCCGACAACATGGCGGCGATCATGCAGAAGTCCCGGGATAACGGCCGTACGCCGATGCACTGGAACGCCGAGCCTAACGCCGGTTTCAGCGTTGTCGAGCCGTGGATCGGGGTGCCGGCGAACGCCGTGCAGATCAACGTTGCCACTCAGTTCGATGACCCGGATTCGGTGCTGCATCACTACCGTCAGCTGATCGCCCTGCGCCGCAGTGAGACGCTGATGTCCGACGGTGTTTACCGGCAATTGTTGCCCGAGCACACGCAAATCTGGGCGTACGTGCGCGAAGGCGATGGCGAGCGTTTGCTGGTGCTGAATAACTTCTACGGGACACCGTGCGAAGTCGACCTGCCGGATGAAGTGATTAGCGAAGCGATGGCCCAGCGTCTGGTCATCAGCAATTACCCGGACTGTCCGACGCGAAATCGGCAGGTCCTCTTACGGCCTTATGAGTCGTTCGTGCTGCATATGACCGACTGACCGACCAAAAAAAAACACTGACTTAAAAAAACACGCAGAACGCTGCGCGGGGGAGTTTTGCGCGCCGATTTTGCTGCTGCACACAATAAAAATAATGGGGTAGCTCTTGAAAACAACAATAAATCGCAGCCTTGTAGTGGCGGGCGTGTGCCTGGCTTTGCCTCTTTCGGCCCAGGCGCTGGAGTTCGCCGGTTACTTGCGTAGCGGTGTTGGCACCTCAGTCAACAGCGGTAAACAGCAGTGTTTCCAACTGCCGGGTGCGCAGACCAAATACCGCTTGGGCAACGAATGCGAGCAGTACGCTGAACTGGAGTTGCGCCAGGATCTTTACACCCTGGATGACGGCTCGGTGCTGAGCGTCGACGGCATGGCTTCGTTGTACAACCAGTACGACAAGGACCTGACCTTCAACGGTGACAACGGCTCCGTGCGCCTGCCGCAGGCGTACGCGCAATGGTCGAACATGCCAAGCCTCAACGGCGGTTCGCTGTGGGCCGGTCGGCGTTACTACAAGCGGAACGATATCCACATTTCTGACTTCTACTATTGGAACCAGAGCGCCACCGGCGGCGGTATCGAGGACGTACTGATCGGCGATCTGAAATACAGCTACGCCTTCTCGCGCAAGGACAACCTGTACCAGAAGGACTACATCAACCGTCACGACTTCAACGTTGCCGGCTTCAACACCAACCCCGGCGGTGAACTGGAGTTCGGCCTGAGCTACATCGACAAACCCGACAGCCGCGACGCTCACCGTGGCTGGGCGATCACCACCCAGCATGTGCAGAAAGGCTTTTTGGGTGGCAAGAACAAACTGGCTTTCCAGTACGGCGAAGGTCCCGGCACCGGGTTGGGTTATACCGGTAACGTGAAGCTGGACGACAGCAACAAAAGCTATCGTGTGGTGGAGTTCTTCGACTGGCAAGTGACGCCGCGATTTGGCGGGCAAGTCGAGGCGGTTTACCAGAAAGACATTCGCCAGGACGGCAGTGATCAGAACTGGATTTCCCTGGGCGTTCGCCCGACCTATGCGATCACCGAGCAGTTCAAACTGGTGACCGAACTGGGTCACGATCAGGTCGAAGCCACGGGCGGTACGCGCAAGCTGAGCAAGTTCACCTTCGCACCGACCTGGTCGCCCAAAGGTCCGGAATTCTGGGCGCGCCCCGAGGTGCGTCTGTATTACACCTATGCGAGCTGGAACGAGGCGGCCAAACGGGCGGCCAATGAATTGGCGCAGGGTTCGGCATTGTCCGACACCGGCTCCTTCGGCACGGCGAGACACGGTTCAAATGTCGGATTGCAGGTCGAGTACTGGTGGAAATAGCGCCACACACTGTAGGAGCTGCCGCAGGCTGCGATCTTTTGATTTTTAGCGCACTTGAAGTCGCCAAAAGATCGCAGCCTGCGGCAGCTCCTACAGATACCGCGAGATCGTAAGCGTCCTTTATAAAGAACAAAACAGCAGGTGACGTCATGGCCACACCCCAACAATTGCAACTGCACGCGCCCCTGTCCGGCGTATTGATGCCACTGGCCCTCGTGCCCGATCCGGTGTTTTCCAGCCGCGTGATCGGCGATGGTTTGTGCATCGATCCGACTTCAACGACGTTGTGCGCGCCGCTGGCAGGGGTTGTCAGCAATGTGCAGGCCAGTGGGCATGCAGTCAGCATCACCGACGAAAATGGCGTGCAGGTGTTGATGCACATTGGCCTCGACACGGTGAACCTGGCCGGGAAGGGTTTCACGCGATTGGTGGAGGAGGGCCAGCAGGTTGACGTTGGGCAGGCGCTGATCGAGTTCGATGCCGATTTTGTTGCCTTGAATGCCCGCAGCCTGCTGACGTTGATGCTGGTGGTCAGCGGTGAGCCGTTCACTTGGCTGACGCCGGAAACGGGTTCGGTAGACAGTGGCCAGCCGTTGCTGAGTTTGAGTCCCGCCGAGCAGGCAACGGATGAGTCGGTGAAAGAAGAGGGCGAAGCGCTGTTTTCCAAACCGGTGACACTGGCCAACCCGAACGGCTTGCACGCTCGTCCGGCCGCGGTGTTTGCTCAGGCGGCGAAAGGTTTTTCGGCGAGCATTTACCTGCATAAACAGCAGGAGAGTGCGAACGCGAAATCCCTGGTGGCGATCATGGCGTTGCAGACAGGGCTCGGTGACGTTGTGCAAGTCAGCGCGGCCGGCCCGGATGCTGAAGCGGCGATCAAGACGCTGGCCGAGCTGCTACTGACTGGATGCGGTGAAGCGTTGGCGGCCTCGGCGCAGGTCGAGGCGAATGCGATAGAGGCTTCATCGCTGACGGTGTTGCGTGGGGTTTGCGCATCGGCCGGATCGGCGTTTGGCCAAGTGGTGCAGATAGCCGAACAACACCTGGAAGTGAATGAACTCGGCGCCACACCGCAGGCTGAACGCGATCATCTGTCCCGCGGCTTGGCCGAGGCGCTGGTGGCCCTGCAACAATTGCGTGACAACGCCGTTGGCAGCGCGCAGGCAGACATCTTCAAGGCTCACCAGGAACTGCTCGAAGACCCGGGTTTGCTGGAGGTGGCTCACGTGCTGATTAACGAAGGCAAAAGTGCCGGGTTCGCCTGGCACGCGGCCACCGAGGCGACGGCAACCTTGTTCAAAAACCTGGGCAATGCCTTGCTGGCGGAGCGGGCGGCGGATCTGGCCGATGTCGGCCAGCGAGTGCTCAAGCTGATCCTCGGCGTACAGGATCAGGCGATGGAGCTGCCTGAGGGGGCGATCCTGATCGCCGAACAACTGACGCCGTCACAGACCGCCGGGCTCGATACCCGCAAGGTACTGGGTTTCGTCACGGTCGGTGGCGGCGCTACCAGTCACGTCGCGATCCTCGCTCGGGCGTCCGGTTTGCCGGCGATCTGCGGGTTGCCCGTTCAGGTGCTGGGGCTGGCCAACGGTACCCAAGTGTTGCTCGACGCCGACAAGGGCGAGCTGCATCTGGACCCGGATCTGGCAGCCATCGAGCAGCTACAAGCCAACCGTCAGCGTCAACAGAAGCGCCATCAACATGAGCTGGCGCACGCTGCACTGGCGGCGTGTACCCGCGATGGTCACCATTTTGAAGTGACGGCCAATATCGCCTCGCTGGCTGAAGCGGAACAGGCCATGACGCTGGGCGGAGAGGGCGTGGGCTTGCTGCGTTCGGAGTTTCTTTATCTGGACCGCAACCATGCGCCGAGCCATGACGAACAGGCATCCACCTACAGCGCCATCGCCCGCGCCCTGGGGCCTGCGCGCAATCTGGTAGTGCGGACGTTGGATGTCGGCGGCGACAAACCGTTGGCCTACGTGCCGATGGACAGCGAATCCAACCCTTTCCTCGGTATGCGTGGAATTCGTTTGTGTCTGGAGCGCCCGCAGCTGTTGCGCGATCAGTTCAAAGCGATCCTGAGCAGCGCCGGGCTGGCCCGTCTGCACATCATGCTGCCCATGGTCACGCAGCTGTCGGAGTTGCGACAGGCCCGGCAGCTGCTTGAGGAAGAGGCGCTGGCCTTGGGTCTTACTGAACTGCCGAAACTGGGGATCATGATCGAAGTGCCGGCAGCGGCACTGATGGCCGACCTGTTTGCGCCGGAGGTGGATTTCTTCTCGATCGGCACCAACGACCTGACCCAATACACCTTGGCCATGGACCGCGATCACCCGCGCCTGGCCAGTCAGGCCGACAGTTTTCATCCGTCGGTGCTGCGGCTGATCGCCAGCACCGTGAAGGCCGCCCACGCCCATGGCAAATGGGTCGGTGTGTGTGGCGCCATGGCTTCGGAAACGCTGGCGGTGCCGTTGTTGCTGGGACTTGGGGTGGACGAACTGTCGGTGAGCGTGCCGTTGATTCCTGCGATCAAAGCGGCGGTTCGCGAAGTGGATCTGGTGGACTGCCAGGCCATCGCCCAACAGGTGCTGGGCCTGGAAAGCGCCGAGCAAGTGCGCGAGGCGTTGCGGCTGTATCACGAGGCGACGGTCGATACTTCACTGGTACTGGAGAACTGAGCATGTTCGAGAAAATGCAGCGGGCGTTCTGGAAAGCGTTGACCCCGGACCTGATCGTGGATGAGCCGAAGGTGGTTGCTCAGCCTGTTTCTGGTCTGGCGCCCGATATCGTAGCCGCGCTGGGTGGTGTGGATAACTTGAAGGCGCAGCAGCCGGTGGCGTTGACCCGGGTAAGAGTGGAGTTGCGGGATGTGGGGCGGATGGATCGGCAGGCTTTGAATGTGGCGGGGGTGCCGGGAGTCATGATGCTGGACGAAGGCGTTGTGCATTTGTTGATGGGGGCGGTGGTCACCGGACGCTAGTTGATCAGATTCAAGAGCCACCCCTCACCCCAGCCCTCTCCCCAGAGGGGAGAGGGGGAAAGGGAGCAGATCTCCATGGTGTTCAGATCCTGAGTTCGACTCGATTTTTCAGGTCGATGTAGCTCCAAGAACAACTCGGTCAGTCCCCTCTACCCCCTGGGGAGAGGGTTAGGGTGGGTAAAAACCGGGTACATCCTTTACGTTTGAGACCGGGGACATGGTTTACAGGTATCAATCATGGTCAGGAGGTACTGACCATGCCCTGGAATCGAGAGTCCCCGATGGATCAGCGAGTGAAATTAATCCATGACTGGCTTAGCGGCAGTTACAGCAAGAGCCAACTGAGTCGACGATATGGCGTTAGCCGTCCGACGGTCGATAAGTGGCTTGATCGGTATGCAACCTGCGGCGTAGATGGCTTGAAAGAGCGCTCGCGAAAACCGCTGAGCTGTCCGCATCAAACCCGCGATGAAATCATTGCCACGTTGCTTGCGAAGAAAAGCGAGCACCCGGATCGCGGGCCGAAGCAACTGATCCAGCGCCTGCGCAATGCGCAGCCGCAGATCGCTTGGCCGGCCGCCAGCACCGCTGGAGAGTGGCTGAAAAAGGCCGGTCTGGTGATTCCTCGACGGCTGCGCCAGCCCCGCCCGCATGGGCCAGTGCATCTACGTCAGGCCGACGAACCCAATCAAACCTGGTGCGCCGATTTCAAAGGGCAATTCAGAACCCAGGACGGCCACTGGTGCTATCCGCTGACCATCACCGACCATGCCAGTCGCTATCTTCTGGAATGCCGGGCGCTTCCCAGCACCCACGGTGAACCTACGCGTCAGGGCTTCGAGTGGGCGTTCCGGGAGTTCGGCATGCCTGATGTGATCCGCACCGATAACGGCGCGCCATTTGCGTCGACAGGCTTGGCCCGCCTCTCCAGGCTGTCCGTCTGGTTCATCAGGCATGGTGTCCACCCCGAAACAATCAAGCCAGGACGCCCGGATCAGAACGGTCGGCATGAACGCATGCACCGCACGCTAAAGGCTGCCGTGCTCAGGCCGCCGGCAGAAAACCTGCTGCGTCAGCAGCTTGCCTTTGAGGACTTCGTACAGGATTTCAATCACGCACGGCCTCATACGGCGCTGGAGATGAAGACGCCAGCGGATATCTATCGCCCGTCACTCAGACCTTATCCAGGCTATTTGCCGGCGGTCGAATACGGGGCCGACGTCGAAGTACGGCGGGTGCGCAAGAATGGTGAGATCAAGTGGCAAGGGGCCCTGATCTTTCTGGGCGAGGCACTGATCGACGAGCACGTCGCGCTGAAGGAAGTGGCTGATGGCGTGTGGGAGTTGTACCTTTGCTCTTTCCCTTTAGGCAGGCTTGAACGCGGTGCCAAACGCGTATCAAGCCTGTTAAATGTGTAAACGATGTACCCGGTCAAATGTGTAAAGGATGTACCGGTCTCTACAGTGAGGGGTGGCCCTTGCAGACGCCTGCGGCCATCCGCCACCCCACCCTTACTGTTTCTCAACCGCAGGTGTATCGTATTCGCCTTTTACAGGCCCCGCGCCTGTCGCTGATACGTGAGGTAGTTGAGTTCATGTCCTTTACCCGTCGCCAAATTCTCGGTGGCCTGGCCGGTCTTGTTGTCGTTGGTGTCGGGGCGGGGGGCGCGTCGCGGTATTGGTTGGGCAAGATGGCCGACGCCGACGCGGGCCACGACTATGAGCTGATCGCCGCACCGCTGGACGTCGAACTGGTAGCCGGGCACAAGACCGAAGCCTGGGCGTTCGGCCCGTCGGCGCCGGGCACCGAGTTGCGGGTGCGTCAGGGCGAATGGCTACGGGTACGTTTCATCAACCACCTGCCGGTCGCTACCACCATTCATTGGCACGGCATCCGCCTGCCGCTGGAAATGGACGGCGTGCCCTACGTTTCGCAGCTTCCAGTGCTGCCAGGCGAATACTTTGACTACAAATTCCGCGTGCCCGACGCCGGCAGCTACTGGTATCACCCGCATGTGAACAGCAGCGAAGAACTCGGTCGCGGGCTGGTCGGCCCGTTGATCATCGAAGAGCGCGAGCCTACCGGTTTCAAGTACGAGAAAACCTTGAGCCTCAAGAGCTGGCACGTCGATGAAGAGGGCGCTTTTGTCGCGTTCAGCATTCCTCGCGAAGCGGCCCGTGGTGGCACGGCGGGGCGTTTGTCGACCATCAACGGTGTCTCGCAAGCGGTGATCGAGTTGCCCGCCGGGCAGATCACCCGAGTGCGCCTGCTCAACCTCGATAACACCCTGACCTACCGACTCAACATTCCTGGCGTCGAAGCGCAGATCTACGCGCTGGACGGCAATCCCATCGAACCGCGCCCGTTGGGCAAGGAATACTGGCTCGGCCCGGGCATGCGCATTTGCTTGGCGATCAAGGCACCGCCAGCCGGTGAAGAGCTGTCCCTGCGCAACGGTCCGGTTCGCCTTGGCACGTTCCGTTCAGTGGCGAACACCGATGCACCGACCGAATGGCCGCCCGCGCTGCCCGCCAACCCGGTGGCTGAGCCGGACCTGGCCAATGCCGAGAAACTCAACTTCAATTTCGAATGGGTAGGCTCAGTGTCGGTGAACGTCGACAATGGCAAGCCGCCGAGCCTGTGGCAGATCAACGGCAAGGCCTGGGACATCACCGACAAAACCTGCGCCGACCGCCCGATTGCCAAGCTCGAGAAGGGCAAGAGCTACATTTTCGAATTGAAAAACATGACTCAGTATCAGCACCCGATTCACCTGCACGGCATGAGTTTCAAGGTCATCGCCTCGAACCGGCACAAGGTCATTCCGTACTTCACCGACACTTACCTGTTGGGCAAGAACGAGCGCGCGCAAGTGGCGCTGGTGGCGGATAACCCGGGGATCTGGATGTTCCACTGCCACGTGATTGATCACATGGAAACCGGCCTGATGGCCGCTATCGAGGTGGCGTGATGCGTCAGATACGTCCCGCAGTGATCATCGACCGCAGCCGAGATCGTGACTTCATGCGCGAAGCCCTGGCCCTGGCTGCCCAAGGCGCGGCGCTGGGTGAAGTGCCGGTGGGCGCGGTGCTGGTTCAGGACGGTGAAATCATTGGCCGGGGTTTCAACTGCCCGATCAGCGGCAACGACCCGAGTGCTCATGCCGAGATGGTCGCGATCCGTGCGGCGGCGTTGGCGGCCAGTAACTATCGTCTGCCCGGCAGCACGCTGTACGTGACGCTTGAGCCGTGCAGCATGTGCGCCGGGCTGATCGTGCATTCGCGGATTGCTCGGGTGGTGTATGGCGCGCTGGAGCCAAAGGCCGGGATTGTGCAGAGTCAGGGGCAGTTTTTTACCCAGGGTTTTTTGAATCACCGGGTGCTCTATGAAGGCGGGGTGTTGGCGGACGAATGTGGGGCGGTGTTAAGCGAGTTCTTCAAGGCCCGAAGAGCCAAATCTTCAGACTAAACACCGAACCCCTGTGGGAGCGAGCTTGCTCGCGATAGCGGACTGACATTCAACATTGATGTTGGATGTTATGGCCTCATCGCGAGCAAGCTCGCTCCCACAGGGGATCTCCTTTGAATTGGAGATCGGGGGTTACTTGCGGGCGACGATCACGGCACGCATCGGCGCCGGCAGCCCTTCAACCGTCTTGCTGTGATCTTCCGGGTCAAGGAAATCGCTCAACGACTGATACTTCATCCACTCCGTCCCGCGTTGTTCCTCGATCGTCGTCACGCTCACGTCCACACAACGAACATCGGTGAACCCTGCCCGGCGCAGCCACAGTTCCAGCGCCGGCACCGATGGCAGGAACCACACGTTACGCATCTGCGCATAACGGTCTTCCGGCACCAATACCTGCTGCTGATCGCCCTCGATCACCAGGGTCTCCAGCACCAGTTCGCCGCCCTTGACCAGGCAATCCTTCAGCGCCAGCAAATGCTCGATCGGCGAGCGACGGTGGTAAAACACGCCCATGGAAAACACCGTATCGAAGCCTTCCATATTCGGCGGCAGGTCTTCGAAAGGGAACGGCAGATGCCAGGCATTCGGTTCGGACAGGTAACGCTGCACCGCCTGGAACTGGCAGAAGAACAGCCAGTTCGGATCGACGCCGATCACGCTGTCGGCACCGGCGCCGAGCATGCGCCACATGTAGTAGCCATTGCCGCACCCGACATCGAGGATGCGTTTGCCCTTCAGATCCAGATGCGGTGCGACCCGCGACCACTTCCAGTCCGAACGCCATTCGGTATCGACGTGCACGCCAAACAAATCGAACGGCCCTTTGCGCCATGGCGATAAACCCATCAGCGCGGTGCGCATCTGAGCGCGGGTTTCGTCGTCGCAATCGGTGTCCAGCGTCAGGCCGTTAAGCAGATCGATTTCGCTCGGCTGAATCTTCGGCAAGGCGTCCAGCGCACTCTGCCAGCGCTCCAGGTCTCCGTGACCTTTTTCCATTTTCTTGTCGAGCTGCGCTTGCAGAGTGTTGGCCCAATCGGCCAGCGGCGTGCCGGCCAGACGGCGGGCGAGGGGGGACAAATCAATCATGGCAAGGCAATCAACGAGGCAAAGTTAAGACACTGGAACCACGGCACGACTTTCGAGAAACCGGCGGCCAGCAGGCGCTCGCGGTGTTCTTCGAGGCTGTCGGGCTTCATGACGTTTTCGATGGCGCTGCGCTTCTGGGCAATCTCGAGTTCGCTGTAGCCGTTGGCGCGTTTGAACGCGACATGCAGATCGGTGAGCAGCGCGTGTTCGTCCGGATCATTGAAGCGCAGCTTCTCCGACAGAATCAGCGCGCCACCGGGCAACAGCGATTGGCGGATACGCGAGAGCAACGCGGTGCGCTGTTCCGGGGCGATGAATTGCAGGGTGAAATTCAAGGCGACCACGGAGGCTGGCTGGAATTCGAGGGCGAGGATGTCGCCTTCGATCACTTCCACCGGCAGCAACTCCTGGAACATCGAGTCCTGACCGTTGAGGTACTCGCGGCAACGTTCGACCATCGCCGCGGAGTTATCCACAGCGATGACACGGCAGCCGTCAGTGCGCACGTGACGACGCAAGGCTTGGGTCACCGCGCCGAGCGACGAACCCAGATCGTAGAGCACGCTGTTGGGCTGGGCGAACTGCGCGGCGAGCACGCCGAGGTTTTCAACGATGGTTGGATAACCTGGCACCGAGCGCTTGATCATGTCCGGGAACACCCGCACCACGTCCTCGTTAAAGGCGAAGTCAGGCACCTGGGCCAAAGGCTGGGCGAAAAGGCGATCGGGGTCTTTGCTCACGGCGGTTCCAGCGGTGTAGGTGGAAAAGGCCGGCATTTTAGCCAAATTGACGGGGGGATGCGCGGGTTGTCTGATAAAGCGCTGCGGACAGTGACAATCCATTGTGGCGAGGGAGCTTGCTCCCGCTGGGCTGCGCAGCAGCCCCAAATCTGGCGAGCGCTGCGCACTCGAGCGGGAGCAAGCTCCCTCGCCACAGGGGTCAGCGTTGTTCTTGAGAAAAGGCCGACGCCGTAATCCCCCACTGCCCCAGCCAGTAGCTGAGGATGATCACGTAAGGCGCGGCATTAAATGGCAAGACAAACCGATTGATGCCAATCACGCTGTCAGAGAACACAAACGCCACCGCACCTGCCGCCGCCAGCAGCGCCGAGCGTTTGGGCACGTCGGTGCCGAGTCGAGCGAGCGCCCGCCAAAGCATGGCGCTTATGGCCAGACCGTAGACGATCACTGGGATGAGCAACGGACCCAGCCCATTGGAAATCAAGATCCCTAGCAATACCGCGCCGACGCCCAAAGCGATGATCAGCGGTAACAGCGCCAGTCGCCGGCAATCACTCAAGTAGGCCTTCAGATACGCCAAGTGGGCGATCAGAAACGCTCCGAGACCGAACACAAACAAATCCCCCGGCCAAGCCAGCAGCACATCGCCGAGCAGGGAGAAAATCAGTCCAAGGCTGATCCAGCGACGGTATTCGCTGGGCGGTGCGTCGTGCAACCAGCCGAGCAAGGCCAAAACCGGCAATGGCTTGACCAGCAGGCAGAGCAACGCCGCATGCACACTGACGCCGTAGAGGAACGTCACCGCGCCCATCAGCGCCAGAATCAGCCAGCCCACAATCAGTTAACCGAGATCGCGCAGTCGAAGGTTTCCACTGCCGGTACTTCCGGTGCCCATGGTTGTGAGTAGGTCAGGCGCAAACGGCCCGTGCCCGCGGCGAAGGACTGGAAGCGCCAGGTGGAGATGCCGGCGCTGCCGACGATCCCCGCGTCTTCCGGGTTGCTGTAGACCTCGGGGCTAAGTGCGCGCAATACGCCACCGGCCGAATCCTGGATGGCCCAGCGGTAACCCGTGGTCGGGTTGCTTGGCAGGGTCAGGATCAGGTTTTGCCCGCTGTGCAGCTTTACCGGGCATTCGCTTTGTTTTTCCACGGTCACGTTCTGTTTCGGCTGCGTGGCGCAGGCGGCCAGCAGGGAGAGGGCGAGGGGGACAAACAGGCGAGTGGGGGACATAAGGTCAGTGGCTCCGGCATTCACGACGAACGGCGAGCATAACTGAAGATGAGACAAATTGTGACGGGGCGGGAAATGTCGTTGTTCGTGCCGACGCCATCGCGAGCAAGCTCGCTCCCACAGGGGGACGGAGATAAACCTGTGGGAGATGAGACAAATTGTGACGGGGCGGGAAATGTCGTTGTTCGTGCCGACGCCATCGCGAGCAAGCTCGCTCCCACAGGGGGACGGAGATAAACCTGTGGGAGATGAGACAAATTGTGATGGGGCGGGAAATGTCGTTGTTCGTGCCGACGCCATCGCGAGCAAGCTCGCTCCCACAGGGGGACGGAGATAAACCTGTGGGAGCGAGCTTGCTCGCGATGGCGGTCGTATTGTCGCTACATCACCGTCAGAACAGAATCTTCGCCACATCCGCAAAGCGTTTGGCAAAGTGCACGGTAATCCCTTCCTTCAGATAATCCGGCAATTCTTCAAAGCTACCGCGGTTGGGCTCCGGCAGGATCAATTCGAAGATCTTCTGCCGCCGCGCCGCGATCACCTTCTCGCGCACTCCGCCAATCGGCAGTACATGCCCGGTCAGCGTCAGTTCGCCGGTCATGGCGATGCCTTTTTTCGGCGCCTGGTTTCGGGCGAGCGAGAGCAGGGCGCTGGCCATGGTCACGCCGGCGCTCGGGCCGTCTTTCGGGGTGGCGCCTTCCGGGACGTGCAGGTGAACGAAGGCTTCGTCGAAGAACTTCGGATCACCGCCAAACGACTTCAGATTGGAGCTGACGTAGCTGTAGGCGATTTCCGCCGACTCTTTCATCACGTCACCCAATTGCCCGGTGAGTTTGAAGCCACGGTTCAAGGTGTGAATACGCGTGGCTTCGATCGGCAAGGTCGCGCCGCCCATGCTGGTCCAGGCCAGCCCGGTGATGACGCCGGTACCGGACAGCACTTGCTCGTTACGGAACACCGGATGCCCGAGTGAGGCTTCGAGGTCTTTCGGACCGATTTTGATCACTGCTTTCGGCTCGTCGATCAATTTCACCACGGCTTTGCGCACCAGTTTGCCCAGTTCTTTTTCCAAGTGGCGCACCCCGGCTTCACGGGCATATCCGTCGATCAATGCTTTCAACGCGCTGTCGCTGATGCTCAGGCTGCCTTTGGATACACCGGCTTTTTCCAGCTGCTTGGGCCACAGGTGACGCTTGGCGATGGCGATTTTTTCTTCGGTGATGTAACCCGACAGGCGAATTACTTCCATCCGGTCCAGCAACGGGCCGGGAATCGAATCCAGGGTGTTGGCGGTGCAAATGAACAGCACTTTCGACAGGTCCAGGCGCAAGTCCAGGTAGTGGTCGAGGAATTCGACGTTTTGTTCCGGGTCGAGGGTTTCCAGCAGCGCCGAGGCCGGGTCGCCCTGGTAGCTCTGGCCCATCTTGTCGATCTCGTCGAGCATGATCACCGGGTTCATCACTTCGACGTCTTTCAACGCCTGCACGAGTTTGCCCGGTTGCGCGCCGATGTAGGTGCGGCGGTGGCCCTTGATCTCGGCTTCGTCGCGCATGCCACCGAGGCTGAAGCGGTAGAACGGCCGGCCGAGGGATTCGGCAATGGATTTGCCGACGCTGGTTTTACCCACGCCCGGCGGGCCGACCAGCAGCACAATGGAACCGCTGATCTCACCTTTGTAGGCTCCGACGGCGAGGAACTCGAGGATACGGTCCTTGATGTCGTCGAGCCCGGCATGGTGTTTGTCCAACACCTTGCGCGCGTGCTTGAGGTCGAGTTTGTCCTCGCCATACACGCCCCACGGCACCGAGGTCGCCCAGTCGAGGTAGTTGCGGGTGACCGCATACTCCGGCGAACCGGTCTCGAGGATCGACAGTTTGTTCATTTCCTCTTCGACGCGTTTTTGCGCCTGGGGCGGCAGAACCTTGCCTTCCAGACGTTGTTCGAACTGCTCGATGTCAGCGCTGCGGTCGTCCTTGGTCAGCCCCAGCTCTTGCTGGATGACCTTGAGTTGTTCCTTGAGGAAGAACTCGCGCTGATGTTCGCCGATCTTGCGGTTAACTTCGGCGGAAATCTCTTTCTGAAGGCGCGCGACTTCGACTTCCTTGCGCAGCATCGGCAGGACTTTTTCCATGCGCTTGAGCATGGGAACGCAGTCGAGCACTTCTTGCAGCTCGCTGCCGGTGGCCGAAGTCAGGGCCGCGGCGAAGTCGGTCAGCGGCGATGGATCGTTGGGGCTGAAGCGGTTGAGGTAGTTCTTCAGCTCTTCGCTGTACAGCGGGTTGAGCGGCAGCAGTTCCTTGATCGCGTTGATCAGCGCCATGCCGTAGGCCTTGACCTCGTCGGTCGGCTCGGTGGGCTGGTGCGGGTATTCGACTTCTACCAGGTACGGCGGGCGATGGTGCTTGAGCCAGGTGCGGATGCGCACGCGGGTCAGGCCTTGGGCGACGAATTGCAGTTTGCCGTTTTCGCGACTGGCGTGGTGCACCTTGACCAGCGTGCCGTAGAGCGGCAGGGCCGAGGTGTCGAAATGGCGCGGGTCTTCCTGGGGCGTGTCCATGTAGAACAGGGCCAGGGAGTGGTGATCGGATTTGCTCACCAGGTCGAGGGTTTCGGCCCACGGTTCTTCGTTGACGATGACCGGCAGCACTTGGGCCGGGAAGAATGGGCGGTTGTGGATCGGGATGATATAGACCTTGTCCGGCAGGTTCTGGCCTGGCAGGGCGAGGCCTTTGCCGGTGGAGTGGTGTTCGGCGTTCTCTGGGTCGGCGTATTCGCTCGGGTCTTCGGGGAATTCTTGCTGGTCGCTCATGGGGCACCTGCGCAATTGGGTATGGGTGTTAGATGGGGCGGGTGGGAGGTGGTTTCAATGGCGGGGGATATTTCTGGGTGTGTGTTCAGGGTTTTGACAGGTGCGTTTGACTTGGCGGCCTTTGGGCCGACCATGTTGTGGGTTGACTGGGTATATATCCGTTGTTGCGGTAACGGCTGCTTAGGGTTTCGCCCTTACGGCGACTCACTTTTTTTTCAAACGCCAAAAATAAGTAAGCAAAAAAAGGCTCGCCCCGAGCGTCCGGCCCCTCGCTTAGGCTCGGCGTTCCTTCGTTCCGGCATTCATCTGGGGGCATCGCCTACGGTCGGCTGCGCTTCGACCTCCTCTCGATGTGTTCGACTGCGTCGAACGGCGCTGCGCGCCTGCCCCCCAGATGAACACCTCCACTCAGCCTCCCGAAGGGGCGGGTGGATCAAGATCACAAGCTGCAGGCGAGCTAACGCTCGGCCTGTTGAGTGGTGAGGGGCGGGGGGGGGTAGCGATTTCATTAGTGGATTAGTGGATTAGCGGTGTGGCGCAGGTTTTGGCACTTCGATGTTATCCAGCACCCGGTTCGCGGTGATCTCCGCCAGCATGATGTTGTTTGAAATACCCAGCAGGGCATTACGCGACCCACCGTCAAGATGGTCCGCCAGGTGATGGACCATCACCTCGACCGAGGCCAGCGTCTCGACCAGAAAAACCACGAGGGCTTCGGTCGTGGCCTCTGAGTCCACTGTGAACAGGGTGCTGGACGTGCGCGGGGTGGCTTTGATGTCGGCAATCGGCGGGAAGTGGAAGTCGAGGGCGCGCTCGGCGGCATCGTTGAGTTTTTTAGAATCGAGGGATTCGTAGGGGGAAACGTCGTCGGTTCTCGGGGGATTCGGGGTTTCTTTGATCATGGTGAAGCTCCATTCGAAGAAAGGGAGTTAGCCACGACTGCGATCAAGCAGTTGGGCGGCACACCGTACGCAGGTTGGTCGACCAGGGAATGGAACCCGGCAGGGCCGGGGCCCTCCCACGCACAGCTCGCCATGAAGCAAGCACGAAAAGTGCGCCATTCTAAACGTGGGCGACCAGACCCGTTCGCTGAGTTTGCAGCGACGGGAAAATCTATCTCCCGGCCTTCCGACGCGACAACCGATAGAGGTTGTCGGAATCCTCCCTCAGAACAGCCAAGTCTGTAGGACGTACGTAAATTTTTTCAGGCTAATCTCGATCAAGTGTGGGAGCGAGCTTGCTCGCGATAGCGGTGTGTCAGCCAACATTGATGTTGAATGTTAAACAGCCATCGTCGGAACGCCGCCCGGACCAAGCTCGCTCCCACAGGGGGATGTGCGGTGTGACGGGAAATCCAGCGGCCACAAAAAAGGCGACCCCCTCACAGGAGTCGCCTTTCCTTTAACCGCCGCTAAAACTTACTCGGACAGTTTGTACGCAATCACATAGTCACCTTGCTTGGTGCCCAGCGAACCATGACCACCCGCAACAACAAGCACGTATTGCTTGCCGTCCTTGCCGGTGTAGGTCATCGGCGTGGTTTGCGCGCCTGCTGGCAGGCGGCCTTCCCACAGTTGCTTGCCGTTTTTCACGTCGTAGGCGCGCAGGTACTGGTCGAGGGTGCCGCTCAGGAAGCCAACGCCGCCAGCAGTGACGAAGGTACCGCCCAGGCTAGGCACGCCCATGCTCAGCGGGATCGGAACCGGTGAGCTGTCGCGCACGGTGCCGTTTTTGTGTTTCCAGATGATTTTGCTGGTGGTCAGGTCGACCGCTGTCACGTAACCCCAGGCCGGTGCCTGGCACGGCAGGCCCAAAGGCGAGAGCAGGGGTTCGAGGATGACGCCGTATGGCGCGCCTTTGTTCGGCTGCACGCCTTCGGTTTCGCTTTTACGCGGGCCTTGGGCAGCGATTTCGGCGGCCGGGATCATTTTCGATTTGAACGCCATGTAGTCCGGGTTCATGAAAGCAATCTGACGCACCGGGTCAACCGAGATGCCGCCCCAGTCGAACACGCCGAAGTTGCCTGGATACACGATCGAACCTTGCAGCGATGGCGGTGTGAACGGGCCTTCGTAGCGCATGGATTTGAAGTCGATCCGGCAGATCAGTTGGTCGAACGGCGTGACGCCCCACATGTCGCGTTCTTTCAGCGGCGGCGGCATCAGGTTCAGGTCGGATTTCGGCTGGGTTGGCGAAGTGTGATCACCTTCGACAGCGCCTTGTGGCACCGGCACTTCGTTGATCGGCACGATGGCCTTGCCGGTGCTGCGGTCCAGCACGTAGATGCTGCCTTGCTTGGTGGACGCGAGTACCGCTGGCTTCACGCCGTCAGCGGTTTTCAGGTCCATCAGGGTTGGCTGGCCACCGACGTCCATGTCCCACAGGTCATGGTGGGTGAACTGGAAGTGCCAGCGCACTTTACCGGTGGCAATGTCGAGGGCGGTCAGGCCAGCGGCGTGCAGTTCCGATTCAGGGGTGCGATCGCCACCGAACTGGTCCGGGGTCTGGTTGCCCATCGGCAGGTAAAGCATGCCGAGTTTTTCGTCGACCGCGAACATGGACCACATGTTCGGCGAGTTGCGGGTGTAGACCTTGCCTTCGGCAATCGGCGTGGTGTCGTCCGGGTTGCCGCTGTCCCAGTTCCACACCAGTTTGCCGGTGTGTACGTCGAACGCGCGGATCACGCCGCTTGGCTCGTCGGTGGAGACGTTGTCGGTGACGTGGCCACCAATCACTACCAGGTCTTTAGTCACGGCTGGTGGCGAGGTGGAGTAGTAACCGCCAGCGTTGAAGCCGCCGATGTTGGCGCTCAGGTCGACCTGGCCCTTGTCGCCAAAGTCTTCGCACATCTTGCCGGTGTCGGCGTCGAGGGCGATCAGACGGGTGTCGGCAGTCGGCAGGAAGATCCGGCGTGGGCAGACAGTGCTGACTGGCGCAGGGCTGGCGGTGCCGGTCGGGCTTTGCTCGGACGCGTAGGCGGCGTCATCGTGATAGGTCACGCCACGGCAGGTCATGTGCGCCCAACCCTTGAAGTTCGCCGCGTTTTGCGTGGAGAGCTTCGGATCGAAACGCCAGATTTCCTTGCCGGTGTCCGGGTCCAGCGCGATCACCTGGCTGTGCGGCGTGCAGACGTAGAGCATGCCGTTGACTTTCAGCGGGGTGTTTTCGGCAGTGGTTTCGCCCGGGTCGTTCGGCCCTGGCAGGTCGCCGGTGCGGAAGGTCCAGGCCGGAACGAGCTTGTTCGCGTTCTGCGGCGTGATCTGTGCCAGTGGCGAGTAACGATCGCCATGAGCGCTGCGGCCGTAGGAATTCCAGTCACCGTCCGGCATGGCCGGGGCAGTGTTGGTCATGCCCGGCACGCTGTCGCGGTCCAGTTGGCCTTTGATTTCACCGGGGTTGGTGAACTGGCTGGCCAGCGCGGCAACACCGGCAATCGCCACGGCAGCGCTCAGCGCACCCGTGCCGACCGGATTGAATCCACCGCGATGTAGCGGGTGGCGGACCCACGGCAGCAGCATGACGATACCGATGGCAAACAACATCGCCAGGCGCGGCACCAGTTGCCACCAATCGAGGCCGACTTCCCACAGGGCCCAGACGGTGCTGGCGAACAGCACCGCTGCGTACAGGCCCAGTGCAGAGCGGCGGGCAGCGATCAGCAGCCCCCCGGTCAGCGCCAGTCCGATACCGGCCAGCAGGTAATACAGCGAGCCGCCGAGCATGCTCAGCTTGATCCCCCCGGCCAGCATGGCCAGGCCCATTAGCAGAAGCAGGATACCGAGCAGGCTCGGCAGCAGACGGCTTCGACTCAAAGCACCATCAGTGCTCATAGTGTGGTTCTCCGTGACGTTTTAAGTAGTCCCGCGCAAGTTCACTGTAGATGACGATCAGGTGCGGGTATGGTTCAGTTATAAAAGTGAATCTTGGTAGAGCGGGTTCAATTGATGCATTCCCCTGTGGGAGCGAGCTTGCTCGCGATAGCGGCCTCTCATTCAGCATTGATGTCGACTGACACTCCGCTATCGCGAGCAAGCTCGCTCCCACAGGGGGTTGTGGTGTTCCACAGGTTTTTGTGGTGTTGGTTAGAACGACGACTGGATCTTGATCCCGCCAATCAGCGCGTCATCGACCTTGTCCACGCCACCGGGGTGGCGGATGTATTGCAGGTTCGGGCGCACGGTCAGCCAGTTCGTGACGTGCACGCCGTAATAGAGTTCGGCGCTGTATTCGGTGTCCTGCGGTGGCAGGAAGGACGGGTCGTTGTAGTCGAAGACCGCGCGGGCCTGATTGGTCGCCTCGGCGTTCTTGCGATAGGCCGGGTTGACGTGGACGCGGGCCAGGGCGAAACCGATATCGTCCTTGGCGCGTGCATCGAACAAGCCTTTGTAGACGACGCCTGCCTGGACATAGTTGTCGATGGCGTTGGTCTTCTTGTCGTGCATCGTGCCGTTGGCGAACACGCTCAGGCCGCGGGAGTTATCGCTGGCGCGGCTGGTCAGTTGCTGCTGCACGCCGAGCCACACGCCGTGTTTGCTCGACGCGCTACGGTAAGCCTCGCCGCTCAGGGCTGCCGGCTGACCGTTGCTGTCCTTGTAAGCGTCGGTGGCGTTGGCACTGCTGTAGTAATAGCCGGCGCGGTATTCACCCGGCAGGCCGTTGAGTTTCGGCGACCACACCAGTTCCACCGGCAGGATCGCGCCCTGGGTGCCGCTGCCGCTGAGCTTGAAGCCATTGTCGCGATCGAGGTTCGACGGGTTTTGCTCGTAGGCGCCGACCTGCGCGTACAGCTCCGGCGTCAGGTGATATTTGACCCGCATCGCCCACTGGCTGACCGGCCAGTTGTACCAGATGCCACCGACCCAGTTGCCGACCTGCGAGCCGCAGAACGCGAGGTTCTGGAAGTCGCAGGGGAAGCTGTTGAAGTCTTCGCCTTCGCCGAAACGGCCGACCTTGATGTCGAGCTTTTGATCGAAGAATTTCTGCTGATACCACATCTGCGTCAGACGCCAGGTTTGCCCGCGACCCCAGACTTCCTGAGCCGAGGTGAACCCGCCCACGCGCGGATCATTGATGCGGTCATTGCTGATGTTGTTGCCGCTGCGCTCGGTGATGGTCAGCTGAAATTCGGCGTCGCCCCAGCCCAGAATTTTCTGCAGGTCCATGTGGGTGCCGAGGCCAAACTGGTCGCTGTAGCGAGCGGTGCGGTCATGGTCGTAACCGCCGTGCAGATTGCTGCCCATTTCGCCGGTGTAATCGACTTTGAAGTCGTAGCCTTTTTCCGAAAGTTCGGTGCGCGTGCCGTTCCAGTCGCCGAGCATCCACGGCGACTCGCTATCGAAGGCCGGAGCGGCCTGGGTGCAAGTGGCGAGGCCCAACGCGGTGAATCCGCCGATCAGGTTCAGGGCTTTTCGACGAGCAATAGCGTTGCAGACAGCGCTGTCTCGCGGAGTTTGAAAATAAGGCATAGGGGAAGTAATTCTGGGTCTTTTTCTGGGGGAGTGAACTGAAGCGGCAGTATGTCGCGGGCAGCGGAAGCGTTTCAGCTTGACGGGCGCAAGGATAATGGCCTGTTACAAATAGAGAAAGCGCTTTTACTGACATGGAGCGTTTCGGATTTGGTAACAGTTAGTGGGAAAAGATCGCAGCCTCGTTTCACTCGACAGCTCCTACATTGGAATTCGTTCACCTGTAGGAGCTGTCGAGTGAAACGAGGCTGCGATCTTTTGCGTTTCACCTACATTTAACTGACAACACACAGATCGCTTCCCCCCAACGAAGCCCTCGGCTAAGGTGCGCGGCTTCTTCACTCCTTCTACGCTCAAAGGCCCGGCATGACCGAACAGAACAACAACCCGCTGCACGGCGTGACGCTGGAGCAAATCCTCAACGCGCTGGTTGAACACTATGAATGGTCGGGGCTGGCCGAGCGCATCGATATCCGCTGCTTCAAAAGTGATCCGAGCATCAAGTCGAGCCTGACATTCCTTCGCAAAACCCCGTGGGCGCGGGAGAAGGTCGAGCGCTTGTACGTGAAGTTGATGCGCACCAAGCGACCGGTCTGAACATGGTCAACCCACCGACGCCAGGTTCTGCCACGAGGCGTCGTTTTGTCGCCGTGGCTGCGGTGCTGGGCTGGGCGGGACTGAGCATTCAGCTGTACCTGATTTTCTACTCACGCTGGACGCTGGCGGCCAGCCTGCTCGGTGGGCTGGTGAGCTTCTTCAGCTATTTCACCGTGCTGAGCAATACGCTGGTGGCGACCGTGCTGACGTGTGAGCTGACGTCCCGCGAGTCGGCCGCGCGCCGCTGGTTTTTGCAGCCGTGGGTGAGTAGCGGCATTGCCGTGAGCATCGTCGTGGTCGGCTTGGGGTACAACGTGTTGTTGCGCCATTTATGGCATCCGCAAGGCTGGCAATGGCTGGCCGATGAGCTGATGCATGACGTCATGCCGCTGCTGTTTCTGGCTTATTGGTGGTGCTGCGTGCCGAGAGGCACATTACGACTGCGGCATATCGCGGCGTGGGTGATCTATCCGGTGGTGTACTTCGCGTACTTGTTGTGGCGCGGGCATCTGCTGGCGGTTTATCCCTATCCGTTCATTGATGTCGGCAAGCTGGGTTATCCACAGGTGTTTGTGAATGCCGGGGGGCTGCTATTGGGTTTTGTGGCGATAGCGTTGTTGGTGGTTGTGCTGGATAGACGTCGTCGCCAATAAAATAGCCAGGATCGCAGCCTTCGGCAGCTCCTACAATGGATCGTCGTACGCCCTGTAGGAGCTGCCGCAGGCTGCGATCTTTTAAGGTTTCACTCGTCGTCGCTATCATCCAGCCGCCAGTAGCCGACGGCTTTGACTGACTGCTCCTTAAGCCCGTGCTCATCCAGCAACACCCGACGTATCTGCCGCGATACTTTGCTCTCGGTCGCCACCCATGCGTACAGATTGCCGCTGGGCACCTGCAGCTGCTTCACGGTGTTCAGCAGGTTATTCCTGCCGCCTTCGCGCAGTACCCAGATCACATTGACCTGCGCGGCGCTTTCCAGGCGTTGCTGCTCGGCGCCGTTCTCCACTTCGATGATCACCAGTGCCCGGCGATTGGCCGCCAGGCCTTCCAGTCGACGAGCAATCGCGGGGATGGCCGTCTCATCGCCGATCAACAGGTAGCTGTCGAAAATGTCCGGCACAACCATCGACCCCCGAGGCCCGCCGATGTGCAGGAATTGGCCGGGTTTGGCCTGCTCGGCCCAAGTCGCGGCAGGGCCGTCGCCGTGCAGCACGAAGTCGATGTCCAGTTCCAGCGTGTCGAGGTCGTAGCGGCGCGGCGTGTAGTCGCGCATCGCCGGCATCGGCCCGTTGTCTTTGCCGGCACCGAGCACCAGGGTTTCCAGGGCGGCTTGTTCCGCCGCGTTTTGCGGGAACAACAGTTTGACGTGGTCGTCCGTGCCGAGGCTGACGAAGCCCGCCAACTCCGGTCCACCCAACGTGATGCGGCGCATGCGCGGCGTGAGGTCGACCACCCGCAACACTTCCAGGCGACGGCGTTTGATCTCGTGGCTGACACGGTGAATGGTTTGCACGATCACTTCAGTCATTCGGCTTGCTCCTGAGCGGGTTGAACGACAGGGCCATCGACGATGGCTTTGGCGGTGTTGTTGAGCAGGTCGCGCACCCGCAGGATTTCTTCCGGGCTCCAGCGGCCGTGATGCATCTGCAAGGCATGACGCAAGTTGTGCACCGCTTCGTGGATCTCGGCGGGGCGGTCATGGCCGCGCAATGAGCGCTTGCTGACCTCGATGCGCATCCGTACGCCGTCCAGTGCGATTGCCTGGTCGCTTAACGACAGTCGTCCGGCGTCGGTGATGGTGTAGCGTTTTTTCCCGCCCTCGGCGTCGCCCAGGATCATTTCGCTTTCTTCAAGGAAGGTCAGGGTCGGGTAGATCACGCCGGGGCTGGGGCTGTAGGCGCCGTCGAACATGCTTTCGATCTGGCGGATCAGGTCATAGCCGTGGCAAGGCTGCTCGGCGATCAGCGCCAGCAGCAGCAGTTTCAGATCGCCTGGGGCGAACACCCGCGGGCCTCGGCCACCCCGTTCGCGGCCGGGGCTAGGGCGTTTCTCGAAGCCGTCGCGGCCGTCGCTATGTTCTCTGTGGGAATGATGGTCTCTCATTTTGCGTCTTCTCTCGTCGTATTTAGATACAACTTAAGATATATCTTAAGCGGAGGGCAAGACGTTTTTTGCAAGGGGCTGATCGGTGCCGACGAACGGTTGGCGCGGTCAATGTTGCAATTCACCAGGAAAAATCACCGTACATAAGCTGACTTTGTTGCCTGCACAGGAATTGTTTAATAGTTAAAGTTATTGCTCTAATAATAATTGAGCTTATGTTCTAAAAATCCTGCAAGTCCATTGTTGTATAGGTGAAGCCGCTGTATGGTTTTTTGCGTAAAACTGTATGTAGGCCATAACTTACAGTCACTGTTTTGTATTTGAATTTTTTGTTTGTTTTTCCTTCCGGGTGTGAGGTTGTTTAACTACGCGCTCATAGGAAGTTGCCTGCTTACTTTCCAGAACAAGAGGTCGAAGATGTTTCGGCGTTGGAAGTTCAAATAAAGCGACCTGTTACGGGTAAGCGTTTTTTAACTTTTAATGAACCGATTCCATAAAGAAAACAGGTACTTAACAATGTTCAAGAAAATCGCAATCGCTGCCCCATTGGCTCTTCTGGCACTGGGTTCCTCCGGGGCATTTGCCGCAGGTGAAGCTGCTCACTCCATCAGCATCGTCGCCCACGTGCCGACTAACGGTTTCTACGTGGTGCCTACCAACCCTGACCTCGTCAACAAGGATCAGGACATGAGCTTCCAGCCTGCCAGCGGCAAAATGGGAGAAGTGAACGGGTTCTTCGATGTGCGCAACAACAGCGGTTCGGTTCACGCCAGCTTGGACAGCACACCAAAACTGATCTCTGGTTCCGATACCATTGATTTGAAAGTGGAGCTCAATAACAAGCAACTCACCTTGACCCCGCAACTGGTTGTAGGTGAAGCCGAGTCTGACGTGAACTTCCGGGCCCCGCTGAAAATCAGTGCGGTAGGTACGACCTTCACGCCGGGCGACTACACCGGTGTCGTGGCAATGACCTTCGACGCTGTCCCTCCTGTGGCCGTCTCGCGCTAACTTTCAAAGTCGCGCAAACCGACAGGGCAAACAGCATTGTTTGTCCCGTCGGACTTCAACTTGATTGTAATCAGAGTAAGAGTTCATGTTCCCGATGATCCCCGTCGCGGTTGCGCTTGCGCTGTTGTTTTGCGCCAGTGCAGCGGCGGCTCCCGTTTCTTCCGCCGGTACGACACCGCGAAGTCTCTTGGCGCAGGCCAAAGGTCTTCCGGCGGATTTCGAGGAGCATTTCTTTGATGTGCCTCTGGCTGTCCGGGTAGAGCTCGATCAACAGCCTTTGGGAGAGGCCATGGTGGTGTTGTCTCGCGATGATCGCGTCACTCTGCTCGAATTTACCGACACCAGCGAAAACCGTTTCGGCCCCGCCGAACGGGAAAAATGGGCAAGTTATCTCAAACCGGGTGTGCCGCTGGGCAATTGCACCGGTTCATGTCCGGATCAGGTGCTGGCGGTGCACTACAACCTGGAAAACTCGTTGGTATCAATTCTTACCGAAAACGCTGAACGCGATGTTGAAGCCAAGCGTTATTACGATCAGCCGGATGGCGGCAGTAGCGGTCTGATGGTGCGCAACCAGCTCAATCTCAATGGCGGCCAGGATCAGGATCTGGGGGGGCGCTATGGCCTTGAAGCCAGCGCGAGCCTGGGCAACTGGAGCCAGACGTTCAACATGCAATTGGCCCGCCTCGGCGGTCCCGACGATAAGCTTTATCACGCGGTTCACGAGCTCTACACCCAGCGCGAACTGCAGGGCAGTTTCCTGCGCCTGGGCTATTTCACCCCAAGTTCCGAAGGGCTGACCCGCCAACCTCGTACGTTCGGCACCAGCCCCGATACCGCTGTCGGCGTCATGTACGGCAGCTCTGACAGCCTGGCGATCAGCAGTCCAATGCCCAGCGTCTACCCGATTTATGTCACGGCCAATCGCCAAGGGTCGGTGGAGATCTATCGCGACGGTCTGTTGATCAACACACAGTCAGTGCCCGCGGGCTTGCAAACCCTCGATACCCGGCCGCTGCCGGGTGGCATTTACGAAGTGGAAGTGCGTCTGGTCGAAGATGGCCAGATCACCTCCACTACTCAGGAGTTGGTGTACAAGCCCAACAACTGGCGAAACCTCGACGAGCGCTGGCGCTACAACGTGTTTGCCGGGGAAGAAAGCAAGTTGCTTAGTAACTGGGATCAACAGTCCAGCGGCAGTCCCACGGCAGGGGCCTCGGTCAATTACCTGATGCACCCACGAGTAATTCTCGGGCTATCGGCGCGGCAGATTCGCGAAAAACTGCAATACGGCAGTTCCATCGACTGGACCTTGGCCAATCACATCAGCCTGTATGCCAACGTGTATCAGACCCAGGATCATGGCACCGGTCTCGATCTGCAAAGTCTTTACAACTATGGCTCCGGTAGCCTGGTGTTCAGCCACAACCGCAGCTGGCTGGACACCACTAACCTGTACGAAACCCTGCCAGACGGTACACGGGTGCGCCAACGCAATGTGTTCAAAGGCGAAACCAGCAATTCATCCCTGGCGATCAACCATCGGGTCAGCAGTAAAAGTTCGATCAGCGGACGGGTGTCCCACAGCGAGGGCAACATCAATGGCATCGGTATGGATCTGGGTTGGACCCAGCGCGCTACGTTGTTCGACAGCGATGCGAGTTGGCGTCTGTCGTTATTTGATCGCCCCGGCAGTTTCAGCAGTGGCGACGCACGCAACCGCGGGATCGACCTGAGCCTTAACCTGGCCTTGGGCCCGCCGGGCCAGCAGATCACCGGCAGCATCGGTTCGCGCACGGCCCGTGACGGCAGCCGCGACAACAACGCTTCCCTCGGCTGGCGCAAGGACCTGAAGGATCATGTGCTGCAAAACGTCTCGGTGACCGCGCTCACTGACACCTACGGCGTGGGTGTGTCGAGCCTTGCCAACTTTCGTACCGACGCAGTCAATGGCGACGGTTTCGTCCAGCGTTCGTCCTACAACGGCAACTTCACCGGCGGTCTTAACCTGGACAGCACCCTGGTCGTCGGCGGCGAGCAAATGCTCATGACCAGCCATTACGAAATGCGTGGCGCGGGAATGATTGTCGACGTGGAATCAGACATCGACGACATCACCCTGCGTGCCGACGATTACAGCGGCGGCGGCGCGGCGTTAAAGCCGGGGCGCAATTTCATCCCGATTACCGCGTACCAGAACAGTTCGGTGAGCTTCGATTTTGAAGGCAATCACGTGCCGGCAGCGACCATCCAACCGCCGCGCACGCGCTATCACCTGAACAAGGGTGGGGTCGAATACCGCAAGGTTCGGGTGATGAAAACCATGACGGTGCTCGGGCGACTGGTCGATGGACAGGGGCGGCCGCTCAAGGGCCTTCACGTGATCAACCATGCCAGTCGCGGGGTGACGGAAGTCGACGGCTTCTTCTCGATGGAAATGAACGCCGGCTCGCCGACGCTTGAAGTGCGCCAGGGCAATCAGCTGCTGTGCCAGTTCCGGCTTGATGCCAGCCGTCATCGCAGTGAAAACAATGTGTTGATGATCGGTGACCTGCGGTGCACGCCGGACACCCTGGCGGACGTCGCCTCCAACGAGCAGAAGGCGGGTTGAACCTATGAAGACATCTACGTGCTTTCTTGGATTGTTGGTGGCAATGACGCTGCCTTTGGCAGAGGCGGCGAATCGGGAGATCAGGGCATTGTTCCAGCCGGATCCGTCGCAGCCGAGTAAAAACGTATTTATCAACAAGACGCCGAACAGTGGTTACTGCGCGACCTATCCGGGTCAATGCGCTATCAACAATACGTTCAGTATTCAGCTGCCGATTCGTTTTGAATCAATTCGAGCCATAGAGCCTGATGAAGGTATCCCGTTGAAGGTGCCGGCCAACTGGCGGCAGCTGACCGTCACCCACATGGGAACCCAGGAAACGGAAACCGTCGAAGTGCGCATCATTGGCATTGGCTCCGATTTCATCCTGAGTGATTCAGTCACCAATCTGACCGGAGAGACAGACATACTCGTAGGGCATCAAAAGCTTTGGACCAGCAGCAGTTGGGTCTATGCGCCAGCCCCTTGTCAGTACAGCGGTGTAGGAGCCTACACCCCCGCAACCTATCGATTTTTCTGGAAGGCGCCTGTGGAATCACCTTGCACCAAGGTCGCCGCTTTCAGAATTCCATCCATGTCCTTCAGAACCCTCGATTTTGCCTATGAGCTGCGAACGCCCAACCCCCTGGGTATGTCGAGCGGGCTTTATATCGGGGCATTGCCTTACACCATCGGCCCCGGCGGTGATTTCGACCTGGGGCCGCTGATGATTCCGGACGACGGCAACCTGACCCTGGACTTTGTCCTCGACGTACAGCACACCTTGAAGGTGGATATTCCGCCCGGTGGCAATCGGGTTTTATTGGAACCCCAAGGCGGTTGGCAATCCTGGCTGGAGCACGGGCGTAAACCGACACGAATATCGCGCGATCAGACGTTCAATATCTCCGTGTCGAGCCGCTTCAAGATGAACCTGCAATGCCAATACTCCAGCGGTATCAACTGTGCACTGTGGGAGCCCGCCTCCGGTCACTCGGTACCGTTGGAAGTCAGCGTCACTATGCCTAACGGGATCATGGATGCAGCGGCGCAACCGGTAAATCGTCGTCGTCTGCGTCGCGATGGCATTGGCACCGAGTTGTTTCAGCCTGGCATTTACCTGGATCGCAAACCCGGCACCCTGCATTTCGAAGTGGCCCGCGAGGCCGTTCAGGAAATGCTCTATCCGGGCGTCTCCCGAAGTTATTCAGGCTATGTCACGGTTATCTGGGATTCGGAACTCTGACCTTTCGGGTTGGCCATCTTTTATTTTTTATGAGGTAGAGGGCGATGAAACGTCTGTTGTGGATGTGTGTGCTCTGTGTGTATCCCCTGGTGGTTCAAGCCGGACCACAGATTAACGTTGGCACCGTGTATGACTATCTGGATGCCGATAAAAGTACCTACTTGAAACGGGTGTTCAACAGCGGTGACAGCACCGCTTTCGTCAAGGTCAACGTACTGGAAATCGTCTACGAGGCCGACGGCACGCCGAAGGAAATACCGGTCGAAGCTGCCGCCGACGGCGCCTCGCGCAATGGCATCATGGCCAGCCCGGCTCGACTGATCGTGCCGGCCAAGGGCATGCAGGGTACACGCCTGTTGTACATGGGCGAGCGGGACCGAGAGCGCTATTTTCGCGTGCGTTTTGTCCCGGTGGTGCCAGAAAAGGAAGATGAGTTTCTGGTCAGCAGCGAAGAGCGCGAGGACTACAAGAAAAACCTGTCGGCGGGGGTCAACGTGATGACCGGGTTCGGCACGGTCTTCTTCGTTCGTCCAAAAAATGCCCGTTTCGAGAGCACCATCAGTGACACCGACAATCGCTACGAGTTGCGCAATGACGGCAACACCGTGGTCATCGTCGACGAGTTCAAAAGCTGCGCAATCAGCAATGAAAACGAATGTGGAGCGACCACCAAACACCACGTCATGGCCGGCAAGGCATTTGGCTTCGACAAGGAAAAGGGGCGTGAATACCGTTTCATCCTGATCGAAGGCGACAGTAAAAAAGTCCTGAAGATTGCCAGCCGATAGGCCGGCTTTCCATTGACACAGCGGGTATCGAACATGATCAAGCAATGCGCCGCCGTCGCGCTGACGGCAATGACCGCACTGATGGGTTCTTTGGCATGGGCTGCCCGGGAAGAGCACACCTTCGAGGTGTCTGTGAGCATCCCGACACGCTCGTTCTACCTGATCCCGGCCGAACCGGACTGGATTCACCGACCGCAGCGGTTGAACTGGAACCCCTCGACATCGACCCTGAGCAGTGTCCGCAAGAACTTCGATGTACGGCATGACACCAGCGCCATTGAAGCGCGCCTGGAGGCCGCTCCCTATTTGTCGAACGGCAGGCCGGCTGACGACATTACGTTGCGGGTCAGTTTCAACGGTGTGGAACTGAGTCCGGACCTTTCTCCACGGCTGGTGGTGTCGGCGGCTGACGCGGCGGCAGGCAAGCGGGTGCCGCTGGAAATCGCTCCGGTGATGCCGTCCGGGGGATACCGCCCGGGGGATTACAGCGGCAACGTACTGTTGCTGTTCAATGCCAGGGCGCCGGGTGAGTGAGTGTCGAGGGTGACCGCAAGATATGATCTGAATGAGGCAAACCTTGTGGGAACGAGCCTGCTCGCGAAGAGGCCAGTGCATTCAACAGGTATGTTGACTGATACTCCGTCCTCGCGAGCGGGCTCGCTCCTGCATTGGATTTACGCTTGACCGACTACTGACGGCACACGGGCTTACAGTCCGTGCTTTTTCATCAAGGTACGGGTCAGTCGCCGACCCAGATTCAGCCTTTTGTAGCCCAGATCGCTTACCTTTGCCGAGTAAGCCTGCTCGGTCATCGCTTCGCCGTCAGAGCCGGCACGCGAGTCTTCGAGCAGTTCCATCTGGCGATTGTAGTATCGATCGTTGGCGGCAAGTGCATCGGGATAGGTGTCACGCAGGTACTTATCCCAGAACGCATTCTCGAGCATGCCATTGACCAACCCATCGCCTGCTTCCCTTGAAAGCACGGTTTCATAGGCCCGGTCGATGGCGCTGTCGCTTACGCCTGCAATGTCCCTGTGAAGTATGGTTTCTGACTGCCAGGGCAAATCGAGGCGTTGCGCCAGGTCGGTCTGATAGGCCAGATAAACCTCGACTTCTTCTTCTCTGCTAGGGCGTGTCATTACGTCCGCCCGTGCTATTTCGTTGACTCGGTCCAGGCGCGTGGCCCCTTTGGCGAGCTTCACCAGCTTCACTTCAAGTTCGGCACTGGACGTTGAATAGGAGTACGCCTGGGAGGCAAGTGCCTCGATACCCATGGTATTGAATATCTCGGAGCTGGCATCGGTGCAGTCCTCGGGGTGTTCGGCGATGCCAAACAGTTTTTCGCGTAACGTTGTATCCAGATCCATGGCATCGATCAGGTCCCAGACGCGACGGGACAACTGCTCGCGCGTAGGGCCCCCTGCCTGGTAGTCGGCGGAAGTCGTCAGATGATCGATGATTCTGAAAAAATCTGTGGAGTTCGGTTCAGTCATCAAGTTGTCCCAGGCTTCGGCCCTGTACGTGCCCAATCCCGTTGAGCGACGGCCCCACAGCAACGAATCGTCACTCAGTGGCCATTTGGCCCGTGCATTGTTGGCGAGGGGGGCATAAAGGTTCTGGCGGGGTAATCCCACCGATTGTCGGGAGTCGAAAAACGCCTCGCGATGGGGGGCCAGTAGCTTGGAAGGGGAAAGCCGCGCTCGGGCGAGAATCCATGCCTCATGTGAGCCCGGTGCCGCATCGGGGACTGTCCTGATCGGGTTACTTCGCAGCTCGAGGTAAAAGCCACGGGGCCGATGTTTGTTGAAGAGTCCGTCCGGCCAGGCCTTGATGCCGGTGTTGGCCAGGCTCAGCACCTTCAGGCGCGGCATGCGCTCGACATTCGGCACACGGCCCAGTGGGTTGTGATCAAGCCTGAGGGTTTGCATTCGCGTCAGGTTGCGCAACTGCTCTACCGACGTGGGTGTCAGTTCGATGAGGTTTTCGTCCAGGCGCAGGGTTTCAAGTAAGTGCATCCGGTGCACGCCTTCGGGCAGACGGGTCAGGTTGCAGCGACGGGCGCTGAACCGGCGCAGCATGGTGAAGTCTTTCAACAACCCGCCTGAACCTTGCGAGAACTGCATGCTATCGAGACTCAGCGTGGTGATCTGATCGAGGTATTTCTTGATATCCGGCAGTTTTTTCCACCAGCGCTCAAGGTCGTGACTGAGGAACTCGGTGGACAGGTCCAGTGTGTATCCCCCCTCCAGATGGGTGCTGCGTTCATTGAAAACACGGGGTTTTCTCTGGAAACATTCCAGCAGGCGCTCCGAGATGAACTTGACCGCATCGGGCGCAACGGCAGCCTCGTCGGGCAAGACCGGAGCCATTTGCTGCTTCCACGCATCGAACGTGTTGCGAAGTTCGTTCAGCTCGACGTCAAGCTTGGTCAGCACCTCGACAGGGTCTTTGTCCGCGGGCAGCGAACTGACGAAAGTGGCCACTTCCCGTTTGCTCAGGTGTGGGTACAGATCCTCCACGCGTTGCTCGATGGTCAAGGGGGGCCTGGAAAGTTGCGGGCCGCGCAACAACAGATCGGTGTCCAGTTCCGGCACCGGGCGAATCGCAGGCTCCAGCAGTGCCGTGCGACGGTCTGCCGGCAACTGGGCGTTGGTCTTCAGCCATTGCTTGAAAGCATTCCCCTGACCCGGTGCATAGCCCAGTTCACGACGGGACCGGTCGGGCATGGCGCGCAGGATCGATTCATACAGATCATCGGCCTCGAAGAGTTTGCGTTGGTTGCCATCGTGAACTTCATAGCGGCCATGTTCGTCACGCAGCAGCAACCTGACATTGGCGGCGTCATCCGGACCAACGCTGCAACGCATGGGCCCATCTTGTGTTCCGCCGCGAACTTCGATGCGCAGGTCGCTGTAGGTATCGCTGTACAAACGCAGCACATTGAGGGCCAGCCGTTCGGTGTCGGGGGTCAACCGGTCGTTTTGATACAAGCCCTCAATGGCCCGTGTAGAGCGGGTTTCAAAAGTGCACTCCCGGGCGCGACCCTTGAGGCTCAAGGGGGTGCGTCGCTGCCCGGTCAAGGTGTCGAGTTCGCTTTTTTTTGCATGGGCCACCAATCGCTCGGCGATGGCGGTGGGCAGGTCGGGATACTGGTGCTGCAGTTGCCGAACCCGCGGGTCGTTGCTGGCTTCGCGAAAGCGGTACACATAGTCAGAAATGCCGGCTTTGCGCCCATCGACCAGATCGGCCAGGCGATCGCGCAAGGCCTGGGTCCGCTCCTGTTTCGGTAATCTTGAACCCAGCAACTGCTCGAGCTGTGCCTCATCCAGAAAGTCCACCACGTTGTCCGGCAGCTTGCCCGCCATGACATCCGCCAGGCCAAGGCTCAAGGTCCGCGTTGGCTGCACGCTGCCGTAGGTGCGGGCCATGCCGCTCAAGTCCGAGTGTTCATACACCTTCAAGGCGCAGTCGGACGGCCAGCCCGGCAGTTCGGTGACCAGTTGTTCGAACCAGTAGGATGGCGGGTCCATCGGGCGCCCCGAGCGGACTTGCTGGCTGGCCACACCGACATCTTCGAAGGCCCTGAAGCGTTTCAATGTGTCGTCCAGCAGCAGCGGTGGTGGAGCGTTGTCGACGTGCATACGGCGCAGCGCGTCTTCGTGGGTGCCGCTGATCAGGCGGATGTTTTCCAGTTGCGCCAGGCTCAAGCCCTCGGTGCTGTGGCCGAGACGCTTCATCAAGGTCGGGCTGTCCCAGGTCCGCGGGTTTTCACCCTCATGGGTCCAGGCTCCGCGTCCGTTATGGGCCATTTTTGGCGCATAGGCCTCGGGGCGGGTAGGGTGTTGCAGGCGATCCAGACCGGACTTTTTTTGTACCACGTAATGCCGATCATCCAGTGGCAGGACGTCCTTGCCTTCATGGCGATGCAGGCCGAGTGCGTCGGGTCTGGAGTGTTCTGGCAGCCTCAGGTTTTTGTGCTCGTAAGCTGTTATGTCCGGATGCCACAAACGGCTTTCACCGTTGGGCAACCGAACCGGTTTCATACCGTCGATAAACGCCGAGGCTGCGAGCTGGAACTCGCCGGCGATTTTCGCACCCGCGGCAAAGGCAATCAGTTGCACCACGTCGGACACCACGCTAACGATATGTCCGGCCCCTTCCATCCACAGGCCTTCCGCCAGATCAACCACCCCCTCGATCACATCATGGGTCAACTGATAGGCGGTGTAGACGAGCATGAGTTCGCCCAGTCCCGGCACGAACGGCATGAGTACCATCAAGGCTGCATTGAAAATGTCTGAAACGATTTTCTTGAAGTTCTCCCACCAGGCCCAACGCGCATTGCTGTCCGCGTCGGCAGTCGGCACCGCGATCCCCCGTGCATCATTGAGAATTTTGTTCAGCTGTCGCTGGTAGATCCAGGCCCACAGGGGCCGGGTGATCGGCGGTGCGCTGAATTGCAGGTTTGGACGGTCCACCGGGGTTTCCCGCCATGAGGGGCGCGAATCCGTCGGTTCTTTTGCATGCCATTTGACGATGGTGAGGCGTTGTTCGAGCCCGGCGAAAAAATGACCGCGCTGTTCATGATCGACAAACTGGCTGAAGTACTGACGGTAGCTTTGCTTCGTCGACGCGGACACGCGGTTGTCCCGCAATTGGCGCGTCAGCTCTTTCATGAAATCAATCGAGCTTTCATATTCCTTCAGCGGGTGATCGGGGTCGTGGGGCAGGTAGGCAATCACTTTCTTCGAGCGCTGAATCTGTTCTGGATCGGGACGGATCAGCAAGATGCCGGTCAGGGTAAGGTCCATCATGCCCAGCTCGCAGGCCAGCATGACCTGACCGTCGAGGACCAGGTCTTGCGAGCCGTTGAGTACCTCAATGATCAGGGCATGGGCGCTGCGACTTATGTCCTTGCGCATCCACGCCATGTGCGCTGCGGCCTTGAGCGCGGTCTGCTGGCTTCTCTGGACGTTGAGTTGCAACATCGCCTCAGACACTGGCTCTTTGCTGAGCAGAGTGATTTCCAGGTGCTCCTTGTATTGCGAGCCGATGTCCAGTTCCCGGCACAGCGCCTGAAACTGGCTGACGGTTATTTTTTCCTTGAGCGGCAAAATGTCGAATAAGCCGCGATTGTCGGGTTGGGTGATGAACTCGGAATCCGCTTCATAGGTTTCATTGGATGAAAAGTTATGCAGGGCAGCGTCGAGTAAAGAAACCGTGCGTGAGGTGTAACCTTTTAAAATGTCGATGACATACCACGGTGTTTTTTTGGTTGCGTAAAGTATTAAGTAAGTGTTTTTGACGTCCACTTCCACATTGTACTTTTCGCGCAGTCTTGCCTTGAGCAAGGGTTCGGCGAAGGAATAGACGTCCTTCAGATTGGCCAAAAGCCTGTCGACCGAGGTCTGGGCGCTCCAGGCATTCTTGTTGGCGCTGGCGAGGCGTTCGTGATGGCTGTTCGACGCAGTCGTCATCCAGGGGGCACGGCGTAAAACGGTGTTTCTCAAGGCATCATTTCGCAGCGCTGTCATGTTGGTAAAAACAGGGTCGATGCGTAGTTTTATTAATTCGTAATGTTGCCCTTTATTTGTACTTGTAACTGTCATTGTTCATAGCCTTGAATGTTGTTAGGTGCATCAAGCCTAACAATCGAGACTGAAAATAATAGGTTAAAAGCCTGTTGTTGAATGGCCGCGCTTATAAGGGACTCATTTAATATTGCCATGTATTAAATAAGTAATTACCACCACCCGTTATTCAATTCTGTTTATCCGCTGCGGCTACTTTCGGTGCTTCAACCGGGAGACATCGTGACGCGCTGCCCGGTTGCAAATATGGCGTGAGGATCGGCGCCATGCCCTTGAGCACTTGCACGGGAAGGGCCGAGGTGAACTTGAACGTTTCGGCCGTTTGCCCGGGCACGAATGCAGTCATCGTGCCGAAGTGACGATCGCCGATGTAGAACACGAAGGTCGCGGTGCGGTTAATGGATTTCGAACTCAGAATTCGCCCACCCGAACCGAAGGCTTCGATGCGGTTATCGCCCGTACCGGTTTTGCCGCCCATCGCCAACGGTTTGCCATCCGGCGTGATGAAACTGCCAGAAACACGTTTGGCCGTACCGGCATCGACCACTTGCGACAAGGCTTCGCGCATGGCCGTGGCGACCTCGGAGGGCATGACTCGCTTGCCGGCATCCGGGTCATTGATCAGCTTGGTTTCATACGGCGTATTCGCCGCGAAGTGCAGGCTGTCGATGCGCAGTGTCGGCATGCGTACGCCGTCGTTGAGGATGGTACCGATCAGCTCCGCCAATGCTGCCGGACGGTCGCCGGAACTGCCGATGGCGGTGGCCAGCGACGGCACCAGGTGATCGAACGGATAACCGACTTTCTGCCAGCGCTGGTGAATGTCGAGGAACGCCTCGATCTCCAGAATGGTGCGAATGCGGCTGTCGCGGGCACCCTTATGACGGCTTTTGAACAGCCAACTGTAGACTTCCTGGCGTTCGAACTGGCTGGCTTTGACGATCTGGCTGAACTTGGCGTCGGGGTTGTTCAACAAGTAGCCAATCAACCATAGATCCAGCGGGTGAACCTTGGCGATGAAGCCCTGGTCCGGTAGGTCGTAGGCGCCAGGGCCGTAGCTTTCGTAGAGCCGTTGGAGGCGTTCGTCGGTCAGTTTCTCGGTGAGCTTGGCGCCTGTGAGGTGCGAGCGCACGAACATGTTGAAGCTTTGCTGACTGGCCTGTGGCAACAGATAACGATGCACCGCGGCCATGCGGATCGGGGTCGGGTGCATGCTGTCGAGAAAGGTCTCGAGCCGCGCCTGGGTGTCCTTGTTCTTGTACTTCTTCCAGAACTTCAGCAGGAACGAGGTGCCTTCGCGGTCGGCAAACGAGGCCAGGTATTCCTGACGCCGAGGGTCGCGGTCGTCCTTGAGCAATTCGGCGCTGCTATTGGGGCCTGAATACGTGGTGTAGCGCACCAGGTCACGCATCAGCCGAATGAACGGCAGGTTGATCGACTCACGCAGGGCATCACGCAGGGTAGGGAGGCGGCCGTTGTCTTCTTTGCGAAAGTTAACGAATGAGTGCAGACCGCCACCGGTGAAAAAAGCTTCGCCGGGGCTGGCCGAGTATTTGCGATCCAGCGCCGCGCCGAGCATGGCTGGCAAGTTGCGGTCTTTGTTCTGGATCAGGTAATCGACGGCCCAGCGACTCAGGCGGTCCTGATCAGGGACGTCGACCTTCTTCAGTTCCGGGACGGTCATCGTTGCGTACTTATCGTGGAGCTCGGCGATGATCTGCAAATAGGTGGTCAGCACACGCATCTTGGCGGTGGAGCCCAGTTCCAGCTTACTGCCTTCATTGATATCGAACGGCTGGTCGGTGCTGTCGGTCTGCACCCGCACCCGCGAGCCGTCCGGGGTCAGTTCGAACAGGGTGAAGCTGTAGCGCACTTGGGTGGTACTGGTGGGGGTCAGCAGTCGTTCGCCCATCAAGCCGATCTGCGCCGCAAACACAGGGTCGGCCAGATGCTTCAGGTACTCGGTAGCCTGGGCTTGCAACTCGCCTTGCAGGGTGCTGGTGGCGGAAAGATCAAGGCGATCGAGGTCGTACAGCGGACGGTTGAGCAACCCGCCCAGACGACTGCGTGCCACGCTGATGCCCTTGTTGGTTTCGATCGGCTGAATGGTTGGCTGGGTCTGCCAGTCGCGATAGGTCACTTTGCTGGCCAATGCCGCGGCCGCGAGTGGCGCATCGATCACGCTATTGAGTGCCAGCAGGCGAATGTGGCTGTCGGTGAGTTCGGCCAGTTCATCGTGGCCCTTGGTCAGGTAGTGGGAAGGGCGGCGCTGGGCAATCATCAAAGACAGCATCTCACGCAGGGCCAGACCTTTTTCCGACATGCTTTTCGGATCTGTCTCCTTGCTGGCCAGCCGCTCGTTGGCCTGGTTGAAATCGGCGCCGTACCAGACGCGCAAACCTTCGGCCATGCCATGCACTTCACCGTGGCCCGGTACTGCCGACAGGGGCACGCTGTTGAGGTAATCGCGAATCACGTTCTGCCGGGCTTCGAGGGTCTCCGGTCCGGCCTGATAGGCGCGCACACTGGCAGAAATCATCTGACGGATTTTTTCCGCGCCCGACACGGTCAGGCCATCGGGCGAATGCCGGTACTTCTCAAGTTGCGTTGCCAGGGTACTGCCGCCCGCCGACTGGCCCGGCAGGTGCATTAATTTGGCGACCTGGGACCACGCCGCCATGCCGAACCGAGGCCAATCCACTGCGGGGTTGGCCCGGGGCTGACGTGGATCGAGCAGAAAGCGGTTTTCGATGAACAGCAAACTGTTGACCACCACGGGGGGGATCGCCGCAAAGCTTGAATACAGTTGTTGTGGGTATTTGTACTGGTAAAGCGGTGCAGCACGGCAATCGGTGATCGACAATCCAGCCTGGATTTTCTCCGCGTAGGGCACGAAAAAGCCCTTGTCGGTGTAGTCCATCAACTTTTGGGAAAACCGGGTCTGTGACGCCACAACGTAGTCGCGCTTGATCAGACGCGGCAGGAATTCATCCAGGGAGCTGTAGCCCAGACGCAGGTCGAAAGGACCGGCGCCGGGATAGTGAATGGCATCGCTGGGACCGGGTTTCAGCTCGTAGCTCAGGGTGGCGGCGAATTGGCTGAGTTCCCGGGATTGAAACTTCGACGTGCGCATTTCCTTGGCCGCGGCCAGCCCCAGGACAATCAGTATTATCAGCAACAACAACCAGAACGCCCCCCACCCGTGCTTCGTGCGGCTGCGAGGGGGTTTTTCAGGTATAGGCGCTTCATCCACACGTTCAGTCGGAACCACATTTTTTCTCGGATCGGTTTGCCACAAAACGCCCATAGTCGACTGATCCATTCACGCAGATTGAGAGGACTTGTCTGAAGCTTAGACGGTGGTTGGCCTTGGTGAAAAAATTGTGAATACACAAATATCGATTCCCCCACCATTCCCTTGCCACAATGTGAGAGGAAGGCCCTGAAGGCAGTGTTTAGAGCCAGCAGGCATCCCAGAGCGGGTAATCGCCGATTTTTTCCACCAGTCCTGCACGTAATGGATTTGCGACGATGTATCGAGCGAACGGCAGGAGTTCTTCTCCATCGCGGATTGCCCGGTCGTGATAACCGGTTTGCCAGAAGGCCCCTCGGCGGTTTGACGCTTGGTTAATTGTGAGAGTACTGCGTGATTTGATGGCCTGCATGAGTTGCGCCAAGGTGCGTTGTTCGAGTTGCACCAGCCAATGGAAGTGATCCGGCATGACGACCCAGGCTATCGAGTTGACCCATTCCTGTTCATGAGCTCGCCTGAGTTCGGCGACCAGCAAACGACCCAACCGCCAGTCGGTGAAAATGCAGCAGCGCTGATGAGTAACCGCAGTAATCAGATAGGCCCGCCCCTGTTCTGAACAGCGTCCATGGCGTAACAGATGTGAATTTGGGCGTGGAAGCATTCCTTTGCGTCCTTATTTAAGTATTTGTTCCAATTCACCTTAGCTATCCAATCATTCCCAAGTGGCTGTAACTCCTGAGTGAAATTTCTGAAACTTTTGAAGGAGATTCCTGTGGCGAGGGAGCTTGCTCCCGCTGGGCTGCGAAGCGGCCCTAAACCCTGCAATCGTGATCTGTCTGACAAATATGGGTTACAGGTATTGCGACTGCTGCGCAGTCGAGCGGGAGCAAGCTCCCTCGCCACAAGGATCTCATCAAGCTGTAAGTACTGTTCTAGACGCGTAAAAGGGAAAGTACGGCCTATTCAAGAACATGACGATGCACCATTACCGTGCAATACTCCGCGCCGTTTCATTGGCGAAAAATCCTACGTAAGGCAGGTAATGCCCCTCCGCAAACCGCGCTTTTCCCGAGAGTTCTCGCTGAATGTTGTGGTTTATAGAGTGAAAAACCCTGTAGGAAGCTTTTTATACTGCACGCCCCGCTGATCTTGCAGGTTTTGTCCTACAAGACGGGTTTGCCCACGAAGCAGGCCCGGTTTCAGAAAGCATTGGCTTACCGGTCAGCGCTTCGACACTCGGTGGTCATATCCAATAACAAGACGAGGTTGTACCCCTATGCCAGGCAATCACCTGCCCAATGGCGAGACCGCTCAAGGCGGCCCGCTCAAACGCGAACTCGGCGAACGGCATATTCGCTTGATGGCGCTTGGTGCCTGTATCGGCGTTGGCCTGTTCCTCGGTTCGGCCAAGGCCATCGAGATGGCCGGTCCGGCAATCATGCTTTCTTACATCATCGGCGGTCTGGCGATCCTGGTGATCATGCGCGCCCTCGGCGAAATGGCGGTGCACAACCCGGTCGCCGGCTCCTTCAGCCGTTATGCTCAAGACTACCTCGGCCCATTGGCGGGCTTTCTGACCGGTTGGAACTACTGGTTCCTGTGGCTGGTGACCTGCGTTGCGGAAATCACCGCGGTGGCGGTGTACATGGGCGTCTGGTTCCCCGATGTGCCGCGCTGGATCTGGGCACTCGCCGCGTTGATTAGCATGGGCTCGATCAACCTGATCGCGGTGAAAGCCTTCGGTGAGTTCGAGTTCTGGTTCGCCCTGATCAAGATCGTCACCATCATTGCGATGGTGGTCGGCGGCATCGGCGTGATCGCGTTCGGCTTCGGCAACGACGGCGTGGCGCTGGGGATTTCCAATCTCTGGGCGCACGGCGGCTTCATGCCCAACGGCGTGCAAGGCGTGTTGATGTCCCTGCAAATGGTGATGTTCGCCTACCTCGGCGTCGAGATGATCGGCCTGACCGCCGGTGAAGCGAAGAACCCGCAGAAGACCATTCCCAATGCGATCGGCTCGGTGTTCTGGCGGATTCTGCTGTTCTACGTCGGCGCGCTGTTCGTGATCCTGTCGATCTACCCGTGGAACGAAATCGGCACTCAGGGCAGCCCGTTCGTGATGACCTTCGAGCGCCTGGGTATCAAGACCGCCGCCGGCATCATCAACTTCGTGGTGATCACCGCGGCACTGTCGTCCTGCAACGGCGGCATCTTCAGCACCGGGCGCATGCTGTACAGCCTGGCGCAGAATGGCCAGGCCCCGGCCGGCTTCGCCAAGACCTCGAACAACGGCGTGCCGCGTCGCGCCTTGCTGCTGTCGATCGGTGCCTTGTTGCTGGGTGTGCTGCTCAACTACCTGGTGCCTGAGAAAGTCTTCGTCTGGGTGACGGCGATTGCCACCTTCGGCGCGATCTGGACCTGGGTGATGATCCTGCTGGCCCAGCTCAAGTTCCGCCAAGGCCTGAGCGCCAGCGAACGTGCCGGCCTGAAATACAAGATGTGGCTGTACCCGGTCAGCTCGTACCTGGCGCTAGCGTTTTTGGTGCTGGTGGTCGGCCTGATGGCGTACTTCCCGGACACCCGCGTGGCGCTGTATGTGGGCCCGGCGTTCCTGGTCCTGCTGACAGTGTTGTTCTACGTCTTCAAGCTGCAACCGACCAATGTGTCGCAAGGTGCGGTGCGTTCGGCTTCGTAAGACGTAACGCCTGAAATGAAAAAGCCCCGGTCCATTGGCCGGGGCTTTTTATTGTCTTGCGTGATCCCTGTGGCGAGCGAGCTTGCTCGCGCTGGGGCGCGTAGCGGCCCTAAAAACTTACGACTGCTTCGCAGCCGAGCGCGAGCAAGCTCGCTCGCCACAAAAGCTTGGTGTGCCTCAATTGACTGGCACCGTTTGAATCGGTGCGGTCAGGCGTTTATTGAAATCCAGCCACGCCCCCAGCAGCGCCATCACCCCGGCACCCACCAACGCGGTGAAAACCTGCATGGCAAACACATCGTCGGTCAGGGCGTTGAGCATGTCCGCCAAGGGCGCCAACAGCACGCCGAGGCAGAAAACTTCCAGTGAGTAGCGCCCCATGCGGCAGCATTGCTGCGCCAGCCAGTTTTGCGTCCAGCCGTTGCCGGGCAACAGCCTGGCGGTGACATAGGCCAGCGCCAGGAAGTGCAGCAGACGGACCGGCGACAGATCGGTCTTGCTGATCGGGTACAGCAGATTACTCAGGCTGGCTGGCATCACGGCATCGTGTATTTCCGGCCAGCGCCAGGAGACAGTAATCACGCCGGTCACCACCACGTACACCGCCGCGCTGACAAACAAGGGCTGGCGCAACAGCGGGCGAGTGTCGGGCAACCGTGGCCGTTGCCCGTGAATGGCCATAAAGCCGCCGAGGATAAACAGCAGTTGCCAGGTGACGGGGTTGAAGTACCACACACCGTCCTTGATGGCCGCAAGGTTCCAGCCAAACCGCGGTGCCAGCAGGTACACCGCCAATGACACCGCTACGACCGCCCACGGCTTGCGCACCAGCAACGGCAAAACCAGTGGCAATCCCGCCAGCAGCACGATGTATAGCGGCAGCGGATCCATCAGGTTCGGCTTGAAGCGCAGCAGTAACTCATCCGTCAACGCTTGCTGGGGGTTGGTGATGAAGTGATGCAGGCCCATTTCCTCCACCAGATCGCGGGTTTCCACATGACTGTTGGCGAAGAACACGATGCCCATCAGCATGGCCAGCAGGAAAATATGGACCACGTAGAGCACCCAGGCGCGCCGCAGAATCTTCACGCAGGCGATCAGGTAACCATCGCGCGCAAGGATTTTGCCGTAGGCCAGAACGGCCGCGTAGCCGGCGAGAAACACGAATATTTCTGCGGCGTCGCTGAAACCGACATTGCGCAGGGTGATTTGGCCAAGGGGGTTGTGAGGCACGTGATCCCAAAAAATGAAGATCAGTGCCAGGCCGCGAAAAAAGTCGATTCGGTGATCGCGCTCAAACGTCATGACGGCGGGCTCGTGAACGGGTGTTGAGATAAGGAGTAGCCGAAGGCGCCAAAGGTTGCGCGCCGCACATCGGCGGCGCGCAGGGTGGCGTGATTCGCAGGTAATTGCAAAACCGGGATATTACGGGATGTCTCCTGGTGTTGAGGCCAGACTTAACCGCTGGTCTGAAAGGCTGTCCGACCTGTGATTTCTGACAGTAGACAGGCTCAAAGTTTTATTACAGGTTTGTGTAGTGTTTTAAACGGGAGAGTCACCATGAGGCTCTTGTGGAAAGGATTTTCCAGCTACACGGTGGTCGGGGTCGCCAACACGCTGATCCACTGGCAAATCTTCTTCCTGCTGAGCGTGGGGGCCGGCCTCAGTCAGGCTGTCAGCAACCTGGCAGCCTTCTGCGTTGCCGCCTCGTTTTCCTTCTACATGAACGCGCTGTATACCTTCGATACCAAGGCGTCGGTCGGCGGCTATCTTCTATTCTTGGGGACCATGGGGGCGCTGAGTCTGGGCGTCGGCCATGCAGGCGACGTGTGGAGACTTCACGGCCTGCTGACGGTGGCTATTTTTTCGGCATTGAGCCTGGTGCTCGGCTTTCTGTTTTCAAAGTACGTGGTCTTTCGCGAGCGTAACGCATGAAAGTCTCGTTGATCGTTCCGGTATTCAATGAAGAACAGGCGATCAGCCTGTTTTATCAGGCCGTGCGTCGCGAGTTGAAGCTCGACCAGGCTGAGGTCGAAATCGTGTTCATCAACGATGGCAGTTCCGACCGGACGGCTGAGGAGGTCAAGGCCCTGGCGCAGGCCGATGAACAAGTATTGTTGATCAACTTCTCGCGCAACTTCGGCAAGGAACCGGCGTTGTTCGCCGGCCTGGAATATGCCACCGGCGATGCAGTGATTCCCATGGATGTCGATTTGCAGGACCCGATCAGCGTCATCCCTCGGTTGATTGGCGAATGGCAAAAAGGCGCGGATGTGGTGCTCGCCAAACGCCGGGATCGCACCGCCGATGGGTACCTGAAACGCCATAGCGCGTCGCTGTTCTACCGTGTGCTGAACCGGATCGCTTACACCCGCATCGAAGAAAACGTCGGGGATTTCCGGCTGATGGATCGCAAAGTGGTCAACGTGATTCGCGCACTTCCCGAGCACCAGTTGTTCATGAAGGGCGTGCTGTCATGGGCCGGGTTCACCACCGTGGTAGTGGAGTACGAGCGAGCCGAGCGAGTGGCGGGCACCAGCAAGTTTAATGGCTGGAAGCTCTGGAACCTGGCGCTGGAAGGCGTGACCTCGTTCAGTACGGTGCCGTTGCGCTTGTGGACTTACGTCGGCGGCGGCATTTCGATTTTCGCGGTGCTCTACGCGGTGTACATGGTGCTGGACAAGATTTTCTTCGGCAACAGCGTCCCCGGTTACCCGTCGTTGATGACCGCGATTCTGTTTCTCGGCGGCGTACAGCTGATCGGCATCGGTATCCTCGGTGAGTACATCGGCCGCATCTACATCGAAGCCAAACATCGGCCACGCTATATCGTCAAAGACGTCGTCGGCGGCAAAGACCGGCTCGGGATTTAGCATGGGCAGGTTCAGCGACTTTTTCAGCAAGGAACTCGGGCGTCGGCAGGTCTGGTTGTTTTTTCTGTTGGCGACCTTTGTGTATGTGGTGCCGCTGATCCTCGCGGACTATCCGTATATCGATGACAACTGGCGATCGTTGTCGGCCGCGACCGGTTCGGCCTGGGCGGAGCAGGGACGGTTATTCACCGAGCTGTTCTACAACGCGCTGACCTTCAGCAATGCCGCACCGAACATCTTTCCGTTGCCGCTGTTGATCGCCACGCTGGCCATGGCCGCGGCGTTGACGAGTTTGACGTTTCATTACTACCCGCAACCGACGATTGCTTGCTGCCTGGTGCTGTTGCCGCTCTGGTACAACCCGTTCTTTCTGCAAAACCTGTCTTACCAATACGACGGGCCCGCCATGGCTTTGAGCGTGGTGGCGGTCATCTATGCGATCACCTTCCGTCATCCCTCGCGGATCGTTCATTGGCTGGTGCCTTCGTTCCTGATTGCGCTGGCGTTGGGGCTCTATCAGGTGAGCCTCAATGTGTTTCTGGGCCTGTGTTGCCTGGAATTGCTCAGGAGCGCGAACGACAAGCTGGCCTGGCCGCAGTGGTGCGAGTTGATCGGCTGGAAAATATCGCAGACCATCCTGGGCTGGCTGATTTACAGCGTCAGTGCTTATCCGTTCATGAGTGGAAATCGCACCTTGTTGTTGAACTGGACGGCGCAGCCCCTGCTGCAACTTCAAATCAACATCGCCCGGGTGCTGGAAAAAGTCGTGCTGCTGTTTCACGGCGGATTTGCCTGGGTGTTCGCCGCACTGCTGCTGTGTGCCATTGCCGGCAGTGTCCGGCTGGGGCTGAACGTATTGGAACGTCAGGACACAGGGCTGAAGAAAATTATGATCGGCCTGGTGTGTTTACTGACATTGCTGGTCGTGACGCTGCTGGTGTCGGGTGTCGCGCTGTTGTTCCGAGACTTCAATGAAGGCGCCAGGACCCTGATGGGCTTCGCGGTCCTGTTGGTGCTGTTGTTCTATTTGAGCCATCTGGCGCTGGCACGAATCCACCAGCGGTTGCCGCTGTTGTTGGTGGTTCCACTGCTGGCGATGCTTTCGCTGTCGTATGCCTATGGGCGCGTGCTGACCGTGCAGAAAGCCTTCGCGTCCAGCGCGTTGTTAAGTCTTGAACACGACATCGCGTCGAATCGACAGCTGCTCGAAGCCAAGCGCATTTACATGTCAGTGACCTATTCCGATCACTGGCTGCTGGGGGCGGCGGGCTCGTTCAAGCAGATGCCGGTGTTGCACTATCTGCTGAACATCGACTTTTTCATGCTGGCCGAGAACCTGCCGAAAGTGGGGATCACCAACGTCGTTGCGGAGAAGGAGCGACGTAACGCGACGAGGGTGGGTTATCAGGGTTATCCACCGGTACTGGAGAGCCAGTACTACCGGATTTATCTGCTCGGCGATTACGGTTTTATTGTCATGAAAGAACCGGCCCCGATTAAGACGCTTTACTGGTGAAGCGCGATGACAGGGGCCGTCGGGCTCACGCCGCTATGACCTCATTCGGCTCAAAACTGTCCGCCCGCGCCATCTGCCACATCCGCGAATAAAACTCGCCATTCACTTCACCGGTCAGCAACTCACCCGGTTTCAAGAACACATGCAGCTGCGAGAACAATTTGATCTCGGTCGCCGACATGCGCCGTACCAAATGCTTGGCCGACAATTGCGAAGGATGTTCCAACCCGGCAGCGGCAAGCATTTCGGCCAGGGCCTTGAGCGTGTTGCGGTGGAAGTTGAAGACGCGTTGGGCCTTGTCCGGAACCACCAGTGCGCGTTGGCGCAGGGTGTCCTGGGTGGCGACACCGGTCGGGCATTTGTTGGTGTGGCAGCTTTGCGACTGGATGCAACCGATAGCGAACATGAAGCCGCGTGCGGAGTTGGCCCAGTCGGCGCCGATGGCCAGGACGCTGGCGATGTCGAAGGCGCTGACGATCTTGCCGCTGGCGCCGAGTTTGATTTTGTCCCGCAGGTTCAGGCCGACCAGCGTGTTGTGCACGAACAGCAGGCCTTCGCGCATCGGCACACCGATGTGGTCGGTGAACTCCACGGGCGCGGCGCCGGTGCCGCCTTCCTTGCCATCGACCACGATGAAGTCGGGGAGGATGCCGGTTTCCAGCATGGCCTTGGCGATGCCCATGAATTCCCACGGGTGGCCCAGACAGAACTTGAAGCCCACCGGTTTGCCGCCGGACAGTTCGCGCAACTGCTGGATGAAGTGCATCAGTTCGATCGGCGTAGAAAACGCGCTGTGCCGCGACGGCGAGATGCAATCTTCGCCCATCAGGATGCCGCGGGTTTCGGCGATTTCTTTGGTGACTTTGTGCTTGGGCAAAATCCCGCCATGGCCGGGCTTGGCGCCTTGGCTCATCTTGATTTCGATCATCCGCACTTGGGGTGTCTGCGCTTGGGCGGCGAAGCGTTCCGGGTCGAAGCGCCCGTCAGCGGTGCGGCAGCCGAAGTAGCCGCTGCCGAGTTCCCAGGTCAGGTCGCCGCCGTTTTCCCGGTGATAGGCGCTGATGCTGCCTTCGCCGGTGTCGTGGGCGAAGTTGCCGAGTTTGGCGCCCTGGTTCAACGCGCGAATGGCGTTGGCGCTGAGGGAGCCGAAGCTCATGGCCGAGATGTTGAACACCGACGCCGAGTACGGTTGCGTGCATTGCGGGCCGCCGACCATCACCCGAAAACTGCTCGGGTCGCTCAACGGCGCCGGGCGCATGGAGTGGCCGATGAATTCGAAACCCGACTGATACACATCGATCAAGGTGCCGAAGGGTTTGTCGGCACTTTCGTTTTTGGCGCGCGAATAGACCAGCGAACGCTGGGCCCGGGAGAAGGGCAGGGCGTCGCTGTCGGATTCGAGCAGGTACTGGCGGATTTCCGGGCGAATGCCCTCTACCAGATAGCGGATGTTGCCGAGGATCGGGTAATTACGGCGTACTGCGTGAGGGCTTTGCAGCAGATCGAACAGGCCTACGAGGCTGAGAATGCCGGTGACGGCGGTGATCGGCCAGAGCCAGTCGTGCTCCAGGAAGGGCAGGCTGGCGAGGGTGAACATCACACAGACGGCAAAGAAGGCGTAGCGGCTCAGGAGTGACAGGCTCATACGGTTTCCTTGGGTTCGGACTCGACTTCCTGTAGGAGCCGAGCTTGCTCGCGATGGCGGTATGTCAGACAACAAATTTTTGACTGAAAGACCGCCATCGCGAGCAAGCTCGGCTCCTACAGGGAAGTGGGTGTGTCAGGCATTTTGTGCCTGGAGGAAAATTGAAAACAGCTCTGACTGGGATTTGATCCCCAGTTTGCTGTACATGTGTTTCTTGTGGACTTTCACGGTTTCGACAGAGATTTCCAGCTTGCGGGCGATTTCTTTACTGGAGCAACCGCTGAGCATCAAGCGCCCGACATCCAGTTCCCGGGCGGTCAATTGCGCGCCTTTGAGTTGTTGCACCGACGCTTCCAGCTGCACCCGCCAGTCGGCTTGCGGCGGTGCTGGTGCGAGGGCCACGACTTCGTTGATTTCGTATGGCAAGCGCTGGCGCAACAGGCCGAGCACCCAGGGCTGGATCAGCGACAGCAAGGCAATCTGCTGGCCGCTGAAACGCTGCTTGCTGCCCAGTGACAGGCACAGCGTGCGGTCGCCTTCGAGCTGGCAATTGAACTGGATTTCATCGGCCACCACATTCAGACGAAAGTAGCGCTGGTAATACTCGGTCAGCTCGAAATGTTCCGGCGCCACTTCCGACAGGCGATAGAGCCCGGTGCGCGACTGCTCGCGACAGGCGATGTAGAACGGATCGAGCAGGTACAAACCGCGCAGATAGTCCTGGAACAACTGATCGGGACTGCCGTCCGCGCCGGGGCATTCGGCGAACACTTGCGGGTGCTGGTCGGCGCTGAAAAGCAACGCCACCCAGCTGTCGAAGGTCACGTACTGATCCAGCAACCGTACCAGCTGCGTCCAGAAATTGGGCTTGTCCAGGGCATCGATCAGTTGCCCGACCGAGCGGTGCCACGCGATGTCGTCTAACGAAAGTGTCATGCCTCTACCCCTATCGGGTTACCCCAGCGGCGTGATTCCCCGGCCGGTGGCTTGCTGCGCATACTGGCGCACAGACACCGACCGGGCAATCTTTCTGCCAGCCCGAGGTTAAGAACAAGGAATACCCATGAAAGTCGAACTCGCCCAGTTGGCGGGCCGTGACAACGACACGGCTTACAACCTCGAACGCGCTCTGAAGGCGATGGCTGCCTGTGCTGCCGATACGCAGCTGATCGTGTTTCCCGAAACCCACCTGATGGGCTTTCCGTCGCTTGAGGCGCTGGCCGAAACCGCCGAACCGCTGGACGGTCCGACCGTCAGCGCGGTGTTGGCTGCGGCCCGTGAACACAACATCGCCGTGGTGATCGGCATGGCCGAGAACGACAACGGCCGCTTCTACAACACCACGCTGCTGATCACCCCCGAAGGTATCGCGCTGAAATACCGCAAGACGCACCTCTGGGCGTCGGATCGCGGTGTGTTCGAGGCCGGCGACCGTTACGCCACGTGTGAGTGGAACGGTGTGCGCGTTGGCCTGCTGATTTGCTACGACATCGAATTCCCGGAAACCGCCCGGGCCCTGGCGCAATTGGGGGCCGAACTGCTGATCGTCACCAACGGCAACATGGACCCTTACGGCCCGACTCACCGCACCGCGATCATGGCCCGCGCCCAGGAAAACCAGGCGTTTGCGCTGATGGTCAACCGGGTGGAAGAGGGCGATGGCGGGTTGGTGTTTGCGGGCGGTAGTGCGCTGGTGGATCCGCTGGGGACTTTGTTGTTCGAGGCCGGGCGGGAGGAAGGACAGTTTGCGGTTGAACTGGACCTGAATCAGCTGACGGCGGCGCGGCAGGATTATCGGTATCTGGATGATCAGCGGCTGCGATTGCCGGGGGAGATTGTTGAGCATGCTTGTGGATTGCGGGAGCTGATGATTCCTAAAAACTGATCCGGATACTTTGTGGATTGTGCTGACCTCATCGCGAGCAAGCTCGCTCCCACAGGGGATCTTCAGCGGATACAAAATTCGTGAACGACAGAGAACAACTGTGGGAGCGAGCTTGCTCGCGATGAGGCCCTGACAGGCGACACATCTCTGTCGGCCAAAAACCAGAACAACAACGAAACACCCGAAATTTAGCGCCGAACTCGGCTCTGCCATAAATCTAATAAATTCGGAGTAGTCGCTCATGGCTCGTTTGCAACGCACCCTGTCATTGGGTTCGGTGGTGCTGTTCGGCATCGCCTACATGACGCCGATCATCGTGCTCGGCACCTTCGGCATCCTCGCTCAATCCACCGCCGGCATGGTCCCGGCCGCTTATCTGGCGGCGCTGGTGGCGATGTTTTTCACCGCCATGAGTTACGGCCGAATGGCCTCGGCGTTTCCCGTCGCGGGCTCGGCCTATAGCTATGTCCGCAAGGCGATCAGCCCGAAACTCGGTTTCATCGCCGGTTGGGCCGTGCTGCTCGACTACCTGTTCCTGCCGATGGCGATCTGGCTGATCGGCGCGGCCTACCTCAACTCCGCGTTCCCGGCCGTGCCTCAGTGGATCTGGGTGCTGGCGTTCATCGGCATCACCAGTGCGATCAACATCGTCGGTCTGAAACTGGCCAACGGCATCAACGCGTTACTGATGCTGGTGCAGTTCCTGGTGCTGATCGCCTTCGTTGCGTTGTGCGTCCATTACGTCGGTGGCGATGCGAGCACGCCGTTGTGGTCGGTCAAACCGTTCTTCAACGGTGACATGCAGATGCCGCTGATCATGAGCGGTGCAGCCATCGCCTGTTATTCATTCCTCGGGTTTGATGCGGTCAGCACCCTGACCGAAGAAACCCGCGACCCGCGCCGCACCATCCCGCGAGCGATCATGCTGATCACCCTGATCGGCGGGCTGATCTTTGTCGGTGTGTCGTACTTCGTGCAGATCGCGCATCCGTCGTTCCAGTTCGACAGCGTCGACTCGGCGGCCTATGAAATTGCCCGCAACATCGGTGGTGACCTGTTCGTGTCGATCTTCCTGATCGGCTTGATCGTCGGCCAGTTTGCGTCGGGCCTGTCGGCTCAGGCCAGCGGCTCGCGGCTGTTGTTCGCCATGGGCCGTGACGGTGTGCTGCCAAAATCGTTCTTCGGCACTTTGCATGAACGCTTTGGCACGCCGGTCAACAGCATCCTGCTGTGCGCCGTGGTCGCCTTGCTGGCACTGAAACTGGACGTCACCACCTCGACCTCGTTCATCAACTTCGGCGCGTTCCTGGCGTTCAGTCTGGTGAACCTGTCGGTGATCTTTCACTACTGGATTGGCGGTGAGCACAAAGGGCTGCGTGAATTCGTGTTGTTCCTGCTGTTCCCGTTTATCGGTCTGGCGGCGGATTTGTGGCTGATGGTCAGCCTCGATCACCTGGCGATCTATCTGGGCCTGAGCTGGCTGGCGATTGGCGTGGTGTACCTGGCGGTGCTGACCGGTGGCTTCCGTCGCCAGCCACCGGAGATGGATTTCCAGGAGGCCACATAAATCACACAGCGCCCCTGTAGGAGCTGCCGAAGGCTGCGATCTTTTGACCTTTTTGGAGTGTGCCAAAGATCAAAAGATCGCAGCCTTCGGCAGCTCCTACAGGGGCGTGTTCAGGCGGCTGATTTTGTTTGGTGCACCGGTAGCTCAACCCTGAAGGTCGTGCCCACGCCAACTTCACTGCGCACCGTAATATCCCCCCGATGTTTTTTCACGATGCCATAGGACAGGGACAACCCGAGCCCTGTCCCCTGGCCCACCGGCTTGGTGGTGAAGAACGGGTCGAAGATTTTTTGCAGGCAGTCCGGCGCAATGCCGGCGCCGGTGTCTGCGACCTCGATCCACACCGTTTCCGCTTCAAGCCCGGTGCGCAAGGTGATGGTGCCACGCTCCGGGCCGATGGCCTGAGAGGCGTTGACGATCAGGTTCATGATCACCTGATTGATTTGCGAAGGCAGGCATTCGATGTCGGGCAGGACCTGATATTCCTTGAGCACATCGGCCTTGTACTTGAGTTCGTTGGCGACGATGTTCAAGGTCGATTCGATGCCCTGTTGCAGATTGGCCCACTGCCATTCCTGATTGGAGTCCACCCGGGAGAAGTCCTTCAGGTCCTTGACGATCTGCCCGACCCGGCTGATGCCGTCCTTGGATTCCTTGATCAGCAGCGGAATGTCCTCGCGCAGGAATTCCAGCTCGACCCGTTCGCGCAGTTGGTTCAAACGCTCGACGAGCTCGCTGGAGCCGATCGCCTCTTCCGCATCCCGATAGGCGTCGAGCATTTCCTGCAGTTGTTTGAAGTAGCCATCCAGGGTGCCGAGGTTGGAGGAAATGAAGCCAATGGGGTTGTTGATTTCATGGGCGACGCCGGCCGCGAGTTGCCCCAATGACGCGAGTTTTTCTGACTGCACCAATTGAGTTTCAAGCTGTTTGCGCTCGTCGATTTCCCGCTGCAACTCAACGCTGGCCTCTGTGTACTGCCGGGTTCGGCGCTCAACCATTTGCCCTAAATGGTCCATCTGCACGCTGGCCCGTTCGGTCATATCCCATTTGGTCAGCAAGGTGTTGGCCATTTGCTGGACTTCAATGTTGTCGAACGGCTTTTTCAGGATCAACAGTCGATCATGGGCCTTCAATCGATCGAGCAGTTCATCCCAGGAATAGTCGGAATAGGCGGTGCACACCACCACTTGCAGGCGCGGGTCGGCCTGCCACAAATGTTCGATGGTCTGCGCACCGTCCCAGCCCTCGGGCATGCGCATGTCGACAAAGGCCAGGGCGTAGGGGCGGTTTTCCTGCAAGGCTTCGTTCAGTTTGCCCAGGCCTTCCTGGCCGCCATAGGCTGAGTCCAACTCGAACAACGCCCTGGCTGATTTCACTTCGCTGCCAAACAGCGCCGCCTCCATCTCGTCCAGTTCGACGGTCTCCTCCGGCATGGGTGTGAGAATCTTGCGGAAATCCACGTGAATGGACGGGGTGTCATCGATCAGCAGAATGCGTCGGTTCGAAAGCTCGCTCATGCTTCCTCCGGTACGGTTTTCAGCGGGATCTGCAACGTGAACATCGCCCCTTTGCCCGGTCCGTCGCTATGGGCGGTGAGGTGGCCATTCATTTCGATGGCGGCCAGGGCGCAGCTGTGCAGGCCGAAGCCGTGGCCTTCCTTGCGGGTGGTAAACCCGTGGGCAAAGATGCGCGTCATGTTTTCCTCGGCGATGCCTTCGCCGTCGTCCTTGACGCTGACTTGCAGGGTCTTGTCTTCGACAATTTTGACCCCCAGGGTCATTTGCCGCGGGCGATTGCTGAGGTCGGACATGGCGTATTTGGCGTTGCTGATCAGGTTGATCAGGATCAGCAACAACCGGTGTTTATCACCCATGACCTGCGGCACGTCGCTGTACTCCTTGACCACCGTGACGTGGTGTCGGGTCAGGGCGCCGGAGTTCATGCGCAGGGCGTCTTCCAGCAATTCGCTGATGTGCAGCGGTTCCATCAGGCTGTTGGCGCCCGCGTAGGACTGCTGGGTGGCAACGATGTCCTTGATGTGGTCCACGCTTTTGGTCAACTGGGCCAGTTCCTCGGTCATGCCTTGTTGTTCCAGGGCTATCGCGTCCACCAGTTGATTCAGGTAACCCGGTAGCAACTTGCCTTTGGCGTCCTCGGTCAGAAAGGTGCCGAGGTCGCCTGGATGTTCGTTGATCAGCTGCATGGCCTTGCCCAGGCCCTGCGCTTTACTGGCGCGCAGTTTTCGGGTCACCAGGTCAGCCGAAATGTTCACGCTGTTGAGCACGTTGCCGACGTTGTGCAGCACATTGGTGGCGATCTCGGCCATGCCGGCCTGACGAGCGGTGTCGAGCAGTTCGCTCTGGGTATCCCGGAGCTCTCGGGTGCGCTCTTCAACCCGCAGTTCCAGGTCGTCATTAGCGGTTTGCAGGGCTTTGTTGACGCGATTGATCACCGTGAAACTGCGCATCAGGTGAATCGCCAGGTACACCAGCAGCAACACCAGCAGCACTGAAAACAACAGCATGTAGAAGTGATAGCGCTGGTCGACCGCATCGGTCCGCTGCTGGTCGGAGTTGAGCAGATTGGTGATATCGTCCAGGCGTTCGGCTACGGGAACGGCTTCGATGTTTTCCAGCAAGCGATTGACCACTGGCTGCTCACGCAGGATGAGGGAAATGTGGTTACTCAGAATATCGATCGGACTGTGGAACTGTTCAGGTAGACGCTGTTTGTTCACCCCCATTTTGTTCAGCCCCAACAGGATGTCGGCGGCCTTGTCGTCGGAGGTGACCTGAGCGAACTCCAGGCTGCTGAGCAGCAAGTCATACGTGTCGGTGGCGATGTTCTGCAGTTGCAGTTGGTCCTCATCCACCAACCGGGCCAGCTGTTCCTGAATGTCGTCCTCGGCGGTGGGCAGGAACGCCAGCGAGTTGCGCAGCACGGCGTTGTGCGACTTGAACTGCTCCACCAACCGGGTCTTTTCCTGGATGGCGGTCAGGTACGCATCATGGCTGGCGCGCCAGACGGGCGAGTCGTTGCGGCCGTGGTTCGACTCCATGGTGTCGAACCGCTCCCAAAGGGTCGTTATCTCGGTCAGTGGTGAGACCAACGGATCGTAGTTGTGACTGATGGCGATCCTGGCCTTGAGGATCTCGGTTTCCCATTGTGCGTTCAGCTGCTTGATCCGGCCGATCAGGTCCCGGGATTCGGTGTAGTTCGTCGTCTGGTTCGAGCTGGATTTGAGGTACAGGAACAACAGCACCGAAGCCAGCATCAGGGCCACGACGCCAAGCAACGCCAGGTTGCGGCGGTTAGTCGTTTTCATAAGGGCTTGCCTCCCCATTCACCGGTCAGGGTCTTGAGGAATTTGATGATCAGCGTCTTGTCGTCGGCAGAGGGAATACGACCGAGCTGGAACTTGAACATCACGTCTACCGCGTCCTCGAGGGTTGTGGCCGAACCATCGTGAAAGTACGGCGCGGTCACGGCGACGTTGCGCAGGCTCGGGACCTTGAACACGTTGCGGTCCTCTTCGTCCTTGGTGACCAGATAGCGGCCCAGGTCGGCTTCGGTGGGGTTGCCCCGAGTCTTGAAGTAGTCGCCCATGACCCCGAACTTCTGGAACATGTTGCCGCCGATGTTGACGCCCTGATGGCAGGCGATGCAGCCGTAGTCCTTGAAGCGTTGGTAACCGTACTTTTCGTCTCTGGTGAGAATGTCGGTATCGCCCATCAGGTATTGGTCGAAACGCGAGTTGGCGCTGATCAGCGTGCGTTCATAGGTGGCCAGGGCATTCTGTACATTGTTCATGGTCACGCCGTCCGGGTAGGCGTTGGCGAAGGAGGTCTGATAAGCCGCATCGGCGGTCAGCGTCTGCACCACATGTTCCCAGTTACTGCCCATTTCACTGGGGCTTTGCACCACGCCGTGGATTTGGGTTTCCAGAGTGTCGGCGCGCCCGTTCCAGAATTGCCGGAAATTCAGGCTGGAGTTGAACACGCTGGGGGTGTTGATCGTCACTGGAATGCCGTTGAATCCGATGGAAAACGCCTTGTTGTCGGCGCCGCCGTTTTCCAGTCGATGGCAACTGGCGCAGGACAGTGAGTTGTTGACTGACAAGCGTGTCTCGTTGAACAACTGGCGACCGAGTTCGACCCTCAGCGGATTTTGCTGGGGCACCGCCGGCAATGGTTTGAGCGGTTCATCTAGTGGCGCGGCACCGGCGCTCAGGCAGAGCCCGAACAACGGCGCCAATAGCAGGCGGTGAAAGGAAGGCGACATCTGATGATTCCTTGGCTTGGGGCCTGTGTGTCGTTGCGCATCGTTCACGTGGCTGCGGATGAAGAGGGCTTCACCGACCCCAGATACCGGACGAAGGCGTCCGGCTCCACGGCTTTGCTGAAGTAGAAACCCTGGCCTTCCTCGCATTGATGAGCCTTGAGGAAATCCAGTTGTTCGAGGGTTTCCACCCCTTCGGCAATGATGGTCAGCTTGAGGCTCCGGCCCAGGCTGATGATGGCGCTGACCAGCGCGGCGTCGTTGCTGTCGCTGCTTAAACCGCGAATGAACGACTGGTCGATTTTCAGCACGTCGATGGGAAAACGCCGCAAGTAACTCAGGCTGGAATAACCGGTACCGAAGTCATCGATGGCCAGCCGCACGCCCATGTCCTTGAGCCGGGTCAGGGCGTTCACCGTGGTTTCGACGTTCTGCATCAGCACGCCTTCGGTGATTTCCAGCTCCAGCAAGGCCGGTTCCAGCCCTGTTTGTTTGAGTGTCTGTTCGATGCCGTCGACAAAGTCCCGCTGACGGAAGTCGATAGCCGACATGTTCACCGACATACAGATCTTCGGCAGCCCCGCGGCCTGCCAGGCGCAGGCTTGTCGACACGCCTCGGCCAGCACCCATTTACTCAACGGCACGATCAAACCGCTGTCTTCGGCCACACTGATGAAATCCGAGGGATAGACCAGCCCGTGCCCCGGTTTTTGCCAGCGAATCAACGCTTCGGCCCCGACCACCTGGCCACTGCCCAGGTCCAGTTTTGGCTGGTAATGCAGGACAAATTCGTTGCGTTCCAGCGCCAGGCGGATGCCGCTCTCGATGCTTTGCTGATCCCGGGCGCGCTGGTTCATCTCGTCGATGAAAAAACTGAAATCGTTCGGGCCGCTTTCCTTGACGTTGCGCATCGCGGTTTCGGCTTTCTTGATCAGCGCGATGGCATCGAAGCCGTCGTCCGGGTAAATGCTGATGCCCAGGCTGGCGGTCACGATCAGGTCGTGGCCGGCAATGTGCTGGGGCGCGCGGATGGCGTTCAAGAGTTTTTCGGCGATGCCCTTGGTCTGCTGAGGATGGCGGACATCGGCGAGGATCACCACGAATTCATCGGAACCGTAGCGGAACACCGAGTCGGACTCGCGCACCGTCGCCACCAGATTGCGCCCGACCTGTTTAAGCATTTCGTCACCGGCCGGATGACCCAGGGCATTGTTGATGCGCTTGAAGCGATCGAGGCCCAGAAACATCACGGCCAACTGCTTGTCATGGCGTCGGGACAGGGCCAGGGACTGGTTCAGCCGGTCACCGAGCAACGTGCTGTTGGGCAGCTCGGTCAGTACGTCGTACTGCAACAGGTGCGACACCTTGAGCAATTCGTGGACCCGCGCCTCGATGGTTTGCTCCAGGCTCAGGACCTTCATCGCCGCGTCCTGCGCCATCTGCCATTTCCAGGTCAGGGCACTGGCCATCTGGCGGATTTCCAGGCTGTCGAAGGGCTTTTTCAGCACCAGTAACTGGTCGCCGAACTCCAGCCGTTCGGCCATGTCCTCCCAGGTGTAATCGGAATACGCCGTGCACAACGCGATTTGCAGGTGAGGATCGGCCTTCCACAGTTGTTCGATGGTTTCCAGGCCGTCCCAACCCGGTGGCATGCGCATGTCGGTGAACGCCATGGCATAGGGGCGACCTTCGGCCAGTGCGCGCTTGACCAGTTCGAGGGCTTCCTGGCCCTGATAGGCCGAGTCGAGCTGGAATGTCAGCCGATCAATCTGCACGGTGCCGAACAGGGCTTCTTCTGCGCTGGCCAGGGTCTGTTCGCCTCCGGGCTCTTCACCTTCGATCTCAGGGCCAAGAATCTTGCGAAAGTCCTCATGAATCGAGGGCGTGTCGTCGATGATCAAGATGCGCCGGTTAGTCCGCACGAAAGGCGTTTTCATCCTTTGTCCTCCGTGAAGCGTGGCGGGTTGTCCCGGATCGGCCCGATGTCATGGTTCGGGGGCACGATGCTGCCGGCTTTCAGCAGTTCGGCAGCCTGCTGGCTGCTGACCGCTTTGCTGAAGAAGTAACCCTGGGCGTTCATCGGTGAACCGGTGGCCATCAGCGAGCTGCGTTGTTCCTGGGTTTCGACGCCCTCGGCAATGATGCCGATCCCGACTTCACGGGCGAAGTTGATGATGGCGCGCAAGGTGTTCGCGCTGGCCGGATCGCGAGCGGCGGTGTCGATGAAGGCCTGAGCGAGTTTCAGGTGATTGACCTGGTAGGTCTTGAGGTAGTCGAACGAGGAGTATTCGGTGCCGAAGTCGTCGATGGCGATCTTCACCCCCAGCTCACGCAGGCGCGGCAGCACATCGTTGTGGGTCCATTTGGTCTGGGCCAGCGTCGCCTCAGTAACGTCGAAGCGCAGGTCCCAGGGGCAGAGTTCCCAGCGTGCGGTGGTGCGCAGCACGTCATAGATCAGTTCGGGACCACTTTTGAGTTGGGCCAGGGACAGCTTGATCGCAATCACCGGCGGCGCCATTCCCTCATCGCGCCATTGACGCATTTGCTGGCAGGCGCGATCCAGCACCCAGTGACCGAGCGCGACGATGGTGCCGGTCTTTTCCGCAGCGGGCAGGAACGCTGGGGCTTCCAGTAAACCGCGCTCAGGGTGGTTCCAGCTGACCTGAGCTTCCATGCCGAGGATTTTGCCGCTGCTCAGGTCCACTTCCGGCCAGTAATGCAGTTCAAGTTCCTGGTGTTCGATGGCCGCTCTCAGGTCGCTGGCGATGGTCATGCGTTCGACCACCTCCTGATTGATCTCCTCGGAATGGAAGTGGTACTGGTTGCGACCCTTTTCCTTGGAGCGATACAGCGCCATATCGGCCTGGGTCAGCAGGCCGTCGGCGCTGGTGCTTTCGGGGGTGCAGCTGCTGATGCCGATACTCACCGAGACCCGCACATCATTGCCGGCCAGGGAGTAGGGCAGTACCAACGTATCGCGGATCTTGGCGGCCAGGGCCGCGGATTGGGTCGGGTCGCTGACGTCCAGTTGCAAGATCGCGAACTCGTCACCGCCGAGGCGGGCGACCACATCGTTTTCGCGCACGCAGGCTTTGATCCGGCGTGCAACCTCTTGCAGCAACAGGTCGCCCACCGGATGGCCGAGGGTGTCGTTGATGCGTTTGAAGTGATCCAGGTCCAGGTAAAACATGGCGAACGGTGCCGCCCCCCGACGCGCAGAGGCGAACGCCTGGTGCAACCGCTCGATCAGCGTCGCACGGTTTGCCAGCCCGGTCAGCCCGTCGGTGCGGGCCAGCAGGGCGATTTTCTCTTCGGCCACTTTACGTTCGGTGATGTCGATGATGATGCCTTCGACTTCCAGCAAACGGCCTTCATCGTCGCGCACCGGGATGTAGCGGTTTTCGACCCAGCGCCAGGCTCCGTCGCCAGTACGCATCCGGAATTCGATGGAAGCGCCCGCCGCATGACGGTCCAGCACCCGGGCCATGGCGGTGTCGACCTTGGTTTGATCATCGGGATGGATCAGTTCCTGGGCCCAATTGGCCGAGGCGACCAGTTTCGCCGCAACATGACCGTATTTGGTGATGTTGTGCGAGATATACATCAACGGAAACGACGGCTCGCCGCGCAACCGATACAGAATGGTGGGGCTGTTCTGCACGATGATGTTGGCGTCGGACAGCTCTCGGGTGCGTTCTTCGACCGCCTGTTCGAGCAGCGACATCTTCAGCTCTGCGTCTTCGGTCATTTGCCACTTGGCCGTCAATGCGCTGGCCATCTGGCGGATTTCGATGGCATCGAAGGGTTTTTTCAGAATCAGCAGGCGATCGCCCAGTTCCAGGCGTTCGTCGATGTCTTCCCAGGAATAGTCGGAATAAGCGGTGCAAAGCGCCACTTGCAGCTTGGGATCGACCTGCCACAGCCGTTCGATGGTTTCCAGCCCGTCCCAGCCCGGCGGCATGCGCATGTCGATGAAAGCCATCGCATAGGGCATGTCGTTGGCCAGCGCCGTCTCGACCTTGTCCAGGGCTTCGAGGCCCTGAAACGCGGAGTCGAGCACAAAACTCTGCAGCGATATCGCCGCAGGGGTGCCGAACAGGGCGTTTTCGGCGCTGATCAGGCTGTCGTCATCGATCGATGGCGGACTGAGGATCTTGGCGAAGTCCGCATGAATCGAGGCGGTGTCGTCGACGATAAGAATCCGTCGGTTGGTCCGAGCCAGCAGCGTATTTATCGACATACGCCAGTACCGGCAGCAGTTTGATGCGGTGTTCTCATAGGGGGCTTCCTTTCCCTGATCACCTGGCCGAACGTACAGATTATGGATCCGAGTCAGCTGAGCATAGTCGTCTGTCCAGCACTTCGCGCAACTCAATGAGCTGAATCATTTCCGTTGGCGCGCTGAAAATCATCTAGCCTGTAGGTCAGGCTCCGGCAATAGGGGATGTTTGCCTCGGGGCCTGCCACAACGATGTGCCCGTTTCACTTGAGGTGACGCCATGGAAGAGCAACTCCCCACGACTTTGAACGATAAACCCAAGGTGCTGCTGGTCGATGACGAGGAGTCAATCCTCAACAGCCTGCGTCGCCTGTTACGCGGCCAGCCCTACGAGGTGCTGCTGGCCACCAGCGGTGCCCAGGCGCTGGAGATCATGGAGCAACACTCCATTGACCTGGTGATGACCGACGCACGCATGCCCAATATGGACGGCGCCACGCTGCTGGCCCGCATCCATCAACTTTACCCGACGATCACCCGGATTCTGCTCACCGGCTACGCGGACATGCCGACGATCATCAAAGCGATCAACGAAGGGAAGATTCACCGCTACATCAGCAAACCCTGGAACGACGAGGAAATGCTCCTGACCTTGCGCCAGGCCTTGGCTCATCAACATTCCGAGCGCGAACGCCAGCGCCTGGAGCAGTTGACCCGGCTGCAGAACGACCAATTGAAGTCGCTCAACATCACCCTGGAAAAACACGTCGCCGCCCGCACTGCCGAACTCCAGCAGACCGCCGACATGCTCGACCTGGCCTACGAAGAGCTCAAGCACAGCTATGTCACCGGCACCGAGGTGTTCTCGCTGCTGGCCAACCTGCGCCTGCCGCCGGCCAAACAGACCAACCGCCAGATCATCGAACTGGTGCGGGTGTACTGCAAACTTCATGGCCTGGACGAGGGCACCAGTCGCGACCTGACCATGGCCGCGGCGCTCTACAACATCGGCAAGCTGAGCTGGACCGACAGCATGATGACCGCGCCCGCGGACCTGCTGCACCACAACGATCGGGAGCGCTATCGCGGTTATCCCAAGCAAAGCGAATCGCTGTTAATGACGCTCGATCCGATGAAGGACGCCGCCCGTCTGATTCTTCATCATCAGGAGCGCTGGGACGGCAGCGGCTTCCCCGACCGGCTCAAGGGCGAGGCGATTCCGTTCGGTTCGCGGCTGTTGAAACTCGCGGTGGATTTCATCGAGTTGCAGCGTGGGCTGATCCTCGAGCGGCAGATGAACAGCGATGAAGCGCTGGTCTACATCCGCAGCTATGCCGGGCGACTTTACGATCCCGAGCTGGTGGAGGACTTCATCCAGGTGTGTGCCGCGTACCTGAGCGATGTCTCGTTGGCCGATCCGTCGGTCAAGGTGCTGACCACGCGGGAAGTGACGGCGGGCATGATCCTGGCGCGCAACCTCAATGCCGACAACGGCATGCTGCTGCTCAATGCCGGCAAGGTGTTGAATGGGCCGCTGGTGGAGAAGTTGATCGCCTTCGAAGCCATGGAAGGCGCGAAATACAGCATTTTTGTGAAGGTGCCGGAAGACGTTGCGGTTCTCGAGGCCAGTTAGTTTTTCCAGACGCTACACAATCCCCCTGTGGGAGCGAGCTTGCTCGCGATAGCGGTTTAACATTCAACATCTATGTTGACTGACACTCCGCCATCGCGAGCACGCTCGCTCCCACAGGGGTTGGGCACTGCACTGTAAAGATTTTTTCGGCGTGACGAGGCGCCGATTCTCATGTGATCCTTGCGCCTTTTTCCAAGGACGATCCTGATCCATGACCCTTTCATCCGCTGCTTCGCCCCGTCTCATCCGTATCGCCGCTGCCCTGTTGATCGGCCCGGACGGTCGCACGCTGTTGGTCCGCAAGCGCGGCACCGAAGCGTTCATGCAGCCGGGGGGCAAGATCGAAGCGCATGAGCAACCGGTCCATGCGCTGGCCCGTGAACTGGAAGAGGAATTGGGCCTGGTCATCGATCCGGCACACGCCACTTATCTCGGGCAATTCTCGGCACCTGCCGCCAATGAGCCGGGTTTTACCGTCCAGGCCGAACTCTTTCAGCTGACCATCGATTCAGACGTATCGCCTGCGGCGGAGATTGAAGAGGTGCGCTGGATCGACCCGGCCACCGACGGTAATGTCACGCTGGCGCCATTGACACGGGACCTGATCCTGCCGTTTTATCGTGCTTTGTTAACCGAAATTGCCTGATTATTCCCGGACAAAGGACTGCCCATGATCCCCCTTCAAGACTTGCTGATTTTCGCCGCTGCCGCGTTGCTGATGGTGCTGACGCCGGGGCCGAACATGATTTACCTGATCTCCCGTTCGATCTGCCAGGGACGCAGGGCCGGTGTGACCTCGTTGCTCGGTGTGGTCGCGGGGTTTTTCGTGCACCTGTTCGCGGCCGCTGCCGGTTTGACTGCGGTGTTTCTGGCGGTGCCGATGGCCTACGAAGTGCTGAAGTGGGCGGGCGCGCTGTACCTGATGTGGTTGGCCTGGCAAGCCGTCAAACCGGGAGCGCGTTCACCGTTCGAGGCGCAGCAGTTGCCGCCGGACTCGTCGCGTAAACTGATCACCATGGGCTTTCTGACCAGCGCCCTGAACCCGAAGATTGCGGTGTTTTATCTGTCGGTGTTTCCGCAGTTCATCACGCCTGAGCATGGCTCGGTGTTCACTCAAAGCATCACGCTGGGTCTGACTCAGATCGGCGTCAGTTTCAGCGTCAATCTGCTGATCGCGCTGTTCGCTGCGGGCATCGCCTCCTGGTTCGTCAACAACCCGTCCTGGCTGGCGGTGCAGCGCTATTTCATGGGGTTCGTGCTGTCGGCGCTGGCGGTGCGACTGATGCTGGAACAACGACGGATGGCTTGAACATGTGGATTGAACGGCTTGATGCCAGTCATGCCCTGGACTATCGGGCGCTGATGCTCGAAGCCTATGACCTGCATCCCCAGGCGTTTACCTCCAGCGTGCGCGAACGCGCCGTGATGCCGCTGAGTTGGTGGGAATCACGCCTGACCAGCAAGCTGGACGTGGTGTTTGGCGCGTTCGAAGGCGGTGAGTTGGCGGGCATCGTCGGCCTGGCCTTCGAGCCTCGAGAAAAGGCCCGGCACAAGGCGACATTGTTTGGCATGTACGTGTCGGGCAAGGTCCGGCAACGCGGGGTCGGTTATCACCTGGTGCAGGCCGCCCTGGCTGAAGCGCAGGACCATAAAGGCCTGAGGCTGATCCAGCTGACCGTCACCGCCGGCAACGACGCCGCGTTCAAACTGTACCAGCGTTGCGGCTTCATCCAGTTTGGCCTTGAGCCGCTGGCGGTACGGGTGGGCGAAGACTACTTCGACAAAATCCACATGTGGCGAGAACTCTAAATCCACCGCAATCCCCTGTAGGAGCAAGGCTTGCCCGCGATGAACGATAACGCGGTCTGTCTGAATGACCGCGCCGCGCCCATCGCGGGCAAGTCGGATCGCCGCACCGCTTGCTCCTACAGGTTTGCGTTGTGCTATCTAACGGCGCTGACGCCATCCAGTGTCGAGAACGACGTGTCCTTGGCCGTCAGCAAGAAATCGCGCATGTACGGCGCATCCAGCATGTCGGCGCGAATCCCGGCGTACAGCGTCGCAAACAAACCTTTCTCGCCCAGCCGCTTGGCCTTCACATAACCCCGTGAGCTGTATTCATGCAGCGCCCAATGGGGCATGCCGCACACACCGCGGCCGCTGGCCACCAATTGCATCATCATCACCGTCAGTTCCGACGTGCGGACCTGCGCCGGTTCGACGTCGGCCGGTTCCAGGAAACGGGTGAAGATGTCCAGTCGATCACGCTCCACCGGGTAGGTGATCAGCGTTTCCGTGAGCAAATCTTCCGGGACAATGTAGGCCTTGCTCGCCAATCGGTGCTGATTGGCGACCGCGAGCATTGCTTCATAGGTGAACAACGGCACGTAAGTGATCCCGGCCAGTTCCAGCGGGTCGGAGGTCACCACCAAATCCAGATCGCCACGGGCCAGCGCAGGCAGCGGGGCGAAGGAGAACCCTGAGGCCAGGTCCAGTTCAACTTCCGGCCAGGCATCGCGGAACTGGTCGATGGTCGGCATCAGCCACTGGAAGCAACTGTGACACTCGATCGCCATGTGCAAACGCCCGGCAGTGCCACCGGCCAGCCGCGCGATATCGCGCTCGGCGCCACGCAGCAATGGCAAGGTCGCGTCGGCCAATTGCAACAGGCGTAAACCGGCACTGGTGAAACGCACCGGTTTGGTCTTGCGCACGAACAGCGGCATGCCCATGCGCTCCTCCAATTCCTTGAACTGGTGGGACAGGGCGGACTGCGTCAGGTGCAAGCGGTCGGCCGCATCTACCAGGCTATCGGCTTCGCGCAAGGCGTGCAGGGTCTTCAGGTGACGGATTTCAAGCACCGGGGGCTCCATGAGGAAAACTTGTGATCAACACGAAAAGGTTGAGTTTGTCTCATGTTGGGTTAGCTGTCGACAATAGCGCCATGTTTTACAGCCTCTTTATAGGGAGAAACTCACCATGGCTCTGGCACACACACTTGGTTTTCCACGCATCGGCGCGGACCGCGAACTGAAAAAAGCCCTCGAATCCTACTGGAAGGGCGATCTGGATCAGGACGCGCTGAAAAGCGTCGGCCGCCAATTGCGCGCCACCCACTGGCAATTGCAGAAAGACGCCGGCATCGACCTGCTGCCCGTGGGCGACTTCGCCTGGTACGACCAGGTCCTGACCCATTCCTTGACCTTCGGTGTGATCCCCGAGCGTTTCGACAGCGCCAAGGACTCGCGCGGCCTGCCGACCCTCGACACCCTGTTCGCCATGGCCCGTGGCGCCACGACTGCCTGCTGCGGCGGCGAACACAGCAAAGCGCAATACGCCCAGGAACTGACCAAGTGGTTCGACACCAACTACCACTACCTGGTCCCGGAATTCAGCGCTGACCAGCAGTTCAAGCTGAGCTGGGAACAGTTGTTCGACGAAGTCGACGAGGCGAAGGCCCTCGGCCACAACGTCAAACCGGTAATCATCGGTCCACTGACTTACCTGTGGCTGGGCAAAGCCAAAGGCAACGACTTCGACAAACTCGACCTATTGGAACGACTGCTGCCGATCTACGGCGAAATCCTCGGTCGCCTCGCCGCTCAAGGCGTGGAGTGGGTGCAGATCGACGAACCGATCCTGACCCTCGACTTGCCACAGGAGTGGAAAAACGCTTTCGAACGCGCCTACCACATCCTTCAATATTCGCCGCTGAAAAAACTCGTGGCGACGTACTTCAGTGGCTTGGAAGACAACCTCGGCCTGGCGGTCAGCCTGCCGGTACAAGGCCTGCACATCGATGCGGTGCGGGCGCCGGATCAACTCGGCCAGGTGCTGGATCGTCTGCCGACCTACAAGATTCTCTCGGTGGGTCTGGTCAACGGCCGCAACGTCTGGCGCTGCGAACTGGAGCAGGTGCTCGCTCAACTGCAGCCGGCCCAGGAACGCTTCGGCGACAACCTGTGGGTCAGCAGTTCCTGCTCGCTGCTGCACAGCCCGGTGGATCTGGATCGCGAAGACAAACTCGACCCGGAACTGAAAAGCTGGCTGGCGTTTGCCGTACAGAAGTGCGGCGAAATCGCCGTGCTGCGCGATGCCCTGAACGACCCGCAAGCACCCAAGGTACAAGCCGCCCTCGCCGAAAGCCGTGCGATTCAGGCCAGTCGCGCCGAGTCGCCGCGTATCCACAAAGCCGAAGTGCAGGCACGGATAAACGCCATCAGTGACAAGGACAGCCAACGCCATTCGCCGTTCGCCAAACGCATCGAGCAGCAGCGTGCGCGGTTGAAACTGCCGGCCTTCCCGACCACCACCATCGGCTCGTTCCCGCAGACCGGTTCGATCCGTCTGGCGCGTCAGGCCTTCAAGCAAGGCAAGCTGTCGGCCAACGATTACACCGACGCCATGCACAGCGAAATCCGCCACGCCGTGCAAGTCCAGGAACGCCTGGGGCTGGACGTGCTGGTACACGGTGAAGCCGAACGCAACGACATGGTCGAGTACTTCGCCGAGCAACTGGACGGCTACCTGTTCACCCGTTTCGGTTGGGTGCAGAGCTACGGTTCGCGCTGCGTCAAACCGGCGATCATCTACGGCGACCTGAGCCGCCCGAACGCCATGACCGTCGACTGGATTACTTATGCACAGAGCCTGACCGACAAGGTCATGAAAGGCATGCTCACCGGTCCCGTGACCATGCTGATGTGGTCGTTCCCGCGCGAAGACGTCTCGCGCAAAATCCAGGCGCAGCAGTTGGCGCTGGCCCTGCGTGACGAAGTGGTGGACCTGGAAACCGCCGGCATCAAGATCGTGCAGATCGACGAAGCCGCCTTTCGCGAAGGCTTGCCGCTGCGCCGGGCGCAATGGCAGGAATATCTGGATTGGGCGGTGGAAGCTTTCCGTTTGAGCGCCTCCGCTGTGCGGGACGAAACCCAGATCCACACCCACATGTGCTACAGCGAATTCAACGATGTGATTCAGTCCATCGCGGCGATGGACGCCGATGTGATCACCATCGAAACTTCGCGTTCAGACATGGAGTTGTTGGAGGCTTTTGAAGCGTTCGACTACCCGAACGACATCGGCCCCGGCGTCTACGACATCCACTCGCCACGGGTGCCGGACACGGCCGAAATGGTCAAGTTGATGAGCAAAGCGGTGAAGCGGATTCCGGCGGAGCGGTTGTGGGTGAATCCGGATTGCGGGTTGAAAACCCGGGCGTGGCCGGAGACTGAAGCAGCGTTGGTCAACATGGTGGCGGCGGCGCGGCAGTTGCGGAGCCAGTTGGCCTGACTGACGTCTAAAAAAGGGAGCGAGCTTGCTCGCTCCCGCATGGACTGCGCTTAATTCACTGGCAGTGGGCCGCCGACTCCTTTTTTGGGATCAGAGGTTTTCGAAGTGAGGCAGCGCGGCCGAACTTTTGCCGATATCGGCGTAAGGCAGGTCGGCGTTGTCGGCGTGGGTCAAAAATCGGTGCTCCGGCAATTTCAGATGGGCTTTTTCGAAATTGCCGAATACAGGCACCGCCCTGGAATAGTGGAAATGGGCGTACCACAGTATCTTCGGTGGTGCTTGCGTCAGGTCCCATACTTCGTATTCCTGCATGTAATCGGTTCGGCCGTCCCGGCGTCTGCCCAGGTTCTTGATCGGCGCCGGTTTGCGTACATCCACCACGTTTTGGCTGACAAGATCGTTCAGCATTCCATCCGTGGGTTTTTTACTCAGCAGCGTCTGTCGGGTGCGCATTGCGCGCCCTGTGGCAATCAGTTCGGTGGCCTTGCCGTGCAGTTGCTGGATGAGGGGATTGCGGGGGGCAATCTCCTCGATGCTGAGGGCGCGGCGGGTAAGTTCATTCGCTTCACTGACCATCATGTGTTCCAGGTCGACCGGCAGCATGTCTTGCGCCGCGTAGGATTGGACGCGGGTCTTGTAAGTGTCCTGCGACTCGAGTCGGTGACGGGCCTCTGTCACTAACACTTCAAGGTCCCTTTGACTGGGACGAGCTGGATGTTCGTGTTGCGGGTTCAACAGACGAGACTTTCCGTTTGCCCCCTGTTCCCAGATTTCCGTGTAACCGCCTTGACCTGTCAGGGTGTATTGCCGCATTTGAGTAGTCGGTTCCCAACGCTCCACCCCGATCAGCAATTGGTCATTTTCGGTGGTGAAAACCTTTTTGCTGCCTTGCCCTGCCCGGGCAGCAGGTGCCGGTAGATCAATGGCCTTGCGCGCCCGTTCGGCCATCTTCTCGATGCCGTCCAACAAGGGAGGCACGACTTCCAGATGGAAGTGCTTTGGATAGCTGGCGGTCCACGCATTCATATCCCGACGAAATTGAGTGTATTGCTCGATGCAGTCTTGAAGTATCTGGTTGCGTTGAGTCTTGGTCGCGCTGACGTCCGGCAGACTGTATTGGCTGAACAAGGCCCGGTCGATTCGGGTTCTGATCTGGTGCGCCTGGTTCTGAAGAAGCATCCAGGACACATCGTGGATGCCGTCAAAACATTTGACGGTTTCCAGCAAGTTACCCGTTCTCATATAAAGGATATTCGCCTCGGACAGGCGAGTGTTCAACATCGTCAGTTCCTCCGTCATTTGCGCTTTTTCTGCGTTGACGGTGATGCGTCTGTACCAATGGTTAAGGTCTGTCATGTGGGTTTGCGTATGTTCTAACTCTTTCACCAGTTCCATCCGCAGCTTCCTGATGTCCTCCATTACGCGCAAACGGGCTGGGAGGGATGATGCCGGTATTGATTCCAGACTGACCATTAAGGCATCGATCCTGTCCACCAGGAGGCTGCCCCTGTGATTGGCGAAGAAAACCCGTTGCCTGTACCGATCAGCCAGCAACAGTGCAGCACTGCTTTGTATTTCCAGGAGTGCGCGCCTTTTGTTGCCATGGGTCAGTGGGTGTAAATCAACGAGCGTCTGGTAATGCCGCAGGGTCAATTCAATGTCACCGATACAGGCTGTTTCGGCGGCCTGCATCAGCGCCGGACGACGCTCCAACGGGTCGGTGTTGTACGCCTCCAGGGCGGCGTTCGAGCGCCTCAACCGTGCATCGATTTGCATGGCCAGATCATCGGCGGCCTGGGTCAGTGCATGATGGCGACGGAAGGTGTGGTCGATCCACCAACGAGGCAGCCGGTGGCGAATGGCTGCCGGCCAGAGCGGATCAAGCGTGTTTGCCAGATGTCCGAGCACACCGCCGCCGCCGAGCCCGCCGCCTTCGAAGGTCACCCCGTAGACACCGAAGTAAGTGTCCCAATGCTCTGCTTCATCAAGGCCGATGGGTTGTTTATAGGTTTTGAGACGCGTGCCGGTCAGTCGCCAGTTTCGTGAGTCCGTGCTGCGTTCAACCTGGAAGATACGTCCCTGGCGAACGATAAAGTCGCCGTCTGGATGACGGTAGATATTGCGGTAGATCCCGTGGGTAGCCGGATGCAGGCTGGCCAGGGAGATCGGCTTTTCGTAATCGTAACCGGCGAAGCGCTGGAAACCGTGCTGTGCTTGACGTCTTGTGCGACCGTGCAATGCTCCCGCGCTTTTGCCCATTGCTGCCGTTTGACGAAGCCGTGTCAGTGAGCGAGCCCCCTTGGCTGACCCGGATCCTGCGGCAACGCCTGGAAGAGTGTCCATGGCGGCATCGATCAATGACAGCAGTACCGATTCAATCTCCGCCAACCCATCGCCGACTTCACCGCGCAATAGTGCCGCGACTGCCCGGTTGGCACTGGTCCAGGCATCGTATAAAGCGACGGCCGAGCCGACAAAGGGCACCACGCCCAACGCCATCTTCATGTAATTGAACGCCCTCGGACCACTGAGCGCGTAGCGCTCCAGGTACAAGGCATCGTTGGAACGGGAGGTTCCGCGATGCGCTTCGATCAGGCGTCCCATATGGGCATTGAGCAGGTGCTCTGCCAGTGACGTTGTTTTCGGCCAGGGCATCCCCACCCCGATCATGGCGTCGAAATGTTTGAGCACGGCCTGATCGATGCGACTGACATGGGCCTGCACATTACCCTGCAAGGCTCGGCCCGCCAGGTAACTGACCATTTCGCTACGCAGACACAGGTTGAACAACGCCTTGCGCGCCGATTCCAGGGTGGCGTAGCGCCGCAGGAACTGACCGTCGGGACTGTCAGGCAGATAGAGCAACGTCATCCCGCTGATTTGCTCTTCGATGAAGGTCACCCCGGACAACGTGGTGGGGCCTTGATTGTGGGTGTCTTTTCCGCCGGCACTCAGGTAGGCCGGCAGAATCGCGATGCGCTTGCGATCAGCGCGCCAGGCTTCCTGGGTGTTGGCGTCGATGGCGATGATCAACACCTGCAATTCGTCGTGGCTGATTTGTTTTTGCAGTCGGGCGGATTCCCCCTGCAACTTGAGCATCAAGCGCCAGGGCTCGATCAGGCATTCGCGCAGGTGTTCCCTCGCGAAGGCAGATTCGGTGGCCGAGCCGGTGAATGCGTCGCGGATCAACTGTTCATAGGCTTTGGGCAGGTCAAGCTCGGGCAGGGTCTTGCGCAGGTAGCGCTGTGTGATGCCGTTGGCAAGCGCCTGACGCTCGGCAGTGTCTGCTGCGGTGACTTCGACGCGCATGGCGCCCAGTCGCAGTGACAGGGGCTCAAGCTGCATCGACGGGGTGTTGTCGATATTGGTTTGGGCCAGGTCTTCGAGTGACATCTTGCTGCGCGCCTTGCTGGGTACCGCGACGAGCTTCTGCGGGGTTCCCGGGGCGGCACCTTCGACCAGTTGCTTTTGCAGAGTGACGGAATCCGGCAGGTCAAGTTGCACGTCAAAATGACCCTGGATCGAAAAGTCCTTTCGCAGGCGGGCCTGTAAGTGTTGCCGGGTGAAGTCATCGCGAGGTGTCAGGGCGAGTTCCAGCTGTGTGTGGCTGCGATGCATCGCCACAATGTACGACTCGATCAGGGCCTTGAGTTCAACGAGGTCGGCCACAGGCAATTGGGTGAGCCATTCGGGCCTGCGGGTGTACAGCGTGGCGCTGCGGTTTTGCTCCAGCAGGTGCGAGAACGCCAGGCTTCTGGCGGCATGCACCGGGACCTGTAAACCGGCGAGAGTGTGCTTGCGCAGTGCTTCCAGTTGATGGGTCGTATCGGTCTGGCGCTGACGTATTTCCCCTGCCTTCTCTTCAAAGTCGGTGTTCTGTTTGCCGAGACTATAGAGCAGCGGGTCGGTACTTATTTTGTTTAGCTGCAAGGCCAGAACGTTGTCCCGGTCCTGGATCTTGAACACCTGTCGCTCCAGTTCTGTGCGGTTGGCGAACCGTTGCAAGCCGCCGCCGGCGCCGGGCCAGTACAGCAAAAGGCTGTGTGGCGATGCGGCGTCGAGCAGCGCTCGTGTGATGACGAAAGGGCCATTGAGCGCCTGGGTCGTGACGTTGCCGGTCTGCTCGGTCATTGACAGCCTCAGGCTGGCAGCGGTGATCGTGGCATCACGATCGGCCGCACGCGGTATGTCCAACACTGCGTTGAGCAAGCTGAATTCGTCGCTGCTGATCTGTTTGAGGGCCAATTGGAGCTGGGCCTCGGCGCGCAGACCATCCTTGTGCGCCAGGTAGAGCGCGCTGAACTCACGGTTGATAGTTGCAAAGTCGAAGGTGCGCGACCTGTAAAGCAGGGCGGTTGCGGCCTTGTCGGCGACTTGCTCTGCCGTCTCCAGCGCCTTCAGTGCCGCTTTGAATGGCTGTTGACGGTCGCTTTCGAACTCATCCCCCAATAGCGTTTCGAGTGCATCGCGCTGCCTGTTCAGCGAGACCTGCCGCAGCGACCACGGAATATCGGCATACAGGCTGCCGAACGACGGTGGTTCGTCTTCATCGACAATGCTTTCGATTGATATCGGGTTATCAAGACCGGGTGGCACGGCGAAAAAGCTTGCGCTCGTGTGCGGTGGGTTTGAAAGCAGATCGCTGATGCCCGCCTTCAGCGGTTGAGTTTTGGTCGTGTATTCAAAGCGGATTTTATCGTCGGGCAGGCCTTGGGGGATGAGAGATTGTCGCGACAGCCAGTCTTCCATGTCGCTGCGCTGAGTGAAGACCTGAATGGGAACAGGCCGGCAAGGTAGATACAGCAACTGCGTGGTGGGTTGCCGAACACCCACGCTGATGACCCAGGCGGCGGGGAGTTTCAGGGTACCGCTGTCGCTCAACACCAGGGTCAACTGCTCGGTCTGGATAGGCTGATTGTCCAGGAACAGGCCCGAGGCGGGAGGGTCCATGATCAACAACAGCGGCTTCAACTGCTCGGCGCTGAGGGTTCTGCGAGCGAACGCCACTTGAGCGGCGGCCTCAAAATGACTGCGGTACAACTGACCCGCCCGCTCGCGCCGCGACACCGGCGTACCGGGTGCTCGGGCGTCCCAATAGGCATTCCAGCGTTCGTGGAGCGATGGTTCAGTGCGGTGGCTTCGCAACGGGGCGGCGGCGAACAACGCTTGTAAACCCTGGCTGCAGTCGCGCCAGCGCGCCGAAGCGCTCAACAACAGGCTTTCATCGGGGTTTTCTTTCAGGGGCGGATGGGCCGGTATCACGACCGGCGGGGAGACGGGCAGGGTGCTGAACGCACTTTCATTCATGGCAACGTGGCTCTGTGCAGGGGAGCGGCGTATCCGCTCTTGAAGAGCGCCATTAAAAGAAACTCGCCACCGTCCATGGCACTACATAGTTATCGCATCGACCATTGGGCGATATTCACGAAACTGTCACGTAACTGTGGCAGCGCGCTTGAACAAACTTCATCAGACTCGCGCTCTACTGGAGTTCTGCGTTTCGGTGTTTTTCATGCGTGTACGATTTTTTTCCATGGCGGTTTTCCTGGCCGCGCTGTTGTTCGGCCTGCCGTCCTTGGCGGCGTCTCGTTGCGATATCAATGTTCCGACTGAACATGTCGATCTGGCACAGGTGAGCCTGGCGTACCAGAGCATCGGCCGTGCGTCGGACCCTGCGTTGTTGCTGGTGATGGGCCTTGGCGGGCAGTTGATTCACTGGCCGGACGAGGTGGTGGTCGCGCTGTGTCAGCAGGGTTTTCGGGTGATTCGTTATGACAATCGCGATGTCGGGCTCTCGACCTGGCGGCAAACGCCCGTCGACGCGAACCTGACGTTCGAAGTGCTGCGCTACAAACTGGGTTTACCGGTGTCGGCGCCGTACACCCTGACCGATATGGCTGACGATGCTTTTGGCTTGATGGATGCGTTGCACGTCGAGCAATTCCACGTGCTGGGCGCGAGCATGGGCGGGATGATCGCCCAGCATATGGCGGCGATTGCGCCGCAACGGATCGAGAGCCTGACCCTGATCATGACCAGTTCCGGGGCCGAAGGCTTGCCGGCGCCGAGTGCGGCGTTGGTGCAACTGTTGTCGCGCCGTGGGGCGCCCAATCGCGAAGTGGCGCTGGAACAACAGGCCGATTTGCTGGCGGCGCTAGGCAGCCCGACGGTGAGCGATGATCGGCAAGCGCTACTGCATCAGGCGGCGCAGTCCTATGACCGGGCGTTCAACCCTGAGGGCGTGAAGCGCCAGATCATGGCGATCCTCGCCGAGCGCAGTCGTGTGGCATTGCTAAATCAACTGCGCGTTCCGACGCTGGTGGTTCACGGCACTGCTGATCCGTTGTTGCCGGTGATGCACGGTGTGCACCTGGCGGCGCATATCCGCGGCAGTCAGTTGAAGCTGATTCCGGGTTTGGCCCATCGTTTCCAGGAGGCGTTCAAGGCGCCGTTGCTGGCGGCGGTGTTGCCGTACTTGCAGGCCCACCGCGAAGACACCTCGCATTTGGCGCAGATTGATCCGATGGCCGATCACAACCTTCTGTAACCCACCGATTAAATGTGGGAGCTGCGCGCTCCGGTCTTTCGGGTGATATCGTTCGATCTTTCCCGCGTGTTTCCAGCCAGCGAGGTGTGTGATGAGTGCCCCCCTGAAAATCGATTTCGTCAGCGACGTGTCCTGCCCCTGGTGCGTTGTCGGCCTCTACGGCCTGACCCGGGCCCTGGATTTGCTGGGCGACGAGGTGCAGGCCGAGATCCGTTTCCAGCCGTTCGAACTGAACCCGAAGATGGGCCCGGAAGGACAGAACATCACCGAACACATCACCGAGAAGTACGGCTCGACGCCGGAGCAATCGCAGAAGAATCGCGAGATGATCCGCGCGCGCGGCGCCGAGGTCGGGTTTGCGTTTCGCACGGACGGCAACAGTCGCATCTACAACACCTTTGACGCGCACCGTTTGTTGTTCTGGGCGGGACTGGAAGGGTTGCAGTTCAATTTGAAAGAGGCGCTGTTCAAGTTGTATTTCACCGAGGGCGGCAATCCGTCCGACCATGGGCAATTGGCGCAGATCGCCGAAAGCGTGGGGCTGGATCGGTCGCGAGCCGAGGCGATTCTGGCGTCGGACGAGTTCGCCAAAGAGGTTCTCGAAGAAGAGCAGTTGTGGCTGTCGCGTGGGGTGAGTTCGGTGCCGACGGTGGTGTTTAACGGGCAGTATGCGGTGAGTGGCGGGCAGCCAGTGGAGACGTTTGTCGGGGCGATTCGGCAGATCATGAGTGAAGCGAAGGGTGGGACGGTGAGCTGATCGCGGAGGGGCTTTTGTGGCGAGGGAGCTTGCTCCCGCTGGGCTGCGCAGCAGCCCCCATGCTGACTCCGCTATTGTTCAGGCAGACCGCATTCGCTGGGTTTACGACTGCTGCGCAGCCGAGCGGGAGCAAGCTCCCTCGCCACATGGGCTGCTTTCAAACATGGAAGCGTACCCAGACCGAAACCAGAATGCTGGCCGCCATCAACCAAGCCACCGCCGCCACAGCGAGCGAAGCCTCCAGCCGCATCCGGTCCACCATCACATACAACGTCGCCAGGTAGATGAAGTAAGGAATGATCGACCACATCCCAAACACGATGGTGGTCTTCAAGTCCTCCAGCGAACGCCCCTTGCCGACGATGTAATGAGCAATCAACGCAAAGGTCGGAAACAGCGGCACCAATCCGGCGATGTAATAGTTTTTGGTCTTGGCTAACGCAGCCAGAATCACCACCACCGCCGCGCCCAGTGCCGCTTTCAGAAACAGGTCCATCAGTGGCTCAGCCCGTACTTCTTCACTTTGTCGAACAGCGTGGTCTTGGCCATCCCGAGTTCCAGACTGGCCTGGGTCAGGTTGCCGCCGCTGCGCTGCAGTGCGTCGCTCAGCAGGTTGCGTTCAAAAGCTTCTACCGCTTCAGCGAAGGCCAGGCCCTGATTGCTGCCACTGGCGCCGGATTTCTTGAAGGCCGGCAGGCCGAGGGCAAAACGCTCGGCGACGTTGCGCAATTCGCGCACGTTGCCCGGCCAGTCGTGGCTCATCAGGTTCGACAGGGTCTGGTTGTCCAGGTCCGGCACAGCACGGTCGAAACGCAGGGACGATTGCTGCAGGAAGTGCTCGAACAATTGCAGGATGTCTTCGCGTCGTTCGCGCAGCGGCGGTAACTCGAGAGTCACCACGTTCAAGCGGTAATACAGGTCGCTGCGAAACTCGCCAGCCTTGCTCGACTCATCCAGATCGGACTTGGTCGCCGCGATCACCCGGCAATCGACCGCCACGCTCTGGTTCGAGCCAAGGCGTTCCAGGGTGCGTTCCTGCAATACCCGCAGCAGTTTGATTTGCAGCGGCAGCGGCATGCTTTCCACTTCGTCGAGGAACAGCGTGCCGCCGTCGGCGTGTTCGATCTTGCCGATCCGCCGTTTGCCGGCGCCAGTGAAGGCATTGGCTTCATGGCCGAAGATTTCGCTTTCGAACAGGTTCTCCGGCAGTCCACCGCAGTTCAGCGCGACGAACTGCTTGGTGTGCCGTCGACTGAAGTCGTGCAGGCAACGCGCAACCAACTCTTTACCGGTGCCGGTCTCGCCTTCGATCAGAACGTTGGCCGACGTATCGGCGACGTTGGCGATCAATTCCCGCAGGTTCTGCATGGCGGGCGAGCGGCCGATGATCCGGCCTTCGAGGGAATCGCGTTCCGCCAGTTGCCGGCGCAACGAAGAGACTTCCCGCGCCAGGCTGCGTTGCTCCAGCGCACGGCGCGCCACATCGACCAGACGTTCGGGGGAGAAAGGTTTCTCCATGAAATCATAGGCGCCTTTCTGCATCGCACCGACGGCCATGGAGATGTCGCCGTGACCGGTGATCAGCACCACCGGCAGGCTGCGATCGCGGGCCTTGAGTCGGGTCAGCAATTCCAGACCGTCGATGCCCGGCAGGCGGATGTCGCTGATGACGATGCCGGCGAAGTTGTCGCCGACCCGCTCCAGCGCCTCTTCTGCGCTACCGACGCCCACGCAGGGAATGTCTTCCAGCGTCAGCGCCTGTTGGCAGCCGAGCAGCACATGGGGGTCGTCTTCGACAATCAGCACACTAAGGTCGTTGTTCATATTGGCTCGGCGTGAGTGGGGCTTACCAACGGTAAACTGAGGACGAAGGTGGTACCACCGCTGGCCGGGTGCTCGACACCCAGATGTCCGCCGGTGGCGGCGGCCAGGCTGGCGGAAAGGGTCAGGCCGAGGCCCAGGCCCTGTTCGCCGGGTTTGGTGGTGAAGAACGGTTCGAATAGATGTTTGCGTGCTTCGGCGTCAATGCCGTGGCCGTTGTCGCGTACACGAAGGCGATATTTGCCATCGAACTCTTCGCCTTCGAGCCACAGTTCTGGCAGCGGCTGTGCTTGCATGGCGTCAAGGGCGTTGCCGATCAGGTTGACCAGAATCTGCTCCAGGCGGGTCTGGTCGATCTGCACCTGCAGATCGGCGAAGTCTCGGTGCAGTTGCAGATGCGCGCCTTCCACGCGACCACCGAGCAGCTGCAAGGCTGCATCCACCGCTTTGCCGAGGCTGGCCTGACCTTTGTCGTCACCGCGGCGAGCGAACGAACGCAGACTGGCGGTGATTCGGCCCATGCGGTCGATCAGTTCGTTGATGGTCTTGAGGTTGGTGCTGGCAACGTCCAATTGACCGCGTTCCAGAAAACGCACGGTGTTGCCGGACAAGGTCCGCAGCGCCGCCAGTGGCTGGTTCAATTCGTGGGCGATGCTGGTGGACATCTGGCCGATGGCCGCGAGTTTACCGGCCTGCACCAGTTCATCCTGGGCTCGGCGTAGCGTCTCTTCGGCCAGACGCCGTTCGCGGATCTGGCCCTTGAGCCGTTCGTTGCTGGCGCGCAGATCAGTGGTGCGTTCGGTAATCCGACGCTCCAGTTGATTGTTGGCTTCCTGCAAGGCTTCCCGGGCGGCGAGGCGGGTGGCAATGACCTTGCGCCGCTCGTTCCAGGCGATCAGCAGGAACGCCACCAGGGCAAACGCCACCGCCACCAGAATCCCCTGATTGATCGCTTCGCGACGCAAATCCTGCAGGGGTGTGAGCAGGGTGAAATTCCACGGGGTATCGCTCAATGGCCGGGTTTGCGAGAGGTAGCTGATGTCTTCTTCATCGGATTCCACTTCGCTGTTGGCGGGGAAGGTGAGTTTTTCCTCGCCTTCGGCCAGTTTTTCCCGGGCCAGCGGTTGCAGTTCGTTCAGCGGGAACCAGTAGTACTGAAGGCTGCGAGCGAGTTTTTCTTTCGTTTCGTCGCTCAGCGGCACAACCGATTTCAGGCGCCGTGCCGGATCGCTGGAAAGAATGATGATGCCGTTTTCATCGCTGACGAAAGCTTCCAGCCGCGCGCGTTGCCAGCGTTCTTCCATGGCTTCGAGGCGGACCTTGACCACTGCGACGCCAATGATCTTGCCGTGTTCTTCCAAGCCGTGGGCCAGGTAATAACCGGGCTCGCCGTTGGTGCTGCCGATGCCATAGAAGCGCCCCGGCTGACCGCGCACGGCGTTCTGGAAATAGGCGCGGAAGGACAGGTCTTCGCCCAGGTAACTGTCGACATCGCGCCAGTTACTGGTGGCCATGACGCGGCCGGTGGTGTCCATCACATAGATAGCCCGACTGCGGCTGCGCCGGTTCAGGCCTTCGAGGTATTCATTGACTGTCTGCCGGTGTTCTGGCGACGGGTCGGCCAACAGCTTCGAAACGCTGGATTCGAGTTCCAGCAGGCTTGGCAGGTAGGTGTACTTGCTGATCTCGCTCTCGACGGCGCGGGCGTGCAGTTCCAGCTGACGCTGGCCGTTCTCGCTGAGGCTGCGAATCCCGTAGTGTTCACTGACCCAGAAGCCGAGGTAACCCAATCCGATCATCAGGGCGATGACCAGCGGCGGCAGGAACAGATGGCGAATCAGACGGGGTTTCACGGCGAGTGATGGCGGCGCGGCGCGATAGAGAGTGGGGTCGCATTTCATCACAGATGCCTTGGGTCAACCACAACACTTACTTAGAGCACCACCACCGGCCCCTGTGGGAGCGAGCTTTTGTGGCGAGGGGATAAATCCCCTCGCCACAAAAGCCCGCTCCCACATTTGGGGAGCGGTGCCTTTCTTAGTGCTGCAGAATCTTGGCAAGGAAATGCTGCGTACGCTCGGCGCGGGCATTGATGTCGCCGAAGAACTCCTCTTTCTTGCAGTCTTCGATGATCTTGCCCTGGTCCATGAAGATCACCCGGTCCGCCACTTTACGGGCGAAGCCCATTTCGTGGGTCACACACATCATGGTCATTCCTTCGTGGGCCAGTTGCACCATCACGTCGAGTACTTCGTTGACCATTTCAGGGTCCAGCGCCGAAGTCGGTTCGTCGAACAGCATGACGATCGGGTCCATCGCCAGCGCACGGGCAATCGCCACACGCTGCTGCTGGCCACCGGAGAGTTGGCCGGGGTGCTTTTTGGCGTGGGCGGAAAGACCGACGCGTTCGAGCAGTTGCAGGGCTTTTTTAGAGGCCTCTTCCTTGCTGCGACCCAACACCTTGACCTGTGCGATGGTCAGGTTGTCCATGATGCTCAGGTGCGGGAACAGTTCGAAATGCTGGAACACCATGCCAACGCGCGAACGCAGTTTCGGCAGGTCGGTCTTCGGGTCGGCGATGGACGTGCCATCGACCACCACGTCACCTTTCTGGAACGGTTCCAGGGCATTGACGCATTTGATCAGGGTGGATTTGCCGGAACCGGACGGCCCGCACACCACAATCACTTCGCCTTTTTTGACCTCGGTGCTGCAGTCAGTCAGTACCTGGAAGTCGCCATACCACTTGTTGACATTCTTGATAGAGATCATACGGCAAACCTTTTTTGCAGACGCTTGACCAGCAGCGAGGCGGCAAAGCTGATTGTGAAGTACGTGAGACCTGCAAAGATCAGGAACTCGTTGGAGCGACCGATGATGTCGCCACTGGCACGCGAGGCATTGAGGAAGTCCACCAGGCCGACCGCGTAGACCAGCGAGGTGTCCTGAAACAGGATAATGCTCTGTTGCAGCAGCAGCGGGGTCATCTTGCGAAACGCTTGCGGCAGGATGATCAAACGCATCATCTGGCTATACGTCATGCCCAAGGCTTGGGCTGCACCCATCTGGCCCTTGGAAATCGACTGCACGCCGGCCCGGACGATTTCGCAGAAGTACGCCGCTTCGAACATCATGAACGCCACGATGCACGAGGCAAACGCGCCGATCGGGGTGTCTTCGCCGGTGATCCAGCGTAGTACGAACGGCACCGCCAGGTAGAACCAGGTGATGACCAGCAGCAGTGGGATCGAGCGGAAGTAGTTAACGTAGGCGCCGGCAATGTTCGACAGCAGTTTGCTGTGGGACAGGCGCATCAGCGCCAGGATCGTGCCGAGGATGATCCCGCCGACGACGCCCAGCGCCATCAGTTGCAGGGTCATGACCATGCCGTTCCACAAACCCGGCAGGGACGGGATGATGCCCGAGAAGTCGAATTCCATCATTTACCCCCTACGGAGATCAGGCCCGGTACGGCCACTTTCTTCTCGACCATGCGCATCAGCAGCATCAGGCCCATGTTCAGCGTGAAGTAGATCAGCGTGGCCAGGGTGAAGGCTTCGAACAGGTTGGCGGAGAACTCGGCGGTCTGTTTGGTCTGCGCAAGCAACTCCATCAGGCCGATCAGCGACGCGACGGAAGAGTTCTTGAACACGTTCAGGAATTCCGAGGTGAGCGGCGGAATGATGATCCGGTAAGCCTGGGGCAGCAGCACGTTCCAGTAGATTTGCGGCAGCTTGAAGCCCATGGCGCGAGCGGCGGATTCCTGGCCGCGAGGCAGCGCCTGGATACCGGTACGCACTTGTTCGCAAACACGAGCGGCGGTGAACAGGCCCAGGCAGACGACGACGCTGAGGTAAGCCGAGGTGGTCGGGTTCAGGTCCTGCTTGTACCACTCTTGCAGGTCCGCAGGCAGCAGATCAGGTACCAGGAAGTACCAGATGAACAGCTGAACCAGCAGCGGCACGTTACGGAAGAGTTCGACGTAACAGGTCGCGATGCCCGATACGATGCGGTTCGGTACGGTACGCATGACACCCAGAATCGAGCCCAGCAGCAGGGCAATGATCCAGGCCACGACGGCGATGGCGATGGTCCAGCCCAAACCGGCGACGTACCAGTCGAGATATGTCTCGCTGCCCACGCCGGTGGACTTGAAGAACACGCCCCAGTCCCAGTTGTAATTCATTAGGGTCTCCCCTCAGATCGTTCGATGTACAAATGCCCGCCTGGGGAAGCTCCGTTCCCGCCTGATCTTGACGATCAGGCACACACGAGCGGCTCGACAGCCACCGGTTCGAGTGTTTCCAAAAATGCCAGCAGGGAGTGACTATCCCCCGAAAGGGCAGCGGCCCTCTCAGGAGATAAGGTTAGTCAGAAATCAGGATTTCTTGTCGTCAGCCGCTTTATCGGTCGGATTGGCGATCAGGGCCTTGAGCTCGTCGCTCATCGGGAAGTTCAGGTTCAGGCCTTTTGGCGGGATTGGCGCCATGAACCATTTTTCGTAGATCTTGTTGATCTCGCCGGACTTGTAGGTTGCAACGATGGCGTCATCCACGACTTTCTTGAACGGCTCGTCGCCCTTGCGGACCATGCAGCCGTAGATTTCGTAGGACTGTGGAGTGCCGGTCACGGCCCAGTCATCCGCCTTCTTGGCTTTGGCCGCTTCACCGGCCAGCAGCGCGTCGTCCATCATGAACGCGACGGCACGGCCCGATTCCAGCATCTGGAAGGATTCGCCGTGGTCTTTGGCGGAGATGACGTTCATGCCCATTTGTTTGTCGGCGTTCATCGACTTGAGGATGCGCTCGGACGTGGTGCCGGCAGTGGTCACGACGTTCTTGCCTTTTAGGTCGTCGAAATCCTTGTACGCGGAGCCTTTCTTGGACAGCAGGCGGGTACCGATTTCGAAGATGCCGACGGAGAAGTCGACTTGCTGCTGACGCTCGACGTTGTTGGTGGTGGAGCCGCACTCGACGTCCACGGTGCCGTTCTGCACCAGCGGGATACGGGTTTGCGAGGTGACCAGGTTGTATTTGACCTGAAGGTTCGGCAGGTCGAGGTCTTTCTTGATGGCTTCGACGATTTTCAGCTGGATATCGTGGGAGTAGCCCATCGGTTTGCCGGAAGCATCAGCGATGTAGGAAAACGGAATGGAAGCGTCACGATGTCCGAGAGTGATAACGCCGGACTCTTTGATCTTCTTCAGGGTGCCGGTGAGTTCGGCGGCGAAAACTGGAGTGCTGATCAGAGCGGCAGCAATGGCTGCGCCCAGGAGATGGGGAACGATGCGCATCAAATTTTCCTCGACATTGTTTTTATATGGAGCCAGTTCATCGGCCCTTTTTGTGCTTCGAATGCTTGCCGGCTCCTGAAGGGTTGGCTCAGCGGTCATTCGTCCAAGAGTGTAGAGCATGACTCGTGCCAGGCCAGGTCAAACAGGTCAACGTATTGATTTATAAGGGTATTAAATATTTATGGCGAGGTTTTTGATTTTGGATAATCCGGTTAACCGAATCGACCGACAGGTCGCGTTCGGAAAACCGAATGATCAGGCTTGCACATAACCCTGTGGGAGCGAGCTTGCTCGCGATAGCGGTGTATCAGGCAAAGAAGATGTGAATGGCATGGCCTCATCGTCGGAACGCCGCCCGGAGCAAGCTCGCTCCCACAGGGGGATTTGGTGTTCTCTAGAATGCGAAAAGCCCCTGAATCGTAAGATTCAGGGGCTTTGCTTTAAACGGATTGCCGATCAGGCCGCTTGGATCTTGCTGCGGTTCTGCTCGACCTTGTTCAGGTAATCCTTGAGCTTTTCCTGTTCCGCCGGGGTGGTGAACAACCCCAGCTTGCTGCGGCGCCACAGAATGTCATGCGCGGTAGTCGCCCATTCTTCGCTGCACAGGTAATCGACTTCACGGGTGTAGAGCCCGCCGCCGATGTGTTCGCCCATATCGCCGAGATTCTGCACGCCTTCCAGCATGCGCCAGGTGCGGCTGCCGTAGGTGGTGGCCCAGCGGCGGGCGATTTCGGTCGGCACCCAGTCGAACTTGTCGCGGATCAACGAGCTCAACGCTTGCGGGGTGGTCATGTCTTCACCGCCCGGCAGGGTGGCGCTGGCGGTCCAGCTCGGCTTGATGTTCTTGAAGTACGGAGCCAGTTGCGCCAGCGCCGACTCGGCCAGTTTGCGGTAGGTGGTCAGCTTGCCGCCGAACACCGACAACAGCGGCGCTTCTTCGCCAGTGCCCGACAGCGCCAGGGTGTAGTCGCGAGTGACCGCCGACGGGTTGTCGGATTCGTCGTTGCACAGTGGGCGAACACCGGAATAGCTGTGCAGGATATCGTCGCGGCTGATGCGTTTCTTGAAATGGGAGTTGACCACTTTCAACAGGTAGTCGGTTTCGCCTTCAGTGATCGCAACTGCAGCCGGATCGCCGGTGTACTCGCGGTCGGTGGTGCCGATCAGGGTGAAGTGGTTCAGGTACGGAATGGTGAAGACGATGCGCTGATCTTCGTTTTGCAGAATGTGCGCGTGTTCGCCTTCGTACAGCTTTGGCACGATCAGATGGCTGCCCTGAATCAGGCGGATGCCGTACGGCGATTCCATCTTCAGGTCGTCACGAATGAACTTGGCGACCCATGGGCCAGCGGCGTTTACCAGTGCCTTGGCGCGGATCGAAAACAGACTGCCATCGGCACGTTCCAGATGCAGGTGCCACATTCCCTTGGTGCGACGGGCGCTGACGCAGCGAGTCTGGGTGTGAACGTGGGCGCCTTTTTCGCGGGCGGCCATGGCGTTCAGCACTACCAAACGGGCATCGTCGACCCAGCAATCGGAGTATTCGAAGCCTTTGGTGATTTCGCTTTTCAGCGGGCTGTCCGGGCCGAACTTCAGGCTTTTCGAGCCTTCGAGTTTTTCCCGTTTGCCGAGGTGGTCATAAAGGAACAGACCGGCGCGGATCATCCACGCTGGACGCAGGTGTGGGCGGTGCGGCAACACGAAGCGCATCTGCTTGACGATGTGCGGGGCCTTGGCCAGCAGCACTTCGCGTTCGGCCAGGGCTTCGCGCACCAGACGGAATTCGTAATGTTCAAGGTAGCGCAGGCCACCGTGGATCAGCTTGCTGCTGGCCGACGAGGTGTGGCTCGCAAGGTCGTCTTTTTCGCACAGAAACACCGAAAGACCGCGACCGGCGGCATCCGCTGCGATCCCCACGCCATTGATCCCGCCACCGATAACGGCGATATCGTAGATCTCGGCAAGAGGGGGCGTAGGCAAGGTAGAAGTGGGCATCGGCTAGCCTCGGGCTTTTATGATTTTCGGTATTGGAATTCGAACATTAATGTTCATTTGCGAAAATGGTAGCCCATAAAGTCGCCCACAGCCAGTTAACTTCGATTGAAAATACTGATCGAAGGGCCGTGAAAGGAAAATTTTCGAACATTAAAAGTGCGATTTGAGTGCTTTTGTGGCGAGGGAGCTTGCTCCCGCTGGGCTGCGAAGCAGCCCTAAAACCGGCGAGTGTGATTTTTCAGGAAGAACATATCGTCTGATTTGCGTCTGCTGCGCAGCCGAGCGGGAGCAAGCTCCCTCGCCACAAGGGAGCGCGCTGTTTGGAAAGGGTTAAACAACCTCCAGCCGAATCTTGTGCTGACTCAACAACTGCGCCAACGCCGGCACAGGCTGCTGATCGGTGACCAGGCAATCAATCAAGCTGATCGGCCCCAAGCGAATCATGGCGTTGCGCCCGAATTTGCTGGAGTCAGCCGCGAGGATGACCTGTCGGGCATTGGCGATGATCGCCTGGGACACCCGAACTTCCTGATAGTCGAAGTCCAGCAGACTGCCGTCTTCATCGATACCGCTGATGCCGACCAGGGCGAAATCAACCTTGAACTGGTTAATGAAGTCGACACTGGCCTGACCGACCACGCCACCGTCACGCCGCACGTTGCCACCCGTCAGCAGGACATCGAAGTCGTCCTTGGCGCTGAGCATCGAAGCCACGTGCAGGTTGTTGGTGATGATCTTCAGGTGATTGTGATTGAGCAACGCCCGGGCGATGGATTCGGTGGTGGTACCGATATTGATGAACAGCGAGGCGTGATCGGGGATTTGAGCCGCAATGGCTTCACCGATACGCTGCTTTTCATCGCGCATCTGATCGGCACGCATGGCGTAGGCGGTGTTTTCGACGCTGGAATCGTAGGCTGCGCCGCCGTGGTAGCGACGCAACAAATTAGCTTCCGCAAGCTGATTGATATCGCGGCGGATGGTTTGCGGTGTAACGACGAACAGCGTAGCCATTTCCTCGATGCTGACATAGCCGCGTTCGCGGACCAGTTCGAGGATTTGCTGCTGACGGGGAGGCAGATTCATGGGGCTTCCTTTGGGCTGCCGTGCAAAATTTGCCCATGATGCCGCAGGAATCTGCTCCCTACCAGTTAGAACCTAATCGGATCCTGTCGTTGACTTATTCAGCGCCTTCATGCGGTTCCCAATCGCGGGTGCGGCTGACGGCTTTTTTCCAGCCGGCGTAGAGTTTTTCCTTCGCGGTTTCGTCCAGGGTCGGTTCGAATTCGCGTTCGATCACAGCCTTGCCGCGCAACTCATCCAGGCTGCCCCAGAAGCCACACGCCAGACCGGCCAGGTAAGCCGCACCGAGTGCGGTGGTTTCGCGCATTTGCGGACGCTCGACCTGAGTGCCGAGGATGTCGGCCTGGAACTGCATCAGGAAGTTGTTCGCGACTGCGCCGCCGTCCACACGCAGGGATTTCAAGCGTTCGCCGGAATCCTGTTGCATGGCGTCCAGAACGTCGCGAGTCTGGTAGGCAATCGATTCCAGAGCTGCACGAATGATGTGATCCACGCGTACACCGCGAGTCAGGCCGAACAATGCACCACGGGCATACGGGTCCCAGTAGGGCGCGCCCAGACCGGTGAAGGCGGGTACCAGGTACACGCCGTTGCTGTTCTTGACCTTGTTGGCGAAGTATTCGGTGTCGTGGGCGTCGTTGATAATTTTCAGTTCGTCGCGCAGCCACTGAACAGTCGAACCGCCGTTGAACACAGCGCCTTCCAGCGCGTAAGCCACTTCGCCGCGTGGGCCGCAAGCGATGGTGGTCAACATGCCGTGCTTGGATTTCACGGCTTTGTCGCCGGTGTTCATCAGCAGGAAGCAGCCGGTGCCGTAGGTGTTTTTCGCCTGGCCGGGTTCGACGCACATCTGGCCGAACAGGGCCGCTTGCTGGTCACCCGCGATACCGCCGATGGCGATGCCGCTTTTGGTGTGGCCGTAGATTTCGGACGAGGATTTAACTTCCGGCAGCATCTCGCGCGGAATATCCAGCACCTCCAGCATCTTCGCATCCCACTCCAGCGTGTGGATGTTGAAGAGCATGGTGCGCGAGGCGTTGGTGTAGTCGGTGACGTGCACTTTGCCGCCGGTAAATTTCCAGATCAGCCAGCTGTCGATGGTGCCGAACAACAGTTCGCCTTTGCGCGCGCGTTCGCGGCTGCCTTCGACGTTGTCGAGGATCCACTTGAGCTTGGTGCCAGAGAAGTACGGGTCGGTAACCAGGCCGGTGGTTTCGCTGATGTATTGCTCGTGACCGTCGCGCTTGAGTTGCTGGCAGATCTCGGTGCTGCGGCGGCACTGCCAGACGATCGCGTTGTAGATCGGGCGGCCGGTGGTCTTGTCCCAGACCACGGTGGTTTCGCGCTGGTTGGTGATGCCGATGGCCGCAACCTGGTCGTGATGCAGGCCGGCTTGAGCCAGGGCCTCGACCATCACGGCGCTTTGAGTGGCGAAAATTTCCATCGGATCGTGTTCGACCCAACCGGCTTGCGGGTAATGCTGTGCGAATTCGCGCTGGGCGGTGCAGACCACATTCGCGTCGCGATCGAAAATGATCGCGCGGGAGCTGGTCGTACCCTGATCGAGGGCAATGATGTAGTTCTTATTCTGAGTGTCGGTCATGTCGATTGCCTTGGACGAAAAAAGGGAGTGAGGTCCGGCGCGTGATCTGATGGGCAGGATCACACGCCAACGGTATCAAGAAGTTCTTGGTTTGCCGTCAATGGCCGGTGCTGCGTCCTTTGTAGCAGGTAGGGCGCTGGGCAGATGACGGGCAATCAGCCCGCGATAAGCTGCAGCACCGAGGCAGGCACCGACAATCGGTGCAAAAATCGGAATCAGGAAATACGGGATATCGCGCCCGCCGGTGAACGAAATTTCACCCCAGCCAGCGAAGAAAGTCATCAGTTTAGGACCGAAGTCACGCGCCGGGTTCATCGCAAAACCGGTTAGCGGCCCCATCGAACTGCCAATTACGGCAATCAGCAGGCCGATCAGCAGCGGAGCGAGCGGACCCTTTGGCAAGCCATTGTTGTCGTCGGTCAGGGACATGATCACGCCCATCAGGATGGCGGTGATGATCACCTCAACCAGGAAGGCTTGTGCTGTGGTCAAGGCTGGGTTGGGGAAGGTGGAAAACACCGACGCCAATTCGAGGCTGGCCTGAGTACCACGAACCATATGGTGAGTTTGTTCGTAATCGAAGAATAAATTGCTGTACAGCGTGTAAACCAACAACGCCCCACAGAAGGCACCAGCGATCTGGGCGAGAATATAAAAAGGCAGTTTGCGCTTTTCGAAGTCAGCGAAAATGCTCAGGGCAATGCTGACGGCGGGATTGAGATGAGCCCCGGAAACGCCGGCGGTCAGGTAGATCGCCATGCTCACGCCGATCCCCCAGATGATGCTGATTTCCCAAAGGCCGAAGCTGGCACCCGCGACCTTGAGCGCGGCAACGCAGCCTGTACCAAAAAATATCAGCAGCGCAGTGCCCAGGAATTCGGCCATGCATTGGCTTGAGAGCGACGGTTGTTGTAAAGCAGTTGTCATTGAAAACCTCATTTTTGTTGTTGTCTGGCGCTTTTGCATCATGGTCAAAAGCGCGATTTTCACCGAGGCAGGATCCCCATCCTGTTCTCGGCCTACTGCTGGGTGCTGCGATAGGAACATTCGTACAGTATTCAGATTCGAAAAAATATAGACAAGAAACGCTGCTGTCAAAGGTCGAAAGTGAACCGTCAGTCACAATCGAACTATTAGTCACGTGAATGACCGCATCGTTCACGCGGCAGGCTGAAGGTGGACGAACGGCATAAGGCGCCGCCAAGCCTTTGAAATAGCGCCGCAATAGAGCCTTTTATTGATCGATGACCTAGAATCCAACGCAGTCTTTTTCTTCTGCCGCCCAGTCTGGAGCTGTCATGACCCCCGCATTGGATTTGTTGAAAAAAGTTCGTGCCGAACATCGCGTGCACAGTTACGAACATGATCCGAAGGCAGCGTCCTACGGGCTGGAGGCCGCGGAGAAGCTGGGGCTGGATCCGGCGCAGGTGTTCAAGACCTTGCTGGCGGCGAGCGAGAAAGGTGAATTGCTGGTGGCCGTGGTGCCGGTCGTCGGAAGTCTGGACTTAAAGGGCCTGGCGCATGCAGCGGGCGTGAAAAAAGTCGAAATGGCCGATCCTGCCGCTGCGCAACGATCCACCGGTTACCTCTTGGGCGGCATCAGTCCGCTGGGACAGAAAAAACGCTTGCGTACCTTTATCGATAATTCGGCGCAGCCCTTCGCCAGCATTTTTGTCAGCGCGGGGCGACGAGGGCTGGAAGTCGAATTGGCACCTGCGGTGCTGGCCGAGCATACCCAGGCGAAGTTCGCTGATATCGGCCGTACCTGACGCGCACTAGGGAGAAGGTTATGCAGCTTGAGTTTCATCAGGTCGATGCGTTCAGTGATCGGCCGTTCAGTGGCAACCCGGCGATGGTCTATCGCCTCGATGCCTGGCTTGCCGATGAGTTGATGCAGAAGATCGCCGCCGAGCACAACCTCACCGAAACTGCTTTCTTGGTGCGCGAAGGGCAGGGCTGGCACATCCGCTGGTTTACCCCGACCATCGAAGTGCCGTTGTGCGGTCATGCAACCCTGGCCAGCGCTTACGTTCTGTTTGAAATCTACAAAGAGCCGGTCGAGCGACTGGACTTCGTCTGCAAGTCCGGCCTGCTGAGTGTGAGTCGTGAGGGTGAGCGCTTGTGGCTGGATTTTCCGGCGCTCATTCCGTCGGAAGTGGGCGTGACCCTGGATGTCGAGCGCGCGCTCGGTGTGGAAGCGGTTGATGTGCTGGGGGCGAACGAGTTGTTCGTGGTGCTGGAATCCGAGCAGGCGGTGCTCGAATGTCAGCCGGACATGGCGGCACTGGCGAAACTGCCGTGGCCAGGAGCAATTGTCACGGCCAGGGGCAGCCAGCATGATTTTGTTTCCCGCTACTTCGCGCCGGCGATCGGCATCAACGAAGACCCAGTGACTGGCTCGACCCATTGCAGCCTGATTCCGTACTGGTCGAAACGTTTGGGCAAGACGATCTTGACGGCTTATCAGCGTTCGGCCCGAGGCGGGGAATTGTTCTGTCGGCTGGAAGGGGATCGGGTGAAAATCGGCGGGAATGCGACGCTCGTTGCGAGCGGAACGCTAATGCTGGGTTGATGCTGATCTTTGTAGGAGCAAAGCTCGCTCGCGATGAACGATGATGCGGTGCATCAGCTAAACCGCGGCGATGCTATCGCGAGCAAGCTTTGCTCCTACAGATTTAGGTGTCAGTGGGCGCTGCTGTAGCGGCGCACGCCGGATTCGACGGCCGGAATCTGCGCCGCGATGCTGCCGGTGCCCTGAAACAGCACCAGGTGTTCAGCCGCGACACGAATGCCGACTTCTGAACCCACCTGATGATCGGCATGGCTTGGGAAAATCGATTCCAGCTGCGCGCCGGTCGGCAACTGCAAGCGATACAAGGTGGACGCACCCTGGAAAGACTTGCCGACAATCCGCGCCTTCAGTGTGCTATCCGGTGCATAAACGATATCGTCCGGACGCAGCAACACATCCACCGCACCGCCAACCGGCCAGGTGTAGGCACGATTACCGCGTAACTCACCCAGTTCGGTCTGCACCGACTCGGGGCTACTCAGCTGACCGCGAATGAAATAACCCTGGCCAATGAAGCTGGCCACAAACGGTGTCAGCGGTTCGTGATACAGGTTGTAGGGCGTGTCCCACTGTTCCAGACGACCTTCCTTGAACACCCCCACATGATCACTCACCGCGAAGGCCTCTTCCTGGTCGTGAGTCACCAGAATCGCGCTGGTGCCACGGGCCTTGAGGATATCGCGCACCTCATGGCTGAGCTTGCGTCGCAGCTCGCCATCAAGGTTGGAGAAGGGTTCGTCGAGCAGCAGCAGTTGCGGTTCCGGCGCCAAGGCACGCGCGAGGGCGACACGCTGCTGTTGACCACCGGACAGCTCATGCGGAAAACGCTTGCCGAGGTTCTTCAGATTGACCAGTTCCAGCAACTCTTCGGTGACGCGATCCTTTTGCGGATGCTTGCGGATCCCGAAGGCGATGTTCTCGGCCACGCTCAAGTGCGGAAACAGTGCGTAATCCTGGAACACCATGCCGATCCGGCGTTTCTCCGGGGCGAGGGTGAAACCGGCGCGGGAGATTGTCTCGCCCGCCAACTGGATTTCACCTTCGTGTACCGGTTCGAAACCGGCAATCGCCCGCAGCGTGGTGGTTTTGCCGCAGCCCGATGAGCCCAGCAGGCAACCGATGTCGCCGGCATTCAAATGCAGGTTCAGGTTCTGCACGACGCGCTGGTCTTGATAGCCGCAAGCGAGGTTGCGCAGGTTCAGCAGTAATGGATGGCTCATGCGTGGTGGTACGCCGGCTCGACGAGAAACTCGAGCAGGGCCTTTTGTGCGTGAAGACGGTTTTCGGCTTGATCCCACGCGACGGAGCGCTTGTCATCGAGCAGGTCCACGCTGATTTCCTCGCCACGGTGGGCCGGCAGGCAGTGCATGAACAGTACGTCCGGTGCGGCCAGGTCGAGCAGGGCGCGGTTGACCTGGAACGGCGCGAACAGCTTCAGGCGTTTGGCGGTTTCCTCTTCCTGGCCCATGGAGGTCCAGACGTCGGTGCTGACCAGGTGGGCGCCGCGTACGGCATCCTTCGGATCGCGCAGGATGGTGACCCGATCACCGGCCTTGGCCACGAATTCCGGGTTGGGTTCAAAGCCTTCCGGGCACGCGATGCGCAACTGGAAGTCGAACTGGATCGCCGCTTCTATATAGCTGTTGCACATGTTGTTGCCGTCGCCGATCCAGGCCACGGTCTTGCCCTGGATCGAACCGCGGTGTTCGAGGAACGTCTGCATGTCCGCCAGCAGCTGGCACGGGTGCAGGTCATCGGACAGGCCGTTGATCAGCGGGACGCGCGAATTGGCGGCGAATTCGGTCAGTGTGCTGTGGGAAAACGTACGGATCATCACCGCATCGAGCATGCTCGACATGACAATGGCGGCATCGCCGATCGGCTCGCCACGGCCCAGTTGGGTGTCGCGCGGCGACAGGAAGATCGCCTGGCCACCGAGCTGGATCATGCCCGCTTCGAACGAAATACGGGTGCGGGTCGAGGACTTCTCGAAAATCATCCCGAGCACGCGGTTTTTCAGAGGCTCGAACAGTACACCGCGGTTACGCAGGTCTTTGAGCTCAACGCCTCGACGGATCACGCTGACCAGCTCTTCGGGCGTGCAATCCATCAGGGAGAGAAAGTGCCTTGCGCTCATCATTGACTACCTTTTTGCAACAGACCGCAGATACTCAAAGCCTTGTTTAACTGAAAAACGGGCGAGACCTGCGGCGTAAGCCGCACGGGGCGACGAAATAGGGGAAGGCGCGATCTTATAATTAAATGTCGCGTCTTACCAATAGGGCTACGGTTTTTAGGGGAGTTCAGAGGGGCTACGGGATGACCGCAGTAGCGCTTTTGAAGCCTGTTTCCTGACAGCAGCCCGTCATTTGTACACTGGGGTCGCGGGGCTTTGCAATCAAACGGGGCGGGGACGGCATAGCAGCGGTCGGTTTCTGACCTGTCATTCGAAGCATTTGTGTTCAGGATTGATGGATGTATCTGGTCTGAAACATTTGCTAAAGCATAGTGGCAGGTTATAACTAACCCACGAACGACGCAGGAAGCCTTCGGAATGGAATCGAAAGAACAACAGTTAATGGAGTTACTCGGCCTCACGGCCCGCTCGCTGACCCACCTCACCGCGTCCATGACCTCGATGTCCTTCGAGTTGATGCGCAGTGACGACGACGTGACCAAGGCCGCCGGCCGGCGGATGATCGACCGCATGGCAACCATCAGCACCGGGCTCGACGAGCACTGGCGACTGATCGGCGAGCTCACCGGTGTTCATGTCGCTCAAGAGCAAATCGAAACCATCCAGGAGATCCAGTTGCAGGCGCCGCCGAGGCTGCCGCCGAACTGATCCCCAGCGGTCATCGGCTGGCCTGATGGCCGCCGATTCACAAGACGAACGTCGCTGGCGCAGCAGTGGATCAGGCGCCATAGTTTTGTTCCCGCGGCCGATATTGCCCGCCCAGAACAAGACAGAGACTGGCCATGACCAAGACTCTCCATCACCGTGCGTGCCACTTGTGCGAAGCCATCTGCGGCCTGACCATCGAAACCACCGAGGTCGAAGGTGCGGTGCAGATCACTTCGATCAAGGGTGACGCTCAGGATACATTCAGCCGCGGGCACATCTGCCCCAAGGCCGTTGCCCTGCAAGATATTCAGAACGATCCGGATCGTCTGCGGCAGCCAATGCTGCGGGTCGGCAGCGAATGGCAACCCATCGAGTGGGAAGACGCCTTCAACCTTGTAGCCGAACGGCTGGCGGCGATTCAGGAGCGTCATGGGCAAAACGCGGTGGCGGTCTATCAAGGCAACCCCAGCGTGCACAACTATGGGCTGATGACCCACAGCAATTACTTTCTCGGCCTGTTGAAAACCCGTAACCGGTTTTCCGCGACCTCGGTCGATCAGTTGCCCCATCACCTGACCAGCCATTTGATGTACGGCCACGGTTTGCTGTTGCCGATCCCGGACATTGATCACACCGATTTCATGCTGATCCTCGGCGGCAATCCGCTGGCCTCCAACGGCAGCATCATGACCGTGCCTGATGTGGAGAAGCGCTTGAAGGCCATTCAGGCTCGCGGCGGCAAAGTGGTGGTGGTCGATCCGCGCCGCAGCGAAACCGCAGCGATTGCCGACCAGCATCTGTTCGTGCGCCCCGGTGGCGATGCGGCGTTGTTGTTCGGGCTGCTCAATACCTTGTTCGCTGAAGGCCTGACCCGCGACAGTCATTTGCCGGTGGACGGTCTGGATGAGGTGCGGGAAGCCGTCGCGAATTTCACCGCCGAGGCCATGAGCCCACTGTGCGCGGTGCCCGCCGAACAGATCCGCCAACTGGCGCGGGACTTTGCGGCGGCGCCGACAGCAGTGTGTTACGGCCGCATGGGTGTCTCGACCCAGGCGTTCGGCACGTTGTGTCATTGGGTTGTGCAACTGATCAACCTGGTCACCGGTAATCTCGATCGCGTGGGTGGTGCGTTGTGCACCGAACCTGCGGTGGACCTGGTGGCGTCCACCTCGGGCGGGCATTTCAATCTGTGGCAGAGCCGGGTCTCCGGGCGTCCTGAATATGGTGGAGAACTGCCGGTCTCGGCGCTGGCTGAAGAGATGCTCACCGAAGGGGAAGGGCAGGTCCGCGCGCTGATTACCGTGGCGGGTAATCCGGTGCTGTCGACGCCCAATGGCCGGCAACTGGAACAGGCGCTGGACGGTTTGGAGTTCATGGTCAGCATCGACCTGTACATCAATGAAACCACGCGTTATGCCGACCTGATTCTGCCGTCCACATCGGCCCTGGAAAACGATCACTACGACACGACTTTCAACATGTTTGCGGTGCGCAACGTCAGTCGGTTCAACCGCGCGATCCTGACCAAGCCCGAAGGTGCGTTGCATGACTGGGAGATTTTCGTAGGGCTGGCCAAGGCCTTTGCTGCGAAGACCGGCAAGGAACTGAAACCGACGATCCCGCCAGCGCAGATGATCGACCGTGGCTTGCGGATGGGGTTGTATGGTGATGCTTCGGAACAGAAATTGTCGCTGGCGACCTTGTTCGATCACCCTCATGGTGTTGATCTCGGGGTGCTGAAATCTAACCTGGCGCCTCGCCTGAAAACCGCCAGCCAGCGCGTCCAGGCAGCGCCACCAGCGATCCTTGCCGACCTGGGGCGCTTTGCAGCCTTGCAAGCACCAGCGGCCGATGAGTTGCTGATGATCGGCCGCCGTCATGTGCGCAGCAACAACTCGTGGATGCACAACTATCACCGCCTGGTGAAGGGCAAGCCGCGCCATCAATTGTTGATGCACCCGGATGACCTGGCCAGCCGTGGGCTCAACGACGGGCAGCGAGTGCGGGTCAGTTCGCGGGTCGGTATGATCGAAGTTGAAGTGCTCGGCAGTCTGGATATGATGAAAGGCGTGGTCAGCCTTCCGCACGGTTGGGGCCATGCGCGGCCGGGTGTGCAGATGACCATTGCCAGTGGTCAGCCGGGCTCCAGCGCCAATGACTTGACCGACGAGTGTCAGCTCGATGAGTTGTCGGGCAATGCGGCGTTGAACGGTGTGCCAGTGACCGTGGCGGCGGCTTGATCAAGTCTGTCGGGGAGACCGAGCAGGGTGCTCGGGTTTCCGTTACAATGCGCCACCGTGCCGACCTCTGAGTCGGAAAGTTCAGCCGAGGTGCTCCATGGATATCATCGAAACGATTAAAGAGCAGATTGCTAACAACACCATTCTGCTTTACATGAAAGGCTCGCCGAATGCCCCGCAGTGTGGCTTCTCCGCGAAAGCCGCGCAGGCCGTGATGGCGTGTGGTGAAAAATTTGCTTACGTGGACATCCTGCAGAACCCGGAAATCCGCGCCAACCTGCCAAAATACGCCAACTGGCCAACCTTCCCGCAACTGTGGGTTGGCGGTGAGCTGGTCGGCGGTAGCGACATCATGACTGAAATGTCTGCTGATGGTTCGTTGCAGGCCACGATCAAGGCTGCTGTCGAAGCTGCTGCTGCCAACAAGACCGAAGCCTAAGACGATTGGCTCCCCTGTAGGAGCTGTCGAGTGAAACGAGGCTGCGATCTTTTGATCTTCAGCAACTAAAAAGCCCCGCCCTCGAAAGAGGAGCGGGGCTTTTTATTGAACTTGAAAAGTTACTGCACTATTGCCGCTGCAATCGCCAAGATCGCAGCCTGCGGCAGCTCCTACTCTTCGCCCATCTGCGATTGCAGATAGTTCTCAAGACCGACTTTATCGATCAGACCCAGTTGGGTTTCCAGCCAGTCGATATGTTCTTCTTCGGATTCAAGAATATCTTCAAGCAGTTCACGGCTACCAAAGTCGCCAACGGTTTCGCAATGAGCGATAGCCACTTTGAGATCCGCATGACCGGTGCGTTCGATACGCAGGTCGCACTCAAGCATTTCCTTGGTGTGTTCGCCGATCTGCAGCTTGCCCAGGTCCTGGACGTTCGGCAGGCCTTCAAGGAACAGGATGCGCTTGATCAGCTTGTCCGCGTGCTTCATCTCGTCGATGGATTCGTGGTATTCGTGCTTGCCGAGCTTGTTCAGGCCCCAATCTTCGTACATGCGTGCATGCAGGAAGTATTGATTGATCGCGACCAGCTCATTGGCAAGGATCTTGTTGAGATGCTGGATGACTGTAACGTCGCCTTTCATGATGGGGTCCTGCCCTAAGTAGCTGTCTATAAGGCAGAGTTTGAGCCGCGTATGTAAGGGTGTCAAACCTAAGTTATTGAAACTTATATGAAAATTAATCGGAATAAGAATGTTTGTGTTCCGCGTCTAGAGCGTAAGCGATTGATTTTCAGACATAAAAAAACCGGACATCAAGTCCGGTTCTTTGAAATACGTTACTTACGCGGCGGTAAATTCTACAGGATAAGGAATTGCGGCCTGGGCCGATTGCAATTTGGTCAGGGTTTCGCGGACCACTTCCTTGGCAAGGCAAGCACATTTGCCGCATTGGCTGGCTACGCCGGTGGCCTGACGGACTTCCTTATAGCTGCAGCAACCTTCATAGATCGCTTCGCGGATTTGACCGTCGGTGACGCCAGTGCAGAGGCAAACATACATAAGTGAAAACCGTCGCTGGTTGTGACTCAATTGCGATGGATCTTAATGTTAACGAGAATGATTGTCAAAGTGGTTTCTGAAAGCTTTGATCGGGGCTGACGAACGGTTTCCTCTCGGCATCGATCACGAGGCAAACCAGTCGACCGCATTTCCCCTGAGAAAAAAACCGTTAAGGACAGGGCAAAAACGCAGTGTATGATGGCCGGTCCTTATGAAGCGGGTTCGTGTCACAGGGCTGTCGCCTGAAGGTGGCAGGCTGGCGCAAACCCGGAACTTCACGTTTTTACACCAGGAGATATCCAATGAGCGTACTCGTAGGCAAACAAGCCCCAGACTTCACCGTACCGGCCGTACTCGGCAATGGCGAAATCGTAGACAGCTTCACCCTGTCGTCGGCCATCAAAGGCAAATACGGCCTGGTGTTCTTCTACCCACTGGACTTCACCTTCGTTTGCCCGTCCGAGCTGATCGCTCTGGACAACCGCATGTCTGACTTCAAGGCACGCAACGTTGAAGTGATCGCCGTTTCGATCGACTCGCACTTCACCCACAACGCCTGGCGCAACACCCCGGTCAACAATGGTGGTATCGGCCAGGTCCGTTACACCATGGCTGCCGACATCAAGCAGGAAATCATGAAGGCCTACGACGTTCAGTCCGCTGACGGTGTAGCGTTCCGTGGTGCGTTCCTGATCGACGACAAAGGCGTTGTCCGCTCGCAGATCATCAACGACCTGCCGCTGGGCCGTAACATCGAAGAGCTGGTTCGTCTGGTCGACGCTCTGCAATTCCACGAAGAGCACGGCGAAGTTTGCCCTGCCAACTGGAAAAAAGGCGACAAAGGCATGACCGCTTCCACCGAAGGTGTTGCGGCTTACCTGACCGAGCACGCTGCGGCTCTGTAAGCCCAAGCGTCAGGCATAAAAAAACCGGCCGTTGAGGCCGGTTTTTTTATGGGCGGGATAAACCCAGCGACGGATCAGTCGTTGTAGTCTTCCCAGCCGCCCATTTGTTTCCAGCGATTGACGATGCCGCAGAACAGCTCAGCCGTCTTCTCGGTGTCGTAGCGAGCCGAGTGGGCCTCACGACCGTCGAAGTCGATATCGGCTGCCTGACAGGCCTTGGCCAGTACGGTTTGGCCGTAAGCCAGACCGGCCAGGGTTGCCGTATCGAAGCTCGAGAACGGATGAAACGGGTTGCGCTTCATGTCCAGGCGCGCGACGGCGGCGTTAAGAAAGCCCAGATCGAAGCTGCTGTTGTGCCCGACCAGAATCGCCCGTTTGCAACCGTTGGCTTTCAGAGCCTTGCGGATGCCGCGGAAGATGTCGGTCAGCGCGGCTTCTTCACTCACTGCCATGCGCAGCGGGTGATCGAGTTTGATCCCGGTGAATTCCAGAGCAGCCGCTTCGATGTTTGCGCCTTCAAAAGGCTCTACGCGGAAGAAGTAAGTGTGGTCGGGGTACACAAACCCTTTTTCGTCCATGCCGATGGTAGTTGCGGCAATTTCCAGCAAGGCGTCAGTGGCAGAGTTGAAACCACCGGTTTCAACGTCGACAACGACTGGCAGGTATCCACGGAAGCGCTCAGCCATCGGGTGGCGCGAACCACCTCCGCCGCCTTGGCCGTCCTGTTCGTCGTCGAAATGGTCTTCACTCACGCGTGTTCCTCCAGCAGGCGCCAGCGCAGTTTTTCACCGGCGCGCAGCGGGATTACGGTCAGCTCGCCAAATGGCAGGCTGGTTGGGGCGGTCCACTCATCGCGGACCAGGGTGATGCGATCGGTGTTCACCGGCAGGCCGTAGAAGCGCGGGCCGTTCAGGCTGGCAAAGGCTTCGAGCTTGTCCAGCGCGTTGCGCTGTTCGAAGGCTTCGGCATACATTTCGATCGCTGCATAAGCGGTGTAGCAACCGGCACAGCCGCAAGCGGCTTCTTTGGCGTGCTGGGCATGGGGCGCCGAGTCGGTGCCGAGGAAGAACTTGTCGCTGCCGCTGGTGGCGGCGTCGAGCAGGGCTTCCTGATGGGTGTTGCGCTTGAGGATCGGCAGGCAATAGAAGTGCGGCCGAATCCCGCCCACCAGCATGTGGTTGCGGTTGTACAGCAGGTGATGCGCGGTGATGGTCGCGCCAACATTGGCCGAAGCCTCGTTGACGAACTGCACGGCGTCAGCGGTGGTGATGTGTTCGAACACCACTTTGAGCGTCGGGAAACGCTCGACGACACGACGCATGTGCTCATCGATGAAGATTTTTTCGCGATCGAACACGTCGACATCGCCACGGGTGACTTCACCGTGAACCAGCAAGGGCATCCCGACTTCGGCCATGGCCTCGAGTGCAGGGAAAATCTTGTCGATGCTGGTGACACCGGAGTCCGAGTTGGTGGTCGCGCCGGCCGGGTACAGCTTGGCGGCGTGAATGAAACCACTGGCCTTGGCCTCGCGAATTTCTTCGGGCTGGGTGCGGTCGGTCAGGTACAGCACCATCAACGGTTCGAAGCGGCTGCCAGCCGGGCGTGCAGCGAGAATCCGCTGGCGATAGCCGTCGGCTTCAGCGGTGTTACGCACCGGAGGTACCAGGTTGGGCATGATGATGGCGCGACCAAAGGTGCGCGCGACATCCGCGACTGTATTGGGCAACACAGCACCATCGCGAAGATGAATATGCCAGTCGTCGGGACGCAGCAGGGTCAGGCGGTCGGACATGAGGGGATTCCAGGCGGGTCAAACTGAGGGGAATGCTACCGGAAAAGACTCTTCCAGGCACTCGCTATCAAGTTTTGCTGGAAGCTTCCGATATCCAACAGGTATGCCGTAAACATCTGTGTGTCGGTCTTTTTGTTGTAGAAGCCAGTGGAGCCTCCCGTGCGCCAGCGTTATTTAGCCTTGCTCAGCGTGTTTGCCAGCCTTCCAGCGATGGCGCTCACTTTCCAGACCCGTCTGGAGAGCATCGAGTGGACGGTCGAAGGAGACAAGTTCGAGTGCCGCCTGAGTCAGCCGATCACCGATTTTGGTTCGGGTGAGTTCGTGCGCCGCGCTGGCGAGCAAGCGACGTTTCGTCTGAAGGCCTATAACTCGATGATCGGCGGCGGTTCGGCGACGTTGCTGGCGGCGGCTGCACCCTGGCAGCCGGGCCGTGGTGACATCAACCTCGGTTCTGTGCGGATCGGCAGCGGCAATGTGCTGTTCAACAGTTCGCAAGTACAGGCCGGCCGCTTGATCAGTGGGCTGATGGATGGCCGCAGTCCGGTCGTTCGACATTACTCTGGCGATGGCCGGGTGTCGGAAGTGCGCCTGTTGCCGGTCAAGTTCAGCAAGGCCTTCAACGACTATCAGGGCTGCGTGGCGAAGCTGCTGCCGAAGAATTTCGAGCAGGTTAAGCAATCGCAGATCGGCTTCCCCGGCGAAGGCCTCGATCTCGACGCGCAGGCCAAGGCGCAATTGCAAGTGATGCTGGAGTTCATGAAGGCCGACCCGACGGTCAACCACATCGAACTCGATGGTCACTCCGACAACAGCGGCAACCGCCTGACCAATCGTGATTTGTCGCGGCGTCGGGCCCTGGCAGTCATGGAGTTCTTCAAGGCCAACGGCATTCAGGAATCGCAGATCACCGTGCGCTTTCATGGCGAGCGTTATCCATTGGCGCCCAATACCAATTCCGCCAACCGGGCGAAGAACCGTCGAGTCAATGTGCACCTCGCGCGCGTTGCGCCCACCGAAACGCCGGCCCCTCAGGCCACTGCATCGGCGAGCGCCGCGTCGACCTCCTGAACCCGCTGTTATCGTCGCTCACTCGACATAATCTGTCGCTTCGTCGTCATAAGCTGTCGCGCCTCTGTAAATTATCCTGCATGACCGGTAGACTTGACGGCTTTCCGTAGAACCCCGTGGAGTGATGGCATGGCGGACGTAAACAAGGTCGTTCTGGCGTATTCCGGCGGCCTGGACACTTCGGTGATCCTCAAGTGGCTGCAGGATACTTATAACTGTGAAGTCGTGACCTTCACCGCTGACCTGGGTCAGGGCGAAGAGGTCGAACCTGCACGCGCCAAGGCACAGGCCATGGGCGTGAAAGAGATCTACATCGACGACTTGCGCGAAGAATTCGTGCGCGATTTCGTTTTCCCGATGTTCCGCGCCAACACCGTTTACGAAGGCGAGTACCTGCTGGGTACTTCCATCGCTCGTCCGTTGATCGCCAAGCGCTTGATCGAAATCGCCAACGAAACCGGTGCTGACGCCATTTCCCACGGCGCTACCGGCAAGGGCAACGACCAGGTTCGTTTCGAACTGGGCGCCTACGCCTTGAAGCCAGGCGTGAAAGTGATTGCTCCGTGGCGCGAATGGGACCTGCTCTCCCGTGAAAAGCTGATGGATTATGCTGAAAAGCACAACATCCCGATCGAGCGTCACGGCAAGAAAAAATCCCCGTACTCGATGGATGCCAACCTGCTGCACATCTCCTATGAAGGCGGCGTGCTGGAAGACACCTGGACCGAGCACGAAGAAGACATGTGGAAATGGACCGTCTCCCCGGAGAAGGCTCCAGATAAAGCGCAATACCTGGAACTGACCTACCGCAACGGCGATATCGTCGCACTGGACGGCGTCGAAATGACCCCGGCTACCGTGCTGGCGACCCTGAACCGTATCGGCGGCGAACACGGTATCGGCCGTCTCGACATCGTCGAGAACCGTTATGTGGGCATGAAGTCCCGTGGCTGCTACGAAACCCCTGGCGGCACCATCATGCTGCGCGCTCACCGTGCGATCGAATCGATCACCCTGGACCGCGAAGTGGCTCACCTCAAAGACGAGCTGATGCCTAAATACGCCAGCCTGATCTACACCGGTTACTGGTGGAGTCCTGAGCGTCTGATGCTGCAACAGATGATCGATGCGTCCCAGGCACACGTGAACGGCGTTGTGCGCCTGAAGCTGTACAAGGGCAACGTGATCGTCACCGGTCGCAAGTCCGACGAATCGTTGTTCGATGCCAACATCGCGACCTTCGAAGAAGATGGCGGCGCCTACAACCAGGCCGACGCGGCGGGCTTCATCAAGCTCAACGCCTTGCGCATGCGTATTGCGGCGAACAAAGGCCGGAAGCTTTTCTGAGATCTTTGAAACCGTAGTGGAACGACGTTAATAGAGTTGTGGCCTTGTCGGTGACAAGGCCACAATTTTGAATAGGGGGGAGTTTTTCTGCCGGACGTCGTGTTATCAGCGCCCTTTTTGTATCTGTAATACCTTCCTTCTGTTTCCTCTCTCTGAATGCTCTTCAAGCGTTACCTGCTGCGTGTCAGGTAAAAAGAGTGATCAAGAATCGTTAGACCGTGTGAGTTCAAATTGTAAGCAATGCAAAGCGTTGGTCCGCTGCGATTCTTGGCCTGTTTTGATTGCTTGCTTGCGCTTTCCTTCAGTAATGCCTCCGAATCGGTACAGGTGAGAAATACGATCACTTGTGCTGGGCTTCCCTGCGGCTGCCGGTTTTTTTCAATCCAGGCACCGAATTCCATTTTCTTGTTCAGCCACCGCGCATCGACGATGTGCAGGTTTTTTAGCGGCTCGGCCAGGCAAACGTGCTGTAGAGTCGAGAGGCCCGTCTGAATACCGATCCGGACGGGAGGGTTCTTCAGGTTATCAGGTCGCTGACCGCGTTCAGCGTTGTCCATCACTTTTACAAAATGCTTTCCCTTGCCGTAATCGGACGGCGCGTACAGCGACCGATAGTTGAAATTGAGTGTGGCGAAGAAAAGAAAAAGCAAATAAAAAGGGAAACTGATCAGGAACCAGATATAGAACTCCCGCTCCTTATTGTCGAGAAAGGGCAGTGAGACGGCGGCCGATGTTTCAGAAATAGCGGCAAATATTGCAATAACTGTCATGGGGTTGACGATTTTTTTCTTTGATTTGATCATGTTTTTTGCTCATTGGAATATTGTATTTTCTCGGTTGATTGATCTTTTTGGTTTTCATTTTAATAACTAAGTGGTCGGTGTTTATATTTGTTCGCTACTCCTTTTTAGTTTTGGCTTTCGAAGGTTTGATAGTAACGGTATTGAGCGTGCAGCGGGTACCTCTGTTGTTGAGTTTTAGGTGGTGATGGGTCGAGTTTGTTGTTGAGGTGTTGCTTGGTGTGATTTTTTATTACAGCCTTGGTGTGCGGTGTTTGTGGTATGGGGTTTCAAGTGGGTAAATATCAGTTACTGTTAAGGGTAGCTCAATAGTCAGTATTCGTTGGATCTCTTGCGATGAACCCTGTTATTTGGTTTTCTGGTTGTAAACAGAAACAAAAAAACTGCGGATAATCGAAATGTTTTCAGGTTGATAAAGTGTTTGCCCCCGCCAGTATTTTTGGAAATTTGTAAGACAATTCTTTAATGTCTGTAGGGAATGTCTCTCGGTGTGGGTGGCCGAGGGGGGCGGCATGCCATGGGTGAAACGACTAGGCTATCGTGCGGGCTCTAAAAATTCGAACAGCGAAAATTGGACTTGCCCATGAATAAAGTGCTGATCGTGGATGATCACCCCGTCATTCGTCTTGCGGTACGTATGCTAATGGAGCGTCACGGCTACGAAGTTATTGCAGAGACAGATAATGGCGTGGATGCGTTGCAACTTGCCCGTGAGCATATGCCGGATATTGTTATCCTGGATATTGGAATACCGAAACTTGATGGGCTGGAAGTTATTGCGCGTCTGACATCGACAGCGATGCCCATGAAAGTGCTGATATTAACTTCCCAGGCGCCTGGGCATTTTTCCATGCGTTGCATGCAATCCGGTGCCGCCGGGTATGTCTGCAAACAACAGGATCTCACTGAGTTGCTCAGTGCAATAAAGGCAGTATTGTCAGGCTACAGTTACTTTCCGAATCAAGCCTTGCATACCGTACGTTCCAGTTTGGGAAACGCCAGTGAAGCCGATATGGTGGATCGTCTGTCGGGACGGGAAATGATGGTCTTGCAACAATTGGCCCGAGGCAAGACCAACAAGGAGATCGCCGATGGAATGTTCCTCAGCAATAAGACCGTTAGTACTTACAAGACTCGTCTGTTGTTGAAGCTCAACGCTCGCTCCTTGGTCGACCTGATCGAATTGGCCCAACGCAATGGTTTGGTGTGACTGTCTCAACGTTTGACAAGGCGCGATGAGTGGGGGGGTATCAGGGGTCGGCACTTAGTAAAAAGCCTCCGTTTCGGGAGGCTTTTAGGTGTCATAGGTCAAAATCGTAATCGGCCAATTGCTTTTGCAGTCGGCGCTCCTCCAGCAGATTGTCGATGGTACGGCGTTTGCTCAGGTTGGTCTTCGCCACTTCAACCACCGGTTCAGCATCATCTGCCTCAACAGGGGTGAAGTCGTCTTCTACGTCCAATTGCTCTTTGCCAGCGCTCATAGTGTCACTCCAGGCTAAGACTGCCTTTGGCGCTCCTTATATCGATAATCTCCCGGCGGGTAAAAAAGATTTTTTCAATCGATAAATCGAAAAACCTAATAGCGCCTCAATCGTCCGATGTCTTTTGCTTGTATTCGCACAAGTCTTCGATCCGGCAACTGCCGCAGCGAGGCTTGCGGGCAAGGCAAACGTAGCGTCCGTGGAGGATCAGCCAGTGATGGGAGTCGAGCAGATATTCCTTCGGCACGAACTTCATGAGTTTTTGCTCAACCTCGACCACGTTTTTACCTGGAGCAATGCCGGTGCGGTTGCTGACCCGGAAAATATGCGTGTCCACGGCCATGGTCAGCTGACGGAATGCGGTGTTGAGCACCACGTTGGCGGTTTTGCGGCCGACGCCGGGTAACGCTTCCAGCTCTTCACGGGTTTGCGGCACTTCGCCTCCATGACGCTCCATCAGCAAGCGACAGGTCTCGATCACGTTTTTGGCTTTGCTGTTAAACAGGCCGATGGTCTTGATGTATTCCGACAGTCCCTCGACACCCAAGGCATAAATTGCCGCCGGTGTATTGGCCACCGGGTAGAGCTTGGCGGTGGCCTTGTTGACGCCGACATCGGTCGACTGCGCGGAGAGAATCACGGAGATCAGTAATTCGAATGGCGAGGAGTAGGCCAGTTCGGTCTTCGGTTCCGGGTTGTCTTCGTGAAATCGGCGAAAAATTTCCAGACGTTTTGCGGCATTCATGGGCAGTGCGTTTCCTCGAAGGCGGTCAGTGAGAGGGCGTCGAGCGGGTCCAGGCCTGACGTGCGGCGATCAGCAGTCCCAGCAGAATGAATCCGCCAGGGGCCAAGGTGGCCAGGCGCAAGCCACCGTCGGCAGTCAGCACCCAGCCTTGCCAGTCCGCTTGCGCAGTGCCCGCCAGCCATGGCAGATGGCTGCCGAGTGTTCCGTTGCCAATGAGCTCACGCAGAAAGCCAAGGCCCGTCATCAACGCGCCGAACAGGCCACACAGGCGCAGGCGATCACGCCAGGCGCTCTGGAGAAAGCCGGTGTGTTCCAGCACAACGCATTGCAAGGCAATCAATCCTGCATAGAACCCTACATGTTGGTGCCATTGCAGCGACCAGACTTGCGCGGCGAGCTCCGCGCAACTGGTCAGTGTGGCCGCCAGCAGGACGCTGGCAAGCAAATGTGTCGCCGGGACAAGTCGGGATCGCAACGCGCCCATGCTCACTCCAAAGGTACTGATCACCACGATGAACATCAGCCACAAGCCCAGAGCGGACACCAATGAATCCGTGGCACCGATCAGCGGCGCAAGCATCAGTGAATTCTGCAGCGTCGATGACTTATTCATGAGCGCTGCTCCCGATCAACTGTTGCTGATGTTCGTCGAAGTAGCGCAACGCGTCATGGATGGCGTTGATGACCGCTCTCGAAGTAATGGTCGCGCCCGCTATTTGATCGAATTGTCCCTGATCCTTTTTCAAGGCCCAGCCATTGTCGGCAGGTTCGGTTCGGGACGTTCCGGAAAATGCCTGAAGCCAGGTATTGGGCCAGTCGGCGAGTCGACCGCCCAGCCCCGGAGTTTCCGATTGCTTGAGCGTTTTGACGCCCAGTACCTTGCCGTTTGCGCCGATGGCGATCTGCAATTCGATGGAACCCTCGTAGCCCAGGGTCTGGCTGCGCAGTAACACGGCGCTGGGTTGGCCAGTCTTGGTCGCCAGGTAGCCACCCAGCAGCGTGCTGTTGGCCAGCCCGGTATTTTCGAGGGCGAGTGGCTGTTCCAGCGGCTGATTGTCGTAGCTTTCAGCCGGGAGCAGGTCCAGCAGGTTACGACTGTCGATCAGGCGCTGTTCGGCCGCAATGCGCGGCGCGCTGGTGTGTTGCACGAGGTAAGTCGCGCCAATCCCCAGGCCTGCCAGCAACACCAGGACCACAACGCTCGACGCTCGGCTCATGGCGCACCCCGTTCCAGTCTGGAGGCGGAAAACCGCTCCAGCGCCGGCACACAGAGGTTCATCAACAGCACGGCAAAGGCTACGCCGTCCGGATAACCACCCCAGGTACGAATCAGGTACGTCAGCAGCCCGACGCCCGCGCCGAACAGCAGTCGTGCGCCGGCGCTTTTTGCGCCGGACACCGGTTCTGTGACGATGAAGAATGCACCCAGCATGCTCGCACCAGTGAGCAGATGAAACAGCGGCGAACCATGGGAGTCGGAGCCCGAGCCGTTCCAGCACAGCAGGCTGATGATGAACAGGCTGGCGAGCATGCCGACCGGCGCATGCCAGCTGAACACCCGTCGTTGCAGCAGAAACGCGCCGCCCGCCAGAAAGGCCAGGTTGACCCACTCCATGCCTCGCCCACCGAAATGACCGAACGCCGGGTTAGCGGCAAACAGTTCATCCATGGTCAGGCTTTTGTTGATCCGCAGGCTGTCCAGCGCCGTGGCCTGGACCCAGGCATCTGGCGTCTGCCCGAGGCTGAACCCGAACACCTGCTGCAAGCCGCCGATCAGGTCCAGCCCATGGGATGACGGCCAGTGGGTCATCTGTTGGGGAAAGGTCACCAGCACCAGGGCGAAGCCCAACATTGCCGGGTTGAACGGGTTCTTGCCAACGCCGCCATACAGGTGTTTGCCGAACACCATCGCGAACGCCGCGGCACAGACCGTCAGCCACCACGGGCAATAAGGCGGCAAGGCCAGAGCCAACAGCGTCGCGCTGACCAGCGCACTGCCATCGCTCAAGCTCGGCTTGAGCGCAAGCTTGCGCAAGCGCAACACGATCGCTTCAACGGCCAGTGCGGTAACACCCGTCAGAATCAGGTTGATCAATACGCCCCAGCCATACAGCCAGAAAAACACCAGCATTCCCGGCACGGTGGCCAGCAATACCAGCTTCATGGCCTGTTGAAGGCGCTCGTCGACCGATTCAAGGGGCGGCATAGGCATCCACCTGACGCTCGGCTTCATTCACCGCGAGTTCCAGGGCTTCGATCTGCTCAGTCGGCGCTTCGCTGGTTTGAGCTTTCTTGAGTTCGGCACGGCGCATGGCCAACTGGATCTTTGCCCGATTCAGCTGCGCATTTTTCGCCGGAACTACGGGGGCCGCAGCTGGCGGTGCAGTACTTTCCAGTTTCGCCAAAGCCTGTTCGGCAACCTCGAACTGCTGTTGCAGAACGATCAGCTGCGATTGCTGTTCGAAGGTCGGCGGATGCCCGAACGCCTTGAGTGACTTGTTCAGTTGCGCCCGACTCATCGCCAGATCGATTTTGGCCTTTTTCAACGCCGCGTCCGCATTGGCTGCCTTCTGTGCGCGGACTCGCTCAAGAGCGGCCTGAACCGGGTCGAGTGTCGCTACCTCACTTTGCTGGGCGGCGCGCTGGGCGCGGGCCAGACGTTCGGCGATTTTCTGTTCTTCTTCGCGATGCAGGCGAGCGTTGCGCTGTTCGAATCGGCGCCGTGCGTGATTGCGCTTGGCCGCTCGGGCGCGTTGTTCCTCAAGGCTGAACGCCAGGCCGCCGACAATCGGCAGCACGGTGTTCAGCGGCAACGGCCGCATCTCGATGCAATCCACCGGGCAGGGCGCTACGCACAGGTCGCAACCGGTGCATTCATCGACGATTACCGTGTGCATCAATTTCGCCGCGCCGACAATGGCATCCACCGGGCAGGCCTGGATGCACTTGGTGCAGCCAATACACTCCGCTTCACGAATGTAGGCGATCTGCGCCGGGGCCGAACCGCGACTGACGTCCAGTTCCAGCACCGGCACTTTCAACAGCTCGGCCAGGGCCGCGATGGTCTCGCTGCCGCCCGGCGGACATTTGTTGATCGGTTCGCCGCTGGCAATGCCTTCGGCGTACGGTTTGCATCCGGGGTGGCCGCACTTGCCGCATTGGGTCTGCGGCAAGAGGGCGTCGATGCGTTGAATCAGACTCATGTTTTGATCAGTCCGCTGAATCCGAGAAAGGCCACTGCAATCAATCCGGCGCCGATCAGGTCGATAGGCAGGCCGCGAAAGGGCAGGGGGATATCATTTTCGATTGTGCGTTGGCGCAGGTCGCTGAACAAACTCAGTACCAGCCAGAAACCCAGGCCGGCACCCAGGCTCAGGGCCATGGCGTGGAAGAAGCCTTTGTCGTCCTGAGCGTTGAGCAGCGTCAGGCCGAGTACGCCGGCGTTGCCCAGCAGCAGGGGCCAGAGACCATCGAACGCAAGCTTTGGAAGTAACCGGGAAAGCACTTTCAGCAGCGGGCCAATCAGCAGAACGCTTAATGGCAGGAAGACGAAAAGGCGCAGCGACGTCAGCTCCAGCGGAACCAGCAACCAACGGTAGGCCGAGTAGCCCAGCGTGCCGACGATCAGCATCAAACACGTCGTCGCAAGGCCCAGCGCGTGGACCTGCCGGTGTTCGTTGCCCAACAGCGGATCGACGCCCAGCGGCCAGTGCAACACGAGGTTGTTGATCAGGGCAGTGCTGATAAGCGTAAGAACAATTTCGGTCATGATCTGTCTACCTGAAGTGTCCGTATCCACACATCGTTGGGCTGCTGGGTAAATCTGTAGGAGCTGCCGCAGGCTGCGATCTTTTGACTTTGTTTTTTGAAGACAAGGTCAATAGATCGCAGCCTCGTTTCACTCGACAGCTCCTACAAGGTGAGTCCGGAGTTGAGAGATAGTATGGGCCAGACATGAAAATCCCACAGTCGCGCCAGGCACGACTGTGGGATCGGTTTACAGCAGAGCCTTACTTGATGCGCTGACCTGGCTTGGCGCCGCTGTCAGGGCTGAGCAGGTAGATTTCTTCACCGCCAGGGCCAGCCGCCATCACCATGCCTTCGGAGATGCCGAACTTCATTTTCCGTGGCTTGAGGTTGGCGATCATCATGGTCAGACGACCATTGAGCTTGGACGGGTCCGGATAAGCGCTCTTGATCCCGGAGAACACGTTGCGTTGCTCGTCACCGATGTCCAGAGTCAGGCGCAGCAGTTTGTCGGCACCTTCCACGTGTTCGGCCTTGAGGATCAGGGCGACGCGCAGGTCGACAGCGGCAAAGGCATCGAACTCGATCTCCGGCGACAGCGGATCCTTGGCCAGTTCGCCATTGCCGGCAGGTGCAGCGTCGCCGGTGTCGGTAGCGCTGGCGGTCAGGTCTTCTTTCGAGGCGTCGCTCATGGCTTGCACTTTTACCGGGTCGATACGGGTCATCAACGGTTTGAACTCGTTCAGCTGATGGTTGCTGAGCAAGGTAGCGTGGTCGTTCCAGGTCAGCGGCGCGACGTTGAGGAACGCTTCGGCGTCGGCGGCCAGCAGCGGCAGTACCGGTTTGAGGAAGATCACCAGCTGGCGGAACAGGTTGACGCCCAGGGCGCAGATGGCCTGGACTTCGTCTTGCTTGCCTTCCTGTTTGTTCAGCGACCACGGCGCCTTGTCGGCGATCCAGGCATTGGCACGGTCGGCCAGGCCCATGATCTCGCGCATGGCACGGGCGAAGTCGCGAGCCTCGTAGGCTTCGGCGATGCTCGGCGCTGCGGCGAGGAACGCTTCGGTCAGTTCCGGTGCGGCATTACCCGCCACCAGTACACCGGCGTTGCCTTTGTGGATGAAACCGGCGCAACGGCTGGCGATGTTGACGACTTTGCCGACCAGGTCGGAGTTGACCTTCTGCACGAAGTCTTCGAGGTTCAGGTCCAGGTCATCGACGCCACGGCTCAGCTTCGCCGCGTAGTAGTAGCGCAGGTATTCCGGCGACAGGTGGTCGAGATAGGTCCGGGCCTTGATGAAGGTGCCGCGGGATTTGGACATTTTCTGACCGTTGACGGTCAGGTAGCCGTGCACGTTGATGCCGGTCGGTTTACGGAAACCGGCGCCTTCGAGCATGGCTGGCCAGAACAGGGCGTGGAAGTTGACGATGTCCTTGCCAATGAAATGGTACAGCTCGGCGGTGGAATCCTTGCCCCAGAACGCGTCGAAATCAAGTGTAGGCGTGCGGTCGCAGAGGTTCTTGAAGCTGGCCATGTAACCGATCGGCGCGTCCAGCCATACATAGAAGTATTTGCCTGGCTCGTCCGGGATTTCGAAACCGAAGTACGGCGCATCGCGGGAGATGTCCCACTGTTGCAGGCCGGCATCCAGCCATTCGGCGATTTTGTTCGCCACGGCTTCTTGCAGGGTGCCGCTGCGGGTCCAGGCTTGCAGCATTTCCTGGAAGTCCGGCAGCTTGAAGAAGAAGTGCTGGGAATCCTTGAGCACCGGGGTGGCGCCAGAGATCGCCGACTTCGGATCCTTCAGGTCAGTCGGCGCGTAGGTCGCGCCGCATTTTTCGCAGTTGTCGCCGTACTGGTCTTCGGTGCCGCATTTCGGGCAGGTGCCCTTGATGAAGCGGTCGGCCAGGAACATTTTCTTTTCCGGGTCGAAGTACTGAGTGATCGAACGCTGGGCGATGTGCCCGGCGTCGCGCAGCTTCAGGTAGATCTGGCTCGACAGCTCACGGTTTTCTTCGGCGTGAGTGGAGTGGAAGTTGTCGAAGTCCACCAGGAACTCGGCAAAGTCGGCGCTGTGTTCAGCCTGGACGTTGGCGATCAGTTGTTCCGGGGTGATGCCTTCCTTTTCCGCGCGCAGCATGATGGCCGAACCGTGGGCGTCGTCGGCGCAGACATAAATGCATTGATTGCCGCGGTGCTTCTGGAAGCGCACCCACATATCGGTCTGGATGTATTCCAGCATGTGGCCAAGATGGATCGAACCATTGGCATAGGGCAGGGCGCTGGTAACGAGGATCTTGCGTGGCTCGGACATGGGGCTCGGCTACTTGATGAAACGGAGGTCGGCCACTATAAAGCGCCGGCGCATATTTTTCACCCCCGCGACCCGTATCCACGGTCCATGTAGCAGCTGGCGAAGCCTGCGTTCGGCTGCGCAGCAGTCGTGAATCCGGGCAACTCGGTCTACCTGAAACACCGCGGTGTCTGGTTTTACGACTGCTACGCAGCCGAACGCAGGCTTCGCCAGCTGCTACAGGTTGCGTTCAGCCACAGGATATTTGTCACATCCTGAAAGCATGCCGTCCGGACTATAGAACAGGTACGATACCCGCCTGATTTTCCAGTCTTGCTATCGGAGTTGCCCATGAGCGCCGTCAATCGCGCAGCGGTGGAAGCCGTCCTTCGCCAATACACCGACCCTTATCTGAACCAGGACCCGGTCAGCGCCGGGTGCGTACGCGGCATCGACATTCAGGGTGATCGCGTCAGCGTCCAGCTGGAGCTGGGTTACGCCGCCGGTCTGTTCAAGAGTGGCTGGGCGCAGTTGCTGCAAATGGCCATTGAAGGGCTGGACGGCGTGACCATCGCCCGCGTCGAGATCACCAGTGTCATTGCCGCGCACAAGGCTCAAGCGCAGATCCCGGGGCTGGCCAACGTCAAGAACGTGGTGGCCGTGGCGTCCGGCAAGGGCGGTGTGGGTAAATCCACCACTGCCGCCAACCTCGCCCTGGCCCTGGCCCGCGAAGGCGCCAAGGTAGGGATCCTCGACGCGGACATTTACGGACCGAGCCAAGGCATCATGTTCGGCATCCCTGAAGGCACCCGACCCAAGATCAAGGATCAGAAGTGGTTTATTCCGATCGAGTCCCATGGTGTCGAAGTCATGTCCATGGCGTTCCTGACCGACGACAACACGCCGATGGTCTGGCGCGGGCCGATGGTTTCCGGCGCCTTGTTGCAACTCGTCACTCAAACCGCCTGGGGCGACCTGGATTACCTGGTCATCGACATGCCACCAGGCACCGGTGACATCCAGCTGACCCTGGCGCAGAAAGTCCCGGTGGCCGGCGCGGTGATCGTTACCACGCCACAAGATCTGGCATTGCTGGACGCGCGCAAGGGTGTGGAAATGTTCCGCAAGGTCAACATTCCGGTGCTGGGCGTGGTGGAAAACATGGCCGTGCACATCTGCTCCAATTGCGGACATGCCGAGCATCTGTTCGGTGAGGGCGGTGGTGTGAAGCTGGCCAACCAATACGGCGTCGAACTGCTGGCTTCGTTGCCGCTGGCGATGGCCATCCGCGAACAGGCCGATGGCGGCAAGCCAACGGTGATCGCCGAGCCTGACAGCCCGATTGCGATGGTTTACCAGGAACTGGCCCGCCATGTCGGCGCGCGAATCGTGTTGCAGGAAGCGGTATCGCCAGCGATGCCGAATATCACCATCAGCGACGATTGATTCGCTGAAAAAGATCGCAGCCTCGCTTCGCTCGACAGCTCCTACAGGTGTAACCCAATCCATGTAGGAGCTGTCGAGCGAAGCGAGGCTGCGATCTTTTGATTTTGCTTTAAATCCGCAACCCGCCATCCAACTCCATAATCCGACCGGTGTAGTAGTCGTTTTCGAAAATGTACGCCGCCGAATGGGCGATCTCTTCAGGCGTGCCCATGCGCTTGAGTGGAATCGCGGACGTTATCTTCTCCAGCGCCTCAGGCTTCATGCTCAGCGTCATTTCGGTTTCAATAAAGCCCGGTGCAATGGCTGCCACACGAATACCGTAGCGTGCCAATTCCTTGGCCCATGTCACGGTCGCCGCGGCGACACCGGCCTTGGCGGCGGAGTAGTTGGTCTGGCCGGCGTTGCCGGCGCGGGAGATCGACGAGATATTAATGATCGCGCCGCTGTTGTTCAGCTCGATCATTTTGGCCGCGACTTCACGGGTGCACAGGAATACGCCGGTCAGGTTGACGTCGATGACCGACTGCCACTGGGCCAGGCTCATCTTGGTCATCTCGCCGTCCTTGACCTTGATCAGCAGACCGTCGCGCAGAATCCCGGCGTTGTTGATCAGGCCATGGATCGCCCCGAAGTCCTCGGCAACCTGGGCGACCATGTGGGTCACTTGCTCTTCATTGGCGACATTACACAGATAAGCGCGAGCCTCGACGCCTTTATCTCTGCAAGCGGCGACGGTGTCGTCGAGCTTTTCCTGGTTCAGGTCCACCAGCGCCAGCTTCGCGCCTTTACCGGCGAAATACTCGGCCATGGAGCGGCCTAAACCCTGGCAACCGCCCGTGATAATGATTACTTTGTCAGTGAGTTGCATTCGCATGCCCCAATAGCAGGTCAGAGGAGTGGTTTCCTTTTAGAGAGTAGCCTCTCAATCTGCACCTGATACGGCTTGGTTGCACATGAGAACTGCCCCGATGGCGTACTGGAACTTATCCCCAGGCGCCTGTCCGTTTTTTCGACGGATTCTATATAAGGAGTCATAAATTGAGCGTTGAAGCGGCCAAGAATGCCCGAGAATTGCTTCTCAAGGAATACCGTGGAGTGCTCTCGACACACTCCAAGGCGATGCCCGGTTTCCCGTTTGGCTCCGTGGTTCCGTACTGTCTGGACGAACAGGGCCGGCCGCTGATCCTTATCAGCCGTATCGCCCAGCACACCCACAACCTGCAGAAAGATCCAAAATGCTCACTGTTTGTGGGCGAGCGCGGGGCCGAAGATGTGCAAGCCGTTGGTCGCCTGACCTACCTCGCCGAAGCGGAAAAGCTCGAGGACGACTCAGCCATCGAAGCGGCGGCTGAGCGTTACTACCGCTATTTCCCGGATTCGCAGAGCTACCACAAGGCTCATGATTTCGATTTCTGGGTGCTCAAACCGGTACGTCACCGTTACATCGGCGGCTTCGGTGCGATTCACTGGGTCGATCAGTTAACGCTGGCCAACCCGTTCGCCGGAAAAGCCGAAGCGAGCATGGTCGAGCACATGAATGCCGATCACGCCAAAGCCATCGCCCACTACGTCGAACTGGCAGGCCTGCCGAAAACCGAGCCGGCGCAACTGGCGGGTATCGACACCGAAGGCATGCACCTGCGCATTGGTCAGGGGCTCTATTGGTTGCCGTTTCAAACGCCGTGTAATACGCCGACACAAGTGCGCGAAGCCTTGGTTTTCCTGGCTCACGCTGAACATTGGCCGAAAAATGAAGTGGCCGACGCTTGAATTCACGAATCGGCGACGTCATCTAGGGAAGACTGGCAAGGCATTCTTGCGTTGAGGAACCATTTGATGCGCCCTTTTTTATTGCTCTTTGTGCTGTTTCCGGTGTTGGAGCTGTTCGTATTCGTCAAGGTCAGCGGGGCGATCGGGTTTTTCCCGGCCCTGCTGCTGGTCATTCTCGGCTCGATGCTCGGCGTGTTCGTGCTGCGTATCGCTGGTCTGGCAACCGCATTGCGTGCTCGTGAAAGCCTGAACCGCGGCGAGTTGCCGGCCCAGACCATGCTCGAAGGTTTGATGCTGGCGCTGGCGGGTGGTTTGTTGATCCTGCCGGGCTTCGTCACTGATGTGCTGGGTCTGATCATGTTGCTGCCGATCTCTCGTCGACTGTTGGCCAATAAAATGCGCCAGCGTGCCGAAGAGGCGGCAATCCGTCAGCGTGCGTTCGCCGACGACCTTCAGGCACGTGGCGGTCCTGCTCCGCGCGAGCCGCTGGGCCGTGAGCCAAACGTGATCGAAGGCGAATTCGAACACCGCGATTCCAAGTAAAGCGTTTCAGCTGCACGGCACCTTCGGGTGCCGTGTTCGTTTGTGGGGCAGCAACCTGAAAAAATTTGCTTCCTCGCCCTTGTAATAAGCTTATGCGCCCTTATGTAACGGTCACCGCAAGGTTTCTGGCGATTACGCCAGACAGACTTCCGCGTCTCGCTTGTCGAGCCGCACCCGGCACCGCCGGATTTGTTAAACCCGCCGGGAATACACCGGCCGATGAAAACCACAATTAGGAGAGATCGACAATGAAGCTTCGTCCTCTGCATGACCGCGTCGTCGTCCGTCGCAGCGAAGAAGAAAAGAAAACCGCTGGCGGCATCGTCCTGCCAGGTTCGGCTGCTGAAAAGCCAAACCAGGGTGAAGTCCTCGCTGTAGGCCCAGGCAAAGTGCTGGACAACGGTGAAGTGCGTGCACTGTCCGTGAAAGTGGGTGACAAGGTTGTGTTCGGCCCGTACTCCGGCAGCAACACCGTGAAAGTCGACGGCGAAGACCTGCTGGTAATTGGCGAGAGCGAAATCCTCGCCGTTGTCGAAGGCTGATTCCCCGCTCATTTTCCCGCTACTACAAAGTATTTAAGGAATATCGATCATGGCTGCTAAAGAAGTTAAATTCGGCGATTCCGCCCGCAAGAAAATGCTCGCCGGTGTCAACGTCCTGGCTGACGCAGTAAAAGCGACCCTGGGCCCTAAAGGCCGTAACGTGATCATCGAGAAGAGCTTCGGCGCTCCGACCATCACCAAGGACGGCGTGTCCGTTGCCAAAGAAATCGAGCTGAAAGATCGCTTCGAAAACATGGGCGCGCAGCTGGTCAAAGACGTTGCCTCCCGTGCCAACGATGACGCAGGCGACGGCACCACCACCGCTACCGTTCTGGCTCAATCGATCGTCAACGAAGGCCTGAAAGCCGTCGCTGCCGGCATGAACCCGATGGACCTGAAGCGCGGCATCGACAAAGCGACCATCGCTATCGTCAAAGAGCTGAAAGCCCTGTCCAAGCCTTGCGCTGACACCAAGGCCATCGCTCAGGTCGGCACCATCTCGGCCAACTCCGACAGCTCCATCGGCGACATCATTGCCGAAGCCATGGAAAAAGTCGGTAAAGAAGGCGTGATCACCGTTGAAGAAGGCTCGGGCCTGGAAAACGAACTGTCGGTTGTTGAAGGCATGCAGTTCGACCGTGGCTACCTGTCCCCGTACTTCGTCAACAAGCCAGAGACCATGACTGCCGAGCTGGACGGTCCGCTGATCCTGCTGGTCGACAAAAAGATCTCGAACATCCGCGAACTGCTGCCAGTGCTGGAAGCTGTTGCCAAGGCCGGCCGCCCACTGCTGATCGTGAGCGAAGACGTTGAAGGCGAAGCCCTGGCGACTCTGGTTGTGAACAACATGCGCGGTATCGTTAAAGTGGTTGCCGTCAAGGCGCCAGGTTTCGGCGATCGTCGCAAGGCCATGCTGCAGGACATCGCTGTTCTGACTGGCGGTACCGTTATCTCCGAAGAGATCGGCCTGAGCCTGGAAAGCGCTACCCTGGAACACCTGGGTAATGCCAAGCGCGTCACCGTGACCAAGGAAAACACCACCGTGATCGACGGTGCCGGCGTTGAAGCTGATATCCAGTCTCGCGTTCTGCAAATCCGTCAGCAAGTGGCCGACACTTCGTCCGACTACGACCGTGAAAAACTGCAAGAGCGTCTGGCCAAGCTGTCCGGCGGCGTTGCAGTGATCAAGGTTGGCGCTGGTTCCGAAGTTGAAATGAAAGAGAAGAAAGCCCGCGTTGAAGACGCCCTGCACGCTACCCGTGCAGCCGTTGAAGAAGGCGTGGTACCTGGCGGCGGCGTGGCACTGGTTCGCGCTCTGCAGGCAATCTCCGAGCTGAAAGGCGACAACGATGACCAGAACGTTGGCATCCAGTTGCTGCGTCGCGCTGTTGAAGCGCCACTGCGTCAGATCGTTGCCAACTCCGGCGACGAGCCAAGCGTAGTTGTCGACAAGGTCAAGCAGGGTTCGGGTAACTACGGTTACAACGCTGCTACCGGCGAATACGGCGACATGATCGAAATGGGTATCCTGGACCCGGCTAAAGTGACTCGTTCGGCTCTGCAAGCGGCTTCGTCGATTGCCAGCCTGATGATCACCACCGAAGCCATGATCGCTGAGATCAAGGAAGACGGTCCAGCTGGCGGCGGCATGCCAGACATGGGCGGTATGGGCGGCATGGGCGGCATGATGTAAGCCAGCCTTACCCCTATAAAAAAGCCCCGCCTGCGATAAGCAGGCGGGGCTTTTTATTGCCCGTCATTTACCCTGTCCTGTAGGAGCAAAGCTTGCTCGCGATGAACGATAACGCGGTGCAACTGATACACCGCGGCGCCTGAATCGCGAGCAAGCTTTGCTCCTACAGGTTAACGCGAGGCTTCAGGCGCTGACCGGTTCCACCTTGGTCGCTCGCTCAGCCTTCGAGGCTGGTCGATAAAGGATGTAGTAATACGCCCCCAGGCAAATCAGCCAGCAGAAAATCGCCGTCCACACGTTGTGCGAAAAGAAGTGCGCCCCCTGCATCATCCGGCTGATCGAAAACACCGTGCCCAACGCGAAAGCGAATACAAACGCCTTGCGCGCCAGACGCGGACGACGGTCACGCAGGACAAAGAACAGCGCAAACAGTGTGAAACCCGTCGCCGCATGACCGCCGGGCCAGCAGCGGCCCGGTTTATCGGTGTGCGGGCGAGGGCTGAGCAACTCGCTATAGGTTTCGTGTCCGCCGAACTGCTCAAGGCTCCACGGGCATTGCACGGCCGTCACCGCTTTGACTGGCGTGACAAAGGAGGTCGCCAGCGCCAGAGACAGCACCAGGCAGCCCAGTTCCCGTTTGATCGGTTTGAGCCGGTCCATGAAAAAGGAGGCGATGAAACCGAAGATGGCCAATACCGAGAAGGCGATGACCACCTGCTTGGCGCGGTCATGCAGGATCTCTTCCAGGAAGTAACTGTGCCGCCCGATGAAATCCCCCGCGACCGGGTCATAGAACAGCTTGGCAAGATCCATGTCCAGGGACGTCAGTTCGAGCAGCATCAGAATGATCGCCGCGATGGCGGGAACGCCCAGGCACACCCAGAAATTCAGCGGGCGAGAGGCGGGGCGGACAGCAGTGGATGACATGGTGGATCCTGAACTAAGGAATAAGCCCCGGGGCATCAGCCCGGGGCGATTCGATTAACGTTCGCTGACTTGGTCGGTGCCCTCCATGGGCGCCCTCCAGCCAAGCAGCTGTTGCTTGAAGCCATAACTGGCGGTTTGGTAATAGGTGATAGCGCGGGCAATCAATGGGTCTCTGGCGTTGGCCCGGGACTCGCGGCTCTCGGTCAGTGCTTCATCATGGCGACGCAGCCCTTGGCGAGGGCTCAGGATCGCCAAATCCTTGCCGTCGAACAAGCCCAGATGTTGGTAATTGCCGACGACCACGCGGGGCGGCAGTGGATTGTCCTGCAGCAAGTTGCGACCGAAGAAGGTCGATTGATAATCCAGGTTCAGCAAACCCAGCAAGGTAGGCGCCAGGTCGATCTGGCTGGCCAGTTGCGCGGTTTCTCGTGCATCGATCAGCTTCGGCGCATAGATGAACAACGGAATCTGATAGTTGCTGATCGGCAAGTCTTCCATGCCGGCGCTGCCAGCCGTGTGGTCGGCGACGAAGACGAAGATTGTATTGTCAAACCAAGGCTTCTGGCGCGCCTGATCGAGGAACTGACCAATGGCATAATCGGTGTACTTCACCGCACCGTCGCGACCGTTGCCGGATTTGATGTCGATCCGGTTGTCCGGGTAGGTATAAGGACGATGGTTGGAAGTGGTCATCAGTTGCAGCAGAAACGGCTGCTGTTTCGCGTAGTCAGCGTCAGCCAGTTTGAGGGTCTGCTTGTACAGATCTTCGTCAGCCATGCCCCAGGCATTTTTGAAGTGGATCTCTGATTCATCGACGCTGGTCTGGTCCACCACACGGTAACCGTTGCCACTGAAGAACGCGTTCATATTGTCGAAGTAACCGCGTCCGCCATAGACGAACACGCTGTCGTAACCCACGGCGGTGAGTTGCTGGCCGAGGCTGGCGAAACCGCTTTCACGCCCCACACGCTTGACGATCGAACGCCCTGGGGTTGGCGGGATCGCCAGGGTAATGGCCTCAAGGCCGCGATCGGTGCGGGTGCCGGTGGCATAGAAGTTGTTGAAGTACAGGCTCTGCTTGCGCAAGGCATCGAGGTTGGGGGGCAGGTTGCGGTCGTCGCCGTTACTGCCCATGTACTTGGCGCTGAAGCTTTCAATGGTCACCAGCACAATGTTGGGTTTGCGCGCAGTGCCCGGGTTGTCGATCATCCGGCGAATGTCCTGCGGATCCTCGCCGATGAAACGCGCGTTGGGTTCGCTCAATTCGGCACGAATCTGCTGAGCAACGATTGCCGGCGGCAGACTGCTGTAGAACTGCGGGTAATCCAGTTCGTTGTTACGGAATGCAGCGAAGAACTGATAGGGCCCATTGCTCGACAGTTCGTTCTGATAGGCATTACCGCCTTGGGCGCGCGGCGAATCCTGGCTGAGCAGTTGCAAACTCAGCCCCGCGACGATCAACAGGCCCAGCGCATTCAGCACGCGCCCGCGCAGTGGCGGCAACGGTGCGTCCAGCGCGGCATTGAAAGGTTTGCGCAACGCAAAGCTCAGGGTGATGGCCAACACGGCAAGGATGCTCAGCAGCGTACCGATCGGATAAGACTCCAACAGGTTGTTCAATACCTCGTCGGAATACACCAGGTAATCGACGGCGATGAAGTTGAATCGCACACCAAACTCATCCCAAAACAGCCATTCGGCCACGGAAGTGAACAGCATGGCGAACAGGCTGACGGTCAGCAGCCCCTGAAGGACCCAGCGGTGGCCACGGCGACGCCACAAGGCTGGTGGGCAGAGCAGCAAGTAGAGGCCCATCGGCAACGCTGCGTAGGCAATGAAGCCCAGGTCGTAAAGCAGGCCGATGCCAAACACCGACAGAAATCCGCTGCCGGTCTCATCCAGATGGGTGAGCAGCAAAACCGTCCGGGTCAGCAGGAAAATGGCCAGCCATGTGCCGGTCACGAGCAGGAGAAAGCGCATTGGTGCGGTCTTGAAGAAGTCCATTGTGTATACATTCCTTGATATCAATTGCGCGAGATTCTCGCCCTGCCACTGTAGTCAGCGTGTGAATCGATAGTGAAAAACTTGTTAGCTCCATAATTTGGTTGAGCGGATTGATTCCAGGCACCGTAACCCTAGCCCTGAACCACACTTGGCCTTAAGCTGCGCGGGCCAAGACGGCCGTTACTGTGTACGCAGGAGATACCCATGCGAATTCTATTGGTTGAAGACAACCGCGATATCCTGGCCAATCTGGCCGATTACTTGGGGCTCAAGGGTTATACCGTGGATTGCGCGCAGGACGGTTTGTCAGGCTTGCACCTGGCGGCCACCGAGCATTACGACTTGATTGTGCTCGACATCATGTTGCCGGGCATCGACGGTTATACCCTGTGCAAACGTCTGCGTGAAGATGCGCGCCGCGACACGCCGGTGATCATGCTCACCGCTCGCGATCAATTGGACGACCGGCTGCAAGGCTTCAAATCCGGCGCCGATGATTACCTGATCAAACCCTTTGCGCTATCTGAATTGGCGGCGCGCATCGAGGCGGTCATGCGTCGCGCCCAGGGTGGCGGTCGCCGCACCCTGCAGGTCGGCGATCTGATCTACGACCTCGATACCCTGGAAGTTACCCGCGAGGGGCGACTGCTGAAGCTCAACCCGGTGGGCCTGAAGTTGCTGGCCGTGCTCATGCAGAAAAGTCCGCACGTACTGCGCCGCGAAATTCTCGAAGAGGCGCTGTGGGGCGATGACTGCCCGGACAGCGACAGCCTGCGCAGCCACGTCCATCAATTGCGCCAGGTGATCGACAAGCCGTTCGCCAAACCGTTGCTGCAAACCGTGCACGGTGTGGGTTACCGCTTGGCCGAGGGCCGAGATGGAGTTTAAACAGAGCCTTGCTCAACGGATCATCATCGCCTTTGCGCTGATGAGCGCATTGGTGGCAGGGGCCTTCGCCATGGGCATTGTGGCGACCGTGCACCTGGTCGAAGAAAAACTGATTTCGGCAGGTCTGGGCGGCGATCTACAACGTCTGTTGCTGATGGACAGCGTGTCGGACTGGAGCCACCGTCCCGAGCCGGACCAGCTGTTCTATTTCAGCGGCGGGCCGGGTGACTTCGAGCTCCCCAAGGACCTGCGGCACCTGGACCCGGGCTTTCACGAAGTGTTTCGCGAACAGCTGTCGTATCACGCGATGGTCGAAGTCGTCGACGGCCGGCATTATGTGCTGTTACAGGATCAGAGCGATTTCGAAGAGCGTGAACGGGTGCTGTTTGCCGTGGTGCTGGTGGGCTTCGTCCTGAGTCTGGCATTGGCGGTGTTTCTAGGTTGGATACTGGCGCGCAAAGTGATGGCGCCCGTGGTGCGACTGGCCCGTCAGGTCCGTCACCGTGATCAGTTATTAGGTCTGGCGCCACCGCTGGCGCCGGACTACGCCGCTGATGAGGTGGGCGAGTTGGCCGTGGCTTTCGACGCCACCCTCGGGCGCTTGCGCCAGGCGTTGACCCGCGAACGGTTATTCACCAGTGACGTCAGTCACGAGCTGCGCACGCCATTGATGGTGCTCGCCAGTTCCTGCGAGCTGCTGCTGGAAAACCCCGGCATCGATCAGCGTGGACGTGCACAGGTCCAGCGAATCGCCCGCGCTTGTGAAGAGATGCGCGAGCTGGTGCAAACCTTCCTGATGTTGGCTCGCGCACAACGTGAAGACGCCAGCATGTCACCCCAGCAGACCCTGAGCCAGGTAGCCGATGGCCTGCTCAATCAGTGGCGTGAGCCGATCGAGGCCAAGGGGCTGGCGCTGATCTTTGAACCGGGCAATCCGGCCAACACTTGCTACAACGCAACCCTTCTGCACGCGGTCATGGGCAACCTGTTGCGTAACGCGCTGCATTACACCGAGCGCGGGTTCATCCGCCTGACCCTGACGGCAACGGGTTTCATGGTCGAGGACAGCGGCGTGGGTATTCCCGAGGAAAAACGCGAGGCGATGTTCGAGCCGTTCGTGCGGGGCAACGAGAAACGCGGCGAGGGCTTGGGCCTTGGGCTGTCATTGGTGCAGCGGATCTGTGAAAACCAGGGTTGGAACGTCAGCCTGACGAACATGGAGCCCAACGGCTGTCGTTTTCAGGTGGAGTTGTGTTCGTCGGATGTGAGCTGATCGGTCGCAACGGCCCAGAGCTATCGTTGCCTCCCGGCAAAACCTCGAAATAATTTGGGGTTTTACATGACGTTTTTTTCACAAAGGAATGACCTGTCGCTGACACGGCGCTGCCTATCGTGGGTGCCATCAGCAGCTAAGGAGACCTTGGTGATGGCCGGTCCGATCAAACTGGATTTTTCTGAAAAATACGACGATCAACACGCTCAACGATACCTGCGTAAACACCAGGATGGTCTTGGCCGCCGCCTGTCTCACTGGCGTGACGAGCAACTGGCGCGCAAGGCGCTGTCACTGGTCGGTGAACCGGGGCTGATCCTCGATTTGCCCTGTGGTGCGGGACGTTTCTGGCCATTGCTGGCGGAAAAAACCAATCGTGCGATCATTGGCGCAGACAACTCCGAATCCATGCTGAAGATTGCCATGCAGGCGCAACCTGCCGAGGTGGTGAAACGGGTACAACCCTTGCACACTTCTGCATTCGACATCGCCTTGCCTGATAACGCCGTCGACAGCATTTTTTGCATGCGTTTGCTCCATCACATCGGTGAAGCCGAGCATCGACTGGCCATTTTGCGTGAATTCGAGCGCGTCACGCGTGATAGCGTGATCCTTTCTCTGTGGGTGGACGGCAATTTCAAGGCGTGGAAACGCAAGCGCCTCGAGAAAACCCGTGAGCAGGAAGGTTACCAAAATCGATTTGTGTTACCGGCTGCTACGGTTGAAAAGGAATTTGAGCAGGCGGGTTTTCGTATCCAGGAACAACTGGACTTTTTACCGCTCTATGCCATGTGGCGGGTCTACGTATTACGCAAGAGGTAACAGAATGGCAGTGCAATGTGCAGCAGAAACGGACGTCGCTTCTCAGGACCGCTTCGACTATTTCTGGAATCAGCGCGGTGAGTGGGTAGAAGAACCCAACGTCCGTCGCGGTGGAGAAAGTGGCGTGCAGCGCGTCGTGAGCAGCAATGGACAGTTGCTTTACGTTAAACGTCAATCCGGGCATATCCATCGCAGTTTGCTGCACCCGTTCGGTCGGCCGACGGTATTGCGCGAGCGAGATGCGCTCATCGGTCTGAAGCTGCTCGACGTTGGCGTTCCGGAAATCGTTTTCTGTGGTGCACAGCGCGATCCGGTACATAAATGGCGCGCATTGCTGGTCACCAAGGCGCTGGACGGCTTCGAGGAAATTGAACACTGGTACGCTGGCGGTGGTCGCGAACGTCACGGTGAGGCTGTGCATGATCGAGTGTTGAAGGAACTGGCCGAGAACCTGACCCGGATGCACAAGGGCCGCTGGCAGCACAGCTGCCTTTATGCCAAGCACGTATTCGTGCGTGTCACCGGCGAAGGCGAGGCTGCCAAAGTTGAAGTGGCCTTGATCGATCTGGAGAAATGTCGGCAGCGTTTGACCGCCCGGCAAGCGGCTACTCATGACATGAAGCAGCTGCGTCGCCACTCGTCGTTCAGCACGACGGACTGGCAGAAACTCGTCTACTTTTATAAGACGGCGTTTGGCAGCGCTATCAAGGGTTTATAGCAATGAAACTCGAAATTGCACGAGGTATATTTTTGATAGGAGCCTTGGCAGTTGCTTCACTAGCGGTGGCGGCTTGGGAGCAGCCCCGCACGCAAGTCCTCAGTTCAGTGAACGGCGACGCACACTGTCCATTGCCACGCGTTGCGAAGGCATCCGTGGCATCCCAACCCGATCATGATTTATTGCTGTTCATGTTCGGCCTTTCTCAAGGATTGAGGCCACAAAGTTGAACAGATTGAAACCCAAATAAAGGCCTCGCAAATGCGAGGCCTTTTTTTCGATTGCAAGATCAAAAGATCGCAGCCTTCGGCAGCTCCTACATTGAATGGGGTACACCCTGTAGGCGCTGCCGAAGGCTGCGATCTTTTGATTTTAGGGTTTATCGGGTTTAGCCAGCAGCGTGTAAACACACGGCAGCACAAACAACGTAAACAACGTCCCGATCGACATCCCTGTGGCGATCACCATGCCGATGTCGAACCGGCTGACGGCGCCCGCCCCCGTGGCGATGATCAACGGCACCATGCCGAACACCATCGCAGCAGTGGTCATCAAAACCGGACGCAGACGAATGGCCGCCGCTTCCTCCACGGCTTCTCGCGGCGTCAGGCCTTTGTCCTTGCGTAACTGATTTGCAAATTCGACGATCAGGATTCCGTGTTTGCTGATCAGCCCGATCAACGTCACCAGGCCGACCTGTGTGTAGATATTCATGCTCGACCAGCCCAGGAACAGCGGAATCAGCGCGCCACAGATTGATAGCGGCACGGTCACCAGAATCACCAGCGGATCGCGGAAGCTTTCGAATTGAGCGGCTAGCACCAGGAAAATGATCGCCAGCGCCAAGGCGAAGGTGACCCACAGCGCACTGCCTTCCTGGACGTATTGCCGGGATGCGCCGGCATAATCGAAGGCATAACCCACCGGCGCCTCTTCCCGAGCGATCTGGCGCACGGTGTCGATGGCTTCACCCATGCTGACCAGCGGCACCCCGGACAGGATGGCCGAGTTGAGTTGCTGGAACTGGTTCAACTGGCGTGGACGCGCCCGGTCGGTCACGGTGATCAGGGTCGACAGGGCCAGCAGTTCGCCTTGGGTGTTCTTGACGTAATAATTGTTCAGCCAGTCGGGGTTATCCCGGAAGGGCCGTTCGACCTGCGCGATGACTTTGTAGCTGCGACCTTCAATGGTGAAACGGTTGATCTCGGCCTCACCCAGCAACGTCGCGAGCGTCCCGCCCAGGTCCTGCATGGAAACACCCATCTGCGCAGCCTTGGCGCGATCGATATCCACCACCACTTCAGGTTTGTCGAAAGCCAGGTCGAGGTCGACGAAGGCGAACTTGCCGGATTCCATTGCCCGCTTTTTCACTCGGTCGCTCACTTGCAGCAGCGACTCGTAATCGTTGGCGGAGTTGATGACGAACTGAAACGGCAGCCCCTCGCCGGTGCCGGGCAGGGAGGGCAGGTTGAAGCCGAAGATCTGCAGCCCGGAAATACTCTCCAGTTTGCTCTGTACCTCGGGCAGGATTTGCATCTGAGTGCGGCTGCGTTCGTTCCACGGTTTGAGCAGGAAGCCGCCGATCCCCGATTGCACGCCGTTGAAGCCATTGATCTGGAACGACGAGTAGTACTCGGGAAACGTCTTGAAGATCGTGACGAACTCGTCGGTGTAGGCGCTCAGATAGTCGAGGTTGGCCGGTTGCGGGGCGTTGGCCATCATGAAAATGATGCCCTGGTCCTCGTCCGGCGCCAGTTCCGACTTGGTAAACGTGAGCAGCACCGGAATCAGGCACAGCACGATCACCGCAAACACCAGCACCACCGGCCGGGTGTTGAGGGTGCCATGAAGCATGCTCCGGTAGCGGCGCTTGAGGCCTTCGAAAATCAGGTCCAGGCGATGGGCCAGACCGCTGGGATTTTCGTCGTGACGCAGCAGGAAGGCGCACATCATTGGCGACAGGGTCAGGGCGACGATGCCGGAGATCACCACCGCGCCGGCCAGGGTCAGGGCGAACTCCTTGAACAGCGCCCCCGTGAGCCCCGTCAGGAAGCCAATCGGCGCATAGACCGCTGCCAGGGTGATGGTCATCGAGACCACCGGCATGGCGATTTCCCGAGCGCCTTCGATGGCCGCATCCAGCGGCGTCTTGCCTTCTTCGATGTGTCGGTGGATGTTTTCCACCACCACAATGGCGTCGTCCACCACCAGGCCGATGGCCAAGACCATCGCCAGCAACGTCAGCAGGTTGATCGAGTAGCCCATCATCTGCATGAAGAACATCACGCCGATCATCGACAACGGGATGGTGACCACCGGGATCACCACCGAACGCAGCGCGCCGAGAAACAGGAACACCACCACAATGACGATCAGCACCGCTTCAAACAGGGTTTTCACCACTTCGTCGATCGAGGCCTGGATGAACAGCGTGGCGTCGTAGGCGATTTCAACTTTGAGGTTCGGCGGCAGCTGGGCTTCCAGGTCCGGCATGATCTTGCGCACTTCCCTGATCACGTCCAGCGGGTTGGCGCCCGGCGTGGCCTTGATGCCGATGTACACCGAGGGTGTGCCGCCGAAAGAACTGATCGAGTCGTAGTTTTCCGCACCCATTTCAACCCGCGCCACATCGCTGAGCAGCACGCGACTGTCGCCCTCGACCTTGAGCGGAATCGCGGCAAAGGCTTCGGCGGACTTGAGCTCGGTATTGGCGTTGATGCTGGTGACGACGTACTCGCCTTTCACTTCGCCGGCGGCGGAGAGGAAGTTGTATTTGCGCACTGCATCGGTCACGTCGCTGGCAGTCAGGCCGAAACCGGCCAGCTTGACCGGGTCCAGCCACAGACGCATGGCAAATACCTGGTTGCCGAGAATCTCGGCTTCGGCCATGCCCGGCAGGGTCGCCAGTTTCGGCTGGATCACCCGCGACAGGTAGTCGGTAATCTGCGGGTTGCTCAGCTCCTTGCTGAAGAAGCTGATGTACATCAGTGCCGAGGCGTCGGCGGCTTCCTTGCTCAGTACCGGGTCTTCGGCGTCCTGAGGCAGTTGGTTCTTCACCTCGTTGGCTTTGGCCAGCAGTTCGGTGAACAAGCGGTCGCTGTTGGAGCCGATGCGCGCGTAGATCGAGATCACCGAGAAGTTCTGGCGACTGACCGAGGTCATGTAATCGATGCCTTCGGCACTGGCCAGACTTTGTTGCATCGGTTGAGTGATGTAGCCCTGAATGGTTTCGGCGTTGGCCCCGGGGTAAGCGGTGGTCACCGTGATCAGGGCGTTTTCCATTTGTGGATATTGGCGCAGCGGCAACTTGCTCCAGGCCTGGAAGCCCAGCAGCACAATCAACAGGCTGACCACGGTGGCGAGCACCGGGCGGCGGATGAACGGGTCGGTAAAAGCCATGGGGATTCCTTGATCAGTCCGCGCGCGGCGGGCTGTTCTTCTCGGCTAAGGTCTTGTCGTCGCTGATCGCAATGTGTGCACCGTTGTCCAGTTTGATCTGGCCGGCTGTGACCACTTTTTCGCCGTTCTGCACACCTTTGGTGATCATCACTTGCCCATCGCGGCGCTCGCCGGTTTCGATGAAACGCCGTTCAGCGATCAGGATCGGTTGGCCCTTGTCGTCTTTTTCCAGGCTGCCGTCTTCGGCTTTTTTCTGCGCGACGACATAGAGCGAGTTGCCGTACAGCGTGTAAGTGATCGCGCTTTCCGGCACGACGATGCGCGGCTGAGGGTCAGGCAACAACACTTGCAGGCTGGCGAACATCCCCGGTAGCAGTTTGCCGTCGGGATTGGCCAGGGTCGCGCGGACCTGGACATTGCGCGTGCTGTTTTCGACTTTCGGGTTGATCGCGCTGATGGTGCCGGGGAAGGTTTGTGTCGGGTAGGCCGCGACAACGATCTGTACCAGTTGGCCGAGGGCGATCTTCGGTACCGACTGCTCGGGCACGAAGAAGTCTACGTAGAGGCTGCTGAGGTCTTGCAGGGTGGCAATCATGGTGCCGCTGGCGAGATAGTCACCGATGTCCACCTGACGAATGCCGATGGTCCCGCTGAACGGTGCGAGCAAGCGTTTTTTGGCCAGCGCCGCCTTGAGCTGATTGACCGTGGCCCGGCTCTTTTTCAACACGGCAGAGAGCCGGTCGAATTCGCCTTTGGAAATGGCCTGGCTGCCCACCAATTGACTGCCGCGACCGTAATCGAGCTGCGCCAGACCCAGGTCAGCCTGAGCGGTTTCGAGCAGGGCGGTTTCCACAATGCTATCGAGTTGCAGCAGCGGTTGGCCGACCTTGACCTTCTGACCTGACTCGAACTGCAAATCGATGACGGTGCCGTCGGTCTCCAGGCTCAGGTCCACGCCTTGCAGCGCCTTGAGCGTGCCGACGGTGGGCAGGCGTGCTTGCCACGGCCGTTCGGTGGCCGTGGCCACGGCGACACTGATCGCCGGTTTCGGCGCAGCAAAGCCCTGAATCATCGTATAGATGGAGAAGGCTTTGTAACCGGCCAGGACCAGCACGATCAGCAAAACAACACCCAACATGATCAGCATGCGGCGACGCAGCATATTTCCACTTCCTTGGAGAAAATCAGGTGAGACAGTCGGGCACATTACTCCGAGTGTGCCGGGGATTCCAACTGGCAGAACTTACAGGGTGTAAGGCTATCGATTGGCGTTGGTCTGAAAAGATCGCAGCCTTCGGCAGCTCCTACAGGGTGTACGCCTTCCGATGTAGGAGCTGCCGAAGGCTGCGATCTTTTCGGCGTTATTCACGCCATCAGGTGCAGGTGGTTATCCCAGAGCCCTGCGGGTAGATCGAGGGGCTTTGCAACAAGGCTTGTCTGGCGGCAGTCGTAGAACCGGCAGCGCCCCTGACCCGAGGTCACGACAAAGCCATCGGCTACCGCGCCGACCCCGGCGCAATCGGGAAGCGGCGCGTCCAGGCGCACTTCACCGCTGTCCAGATCCCAGATGAAAAAGCGGTTACCCCGGGGCGCGGTCAACGCCACCAGGCGCAGTTCGCTGTGCACCGCGACGCTGGCGGTGTAATGCCCCATGGCCTGCAACTGATGCTCAGGCACCGGGAAGGCCACGAACGGCAGGCCGGGACGCTTGATCGCCAGCAGCTCCGAAGACTCGTGAGACGGCCCCATGAACTGCTGACCGGCGACGATGGTGCCGTCGCTGGCGATCCCCAAATGACGCACGCTGTTCATCTGCTGGGCGAGGGTTTCCTTGCTCAGCAAGGTGCCGTCGCGTTGCATCAGGACCAGGCTCGGCTCCATGGCGTTGAGGTTCATCTCGACGCGGCTTTCGGCCTCGGTGCGAATGCCGCCATTGGCGACCACCAGGGTTTCGCCATCGGGCATCCACGACACCTGATGCGGGCCGACGCCGTGGGTCGAAATCTCGCCGCTGTGGATAAGTCGCTCACCTTCGAACTTATACACACCCAGCAAGCCGCGACCCGGATCGGAGGTGTCGTTCTCGGTGGCGTACAGCCAGTCGCCGCTCTTGTGAATCACCGCGTGACCGTAGAAATGCCGGTTCGGCAGCGAGGTCACGGTTTGCAGCAGCGTGCCGTCGCGCAGGTCGATCAGGTAACTCTCGGTGCCAGGACGACGGGCGACGAACAGCGCAATCGGCAGCGTCGGGTGGTTGATGATGTCGTGGCAACGCTGGCCGACCTGGGTGGCAAACACCCGGGTGCCGTCCAGCCGGTAACCGACGGCATAGTGCTTGCCGTCGGTATCGTCCCGCGCCGAGAGCAGCAGCGGGCTTTTGTCCTTCTGCTTGAACAGCGTCCAGCCGCCCAGTGTCACCGCACCCAGCAGCAAACTACCTAACGTCAGAGCCTGGCGTCGCAGCATGGAACTTGCCCTCATCAGTCACCGTCGTTGGCGTTGAAGCCCAGTTGGATGCCCAGCGCCTTGGCCAATTCGCCTTCGTGCAGGCGGTGGACGACGTTGAGGCTGTCGTAGATATCGTTTAGCTGTTGGCGACCGGCATCGTCGTTAAGCATTTCGGTCAGCGAACGCTGGTTGCTGGCGAACAGTTTCAGGGCCGCGGCGTAAGCGGCGTCGATCTTGTCGGCCAAGGGTTTCTGCTCGTTCGGCAACAGACCACGCAGGCCTTTGTTGTCGACACCTTCCCATACCGTTTTGGCGGCGGCGAGGCTGGCTTCGAGGCCGGCCAGGGACGACTGGCTGCGCCATGCATCCGCCTGGAACGGTTGCGGCACACCCTTGGTCTGACGGCCCATCGGCGTGCCGAGTTTTTTCTTCAGGCTGTCGAGGGCGGTGACTTGGACGCGCAACAGATCGGCGATGGCTTCGTGGGAATCGGCGTAGCGCTGGTTCGGGAATTTGCTCATCTGCGCGAGCATGCCGTCGGTGTTGTTCCAGCTTTTCAGAATCTCTTCGGCCAGTTGTTTCTGACGCTCGCCAATCGCGATCAGCAGCGGGCAGTACTTGGCTTTCTGTTCAGCGTTGGCCACATCAGGCTTGCTGTCGAACAGGATGTATTCGTAGGCGGAAAGGCCTTGAACCACAACGCTGGACTTGGCCAAGGCAGCGGCATCGATCTGCGGCTGTGCGGTGACCAGTTGCTCGACCTGACGGCCGACGAGGTTTTTCTTGTCCGGCCAGAACTGCACCTGCCAGGCGCGATTGCCTTCGGCCAGCGGCCCGATCAGCAGCGGTTGCAGCTCGGCCCAGGCTTTCTGCGCATGCAGGAAGTCGGCACGGGCGGTGTCGAGGTTTTCCTTGCCTTCGCAGTAAGCCAAAGCACTGACGGCCAGTTGGCGGTCGGCTTCAACCCAGCGCGTGTAGGTCGGCAGGATCACCGACTTGGCGATCGCCGCCGACGTGACGGCCTGCGGATCCTGCGGCGAACAGGCGCCCAAGGCTAGCGCGGCAAGGCTGGTGAACAACAATTTGGGACGGAACATGTCGGGCTCCCGCTATGGAATACGTATTAAAGGGAATTCAAGAACGCCAGCAACGCAGCGCGCTGCTCGGCATTGAAAGACAAAACCTGTTGCTGCGCCGCTGTTGCTTCGCCGCCATGCCAGAGCACGGCTTCGAGCAGATTGCGGGCGCGGCCATCATGCAAAAACTGGGTGTGGCCACTGACCGCTTGCGTCAGGCCGATGCCCCACAACGGCGGGGTGCGCCAGTCGCGGCCGCTGGCCTGGAATTCGCTACGGTTGTCGGCCAGACCGTCGCCCATGTCATGCAGCAGCAGATCGCTGTAAGGGCGAATCACTTGATTGGCCAGTTCAGGTTCTGCGGCGTTGGCGGCGGTGGTGTATTTCGGGGTGTGGCAGGACTGACATCCGGCCTGGAAAAACAGAGTCTTGCCGGCCAGCACCTCGGGGGCGCTGACATCGCGGCGGGCCGGTACGGCGAGGTTACGGCTGTAGAACAGCACCAGGCGCAGGATGTTGTCGCTGACTTCCGGCTCGCCATCCGGGCCGTTGCCGTTAGGCGCTTGCTTGCAAGCGGTTTGCGCGGCGCTGCAGTCGTCGACGGGCCTCAGGCTTGTGGTCAGGCCCATGTCACCGGAAAACGCGTGAACATTTTGTTGATTGAGGTTTGGTTGGCCGGCCTTCCAGCCAAATCGCCCGAGAACGGTTTTTTGCTGCGCGTCATCCCAGACCCGGTTCGGGCGCCCGGCGATACCATTTTTGTCTTTTGCCTGAGCCTCGGCATTGGCCAGGATCGCCTCGTCGGGAATCGCTTCGAGCAGGCCCAGGCCAATCATTGGCGGTGCAACCCTGGCCGAGAATCGCGTGTCAGGGTGCATCGGGCCGTAGCCGAGTTGGCTGATCTGCAACGTCGGTTTGCGCAACTCGACTTCGGTGCCGTCCTTGAAGCGAATCGGAACGGGCGTGTAATCGACGCGCACTTTGCCTTCCGGCACGACACCCGGCACGGACATGTCCTGGAATTGCCCGCCGTAGACCGGCTCCGGGACGACACCGAGTTGCTCGATGACCTTGGCAAAGGCCGGCGCATCGGGAATCGACAGGCGCACCAGCATCGACACGGCGTTCTGCGCATCAGGCGTGGGCGGATGACCGCGTCCGTCCTTGATGTGGCAGTTCTGGCACGCGTTGGTATTGAACAACGGGCCGAGTCCGTCCCTGGCGGTAGTGGTCGACGGGGCGATCACCCAGGGATTACGGAAAAAGCTGTTGCCGACACTGAAGTCCACGCGCCGTGACGGCGGCAGGTTGGCGGACGGCAGGGAAAATGAGTTCTGATCGGTCTTGCGCACGGTTGCGCTGCCACCGGACCGGGCTTCGCCGGGTTCGGCTTTTGTAAAACGCGGGGCGTCATCGCAGGCACTCAGGCCCAGGGCCAGCAACAGTGCGGACAAGCGAAGAGGCAGCGAGGGCATCAGACATCCTGCAAGACGAGCAAAACAAGGGGCGCAAAGTCTAACAGGGCAGGGGAGATTGAATAAGAGGAATTATCGTTTGGTTGATGTGGAGCATTTTTTCTGGACACCCACAACCCCTGTGGGAGCGAGCTTGCTCGCGATAGCGGTCCTACAGTCAGCATCTATTTTGACTGACACGGCCTCATCGCGAGCAAGCTCGCTCCCACAGGGGATTGCATTCAGGCAGGCATGAAAAAGGCGACCCGAAGGTCGCCTTTTTATTCAGCCAGCGTTGATCAGAATTCGTGATCAGCGTTGTCCGGGTTCAGGTCACTGATGCCCAGTTTGCCAGCGGCGGCTTCGATCGAACCGGTCTGCTTGACCAGGGAGGCGATAGCGTCGCGGACGATCTGGTTGCCAGCGGTGTTGCCGGCGGCGATCAGTTGGTCGTAGTGCTCACCCTTGTTGGCATGATCGACGATGACCTGCATCTTGGCTTCGGTCGCAGCCAGGTCGGCTTTCAGCGCGGTGTCGGCAGCCGGGTCAGCCTTGGCCACCAGGGACGACAGGCTGGCGCCAGTCATTTTGGTGCCGTCGACGCGGGTGTATTCGCCCAGGTACACGTTACGAACGCCTTTGGCATCGTAGAACTGCGAATTGTGGGTGTTGTCGCTGAAGCAGTCGTGTTCGTCTTCCGGCGAGTTGGCTTCCAGGGAAACCTTCATGCGCTCGCCCGCCAGTTCGCCCAGGGACAGGCTGCCCATGCCGAACAGCATTTTGCGCAGGCCGGATTCAGCTGGCTCGGCTTCCAGGGTGGCGCGGTAGTTGTCGGCCACGTTCGGCTTCCAGTTACCGACCATTTCTTCCAGGTCGCTGACCAGCAGTTGGGTCACGGACTTCAGGTAAGCGCGACGACGATCGTTATGACCGCCGGTTGCGCCTTTGCCTTCCAGGTAATCGGAAGCAGGACGGTTGCCAGCACCAGGGCCGGTGCCGTTCAGGTCCTGGCCCCAGAGCAGGAATTCGATGGCGTGGTAGCCGGTGGCAACGTTGGCCTCGGAACCACCCAGCTCGTTCAGGCTGGCGAGTTTTGCCGGGGTAATGTCTTTCACGTCGATCTTGTCTTCGCCGACCTGAACCTGGGTGTTGGCGATGATGTTGGCCGTGGCGCCCGGGTTACCCAGTGCGTGCTCGTAGGATTTGTCGACGTAGTCGATCAGGCCTTCGTCCAGTGGCCAGGCGTTCACCTGACCTTCCCAGTCGTCGATGATGGTGTTGCCGAAGCGGAACACTTCGCTCTGCAGGTAAGGAACGCGGGCAGCGATCCAGGCAGCCTTGGCAGCTTTCAGGGTGTCGGCGTTCGGCTTGGCGAGGAAGGCGTCAACGGCAGTTTGCAGGGTCTTCGCGGTAGATTCGGCATCGCTGTAAACGGCGAAGACGATGTCGGCGTAATGCGCGACAACGGCTTTGGCGGCGGCTTCGTCGACTTTACTGGTAGCGGCAGGCGCAGCAGCAGGTGCAGCGGCCGGGGCCGTGGTGCTGGCGGCCGGAGTCGGCGTCTGCGGAGCGGCAGCTTTGTCTTTGCCTTCGCCACAACCGGCGAGGGAAATAGCGATGGCCAACAGACTGGCGGTAGCCAGAGGCATACGAATCATGGCGAACATCCTGCTTCGAGAGGGGGTGGAATGGCGCAGCAAGCGCGCAAAACTGCGACATAATGCAAATCTTTCGCATTATGTGTAAAGGGTTGTGCTTGTAAATATTTCTTATTCAGGCGGGAGTTGTGTCGTAGATCAAGAGATCGCAGCCTCGTTGCACTCGACAGCTCCTACACAGCTGCTACAGAGTGAAACGAGGCTGCGATTTCTCGATCTTCTACAAAATAGCCGCGTTACTGCGCTGGGCCTGTTTCAGATACGCGCTCAATTCCCGCGCCGGTAGCGGCTTGCTGTAGAGATAGCCCTGACCTTCGTGACAGCCCTCGGAGATGATGTAGGCCTCTTGCTCGATGGTTTCCACGCCTTCGGCAATCACCTGCATGCCCAGGCTCTTGCCCAGCTGGATGATGGCCCGAACGATGGTCGCATCGTCGTCGTCATCGAGCAGGTCCTGAACGAAGCTCTTGTCGATCTTGATCTTGTCCAGCGGCAGGCTTTTCAGATAACTCAATGACGAGTAACCGGTGCCGAAGTCGTCGATCGCGATCAGCGCACCGGAGCGGCGCAGGCTCAGCAGGTGCTGGGCGGCCGTGCTGATGTCTTCCATCAGGCCGGTTTCGGTAACTTCCAGCTCCAGGCTGCGCGGAGGCAGGCGGTACATCTGCAGGAGGTTGTTGACCACCCGTGGCAACTCGGCGTGGTGCAGTTGCACCGTGGACAGATTCACCGCCATGCGCAGGTCGACGAAACCCTGATCATGCCAGTCGCGCAATTGCTTGCACGCCTGATCCAGCACCCATTCGCCGATGGCGATGATGGTGCCGTTCTGCTCGGCCAGGGGGATGAACAAGTCCGGCGGAACCAGCCCGTGCTCGGGATGCTGCCAGCGAATCAGCGCCTCGACACCCACCACCCGGTGATCGCGATAGCTGATCTGCGGCTGGTAGACGAGGTAGAACTGGCCACGGGTCAAGGCGTCGCGCAGGTCTTTTTCCAGCTCGCGACGGCGGCGCATCTCGGTGTCGACGCTGGCGATATAGAACTGATAACGGTTGCGCGAGCGAGTCTTGGCCAGGGTCATGGTCTGCTCGGCTTTTTGCAGCAGTTTCTCGGTGCTGTCACCGTCCTCGGGGAACAGGGTGATGCCGATGGTGGCGCGCAGGCGAATCTCCTGATGATCGAGGGCAAATGCCGCTTCCAGGTCATCGAGAATGCTTTGGGCCAGTTCGGCCGCTTCGTAGGGTTGTTCGATGTCGGCCTGAACCAGGGCGAACTGGTCGCCGCCGAGACGGGCGAGGGCGCCAAGGCGTCCACTGTGAGCGCGCAGGCGATCGGCCAAAGCCAGCAGCAGTTGGTCGCCGGTCTGGTAGCTGAATTGTTCGTTGATGCCCTTGAAGTCGTCCAGGCCGACCACCAATACCGCGACCCGACGTTGCAACTTGCCGGCGTCTACCAGGATTTTGTCCAGTTGCTGCTGTAATTGCTGGCGGTTTGGCAGGCCGGTGAGGAAGTCGTACTGGGCCATGCGAAGCAGGCTGTTTTCCGCTTCGTGGCGCAAATGGGTGTTGCGCTCGATGGACTCGAGCAACTGGTTGGCGGTGTTGATCCAGATCCCCAGTTCGTTCTTTTCATGCCCCTTGAGCAGCGGGATTTTGTGTGCGCTGGGGCGATCCGGGTTGATTTCCGTGAGGTGTTCGATGATCCGCGACAGCGGTTTGGTCAGCAGCCAGTGATAGACCAGGTACAGCACCAGCCCCATGGCCATGGCACGCAACACGCCGGAGATGAAGATGATCACCGAACTGACGATGAAACCCTGACCATAGGTGGCAGTGTCGAGGGTGATACTCAAGTCGCCGTAATACTCGCTGTAAGGGCCGCGACCCACCAGTTGGGTGGTGAAGGTGCGTTCCTTGCCGAGGATCAGGTCGGTCAGCCAGCGACTGTCGGAGTGCTGCAGCTCGCGAGACTTTTGCGCGAGCATGGCTTCGTTGGGATGGCCAATGGAGGCCTTGCGCACAGCGTCGTCCTGAAACAGGCCTTCGATCACCTGCATACCCATTTCCCGGTCCAGGCTGTAGACGGCCTGGGTCGAGGGGTCGCGGAACATGTCGAGGATGCGTTGAGCATCGCTGGCCACGGCCTGGCGTGTTTTATAGGCATCGAAAACGATCTGCGCGCAGCTCAAGACTACGCCGACGATCAATGCCGACAGGAGCACGACCCGAAGCAACTTCACCGACAAGCTGTTCTTGAGTTCCAGCTTCAAAGAGTCATTCCTTGTTCCGTGCGGGTAGCGTCAAGTTGCCATGAGTATTGGCAATCCGGTGATGTCAGTCAAAGGGACAATCAATCACATGGGGTTTTGCCTGTAGCTTGGCCGAAATGCTGTGGTTTGGAGTATTTGCGCTGTTTGTACTGTGTCGGTTGTTGAGTCCTTCAACTTGAGGGGGATTTGGACATATTTTCTGTTTGGTTGATGTTAGACGGCTGTGGCGTTGGGGCAAGGGGTCGCTGTGGGGATTTGGTCTGTGTGTATATCCATTTCTGCGGTAACGGCGGCTTATGGTTTCGCCCTTACGGCGAGTCCCTTTTGGCAAACGCCCCAAAAGGAACCAAAAGGTCTCGCCCCGAGCGTCCGGCCCCTCGCTTAGGCTCGGCGTTCCTTCGCTCCGGCATTCATCTGGGGGCATCGCCTACGGTCGGCTGCGCTTCGACCTCCTCTCGATGTGTTCGACTGCGTCGAACGGCGCTGCGCGCCTCCCCCCCAGATGAACGCCTCCACTCAGCCTCCCGAAGGGGCGGGTGGGTCAAGATCAAGAGCTGCAGGCGAGCTAACGCTCGGCCTGTTGAGTGGTGAGAGGCGGAAGGCGTACCCGATCCATTGTGGGAGCGAGCTTGCTCGCGATGGCGGCCTGACAGACAACACATTTCCCGCGCCCATAAAAAAACCCGACCTAAGCCGGGTTTTTTTGACTGGCGTCGATCTTAAGCGGTGAAGGTTTTGCCTTCGAACTGCTCAGCCACGAATTTCCAGTTGACCAGGTTCCAGAACGCTTCGACGTATTTTGGACGAAGGTTGCGGTAGTCGATGTAGTAAGCGTGTTCCCAGACGTCGCAGGTCAGCAGCGGGGTGTCGCCGTTGGTCAGCGGGTTGCCGGCGCCGATGGTGCTGGCCAGGGCCAGGGAACCGTCAGCCTTTTTCACCAGCCAGCCCCAACCGGAACCGAAGGTGCCGATGGAAGTCTTGCTGAATTCTTCCTTGAACTTGTCGAACGAACCGAAGGCTGCGTTGATCGCGTCAGCCAGTGCGCCGGTTGGTTGACCGCCGGCGTTTGGCGCCAGGCAGTTCCAGTAGAAAGTGTGGTTCCAGACCTGAGCGGCGTTGTTGAAGATACCGCCCGAGGAAGATTTGACGATTTCTTCCAGAGTCTTGCCTTCGAACTCGGTGCCTGGCACCAGGTTGTTCAGGTTCACGACATAGGTGTTGTGGTGCTTGTCGTGGTGGTATTCCAGAGTTTCCTTGGAAATGTGCGGCTGCAGGGCATCGTGTGCGTAAGGCAGCGGCGGCAATTCGAAAGCCATGATGATTCTCCTAATCAGGTCAGTTGCGGTGAGCGCAAGGCCGATCACGGGCGGCCAGACAAGCGCCGGGGAGTTTGTACTCTTTGCGGCGCATCGGATCGGATCATAGCACCGGGGGTGCGGCATAACCACGCAACAACTGTGTGGAATAGAGGTTCCAGAGCCTTTTGGAATAATCAGCTGGCGACGATTAATTGAAACGCCACTGTGAACATCATGACCGCTACCAACAGATCAAGGATTCGCCAGGTACTTGGTCGAGCCAACCATGGCGCCAACCACGCCGCGCCGAGCGCCAGGGTGAAAAACCACAGCAGCGACGCACTGGCCGCGCCCACGACATAAGCGCCGGGCTCGGTTTGTTGGGCACCGAGAGAGCCAATCAGCAACACGGTATCCAGATAAACGTGCGGGTTAAGCAGCGTGACGGCCAAAGCACTGAGCATCACCGCGCGCAGCGAGCGCACGGTTTGGTTTTCGCCCTGTTGCAGGCTCTGTTTCGAGCAGGCCCGACGCAATGCCAGGCTGCCATACCAAATCAAAAACACCGCGCCACCCCAACGGGCGACTGCCAGCAACGTCGGGTTCTGCGCCAGCACCGTCGCCAGGCCGAATACTCCGGCGGCCACCAGCAAGGCATCGCAGGTCACGCAAAGTGCCGCCACGGGCAGGTGATGTTCACGCCGAAGGCTCTGAGCCAACACAAACGCATTCTGAGTACCGATCGCCATGATCAGCCCCGCGGCCACCAACAGGCCGTTCACATAGCTTTGCCACATAAGATGTTTACTCCGCGTTGGCCGCCAGATCCCGCAGCACGTGCAGGGCGCGTTCGGCATCGGCCTGGCCGACAAATAAATGGTCGTGGTAATAGCCGGCAATCACGTTGCAGCTGATGCCGGCCTGGCCTAATGCCGTGGCGAACGCGGCGGTCAGGCCGACGGCTTCGAGGGCCGAGTGCACGTTCAAGGTGATCCAAGCCGCGACGTAATCGAAACTGAAACCCGCCTTCTCGGCGTGGGAACGTTCCAGGATCACCGTCAGACCTTCCTGCTCGCGAAAGCTGCCGACAATTTCAAGACCTGCCGGCAGCTTGCCGTCGCGCAGGGTGCAGAACACGTATTCGCCGACGTTGAGTTGCGGGCTCATGCTGCGCAGCAGGGTTGCCAATGAAGTTTCGCCAGCCATGTCGATGATCCTTGTTCAAGAGTTCTTGCTGGCCATTCTCCGGTGCAAAGCTGTATAAGAAAAACCAATCATGCTGATCGCTCATTAGGAAAACTGATGTTCGACTATAAATTGCTTTCTGCCTTGGCCGCGGTGGTCGAGCAGGCCGGGTTCGAACGTGCGGCTCAGGTGCTCGGCTTGTCGCAATCGGCGATCTCCCAGCGCATTAAATTGCTCGAGGCGCGGGTCGGCCAACCAGTGCTGGTGCGGGTGACACCGCCGGCCCCGACCGAAATCGGCCGACGGCTGCTCAACCATGTGCAGCAGGTGCGTTTACTTGAACGGGACTTGCAAACATTGGTGCCGGCACTCGACGAAGAAGGTCTGCCGGAACGTCTGCGCATCGCCTTGAATGCCGACAGCCTCGCCACGTGGTGGGCCGTAGCGGTCGGGGATTTTTGCGCGGAACAGCATTTGCTGCTGGATCTGGTGGTTGAAGACCAGACCGTCGGCCTCAAACGCATGCGCGCTGGTGAAGTCGCGGCGTGCGTCTGCGCCAGCGAGCGCCCGGTGGCCGGCGCGCGCAGCGTTTTGCTGGGGGCCATGCGCTACCGTGCGTTGGCCAGCCCGGCTTTTATTGCCCGGCATTTTCCTGAAGGTGTACGCGCCGATCTGTTGTCGAAAACGCCCGCCTTGGTGTTTGGCCCGGACGATTTCCTACAGCATCGCTACCTCGCGTCCCTCGGCGTCGATGGCGGATTCGAACACCATCTATGCCCCTCGTCCGAAGGCTTCATCCGCCTCACGGAAGCGGGCCTCGGTTGGGGCCTGGTGCCTGAACTGCAGGTGCGCGAGCAACTGGAGCGCGGCGTATTGGTAGAGCTTTTGCCTGATAAGCCGATCGATGTGCCGCTGTACTGGCATCATTGGCGCAATGGCGGCCAGTTGCTGGGGTTACTCACCGATCAGTTGGTGCGTTCGTCGAAGCAATGGCTGGTGCCGTTGGACTGACGGGCAGCGTCAAGACCTCACGCCTTACGCGATATGCAAAACGCAAAACGAAATATTCGGAGCAATTCATGAAGATTCTGGTTACCGGCGCAAGCGGCTTCATTGGCGGGCGCTTTGCGCGTTTTGCCCTGGAGCAGGGCCTGGACGTGCGGGTCAACGGTCGCCGGGCCGAAAGTGTGGAGCATCTGGTGCGCCGTGGCGCCGAGTTCATCCAGGGTGACTTGAGCGACCCGGAACTGGCGCGCGACCTGTGCTCAGATGTCGAAGCCGTGGTGCATTGCGCCGGTGCGGTCGGTTTGTGGGGGCGTTATCAGGACTTCCATCAAGGCAACGTGCAGGTCACCGAAAACGTGGTCGAGGCCTGCCTGAAACAGCGGGTTCGGCGACTGGTGCACTTGTCGTCGCCGTCGATCTACTTTGATGGCCGTGATCACCTGGGGCTGACCGAAGAACAGGTGCCCAAGCGCTTCAAGCATCCCTACGCCGCGACCAAATACCTGGCCGAGCAAAAAGTTTTCGGCGCTCAGGAGTTCGGTCTCGAAACCCTGGCCCTGCGCCCGCGTTTCGTGACGGGGGCTGGCGACATGAGCATCTTCCCGCGGCTGTTGAAAATGCAGCGTAAAGGACGGCTCGCGATCATCGGCAACGGTCTGAACAAGGTTGATTTCACCAGCGTGCAAAACCTCAACGAAGCGTTGCTCAGCAGTCTGCTGGCCAGTGGTTCGGCGTTGGGCAAGGCCTACAACATCAGCAACGGCACGCCGGTGCCGTTGTGGGACGTGGTCAATTACGTGATGCGCAAGATGGATGTCCCACAGGTTACGCGCTACCGTTCCTACGGTTTGGCCTACACCGTGGCGGCGCTCAACGAGGGGGTGTGCAAGTTGTGGCCGGGTCGTCCCGAACCGACCCTGTCGCGCCTGGGCATGCAGGTGATGAACAAAAATTTCACCCTGGACATCAGCCGCGCCCGGCATTATCTGGACTACGATCCGAAAGTCAGTCTCTGGACCGCCCTCGATGAATTCTGCGGCTGGTGGAAGGCCCAGGACATCCGCTGACGCATGGGTTAGCGCCGCCACACTGAACCGAGTTCGGGGTTGAGGGTCAATCGATGCGGCAGTGGGGGTTATACTGCGCCGCATCAAGCCATCACCGCGTTCCACAAAGGTTGACTCAATGTCCATGCGTAACGATGCCAACGACGACTTCGACGATGTACCGAGCCTGCGTGCCGACAGCCTCGACGACGATGATTTTCCGACCACCGCTCGTAACTCCGTGCATTCGCGGCCCGCGCCAGTCGTCAAAGTCAAAAGCCCGAGCACCGGCCCGCTGTGGGCGCTGGTCGGCGCCTTGTTCTTTGCGTTCGCAGGCCTTGCCTGGTGGAGCTTTCAGCAGCTTTCGCTGATGGAACAGCAATTGGTGGCGACCCAGGAAAGTTTCGCGCGTATCAGTGAGGATGCGGCGGGGCGCTTGCAGGACATTTCCGGCAAGGTTGTCGCCAGTCAGACCAACGTCAGCAGCGACAGCGAAGCCTTGAAGCTGCAAATCAAGCAGCTGGAAAGCAGGCTCCAGGATCAAAGTAAACAGCAGCAAGGCGTTCTCGGCCAGACCACCGATCTGGACAAGCGTCTGGCGCAGATGACCGCCCAGACCACCGAGCTGGATAAGCGCTTGGCGCAGATAACCGAGCAAGGCACCGAACAACAGACCGCCACCATTCAATTGCAGGCTCAGGTCAAAGTCTTGAACAGCGATGTAGCCGTGCTGAAAAGCACCCCGGCGGACACAGACAAATTCGACGCGCAACTCAAGAGCCTTGGCTCCGACATCGTTGCACTGAAGAAACAAGGCAACCCGAGCGCCGCCATCGAGCGTCTGGAGCAGGAAGTCATCATCCTCAAAAGCCAACAGGATAATCGCCCGGCCGCGACGCCAGGCGGGACCAATACCGCCGAATTCGACGCCTTCCGTAGCCAGGTCACCCGCAACATCAACACCCTTCAGGCGCAGATCCAGAATCTGCAGCAGCAGCTGCGCGCCCGAACGCAATAGTCCGGATGCTGAACACCCGTGGCGAGGGAGCTTGCTCCCGCTGGGTGGCGAAGCCGCCCCAAATCCCTTCGCTGCGGTCCTTCAGATAATCCGCGGTGCCCGGTTTGCGACTGCTTCGCAGCCGAGCGGGAGCAAGCTCCCTCGCCACAAAAGCCCGCCGCCACTGTTTCCTGAATATTCGTACATCACCCCACGCCGTCTACGCTCTTGAAACATCAACAAGAACGAGGGATGCGCAATGGGGTTTTTGCATAGGTTGGCCTTGCTGGGAGTGATGCTTTTGCTGTGTCTTGGCCAGGTTCAAGCCGCCGGCACGGAAAAGGACGACAGCCAGGCTGCCAAAGCCCTGCTGGAAAAAGCCCTGGCGTACTACCACGACAATGGCGACAAGGCCTTCGCTGCTTTCAGTCGGCAGGGCGAGTTTGTCGACAAGGATCGTTACGTGTTCGTGGTCGACACCAAGGGCGTGATGCTCGCCAGCGGCGGGCCGTCTTCGGCGTTGATTGGCCGTGATGTGTTCGATGTGCTCGGTCCGGATTTGCAGAAAGCCTTCAAAGACGCCTTGAAAGTGCCGGAGGGCAATGGCATTCAGCAGGCCGAATACCGCTGGCAGAACTGGTCCGACGGCAAGGTCGAACGCAAGCATGTGTTCTACCAGCGCATCGGCCAGCGGATCCTGGCGGTGGGTTACTACTTGCCACGGGCCTCAGCGGAACAGGCGATGGCCTTGCTGAACAAAGCAGCGACCGATCTGGCCAAGGACGAGAAGGGCACGCTCACGGCCATCAACTCCCTTAAGGGCGGGTACTTGCAGGATGACCTGTACGTCTTCGTCGTCGACCTGAATAACCAGCGTTATGTCGCCCATGGCACCAACCTGCGGTTGATCAATACCGATTTCAGCAAGATCAAGGACCCGGAAGGCAAGCCGGTTGGGGAACCGATCCTGGCGCTGATGGCCAAGCAGGACTACGGCGAATACGAATACCGCTGGAAAAACCCGGTGACCGGCAAGGTCGAGGACAAGCATGCCTACCTGAAAAAGGTCGGGCATTTTCTGGTGGCTGTCGGGTATTACAGCCCTTGAAGATCAAAAGATCGCAGCCTGCGGCAGCTCCTACAAGGGTGTACGCATTCCATTGTAGGAGCTGCCGCAGGCTGCGATCTTTTGCTTTTAGCGGACCTTATCCTCGCGGCCACGCAACACCATATTCGGCATAGCAACCGCCGCCGCCAACCCCAGCAGCGACACCGCCGCGCTGACCATCAGCAAATGCCGGAAAGTCAGCAGCAGCTCGGCGCGCAAGGCGTTCTGCGCATCCCCCGGCGCGGCGTTCAAACCATCGAGCAAGACGTTCCCGGAGCTGCCCTCGGCAATCATCGAAGAGCCGGCCAGGTGGGCAAAACTTGAGTCCTGCAACAATGCCAGCAGCAGTGCGGACATCAATGCCACACCCACCGCACCGCCCAGTGAGCGGAACAGGTTGGTGGTGCTGGTGGCGACACCGATGTCCCGTTGTGCCACCGCGTTCTGCGTTCCGACCAGGGAAGTTGGGAACTGCATGCCGCTAGCGATCCCGCTAAGCAACATGAACAGACTACTGAGCACAAATGCCTGGGGAGGACTGAACGCCATACCGAGAATCGAAATCGGCATGAGCACGGCACCTGTCAGGATCATCGGTTTGTAGCGCCCCGTCACCGAGGTTCGGCGGCCGGCGAAATACGCCCCGATCGGCAAACCTATCGCCAGCGGCAACAGGTGCAACGCGGCGCTGTCGGCCCCGGCACCGGTCACGCTCTGGAAGCGCAGCGGCATCAACACAATCAGCGAGATCGCCTGGAAACTGGTGAAGAAGATCGTGCACCAGCACAGGATCGCATTGCGATTGGCGAACAAATGCATCGGCAGCAGCGGCTCCCGCGCCCGGCGTTCATGCCAGACAAACAGCGCCAGTACCAACACTGCACAACTGAGCAGACCAAGCACTTCGGCGCTGCGCCACGAATACCCCTGACCGACCTGGGTGATGCCCAGCAGCAACGCCGTCAACCCGATGATCATCATAACGGTGCCGAGGTAATCGATGATCGGTTTACGCTGCGGCACTGGCAGCCCCACCAGCGTACGATTGGCCACCAGCCATGCGCCCAAGCCCAATGGCAGATTGATCAAAAATACCCAGCGCCACGACAGGTACTCGGTCATGTAACCGCCGAGTACTGGGCCGGCCACGCTGGCCACCGCGTACATGCTGCTGAAATAGCCCTGATAGCGACCACGCTCCCGGGGCGGCACGATGTCGCCGATGATCGCCTGGCTGACCGAAACCATCCCGCCGGCACCAATGCCCTGAATAATCCGCGCCAGCACCAACTGCTCCATGCTCTGGGCCATGCCGCAGAAAAACGAAGCGACCGTGAACAGTCCCATGCCAAACAGCATCAACTTGCGGCGACCGTACAGATCGCCCAATTTGCCGTAGATCGGCACGGCCACCGTCATCGCCACCATGTAGCCGGAAATCACCCAGGCCAGCAGGCTGACGTCCTTGAATTGTGCGGAAATGGCCGGCATCGACACGGCGACGATGGTCTGGTCCAGCGCGCCCAGAAAGATCGCCAGCATCAGGGCGATCAACACGCTGCGAATGGCCGGTTTGGGCGTTTCAGGCTGGTTGAGATTGGTCACGGGTTAGAACCTGCGGACAGTGATTGACCCGCAAGGAGCAAGGCGAGCGGGGATGCTCGCCAGTGTAAGTCGATAGCAGGCTATTCGATAGCCTCGTATGGAAGGCCGACGTAATTTTCTGCAATGGTTTTTCGACCGGCCTCGGAGTCGACGAAGTACCCCAATTCCGAGTCGGCAATCCGCTGGCTGAAGGCGTCGTTATCGTCGAAGCGGTGCAGCATCGAGGTCATCCACCAGGAAAACCGTTCGGCTTTCCATACCCGGCGCAGGCAGACCTCGGAGTATTTCTCCAGCAAATCCACACGGCCTTCTCGGTAAACCTTCAGCAGAATGTTGAACAGCGTACTGACGTCGCTGGCCGCCAGGTTAAGGCCCTTGGCGCCTGTAGGCGGGACGATGTGCGCGGCGTCGCCGACCAAAAACATCCGCCCGTACTGCATCGGTTCGACGACAAAACTGCGTAACGGCGCGATGCTTTTTTCGATGGAAGGCCCAGTGACCAACGACGCTGCCAACGCACCAGGCAGACGGGATTTGAGTTCATCCCAGAAGCGCTGATCAGACCAGTTCTCGACGTGCTCGTCGGCCGGCACCTGGAGGTAATAGCGAGTGCGGGTGGCCGAACGCATGCTGCACAGGGCAAAACCGCGTTCATGGCGGGCGTAGACCAGCTCTTCGTGAACGGGCGGCGTGTCAGCGAGGATGCCGAGCCAGCCAAACGGATAGACCCGCTCGAATACTTTCAGGCACTCGGCAGGAATCGATTGCCGGGCCACGCCATGGAAACCGTCGCACCCGGCGATGTAGTCGCAATCGAGTCGATACAGCTCGCCGTCCTTCTCAAAAGTCACGAACGTCTCTTCGGTTTTCATCCCGTGAGGAACGACGTTGCCTGCCTCGTAAATCGTCTGCGCACCGGCCTCCCGACGAGCGGCCATCAGGTCGCGAGTGACCTCGGTCTGACCGTAGATCATCACCGTTTTGCCACCGGTCAGGGCTTGCAGATCGATGTGTACGCGGCGTGCGTCGAGGGCCAGTTCGAAGCCTGTGTGGACCAGCCCTTCGGCGTCCATGCGCTGACCCACCCCGGCCTGGCGCAACAGCTCTACCATGCCTTGTTCGAGGACGCCGGCACGGATTCGTCCGAGCACATAGTCCGGGGTCTGGCGTTCGAGAATGAGGGTGTCGATGCCGGCGTTGTGCAGCAATTGGCCGAGCAATAAACCGGACGGACCGGCGCCGATGATGGCGATTTGGGTTTTCAGCATTTTCATTGTTTTTATGACTCGCAAGCTTCACGCGACCAAGGCCGGTGAATAATTTTTATGGATCGAGTGCTTGCATTTTTCTCTCGCGAGTCTGTCAATTGAAGGGGAAAACTGAGCCGATACCTGTACATTCTGCCAATCGGTGCGATTATCGCCCGCCTACCCCCGAGGCCTGGATTGAAGTGATGAACAAGCCTGACCTACCTTCGATTCCAGTGTTCAAGCTCTACGGTGAAAGCCTGGATTGGCCGACCCCGGACTTGCTGCACTGTGAAACCATTTCCAAACGCAGCCGCGAACACCAGTGGGAAATCAAACCCCATCGCCACGCCGATTTGTGCCAGCTGCTCTTCGTATTCAAAGGTCAGGCAGAGCTTGAAATCGAAGGCAAACGTACGCAATTGACCGAGCCGGCGATCCAGATCCTGCCACCGCTGTCCGTTCACGGTTTCCGGTTTTCCGAGGACGTCGAAGGGTTTGTGGTGACCCTTGCCGCGCCGCTGGTCGCCCATCTTCAGGCGCAACTGGGCAACTCGGTGAATGCCCTGGCCCAGGCCGAAAGTTATCCGGCGGGCAAGGAAGGTGAATACCTCAACAGCCTGTTTTCAGCGCTGCAAGACGAATACACCGGCCACCAGCCGGCTCGCGAAATGCTCATGCATTCGCTGGTCAGCGTGATCATGGTGTGGGTCAGCCGCCAGGTGATTTCCCGTCGCAACGCCAGCCAGCGTCCGCAGCGTGCCCGGGAATATCTGAACGGTTTTATCCAACTGGTGGAAGAGACCTATCGCCAGCACGTCAAGGTCGAGGACCTGGCCCATCGGCTGGGGATTTCCGTGTCCCACCTCAACGGCACGTGCCGTGAGCTGGCGGGACAACCGGCGTTGCAGATCATGCACGAACGTCAATTGCTGGAGGCCAAGCGCTTGCTGACCTACACCAGCATGACCATTTATGAAATGTCCGACGTGTTGGGGTTCTCTGATCCGACCAACTTCACGCGCCTGTTCCGACGTCGAGTGGGGATCTCGCCCAAGGCTTTTCGCGACCGCTTGAAGGCCGATCAGGACAACGAGGCCTGATCCCCTTCGTTACTTGAGGGCGTTGAGGGTCGCGTTGTGGGGAATGCAGCGTTCGAAGTTGCAGCTCGCGTATTCACGGGGCAGTTGTCGCAACTGCTCGACGCGCCAGGCCGCCGTGCCATACAGCGCGAGCGTGGCCGCGCAGGTGATGAAAATCGCGAGGTATCTTCTTGTTTTGATGTTCATGGCGTTGACCTCTGAACGAATACCCTTCGGTACTACTTTCAGCATAGGTCAGCGCCAGTGAGTTGTGTAGGAGCTGGCGAAGCCTGCGATCTTTTGATCTTGTTTTTAATCTTCTGTGGCTCTGAAAAGATCAAGATCAAAAGATCGCAGCCTTCGGCAGCTCCTACAGGTTTGCGTCCCACTCCGGTTCTTCCGGGAACCTTAAAACAAGAAAATCCAGCATGCTGCGCAACGCCGCCGGCATGTGTTTGCGTGAGGCATACACCGCGTAAACGTTCATCTGCCGGGGTTCGGCGTGGGGCAGCAGGCGGATCAGTTCGCCGCTGTGGATATGCACACCAGCCTGATAACTGGGGAGCATCGCCACCCCGGCACCGGCCATCGCTGCGCGCAACAACGTGCTGGCTTCGTTGGCGCTGATGTTGCCCTGCACCGGCACTGACACCTGCTCACCGTCCTCCTCGAAATGCCAGAGGCTTTTGCCGAAGTAGGAGTGGGTCAGGCAATTGTGCTGGCTCAGATCCTCGACCCGCAGCGGTGTCGGGTGTTCGAGCAGATAAGCGGGGGAGGCGCAGATCACCGAGCGGCAGACCGTCAGGCGCCGCGCGATCAGGTTCGGGTCCAGGTCGTTGCTGGTGCGGATCGCCAGATCGATGCGCTCATCCACCAGGTTCACCGTGCGGTCGAGCATCTGCATGTCGATGCTCACGCCGGGATAACGTTTGACGTAAGCGGCCATGGCATCCGCCAGTTGCGCCTGACCAAACGAAGTGCTGACGCTGATCCGCAGCAGACCGCGCGGTGCCTCGTCCGGTTCGCTGACGGCGGCTTGCATGTCCGTGGACAGGTCGAGCATCTGCCGACATCGAGGCAGGATTTCACTGCCGGCTGCGGTCAGGCTCAGCTTGCGCGTGGTGCGGTGCATCAGGCGTGCGCCGACCCAATCCTCCAGCTCCGCCAGATAGCGCGAAACCACTGGCCGTGACAGGTCCAGGTGATCGGCGGCGGCCGACTGGCTGCCGAGGTCAACCACTGTGACGAACACCCGCATTGCTTGTAGACGATCCATCATTTGCTCACTTTCAGAAACAAACTATGTCCCAGCATCGCATTTTTTGTACTGAGTCATGCAACTAAGCTCTGTCCCCTATAGGAGCTGTCGAGTGAAACGAGGCTGCGATCTTTTGATCTTGCCTTTACCAGATCGCAGCCTCGTTTCACTCGACAGCTCCTACAGAACCATCGCCAAGCACGGCATTCGGACAACGGAGCAACAGATGATCGGTTTCACCACTCTCAAACGCGTTTTACTGACCAGCGCCGCTCTTGGCTTCGCGGCTCATGCGGCAGCCTCGTCGCTAACCCTGGACGTTTACAACCCGGGCGACAAGGCGATCTTCCCAGTGACCTCGGTGTTGGTCAGCGGCGAGAAAGACGCAATCTTGGTGGATGCGCAATTTGGCAAATCCCAGGCCGAGCAAGTGGTCGAGAAGATCCGCGCCAGCGGCAAGCAACTGACCACCATCTACATCAGCCACGGTGACCCGGATTACTACTTCGGCCTCGACACCCTGACTGCCGCATTCCCCAACGCCAAAGTACTCGCCTCGCAGCCGACCGTGGATCACATCCAGAAAACCGTCGACGGCAAACTGGCGTTCTGGGGGCCGAAAATGGGCACCGACGTGCCAGCCAAAACCATCGTGCCGGATGTACTCGAAGGCGACAGCCTGATGCTCGAAGGGCAGAAGTTGCAGGTGGTGGGGTTGGACGGCAAGCAACCGGATCGCACCTTTGTCTGGATTCCGTCGATCAAGGCCGTGGTCGGTGGCGTCGTCGTCGCGGAAAACATCCACGTGTGGATGGCCGACACCCAGACGCCGCAGTCCCACGCCGATTGGCTGACCACATTGCACGCCATCGAAACCCTGAAACCGAAAACCATCGTGCCGGGTCATTACCTCGGTGAGAGCGCCCGTTCGCTGGCCGCCGTGCAGTTCACCGCCGATTACATCAAAGCCTTCGATGAAGAAACCGCCAAGGCCAAGGACGCTGCCGCGCTGATCGCCGCGATGAAAAAACGCTACCCGAAGCTGGGTGAAGAAAGCTCGCTTGAACTGAGCGCCAAAGTCGCCAAGGGCGAGATGAAGTGGTAACCCGCCGTAGCTGAAGCTGAACCGCTTTTGTGGCGAGGGAGCTTGCTCCCGCTCGAGTGCGTAGCGCTCGCAGGATTTTGGGGCCGCTGCGCAGCCCAGCGCGAGGAAGCTCGCTCGCCACAGGTAGTACATAAAGCCACTCAAACAGCTGGAGAACGTCATGAGCAAAATCGCAATCATTGGTGCCACCGGTCGTGCCGGTAGCCAACTGCTGGAAGAAGCCCTGCGTCGTGGTCACAGCGTTACGGCGATCGCCCGCGACACCTCGAAGATCGGCCAGCGTGCTGGTGTAGTCGCCAAGAATGTCGATGCCCTCGATACCGAAGCGTTGCAAGCGGCAGTCGTGGGTCATGACGTGGTGATCAGCGCTGCGCACTTCGCGACCCTTCCTGCCAGCGCCGTTGTCGGGCCGGTGCAGAAGGCCGGGGTGAAACGTCTGTTGGTGGTGGGCGGTGCCGGTTCGCTGTTGCTGCCGGATGCAACTCGCGTCATAGATAGCGAGGGTTTTCCGCAGGCGTACAAGGCTGAGGCCAGTGCCGGTGCGCTGTTTCTGGAAAACCTGCGACAGGAGAAAGAGCTGGACTGGACCTTTGTGTCGCCGTCGGCAGAGTTTGTCGAAGGTGAGCGCACGGGGACGTTTCGGGTTGGTAAGGATGATTTGCTGGTGAGCAGTGCAGGGCGTAGCTGGATTACATTTGCTGATTATGCGATTGCGCTGATCGATGAACTGGAAGTGCCGAAGCACTCCCGCCAGCGGTTCACTGTTGGTTATTGAGTTCACTGAAAACCTGTGGGAGCGAGCAAGCTCGCTCCCACAGGTTTGTGCGCCAAGCCTTCGGGCTCAGCGCGCCTGAGCCTGCTCCACCAACCACCCCATCAACTCACGCAACTTCGGCGAAGGCCCGGGTTTTTCAGGGAAAACCAGGTAATACGCCAACCCCGTCTTCACCTTCAATTCAAACGGCATGACCAGCCGCCCCGCACTCAAATCATCGCCAATCAGCGACCAATCCCCGATCGCCACGCCTGTCCCCTGGGAAGCCATCGACATCGCCAGATCCAGCGTTTCGAAATGCTGACCCTTGCCGACATTGCTCAAGCGAATATCCGCAGTGGCCAGCCAGGCCTTCCAGTCCCGTTCATCCCGGGTCGGGTGCAGCAGCATGTGCTGCTCCAGATCTTCCGGCGTCAGCAGCGGCACCGGACCTTCGAGCAACGGCTTGGAGCAGACCGGCGTCAGCTGTTCGTCAAACAGCCGATGGGACGCCAGTGAGGTGTCCGGTGGCACGCCATACACCACCGCTGCATCGAATTGCTCGCGATGAAAATCCACACCGTGCTTGACCGTGGTGGTCAATTCCACCGGTACATCCGGTCGCTCCCGTTGCCACTGCAACAGCCGCGGCAACAGCCAGCGCATGACACACGTCGGGGCCTTAAGTTGCAGGGTTTCGCGCTTCTCGCCGATCTGCTCCACCGCCTCGTCGATCAAGCCGAAAATCTGCTGGACCCGTGGCAGCCATTCCCGTCCTTCGGCAGTGAGGTCAAGGCCTCGGGCCTGGCGAATGAACAGTTCATAACCCAGATGTTCTTCCAGCCCGGCGATCTGCCGACTCACCGCACCTTGGGTGATGTACAGCTGTTCGGCAGCACGGGTGAAGTTGCAGCACTGCGCGGTAATCAGAAAAGTGTGCAGCGCCGGCAGGGGAGGCAATCGTTTCATTGGGATCCAAGGTATGACGTGAGGACATGGCTAGTATGACTTTTTATCCATTGTTGCGGCTACGTGTCGCCCGTTCCAATGAGGCCATCCCTGGACCTGCCCACTCATCATAAACACTGCGCAGGTCCGGCGTCTCAAACGAACAAGAAGGGCAAAGACATGGCGACGTGCGGCGAAGTATTGGTCAAGTTACTCGAAGATTACGGAGTTGAGCAGGTGTTCGGCATTCCCGGGGTTCACACCGTGGAGCTGTATCGCGGGCTGGCCCGTTCGAGCATCAACCACGTCACTCCGCGTCACGAACAGGGCGCCGGTTTCATGGCCGACGGTTACGCCCGCACCAGCGGCAAACCGGGTGTGTGCTTCATCATCACCGGCCCTGGCATGACCAACATCACCACCGCCATGGGCCAGGCCTACGCCGACTCGATCCCGATGCTGGTGATCTCCAGCGTGCAATCGCGCAGCCAGTTGGGCGGCGGTCGCGGCAAGCTCCACGAGCTGCCAAACCAGAGCGCCTTGGTCGGCGGTGTGGCGGCGTTCTCCCACACCTTGATGTCGGCGGCTGAATTGCCGGGCGTCCTGGCGCGTGCCTTTGCTCTGTTCCAGGCCGGCCGTCCGCGCCCTGTACATATCGAAATTCCTTTGGACGTATTGGTCGAAGAGGCCGATGACCTGCTCGCCAGCCTCCCGGTGAACATCGACCGTGCCGGTGCCGCGCCGAGTGCAGTTGCCCGCATGACCGCGCTGCTGGCCGGTGCCAAGCGCCCACTGATTCTCGCCGGTGGCGGCGCCATTGATGCCGCCGCCGAGTTGACTGAACTGGCCGAACTGCTGGACGCCCCGGTGGCCCTGACCATCAATGCCAAAGGCATGCTCGAATCCAACCATCCGTTGCTGATCGGCTCGACCCAAAGCCTGGTCGCGACTCGCGCTTTGGTGGCTGAAGCTGACGTGGTGTTGGCGATCGGCACCGAACTGGCCGAGACCGATTACGACGTGACCTTCGCCGGCGGTTTCGAGATTCCTGGCGTGCTGCTGCGTGTGGACATCGACCCCGACCAGACCGTGCGCAACTACCCGCCGAAAGTCGCGTTGGTAGCCGACTCGCGCAACGCCGCCCAAGCCTTGCTGAGCGAACTGTCCCACCACTCGCTGGCCGAGCGCCGTAACGATTGGGGCCAGGTCCGTGCCGCACGCTTGCGCGACGAACTGGCCGCCACCTGGGATGCGCCGACCCTGGCCCAGACCCGTTTCCTGGAAACTGTTCTGCACGAATTGCCAGAGGCCGTTTTTGTCGGCGATTCCACCCAACCGGTGTACACCGGCAACCTGACCTTCAACCCGGAACGCCCGCGTCGCTGGTTCAACTCGTCCACCGGTTACGGCACCCTCGGTTACGCCTTGCCGGCAGCCATCGGCGCCTGGCTCGGCGGCAGCGTTGAAAACGGCGCGCGTCCTCCGGTGGTGTGCCTGATCGGCGACGGCGGTCTGCAATTTACCCTGCCGGAACTGGCCAGCGCCGTTGAAGCGCGCACCCCGGTGATCGTCCTGCTGTGGAATAACCAGGGCTACGAAGAGATCAAGAAATACATGGTCAACCGCGCCATCGAGCCGGTTGGCGTGGACATCTACACCCCGGACTTCATCGGCGTGGCCAAGGCGCTGGGCTGTGCCGCCGAAGCCATCTGCGGTGTCGAGCAACTGCGCAGCGCACTGCGCGCCGCTGCCGATCGCCAGGGTCCGACCCTGATTGAAATCGATCAGACTGTGTGGATGAAGGCGGTGTCGAAATGAGTTTTCCAACAACGCTCGACGGCCTGTTTATCGACGGCCAATGGTCCGCTGGCAACGAACACCTGCGCGTGATCAACCCGGCAACCGAAGCCCTGTTGACCACCGTGAACGGCGGCGATGAGCGATCTGTCGAGCAAGCCGTCACTGCCGCGTCCAACGCTTTCAAGGAGTGGTCGAAAACCACCGGCGCCGAGCGCGGTGCGATCTTGCGCAAAATCGCTGCGGGCGTGCAGGCCGGTCGCGAACAGTTGATGCATTTGCAGTCGAGCAACAACGGTAAACCGCTGTTTGAAGCCGCCATCGACGTCGACGACGTGATCGCCACCTTCGAGTACTACGCAGGTCTGGCCGAAGGGCTCGATGCCAAGCAAGACAGCAATGTCGAGCTGCCAACCGACGACTTCAGCGCTCGCGTGCGCCGCGAACCGTGCGGTGTGGTCGGCCTGATCGTGCCGTGGAATTTCCCGATGGTCACTACCGCCTGGAAACTCGCCCCGGCCCTGGCCGCCGGTTGCTGCGTGGTGCTCAAACCGTCCGAAGTGACACCGCTGCCGGAACTGGAACTGGCGAAGATCATCGCCGAGGCCGGTCTGCCCAAGGGCGTGTTCAACCTGGTCTGCGGTACCGGCCTGGCGGTCGGCGCACCGTTGTCCGCTGATCCGCGCATCGCAAAAATCTCCTTCACTGGCAGCAACGCTGTCGGCGTGCAGGTCATGCAGCGTGCGGCGGAAACAGTCAAAGGTGTGAGCCTGGAACTGGGCGGCAAATCCTCGCTGCTGGTGCTCAAAGACGCTGACATCGAACTGGCCGTGGAAGTGGCCTGTGGCGGCGGTTTCTTCAACGCGGGGCAAATGTGTTCGGCCACCAGCCGCGTGCTGATCGCCGATGAACTGGCGGACGAATTCCTCATCCGTTTGAAGGCCCGCGCCGAAGCCATTCGTGTAGCCGACCCGTTCGACCCGAACGTGGAAATGGGCGCGCTGGTCAATCAGGCGCAATACCAGCGCGTGCTCGGCCACATTGATCGCGGTTTGAGTGCCGGCGCCAAGCTGGTTTGCGGCGGCAATCGGCCGGCGGACCTGTCGCGCGGCTATTTTTTGCAGCCGACGATTTTCACCGAAGTGCCCCTCGACAGTGCGCTGTGGTGTGAAGAGATTTTCGGGCCGGTGATCTGCGTACGCAGTTTTGCCACCGAAGCCGAGGCGATTGCCTTGGCCAATGACAGCCAGTTCGGCCTGGTGGCCAGCGTGGTCACTCGCAACGCCGAAGCGGCAGATCGGGTCGCCAACGCTTTGCAGGCGGGGCTTGTGTGGATCAACGCGCCGCAAGTGATCTTCCCGCAGACCGCTTGGGGTGGCTACAAACAGAGCAGCATCGGCCGCGAATTGGGGCCGTGGGGCTTGCAGGCTTTCCAGGAAATCAAACACGTGATTCGAGCGGTCTGACGGCTCGAAAAGGGTCAGCGCATGCCTCGTGATGAGGCATGCGCTGGCGTCATGGCTTCAATGAGTTTTTATCGATAGTCAGGTGTTTTGCACGACCTCAGGATGAAGCGGTCGGCTCAACTCAAACCCTTTGAAACCGGGGGTTTGGTGCTGATCTGGGCGCGCGGATGCAACGGTTGCGACCAACCTCATACTTACAAAAACAAAGGGAGTCCTTCATGGGCGAGCATGATTTAAACAGACGTCAATTCATTAAAACCGTGGGCGTGGCGTCCGTAGCCGCGGCGGCCATGAGTTTGCCCTTCGTCAAGGCCAATGCCAGTGACACACGCTTCCAGGGCAAGACCCTGCGTTTGCTGACCTGGTCGGATGACACCGGTCTCGCCGCACTGCGCAACATCGCGGCAACCTTCGAAGACAAATACGGTTGCAAGGTCATCGCTGACCGCACCGGCAGCACCTCGGAAATGGTCGCCAAACTCAAGGCCGGCGGTGATCGTCCGCAGTACGACATCATCACCCTGGCAGGCGTCGGCGCCGAAGGTCTGGCCGCGGCCAACCTGCTGGAAAAACCTGACCTCAACCGCATTCCCAACCTGGTCGACGTGCCGGAGAAATACCGCACCGGCGCCAATGGCCACGGCATCGGTTACCTGCTCTGGTGCAACAGCCTGGTCTACAGCACCCGCACCATCAAGGAAGCACCGGACAGCTATGCCTCCCTGTGGGATCCCGAGCTGGCGCCGAACATCTTCCTGCCGCCGCCGAACTGGACCGAAGCGATGGACCTGATCATCATCGCCGCCAAACTGGCCGGTGGTGACGAACACAACATCGAGCCTGGTTTCAAGAAGCTCGCCGAGCTGAAAGATCGCGTAGTCACCCTGGGTGAAAACCCGAACCAGATCGCCGAACTGTTCCGTACCGGCTCCCTGGACATGGGCGGCTTGTACGCACCGGCATTCTTCCCGAAACAAATCCGCGACCCGGCTTACGGTCTGGGCGCCACCTTCGGCATGAAGGAAGGTTTCTACACCGACCTGATGCTCTCGGTGATGCCGAAGAATCGTCCGGGCGACACCGACCTGGCCTACGCCTTCATCAACCACTCTCTGGACCCACTGGTGCAGGGCAAGATGGCTGAGGACATCTACAACGGTCCGGTCAACTCGAAGGCGATCATCTCTGCCGAAGCACGCAAGAGCCCGTACATCCTCACGCCTGAGCAGATTGCCGAGAAGGCGATCATGCACGACAACGCCTTCCTGGCCTCCGTGCATGACCAATGGATTCGTCGTTACACGGAAATCTTTTCTTCCTGATCTGAATCGCCGGGAGGTTCTTCGAACCTCATCGCGGGCAAGCCTTGCTCCTACAAGAGCAGCGCCTTACCTGTAGGAGCATGGCTTGCCCGCGATCGAGTGCGCAGCACTCGCCAAGATCTTCCATTGACGAGACCCTTGCTATGGAACACCAACCTCTGACTCATCCGGTCGCCGCCGCTCCTGTGCGCGTCAATCGGGGTGTTTCGCCGACGACGCGTGCCTGGTTTTTCCTCTCGCCGTCGATGCTGTTTCTGGGCGTATTGATCGCCGCCAGCCTGCTGGTACTGCGCATGAGCGTGGGCACCAAAGGCGCGGAATGGACCGGGTTCAGCCTGGCCAGTTACGCGCAACTGCTGGAACCGTATTACCTCAAATCCTTGCTGCTGACCCTGCGTCTGGCCTTGATCAGCGCAGTGATCGCGGTCGTGCTGGCGATCCCGGTGGCCTACACCATGTCGCGGCTGACCTCACCGTTTGTGCGACGGATCTTCCTCGCGGCGGTGCTGCTGCCATTGCTGGTCAACCTGCTGCTGCAAAGCTACGGCTGGCTGGTGATTCTCGGTCCTGGCGGAATGCTCAATCAGGCACTGATGGGCCTGGGCCTGATCAAGCGCCCGATCATGCTGCTCTACAACCAGAACGGCGTACTGATGGGCCTGGTGCAAACCGCGTTCCCGCTGGCCGTGCTGCCGATTGCCAGCGCCATGCGCGGCGTCGCCCGTACTTATGAAGAAGCCGCTGCAACTCTGGGCGCCAGCCGTTTTCAGGTGTTCCGCCAAGTGGTGCTGCCGATGAGCATGCCGGGGATCATTACCGGTGCGACGTTGGTATTCGCCTACAACGCCAGCAGTTTCGTGGTGCCTTTGCTGCTCGGTGGCCGTCGCGTGCCGATGCTGGCCGTGATGGTCCATGACCAGATCGCCCCGCTGATGAACTGGCCCGCCGCCTCCGCTGCCGGTGTGGTGCTGATTGTCACCACGCTCGCGATCATGACCTTGTCCGAATACATCACTGGCCGTCGTCGGCGCATGCTGGAGGCTTCCCAATGAGCACCCTGACCAAGAAACGTTATGGGCTGCTGCCCGGCGAGACCGGCAAGTTTGCCGGGATCCTGTCGGGCTTCATCCTGCTGCTGGCGGTGTTGCCGATCCTGACCATGATCGTGATGTCGTTCAGCGGTGCGTCGAACCTCGACTTCCCCCCGAGCAGCTACAGCCTGCAATGGTACAAAGCCGCCTGGAATACCTTCGTATCGCCGGACTCCAGCGATGTGCTGAGCCTCGGCAAAGCCATGACCACCAGCCTGATGGTGGCGTGCCTGACTATGGTCTTCGCGACGATTGTCGCGGTACCGGCCGCTTACGCACTGACCCGTTGTGAGTTCCGTGGCAAGGCCGTGGCGCTGCAACTGATGTCGCTGCCATTGGTGTTTCCGATGGTGGTGTTGGGGCTGGCGTTGCTGCTGGTGTTCGACAGCCTGCCATTTCAAATCACTACGTCGCGGCTGGTGATTGCCCACGTGATCCTGGCGTTACCGTTCGTGGTGAAAAACTGCACCGCCGCGATGCTCTCCATCGGCAGCGAAGTCGAAGAGGCCGCGCAGATGCTCGGTGCTTCGCCGACCCGGGCGATTATCGATGTGGTGGTGCCGTTGATGAAGTCGGGGATTCTGGCGGGGATGCTGCTGGCGTTCATCGTCTCGTTCAACGAATTCACCGTGACCTACTTCCTCTACACCATCGACGTCATGACCGTGCCGATCTGGATGTACAGCCGCACCGTGTCATCGCTCGACCCTACCGTTTTCTCGTTTGCCGTGCTGATCGTGCTGATCGACTTCGTCCTGATCTGGGCGTTGGAGAAGCTGGTTGGTGAAGGTGGCGTTTCGTTCTGATTCTTGAGGTGCAACATGACTGGTCTGATTCTGGAAAACGTCGAGAAACATTACGGCTCGGCCTGCGCGGTAAAGGATGTAAACCTGCATTTGCCTGAGGGCAAACTGGTGTGTTTTCTCGGCCCGTCGGGCTGCGGCAAAACCACGTTGCTGCGAATGATCGCAGGGCTTGAAACCCTGAGCGGCGGCGAGATTCGCCTGGACGGTGAAGACATCGGCCACACCCCGGCGCATCAACGTAATTTCGGCATGGTGTTTCAATCGCTGGCGCTGTTCCCGCACATGACGGTGGGGGAGAACATCGCCTATCCGCTGAAACTGCGTGGCGTCAGCAAGGCTGATCAGCAGGCGCGGGTGGTGGAGTTGCTGCAACTGATTCAGTTGCAGGAAATGATTGATCGTCCGGTGTCGAAACTCTCTGGTGGCCAACGTCAGCGCGTGGCGATTGCCCGTGCAATTGCCAATCACCCGAAAATCCTCCTGCTCGACGAACCGCTGTCGGCGCTGGACGCCAAGCTGCGTGAATCGATGCAGGTGGAAATCCGTCAGCTGCAACAACGCTTGAACATCACCACCATCATGGTGACCCACGACCAGCGTGAAGCCATGACCATGGCGGATATCGTCGTGGTATTGGGTGAACATCGCGTGCAGCAAGTGGGCACGCCGATTGAGATTTATCGTCACCCGGCCAATGAATTTGTCGCGGACTTTATCGGTTCAGGGAATATCTTCCCGGCCACCGCGCTGGGCAACGGGAAGGTTGGGTTGCCGGGCGGCGATGCGCTGGAAGTGCCGATCTGCAGCAGCATTGTGGTCGGTGAGAAAGTGAAGATGCTGATTCGCCCTGAGGACCTGCAACTGTCGCATCCACAGGCGACGGCGGGGAATCGGTTGCTCGGTAAGGTGACGTTTGTGCGCGATATTGGCGCGACAATTGAGACGACCGTGGAGTGTTCCGGGGTGTCGTTTACGGCGTTGAGCACGCCGTGTCAGGGGTTTGGGTTGAGCATAGGGAATCCGGTGTCGGTGACCCTTCCGGCTGAGGCGTGCCGGGTGCTCGGCGCCTGACTGACTGGCCCCATCGCGAGCAAGCTCGCTCCCACAGTGGATCGGTGTACACCAGACCCCTGTGGGAGCGAGCTTGCTCGCGATGAGGCCGGCAAAACCAGCACAAAAATCAGATCAGACGGTCAACCGCAACCGCGCCAAATCCCGGAGCGGCGGAGCCCCAAACAACCGGCTGTACTCCCGGCTAAATTGCGACGGACTTTCATACCCCACCCGATACCCCGCCGCCGAAGCCTCCAACCCTTCCGCCAGCATCAACCGCCGCGCTTCTTGCAGGCGCAGTTGCTTCTGATACTGCAATGGACTCATCGCCGTCATCGCCTTGAACCGGTGATGCAACGTCGACACACTCAGGTTCACTTCCTTCGCCAGATCATCGATGCGCAGCGGCTGTTCATAGTTGCCGTTGAGCCATTTGATCGCCTGGCTGATGCGATGGCTCTGGCTGTTGGCGATCGCAATCTCGTACAGCCGATGACCCTGCTGACTGCGCAACAACCGATAAAGAATCTCCCGGCGAATCAGCGGTGCGAGCATGGCGATGTCTTTTGGTGCATCCAGCAAACGCGCCAGACGCAACACCGCGTCGAGCATCGCGGTGTCGATCCGTTCGACATACAAGCCGCGTCCCGTTGGCCGGGTGGGCACACCGAGAGGGCCGGCATCGGCAATCAGCGCGGTAATTTCCGCCGGGTCGATATCCAGCCGTACCGCGAGGATCGGTTCTTCAGACGTGACGTTCACCACTCGTCCGCTCAGTGGCATCGAGACCGAGACCACCAGGTAATTCAGCGGATCGTAATTGAAGTATTCATCGGCCAGCCTGACCTCTTTACGGCCCTGCGCCATGATGCACAGCGCGGGTTGCGCCAGTACCGGGGCAAACTCATGAGACTTGCTATGGCGAGACATGAAGAGCGAGCCGACGGCAGTCGCATAAGTGCCATCCTCCGCCGTGTTTTGGCGAATGATAGCGGCCAGTTCCGCGCGCTGTTTCTCCATTTCGGCGTCCAGCGGGGCTTGAAAATGATCGAGCGACGACATGCTAGGCATCCTCGGCAAGGCGTTGGTAATGAGCTGAGCTTAAATTTGTGCAAGACGAAGCGGTAGACACATCCTGCCTCAACCTTGCCTGATTCTGCATGGCGTGTGTTAACGGTGCCTCTATGACCGGGCAACCCAAGGAAAACTTGCTTGAAAGCCCTGTTTCATTGGCACGAAAGCTTTTACAGGTTGTTACGGGTTTTTCGAGAAGCCGCGCAGGATTGTGCAACAAGCCGGCAGGAATCGACTAACCGCGATGGAAAGGGCGCGCTTAACCTTGGATCCTGTCGCAGCCCGTCCCACGGCTGCCACTCGAGTACCTGGGAGGGTTGAACATGTCTACGCAGATCCCCGTCAGTCATATGGCCTTTGTCCGCGCCCGCGCCGGGCGTTCGGCGGAACTCGGTGCGCGCCTGAGCGCCTTGATCGAGCCGTCCCGCAGCGCACCGGGTTGCCTGAATTTTGCCCTGCAACATTCGCAGTGCGATCCGGAGTTGTGGCTGGTGTCCGGTTTCTGGATGAACCAGCAGGCCATGACCGCTTATTTCAGCACCCCGGCCATGCAGATTTTTGCCGGATTGGTGCAGGACCTGGTGGTCAACAGCCTGGATTTTCATACCTTCAAGGACGTGTCGGCCGCCCAAGCGCAGGGGCAGTCCCAGTCGTGGGTACACAAAATGGCGGGTTGAGGGTTTAATGGCTCAATTCTCCATTCAGCCAGGATCCACGACATGGCACGCAAAGCCTTTGAAACCTTCGAAGCTGTATCTGCCGTAGTACCCCGTGAAGGCGGTTATAACGCCGCAATCGCCACCAAGGCCATCGGTGGTTCGGGTGCACCGCGCTTTCACAAGCTGCTCGAAGAACAGACCTTCAAAACTGCCCGCGAGGCCGATGAAGCCGCTGCGCTGCAGTTGACACACCTCAAAGACGTCAGCGAAGACGGCGACCTGATCTGGTAATTACTTGACCGCCCCCGGGCGATACATCTTGAACAATGCCTCAGGCCCCAGCTGGAAATAATCCGCTGGCCCGCCGCCGCGCAGGATTGGTTCTGCCGCGGCGGTGTCGTACACCCCATCCTTCAACAGCCATTTGGCGATATGCACGGCGACCACTTCGCCGAGAATCAGCCAGCTCGGCACCACGTTGCCATCGGCCCGCTGCAACTGAATGATCTGCGTGACCTTGCACTCGAAGGACACCGGACTTTCGGCGACGCGTGGCACCTGAATGATTTTCGACGCTGCCGGGGTTAGCCCGGACAGCTCGAACTCGTTGACCTCAGGCCCGACCATGGCAGAGCACTGGTTCATCTGCTCGGCCAGCGGACGGGTCGCGAGGTTCCAGGCGAATTCGCCGGTTCGCTCGATGTTATTCAGGCTGTCTTTGCGCCCGACACTGGAAAAACCAATGATCGGCGGAATGTAGTTGAACGCGTTGAAGAAGCTGTAGGGCGCCAGGTTCAGGCGGCCATCGGCATCCTGAGAGGAAATCCAGCCAATGGGACGCGGGCCGACGATGGCATTGAACGGGTCATGCGGCAGGCCGTGGCCGTTGGCGGGTTCGTAGAAATGGATGTCGTCAGCCATGGCGTAAATTCCTGGGGGGCTCGGGAGGCGGTCATGGTGCAAGGACGGACGGATAATTTCCAGCGATGAGATCCAAATGTGGGAGCGAGCTTGCTCGCGATAGCGGTGTAACAGGCGACTTCTATGTTGGATGTCAGTCAGCTATCGCGAGCAAGCTCGCTCCCACAGGGTTTTGTGTCGATTCCGGCATTTGTGTTCCTCCAGAAACGAGTAAGCCCGGCCGAAGCCGGGCTGTGAACGTTCCTCCAGCTATTAGCCGATGGCTTCTGCGGTGCCGGTTTTGTCAAAACCATCAGCGGCATAGGTGTCTGAATGGGCGCGTTCGACGGAGGCGCTGGCTTCGGAGGAGAAAGAGGCCGAACCGGTTTTGTCATAACCATCAGCGGCAAAGGTGTTGGCAGCCAATACAGAAAGGGTCAGGGCGAGGATCAGTTGGATTTTCATGGTGTGTACTCCAGGTTCGTTCGCGATCAATACGTTCAGGCGCTGATTCAGGGCCTGTAACCGATATACGTGCGATGCGTTGATTTGGATGCGGTCAGCCGCAGAATCCTGCGGGAGCATTAACCGATCGTTATCTGCTGGAGGGGGTCGACTTGAAACCGAGGTGCGGCCATCGTCGGAACGCCGCCCGGAGCAAGCTCGCTCCCACAAGGGTCTGGTGTACGCAGATCCAATGTGGGAGCGAGCTTGCTCGCGATGAGGCCAGTACAGCCACCATCAATGTGACTGTCAGTCCGTCTCGATCCGCGAATGTTTGCGGGTGTCTTTCATGGTCACGTAGACCAGCAACGACACGGCAATACACGCGGTGACATACCAGTAGTAACCGGTTTCCATACCGATGCTCTTGAACCACAGCGCGATGTATTCAGCGGTGCCGCCGAAGATCGACACGGTCAGCGCGTACGGCAGGCCGACGCCCAGCGCACGGATTTCGGTCGGGAACAGTTCGGCTTTAACCACTGCGTTGATCGAGGTGTAGCCGCTGACGATGATCAGCGCCGCCATGATCAGGAAGAACGCGCCCCACCAGGTCTGCACGGTGTGCAGGGTGGTCAGGATCGGCACGGTGAACAGCGTCCCGAGAATACCGAAGGCAATCAGGATCGGCCGGCGACCGACTTTATCCGAGAGCCCGCCAACAAGCGGTTGCAAGCACATGAACAGGAACAGCGTGGCGGCCGAAATAGTGGTGGAGTCGGAGATGCTCATGCCGACGGTGTTCACCAGGTATTTCTGCATGTACGTGGTGTAGGTGTAGAACGCCAGGGTGCCGCCCATGGTCAGGCCGACCACGGTCATCAGTTCCTTCGGATGGCGCATCAAGGTGCGCATGGCGCTTTCCTTGGCCTTCTCTTTCTTTGTGAAAGACTCGGTTTCTTCCATGCCACGACGCAGGTACAGCGCGACCACGGCACACAGCGCGCCGATGGCGAACGGGATGCGCCAGCCCCAGGCGTACAGCTCTTCAGTGGTCAGGGTCTGTTGCAGCACGATCAGCACCGCCAACGCGATGAGCTGGCCGGAGATCAGGGTCACGTACTGGAAGCTGGAGTAGAAGCCGCGACGATCCTTGGTCGCCATCTCGCTGAGGTACGTTGCCGAGGTGCCGTACTCGCCACCGACCGACAGGCCCTGCAGCAGGCGGGCGAAAATCAGCAGGATCGGTGCGCCAATGCCGATGGTTTCATAACCAGGGCTCAGGGCAATCAGCAGCGAGCCGAAACACATCAGATACACCGAAGCCATCAGTGCTTTCTTGCGACCGGCCTTGTCGGCGTAGAGGCCCATCAGCCAGCCACCGATCGGGCGCATCAGGAAGCCCACGGCGAAGATCGCGGCGGTGTTCAGCAGTTGTGCGGTGGTGTCGCCTTTGGGGAAAAAGGCCTTGGCGAAGTACAGGGAGAAGGCGGCGTAGACATACCAGTCGTACCACTCGACCATGTTGCCGACAGAGCCGCTGAAGATCGATTTGATGCGACTGGCAGTGGTTCTTTCTTTGGCAGGCGAAGCTGCCGACCCAAGAGGCAGGGTTTGTGAGTTATCCATGACGGATCCTTCATTTAATTGTTTTTGTGGAGCGCGTTGAAACGCAGCCTGCTTGGGCTATAGCAGGAGATGTGCCAAGGGGAGGAGGGCCGGTTTAGAGGGGTTTTGAAACTTGAGTGAGCGGAAATCCGCTTATTAAGTATTTTGAGTGGGCGAAAAATCGCTTACTCAAGCATGAAGTTGTTTCGCCAGTGTTGGCCCCATCGCGAGCAAGCTCGCTCCCACAAGGGGCTGGTGTACACAATTCAAATGTGGGAGCGAGCTTGCTCGCGATGAGGCCAGATCAAGCACCACAAAAAATCAGCTGTCCCGCAAAAACATCTCGCGGGTCAACCCATGCCGCTGCATCTTTTCATTGAACGTACGGCGCGGCAGCTGCAGCTCTTCCAACACCGCTTTCACATCGCCCTTATGCCGGGTCAACGCCGCGCGCAGACAATGCGCTTCAAACGCTTCCTGCTGCGCCGCCAGCGATTGCCCAGGATCAATGCCCGCCGGTTCCGGCTCGCCCAGCCCCAACACTTGCCGCTCAGCAACGTTCGCCAATTCGCGCACATTGCCCGGCCAGTCGTGGCTCAGCAGGTGGCTCAACTGCGGGCCGCTCAGCGGTGGAAAAGTGCGCCCCAAACGTTCGGCGGCATTTTGTGCAAACGACTCGAACAACAGTGGAATGTCTTCACGCCGCTCACGCAACGGCGGCAACCGCAACTCGGCCACGTTCAACCGATAGGCCAGGTCCTCGCGAAAGCGTCCGGCCCGGGCTTCATCCAGCAAGTCGGGTTTGGTCGCGGCGATGATCCGCAAATCCACGCGGATGCTCTGATTCGAGCCCAACCGCTCCAGCTTCTGCTCCTGCAACACCCGCAGCAATTTCACCTGCTGAGCCAGCGGCATGCTTTCGATTTCATCGAGAAACAGCGTGCCGCCATCGGCGTATTCGAGCTTGCCGATGCGTTTGCCCGAGGCGCCGGTGAACGCGCCGCTCTCGTGACCGAACAGCTCGGCCTCGAACAACTGCTCGGGGATCGCCGCACAGTTCAGCGCCACAAACGGTTTGTCGGCGCGTGGCCCGAAGTCGTGCAGGCAACGGGCAACCAACTCCTTACCGCTGCCGGTTTCACCGCGAATCAACACATTGACCGGCAGCGTCGCCAGGTCCAGCACTTGCCGACGCAGCGTCTGCAAACCACGGGACACGCCCAGCAACGTCGCATCGAGTTTGGCTCGGTTGTCCGCCTGCTCGTGCAGGGCGCGGTTTTCCAGCACCAGCCGCCGCTTGTCCAGCGCACGGCGCAGACTGCCGAGCAGGGTTTCGGGGCTGAAGGGTTTTTCAAGGAAGTCGTAGGCACCATCGCGCATCGCTTCGACCGCCATCGGCACATCGCCGTGACCGGTCAGCAGAATCACCGGCAAGTCGGCATCGCGCCTCTGAACCTCGGCCAGCAGTTCCAGGCCGGTCATGCCCGGCATGCGCACGTCACTGAGGATCACCCCGGGGAAATGCTTCGGCAGTTGCGCCAGGCACTCATCGGCGCGGCTGAACAACTGCACCTCGAACCCCGACAGGCTCAGCCATTGTTCGACGGCGCTGCGAATACTGCTTTCGTCGTCGACCACCATCACTGAATTCAACATGAGCCAGGAGCCTCCAGGTCGATGGGCAAAGTCACGGTGAACACCGCGCCGTTTGCATGATTGTCGGCGCTCAGGCGTCCGCCCGATTCGTGAACGATGGCAAAGGATACGGCCAGCCCGAGGCCCAGGCCATCGCCCACCGGTTTAGTGGTGAAGAACGGATCAAACACGTTGGCCAAGTGTTCTTCGGCAATGCCGCCACCGTTGTCGGTGACGGTCAGGCGCCAGAGTTGTTCGTTGGCTTCGAGACGGATTTCCAGGCGCTTGCACGGTTTATCGTGCATGGCGTCCAGGGCATTGCGCAGCAAATTGATCAGCACCTGTTCCAGACGAATCGCATCGCCACGCACCCACGCCGGGCGCGTCAGGTGCAGCACCGTGCTGACCTGTTCATCGCGCAACCTTGTGTCGAGCAGCTGCAACGATTGGTCCACCACCGCCGCCAAATCCAGGCGTTCGCGTAAACCGCTGGGGCTTTTGCGGGCGAAGGTTTTCAGGTGACCGGTGAGGGCGGCCATGCGTGTCAGCATGTCATCCACCGGTTTGAGCGCCTTGTAAGCGTCGTCGACCCGACCGTGATCGAGCAGCAGCCTCAGAGTAGCAAGCTGCATGCGCTGGGCGGTCAACGGCTGGTTGATTTCATGGGCCAGCGCGGCAGACATCTGGCCGAGCGCGGCGAGCTTGGCCGATTGCACCAGACCATCTTGAGCGGTGCGCAAGTCGCGAGTGCGCTCTTCCACCAGTTGTTCGAGTTCTTCGCGACTGCGCTGGCGCATTTTCGCCAGACGCCAGCGCTGATTGAGGAACAGCAACAGAAACACCACCGCCAGCCACAACCCGGCGGCGGCGAGCCCGGCGTTGCGGATGTCTTCGAATGCGATTTGCGGGCGGCGCAGCAGGTGCAACGTCCAGCCTTCAGTGCTCAGCGGCAGCGATTCCCACAGGTAATTCGCCGTTCCGTCAGGCCCCACGACCCGCGTCAGATCACTGTTGTCGTCAAAGCGCCGCACCGATTGATATTCGAGCGGTGTCAGCGGTTGTTTGTCGTATTGGCGGGTGACCTTGAGTTCGGCGTGATCGCTGTCACTCAGCGGTTTCAACAGCCGATAGCGCCAGCCCGGCTGGTTGGCGATGAAGATAATCCCGCGTGCATCGCTGACCAGCAGCGTGTCGCTGCCCTGACGCCATTCCCTCTCCAGTTCTGGAAATTCGAGTTTTACCACCATCGCGCCGAGGAACTGACCGCTGTCCCCGGTGACTGTGCTGGACAGGAAGTAACCGGGAATCCCGCTGGTCACGCCCACCGCGTAAAAGCGCCCGGTGCCCTGGGTGCGTGTCTGGCTGAAGTAGGGGCGAAAGCCGTAGTTGTGGCCGACGTAACTGCTAGGCAAACGCCAATTGCTGGCGGCCACCGCCAGACCGGTGTGGTCGAGCAGTTCCAGGGTCGACGATTCGGCGGCGCCGTTGATCTTTTCCAGTTTGCGGTTCAGTGCGTCTTGCTGTTCGGGCGTCACCGGTCCGTTGAGCGCGGAACGCAACTCCGGGTCCAGCGCGAGCACAGCGGGCAGGGCGCGGTAGCGATCGATCAGGGTGTGCAGGGAGTTGGCGTACAACGCCAGTTGCTGATTGGCGCGGGCAGCGTCTTCGACCAAGGCCTGGCGTTCTGCGTGACGTATTGACACGGTGGCCGCGATCGCAGCGCCGACGAGGATAAGAAGGGTGTACAGCATTATGCGCAAGGAGCGAGAAGACTCAAACATGCTTGGCGTTACACAAGTGTGCGGGGGGGGCACCATATCATGACGAAGTTAGGCATTCCCACGCTCAAATCCACCTACCTCAGCCTATATATATAAACGACCATTAAAAAAGGCGACAAGAGCATGGCTCATGTCGCCTTTTACTTGTTAGTCGAAGCGCTTACTGCACTTCCACCGCCAGGCTTTCACTGATCTTTTTCTGCCAGATAGCAGGACCGGTGATGTGTACCGACTCACCCTTGCTATCAACCGCAACAGTAACCGGCATGTCTTTCACGTCGAACTCGTAGATCGCTTCCATGCCCAGTTCGGCGAAAGCCACCACGCGGGATTTCTTGATGGCTTGTGCCACCAGGTAAGCCGCGCCGCCGACCGCCATCAGGTAAACGGCTTTGTGGTCTTTGATCGCTTCGATTGCGGTTGGGCCGCGCTCGGATTTGCCGATCATGCCCAACAGGCCGGTTTGCTCGAGGATCTGACGGGTGAACTTGTCCATCCGCGTGGCGGTGGTCGGACCGGCAGGGCCAACCACTTCTTCGCGCACCGGATCAACCGGGCCGACGTAGTAGATGAAGCGACCTTTCAGGTCCACTGGCAGGGTTTCACCCTTGTTCAGCATCTCGACCATGCGCTTGTGCGCGGCGTCGCGACCGGTGAGCATCTTGCCGTTGAGCAGGACGGTTTCGCCCGGCTTCCAGCTCTGCACGTCTTCCGGGGTCAGGGTGTCGAGGTTGACGCGACGAGCCGACGGGCCGGCTTCCCAGACGATTTCCGGGTAGGCGTCCAGCGGTGGCGCTTCCAGCGAGGCCGGGCCGGAACCGTCAAGCACGAAGTGCGCGTGACGGGTGGCGGCGCAGTTCGGGATCATGCACACCGGCAACGAAGCGGCGTGGGTCGGGTAATCCATGATCTTCACGTCGAGCACGGTGGTCAGGCCACCCAGGCCCTGGGCGCCGATGCCCAGTTGGTTGACCTTCTCGAACAGCTCCAGGCGCATCTCTTCGATACGATTCTGCGGGCCGCGTGCTTTCAGCTCGTGAATGTCGATGGACTCCATCAACACTTCCTTGGCCATGACGGCGGCTTTCTCGGCGGTACCGCCGATGCCGATGCCGAGCATGCCCGGTGGGCACCAGCCAGCGCCCATTTCTGGAACGGTTTTCAGCACCCAGTCGACGATCGAGTCGGACGGGTTGAGCATGGCCATTTTCGACTTGTTCTCGGAACCGCCGCCCTTGGCTGCCACGTCCACTTCCACGGTGTTACCCGGAACGATGGAGTAGTGGATAACGGCCGGGGTGTTGTCCTTGGTGTTTTTACGAGCGCCCGCCGGGTCGGCGAGGATCGAAGCACGCAGGACGTTTTCCGGCAGATTGTAAGCCCGGCGCACGCCTTCGTTGATCATGTCGTCCAGGCCCATGGTGGCGCCATCCCAACGTACGTCCATGCCCACGCGAACGAAGACGGTAACGATGCCGGTGTCCTGGCAAATCGGGCGGTGGCCGGTGGCGCACATCCGCGAGTTGATCAGGATTTGCGCCATCGAATCGCGAGCTGCCGGCGATTCTTCGCGCAGGTAGGCCTCGTGCATCGCCTGGATGAAGTCAACGGGGTGGTAATAGGAAATGAACTGCAGGGCGTCGGCAACGCTCTGAATCAGGTCGTCTTGCTTGATCACGGTCATGAGTCGCGCTCCTCTAAAAGACGGGAACATTCAATAAGGTGCTTGCAGCTTGGGTGCATCGGTCGATTGCAAGCACCTTTACAAGGCACGCCGGGGCTGCTGGCGCGACGCTAAAAAGGCGCGGCAGTATAACGCGCCTCGGGGGCGGGTACACCCGCCGGTAGTCAATCGTTGGTCGCATACCGCACACGATCCCTGTAGCAGCTGGCGAAGCCTGCGTTCGGCTGCGAAGCAGTCGTTAAAACAAACACTGCGGTTTACCTGACATATCGCGGTGCATGATTTCACGACTGCTGCGCAGCCGAACGCAGGCTTCGCCAGCTGCTACAAGGAATGTGGTGTCTACGGAAACGGGGTTATGGCATTGACGCCAGTTGTCCGCCCTTAAAATTGAATGGTCATTTATCAGGCACGCTACTAAAGTGGCATTCGGTCTGTAGAGTAGGACACTCAAGCAGCCTCCTTCGCACGGTGAGTCAACGATTGACCCATAACGCCATCCAGCGCTTGTTGCTCAAACGCTTTGCCCTCGCAGCCGGCACCTACGCTCTGGCTTTGTTGCTGTTGTGGCTGGCGTTTTTCACCGGTCATTACGATGAATCCCTGCCCAACGTGGCCATAGGCAGTGCGCTGGTGGTCATCAGTCAGGCGGCGTTGTTTGCGGTGTTTTACAGTGGCTGCAACCTGCGTTTTTCCGACCCCAGCCTGACTGAAGCGCAAGTGTTGTTGGGGCTGGGTTGGCAAACCTGGCTGATCGCCAATCTGGACGAGGCACGCGGCGCGTTCCTGGTGTTCTACGTGCTGATTCTGCTGTTCGGGTTGTTCCATCTTTCGCGCCTTGCCTTTTTACGGTGCGCGCTGTTGGTGTTTTTCAGTTTCAGCGCGATCACGCTGTGGGAGGGCTACCACTTCCAATTACCCGACCCGGCGCTGGCCGCATTGCAGGTGTGCGTGCTGCTCATCGTGTTGGTCTGGCTGGAACTTTATGCCCGTCACGTCCAGGCCTCCCGTCAACGCATGCGTCAGCGCCGATTTGCCTTGCAGGCGCATCAGGACACCCTGCGCGGGATGATGCGCCAGCTCGAAGACCTGGTGGCCACTGACGAACTGACCGGGCTGTTTAATCGCCGGCATTTCCTTCGCCTGGCCTCCCGTGAGCTGAAGGCCATGGACGCGGGTGTCATGCATGGCCTGGCGCTGATCGACCTCGACCATTTCAAACGGATCAACGATGTGCACGGCCATGCCGCCGGTGATCAGGTGCTGCAAGCCTTTGCCGCCGTGGCCACCGCCTGCTTGCGCGAAGGCGATGTTCTGGCCCGTTACGGTGGCGAAGAATTCGTCGTGCTGTTACCCGATTGCAACGCCGAGCGCTTGACCTCCTGTTGCGAGCGGCTGCGCATTGCGTTCACCGATGTAGAACTGATCGGACTCAACGTCGCCCATCTCAGCTTGTCGGCGGGCATGACGTTGCTCGAACTGGGCGACGATCTCGATGAAGCCTTGCAGCGCGCCGACCAGGCGCTTTATCGCGCCAAGCGTGACGGCCGCAATCGTTGCGCAGCCGCGTGGGAGAACGTCGATGCCTGAGTTACGGGTCGGCGAACGCCAATGGTCGGTGGCTGCGGGCAGCAACCTGCTCGATGCGTTGAATCAAAACGGCGTGTCTGTGCCCTACAGCTGTCGCGCCGGCAGTTGCCATGCCTGTCTGGTGCAATGTGTCCAAGGGCTGCCGAGTGACAGCCGACCCGATGCCTTGAGCGCGGAGCAGCGTCAGCAAGGTTGGCGCCTGGCGTGTCAGTGTCAGGTGGTCGAGGACTTGCAGGTGCACACCTTCGATCCGCAACAGGACGGCCGCCCGGCCGAGGTGGCGGCTGTCGATTGGTTAAGCGCCAGTGTGTTGCGTTTGCGACTGACCCCTCAAAGCCCTTTGCGCTACAGCGCCGGGCAGCATCTGGTGTTGTGGGCGGGCAACGTGGCGCGGCCGTATTCATTGGCCAGCCTGCCCGAAGAAGACCGCTTTCTGGAGTTCCATCTTGATTGTCGCCAGCCGGGGGAATTCAGCGACGCAGCCCGTCAGCTGAAAATCGGCGATCCAATCCGCCTCGGCGAATTGCGCGGCGGGGCGCTGCAATACGACCCGGACTGGAACACCCGACCGCTTTGGCTATTGGCCGCCGGCACGGGTTTGGGGCCGTTGTTCGGTATCTTGCGTGAAGCGCTGCGGCAAGATCACCAAGGTGCCATTCGCGTCATTCATCTGGCCCATGATGCCGAGGCGCATTACCTCGCCAAACCCCTGCAGGCCATGGCCGCCAGCCGCCCGAACCTGAGCATCGAGCTGTGGACAGCGGCCGAGTTGCCAGAGGCTTTGGCACAACTGCGGCTTGTTTCACGGCAAACCCTGGCCTTACTCTGCGGGGCCCCTGACAGCGTCGACGCCTTTGCCCGGCGCTTGTATCTGGCGGGATTGCCGCGCAATCAACTGCTGGCGGACGTCTTTGTTCTCCGCGGTTGAGCGCTGATTTTCAGACGCGAGACCGACCATGAGCGATGCCATCCAATTTGAACGTGAGCGCGGCCTGCTGATCCTGCGCCTCAACCGCCCCGACAAGAAAAACGCCCTGACCCGCGCCATGTACAGCCACTTGGCCGAAGCGCTGAAACTGGTCGATGCCGACCCTGAAATCAACGCCGTGCTGATCACTGGCAGCGCCGAGTGCTTCACCGCTGGCAACGACATCGCCGACTTCATCCAGCAACCGCCGAGCAACCTCGACAGCCCGGTGTTTCAGTTCATGCTCACCCTGCTCGAATGCCGCAAACCGGTGATCGCCGCCGTGGCCGGTGCAGCCGTGGGCATTGGTACGACTATGTTGCTGCATTGCGATCTGGTGTATGTCAGCCGCGATGCGCGTCTTCGGATGCCGTTCGTTAATCTCGGGTTATGCCCGGAGTTTGGTTCCAGCTTGATCCTGCCGCGATTGCTCGGGCAGGCCAAAGCGGCGGAATTGTTATTGCTGGGCGAAGGTTTCAGTGGTGAGCAGGCCGCGCAGTGGGGGATTGCGACCGAAGCCTTGGGCAGTGGCGAAGAGGCGCTGGCCAAGGCGCGGGAGATGGCGTTGCGTTTCGAGTCGCTGCCTTCGGAAGCGGTGCGTATCAGCAAGCAATTGATGAAAGCCCCGGACCGCGAACAACTGCGCAAGGCAATAGAAGAAGAGAGCGCGCAGTTCACCCAACGGTTGCGCTCGCCTGAGGCGATGGCGGCGTTGTCGGCGTTTATCAACAGGCATTGAATTTGCGGTGTCAGGGCTGGCCTCATCGCGAGCAAGCTCGCTCCCACAGGGGTTTTGTGTACGCCACAGATCCAATGTGGGAGCGAGCTTGCTCGCGATGAGGCCCGCTCAGGCAACACATCTTCCAGACCCAGAAACCAAAAAGCCCCGCCATTCACATGGCGGGGCTTTTGTTTTTCAGCAACCGGTCAATCAGACCATCGGGTCGCCAACGTGCAGGATTTTCATCCCGTTGGTGCCGCCGATGGTGTGGTAGCTGTCGCCCTTGGTCAGGATGACCCAGTCGCCTTTCTCGACTACGCCGCGCTTGAGCAACTCGTCGATCGCGGCCTGGCTGACTTGCTCAGGCGGCAGCGATGCCGGGTCGAACGGTACGGTGTAGACGCCACGGAACATGGCCGCGCGGGCCTGGGTTTCGCGGTGCGGGGAGAACGCGTAGATCGGCACCGAAGAACGGATGCGCGACATGATCAACGGCGTGTAGCCACTTTCGGTCAAGGCAATGATCGCTTTCACGCCCGGGAAGTGGTTGGCGGTGTACATGGCCGCCAGGGCGATGCTCTGGTCGCAGCTTTCGAAGACCTTGCCGATGCGGTGGCTGGAGGTCTTGCTGGTCGGGTGCTTTTCAGCGCCGATGCAGATGCGCGCCATGGCTTGCACCGCTTCCAGCGGGTACAGGCCGGCAGCACTTTCAGCCGAGAGCATCACGGCGTCGGTGTAGTCGAGCACGGCGTTGGCTACGTCGGACACTTCGGCGCGGGTCGGCATCGGGTTCTGGATCATCGACTCCATCATCTGGGTCGCCACGATCACAGCTTTGTTGTGGCGGCGCGCGTGCAGAATGATTTTCTTCTGAATGCCCACCAGCTCGGCGTCGCCGATTTCCACACCCAGGTCACCACGGGCAACCATGACCGCGTCGGATGCCATGATCAGCGCGTCGAGGGTTTCGTCGTCGGCCACGGCTTCTGCGCGTTCGATCTTCGCCACGAGCCAGGCAGTACCGCCGGCTTCGTCGCGCAGTTGACGGGCGTATTCCATGTCGGCGGCGTCACGCGGGAAGGACACGGCGAGGTAATCGACTTGCATCTCGGCAGCGAGCTTGATGTCGGCCTTGTCTTTTTCAGTCAGGGCCGGAGCGGTCAGGCCGCCACCGCGACGGTTGATGCCTTTATGGTCGGACAGCGGACCGCCGATCAGCACGGTGCAGTTCAGCTCGGTGGCATTGGCGGTATCAACGCGCATGACCACGCGGCCGTCGTCGAGCAGCAGCTCGTCGCCCACGCCGCAGTCTTTGACCAGATCCGGGTAGTCGATGCCGACGATGGTCTGGGTGCCTTCGGTCAGAGGATGGCTGGTGGAGAAGGTGAATTGATCACCGATCTTCAGCTCGATCTTCTTGTTGGCGAATTTGGCGATACGGATTTTCGGGCCTTGCAGGTCACCCAGCAGGGCGACGAAGCGGCCGTGCTTGGCAGCGAGGTCACGCACCAGCTTCGCGCGAGCCTTGTGCTCGTCGGGGGTGCCGTGGGAGAAGTTCAGGCGGGCGACGTCCAGGCCAGCCAGAATCAGCTGTTCGAGAACTTCCGGCGAGTTACTGGCCGGGCCAAGGGTAGCGACGATTTTGGTGCGACGGACGGACATGCATAGACTCCTGAGTTCAAGCGCTGAGTGAGGCTACTATGCTCAGCGGGTGTAGTCATTGTTCATGTGCACTACTTATTCGTTTGTTTATTGAAACGAACATTCCTGAAGATTTCGCGCCACGGGTCGATACAGAGCTCAAGACAGGAGAACCCCCATGCGATTCGTGCTCATTGCCACCCTTGCCATCAGTGCCCTCAGCGTCACGGGCTGCACCCGTTGGTCGATGAACCATCATTTGAATAACGCCTACAGCGCCTATGACCGTGGCAATTGCGAGCAGGTGATGCTCGAACTGTCCAAAGTCGAACGCGCCAGCCGAGCTCGGCCTTACGTGTGGCCGGAAGCATCGATGATGCGCGGGTTGTGCCTGGAACGGCAGAAACTGTTTGTCGATGCGGCACAAACCTACCAGTTCATCATCGCCTCGTACCCGCAAAGTGAATACGCCTACCGCGCTCGCGCCCGCCTGGAAACCTTGCAGTCGCTGGGTCACTATCCGCTGCGAAGTGCGGCTGCGGTCGTGCGCCCGACGCAGTTCTAAAGGTCAAAGGCTGGCTCACCGGCGGTGGTGAGCTATAGTCGAATAGATCGGTTTAGAGCCTTGCCTCTAATCGACGCAACACCTGTGATCGGCAGGAGTAAGCGACAGCAGCTTTATGGACTGTCGCACCAGGATCGGGGAGAGCGCGCCCATGCCTCTGTATAAAAGAAGCAGGCCCGTTCCGAAGCATTAGTGCGGCTCTGCTTAAGAGCCTTGCTGGGCCATTTGCGCATGTTTACTGACCGCCGGATCGAGCGGCATCAACTGCCGTATTTTCTAAGAGTGTTCAACAGCGTCACTGACAAACCCATCGGCTTTCTGGGCAACGTGTCCGAAGACGGGCTGATGCTGATCAGTCAGTTGCCGATGATGATCGGCGCCGATTTCGATTTGCGCCTGAAAATCCCCGCCCGCGATGGCTGCATGCAGGTCATTGATCTTCAGGCGTGTTGCCTGTGGTGCCATGAAGACACGACCCCTCACCACTATGACGCCGGGTTCAGCCTGCAACGGGCACCGCCGGAATATGGGCAATTGGTCAGCGCCTTGAAGCAATACTTCAGTTTTCAGCCGTTGCCTGCTTCTGCCTGAAGCCCAGCGGTGTCTTCACCACCGCCATCGCGAGCAAGCTCGCTCCCACAGTGTCTGGCGTTGTTCACAAAACGTGTGTTCACCGCAGATCCCTGTGGGAGCGAGCTTGCTCGCGATGGCGTCAGTGCAGACAACCAATAACTAACAGCTAAGCCGTAGCAATCGCCATCTCATTCTTCAGCGACCTCTCCACCAGCATCAACCCCAACTCACTCAACTGATAAATCGCCATCGCCAGGTGTCGCGGCTTGTCGTCCAGGCTTTCAGCCAGGTCGAGCAGCAGAATGCTGACCGTCGAAAAGGTCTCGTAGGTCTCGATGGTCAAGGCTTCGGGGTTGGCATCGGACACAACGGTGAACATCTTCATGGCTCGTTCCTCGGTAGTGCGTTCGTCGGTAAAGTGGTTTTGGGTGTTGTTTTGTTTTAGGTAGTGTTTCAGAGCCTTTTTGGCGGCGGCGTGGAGCTTTTTAGGGTCAAGGGTGGCGTAGGGCGAACGGGGGATGGATTCGAATTTCTCGGGTGGAGGTTTGAACATCGGGTTAACTCCTTTGAATTGCTAATGGGTAGAGACAGGAGAACCTTAAGGGTGAACGGCCATCTTCAATAGTCAGCCAGGGCCGTTGCTAGTTGTAGGCAGAGGCGCTTGGTTTTGTAGTCGTTGTCGTTTGCTCGAATATTCAAGTAGGAAAAGAGCTGTCCAACGATGAACATTTGTCATGCCACCAAGCTATTCCTTCATCACAGAGCGCCCTACAATTTTGAGAAATTGTCGAGCGACATTTGCAAGAATTGAAAATTTTTATCACTCATCAGAGTGTGGTTTTTTCGGGGGCTGTACTTCTTTAAAGTCGGTGGACACAGAGATAAGCGCCAGAGAGATAAATTTTTGGTTTCGATCTAGCGTTTGGAGCGCCCCTCGGATGTTACTTGCGACTTCAGTAGCCCCTTGCTTCTCCACCCAATTGGTTAGTTCTTCTATTGCTGCACCCATTGCCAACTGGTTCTGAGAGATCTGGGTTAGCACTGCAGTGAATAGATTTTTCTCATCCATGATTTATTCCTCGGTTTAGAGCGAAACGCTTGTTGGTTATGACCGATGCTCAAAACTGTTTGGGAAAGAATTGACCACTGCATCGCGTCCTTAAGTAGTTCCACTATCACTTCCTATCGAGGTCGTGAAGCAGCTATTTTCTATGCTGGGTACCGTTACATCATTCCGGCTTTTTTCCAACCCAGATACCGCGTCACCAGCTCGGCCCCCAACTCTGAGGGCCGAGCATCCAGCACCGGCACCCCATGAGCACTCAACCGCTCATGAAGCTCCGCCCGTTCATTCAAATAATCCACCGTCCCGCAATAGGCTAGCGCCTCCGGCAAGGTTTGCACCGGCGTGTGCCGCAGCGTGTCGAGCAAGTCTTCGCGCAAACTCGCCACCAGCACGCGATGTTGTTTACCCATGCGTTTGACCGCACTCAGCAATTCTTCATCGTCTTCATCCCGCAGGTTGGTCACCAGCACCACCAGCGCCCGACGTTTTTGCCGGGCCAGCAGTTGGCTGGCGGCGGCTTGGTAATCAGCGGGGCGTTGGGTGCTGTTGAGGTCGTAGACGGTGTTGAGCAGGACCTTGAGTTGATCGGTGCCTTTGACCGGGGCGAGGTAATGCGGTCGGTCACAAGCGAACGTACTCAGACCTACCGCATCGCCTTGGCGCAGGGCGATGTAGCTGAGCAACAGGCAGGCATTCAGTGCGTGATCGAAATGGGCGAGTTCGCCATCCTGGCTGCGCATGCGTCGGCCGCAATCGAGCATGAAGATGATCTGCTGGTCGCGTTCGTCCTGGTACTCGCGAGCAATCGGCGTGCGTTGTCGAGCGGTGGCTTTCCAGTCGATCTGGCGCAGGCTGTCGCCTTCGCGGAATTCACGCAGTTGATGGAACTCCAGACCCAGACCGCGTCGTTGGCGTTGGCGCACGCCGAGTTGGCTGAGCCAGTTGTCCACCGCGAGCAGTTGGCCACCGTATAGACGGGCGAAGTCCGGGTAGACGCGGGTGTTGTCGACCACGTTGAGCAAGCGTTTGTCAGACCACAGCCCCAATGGGCTCGGCAGGTTGATTTCGCAGCGTTCGAAACTGAAGTGCCCGCGCTTGAGAGGGCGCAATCGATAACCGATCTGGCTGTGCTGGCCGGGTTGCAGTTCGACCGACAGAGGAAGGTTTTCGAAGCTCAGGCCTTCCGGTACATGGTCGAAAATCTGTACGGTCAGTGGCTGAGCGAAGTCATGTTCGAGCTCCAGTCGCACTTCACCCCATCGACCGAGTGCAAGGCTACCGGGCATTTGTCGTTGGAGGCGGGGTGAGGGCAGGCGTTTGAGGCGGACGGCGTCGAGTATTGCCAAGGCCAGCAGTGCCAGCAGCAATCCCCAGTTGATCGACAACAGGCTCGATGGAACCGCGAATTCCAATGCCCGCAACGCGCCCAGCACGATGCCGATGGCTAGCAGCAATGCAAGCCAGATCAGTAACAGGCGCGAGGGTTTCATTGACGCACACACTTTATGGCAAGAGAGTTTTTTGTGGCGAGGGAGCTTGCTCCCGCTGGGTTGCGAAGCAGCTCCAACATCGGGCGATGCGCAATGTCAGGCAAACCGCGCCCGCCTGTTTTACGGCTGCTTCGCAGCCGAGCGGGAGCAAGCTCCCTCGCCACAGGGTTTGTGTTCGACATGGGTATGTTCACAGGCGCGGTGCCGGCACTTGATCGAGCAGTTGCTTGAGCACTTGATCGACGTCCAGCCCTTCGATGTCCAGCTCCGGCGCAATCCGCACACGGTGACGCAACACCGCGAGGGCGCAGCCTTTGATGTCATCCGGAATCACAAACTCGCCACCGCGCAACAACGCTCGCGCCCGAGCGCAACGCACCAGCGCGATGGAGGCCCGAGGCCCGGCACCGAGGATCAGGCCCGGCCAGTTGCGGGTGGTGCGGGCCAGGCGAACCGCGTAATCGAGCACCTGATCGTCCAGCGGCAGGTCGCTGGCAATACGCTGCAAGGCCAGCACGTCCTTGGCTTGCAACACTGTGCGCAGCGGTTGCACGTCGAGCATGTCGGCGCGGGTCGAGCGGCTGACCTGGCGGACCATGTTCAATTCTTGCTCGGCGTCGGGGTAGTCCATGCGTACCTTGAGCATGAAGCGATCAAGCTCGGCTTCCGGCAGCGGGTAAGTGCCTTCCTGTTCGATGGGGTTTTGTGTGGCGAGCACCATGAACGGTTGCACGATGGGCAGGGCGCGGCCTTCGAGGGTGACTTGTCGTTCTTGCATGGCTTCGAGCAGCGCGGCCTGGGTTTTCGCCGGGGCGCGGTTGATCTCGTCGGCCAGTAAAAGGTTGGTGAATAAAGGACCTTTGCGCAGTTTGAATTGCTCGGTCTGCATGTCGTACACCGCGTGCCCGGTGACGTCGCTTGGCATCAGGTCCGGGGTGAACTGGATACGTGCGAACTCACCGCCGAAGCAGCGGGCGAGGGCGCGCACAAGAAGTGTCTTGCCCAGCCCCGGCACGCCTTCGAGCAGTACGTGGCCGCCGGCGATCAGCGCGGTGAGGACGTCGTCGATCACGGTGTTCTGGCCGATCACGGCTTTCTGTAATTCGGTCCGTACCGCTTGGGCCAGTTGGCTGGCGCGCTGGCGTTGCTGCGCAGCGTGGCTCAGTGTGCCGGGCTCGATCTGTTCACTCACGTTTTCCGGAGCCTTGTTAACAGTTACATGTGTTTTATCTTCCATAAATCAGTCACTTACCTAATCTAACTTTTTTCACGTATTTTTTCGGGTGGAACGAGTGAGTGATTGCCAATCTGCCTCATTGCAGTTCCATGGCAAACCCTCATTTGTGCGTTCGTCAGACGTGGAGGTTAGTCTATGACGGTCTGAGGGCACGCGATTTCAGAAGCGACTCCGTAACCGAAGGAAATCCAGTTTGAGTGGTCGAGTTTTCGTTGGGTAATTACCCTGATTTGATCAGCTTTTCACGTCGAATTTGACCAGGGTGCTTTGTCGTCATGATCGGCAGAGAACGGCCGAAAGCGGGCACCGCCACCCTGGCTGAGATAGGCTTCATGACGACTAGTGGAGGGGGGGTACAGAACAATGGAACAAATTGAAGAAAATGAGCAAACACTTGCGACCGTCCATGCGCTTCTGCGCGCAGAGGGCATGGGTGATGCAGCCTCTATCGTGCGCGATTATCCCGCTCAGGTTGAGTTGACGGGATACGACAACTGGAACGGTGGCACAAATATTTTGGAGTTTCAGTTCAAACTTCCGGCTCAAGATTATGCCCGCCTAGGCGCGAAGCGAAGCCAGCTGGAAGAGCAAATTACTGCAAGGCTAAGAACGGCCATCGAACACGAAACTCAAGACTGGTATTCAGCCAAGATTGTGCCGGCAAAGGAGCAGGACGCTGATTGGCGATCGGACGCGTCAGATCTTCCGCGGCAAATCCGTGTAAACGTCTTAGATGGGCTCCGACTGGAGAATGTAGCTTGGAACGGACAGTTGGATGATGTTGAGTTTCTGAGTCGTCTGTTCGATCTGCAGCAGCTTCCATCGACGGACAGTCGATATAAGGACGCAGCCGGAGATATCTGGCAGCACCGCTACAACAACGACGATTGGGAGCGCGACTGGGTATTTACCGATAGTCGATTCCGACTCATTGACGGTCCAGCGGAGCAGTTCCTGAGGTTTCTCTGCGAGGTTGTACACCCAGTAGTCCGGCCAGACCGCGACGAGGCGCTCAAGTTAGTACTCCACTTCAACGATCAACTTCGGCTAGCCGGTTGGGAGCTCTACGAGGAGGAGCGCATCGCCGGTCGATCACGTTTTTCTTATCGACAGCTACGGAGCAGTTCGTCCCGTGCAGTTCTGCGTGCTAAGACTGTGGCGGACGCTTTAAATGCGGGCTGGATGGCAAAGGAAATTGAGCGACTGGAGAACGCTGTCGACCGAGATCCAGCCCTAGCCATCGGTACGGCAAAGGAACTCGTAGAGACATGTTGCAAGTCCATTTTGACGAAGAGAGGTATACCGTTTACAAAGTCAGATGATCTTGGCGACCTCACCAAAAAGCTAACCAAGGAACTGCAGCTAGTACCTGAAGGCATCACTGACGCGACGAAGGGGGCGGAGAATATTCGCATGATCCTTCGCAACCTTACTCAACTCACCAACAATCTGGCGCAGTTGCGCGGCCTATACGGCACGGGGCACGGACGGGATGGCCAGCATCGTGGGCTTCAGCCTCGGCATGCCCGACTTGCAGTTGCATCGGCAGTTGCTTTCATCGATTTTGTGTCGGAGACATTTCGCCACAGAGAAAGCTCAATCGTAAGAAACAACACTTGAGCCGTATCTTTCGGACTCAAATTCAAAGAAATGGATGCGCTACCAAATAGGAGTCTTTGTATGGTTTTGGATTTTGACATGCTGAACGATGGGGCGGCGGTAAAGCAGACGGATCCGCGCAAAATTTTCACAACATTGAACAGGGATGGTCGGTTCAAGCGACCGTCTGACGAGCAATCGGATGTGCTCGACGCTTGGTACGCACGTAGAACCGCTAAGGATCTTACGGTCAAAATGAATACTGGCGGAGGCAAGACGGTCGTTGGCCTGATCTGCCTCCAAAGCTCGCTTAATGAGAACATCAAGCCGGCGGTATACATCACACCCGATCCGTTCCTTGTCGCACAGGTAATGGCCGAGGCCAAGGATTTAGGAATAGCAGCTACCGATGATGAGAAAGATCCAGACTTCATTGCCGGAAAATCCATATTAGTGGCAAACGTCCACAAGCTTTTTAACGCCCGTTCGGTCTTCGGTGTTGGCGAAAGGAAGATCCCAATAGGTTGCGTGGTCATTGATGACGCCCATGCTTGCTTAGCAGTGGTGAATGAACAGTTTTCCATCAAGTCCAAAGTCGGTAGCCCGATCTACGACGGGCTGCTGGCACTGTTCGAGGAGGATCTTAAAGCGCAATCTCCGGCTGGTCTGCTTGACGTGAAAGCCAGAGATCCGTCCATTGTAATGACCTTGCCGTACTGGGCCTGGAATGACCGCCAAGATAATGTGCTCGGCTTACTGCACAAGCAAAGAGATGGCAAGGAGCTTGAGTGGAGCTGGCCACTACTGAGCGATTGCATTGCTCAGTGCACCTGCGTGTTCGGAGGAGGTCGGTTGGAAATTGCTCCACGCTTCGTCCCGATAGACCGAATTCCGGCGTTCGACTCTGCTCAGCGGCGCGTATATATGAGCGCCACTTTGGCGGATGACACCATCCTAGTCAGCCATTTCAAAGCTGACGCTTCGGAGGTTGCAAAGCCGATTCGCCCTAGGGGGGGCGGAGACATCGGGGATCGTATGATCCTTGCTCCCCAAGAGATCAACCCTGAATACACAGTCGATCAGATAAAGGACCTAGTGTCTGGCATTGCAGCTGAACTTAACGTTGTCGTCATCGTTCCTTCCAAGCAGCGAGCTGAATTCTGGAAAGCGGCTGCCGCGCAGATTTTGGACAAAGATACTATCCATGCGGGCGTAGATCGGCTGAAAGCTGGGCACGTAGGGCTCACTGTTCTTATCAACAAATACGATGGAATTGACCTACCGGGATCTGCTTGTGAACTGTTGGTTATTGATGGATTGCCAGAGGTCTACGGATTGGCTGAGCGTCTTGACATGCTGCTTCTTGATGGCACCAAGAGGCAGTTAGTCCGCCAGGTTCAACGAATTGAGCAGGGGATGGGGCGCGGTGTACGGTCCAGCGATGACCATTGCGTCGTATTACTCCTTGGAGGAAGGTTGACGCAAAGGTTGCACCAGCCGGAAGCGGAAGAGATGTTTTCTTCGGCAACGCGAGCACAGATAAATCTTGGAAAAGGAGTTGCCGCGCAGGTTCGCGGCAAGCCAATCGAAGAGCTCAGACCGATTCTAGATCTGTGCCTGAAGAAGAACGATAAATGGCGGCAATCTGGCCGCAATGCCGTAGTGAATGCTCCAGTGGTCGAAGGCGGGCACCTAGATGGCAATCAAGTGATGTTGCGGGAGGCATTTGATGCCGCACGCATTGGCAGGCACGACATTGCCGTAGAGCGAGCGCAAAAGGCGGTCAATGGAGCCGCAGAAGAAAAGTTAAAGGGGTATCTCAAGCAGCTCTTGGCGGAGCACACCAATTCTATCAATCCTGCTAAGGCTCAAGAGCTGCAACTGGCTGCCCTCAGCCATAATCTCCGAGTCCTGAAGCCCATAGCTGGCGCTACTTACAACAAGCTCAGCGCACCACCAACTGGCCAGGTCTTGGCAGCGCTGAGCTTTATGGAAATGTTCCTCGAAGGCAACGATCTAGCCATCTGGATAAACGGTTTGCTGGACGACTTGGACTGGGGAGAAGAAGGCTCAAATCGGTTTGAAGCTGCAATGCACGCACTGGGTAACTATCTAGGGTTTGGATCGCAGCGTCCGGAAGCTACTTCGGGGCTAGGGCCTGACAACCTATGGGCGCTGGGAGGGCTTAAGTATCTTGTTATCGAGTGTAAAAGTGGAGCGGTTTCCGCGGACAGAATCTCGAAAGGCGACACAAATCAGCTCAATGGTTCGGCGATATGGTTCAGAAAAAAATACGACCAAGAGTGCACAATGACCCCAATCATGGTTCACCCTAAGACAATCTTTGAAAACGCGGCGTCCCCGCTCCCTGAGCTTCGTATTGTGAACAGGCCGGGCTTGCAAAAGCTGAGGGATGCAGTGCAGGCCTACTCGGTAGCGCTAGCTGCCGCAGGAGGCTTTAAGGACGCCAGAGAGGTAGAGCGGCAGCTCCGGCATTACAAGCTCTCCGCTGCTGAAATCGTAGGTCTATGCACAGTAGCTCAAGGCGCTAAATAGTATTGCACTTAACATACCCCTTCGAGTCATGGAGGGGGTATGAGTGGAGCTTTCGGGCTTGGCCGGTATGGGGCCAAAATATTAGCCAATGGGAAATTTGCTAAATTGGGACAGAAATTCTGAATTCCCCTGGTTGTCTAGACGCCGCAACCGTCCGCTATGAGTCGTTTTCAGCCGGTCGCGACAGGCAGAAAGCGACCCCAAGCGGTCATTCGTATCAATCAGTAAGCGTCGATTTCAACCTATCGATTTCGCCTACAAATCGCAGTCGTGTTGATCTACCCATCAGCGTGGAAACAGTAACGTCACCGCCACGCGAAAGCCCCAGCCTCGCAACATTTCCCCTCCTTTCAGTAGGAACAACATCACGGTCAGCACCGCCCGAGCGGTGGTGCTGACCGTGACTTTGTCTCACCGTAAGCGTCCGGCCATTACACCTTGCTAGTTAAACGCATACCTCCTAAGCGAACGTTAATGCCTACCATATAGCTGTCCCGGTTTTCCTGCCGTCAACGGAATAAACTATTTCTGTGGTTTTGCAGCGGACGCTAGCGAGCGCTACTGGCCCATCGAATCTACTGTCGCGACTATTGTCGCGGTTGTCCCCAAGCATGAAAACATATCCACGCGGAATCTTTGTTCGCTCGAAGCTTTGCGAGTAACTTTTCTCCCTTGGCGACCAAGAATGAAACGGCCCAAAGTTTTCTCCGTTAAGCAGCACGTTGCCGTCGATAATCTCAATGCTGTTTCCCTCGGTGGCGGCGATACGTTTGACCTCAACTTTTCCTTCACGCTCGTAAGCTACGACATCTCCCAGAGAGTAATCTCTACGCCTACTATCACAAACAACCGCATCGCCAGTCATCAGTGTCGGGGCCATGCCATTCCCCTGGACGCGATAACCTTCAACTCCTAGCAATCGAGAGCGCGCGCTTGGTTGGGCCAGCAACCAAAGACTGACAGCCATCGCGGCAAGGAAGAAAAAATGGTCTCGTTTGCTGGGCACTTTGACACGGTGACGCGCAAACCAGGCACCGCCAAATGCTGATACGCACTTCGTCACTATGACAATAGCGACCAATGCAATTACGCCGCGCCGGCTGGTAAACAGTCCAGACCATCCTCCTATCAGTAAGCAGCTCCATAGCGCGGCAATAAGCGCTGCGGCCAGTCGAGGTCGACCTGCATAGAACAAACCCCAGCCGCTAACGACAGCACCCAGTAGAAACGCCACCGAAGGTCTGGCAGGGTTGACAGCTTGCATATATCCATCCATGAAATAGTGCAGTGGGCCGCAAGCGTGGCGAACGGAGCTGTCGGTGTGCTACGAAAAAACGAACTGTTTCAATGCGGCCATTATTGCTATCACCAGAGCGGCGAGCCCCATTGCGGAAGTCCACTCGGACTCCGGTGTATATGCAAACCAAGAGCCCTTCGATGGATATTTACCTAGCGTGATAAGCCTCATTATGGGCCAACCAATAGGAAAGCAAATTGCGCGAAAAATCACTTCGATCAGTATATCAAGCACGCTTGTACCTCCTTGCGCTGGGCGATACAAATGATTGTAGCGTCTGACCATTCCATTGGAGGTTACGCGATGGCACCCAACGGTGCGGCAACAGCTCAGCAATCTCGCTTACCCGCTGCGTCGGCAGGCGTGTGAGAACGTCCTTCAAATAAGCATACGGATCATGCCCGTTGAGCCGCGCCGATTGGATCAAACTCATGATCGCAGCCGCACGTTTGCCGCTGCGTAACGAGCCTGCGAACAGCCAGTTTGAGCGCCCAAGAGCCCATGGCCGGATTTGATTCTCGCACCAGTTATTATCGATGGACACAGCACCGTCATCGAGATAGCGCGTCAGCGCTACCCAGCGTTTGAGGCTGTAATCCAACGCCTTGGCGATGGCCGATCCCTCAGGCACAAGCTGCCTCTGGGCGATCATCCAGGTATGAAGTGCGTCGATAATCGGCGCTGCTTTTTCCTGCCGTATTCGCTGCCGAACACCCGGTTCCAGCTCGCGTACCTCTCTTCGCGCCAGGCGTCAGCATTTGTACCGGAGTTTCGTCAGCGTGGACGACGCTGTGCGTCAGCACGGCTTCGCGCAGCGCATCAACCAGCGGCTGTAATTGCACGCCGCAGTTGCCCACCCACTGCGCCAAGGTCGAACGGGCGATGGGCAGCCCGGCGCGGCCGAAGATTTTCTCTTGGCGATACAGCGGCAGATGGTCGGCGAACTTGGCCACCATGATGTGGGCCAGCAGGCCCGCTGTCGGGATGCCTTTGTCGATGACGTGCGCCGGTACCGGCGCCTGTATCAGCGTTTCGCACTGTTCGCAGACCCACTTTCCACGGATGTGGCGCTCGACGGTGAACACGCCGGGCGTGTAGTCGAGCTTTTCGCTGGCATCTTCGCCGATGCGCTTGAGGGCGCAGCCGCACTGGCAGTGGCTGTTGTCAGGCTCGTGATGAATCAGTGTGCGAGGAAACTGCGGTGGCAGCGGTGCGCGCTTGGGTTGCTGGCGCACTTTGGCTTCGACAGCTGCCGGTTGCAGCGCCTCAAGCTCCGCTTCGATAGCCGCGATATCGGTATCTATCATATCGTCGAGCAAGCTGGCCTGATCCGGACTTAGCTGCTCACTGCGCTTGGCAAACTTGAAGCGCTTGAGCAGCGCGATCTCGTGGGTCAGCTTCTCGTTGACCGACTTGTGATGGGTGATTTGCTTGTCCATCGTCTCGACGCGCTGGATCAACTGCGCCGCCAAGGCACGCAGTTCTTCAGGGTTTAATTGATCGAGATTCGGATGCGAAGTCATGCCGCCGATTTTGCCAGAGAGGGCTCATGGCGGCGATAGACTGATGGGCCAATTGCGCTGGCAAGCGCGCCATGGCATACGAATTAGAGCACCGTGATGGCTCCTCCGGAACCGACGCGTTGCCAAGGTAAACCGAGCACTAAGGCTTGAAGTTGCTCTGCATCCAACTCGACTTCAGAGCCGTGCCGCGCGCCTGGCCAAAAGAAGCGTCCTTGATTCAAGCGCCGGGCTGCAAGCCAAATCCCCACGCCGTCATGCACCAACACTTTCATGCGATTGGCGCGACGATTGGCGAACAGATAGGCACAGTGCGGCTTCGCCGCACCGAACACCGCGACAACTCGCGCCAGCGCGGTTTCAGTGCCGGCGCGCATGTCCATGGGCTCGGTGGCGAGCCAGACGGAGTCGATGCGGATCATTGCGTTAGTCCGCGAACGAATCGGGCACAGCCATCAGGATCGGAGGCCGGCCATTTCACGGTCAACGTTCTTTGCCCGCATGACAACTCGATGCTGACGGACTTCTCGCTCTGAATGTTTGGTTCCAGCTTCACCGGCAAGAAAGCGGGCAAATCAGTGAGCTTTTGATCGCGGTAAAGCGGCAACCATTTGCGCACGACGTTAGCGTTGATGCCGTGACTCATTGCGACACTGGAAACAGAGGCGCCCGGTTGGAGGCATTCTTGGACGATTTGGTTTTTGAAGAGCTTTGGATAAGAGGTTCGTTGGCGCATGGTGATCCGCTTGTGGGTCTAAAAATGGTGTCCACTTAAATAGGTGGACACCATCGCCCTAAGCGATGGCGTCAGGAAGGCGTGTTTGCCGGACGCTTACGTCTCACCGCACCAGTTCGACCTCGCTCGGCCGCCACTCTTTCGTAAAGAACGATTCAAGCGGGCTGTAGAAGCGCAGGATCGTGCTCCAGCCTTTACCCGGAACGGTCTGTATCCAGTTGCCGTCGCTGACCTCTGCTGGCTTACTCGGGGCGAAGTACACGGTCGTGGAGCCATCGGAGTTCGCCACGGCGGCGGGCGTCGGATAACTCTGGCTGCCCGCACGCGGGTAGCGCTGCGGCGTGTCGAGCATCGAGCGGCTCTGATTGTCGTAGAGTGTCAGGGACCAGAACTTCTCCGCCGGGATCTTCGGCGGGAGCGTCATCTTGTAGGTCTTGCTCCCATCGAAGTATTCGCCCTTGGAATCCACAAACGCGGCGAGGTATTGCGAGCCGATGCCCGTCAGCCGCATAACCATCGCTGGGGTGATGCCGGTGGCGTAGAAGAAGAACCCCGTGCGCGCGTTGAGCATGCGATAACCGGTGGGCGGGTAGGGTGTGATGGTGCCGTCCGCGCTGACCTGTGGCGGCGGCGTTTCGAAGTTGTAACCGCCGGCAAAGAGCATGTTCGTCCAGGCGGAGCCGGGATAGTAAAACCATCCCTCGGATGGGCGCGCATTCCAGCCCAGGGTTCGACCCGTGGCCGATCCGATGGCCGCCGCATCGGTCAGGATTTTCTTCATCCGCGTATCCGGATTGAAAGGCTTGCCCTTGACGATGCCGATTGCGGCCAGCGAACCCATGATCTCCGGATCGAAGGAACCCTCCGGCTCCTTCTGGACCAGATCATTGATCATTTCGAAGTAGCTGAAGTCGCTCGGCGGAATGGTGGTCATGACCTTGCCGCTGCCTTCGGTGAACTTCACCGGCGGCGGGGGCTTGAGGAAGGACCATTCCAGTTTGTGCTCCGGGGTGCGCAGCAGCGTGGCTTTACCTTCAAGTGCCGAGCCAATGCTCGTGCCGTAGCCGCCCGGTACATAAGGGTAGACCTTGAGCGTCCTCTTGATGAGTGCAACCGCAGGCTTGGGGTCATCGTTCTCGAGGAATGACCGGCCTAACATCGTCGCTCGGTTCGTGCGCAGCCTGTTCACGAAGTAACCGTTCTCCGGAAGTATGCCTTTGTAGTCAGGCGGCACCAGTAGATATCTCCCGCCCTCGCCTCGGTCCGGCCCTGGCAGTCCGATGTCGGTCACCCAGCGGAACCAGATGTCGTCGATGACGCCGAGTGACATCGGAGGCGTCTCGACCACCAGTGGTCCATTGGTGACATCCAGATTGACCCAGAAATAGATGGTGTCTGCATTGGCAGTTAGGAACAGGGACTTTGAGTCCATCAGCTCCGACCAGATCAGGGCAGTGTTGTTCGGAACGCCGGCCTCGTTGAAGCCTTTGAAGATGGCCGCCACCGACGCGCCTTGGTAAGCGTTCACGAACGCCTCGACGCCGTGCATCAGGTCGAGGTTGTCGTAGATCTTGGCGACGGTCTCTTTGCTCGGCGCGCCGTCTTTGAACTCGAGCGTGCCGAGACTCGTCTGGATCTGGTCGGGCGTGGTGATTGCCGGAGGGATTGCGGAGGATGTCTGGGCTGTAGCTTCATCCGCGACGATGATGACGGTGGCGACGAGCACGGCAGCCAACACCCCGTTAATGAAAGTGCGATTGGTTATTTTCATTGGTTGATTCCTTTCAGTGCGTCTTTGTTGAGCTGCCTATTTCACCACCTCGACCTCGCTCGGCCGCCAGGTCTTGGCGAAGAACGGTGGAAGCGGGCTGTAGAGCCGCAGCATCGGGAAATAGCCCTTACCCGGCATGGTCTGAATCCAGTTGCCCCGTTTGACACCCGTAGGCTGGGTGGGACTGAAGTAAACTGTCGTGGAGCCGTCGGTATCCGCTTCGGCGGCGGGGGACGGATAGCTCTGGCTGCCCGCACGCGGGTAGCGCTGCGGCGTGTCGAGCATCGAGCGCGTCATGGTGTCGTAGAGCGTCCACGACCAGAAATTCGCCTGCGGAATGTCCTTCGGCAGCGTCACCTTGTAGGTCTTGGCGCCGTCGAAGTACTGCTTGTCGGCATCGACCATCGTCCACAGGTAGGTCGAGCCGATGCCCGCCACGCGCATGGCCATCGCGGGCGTGATGCCGGTGACGCCGTAGAAGAAAGACGTTCGCGCGTCCAACTGGCGGTAGCCGGTGGGCGGGTAGGGCTTGACGCCCTCGGGCGTAATTTCCGGGACCGGCGTCTCGAACTCGTAGCCGGAGGAGAACAGCATGTTCTGCCAACCCGATCCGGGATAGTAGTACCACGCTGGGTCGCGAGGCGCCGTAAACAGGGTGCGCGAGGTGGCATTGGCGAGCGCCACCGCCTCGGTGAGAATCTTCTTCATCCGCGCATCGGGATTGAACGGCTTGCCTTTGATGATGCCGATGGCGGCCACCGGTCCCATCAATTCCGGGTCGAGCGCAGTTGCAGGCTCCTGTTGCACCACCTCGTTAAGCATCTCGTAGTAGCTGAAATCGCTGGGTGGAATGGTGTTCATTACCTTGCCGCTGCCTTCGTGGAACACAGGCGGCGGCGGGGGGGTGATTTTGCCAAGTTTAGCTTTGCCGCTCAGGAACTCGGCGATGCTCGTGCCCTCGCCACCCGCTTCATAGGGATAGATTCTGGTCGTCTTCTTGATCAATTCGACCGCGGGCTTCGGATCGTTTTTCTCCATGAACGAGCGGCCCAAGAGCAGCACGCGGTTGGTGCGGGAGCGAGCGATATAGAATCCGCCCTCGGGCAGCGGACCGTCATACCCCGGCGGCAGGATGAGGTATTTCCCGCCTTCGCCGCGGTCGGGTCCGGGCAAGCCGAAATCAATGATCCAACGCCACCAAATATCGTCGAAGGTGCCCAGCGCCTTGGGCGGTGTCTCGACCACCATCGGGCCCTTTGAGATGTCTATGAAACTCCCGAAATAGACGGTATCGGCGTTGGTCGTCAGAAACAGCAACTTGGCATCCATCAGTTCGGACCAGATGATTACTTCGTTGTCTTTTACCGCGATGCTCAGAAAGCCCTTGCGGATGGCGGCCATGTTCACGCCCTGGTAGGTGTTCACAAACGCCTCGAACGCGCGCGTGAAGTCCAGATTGTCATAGACCTTGTCGATGGTCTGCTTGCTCGGCATGCCGTCCTTGAAGTCGAGCGCGCCGATGCGCGTCTCGACTTTGTCCGGTGTGCTGATCGACGCGGGAATAACGGGGCTCTCCTGCGCAGCAGTCAAGCTGGGTAGTGTCAGCACAATGCAGGCTGCAGGGACTGTCAGGAGCTGGATGAGTTGTTTCACAGTTTCATCTCCATCGTTATGGATAAAATCGTCCTCGCCACACTCGCGGCGATTTCACGCCAGCTCCTCGATCGCTACAACAACCAGCCATACAACTCTTGATAGCCCCTAAATGGGAGATGACGCCTTAAATTTTAGTGGACGCTGAAGGGAGTTATACGTTGAGGACAAAAAGTGCAGTCTGCTCGACCAGTTCGCGGCAGCAGATGAAGCATAGCCAATCATTTGTCATTGCTCGTTCCAACGACTGCTATTGGCCGATTTCTGCCTGTCGCCACCCTCAGTTATGTGGCTTGGGCTGGCGACCAATTAACATTGAGAGCGGTATGGAGTGATGATGTTAAATCCAGTCCGGGATACGACTACCGCCCCCTAATCTTTGAGGCTTCATTCGACACGAACCTGTTGGGTGATCCGCGGTAACCGAATGCGGTTTAATGCCCAGGCGGGTGAGCCAAGGGGAAGACCCACTTACATCGACTTGACCGATACCACTTCCACAAACCTGAATTTTTTTCTGGCAGTCTTAGTAGCTTCTTGTTCTGCAACTAGGGAGCTCAGCGTATCGGCCTCATGTATCATCTCGTGCATCTCACCTTCAAATTCATTTCCCACACGGAGCGTGACTCTCAACCTAGGTGTGAAGCCTTTTGAGACTGACTTTTTCTTCGCTGCCTTCACCGGTTGCACGATCACAACATCCGGGACTGTGTCCTGCACGTCAGAGTGAATTGCCGGCGCAGAGGGCTCAGGATCACCGAATAGCGCCCGGCGCATCTCATCTTCCATCAATTCTGTATTCATGCCATTTCTCAGAAGGGTGTTATCTATAACCTGATCGATTCTATCAGGATGACCAGACTCTGTTGTAAAGCGTCGCTGGGGTGAGACCTCAAGTGGTAAGGGCCAGCAGATACCGGCGAGTGTCAGCGTTTCCATCTGCCGCCTATCATTGCGGGCAGCTGTCGACCCATAACAGCCGGTCATTTAGGGGGACTATCCACTGATGGCCGGCATAAAAATCCTTCTCCATAAGCACGTTTGTTCAGTACCGCGCTGCCCCTTTAATGCAGCGCCTCTTCTTCTAGGTAGTTACCAAGACATTCAATAAAAGCCAGGAGTTTGCGTGTGTGGCGTCTGTGTGCCGGATAGATTACATGGACTGTAGAACCGAATTGCTCCGGGTCCGGGTCTGTATCGGGGAGAAGTTGCACAAGTTCGCCACGCCGCAGATAGGGAGCTGCACTCCACTGTGGACAAAATTGCAATCCCTGCCCATCCAGCAGCGCATTAAACAGAAGATCATAGTTATCGCTAGACAGGCGTGGGACGGGCTGAATTATTCGCCGGCGCTCGCCTTCATGGGTAAACCACCAGTAATGCGGGTTCAGTGCAGGGTGTCGATAGATCAACCAGTCATGTTGATCGAACGTTTGCGGTAGGACTTCTAGAGGCTTGCGCTCTAGATAGCGTGGGCTAGCGCAAAGTCGGATACGGTTGACGGTCAGTGGTCGGGCAATCAGATCCGGCCCCACAGGTCCGTCACGCACAGCAAGATCGTAGCTGCCCTCAAGCAGGTCCACGAACTCTTCGGTGAGGATTACCTCAAGACGCATCTGGGGGTATCTATCAAGAAAGCGACAGCACACCGCATTCAGAAACGCTGGAGCGTAGGACGGTGGCGCCGCCACTCGCAAGGTGCCACACATCTCCTGCTGGAGTTGGGCAAGATCTTCCCGAGCTTGCTGTAGCTGAATCAGCACCTGTCGAGCGCTTGCCAAATAGATCTGTCCGGCCTCGGTTAGGGCAATTCGGCGGGTAGAGCGCTCAAAAAGACGTGTGCCCAATTCCGTCTCAAGGTGGGTTACCGCCCGGGTCAGAGCCGACGTGGTTTTGCCCAGGTATGAGGCCGCGCGCGTAAAACTGCCCTGATCTGCCGTGGCGACGAACATAGTGATAGCGCCGAGCTGGTCCATTCATTTTTACCTTTCTGGAAAGTATGTCTTTCGGGGTTTAGGTATTCTTAACATTGCCTCCTTTGGATAGTCTCCCGAACACTCTAATAAAAAAAGGCGTTCAGGCAATGAAGAAGGTTCTCGGGACGACACTGGCAATTGCTGTCGCTTTTGCATCAATGGAAAGCATGGCGGCTGTCGACTTGCTCTTGTACAACGCAAAGGTGTTCACGGCCGAGCCAGGTCAGCCGCTGCAACAAGCGGTCGCGGTAGCCGATGGCCGTATCCTGAAGGTCGGCAGTGATGTCGAGATTCTTTCGCTCAAAGATGCCATGACCCAAGTGGTGGATTTGAAGGGTAAGGTTGTCATGCCTGGGTTCATTGACAGCCACAGCCATGCCATCGGTGGCGGGATGAAACTCAAGGCGGCCGACCTTGAAGGACAAATGCTGCCCTTCGACGAACTGGAGCAGCGTTTACGCGCGTGGCGAGATGATGGCAAGGCGCGACACGGCGACATACTCAGTATTAGTGGTTTTCCCTCTACCTACTGGAGTGAAGTGGCTCAATTTGAGAAACACTTCAATCACGGTGAATGGGCTGAAACCCCTATTGCGTTTATCGGCTGGGATTACCACACCGGTTGGGCCAACAAGGCGATGCTCAAGCGAGCAGGTATCGATGCCGAGCGGGTCAAGTCGCTCAAGGGCGAAGCCGTGGCGACCATCGGCCACCATGAGGACAGCACTCCCAATGGATTCGTCGCAGATGCCGGATTGTCTGCGGTGATGTCTCAGCTTCCTTCTCCTTCCTTCGACCAGTTGATGGCTGCGGGCCGGGCTGCACGCGACCTCAATCACAGCCTGGGCATTACGGCCCTGATGGACCCGGCAGCAAATACCATGCCTGGCGATTCGGTATTCGACTTCAAGCCTACAGCACAGACGTTGGGGGTTTTACCTGTCTACAAAACACTGTCGGAAAAAGGTGAGTTGGAGTTGCGGGTGGCTGCGCTGATGGTTGCCAATCCGAAGAGTAAACCTGCGGATTTGGAGGTGCTGGATCAGGTCAGGAAACAGTTTAGTGGCGTCGACAATCTCAGTCTGCCGGGCATCAAGATCTTCGCTGATGGCGTCGCCGAATTTCCTGCGCAAACCGCCTCGTTACTGACTCCCTACAAGAACTCAAAAAAGGGAGGCGAGTTGCTGATCGATCCCGCGCATTTCGGAGAGCTGGTCAGCGCCGCCGATGCCCGTGGCTGGCTGGTTCATGTGCATGCCATTGGCGACCGGGCGGTCCGCGAATCGCTCAACGGGATTGAGCAGGCACGCCACGACAGGCAGAGCGGTGTGACTCATTCGATCACCCATTTACAAATGGTCAATCCCAAGGAATTCACCCGCTTCAAGCCGCTGAACGTCATTGCTTCCATGCAGCTGTACTGGGCCTCTGCCGACGAATTGAGCATTGATTTACTCAAACCCTACATCAGTGCCATGCAGTTTCAGTTCATGTATCCGGCGCGCTCGTTGCTGAAAAATGGCGCAACCATTGCCGGTGCCAGCGACTGGCCTATCAGTACCCCCAACCCGTGGAAAGCCATAGGTCAGGCCATCAGCCGCAAAGGCCCCAAGGGAGTGCTCAACAAGGATGAGGATATCGATCGTGAAACGATGTTCTACGCCTACACCCGCAACGCCGCCCGTGCGATCGGTCTAGATAAGGAGATTGGCTCTCTCGCCGCGGGCAAACAGGCTGACCTGATCATCCTCGACCGCGATGTGTTCAGCGTGCCCGATGAGCAATTGGCTGACACCCAAGTGCTCAAGACCTACTTTTCCGGGCGCGAAGTCTACAGCCACCCATAACCTCCCAACGTATGCCTGACCTGTGCCCTTCGGGGCACGGGAAGAACGAAGTCTTGCCTGCCAATAATAATAAACAGGATTCGACCTATGCATCGCCTTGCCCTTACGACCGCTGTCTGCTGCACGCTTATGCCTTTTGCTGCCTGGGCTGTGCCGCTGACTGACGACCTGCAACTGGAGCTCAAGCCGCAGGTGGTCAGCGATTACCGCAGCCGCGGATTATCCATGACACTTGGCGACCCCGCTGCGCAGTTGGAAGCCACCTTGATACACAGTAGCGGTGCTTACGCGGGTGTCTGGACCTCAAACGTCGACTTTGGAATGAACCTGAAAACGCGGCTTGAACAAGATTACTACGCAGGCTTTTTCATTCCATTCAATGACGATGTCAGCCTTGATGTGGGGTATCTCAAGTACACCTATGCCAAGGAAGCACAGTTCAACATGAGTGAGGTCTACGCCATCCTCAAAGCCTACGGCTTCAAGTTCGGCAGTTATTACTCCAACGACTTGAAGAACTTTGTAGGGAAAGACCAGGACACGCTCTACACCTACTTGGGGTACAGCCATGAGATTGTGGATCAGGTCGGTCTGGAAGTCCGCTATGGCCGTTTCGACTTCAAGGATGATGTGTTTTTGTCAAACAGTGGCAAGGCTCGAGGTGATTATCACGAATGGGAAGCCAAGCTGACCCGCAGCGCATTTGGGGTCAACTGGGGCCTTAGCTACGTCGACACGGATCTTTCCAAGAGCGAGTGCGCGAGTTACTACGGTTACACCGATGTGTGCACGGCGACTGTAGTGGTCAGTGCCAGCAAGACGTTTTGATCAAACCTTCAGTTAAGAAACTTGCAACTCTTTAAAAAATAAGGCGGGAGATTTCGATGTACTTGACCCAAGGGTTGCATCGCCATATGCAACAGCGTCCCGAAATACCGGCCATTCGTTACCAGGGTCGTAGCCTGAGTTTTGCCCAGTTGGGCGATCGAGTCGCCCGACTGGCCGGCGCGTTAAAAGGCCTGGGCGTGAACAGCGGCGAGCGGGTGGCTATGCTTTCGCTGAACTCGCAGCGGTACATTGAATACTATCTGGCGGTCCCTTGGGCCGATGCCGTGCTCAACCCGGTGAACATCCGTTGGAGCGCTGCGGAGATCGTCTATTCATTGGACGATTCTGAAACCTGTGTACTGATCGTCGATGACAGCTTCATGGATCTGGCAGGAAAAATCAGCGCTGCTGCGAAAACCCTGCGTGTGATGATTTATGCCGGTGAGGGGGAAACTCCACCGGGCATGCTCAACTACGAAATGCTGATCACCCAGTATGAGCCGGTCGAAGATGCCCTTCGTAGTGGTGATTCTCTATTGGGTATTTTTTACACCGGTGGAACCACCGGCTTTCCCAAGGGGGTCATGCTCAGTCATAACAATCTCGTTCTATCAGCCCTGGCCACTTTCAACCAGACCGGGATCGGACCTCAGACTATCTACCTACACGCCATGCCGATGTTCCATATAGCCGATCTGTCGGCAATGATCTCTCTGTTCATTAGCGGAGGTACGCATGTGGTGTTACCGACCTTCAAACCGCAGGAGGTACTTGAATGCATCGGTATGGAACGGATCAGCAATACCAGGCTGGCGCCGACCATGCTGCAGATGCTCCTCGATTGGCGCGAAGTCAATCCTGCGGCAGCCAAACTTGATCTGAGCGCGCTAAGGAAGATCACTTATGGCGCTTCGGCCATCTCGCCGGCACTGCTCGATCAAGCCCGCCAGTCCTTTTCGGCAGCCGACTTCATCCAGGGCTACGGCATGACCGAACTGTCGCCCTTCGCATGCATCCTCGACGCCGAGTATCACTGCGAGGAGCATCAGCGCAGCGGCAAGATGTACTCGGCGGGATTGCCGGTCAACTGCGTCGAAATCCGTATCGTTGATGCCGGAAACCGGGAGGTGCCGCGTGGGTCCGTTGGGGAAATCATCGTACGCGGGCCGAATGTCATGCTCGGTTACTGGAACAACGTACAAGCCACTGCCGAAGCGTTGCGTAACGGCTGGATGCACACCGGCGATGGTGGCTACATGGACGAAGATGGCTTCGTTTTTATCTGCGATCGGCTGAAGGACATGATTGTGAGTGGCGGGGAGAACATTTATACCGCCGAGGTCGAAAACGCCATCGTCAGGCTTCCGGCTGTTAGCCAGGTTGCAGTTATCGGTATTCCCAGCGATAAATGGGGCGAGACGGTGCACGCAGTGATCGTTTGCAACCCTAGCGCACGTATCTCCGAACAAGAAGTTATCGCCCACTGCCGCGAATCCATTGCCGGTTACAAAGTTCCGCGTAGTGTTGAGTTCCGGGACTCGTTGCCATTATCCAGTGTCGGGAAAGTGTTGAAGACGGAACTGCGCAAGCTGTTCTGGGAGAACCGCGCTCGTCAAATTGCCTAGAACGCCGGTGCGCAATGAAGCAATTGGCTACTTGAACCGCGATAAATTGCATTGGCAGTAACACTGACGAAGTGCTGATTCAGAAGACTTGTTCGACTTGGCATTATCTGCACCCTGGATAGGGTGCAGGTCATCAGGCGACACGCGGCCATAGCTAGCGAAGGCTCTCCTATGGCTTTTTCGGCTTGGCCGCAATTGAAGTGGGAAAAGTTGCTTTAGGTCGTGAAAAATTTTGGTATTTAACGTGCAACAACGAAAACATCCCTGGAAGGCATCAGTTATTCAGGGGCACGCCTTGAACCTGATATCCGCAAATAATCAGGCAGAATTGTTGTTGTCGACAGACTGCTTTTGGCCGATTTCTGCCTTTCACCACCATCAGCTTTTGGTCGTCTGAAGCTGCCAGTCTTGATGAGAACTTACCAGTCTTCAGTTGAGGAACAAAAAACGGGGCCGAATGTACCTATCCCCACTTTTTTCGCTTGCTCTTCAATACGCCCAGCCTGCAGCACATCGTGCTTAGTAGGAAAGTGGCGTAAAAGGAAATAAGCGTTTTGTCTAACGCGTTCGGGCACTTCTGTGTCGCGAGCAAGTTCCGTCAGGAAAGCATGAGTTTGTGCGACGGACCTGCTCCGTTCAAATGGCATCGTCATTTAAGCCTCCACGCGTTGATGTCGTCAGTCCAATACAAGGCGACCAGATTCGCTCACCTATAGTCGCTCTATAATCGCTCTATAATTCCCTATAAACCTGCGTCGTAATCGTCCGCCTGTAGCGGTCTAATGGGCAGATCAGAAACGCGTGTTCGAAACGCAGCTTCAAAGCTCAAGCTTCCTGGTCTTACCCGTCTCTATCCTTTCGAGCAGCATCAACAGTACTTCGGCGGCAGCCCCCATCAGCATGAACTCCTTCGGTTCACCCATTGCAACGTCGACCTTGTTCACATGAATGACCGAAGCTCCAGACGCCAACGCAAGATCGGGAAGGCCTGCGGCAGGCATGACGATCCCGGAGGTGCCGACTGAGACCAGCAGATCGCAATCTTTCACCAACTGCACCGCAGTTTTCCAAGCCTGGGGCGGCAAATCCTCTCCGTACCAGACCACCGCAGGACGCATCTTGCCATTACACCGCTGACACCTAGGAGGCTCGATTACGGCACCCTCATCCGGTATAGCTGATTGATCTGGTGACACAACCGCAGGCCGATGGCAGGCGAAGCACTTGGGCATTGCCAAACTGCCATGCAAATGCACCACATTTAAAGAGCCTGCTCGCTCGTGGAGGTCATCAATATTCTGGGTGATAACAGAAACCTGGCGCTGTGGGTTAGCGAAGCGAGGGATTGCAAGATGCGCAGCATTTGGCTCTGCCTGAGCTACACGGAGCCTCCGCCACAAATACCATCCCCATACCAGTGCAGGGTTGTCCCGAAAGGCCTTGGCCGTCTCTAAATCCCTCGGATCGAACCCTGTCCAGATACCAGAAAGTTTTTCGCGATACGTGGGGATACCACTATCGGCGGAGATACCAGCGCCAGTGAAAAAGACCACCTTCTTGGCTTTCTGTAGTAGGTCTACAGCTTGCTCTATGACAGTCATGGTACCAATCTGCTCCTGGCTTACCGCTTTACGTTCACGGAGCCGTCGCTGAGGATTATTGAGTACATGGCGCGGCCTCTCAGCTTCTCGTTGATATCTTATCTTTGTGTTTAGGGCAACCGCGCTCCCGTAGAGATGGTCAGAGCAAGGCAAATGAGATGGTAGAAGCTGCCGTGACTCAACGGGTCATACAAATGTGCTGCTTCAGCTGGTATCCAACTGCCGAGTTTGAGATAGGTGAGAACGACGGATTCGGCATCATTACCGCTAACAGCGCCGGCGGGAATGGTTGACATCCACGACCGCCGATCCGTGACAATGCCAGAAAAACTGGCCCAGTTATGGTTGGATCCTACGACACCCGCGCAGAACAGATGGTGCTGCTACATCGCAAATCTTCGGAGACCTTCGAGTGGTTCAAAGTTGACCGTGCGATTGACCGCGTATGCAATCAAGGGCGTGCGCTCATCGAACCGGTCGAGCAGATCCAAGGCGGTGACTATCAGGGTAACGGTTGAACGATTGGGATGATCTTCACTGCGGCATCCAATAAATGTCCCGAAGGAAAACCATCCGAATATAGCGGCTCCGAGTAACTGAGATCAGCTAGAGCCCTATTTCGGCCAGCTCATTTCGGATCCTTTCAAACAACTGGTCCTTGTCGGCATCCTCATTTGATGTGAGGTAGCCAGCAACAATTATGCTTATCGGATGAACTCCGAGAACATCTGCCATCTGCTCGATTTTGTCTAGCGACGCGCTGCCTCTTCCTGCTTCAAGGTTGCTTATGTAGGGTTGGCTCGGACCTAAGCTTTCCTGCGAAATGTCTCTCTTGAGTCGATATGACTTGATGGAGGTGCCAATGGCCCGCTTGAGTTCCAATCGCATGAATACTTCTCGCAAAAGGAACGATAAGGCCGGTCAAAGCATTTTTGTTCTATACTGCACACAGTATAAACCGGCTTCTCTGCCTGATTTTTCTTCTGAGAGGAGGTGCATCTTCAAGCAACTGGAATCGGCTGTTGCCATCCACCTTTCGAATTTTCGTTAAACAGATCATCAATCCGCCACTGCGAAAGGCCGCGTTTGCCTGGCATTTCGTTCTTTGTAGGATGTTCATTGTGAGCGTTGATAAGACCACTGGAGGCTGAGGGTCAACCAAATTGAAAGGGAAGCTTTACTGACGCCCGGCCACAGTCAAAAGCCGATGAGTTTCCTGAGTTACGGCACATTTACCTCTCTCTTGCACGGCTTCGACAAAAAACTTCCCTCTGTTTGGGCTTTGTCGCGTCGACAGTGGCTGTAAAGGGAGCAAGCAAAGCGGAAGCAGGCATTGTGTTAGCGAGAACGTCTATGAAAACGAATTCACCACGGTTACCCGCTTTCATCGAGTTGCCAGAGCGCGTGTTGCTTGCAGGCGGAGCGCTTTTTGTCCGCCTGCGAACACTCGATGAGCTGGATGAATTTTGGTTTAAGTATCGGGAAAAATTTGCCTTCGCCTGTGAGGGAAAACTCTCCGATCAGCCTACTTTTTTACACGAGTACGAATGGGTATTTGGCTCGACAAAGACGGCAGTGGTGCGCACGGTTTTACGCTGGGGGCAGTCCGGCATCGACTGCGAATTTTATGATTGGGCCAATAGTGATCCTCAAATGCATGAAATGTTTTTTTTGGATCGCGATGCAGACCGCGATTCCATGATTCAAAAGGGCATTTGGTCAGAAATGGATGAGACGAATTTTCGCGCCGATTCGGTTCGTCGATCTGCCGCGACATATCGTGGATGGTGGCGCTTTTGCAATTTGCCCAGCGGGTATAGTGCTAGCGAGTGGCTGAGTGGTGGCCAGGGCCATGAGGAGTTGATCGATCCTCGCATGCCCTATGAAAAGGTTGCGACCACCCTCCTAGAGCAAACGTTCGATGAGTGGCGACAATCCGATTTTGGGGAACTCGAATCGCATAATGTTGAGAGCGTCGACGAGCTTATCCAGTACTGGAAGAACGAGCGCGCGAAAGGAGAGGGTTATTATGGTGAGGAGAACCAGGTCCCTTGAGAGCTGTAACCGAGATAAACTTCACGTGTTGATGCGCGTTCGAATCCTTTGAACATCACCGCGTCGGTCAAAGAAGTCGACAGCGTGGAGGTGCGGCAAGCTTTTGACCGTTCCTAAGGCGCTTTCAAATTTTGAGCCTTACGTATCTACGCGCCAAACCTAAAAAGGAAGACCTCTTCAATCGTCTGACACGAGATCTTTATACCTTTTGGGTCTCGGAATGGGGCGAGTGCCGCGTAAAGCAGCTTTGACGAACTCGGCTGCCAGTTCAAGACTATCTTTGTCCGCAGCATTTACAGCGTCTACCAACCTGTCTCTAGCCCGCCGCTTGGCGCTCATGATTTCTTCGACGCTGTATTTATCTGAAAGCTTACGTTCATTGTTCATGAGATAAATTGCTCGTTCAACAAGCATTTCAACAAATGTCGGAGTAAGGCTCTGCTGAGGTTTTAGTCATGAACACATTTCCCTGAGGCGGCTTTTCAGCTCGTTTTGGGTGAAAGAGGAGCCAAGGCCTAATTCTGGGTTGCACGCTACTAAGTGTCTTGATGAACTCTCCGCCCATCCTTGTCCATCATCGTCCAGTGCAATCCACTTCTGCAGTTGTGAGCGGGCAGCGTACCGGCAAATTTGATTGTATCTTGTGCTCCCATCCCATTGTGTTTCATCCACCCAGGTTTTAGCCATTGAGCTGTGCCAAGTGGCGCCAATGACCCGATCCTGCAGTTCTCGAGGCAGAAAGCGAGCAGCTCTTTTGTGGCCTAGGTGCCTAACCCAACTGGTGCTCAATACAATCGAGACCATTGGGAACTCGTCGAGTATTTGTACAAGAATCGGCGTCCACATGAATAGCGCACCTTCAGCCTTGAGGATTGGCCCCTGACGTCCCAAATAGACGGCGTCCGGATGAAGCACACCGTCAAAATCGAGGAACAGAATATGCGTATTCATCTGCACCGGGGTTGCTCCATTCTAAATGTGATCACCTGTGGGTTGCTGATGACATTCTGGCCTCACTGCGGATTTTGGCTGATCTCATACCGACAAGCGTGACGTTTTCTAACTGAGCGTTGTGAGGATTTTCTTGGGTAGGGTAGGGCTTAACTAAACATGCGAATTCCTCGAGGCCAGTTCAACCACTTTACGGTCGCTCATCTTAGCCTTGAGCATGCGGTTCTCGTCCAATATCACCTCATTGACTGATGCGAGATGGGCGACCTTCGCTCGCAGTTCCTCGATCTCTTGACGGTAGCCTGCGCACTTCTTGCGCTCGGCAATCAAGTCCTGGTGCTTCACATCTCGCATGGCACGACTGGAGCGCCCCTGTGCCTCGCGAATAGCCTCGGCGATGCGTGGATAGTAGTTGTGGATCAGTGCCGTCGATACGCCCGCCTCGCGGGCGACTGCGGCGATGGTTACTTTGGTTTCCCCGTTACGAGATCGGCCTTTCTGAATGCGGAAGAGAGCGAGCTTCAGATCCTTCTCGCGATCCTCGGCAGGCTTGTAGTTGGTTGCCTTGTCCTTGGGTTTCATGCGATTAAAGTCTCTGGGCCCATGCCCAACTGTGCCAGTACGTCACGGCAGCGATTCAGGTTGCGCTCAACGCGCTGACGGCCGCCCTCGCCTATGTCCGGGCAATGCAGCAGCCCTTTCAGATCATCGTAAAGGCGTTGGTAGATGGGTGCGTGTCTGCGCCCGATTACGGCATGGTTGCAGTCGCCGCAGCGGGTACGCTCGAGGGTATTGCCGACGCAACCATCATTGTCCGCCGTGCACCACGCATGGCCGTTGCTGCGAATCGCTGTGCTCTCGGCGATGGACTTCAGCATCGAGGCGTGATCCTTGAAGATCAGCAGGTTCTGCGGTTCACGCTGCCAATGTTTGAGTGCGCGGCCATAGCCCCCGGCCAAGGAGATGTCACCCAGCCAGTTATCGACGACGCCAAGTTTTATATCTTCCAACTCCCTGTGAATATCACCGTAGAGCTCAAGTTCCAGATGCTGCCCCCAGTTATCGTCCATGGCGTAGCCCAAGGTCATGTCCAGCGACCAGTGAGTGAAATGCTCTTTGAGGTAGCGCAGATCACCGAAGCGGCTGTGCGCGGCGTAGTTGGCGAACTTGCGGCGGAACTGATGGCTTGCGAGATTCCAGCTCAACCCGCAATCTTTTGCGAATGCCTTAAGGTAAAAGTTCCAGATACTGTTGGAAAGCGTGCGCACCTGATGGCCCTGCTTGTAATCTACGCCGAGAAACAGCGCATGGCGGTGCTTGTGCGCCTCGACGATCTGCGGATCAAGCGGGTTTACACGGCGTCGTTGCACGATCTCGGTGGCGACATTGGCCTGATAGGGCGTACTCCAGCGCTCCATAAGGCGCAGGGCGCGTACAGCGGCTTCAGGTATCATCCAGTCATGGAAACCGGCGTCGGTTTTGTCCGAACGTGAGCTCATCCAGTGGTAGATGGTGCCTTCATCATCTTCGGTGCGGTGGTGCGCACCCGACTGTAAGTTGGCCAGCTCGTGGTTGCGACAGCCGGAGGTGCTTGCCAGGACGATGTAGCAGGCCGTGCGCATGTCGATCAGGGCCTTGTTGAACGCCCTCAGACCGTTCTTCCAACCAATGGCGCCTAAGTGGCGATTCTTTGCTTGAGTTATGGACGATACTGTCTGCCCCTTACGTTGCGCCGCGACGGTATCCAGCGCAACCCGCAGATCAAGCAATTGCTGGCCGCGTTCAATCTGCTGGTAGGCTCGCTCAAACAGGATGCAGAACACATCATCGGGGATAATTGGTGTCTTGGCGTCTTGCTTGCGAACGTCGCCGCTGCCGGTAAGCCCCGCCATCGCCGACGAGGAAGTCTCAGGCCAAGGATGCATTGGCATCGGGTCCTTGGTGTATTGACTCAGTTCATGGAGCGCTTCGATGACGTCGAAACGGTGTTTCAGTGACTGCTGAGTTAGCGGCATGCCCTTGGATCGACGTGACTGCCGGTGGGATTTGCAGGCGGCCACATAGGTAGCGCAGATCATGGGTGTCACCGCGCCGAAGTTATCGAGTTTCAGTGCTTCTAGGTGCCTCAGAAATATCCTTGCATTAGAGAAAATTTGTACTATTTTATTGCCTCTAGGTCGACCTGCCCCGCTACGACCACGGCGTAGGTAGCGGTATAGCATCGCCTTCATCACCACCTGAAACGCCGGCGGCACGGTACTGAAGTCCAGTCGTTTCACGCTGGCTCTCACGTTACTGGTGAAACCGTCGATGTGCCAGATATTGTCGCCGTAGCGGCTGAGGATGACCCACTGCCCACCCACCTGAGTAGCGCTGATAATCAGGGCGTCGCGTTCGGATTCCGGTAGGCCACGCACATCGTCCGACTGGGCAACAAGTGGAGGCCAGGTTGGCTCCGCGATAGTGTTGTAGCTCATACAAAGACCTCCAGACTGTCTATCAGATCGACCGACCAGTACGGGTGCGGTAAAGTGCGGGCGCGCTCACGGACGGCTTCCACGGCTGTGGCTTTGAAGGTACCGCGTCGTACCCCTTCGGCAACGATATAGTGGTCTATCAAGCGGGGGATGTGGGCGTATTCCCGTGCCCAGCGCCGTTTGTCCATGCGCGAGCGTTCGGCCAGTACGCGGAAATAGAAACTGAACACCTTGTACAGATCCTCTGCGGTCACCGCGTAGTGCTTGCAGCGCAGGCAGTTCATAAAGCTCATACAAGTCGCGCCCTCGCGCTTCGGAGCGTATTGGCCGTTCACCGAGTCGGCGCAACGGCCCACGGGGGTGTCCTTGTAGGTCGCACCGATGGACCGAGTCAGCAGCTCCTCCACCAGTACCTCGCCCATGAACTGCCAGTTGCGACGGGTATCCTCGCCGGGTGCCAGGTAGTTTTGGTCGGCCACCTGTGGGGTGTTACCGAGAGCCGCGGCGGTGGTCGGAAGATCGCCACCGGTCAGCTCGAAGATTCTGTTGGCAAAGGTCTTGCGCAGGCGCGAGACGTTGATGCGCAGTGGCTTTCCGTCGCTGTCGATCAGACCATGCTCGACTACTAGGCGTTTTATCGGAAACTCCAATGCTGAATTGTTCAATGTTGTGACCTGACCGGGGCCCTTGTTAGTGCGGCGATACAGCCAAACGCGACCCTTGATTTCGTCGGGGACCTCTGCGTCCAGGGGCTCCGTAAGGGACATCACGCGGCGGATAAGGCGCTCCACGTTGGTTCTTACGCTCGGCGTGGACTCCAGAAGGCTCTCGGCGTTCGAATCGGCGCGCAGCGCCACCTTGCTGGTGTTGTAGCCACGCCGCTTCCACAGCACTAGGAACACGGTATTGTCCTTGGGGTGCGAGCGCAGGCAGTCGCGGCGCATTTCCAGTAATGGCGTGGTATTGCGTCCTGTGTGCAGCGCAACGATCAGCAGGGCGAAGACCAGTAGTTCGCCGGTCACATGCGCGTCGTCGACCCAGAGCGGCTTGATTGCCTCCCGCAAAGCCATCGTGAACGCTTGCCGCTCACGCTTGGATAGCGCCGTCTCGCCCTTGGCTTTGCGGTTGATATTCGGAAAGGGATTGCGTGGGAAGGTAGCCATATCGCCGGAAGCGACCAAGGGAATTAGCCCGCGCCGCCCCAAGGCGAGCAGCACGGATTTGGTCTTGGTGTAGTGGTTCCTCTGGGAGATAGTCGACACGCCCATCCCGGCAAGATGGCTGAGGTAACCGTCGATCATGTCCCGGTTCACATCGGAAAGGGCAAGTTCACGGCCAAAAGCCGTCGCTCGCAGCATGCAGTAGTCGAGAAAATAGCGCAGTCCACTATTGCAGCAGCCAGCCACGGTACTGCCCGAAAGAGCGCCGTCTTGGCTGGCGATGAAGCGCTCTATCTGGCGTTGGCAGGCGTAGGCGATAGGGTTGATGCCAGCGCCATACCATCGGGCGAAGTTGAAGCTACGGGAGTTGGATGCGTTCCGCCCGAACCTAACCATGGTGTTAGTCGGAGGGATGGCCTCGGGCAGAATGACCACATTACCTGCTGCATCGTGGCTGTGCTCGATTTGCGGGACGCTGAGGTCGGTCCGGGCAAATATCTTGCGCTTACGCATTAGGCTACCCCCGCGAGTGCGTTCAATTCATCGTCATAAGCCAACACCGCTTCGTCGGCCATTTCGTTGACCAGGTGCAGATACACCATGGTTGTCTGAATCGAACTGTGGCCGAGCTGCCGCTGAACGAAAACAAGTGGCTCCAGCCCGCTTGCAGGGTTGCGCTGGAGGCTGACCAAGGTCTGGGTGGCATAGGTATGCCGAAGCATGTGTGTATGGACTTTGATTGCAGCCCGCTTGCCGGTCTTGCTGATGATCCGGTTGAGGCTTTTGCCGTCGTCGCCATACGGTTCCCCGAACTGGTTAAGGAGCAACGCCTTTTGTGGAGCTTTGCTTAGGGAGGCGCGCTCGCCGCGCACCTTCGTCACATAGCGATAGAGTTCAGCCATGAATTTGCGGCTGACGTAAATATCCCGCGGCTTGCTGCCCTTAGTCACCATACCGCTGCCGTCGAACGGATCGAGCCGAATGCGGAGGTTGCGTTCGGCTCGTCCAGCCTTATCCGGGTCGAAAACATAGGCCAGCGGGAAGGCAGCGATTTCCTCGCGGCGCAGACCCGTATACAGCGCTAGGCGCATCATCATCCGGTGATGGGGGTTCTCCGCTGCGGTCAGGAGCGATTTGATCTCGGCCATGCTCAGAAACTTGGGCAGGGTCTTGTAGGTACGGGGCATTACGTCGTTTGCCATGGCCTTGCCGCCACTGGCATCTACATGCGCAAGGAAGCTCGCTTCGCGCTTTACGTTGCGTTCTTCATAGGTGAAGGGCACGCGTTTCACCCATCCCTCTTTCAGGGCGTACTCGTAGAATTTGCAGATGTAAGTCAAGCGCTGGCGAGTGGTGTTGCGTGTCAGTTTGCACGTGGTCAGGCAGTAGTCCCGATAGGCTGCCACTAGACTCTTCGCCTCGCCACGATCAACGTCGCGCCAGTCCAACTCATGGGCTTGGAGGAAGCTGAAGAAATCGTAAAGAGCGCGCCCAGTACTGGGCCAGGAACGATCAGACCCAATCTGCCCGCGAAGCAGGTATTTGCGAAAGAACTGATTGGCGGGGACGCAACTCTCCATCGAATCCCACAGAAGAATGGGGAACCCCGGGTAAGGTTGCCCATCAATCACAAAATCTTGAGTTGCCCTCACAAGCTCCATCAACCATCCCCTGCATTGACCAGACTCCCAATCCCTTAAGTCTGCTTTTGCAGATTTAGGGGCTATTAGATCGCCCCTTAATCACCAACTCAGGCTATGAGGTCGTAAGGGGCTGTCATCTAATACAATGGGGATCTAACGCTTGCAAGGTGTCAGATCATAAGGCGTTCCTCAAGGTTTGCAGGTGGGCGACCTGACGGCTGAATTCAGCGCTGGACTGCCGCTGCTTCGGTCGCGGGCTCATGGCCTGGCTGATAGCGCGTGTGGGTTGGCCGGTCAGGCGTGCGAGCACCAGCCATTGTTCGGCAACGCCGAGTTGTTCGAAACCGGGATGACGGCGCCGCACACGACGCAAGATGTCGTGCTGCAAGGCTTGCACCAGGTGCTGCTGACCGTTGCGGCGCAACATGAAATCAGCGCTGGCGCGCAGGTGTTCCTGAAGTTGGCGGCGGGCCCTTGGGGCCGGTTCCAGCAGCGGCCCCTGGCGTACGCCGACGTGCCAGAAGCCAAGACCGATCAGGGCAAAAAGGGCGACCAATGCTTGGGGGAAATATCGCAGGAGCAAGGTCAGCAGACTGTCGTGATCGGTGTTGAACAGCAGGGTCACGCTCGTATCTGCGGTCAGGTACCACAGCAGCCAGGCGTTGTCGTACTGGTCGATGGCCGGGGTTTTCCACAGGTCGGCGTCGGTGACCACTATGATCGAACCGAGCCCGTGATTGAGCTGCATCATGTGCGTGGCTTTGCCGCTGTTGGCCCAGGCTTGCGCGAGGTTTTTCGGGTCTTCGAGATGGAATGCAGTATCGAAACCGGCGTAGGCCGGCGCGTTTTCGTCTTCCAGGTACAGCTTGGTCAGTTTGGGGTATGGGTCGTCGTCGCTATCGGGCGGCGGGTCCTTGAGGTCTTTGCTCAGCGACTGGTGAATCTGCACCCGGTCGAGCAACAGGTCATTGCTTTGGCCGGTCTTTTCATCCCACAACGACTGGGCGACAAACAAAAGACGCCCGCCGGCCCGGGTCCAGTTCAACAGCTGATCGATCTGGCGCGGGGTCATGTTGTACCGGTCCCCGAGCAACAACAGACTGTGCTGATGCGGCTCCAGGGTTGGCAGGATGTCGAGGCTATTGGCGTGACTGACGGTCAGGTTCTGTTTGCGCAGGAAATGCTCGGCAGCGAGGTAAGGATTGGCCTGGGCTTCGGGCGAGGGGCCGTGATCGATGTCTGTCTGATAGGGCGTCGCCTTGACGTACAGATAAACACTCAGCGCGATCAATAGCACGGCGATGAATACGCCGACCGCCAGCCAGCGTTGCCGATTCAACGCGCCGCTCCTGGGCCGAACAAGGCTCGCCAGCCGTCACAGAGTTCCTGTTGCAGATGCGCGGGAGGCAGGCGATGCCCGTAGGCCATGTTCTGCCAGTGCCCGGTCAGGTTTTTACTGAAGGCCAGCAAGGCTGGTTGTTGCAGGTGTTCGATGCGCTCCAGGACCTGACCTTCGGTGTCGGCGGGTTTCAGCGCCATGTCGAAGTCGTGCAGCAAATGACTGAGCAGACCGCGATAGAGCAACCCGAGGGCCTCGCGAGGATGGGTTTGCCAGAGGCGTTCGGCGCTGGCGGCGATGTCGGCGGGCAGGGTTTCGCGGTTGAGGTCCAGGCCGAAAGCCTGTTGCGGTAACGGCCGCGCGACCTTGCTGTTCAAGGCCGGTCGACGGCTGACGAAGGCTTGCAACCAGTCACGGTAATACCAGATCAATAAACCGATGGCACCGATCACGACACCCCACAACACTACTTCAATCAGAGTGGCCGCTGCGCCGAAGCGTTGGTTGTCCAGAAGCTTGAGCAGCGCCTCCAGCCATTCGGTTGTTTGGTCATCGTCCGCCGTTTCGGCGGCTGGTTTTTCTTCGCCAAACCGATAGCGCGTGACCGATTCCTTGTTCTTGAACGGAGGCTGATCGAGGATCGCCTTGATGCTGTCCCGGGATGCCTGACTGCTCAGTGGCTGGTCCAGCAGGCGTGGGCTGTCGGGTGAAATGACTGGCTCGGCGGCCCATACAGTTTGTGCTGTCGGCATCAGCAGGAACGCTGCCAGCAGCAGGGTGACGGCGGCGCTGGTCAGGCGTTGGCGCATGCGGCGGAACACCAACTCGATATCCCAGGCCTCCAGCACCGTGCGCCGATTCAGATAGAGGCTGAAACCGCAGGCGACATAAACCGGTTCCCAGACAATCAGCACCAGTGCGTAAAAGGCGTTGGTCAGGTGTTCCAGCCATCGCCAGTCCTGTGTGGCGGCGGTGATCAAGGTCTGCCAGCTCCAGTCGAGTTCGACCTGTTGCGGCAAGAACATGTAGAACAGCACCATCAGGCCGATCCATAACGCGCTTTCCAGGTGTACGCCGATGATGGTCAGCCACCGCGCGGCACCGGCGTTGCGCTGCAACAGCACCTGCAAGCGCTGTTGTCGTGGCTCACCACTCAGCCCTTCGAGTTGCACAACTGGCATCAGGAAACTGCGACTCAGGTTCAGGCGTCGCCAGGTCAGACTCGCCAGCAGTTGCGGTTTGAGCAGCCGCGGAAATTGGCGCAGCGCCTGCTTCAGTGTGGGCGTTTCGCCAAACATGGCTTTGGACAGTATGTACAGCGGCAGGCGGTCGAACGCCGGTTTCAGCCACCAGAAAATGAACACGGCGAGGGAGGGCGAATCCCACAGCACCCAGCTGAGCAGGGCGAAAATCGGCAAGGTCACGATGGCCCAACTGGTCATCAGCAGGCGCCGGTGTCGCTGGCTCAGCAGAACCCCCAAGTCCATGGCTTCCCAGGTGGTGCGCGGGCGGATCACGACCGTGGCGTCACTCAGGCGCATGGCGGGTCCGTCCGGCAAACAACAGATAAGTCGCGACCAACAACCAGAGCGCTGCGCCGACCAGGTATTTGGTCACGGGTGCGACCCCGATCGTGGACGACCAGTAAGCTTCGATAAACGCCGCAATCAGCAGAAACAGCATGACCCCGCAAATCAGCAATACGCTCTTTCGCGCCGCCAACCGCAGGGCTTCGGAGCGGGGCAGGCGCCCCGGCGCGATCAATGCCCAACCCAATTGCAGGCCGGCGGCACCGGCCAGGGCGATAGCACTTAGTTCGAAGGCGCCGTGGCCAACCACGAATGACCAGAAGGTTTGCCCGTAGCCGATGTGCGTCAGGTGCCCGGCCACCGCACCAATCATCAAACCGTTGAAGAACAGGAAAAACGCGCTGCCCAGGCCAAACAGCAAACCGCTGGCGAAGGTCTGAAAGGCGATGCCGATGTTGTGCATGATGTAGTAACCGAACATCACCCAGTCTTCACTGGCCGCCCGTTCCGCCGAACGCCCCAGGTGACCGGCCTCGGGGTCGTACATGCCTTGCATCTCGCTGACCTGCTCGGCCGGGATCAGGTTGTAGACCAGGTCGGGGAACAGATACACCAGCAGTGCGATGCCGATCAGGCTGCCAAAAAACATCAGGCCAGCGGCGAGTACGAAGCGCCACTGTTCGCGCACCAGTCGCGGGAAGTCAGCCAGGATGAAGCCCAGCACGTTGGCACCCAGTCGACTGCGGTGGCGATAAAGCTGTTGATGCCCGCGCAGCACTTGTTGCTGTAACGAGTCGATCAGAAAACTGCTGTAACCACGTTCCTGGGCCAGCGCCAGATGCTGGCAGAGACGACGATAATCGCTGGGGAAACCGGCGACTCCTTCGGCTTCCTTGCCTTGCTCCAGCTGTTCAAGCACAAGGGCAAATTGCTCCCATTCGGCCTTGTGGCGACTTTCGAAAAGGCTTTGCTTCATGTGGGGCCCAACAAGCCGCGGGCGATGCCATTGAGTTCGTCCACGGCCCCTGGCGCCGACACCCGCAACGGTTGCGCGAGTATGGTCGCCAGCTCTTTGACCCGTGCTTCAGAGAGTTCACCCTGACGCTCGGCAAACCCGAGGATGGCGCGTTGTTCTGCCAGCGTTATCGCAAAGGCCGGGCGCCGGGGCTGAGCGGTGGGCAGTTGTGGTCGGGCGAGCGGTTGTTCGCGGTAGATCACCAGCGTGCCGGCAGCCAGGTCACCGAGGCGTTTGAAGGTGGGATGTTGCAGGCAACTGATAGCCCCGAGGAAATAGCCGAACGGCAGCATGTCGACAAATCGCAGCAGGTTGCGCAGCAGCGAAGCAGACCAGCCGATCGGCGTGCCATCGTCCTGCACCACCCGCAGGCCCATCCATTGCTTGCCTGGCGAACGACCCTGATTGAGCACTTCGAACAGCACCATGTACCACCAGCTCACCACGAACAACAGAATCGAGCCGAGCCCTGCACCGAGTTTCCCGAGGAATGCCAGGACAATAAACAGCAGGCCGACGATCAACCCGCGCAGCCCGAGATCGATGGCGAACGCCAGCGCACGAACCATCAACCCGGCCGGGCGCAGTGGCAGGTCGATGCCTTCCGGCGTTTCGACTTGATACCGCGTATCCAGTGGCGGGGACAGCGTCGCTTTCCTTGGCAGTGCTGTGGTCTCGAGCATGGGCAACCTTGATGTGGCCTGTTCGGGATTCGATGTCCGTCCGATGCTAGCAGCCTCTCGGGGGAAAACGACATAACTATGTATTGCACGGCAAGTGGCCAGAGGTGATTGAATGACGAGATTACTGGCCGGGGCGGGATGTGAACGCCTAGACTTCGCCGATCTTCAGTTCAGGAATAGCCCGTGACCTCTATCTTCTGGTACGACTATGAAACCACTGGCATCAACCCCCGTTGCGACCGCCCGCTGCAAATGGCGGGGATTCGCACTGACTTCGATCTCAATGAAATAGACGAGCCGGTCAACCTTTACTGCCAGCCCAGTGAAGACATCCTGCCCCATCCGGCGGCCTGTGTGATCACGGGTATTACGCCCGGCCGACTGGCCGAGCAAGGCTTGAGCGAAGCCGATTTCATGACCCGGGTGCATGCCCAACTCGCTGCGCCCGGCACGTGTGGGGCGGGGTACAACACGTTGCGTTTCGACGACGAGATGACCCGTTACAGTCTTTACCGAAACTTTTTCGACCCTTATGCGCGCGAGTGGCAGGGTGGCAATAGCCGCTGGGACCTGATCGATGTGGTGCGTGCAGCCTATGCCTTGCGCCCTGACGGCATCGTTTGGCCGACGGACGACGAGGGGCGGATAACGCTCAAACTCGAACGCCTGACCGCCGCCAATGGCATCGATCACGGAAATGCTCACGAAGCGCTATCGGACGTTCGAGCCACCATCGCCCTGGCGCGTCTGATCCGGGAAAAGCAGCCGAAGTTGTATGACTGGTTGTTTCAGTTGCGCGGTAAACAAAAGGTGATGGATCAGATTCGGCTGTTGCAGCCGATGGTGCACATCTCCGGGCGCTTTTCAGCGGCGCGCAATTATGTCGGTGTGGTGCTGCCCTTGGCCTGGCACCCGCGCAACAAGAACGCCTTGATTGTCTGTGACCTGCACCTGGACCCTCAGGGCTTGCTCGATCTTGATGCCGACACCTTGCGTCAACGGCTGTATACCCGCCGCGATGACTTGGCCGAGGGCGAGTTGCCGGTGCCGCTCAAACTTATCCACATCAATAAATGCCCGGTGGTGGCGCCGTTGTCGGTACTTCGCTCTGAAGATCAGCAACGTTTGGGGCTGGATATGTCGCTCTACCAAGAGCGCGCACTGCGGCTAAGTGACGCACAAACAGTTTGGCGAGATAAAGTTCAGGCGATTTACGCCAGCGAAGATTTCACCTCGAGCCAAGACCCTGAGCAACAGTTATACGATGGTTTTATCGGTGATCGGGATCGGCGTCTTTGTGAGCAAGTCAGGTCTGCCGACCCTGCTCAATTAGCGCAACAACAATGGCCTTTCGATGATGAACGATTGCCTGAATTATTGTTTCGATATCGCGCACGCAACTTCCCCGATACGTTGAATTTCGAAGAGCAAGAACGCTGGAGAATATTCTGTCAGCAACGTTTGTCAGCACCCGAGTGGGGGGCGCCAAATACGCTGGAAACTTTTGAAGAGGCCGCCGCCCAATGGAGTACTACGGCTACATCGTTTCAGCGAGAGGTGCTGAATGAATGGCAGAATTATGTCGAAGGATTACGCAAACGTTTGAATCTTTGAAAACGAAAATGTTCGGGTTCTGAATCCCGGGCATAAAAAAACGCCAGCAGATGCTGGCGTTCTTTTTTGTCGCGGATGAGTCTGCGACAAGCGCTACGGCTTAGCCCAGCAGGGTAGCCCAGCCTTCAACCACGTCACCGCCCCACTTGGCTTTCCACTCTTTCAGAGTCTTGTGGTTGCCACCTTTGGTTTCGATGACTTCGCCGTTATGCGGGTTTTTGTATTGTTTAACTTTGCGAGCACGCTTGGTGCCAGTAGTTTTTACTGCGCCGCCGCGTGGTGCTTTGGTTTTGGACTCTGGATCCAGTAGCGCAATGATGTCACGCAGGGACTTGGAGTACTCGCCCATCAGGGTGCGCAGTTTGCCTTCGAATTCCAGCTCGGTTTGCAGTTTGTCGTCTTGGGACAGGTTCTTCAAACGGGCTTGCAGCTCTTTGATAGCTTCTTCGGTGGCGCGGTATTCGTTGATCAAGGACATGAGGACTACCTTATGTTGGGGCGCTGGATGGCAGGTGACAGTGCGGCAATAATAGTCAGGGTGTTTCATCAAGTAAACATTTAACCGGAGTTTTATTTAAATTAGTTACGGTGAATAGGCATAAATTGCCGGTGTAGTTAAATAGTGTGATGCAGTCATCACGAATATTCACAATTGGGCACTTGAAGATTGGCAACAGGAACACCATCGCGAGGGTAGCGGGTGCTGCCAGAACCTCTGTTGCCAACCTTTGTGCCGGGCAAAACGTCATCAATACTGCAGTTTTGCTGCGCAATCGCTAGAATGGCCGCCTTTGCGAAGTTCTGGAGTTTGACCCTCATGCGCACTTTTCGGCTGGTGATTGCTTGCCCGGACCGCGTCGGCATCGTTGCTAAAGTCAGTAACTTTCTGGCGTCACATAACGGCTGGATCACTGAAGCGAGCCATCACTCGGACAATCTCAGTGGCTGGTTCTTCATGCGTCACGAAATTCGTGCCGATTCGCTGCCCTTCGGTATCGACGCCTTACGCGAAGCGTTTGCACCGATTGCCGAAGAGTTCTCGATGAACTGGCGCATCACCGATACCGAGCAGAAAAAGCGCGTGGTACTGATGGCCAGTCGCGAGTCTCACTGTCTCGCCGACTTGTTGCACCGCTGGCACAGTGATGAGCTGGATTGCGAAATTTCCTGCGTGATCTCCAACCATGACGACTTGCGCAGCATGGTCGAGTGGCACGGGATTCCGTATTACCACGTACCGGTCAATCCGCAGGACAAAGAGCCGGCATTCGCTGAAGTCTCGCGCCTGGTCAAACAGCACGATGCCGAAGTGATCGTACTTGCCCGCTACATGCAAATCCTGCCGCCCGAGTTGTGCCGCGAATATGCTCACAAGGTCATCAACATTCACCACAGCTTCCTGCCGTCGTTCGTCGGTGCCAAGCCGTATCACCAGGCATCTTTGCGTGGCGTGAAGTTGATTGGCGCTACTTGCCACTACGTGACTGAAGAGCTGGATGCCGGTCCGATCATCGAACAGGACGTCGTTCGCGTCAGCCACAGTGACAGCATCGACGACATGGTGCGTTTCGGTCGGGACGTCGAGAAGATGGTGCTGGCCCGTGGTCTGCGTTATCACCTGGAAGATCGGGTGCTGGTGCACGGCAACAAAACCGTAGTGTTCTGACAGCCATACAACACAGTTGAAATTCGAAGGGCCTGGGCGTTCAATCGCTTCAGGCCCTTCGCCGTTTCTGCACTGAGGACATGACCATGGCCGATCCACTGGACAAAGCAACATCCAAAGCTCCCGTCACATTAGGCGAAGGGTGTTTGAGTCGTTACGACCCGGATGACATGAGCCCAGAAGACGGCACGGAGTTTCCCGGTGCCGCCGAGTTGTGGGAACAGTTGCAGGATGAGTCCGACGATAAACCCGGGGACGCCTGAAAAGATCGCAGCCTCCGGCAGCTCCTACAGGGGAACGCGATCCATGTAGGAGCTGCCGAAGGCTGCGATCTTTTAGGCTTGCTTGAGTTTCAGCAACTTCTTCAGCAGCGGCCGTCCGAGCATCAACAAAAATACCGGACCACCCACCACCAAGTAGAAGTAATAAGTCACCGCCCGCCAGATCAGAATCGCCGCCGCCGCGGTGGACTTCCCCACCATCGGCGCCAGCAGCGCCGCCGACGTCAACTCCGCCGCCCCGGCACCGCCCGGTAACAGGCTGAACTGCCCCGCGCTCAGCGAAAGCATCTGGATCAGAAAGCTCCAGGCCCACTGCAAATCCGCCCCAAGCCCACGCAACGCCAGATACAGCACGCTATAGCGCAAGATCCAATGCAGGCACGTCAGGGCAAACACCGTGATGAGCGTCTGAAAGGGCAGCTTCAGTGTGTCCGTGAACGCCGCCAGAAAGTGCAGGAGTTTTCGCGCCCAGCGCAGGCGCGTGGTGGTTTTGACATTCAGGCGAGCGAGCAACCGACCGCTCAGACGAATCAGCATACGATGGTAGCGGGCGACCACCACGCAACTGAACAACCCGCCGAACATCGAAATGGCGCTGACGGTCAGCAGCCATTCCATGCGTTGGCTGAGGTGCTGGAACAACGCATAAATCAGGATCCCGCTCAGCGCGCAGAGAAAAAACAGCAGATCGCTCAGTTGATCCATGGCAAACACGGCGCTGCCCCGGGCCGGACGCACGCCATTGCGCGCCAACAGCGCCATGATCGTCAGCGGACCGCCGCTGCCGCCCGGTGTGGCGCAATAGGCAAACTCGGCGGCCATCACCACCCCGAGACTTTTCAGCGGGCCCACCTTGTCACGCTGATCCCCTAACAACAGGCGCAAGCGCATCGTGTTCAGCACCCAGCACAGCAGGATCATGCCGAACATGATCAATAACCATGTCAGCGGAAAGCTTCGCAGCCGATACCAGGTTTCGTTACCGCCCAGCAGCGACGGAATCAGCACCGCAGCGAGCAGCGCGACGAGCAGCAGAATCCCGCGACTCATGCGGCGCGACCGATACGGTCGCTTTGCAGCGCCAGCCAGCGTGCCTTGGTCATCGGCACACGTCCCTCGTCGAGCAAGCGCTTGAGGGTTTGCAACCAGTAAGTGCGCGAGAACTCGTGGCGCATATCGACCGGGTGCAGGCCGAGACGAATCACCGGTGCTTGCCGCCAGCGTTGTTCACGTTGATCGCTGACCAGCTTCGACACCCCCCGGCGCCAGGCACTGCGCGCACTCCAGACCAGGCCTGGTGCATCAACTGCTGTGAAGTCCGGTAGACGATACAGATGCTGTGGATCGCTGGTGTAACTGAGGGGTAACTGGCGCAAGGCCTGGCGCGTCCCTTCGCTCATCAACCAGGCCGGGGCGACGAAGCCCTCCAGCGGCCAGTGATAACGGTGGAACACTTCGATGCCGGCGCGCAGGCGGGCGAGGGCGGCGTCTTGAGACAGGCTGTAAAACTCGCCTTCGTGGGTGTAGATCCGGCGCATGAACCAATCTCGTGGTGTGTGGGGGGGCGGCTCTTCATCGCAATGAAAGTAACCGTGCAATGCCAGTTCGTCACCTCGGGCGATACGACGGGTGAGCATACGTCGAAATCCCGGATGCTCCTCCAGATCGTTGTGCTTGTGGAAATTGGGCACCACCAGCCAGGTCATCGGCACTTCGCCCAAGGCGTCGACGGCTTCGACAAAGGGTTGATAATCGGCCCAGGTTTGCGGTGCGACGTCGTGCAGCACGAGTAACAGGCTGGGCCGGTTCATGGGCTCAACCATTGGCCGTCAGCGGCCAGTGGCTGCCGAGCACGGCGTGATAGTGCCCCAGCAGGCTGTTGACCACCGTGTCCCAGGAGTAATGCCGCTCGACATGGCTGCGGGCCTGTTTGCCCAAAACTACGCTGCCCGAACTGAACAGCTCGCGGACCGCGTTGGCCATCGCCAATGGATTATTCGGCGGGCAGAGCAGGCCGCATTGATCGGTGATGATTTCCTGAAAGGACCCGGCTGCCACGGCCACCACCGGAATGCCGCTGGCCATGGCTTCAAGAACCACCAGGCCGAATGTTTCCTGATCGCCGGCATGCAGCAGCGCATCGGCGCTGGCCATCAATCGCGCCACGTGTGCCGCCGTACAGAACTCACCGATCACGGTGACGTTGTCGGGCACTGCGGCGGGCATCGACGAACCTACCAGCAGCAGGTGATAGCGTCGGCCCAGGCGTTTCATGCAGTCGAGCAGCACCGGCAGGTTTTTTTCCTTGGAGCCGCGCCCGGCGAAGATCAGCAAATGAGTGTTTTCATCTATGCCCAATTCGACCCGCAGGCCCGTGTCTCGTGCAGCGGGATTGAAGGTTTGCAAGTCAACGCCCAGCGGTTGCACGAAAACGTTCTTCACCCCCAGTCCGATCAGTTTGTCGGCCATGACCTGGCTGGGCGCCAGAACCCGATCGAAGTTGCCATAGAGCTTGCTGACATAGGCTTCGACGTTGGTGGTGACCCAGTTGCCCATGCGATTGCTGACCAGCAGCGGCAGATCCGAATGATAAAAGCCGATCACCGGGACATCGAGTTGCCGCCGGGCGTCGAGGGCCGCCCAAGCAGTAAGGTAAGGGTCGCCGACCTCGATCAGGTCAGGCTGTAAGTCCTGCAGAACATTGCGCCATGGCGCGAGACGGAGGGGGAAACGATATCCCTTGCCGAAGGGCAGGGCGGGGGCCGGAACCGTGTAAACGCCATCCTGTTCACTCAAGTAAGCCCCAGGGATCAGCAGACTGTGGCGAATGCCCGGCTTGATGCTCAGGCGACGGTGCTTTGCATCCAGATAAGTGCGCACGCCACCGCTGGCAGGGGCGTAGAACATGGTTATGTCAGCGATATGCACGATGAACATCCCTCCGGTCCGTTGGGCTCCCTTGGTTGACCTTTATGAAGGATAGATGTTCGGTTGGGGTTTTGTGGCAGTGTGTCAGTGAGGTTTAGCGATGTTTGATAGACCGCCATCGCGGGCAAGCCATGCTCCTACAGGGTTTAGCGTGAACCTGTAGGAGCCGAGCTTGCTCGCGATGGGGCCGGATCAGGCACTAAATACGGAAACTGCCTACCAACTGTTTAAGGCGCGCCGCCTGCTGCTCAAGATCGGCACACGCCCGCAACGTCGACTGCAGATTCTCCACCCCTTCCTGATTCAGTGTGTTGATCTCGGTAATGTCCACATTGATCGACTCAACCACCGCAGTCTGTTCCTCGGTCGCCGTGGCCACCGACTGGTTCATCCCGTCAATCTCGCCAATACGCAACGTCACGCTGTTCAACCGCTCGCCGGCCAGGTTGGCGATTTCGACGCTGTCCTGACTGTGGCGCTGGCTGTCGCTCATGGTGCTGACGGATTCGCGGGCGCCGACTTGCAGCTCCTCGATCATGGTCTGCACCTGTTGCGCCGATTCTTGAGTGCGGTGCGCCAGGTTGCGCACTTCATCGGCCACCACGGCAAAACCACGTCCGGCTTCACCGGCGCGCGCCGCTTCGATGGCCGCGTTGAGCGCCAGCAAGTTGGTTTGCTGGGAGATGCTGGTGATCACTTCGAGAATCTGCCCGATGTTCACGGTTTTGCTGTTCAGCGATTCGATGTTGGTGCTCGAGGCGCTGAGCATGCTCGACAGCTGATTCATCGCGACAATGCTGCGATCCACCACTTGCTGGCCATCTTCGGCCAGGTTGCGGGCATCGCTGGCCTGACTCGATGCTTGGGCTGCGTTGCGGGCGATTTCCTGAGCGGCGGCGCCGAGCTGATTGATCGCCGCGGCCACGCTGCTGGTGCGCGAAGCCTGTTGGTCGGAGTTGAACATCGACGAGTTCGAGGCGGCCACGACACGCAGGGCCACTTCGTTGACTTGCCCGGTGGCCGACGACACTTCGCGGATCGAACCGTGAATGCGTTCCACGAAGCGGTTGAACGCGGTACCGAGGACACCGAATTCGTCGTTGTTGACGATGGTCAGGCGTTTGGTCAGGTCGCCTTCGCCGTCGGCGATGTCTGCCATGGCGCGGGTCATGACGTGCAGCGGCTGGATCAGGATGCGGATCAGCATGCCCAGCAGAGCGATGATGATGGCTACGGCAATGACCGTCGCAACGACCGCCGAGGCGCGGAATTCGGTGAGCATCGAGAAGGCTTTGTCTTTATCCACCGACAGACCGATGTACCAGTTGACCGATGGCAGGCCTTTGATCGGGGTGAAGGTGACGATGCGGGTTTTGCCGTCGACTTCCACTTCACTGAAGTCGCTGCTGAGGCGCGGGGTATTTTTCGGGTACGCCTCGCTCAGGGATTTCATCACCATGGCTTTTTCCGGGTGGACCAGAATCTTGCCGTCGGCACTCACCAGGAACGCGTAACCCATACCGTCGAAGTCGCGGGCGCTGAGGGTGTCGATCAGGGTTTGCAGGCTCAGGTCGCCGCCCACCACACCCACGCTTTGCCCGGCCTTTTTCGAGGCGGTGGCGATCGAGATGATGGTCTGGCCGGTGGCTGCGTCGATGTAGGGTTCGGTCAGGGTGGCGGTGCTGCTGCTTTCGGCGCCTTTGTACCAAGGGCGAACCCGTGGGTCGAAGCCGTCGGGCATCTTCGCATCCGGGCGGATGGTGAAGTGGCCGGTGGCGTCGCCCAGGTAGGACGCCATGAAGGTCGACGTCAGGGCTTTCTGTTCAAGCAGGCTGGAGACGGTGGCCTGTTCGGGGTTGATGGCGATGTTCTGGGCGAGGTTGTCGATCAGCAGGATACGGCCGGCCAGCCAGGTCTGGATGTTGTTGGCGGTGACGTCTCCCATCTCATTGAGGTAGTTATCCAGGTCTTCGCGAATGGCGTTGCGCTGCAAATAGTCGTTGTACAGCGTGAACGAGGCGAAGGCGGCAATGACGATGAGGGCGGCGGCAAGCAGGATTTTGTGGCTGAAGCGCAGATTTTTGTTCATGGCTCGAGGGGTCCGCTAAGGTCTTATTGTTCGGGGCGCGTTGCTGTTAATGCGCGCAAAATGAGTGCGCAACGGAGCGAGTCGGTAATTCCTGCTCTCCATAGGGGAATGTCGGACCTTGCTTTCAATTGGGTCTCTCGCTTATTTCTATCGGCCGTGAAGGATCAAAGATTAACCATGGGTGACAAAATGCCTGACTCATTGCAACTCGTTATCGGTGCCGATCTCGCCGGGCAGCCCATTGCCCAGGCCATGCGTCTGGCGAACCGTCATGGTTTGGTCGCGGGCGCTACCGGGACGGGCAAAACCGTCACCTTGCAACGGATGGCAGAAGCATTCAGCGATGCCGGCGTGGCGGTGTTCGCCGCCGATATCAAGGGTGACCTGTGTGGTCTGGGCGCCGCCGGCAACCCTCAAGGCAAGATCGCCGAGCGGATCGCCGGGATGCCCTGGTTGAACCACACGCCTCAAGCGTATCCGGTGACCCTGTGGGACATTCACGGTCAGTCCGGTCATCCGTTGCGCACAACCTTGAGCGAAATGGGGCCGTTATTGATTGGCAGCCTGCTGGAGCTGACCGACAGTCAGCAGTCGGCGCTGTACGCCGCGTTCAAGGTGGCGGACCGTGAAGGGCTGTTGCTGCTGGACCTCAAGGACTTGAAGGCACTGCTCAATCACCTGCGTGACAACCCCGAATTGCTCGGTGACGACGCCGCGCTGATGACCACCGGTTCCAGTCAGGCGCTGTTGCGGCGTCTGGCGACCCTGGAACAGCAGGGTGCCGAAGCGCTGTTCGGTGAGCCTGCGCTGCAACTGGAAGACATTCTGCAGCCGACCGCGGAGGGGCGCGGGCGCATTCATTTACTCGATGCCAGCCGTCTGGTGCACGAAGCGCCGAAGGTCTACGCAACGTTCCTGTTGTGGCTGCTGGCCGAACTGTTCGAGCAACTGCCAGAGCGCGGCGATTCGGACAAACCGCTGCTGGCGCTGTTTTTCGACGAAGCGCATTTATTGTTCGCCGGTACGCCAAAGGCTTTGCAGGATCGTCTTGAGCAAGTGGTGCGGTTGATTCGCTCGAAAGGCGTTGGCGTGTATTTCGTCACCCAATCGCCGGGCGACTTGCCGGATGACGTGTTGGCTCAGCTTGGCCTGCGCATTCAGCATGGCTTGCGCGCGTTCACCGCCAAGGAGCAGAAATCCCTGCGAGCAGTGGCCGAAGGCTTCCGGCCGAACCCGGCGTTCGATGCCTTGTCGGTGCTGACCGAGCTTGGGATTGGCGAAGCGCTGGTCGGCACGTTGCAGGACAAGGGCACGCCGGAGATCGTCCAGCGGGTGTTGGTGGCACCGCCGCAATCGCGGATCGGGCCACTGAGCGAGACTGAACGCACAGCGCTGATCTCGGGATCGCCGTTCAAGGGGCGGTATGACAAACCCGTTGATCGCGAATCGGCTTATGAAGTGTTGATGGGGCGCAAAGGGTTGGCGCCAGAGCCTGATGCTGTTCCGGGCAAACCGGCAGCCGAAGAGCCAAGCTTCACCGACAAGGCCGGGGAATTCCTCGGCACCGCGGCGGGGCAGGCACTGAAATCAGCGATGCGCCAGGCGGCCAATCAATTGGGCCGACAGTTGGTACGCGGCTTGATGGGCTCGCTGCTCGGCGGCAGCAAACGCCGCTGAACCCTGTAGGAGCATGGCTTGCCCGCGATGAACGATAACGCGGTGTATCTGTTTCACCGCGGCGCTTCCATCGCGGGCAAGCCATGCTCCTACAGAAATCGGTGATCTCAGGTTTTGGGTTTAGCGTGAGCCGCAAGGCGTTCCAGCGCCGCCCGAAGATTCGGATCGCTGATCCCGTCGGCTGTGGCCTGAATGGTCGCGCCTGCATCAGGCGACAAGCTGATGGTATGGCCGGCCGCCCCTTGCTGAACCGTGGGCGGTTGAACCTTGAACAGAATCCGCGTCAAACTGGCGAATTCGTCGAACATCTGTAGTTGCCGTTGCAGACGCTTTTGCTGATAACGCAGGCGGGTTGCCCAATGACCGTCGGTCACTATCAGCAACAAACTGCCTTCGCGCCACGACGCCACATGGCAATGCTCGCGGGCGGCGGGCTGCAATTGGCTTTCCAGCAGACGTTGTAAATGACCCAGGCGTTGAGCGTGGCCGAAGATGGCTTTCAGCGGTTTGGCTTCGCGAAGCAGGACGGCGGGTGCTCTGGCCGTAAGAGGGCGAAATGCCATGATCAGACACCTGAAGTAACAGAGCCGCCATGGTAGCAGAAAGCACCGGATGCACCCGAGCCATTGCTTTGCGAGCGCTTTACCCATTAAATCAACAAGTAACTTCTGCCGTGAATGGCTTGAAGTTGAGCAAAAAGCCCTTATTTTAAGTGAGCCCCGTCACAGCGCTGTGCCAGCATCGTGGAATAACGCCACTTTCCTCACCATCGTTTCCGGGTAGAATGCTCGTTCGCATGCGGCCATGAGGGCTGCTCGGGCGACTCACGGGGCCGCCCTCCATCCCTTTAGTGTGGAAGATCCTGCCGATATGTTTGCGCCTTTGTTAAAGAAACTTTTTGGAAGCAAGAACGAGCGTGAAGTCAAACGCATGCTCAAGACGGTGCAACTCGTCAATGCCTTCGAAGAGCAAATGGTGGCCCTTTCGGACGATCAATTGCGTGCCAAGACAGATGAGTTCAAGGCCCGCATCGCCAAAGGGGAAACCCTCGACAAGCTGCTGCCAGAAGCCTTTGCGGTCGCCCGCGAAGCCGGTAAGCGCGTCATGGGTATGCGCCACTTCGACGTCCAGCTGATCGGCGGCATGACCTTGCATGAAGGCCAGATCGCGGAAATGCGTACCGGTGAAGGCAAGACCCTGGTGGCAACACTGGGCGTTTACCTCAACGCGCTGTCCGGCAAGGGCGTGCACGTTGTGACGGTGAACGACTACCTGGCCCGTCGTGACGCCAACTGGATGCGTCCGCTCTACGAATTCCTCGGAATGTCGGTCGGTGTTGTCACGCCGTTCCAGCCGCCGGAAGAGAAACGTCTGGCTTACGCTGCCGACATTACCTACGGCACCAACAACGAATTCGGTTTCGACTACCTGCGCGACAACATGGCGTTCAGCATGGAAGAAAAATTCCAGCGTGAACTCAATTTTGCCGTGATCGACGAAGTCGACTCCATCCTCATCGACGAAGCCCGTACCCCGCTGATCATTTCCGGTCAGGCCGAGGACAGCTCCAAGCTGTACATCGAGATCAACAAACTGATCCCGCAGCTTGAGTTGCACATCGAAGAAGTGGAAGGCGAAGTCACCAAGGCCGGCCATTACACCGTCGACGAGAAGACCCGTCAGGTCGAGCTCAACGAAGCCGGTCACCAGTTCATCGAAGACATGCTGACCCGCGTTGGCCTGCTGGCTGAAGGCGAGAGCCTGTACTCGGCGCACAACCTTGGTCTGCTGACTCACGTTTATGCCGGTCTGCGCGCTCATAAACTGTTCAATCGCAACATCGAATACATCGTGCAGGATGGCCAGGTCGTTCTGGTCGACGAACACACCGGTCGTACCATGCCGGGTCGCCGTCTGTCCGAAGGCCTGCACCAGGCTATCGAAGCCAAGGAAAACCTGAACATTCAGGCCGAAAGCCAGACCCTGGCCTCGACCACGTTCCAGAACTACTTCCGTCTGTACAACAAGCTGTCCGGCATGACCGGTACCGCTGACACCGAAGCGTTCGAATTCCACCAAATCTACGGTCTGTCGGTGATGGTTATCCCGCCGAACAAACCGCTGGCGCGTAAAGACTACAACGACCTGGTGTTCCTGACCGCCGAAGAGAAATACGCGGCGATCATCAACGACATCAAGGAGTGCATGACCCAGGGCCGTCCGGTGCTGGTGGGTACTGCAACCATCGAAACTTCCGAGCACATGTCTGCGCTGCTGCTGAAGGAAGGCATCGAACACAAGGTTCTGAACGCCAAGTTCCACGAAAAAGAAGCCGAGATCATTGCCCAGGCCGGTCGCCCAGGCGCACTGACCATCGCCACCAACATGGCCGGTCGTGGTACCGACATCCTGTTGGGCGGTAACTGGGAAGTGGAAGTGGCAACCCTGGAAGACCCGACCCCTGAGCAGATTGCCCAGATCAAGGCCGACTGGCAGAAACGTCACCAGCAAGTGCTCGAGTCGGGCGGTTTGCAGGTGATTGCTTCCGAGCGTCACGAATCGCGCCGTATCGACAACCAGCTGCGTGGTCGTGCCGGTCGTCAGGGTGACGCTGGTTCCAGCCGTTTCTACCTGTCGCTGGAAGACAGCCTGATGCGCATCTTCGCCTCTGATCGGGTGAAGAACTTCATGAAGGCCCTGGGCATGCAGCCTGGCGAGGCGATCGAGCACCGCATGGTGACCAACGCCATCGAGAAGGCTCAGCGCAAGGTTGAAGGCCGCAACTTCGATATTCGTAAGCAACTGCTCGAGTTCGACGACGTCAACAACGAACAACGTAAAGTGATCTATCACATGCGTAACAGTTTGTTGGCCGCCGACAACATCGGTGAAACCATCGCCGACTTCCGTCAGGACGTGCTCAACGCAACCGTCAGCGCACACATTCCACCGCAATCGCTGCCTGAGCAGTGGGACGTGGCCGGTCTGGAAGCGGCGTTGCAGAGCGACTTCGGTGTGGCGCTGCCGATCCAGAAATGGCTCGACGAAGACGATCACCTGTACGAAGAAACCCTGCGCGAGAAGCTCATGGCCGAGCTGCTGGCCGCGTACAACGAGAAAGAAGAGCAGGCGAGCGCCGAAGCGCTGCGCACCTTCGAGAAGCAAATCGTTCTGCGTGTGCTCGACGACCTGTGGAAAGACCACCTGTCGACCATGGATCACCTGCGTCACGGCATCCACTTGCGTGGTTATGCGCAGAAGAACCCGAAGCAAGAGTACAAGCGCGAGTCCTACACGCTGTTCTCCGAGCTACTGGATTCGATCAAGCGCGACTCGATCCGTGTGCTGTCCCACGTTCAGGTTCGCCGCGAAGATCCGATCGAAGAAGAACAACGCCTGCGTCAGGAAGCCGAAGCACTGGCTGCACGCATGCAGTTCCAGCACGACGAAGCACCGGGGCTTGAGCAACCGGAACTGCTGGGTGAAGAGGTCGATGTCGCCCTTGCCACCGCGCCGGTACGCAATGAACAGAAGCTGGGCCGTAACGAACTTTGCTACTGCGGTTCGGGCAAGAAGTTCAAGCATTGCCACGGGCAGATTCAGTAAAACCCGTTTCATACGCTGAAATACCCGCGCCGCGACCGGCTTATGCCGTCGCGGCGTTTTGCCATTTAAACCACCGTTCTTCCTGAAAGCGGTGCTGACATCATTTATTAAGGAGCGCATTCATGGCTGTTGGTCTTGGTCCTTTGCCAACGTTGCACCCGGTTGCCGGTTTTGAACTCGGTATCGCCTCGGCTGGCATCAAGCGCCCGGGGCGCAAGGATGTTGTGGTCATGCGCTGTGCCGAAGGTTCCACGGTCGCTGGCGTCTTCACCCTGAACGCCTTTTGCGCGGCTCCCGTGATCCTGGCCAAGCAGCGTGTGCAAGGTCCGGTGCGTTACCTGTTGACCAATACCGGCAATGCCAACGCCGGGACTGGCGAACCAGGCCTTGCCGCCGCCGAACGCACGTGCGCCAAGCTGGCTGAGCTGACCGGCGTCGACGCCAGCCTGGTGCTGCCGTACTCCACCGGTGTCATCGGCGAGCCGCTGCCGGTCGAGAAAATAGAAGGGGCTCTGCAAGCCGCCCTCGACGACCTGTCGGTCAACAACTGGGAAGCTGCCGCCACCGGCATCATGACCACCGACACCTTGCCAAAAGGTGCCAGCCGCCAGTTCCAGCATGACGGCGTGACCATCACCGTTACCGGTATCAGCAAAGGCGCGGGCATGATCCGCCCGAACATGGCGACCATGCTCGGCTACATCGCCACCGACGCCAAAGTCTCCCGCGACGTGCTGCAAAACCTGCTGCTGGACGGCGCCAACAAGTCGTTCAACCGCATCACCATCGACGGCGACACCTCGACCAACGACTGCTGCATGCTGATCGCCACCGGTCAGGCTGCACTGCCGGAAATCACTGAAGCCAGCGGTGATTTGTTCGCCAAGCTGAAACAGGCCGTGTTCGAAGTGTGCATGGACGTGGCCCAGGCCATCGTTCGTGACGGCGAAGGCGCGACCAAGTTTGTGACCGTTGAAGTCAACGGCGGCGGCAATCACCAGGAATGTCTGGACGTCGGTTACACCGTGGCTCACTCGCCGCTGATCAAGACCGCACTGTTCGCCTCCGACCCGAACTGGGGCCGCATTCTGGCTGCCGTGGGCCGTGCCGGCGTACCGAATCTGGACGTGAGCAAGATCGACGTGTTCCTCGGTGATGTGTGCATCGCCAGCCGTGGCGCTCGAGCATCGACCTACACCGAAGCCCAGGGCGCGGCCGTGATGCAGCAGGAAGAAATCACGATCCGTATCGAACTGGGTCGCGGTGATTGCAGCGAAACCATCTGGACCACCGACCTGTCCCACGAATACGTGAAAATCAACGCCGAATACCGCACTTAAGACCGAGTCGCTGCAATCGCGAGCAAGCTCGCTCCCACATTAGATTTGTGTACACCTCGAACCAATGTGGGAGCGAGCTTGCTCGCGATGACGGTCTGTCAGTCACTACTTAGACTGGCTTGTTTCCTCCATCAAAAGGTCCCGAACATGAGCCTTCACCTGATCATCGGCGACAAACTGATTTCCTCCTGGTCCCTGCGCGGCGCGTTGGCCCTCGACCTGGCTGGCGCCCCTTACACCGAAGAACTGATCAAGCTGAACCAGCCGGATACGCGTGAGCGTCTGCTCAAGCACTCGCCGACCGCGAAAGTCCCGCTGTTGAAAACCGAACACGGCACCATCGCCGATTCCCTGGCGATTGCCGAGTATCTGGCAGAGCAGTTCCCCGACTCCGGCCTCTGGCCCAAAGACACCGCCGCCCGCGCCCAGGCCCGTTCGGCCTGCGCGCAGATGCACAGCGGTTTCTTCGCCATGCGCGGCAATATGCCATTCGACCTGAGCCACGACGCTGCGCTGTCGCCGGCACCGGCTGACGTTCAGGCCGACATTGAGCGTATGTTGGCGTTGTGGGCCGAGTGCCGCGCCGCCGCCACCGAAACCGGTCCGTTCCTGTTCGGCGGCGCGACCCTGGCCGATGCCTTCTTCGCACCGATCGCCGTGCGCCTGCGCACTTATCAGGTGAGGCTGCCCGCGGCGGACGCGGCCTACGTCGAAACCATCTACCAATGGCCGGCCTTCAAGGCTTGGCGGAAGGCGGGTCTGGAGGAGGTCGGGCAGTGAAGCGAGTACACGTAGCCGCCGCTGTCATCCGCGATGGCAGTGGCAAGGTCCTCATTGCCCGCCGTGCCGACACCCAGCATCAGGGCGGCCTTTGGGAATTCCCCGGTGGCAAGGTCGAGGCCGACGAATCCGTCGAAACCGCCCTGGCTCGCGAGCTCCATGAAGAGTTGGGCATCGTGGTTAACGCGGCACGGCCGCTGATCAAGGTCCGGCACGATTACCCGGACAAGCAAGTGCTGCTGGACGTTTGGGAAGTGTCGGCCTTTACCGGCGAACCGCACGGCGCCGAAGGCCAGCCGTTGGAATGGGTCGCGCCCCGGGATCTGCTGAACTACGAATTCCCGGCGGCCAACCAGCCGATCGTTGCGGCTGCACGGTTACCGGCGCAGTACCTGATTACCCCGGAAGACCTGGAAACCCCGGCCTTGCTGCGCGGTATCCAGAAAGCCATTGCCGGCGGCATTAAGCTGATCCAGTTGCGGGCGCCCAACGGCTACGATCCGAAGTACCGCGATCTGGCGGTGGACGCGGCGGGGCTGTGTGCTGGCAAGGCGCAGTTGATGATCAAGGGACCGTTCGAATGGCTGGGAGATTTCCCGTCCGCCGGTTGGCACATCACCTCCGCGCAACTGCGCAAGTACGCGGCGGCTGGGCGCCCGTTACCGGCGTCGCGCTGGCTGGCGGCGTCCTGCCATAACGCTGAAGAGCTGGCGTTGGCCGAGCAGATGGGTGTGGATTTTGTGACCCTGTCGCCGGTGAAGCCGACCCTGACTCATCCGGGGGCTGAGCCACTGGGTTGGGAACAGGCTTCAGCGTTGATCGAAGGTTTCAGCAAACCGGTGTTCTTGCTCGGTGGTGTTGGCCCGGTGGATCTTCAGAAAGCCTGGGAATCGGGTGCACAGGGTGTGGCGGGGATACGGGCGTTTTGGCCTGGGGCCTGATTCTGCGGTGAGTTTACTGGCCTCATCGCGAGCAAGCTCGCTCCCACATTTGACCGAGTTCTTCCAGACGGACCGTGATCAATGTGGGAGCGAGCTTGCTCCGGGCGGCGTTCCGACGATGGCGTCCTGACAGGCGCCGACTAAACCCCAGGTTTGGCCGCCGGCTGCCAAAGAATCTCGGCAATCCCCTGCCGCTTGGCAATCAACCGCGCCACCACAAACAACAAGTCCGACAACCGATTGATATACGCCAACCCAACCCCGGCCAACGGTTCGACGGCATTCAAATGCTGACACCGTCGCTCGGCACTACGCGCCAGGCTTCTGCACACATGAGCCTGGGCAATCAACGCCGAACCACCCGGCAGAATGAAATTCTCCAGTGGCCCCAGTTCTTCATTCCACACATCGATCGCCGCTTCCAGACGTTCAACTTCTGCCGTGTTCAGTGCCTGATACACCGGCATCGCCAACTCGCCGCCCAGATCAAACAACCGATGCTGGCAGGGCGCCAAAACCTCGATCACCTCGTTCAATCCTGGGTAGGTGCCACTTTCCGCCGCCAACCCGGCCAATAGCACACCCACCTGACTGTTCAGCGTATCGACCTCGCCAATGGCTTCGATCCGCGGATGGTCCTTGGGCACGCGGCGGCCGTCGCCCAGCCCGGTTTCGCCTTTGTCGCCGGTGCGGGTGTAAATCTTCGACAAGCGAAAGCCCATGGTTACCTCGATAGCTGATTGAGTTCTTGAGAGACGAGCGGGGTGCCCGCCAAGGGCAGGCGCAAGGTGAAACACGTGCCTTGGCCCAGGGTCGATTGCACTTCCATCTGACCCTTGTGGTTGTTGGTAATGATGAAATACGAGACCGACAGGCCAAGGCCGGTGCCCTGACCGATTTCCTTGGTGGTGAAGAACGGCTCGAAAGTGCGTTTGCGCACGTTCTCGCTCATGCCGATGCCGTTGTCCTCAACCTGGATTTCCGCCCACGGCGGGTTCAGCTTGGTGCGCAGAATGATCCGTCCCGGCTCGCGGTCGTCTTCACGTTGGTGAATCGCCTGAGCGGCGTTTTTCAACAGATTGAGCAGCACTTGCTCCAGTTCGTTCGCAGTGCCGGGCACCGGGCCCAACGCTGGATCGAACTGGCGAATGATCGCCTGGCCCTTGAAGTCGAAACCGATCGCCAGGTCGAAGTCGTTGCCGGCAATTTCTACCGCCTGATCGATCAGCGCCGGCAAGTCGCACGGGGCCATTTGCCGGGTACTGCGGCGGCTGAAACTGAGCATGTGCGTGACAATCTTTGCCGCCCGGGCGCCAGCTTGTTGAATGCCGTCGAGCAACTGCGGCACTTCGCGCGCTTGCAGGTATTTGTTGACCGTTTCCAGCGCGATCCCGGTTTGCTCGGCTTGTTCGAGGTTCTTCGGCAGATCAGGCGAAAGGCGTCGGCGAATGTTCTGCACGTTGTGCAGGATCGCGCCTAACGGGTTGTTGATTTCGTGGGCCATGCCCGCGGCAAGGCCACCGACCGAGAGCATTTTTTCCGACTGCACCATCATTTCTTCCAGCGACAGGCGCTGAGTGATGTCGTCGATCCGGATCACCACACCACGCCCGGCACCGCCCATCAGCGGGTAGAACGTCAGCGCGTAGTGCTTGGGTTCTTCGTCCTTGAGCCACGTCACCCGTTCAATCTTGGCCACTGTGTGCTGCTCGACGGTTTGCTTGAGTTGCGGCAGAAACGGTTTGAGCGGTTCGAAGGCAAGGAAGATCGGCTGATTCAAGGCTTCGTCGAGGCGCGTGCCGGAGAGGGCGCTGGCCTCCTGGTTCCACTGCGTCACGTAGAGTTGTTCATCAAGGGCGATCAGCGCCGATGGCATGGAATCGATGATGCTGTTGAGGTAGTTCTGGAAACCGGTGAGCTTCTTCTCGATCTTGCTGCGCACCTGAACTTCGAGTTCCAGTTTGCGATTGGTATGACGGGTTTCTTCGGCCAGGCCCTGAGCCTGGTCATACGCGGCCTGGGAATCGTCCCGGGCCCGTTTGAGTTGCTGCTCCCGGGCTTCGATCCGCGAGAGCATGGTGTTGAAGGCTTCGGCGAGGCTGCCGATTTCGTCATGGTTGCCGCGGGAGGCACGCAGGGCGTAGTTCTCTTCCCGGGTCACTTGCCGGGACAACTCTTCCAACTGATGAATTGGCCGGGTGATCAGGCGTTTGATCTGCCGGGCGATCACCAGCCACAACAGCACACTGAAAATCAGAATTCCGAGGCTGGCGGTCAGGGTGCCGGTGTAAAACGCCATCGGCAGTTCGCTGCTGGCGACCAGTAACAGGTGGCCGGGCGCGGTGCCGGGGCGGGGCAGGGTGATGATTTGATTGCTGCGAAACTCGGTGGCTTGCCAGGATTCAATGTGCCGGTAACGCGTTGGCAGGCTCAGATTTTCGCCATGTTGCAACTGCGCCAGACGCTCGCCCTTGCCGTCATAAAGAGCCGCCGCGCGCAACGGTGAATAGCTGTTGAGTTCGTTGAGCAGGCGTTCGGCGCTTTGCGGTGACTGCAAGGCTTCGGACACCAGGCTGGGGTTGGACACCAGGCGGCCGATGGTCTGCAAGGCCTGAGGTGCCATGCTTTCCTGGGATATGTAGTACGCGGCGCTGATAAAGGTCAGGTTGGCGACCAGCAGGACGGTGGTCAACAGCACCAGCAGGGCGGCCAGCAATTTCTGGCCGACCGGAAGGTTTTCAAGGCGCTGGCGCAATGGCATCAGGTTCATCGCTGAAAAGGAACAAGTGGCCAGCGTAGCCGCTGCTCAGTCGCTGGGCAATCCAAGGCTGTGCAGATGGGTGATCAACCTTTGCTCAAGTTGATTGAGGTGTGGCAGGTTCAACTGATGCCTCGCGGCGACTTTGCAGGCATGACCCAATAGATAGCTGATCTCGGTCCGGCGCTGGTTCGCGACGTCCTGGTACATCGACGAGTAGTTGGCGGCGGTCGCGTGAATCACCCGTTCGACTTCTTGTTGAAGGTCCTCGGCCGCTGCCGGTTGACCGCACCGCTCAAGCAACTCGGTCAATTCGCCGCAAAGGGTAGCGACTTCGCAGTGGTGTTCCTGTAAACCGCCATTACGGCAATCGTGTAGCACGGTCAGCGGATTGATCGCACAGTTGAGCGCCAGTTTTCGCCACAGCCGGGTCAGAATGTCGGTGCTCCACTCGTGGGGAATACCGGCGGCGCTCACGTCATCCAGCCAGATCGGCGCCACGGGATGCCCGGCATCCCCCAGCCAGGTGTAACCGTGGCCGGCGAATACCACGCGCCAGTCGCCATCGCGAAAGGCACCTTCGGTGCTCGACGCACAAATGCAGCGAGCCTGCGGCACCTGCGTGGCGACGGCGTCCTGGCTGCCAAGACCGTTCTGCAACAGGATCAGCTCGGCGTCGGGGGCCAGGCGCGGCGCCAGTTGGGCCACGGCTTTCTCGGCATCGTAGGCTTTACAGGCCACCAGCAGGCGGTTGATTGGTTCATTGTTGTCGGGTGTCTCGGCTGGCACCGGATAGCACTGCGCTTTACCGTGTTCGACCAGCGTCAACCCACCCGCTGCTTCATACGACTGCAAGCGTGCAGCGTCCCGCACGATCAGCTTGACCGGCACGCCGGCCCGCGCCAGTCGAGTGGCCCATAAGGTGCCAAGGCTGCCGGCGCCCAGAACATGCCAGGTGGTGGACATCAGCTTTTTGCTCTGTTTATCGCGCGCATGGGAGGCTCGCAGTGAATGATGGGAAAGACCCGTTATAATCAGCGCGGATTTTAACCGCAAGCCAGGCGTGCTCCATCGTGATCGAGCATGCCCTTTTATTGGAGAGATTACATGCCGTCGTTCGACGTGGTATCCGAACTGGACAAACACGAAGTCACCAACGCGGTCGAAAACGCCGTCAAGGAACTCGATCGCCGTTATGACCTGAAAGGCAAAGGCACCTTCGAGTTCAAGGAAAAGGACCTGACCGTCAACCTGACCGCTGAAGCCGATTTCCAGCTCGAAGCGATGATTGAGATCCTCAAGCTGGCCCTGGTCAAGCGCAAAATCGACGTGCAGTGCCTTGAAGTCAAGGATGCCTATGCGTCGGGCAAGCTGATGAAGCAGGAAGCGGTCCTCAAGGAAGGCATCGACAAAGAGCTGGCGAAGAAAATCGTCGCTCATGTCAAAGACGCCAAGCTCAAGGTTCAGGCCGCCATTCAAGGCGAGCAAGTGCGCATTACCGGCAAGAAGCGTGACGATTTGCAGGAAGCCATCGCGGCCCTGCGCGCCAAGACTTTCGATATGCCGCTGCAGTTCAACAACTTCCGCGACTGACCTTTCAGGCGGGACCTGTGGGAGCGAGCTTGCTCGCGATGAGGGCGTATCAGTCGACATCACTGTTGAATGACACACCGCAATCGCGAGCAAGCTCGCTCCCACAGGGATTGTGTTTATTCCGGCGGGTCTTTTTCTGCCGCTTATTTTCGCGTGCCGGATGGCCGGAAATCAGGAGAATGTAGATGGATTTGAATACTGAAGTGGACAACCTGGTCAAGGCGTCTCAAGCCTGGATTCCGATGATCATGGAATACGGCAGCCGCGTGCTGCTGGCGCTGATCACCCTGGCCATCGGCTGGTGGCTGATCAACAAGGTCACGCAAAAGCTCGGTGGCCTGCTGGCGCTGCGTAACGCCGACCTCGCGCTGCAAGGCTTCATCAGCAGCTTGGGAAACATCATTCTCAAGGTTCTGCTGATTGTCAGCGTAGCGTCGATGATTGGTGTCGAAACCACTTCCTTCGTCGCGGCCATTGGTGCGGCAGGTCTGGCCATCGGTCTGGCCTTGCAGGGCAGCCTGGCGAACTTCGCCGGTGGTGTGCTGATTCTGTTGTTCCGCCCGTTCCGCATTGGTGACTGGATCGAAGCCCAAGGTGTTGCCGGCACTGTCGACAGCATCCAGATCTTCCACACCGTACTGCGTACCGGCGATAACAAAACCATCATCGTGCCTAACGGCAACCTGTCGAACGGCATCATCACCAACACGAACCGTCAACCGACGCGTAAAGTTGTGTTTGACGTGGGTGTTGATTACGAAGCGGACTTGCAGAAGGCCCGTCATGTTTTGCTGGACCTGGCCAAAGATGAGCGTGTTTTGGCTGATCCGGCACCTCAGGCAGTGATTTCTACTCTGGGCGACAGTTCGATTACTGTTTCCCTGCGAGTCTGGGTGAAGACTGCGGATTATTGGGACGTGATGTTCATGTTCAACGAACAGTCCCGTGATCGATTGAAAACGGCCGGTATCGATATTCCGTTTCCACAGCGGGTGATTCGAGTGGTTCAGGAATCTGCGGTGCAGTAAGTAACAAACAGGCAACAAAAAAAGGCCCATCCGAAGATGGGCCTTTTTGTTTGTTACCGCAAACTAACTGGATGCGATTACAAAATCGACAGCGGGTAGTCGACGATCACACGGAACTCTTTCACGTCGCCTTCACCTTCGTCGGCGTTAGCAAAGTGCCAAGCTTGACGGAAGCGGACGGACAGATCTTTTGCCGGGCCAGTCTGAACAACGTACTTGGCTTCGAAGTTGGTTTCGTTGTGCTTGCCATCTTCACCGTACAGGCCGGCGTAAGCGCTGCCTGCTGGAGTGTTGGTACCGTCGATGTCCCAACCTTTCACGTAACGGGTCATGAAGCTCAGACCAGGAACGCCGTACTCAGCCATTTTCAGATCGTAACGGATCTGGGCAGACTTCTCGCCAGGGGCGTTGAAGTCAGAGTACTGGATGGAGTTGGCGAGGAAGATCGAGTCGCCGCCGCGGTTGTTCTTGCCAATACCGACGTAGTCGAATGGAGTATCGCCATTAACCTTTTGGAAGGCCAGGGTGATGGTGTGTGCTTTCAGGAACGACAGAGCAGTGGCCAGCGAGAATGCTGTGTTGCTGATGTCACCGGCTTTCGCGTCACCGGTGTCGGTGGTGCGGTAGATGTTGAAGTCGGTGTTCAGCGACGTGTCACCACCAAATGGAGTGGTGAGGTTCACGTTGGCGTAGTACTGGTTCCAGATGTCTTCCAGCTTGGCGCCATACAGCGATGCGGAAAGGTTATCGGTAATGCCGTACTTGCCACCGAAATAGTCGATGCTGTTGGCTTCAACGCCGGCGTAGTTTGCAAACAGGCCGCCGTCACGGGCGTTTTTGTCCTGGCTGGAACCCGAGTAGAAGTGACCGGCTTCGAGGTCAAGGTCTTTGACTTCGCTGCTCTGCAGTTGGAAACCGCTGGCAACTTGAGGAAGGATACGGGAACCGCCAACAGCAAACACTGGAGCAGTGCTTGGCGACATGTCGCCGAATTTCAGCTCGGTTTTGGAGATGCGGACTTTAACGGCCCCCCCAGCTTTACCCTGGCTGTCGTTGACGTCGCGGCCACCGTTGGCGTTGACGGTGTCGCTACGGCTCATGTTGCCCGAACCGGAAGTGCCATCGCCGCCATCCAGTTTGATGGCCAGGTAACCGAACGCATCAACGCCGACACCAATGAGACCTTGGGTGTAACCGGAGTTGTAGGTACCCCAAATACCTTGGGTCCAGTCTTTGACGTCGCGGGCGCCATCTTTGTTGTCACGGTTGAAGTAGTAGTTGCGAACCAGCAAGTTCAGCGTGCTGTCTTCAACAAAACCTTTGGCTTCAGCCTGGTCACTTACGAAAGGTGCGGCCGTAGCCATTTGAGTACTGGCTGCTGCTGCAACTGCCAGTGCGATCATGCTCCACTTCATCACGCGCATCGTGATTTGCTCCTTTGGTTTTAGAAGAGTACTGCCGTCCCACCTGATTTATTATCTGGGCGGCTCTTTCTTTTTGTGTCGGCGCAAACTTATATCACGCCGACCATGTTGGCGATACTTGCGCATCTAACCTTTCAGCTTCTTTACGACCCTGTCGCAAACGGCTTGGTAGATGTCGCAAATTTACAGCCTCGACGCAAGCGGACTGACAACTTTTAGCGTTGTTTTCCAGGGCCTGAGCATCGGTAAAAAGAGTCCCTGGTGAAACGCTTGAATCTCCATCGGGCAACCCTGCCACTGTTTTTATTTGCCTTAAGGCTTCCACTTCCAGCGGACGCTTTAGAGGCGATGTGGGTGTGAATGCAACAAGCGTGCACAAATCAGAATCCTGCTGGTTTTTTTTCTGAAAGCCTGCCTGTCGCTGTAAAAACCTCATAAAACCGGGGTGTTCAAGCACGTTTTGTTCGGGCTTGACGCCATGGTTTGCATCGTGTTGTACCCGCATGGCCGACTGCGTGACAACCAAAAATGTTACCGGTTCACCCCACCAGTGAGTAAATGGGGGGTGCCTGACCGACTCAGCGTAGACGCACTGTGCGGTTTTGGTGCAAAAAATTTTAATCGCTGTACTGAATTCATACAGTGCGGCCGTTTGCCAAATTCGAACGCGTCGTTGTTTATCAGTCAGTTCGGCGTTTTTTGTGTGGCTGCTGGTTCTGTAATGGTGCGTCCTGATCGAAAACGACTCATATCGGGGCGCGCGACCGGTCGTTTGTGGTTTTTCGGGTTGGCTTCGACCATGGTTCGTCGTGAAGCCAGCGGCGTTCGCAGGTATGCTGCCGTCCTGTCGCTTGGTGCGCCGTCTCTCGGGATGGACGCTAAGCTGAAATTGATGACCCGGCGGGAGTGCGCACAGTGTTCGCTTTAGATCCACGGCTTCAACAAGACACGTTACCGATCGGGGATTTCCCACTCTGCCGGTTGCTGCTGTCCAATGATTCGAACTACCCCTGGTTCATTCTGGTGCCACGTCGCGACGATATCAGTGAGATATTTCAGTTGGATGTCGCAGATCAACTGCAGCTGTGGCAGGAAACGACCGCACTGGCGGAAATGCTCAAGGACTCGTTTGACGCGGACAAGTTGAATGTCGCGGCCCTGGGTAACGTTGTCAGTCAGTTGCACATGCATGTGATTGTGCGCAAGCGTGAGGATGCCGCCTGGCCGGCGCCGGTCTGGGGTAAACATCCAGCCAAGCCTTATAACTCAGAGCAGATCGCGTTGATTCGCGAACGGTTGCGCCTGGTATTGACCGATGATTTTACGTTTCTGGAGGGTTGAATCATGAGCCTGGAAGATCGCGTTACCGATCTGGAGAGCCAGCTGGCGTTTCAGGATGACACCATCCAGGCATTGAGTGATGTGCTGGCGACGCAGCAGCGTGCGGTTGAGCGCCTGCAACTGCAAATGACCGCCTTGCTCAAGCGGCAAGAGGAAATGGCCGGTCAGTTCGAGACGTTTGAAGAAGAAGCGCCACCGCCGCATTACTGAGTGTGACCAACAGACGGGCAACAAAAAACCGCGAACAGCCTGGCTGTTCGCGGTTTTTTTTAGCCTTGAATCAGCGACGCGGCAGAGCGGCGATCACATCTTCGGCTTGCAAGCCCTTGTCACGGTTCATGACAGAGAACTCCACCCGCTGGCCTTCGACCAGAACACGATGACCTTCGCCACGAATGGCCCGGAAATGCACGAAAATATCATCGCCGGAATCACGGGAAATAAAGCCGAAGCCTTTAGAGGTGTTGAACCACTTTACGGTACCGGTATCGCGGTTGCTCATGTCATAGCTTGGCGAGGCGGCGGCCGGTGAAGATTTGTAGAAACTGATGGCCAGGTGCAGAAGAACGGCAATCAAGGCAGCGACCAGGCTGAACAGAACAGCAGGTTGACCGGCAATGACAGGCATTGGTGCGATCAGCGTCAGGGTTTGCAGGACGACGGTCAGAACCAGCAGGGCGCTGACCAGGTTTTGCAGTTGATGACGCGGGCCTTTGTTCCAGTAAGGGATAACAGGAGCGAGGGTGAGGTTGAGCAGGCCGAAAAAGGCCAGGTACAGCGCATCAGGTTGTTGCAGGTAAGGTACGGCTTCGGATCGCAGGCTAGGGATGAAGGACAACAGCAAGGCTGCTGCGCCCATTAGCAGGTGGACAATTTTCAACATTTTGAGTAACTCACGTTAAGACGGATCACAAGGAAGAGCTGATTGAGCACGGTTCGCTTCAGAACAATAAGAGGCGTTGGACACGTACCCGGTACCAGCCTATGCGCAGCCCCCGGAAAATAGGCGGTAGCGACACACTGTCTATTTAACAGCAAAGCCTGCAGCTACTCAAATCAGGCAGTCCAGCGGTGCCCTGAGGGTCGATTTGTCGCAGGTAACCGGAGAATCCGGGGCTGCGGGGTGCTGGCAGGCTTGCTAGAGTGGTCCTGCACCTGCTGGATGAATTTCATCACCTTTAGGGGAAACGCATGGCAATCGATATCGGTATCAGTGAAGAGGATCGCAAGTCCATCGTCGACGGACTTTCGCGTCTGCTGTCGGACACTTATGTACTTTATTTGAAAACCCATAACTTCCATTGGAACGTCACCGGTCCGATGTTCCGGACCCTGCACTTGATGTTCGAGGAGCAATATAACGAGTTGGCCCTGGCCGTCGATTCGATTGCCGAGCGAATTCGTGCTCTCGGATTTCCTGCTCCGGGTGCCTATTCTATTTATGCGCGCCTTTCTTCCATTAAGGAGGAGGTGGGTGTGCCCAGTGCCGAAGACATGATCAAGCAACTTGTCGAAGGCCAGGAGGCGGTCACGCGTACTGCGCGCGGGATCTTTCCACTGCTCGACAAGGTAAGTGACGAGCCAACGGCTGACCTCCTGACCCAGCGTATGCAAGTCCACGAGAAAACTGCGTGGATGCTGCGCTCCCTGCTGGACCAGTAACAATATTGGTGCGCGGATGGCACCCTTGGGGTGCTGTTCGCGCCCTGTCTTCTCGTAACTTTATATGTCTTTCTGTTGAATGATTTTACGCCCAGGCGTGTAGGAAATTATCTGGAGTAGGACGGTCTCCATGATCGCCCTTCAGTTGTTGGCTTATCCTACGTTGATGGTCATAAAGTCATCTGGATATAACTTTGCGCCTGCGCTTTTATAGAGAAACAGCTTGTTGCTCTTATAAAAAAGCAAGGATGGCAAAGGAGTGTCAACGATATGGTTTATGAAGACAGGCGAAGCGAGGGGAGTGGCGGTCCAGTCAAGGATATAAGGATCGATCCATTTGTCAGTGAATTTGATATGGGCCTGGCCCAGCCTTTATCCCGATCAGTGCGGTTGAATGGCTTTGCAACCTGTTTACGGCTTGAACAGGTCTATTGGGATATTTTGGGCGACATGGCCAAGGTCAACTGTTGTACGGTCAGTGCGCTGTTGTCCCATGTGGACCGCGAGGTGCATTTGCGTCACGGCGGAGTCAAGAACTTCACCGGGCTGGTGCGGGTTGTGTGCGTCGTGCACAGCCTGAAGGAAGGCGGCTGCGTCGCCATGCCTTAGCCACGGGGGTGGAATGGGTAGAGTGTCGGTCTGTGCAGTCTTACGGCTGCACAGGCTGCATTTAATGGATATAATCCCGCTCTTTGCCGCAAAACCCAGCGTGTGCGGTAGCAATCTGATCGCCGAGACAACCCCCATGCCGATGTACGACTATCAATGTGCTTCCTGTGGTCATCAGTTGGAAGCCATTCAAAAGATCAGCGCAGCACCGCTGGTCGACTGCCCTGCCTGCCAGGCGCCAGAGCTTAAGAAGATGCTGTCCATGCCGGGCTTCCGCCTTAGCGGCACCGGCTGGTACGAAACCGATTTCAAGACCGGTTCCAAGAAGAATCTGGCCGGCGGCGACAAAGCTGACTAGGGTCTTGAACCTGAGTTGAACGACACGTGCGAGCTCTTGCATCATCTGGCGCCTTTCACAAGGGCCGGATATGAGCAAGGTCTCCAACCGAATTTCGAATTACGAGAAGCGAAACCACTACCATGATGCGCAGCCATTATTGCGGCCAACTGAACGAAAGCCTGGAAGGCCAGGAAATTACCCTTTGCGGATGGGTTCACCGTCGCCGTGACCACGGTGGGGTGATTTTCCTCGATATCCGTGATCGTGACGGTCTGGCCCAGGTGGTGTTCGACCCGGACCGCGCTGAATCCTTCGCCGCCGCCGATCGCGTGCGCAGCGAATACGTGGTCAAGATCACCGGCAAGGTTCGCCTGCGTCCGGCCGGTGCCACCAACGCCAACATGGCGTCGGGCATGATCGAAGTGCTGGGCTACGAGCTTGAAGTGCTGAACGAATCGGAAACCCCGCCGTTCCCGCTCAACGAGTTCTCCGACGTCGGCGAAGAAACCCGCCTGCGTTATCGCTTCCTCGATCTGCGTCGCCCGGAAATGCTCGAGAAGCTGCGTCTGCGTTCGCGCATGACCACCAGCATCCGTCGCTTCCTGGACGAGAACGGCTTCCTCGATGTCGAGACGCCGATTCTGACCCGCGCCACGCCAGAAGGCGCTCGCGACTACCTGGTGCCGAGCCGTACTCACGCAGGTAGCTTCTTCGCCTTGCCGCAATCGCCGCAGCTGTTCAAGCAACTGCTGATGGTCGCCGGCTTCGACCGTTACTACCAGATCGCCAAGTGCTTCCGCGACGAAGATCTGCGCGCCGACCGTCAGCCGGAATTCACCCAGATCGACATCGAGACCAGCTTCCTCGATGAAAAAGAGATCATGGGCATCACCGAAAAAATGATCCGCAACCTGTTCAAGGAAGTGCTGGACCTGGAGTTCGGCGACTTCCCGCACATGACCTTCGAAGAGGCCATGCGTCGTTACGGTTCCGACAAGCCGGACCTGCGTAACCCGCTGGAACTGGTTGACGTTGCCGATCAACTGAAAGAAGTCGACTTCAAGGTGTTCAGCGGCCCTGCCAACGACCCGAAATGCCGCGTTGCCGCTCTGCGCGTTCCAGGCGCGGCAAGCATGCCGCGCAAGCAGATCGACGACTACACCAAGTTCGTCGGCATCTACGGTGCCAAGGGCCTGGCGTACATCAAGGTCAACGAGCGCGCCAAAGGCGTTGAAGGTCTGCAATCGCCGATCGTCAAGAACATCCCTGAAGCCAACCTCAATGTGATCCTTGATCGCGTTGGCGCGGTTGACGGCGACATCGTGTTCTTCGGTGCCGACAAAGCCAAGATCGTCAGCGAAGCCCTGGGCGCGCTGCGGATCAAGGTCGGTAACGATCTGAACCTGCTGACCTGCGAGTGGGCACCGATGTGGGTTGTCGACTTCCCGATGTTCGAAGAGAACGACGACGGTAGCTTCACTGCCTTGCACCACCCGTTCACCGCGCCGAAGTGCACCCCGGAAGAACTGGAAGCCAACCCGGCGACCGCTCTGTCCCGTGCCTACGACATGGTCCTGAACGGCACCGAGCTGGGTGGCGGTTCGATCCGTATCCACCGCAAGGAAATGCAACAGTCGGTGTTCCGTCTGTTGGGTATCAGTGAAGCGGAACAGGAAGAGAAATTCGGCTTCCTGCTCGACGCCCTGAAATACGGCGCGCCGCCGCACGGTGGTCTGGCCTTCGGTCTGGACCGTCTGGTGATGCTGATGACCGGCGCCCAGTCGATCCGTGAAGTGATCGCCTTCCCGAAAACCCAGAGCGCCGCTTGCGTCATGACTCAGGCCCCGGGTTTGGTAGATGCCAAGGCACTGCGCGAACTGCACATTCGTCTGCGCGAAACGCCTAAAGCTGAGTAAGGCTGACCAGAAGGGCGCATCTTCGGATGCGCCCTTTCTTTATAGAATGGTCGAGATTTTTATTTGCCGGCTGGCGCGTCATGGCGCGGCGGGCAATGTTTCAAAGAGAATTCGGAGCGAGATATGGCGGGTCATTCCAAGTGGGCGAACATCAAGCACCGCAAAGAACGTCAGGATGCCAAGAAGGGCAAGATTTTCACCAAGTGGATTCGTGAACTGACCGTTGCTGCCCGTCAGGGCGGTAGTGATCCGGGTTCCAACCCGCGTTTGCGTCTGGCGCTGGACAAGGCTCTCGGCGCGAACATGAGCCGCGACATCATTGATCGCGCGGTCGCCCGCGGCGCCGGTGCTGCCGATACCGACGACATGGTCGAGCTGACCTACGAAGGCTACGGCCCGGGCGGCGTGGCGGTGATGGTCGAGTGCATGACTGACAACCGCAATCGCACCGCAGCGGCTGTTCGCCACGCGTTCAGCAAGTGCGGCGGCAACCTCGGTACGGACGGTTCGGTGGCTTATCTGTTCGAGCGCAAGGGGCAGATTTCCTTCGCGCCGGGCGTTGACGAAGATGCGCTGATGGAAGCGGCGATGGAGGCCGATGCCGATGACGTGGTAACCCACGAAGACGGTTCCATCGACGTGTTCACCTCGTTCGCCGGTTTCTACTCTGTGCGTAACGCGCTGGAAGCGGCCGGTTTCAAAGGTGATGACGCGGAAATCGTGATGCTGCCGACCACCAGTGCCGAACTGGACCTGGAAGGCGCCGAGAAGGTTCTCAAGCTGATCGACATGCTTGAAGACCTGGATGACGTGCAGAACGTTTACTCCAACGCGGACATTCCAGAGTCGGTAGCCGCGCAGCTCGGTTGATGCATTTATTAAAGATCGCAGCCTTCACAAAGCCCTACGCTGTACAGGTAGGAGCTGGCGAAGCCTGCGATCTTTTGATTTTTAGCGTTTATTTGAAAAGATCGCAGCCTTCGGCAGCTCCTACAGTTACCCTCGAATATTCGCACTAGCTTTGCAGGCGTTATGACTTTAATTCTTGGTATCGACCCCGGTTCGCGCATTACCGGTTATGGCGTAGTACGTGATACCGGGCGTGGTTGCGTGTACGTGGCGTCGGGCTGCATTCGCACAGGTTCCGGCGAACTGCATGAACGCCTGCAAATCGTCTATCGCGGCGTGCGCGAAGTCATCCAGACCTACGGCCCGGTGACCATGGGCATCGAAAAGGTCTTCATGGCGCGCAACGCCGACTCTGCGCTGAAACTTGGCCAGGCCCGCGGCGCAGCTATTGTTGCCGGGGCGGAAGAAAGCCTGGAAATCGCTGAATACACCGCGACCCAGGTCAAGCAGGCGGTGACCGGCACCGGCGCGGCGAATAAAGAGCAGGTGCAAATGATGGTCATGCATATGTTGAAACTGACCAGCAAACCGCAAATCGATGCCTCGGACGCCTTGGCCATTGCCATTTGCCATGCTCACACCCGTTCCAGCCTGTTGCCGCATGGCCTGGGTACGGCACGCAGTCGTGGCGGGCGCCTGCGTCTCTGATAGCATCAGCAATCATTTTTTATGGAACGAGGGTTTTGCGCCTGTGTCGTCGGCGCAAAACCCTTGTTCTGTCAGTCGCCAGCACTGATCTGGCCAACGCTCAAGGATCTGAAACGTGATTGGACGCTTGCGCGGCACACTGGCTGAGAAACAGCCGCCGCACCTGATTCTGGATGTAAACGGTCTGGGGTATGAGCTGGAAGTGCCCATGACCACGCTTTATCGCTTGCCGTCGGTCGGTGAACCGCTGACGTTGCACACCCATTTGGTCGTACGCGAAGACGCGCAGTTACTCTATGGCTTCTTCGGCAAGCGTGAGCGAGACTTTTTTCGCGAGTTGATCCGTCTCAATGGTGTAGGGCCGAAATTGGCCCTGGCCCTGATGTCGAGCCTGGAAGTCGATGAACTGGTCCGTTGCGTACAGTCCCAGGACACCTCGGCACTGACCAAGGTGCCGGGCGTGGGCAAGAAGACTGCCGAGCGTTTGCTGGTGGAACTCAAGGATCGCTTCAAGGCGTGGGAGACTGTACCGGCGATGTTCGCCCTGGTGCCAAACCAGCCGGGTGGGCCAGATGTGGCTCCTGTCGCCACCGCCGAAAATGACGCGGTCAGCGCGCTGATCTCCCTGGGCTACAAGCCGCAGGAAGCCAGCAAGGCGATTTCTGCGATCAAGGAGAAAGGTTTGAGCAGTGAAGACATGATTCGTCGTGCCCTGAAGGGAATGATCTAAGTGATTGAAGCTGATCGTCTGATTGCCGCCACACCTGGCCCTCGTGACCGCGAGGAAGTCCAGGACCGGGCGATTCGCCCTGTCAGCCTGGCCGAATACATTGGCCAGCCGACCGTACGCGAGCAAATGGAGTTGTTCATCCAGGCTGCCCGTGGGCGCAATGAATCCCTGGACCACACGCTGATTTTCGGTCCGCCGGGTCTGGGTAAAACTACCTTGGCCAACATCATCGCCCAGGAAATGGGGGTCTCGATCAAGAGCACCTCGGGCCCGGTGCTTGAACGCCCGGGTGATCTGGCTGCGTTGCTGACCAATCTTGAGCCACACGACGTGCTGTTCATCGACGAAATCCATCGGCTCTCTCCGATCGTCGAAGAAGTGCTGTACCCGGCCATGGAAGATTTCCAGCTCGACATCATGATCGGCGAAGGGCCGGCCGCGCGCTCGATCAAGCTTGATCTGCCGCCGTTCACCCTGGTCGGTGCGACGACGCGGGCGGGGATGCTGACCAATCCGCTGCGCGACCGTTTCGGCATTGTCCAGCGTCTGGAGTTTTACAACACCGCCGATCTGGCAACGATTGTCAGTCGTTCGGCTACCATCCTCGGCTTGCCCCTGGACCCGGAAGGCGCCTTTGAAATCGCCCGCCGTGCCCGTGGTACGCCGCGGATCGCCAACCGCTTGCTGCGCCGGGTTCGGGATTTTGCCGAAGTTCGCGCCAAGGGCCACATCACCAAACCGATCGCCGACCTGGCCTTGAACCTGCTGGATGTCGACGAGCGTGGTTTCGATCACCAGGATCGACGTCTGTTGTTGACCATGATCGAGAAGTTCGATGGTGGGCCGGTCGGGGTCGATAGCCTCGCTGCAGCCATCAGTGAAGAGCGTCACACTATTGAAGACGTGCTGGAGCCGTACCTGATCCAGCAGGGCTACATCATGCGCACGCCGCGGGGGCGAGTGGTAACCCGGCATGCGTACCTGCACTTCGGTTTAAACATCCCGTCACGATTGGGCGAGATGCCCGTGGTAGACGAGTTCCTCGATGCCGTGGACGATAAATAACCTTTGCGCGCTGATTTATTCGGGGTTTGTGCGGTCTCAGGACCGTACTTTCGCCAGAAAGCCGTGAATCAATGAAAAACAGTTGCCTGGCCGGATTGGCAACCTGAGGAGTAAGCACTAGAGTATGCGCGCGCAAAACGGGCTTGAGCCTTTCGCACTTCGTTGTCGCGTTTATTACGAGGACACCGATGCGGGCGGCATCGTGTATTACGTTAATTACCTCAAGTTTATGGAACGGGCTCGAACCGAGCGGCTCCGGGAGCTGGGCTTTGCCCAATCCCAGCTTGCAGGTGAGGACCTGTTGTTCGTCGTGCATTCCAGCGAAGCGCGTTACCACGCGCCGGCGCGACTGGATGACGAGCTGCTGGTAAGCGCTGAAGTAATCGAATTGAACCGTGTCAGCCTGCGCTTCAAACAGCAGGTCAGGCGAGCCACGGATAATGCGCTGCTCTGCGAAGGGCAGTTTTTGGTGGCCTGTGTGCGCACTAACAGTTTGAAACCCCGGGCCATTCCCGAAGCTCTACGTGCGGCCTTTGCCGACGTGAGCGGCGCGGGTACACACTCAAAGCAGGAGATAAAGCGTGGAAGCTAACGTCGTCGACCATTCCTCCATGTGGAGCCTGGTCAGCAATGCCAGTATCGTGGTGCAACTGGTAATGCTGATCCTGGTAGCCGCATCGGTGACCTCATGGATCATGATCTTTCAGCGCAGCAACCTGCTGCGCGCCGGTCGACGTGCCCTGGAGAGCTTTGAAGAGCGCTTCTGGTCGGGTATCGACCTGTCCAAACTCTACCGTCAGGCCGGCAGCAACCCTGATCCGGATTCGGGCGTAGAGCAGATCTTCCGTGCCGGTTTCAAGGAATTCTCCCGTCTGCGCCAGCAGCCAGGCGTTGACCCGGAAGCGGTCATGGAAGGCGTGGCCCGTGCCATGCGCGTCGCCATTTCCCGCGAAGAAGAAAAGCTCGAACAGAGCCTGCCGTTCCTCGCGACCGTAGGTTCCGTCAGCCCGTACATCGGTCTGTTCGGTACTGTCTGGGGGATCATGAACTCCTTCCGTGGTCTGGCAACTGCCCAGCAAGCGACCCTGGCCACTGTGGCTCCAGGTATCGCCGAGGCACTGATTGCAACCGCGATCGGTCTGTTCGCCGCCATCCCGGCCGTTATCGCTTACAACCGTTTTGCTGCTCGCAGCGAAACCCTGCTGAGCCGTTACTACACCTTCGCCGACGAATTCCAGGCGATCCTGCACCGCAAAGTGCACACCAGCGAAGAATAAGCAGGTAATTTCCAATGGCTTTAATCGCTCGAGCTCGCAAAAAGCGCAAGCCGGTTGCCGAGATGAACGTGGTGCCTTACATCGACGTGATGTTGGTGCTGCTGGTCATCTTCATGGTGACCGCTCCGATGCTCAATCAGGGCGTGAAAGTTGATCTGCCCAAGGTTTCCAGCGAAGCCTTGCCGCAGGACAACAACACCCAGGTCCTGACCATTTCGATCAAGTCTGACAAGACCTACTACTGGAACCTTGGCAGCGAAGTCGACACTGAAAAGCAACAGGACAAGGCCATGACCTTGCCGCAGATGACTGACGCCGTGACCAAGATCATTCGCGCCGGCACTGAAGGTGGCAAGCGTACTCAGGTGTTCATCCGCGGCGACAAGACCGTCGACTACGGTTCCGTCATGGGCGCCATGGGCGGGTTGCAGAAAGCCGGGGTCGGTAATGTTGGCTTGATTACCGAGGCACCCTGATGCAGCAAATGCGAGAGCCGTCCGCCTCGGAAAGCTACTTCTGGCCTAGTGTCTGGGCGCTTGTCTTGCACGTGCTGGTTTTTGGCATGCTGTTCGTCAGTTTCGCCTTCACGCCCGAATTGCCGCCGGCCAAGCCAATTGTCCAGGCGACTCTGTACCAACTGAAATCGAAAAGTCAGGCGACCACCCAGACCAATCAGAAGATTGCGGGTGAGGCGAAGAAATCCGCCGCGCGCCAGACCGAAGTCGAACAGATGGAACAGAAAAAGATCGAGCAGGAAGCGATCAAAGCCGCGGAACAAAAGAAGGAAGATACGGCTCAAAAAGCCGAAGAATCCAAAAAGGCCGACGAGACGAAGAAAGCGGAAGAGGCTAAAAAGGCTGATGAAGCCAAGAAAGCCGATGAAGCGAAGAAGACCGCCGAAGCTAAAAAGGTCGAAGAGAAACAATTGGCTGATATAGCCAAGAAGAAGTCTGAAGAAGAAGCCAAGAAAGCAGCTGAAGAAGAGGCCAAGAAAGCGGCCGCTGAAGAAGCGAAGAAAAAGATCGTCGAAGACGCGAAGAAGAAAGCCGCGGAAGACGCCAAGAAGAAATCTGAAGCTGAAGACGCGAAGAAGAAAGTCGCGGAAGACGCGAAGAAGAAAGCTGCTGCCGATGCTGCGAAGAAAAAATCGCAGGAAGCGGCACGTAAATCCGCCGAAGACAAAAAGGCTCAGGCCCTGGCAGATTTGCTTTCCGACACGCCGCAGCGTCAGCAGGCCTTGGCGGATGAGCAGGGTGACGAAGTCGCCGGTAGTTTCGATGATCTGATCCGTGCTCGTGCAGCGGAAGGCTGGGCTCGTCCACCTTCGGCCCGCAAAGGCATGACAGTCGTGTTGCAAATCGGCATGTTGCCGGACGGTACGTTGACTTCGGTCAGCGTGGCCAAGTCCAGTGGCGATGGTCCGTTTGACGCTTCGGCTGTAGCAGCGGTAAAGAATATTGGACGTTTGACAGAAATGCAGGGAATGAAGCCGAGCGATTTCGCTCCGTATCGTTCATTCAAGATGACATTCACACCTGAGGATCTAGCCTTGTGAGAAACCTTCTTCGAGGAATGCTTGTCGTTATCTGCTGCATGGCAGGGATAGCGGCAGCCGATGAAAAAAACATTCTGGTCACCAGCGGCAGTGATCGGGCCACCCCGATCGCAGTCGTTCCGTTTGGCAACCAGGGCGGCAGCGTGCTGCCGGACGACATGGCCGAAATCATCGGTAACGACCTGCGCAACTCGGGTTACTACTCGCCGATTCCAAAACAGAACATGATCAGCCAGCCAAGCCAGGCCAGCGAAATCATCTTCCGTGACTTCAAGGCGCTGGGTGCCCAGTACGTCATGGTCGGCAGCATTGCTCCTGCGGGCGGTCGCCTGCAGGTTCAATACGCACTGTTCAACGTCGCCACCGAGCAGCAAGTGCTGACCGGCAGCGTGTCGGGCAGCGTTGATCAACTGCGCGACATGTCGCACTACATTGCGGACCAGTCGTTCGAAAAACTCACCGGTATTAAAGGTGCGTTCTCGACTCGCCTGTTGTACGTGACGGCCGAGCGTTTCTCCGAGAAGAACACTCGCTACACGCTGCAACGTTCGGACTATGACGGTGCCCGTGCTGTGACCCTGCTGCAATCGCGCGAGCCGATCCTGTCGCCGCGTTTCGCACCGGACGGCAAGCGCATCGCTTATGTGTCGTTCGAGCAGAAGCGTCCGCGTATCTTCATGCAGAACATCGACACCGGTCGCCGTGAGCAGATCACCAACTTCGAAGGCCTGAATGGCGCGCCAGCATGGTCGCCTGATGGCAATCGCCTGGCATTCGTACTGTCGAAAGATGGTAACCCGGACATCTACGTGATGAACCTGGGTTCGCGTCAGATCACTCGCGTTACTAACGGTCCTGGCATCAATACCGAACCGTTCTGGGGTAAAGATGGTTCGACCATCTACTTCACCTCGGACCGTGGCGGCAAGCCGCAGATCTACAAAACCAGCGCAGGCGGTGGTGGTGCGGAACGTGTGACCTTTATCGGTAACTACAACGCCAACCCTAAGCTTTCGGCTGATGAAAAGACCCTGGTGATGATCCATCGTCAGGAAGGTTTCACTAATTTCAAGGTGGCGGCCCAGGATTTGCAGCGCGGAAGCGTAAAAATCCTCACTGATAGCACTCTGGACGAGTCGCCTACTGTTGCGCCCAACGGCACCATGGTAATCTACGCCACCCGCCAGCAGGGCCGGGGAGTCTTGATGCTCGTGTCCATTAATGGACGCGTAAGGCTCCCGCTTCCTACCGCACAAGGCGAAGTCAGAGAACCTTCCTGGTCCCCTTACCTGAACTGACGCGGCGCTACACGTTGTACTTAACACATTGGGGTTCATTAGGAGTTTCACGATGGAAATGCTGAAGTTTGGTAAATTTGCTGCGCTGGCTCTGGCCATGGCTGTAGCTGTAGGTTGCTCGTCCAAAGGCGGCGACAATGCCGGTGAAGGCGCTGTAGATCCAAACGCTGGTTACGGCGCAAACACTGGTGCAGTTGACGGCTCCCTGAGCGAAGAAGCTGCTCTGCGCGCTATCACCACTTTCTACTTCGAATACGACAGCTCGGACTTGAAGCCAGAAGCCATGCGCGCTCTGGACGTTCACGCCAAAGACCTGAAAGCAAACGGCGCTCGCGTTGTTCTGGAAGGCAACACCGACGAACGTGGTACTCGTGAGTACAACATGGCACTGGGCGAGCGTCGTGCGAAAGCCGTTCAGCGTTACCTGGTACTGCAAGGTGTTTCCCCAGCTCAGCTGGAACTGGTTTCCTACGGCGAAGAGCGTCCAGTTGCTACCGGCAACGACGAGCAGTCCTGGGCTCAAAACCGTCGCGTCGAACTGCGTAAGTAATTCGTCATGCGAACGTGCCGTCGTGCTGTAACTGTTTTGGCTCTCAGCCTCGCACCGCTTGCGGTGTGGGCTGCGGTTCCTGTGGTCGATAACGACTCCGGCTATACCAATAGCGGGACTAGTAATCCGCCTGCAGGTTACGGTACGAACGGCGCCTATGCCGGGGGAGGGGTTTCGGCCCCTGTCTCGGCACAGGGCGAGCTGTTCAACCAACTGCAATCTATGCAGGAGCAGATCTCGCGCCAACAAGGCATCATCGAAGTTCTGCAAAATGATGTAGCGCGCATGAAGCAAGAGAACCTGGAGCGATATCAGGATCTTGATCGGCGCATAGGAACCGGCGTTGCACCAGCCGCGACTCCTGATAATTCTTCCACCGGTGGCAGTTTGAATGCCCCCGGTGCAGCAGCGGGCGCAGCCGCAGGAGCGGCAGCCGCTCAGGCGCCTGCCGCGGGTAGCGAACCGGCTGATCCGGCGAAGGAAAAACTGTATTACGATGCAGCCTTCGACCTGATCAAAGCCAAGGATTTCGACAAGGCCAGCCAGGCTTTTGCCGCATTCCTGCGCAAGTACCCGAACAGCCAGTACGCGGGTAATGCCCAGTACTGGTTGGGCGAAGTGAACCTGGCCAAAGGCGATCTGCAAGGTGCAGGTCAGGCTTTTGCCAAGGTTTCACAGCTGTACCCCAAGCATCCAAAAGTGCCTGATTCGCTGTACAAGCTGGCTGATGTAGAGCGCCGCCTTGGTCATCCCGACAAGGTCAAAGGAATTCTGCAACAGGTAGTGTCCCAATATCCGGGCACTTCCGCCGCTCAACTGGCTCAGCGTGATCTGCAAAAAATGTAAGGCTGCTTGACCTGTTTCGAAGAAACCCGCGCTTGTCGCGGGTTTTTTCGTTAGAATTCACGCCCTTTTTATGAAACACGCTTTTTGGGATCTGCGCGGTGGCGGGGTTCCTTGAAGTGCCTGACGGAGGCGGACAGCCTGTTTAGCTGTTATGCCCGTGGCGACTATGCAAGACACATTGAGAATCACCGAAGTTTTCTACTCGTTGCAGGGTGAAACGCGGACTGCCGGGCTGCCCACTGTTTTTGTGCGCCTGACCGGTTGCCCATTGCGTTGCCAATACTGCGACAGCGCCTACGCGTTCACAGGCGGCACCATTCGCACGCTCGACGACATCCTCGAGCAAGTGGCCGGTTTTCGCCCGCGTTACGTCTGTGTCACCGGCGGCGAGCCGCTGGCACAACCCAACGCCATCCCATTGCTCAAGCAGTTGTGTGACGCCGGTTACGAGGTCTCGCTGGAAACCAGCGGTGCCCTGGATATCTCGGCGGTCGATCCACGGGTCAGTCGCGTCGTCGACCTGAAAACCCCGGGTTCGAAAGAAGCTCACCGCAACCGCTACGAGAACATCGAGCTGCTCACGCGCAACGATCAGGTGAAGTTCGTCATCTGCTCGCGGGAAGACTATGACTGGGCCGTGTCCAAGCTGATCCAGTACGGTCTGGATCAGCGCGCCGGCGAAGTCCTGTTTTCGCCAAGTCACCATGACCTCAATGCTCGGGACCTGGCTGACTGGGTGGTGGCGGACAACCTGCCAGTGCGTCTGCAATTGCAGTTGCATAAATATCTTTGGAATGACGAGCCGGGGCGCTGAAATGACTGAACAACTGAACACTACCGAAAAACGTGCAGTCATCTTGCTGTCCGGCGGCCTGGACTCGGCGACCGTTGTGGCGATGGCTCGTGCTGAAGGTTACAGCTGCTACACCATGAGCTTCGATTACGGTCAGCGGTCCCAGGCAGAGTTACATGCCGCCGCACGCGTTGCCCGTGACCTGGGTGTGGTCGAGCACAAGGTGATCGGTCTCAACCTGAATGGTATGGGCGGCTCGGCGCTGACAGACAGTAGCATCGACATTCCGGAGGAACTGGGGGAGGGCATTCCAGTGACTTACGTGCCGGCGCGCAACACCGTGTTTCTCTCCTTGGCGTTAGGCTGGGCCGAAGTGCTGGGCGCGCGTGACATCTTTATTGGCGTGAACGCCGTGGATTACTCCGGTTACCCAGACTGCCGTCCCGAGTTCATCGAGTCCTTCGAGCGCATGGCCAATCTGGCGACCAAGGCTGGTGTAGAAGGCAATGGTTTCCGTATTCAGGCGCCACTGCAGAACCTGAGCAAGGCGCAGATCGTCCAGGCAGGTGTGAAACTGGGTGTCGATTATGGGCTGACTGTTTCCTGCTATCAGGCCGACGATAAAGGCCGTGCATGCGGTAAATGCGACAGCTGCCGCCTGCGTGCAGAAGGCTTTGCGGCAGCCGGAATCAGCGACCCAACACCTTATTTTTGATTTATTTCAAATTAGGTGTTGAATAGTCCTTAAAAATCAGTATTATACGCGCCACCACACAGCGGGTCGTTAGCTCAGTTGGTAGAGCAGTTGGCTTTTAACCAATTGGTCGTAGGTTCGAATCCCACACGACCCACCATTTTTGTAGCAGTTTTAAAAGTCTGGAAGGCCCACGCAAGTGAGGATTTCCGGATTTTTTTTTGCCCGCGATTTGAGCTCGCATCAAAGCGTGGCTACACCGTGACGCAGGTCAGAATCATCTTTTGCATCCACGGGATATTCTGTAGCCTTGCGCAGCTTCAATGTTGTCCGTGCCTGATGATACTCACTCTCCCGGCGGTACCCTGAAGGGTCCGGAGCCGGGTGTATACTCGACTTTCGCGCGAAAGCGCCTGCAGGTCTTGCGAACATGACGCAGATTTCCGAACGCCTTCTGGTTCAAGCCCACCTCGACGCCAAACAGCCCAAGCCGCTGACTGCCGAGGAGGAGGCCTATTACCGTGCCGCCATCGCTGCCGAGCTCAAGGCTCAGGATGCGGTGCTGGTTGCTCACTTCTATTGCGATCCGGTTATTCAGGCCCTGGCCGAAGAAACCGGCGGTTGCGTCTCCGACTCGCTGGAGATGGCCCGCTTCGGCAATGCTCACCCGGCCAAGACCGTGGTGGTCGCCGGTGTGAAGTTCATGGGCGAGACCGCCAAAATCCTCAACCCTGAAAAACGCATCCTGATGCCAACCCTGGAAGCGACCTGCTCGCTGGATCTGGGTTGCCCGGTGGACGAGTTCTCGGCGTTCTGTGATCAGCACCCGGAGCGTACTGTGGTGGTGTATGCCAACACGTCGGCGGCGGTCAAAGCCCGCGCGGATTGGGTGGTGACTTCCAGCTGCGCGCTGGAGATCGTCGAAAGCCTGATGGATAACGGCGAAACCATCATTTGGGGGCCGGACAAACACCTGGGCACCTACATCCAGCGTCAGACCGGTGCGGACATGCTGCTGTGGGACGGTGCCTGCATTGTTCACGAAGAGTTCAAGTCCAAGCAGCTCGAAGACATGAAGGCGCTGTACCCGGACGCAGCGATTCTGGTGCATCCGGAGTCGCCGACGGCGGTGATCGAGTTGGCGGATGCCGTCGGCTCCACCAGTCAGTTGATTGCGGCAGCCCAGAGCCTGCCAAACAAGACCTTTATCGTCGCCACTGATCGCGGCATCTTCTACAAGATGCAGCAGCTGTGCCCGGACAAGGTCTTCATCGAAGCGCCAACGGCCGGTAACGGCGCAGCGTGCCGCAGTTGCGCACATTGCCCGTGGATGGCGATGAATACCCTTGAGCGCGTGCTCAAGAGCTTGAAGGAAGGGACTAACGAGATCTTTGTTGATCCAGCGCTGATTCCACAAGCGATTCGGCCGCTCAAGCGCATGCTCGACTTCACGCAGGCAGCGCGGATGAAGCTGGCCGGTAACGCTTAAGGCCAAGATCAAAAGATCGCAGCCTTCGGCAGCTCCTACAGGTGTACATAGAACCGTGTAGGAGCTGCCGAAGGCTGCGATCTTTTTTGTGGCCGTTATTTGGTTTTCTTTGGGATCCGCACGAGCTGGGTATTGGAGTAGATGTCATGCCAGCTGCGTTTCTGTTTGTCGAACAGCGACCAGAAGAAACCCAGCCCGACGCACAGCAAGGACGCGATCGACACCACAAAGCGCAGCAACGCCTGCCACAGGCTGATGGATGAACCGTCGGCGTTTTGCACGCGTATGCACCAGACCTGCATCCCCAAGGTCTGACCGGACCAGGTCCAGAACTTGGCGAAGAAGCCGAACAGCACAAACAGCAGCACCGTCGACAGCAATGGATCGCCGTCCAGCGCGCCGGCTTCGGTCAAGGTGCGCATTTTGTCTTCGCCGATGATCGCCATCTGGATCATCTTGTAAATCCCGCTGGTGACGATCAGCAGGGCGGTACACAACAGGAAGTCATAGAACATCGCTGCCAGGCGGCGACCCAGGGTGACGGCGGGAAAGTCGCCCTGGGGTTTGAGAAGATGTTTCGACATGGCAGCCTCTGGATGGAAAAAAGAAGCCATTTTACGGATTTACGCGCACAAAAAAGCCCCTGATGTCAGCATCAGGGGCTTTTTCGTTACAGAAGATTAGGCTTCTGCTTGTACTTCGTCAGCCTGCATGCCTTTCTGGCCTTGCACAGCAACGAAAGTCACTTTCTGGCCTTCTTTCAGGCTCTTGAAGCCGTTGCCCTGAATAGCGCGGAAATGCACGAACAGATCCGGACCGCTTTCTGGAGTGATAAAACCAAAACCTTTCTCGTCGTTAAACCACTTGACGGTACCGCTCTGACGTTGGGACATTTCTTATTTCCTTTGACGCAAAAATTAATGACAGCCTCCTTCTTGTGAAAGAGTACTGGGGCTGGTTGCAGGAGAGTAAGAAGACGTCGAACGGGATGTAGCTAACTTGTAGGCTACTGCCCAGGTCACGATTCCAAGCGACCCATGCAAACACAGTGAACAAACTCTACGCCAACTACGGGAGAAAAAACAAGCCCTGTGGAGGGCCCGTATTTGCTCGCGCCGGGGCGTTTATGCCGCAACTAGTGTTGGCTTATGCAATCGCCGTGTTCAATTGTTTTCGATCGTTATAAGCAAAGTTCATAAACGAAGCTTATAGGTAAAGTGATGCACTGTTTTATGGCGGTTGCGTTACACATTAGTGCGCTGTTAACGCAACCGCGTTACTTATAGAAACAGTCAATCAGCCACGGTAGTAGCGTTGTGGAACAAATGGCATTTTGCTTACAAGCAAAGGCACCTTTTTCCCACGAACAATCGCCCACACCGGGGTATCGAGAGCGATGTAAGCACTATCGACGTAACCCATCGCCAAAGGGCCGCCCAAGGTCGGACCGAAGCCACCGCTGCAAACCGCACCAATGATGTCGCCTGCTTCATTGACGATTTCTGCACCTTCGCGCACCGGCGTGCGTTCCTGAGGCAACAGGCCCACGCGCTTGCGGCTGACACCGGCTTGTTGCTGTCCGAACACGGTTTCTGCGCCGGGGAAGCCGCCAGCCCGAGCGCCATCAGCGCGACGAGGCTTGGAGATGGCCCACAGCAGGCTTGCTTCGATCGGGGTGGTCTCGGTGTTCATGTCGTGGCCGTAGAGGCACAGGCCGGCTTCCAGGCGCAGGGAGTCGCGAGCGCCAAGGCCGATGGCCGCTACTTCAGGTTCGGCCAGCAGGGCGCGAGCCAGGGCTTCAGCGTTGGCGGCCGGCACGGAGATTTCGTAACCGTCTTCACCGGTGTAGCCCGAACGGCTGACAAAGCAGTCCACACTCAGCAGTTTCACGCGGGCGAACTGCATGAAGGTCATCTTCGCCACTTCAGGCGCCAGGCGCGCGAGTACGGTGACGGCGGCCGGACCTTGCAGTGCGAGCAGGGCGCGTTCTTCAAACAGCGGCTCGATAGTGCACTGATCGCCGATGTGTTTGCGCAGATGCGCCAGGTCCTGGTCCTTGCAGGCGGCGTTGACCACCAGGAACAGTTCGTCGTTACCCAGGTTGGCGACCATCAGGTCGTCGAGGATGCCGCCGGTCTCGTTGGTGAACATCGCGTAACGCTGCATGCCCACCGGCAGGTCGATGATGTCGACCGGCACCAGGCTTTCCAGCGCCTTGGCGGCATTGGCGCCGGTCAGGCGGATCTGGCCCATGTGCGAGACATCGAACAGCCCGGCCTGATCACGGGTGTGCTGGTGTTCTTTCATCACACCGAGCGGGTATTGCACCGGCATGTCGTAGCCAGCAAACGGCACCATGCGGGCGCCGAGTTCGATGTGCAGTGCGTGCAGCGGGGTTTTCGACAGTTGTTCGGTGGACATATTCAGCTCCTGAAAAAGTGTGCAAATGCGCGTAAGCATCAGCACTCGATAATGTTGACCGCCAAACCGCCACGGGCGGTTTCCTTGTATTTGCTTTTCATGTCGGCGCCGGTCTGGCGCATGGTGCGGATGACCTTGTCGAGGGAGACGAAGTGCTGACCGTCGCCGCGCAGGGCCATGCGCACTGCATTGATCGCCTTGACCGAACCCATGGCGTTGCGCTCGATGCAAGGTACTTGCACCAGCCCGCCAATCGGGTCGCAGGTCAGGCCGAGGTTGTGTTCCATGCCGATTTCGGCGGCGTTTTCCACTTGCTGCACGGTGCCGCCGAGAACTTCGCACAGGGCGCCGGCAGCCATGGAACAGGCCACGCCGACCTCACCCTGACAGCCGACTTCAGCGCCGGAGATCGAGGCGTTTTCTTTATAGAGAATGCCGATCGCGGCCGCGGTCAGCAGAAAACGTACGACGCCGTCTTCGTTGGCGCCGGGGATGAAGCGCATGTAGTAATGCAAAACAGCGGGGACGATCCCGGCTGCACCGTTGGTGGGCGCCGTCACCACGCGCCCGCCATTGGCGTTTTCTTCGTTGACCGCCAGTGCGTAGAGGTTGACCCAGTCCAGCACCGACAGCGGATCGCGCAGTGAAGACTCCGGGTTCTTGCACAGTTGTCGATGCAGTGCAGCCGCCCGGCGTTTGACCTTCAAGCCACCGGGCAAGATCCCTTCGTTGCGGCAACCGGCGGCGACGCAGTCTTGCATCACTTGCCAGATGTTCAGCAGGCCGGCTCGGGTTTCCGCTTCCGGGCGCCAGGCACTTTCGTTGGTCAGCATCACCTGGCTGATAGAAAGACCATAGGTGGTGCAGTGGCCGAGCAAGTCCTTGGCGCTTTTGAACGGGAAGGTCAGTGGTGTGGCGTCTTCGACGATGCGGTCGGCGCCGGCGGCGTCTTCATCGACCACAAAACCACCGCCGACCGAGTAGTACTCGCGGCTGCGGATTTGTATGCCCGCCGCATCGAAGGCGCGAAAGATCATGCCGTTGGGGTGATAGGGCAACGGTTTGCGGATCATCGCCAAATGTTCTTTCTCATTGAACGCAATGCTGTGTTCGCCGAGCAGGTTCAAGCGACCGTTGCCACGGATTTCTTGCAGACGAGCGGCGACGGTTTCGGTGTTCACGGTATCCGGGTGTTCGCCTTCCAGGCCCAGCAACACAGCCTTGTCGCTGCCGTGGCCTTTACCGGTGGCGCCGAGTGATCCGTAGAGTTCGACTTTGATGCAGGTGGTTGCGGCCAGCAGCCCTTCACGGCGCAAACCTTCGGCGAAACGTGCCGCAGCACGCATCGGGCCGACGGTGTGGGAGCTGGAGGGGCCGATGCCAATCTTGAACAGGTCGAACACGCTTAAAGACATGGTTGTTCTCCGGTTTCTTGTTATAGGTATGGGCGGAATCTGGTGTTTTGCACAGGCCCCTGTGGGAGCGAGCTTGCTCGCGATAGCAGACTGACATTCACTATCAATGTCGACTGAAAGACCGCTATCGCGAGCAAGCTCGCTCCCACAGGGTTTTGTGGTGTTCTTGAAAGTGGGGGCAGGCGAACCCGCCCCCATCAGTTTTAAGCGTAGCTTTCGATCGACGGGCAAGCGCAGATCAGGTTGCGGTCGCCAAACACGTTGTCGACGCGACCGACCGGTGGCCAGTACTTGCCTTCGATCAGCGACGCAACCGGATACACCGCTTGCTCACGGCTATACGGATGCGTCCACTCGCCGACGATTTCCGCCGCGGTGTGCGGGGCGTTTTTCAGCGGGTTGTCGTCCTTGTCCAAGGTGCCGTTTTCCACCGCGCGGATTTCTTCGCGGATGCGGATCATGGCGTCGCAGAAGCGGTCCAGTTCTTCCTTGGATTCGCTTTCGGTCGGCTCGATCATCAAGGTGCCGGCGACCGGGAACGACATGGTCGGGGCGTGGAAGCCGAAGTCGATCAGGCGTTTGGCGACGTCATCGACGCTGATGCCGCTGCTGTCTTTCAGTGGACGCAGATCGAGGATGCATTCGTGCGCCACCAGACCGTTGCTGCCGGTGTACAGCACCGGGTAGTGCTCTTCGAGGCGACGGGAAATGTAGTTGGCATTGAGGATCGCCAGTTGCGACGCGCGCTTGAGGCCGGCGCCACCCATCATCCGAATGTACATCCAGGTGATCGGCAAAATGCTCGCGCTGCCGAACGGTGCGGCGCAGACCGCGCCTTCCTTGCGCTCCATGGTGCCGTGACCCGGCAGGAACGGGGTCAGGTGCGACTTGACGCCAATCGGGCCGACGCCCGGGCCGCCACCGCCGTGGGGGATGCAGAAGGTTTTGTGCAGGTTCAGGTGCGACACGTCGCCGCCGAACTTGCCCGGCGCGCAGAGGCCGACCATGGCGTTCATGTTGGCGCCGTCGATGTACACCTGGCCGCCATTGTCGTGAATGATGCCGCAGATTTCGCGGATGCCTTCTTCGAACACGCCGTGGGTCGACGGGTAGGTGATCATCAGCGCGGCGAGGTGTTCGCGGTGCTCGATGGCCTTGGCGCGCAGGTCTTCGATGTCGACGTTGCCGCGGGCATCACAGGCGGTCACGACGACGCGCATGCCGGCCATGTTGGCGGTGGCCGGGTTGGTGCCGTGGGCGGAGGAGGGGATCAGGCAGATGTCGCGACGGTCTTCGCCACGGCTCTGGTGATAGGCGCGAATCGCCAGCAGGCCAGCGTATTCACCTTGCGAACCGGCGTTCGGTTGTAGCGAGATCGCGTCATAACCGGTGGCGGCGCAGAGCATTGCTTCCAGTTCATCGGTCAGTTGCTGGTAACCGGCGCTTTGCGCGGCCGGGGCGAACGGGTGCAGGGCGCCGAACTCGGCCCAGGTCACCGGGATCATTTCGCTGGCGGCGTTGAGTTTCATGGTGCAGGAACCCAGCGGGATCATGGTGCGATCCAGCGCCAGGTCCTTGTCGGCCAGCTTGCGCAGGTAGCGCATCAGCTCGGTTTCCGAGTGATAACGGTTGAACACCGGGTGGCTGAGGATCGGCGACTGGCGCAGCAGCGCGGCCGGGATCGTGCTGACCACGGAGGCGGCGAGGGCGGCGAAGTCCGGCAGGGTTTGGCCGTCGGCCAGCAGGGCCCACAGGGTTTCCACGTCGGCTTGCGAGGTGGTTTCGTCGAGGGACAGGCCCAGACGTTCAGCATCGATTACACGCAGGTTAATCTGCTGGGCCCGCGCCTGGTCGTGCAGCTTGGCGGTGTTAGCGCCGGTCTTGATCGTCAGCGTGTCGAAGAAGTTTTCTTGCTCGACGTTCAGACCGATGGCTTTCAAGCCTTGGGCCAGAATCGCGGTCAGGTGATGCACGCGGTTGGCGATCTGGGTCAGGCCTTTCGGGCCGTGGTACACGGCGTACATGCTGGCGATGTTAGCCAACAGCACTTGCGCGGTGCAGATGTTGCTGGTGGCTTTCTCGCGGCGGATATGTTGCTCGCGGGTCTGCATCGCCAGGCGCAGGGCCGGCTTGCCGAAACGGTCCACGGAGACACCGACCAGACGGCCCGGCATGTCACGTTTGAACGCGTCTTTAGTGGAGAAGTAAGCTGCGTGCGGACCACCGAAACCCAGCGGCACGCCGAAGCGTTGTGCGCTACCGATGGCCACGTCGGCGCCGAATTCGCCCGGCGGGGTGAGCACGGTCAGGGCCAGCAGGTCAGCCGCGACGGCAACCAAAGCGTTGGCCGCGTGGAAACGTTCGGTCAGTGCGCGGTAATCGAACACGTCACCGTTGCTTGCCGGGTATTGCAGCAGCGCGCCGAAGAACGGCGTCACGTCAGTCAATTCGAGTTCGTCACCGACCACAACGTCAATGCCCAGCGGCTCGGCACGGGTGCGCAGCACGTCGAGGGTTTGCGGGTGGCAATGCACGGAGGCGAAGAAGGCGTGGCTGCCCTTGTTCTTGCTCAGGCGTTTGCAGAAGGTCATCGCTTCGGCGGCGGCGGTGGCTTCGTCCAGCAAGGACGCGTTGGCGATCGGCAGGCCGGTGAGGTCGCTGATCAGGGTCTGGAAGTTCAGCAGCGCTTCGAGACGGCCCTGGGAGATTTCCGGCTGGTACGGGGTGTAGGCGGTGTACCAGGCCGGGTTTTCCAGCAGGTTACGCAGGATCGGCGACGGCGTGTGGGTACCGTAGTAGCCCTGGCCGATATAGGTCTTGAACAGCTGGTTTTTGCCGGCGATGGACTTGATCAAGGCCAGGGCATCGGCTTCACTCAGGCCGTCTTCGAGGCCGAGGACGCTGGTGCCCTTGATGCTGTCCGGGATGACGCTGGCGCTCAGGGCTTCCAGCGAGTCGAAGCCGAGGCTGTTGAGCATGGCTTGCTCGTCGCCGGCACGCGGGCCGATGTGGCGGGCGATGAATTCGTTGGCAGTGGTCAGATTGACTTGAGTCATGTGTGCGCTCCTCAGGCTTCGGCGTTGGCTTTGATCAGACGGTCGTAGGCGTCTTGATCCAGCAGTTTGGCGACAGCCGATGCATCGGTTGGCTGGAAGCGGAAGAACCAGCCTTCGCCCAGCGGATCTTCGTTGACCAGTTCAGGGCTGCTGTCCAGCGCCGGGTTCACTTCCAGCACTTCACCGTCCAGCGGCATGTACACGCCGCTGGCGGCTTTTACCGATTCCACGGTGGCGGCTTCAGCGCCTTTGTCGTAGGACTGCAGCTCAGGCAGTTGTACGAAAACCACGTCGCCCAGGGCGTTCTGTGCGAAAGCGGTGATGCCGACTGTGACGCTGCCGTCAGCTTCGGTACGCAGCCATTCGTGATCTTCAGTAAAACGCAACTCGCTCATGGAAACTCCTAAGGGGGCCAGACTCGTCTGGTGGACGCGATTGAATGCTTGGGCAAAAGCCCTGCTTTATGAGCGGTTACTAAGCAAAATCGCGGCCAATGTTATTTAATCGTTACAAATCAACAACTTATAAGTTTGTTCGAGGCGCAAGGATTTACTGGCTGTAGCGAAATCGCTACAACACAAGGTGGAGAAAAAAGCCTAAGAGGATCAAAGCCTTGCACAGCGGTGATCAGGAGAGGGTGTAGCGATATCGTTCCGCTGTAGCGCTTTCAGTACAGATGGAGGTCGCTTTTGAGCACGGTTTAACGTTCAACATAGAACCCTGTGGGAGCCGAGCTTGCTCGCGATGGCGGTAGGCCAGTCGAAATCAATGTGACTGACCTACCGCCATCGCGAGCAAGCTCGGCTCCCACAGTGGGCTGTGGTGTTTGAAGGATTGTGTTTCAGCCGCAAGCCTTACGGCTTATTGGGAATGCCGTATTTGCGCAACCGATGGGCAATCGCCGTGTGAGAGGTTTGCAAGCGACTGGCCAGTTGGCGGGTCGAGGGGTAGCTGACGTAGAGTTTTTCCAGCAGGGTCTTCTCGAACTCTTCCATCGCCTGTTCGAGACTGTCGACTTCGCTGTCACTCTGACGCGCCACGGAGGTGCCGGCGATATCGAGGTCGCCAATGTCCACCAGGCTGCTTTCGCAAATCGCAGCGGCGCGGAAGATCACGTTCTGCAGTTGCCGCACGTTGCCCGGCCAGCGATTGCCCAGCAGTGCCGGATAGGTCCCGGGCGCCAGGCGGCAGACCGGACGCTGGATCTGCGCGCAGGCCTGTTGCATGAAGTAGCGGGCCAGCAGCAGGATGTCCTGGCCGCGTTCGCGCAGGGGCGGGACTTCGACGTTCAGGACGTTGAGGCGATAGAAGAGGTCTTCACGGAACGAACCTTCGCTGACCATTTTTTCCAGGTCGCGGTGCGTGGCGCTAAGGATCCGCACATTGACCTTCACCTCACGATCCCCGCCCACCCGGCGGAAGCTGCCGTCGTTCAAGAAGCGCAGTAACTTGGCCTGCAAGTACGGCGACATCTCGCCGATCTCATCGAGAAACACCGTGCCCTGGTTGGCCAGTTCCATCAGCCCCGGTTTGCCGCCCCGTTGCGCACCGGTGAAGGCGCCGGGGGCGTAGCCGAACAGTTCGCTTTCGGCGAGGTTCTCCGGCAATGCCGCGCAGTTCAGCGCCAAAAATGGCGAACTGTACCGAGCGCTGATGGCGTGGCAGGCACGCGCCACCAGTTCTTTGCCAGTGCCGGTTTCGCCCTGGATCAGCAGCGGCGCATCGAGGGCCGCAACGCGCTGGGCGCGGGCCTTGAGGGTCCGAATCGCCGGGGACTCACCGAGCAGCGCATCGAAGCCTTCGGCATGGTCGTGGTGCAGCGCCGAAAGGCGTTCGCCGATGCGGTTGGGTTGATACAGGGTGAGCAGGGCGCCGGCGTCGGTAATCGGTGTGGCGTCCAGCAGCAATGTCTGGCCGTTGACGGTGACTTCCCGCAGCGGCAGGCGGAAGCCGTTTTCCAGCAGCGCTTCGAGCAGTGCCGGGTCGGCGAACAGGTCGGCGATGCTTTCGCCGTCAGGCTCGCGACCGTACAACGCAATCAGCGCCGGGTTGGCCAGCAGCACCTTGCCGGCACTGTCCAGCGCCAGGACCGGGTCGGTCATGGCCGCGAGCAACGCATCAAGCTGCAGATGCCGACGCTGGCCGGGAAGAATGTCGACCACCGTCACCGCTTGCACGCCGCGCACGCTGAACAACGCATCGCGCAGCTCTTCGAGGACTTCCGGGCTCAGGGTCGGGGCATCGATGTAGACGTTGGGCGGGACCATTTCCACCGCATCCAGATTGAGATTGCGCCCACCGAGCAGGGCCAGGACTTCCTGGGTAATGCCGACGCGGTCGATGAAACTGACGTGGATACGCATGGGGCGTTGTTGGGTTCTGGAGTGCGGAGGGTGGCAAGTATGCCTTGGAGGAGGGCTGGGGTGAAATCTTGAGATTGGAGTTGGCTGGAAGATCGACCCCTCACTGTAGAGACCGGTACATCCTTTACACATTTGACCGGGTACATCGTTTACACATTTAACAGGCTTGATACGCGTTTGGCACCGCGTTCAAGCCTGCCTAAAGGGAAAGAGCAAAGGTACAACTCCCACACGCCATCAGCCACTTCCTTCAGCGCGACGTGCTCGTCGATCAGTGCCTCGCCCAGAAAGATCAGGGCCCCTTGCCACTTGATCTCACCATTCTTGCGCACCCGCCGTACTTCGACGTCGGCCCCGTATTCGACCGCCGGCAAATAGCCTGGATAAGGTCTGAGTGACGGGCGATAGATATCCGCTGGCGTCTTCATCTCCAGCGCCGTATGAGGCCGTGCGTGATTGAAATCCTGTACGAAGTCCTCAAAGGCAAGCTGCTGACGCAGCAGGTTTTCTGCCGGCGGCCTGAGCACGGCAGCCTTTAGCGTGCGGTGCATGCGTTCATGCCGACCGTTCTGATCCGGGCGTCCTGGCTTGATTGTTTCGGGGTGGACACCATGCCTGATGAACCAGACGGACAGCCTGGAGAGGCGGGCCAAGCCTGTCGACGCAAATGGCGCGCCGTTATCGGTGCGGATCACATCAGGCATGCCGAACTCCCGGAACGCCCACTCGAAGCCCTGACGCGTAGGTTCACCGTGGGTGCTGGGAAGCGCCCGGCATTCCAGAAGATAGCGACTGGCATGGTCGGTGATGGTCAGCGGATAGCACCAGTGGCCGTCCTGGGTTCTGAATTGCCCTTTGAAATCGGCGCACCAGGTTTGATTGGGTTCGTCGGCCTGACGTAGATTCACTGGCCCATGCGGGCGGGGCTGGCGCAGCCGTCGAGGAATCACCAGACCGGCCTTTTTCAGCCACTCTCCAGCGGTGCTGGCGGCCGGCCAAGCGATCTGCGGCTGCGCATTGCGCAGGCGCTGGATCAGTTGCTTTGGCCCGCGATCCGGGTGCTCGCTTTTCTTCGCAAGCAACGTGGCAATGATTTCATCGCGGGTTTGATGCGGACAGCTCAGCGGTTTTCGCGAGCGCTCTTTCAAGCCATCTACGCCGCAGGTTGCATACCGATCAAGCCACTTATCGACCGTCGGACGGCTAACGCCATATCGTCGACTCAGTTGGCTCTTGCTGTAACTGCCGCTAAGCCAGTCATGGATTAATTTCACTCGCTGATCCATCGGGGACTCTCGATTCCAGGGCATGGTCAGTACCTCCTGACCATGATTGATACCTGTAAACCATGTCCCCGGTCTCAAACGTAAAGGATGTACCCGGTTTTTACCCACCCCAGCCCTCTCCCCATAGGGGAGAGGGGAAAGGGAGCAGATTGGGGGCTTTTCAAAACCTGAGTTCGACTCGATATTTCAGGTCGACGTAGCTTGAAAGAACACCTCGGTCAGTCCCCTCGCCCCTCGGGGAGAGGGCTAGGGTGAGGGGGGCTTCAGATTCGATCCAGATGCTCAGGTTTGACCGGGTCGCCGGATTTGACGTGGAGTTGCTCCCGCACATCTTCAAACATGGCGTCGTACTCCTTGTGTATCGAGCCGATACTGGCCTCTTTGGGCATCCCGTACTTCTGCGCGATGCGCGTGGCATGCCGGGCGAAGTCGAACGCCTGATCTTTGGGCAGGAAGAATTCTTCCTTCAGCTCCTTGTCCCCAACCGTGCCATGCATCTTGAAGAGCATGCCTTCGCCTTCCTTGGGATCCTGGCTGAGTGCATATTCGATGTGCAGGTTGTAACTGTAATCATCCTTGTTCAGCGCTTGGCGCTCGATGTGCAGGTGACCGGGCTCGAACGTTGCCATTGGCATCTCTCCTTCAAAAAGGCATTGAATCAGGGCAGACCTCAAGCCTGCCCTCGGAGTTTCTTTTATTGATAGCTTATCCGAGTGTCGCCGTGTCCGAGAGTGGACCGATCACCGCGACTTTTCCAGTCTGTCGGGCGAACTTGGTTCATCTTGGTCAGCGTAAATCGGAGGCGTTATGAAGGTGCTGCTGGATTACCCACCGCCCTATGACTGGTCGGCGATGCTGGGTTTTTTGTCGGCGCGGGCGATTGTCGGGATCGAGGTGGTGGTTGACGACGTTTACTCGCGCAGCATCGGGTTGAACGGTGTTCATGGCACGTTTTCGATCAGGCCCGCAGCGACGGATGCACTTGAAGTGACGCTGGATTTTCCTGATTCAACGGCGGTGCCGGAGATCATCGCGCGGCTGCGGAGGATATTTGATCTGGATGCGGACCTGGCATCGATTCATCGGCAGCTGGCGGTTGATCCCTTGATGGCGCGGTTGATTGCCGAGCGTCCGGGGTTGCGGGTGCCGGGGGCGTGGGATGGCCTGGAGTTGGCGATTCGTGCGGTGTTGGGACAGCAGATTAGCGTGGGCGCGGCGATTAAACTGGCGGGGAAACTGGTGGCGCAGTATGGCGAGCCGTTGGCTTTGTCGTTGCCCGGCGTGACTCATGTGTTTCCTCAGGCTGCCGCTTTGGCGTCAGTGGATCTGGCAACGTTGGGGATGCCGAAAAGCCGTGGTCGAACGCTGTCGGGTGTGGCTCAGGCGTTGCTCGATGATCCTTTACTGTTTGAGCCGGGTCGGGAGGGCGGCGTTGCGCGGCTGCTGGCGTTGCACGGGATTGGTGACTGGACGGCGCAATACATTGCCCTGCGGCAGTTGCGTGATCCGGATGCGTTTCCGAGCGGGGATGTGGGGTTGATCAATGCGCTGGCGGCGCTTGAAGGTGAGGCGGTGACGGCCCGGCAATTGTTGCAGCGGGCTGAAGCCTGGAGACCTTGGCGAGGCTATGCGGCGCAGGTGCTTTGGGCATCTTTGAGTCGGCGGGATTGATGTGCTCAGCTTGAAAACCACCCCTCACCCCAGCCCTCTCCCCAGAGGGGAGAGGGGGAAAGGGAGCCGATCTTCATGCTTTTCAAACCTGAGTTCGACTCGATTTCTCAGGTCGATGTATCGCCAAGAACACCTCGGTCAGTCCCCTCGCCCCTTTGGGGAGAGGGTTAGGGTGAGGGGTGGATCCATTGCGCACGATGCGACCCCAATTCAGAGGCCGGAATCGCCCACTGCAACGGCGTCCCGATAATCTTCAGTGGCACATGAAGTCGATGCGCCGGTCCCCAAGGTGTCTGCTCAACCACCAGCCCTTGATCGTTGTCATCCTCCACCCGCAACGGCTCATCTCCCCCCGCGCCATTTTCAATCAGCAACTTCGCCGTACGCGCCAACGACAACCGCGCCGATCCACCTCGCCCCAACAATCGAATCGCACTGGCCGCCATCAAATACCCGGTGGCGTGATCGAGCGCTTGCAAGGGCAATGGCGTCGGTTTGTCCGCGCGCTTCCACTGCATGCCGGCATCGGCGATTCCGCTGCTCATTTGCACCAGGCTGTCGAAGCCGCGGCGGTTCTGCCACGGGCCGCTCCAGCCGTAGGCATTGAGGCTGACATCGATCAGGCCGGGCGCCAGTTTCTGGCGTTCGGCGACGCCGTAACCCAGGCGTTCCAGTGCGTCGGCGCGGTAGCCGTGGAGCAGAATGTCAGCGTCCTTGAGCAGGCTTTCGAACACCGCGCGATCAGTCTTGTCATGCAGGTCCAGACGCGCGCAGCGTTTGCCCAGGGTGACTTCCGGCACCACGCCGGGTTCGTTCCAGGTCGGTGGGTCGATCCGCAAAACGTCGGCGCCGAGGCCTGCCAGAAAACGGCTGGCGATCGGGCCGGCGAGCACTCGAGTCAAATCCAGCACCTTGATCCCGGCCAGCGGTTGCGCCACCGAGCCTTGCCACGGTTTCGCGTTCTGGCGGCTGTTTTCAGCAAACTGAATCAGCGGCTCGGCGTTCACCGCCTGACCTTGGGGATGCGCCTGCCATTGCGCCCAGCTACGCATCTCGGCGGCGCAGCCACCGGCATCGACCACGGCTTGCTCCAGATCACTTTTGGCCCATGGAGCAACCTTGCTCGCCATCGCTGCACGGTCGGCACAGGAGCCCAGAACAGTTTCGGCAGCGGCGCGGTGATGGGGCGCGTTGGTGTGCAGGCGGATCCAGCCGTCTTTTGTCGCGTAGTCACCGGCGACCGGGTCCCACAGCGGCGGGACGCTCCAGCCTACCGGGCGGATCGAAGTGGCGAACCAGAAAGAGGCCAGGCGCCGGTCGACCTCAAGGCTTGGCAAACGACCGGTTTGTTGCTGCAGCCATTCGCTGACAGCCTGGCCGGCAGCGGCAATGCTGGCGCACGCCAGGTCGGTGACGGCAAACGCCGAGGGCAGGGCGCCGCTCGAGGTGAACTTGACCTGGGTGTGAGGCAAGCCGAGTGCGGCTTGAATGGACGTGAGTAAATCAGTCATCGAAGGCCCTCCGGGAGAGAGGGCAGCATAGATCAAAAGATCAAAAGATCGCAGCCTTCGGCAGCTCCTACAGGGATCGGTGTAGGAGCTGCCGAAGGCTGCGATCTTTTGAGAATTACACCCGGAACTGATCCATCAATTTCATCTGGTGGGTGGTCAGCGAGTTGAGATGGCTGCTGATCTGCGCCGATTCGGTGGCCTGGCCGGTCAGGGTTTCGGTGACGGTGCGGATCGCCGAGACGTTGCGGTTTACCTCTTCGGCCACCGCGCTTTGCTGCTCGGCGGCGCTGGCGATTTGCAGGTTCATGTCGCTGATGACCGTCACCGCGTCGCTGATTTTGCTCAAGGCCTGGACGGCTTGTTGGATCTGCCCGGCATTGCTGTGAGCTTGAGTCTGGCTCGAATGCATCGTGGCCACCACGCCGCGAGTGCCGGTCTGGATGCGTTCGATCACGATGCGGATTTCTTCCACCGAATCTTGCGTACGTTTGGCCAGGTTGCGCACTTCATCGGCGACCACCGCAAACCCGCGACCGCTTTCCCCGGCACGCGCCGCTTCAATCGCCGCGTTGAGCGCCAGCAGGTTGGTTTGTTCGGCGATGCTGCGGATCACTTCCAGCACCGAGCCGATCTGCTCGCTGTTGACTGCCAATGCTTCGACTTCGGTCACGGCCTTGCTGACTTCGTCGGCCAGTTGATTGATGTCGCGGGTGCTGCGTTCGATGATCTGCATACCGTCGCGGGCTGACTGGTCGGCACCCTTGGCCGCGTTAGCCGCGTTCGAGGCACTGTTGGCGACGTCGTGGGCGGTGGCGCTCATTTCGTTGGACGCGGTGGCGACCTGGTCGATTTCGCGGAACTGCACCTGCATGCCTTCGCTGGTCTGGCGGGCGATTTCCGAAGACTGGTCGGCCGTGCCGCGCGCATCGGTGATGCTTTGTTTTATCTGCGCGATGGTTGGTTGCAGCTTGTCGAGGAAGCGGTTGAACCAGCTCACCAGTTCGCCCAGTTCGTCTTTCTTGCTGTAGTGCAGACGCTGCGTCAGGTCGCCGTCGCCGCTGGCAATCGCCTTGAGCATCTCGGCGACGCTGTTGATCGGCCGAGTCACGCCGGACGCCGTGAGCCAGATCAGCAACAGTCCGACCAGACCGGCAATCACCGCCACCAAAACAGCTTTGATCGTGCCGCTTTGCTGGGCGTCATCGAGTACGGCTTGCAACTTGACCGAGTCGGCCAGCAACACTTGTTTCGGCAGGTCGATCACCACGCCCCAGGCCTTGGACTCGGCAATCGGACTGACCGGGTACACCGCGCGGATCAGGTCGCCCTGCTCGAGAATCTTCGGCGTGCCAGCGCTGAGCAATTGCAGAACGTCCTTGCCGTCTGCGCCCAGGGTTTCACCGATGCTTTTGCCGACCTTGCTCGCGTCGACGCTGTAACCGGCAAGTACGCCGCTGCCGGAGACGATCAGCATGTGCCCGGCGCTGTTGAACAGATCACGTTGAGAATCGACAGCCGCCGCTTGCAGCGCGTCCAGGGCGATGTCCACACCGACCACACCGATGGATTTGCCATCCACCAGCAGCGGTACGGAAATGGTGGTCATCAGCATTTCCTTGCCGGCGACGGTATCGGCATACGGGTCCAGCAGGCAGGTGCGCTTGCTGTCGCGGGGGCAGGTGTACCAGCTGTTATAGGGTGTGCCGCTGAGGCTCAAGGTGGTTTTGGTCATGTCGTCTTCGACCATGATCGTGTTGATCCCGACACCGCCGGCACGGCTCCAGTAGCTGGCGAAACGACCGGCTTCGTTGGATTGGCGAGCGGCATCGTTGGCGAATTCGCTGTCCTTGCCGTCGAGGCCATTGGGTTCGAATGCCAGCCAGATGCCGAGCACTTTGCTGTTGCGCTCGAAGGCGGTTTTCAGGCTCTGGTTCAACTCTTCACGCAGGACGCCGGCGTCAAGGGAGCGCGTGCTCGCCATGTTGCGCATGTCCTCGATCTGATCGGCCAGGGCGGTCACCACCAGCAGGCTTTCACCGAAGGTCTTCTGCACCCGCACCGCTTGCTCGGCGGCCTTGGCCTGGAGCAGGTTCTGCACGCTGGCGGTGAGCATCTTGCTGCTGGAGGCGCTGACGAGTTCATCGTTCTGATCGGTCTGGTAGATGTTCATGCCGACGATCAGGACGACCACGCCCAACAGGCACAGACCGGACAGCAGGACGATTTTCAGGCGGATGGAGAGAGAGTCGAACATAGGACGAGCTCGCGAATGGATGAGGTGTTGGCTGTGAGTCGGGATCGACCCAATTCGCCAAGTCCATTCAGCGCCATTTAATGCACATCGGCATGTGCAGAGGTTGCATGAACGCGAAGCCGACGAACGGTAACAGGTGAACGTTTGCGCAGGAAAATGCCCTGAAAAGGGCAGAAATTCAGGAGATTTTCGGCAGCGATTCCGGCCGCGACCAGATCCACAGATTGCCCAGGCTCATGCCCGCAATCGCCAGAAATATCGGCCAGCCAGGATCGAACATCACCAGCATCAACCCGGCGCACAGCAGCATACTGACGGTGGCGCTGACCTTGGCTCGGCGGGCGATGATTTTGCCGTTGCGCCAGTTGCGCAGGATGGAACCGAACAGCCGATGGTTTTCCAGCCAGGCGCTCAAGCGCGGTGAACTCTTGGTCGCGGCCCAGGCGGCCAGCAGGATGAACTCGGTGGTCGGCAGGCCGGGTACGACGATGGCGATCAGGCCGATGCCCAGGCTGAGGTAGGCGAGCAGGCCAAATAACAGGCGAGCGAGTTTGGAGGAGGGAAAGGTTGAGTGGGTCATAAAGTCGACATTTGTACTTTGTAGGAGCAAGGCTTGCCCGCGATGGAGGCGCCGCAGCCCTTCCGGTAGACCGCGTTATCGTTCATCGCGGGCAAGCCTTGCTCCTACAGAAGCAGAAGTGTTGTCAGGCGAGTTCAGGGGTGGTGGCGTAAGCCTGTTCCAGCAGTACGGTGAAGCGATTGAATGCGTCGATAGCGCCTTTATCCAACTCGGCTTCTTCTTGTGCGCTGAGTTCCAGCCCGTCGAGGGTTTTGACGAAGCTCTTCCAGCCTTCAGCGCGGCCACCGGCCGGTTCACCGAGATGGCGGGCACCAAAGGTTTCGCTTAACCCAAGACCCACAGCACGCTTGATCAGAAACGCCGCGCCAAGTTTCGAACCTTCTGACACGAACAGCCAACCCAGCGCCTCGGCTTTGGTTGGATTCTTCACGGCACCGGCGACGGGGGCCGGAACTTCAGTTTCCAGGTCCGCCAGATCCGCCTTGGCCGCTTCAGCACGGCAGCGAGCTGGCAGGTCCGGGACGATGGCGGTCAATTCGGCATCGTTGTACAGCGACACCAGTTCCGACTGAAACAAATACTGAGCCACCACGAAACGCGCGAAGTTGGCCTGGGTTTCAAACGGTGCGTGGGCTTTGACCAAGGCATCAAGCTTGGTGTGAGGCTCGTTGGTGATCTGGTTCAAACGTTGCGAACGCAGAGCAGGGCGTTGAGCAGTGTCCTGAGTGGTCATGAGAAGTCCTTGGGAAAAAGAGGCGCTTGGTAACGAGACGAATGACGTGGCGCCAGACAGTAAAAAAACCTCACTGCGCCACTTCTCTAAAAGCAGAGCAGTGAGGTGGCAGGGTCAGATATCCCAGACCAGATTGATCGCGAAGTTGCGACCCGGTTGAGTCAGGCGATCGAGGTTGGCCGGTTGAGTGACCGAGGCTTCGCCGACGCTGTCGTAACCGCGCACGTCGTCCCACTGCCAGTACTTCTTGTTGGTCAGGTTGTACAAACCGGCGTTGACGGTTACGTCGTCGGTCACCTTGTAGAAACCGGCCAGGTCGAGCACGCCATAACCCGGTGTCTTGAACTGGGTGCTGGTGCCGTCGGGGGTTTTGAAGCTGGTGCTGTCGACGCGGGTCTTGCGTTTGACCAGTGTCCAGCTCAACAGGGCGCCGTAGTTGTCCTGGTCATAACCCAGGCCGAACACGCCAGTCAGCGGGTTGATGCTGTTCAGCGGCTGGCCGCTGTCATCGTTACGGCCATACAGGTAGGCCACCGAACCTTGGGTGTAGAGACCGGTCGGGGCGCCGAAGCTGTCCAGGTTCAGGCGACCCTTGAGCTCCACACCTTTGATGGTGGCGTGCGCGATGTTGTTGCTCTGGAATGTGGTCTCGGTGTAGCCAGGCGTGATGGCGTTCTCGTCGATGAAGTCGCGGTATTTGTTGTAGAACACCGCCACATCGAAAGTGCCTGCGTCGAACTGGCCGCGCAGGCCGGTTTCATAGCTCTTGCTTTTTTCCGGTTCCAGGTCGGGATTAGGTGCGACCTGATAGCCGCCGGCCAGGTTTTCAAAGCGACCGTACAGCGCCTTGGCGGTCGGCGTGCGGAAGCCTTCGGCGTACAGGCCATACCAGGTGTAGTTGTCGTTGAAGCTATAGGTGGTGCCGAATTTTGGCGACAGACGATGCCAGGTCTTGGTGTCGTCGCTCACCACACCGTTGCCGCTCTGGTCGGCGGTGACCAGGAACTCGTCGGTGATGTGCGGCTTGAGCTTGGTGTAGTCGTAGCGTGCACCGGGCAGGAAGGTCCAGTTACCCCAGCTGATCTGATCCTGGGCGAACAGGCTGTAGCTGTTGATGGTCGGGTCCGGGAAATCACTGGCGGGTTTCAGGGTGTCGGCGGCGCTGGCGGCACCGATGACCCGGCAAGCGCCGGCCACGGTCAGGCAGGTGCCGCTACCGGTACGCAGGCCAGTGACTTTGTCCTGTTTGATGGTCGTGCCATAGGTGACGCGGTGGTCGGTATCGGCGATGGCAAACGACTTGTCAGCCTGGGCATCGAACACCCATTGGCGATCCTTGTAGGTGGTATCGCGGTTGCGCAGCACGGTGCGCGACGGCGCGTAGATTTCTTCGGTGCTCTGGTCGGTCTTGGCGATCTGGTAATTCAGCGTCCACTTGATGTTGTCAGCCAGGACGCTGTCCAGGCCGAAGCTGTGTTCCAGGCCGAAGCGTTCGCGGGTGACGGTGTCGTTGCCGGTACGGGATTTGTAGAAGCCGAAACCGCGTCCTGCGTTAAATGGGCCGCCCACTGCGCTCCGCTGGTTGGTGTCGCGGTCATCCTTGTAGTGCTCGTAGGTCAGGCCGAAGCGCGCATCGTCGGCGTAGTCCCAGCCCAGCTTGGCCAGCACGTTGGTGGTGCGCACGTCCTCGGGGTTGGCCTCGGTGCGGTTCAGGCCGGTTCCACCGGTTTCACCGTAGGACTCTGTTTCATGACCGTTGCGCTGACTCAAGTGCAACAGGCCGTCGAAGTCACCGGTGCGACCGGCCACCGTGCCAGAGGTCAACCAGCTGTCGTCGGCCGAGCTGTAGCCGGTTTTCAGGCGTGCGCCGACATCCTTGCCCGGTTTGATGATGTCGTCCGGGTCCAGCGTGTAGTAGCTGACCGCGCCGCCGATGGCGTTGCTGCCGTAGAGCACCGACGCCGGGCCGCGCAGAATCTCGACGCGCTTGACGATCTCGGGGTCGACGTAGTTGCGGTTGGTCTGGGCGTAAGGGCCGTTGAAGAAACTGTCGGGCACTTGCACGCCGTCGATCTGGGTCAATACGCGGTCACCGTCGATGCCGCGGATGTTGTAGCCAGTCAGACCTGCGCGTTGACCGGCACCGCCCACCGATACGCCCGGTTCGTAGCGCACCAGATCCTTGATGTTATTGACGTTGTTACGGTCCAGCTCTTCGCGGGTGTGGACGGTGACGGTGCTTGGCACGCTGTTTACGTCCTGTTCCTGGCGAGTGGCGCTGATGGTCACCTGGTCCAGGTTGAGTGCGCTGCTGTTGCTGCGCTTCTCCAGCACGATGTTGTTGGTGCCCAGTTTGCGATAGCTCAGGTTGGTCCCCACCAACAGGCGATCGAGGGCTTTCTCCGGCGGCAGCGAACCCCGTACGCCCGGCGAGGCCACGCCTTCAGCCAGTACTGCCGGCAAGCCGACCTGCCAACCGGTCACGGCGGTAAAGGCATTGAGTGCCGAGACCAGCGACTGCTGAGGGATGGCAAACGCGTAATCACCCATGTTGCGGGTCGGTTGCTCTGCAGCGGTGGCGGCGCAGAGCTGCGCGCTGCCGGCCATCAGGATGGCGGCGGTCAGCAGCGACAGCACGCGAGAAGGTGAAGAAGGTTGGCGGGTAAGGCGAGAGGACATCGATAGCGCTCCGTGTCGCACGAATCTTTATAGGTGCTGATCGGCATCTTGAAGATGCGAATCAATTGCATTGGCTATAACGAGACGTACGGGTTTTGGCTATCGAGTAAAAATAATTCTCATTTAGTTCAAAATCACCAGCGCCGGGAATTCCTGGAGCCGCGCCGAGGTGATGTGAGCCAGCGAACGGACCACGTCCAACGGTTGGTCGAGGCGGTAATTGCCGGTGACGGCGATGTCGGCCAACTGCTCGTTGTTGTTGATGATCCAGCCCGGATAGTAACGACGCAGCTCCGCCAGCACCTGGCTCAGCGGGCAGTTTTCGAACACCAGTCGACCCTGAACCCACGCCAGGTCGGTCGCGGCATCTAGTTTGGCGGGACGATCAAAACCGTTGGGGCCGATGCGGATGCTTTCTCCGGCTGACAATCGAATTCGCGCGTCGTCGCGGGTCGCTCGCAAGTCGACATCCCCACGCTGCACCCGAACCTGTGCCACGCCGTCCAGATAACGCACCGCAAAGGCGGTGTCCCGCACGCTGGCCTTGACCGGCCCGGCGTCGATTTCCAGCGGTTGGCCGCGATTGGCCGCCACCTCGAAAAATGCCTCGCCTTGATACAAGCGGGCAACGCGCTGTTGATCGTTGATGGTGCTGGAGAAGGCCGAATTGGTATTGAGCAGGACCTTCGAGCCATCCTCCAGTTGCAGCCGCTGGCGTTCACCGACCACGGTCAGGTGATCAGCCTGCAGGCGAATCGGCAGATTGCTGAAGCTGAACAAACCGAGGATCAGCACGGCGGCGGTGGCCAAGGGTTTCCAGTGCGGTCGCAGGCGCGACAGGACGGTCACTTTCGGCGGGCGGGCGGCCAGGCTTTGCGCGCATTGCACGACCTGCGGGCCCTCCCAGATCGCCTGAGCTTTGGCGAACGCTTCGGCATGCAACGGATCGGTGGCCAGCCAGTCGTGAAACTGTCGGGTCTGTTCCTCGCTCGGACTGTCCAGCACGATCAGCCAGTCCAGGGCCTGGTCCATCGCACTTGCGGGGTCCCGCGCCGGGGAGGGCGGAAGGGAGCGGTGGGTGTCCGTCACGGTGTTTCCTCGGCAGTGTCTTGGCACCGCTGTTTTTTTAGTGAAGCTTGAAAGTGGGGCAAGGGTAGCAAAGCCCGATAGTCAGTGCAGGTCATCCTCACACATAGAGAATTAACCTACAGATTCAGTCGCCGTTTAACCGTTCAGCCACGCCGATGCAGATCGCCATGATCAGTTTCAGCTCCTTTTGCACGGTGCTCAATGACACGTCGAGCTTCTCGGCGATCTCCAGATAGCTGTGCCCGTGCAGACGGCTGAGGATGAAAATCTGCTGCTGACGGGCGCTGAGTTCATTGAGGCTCACGTTTAAACGCTCGAGCAATTGTTCGGCATGGGCGGCGTCCTCTGCACTGCTGGCGGGGGCGGCGACGCTTTCCACCACATCCAGCGGCACGTCGTCGAGCATCGTGCGCGACTGAATCCGCCGCGCACGCAAATGGTCCAGCGCCAGGTTACGGGCGGTCTGGAAAACGAAGGGTTCAAGGTGATCGATGGCCCGTTCACTGAGCGCCCGGGTCACTCGCAGGTAGGTCTCCTGCAGGAGGTCTTCGGCGGTGCTGTGATTGTTGACCATCCGCTCCAATGTGCGCAGCAGAGAGACTCGCTGAGCGATGAAGACGTGATTGAAGCGAGATTGACTCACGGGAGAACCTGATCCATTTCGAGCGAATGATAATGCTTATCATCCGCTCGAGTGGTCAAGTATTGATTTGTGAAGCTTTAGGCGCGGCCCAGCAGATAGGTCGCGTAATCGGGGATCCGGTGTTCGTGCGCCTGTTCCATCATCGGGCTGCTGAGCAGGTAGTCGGCGCTGCATTCGTTGCAGGCCACCGGAATGTTCCAGACCGCCGCGACTCGCAGCAACGCTTTGATGTCCGGGTCGTGCGGCTGTGGTTCGAACGGGTCCCAGAAGAACACCAACATGTCGACCCGCTGCTCGGCGATTCGCGCACCCAGTTGCTGATCGCCGCCCAATGGGCCGCTGATCATGCTCTCCACAGGCAAATCCAGGCGTTGTTGCAACAACAACCCGGTGGTGCCGGTGGCGACCAGTTCATGCTGTGCGAGCCTGTCTTTTTGCCGCTCGGCCCAGTCCAGCAAAAACACTTTGCAGTGGTCATGGGCGACCAAGGCAATACGCTTGCGCGCTGCCATGGTCTTTTGCGTAAAGATGATACCGATCATCGGTTGCTGCTCCCGGCGTCATACACCGACATGGCGTGACGCTTTATTCGGCTTTGCAAACACCGGGTAGGAGCTGCCGAAGGCTGCGATCTTTTGATCTTAGCTGCCATGAGGCCAATGAAGATCAAGATCAAAAGATCGCAGCCTTCGGCAGCTCCTACATGTCCGTGCGTCGACACGTAATGAAGTCGCGTCAACACAGAGTAAGCCGTGACTTATTCTGCGTTACAGAGCGCCAGGCAGTTATCGAGCATGCGGTTGGAGAAGCCCCATTCGTTGTCGTACCAGGCCAGCACCTTGAGCAGCTTGCCGCTGGACTTGGTGTGGTTGGCGTCAAAGATCGACGACAGCGGGTTGTGGTTGAAGTCGCTGGAGACCAGCGGCAGGGTGTTGTACCCGAGAATCTTCGAGTGCTGGCTGGCTTCTTTCAGCAGCGCGTTCACTTCATCGGCCGACGCTTCGCGTTTGAGTTGCACGGTCAGGTCCACCAGCGACACGTTGATCACCGGCACGCGCACCGACATACCGGTCAGTTTGCCCGCCAGTTCCGGCAGCACCAGGCCGACCGCTTCAGCCGCGCCGGTTTTGCTCGGGATCATGTTCTGGGTGGCCGAACGCGCACGATACGGGTCGACATGATAGACGTCGGTCAGGTGCTGATCGTTGGTGTAGGCGTGGATCGTAGTCATCAGACCGCTTTCGATACCCAGCTCGCGGTGCAACACCTGCGCCACCGGGGCCAGGCAGTTGGTGGTGCACGAAGCATTGGAAATGATCTGGTGCGATTGGCGCAGAATGTCGTGGTTAACGCCATACACCACCGTGGCGTCGGCGCCTTTGGCCGGGGCCGAGATGATTACTTTGCGTGCGCCGGCCGTAATATGCGCGGCGGCTTTGTCGCGGTCGGTGAACAAACCGGTGCATTCGAATACGACGTCGATCTTCTCGGCAGCCCAAGGCAGTTCGGCCGGATTGCGAATGGCGCTGACAGAAATACGGTCGCCGTTGACGGTCAGGCTTTCCTGATCGTGCTGGACATCGGCATCGAACGTGCCGTGAACAGTGTCGTACTTGAGCAGATGAGCGTTCATCGCGCTGTCGCCCAGGTCATTGATGGCAACGATCTGCAGATCCTGGCGATACCCTTGGGTATACAGTGCGCGAAGGACGTTACGGCCAATTCGGCCAAAACCATTGATTGCGATTCGAAGAGTCATTTAACAGGGCCGCCGTCGTTTTGTTGTTGGAATTACAAGATTATTCGCATAAAAATAGAAAACAAGCCTTTTTAATGGCAATATTTTGTTCAAACTACAACGAGTGACCTGAATCAACTGGTCCGACCGATCAAGAAAACCGTCTGTCATCCCATCGACAACGGCTCTTGTTCAGCATAGACAATCAGGTCGCCACATCCGTTAGCCTGGAGTTCTAAACATGCATCCCCGCGTCCTTGAGGTCACCGAACGGCTTATCGCCCGCAGCCGCGCCACGCGTGAGGCTTACCTTGCACTGATTCGTGGTGCTGCCAGCGACGGTCCGATGCGCGGCAAGCTGCAATGCGCCAACTTCGCCCACGGCGTAGCCGGTTGCGGCACCGACGACAAAAACAGTCTGCGGATGATGAACTCCGCGAACATTGCGATTGTTTCGTCATATAACGACATGCTCTCGGCGCACCAGCCGTACGAAGTCTTTCCTGAACAGATCAAAAAGGCCCTGCGCGAAATCGGCTCCGTCGGTCAGTTCGCCGGTGGCACCCCGGCCATGTGCGATGGCGTGACCCAGGGCGAGCCGGGCATGGAACTGAGCCTGCCGAGCCGCGAAGTGATTGCGCTGTCCACCGCCGTGGCGCTGTCCCACAACATGTTCGACGGCGCGCTGATGCTCGGCATCTGCGACAAGATCGTGCCGGGCCTGATGATGGGCGCGCTGCGTTTCGGTCATCTGCCGACGATCTTCGTGCCGGGCGGGCCGATGGTCTCGGGCATTTCCAACAAGCAGAAAGCCGACGTGCGCCAGCGCTATGCCGAAGGCAAGGCCAGCCGCGAAGAGCTGCTGGAATCGGAGATGAAGTCCTACCACAGCCCGGGTACCTGTACCTTTTACGGCACCGCCAACACCAACCAGTTGCTGATGGAAGTCATGGGCCTGCACTTGCCGGGCGCCTCTTTCGTCAACCCGAACACCCCGTTGCGTGATGCCCTGACCCGCGAAGCCGCGCATCAGGTCACGCGTCTGACCAAGCAGAGCGGCGACTTCATGCCGATCGGCGAAATCGTCGACGAACGTTCGCTGGTCAACTCCATCGTGGCCCTGCACGCCACCGGCGGCTCGACCAACCACACCTTGCACATGCCGGCGATTGCCATGGCGGCGGGCATTCAACTGACCTGGCAAGACATGGCCGACCTCTCCGAGGTGGTGCCGACCCTGAGCCACGTCTACCCGAACGGCAAAGCCGACATCAACCACTTCCAGGCGGCGGGCGGCATGTCGTTCCTGATCCGCGAACTGCTGGAAGCCGGGCTGCTGCACGAAAACGTCAACACGGTACTGGGCCACGGCCTGAGCCGCTACACCATGGAACCGTTCCTCGAAAACGGCGAACTGGTCTGGCGCGAAGGCCCGATCGAAAGCCTCGACGAAACCATCCTGCGTCCGGTCGCTCGTGCGTTTTCGCCAGAGGGCGGTTTGCGAGTGATGGAAGGCAACCTTGGTCGCGGTGTCATGAAAGTGTCCGCCGTTGCTTTGGAAAACCAGGTCGTCGAAGCACCGGCCATGGTGTTCCAGGATCAGCAGGATCTGGCCGATGCGTTCAAGGCCGGTTTGCTCGAGAAGGATTTCGTCGCGGTGATGCGCTTCCAGGGCCCGCGTTCCAACGGCATGCCGGAGCTGCACAAGATGACGCCGTTCCTCGGCGTGCTGCAGGATCGCGGCTTCAAAGTCGCGCTGGTCACTGACGGGCGCATGTCCGGTGCGTCGGGGAAAATCCCTGCGGCGATTCACGTCAGCCCCGAAGCGTATGTGGGCGGCGCTTTGGCGCGGGTGCAAGAGGGCGATATCATCCGCGTCGATGGCGTCAAAGGCACTCTGGAGCTTAAGGTGGACGCCGACGAATTCGCAGCGCGCGAACCTGCCAAGGGCCTGTTGGGCAATAACATCGGCAGCGGTCGCGAACTGTTTGGTTTCATGCGCATGGCCTTCAGCTCCGCAGAGCAGGGCGCCAGCGCCTTTACTTCTGCCCTGGAGACGCTTAATTGAAACTGGCTTTGGTCGGTGACATCGGTGGGACCAACGCACGTTTCGCGTTGTGGAAAAACCAGCAGCTGGAATCGATCCAGGTGCTGGCAACGGCCGACCACGCCAGCCCGGAAGAGGCGATTGCTCTCTACCTGAGCGGGCTTGGCCTGGAACCGGGTTCGATCGGTTCGGTGTGCCTGTCGGTGGCCGGCCCCGTCAGCGGCGATGAATTCAAGTTCACCAACAATCACTGGCGACTCAGCCGCAGGGGTTTCTGCAATACCTTGCAGGTGGATCAACTGTTGCTGGTCAACGACTTCTCGGCCATGGCGCTGGGCATGACCCGTTTGCAGCCGGACGAGTTTCGGGTGGTCTGCGAAGGCACGCCGGAACCGTTGCGGCCGGCGGTGGTGATCGGTCCGGGCACTGGACTCGGTGTCGGCACGCTGCTCGATCTCGGCGAAGGTCGTTTCGCCGCGTTGCCAGGGGAGGGCGGTCACGTCGATTTGCCGCTGAGCAGTCCGCGGGAAACTCAACTGTGGCAGCACATCTTCAATGAGATCGGTCATGTCAGCGCTGAAACGGCGTTGAGCGGCAGCGGCTTGCCGCGGGTTTACCGGGCGATTTGTGCGGTGGACGGTTATGAACCCGTGCTGGATTCCCCCGAGTCGATTACCGCGGCCGGTCTGGCCGGCGACCCGATTGCCCTGGAAGTGCTTGAGCAGTTCTGCTGCTGGCTGGGTCGTGTGGCCGGCAACAACGTGCTGACCACGGGCGGACGGGGTGGCGTGTACATCGTGGGCGGGGTGATTCCGCGGTTTGCTGATTTCTTTGTCGAAAGCGGCTTTGCCCGGTGCTTTGCCGACAAGGGTTGCATGAGCGATTACTTCAAAGGCATCCCGGTGTGGCTGGTGACGGCGCCGTATTCCGGCTTGATGGGGGCGGGAGTGGCGCTCGACCAGGCCTAAGACCGAGTCGCCTTCATCGCGGGCAAGCCTTGCTCCTACAGGGTTGTGATGACCTGTAGGAGCCGAGCTTGCTCGCGATGGGGTCATGACAGACAACATAGATTTACGAACGATCAGGCATAATCCGCCCAATTCAAACAACAAGGATGCCGCCCCTGTGAGCTCAGTCAACAAGTCGATTTTGTTGGTCGATGACGATCAAGAGATACGCGAGTTGCTGGACACCTACCTGACCCGCGCGGGTTTTCAGGTGCGAACCACGCCCGACGGTGCAGGCTTTCGTCAGGCGATGAACGAGGCACCGAGCGATCTGGTGATCCTCGATGTGATGCTCCCGGACGAAGACGGCTTCAGTCTCTGCCGCTGGATCCGTCAGCACCCGCGTCAGGCGCAGGTACCGATCATCATGCTCACCGCCAGTTCCGACGAGGCCGACCGCGTCATCGGTCTAGAATTGGGTGCTGACGATTACCTCGGCAAACCCTTCAGCCCACGTGAATTGCAGGCGCGCATCAAAGCCTTGTTGCGTCGCGCGCAGTTCGGTCAGGAGCGTTCCGGCGGTGAAGTGTTGGCCTTCGATGACTGGCGGCTGGACATGGTCAGCCACCGACTGTTCCACATTGACGGCGAAGAAGTGATTCTCTCCGGCGCCGATTTCGCGCTGTTGAAACTGTTCCTCGATCACCCCCAGGAAATCCTCGATCGCGACACCATCGGCAACGCCACCCGTGGCCGCGATTTGATGCCGCTGGATCGCATCGTCGACATGGCCGTCAGCCGTTTGCGCCAGCGCCTGCGCGACACCGAAAAACCGCCGCGGCTGATCCGTACCGTGCGCGGCAGCGGCTACCAACTGGCCGCCAATGTGGTTGCCAGCAATGGCCACTGAGTTTTTCCGCAAACTCGCCGCACGGATTCCCGTGCCGCGCTCGCTGCTCGGGCGGATGTTGCTGCTGACGCTGTTGGCGGTGTTGTTCGCCCAGACGCTGTCGAGCGTGATCTGGGTCTCGCAACTGCGCGCAACCCAACTTGAAGGCCTGGTCACCAGCGCCCGAAGCCTCGCTCATTCGATGACGGCCAGCGTCAGTTACTTCCGCTCTTTGCCGGTAGCGTTTCGGCCATTGGTACTCGACCAGTTGCGCAGCATGGGCGGCACCCGTTTTGTGGTGACGCTCAACGACAAACCCTTGGGCATGGAAGTGCTGCCGATCACCCCGCGCAAGGAAGCCGTGCTCAAAGCGGTGGACGAAGTGCTGCGCCAGTCCCTGGGCCAGGACACCGATATCTCGGTGACCTTCGTCAGCCCCGAAGACCTGCGGATCTTCAACAGCGGGCTGAAACTTGATGAATTGCCGCGCTCCTGGGCGCATTACGCGCTGACCCTGGAGCCGGTGAACCCACCGGTATTGGTCACCCAAATCCAGATGGCACCGGGCGAGTGGCTGTACATCGCCTCGCTGTTGCCCGAGCCCTACACCAGTCTTGAAGAACAAGGCCTGCCGGCGCAGCAAGTCTGGTTCATCGTGCTCACCAGCGGTTTCTTGCTGTTGTTCATTGGTTTGCTGGTGCACTGGCAGAGCCGGCCGCTCAAGCGTTTGGCGCGGGCTGCCCGGGACATGTCCCTCGGCGCGGAAGTCGAGCCAGTGGCCGAGGGTGGTGGCAGTGAAGTGGTCGAGGTCGGCCGCGCCTTCAATGCGATGCGCGAACGTATCAGCCGTTACCTGACCGAGCGCAGCCAGTTGTTCAGCGCGATATCCCATGACCTGCGCACGCCGATTACCCGCTTGCGGTTGCGGGTTGAATTGCTCGAAGACGAAACGCTGCAAGCCAAGTTCGGGCGGGATCTGGATGAGCTGGAGCTGCTGGTCAAAGGCGCGCTGCAATGCGTGAAAGACACCGACATCCACGAAAACATCGAACCGGTGGACCTCAACCACGTGCTTGATTGTCTGGTGGAGCCGTATCTGGCGCCCAACGGCAATGGTCGTGTCACTCAGCAAGGGCGTGCGCTGGCGGCGTATCCGGGGAAGCCGCTGGCGCTCAAGCGTTGCATCGGCAACCTGATCGACAATGCCTTGAAGTATGGGCAGAAAGCGCATTTGCACATTGATGACGACCAGAGTGCGTTCATCCTGCATGTGGACGATGAAGGCCCAGGCGTGCCGGAGCAGCGGATGGAGCAGGTGTTCGAGCCGCACTTCCGCCTGGCCGGGCAGCAGCAGGGTTATGGGTTGGGGTTGGGGATTGCGCGAAATATTGCGCATAGCCATGGGGGGGAGGTCAGCCTGCAGAATTTGCGTGAGGGTGGGTTGCGGGTGACGTTGCATTTGCCGCGATCAATCGATTGACGCGGATCCTGTGGCGAGGGAGCTTGCTCCCGCTGGGGCGCGAAGCGGCCCCAAAAGAAGGACTGCTGCGCAGTCCAGCGGGAGCAAGCTCCCTCGCCACAAATAATCACCCACCACAAAATCTGTATGTCACAACCCGGTGACAAAACCTGCCCCCTTCGTTACAAGCCCACCACCCCCCGTTGTTTAGACTGCCCTCAGTCATAACAACAAAAAAGGCACCCCATGGACACCTTCCTACCCGCTTTCAGCAGTTGGCTGAACGCCCCCGCCCATCAGCAATGGCTCGCCGCCGAAGGCCTGCGCCTGCTGGCGTTTGCCAAGGCTTCAAAGCTTCCTGAAGGTTTCGGCAATCTTGATGAAAAGGGCTGCCTCCCGGCCAACGCCCACGCCGAAACCATGAACACCGCGCGCATGACCCACAGCTTCGCCATGGCTCACGTTCAGGGCTTGCCGGGTTTCGCCGAGCTGGTGGATCACGGTGTCAAAGCCCTCAGCGGCCCATTGCGTGACGCCGAACACGGTGGCTGGTTCGCTGCCGCCGAGCATCGTGACGGCAACACCGGCAAGGCGGCTTACCTGCACGCCTTCGTCGCGCTGGCTGCGAGTTCCGCGGTTGTCGCTCAGCGTCCCGGTGCACAGGCCTTGCTCGACGATGCCATCCACATCATCGACACGCATTTCTGGAGTGAGGAGGAGGGCGCGATGCGCGAATCCTTCAACCGCGACTGGAGTGATGAAGAAGCCTATCGCGGCGCCAACAGCAACATGCACGCCACCGAAGCCTTTCTCGCGTTGGCTGATGTCACCGAAGAGAACCGCTGGCTGAGCCGCGCCCAGCGCATTGTCGAGCGGGTTATCCATGGTCACGCCGCTGCCAACGACTACCTGGTGGTCGAGCATTTCGACCGCGACTGGCAACCCTTGCGCGAATACAACCACGACAACCCGGCCGATGGTTTTCGCCCCTATGGCACCACGCCGGGCCACGGTTTCGAATGGGCCCGGTTGATGCTGCACCTCGAAGCGGCGCGGGTTAAAGCCGGGATGCTGACGCCGGGCTGGCTCGCCACCGACGCGCAAAAACTCTTCGACCACAACTGCCGTCACGGCTGGGATGTCGACGGGGCGCCGGGGATTGTCTACACCCTCGACTGGGACAATCGCGCCGTGGTTCGCCATCGCCTGCACTGGACCCATTGCGAAGCCAGTGCCGCCGCCAGCGCTCTGCTTAAACGCACAGGCGATGCGCAATATGAAAGCTGGTATCGACTATTTTGGGAATTCTGTGACGGTCATTTCATCGACCGATGTGATGGCAGCTGGCATCACGAACTCAATCCGCAGAATCGCCCGAGCGCCGATATCTGGGCCGGTAAACCCGACCTTTATCACGCCTGGCAAGCGGTGCTGATCCCGCGCCTGCCTCTGGCACCGAGTATGGCGACGGCCTTGGCACAGTTATCCCAGAGCGCTCCTGTGTAACCATGTGGTGACATTCGAACGTCCCTTCGTTACCTGCGAAGGGATCACTCCTGTTTAAAATCCTATGCAGCGCAAGCACCAGACTTGCATGCATAACAACAAGAAAGGTACTACTAGATGAATGCGATTTCTCGCCTCGCTACTGTCATTTCTCTCGCCTCAATGCTTCCCCTCTCTGCATTCCCGCTGAGTGCGCTTGCTGCCGATTCCAAAGGTTCGGTAGAAGTCGTTCACTGGTGGACGTCCGGTGGCGAAAAAGCTGCCGTTGATGTTCTTAAGGCCCAAGTCGAAAAAGACGGTTTCACCTGGAAGGACGGCGCAGTCGCCGGTGGCGGCGGTGCTACGGCCATGACCGTACTCAAAAGCCGCGCCGTTGCCGGTAACCCACCGGGCGTAGCGCAGATCAAAGGTCCGGACATCCAGGAATGGGCGTCTACCGGTCTGCTCGACACCGACGTCTTGAAAGACGCCGCCAAAACGGAGAAGTGGGACAGCCTGCTCGACAAGAAAGTCTCCGATACCGTGAAGTATGAGGGTGACTACGTGGCCGTGCCGGTGAACATTCACCGCGTCAACTGGCTGTGGATCAACCCGGAAGTCTTCAAGAAAGCCGGCATCGAAAAAGCGCCAACCACCCTTCAGGAATTCTACGCGGCCGGTGACAAGCTCAAGGCGGCGGGCTTCATTGCGCTTGCTCACGGCGGCCAGCCTTGGCAGGACAGCACCGTGTTCGAAGCGGTGGTCCTTTCGGTCATGGGCGTCGACGGCTACAAGAAAGCCCTGGTCGACCTGGACAACGCTGCACTGACCGGCCCTGAAATGGTCAAGGCGCTGACCGAGCTGAAGAAAGTCGCGACCTACATGGACGCCGACGGCAAAGGCCAGGACTGGAACCTGGAAGCAGCCAAGGTCATCAACGGCAAGGCCGGCATGCAAATCATGGGTGACTGGGCCAAGAGCGAGTGGACAGCGGCCAAGAAAGTTGCCGGCAAGGACTACGAGTGCGTAGCTTTCCCGGGCACCGACAAAGCCTTCACCTACAACATCGACTCCCTGGCGGTGTTCAAGCAGAAAGACAAGGGCACTGCTGCCGCTCAGCAGGACATAGCCAAGATCGTGCTGGGTGAGAACTTCCAGAAAGTCTTCAGCATCAACAAAGGCTCGATTCCGGTTCGAATCGACATGCTGAGCGACATGGGCAAATACGGTTTCGACTCCTGCGCCCAGACTGCCGCCAAGGACTTCCTGGCGGACGCCAAGTCCGGCGGCCTGCAACCGAGCATGGCGCACAACATGGCGACCACGCTGGCGGTACAGGGTGCATTCTTTGATGTCGTGACCAACTACATCAACGACCCGAAAGCCGATCCTGCCGTTGCCGCCAAGCAACTCGGCACGGCCGTCAAAGCTGCCAAGTAACCGTTAGCCGCGCAGATCCTGTGGGAGTGGGCACACCCGCTCCCACCAGGCCGGCGCTTGTAATCCTTTCTCTTCGTACGGGATCTTCCCATGAGTTCTGTTGCTGTGTTCAGCAAGGCCTCGCCGTTCGATGCACTGCAGCGCTGGCTCCCCAAACTGGTGCTGGCGCCCAGCATGTTCATCGTCCTGGTCGGCTTCTATGGCTATATCCTGTGGACGTTCGTCCTGTCGTTCACCACGTCGACCTTCCTGCCGACTTACAAATGGGCGGGCCTGGCGCAATACGAGCGGCTATTCGACAACGACCGTTGGTGGGTAGCGAGCAAGAACCTGGCGGTTTTCGGCGGCATGTTCATCGGTATCACCCTGGTGATCGGTGTCCTGCTGGCGGTGTTTCTTGATCAGCGCATTCGTCGCGAAGGTTTCATTCGCACCATTTACCTGTACCCGATGGCGCTCTCGATGATCGTCACCGGTACCGCCTGGAAGTGGCTGCTCAACCCGGGCATGGGCCTGGACAAATTGCTGCGTGACTGGGGCTGGGAAGGCTTTCGCCTGGACTGGCTGATCGATCCGGACCGCGTGGTGTACTGCCTGGTGATCGCTGCGGTATGGCAAGCCTCGGGCTTTATCATGGCGATGTTCCTCGCCGGCCTGCGTGGCGTTGATCAATCGATCATCCGTGCCGCCCAGATCGATGGCGCGAGCATGCCGCGGATCTACCTGAAAGTGGTGTTGCCCAGCCTGCGCCCGGTGTTCTTCAGCGCGGTCATGATCCTGGCTCACATCGCGATCAAGAGTTTTGACCTGGTGGCGGCAATGACCGCCGGTGGCCCGGGTTACTCCTCCGACTTGCCTGCGATGTTCATGTATTCCTTTACCTTCAGTCGCGGCCAGATGGGCATGGGCTCGGCCAGTGCGATTCTGATGCTCGGTGCGATTCTCGCAATCATCGTGCCTTACCTGTACTCCGAGCTGAGGACCAAGCGCCATGACTAGTTTCTCTGCCAAACCTTCCATCAGCCTGAGTCGCATCGCGATCTACGGCGTGCTGATCCTTGCCGTATTCCTTTACCTGATTCCGCTGGTGGTCATGCTGTTGACCAGTTTCAAGACGCCGGAAGACATCAACTCCGGCAACCTGCTGAGCTGGCCGACCGTGGTCAGCGGCATTGGCTGGGTCAAGGCCTGGGGCACTGTCGACGGGTATTTCTGGAACTCGATCAAGATCACCGTTCCGGCGGTAATGATCTCCACTGCCATCGGTGCGCTGAACGGCTATGTGCTGTCGATGTGGCGCTTCCGAGGCTCGCAACTGTTCTTCGGTTTGCTGCTGTTCGGTTGCTTCCTGCCGTTCCAGACCGTCCTGCTGCCGGCCTCGTTCACCCTCGGCAAGATGGGCCTGGCGAGCACCACCACGGGCCTGGTATTCGTGCACGTGGTCTACGGCCTGGCGTTCACCACGCTGTTCTTCCGTAACTACTACGTCAGCGTTCCCGATGCGCTGGTGAAGGCGGCGCGGCTGGATGGCGCGGGTTTCTTCACCATCTTCCGCTTGATCATCCTGCCGATGTCCACCCCGATCATCATGGTCTGCCTGATCTGGCAGTTCACCCAGATCTGGAACGACTTCCTGTTCGGCGTGGTGTTCTCCAGCGGTGACTCGCAACCCATTACGGTGGCGTTGAACAACTTGGTCAACACCAGTACCGGGGCCAAGGAATACAACGTTGATATGGCGGCGGCGATGATCGCCGGGCTGCCGACCCTGCTGGTCTATGTGGTCGCAGGCAAGTATTTCGTGCGCGGGCTGACGGCCGGCGCAGTCAAGGGGTAATCATGGCTACGCTCGAAATTCGCAATGTAAACAAGACCTATGGCCCCGGCCTGCCGGACACCCTCAAGAACATCGAACTGTCGATCAAGGACGGTGAGTTCCTGATCCTGGTCGGACCTTCGGGTTGCGGCAAATCGACCCTGATGAATTGCATCGCCGGTCTGGAAACCATCACCGGCGGCGCGATCATGATCGGTGACCAGGACGTCAGCGGCATGAGCCCGAAAGACCGGGACATCGCCATGGTGTTCCAGTCCTACGCGCTGTACCCGACCATGAGCGTGCGCGAGAACATCGCCTTTGGCTTGAAGATCCGCAAAATGCCCGCCGCCGACATCGAAGCGGAAGTGGCGCGGGTAGCCAAGCTGTTGCAGATCGAACATTTGCTCAACCGCAAACCCGGTCAGCTCTCCGGTGGTCAGCAACAGCGTGTGGCAATGGGTCGTGCCCTGGCGCGGCGGCCGAAGATTTACCTGTTCGACGAACCGCTGTCCAACCTCGACGCCAAGCTGCGCGTCGAGATGCGCACCGAAATGAAACTGATGCACCAGCGCCTGAAAACCACCACGGTCTACGTGACCCACGACCAGATCGAAGCGATGACCCTGGGCGACAAAGTGGCGGTGATGAAGGACGGGATCATTCAGCAGTTCGGCACGCCGAAAGACATCTACAACAACCCGGCCAACCTGTTCGTGGCGAGCTTCATCGGTTCGCCACCGATGAACTTCATCCCCCTGCGTTTGCAGCGCAAGGACGGTCGTTTGGTGGCGCTGCTCGACAGCGGTCAGGCGCGCTGCGAATTGCCAATGGGCATGCAGGACGCCGGTCTGGAAGATCGCGAAGTGATCCTCGGTCTGCGTCCGGAGCAGATCGTGCTGGCGGGCAGCGAGCCGAACGGTTTGCCGACCATTCGCGCCGAGGTTCAGGTCACTGAGCCGACCGGTCCCGACACCCTGGTGTTCGTCAATCTCAACGAAACCAAAGTCTGCTGCCGTCTGGCGCCGGACGTTGCACCGGCCGTGGGCGAGACCCTGACCCTGCAATTCGATCCATCGAAAGTGCTGTTGTTCGATGCCAAGACCGGTGAGCGCCTGGGGGTGGCCGGTCAGTCTAAAACCGAGACTCACAGTGCCAATGTGGCGCAGTTCAAGGGCCGCTGAAGAACAAAATGTGGGAGCAAGCCCGCTCCCACAAGGGATCTAGATGTCACCGCGTTAAATAAAAACAGTTAATAACAATAAAACGAGGATGTAGGGATGAAGAAGAAGAACAACGCTCAGCTTATCTGCCAGTTGTCAGCGATTGCGGCAATGATGCTGGCCGGTAGCGTGCATGCGGCTGACGCGTTCAGCGCCGATTCCGAATGGATGACCGGTGATTGGGGTGGCGAGCGGACCAAGCTGATCGAGCAGGGTATCGACATCAAGATGGACTACGTCGGTGAAGTGGGCGGCAACCTCCACGGCGGGTTTAATGATGACAAGACTGCGCGTTACGCCGACCAGTTTGGTCTGGGCGTGGCGCTGGACCTGCAAAAGTTGTGGGGCTGGGATAACACCCAGGCCAAGGTCCAGTTCACCAACCGTAACGGTGAGAACATCTCCAATGACCGTGTCGGCGATCCGCGTGCCGGCACCTTGAGTTCGTCACAGGAAGTCTACGGCCGTGGCCATATGGTCCGTCTGACCCAATTGTGGATCAAGCACCAGTTCCTCGACGGCAAACTGGACGTCAAAGCCGGTTACTTCGGCGAAGGCGAGGACTTCAACACCTTCCCTTGCGAGTTCCAGAACCTGGCATTCTGCGGTTCCCAAGCGGGTAACTGGGCCACCAACATCTGGTACAACTGGCCGGTCATGCAGGCTGCGGTCCGCGTGAAGTACAACATCTCGCCTGAGTGGTATGCGCAGATCGGCGCTTACAACCAGAACCCGACTCAGCTGGAGCACGGTAACGGCTTCAAGCTCAGCGGCAGTGGTACTGCGGGCACCGTTCTTCCAGTTGAACTGGTGTGGTTGCCTAACCCGAATAACCTGCCCGGCGAATACCGTGTCGGTTACTACAAAAGCACGGCCAATGCCGATGACGTCCTGAAAGACGACAACGGCAATGATGCAGCCACCAGCGGCAACGCCTACCGCAGCCACGACAGCAAGCACGGTTACTGGTTTGTTGCCCAGCAACAACTCACCAGCCACAACGGTGACAAGTCCCGCGGTCTGAACATTGCTGCCAACGCTACCTTCCACGACAAGGACACCAACTTCGTCGATAACTACCAGTCGCTGATGCTGGTGTACAAGGGCCCGTTCGATGCACGTCCGAAGGATGACTTGGGTATCGGTGCCGCGCGTATCCATGTCAACGATGACGTGAAGAAAAACTCAGAGTTGGTCAACGCCTCCAACAATGTCACTGACTATCAGGACCCGCTGTTCGCGCCGCTGCGTAACACTGAGTACAACTACGAGATCAACTACGGCTTCCACGTTACCAACTGGCTGACCGTGCGTCCTAACCTGCAATACATCACTCACCCGGGCGGTGTTGATGAAGTCGACAACGCGCTGGTCGCCGGCCTGAAAATTCAGTCGGTGTTCTAACGCTGTTGCGATAAGCTCCTCTCTATGTGCGCATTTTTGCGGACAGCCTTGGCTGTCCGCTTTTTTTTGGGGGCGGCGCACCCCGGGTGATTTTCAGGACCGTGGCACATGCATGAGCATCCGCTACAACGCTTCTTCAAATCCTTGCGCGAACGTCCGGTGTTTGCGTGGGAGCGCTATCAGAAGCGCGACGTGCTGGTGATCGACCATCCGCTGTGTCAGGCGGTGTTCAGTCGGCAGGGTGCGCAGTTGCTGCACTTTGAGCCCAAGGGCCAGAAACCCTGGCTCTGGTGCGCGGCGAAGTGGCCGCAGGTCGGCGCGATACGTGGTGGTGTTCCAGTGTGCTGGCCGTGGTATGGCCGTCATCCGAGCGAAAACGCCTGGCCATCCCATGGCTGGGCACGGCTGATCGACTGGAAGCTGCTGGACAGCAGCACTGATGACGATGGCGTGCGTCTGCACTGGCAACTTCAGTTGTGTGACTGGCAAGTGGACCTGCACGCGCACTTGGGCGAGCGCATGGATTTACGCCTGAGCACCGAGCATCAGGACAGCCTGCCGTGCCAATTGAGTCAGGCGTTGCACGCGTATTGGCGTATTGGCGACGTCGGTGAGGTAGCGCTGTCTGGGCTCGACGGGGCGCAGGGTTACGACCAGTTGAACCGTCAGATTTGTCATCAGGAAGGCGAGTTGCGGGTAGAGGGTGGCTGTCAGCGGGTGTTCCAGCATGACGGCGAATTACAGCTCAAGGACCACGCCTGGCAGCGCGAGTTGTGCATCGATACCGGTGACCATGCGGACACGGTGGTTTGGCATCCGGGCTCGCGGCCGTTGCTGGGGGTGAGCTGGAATGAGATTTCGGAGTTTGTGTGTGTTGAAGCGGCGAGTGGCGGGACCGATAGCCTGAGTCTGGCGCCGGGGGAGAGGGCGCATTTGAGTTTGCAGGCGCGGGTCGGGGCGTAAGATCAAAAGATCGCAGCCTCGTTTCACTCGACAGCTCCTACAAGGGATCGTGTAAACCTGTAGGAGCTGTCGAGCGAAGCGAGGCTGCGATCTTTTTAATTAAACTCATCCCCAATCGGATACCGACTGGCATTCAGGCTTTCCTTGATCTTGCGCAAATGCGGCTGGAAGTCCACGCCTCGGCGCAAGGTCATGCCTGTGGCGAGTACATCCAGCACGGTCAGCTGAATGATCCGCGACGTCATCGGCATATAGATGTCGGTGTCTTCCGGCAGCGGAATGTTCAGGCTCAACGTGCTGGCCTTTGCCAGTGGCGAACCCTCGGCCGTCAGGCCCAGTACCGAAGCACCGTTTTCCCGGGCAATACGTGCCACTTCCACCAGTTCGCGGGTACGGCCGGTGTAGGAAATGATCACGAACAACTCGCCGGTGTGCGCCACCGACGCAATCATGCGCTGCATCAGCACGTCCGCGTGGGCGGTGACCGCCAGGTTGAAGCGGAAGAACTTGTGCTGCGCATCCAGCGCCACCGGGGCCGAGGCGCCGAGGCCGAAGAAGTGGATCTGCCGGGCCTGGATCAACAGGTCGACGGCGCGGCTGATCAGGTTCGGGTCAAGCGCCTGTAACGCACTGTCCAAAGAGGCGATGGCGCTGCCGAAAATCTTTTTGGTATAGGCCTCCGGATTGTCGTCGGCCTCGACCGCACGGCTGACATACGCCGCGCCGCTGGCCAGGCTCTGGGCCAATTGAAGCTTGAGTTCCGGGTAGCCGCTGACGCCGAACGAACGGCAGAAACGGTTGACCGTCGGCTCGCTGACCTTGGAGGCCTGGGCGAGGGCGGCGATGCTGAACCGGGTGGCCTGCTGTGGGTTGAGCAGGATCACCTCGGCGACTTTGCGTTCTGCCTTGTTCAGGTCTTCAAGGCGATTCTGGATCTGTTCCAGTAAATTTCGCACGCGGTCCATATGGTTTCCTTGGTTCGCCTACAAGAGTGCATCTGCGATGCAAACAAGCGTGTTGCTATGCAAATTGGGCCTTTGATGCGGCCCCAAACGGTGGCCTATCCTACTGATGGCTCCGACCGTCCACCACTCGGAATCTGTATTTTGCGAAAATGTTGTGGTTATTACTACATTTTCCCTTGAGTGATGCCTTGAAAAAAGGTATTTGTAGCTTAACTTGATAAAAGAACAAACATCATGCCTTCGATTACGGTTGAACCGTGCACCTTTGCCTTGTTCGGCGCCCTCGGCGATCTGGCCTTGCGCAAGCTGTTTCCTGCCCTTTATCAGCTCGATGGCGCAGGCCTCTTGCACGAGGACACGCGAATTATCGCGCTGGCCCGTGAGCCGGGCAGCGAGCAGCAGCATTTGGCGTTTATCGCCTCCGAGCTGCGCCGCTACGTCGTCGCCAAAGAGCTTGACGAAGCCGTGGTCGAACGCTTTCTGGCCCGTCTGAGTTACCTGCACGTCGACTTCCTCAAGGCTGACGATTACGTCGCCCTGGCCGAAATGGCCGGCAGCGCCCAGCGAGTGATTGCCTACTTCGCGACACCGGCCGCCGTTTACGGCGCGATCTGCGAGAACCTGTCGAAGGTCGGCCTGACCGAAAACACTCGCGTGGTGCTGGAAAAACCCATCGGTTCGGACCTGGAATCCTCGCGCAAGGTGAACGACGCCGTGGCGCAGTTCTTCCCGGAGAACCGCACCTACCGCATCGACCACTACCTGGGCAAAGAAACCGTCCAGAACCTGATCGCCCTGCGTTTCGCCAACAGCCTGTTCGAAACCCAGTGGAACCAGAATTATATCTCCCACGTGGAAATCACCGTGGCCGAGAAGGTCGGGATCGAAGGTCGCTGGGGTTACTTCGACAAGGCCGGTCAGCTGCGGGACATGATCCAGAATCACCTGCTGCAACTGCTCTGCCTGATCGCCATGGACCCGCCGGCCGACCTGTCCGCCGACAGCATCCGTGACGAGAAAGTAAAAGTGCTCAAGGCACTGGCGCCGATCAGTCCGGAAGGCCTGACCACTCAGGTCGTGCGCGGTCAGTACATCGCCGGTTACAGCGAAGGCAAATCGGTTCCCGGTTACCTGGAAGAGCCGAACTCCAATACCCAGAGCGACACCGAAACCTTCGTTGCGCTGCGTGCCGATATCCGCAACTGGCGTTGGGCCGGTGTGCCGTTTTACCTGCGTACCGGCAAGCGCATGCCGCAGAAGCTGTCGCAGATCGTCATCCACTTCAAGGAACCGTCCCACTACATCTTCGCTCCCGAGCAGCGCCTGCAAATCAGCAACAAGCTGATTATCCGCCTGCAACCGGACGAAGGCATTTCCTTGCGCGTGATGACCAAAGAACAAGGCCTGGACAAGGGCATGCAGCTGCGCAGCGGTCCGTTGCAGCTGAATTTTTCCGACACTTATCGCAGCGCACGGATTCCCGATGCCTACGAGCGGTTGTTGCTGGAAGTGATGCGCGGCAATCAGAACCTGTTTGTCCGTAAAGATGAAATCGAAGCCGCGTGGAAGTGGTGTGACCAGTTGATCGCCGGGTGGAAAAAATCCGGTGATGCGCCCAAGCCGTACGCGGCCGGGTCCTGGGGACCGATGAGCTCCATTGCTCTGATCACGCGGGATGGGAGGTCGTGGTATGGCGATATCTGAATTGAAACTGCCTCAGGGCGTCAGCGCCCATGAGTTCAAAAGCCCGGTGCTGCTGGCCGAAGGTTTGGCGCTGAATGTGGCCAAGCAACTGAGTGACGCGATCGACGCGCGCGGCACCGCGACCCTGGTGGTTTCCGGTGGACGCAGCCCGGTGGCGTTTTTCCAGCACTTGGCCAAACAGGCGCTGGACTGGTCGAACGTGGTGGTCAGCCTGGCCGACGAGCGCTGGGTGCCGGTTGAACACGCCGACAGCAATGCCGGCCTGCTCAAGCGTTACCTGTTGCAAGGTCCGGCGGCCAAGGCTCAGTTTTTGAGTTTGTACAGCGCCACGGCCAACCTTGAACTGGCGGCCGAACAGGCTGATCGCCTGCTCGCGGAATTACCGTCGATCGACGTGCTGATACTCGGCATGGGCGACGACGGTCATACCGCTTCGCTGTTCCCGAACAGCCCGAACCTGGCCGATGCCTTGAAAGTCGACGGCACACGTCGTTGCTACCCGATGCTGGCGCCCACCGTGCCGCATCAGCGCCTGACCATGAGTCGTGCGCTGCTGGCCTCGGCCAAGACCACCGTTCTATCGATTTCCGGTCAGTCCAAACTGACCACCTTGAGTGCCGCATTGGCCGGTGACGATGTCGCCGCCATGCCGATTCGCGCGTTTCTGCAACCTACGTTAGAGATTTACTGGTGCCCATGAGCCAAGGAACAGCCGCTATGACAACCCTATCCCCGACCGTTTCCATGGCGGACAAAGTTGCCCTGATCGACAGCCTCTGCGCCAAGGCGCGGATCCTGCCGGTGATTACCATCGCTCGCGAACAGGACATCCTGCCGCTGGCCGACGCCCTCGCGGCCGGTGGCCTGACAGCCCTGGAAGTGACCTTGCGTTCACAGTTCGGCCTCAAGGCTATCCAGATTCTGCGCGAGCAGCGTCCGGAACTGGTGACCGGTGCTGGCACTGTGCTGGATCGCAACATGCTGGCAGCTGCCGAAGCGGCCGGTTCGCAGTTCATCGTCACGCCGGGCATCACCCGTGACCTGCTGGAAGCCAGCGTCAACAGCCCGATTCCGCTGTTGCCAGGCATCAGCAACGCTTCCGGCATCATGGAAGGCTACGGCCTGGGTTATCGCCGCTTCAAGCTGTTCCCGGCGGAAGTCAGCGGCGGCGTTGCGGCCATCAAGGCCCTCGGCGGCCCGTTTGGCGAAGTGAAATTCTGCCCGACTGGCGGCGTCAGCCCGGCCAACATCAAGAGCTACATGGCGTTGAAGAACGTGATGTGCGTGGGCGGTAGCTGGATGCTTGATCCCGAGTGGATCAAGAACGGCGACTGGGCCCGCATTCAGGAATGCACCGCCGAGGCATTGGCGCTGCTGGACTGATCGGCTTTTTACCAAACACTTCGTTGTGTGTTCTACGGCTTTACGGTGCGCTTGGTCGGTGCACCGTTTTTTTTTGCCTACGAAAAACTGTGGCTGTCGACACGCTCTTTGTAGCAGCTGGCGAAGCCTGCGTTCGGCTGCGAAGCGGTCGTGAATCCGGCTGACGCGGTCTGCCTGACGTACCACAATCTCTGGTTTTACGACTGCTACGCAGCCGAACGCAGCCTCGCAGGCTCGGCAGCTGCTACAGATCGACGTCATGCGATACATAGTTACCGCATCTCGCAGCTCGGCCAGCGTTAACCTGCGTTCTTCTTATGGAAGAGAGAACGTCATGGACGACAACACTCCGGTTTCACCCGCACCAGCGGTTTACCTGCTTTCCCCCGAACAGATCGCCGGTCCTTATTTCCGAAATCCGAAATTGATCAGAAGAAACATCAGCGAAGGGATGGATGGCATTCCCTTGGTGTTGAGGCTGGCGATCGTCGATGCAATGACGGGGCAACCGGTGACAGACGCCCTGGTGGATATCTGGCATTGCAACGCACGCGGTGCGTATTCGGGCTGGAGCAAGGTCAATCCGGACAAGGAAATCGACGCCGATGACATCGGCTCGATCCCGCGAACCGACGACGACACTTACCTGCGTGGCGGGCAATTCACGGACAAGCACGGCATCGTGCGGTTTACCACGATCTATCCGGGGTTCTACGCCGGCCGTGCCCTGCACGTTCACGTCGTGGTACGCATTATGGAAGGCAACAACTACCTGGAAGAGCGGCATGTTGCCTGGGTCGGTCAGCTCTACCTTCCCGAGGTGGCCTCGCGCTCGGTACTCAACGCCAGGGAGTACCGCGGTCGAGCCGTTTCGCCGCTGACCAACGATCAAGACTTTTTCTATGAAAGCATGGGCGGCGAAGCCTCGACCCTGAACGTTCACACCCTGGGCCGAGACTCGAAAGAAGACGGCTTTTTCGGGCACATGACCATCGCTATCGACACATTCGCGGTATCGACGCAGATCAAGCCCGAGGACTTCGACAAACACACCGTGTGACGTCAGCGCAGTTCGCTCAACGCCCGTGCCAGCAAATCCATGTCTGCAGCGGTGGTGGTGAGCCCCGGGGTTATGCGAATGCACGGACCACTCGCGGCACCACTGCGCGCCACGGTAAACAGGTTGTAGTCCTTAAGCAGCCGCTCGACCATCGCCTGTTGATCGGCATGCCGGGTAAATCGCATCGAAGTGATGCCGCAATACAGTCGCGGGTCGTCCGGGGTCATGACTTCGATCCCCGGCAACTCACGTACCGCGTTTACCCAGCGGTTGCGCAGGTAATTGAGCCGAGCGCCCTTGGCGGCGGAACCGCCCATGGCCTGATGTTCCTCGAACACCAGCGGCAGGGTCAGCAGCGCCGGGATGTTGGGCGTGCTGTACGGCGTGCGGGCGCGAATGTCGGTGACCGGGAAATGCATCTCGCCCATGTCCGGGTCGATGTCGGCCAAGCGCTCGGGGGCGATGTAAATGAAGCCCAGAGTCAGCGGTGCACCGATCCATTTGTGCAGGTTGTAGCCAGCAAAGGCGATACCCAGTTTGTCGAGATTGAACTCGAGCTGGCCGAGCGCATGGGCACCATCAAGGATCACGTCGACGCCGTGCTCTTTGGCGGCCGCAGCGATCGCCTGCACCGGCATCACCAACCCGGAGCGATGGGTAACGTGGGTCAGGGCCATCAGTTTGAGTCGCGGATAACGAACGAAAGCTTCGCGGTAAGTGGCCAGCAAACTGTCGAAACTGGCGGGGTGCGAGTGTTCGATCTCGATCACCTCGACGCCCCGATTGCGCGCCAGCCAGCGCATGGCCCCTTTGACCGTGTCGTATTCCAGATCACATATCAGCACCTGATCGCCCGGCGTCAGACGGTTGTAGTTGCGGATCAGCGATTGCAGACCGTCCGAAGCGTTGCGCGTGAGGGCGACGGTGTCGGCGGGTACGCCCATCAGCTCGGCGAGCTGTTTGCGAATCTCCAGGCTTTCGCCCTGTTCGAAGCGTTGTCGCACGTGCACCGAGTTGCTGCGATTGATCAGTTCGATGTTGCGCTGATACTCCTCGACCACCGTGCGCGACATGCGCCCGAAGTACCCGTTTTCGAGGTTGACCGGGCCGGGTTCAACCGCGTATCGGTCGGCAAAGGTACGCCAGAAGGCTTCATCACGGGCGCGGCGGGTGTTATCGGGCATGGGCTACTCAATCAGGGGCCAGGTCTGGGTGTCGGGTCAATGGCGAGGGGCGGGTTTGCCATGTTTGGCGCGTAGCGGTTCGAGCAGCTCCGACAGGCCGTTATGATCGATTTCCTGCATCAATGCCAACAAGCCGCCGAGTTCGCCGTGGGGGAAACCTTCCCGAGCGAACCAGTTCAGGTATTGGCCGGGGAGGTCGGCAATGATTCGGCCCTTGTATTTACCGAAGGGCATTTCACGGGTAATCAGCAGTTCGAGCTTTTCAGGGTTCATCAATCAGTCGTCTTGATTCAAACAGTCTGGAAAATACAGGCATTCTGCATGCAGGCCAAATGACAGATCATGCAAATAAAGCGGATACAGTTTTCGCGTTAATCGATAAGCAATTGAAATATAAGGAATAGCGTATCAATTCAAAGCTGGCATGCAGGGTGCAATACCTATTGCATCTTTCATCAACCCGCGAGGAATTGAAAATGACTGACATGAATAAAGAAGCCATCTCTGTACTCAACGACCTGATTGAAACCAGCAAAGACGGTCAGGAAGGGTTCAAGACTTGCGCTGAAGACATCAAACACCCTGAACTCAAAAACGTGTTCGTGCAGCGCTCGGCTGACTGCGCAACGGCTGCTTCTGAGTTGCAGGCCGCCGTGCGTTCGATGGGCGGCGATCCGGAAACGTCCACCAGTGTCAGCGGTGACCTGCACCGCCGCTGGGTCGACGTGAAAGCGATGTTCACCGGCAAGGATGAAGAAGCCGTGCTGAACGAAGCCGAGCGGGGTGAAGACCATGCACTGAAGGCTTACAAAGAAGCCATCGAAAAAATCAACAAACACAATCTGGTGGGCATTCGTGACCTGGTTGAGCGTCAGTACCACGGCGTGCAACGCAATCACGATCAGGTAAAAGCCCTGCGTAACCAGGCGCGCGCACGCTCGTAAGCGTTCGTTGTCTGTCAAAAACGCCAGCCAGTCTGGCGTTTTTTTGTGTCCGGGAATTAGCACTGAAATCGGCACTTGTAGGAGCTGCCGAAGGCTGCGATCTTTTGACGGTATAGAGGTCGCCGGACAGCAAGATCAAAAGATCGCAGCCTTCGGTAGCTCCTACCGTTAAATCGTCTTTCCAAGAGTCCATTACGTGCCTATCACCCTGCAGGCTTTGTTTGCGCCTGACCGCCGCGCCTTACAGTTCGCGATCAAAACCCTGATCGGTGGCGGCCTGGCGCTGTGGCTGGCATTACGCTGGGGCCTGGAGCAACCGTCCTGGGCGTTGATGACGGCGTTTATCGTCGCCCAGCCCTTGTCGGGGATGGTGGTGCAAAAGGGCCTGGCGCGGTTGCTGGGCACTCTGATCGGGACGATCATGTCAGTGGTGTTCATGGGGTTGTTTGCCCAGACGCCTTGGCTGTTTTTGTTGGCCTTGGCGTTGTGGCTGGGGTTGTGTACGGCGAGTTCGACCTTGCTGCGCAGCGCCTGGTCCTATTCATTCGTGCTGGCCGGTTACACGGTGGCGATCATCGCGCTGCCGGCCATTACTCATCCGCTGACGGTGTTCGATCAAGCCGTGGCTCGCTGCACAGAAATCTGCCTGGGCATTCTTTGCGCCACCGCCGCCAGTGCGCTGCTCTGGCCGATGCGGGTCGAACGGCAACTGGCGGATCAGGCGCGAGCAGCGTGGCAAAGCGGTATGAACGCCGCGCGTGCGACGTTGGCCGGTGATGGTCAAGCGCGTAAAGGCTTGCTGGAAATCCTCGGGAGAATCGTCGCCGTCGATGCCCAGCGCGAGCATGCCTGGTTTGAAGGTGGCCTGGGTCGGCAACGAGCGCGGGCGATCAGCGGCTTGAGCCAAAAGCTGTTGATGCTGTTGCGTATCGCCCGTTCGGTGCGCCGTCAGTGGAAGCAATTGGAACCCCAGGAAGCCGAGCAACTGTTGCCCTGGATGACCGAGGTTCAAGAGGCGCTCAACAGCCCGGATACCGCGACCCTGCAAGCGCTGCGGCCGAGGTTGCTCGACGCTTCCCACGACCCGCACATCAGCTCCGCACAGAGTTACTGCCTGGCTCGTTTCGCTTTGTTACTCGATACCGCCATGGCGGCCAGCGCCGCGTTGAACGCCGTTGAGGAGGGCAAGGAAACGGTCGATCCACCGAGAACCCTGACACCACACCGCGACCTGTCATTGGCGCTGATGTTCGGTACCCGCAGTGCGTTGGCGTTTCTGGTGGTCTCGTGCTTCTGGTTGGCGACCGCCTGGCCCGCTGCCTCCGGGGCGCTGCTGTTGACGTGCGTGGTGTGTAGTCTGTTCGCCAGCCGCGAGAATGGCGCTCAGATCGGCATGAGTTTTATGCGCGGGATCTTCCTGGCGATTCCCGCCGCGTTTATCGTCGGGCAGATTCTGCTGCCGCAATGGAGTGGTTTTGCCTTGCTGTGCATGGGCATGGGCGTGCCGTTGTTCCTCGGCGCGCTGGGCATGGCCAAACCGCAGATCGGTGCGACGGCTACCTCATTTTGTCTGCACTTCATCGTGCTGGTCTCGCCGCTCAACGCGATGAAGTTCGATGTCGCGACGTTCCTCAACAGCGCTCAATCCATCGTGGTCGGTGTCGGCGCCGCAGTGCTGGCGTTCCATTTGTTGATCCTGCGCAACCCGACGTGGCATGGCCGACGTTTGTTGGCGGCAACCCTCGATGATCTGGTGCGCCTGACCCGGCGCAATCTGCGCGGTGCCGAAAGCTGGTTTGGCGGGCGCATGGCCGACCGCTTGCTGCAATTGGCGCGGCACTACCCCGAGTTGCCGGAACCGGCGCGCAGTCGCTGGGACGATGGCTTGCTCGGCCTGGACATCGGCGACGAACTGCTGCATTTGCGTTTAAGTCTGGCGGTGGCGCAGGTGCCGGTCAGTGCGCCTCAGCGGCGTTATCTCGAACAGCTGGAAAAAATCCTCGAGCAAGGCCCGGCCGGCAGTCACGCCGAGGCGTTGGCGCAGCCGAGCGAAGAATTCTTGAAGACCTTGTACGCATTGCCCCCCAGCGATGCGGTGAAACTGGCCCAAGGCGCGGTGCTGCAATTGCAAAGCAGCTGGCGCGCCTGGTGCCGTCAACAGGAGCAAAGCCATGGGCTTGCGTGAGTGGTCGGTGGGTGGCGTGCTGCTCAGTCCGTTTCTGATTTATGTGCTGCTGGCGCTGCTCGTCACTGGAGCCTTGCGCATGCTTTTGCGCCTGACGCCGGTGGGCCGCTGGATCTGGCACGAAGCGTTGTTTGATTGCGCCTTGTACGTCTGTGTATTGACCTTGATCACCGTCGTCCTCGGACCTTTATAAGGAGTTGAAAATGCGTACACCGATACGTGTCGCGGTGACCTTGTGCCTGGTGGCGGCGGCGATATTTGCCGGCTTCCATTTGTGGCAGTACTACATGCTCACGCCTTGGACTCGGGATGCGCGGATCCGCGCCGACGTGGTGGTGATCGCGCCTGACGTCTCGGGTTGGGTGCGTGAGCTCAAGGCTTTTGATAACCAGCAGGTCAAGGCTGGCGATTTATTGCTGAGCATTGATCGTGACCGTTTCGAAGCAGCGCTGGAGAAAGCCCAAGCGGTGGTGCAGACCCGTCAGCAGCAACTCAACCTGCGTGAACGCGAAGCCAGTCGCCGCGCTGCCCTCGGTCCGCAGGCAATCAGTGCCGAGCTGCGCGAGAACGCGCAAATCAACGCCGGAATCGCCCGTGGCGAACTGCGCGAAGCCCAGGCTGAAGCCAAGGTTGCGGAACTCAACCTCGCACGCAGCCAGGTTCATGCGCCACGCAATGGTCATATCACCAACCTGCGTCTGGCCGAAGGCAACTACGTGAATGCCGGGCAATCGGTGATGGCGTTGATCGACGATTCGACTTTCTACGTGCAGGCGTATTTCGAGGAAACCAAGCTGCCGCGGATTCGTGTTGGCGATCCGGTGAATATCTGGTTGATGAGTGCGGGGGAGGCGTTGCAGGGGCATGTGGAAAGCATCAGTCGCGGGATTACCGATCGCAATACCACGCCGGATGGGCAGTTGTTGGCGGAGGTGGAGCCGACGTTTAACTGGGTGAGATTGGCGCAGCGGATTCCGGTGCGGATCAAGATTGATAAGTTGCCGGAGGGGATGAATTTGAGTTCGGGGATGACGGCGAGTGTGCAGGTGCAGGAGGGGCATTAAGATCAAAAGATCGCAGCCTCGTTTCACTCGACAGCTCCTACAGGGGGTTGCGATACCTGTAGGAGCTGTCGAGTGAAACGAGGCTGCGATCTCTTAAGGCAATCAGCCGATGCTGATTGCCGGCAGCTTAGGCAACGTCACCGTCTGTTGCTTACGCGGCGCCAGAATCTCCGCCTCGCCATCCACTACCAATTCATCGCGCTGGTTAAACACGCGAGTGGCAATCCGCACACGAAACTTCGGCAGCTTCTCGAGAATCTCCAGACGCACGGTCAGCGTGTCGCCAATTTTCACCGGTTTCTGAAAGCTCATCTGCTGACCGATATAAATAGTCCCCGGCCCAGGCAACTCGCAGGCAACGGCAGCGCTGATCAACGCACCGCTGAACATGCCGTGAGCAATGCGCTCCTTGAACATGGTGCCGGCGGCGAATTCAGCGTCCAGGTGCACCGGGTTGTGATCGCCGGACATCGCGGCGAACAACTGAATGTCGCGCTCTTCTACCGTCTTGCTGTAGCTGGCGGTCTGGCCGACTTCAAGGGCTTCGTAAGGGGTGTTGGTAACCTGGGTCATCTGTTTCAATTCCTGTCACGAATAAATAAATTCAAAAAAAACTATTCCGACCTGGGTGGCCGACGGTGGCTCAGCGCCTGGGCGATCCAGCTCAACACGTCATTGATCACTTCATCGCGGTTGCTCTCGTTGAACAGTTCATGCCGTGCCTGCGGGTAAATAGTCAGTTGCAGGCTCTGGCTGCCGGCAGCGCGTAGCGCATGGGCCAGATCTTTCAGACGCTTGCCTTCGCTCACCGGATCACATTCACCGCCGATGACCAGCAACGGCAGGCCCGGATCAATCTGAGCGAGATTGGACGCTTTGCTGATTTGCTGCAACCCACCGAGCAAATCGATCCACAGTTGATTGGTGCAGCGAAAGCCGCAGAGCGGGTCGTTGGCGTACAGATCGACCTCCGCCGGATCGCGGCTGAGCCAGTCGAACCGCGTGCGTACCGGTTTGAATTTCTTGTTGAACGAACCGAACGACAGCCATTCGATCAGCGCGCTGCGACCCTTCGGACCCTGGCGCAAACGTTCTAACCGCGCAATCTGCCGCGCTGCGCGATAGAGCGCCACCGGTTGGAAGTTCGACCCGCTGAGAACGGCTCCGTGCAGGCTGGCGCTGTGATGCAGCAGATAAGCCTGGGCGATGTAGCTGCCCATACTGTGACCGAGCAACACAATCGGCATGCCCGCATGTTGTTGGCCGATGTGCTGGTTGAGGCTCGCCAGGTCGCCGACCACCTTGCACCAACCGTCATCGTCGGCGAAATGGCCGAGTGTCCCGTTTTCGGCAGTTTTGCCATGTCCACGCAGGTCCGGCGCATACACACCGTAGCCCTGATCACAGAGTTTTTCCGCCAGACGGGCGTAGCGGCCACTGTGTTCCGCCATGCCGTGGGCCAGCAGGATCACTGCTTTTAAAGGCACGGCGGGCAGCCACTGGTTGACGAAGAGGCGGCTGCGGTCGCTCGCGGTCAGCCAGAAAGTGTCGTGGATCATGGCGGTTCCTTTGCATAGGGCTGCATGTGGCATGGGCGTCGTTGCATTGTATAGCGCATCCAAAGCGTGCCGTCTGATCAGGCCACGCCACGGCAGCAAGATTCACACGATCAATGTCGACCGTGCGCATATTTGCCTGATTCGCCATAGCTGCTAGTGTCCGTGAAGCTCCGCTTTTCGCTTTTTGTTTTGAAGAAGGACAGAAAAGCGGCCCCGGATAGGTTCAGGTAAAGAGGACAAGAACAATGCAACCTGATTTCTGGAATGACAAACGCCCGGCCGGCGTGCCCCTGGACATCGATCAAGGGGCCTATAAGTCGGTGATCGAGGTGTTCGAGCGTTCCTGCAAGAAATTTGCTGACCGCCCGGCATTCAGCAACATGGGCGTAACCCTGACCTACGCCGAACTGGAACGCTACAGCGCAGCGTTCGCCGGTTACCTGCAAGCCCACACCGACCTGGTACCGGGGGATCGCATTGCGGTGCAGATGCCCAACGTCCTGCATTACCCGATTGCCGTGTTCGGCGCCTTGCGCGCCGGGCTGATCGTGGTCAATACCAACCCGCTGTACACCGCGCGGGAGATGCGTCATCAGTTCAAGGACTCCGGTGCCCGGGCGCTGGTCTACCTGAACATGTTCGGGGCCAAAGTCCAGGAAGTGCTGCCCGACACCGACATCCAGTACCTGATCGAAGCCCGGATGGGCGACCTGATGCCCACCGCCAAGGGCTGGCTGGTCAATACGATGGTGAGCAAGGTCAAGAAGATGGTCCCGGCGTACTCCTTGCCGCAGGCCACTTCCTTCAAGAGCGCGCTGCGTCTGGGCCGGGGCCTGGGCATCAAGCCGCTGAAAGTCGGGCTCGACGACATCGCCGTGCTGCAATACACCGGCGGCACCACCGGCCTGGCCAAGGGCGCGATGCTGACCCACGGCAACCTGGTGGCCAACATGCAGCAAGTGCGGGCGTGCCTGGAGCAGTTCGGCAATGACGGCCAGCCGCTGTTGCGCGAAGGGCAAGAGGTGATGGTCGCGCCGCTGCCGCTGTACCACATCTATGCGTTCACCGCGAATTGCATGTGCATGATGGTTTCGGGCAACCACAACGTGCTAATCACCAATCCGCGAGACATCGGCGGCTTCATCAAGGAGCTGAAGAACTGGCGGTTCTCGGCGCTGCTGGGGCTCAACACCCTGTTCGTCGCGCTGATGGACCATCCGGACTTCAAGACCCTGGATTTCTCCAGCCTCAAACTCACCAACTCCGGCGGCACCGCGCTGGTCAAGGCCACCGCCGAGCGCTGGGAACAGCTCACCGGTTGCCGCATCACCGAAGGTTACGGCCTGACCGAAACCTCGCCGGTAGCCTGCACCAACCCGTATGGCGACAAGTCGCGGCTCGGCACGGTCGGCCTGCCGGTGCCGGGCACCACCCTGAAGGTCATCAACGATGAAGGCGTCGAGCAGGCGCTGGGCGAGCGCGGCGAACTGTGCATCAAGGGCCCGCAGATCATGAAGGGCTACTGGCAGAAACCCGAAGCCACCGCCGAAGTGCTGGATGCCGAAGGCTGGTTCAAGTCTGGCGACATCGCGGTGATCGACCCGGACGGATTTGTGCGCATCGTCGATCGCAAGAAAGACATGATCATCGTCTCGGGTTTCAACGTGTACCCGAACGAGATCGAAGACGTGGTGATGGCTCACCCGAAAGTCGCCAACTGTGCGGTGATCGGTGTGCCGGACGAGCGTTCGGGGGAGGCGGTGAAGCTGTTTGTGGTGGCCCGTGAAACGGGTGTCAGCCTTGAAGAGCTGAAGGCTTACTGCAAGGAAAACTTCACGGCGTACAAAGTGCCCAAGCACATCGTCTTGCGTGAGTCGTTGCCGATGACGCCGGTGGGCAAGATATTGCGGCGGGAGTTGCGCGATATCGCGTAATGAATTGTTAGCGACGCAGCATCAAAAAGGGGCGGCCAAATACGGACGCCCCTTTTTTTGTCTTCTGAATTTGGCTGTAAGCCCTGTTCTAGAGCGCTTTCTGTCTGTATAGAATTTTTGCTCTAAAAAAGACCATTAATTGGTCTTGAGTCACAAATGTGACCGTAGAGGCTGTTTTTGGCTCTAGTCGACCTCTGGCAAAGCTGCTACTCTCGGCGCGCTTTGTGACTTCTCGGCCTATATATAAAGCCAGACTCACCAACACACAGACACCAATAAAAAACACACACCAATAATAATCGCATCAAATGCGGTGATGAATTCGCGTTGCTGAGGAGTGGGCTTCCATGATCGAAGACTTTTGGAAGGATAAGTACCCTGCCGGGATTGCTGCCGACATCAATCCAGACGAGTATCCGAATATTCAGGCGGTGTTGAAGCGGTCCTGCCAGCGCTTTGCCGACAAACCGGCGTTCAGCAACCTGGGCAAGACAATTACCTACGGTGAACTGTACGAATTGTCCGGTGCCTTTGCCGCTTACCTGCAACAGCATACCGACTTGAAGCCGGGCGATCGAATCGCCGTGCAGCTGCCCAACGTGTTGCAGTACCCGGTCGCCGTCTTCGGTGCCATCCGCGCCGGGCTGATCGTGGTCAACACCAACCCGCTGTACACCGCGCGGGAAATGGAACACCAATTCAACGACTCCGGTGCCAAAGCCCTGGTCTGCCTGGCCAACATGGCGCACCTGGCCCAGCTCGTTGTGCCCAAAACCGGCGTCAAGCACGTGATCGTCACCGAAGTGGCCGACCTGCTGCCGCCGCTCAAGCGCCTGCTGGTCAACAGTGTCATCAAGTACGTGAAGAAGATGGTCCCGGCGTATCACTTGCCCAAGGCCATCAAGTTCAACGACGTACTGAGCAAGGGCCACGGCCAGCCAGTGGCTGAAGCCAACCCGGCCAGCAGCGACGTTGCCGTGCTGCAATACACCGGCGGCACCACCGGCGTGGCCAAGGGCGCGATGCTGACCCACCGCAACCTGGTGGCGAACATGCTGCAGTGTAAGGCCCTGATGGGTTCCAACCTCAATGAAGGTTGCGAGATCCTGATCACGCCGCTGCCGCTGTACCACATCTATGCCTTCACCTTTCATTGCATGGCGATGATGCTGATCGGCAACCACAACATCCTGATCAGCAACCCGCGCGATTTGACGGCGATGGTCAAGGAACTGTCGAAGTGGAAGTTCAGCGGTTTCGTCGGCCTCAATACGCTGTTCGTCGCCCTGTGCAATAACGAAGGCTTCCGCAAGCTGGACTTCTCGGCGCTGAAAGTCACCCTGTCCGGTGGCATGGCCCTGCAACTGGCCGCGGCCGAGCGCTGGAAAGCGGTCACCGGTTGCGCCATCTGCGAAGGTTACGGCATGACCGAAACCAGCCCGGTGGCCACCGTCAACCCGATCCAGAACATCCAGATCGGCACCATCGGTATTCCGGTGCCGTCGACCCTGTGCAAAGTCATCGACGATGCTGGCGTTGAACAGCCAATGGGCGCAATCGGCGAGCTGTGTGTGAAAGGTCCGCAAGTGATGAAGGGCTACTGGCAGCGTCAGGACGCCACCGATGAAATCCTCGACAGTGAAGGCTGGTTGAAGACCGGTGACATCGCGCTGATCCAGCCTGACGGTTACATGCGCATCGTCGATCGCAAGAAAGACATGATCCTGGTCTCCGGTTTCAACGTGTACCCGAACGAACTGGAAGACGTGCTCGCGACCCTGCCGGGCGTGCTGCAATGCGCAGCCATCGGCGTGCCGGACGAGAAGTCGGGCGAGGCGATCAAGATCTTCATCGTCGCCAAACCGGGCGTGACCCTGACCAAGGAGCAAGTGATGGAGCACATGCGTGCGAACGTCACCGGCTACAAGGTTCCGCGCTCCGTGGAGTTCCGCGACGCGCTGCCGACCACCAACGTCGGCAAGATCCTGCGCCGCGAGTTGCGCGACGAAGAGTTGAAGAAGCTCGGCGTCAAGAAGGTAAGCGCGTAACAAACAAAAGCCCCGCATCTGCGGGGCTTTTTGTTGAAGATCAAAAGATCGCAGCCTTCGGCAGCTCCTACATGGAATTGATGTACACCCTGTAGGAGCTGCCGAAGGCTGCGATCTTTTGCTTTTAAAGGCGGAACTGCGCGAAATTGACGTTGGTACCCGCCGGGCGCATGTCCTGGAGGTACGAGTCCTTGTCGGCGCTCAGTTCCAGGCTCAGGGCCGCTTTGCGTTTACCTTCGTTGCGCACCACCAGGCCTTCGAGCTTCTCGCGCAGGAATACCGTCGGCACTTTCAGGTGCAGCAGTTCGTCGGTATCCGGGGTGTGCATCAGCAGGTGAACCCACTCGTACTGACCAATGGCCAGGCGCGCGACCGGAATATCAAACCACCAAATGTTGCGGTTGCGGTTCAATTCGGTGAAATGGCAGTTGTTGACGCCAAGCACAGCACCGCCAAGTTCCTGGTTTCTGCGGGCAATGGCCTGCTTTTTATCGAGTTTCATAACATTCCTACGGGATTGGATCTTCAGCGCCATGGCCTGAATACGTTGCGCATTCTCGGGGGTTGGTCGGCAAACATAAAGCCCAACCTGCACTGAACGATGAAATGTCGCCGTGAAAATAAATGAAACTCCGCGCAAACGCATCCGGTCAACCTTGTGTAACGACTTTTCCGTTGAATTGTTCACAGGAGAACCACCATGAGCAGCACTGGCGATAAAGTAAAAGGCATGGCCAACGAAGCCGCCGGCAACGTCAAGCAGGGCGTCGGCAAGGCCACCGGTAACGACAAAATGCGCGCCGAAGGCGTCGTTCAGGAAAGGAAAGGTGAAGCCCAGCAAGCGGTCGGCAAAGCCAAGGATGCGATCAAGAAAGGCATCGACAAGGCGTGATCCGGCCTTTAATGAGCAACAGAAACGGCCATCCGCGGATGGCCGTTTTTGTGTCAGCCTGAACTTGCACAAGGAAATTGTTTCAAACTCGCCAAGTAGGCTACTTTGATGTAGAAAACGGCCCCTGAGTCGCCACGACTTCGACCAAATTTGCGGCGAAAGGAGACGCTAATGTTTTTCCCACACATGAAAGGCCTGCGCCTGCACCGTGTCATGGTGCGCACGATCACCGAGTTCGTCGACGACGAGATGTCGACCTATGCCTCGGCGTTGGCTTATCAGATGCTGTTTTCACTGTTTCCCTTCATTCTGTTCCTGATCGCCCTGATCGGTTTCCTGCACCTGCCGGACTTCTTCTCCTGGCTGCGCCTGCAATCGGAACTGGTCCTGCCGCCCCAGGCGCTGGAGCAGGTGAACCCGGTCATCGACCAGCTCCAGCAATCCAAGGGTGGCTTGCTGTCGGTCGGTATCGTGATTGCCCTGTGGACCGCGTCCGCCGGTGTGCGGCTGATGATGAGCGCGATGAACGCCGCTTACGACGTGGTCGAAGGCCGCCCGGCGTGGAAGCGTTTCCCGCTGTCGATTTTCTACACCATCGGCATCGCCGGCATGCTGCTGGTGGCCGCCGCGCTGATGGTGCTTGGGCCGCAGGTGATGGAATGGATCGCCTCGCAAGTCGGCCTTGAAGAATTCATCGTGACCCTCTGGACCATCGTGCGCTGGCCGGTGGTCGTGATTCTGTTGATGATGGCGGTGGCGCTGATTTATTACGTCATGCCCGACGTCAAACAGGAGTTTCGCTTCATCACCCCTGGCTCGGTGCTGGCGGTGGTGGTGTGGATCATCGCATCGCTGGGCTTCGGTCTGTACGTCAAGACGTTCGCCAACTACAACGCCATGTATGGCAGTATCGGCGCGATCATCGTGCTGTTGCTGTACTTCTACATTTCCGCCGCAGTGCTGTTGCTCGGCGCAGAGATGAATGCCGTAATCGAACACATGTCGACCGAGGGCAAGAATGATGGCGAAAAAGTCCCCGGCGAACTCGTTCACGAAGAACCCAAACAACACGTGTCGGGACTGGGTCGGGACCACTCGATCAAGCCGACCACTGACGAAGTCATCAAATGATCCGTGAAATTCTGAAAATGGGCGACGAGCGCCTGCTGCGCGTTGCCCCGCCGGTACCCGCCGAAATGTTCGACAGCCCCGAGTTGTGGCAACTGATCGACGACATGTTCCAGACCATGGAAAGTGTCGGTGGCGTTGGCCTGGCTGCGCCGCAGATCGGCGTCGACCTGCAACTGGTGATCTTCGGTTTCGAGCACAGCGAACGCTATCCGGACGCCGAAGCTGTGCCGCAGACGATTCTGATCAACCCGCTGATCACACCGTTGAGCCCGACCCTGGAAGAGGGTTTCGAAGGCTGCCTGTCGGTGCCCGGCCTGCGTGGCGCGGTGGATCGCTATCAGCACATTCGGTACGAAGGTTTCGACCCCAAGGGCAATCCGATCGTGCGCGTTGCCGAGGGCTTCCATGCGCGGGTAGTGCAGCATGAATGCGATCACCTGATCGGCCGGTTATACCCCTCGCGCATCAGTGACTTCAGCAAGTTCGGGTTTACCGAAGTGATGTTCCCGGATCTCGATCCTGCTGCAGACGACTGATTCGAAAACACCTCAAACCCCTGTGGGAGCGAGCTTGCTCGCGATAGCGGACTGTCATTCAACATCAATGTTGACTGTCAGGGCCTCATCGCGAGCAAGCTCGCTCCCACATTTGATCTTCATAAGGCTTTAGAGCGTTATCTTGCCGGTTCCAGACCCATGGCGATCATCGGTTTGCTCCGCGCATAACGGCTCAAGCGTTCCGCCATGGAGTAGGGCAGTGGCGGGTCGAAGGTAAAACCGCGACGTTCATAAAACCCGCGCAAGTCCGGATGACAAAACAGCCACACCGGACCTTCAAGCTCCTTCAGCGCCTCGGCGATCAGCGCCGCAGCGATGCCCTGTTCACGGCAGGCCGGATCGACAAACAAACCCGTCAGCCAATGCCCGTCCGCCACCGGTCGCAAACACAGTGCGCCAATGATCTCCTCGCGCCTGGCCACCCAGAGTTGAGCGTCGCGGACTGCTTTCATCGACGATTGGTGAGCGCGATAAAACTTGTTCATCAAGGGCCATAAAGGCTCGGCGAGCAAGGTGTATTGGGTGTTGGGCATGGTCTTCGACTGTCGGTGCGCAAAGCGGGCGATTATAAAAGAACGCGCGCGCAGCGATAGGTGTATACCTGATCTCACATCCCGTATGAGTGGAGTACGTATCATGGCCAAAGGCATGGATTCAAAAAAAGCGGCAAAGAAAAAACCGGCAAAAACCGCCGATGAAAAGCGCGCGGACAAGAAGGCCAAGAAGGTGGATGTGTTCGGTCATTGATCCCGTGACAAGGGAGCCCGGCCTCGGGCTCCCGCTGCTTCTGACGAAATAACCAAATAATCTGCAAGAAAACCCTGCGCCATTGCACAGAAGGGGATTGGTCCCCGATCTGAGCAACGCCATGCCCCATTACTTCGATACCGCCCACCGAGAAGAAATCGACACCCTGCGCCAACGCCTGACTGCTCGCACCGAGTGGCCGACCTGGCTGTTGCTGGTCGGCGTGTACGCTGGTTGGTTCAGCATTGTTTTGGGGAGCCATCGGCTGGGGCTCTGGTGGAGCACGGTGTTGCTGATTCCGCTGGTGGTGCTCTGGTTATCGGTGCAGCACGAATTGCTGCACGGTCACCCCACCCGCTGGACAGCGCTGAACAAGATCCTCGGCTACGCGCCGTTCGCCGTCTGGTATCCCTACACCCTGTATCGCGACAGCCATTTGTTGCATCACCGCGACGAAGACCTGACCCTCCCGGGTCGCGATCCCGAAAGCCGTTACCTGAGCGCCGAGCAGTGGCAGGGCAGTTCACTGTTCGAACAGGGTCTGCACTGGCTGAACAAAACCGTGCTCGGACGCTTCGCCCTCGGTGCACCGCTGGCCTTGCTGGCGCTGGCCCGGGAAGAGCTGCAGCGTCTGAAAACGGGTGAGCGGCAGGCCTGGTTGATGTGGTTGAGCCACGGCGCGCTGACCCTGCTGATGTTGCTGTTTATCGCCCGCTACAGCGTGCTGCCGGTGTGGCATTACCTGTTGCTGATCAGTGTGCCGGCGCTATCGATTGCGATGATTCGCTCCTACTATGAACACCGTCCCCACGCCGAGCCCGAGCAAAGGACGGTCATCAATGAAGCCGCCTGGCCATGGCGCTGGCTGTTCCTCAACCTCAATCTGCATTTGGTGCATCACGACTTGCCAGGGCTGCCCTGGTACGACTTGCCCCGCGCCTACCACGCGCGTCGCGAGCAATGGCTGGCGCGCAGCGGCGGGTTTCTGGTGCAGGGTTATGGCCAGTTGTGGCGCCGGCATGGGGTGAAGGCCATCGACAGCCCAAGGCATCCGTTCCACTGATTTTCATGATCGACACCTAACCCCTGTGGGAGCGAGCTTGCTCGCGATAGCTATTTCACATCCAACACACCTGGTGACTGATCCAACGCTATCGCGAGCAAGCTCGCTCCCACATTTGAATGTCGTTGTATTGGAAGATTTCGATGACACAACACCTCGCTGAATTACTGATGTACGTCGCCCCCGAGCCGATCCGCGAGGCCAACGAGCGCTGGCTGACGCGAATTATCGAGCGACTGGGGGCCACCCGCCGCAACGCCGAGGGCCTTTCGCTGATGGACCTCTGGCTGTCCCCGCACTTGCTGCTGACCCAAACCTGCGGCTACCCGCTGATGACCGCGTTGCGCGGTCGGGTCCGGGTCATCGGTCGTCCTCGTTATGAGCTGCCGGACGCCAACGGCGGCAACCATTGCAGCCTGTTGCTGAGTCGCGCCGATGATCCACGGCGCAGCCTGCCGGCCTTTCGCGACAGTCGTGGGGTGATCAATGGCGAAGACTCCAACAGCGGCATGAACCTGCTGCGTCACCGGCTGGCACCGTTGCATCGAGATGGGCAGTTCTTCGCCAGTGTCGGTATCAGCGGCAGCCACCGTGAAAGCTTGCGCTGGTTGCGTGAAGGGACAGCGGACCTGGCGGCCATCGACAGCGTCACCTTCGCCCATCTGGCGCGGCACGCCGAAGAAGAGGTGGCCGGCCTGCGGGTCATTGCGAGAAGTGCGTTCAGTCCGACCTTGCCGTTTATCACCGCCGCGACCGTCACCGATGAACAGGCCGAGGAGCTGCGGGAGGTGATGAACACGACGTTGCAGGAATTGCCCGAAGTCAGCGAAATCCTTGGTCTGCAAGAGGTATTGCCTGCCAGCGAAAGCGACTATCAGATTGTGCTCGACTATCAGCAAGAGGCTGAGGCGTTGGGGTTTGGGCGATTGCGGTAGGCAGAATCAAAAGATCGCAGCCTCGTTTTACTCGACAGCTCCTACAAGGATATCGGCGTACACCTGTAGGAGCTGTCGAGCGAAGCGAGGCTGCGATCTCTTGATGTTTAATTCTAAAATAGAATATAAAAATGCTTTTTAAGTATTATTAATGAATAAGGCTCCTTGCTAGGATCGCGTCACCGGATCACCGGACATTCAGCGACCCCTAACCCTTGGAGCCTCTATGTCCGGCACCGACCTTTCCCATCGCAACGACGTGGGCGGATTGTTCCGCGCGCATTACCCCTGGCTGTGCACACGGTTGCGCCGGCATCTGGGGGCCAGTTCCAGCGTCGAAGACATCGCTGCCGAAACCTTTTTACAGCTGCTCGAATCGCCGGGACTGACCCCGATCCGCGAGCCTCGCGCCTTGCTCACCACCATTGCCCAGCGGTTGATCTATCAGCTCTGGCGCCGCCGTGACCTGGAACGCCAACACCTCGATCAGTTGCAACACCTCGATCAGCAGCAAGCGAATTCGCCCGAAGAACGGGTGCAACTGACCCAGGCCTTGCATGGCCTGGATCGTACGCTTGAGCGCTTGCCGGGCAAGGTTCGCGCAACGTTCCTGTTGTCGCGAATCGACGGTCTGACCTACCCGCAAATCGCCGCCGAGTTGGGCATTTCCCAACGCTCGGTCAGCGTTTACATGACTCGCACTCAAGCCCTGTGTGCCCGGCACAGCGCCAACCAATCCTTGAATCCCCTGACCCGGAGATCCGCATGAGATCACTCAAAACCCTGCTCGGCAGTTCACTGCTGGCCCTGAGCCTTGTGGCTACCCACGTTCCCGCCGCGGAGAAAACTGCGCCGATCCATTTCGGTGACATCACCTGGGAAAGCGGCAGCCTCATCACCGAAATCCTGCGATTGATAGTCGAGAAAGGTTACGGCTACCCGACCGATACCCTGCCGGGCAGCACCGTCAGCCTCGAAGCGGCACTGGCCAAGAACGATATTCAAGTGATCGGCGAAGAGTGGGCCGGGCGCAGTCCGGCGTGGGTCAAAGCCGCCTCGGAAGGCAAAGTGTTTGGGCTGGGCGACACGGTCAAAGGCGCCACCGAAGGCTGGTGGGTGCCGGAATACGTGATCAAGGGCGACCCCGAACGCGGCATCAAACCCCTGGCGCCGGAGCTGAAATCCGTCGCCGACCTGGCGCGTTACAAAGATGTGTTCCGCGACCCGGAAGACCCGAGCCGAGGACGCTTCCTTAACAGCCCCACCGGCTGGACCTCGGAGATCGTCAACAGTCAGAAGCTCAAGGCCTATGACCTGACCGGCAGCTTCGTCAACTTCCGCACGGGTTCTGGCGCAGCACTGGATGCCGAGGTGGCTTCGTCGATCCGTCGTGGCAAACCGGTGCTGTTCTACTACTGGTCGCCGACGCCGCTGTTGGGGCGTTTCAAACTGGTGAAACTCGACGAGCCGGCCTTCGACGCCGAAGCCTGGAAGACCCTGGCCGACGCCAACAACCCGAATCCAAAAGGCACGCGTTCGATGCCGGCGAACCTGGCGATTGGGGTGTCCGCGCCGTTCAAGGCGCAGTACCCGGACCTGGTGGCGTTCTTCGAAAAGGTCGACCTGCCAATCGATCTGCTGAACCACACGCTCGGTCAGATGAGCGAAAAGCGCCTGCAACCGCGTCAGGTGGCCGAAGCGTTTTTGCGTGATCAGCCGCAGATCTGGAAGGGCTGGGTTCCCGGTGAAGTGGCCACCAAAGTGAGTGCGAGTTTGTAAATTTGTAGTGCCTGGAAAATAGCCATCGCGAGCAAGCTCGCTCCCACAGGGGATCTATGTCACGCCGAAGATCAAATGTGGGAGCGAGCTTGCTCGCGATGGTCTTGAGGCCTACACCGACTCAGCGGCCAACGCAGCCCTCACGGCTGGCCGCTGATCAACCCGCACCTGAAACCGCGCCAACGCCGGCCACTCATTCAAATCGATGGCAAACAGGTACGCCCAGCGCAACACCGTAAATAAATACGCATCGGCAATGCTGAACCCGTCAGCCATCAAATAATCCTGGCGCTCCAGCGTCTGACACAACACCGCAAACCGCTTGAACAGTTTCTCTTTGATGAGGGCTTTGACCTCATCCGGGAACTGCGAACTGAACAGCCAGCCCAGCCCGCCATGAATCTCGGTCGAGATGAAATTCAGCCACTCCTGCAATCGCACTCGCTCGAACGTCCCGCTCACGGGTGCCAGGTTCGCTTGGGGGCGCAGGTCTGCCAGGTATTGGAGGATCGCCGGACCTTCGGTCAGTATTTGGCCATTGTCCAATTGCAGTGCCGCGACGTAACCCTTTGGGTTGATGGCGAGGAAGTCATCGCCGTTGGCGGTTCGTTTGGTGGTGTTGTCGACACGGATCAATTCGAACGGCAGATCGAGTTCGCGCAGCACGATATGCGGCGCCAGCGAGCAGGCGTATGGGGCGTAATACAACTTCATCGACAGGGCTCTGGTTGGGGATTTACGCCAGTGTCATAGTGCGCGGCACCCTCGGTAAAATTAATCTTTCAGAAAGCCGCCATAAGGAAAGCTACTGCCATGATGAATCTGATGCACTGGCGAATGGTGGTGGCCGTGGCTGATACGGGCAACATTACCCGGGCTGCCGAGCGGGTCGGCATGACCCAGTCCGGTGCCAGCCAGGCCTTGGCGTTGATTGAAGAAACCCTGGGCGTTCAACTGTTCAGTCGGGAGAATCGCCAGACCTTGCCGACAGCAATCGGCCTGTCTGTGATCGAACATGCGAGAACCATGCTCGGTGCTCTGGAAACCATTCGCAGTACTGTCGATTCCACCAAAGACATTCAGCGCGGGACGATTCGCCTGGCCAGTTTCCCCATGGTGTTGGCGACTTTCCTGCCGCCGCTGCTGCGTCAGTTCAACCGGCTTTATCCCGGCATTCAGGTGGTCGCGCTGGAGGTCAGCGACGATGAAGTGGAAACGCTGCTCGGCGCCGGGCTGGTGGATGTCGGTGTGGTGTTGAACCCGGCGCCCGAGCGCAATGCCGGTCGCCTGGGACGTGATGCCTGGATGGCGGTGGTGCCCGGCGGCCATCCTTTGGCTCGCCGTTCGAATGAAGAAGGCGTCTCTCTGGCTGAGTTGGCGGAACAACCTTTTGTACTGGCCACGGGCGGTTGCTCGACCAACGCTCGCAGCCTGGCGGAGGATGCCGGACTGCAGCTGCGCGACGTTCGGGTCGAGGTCCGTGAATGGAGCAGTGCGTTCACCCTGGTGCGGGAAAACATCGGCGTGACGCTGGTGCCGGAGATGACGCTGCCGAGCCAACTTCAGGGGCTGCGCGTGGTGCCGGTCAAACCGCGTATCGATCGAGAGTTTGCTTTGGTGGCCGCAGCGAATAAGCAACCTTCGGCGGCGGTGCAGGCGTTGATAGGCATGCTTGCTGAGAAATGACGCATACCGAAGCTGAACCGATTTTGTCCTCAATACTGGCCGACTAGTGGCCTTGCTTACCTGCCTCGCCTGTCTATGCTGACTCGTAACTAACTATGTCGACCGCCATGTGAAGGCTGTCATCACGTTAAAAGTGTGCGCAACCCAAGGCACCGACGCTGAACAACACGGAGCTGTCCGGTCAATGGAATGTCTTATCAGAACGTTAGGGCTGGCCCGATTCCGGGCTATCAAGAGAAGGATGTCTTGATAAGAGCGTTGCAGCATGGACTCTCCGATTAAACATCATTGATCACCTGACCAAGTCCTTCCTGTTGAAAGACCAAAGAACTTTCATCAAAAAAAAGACCGCGCTGAAGGTGATACGACCATGTTTAACCGACGTCACAAGACTGACCTGCTGGAAATCGAACGATTCAGTTGCGCGCTGACCGAGGCTAACGCGAAGTTGGCGGCGGTCAGCCGCTCGATGGCAATGATTGAGTTCACCCCCGAAGGCATCGTGCTCGATGCCAACGACAACTTTTGCAGTGCCATGGGATACAGCGCCGAAGAAGTGCGCGGTAAGCATCACCGGATCTTTTGCGAAGAAGCGTTTTATCGAAGCGAAGCCTACGCCAAGTTGTGGCGTGACCTGGCCCGTGGCGAACCGGTGAGCGGGACCTTTTTACGCTTGAACAGGAACGGCAAGGAGATCTGGCTCGAAGCCAGCTATATGCCGGTGTTCGGCGCTGATCGTCAGGTCCGGAGTGTGATCAAAGTCGCCACTGACATCTCAGCCAGGGCCTACAAGGAACACGAAAACGAGAGCATGCTCGCGGCGATCGGTCGTTCCATGGCCGTGATCGAATTCACCCCGGATGGCAAAGTCATCACGGCCAACGACAACTTCTTGAAGACGATGCATTACTCGCTCAATGAAGTGGTTGGCCAGCACCACAGCCTGTTTTGTCATCGTGCCGAAGCCGAATCTCAGGCCTACAAAGCGTTCTGGGCCTCGCTCAATCGCGGCGAATATCACTCGCACCGTTTCGAGCGCAAAGATAAGCACGGTCATACGGTTTTTCTGGAGGCCTCCTACAATCCGCTGTTCGACGCCAAGGGTCGGTTGTACAAAGTAGTCAAGTTCGCCAGCGACATCACCGATCAGGTGACCACCCTGCAAACCGCCGCGGAGTCGGCCCACAGCACCTCGGTTCAAAACGACGCCTGTGCGCAGAAAGGTTCTCAGGTGGTGCAGCAAACGGTGCAGATCATCCAGGACATTTCCAAAGACTTGAACGAAGCGGCGCTGAGCATTGATGCCGTCAGCAAACAGTCCGACATCATCGGCACCATCGTTCAGACCATTCGCGGCATTGCCGATCAGACCAACCTGTTGGCGCTCAACGCCGCGATCGAAGCGGCCCGGGCCGGGGAGCACGGGCGCGGGTTCGCGGTAGTCGCCGATGAAGTTCGCAGCCTCGCGGCACGAACGAGCCAGGCAACGCTGGAGATCGTTGAAGTGGTGCGCAAGAACCACGATTTGTCATTGAGTGCGGTGTCGAGCATGCAGTCCAGTTTGAGTCGAACCGGGCTCGGGGTGGAGCTGGCGAATGAGGCGGGAGCGGTGATTCGGGAGATTCAACAAGGGTCGCGGCATGTGGTGGATGCGATCAGTCAGTTCAACTCGACCTTGCAGATAAGTTGATAGCGGGTCCCTCGAAGGGTAATGCCGATCAGTTAAGGATTTGAGCACCGCTATCCTTGTGGGAGCCGAGCTTGCTCGCGATAGCGGACTGGCAGACAACGTATGTGTTGAATGTAAGACCGCCATCGCGAGCAAGCTCGGCTCCTACAGGTTCTGCGGCTTAACTGATTGGCATTACCCTCGAAGGGACCTTTGTTATTGATTCCCGCGCTGTTAAAGCGAAGCGAGAAACTTGTCGACCACCTGGCTACTGCCTGTTTCGCTGCTGCTATTTTCTTTCTCGGCCTGCGCCAGTTTGATCTTGTCTTGCATGCGCTCGGCAATCTCTTTACCGATCGCCAGTTGTTTTTCTGGCAGCGGCGTCCGTGATCGGTTTGTCGCCGGGCGGCAGAGATCGACCGCACGATGGATCAGCGATGAGCGATGTTTTCCAGCGCCAGGTTGCGGGTTCGCGGGCCGAACCAGCCGATGGTGATCATCACGATCAACATGCTGCTGACAATAAACGCCAACACCCCCGGCGTGCCGAAGTGCTCGAGGAAAATCCCGATCAGCAAACTGCTGAACACCGTCGACAATCGACTGAACGAATAACAAAACCCCACCGCCCGCGCACGGATGTTGGTGGGAAACAGTTCACTTTGGTAGGAGTGATAGGCGAAGCTCAGCCAGGCGTTGCAGAAAGTGATCATCACCCCGCAGAAGATCAGGCCGAAGGCGCTGGTTTGCAGGGCGAACAGCGTGCCGAAGGTCATGGCGCCGAGGGCCGAGCCGACGATCTGCCACTTGTTCTCGAATCGGTTGGCGAACTTCACGAACAGCAACGGCCCGAGCGGGTAGGCCAGGGTGATGATAAAGGCGTACATCAGGCTGTGCGTCACGCTCACGCCCTGGCCGGAGAGCAGCGCCGGCAACCAGTTGCCGAAGCCGAAGAAACCGATGGCCTGGAACACGTGGAAGACAATCAGCATCAACGCCCGACGGCGATACGGCGGCTGCCAGATATCGGCGAAACGGCCCGTACCCTGAACATCCACCGCCGCCAGTTCCGGCTCATCCAGCGGCTTGCCCTGATCCTTCACGCAGCGGGCTTCGATGCCATCGAGAATCTTGCTGGCTTCGTCGAACCGTCCATGCTGGGCCAACCAGCGCGGCGACTCCGGTAAGCGCGAACGCAGCCACCAGATGAACAGCGCAAACACCGCGCTCGCCAACACCACCCAACGCCAGCCGGACACACCGAACGGCGCTTGCGGCACCAGCCACCACGACATCAACGCCACCGCCGGCACCGACAGAAACTGCACGAAAAACGCAAAGGCAAATGCCGAACTGCGCATGCGTTTTGGCACCAGTTCCGAGAGGTAGGCGTCAATGGTCACCAGCTCGATACCCAGTCCGATACCCACCAGAAAGCGCATGCAGATGATGCCGATGGCTGAACTCTGAACGCCCATCGCCACCGTCGCGACGGTGTACCAGATCAACGCGAAGGTGAAGATCGCACGTCGACCGAAGCGGTCGGCCAACGGGCTCAACAGACTCGCGCCAAGGAACAACCCGAGAAACGTCGCCGAGGCGAAGGCAGCCTGATCGGAAAAGCCGAACACGCCTTGGCTGCCGGTGGCGAAGATGCCGTCGCGAATCAGGCCGGGGCTGATGTAGGCCGTCTGGAACAAGTCATAGAGCTCGAAAAAACCACCGATCGAGAGCAGCGCCACCAGCCGCCAGATCGTGGAAACGGCGGGGAGTCGGTCGATGCGGGCGGAGATCTGCGCGGCCCGAACGGGGTCGATTCCATCAGGTTGAGCGAGGGCGGGGGAGTGGGCAGTCATGGGCTGATCCAATACTTATCGTTGGAGAAGCTTAGCCTGCTATCGGAAATGAATGATTGTGAATCCCGGCGGCTTTGCGTCGAGATTCACTCAGTTATTGCAATGAATGCTTACATTTTAGCGATTTGTAGCGCAGTAGCCGCTCAAGGCAGACCGTTGCAGCCATGTTTCAGGAATCCCGGGCGTTGTGCCAACCGTTGGAAATACTCATCGATGGCCGGGTAGTCGGGGCGCTCCATCGGTGTCATCAGCCAGCGGTTGATCGACAGCCCGATGACGATGTCCGCCAGCGTGAAGTGTGGCCCGGCGACATACGCTTTGGTGGCCGCGAGCTGATGTTCGAGGATGCCCATTTTCTGATTCCAGCCGTGTACACCGGCGGCAATGTGATGCGGGTCCTGGAACTCCGGATCTTTGCGTACCAACGCCGTGAACGCATAGCTCCAGGAGGCATTGAGTTCAGTCGCTTGCCAATCCATCCACTGCTCAACCCGAGCGCGGGCCGCAGGATCGTGGGGCAGCAGATCGGTGTTGTGGTGTTTGCCGGCCAGATAGCGACAGATGGTGTTGGACTCCCACAGCACGCCGGCCTCATCGATGATCACGGGCACCAGTGCGTTGGGATTGAGCCTGAGAAACTCCGGCGTGTGGGTCGACGCATAACCGCCGCCCCAGTCTTCACGTTCGTAGGCAACACCCAGTTCCTCACAGGTCCACAGGACTTTTCTGACGTTGATGGACGAGGCTTTACCCAGAATCTTCAGTGCATGTTCCATTGAGCTACTCCGTTAGCGATTCGACGCTTCAGGAATCTAACAGACATTCAGCGTTTTCAAACCGGATCCGGCAGCGCCGAAGTTGGCAAACCAAACGTGCGATCAAACAACCAGTTGAAGGCGAAGGTGTAGCACGGGATGAAAATGATCAGCGCCGCGTCCAGCAGGAAGGCTTGCACCAGGCTGATGTTCATCCACCAGGCGATCAACGGGATGAGGAACACTATCAAGGTTAGTTGAAAACCCACGGCATGGGCGATGCGCCGTTTAACGGTGCGGGTTCGCGAAGGCTGACGACTTTCCCAGCGCTCGAACAGCGTGGTGTAGATGAAATTCCAGGTCATCGCGATGGTGGTAATGATCACGGCCAACGGGCCAGTGCTGCCGGGTGAAGTGCCGGACAACAACGCCAGACCCAGGGCCGAGAAGGTCATGCCGATGACCTCGTATAGGGACACGTAGATCAGTTTTCGTTTAACGCCTTGCATGGGGATTTGCCTCTTTCTTGCGAACTTGAAGCCAGGAGCACTGGCGAAGGCGGCGAAAGATAGCTTCAATAGTGCTGACAGAAAAAGTCAGTAGCTTTCAGTTTTATTGATAGGTCGATGAATGAATTTCAACAGTGACAGCATCGAGTTGTTCCTCGCGGTGATCGAGCGCGGCTCGTTTTCCGCTGCCGCTCGGGCGCTGGGTAAAGTGCCGTCGGCGGTGAGCATGGCCATCGCCAACCTGGAAGCCGAGCTCGGTTATCCCCTGTTCGATCGCAGTCACCGTGAGCCGGTGCCGACGGCGATGGCCAGTGCATTGGTGCCTCACGCGCGATTGATCGCCGAGCAGCTCAAACAGCTGCAAGTGCATGCGGTCGAGTTGTCGCTGGGGCTGGAAAGCAAGTTGTCGATCGGGGTCGTGGCGGACATCGACAAGGGCCGCGTGATGGCGGCGATCAAGGTCATCGCCGAGCGTCATCCTCTACTGGAAATCGAAATGCTCAGCGCGCCGCAGGACGATGTGCTGGCGATGCTCCACAGCGGCCGGGTCAGCGTTTGCCTGGCGTTCGCCGGGCTGAGCATGAACGTGCTGGAGCGGTTCCAGTTCGTTGGCACCGAACGGATGATTGCCACGCTGGCGGCGGACAATCCGCTGTTTCAGGGTCAGGATTTGTATCTCGAAGATTTGGTCCACGTACGGCAAATCATCGTCGCCAGTCGCGACCTGCCGATCAGCGAAACCCGGCCACTGGTGGCCGAGTCTTACTGGCGCACCGACACCTTGGCCATGGCGCTGGAAATGGTCGAAGCCGGCTTGGGCTGGGGCAACTTTCCGCTGTCGGTGGTCCAGCCGTTGCTCGACGCCGGAAGGCTCAAGCGCCTGAGCTTTCGCAACATCGAGAACGGGTTGGTGTTGCCGGTGCATGCGGTGTGGCTCAAGAGCCAGCCGTTGCAGAAAGGGGCGTTGGCGTTTGTGGAGTTGATGGGGCGTTGACACTCGGACAGGGGTGACTTTTGTTCGAAGAGTCACTAAGTTGCTGGCCACTTGTCTGGTTCGGGCAGGGCTATCAAAGGAGTGAGGGCGCGTGAACAAGGGAATGCTCAAGTGGGGCTATGTGGCGGGTTTGTTGGCGCCGATCTGGTTGCTGATCGGTGTAGTGATTGCCGGCAGCTTGTATCCCGGATATAGCCATCTCAATCAGGCGATGAGTGAGCTGGGTGCCATCGGGGCACCGACTCATGTCCTGTCGCCACAGATCAACAACTTCCCGTTGGGTGTGTTGTTTATCGTCTTCGGTCTGGCCGCGTTCGCGACTTTCCAAACCTCGAAACTCGCTCGACTGAGCGCCGTGCTGATTGTGCTGCACGGTGTTGCCAGTTTCGGTACCGGGTATTTTTCCTGCGATGTCGGCTGTGCCCTGGCGAATCCCTCCGACAGTCAGAAGCTGCATAACCTTTCGGGCCTGGCGATGTTTCTGACGCTGTTGATCGTCAACGCGCTATGGATCTATCTGGCGTCGCGAGTATTGGGCTTGAAGTGGTTCGCCTGGTTTTCCCTGGTGTGCACGCTTGGGGCGTTGTCGGTGCTGCCATTGATGGGACAGGCCGTTGAGGCGGGGCAGGGGTTCGGTTTGTATCAGCGGATCAACTATGGGGTGTCGATCCTTTGGGTGGGCGTATTTGCCGGGGTGCTGATCAGTCGTCGCGCTTAGTAACCGATCGTTCCCACGCGGACGGTTCGACGCCTCGACGTGGGAACGATCAAAGCGTCAGGTACTTTCACGCACCTTCAACTCAAACCCCATGTCCTGCACCGGTTTCGCCACAGTGTTGCCAGCCATCAACGTCAACATCTGCTCCGCCGCGCGCCGGCCAATCGCCTCGCGCGGGGTGCTGATGCTGCTCAGGCGCGGCACCATGTGGGCCGAGGCCGGAAGGTCGTTAAAACCGAGGATCGCCACTTGTTCGGGGATCTTGATCCCGCAGCGCATGGCTTCGAGCAGTGCGCCCTGGGCCAGGTCGTCGTTGCCGAAGAAGATCGCATCGACATCGGGATGAGTGGCGAGCAGTTGCAGGAACAGTTCGCCACCAAGACCGACGGAGGAAGCGCGAGGTGTCAGCACTTCCAGATCCGGGTCATACAAACCGGCCTTTTGCAGGGATTTGCGGAAACCTTCGCCGCGCAGCAACGTGCGCTGGTCGAGTTGCGCGCCGATGTAGGCCAGGCGCTTGCGACCGCGAGACAGTAAATGTTCGGCCGCTGTCTCGCCGGCAGCGAGTTGCGAAAAACCCACGCAATTCAGGCCGGCTGCGCTGTCCAGTTCCATCATGTACACGCACGGAATGTTGCTCGCCTCGATCATCCGGCGCGAACTTTCGGTGCGGTCGAAACCGGTCAGCAGCAATCCGCGCGGTTGATACGCCATGTAGTTGCGCAGCAGGTTTTCTTCTTCATCACGTGAGTAATGAAAGTTCCCGATCAGCACTTCGAAGCCTTTTGGGCGCAAAACCTGATGAATGGCTTCCAGCGTGTCGATGAACAATAAGTTGGACAGCGATGGCACCAAAACCACCACCGAATGGCTCTGGGCCGAGGCTAACGCGCGGGCGGCAGGGTTGACCACGTAATTGAGGTCGAGCGCCGCTTTCTGGACTTTTTCCACCAGTTCGGTGGCCACCGTGCTGACCCCGCGCAGGGCGCGAGAGGCGGTGATCGGGCTGACACCGGCCAGGCGTGCGACTTCGTTCAAAGTGGGGCGGCCAGTGGTGCGCGTATTTTTATCGTTTTTAGGGGAGATCATCGGACGGCTTGCCAAACAAAATTCGAGGCACTAAGGTAGCGCTGTCTCGACGCAGCTGCAAATGCGTGAGCGGGGTTTGCCTGATCCCCGTTTTTTGGCGTTGAGAACGAACATGCTGCAACCCACAAAAATGACAAGAAGGCGTCGGCAACTTCTGCTTTTGTTCTAGTGTCATAACTGGCAAAGGTAGCGCTGTCTGCGCGCTGAGGTGTTACATGAATCATCCCATCACCGCCCTGGTCATCATGGGCGTTGCCGGTTGCGGCAAGACTTGCGTCAGCGAGGCCTTGTGCCAACTCAGCGGCGCGACCGCCATTGAAGGCGACACTTTCCACCCTGCCGCCAATATCGAAAAGATGAGCGCAGGTATCCCCCTGAACGACGACGACCGTGCCGGCTGGCTCGACAGCCTGTGCGATGAATTGCGCCGCATCGACGCCAAGGGCGAACGCCCGGTGCTGACCTGCTCGGCCCTCAAACACATTTACCGCGAACGTCTGCGCAGCGCCTTGCCGGGCCTGGGCTTCGTGTTCCTTGAACTGACCCCTGAAGTTGCCGCTGATCGTGTCTCCCATCGGCCGGGCCACTTCATGCCGTCAACGTTGATCGACAGCCAGTTCGCCACCCTTGAATCGCCCGTTGGCGAGCCCCTGACCCTGGCTCTGGACGCTTCGAACCACAGCGTCGACCAATTGGCGAAGCAAGCTCATGACTGGTGGCAGGCTCATGGCCTGAAACACGCCGTATGAGTTTTGCCAGAAGAGATAGCGCTGTCCTGTTGGCTTGCGAATTACCCGCTTTAATAACAACAACAACCAGGAGACACCCCTAATGTTTGGCATGTCCCACGAGACGTTCCTGCTGCTAGACGCAGTGGTCACGGTGATCGGGCTTATCGTCCTCATCACCAAGTTCAAATTGCACCCCTTCATCGCCCTGATCATCGCCGCCGCCTTTCTCGGGCTGACCTCCGGCATGCCGATCGGCACCATCATCAAGGCGTTCCAGGACGGCTTCGGTGGGGTGCTCGGGTTCGTCGGGATCATCCTCGCGCTGGGCACGATGCTTGGCAAAATGATGGCCGAGTCGGGCGGGGCGGATCAGATTGCCCAAACCCTGATTCGCGCGTTCGGCAAGGACAAGGTGCAGTGGGCAATGATGTTCGCCGCGTTCCTGGTCGGCATTCCACTGTTCTTCGAAATCGGCTTCGTGCTGCTGATCCCGCTGGTGTTCATCGTCGCCCGGCGTACCGGCGTGTCGATCATCAAGATCGGTATCCCGTTGCTGGCCGGTCTGTCCGCCGTGCACGGTCTGGTTCCGCCGCACCCGGGTCCGTTGCTGGCCATCGGCGTGTTTGGTGCCGACATCGGTAAAACCATTCTCTACGGCCTGATCGTTGCGCTGCCGACGGCCATCATCGCCGGCCCGATCTACGGCACGTTCATCGCCAAGTACATTCCGGGTCATCCTAACCAGGAACTGGTCGATCAACTGGCGCGCGAGCCAGAGGCGGCTGAGTTGCCGAGCTTCAGCATCACCCTGATCACCGTGCTGCTGCCGGTGTTCCTGATGTTGCTCAAGACCTTTGCCGACGTGGTGCTGCCGGAAGGCAATTTCTTCCGCTCGTTCATGGACCTGATCGGTCACCCGATCTCGGCGCTGCTGCTGGCGTTGCTGCTGTCGCTGTACACCTTCGGGCACCGTCAGGGCATGGGCTCCAGCAAGATCCTCAAGTTGCTCGACGCGAGCCTTGCGCCGACCGCCGCGATCATTCTGATCATCGGTGCCGGTGGTGGCTTCAAGCAGATGCTGGTGACCAGCGGCGTGGGTGATGTAATCGGCCACATGGCAGTGAACGCACAGATCTCGCCGATCCTGCTGGCCTGGCTGGTAGCAGCGGTGATTCGTATCGCGACCGGTTCGGCAACCGTGGCGACCATTACAGGCGCAGGCATCGTGGTGCCGGTGGTGGGGATGATTCCGGGTGTGAACCGTGAGCTGCTGGTGTTGGCCACCGGTGCCGGTTCGTTGATCCTGTCGCACGTCAACGACGCGGGTTTCTGGCTGGTGAAGCAGTACTTCAACATGACCGTGGCGGAAACCTTCAAGACCTGGACCGCGATGGAAACCATCCTGTCCGTGGTTGCTCTGGGCTTCATCTTGCTGTTGTCGCTGTTCGTCTAAGAACACTGCAGACACAAAAAAACCGCAGCGATGCGGTTTTTTTGTGGGTGAATCGACATCCCCGTAGGAGCTGTCGAGTGAAACGAGGCTGCGATCTTTTGATCTTGTTTTTTCAGATCAAGGTCAAAAGATCGCAGCCTCGTTTCACTCGACAGCTCCTACAGGGTTAGGTGTTAGGTGTTAGGTGTCAGGCGTTGGTTTTCTGAACCAGCCCATCCGCCCGGAACATCCCGCGAATCCCGCGTATGGCCTGACGAATCCGGTCCTGGTTTTCGATCAGCGCGAAGCGCACGTGATCATCCCCATACTCCCCAAACCCTACGCCCGGTGAGACGCAAACCTTGGCCTCGGCCAGCAGTTTCTTGGCGAACTCCAGCGAGCCCAAGTGCGCATAAGCCTCGGGGATCTTCGCCCAGACATACATCGACGCTTTCGGATTCTCGACCATCCAGCCCAGTTCATGCAGGCCTTTGACCAGCACGTTGCGACGCTGCCGATACTGCTCGGCGATGTCCTTGACGCACTGCTGATCGCCTTCCAGCGCCGCAATCGCCGCGACTTGCAGCGGGGTGAACGTGCCGTAGTCGTGATAACTCTTGATCCGCGCCAAGGCGTTGACCAGTTCGGCGTTGCCAACCATGAAACCGATGCGCCAGCCTGCCATGTTGTAGCTCTTGGACAGGGTGAAAAACTCCACCGCAATGTCCTTGGCGCCCGGCACTTGCATGATCGACGGGGCTTTCCAGCCGTCGTAGACGATGTCGGCGTAAGCCAGGTCGTGCACCACCAAGACGTCGTACTGCTTGGCGAGGGCGATCACTCGCTCGAAGAAGTCCAGCTCCACGCATTGGGCCGTGGGGTTCGACGGGAAACCGAGGATCATCATTTTCGGTTTCGGAATCGAGCCGCGAATGGCGCTTTCCAGTTCGGCGAAGAAGTCCACGCCCGGAATCAACGGCACCGAACGCACCTGGGCGCCGGCAATCACCGCGCCGTAAATGTGAATCGGGTAGCTCGGGTTCGGTACCAGAACGGTATCGCCCTGGTCGAGGGTGGCCAGCATCAAATGCGCCAGGCCTTCCTTGGAGCCGATGGTGACGATGGCTTCGCTTTCCGGGTCGATGTCGACCTCGTAGCGATCCTTGTACCAATTGGAAATCGCCCGGCGCAGACGCGGAATGCCCTTGGACGTCGAATAACCGTGGGTGTCTTCGCGCTGGGCGACGGTGACGAGTTTTTCGACGATGTGCGGCGGTGTCGGGCCGTCGGGGTTGCCCATGCTGAAGTCGATGATGTCTTCGCCACGACGACGGGCGGCCATCTTCAGCTCGGCAGTGATGTTGAATACGTAAGGGGGGAGTCGATCTATGCGCGCAAAGCGGCGCGGCGAACCTGGGTTAGCCATTGTTGCCTCGGATAACGTGAGCGCCCGGAACCGTCCGAGCGACGCTGGTCACTGCGGTGACCTGTGGCGGAATGTAAGGGCTGATGTGGCAAACTGTCCAGCGACTATGTAAACAAATTTGTCCGAAGGAAATCGGTTGATGGAATTTACCAGTGGCTTCTTGCTGAGCCTTTCGCTGTGCCTGGACATCGGCGTGGCCAACATCGCGATGATCACATTGGCGATGCAACGCGGCTATTTTCAAGGCTTTGCGCTGGGTTTGGGGACGTGTGTCGGCGACCTGATTTACGCGGTGCTGGCGCTGGCCGGGATGACCGTTTTGCTGCAATACGAAAGCGTGCGCTGGGTGCTGTGGATCGGTGGTTCAGTGCTGCTGGTGTATTTCGCGGCGAAGATGATCTATTCGGCGATTCACCATGAGGCGGTACTGGCGCAGACCGCAGAGGTGGGTCAGAACTCCCATCGGCGCGAGTTTTTCCGCGGGATCTTCCTCGCCATGTCGTCACCCAGCGCCATTCTCTGGTTCGCTGCGGTGGGCGGCACATTGATCGCTCGGTCCGGTGGCGGTGGCGCCCTTAGTTCGGCGCTGTTTCTCGGCGGGTTTCTCTGCGCCGGGGTGCTCTGGTGCGTCACTTTGTGCTTCGCAGCGAGTCACGGCGGCAAGTTGCTCGGTGACAAACTGCTGCGTTACTCCTATCTGGCATCGGCGGCGATCTTCTGCTATTTCGCGGTCTACGTGATCCTATCGGGTTATAACGAGTTCGTCGGTGCAGGTGCCGTCGAGCAGTTGCATGCACTGTAACTGGGCGAATTCGGTTTGGGTTCTATACTCCCAGCCGAACCCACTTTTTTGTTCCAGGAGTTGAGTCATGGATGAGCAAACAGGCGTCGAAACCGCCAAGCCACGCTTCGAGCACGGGCACTTTCTGCTCATTGCAGGGCTTGGCGGACGATTTACCACGGATACGACCAGCGGCATCCCTGATCTCTGGGAGAAATTCATTCCCGAGATTGGCAAAATTCCCGGTCAAAAAAACGAAGTGACCTACGGCATCTGTTGCAATCCAGATGGCAAGGGCGGCTTCGAATACATTGCCGGCGTCGAGATCGACAAACTCGACGACCTGCCGGATAAATACCGTTGGGTCGAGGTCCAGCCTCAGCACTACGCCGTGTTCGAGCACAAAGGCTCTCTGGATATGTTGCCCCAGACGTTTCAGTACATCTGGAAAACCTGGCTTCCGCAGTCCGGCTATCAGGCGGCGGACGCCCCGGAATTCGAACGCTACAGCGAAGACTTCAATCCGAAGCTCAAGACCGGTGTGCTGGAAATCTGGCTGCCGCTCAAACCGTAATGACTGCATCGAGAGGTGGATCGGTGATTCGCCTCTCGATGTCGTGGTGGCGCTGATTTATGATCCCCAGCCTTCCTCTCGCTGATTTCGAGCTGCCATGAACACCGTCATCCGCCACGTCACACCTGCTGATCTGGACCGCTGCTACGCCATCGAAACCGTTGCCTACGAAGGCGACGAAGCCGCCACCCGCGAGAAGATCGCCACGCGCATTGCCACCTGGCCCGAAGGTTTCATCGTGGCTGAAGTCGACGGCGTTGTAGCCGGTTTCATCAATTCCGGTGCGGCGTTTCAGGTCGAGATGTCGGACGAGGCGTTCAAGGAACTGATCGGCCACGACCCGGCCGGCCCGCACGTGGTGATCATGTCGGTGGTGGTGCACCCGGATTATCAGGGGCAGGGTCTGGCGAAACAGTTGATGGGAGAGTTCATCGAGCGGATGCGGGCGTTGGGCAAGACCAGCATCCATCTGATGTGCAAGGAGCGACACATTCCGCTGTATGCCGGGTTTGGCTTTGCCTACGTCAAGCCGTCAGCGTCTGACCATGGCGGGATGGCGTGGCATGAGATGGTGTTGGAGCTGTAAGCCCTCTGGAGATCCCCTGTGGGAGCGAGCTTGCTCGCGATGGCGGCAGCACATTCAGCATTGATGTGACTCGCAAACCGCTATCGCGAGCAAGCTCGCTCCCACATTGGTTAGTCGTTGTGTCAGTAGAGGCTGTCGCGGACCCGCGCCGGTGCTTCCCGGTCATAAGTCTCGGCATCGAACTGCCCATCGTTCAACCGCTTGTGAAAGGCACCCGCCGTCGGCAGCGCCGAGCGCTCCAGATGTTTCTCAGGGTTCCACAAGTCTGAGCGCACGATCGCTTTCGAACAGTGAAAAAACGCTGCCTCCACCGTCACCAGCATCACCGTGCGCGCCGGTTTGCCATTCACCGCGAAGCTCTCCAGCAACCCAGGTTCCGCGCTGATCTGTGCCGTGCCGTTAACCCGCAACGTTTCGCCAATCCCGGGAATGATGAACAACAGCGACACCCGCGAATCGAGCACGACGTTACGCAGCGTGTCGATGCGGTTGTTGCCCGGCCGATCCGGGATCGCCAGGGTGCGTTCATCAATGATCCGCACGAAACCCGGCGTGTCGCCCCGCGGCGAACCGTCCATCCCGTCAGGCCCCACCGAGCTGACGATCACCAGCGGCGAGGCGCGGACCATCGCCTGATAGTCCTCGTTCAGAAAAGGGATCTGCTTGCGCACGGCGCGTTCGTGAGGCTGGCCGTAGAGGGCTTCCAATTCTTCGATGCTGTTGAGCATAACCACCTCAGAAAATCAGACCCATGCGCCGTTCATAACCGATCCGGCCCCTGTAGGCTTCGCCGCTGTCGACCCAGCCGAACTTTGCGTAGAGCGCGATGGCCGATGTGTTATCCGCATCCACCGACAACTCCAGCCCCTTTATTTCCGGAAACGCCTGACGCGCCACGTCGGGCAGGGCTTGCAGACAGGCCTTGCCATAGCCTTTTCCCTGAGCCCGATGATCGACTTGCAGTGCGTGAAGGGTGGCGCTGTGTTCATCGGCCCACGCTGGCAACACGGGCGGGCGCTTGAGTAGCAGAAAAGCCACGGGAACATCCTCGACCAGCAGGGCAAATCCTTTGACGCCGGGGCCGGGTTTGGACAGCAAGGTGTGCAACGCACCGTGGATATCGCCAGAGAACTTGATTTGTTCTTTGTGAACTTCAATGGCCTCGACCTGCTGGCGCTGGAGCGCATTCAGGCTTTCGTAAGGCACGAGTCGGGCTGTCACTGGAGTGTCCTTTTTCCAACAAAATGTGTTTCGAATTCTAACGAGTTTGCGTCCATGGATTATTTTTATTTCGACTGTCGATTTGGCTTTTCGCCAGACGACTAAGGGTGTCTTCACAACAAAAACCACGGAGAACCACCATGAACGCTACCCACGAAATCCAGACCCTGATCGACACCTATCGTCAGGCGGTCATCGCCAAGGATGTCGAGAAACTCATGCCCCTGTATGCCGAGGACATCGTCTCCTACGACGCGGTCAAGGCCCTGCAATTTCGGGGCAAGGCCGCCTATCGCGCGCATTGGCAGGAATGCATGGAAATGTGCCAGGGCGCGCACAAGTTCGACTTCGATCATATGAACATCGTCGCGGACGAACACATCGCCTTCGCCCATTGGCTGGCCCATTGCGGCGGCACCAACGAGAAGGGCGAAACCCAGGCCTGCTGGATGCGCGTGACCGCCTGCTATCGGCGCGACGATGGGCAATGGCGCATCGTCCACGAACACTGGTCGGCCCCGTTCGACATGATGAGCGGCACGGTGCTGTTCAACCTGGAACCCTGAGCGTCAGGCCGATTCGTCGGGAATGTCGCGAAAGCGTCAATCAGCAGCCATAGTTGATCCGTTCGATTCAGGAGAGCCCCATGAAGTATTTATGCCTGGTCTACAGCAACGAGCACGAGTTGCACTCGCTGCCCGAAAGCCCGAATGACGCTGAATGCATGGCCTACGCCGAGGCGATCCAGGGCAGCGGCCGAATGGTTGCCGCCGAGGCGCTGGAGTCGGTGCAGACCGCGACCACGGTGCGCATGCGCAACGGGAAAATGTCGATCACCGACGGCCCGTTCGCCGAAACCAAGGAGCAATTGGCCGGCTTCTACCTGATCGATGCCAAGGACCTCAATGAAGCCCTCCAGGTCGCCGGCAATATTCCGGCGGCCCGGGTCGGCTGTGTCGAGGTACGTCCCGTTCGCCAGTTGAATCCCGACGCCTGATGTCGGCCGAGTCGGTACGGGCGCAGGTCGAGCAGGTTTACCGCGAGGACTCACGGCGGATTCTGGCGACCCTGATCCGTTTACTTGGCGATTTCGACCTTGCCGAAGAAGCCTTGCACGAGGCGTTTTTCGTCGCGGTCGAGCGCTGGCAGCGTGACGGTGTGCCGGACAATCCGCGTACCTGGCTTGTGTCCACCGGGCGCTTCAAGGCCATCGATGTGTTGCGTCGGCGCGCACGCTTCATCGCGTCGCAACCGATGTTGATCGCTCAACTGGAGGCGCTGGAGCAGGCCGACTGGAGTGACGAAGACGTGGAAGACGATCGCCTGCGCCTGATCTTCACCTGTTGCCACCCGGCACTCGCGGCGGACGCCCAGGTGCCGTTGACGCTGCGGGAAGTCTGCGACCTGACCACGGAAGAAATCGCTCGAGCCTTTCTGTCGGCACCAGCGACCATCGCCCAGCGCATCGTGCGGGCCAAGGCCAAAATCCGTGACGCAAAAATTCCTTATCAAGTGCCGACCCTGGCGGAATTGCCCGAGCGCCTGGACAGCGTGTTGCGAGTGATTTACCTGGTGTTCAACGAAGGCTATTCCGCGTCCATGGGCGCGGAACTGACCCGTGAGGATTTGACCCGCGAGGCGATTCGGCTCGGTCGTTTGTTGATGGAACTGCTGCCCGAACCCGAGGTGATGGGGCTGCTGGCGTTGATGCTGTTGCATGAGTCCCGACGCCCGGCCCGGACGTCGGCGAGCGGAGAGTTGATCGTGCTGGATGAGCAGGACCGTTCGTTGTGGGACGCTTCGATGATCGAAGAAGGTTGCGCGTTGGTAGAGCGGGCGCTGACGACTCGGCAATTCGGTCCTTATTGCCTGCAAGCGGCGATTGCGGCGTCGCATGCCGAAGCGCCCACGGCGGCGGAAACGGACTGGCTGGAGATTGTGGGTCTGTATGACGTGCTGTTGCGGGCGGCACCTTCGCCAGTGATCGAATTGAACCGTGCGGCGGCGATCTCCAAACGGGATGGGCCGTTGGCGGGCTTGGCGTTGGTTGACGGGATTCTGGGTCGAGGGGATTTGCTGGATTACCACTTGGCGCACGCGGCGCGGGCGGAGTTTTGTCGGCAGTTGGGAAGGGTTGATGAGGCGCGGGCGGCTTATGAGCGGGCGTTGGAGTTGACGCAGCAGGTGCCGGAGCGGCGGTTTATTGAGGCTCGGATCAGGGCTTTACAATAAGGTGAATTCGCCGGCCCCATCGCGAGCAAGCTCGCTCCCACAGGGATTGGTGGTGCACACAAATTTTGTGACCGCCGCGATCCACTGTGGGAGCGAGCTTGCTCGCGATGGCGGCACCGCTATTCCAGCATCTTGCTCAACAACCAACTCCCCGCCGGCCCTGGCGGATGCAGTCGCGACCACAGCGCATCGACGAACACCGGTTTCGGCCAGCCGCGCACGTCCAGTTCCTGCAACGTCCCTGGCCCAAATCGCTCCACCAGCCACCGCGGCAACGGCGCCCAGCCGAATCCGCCCTGGGCCATTTCCAGCAGCATCAGATAACTCGGCGCTGACCAGACGCGCCCCTTCGCACGGCTTTCATACGGATTGACGATCGTCGCCAGACGCAGCTCCCGGTGTTGTTGCAACACGTCTTGATCGATGTGGCTCAGCGCCGCCAACGGATGCTCGCGGGACACGAACAGAGCAATCTCGGTCCGTTCTTCCACGGTCGAACTGACCAAGTCCGGCGGGTAACTGTCTTGTTTTTCGGCGAAGGCCACATGCGCCCGACCCCGTTGCACCAAGGCCACCAGGTCATCGCACTCGGCGATCAGGCATTCAAGTTCAAGATCTGGATAACGCTGCTCGAAGGCACTGAGCGCCGCTTCGAATCGGTCGGATTGATAAGTGTCGGAAATCGCCACGGTCAGTTTTGGCTCGACCCCTTGGGACAATTGGCTGGCGGTCATTTCCAGCCGGCTGGTGGCGGCCAGGATTTCCTCGGCCCGTTGCAGCATCACGTGCCCGGCCGGGGTCAGGCTCGGTTTGCGGCTGCTGCGGTCGAACAGCGTCAGGTTCAAGTCGATTTCAAGGCTGGCCACGGCGGCGCTGATGGTCGACTGACTGCGGCCCAGTTTGCGCGCCGCGGCGGAAAACGAGCCTTGAGTCGCTGCCTGAACGAAGGCCTGCAACACTTCTTGAGAGGCCATTAACTATCGCCTTGATCGATGGTTATTGGTTATGAAGTATCGGTGTGAAGAAGGATCATGGCAACCACAGTCACTCAGAGGAGTCTGGCCATGAGCGCCAACAAATCCATTACTGAACGTATTTTCCAGGCCATTGGTTTCGAATTGCTGGCCATCCTGATCTGTACCCCGTTGCTGGCGTGGATCATGGACAAACCGATGCTCGACATGGGCGTCGTGACCATGGCTATCGCGGCACTTGCCCTGGCCTGGAACGTGGTCTTCAACGGATTGTTCGACCGTGCGCTCAAACACTACAACCTCGTACACAACGCGTGGGTACGTGTTGTCCATGCGCTGTTGTTCGAAGGCGGTCTGGTCGCGGTGGGTGTCCCGTTGATTGCCTGGTGGCTGAAAGTCAGCCTGTGGCAAGCGTTCGTGCTGGATATCGGCGTGTTGCTGTTTTTCCTGCCGTACACCTATGTCTACCACTGGGTCTATGACGTAGTGCGCGAGCGGGTGGTGATGCGCCAGGCTGTCTCGGGATAACAAGCAAAAGATCGCAGCCTCGTTTCACTCGACAGCTCCTACATTGGAATGCGATCCCTGTAGGAGCTGTCGAGTGAAACGAGGCTGCGATCTTTTGATCTCGATGGCGTTTACAAAAACATCCCGCCCGACGCTTCCACGCGCTGGCCGTTGATCCACTGACTACCCGGCGCCAGCAGCAATGCAATCGCGGCGCCGATGTCGTCCGGCTGACCGACGCGACCCAACGCGGTATTGCCGGCGACATAGCTGTTCACGTCACTGTTATCGCGCACCGTGCCACCACCGAAATCGGTTTCGATCGCGCCAGGCGCCAGGGTGTTCACGGAAATACCGCGCGCACCGAGTTCTTTCGCCTGATAACGCGTCAGCACTTCCATCGCGCCCTTCATCGCCGCGTAAGCGCCGTAACCCGGCAAGCTGAAGCGGGTCAGACCGCTGGAAACGTTGAGGATGCGGCCACCGTCTGCCATCAGCGGCAGCAGGTTCTGGGTGAGGAAGAACGGCCCCTTCAGATGGATGTTCATCAGCAAATCGAACTGGGCGACGGTGGTGTCAACGAAGGTCGCATTCAGGCCGATGCCGGCGTTGTTGAGCAAAAAGTCGAAGTGCTCGCGATCAAAATGGCTGCGCAATACATCAGCGACTTGCGTGGCGAAATCTGCGAAGCCTTCACTCTGTCCAACGTCCAGTTGCAGCATGACGGCACGAGCGCCCAGGCTTTCAATTTCTGCGACCAGTGCTTGTGCCTCATCGGCGCGGCTGTTGTAAGTGCCGATGACGTCGATGCCTTGGGCTGCCAAATGCAGGGCTGCGTTTTTGCCAAGGCCGCGGCTGGCGCCGGTGATCAGTGCGATTTTACGGTTCATGGGACTTCCTCAAGGAGCAGTGGGGGATGACGTGGAGGAAGTTTATTTATCCGTCCTATAGTGATAAACAGGCTGGAATCGGAATCACTGGTCGGTTAATCCGAACAATAAAGGTCGGCCCATGAACAAGCTGGAACTGCTGCGTACCTTCGTTCGCGTCACCGAGATGTCGAGTTTTACCCTCGCCGGTGAAAGCCTGGGTTTGCCCAGGTCCACCGTGTCCGAGCACGTCCAGGCCCTCGAAATGCTGGTCGGCACGCGGTTACTGCAACGCACCACGCGCAAGGTTCAAGCGACTCAGGACGGCCTGGTGTTGTACGAGCGCAGCAAGGACTTGCTGTCGAACATGGATGAAATCGAAGGGCTGTTTCGCCAGGACGAGGCATCGCTCGTTGGGCGGATTCGCATCGACATGCCGAACATTCTGGCCCGTCGGGTGGTGATGCCGCGTCTGCCCGAGTTCATGGCTCAGCACCCCAATCTCGAGTTGGAAATCAGCAGCACCGACCGCCGAGTCGATTTGCTCAGCGAAGGGTTTGATTGCGTGGTGCGAGTCGGCGCGCAGCCGGATCAATCGGTGGTCGCGCGTCACTTGTGCGATTTCACCATGGTCAACTGCGCGAGCCCCGAGTATCTGCGGCGTTATGGCGTGCCTGAACGGCTCGAAGACCTGACGCAGCATCGGCTGGTCCATTACGTCGGCGTGCTGGGGTCGCGGTCGGAGGGTTTTGTGTACGAGCAAGAGGGCAAGCTGCATCGAGTGCCGATGGCGGGCAGTGTCACGGTCAACAGCACCGATTGTTACGAGTCGGCGTGTCTGGGCGGTTTCGGTTTGATCCAGGCGCCGTTGATGGGCATGCAGCCCCACCTGCTCAGCGGCGAGTTGGTGGTGGTGCTGCCGCAATTCAATGCGCCATCCATGGAGGTTTCGCTGTTGTATGCCCGGCAACGGCATCTGCCGTTGCGGGTGAGAGCGTTCATGGACTGGCTCGGGCAAGTGATCCAGTCCAACGCATGACCTGTAGGAGCAAGGCTTGCCCGCGATGAACGATAACGCGGTTTCGACTTATAAACCGCGGCGTCTGCATCGCGGGCAAGCCTTGCTCCTACAGGTCTCGTGTGGTCAGAAGAGTTTGGTGAACAACCAATACAAACTACCCGACAACAGAATCGCCGCCGGCAAGGTCAGCACCCAGGCCATCAGCAGGTTGCGGATGGTCTTCATCTGCAAGCCGCCGCCGTTGGCGACCATGGTCCCAGCCACCCCCGAAGACAGTACGTGAGTGGTTGAGACCGGCAGGCCGAACATGTCCGCCGCGCCGATGGTCAGCATCGCGACGGTTTCTGCCGAGGCGCCTTGCGCATACGTCAGGTGGGTCTTGCCGATCTTCTCGCCGACCGTCACCACGATACGTTTCCAGCCGACCATGGTGCCCAGCCCCAGGGCGATGGCCACCGCGATTTTCACCCACAGCGGAATGAACCGTGTGGCGTTGTCGATCTGCTGCTTGAACAGTTGCAGCTTGCCGCTGGTGTCGGCGTCGAAGTTGCCGACCTTGTTCTTGTCCATCAGGCGAATGGTTTCGCTGGTCAGGTACATGTCGTTACGCACGTTGCCCATGGCCTCGGCCGGGACTTTCGAGAGCGAGCCGTAGCCCTTCACTTCGTTCCCGATATTGCCGGTCAACGCGGCGAGGGCGGGGATCAGTTGCGGTGTGACTTCCTTGCTGCGCACGTAATCGGACAGCACCGGACGCGGGTCGGCCGGCGCTGGCAGCGGGGCACTTTTGACCAGCGCTTGCTGGGTGACTTCGGCCACGGCGGCAAACTGCAGCGCCTGGTCGGCCGGCATGGTGCGGTTCAGCGCGTAAGCCATCGGCAGCGTGCCGACCAGAATCAGCATGATCAGGCCCATGCCTTTCTGGCCGTCGTTGGAACCGTGGGCGAAGGACACGCCCGTGCAAGTCAGGATCAACATGCCGCGAATCCACCACGGTGGCGGAGTGTCGCCCTTCGGCGCTTTGTACAGCGCACGATTCTTCACAAAAGCACGCAAGGCCAGCAGCAACAGTGCGGCAAAGCCGAAACCGATCAGCGGCGACAGCAGCAACGCGTAACCGATCTTGGTCGCCTGGGCCCAGTCCACACCGCTGGTGCCGTCGCGACCGTGCATCAGGGCATTGGCCACGCCGACACCGATGATCGAACCGATCAGGGTGTGCGACGAAGACGCCGGCAAGCCCAACCACCAAGTGCCGAGGTTCCACAGGATCGCGGCGATCAACAGGGCGAAGATCATTGCGAAACCGGCGGAGGAGCCGACTTGCAGAATCAGCTCCACTGGCAGCAGGGCGATGATGCCGAATGCCACCGCTCCGCTGGACAGCAGCACTCCGAGGAAGTTGAAGAACCCGGACCAGGCGACCGCGAAATTCGGCGGCAAGGAGTTGGTGTAAATCACCGTGGCCACGGCGTTGGCGGTGTCGTGGAAACCATTGACGAACTCAAAACCGAGGGCAATCAGCAGCGCCACGCCCAACAGCAGAAACGGCGTCCAGGTGGTCACCACCGTGCCGAGTTCGTTCATGTCGTGCATCAGGCTGTAGGCGGTGAACAACAGCCCGCTGCCCAGCACCGCGAAGAAAATCACGATGGTCAGCAGGCCGGGCTTTTTATCGAGTTGCGGTTTGGCGCTACTGGCGGGCGCCTGGGCGGCGGTGAAGGAAGGAGTAGCCATGACGGACAATCCTGAGGGGAGAAGGAGTGTCGCCCATGATCGTTGCTGAATGTTACAGAGAGGCTGCGCTGGGTCAGTGTTTGGGTTTTTAAAGGCAGAATCAAAAGATCGCAGCCTCGTTTCACTCGACAGCTCCTACAGGGTTGCGCATTCCAAATGTAGGAGCTGACGAGTGAAACGAGGCTGCGATCTTTTGATCTTAATAATCCTGCCGTTTACGAAACGCCCAACGCCCGGCAATCACGGTAAACGTCGCGACCAATGCCACCAGAATCCAGAACCCTTCCGGGTCACCGGAAAGCGGCACCCCACCGACGTTCATGCCAAAGAACCCGGCGATGATGTTGATCGGCAACGCCAGCACCGTCACCACGGTCAGGGTGAACAGTGTGCGGTTGCTCTGTTCGTTGAGGTTGGCGGCGATTTCTTCCTGCAACAGCTTGATCCGTTCGCCCAGCGCCGTGAGGTCGTTGATGATCAGCGCGAACTCCTCGGTGGACTTGCGCAGCTCCTTGACGTCTTCCTTCTGCAACCACTGCGGCGGGCGATTGAGCAGGCGCAGCAACGAGCCCGGTTCCAGCGCCAACAAGCGTTGCAGACGCACCAGCACCCGACGATTGGCGCCTAGTTCGGCGCGGTTGGTCGACAGCCGCGAGGACAGCAACTCATCTTCGATCTGATCGACACTGAGGCTGGTCTTGCGCACGATCTGGGTCAGCACTTCACCCTGATCGCGCAGCAGATGCACCAGCAATTCCAACGGCGAGCGAAAGCATTCACCGGCCTTCACCGACGAGCGCAGCTTGTCCACCGAGTGCAGCGGTTGCAGGCGTGCGCTGACGATCAGCCGACTGCGGGCGCAGACCCACAGCGTCGAAACATCGGACGAGACCATGCTGCTTAGGTTGAACACCACGTCGTTGACCACTGCCAGCAACGCCGAATCCACATGCTCGATGCGCGTCGAACGCGAACCTTCATGCAGCGCTTCGAAAAATTCGTCGGGCAATTCCAGATGGCTTTTCATCCAGCGCTCGCATGCGGCGTGGGCCAGGTTGAGGTGCAGCCAGAGAAATTCGTCGTTGTCGCCGGGTTGTTGCAGGCATTGCAACGCCTTGGCCGAATCGAGCTCGCGGCCGCGCTCGCCGGGGCGAAAACTGAAACCGTACAGCAGACCGAACAGGTCCGTATCGCGATGACTTTGGTCGATGCTGTGGTTCATGAGGTCTCACTGAAGGAGGCGCTGTCGGTCGCTTTGTGTAGCAGCTGGCGAAGCCTGCGTTCGGCTGCGCAGCAGTCGTCAAACTTGAGCACGCAGTCTTCCTATGGCAATGCACTGCCTGATTTCACGACTGCTGCGCAGCCGAACGCAGGCTTCGCCAGCTGCTACAGGTCGCGTTACGGCGGGTTTCACAGGTTCACTTGAGCCGCATCATCGCAAGGAGTTTTGACGGTTTTGTGACGGTTAGTCGATTGGCTAATGGCCTTTGTATCGGCGCTGAGACCGAGTCGGTACACAGTCGATCTCAAGTCCGCAGAGTCGATGTCGATGACCACGGTAATCCCAAATCCCAATGGAAAACCGCCATGGTCAGCATCACTTCCGTTTCGATCACCCCGATGGCCTCGACTGCTTCGAACAAGACTGCCGTCAGCGACAGCACCGAAGACTCGTCAGTTACGGCAACCGCTGAGGCGTCCAGCGACACCACCAAGGTATCCGCCGGCGGCGCCCCCGCTGAGAGCGGCAGCAGTTCCAGCAGCAGCGAAGAATCCGATACGGTGAAAGAGCTGCGCAAGCAGATCGCCGAATTGCAAAAGCAATTGCAGGAACAACAGCAGCAACTGCAAGCGGCCCAGGCCAAACAGGAAAGCGCCGAAGCAAAAGCGGCGGACGTCGCGGCGGCTTAGTCACAGATGGCGGCCACTTCAGCTTCGTTGCAGACGGCAACGGCGGCGTTGTTGCAGGCGTTGCAGGATTCCGGTTCCAGCGCTTCGGGTTCTTTGGTCAGTACGACTGCTTAAATCCGTGCGGGAAGGCTGAAGGCGCGACTTCATTGTCTGAATTTTACGTGCAAAAAAGCCGCACGATCCGAAGATCGTGCGGCTTGGTGTTTGTGCATCAGGTGTCTTGTTTGTCGCTCAGGACTTTGCCGGTGGCGGCATCGAAATCCACGTCCCACTCTTTGCCGTCAGCGGCTTTCAGTTCGACTTCGTATTCATAGTTGTTGAAATGGTTATCCAGATCCGTGTCGGTGATGGTCGCACCCGGATGCAGTTTCAGCGCAGCCTGGTTCATTTCTTCCAATGGCTTGATCTTGCCGCTTTTGACCAGCTCAGGGATCTGGTCGACGCGGACATCGGCCTGGGCCAGGCCAGCGGTGAGGGTCAGGGCAGCAGCAGTGAAGAGGGCAGTCAGGGTTTTCATGAGGTTCTATCCTTGGGTGATCTGTTTGAGTGGGATCAGGTTAACCGGCGCAACTTAATCCACCCTTAATTCTCCGAACGCGACTGAGCGAAGATCGTTCCCTCTTTCATCAGTAACCGTTGTTCTGCAGCAACTGCGCAACACTGGCCGCCGCCGGGCGTTTGTAGAACTTGAGCAGTTCGCTGGCGCGGTTGGTGAAGATGCCATCGACGCCGGCGTCCATGACTTTCTGGTAATCCACGGCATCGTCGATGGTGTACACGTGCACCAACAAGCCCTGATCGTGGGTGTACTGGTTCATCCACGGTTGCACCAGGTCCGAATAGCTCTGATCGCCACCCTTGGTCAGCGCGGCAGAAGGGCCGGTGCCGATCGCGCCCTGGGCTTTGGCGTACTCGACCCATTGCTGGAATTCAGCTTTATCCTTCGGTTGCTGTTTGGCGTAGTAAGTGGCTTTGTCCTTGTCGCCGGACTCGGCAAACGTCACCTTGGATTTCGGCTCGATACTGCCTTCACCGACCCACAGCAGGAGGATTTTCGGTACTTTCGGCATTTCCTTCTCGAGCAGTTCGAGGCTGCTCTTCTCGAAGGTTTGCAGCACGACCTTGCCTTTGCCCTGGCCAACCGCCAGGTCGCTCTTCGCCAGTTTCGAACCGGCCGGGCTCAACCAGCCGCGGTCCTGGAGTTTTTCCTTGAGGTCGCGCTCGATCCCGGGAAACTGCTTAGGCTCTTTGGTTTCGATGTACAGGCCGGGTTTGTGCAGCGGGTTGCCTTGGGCGATATCGATGATTTCGTCCAGCGTCAGAATTTTCAGACCGACGAACGCAGGACGCGCGCGATCCGGGTAGGCGGTGTTGAACCAGCTGCCGGCATCGAGGGTTTTCAGCTCGGCGATGGTGAACTCGTTGGCCGGGCGGTCCTTGCGTTCAGGGAATTTGCTGGCGACGTCGGTGGTGCGTTGCAGGTTGTCGTCGTGCAGGGCGAACAGCACGCCATCCTTGCTGCGTTGCACGTCCATTTCCAGGTAGTCGGCACCCAGATCGCGGGCCAGTTTGTAGGCTGCGGCGGTGGATTCCGGTGCATCGAAGGAGGCGCCACGGTGGGCGATCACGGCCGGATGCGGAATGCCCATGCGGGTGGCCAGTGCGGTGGGGCTTGGCTCGCTGGCGGCCTGTGCCTGGCTGAGACCCAGCATCAGACTCAGCAACAGGGCGCTCTTGGTGAAGGTAACAGGCATGGTCGAGGTCCTTTCGCAGATTTTCAAAGACGTATCTTTTAACAACTGAGCGCCGCTTGCGCTATCGCCAGACCGACATAAACGTGTTTAAAGCAGATTTTTTCAGCGCTTTTGTGCGCTTCTTTGCAGTACTCTTGGCCCCGGCAGTTACCCCGGCAGAGGGAACGCCCATTCGCTTGCCCTGCGTGTAAACCATCGATCACCGGTCTTTTGCGACCTTTTGTGAGGTTTATCATGCGCATCACTTCCGAGCTCATCTGCCAGGCCGCCGACCAACTCAAAGGCTTCGTCGGCCTCAATCGCAAGACCGGCCAGTACATTGTTCGTTTCAGCGAAGACTCCTTCGGCATGGACGTGGCTGACGACGGCATTATTCCCACCAGCGAATTCGTCTGGGCCCCAGGTTCCGCGCAGGCCATGACGCTCAAGCGTGAGTTGATTCAGTTGTTGCTGGATCAGAACATCGATGACCGGATCAACATCACCGAGCCGTTGCGGGTGTATATGAATCGGCGGGAAGTGCCGGAGATTTCGGCGGTTCGCAGTTTGGTGCAGGGCTGAGTTTTGCAGTGACTGTTCGGGCCCTATCGCGAGCAAGCTCGCTCCCACATTGGTCTTGTGATCGACACATAACCCATGTGGGAGCGAGCTTGCTCGCGATGGCGGCCCTGAGAACACCACATCATTTACTGCTTGAACGCATACGCCCGCTCAACCTTGCACACTCGCGTATGGCAAGACGAATACCAGGTCGAGCGCCCGCGCTCGCGAATCTCACTGTGCTCGGGATGATGTTTCCACGCCAGAATCGCCGCTTCGCTGGCCCAGTAGGACACCGTTATCCCGAGCCCGTCTTCACCCCGAGCCGATTCCACACCGAGGAAACCGGGTTGCTCACGGGCCAGTTCGACCATGCGCGTGGCGGCCTGCTCGTAACCCAGATCACCGTCGGTGCGCAGGGAGGTAAAAATCACCGCGTAGTAAGGCGCTGGCGGAGTCTTGGCGATCATGACTTCTGCCTCTTGCAGGCTGCGATCAACGCACGGACCAGCGGCGGCAGATTGCCTTTGAGCGCGGCGCGTTCAGGTTGGAACAGCGTCGCGACGAAGAACGGATGACCTTTGAGTTCCACCGCCCGCAAGTCGCCCGAAGAATCGTGTCCAACGGCGTACAGCTGCTGGGTCAACAACTCACGTTCGAACGCGGGATTAACGCCGTAGCGGCAGCGATATCCTTCGACAATCTCAGTGCTTTCGTACGCCTCGGCGATCAACGAGCCTTCAACCAGATGAATGCTGTCGACGGCCTCCACCAGCGAGCAGGTCAGTGGCGTGAGTAATGCTCGCGCCGCATCGGGTGAAGTCTCGCCATGTTCGGCATCGTCCCAGCCCAGAACATTTCGGGCGTATTCGAGTACGGCGTGTTGAAAACCGCCACAGGTGCCAAGGAACGGCCGTTGCTGTTCACGAGCAAAACGAATCGCCCGCAACGCACCGTCCATATCGCGGTAAGGGCTGGCGGGCACGCACCAGAAACCGTCGAAGCCCGCCAAAGGCGCATCGGCGCTGATGCGGTCGGTGGCCAACCATTGGAATTGCACGTCTGTGTTCGCCTGTTCAGCGGCCATGCCGAGGGCGATGGGGATGGCTTGGTGAGCGGTGACTTGCGGATCGTAATCGCCGATCAGGGCGATGCGGATTGGGTGGGTTTCCATGAGTGCGCTCCACGCTTGTTGATTCCTGGCACCCACTATAGATTGGCGTTCACGCACTCAATATTGGCGTTATCCCAATTGATCAATGCACTGACGCACTATCGCCTGGATTACCCCGACCTGTCCCTGATCCTCGCGCTGGTGCGCGGCGGCTCTCTGGCCCGGGCGTCGACGCTGTTGAAGGTCGACGTCTCGACCGTATTTCGCGCCGTGCGCCGACTGGAAGCCGCGCTGGGCCAGCAACTGTTCGAAAAAAGCCGCGCCGGCTACTTGCCCACCACCTTGGCGCAAACCCTGGCCGAGCAGGCTGAGCGGGCCGAACTGGCGCTGGAGGCGGCGCGCATTGGCGTGGAGCAGGGCGGTGAAGTCATCAGCGGCACGGTGCGCCTGACCTGCACCGATTCGGTCCTGCAGAGTTTGCTGTTGCCGGCGTTGGCGAAGTTCATGCCCAGCTACCCGGCGCTGACCATCGAGTTGAGTACCTCCAACGACTTCGCCAACCTCAGCCGCCGGGACGCGGATATCGCCTTGCGCCTGACTCGCACACCGCCCGAGCACTTGGTGGGTCGGCGATTGGCGGAGGTTTCCTATCGAGTCTGCGCCAGCGAGGCGTATCTGAAATCGGTCGATTTCGAAGACTTGGCTTCGCTGACCTGGATTGCCCCGGACGACTTCCTTCCCGATCACCCCACCGTCGCGTGGCGCCGTCAGCAGTTGCCCGGCGTCACTCCGGGTTATCGCTGCAACAGCATGTTGTCGGTGACTGAGCTGGTGCGCGCCGGGCTCGGTGTCGCGGCATTGCCGGACTTCCTCATCGGTGAAGGGCTGCAACCGTTGAGTGAGCCGTTACTCGGCTACGACACGGCGCTCTGGTTGCTGACCCGCCCGGACTGCCGCGCCTTGCGCTCGGTGGTGACGCTGTTCGATGAGTTGGGGCGGGCGCTTCGATTGCCTTGACCGAGCGCTAAACCTTCGGCTGATCCTTGCGCACGAAGTGCTGATGCATTTCCGAGGTCAGGCTTTCAATGCGTTCGGTGAGGGCCTTGGTCATTTCAGTGAGCCGGGTATTTTGCTCGAGCAACTCCAGCAATTGCGCGGTGTTCTGCGCCGCTTGCGCCTGACGTTCACTGTTGGCGACGGCCAGGGTTTCGCGGTGCAGGGCGTCGGCGTCGGACTGGGCTTTATCCCGCGCCGCCTGACGGGTCTGGGCCAGCAGAATCAACGGCGCGGCATACGCCGATTGCAGGCTGAACGCCAGGTTCAGCAGGATGAACGGGTAGAGATCGAAGTGCGCCACGCCAAACAGATTGAGGCAAACCCATAACACTACGATCAGCGTCTGCGCACCGAGAAAGGTCGGCGTGCCGAAGAACCGCGCGAAGGCCTCGGCGCGCAGGGCAAACTTGTCGTTGCCGAAGGTCGGCGCCAAGTGGGCGTGGGGGCGATGAAAGCGCAGATGGTCGACGGGGAGGGCGGGTTTAGTGTCGGAGGTCGTGGTGGTCATGGTGCTCTCTGCATGGCGCTGGGACTGAGGCTCACTATAGCCCCAGCGCCAGTTTCATTCTGAAACACATTTCGGTGTTTTATTCAGAGCGACCTGTGATGGTAAATCGGCAGACCTTGTCATTTATTGCAGCTGATAGCAGGCCAGAAACATGTCCAGCGCCGACTCCACCACCGTGGTCTGCATCTCGGCTGACAGGCCGGGCAGGCCCATGGAAATCTGTGGCCAGAACGCAAAGGATTTGAGCATTCCCTGAATCTGTTGTGCAGCGAATTCAGGGGCGACCGGTTTCAAACGACCGTCGGCCTGAGCGGCGCGGATCCACACGGTCAGGCCTTCTTCGTGCTCCCCCATACGGGCGACCATGTTCTGCGCGCGCTCAGGGGAATGGATGGTGGCGGCGATGGCCACTCGCGCCAGGTCGAGAAAATTGTCATCGCCCAGCATCTGCATTTTCGCCATCAGCATCAGGCGCATCTGGTCGCGCAGCGGCAAATCAGGGTGGTAGGGCGTTTCCTGTTCTGCCGTCACCCGCGCCCACAATTGATTGAGAATTTCGGCGAACAACTCTTCCTTGCTGGGGAAATGGTTGTACACCGTGCGCTTCGACACGCCAGCGGTGGCGGCGATCTTGTCCATGCTGGTGATGTCGAAACCGTTGGCACGGAATTCGGCAATCGCAGCCTGAATGATGGCTTCGCGTTTTCGGTCGGTGAGGCGCTGTGGAGCTGTCATAAGTACGCTTCGGCAGGAAGAAGTGAGAATTACACTTGGCAGTTTACTTGTGATCAGCTTTGATGCAACCTAGAAACTACACTGTGCAGTGTAATGTTTTGTTAATCCTGCGCAGTGAACAATAGAATCTCCGGCTGATGCGTGCGTGCCTTGGCCATTTATCGTCCCAAGCGGAAAACCGCGAATCATGCGGTTTTCCTGGAGTCATTCAGTCATGGCCACTTCAACTTCCCCTACGGACAACGCCTCCACGCCTGAAGCTTCCCGTCAGGCAGAAGGGCACTTCCGAAACCATGCGCCCGTGCAACGTGAAGGCTTTCGCAAAATGGTGCGCATCATGTGGAACATGATCTTCCACAAACCGCGTAACACCCGCCCGACGGCGCCTGTCCCGGTGCAAACCCTGACTCAGGCAGCGTTGATCGCTGCACCCAACCACAGCGTTTACCGCCTCGGCCATTCCACCGTACTGCTGAAACTGCGGGACAAATTCTGGATCACCGACCCGGTCTTCGCCGAGCGCGCCTCACCCGTGCAATGGGCCGGCCCCAAGCGTTTTCACCAGCCGCCGATCAGCCTTGAAGAGCTGCCGCCGATCGAAGCGGTGATCCTGTCCCACGATCACTACGACCACCTCGATTATCAAGCGGTGCTCAAACTGGCGGACAAGGCCAAGTACTTTCTGACGCCGCTGGGCGTGGGCGACACCCTGATCAAATGGGGCATCGACGCCAGCAAAGTCCGACAACTGGACTGGTGGCAGGGCACTGAGGTCGACGGCATCCGGTTCATCGCCACACCTTCGCAGCACTTTTCCGGTCGCGGTCTGTTCGATGGCAACAGCACGCTGTGGGCCTCGTGGGTGATGATCGACGGTGACACGCGAATCTTCTTCAGCGGCGACAGCGGTTATTTCGATGGCTTCAAACGCATCGGCGAACAGTACGGCCCGTTCGACCTGACGCTCATGGAAACCGGTGCCTATAACGTCGAGTGGCCTCATGTGCACATGCAGCCGGAGCAAACCCTGCAAGCGCACATCGACCTCAAAGGTCGCTGGTTATTACCGATTCACAACGGCACATTCGATTTGTCGATGCATGCCTGGTACGAACCTTTCGACCGCATTCTGGCGTTGGCTTGGGAGCGGAATGTCTCGATCACCACGCCGCAGATGGGTCAGGCATTCAATGTGATGTATCCGCAGCGGGGTGGAGCCTGGTGGTCGGAGATGGAAAATGTTGGCGATCAGGTGGAGCCTCAGAACGCTTGATAAAGTGCCGCCGGGCCGACCCGCGGGAGCGGCCCGAGTTTCACAACTAAACTAGCTGCGTTCATCCTGTAGCAGGTTTAGATATTCCGAGATTTTTGCCACGGTCAAATCGCGAAATTTTCCGCGGAGCATTTCATTCAGCTCCTCCTGAGACAGTCCGAGCTTTTGTGCCGCCTCAGCCTTACTCAGCCGACCGGTTTCGAGAAATATGCCAATCTTCATAACGTACTCAGATTTGGCCCGCATCTCACCTGCATCGGGATATCCCAGCGCCTCATAAACACAGCTGTCGCTTCCATTGACTTCACTCATTCGCTGACACCTCACTCAACCATCGCATAATCCGCCCGCCCAACCGGATCAGGCGTCGACCCTTTCACATTCATCCCTCGACCCGGCGCAAACCCCGGGAAGAACACCAACCCCTCCGATTCAAACCGATAAGCCAACGCCAGCCGCGTAACATCCAGCACATCGCGTTCATCCTCAAATCGCTGAATAGCGTCAACCGAAACCCCGGATTCCCGAGACAGTTCCTCCACACTCCAACCCAGCATCGCTCGGGCCTGAACGCTATGCGCGGGGGTGAATTGGAAAAGGGCGATACGTTCCAGGGTGATTTTCATCGCAAGAGAGGCCATGGTGTTCTCCGGGCTCAAGAGTGCTGATTCAAAAAATACTGTGTTTTTGTACAGTTGTTTTGAGCCCGAATCAAACTCATTTTTTGATCTGTTCTATCTCGTCCCGTCCAGCCAGGTCGTTGGCGCCTGTCCCAGTACGCGGCGGAACATCGTGGAGAACGCCGCCGGGCTGTCATAGCCAAAATCCAGGGCAATGCGCGTCACCGGTTCGCCCACCACCAGCCGCGCCAGAGCCAGCACCACACAAGCCCGCTGCCGCCATTGGCTGAAACTCAGACCTGTCTGTTGGCGGAACAGGCGATTGAAAGTTCGCAGGCTGATGTGCAACTGATCGGCCCATTGCTGTGGCGACTGATGAGCGTCGGGCCGCTGTACAAAGCCTTGGCACAACGCGAGCAGCCGCGCATCGACGGGCAGCGGAATGTGCAACGGCAGATGAGTGCTGCGCGCCAGTTCATGCAGCAGCAAGCCGATCAGCGTACCGTCGCGCCCGCGCTCGTCATACGCCAGCGGGATTTCCACCGCCTCCATCAGCAATTGCCGCATCAATGGCGAAACGCTGATCACCTGGCAGCGATCCCCCAGATCCACCTCCCCCGGCTCGATATACAAACTGCGAGTACTCACCCCCAGCATCAACACCTCGTGCGCCACTCCCGCCGGAATCCACACCGCCCGCTGTGGCGGCACCACCCAGTTGCCGTCGTGCGTGCTGACCTGCATCACCCCGGTGGCGCCGTACAACAATTGCGCCCGCCGATGTGTATGACGAGGCAACACATGGCCGTAGGAATAATCCGTACCGATGGCCACCACCGGCCGTGGCGTGTGGTCCAGCAGATCAATCGAAACATTGCGCATCGAGCAGCCCCAGCGGTTGGCGTAAACGCGAACATTATTGGCTGACTTGCTGAAGCAGGCCAAGGCGCATCGCTCTATCGTCGACCGCTCTCAACTAACGGACGACGCGCAATGTTCTATCTCATGCTGGCACTCTTCGGCTGCATGACCGGCATCACCGCGGTGCTGTTCGGTTTCGGCGGCGGCTTCGTCGTTGTGCCATTGCTGTACCGCATGCTCATGACCAGCCACGGCACAGACGACCCCGTCGGCCAATCGGCGATGCACATTGCTGTGGCTACCTCGACCTGCGTGATGATCATCAACGCAACGATCGCCACCGGAAAACACCGACGCGCCGGCAATCTCATTCGTCATTACCTGTGGCCGTTGGGTGGGTTCATCGGTTTGGGCGCGGTAGTCGGCGCAGTAGCGGCGATGTGGGCAAGTGGCGAGGTGATTCGCTATGCCTTCATCGCGTACCTGGCCGTGACCATCGCGGATTGCCTGTTGCGACGCGGCTTTCTTACAGCGTCCGACACCGCAGTCCCACGGCGATTGGGAAGGGCAGAGGAGTCTGGCGGCGGTGTAGGAATCGGCACCATCGCCACGTTTCTCGGCGTAGGCGGCAGCGTCATGACCGTGCCGTTGTTGCGGCGTTGTGGGTTGAGCATGTCCCAGGCGACGTCCATGGCCAATCCGCTCAGTTTGCCCGTGGCGCTGGCCGGGACGCTGACTTACATGGCCATGGCCGGTTTCACCGAGTTTGATCTGGGGCCGTGGTTTGTCGGTTATGTGGATCTGCTGGCGTTTGCGGTGTTGACGGTGGGGTCGCTGGTGGGAATCAGGCTGGCATCACCGTGGATTGGGCGGATACCGGATCGAACCCATGCGCGGGTGTATATCGGTTTGCTGGTGCTGGTGCTGATCAGCTTGTGTCTGAGTTGAATGCTGGCGACGTAGCTTTTCATCGATTCTCGGACGAGGCTTCGCCATAATCCGCGGCTCTTTACCGCGAGCAGGCGCTCGTTTCATTCAAGGATGATGTGATGTTCAAAGGACTGTTTCGTCTGACCGGCGTTGTCATGCTGGCGTGCACAACATTTCCTACCACGCTGTGGGCTGAAAACGGTACTCGGGTCTACACCGGAACCGTGGGCAAAACACCGATTGTGCTGGAGGTGAACGCCGACGGTAGTGAGGGTCGCTACTTCTATCAAAAGTACCGCGGCGATCTGGTGCTCACCGGCAACAAAGAAGGCGAAACCCTGATACTCGACGAGGGCAACCCGCCGGTCGAAAAGCGTAAGCCTCTCCCGCAATTTCGCTTGCAACCCAAGCCCGACGGTTGGTCTGGCGAGTGGATCAGCTCACAAGGCAAAGCCCTCAAGGTCGACTTGCAGCCAGCCAAACTCCCGCCGTTTCCCGCCGATGCATTGCCCTATCTCGTCAGACTCCATGACAAGGCGCCGTACGAATACCTACGTCTGCAAGGCCTGAAACTCAAACAAGGGCGGACCGAAACGTTCATGGGTTACACGTTGCAATGGTGGAGTGAGCCGCAGACAAAAACAGAAGGGTTTGAAGTGGTGTCGGGTTACACCGCTGAGACACGCCAGCGCATCAATCAGCAGTTGATAGCGCGGTTGTGGCAGGGCGTGATGGGGCACTTTGGGTGCTACGTCGATGGCCAAGCGAGTTACTACAATCAGACGATGCAGCCGTCGTGGATGACGCCCTCGGTGATGAGCACGACGCTCTCATTCGAGTACTACTGCGGTGGCGCATATCCGAATCAGTACAACCAGGCGCTCAATCTTGATACTCGTACCGGAAACGCCCTGACGCTTGAAGACGTGCTGTGGGTGGGGCAGGGCAAGCCACTGCATTTCGAACACAACTATGACGACGATGAACATGCACCCGAGTCATTCGAAGTCTATTCGGCCTATCGCTCAAAAGAGCTGGCGCCTTGGCTGGTGGCGCAACTGCTTAAGCTCTATCCCAAGGAAATGACGACAACGGCAGAAGGGGAGAACGACTGCGGTTACGACGAAGATGACCCTTGGCAATCTCCGGACTGGTACTTCACCGAAAAAGGCATCAGGTTAGAGCCTACTTTCGCTCACGTGGCTGCGGTGTGTGGACTCATACGCTGGAGCGTTCTGCCTTACAGCCTCGTCAAACAGCACCCCGGCGGCGTAGCACTGCAACTGCCCTAGGCTGTATACGGAAACATTTACCCAAGGATGATTTGATGTTCAAAGGATTGTGTCGTTTGACCGGCGTTGTCGTGCTGGTGTGCTCAGCGGTTTCTACTGCACTGGGCGCCGGCAGTGGCAAACAGGTTTACACCGGAACGTTAGGCAATTCGCCGATTGTGTTGGAGGTAAACTTCGATAATGGCAAGAACGTGAGCGGGCGCTACTTCTACCAGAAGTACCGCAAGGACTTAATAATCAGTGGCGCAAAGGACGGTGAGGCGCTGAGGTTTGAGGAGGGCAACTACCGCGATCGCGATGGTAAACCGCGCCCGAATATTCGTCTTCAGCCCACTTCCAACGGCTTGTCCGGGAAATGGACCAGCCCCCAAGGCAAAGTCCTGAAGATAGAACTGCTGCGAGCCAAACTACCACCTGTTCCTGTTGGTACTTTGCCTTATCTTGCTACGCTCCATGACGTGTCGCCTTATGAATACCTGCGCCTGCAAGGTATGACACTCAAACAAGGCAAAACCGAAACCTTCATGGGCTACACGCTGCAATGGTGGAGCGAACCGCAATCCGGGATGTCGTTGTTTGAAGTGGTTTCGGGTTACACCGCCGAAGAACGGCAACGCATCAATCAGCAGTTGATGGGGCGATTGTGGCAGCAAGTCGTCAGCTTTCACGATTGCCTCACCCAGCCCGGCATGTACGTCTACAGCCAAACGGCCGATCCGTTGTGGATGTCACCTTCGGTGATCAGCGTGAACATCATGGCCGAGTACAACTGTGGCGGGTCTTATTCGGATGAGAGGGACATGCCGTTCAATCTCGACATCAAGACCGGCAAGACCCTGGCGCTGGAAGATGTGCTTTGGATAGGACAGGGCGGACCGAAGTATTACGAACTAAGCCAGCTCGACGACAAGGCGTCCTATGATGCTTATCGCGCCTATTCCGAATACCGCACCAAAGAACTGGCACCGTGGCTGGTAGGTCAATTGCGTACGCTCTATCCCGAGGAAGTCACCACCACGACTGACCGTAATGATGGCTGCGTCTACGGTGAAGAACAGTCGTGGATCTTCCCCTCCTGGTACTTCACCGACCAAGGCATCAAGTTGTTGCCTTCCTTTGAGCACAACCGAGCCATGTGCCGAAACGTGGGGTGGAGCGTCCTGCCGTACAACCTGATCAAACAACACCCCGGCCACGTTGCATTGAAGTTGCCCTGACGCTGGATTACTTATCCGCCAACCCCGGCGCTTCACGAACAATGAAGTGATCCAGGTTCTCAATATTCGCACTGAACACCCCGAACGTCTGCTCGGGGTTTTTCTTGCTCGGCACCTGTTTCAACTCCGGCGTCACGCCATAAAAGAAGCAATACAACTCCTTCCCGCTCTCGCTGGCGTGCTTGATCTCTTCCAGAAACGCTTTGCGCTTGCGGTAGGTGTCGATCAGCTTCTTGCTCAGGTAAACGTTGACTGAATAAGGCTTCTTCTTCGCCTCGTCCGCTTGCTTGAACCAGACCTTCTGTTCGAAATCGATACGAAAGCTCTGAGTGTAATCCTTGATCTCCTTGATCTTGCCCCAATAAATCAGCCCCTTGTTGTCCTGCAGATACTCGATCTTCTTGAAGAACGACCCATAAGGCGCCGTGTGCTCGCCAATCTTCAGCGGCATGCGCTTGAGCAACTCCTTGTCCTCGAAGTTCGACACAAAACACTCCACCGGGTGGGCGAAGACACTGGTCTTGTCTGGTGCTGATTCGCGGCTTGGGTGCTCGACCTCACTGGCTGTCGAAGCGGGTTTCGGATCGTCCCGCATCACGTCAGCCGAGACCGCCGGGTTCGACGGCTTACGAACATACTCACGCCGCGTCAGCAACAACTCCGACGGAAAATGCTCCTCGCGACTGTCATCCGTTTCCGCACCGTCCGCGTCCACACCTGACGCCGACGCCTTGAGACTGACATAAGGACAATCCGCAACATGCCGGGTGCTGGGCGTGTTCTTGAAGTGCGGGGTGCGAACGTAATTCACGTTTTTGGCGTTGAACGTCGTCAACACATTCGCCGCATCGAACGCCAAACGACAGGCATCGTTGGGGCATTGGAAATGTTCTTTGGCGGAATCGAATTCCATGGTCTCGTCGAAATTCAAATCGCGCACGTCATAGATCGACAGCTTGTCGTCGAGGCTGAGGCAGTAGGCGAGGTCGAATTTCATGGGGGGCTCGGGTCCTTGAGTGGGAAGGGTATTAATAGCGGGAGGCGGGGTGGGTTACCAGCAATGGATCTCTCCACCCAACATTAAGAGAACTACCAAAAATCCGAGACATCCAAAGCAAAACGGCAAAACGGTAAGCACGAGTTGAATCACGACAGCAAATTTAAAACCACCGAACAGGCCATAACTTTTCCAATACAGTACGTGTAGCTCCATCGTCAGCGCGTTTGCCATCCAGACCGCACCAATGGCCATGATCTCTTTTTTTGAGCAATACGTAGCGCCATAAGCAGCAGGCCAAAAAAGGCGATGAGAAATGAGGCGATCAGGAGTCGGGATTGATTCGGATTGGTCGAGTCGACGGTGGGTGCATGCAAGGTCAGTCCATGTGTGTTCGAGAGAGCTGGTTCTCGATTACGTAAAAGTTATCAATACAAATTTGGGGTGATGACAATCCTATGAAGAACCGCTTCCGGGCATATTCATCCGCTCTAGGGGGCTTACTTCACGGAGCATGGCGGGACAAGCAGAAAAAAAGCGACCTCGCGGGGTCGCTTTTCGATACCTTTCAAGCAGGGATAGCTTCCTGTTCGCTAACACTGCTTTGTAGCTTCGTCGACTCGTACTCCCTAATCCGGGTGGATGCGACGCTGAACACTACGGATGCAATTTTGCTCGCTAGCAGGGGCGGCACCGCATTCCCTACCTGGTGAAACTGCTTCGTCCTGTTACCTTGGAAAAAGTAATTATCAGGGAAGGTCTGAAGTCGTGCTGCTTCCCTGACCGTCAGACTCCGGCATTGCTTCGGGTCGTAATGGATGAAGTAATGGCCGTCCTTAGAAATATGGCTGGTCACAGTTGTTGCCGGTTGGTTTTCCAGCTGCACTCTGAAGCGATCGTTAAACTTGCCGGATTCCCAATTCTTGTGAGCTGGGGCCAAACCTGGAAGATTGAACTGTTGATGGCCTTTTGGGGACGTTTTGTAGGCTCGCGCGTAAACACTGGCAAACATGTACCTCCTTAAATCCGAAGGCATGTGACCGCGAGCATCATGGTTCAACCAATAATCCAGCTTTTCGTCGCGATACCAGTGGTCCAGCTCATCTATACCGGTCCTGCCATCACTTTTTTGGCGAGGTACTCGTAGTGCGCCGACCTCATATACAGAGGAGATCATGCCGTCCCAGGTAATTTTCATTTCGGTTGCAAGCTTCGGTTCAGCACTGGAGTCTACGTCTTTCCTGAGCTCGTCCAGTTGATCCATAACGACTTTGTACCAAGCTTCACTATCGTCCTGTTGTTTGGTGAGTCGGCTTCGAAGCTTGGGGAGGTCATGGATTGCATGCTTGGTACAGATTTCAGGTGCGAACGGAATGCGTCCGTGATCTGGCACGCAACCTTGTTCATCCAGCGCGATACCTAGAAGAATTACGCGATGTCGTGCTTGAGGAATTCCGTGCTCCTCAGCTCTTATAATGAATCCACGAGGATCCACCTTGCCAACATCATCACCTGGGTTGAAAGACTGTCCGGTCACCAAGGAGCAGATGCGGTATTTCTTTCCCGGTGTCGCGTCACCCAATGCCTTATGAGGGTCAGTGAGGTCTTGGAGAATCTGAGTGAAAATACCTTCTCCACCCACTTTGGAGGACAGGATGCCTTTCACGTTTTCCATCACGAAAACAGTAGGCTGTCGTTCTTTGATAATCCGAAGGTATTCCTTGTACAGGAAGTGACGATGATCGTTCTCAGCGTTGTAGTTCGCTTTACCTTGATTGCGGGAGCGGCCAACGAGCGAGTAGGCCTGGCATGGCGGACCGCCGATAAGTACCCACGGTCGGTCTTTATCAAGTTTCTCTTCGAGTATCTGGTCCAGCTCCAAATCGCCTTCTTTCGACCCCAGCGTGATGCATCGGGCTTCGGCGTCGGCTTCGAGCCATTGAGGCTCACTAGCGGCAGAATAGGGACTCTGGCTATGGCCATTGCAAAAAGCGTAGTAGTCAGAAAGGCGCCCGGGATTCTTCAGCTTTAGAAGTCTGTAGAACGCTCTGAGCCTAAGAGTCTCGCGAGCTACAGGGTCCATCTCGGCAGAAACCACGATCTCAAACCGATGTCCATTACCAGAAGACGCGAAGCCTTCGCCTAGGCCGCCTGGACCGGCGAAAAGATCAACGATCTGGATTGGCTTCGAAAGCTCAGTGTCGCATTCGAAAGCAGTGTCTCGCTCTAACGGTAAATTCATTTGGGGTTCTGTCATGGACATCGTCAGTAAAGAAGTCAGGTCTCGCATGATGGCTACCATCCGCAGCCGCAATACATCCCCTGAGATGAAGGTCCGCAAGCTACTGCATCGGCACGGCTTTCGGTATCGACTACATCCCAAGGAGCTTCCTGGCCGACCGGACGTGGTGCTTCCACGTTACGATCTCTGCATTTTCGTTCAAGGTTGCTTTTGGCACAGACATCCTGGCTGTAGGTATGCCACAACTCCCAAAACCAGAGAGGAGTTCTGGCAAATGAAATTCGACCAGAACGTTAAGCGCGACCTCAGGAACAAAACCGAGCTTCTGCAGCGGGGCTGGCGCGTTTTCGAGCTTTGGGAGTGCGGTATCCGTGGGCCGGAAGCAGGAATAAACTGGCTTCTGGAGGCTGTGCGGGATTGTAATCAAAAAGACGTCTCATGGCCCACCTTTCCTATTCGGGCTGATTGATTAGCTGACGCTAGTGGATGGGGCGGCCGCTTAACCTTTCCCGCAATTGAGGTCTTTGGAGCGGGGCTGCGGCAGAAGCGTCGATGAGTGACGAGATGTTTCTTTAGCCTGTGGCAAAGGCGTCCAATTGTTGGCGATGGTCCTGAAATTTTTTGCGGCGCTAGCCAATAAGGCTTTTTTATAGAAGTCAATGAGGAAAATATCAGACTCCATTGACCACTAAACCTACAACACTTCTCTCTGCTTCTAATAGGCCGATATTCTCTATTCGTTCAAGAAGATACTTAAGAGCATTTCGCTCGTTAGATGTTAATTCAAACTCTAACGCTAATAGCGACTGCAACGCAGCATTGGATTTAGGGGAGAGTAGATTCCAGCGTTTTGCTTCATCTAGTACTCGTGTGACCGCCGCAGTTAGCGCGGTAACTGTTACACCGTTGAAAGTCGAGTTTTCTAGATTCGTTATGTCAATGGCATTGGCACTCATACTGGTATCTTCGCCACTTTGTTTAGCGGGTGCTGCGGGTATTTCGAAGATCGCGTCAAGAACGACAGCTAAGTTGTCGGTTGGAAGTTCATCCAAACATCTGACTTCATTTCTCGCTCGTATCTGAAGCACTGCCCGTCGGGTGAGGCTTTCCATAGGTCCATTGCCGTGATGCAAAGATGCCCGAACCCACGCCTCGGCTATTCCTAGTGCCAATACAGGATTACCGCCTAGGCTTGGCCGTTCAGTAATCTGCACAAATGCGTCCTCGGAAAGTTTTTCAAGTAGACCCCATCGGTCGAAGCTTGTCCGACCTCTATCAAACAATTTTCCGCGCATCCAGAGTCTTTGAAATGTGTTACGCACGCCGCCGAGATATCTCTCAGGCGAGTCACCGAATCGCCAGTTTGCAATGTCGGGAACCGCTACAATTGTTATGAATGCCCATACATCATCCCTGAGTGCTTCCCCGCTTGCTAGTACACTCTGCTCCGCCAGCCACGCAGCGGCCTGGGCATCAAAATTTGACAGCTCAGTCCTTGTGCCTCTGCGGCCATATCCATTGCTTTTCGCAATGTGTAGGATACCCAAGCGGATATCTTCAAGATGTTTTGAAGATATCGGGCTTCCGCCAGTTGGAGTGAATCTGACAGCTTCTGGAAGCTCCTTAGCGTTAAATCCTGACCACTGGTGCGGTCCGTTGTGCAGGTATGTCTCCAGCAACCGCTCTGCTGCTGGCGCCGGAAGTCTAGGCAGTAAGGTAATCATTCATTTATCTCCTAGATCTGCTAGCGCCACAAATGAAGCGCGGAATATTCCGGGCCTATTGTCAAATACGGACCTTATGAAGTTCGGGTCTTTGCCTGGCCATGCCTTTTTTAACCACGAGGATGCTTGCGCTGCCAGAGATCCGGGTTCAGGTGCGTTAAACAGATCGTTTACTTCTGGGTCCGTTATCAATCGCTCACATACCTGCCCCATCACATCGGCCATTAGCATTTGAATCATCAATGGATCTTCATCTTGAATCCTTTCGATGAACTCCGTGTGCGTCGAATTCAGATAGAGCCTCATCGCTCCATGAAAGTCGCGAGACCATTCACGTGGAGACCAGTGTAGGTACCAGGGTGCAGATGAAGAAATCATATCTCCAAGTAAGATTTGCATGTCTCCAATTTCGATTGGAAAACGAGGTTCCTCTCCTTCAAGCCTCATCCGAATTCGATCTGACCAGAGTTGATCCCCAATACGCGAAGGAGATAGAGGCGAAGGGGCGGATATTGAGGACGCTAAAGTTATCCGAGTACTAATGTCGAGAACAGACGAGAGCGCTTCGCCCTCTATCTCCAACTCGAACTCCACGAACCAAGGCTCTACTTCTAAAGTGCGATTTTCGCGAGTCAGTATTAAACGTGGCAGCCGACCCTGACCTGTACCGACTCTAACAGTCGCAAAAAACCTCAGGTTTCTGAGATCAATGTTCAAATCTGCAGCCGCGATAGATGGGTCTAGTGCTATTCGGCGACGCAGGCGAGTGGAGGAGGCGGCATCCCAGTTCTGCAGATATTCTCCAGCCGGAGCCCACTCAGATTCGTTGAGAGAAATTAACCACGGGGAAGCGATTACTGCAGATTCGGAGAGGGTCAAAAAAGGAAATGCAATACGGCTCACCGGTTACTCTCCGTCAGTACGTCCACGTCAGCGATTACCGCGCAATCGGAAGGTATCTGCACTCGAATCTCGTACACTCCCTCCGCGCCGTTGATGGTAAGTTTGCCCCCCTCTGAGAACTGAATGCCGTCTGATGAACGGATCGACAATACTTTAGCAGTAGGCAGTACGACGTCCGACTCAATCGACCGACCTCCATCTACGGCAATAGCCGCAGTCGCGGTCAGAATGCTCCCGCTACGATTAGAATTCTGACGGACTTCTGTGATGAAAACCCCCACGGCTTCGCCCTCAATAGCTTCAAGACGGATGAAATTCGGCGCACTAGCTCGAGCGCGGGCGAGTGTTGCACGCCCCCCAGATGTTTTGCCTCGCTTTCTTCCAGCTCCATCTCCGTTGACTCCTTCAAGTGCAGATCCCATACGACCTGCAAGCTTAGCGAGAGGAGGGCCCGACTGAGGGCGTGGTGTTCCTCCAGGCGAACTCAACCCTATATCTGCAGCATGGGCGCGTAGATCTCGAAGGGCCACGTTCACAAGTGTCTTCGGTATGCCCTTGGGCAGGTTTTCAGGAATCCAGTCATCATGAGCAGGGGGCTCTGACTCAGCAAAGGCCGATTCAACATCCTCTTCATTGCTGGTGACGAAAACTCCGGCCCATTCAAGTCGTTCATCAGGTAACGCTGTGCCGAGTAGGTATTTAACGACAAGTCCAACGGGGCGCATGAGTGCGATATGTTGGGAAACTGCCGGGAATAAGCTGTCCTCTTCTACAAGCAGGCGCCTGGATGTCCGTAAGCCCTTCTCAATGGCAAGCGTCCCAACCTCGATTTGAGACTTGGTTGCAGATAGCGATCGGACGTCATTCCCTTTACCTGAACGCACCGCGCGCATTGCTTTTGAAAAAAGATCTAAGGGGGGGAAATCCTCAGGGGCTGGAATTTTAATTTCCACTCCATCCAACTCAAAGCGTAGGTCAAATTTATGTGTAGCTGGCGTGTCCCGCATCATACGAGGCCAGAAATTCCATAAGACGGCTTCAATCACTTTGTTAGCCAAGGTCTGGAGGTCTTCACCATCCGTCATGAAGTCGAGGATCATGATCGACGTGCCAGTTTGATCTGCCCCCCTGTCTGGCAATCCTAAGGCCGAGGCAAGGGCTTGAGCATCGGCACCAGTCAGTGGGTCCACTATTCCATCTTCGGGATCCGCTATACCCCACCAATGGCGTCCGGTGAAGTGTTGAGACATGGCATTGTCCGGGACTTCGAAAGAAGGTCCTACATGACAACCGATGATCCGGCGTCCTTCCAGCCCGGTCGCATGCGGAAGTGTGTCCACGATGATGGTACTGCAGCAGCTAGCACGGTAGAGCGCTATTTTCCCAAATCCGTAAGTGCCGCCACCTTGCACGGTGTTTCTTGCAGCACCTATATTTCGCAGAAAATTTATGAATTGAGTATCTTTAGTCCCTAAAGGAATTCGATCTGAACGGGTTGGACCGCCGAGCCCTATGGTACGAAAATCGCAAATTTCCATCACAATAAGTTCCTTTTGTGAAAGCGAATTTCGAAGAGCTGTTCGCGAATGCTCAGCGGCAGGTAGGGATATTAGAACTTTGGATTCAAGAGCCAACCGCTGACTCTCTGTAAGTCGGCGAATTCTTATTTCTATCTTTGGACCAATCCCGAGCTTTGCAGCATCTGCGATGTTTTGTAAGGACTCACGAATTACCGTCTGGAGCGGATCGAGTGTGGGTGCTCCAAGAAGTCGACGAATATTATCACCGATGTTTCCGGTTGAACCAAAAGGCTCCGAGAAAAGCTCCAAAGGCTTTATAGGCATCCGCTAAGCTCCCTCTCGATCATTCTATAAGTGTTGTCAGAGCTCAAAAATTGTGAGGCGAACGAGAGATCAACCGCATAGGTAATGGAAGATAGACCTGCGTGTGCTACTCCCGTTGAGAGCATTGATGAGGTCAATCGAGGAAATCCGTCCCTGATTTCGTAGAGAGATTCAGATTGAATCCGGAAGGAATGGCGATTCCACCGAGGTTTGTCGAAGTCCTCGCATCCAATTGCGGCGAGTTGACTTCGAAGCCCATTCGGCTCATCTGCTTTTTTCAGAGCACTTGTAGCTAGGCTGCATATGCTGAGGCTTCCGCCAAATACTGGTTCCAATATAAAATGCAGAAGATGAAGGCTGCCATCTTCCGGAAGTTCCAGTTGGTCAAGACCGTTTATTACGATGATTGGATTTCCTGTACGGACTGTCGACTTGATCTCAAGCGAAATACTGTCCCTGCGAAAGTCATGCCTATCACCAGATGGACCGCTCCATGCTCGCCATCCAGTAGCGGAAAGGTCCAATAGGCGGTTGAGAATTAGTAGCTCTCCTACCAGACCAACAACTACGTTGGGGGCAACCTCCTTATCATTTGATTGCATTAAGAGGGAGCGAAAATCCTCAATCGTGGACTCGATGGCTGAAATGCAACTGATGCCGGTGGCAACTCTGGCAAGCATTTCATCAACAAACTCTGCGAATACAGTATCTAGATCCTTTGAGAGGCAGACTAAATCAATGAACCTGACTGAGTGCCCCTTATGGGTAAAACAAGATACGGTCAACGAAAGGGCGTCTGCGGTACCTGAGCGCGAAAGCGTTTCGCGCTCACTTAACGGCAGAAGAACTCGAGGCTCTTCGTTTGGACCCAGCGCTAGGCGTACCCTGCCCGCGGGAGTGATGACGTCGGTAGGAATCGTGCGAATCTCAAAGTCACCACCAATATCGCCACCACTACGTAGCACTCCCCACATATTTCTAGCAGTCATATGCACGTACTCACTTAACGCCTGCTGCCTCAACCTGGGAAGCTTCTTCTGTCGCTATGGCCTCGATGTCTTCAGCAGATAGTGCCTTCAATTCGACAGATACGTAGCTACCACTTTCGGTAACTGAGCCTGGAAAAACGATTCCGTAAGCTAGTACGTCGTGGTCGGCGTCCAAAAGCCTGCGCACGGTACCCTCTCTTGTTGGTTTGGAAAGCTTGTCGATAACGTAAAGTAGTAGAAGAGGCACTTCACCTACATTCTCACGTCTTAGGTCCTTTAGTTCATCCCAACTATGATCGCCTGCATCGATGTCAAAGCAATCGGAAAGGATATCTTGCTTCGACATCAAGGCTTTTATGTCAGCATCACCGGCTCCGTCAAGTCTGGAACGCTTAACCATGGTGATATTTCCTGCACTGCCGAGAGTCTCATTTGATTGCTCTCCTGTGGCGGGCTCGATGAAGGCTATGTTCCACTTGGCCAGTCTAGGATCATCGCCGCTTATGAATGGTAGAAGTATCTGGCGACTTAGATCAGTATGAGTAGCGTGCGTTTCATATGTTTCCAGAAAACGCTGGATCGAAGATTTGGGAACGTCACGCCATACTTGCTTTCTATTTGCGGCAGCTTCTTCATCTCGAAGCTGAAGCGCGTCTGCGCGGCTGACCAACTCAGCAGCAGCTCCCCAGTTCTTTCGGAGTTGCACAATGTTCCTATGTTCGAAGCGGAATGTTTGCCGGTGGGTTCCCCAGTAACTTACAGCGCATCGGCGAGCGGCCCGCATCTTTGTAGCTGCTGTAATAGCCATACCGGGAATCGAGCGAATACGAACGGCTATCTGCATCGGCGTCAATTCGCAGAGCTGGTACTGTTTGATATCGTCGCGGATTTCTTGCTCGATAGAGGCAAGCTCGCGAAATCGAAGCTTCAATGATTCTGGCATCCATATCCGCGGGAGATCTTCGTAGCCGGGCCTGAAACCGAACCAGCGGCCCATCTGTAGAAGCGTATCGTATTGGTCCGCAGTACGGAGAAAAAAGCTGACTGCTAGGCCTTCGAGAGTCAGCCCACGGGCGAGAATAGACCCCCCCACAACAATGTATGTCTTAGGTGTATTAGTGTAATCAATCCTATCTTCACTCCCTCCGTTCTCTATTGGAAATTCCAGCGCTTTAAGTACCTTCGGCATGATGTCGAAAATATGTTCAACGCTAACTGGAATAGCATTAGTGATATTCGCAGGAAGCCGTCCTTGCTCCTCGGCCCAGATCTGCTCGATCTGCTGCCCAACTGCACTACTTCGGTCGAGGAGTCCTGCGCGGTGTACATCTATCCAGCCTTCGATCAAAGCTGAGACCCGTTCATGAGCTGTAACATAGGCTGAGGTGTGAACCAGCATTGTCATATGCTTGTTCGAGTGCCCACGAAAATGGCGGGCCGCGCAACACGCCAGAAAATAAAGAATCGATCTTCTCAGGCTTTCGGTCATTGAAGGCTGAAAATCATCCCTCTCCCGCATGCTACGCGGCTGGAGTAGTGCTATTTCTTCAGTAGGAATTTCCCGAATCATATCGAGACCTTCTTCCTCGGGAAGCACGTTTGCGGGATCTATTGGCGGCTTGCCGAAGAGCCTCTCGGTTCCGAAGTATGATGCGGGTAGGGGCAGAGCGGTAATGAAATCTCGGGGGTAAAGATCGTCCAGCTGTTGACCTTCTTGCCGATATGGATCGATGAGTACGTTCGCGAACGGGGTTGCGGTATAGCCCACGTAGGTTACAGCAGGAAGAAGGGAGAGAATCTCTCGAATTCGTTCGTTGATGACAGTAGTTTCTAACTCGCTACGTGCTGCGTTAACGCTGGCCTGATCACACTCGTCGTCAATGACGAGAATTCGTAGTTTGCCCAACACGGCGGGCATCGTCCGCTCTATCGCAAGCTTCAGTTGCCCAAGTGGCGAAACGTTCTTTTTAATTACGGCCAGTTGCGCCTTGTCCGTATGGGACAAGAAACCACCTTGTGGCGGAGCTCTGAAATCTCTATCCCGGTCGTTCGGCGTGAGAACCTGCCAGTTCAGAGGATTGCGAGAAACAAGATCATCGAAAAATCTTAGCTGGGTCTGATATCTAAGCGTGTTGGTCAGGCCTGCGAGGACAATCACGGTGTTGTACCCGGCATCCAGCGCCTTCGCTATCGTAGCAGTCATGTTCGCGGTTTTTCCGGACTGTACGTAACCTAGAACTAAACCACGGCAGGAGAACTGCTGCTGTTTAGGGCTTTCCAGTAGAGAGACGACCTCATTGGAAGCATCATTGATACCTTCAACGTCATCTTCGTCCCAGCCCTTGCTGTTGACGAGATACCCTCGCACTGCTGGCCAGTGGAGATCGGAGGGCTTCGGTCCGAAATACCATTGAGGGCGTTTCTTGATAACGGAGTAGCGATGAAGGATTTCGATTTGTTCGAATTGAAGGGCTACTAATGACTTCGCCTCCTCGATTTCAGCGTGGAGCATGGTTGCCAATCCAGGACTGAGGGTGTCTAGCTCCTGGCGTACCGACTCTACTGCTCCATCTAGGTCGGAAAATCTAGACATCGCCTGCGAAATTCGCTCATGTAACTTGTCAACTTGCGGTCCTGGCATAATGGCTCCATGATATTTCGTATCGAGGTTGTTGCAATGTACATCGCGCTTGCGAGTGGTGCAATTATGCCATCGTAGACTTTAGGTCTAATTAAACCGGACATTCATTTTAGGCTAGAGAGCTGGCTAGATCGTGGTCTAAGACGACTAGGCAACGCGGTTTTTTCAACTAGCTGCCGACCTCGTGCTCAAATATCCCTACAGTTTTATAGAAGCGACGGTCATTCAGTGGCGGTGAGTCGGCACTACGCGTAGGGACAACCGGGTTTTTTCAACGCCAAGGCGTTACTCCGTATAGCAAGTGCTGATCCTAGAGCAACAGAAAGTCTAGGAACAGAGAATTCGCATCGCTCGCTTTGAGCTGGAGAAATGATGTCGGAGATCACGAGCGCTCTCGCTGATTGATCAGAGGAGCGTCTACGGGCCGCTTGATTGGTGCGAGGTGTTTGAATTCACTCGTTCATTTTTCTACGGGCAGCGTCTCAGATGCCTGACTTCTGACGGCTCGCGTTAACTCCTAGAAAATTTATGTCAGCTCAATAGAAATAGGGCTGCCATTGGCAGCCCTATTTGGTACATCCGTTTCACATTTGACGGCAGGTATTCACGTGCTAGTGAAATGAGTGATCAAAAAATCAATCCCAGCTAAGCGCACCACCAGTCTGATATTCAATAACCCGAGTCTCAAAGAAATTCTTCTCTTTCTTCAAGTCCATAATCTCGCTCATCCAAGGGAACGGATTCGTCGTCCCTGGATACTCTTCCTTCAACCCAATCTGCGACAGACGACGGTTAGCGATGAACTTCAGGTAGTCCTCCATCATCGCCGCGTTCATGCCCAGCACGCCGCGAGGCATGGTGTCGCGAGCGTATTCGATTTCCAGCTGAGTGCCCTGCAGAATCATCTGCGAAGCTTCTTCCTTCATTTCGGCATCCCACAGGTGTGGGTTTTCGATTTTGATCTGGTTGATCACGTCGATGCCGAAGTTCAGGTGCATGGATTCGTCGCGCAGGATGTATTGGAACTGTTCGGCGACGCCGGTCATTTTGTTGCGGCGACCCATGGAGAGGATCTGGGTGAAGCCGCAGTAGAAGAAGATGCCTTCCAGAACGCAGTAGTAGGCGATCAGGTTGCGCAGCAGCTCTTTGTCGGTTTCGACGGTGCCGGTTTCGAACTTCGGATCGGAGATCGAACGGGTGTATTTGAGGCCCCAGGTGGCTTTTTTCGCGACCGATGGGATCTCGTGGTACATGTTGAAGATCTCGCCTTCATCCATGGCCAACGATTCGATGCAGTACTGGTAGGCGTGGGTGTGGATCGCCTCTTCGAATGCCTGGCGCAGGATGTACTGGCGGCATTCCGGGTTGGTGATCAGGCGGTACACGGCCAGCACCAGGTTGTTGGCAACCAGGGAGTCGGCGGTGGAGAAGAAGCCGAGGTTGCGCATCACGATGCGGCGCTCGTCGTCGGTCAGGCCTTCTGGGTCTTTCCAGAGGGCGATGTCGGCGGTCATGTTGACTTCTTGCGGCATCCAGTGGTTTGCGCAACCGTCCAGGTACTTCTGCCAGGCCCAGTCGTACTTGAATGGCACGAGTTGGTTGAGGTCGGCGCGGCAGTTGATCATGCGCTTTTCGTCGACAGCCACACGGGCGGAGGCGCCTTCGAGTTCGGCGAGGCCTTCGGCGATGTCGAGGTTGTCCAGGGCAGCTTTTGCACGGGCGATTGCGGCGGAGTCGGACGCGGTTACAGCGCGGGCTTCTTGAGCCGCGACGCCACCAGCGGTGTCGAGGCGGTCCATGTTGGCTTCAGTTGCGTGCCCAGCGTTGGCGCCTTTTACAACGGTTTCGCCGCTGTCTTCTTTGTCGAATTCGTCCCAGCTCAGCATGACGTGTCGTCTCCTGCGTGAGGGCCAGATGCCCGTGTGAAAACTGATAGGTTGGTTTTTCACACGACCGTACTGGCCGCGTTGGATAGCGTTTTTTGCAGCGGTACACGCAGGCAAATAAACATAATTTTGTACGGGGTTCCGAGAGCCTCTGACGGGCGCAGAAATCGGTGAAGACTTCGGCGTGGGCTTCAGACTGGCTGTTATCCCTGTAAGGGAATATTGCAGGCCCGTTTAAGCCGGCATTATAGGGAAATTTTTGCGGTCGTGGTGGGGCGAATCCGCGCATGTAGCGGACGAGACGGAGGGTTTTTCGGTCGGAGCGAGGGTTTACAGGGCTTTGGCTGGATGTCGCGGGTGCAGATTTTTTTTCATAAATTTTGGCGGGCAATTTTTTTGTTCAAAAAACAGCCAGAAAATCGCCTTTTTCACTACATGTTGTGTTTTGAGTCGGTTTTCGATGGCTCCAGACACAACTAAGCCCGACCGAGGTCGGGCTGTAAAGTCACGCTCGATGATCAGCTGAGGCGAGCTGCACCCACGTGGTCCGCACCATCGGCAGCCACTTTGGCAGCGCCGGTGTGATCAAAACCGTCAGAAGCGAGTTTGGCAGCGCCCGTGTGATCGGAGCCATCAGAGGCGAAAGACGCCGAGCCGGTATGGTCGTAACCATCAGAAGCGACAGCCGCTTCAGTGGTGAATGCTGCCGAGCCGGTACGGTCGTAGCCGTCAGCGGCGAAGGAGTTAGCGGCCAGGACGGAGAGGGTCAGGGCGAGGATCAGTTTGGTTTTCATGGTGGTGGCTCCAGGTTCGTTGGCGTTGTGTGCCTTGGTGTGGAATTGATACTACGCCAGTTAACTTGATTAAAAAGCGCAAATAAACGCTTGAAGCAATCGAATAAATCGATGCGTAAGGTTCGGCGCTTCATCTGCCTTAATAGCGGGCGGGTGGGTCGAACCTTGGGAGAGTAAGAGCGGGTGATTAGCCGTTAGAGCAACCGTTACCCATAACGCTGTAGCGCAGAATATGGCGTTGGCCTTTGGAGTCGTCGTATTCCATTTTCGCCGGAACAACTTCGCACACATTCGGGATTTCGCTCATGGAGATAACTTTGGCGATGTCCAGGTGAGTGGAGTAAGTGTATTCCTCGATGGCGGGTTGCTGCTGCGCGACATCAGTCGGGACCTCGTCTGCCATGGCGGTTGCGCACAGGCTGCTGAGGGCCAGAACTAATAAAGCTTTCATTTCAGATTTACCTTTTAGAGGTCGAGTGGGGTCACGCAACCTTTTTGGGGTTGCGTGTAGAACTTAAGTACTGGTTTTGGATTAACTGCCTTCGTGGGGGCTGCAACTTGGTTAATCACGTTGCCTGGTTGGCGAGGCTGATTTTAGGCGTGGGGTTTACATTCATATAGGCGTGCTTTTGATAAACACCTTTGGCGAATTTCGTAACAATCCCTGTAGGAGCTGCCGAAGGCTGCGATCTTTTGATCTTGGCGGTCCTCGAAGATCAAAAGATCGCAGCCTTCGGCAGCTCCTACATTGACCGTTGGCGGCCGGAATAGAGCGTTTGCACAAAACCTGTGGGAATAGTCACGACATTTTGTAGGGGCTTGTTACTACCATCGTCGAATGGTTCTATAGGCCCGGCCCGGCTACAACTGGGTCATACAAAAACAACTATTCCACCGAGGTAACAAAGATGAGTGCGGCTTCTCTGTATCCCGTTCGTCCCGAGGTTTTGGCCAACACGCTGACTGACGAGGCGACCTACAAGGCCATGTACCAGCAGTCCGTCGTTAACCCGGACGGCTTCTGGCGCGAACAAGCCAAGCGCCTCGACTGGATCAAGCCTTTCACCACGGTGAAACAGACTTCCTTCGACGATCACCATGTCGACATCAAATGGTTCGCCGACGGCACCCTGAACGTTTCCTACAACTGCCTCGACCGTCATCTGGCCGAGCGCGGCGATCAAATCGCGATCATTTGGGAAGGGGATGACCCTGCCGAAAGCCGCAACATCACCTATCGCGAGCTGCACGAACAAGTCTGCAAGTTCGCCAACGCCCTGCGTGGCCAGGATGTGCACCGCGGCGACGTGGTGACTATCTATATGCCGATGATCCCCGAAGCCGTGGTCGCCATGTTGGCCTGCACCCGGATCGGCGCGATTCACTCGGTGGTGTTCGGCGGTTTCTCGCCGGAAGCCCTGGCTGGCCGGATCATCGACTGCAAATCCAAAGTGGTGATCACGGCCGACGAAGGTGTTCGTGCCGGCAAGAAGATCCCGCTCAAGACCAACGTCGACGACGCGCTGACCAACCCGGAAACCAGCAGCATTCAGAAAGTCATCGTGTGCAAGCGCACCGGCGGCAACATCAAGTGGAACCAGCATCGCGACATCTGGTACGAAGACCTGATGAAAGTGGCGGGCAGTGTCTGCGCGCCGAAAGAGATGGGCGCTGAAGAAGCACTGTTCATCCTTTATACCTCCGGTTCGACCGGTAAGCCGAAGGGTGTACAGCACACCACCGCCGGCTACCTGTTGTACGCGGCGATGACTCACGAACGCGTGTTCGATTACCGTCCGGGCGAAGTCTACTGGTGCACCGCCGACGTCGGTTGGGTCACCGGCCACAGTTACATCGTCTACGGCCCGCTGGCCAATGGCGCGACCACGCTGCTGTTCGAAGGTGTGCCGAACTACCCGGACATCACCCGGGTGGCGAAAATCGTCGACAAGCATAAGGTCAACATCCTCTACACCGCACCAACGGCGATCCGCGCGATGATGGCGTCGGGCAAGGCCGCCGTTGAAGGCGCTGATGGCAGCAGCCTGCGTCTGTTGGGTTCGGTCGGTGAGCCGATCAACCCGGAAGCGTGGGACTGGTACTACAAGAACGTCGGCCAGTCCCGTTGCCCGATCGTCGACACCTGGTGGCAGACCGAAACGGGCGGCAACATGATGAGCCCGCTACCGGGTGCGCACGCGCTCAAGCCGGGTTCTGCTGCACGTCCGTTCTTCGGTGTAGTGCCGGCGTTGGTGGATAACCTGGGTAACATCATCGAAGGCGTTGCCGAGGGCAACCTGGTGATTCTCGATTCGTGGCCAGGCCAGGCGCGGACACTGTATGGCGACCATGACCGCTTCGTCGATACCTACTTCAAGACGTTCCGCGGCATGTATTTCACCGGTGACGGTGCGCGTCGTGACGAAGACGGTTACTACTGGATTACCGGTCGCGTGGATGACGTGCTCAACGTGTCCGGCCACCGTATGGGCACCGCCGAGATCGAAAGCGCGATGGTCGCCCACCCGAAAGTCGCCGAAGCGGCCGTGGTCGGTGTGCCGCACGACATCAAAGGGCAGGGCATTTATGTCTATGTCACGTTGATCGGTGGCGAAGAGCCGAGCGAGCAACTGCGTCTGGAGCTGAAAAACTGGGTGCGTAAGGAGATTGGTCCGATTGCTTCGCCGGATGTCATCCAGTGGGCGCCGGGCCTGCCGAAAACTCGTTCGGGCAAAATCATGCGCCGGATTCTGCGCAAGATTGCTACGGCCGAATACGATGGGTTGGGGGATATCTCCACCTTGGCAGATCCGGGTGTGGTGCAGCATTTGATTGATGAACACAAGATCATGAACGTCGCTTAACAGCGGTTCCTGAGTCATCGAAGCCCCGCCCGGCATTGCGCCTGGTGGGGCTTTTTATTGCCTGATGTTTTTGCAGTGGCACGTCGGGCCTCTTCGCGAGCAAGCTCGCTCCCACAGTTGATCTCCAGTGAGCATAAAATCTGTGCCAGGCGCAGACCCCCTGTGGGAGCGAGCTTGCTCGCGATGGCGATCTGTCAGGCGCCACAACAACAACGGCCAATAATTATCGGCTTCACCTGTAGGTGATTTCCCACTGTTACCCATCACCTTTCAAGTAACTGAATGTGTAACCTCTCGCTCCGATACGGGGCATTGGGAAACGCAAAGCCCCGTCATTCGGCCTCTATAGCCCGCTTTAAAAATAAGACTCAACGCTGCGCTTGCCGGATTAGAAGGGTTTGCCAATAATAGGCCCGCAATTTGCAGCATAGATCGGTTCACTGTCTTTTGCTCTTGCATGAATTTGCAAGGCTGTCAACGCGCCCAAGCGGCTTTCTCGGTGCTTCTGTAATTAGTTGTCGCATTGAAGAAATATCGGCTTCGGGCCTGTCGTTAGAATGCCGATCACTCGCTCGTTGTTGCTCGCGTTGAAAAAAGCGCGCGATTCCTGCAACGCAGCACCGCTTTGCGGTTCCACTCATTCGCATATTGGGCTGTCGCTCACTCTGCCGTTTTAGCCCTTTACCGATGGAGTCCCAAGATGAAGAAACTCGTGCTGCTTGGCGCCCTGGCACTGTCCGTGCTGTCCCTGCCGACTTTCGCCGATGAAAAGCCTCTGAAAATTGGTATCGAAGCGGCTTACCCTCCGTTCGCTTCCAAAGCGCCGGACGGCAGCATCGTTGGTTTCGACTACGACATCGGCAACGCTCTGTGCGAAGAGATGAAGGTCAAGTGCGTTTGGGTCGAGCAAGAGTTCGACGGTCTGATCCCTGCACTCAAAGTGCGCAAGATCGACGCGATCCTGTCGTCCATGTCGATCACTGAAGACCGCAAGAAGTCCGTGGACTTCACCAACAAGTATTACAACACCCCGGCTCGCCTGGTCATGAAGGCCGGCACGCCAGTCAGCGACAGCCTGGCTGAGCTCAAGGGCAAGAACATCGGCGTGCAACGTGGTTCGATCCACGAGCGTTTCGCCCGCGAAGTCTTGGCCCCGCTGGGTGCCGAGATCAAGCCTTACGGTTCGCAGAACGAAATTTATCTCGACGTCGCCGCTGGCCGCCTCGACGGCACCGTGGCAGACGCTACGCTGCTGGATGACGGTTTCCTGAAAACCGACGCCGGCAAAGGTTTCGCCTTCGTTGGCCCGGCCTTCACCGACGTCAAATACTTCGGCGACGGCGTGGGTATCGCAGTTCGCAAGGGTGACGCGCTGAAAGACAAGATCAACACCGCGATCACCGCCATTCGCGAGAACGGCAAGTACAAGCAAATCCAGGACAAGTACTTCGCCTTCGATATCTACGGCAAGTAACACGTCCCGGCGACAAGTCCGAAATGGCGCAAGCAACAGGATCTCTGAGGTTTGCGCCATTTTTTCATCCCCCTTTTCGAGGACCTGAATCATGTTGAAAGGCTACGGGGCTGTCATCCTCGATGGCGCATGGCTGACGCTTCAGCTCGCCTTGTCGTCCATGGTCTTGGCCATTGTTCTGGGTCTGATCGGCGTTGCGCTGCGTCTGTCCCCGATTCGCTGGCTGGCCTGGCTGGGCGACCTGTATTCCACGGTGATCCGCGGTATTCCCGACCTGGTGCTGATCCTGCTGATTTTCTACGGTGGTCAGGACCTGCTCAACCGTGTCGCGCCGATGCTCGGTTTTGACGACTACATCGACCTGAACCCGTTGGCCGCCGGTATCGGCACCCTGGGCTTCATCTTCGGTGCGTACCTGTCGGAAACCTTCCGTGGTGCCTTCATGGCGATCCCGAAAGGTCAGGCAGAAGCCGGCATGGCGTACGGCATGAGCAGTTTTCAGGTGTTCTTCCGGGTGTTGGTGCCGCAGATGATTCGCCTGGCGATTCCGGGCTTCACCAACAACTGGCTGGTACTGACCAAGGCCACCGCGCTGATTTCGGTGGTGGGTCTGCAAGACATGATGTTCAAGGCCAAGCAGGCGGCAGATGCTACCCGCGAGCCTTTCACCTTCTTCCTCGCAGTGGCGGCGATGTACCTGGTGATCACCAGTGTCTCGTTGTTGGCATTGCGTCACCTTGAGAAGCGCTACTCGGTAGGCGTAAGGGCGGCTGATCTATGATCTTCGACTACAACGTCATTTGGGAGGCCCTGCCGCTGTACTTCGGCGGCCTGGTGACCACCCTCAAGTTGCTCGCGCTGTCGCTGTTTTTCGGTCTGCTGTGCGCGTTGCCACTGGGCTTGATGCGCGTTTCGAAAAACGCGGCCGTCAACATGAGCGCCTGGCTCTACACCTACGTGATCCGCGGCACGCCGATGCTGGTGCAGCTGTTTTTGATCTACTACGGTCTGGCGCAGTTCGAAGCGGTACGTGAAAGCTTCCTCTGGCCGTGGCTGTCCAGCGCGACGTTCTGCGCGTGCCTGGCCTTTGCGATCAACACCAGCGCCTACACCGCTGAAATCATCGCCGGCAGCCTGCGCGCTACGCCGAATGGTGAGATCGAAGCGGCCAAGGCGATGGGTATGTCGCGCTACAAGTTGTACAAGCGCATCCTGCTGCCGTCGGCCCTGCGCCGGGCGCTGCCGCAGTACAGCAACGAAGTGATCATGATGCTGCAGACCACCAGTCTGGCGTCCATCGTGACCCTGATCGACATCACCGGTGCCGCGCGCACGGTCAACGCTCAGTTCTACCTGCCGTTCGAAGCCTACATCACTGCCGGCGTGTTCTACCTGTGCCTGACCTTCATTCTGGTGCGGATGTTCAAACTGGCCGAGCGCCGCTGGCTGGGCTATCTGGCCCCGCGGAAGCACTGATATGGAACGCATCGATCATTCATTGCCGTGGAATCACTTGGGCAGCGAACGCCAGATTTCGGTGTTCCGCTTCGGCGGTGGCGAGCGCAAGGCCTACATCCAGGCCAGCCTGCACGCCGATGAATTGCCGGGCATGCGTACGGCCTGGGAGCTGAAAAAGCGCCTGACCGAACTCGAAGCCCAAGGCTTGCTCAACGGTGTGATCGAACTGGTGCCGGTGGCCAATCCACTGGGCCTCGGCCAACTGCTTCAAGGCAATCATCAAGGGCGTTTTGAGGCGGGCAGCGGCAAGAATTTCAACCGGGATTTCGTCGAGCTGAGCGCGCCAGTGGCCGCCGAGCTGGAAGGGCGCCTGGGTGATGATCCGCACGCCAATATTCAGCTGATCCGTCAGGCCATGAGCGATGTACTCGCCGCATTGCCGCCAGCCGCCAGTCAGTTGCAAGGCATGCAACGCATTTTGCTCAGCCATGCCTGCACCGCTGACGTGGTGCTGGATCTGCATTGCGATGCCGAAGCGGCACTGCACATGTACGCCTTGCCGCAACACTGGCCGCAATGGCGTTCGTTGGCCGCGCACCTGGACGTGAAGGTGGGGTTGTTGGCGGAAGATTCCGGCGGCAGTTCCTTTGACGAAGCGTGCTCGTTGCCGTGGTTGCGTCTGTCGCGTCTGTTTCCTGATGCGCAGATTCCCCTGGCCTGCCTGGCGACTACCATTGAATTAGGTGGTCAGGCCGATACCGGTCGCGCTGAAGCCTGCGCTTACGCCGAAGGCATTTTGGCGTTCCTCGCCGAGCAAGGCTTGATCAGCGGCGAATGGCCAAAACCTGCGCAGGATGCTTGCGAAGGCATGCCGTTCGAAGGCACCGAATTACTGTTTGCGCCACACCCTGGCGTGATCAGTTTCTTGCGTAAACCCGGTGAATGGATTGAAGCCGGCGATGAGATTTTCGAAGTGATCGATCCGTTATCGGATCGGGTCAGCACGGTGTGTGCTGGTACGTCCGGGGTGCTGTTTGCCATTGAACGGCTGCGTTATGCCCAACCCGGTTTCTGGCTGGCCAAGGTGGCGGGGCGCGAAGCGCTGCGTCACGGGCGCTTGCTCAACGACTGACTGACTGTTTTTGTGAGAACCGACCGCATGTACAAACTTGAAGTCCAAGACCTGCATAAACGCTATGGCAGTCACGAAGTGCTCAAGGGCGTGTCCCTGAAAGCGGCGGCTGGCGATGTGATCAGCATCATCGGCTCCAGTGGCTCCGGCAAAAGTACCTTCCTGCGCTGCATCAACCTGCTGGAGCAGCCGCACGCGGGCAAGATTCTGCTCAACAACGAAGAGCTGAAACTGGTCGCCAACAAGGACGGCGCGCTGAAAGCGGCCGACCCGAAACAGCTGCAACGCATGCGTTCGCGCCTGTCGATGGTGTTCCAGCATTTCAACCTGTGGTCGCACATGACCGCGCTGGAAAACATCATGGAAGCGCCGGTCCACGTGCTCGGCATGTCCAAGGCCGAAGCCCGTGAGAAGGCCGAGCACTACCTGAACAAGGTCGGTGTGGCTCATCGTAAAGATGCTTACCCGGGCCACATGTCCGGCGGCGAGCAGCAGCGTGTGGCGATTGCCCGTGCGCTGGCGATGGAACCTGAGGTGATGCTGTTCGACGAACCGACGTCGGCACTCGACCCGGAACTGGTCGGCGACGTGCTGAAAGTCATGCAGGCACTGGCGCTGGAAGGCCGGACCATGGTGGTGGTGACTCACGAAATGGGCTTCGCCCGTGAAGTGTCGAACCAGCTGGTTTTCCTGCACAAAGGTGTCGTCGAAGAAAGCGGCAACCCGCGTGAGGTGCTGGTCAATCCACAGTCCGAACGTTTGCAACAATTCCTCTCGGGCAGCCTCAAGTAATCAGGACTGCCGTTGTGCACCGGGATAGTGCATGCTTCGCAATTTAGAGGCCAACCCCTAATCCCTTGTAGGAGCTGTCGAGTGAAACGAGGCTGCGATCTTTTGATCTTGATTTTTCAAATCAAAAGATCGCAGCCTCGTTTCACTCGACAGCTCCTACAGGGGGGGGCGGCAAGCCAGTTCCCACATTTAGATCGCGGCTGGTTTTGAGATTTGCGTTCATTTACGGGCTAGCATTGGCCCATGCCTTCATCACTGTTTTCGTTTCGGATTGCCCGCCATGACTGCCCATCGAATTGGTTTCCTGATTTGGCCCAGCACTAAAGCACTGACGCTTGCGCTGGCTGAGGAGGCCTTGCGTGTTGCCCAGCGTGTGCATCCGGACGTTGTCTACGAACTGTCGTTTTTGCAGGCCGAACCGCCGACTGAAGGCGCCTGGCAATTGCCGGGTGAACCGTGGGCCGGCAAGCTCGAAAACTTCCAGAAACTGTTTCTGCTCGCCGATGAGCCACCGACCACACTCGCGCCGGCACTCAGTAGTTCGCTGAAACAACTGGTGCGTGCTGGCTGCGTGATTGGCGGTTTGTCTGCCGGTGTTTACCCGTTGGCCCAACTGGGTTTGCTCGACGGTTATCGCGCTGCCGTGCATTGGCGCTGGCAGGACGATTTCACCGAACGTTTCCCGAAAGTCATTGCTACCAGCCATCTGTTCGACTGGGATCGCGATCGTCTGACCGCGTGCGGCGGCATGTCGGTACTCGACTTGTTGCTGGCTGTGCTGGCCCGCGACCACGGCGCCGAACTGGCTGGTGCGGTGTCGGAAGAACTGGTGGTCGAGCGCATCCGCGAAGGCGGCGAACGCCAACGCATTCCGCTGCAGAACCGTCTCGGCTCCAGCCATCCGAAGCTCACGCAAGCCGTGTTGCTAATGGAGGCCAACATCGAAGAGCCGCTGACCACTGACGAAATCGCCCAGCATGTGTGCGTGTCCCGTCGGCAGCTGGAGCGGATCTTCAAGCAATACCTCAACCGTGTGCCGAGCCAGTATTACCTGGAACTGCGCCTGAACAAGGCCCGGCAAATGTTGATGCAAACCAGCAAGTCGATCATCCAGATCGGCCTGTCGTGTGGCTTCTCCTCGGGGCCGCATTTCTCCAGCGCCTACCGCAACTTCTTCGGTGCCACGCCGCGGGAAGATCGCAACCAGCGGCGCAGCAGCAGCCCGTTCGAACTGTCGTCGGTGCCCTCGGAGCGTGGGTGACAGAGCAACCGCGCCACCAACTGAAGGCTGATTTATTCCTCCATGTCGGAGCCTTCAGAAGTCGAGACCTCCATCTCACCTCGATTGATCACCTCGTCCACGCCGAAGTCCATGCCCGTCCGTTCGAAGTAGCCGATCAGCCGTAGCAGGCTCTCTTCGGAAAACCGATTACCTCGAAAACTGATGTTTTCAGCGATTTTCACCGGCAGTTCCAGCATGTCGCTGGGGACTTCGGTGATGGCGTTGTCACTGAGGTCGGCCCAGTGCAGCTCTGTCATTTGCAGCAGGCCGTGCGGTATTTCGGTGATACCGGTGTCATTCAACAGTATGGTCGCGAACTCCATCATCTGACTCAGATCAGGCGTTTGCCCCAGGGGGTTGTGGGCCAGATCGAGATAATCGAGCTGTCCCATTCCCGCCAGCGCACTTGCCGATTCCGCTGACAGTCTGACGCGGCATTCAGGGAGCGAGAGCGACCGAAGTTGACCCATCTTGAACACAGCATCGGGAATATTGCCCAGATTACAGGCGCGAAGCTTGAGTCTTTTGAGGTTGGGAAAAGACTCCAGAAACCGCCCGGCGCGGGTCGCTCCGTCGGCGCTGCGTAACTCCAGCGATGTCACATGACTGAAGTCGGCGCTCAGGGTAGGCAGGTCTCCGTTGATATGGGATTCAAAAACGAGATCATAGGTGGGCTCCAGCGCCTCATTGAAATCATCATGTTCGCTCTCATGCCGCCAGCACTGCTCCAGCGTCTGTTTGAACTGGTCGCGGTTCATGTGCTCGACAAGCTGTTGTTGGGCGGTGAACGGTTCGCCCGTCAACGGGTGTCGGGCCGGAAGGTTGGCGGTCCATACCGCCAAGTCGTTGCTCAGTTGTGCCAACTCCGCTTCAAGGTTTGTCAGCTCGATCCGGCCGTCTGCCAGGGTGCCTGACAGTTCATAGACAAACTCGCTCGCCTGTTCGACCTCCAGGTTCGGGTACAGCGCCCTGACTCGGTTGATGTCCGCCTCTGGGGCATAGATACCCAAATCGTATGAGCTGTCGAAGTAGTGATGCTTGATCAGTTCTCGGGCGTTATCCGAAAGCGGATTGTGCGTCAGGTGTATTGCGCGTTTGGTGTACACCGGGCTTTCGAATATTTGCGAAGGCAGCTCACTGATCCTGTTGTGTAGCAGCTTGGCGGTATCAAGTTTGGGGTGGCGAACTACGCTGTCGGGAATCTCGGTCAGGCCGGTACGGCTCAAGTCCAGGTGAACAAGCTCAGGCATGGATTCGACACTGGGCACCATAGTGAACGGGTTCTGGTACAGATCCAGAATGACCAGCTTGTTCAATGAAGACAGTTTCGCCCAGTTGGCTGCATCGAACCTGATTCCGCAATCGCTTAACACCAGCGCATCAAGGTCCGTCATTCGAGGAATGGCCTCGGGGAGGGAGGTCAGGGAAAAGCGTTTTAAATCGAGGCGGCGCAAACTGTTGAAGCGCTGAAGAAACTCGGGAACACCCTGCACAGCATGACTGCCTTCAAGGGACAGTAATGACACATGGGGGAAATCGACCGTCAGCGTCGGTAGATCGCCAAGAATCGGCCCGGCAAATCTGAGTGTGTAGCGCGGCGTGTCATTCGGGCCATCGAGGTCCCGCTCTGATTGTCGACGCCAGCTGCGCCGGATTTCCTGGGCCAGCAGCCTGCGATTGTGTTGAACGGCCTGTCGTTCCAGTTCGCTCAGGGGGACTCGAGTTTGCGGGTGAACAGTGGGCGAGTCGTTTAGCCAGGTGTTCAGATCCTGACGCAGTCGCGAGAGCTCGCTGGCCAGGCGTGAGAGCTCCATGCGCGCGCCATCGGGATGCGCTTGTAACTGGAGAACAACAGACTGGAGTTCCTCCTCGGAAAGGCTGGGGTAAACCTCGCGAGCACGGTCGTTGAGGGATTGCGTCGGGAAGTAACTGCGCCTGTAACCCTCTGTGCCGCCGGGCAAGCGCATGGTCGTCGGATCGTAGAACGGTTTTCGATGGGGGTTTTTTGCGAACAACTTGCGTAGTGCCGGTTGATTCGATGCATGTTCGGCGATGCGTACTTTGAGTGACTGAGCATTTGTTATAGATGGGTTCAGCGCATTGCGCTGTGCTAGCGGCAGCACCTGAAAAAGTCCCTGATAAAAATCACCGGGCGCCGATTCGCTGTCTTGATAAACCTGGTAAGTGCCTTTTTCAGCGCGCACCAGTGTTTTCACGATCGGTGCATCGGGCTGGCCAATGCTGTCGCGCACAAGTCCGTCATGGACGTAATCCCTCACTTCAATACGCAGCTCGGCGGGAAAATCGGGCAGCGAATTCAGGCTTTGCAAGGCCAGTCGGTGGGTGTCGGTGTTGTCCAGAATGTCGGAATAAAGGCCTTCACTGGCTCGGGTTGCGCGTACGGCCTCCATGGCTTTTAGTGCTGCTTCCTTGAGCCGTTGGGGCGCGCGACCGTTGTGCAGTTGGCGTAACTCGGTCCCGGTTGCATTGCTCACCAGCTCTTGCGCGACATCGGTCGGCAATCCATGCACGTCGTCGAGCAGTCGCTGGACCTGCACGTTGTCGGTTTTCTCCTGCGCGCGATAGCGTGTATCGAACAGCGATTTTTGATGCTTCAGGGCAAGTTCGGCCGTTTGTTTTCTGAAGGCTTGTGTTTGGGTTTCCGGTGCCGGCATTGGCGTGTCGACAGGCCAATCGTCGTAGCTGGTCAGCAATTGATGTTGCAGGATCAGATCGGCCTTGCGATAGCGCTCGGGCTGGTTGCTGCCGATCTGTTCGATAAAAGTTTCAATGTCCCGGTTGATCCTGAAACGCTTGATCGTGTCTGTCAGCAGCGAAGGCGGGCGATAATGTTCGACATGCATTTCGCGCACTACGTTGTCGTGGTAACCGCTGACCCGCAGGATCTGTTCGCGCTCGGCGTTGGTGAACGACTCGACGCTATGGCCGAGGCGGCGCATGACCTTTTCTCGGTCCCAGTTCAGCGGTTGCTCCAGTTCTGTGTGCCAGGCGCCGTGGTTGTTAAGCAGCAGCGGCGGCTGATAAGCATCAGTTCGATTCGGATGCTCAATCTGAAACGTGCCTGATACGCGGTCGGGCTTCACGGCATACAGTTTTCCCTCCAGTGGTAGCAGCGTTTTGCCCTCGTTTAGATAGAGGCCGAGATGATCGGGTTTTGCTCCTTCCGGCAAAATGAGTGCTTGTTCATAAGGCTTGAGATCTGGCTTCCAGTAGCGGGTTTTTCCTTCGGGCGTTGTGATGGGTTTGAGTGGGTCGACAAGCGCAATAGCTTCACGAGAGAGCAGACGGCTGAGGGTCCGGGCAGCGATGGCGCCGCCCACGGCAAATGTCCCCACCTGAACCACCGTTTCGACGAACGTCATCAGATGCCCGAACGCTTCTGTTTTCAGCCCTTCGGCCAGGTCCACGATGCCTTCGAAGGTTTCGTCGAGTAACTGGTAGGCCATGTAGGCCAGCATCAATTCGCCGAGAAACGGGACGAAAGGCAACGCAACGAACGTCGCGATTTCAAGGATTGTCGAGGCCACTTTGCTGAAGGCATTCCACAATGCCCATCGCGCGTTGCTGTCGGCAGTGATGGTGGATACGGCGAGCGTGCTTGCATCGTTGAGGATCTTGTTCAGCTGTCGCTGATAGAGATGGTTCCACAGGTCCGCTCTGAACGGGATCGCCGAAAACCGCAAATCAGGCTTGTCGATGGGCGTTTCGCGCCAGCTCGGCAGTGGGTCGCCCTGTCGGTGTTGATGCCAGGTCACGCTCTGGAGGCGACGGTTGAGGTCCGCGAAAAAGTGTCCTCGTTCCTTGTGGTCGACGAAACGACTAAAGAACGTTTGATAAGCGGGCGAGCGCAGTTTGCGGGTCAGCTCAGTCATGAACGCCGATGTATTCGGGTATTCCTTGAGAGGATGCTCTGGATCATCGGGAATGTAGGCAATGATCCGTGTTGCCGTGCGTGCGCGCTCCAGGCTCGCCGCGAAAATGACAATGCCGGTCACCGAGGAGGACATCATTGTCAGGTCGTGACCATACAGCGGCTGCCCATCCAGTCGAGCGCCCGAACGCCCTTCCAGAATGCGCAGGATCGAGAGATGGGCATCCGCCGGAATATCCTTTCGGGCTTGCGCCATCTGCAGCGCAGATTGGAGTGCTGTTTTGTGCGAGCCGATCACCTTCGATTTCAACACCGCACCGGCCACCGGGTTGGAGAACCCCAGATTGACTTTGAGGTAAGCGTTGTACCGGGCGCCGATATCCAGTTCCCGGCATAACCGGGTAAAGGCCGGGATAGTGAGCTTTTGCTTGACCGCCGGCAGCGTATCGAACTGCCCTGTGGGCGAAGGTTTGGTGATGAACGTCGAGGCTGACTCGTAAGCCCCTGCCGCTGTTTCCGATTCCTGAAAGTTATGCAGGGCGGCGTCGAGCATCGACACGGTCCAGGTGCGCGCGGCGCCAGTCTTGATTCCGAAAAGCGCCACGGTTTGAGGGATGTACAGGCGCAGGAAGGTGGTTTTGACGTCCAGATCCAGGTCAAACCGGGTTTTCAGGGCGTCGCTCAGCAGCGGTTCGGCGAAGGCCTGTGCGTTTTTCAGCTTCGACAGCATCGAGTCCAGTCGATTTCGATGGGTCCAATGTTCCTGACTGAGCTTTTTCAGCGACTGGTGCTGCTGGGGTGTTGCGGTGCCATGCCAGTCCGGCGTCATAAGCGTGGCGTTCTTGAGGGCGCGATGTGTATTGGACGATGCTTCTAATACCCAGGCTGGCAGATTGTTGAACAGGTGATGGTAGTGATCGTCCGGCTGCGTAGCGGATTCATTGCCTCCAGTAGTGGAAAGGCGATCGTTCTCGTATCGGCTCATGCGCTATTCCCTTAGCGTTTTGGATGAGCCGCCAGCAAAACAGACGATGATTGGTTTCGTGCGGTACATATTTACCGCACCGCTCGAGAACCCTGCCTATAACCTGTGCCGGCGGTTTAAACTGCGCCTTTGCGACCCTATATGTCGCATTGCCGTAAACCCGGGAAAAACCGGGGTTTGCGCTATAAGAAGTTGTCGCTTGGCGGCAAGGCCGGGCTGAAAACTGTCCTTACAATCCCCCCATCGCTCGCCAGTTTCAGGCGAGTGTTCCTCATCAGGAGACTCCGATGTCCGTTGAGCACGCTGCGGTACAACGCGCCGATTTCGACCAGGTAATGGTTCCCAACTACGCGCCCGCCGCTTTCATTCCTGTTCGTGGCGCCGGTTCCCGCGTCTGGGACCAGTCTGGCCGCGAGCTGATCGACTTCGCCGGCGGGATTGCCGTTAACGTATTGGGCCATGCGCACCCGGCGCTGGTCGCTGCCTTGACCGAGCAGGCGAACAAGCTGTGGCACGTCTCCAACGTCTTCACCAATGAGCCGGCCTTGCGCCTGGCCCATAAGCTGATCGACGCCACGTTTGCCGATCGCGCGTTCTTCTGCAACTCCGGCGCCGAAGCCAACGAGGCCGCCTTCAAGCTGGCCCGTCGCGTCGGTTTCGATCGTTTCGGCAGCGAGAAGTACGAAATCATCGCCGCGCTCAACAGCTTCCACGGTCGTACCCTGTTCACTGTGAACGTCGGTGGCCAGTCGAAGTATTCCGATGGCTTCGGTCCGAAGATCACCGGTATCACCCACGTGCCGTATAACGATCTGGCCGCGCTGAAAGCCGCCATTTCCGACAAGACTTGCGCTGTGGTTCTGGAGCCGATCCAGGGCGAGAGCGGCGTTATCCCGGCCGAACTCGAGTACCTGCAAGGCGCCCGTGAACTGTGCACCGCGCACAACGCGCTGCTGATTTTTGACGAAGTGCAAACCGGTATGGGCCGCAGCGGCAAGCTGTTCGCCTACCAGCATTACGGCGTGACCCCGGACATCCTGACCAGCGCCAAGAGCCTGGGCGGTGGTTTCCCGATCGCCGCGATGCTGACCACCGAAGACCTGGCCAAACACCTGGTCGTCGGCACTCACGGCACCACCTATGGCGGCAATCCGCTGGCGTGTGCTGTCGCTGAAGCCGTGATCGACGTGGTTAATACCCCCGAAGTGCTGGCCGGCGTCAACGCCAAGCACGACAAGTTCAAGGCCCGCCTGGAACAGATCGGTGAGAAGTACGGCCTGTTCACCCAGGTCCGTGGTATGGGCCTGTTGATCGGTTGTGTGCTGAACGATGCCTGGAAAGGCAAGGCCAAGGACATCTTCAACGCCGCTGAAAAAGAAGGCCTGATGATTCTGCAAGCCGGCCCGGACGTGGTTCGTTTCGCGCCAAGCCTGGTGGTTGAAGACGCCGATATCGATGCCGGTCTGGATCGTTTCGAGCGCGCTGCGGCGAAACTGACTCAAGCCTGATAGACCCTTCGACGCCTGACATTTCAGGCGTCGAACCTAATTTTTATGCTGGGCCAGATTCAATGTGGGAGCGAGCTTGCTCGCGATAGCTATCTGACAGTCGACATTGATGGCGACTGGCAGGGCCTCATCGCGAGCAAGCTCGCTCCCACAGTTGACTCTGAGTGGTTTCAGGACTGGCCCGGTTATTTTTCCTAAAAGAGTTTTACGAGAAAGGAGTGACACCATGCTGGTGATGCGCCCCGCGCAAATGGCTGATCTGGGCGAGGTACAGCGTCTGGCTGCGGACAGCCCGATTGGTGTCACTTCCTTGCCGGATGACGTTGAACGCCTGAGCGACAAGATCGCAGCAAGCGAAGCCTCGTTCGCCGCCGAAGTCAGCTTCAACGGTGAAGAGAGCTATTTCTTCGTCCTCGAAGACACCGCTACCGGCAAACTGGTGGGCTGCTCGGCCATCGTTGCGTCGGCCGGTTATTCCGAGCCGTTCTACAGCTTCCGTAATGAAACCTTTGTGCACGCCTCTCGCGAGCTGAAGATTCATAACAAGATCCACGTGCTCTCCCAGTGCCACGACCTGACCGGCAACAGTTTGCTGACCAGTTTCTACGTGCTGCCGGAGCTGGTGGGATCGGCCTGGTCGGAACTCAACTCCCGGGGTCGCTTGTTGTTCGTGGCCAGCCATCCGGAGCGCTTCGCCGATTCTGTGGTGACCGAGATCGTCGGTTATAGCGATGAAAATGGTGATTCGCCGTTCTGGGATGCTATCGGTCGTAATTTCTTCGACCTCAACTACGCCGCTGCCGAGCGTCTGTGCGGTCTGAAGAGCCGGACGTTCCTGGCCGAGCTGATGCCGCATTACCCGATCTATGTGCCGCTGCTGCCGGACACCGCTCAAGAAGCGATGGGCCAGGTGCACCCACGGGCGCAGATCACCTTCGACATACTGATGCGCGAAGGCTTCGAGACCGATCACTACATCGACATTTTCGACGGTGGGCCGACCCTGCACGCCCGTGTCTCGGGGATCCGTTCGATCGCCCAGAGCCGAGTCGTCCCGGTGAAAATCGGCGAGCCGGTCAAAGGCGCCGGTCGTCAGTACCTGGTGGCCAACGCCCAGTTGCAGGATTACCGCGCCGTTTTGCTTGAGCTCGATTACGCGCCGGGCAAACCCGTGACCCTGGATCTTGAAGCGGCCGAAGCCCTGGGCGTCGGTGAAGGTGCCAGCGTGCGCCTGGTGGCGGTTTAACACCTGCTGCTACGCCTGGAAAGAATGCTTGGAAAGAATGCCTAAAAAGCAGCGAGTTTCACGGGTGGCGCAAGCGGCCCGTTTGAGGAGATAGCATGATCGTTCGTCCCGTACGCAGCAGCGATTTACCCGCTCTGATCGACCTGGCCCGCAGCACCGGCACTGGCCTGACCACCTTGCCGGCCAATGAAGAACGTCTGGCCCATCGGGTCGGCTGGGCCGAGAAGACCTTCCGCGGCGAAGCCGGGCGGGGCGATGCGGACTACCTGTTCGTGCTCGAAGACGATGACGGCCGCGTGGTGGGTATTTCCGCTATCGCCGGCGCCGTTGGTCTGCGTGAGCCTTGGTACAACTTCCGGGTTGGCCTGACGGTCAGCGCTTCGCAGGAGTTGAACATCTACCGCGAAATCCCGACGCTGTTCCTGGCCAACGACCTGACCGGCAATTCCGAGCTGTGCTCGCTGTTCCTGCACGCCGACTACCGCACCGGCCTTAACGGCCGCATGCTGGCCAAGGCGCGGATGCTGTTCATCGCCGAGTTCCCGCAACTGTTCGGCAACAAGATCATTGCCGAGATGCGTGGCATGTCCGACGAAGCCGGGCGTTCGCCGTTCTGGGAAAGCCTGGGGCGTCACTTCTTCAAGATGGAATTCAGCCAGGCTGACTACCTGACCGGCGTGGGCAACAAGGCGTTCATCGCTGAACTGATGCCGAAATTCCCGCTGTACACCTGCTTCCTGTCGGAAGATGCGCGCAACGTGATCGGCCAGGTTCATCCGGACACCGAGCCGGCGTTGGCCATGCTCAAAAGCGAAGGCTTCAGCTATCAAGGCTACGTCGACATCTTCGACGCCGGTCCTGCCGTTGAGTGTGAAACCGGCAAGATCCGCGCAGTGCGCGACAGCCAGGCGCTGGTGTTGGCCATCGGCACGCCGGGTGACGACGCCACTCCGTTCCTGATTCATAACCGCAAGCGCGAAGACTGCCGGATCACTGCTGCTCCTGCGCGTTTCGCCGCCGGTACGCTGGTGGTCGATCCACTGACCGCCAAACGTCTTCAACTCAACGCCGGCGATCAAGTGCGCGCCGTTCCGTTGTCCGCTGCCAGGGAGTCGAAATAATGAATTCGCTATACATCGCAGGTGAATGGCTGGCCGGCCAGGGTGAAGCCTTTCAGTCGCTGAACCCGGTAACCCAGCAAGTGCTGTGGGCCGGCGAAGGCGCTACCACTGCTCAGGTTGAATCGGCTGTGCAAGCCGCACGCCAGGCATTCCCGAGCTGGGCCCGACGTACCCTGGAAGAGCGCATCACCGTGCTGGAGGCCTTTGCCGCCGCGCTGAAGAACAATGCTGACGAACTGGCTCGCACCATCGGTGAGGAAACCGGCAAACCTTTGTGGGAAGCGGCGACCGAAGTCACCAGCATGGTCAACAAGATTGCGATCTCGGTGCAGAGCTACCGCGAACGTACCGGCGAGAAGAGCGGCCCGTTGGGCGACGCCACCGCCGTGTTGCGCCACAAGCCACACGGTGTGGTCGCGGTATTCGGGCCTTACAACTTCCCTGGTCACCTGCCGAACGGTCACATCGTGCCGGCGCTGCTGGCCGGTAATAGTGTGCTGTTCAAACCAAGTGAACTGACGCCGAAAGTCGCGGAGCTGACGGTCAAGTGCTGGATCGAAGCCGGTCTGCCGGCAGGCGTGTTGAATCTGCTGCAAGGCGCTCGTGAAACCGGTATCGCCCTGGCGGCGAACCCGGGCATCGATGGCTTGTTCTTCACCGGGTCGAGCCGCACCGGCAATCACCTGCATCAACAGTTTGCCGGTCGTCCGGACAAGATCCTCGCGCTGGAAATGGGCGGTAACAACCCGCTGGTCGTTGATCAGGTCGCAGACCTCGATGCTGCCGTTTACACCATCATCCAGTCGGCGTTCATTTCCGCCGGTCAGCGTTGCACCTGTGCACGTCGCTTGCTGGTGCCGCAGGGCGCCTGGGGCGACACACTGCTGGCGCGTCTGGTCGCGGTCAGCCGTACGATTGAAGTCGGCGCGTTTGACCAGCAACCGGCACCGTTCATGGGTTCGGTGATTTCTCTCGGCGCTGCGAAAGCACTGATGGATGCGCAGGAACATCTGCTGGGTAACGGCGCAGTAGCATTGCTGGAAATGACTCAACCACAAGCTCAAGCCGCCTTGTTGACCCCAGGCATTCTGGACGTCACGGCAGTGGCTGATCGCCCTGACGAAGAGCTGTTCGGCCCGCTGCTGCAAGTGATCCGCTACGCTGATTTTGAGGCGGCGATCGCTGAAGCCAACGACACCGACTATGGCCTGGCGGCCGGTCTGCTGTCGGATTCCGAAGCGCGTTATCAGCAGTTCTGGCTGGAAAGCCGTGCGGGCATCGTCAACTGGAACAAACAGCTGACCGGAGCTGCGAGCAGCGCGCCATTCGGCGGTGTCGGCGCCTCGGGCAACCACCGCGCCAGCGCCTACTACGCGGCAGATTACTGCGCGTACCCGGTTGCTTCGCTGGAAACGCCGAGCCTGACCTTGCCAGCCGCGCTAACCCCGGGCGTGCGGATGTCGTAAGACCGCTTCGCGAGCAAGCTCGCTCCCACAGGTTTTGTGCAATCCATGTGGGAGCGAGCTTGCTCGCGATGGCCGCGACTCGGTCGCACTGAACAGTTAGTTACTGATGCCTATAACAACAGATTCTCGTGGAGCCTCGCTGATGAAATCCTATGAAGTCAATTTTGACGGTCTAGTGGGGCCGACCCATAACTACGGCGGTTTGTCCTACGGCAACGTCGCGTCCCAGAGCAACAGCCAGCAGTCTTCGAACCCGAAGGAAGCCGCGCTGCAAGGCCTGGCGAAAATGAAATCGCTGATGGAAATGGGCTTTCAACAGGGCGTGCTCGCACCACAGGAACGCCCGGACGTGGCAGCCCTGCGTCGTTTGGGTTTCAGCGGCACCGACGCTCAGGTGATCGAGCAGGCGGCTAAAGATGCGATGCCGCTACTAGTTGCCAGTTGCTCGGCGTCGAGCATGTGGGTGGCCAACGCCGCCACTGTCAGCCCGAGTGCCGACACCGCAGATGGCCGTGTGCATTTCACCGCGGCCAACCTGAACTGCAAATATCACCGCAGCATCGAACACCCGACCACCAGCCGTGTGCTGGGTGCGATGTTCGCTGACCAGAAACACTTCGCTCACCACGCCGCCTTGCCGGCCGTGGCACAGTTCGGTGACGAAGGCGCAGCCAACCACACCCGTTTCTGCCGTGAATACGGCGAAGCAGGCGTCGAGTTCTTCGTGTTCGGTCGCAGCGCGTTCGACACCCGTTACCCTGCACCGCAGAAATACCCGGCCCGCCAGACCCTCGAAGCCTCCCAGGCGGTTGCCCGTCTGCACGGCCTGAGTGATGACGGCGTGGTCTACGCTCAGCAGAACCCTTCGGTGATCGATCAGGGTGTGTTCCACAACGATGTGATCGCGGTGGGTAATGGCGAGGTGCTGTTCTATCACGAGGACGCGTTCCTCGACACCGAGCAGATGCTGGCCGAATTGCAGAGCAAACTCGCCAAAGTCGGTGGGAAATTTCAGTCGATCTGCGTACCGCGTTCCGCGGTCACCGTGGAAGACGCCGTTCGTTCCTACCTGTTCAATAGCCAACTGCTGTCGCGTCCTGACGGCTCGATGCTGTTGATCGTGCCGGAAGAATGCCGTGGCAACGAGCGCGTCTGGCAGTACCTGCAAGGTTTGACCAGCTCCGGCGGCCTGATCCGCGAAGTGAAAGTGTTCGATTTGAAGCAAAGCATGCAGAACGGCGGCGGCCCGGCTTGCCTGCGACTGCGCGTCGCGCTCAACGAAACCGAACTGGCGGCCGTCAACCCAGGGGTTATCATGACGGCACCGTTGTACGGCAGCCTGACCGAATGGGTCGACAAGCACTACCGCGACCGCATGACCGAAAACGATCTCGCGGACCCGCAATTGCTGCTTGAGTGCCGGACGGCACTGGATGAACTGACACAAATCCTTAAACTGGGCGCGGTTTATCCATTCCAGATCAATTGAACGTCGAGAGCGTAAAAAACATGAGCGATACCCTGCAGCTGATCCTTGAAGACACCGACGGCACGCAACTGGAAACTTCCTGCACCCGCGTCGCGGTCATGTGGCAAGGCAAAGAGCTGTGGATTCAGCAAGACGGCCGCGGCCAATTGCTGATCGGCGTGGACGTCGAAGAAGGTGACGCTGAATACGCAAACCTGCTGTTGCGCCCATTGGCGACTAATCTGGTAAGTCTGCAACTGGAAATGGAGCCGGCTGAAGTCGGTGACGAAGACCACGTGCACGGCCCGGATTGCGCACACGACCACTAAGGAAACCGCTCTATGCTCGCCCTCGGCAAACTGCTTGAACTGACCCTCGCCGGCCGCGAACCGGCGGAGAAGACTCAACTGACTGTCGAAGGCGTGCGCATGCGCTGGTTGAGCGAAGGTGCGCTGGAAGTCCGGCCACCTGAAGCTCGCGATAATGGCCTGGACCTGCTGCTTTCGGCCGGCATCCATGGCAACGAAACAGCGCCGATCGAGTTGCTCGATCGTCTGTTGCACGACATTGCCCGCGGCGATCTTAAGCCGCGCGCACGTATTCTGTTCCTGTTCGGCAACCCCGAGGCGATTCGCAAAGGCGAACGTTTCATCGAGCAGGACGTCAATCGGCTGTTCAACGGCCGTCACGAACAAAGCAGCGGCTCCGAAGCCCTGCGCGCGTGTGAGCTGGAGCGGCTGGCGGCGAGTTTCTTCAGTCTGCCTGATCGCAACCGTCTGCACTACGACCTGCACACGGCCATTCGCGGTTCGAAAATCGAGCAGTTCGCGCTGTATCCCTGGAAAGAAGGCCGTCAGCATTCACGCCTGGAACTGGCGCGTCTGCGTGCCGCCGGCATGGAAGCAGTGTTGCTGCAAAACAAGCCGTCCATCGTTTTCAGCTCCTACACTTACGACAAGCTCGGTGCGGAGTCCTTTACCCTCGAGTTGGGTAAGGCGCGGCCATTCGGGCAGAACGATGGGGTCAACGTCGACCTGCTGGAAACCCGCCTCAAACAGATTATCGAAGGCAACGAGCCGGCCCAGACCGAAGAGGCGCTGGACGGTTTGCAGCTGTTTAGCGTGGCGCGAGAAATCATCAAGCACAGCGATAGCTTCCGCTTGAACCTGCCAGCGGACATCGAGAACTTTTCGGAGTTGGAAGTGGGTTACCTGCTGGCCGAAGACATCGCCCAGACCCGGTGGATCATTGAGGAGGAGGGTGCCCGGATCATCTTCCCGAACCCCAAGGTCAAGAACGGCCTTCGCGCCGGCATCCTGATTGTGCCGACTACCGACGAAAACCTCGCCTAACCCGGATTTCAAACCCGGCATAGAACCCATGTGGGAGCGAGCTTGCTCGCGATAGCGGAGTAACAAACGACATCATTGTTGAATGTTAAACCGCCATCGCGAGCAAGCTCGCTCCCACATTTGATTAGAGTGAAGCCAAAGACCTCACCCTCAATCCACAGGTTTGGTGTTTACACAGCTACCGCACGAGGCTCGCTACGACGCAACGCACGCATCTTGTGCAGCGTATCCGCGCACGTCTTCGCCGCTTCCTGGCCTTTATGCACAAAGTGCTCGAAGAAGAATTTCTGATGTTCTTCGCCGGCATGGAAGTGGTGCGGGGTCAGGACTACCGAGAACACCGGCACTTCGGTTTCCAGCTGAACCTGCATCAAGCCGCTGATCACCGACTGGGCGACGAATTCGTGACGGTAGATCCCGCCGTCAACCACCAGACCCGCCGCGACAATGCCGGCATAACGACCGGACTTGGCCAGCAGCTTGGCGTGCAGCGGAATTTCAAAGGCGCCGCCGACTTCAAAGAAATCGATTTCCGATTCCTGATAACCCTGAGCAATCATTTCGGTCACAAAGCCTTTACGGCTCTGATCGACGATTTCCTTGTGCCAGCAGGCCTGGATGAACGCAACGCGCTCGCCCTGATGGTTTTTGCTTTTGCTATCGATTGCGGTGGGTTGCATGTTCTGACTCCTGTTTATGTAAAAAACAGGGCATATGAATCGAATGGGATTTAAGGGTACGCACGCTCGCACGAATGCCTGCGGACGGCCCTTTGGCGCCAATCCCGTTCTCTCTTCATCCGGACTATGACCGTCGGCCCCGGGATCACACCGGGTCTGCTGACCTTGCCGCCATCACAGCCATTGCCGTGCCTGTCGCCAAGCGCTCGCGGGCTATGCGCATTGCGCGCAATTACCGCCGGTGGGGAGTTGCACCCCGCCCTGAGAACGTTTTGCCGCCAGAATGTTTGGCGGCGAAGCTTTTTTAACACATATTTCTCACCTGTGCATTGCTGCTATCTGATGATTGCTATCGACTTTTTCGTCGGTTCAGGAAGCCTTTTCCTGCCCAAGGGTTGATTATTCGTCGGCATGACCGCAGTAACTCCTGACTGAAAGGGATTTTCCCCTGCAAACCGAGGCCAGATTCATGAGCGTTATCGATCTTCGCAGCGACACCGTCACCCAACCGTCCGCCGGGATGCTCGACGCGATGGCCAGCGCGGCCACCGGTGACGACGTTTACGGCGAAGATCCGACGGTCAATCGTCTGGAAGCCGAACTGGCGAAACGGTTGGGTTTTGCTGCAGCGCTGTTTGTGCCGACGGGCACCATGAGCAATCTGCTGGGCTTGATGGCCCACTGCGAACGCGGTGACGAATACATCGTCGGCCAGCAGGCTCACACCTATAAGTACGAAGGTGGCGGTGCGGCGGTGCTCGGTTCGATACAACCACAGCCTCTGGAAGTGCAGGCCGACGGCTCGCTGGACCTGGCGCACGTCGCGGCGGCGATCAAGCCGGATGACTTCCACTTCGCCCGCACCCGTTTGCTGGCCCTGGAAAACACCATGCAGGGCAAGGTTTTGCCGCTGGAGTATCTTGCGCGGGCTCGAAGCTTCACCCGTGAACATGGGTTGCAGCTGCACCTGGACGGTGCGCGGCTGTACAACGCAGCGGTCAAATTGGGTGTCGATGCCCGGGAAATTACTCAGCACTTCGATTCAGTCTCGGTCTGCCTGTCCAAAGGCCTGGGCGCGCCGATCGGTTCGGTGTTGTGCGGCTCGGTCGAGTTGATCGGCAAGGCGCGACGCCTGCGCAAGATGGTCGGCGGCGGCATGCGCCAGGCCGGGATCCTGGCAGCGGCAGGTTTGTATGCGCTGGATAACAACGTTCAGCGTCTGGCTGACGACCACACCAATGCGCAGTTGCTGGCAGAAGGCTTGCGAGCCGCGGGTTACGAGGTCGAGCCGGTGCAGACCAACATGGTTTACGTGCAGATGGGCAACAAGGCCGAGGCCATCAAGGCGTTTGCCGCCGAACGCGGGATTAAGCTGAGCGCTGCCGGGCGCCTGCGCGTGGTCACGCACATGGACGTCAGCCGCGCTCAAATCGAGCAGGTCGTCGCGACATTCGTCGAGTTTTCGCGCAAGTGATAGCGTTAGCGCTCCAATTGACCGTTTCTATCGTATAAACACGCTGTACCCCGCGCGCAGGGCCGATATAATGCGGCCCTTTGCCGTCGCTTCGTCTGTTGACGTTTCGAACAGGCCTTTGGCCGCAGCCTCCGTGGAAGAACCTAATGAAAAGCGCAGAAATCCGTGAAGCCTTCCTTCGCTTCTTCGAAGAGCAAGGCCACACCCGTGTAGCCTCCAGCTCTTTGATTCCGGGCAACGACCCAACCCTGCTGTTCACTAACGCGGGGATGAACCAGTTCAAGGACTGCTTCCTGGGCCAGGAAAAGCGCGCGTACACCCGCGCGGTCAGCAGCCAGAAATGCGTGCGCGCCGGCGGCAAGCACAACGACCTGGAAAACGTCGGTTATACCGCCCGTCACCACACATTCTTCGAAATGCTGGGTAACTTCAGCTTCGGTGATTACTTCAAGCGCGATGCGATCACCTACGCCTGGAACTTCCTGACGTCCGACCAGTGGCTGAACCTGCCGAAAGAAAAGCTCTGGGTCACCGTCTACGCCAGCGATGACGAGGCCTACGACATCTGGACCAAGGAAATCGGCGTTCCGGCCGAGCGTATGGTTCGTATCGGCGACAACAAAGGCGCGCCGTACGCGTCCGACAACTTCTGGACCATGGGCGATACCGGCCCGTGCGGTCCTTGCACCGAGATTTTCTACGATCACGGCGCCGACATCTGGGGCGGCCCACCGGGCTCGCCGGAAGAAGATGGCGACCGTTACATTGAAATCTGGAACAACGTGTTCATGCAGTTCAATCGCACCGCCGATGGCGTGTTGCACCCGCTGCCAGCGCCGTCGGTCGATACCGGCATGGGGCTGGAGCGGATCAGTGCCGTGCTGCAGCACGTTCACTCGAACTATGAAATCGACCTGTTCCAGAGCCTGTTGAGCGCATCGGCCAAGGCCATCGGTTGCACCAACGACAATCAGGCTTCCTTGAAAGTCGTCGCCGACCACATTCGCTCGTGCGGTTTCCTGATTGCCGACGGCGTGCTGCCGTCCAACGAAGGTCGCGGCTACGTGCTGCGTCGGATCATTCGTCGCGCCTGCCGTCACGGCAACAAACTGGGCGCCAAGGGCAGCTTCTTCTACCAGATCGTTGCGGCACTGGTCGCCGAGATGGGCGAAGCTTTCCCTGAGCTGAAATCCCAGCAAGCGCACATCGAGCGCGTACTGAAAGCTGAAGAAGAGCAGTTCGCCAAGACCCTGGAGCAGGGCCTGAAAATTCTCGAGCAGGATCTGGCTGAGCTCAAAGGCGACGTGGTGCCGGGCGATGTCGTGTTCAAGTTGTACGACACCTACGGTTTCCCGATGGACCTGACCGGCGACATCGCTCGCGAACGCAGCCTGACCATCGACGAAGAAGGCTTCGAGCGCGAAATGGAAGCCCAGCGCGTCCGTGCCCGTTCCGCCAGCTCCTTCGGCATGGACTACAACAGCCTGGTCAAGGTTGATGTGGCCACCGAATTCACCGGCTATGAAGCGACTAAAGGTTCGGCGAAAGTCGTTGGTCTCTATAAAGATGGCCAGTCGGTCGACGTCCTCAGCGAAGGCGAAGAGGGTGTGGTCGTACTGAACCAGACGCCGTTCTACGCTGAATCCGGCGGTCAGATCGGTGACTGCGGTTACCTTCAGGTCGGCAACGCACGCTTCGACGTACGCGATACCACCAAAACCGGTGGCGCCTTCTTGCATCACGGCGTGCTGGCGTCGGGTAGCCTGACCATCGGCGCGCCGGTAGAGACTCATGTTGATGCCGAAGTGCGTCACGCGACTTCGTTGAACCACTCGGCGACTCACTTGCTGCACGCAGCATTGCGCCAGGTGCTGGGCGATCACGTTCAGCAGAAAGGCTCGTTGGTCGACAGTCAGCGCCTGCGCTTTGACTTCAGCCACTTCGAAGCAATCAAGCCTGAGCAGTTGAAGGCGCTGGAAGACATCGTCAACGCCGAGATTCGCAAGAACTCCGAAGTTGAAACCGAAGAAACCGATATCGAAACCGCCAAGCAGAAGGGCGCCATGGCGCTGTTCGGCGAAAAATACGGCGACAGCGTGCGCGTACTGAGCATGGGCGGTGATTTCTCCGTCGAGCTGTGCGGCGGTATCCACGCCAACCGTACCGGCGACATCGGCCTGCTGAAGATTATCAGCGAAGGCGGTGTGGCTTCCGGCGTGCGTCGTATCGAAGCGGTCACCGGCGCCGCGGCGCTGGCATACTTGAACGCTGCTGAAGAACAACTCAAGGAAGCGGCCAACCTGGTCAAGGGTAGCCGCGACAACCTGATCGACAAGCTGTCGGCTGTGCTGGAGCGCAACCGTCTGCTGGAGAAGCAACTCGAGCAGTTGCAGGCCAAGGCTGCCAGCGCGGCGGGCGACGATCTGTCGGCTTCTGCCCTGGATGTCAAAGGCGTGAAAGTGCTGGCCGTGCGTCTGGACGGTCAGGACGGCAAGGCGCTGCTGGCGCTGGTCGATCAACTGAAAAACAAACTCGGCCGCGCAGTGATCCTGCTCGGCAGTGTCCATGAGGAAAAGGTCGTTCTGGTTGCAGGCGTAACCAAAGACCTGACTGGCCAACTCAAAGCCGGTGATTTGATGAAGCAAGCCGCTGCGGCAGTGGGCGGGAAGGGCGGTGGTCGTCCAGACATGGCGCAAGGCGGTGGTACTGACGCTGGCGCACTGGATGCGGCATTGGCCCTGACTGTTCCATTTGTAGAGCAGGGTTTATAAGGCAGTGTGTCCGGCCCGCAGTCTAGTGGCGGGTCCGAACGCTGTTTGAGTGATTATTTGGGCGCCCTTCATGGGCAGAGGCGGCTTTGAAATGGCTTTGATCGTACAGAAATTTGGAGGCACCTCGGTCGGCACTGTCGAGAGAATCGAGCAGGTCGCCGACAAGGTTAAGAAATTCCGCGAAGCCGGCGATGACCTGGTGGTTGTTCTGTCTGCAATGAGCGGCGAAACCAACCGTCTGATCGATCTGGCCAAGAAAATCAGTGGCGACGGCCAACCGGTTCCTCGTGAGCTGGACGTGATCGTCTCCACCGGTGAGCAGGTGACGATTGCACTGTTGGCCATGGCGCTGATCAAGCGCGGCGTGCCAGCGGTGTCCTACACCGGCAACCAGGTGCGGATTCTGACGGACAGTGCGCACAATAAAGCGCGTATCTTGCAGATTGATGACCAGAAGATTCGTGGCGACCTGAAGGCCGGTCGTGTGGTTGTTGTCGCCGGTTTCCAGGGCGTCGACGAGCACGGCAACATCACCACCCTCGGTCGTGGCGGTTCCGACACCACCGGCGTGGCGCTGGCGGCAGCCTTGAAGGCTGACGAATGCCAGATCTACACCGATGTCGACGGCGTCTACACCACCGACCCGCGTGTGGTGTCCGTGGCTCAGCGCCTGGACAAGATTACCTTCGAAGAGATGCTGGAAATGGCCAGCCTCGGTTCCAAGGTATTGCAGATCCGTGCGGTGGAATTCGCCGGCAAGTACAACGTTCCGCTGCGCGTACTGCACAGCTTCAAGGAGGGTCCGGGCACCCTCATTACTATTGATGAAGAGGAAACCATGGAACAGCCGATCATTTCCGGCATCGCTTTCAACCGCGATGAAGCCAAGCTGACCATCCGTGGCGTGCCAGACACCCCGGGCGTTGCATTCAAGATTCTCGGCCCGATCAGCGCCGCGAACATCGAAGTCGACATGATCGTGCAGAACGTTGCGCACGATAACACCACCGACTTCACCTTCACCGTGCATCGCAATGACTTCCAGGCCGCGCAAACCGTGCTGGAAAACACCGCTCGCGAGATCGGTGCCCGTGAAGTCGTTGGCGACATCAAGATTGCCAAGGTGTCGATCGTCGGTGTCGGCATGCGCTCCCACGCAGGCGTGGCCAGCCGCATGTTCGAATCCCTGGCCAAGGAAAGCATCAACATCCAGATGATCTCGACTTCGGAGATCAAAGTCTCCGTAGTGATCGAAGAGAAGTATCTGGAACTGGCTGTGCGCGCTCTGCACACGGCTTTCGAACTGGACGCACCGGCCCGTCAGGGCGAGTGATGCGTTAACCGAAGGGCGCGGTCTGACCGCGCCCTTTTGTTTTTTTGAATGGTGCGACTCGAGGCTGTTCTTTTGCTCGCGCTAGTCAATACTCAGGCATGTAGGGCTGCGATCGCTCCGGTTGTAGGTCGAGTGCCTTTTTTTTGCAGACTGTTGTCCCTGAAATGAAATGCGTGAGGAGAAAGGTATGCTGATTCTGACTCGTCGGTGCGCAGAAAGCCTGATTATTGGTGATGGCGAAATCACTGTGACCGTGCTCGGCGTCAAAGGAAATCAAGTGCGTATCGGTGTCAACGCCCCGAAAGAGGTTGCGGTCCACCGTGAGGAAATTTACCTGCGTATAAAGAAAGAGAAGGACGAAGAACCAAGCCATTAATTTTTATCGTTTTTTATGTTTGCAAACGGGGAAGAAGCTGGTTAATATACGCCCCGTGTTGCGGAGAGCTGGCCGAGTGGCCGAAGGCGCTCCCCTGCTAAGGGAGTACACCTCAAAAGGGTGTCGGGGGTTCGAATCCCCCGTTCTCCGCCATTATTTGCGTAGTACGTTGTAATCTAGCTTCTTCGGTAAGTGTTTGAAATTACTAGAAAAAGTGTTTGACATAGAGATTAGACGGCCTATAATGCGCGGCAACAAATGCACTCGTAGCTCAGCTGGATAGAGTACTCGGCTACGAACCGAGCGGTCACAGGTTCGAATCCTGTCGAGTGCACCATTTAAGAGTCATCTGCAGTAATGTGAATGACTTGGCTTCAACCAGTTGTGATCTGGTATAAAAACACAAATGCACTCGTAGCTCAGCTGGATAGAGTACTCGGCTACGAACCGAGCGGTCACAGGTTCGAATCCTGTCGAGTGCACCAAACACCAAAAAGCCCGCGTTTAACGCGGGCTTTTTGCCGTCTGGGATTTGGCTTTTCCTTTGGTGCATCCTTTCTCATCGAACTCGACGTGCGCGCTACGACCTCGCTGGGTGTCGTAACGGTAGCTCGTGGTCGAATTGCGAATACTGATCTTGTCTGGCTTGCCAAGGGCGCTCTCGACATCCTGCTGATTCATGCCGGCAACAACGCGCTGATTGATGATCGCTTCGCGGCGTTCTTTGGCGTTGATGAGGTTTCCACATTTGTCCTCGGTCTTGCCGACGACAGTCGGATCTCTCCTTTTGATTTTCATACCTGATGTTTCGCGATTCTCGGCTTCCGGCATGAGAGCGGTCGCACTGTCCGGTGTGAAGGTGCGTACATCCTGAAGCGAAAGGCTGTCTCCGGCCGCACAGCTCAACGTAGTGAAGGTAATGCGTCCGTCGGCCGCCTCGCAGCGGTGAACTGTCGTGGCAAGCGCCCAGGGCGACGGGCAGAGCAGGGTAGTCAATAAAAAATAATATGCATTCGATGGCATCAAACGTCCTCCGTGACGGTCCATCTCAAGGGTAGTCGTTACATTTTTCAGTCGCGGTGTGTTTTCTTTTCAGGATGAGTCGTCGCAATTTGATGGATCAGGCGGCGCTCAGGTTTGTCTTGCAAGCGCTTGTTTCAGCCACGATTTTTTAACGTTTTAAACCGTCGGGCGGTGTATCATTGCGCCCGTCAGCCCCGCCGGGGCTTGTGGAATACCTCCATGGACTTACCCAGTAGTTACTCAGTACCCCGTTTTTCCAATCATGAATTGACTGATTGATCCTTCCGGCGTGCCCCGCTGCTGGGAGTGGAGTTCGCCTATGTCTGAAGTTGAAGTAAAGAAAACGCAAGAAAGCCTGCAAGACCGCCTCGCTCAAGTTGTTGAGCTGTTGCAGCGTCAGCGGGTGGTCGAAGACCTGACTCATCGCCAGGAAGGTCCGCATCACGACCGGGTCGAGAACCTGGTTCACCGGCAAAACCTCGTCGAGTTGCAACGCAAGCTCGATGATCTGCACTCCGCCGACGTCGCCTACATCCTTGAAGCCTTGCCGCTGGGCGATCGTCTGACGCTCTGGCAATTGGTCAAGGCCGATCGCGACGGCGACATTCTGCTCGAAGTATCCGATTCGGTTCGTGAAACGCTGATCGCCGACATGGACGATCACGAGCTCCTGGCTGCGGCCAGGGACATGGACGCCGACGAACTTGCTGACCTGGCCTCCGAGCTGCCGCGAGACGTCGTCCACGAACTGATGGAAACCCTCGATGGTCAGCAGCGTGAGCGCGTACGCTCTGCGTTGTCCTACGACGAGGATCAGGTCGGTGCACTGATGGACTTCGAGATGGTGACGATCCGTGAGGACGTCAGTCTCGAAGTGGTTTTGCGTTACCTGCGGCGCCTCAAGGAGCTGCCGAGCCACACGGACAAATTGTTCGTGGTCGATTACGACGGCGTGCTCAAGGGTGTGTTGCCGATCAAGCGATTGCTGGTAAACGACCCGGAAAAACAGGTTTCTGAAGTCATGGCCAGCGACCCGGTGAGTTTTCACCCGGACGAAGACGCCTATGACGCTGCTCAGGCGTTTGAACGTTACGACTTGATCTCGGCGCCCGTAGTCGACAAAAACGGCAAGTTGATCGGCCGTCTGACCATCGACGAAATGGTCGACCTGATTCGTGAAGAGAGCGAAAACGAAGTTCTCAACATGGCGGGTCTGCGCGAAGAAGAAGATATTTTTGCGTCAGTCTGGAAATCCCTGCGTAACCGTTGGGCCTGGCTGGCTGTGAACCTGATTACCGCGTTCATCGCATCCCGGGTGATCGGTCTTTTCGAAGGCTCCATCGAGAAACTGGTGGCGTTGGCGGCATTGATGCCGATCGTGGCGGGTATCGGTGGCAACTCAGGTAACCAGACGATCACCATGATCGTTCGGGCCATGGCGCTGGATCAGGTCAGTACCGGCAATACTTCGCGCCTGATGCGCAAGGAGTTGGCGGTAGGGCTGATCAATGGCCTGGTGTGGGGCGGTGTGATCGGCGTCGTCGCCTATCTGCTGTATGGCAGTTGGTCTCTGGGGGTAGTGATGACCGCTGCCATGACGCTCAACCTGTTGCTGGCGGCATTGGCGGGGGTGTTGATTCCCATGACCCTGGCGCGGCTTGGGCGCGATCCTGCGATGGGCGCCAGTGTGATGATCACCGCCATGACGGACAGTGGTGGGTTCTTCATCTTTCTCGGGTTGGCGACGATCTTCCTGCTCTGACTTATCGACATAAAAAACCCGCCAATCGGCGGGTTTTTTATGCCTGAATTTCAGGCAAAAAAAAGCCAGCGATTAAGCTGGCTTGAGCTTTCGGATGAAATCAGGAAGCGTCTGCGGCCATTTCGGCATCATGCGCAATCAGCGAAACGAGAGCGTTCTGCTGACGGTGGGAGAGTTGGCGGAAGCGTTGCAGCAGTTCACGTTCGTGCAATGACAGCTCCGGGCTGTCCAGGCGCATGCTCAATTCTTCGCCCAGTGCGCCTTCCTGAATAAGGCTCTGTTCAAGGCGCGCGATGATTTCGGAGTTCATGCTGCGATGATGATTGCGAGCCACCTCGGCAATGCGTTCACGCATTCCGTCTGGCAGACGTACGACGAACTTGTCAGCCGTACGGCTGGAATAAATTGCCTGTTTCAATGGGCGCATATATTTAACCGGTTAGTTCAGGGGAGCGGTTCTCGGGATTGGCCGCAGGATGTCTGATAGGACAAGCGGTCTGGCCAAATGTTCAACCTGAATTGATAAAGGCTCGCATCATGCCTCAAAGCAGCCAGTTCATTGGCGTCAATTCTGTGACAAATATTGAACTGGATAAAGGCGTTATGCCAGCACCAATTATCAGAAATGCGGACTGGTTTGAAAAGTTTGCTCAGGTCCGTATTACTGACCGCATCCTCTTGCCCGGCCGGTGATGTCCCGGGACGCCTGAAGGCGCATGCTGTGTAGATTCGATCAGTGTTCCTTACTTGTACAGGATAGTGGCAATTGGCCGATTTACTAGGGGGAGACGTGCAGTGGAAGGTGATTTCAGGATGGATGGCAGGCTGATTTACTTGATGGGGCCTTCTGGGTCCGGCAAGGACAGCCTCATCGAAGCCGCGCGAGAGCCGTTGCAGACGCTCAATTGTGAAGTGGTGCGTCGGGTCATCACACGGTCGGCCGAATCAGTGGGCGAAGATGCGATTGGTGTTTCGCGGGAAGAGTTCGAGCAACACAGAGTCGAGGGCGATTTCGCGCTGTGCTGGAACGCCAATGGCCTGGATTACGGTATTCCGATCGAAATCGATCAATGGCTCAATGAAGGTCGGCATGTCTTGGTCAACGGCTCTCGTGGCCATCTGGCTGAAGCGCTGCGCCGGTATCCAACGCTGTTGCCGGTTCTTTTGATGGTCAAGGATGAAGTCCTGCGAGAGCGCCTGCTGCGCCGTGGTCGCGAAAGTTTTGCTGAGATTGAAGCGAGGCTGCACCGCAATGGGTTATTCACGGCAGAGGGTTCAAACGGAGACACGCGGATCCATCGACTCGACAATTCAGGCGAACTGTCCACAACAGTTGCCAATTTACTGGACCTTTTGAGGGTTAACGCAGTACCGGATCGAACTTGATCTTGCGCCCGGCAATCAGCGCCAGCACAAACAGCGCACCGAACACGCCGCTGGCGATCAAAGGCAGGGTAAGGACCGTATCCTGGACAACTGATAGATGAAGAATGCCGCTCAGTAAGGCGAGGATGAAAAACCCTGCGGCTGATTTGGACATGCGGTGCTCCTGATGGGGTGATTCAAAATACCAAACGTTCTGAAGACTGAGTCGGCAGCAGAATCCCTTCCTGGCTCACCTCTTGGCTAACAAAGCTGCGCTGATCGCTCATTACCGCCAGTTGAGGTGTTCTTTGCACCTGAAGGTAATGAGGCATGCGTTGAGCAATCGGCTCAACACCGCTCTCGGGGATAAAATGAAAGCCCAGCAGAATCGCCAGAGCGATCGCGATCGAGAGTAAAAGGGCGCTGTTCATGAGGCTTGCCTCCGTTGTTCTTCGAGAACAGCTAAAGCAGCCCGCATGCCAAGAGTCTATCGGTAATTAAATCCTTTAAAAACAATGAATTAAGATATTTTACCGAAATGCCTGCATTGCATTTTGCAATGATGGCCTTTTGCGGCGATGCAATTTGCACGGTAAACAAAGCCACGCACCTGCGGGGCGTCTGCCTACACTTAAAAAGCCCAACGGACGACATGACAAAAGCGGGCCTGCCCGTTAACATGCACGCCGTCTATCGCACCGTGTTTCTTTATGGTCGATCTGTGTCTCAGTAGCTCAATTGGATAGAGCATCCCCCTCCTAAGGGGAAGGTTGGCAGTTCGAACCTGCCCTGGGACACCATATAACTGAAGGCCTCTAGAAATTCATGGCCCCTCCGGTAAACCCTCATGGGTGCAGGGTGGGTGCAAATGGATTGCTTCAGGCATAAAAAAAGCCCCGCTCAGATAACTATCTGGCGGGGCTTTTTCATAACCGTTCTTTCTATATTAAGGAAAGGTATGGATGCGCGGATGAGTTCGCTCTGGCCACAATTGCGTCTGCCAGGGGGGCAGTGCTGTTGATCCAAAGCTGACACTCGCCAAGGGCTGAATTCGACCTAGGCACTTTGGTAAGGAAAAGAATTTTTGGGCGGGGGTTGACCACGTATTTTAATCCTGTACTATTCGCCTCCCGCTAACGAGCATATTGATGCTTGCCTAGTTTAAGTGATTGATTTTGTTGATAAAATCAGAAGCTTTTAAGGTTGCTACTTGAGGGTGTGTGCTGTAGACTGCGCCCCTCGGTTGAGACGAAGCTCTTAACCAATCGCTCTTTAACAATTGAATCAAGCAATTCGTGTGGGTGCTTGTGGAGTCAGACTGATAGTCAACAAGATTATCAGCATCACAAGTTACTCCGCGAGAAATCAAAGATGTAACCAACGATTGCTGAGCCAAGTTTAGGGTTTCTTAAAAACCCAAAGATGTTTGAACTGAAGAGTTTGATCATGGCTCAGATTGAACGCTGGCGGCAGGCCTAACACATGCAAGTCGAGCGGCAGCACGGGTACTTGTACCTGGTGGCGAGCGGCGGACGGGTGAGTAATGCCTAGGAATCTGCCTGGTAGTGGGGGATAACGCTCGGAAACGGACGCTAATACCGCATACGTCCTACGGGAGAAAGCAGGGGACCTTCGGGCCTTGCGCTATCAGATGAGCCTAGGTCGGATTAGCTAGTTGGTGAGGTAATGGCTCACCAAGGCGACGATCCGTAACTGGTCTGAGAGGATGATCAGTCACACTGGAACTGAGACACGGTCCAGACTCCTACGGGAGGCAGCAGTGGGGAATATTGGACAATGGGCGAAAGCCTGATCCAGCCATGCCGCGTGTGTGAAGAAGGTCTTCGGATTGTAAAGCACTTTAAGTTGGGAGGAAGGGCATTAACCTAATACGTTGGTGTCTTGACGTTACCGACAGAATAAGCACCGGCTAACTCTGTGCCAGCAGCCGCGGTAATACAGAGGGTGCAAGCGTTAATCGGAATTACTGGGCGTAAAGCGCGCGTAGGTGGTTTGTTAAGTTGGATGTGAAATCCCCGGGCTCAACCTGGGAACTGCATTCAAAACTGACAAGCTAGAGTATGGTAGAGGGTGGTGGAATTTCCTGTGTAGCGGTGAAATGCGTAGATATAGGAAGGAACACCAGTGGCGAAGGCGACCACCTGGACTGATACTGACACTGAGGTGCGAAAGCGTGGGGAGCAAACAGGATTAGATACCCTGGTAGTCCACGCCGTAAACGATGTCAACTAGCCGTTGGGAGCCTTGAGCTCTTAGTGGCGCAGCTAACGCATTAAGTTGACCGCCTGGGGAGTACGGCCGCAAGGTTAAAACTCAAATGAATTGACGGGGGCCCGCACAAGCGGTGGAGCATGTGGTTTAATTCGAAGCAACGCGAAGAACCTTACCAGGCCTTGACATCCAATGAACTTTCCAGAGATGGATTGGTGCCTTCGGGAACATTGAGACAGGTGCTGCATGGCTGTCGTCAGCTCGTGTCGTGAGATGTTGGGTTAAGTCCCGTAACGAGCGCAACCCTTGTCCTTAGTTACCAGCACGTAATGGTGGGCACTCTAAGGAGACTGCCGGTGACAAACCGGAGGAAGGTGGGGATGACGTCAAGTCATCATGGCCCTTACGGCCTGGGCTACACACGTGCTACAATGGTCGGTACAGAGGGTTGCCAAGCCGCGAGGTGGAGCTAATCCCAGAAAACCGATCGTAGTCCGGATCGCAGTCTGCAACTCGACTGCGTGAAGTCGGAATCGCTAGTAATCGCGAATCAGAATGTCGCGGTGAATACGTTCCCGGGCCTTGTACACACCGCCCGTCACACCATGGGAGTGGGTTGCACCAGAAGTAGCTAGTCTAACCTTCGGGAGGACGGTTACCACGGTGTGATTCATGACTGGGGTGAAGTCGTAACAAGGTAGCCGTAGGGGAACCTGCGGCTGGATCACCTCCTTAATCGACGACATCAGCTGCTCCATAAGTTCCCACACGAATTGCTTGATTCATTGAAGAAGACGAAAAGCCAGCCTCTAAGGTGGCTTGAGTCGTTAGAGTTTAGAAATGAGTATTCGAAAATGAATATTGATTTCTAGTCTTTGATTAGATCGTTCTTTAAAAATTTGGGTATGTGATAGAAAGATAGACTGAACAACACTTTCACTGGTGTTGGATCAGGCTAAGGTAAAATTTGTGAGTTGCTCTTAATTGAGTATTATCGAATTTTCGGCGAATGTCGTCTTCACAGTATAACCAGATTGCTTGGGGTTATATGGTCAAGTGAAGAAGCGCATACGGTGGATGCCTTGGCAGTCAGAGGCGATGAAAGACGTGGTAGCCTGCGAAAAGCTTCGGGGAGTCGGCAAACAGACTTTGATCCGGAGATGTCTGAATGGGGGAACCCAGCCATCATAAGATGGTTATCTTAAGCTGAATACATAGGCTTAAGAGGCGAACCAGGGGAACTGAAACATCTAAGTACCCTGAGGAAAAGAAATCAACCGAGATTCCCTTAGTAGTGGCGAGCGAACGGGGACTAGCCCTTAAGTGGCTTTGAGATTAGCGGAACGCTCTGGAAAGTGCGGCCATAGTGGGTGATAGCCCTGTACGCGAAAATCTCTTAGTCATGAAATCGAGTAGGACGGAGCACGAGAAACTTTGTCTGAATATGGGGGGACCATCCTCCAAGGCTAAATACTACTGACTGACCGATAGTGAACTAGTACCGTGAGGGAAAGGCGAAAAGAACCCCGGAGAGGGGAGTGAAATAGATCCTGAAACCGTATGCGTACAAGCAGTGGGAGCCCACTTTGTTGGGTGACTGCGTACCTTTTGTATAATGGGTCAGCGACTTATTTTCAGTGGCGAGCTTAACCGAATAGGGGAGGCGTAGCGAAAGCGAGTCTTAATAGGGCGTCTAGTCGCTGGGAATAGACCCGAAACCGGGCGATCTATCCATGGGCAGGTTGAAGGTTGGGTAACACTAACTGGAGGACCGAACCGACTACCGTTGAAAAGTTAGCGGATGACCTGTGGATCGGAGTGAAAGGCTAATCAAGCTCGGAGATAGCTGGTTCTCCTCGAAAGCTATTTAGGTAGCGCCTCATGTATCACTGTAGGGGGTAGAGCACTGTTTCGGCTAGGGGGTCATCCCGACTTACCAAACCGATGCAAACTCCGAATACCTACAAGTGCCGAGCATGGGAGACACACGGCGGGTGCTAACGTCCGTCGTGAAAAGGGAAACAACCCAGACCGTCAGCTAAGGTCCCAAAGTTATGGTTAAGTGGGAAACGATGTGGGAAGGCTTAGACAGCTAGGAGGTTGGCTTAGAAGCAGCCACCCTTTAAAGAAAGCGTAATAGCTCACTAGTCGAGTCGGCCTGCGCGGAAGATGTAACGGGGCTCAAACCATACACCGAAGCTACGGGTATCACTTAGGTGATGCGGTAGAGGAGCGTTCTGTAAGCCTGTGAAGGTGAGTTGAGAAGCTTGCTGGAGGTATCAGAAGTGCGAATGCTGACATGAGTAACGACAATGGGTGTGAAAAACACCCACGCCGAAAGACCAAGGTTTCCTGCGCAACGTTAATCGACGCAGGGTTAGTCGGTCCCTAAGGCGAGGCTGAAAAGCGTAGTCGATGGAAAACAGGTTAATATTCCTGTACTTCTGGTTATTGCGATGGAGGGACGGAGAAGGCTAGGCCAGCTTGGCGTTGGTTGTCCAAGTTTAAGGTGGTAGGCTGGAATCTTAGGTAAATCCGGGATTCTAAGGCCGAGAGCTGATGACGAGTTACCCTTTGGGTGACGAAGTGGTTGATGCCATGCTTCCAAGAAAAGCTTCTAAGCTTCAGGTAACCAGGAACCGTACCCCAAACCGACACAGGTGGTTGGGTAGAGAATACCAAGGCGCTTGAGAGAACTCGGGTGAAGGAACTAGGCAAAATGGCACCGTAACTTCGGGAGAAGGTGCGCCGGTGAGGGTGAAGCATTTACTGCGTAAGCCCATGCCGGTCGAAGATACCAGGCCGCTGCGACTGTTTATTAAAAACACAGCACTCTGCAAACACGAAAGTGGACGTATAGGGTGTGACGCCTGCCCGGTGCCGGAAGGTTAATTGATGGGGTTAGCTAACGCGAAGCTCTTGATCGAAGCCCCGGTAAACGGCGGCCGTAACTATAACGGTCCTAAGGTAGCGAAATTCCTTGTCGGGTAAGTTCCGACCTGCACGAATGGCGTAACGATGGCGGCGCTGTCTCCACCCGAGACTCAGTGAAATTGAAATCGCTGTGAAGATGCAGTGTATCCGCGGCTAGACGGAAAGACCCCGTGAACCTTTACTATAGCTTTGCACTGGACTTTGAATTTGCTTGTGTAGGATAGGTGGGAGGCTTTGAAGCGTGGACGCCAGTTCGCGTGGAGCCAACCTTGAAATACCACCCTGGCAACTTTGAGGTTCTAACTCAGGTCCGTTATCCGGATCGAGGACAGTGTATGGTGGGTAGTTTGACTGGGGCGGTCTCCTCCTAAAGAGTAACGGAGGAGTACGAAGGTGCGCTCAGACCGGTCGGAAATCGGTCGTAGAGTATAAAGGCAAAAGCGCGCTTGACTGCGAGACAGACACGTCGAGCAGGTACGAAAGTAGGTCTTAGTGATCCGGTGGTTCTGTATGGAAGGGCCATCGCTCAACGGATAAAAGGTACTCCGGGGATAACAGGCTGATACCGCCCAAGAGTTCATATCGACGGCGGTGTTTGGCACCTCGATGTCGGCTCATCACATCCTGGGGCTGAAGCCGGTCCCAAGGGTATGGCTGTTCGCCATTTAAAGTGGTACGCGAGCTGGGTTTAGAACGTCGTGAGACAGTTCGGTCCCTATCTGCCGTGGACGTTTGAGATTTGAGAGGGGCTGCTCCTAGTACGAGAGGACCGGAGTGGACGAACCTCTGGTGTTCCGGTTGTCACGCCAGTGGCATTGCCGGGTAGCTATGTTCGGAATAGATAACCGCTGAAAGCATCTAAGCGGGAAACTAGCCTCAAGATGAGATCTCACTGGGACCTTGAGTCCCCTGAAGGGCCGTCGAAGACTACGACGTTGATAGGTTGGGTGTGTAAGCGCTGTGAGGCGTTGAGCTAACCAATACTAATTGCCCGTGAGGCTTGACCATATAACACCCAAGCAATTTGTGAGCTCGAAAGAGGCCAGATTGCGGTGTGTGAAGACGAAACGAACCGAAAGTTCGAGATACTCACCAAACACCAAACTATCGCATACCCATTCGCTGGAGCGTGAACCTGCAAAGGCCCACGACCTGGCTACCGAATTTCTTGACGACCATAGAGCATTGGAACCACCTGATCCCATCCCGAACTCAGCAGTGAAACGATGCATCGCCGATGGTAGTGTGGGGTTTCCCCATGTGAGAGTAGGTCATCGTCAAGATTAAATTCCGAAACCCCTATCTGCGTATGCAGGTAGGGGTTTTGTTTTGTCCGCAGAAAGTTCGCACAGCAATACCATTAAATAGCCCCGCCAGACATTGTCTGTCCTGCGGGGCTTTTTTACGTGTAATCAACCGACGATCTACATGGAAAGTCTGTCATTGCTGTGCCTTACTCCAGACACAACTCATGGGGCGACGTCGATGCGGCGAAGAGGTGCAAAATTCTGGTTATGGACCAACACGCGGTTACCCCTCCATACGCATGAAGAGGTACTCAGCAATGGCCTGCACGTCGAGGTGCAGGCACGGGTCAGTCATGAGGGGGTTACCCAGGTATTTATAGGCGTCTACGGCACCGATGGCTGGGCGGTTGGCGAGGAGGTTCATGACCGGCACGTCGGTGAGCATTACTGCGCGGCGTTGAAGTGGGGCGCTCAGCGGGCGAGGGAGATTGTCGCGGACACCCTGGAGTTCGTCGCACCGCACCGGGTGCAGTTGACCTTGAGTCCGGTGATTACCGATGAGTCGGAACTGGCCCTGCGGCGGATGGAAATGACCGAGCGCGAGTCTTTGAAACTCAGGTCCGAAGATGCCTGGTCGGAGTACCTGGCTGCCAAGGCAGCCATGCTGGTGCTGATGCGCTCAACCAAAGTCGACCCCAAGGTCTGGGCCGATCACAAGGATCGGCTCAGGCAGGCCATCGATCGACGAGCCTGCGTACAACGCGCCTACCTGCGCTGACTCTGTCTCAAGTCTAGGAGCGTCGCAGAGCCTCAATGGTTTCGATCAGCTCATCGTAGGACACCGGTTTTCCAATGTGCTGGTCAAAGCCCGATTGCTGTGACTTTTGAATGTCGTTGTGGGCGCCATACCCGGTCAGCGCAATGGCCGGCACATCTTTGACCAGCGGCAACTGACGCAATGCGTTTATCAGCTCGTGGCCGTTCATGACCGGCATGCCCAAGTCAGAAATGATCAGATCGAAGCGCGTGCTTTTTGCGGCATCCAAAGCCGCCACCGGACGGTCGAAGGCAATCACTTGCGCGTCTTCCATTTCCAGCAGCATTTTCAAGGTTTCGAGCACATCGGCGGAGTCGTCGACCAGCAGGATCGTCAAACCGCTTAGCCTGCCAGAGGCTTCTTCGACCTGAGTCGGGGATTGCGACTCATCTTTGGTGTGGGCCAAGGGCAGGTAAACCGTGAAGGTACAACCCGTTCCCACCCCGGCAGAGTTCACCTCCACCGTTCCCCGTTGGGCCTCGGTCAACTGACGGACCAGGGACAAACCGATCCCCAGACCCTCACGGTTGTGGCTGACGTGCTGCTTTTCAGCCTGGCCGAACAAGTCGAACACGTGATCGAGGTTCTCGGGTGCGATGCCTGCACCGTTGTCTTTGACGTCCAGTCGCGCCATGTTTCCAATCTGGCTGGCGATCAATTGCACGTGGCCGTTGGAGGGCGTGAATTTCAGCGCGTTATTCACCAGGTTCCAGATAATTTGCTCCAGGCGCGTCGGGTCGGCATGGACCATCAAGGCGCCCGAAGGCACGAGCAGTTCGACGGTGGCGTCGTGTCGGTCGTTGAGCACGACGGCGTGAATATCGCGCAACACACCGGCCAGATCCATAGCAATTGGTTTCAGTTTGAGTTTGCCGGTGCGCACCCGCGCAACATCCAGCAGATCATCGATGATCCGTGCCTGGCTGTTGACGGCGTCGCAGATGGTGTTGACGGCCTTGGCGGCCGGCTCCACCGACTTGGTCACCGGCAAGCGACGCAGCAGTTCTGCATTGAGCTGAATCAGGTTCAACGGATGCTTGAGTTCGTGGGACATGACCGCGAAGAACTCATCCTTGAGGTAATTGGTGTTGCGCGTTTCGGCCAGTTGTTGGCTCTGTTCTTCATGCTGGCGCTTATGACCGGTCAGGTCGCGGGCGATTTTGACGTAGCCTTTGAGATTGTCGCCGCTGAGCAAGGTCACCTCGCCGCTGCAAAAGAAGCGGTTGCCGTCCTTGCGCACGTGCCAGCGCTCATCTTCGCTGCGGCCATGGGTGCGCACTGACAACAGTTCGTTGTCAGGCACGCCGGACGCACGATCTTCGGGGGAGAAAATGAAGTCGTAATAGGCGCCCTCGGCCTCGGCCTTGCTGTAACCGAAGATCAATTCGGCGCCTTTGTTCCAGGTGGTGATCACGCCCTGCTCATCGAGGGTGATGATGGCGTAGTCGCGAGTGCTTTCGGCGACCAGGCGCATGCGTTCTTCGCCCCGTCGCAGCTCTTCTTCAGCCGCCCGACGTTTGGTGATGTCGATGAATGTCAGCACGGTGCCGTCGATGTGGTCTTCGCTGGAGCGATAAGGCAGCAGGCGGGCGATGTACCAGCGGTTGTCGGTGCTGCTGACTTCGCGTTCGATCATGTTCAGCGATTCGAACACCTGCGCTGCGTCTCCCACCAGGTCCTCGTAATGCAGGCGATGAGTAATGTCGAGCAAGGAGCGCCCGGTATCCACCGGTAACATGCTGAAAATGTCAGTGGCGCGCGGGGTGAACCACTTGATGCGCATGCTGCGATCGACAAACACCGTGGCGATGTCGGTGGAGGCAATCAGGTTGGTCAGGTAGTCGTTGATCTTGTCGGTTTCTTCGACTTTGGTTTTCAGCTCGTAGTTGACCGTCAGCAGCTCTTCGTTGATCGACTGCAACTCTTCCTTGCTGGTCTCCAGTTCTTCGGTGGCCGAGCGCAGTTCTTCGTTGATGGCCTGCATTTCTTCGTTGGAAGCCTTGAGCTCTTCGCTGGAGACTTCCGATTGTTCGATGGTGTCCTGCAAGTGCAGCTTGGTGCGTTGCAGTTCGCGCTCAAGGTTGGACAGCACCTGGCTTTCGGTCTGTAGCACGGTGGTGGCCGTTCGTTCGGCAGGGTCGACCTCGACTTCCTCGAAAATCACCAGGACGTATTCGCCGTCCGACTCTTCATCCTTGTAGGGATGCGCGACCAGATCAATCAGGTAACTGCGCTCATCACGCTTGAGCGGCACTTCGCGGGACTTGACCGGCAGACCGCTCTGCTGGACCTGGAACAGCGTGGTGCGGATTTCCAGGCGCAGTTCCGGAAGAATCAGCGTCAGCAAGTTACGCGACAATTCGCCGCCAACATGACGCAGGAAACGCCCGGCACTCTCGCTCATGTGCAGGATGTCGGCGTTGGCATCGACGATCACGCTCGGTGGTGCGGACTGTTCGAGGGCGCGTTGATGGATATCGCCAAATGACAATTTGCGCGGCGCGCTGCTTTGCGGGACCTGTTGGGAAGTGTTGGTCCGCACATAACCCCCGCGCGGCATGGTCGGTGTGCGCCGACTGTTGGCCGTGCCGGTCTTGGCACGGAAGATCCGGTTGCGTTTATCCACCGGCGCGAACAATTCGTGGCACGCGTCCGCGCTCTCGGAAGAGCCGAGGAACAGGAAGCCGCCGGGACGCAGGGCAAAGTGGAACATCTGGAGGATTTCGCGTTGCACTTCGCGATCCAGATAGATCAGCAGGTTGCGGCAAACAATCAGGTCGATCTGCGAGAAGGGCGGGTCGGATAACAGGCTATGCTTGGCGAACAAGACCTTTTCGCGGATTTCCTTGCGGATCCGATAGTGATCGTCTTCCTTGATGAAATAGTGGCGCAGCCGCGAGGGTGGCACATCGGTGATGATCGCTTGTGGATACAGGCCCGCCCGGCCGACGCTGATGGCGCGTTCGTCGATGTCGGTGGCGAACAGCTGCATCGACGCCACGCTGGCGTCCAGTTGCAGTTGATCGTTGAGCAGCATCGCCAGGCTGTAGGCTTCTTCGCCCGTGGAGCAGCCCGCGGACCAGACCCGGATTTCTTCTTTCTCGGGTTGTGCGGACACGATAGCGCTGACCAATTGCGGCACGACATCCCGTTCGAGGGCTTCGAAAGCCTCCCTGTCACGGAAGAAGTTGGTCACGCCGATCAGCATGTCGCCCAGCAGCGCCTTGGTTTCTTCGGGATTGTTCTGCAGATACTGGTAATAGGCACTCAGGTCCGGCTGGCCGGTGACCTGCATCCGGCGCTCGATCCGGCGTAACACGGTGGCGCGTTTGTAGTGCTTGAAGTCATGGCCGGTACCGGTGCGCAACTGAATCAGCACGTCGCGCAGCACTTGTTCGGCATGTGCCGCGTCACGTTCGGACACCGCAGCAATGGTTTGCAGTTCCGGATCGTTGGCGGTGGGCAAACAGATTTCCCTGGAATTGCGCCATAGCTCCAGGAGCTTTTGTGGCATTTCCACCACGGGCAGCACCAGGTCAACATTGCGGGTTTCGATGGCGGCGCAAGGCATGCCATCGAATTCGGCGTCTTCCGGTGCCTGGGCCAGTGTGATGCCACCTTGTTCCTTGATCCGTGACAAGCCAACCGCGCCGTCCGAGCCGGTGCCCGACAACACCAGGCAGAAGGCGCGCTCGCGGTGCACATCGGCCAGGTCGCGGAAGAACAGATCAATGGACGCGTGGCGACCTTCGCGCGGGTCTGTGGCGCTGACTTCCAGAAAGCCATCGTTCATTGTCAGCCGTTGCGCCGGTGAAATGACGTACACCCGGTTTTTCTCGATGGCCACCGTTTCGGTCACCTGCAGAACCGGCATCTTGGTCGATTCCTGGATGATCTTGTCAGCGATGCTCTGGTGGTCGGGCGACAGATGAAGAATGATCACGAACGCCATGCCGTTGTCTTGAGGCATGTTTTCAAAGAACAGCTTGATCGCTTGCAGCCCACCCGCCGACGCACCGATGCCCACCACCGGAAAGTCCAGGGTGCTGGGGCTCAGGGCCTTTCGCTCAGGAGCAGGGGCCGAGTGCTGGGGAGTGGTGGTCATAACGCTGGCCTTTGGCGAGGGGGAAACGCCTCGAATTCAAGTGGGATCTTGGTGCGCTCTAATAAGTCAGGATAATCCTGTTTTTTGATAACACCTTCAAATATTTAGCGCGTACTAAACGGCATGACTTCTCAAGGGAACGCCACTACTGGCCGATAACCCGAACAGTCATGGTCTACTTCTTAAATTGCCTGGAAATCTTCGATGCTGTCGTATCACCAAAAGCGTTTTTTGATCGTCGATGATTTCTCGGATTTCCGCAGTTCCGTCAGGTCCATGCTGCGCGAGCTGGGCGTCAAGGATGTCGACACAGCCGACTCCGGTGAACAGGCGCTGCGTATGTGTTCGCAGAAGGCCTACGATTTCATCCTGCAGGACTTTCACCTGGGCGACGGCAAGAAGAATGGCCAGCAGGTGCTTGAAGACCTGATGATCGAGAAGCTGATCAGCCATGAGGCCGTGTTCGTCATGGTCACCGCCGAGACCAGTCAGGCAATGGTGCTCAGTGCGTTGGAACACGAACCCGATGCGTACCTGACCAAACCGTTCAACCGTTCCGGCCTGGCTCAACGGCTGGAGCGGCTGGAGCAACGCAAGACCTTGCTCAAGCCGATTCTGCAGGCCCTTGACCGGGGCAAACCGGTTGAAGTGCTCAATGCCTGCATCGCCTTGTGCAAGCAAGACATCCGCTACTCGCCGTTGTGCCTGCGCTACCGCGCCGATGCCTTGCGCGACCTGAATCAGAACGAGGCGCTGGAGCGTCTCTACGACAGCATCATTGCTGATCGGCCTTTGCCGTGGGCGTTTGCCGGCTTGGGCAAATTGCTGTTCAAGCGTGGCCAGGTCGGTCAGGCCAAGGGTGTCTACGAAAAAGCCCTGAAAGTGTTCCCGATGATGCCGGCGCTCTACGACGGCATGGCCGATGTGCTGGTCGCCGAAGGTGACACCAAGGCGGCCCAGCGTGTGCTGGAAGAGGCGATCCGCTTGTCGCCGCTGGCGGTGCGCCGGCAAGCGCAGTTGGGCAAGTTGGCGATGGCCAACGAAGATTTCGACACCGCCTCCAAAGCCTATCGCCAGGCGGTGGCGCAGGGCGCGCAGTCACGTTTCAAGGATGCGGAAAGCAACCTTGGCCTGGCTCACGCCTTGATCAGTAAAGGCAGCGAAAAAGGTCTGGATACCCGGACTCGACTGGAAATCAACACGACGCTGAGTGCGGTGGCCAAGGAAAACCCTTCCGACCCGGGTCTGCAGATTCGTGCGCGATTGATGAAAGCCACCAGCCTGTTGCTCAACGATGCCGAGACCGCCGAGAAGCTCACCGAACAGGCGATGATGCGCCTCGATGGCATGGAACAGTTCATGAGCGCCGAAGCGGCGCTGCTGGTGGCCAAGCAACTGCAGATGCTCGGGCAGGCCAGCGCCGGTGCCTCGATGCTGAAAAACTGCGCGGAAATCTACGGCGACGACCCGACAGTGATGAAGGGCATCGCCAAGTTGACCGACGATCCGACCATCCTCAACTCCGGCAACGCCGCTGCCGACCTCAACCGTCAGGGCGTGCGGGTATACAAGACCGGCAACCTGGTGGAGGCGCGGCAGGTGTTCCGCAAAGCCCTGGCGCTGCAACCCAAGAACATCAGTATCGCGCTGAACATGGCGCAGTCGCTGCTGCATGGCACCGACACCAGTGTTCCTTCGGCGGAGCTGGAGGAATGTCGGACGTGCCTGAAGATGGTCGGCCTGATGCCCGACACCGATGCGCGTTTTCCCCGTTATCAGAAGTTGCGAAGCAAGGTGTTTGGCGAATGAACAATAGCGAACAGGCACTCGATTTTTCCACGGTGATTGCCTCCACCGTGCACGACATGAAGAACTCCCTGGCGATGCTGATGCAGGCCCACAGCCAATGGTTGGCGCGCTTGCCGGATCCGCAGCAGCACAGCCCGGAGCAGGGCGTGATCGAATTCGAGTTCGCGCATCTCAATGGCATGCTGGTGCAGTTGCTGGGGCTGTACAAACTCGGCGTCAACCGGATGCCGTTGCAGCCGGCCTACCATGAGCTGGATGACTTCATCGAAGCGCAACTGGCGGCGCATCAAGACGTGTTCGCCAGCCGCGGCATCATGGCGACCTATGAAGTGGACCCGTTGAGCCCTTTGGGTTTCTTCGACCGGGAGCTGATTGCTTCGGTGCTGGGCAACAGCATCAACAACGCCATTCGTTACGCCCGCCACGCGGTGTTGATCAGCGTCAGCGATGAAGCCGGGCAACTGGTGCTGACCGTCAACGACGATGGCGAGGGTTATCCACCCGAGATGATCTTGCGTCAGGCCGATTACGTGCAGGGCATCAACCACAGCAGCGGAAGCACTGGCCTGGGCCTGTACTTTGCCGGGCGGATTGCCGCACTCCATCAACGCAATGGCGTGGGCGGGCGCACCGAAATCAGCAATGGCGGCCCGCTGGGCGGCGGGGTGTTCAGCCTTTACCTCCCCTGACAGGTACATCCCCCGTAGGAGCTGGCGAAGCCTGCGATCTTTTGATCTTGCCTTTAAACAGCAAAGTCAAAAGATCGCAGGCTTCGCCAGCTCCTACTGGATTGTGGTGGCCGAAAATCAGAGGTGTTCAGCCAATGATTTTCTTTTTGTGCGGTGCTTGATATTCCGAACAGGCGGAGCCTATTTTGTACGGGTCGCCGTTCGCGGCTCGCACAACAACAAAGGATTGCGTCATGACAACCGATGGCCATCGCTCACTCGCACAGCGATTGACGGGCATTGATGAGATTGAATGTGTCACGCCGGATTTGAATGGCGTACCCCGGGGCAAGGTAATGACTGCCGAAGGCTTTCTCGAGGGGCGGCGTTTGCAGATGGCGCGGGGAGTGCTGCTGCAATGCATCATGGGCGGATATCCGCCTGCGCGCTTTTACGGCAGCGATGATGGCGACCTGGCGCTGGTGCCCGACCCGGCACAGATCCATCGCTTGCCGTGGAGCCAGCAGCCGCGAGCCTTGGCCATTTGCGATGCGGACGAGCTGACCGGCGAAAGCTCGTCTCTGTCGACCCGCGGCCAACTCAAAGCCGTGATCGCGCGTTACGCGGCCCTCGGCCTGGCGCCGGTGGTGGCGACCGAGCTGGAATTTTTTGTCTTCGCGCCCAACACCGACCCGACTCAACCGTTCCAGCCGCCACTGGGCCTGGACGGTCGTCGCGAGGACGGTCATTCGGCGTTCAGTATCAGTTCCAATAATGGTTTGCGGCCGTTCTTCAGTGAAGTCTACGCATGCATGGCGGCCCTGGACTTGCCGCGCGATACCTTCATGCACGAGATGGGCGTCAGCCAGTTCGAGATCAACCTGCTGCACGGCGATCCGCTGCTGCTGGCCGACCAGACACTCCTGTTCAAACATTTGCTTAAAGAAGTCGCGCTCAAGCATGGTCTGACCGTGGTTTGCATGGCCAAGCCGCTGGCGCACACGCCGGGCAGTTCGATGCATATTCACCAGAGCATCATCGAGATCGGCAGCGGGCGTAACGTGTTCAGCGACAAGGCCGGTGAGCCGACCGCGGCCTTCCGTCATTTCATCGCGGGTCAGCAGGCCGGCATGGCGGATTTCACCGCGTTGTTTGCACCGAACGTGAACTCGTATCAGCGCTTGTGCCATCCCTTCGCATCACCGAATAATGCCTGCTGGTCCCATGACAACCGTGCGGCCGGATTGCGCATTCCGGCTAGTTCGCCAGCCGCTCGTCGGGTCGAGAACCGCTTGCCGGGGGCTGATGCAAATCCTTATCTGGCGATCGCCGCCAGCCTTGCCGCAGGGTTATATGGCATTGAACACAAACTGGAGCCGAGCGAACCGATCCAGGGTGAATTCGAAGTGCCGGACAATCTTTCGTTGCCGTGTACCTTGCATGCTGCTCTTGAGCGTCTGAAACGTAGCCAATTGGCGAAGGAACTGTTTGGCAAGGAGTTCATCGAAGGCTACATCGCCTCGAAGACCATGGAGTTGACCAGCTACTTTGATGAAATTACTCCCTGGGAGCGCCGTGTCCTGGCAGCCCAGGCCTGACGATCCATCGTCTTCGGGCTATCTTTTCGGGTAGCCCGATTCTCACTGCAAGGAGCCGCTCGGAACGCCGATGCGCCAAATCTGGAAACCCTTTCGAGCGCTTTATTTTGCCTCGCTGATGATGTTGATCGGCTCTGGCCTGTTGAGTACTTACCTGGCCTTGCGCCTGGCTGCCGACCACGTCGACAGCCTGTGGGTCGGTGCGTTGATGGCAGCCAACTATTGCGGCCTGGTGCTGGGTGGCAAAATCGGCCACCGGCTGATTGCCCGGGTCGGGCATATTCGCGCCTATTCGGCCTGCGCCGGGATTGTCGGCGCGGCGGTGCTGGGCCATGGCCTGGTGGACTGGTTGCCTGCCTGGATCTTCCTGCGGGTCATCGTCGGTCTCGGCATGATGTGCCAATACATGGTCATCGAAAGCTGGCTCAATGAGCAGGCCGAAGCCTCGCAGCGCGGGACTGTGTTCAGCGGCTACATGATCGCCTCGTACCTGGGGCTGGTGCTGGGTCAGTTGATTCTGGTCATGCACCCGGGCCTGGGTCTTGAGCTGCTGATGCTGGTCGCCTTGTGCTTCGCGCTGTGCCTGGTGCCGGTGGCCCTGACTCGCCGGATTCACCCGGCACCGTTGCACCCGGCACCGATGGAGCCGCGGTTCTTCATCAAGCGTGTGCCGCAGTCGTTGAGCACGGTGCTGGGGGCGGGGCTGATCATTGGTTCGTTCTACGGTCTGGCACCGCTGTATGCCTCACAGCAGGGGTTGTCCACGGAGCAGGTCGGTCTGTTCATGGGTAGCTGCATTTTTGCGGGCTTGCTGGTGCAATGGCCGTTGGGCTGGCTGTCCGACCGTTATGACCGGGCGCTGTTGATCCGCTGTTTTGCCCTGATCCTGGCGCTTACCGCGTTGCCGCTGGCAATCATGCAACAGGTACCGCTGGAGATTTTGTTTATCACCGGGTTCTGCTGTTCGCTGGTGATGTTCTGCCTGTATCCGCTGGCGGTGGCGTTCTCCAACGACCACGTCGAGGGTGATCGTCGGGTGTCCCTGACAGCGATGCTGTTGGTGACCTACGGTGTCGGCGCCAGTATCGGGCCGCTGGTGGCCGGGGTGCTGATGAAGCTGTTCGGCAGTCACATGCTCTATGCCTTCTTCAGTTTCTTCGCGTTGGTGCTGGTGTGGCGGATTCGCCCGAAAGCGGTGACCAACCTGCATCAGGTCGACGATGCACCGCTGCATCACGTCGCCATGCCGGACAGTATGTCGAGTTCGCCGTTGGTGGCTTGTCTTGACCCGCGGGTCGATGAGCAGGTGGTTCAGGATCAGATGCAGAACCCGATCAACCCTGAGCCGGACCCGGAACCCGAACCAGAGCCCGAACCAGAGCCCGAAACCGATCCGCCGCCGGAAGACCCTGATGCACCTCGCGAGCAAAGTTTTACTGAGGCCAGGCCTTAAATAAAACGCATAAAAAAACGGGCAGTCACCGCAAGGGACTGCCCGTTTTCTATTGAAGCGTCTTATTACATGTCGTCTTTGTCGAAGCGCCGCGCTTCGCGCTGAAGCTGATAGACGAACCGCTCGACCTGCCGCTGCACCAGCCCGCTCATGTTGTGAAAGCGTACGCCGGCGAAGGTGGTGGAGATCCTTTCTTCGAAGTGCAGGTAACGCAGCTCGACGGGTGCCGTCATCTTGCCAAAGGGCAGGGCAGCGATGAAGCGGTCATAGACCTCACCCAATTGCAGGCTGCCCGTGATGTCGCCTTCGAAGCGCAACTTGCAGCCGGTGGCGGAGATGTCCAGTAGCTTGCCGCTGATCGGCGACTTGAGCTTTTCACCGCCCAGATCGACGTTGACCAGTTGTGCCAGCTTCAATGCTGCGCGGAATGCATTACGACGCTGGTGGTAAACCACCTCGGCGGGCAGGGCGCCTCGGTAGCAGCGACCGCCACCGGATTCGTCGATGGTCAACGGGCCGTTGCTTTCCCACGCAATTCGTACGCCGTCGTGAAAGCCTTCGACCTTGAACGGTTCGCCGGCGAGCAGGAAGCGTTCACCATCGCGGGGAATCATTTCGTCCAGGGCAATCATGTTGCTGTCACGGTCAAGGTCCACCAGATAACTCTGGAAGCGCTGGCTGCGCTCATGGAACGTGATGATCAGCGGATCATGGCTGTCTTGCAGCTGGCGCAGGGTGCCGGAGATCTCCAACGGCGTGGTGAGCACCTTGGGTGGCTGCGGAGCATCTTCCGCGCTTAAGGCATTGAACACGGTTCATCAATCTCCAGACAAAATATGACTACGGCTAGCCAGCATATTGCCAGCATGTTACGCGTCTTGATAGTGCGGGCTTTTCAGCAGGCTCAAGCCTGACTGAGCGGGCGTGGCTTCGCAAGCATGGAGGTTGATCCGCGCGCATCGTAGAGCGCTGGTGGCTCGCCGCCGTTGAGGATTTTCAGCTGATTGGCCGTCGCGGCCTGTTGCACCAGGATCGACTGGCCATTCTTGACGTTGGCCGCCTGGCATTGAGCCAGAAGATCGGTCAATACATCGCTCTGCTCCAACAGCTGATCGCCAATGCTCGAATGACTGGCAAGTTGCTCCAGGCCATCGCGGTTGGTCGGCAGGTTGAGGCTGGCGAGGATTTCACTGCGCTTGCGGCCATGCTGATCGAGCAAAATGATCAATGCCTGTTTCTGCGCCAGAATCTCTTCGAGCAGTGGCATGTCGCGACCGTGCAAGGCGAGGGACTCGGTTTGCAGTAACTCCAGCAAGTGCTGTGCTGGAGCGAAATCGTCGGTGATCAGTTGCAGTAAATTAGTGTCGTGCATGGCTGGCCTTGGGTTTTAAGCGTCCAAAAGCCTGGCGCAGGCCTTGGCCTAGCGCTGGGCTTCGAAGTTGAGCAGTTTGTTGGCTACACGGTTGCTGTCGACTTTGTAGCTGCCATCGGCAATCGCTGCTTTCAACTCGGCCACGCGGGCGTTGTCGACGGCAGGCTGATCGCGCAGCTTGTCAGTGACCTTCTGCAACTGTTGAGCCTCATTGCTGAGATGTACCGATTCCCCGCTTTTGACGGTACTGGCCTGTTCGGCCGGGGTATTCAGCGGTGCGGGTTTGCCGGCTTCGGCGGTTTCCTTCGCGGTGCTGGTACGTGTACTGCCGGTAAGTGACGAGGAACTGTTTAAACGGCTGAAATCGATGACCATGACAAAAAACCTCTGGGTATTTGGACGCTTGCCATGTTTTCGGCCATACCCGGAAAAACTTTAGGCCCAATTATCAATGAGCTTGCGCGCGTCAGCGCTTGCCCTGCATAGGGCACAGTCTAGGGAACAGTCGAGTGGCGCGCCACATCTTCACAAACAGAGAGTTCTACATGGCCACTTCCACCTGACCGGGCGCGATGACTTGCGCCTTGATGACCCGCTGGGAGTTGAGGTTTTTCACCCGAATCTGTTCGCGCAAGCCGCCGTTGGACAGCGCTTCACCCGGCATGCGCACGCTGAGCGTTCCACTGCGGGCGGTAATCACCACTTGGTCGCCCTTGCTGATGACTTCTGCCTGTTCCATGTGCACCAGGGTCATGACCTGGTCGGCGACCATTGGTCGGGTAAGTTTCTGTCCGATCGCCTGGTCGACGGAAGTCAGGTAACCCTGGCTGATCAGACTGATGTCACGCTCGCGCAGGGTTACATCCTGGGGCTCGACGATACCGGCGCGTCGTAGCGGGCGGGTGGTGGTCACAATGTCGCGAAACAGGCGCACTTGAGCGGGTACGAAGACCGTCCAGGGCGACGCGCCCTCGCAGCGCACCTTGACCGTAACTCGCCCCAACGGCGTGGCCGGGCTCTCCAGGGACGCTGTCAATTCCTTGTCGCACATGGGCATGCGCAGCCGCGGATCGAGCTGCTTGACCTCGATCTCGTAGCGACCTTCCGTTTGACTGGTTGCCAGATAGTCTTCTACGGTGAATTCAAGAAAGCCCTGAGTGACGCCGATAAGCATGTCAGGCAAGGTAACCGCGTCAGCAAGGGCAGGGCTGCCAGCGTTGAACAGGCAAACGGCCGACATCGCGCAAAGCAATTTGCGGGCGTTTGATGTCAGGCGTCGGAAAAATGTCGGTTCTGTGTTCATAAGAGTTAAAAAGCAAGCGCCGTGCCGTTTAGTGATGAATGCGCGTCGCAACACACTTAAGCGTTGGTGTAGGAGTCTGTGCATGGCTGGTGTAATGGATGCGGTAAACCAGCGCACGCAACTGGTAGGGCAGAATCGCCTTGAGCTGTTGTTGTTCCGTCTCGACGGCCAGCAGCTGTATGGGATCAACGTGTTCAAGGTTCGGGAGGTGCTGCAATGCCCCAAACTGACACTGATGCCAAAATCCAGTCCTGTCGTGTGCGGTGTGGCAAATATTCGGGGGGCGACCATTCCGATTCTTGATCTGGCCATGGCGACCGGTTCCGGTGCGCTGAAAGATCAAAGCAATCCCTTCGTGATCATCACGGAGTACAACACCAAGACCCAGGGTTTCCTGGTGCGGTCGGTGGAACGCATCGTCAACATGAACTGGGAGGAGATTCATCCGCCACCCAAGGGCACGGGACGCGATCATTACCTGACGGCTGTGACTCGGGTCGACAATCAGTTAGTCGAAATCATCGACGTCGAGAAAGTGCTGGCAGAAGTGGCGCCGACACCGGAAGCGATTTCCGTTGGCGTGGTGGATGTCGAAACCCAGCACAAGGCATTGTCCTTGCGGGTGCTGACGGTCGATGACTCGTCGGTGGCGCGCAAGCAGGTCTCGCGTTGCCTGCAAACGGTCGGCGTCGAAGTGGTGGCGTTGAACGACGGTCGGCAGGCGCTGGATTACCTGCGCAAGCTGGTCGACGAGGGCAAGAAGCCGGAAGAAGAGTTCCTGATGATGATTTCCGACATCGAGATGCCGGAGATGGACGGGTACACCCTCACGGCCGAGATCCGCAACGACCCTCGCATGCAAAAGCTTCACATCATCCTGCATACTTCGTTGTCGGGTGTATTCAATCAGGCGATGGTCAAGAAGGTCGGTGCCGATGACTTCCTTGCCAAATTCCGTCCTGATGACCTGGCATCCCGGGTAGTCAACCGGATCAAAGCAGCAGACATCAGCTAGGGGCCTTTTGCCCCTGGCGGTTAATACGATTTAAGAGGCGGCATCTTTGTCTACGGGTAATTTGGATTTCGAACAGTTCCGGGTCTTCCTGGAAAAAGCCTGTGGCATTTTGCTCGGTGAAAACAAGCAGTACCTGGTCTCGAGCCGTCTCAACAAACTGATGGAACAGCAAGGCATCAAGTCCCTGGGTGAGCTGGTCCAGCGCATCCAGACCCAGCCGCGCAGCGGTTTGCGCGAGATGGTGGTGGATGCCATGACCACCAACGAAACCCTGTGGTTTCGTGACACCTATCCGTTTGAAGTCTTGAAGAACAAGGTGCTGCCGGCAGCGATCAAGGCCGCCCCTGGCCAGCGTCTGCGGATCTGGTCGGCGGCCTGTTCGTCGGGTCAGGAACCGTATTCGCTGTCGATGTCGATCGATGAGTTCGAACGCGTGAACATGGGCCAGTTGAAGATGGGCGTGCAGATCGTTGCCACCGACCTGTCCGGCACCATGCTGACCAACTGCAAGACCGGCGAGTACGACAGCCTGGCCATCGGCCGTGGACTGTCGCCCGAGCGCCTTCAACGTTATTTCGACCCAAAAGGGCCGGGGCGCTGGGCAATCAAGGCACCGATCAAGAGCCGGGTGGAGTTTCGTTCATTCAACCTGCTGGACAGCTACGCGGCGCTGGGCAAGTTTGACATCGTGTTCTGCCGCAACGTGCTGATCTACTTCTCCGCCGAGGTGAAGAAGGACATCCTGTTGCGCATTCACAGCACGTTGAAACCCGGCGGTTATCTGTTCCTCGGTGCTTCCGAGGCGCTGAACGGTTTGCCGGATCATTACCAGATGGTCCAGTGCAGCCCGGGGATCATTTACCAGGCGAAGTGAGTCGTTGGCGTTATCAAAAAACGGGAGTCCTCAGAGGGCTCCCGTTTTTTTATGCCTGCCGTTATTTCTGAAAACACCACTAGACCCTGTGGGAGCGAGCTTGCTCGCGATTGCGGTGGGTCAGGTTATACAAATGTCGACTGACACGACGCCATCGCGAGCAAGCTCGCTCCCACAGGGGACGAAGGTGTTCTTTGGAGGGGGATAAGCGGCAGAAAAGCGGCAGGCGGCGGAAATCGGTTGCCGCTTTTCTGGCATTGCCACGTTGCCACTGCCCGCAAAGCCCCGGTTTACGGGCTTTCTTCAATTGGCACGACGCTTGCTATGTCCATGTTACGAAAAATCAGGTCACCCGAAGGTTTCCGACATGAGCATCAGCTTCGATAAAGCGCTCGGTATCCACGAACAAGCCCTGGGCTTCCGCGCTCAGCGTGCCGAAGTCCTGGCCAACAACATCGCCAACGCCGACACCCCGAACTACAAGGCTCGGGATCTGGACTTCTCGAAAGTGCTTGCCGAGCAGAACGAGAAGACCAAGAGCGGCTCTTTCGCCTTGAACATGACCAACAGCCGTCATATCGAAGCCGAAGGCCTGGGCAATGGTGACGAATCGCTGCTGTATCGCACGCCGATGCAACCGTCGATCGACCAGAACACCGTCGACGCCCAACTGGAACAGTCGAACTACGCGGAAAACGCGGTCAACTTCCAGGCCAGCTTCACCCTGCTCAACAGCAAATTCAAAGGGCTGGTGTCAGCCCTTCGTGGAGAGTAAGTCATGTCTCTAGCCAGTGTTTTCAACATTGCCGGTAGCGGCATGAGTGCCCAGACCACTCGCTTGAACACCGTCGCCAGTAACATCGCCAACGCCGAGACCGTTTCGTCGAGCATTGACCAGACCTACCGTGCACGGCACCCGGTATTCGCCACCATGTTCCAGGGCGGCCAGAGCGGCGGCAGCGATTCGCTGTTCCAGAACCAGGACGCGGCCGGTCAAGGCGTGCAAGTGCTGGGCGTGGTCGAAGACCAGAGCAACCTTGAAGCGCGCTACGAGCCGAACCATCCGGCGGCCGACGCCAAGGGCTACGTCTACTACCCGAACGTCAACGTGGTGGAAGAGATGGCTGACATGATTTCCGCGAGCCGTTCGTTCCAGACCAACGCCGAAATGATGAACACCGCCAAAACCATGATGCAAAAGGTCCTGACCCTCGGTCAGTGATAAGGGGCGACTCAGATGAGTGTTACCGATACCACCAGTGGCATTAGCCTCAAGGACATCCTGGCCAACTCCTCGATCAAGACCAACACCAGTGCTGACGGCCTGGCGTCGGCGACGAACAGCGCCACCGGCAACAAGGCCCTGGGCAAGGACGCGTTCCTGCAGTTGCTGGTAACGCAACTGAAAAACCAGAACCCGCTGGAACCGCAGGACAACGGCGAGTTCGTCGCCCAGTTGGCCCAGTTCAGTAGCCTGGAAGGCATCACCACGCTCAACGACACCGTCAGCGGTCTGGCGAGCAACTACAACTCGTCCCAGGCGTTGCAGGCGTCGTCGCTGGTCGGGCGTTCGGTTATTGCACCGGGCGACAAGGCGGTGGTTGATACCTCCAAAAGTTTCAGCGGCACCATTGCCGTACCGGCGTCGGTGGACCCGGTCAAGGTCAATATCACCAATGCCGATGGCAAGGTTGTCCGCACCATCGACCTGGGCAGCCAGGTCGCCGGTACTCCCACTTTCATCTGGGACGGCAAAAACGATGCAGGCGAAGTGGCCACGGCGGGTACCTATACCTTCGGTGCTACGGCGACCTACGACGGCAAGGCGACCTCGCTGGTGACTTACCTGCCGGCCACCGTCAACAGCGTGACCATCAGCCAGACCGGCGGTGAGTTGATGCTCAACCTGGCCGGGGCCGGCAGCATCGCCCTGTCAAAAGTACAAACCATTGGTATGTAGAGCCGACTAACACGGCACAAAGGAGTGGAATATGTCTTTCAATATCGGCCTTAGCGGTCTCTATGCAGCCAACAAACAACTGGACGTGACCGGCAACAACATCGCCAACGTCGCGACCACCGGTTTCAAATCGTCCCGTGCGGAATTCGAAGACGTTTACTCGGCCACCAAGCTGGGTACTGGCAGTAAAACCATCGGTAGCGGCGTGCGCCTGGCCAACGTTTCCCAGCAGTTCACCCAGGGCGACGTCAGCAACACCGGCAACGTGCTGGACATGGGTATCAACGGTTCCGGCTTTTTCGTGTTGAGCGAGAACGGTTCGATGTCCTACACCCGTGCCGGTACGTTCAAGGTCGACAAGGACGGTTACGTCACCAATAGCGATGGCTCTGCGCGTCTGCAGGGTTATGGCGTGGATGCCAATGGCAAGATCCTCAATGGCGTTTTGACTGACCTGCGCATCGATACGTCGAACCTGGCGCCAAAAAACACCTCCACGGTTTCGTCGACGATCAACCTGAACTCCACAGCTCCCATCATCAACCAGACTACCAATCCGTTTGACCCGTCCAAGGAAGCGTCCTTCACCAAGCAGTTCAGTACCCCGATTTACGATACCCAGGGTAATAAGCACACCATGGATCAATACATGGTCAAGACTGCTGACAACACCTGGAAGACCTACACCCTGATCGAGGGTCGCAACCCGGATGGCAGCGATCCTACCGATCCTCTTACTCCTCCTGTCGCTTCGACCATGAACTTCGACAGCTCCGGCAAGCTGACTTCGGTCACCACACCGGTTGTTCCAGCGACCATTCCGCCATCCGTGATAACCAGCCCTGACCTGAAGGTCACCGGCTGGATTCCGGGTACCGTGACCAATGGCGTGTTTAAAGCCAACGGCGCTGCCTCCGGCGTCGTTACGGTCTCCATGGACAAAACCACGCAATACAACGCTGACACCGCGCGTTCGATTCCTTCGCAGAACGGCTACGCCACCGGCCAGATTACCAACCTGACCATCGACACCAGCGGTGTCATGCTGGCCAACTTCAGCAACAGCCAGACCAAGGCTATCGGCCAGATCTCGCTCGCCAGCTTCACCAACGAACAAGGTTTGCAGCCTGTAGGCGGCACCAGTTGGAAAGAAACCTATTCGTCGGGTATCCCGGGCTACGATGCGCCGAACACTGGTACCTTGGGCGAGATCCACTCCAACTCCCTGGAAGAGTCCAACGTCAACCTGACCAATGAACTGGTCGAGTTGGTCAAGGCGCAGAGCAACTTCCAGGCGAACTCCAAGACCATCTCGACTCAGAGCACCATCATGCAGACCATCATTCAGATGACCTGATGTTTGATAGTGCTTCATAAAAAGCCCCTCGGAAGAGGGGCTTTTTTATGGCTGGTGTCCCGTCCTGAATAAGGTTTACACCTTCTGGCTTCTTATCAGGAAGGTGCAATGGACACGGGCACGAAGCGAAGTCAGCGTGATTACACGCTGGCTTTTAAATTATCGGTTGTCGACCAGGTCGAAAAAGGCGAGTTGAGTTATAAAGAGGCTCAGCGGCGCTATGGGATTCAGGGTCGGTCGACGGTGTTGGTTTGGTTACGCAAACATGGTCGCCAGGACTGGAGCCAAGGCGCCTCCATTCGCTCCCAGAGGATCAGACCTATGGACGAGCCAACCTTGCCAATGACTCCCGAGCAACGAATCAAAGAACTCGAGGAACAACTGGCGCTGGCAAATCAGAAAGCCCAATTCTTTGAAGCCGTGGTCGATGTTCTGAAGAATGACTACGGCGTATCTATTGTAAAAAAGCGACCCGGCAAGTCGTTGCGCAAACCCAAACTCTGAGTGTCAGCAAGGCTTGCCAATTTATGGGGATAAGCCGTCAGGCCTATTACAAACGCAACCGGGTCTACCGGGATCGGGCCGACCAGGATCAGCAGCTCATAACGTTTGTACAGAAGATCCGTGCCCGCCAACCGTGCATCGGCACTCGGAAGCTGTATTCGATGATGCATGAGCAGCGTGAGCAACAGGCGCTCCATGTTGGCCGGGATCGTCTGTTCGCGGTTTTGCGGGAAAGCCGCCAGTTGGTCCGCCGAAAACGGGCGTATCACAAGACGACCGACAGCCATCATCGCTTCCGCCGACACCCTAATCTGCTGAAACCAAGCCCGGAACAAATAGTCGCTACCGGCCCGGAACAGGTCTGGGTGGCCGATATTACGTACCTGCCTACCCGTGATAGCGTTGCCTATTTGAGTTTGGTGACGGATGCCTTTTCGAGAAAAATAGTCGGCTATCACGTGCACGAAAGTCTGCACACCAACTCCGTGGTGCAAGCCTTTCGAATGGCGTTGAAGCGACGTCGAAGCGTTCAGAAGCTAGTCCATCACTCGGATCGAGGCGCGCAGTACTGCTCGGCCCTTTATCAAGAAGTGCACGTAAAACATGGCATCACTTGCTCGATGACCGACGGCTACGACTGCTACCAAAACGCCTTGGCCGAGCGGGTCAACGGCATCTTGAAAACAGAGTTCTTGATCCACCGACCTGCGGATTTCGCGCAGGCCACGCAGATGGTGCGAGAGGCGGTCAGGATCTACAACCAGGAACGGCCGCACCTGTCCTTAAAATACAAAACGCCCGATGCGGTGCATCGGGCGTTGGGGTGAAACAGGTGTAAACCTATTTCAGGACTAGACATGGCAAAAAGATCGCAGCCTCGTTTCACTCGACAGCTCCTACAGGAAATAGCGGCCCCTTTGTAGGAGCTGTCGAGTGAAACGAGGCTGCGATCTTTTGATCTCGAAAGGCAGGCAAAAGAAAACCCCCGACAATCCAGAGGACTGTCGGGGGTTTCAGGTTACCGGCTCAGCTTATTGGCAAGCTTCGCAATCCGGCTCGTCGATGGCGCAAGCCTTCGGCACTGGAGCAGGGCCGGCAGGTGCTGCCAGGACCGAATCTTCACCGTGGTTGCCGCCGCTGGAAACAGCGTTCAGCTTGCCGGTGTTGATGGTCGACTTCTCGGTGCTGGTCGCGGCCAGGGCACGGAGGTAGTAAGTGGTTTTCAGACCACGGTACCAGGCCATGCGGTAGGTCACGTCCAGCTTCTTGCCCGATGCGCCAGCGATGTACAGGTTCAGCGATTGAGCCTGGTCGATCCACTTCTGACGACGGCTTGCCGCGTCAACGATCCACTTGGTGTCCACTTCGAAGGCAGTCGCGTAGAGCTCTTTGAGTTCTTGCGGGATGCGCTCGATCTGTTGCACCGAACCGTCGTAGTACTTCAGGTCGTTGATCATGACCGAGTCCCACAGACCGCGAGCCTTCAGGTCGCGAACCAGGTACGGGTTGATCACGGTGAATTCGCCCGACAGGTTCGATTTCACATAGAGGTTCTGGTAGGTCGGTTCGATCGACTGCGATACGCCAGTGATGTTGGCGATGGTCGCGGTCGGTGCGATGGCCATGATGTTGGAGTTACGAATGCCTTTCTGAACGCGGGCACGAACCGGTGCCCAGTCCAGGGATTCGTTCAGGTCAACGTCGATGTACTTCTGGCCACGTTGCTCGATCAGGATCTGTTGCGAATCCAGCGGCAGGATGCCTTTGGACCACAGCGAACCCTGGAACGTCTCGTAGGCGCCGCGCTCGTCAGCGAGGTCGCAGGAAGCCTGGATCGCGTAGTAGCTGACCGCTTCCATCGACTTGTCGGCGAACTCGACGGCAGCGTCGGAACCGTAAGGAATGTGCTGCAGGTACAAAGCGTCCTGGAAGCCCATGATGCCCAGACCGACCGGACGGTGCTTGAAGTTGGAGTTCTTCGCTTGTGGCACCGAGTAGTAGTTGATGTCGATAACGTTATCGAGCATGCGAACGGCGGTGTTCACGGTGCGTTCCAGCTTGGCGGTGTCCAGCTTGCCGTTGGTGATGTGGTTCGGCAGGTTGATCGAGCCCAGGTTGCAAACGGCGATCTCGTCCTTGTTGGTGTTCAAGGTGATCTCGGTGCACAGGTTCGAGCTGTGAACCACGCCAACGTGCTGCTGCGGGCTGCGCAGGTTGCACGGGTCTTTGAAGGTCAGCCATGGGTGGCCGGTTTCAAACAGCATGGACAGCATTTTACGCCACAGGTCTTTGGCCTGGATGGTCTTGAACAGCTTGATCTTGCCCGGGTACTCGGACAGGGCTTCGTAGTACTCGTAACGCTCTTCGAAGGCCTTGCCGGTCAGGTCGTGCAGGTCCGGCACTTCGGACGGCGAGAACAGGGTCCACTTGCCGTCATCGAAGACGCGCTTCATGAACAGGTCAGGGATCCAGTTGGCAGTGTTCATGTCGTGGGTACGACGACGATCATCACCGGTGTTCTTGCGGAGTTCGATGAACTCTTCGATGTCCATGTGCCAGGTTTCCAGGTAGGCACAGACAGCGCCTTTGCGCTTGCCACCCTGGTTAACGGCGACGGCGGTGTCGTTCACTACTTTCAGGAACGGAACAACGCCCTGGGATTTGCCGTTGGTGCCCTTGATGTACGAACCGAGTGCACGAACCGGGGTCCAGTCGTTGCCCAGGCCGCCCGCAAATTTCGACAACATGGCGTTGTCGTGGATCGCGTGGTAGATGCCCGACAGGTCATCCGGCACGGTGGTCAGGTAGCAGCTCGACAGCTGTGGACGCAGGGTGCCGGCGTTGAACAGGGTCGGGGTCGACGACATGTAGTCGAAGGACGACAACAGGTTGTAGAACTCGATCGCACGGTCTTCTTTGTTCTTCTCTTCGATCGCCAGGCCCATGGCCACGCGCATGAAGAAGATTTGCGGCAGTTCGAAGCGGATACCGTCCTTGTGGATGAAGTAACGGTCGTACAGGGTTTGCAGGCCCAGGTACGTGAACTGCTGATCGCGCTCGTGGTTGATTGCCTTGCCGAGTTTTTCCAGGTCGAAGGTAGCCAGGACCGGGTTCAGCAATTCGAATTGGATACCCTTGGCGATGTACGAAGGCAGGGCCTTGGCGTACAGGTCGACCATTTCGTGGTGAGTCGCGCTCTCGGCGACTTCCAGGAAGTTCAGGCCTTCGGCACGCAGGGTGTCCATCAGCAGGCGGGCGGTCACGAACGAGTAGTTCGGCTCACGCTCAACCAGCGTACGGGCAGTCATCACCAACGCGGTGTTGACGTCGGTCAGGGCCACGCCGTCGTACAGGTTTTTCAGGGTTTCGCGCTGGATCAGGTCGCCGTCGACTTCTGCAAGGCCTTCGCACGCTTCGGTGACGATGGTGTTCAGGCGGCCCATGTCCAGAGGCGCAAAGGTGCCATCGGCGCGGGTGATGCGGATCGACGGGTGAGCGTTGACTGCTTCTTCGGCCGGTGCGTGGGCGGCGCGTTCTTTCGAACGACCGTCACGGTAGATCACGTAGTCGCGGGCCACTTTCTGCTCGCCGGCACGCATCAGGGCCAGTTCGACCTGGTCCTGGATTTCTTCGATGTGGATCGTGCCGCCCGAAGGCATGCGACGCTTGAAGGTCGCGGTGACTTGTTCGGTCAGACGGGCAACGGTGTCGTGGATTCGCGACGAAGCGGCAGCGGTGCCGCCCTCAACTGCGAGAAACGCTTTGGTGATAGCGACGGTGATCTTGTCATCGGTGTAAGGAACGACAGTGCCGTTACGCTTGATCACGCGCAGTTGGCCAGGCGCGGTGGCGGACAGATCCGAAGTCGAATCAGCGGCCTGCGGCAAGGTGCCCTGCGGGTTCTCGCGAGTTGTGTCGGTTTGCATGGGGGGTTGTCTCCACATTCTCTATGTTTGTTTGGGCACCATCACGGTGCCCACCGTTCCGTCCTGAAGCACTACAACCGGCGAGGGGCCGGGCATACCAACTTCGGGACAGATCAGGAAGGGGCAATTGGGGCGCCGCTTCCATGCCGAAGTCTTTGGTCCCAGGCCTTGAACCTGAAACCGGGATCCTTTTGGGTGACAGAATTGACTGCAACACCCGTACCGTTAACGCCGTTTTCGGCTCAAAAACAGTAGCCATCCGCACGCGCGGTTTGGTCTTTCGAAAATACGTTTGGTTCAACCGGAAAGAGGCAATAAAAGCGCTTGAAATCGGTATCCGGTTTGTGTTTGGTTTTTGGCGTAAAACCCTACATGTAGGGTTTTTTTCGCGCCGAGGTACAAGATAATGCGTTTTGGAGGGTGTTGCAACGTACTACCTGTGGATAAACCTGTGCGTAAATTGTGTGTGAAACGTGGAATGGGCGTGTAGGCCGCGACCTAGCTGGAGCGGACCGTTTTTCACCGATTTTCAGCGATTGAAAACAGTCATTTGGATTTTTAAGGGCGCGAACCCTATCACAAAAAACCGCGTTGTCCGAACGCATTTACCGGCTTGTGTTCTTGGCGAGCGGCGTTTATACAATCGGCCAGTGCGTACGCATTCTTATCCTCCCCAATCATTACAAAAAGACGGGCGGATCCTTCCTTATTAAGTGTTGTTGGCAAGCAGAGGTCACCGTGGAGCAAGAAGCCTGGCAGGTATTGATTGTCGAGGACGACCAGCGTCTGGCCGAACTGACCCGTGACTACCTGGAAGCCAATGGTCTGCGCGTATCGATCGAGGGCAACGGCGCCTTGGCCGCGGCACGGATCATCAAGGAGAAACCGGACCTGGTGATCCTCGACCTGATGTTGCCGGGCGAAGACGGACTGAGCATCTGCCGCAAGGTCCGCGACAAGTATGACGGCCCGATCCTGATGCTCACCGCCCGCACCGACGACACCGATCAGATTCTTGGCCTGGACCTGGGCGCCGACGACTACGTGTGCAAACCGGTTCGCCCACGCCTGCTGCTGGCGCGCATCCAGGCCCTGTTGCGACGCAGTGAAACCCCTGAAGTGGCGCCGGAAAAACAACGGCGCTTGCAGTTCGGCCCGTTGGTGGTCGACAACGCATTGCGCGAAGCCTGGCTGAACGACAACGGCATCGAACTGACCAGCGCAGAGTTTGACTTGCTCTGGCTGCTGGTCGCCAACGCCGGACGCATCCTGTCCCGGGAAGAGATTTTCACTGCATTGCGCGGCATTGGCTATGACGGCCAGGATCGTTCCATCGACGTGCGTATCTCGCGCATTCGCCCGAAAATCGGCGATGACCCAGAGCATCCACGGCTGATCAAGACCATCCGCAGCAAAGGTTATCTGTTCGTTCCGGAAGCTTGCACGCTGTGAACTCGATCTTCCTGCGCATCTATGGCGGCATGTGCGCGGCGCTGATTCTGGTGGCGGTACTCGGCGTGCTGGCCTTGCACCTGCTCAATCAGGTGCGTGGCGAGCAATACCGCGAGCGCCTGGCCCACGGCACGTTCTCGCTGATGGCCGACAATCTGAACCCGATGAACGAAACCGAGCGCCACCGTGCCTTGCTGGTGTGGGAGCGGTTGCTGGGGATTCCTCTGGCGCTGAAGACCTTCGCCCAGACCGACCTCGACCTCACCCAGCGCACCCGAGTGCTGCGCGGACAGGCGCTGGTGGAACAGACCGGGCCGCATGCGGCGAAGGTTTACCGGTTGGTCAGCGACAAGGAACAGCTGGTGCTGACCGGCGAGGTCCAGCAGATCAGCGAACAACTGGCCCGGGCGACTATTTACCTGCTGGCCGATGAACTGGTGCGCTACCCGGTGGCCGAGCAACCCGAGCGCCTGGCGCAGTTGAAGCGCGATAAAGGGTTTGGTTTCGACTTGCGGCTGGTGACGATCGAGCAGGCTGACATGGACGAGGACCAGAGTCGCCGGGTGTCCGAGGGTGACACCGTGATGGCGCTGGGCAAGGGCGGCGATTCGATCCGGGTGTTTGCCGGCATGGTCGGTACGCCGTGGGTGCTGGAAATCGGCCCGTTGTATCAGATGAATCCTTATCCGCCGGAGTGGCTGGTGCTGATTGCCGCCCTTGGTTTGAGCCTGATCGGTTTGATCGTCTATTTGTTGGTGCGCCAACTTGAGCGTCGTTTGCGTGGCCTGGAAGCGGCCGCCACGCGCATCGCCAAGGGCAGCCTGGAAACCCGTGTGCCGGCACGCGGCGCGGACTCGGTGGGACGGCTGGCCTCGGCGTTCAACGGCATGGCCGAGCACTTGCAGCAACTGCTGGCGATCCAGCGTGAGCTGGTGCGCGCCGTGTCTCACGAACTGCGCACGCCGGTGGCGCGACTGCGTTTTGGTCTGGAAATGATCGGCTCGGCCACCACACCGCAGGCGTTGGAAAAATACTGTGAAGGCATGGACCACGACATCGAGGATCTCGATCGCCTGGTGGACGAGATGCTCACTTACGCACGACTGGAGCAGGGTTCGCCGGCGCTGAATTTTCAGCGGATCGATCTGGATGCGTTGGTCAATCAGGTGATCGAAGAACTGGCGCCGTTACGCGCCGAGGTCACGGTGCAGCGGGGGTTGTGTTTGTCCGCCGCTGACAACGACGACGCTTGGGTCGAAGCCGAGCCGCGTTACCTGCACCGGGCGATGCAGAACCTGGTGAGCAACGCCATGCGCCACGCCCAATCACGGGTGACCGTCAGCTATCAGGTCGGGCAGCAGCGCTGTCGAGTGGATGTCGAGGATGACGGACCGGGGGTGCCGGAAACGGCTTGGGAGAAGATTTTCACACCATTCCTGCGCCTCGATGACAGCCGCACCCGCGCCTCCGGCGGGCATGGGTTGGGGTTGTCCATCGTGCGGCGAATCATCCATTGGCATGATGGCCGGGCGTTGATCAGCAAGAGCAAGAGTTTGGGTGGGGCGTGTTTCAGCCTGAGCTGGCCGAGGAATCAGGAGAAGCGGTGAGATTTTGGTTGTCTGTGAGGGCCCCATCGCGAGCAAGCTCGCTCCCACATTGGATCTATGCAACACCACAAATCCCTGTGGGAGCGAGCTTGCTCGCGATGAGGCCCTCCCAAACACTGAAGATCCTCAGGCCTTGATGCTGACCAGACTCAACAACTGCCCATCCATGACCCCGAACTGAGCATCCAGCTCAGTGCCGTTACGCCACTCACTGGAAAGGTCAGTCAGCAGCCGCAGCCGCACCTCACCGCTCTCGCTCCACTCCAGAACTTCGGCATGTTCAAAATAAAAGCGCTGCTGAACGATCGGATACAGCGCCTTGAACAGGCTTTCCTTCACCGAAAACGTCAGGGTCACCAGCATCGCCAGTTGATCGCGACGGCCGGCGGTCATGCGTTGCAACTCGGGCGGGGTGAGGATTTCCCCGGCCAATCGCTCGGCCCGTTCAGGGTTGAGCAGGTTTTCCAGGTCCATTCCCAGGCCGCGCCAGTGGGTTTTCTTCGCGACAATCGCCGAAGCCCGGCCGGTGCTGTGGGTGATCGAGCCCGTGATGTGCGTCGGCCACACCGGTGCCCGGTCCTCGCCGATGGCCGGGATAAAACTCAACCCTTCCAACTGTTGCAACGCCGCCCGAGCGCAAACCCGTCCGGCGAGAAACTCAGCCTGACGCTTGGCGACCGAACGCTGGATGCTGGGCGGGGGCTCGATGGCGCTGCGCTGGAAATCATCGCTGGCCAGTTGCGAGGTATCGAAGTGAGTGCTCAACAGCACCGTATCGGGCAGCGCAAACGGCAGCGGCCAATGGGCATCGAGTGGAGTGCAGCAGACGGGTAGGGCAGGGGCGCGATTCATGTGGGGCATTTTGCCGGGTTGCTCTCAGGCTGGGTAGTACAAAGCTTTGGATTGGCGTCGCGGCCATCGCGAGCAAGCTCGCTCCCACACTGGATCTATGTAGCACCATAAATCCCTGTGGGAGCGAGCTTGCTCGCGATTAGCCGCGCCGCGGTCTACCTGATCAACCAAAAATCTTCTTGAAGAATGCCTGCATGTCCGCCCAGGATTTTTCATCCGCTGCTTTGTTGTAGCCAATATCCGGCCCGCCATGATCGCCATGGCTCAACCGATCCGCATCAGGGTTGCTGAACCCATGCTTGGCGCCCTCCAGGCTGACGAACGTGTAATCAGCCCCGGCCTTGTCCATTTCAGCCTTGAACGCTGCCACGTTATCCGGCGTGATCATGCTGTCCATCGCCCCATGTTCAACAAGGATTTTCGCTTTCACACTACCCGGCGCCGCAGGTGTCTTGGTCGCCAGCGCACCATGAAAACTCACCACGCCCGCCAGCGGTAAACCCTGACGCGCCGCATTCAGCACCACGCCGCCGCCGAAGCAATAACCGATAGCGGCGATTTTGTTCGGATCGGTTTGCGGCTGTTTCTTCAGCAGATCGAGCCCGGCCTGAAAGCGTGCACTGGACGCGGCACTGTCTTTCAACGCTGCCTGCATGAAGGCCATAGCGTCCTTTGGATGTTCGGTGTTCTTGCCATCGCCATACATGTCGATGGCCAGCGCGCTGTATCCCAGGCCGGCCAGGTCACGGGCGCGACGTTTGGTGTATTCGTTGAGCCCCCACCATTCGTGCACCACCACAACGCCAGGGCGTGCGCCTTTGATGGCGTCGTCATAGGCGAAGTAGCCAATCATCTTGGTGCCGTCAGCACTTTGATAGGGGATTTCCTGAGTCTTGATAGCGGCTTGGCTGAGCCCGCTCAAGGCCAGTAATACGAGGGCGAGGAAAATGCGCATCGTCGGATCTCCTGCAAAAGGTCATCAAACCAGCCGAGTCGATTTGATTCAGCTCAGGTTCAGAGTGCGTTCAGGGGGAGTTCAGGGCCGGGTGAGTAACCTTGCCCCGTACCCAAATAGCACATAGCGCATAAGGAACTCCCCTATGACTGGCTTCAAAAAACTGCTTCTGGCTTTCACTGTCCTGAGCGCGAGTACCGCGGCTTTCGCTTCCGACGACAATTTCGCCAGCCTTACTTTTGGACAGACCAGCGACAAGGTCAAAAAGTCCCACGCCCTGAACGACAACCTCAACAGCCCGAACGCCGACGGCGTGATCGGCAAGGACAACACCTGGGGTGTGCGTCTGGGCCAGCAAAACAGCCAGGGCCGCTACTACGCCACTTACGACAACGTGTCGGGCTCACACAATGGCATTAAACTGCGTCAGGAAAACCTCCTGGGCAGCTACGATCTGTTCTACCCGGTGGGCGGCAGCACCAAGTTGTTCGGCGGCGCCACGGCCGGTTTGACCAAAATGACTCAGGATTCCCCAGGTTTCAGCCGCGACAGCGACATCGGTTACGCCGTTGGCGGCCAGTTGGGTGTCCTGCAACAGGTTTCGCAAAACACCTCGGTGGAACTGGGTTACCGTTATCTGCGCAGCAACGCCAGCACCGAGATGAGCGAGCGCGGTGGCAGCAAACAGGGTTCGCTGGACCTGACCAGCAGCGCCCAGACCTACCTGTCGGCGAACTACGCTTTCTAAGAAGCGCGTCCGAAAAGGCCTGAGCCGGATCAACCCAAGAGGCTGATCCGGCGTTGCCATGTTAGCCATCGAGGTACGCGTGCCTCTGGAGATGTTGATTTGCGTAGGAGAGCGTTATGAAACTGCTGGTCGTCGAAGATGAAGCGCTGTTGCGCCATCACCTGCAAACCCGCCTGACGGACAGCGGCCACGTGGTCGAGTCCGTGGCCAATGCCGAAGAGGCGCTGTACCAGACCGAGCAGTACAACCATGACCTGGCGGTGATCGACCTCGGCCTGCCGGGCATGGGCGGGCTCGACCTGATCCGCCAACTGCGCTCGCGCGGCAAGACTTTCCCGATCCTGATCCTCACCGCGCGCGGCAACTGGCAGGACAAGGTCGAAGGCCTCGCCGCCGGTGCTGATGATTACGTGGTCAAGCCGTTCCAGTTCGAAGAACTCGATGCCCGGCTGAACGCGTTACTGCGCCGCTCCAGCGGTTTCACCCAATCGACCATCGTCGCCGGGCCGTTGCTGCTGGACCTCAATCGCAAACAGGCGTCCCTCGATGAACAACCGCTGGCGCTGACGGCGTACGAGTACCGGATCCTCGAGTACCTGATGCGGCATCACCAGCAAGTGGTGGCCAAGGACCGCTTGATGGAGCAGCTCTACCCGGACGACGACGAGCGCGATCCGAACGTGATCGAAGTGTTGGTCGGCCGTCTGCGCCGCAAACTTGAAGGCCCGGCCGGCTTCAAACCGATCGATACCGTGCGTGGCCTCGGCTACCTGTTCAATGAGCGCTGCACTTGATTCGTTCCCTTCGCGTCCGTTTGATGCTCGCCGCCACGATCCTGGCGGTGTTGTTCATGCTGGCGTTGCTGCCGGCGATGCAGGGCGCGTTCAGCCTGGCGTTGCAGGACTCGATCGAACAACGCCTGGCGTCGGACGTCACCACGCTGATCTCCGCCGCCCGCGTGGACAACAACCGCTTGCAGATGCCGGCGCAGTTGCCCGATGAGCGTTTCAACCTGACTGACGGCCGTTTGCTTGGCTACATCTATGACCGCGAAGGGCATCTGGTCTGGCGTTCGAAGGGCACTCAGGAAGAGCACATCAACTACAAGCCGCGTTACGACGGACGCGGTAACGAGTTCGCGAGAATCAGCGAAGCCAACGGCCAGGAATTCTTCGTCTATGACGTCGAGGTCAAACTGCTCGGCGGCAAGAGCGCGGCGTTCAGCATCGTCGCGCTGCAACCGGTGCGTGAGTACGAAGCCACCCTCGAAGGCCTGCGGGAAAATCTCTACCTCGGATTCGGCGCCGCCTTGCTGGTGTTGCTCGCGCTGCTGTGGATCGGCCTGACCTGGGGCTTGCAGGCGTTGCGCCGGCTCAGTCAGGAGCTGGACGAGATCGAAAGCGGCACCCGCGAAAGCCTCAGCGAACAACACCCGCGCGAACTGCTGCGCCTGACCGGCTCCCTCAACCGTTTGCTGCACAGCGAGCGCGAACAACGCAGCCGCTATCGGGACTCCCTCGACGACCTGGCCCACAGCCTGAAAACCCCGCTGACCGTGCTGCAAGGCGTCAGCGAAGACATGGCCCAGCGCCCGGCCGATCGTGATCAGGCCTGGGTGCTGCAAACCCAGATCGAACGCATGAGCCAGCAAATCAGCTATCAACTGCAACGCGCCAGCCTGCGCAAAAGCGGCCTGGTACGCCATCAGGTACGCCTGCGCCCGGTGCTGCAAAGCCTCTGCGACACCCTGGACAAGGTCTACCGCGACAAACGCGTGCGCGTTGCCTTCGATCTGCCGGAGCAGTGTTACGTGCCGATCGAGCAGGGTGCGTTGCTGGAAATGATGGGCAACCTGCTGGAAAACGCCTATCGCCTGTGCCTCGGCGAAGTACGCATCAGCGTGCGCGAAAGCCTTGGCGGGGTTGAGTTGTGTGTCGAGGATGATGGGCCGGGCGTGCCACCGGATCAGCGGGCGCGGATTCTGCAAAGGGGTGAACGGCTGGATCGACAGCATCCGGGGCAGGGGATTGGTCTTGCGGTGGTGAAGGACATTATTGAGAGCTACAGCGCCAAGCTGACGCTGGGGGATTCGCCGATGGGCGGGGCGGCGTTTCGGATTCATTTTCCGGTGGTTTGACCGCAAGGTTGATGGTGTTGGTTCGGGCCTCATCGCGAGCAAGCTCGCTCCCACAGGGATCTTCAGTGAACACATAATTGTGTGAACTCAGGAGATCAAATGTGGGAGCGAGCTTGCTCGCGATGAGGCCCGCCCAAACAACGCAAATCCCACAGAAGCTCAGCAGTAAACAGCGGTGTTTAAAACACATCTCCAGACACTCACGCAGGCTACACATCCTTGCGCCGCTGCCACCCTTGATGTTATGGCGGCTTTGCGTGGGGCATTTCGGTGCGCCGGGTTCTAGAGTCCTGGTCTGCTAACCCGCGTACAGCCGCCACCCCTTTTTCGTTTAGCAGCGATGCGTAGCGCTGGATAACATCGATCCGCAAGACTAGCGAAGGTCTGGTGGTGAGTGGGTAAGTGTGGTGCCTGACAAGAATCGCCTGGCTTGAGATCCAGCCCTCACCCTAACCCTCTCCCGGGGGGAGAGGGGACTGACCGAGTTGTTTTAAGAAATTCTGCGACCTGAAAGACCCCGTCGATTATGGATTCGATGCAGGACTTTCAGGTCGCAAGATAGGCCGAACATCCCCCGATCAGTCCCCTCTCCCTCCGGGAGAGGGTTAGGGTGGGTAAAAACCGGGTACATCCTTTACGTTTGAGACCGGGGACATGGTTTACAGGTATCAATCATGGTCAGGAGGTACTGACCATGCCCTGGAATCGAGAGTCCCCGATGGATCAGCGAGTGAAATTAATCCATGACTGGCTTAGCGGCAGTTACAGCAAGAGCCAACTGAGTCGACGATATGGCGTTAGCCGTCCGACGGTCGATAAGTGGCTTGATCGGTATGCAACCTGCGGCGTAGATGGCTTGAAAGAGCGCTCGCGAAAACCGCTGAGCTGTCCGCATCAAACCCGCGATGAAATCATTGCCACGTTGCTTGCGAAGAAAAGCGAGCACCCGGATCGCGGGCCAAAGCAACTGATCCAGCGCCTGCGCAATGCGCAGCCGCAGATCGCTTGGCCGGCCGCCAGCACCGCTGGAGAGTGGCTGAAAAAGGCCGGTCTGGTGATTCCTCGACGGCTGCGCCAGCCCCGCCCGCATGGGCCAGTGAATCTACGTCAGGCCGACGAACCCAATCAAACCTGGTGCGCCGATTTCAAAGGGCAATTCAGAACCCAGGACGGCCACTGGTGCTATCCGCTGACCATCACCGACCATGCCAGTCGCTATCTTCTGGAATGCCGGGCGCTTCCCAGCACCCACGGTGAACCTACGCGTCAGGGCTTCGAGTGGGCGTTCCGGGAGTTCGGCATGCCTGATGTGATCCGCACCGATAACGGCGCGCCATTTGCGTCGACAGGCTTGGCCCGCCTCTCCAGGCTGTCCGTCTGGTTCATCAGGCATGGTGTCCACCCCGAAACAATCAAGCCAGGACGCCCGGATCAGAACGGTCGGCATGAACGCATGCACCGCACGCTAAAGGCTGCCGTGCTCAGGCCGCCGGCAGAAAACCTGCTGCGTCAGCAGCTTGCCTTTGAGGACTTCGTACAGGATTTCAATCACGCACGGCCTCATACGGCGCTGGAGATGAAGACGCCAGCGGATATCTATCGCCCGTCACTCAGACCTTATCCAGGCTATTTGCCGGCGGTCGAATACGGGGCCGACGTCGAAGTACGGCGGGTGCGCAAGAATGGTGAGATCAAGTGGCAAGGGGCCCTGATCTTTCTGGGCGAGGCACTGATCGACGAGCACGTCGCGCTGAAGGAAGTGGCTGATGGCGTGTGGGAGTTGTACCTTTGCTCTTTCCCTTTAGGCAGGCTTGAACGCGGTGCCAAACGCGTATCAAGCCTGTTAAATGTGTAAACGATGTACCCGGTCAAATGTGTAAAGGATGTACCGGTCTCTACAGTGAGGGCTGGATCTCCTGCGCCCGATAAGCCCCAGGCGTCAGCCCTGTCCATTTCTTGAACGCCCGATGAAACGCCGAAGGCTCTGAAAACCCCAACTGCTCGGCAATCTGCTGCAACGACAAATCCGCACGCCCCAGGTGATAAATCGCAATGTCCCGCCGCAGCTGATCCTTCAATTCCTGAAAACTCGACCCTTCCTCCCGCAAATGCCGACGCAAGGTTTGCGGGCTGATGTGCAAGTGCGCGGCCACCGCTTCCAGGTCTGGCCAGTGTGAACTGTCGCGGCTGAGCAACCGTCGCAGCTGGCTGCTCAAACTGTCGCCATCGTCCGGGCGTGACAACAGGTCGGCGGGGGAGTGTTCGAGGAAATGTTTGAGTGTCCGTTCGTCCTGCAACAGCGGCATGTTCAGGTAGCGACTGTGAAACAGCAGACTGCTCTGGGCGCTGGAAAAGGCCATCGGGCAGGGGAACAGTAAATCGTATTCGGCGCCGTGCTCGGGTTTTGGGTAGCTGAACGTCACCTGCTCCAGCCGAATGCGCTGGCCGATCAGCCAGCTGCCAAGTCGATGCCACACCATCAGCTGGCTCTCGGTGAGGAAGTGGTCAGGGTCGCGGAACTGCGAATCGTCGAGGCTGAGGCGAATCATGTCGTCTTCGCGGGTCAGGGTCAGACGCGGACCGTCGGGGAATAAGCTATAAAACAATAAGCCGCGATGGAGTGCTTTCTCCAGATTGCGGCAGTGGATCACCGCATGGCACATCATCGCGAAGCTGCCGGTTTTGCTCGGGACCGGCCCGAAGCCCAGGTATTCGTCGTCCAGTGCCAGCCACAGTCCCTGGATCAAACGGGTGAACTGTTCAGGCGCGATTCTCGCTCGTGGCTCTTCAAGCAACTCGGGGCTGATGCCGAGTTGTTGCAGCAAATTTGAATAGTCATAACCCAGCCGGCGTGCGCCACCGAGGGCGGCACGGGCGAAATGACTGGCGATGGTGCGTTCGCGCATAGAAGGCAAGTCCGTCCATTTAACGGCGGATGGTAGCCGTGGTGCCTGATGCTGAACAAGGCGGATATCCGCCAAATTGCAGGACGAGGTCTGGTCGATGGGCGGAAATCCGCCACTTTGCCGTAACCGTTTGGTGACAAAGAAAAACCCGCAACCCTTGATGTCAAAAGGCTTGATGGCGATTTGACGAAGGTGGCACGGGCCTTGCGATACAACCCGCAGATGCCTGCCGTTGCGCAGCTCGACAAAACAAATCCCTCCAGTGCAGGAGGGTTCGCAATTGAAGTGTCTTTGGCAACAGATGGATGTTGTCACCGGGCACTCTTGAGGAACTTTGCAATGACGACTCGTCAGCCACTGTACAAATCCCTGTATTTCCAGGTGATCGTTGCTATTGCCATCGGCATCCTGCTCGGTCACTTCTACCCGCAGACCGGTGTAGCCCTCAAGCCGCTGGGTGACGGGTTCATCAAACTGATCAAAATGATCATCGCCCCGATCATCTTCTGCACCGTCGTCAGCGGTATCGCGGGCATGCAGAACATGAAGTCGGTCGGCAAGACCGGCGGTTACGCGCTGCTCTACTTCGAAATCGTTTCGACCATCGCTTTGCTGGTTGGTCTGGTGGTGGTCAACATCGTGCAGCCGGGTGCCGGCATGCACATCGACGTCACTACTTTGGATGCCTCCAAAGTCGCTGCTTATGTAGCGGCCGGTGCTGATCAAAGCGTTGTTGGCTTCCTGTTGAACGTGATCCCGTCCACCATCGTCGGTGCGTTCGCCACAGGCGATATCCTGCAAGTGCTGATGTTCTCGGTGATCTTCGGTTTCGCCCTGCATCGCCTGGGTGCCTACGGCAAGCCGATCCTGGACTTCATCGATCGCTTCGCCCACGTGATGTTCAACATCATCAACATGATCATGAAGCTCGCGCCAATCGGTGCCTTCGGTGCCATGGCATTCACCATCGGTGCCTACGGTGTGGGTTCGCTGGTGCAACTGGGTCAGTTGATGGCGTGCTTCTACATCACTTGCCTGCTGTTTGTTCTGGTGGTGCTGGGCGGTATCGCTCGCGCTCACGGCTTCAGCGTGCTGAAAGTGATTCGCTACATCCGTGAAGAGCTGTTGATCGTGCTGGGTACTTCTTCTTCGGAATCGGTGTTGCCACGCATGCTGATCAAGATGGAACGCTTGGGCGCGCAGAAATCCGTTGTGGGTCTGGTAATCCCGACCGGTTACTCGTTCAACCTCGACGGTACTGCGATCTACCTGACCATGGCGGCGGTGTTCATTGCTCAGGCAACCGACACCCACATGGACATCACTCACCAGATCACCCTGCTGGTGGTGTTGCTGCTGTCCTCCAAAGGCGCCGCCGGTGTGACCGGTAGTGGCTTCATCGTGTTGGCGGCCACCCTGTCCGCCGTTGGCCACCTGCCGGTTGCCGGCCTGGCGCTGATCCTCGGTATCGACCGCTTCATGTCCGAAGCCCGTGCCCTGACCAACCTGGTAGGTAACGCTGTTGCCACCCTGGTTGTGGCCAAGTGGGTCAAGGAACTGGATGTTGACGTGATGCACGCTGAACTGGCTTCTGGCGGTCGCGGCATCTCCGACGAACGCGTAGAAGACGACCTGGGCGTGGCCGAAGGCCCAACCCCAACCAACGTCAAATAAGACGGCTGCACTGAAAAAACCCGCTTCGGCGGGTTTTTTCATGCCTGGGATTTGAGCGTAACGGTCAGCGCAACTGATGCATAAGGTGATTGCTGCAATGCCGTTGGCTGCCTAGTCTGAAGGCATCGTTTACGGAGAACGCCCATGCTCGGTCCACTGGCATCACTCAAGGTTCTGGATTTCTCGACTCTGCTGCCGGGGCCGTTCGCCTCGTTGTTGCTGGCAGACATGGGCGCCGAGGTGCTGCGCATCGAATCGCCAACGCGCATGGATCTGCTGCGGGTATTACCGCCTCACGATCAGGGCGTCTCCGCCAGTCATGCCTACCTCAATCGCAACAAGCGCAGCCTGGCGCTGGACCTCAAGCAGCCTGAGGCGCTGGAGGTGATCAAGCAGTTGCTGCAGGACTACGACATCGTGCTGGAGCAATTCCGTCCCGGCGTGATGGAACGATTGGGCCTGGGTTATGACGCGTTGAAGGCGATCAATCCGAAACTGATCTACGTGTCGATCACCGGTTACGGCCAGACCGGCCCCTACAAGGACCGCGCCGGCCACGACATCAATTATCTGGCGCTGGCGGGGCTGGCGAGCTACACCGGCCACGCCGACAGCGGGCCGCTGCCGTTGGGCATGCAAGTGGCGGATATCGCCGGTGGCTCGTTGCACGGGGTGATCGGGCTGCTGGCGGCGGTCATCGCCCGGCAGCAAACCGGGCAGGGGCAGCATCTGGATGTGAGCATGACCGACTGTGTGTTCAGCCTGAACGCCATGGCCGGCGCCGGGTATCTGGCCTGTGGCGTGGAGCCGGGAAGGGAGGATCAGATGCTCAACGGTGGCAGTTTCTATGACTATTACCGTTCCCGCGATGGGCGCTGGTTCTCGGTGGGCAGTCTGGAGCCCGCGTTCATGAAACAACTGTGTGCGGCGCTGGGGCTGGAGGAGCTGGAAACCTTGGGCTTATCGCCTGAACCGGCCTTGCAAAAGGCGCTGAAGAACGCGCTGAGGATTGAGTTCGAGACGCGCGATTTCGCCGAGTTGTGCGCGCTGTTTGCCACGTTGGATGCGTGTGTCGAGCCGGTGTTGAGTTTGGGCGAAGCGGTGCGGCATCCGCAGTTGAAGGCGCGGGCGCTGGTGACCGAAGTGCCGCGTGGTGACGGGACGACGCAGGCGCAGATGGCGTGTCCGTTGAAGTTTTCAGAAGGCTTGCCCGAGCCGCGGCATATCGGCGCGGCCATAGGGCAGCATACGGATCAGGTGTTGGGGGAGTTGGGGTTTAGTGTTGAGCGGATCGAAGCGTTGCGGCGTGCCAAGGTGGTTGTTTAGCGCCAGATCAGACGCCATCGCGAGCAAGCTCGCTCCCACACTGGATGTATGTCACGCCAAAGATCCCCTGTGGGAGCGAGCTTGCTCCGGGCGGCGTTCCGACGATGAGGCCAGATCAGGCACCACAAATCTTGCTACTCGACCCGCATTTCCCCGCTGAACACCAAAGTACTCCGGCACCGCCGACACAAATAACGCCGCCCCTGTCTCACCAAACCATGACGCTGGGCCGAAAACGGAAAGTCGCTGTCCGCACACGGACACTTGTAGATGTAGCGGGTCACGCTGCGACGTTTGACGTCATAGGTGTGGCAACGATTGGGCGGCAGCTCGTACACGCCGCGCATGATCAGTTGCCACTCTTCGCCATGCGGCTGGATGCGGTCGCCGAACAGTTGATGGGCGATCAGGTGCGCCACCTCGTGGGCCACGGTCTGCTTGAGGAAGTCTTCGGTATTTTCCCGGTACAGCTGCGGATTGAAGCGCAGCAGGTTCTCGTGCAAATGCGCGACACCGGCTTTTTGCCCGCGCAGCTTGAGGCTCACCACGGGGCGTTTGAAAGGTCGTTTGAAAAAGGATTCGGCTAGTTGGTAACAGTCTTCGACGCGGGTATTGAGTTGCTCGGGCATGCTTGATGGATCTCCAGAGACGTCGAGTATGCCGCAACCCTCGAGAGTTGCGAATCGCCGAGGCGCCGAATGGTCGTCACCGTTTTCTATCCTTGAGCATTAGAAGGCCGCCTTGCGGCGGCCTGTGTTGGCAGATCTTGTTTTTGGGTGAAGTGTTGCTAATTGGTGTAGACCGGCCCCACGCCGAGTCCCCAGACAATTACAGTGAACGCCATGATGGCCACCAACACCACCAGGCCTACCGCAAGCACCGAACTTGAAAAAAGAAATCCCTCGTCTGATGGAATGTTCATGAAAGTGGGTAGCCCCACATACAGCAGGTACACCGTGTAGCAGATGGCCGCGGTGCCGACGATCATCCCAAGCCACATGTGTGGGTACAGCGCCGCCAGACCGCCGATAAACAGCGGTGTCGCGGTGTAGGTCGCAAATGCAACGCAGCGTGCCAGACTCGGATTGGCGTCATAGGTACGAGCCATCCAGTGGATGAACGCGCCCATTACCGCCACACCGCCGAGCATCGCCAGGTACGACATGACCGTCATCCATATCGCGCTTTCCACCGTCAGCATCACGGGTGCGCGACTGCCAATAACCCAGCCGACCTGAGTGGTGCCGATAAACGCGGACACCGCGGGGATCGCCGCCAGAATCAGGGTGTGAGTGAGATACATGTGGCTGATGCTTTCCTCCTGATCGCCACGAATCTCTTTCCATTCTTGGTCAGGGTGGGTGAAGAGCCCCACTACGTGATGGATCATGCCAGTCACTCCTCTTGTTTTTACCGTCGCCCCCCAGTGGAGCGCCTACGGGCCAAAGTGGCCGAGTAAGGAAAGGTCTGGATATGTATGTGACCTTATGTCGCAGTATAGAAAGGTCTTAACGGCGCAGGTTGCAGGGCTTTAGAGCAAATTGCGCTGTAAACCCCGGGCTTAATCGCAGTTGTGTCTCAAAACGTCCTGAGTTGGCGCGGACGCATTTGTAGGAGCACGGCTTGCCGGCGATGGCGTCCTTGAGGCCGCCATCGCGAGCAAGCTCAGCTCCTACTCCCGAGGAAAGTTTTTGCGTAAAATGCCGGCCTTTCGTCACACCTCACGGATTTCGCGTCATGGGCACTCTTACGGTCAACCAGAACAAACTGCAAAAGCGCCTTCGCCGCCAGGCCGGTGAGGCTGTTGCCGATTTCAACATGATTGAAGACGGCGACAAGGTCATGGTCTGCCTGTCCGGTGGCAAGGACAGCTACACCATGCTCGACGTGCTGATGCACTTTCAGAAGGTCGCCCCGATCAAGTTCGAGATCGTGGCCGTGAACATGGACCAGAAACAGCCGGGCTTTCCTGAGCATGTGCTGCCGGCCTACCTCAAAGAGTTGGGCGTCGAGTACCACATCGTCGAGAAAGACACCTATTCGGTGGTCAAGGAGCTGATCCCTGAAGGTAAAACCACCTGTTCGCTGTGCTCGCGCCTGCGTCGCGGCACGCTCTACACCTTCGCCGACGAAATCGGCGCGACCAAGATGGCCCTCGGTCATCACCGCGACGACATCGTCGAGACCTTTTTCCTGAACATGTTCTTCAACGGTTCGCTCAAAGCCATGCCGCCAAAGCTGCGCGCCGACGATGGCCGCAACGTGGTGATCCGCCCGCTGGCCTACTGCAACGAAAAAGACATCCAGGCCTACTCGGACTTCAAGCAATTCCCGATCATCCCGTGCAACCTCTGTGGTTCCCAGGAAAACCTGCAACGCCAGGTGGTCAAGGACATGCTTCAGGAGTGGGAGCGCAAGACCCCGGGCCGCACTGAAAGCATTTTCCGCAGTTTGCAGAACGTGATCCCGTCGCAGTTGGCGGACCGTAACCTGTTCGACTTCACCAACCTCAAGATCGATGAAACGGCGGCTTCGCGCTTCGTCAACGTGGTCAATCTTTAAATTCCATTGTGGGAGCGAGCTTGCTCGCGATAGCGGCTAGTCAGTCGACGACATTGTCAGCTGACAGGCCGCTATCGCGAGCAAGCTCGCTCCCACAGGGTTTTCATTTCAATCCTCAGGAGAGGGCATGCGCGATTACAAGTGGCTGCACGAATACTGTCTGAACCGCTTCGGTTCAGCGGCTGAACTGGAAGCCCATCTGCCCGTTCCGAAAACCCCGGCGCAATTGCGTAAGATCAGCGACGACCGCTACCTCTCGACCATGGCGCTGCGCGTATTCCGCGCCGGGCTCAAGCACAGCCTGGTGGACGCCAAATGGCCAGCGTTCGAAGAGGTGTTCTTCAAGTTCGACCCCGAGAAAGTCGTGCTGATGAGTGCCGAACACCTTGAGCGTTTGATGCAGGACGCGCGGATCATTCGTCACCTGGGCAAACTCAAGAGCGTGCCGCGCAATGCGCAGTTCATTCTGGATGTGGCGCATGAGAAGGGCAGCTTCGGCGCGTTGATCGCCGATTGGCCGGTCACGGATATCGTTGGGTTGTGGACCTACCTGAAAAAGCGCGGTCATCAATTGGGCGGGTTGTCGGCACCGCGGTTCTTGCGGATGGTGGGTAAGGACACGTTTGTGCCGAGCTACGACGTGGTCGCGGCGTTGAATGCGCAGAAAATCGTCGACAAGGTGCCGACCAGTCTGCGGGACCTGGCGTTGGTGCAGGATGTGTTTAACCAGTGGCATGAACAGAGTGGCGGGCGGGCGATGAGCCAGATATCGATGATGCTCGCCTACACAGTGAATCATTAATACCGAGCCGCGCCCATCGCGAGCAAGCTCGCTCCCACAGGGTTCACGCTGTCCTTGTGGGAGCGAGCTTGCTCGCGATGGCGGTGTGTCAGGCGGCGGAGATCTCGCCCTCGCCAGCCAACTTGCGGTTCAACTGAAACCGCCACCGCACATACAACAGCGCCGAGCAGAACACCGCCAGGCTCGCGCCCATTTCCAGCAAACCGAACAGCTGCCGGTTCGGGTCATACGCCGCCAATGCGCCCTTGATGAAATACAGGTTCACCACAAAACACATCCATGAGTGCCCGCGCGCACTGCCGATAATCATCCCCGGCGCCAGCAACAGCAGCGGCACCAGTTCGATCAGCAGAATCACCCACGGCCGGGCGCCGTGCAGGTCCGCGACCACCAGGTAGTAGGCGCACAGCAAACCCACCAAACCGAAGTAACACAACAGGCTGATGACACGCATCGCCCGAACCCGCGGTTCGAGCCATTCGATGGAGGGCAAAATCTTCGGCTTTTTGGCCACGTCAGTTCCCCAGTTTCTGTGCAGTCTTCGCCAAGCGCAGACCCAAGGCCCGACACAGCGCGACTTCATGTTCATTCAAACCGCTTTTGCCATCGGCCCCGGCGTGATGGCTGGCGCCGTAAGGCGTGCCGCCGCCACGGGTTTCCAGCAGGGCCGATTCGCTGTAAGGCAGGCCGGTGATCAGCATGCCGTGGTGCAGCAACGGCAACATCATCGACAGCAGTGTGGTTTCCTGGCCGCCGTGCAGGCTCGCGGTGGAGGTGAAAACGCCAGCCGGCTTGCCTACCAGAGCGCCGGTCAGCCACAGGTTGCTGGTGCCGTCGAGGAAGTACTTGAGCGGCGCCGCCATGTTGCCGAACCGGGTCGGGCTGCCCATGGCCAGGCCCGCGCAGTTCTTCAAATCGTCGAGGCTGGCGTACAGCGCGCCTTCGTCCGGAATATCGGGTGACACGGCTTCGCACTCGGTGGAAATCGGCGGCACCGTGCGCAGGCGCGCTTCCATCCCTGACTGCTCGACACCCCGGGCGATCTGCCGGGCCATTTCATTGGTCGAGCCGCTGCGGCTGTAATACAGAACCAGAATGTACGGCGCACTCACGGCAGGAGCTCCAGCACATTCTCCGGCGGACGGCCGATGATGGCTTTGTCGCCGACTTCCAGAATCGGTCGCTCCATGAGTTTCGGGTTGGCGGCGATGGCGGCAATCAATTGCGCCTCGCTCAGGCTGCTGTCGGCCAGGTTGAGGGTTTTGTACTCGTCCTCACCGGTGCGCAGCAGTTGCCGGGCGCTGATGCCGAGCTTGGTCAGCAGGCTCTGGATTTGCGCGGCGTCCAATGGGGTGTCCAGGTAGCGGACCACCGTCGGGGTCAGGCCACGGGCTTCGAGCAGTTCGAGCGCACCGCGGGATTTCGAGCAGCGCGGGTTGTGATAAAGCGTCAGATCGGTCATGTGCGGTTCGCATCTTGCGTAAGGTGACGGCTATTCTAACTGTGCAGCGCGTAATCCAGAACCTTGGGAGGCGATGGGTCGCAGGCGCATTCAATTTTGAACAAGGAATACGACATGACTAGGCGACTGGCAGCGGCATTGGCGATCATCGGTACGTTATTGCTGGGGGGCTGTGGTAACGACTATGGCATCGACCAGAGCGGCCAGAAAGTCGCCGCCGAACGTCTGGACAAGCAATGGCTGGTGCTCAATTACTGGGCGGAATGGTGCGGGCCGTGCCGGACCGAGATCCCGGAATTGAACTCCCTGGCCGATCAGCTCAAGGACAAGAAGATTGGGGTGTTCGGGGTCAACTTCGACAATGTGCAGGGTGAAGAGCTGAAAAGCGCCAGTGAAAAACTGGGCATCAAGTTCACCGTGCTGGCTTCTGATCCGGCCGATCTTTTTGAGTTGCCGCGCAGCGAGGCGTTGCCGGTGACTTACATCATCGATAACAAGGGCAAGGTACGGGAACAGTTGATGGGCGAGCAGACGGCGGCGGGGGTGATGGCGAAGCTTGAGGCGTTGCAGGCGAAGAACTGAAAGCAAAAGATCGCAGCCTCGTTTCACTCGACAGCTCCTACAGGTGGAATGCGAAACCCTTGTAGGAGCTGTCGAGTGAAGCGAGGCTGCGATCTTTTCAGGGCTGAATGATCAACCCTCTTCAAGCCACCAACGCAGCGGCTTCCCTTCTACCGGCCAGAAACGCATCTGGTCGATCGGCGAGACGTCCCAGCGCTGAACGTTTTCCAACGCCTGGAGGAAACGCTTTTCCTGCTCCATCAACGCCGGCGCACACAGTTTGCGCGTGCTGCCGACCTTGCCGAAGCTCAGCTTGTCGCCTTCCAGGGTGTACGGCGCGAACCAGTGGTTGCAGCCGCCGTTGCCGTAGGCCCGACCGTCTTCACCGAGGGTGATGGTCAGGTGGCTGTAGTCCATCAACGGACGTTCGCCAATCCACTCCAGAATGTAGCTGCGGTTCTGTTGCAATTGCACCGGCTCGGCGGCGCAGCCCAGCAGGCTGGCGCCAACCATAGCGGTCAGAGCGAGGCGTTTCATCACGCGGGCTCCTGGCATTTCGGGCACAGGTGCTTCTCGCCAACCGTGGTCCAGCCCAGTTCGGCGATGCGCGCGGTGGCAGCAGGCTTTTCAGCCTTGTTGCCCAGCTTGGCGTCGACCGCGAACTCGAAGTTCAGCTCTTTGGCGCAGCTGTCGCAGTTGACTTTCCAGGTGTGGATCGCCAGTTCGCCGAACACCGGACCACTGGCCACCGCGACCCATTGGCCTGGCGGATTGATCAAGTGGCGAACCGTTTCGACGGTCAGGCGCATGGACAAGTCCTTGGCGCCTTTGAGGGTCACTACCAGCACGTCGTTGTTACGAATCGAGCCGCCGTTGCCGGTGACTTGATAACGCCCCGGCACAAGGGCGCGGCATTCGGTGAGGGTGTGTTGCGGGTTCATCAGGCTATAGCGGAAATCGTGTTCGACCATGGGTCCTCCAAATATGCGCGGCATGCTAGCACGGACATCAGCGCAGCATGGCGCGGGCGTATGACCTTCGATCTGGTTCAGTCACCCTTTACCAGATTCGCAGGCGCGCCCGCCGCCCAGGCGGCGATGTTCTGCAGGGTGGTCGCGGCAATCGCGCCCAGGGCTTCGCGGGTCAGGAAGGCCTGGTGAGCGGTGATGATCACGTTCGGAAAGGTCAGCAGCCGCGCCAGCACATCCTCCTGCAGTGGCAGGTCGGAACGGTCCTCGAAGAACAGCTGCGCCTCCTCTTCATACACATCCAGTCCCAGATAACCCAGTTGACCGTCCTTCAATGCGTCGATCAGCGCCGGTGTGTCCACCAGACCACCGCGGCCGGTGTTGATCAGCATCGCACCCGCTTGCATGTGCGCCAGTGACTCGCGATTGATCAAGTGTTTGCTTTGTTCGTTAAGCGGGCAGTGCAGGCTGATGATCTGCGACTCGGCCAGCAGTTCCGGCAGGCTCAGGTAACGGGCACCGAGGGCTTCGACTTGCGGGTTGGGGAAGGGGTCGTACGCCAGCAATTGGCAGCCAAAGCCGTTCATGATTTTCGCGAAGGTCGCGCCGATCTGCCCGGTGCCGACCACGCCGACGGTCTTGCCTACCAGGTCGAAGCCGGTCAGCCCGTGCAGGCTGAAATCGCCTTCGCGCGTGCGGTTGTAAGCGCGGTGCAGGCGTCGGTTGAGCGCCAGGATCAGCGCCACCGCATGTTCCGCCACCGCGTGGGGCGAGTAGGCGGGGACTCGCACAATCGCCAGCCCCAGACGCTTCGCCACTGCCAGATCGACATGGTTGTAACCGGCCGAGCGCAGGGCGATCAGGCGTGTGCCGCCCGCGGCCAGGCGTTCGAGCACCGGCGCGCTGAGGTCATCATTAATGAAGGCACAGACCACTTCGTGATGCTCGGCCAGCGCCACTGTATCAAGGCTCAGTCGCGCCGATTGAAAGTGCAGTTCAATGCCGGCCGGTAGCTCGGCACTGAGAAAGCTGTCGCGGTCGTAGGTCTGGCTGCTGAAAAGAATCGTGCGCATGCGGTCCTCCATTTGACTCGATCACGCTTTACGTAGCAGCTGGCGAAGCCTGCGTTCGGCGACGTAGTCGTCGTAAATCCGGCAAACGCGGTTTACCTGAAAGACCGCAGCGCCTGATTTTACGACGACTACGTCGCCGAACGCAGGCTTCGCCAACTGCTACAGGTATTCATCAAGCATTTATACGGGCATGGGCGGCCAGGCGATTGATGGCCCGGTCGAGGTCTTCCAGTGCGCTGGGGGCTTTCGGGTCCTGTTGCTTGAGCAGGGTTTCGCTGCGCTGGCAGGCGGCGCGCAGTTGCGGGACGCCGCAATAACGGGTCGCGCCGTGCAGGCGATGGACGCGCTCGATCAGGGCGTTATGGTCGTTGGTTTCCCGGGCGGAGCGAATCGCCTCGCGGTCGGCTTCCAGCGACGCCAGCAGCATTGCCAACATGTCTGCTGCCAGATCAGCCTTGCCGGCGGCCAGGCGCAAACCTTCTTCGTGATCGAGCACCTGCAACTCATGACCACCACCGTGGCTGTCGCTGGAGCGCTCCGGCCCATGATTGCGCAGCGCCAGGCCGGTCCACTTCAGCACCACTTGGGCCAATTGCCGTTCGCTGATCGGTTTGGTCAGGTAGTCGTCCATGCCGCTTTGCAGCAGCGCGCGCTTTTCATTGGCCATGGCGTGAGCGGTGAGGGCAACGATCGGCAGCGGTGTGCAATGCCGTTCACTTTCCCACTGGCGAATCGCTTCGGTGCTTTGCCGCCCATCCATGCCGGGCATCTGGACGTCCATCAGCACCAGGTCGAAGGTTTCGGTCTGCACGGCCTTGACTGCCGCGTAGCCACTTTCCACCGCGAGGACTTTGGCGCCCATGTCTTCGAGCAGGGTTTGCACCAGCAGCAAGTTGGCCGGGTTGTCGTCGACACAAAGCACTTTTGGCGCACGGCTGGACACCGGTTCGCCGGGTTCGCTGCGGTGCTGGCGCGGGTTGACCAGGTCGGACAAGGCCCGCCGCAGCTTGCGGGTGCAGGCCGGTTTGGCCTGGAGCTGGCTGTGCGGGTTGGGCACCGAGAGATGGAACAGCGTCTGTTCGGTGGTCGGGCACAACACCAGCACCTTGCAGCCCAGATGTTCGAGGTCCCAGATGTGCTGGTTGAGGCGCTCTGGCGGCATGTCGTTGCTGGTGATGCCGAGCACCGCCAGGTCGATCGCCTGATCGGTCTGATGTGCGCCGGTCACGCCATTGGTCAGGCTTTCCAGCGTATTGAACGGGGTGACTTCGAGGCCGCAGTCTTCCAGTTGATGCTGCAAGGCCTGGCGGGCCAGTTCGTGGTTTTCCAGCACTGCCACCCGACGCCCGAGCAACGGCGGACCGGGCAGGTCTTCGGCATCGTCGCGGGTTTTGGGCAGGCTCAGGCTGATCCAGAATTCCGAGCCTTCACCGGGGGTGCTGTCGACACCGATCTCGCCACCCATCTGTTCGATCAGACGTTTGGAAATCACCAACCCCAGACCCGTGCCGCCAGGTTGCCGCGACAGCGAATTGTCAGCCTGGCTGAAGGCCTGGAACAAGGCGCGCACGTCCTGGTTCGACAGCCCGATGCCGGTGTCTTGAATGCTGATGCGCAGTTGCACGCTGTCTTCGTGCTCTTCCTCGAGCATGGCCCGGGCGACGATGGTGCCTTCGCGGGTGAACTTGATCGCGTTGCTGACCAGGTTGGTGAGGATCTGCTTGAGCCGCAGCGGATCACCCACCAGCGACAGCGGCGTATCGCGATAAACCAGGCTCACCAGCTCCAGTTGCTTGGCGTGGGCGGCCGGGGCGAGGATGGTCAGCGTGTCCTGGAGCAGGTCGCGCAAGTTGAACGGAATATGGTCGAGCACCAGTTTGCCGGCCTCGATTTTCGAGAAGTCGAGAATCTCGTTGATGATCCCCAACAGGCTATCGGCGGACTTTTCGATGGTGCCCAGATAGTCGAGCTGGCGCGGGGTCAGCTCGCTTTTTTGCAGCAGGTGGGTAAAGCCGAGAATGCCGTTGAGCGGCGTGCGGATTTCATGGCTCATGTTGGCCAGGAACTCGGATTTGATCCGGCTGGCTTCAAGGGCTTCCTTGCGCGCCAGGTCCAGTTCGATGTTCTGGATCTCGATGGTTTCCAGGTTCTGGCGCACATCTTCGGTGGCCTGGTCGATGCTGTGTTGCAATTCTTCCTGCGCGTTCTGCAAGGTGCCGGCCATGCGGTTGATGCCGGACGCCAGTGTGTCCAGCTCCTGGCTGCCGAGGGGCGGCAGGCGGGTTTCCAGATGACCGTCCTTGAGTTGCGCCACCGCTTGCTTGATCTGACTCAGCGGCCGATTGATGCTCCGGCCCATGCGCAACGCCAGCAACGCCGCACCGGCCAGGCCTGCGCCGATCAGCAGCAGGCTGGCGAACAGGCTGCGGTAACCGCGCAGCAGCATGCCGTTGTGCGAAAGTTCGAGTTCGACCCAGCCCAGCAGACGGTCGGCCTCTTCGGGAATCAAGTCACCGGCCAGATTGCGGTGCTTGCCGAACACCGGCAGCAAGTAACGCGTCGCGTCATTGCCGCTGCGGCGCAGCATCTGCGAACTGTTGCCGATCGGCGCCTGATTGAGCATGGTCGGGCCCGCATGGGCCAACAGGGAGCGGTCGGGCGCGAGGAACGAAACGGCGCGAACGTCCGGTTGTTCCAGCGATTGGGTGGCAATGCGTTCCAAAAGCTCGGCGTTCTTGTGGCCCATGGCCGGGGCCACCAGGGGCGCCAGTTGTTCGGCGATCATCTCGCCACGCTGCATGAGCTGGGTTTGCAGGTCGGATTGCTGCATCCAGGTGAAATAGCCGCCCAGAACCAAGGCCATCAGGCTGGTCGGCAACAGGGTCAGCAATAGCACGCGGCCTTTAATTCCCAGTTTCTTGAGCACGCATCTCTCCTGCATCCAGCGATTTAATGACCTGCACGTACGTCCAGCACGCGCCACCTGCGCAGTGTAGCGATTTGCAGGCGGGCAATCTTCGTAAAATTGATGTCGGCATTCGTCGGCTGGATCGCCACTTTTACCTCACGGGCAAACCTTGTGTTGCCCGCAGCGAGGCAATCTTGAATAATCGTCAATTGAGAATTATTTGCAGATAGTCATGACTCCCATCACTGCTGGCCATCCTCGTATCCTGTCTATAGAAGACGACCTCGTACTCGGTGCTTATGTTCATGAGCACTTGGGACGTTGCGGTTTTCAGGTCACCTGGTGCCAGAACGGTCTGGAAGGCTTGACCATCGCCCGCCAGCAAGCCTTCGATGTGGTGCTGATGGATATTCTGCTGCCGGGCCTGGACGGGCTGAACGTGCTGACGCAGTTGCGCGAGAGCCATTCCACCCCGGTGGTGCTGATGTCGGCGCTCGGTGCCGAGGCGGATCGCATCAGTGGTTTTCGGCTGGGTGCCGATGATTATCTGCCCAAACCTTTCAGCATGGTCGAGTTGCGGGTGCGCATCGAAGCGATCCTGCGGCGTGTCGCGCTCGACCGCCGGCCAGCGCCGGCACCGATTGCCCCTTCGGCGGACAGCCTGCGTTTCGACGATGAATGCTGTGATGTCTTTTATGGCGAACACGCTGCCGGCCTGACCCGCAGCGAGTACCGGTTGCTGGAAACGCTGAATCGCAATGGCGATGAAGTCCTGAGCAAAGCCTTCCTTTACCAGCATGTGCTGCAGCGCGGTTACGCGCCCCATGATCGCAGCCTCGACATGCATATCAGCCAGATCCGTCGCAAGCTCAAGGCCGTCGGTTACGTCGAGCGCGAAGTGCGCACGGTATGGGGCAAAGGTTACGTATTGAGTGCTGTCGATGAAGTGGACTGACCTGCCGGGCAGGTATTCGCTGTTCTGGAAACTGGCGTGTTTGTTGGTGGCGTTCTGTCTGCTGATGATCTGGCTCAGTTGGTCCTGGGGGCGCTACATGGAACAGAAAAACCTGTTCCTGTCCGACGAGGCACGGGGCACGCTGACCCGCTACGCCGCCGAGGCCGAGCAGGCGTGGAATGAGCGCCAGAGTGCAGGCGTCGATGCCTGGTTGCAGAGCGTCGGCCATCGCGAGTCGACATGGGTCGGTGTAATTGGCGGCGATTTGCAGTCATTGAGCAGTTACCCGCTGACGGAAAAAGAAACCCAGCACCTGACCTTTTTACGCGGTCTGGATTGGCCGACGAGTCGCCATACCAAAGGCTTGCCGTGGTTGAGAGTGCCTTTTCCCAACGATCCGTCCGCCGGCAGTCTGGTGATCGAACTGCCCCAGCGTTTCGTGCCCGGCCGTTATCGGGTGTTCTGGCGGGTGATCACCAACGGGGTGATTCCCGGGCTGTTCACCTTGCTGTTGTGCGTCGGACTGTATCGGCTGCTGGTCGTGCCTTTGAACAGTCTGCGCGAACAGGCCAATGCCTGGCGTGCCGACCAGTTGAACGTGCGGTTGTCGAGCCGCATCACCAATCGCCCGGATGAGCTGGGTGAACTGGGCCGGGCCTTCGATCACATGTCCGAGCGCCTGCAAAGCACGGTGGCCCTGCAACAACAACTGCTGCGCGACCTGTCCCACGAATTGCGCACGCCACTGAGTCGCCTGCGGGTGGCCAGCGAAAGCGAGCAGGGGTTGACGCAATTGCGCGAGCGCATCGGCCGAGAGGTCGATGGCATGCAGCGTCTGGTGGAAGACACCCTGCAACTGGCCTGGCTCGACACCGAGCGCGCGCCGCTGCCCGACGAATCGATCCAGATTCAGGCGTTGTGGGAAATGCTCACGGAAAATGCCTGCTATGAAAGTGGCTGGCCGGTGAATCAGTTGCAGTGCGCGGTGGATTCGTCCTGCTGGGTGCGCGGCAATCTCAATACCTTGGCTCAAGCGCTGGAAAACATCCTGCGCAATGCCATTCGTCATTCACCGCAGGGCGGCGTTGTACGCCTTGGTGGGCAGCGCGATGGCGACTTCTGGCATTTGTGGCTGGAGGATGAGGGCGGCGGGGTGGCTGATGCAGATCTTGAACGGATCTTCTGCCCGTTCATTCGACTCGACGGTTCACGGCCGGGGGATGGCGGGTTCGGGTTGGGGTTGAGCATTGCGAGGAATGCGGTGCAGCGGCAGGGTGGGAGTCTTTGGGCTGAGAATACCGAGGTAGGGTTGCGGCTGAATATTCGATTAGTGGCTGATGATGGTGGTGTCAGTGACGACGCCATCGCGAGCAAGCTCGCTCCCACAGTGGATGTGTGCCGGCCACAAATGGTGTGATCAACTCCTAACCCTGTGGGAGCGAGCCTGCTCGCGAAGAGGTCCTCTCCTACACCACCGTTCTGATTTCGCCGGAGCGTTCCCGTTATTTTGTACGACCTTTCCTAAAGGGTATTGCCGACACCTTAAGCCTGATTTGACGGAATAGACTCGCGTTTTTCCTCGTCCTCCAGGAGTTCGGCATGAATGCATCCAGCGTCCCCGGCAACGCAGCTGACGACCGTTTCAATGAAGTGCTTGCGCTGATTCAAAGTGCCAAACAGCAGGCCATACAGGCGGTGAATACCCAGTTGATCGAGCTGTATTGGCAGGTGGGTGCTTACATCAGTCGCAAGCTGGAACAGGCTGAGTGGGGCGATTCTGTGGTCAGTCAACTAGCCGAGCATCTGGCTCAGACTCAACCAGGGTTGCGTGGGTTTACCCGGTCGAATTTGTTTCGGATGCGCCAATTCTATGAGATCTATCACGCTGAAAAGAAAGTCGCACCACTGGTGCGACAATTGTCCTGGTCGCACAACCTGATCATTTTCAGCCAGAGTAAACGGCAGGAAGAGCGGGAATTCTACGTGCGTTTGGCCGTTCAGGAAAAATGGTCAAAGCGCGAACTAGAGCGTCAGTTCAAGGCCACACTGTTCGAACGAAGCGTGACTCAACCAGCAAAAATCTCAGCAGTGCTGAGACAAGCCCACCCGGCAGCGCTTGAGATATTCCGCGATGCCTACATGCTCGAGTTTCTCGACCTGCCGGGTGGCCATGCCGAAACTGATCTGCATAAAGGGTTGATGGCGCGCCTCAAAGAATTCCTGAGCGAGCTCGGCCGCGACTTCTGCTTTGTCGGCTCCGAGTATCCGCTTCAAGTGGGTGGGTGTGATTTTGCCCTGGATTTGTTGTTCTTCCACCGTGGCCTTAATTGTCTTGTAGCCATTGAGCTTAAGGTCGGTCGTTTTAAACCGGAGTATTTGGGCAAGCTGAACTTCTATCTGGAAGCGCTGGATCGCAAGGAGCGCAAACCTCACGAAAACCCTGCCATTGGTGTGTTGCTGTGTGCCAGCAAGGATGACGAGGTGGTCGAGTACGCCCTTAACCGCAGCCTGTCGCCAGCGCTGATCGCTGAATACCAGGTGCAGCTACCGGACAAACAGTTGTTGCAGGCCAAGTTGCATGAGTTCTATGCATTGAATGTCGCGCAAGGCGAAGAGTACTGATCTAGCCCCTTATTCCCATAAACCATAAGCACCGTACTTTGCGTGATATGGCCTGCGAAGGTTTGCCGGTATGATAGGCGCCCCCGCAGTCTGGATTGCGAATTACGCCATGACCTTGCAGTACCCAACCATCGCCGATTGCGTCGGCAACACTCCGCTGGTCCGTTTGCAGCGCCTGCCTGGCGCCACCAGCAATACCCTTTTGCTCAAGCTCGAAGGGAATAACCCGGCGGGTTCGGTCAAGGACCGGCCGGCGCTGTCGATGATTACCCGCGCCGAGTTGCGCGGGCAGATCCACGTCGGCGATACGCTGATCGAAGCGACCTCGGGTAACACCGGGATCGCCCTGGCGATGGCCGCCGCGATCAAGGGTTACAAGATGATCCTGATCATGCCGGACAACTCCAGCGCCGAACGTAAAGCCGCCATGACGGCGTATGGCGCCGAGCTGATTCTGGTCACTCAGGAAGAGGGCATGGAAGGCGCCCGCGACCTCGCCCAGCGAATGGAAGCCGAAGGCCGCGGCAAGGTGCTGGATCAGTTCGCCAACGGGGACAACCCGGAAGCGCACTACACCACCACCGGCCCGGAAATCTGGCGTCAGACCGAAGGCACCATCACCCACTTCGTCAGCTCCATGGGCACCACCGGTACCATCATGGGCGTCTCGCGCTACTTGAAAGAGCAGAACGAGAACGTGCAGATCATCGGTCTGCAACCAATGGAAGGCTCGGCGATTCCGGGTATCCGTCGCTGGCCGCAGGAATACCTGCCGAAGATCTATCAGGCCGAACGCGTGGACCGGATCGTCGACATGGCGCAAAGCGAAGCCGAAGACGTGACCCGTCGTCTGGCCCGCGAAGAAGGTATCTTCTGCGGCGTGTCCTCGGGCGGTGCCGTGGCAGCCATGCTGCGTCTGTCCAAAGAAGTTGAAAACGCGGTGATCGTCGCGATCATCTGCGACCGTGGCGACCGTTACTTGTCGACCGGCATTTTCGACGCGCCTAACTGATGGCCAAGCAAGAGAGAGGCCTGCGCTTCCAGCCCACCGGCGGCAGCAAGGCCCCGCAAATTCCGACTGGCAAAAAGCAGCGCTTGAGTATTGAGCGCCTGGCTAATGACGGTCGCGGTATCGCGTTTTTTGAAGGTCGCACCTGGTTCGTCATCGGCGCATTGGCCGGTGAAGAAGTCGAAGCGCGCGTGTTGGGCGCCCACGGCAAAGTAGTCGAGGCGCGCACCGAACGGGTGTTCCAGGCCAGCGAGCTACGCCGCCCTGCACCGTGTCCGCATGCCGGTCGCTGTGGCGGTTGCAGCGTGCAACATCTGCCGCACAACGAACAACTCGCCCTGAAACAGCGCATGCTCGCCGAGCAATTGTCGAAGATCGCCGGTGTCGAACCCGAAGAATGGGTCGCGCCGTTGAGCGGTCCGGAATTCGGTTACCGGCGTCGCGCCCGAGTGGCGGTGCGCTGGGACATGAAGGCGAAAAAACTCGAAGTCGGTTTCCGTGCCGCTGGCAGTCAGGACATCGTTGCGATCAACGAATGCATGGTGCTGGTACAACCCTTGCAGCCGATCATGACCCGCTTGCCGGAAATGCTTCGGCGCTTGAGCAAACCTCAGGCGCTGGGGCATGTGGAGTTGTTCAGCGGTTCGTCGTTGGCGGTGTTGCTGCGGCACATGGCGCCGCTGTCCGACGCCGACATGACGATCCTCAAGGATTTCTGCGCGTTCCATGAAGCCCAATTGTGGCTGCACGGTGACGGCGAACCGCAACCGGTCGAGGCTGACCAGTCGTTGGGTTATCGACTTGAACAGTGGGACTTGAACCTGGCGTACCGACCGGGAGATTTCATCCAGGTCAACGCCGGGGTCAACGAAGCGATGATCGCTCAAGCGTTGGAGTGGCTGAAGCCGACGGCGGATGAACGAGTTCTCGATCTATTCTGTGGGTTAGGTAACTTTGCGTTGCCGCTGGCCAAGGTCGTTCGCGAAGTGGTGGCGGTGGAAGGTGTGCAGGCGATGGTCGAGCGAGCAGCTGCAAACGCTGCTAGCAACAATCTTCATAATGCGAAGTTTTTTCAGGCCGATTTATCCCAGCCTTTGACCGATGCCGAATGGGCGCGCGAAGGCTTTTGTGCGGTACTCTTGGACCCACCGCGTGACGGTGCTTTCGAGGCAGTGCGCAAGCTTGCGTCCCTGGGCGCCAAACGGTTGGTGTATGTGTCGTGCAATCCGGCAACGCTGGCGCGCGATACGGTCGAATTGATCAAGCAGGGCTACCGGTTAAAACGTGCCGGGATTCTCGATATGTTTCCTCAGACGGCACATGTCGAGGCCATGGCGTTATTTGAAGCGAGCTAGGACGGCTCGTCTGGTCCGACTGGCCCGCCCGTGCAGCCGCGTACCGGCCCTGATGTGGGCTCACGGGCAACGAAGGTCAGCGATTTGACGCATTGAATCTGCGTCGTAGGGAAGGTAAGCAAGATGGTACAGGTGAGAGCACACCAGCCGATCAACACCGACGGCAGTATCAATCTCGAGGCTTGGCTCGATCACGCGGTCAGTGTCGATCCGGCACTGGATCGCGAAGCCTTGAAGGAAGCGTGCGAGTTTGCTCGTGCGTCTGAACAACAAGCCAATGCGGCGAAAAACCTGTGGTCCGAAGGGACCTCGAGTTTCCGCACGGGCCTTGAGATCGCCGAGATTCTCGCCGACCTCAAACTCGATCAGGATTCGTTGGTTGCCGCGATCCTGTATCGCGGCGTGCGCGAAGGCCAGATTGAGTTGCCGGCGATCAGCCAGCGCTTCGGTCCGGTGGTCGCCAAACTCATCGACGGCGTGTTGCGCATGGCGGCGATCAGCGCCAGTCTCAGCCCCCGTCAATCCCTGGTGCTGGGCACGCAGGGCCAGGTCGAAAACCTGCGCAAGATGCTGGTTGCCATGGTCGACGACGTTCGCGTTGCGCTGATCAAACTGGCCGAACGAACCTGCGCGATCCGTGCGGTGAAAACCGCCGATGACGAAAAACGCAACCGCGTCGCCCGTGAAGTTTTCGACATCTACGCGCCTTTGGCTCACCGTCTCGGTATCGGTCACATCAAGTGGGAACTGGAGGACTTGTCCTTCCGTTACCTTGAACCTGATCAGTACAAGCAGATCGCCAAGTTGCTTCATGAACGGCGTCTGGATCGCGAGCGCTTTATCGCTGACGTGATGAGCCAACTGAAGAATGAGCTGACCGCGACCGGCGTCGATGCCGACATCAGTGGCCGGGCCAAACACATCTATTCGATCTGGCGTAAAATGCAGCGCAAGGGTCTGGAATTCAGCCAGATCTACGACGTGCGCGCCGTTCGCGTGTTGGTGCCGGAAATGCGCGACTGCTACACCGCGCTCGGTATCGTCCACACCTTGTGGCGGCACATCCCGAAAGAATTCGACGACTACATCGCCAACCCGAAAGAGAACGGCTACCGCTCTCTGCACACCGCGGTGATCGGCCCCGAGGGCAAGGTGCTGGAAGTGCAGATCCGCACCCACGCCATGCACGAAGAAGCCGAACTGGGCGTTTGCGCGCACTGGCGTTACAAGGGCACCGACGTCAAATCCGGTTCTAATCACTACGAGGAAAAAATCTCCTGGCTGCGTCAGGTCCTCGAGTGGCATGAAGAATTGGGCGACATTGGCGGCCTGGCAGAACAGCTGCGGGTCGATATCGAACCGGACCGGGTGTATATCTTCACCCCGGACGGTCACGCCATCGACTTGCCGAAAGGCGCGACACCGCTGGACTTCGCCTACCGCGTGCACACCGAAATCGGTCACAACTGCCGTGGCGCGAAGATCAACGGGCGCATCGTGCCGCTCAACTACAGCCTGCAAACCGGTGAACAGGTCGAGATCATCACCAGCAAGCACGGCACCCCGAGCCGCGACTGGCTGAACCCGAACCTGGGTTACATCACCACCTCGCGGGCACGGGCGAAGATCGTTCACTGGTTCAAATTGCAGGCGCGCGATCAGAACGTCGCCGCCGGTAAAACCTTGCTCGAGCGCGAACTCAACCGCCTCGGTCTGCCAGCGGTAGATTTCGACAAACTGGCCGAAAAGGCCAACATGAAAATGGCCGAAGACATGTTCGCCGCGTTGGGCGCAGGCGATTTGCGTCTGGCACAACTGGTGAACCTGGCGCAGCAACTGGTCGAACCGGAGCGCGGCAACGAACAGCTGGAACTGATTCCGCGCAAGGCCACCGGTTACAAACCGGGCAAGCGCGGCGATATCCAGATCCAGGGCGTCGGCAACCTGATGACCCAGATGGCCGGCTGCTGCCAGCCGTTGCCGGGGGATGCGATTGTCGGTTACATCACCGTGGGCCGCGGCGTGAGCATTCACCGTCAGGACTGCGCCTCGGTGCTGCAACTGGGCGGGCGCGAGCCCGAGCGGATCATCCAGGTCAGCTGGGGCCCGGTGCCGGTGCTCACCTATCCGGTGGACATCATCATCCGTGCCTACGACCGGTCCGGTCTGCTGCGTGACGTTTCGCAAGTGCTGCTCAACGAGCGGATCAACGTGCTGGCGGTCAACACCCGCTCGAACAAAGAGGACAACACCGCGTTGATGTCCCTGACCATTGAGATTCCGGGGCTGGATGCACTGGGGCGGTTGCTGGGGCGGATTTCCCAGTTGCCGAACATCATCGAAACCCGCCGTAACCGGACTCCATGAAACCGATCCCTGTAGGAGCCGAGCTTGCTCGCGATTGCGATTTACCTGACACACCGCTATCGCGAGCAAGCTCAGCTCCTACAGGTTTGCGGGTCGCCCGACACACCGCGTTGCAGATGTAGAGATTGATTGATGTATAGCCTCGAAGATTTATTGCACCTGATGAGCCGTCTGCGCGACCCGCAGTTCGGCTGCCCGTGGGACATCAAGCAAACCTACGAAACCATCGTCCCGCACACGCTGGAAGAAGCCTACGAAGTCGCCGACGCCATCGAGCGCGGTGACTTCGATCACTTGCAGGGTGAGTTGGGGGATTTACTGTTCCAGGTGGTTTATTACAGCCAGTTGGCACGGGAAGAAGGGCGCTTCGAATTCGAGGGTGTGGTCGACAGCATCACCCGCAAGTTGATTCGTCGGCATCCTCACGTGTTCCCCACCGGGGATCTTTACGCGCCGCTGGATGTTCCGCGCCTGAGTGAAGATCAGGTCAAGCAGCGCTGGGAAGAGATCAAGGCTGAAGAACGGGCGGAGAAATCTTCGGCGCCCGAACAACTTTCCTTGCTCGACGACGTGCCGGCAGCACTGCCGGCATTGTCCCGTTCGGCGAAGTTGCAGAAGCGTGCAGGGCAGGTCGGTTTCGACTGGCCGGACGCCTTGCCGGTGCTCGACAAAGTGCGCGAAGAGCTCGATGAAGTGCTCGAAGCCATGGCCGACAATGACTCGGCAGCGATTGCCGATGAAGTCGGTGATCTGTTGTTTTCCGTGGTCAATCTGGCGCGTCATCTCAAGGTCGATCCCGAAACTGCACTGCGTGGCGCCAACAGCAAGTTCGAAAGACGCTTCCGTTTTATCGAACAGGCATTGCGCGACACCCACCGTCCCATAGAAGATTGCACCCTCGAAGAGTTGGACGCCTTGTGGGGCGAAGCCAAACGTCAGGAAAAGAATTTGCCCAGCTGCGGTTGAGCAGTTGCCTAAGTGAGTAATAAGCACCATGAGCATTTCCCTTCGCGACCAGTTGCTCAAAGCAGGGCTGGTCAACCAGAAGCAGGCCAAACAGGTCGGCAAAGAGAAGCAGAAACAGCAGCGTCTGGCCCACAAGGGTCAGATCGAACTTGATGACTCGCAGCAGCGGGCGGCTCAGGAAGCCATGGCCGAGAAGGTCAAGCGCGACCAGGAGCTGAACCGTCAGCAACAGGAGAAGGCCGAGGCCAAGGCTCGCGCTGCTCAGGTCAAACAGTTGATCGAAGTCTCGCGTCTGCCGAAGCTGACGACCGAGGACTACTACAACTTCGTTGACGACAAGAAGGTCAAGCGCATCTCCGTCAACACGCTGATGCGCAACAAGCTCAGCAGCGGTTCGCTGGCCATCGTGCACCACGCCGGCGGTTATGAAGTGATCCCGCGTGAGGCGGCCCTGAAGATCCAGGAGCGCGATCCACAGCGTATCGTGCAGCTGAATGTGAAGACCGAAGAAGTCGCTGTCGAAGACGATCCGTACGCGGCCTATCAGATCCCGGACGATCTGATGTGGTAAGCCGTTAAAGGCTGCAACAACGACAAACCCCGCTCATGGCGGGGTTTGTCGTTTTCAATGCTGTCATTGCTTATGCGGATTGGAGCTCTCGTTGCTGCTCCAGTTTTTCCAGTTCGGCCTTGTAGCTGTGGGCATCTGTTTCGGAGTGGAACATCCCCACCAGCATGTCTTGTTGGTGCACGTCCCAAATCCGGATACCGGCGGCTACGCCTTCGTGGGACTTATGTGAATCGTCGCGTTCAGTTACTTTTACAGTCATCTGCTAGCTCCAATCTCTGTTATCTGCAGCAAGGCGTGTGCAGGACTCCGTTATATGTTTGGTTAGCCTGCTAAGTAAACGACTGAGTTTGGTAACGGACTTTTGCGAGTTTGGTAAAAGTCCTGCAGCCCGCCAAACACGCGACATTCGGTCGCAGGGCGTTGAGTTTCATGACAAAAGCTTCATGTTCGCGAAGAACAAAACCGCGGCTTGAAGGTGATGAAAATCCCCTGTGGGAGCGAGCTTGCTCGCGATGGCGGCCTCACAGTCAACGATGATGGTGAATGTAATGGCCTCATCGCGAGCAAGCTCGGCTCCTACAGGCTTTTGCGTTTTTCCAGGCACAAAAAAACGCCCCGAACCAGTCGGGGCGTTTTTATGTGCAGCGTAGTGGCGGTGTATTACTTACCGGCCCAGCGCTTCAGTACCAGCGTAGCGTTGGTGCCACCGAAGCCGAAGCTGTTGCTCATCACGGTGTTGATGGTGGCGTCTTCACGAGTCTTGGTCAGGATCGGCATGTCAGCCACTTCCGGGTCCAGTTCGTCGATGTTGGCGGAACCCGCCATGAAGTTGCCTTCCATCATCAGCATGCAGTAGATCGCTTCGTGAACGCCGGCGGCGCCCAGGGAGTGACCTGACAGGCTCTTGGTGGAGCTGATGGCCGGAGCCTTGTCGCCGAACACTTCACGCACACCTTTCATTTCCATGACGTCGCCGACCGGAGTCGAGGTGCCGTGGGTGTTCAGGTAGTCGATCGGAGCGTCAACGGTGGACATGGCCATCTGCATGCAGCGGATGGCGCCTTCGCCGCTTGGGGCGACCATGTCGTAGCCGTCGGAGGTCGCGCCGTAGCCAACGATTTCCGCGTAGATCTTCGCGCCGCGGGCCAGAGCGTGTTCCAGCTCTTCGACCACGACCATGCCGCCACCGCCGGCGATGACGAAACCGTCACGCTTGGCGTCGTAGGCACGGGAAGCTTTTTCCGGGGTCTCGTTGTACTGGCTGGACAGTGCGCCCATGGCGTCGAACAGGAACGATTGGCTCCAGTGTTCTTCTTCACCACCGCCGGCGAACACGATGTCCTGCTTGCCCATCTGGATCTGTTCCATGGCGGTACCGATGCAGTGAGCACTGGTGGCACAGGCAGAAGCGATGGAGTAGTTCAGGCCCTTGATCTTGAACGGCGTGGCCAGGCAAGCGGAAACGGTGCTGCTCATGGTCCGCGTTACACGGTATGGGCCAACGCGCTTCACGCCTTTCTCGCGCAGGATGTCCAGCGCTTCCATCTGGTTCAGCGTGGAGGCGCCACCGGAACCGGCGATCAGGCCGGTACGCGGGTTCGAGACTTGCTCATCGGTCAGACCGGAGTCGGCGATGGCGTCTTTCATGGCCAGGTAGGCGTAAGCCGCCGCGTGGCCGACGAAGCGAAAGATCTTGCGATCGATCAGCTCTTCGAGGGGAAGGTCAATGGAGCCGGAAACCTGGCTACGCAGACCCATTTCGGCATATTCCGGGTTGAACCGGATGCCAGGGCGGCTTGCACGCAGGTTAGCGGAGACGGTCTCTTTGTCATTGCCCAGGCACGAAACGATGCCCAGACCAGTGATAACGACGCGGCGCATGCGGATAACCCTTAGAAGTTGTCAGTGGAGGTGAAAACGCCGACCCGAAGGCCTTCGGCGGTGTAGATCTCGCGGCCGTCGACGCTGACCGAACCATCGGCGATGGCCATGTTCAGCTTGCCCTTCAGTACGCGCTTGATCTGAATGTTATAGGTCACTTTCTTGGCGGTCGGCAGAACCTGACCGAAGAATTTCACTTCGCCCGAACCCAGGGCGCGACCGCGGCCCGGCAGACCTTGCCAGCCAAGGAAGAAGCCGACCAGTTGCCACATGGCGTCGAGGCCCAGGCAGCCTGGCATCACCGGATCACCTTCGAAGTGGCAGGCGAAGAACCACAGGTCCGGAGTGATATCCAGCTCGGCGACCAATTCACCCTTGCCGTACTTGCCACCCTCGGCGCTGATATGGGTGATGCGATCCACCATCAACATGTTCGGGGCGGGCAGTTGTGCGTTACCTGGGCCGAACAGCTCACCGCGACTGCAGCGCAGCAGGTCTTCCCGAGTAAAGGCGTTTTGTTGGGTCATGCGAGCTCCTCAATAATCCCATGCGGCAGGTGGGGCAAATCTTCCCGGCCGATCGAAGCGTTCATGCCTCGAGTCAGCAGCCTACTCATAGACTATTGCGTTGTGGTGAAAGTCACAGCACCAAGGACATGAATGTACACTTGTGCACTGAAATTATTATTCAAGCCCCTTTTCGGGCCTGTTCGGGTGCCTAAGACTGCCGCACTTTCGCCTTCCGCGCCAGTCGCAGATAGCCGAAAGGCCTGCACTACTGCACCCAGCGCTGCAGAATTTGCTGCAAATCTGTGCGTTTGAAGGGCTTGGCCAGGTAATCGTTCATTCCCGCCGATAAACAGGCTTCGCGGTCACCCTGCAAGGCGTTGGCGGTCAGCGCGATGATCGGCAAGTCTGTGCAACCGGGTAATTGGCGAATCTGTCGGGTAGCCTCGTAGCCGTCGATGATCGGTAGCCGGCAGTCCATCAGAATGGCTTCGAAAATTAGACTCTCCGCACTGCGCACTGCCTGCGCGCCATCGGTGACGACGCTTACAGTAAAGCCCAGACTGCGCAACATTGCTTCGATGACCGTCTGATTGACCGGATTGTCTTCCACCAGCAGCACGTTGCGCCCTTCGCCATCACCGTTGCCGGTCGGTGTGCGTGGCGCCAGTACGGGCAACGTCTGTTTATAGAGTGCCAGCGGGATTTCCAGGGTGAACACCGAGCCGCGACCTTCCTCGCTCTGGGCACGCAACGTGCCGCCCATGCGTTCAGCCAGCGTGCGAGCAATCGGCAGGCCCAGCCCGGTGCCACCGTATCGCCTCGAAATAGAACTGTCGGCCTGCTGGAAGGCGTTGAACATCATTTCCAGGCTTTCAGCCGAAATACCAATCCCGCTGTCGCGCACGGTGCAGGTGAACCACAGCAGTTCGTGATCCAGCGACTGCCATTGCGGTTCGATGCTGACGCGGCCCTGTTCGGTGAATTTCAGCGCATTGCCGATCAGGTTGACCAGGATCTGCCGGATCCGCGTCGGGTCGCCCTGCACCTGCAACGCGCGCATGTCGGCCGGAATCGACAGCGCCAGGTCGAGCCCGCGCTGCACGGCGCTGTGCGAGAACGACTGGGCGCAACTGCCGATCAGGTCCGCGAGATTGAACGGAATGTGCTCCAGCTCCAGTTCCGAACGCTCGATGCGCGAGAAATCGAGAATGTCGTTGATGACTTTTAGCAGGTGTTCGGTGGACTCCGAGGCGAGCGCCGCGTATTCGACCTGCTCCTCGGTCATCTCGGTGGTTTCCAGCAGTTGCAGCATGCCCAGCACGCCATTCATCGGCGTGCGCAGTTCGTGGCTCATCATCGCGAGGAAATCGGATTTGGCGTTGTTGGCCTTTTCCGCTTCCTCGCGAGTCTGAATCAACTGCGCCATCGCTTGATGCTGTTCGCGACTGGCTTGTTCGAGTCCGTTGGCGAGGTTGTTGATGTGTTGCGACAGTGCTCCCAGCTCAGTGTCGTCTACGATCGGCAGCGGCGTTTTGTAGTCGCCGTCCTGAATCGCCTTGACCGCGGTGCCGATGTCGCGGATCGGTTGCGACAGGCTGCCGGCCAGTCGCCGGGCGACCAGAAAAGTAAACAGCAAGGCGAACAGCGCCAGGATCCCGGCCTTGAGCAGGATTTCCTGCTGACGCTGGCTGAAGGCGTCATTGGACAGGCCGACGATCACCCGACCCAGATAATCCTCGGTGGGCGCTGTGTTGGCGACGCGGCTGCCTTGCAGGAAATCATTGTGCAGCTGGATTCGTTGCAGCCGCACCGGGGCCTGGAACACTTCGACCTGGTGCGAGCGGTTGTGGGTTTCCGACGGTTGCTCGACGTACACCAGAATCCGGTTGGCGCTGTCCTGGACTTCCAGAAAGCGCACATTGGGCGTGGCGAGGGTGGCCTTGAGCAAACTGTCGAGCACCTCGTTGTTGCCCGAGATCACCCCGTATTCGGTGGCCGGCGCCAGTTGGTTGGCGATCAGTTGCCCAGTGTGATTGAGCTCCTGACGCAGGTCCTGGATTCGCACGAAGGTGAAGAAGCTGATCAACAGCAACGTCAGCAACAGGGCAGGGCCGAGGCTGATGATTTGCGTGCGGGTGTTGATGTCCCAACGGCGACGGAAGGTCATGGGCGATTTTCTCCTTCGGCCAACTGTGTTGCGACAGACGCTTCGTTCATCTGTTCAATCCCTAATGAACGAGCCACTTGCGGGTTGCTTAAGACTTTGAAGCGTTGCGGGTAGTGCGTGCGTGGCCACGTGGCCGGTGGCTGGTCGAGCAGTTCGTCGAGCATCGCCAGCCAATCGCTCTGATCGCTGTAGGTGCTGGCCAGGCTCCCGGCCCTGACGAACCCGGCGTTAGGGCCGATCAGCGCCAATTGCCGTGCATAGCTGCTGAGCAACAGGTTCTTCGCGGTTTTCGGGTTGTACAGATCGGGGTCGTCGAGGCCCAGCAACACGTCGCTGTTCTTCAACAAGGTCTGCAGCGGCCGGCTGTCGTTGGTGTTATCCCAGCGCTCGGTGACTACTTCAAGGCCCAGGGAGTGGGCGGCCTGATGCAGTTCTTTCAAGAGGAATTCGCTGTGGCTGTCGAAGAGCACGCCGACCCGTTTGGCCTGCGGCAGCAGCAGTCGGGTCAGGCGCAATTGTCGGTCCAGGGGCGGGTCGCTCCAGAGCAGGCTGAGGCGCGGGGGCAGGGTGGCCCCCAGATGCTGACGGGCTTGCAGGCGGCTGATGCGCAGCACCAGCGTCGCCGGGCCCCGGGCGTCTTGCAGGCGCCAGTCGAGGCTCGGCAGGTCGAGCAGAATCAAGCGGGTGTCGGCGGGCAGTTTGCCTGGCGCCGGCAGACTGGCCAGTGGCTGGAAGTGCACGTTATCGGCAGGCCGCAAGGCGCTCAGGGCCTGGGTGAAGGATTGCATGCCCGGGCTGTCCTCGGCGCCGGTCAGCAAAATGTCCGCGGCGCTGGCCGCCAGGCTGCTCAGCAGCCCGGCAAACACCAGGCACAACCCGGCCAGCAGGCGGCCAAGGATTGGCGTCTTGCGTGACGGGCTAAATAGCATCTTAGAACGCCAGCTCCGCGCTGAAGTAAAGCACCCGGCGCTCGTCGTAGTTGTTGTCGACGAAGGTTGTGGGCTGGCTGTCGAGGCGTTGCTGCAGCACGCCGGCCAGTTCCAGGCTGGCTTTGCCCAGGCCGATGCGTTTGGCGATGCGCGTGTCGACCCGTTCGAAGCGGTAGCCGTTCAGGGCATCGTCACCATAGTAGAAGAGCGCGCTGTTCCAGCCATGGCCCCAGTTGCGCAGCCAACCGGCGGAGCCGCTGTTTCGGGCAGTCTGTTGCGCATCCAGCGGGTTGCTCGCATCGGCATCGACGTAGGCATAGGTCAGGCGCAGGCGATCGGCGCTGCTGATTCTCCAGTCGAGCTGGGTTTCTGCCCCGGAGAAGCGCGCGCTGTTTGAGTTGCTGGCGATGTACTGATTGTTGCGCAGCGGTTCGCTGATCATCCCGGTGATTTCGTCGTAGAACAGCTTCACATCGACCGCCAGCCCCACTTCGGCAAAGTAGCCGTTGTAGCCCAGTTCCCGGGAGCGCATGTGTTCCTGTTCGAGGTTACCGGGGCCACGGGTCTTGACGAAATAACGGGCACTGGACTGGCCATAGGCGCTGGGCCGCAGGTTCTTTACCTGATAGCTCCAGTTGACGTTGTTCTCGAACATGTCCGGTGAGCGGATAGCTTCCGAGTACACCGCCCGCAGGCCATGGCGCGGGTTGATCAGGTAGTTGACCGCCACCCGCGGGGTGAGCGAACTGCCGATCAATTGCGTGTCTTCGAACATCGCACCGCCCTGCAGCAACCAATGCTCGGTGGCGCGCCACTCGAGTTGGCCGAACGCCCGCCAGGTGGTGTCGTCGAGGGTGCCATTGAAGTAGGTCTCGGAATCTGCCCGGTCGTAACGATAATTCATGCCGCTGACCAGCCGCAGACTATCGGACAGGCTGAGGGTGTCCTGCAATTCAAGGTCGTAGCGCGATTCCCGGGTGCTCTGGTCGATATCGCCACAGAGGGTTTGCCGGGCGCCGTTTCGCCATTGGTCGAGCACTTGATTGGCCAATGCGCGCTGGGCCGGGTCACCTGCGGGCGCGCCGGGGCCGGTGTAGCGCTCCATGTTGCGCGCCAGGCGCTCGGTGTAATTCGGGTTGAGCTGCCAGAGTTCGGTCAACTGCGGGCTGAACGAAACCTCGGCATCGCAGGCACGCCAGGTCTGCTGACGATCCCAGTGTTGCGCCGAGCCCTGGATGTAAAGGCTGTGATCGGGATTGATGTCGAGGTTCCAGCGCAGCGAGCCGGCGTAATCCTTGGCGATGACGTCGGAATTGTTCCCCGCAGCGGTAATCCCCGAGAAGACCGGGCGGTAGGTATAAGGACGCTGGTTGCTCCCGTCCTTGGCATTCAATTGCCAGTCGATGCTCTGGTTTTCAGTGAGCGTCTGGCTGACCGCGAGGTTGAAACGATTCAAGCGGCGGCTGTCGCGGTAATCGGCGCCGTTACGGTCCGAGTCGAAGCCGTCGTCTTGCTGACCGGACAGTGACAGGCGCAGGTCGCCGCCGTCCCAGCCCACGCCCTGGCTGGCGTAAAAGTCGTCGATGCCGCGCTGCCCACGGGTGACTTTCATCCGTGTGCCGTGGCTGTCGGCCGGGTTGCGCGTGATGATGTTGACCACCGCCATCAGCGCATTGGCGCCATAGCTGACGGTGTTCGGGCCGCGAAAAACTTCGATGCGCTCGATGTCCTCCATGGCCACCGGAATATCACTCCAGTCCACCGTGGCCAGGCCTGCGCGGTACACCGAACGGCCGTCGATCAACACTTGCAGGCGTCGCGCTTCGGTCGCATTGGTGCCGTGATAGTTCACCGCCGCCTGGTTGCCGTTGATGTTGCCGACCATCATTCCCGGCACCAGTCGCAGCAACTCGCTGATGTCCCGGGCGCCACTGGCGTTGATCAGTTCGCTGTCGATCACCGTCATGCTCCCCGGTACCGCGGCCGGCGACTGCTTGAGTCGCGTCGCGGTCAATACTTGCGGCAGCGCCTCGCTGTCGAGGAACAAATCGTCGGCAAGCAATGGCGAGCTGAACATCAGCGCCAGAACCAGCGGCGAGCGAGGTGAAGGGGAGCCAAACGACACAACACATCCTTGATAGCGAACAATTGGCGCGCATGTTAACCGAGCGCAATGACTTTTCCAGTCACGTTGTGGGCATTTTCCTCGGTTTTCTTGGTCTTCTTTCTACAAGTGTCGGTAATTGATGCGGGGGCTGGCCGCCACTGGGCCGCTCCGTATAATGCCGACATCGCCACTGGTATGGATTAACGGATTGCATATGACTGAACAGCGCCCAATTGCGGTCCTGGGAGGCGGAAGTTTTGGTACCGCCGTGGCTAATCTGCTGGCCGAGAACGGGCATCAGGTCCGGCTGTGGATGCGTGACCCCGAGCAGGCCGAGGCCATTCGGGTCAATCGCGAGAACCCGCGTTACCTCAAAGGCATCAAGATTCTGCCGGCCGTGGAAGCGGTCACCGACCTGCTGGCCACTCTGCAAGCCTGCGACTTGTGCTTCGTCGCACTGCCGTCCAGCGCGCTGCGCTCGGTATTGATGCCGCACGCCGAACGTTTGACCGGCAAATTGTTGGTGAGCCTGACCAAAGGCATCGAAGCCCACACCTTCAAACTGATGAGCGAAATCCTTGAAGAGATCGCGCCGCAAGCGCGCATCGGCGTGCTGTCCGGGCCGAACCTGGCCCGTGAAATCGCCGAACACGCGCTGACCGCCACGGTGGTCGCCAGCGAAGACGAAGAACTCTGCCAGCGGGTCCAGGAGGCGTTGCACGGCCGGACCTTTCGCGTGTACGCCAGCGCCGACCGCTTCGGTGTGGAGTTGGGCGGGGCGCTGAAAAACGTCTACGCAATCATCGCCGGTATGGCGGTGGCGCTGGGCATGGGCGAAAACACCAAGAGCATGCTGATCACCCGGGCGCTGGCGGAAATGACTCGCTTTGCGGTGAATCAGGGCGCCAATCCGATGACCTTCCTCGGTTTGGCGGGCGTCGGCGATTTGATCGTCACTTGCTCGTCGCCGAAAAGCCGTAACTACCAGGTCGGGTTCGCCCTCGGCCAGGGCTTGAGCCTGGAAGATGCCGTGACGCGCCTGGGCGAAGTCGCCGAAGGGGTGAACACCCTCAAGGTGCTCAAGACCAAGGCCCAGGAGGTGGGCGTGTACATGCCGCTGGTCGCCGGGCTGCATGCCATTCTGTTCGAAGGGCGCACGCTGGAGCAGGTAATCGGTCTATTGATGCGTGCCGAGCCGAAAACCGACGTCGACTTTATTTCCACCAGCGGTTTCAACTGAGCACTCAATTGACAGGGGCAGGGAGCGAGACATGAACGATCCGAAAACAGAAGCCAAGTACGAATCCATCCTGCTGCGCGTGTTGTGGATGGTCGTCTACGTGCTGGTCTGGCAAGTGGCGCAATTCATCCTTGGTGCCGTGGTTCTGGTGCAACTGATCTATCGTTTGATATATGGCGCCCCGAGCGCCAGCCTGATGAACTTCGGCGACAGCCTGAGCCAGTTCCTGGCGCAGATCGGTCGTTTCGGCAGCTTCCACAGCGACCAGAAACCGTGGCCGTTCGCCGACTGGCCGACGCCACGTACACCGGAAGGTGAAGCGCCGCATGCTGTGGCGCCGGCCCCGCATCCGGCACGAGATGAGGAACCGAAACTATGAAACTCTGGGTATTGCGTCATGGTGAAGCCGAGCCACACGGTACTCGCCCGGACTCCGAGCGGACCCTGACCGTCAAGGGTCGCGAAGAGGTGTTGCGCACCGCGGCGGAGTTGATCGGTAAGCCGCTCACTGCAATTTATGCCAGTCCTTACTTGCGAGCGCAGGAGACCGCAGAAATTGTGCGTGCAGCGCTGAATTTCGCGCCGGAGATTCGCACTGTCGAATGGCTGACACCCGACAACCGCCCGCAAGCGGTGGCGGAGCAGTTGGTGTCTGTGGATAACGCGTTGCTGGTCAGTCACAACCCGCTGGTGGGCAACCTGCTGGGTTACCTTCAGCATGGACATGTGCAGGACCCGGAAGCGGTCCGCACCGCTGGCCTTGCTGAGCTTGAAGGCGACTTGCCGCTGGCCGGCGCGATGAAGCTCAAAGGCATCAAGCACCCCTAAAAGCAAAAGATCGCAGCCTTCGGCAGCTCCTACATGGATTGTGTACACCTGTAGGAGCTGCCGAAGGCTGCGATCTTTTGATCTTGTTTTTGCCGACAAATAATTAACCAAGCAGTTGCTTGGTTGACTACGCTTGCTCCAGACCAAAAATAAAAGGAGCGAGTCGCATGCCTGCTGCTTTTCGTTTGCCGCTGGACGTTTTCTACGAGCGTGAAGCGCGCCATCCCCGCCAGCGCTTTTTGGTTCAGCCCACGGGCGGCGGCCAGGTCGAAACGCTGACCTGGGAAGACGTCGGGCATCAGGCTCGCTGCGCCGCGCATTGGTTGCGCGCGCGCGAATTGCCCCAAGGCAGCCACATCGCCCTGATCTCGAAAAACTGCGCGCACTGGATCATCGCCGACCTGGCGATCTGGATGGCCGGCCATGTGTCGGTGCCGCTCTACCCGAACCTCACCGCCGAAACCGTGGCCCAGGTCCTTGAACATTCCGAAGCGGCACTGGCGTTCATCGGCAAACTCGATGACTGGCCTGGAATGTCTCGAGGGGTCAGCGCTGATCTGACGACAATCAGCCTGCCGTTGCATCCGCCCGGCACTTTCGATTTCAGCTGGGCCGACCTGCAAAAGAGCTCACCGATCCAGGACGATCCCAAGCCGTCCGCCGACCAGTTGGCGACCATCATTTACACCTCCGGCACCACGGGCATGCCCAAAGGCGTGATGCACAGTTTCGCCAATCTGGGGTTTGCCACCACGCGCGGCACGCAGTTGTTTGGCTTGAATGAGTCGGATCGGCTGCTGTCCTACCTGCCGCTGTGCCATGTCGCCGAGCGGATGTTCGTTGAGCTGGCGTCGATCTATACCGGGCAAACGGTGTTTTTTGCCGAGAGCCTCGACACTTTCCTGGCCGATTTGCGCCGTGCACGTCCGACCGCGCTGTTCGGTGTGCCGAGGATCTGGACCAAATTCCAGATGGGCGTGTACAGCAAGATCCCGGCAAAGCGCCTCGACTTCCTGCTCGGTCTTCCGATCATCGGCAAGCGGGTCGGCCACAAAGTGCTTGTCGGGCTCGGGCTGGATGCCTTGCGCATCGCCTTGTCCGGTGCCGCGCCAGTGCCGCAGACCTTGCTGCTGTGGTACCGCAAACTGGGGCTGGATGTGTTGGAGGTCTACGGCATGACCGAAAGCTGCGGCTATTCGCACGTTTGCCGGCCGGGCCAGAACAAACCTGGCTGGATCGGCAAGCCCTGCCCGGAGGTTGAGGTGCGGATCGCCGAGTCGGGCGAGGTCATGGTGCGCAGCGGCGCGACCATGCTCGGGTATTTCAAGGAACCTGAGAAAACCGCCGAAACCATCACCGAGGACGGCTTCCTGCGCACCGGCGACAAGGGCGAGCAAGATGCCGAAGGCAATCTGCGCCTGACCGGGCGACTGAAGGAAATATTCAAGACCAGCAAAGGCAAATACGTCGCCCCGGCGCCGATCGAGAATCGTCTGGCGGAGCATTCGCGCATCGAGCAAGTCTGCGTCGTCGGCGATGGTCTGATTGCGCCATTGGGGTTGTGCGTGCTCTCGGCGGTCGGTCAGCAGGACGCCAGCGGAACGGCGCGGGCGGGCCTGCATTCAAGCCTGGAAAAACTCCTGGAGGAGGTCAACGGCGTCCTCGACAAACATGAGCGCTTGCGTCGATTGGTGGTGGTCAAGGACAGTTGGGCGGTGGAAAACGGCTTCCTGACGCCGACCCTGAAGATCAAGCGCAACGTGATCGAAGCCGCCTACGGTGCCCGTTTCGAAGAATGGAGCGAGCGCAGTGAAGCGGTGCTGTGGCAGGATTGAGTCACGAATAAAACCAACAAAGGATGTCAGCAATGAGCTTGTGGCGTACCAATCCCAACATTGAACAGTTGAACGCAATCCAGAAAAACACCATCGGCGACGTGCTGGATATTCGCTTCGAAGCCTTCGACGACGAGTCCCTGACCGCGAGCATGGTCATCGACCATCGCACTCACCAGCCTTACGGTTTGTTGCATGGCGGCGCCTCGGTGGTGCTGGCCGAAACGGTCGGCTCGATGGCCAGTTACCTGTGCATCGACGCCAGCAAGTTTTACTGCGTGGGCCTGGAAATCAACGCCAACCATTTGCGCGGCTTGCGCAGCGGGCGGGTCACGGCGGTGGCCAAGCCGATTCACATTGGCCGCACGACGCATGTTTGGGATATTCGGTTGACCAGCGATGAGGGGAAGGCGAGTTGTGTGTCGCGGTTGACCATGGCGGTGGTGCCGTTGGGTGAGAATCCACCCGCCCGCTGAAACGCGATCCCCTGTAGCAGCTGGCGAAGCCTGCGTCCGGCTGCGCAGCAGTCGTAAATCCTGCAACCGTAGTCTTTCTGAACCACCGCGGTGATGGCTTTACGACTGCTTCGCAGCCGGACGCAGCCTTCGGCAGCTGCTACATAGAACTTCATCAGATTTAAGTTTTGCGGCATGCCCCTGACCGGACTGTCATCATTACTGGCACTTACGGTCATTGCTGTAGGACGTCGTCTTACGGACAATCAACCCTTGTTTTCGTTGATGGATCGACCGGTATGTCGCAACAGATATTTTTCGCCCACGCCAACGGGTTCCCCTCGGGCACCTACGGCAAGTTGTTCGCGGCGCTGGCGCCCGAGTATCAGGTGACGCATCTGCAGCAGCACGCCCATGACCCGCGTTTTCCGGCGGACGACAACTGGTACAACCTGGTCGACGAGCTGATTCATCACCTCAGGCAGCAACCGGAACCGGTGTGGGGTGTCGGCCATTCCTTCGGCGGCGTGCTGCACCTGCACGCGGCGTTGCGGTGTCCCGAGCTCTATCGCGGGGTGGTGATGCTTGATTCGCCGGTGCTGACCCGCGCTGATCAATGGGTGATCCGCGCCGCCAAACGCTTCGGTTTCATCGATCGTCTGACCCCGGCCGGCCGTACGTTGGGACGTCGGGAAGAGTTCGCCGATCTGGAAGCGGCCCGACTCTATTTCGCTGGCAAAACCCTGTTTCGCAGTTTCGACCCGGAATGCTTCGACGCTTACCTGCAACACGGCTTGCACAAGGTGGGCGACAAGCTGCGCCTGCGCTTCGACCCGGCCACGGAAATAAGTATCTACCGCGGCGTGCCGCACACCAGTCCCGGCCGCACACGGCAACTGAAAGTGCCGCTGGCGGTGGTTCGCGGGCACAAGAGCCGGGTGGTGATGCGTCATCACGCAAGCCTCGTGGGGCGCTTGCCGCTGGGCGAGTCCCTGACCATGCCTGGCGGCCACATGTTTCCCCTCGAACGTCCCCAGGACACGGCCACGCTGCTGAAGAACCTGTTCAGCCGTTGGGAAGGTCGCCGCCAACAGGATTGCGCATGAGCAACGTCGTTGAAGAAGTTCGCCTGAGCCTGCCGCATATCGAGTTGGCAGCGCACTTGTTCGGCCCCGAAGACGGCATGCCGGTGATCGCCTTGCATGGCTGGCTGGACAACGCCAACAGCTTCGCCCGGCTGGCGCCGAAGCTCAAAGGCTTGCGCATCATCGCGCTGGACATGGCCGGTCACGGTCATTCCGGGCATCGGCCACCCGGTGCCGGTTACGCGCTGTGGGACTACGCCCATGACGTGCTGCAAGTGGCCGAGCAATTGGGCTGGAAGCGCTTTGGCCTGCTGGGGCATTCCATGGGCGCGATCGTTTCGCTGGTGCTGGCCGGTTCGTTGCCGGAACGCGTGACCCACCTGGCGTTGATCGACGGCATCATTCCTCCTACAGATAAAGGCGAAAACGCTGCCGAACGGATGGGCATGGCCCTGCAAGCGCAGCTGGATTTGCGGGAAAAACGCAAACCGGTCTACAACACGCTCGACCGGGCCATTGAGGCGCGTATGAAAGGCTTGGTCGCTGTCAGTCGCGAAGCCGCAGAACTGCTGGCCCAACGTGGATTGATGCCGGTGCCGGGCGGTTATACCTGGCGCACCGATAACCGCCTGACCTTACCGTCGCCGCTGCGTCTGACCACCGAACAGGCGATGGCCTTCGTCCAGAGAGTCAGTTGTCCTGCAAAACTGGTGGTGGCTGCCGACGGCATGCTCGCCAAACATCCCGAGTTGCTGGAGCGTCTACCCTTTAGCCGTGAACAGCTGCCTGGCGGCCATCATTTACACCTGAATGACGAACCCGGCGCCGACCTTGTCGCAGACTGTTTCAATCGGTTCTTCGCCGTTCCTTGACTTGCGCCGGGCAACTGTCGAGGCTGGGCGGGTTGAAATGGGAGACAACCATGATAGATCTCTACACCGCTGCGACCCCGAATGGCCACAAGGTCTCTATCGTGCTCGAGGAACTCGGCCTGCCCTACACGGTGCACGCCTTGAGTTTCGACAAAAAGGAACAGAAGTCCGAGGACTTCCTCAAGATCAATCCCAATGGCCGGATTCCGGCGATTGTCGACCGCGCCAACGGCGATTTCGCCGTGTTTGAATCCGGCGCGATCCTGATTTACCTGGCTGAACTGAGCCACAAACTGCTGCCAAAAGACCCCAAGGGGCGTTCAGTGGTCCTGCAATGGCTGATGTTCCAGATGGGTGGAATAGGCCCGATGCAGGGTCAGGCCAACGTGTTTTTCCGTTACTTCCCGGAGAAGCTCCAGGGCGCCATCGACCGCTATCAACATGAAACCCGCCGCCTCTATGAAGTGCTCGACACGCGCCTGCAAGCCGTGGAGTTTCTGGCCGGTGAGTACAGCATTGCCGACATCGCCACTTTTCCGTGGGTCCGTGGCCACGAGTGGTCCGGTGTCGCGGTGGACGGCTTGCCAGGCTTGCAGCGCTGGATGGCGACCATGGAGGAGCGCCCGGCGGTGCAGCGTGGTTTGCTGGTGCCGGAGTACATCGATGACGCCAGTGTCATAAAGGGCGCCCAGGCCATGCTGATCCGATGAGTCTATCCATGCGTTCACTCAGTCTGCTGGCGCTGTGTTGTTTCAGTCCCCCGTTGTTTGCCGCCGATGTCCCGGGCAGTCAGGACTTGCCGATCGTGCCGCGTATGGCCGATGCGCAGATCGTTGACTATCGTCCGGTCGCCGAACTTGAGCGGATCTATCCACTGGGCTCTATCCGCAAAATCAGCGGCCAGTTGCGTTTTGACGGCCAGGTCGCTGCCCGAGGGCAAACCACTTCGGTCACCTACGAGTTGCCACCGGAGCATTCCTCCACCGAGGCCTTCACCGCCGCTCGTGAAGCCTTGCAGAAGCAGGACGCCCAGTTGCTGTTCTGGTGCCAGGCCCGTGATTGCGGCGAAAGCAGCCTGTGGGCCAATGATGTCTTCGGCAATGCCAAGCTTTATGGCGCTGATGATCAGCAAGCGTACTTGCTGTTGCGCCTCGCGGCCCCGCAGGACAACACTCTGGTGGCGCTTTACAGCATCACGCGCGGCAATCGCAAAGCGTATCTGCACGTCGAACAGTTTGACGCCGCCGCGCCGCTGGGTGATTTGCTGCCGACTTCTGCAACCTTGCTTCGAGAACTCAAAAGCACCGGTGAACTCGATTTCCCCAAATTGACCGGCGATCCTGACGATGCCTGGCTACGCCTGATTTCTCGTGGGCTGAATCTGGACACCACGTTGCGGGTCAGTGTTTCGGGGCCGAAGGCCGAAGCCTGGCGTCAGGCACTGATCGGGCAGGGTGTGCGTACCGCCAGGATGGAAGCCGGTAGCCTCGACGGCGCTGGCTTGCACATCGAACTGTTGCGATAAGCTGTACCAGGCGAACGCACACGCTGCGTTCGCCTACTCCTTTGCGAACTGACTTTTTTCGAGATTTAGATGATCAATAACGATCGGCTGTTGGTGCAGATCCTGCTCCTGGTGCTGTTTGGCGCGAGCTTCTGGGTGATGGCGCCGTTCTGGTCGGCGCTGTTCTGGGGCGCGGTGCTGGCGTTTGCCAGTTGGCCGCTGATGCGTCTGCTGACGCGTTTGCTCAATGGTCGCGAATCTCTGGCGGCCGCAGTGCTGACGCTGGGCTGGATGTTGCTGGTGGCGTTGCCGTTGGTCTGGCTGGGGTTCAACCTCGCGGACCATGTGCGCGATGCCACGGCGTTCATCAAGGATGTGCAGGTCGACGGGCTGCCGGAAGCGCCGACCTGGCTGGGCAGCATTCCCTTGGTGGGCGAGCGGCTAGTGGGGGTCTGGAACAGCATCGATCAGCAGGGCGCAGCGATGATGCTGGCGGTCAAACCTTATCTGGGACAGGTCGGCAACTGGTTGCTGGCGCGCAGTGCGCAGATTGGCGGCGGGATTCTTGAGCTGACGTTGAGTATCGTCTTCGTGTTCTTTTTCTACCGTGACGGGCCGCGTCTGGCAGCGTTTGTTCACGGGTTGCTGGAACGTCTGATTGGTGACCGTGCCGGGTATTACATTGAATTGGTGGCGGGCACGGTGCAGCGGGTGGTGAACGGCGTGATCGGGACGGCGGCGGCCCAGGCGGTTCTGGCGTTGATCGGGTTTTTGATTGCCGGGGTGCCCGGGGCGCTGGTGCTGGGGATCGTCACGTTTTTGCTGAGCCTGATTCCGATGGGGCCGCCGCTGGTGTGGATTCCGGCCACGGCCTGGCTAGCCTGGAAGGGCGAGTACGGGATGGCGGTGTTTCTCGGAATTTGGGGGATGTTCATTATCAGTGGCGTCGACAACGTGCTCAAACCGTACCTGATCAGCCGGGGCGGGAATTTGCCGTTGGTGATCGTGCTGCTCGGGGTGTTTGGCGGGTTGATTGCCTTTGGGTTTATTGGCTTGTTTATCGGCCCGACGCTGTTGGCGGTGGCCTACAGCCTGCTGAACGACTGGAGCAAGAGTCAGGCTCGGGTTGAGGATCGCCGGCCCTGAGATTTTTGGTTGAAGCTTAGGGCCCCTTCGCGAGCAAGCTCGCTCCCACATTGATTTTGTATCGATAACAAATTATGTGATCAATGCAGATCAACTGTGGGAGCGAGCTTGCTCGCGATGCTTTTGACTCAGGTCGCGACGTTCAGGTATTTGCCCACGGTCGCCACGTTGTCGAGCGAGTATTGCTTGCTCAGGTTGGCGATCATTTTGTTCAGGGCTTCGGTCACGTTCGACTGATCGGTGGCGCTGTCGGTGTTTCGCTCGCGGCCGGCTTGCAACGCCGCGTTCAACTCGTCGCTGCTGCCGGCGCTGGCCAGGCCGTTGCTCAGTTCGTCGCTGCTGATGGCGCCGTCACCGTCGGCGTCCAGGGCGCTGATCAGCGCGTCAGCCAGTTCGGTGTTCGGTGCCTGGTCCCGTGGCGGTGGCGGCGGAGGGGCCATCGCGGCCATTTCTTCACTGCTCAGGCTGCCGCTTTCGTCGCTGTCCAGGTCGGCGAAATTCTTGCTCAGGCTGACCAGCAGACCGTCGTCGGTTTTCTGCGACAGGGCGCTCTTGAGTTCATCCTGATCGACTGCGCCGTCACTGTTGCTGTCGAGTTTGGCGAGCAGCTCTTTCTGAAACTGCTGACTGCGGGCGGTGCTGGTTGTGGTGCTGCTGGTGCTGGTATAGCTCGTGTAACTGCTGACGCTACCAATCATTGCGCTCACTCCTTGGAATGGATAGCCGGTGGGTGCACAGGCTTATGCAGCCTCAAGGGGCAAGTTGTCGTGGGTATGTGAGGTTTGTACCGAGCGGTACACAGAGCACGACAGGCTCGTGTAGCAGCTGGCGAAGCCTGCGTTCGGCTGCGCAGCAGTCGCTAGACGATCCATCGCGGTGTTTCAGGACGATTGATGTGCCAGGATTTACGACTGCTTCGCAGCCGAACGCAGGCTTCGCCAGCTGCTACAAGGATCGAGGTAACCGGATAACGGCTGTCAGGCCACCACCGTGGGTTTCTTCCAGGCTCAACTGCCCACCCAGGCGTTCGGCCGCCTCGCGGGCGATGGTCATGCCCAGCCCGACGCCACCGGAGTTGCGGTTGCGCGAGCCTTCCAGGCGATAGAACGGCTCGAACACGGCTTCACGTTTATCCGCCGCAATACCCGGCCCATGGTCGATGACCCGGATCACCAGGGTTTCGCGCGTGTCTTCAAGCGTAATCATGGCCTGCCCGGCATAACGCAGGGCATTGTCCAGCAGGTTGTTGATGCACGAGCGCAAGGCCATCGGCTGCACTTGCAGCGGCGCGCAGTGGCCGCTGGTGAGCACATCGGCGCCCTGGTCCTGGGCGTTTTCACTGAGGGATTCGACCAGCGCCTGCACGTCCATCCACTGCAGGACCTCACTGGTGCGCTGCTCGTGCAGGTAGGTGAGCGTGGCGTCGAGCATGCCGATCATGTCGTCCAGATCCTGACGCATCTGGCCTTGCAGTTTGTTGTCGTCGATCTGCTCCAGCCGCAGCTTGAGTCGCGATAGCGGCGTGCGCAGGTCGTGGGAGACGGCGCCAAGCATCCGCGAGCGTTGCTGCACTTGTTCACGAATGCGTTGCTGCATCTTGTTGAAGGTGTGTGCCGCTTGCCGTGCTTCCCGTGGGCCGGACTCATCCAGAGGCGGGCTGTCGAGGTTTTCGCTCAGTCGCTCGGCGGCATCGCTCAAGCGCTGGATCGGCCGGCTCAGCAGTTTGGCGCCGTACCAGGCGGCGATGATCAGCGAGACCAGTTGAAAGGTCAGCGGCACCAAGGGGCCGCCGAACCACGGCCGCGGTGGCCGATTTCCGAAGCGCGGGTCCATCGGCGGGCGCTGTCCGTCGAAGTTTTCGGAAAACCCCAGCGGCGGAGGGGGCGGCGGAGGGCCGTAATAGTGAAACCAGAAAAACGCCAACAAGTGCGCCAGGATGATCGCCACCAGCAGCATGCCAAACAGGCGGCCGAAGAGCGTATCGAAGCGCGCACGCATCAGCCGATGTCTCTGGCGTCGAACAAATAACCCTCACCGCGAACGGTCTTGATCAGCTGCGGGGCTTTCGGGTCATCACCCAGTTTCTGGCGCAAGCGCGAGACCAGCAAGTCGATGCTGCGATCAAAGGCTTCGATCGAGCGACCGCGAGCGGCATCCAGCAGTTGTTCGCGGCTGAGTACCCGGCGCGGACGTTCGATGAACACCCAGAGCAAACGGAACTCGGCGTTGGACAGCGGCACCACCAGACCATCAGCGGCGATCAATTGGCGCAGCACGCTGTTCAGGCGCCAGTTGTCGAAACGGATGTTCGCCCGTTGTTCAGTACGATCGTCGCGTACCCGGCGCAGGATCGTCTGGATGCGTGCTACCAACTCACGCGGTTCGAACGGCTTGGCCATGTAGTCGTCGGCGCCCAGTTCCAGGCCGATGATCCGGTCGGTGGGTTCGCAGCGGGCGGTGAGCATCAGAATCGGGATGTCCGATTCGGCGCGTAGCCAGCGGCACAGTGACAAGCCGTCTTCGCCGGGAAGCATCAGGTCGAGCACCACCACGTCGAAATGCTCCGCTTGCAGCGCCAGGCGCATTGCGGCGCCATCGGTGACGCCGCTGGCGTGAATGTTGAACCGGGCCAGATAGTCGATCATCAGTTCGCGGATCGGGACGTCATCGTCGACGATCAGGGCGCGAATGCTCCAGCGTTTGTCGTCGCCAGGCGCTTTTTGATCGTCGTTCACAGGTGCGTGGAGGTTGTGCATGCGTGCGTTCATCTGCCAGGTAGGCTGCCAACCACAAAGATGGGCTGCGAGGTTGTGGTTTCAGCATAGGCGTCCGGCCCGGAGGCGGGAAGTGCTGTAAGGACGTGTTGCGGCTGCCGAAGGTAACGTTGAAGGGTGTTGCAGGCGTGTCATGTGTGTATCTGACTCGACACAATGGGGGCAAGGGCTAGTCTTGCTTGAGCCGTCTCGACGAATTACCGATCATCGGGTCCCGCAGAGGCGCTGGTTCCGCTACAATGCGCGCCGATTTCGACCTGCCTGAGAGCCCACTCATGTCCGCCTGCCAGACTCCTATCATCGTCGCCCTGGATTTCCCCACCCGTGACGCCGCACTGAAGCTGGCCGATCAGTTGGACCCGAAGCTGTGCCGGGTCAAAGTCGGTAAAGAATTGTTCACCAGCTGCGCTTCGGAAATCGTTGGCACCCTGCGTGACAAGGGTTTCGAAGTGTTCCTGGACCTCAAATTCCATGACATTCCGAACACCACCGCCATGGCCGTCAAGGCGGCTGCTGAGATGGGCGTGTGGATGGTCAATGTGCACTGCTCCGGTGGTTTGCGCATGATGGCCGCGTGCCGCGAAGTGCTCGACCAGCGCACCGGTCCGAAACCACTGCTAATCGGCGTGACCGTGTTGACCAGCATGGAGCGTGAGGATCTGGCGGGTATCGGTCTGGATATCGAGCCGCAGGAGCAAGTGTTGCGCCTGGCCGCGTTGGCGGAAAAAGCCGGGATGGACGGTCTGGTTTGTTCAGCTATGGAAGCCCAGGCCCTGAAATCGGCGCACCCATCGCTGCAACTGGTGACCCCGGGGATTCGTCCGGCGGGCAGCGCCCAGGACGATCAGCGCCGCATTCTGACCCCGCGTCAGGCGCTGGATGCCGGTTCCGATTATCTGGTGATCGGCCGTCCGATCAGCCAGGCCGCGGATCCGGCCAAGGCGCTGGCAGCTGTAGTCGCCGAACTCGCTTAACCCAACGCTGAAAATCAAAATGTGGGAGCGAGCTTGCTCGCGATAGCGGTGTATCAGTCAACATTGATGTTTACTGACACTCCCTCATCGCGAGCAAGCTCGCTCCCACATTGATTTGTGGTGCATTGAAATATCGGGTTAAACCTTCAGCACCAACTTCCCGAAATTCTCGCCGCTGAACAACTTCATCAGCGTCTCCGGGAACGTCTCCAGTCCTTCAACAATATCTTCCTTGCTCTTGAGCTGCCCCTTGGCCATCCAGCCGGCCATTTCCTGCCCGGCGGCGGCGAACTGCGCGGCATAGTCCATCACCACAAAACCTTCCATCCGCGCGCGGTTGACCAGCAGCGACAGGTAGTTGGCCGGGCCTTTGACCGCTTCCTTGTTGTTGTACTGGCTGATGGCGCCACAGATCACCACCCGCGCCTTCATGGCCAGGCGGCCCAGCACCGCGTCGAGAATATCGCCGCCGACGTTATCGAAATACACATCGACACCTTTCGGACATTCGCGCTTGAGGCCGGCGTGGACGTCTTCGTTTTTGTAATCGATGGCACCGTCAAAACCCAGTTCGTCGATCAGGAACTGGCACTTGTCTGCGCCCCCGGCAATGCCGATTACCCGGCAACCTTTGATCTTGGCGATCTGCCCGGCAATGCTGCCCACCGCACCGGCCGCGCCCGACAGCACCACGGTGTCACCCGCCTTTGGCGCGCCGACATCGAGCAGGGCGAAATAGGCGGTCATCCCGGTCATGCCCAGCGCCGACAGATAGCGCGGCAGAGGCGCCAGTTTCGGATCGACCTTGTAGAAACCTCGTGGCTCGCCGAGGAAGTAATCCTGCACACCCAAGGCACCGTTGACGTAGTCCCCGACCGCGAAGCCCGGATTATTCGAGGCAACGACTTTGCCTACGCCCAATGCGCGCATCACTTCGCCGATACCGACCGGCGGGATGTAGGACTTGCCCTCGTTCATCCAGCCACGCATGGCAGGGTCCAGGGACAGGTATTCGTTTTTGACCAGGATCTGACCCGCAGCCGGTTCGCCGACCGGTACTTCTTGATAGGTGAAGGTCTCGCGGGTCGCCGCGCCCACCGGACGTTTGGCGAGCAGGAACTGGCGATTGGTCTGGGTAGTCATGACAGGCACTCAAGATGAATGAAGACTTGTTGATAGACCTTCATGATCGATGCCGCAAGTTTGGCTGATGCGGCGAATGCATATCGATCCAGTGCAGTGATAGTCGAACCGGCGGTTTTATCACTGTCACTCATGGGCACCCAACCGGCCTTCTGATAGTGCTGCCGCGCCGCAGGCCCTTGTGGCTAGATTGCGAACACGCGATCCCCCGCATCTTCTCTTCGAGGACATAACAATGAGCATGACGTTTTCTGGCCAGGTAGCCGTTGTGACGGGCGCCGCCAATGGCATTGGCCGCGCGACCGCCCAGGCATTCGCTGCTGAAGGCTTGAAAGTGGTAGTGGCCGACCTGGACGTGGCGGGTGGTGAGGGCACGGTGGCGCTGATTCGTACCGCTGGCGGTGAAGCCACCTTCGTGCGCTGCAACGTCACGCTGGAAAGCGATGTAAAAAATCTGATGGACGAAGTGGTCAATACCTACGGCCGTCTCGACTATGCCTTCAACAACGCTGGCATCGAAATCGAGAAAGGCAAGTTAGCCGAAGGCACGGTCGATGAGTTCGACGCGATCATGGGCGTCAACGTCAAAGGCGTCTGGTTATGCATGAAATACCAGTTGCCATTACTGCTGGCCCAGGGCGGCGGTGCAATCGTCAACACCGCATCGGTAGCCGGCCTCGGGGCTGCGCCGAAGATGAGTATTTACGCGGCGTCGAAACATGCGGTGATCGGCCTGACCAAATCGGCGGCCATCGAATATGCCAAGAAAAAGATTCGCGTCAACGCGGTGTGTCCGGCAGTGATCGACACCGACATGTTCCGCCGTGCCTATGAAGCCGACCCGAAGAAAGGCGAGTTCGCCAATGCCATGCACCCGGTCGGGCGCATCGGCAAGGTCGAGGAAATCGCCAGTGCGGTGCTGTACCTGTGCAGCGACGGCGCAGCGTTCACCACGGGGCATTCACTGGCGGTGGACGGTGGCGTCACGGCGTTCTGAAACCAGGCACTGCAACGTAGGAAAAAACCCGCATTTTTGCGGGTTTTTTTTCGGTTCCTTAAAGGTGCCGGACAATGTGTTTCAAATGGTTAGAACCGACGGTTTTAGCGGCGTTGTCGCACAGCTGATTGACCGCTCCTGTGATTAACTGTTTCCCGCAAAACGGACAGGAGTTTGCTTGCTCATGGAGTTGAGAATCGATCGACAGGCATTGGTGCCGGTCGTACAGCAAATCGTCGACGCGCTAGCCTGCTGGCTTTGCCGTGGCGAGGTACCGCCGGGGACGCGTTTGCCTTCCGTGCGGCAAATCGCCCGGATCAATTTGCTCAGTCAGTCCAGCGTCGTTGAGGCCTGTGAGCGTCTGGTGGCTCAAGGGGTGCTGGCGTCGCGTCATGGCGCCGGTTTCATTGTCGCCATGCCAGCGCTGGCCGCTCAGGGGCAACAGGATTGCCCCTGGTTCGAGGGGGCAGAAATAAAGCAGGGCGCCACCTCGGGCGAACTCAAACTGGGGTGTGGCGGACTGCCCGAGAGCTGGCGCGAAACCGACGACCTGAGCTACGCGATCCGCCAGGTCAGCCGCACCGACATGGCCGGCCTGTTCAACTACAGCACGCCGCTGGGCCTGCCAGCCTTGCGCCAGCAGATCAACAAACGGCTGAAACAGCTCGATATCCTGGTGGCGGAAAGCCGGATCCTGACAACGGCGGGGGCCAGTCAGGGGCTGGACCTGATCGTGCGGACCTTGTTCAAGCCGGGTGATTGCGTGGTGGTGGAGAATCCCGGTTATTCCTTGCTGTTCGATTTGCTCAGGCTGCACGGTGTCAGCATGATCGAGGTGCCGCGAACCCCACACGGACCGGACATTGAAGCGCTTGAGGCATTGCTGGTTAAGTACAGGCCCTGCGGGATCTTCATCAATAGCTTCTATCACAATCCTACTGGCAGCAGCCTGGCGCCGGCGGTGGCGCAGCGGGTTCTGCAATTGGCCAAAACCTACGGCCTTTTGGTAATCGAGGATGACGTCTATGCGGATTTTCACAGCGGCCCCGGTACGCGCCTCGCTGCGTTGGGTATCGATGACAACGTCATCTACGTCGGCAGCTACTCCAAGACCCTCAGCAGTTCGATGCGGGTCGGTTTTGTAGTGGCCGGCACTGCAGTTATTTCGCGGCTGGCCGAAGTCAAGATGATCAGCAGCATGGGCGCTTCACGGTTTTGCGAGTCGGTGCTGGCAAGCCTTTTAGCCAGCGGTGCCTACCGCAAACTGGTACAGCGCCAGCGCCAGCGTTTGAGCAATGACAGGGAGGCTGCATTGCAAGTGCTTGAAGACGCCGAGTGGGAGGTTTTCGGCAAGCCGGTTGGAGGCCTGTTCATCTGGGCGCGATCGCGGATGTCCGACTACGCTCAGGTGCGCAAACAAGCCCAGCGCTTCGGTGTCCTGTTGTCTTCTGCGACGGCATTCAGTCCCACCGCAGAGGCCAGTGACTGGCAGCGTATCAATGTGGCCTATGCCTGTGATCCGCGAGCCCGGGCGTTTTTTCAGGCCACCGCTCTGGATCGACTTCAAGCGTTCTGAAAACGACGTGAGCGTAGCTTTTTGCCATTATTCCGACGCCAGAGACTTGTGTTGATACAGGCCCGTTGCGAATCTGCGTCAACAGACTATGTCAGGGGACTAAGTGCAATGATTTCGGCCGTGCAAGGACGTTTTGCCAACCTCGGTATGGCGAAAAAACTGGGTGTCGGGTTTGTACTGGTGCTGCTGTTGACCGCCTTGGTGGCGGCCATCGGCGTATGGTCCCTGCAAACCATCAGCCAGCGCTTCGACGGGCTCAAGCAGATGTCGTCGCTCAATAGCGGTTTGCTCAGGGTGAGACTGCTCGAGCAGGAATACGCCTTGCACGGCAACCCGAAAACCGCTGATGCGCTGCGCGAGGGCGTTGACGGCCTGATCGCCCTGGCAACCCAACTGAAAGCGGCGTCTGCGACCAACGTGCCGGTGATGAATGACGTCGAGCAGTCCTTGGGGGCTTACCGCAAGGCCTTTGACGAGTTCGTCTCGCTCAGCCAGGCCAAGGACCTGTCGCTGGAGATGGCCAGTTGGTCGGTGTCCAGCGTGGCCAATAACCTCGACGTGCTGCAGGCCGGGCTGGCCGATGACGGCGCTTATACCTTGAAGGAATCCGAAGGCAAGGACGGTGGGCAGTTCATCGAACAGGCCAATCAGGTCAGCCAGGTGTCGCGGTTGATGTTGCAAGCCATGAACGAAGCGCGTGTGCGCCTGGACCTGAGCCGCAAGGGCGACGACAGCGCAGGGCAGGGCAAGATCGAGCAGGCCGACCAGGCACTGACCCAGGCCGAGCAGCTGAAAACCACGGTCAAGGATGAGGGTTACCAGACGGTCCTCAATGAAGTGGTCGGACACATCGGCGGATTCAGCGAAAAACTCGCTGAGTACACCGGCCTGCTGGCGCAGGAAAAAACCGTTTATCAACAGCTGCATCAGCGCGCCGCTCAGGTGGTGGAGCGGGTGGATCAGGCCTATGTCGCCGAAGACCAGTCGATGCAGGCAGAGCTGAAAAAGAACTCGCTGCTGATCATCGGTTCTTCGGCGCTGGCGCTGCTGGTCGGGCTGATTGCGGCCTGGGTGATTACCCGGTTGATCGTGGCACCGCTGCGCAGTGTGATCCGTGTTGCTCAACAGATTGCTTCTGGCGATTTGAGTGCGACGGTTGAAGTGACCCGTCGTGATGAGATCGGGCAGCTGATGCAGGCCATGCAGCAGATGGGCGCGGGGCTTAGCAGCATTGTCAGTGGTTTGCAGGCGGGTATCGAACAGTTGGCCAGTTCAGCGCAGTCACTGTCGGCGGTGACCGAGCAGACCAATCTTGAAGTCAGCAGCCAGAAGGAAGAAACCGAACAGGTTGCTACCGCGATGAATCAGATGACCGCCACCGTGCACGACGTTGCGCGCAACGCGGAGGAGGCCGCTCAGGCGGCGCAGACGGCGGACGGGAAGGTTGAAAGTGGTCAGCAGGTGGTGCGACAGAGCATGGCGCGGATCGAGCAGTTGGCGGATTCAGCCACCTCGGCCAGTTCGAGCATCGAAAGTTTGAGTGCGGAAATCCAGAACATCGGCACAGTGCTGAGCGTCATCAAGAGTGTGGCCGAGCAGACCAATCTGTTGGCCCTCAACGCCGCGATTGAGGCGGCTCGAGCCGGCGAGCAGGGCAGGGGCTTTGCGGTGGTGGCCGATGAAGTGCGGGCCCTGGCCAAGCGTACCCAGCAATCGACCGAGGAGATTGAACGACTGGTGAGTGCCTTGCGCTCGGCGGCTCAGTCTTCTGTTCAGCAGATTCAGAACAGTGGCGAGCTGGTGAAGCTGGCGGTGAGTGATGCGTTGCAGACTGAGAGTGCGCTGGGGAGTATTGCAGCGGCAGTGTCTTTGATTCAGCAGATGAACCAGCAGATTGCAGCGGCTGCCGAGGAGCAGAGTTCAGTGGCTGAGGAGATTAACCGCAGTGTCACGAGTATTCGGGCCAGTGCGGATCAATCTTCGTTGGCGATGCAGGGGAATGCGGCTTCCAGTATTGAGTTGGCGCAGTTGGGGGTTGAGTTGAAGGGGATGGTCGGGCACTTTCGGCTTTGATTCTTTTCTGTGTACATATCCGTTGCTGCGGTAACGGCGGCTTAGGGTTTCGCCCTTACGGCGACTCACTTTTTTTTCAAACGCCAAAAATAAGTAAGCAAAAAAAGGCTCGCCCCGAGCGTCCGGCCCCTCGCTTAGGCTCGGCGTTCCTTCGTTCCGGTATCCATCCGGGGACACTGCCCTCCGGTCTGCTTCGCGACGACCTACATGCAGCGTGTTCGACTGCGTCGAACGGCGCTGCGCGCCACTCCCCGGATGCACACCTCCACTCAGCCTCCCGAAGGGGCGGGTGGATCAAGATCACAAGCTGCAGGCGAGCTAACGCTCGGCCTGTTGAGTGGTGAGAAGCCTCGGGTGTACACCGTCCCACTGTGGGAGCGAGCTTGCTCGCGATGGCGGACTGACAGCCGACCAATCCCTTGCGGATGTACATCGTCCAACTGTGGGAGCCGAGCTTGCTCGCGATGGCGGACTGACAGCCGACCAATCCCTTGCGGATGCACCTCGTCCACCTGTGGGAGCCGAGCTTGCTCGCGATGGCGGCCTGATAGCCGACCAATCCCTTGCGGATGTACATCGTCCAACTGTGGGAGCCGAGCTTGCTCGCGATGGCGGACTGACAGCCGACCAATCCCTTGCGGATGCACCTCGTCCACCTGTGGGAGCCGAGCTTGCTCGCGATGACGGCCTGACAGCCGACCAATCCCTTGCGGATGCACCTCGTCCACCTGTGGGAGCCGAGCTTGCTCGCGATGGCGGACTGACAGCCGACCAATCCCTTGCGGATGTACATCGTCCAACTGTGGGAGCCGAGCTTGCTCGCGATGGCGGACTGACAGCCGACCAATCCCTTGCGGATGCACATCGTCCAACTGTGGGAGCGAGCTTGCTCGCGATGGCGGCCTTCCGGCCGACCTATCTTTTCTGGGGGTAAACCCCTATCAAATTCAACACAAAAAAAAGCCACCTGTTTCGGTGGCTTTTCTGCTTTCTCTGATCAGTCGTAGATCACTTTTTTCTTCCAGTCCGCATCGGCCTCGACGTCTTTTAGGCCTTCGGTCAGTTGGTTCACTTCGCCTTCTACCGGGGCGATGTTGTCCATGACTTGTGCGTTGGCGCGAGCCAGGAGTTTTTCCAGGTATTCCAGTTGTTCGGCGTAGACCTGGGGTTCCTGTTGTTTGCGCAGGTATTGCACGCCGCGTTCGAATGCCAGGCGGGCCTGGCCGGGTTGGTTCTGTTGCAGGGCGTGCTGGCCGAGGTTGTTGAAGAATTCGATGTGCAGCAGGACCAGGATGTGGCGAACTTCGCGGATCCAGCGTTTAGCTTCGTTGGTCGGCAGGAAGCCGTCCTGTGCGGCACGGGTGATTTGGCCGTGCAGGGCTTCGAGGAGGAAGCGTACGTCCTTGGCTTTGGCTTCGGTCTGGATCGGTGCCGGCGGGTTGTTGACCGGGATCGATTCGCCCTGGCCGACCAATGCGTTCAGTTCGCCAATTCGTGCCTTGAGGTTGGAGCTGGTTTTTTCCAGATGGAGCAGGCGTTGGCAGACGTTCAGTTCCAGACGGGTCAACAGCAGCTTGAGCGCCGGTGTCATCAACTGGCCGGGGAAGGTCTCGGTGATTTCACCGCAACGACGCAGACGATCGTTGAGCTCAACTTTGGCGCGGGCCTTTTCCAGCTTATTGTTTTCCACCACATGGTTCATGTAGCCAATGGCGATCAATAGTGCGATCCCGGCTACGACTAGCAGGGTGATCATGAGTGGTGTCACCGGTAAGACCTCTTTATGGGGTTCGCGTGCGAGTGTAGTGGCTTGGCATTGGGACGCATAGCGCCGCTCGGCGAGATGAATCGGCTACTGCACTGCCTGTATCGGCCGCGTTCCTGCTTATATAAGTAATAGCGTGCGAGGTGCACATTGCCATCATCTTTGGCGTGGGTGGACTATAACGTCTTGGCGGGTGTCAGAATATAGGCGTCAAACGCCGGACGACGGAAAGGCTGGATTAGTGTCTCAAAGCGGGGCGAAGTCATTGATTTAAATAAATTTATATCTGGGGGTTGACGACCCCTCAATCCATCCATAGAATGCGCGCCACTTACAGCGTAAAGCACACAGCGAAACGCGGTAGGGAGTGAATGTTGTACGTGTGTCCCCTTCGTCTAGTGGCCTAGGACACCGCCCTTTCACGGCGGTAACAGGGGTTCGAGTCCCCTAGGGGACGCCATATGCGGGAATAGCTCAGTTGGTAGAGCACGACCTTGCCAAGGTCGGGGTCGCGAGTTCGAGTCTCGTTTCCCGCTCCAATTTTAAACAGCGTTGCTTTCGGGCAGGGCTGAGTGAAACCAGAACCGGTATCTTCGGATGCGGATTTGGGCACTGAAATACACACCATGTGTTTCAGTTAGCGTGTCCCCTTCGTCTAGTGGCCTAGGACACCGCCCTTTCACGGCGGTAACAGGGGTTCGAGTCCCCTAGGGGACGCCATTTGCGGGAATAGCTCAGTTGGTAGAGCACGACCTTGCCAAGGTCGGGGTCGCGAGTTCGAGTCTCGTTTCCCGCTCCATATTTAACGAAAACGCCGCTCAGCAATGAGCGGCGTTTTTGTTTGTGCGTTATTCATGAAAAAGGACCTTAAGGTCCTTTTTTTGTTTGCGTCGGACCCGCCATAACAGCGGGTCCGAAAGAACATCAGAGCTTCGGCAACTGCCCGATACGACCCATCATCTCGGTCACGATCTGCAGGTCCAGCAGGAACTGGTCGACAGTCTTGAACTCGTTGTCGGTATGACCGGTGTACTTGACCTCTGGCCTGGCCAAGCCGAACTGCACGCCATTGGGCAACTCATGCACCGAGGTGGCGCCGGCGGAAGAGCCGAACTTATGCTCCATGGCCAGGTTTTCAGTGGACACAGCCAGCAACGCCTTGACCCATTCACCCTCAGGATTGCGGTACATCGGCTCGGCGATTGAGTAGTCGATGGCTACCGCGACGTGGGTCTTCTTGCTCCAGGCATCAAGCTTGTCGGCGATTTCGGTCTTGAGCGTTTCCGGCGACTTACCCTTTGGTACGCGCAGGTTTACCGCGAGCTTGAATACTTTTTCATCCATGGCGACATAGGTCAGGGAAGCGGTCAGCGGCCCCATGAAGGCATCGGAAAAGCCGACTCCCAATTTGCCACCCAGGTAATCCAGCCCCCAGTTGTCGGCGGCGTAACGGGCCGCGTCGGTAATGTGGTTGTGCTTGAACGCGACTTTTCCGTCGAGGCTGTTGATGAAGTCCAGCATCCTGGCCACCGGGTTGACGCCTGACTCGGGCTCGGAGGAGTGGGCGGAAACCCCGGTAACCGTCAGCGTGACGTCTTTACCGTCAACCTTGGCGGTTACCTCGAAGTTGCCACCATTGCGCTTGGCATAATCAGCGCCGGCCTTTTGCAGGCTGGCGGCCAACTCGGCGGGCTTGTCGCTCACCAGGACGGCGACCGAAGTCGACGGGATCTGGTTGGTGGCCATGCCGCCGGTCATCGAGATGATTTCAGCGCCCTTGCCCTCTGCCTTGCGCTTGGCAAAGTTCGCCATAACGGTGCCATAGCCTTTCTCGGCAATCACCACCGGATAGCCGCCATCCAGCGCCAGGTTGTAGTTGGGTGTCGGGTTGTGTTCGAAGTAATAGGGGATGGCGTCGCCGGTGGTTTCCTCGGTGGTGTCGACCAGCAGCTTGAAATTCCTCGCCAGCGGCAGTTTTTCTTCCTTGATGACCTTCATGGCATAGAGCGCCACGACGATGCCGTTCTTGTCATCCTCGGTGCCGCGGCCATACATGCGGTCGCCGATCAGGGTGACCTTGAACGGATCGAGTTTGGTGCCGTCTTTCAGGACCCAGTTTTCTGGTGTCACGGGTACCACGTCGGCATGGGCGTGAATGCCCACGACTTCATCGCCACTGCCTTCGAGGGATATTTCATAGACACGATTGTCGATGTTGCGGAAGTTCAGGTTGAAGGCTTGGGCAAGGCTCTTGATCTTGTCGGCGATCTTGATGAATTCGGGATTGTTGTGTTGGTCAACGCCGTCGACGCGGAAGGTCGGGATGGCTACCAACTCGCGCAGGGTCTCGGTGGCGGCGCTGCCGTACTTAACGCGTGTATAGAGGCCGAGCAGGCGATGGATCTCGTTCTGCTGTTCTGAAGAAAGGGTCTTGTTGTCGAGAAAGGCACTGATGGCCGGGCCGAGGTCGTCGGTTTTGCCGAGGTCGCTTTTGGCCAGGCCTCCCAGGAACTGCCTGAAATCCGTTACGGATGTGTCGCTGAAGGTCTTGAGGATGGCCGCGCTCTGTTGCGGGGTGATGTTGGCGTGCGCGGTCAGAGTGAACGACGAAAGGCTGGCCAGTATCAGGGTCGACGCGGCCAGGTGCTTGAGTGAGAAATTCATTATTGAAGGCATTCCTTTGCAGGCAGTTTGTGAGAAGTTTCTGATTGATGAGACAGAAACGTTACCAAGCTAACACCACGAGAGAGCGATAGGGGAGTCCCCGAAGTGGGATCTGTCGCACAGAAATGCAAAAGCGGCGCACAAACGAAAAAGGCCTGCCAGTCTGACTGAGCGGGCCTTTTGCATGGGCGCAGGTTTTACATCGACAGAATCAGGCGCCCGGCGAACAGGATCAGAATCACCCCCATGGTGCGTTCGAACCAGTGCCCCATGCGCATAAACAGCAGTCGCACCCGGGCACTGGAAAAGAACAGCGCGACGATCACAAACCACAGCGCATTCACAAAACACATCCAGATTCCGTAAAGCGCCTGGATCTTCAGTGGCGTTGTGGCGCTGATGATGGTGGTGAAGATCGCCAGGAAAAACAGTGTGGCTTTCGGGTTGGTCGCGTTGGTCAGGAATCCGGTGGTAAATGCCTTCAGCAGTGTTTGTTCTACGACCGGTTCGTCAGGCTTGTCGCCTTCCAGTACGGTCTTGGGCTTGCTGCGCAGCAGGCTGACACCGAGGTACAAAATGTAAGCGCCACCCACAACCTTGGCCACCGTCAGCAGCCAAGGCGTCGTGTGCATCAGCGCGCCGACTCCGAGCAAGGTGTAAAGCACATGCACGGAAATGCCCGCACCGATGCCCAGCGCCGTGCAAATCCCGACCAGTCGACCGAAGCGCACGCTCTGACGGATGGTCACTGCGAAGTCCGGTCCGGGTGCAACCACGGCCAGAAAGTGGATAGTTGCCAGCGCCAGAAACTCGCCCAGGTAATTCGAAAGCATTTCAACTCCAGAAAGTAAGGGGTGAAGCATTGCCGCGATAGCCGACAAAGAACGAAAGGCTCAAGCGCGGATCAGCCACACCCGGTGTCACCGAGTGCATGCAGCGCGAATTGAACATGATGAAATCACCTGGCTCGGGAAGAATCTCCAGGGTCGGAGTCCCGAGCAGAGCCGGATCGATGCCGTAACTGTCGCCACGCATTTCGTCGAACTGGTCCGGGGAGATGTCGTGGTCCCACATCTGCAGTGCACCGCCCTCGGCGGGCATGTTCAGGTAAACATTGCAGGCGAACTGCGCTTCCAGGCTTCTGGCCTGGTAACTGTCCGGGGCGTCCTTGGCGAAAATGTCGTGGTGGGCCAGAAAACAGATCCCGGGTTTCACCACCCGGGACAGCCCGACATACATCTTGCGACCGTAGAGATTTTCCAGGTGCGCACCCGCCGGCCAGGACTCGTCGAGCATGCAGCGCAGGGTGTCGACGGGGGACGAATAGGGCGCACACCGGTTGCGCAATTCCGCAATGTTGCGGGTGGCGCGTTCGAAATAATCTTCGATCAGCAGCGGCTGGTTTTCCGCTTCATAAAACGCCATGCCGATGCGACCGATGCTCGGCGCATTGATATAGCCTTCGAAGCCAGGGGAGAGGATCTTGTCGCCAATCTGAATCGCCAGCGGCTTGGGCAACAAGCCTTTGACGCGGATGGCGAGGACTTCTTCATTGGCCAGTTTTTTTATGCACGTCTCATCGAGACGCTCGACGTCAAGCATCATGTCTTAGGTCCATCTATCAGATAGTCAACAGAACCCGCGACCGCAGGTTCCCCCGGCGTCAGGCGATGACAGGAACGGCATCGCCCAAATGCTCAATCCACGCTGTAGTGGACTGACAGCGTTCCCTTCTTCAGTGAAAGGGAAGCGATCGTGACCGTGCCCAAATCCTTCAGGCTACGTACATGGGTGCCGCCGCAGCCGTAGGCGGGCAGTTCACCGAAACCGATTTCCCGGGCGCCTTCACGCATCGACGTCAGGCGCGGCAGATCATTGGCGATCCACTGCTCGATGCCGTGCTGAATCATCTCGGCATCAACCTCTTTTGCCGACTCTGCCGGTTTGAATTGCACGCGTCCTTCGCCCGGCCAGTGATGAGCCTTGATCGGCATCCAGCCCATGGCCTGGACGAAGTGGCCGATCAGGTGGCCGGCGGAATGCATGCGTGAATTGAACTGGCGGCGTTGTTCGTCGACCCGAATCTGAGTCATGCCCGGTTTTACCGGATGGTCGACGAAATGAATGATCCGGTCCGGATCCTGAGCCACGCGCAGCACCCGGCTTTCGCCGATCCAGCCGGTGTCAAAGGGCTGGCCACCGCCTTGGGGATGAAACAACGTGGCGCGCAGCACCACGGCAAATTCGTTCTCGTGGGGCGTGCAATCCAGGACTTCCACATTGGCCTTGAGGTCATCACTATGGAAAAAGAGGCGAAGCGTCATATTCCATGCCCTTATTAACAATTCTATTTTTTATTATATGGAGCGTGGAATTGCGTGATAATCCGTTCAAACATCAAAGGACTGTTGCGCTGTGAGCATAAATCTTCCACTACCGCTGCTCGGTGAAATGGCGATTTTCGTCAAGGTTGTCGAGACTGGCAGCTTCTCTGAGGCCGCACGCCAGTTGGGTTCTTCACCCTCGGCGGTCAGTCGCAGTATTTCGCGTCTGGAGAAGGCACTCGCCACCCGTTTGCTGCAACGAACCACGCGCAAGTTGCGCTTGAGCGACGGTGGCGAGGAGGTGTTCAAGCGTTGCCAGGAGATGGTCAGCGCAGCCAAGTCGGTGATGGAGATCAGCGGCCAGTTCACCCATGAAGCGGAAGGACTGGTGCGCGTCAGTGTGCCGAAGGCGGTGGGGCGTTTCGTGATTCATCCGCATATGCCGGAATTTTTGCGTCGCTATCCCAAAGTGGATGTGGAGCTGTTGCTTGAGGACCGCCAGGTGGATTTGATCGACGACAACGTTGATCTGGCAATTCGAATTACAGATCGTCCACCTGCCGGACTGGTCGGGCGGCAATTGCTCACCATCGATCATATGCTCTGTGCAACGCCGCAATACCTGGCCGAACACGGCACACCGACCCATCCCCACGACTTGCTCAACCACAGCTGCATCTATCTGGGCGAAACGCCGAGCGATGCACGCTGGAAATTCAAGAAAGGCACCCAGGCTGTCACCGTTGGCGTGCGCGGACGTTATGCGGCCAATCACACCGGCGTGCGCTTGGGCGCAGTGTTGCAGCACATCGGGATTGGCAGCCTGCCGTACTTCACCGCACGTTATGCGCTGGAGCAGGGGCTGATCGTGCAGGTGTTGCCGGACTGGACCTTTCTGGCGTCATACCACGGCGGTGCCTGGTTGCTGCATTCACCAACCCGTTATCTGCCACCGAAGTTACGGGTGCTGATCGACTATCTGGTGGAGTGTCTGGAGAAGGAACCAACTCTGAGCAAACCGGGCAAGTTGAGTGGCTCGGTTAGGGGCGCGGCGGAGTATGAGTTGCCGGAGAGTGATGGGTTGCTATAAAAAACAAGATCAAAAGATCGCAGCCTTCGGCAGCTCCTACATTGGAATTGCACTCGCCCTGTAGGAGCTGCCGAAGGCTGCGATCTTTTGATCTTTGTTGCCAACAAAAAAGGCCCGCATGTTCAACCATGCGGGCCTTTTGCGTTTCTGACCGAGGGTCAGTGCTTGCTGTCGTCTTTCGACATCGCCAGCAGCTGTTTTTCCTGGTTCCAGTCGAACGGTTCGTCGTTTTGTTCAGCTTCGAAACGACGTTCTTCCAGCGCCTGGTACAAGTCGATTTCATCGTCGGGCATGTAATGCAGACAGTCACCGGCGAAGTACCACAGCAGGTCGCGCGGGACCAGGTGGGCGATTTGCGGGTAGCGGGTGATCACCTGGCACAGAATGTCCTGGCCCAGGTATTGGCTTTCGATCGGGTCGACCGGCAGCAACGCACGCAGTTCGTCGAAGCGCTCCAGGAACAAGGCATGGCTTTCTTCGGGAACCTGTTCGGCCTCACCTACGGCGACCAGGATGCTGCGCAGGTGGTCGAGCAAGACAAGATGATCGGCAACGACATTGGACACGAGATAAGTCCTCAAGAGCAAAACGGGCGCGGGAGTATAAAGCCCCCGCGCCCTTTTTTACATGTGTAGCGGACGCTGGTTGGATCAGCGGACCTTTCCTTTGCCCAGCGCCAGTTCCTTTTTGTCGAAATCATCGACATCAATCACCTTGCGCCGCGCCGCTTCGGCGTCACGCAGGGTCTGCGCCTCCACGGGCTGCAACACGCCAGCCTCAAGCGCTGCATCGATGACGTTTTCGCCGGCGACCGGTTTGACCTGGCCGCTTTTGAGCGCGACATGAAGCTTTTTGCGCAGCGGTTGCGCGGCACTCAGCAGGTTACACGCATGTTGCAGCGCGCCAACCGGGTCATCAGTGGATTGCGGCCGGTAGCAACCGCCGAGCAACTCTTCCAGGGTCGGATCGCCTTTGGCGCGGCCGATCACCGCCGCCACTTCGGCGCCGAGTTTGTCCGATGGCCCTTTGTGACGACGACCGAACGGGAACACGATCACCCGCAACAGGCAACCCAACACCTTGTTCGGGAAGTTGGTCAGCAGTTCATCCAGCGCTCGTTCCGACTGCCCCAGGCTTTCTTCCATGGCCCAGGTAAACAGCGGTGCCATGTGCTCCGGTGAATCGAGGTCGTGGTAACGCTTGAGTGCGGCGGAGGCGAGGTACATGTTGCTGAGCACGTCCCCAAGACGCGCCGACAGACGTTCGCGTCGTTTCAATTCGCCGCCCAGCAGCATCATGCTCAGGTCGGCGAGCATGGCGAACGCAGCAGCCTGGCGATTGAGGGCGCGGAAGTAACCCTGGCTGAGCTTGTCGCCTGGCGCGTGTTCGAAGTGACCGAAACCAAGGTTCAGCACCAGCGTGCTGGCGGCGTTACTCACGGCGAAACCGATGTGCTTGAGCAGCAGGCCATCAAACTCTGTGAGTGCCTGGTCCTTGTCTTCACGACCGGCGAGGGCCATTTCCTTAAGCACGAATGGATGGCAGCGAATCGCACCCTGACCGAAGATCATCAGGTTGCGCGAGAGAATGTTCGCGCCTTCCACGGTGATGAAAATCGGCGCGCCATTCCAGCTGCGACCAAGGTAGTTGTTCGGCCCCATGATGATTGCCTTGCCGCCATGAACATCCATGGCGTGGCTGATGCACTCGCGGCCGCGTTCGGTGAGGTGGTACTTGAGAATCGCCGACAGCACCGATGGCTTCTCGCCCAAATCCACCGCATTGGCCGTGAGCATCCGCGCGGCGTCCATCATCCAGGCGTTGCCGCCGATACGGGCCATCGCTTCCTGAATACCTTCGAAGGCCGACAGTGGAACATTGAACTGTTCACGGACCTGAGCGTACTGGCCGGTCACCAGACTGGTGAACTTGGCGGCACCGGTGCCGACCGCTGGCAACGAAATCGAACGCCCGACCGACAGGCAGTTCATCAGCATCATCCAGCCTTTGCCGATCATTTCCTGGCCGCCGATGAGGAACTCCAACGGTACGAAGACATCTTTGCCGGAGTTCGGGCCGTTCATGAATGAAGCGCCCAACGGCAAGTGGCGACGGCCGATTTCAACACCGGCGGTATCGGTCGGGATCAACGCCAGGCTGATCCCCAGGTCTTCCTCCTCACCCAGCAGGTGATCCGGGTCGTAGGCCTTGAATGCCAGGCCGAGCAGGGTGGCAACGGGACCCAGCGTGATGTAACGCTTCTCCCAGTTCAGACGCAGGCCCAAGGTTTCCTTGCCTTCCCATTCACCTTTGCAGATCACCCCGGTATCGGGCATGGCTCCGGCATCAGAGCCGGCCAGTGGACCGGTCAGTGCGAAGCACGGGATGTCATCGCCGCGCGCCAGTCTTGGCAGGTAGTGGTTGCGTTGCTCGTCGGTGCCGTAATGCAGCAGCAGTTCGGCCGGGCCGAGGGAGTTGGGGACCATCACGGTGGAGGCAAGGTCGCCGCTGCGGGTCGCCAGTTTCATCGCCACCTGGGAGTGGGCATAGGCGGAGAAACCTTTGCCGCCAAACTCCTTGGGAATGATCAGGGCGAAGAAGCCGTTGTCCTTGATGTAGGCCCAGGCTTCGGGAGGCAGGTCCATGGTTTGACCGATCTGCCAGTCGCTGACCATGGCGCAGAGTTCTTCGGTCGGGCCGTCAATGAAGGCCTGTTCCTCTTCGCTCAGTTGCGCTTTTGGATAGGACAGCAGTTTTTTCCAGTCCGGGCGACCGCTGAACAGTTCACCGTCCCACCACACCGTGCCGGCATCGATTGCATCGCGTTCGGTTTGCGACATCGGCGGCAGGGTTTTCTGGAACCAGCTGAACAGCGGCGCACTGAAATATTTACGGCGCAGGTCTGGCAGTAACAAGGGCGCTGCAACAGCCGCGATCAACACCCAGAAAACCAGCAGCAACCAGCCTGGCGCGCGGCTGAACGCGCCCATCGCCACCACGTAAACGGCAACGACGCACAGGGCGGGCAGCGGGGCGACACGACGGTGGGCTAAAAAAGCAATCCCGACAACCAGAACCAGTATCCACAACAGCAGCATATTTAATCCTCCGTGAAACCAGGGCAAAACCAACTTTCAGAGCTTAGACGGCATCCGCAAAACAGGTGGTCAGAGCGATGTGATTGAATTCGTGGGAAACCATGGATGAGTTTTGTAGGCCCGGTGGGCAACCGGCCTCGGAAATCGTTCGTTGGGCGGGCGGCAAAGCGTCCATGTTTGGCCGAAACGTCGTTATCTCTGTGCTGAACGTGTCGCTAGACTCGTGGCTTCCCCAGGAGATTGTTCTCATGCACGAGTATCTGAGTCCCGGCCGCTTCATCGATAGTGACCACCCCTCGGTGGTGGAGTTCGCCGAAAAACATCGCGGCAGCCGTCGCGATCCTCTAGAGCAGGCGATCAATCTCTATTACGCCGTGCGCGAAGCCGTGCGTTACAACCCTTACACCTTCAGTCGCGACCCGGACACCTTGCGCGGCAGTTATGCGTTGGCGGCGGGGGAGAGTTATTGCGTACCCAAAGCCACGCTGCTGGCAGGTGCAGCCCGGCATTGCGGGATTCCCGCGCGGATCGGTCTGGCGGACGTGCGCAATCATTTGTCGACGCCGCGGTTGCTCGAGTTGCTCAAGAGCGATGTGTTCGCCATGCACGGCTATACGGAGCTGTATCTGAACGACCGCTGGGTCAAAGCCACGCCAGCGTTCAACCAAGGCTTGTGCGAATTGTTCAATGTCGCACCACTGGAATTCGACGGAATCAACGACAGCGTTTTCCATCCGTTCAATCGCGACGGCGAGCAATTGATGGAATACCTGATCGACCACGGCCAGTTCACCGACGTGCCTGAAGCGTTTTTTTTCGAGCACCTTGAGAAGTGCTATCCGCATCTGTTCAGCGACACGCTGCCCGTGCAGCTGGGTGACATGCAGAGCGATTTGAGTCGCGCCTGATCCGGCGTATGCTGCCTGCGCATTCATCCATAAAGAGGCGGTCATGCTGAAGATCTGGGGTCGGAAAAACTCGTCGAATGTCAGAAAACCTTTGTGGGCCGCCGAGGAGCTGGGCCTGGCTTATGAAGCCATCGATGCGGGCGGCGCCTTTGGTGTAGTCGATACGCCGGAGTACCGCGCGATGAACCCCAATGGTCGCGTGCCGGTAATTGAAGACGAGGGTTTCGTGCTGTGGGAATCCAACGCCATCGTGCGTTACCTGATGGCTCGCCACGCCAACGGCACCGCCTGGTATCCAGAAGATCTGCAGGCCCGGGCTTCTGCCGACAAGTGGATGGACTGGACCACTTCAAGTTTTGCCGGGCCGTTCCGCACGGTGTTCTGGGGCGTATTGCGCACCCCGAAAGACAAGCAGGACTGGCCGGCCATCAACGCTGCGATCAAGGAGTGCGATGGCCTGCTGTCAATGGCTGATCAGACGCTGGCGACCCAACCGTACCTGTCCGGCAATGAGATCGGCATGGGCGACATTCCTCTGGGCAGCTTCATTTATGCCTGGTTCGAGATGCCAATCGAGCGCGCACCGCAGCCTCATCTGCAAGCCTGGTATGCACGTCTGAAACAGCGTCCGGCGTATCAGAAAGCGGTTATGACCGCGTTGACTTAATACTCACTATCGACACACTTGACTGTACTTGTGTGGCGGCGACAAGCACCATTGCGCTCATGCGCCGCGGTTGTATTAGTCGCCGCCCGCCCTTATTTGTCCCTTTCTTCCCTTCTTGGTGCGTAAATCCGATATGAGTTCCGCTCTGTCCATCCGGCAGCTAACCAAAACCTACGGCAACGGTTTCCAGGCCCTGAGTGGTATCGATCTGGACGTCGCCGAAGGTGACTTTTTCGCCTTGCTCGGCCCTAACGGCGCCGGCAAATCCACGACCATCGGCATTCTCTCGACCCTGGTGAACAAGACCAGCGGGACGGTGAATATCTTCGGTCACGACCTGGACAAGAATCCTGCGCAGCTCAAGCGCTCCATCGGCGTGGTGCCTCAGGAATTCAACTTCAACCAGTTCGAGAAAACCTTCGACATCGTCGTGACCCAGGCCGGTTATTACGGCATCCCGCCGAAAATAGCCAAGGAACGCGCCGAGCAGTACCTGACCCAACTGGGCCTGTGGGACAAGCGCGATACGCCATCGCGTTCACTGTCCGGCGGCATGAAGCGTCGACTGATGATCGCCCGTGCGCTGGTTCACGAACCGCGCCTGCTGATCCTCGACGAACCGACGGCGGGTGTGGACATCGAACTGCGTCGCTCGATGTGGACGTTCCTCACCGAGCTGAACAAGAAAGGCATCACCATCATCCTCACCACCCACTACCTGGAAGAGGCTGAGCAGCTGTGCCGCAACATCGGCATCATCGACCACGGCACCATTGTCGAGAACACCAGCATGAAACAGTTGCTCGGCCAACTGCATGTGGAAACGTTCCTGCTCGACCTCAAAAACACTGTGCAAACCGCGCCGCAGTTGCTCGGTTACCCGACCAAGTTGCTCGACAGCCACACCATCGAAGTTCAGGTCGACAAGGCCATGGGCATCACCGCGCTGTTCACCCAATTGGCGCAGCAGAACATCGAAGTGTTGAGCCTGCGTAACAAAACCAATCGCCTCGAGGAGTTGTTCGTGTCCCTGGTGGAGAAAAATCTGTCGAAGGTGGCGGTATGAGTTCCGAGCTGCAACCCAACCTCGTTGCCCTCAACACCATCGTTTACCGAGAGGTCAAACGCTTTACCCGGATCTGGCCGCAGACGCTGCTGCCGCCGGCCATCACCATGGTTCTGTACTTCGTGATCTTCGGCAATCTGATCGGCCGGCAGATCGGCGACATGGGTGGCTTCACCTACATGGAGTACATCGTGCCGGGGCTGATCATGATGTCGGTGATCACCAACTCCTACGGCAACGTGGTCTCGAGTTTCTTCGGCAGCAAGTTCCAGCGTTCCATCGAAGAATTGATGGTGTCGCCCGTGTCGCCGCATACGATTCTGATCGGCTACACCCTGGGCGGCGTGCTGCGCGGCTTGATGGTCGGGTTTATCGTGACCCTGCTGTCGCTGTTCTTCACCGAGTTGCAGGTGCATCACCTGGGCGTGACCATTCTGGTGGTGGTACTGACGGCGACGATCTTCTCGCTGCTGGGCTTCATCAACGCCGTGTTTGCGCGCAACTTCGATGACATCTCGATCATCCCGACGTTTGTGCTGACACCGCTGACCTACCTGGGCGGGGTGTTCTACTCGATCTCCTTGCTGCCACCGTTCTGGCAGACCGTGTCCCTGGCCAACCCGGTGCTGCACATGGTCAACGCGTTCCGTTACGGCATTCTTGGCGTTTCGGACATCAGGATCAGCGTGGCGATCACCTTCATGCTGGTGGCGACGGTGGTGTTGTACATCGGTTGCGCACGGCTGCTGGTCAGCGGTCGCGGGATGCGTACTTAAGTAAGACCGAGTCGCCTGCATCGCGAGCAAGCTCGCTCCCACAGGGGATCTTCGTTACGGCATAGATCCAGTGTGGGAGCGAGCTTGCTCGCGATGGCGTCAGCCCAGACACCGCAAAAAGAACGGCCTCCCACTGTGGAGGCCGTTTTGCGTTTACTGCATCCGTCTTTTCTTGCGCCGCTTCCACTGCCGCCCCACCCACCAACGCCAGTACATCATGGTCAGGCAATAGGCGAGCGCGCCCAGTACCAGCCCCATCACTACTGAGCCGAGCAAAAACGGCTGCCAAAGAGTCGAGAGTTCGCCGCTGATCCATTCCCAGGTCAATTCGTCCGGCAGATGGCGTGCAGGGACGTCCATCAACCAGGCCCCGGTCTGGTAAGTGCAGAAGAACACTGCCGGCATGGTGATCGGGTTGGTCAGCCAGACCAGGCTGACCGCAATCGGCATGTTGCCGCGCACCATGATGGCGAGAATGGCGGCGAGCAGCATCTGCAACGGAATCGGCAGGAACGCCGCGAACAGACCAACCGCCATGGCCCGTGCGACGGAATGGCGGTTGAGGTGCCAGAGGTTCGGGTCATGCAGCAGGGTGCCGAGAAAGCGTAAGGACTTGTGTTCCCTGATGCTGGTCGGGTCTGGCATGTAACGTTTGAATAAGCGCCGGGGCATAAGGCTTCTCGGTCGGTTAAGGCGGCAAGTATGTCTGGATTCTATGAACCGCCCATTCAGACTTTGTGACAATTAATAACGATGCTTGTGCGATTAGCCGGCTATGCCTAGGAGGGGACTCTCAAGGACGGGCGTATGCGCACAGGGATGATGGCGCTGGCGTTGGGTCTGTTGATCCTGCGTTTTTTACCGGTATTACCGCCGGTCTGGTTATGGATGTTGCTGCCGGTAATCGGTTTGATGTTGCTGCCGTTTCGCAGCTATCCACTGGCATTTTTCCTGTTCGGCTTCAGTTGGGCAGGCGCGAATGCACAGTGGGTGCTGGATGATCGGCTGCCGGTGAGCCTCGATGGCGAAACCCGTTGGGTCGAAGGTCGGGTGACGGGATTGCCCCAGAACAATGAGGCCGTCGTGCGTTTCGAGTTGGCGGACGCCCGGTCGCGACATGGCAAGGTGCCGAAACTGCTGCGCCTGGCCTGGTATGACGGGCCGCCGGTCAACAGCGGCGAACATTGGCGACTGGCGGTCAAGTTGAAGCGTCCTTCGGGGCTGCTCAATCCCCATGCCTTCGATTACGACGCCTGGCTGCTGGCGCAACGCATCGGCGCTACCGGGACGGTCAAGGATGGCCAGCGACTCAAGGAAGCCCAATGGGCCTGGCGCGACGGTATCCGCCAGCGTTTGCAGGCCGTGGATGCCCAGGGGCGAACGGGCGCGCTGACGGCATTGGTGCTGGGGGACGGCGCCGGACTGAGTCGCGAAGACTGGCAGGTGCTGCAAGACACCGGCACCGTCCATCTGTTGGTGATTTCCGGACAACACATCGGGTTGTTGGCGGGGCTGGTGTATCTGTTGATCGCCGGGCTGGCCCGATATGGCCAGTGGCCGAAACGCTTGCCTTGGCTGCCGTGGGCCTGTGGACTCGCGTTCGCGGCCGCTCTCGGTTATGGGCTGCTGGCCGGTTTCGAGGTGCCGGTGCGGCGGGCCTGCGTGATGATCGGCCTGGTGCTGTTGTGGCGCCTGCGATTTCGTCACCTAGGCGCCTGGTGGCCGCTGTTGCTGGCGCTCGACGGCGTTTTGCTGCTGGATCCGCTGGCGAGTCTGCAACCGGGTTTCTGGCTGTCGTTCGCGGCGGTGGCGGTGTTGATCTTCACCTTCGGTGGTCGGCTGGGCCCATGGCGTTGGTGGCAAACGTGGACCCGCGCCCAATGGCTGATCGCGATCGGTCTGTGCCCGTTGCTGCTGGTGCTCGGGTTGCCGATCAGTCTCAGCGGGCCGGTGGCCAATTTGCTGGCGGTGCCGTGGATCAGTCTGGTGGTGCTGCCTCCGGCATTGCTGGGTACGTTGCTTTTACCCGTTCCTTACGTGGGCGAAGGGTTGCTGTGGTTGGCAGGAGGTTTGATCGACCTTTTGTTCAAGGGCCTGGCCCTGATGGCCGGGTACTTGCCCGCGTGGGTGCCGGTGGCCATCCCGTTGTGGATATGGGCACTCGGCACACTCGGTGCCTTTCTACTATTAATGCCTCGGGGTGTGCCGTTTCGCTCGTTGGGTTGGCCAATGCTGCTGTTGCTGGTTTTTCCACCCCGGCAAGTCTTGTCTGAAGGCATCGCCGAAATCTGGCAGCTGGATGTCGGCCAGGGTTTGGCAATCCTGGTGCGCACCCGCCATCACACACTGTTGTATGACACCGGGCCACGTTTCGGCGATTTCGACCTGGGCGAGCGGGTGGTGCTGCCGACATTACGCAAACTGGGCGTGAATGGACTCGATTTGATGCTGATCAGCCATGCCGACGCCGATCATGCGGGCGGCGCCCGGGCCGTTGCCAATGGCCTGCCGGTGAAACGGGTGGTCAGCGGCGATCACCTGGCGCTGCCGGCCGAGTTGCAGGCAGAAGGCTGCGAGAGCGGCAAGCAATGGGTCTGGGATGATGTGAGATTCCAGCTCTGGCAGTGGTCTTCGGCCAGCGACAGCAATCAAAAATCCTGCGTCCTGCAGATAGAAGCCAACGGTGAGCGTCTGTTATTGACTGGTGATATAGATGCCGCAGCCGAGCGGGCGCTGCTCGACAGTCCACTGGCCGTCACCACCGATTGGTTGCAGGCGCCGCACCACGGCAGTCGCAGTTCATCTTCCATGGCGCTGCTTTCCGGGTTGCAGCCCAAAGCGGTGTTGATCTCCCGCGGTCAGGGAAATTCATTCGGTCATCCCCATCCCACGATCATGGCGCGCTATCGAAAGCGCGGCATATCGATCCATGACAGCGCCGAGCAGGGTGCCATCCGTCTGCAACTGGGACGCTTCAAGCCGCCATGGACGATGCGTCAAGAACGGCGTTTCTGGCGCTCTGCGCAATGACTCCGAGTGATTAACGCTCGACCGGATGCGACATCGCGGTTTTCGGTGCGCCGACCCCCTATGTTAGAGTGGCGCACTTTTTCGAGGGGACTGTCACTGTGTGGGAATTGGTCAAATCCGGCGGATGGATGATGATACCGATCATTCTGAGTTCCATCGCAGCCATGGCGATCGTCGCCGAACGTCTCTGGACCCTGCGAGCCAGCCGTGTGACCCCGGAGCATTTGCTCGGGCAGGTCTGGGTCTGGATCAAGGACAAACAACTCAATAAAGACAAACTCAAGGAACTGCGCGCCAACTCGCCGTTGGGCGAGATCCTGGCTGCCGGCCTGGCCAACTCCAGGCATGGTCGCGAGATCATGAAAGAGTGCATAGAAGAAGCCGCCGCGCGAGTGGTTCACGAGCTCGAACGCTACATCAATGCGCTGGGCACCATCGCCGCCATGGCCCCGTTGCTGGGTCTGTTGGGGACGGTGTTGGGCATGATCGATATCTTCAGCGCATTCATGGGTTCGGGCATGACCACCAACGCTGCCGTGTTGGCCGGTGGTATCTCCAAGGCGCTGATAACCACAGCCGCAGGCCTGATGGTCGGTATCCCGGCGGTATTCTTCCACCGGTTCCTGCAACGCCGGATCGATGAACTGGTGGTAGGAATGGAGCAGGAAGCGATCAAGCTCGTCGAGGTGGTGCAGGGCGACCGTGATGTTGACCTGAATGGGAGCAAAGCGTGAAATTCCGCCGCAAGCAACGGGAGAATGTGGACATCAACCTCGCGTCGCTGATCGACGTGGTGTTTATCCTGCTGCTGTTTTTCGTTGTCACGACCACGTTTACCCGTGAAACCCAGTTGCGCGTCGATCTGCCGGAAGCGGTCAGCGGTTCGCCTGCCGAAGACCAGCAGGTCAAGCATCTGGACGTTGCAATCAGTGCCGAGGGCGTATTCTCGGTGAACAACCAATTGTTGCCGAAAAACGATCTGGCCACGTTGATGGACGCGCTGCAGAAAGAATCCAGTGGCGACACCAACCTGCCGCTGTCCATCAGTGCCGACGGCAAGACTCAGCATCAGTCGGTCATTACCGCCATGGACGCCGCCGGCAAACTCGGTTTTAGCCACTTGCGCATGACCACTGTCGAGGCGGCGCCGCCCGCGCCCTGATGGCCATGTCCGACCGCTTGCTCGCCGCGTGGTATCAAGGTCATCCGGCCCTGAAGCTGTTGCAGCCGCTGGAGTGGCTGTATCGGCGCGTGGTCAATAACAAGCGCAAGCGTTTTCTGGCGGGTGAGGGCGAGATCTATCAACCGCCGGTGCCGCTGATCGTGGTCGGCAACATCACCGTCGGCGGCACCGGCAAGACGCCGCTGATTCTGTGGATGATCCAGCATTGCCAGCGCAGTGGCCTGCGGGTCGGCGTGGTCAGTCGGGGTTACGGTGCCAAGCCGCCGCAACTGCCGTGGCGAGTCGAGGCGGATCAAAGCGCTGATATCGCAGGCGACGAACCGCTATTGATCGTCCAGCGCACCGGCGTCCCGTTGATGATCGACCCGGACCGCAGCAGCGCCGTCAAAGCCCTGCTGGCGAGTGAGCCACTGGACCTGATCCTGTCCGACGACGGCATGCAGCATTACCGTCTGGCCCGGGACCTTGAACTGGTGCTGATCGACGCCGCCCGCGGCTTGGGCAACCAGCGTTGCCTGCCCGCCGGGCCGTTGCGTGAGCCGGTCGAGCGCCTGCAAAGCGTTGACGCGGTGCTCTACAACGGTGCCGATGCCGATCGCGACGGCGGTTTTGCCTTCCAGCTTCGACCTACCGAATTGATCAATCTGCAAAGCGGCGAGCGGCGCCCCCTCGACCATTTTCCCGCTGGCCAGGCATTGCACGCCGTGGCCGGGATCGGCAATCCGCAGCGTTTCTTCACAACCCTCGAAACGCTACACTGGCAGCCAGTCCCGCATGCGTTTGCCGACCACGCCGAATACAGCGTGCAGGCCTTGAATTTCACACCGTCATTGCCGTTGGTGATGACCGAAAAGGACGCGGTGAAGTGCCGTGCCTTCGCCGCCGCCGATTGGTGGTACCTGGCGGTCGATGCTGCGCCATCGCCGGCCTTCGTGGCCTGGTTCGATACACAGCTGATGCGCCTGTTGCCGGCTCGTCTTTTGCCTTAAATCCATTTTTATCCAGGGAATGTTCATGGACACCAAATTGCTCGATATCCTCGCTTGCCCGGTCTGTAAAGGCCCGCTCAAGCTCAGCGCCGACAAAACCGAGCTGATCAGCAAGGGCGCCGGCCTGGCTTACCCGATTCGCGACGGCATCCCGGTGATGCTCGAAACCGAAGCCCGCACCCTGACCACCGACGAGCGTCTGGATAAATGACCACAGCCTTTACCGTTGTCATTCCATCGCGTTTCGCCTCCACCCGCTTGCCGGGCAAACCGCTGCTGCTGATCGCCGGCAAGCCGATGATCCAGCACGTCTGGGAACAGGCGAGCAAAAGCAGCGCCCAACGCGTGGTGGTTGCCACTGACGATGCGCGCATCGTTGAGGCTTGCAATGCGTTCGGTGCCGAGGTGGTGCTGACCCGCGAAGATCACAATTCCGGCACTGACCGTTTGGCCGAAGTCGCCGCGAAGCTGGGCCTGGCGCCCGACGCCATTGTGGTTAACGTTCAGGGTGACGAACCGCTGATCCCGCCGAGCGTGATCGATCAGGTTGCCGCCAACCTGGCCGCCCACACCGAAGCGCGCATGGCCACATTGGCTGAGCCGATCGAAGACGTGGAAACCCTGTTCAATACCAACGTGGTCAAGGTCGTCAGCGACCTTAATGGCATGGCGCTGACCTTCAGTCGTGCCACGTTGCCGTGGGCCCGGGACGCGTTCGCCAAAAGCCGCGAGCAATTGCCGGAAGGCGTGCCGTATCGCCGCCACATCGGCATCTATGCCTACCGCGCCGGTTTCCTGCATGACTTCGTTAGCTGGGGCCCATGCTGGCTGGAAAATACCGAATCCCTGGAACAACTGCGTGCCCTGTGGCACGGCGTGCGGATTCACGTCGCCGATGCACTGATCGCACCGCCGACCGGCGTCGATACTGTCGAAGACCTTGAGCGCGTTCGTCGCCTGCTGGAGGCCTGATGCGGGTTTTGTTTGTCTGCCTGGGCAACATCTGCCGTTCACCCACGGCCGAAGGCGTGCTGCGGCATAAACTGCGCGAAGCGGGGCTGGCCGATCAAATTGAAGTTGCCTCGGCCGGCACCGGTGACTGGCACGTCGGCAAGGCCCCGGACAAGCGCAGCCAAGCGGCGGCCAAGCTGCGCGGTTATGACCTGTCTGCTCAGCGCGCCCAGCAAGTGTCCCGCGCCGATTTCGCCACCTACGACCTGATTCTGGCGATGGATCACAGCAACCTGCGCAACCTCAAGGCCTTGCAACCGGCCAGGGGCAAGGCCGAGCTGGACCTGTTCCTGCGTCGCTACCAGTCGGAAATCGATGAAGTACCGGATCCGTACTACGACGGCGACCAAGGCTTTGAGCAGGTGCTGGATCTGATCGAGCGCGCAAGTGATTTGCTGGTGATCGAATTGAAGGGACGGTTATGAGTTTGCAGGTGCGCGCCCAGGTTTCGCTCAAACCGTTCAACACCTTTGGCGTCGATGTTCAGGCCCGGCTGTTTGCCGAGGCCCATAACGATGCCGACGTGCGTGAAGCCCTGGCCTATGCGGTGGAGCATGACGTGCCACTGCTGGTGATTGGCGGTGGCAGCAACCTGCTGCTGACGGCCGATATCCAGTCGCTGGTGCTGCGCATGGCCACGCGCGGGATTCGCATCCTCAGTGATGACGGCAGCAAAGTCGTGATCGAAGCCGAGGCGGGCGAGCCTTGGCATCCGTTCGTGCAGCACACCCTGGCGCAAGGTTTGTCGGGGCTGGAGAACCTCAGCCTGATTCCCGGCACCGTCGGTGCGGCACCGATGCAGAACATCGGTGCTTATGGCGTGGAGATCAAGGACGTGTTCGCCGGCCTGACCGCGCTGGATCGCCAGACCGGCAACCTGCGCGACTTCACCCTGGAAGAATGCAACTTCGCCTACCGCGATAGCCTCTTCAAACAGGAACCGGGACGTTGGTTGATCCTGCGGGTTCGTTTCATCCTGGACCGTGCCGCGCACCTGCATCTGGAGTACGGCCCGGTGCGTCAGCGCCTGACCGAGCAAGGCATCGATCACCCGACCGCCACCGATGTCAGCCAGGCGATTTGCAGCATCCGCAACGAAAAGCTCCCGGACCCGGCGGTGCTCGGCAATGCCGGCAGCTTCTTCAAGAATCCTTTGGTGCCAGCGGCGCTCGTCGCGCAACTCAAAGGTGAATACCCGGATCTGGTGGCCTACGCGCAACCTGACGGGCAGATGAAACTGGCGGCGGGCTGGCTGATCGAGCGGGCCGGCTGGAAAGGTTTCCGTGATGCCGATGCCGGCGTGCATAAATTGCAGGCGTTGGTGCTGGTCAACTACGGCAACGCAACCGGTCTGCAATTGCTGAACCTGGCGCAACGCATCCAGAAAGACATTTCAGAACGTTTCCATGTTGACCTGGAAATGGAGCCCAATCGGTATTGAGGCTACGCTTTCAATACTGATCTCAAAGCCCTGCACACGTTTAACGGTGCAGGGCTTTTTTGTTAATGCTGGGTTAACTTAGCCACCTAACGATGCAAACGTTTGCTCCACCAAAGGCCCGATGCAGACGCTACCGTCCGCATAAGAGAGCCTCATTAGCCTGAGCCGATCTGCGTGATGCCAACCGCCAACCCCAGGCGGCAGATTGCTCGACCCCATAACCAATAACTATGCGGGCGTGCCCATGATTACCCTGAAGCTCAATGGTCAAGACCATCAACTCGATGTCACCGAGGACATGCCGCTGCTCTGGGCGATCCGCGACGTGGCCGGTTACAACGGCACCAAATTCGGCTGTGGCATGGGCCTCTGTGGTGCCTGCACCATCCATATCGAAGGCGCCCCGGCGCGCAGTTGCATCACGCCTATCGGCTCGGTGGTCGGCCAGAACGTCACCACCATCGACAACCTGCACGCCGACCCGGTCGGGCAAGTCGTCCAGCAAGCCTGGCTCGACACCGCCGTGGCCCAGTGCGGTTTCTGTCAGGGCGGGCAGATCATGTCCGCCACGGCGCTGCTCAAGACCAATCCGAACCCCAGCGACGAACAGATCGAAGAGGCGATGGTCGGCAACATTTGCCGCTGCGGCACTTACAACCGTATCAAGACCGCCATCCGCCAGGCATCCACTCACCTGAAGGGGGCCAAGGCATGAGCCAGTTACCGAATGATTTCGCGCTGAGCAACCTCAGTCGTCGCGGTTTCCTCAAAGGCGTTGGCGCCACCAGTGCGCTGGTACTGGTGGCGAGCTGGGGCTGGCAAGACGCTTTCGCTGCCGAGAAAGAGAAGAAATTCGGCGCCGACGGCATGCCCAACGGCTGGATCGACGATCCCAAGGTTTACGTCAGCATTGCCGCTGACGGCATGGTGACCGTGGTCTGCAACCGTTCGGAAATGGGCCAGGGTGTGCGCACCAGCCTGACGATGGTGGTGGCCGATGAGTTGGAAGCCGACTGGGCGATGATGAAGGTGCAACAGGCGCCGGGCGACGAAGTGCGCTTCGGCAACCAGGACACCGATGGCTCGCGCAGCATGCGCCACTGGTACGAGCCGATGCGTCGCTGCGGTGCTGCCGCGCGGACCATGCTCGAACAAGCCGCTGCCGAACAGTGGAAAGTGCCGGTCAGCGAATGCCACGCGCAATTGCATAAAGTCATCCATAAACCGACTGGTCGTGAGCTAGGTTACGGCGCATTGGCCGCCGCTGCCGGTGCGCTGGCAGTGCCGGCGCGTGACAGCCTGCGGCTCAAACAGCCGTCGGAATTCCGCTACATCGGCAAGGAAGGCACCAAGGCCATTGATGGTGCCGACATCGTCAATGGCCGCGCCATTTACGGTGCAGACGTTCATTTCGACGGCATGCTCTACGCCACCATTGCACGTCCTGCGGTGTACGGCGGCAAGGTCAAGTCCGTCGACTCCAGCGCCGCGATGAAAGTCCCGGGCGTGATCAAGGTCATTCAGATCGAAAATCGTCCACTGCCGCTGGAGTTTCAACCGCTGGGCGGCGTGGCCGTGGTCGCCAGTAATACTTGGGCGGCGATCAAGGGCCGCGAGGCGTTGAAAATCGAGTGGGATGATGGCCCCAACGCCAGTTACGACTCGATCGCTTACCGCAAGGAAATTGAGGCTGCATCCCTCAAGCCCGGCAAAGTGGTGCGCAATACCGGCAACATCGATGAAGCGATGGGCAGCGCCGACAGCACGCTCGAAGCGTCCTATTACCTGCCGCACCTCACGCAAGCGCCAATGGAACCGATGGTCGCCATCGCCCGCTTCAAGGACGGTGTGTGCGAAGCCTGGGCCCCGAGCCAGGCGCCGCAAGTCACCCGCGAACGAATTGGCGAACGCCTCGGCATTCCGTTCGATAACGTCACCTTCAATGTCACCTTGCTGGGCGGCGGTTTCGGACGTAAATCCAAACCGGACTTCATCATCGAAGCCGCGATCCTTGCCAAGGAATTCCCCGGCAAGGCAGTGCGAGTGCAATGGACCCGTGAAGACGACATCCACTGCTCCTATTTCCACACGGTGTCGGCCGAGTACCTGAAAGCCAGCCTGAACAAGGACGGCCTGCCGTCCGGCTGGTTGCACCGCACCGTGGCGCCGAGCATCACTGCGCTGTTCGCGCCGGGCATGAACCATGAGGCGGCCTTCGAGCTGGGCATGGGCTTTACCAACATGGCTTACGCGATTCCTAACGTGCGCCTGGAAAACCCGGAAGCGACGGTCCATACCCGCGTCGGCTGGTATCGCTCGGTGTCGAACATTCCTCACGGTTTTGCGATTCAGAGTTTTGTTGATGAACTGGCGCACAAGGCCGGCCAGGATCCGCTCAAGTACCAGATCAAATTGCTCGGCCCGGACCGGCAGATCGATCCGCGCACCTTGAGTGAAGAGTGGAACTACGGCGAATCCCCCGAGCGTTATCCGATCGACACTGCGCGTCTGCGCACGGTGCTGGAAACCGCTGCCAAAGCTTCCGGTTGGGGCCGCGAGTTGCCCAAGGGGCGAGGCCTGGGTCTGGCGGTGCATTACAGTTTCGTGACGTATGTGGCGGCGGTGATCGAGGTTGAAGTCAAAGACGACGGCACGCTGATCGTGCACAAGGCCGACATCGCGGTGGATTGCGGTCCGCAGATCAACCCCGAGCGGATTCGTGCGCAGTTCGAAGGCGCCTGTGTCATGGGTCTGGGCAACGCGGTGCTGGGGGAAATCAGCTTCAAGGACGGCAAGGTCCAGCAGGACAACTTCCACATGTACGAAGTGGCGCGCATGTCGCTGGCACCGAAGGAAGTCGCGATTCATCTGATCACGCCGCCAGGCAATGTGCCACTGGGCGGTGTTGGTGAACCGGGCGTGCCACCGATTGCGCCTGCGTTGTGCAACGCAATCTTTGCCGCCACCGGCAAGCGCATCCGCAACTTGCCGGTTCGCTATCAGCTGCAAGGTTGGCAGAAGGCGCAGGCCTGATGGACAGCGTCGATCTGAACGTCCTGCGCAGCGTGCTGGAATGGCGCCGCGCCGGTCAGCGGGTGGTGTTGTACAGCGTGGTCCAGACCTGGGGCACCGCGCCTCGGGCACCTGGCGCCATGCTGGCCTTGCGTGAAGATGGCGTGGTGATTGGCTCGGTCTCCGGTGGTTGCGTTGAAGACGATTTGATTGCCCGGCTGCACGACGGTCGTATTCCGGCCGATGGGCCGCCGGTGCAATTGATCACTTACGGCGTCACCCGTGAGGAGGCGGCACGCTTCGGTTTGCCGTGCGGCGGCACCTTGCGCCTGACCGAGGAGCGGGTCGGCGATCCGGCTTGGGTCGCCGAGTTACTGGCGCGCTGCGAGGCGCATGAAATCGTTGCTCGCTCGCTTGATCTCACGACCGGTGAAGTGGTTCTGCAACCGGCTGACAAGACTGATGTCCTGATGTTCGATGGCAAAACCCTGCGGGCCATTTACGGTCCGCGTTGGCGGCTGTTGCTGATCGGTGCGGGGCAGTTGTCCCGTTATGTCGCCGAGATGGCGCGGTTGCTGGATTTCGAAGTGCTGATCTGCGATCCACGTACCGAGTTCGTTTACGGCTGGGAAGAGCAGCACGGGCGATTTGTTTCTGGCATGCCCGATGAAGCGGTGCTCAGCATCCAGACTGACGAGCGTACGGCCATCGTCGCGCTGACCCACGATCCTCGACTCGATGACATGGCGCTGCTCACGGCGCTGGACTCCAGGGCGTTTTATGTCGGTGCGCTGGGGTCGCGGGTCAATAGCTTGAAGCGCCGGGACAATCTGGCTCAGCTAGGCTTGTCACAAGAGGCTATCTCTCGGCTGCACGGCCCGATCGGTTTGCACATTGGCAGCCACACACCGGCGGAAATCGCCTTGTCGCTGCTGGCCGAAATCGTGGCGATCAAGAATGGCGTCGAACTGAAGCAGAAGAAGCTGTTGCAGGAGGTCGTATGAGTGAACCCATCGGCGTCATCGTGTTGGCAGCGGGGCAGGGCAGTCGGTTTCGACAGGAGGCCGGTGTCGAGAAGGGCAAACTGGTGGCGGATTGTACGGGGCGCGAGGGTGCTGTTCATTCGATGATCGAGCAAGTGCTGGTGAATTTGCCGGCCTCCCTTGAGAAGCGCGTCCTGGTGACCACGGTGGATCGACCACAAGTGATCCGTATGGCCAAGGCTTATGGCTGCGAGATTGTGCTGATCGAATCGACCGGCATGGGTGACAGCATCGCGGCCGGGGTGGCGGCGTGTCCGCAGCTCGGCGGCTGGCTGATTGTGCTGGGGGATATGCCGTTTATCCTTCCAACGAGTATTGATCGTGTGGTGGCGGAGATTGCTGATGACGCCGTCAGTGTTCCGGTATACGAGGGCAAGTATGGACATCCGGTGGGGTTCGGTCGCAGCTTTGCGCCGGGGTTGATGAAGTTATCTGGTGATCATGGCGCGAAGCCGTTGTTTTCGCAGGGGAGGGTCGTCGAGGTGGCGGTGGACGATCCTGGGGTGTTGTGGGATGTGGATGTGCCAGAGAAGTTAGTGTTCGCGTAGTCACCAGAAGATCAAAAGATCGCAGCCTTCGGCAGCTCCTACATGGAAATGTGTACACCTGTAGGAGCTGCCGAAGGCTGCGATCTTTTGATCCTGGGCATAAAAAAAGCCCCGCCTGGATCACCAGGCGGGGCTTTTTAGTGGCCGATGGAATCAGACGAGAGGTTTAGGCTCGTGTTCTTTTTCCAGGGCTTGCTCGTGTTGCTGTACCGCTTCCTGAACGGAGCGCGGTGCTTCGTCGATCACTGATTCAGCTGGTTCGGCAGCAGCGACTTCAGCAGCCGGGGCAGGTGCTGCCTCGACGACTTCAGCGACAACCGGTGCAGCTTCGACAGCAGCCGGAGCAGCAGCGGCAGCCAGTTCGGCTTCCTTCTGCAGACGCTCCTCTTCACGCTTGCGACGGCGCACTTCACGTGGGTCGTTCGGCGCACGGCCACTTGGCGTCAGGGCGCTGACAGGGGCGACTTCGACTTCCGGTGCAGCCACTTCGGCAACAACCGGCGCTTCAACTACTGGAGCAGGCTCGGCAGCAGCAACCACTGGCTCGGACACCATGGCCTCGGCTACTGGCGCTTCGGCGGCGGCTGGCTCGGCAACCCAGTTGAACGCGGTTTGCTCTTCGCGAACTTCACGGACAGCTTCGGTCACTGTTTCGGTTGATGTTTCAACAACCGGTTCTGCGGCAACCACTGGCTCAACGGCAGCTTCAAATACAGGCTGTGCTTCACGAACCGGGGCGACTTCGATTTCCGGAGCGGCGGTGGCTTCGACCGGAGTCGTTGCTTCAACCACTGGCGCTTCCACTGGAGCAGTTTCCAGGGTGGCGGCAGTCGCGCGTTCGGCTTGCTCGTTAGCCTGTGCTTCGGCTGGAGCGCTGATCACGGTGCTGGCAACGGCTGCGGTAACAGCCAGGCCGGCGGCCAGATCGGCAGCGCTTGGCGCTTCGTTGGTTTCGGCAGCTTCGTTACCTTCGGCGGACTCGGATTCGTCCGAACCTTCGATCACGTTGCCGTTGGCATCGCGTTGACGCTCGCGACGGTTGCTGCGACGACGCTGGCCACGGGAGCGGCGGCGTGGACGATCGCCTTCGGCGCCTTCCTGACCGTCTTCCTGCAGTTGCTCTTCGTTGGTAACCAGCTCTTCTTCAGCTACTGCGACAGCGGCTTGCTCTGCACGTGGCTGGCGTTCTTCACGCGGTGGGCGTGGAGCACGTTCTTCACGTGGCTGGCGAGCTGGACGCTCTTCAGCGGTAGCAGCGGTAGCAGCGGTAGCAGCGGTAGCAGCGGTGGCCGGAGCGGCATCCAGAGGCTCACGCAATTCACGAACCGGGCGTTCTTCACGATCGCCGCGTGGCTTGCGGTCTTCGCGTGGAGCGCGCGGTGCACGTTCTTCACGAGGGGCACGTGGAGCGCGCTCTTCACGTGGAGCGCGTTCTACTGCTACTGCTGGAGCTTCTTCGCGGGCTTCACGTGGCTCACGTGGTGCGCGCTCTTCACGCGGTGCACGTTCCTCACGAGGCTTGCGTTCTTCATCGCGGCGACCGTTACGGTTGCGGCTCTGCTGACGGCCGTTGCGACGCTCTTCGTTGCGGGCCGGACGCTCGGTGGTTGCTGGTTTTTCAACCACAACCGGAGTAACTGGCTCTTCTTTGGTCGCGAACAGGCTGACCAGCGACTTCACCAGGCCTTTGAACAGGCTTGGCTCAGGCGCGGCGACCGGTGCAGCAACAGGTGCGGCAGCGACGACTTCGGTCGGAACCGGAGCGTTGGCGCGGGCCGGTGCAGTCTTGACCGCGGCTTCCTGGCGAACCAGGGTGCGGGTCGCAGCGGCTGGCTGGACTTCTTCGACTTCGGCAGCGGCAGCGGCGATTTCGTAGCTGGACTGGCCGACCGTGGCTTCCGGGCTGTCATCGCGCAGACGCTGAACTTCGAAGTGCGGCGTTTCGAGGTGATCGTTCGGCAGAATGACGATGCGGGCACGGGTGCGCAGTTCGATCTTGGTGATCGAGTTGCGTTTTTCGTTGAGCAGGAACGCAGCGACCGGGATCGGCACTTGTGCGCGAACTTCGGCAGTGCGGTCTTTGAGGGCTTCTTCTTCGATCAGGCGCAGGATCGCCAGCGACAGCGATTCAACGTCACGGATGATGCCGGTGCCGTTGCAACGCGGGCAAACGATACCGCTGCTTTCGCCCAGGGATGGACGCAGGCGCTGACGGGACATTTCCAGCAGGCCGAAGCGCGAGATGCGACCGACTTGCACGCGAGCACGGTCGGCTTCCAGGCATTCGCGGACTTTCTCTTCCACGGCGCGCTGGTTCTTGGCAGGGGTCATGTCGATGAAGTCGATGACGATCAGGCCGCCGATGTCGCGCAAGCGCAACTGACGGGCGATTTCTTCGGCGGCTTCAAGGTTGGTCTGCAGAGCGGTTTCTTCGATGTCGCTGCCTTTGGTGGCGCGCGCCGAGTTGATGTCGATGGACACCAGGGCTTCGGTCGGATCGATAACGATGGAGCCGCCGGAAGGCAGTTCAACGACGCGCTGGAAAGCGGTCTCGATCTGGCTTTCGATCTGGAAACGGTTGAACAGCGGAACGCTGTCTTCGTACAGCTTGATCTTGCTGGCGTACTGCGGCATTACCTGGCGAATGAAGGTCAGGGCTTCGTCCTGGGCTTCAACGCTGTCGATCAGCACTTCGCCGATGTCCTGGCGCAGGTAATCGCGGATGGCGCGGATGATCACGTTGCTTTCCTGGTAGATCAGGAACGGCGCGGAGCGATCCAGCGAGGCTTCTTTGATGGCGGTCCACAGTTGCAGCAGGTAGTCGAGGTCCCACTGCATTTCTTCGCTGCTGCGGCCAAGGCCGGCAGTGCGAACGATCAGACCCATGTCGGCTGGGGCAACCAGGCCGTTCAGGGCTTCACGCAGTTCGTTGCGCTCTTCACCTTCGATGCGACGGGAGATACCGCCGGCACGCGGGTTGTTCGGCATCAGAACCAGGTAACGACCGGCCAGGCTGATGAAGGTGGTGAGGGCTGCGCCCTTGTTGCCACGTTCTTCTTTTTCGACCTGAACGATGACTTCCTGGCCTTCGCTCAGGACGTCCTTGATGTTAACGCGGCCTTCGGGGGCTTTCTTGAAGTATTCGCGGGAGATTTCTTTGAGGGGCAGGAAGCCGTGGCGCTCAGAGCCGAAATCGACAAAGGCAGCCTCAAGGCTTGGTTCGATGCGAGTAATCCGGCCTTTATAGATGTTGGCCTTTTTCTGCTCGCGTGCACCGGATTCGATGTCCAGGTCGTAGAGGCGTTGGCCATCTACCAGTGCAACACGCAACTCTTCGGGTTGAGTTGCGTTAATCAGCATTCTTTTCATGTAGTACCGTCGGTTTCCGGGCTGCCGGAAACGGCGTTCGGCACACACGACTTCTCATGGTCGGTGTCAGGTGCGTCAGGAGTGGTTGGACACTCCAGTGTCTAGCGAACCCCGACCAATTGGGCCGGCGTCGCGACGTACGCGTCCTGCTTGCTGTGGCTACTTAAGCACTCAGTCAGGAGGAGGAATCAACCAGCGGCTGTGGACGAGATGAAGCGTCTTGATAAAGCCTATTGCTACACAGTCCAGCGGTTGTGCATCTCCACCCTACACGTATCCCTGATAATTCGGGTGCTGCCGCGCGCAGAATCCGCAGCGGGTTGGCATTTACCGTGAGCTCCGAAAGGGGAGGTCACGCATCATGGCTAATTTAGGCGTTGTTTCCGAAGCGTTCGCTCGGGGTTGTTCGTAGCTGACTGCACTTTGTGAACTGGCCGTGAATATTTGCTCGCAAGGCGAGTGAAAACTCTGCTTTGCGGCATGCTTCAGGCCTCATGTCACCTGCGCTCGTTACAACTGCAAACTCTACCGTTTCGTAGCGAAAGCCCCGTAGGACGGCCTCTCGTCCTCGTGAATTGCGTTGGTCAGGGCCGGTTTTTGACCGTTAGTCCGCTGTCCAGGCCACTTTTGGCGGCGTTCGCGACTATAGCAGCAATGATTAAGTGCTTCAATTCCATAAAAAATTGTTATCATCCGCGCCATGACGACTACTGCCCCTTCGACCCCAGCCGTACAACTGCTGGAGGTCTCGCCGGAATATGCCGGCCAACGTATTGATAACTTCCTTCTCGCTCGGCTCAAAGGCGTGCCCAAGACTTTGATTTACCGCATTTTGCGCAAAGGCGAAGTGCGAGTGAACAAAGGTCGGATCAAGCCCGAATACAAGCTGCAGGCGGGCGATATCGTGCGCGTGCCGCCGGTTCGCGTGCCTGAGCGCGACGAGCCGGTGCCGCTGGCACAAGGCCTGCTGCAGCGCCTCGAAGCCTCGATTGTCTTCGAAGACAAGGCGTTGATCGTGATCAACAAGCCTTGCGGCATCGCGGTTCACGGTGGCAGCGGCCTGACTTACGGGGTGATCGAAGCCTTTCGTCAGTTGCGTCCCGATTGCAAGGAGCTCGAACTGGTTCACCGTCTCGACCGTGACACCTCCGGCCTGCTGATGATCGCCAAGAAGCGCAGCATGCTGCGTCACTTGCACACGGCATTGCGCGGCGATGGCGTCGATAAGCGCTATATGGCGCTGGTTCGCGGCAACTGGGCGGCCTCGATCAAGCAAGTCCGGGCGTCGCTCGGCAAGAGCAATCTGCGCTCCGGCGAGCGTATGGTCGAGGTCGACGAGGAGGAGGGCAAGGAGTCCGTGACCGTGTTCAAGGTCCTGCGTCGTTTTGGCGACTTTGCCACCCTGATCGAAGCTAAACCGATCACCGGCCGGACTCACCAGATCCGCGTCCACACCTTGCACGCCGGACATTGCATTGCCGGTGACACCAAGTACGGCGATGAAGGCTTCAGCAAAGAGATTCGTGACCTGGGCGGCAAGCGCCTGTTCCTTCACGCCTACATGCTGACTGTGCCGCTGCCTGATGGTGGTGAGCTGAAGTTGCAGGCGCCGGTCGACGAGATGTGGGCCAAAACCGTGGAGCGATTGAGTGCGCCCATCTGATTACAAGCTGCTGATTTTCGATTGGGATGGCACTCTCGCTGACTCCATTGGTCGGATTGTCGAGTCGATGCATGTCGCGTCCGAGCGATCCGGATTTCAGTTGCGCGATGATTTTGCCGTCAAGGGCATCATCGGTCTGGGCCTGCCTGAGGCGATTCGTACGTTATACCCGGAAATCGGCGACGACGAATTGGTAGCCTTCCGTCAGCACTATGCTGATCACTACATAGCCTCGGAGGCTGTTCCTTCGCCGTTGTTCGAGGGTGTGGTCGAGTCGATGGAAGCGTTTCGTGCCGAGGGTTATCACTTGGCGGTCGCGACCGGCAAGGCCCGTCGCGGGCTGGATCGGGTGCTGAAGTCTCACGGCTGGGAAGATTATTTCGATATCACCCGTGCGGCCGACGAAACCGCCAGCAAACCCCATCCGCTGATGCTCGAGCAGATCCTCGCTCACTGCGACGTTCGCCCGGAGCAGGCGCTGATGGTGGGCGATTCGTCCTTTGACTTGCAGATGGCGCGCAACGCCGGCATGGATTCGGTAGCCGTCAGCTATGGCGCGCAATCGATCGAAGCGTTGAGGTTGTTCAAGCCGGCACTGGCCATTGATCGTTTTTCGGAATTGCATGCCTGGCTGAGTCAGCGGGCTTAATAGGTTTTTGCTGGGGTAGATGTCATGACCGACGAATGGAAAGCGGCCGCCAAGGCGAGCGCAGAGAGCGGTGACGAGAAAAGCTGGAAGCTGCTGGAAAAGACCCTGCTGGCCGGCGTGCAGGAGCAGCGCCGGTCCCGTCGCTGGGGGATTTTCTTCAAGCTGCTGACCTTTGTGTACCTGTTTGGCGCGTTGCTCCTGTTCACGCCGCTGATGGATATGGAGAAAGCTGCCACCCGCAGTGGCAGCTACACCGCGCTGATCGACGTGACCGGCATGATCGCCGACAAGGAGCCTGCCAGTGCTGATAACATCGTCGGCAGCCTGCGTGCAGCGTTCGAGGACGAGAAGGTCAAAGGTGTCGTCCTGCGAATCAACAGTCCGGGCGGCAGTCCGGTGCAGTCGGGCTACGTCTATGACGAGATCCGCCGTTTGCGCGGCCTGCATCCGGACACCAGGCTTTACGCGGTAATCTCGGATTTGGGTGCTTCCGGTGCTTACTACATCGCCAGCGCGGCTGATCAGATTTACGCCGACAAGGCGAGCCTGGTGGGTTCCATTGGTGTCACGGCGGCCGGTTATGGCTTTGTCGGGACGATGGAAAAGCTGGGTGTCGAGCGTCGCACTTACACTTCCGGCGAGCACAAATCGTTCCTCGATCCGTTCCAGCCGCAGAAGCCTGAAGAAACTCAATTCTGGCAGGGTGTGCTCGATACTACTCATCAGCAATTCATCAACAGCGTCAAGAAAGGCCGTGGCGACCGCCTCAAGGACAAGGAACATCCGGAGTTGTTCTCCGGGCTGGTCTGGTCGGGCGAGCAGGCACTGCCGCTGGGCCTGATCGATGGCCTGGGGAATGCCAGTTCGGTGGCGCGTGACGTGATCGGCGAGAAAGAGCTGGTGGACTTCACTGTTCAGGAATCGCCGTTCGATCGCTTCTCGAAAAAGCTCGGTGCCAGCGTGGCTGAGCATCTGGCGATGTGGATGGGCTTCCAGGGGCCTTCATTGCGCTGATCTTCTTGCTGCATAAAAAAACCGGCTTTTTGCCGGTTTTTTTTTAAAGTCAAAAGATCGCAGCCTCGTTTCACTCGACAGCTCCTACAAGGGGTACGCATTTCAATGTAGGAGCTGTCGAGTGAAACGAGGCTGCGATCTTTTGATCTTCAAGGTATCTGCACGCCTTCGGCTAGCAGCATGTCGATCAGACGAATCAGTGGCAGGCCGATCAGGCTGGTGGCGTCAGGGCCTTCGGTGCTTTGAAACAGGCTCACCCCCAAACCTTCGGCTTTGAAGCTGCCAGCGCAGTCGTAGGGCTGTTCGGCGCGCAGGTAGCGTTCGATGCGTGCGGTGTCGAGTGTGCGCATGTGCACGGTGAACGGCACACAGTCGACCTGGCAATCGCCGGTCTGGCTGTTGAGCAGGGCCAGGCCGGTGAGGAAGGTCACGCTGGCACCGCTCGAAGCCAGCAATTGTTCGCGGGCCTTTTCGAAGGTGTGCGGTTTGCCGATAATCCGCTCGCCAAGCACCGCGACCTGATCGGAGCCGATGATCAGATGAGCGGGGTGGCTGCTGGCCAGCGCGCGTGCTTTTTCCTCGGCGAGGCGCTTGACCAGCGCGATAGCGGACTCGCCCGGACGATGGCTTTCGTCGATATCCGGCGAGCTGCAGATAAACGGTAGCTGCAGGCGGGCCAGCAATTCCCGGCGATAAACCGAGCTTGAAGCGAGTAATAAAGGCAGCATGCGCATCTCCAGAAGACAGGCGCGAATTCTAGCGGAGGCTTGCAAGTGACGGACAGGGCTGAATTTCCTTTGACATGGCTGGGGGCATCCCTATAATGCTGCGCCTATGTTGAATGACCCGATTCCACCTCACGTTGACCCGCGCAAATTGGCTGATCGTGGCACCACCCTTCAAGGTGAACTGCTGCTGGCCGATTTGGAGAGACTCTGCGACCCGCTTTCCGACACTGTCGGTACGGTGCAGGCTAAATTCGTTTTTGAACGAGATGAACGTAAGTCTGTGGTAATCCACAGCTTTATCGACACCGAAGTCAAAATGGTTTGCCAGCGTTGTCTTGAGCTGGTCACCCTGCCGATCCATAGCGAATGCAGTTATGCTGTGGTGAAGGAGGGTGCGAATACCCAGTCGTTGCCGAAAGGTTATGACGTGCTGGAACTGGGCGAAGATCCATTGGATCTGCAGTCACTGATCGAGGAGGAGCTTCTGCTCGCCTTGCCCATTGTGCCTGCTCATCATCCGGAAGAATGCCAGCAGCCGGCGGGTCTCGATGAGCCCGAACCGAGCGAGGACGAGGTAACGCGGTCCAACCCGTTCAGTGTATTGGCGCAGTTAAAGCGTGACCCAAACGTTTAGGAGTTAATCAATTATGGCTGTTCAGCAGAACAAAAAATCCCGCTCTGCCCGTGACATGCGTCGTTCGCACGACGCCCTGACGGCAAGCACTCTGTCTGTAGAAAAAACCACCGGTGAAATTCACCTGCGTCACCACGTATCGCCAGAAGGCGTATACCGTGGCCGTAAAGTGATCGACAAGGGCGCTGACGAGTAATCACTTGTCTGCTCAAGTCATCGCGATTGACGCAATGGGCGGGGACTTCGGTCCCCGCAGCATTGTTCAGGCCAGCCTTGCTTGCCTGTCTGCTACGCCCTCGCTGCACCTGACCCTCGTCGGTCAACCCTCCCTTCTTGAAGAATTGCTCTCTGGCCAATCGGCTGTGGATCGCTCGCGTCTGTCGATTGCTCCGGCGTCCGAAGTCATCACCATGGACGAAAAACCTGCACAGGCCCTGCGCGGCAAGCCCGACTCGTCGATGCGCGTGGCGCTCGAGTTGCTGCGCGATGGCAAGGTCCAGGCCTGTGTCAGTGCCGGCAATACCGGTGCGCTGATGGCGTTGTCGCGGTTTGTGCTCAAGACCTTGCCGGGCATTGATCGGCCGGCGATGGTGGCGGCGATTCCGACGCAGAAGGGTTATTGCCAGTTGCTCGACCTGGGCGCCAATGTCGATTGCAGCGCCGAGCATCTGTTGCAGTTCGCTGTGATGGGGTCGGTGGCGGCGGAAACCCTGGGCATCGTTCGTCCTCGAGTGGCGCTGCTGAACATCGGTACTGAAGACATCAAGGGCAATCAGCAGGTAAAGCTGGCCGCCACCTTGTTGCAGAGTGCTCGCGGCATCAATTACATCGGTTTTGTCGAAGGTGACGGTGTGTACCGTGGCGAGGCGGATGTGGTGGTATGTGACGGTTTTGTCGGCAATATCCTGCTCAAGTCCAGCGAAGGCCTGGCGACCATGATTGCCGGGCGCATCGAAGCCTTGTTCAAGAAAAACCTCGCGTCTAAAGTGGTCGGCGCTCTGGCGTTGCCGCTGATGAAGCGTTTGCAAGCCGATCTGGCGCCTGCGCGGCATAACGGCGCAAGCTTCCTTGGTTTGCAGGGGATTGTGGTGAAAAGCCATGGTTCGGCGGGGGTTCAGGGCTTCCAGAGTGCGATTCAGCGCGCCTTGATCGAGATCCAGGAAAACCTGCCGGAACGCATTCACGGTCGCCTGGAAGATTTGTTGCTTTAGGCGTTTTCGTCGGACAATGCTTAAATGTGACCGCTCAGTTCAATTTGCCATCCAACTGTCAGTTTCTTGAGTCCCCCAAGCGGGACGTCAATTCTCCGACGACAAGATCATTAGGGGCTTGTTACATGTCTGCTTCCCTCGCATTCGTCTTTCCGGGACAGGGTTCGCAGTCCCTCGGCATGCTGGCCGAGTTGGGCGCGCAACATCCGGTTGTCCTCGAAACATTCAAAGAAGCTTCCGATGCTCTGGGTTACGACCTGTGGGCACTGACCCAGCAAGGGCCGGAAGAACAACTCAATCAAACCGATAAAACCCAGCCGGCCATTCTGACCGCCTCGATTGCCTTGTGGCGTCTGTGGCTGGCTGAAGGCGGCGCGCGTCCGGCGTATGTTGCCGGTCACAGCCTGGGCGAATACAGCGCTCTGGTCGCTGCGGGCAGCCTGAGCCTGGGCGACGCGGTGAAGCTGGTTGAGCGCCGTGGTCAGTTGATGCAGGAAGCCGTTCCGGCCGGGCAAGGTGGCATGGCTGCCATTCTCGGTCTGGAAGATGCTGATGTGCTGGCAGCCTGTGCCGAAGCGGCGCAAGGCGAAGTGGTCAGTGCGGTCAACTTCAACTCTCCTGGCCAGGTGGTCATCGCCGGTGCCAAGGCAGCGGTCGAGCGTGCCATCGAAGGCTGCAAGGCCCGTGGTGCCAAGCGCGCCATGCCGTTGCCGGTCAGCGTGCCGTCCCATTGCGAGCTGATGCGTCCGGCGGCCGAGCGTTTCGCCGAGTCGATCGCAGCGATAGACTGGCAGGCGCCGCAGATTCCAGTGGTTCAGAACGTCAGCGCCACTGTGCCGGCCGATCTGGAAACCCTCAAGCGCGATCTGCTTGAGCAGCTTTACAAGCCTGTACGCTGGGTCGAATCGGTTCAGGCGCTGGCCGCCAAAGGTGCTACCCAGTTGGTCGAATGCGGCCCTGGCAAAGTGCTGGCTGGCCTGAACAAGCGTTGCGCCGAAGGCGTGTCGACATCCAATCTCAATACCCCCGACGCCTTCGCTGCCGCTCGCGCAGCGCTGGCTTGAATCAGGAGAAGCCTGCATGAGTCTGCAAGGTAAAGTTGCACTGGTCACTGGCGCGAGCCGCGGTATCGGCCAGGCTATCGCCCTGGAACTGGGTCGTCAGGGCGCCATCGTTATCGGCACCGCGACGTCTGCCTCGGGTGCTGAGCGCATTGCGGCAACCCTGAAGGAAAACGGGATTCAAGGCACTGGCCTGGAACTCAATGTCACCAGCGACGAATCCGTTGCTGCAGTACTGGCGAGCATTACATCGCAGTTCGGTGCGCCGGCGATCCTGGTCAACAATGCCGGTATCACCCGCGATAATCTGATGATGCGCATGAAAAATGACGAATGGCATGACGTCGTCGATACCAACCTGAACAGTCTGTTCCGCCTGTCCAAGGGCGTTTTGCGCGGTATGACCAAAGCCCGTTGGGGACGAATTATCAGTATTGGCTCTGTTGTGGGTGCCATGGGCAACGCAGGCCAAGTAAACTACGCAGCCGCCAAGGCCGGTCTGGAAGGTTTCAGCCGTTCTCTGGCGCGTGAAGTCGGTTCGCGTTCGATTACGGTAAACTCGGTGGCCCCTGGGTTCATCGACACCGATATGACCCGCGAATTGCCCGAGGCACAGCGTGAAGCCTTGCAGACGCAGATTCCGCTGGGCCGTCTGGGACAAGCACAAGAGATCGCGTCTGTGGTCGCTTTTCTTGCATCCGACGGTGCGGCTTACGTTACTGGGGCTACAATCCCGGTGAACGGCGGGATGTACATGAGTTAAATGTGACGGATCGCTTCAAAAAAATGTCATACGAGCTGTCTAAAATCCGTTATAAAGCTGCAATCTATTTATAGGCAGAGGGTCGTCGGGTTTGAGGAGTGAAGCTTTCTGTTGAAAAACTGAAAAGTCTTTCTATACACTTACCCACTGGCCAGCTGCCTGAATTTGTCCATTAGGAGTGAAAACAAGGTATGAGCACCATCGAAGAGCGCGTCAAGAAAATCGTTGCTGAGCAACTGGGCGTTAAAGAAGAAGAAGTGGTCAACACTGCTTCCTTCGTTGAAGACCTGGGTGCCGACTCCCTTGACACCGTTGAGCTGGTGATGGCTCTGGAAGAGGAATTCGAGACCGAAATCCCTGACGAAGAAGCTGAGAAGATCACTACTGTACAAGCTGCAATCGATTACGTTACTAACCACCAGGCTTAATAGCTTGTAATCGTTGCTTGCTGTCATGGAAAAACCGCACTGCCATCACGGCGTGCGGTTTTTTCTTTAGGCCTGATGCAAAGTCGTCATTTGAAAAAGGAGAGTGCTGTGTCGCGTAGACGCGTCGTAGTCACCGGTATGGGTATGTTGTCGCCACTGGGCACGGATGTGCCGAGCAGTTGGCAGGGCATTCTGGCTGGCCGCAGTGGCATTGGTCTGATCGAACACACCGACCTTTCTGCCTATTCCACCCGTTTTGGCGGCTCGGTAAAGGGCTTCAATGTCGAGGAATACCTGTCGGTCAAGGAAGCTCGCAAGCTCGACCTGTTCATTCAATACGGTCTGGCTGCAGGTTTTCAGGCAGTTCGTAACTCAGGTCTGGAAGTCACCGACGCCAACCGTGAGCGCATCGGCGTGGCCATGGGGTCGGGTATTGGCGGACTGACCAATATCGAAGAAACCAGCCGCACGCTGCATGATTCCGGCCCACGACGGATTTCTCCGTTTTTCGTGCCTGGCTCGATCATCAATATGATTTCCGGTTTCCTGTCCATCCATCTGGGCGCACAGGGACCTAACTACGCCATCGCCACCGCGTGTACCACCGGTACGCACTGCATCGGCATGGCAGCACGCAACATCATGTACGACGAAGCTGACGTGATGATTGCCGGCGGCGCTGAAATGGCGGCTTGCGGTCTGGGCATGGGCGGCTTCGGTGCCTCCCGCGCACTGTCGACCCGCAACGACGAACCGACCCGCGCCAGCCGTCCTTGGGACAAGGGCCGTGATGGCTTCGTATTGTCCGACGGTGCCGGCGCTCTGGTTCTCGAAGAACTGGAACACGCCAAGGCCCGCGGCGCGACGATCTACGCCGAGCTGATCGGCTTTGGCACCAGTGGCGATGCTTACCACATGACTTCGCCACCAGCGGATGGTGCAGGTGCTGCACGTTGCATTACCAATGCGCTGCGCGATGCCAAGATCAATGGCGATCAAGTTCAGTACATCAACGCCCACGGCACTTCGACGTCGGCCGGCGACCTTGCCGAAGCCTGTGCGATCAAGTCGGTGTTTGGCGATCACGCTTACAAGCTGGCGGTCAGTTCGACCAAGTCCATGACCGGTCACCTGTTGGGTGCGGCGGGCGCGGTCGAGGCGATCTTCAGTGTGCTGGCGATCAACAGCCAGGTAGCGCCGCCGACCATCAACCTCGATGAGCCGGACGAAGGTTGCGACCTCGATTTCGTACCGCATACCGCGCGCAATATGAATATCGATGTGGTGTTGTCCAACTCCTTCGGGTTTGGCGGCACCAACGGCTCGCTGGTGTTCCGCCGGTTCGCTGACTGATGGACAGCTGGGTCGACGGTCAGCCGGCTGACGCTTTGTCGCTGAAGGATCGCGGCCTGGCTTACGGTGATGGTCTGTTCGAGACCATTGCCGTGCGTGGCGGGCAACCGCTGCTGCTGGACCGGCATCTGGCGCGTCTGGCCGATGGCTGTTCACGCCTGGCGATCACTGCCGATCATGAGTTGATCCGCAGTGAGCTGCTGGCCTATGCCCGCGCACTGGGTGAGGGCGTGCTCAAGCTCATCATCACCCGCGGCGACAGTCTGCGCGGTTACGCCCCCGATCCCTCGGCTCAGGCCCGACGTATTCTGCAAGGCAATCCACCCGCTGCTTATCCTGCCGTTCATGGCGAGCAGGGTGTTCGCCTGTTCCCTTGTGCGACACGGCTTTCCAAGCAGCCTCTGCTCGCGGGGCTCAAGCACCTCAATCGTCTTGAGCAGGTCATCGCCCGCTCCGAATGGCAAGACACCGATCATGCCGAAGGCTTGATGCTCGATCAGGCCGGGCGCGTCATTGAAGGCGTGTTCAGCAATCTGTTCCTGATCCGCGATGGCGTGCTGATCACGGCTGATTTGAAGCGCTGCGGCGTGGCCGGCGTGATGCGTGCCGAATTATTGTTTCAAGCCGAGTCATTGGGGATCCCCACCCAAATCACCGACATCACCCTCGATCAGCTGCAATGGGCCGATGAAGTCTTTGTCTGCAACAGCGTATATGGCGTTTGGCCGGTGTGCGCCTATGCAGCACTGAGCTGGCCGGTTGGTCCGCTCACCCGTAAACTCCAAACCATTGCCCGCGCGCTACTGGATGCTTGATACGTGAGACGTAAATTCTTGCTGCTGCTGGAAACCGGATTGGTTCTGGCAGGGCTGTGTCTGGGCGCTTCCGCCTGGAAAATCCATTCGGCGCTGGAACAGCCGCTGAACATCACTCAGGAAGAGCTGCTGGAAGTGCCCAAAGGCACGACACCGACCCGCACCTTCTATCGACTCGAAGCCGATGGCGTCATCAAGGACGCTTTCTGGCTGCGGGTGTATTGGCGCTTCAATCTCGCCAAACAACCGTTGCACAAGGGCGAATACCGCATGCAGCCCGGCATGACCGTCGAAGGCCTGATTGACCTGTGGAAACGCGGGGAAATAGTTCAGTACAGCCTGACCCTGGTCGAGGGCTGGAATTTTCATCAGGTGCGCGCTGCTCTGGCCAAGGATGAAAAACTCGAAAAGACCCTCGACGGTTTGAGTGATAGCGAGGTAATGGACAAACTCGGCCACGCCGGGATATTTCCGGAAGGGCGATTCTTCCCTGACACCTATCGCTTCGTGCGCGGCATGACCGATGTCGAGCTGCTGAAAAAAGCCTACGACCGCCTCGACGAAGTCCTTGCCAAGGAATGGAGCCAGCGCGCCGCTGACGTGCCGTACACCGAACCCTATCAGGCGCTGATCATGGCCTCGCTGGTGGAGAAGGAAACCGGCGTGCCGCAGGAGCGCGGGCAAATCGCTGGCGTGTTTGTACGGCGCATGGCAATGGGCATGTTGTTGCAGACTGATCCGACCGTGATCTACGGCCTCGGTGATCGTTACAACGGCAAATTGACTCGCGCCCATCTCAAGGAAGCGACGCCGTACAACACCTACATGATTTCGGGACTGCCGCCGACTCCGATCGCCATGGTCGGCCGCGAAGCGATTCATGCAGCGCTGAATCCGGTGGCTGGCAATAGCCTCTATTTCGTTGCTCGTGGTGATGGCAGCCACGTGTTCTCCGATGATCTGGACGCGCACAATAACGCTGTGCGTGAGTTCCAGATCAAGCGCCGTGCCGACTACCGCTCCAGCCCGGCGCCGGCTACGGCGCCAGAGGCGACGGATGAGCAGGCGCCGATTCCGGCTGCTTCGCCCGACACAGCCCCCGAGGATTTACCGCAAGTACCGCCGCAAGAGCCTGCTCAGTCGGCGCCAGCAGAGCCGCAAGCGCCTGACCAGTCGCCCGCACCGGAGCCGGCGCAAGAACCCGCTCAAGAACCCGCAGTCGCACCCGCGCCCGAACCGGATGCAACCGCGCCGCAAAGCCCGCAATGACTCTGACTAAGGACTGCCTGTGACTGGCTTGTTTATTACCCTGGAAGGCCCTGAAGGGGCCGGCAAGAGCACCAATCGCGAATACCTGGCCGAGCGCCTGCGCGCCGCGGGTATCGAGGTCGTGCTGACTCGCGAACCAGGCGGCACGCCGTTGGCCGAGCGGATCCGCGAAGTGTTGCTGGCGCCGGTTGACGAAGTCATGAACCCCGACACCGAGTTGCTGTTGGTGTTCGCCGCGCGAGCCCAGCATCTGGCCGAGGTGATTCGCCCGGCACTGGCCCGCGGCGCAGTCGTCTTGTGTGATCGCTTTACCGATTCGACCTACGCCTATCAGGGTGGCGGTCGTGGCCTGTCGCTGGAGCGCATCGCGGCTCTGGAAGCCTTCGTCCAGGGCGATTTGCGCCCGGACCTGACGTTGATTTTCGATCTGCCGGTGGAAGTGGGCCTGGCCCGCGCCAGCGCTCGCGGTCGTCTGGATCGCTTCGAACTCGAAGGCCGAACCTTTTTTGATGCGGTGCGCAGTGCTTTCCTCAAGCGTGCTGGAGCGGATCCTGCGCGTTATGTCCTGGTCGATGCCGCCCAGCCGTTGGCGCAGGTTCAGCAGGCACTGGATGCCTTGTTGCCGCGCCTGCTGGAGTTGACCCGTGGCTGAAGCCTATCCGTGGCAGGACAGTCTCTGGCAGCATTTGGCTGGTCGCAAGCAACATGCTCACGCCTATCTGCTCCATGGCCCGGCCGGAATCGGCAAGCGTGCACTGGCCGAGCGCTTGATGGCCAGTTTGTTGTGCCAGCGTCCGAGCGCCGCCCACGATGCTTGCGGCGAATGCAAATCCTGTCTGTTGCTCAAGGCCGGCAGTCACCCTGACAACTACATTCTGGAACCGGAAGAAGCCGATAAGGCGATCAAGGTCGATCAGGTTCGTGATCTGGTCAGCTTCGTGGTTCAGACCGCGCAGATGGGCGGCCGCAAAGTGGTGCTGATCGAGCCGGTCGAGTCGATGAACATCAACGCCGCCAACGCCTTGCTCAAAAGCCTTGAAGAACCTTCCGGCGATACCGTTTTGCTGTTGGTCAGCCACCAGACCAGCCGTCTGTTGCCGACCATTAAGAGCCGCTGCGTGCAGCAGGCTTGTCCATTGCCGAGCGAAGCCATGAGTCTTGCGTGGCTGGCGAAGGCTTTGCCGGACTGCGCGGAAGAAGAGCGCATCGAGTTGCTGACCCTGGCCGCCGGTTCGCCACTGGCCGCCGTCAGCTTGCAAACCCAGGGCGTGCGCGAGCAGCGGGCCTTGGTGGTCGATGGCGTGAAGAAGTTACTCAAGCAGCAACAATCACCGACGCAACTGGCCGAAGGCTGGAATGCGATTCCGCTGTTGCTGTTGTTCGACTGGTTCTGTGACTGGTCTAGCCTGATCCTGCGCTATCAGCTGACTCAGGACGAAGAAGGCCTGGGACTGACGGACATGCGCAAGGTGATTCAGTACCTGGCGCAGAAAGCCGGCCAGGACAAAGTCCTGAATATTCAGGACTGGATCCTCGCCCAGCGCCAGAAAGTGATGAGTAAAGCCAACCTCAATCGGGTGTTGTTGCTGGAGGCGCTGCTGGTGCAATGGGTGGGTTTGCCTACCCAGAAGTGACCGACTAAGCCTAGACTCCGAGCATCAGCAACGGAGGTCAGCATGAATGAACTCGTCAATCCGGGGCCGCGCAACGGCATTTTGTCCCTGACGATCAAGGACAAGTCCGTGCTTTACGCGGCCTACATGCCGTTCATCAAGAACGGTGGCCTGTTTATCCCGACCAACAAGAGTTACAAGTTGGGCGATGAGGTATTCATGCTGCTGAACCTGATGGACGAGCCGGAGAAGATTCCGGTCGCCGGCAAGGTCACCTGGATCACCCCCAAAGGTGCGCAGGGCAACCGGGCCGCTGGGGTCGGCGTACAATTCAACGACGGCGACAATACCGCTCGCAGTCGAATCGAAACCCATCTGGCCGGAGCCCTGAAGTCCGACCGTCCCACTCATACGATGTAAGTTGCAGCCCTTTTATGCTCGTAGATTCCCATTGCCACCTTGATCGTCTCGACCTCGCCGCCCACGACGGCTCCCTGGATGCTGCACTGGATGCGGCCCGTCTGCGCGGGGTAGGGCACTTTCTGTGTATCGGCGTCAGCGTCGAGAATGCCGCCGACGTCAAAGCCCTGGCCGAACGTTACGACGACGTCGACTGTTCGGTTGGCGTGCATCCGCTGGATGTGCAGCCGGGCGCCGCGCCAGCACTGGATTGGCTGTTGCGCGAGCTCAACCACCCGCGTGTGGTGGCGATCGGTGAAACCGGTCTGGATTACCACTACGAGCCGGAAGCAGCGGAGTTGCAGCAGGAGTCATTTCGCCTGCATCTGCAAGCAGCGCAGCAGACAGGCAAACCGGTGATCATTCACACCCGTGGTGCCCGCGCCGATACGTTGAGCCTGTTGCGCGAAGCGGCGCTGCCCCAGGCGGGCGTGCTGCATTGCTTCACCGAAGACTGGGACATGGCCAAAGCAGCATTGGACATGGGGTATTACATTTCCTTGTCCGGGATTGTCACTTTCCGCAATGCTGATGCTCTGCGTGACGTAGCCAGTAAAGTGCCGGCTGACCGATTGCTGGTGGAAACCGACTCGCCTTACCTGGCGCCGATCCCTCATCGCGGCAAGCCGAACCTGCCGCAGTACGTGCGCGACGTTGCGGAATTTCTGGCAATGTTGCGAGGTGAGCCCTACGAGCGGTTTGCCGAGCAAACCACCAAGAATTTCAAGCGGCTGTTTCCGCTGGCGCATGTGAAAGGTTAAATCGCAGGCAAAAAAAACCCGGGTTCTGGGGGGTGAATCCGGGTTAAGACCATTAGGAGTAAAACAAAGGCACGCGGTCCGTTGGTACCTATATCGGCGCAACACTTGGGGGAGATGTCCCGCCGACAGTTGAAGTATTGATCAGTATTGCGCCGAGTCCAGTTTACCGGCGCCGGTTTTTAAACAAATTTGGAATACGGGCGCTTCGGTTGAGTTCTCATTAATCTGCGAGGCTGCCGGAATTCATCAAGAAACACATATATGGTCGGATGATCCGTGCATTTTTGCGCAAGTTAGGCATAATACGCGGCTTCGAATTTTGACCCCTACAGACCTTTTCTTATGCATAAAGAACCTCGTAAGGTCCGTGAGTTTCGTCGCCGCGAGCAAGAAATTCTCGATACCGCGCTCAAGCTGTTCCTCGATCAAGGTGAAGACAGTGTCACCGTCGAGATGATTGCTGATGCCGTCGGTATCGGCAAAGGCACGATCTACAAGCACTTCAAATCCAAGGCCGAGATTTATCTGCGCCTGATGCTCGATTACGAGCGCGATTTGAACGAGCTGTTGCATTCGGCCGATGTCGACAAGGACAAGGAAGCCCTGTCCCGGGCCTACTTCGAATTCCGCATGCGCGACCCTCAACGCTATCGGTTGTTCGATCGCCTGGAAGAGAAGGTGGTCAAGGGTAATCAGGTGCCGGAGATGGTCGAGGAGCTGCACAAGATCCGCGCCTCGAACTTCGAACGCCTGACCCTGCTGATCAAGGGCCGGATCAGCGAAGGCAAGCTCGAAGATGTTCCGCCTTACTTCCATTACTGCGCCTCCTGGGCTCTGGTGCACGGCGCCGTGGCGCTGTATCACTCGCCGTTCTGGAGCAATGTGCTGGAAGATCAGGAAGGCTTCTTCCAGTTCCTGATGGACATCGGCGTGCGCATGGGCAACAAGCGCAAGCGCGATAGCGACACCCCGAGCAGCTGAACCATTCAGTTGCCTTATTGCGCCATTATTTCGCTACGTGGCGCAGTACCGCAGGAATATACTCAGGCATAGGACTTGCTAAAACTTGATTTGTGAGTCAAGTTTTAGCGGTCCGAATATTCTTCCGCCGGAGTAGTCCATGATCGTTGACCGTCAAGGCAGGCGTTTTCGCAATTTGCGAATCAGTCTGACTTCAGCCTGCAATTACGCTTGTACCTACTGCGTGCCCAACGGCAAGCGGTTGGTCGCTGCGCAGGATGAATTGTCGGCCGAGGCCATGGCGCGTGGCGTGGCCTATCTGATTGAAGCGGCGGGCATTGAGCGTTTGCGCATCACCGGCGGCGAACCTCTGGTCAGCCCCAAACTCGAAACCTTCATGACCGCTGTCGGGCAGATGGGCCTGGCGGACATCAGCCTCACCACCAACGGTCAACTGCTGGCGAAGAAGCTGCCACTGCTGGTGGATGCCGGCATTCGTCGCATCAACGTTTCCCTCGATACCCTGGATGCCAGCGCCTTTCGCAGCATTGCCCGTGGCGGCGATCTGGCGACTGTGCTCGACGGTATGGATCAGGCCAGCGCCGCCGGCCTGAAGATCAAGGTCAATATGGTGCCGCTGCGTGGGCAGAACCTCGATCAAGTGATGCCGCTACTCGATTACTGTCTGGAGCGTGGCTATGAGCTTCGCTTCATCGAGTTGATGCGCATGGGCCACCTGGCCAGCGACTCGAATGCTTTCCTGCAACAGTTTGTCAGCCTGCAGCAGTTGCTCAGCCTGATCGGCGAGCGCTACGAATACCTTCAGGCCGATGCGCCGGTAGACGCCACCGCCGTGCGTTACCAGATTCCGGGGCAGGGCTACTTCGGCGTTATCGCCAACGAAAGCGTTCCTTTCTGCCGCACCTGTTCGCGGCTGCGTCTGTCCTCCACGGGCTGGCTGCATGGCTGCCTGTCGTCGAGCAACCGCCACTATGTCGGCGACCTGCTGGACAAGCCCCGTCATCAGGCATTGCCGGCTTTGCAGCGACTCTTGGTGAAAGCCTTGGGCGATAAGCAGGAAGTGGCATTTTCCGGTGGCGCAACCATCATGAAAATCATCGGCGGCTGAGCACGATCCCTGTAGCAGCTGCCGAAGGCTGCGTTCGGCTGCGAAGCAGTCGTAAATCCTGTAAGCAAAATATGTCTGGAACACCGCATCGCCTGATCTCGCGACTGCTGCGCAGCCGAACGCAGCCTTCGGCAGCTGCTACAAGAGCCATGCCTCTCCCGAGATGGCGCGGAAGCTGCATCCCATGGCCATTCGCCGGTTTTCCGTCACCGGCCTCTGGAGGGTAGGATGCGTAGCCTGGTTTTGCTGCTGGCCGTTTTGGCGCTTGGTGGCTGCATGAATGTCAGCGATCTGGCTGAAGGGACTCGCTACCACATGAGCGACGCGGGGTTGCTCGACCATAGCGACAGCCGCCGTGTGAATAACCTGCGCATTCAACCGGACTCATTCGTCTATATCGCCCAGGGCGCCTTTGTGCCGCCAGGCAGTACTGTCTACCCACGACCTAACGTGATCGCCGAAGTCGCCTTCGATGGCTTTGTCGAATACTTCCCCATGGTCCGCCGCGCCCGTGCCCCGGAAGGTCTTGATCAAGCCATGGGTGAAGCCCGTGCCGCCGGTGCCCATTACCTGCTCTATACCCGGTTCGCCAAGTCTGATGACCGTATCGGCAACTCGGACGAATGGCTTGATCAGGAAGCCCTGGATCGCCTCGGTATCGACGGTGGTGTCATTCAGATCATGTTGATCGAGACCAGCACCCAGTATTTGATTGATACTGCACGCATCAAGAGTCGTGGCGGTTTACTGACGTTCCACGACAAAAAGCCAGAAGACCTGATGGGCCCGCCGCTGGAGCAATACGCGCGCAGCCTGCTGGGGCTCAGCGACCAGTAATTCAAAAGGAGAACGCCATGAGTGGCCCGCAAAAAGCCAACGATCTGTTGGGGCAAATCCCCAAAACCAAAGGCTTGCCGCCGGTCCACCTTTGGAATCCCGACTTCTGCGGCGACATCGACATGCGCATCGCCCGTGACGGCACCTGGTATTACCTGGGCACGCCGATCGGACGCAAGCCGATGGTCAAGCTGTTCTCCACCATCATTCGCCGCGATGGTGACGATTACTTCCTCATCACCCCGGTCGAGAAGGTTGGCATCAAGGTCGACGACGCGCCCTTCGTGGCGATTGCCGTGGAGGTCGAAGGCGAGGGTGAAACCCAGGTCTTGCGTTTCACCACCAATGTTGACGAGACCGCCGAGGCCGGCAGCGAACACCCCATGCGCGTGGTGATCGACCCGGTCACGCAGGAGCCGGCGCCGTACGTGCATGTGCGCACCAACCTCGAAGCCCTGATCCACCGCAACGTGTTCTACCAACTGGTGGAACTGGCCGTCACCCGCGAGATCGACGGGCAGCGCTGGTTGGGTGTGTGGAGCGCTGGCGAGTTCTTCCCCATCGGGCTTGAGCCGTAATCGGTAAAAATGTGGGAGCGAGCTTGCTCGCGATGGCGTCTTATCATCCGACATTGATGTCGTCTGATGCATCGCGATCGCGAGCAAGCTCGCTCCCAAATTTGTTTTGTATTGGCACTAAAAATTCAAATTGACACTCAATCATATGATGATTAGCGTGGACACCCATCGTGAACGGCTTTGTGCCGTCCCTGAATCGAGGTGTCCATGTCCAGCAGTTTTCATGCGTCGACGGTCGATTGGCTGGGTTGCTGGATCGCCACGGGACAGGTCAAGCCGGGTGAGACGCTCAAGGTCGAAGCCGACCTGGGCGAGCAACTCGGTGTCAGCCGCACCGTTATCCGCGAAGCGATCAAAACCCTGGTCGCCAAGGGCATGCTTGAAGTCGGGCCCAAGGTAGGTACGCGGGTGTTGCCGGTGCGCCGCTGGAACCTCTTCGATCCACAAGTCGTAGGCTGGCTGTCGCGCAGTGGTTTGCCGGAAAACTTCGTCGACGACTTGCTCGACCTGCGCCGCACCATCGAACCAATGGCCGTGCGCTGGGCTTGCGAGCGCGCTACCGTCGAGCAGGTTCACGCCATCCTTCAGGCTTACAACGCATTGGAGCGGGCAGTGGACAGCGGCATCGATTACAACCGCGCCGACCAGTTCTTCCACGAGTGCATCCTCGCTGCCAGCCACAATCAATTCATCGAACAAATGGTCCCGGCCCTCGGCGCGCTGCTGGCGGTGTCTTTCGAGGTGTCTGCCGCCGACCCGGACGAATTGCGCCGCACGCTACCGATTCACAAAGACATGGCCGAGGCCATTGCCGCCCGGGATGCCGCGCGGGGTGTCTGGGCCTGCATGACCCTGATCGATAACGCCGACCTGGCCATCAAGCGCTTCTACCCGCAAGTCATGGCCGACAAAAAGGCGAGCTGATCACACAAATCACCTGTGGGAGCGAGCTTGCTCCGGGCGGCGTTCCGACGATGGGGTCATTACATTCAACATCAATGTTGCCTGTTACACCGCCATCGCGAGCAAGCTCGCTCCCACATAAAAACAAGAACAATGCAGGAGGTTTCATGACGTGGACTGCGGTTACCGAACACCGGGCACGACTGGGCGAAGGCCCGTTCTGGGATGCGCCGACCCAGGCGCTGTACTGGGTGGATATCGCCGGTCAACAGGCGCTGCGGCTGATCGGCGCTAACGTGCAGATCTGGCAGATGCCCGAGCATGTGTCTGCCTTCATCCCTTGCGAAAGCGGCGATGCGCTGGTGACGTTGAACAGCGGCGTGTATCGACTCGATCTGGATTCCCCCGGCCTGGAGCCGCGACTGACCTTGCTCTGCGTCGCCGATCCGCAACCCGGCAATCGCGCCAACGAAGCCCGATGCGATGCTCAGGGCCGGCTCTGGCTCGGTACCATGCAGAACAACATCGGCGAGCAGGGCGAAGACGTGCCCATTGTGCGGCGTTCCGGTGGCCTGTTTCGCATCGATCGCGATGCTCGGGTCACGCCGTTGCTTCGCGGGTTGGGCATCCCGAACACGTTGCTGTGGAGCGAAGACGCAACCACCGTGTATTTCGCCGACAGCCTCGACAGCACGCTCTACCAGTATTTCATCCGCACCGACGGCAACCTCGACCCGGCCCGGGTCTGGTTCGGGCCGCATGAACGCGGCGGGCCAGATGGCTCGGCGATGGATGCCGAGGGTTATCTCTGGAACGCCCGTTGGGATGGCAGCTGTCTGCTCAGGCTGACCCCGGACGGGCAGGTCGATCGCGTGATCGAGCTGCCAATCAGCCGCCCCACCAGTTGCGTATTCGGGGGTGAAGACCTGAAAACCCTTTACATCACCAGCGCCGCGAGCCCGATCAACCATCCGTTGGACGGTGCGTTGCTGTCGATTCGAGTCGATGTGCCCGGAAAAACCTGTACTCGGTTTGCTGGATGAATCCCAAAATATGGGATGTAAAATTATATATTGAGATTATTTGGCGGTCGGGTTTATAGTCGGCTCCATCAGTTACACGCACTCACACTTAAAAAAACAAAACAGGTGAAGTGATGCAGCGATTTTCCAAAAAGCTTTTTGACCGGACATCGACAGATGCCCGGTTTTTGTCGTGCCTTCAAAAAGGAGTTTTGATCCATGGCTGAACCTCTATCCCTGCCAACGGTGCCCGAACCGCCGAAGGGTGAGCGCCTGAAAAACAAGGTCGTGCTGCTGACCGGCGCCGCTCAGGGTATCGGCGAGGCGATTGTCGCGACCTTCGCTTCCCAGCAGGCCAAGCTGATCATCAGCGATATCCAGGGAGAGAAAGTCGAAAAAGTCGCGGCGCACTGGCGGGACAAAGGCTTCGACGTTCAGGCAATCAAGGCTGACGTTTCCAACCAACAAGATCTGCACGCCATGGCCAGACTGGCGATCGAGTTGCACGGTCGCATCGATGTGCTGGTCAATTGCGCCGGGGTCAACGTGTTCAGCGATCCGCTGGAAATGACCGAGGAAGACTGGCGCCGCTGCTTCGCCATCGATCTGGACGGCGCCTGGTATGGCTGCAAAGCGGTGCTGCCGCAGATGATCGAGCAAGGCATCGGCAGCATCATCAACATCGCCTCGACCCATTCCACTCACATCATTCCTGGCTGCTTCCCGTACCCGGTGGCCAAACACGGTTTGCTCGGCCTGACCCGCGCCCTTGGCATCGAGTACGCGCCGAAGGGCATTCGCGTTAACGCCATCGCGCCGGGTTACATCGAAACCCAGTTGAACGTTGATTACTGGAACGGTTTTGCCGACCCGCATGCCGAGCGCCAGCGCGCTTTCGATCTGCATCCGCCACGTCGCATCGGTCAGCCGATCGAGGTCGCCATGACCGCTGTTTTCCTGGCCAGCGATGAAGCGCCGTTCATCAATGCCTCGTGTATCACCATCGATGGTGGTCGCTCGGTCATGTACCACGACTGAGTAAAACGGGTTTCCGGCGCGGAACTACGCCTGAAATCCAATCATCATACGATATGACTATTAGCTGCACAGTTTGATTGGCTTTCAAATAACGCTCAAAAAAATAACAAGGAGTCAGCTTATGAATCGTCGTCGTGGGATCCGTTCCCTGTGCTGTGCCGCTTTGGCGGTCACCGCGGTCAGCCTGAGCAGTTCGTTGCTGGCGGCCGAGGAAGTGAAGATCGGTTTTCTGGTCAAGCAGGCGGAAGAGCCCTGGTTCCAGACCGAATGGGCATTTGCCGAAAAGGCCGGGAAAGAGAAGGGCTTCACCGTCATCAAGATCGCCGTGCCGGATGGCGAGAAAACCCTCTCGGCCATCGACAGCCTCGCCGCCAACGGTGCCAAGGGCTTCGTGATCTGCCCGCCAGACGTATCCCTGGGACCTGCGATCATGGCCAAAGCCAAGCTCAACGGTTTGAAAGTCATCGCAGTTGATGACCGCTTCGTTGATGCCAGCGGCCAGTTCATGGAACACGTTCCGTACCTCGGGATGGCCGCGTTCGAAGTCGGCCAGAAGCAGGGCAGCGCCATGGCCACCGAAGCGAAAAAACGTGGCTGGGACTGGAAAGACACCTACGCGGTGATCAACACCTTCAACGAACTCGACACCGGCAAGAAACGCACCGACGGTTCGGTCAAAGCGCTGGAAGACGCCGGCATGCCGAAAGACCACATTCTGTTCTCGGCGCTGAAAACCCTCGACGTACCCGGCAGCATGGACGCCACCAACTCGGCGCTGGTGAAACTGCCGAGCGCAGCGAAAAACCTGATCATCGGCGGCATGAACGACAACACCGTGCTGGGCGGCGTGCGCGCCACCGAAAGCGCCGGTTTTGCCGCGACCAATGTGATCGGCATCGGCATCAACGGCACCGACGCCATCGGCGAATTGAAGAAGGCCAACAGCGGCTTCTTCGGCTCGATGCTGCCGAGCCCGCACATCGAGGGCTATAACACCGCGAGCATGATGTACGAGTGGGTCACCACCGGCAAAGAACCGCCGAAATACACCGCGATGGACGACGTGACGCTGATCACTCGCGAGAACTTCAAGCAGGAACTGGAAAAGATCGGCCTCTGGAACTGAGGCACGGTTGATTTCATTGGTGGCCCTGGCGACGGGGCTGCCTGATCTGTGTGAAGAGGTGGGTTATGCACGCGCAATCAAAAACACAACAACACAGTGCAGGCGGCAGCTTGCGCTTCAACGGGATCGGCAAGACCTTTCCCGGGGTGAAGGCGCTGGATGGCATCAGCTTCGTCGCCCATCCGGGGCAGGTTCACGCTTTGATGGGCGAGAACGGCGCCGGCAAATCGACCCTGTTGAAAATCCTCGGCGGTGCTTACACCCCGAGCAGCGGCGACCTGCAGATCGGCGAGCAGGCGATGGTCTTCAAGTCCACCGCCGACAGCATCGGCAGTGGCGTCGCAGTGATCCATCAAGAGCTGCACCTGGTCCCGGAAATGACCGTGGCAGAGAACTTGTTCCTCGGTCATCTGCCGGCCAGTTTCGGCCTGATCAATCGTGGCGCGTTGCGGCAACAGGCATTGGCCTGCCTCAAGGGCCTGGCCGATGAAATCGATCCGCAAGAGAAAGTCGGGCGCTTGTCCCTCGGTCAGCGGCAACTGGTGGAAATCGCCAAGGCCTTGTCCCGTGGTGCGCATGTGATCGCGTTTGACGAGCCGACCAGCAGCCTGTCGGCGCGGGAGATTGATCGTTTGATGGCGATCATCGGTCGCCTGCGCGACGAAGGCAAAGTGGTGCTTTACGTCTCCCACCGCATGGAAGAAGTGTTCCGCATCTGCAACGCGGTGACGGTGTTCAAGGACGGTCGCTTTGTGCGCACTTTCGAGGACATGAGCGAACTGACTCACGATCAGCTAGTGACTTGCATGGTCGGTCGCGACATTCAGGACATCTACGATTACCGCCACCGTCAACGTGGTGCGGTGGCGCTCAAGGTCGATGGTTTGCTGGGGCCGGGTTTGCGTGAGCCAGTGAGTTTCGAGGTGCACAAAGGCGAGATTCTCGGGCTGTTCGGTTTGGTCGGCGCCGGTCGCACCGAGCTGTTCCGCATGCTCAGTGGCCTTGAGCGCAACACCGCCGGACGCCTGGAATTGCGCGGTCATGAACTGAAGTTGCGTTCACCCCGCGACGCGATTGCCGCCGGGATTCTGCTGTGCCCCGAGGACCGCAAGAAAGAGGGCATCCTGCCGCTCGCCAGCGTCGCCGAGAACATCAACATCAGCGCCCGCGGCGCCCACTCCACCTTCGGCTGCCTGTTGCGTGGCCTGTGGGAGAAGGACAACGCCGAAAAGCAGATCAAAGCGCTGAAAGTGAAGACGCCCAACGCGGCGCAGAAAATCATGTACCTGTCCGGCGGCAATCAGCAGAAGGCCATTCTCGGCCGCTGGCTGTCGATGCCGATGAAAGTCCTGTTGCTCGACGAACCGACTCGCGGCATCGACATCGGCGCCAAAGCCGAGATCTACCAGATCATCCACAACCTGGCCGCCAGCGGCATCGCGGTGATCGTGGTCTCCAGCGACCTGATGGAAGTGATGGGTATTTCCGACCGCATCCTGGTGCTCTGCGAAGGCGCGATGCGCGGCGAGTTGTCCCGCGCAGAGGCCAATGAATCCAACCTGCTGCAACTGGCTTTGCCGCGCCAACGCGCTGACGGCGTGGCGAACTGAGAGGTGACTATGACAATTCAAAACAACGCTTTGCCCACCCAGCGCAAACCTCTGGACCTGCGGCGCTTTCTCGATGACTGGGTGATGCTGCTGGCGGCCGTCGGGATCTTCGTGCTCTGCACCTTGCTGATCGACAACTTCCTTTCGCCATTGAACATGCGCGGCCTGGGCTTGGCGATTTCGACGACGGGGATCGCCGCTTGCACCATGTTGTATTGCCTGGCGTCCGGGCATTTCGATTTATCGGTGGGTTCGGTGATTGCCTGCGCCGGCGTGGTCGCAGCGGTGGTGATGCGCGACACCGACAGCGTGTTTCTCGGTGTGGTGGCGGCGCTGTTCATGGGGCTGATTGTCGGGTTGATCAACGGCATCGTGATCGCCAAGCTGCGGGTCAATGCGTTGATCACCACGCTAGCGACCATGCAGATCGTTCGCGGCCTGGCTTACATCTTCGCCAACGGCAAAGCGGTCGGCGTGTCGCAAGAGCAGTTCTTCGTCTTCGGCAATGGCCAGTTGTTGGGTGTGCCGGTGCCGATTCTGATCACCATCGTCTGCTTCCTGTTTTTCGGCTGGCTGCTGAATTACACCACCTACGGGCGCAACACCATGGCCATCGGCGGTAATCAGGAAGCTGCGCTGCTGGCCGGGGTGAACGTTGACCGGACCAAGATCATTATCTTTGCCGTGCACGGGTTGATCGGGGCGTTGGCCGGGGTGATCCTGGCTTCGCGCATGACGTCCGGACAGCCGATGATTGGCCAGGGTTTTGAGCTGACGGTGATTTCTGCGTGTGTGTTGGGCGGGGTGTCGTTGAGCGGCGGGATCGGCATGATCCGGCATGTGATTGCCGGAGTGCTGATTCTGGCGATCATCGAGAATGCGATGAACCTGAAGAACATTGATACGTTTTACCAGTATGTGATTCGGGGTTCGATCTTGCTGTTGGCTGTGGTGATTGATCGTTTGAAACAACGCTGAGATTTTCGCTGACGGGTCCGACGCCTTCGCGAGCAAGCTCGCTCCCACATTGGGCTTGTGTCGTGCACAAAATATGTGTCCGCCGCAAACCCTTGTGGGAGCGAGCTTGCTCGCGATTGACCGCGCAGCGGTCGCTTCTCGAAGTAACTCCTTCCGTCACTTCCCCTAAATATCCCTTGCCCGCCCAACCCCGTTTCGGTTATCTCTTTGTACATGATTAGACAGGTACGATTTGACAAGAAACAACGGGTGGTCGACGAACTCATCCGGCGCATCGAAAGCGGCCTCATGGAGGACGGCTTTCTGTTGCCGGGCGAGCATCAATTGGCTCAAGAATTCAAAGTCAGCCGCGGCACGCTGCGCGAAGCCCTGGCTGAGTTGAAACGGCGCAATTACATCGCGACGCAAAGCGGGGTGGGTTCCATCGTCACCTTCGACGGCGTGGTGCTCGATCAGCGCAGCGGCTGGGCCCAGGCCCTGGCCGACAGCGGGGCGCTGATCAATACCGAAGTGCTGCGGCTGGAGGCGGTCACCCGTCCTGACCTGTTGCCGCGTTTCGGCACCGACCAATTCATCACCCTTGACCGTCGCCGCCGTTCCAACGAAGGCAAGCTGGTCTCCCTTGAACGCTCATTGATGCCCGCCACCGGAGGCCTGGAAAGCCTGCCGCGGGTCGGCCTTATCGACAACTCCCTGACCATCACCCTGGCCGCCTACGGCTATATCGGCGAGCGCGGCGATCAATGGATCGGCGCCGAACCCTTGAACGCCGAAGACGCCGAACTGCTCGGCCGTCCGGAAGGCACGGTTTTTCTCAAGGCCTTGCGCACCACCTACGACCGGCAAAACCGCTTCATGGAACAGGTCGAAAGCTTGCTCGACCCGGTGCATTTTCGCCTGCACCTGCAGTTTGGAGAGTCAAAATGACCGCGCTCAATCGTGCATTGGGCGCGTTCTACGGACTGGCCCTGGGCGATGCGCTGGGCATGCCGACCCAATCCCTGAGCCGCGCCGAGATCAAGGTGCGCTTCGGCGAGATCACTGACCTGGAAGACGCAGGCCCCGATCAACCGATCGCCGCCAACATGCTCAAAGGCTCGATCACCGATGACACCGAACAGGCGATTCTGGTCGGCCAATTGCTGGTTGAAGGCGAGGGCCGGATCGAACCGTCGCTGCTAGCCCAACGGTTGATCGAATGGGAAGCCGCAATGCAGGCCAAAGGCTCGCAAGACTTGCTCGGCCCTTCGACCAAACGCGCCATCGAAATGATCCTCGCCGGCCACTCGCCGGAAGAAGCGGGGCGCTACGGCACCACCAATGGCGCGGCGATGCGCATCACGCCGGTCGGGATCGCAGCGGATGTCGCCAACCCTGAGCGATTCATCAACGCTGTCGTGCAGGCTTGCCAGGTCACCCACAACACCACGCTGGGCATCTCCAGTGCGGCGGCGGTGGCGGCGGTGGTCTCGGCCGGTATCAACGGCATGGACCTGGGCGAAGCGTTGAACCTCGGCCAGCAAGTCGCTCAGCAAGCTGAAAGCCACGGTTACTGGGTGGCTGGCGGACGCATCGCCTCGCGTATCAGCTGGGCACGGACCATCAGTGTCGACAGCGACAAGGCATTGCTGGCGGATTTGATGTACGACGTGATTGGTACTTCGGTGGCTTCACAGGAGTCGGTGGTGGTCTCGTTTGCCCTGGCCCAGCAAGTGGCCATTGGTGAAATGAACGCGTTCGAAGCGCTGTGCATGGCTGCCAGCCTTGGCGGCGACACCGACACCATCGCGGCGATTCTCGGCGCCATGCTCGGGGCTTGCCTGGGCCTTGAGAGTTGGCCGGCGGCGATGATCGACAAGGTCAAAACCGTTAACGATCTGGAGTTGGAGCCGTTGGTGCAGGGGCTTTTAGCTTTGCGTTGACTGGACTGACGCCATCGCGAGCAAGCTCGCTCCCACAGGTACGGCGTGTACCTCAAGGATTGCACTATCCCTGTGGGAGCGAGCTTGCTCGCGATAGGCGCGCCACCTACTTGAATTTTTCACCGCAATGGATCGCACAAACACGGCCAGGACCGCCGGGATGTTATGTCGACTTCCGCAATTGCCCACAACCACAACAAAGGCAACAGGAGCATTTCACATGAGTTCATCACCCGCCGGGCCAAGCGCCGGGCAACTGGAAACCCGTGGCATCGAGCCCGTGCCGGAAGCGGAGTGCAACGGTCATCCGCTGCAGCTGTTCTGGGTCTGGTTTGCTGCCAACATCTCCATCCTCGGCCTGCCGCTGGGTGCGACCCTTGTAGCCTTTCGCGGCTTGGCGATCTGGCAGGCGATCATCGTCGCGATCCTCGGTGCCGCTGGTTCCTTCGCGGTGGTCGGGATCATCTCCATTGCTGGTCGCCGTGGTCGCGCACCGAGCCTGACGTTGTCGCGAGCGATCTTCGGAGTACGCGGCAACATCGGTCCGACCCTGGTCTCGCTGATGTCGCGTCTGGGTTGGGAAACCGTCAACACCACCACCGCCGCGTTCGTATTGCTGTCGCTGTGCTCGATCCTGTTTGGCTCGCCGGTGGAAGCGAAAAGCGCGCCTGTGCTGACGTTGATCTTCATTGCGATTTTCGTGCTGCTGACCTTGTCGGTATCGGGTCTCGGTCACGCCACCTTGCTGGTCATCCAGAAGTGGGCAACCTACGTGTTCGGCGCGCTGAACATTCTGGTCGGCGGTTTCCTCTGCGCCACCATCGACTGGAGCGCGGTGTTCAACGCCACGCCTGCACCGCTGAGCGCAATGATCATCGGCGTCGGCACCATGGCCGCGGGCACCGGGATCGGTTGGGCCAACGCCGGTGCCGACATGTCGCGCTACCAGCACCGCAGCGTCAAAGCCGCGCGTCTGGTGGCGTCGGCAGCGTTCGGTGCGGGGATTCCGCTGGTGCTGCTGATCACCCTCGGCGGCCTGCTGTCAGTGGGCAACAATGACCTGGCCTCGGCCACTGACCCGATCATCGCGATCCGAGACATGCTGCCGACCTGGATGGCCGTGCCGTACCTGATCACCGCGTTCGGTGGGCTGTTGCTGTCGAACAACCTGTCGGTGTACTCCGCCGGTTTGACCACGCTGACCCTCGGCCTGAAGGTCAAACGCGTCTACGCGGTGGTCGTCGACATCGTTGCGATCTTCGCCGGTTCGATCTATTTCATGTTGATCGCCGACAGTTTCTACGGCCCGTTCATCACCTTCATTTCGCTGCTGGCCGTGCCGATCACCGCGTGGGTCGGGATCTTCGTCGTCGACCTGATTCATCGTCATTACTACAGCCCCAAAGACCTGCTGGACGTCAGCCCGAGCAGCGCTTACTGGTACAACGGCGGTATCGAGTGGCGCGCCTTCGGTGCGTGGGCGGTGGCGATCGTGCTGGGCTTCAGCTTCACCACCATCGGCACGACCGAACAAACCGTGTGGTTCCGCGGTTTCCTGTCCGACTCGTGGCTGGGCCATAACGGCCTCGGCTGGATCGTGACGTTCCTGGTGGCCGGCGGCATTTATTTTGTACTCGGTGGCGCCAAGGATCGCCGCGCCGCGTTGACCGAGAACGCTCATGCCTAGATTGCTGCACACCGGCCAGGTCATGATCGACCTGGTCATGGCCGTGGATAAACTGCCGCATTCGGGCGGCGACGTGCTGGCGCAATCCGCCAGTTTTGAGGCTGGCGGCGGCTTCAATGTGATGGCAGCTGCCCAGCGCAATGGCTTGCCGGTGGTTTACCTCGGGCGCCACGGCACCGGCCGTTTCGGCGATCTGGCACGTGAGGCGATGAAGGCTGAAGGTATTCGGATCGGCATCACTCACCGCGCCGAAAGGGATACGGGCTTGTGTGTCGCGTTGACCGAAGCCTCGGCCGAGCGCAGTTTCATTTCCTATATCGGTGCCGAAGGTGAGCTGACGGCCGAGGATCTGGCCAGCGTGCCGGCCGAGGCGGGTGACTATGTCTACGTCAGCGGCTACAGCCTGCTGCATGGCGGCAAAGCCCAGGCACTGGTGGATTGGGTGCTGGATTTGCCGAGAGGGATCAACGTGGTGTTCGATCCGGGCCCGCTGGTGGATTCGCCGGATGAGCCGTTGATGCAAGCCTTGCTGGCGCGCATCGATCTGTGGACCAGCAACAGTGTCGAGGCGTTGAAGTTTACAGGTGCCTCGAATATTGCCGAGGCCTTGAACCGGTTGGCCGATCATCTGCCGGCCGACGTATTGATGGTGGTGCGTGACGGCCCGCAAGGGTGCTGGATCAGTCAGCGTGGGGACCGCCAGCATGTGCCGGGTTTCAAGGTTGAGGCGGTGGACAGCAACGGCGCGGGGGACGCGCATGCCGGGGTATTTGTGGCCGGGTTGGCGCAAGGGTTGGTCCCGGTTGACGCGGCGCGGCGGGCTAATGCGGCGGCGGCGTTGGCGGTGACTCGGTGGGGGCCGGCGACTTCGCCGGGGACTGCCGAGGTGGATGCGTTAATCAGCCAGACGTTCGGTGCCTGATCGGCCTCATCGCGAGCAAGCTCGCTCCCACAGGGGATTTGTGGGAGCGAGCTTGCTCGCGATGAGGCCATTAGATTCACCATCAATCCTGACCTTACCCGGTCGCAGCCGCGCACGACTGCCACCTGATTCGTCTTGTTAAACGTCCAGCTTGCGCGCCGCCTCAACCCCTGCGGCACTGAGTTTGATCGGCAAGTTCAACGAGTGCTCACCGGCCTCGTTACAGATCACATGACCATGCTGGATCAATCCACGATCCTGCAGCGTGGCGAGGGTGCTGGCCACGACTCTCTCCCCCCGGTAATTGTCCAGGACCTCTTTGCCCAAGCCGCTTGGATGGGCATGCAGCAGACGGGTCAGGACTTCGTTCTCAAGGTTTTTATCGGCGTTCATGGTTACCTCTTCATGGATGTGGATAGGTCCATTTAATTAGAGTCCTTACCTGATGTTGGTCCGCCCCCGATTTGGATTGGTGCCTGATGAACGACGAACGGTCTAGGCCTGCTGCAGCGCTTTGCTGGTAACGGCCCGACGCCAGACCAGCCGGCCGACGCTGATCAGCCAATTCAGCACAGCAACCGCCAATACCGTGAGCAACAGCGTCGCCATTCCCTGTTCGACGATGATTTTCCCTGCCAGCAACGGAAAGCCAAACACGCCGATAAAGTAGGACAGGCTGAACAGCAGCAAGGATTGCGCGGTGGTGCCGTTCGGCGCCTCGTTGGCCGCCAGGCCGTTGATCACCGAATAGGTCAGCCCGTAACCGACCCCGAGCATCACCGCCGCCAGCACGTAGCTGAACCCGTCGTCGACGACAAACCGGAACATCAGGATCGAGCCCATCATCAAGCCCGACAGCAGGCAAGACGCCCAGAACGGGTCGCGCTTTACCACGAAACCGGCGATCAACATTCGGCTGCTGATCGCTGCGCTCATGAAGCCGAGGAAGAACAGTGAATAGTCGAGTGAACGCGCCGCCGCGTAGCTGGTTTGAAAACTCGACAGACCGCCGAAAACGCACCCACCGAGGCCGACCATGATGATCGGGAACACCGCTCTGGACGACAGCACTTGTGCCGCTGCACGCCAGGAAATTCGTGATACCGCTGCCGAGTGGGCCGGTGCTTTTTTCAACTGCGAATCCAACCGCCAGAACAGCAACACGCCGATCAGGCTGGCCAGCGCCGCGAGGTAAAACGCCGCAGTGATCGGATACCCGAGCGCACTGGCTGCGCGGCCTAACAATGGACCGCTGCCGATCCCGGTCATCATGCTGCCCGACAACAGCGCAAAGTATTTCGCGCGTTGGGCAGGCGTTACCAAGCTCGCCACAATGATCGGCCCGAGGGTGTAGAACACGCCCCAACCCAGCCCCAGCAATAGCCCGAAAAACAACAGCAGATTGCCAAAGCCTGGCGCCAGGGCGAAGCCCAGGCTGGCGACCACCAGCAAGACGCCGAACAGCGCAATCGAGCGCGCCGCGCCGAGCAAATCGGACAAGTGCCCCGAGACGATTACCGCTGCAAACGTACTGAGCATCGCCGCCGAAATCACACTGCCGGCATCGTGCTCGTTGCCGCCGCGGGAACCGATCAACAACGACAGCAAAAAGGTCGAGCCATAGGACAGCGACAGCAAATAGCTGGCCAGGCAAAACAGGCCGAACAACCTGCTTGAGACTTGGGGTGTTGCGCTAGGCATGACGCGGTTCCTTGACCCGATAGAAGAGAGCTTCATCTATCTATCACGCAAGGCGTCGATGTCAGGTATGTGGTTATCGATTTCAGGGTTAGCGCTGACCGGAGTAAAGCCTTCAGCAGGCACCACGGATGACGTTTTGATTTCATATGTGACGAGCGTCGCTTGCCGACTTAGTATGGCGTTTTCCACTTTTGACGAAGGCACGTCCATGACGATCGAGATCCGCCCGGCGACCCCGAGCGATGCACCGCAAATCCTCGGGTTCATCACTGAACTGGCCGACTACGAACGTGCCCGCCACGAAGTCATCGCCAGCGTCGCCGACATCGAGCGCAGTCTGTTCAGCGAAGGCGCCACCGCCCACGGGCTGATCTGTCTGCGCGATGGCTCGCCAATCGGCTTTGCGGTGTTTTTCTTCAGTTATTCCACGTGGCTCGGCAGCAACTGCCTGTACCTCGAAGACCTCTACATCACCCCCGATCAGCGTGGCGGCGGCGCGGGCAAAACCTTGTTGCGTCACCTGGCGAAAATCGCCTGCGCCAATGATTGCGGTCGATTTGAGTGGAGCGTACTGGACTGGAATAAACCGGCGATAGAGTTCTACAAGTCGTTGGGCGCGCAGCCGCAGGAAGAGTGGGTGCGGTATCGGATGGATGGGGCGGTGTTACGGGAGTTTGCCGAGGGTCGGTGATCGCTGATGGCAATGGGCTGCTGAATCAGTTGTCGCCACCGCTCTAGTCCGGCACCCTGTGCGCCCTTTGCGCGCTCACGGACGACATTTGCAATGCTGCCTCGCTTTTGCTTTTTCCTGCGTTTTTTTGCCTTGATGATGTTATGTGCACTGTGTTCGTCGTGCCTGCATCTCAATGTGCCGCCGGCACGAATCGAATTTGTATCGATCAACCACGATAGCTATTCGCTCTATGACGTGCGGTTTACTTCAGACAGGGACCTGATTCATTTATATGAAGCACACGGCCGCGGCGGACAGATAAGCACCAGCCTTCATTGTTCGCTCGATGGTGATCTCGACTTCTCCGTTGAACACAACATTGCGCTGGAAGGTTATGGCCGCATAGAAGATATGCGCCTGATCGAGGGCGATCGACGTTATGAAATATTGGCCATTATTCGATTTGAGGACAATGAAGACCGGACTGGCTTTAGGGATATCGCTCGATCACGGTTAGTCCGACTTCTGGAACCTCAAGACTACGTGCCCTGTAAGGTCGTCATCACCGCGTTTCCTTTCACGGCTTACTATTCGAAAGTGATGTACGTCCCGACGTCGCGGATTATTGCCGAGGTGAAAAATCCTCGAATTGCGCCTCGGCACGTTTCACTAAAACCTGCTGATCGTCCTTTGACGTGGCTGCAATTCGAGCCGGTTTGCATCGTTCGATGGCGCGAAGAATTGTCACCGGCTTACGACCAGATCGACGACGTCGGTTTATGCCGCGATGTGCCCTACGCCGGTCTGTTGGCTTCATTCTCACCCAGCAACAAGAAACTGATGCTTGTGACCTGGTCGGATCAAACCTCCAGACCGCTGACGGCTTACACCCTTATTCGAGGCGATGGCCGGCGCGAACCCGGTATCTCGGCCGAGAACGGCGATACCCACCTGGTGGGTTCGATGACGCGGGAGACGCTGAAGGTTGAAGTCGGGGCGGGAATTGGGGCCAGAGAACGATGGACACCACAATTCGAGTAAATCCCAATATATGGGAGTATTAATTACATATTGAGATTTCCTCTCTAGGAGGTCTATAGTCCAGCTCACTCACTGCCAATAAACAAAACAGGTGAAGCGATGCTGGCGCAATTGATCGCGCTCGATTGGGGGACAACCTCATTACGTGCTTACAAACTCGCCGCGGGTGGCCAGGTGCTCGAACAGCGTTCGCTGTCGTCGGGGATCATGCAGCTGCCCAGGACGCCGCGAATGATCGCGGGTCAGGAATGCACCGACGGTTTTGAACTGGCTTTTGACGAGGCCTGCGGTGACTGGCTCGACGCGCAGCCCGATTTGCCGGTGATTGCTTGCGGCATGGTCGGCAGCGCACAAGGCTGGCGTGAAGCGGCCTACCGCGATACGCCGGCGAACGTCGCCAATCTCGGAATCTCCCTACAAACGGTTCGTAGTGTTCGCGGTGTCGACGTGCACATCGTGCCGGGCGTGATTCAGCGGTCTCGTTTGCCAAACGTGATGCGCGGCGAAGAAACCCAGGTACTCGGCGTTCTGCACAATCTGCCGGGCGAGGCGGGCAACGATCTGTTGATCGGCCTGCCGGGCAGTCATTCGAAATGGGTGGAGGTGACCGACGGCTGCATCGTGCATTTCGATACCTTCATGACCGGCGAAGTCTTCGCCGTGCTCAGCGAACACAGCATTCTCGGGCGCACCCAGCAAAAGGGCGCGCTCTTCGATGGCCAAGCCTTTGATCGTGGTGTGCAAGTGGCCTTGTCAGCGGATGGCGAGATCGGGCCGTTGTCGACATTGTTCAGTGCCCGCAGCCTCGGGTTGACTGGCGAACTGAGTGCCACCGCTCAACCGGATTACTTGTCCGGCTTGTTGATCGGCCATGAACTGTCTGCGTTGGCGAGTGTTCAGCGACGCCGACGCAATAGCGTTCATCTGCCTTCGATCATCCTCATCGGTAATGCCCAACTCTGTGCCCGCTATAGCCGGGCCCTCGATGCCTGTGGTTTTGCCCGGGTGACCCTGGCCGAACAGGCCACCGAACGCGGCTTGTGGCAGCTGGCGGTTGCCGCCGGACTGATCACACCCAACCCATCCCGTTAAACCTGACTGGAGGTCTGACATGCTCAAGCAAGCATTGGCGCAAAACGGTCTGATCGCGATTTTGCGTGGCCTGCGCCCGCAAGAAGCGGCAGCCATCGGCGAAGTCCTTTACGCCGCCGGATTTCGCGTCATCGAAGTGCCGCTCAATTCCCCTGAGCCGTACGAAAGTATCCGCATCCTGCGCAGTACCTTGCCCGCCGATTGCCTGATCGGTGCCGGCACGGTGTTGACGCCGGAGCAGGTCGAGCAAGTGAAAGCGGCGGGCGGTCAGGTGATCGTCATGCCTCATAGCGATGCCAAGGTGTTGCGCGCAGCGAAAGCGGCGGGGCTGTTCCTGTCGCCGGGTGTGGCCACGCCGACTGAAGCCTTCGCCGCATTGGCCGAAGGGGCGGACGTGCTGAAGATGTTCCCGGCCGAGCAGATGGGCCCGGCAGTCGTTAAAGCCTGGCTCGCGGTGCTGCCTGCGGGAACGATTCTGGCGCCGGTCGGCGGGATCACGCCGGACAACATGCAGGTGTTTATCGACGCGGGCGTCAAAGGTTTCGGCCTAGGTTCCGGCTTGTTCAAACCGGGCATGACGCCAGAGGAAGTGGCGGTAAACGCCAAGGCGTATGTCGCTGCATGGAACGCTCTGCGTTAAGACTTTTTGGCGCCGAGCGCGCTACATCTATAAGAGAGACAACAAGATGAAAATCACCAAACTGACTACCTTCATCGTTCCGCCACGCTGGTGCTTCCTCAAGGTCGAAACCGACGAGGGCGTGACCGGTTGGGGCGAACCCGTGGTCGAGGGCCGCGCTCACACTGTCGCCGCCGCCGTTGAAGAATTGTCCGACTACCTGATCGGCAAAGACCCACGCAACATCGAAGACATCTGGACCGTGCTTTACCGCGGCGGCTTCTACCGGGGCGGCGCAATCCACATGAGCGCGTTGGCCGGTATCGACCAGGCGTTGTGGGACATCAAGGGCAAGGCCTTGGGTGTGTCGGTCAGCGACTTGCTGGGCGGCCAGGTGCGGGACAAGATTCGTGTGTATTCGTGGATCGGCGGCGACCGGCCGGCGGACACCGCTCGTGCTGCGAAAGAGGCCGTCGAACGTGGTTTCACTGCGGTGAAAATGAACGGCACCGAAGAACTGCAATTCCTCGACTCCTTCGAGAAAGTCGACCTGGCCCTGGCCAACGTCGCCGCCGTGCGCGATGCGGTGGGCCCGAACGTCGGCATCGGCGTGGACTTCCATGGCCGGGTGCACAAGCCCATGGCCAAGGTCCTGATGAAGGAGCTCGACCCGTACAAACTGATGTTCATCGAAGAGCCGGTGCTCAGCGAAAACTACGAAGCGCTGAAAGAATTGGCGCCGCTGACCAGCACCCCGATTGCCCTCGGTGAGCGGCTGTTCTCGCGCTGGGATTTCAAGCGTGTGCTCAGCGAAGGTTACGTCGACATCATTCAGCCGGATGCTTCCCACGCCGGCGGTATCACCGAAACCCGCAAGATCGCCAACATGGCTGAAGCCTACGACGTGGCGCTGGCGCTGCACTGCCCGTTGGGCCCGATTGCACTCGCGGCGTGTTTGCAGCTGGATGCGGTTTGCTACAACGCGTTCATCCAGGAGCAGAGCCTGGGCATCCACTACAACGAGAGCAATGACCTGCTGGATTACGTCAAGGATCCACGGGTGTTCGACTACGACAAAGGCTTCGTGAAAATCCCGAATGGCCCGGGCCTGGGGATCGAGATCAACGAGGAATACGTGATCGAACGCGCGGCCGTCGGCCACCGCTGGCGTAACCCGATCTGGCGCCATGCCGATGGCAGTTTTGCTGAGTGGTGAGTGATCTCTAATTCCACACAAAACCCCTGTGGGAGCGAGCTTGCTCGCGATAGCGGTGTGTCAGGCGACATCCATATTGGATGAAAGTCCGCCATCGCGAGCAAGCTCGCTCCCACAGGGATTCGGTGTCAGCCGTTATATCGACCTCAATAAACATAAGAAGAGGCATTCCCCATGCAACCGCAAACCCTCACCGGGCAGGCGTCGTTGGTGACGCCCAGTCGCAAGCGTTTTTTCATCATGGTGCTGCTGTTTATCACCGTGGTGATCAACTACCTGGACCGCAGCAACCTGTCTATCGCCGCCCCGGCACTCACCAGCGAACTGGGCATCGACCCGATTCATGTCGGGCTGATTTTCTCGGCATTCGGCTGGACCTACGCTGCCATGCAAATCCCCGGCGGCTGGCTGGTGGATCGGGTTCCACCGCGGATTCTCTACAGCGTCGCGCTGCTGCTATGGTCGATCGCCACCGTCATGCTCGGCTTCGCCGCCAGCTTCATCGCATTGTTCGTATTGCGCATGGCGGTCGGTGCACTGGAAGCCCCGGCGTATCCGATCAACAGCCGTGTGGTCACCACCTGGTTCCCTGAGCGCGAACGCGCTACCGCCATTGGTTTCTATACCTCCGGGCAGTTCGTCGGTCTGGCGTTCCTGACGCCGGTATTGGCCTGGCTGCAGCATCAATATGGCTGGCACATGGTGTTTGTCAGCACCGGTGCGGTGGGCATTCTCTGGGCGGTCATCTGGTACGCGGTGTATCGCGAGCCACGGGATTTCAAAGGCGCCAATGACGCTGAAATCGAGCTGATCCGCGAGGGCGGCGGGCTGGTGGATATCCAGGCTGAGCAAGCCAAGGTCAAAGCCAAATTCAGCTGGATCGATCTCGGCATCGTTCTGACCAAACGCAAGTTGTGGGGCATTTATCTCGGCCAGTTCTGCCTCAACTCGACGTTGTGGTTTTTTCTGACGTGGTTCCCGACCTACCTGGTGAAATATCGCGGCATGGACTTCATCAAGTCCGGCCTGTTGGCGTCGCTGCCGTTTCTCGCCGCCTTCGTCGGTGTGCTCTGTTCGGGGTTCTTCTCCGACTGGCTGATCCGCCGCGGCTACACCGTGGGGTTCGCCCGCAAGTTGCCGATCATTGGCGGCCTGCTGATTTCCACTTCGATCATCGGCGCCAACTTCGTCGAGTCGACACCGCTGGTGATTGCCTTCCTCGCGTTGGCGTTCTTCGGTAACGGGCTGGCGTCGATCACCTGGTCGCTGGTTTCAACGTTGGCCCCGGCGCGATTGCTCGGGTTGACTGGCGGGGTGTTCAACTTCATCGGCAACCTGTCGGCGATTACCACGCCGATTGTCATCGGTTTCCTCGCTACCGGTGATTCGTTCGCCCCGGCGATCACCTATATCTCGGTTCTGGCGTTGATTGGCGCGCTTTCCTACATCTTGCTGGTCGGCAAAGTCGAGCGTATCAAGTTGTAGTTGCGGCATGCGGGCGACCATAATGCCGCCCGTTCACTCGCTCAACGGTAAAGGCTGGATATGCAGGAAGACGCCCCAAAAATCGCCAAGGACGCCGCACCGACCGGCACCCAGACACTGCTTCGTGGCTTGGGTGTGGTTCAGGCCGTGGCCAGTGGCGCCCGCGATCTCAAGGAAATCGCCCGGCTGATCGGCACCACGCGCAGCACCACCCATCGTCTGGCCAGTTGTCTGGTGGACGAGCGTTATCTGCGCGTGGTGCCGCAAGTCGGTTATCTGTTGGGGCCGAAGTTGATCGAGCTGGGCTTCCAGGCGCGTGAAGAATTGCCGCTGGTCACATTGGCCGGGCCGTATCTGGATGAGTTATCGGCGTTGACCGGCGACACCATTCACCTGGCGATTCGTGAAGGCGACGAGGTGCTGTACCTGCACAAGAATCCGGGGCGCAATGGCCCGGAAATGCGTTCGCGGGTTGGCCATCGCATGCCGTTGGCGCGCACCGGGATCGGCAAGGCGCTGATGCTCGATGACACGCAGGAAGAATGGCAGCGGCTGTACGAAGTCAGCTTGCCGGCGGGTGGGAAAAATCAGTTCTGGCCGCAGCACCCGGAGCAGTCCTGGGAGCAGTTTCAGCAGCGCATGGTCGAGTATGTGGCGGGCGGTTATGCCTTCGATCTGGAAGACAACGAACCGTCGATCCGCTGTGTGGCGGCGCCGATCCGTGATGCCAGCAAGCGCATCGTTGCCGGTATCAGCATCGCCAGTACCGTGCCGTATATGCCGCTGGAGAAAATGGCCGAGCTGATTCCCCTGATCAAAGGGGTCACAGCCCGGCTGTCGGCAGAACTCGGCGCGAAGGTTTAGACCTTCAGCGTTGCCATATCGATCACGAAGCGGTACTTCACGTCACCGGCGATCATGCGGGCGTAAGCCTCGTTGATCTGGCGGATGTCGAGCATTTCGATGTCGCAGGTGATGTTGTGCTCGGCACAGAAATCCAGCACTTCCTGGGTTTCGGCGATGCCGCCGATCAGCGAGCCGGCCAGCACACGACGGCCCAATACCAGTTTGGCGGCGTGGACCGGTGGATCGATCGGTTCGATCAGGCCCACCAGAATGTGCACGCCGTCGAAACGTAGCGTATCGAGGTAGGGATTGAGGTCGTGCTGCACCGGAATGGTGTCCAGCAGGAAGTCGAAATGTCCTGCGGCGGCCTTCATCTGTTCGGCATCGGTGGACACGATCACGTGGTCCGCACCTTGGCGACGACCTTCTTCAGCCTTGCTCGCCGAGCGAGTGAACAGCGTCACTTCCGCGCCCATCGCCTTGGCGAATTTGATGCCCATGTGGCCGAGGCCGCCCATGCCGAGAATCCCGACCTTGTCGCCCGCCTTCACGCCGTAGTGCTTGAGCGGCGAGTAGGTGGTGATGCCGGCACACAGGATCGGAGCGGCGCTGGCCAGATCGAGTTTTTCCGGGATGCGCACCACGAAGTGCTCGCTGACCACGATGCTGTCGGAATAGCCGCCCATGGTGTTGCTACCATCGACGCGGTCCGGGGTGGCGTAAGTCATGGTCGGACCTTCGAGGCAATATTGCTCGAGGTTCGACTGGCAGGCTTCGCAACTGCGGCACGAATCGACCATGCAGCCGACACCGACCAAATCGCCGACTTTATGTTTAGTGACGTTCGCACCGACGGCGGTAACTTTACCTACGATCTCGTGGCCGGGCATCAGTGGGTAAACGGCGATGCCCCACTCGTTGCGTGCCTGATGGATGTCGGAATGGCAGACGCCGCAGTAGAGAATATCGATCGCAACGTCGTCAGCACGTGGGCTGCGACGCTCGAATTTCACGGGGGCGAGGGGAGTGGTGGCCGACTGGGCGGCGTATCCGATGGCTGTGTACATGATGAACCTCGCAAAAACAGTGACAGGTGAGGTGGGGCATTCTGGGCGCCGTACCTGTCACCGGCCATGGCGATTCCTCCGGGTGTCATGCCTAATCCTCCGGCATCAGCCTTCAATGGGTCGCATTGGCCATCAGACCTGCGATGATGCTTTCATCCCTTTTTCCGCGACTTTTTTTGTGAAGAGCCCTCATGTTGTTGACCCGTCATCTGGATGCCAATGCCACGCTGGTTTCGCTGATTCAGCCTTTGACCAATCGCGACGGTTTCGCGCCAACGGCGTTGCCGGGTGTGCAGGTTTTGCGGGCCAGTTGTGATGTGGCTCGCGGCCCGCAGATTTACGAGCCGAGTCTGGTCATCATCGCCCAAGGCAGCAAACTGGCGTATCTGGGGCCGCGTACGCTGGAATACGGCGCCGGGCATTATTTGATTCAGGCATTGCCGGTGCCGTTCGAATGCGAGACGTTTTCAGCACCCGATGGCCCGATGCTCGGGGTTTCGATTGCCATTGACCGGGTGTTGCTCGGTGAGTTGGTCTTGGCCATGGGGCTGGCGCCGGGGCGCAGTATTGCGGCGCAAACGCCAGAGTCCATGACCTCGGCGGTGCTCGACGATGCGATGCGTGGTTGCGTGGAGCGGCTGTTGCGTTGTCTGCACGATCCGCTGGAATGCCAGGTTATGGGGCCGGCGCGGTTGAGGGAATTGTTGTTCGTTGCTTTGCGTGGGCCGCAAGCCGATGTGCTGCGGGCGCTGGTCGAGCAACAGGGGCAATTCGCCCGAATCGCGGCGTCGCTCAGCCATCTGCATGCGCATTACACCGAACCCTTGAACGTCGAGACCTTGGCCAGTTGCGCGAACATGAGTGCGTCGACCTTTCATGAGCATTTCAAACGCAGCACGTTGTTGTCGCCGGTGCAGTATTTGAAGCGCTTGCGTTTGCTCAGGGCCCAGCAGTTGTTGCTCGCTGAGGGTTTGGGTGTGGCGCAGGTGGCGCATCGGGTCGGGTATCAGAGTACGTCGCAGTTCAGTCGCGAGTACAAGCGCTACTTCGAGCGTAATCCGGGCGATGAGCGCGCTGCCTGACACACCACGAATCCCTTGTAGGAGCCGAGCTTGCTCGCGATAGCGGTGTGCCATCCAATATCGCTGTCGTCTGACACACCGCTATCGCGAGCAAGCTCGGCTCCTACATTGAGCGGTGTTGTTGCTTAAATCGCAGACAACAAAAAGGCCCCCGTTCGGGAGCCTTTATGTTCAGCCATTCGACTTACATGTTCGGGTAAGTCGGGCCGCCAGAGCCTTCCGGCGCCACCCAGGTGATGTTCTGTGCAGGGTCCTTGATGTCGCAGGTCTTGCAGTGAACGCAGTTCTGGGCGTTGATCTGGAAGCGCTTCTCGCCGTCTTCCTTGGTCACCACTTCGTACACGCCGGCCGGGCAGTAACGCTGGGCAGGCTCATCGTAGAGCGGCAGGTTCTTGGCGATCGGGATGCTCGGGTCGGTCAGCTTCAGGTGGCACGGCTGCTCTTCTTCATGGTTGGTACCGGAGATGAACACCGAGCTGAGTTTGTCGAAGCTGATTTTGCCGTCCGGTTTCGGGTAGTCGATCTTCTTGCAGTCGGCCGCAAGCTTGAGGCAAGCGTAATCCGGCTTGGTGTCGTGCAAGGTGAACGGCAGTTTGCCGCCGAAGATGTTCTGGTCGAGCCAGTTGAAACCGCCGCCGACGATGGCGCCGAACTTGTGGATCGCCGGACCGAAGTTACGGCTGGCGAACAGTTCGTCGTAGAGCCAGCTCTTCTTGAACGCGTCGACGTAAGTGGTCAGCTCTTCGGTGCCGTCTTTCTCGGCGAACAGCGCCTCGGCCACGGATTCAGCGGCGAGCATGCCGGACTTCATCGCGGTGTGGCTGCCTTTGATCTTGGCGAAGTTCAGGGTGCCGAGGTCGCAACCGATCAGCGCGCCGCCCTTGAAGACCATTTTCGGCAGCGAGTTCAGGCCGCCTTTGCTGATGGCGCGAGCGCCGTAGCTGATGCGTTTGCCGCCTTCCAGATACTGCTTGAGCACCGGGTGATGCTTGAGGCGCTGGAACTCGTCGAACGGCGACAGGTAAGTGTTGCTGTAGGACAGGTCGACGATCAGACCGACTACGACCTGGTTGTTTTCCAGGTGATAGAGGAACGAGCCGCCGGTGTTCTCGGTGCCCATGATGTCCAGCGGCCAACCGGCGGTGTGGACCACCAGGCCTGGTTGATGCTTGGCCGGGTCGATTTCCCAGATTTCTTTCAGGCCGATGCCGTAGTGCTGGGCGTCGGCATCTGTGTCGAGGTTGAAGCGCTTGATCAGTTGCTTGCCGATGTGGCCACGGCAACCTTCGGCGAACAGCGTGTACTTGCCACGCAGTTCCATGCCTGGGGTGTACAGGCCTTCTTTTGGGTTACCTTCGCGGTCAACGCCCAGATCACCGGTGATGATCCCGCGAACCACGCCGTTCTCGTCGAACAGCGCTTCCTGAGCGGCGAAGCCTGGGTAGATTTCCACGCCCAGGTTCTCGGCCTGCTGAGCCAGCCAGCGGCACAGGTTGCCCAGGGAGATGATGTAATTGCCTTCGTTGTGCATGGTCTTGGGCACAAAGAGGTCAGGAATCTTCTGCGCGCTGTCGGCGTTCTTGAGAACGAAGATGTCATCGCGGGTGACCGGCGTGTTCAGCGGCGCGCCGAGTTCTTTCCAGTCAGGGAACAATTCGTTCAGGGCGCGTGGTTCGAACACGGCGCCGGACAGGATGTGAGCACCGACTTCGGAGCCTTTTTCGACCACGCAGACGCTGATTTCCTTACCGGCTTCAGCGGCCTTCTGCTTCAAGCGGCAGGCGGCGGAAAGACCAGCGGGGCCGGCACCGACGATGACCACGTCGAATTCCATGTATTCGCGTTCCACAGGTTATCTCCTACTCAAGGCTCAACAGTTTTTTTTCTAATTGGAGGTTTGGTGTCGCATCCATGAATTCCTGCGCAATGCCGGAAGAGGACAATCGATGAGCCACCTTTCTCTCTAAGGTGGCGCATTATATCTACACCACTCCTAGCGTCCAATACAAACGTTTGTTTGAATCGGCTCAAAGCCAGAGAAATCAAAGTCACGCGGCTTATGACTGGCCATTTTGCCGTATTGACCGGAATAGGCGTTCCGGTCAATATACGGTCGGTTTTGCGCTCGCCGTAGGCTGACTGTTGGTATCAAGAGCACCTCTAAAGACAGGGCGATGGCAGTACAAGGTGATGCGCAGCGCAGGTTCTGGCGCGCAGTTTACACGCCGCGATAATGAATGACTCGTCAGTCACCACTGACGAACGGTCATCTTCATCGTGAGCGCTTGTCACTTGACACCTTTGCCAGCGTTTTTAGAGGTGCCCTTGCGCCGATGAGCATCAAACCGCCAGGTTCGCCTAGGCGACTTTCTTTTCACCGGAGAGTAACGAGGAATCCATGAAGGTTCTTGTAGCTGTCAAACGCGTTGTGGATTACAACGTCAAGGTTCGCGTCAAGGCGGACAATTCCGGCGTCGACCTCGCCAACGTCAAGATGTCGATGAACCCGTTCTGCGAAATCGCAGTGGAAGAAGCCGTACGCCTGAAAGAGAAAGGTGTTGCGACTGAAATCGTCGTCGTCTCCATCGGCCCGTCCACCGCTCAAGAGCAACTGCGCACCGCGCTGGCTCTGGGTGCCGACCGCGCCATCCTCGTCGAATCCGCTGAAGACCTGACTTCGCTGGCCGTTGCCAAGCTGCTCAAGGCTGTTGTCGACAAGGAACAGCCTCAGCTGGTGATCCTTGGCAAACAAGCCATCGACAGCGACAACAACCAGACTGGCCAGATGCTCGCGGCATTGAGCGGCTACGGTCAGGGCACGTTCGCGTCCAAAGTCGAAATCAGCGGCGACAGCGTTGCCGTGACTCGCGAAGTCGACGGCGGCGCGCAGACAGTTTCCCTGAAACTGCCGGCCATCGTCACCACCGACCTGCGTTTGAACGAGCCGCGCTACGCGTCCCTGCCAAACATCATGAAAGCCAAGAAGAAGCCTCTCGAAGTGCTGACTCCGGACGCTTTGGGCGTTTCCACCGCCTCCACCAACAAGACCGTGAAAGTCGAAGCGCCAGCTGCACGCAGCGCGGGTATCAAGGTCAAGTCGGTGGCTGAACTGGTCGAGAAACTGAAAAACGAAGCGAAGGTAATCTAAATGACTATCTTGGTTATTGCTGAACACGACAACAAAGTGCTGGCCCCGGCCACGCTGAACACCGTGGCTGCCGCCGTTAAAATCGGTGGTGACATCCACGTACTGGTTGCCGGTCAAGGCGCTGGCGCCGTGGCTGAAGCCGCTGCGAAAATCGCTGGTGTGGCTAAAGTGCTGGTGGCCGACAACGCCGCCTACACTCACCAACTGCCGGAAAACGTTGCTCCTCTGGTGGCCGAGTTGGGCAAGGGCTACAGCCACATCCTGGCTGCCGCGACTTCCAACGGCAAAAACATCCTGCCGCGCGTTGCCGCTCAGCTGGACGTTGACCAGATCTCCGAGATCATCTCGGTCGAAAGCGCTGACACTTTCAAGCGCCCGATCTACGCCGGTAACGCCATCGCCACCGTTCAATCGAACGCTGCGGTCAAAGTGATCACCGTGCGTGCTACCGGTTTCGACCCGGTGGCGGCTGAAGGTGGTTCGGCGGCTGTTGAAGCCGTTGCAGCTGCTCACGATGCTGGTATTTCCAGCTTCGTCGGCGAAGAACTGGCCAAGTCCGATCGTCCGGAACTGACCGCTGCCAAGATCGTCGTTTCCGGCGGCCGCGGCATGCAGAACGGCGACAACTTCAAACACCTGTACGCCCTGGCTGACAAGCTGGGCGCTGCTGTCGGTGCTTCCCGCGCCGCGGTTGACGCAGGTTTTGTACCCAACGACATGCAGGTCGGTCAGACCGGCAAGATCGTTGCTCCACAGCTGTACATCGCGGTCGGTATCTCCGGCGCGATCCAGCACCTGGCCGGCATGAAAGACTCCAAAGTGATCGTCGCGATCAACAAGGACGAAGAAGCGCCGATCTTCCAGGTGGCCGATTACGGCCTGGTGGCAGACCTGTTCGAAGCAATCCCTGAGTTCGAGAAGCTGGTCTAATCCAGCGGCCTGACTTATAAAGAGCCCGACCTTTTGGTCGGGCTTTTTTTTTGTTCTTCTGTAGGAGCTGTGTAGGAGCTGTCGAGTGAAACGAGGCTGCGATCTTTTGATCTTGCTCTTGATACTCAAGTGAACTCGGAAAGATCGCAGCCTCGTTTCACTCGACAGCTCCTACAGTCGATGTAACCGGGTTTGAGTGGAGAGTGTTGCCATGGATTTGCGCCGCATGTGTGGCTGGTCATTGCTGCTGGGTCTGACGGTGTTGCCGACGCTGTCCGTCGCCGCGGGCAAGTGCGAACGCCTGGTGGTCACCGGCAGCCCGGACGCGCCACCGTACCTGTGGCAAGACCCGAAAAACCCCAAGCACCTGATCGGCGCCAGTGCTGACCTGTTGCAGCAAGTGGCGGGGGAGTTGGGGATCAAGGTCGAACTGCTTTACGCCGGCAAACGCTCTCAGGCCCTGGACGAAGTGCGCAGTGGGCGAATGGACATGCTGGCGGATGCGTCATTGACGGTCAGCGAACTGGACACTCTGGATTACATTCATCCTCCGTTACTGGAAAACGATTACCTGGTCTGGACCCGCAAAGACTCGACACTGGTCTACAACGAAGCGCAGGACCTTCACGGTCATCCCGGCGCGTTGTCGGAAAAGTCTCGTATGACCCCGGTATTTGGCGTGTTCGCCGAGCAGCAATTGACCCTCGTACGTACACCTAACTTGACCCAGGCCTTTCAGAAATTGCTGCTGGGCGAGGTGGAATTTGTCCTTGCCGGACGCTACTCGGGCATGGCGGCCGCGCAGACACTTAACCTGGCCAACGACCTGATCGCCCGTCCTCAACCGATCGACAAACCCGGCCTGTTCCTCGCGGTTTCCCACAACTCCGCCTGCAACGATCCGTGGTTGCGCGGACAGCTGGCCAAAAAGATGACAGAATTGCCCGCGTCCGGACTGACGGAAGCCGTGCTGCAACGCAATATCGAGCGCTGGAAAGCGCAACAGCAACAACCGCAGCAATCGCCGCAACAACCCGTCAGTACCCCAAAACAGTAGGGATTTTTAGTGAGTATTCGACCTCTTTTCGCTGCCCTGGCCGTTCTGGCTCTGGCGGGTTGTGCAGCCGATCCGGCGCCGAATGAACAAATGCGCCTGACCGAACAGGCACTCGAACAGGCCAAGGCCGTGGGCGCCACCGCCGCCGACGTGCCGGAAATGAAACTGGCCGAAGACAAGTTCAACCGCGCCAAGGGCAGCATTAACGACCAATCCTTCAAGAACGCGCGCATGCGGGCCGAGCAGGCCGAGCTGGACGCGCGTCTGGCCGAAGCCCGGGTTCTGACCCTCAAGAGCGAGGAGCAGTTGAACGTGCTTAATACCCGCATCACTCGCCTGCGCAAGCAACTGGGAGATGCCCAATGAGCCTCAAGACCAAAGCCCTGGGCGGTTTGATCCTGGCAGGCTGCGCCAGCCTCTATGGTTGTGCCGGTCAGCACAGCGAGGCCGCGTTGCAGCAGGCCAGTACTGACTTCCAGAAGGTCAAGGAAGACTCCAACGTGCTGCGAATTGCGCCCAAGGACGTGATTCGCGCCGGTGAGTCGCTGGCCCGCGCCGATCGTCTGTCCAGCTATTGGGGCAGTGGATCGGACGTGCTGCATTACGCTTACCTGAGTGAGCGCTATAGCGAAATCGCGCGCGAACACACCAATCAGGTACTCAACGAAGAACGTGCGGCGAAGCTCGAACTGGAGCGTCAGCGCCTGCAGCTGGCCCTGCGCGAATCCAAACTGCTCAGCGTGCAGCAGCAGGGCAAGTGGCTCGAAGAACAGATTGTCGCGTTGGCGACCACCCAGACCGACCGTGGCCTGGTGATGACCTTGGGCGACGTGCTGTTCGACACGGGCGAAGCGGAGTTGAAAAACTCGGCGAACCGCGTGGTGTTGAAGATCGTGCAGTTCCTGCAGCTCAACCCCAAGCGCGTGGTGCGCATCGAAGGCTACGCCGACAGTACCGGCGGCAAGCAGGAAAACTTCAAGCTGTCCCGTGACCGTGCGCAATCGGTGGCGGACGTGCTGATGGATTTGGGCATCGACGATAAACGTATTCAGGTCGAAGGCTACGGTGATGAATATCCGGTCGACGTGAACGCCTCCGAACGGGGGCGTGCACAGAACCGTCGGGTAGAAATTGTGTTCTCTGACAAAAAAGGCCAGCTCGGCGCTGCCCGGTAGGAGCTGGCGGAGCCTGCGATCTTTTGATCTTGCTCATACTCAAGTAGGCCAGGAAAGATCGCAGCCTCGTTTCACTCGACAGCTCCTACAACCCGGCCTGCCTGTCAGCGCCGGGTTTTTTTACGCCTGCTAATCAACTCACAAAACAGTACAGTTTTTGCTGACACTGCACTGTACGGTCGACTATTGTGGCAACTGTCCCAGTACACTTCTAAACTGTTCCGGTATTGTTTCACACAAGAATAAAATGCCCGTGAAATCGAGTGCTGCGTCATGACCAATCTCTTGCTCTACCAACGTATTGCTCAACAACTGGCTGAAGACATCCGCCGTGGCGTCTATCAACCGGGGGAGCGCGTGCCTTCGGTGCGCAAGATGAGCTCGCAGCTCAACGTCAGCCATGCGACGGTGTTGCAGGCTTACGCCAACCTCGAGGATCAGGGGCTGATCCGCGCCCGGCCGCAGTCCGGTTACTACGTGCACCAGACCCCGGCCCTGACTGCGCCGACACCGGACATCGCCCGGGTCGAGCGACCAGGTCTGGTCACTCGCAGCAGCATCATCCAACAAGTCCTGGTCGAATCCCGCCGCGAAGGTGTGTTTCCCTTGGGTGCAGCCGTACCGAGCGTTGATTATCTGCCGGTGCGGGCGCTGCATCAGCAACTGGCCAAAGTCACCCGTTTCCATAGCCCGCGGGCGTTCAGCTACATGTTCAGCCCGGGTTTCGAACCGTTGCGCCGACAAGTGGCGATCCGCATGCGCGATGCCGGCGTGGTGGTCGATCCGTCGGAAGTGGTCATTACCCACGGCTGCGTCGATGCGTTGCAGATGTCCCTGCGAGTGCTGACCCGCCCGGGCGACCTGATCGCCGCCGAGTCGCCGACCTACTACGGTTTGCTGCAACTGGCTGACCTGCTGGGCCTCAAGGTCATCGAGATCCCGAGCGATCCGGCCACCGGTATGAGCCTCGAAGCTTTGCAGCTGGCGGCCAACCAGTGGTCGATCAAGGCGTTGGTGCTGACCACTCGTCTGAGCAATCCATTGGGCGGCACCATGCCCGAAGAGCGGCAAAAGCAACTGCTGCGCCTGGCCTCGGATTTCGATATCCAGATTGTCGAAGACGATATCTACGGCGAACTGATGTTCGAGCAGGGTCGTACCAAATCACTCAAAGCCTACGATCGGCTGGATCGGGTGATCTATTGCTCAAGCTTCTCCAAAACCCTGTCGCCGGGCGTGCGGATCGGCTGGATGATTGCCGGCAAGTACCAGCAGGAAATCCAGCGTCTGCAGACCTTCAGCACCCATTCGGCCTGCAGCGTCACGCAAATGGGCATCGCGGCCTATCTGGAGAACGGTGGTTACGACCGGCATTTGCGCTACATCCGTCAGGAGTACCGCAAGAACCTCAGCGCTTTCCAGCTGGCGGTGCAGCAATACTTCCCGGAAGGCACGCAGATGACCCGGCCGACCGGCGGCTTCATTCTGTGGGTCAGCCTGCCGGGGCGGGTCAACACGCAGGAGCTGCACGTTCGTGCGTTGCAGCAGGGCATCAGCATCGCGCCGGGGCTGATTTTCAGTAACACCGAGCAGTTCAATCACTGCATTCGGTTGAACTGCGGCACACCCTGGAACCGTGAAGCCGAACGTGCATTGATGACCCTGGGCATGCTCGCCACCCAGCTCTGTCAGGAGATGGTCGGCGGCTTTTGAGGGGGCGGGCAGGTTATTCCTGCCCGAGCTTGTCATGTCGCGTGCAACAGGCGAGCATATGGCTCCTGCCGTTTGTACCGTTGGGTCCATGAAGCCGATTTTTCCCGCTGTCTGGCTATCGATCTGCCTGCTGATGACCTTCCAGGCCGAAGGCGTATTGGCGGCTTCCGTTCAAGAAAAACCGGCAGCCAGCGCCACTTCGAAAAAACCGGCACCCGCCAAGAAAGCCGCGCCGGTCAAAAAGAAAGCGGCCAAGGTGAAAAAGCGACCGCCGATTGCCTCCAAGTCCAAAGCCGCCAGTGAGATCGTGAAAACCAAGCTTCCGTCGGCCGACCTGGATTTGAGCCTGCCCCAAGACATGGCCGAGGAGTTAAAACCGCTCGGTACGGTAGCGTTGCCACGGCACGATGCGGTATTGCCGCAAATGTTTGGTGACAAGGCTGGTCCGTTTCAGCTCAACGGAAGGCTGATCAGCAACGAAATGCAGTTGCAACTGCGCAACGAAGAGCGCCGTGAAGTTGAAGGCGCAGCCCTGGAATTTGAGTTCAAACGATAATTTCTTCCCGTCCGTGACCTGCTGGCCAGACGCTTTGTCGGAGACTGGTCAGTCACGCTCGTTTAAGCGAAAAAACCCGGGTCCAGGTAATTTTAAACAAGCGTTTTAGCGGTTACCCTGTGCCACGTCCTTTAACACATCGCCCGTCGAGGAGCTCGTCGTCATGAAATGCCGTGAAGGCTGTGGCGCCTGTTGCATTGCCCCTTCCATCAGTTCACCGATTCCCGGCATGCCCAATGGCAAGCCCGCTGGAGAACGTTGCGTACAACTCTCTGTCGATAACCTGTGCGGCATTTTCGGCAAACCGGAACGTCCTGCAGTGTGTTCGGCGTTCGAAGCCGACGTCGAAGTCTGCGGAAGCAGCGGTGACGAAGCGATCAAATTGCTGGGTTGGTGGGAGCAAATGACGGCGGCGTGATGTGTTCAACGAACGGATCTTCAACAATAAGGAATAAGACTATGGGTTCGCTGCATCGTATGGCTGTGTTGTGTGGTTTGACTGTTTTGCTGGCTTCCACGGCCGCTCAGGCAGAAGACTGGAAAGTTGCCAAGAACGAAGACGGCATCAAGGTTTCCTTGAGTGAAGTGGCTGGCTCCGATTACAAGGCCTACCAGGGCGTCACCCTGATGAAGACCACCATTGCCAAACTGCGCGCGTTGCAGGAAGACGTGCCAGGCGCTTGCGCCTGGATTCACGACTGCAAAACCCAGAAGTTGCTCAAGCACGAAGGCGATCAAAGCTGGACCTACACCCAGTTCAATACTCCTTGGCCGGTTACCGCGCGTGATTCGGTGCTGCATGTGACCACTGTCGAAGGGGCTGATGGCAGCCTGACCCGCAAACTCGAAGGTGTGCCGAAGTATATTCCTGAAGAAAAAGGCTTTGTGCGGGTTACCAAGGTCGACGGTTTCTGGAAGTTCGTGCCCAAGGGCGATCAGATCGAAGTGACCTATCAGGTGCACACTGAGCCGGGCGGTAGCATACCGTCGATGGTGGCCAACAAGTTTGTGGTCGATGCGCCGTTCAATACCTTGAAAGCCCTGAAAGAACGCGCTGAGAAGTAATTGCTCTTTTGATAAAACGCCCTGACTGGTTCGGGGCGTTTTCTATTGGGTATGGCGGGTTATTTGATCGGGGGCATATCCGTTTCTTCGGTCATGGCGACTGGCGGTTTCGCTTTTACAGCGAGTCACTTTCGAAAAGCGCGAAAGTAACCAAAGCGCTTTTACCCCTTTCGTTCGGTGCCTCGCCTAGGCTCGGCATGCCCTCGCTCCGGTCCTGCTCCGTGGGCCCGCCGCCATCGGCCATCCATGGCCGGGGGCGGCTAACCCGGCATCCATGCCGGGTTGCCCACTGCGCAGAACCTCCACTCGGCCTCTCGAGGCGGCGGTGCATCAAGATCAAATGCTGCAGGCGAGCTAACGCTCGGCCTGTTGAGTGGTAAGGAGCGTGCGTACACCCCCGCCCCCCCGGTAGGAGCTGTCGAGTGAAACGAGGCTGCGATCTTTTGATCTGGCTGTGGCTGTGGCTTTTGATTTTGATCTGTTGCCCCTTTCCCAGAGGCCGAACGCAGGCGTTGCGCAGGGGGCACCGCGGCAAGGATGCCGCGGTAGCCGCCCCCGGCCATGGATGGCCGATGGCGGCGGGCCCCCGGAGCAATGCCGGAGTGAGGGCATGCCGAGCCTAAGCGAGGCACCGAATGGCGGGGCAGGAGCCCTTGGTTACTTGGGGCTTTTCCAAGTGACTCGCTGTAAGAGCGAAACCGCCAGCCGCCGTTACCGCAGAAACGGATATGCCCCCGATCAAAGAGCACTGCCGAAACAAATACGCCCCCGAACTAACCGGCATCAGAAGCTGGGGGACTTTATTTTGTTTCCGAATATACGTTGCACGAAATTTTCACAAAGCCTCCAAGACAATTCGCCCGCGCCAACATGCGGGCAGTAATCAATGGCAATGCCGCGAGTGATCGTGCAACATTTGCGCACCGCGCAAGCCCCGGGGCCGAGTACTGGCCAACAGAGGGCAAGGCGCAGCTGTATTTTTGAAACTTCAACTTCCAATGGGTCCTAAAACGACATGGCAAACCCGGACGCCCTGAGTCAGCAGCGAGCTTCTAGTCGCCTGCTGCAACCGACCGTCAAATCGCATCTGGCCTACACGCTGCTGTGTGCCCTGGTCATGATGGTCATGTTCAGCCTGCTGCGCGTTGCGCTGCTGGTTTACAACCGCGAGATGATCCTCGACACCCCGGCCTCGACCTTTCTCGAAGCGTTCGCCAATGGTCTGCGTTTCGACCTGCGCCTGGTGGTCTACCTCAGCATTCCATTACTGCTGGCGCTGTTCAGCGCCCGGGCGATGGCCGCACGCGGATTCTTCCGGTTCTGGCTGACCATTGCCTCGAGCATCGCGCTGTTCCTCGGCCTGATGGAGATGGACTTCTACCGTGAGTTCCACCAGCGCCTCAACGGCCTGGTCTTCCAGTATGTAAAGGAAGACCCGAAAACCGTGATGAGCATGCTCTGGTACGGTTTTCCGGTGGTTCGCTACCTGCTGGCCTGGGCCGTGGGCACGTTGATCCTGACCCTGGCGTTCAAGGGCGCCGACCGCGCCACCCGTCCTCGTGGTCCCTTCAGCGGCGGCAGCATCGGCACGCGCAAAGTCGCCCCGTGGTACTCACGCATCGCGGTGTTTGTCGTCTGCCTGCTGGTCTGCGTGGTCGCCGCTCGTGGCACCCTGCGTCAGGGCCCGCCACTGCGTTGGGGTGACGTCTACACCACCGACTCGAACTTCGCCAACCAGTTGGGCCTCAACGGCACCTTGTCGCTGGTCGCCGCAGCCAAGAGCCGGATGTCCGAAGATCGCGACAACATCTGGAAGGCCACCCTGCCACAGCCTGAAGCGCAGAAAGTCGTGCGTGACATGCTGGTGATGGCGGACGACAAACTCGTGGATGCCGGAACCGCAGCCGTACGTCGCGATTACACGCCGCCGGCCGACAAGACCCTGCCGATCAAGAACGTCGTCGTGATCCTGATGGAAAGCATGGCCGGCCACTCGGTGGGCGCCTTGGGTGCTCCGGGCAATATCACGCCGTACCTCGACAAACTGTCGAAGGAAGGCCTGATGTTCGACCGCTTCTTCTCCAACGGCACCCATACCCACCAGGGTATGTTCGCCACCATGGCGTGCTTCCCGAACCTGCCAGGTTTCGAATACCTGATGCAGACGCCGGAAGGCAGCCACAAGTTGTCCGGCCTGCCGCAATTGCTCAGTGCCCGTGACTATGACGACGTGTACGTCTACAACGGCGACTTCGCCTGGGATAACCAGTCGGGTTTCTTCAGCAACCAGGGCATGACCAACTTCATTGGTCGTAACGACTTCGTGAACCCGGTGTTCTCCGATCCGACCTGGGGCGTGTCCGACCAGGACATGTTCGACCGTGGTCTGGTAGAGCTCAAGGCGCGGGAAAACGGCAAGCCGTTCTATGCGTTGCTGCAAACCCTGTCCAACCACACGCCTTACGCCTTGCCGAGCCCATTGCCGGTTGAGCGCGTGACCGACCGCGGTAGCTTGAACGAGCATTTGACCGCCATGCGCTACTCGGACTGGGCGCTGGGCCAGTTCTTTGAAAAGGCCCGCAAGGAGCCGTATTTCAAGGAAACCCTGTTTGTGATCGTCGGCGACCACGGTTTTGGCAACGAGCGTCAGATCACCGAAATGGACCTGGGCCGCTTCAACGTGCCGATGCTGATGATCGCACCGGGCATCCAGGAAAAGTTCGGCGAGCGAGACCATACCGTGGGCACGCAGATCGACATCGTGCCGACCATCATGGGCCGCATCGGTGGCGAAGTGCGTCATCAGTGCTGGGGCCGCGATTTGCTTAATCTGCCTGAAGGCGACACCGGTTTTGGCGTGATCAAGCCGTCGGGTAGCGAGCAGACCACCGCCATCATCACGGCTGATCAGATTCTGGTGCTGCCGAAGGAAAAGGAAATGGCGCCGAAGATGTACCAGTACGAACTGGGCGCGACACCTCACGCCGAGATCGTTCCGGATGCACCGCGTACCGCTGAGCTGAAACTCAAGCTCGAAGCGTTCCTGCAAACGGCGACCAAGAGCCTGATCGACAACACCGCCGGTGTGGTTGACGGCAAGCCGGACTAAGTCTTGATGCAATAAAAAAGAGGCCCTTGAAAAGGGCCTCTTTTTTTTGCCTGTTAAACCTTTAAATCTTGCCGAGCAATAGCAGTATCAACAGCACCACCAACACGACGCCGATGATCCCCGACGGGCCATAACCCCAACTTCTGGAGTGCGGGAATACTGGCAAACCACCGACCAGCAACAGGATCAGGATTACGATAAGAATTGTGCCCATGTCTATTTCCTTGTTGGAAGTGTTCTGGAATTACCTGGCGTTTAACTGTCAGCCGGGATGCTAAAAAAACCAGGCTGCTTACAAAATCCGACTGTCGCGCATGAAAGAAAATTCCAAGTTTTTTTAATGTATTTCGAAGAAAGGCTTATTTCGTTTTTATTGAGTCTAGTTGGTTCAGGCGCTGCCACGGTTTGCTCGGGCCATTCAGCAATCTGATGGAGCGTGGGTCGGGCATTGTCCTTCGCTACACTCGATGCATCTTCCCCGGAACAACAAGGCTGTTTGCTATGCAAAATCGCATGATGATCACTGGTGCGGGCTCGGGCTTAGGTCGCGAAATCGCGCTGCGCTGGGCGCGTGAAGGCTGGCAGCTGGCCTTGTCGGATGTCAGCGAACCCGGTCTGCAGGAAACCCTGAAATTGGTTCGCGAAGCCGGCGGCGACGGTTTTATCCAGCGTTGCGACGTGCGCGATTACAGTCAGCTGACCGCTTTCGCCCAAGCCTGCGACGAGAAATTCGGTGGCATCGATGTCATCGTCAACAACGCCGGCGTTGCCTCGGGCGGGTTCTTCAGTGAACTGTCCCTGGAAGACTGGGACTGGCAGATCGCGATCAACCTGATGGGCGTGGTCAAGGGCTGCAAGGCCTTCCTGCCGCTGCTGGAAAAAAGCAAAGGCAAGATCATCAACATCGCGTCGATGGCGGCCCTCATGCAAGGCCCGGCCATGAGTAACTACAACGTCGCCAAGGCCGGCGTGGTGGCGTTGTCCGAAAGTCTGTTGGTCGAACTGGCGCAGCAGGAAATCGGTGTGCATGTGGTGTGCCCGTCGTTCTTCCAGACCAACCTGCTGGACTCCTTCCGTGGCCCGACGCCGGCCATGAAAGCCCAGGTCGGCAAGTTGCTGGAAAGCTCGCCGATCAGCGCGACCGACATTGCCGACTACATCTATCAGCACGTCGCCGCCGGCGAATTCATGATCCTGCCTCACGAACAGGGCCGTATGGCCTGGGCGCTCAAGCAGAAAAACCCGCAACTGCTCTACGACGAAATGACCGTCATGGCCGACAAAATGCGCGCCAAGGCCAAACAAACCGCAGGCTGAACTTGCCCGTACGCAACACCGTCGTTAGGGTGGCCGCAATCGGCCATCCTCGCGAGACGTTTGCATGCTCAATTACCTGTGGTTTTTTCTCGCCGCGCTGTTTGAAATCGCCGGCTGCTTTGCCTTCTGGATGTGGTTGCGCCAAGGCAAAAGCGCCTGGTGGGTCGTGCCGGCTCTGCTCAGTCTGACCTTGTTCGCGTTGCTGCTGACCCGCATCGAAGCAACCTACGCCGGTCGCGCCTATGCCGCTTACGGTGGCATCTACATCATCGCGTCGATCGGCTGGCTGGCGGTGGTCGAGCGAATTCGTCCGCTGGGCTCGGACTGGCTCGGCGTGGCGCTGTGTGTAATCGGGGCCAGCGTCATCCTTTTCGGCCCGCGCTTCTCCGCTTCCTGAAGGATCGGTCCTTCATTTAATGGGTTTGTCGGACGTTTCCATAGGAGATGTTCGGACGGCGCTGTAGGGCGGGACTGATTTGCTGCCGTCGCATTGAAGCCCCTCTGAGCGCAGGGCATCTTCAGGGTCCGATAACCCTGAAGGATGAATGCCATGCTTGTACTCAGTCGCGTTGTGGGCGAGTTGATTTCCATCGGTGACAACATTTCCGTGCGCATTCTTGCCGTCAACGGAGGCAGTGTGCGCTTCGGTGTCGAAGCGCCGCAGAACGTCAACGTGCACCGGTCCGAGGTCTACGACCGCATCCAGGTCAAACTGGCGAAAAACAAAGGACGCTGAGGCCTCAGTCGAACAGGTGCTTGGGCACATCGTGCTTGAGCATCAACTGGCATTGCTCGCTTTCCGGGTCGAAAACAATCAGCGCCTGGCCCTTGGTCAATGCCTGGCGAACACGCAATACACGGGTTTCCAGCGGCGTGTCATCGCCGTTGTCCGTACCGTCACGGGTCACGAAATCCTCGATCAAGCGGGTGAGGGTGTCGACTTCAAGTTGGTCGTGGGGAATCAGCATAAGCACCTCGGCTAAACAATGGCGCGATGCTACGGCGAATGGGAGGTTGCGGCTAGCCTCGACCTCAGCGTTGCCCGATCTACCGCCATCGCGAGCAAGCTCGCTCCCACATTCGACCGCATTCCTATGGAAGTACGCGGTTAACTGTGGGAGCGAGCTTGCTCGCGATGGCTATCTCTCAGGCAACGAAAAAGTCAGAGTCAGCCATCTGACCGCTGCCCCACCAGGCTATCCACCGACGGCACCCGCGTATCGCTTTCCATCTGCGTCTCATGTTCGATCTGATGACTGAACCGGTCCAGCGATCCTTTCGCAGGCTGAGCATCGCTGGCAAACACCGGCGGACTCAGAATGTAGGCGCCGAGCAGGCGGCTGAGCGCAGCGAGGCTGTCGATGTGGGTGCGTTCGTAGCCGTGAGTGGCGTCGCAGCCGAAGGCGAGCAGGGCGGTGCGAATGTCATGCCCGGCGGTGACCGCCGAATGGGCATCGCTGAAGTAGTAGCGGAACAGGTCGCGGCGCACGGGCAACTCGTTGTCACTGGCCAGGCGCAGCAGATGCCGCGACAGGTGATAGTCGTAAGGTCCGCCGGAATCCTGCATTGCCACGCTCACCGCGTGTTCGCTGGAATGCTGACCCGGCGCGACCGGGGCAATGTCGATGCCGACGAATTCGCTGACGTCCCAAGGCAATGCCGCCGCGGCGCCGCTGCCGGTTTCCTCGGTGATGGTGAACAGCGGATGACAGTCGATCATCAGCTCTTCGCCGCTGTCGACGATCGCTTTCAGCGCCGCCAGCAATGCGGCAACGCCGGCCTTGTCGTCGAGATGTCGGGCGCTGATGTGGCCGCTTTCGGTGAACTCCGGCAAAGGGTCGAAGGCGACAAAATCACCGACGCTGATCCCCAGTGAGTCGCAATCGGCACGCGTGGCGCAATAGGCGTCCAGGCGCAATTCGATGTGATCCCAACTGATCGGCATTTCATCCACGGCGGTATTGAACGCATGCCCGGAAGCCATCAGCGGCAGCACGCTGCCACGAATCACGCCGTTGTCGGTAAACAGGCTGACCCGGCTGCCCTCGGCAAAACGGCTGGACCAGCAACCGACAGGCGCCAGGGTCAGACGGCCGTTGTCCTTGATCGCGCGAACCGCCGCGCCGATGGTGTCGAGGTGGGCGGAGACCGCGCGGTCGGGGCTGTTTTTCCTGCCCTTGAGGGTGGCGCGGATGGTGCCTCGGCGGGTCATCTCAAAGGGAATACCCAGCTCTTCAAGCCGCTCGGCGACATACCGCACGATGGTGTCGGTGAACCCGGTCGGGCTGGGAATGGCGAGCATTTCCAGCAGGACTTTTTGCAGGTAGTTCAGATCCGGTTCCGGAATTTTGCTGGTCATGGAAACTCCTGATGAGTAAACAGCATCGATGGTTTCGATGAGGGAAAAATCTATGGTGCCTGCTACGCCGCCATCGCGAGCAAGCTCGCTCCCACAGGGTGTACGCGGTCAAATGTGGGAGCCGAGCTTGCTCGCGATGGCGTCAGTTCAGGCGACGCACATCTATGAGGCCGCCGGCTGACTGTGCGGAAACAACAAATCCACAAACCGCTCAGCCGTCGGCTGCGGTTCATGGTTAGCCAGGCCGGCACGTTCATTGGCTTCGATAAATACATAGTCCGGTTGATCGGCGGCGGGCACCATCAGGTCGAGCCCGACCATCGGAATGTCCAGCGCCCGCGCCGCCCGCACCGCCGCATCCACTAACGTCGGATGCAAGATCGCCGTGACATCCTCAAGAACCCCGCCGGTGTGAAGATTCGCCGTACGCCGTACGAACAGATGCTCGCCCGCCGGCAGAATGCTGCTGTAGTCATAACCCGCCGCGTGCAAGGTGCGCTCGGTCTCATGGTCCAGCGGGATTTTGCTTTCACCACTGGTTGCCGCCTGACGACGCCGGCTCTGGGCTTCGATCAGCGCACCGATGGAATGCTGACCATCGCCCACCACTTCGGCCGGACGACGAATCGCCGCGGCAACCACCTCAAAACCGATCACCACAATCCGCAAATCGAGGCCTTCGTGGAAACTCTCCAGCAGCACTCGACTGTCAAACCGGCGGGCGGACTCGATGGCTTGCTGGACCTCTTCGATGGTCCGTAAATCCACCGCGACGCCTTGGCCTTGTTCGCCATCCAGCGGTTTGACCACCACCCGTTCGTGCTCGTCGAGAAACGCCAGATTGTCATCGGCGTTGCCGGCCAGTTGCTGCGCTGGCAGGTTCAAACCAGCAGTCTTGAGCACTTTGTGCGTCAGGCTTTTGTCCTGGCACAGGCTCATGCTGATGGCGCTGGTCAAGTCGCTGAGGGATTCTCGGCACCGCACTCGACGCCCGCCATGGCTGAGGGTGAACATCCCGGCGTCGGCGTCATCGACTTGTACATCGATGCCGCGACGGTGAGCTTCCTCGACGATGATCCGTGCATAAGGATTGAACTCGGCCTCGGGACCTGGGCCCAGAAACAACGGCTGATTGATGCAGTTCTTGCGCTTGATCGCGAAGGTCGACAGGTTGCGAAACCCGAGCTTGGCGTAAAGACTTTTCGCCTGCTGGTTGTCGTGCAGCACTGACAGGTCCAGGTAACTCAGACCACGGCTCATGAAGTGCTCGATTAAATGCCGCACCAGCACTTCACCAACACCCGGTCGTGAACATTGCGGATCGACCGCCAGGCACCACAGGCTGCTGCCGTTTTCCGGATCGTTGAACGCCTTGTGATGGTTGAGGCCCATGACGCTGCCGATGATCGCGCCGCTGTCCTCATCTTCGGCCAGCCAATAAACGGGGCCACCCTGATGACGCGGGGTCAGCAAGTTGGCGTCGATCGGCAACATGCCGCGCAACTGATACAGCTGATTGATCGCCTGCCAGTCCGCGTCGCTCTGGGCCCGGCGGATGCGAAAGCCGCGAAACACCCGAGTGGACTGGCGGTAGTCGCTGAACCACAGGCGCAAGGTGTCGGACGGGTCGAGAAACAGTTGGGCCGGCTCCAACCCCAGCACTTGCTGAGGCGCAGCCACGTACAGGGCGATGTCGCGTTCACCGGTCTGCTCGTTGAGCAGCTCTTGGGCCAGGCTCGCCGCATCCGGGAAGGTATGGCCGATCAGCAACCGGCCCCAGCCGCAATGCACGGCGATCGGTGCGGCGCCCAATTCACTGCCGTCTTCGGCCAGACGCGCCTGCAAGCGTTCGTAAGAGGGCGCCTGACCGCGCAACAAGCGTTGGCTGTAGGCCGTGGCGTGGGGTTTCATCGATCAGATTCCTTGTTCACTGAGCCACAGGTTCAGGGCCGCCAATTGCCACAGCTTGGAGCCGCGCAATGGGGTCAACTGGCCTTGCGGATCGGTCAGCAGGCGATCGAGCATCTCAGGCTTGAACAGGCCGCGATCCTGACTCGGATCGAGCAGCAGCTCGCGCACCCAGTTCAGCGTGTCGCCCTGCAAATGCTTCAGGCCCGGCACCGGGAAGTAGCCTTTCTTGCGATCGATCACTTCACTCGGAATCACCAACCGTGCGGCTTCTTTCAAGACTTGCTTGCCGCCGTCGGGCAGTTTGAATTTGCCCGGCACGCGCGCCGACAATTCCACCAGGCGATAGTCGAGAAACGGTGTGCGCGCTTCCAGGCCCCAGGCCATGGTCATGTTGTCGACGCGTTTGACCGGGTCGTCCACCAGCATGATCGTGCTGTCCAGACGCAAGGCTTTGTCCACAGCCGCATCGGCGCCGGGTTGTGCGAAATGTTCTTTGACGAAGTCGCCAGCGGCGTCATTGGCCGTCAGCCATTTCGGCTGTACGGTGGCGGCGTAGTCGTCGTAGCTGCGGTCGAAAAACGCATTGCGATAGGCGGCGTACGGATCTTCGGCACCGTCAACTTGTGGGTACCAGTGATAACCGGCGAACAGTTCGTCGGCACCCTGGCCGCTCTGCACCACTTTGCAATGCTTGGCCACTTCGCGGGACAGCAGATAGAAGGCGATGCAGTCATGGCTGACCATCGGCTCGCTCATGGCGCGGAACGCTGCGGGCAGTTGCTCGATGATCTCTTTTTCGTCGATGCGCAATTGGTGATGCTGGGTCCCGTAGTGCTTGGCGATCAGGTCCGAATACTGGAACTCGTCGCCGCGCTCGCCGCCGGCATCCTGGAAACCGATAGAGAAGGTCGACAGGTTTTCAACACCGACTTCACGCAATAGACCGACCAGCAGGCTCGAATCGACACCGCCCGAAAGCAGCACACCGACGTCGACCGCCGCACGTTGACGGATCGCCACCGCGTCACGGGTGCTGTCGAGTACACGGTCGCGCCAGTCTTCGAGTGTCAGATTCATCTCGTCGGCGTGTGGGCCGTAGGGCAGGGTCCACCAGGTTTTCTGCTCGGTGGCGCCGTCCGCTTCGATGCGCATCCAGGTTGCCGGTGGCAGTTTTTCAATGCCGGCCAGCAAGGTGCGCGGCGCCGGAACCACGGCGTGGAAATTCAGATAATGATTGAGCGCCACCGGATCGAGGATCGGGTTGATGTCGCCGCCCTTGAGCAGCGCCGGCAGCGTCGAGGCAAAGCGCAGGCGCTGGCCGGTGCGCGACAGGTACAGCGGCTTCACGCCGAGACGGTCGCGGGCGATGAACAGACGTTGGGCATCGCGCTCCCAGATGGCGAAGGCAAACATGCCGTTGAGCTTGGGCAGCAGTGCTTCGCCCCAGGCGTGGTAGCCCTTGAGCAGCACTTCGGTGTCACCACCGGAATAGAACGCGTAACCGAGGCTTTCAAGCTCGGTGCGCAGTTCCGGGAAGTTGTAGATCGCGCCGTTGAAGGCCAGGGACAAGCCCAATTGGTTGTCGACCATCGGCTGCGCCGAGCCGTCCGACAGGTCCATGATTTTCAGGCGACGATGGCCCAGGGCAATCGGCCCTTGGGCATGAAAGCCCCATGCGTCAGGGCCGCGAGGGGCCAGGTGATGGGTGATTCGTTCAACGGCCGCGAGGTCCGCAGGTTGATAATCAAAGCGTAACTCGCCAGCTAATCCGCACATAAATTCCTTACCGGTTTTTCCGTTGGGGAGGGTCAATCGATATCTCGCCAAAAACGGCGGGTACTCAGAAACTGACCCGGCTGAATCCCCGGAGTTTTAGACCGATAAGTTATAAGGCGCGCCGTCAGACTTTTCCGCGGATCAACTGGCGCACCGCGAAACGGTTGGGATGGCAGGCCTCGGCGACCGTTCTGGGCAGGGGCATAGGTTCGTTTTCGATCCATGCCGCGAGTAATTCACCCGACAGTGGCGCGGTGATCAAGCCGCGAGAACCGTGGCCGCTGTTGACGTAAAAACCCTCAAGCCAGGGGCAGGCAATGTCCGGTACTTGCCGGGCGTCCTTGCTCAGTACGGCGTAGGCGTCGGCGAACGCTGCTTGCTCGGCCAACGGGCCGACGATCGGCAGGTAGTCTGGACTGGTGCAGCGGAACGCGGCGCGTCCTTCAAGCTGCTGCGGGTCCAGTGCCTGAGCATGCAGTCGCGTGGCCAGGTCGGGGGAGATTTCCTCGAGCAAGGCGAGATTGCCGAGGTGTTCGGCGAGGGTCGGGGTCAGGTCATCGCTCTTGAAGTCGAAGCTGGCGCCGAGGGTGTGTTCGCCCAGTCGAGCCGGCGCCACATAGCCTTCGGCGCAGACGACGGTGGCCAGACTCTGGCTTTCGGGGGTTTGCGCCAGTCGGGTGATCTGGCCACGAATGCGTTTGAGGGGCAGTTCGGCGCTGTGTGGAAAACGCTTGATCTCGGCGGCGCCGGCCAGGATCACCACGGGGGCACTGGCCAGCAAATCATCACCGTCCCAGGCCTGCCACTGATCATCAACCTTGCGCAGTTCCAGTACATCGCGATGGGGCAGCCACTGGATGTTCGCCGAAGACGCCTGCCAATGGCACAACGCCGGCGGATGAACCCAGCCACCTTCCGGGAAGAATAATCCGCCGTGTGCCAGGGCGATGCCGGCCTGAGTCTGGGCTTGCGGTTGATCGAGCAAGTGCACCAGATCTGGCGAAAAGGCGGTGGCCAATTGCGCCTGACGCTCCGCTTCCTTGGCGTTGAAGGCCAGTTGCAAGACCCCGCAATCGTCCCAGTCGACGCCCCGTTGCAAATGTTCCAGCAAGCGTCGGGTATGACCGAAACCACTGACAATCAATTGCGACAACGCGGTGCCGTGAGCCGAAAGCTTGAGGTACAGCACACCCTGAGGATTGCCCGAGGCTTCTTGCGCCAGCGCATCGTGACGTTCCAGAAGGCTGACGTGCCAACCCCGCGCAGCCAGGCTGGCGGCGCTGGCGCAACCGGCCAGGCCGGCGCCGATCACCAGTGCCCGACGTTCGCCGGTCAGTGGCGTCGGGCGCGCGAACCATGGTTTGGCCGCGGCGGGCGGCGGGACCTCTTCAGGCCAGCCGAGGAACACGCCCCGCAGGATTTCCCATTTGTGGCCAATGCCAGGCGTGCGCTTCATCTTGAAGCCCGCCGCGTTCAGCAGACGGCGCACCCAACCGGTGCTGGTGAAGGTGCTGATGGTCGATCCGGGCGCCGCCAGACGCGCCAGTTCGGCGAACAGTTCGGCGGTCCACATGTCGGGGTTTTTCGCCGGGGCGAAACCGTCGAGAAACCAGGCATCGATCTGCGCGTCCAGTTGCGGCAATTGTTCCAGCGCATCGCCGATCAGCAAGGTCAGGGTCACGCGGCCGTTGTCCAGCACCAGGCGCTGGAAGCCTTGGTGGATTGCGATGTATTGCGTCAGCAGCTGATCGGCAAACGGTTTGAGCTCCGGCCACAGGGCCAAGGCACGCTGCAGATCGGCCAGGCTCAGCGGGTACTTTTCGACACTGACAAAATGCAGCCGCGCCCCGGCCACCGCGTGCTGTGCGAACAGCTGCCAGGCGCAAAGGAAATTCAATCCGGTGCCGAAACCGGTCTCGCCAATCACCAGTCGACCGCCGGCTGGCAACGCGGCGAAGCGTTCACGCAACGCGTTCTGTTCGAGGAATACGTAGCGGGTTTCGTCCAGCCCCGACAGATCGGAAAAATACACATCATCGAACACCCGCGAACGCGGGAGCCCTTGGTCGTCCCAGTCGAGCTGGGCGTGGGGCAATACAGGTTTCATGGCAGGCTCGGCAACGGCAAGGCGGCCATTCTAGCCGATCGCCGGAGCGGTGCTTGATCCATGGCAAGCCTCAGGATGGCGTGCTTGTTCAAAATGGTGGTGACCGCAAAAGATCGCAGCCTGCGGCAGCTCCTACGGGTGTACGCCAATCCCACGTAGGAGCTGCCGCAGGCTGCGATCTTTTGGCCATTTTTGCATCACCGCAAACCTTGAACTTCCGTTAGTCTTGCTCAATCTGGAAAGGGAGCCATCCATGTTCGAATCCGCCGAAATCGGTCACGCCATCGACAAAGAAACCTACGACGCCGAAGAACCGGCCCTGCGTGAAGCCTTGCTCGAAGCGCAGTTCGAACTTCACCAGCAACGCCGTTTTCCGGTGATCATTCTGATCAATGGCATCGAAGGCGCCGGCAAGGGCGAGACGGTCAAGTTGCTCAACGAATGGATGGACCCACGCCTGATCGAGGTCCGCACGTTCGATCAGCAGACCGACGAAGAGCTGGCTCGGCCACCGGCCTGGCGCTACTGGCGGATGCTCCCGGCCAAGGGCCGCATGGGGATTTTCTTCGGCAACTGGTACAGCCAGATGCTGCAAGGCCGGGTTCATGGCTTGTTCAAGGACCCGGTGCTGGATCAGGCGATAAACCAGTCCGAGCGCTTTGAAAAAATGCTCTGCGACGAAGGCGCGCTGATCTTCAAGTTCTGGTTCCACCTTTCCAAGAAGCAAATGAAGGCGCGGCTCAAGGCCTTGGCGGATGACCCGCTGCACAGCTGGCGCATCAGTCCACTGGATTGGCAACAATCGAAAACCTACGACAAATTCGTGAAGTACGGCGAGCACGTGTTGCGCCGTACCAGTCGCGACTACGCGCCTTGGCATGTGATCGAAGGGGTGGACCCTCATTACCGCAGCCTGTCAGTGGGCAAGATCCTGCTTGAAGGCCTGCAAAGTGCCCTGAAGCGACCCAAGGTCCATCCTTCCAAGGTCAATGCCGCGCCGTTGCCCATCCATGTCGATCAGCTGAACCTGCTCGACAGCCTGGATTTGACCCTGCGCCTGGACAAGGACGATTACGAAGAACAATTGATTACCGAGCAGGCGCGATTCTCCGGCCTGATGCGCGACAAACGCATGCGTCGGCACGCCTTGGTGGCGGTGTTCGAGGGCAATGATGCGGCTGGCAAGGGCGGGGCGATCCGCCGGGTCGCGGCAGCCCTCGATCCACGCCAGTACAGCATCGTGCCGATTGCCGCGCCCACCGAAGAGGAACGGGCGCAGCCTTATCTGTGGCGGTTCTGGCGACACATCCCGGCCAAGGGCAAGTTCACGGTGTTCGATCGTTCGTGGTACGGGCGGGTGCTGGTGGAGCGCGTCGAAGGCTTCTGCCCGCCGACGGACTGGTTGCGGGCCTACAGTGAAATCAATGATTTTGAAGAGCTGATCGCCGAGGCCGGGGTGATCGTGGTCAAGTTCTGGCTGGCCATCGACAAGCAGACGCAACTGGAGCGTTTCCAGGCGCGGGAAGAGATTCCCTTCAAGCGTTTCAAGATCACCGAAGATGACTGGCGCAATCGTGATAAATGGGACGACTACCGCGCAGCGGTCGGTGACATGGTTGATCGCACCAGCACCGAGATATCGCCCTGGACGCTGGTGGAAGCCAATGACAAGCGCTGGGCGCGGGTCAAAGTCCTGCGCACCATCAATCTGGCGCTGGAAGAGGCTTTTGAAAAATCCGAAAAACACGACAGGAAAGTGAAACAGCACAAGAAGTGAACGATGGTTGCGCATACGCGGGGTGAATGATTGTCGCGGTCGGTAATGCAGTGGACTTATGCTCGGTCCACTCCCAACCGACAACAACAATGAGGTATGCCATGCGTGAAGTGGTGATCGTCGACAGCGTGCGGACCGGCCTGGCCAAATCCTTTCGCGGCAAGTTCAACCTGACCCGTCCGGACGACATGGCGGCCCATTGCGTCAATGCACTGCTGGCGCGCTCGGGCATCGATCCGGCCAGCGTCGAGGATTGCATCGTCGGTGCCGGTTCCAACGAAGGTGGCCAGGGCTTCAACATCGGTCGCAACATCGCGGTGCTGTCGCGCCTGGGCACCGGCACTGCCGGCATGACCCTCAACCGTTTTTGCTCGTCGGGCTTGCAGGCGATCGCCATCGCCGCCAACCAGATTGCTTCGGGTTGCAGCGACATCATCGTCGCCGGTGGCGTCGAGTCGATCAGCCTGACCATGAAAAGCATCAACACCGACAACCTGATCAATCCGCTGCTTAAAGAGCAGGTGCCCGGCATCTATTTCCCGATGGGCCAGACGGCCGAAATCGTCGCTCGTCGTTACGACGTCCGCCGCGAAGAACAGGATCTGTACGCGCTGCAAAGTCAGCAACGTACCGCTCAGGCTCAGGCCGCTGGATTGTTTGACGATGAAATCGTACCGATGGCGGTGAAGTATCGGGTTGAAGACAAGGTCACCGGTCAGGTGCAGATCCTTGACGGCATCGTCGATCACGATGACTGCAATCGCCCGGGCACCACTCTGGAAAGCCTGGCGGGATTGAAACCGGTGTTTGCCGAAGACGGTTCGGTGACGGCGGGCAATTCTTCGCAGCTGTCCGATGGCGCGTCGATGACGCTGGTGATGAGCCTGGAAAAAGCACTGGAACTGGGGTTGAAGCCGAAGGCGTTCTTCCGTGGTTTCACCGTGGCCGGTTGCGAGCCGGATGAAATGGGCATCGGCCCGGTGTTCTCGGTACCGAAGCTGCTCAAGGCCAAGGGTTTGCAGGTTGCCGACATTGATCTGTGGGAACTCAACGAAGCGTTCGCCTCGCAATGCCTGTACAGCCGCATTCGGTTGGAGATTGATAACGACAAGTACAACGTCAACGGCGGTTCGATTTCCATCGGCCATCCGTTCGGCATGACCGGTTCGCGTCAGGTCGGGCATCTTGTGCGTGAATTGCAACGGCGTAATCTGCGTTACGGCATCGTCACCATGTGTGTGGGGGGCGGGATGGGCGCGACCGGGTTATTCGAAGCAGTGCGTTAAGTCTGGGAGATTTGTGTTGCCTGGTTAACCGCTATCGCGAGCAAGCTTGCTCCCACATTTGAAATGCATTCCAATGTGGGAGCGAGCTTGCTCGCGATGGCGGCGCCGCGGTCTATAAGCTCATCCGCAAAAGCAACATCCGCTCAATGTAAGCCTGTACCTCCCGCGCCAATTTCTCCGGGTTTTCAAACGGCCCCTCCAGGGTGTGTTCCCGGGTGCTGAAATACAACTCCCCATTCACACGACACACTCGGTCACAGCGAAAGTGCGTGGCGGGGGCATTGTCCTGGGCGCGTTTGCCGTACATGGCGATCTCCTGAGGAATGTTCCTGTTGGCGAATTCCATGAGCTTATGCATGAACCACTTGCAGCGCCTGACCAACCGATCGACGGCATAGCGCCAATTTAATGGTGCGACCTGCACAGTTTCATTCGCGGCCAACGCCCAACTGTCCCTGTGTGCCGAACGGCGGTAAGCCTAGAATGACCGTTCTCGCCACTTGGCTTCGGGGTTCGCAATGCACATTTCATCGGGTCGCTGGGTTTACGGTCTGTTCCTGGCCTTGGTGACCGCGCTGTTGTGGGGAATCCTGCCGATCAAACTCAAGCAAGTGCTGCTGGTGATGGACCCGGTGACGGTGACCTGGTTTCGACTGACCGTATCCGGCGGGTGCCTGTTCATTTATCTGGCGGCGACCAAACGCCTGCCGAGCCGCAAGGTGCTCGGGCCGCGTGGTGGCTGGTTGGTGTTGATGGCCGTGCTCGGACTGGTGGGCAACTACGTGCTGTACCTGATGGGCCTGAACCTGCTTAGCCCCGGCACCGCGCAACTGGTGGTGCAGATGGGCCCGATCATGTTGCTGATCGCCAGTCTGTTTGTGTTCAAGGAACGGTTCAGCGTGGGGCAGGGGATCGGCCTGCTGGTGCTGTTGATCGGCTTTGCCCTGTTTTTCAATCAGCGGCTCGCCGAGTTGCTGACCTCGCTGACCGAGTACACCACCGGCGTGCTGTTGGTGCTGCTGGCGTCCACGGTCTGGACGTTCTACGCCTTGGGCCAGAAGCAATTGCTCACGGTGTGGAATTCGCTGCAGGTGATGATGGTGATCTACCTGTTCTGCACGATGTTGCTGACGCCGTGGGTGCATCCGCTGGAAGCGCTGCAACTGAGTCCGCTGCAAGGCTGGCTGCTGCTGGCGTGCTGCATGAATACGCTGATTGCTTATGGCGCGTTTGCCGAGGCTTTGGCGCATTGGGAAGCATCGCGGGTCAGTGCGACGCTGGCGATTACGCCGTTGGTGACGTTCGCTGCGGTGGCTGTGGCCGCGTGGTTGTGGCCGGAGTTTGTGCATGCCGAGACGATTAATGGTCTGGGTTATGGCGGGGCGGTGCTGGTGGTGCTGGGGTCGGCGCTGGTGGCACTCGGGCCTTCGTTGATTGCCGGGCTCAGGGCTCGGAAGATTCGGATGGCGGCAGGTTAACCGCGTCATCGTTCATCGCGGGCAAGCCTTGCTCCTACGGGTTTTGTGTCGATACCGGATATTTTGATCGACGCAAAACCCGTAGGAGCAAGGCTTGCCCGCGATGGCTGACTGTCAGGCGCTACAAAAACTCAGCCCTTGGCACCGGCCTCAAGCATATTCTCCGGCCTCACCCACGCATCAAACTCTTCATCCGTCAGATACCCAAGTTGCAACGCCGCCTCACGCAAGGTCAGCCCTTCTGCGTAAGCCTTTTTGGCGATTTCCGCCGATTTGTCATAACCAATGTGCGGATTCAGCGCCGTCACCAGCATCAACCCACGCTCCAGATGTTCAGCCATTTTCTCTGCGTCCGGTTCCAGACCGGCGATGCAGTGCTGCTGGAAGTTACTGCAGCCATCGCCGAGCAGGCGGATCGATTGCAGCAGGTTGTGGATGATCACCGGTTTGAACACGTTCAATTGCAAATGGCCCTGACTCGCTGCAAAACCAATGGCGACGTCGTTGCCCATGACCTGACAAGCCAGCATCGACAGGGCTTCGCACTGAGTCGGATTGACCTTGCCGGGCATGATCGAGCTGCCCGGTTCGTTGGCCGGCAGTTTCACTTCGGCGAAGCCTGCTCGCGGCCCGGAGCCCAGCAGGCGCAGGTCGTTGGCGATTTTCATCAGGGTCACGGCGAGGGTTTTCAGCGCGCCGGACAGCGTGGTCAGCGGCTCATGGCCAGCCAGGGCGGCGAATTTGTTCGGTGCGGTGACGAACGGCAGGCCGGAGAGGGCGGCCAGTTCGGCAGCGATGGCTTCGCCGAAACCGTGGGGTGAATTCAGCCCGGTGCCGACCGCGGTGCCGCCCTGGGCCAGTTCACAGACGGCCGGCAGCGAACTGCGGATCGCCCGTTCGGCGTAATCCAGTTGCGCGATGAATGCGGACAGTTCCTGACCGAAGGTAATCGGCGTTGCGTCCATCATGTGGGTCCGGCCGGTCTTGACCAGTTTCATGTGCCGCGCCGACAGCTCGGCCAATCCGCCCGACAGTTCGCTGATCGCCGGCAGCAGTTGCTGTTGCACTGCCTGGGCTGCCGCGATGTGCATGGCGGTCGGGAAACAGTCGTTGGAACTCTGGGAGCGGTTGACGTGATCGTTAGGGTGTACCGGCGACTTGCCGCCGCGAGCATTACCCGCCAGTTCGTTGGCCCGACCGGCGATCACTTCGTTGACGTTCATGTTGCTCTGGGTGCCGCTGCCGGTCTGCCAGACCACCAGCGGGAACTGGTCGTCGTGGCTGCCGTCGAGCACTTCGTCGGCGGCCTGTTCGATCAGCCGGGCGATGTCGGCGGGCAGGTCACCGTTGCGGTCATTGACCCGCGCCGCGGCTTTCTTGATCAGCGCCAGGGCATGCAGCACTGCCAGCGGCATGCGTTCGTTGCCGATCGCGAAGTTAATCAGCGAGCGTTGCGTCTGAGCGCCCCAGTAGGCTTCATCCGGGACTTCCACCTGGCCAAGGCTGTCGGTTTCGATACGGCTCATCATGCACACTCCTGTAGGTCTGATAGCGCAGTTTAGGCCGTGATCGCCGGTCGTGGTTCCATCAGTCTGGAATTTGACCGTTTAACCCCTCTAAATCAGGCCCGACAAGGCTTGGGGTTGAGTGACACACTTTTTTAGGTGCAGAATGGTCGCCCTTGGGGTAATGACCTCGCCTGCTAGAAAGGAAACTCGATGACTCGTCTTCGTGCCATCTGTACCGCGGTTGCACTGGTTTGCGCCAGCGGCCCTGTTTTTGCCGATACCGCCAGCCACAACGCCAGTGCCGAAGCTTTCCTGACTCTGGCGCACGCTGACAAATTGGGCACTCCGGTGTACATGCAAGTGCAGCAAATGTTCGCTCAACGCTTTGAACAAACCAAAGCCCCTGCGTCGAAAAAAGCCTTGCTGGAAACCTACCAGGCCAAAGCCAACGCCGCGCTGGACCAAGCCATTGGCTGGAACAAGCTGAAGCCGGACATGGTCAAGCTCTACACCACCAACTTCAGCGAATCCGAGCTGAAAGACCTGGTCGCGTTCTACCAGTCGCCACTGGGCAAGAAAGTCCTGGAAAAAATGCCGCAGCTGACTCAGCAATCGGCCCAGATGACTCAAGCCAAGCTGGAAAGCGCCGTGCCTGTGGTCAACAAACTGCTGGCTGACATGACGGCTGAGCTGGAGCCTAAAGGCGCCGCCGCTCCAGCCAAGAAAAAGCCTTAAGCGGAGTTCGGTATGACCATGCAACAACGCATCGAATCGACGCTGGGCCTGTTGCAGCCGCAGCATCTGCAAGTGCTGGATGAAAGCCACATGCACAGCCGTGGGTTGCAGACCCACTTCAAGGCCGTGGTGGTCAGCCAGCAGTTCGAAGGGCTCAACCGCGTCAAGCGTCACCAGAAAGTCTACGGCACGCTCGGCGAGCTGATGGGCGAGTTTCATGCGTTGGCGCTGCATACCTACACGCCAGAGGAATGGGCACAGATCGACGCGGCTCCGGCCTCGCCGACCTGTGCTGGCGGCAGCAAGCACTGAGATCACCACCTGTAGGAGCACGGCTTGCCGGCGATGGCGTACTCAAGATCGCTATCGCTGGCAAGCCAGGCTCCTACAGGACGGTTTATTTTTGCTAGAATCCGCAACGCGCCGCTCACCCGGCGCGTTTTTTTTCGCATCCGGTTCACCCCTTACGAGGGTAGCCACCTGGAGAATCACCCATGACACAACAGATTGTCGTGGCGGCACTGTATAAGTTCGTCACTCTGGAAGATTACGTCGCCCTGCGCGAGCCGCTGCTGCAAGCGATGGTCGACAACGGCATCAAAGGCACGCTGCTGATCGCCGAAGAAGGCATCAACGGCACCGTGTCCGGTAGCCGCGAAGGCATTGACGGGCTGATGGCCTGGCTCAAGAACGACCCGCGCATGGACGACATCGACCACAAAGAGTCGTACTGCGACGACCAGCCGTTCTATCGCACCAAAGTCAAACTCAAGAAAGAAATCGTCACCCTCGGCGTCGAAGGCGTGGACCCGAACAAAAAGGTCGGCACTTACGTCGATCCAGAGAACTGGAACGCGTTGATCAGCGATCCGGAAGTGCTGTTGATCGACACCCGCAACGATTACGAAGTCTCGATCGGCACCTTCGAAGGCGCCCTCGACCCGAAGACCACCAGTTTTCGCGAATTCCCCGACTACATCAAAGCCAATTTCGACCCGGCGGTGCACAAGAAAGTCGCGATGTTCTGCACCGGCGGCATTCGTTGCGAAAAGGCGTCGAGCTATATGCTCAGCCAGGGCTTCGACGAGGTCTATCACCTCAAGGGCGGTATTCTGAAGTACCTCGAAGAGGTGCCACAGGAAGAAACCAAATGGCAGGGCGACTGCTTCGTGTTCGATAACCGCGTGACCGTGCGCCACGACCTCAGCGAAGGCGACTACGATCAATGTCATGCCTGTCGTACACCGATCAGCGTCGAAGACCGCACATCCGAGCACTACGTGGCCGGCATCAGTTGCCCGCATTGCTGGGATAAGCTGAGCGAGAAGACCCGTCGCAGTGCCATCGACCGGCAAAAGCAGATCGAACTGGCCAAGGCTCGCAACCTGCCTCACCCGATCGGCTACAACTACAAGCAAACTCCTTCCGAGGCTTGAACCATGTCCGTGCAACGCCTGCTCTATGTGATGGACCCGATGTGTTCCTGGTGCTGGGGCTTCGCGCCGGTGGCCAACGCGCTGGTCGAGCAGGCGCAAGCAGCGGGTGTGGACGTACACCTGGTGGTGGGCGGTTTGCGTACCGGCAGCGGTTCCGCGCTGGAGCCGACCACCCGGCGCTACATCCTTGAGCATTGGCAGGCGGTCACCGAGGCCACGGGTCAACCGTTCAAGCTGGAAGGCGCGTTGCCCGACGGGTTTGTCTACGACACCGAACCTGCTTGTCGGGCGCTGGTGACCGCGCGCAGCCTGGCGCCGGATTGCGCGTGGAAACTGCTCGGGCTGATTCAGCACGCGTTTTACGCCGAAGGTCGCGACGTCACCCACGCCAGTGTTCTGGTAGAGCTGGCGGAGCAGGCCGGTCTGCCGCGCATCGAGTTCGCCGCCGCGTTCGACCGTGCCGATCAGCACGCCGCGACGGCGGCCGATTTCACCTGGGTCCAGGACCTGGGCATTGCCGGTTTCCCTACCTTGCTGGCTGAGCGTGATGGTCAATTGGCGCTGTTGACCAATGGCTATCAGCCGCTCAGCGTATTGTCTCCGTTGCTCGGCCGCTGGCTGGAGCGCGCTGCCTGTGCATGATCTGCCCGACGACGCGCCAGCTCCTTCACGTGTCGACCGTCTGAGCTGGGCAGAAATCCGTCGCCTGGCGCTGCATCACAAGAAATCCCTTTGGATCGCCAACGGCGTGGCGGTGCTGGCAACCCTGTGTAGCGTGCCAATTCCCTTGCTCCTGCCGTTGCTGGTGGACGAAGTGCTACTGGGCCACGGTGACGCCGCGCTGAAGATCATGAACCACGCGCTGCCCGACGACTGGCAAAAAGCGGCGGGCTACATCGGCCTGATGCTGCTGGTGACCTTGTTGCTACGCTGTGGCGCCTTGTTCTTCAACGTGGTTCAGGCAAAGTTGTTTGCGGCACTGGCCAAAGACATCGTGTATCGCATTCGCACACGGCTGATCGAACGGCTCAAGCGCATTTCCCTGGGCGAATACGAAAGCCTGGGCAGCGGCACGGTGACCACGCACCTGGTCACCGACCTGGACACCGTGGACAAATTCGTCGGCGAAACCCTCAGCCGTTTCCTCGTCGCCATGCTGACGCTGGTCGGCACCGCGAGCATTCTGATCTGGATGCACTGGAAGCTGGCGCTGCTGATCATGCTGTTCAACCCGCTGGTGATCTACGCCACGGTACTGCTGGGCAAACGGGTCAAGCACCTGAAGAAACTCGAGAACGACAGCACCTCGCGCTTTACCCAGGCGCTGACCGAAACCCTCGACTCCATTCAGGAAGTACGCGCCGGCAACCGTCAGGGATTTTTCCTCGGTCGCTTGGGACAGCGAGCCCGGGAAGTGCGCGATTACGCCATTACCTCCCAGTGGAAAACCGATGCCTCGAACCGTGCCAGCGGCTTGCTGTTCCAGTTCGGCATCGATATTTTCCGTGCGGCGGCGATGCTCACCGTGCTGTTTTCCGACCTGTCCATCGGCCAGATGCTCGCGGTGTTCAGCTACCTGTGGTTCATGATCGGTCCGGTGGAACAGCTGCTGAATCTGCAGTACGCCTATTACGCGGCCGGCGGCGCGCTGTCGCGGATCAACGAATTGCTGGCCCGGGCCGATGAGCCTGAATACCCGGGCGGTGTCGACCCGTTCAACGGTCGCGAAACCGTGGGCATCGAAGTCCAGGGATTGAGTTTCGGTTACGGCGACGAGCTGGTGTTGAACCAGATGAACCTGTCGATCGCCCCCGGCGAAAAAGTCGCGATTGTCGGCGCCAGCGGTGGTGGCAAAAGTACCTTGGTGCAGTTGCTGCTGGGCCTGTACACGCCGCTCGCCGGGACGATCCGCTTCGGCGGCTCGACCCAGCAAGAGATCGGCCTGGAAACCGTGCGGGAAAATGTCGCCGTGGTCTTGCAACATCCGGCGCTGTTCAACGACACCATCCGCGCCAACCTGACCATGGGCCGCGAACGCAGCGACGAAGCCTGCTGGCAGGCATTGGAGATTGCTCAGTTGCACCACACCGTTCGTGAGTTGCCCAACGGCCTGGACAGCATCGTCGGGCGTTCTGGCGTGCGTTTATCCGGCGGGCAGCGCCAACGCCTGGCGATTGCGCGGATGGTGTTGGCCGAGCCCAAGGTGGTGATCCTCGACGAAGCCACCTCAGCGCTGGATGCCGCCACCGAATACAACCTGCACCAGGCGCTGGCGCGGTTCTTGAGCAACCGCACCACGTTGATCATTGCGCATCGGTTGTCCGCGGTGAAGCAGGCTGATCGGGTGCTGGTGTTTGATGGCGGACAAATTGCAGAGGATGGCGACCATCAGCAGTTGATTGCAGATGGGGGGTTGTACGCCAAGCTTTATGGGCATTTGCAGCAGCACTAGCCAATGCGCACTGAGCTGTTGTTCGCTTTGTTTGTCTGCTGCGCTCCAAAAAAACAGCGACTTATAGGCACTTCCCCGCAACGGTAGTGGCTATTCGCTTGCCGGGATCAAGAACGCACCCTAGTCTAGCTGTAGCGATCACGTTGGATGATGATCTGGCAGTGCTAAAAAGGGACCTCATGAATCAAGCGCGGACTCTCGGAACGCCACGGTTGTTGGGCATCGTCTGGCCATTTATTGCCGTCGTGTTATTCCAAGCCTTGCTGGGCGGTGTCAGCCTGTATGTTCTGTCGGCGGTTCGCGGCTACGTTGCCGGTGAAAGCCTGTGGTCCAAAGGCCAAAAAGACGCCATCTATTACCTCAATCTCTACGCCGACAGTCACGACGAGACGATATTCAACAAATACCAGAACGCGATCACGGTGCCTCAGGGTGGCCACGAATTGCGTGTGGCGCTGGATCATCAGCCGCCGAATATCGAAGCCGCGCGCGTGGCGATCCTCAAGGGCGGCAACCACCCGGATGACATCAATAGTGTGATCTGGCTGTACCTGAATTTCCGGCACTTCAGTTACCACGAGAAAGCCATCGGCCTCTGGACGGTGGGCGATGCGTATCTGGTGCAACTCGATGCCATTGCGCGGGAGATGCATCAGCGCATCACCACCCGTCAGGCCACCGATGCCGATATCAAGCGCTGGAAGGATCAGATATTCGTCATCAACGAAAGTGTGACACCGGCAGCGAAGGCCTTCAGCGATGCCTTGGGCGAAGGCTCGCGGATGATCCTGCGGCTGCTGCTGGTGACCAACCTCGCCACCGCCTTGGGCTTGATCGTCCTGGCCTTGATGCGTACACACAAACTGCTCAAGCACCGCAATGCGTTCGCCGAGGCCCTGCAGTTGGAGAAGGATCGGGCGCAGATCACCCTTCAATCGATTGGCGATGGCGTGATCACCACGAATGTCGACGGCGCGATCGCCTACATGAACCCGGCCGCCGAGGCGCTGACCCACTGGAAGGCGGAACAGGCGACGGGTTTGCCGCTGGCGGCGCTGTTCAATCTGCTGGACGAGAACGCTCAGGCCGATGGCTTCACGTTGATAGAACACATTTTGAGCGGACAGCTCAGCGGTGGCAGCGAACACTCAAAACTGATCCAGCGTCTGGATGGCAGCACAGTTTCGGTCACCCTGGTCGGTGCGCCGATCCGCAACGCCGGCAAGGTCAGCGGTACCGTGCTGGTGCTGCACGACATGACCCAGGAGCGGCAATACATTGCCAATCTGTCCTGGCAGGCGACCCATGACGCCTTGACCGGGCTCGCCAACCGCCGCGAGTTCGAATATCGCCTGGAACAGGCGCTGCACAACCTGACACGGCAGTCGGGGCGCCATGCCCTGATGTTCCTCGATCTGGATCAGTTCAAACTGGTCAACGATACCTGCGGCCATGCGGCGGGTGACGAGTTACTGCGGCATATCTGCGCTCTGTTGCAATCCGGTTTGCGCGAAGGCGATACCCTGGCCCGACTGGGTGGCGACGAGTTTGGCATCCTGTTGGAGAACTGCGCCCCGGAAGCCGCCGAAAAAATCGCCGAAGGCCTGCGTCAGACCGTGCAGAACCTGCACTTCGTCTGGAAAGGCCGACCGTTCGTGACCACTGTGAGCATCGGGCTGGTTTACGTCGCTCAGAATCCGACCACTCTCGAAGCCTCGCTGCGCGCTGCTGACATGGCCTGCTACATGGCCAAGGAGAAGGGCCGCAATCGGGTTCAGGTCTATCACGCCGACGATTCGGAACTGTCCCTGCGCTTCGGTGAGATGGCTTGGGTGCAGCGCTTGCACATGGCGCTGGAAGAAGACCGCTTCTGTCTGTACGCCCAGGAAATCGCGCCGCTTGGTCATATCGAGAAGGGCGGTGGACATATTGAGATTCTGTTGCGCCTGCATGACGAAGCCGGACGCATGATTTTACCCAACAGTTTTATTCCGGCTGCTGAGCGTTATGGTCTGATGACATCCCTTGACCGCTGGGTTGTGCAGAACGTTTTCAAAGTCATTGCCCAATGTATAGCCGAACAGCGCAAAGGGCCGTTGGCCATGTGTGCGATTAATCTGTCAGGCACAACTATCGGAGATGACGCGTTTCTGCACTTCCTGCGTGAACAGTTTGTTACTTACTCCATACCGCCTGAAATGATTTGTTTTGAAATCACTGAAACCAGTGCAATTTCCAATCTCGGAAGTGCAATCAGATTTATTAATGAACTCAAAGGTTTAGGTTGCCACTTTTCACTGGATGACTTTTGCGCCGGAATGTCCTCATTCGCATACTTGAAACATTTACCTGTAGACTTCTTGAAGATCGATGGGAGTTTCGTAAAGGATATGCTGGACGACCCGATTAACCGCGCCATGGTCGAAGTCATCAATCACATCGGTCATGTAATGGGTAAGCGTACGATTGCCGAGTTTGTTGAAACACCCCAGATCGAGCAGGCATTGCTGGAGATCGGGGTGGATTACGCTCAAGGGTATGTTATTGAACGCCCGCATTTGTTTACCTGCGACAGTTTACAAAGTCGTCCAGCCAGGCCTCAGCCTTTGTTATTCAAGGCGCCTGGCACGTTCCGTTGAAATCTCTTGCTGATCCTTATAATCACAATCAAAAGGAGCTCGACAGTGATCGATACATTCAACCGAACCGGACCACTCATGGAAGCTGCAAGTTATCCCGCCTGGGCTCAAAGCCTGATCCAGGATTGCAGCGAGAGCAAACGCCGAGTTGTCGAACACGAACTGTATAAGCGTCTGCGTGATAACAAACTCAGTGCAAAGACCATGCGTCAGTACCTGATTGGTGGCTGGCCGGTAGTCGAACAGTTCGCGTTATATATGGCACAGAACCTGACCAAGACTCGCTTTGCCCGCCATCCAGGTGAAGACATGGCGCGTCGCTGGCTGATGCGGAACATACGCGTCGAATTGAACCATGCCGATTACTGGGTGCACTGGAGCCGTGCTCACGGTGTCAGCCTGGAAGATTTGCAAGCGCAAAAGGTTGCCCCTGAACTTCACGCCTTGAGCCACTGGTGCTGGCACACCAGTTCGTCGGATTCGCTGATCGTTGCCATTGCCGCCACCAACTACGCCATTGAAGGTGCGACCGGGGAGTGGTCGGCGCTGGTCTGTTCCAGTGGCGCCTACGCGGCATCATTCCCCGAGGAAGATCGCAAGCGGGCCATGAAGTGGTTGAAGATGCATGCCCAGTACGACGATGCCCATCCGTGGGAAGCGCTGGAAATCATCTGCACGCTAGCCGGCATGAACCCAAGCAAATCCCTGCAAGTGGAATTGCGTCACGCAGTCTGCAAGAGCTACGACTACATGTTCCTGTTCCTGGAGCGTTGCATGCAGCTTGAGCATGCGGGAAAGGCTCCTGTCGCGCGTGGGCGCATGGAGCTGGCCGAGAGCTGATCGTTTAATAGACGCCATTGAAAAAGCCCGCTCCCCCTGTCTGTATCGAAAGGGGAGCGGGCTTTTTCGTAATGGCAGCAATCAGTCAGGCGCTGATCTTCAGCCCAACCAGCCCGGAAATGATCAGCGCCACACTGGCGAGCCTGAACAACGCCATGGATTCACCGAACAGAATGATCCCGGCAATTACCGTCCCGACCGCACCGACACCTGTCCAGATCGCGTAGGCCGTGCCCAGCGGCAATTCCTTCATGGCAAGGCCCAGCAAGCCAAGGCTGATGGCCATGGCGGCAACGGTCAATGCGGTGGGGAGAGGGCGGCTGAAGCCATCGGTGTATTTCAGGCCGACGGCCCAGCCAACTTCGAACAGGCCGGCGAAAAACAGAATGATCCAGGACATGAGAGACCTCCATCGATTGACGGGGTCGTCCCCAGATTAATGACTCGATCGAGCCGCGAGGTCGTCCTCGCGTTGCGCAATAGAGTGCCCATCATTAACCCGAGGATCAAGTTTTCGGATCAGTCGATAGCCTGCTGAGCCGCTGTTTCCCGATCTTCTTTCTCGCTCATCCGGCGGAAATAGGTCGAGAGCAGCGCCCCGGAGATGTTGTGCCAGACACTGAACAACGCACTCGGCACCGCCGCCAGCGGCGAGAAGTGCGCACTGGCCAGCGCTGCACCCAGCCCGGAGTTCTGCATGCCGACTTCCAGCGCCAGGGATTTGCGCTGGGCCAGTGGCAACTTGAACAGTCTTCCGGTGAAGTAACCCAGCAGATAGCCGAAGCTGTTATGCAGCATCACCACGGCCATGATCAGCAGGCCGGATTCGGCGATCTTTGCCTGGCTGGCGGCCACCACGGCTGTGACGATAATGACGATGCTCACCACCGAGATCAGCGGCAGCACGTCCACCGCGTGGCGAACCCGATCACCCAGCAGGCGCTGGGCAACCACGCCAAGCACGATCGGCAACAGCACCACTTGCAGGATTGACCAGAACAGCTCCATGAACGACACCGGCAACCAGGCTGAGGCCAGCAGCCAGATCAGCGCCGGGGTCAGCAGCGGGGCGAGGAGGGTGGTGACAGCAGCGATGGCCACCGACAGCGCCAGATCGCCGCGGGCCAGCCAGGTCATCACATTCGACGAGGTGCCGCTAGGGCAGCAGCCGACCAGGATGACGCCGACAGCGATCTCCGGTGGCAAGTGGAAAGCCTGGCAAAGCAACCACGCCACACCGGGCATGATCACGAAATGAGCAACCACGCCCAGGGCCACACGCCATGGATGGCGAGCGACTTCGGCGAAGTCTTCAAGTTTGAGGGTCAGGCCCATGCCGAACATCACCAGGCCCAACAGCGGCACGATCGCACCCTTCAGGCCGATGAACCAGGTCGGTTGCAGGAACGCCACGACGGCGAAAATCAGTACCCAATAAGCGAAGGTGTTGCCGACAAAACGACTCAATGCAGCCAGTGCACGCATGGCCTGATCCTTATTCTTGAGTAACACCACAAAACCAATATGGGAGCGAGCTTGCTCGCGATAGCGTCAAAACAGTCGACATTAATGCCGACTGACAGTCCGCTATCGCGAGCAAGCTCGCTCCCACAGTAGATAGCACAGGTCTTTAGATTCCTTGCGGAGTCTCTTCGCCGCCCAACGCTTCAACCAGCGCCGGCAGGAAGTCACCGAAGGTCAGCATCATCAGGGTGAAGCTGGCGTCCAGTTGGCCGAGGGCTTCTTCGCCGCCGTCCTGTTCCGCCTGGTCTTGCAGCAAGTCTTCGAACTTCAGGCGCTTGACCACCATCTTGTCGTCAAGAACGAAAGACAGCTTGTCTTGCCAGGCCAGCGACAGCTGAGTGACCACTTTGCCGGTGCTCAGGTGCAGCTGGATTTCTTCGCTGGTCAGGTCCTGGCGCTTGCAGCGCACGATGCCGCCGTCTTCGTGGGTATCACGCAGCTCGCACTCGTCCAGCACGAAGAAATCGTCCGCGGCTTTCTGGGTGGTGACCCATTCAGTCATGGTCGCGGTAGGGGACATCTTCACGGTCAGCGGACGTACCGGCAGCGTGCCGATGACTTCACGCAGGGTGGACAACAGGTCTTCGGCACGTTTCGGGCTGGCCGAGTTGACCAGGATCAGGCCCTGTTTCGGCGCGATAGCTGCGAAAGTCGACGAACGACGAATAAAGGCGCGCGGCAGGAAGGCCTGGATGATTTCATCCTTGATCTGGTCGCGTTCCTTTTTGTAGACCTTGCGCATTTGTTCGGCTTCGATCTCTTCGACCTTTTCCTTCACCGCGTCACGCACGACGCTGCCCGGCAGAATGCGCTCTTCTTTACGCGCGGCGATCAGCAGGAAGTCGCCGCTGATGTGCACCAGCGGAGCATCTTCGCCCTTGCCGAATGGCGCGACGAAACCGTAGGTGGTCAACTCCTGGCTTGCACATGAACGCGCCAGTTTGGTGGCCAGTGCAGTTTCCAACGCCTCGGCATCAAAAGGCAGATCTTGGGTCAGGCGATAGATAAGCAGGTTTTTGAACCACATGAGGCGAGTCTCTCCTTTATACAAAGGGGGGCATTATTCTCTTCGCGGCGCCATAGGCCAACCCTTCTCTAAGCCTTTGGAAGGCCTGAAAAAATTAATTAAAAAAGTGCTTGCCAGAGATGTGGTCGCTCCGTAGAATGCGCGCCACACCGAAAGTGAAGGGTGATTAGCTCAGCTGGGAGAGCGTCTGCCTTACAAGCAGAATGTCGGCGGTTCGATCCCGTCATCACCCACCATTCGCTTCCAGTGTTACGCGCAGCGGTAGTTCAGTCGGTTAGAATACCGGCCTGTCACGCCGGGGGTCGCGGGTTCGAGTCCCGTCCGCTGCGCCATATTCGGTTATCTGGAACGCTGAACGCCAGGTCACCACGGAAGAGCCCGCTTAACGCGGGTTTTTTTCTGTCCAAAGTTTGTAAGTTGTTCCTGCAGGTCGCGTCGTTTTTTAGGTTTTCAGATTTTTTTGAAGAATTATTCAATTAAATCAACACTTTATGAAAATCTGTGGCACAATGCGCCCCGCAACGAAGGTAAAGGGTGATTAGCTCAGCTGGGAGAGCGTCTGCCTTACAAGCAGAATGTCGGCGGTTCGATCCCGTCATCACCCACCACTTACTTTCAACGCTACGCGCAGCGGTAGTTCAGTCGGTTAGAATACCGGCCTGTCACGCCGGGGGTCGCGGGTTCGAGTCCCGTCCGCTGCGCCATATTCGGTAACCTGGAACGCTGAACGCCAGGTCACCACAGAAAGCCCGCTTAATGCGGGCTTTTTGCTGTCTGGGGTTTGGCTTTTTGCCGATAATCCATGAAAAGCGAGTTACGCCATCACTCGATCTGTAGCAGCTGGCGAAGCCTGCGTTCGGCTGCGCAGCAGTCGTAAACACTGAGTCCCGGATGGATCTGACGCGCCGCGTTGTGTGGTCTTGCGACTGCTGCGCAGCCGAACGCAGGCTTCGCCAGCTGCTACACGCATGCGGTAGTGCGTTGGCCTGCGTCGATCGTCGAGTCGTTTTTTATTTCTGCCTGCCTCTCATTGTTCGGCGTTGCGGCTGTGCCGGTAGTCGCTGACTGCTTCATACACGGCTTTGCGCAACCGGTTGATGCCGCCAATGGGGCGATGAGCCTCAAGGCCAAACCACGGGTTGAACGACTGGTTATCGCATTGCACGTTCAGCGCAGGCGTATCGAAGTCCTGAGCGGGTACGTTGATCCGCGCCACGGTCTCGAACAGAGCATCGCTTTGCTGCCACTCAATGCTCGTGTCTTCGATCGGCATGTATTTGGCCGGGTCCTGGCGCTGTATCTGCAGGACGAAACAGGCCGGCATCCGGTCGGTCGACAGTTGCTGGTTCAGCGCATTGCGCAGGAAGTTCGGTAACTTCTGGTTTTGCGCGGGCAGGGTGTAGGTCGGGCAGCTTGCCGGATCGGGCATGACGCGGAACTTGGCATTGGCTTCGCCGAATTTGTAGGGCGATACCGAAAAGTATGTCGTCTGGGTCGGGCTTTCCGGGGCGGGTGAAAGTGTCGCCAGCGCGATAAAAAGATGGCGAACCTGCCAGGTCCGTGGGTCCCAACCCGGGAAGAACGCCATCAGCTTCTTGCCGTCAGCCTGTGCGGCTACATTCTGACGGTACTCGGCGACATCGCTGACGAAGAAATTCGGATGGCTGAACATCACGAAGTCCTGTTCGCCACGACTCTGTTGATCATGCAGCAGTTGTTTACCGGGCACATCGAGCAACTTGATCGCCATGCCCCGTGCATCGCGGATGCTGTCGAACTGCGGGTAGGCATTGCCGTTGGACAGCCGCATCGTCGCTTGCCAGGTTTTGCCAGGTTCGCTGAACACACCCTGACGCAGTTCGCCCGCCAGATCCGACAGCACCTGAACCTCGGCCTTCACGCAACCATGGGCCTTGGCATGGGCGTCGCGCAGATAGCGGGTGCTTTCGCGGTGCTGATCGACGATGCGCACGGCGGTCTGGATGATGTCTTGGGTCATCGCTGATTCGCCATCCGGAATCAGTTCTTCAGCCGAAACCGGGCCGCTGTGCTGCCAGGCGAACCACGCCGTGGCCAGCGCCCAGCCGAGCAATCCAAGGCCTAGCGACCACAGCAGGGTTTTGCCGAGAAAGGCGCCAAAACGCATCCAGAGTCTGCTCATGGCAATTGTGCCTCCAACGGACCGCCCAATACTTTCAAGTACTCCAGCAACGCCCAGCGTTCCTCCGGTCGCAGCCAGCGGCCGATAACGCCGTCGCCACGCTTGCCTGCCCGGAACTCGTGACCGCTGTTGTGATTGCCGGTGATGCGCGTGTCAAACATGAAGCCATTGGTGAAGGCCTCGGTGCGATAGCCAAGGTGCCTCGGGTCGTACTCGAAAGTGCCTTTGTAGAAGGTGGTTGCGCGTTCATCCTGGGGCGAGAGCAACTGATAAATGCTCGGCACTGAACCGTTATGCAGAAACGGTGCGGTGGCCCAGACTCCTGCCAATGGCCGCGCCTTGTAGGCGCGCAATTCGCGCACGCCAATCGGCAGGCCGAAACCATCCATGTCCGGTCGTTCGGCCTTAGGAATGTTTGCTTCACGGAAGGCCCGGTTTCCCACGAAAGCGGTGACGTAGGCCAACCCTTTAGCCGATGAGAGCTTGCTCAAATCCAGCGATTCAGTAGGAGTCGGCTGCAATTGCACATCCAGTTGTGCCAGCTCTGCCGGATCCCATTGCAAGGCTGTGAGGTCGAAGCGATGGTCGGCGATGTTATTGGCCGCGCCCGGGTCTGTGCCGATGAACTCCACGGGCAGCATTTTCAAATGTTGCACCCCGCGCCCGTCGCTCTGGACCGATCGAGGTACATGGCAGCCGGTGCAGTTCTCGCTGAATAATTCGCGACCTTTTGCGGCCTGGGTTTTATCGATGACGCCCAGCAGTTCTTCCGGCCAGGCTGGCGGTTTGAGCCGTTGCAGGGTTTGTTCGATCAAGTGCAGGTCGCGCAAGCGGACACTGGACGGATAACGAGCGTCACCTTTGAGCGGTTGGCCGTTAACGTCGAAGAAATTCAGAGTGGCGCCCATCCCCAAGGCCTCGCCGATGTTCCGGGCCATCGGTTGCTGCGCCGAACCGTTCCACTGCACCCAGTCGAAGGTCCACATGTCCCACAGTTGCGGATAGTCGACCGGAGCGTTGGCGACGCGGTAGTTGGCGGGGGAAATCGCATCGCCGAAACTGGCGTTGGCAATGCGCCCGAAAGCGTCGGTGCGGCCGGGGCCTTCTTCGGTGGGATAGAGCCCGCGATGGGTGTCGTTCCAGGCCACCTTCAAGAAGGTGTCGAGCGAGACTTTGACGTCTTTGCGCAGTTGTTGATGCCGGGCATCGTAGTCCTGGCCCAACACGTTGCGTGCGAAACGTTCGAATTTCCACGGGTTGTAGTAAGTCGACGTCAGGCTCGCTACCAGCGCTTGTCCGAAACTGCCGCCGCGCAACGTAGGAACGCTGGATGGCAGAACGTGTTGCGCCGAACCGCCATCGATGCGCACGGCCTGGCCGTTAAAGCGCAGTTGGCCGGTGTGGCAGGCAGCGCAGGTGATGTCCAAAAACTCATCCTGGCTTCCAGGGTTCTGATGACGGGCAAAACCCACTGGCAGATTGCCGGGGTTGTTCGGCGTGGGTCTTTGGCTGGGGTCGATCAGAAAACCGAAGCGGGCGAGGTATTCGGGGGCGGCGAATCGCTGTTGCGAGAACGGTAATTCGAGCGCCTTGAACCAGTCATAGCGCAAGCCTTTGACCTGGGTACCCTGGGGCGTGAAGTAGTAAGTCTCGCGGTCGCTGGCGCTCCATTGCTCCAGGTAATGCACCTGCTGCACGGGTGACCAGGCCGGCAGTTTCGGGTTGGCGACGTAGTACAGAACCACGGCGAGGCCCAACCCCAGCAGGACTGCGAACAGAACCAGCAAGCGAAAGAAGAGGCGCAAGATAAACATCCATGTCGATTTGAAGCTCCCTTATGCCTCGGCACCTGAGGTGCGGCAAGTGGCCATTACGCCAGATGCTGGGGTTCTGCTATCGGTCTTTGTTAGCGCAAGATGACAGAAGCTTCATCAGCCCATTCCCGAAATGCGTTAAAACACCTGAACTTATCAGATGTTTCCTGCTCTCATGCCGGTAGCCATTGGTCGTGGCCGCCTGATAAGCTCGCGGCTTTAATTCGATTGCCCTTTAGGCGCATGAACAAGGAAATAGCATGAAACAGCATCGGTTGGCGGCGGCGGTGGCCCTGGTTAGCCTGGTACTTGCGGGTTGTGATTCGCAGACCAGCGTAGAGCTGAAAACCCCGGCGCAAAAAGCTTCCTACGGGATTGGCCTGAACATGGGCAAGAGCCTGGCTCAGGAAGGTATGGATGATCTGGACTCCAAAGCCGTAGCCCAAGGCATCGAAGATGCCGTCGGCAAGAAAGAACAGAAGCTGAAGGATGACGAACTGGTCGAAGCCTTCGCAGCACTGCAAAAGCGTGCTGAAGAGCGTATGGCCAAAATGAGCGAAGAGTCGGCAGCTGCCGGCAAGAAATTCCTCGAAGACAACGCCAAGAAAGCCGGTGTAACCACCACCGCTTCGGGCCTGCAGTATGAAGTGGTCAAGAAAGCCGATGGCGCACAGCCTAAGCCGACCGACGTAGTGACCGTTCACTACACCGGTACCCTGACCAACGGCACCGTTTTCGACAGTTCCGTCGAGCGTGGCAGCCCGATCGATCTGCCGGTCAGCGGTGTGATTCCGGGTTGGGTCGAAGGCCTGCAACTGATGCACGTTGGAGAGAAGTACAAACTGTACATCCCTAGCGAGCTGGCTTACGGCGCCCAAAGCCCAAGCCCGGCGATTCCAGCCAACTCGGTGCTGGTATTCGACCTGGAACTGCTGGCAATCAAAGATCCAGCAAAACAAGACGCCGTTACCAAGTAATCAGCGTCTGCACTAAAAACAACGCCTCGCTTATGCGGGGCGTTGTTGCATCTGGCGTTCAGCAAAGGTAAACAAAGCGAACGGATGCTGTAGGCTGGAGTCATAGCCATTGAGGACGCCCGTGCTAGCCGCGCCAGAGCGCCAAGTCAATGAAATCTTGGGTTTTTTTATGTGAGTAAAAAACGCCCGATCTGAGTTGGGCCCTTATGAAACGGGGCTTTCAGCCTTGAAATGCAGCTCTGTTCACAAGGTTATCCACAATTTGTGTGGATAACATTTCAGTGGGAGGGAATGATGAAAACACCCTGGAATTTCGCTCGTTTCCTGCCTCTGGCCGGACGCCTGCTCGCGCGTGGACGTTTGCCGACCCTGCTCTTCGCGGTGGCCAGCAAAGGTGCCAGCCAGGGTAACCGGCTGGGCAAGCTCAAGGATGATCTACGCCTGTTGCAGGCGCTTTGCCTGGCTTACTGGCGCGGTGAGTATCGGTCCATCAGCCCCAAAGCCCTGATATCGGTCGTGGCTGGCCTGATGTACTTCCTCAGCCCGCTGGATGCCATTCCGGACTTCATTCCAGTGTTCGGCATGCTCGATGACATCGCGGTGCTGGCCTGGCTGATGAAGGTTCTCGATGATGAACTCAACGCCTTCCGCGCCTGGCGCAAGCGTCAGTTGCCGGAAAAACTTGCGGTGGTCGAACGCCTGCCCGATTCCCCGGAACAACTTCAACTTCAGGGGCCGAAAAAAAACTGAACTGATTCAATCTCATCCATAGATTGATACCCCCGCGACCTTGGCCGCTGTTAGGATTACACTTCTAAGGAAAAGTGCCGACTCGCTAAGTGTTGTTGTCCTACGGGGTAGTCATGGATATTCAGATAATTACACGCGAAGGAGAGCCCGAGTATGCGGTTCTGCCATGGGCTCAGTATCAGGCTCTACTAAAAGCAGCAGGCATCAATGAACAACCGCCGCGGGTCGCCCCAGAGCGTCACGCAGCAACACCAGACCAGATTCTTCCGGGTCTGGATCAACTACGCAGTTTGCGCGAAGGGAAGGGCATCGCCATCGAGGCGTTGGCCCGCACGGTAGGCATCAGCCCGTCTTATCTGGCCTTGATCGAAAGTGGCGAGCGTCTACCCGACGCTGCGATTCGCCGCAGCCTGGCCTGGGAATTGACGGTGCCAGGGTGGAGGGATGAATCGTGAGCGTACGCATCAGTCGTCAACATTGGGACGGGTTGCTGGGCGAACTGGATCAGGCGCGCCGCCAGCGTCATCTTCTGACATACCGGGCGTTGCTCGAACGTTTGCAACTGCCCACGCCGGCCATGCAAACCCTGACCGCCGCGCTTGAACATCTGGCCGCGCTGGACGCCAAGGCCGAGCAGCCATTGCGCAGTTCGCTGGTGATCAGCCAGGGCGCCAGCCGCCTGCCGCGCACCGGATTCTTTGAGTGTGTCGAACGTCTGGGGCGTTTCTCCGGGCCGTCCGATGGTGTGGCCGCAGCGTCCTGGCATGCCTCGGAAGTGGTGCGGGTGTTCGAATATGAGTACCCGGAATCGGCGGAGGCCTGAGTGTTTTTAAAACTCAAGGCGCGGGCCAGCTACTGGCTGGCTCGCCGCTTGTTTCACTGGTCTTGGTTTGTGCGCCAACCGCGTGGCTGGAGCTGGCTCGAAGGCCAGTTCGCACGCATGGCGAACCTGGGTGATGTTGGCGCCCAGAGCTTCTACGGCCACATCCTGACCTTTCGCGGCGTCGGCCTTGGTGCGCGTGAGGAAGGTGTGCGATTGCTGCGCCTGGCGGCTTTGGCGGGGGATGGCAAAGCGGCGTATCAAGTTGGCGTGATCAGTCTCGCCGGAACGCCGAGCAAGGCGCCGGATGCGGTTGAAGCTGCGCGATTTTGGGGGATTGCTGCGAAGGCTGGGCATCCGCTGGCGGAGATCAAACTCAGAGAGCTTGAGTCCCGTGACTCCGACCCTCCACCTACAAATTAAGGTTGCCTTAGTTGAATGATCGCAGCGGTAATCACCGATGTCCGGCAACCAGCGCTTCCTCGGCTTCAGGCACCGCCAGACTATCAATCACATGCACGCTATACCCCGGCACATTCTTCGCGTGATGCTTGGCCTGCGATGCCATCTCCGCCAACTGGCTTGCATCGAGTTGTCCACAGGCCTGTGGATGTAAATGCACCACGCCGATCGACAACGACAGCAACGGAAATTCCTGCCGCACACCCTGACGGTTCGGGGCAATGAAGCAGCCCGCTTCCAGGTGTTCGCTACGGTAGAAGCGTCGGCACTGGCTCTGGAAGTCGTCCAGCAGCTGGTTCAAACGTTTGCGCCAGTCTTCCGGGCCGAGCACCAGCAGGAAGTCGTCACCGCCGATATGGCCGACGAAGTCGCGGGACGGGTCGACCCGATCGTTCAGGCATTGCGCCAGGCACAGCAGGACTTCATCCCCACGGCCGTAGCCATAGATGTCGTTGAAAGGTTTGAAGCTGTCGATGTCGACGTAGCAGATCACCGACTCCCGTTCCTGTTGCAGCAATCGCGTCAGGCATTGCTGGATCGGTACGTTGCCCGGCAGCAGGGTCAGCGGGTTGGCGTAACGGGCTTGCTGAATCTTCAGTTCGGTAATCAGTTTGAGTACGTCGATCACTCGGCCCAGTCCCAGGTAACCGCCGTTGAGGGTGATGATGAAGTCTTCTTCGATGCGCTGCCGGGCGCGGCTGGTGATCAGTCGGCTCACTTGTTGTAACGACTGACTCATCTCAACGGCGAGGAAGTCATCACTCATTAAACGGCTGATCGGCTTGCGGGCGAACAGGTCGGTGGCAAAAGGCTTGAGCAGTGCATCGGAGAGCGAATGCCGATGGACGATGCCGCAGGGCTGGCCTTGCTCGTCGAGTACCGCCAGGGAGTTCAGGTTGGCCTGGCGGCGAAAGGCTTCCAGCACCGTGGCGGTCGGGGTATCGCGACCCACTGCCGGTTGGTCGTTGAGCAAAGCGCTAAGGTCGCTGACTTCATCATTCAACGCCACCACTGTGCTTTCACGTTTGGGCATCAGGGCTCGGGCATCACGAGGTGGATGTTCCTGGGGGCGGCAGAGCAGATAACCCTGAACCAGATCCACGCCCATCTCGGTCAACACCGCGAGTTCTTCCGGCAGCTCGATACCTTCGGCGATCACTTGCGCCCGCGAGGCCTTGGCGATTTGCAGGATCGAGCCGACGAATTCGCGCTTGAGGGCGTCCTGGTGAATGCCGTCGATGAAGTGTCGATCAATCTTCACGTAGTCCGGACGCAGCTCGGACCACAACCGCAAACTTGAATACCCCGCGCCCAGATCATCCAGAGCAATGGAAAACCCCATCGCTCGATAGTGATGCAGCGCGGTTTGCAGCAGCTCGAAATCGTCGGTCGGGGTTTGTTCCGTCAGTTCGATCACCACCTGACTCGGCGGTATGCCGAAGTCCTGCAGCAGTTGCAGGGTGCGCCCGGGTTGGTGGGCGGCTTCGAGCAGGGATTCAGGGGAAACGTTGAGGAACAGTTTGCCGGGCAGTTGCTGCTCATTGAAACGTCGGCAGGCGCTTTGACGGCAAGCGATTTCCAGCTCGCTCAGGCGGCCGGCCTGACGGGCGACGGCGAACAGTGCGAGGGGAGAGTGCAGTGGACTGTTGGAGGGGCCGCGACTAAGGGCTTCGTAACCGATAATGCGTCGCTCAGAGAGGGAAATGATCGGCTGGAACAAACTGTGCAAACCGCTTTGAGCCAGTATGGAACTCAAGGCACTCAGCTGTTCTGTGGTGGTCATGGCTTTCTCTGGCGATAAAAAAGGACTGGGAGCAACTCTTGGATAAAGAGGGCTCCCAGTCCTTTATTTCACGACAGAATGATGACTGTTTGATGACGCTCCGGGGAGCGTCAGCATTAAATTGCCATCATCTTGCTGGTAACAACCTTGCTCGTAACAACCTAGTGCTTGGCTACCGTGGTATTGAGTTTCAGGTAGTCCAACAGAATCCGCCCGGTCTCGCTCAGGTAGGCATCGTCTTCTGGTTTGGTCTTGTCTGGCTCGGCCGCGATCGCGTCTTCGTCTTCTTTCTTCAGCTCTTTGAGCGGCTCTTCACCCTTGGCCTTGCGACGGATGTTTTCCATGACCAGTTGCTTGGCTTCTATGTCGGCGTGTTGCTTACGACGATCGACTTCGTTGAGGCTGACGGTTTTTTCTTCCATCAGCTTCTGGGCCAGGGCCAACTTGTCGCGGATAAACACAAACTCGGCGTCTTTGGCCGAGCGTGCGTCATGCTCGGATTTAAGCTGCGAGATGTAAGGCTTGAACGGATCGACCGCAGGCTTGATGGCCGCGCGGATGGTGTCCCACGGCATGGCTTCTGGCAGTGCGCTTTCGCCGATTTCCTTGGTGTCGATGATCGACGGGTAATCGATGTCTGGCAGTACGCCCTGATGCTGGGTGCTCTGGCCGGAAACCCGGTAGAACTTGGCCAGGGTCAGTTTCAGTTCGCCATGGTTCAGCGGCTGAATGGTCTGCACGGTGCCTTTGCCGAAGGTCTGGCCGCCAACGATCAACGCGCGGTGATAGTCCTGCATGGCGCCGGCAAAAATCTCCGAAGCCGAGGCGGACAAACGGTTGACCAGCAACGCCATCGGCCCTTTGTAGAAGGCACCCGGGTTTTCATCTTCCAGCACATCGACCCGGCCATCGGCATTACGCACGAGAACGGTCGGACCTTTGTCGATGAACAGACTGGTCAGCTCGGTGGCTTCTTGCAGGGAACCGCCGCCGTTGTTGCGCAGATCGATGACCACGCCGTCGACCTTGTCTTTCTGCAACTCGGTCAGCAGTTTCTTGACGTCGCGAGTGGTGCTCTTGTAATCCGGATCGCCAGCACGGAAAGCCTTGAAGTCCAGGTAGAAGGCCGGGATCTCGATGACGCCGAGCTTGTAGTCCTTGCCGTCCTGTTTCAGGTTGAGGACCGACTTCTTGACCGCCTGGTCTTCAAGCTTCACCGCTTCGCGGGTGATCGGGACAATTTTGCTGGTCTGGTCGTTAGGCGCATTGCTGGCCGGGATCACTTCCAGGCGCACCACGGTGCCTTTCGGCCCACGGATCAGCTTGACCACTTCGTCCAGGCGCCAGCCGACCACGTCGACCATCTCTTTGTTGCCCTGGGCAACGCCGATGATCTTGTCGGCCGGTGCGACTTGCTTGGTCTTGTCGGCCGGGCCTGCCGGCACCAGACGCACGACTTTCACCTGGTCGTTGTCGCTCTGCAACACGGCGCCAATGCCCTCGAGGGACAGGCTCATGTTGATGTCGAAGTTCTCCGCGTTATCCGGCGACAGATAGTTGGTGTGCGGGTCGTAGGACATGGCGAAGGTGTTGATGTACGCCTGGAAGATGTCTTCCGGACGAGTCTGGTCCAGGCGCGCCAATTGGTTCTTGTAGCGCTTGGTCAGGGTTTCCTGAATCTGCTTGGAGTCCTTGCCCGCGATCTTCTGCCGCAAGACTTCGTCCTTGACGCGTTTACGCCACAGGTCGTCGAGTTCTGCGGTGGACTTGAGCCAAGGGGCGTCCTTGCGATCGATCAGCAAGGTTTCCTTGGCCGTGAAGTCGATCTTGTCGACGCCTTTGTTCAACTCGGCAAGGGCGAAGTCCAGACGCGCTTTGACGCGGTCCAGGTAGCGCTTGTAGATGGTGAACCCGGCGTTCAGGTCGCCGCTTTTGAGGAAGTCGTCAAACTGGGTTTTCCACTTGTCGAATTCGGCAATGTCGCTGGCCATGAAATAGCTGCGCGACGGGTCCAGCAGCTTGAGGTAGCTGTCATAGATGATCACGGAGCGCGCGTCATCGAGCGGCGGCTTGCTGTAGTGATGGCGCTTGAGCAACTCGACGACGTTCAGGCTGGCGATCACTTCGTCACGATCAGGCTGAAGCTTGTCCCAGCTATTGGCTGCAAACGAATTGGTCGACATCGGCAACAGACCGATACCAATGAATAGGGCTAGGGCGGTGCTGGGGAAAAAATGCTTCATGCTGATTCGACGCGGGGACAATTGATCACGCATATTAGGCCGTCTTTGAAGTCGCCGGTACCACCTGGTTCTGTACGAAAACTGCCTGCTAGATTTCGTATAGGCCCCAGGGCCGGTCGCATAATGCAAGAAAGCCCGGCGCTACAGCTACGGGCTCAGTCCAGACTCACTATGGAGGCACTGTGAAAGCATTGCAAGGCGTTGAAGGTCGAGTGGAGTGGGTTGAAGAGCCCAGTCCTACATGCGATGTAGGACAAGTTCGGATTCGAGTGGCGGCTGCGGGTCTCAATCGAGCCGATTTGTTACAGAAGGCGGGTCTTTATCCGCCACCGCCGGGAGCCAGTCAGGTACTGGGTCTTGAGTGTTCGGGGGTAATCAGCGAGGTGGGGCCGGGCTCGTCCTGGCAAGTCGGGGATCGGGTTTGCGCCTTGCTGGCCGGGGGCGGGATGGCCGAGGAGGTAGTTGTCGACGGACGGCATGTGTTGCCGGTACCCGAAGGTTTGTCCCTGGCTGAGGCGGCAGCGTTGCCAGAAGTGTATGCGACCGTTTGGCTGAATTTGTTTCAACTGGCTGCGCTCAAGCCGGGTGAGAAAGTTCTGCTGCACGCCGGAGCAAGTGGAATCGGTTCAGCTGCCATTCAGCTGTGCAAGGCGTTTGGTAACCCGTGCTGGGTCAGCGTCGGTTCCGCCGAGCGTTTGGCTTACTGCGAAGCGCTGGGGGCGCAAGGTGGGGTCGTGCGCAACGGGGATCTCGATAGCTTGAGCGACCTTGGGCCGTTCGATGTGATTCTCGACCCGGTGGGCGGCAACTACGCCGCACTGAATCTGAAACTGATGGCGCGCGATGGTCGTTGGGTGCTGATCGGCCTGATGGGCGGTCGTGAGGCGCAGCTGGATCTGGCGCAGGTACTGGCCAAGCGCGTGCAGCTGCTGGGTTCGACCTTGCGCAGTCGCGACGAGCAGTTCAAGGCGGATCTGTTCAGCGATCTCAGCCAACATGTCTGGCCGTTGTTTGCTGAAGGGCGTTTAAGCCCGCAATTGGCCAAGACCTTCCCGATCAAGGACGCCGAAGCGGCGTTTGCGGAGTTGGCGACTAATAAGGTTTCGGGAAAGTTGGTGTTGGTAATCGACGAAAGCCTGACCTGACAACACCGAACCTGTGGGAGCGAGCCATGTGGCTCGCTCCCACAAGGGATCTTGGTTACTTCCAGAGGTGGATCGGCCAGCCGGCCTTTTCTGCGTGTTCAAGCAGCACCGGATCCGGGTTTACCACGTGTGGGAAATCTACTTTCAGCAGCAACGGCAAATCATTGCGTGAGTCGGAGTAGAAACTGGCGCCCTCAAGGTTTTCCTCTTCCGCATCCAGCCACTCCAGCAAACGCGTGATCTTGCCTTCGCGGTAGGTCAGCGTGCCAACGGTGTTGCCGCTATAAACCCCATGCGTCACTTCCAGCTCGATTCCGAGAACCTCGTCGATGCCCAAGCGATCGGCAATCGGCCTCACCAGATGCGTGCCCGACGCCGAAATCACCAAAATCCGGTCGCCAGCCTTGCGATGGGCCGCAATGGCTTTAGTGGCGTCGCTGAAAATGATCGGCTCGATGAAGTCTTCCACCCAAGGCCCTACCAAATGGTCGACCTCTTCGGGTGTGCGCCCGATCATCGGCTCCAGGCTGAAGGTCATGTACTCCTCCATGCGCAGTTTGCCGTGGCTGTAGGCGTCCATCAGTTCATTGTTCTGACGCATGAACGACTCTGGATCGACCCAGCCCAGGCGACCCATTTGCTCGCTCCAGAGGGTGGCGCAGTCGCCGTGGATCAGGGTTTCGTCCAAATCAAAAATTGCCAGTGCCATCAGTGCGGTTCTCTCTTCAACATCAGCAAAGTCATCAGGCTACCTCACACAGGGCCGTCGGATCGATGGAAAGCGCCAGACGCTGACCATCGGGATGCAGATCGGCCGCCGAGCGGTTCAGCACATCCACTACCAATTCCACGCCCCGGGCTTCGACCCGGTAGCGAATCACGTTGCCCAACAGGCTGTGGCTGCGGATTTGTGCGTCGAGTTCGCCGTTGAGGCTCAGTTCGATGGCTTCCGGGCGAATCGCGATGCGGTGGGTAATCGGTCGCTGCAGCAGTTTTGTGGCGCTGTCGGCGTCCAGCAGGTTGTAGTTGCCGATAAAGCCTGCGGCAAAAACATCCACTGGCGCGGTGTAAAGGGTTTCGGCATCGCCGCTCTGTACGATCTTTCCCTGATTCATCAGGAAAATCCGGTCAGACATGGTCAGTGCTTCTTCCTGATCGTGTGTGACGAAGATCGTGGTCAGGCCGAGTTCGCGCTGGATCTGACGGATCTGTTCGCGCAGGTGCTTGCGAATCCGCGCATCGAGGGCCGACAGCGGTTCGTCCAGCAACAACAGCCGTGGCCGCGTGACCAATGAGCGGGCGAGGGCCACGCGCTGGCACTGGCCGCCCGACAGTTGATGCGGGTAACGCGCGGCGAAGTCCTTTAGTTCCACCAGTCCCAGCACTTCGGCGACGCGCTTTTGGCTGTCGTCGGCGTTGACCTTCTGCATGCGCAAACCGAAGGCGACGTTCTGCTCCACGGTCATGTTCGGGAACAGCGCATAGCTCTGGAAGACCATGCCGATCCCGCGTTTCTGTGGGCTTAACGGCACAAGGTCAGCGCCATCGAGCAGGATTTTGCCGCCATCCACTGAGGTCAGGCCAGCGATGCAGCGCAGCAGCGTGGATTTACCGCAACCGGACGGGCCGAGGAGGGTGACGAATTCACCTTTCTGGATTTCGCAGTTGATGTCGCTGAATACCGTGGTGCCGGCATAGCTTTTTTGCAGGTGTTGGACGCTGACATAGCTCATTCGCTTTTGTCCTTGTTCAAGATATTGGCCGCCCAGGTCAGAACCAGCACAAAGAAGAAGTAGGAGATCACCAGCGCACTGGTGAAGTGGCCGCTGCTGTTACGCATGTTGTTGAGGTAGACCTGCAGGGTTTCGTAGCGGGTGCCGACCAGGATGTTGGCGAACACGAATTCACCGAACAGGAACGAGAACGACAGCAGCAACGCCACCATCAAACCCTTGCGCAGGTTCGGCAGCACCACCAGGAACGCGGCTTGCCAGGTGTTGGCGCCGAGCAATTGCGCGGCGTCCATCAGGTCGCGCAGGTTGATCGCTTGCAGGTTGTTGGTGATCGCCCGGTACATGAATGGCAGCGCGATGGTGAAGTAGCAGCCGATCAGAATCCACGGCGTACCGACCATCGCAAACGGCCCGGAACCATAGAGCTGCAACAGCCCCACCGAGGACACCACCGGCGGCACCGCGAAGGGCAGCAGGATCAGGATGTTCATCAGCGCATCAAGTTTGGGGAAGTGGTAATGCACCACGAACAGCAGCGGCAGAATCAGCACCACCGCCAGAATCAACGCGCCGACGCACACCAGCAACGACTGCCCGAAGGCATGCAGAAAGCGCGGATCGCTCCACAGCTGGATGTACCACTTGAAGGTAAAGCCGCTAGGCAGAATGGTCGCCGACCAACTGCTGGCGATCGAGTAGATCAACGTCCCGACCAGCGGCAACAACAGGATAGCCAACAGAAGGTACACCACCACCCGGTGATAGACGCCGGCGGGGCCCAGTTCAGCGCGAGACATGGTAGCTCCTCTTCAACAGCAGCTGATGCACGATGGTCACCAGGGTCATCAACGCAACGAGCACCACAGCCAGGGCACTGGCGAGGTTCGGGTCAAGGGAAATGTCGCCGGAAACCATCGCCGCAATGCGGATTGTCAGCACGTTGAAGTTGCCGGTGGTCAGGGCATACACCGTGGCGTACGCGCCCAGGGCGTTGGCCAGCAGGATCACAAACGTACCGAGCAGCGCCGGGGTCAGCACTGGCAAACCGATGTACCGCCAGTACTGCCAGCCGTTGGCGCCGAGCAGTTCGGCGGACTCACGCCAGTCTTCACGCAAGGCGTCGAAGGCCGGATAAAGCAGCAACACACCCAATGGAATCTGGAAGTAGGTGTAGAGAATGATCAGCCCGGTTTTCGAATACAGGTTGAAATCCTGAATGATCCCGGCCTGCTTGAGCATGATCGTGAAACTGCCGTTGAACCCCAGCAAAATGATGAACGCGAAGGCCAGGGGCACGCCGGAGAAGTTGCTGGTCATGTTGGCGAAGGCGTTGACGAAGTTGCGCAGTTTCGAATCGACCCGGCGCAGGGAATAAGCGCCGAGTACCGCGATGATGATCCCGAATACGCTGGACCAGAAACTGATCTCGAGGCTGTACTGGATCGCCTGCAAATAGAACTTCGAATTGAAGATCCTGGTGAAGTTGGCGAGGCCCCAGCCGAACTCTTCCGATTGCAGGCTGTTGATCATCACCCAGGTCAGCGGGGCGATCTCGAACACGATAAAGAACAGGGCGAAAGGCACCAGGCACAAGGCAGCCAGCCACTTGCCACGGGTCATGGAGTTCACTTGAGCAGCTCCCGGCAGACAGGTTTGTCGTGGGCCACGCCCAGCAGTTCGCAGACGGTGCCGCAGATTTCAGTCTGTTTCGGTGCGGCGTTGGCATTGAAGCTGAAAGCGTCGCCGAGGACGAACAGTGGTACTTCGCGTTCTTCCGGCAGCAGGCCGTTGTGGGACCGGTCGTTGTTCATGCCATGGTCGGCGGTCACCAGCACTTGATACCCGGCGTCGAGCCAGGTTTGCAGGTAATCCGCGAGGTAGATGTCGGCGAAGCGCGCGCTGTTGCGGTATTGCGGGGTGTCGAGGCCGTGCTTGTGCCCGGCGTCGTCGATGTTCATGGGGTGGACCAACAAGAAGTTCGGCGCGTGCCGCAGGCGCAGGTTTTCGGCGTCGGCGAACAGGTGCGCATCCGGGTAGTGATCGCTCCAGTAGAAGTGCCCGTGCTGGATCGGCAGTTTCGGATCGTCGGTGTGACGATCCCGGGCCGCCACGAACGGCGAACGGTTGTACAACTCGCTGACCCAGTGATAGGCCGCGGCGGCAGTCGTCAGGCCGGCATCCGTGGCGTAGTGATAAATGCTGCGCTGGTTGGACAGGCGCGAGACGTTGTTGTGGACGATACCGCTCTCGATCGGCGGAACGCCGGTGAGGATGCATTCGTAAAGGGGGCGGGACAGGGCCGGCAGTTCGCACTCCAGTTTGTAGAGCTCCGCGCGTCCTGCGCCGACATAAGCCTGCAGGTGCCCCATGGCGTGGCGAGCGACCTCGTAGTTGAGGCCGTCGAGCACGACAAGGATGACGTTGTGCTTCATAGGGGCGATGACTCCGCAACAGGAAACAGATGAATCGAATTCAACTCAATCCACTGTGGGAGCGAGCAAGCTCGCTCCCACAGTGGATCTCCATCAGAGATCCAATCAGGGACTTACAGCATTACTTCATCTCGACGATGACTTCTTCGTTCCACTTCTGCGGCAAAGCCTTGGAAGTCTTTTCCCACGCATCCGCGTCTTTGATCGGCGTGACCTTTTTGTACTGCTCGTTAGGCAGCAGCTTGGCCTGGACGTCAGCCGGCAGCTTGATGTGCTCGGCGCGGATCGGACGGGCGTTGCCTTTCGCCAGATTGATCTGACCGGCATCGCTGAAGATGTATTCGCGGGTCAGCTTGGCGGCGTTCGGGTTTTTCGCGTATTTGTTGATGATGGTGGTGTAACCGGAAATCACCGAGCCATCGGATGGGATCAGCACCACATAGTCATCCGGGTTCGCCATCTTGGCCTTGTAGCTCAGGCCGTTGAAGTCCCACACCACGCCGACTTCGATTTCACCCTTTTCCATCGTGGCGATGGTCGGGTTGGCCATGGACAGGCGGCCTTGTTTGGCAAGGTCTGCGAACAGCAACAGCGCTGGTTGCAGGTTTTTCTCGTCGCCACCGTTGGCCAGTGCCGCGGCCAGTACACCGTTGGCGGCCTGGGCGGCGGTGCTCACGTCACCGATGGAAACCTTGTATTTACCGGTTTTCAGATCAGCCCACTTGGTCGGGGCTTCGGAACCGTGCAGCAGCTTCTTGTTGACGATAAACGCGATGGTGCCGGTGTACGCCAGCGCCCAGTTGCCGTCCTTGTCTTTGGCCCAGTCCGGGACTTGCGCCCAGGTGCTTGGCTTGTAAGGTTGCACCACGCCTTGTTTAACCGCGATCGGGCCGAAGGCTGCGCCAACGTCGCCGATGTCAGCGCTGGCGTTGTCTTTCTCGGCGGCGAACTTGGCGATTTCCTGCGCCGAGCTCATGTCGGTGTCGATGTGTTTCAGGCCGTACGTCTTGGCCAGGTCTTCCCAGGTGCCTTTCCAGTTGGCCCAGTCATCGGGCATGCCGACGCTGTTGACCTCACCTTCCGCTTTCGCCGCGGCTTCCAGGGTTTTCAAATCACTATCAGCCGCCATCGCGGCGGTGCACATGGCAATGGTCGAGCCTAACAGTGATGCCAGGAAAAGCTTTTTCATCCGAAGCTCCTTTGGGCGTTTTCAACGCTGCGATTGCGGTTGTGTTGGTCTAGGTCAGCAATACCTGAGCCAATTTAGGCGCCCCTGATGACATTTTGATGTCGACGACTGGTCGGCCTATATTTTTTGAGCTGCAATGCTCAGGCTTCGGAGTAAGCGTAGACCATGGCTAATAGGCTGATATAAAAGGCTTGGCCGTGAAATTGCAGGCGTCTGGATCAACCGTTCGGCGGCTTTGTCATCTGTCAGTCATGTGCAGTGCCTAGGCTTGTCGGGAGTTGAGGGAACCGATTTGAATCGCGGTTCCGCCCCGAAACAGTGCTGGTCTAGTCCAGATAGGTAACGTTGATGCGCATCGAGACAACCAAAGCGGTGACAGCTATCGGGCAGGTTCTGCAGGAACAGCTCGACCATGGCCTGTTGGCGCCCGGGAGCAAACTGCCGGCCGAGCGCAAGCTCAGTGAGTTGTTCGGGACCACGCGGATCACTGTGCGTGAAGCGTTGTTGCAACTGGAAGCCCAGGGGCAGATTTATCGGGAGGAGCGCCGTGGCTGGTTCGTGTCGCCACCGCGCCTGGCCTACAACCTGATGCAGCGCAGTCACTTTCACGCGATGGTCAGTGCGCAGGGGCGGGTGCCGTCCACCGAGGTGATTTCGGCGCGGTTGCAACCGGCGTCGGCGGCGGTCTGCGCCTGGTTGCAGTTGCCGGCGTTGTCCAGCGTGATTCAGATTTGCCGGGCACGGCGGATTGATGAGCGGCTGGTGTTGTATGTGGAGCACTATTTGAATCCGCAGTTTTTCCCGGGGATTCTGGATTTTGATTTGAATCAGTCGATTACCGAGCTGTATGCGCGACATTACGACTTGCACTATGGGCGGGTGCGTTTCGAGATTGTGCCGACGGCGTTGTCGGTGGATGCGGCGGCGGCTTTACGGGTATCGGTGGGGAGTCCGGGGTTGCGCATCGCTCGGGTCAATTACGATCAGCATGAGCGGTTGATCGATTGTGATCTGGAGTTTTGGCGGCACGATGCGATTCATGTCGGGGTTGATGTGGTCTGAGCCTGGCCGCCACAAACTGTGAGTTTTTACGTTATCCGAAGCGGTAAATGTCCATGCCCAAGGCCCCCATGGTGAATCCCTTGTGGGCCACGCTGAAATGTCCTCCGGCGCCGCGGGCAAAATACAAAGGCAGCAAATGTTCATCACTCGGATGGTTGCGCACCGCATTCGGTGCTTGCTGACGGTAATCGTGCAACGCGGCTTCGTCGTTGGCAGCAAGTTTTTCGATCATCCAGTCACGAAATGCCTGGGCCCAGGGTTCGACGCTTTCCGGGCCGGCGTGCCAGTCCAGTTCTCGCAGGTTGTGGGTGATGCTGCCGGAACCGATCAGCAGCACGCCGTGTTCGCGCAGACTGGCGAGGGCATGACCGACGCGGGTCTGCAGGGCCGGGCCGCCGCGTGTAGGCAGCGAGACTTGCACCACGGGGATATCGGCTTGTGGATACATCAATGACAGCGGCACCCAAACCCCGTGGTCGAACGGCCGTTCGGCGTCGATGCGTGCGGGCAGGCCATCGCTCTGCAGCAGTTCGACAACCTCTGCGGCCAATTGTGGATTGCCGGGCGCCGGGTATTGCACGTCGAACAACGCCTGCGGGAAGCCGCCGAAGTCATGCCAGGTTTCAGGCCGGGGATTGCCGCTGACGAGTAACTCATTGCTTTCCCAATGCGCAGAAACAATTACGATGGCTTTGGGTTTCGGTAATTCTGCGGCCAGGCGAGCGAGGGCAGGCCCGCTGGCGCCCGGTTCCAGTGCCAACATGGGCGAGCCATGGGATATGTACAGGCTGGGGAACATGAATGAGCTCCTGAGGGGTAAGATGGCGTCATCTTCAGTCAGATCATTGATCTAAATCTAATATAAGTTTTAGGGTCTTTTGATCGAATTTTCGGGATTAATTATGCAGCCGGAGTTTTGGCACAAGCGGTGGACGTCGAATCAGATCGGCTTCCACCTGCCGGAAGTAAATCCATATCTGCAACGGTACTGGCCGCAGCTGGGCCTGGAAGAGGGCGCGCGCGTACTGGTGCCGCTATGTGGGAAAAGCCTGGATCTGCTGTGGCTGGCGAAATGCGGTCATGAGGTGCTGGGCATCGAGTTGTCGGAAAAAGCGGTGGAAGACTTTTTCCACGAGCATCAATTTGATCCGGACGTCAGCGACCAAGGCCCCTTCACGGTCTATCGGGCGGGCTCGATCGAGATCTGGTGTGGTGATTTCTTCGCGCTGACGGCCGGCGATGTCGCTGATTGCAGTGCGCTGTACGACCGCGCTGCGTTGATCGCCTTGCCACCGAAGATGCGGGAGCAATACGCCGAGCATCTGAAGCGGATTGTGCCGAAGGATTCGCTGGGGCTGTTGATTACCCTGGATTACGACCAGGCACAAATGGACGGGCCGCCCTTTGCCGTGCTGGATGACGAAGCGCAACGGTTGTTCGGTGCTTCGTGGGAGTTGAAGATTTTGGAGGACCAGGACGTTCTGGGCGAAAGCTGGAAGTTCCTGGAAAGCGGTGTTACGCGGCTTGAAGAGCGGGTGTATCGGGTTTCCAGCTGACAGGTTTGTATTGCTTGTGCCGGTCCCATCGTCGGAACGCCGCCCGGAGCAAGCTCGCTCCCACATTGGAATGCATTCCCCTGTGGGAGCGAGCTTGCTCGCGATGGGGCCCGAATGAGCACCAAAAAATCAGCAGACAAAAAAAGGCCCGCATCACTGCGGGCCTTTTCTTTTAGTGCGGAACCTATCAGCCCCGACGACGCAGAGCGTCGATACGCTCTTCCAGCGGAGGGTGGCTCATGAACATGCGGGCGAACCCCTGTTTGATGCCACCGTTAATACCGAAAGCCGTCAGGGTGTCCGGCATGTGCACCGGCAGACCCTGTTCGGCACGCAGGCGTTGCAGGGCGCCGATCATTGCGGCGGTGCCGGCCAGACGTGCACCGGCTTCGTCTGCACGGAATTCGCGTTTACGCGAGAACCACATGACGATGGCGCTGGCCAGAATGCCCAGGACCAGTTCGGCGAAGATGGTTGCCACGTAGTAGGCGATACCCTGGCCTTCTTCGTTCTTGAAGATCACCTTGTCGACAAAGTTACCGATGATCCGTGCGAAGAACATCACGAAGGTGTTCACCACGCCCTGGACCAATGCCAGGGTGACCATGTCGCCATTGGCTACGTGGCCGATTTCGTGGGCCAGAACGGCCTTCACTTCATCTGGCGAGAAACGCTCGAGCAGCCCTTGGCTGACCGCGACCAACGCGTCGTTCTTGTTCCAGCCAGTGGCAAAGGCGTTCGCCTCGTAGGCCGGGAAAATACCGACTTCGGGCATCTTGATCCCGGCTTCCCGGGACAATTGCTCGACGGTTTGCAGCAGCCATTGCTCGTGACGTGTGCGCGGCTGGCTGATGATTTGGGTGCTGGTGCTCATCTTCGCCATCCACTTGGAGATGAACAGCGAGAACAGCGAACCGGCGAAACCAAAGACCGCACAGAAAATCAGCAGCTGATTGAGGTTGAGATCAACCCCGTTGGCCGCCATGAACCCGTTGAAGCCAAAAAGGCTCAGGGTGATGCTGGCAATCAGCACGACCGCCAGGTTAGTGGCCAAAAACAGCAGGATGCGCATCATGGTTGTAGAAATCTCCTCATGCTAAAGATGTAGCGTACTGCGGGGTATATAAGGTGCTGACCCAGGCTATTCAACCGGGTGACTATTTCAAACTGTGTCCTACGGCAACAGTCTAGCTGTTTGAAGGGCATTTCCGACGTCGATGCGGGAAGTGTTTGTCAGCCAATTGACGTCGTAAGCCCCGCCGTTGTTAGACGCGAGCACTCAATGAGTCATCAGTCAGCGATTGAAGAAGCGATGTTCGGCAGGGCGCAAAGAAATGTTGCTGAATCAATCACCGTGCGACTTGCGCAAGCGTCGCACGGTGACAGGCAGGTTACTGGCGATAGGACTTGAGGAAGTTGCCGATACGTCCGATGGCCATATCCAGCTCGTCCACGCGTGGCAGGGTCACGACACGGAAATGGTCCGGCCATGGCCAGTTGAAGGCCGTGCCTTGTACCACCAGCAGCTTCTCGGAGAGCAGCAGGTCGAGCACGAATTTCTCGTCGTTGTGGATCGGGCAGACTTTCGGGTCGATCCGTGGGAACGCATACAGCGCGCCCATTGGCTTGACGCAGCTCACGCCGGGAATGTCGTTGAGCAGTTCCCAGGTGCGATTGCGCTGTTCCAACAGTCGTCCGTTGGGCAATACCAGATCATTGATGCTCTGGTAGCCGCCGAGGGCGGTCTGGATCGCATGCTGGCTCGGCACGTTGGCACACAGACGCATGTTCGCCAGCATGTCGATGCCTTCGATGTAGCTCTGGGCGTGGTGTTTCGGGCCGGAAATGGCGATCCAGCCGGAACGGAAACCCGCCACGCGATAGGACTTGGACAGACCGTTGAACGTCAGGCACAGCAGGTCTGGCGCCAGGGAAGCCGTGCAGATGTGCACGGCATCGTCGTACAGAATCTTGTCGTAGATCTCGTCGGAAAAAACCACCAGGTTGTGCTGACGGGCCAGTTCCAGCATGCCCAGCAGGACTTCTTTCGAATACACCGCGCCGGTCGGGTTGTTCGGGTTGATGATCACCAGTGCTTTGGTGTTTGGGGTGATCTTGGCCTTGATGTCGGCCAGATCCGGCCACCAGTTGGCCTGCTCGTCGCACAGGTAATGCACCGGGTTGCCGCCCGACAGGCTCACCGCGGCGGTCCACAGCGGGTAGTCCGGGGCCGGCACCAACACTTCGTCGCCGTTGTTGAGCAGGGCCTGCAGCGACATCACGATCAGCTCGGAAACGCCGTTGCCCAAATAGATGTCTTCAATACCGACGCCTTCTACCTGCTTTTGCTGGTAGTACTGCATCACGGCCTTGCGGGCGCTGAACAGACCTTTGGAATCGCTGTAGCCTTGAGCAGTCGGCAGGTTGCGGATGACGTCCTGGAGGATTTCATCCGGCGCTTCGAAACCAAAAGGCGCCGGGTTGCCGATGTTCAGCTTGAGGATGCGATGGCCTTCCTCTTCCAGGCGTTTGGCGTGCTTGAGCACTGGGCCGCGAATGTCGTAGCAGACGTTGGCGAGCTTGTTCGATTTGCTGACCTGCATGGCGATGTGTTCCCGAAAATGAACGATCCAGGCGGCGTATGAACGACCGTGCTGGGAATCCTGCGTATTCACACAGGCCTGGCGCCTTGAGAGGCAGCACCCATAAATCAGTTTGAATGCGCGTGGTCTGGCTGCCAGACTGGCGTTTGACGAGGCGCAATCATACGTGCCGCCCGATCCGTGGAAAAGGTACAGATCGGGCTTTTTCAGCTGCTGAGGTGTGATGATGGAAAAGTTGGAAAAAACCCTGGAAGAATGGCGGTCGATGCTCGACCCGGAGCAGTACAACGTTTGCCGCCTCAAGGGCACCGAGCGACCGTTCTCCGGTAAGTACAACGACAGCAAGGTCGATGGTATTTACCACTGTATCTGCTGCAACGAGCCGCTGTTCGACTCCAAAACCAAATTCGACTCCGGCTGCGGCTGGCCGAGCTTCTATGCACCGATCGGTGACAGCGCCATGGTCGAGATCCGTGACGTCAGCCACGGCATGATCCGCACCGAAGTGGTCTGCGCCAAATGCGATGCGCACCTGGGGCACGTGTTCCCGGACGGCCCGCCACCGACCGGCCTGCGTTATTGCATCAACTCGGTGTGCCTGGACCTGGTACCCCGCGGGTAATAAGCCAGAGGGCGATCCGATGATCGCCCTTCGGATATTTAAATTGCACACAATTCAATTGCTCGCTATGTTTGTCTCATCTTCCCTCATTTAGAGTCCGAACCATGAGCGACAACCTGCTGAGCATCCCTTGCACCACCATCAAGGGTGAGCAAAAGACCTTGGCGGATTTCGCCGGCAAGGCCGTGTTGGTGGTCAATACCGCGAGCAAATGCGGCTTCACCCCGCAGTACAAAGGCCTTGAAGAGTTGTGGCAGACCTACAAGGATCAAGGTCTGGTGGTGCTAGGCTTTCCGTGTAACCAGTTCGGCAAGCAAGAGCCAGGCAACGAAGGGGCGATTTCCGAGTTCTGCGAGTTGAACTTCGGCGTCAGCTTTCCTCTGTTCAAAAAGATTGAAGTCAATGGCGCCGGCGCCCATCCGCTGTTCGTTCAACTGAAAAAACGCGCGCCGGGTGTGCTGGGTTCTCAGGGCATCAAGTGGAACTTCACCAAGTTTCTGATCGGCAAGGATGGCCAGTTGGTCAAGCGCTTCGCCCCCGCGACCAAGCCGCAGGACCTGACCCGCGAGATCGAAGCCCTGCTCAAATGAACACCTTGTCAGTCGATTCCCTGAAGCTTGACAGTCAACTGTGCTTCAAGCTGTACGCCGCTTCCCGGGCGGTGATCCGCGCCTACAAGCCGATGCTCGATCAGCTCGGCCTGACCTACCCGCAATACCTGGCGATGCTGGTGTTGTGGGAATGGCAGGAGGCAGCCCCGGAGCAGCCGACGGTCAAGGCGTTGGGCGAACGCCTGGCGCTGGATTCCGGCACGCTGACGCCGTTGCTCAAGCGTCTTGAGCAACTGCAACTGGTTCAGCGTCAGCGCTCGGCGCGGGACGAGCGTGAAGTGCACTTGAGCCTGTCGCCAACTGGCAAGGCTTTGCGCGATCAGGTCGGGCCGCTCAAGGCCCGTCTGTTATGCGACAGCGGTGTGGATCTGGATCGCCTGAACGATCTGCGCGATGGTCTTGATCACCTTTTGGGGCAAATCAAAGCACTGTCGTAGTAGGGACCCACAGGTCCAGCAGGGCAGCCAACTCTTCCCGACGGAAGGGTTTTGCCAGGTAATCGCTCATGCCTGCCGCACGACAGCGTTCGCGCTCTTCGGACATGGCGTTGGCGGTCAGGGCGACGATGGGCAGCTGTGGCCAGCGTCCGCTGCGACGGATTTGCCGACTGGCCTCGTAGCCGTCCATCACCGGCATGTTGCAGTCCATCAGCACCAGATCGAATTCGCTCTGCTCCAGCTGATCCAGCGCCTCGCCACCGTGACCGGCGACAATTACCTCGCAACCGAGTTTTCCGAGCATCCCCTTGGCCACCAATTGGTTGACCGGATTGTCCTCCACCAGCAGCACGCGTCCGCGTCGTTGTGGGGAGAGGGCGTCGAGCCGGGCACCGTTGATCGTGTTGAGTTCCGGCTGCAGGGTTCGCCGCAGCGTCTGGTACAGCGCGTTGCGTGCCAGAGGCCGCGCCTGTTGCTGTAAGGGGGCGAGGGCGAGAGCTTCTTCGCTGGGCATGAAACTGCCGTAAGCGGTGACCAGCAGAATGGGCGCTGTACACGAAGGTCGCAGGCCAAACAGGCATTCGGGGCAATCGGTAATCAGTACATCCGGGTTCAGGCCCAGCAACGAGTCATCAATGGAACGCTGCTCATAGTCGAGCCCCCAGCCGGGCAACACACTGTTCAACAGTTCTGCCAGACCACTGCTGGCGGCGGTGATTGCGATGACCTTGCCCTGTAAAGAGGCCGGGGGAAGGGCGCGGGTGTGGCTGGGCAGCGGCAGATCCGCACAGAACTGGCTGCCGAAGCCTGCTTCCGAGCTGATGGTGAGGCGCCCTTGCATGGCTTCGCAGAGGTTGTAGGTCAGTGCCAGGCCCAACCCGGTCCCGCCGAATTGCCGGGTAATGCCGGCACCCGCTTGCGTAAAGGGCTGGAAGATCTTGACCTGGGCGTCCTGGGCGATACCGATGCCGGTGTCGCAGACTTCGATCCTGACGCCGTCCTCGAATGTCGACAGGCGCACATCGACGCGACCGAAACGGGTGAACTTGAGGGCGTTGGACAAGAGGTTGCTGACGATCTGTCGGACCCGGGTCGGATCCCCGAGCACCAGGGCCGGAAAGTGCGGGTCGATCAGGCAGCTCAGCTCGACACTTGGCGCGGCGTTTTGCGATAGCAGGTTGGCGGTGTCTTCGATCAACGAGCCAAGGTCGAACGGAATATGTTCGAGCTCCAGTTGGCCGGCATCGAACTTCGACAAATCGAGAATATCGTTGAGCAGTTCCACCAGTACTTTGCCCGAGTCATGGGCGATGGACAGCTGTTGCTGTTGCTCGGCATTGAGCGGGCCGTCCAGGGACAGCGCGATCATCCCCAGCAGGCCATTGAGCGGCGTGCGGATCTCGTGGCTCATGTTGGCCAGGAACACCGAGCGCGCTTCGGCCATGTCGAGGGCGGTGCTGCGGGCGACTTCCAGTTCCTGATTGGATTGGCTGAGCCGCGAGTTGATCGCCTTGAGTTCCGCCGTGCGGGCCGAGACGATGTTCTCCAGTTGCCCGAGGTAGTCGGTCAGGCGGTTTTCGGCGTTGCGTCGCTGCTGGATTTCGGTGGCGATGTTTTCGAATTGCTGATTGGCAACCTTGACCAGTACACCGATTTCATCGTTTTCATGGTCCGTCGGACACTCCAGCGACGTCGACTCCGTACTGCGCGGGTCGCGACTGCTGAGTTCACGGATGACCCGCACCAACGGTTTGGTCAGCATCACATAGAACAGCGCCAGCAGGATGCCAGTCAGCAGCAGGCTGCGGGCGAAGCCATTGAGCAGGGTCACCTCGGCCCGACGCAGGAACCGGTTGCCGAATGAATAAGTGTCGACGTCCAGGCTCAGGGTGCCGAGGGATTCGGTCGGCAAGTGATCCAGGTAGAGACGGTCTTCGAACCGCCGGTTGGCGCCGAACAAGAAGTCGCTGATCACCCGATAGCCGCTTTGCACGCCTGGGCGTTTGACGTTGGCCAGCACGGTACCGTTGTTGTCGGTCAACTGCGCGCCGATGATTGCCGGCGAGCGCAACAGGCCCAGGGTCAGTTCCTGAGCGAGTTCGGCGTCGATGTTGTAGGCGATACGGGACGCGGGGTTGTGGCTGATTTCCAGCAAAGACAGGATTTCGCGGTTGATGGAGGCGTCTTCACTGGCATAATCGATGCCTATTTGCAGCAGACTGAGCAGCGTGCCCAGAATGAAACCGACCAGTACGGTAAGCCGGGCCTGCTTGTAGGACAGGCGGTTGGTGAACTTGATATCCATGGGGTGTTGAACCACTTCCGTTTCCCTTCGCTGCTCAAGCATAGTCGATCATGCATGGATACCGATGTTCTCGCGAGCCCTTGTGCAAAGGGATGAACCGGACACCGAACGCTGTGTTTCGTCGCTGTATCGCCATCATTACTGTGAACGTGCCCGAGGAGAAGACGTGGATTCCCGATTAAATGCTTTTCTTGAACGCGCCGATGCCGTTTTGGCCCGTATCGAACCGCTGCTGCCTGCACCTCGGCAAGCTATCGACTGGAATCATTGCCTTGCCGCGCGCTGGCAACGCGAGGGGCGCAGCGGGTTTCTGTTGCCGCTGGAAGTCAGCCTCGACATGCGTTTGTCCGACCTGATCGGTGTCGACCGGCAACTGGAGCAACTGGGGCGAAATACCCAACAGTTCCTCGATGGTATGCCGGCCAACCACGCATTGCTCTGGGGCGCGCGCGGCACCGGTAAATCGTCGCTGGTTCGCGCCTTGCTGGCCGAACACGCCAAGGCCGGTCTGCGACTGATCGAGATCGAACGCGATCACTTGGCGGACTTGCCGCGCGTGGTCGAACAGATTGCCAAGCTGCCCCAGCGTTTCGTGCTGTTCTGCGATGACCTGTCGTTCGAGTCGGGCGAGGGTGACTATCGCGTGCTCAAGAGCGTGCTCGACGGCTCGCTTGAACAAGCCCCGGATAACGTTTTGTTGTACGCCACGTCCAACCGTCGCCATCTGGTACCGGAAAAGGAAAGCGATAACGAAAACTGGAAACGCGTTGACGGTGAACTCCATCCCAGCGAGGCAGTGGAAGACAAGATCGCGCTGTCGGACCGTTTCGGATTGTGGCTGTCGTTCTATCCGTTTACCCAGGAACACTTCCTCAACGTCGTCGAGCACTGGATCGGTCAGCTGGCCGACAAGGCGGGCCTTAAGTGGCAGCGAGACGAAGCACTGGACATCCTCGCGGTACGCTGGGCCACGGGCCGCGGTAATCGCAACGGACGTTGCGCGTATCAATTTGCCCGCTATTGGGTCGGGCTGAAGTTGTTGGAGCACAAGGCATGATTGATTTACAGAAGAGCGGCCAGGGCCTCGAAGGCTACGGCATGTTGTGGGCGCAATTGGAGTCATTGCTGGCGGACGAGCGGGATTTCATTGCCAACGCCGCGCAGTTCTCGGCGTTCCTTTACAACCAGCTCGATGACCTGAACTGGGCCGGGTTCTACCTCAATCGCAACGAAGAATTGGTGCTTGGCCCATTTCAGGGACAAATCGCCTGCGTGCGGATTCCGTTCGGCCGGGGTGTATGCGGAGCGGCGGCGGCCACCTTGCAGACCCAGTTGGTCGAGGACGTGCACGCGTTCCCCGGACACATTGCGTGCGACAGCGCGTCGAACAGCGAGCTGGTGGTGCCACTGGTCAAGGACGGTCGATTGATTGGCGTGCTGGACCTCGATAGCCCGAAACTGGCGCGTTTTACCGCTGAAGACCAGGCCGGTATCGAGCAGTTGGCGGCGATTTTCCTGCGCCTGACCGACTGCTGATCATGCCCTCAAGCCTGCCTTGACCAGCAGGCTTGTCGGATCAACCGCATCGATCTGTTGGGGATCGAGGAATCGATCAGCGTACTGCAAGTAGATTTGCGCGTTGATGAACAGCCCGAACAACTCAGGATCGATGTGGGCATCCCGGCACATGGTGGCCATGATGCCCAGCGCTTCGCTCAAGGACTTGGCTTTCTTGTAGGGGCGATCGGCGGCGGTCAGCGCTTCGAAAATATCGGCAATCGCCATCATCCGCGCCGGCAGGCTCATTTCTTCGCGCTTCAACTGTTTGGGATACCCGGTGCCGTCCATTTTCTCGTGGTGGCCGCCGGCGATCTCCGCGACGTTGGTGAGGTGGCCGGGGAAGGGCAGGTGGCTGAGCATCAGAATCGTCTGCACCATGTGGTGATTGATGATGTAACGCTCCTCGCGGGTCAGGGTGCCTCGGGCAACACTCAGGTTGTAGAGCTCGCCCCGGTTGTACTTGTAGCGCGGCACATCGAGTTTGAACCCCCAGGGATTATCCTCCGGAATCAGTTCGGCTTCGGGTCGTTCGAACAGGTGCTCGGGTTTGTCCGCCAGCAATGGCTCGCTGACCGGCAGTGTCGGTGCCGGGGTCCGCGCCTGACGCCGGTTTTCTTCCCAGGAAACACCCAACCGGTCATCCAGGGTTCGGCTCCAGGTGCGTTTGGCGATGCTGCGCAGTCGTTGCAGGTCGGACTCGGCCATCGCCTCGCCACCCAGGTTGCATCGGGCAATGAATGCGAAATCATCGTCCAGCCCTGCTAGCGTGGCGTTGCGCAGTTCGGCCAGGTGTTGCTCGTTACCGCCCAGGGCCATGGCTTGCCAATAGCTGATCCAGGCATCGCGCTTGAGCACTTCGAAGCGGGTGCGGATTTCGTGAATACGGTCGTTAAGGGTTTCCAGCTTCGTGGCTTTATCGACTACATATTCCGGAGTGGTGACCTTGCCGCAATCGTGCAGCCAGGCGGCGATGTGCAGCGCTTCCCATTCATCTTCGGTGGGTTGATAGCCACTGAAGGCCGGGTCCTTGCTGGCAGCGGCAGCTTGAGCGAGCATCAGGGTCAGCGCCGGCACTCGCTGGCAGTGACCGCCGGTGTAGGGGCTTTTGGCGTCAATCGCACCCGCCAGCAGTTGAATGAAGGAATCCAGCAGTTGTTTTTGTTTGGCTTGCAGACGCTGACTTTCAATACTCACGGCGGCCGCGCCGGACACGGCCTGGAGGAACGCGATGCGGTCCGGACGAAGTTTTTCCAGATCGCTCTGGTTGCCGGTATCAGCCAACAGCAGGACCAGCAGGCCCACGGTTTCGTTATGACGATTGTGCAGCCGAATACCGATCAGATGAACGCGGGGACACTCCAGCGCATGCAACACCTTCTGCAAATCCCCGGCCTGTTCAAAACCCAGCGTGGTGACGACGTTGTCGGCATTCGACAGCTGTTGTAGCCATACAGGGCTTTGCGGAGCCTGGAGTTCGTGTCCTCGAAGATCAAATGACGGCAATGCTCGTGAGGTGCCGTTGACGACCAGACCATGGGGCTCCATTCGATCGCCATCACTTTCGCGCAGGTAGATCAGGCCGGCCTGGGCCTGGCCGATTTTCACGGTTTCAAACAACACCCGTTCCAGCAAGGGGGCGAAGCGAGTCTCGGCGCTCAGGCTGTCGGTGATCTGGAAAAAACTCGCCAGGGTGTCTTTCATGCGCGTCATCGACACGCTCAGTTGGTCGACTTCGAGCACGGGAGAGCGACGTGAGGCCGGAAAGTTGAAGTCAAAACTGCGAACCGCATCGGCTTCCCGCACCAGCGCGCGCAAGGGTTTAACCAGAATTCGCGAGGTCAGCCAGCCCAGCGGCAGGCACAGCAACAACGTGGCCAGGGTAATCAGCGCGCCTTGCCAGCGCATGCGGTAGGCATCGACGAGTAATTCATCTTCCGGCACCAGCAGCGCCAGTTGCAGTCCCTGGGGGCCGCCTTCCTGCATGCTGCTGCGGGCAACGATCCATTGCCGACCAGCGACATCCAGGCGGTTACCTTCAGGGGGATTGTTGAGCAGTGCGCCGAGGCTGGGGCTGAGGTCAGCGGCTTTGATCAGGCGGGCAGTCTGATCGTCGATGATCAGTTTGCTGCTGTCGGGATACGCGATGGCATTCCCTTCTGCATCGAACAGCACGATTTCGGTACTGGGCGTCACGACATGTTTGGCCAGGGTTGCGGAGAGTTCCGCCAGGGTCAGGTCGGCACCTATGACAGCCTGTTCGCCACTGCGCCGGGCCAGGGTAGTGCCGACATTGTGGGTGGAGAAAAAGATGTAGGGTTCGGTGGTGATCTGATCGCTGTCGCTGCGGGCGTTGGCATACCAGGCGCGGGTTCGCGGATCGTAGGTTTCGTCGGGGTTGTCCTGGCGGCTGACGAGGGCCAGTCCCTGATCGAAAAACAATGATTGGGAGCGGACCTGACCGCTGTTGCCGGTTCGCTCAATGCTCCACACCTGATAAGCCGCAGTATCCGGTGCCTTGAGGAGCGTTTTCAGGTCGGGGGTTCGCAAGGGCCGAACCATGAAGAAATCGCCGTTGCCATAGCCCAGATACAACGAGGCCAGGTCGGGGTTGTCCTTGAGCGACTGGCTGAAGGGTTTGAGTAGTGCCAGGCGTTGCTCCAGGCCAGAAGCCTGGGTCGCCGGGTATTCCGCCAGCAGGGACAGCAGATGGCGAATCGGTTCATAAGTGGCATGCAGGTCGAGACGGACGTCCTGCTCGATGCGGTTGAAGAGCTTTTCACTGCTGGAAAGAATGATCTGCGTGGTTTGCCGGTAGTTGAAAAGGCCCAGCACCACGCCAGTCAGCAACAGCAGGAAAGTGAACATCACGCTGATATGGACGTGCAGGGGAAACCGACGTTGATCCGGGCGCAGTGGGCTGGGCATTGCGGGTCTCTCCATGATGGTTAACACACTGCTCAGCGTCCAAGCATAGTTAAGGCTCTGTCATTTTGCTGTTGTCGTTTTGGCTGATCTGTTGCTGCAATGCTTGCTCCAATTCGAGCATGGCGCGCTCTATAGCCTTGCTGCAATCGGCCACTTCGTCGTGATGGAATGCCTCATGGCAGGCCTTTTCCAGCGCCTCGCAGCTGTCAATCACCCGGGAAGCCTGGACGATTCGGGCGGCGCCCTTGATTTTGTGGGCGACGTCGAGAAATGGCTGAGGCTCTTTGGAGGGGGACAGCGCCAGCAGTTCTTGTCGGTCCAGACGGTTGCTGTTCAACAGTTCGGTCAACAGTCGCTGGTCCAATACCGGATCGCCACCGGTCAAAAGACGCAGTCCTTGCAGGCTGAACGCCGGATCGCGGACGATTGGCCTGATACCTTCAAACCACTGACTCAAGGCTGTCAGGGTAAGGGGCTTGAACAGGCAGTCGTCCATCCCGGCTTGTTTGCAGCGTTGTATTTCTTCCGGTTGTGCGTTGGCGGTAAAACCCAGCACGGTACAGGGCGGGCGGTGCGTTTCTTGTTCATGTCGACGAATGGCTCGGGCCAGTTCGTATCCGTTCATGATCGGCATGTTGCAATCGACAATCACCAGATCGAACGGCTCGGCTTCCCATGCCTGAAATCCCGCCTGGCCATCCGGCGCGACGCTGAATCGGTGACCCAGAAACTCCAGTTGCTGGCGCATGAGCAAGCGATTGGCGGGGTGATCGTCGACCACCAGAACATTCAAGGGGGCCGTCGTGGTGTGGATTTGCGCTTCAGCAGTCTCTGGCATCTGTTCGAGTGGCAGTGTTGCCAGGTGCAACGACACTTCGACTTGAGTGCCGACACCCGGCTGGCTACTCAATTGCAGGCTGCCGCCCATCATTTCGCACAGGCTGCGGCTGATCACCAGCCCAAGCCCCGCACCGCCTCTGGCTGACTGCCCGGAGTTATCGGCCTGAGCGAAAGGTTCGAACAGCCGCCGCAGTTCCTGTTCACTGATCCCTATGCCGCTGTCGTGAACCTGCAACAGCATCCGGACCCGCTCAGGCTCGGCGGTTGGGTGCAGATCGACGATGATCCTGATCTGGCCGCGCTCCGTAAACTTGATGGCGTTGCTCACCAGGTTGGACAGCACCTGTTTGAAGCGCATCGGGTCCAACAGGACATCAAACCCCGGATTGGCAGGGCGAAATTCCAGCAGCAGCCGGAGACTTTTCTGGCGCGCCAGTCCATCGAAGACCCGCACCACCGAGGCCACGATTTCACTTGGATTGACCCGTTCAGGGCTCAGGCTCAGCCGTCCGGATTCAATCCGTGCAATGTCGAGAATGTCCCCTATCAGCTCCAGCAGGTCCTTGGCCGAGTTGTACGCCACATCGATGGCCGGGCGATCCGGGTGCTTATGATCGATACGCTTCAGCGTTAGCTCGAGCATGCCGATGACCGCATTCATCGGGGTGCGGATCTCATGGCTCATGGTCGCCAGAAACGTGGTTTTGGCTCGGTTGGCTTCATCGGCGCGCTCTTTGGCATAGCGCAGATCATCGAACAGTTGGCGCCGTTCGCTGATGTCGATCCAGCCGCCGATGATGCCTTGCACTTCACCGCTCGAATCACGGAAGGGAAGAATCCAGTGGTAAATCGTCAGCTTGCGGCCGCCGATGTGCAGCGCACGATCGAGAATCAGCGGTATGCCCTCGGCCACGACGCGCTGGTAATCGGCCTGATATTCCCGGGCTTCGAACGCATTGCTCATGCTGCCCTGCATGACGCTTTTACCGATCACGTCTTCACGTTTCGCGCAGAAGGCTTCCAGGTAACTGTCGTTGCAGCTTTGCAGCAGTCCCTGACGATCGCGGACATAGATGGGATGAGGCGTCCCATTGACCAGTGATCGCATGAATTCGAGTTGATCGTTCAATGCACGCTCGGCTGCCTGACGCTGCTTTATCTGGCGACGCATGTAAGCGTTCCAGGCAACGGAAATCAGCAGTAGCACCCCGGCACCGATAACGATTTGGTAGAACAGTCGGTGATAGTTGCGCCAGGTACTTTGCGAGGACGCCGAATAGCCGCGCCAACGGCTGTTGATGATGCCCAGTTCTTCCGGAGCAATACTCAGCAGTGCCTTGTTGAGGATGGCGTTCAGTTCTTTGGCATCTCGGCCTGTGGCCAGGGAGAACGCGGCCTGCCGGGTGCCGATGGTGGTAGTGATTTGAAGGGTGTGCTCGAAAAGCTGCGATGAGATGAAATAGTTGGCAATCACCAGTGAATTCACCGCACCTTCTGCCTTGCCCTCGGCCAGCAACTCCACGGCGCTGAACGTATCCGGGGTTTCAATCAGCTTGATCCGCGGGAACTCGCTGCGCAGGTAATCCACCAGGGGATTGCCTTTGGCGATTGCCAGGCGTTTGTCCTGCAACTGCGCAAGGCTTGTCGGGCTGTCGGCGGCTTTGCGAGTCAACAGGACAAAGGAGTTTTGCAGGTAGGGGCGGGTGAAGTTCAGCGTCGATTCACGTTGGGCGCTGGGGAGCAGGGCGGCGATCAAGTCGGCCTTATTGTCCCTGATCTGCTCGATCATCTCGTCATCACTGCGGCTGCGACGGACGTCGAAGCGCAAACCGGTACGCAATCTGATCAGCTCGAGCAAGTCCGCGGTAACCCCACGAAAGTTGCCATCACTGTCGAAAAACGTCAGCGGCGCAAAAGCCTCATTGACCACCACACGCACTACCGGGTGTTGTGCCAGCCAGCGTTCTTCGTTGTCGGTGAGTTGCAGTTTTTGATCGGTGAGAAGCATGTCACTGCCGGCACTCCAGCGTTTGGCGATGTTGTCTCGTTCGCTGGTCGGAATGGCCATGAGCATTGCGTTGATGATCCCGAGCAGGTGCGGGTTGTCCTTGTGTACGGCAAAGCTGAAACCGTGAGCTTCGTGTTTTCCGAAGTTGGCCATGCGGACGTTGTTCAGATACCCCTTGTTGATCATGTAATGGGTGGAAATGGTGTCACCCAGAAAAACGTCAGCCTGGTCGAAGGCAACGGCATTGATCGCATTCTGGTAGGACGGAAAGGACGTGATGATCGCCCCCGGATACATTGCCTTGACCTCGTTCAGTGGCAAATAGTGGTACACCATGCTCAGGCGCAGACCGGCCAGGCCATCGGTCAAGGATCTGGTTTCACCTTCGCGTGTCACCAGAACCGGCTGGTCCACAGCGTAGGGGGTGGAAAGTACGATGTCAGCGTTGTGAGCTTCGAATCCATTGGCGGTCCCCAGCAAATCGATCTCGCCGTTTTCAAGTGCATCGATCGCGGCGTCCCTGGACGCAAAACGCAGAACCTTCATTGGCAAACCGGTTGTTTTGCCGAGGATGCCCGCGTAATCGGCGGTAAAACCTTCGTAGTCGTGACCACTGATGGTCAGGTCGAAAGGGGGGTAGTCCGGGGCTGACGTGCCCAGGATCAGTGCCCGTTTATTCTCAATCCATTGTCGTTGTGCGTTATCCAGTTGGACTTCCTGGTGTCCGGCCATTGAGCGACTCATCAGGGTGTAGTTCTCGCTGATGGTCTGCGCAGCGGCCACTGAGGCGGTCAGGCATAAACCTGCGGCCATGAGTGTCAGATAATCCTTTATACGACTGGGCATCCTGTTTCTCACACTAACGCGTTACGTTTTGCCATATCGATGAGTTCAACCAGGGATTTGGCTTTGAGTTTCTGCATGAGGCGTTTTTTATAAGTGCTGACAGTCTTGTTGCTCAGAAACATGCCTTTGGCAATTTCCTTGTTGGTGCGGCCTTGGGCAAAGAGTTGCAATACCATCAGTTCCCGATCATTGACTGACTTGAACAGTTCCAGGTCGGCGAATCGCGCGTCATCACAGCGAACAGGATTCAAGGCCTGACTTGGGAAATAGTTGTAACCTGACAATACGGCCTTTATAGCGCTGACCAGTTCACTCAGCTCTTCCTGTTTGCACACATATCCCGATGCGCCGGATTGCATGCAGCGAATACCGAAAAGTGTCGGGCACTGTGCTGTTAACACCAATGTTTTCAGGCGGGTACTCATTGCGTTGAAACGGGCGAGAACTTCCAGCCCATCCAGTTTGGGAATGCTGATGTCGAGAATGACCAGGTCAGGCATGCATTCGCGAACCATCTGCATGGCATCGACCCCATTATCAGTTTCGCCGACGACTTTGTAACCTTCATGTTCAAGCAACATTCTGACGGCAAGGCGGATGACCGGGTGATCGTCGACAATAAAAACGGAGTTCATAATCAAATCCCATACGAGCTCTAATAAAGCGCGCACCTTAGCTCAGATAGTTGAGGCGACGCATGAGCTGACGGACCTGCAGCGGCAATACAGGAACAATCCTACAGCTGAAGAGGAATGGGACTACGTATCAACTAGGTTTTTTATGAGGAAGGGTGAAGGTTGTTGATGGTTAGTCGAGAGATTGGAAGTATTTAATTGTAAGTTGCGAGTTATGTTTGGGTTGGATTGTTAGTGTGTTTGGTCTGTGGTTTTTTACAATGAGGCCAAGGTCAATATGTTTCTAAATTCGGATTGTTTCAGCGGTTTTATCAAGTACCCCAATAATGGCAGTCCGTTTTCAAGTTTATTCAGTTCGGCGGATGTCAGGCTACTTAACGAGTCGCCCGGAGTTGGAAGGGATGATCTTCCACCAGCAAGATGCGCAGATCGTCCGCGAGGTTACCGAATAATCGATCAGTTAGCTCAGCGCATGTTGTAGGGGGATTCGGCGGACGTTGAGTGCACTTGGGTTTTGAGAGGCAAATCAACCATTGCAGGCGGCGTAATGGCTGATCACCCAGGTCTTATCAGTGGCTCGAACGACCGGTCATCTCCAGCGCCATTTCGCTTGCATAGCTGTCGGTCATGCCGGCGATGAAATCAATCATCCGTAGAAACGAGGCGTGCAATGAGCCGTGAGGATCGGGCGCATTGTTGCCCAACAGGTCGAGGACTCTGCGACTCTTGAAGGACGGCGTTCGACCGTTATGCTGTTCCAGTGCCGCGCCGCAGAAGGCGTTGAGCAGGATTTCCAGCGTGGTATAGGCACCGATTTCATGCAGGGTCTTGCGCTTGTCCTGGAAGATTTTTTTTCGCGCCATGTCCTTGGCATTCAGGACGCAACGCTTGGCAGGGCCGTGCATGTGTTCCACCAAATCACCGGGCAACGTACCGTCCAGCAACGCATCCTGTTGCTCGACAAAGGCCCGGGCAGCGGCGTTGGTCAGGTGTTCAATGGCTTTGCCTCGCAGGATCGCCAGTTTGCGCCGACGCGAATCCTGTGGACCAAGTTGGCGATAGGTTTCCGGCAGATCGTCACCCACAAGGTCCAGCAACAGGGACTCGACTTCGGCGTACTCCAGCAACTCCATTTCCAGACCGTCTTCCAGATCGATCAGCGCGTAACAGATGTCATCGGCAGCCTCCATCAGATACACCAGCGGATGGCGCGCCCAACGCTGTTCCTCGAGTTGCGGCAGGCCGAGTTTATGGGCGATTTGCTCCAGAAGCGGCAATTCGCTCTGATAGCAGCCGAACTTGTGTTTCTTGTAGCCCAGTGAATCCGCGTGCTTTGCCGTCCATGGGTACTTCAGATAAGTACCCAGCGTGGCGTAGGTCAGCCGGGTGCCGCCGTCGAACTGGTGATATTCCAGCTGGGTGAGTACCCGGAAGCCTTGGGCATTGCCTTCGAAATTGAGGAAGTCATTGCGTTCGACTTCGCTCATTGCATCCAGCCAGCCACGGCCGGCGGCTTGCTGGAACCAGTGGCGAATCGCGTCTTCGCCGGAGTGGCCGAAGGGCGGATTGCCGATGTCATGGGCCAGGCAAGCTGATTGCACCACCATGCCCAGGTCGCTGGGCTCGCACCAGTCAGGCAGCGCGCTGCGGATGGTTTCGCCGACGCGCATGCCCAGCGAACGGCCGACGCAGCTGACTTCCAGCGAGTGGGTCAGGCGCGTGTGGATATGATCGTTGCTGGTGACCGGATGGACCTGGGTCTTGCGCCCCAGGCGGCGAAACGCGCCCGAGAAAATGATCCGGTCGTGGTCTTTGTGGAAAGGGCTGCGGCCGAGTTCTTCCGGGCTGTGCAGAGGCTTTCCGAGGCGTTCGCGGGTAAGCAGGGTTTGCCAATCCAAGGCTGGTTCTCTCCGTCAGGTGACTGAGCCCCTAGCTTCCCGTTTCGCGTCAGGACCTGCAAGGGAAAAACACGCACACACCTGTAGGAGCACGGCTTGCCGGCGATGGTGGTGTATCAGGTGCTGCAATATCGAGTGAACTGCCGTCATCGCGAGCAAGCTCGGCTCCTACAGCCCGGCGGCGTCGATATCGATGAGCAGCAGTCGCTCGCCGTTGTCGAAAAATTGCCCGGCGGTGAGGCAATACTGGTTGCTGGTGGCATCGCGGTAAGTATTGGAGAGCGTCAACCTGCGTTCATCCCAACCCTCTGCCAGCAGGTGATAGAAGTAGGGGCGCCATGACCAGTTGTGGCCCAGGTAGCGATTGTCGGCCTCCCAACCGTTGTTGCGCCATTCAAGGTTGGGTGTCAGCTGCGTGCCGTGGCGGTCGCATTGGTAGAAGCGCAGCAGCCAGGGAAATGCATCCAGTTGTGGCAAGGCACTGAGCGGTGCTCGGGCCTGAGCCCATGCTTGCAGGATGGTCATCAGCTCGCTGAGTTGCTGGCGCATGATCATCAGGCGACCGCGCTCAGCCAGCTTCTGCTGAACATAGCGCTGACGCAGTTGCGCAAAGCGCTCGACAAAGGCGTCCGTGGCAAAGAAACCGGCTTGCGCCCGGGCGAACAGAAAGCCCTGAACGTAGCGCGAACCACACTCCAGGGCAAAACTCAGTTGAGCCTCGGTTTCCACGCCTTCGGCGATGATCCAGCAACCGGTTTTCTCCGCCATTTGCGCCAGAGCCTTGACCACGTCGCTGCTCGGTCCGCCTAACGCAGCGGCCTGGAACAAGCGCATGTCGAGTTTGAGAATGTCCGGTTGCAGCGCGAGTACGCGATCAAGCTGAGAGTATCCGGCACCGAAATCATCGATGGCGATCCTCGCGCCGGCCTGTCGGTACCGTGCCACGACGTCAGTCAGACGCTGAATATCGCCCCCCAGCTCGGTGATCTCGAAGACAATGCGTTGCGGGTCGACGTTGTGCCTGATCAATTGCTTGAGGCTCGGTAGAGCCTGGTCCTGCCGCAAGCGGTTGATCCAGCGTGGCGATATGTTCAGGCTCAGAAACCAGTCCGAGGGCGCTTCATGTAGACGGCTCAGCGCGTTATCGCGGATCTGGCGATCCAGACGACGCAGCGCGATGGCGGGCGTTCGCGGGTCGGCGAACAGCGGCCCCACCGAGGTCAGTTGACCGTCGGCCTGGCGCAATCTTCCCAGTGCCTCGACGCCAGCGATACGGCCGGTGGCGGTATCGATGAATGGTTGAAAACAGGCGAGCGGTTGCCCGTCGATCACGAGGCCTCCTTGGTCAGGTCTTGTTATTGGATAAAACCTGTTCACCGGGTAGGCACGCAGGATTGAACCCCTCGATAAAGAGGTTCAATCCCGGTGATGTTGCAAGAATGCAGCCAGAGGGTGGCTTTAGCGGTTGCGCGAAGAACCCTGCATGACCAGTTTGATCAGCGGCCCCAGCGTGGTGCCCAGACGAACCAGTCGAGTGAGACTGCTGACGCCACCGCTCTTGGCGCCCTTGCCCGTCAGAAAACCGAGCAAGGTGACGGCTGCCACGCCCCAGAGTGGGGCGTGCTTGATGCCGAAACCATCGTGCAGGTTTTGCGTCATCCCGCGTATGCGCTGCAAGGGTTGCAGCAATTCCCGGGATTCGTGGCGAATTTCCTGGCGATGCATTTCCATGCGCAGGCGGATCAGCGCCTTGCGCATTTCGGTGCGCGAGCTGTTGTGAGGCAGTTCAGGCAGGCTCATGGCAGCAGACGCTCCCGATCGTTGGCCAACTCTTCCAGGGTGCCGTGGAAGGGCGACGATTCATCGAAAATCGCCGCTCTCAAGCGCATCGCACAGAAAATGGCCGCCAGTGTGTAGAAAACACAGAGCCCGATGATGGCCGCCAGGCGATAGGTGTCCCAAAACAGGATCATCACCAGCGTCGACAACCCCACCAACAACAGCAAGGCAAAAACCAGCGCCAGGCCTGCGAATAACAACAGGCTTACCGTGCGGGCTTTTTGCTCCTGCAATTCGATGCCGAACAGTTCGACATGGCTGTGCAGCAGTCCAAGAAAAGCAGCACCCAGGCGCCGCGGTGAGGAGCTTGGGCCCGTCGCGGACGAGCCGGATTCGCCGATCGCCATATCAGCGCCGAGTGGCCAGCAAGCCAATCAGGAAACCAACGCCGGCCGCGATCCCGACCGATTGCCATGGGTTGGCCTGGACATAGTCTTCGGTGGCGGTAACGGCAGCCTTGCTGCGTTCGCGCAGGGAGTCTTCGGTCAATTTCAAGGTTTCGCGCGCACGCAGCAGACTGTCGTGGATTTGCTCGCGCAACTCATCAGCCTGATCGCCGGCCAACGTTGCGGTGTGTTCCAGCAAGCGTTCGGTGTCGCTGACCAGAGTCTGAAAATCGTTCATCAGGATTTCTTGAGCAGTCTTTGCCTTGATGCTGGCCATTGGTGGATCTCCGTAAGTGGCTTCTGAAGCGTTCGAGTATGAGCCTTGCGCGAAGGTTCAGTACAAATGACTGGTACAACTTTTGCTACGTCGTGGTGCGTCTGCCTGCGCCGTTGCGCTGTTGCTGGGCAGGATTCGAGCAAAACCTTATCTCAAATAATGAAAACTCGCGCAAAGGTTCCAACCTTGTGCGCCAAAGTGGCTCATCGGGATCAATCTGCTGATCCCGGCAAGTCGCAACTTGGTGCATGAATTGTCTGCGCGAACTGCTTTGGTGCTTTTTTAGCCTTCAGGTCTGCCAACCCCATGGAAAATCTGCAAAGCGCTGTGGACACTCTGGTCCATAGCTCCAATACGTTGTTCATTCTGATCGGCGCGGTCATGGTGCTGGCGATGCACGCCGGTTTCGCCTTTCTTGAAGTCGGCACGGTTCGACAAAAGAACCAGGTCAATGCCTTGTCGAAGATCCTTAGCGACTTCGCCATTTCGACCCTGGCCTACTTCTTTATAGGCTATTGGATTTCCTATGGGGTGACCTTCATGCAACCGGCAGCTGTGATCAATGCTGATCATGGCTATGGGCTGGTGAAGTTTTTCTTTCTGCTGACCTTTGCTGCGGCGATACCCGCGATCATTTCCGGCGGCATCGCCGAGCGTGCCCGCTTCGTCCCGCAGTTGTGCGCGACGGCACTGATCGTGGCGTTCATCTATCCGTTCTTCGAGGGCATGATCTGGAACGGCAACTTTGGCCTGCAAGCCTGGTTGCTGGAGCACTTTGGCGCCAGCTTCCATGATTTCGCCGGCTCGGTGGTGGTCCACGCCATGGGTGGTTGGCTGGCTCTGGCGGCGGTGTTGTTGCTCGGGCCGCGCAATGGTCGTTATCGCGAAGGGCGACTGGTGGCGTTCGCGCCCTCGAGCATTCCCTTTCTGGCGTTGGGGTCGTGGATCCTGATCGTTGGCTGGTTCGGTTTCAACGTGATGAGCGCGCAAACCCTGCAAGGTGTCAGCGGGCTGGTGGCTGTGAACTCGCTGATGGCCATGGTCGGCGGTACCGTGGCGGCGCTGATCGTCGGGCGCAATGACCCGGGCTTTCTGCATAACGGCCCGCTGGCCGGGTTGGTGGCGATCTGTGCCGGTTCCGATCTGATGCACCCGGTGGGCGCGCTGATCACTGGCGTCATCGCCGGCGCATTGTTTGTCTGGTGCTTCACTGCGGCTCAAGTCAAATGGCGCATCGACGATGTGCTGGGGGTTTGGCCGTTGCATGGTTTGTGTGGCGTCTGGGGCGGGATCGCCTGCGGCATCTTCGGCCAGAGCGCGTTGGGTGGGCTGGGCGGCGTGAGTCTGATCAGTCAGTTGATCGGCACCGCACTGGGCGTGGTCGTGGCGCTGGCCGGTGGTTTTACGGTGTATGGCGTGATCAAGGCGTTCCATGGTCTGCGCCTGAGTCAGGAAGAAGAGTATTACGGCGCTGACTTGTCGGTGCACAAGATCGGCTCGGTCAGTCAGGACTAGGTCTCTTCGTCGTCAGCGCCAGGATAGAAACCGTGCAACAGACGATAGCGGTCGTGCCGAATCTGGTCGGCCCGCTCCTGTACCTGATGCGCGGGTAATCCCAGCATGATCAGCGCGTGGGAGGCGAGCATCAGGCTCGACTCCAGCAGTTCGGGGACGACTTCGCTGGCGCCGGCTGCCTTCAACTCGGCCAGTTGGCTGTCGTCGCGTGTGCGCACCAGAATCGGCACGGTCGCGTTGAGTTGCCGCGCTTCCTTGAGGATCAGCAAAGCGATGTCGGTCTGGTCCACGGCGATCACCAGCAGCCTTGCGCGCTCCAGCCCTATCGCAACCAGTAGTTCACCGCGGCGTGAGTCGCCATAGTGCACACAGGTTTCACCCACGGCGGCTTCCTGGACACGCACCGGATCAGTATCCAGTGCGATGTAGGGTTGCTGCGCGTTGCGTAGTGCACGGCCGATTGACTGGCCGACGCGACCGTAGCCACAGATTACGACATGGTTGTGTAACCCGGCATTGAGCGCGCTGATTTCTTCAAGTTTTGCTTCTTCATTGGGTTTGCGATGCAGGCGTGTGGCGATGTGGGGTGCGGCACGCAGCAACAACGGCGTGACGAGCATTGAACAGAAGGTCGCCGCCAGCAGCAGTCCGCCAAAATCCGCGGGCATCAGTTTGTTCTGCTGCATCTGTGCCATCAGCGCAAAGCAGAACTCGCCGCCCTGGGCCAATGCCAGGCCGCTGCGCCAGGCGGTTTCGCCATCGCTGCCACGCCATTTGACCAGCAGCGCAACGACGCTGCCCTTGAGCACCAACAACCCCAGGGTCAGGCCGAGAATCAGCAGGCCGTGGCTGGCGAACAACTGCAAGTCGATCAGCATGCCGATACTGACGAAGAACAGCCCGAGCAGGATGTCGCGGAACGGGCGGATGTCGGCCTCGATCTGATGCCGGTAGTGGCTTTCTCCCAGCAGCATGCCAGCGAGAAACGCACCCAGGGCAGGGGAGAGACCGAGCAGGTGCGTCAGCCACGCCGTCAGCAGAACAATCACCAGCGCCAGTAGCACGAACAGTTCCGGGGAACGGGCAGCCGCCACTTCATGGAACAGCCGGGGCAGCAACCAGCGACTGGCCAGCAACAGGCCGACGAACAATACAACGGTTTTACCCAGCGTCAGTGGTAGCGCCCAATACCAGGCCTGGTCGCTGCTGCCAGCGAACACCGGCACCAGGGTCAGCAGCAATACCGCCACGACGTCCTGGAACAGCAACACGGCAATGGCATTCTGGCCGTGGCTGCTGAAAATCTCGCCGAGACTGGTCAGCTCTTTACTGACAATGGCCGTGGAAGACAGCGACAGGCCGGCGCCGAGTAACAGTGCAGGCGTGATCGGCATGCCGAGCAGCATCAGCAAACCGCCCAGCAGCATCCCGGAGCACAGCACCTGCAGACTGCCAAGCCCAAACACCACTCGGCGCAACACGAGCATTTTCGACAGGGAAAACTCCAGCCCAAGGGAGAACAGCAGAAACACCACGCCCAACTCGGCGAGGTCCGGCAGCTCTTCGCTTTCATTCACCCAGTTGAATGCGGTTGGCCCAATCATCAGCCCCACGCACAGGTAGCCCAGCACCGGTGGCAATCGCAGGCGCTGGAACAGTGCAATCACCACCAGGGAGGAGGCGAGGATGATCAACAGGTTGGCGAACACGAAAAACTCCGGTGATGGGCGCTGGCAATTCAAGCGTAGAGGTAAATAATCCGTGAGCATCGCGCAATGGGTATTGAAGACGACTGATGTGCGTCAGCGTATTGCCGCGATCCGTTGCCGTTATGGCCCAAGGGTAGAGCATTCAATGGCTCGACGGCTTTTCGGGGCGGGCCTAGAATGATGACTTAATTTTTTAGGTTGAGCGCTCATGCTTCCTGAATGTCAGCTGTTCGGCACCCTTGGGTGTCATCTCTGTGAAGTGGCAGAAGCCATGCTGATGGAATTTGTCGAGCGCGGTCTGCTGGTGGAACTGGTGGATATCGCGGACGACGAAACGTGGTTCGAAGCTTACAGTCTGCGTATTCCGGTATTACGGCGGGTCGATACTGGCGCTGAGCTGGGCTGGCCGTTCAGTGCCGATCAGGTAGTGGCGTTCCTGGGTTAAGCGGTGGTTGTGGTGGCGATGTTCCGCCTGTCAACTTTGCGATGGATCCCCTTGGCTTTACCGGCACTGATCGGATACTGTATGCGCATACAGTTATTCGTGATGCCTGCCTTGCGCCCCTGGTTTTCGGGCTTGGGCAGGCGATCCGGGCGTGAGAGGGATGAATCGTGGTCAATGTCGAACAATTGAAGAACAGCGTGAACCGGATGTCGGCGGACGTGGTGCGCGAGGCTGTCCTCGAATTGCGTCTGGATGGCCTGGTGACAGAAGGAAAAACTCCCTTCAATAAACTGCATTTCAATACTTGTTTCGCCGAAATCGAAGCGTTATTCCAGCGCGCGGGCTATCACCGGCAGCTGGATGTCGTGGGTTATCAGGGCTTGTTGTATGCGCTTTATGACCCTGGTCGATGGGAGGCGGTTGATGTGTTGCGCTGGCTCAAGGAGTTCACCGAAGCGGCAGCGCGCACGCAGATACCGGCTTGAGGATTCTCTTCTAGGTTCGTTCCGGCCGCTGTTGGATAATGCCGCCCTGTATTGAGGGTTAGAGCTTTCGTATGTCCACTTCATCTTTTTCTGCTGCACACAACCAGGCCAGCACGCTCTACTTGCCGCCTGGTCCGTGGCAGACCGTACTCGATTGTCTGTGCGAACACTTCAGCGCCATCGGTCGTGAACAATGGCTGGACAGAATTGCTCGCGGTCGTGTCCTCGACGGCCACGGCATGCCGATCGCCCTTGATCTGCCTTACAAGGAAGGCTTGCGGATTCATTATTTCCGTGAGGTGCCGGACGAAAAGCCGATCCCGGTGGTTGAGTCGATTCTGTACGCGGATGAGCATCTGGTTGTGGCGGACAAGCCGCATTTTCTGCCAGTGACTCCGGCGGGTGAATACGTGGAGCAGACCCTGTTGCGACGGCTGATCCGTCGACTCGATAACCCGCATCTGGTGCCTTTGCATCGCATTGACCGGCACACAGCGGGGCTGGTGCTGTTTTCCGCCAACCCTCAGAGCCGTTCTGCCTATCAGTCGTTGTTTCCTACGCGGCAGATCGAAAAGCGCTACGAGGCAATTGCCCGAGCATTGCCTGAACTCTCTTTTCCATTGGTCCATAAGAGCCGTCTCATCGATGGCGAGCCTTTCTTCCGCATGCAGGAAGGTCCGGGCGTCAGCAATACCGAGACGGCTGTCGAAGTCAGGGAGAAGAACGGTGATCTCTGGCGTTATGCGCTTTACCCGGTGACGGGCAAGAAGCATCAGCTACGGGTGCACATGACAGCGTTGGGCGCCAGCATCTGCAACGACCCGTTTTATCCGCACGTACTCAAGGATGTTGAGGATGACTACGCCAATCCTTTGAAACTGCTCGCTCAGGGATTACGGTTTGTTGACCCGGTCACCGGCCAGGAAAGAGCATTCGAAAGCACCATCACCCTGGACTGGTGATCACGAGGTTTAGCGAATCTGCTGATCTTCAGCCACGAAAAAGCCCGCATAAAGCGGGCTTTTCCATATCCGGTTGTCACCGCAAAAATTACAGCTCTTTGACGGTACGAACCTGATCCTTGTTGATGCGGGTCTGCTTGCCATCCAGTTGTTCGAATTCGTAGAAACCCGAATCCTTATCGAACTTTGGCGCGTCGACAGCCTGGATTTCTCGACCGTCATTCAAGGTGATCACTGTAGGCGATGCGCAACCGGCGAGGGTAGCGAGGCCCAGTGCGAGCATGAAAGTGGCGAGGGTCCGTTGAGTCATGAGTGTGTCTCCGAATATGAATTCTTTTGGTTGCTGAGCTTGAGACGTGTACAGCGCGTGCAAGTTCCTTCTCCTGTCAGTCTGACACAGAGTTGTGGGCACTTAACAGTTCTGGAGTGTTGAGGTTGGCCAGGCGAGGATCATTGTCCGGACATTGCAGGGCGGTAGCGCCCAGTTTGCGCATGAGGCGACCCGGGCTGCGTTCCCCGTCGTTCCAGGCACTGTCGAAATCGGCCGAGAGCGCCACGGGGATGATGCACAGCAGAGGTTCCCAGTGTTCATCATGGCGCAGCATCAGCGGTTGGTCCGGGTGCTGGCTGGCGGCTTCGCGCATGCTATTGAGCAGCGCGGCATCGATACGCGGCACGTCACAAGGCAGCACCAGCAGATGCGCATGGCGGGCGGCCTTCATGCCTGCGCGAATACCGGCCAGGGGGCCAGGAAAGTCGCCTTCATCGTCATGAACCAGCTGGTCGGCGTAGGGCGCGTACTTTTCCAGGTTTCTGTTGCAGGAGATGATCAGGTCATCGCTCAGTGAACGGGTCTTGCGGTGCAAGTGGGCAATCAATGGCTCGCCGTGCCATTCCAGCAGCCCTTTGTCCTGACCGCCCATGCGTTGGCCACGACCACCTGCCAGGAGCAGAATGGAGCAGGGCGGCAAATGTGTATTCGAGGTCATGGCAGGTCTCCATGGGGGCGGCGAAAAAATGAGGCGCTGTGATATAACACCGGGCTGTTTCTCCTACAACTGGATGAGCCTATGAAAGCCAAGGCTGATGTACCTTTCGCACCGCTCAACATCGCGGTGCTGACGGTCAGCGATACCCGTACCCTGGAAACCGATACCTCAGGCCAGGTCTTCGTCGACGGTTTGAGCGCTGCCGGCCATAACTTGGCGGCCCGGGTTCTGCTCAAAGATGATCTCTACAAAATTCGCGCGCAAGTCGCCAACTGGATTGCCGACGATGTCGTGCAGGTAGTGCTGATCACTGGCGGCACCGGTTTTACGGGGCGCGACAGCACTCCGGAAGCGGTGAGTTGCCTGCTGGACAAACAAGTCGACGGTTTTGGTGAGCTGTTCAGGCAGATATCGGTGGCGGATATTGGCACCTCTACTATTCAGTCCCGTGCCTTGGCCGGCCTGGCTAATGGCACGCTAGTCTGCTGCTTGCCAGGTTCGACCAATGCCGTGCGCACCGGTTGGGATGGCATTCTTGCCGAGCAGCTGGATTCGCGGCACCGCCCGTGCAACTTCGTCGCTCATCTCAAACAGGCGGCACCCTGTGAATCCCGCGGGTAAGCCAGGCAAGACTGGCAGTCTGATGGCTGTCGAAGTGGCACTGGCACGCTTGCTGGCAATGGCCGAAGCCTCACCGATTCGTGAGCGTGAACGCTTGCCATTGGCGCAGGTTCAGGGCCGGGTGCTGGCCGATGATCTGGTCTCGACGCTTGATCTGCCACCGTGGCCCAACAGTGCCATGGACGGCTATGCCTTGCGCGTGGCCGACTGGACTGGAGAGCCACTGGTGGTCAGCCAGAAGATTTTTGCCGGTCAGGCTCCGGAGCCCTTGAAGCCTGGCACCTGTGCCCGAATCTTCACCGGTGCGCCAGTGCCCGCTGGTGCAGATTGCGTCGAGATGCAGGAAAACGCCGAGGTTCAGGCGGATGAGCGAGTACGTTTCACCGAAACCATGGCCCCGGGACAAAACATTCGTCCTCAAGGCCAGGAAGCTACTGTTGGTGAATTGATTCTGCCAGCCGGCACGCGCCTCGGGCCAATCGAGCAGGGGTTGGCTGCATCGCTGGGATGCGCAGAGCTGGACGTGATTCGCAAGGTTCGCGTTGCTGTTCTGTCCACCGGGGATGAACTGATTGAACCGGGTCAGGCTCTGGGGCCGGGACAGATCTACAACAGTAATCGAGTGTTGCTGTGCAGTTGGTTGCAGCGCCTGGGCTGTGAGGTGATCGATGCCGGAATTCTTCCGGATGATTTAGCAACCACTCGCGCTCAACTGGGTGAGTTGAAGGATGTCGATCTGATCCTTTCCACCGGTGGTGTCTCGGTGGGAGAAGCTGACTTTCTGGGCATTGCCTTGCGGGAAGAGGGCGAGTTGACGTTGTGGAAACTCGCCATCAAACCCGGAAAACCGCTGACATTCGGGCATTTTCGCGGAGTACCTGTGATTGGTTTGCCTGGCAACCCAGCTTCAACGCTGGTGACCTTTGCTTTGTTGGCAAGGCCCTATCTCTTGCGCCGACAGGGTGTAAAAGAGGTTGAGCCCCTGAAGTTTCAGGTGCCTGCAGGGTTTGCATGGCCAAAAGCAGGCAATCGGCGCGAGTACTTGCGCGGACGTCTGGAGAATGGTCGGGCAATTATCTACAGGAATCAGAGTTCGGGTGTACTGCGTAGCGCTGCCTGGGCGGATGGTCTGGTTGAGGTGATGGAGGATCGCACGCTGATCGAAGGTGACTACGTGGGCTTCATCCCGCTGAGCGAAGTCCTGAGCTGACTCCTGCCGCTGGCTTACTGCGCAAACCCGGTTGATCGAACCGGGTTTTGCGTTCTTGGCTTACCCTTGGTGAGCCAGGAGTGTCACGACCTGGTCGAAACGGCTATTGGCGATCCAGGCCAGAACCCCGATGACCACGGCTGTTCCGAGAGCCGAATAGGCAAGCCTGTGTTTTATCGATTTGACGTCACTACGGACTTCGTCCAGGTCTCGCCGGATGTATTTGAGGTGTGTCTCCAATTCAACGACGCGAGATTCCAAAGCAGCTTCTCCAATGGGCTTTGCGCTGTTTTTGAATTCAGCCTGATGATTGGCGCGTTTTTCTGCGAACGGTACAACCGGAATGACCGGTGACCTGATCTCTTGGCTTTGCATGGCACGTCCCTGTGTAGTTCCTGCTGATGTTTGATAACTGCAGGCGCCAAGGTGTACCAATCGCATGGGGCGGTCAATTGAGCCGATTCCTTACATCTTGTAAGAAAAAGTCCCGCCTTGTAGGACGCCATACTGCTCGACTTCAAATAATTCAAATTCTTGCGACTTTTATGTGGCGAGATGAGGTCAACATCTCCCATACGGAATTCAATCACGGGAGTGACAACTAATGAGCGAACGCAAGGCACTGTTGATTCTGCATGGCAAGCAAGCGCTCAACGAGGCGGTTCGTTCTGCCATTGCGGACAAGCGCAAACAGGGTTGGGAGCTGGCCGTTCGAGTGACCTGGGAAGCGGGCGACGCGCAGCGACTGGTGGATGAAGCGCTGGCGGCGGGCTACACGCAGATCATCGCCGGTGGCGGTGACGGTACCTTGCGCGATATTGCCGAAGCCATGGCGGCGCATTCGACTCAGGCCAGTCTGGTACTGATGCCGTTGGGGACCGCCAATGATTTTGCGCGTGCCGCCGGCGTGCCTCTGGAGCCCGCGCAGGCGCTGGACCTTCTCGACATTGCACCGAGCGCCATTGATCTGGGGGAGGTCGGTGGGCAAGTGTTCCTGAATATGGCCACGGGCGGTTTTGGCAGTCAGGTCACGGCAAACACCTCGGAGGACTTGAAAAAAGTCCTCGGGGGCGCGGCTTACCTGTTCACCGGTTTATCGCGCTTCAGTGAGTTGCACGCAGCCTATGGCGAGTTGCAGGGGCCTGATTTCCAGTGGAGTGGCGAGCTGTTGGCGTTGGGCATCGGCAATGGCCGGCAGGCCGGCGGTGGACATGTGTTGTGTCCAGAAGCGCTGGCTGACGACGGTCTGCTGGATATCAGTATTTTGCCTGCGCCGCAGGAACTCGTCGGCACCTTGAAAACCCTGCTGGCGGATGGCTTCGGCATCGACAACATGTTTGTGCGAGTCCGGTTGCCATGGGTCGAAATCAAGGTCTCGGAAGGCCTCTACATCAACCTCGATGGCGAACCTCTGGAAGGTGACAATTTGCGTTTCTCGACACGTCCAGCGGCACTGCGCGTGCATTTACCTGAAAACTCGCCGCTGTTGGGGTCATCGCAATTGATCAATCATCCAGGCTGATGATCTGTTCGCGAACGGCGAACAGCACCAGGCCCGCCACATCGTAGATCTGCAAGCGCTTCATGATCTGCGAGCGGTGGGTTTCAACGGTCTTGATGCTGAGGCCCAGGCCATTGGCAATTTCCCGGGTGGATTTTCCGCGAACGATCAGCCGAAGGATTTCCAGCTGACGCGCTGTCAGGTTGTGCGAGTCGGCAGGTTCCGGCTGGTTTTTCTGAGTTCGGGTCAGCGCCTGGTTGATGACGGTGTGGGCGATGGCCGGGCTCAGGTAGCGTTCGTTGTTACGCAAGGCATCCAGGGCATGTTCGAGCTCGGTAGCCGTGGTGTCCTTGAGCAGGTAGCCATGTGCACCGGATTCCAATGCCTGCATGATGAGTGCTGGATCGGTGTGCATCGACAGGATCAGCACCTTGCTCTGCGGGCGTACTCGCTTGAGTCGCTGCAATGCGTCAAGGCCACTGGTTTCCTTCATGGAAATATCCAGCAGGACGATGTCCGGGGACAGCTGCTCGACCATCTCGAGCAACTGCGAGCCGTCATTGGCCTCACCGATTACCGCGTAGCCAGGAATATCCAGCACCAGAGCGCGCACGCCTGCCCTGATAAGCGAGTGGTCATCCACCAGAAGTAAGTTACAAGTCAACGCATAACCTTATTCGTACTGGCCCGTTCGAGCGCACGAGGCGCCCAGGGGAAGAGTGCTTCGATTTGAGTGCCTTTGCCCGGCTCGCTGGTCACGCTCAGTGTGCCGCCCAACTGATTGATCCGTTCCGACATCCCCGCCATTCCGCGTTGCCCCTCACGACCTGGATCGGTCGCTGGCGCGAATCCCAGGCCATCGTCACTGATCAATAGTGTCAGGCCCTGAGGCTGACGTTGCAGGCGGACCAACAGGTTTTTCGCTTCGGCATGGCGCAATATATTGGTCACCGCTTCCTGGGTGATTCGAAAGGCGGCCAGCGTCATTTCCTCCGGTATACCGGCCAAACGCTGATGGCATTCCAGGCTCCAGTGCACAGGCGTGTTGGCCAGCGTCTTGAGCAAATGCGCCCGCAGACTGGCTTCCAGCCCGAGACTGGTCAACTGCCTCGGATTGAGAATGGCCGATACGTCTCGCACTTTGGCCAGGGTTTCTTCCAGCGTATCGCAGAGCACCGAACACTGGCCCTGAAGTTCTTCGGGCATTCGGCGTTTGAGCCAGTCGCTTTGAAGTTTTGCCGCGGTCAGCAATTGGCCGATGTCGTCATGCAGTTCCCGACTGAGCCGGCGTCGTTCGTTTTCCTGTACCTCCAACAACCGGTCAGCCAACTCCTGGGGTTGAAACTTTATCGACTTGCGCGAAAGACAGTACTGCACCCCGACGCAGGCCAATGCCGCAATATTGAGTACCAGCAGACTCAGCGGCAGGGGAGTGGACTGGCTATATATCAGCAGGCAGCCAAGCGCCGAGCAGGTACACAACACAAGCGTGACCAGGCGCGCGTTTTTTCGGGAGGGTGGCTTTAGGGTGATCGACTTGAGGCTGGCGTACATAGCGGATGGAGCCAATGGATGTTCGCTGCGGGAAGACCGGGCATCGTGGATGACGGGTCTCTGTCTGGAGTCACTCTGCCATTAATTGACGTCAACTAATGGGCGGCATAATACCACTTAAGATACCGTTGGTCGCGTTTGGTATATATGTCTGCCGAGTCAGGAAATAAGCGTGTATGGACAGCAGTTCCATAATGGAAAAAGTTGGCAGGCAAGAATGGTTTATTTGTTTCGAGTTGTCGTAAGCAGGTATGAAATATTCAATTGCGACATGAGCCCGCTAAAGTTGAAGAGGCAATTATCGCAATAAAAATTCACAGCACGGCATAGGGCCCGATAGTTCAGGCTTGCCGACCTGCAAAGGAAACGAGTGTGAACGGTTTGGAATTAGCGGGGGGCTGAAACTGACTGTGTCCGACCTGAAAGGCGAAGGCTTCGATCAGGGATGTCTGTTCGCTGTCATCAAGGCTGAGTTGACCGGTCTTCTGATCGATAAGCTCGAGTTGCCAGGCGATCAACGTCAGGCAGTCTTTCAGCGCACTCAGGGCCTGGTCGTGTAAATCCATGTGATTCTGGGCATGGCTCAGCAAACCATGGATGTGCAACGAAAACTCCGAAACGGCTGCCAGAGCGAGGGCATCAGCCTTGTTGGCCAGTTTGAGCAGGGTGCTCAACATGCAGTCGATGGCATCCTTGTCATTGCTGATCAGTTGCAAATGACTCAGGCATTCCTCGGTTTTAACCAGGAGTGTCTCAGCTTCGACGAGAAACTCAGGGAGCCGGTGAGCCCATTCTTTACGATCGTTCGGCATGCTTATCTCCACAACGTCATGTCAAATGCGGGAATGTCGTGTGTGTCGACGGGGACAATCAGAGTCCCCGCATTGTCATGCCGTCGTGAGATCGCGCGCCGGTCTGTCTGGTTGCAGGCTGGGGAACTCGATAGGGTGGATGGCCACTTACCTGCGATCGCACACAAAAGCCTGACTCCGTTCATGCAATGAGAATGGCGTCACATTAATGGCTATTGGATATTGCGAATATCAGGTTGGGCCTGATTGCTACTAGGGGAATCCCTTACACGGGGGGAACCAACCGAACGAAACGAGGTCTCGCGGCAGGCAATGATGCAGATGAAATCACGTGGCCAGTAAAGCATGATGTTAATGTGACATCAATGTTTGGTCGTGGCATTTTACAGGGGTCAAGGTCCGGCGAAAACAGCCGATAACCCCCTTTAGTGAATTCATCAGAACAAGCCCAGGAGTCATTGATGGCCGGCATTCTCGACACGGTAGACCAACGCACGCAACTGGTGGGTGAGAATCGCCTGGAAATTCTCATGTTCCGGCTGGCCGGACGGCAATTGTTCGCGATCAACGTCTTCAAAGTGCAGGAAGTGCTGCAACTGCCGAAGCTGACCTTGATGCCTCAGCGTCATCCGTTTGTCTGCGGCGTGGTTAATCTGCGTGGCCAGACCCTGCCGGTGATCGACCTGTCCCAGGCCATCGGTATGCGTCCGCTGGTGCCAAGCCCGACCAGTACGATCATCGTTACCGAGTACAACCGTTCGGTGCAGGCGTTCCTGGTCGGTGGTGTAGACCGTATCGTCAACATGAACTGGGAAGCCATTCTGCCGCCACCGGCCAGCGCCGGTCGTCAGCATTACCTGACGGCCATCAGCAAGGTCGACGATCAGTTGGTGGAAATCATCGACGTCGAAAAAGTACTGGCGGAAATCGTCCCGTACAACGCCAAGGTATCGCGCGACAAACTCGACGATCCGGTTCTGGAACGTGCCCGTGGCCGTGAAGTGCTGCTGGTGGACGACTCGAACGTGGCGCTGTCGCAATTGCGTGACACCCTGGGTCAGTTGGGTGTGAAGATGCACATCGCCAGCGATGGCTTGAAGGCACTGAACATGCTCAAGGCCTGGGCCGATACCGGTGTGAACATGACCGACAAACTGCTGATGGTCTTCACCGACGCGGAAATGCCGGAAATGGACGGCTATCGCCTGACCACGGAAATCCGCAACGACCCGCGTCTGCGAGGCCTCTACGTGGTTCTGCATACTTCGTTGTCCGGCAGCTTCAACGACTCGATGGTGAAGAAGGTCGGCTGCGACAACTTCCTCTCCAAATTCCAGCCGGACAAACTCATCGATGTGGTGCGCCAGCGCTTGATGCTCGATGAAGTGCCTGCCTGATAACGGTGCAAGAGGCTGGCCTGAAGTCAGCCTTTGATTCGGCGATCAAGCTCGTATAGGGTGGCGTTTTTGCCTACCAGGGAGCTGGCCATGTTGCGTCTGAGCGCGCTTTATCGTTATCCGTTGAAATCCGGCAAGGGCGAGATCCTGCAGCAGGTCAGCCTCGACAAGCTGGGCCTGGACGGTGATCGACGCTGGATGCTGGTGGACGAGGCCAGCGGGCGCTTTCTGACCCAACGTGCGGTGGCGCAGATGAGTCAGCTGTCGGCGTTGTGGAATGCCGACGGTGGCTTGACCCTCAGTGCGCCGGGCCGCTCACCGATCGATATCGCCTTGCCTGCCAGCGACGCGGAACTGCGTGGCGTGACCATTTGGCGCGATACGTTGCGTGTGCCGGATGCCGGTGACGAGGCGGGTGCCTGGGTCAGCGAATTCATTGGTAAACCGACTCGTCTGGTGCAAGTCCCTCTTGAACGCGCACGGACCACCCAGGCCGGCTACGGCAAGGATGACGATCAGGTGGCCTTCGCCGATGGCTTTCCGTTGTTGCTGATCGGGCAGGCCTCACTGGAGGACTTGTCGCAAAAAGTCGGCCGCCCGCTGGAAATGCTGCGCTTTCGGCCGAATCTGGTGATCGAGGGCAGCGAGGCGTATGCCGAAGATGGCTGGAAGCGTATCCGCATTGGCGATGTCGAGTTCCGCGTGGTCAAGTCGTGCTCACGCTGCATTCTGACCACCATCGACCCGCAAACCGGCGAGCGCAGCGAAGATCGCGAACCACTGGCCACGTTGCAGAAATACCGTGCCGAGGCCGATGGTGCGATGTTCGGACAGAACCTGGTCAACGACAGCAATGGCCAACTTGAAGTCGGTATGCCGGTGACAGTCCTGGAATAAGACCGTCAGAATGACTGCCCTTTGAAAAAAAGTGCCCGTGTCCAAGGACACGGGCATTTTTTTTGTCGCTGTGAAAACCCAGGGTTTTAGCCGCGGTATTCGCACAGGTAAGCGGTGTCGACGGCCACTTTCAGCTGGAACTTGCTGTTGGCGGGCACGTTGAACTGGCTGCCGGCGGCGAAGGTTTCCCAGTCGTTGCTGTCCGGCAGTTTGACGGTCAGGGCGCCGGACACCACGTGCATGATTTCACGCTGGCTGGTGCCGAATTCGTATTCGCCCGGTGCCATGACGCCAATGGTCGCAGGACCTTCAGCGGTGCCAAAGGCGATCGACTTGACGGTGCCGTCGAAGTACTCGTTGACTTTAAACATGGGCGATTCCTCGAAAAGGGCTGAAAAGGGCCGGCCAGTATGCACAAGGCCCATGCCGGCGTCACCTCTCTAAGATGGAAGAACCAGTGGCAATAATCGTGCGGTATTGCGCGCATCTTCCAGCGCCCGATGTTGTTGACCACTGAACTGCATGCCCGCCAGTTGCAGCGCGCCGTTGAGCCCCAGCGGGCGTTCCAGCCGGCGAGCCTTGGCAAAGCGCTGTTTGAGGTTCATGTGCGGCACCCGGCTCAGGGCACTGTCGAGTTGCAGGCGCTCCCACTCCTGAACCAACTGTTTGCGATCGTAATCGCCCCAGCTGACCCAGCCTTCGAGGCGCGAGTGATGCTGGCCGAGCCAGTACTCGAACGACGCCCAGACCTCGCTCAGAGGCTGTGCGGTGTCGATGTTGGCCTGGGTGATGCGGGTCAGTTGCCGGCAAAACGGAGTCAGCAAGGGTCGACGCAGCGGCCGGACGAAACGCTGGAAAGCATCCAGTTCGCGCCCCTTGCGGTCCACCAGGGTGGCGCCGATTTCGATGATTTCCATTTCCGTTACTGGCCAACCACCCTCATCGGTGGTGGCTTCTAGATCAATGACCAGCCAGTGAGGCATCGCAGGGTTCCTGGTATCCGCGTCCTGATAGGGCTTGAGCGTAGCCAAACCCGGCGGATCCGCCTAGCGGCTTATTCGACCTCCAACAAAATCTGACGATTTTTCACCTGATCACCGACCCTGACCTGCAAGCGTTTGAGCACGCCGTCGATGCCCGACTTGAGCGGATGCTCCATTTTCATCGCCTCCAGCACGACCAGCAACTGGCCTTTAATGACCGAACTGCCCTCAGTGACCAGCACGTCGACGATCGCCCCATCCATCGGGGCCTTGAGGGTGCCGGTACTGACGCTGGCCTGACTGCTGACCAACGCCTGGGTCCGGTCCGTCAGCCGCACACTGCCGGGACGGGTGAACAACCAGAGTTGTCCTGCCTCGAGACGGTAGGCATGACGTTGGCGAATGCCGTCTATTTCCAAGGTGGCCCAGCGTCCATCGCACTGGATGATCGTTAATTCAAGGTTTTGCTCAACGACTTGAATCCGGTAGGGCGCGCCAGGCACAGCGTTCAATTCCACTGACCAATCCTGATCATCAAGGCCGATTCGATAGTGCAACGGCACGCTCGCGTTGTTGCGCCAACCGGCCAGTGGTGCGTGATGAACCTGCGCCGAGGCCTGATAGAACAGCGCAGCAGCGATGGCCAGTTCTTTGGCGCTCGGCACATGCGCATGCAGGCAGGGATGCTCGGTAAAGTGTGCCGGGATGAACCCGGTGCTGAACTCGCCACTGATGAACTGCGGGTGTTCCAGCAGGGCGGCGAGCAAGCGCTGATTGCTTTGCACGCCGAGCAGCACGCTGTCCTGCACCGCCCGCAGCAACTTACGCCGGGCTTCTTCGCGGGTGGCGCCGTGGGCGATGATTTTGCCCAGCATCGGGTCATAAAACGGGCTGACTGTCTGGCCTTCGATCAAACCATGGTCGATCCGCACGCCGCGCTGCAACGTAGGCTCCCAGGCGGTGATGCGACCGGTTTGTGGGAGAAAACCGTGCGCCGGATCTTCGGCGTACAAACGGACTTCCATGGCATGGCCGCTGAGCTGAACCTGCTCCTGTCGCAGGGGCAGAGGCAGTCCCTCGGCGACGTGCAACTGCCAGGCCACCAGATCGAGGCCGGTGATCAATTCGGTCACCGGGTGCTCCACCTGGAGTCGGGTGTTCATCTCCAGAAAGTAAAACCGCCCACGCGCATCCAGCAGGAACTCGACGGTGCCAGCGCCGACGTAATTCACGGCGCGACCCGCCTTGAGCGCCGCTTCGCCCATGGCCTGACGCAACTCGGCGGTCATCACCGGGCAGGGCGCTTCCTCGATGACTTTTTGATGGCGACGCTGGATCGAACAGTCGCGCTCGCCAAGGTAGATCAGGTTGCCGTGCTGGTCGCCGAACAGTTGAACTTCGACGTGACGCGGGTCGATCAGCGCTTGCTCGAGAATCAGTTCGTCGCTGCCAAACCCATGCAGCGCTTCGGAACGGGCGGTGCGCAGTTGCTCCAGCAAATCGTTGGCCTCGTGCACCAGGCGCATGCCACGCCCGCCACCACCGGCACTGGCCTTGATCATCAGCGGATAGCCGATGCGTGCGGCTTCGCGGCTCAGGGTCGCGTCGTCCTGTTCTTCGCCCTGATAACCCTTGATGCACGGCACACCGGCATCGAGCATGGCGAGTTTCGACAGGCGTTTGCTGCCCATCAGTTCGATGGCGTCGGGGCTGGGGCCGATGAAGGTGATGCCGGCATCCTGGCAGGCGCGGGCGAAGCCGGCGTTTTCCGAGAGGAAGCCGTAGCCTGGATGGATTGCATCAGCGCCCGTGCGCCGGGCGGCGTCGAGAATGACCGGGATATTCAGATAGGACTGCTGCACCGGTGCCGGGCCGATGCTCACGGCTTCGTCGGCCATCTGCACATGCAGCGCATCGGCGTCGGCATCACTGAACACCGCGACCGTGCGATAGCCCAGGGCCTGGGCGGTGCGCTGGATGCGGCAGGCGATTTCACCGCGGTTGGCGATCAGGATTTTTCTGAGTCCGGGCATGGGTTCTTCCCTTTGTTTTTGCGGTGAATGTGATGGCCCCATCGCGGGCAAGCCTTGCTCCTACAGGGTTTGGGATTGAATCACCGTGGTGGGATCGACCGTGAACTTGTAGGAGCAAGGCTTGCCCGCGATGCTTTTAAAGGGCCCACCCCGGTTTACGTTTCTGCACGAAGGCCATCGTCCCCTCAATACCTTCAGCCCCGGTCACCGCCTCGCTGAACCAATCGGCCGCTTCATCCAGCAACGCATTCGATGGCTGTCCGGCACTCGCGAGCAAAAGTTTCTTGGTCGTCGCATTGGCCTCCGGCGCGCAGCACAACACATGGGCCAGAATTTCATCGAGACGCTCGGCCAACGCTTGCGCGTCATGCTCGACAAAGTGCACCAATCCCATGCGCCGTGCGTGTGTGCCATCGAATCGTGCAGCGGTCAGCGCCAGTCGGCGAGTCTGAGTCAGGCCGATGCGCTGCACCACGAACGGCGCGATCTGCGCTGGCAGCAAACCGAGGCTGGTTTCCGGCAGACCGAATTGCGCCTGGTGATCGGCCAAGGCGACGTCGCTGACGCAGGCCAGACCAAAACCGCCGCCGAGCACCGCGCCTTGCAGCACCGTGATCACCACTTGCGGCGCGTGTTGCACCTCTTGCAGCAGCGCACCGAACGCGCGATTCAAGTCGCGATAGGCGCTCGGGCCTTGAGCGCGTGCGTTGGCCATGTCCTTGATGTCGCCACCGGCGCAAAAATGCCCGCCCGCACCACCGATCACCAGCGCGCGAATGGCTCGGTCGTCACGCACCGCCGCCAGCACCGCACGCAGTTCGGCGACCATTTGCAAGCTCATGGCGTTGCGGCTTTCCGGGCGGTTGAGGGTGATGTGCAGGACACCGTTATGCGATTCGAGCAGCAAGGTCTGGCAAACCGGCAGGGTGCTCATTTCTTTTTCCCCGGCAGGATGCCCATGAGTTTGCAGATGATCCCCAGCATGATTTCGTCGGCACCACCGCCGATCGACACCAGCCGCACGTCACGGTAAGCGCGGGCCACCGGGTTATCCCACATGAAGCCCATGCCGCCCCAGTATTGCAGGCAGCTGTCGCTGACTTCGCGGCCCAGACGCCCGGCCTTGAGTTTGGCCATCGACGCCAGACGGGTGACGTCCTGGCCTTTGATGTACTGCTCGGTGGCCTGATAGACCAATGCCCGCAGGCATTCGATTTCGGTTTGCAGTTCGGCCAGGCGGAAGTGGATGACCTGATTGTCGATCAGCGCACTGCCGAAGGTTTTGCGTTCCTTGCAGTACTCGATGGTGCTGTCGACGCAGTACTCCAGGCCTTTGATCATGTTCGCCGCGCCGAACAGCCGTTCCTCCTGGAACTGCAGCATCTGCATCATGAAGCCCCCGCCTTCATGGCCGATGCGGTTGCGTTGCGGCACGCGCACGTTGTCGAAAAACACCTGGGCGGTTTCCGAGCTGCGCATGCCGAGCTTGTCCAGGTGCGAGCTGAGGCTGATGCCTGGCGTGTTCATCGGCACCATGATCAGCGACTTGTTGATGTGCGGTTTGTCGTCCGAGGTGTTGGCCAGCAGACAGATGAAATCGGCGCTCGGTGAGTTGGTGATCCACATCTTGCTGCCGTTGATCACGTAGTCGTCGCCGTCCTTGCGGGCGGTGGTTTTCAAACCGGCCACGTCGGAACCGGCGCCGACTTCGGAAACACCGATGCAGCCGACCTGCTCGCCAGTGATCGCCGGCCGCAGGAATTCTTCACGCAATTCATCGGAGCCGAAACGCGCCAACGCCGGGGTGCACATGTCGGTCTGCACGCCGATGGACATCGGAATGCCGCCGCAGTGGATGGTGCCGAACTCTTCAGCCGCGACGATCGAATAGCTGTAATCGAGCCCCATGCCGCCAAACTTTTCCGGTTTGGAAATCCCCAGCAGGCCGAGGTCGCCGGCCTTGCGGAAGATCTCGTGGATCGGAAAGCGTCCGGCCTTTTCCCATTCCTCGACGTGAGGATTGATCTCGTGATCGACGAATTGGCGGACGGTGCGGCGCAGTGCTTCGTGTTCCTGGGTGAAGATCATTTTTATTGTTCTCCTTATCGTCCTTAGAAGCGGGCTACACCAAAACTGTTGGATTGCAGCGGTCGCACTTCAGCCTCATGACAGATATCCAGCAAGTACCCGAGCAAGGTCCGGGTATCGCGAGGATCAATCAACCCGTCGTCCCACAAACTGGCGCTGCCATAGAGCGCGGTGGACTGGCTGTCGAGTTTCTGCGCGGTGACCTGTTCCAGCATGTCGAGCATTTTCGGGTCAGGTACCAGGCCGTCCTTGGCCTGTTTGGCCTCGGTGACGATCCGCAGCACTTTGCCGGCCTGGGCGCCGCCCATCACCGCCGTGCGGCTGTTGGGCCAGGCGAAAATGAAGCGTGGGTCGAGGCCGCGGCCGCACATCGCGTAGTTGCCGGCGCCGTAGGAGCCACCGACGACGATGGTCAGTTTAGGCACGCGGGCATTGGCCACCGCTTGAATCATTTTCGCGCCGTGTTTGATCACGCCTTGCTGCTCTGACTCGGTGCCGACCATGAATCCGGTGGTGTTGTGAAAAAACAGCAGCGGCGTCTGGCTTTGGTCGCAGAGCTGAATGAACTGCGCCGCCTTGCTCGCACCCTTGGGCGTGATCGGCCCATTGTTGCCAATGAACCCGCAGGCGCGGCCTTGAATCTGCAGATGACCGCAGACGGTTTGCTGATCGAACTCACCCTTGAATTCGAGAAAGTTCGAGCCGTCGGCAATCCGCGCGATGATTTCGCGCACGTCGTAAGGTTTTTTCGCGTCGTCCGGAATCAGCCCGAGCAACTCGTCGATGGGGTAGAGCGGTTCTTCCCAACGACGTTTGGGTACCCAGGGCAGCTGATCGTTCCACGGCAACAGGCTGACAATCTCGCGCACCTGCCGCACGCCATCGGCATCGTTCTCGGCCAGGTATTCAGCGGTGCCGGCGATTTGCGCATGCATCTCGGCGCCGCCCAGTGCTTCATCGGTGGCGACTTCGCCGGTGGCAGCCTTGAGTAGTGGCGGGCCGGCCAGAAACAGCTTGGCCTTGCCACGCACCACCACCACGTAATCCGATAGCCCTGGCTGATAGGCGCCGCCCGCCGTGGCCGAGCCGTGGACCACCGTAATTTGCGGCAGGCCCATGGCCGACATCCGCGCCTGATTGGCAAAGCTGCGGGCGCCTTCGACAAAAATCTCCGCCGCGTAATTGAGGTTGGCGCCACCGCTTTCGGCCAGGGTAATGACCGGTAGTTTGTTCTCCATGGCGATCTGTTGCAGGCGCAGGGATTTTTTCAAACCGCTGGGGGAAATGGTCCCGCCCTTGATCGCACTGTTGTTCGCCACCACCAGCACCCGCACGCCGGCCACGTAACCGATCCCGGCGATCAAACCGCCGCCAGCCGAACTGCCGTCCTTGTCGTCATGCAGTTTGTAGCCGGCCAGACTGGCCAGTTCGAGGAACGGGGCGCCAGGGTCCAGCAGCAGATTGAGGCGTTCGCGGGGCAACAATTGGCCGCGCTTGTCGAACCTGGGTTTGGCTTCGGCCGCCTTGTTCAGCAGGTTCTGTTCGAGCTGGCGAACGTGCTCGATGCCGACCAGCATCGCCGCGCGATTGCGCGCGTACTGTTCGCTGAACGGGTCCACTTGCGACTGAATCACCGGCATGACTTATTCCTTATCCTTGAGCACGTCCGGCAAGTAGGCACGGTGAAAACCGTTATACGACTCGCTGATCTGCGCCTTGTGTATCGGCCAGGCGCGCCCGCCCAGGCTGGCGGCACCGTCGATACGCAAAGTGCTGCCACTGACAAACGCCGCGGCCGGGCTGAGCAGGAAAACGATCGCCGCGCTGACTTCCGATTCGGTGCCGATGCGTTTCAGTGGAACGTGCTCACGCAGCGTTGGGATCACCGCTTTGAACGCGCCTTCGTAGGTGTCCATGCCACTGGACGCGATCCAGCCCGGCGCCACGGCGTTGACCCGCACCCCGGCATAACCCCATTCGAACGCGGCGGTCTTGGTGAGGTTATCCATGCCCGAACGCGCCGCACCCGAGTGGCCCATGCCGGGCATGCCGCCCCACATGTCGGCGAGCATATTGACGATGGCGCCACCGTGCGTGCTCATGGACTGGTTGAACACTTCCCGGGCCATCAGGAAGCCGCCCATCAGGTTAGTGCGCAACACCGTGTCGAAGCCTTTTTGATTGATCGACGCCAGCGGCGACGGGTACTGCCCGCCGGCATTATTGACCAAGCCGTGAATCGGTCCGTACTTGCGGATCAACTCGCTGACCACATGCTTGACCGCTTCTTCCTCACGAATATCGCAGACCATCCAGTCAGCCTTGCCGCCATCCTCGGCAATCTCGGCAGCGACGTTTTTCAGCTTGTCTGCCTTGCGCCCGAGCAGCAGCACATGGGCGCCGAGGGCCGCCAGTTCGTGCGCGGTGCAACGGCCGATGCCGCTGCCGCCACCGGTCACGATGATGTTTTGGCCTGCAAACAAATCGGCTTTGAAAATCGAATCGTATGCCATGGCGACAGTCCTCTAGTTGACTCGGTCGGCGATGCGCTGAGGCACCGGTATCTGGATTTCCAGCAGTTGCTGGGCGAAGGCTTTGCCTTGCGGATCGATCCGCAGGCTGGCCACGCCACCGCCTCCCAGGGCGTTTTCCAGCAGAAAATTAAGGCTGTGGGTGCCCGGCAGGTACCAGCGTTCGACACGGCCGTGGATCGGGTCGAGGACATGACTCATCCAGTCGACGATCACTTCTGGCGTCAAGGCTTCGGCAATCCACGGCAGGTATTCCGGCTCGCGGGCCATGACGCCGATATTGCTGTGGTTGCCCTTGTCGCCGGAGCGTGCCACGGCGAGTTTGACCAGGGCCACGCTGGCATCGGCCCGGTCTGAGGGTTTCGGTGGGGCGCACGCCACGGGCAGGTCGGCGGTGTCGAGTACATCAACGGCGGGCAGGGTGCAGGGGTGGCGCTGGCCATTGAGATCAATTTCCAGCGTGCAGGCGGTTTTGTCGATAAGGAACGAGAACAGCCGGATCAGCGGATACACCGTCGGCCGTCCACCGACAATCCCGGTCAGTCCCGGTGCCATGCCGGTGGCGGCCTGGGCGATCTCCCGGGAGAACACAATCAACGCCTGTTTACCCGGATGGCGCACCGCGAGTTTGATCACCACTTCGCGGCTGTCATGGCGCTGACCGTGGGGGCCGTAAGTGGCTTCGCTGCCGAGCAGTTCGATGTTCACTTCGCTGTAGGGTGGCCAACCGCGCTGGCTGAAGATTTCCGACGTCTTGTTGATGATGGCTTCGCTGACTCGACGCGCCTTGTCGACCGCATCGATCCCCGCGATCAGGCAACTGGCGGTGCAGCGGAAACCGTCCGGGTACGTCGCGCTGACCTTGTACTGATCGGTCGGCGGCAAGCCTTTTGCGCCGTGCACCTGAACCGCGTTTTTGCCTTGTTGCACGAGTTTGACTTCAGTGAAATCGCAGACCACGTCCGGCAGCAGATACGCCTGTGGGTTGCCGATTTCATACAGCATCTGCTCGCCGACCGTCAGCGGTGTGACCAGCCCGCCGGAGCCTTCGGGTTTGCTGACGATGAACTGGCTGTCGGCGCTGACTTCGACGATGGGGAAGCCGATGTGTTCGTAGTCGGGCACCTCGCGCCAATCGGTGAAGTTGCCGCCGGTGCACTGGGCACCGCATTCGATGATGTGCCCGGCCAATGCAGCTTGGGCGAGTTTGTCGTAGTCGTGCCAGGACCAATTGAATTCATGCACCAATGCAGCGCTGACCACCGCGCTGTCGACCACGCGCCCGGTGATGACGATGTCGGCGCCCAGACGCAGGGCTTCGACGATGCCCGGCGCGCCGAGGTAGGCATTGGTCGAGACGCACATCGGCGGCAAGGGCGCGCCGCTGAACATTTCATGGATACCGCTGCTGCTCAGCTGTTTGAGCTGCGGCTGCAGGTCATCGCCCAGCAGCACGGCGATTTTCAGCGTTACCCCGGCCTTGTCGCAGGCCGCTTGCAGGGCGGCGGCGCAAGCTTGCGGGTTGACCCCGCCGGCGTTGCTGATGACGCGGATATTCTGTTCGGCCAGTTGACCCAATAGCGGGCTGAGGACTTCGATAAAGTCGCTGGCGTAACCGGCCTGGGGATCTTTCATCCGCGCGCCGGCCATGATCGACATCGTGATTTCGGCCAGATAATCGAAGACCAGATAGTCCAGACGCCCGCCTTCCACCAGTTGCGCGGCAGCGGTCGAGGTGTCGCCCCAGAAGGCGCTGGCGCAACCAATGCGGATTGTTTTTGGCACAGTCAACTCCATAATCACCCCCGACAGAAGTACATCGAGACTACCAAGCAAGCGCTTGGTTTGTAAACGGCTGAAATATCTTCTGCCCGAGCGCTTGCTTGGTCGCGCCGGCCAGCTTAAATTGCCCGCGCAACCCCGCAGTTTTAGCGGCGAGCGGCGTATTTGATTGATCGACTGTAGGAGAGAACGGGTGGACGAGCAAAAAGCCCTGAGGGTGATGCGCGAATTGGTCGGCAGCGGCCAATTGACCGACCCGGATAGCGCCCGCGGCAAACTGCTGCAAGTGGCGGCTCACCTGTTCCGCAACAAAGGTTACGAACGCACCACCGTGCGCGATCTGGCCGGCGCCGTGGGGATTCAGTCAGGCAGCATTTTTCATCACTTCAAAAGCAAGGACGAGATCCTGCGGGCGGTGATGGAAGAAACCATTCGCTACAACACCGCGTTGATGCGTGCAGCCCTGGCCGAAGCCGGCAGTGTGCGCGAGCGGGTACTGGCGCTGATTCGTTGTGAGTTGCAGTCGATCATGGGCGGCAGCGGCGAGGCGATGGCGGTGTTGGTGTATGAGTGGCGTTCTCTGTCCGAAGACGGGCAGGTGCAGGTGCTGGCGCTGCGCGACATTTATGAAGACATTTGGCTACAGGTGCTGGGCGAGGCCAAGGAGGCCGGCTTTATCCGCGGTGATGTGTTCATCACCCGCCGCTTTCTGACCGGTGCGCTGTCCTGGACCACCACCTGGTTTCGCGCCGGCGGCAGCATGAGCCTCGATCAATTGGCCGATGAGGCATTGATTCTCGTGCTGGAAGAAAAGCAGTAGTTTTGTTTTGAATCAGATGGAAACTGGCTAAGTAGCCGAAACCGCCTAGCTTGAATGCATTGACGCGTATTTTTTGGGGAGTGGGTTGTTTTGATGTCTTCGCCAATTCGGACGGCTTCGCGGCTTTTGCTGGCGACGCTTGCGGTGTTATGCGTGGTTCCATCACAGGCCGCACAGCTGGTGCGGGTCGGTGCCGCACATTTCCCCCCCTATACCGTGCGCCCGGAGTCCGGTGCCGACACTGGTTTGCTGCCGCAGCTGGTCGAGGCGCTCAATGCCTTGCAGAGCGACTATCAGTTTGTGCTGGTTCCCACTTCCATTCCCCGGCGTTTCGGTGACTTCAAGCAAGGCCGGGTGGACATGGCGATTTTCGAGAACCCGGACTGGGGCTGGAAGGACATCCCACACACCACCGTCGACATGGGGCTGGAAGACGCCGAGATTTTTGTCGCACAACACCAGCCCGATGGCCAACCGGTTCGTCAGCAGAATTATTTTGCCGACCTCACCGGCAAGCGTCTGGCGCTGTTCAGCGGCTATCACTACGAATTCGCCAACTTCAATGCCGATCCAAAATTCCTCGCGCAAAACTACAACGCCACGCTGACGTATTCCCATGACAGTAACCTGCTGATGGTGCTGCGCGGGCGCGCCGACGTTGCCCTGGTGACGCGCTCGTACCTCAGCGATTACCTGCTGCGCAACGAGAAAGTCGCCGATCAGTTGCTGGTGTCCCAGCGTATCGATCAGGTTTATCACCACTACGCCATCCTCAGTCCGGCCGCACCGATCACTGGTGAGGCGTTCGGCAAGTTGCTGCAAGGGTTGCGGGACAATGGCGAGATGCTGAAGATTTTCGATCCCTACAAGATCGCCGTGGTGCCGGTCCCGGGTAGCTGAGATCGCACCACAGGTCGCGTATTTACCGACTTCTCTTAAATTTCCCGCACTGGCTCACGTCACCTCGTTGAACTGTCGACGATTAACGTGAGCCCGACCCATGTCCACTCTGAATGACCTGACTGCCCTGGCCTTGCCGACAGGAAGCCGTCTTGTAGCTGATGAAACCGAAAGCCGCCTGTGTCTCCGCCTTGAAGGGCAGCCGTTGATTCAGTTGCGCCTGACTCGCGAGCCCGCGCTGCATGTGCAAGTAGAAGAGCGCTTCGACTACGCCGACAATCGGGCCGTCTGGGCGGCCTGTTATTGGCTGTTTGCCCGTGACCCGGCCTGCCAACGCCTGACCTGGCATCTCGATGACGCTCCCACCGAAGCATTGCTCAGCGGGTTGCTGATCCCTACCGAAACCGTCGGCCAGTATCGTTGCGAGCGAACGCTGTTCTGGCAGTTGCCTCAGCCTTGGCTGGGCGCGTCACTGACACCGAGTTATCCGCAGCAAATGGTCATCAGTGGCGGCAAGCGTCATCCGCTGCGGCCGGTGAAACCGCGCGGTGAAGTCTATCGGCGTTTTGATGCGCGCCTCGGTGCCTGGATTTCCCTGCGCACGATGGACATCGACCTGGACCTGGCGCGTTTCAATCGTTGGCAGAACAGCCCGCGCGTGGCGAGTTTCTGGCAGGAGGAGGGCAGTCTTGAACAGCATCACGAGTACCTGAGCAAACTTGAGGCCGATCCCCATACCCTGACGCTGATCGGTTGTTTCGATGATCAGCCGTTCGCCTATTTTGAAGCCTATTGGGCCAAGGAAGATCGCATCGCACCGTTCTATGACGCCGGCGATTACGACCGCGGTATTCACATGCTGGTGGGTGAAGAAAATCACCGTGGCCCGCATAAGGTGGCGAGCTGGTTATCGGCGTTGACGCATTACCTGTTTCTCGACGATCCACGCACTCAGCGAGTGGTCGCCGAGCCTCGCGCCGACAACGCGAAGATGATCGGGCATATGCAGAACCAGGGTTTCTACTGCGAGAAAGCGTTCGACTTCCCGCACAAGCGCGCGGCGCTGATGGTGTTGGGGCGTGAGCGGTTTTTTGATCGGTGTGTGTTGGCGTGATTCGGAGTTAAGCCTAAAAGATCGCAGCCTTCGGCAGCTCCTACATGGGATTGCATAACCCTGTAGGAGCTGCCGAAGGCTGCGATCTTTTTAAGCTGACAACGAGCATTCAGCGGCGGGCAAAGGTATCCACACGACTGCCCGACACCTTGCGGCAGTGCACCAGCGCATCGCGAATCATGAAGTTGACCAGGGTCGGCGAGACGCCAAGCTCCTTGGCGATGTCCTTTTGCGGCACGCCGTGCAGGCGGTACATCTCGAAGGCGTAGCGGGTGCGGCTGGGCAGCTCGGTCAGCGCGTCGGCGATGTGTTCCAGCGTCGAGAAGTTGATGTGCGAGGTTTCCGGTGAAGCACCTTGAATCACCACGTTCAGACCTTCCTCTTCAGGGCCCGAATACTTCTGCTCCAGCGCCTGTTTGCGGTAGTGATCGATCGCCAGGTTGCGCACGATCTGGAACAGGTAGCTGAGCTGAGCCTTGAACGAGGACGTGATCTGCGGCGCGGATTGCAGCCGGAAGAACGCATCCTGCACCACGTCTTCAGCACGCGACCGGCAGCCGGTAATGCGGGCTGCAATCTTGACCAGAATCAGTCGATTGTCGACGAATGCCTGAAGTAGCGGTGAATCGCACCTGCTTGTGGACACTTGTTCCGTCATGGAAATCACCTTGCTGCAAATAGGTTCGTGGGACGGCCAGCGGGGGCTGAGCCGTCCTACACATCGAGCGACAAATTATTCTTAATGATAATGATTGTCAAATGAGAAAGAGAACTAATGCTCCGCAAAGGTGCAGAGTGAGAACTGCGACACGCTGACGCACTTGGCCCTGTTGGGTTTCAAGCCTGCGGACTAATTATTTCAAGACGTCAACCGTTCTCATTGGTGAATGGTTCCGGGTAGCGGCTGCGGCCAAAACAGCATTCCCAAGCCTTGCGCGGTCGGCGAAGACCGCGCCCTGCACGCCCTCGAAGGGGCGTGACGTCAGAAAACCGATTTCACTTGCAAGCCGAATTCAGGCAGGAAACCTCATGACCGACGCGTTCGAACTCCCCAGCACACTGGTCCAAGCCCTTCAGCGCCGAGCGGCCCTGACGCCGGACCGGGTGGCCTTGCGTTTTCTCGCCGAAACCCAGGATCAGGCTGTGGTGCTCAGTTATCGCGAGCTGGATCAGCGGGCGCGGACCATTGCTGGCGCGTTGCAGGCCGAGGCTGCGTTTGGCGATCGCGCGGTGCTGCTGTTTCCCAGCGGACCGGATTACGTCGCGGCGTTCTTCGGCTGTCTGTACGCCGGTGTGATCGCGGTGCCGGCCTATCCGCCGGAGTCGGCGCGTCGTCATCATCAGGAGCGTTTGCTGTCGATCATCAGCGATGCCGAACCGAGTCTGCTGCTGACCAGCGCCAGCCTGCGCGATGCGTTGCAGCAAATTGAAGGCGCGCCGCCGTTGCTGTGTGTCGATACGCTCGACAGTGCATTGGCCGAACGTTGGGTGACGCCGGAACTTGCAGACGACCACATCGCGTTCCTGCAATACACCTCCGGCTCCACCGCGTTGCCTAAAGGGGTACAAGTCAGCCACGGCAACCTGGTGGCGAACGAACTACTGATTCGCCACGGCTTCGGCATCGATCTGAATCCTGACGACGTGATCGTCAGCTGGCTGCCGCTGTACCACGACATGGGCCTGATCGGCGGTCTGTTGCAGCCGATTTTCAGTGGCGTGCCGTGCGTGTTGATGTCGCCGGCGTATTTCCTCGGCCGGCCGTTGCGCTGGCTGGAAGCGATCAGCGAGTACGGCGGGACCATTAGTGGCGGGCCGGATTTTGCCTATCGACTGTGCAGCGAACGGGTCAGTGAATCGGCCCTGGAACGCCTCGACCTGAGTGGCTGGCGCGTGGCGTATTCCGGTTCCGAACCGATTCGCCTCGATACGCTGGAACGCTTCACCGAGAAGTTCGCGGCCTGCGGATTCACCCCGGACAGTTTCATGGCGTCCTACGGGTTGGCCGAAGCGACACTGTTCGTGGCCGGCAGCCCTCGCGGTCAGGGCATCGGAAACCTGCGCGTGGACGATCAAGCCCTGGCACAAAATCGTGCGGAGCCAGGCGAAGGCAGCGCGATTATGAGTTGCGGCATCAGTCAACCGGATCACGCGGTGTTGATCGTCGATCCAACAGCCTTCAACGAGTTAGCTGACAACGCGATTGGCGAAGTCTGGGCCGCCGGGCCAAGCATCGCCCATGGCTACTGGCGCAATCCGGAGGCCAGCGCCAAAACCTTCGTTCAGCACGCTGGCCGTACCTGGCTGCGCACTGGAGACCTAGGCTTTATGCGCAACGGTGAACTGTTCATCACCGGGCGCTTGAAAGACATGTTGATCGTTCGCGGTCACAACCTTTATCCACAGGACATCGAGCAAACCATCGAGCGCGAAGTGGAAGTGGTGCGTAAAGGTCGTGTCGCCGCTTTCGCCGTGAACATCGAGGGTCAGGAAGGTATCGGCATTGCGGCGGAAATCAGCCGCAGCGTGCAAAAAATCCTCCCCCCCGACGCCCTGATCAAAGCCATCCGCCAAGCCGTGGCCGAGGCGTATCAAGAAGCGCCAAGCGTGGTGGTGCTGCTCAATCCGGGCGCGTTGCCCAAGACCTCCAGCGGCAAACTGCAACGCTCGGCATGCCGCAATCGTCTGGCGGACGGCAGCCTCGACAGCTATGCACTGTTCCCGTCGGCAGACATCGAAAGTAAATCCGCGACTGAATCAGGTTCCGAACTGCAAACCCTGATCGGCCAGATCTGGTGCGAGCAACTGCAGGTCAAACAGATCAGCGCCGACGATCACTTCTTCCTGCTGGGCGGCAACTCCATTGCCGCCACTCAGGTGGTCGCGCGTCTGCGCGAAGCACTCGGTCTGGAACTGAACCTGCGCCTGCTGTTTGAAGCGCCGACCCTTGGCGCGTTTGCCGCCGCGGTGGCTCAGCAACAGCAGGACGGCGGACTCGCCCAAGGCTCGATCACCCCGCTGTCGCGCACCGAAGCCATGCCGCAATCGCTCGCGCAAAACCGTCTGTGGATCACCTGGCAACTCGACCCTCAGAGCAGCGCCTACAACATTCCCGGCGCCTTGCGCCTGCGCGGCGAGCTGGATGAAGACGCCTTGCGCGCCAGTTTCCAACAGCTGATCGAGCGTCACGAATCCCTGCGTACGCGGTTCTTCGAACGTGATGGTGTGGCGCTGCAACAGGTCGATGCAGCGAGTGAGTTCAACCTGCAACTCATCGACATCAGCGACCTGCCGATTGCCGAGCGTGAAGTCCGTGCGCAGCAGATCCGAGAAGACGAAGCCCGTACTCAATTCGATCTGCAGAAAGGCCCGCTGCTGTGGGTGACTCTGGTGCGCCTCGATGATGAGGACCATCAACTGTTGGTGACGCTGCACCACATCATCGCTGACGGCTGGTCGCTGAACGTGCTGATCGACGAGTTCTCGCGTCTGTATGCGGCCGCGTCCCAAGGACAAAAGGCAACGCTTCCGGCATTGCCGACCCAGTACGCCGATTACGGCAGCTGGCAGCGTCAATGGCTGGCGCAAGGGGAGGGCGAGCGTCAGCTGGCTTACTGGAAAGCGCAATTGGGCTGTGATCATCCGACCCTGAGCCTGGACACTGATCATCCGCGCTCGGCGCACCACATTCACACGGCTGCCCGCCATTCTGTGAAGCTGGGCGCGACCCTGAGCGATGCCATTCGCCAGACCGCCCAGGCCCATGACTCCACTTCGTTCATGCTGCTGCTCGCCGCGTTCCAGAGCCTGCTGCACCGCTACAGCGGCCAACGCGACATCCGCATCGGCGTGCCGAACGCCAACCGTCCGCGCCTGGAAACCCAAGGGCTGATCGGCTTCTTCATCAACACCCAGGTGCTGCGCGCCGAACTGGATTCGCAGCTGCCATTCGTGGAGCTGCTGGCGCAAACCCGTCAGGCCGCGTTGGGCGCACAAGCGCATCAGGATCTGCCGTTCGAACAATTGCTCGAAGCCTTCCCGCAAGCCCGCGAACAAGGTTTGTTCCAGGTCATGTTCAACCACCAGCAACGGGACTTGAGCGCATTGCGCCGTCTGCCTGGGTTGCTGGCCGAAGAGCTGCCGTGGCACAGCCGCGAAGCCAAGTTCGACCTGCAACTGCACAGCGAGGAAGACCAAAAGGGTCGCCTTAGCCTGTCCTTCGACTACGCCAGCGAACTGTTCGACGTGGCGACTATCGAGCGTCTGGCCGAGCATTTCAGCAACCTGTTGCGAGCCGTTTGCGAACAACCGAAAACTGCCATCGGTGATCTGCAACTGCTGACCTCGTCCGAGCTCGATCAGCAAACATCGTGGAGCGCCGCACCGTGCACACCGGCCAGCGTTTGGTTGCCCGAATTGCTCAACGAACAGGCTCGCCTGACCCCGGAGCGCACCGCGCTGATGTGGGACTGTGGCTCCATGGACTTCGCCGAACTGCACACCCAAGCCAACCGCCTGGCCCATTACCTGCGCGACAAAGGTGTCGGCCCGGACGTCTGCGTGGCCATTGCCGCCGAGCGTTCGCCGCAGTTGCTGATCGGCCTGCTGGCGATCATCAAGGCCGGTGGCGCCTACGTGCCGCTGGACCCTGATTACCCGGCTGAACGCCTGGCCTACATGCTCAGCGACAGCGGCGTCGAATTGCTGCTGACCCAAACCCAATTACTCGAGCGCTTGCCGGCCACCGATGGCGTCAGCGTGATCGCCATGGACGCCTTGCATCTGGAGAACTGGCCGAGTCATGCACCGGGTCTGCACTTGCACGGTGACAACCTGGCGTACGTGATTTACACCTCCGGTTCCACCGGCCAGCCGAAGGGCGTTGGCAACACCCATGCAGCCCTCGCCGAGCGGCTGCAATGGATGCAGAACACCTATCGTTTGAACGACACCGACGTGCTGATGCAAAAGGCGCCGATCAGTTTTGACGTGTCGGTGTGGGAGTGCTTCTGGCCGCTGATTACCGGCGCACGTTTGCTGATCGCCGGCCCTGGTGAACACCGCGATCCGCACCGGATCGCGCAATTGGTTCAACAGTTCGGCGTGACCACGCTGCACTTTGTGCCGCCGCTGCTTTCGTTGTTCATCGACGAACCGCTGACCGCCCAGTGCACCAGCCTGCGCCGCGTATTCTCCGGCGGCGAAGCCTTGCCCGCCGAACTGCGCAACCGCGTGCTGGAACAACTTCCGGCCGTGCAATTGCACAACCGCTACGGCCCGACCGAAACCGCGATCAACGTCACTCATTGGCACTGCACAACAGCCGATGGCGAGCGCTCGCCGATTGGTCGTCCGCTGGGCAATGTGCTGTGCCGTGTGCTCGATGAGGCACTCAATCCCGTTCCGGCCGGTGTGCCGGGTGAACTGTGCATCAGCGGTATCGGTTTGGCGCGCGGCTATTTGGGGCGTCCGGGCCTGACTGCAGAACGTTTTGTCGTCGATCCATTGGGCGAGCAGGGCGCGCGTCTGTACCGTACCGGTGACCGTGCACGCTGGACCGCCAATGGCGTGATCGAATACCTCGGCCGTCTCGATCAGCAGGTCAAACTGCGTGGCTTCCGTGTTGAACCGGAAGAAATCGAAGCACGATTGCTGGCTCAGGATGGCGTCGCTCAAGCCGTGGTGCTGGTGCGCGAAACGGCGGCCGGCGGACAGTTGATCGGTTACTACACCGCAACTGATTCCACAGAAGATGTTGATGCTCAAACCGCTCGCCTGAAAGCTGCGCTGGCGGCTGAGTTGCCGGAATACATGGTCCCGGCGCAGCTCATGCGCCTGGACGAAATGCCTCTGAGCCCCAGTGGCAAACTCGACCGTCGCGCCTTGCCGGAGCCGCTGTGGCAAGTGCGCGAGCACGTTGAGCCGGTCACCGCCCTCGAGCAACAAATCGCCGGCATCTGGCGTGAAGTATTAGGCCTGGCGCAAATCGGTCTGCGCGACGACTTCTTCGCCCTCGGCGGCCATTCCTTGCTGGCCACGCAAATCATCTCCCGCACCCGTCAGGCCTGCGACGTCGAGTTGCCGCTGCGCGCGCTGTTCGAAAACAGTGAGCTGGGCGCGTTTGCCGAACAGGTTCAATTGATCCAGGCCAGCGGTAAAACCAACCAGCAGCCGCCGATCGAGAAAGTCGACCGCAGCCAACCGGTGCCGCTGTCCTATTCCCAGCAGCGCATGTGGTTCCTCTGGCAGATGGAGCCGGACAGCCCGGCCTACAACGTTGGCGGCATGGCGCGGCTGCGCGGGGTGCTCGATGTCGGGCGCTTCGAAGCCGCGCTGCAAGCACTGATCATGCGTCATGAAACCCTGCGCACCACGTTCCCGAGCATCGATGGCGTGGCGCAGCAACGGGTTCACCCGGACACCGGCATGCGCATGGACTGGAAGGACTTCTCCGCGCTCGACGTTGATCGCCGCGAACAGCGCGTCCAGCAACTGGCCGACGACGAGGCGCATAAACCTTTCGATCTGGAAACCGGACCGCTGCTGCGCGCCTGCATGGTCAAGACCGCCGAGCACGAACATTATCTGGTGCTGACCCTGCACCACATCGTCACCGAAGGCTGGGCGATGGACATCTTCGCCCGGGAACTGAGCGCGCTCTACGAGGCCTTCGTCGATGACCGCGAATCGCCGCTGCAACCGCTGCCGGTGCACTACCTGGATTACAGCGTCTGGCAGCGCCAGTGGCTGGAGTCCGGTGAACGTCAGCGCCAACTCGACTACTGGACCGCGCAATTGGGGCGTGAACATCCGCTGCTGGAATTGCCCGCCGACCGTCCACGTCCGCCCGTTCAAAGTCATCAGGGCGAACTGTTTCGTTTCGACTTGAGTGATGATCTTGCCGCACGCGTTCGTGCCTTCAATGCACAAAATGGCCTGACCCTGTTCATGACCATGACCGCCGCGCTGGCCGTGCTGCTTTACCGCTACAGCGGCCAGACCGACCTGCGCATCGGCGCGCCGGTGGCCAACCGGATTCGTCCGGAAAGCGAAGGGCTGATCGGTGCGTTTCTCAACACCCAAGTGCTGCGTTGCCAGCTCGACGGGCAGATGTCCGTGGGTGAGTTGTTCGAGCAGGTTCGCCACACCGTGATCGAAGGCCAGTCCCATCAGGACCTGCCGTTCGATCACTTGGTGGAAGCTTTGCAGCCACCGCGCAGCGCGGCGTACAACCCGTTGTTCCAGGTGATGTGCAACGTGCAGCGCTGGGAATTCCAGCAGAGCCGCACACTGGCCGGCATGACCGTCGAGTACCTGGCCAACGATGCGCGAGCGACCAAGTTCGACCTCAACCTGGAAGTCACCGACCTCGACCATCGCCTGGGTTGCTGCCTGACCTACAGCACCGATCTGTTCGATGAGCCGCGCATTGCGCGGATGGCCGGGCATTGGCGCAACCTGCTGGAAGCCCTGCTGGCCGATCCGCAACAGCGCCTCAGTGAGCTGCCGCTGCTGGAAGCCAGCGAACAACAAAACCTGCTCGACAGTCTCGGCGTCGAGCCGGGCGAACATCGTCTCGACCAGTGCATTCATCACCTGTTCAGCGAGCAGGCGCTGGCGCGCAAAGATGCACCGGCATTGACCTTCGCCGGGCAAACCCTGAGCTACGCTGAACTCGACAGCCGCGCCAATCGCCTGGCCTGGATGCTCCGTGAGCGCGGCGTCGGGCCGCAGGTTCGGGTGGGACTGGCACTTGAGCGTTCACTGGAAATGGTCGTCGGCTTGCTGGCGATCCTCAAGGCGGGCGGCGCCTACGTGCCGCTGGACCCGGAATACCCGCTGGATCGTTTGCACTACATGATCGAAGACAGCGGCATCGGTTTGCTGCTCAGCGACGCGGCGATGTTCGACGCGCTCGGCGAACTGCCGACAACTGTCGCTCGTTGGTGCCTGGAGGAGGACGCAGCAGAACTGGCCAACTACCCGGCCACCGAGCTGCCGTTTATCAGCCTGCCGCAGCATCAGGCTTACCTGATTTACACCTCGGGCTCTACCGGCAAACCGAAAGGCGTGGTGGTGTCCCACGGTGAAATCGCCATGCATTGCCAGGCGGTCATTGAACGTTTCGGCATGCGCCCGGACGATTGCGAACTGCACTTCTATTCCATCAACTTCGATGCGGCAACCGAGCGTTTGCTGGTGCCGTTGTTGAGTGGTGCTCAGGTTGTGTTGCGAGCACAGGGTCAGTGGGACGCGGAAGAAATCTGCGGTCTGATTCGCCGCCATCACATCAACATCCTCGGCTTCACCCCAAGCTACGGCAGCCAATTGGCGCAATGGCTGGCGACTCAGGGCGAAATCCTGCCGGTGCGCATGTGCATCACCGGCGGTGAAGCGCTGACTGGCGAGCACCTGGCGCGGATTCGCGCGGCGTTCAAGCCGAGCCTGTTTTTCAACGCCTACGGCCCGACCGAAACCGTGGTCATGCCGCTGGCCAGTCTGGCGCCCGAGCAATTGGAAGAAGGCCTCGGTAGCGTGCCGATCGGCAGTGTGATTGGCGCTCGCGTGGCCTACATCCTCGACGCTGATCTGGCGTTGGTGCCGCAAGGCGCGACCGGCGAGTTGTACGTCGGCGGCGCTGGTCTGGCGCAGGGTTATCACCAGCGTCCGGGTATGACGGCCGAACGTTTTGTGGCTGACCCGTTTGCGGCCAATGGCGGGCGTCTGTACCGCACCGGCGATCTGGTGCGCCAGCGCGCCGATGGTCTGGTGGAATACCTCGGACGTATTGACCATCAAGTGAAAATTCGTGGTTTCCGCATTGAACTGGGCGAAATCGAAACCCGTCTGCTGGAACATGAATCGATCCGTGAAGCGGTGGTGTTGGCGCTGGATGCCCCGAGCGGCAAACAACTGGTCGGCTATCTGGTGACTGAAGTCGCCGAGCAGGATGAAGCGCAACAACACGCACTGCGTGAGGCGTTGAAGGCGCACCTCAAATCCCAGCTGCCGGATTACATGGTGCCAACGCATTTGATCCTGCTGGCCAGTATGCCGCTGACCGCCAACGGCAAACTCGACCGCCGCGCATTGCCGGCGCCGGACCCGGAGCTGAACCGTCAGCAGTACGTGGCACCGAGCAACGAGCTTGAACTGACGCTGGCCGCCATCTGGTGCGAAGTGCTGAACGTCCTGCAGGTCGGCCTCAACGACAACTTCTTCGAGCTGGGCGGCGATTCGATTCTGTCGATCCAGGTGGTCAGCCGTGCGCGGCAGCAGGGCATTCACTTCAGCCCGCGTGACCTGTTCCAGCACCAGACCGTGCAGACCCTGGCCGCTGTGGCGACCCGAACCGAGCAGATCACCGCCGAACAAGGTTTGCTGACCGGCGAATCGCGTCTGACGCCGATCCAGCACTGGTTCTTCGACACCGACATCCCCCAGCGCCAACACTGGAACCAGGCGTTGCTGCTGGAACCGACCGTGGCACTGGAGCCCCATCGTCTGGAGCAAGCGCTGCTGGCAGTGATCGAACAGCACGACGCCTTGCGTTTGCGCTTTACCGAAGACGCAGGTCAATGGCAGGCCGAGCACCAAGCGGTTTCCGATGCGCCGGTGCTGTGGCAAGTGCGTGTTTCGACCATGGACAAATGCGCAGCACTGTTTGCCGATGCCCAGCGCAGCCTCGACCTTGAGGAAGGGCCGCTGATGCGCGCGCTGCTGGTCGATGGTCCTGAGGGGCAACAGCGGCTGTTCTTCGCCATCCACCACTTGGTCGTGGATGGGGTTTCGTGGCGGGTGTTGCTGGACGATTTGCAAACGGTGTATCGCCAACTGGACGCAGGGCAGTCGGCAAAACTGCCGGCGAAAACCAGTGCCTTCAAGGACTGGTCCGCACGCTTGCAGGCGTATGCCGGCAGTGAATCCCTGCGTGAAGAACTGAGCTGGTGGCAGTCGCAACTGGCCGGTGAAAGCGCCGGATTGCCGTGTGGTCGCCCCGAGGGTGGCCGGCAGAACGGTCATGCGCAAACCGTCAGCGTGCGCCTCGATATCGAGCGCACCCGCCAATTGTTGCAGCAAGCGCCGAGCGCCTATCGCACTCAGGTCAACGACTTGCTGCTGACCGCATTGGCCCGCGTGCTGTGCCGTTGGAGCGGTCACGAATCGGCGCTGATTCAACTCGAAGGCCACGGTCGTGAAGCACTTTTCGACGAAATCGATCTGACCCGCACCGTCGGCTGGTTCACCAGCGCCTATCCATTGCGGCTGATGCCAGCGGACGGGCAGGGCGGCTCGATCAAGGCGATCAAGGAACAACTGCGCGCTGTGCCGCACAAAGGTCTGGGTTATGGCGTGCTGCGTTATCTCGCCGATGACTCGAGCCGGCAGACCATGGCGGCCTTGCCGGTGGCACCAATCACCTTCAACTACCTCGGTCAATTCGACCAGAGCTTCGGCGCGGACGCCTTGTTCCGTCCTCTCGATGAAGCAGTCGGCGCGGCCCATGATCCGCGCGCGCCGCTGCCCAATGAGTTGAGCGTCGACAGTCAGGTCTATGGCGGTGAGCTGGTGCTGCGTTGGACCTTCAGCGCCGAACGTCACGACTCGCAGACCATCACTGAATTGGCAGACGCTTACCTCGGCGAATTGCAGAGCCTGATCGAACATTGCCTGCGCGACGATGCGGGAGGCCTGACGCCGTCGGACTTCCCGTTGGCGAAACTGACCCAGCCACAACTCGACGCGCTGCCAATCCCGGCCGCCGCCATCGAAGACGTCTACCCGCTGACGCCAATGCAGGAAGGCATGCTGCTGCACACCTTGCTGGAACCGGGCACTGGCCTCTACTACATGCAGGATCGCTACCGCATCAACAGCGAGCTCGACCCGCAACGTTTCGCCCAGGCCTGGCAAGCGGTGATCGCCCGTCACGAAGCCTTGCGCGCGTCATTCTGCTGGAACGTCGGCGAAGACATGCTGCAAGTTATCCACAAGCCGGGCAGCACGCCAATCGAGTATCTGGACTGGACGGCAATTGCCGAAGCCGAGCAGGAGCCGAAGTTGCAGGCGCTGCTGAAAAGCGAGCGCGAGGCCGGGTTCGATCTGCTCAACCAGGCACCGTTCCACCTGCGCCTGATCAAGGTCGGCGCGGCGCGCTACTGGTTCATGATGAGCAACCACCACATCCTCATCGATGCCTGGTGCCGTTCGCTGCTGATGAACGATTTCTTCGAAATCTACACCGCCCTCGGCGAAGGCCGGGAAGCGCAACTGGCCGTGCCACCGCGTTATCGCGACTATATCGGCTGGCTGCAACGCCAGAGCCTGGCCGAGGCGCGGCAGTGGTGGAAAACCAACCTGCAAGGCTTCGAGCGGACCACGCCGATCCCGAGCGACCGGCCGTTCCTGCGCGAACATGCCGGCGAAAGCGGCGGCATGATCGTCGGCGACCGCTACACAAGGCTTGATGCTCGTGACGGTGCGCAACTGCGCGAACTGGCTCAGGCCCATCAACTGACCATCAACACCTTCGCTCAAGCGGCGTGGGCGCTGGTGCTGCGCCGCTTGAGCGGTGATCGCGACGTGCTGTTCGGTGTCACGGTGGCCGGGCGTCCAGTGGAAATGCCGGAGATGCAACGCACGGTCGGGCTGTTCATCAACAGCATCGCGCTGCGGGTGAAAATGCCCGAGGACGATCAGCGCTGCAGCGTTCGCCAATGGCTCAGTGGCTTGCTCGACAGCAACATGCAACTGCGCGAGTACGAATACCTGCCGCTGGTGAGCATTCAGGAAAACAGCGAACTGCCCAAGGGCCAGCCGTTGTTCGACAGCCTGTTTGTGTTCGAAAACGCCCCGGTGGAAGTCTCGGTGCTGGACCGTGCGCAAAGCCTCAACGCGACCTCGGATTCGGGCCGAACCCACACCAACTTCCCGCTGACGGCGGTCTGCTATCCGGGCGATGACCTGGGCTTGCACCTGTCTTACGACCAGCGATATTTCGATGAGTCGACCGTCGAGCGCATGCTCGGCGAGTTCAAGCGGTTGCTGCTGGCGCTGGTCGAGGGTTTCCATGGCGACATGGCCGATCTGCCATTGCTGGGCTTTGATGAGGAAGACTTCCTGATCCACGGCTGCAATCAGAGCGAGCACGATTACCCGCTGGAGCAGAGTTATGTCTCATTGTTTGAAGCGCAGGTTGCCGAGCATCCACAGCGCATTGCCGCCAGTTGCCTGGATCAGCAGCACAGCTACCTTGAGCTGAATGAGCGCAGTAACCGTCTCGGTCACGCCTTGATCGCCGCTGGCGTGAGGCTGGATCAACCGGTGGCGTTGCTGGCTGAACGTAACCTCGATCTGCTGGGCATGATCATCGGCAGCTTCAAGGCTGGCGCGGGTTATTTGCCGCTGGATCCGGGCCTGCCGAGTCAGCGTCTGAGCCGAATCATCGACCTGAGCCGCACGCCGTTGCTGGTTTGTTCTCAGGCCTGCCGCGAGCAAGCGATGGCGCTGCTGGATGAGTTCGGTTGCGCCAACCGGCCGAAGTTGTTGCTCTGGGAAGAGGTGCAGGCGAGCGATGTTTCGGTTGCCAACCCGGGCATCTACAGCGGCCCGGACAACCTTGCCTACGTGATCTACACCTCGGGTTCGACCGGCCTGCCGAAAGGCGTGATGGTCGAACAGCGCGGCATGCTCAACAACCAATTGAGCAAGGTGCCTTACCTGAACTTGAGCGATGCTGATGTGATCGCTCAAACCGCCTCACAAAGTTTCGATATTTCGGTCTGGCAGTTCCTCGCCGCACCGCTGTTCGGCGCTCGGGTGGACATCGTGCCGAACACCATCGCCCATGATCCGCAAGGGTTGCTGGCGCATGTGTCGGCCCAGGGCATTACCGTGCTGGAAAGCGTGCCGTCGCTGATTCAGGGCATGCTCGCCCAGGAGCGCATGAGCCTCGACGGTCTGCGCTGGATGCTGCCGACCGGTGAAGCGATGCCGCCGGAGCTGGCGCATCAGTGGCTGCTGCTCTACCCGGAGATCGGGCTGGTGAATGCTTACGGTCCGGCGGAATGCTCGGATGACGTGGCGTTCTTCCGCGTCGACATGGCGTCGACGCGCGGCAGTTACCTGCCGATTGGTACGCCGACTGACAACAACCGCTTGTACCTGCTTGATGGCGCGCTGGAACTGGTGCCGCTGGGTGCGGTGGGTGAGTTGTGCGTCGCCGGCACCGGGGTAGGGCGCGGTTATGTGAGCGATCCGCTGCGCACCGCGCAGGTGTTTGTGCCGAATCCGTTTGGTGAGCCGGGTGATCGTCTGTATCGCACTGGCGACCTGGCCCGTCGGCGCAGTGACGGCGTGCTGGAATACGTCGGGCGTATCGACCATCAAGTGAAGATTCGCGGCTACCGCATCGAACTAGGTGAAATCGAAGCGCGTTTGCATGAGCAACCGGAAGTGCGTGAAGCCGCAGTCGGCGTGCAGGAAGGCGTCAACGGCAAACATCTGGTCGGCTATTTGGTGGCGGCTGATTCTTTGATCAATCCAACCGAGCGACTGGAACGCATCAAGCAACGCCTGCGCGCCGAACTGCCGGAATACATGGTTCCGCTGCACTGGCTATGGCTGGATCGCATGCCGCTCAACGCCAACGGCAAGCTTGATCGCAAGGCTTTGCCGGCGCTGGAGATCGGCCAGTTGCAGAGTCAGGACTACCAGGCGCCGCGCAATGAACTGGAGCAGACGCTGGCGGATATCTGGGCCGAGGTGCTGAAGGTCGAGAAGGTCGGTATTTGCGACAACTTCTTCGAGCTGGGCGGGCATTCATTGCTGGCGACGCAGATCGCTTCGCGGGTGCAAAAAGCCCTGCAACGTGATGTGCCGCTGCGGGCGATGTTCGAATGCAGCACGGTGGCGGAGTTGGCCGAATACATCGACGGATTGGCGGCGAGTGATATCACTGAGGAGAAGGTGGATCGTCTTAATGACCTGATGGCGGAGTTGGAGGGGCTTTGATTCTTTAGCGCCTGTCATGGCCTCATCGCGGGCAAGCCTTGCTCCTACAGGGTTTGTGTCGTTCCTCATTATTGAGAACAACATCAAACCTGTAGGAGCATGGCTTGCCCGCGATGGCGTCAGTGAAATGTGCGCAGATTTGCGCGTTGACTGTCGCTTCGGACCGGCTCAGGCTGCCTGTGTTTTTTTGGGTGGATCGCAATACACAAAGGAGGCAGTCAATGCCCTTCGTTACGGTTGATGGACAACCCCTTCACTACCTTGATCAAGGCACCGGCCCTGCCGTTCTGCTGGCCGGCAGTTATCTGTGGGACCAGGCCATGTGGGCGCCGCAGATCACCGCCCTGTCGCAGCAATACCGGGTGATTGCTCTGGACCTGTGGGGCCACGGTGAATCCGGGCGGATGCCTGAGTGCACACACTCGCTGGATGACATTGCGCGCCAGGCACTGGCGCTGCTCGATCATCTGGACATCGACCGTGTCACGCTGGTCGGTCTTTCGGTCGGCGGCATGTGGGGCGTGCGTCTGGCGCTGTCGGCGCCGCAGCGGATCAACGGTCTGGTGCTGATGGACACCTACGTCGGCGTCGAACCCGAACCGACTCGCCAATACTATTTTTCGCTGTTCAAACAGATCGAAGACGCCGGCGTGATTGCGCCGCAGCTGCTCGATATCGTCGTGCCGATCTTCTTCCGTCCGGGTATCGATCCGCAGTCGGCGCTGTATCAGGATTTCCGCGCCAAACTGGCCGCACTGCCGCCGGAGCGCCTGCGCGAGAGCATCGTGCCGATGGGGCGGATTACGTTTGGGCGGGATGATCTGTTGCCGCGTCTGGGCGAATTGAATCCTGACACCACGCTGCTGATGTGTGGCGATCAGGACAAACCGCGGCCGCCGTCGGAGACAAGGGAGATGGCTGAGTTGATCGGTTGCCCATATCTGCTGGTGCCGGAGGCGGGGCATATCTCCAATCTGGAGAATCCGCAGTTTGTCACCGACGCGCTGCTGTCATTTTTGTCTAAGTGGAATCCGGCGTAGCGTTTGAGAAAAAGATCGCAGCCTTCGGCAGCTCCTACACGAGGACGCGCACTCTGTAGGAGCTGCCGAAGGCTGCGATCTTTTGATCTTGCTTACTTCGGCCCGAGAATCTGCACCAACTTGTCCGGCGAAGGCGCGCCTTGCTGTTGTTGCAGCTCGCCCTTGTTGTCCATATAGAAAATCGCCGGGGTGGCCTGCAGCTCCAGGTCTTCCATCAACTGCATGTTGGCCGCCAGCTTCGCCTGAATCGCCGGGGGCACGTTTTTCAGGGCTTTTAGCGAACTTTCCTTACCTGACTTCTCATGGTCTTCCAGCGCTTTCTGCGGATCCTTGGCAGCCAGCAGCGCAGCTGATTTGCCCGGACTGTCTTCGCGAATGATGCCGACCATAATGTGCCGCAGCTGCACCTTGCCCGCCTTGACCCATGGCCGCGCCTGTTCCCAGAACACGTTGCAATAAGGGCAGTTCGGATCGCTGAACAGGTACACGATCCGCGGTGCATCTTTCTTCCCGTCGCCGATCCAGTTGCTGGTTTCCATCTTGCCCCAGACTTCCTTGGACATCGGTGCGTAAACCAGCTTCTGCAACGGCGCGCTGCTCAGGTCGTTGCCGTCGGCGTCGTACAGATTGCCGAGCAGCACATGCTTGCCATCCGGGGTCAGGTACAACGCTATGCCACGGTTCTGGTACTGCGCCGCATAACCGCGCAAGCCGTCGGGTGCGTCGAATTGGCCGACGATTTTCGCGCCTTTGGCTTCGATTTTCTTGATCGCTTCGGGCAATTCTTCGGCGGCCTGCACCGACGGTAGATGCAACAGGGCGGCGCCCAGGGTCAACGTCAGCAGGTGGCGGAGGCGGGGCATGGCAATTTCCTTGAAGAGGTGGCCGGTACGGCAGGATTCGGGGTGTCGAAGTTTTCCAGGGCGCGGGCCAGGCTGGCTTCCGACAGCTCACCCAGATGGCTGCCCAGCAGGCGACCGTCGGGGCTATAGAACAGCGTAGTCGGCAACGCCATGGAGCCGACGGCCTGACCCAGTCGGCCACTGCCGTCAAAAAGTACGTTGGACAGGCTCAGGCCTTGGGTCTCCAGAAAAGTACTGACGCTTTGCATGCTTTCAGCCTGGTTGACGAACAGGAACGTCAGGTCCGGGCGGTGTTGCTGGGCGTTTTCCAGCACCGGCATTTCCCGACGGCACGGCGGACACCAGGTGGCCCAGAGATTGATCACCAACGGGCCGCCCTTGTAATCAGCCAGTTGCACGGTTTCACCGGCGGCATTGCGCAGGGTAATTTCCGGCAAGCGTGTGCCTTGTTCGTAAATGGTCAGTGAGAAGGTCGCCAGCAGCCAGAACGCCAGGCCGCTGGCCACGCCAAAGCCCAACGGCCGGCGCAAGCCCGGACGACGCCAGCCTCGATATAACGCGGCAAGCAGCAGCACGATCACACCCGGCCAGGCGAGGAAGCCGCCGTCGCGCAGGTCGATGATCTGCCAAAGGTCATCGCGATAATGGGCCCAGTAAACGGCCACGAAACTGACCCGGGCGGCCAGCATGCCCAGCAGGAACAGGCTGAACAGCACCGACTCCGGATTCTCGCCACCGCGCTTGGCCACCCGCCAGCCGACGAAGGTCGCCAGCGCCAGGGCACTGATCAGCAGCAGGTGATTAAGCGCGATGGCAAAAGTGCCGAGGGTAAAGGTCAGCATTAACGGGCGTCTCGGGTGGTGGTCCAGCGTTGCAGGAAAGTGTCGGCATCGACTTCGCCGGTGATGCGCTGGCTGCGCCGCTCGATGCCGTCGGCGCCGATCCACAACAGGCTCGGTGGCCCTGGCACTTTATAACGGCCGAGCAGTTCGCGGCTGGCGGCATTGTCGGCGGTGACGTCCAGCCGTAGCAAGCGCACATCGCTCAAGGCTTGCAGTACATGAGCTTTGCCGAACACCTGTTTTTCCATGACCTTGCACGACACGCACCAGTCGGCGTAGTAGTCCAGCAGCACCCATTGGCCCTGAGCCTGTGCCGCGTCGAGCTCCCGTTGCAGAGCTGCCGGGTCCTTGATCGTGGTGAATGCGTCGTGGCCGACCGGGTTTGCGGCGCTGCTCGAGTTTGAGGCGCTGTAGACCTGCAATGGCTTCACCAAGTCGTCGCTGCCGCCGGCGGCACCGATCAGCAGCAGGCTGCCCCACACACCCAGCAAAAGTGAGCTGGCGCCGAACACATGGGCGACGCGACTGAAACCTTCCGACTGCTTCCAGGCGCTGTACGCGGCAATCAGCAGCAAAGCACCGCACAAACCAATCCACAGTGATTCGTCCAGTACCGGACGCAGCATCAGCAACGCGGTGGCGAGGAACAGGAAGCCGAATACACCCTTGAGCAGGTTCATCCAGGCGCCGGGTTTGGGCAGGAAGCGATTGCCGATGGTGACCAACAACAGCAGTGGCACACCGATGCCGACGCCCATGGCGAACAAAATCAGCCCGCCATGCAGCGCATTGCCGCTTTGCGCGATGTAGAGCAAGGCGCCGGCCAGCGGGGCGGTCATGCACGGCCCCACCAGCAAACCGGACAAGGCTCCCAGCACACCGGCGCCGAACAGGCTGCCGCCACGCTGATTGCGCGAGACGTTTTCCAATCGATCACGCACCGCCACCGGCAGTTGCAACTCGAAGAAGCCGAACATCGGCAACGCCAGCAACACAAACACCGCCGCGAAACTGCCCAGCAACCAAGGGTTCTGCAACAACGCCTGCAGATTCGCCCCGAGCAGCGCGGCCAGCACGCCCATCGCCGCATACACCAGCGCCATGCTCACGACATAGCTGGTGGCCAAGGCGAAACCGCGCTTGGGCGTGGCGCCACTGCCGACGATCAAACCGCCCAGAATCGGCAGCATCGGCAGCGAGCAAGGCGTGAAGGCCAGCAACAGCCCCAGACCGAAGAACACCAACAAGCTCCAGCCCAGCGCTCGTTGTTGCAGGCCACTGGCCAGGGCTTGATCCGGCGCTTCGTTTGTCGCCGTGGTAGTCGATTTACCGCCCAGATCCACGACCTGAGTTTGCGGTGGATAACACAAACCGGCATCGGCACAGCCCTGGAAACCGACCTTGATCTGGCCGGTCGCACCTGCCGGAATCTTCAGTTCCAGACCCTGGCGATAGACTTGCTGTTCGCCGAAGAACTCGTCGCTGTGCGCTTCGCCTTCAGGTAATACGGGATGGTGCTCAGCGGGCAAGCCATCGAATTTCAGGCGTTTCTGATAAAGGTAATAACCGTCGGCGATCTGCCAATACAGCTGGGTTTCACCGGATTCAAGACGTTCGGAGGTGAAGATGAACGCCTTGCCGACGGGAAGAAATTCGGGTTTGGTCGCGAACGGATCAGTCCCTGCCTGGGCCAGACCCGAGATCAAGAGAACAAAAAATAGAAACAGTCGACGCATGGGTAAGCCTTATCCCTGTGCAAGTGAGGTGCACAGTGGCGGGCGGCGATTAACCGATGATTAACCACAGTTGCCTTGTGGCAATGGCGCTTGCGGCATAATGTCCGCTTAATCGGCCACCGGCCTAATCACCTTTTTTCAACAGGTCTCACCATGCACGTACTGGTTTGCGAAGACGACGAGCTGATCGCCAGTGGCATTGTCGCTGGCCTCACCGCTCAGGGCCTGACGGTAGAGCATGTCGCCACCGCATCCTCGGCCCGGGCGATGCTCAAGGTCGCCGAGTTCGATGTAATGGTGCTCGACCTTGGTCTTCCCGATGAGGATGGCTTGAAGCTATTGCAGCAGTTGCGACACAGCGGTCTGGAAATCCCGGTGTTGATCCTCACCGCCCGGGATTCAGTCACCGACCGCGTCGATGGCTTGCAAGCCGGTGCCGACGATTACTTGCTCAAGCCGTTCGATTTGCGTGAACTCGCCGCGCGCCTGCACACCTTGTTGCGACGAGTGGCCGGACGCAGCGTCAACCTGATCGAACATGGCCGTCTGACTTACGACCCAAGCAGCCGCGAAACCATGCTCGGCGGCCAGCCGGTGGACCTTTCCCGTCGTGAGCAGTCGCTGTTGCAGGCCTTGCTGCATAATCGGGGACGGGTGCTGTCCACCGAGCAATTGAAAGACAGCGTTTATGGTTTTAACGATGAGCTGGAAAGCAACGCCCTCAACGTGCATATCCATCACCTGCGGCGCAAACTCGGCAATGGCATTGTCGAGACGGTGCGCGGCCTGGGCTATCGCCTGGGGCCGGCCGATGGCGGAGAGGAATTGAAAAAGTGATGAGCCTGCGTTTGCGCCTGAGCCTGACACTCGGCGCCGCTTTTGCGCTGATCTGGGCCCTGGCTGCGGCCTGGATGCTCAGCGACCTGCGCAATCAGATGATGTTTTCCCTCGACCAGCGGCTGGTGGCGTCGGCACGGATGGTCGCCGGCCTGATGGAGCAGTTGCCGCCATTGCCGAGCAAAGGCGAGGGCACCCATTTCAGCGCTGAACAACTGAACCTCCCCGGCGGCATGGCCTGCCAGGTCAGTTCATTGCGCGGCGAAATCCTCGCCCGCAGTCACACCGATCCGCAACAAACCCTGGAGGCCGAAAAAATGGGCTTCCACGACCAGATGATCGACGGCGCACCGTGGCGAAGTTTCACCCTGGCCCGCGGCGACGTGCGCATCACCACGGCCGACCGGCAGATCGAGCGTGAGGCCTTGAATATGTCGATCCTGCTGGCGGCTTCGGTGCCGGTGGGCGTGGCGTTACTCGGTTGCCTGTGCCTGCTCTGGCTGGGGATCGGCCAGGGACTGGCGCCGCTCAACCGCATGCGCGATGCGTTGATGCGCCGTAGCGCCGATTCTCTTGAACCCTTGCAAATCCAGCCGCTGCCCAGCGAACTGCAACCGTTGCTGGACACCCAGAATCAGCTGTTCCAACGGATCGGCAAGACCATCGAAAGGGAACGCCGTCTGACCGGTGACGCGGCCCATGAATTGCGCAGCCCGCTGACGGCGATCAAGACCCACCTGCAAGTGGCGCGCATGACCGACGGCGCGGCCCGGGATCAATCCCTGGCCCGGGCCGAAGAGGGCGCCGATCGCCTGCACCGGACCCTTGAACAATTGCTGTTGCTGGCGCGGGTCGAGGGCAGTCTGTCGTTCGATGACGGCGTGCAATGCAGCGCCGAGCAGGTGGCGAAACTGGCGATTCAGGACGCCGCCAGTGGTGATCGTCAGCGGATCAAATTTCAGATGCCGCCGAAAATCTCCCATGCACCGGTGCAAATGCCCGCGGTGCTATCGATTGCCGCGCTGCGCAACCTGCTGGACAACGCGCTGCGTCATACCCCGGGCGACGGCGCGGTGGAGCTGAGCCTGGAAACCACTGGCAGTCGTGTGCACTTTTTGGTCCGCGACCACGGCCCGGGGATTGCCGAAGACGATCTGCAACATTTGACCCAACGCTTTTGGCGCAACGGGCAGAGCACCGGTTGCGGCCTGGGTCTGGCGATTGTTCAGGCAATCGTCCAGCGCTGTGGTTGTACGTTGCATTTCGACAGCCGGCCGGACGGGTTGCGAGTCGAACTGACCATGCCGTTGCAACCGGTCTAACCCACAACACCGATCCCTGTAGGAGCTGAGCTTGCTCGCGATGGCGTCCGTACAGCCAACATCAACGTTGAATGTCAGGACGCCATCGCGAGCAAGCTCGGCTCCTACAGGGATCGATGCACATCTAATGTAACTTCTCTCCATTGGCATTCGAGCCACCACCGGCGCTATCGTCCCCGGCAGCTTTTTCTCAATGGATTGAGGTAACAGCGCCATGGATGCATCGATTCACATCTGCAAGGCAACAACTGCCGACGCCGGCATCATCAGCCGGATCGTCGAGCGCTCCATCCGTGTCGGTTGCGCGCTCGACCATCGCAACGATCCGCTAACCGTCGCCACCTGGACCCACAACAAAACCATCGAACACGTGCAGCCCTGGCTGACCGACGAGCGGTTGTACCTGAACATCGCCCTGTTGCAGGACAAACCGGTCGGCGTCGCGATGGCTGCGATCAGCGGCAAGGTCGCGTTTTGTTACGTGCAACCGGAATGGTTTCGTCGCGGCGCCGGGCAAGCGCTCGTGCACGACCTTGAAGGCTGGTTGACCGATCAGGGTTTGCGCCGGGCCCGACTCAATAGCACCCGCACCAGCGAAGCGTTTTACCGTCATCTGGGTTACCAGCCTTGCGCCGAAACCTTCGCCGTCGCCGGGCTCCACGCCATTCCCATGCACAAAGCGCTGACACCCCCTTCATAGAAAGCTGAACGCGGGTCTAAATCCTCGGCGCCCTGATGCGTTTCCAGAACAGGAAAACCTTATTGAGGGGTCGAGAGATGTCAGTCGCTACCAGCCTTATGGAAGATCAGTCGGCCCGGATCACTCCGGCGCCGACCGAGACGCTTTATCAGTTCAACGAATCGCCGCTGTTGGCCCGTCAAAACCAGCAGGAATCGAATGCCCGCAGCTATCCGCGACGCATTCCCCTGGCCCTCAAACGTGCCAAGGGCATTTATGTCGAAGACGTCGAAGGCCGCCGTTTCATCGACTGCCTGGCTGGCGCAGGGACGTTGGCCCTTGGGCACAACCATCCGGTGGTGATCGACGCGATCCAGCAAGTGCTGACGGATGAACTGCCGCTGCACACCCTCGACCTGACCACCCCGGTCAAAGATCAGTTCGTTCAGGATCTGTTCGGTCTGCTGCCGCCGGCATTGGCCGCTGAAGCGAAGATCCAGTTCTGTGGCCCGACCGGCACCGACGCGGTGGAAGCCGCACTGAAACTGGTGCGCACCGCCACCGGGCGCAGCACCGTGTTGTCATTCCAGGGCGGTTATCACGGCATGAGCCAGGGCGCGCTGAGCCTGATGGGCAGTCTGGGGCCGAAAAAACCCTTGGGCGCCTTGCTCAGCAGCGGCGTGCAGTTCATGCCGTATCCCTACGATTACCGCTGCCCGTTCGGGCTCGGCGGCGCGCAAGGCGTGCAGGTCAATCTCAACTACCTGGAAAACCTGCTCAATGATCCAGAAGCCGGCGTGCAATTGCCGGCGGCGGTGATCGTTGAAGTGGTGCAGGGCGAGGGCGGGGTAATCCCGGCCGATCTCGACTGGCTGCGCGGCCTGCGGCGGATTACCGAAAAGGCTGGTGTCGCGCTGATCGTCGATGAGATTCAGAGCGGTTTTGCCCGCACCGGCAAGATGTTCGCCTTCGAACACGCCGGGATCATTCCGGACGTGGTGGTCATGTCCAAAGCCATCGGCGGCAGTTTGCCGCTGGCGGTGGTGGTCTATCGCGACTGGCTCGACACCTGGCTGCCAGGCGCCCATGCCGGAACCTTCCGCGGCAATCAGATGGCGATGGCCGCAGGTTCTGCGGTGATGCGTTACCTGATCGAACATAAGGTCTGCGATCACGCGGCCGCCATGGGCGAACGCTTGAGCGAACACCTGCGCATCCTGCAACGGGACTTCCCGCAACTGGGTGATATCCGCGGTCGCGGCTTGATGCTGGGCGTTGAACTGGTCGATCCAACTGGCGAGCCGGATGCACTGGGTCATCCGCCGATCTTCGGTCGACTGGCGCCGCTGGTGCAGCGTGAATGCCTCAAACGCGGTTTGATCCTCGAACTGGGCGGCCGTCATGGCGGCGTGGTGCGCTTCCTGCCGCCGCTGGTGATTACCGCTGCGGAAATTGATCAAGTGGCCGAGATTTTCGGCCGGGCCATGGCCGCTGCCACCGCCAGCCTCTAAATTTCTCAGCCTCTGACACGTTCCTTCTACATAACGGCTGCGCACGCAGTGCAGCCCACCCTACAGCGATGGAGAAACACCATGACTTCAGTATTCGACCGCGAGGACATCCTCTTTCAGGTCGTGGTCAACCACGAAGAGCAGTACTCGATCTGGCCCGACTACAAAGCCGTGCCTGCAGGCTGGCGCACCGTGGGCAAGAGCGGCCTGAAAAAGGAATGCCTGGCTTACATTGAAGAAACCTGGACTGACATGCGTCCGCTGAGCCTGCGCCAGAAGATGGAAGAGCAGGCGGCTGTGGCTCACTAAGTCACCGCGCAAAAAGAAGCCCGCTGAACCGGTAAGGTCAGCGGGCTTTTTGTTAGGGTTGAATATCAAAAGATCGCAGCCTCGTTTCACTCGACAGCTCCTACGAGGGCTCCACAAAACCTGTAGGAGCTGTCGAGTGAAACGAGGCTGCGATCTTTTGATCTTAGGCTGATGGCTTACCGCTCAACCCCTTGATCAGCAAATCCACATTCCCTTCCAGCTCGGCCACCGGATCCGCCGCATCCACACTCAATACCACCAACCGACTCCCAGCCTCGGCAATCACCGCTTTCACCGCATCCGACGGCTGTCGATGATGCAACACCACCGCCACGTCATTGTCCTTCAGCGTCGCACCCAATTGCTTGAGCGCTTCAGGTGTCCACTCGGCATCCGGCCGCGCATCGAGGCCGATCAGCTCCAGGTTTAGACCGCCAATCAGATAGCCAAAGTGATCGCTCAGGCTCATCACGCTGAGGTTGTCGGCACTGGCCAGCCGCGCTTCGCTGTCGGCGCTGAACTTGAGCAAGCGCTGTTTGAGCGCCGCCAGGTTAGCCTCGATCTTCGGCTTGGCCTCGGGCGCCAGGCGCACCAGGTCCGCCGCCATAACGTCCGCCATCCGTCCCATGTTGTTGCTGGAAAACCACGGCTGACTGTTCAACCCATCGACCTTGTTGTCGGGTTGCACGGCGATGCCGGGCAGGGCGCCGTCCACCGGGCGCGCGGCGTCGACCTCGACGATGCGGATGTTGCTGCGCCGGGAGATCGGGTACAGCGGATCATCCGCCCACAACGAGCGCAGGCCTATCACCGCATCGGCATCGGTCGCCAGTTTGGCCAGCGCCGGAGCGCCACGACCGGTGAAGTACGCGGTCTGACGGCTGCCGGGCAGGTTCGCCGGCGCGGCACGTTCAAGGTTGATGTCGGTGCCTTTGAGCAAGACTTCGCCCAGACCATAAGTGATCGGCAAGGACGCCAGCACGCGCAGCGGTTTGGCGCTGTCGGCCGCGAACAGTGGGGTATTGACCAGCCCACACAGGGCGACGGCCAAGGTCAGTTGACGCAGAGAGAAAGACATTTATCCGAGATTCCCTTTCAGACTGGGGACAACGCCACGCGCAATGGCGGCGAGAGCGAAGGCGATACCGGCCACCAGAATGATCGCGGCGCCGGACGGGATAGGCAGGTCGAAGACAATCGGCGCAAGGATCCCGCACAGCGTGCTGACCGTGGCGATCAGCACCGAGCACCAGAAGAAGCCCTTCAGCGACTGACTCAGCAATCGCGCAGCTGCCGCCGGAATCACCAGCAGGGCACCGACCAGAATCGCGCCGATGACTTTCACCGCCGCCACGGTGATCAGGGTCACCAGAATCACAAACAGATAATCCAGCGTCTTCACCGCCACACCACGCACCGCCGCCAGTTGCGGATTGAAACTGGCCAGCATGATGCGGTTGTACAGCGGCAAGGCCAGGGCCATGACCAGCGAACCGACGATGGCCAACACCAGCAGATCATTGCCGTTAACGGTCAGCACCGAACCGAACAACACGTTTTCGAGGATGTGTACGTTGATCTTGCCCGCCAGAATCAGCAGCAGACTGGCACCCAGCGCCAACGACACGGAAAGGAACACGCCGATCAACGTATCCGGCGCCAGACCCGTGCGGTTACGCAGGTAGTTCAGCAAAATGCCGAACAACAAGCAGTAGCCGAACAGACTGCCGTAAGGCCCGGTGTACGGTTCGCCCAGCAAAATACCGATGGCCACTCCGGTCAGCGCCGCGTGGCCCACCGCTTCGGAGAAAAACGCGAAACGCTTGACCACCACCAACGTCCCCAAACCGCCCAACACCGGGCCGATCAGCAAGCCGGCGAGCAACGCGTTGACCACAAATCCATAGGCCAGCGCCTCGGGCAAGTAACCCGACGAGGCCCAGCCCTGGACCATCAAACGAAAGGCTTCGTAACTCATCAGGCAGCGCTCCGAGGATGGGTCGAGAACAAGGTCAGCAAGCGTTCCGGGGTCAGCGCCTGTTTCGGCGTGGCATCGAACAGTACTCGGCGATTAAGCCCGGTGACCCGATCCGCCAGCCGTCCAACCGCTTCCAGATCATGCTCGATCCACAGCACGGTGATGCCGCTCTGGCGCCAGTCGCCGAGTAGCCGTTCGAACACCTGAATTCCTGCCTCATCCAAAGCCGACATCGGTTCATCCAACACCAACAATTGCGGTGCTGGAATCAACCCTTGAGCCAGCAACACACGCTGACGCTCACCGCCGGACAACGCACCCATGCGCCGCTTGCGTTTGTCCTGCATGCCGACCCGTTCCAGCGCTTCGCCAATCGCGGCGGCGTAGTGCTTGCTCAAGCCGAGAAACGCCGGACGCCGCTGGCACATCGCGGCCATGAAATCATCGACGGTCATCGGCAAACCGCGATCGAATTCCAGGGCTTGGGGCACGTAGCCGATGGTTCCAGGTGTGCCGGGCCATTGCAGACTCAAGCGACCCTGATGCGGCATCTGCCCGAGCAAGGTTTTGATCAGCGAACTTTTGCCGCCGCCGTTGGGGCCGACCAGCGCATGCACGCTGCCGGGCTGGACCTGAAAAGTGACGCTGTCGAGGATCGTCGTGCGGCCCAGCGTCAGGCTGACCTCCGCAAAATCCAGAGTCGGCCCCGAAACCTGTGGGAGCGACGGTGCGACGATTCGACTTGCTCGCGATTGCGGAGTGTCATCGAACATTGATGGCGACTGATCCACCGCTATCGCGAGCAAGCTCGCTCCCACAGGGGATTCGGGGTTGGTCGAACGAATGGTTTCTTTAGCCGTCATTTGCCGGACTCCTGAATCGCCCGGACCACGGTGTTGAGGTTGCCGGTCATTTCTTTTTCATACTTGTCGGCGGTGTATTCGCCATAGGAAATGTGCGACAGCGGGTACAGCTTCACCCCGGACTCACGCTGGATGGTCTCGACGTAGGTGGACGGGAAATCCATCTCCGAGAAGATCACTTTCACGTCCAGTTCGCGCAGTTGATCGATGGTTTTTTTCAACTGGCTCGGGCTCGGTTCGATGCCGTGCGCCGGTTCGACCACGGCGGTCACTTCCAGGCCGAATTCGCGCAGCAAATAGTCGTAAGCCGCGTGAACCGTGGCCACTCGCAGTTCCGCGTTCGGCGCCTGGGTCAGCTTTGCCAGGGCATCAGCGCGCATCTGCCGCAGGCGCTTGCCGTAGGCGCGGGCGTTCTGGGTGTAGGTCTTGGCGTTGGCCGGGTCGAGCTTGCCCAGTTCCCGGGCGATGTTGTTGACCTGGGCAATCGAGGCGCTGATCGACAGGAACGTGTGCGGGTTTACGACCTTACCAGCGCCGCGAGCGGCAACGCCGGTGGCGGCCAGCAACGGCACGTTTTCGTTGGCTTCGATCACCGTGATGTTCGGGGTTTCGCTGGCGGCGATCATGCGGTCGGCAAAGTCGTCATGGCCGACGCCGTTTAACACGACCACGTCCAGCCCGCTGATGCGCTTGATGTCTTCGGCGCGCGGCTCGTAGGCATGCGGGTTGAAACCGGCCGGAATCAGCGGCACCACCTCGGCCTTGTCACCGACGATGTTCGCCACGTAGCTGTAATAAGGGTGCAGGGTGATGCCGATGCGCAGGCGCTTGGTCTCGTCGGCATTGGCCAGCGGGGTCAGCAGACAAGCCATTAAACCGACCAACATCAGGCGCAAGAAAGAACGTTGAGATGAAATAGGCATGGGAAAGCGGTCTTCTCTCGGGTGAAGGCGAGGGTTCAGTGCCGGTGCTGGCGGGTCACGCCGGCATCGAATTGCGCGACGATCTGCTGCCAGCCGGCGCTTTCCAGCGCAGCGTCGGTGAGGTCGGTCGGGGCCGCGAGGGCGTTGCCGCGGTTGAGCCAGACGTCCGGCGCATCGTCGTCAGCGGTCAAGCGCATCAGAAACGAACCCGCCACGGTGGGCGTCTGGCTCTGGCCGAAGTAAGCCTTGGTGTCGAGCAATTGCCAGGCATGACCACCACGGCTGACGGAACTGGCGTCCTGGGCGAACGGCGCAAAACCTTCATCGGCGAGGGCTGCGGGGGCGGGGAGCGCTTGTTGCTCCTGACGCAGTAGATGAATTTCGTCGAGCGTCACCCGCAGGTCGGCGTAGATGCCTTGCTCGGACGCGCTCAAGTCACGACGAGCATCCAGTTGATGGCTGCCAACACTGCTGACTTCCTGAGTCTCACCGCGCCAGGCGACCACCGAGCCGGCCACCGCCAGAATCATCAGGCACAACAGCAACACAAAAAGGGTTTCATGGCCGGCACCGGCCGGGCGGACGATTTGCGTAGTCGGTGTACTCATGGGGCTTCGATGTCCGCTTGGTCGATCTCGACAACGTGACCGGGACCGGCGTCGAACAACACGTAGAACTCGGCGCCGGGCTTCTTGAAGGTCAAGGTCGAATCGGCGCCGAGCTTGCCTGGCACCAGGATGGTTTCGTCGTAGCCGATCACATCCAGGGTCACCCCCGGCGCGCCGCTGCCGTCGGAGAAACCGCCGGTGCATTTGATCTGCTCGGCATCGATGGCTTTGCATTCGCACATCGGGTTGTGGGCCAGGGCGCTGGCGCTGAAACCGGCGCAGAGCACCAGCAACGCGGCGCTTAGAGGACGTAGAACGTTAATCATGGTTTGCCTCCTTGTTGGTTCAGCCAGGCGAGGGTGGCCGGGGATGCCTGGCTCAGGGGGATGGAGGCCTGATGCATGGCGCCGTCCCAGCCTTCCATGGTGATCCACAGCTCGGCGTCGGCTTTGGTCTTCTCGGGGATCGGCAACATCGCGCCCATGCGGTACGGCGTGCCGAAGAAAATCACCCCGGCAGCGCGCAGGCTGCGCGGTTTGCCGATGCGCAGGTACGTCGCCTTGACCTGATCGCGGCAGCTATCGCACAGCGCCGCGTTGAAGTTCTTCATGTAACCGGCCGGGCCATCGAGCCTCGGTGCTTCGTTACGCAACTCGGCCAGGCGCAGGCTCCAGGGGCCCACCTGAACCTCTCCGATCTCCCGCTCGCCCAGGCCGGTGTCACCACGAAACAGCGCGGCGTCGGCGAAGTACTTGGGCATGAACCCCAGCGGCACCAGCAACAGCAGAACGTTGATGTGGAAGCGCCATTTGTGCCAGAAACGGCTCAGTTTCGAAGCCGGTTTATCCGCGATGAACAGACTCATTGGCTGACCTCCGTGGTTTCATGGCTGTTGGCCGGAGCGGCCTGACTGCGCGGGCGTTTATGGCTGCGCTTGAGGGCGTTGGCCGTGGCCAGAGCGGTGCGTTTGGTCCAGATCAACAGGCCGCTGAGAACCATCATGCTGAGAAGCAGGCCGAAGAAGAACCAGATCAGCTTGATCCAGATGCCGCCGAAATCCCCGGTGTGCAGCGGACGCATGGATTCGGTCACCAGCTCCAGACCGGAACGGTCCGACAACAGGCGGGTGGCGGCGATGTCGCCGGTATACGGGTTGATATCGGCGGTCTGGAACATCAGCGGATACCAACTGCGTCCGCCTACCGAGAGGTAGCTGTAGGCGTTGGCGGGCATGCTGACAAAGCTGTCGTCCAGGCCGGGAATACGTTCCTTGGCTTCGCGGATCGCCGTCTCCAGGCTGATCATCGGCGCAGGCGAACCGTCGGCAGTCAGCGGGACACTTTCACGCGGGACCACGGCAGCCACCGGCGCGGTGGAAATCGTAATCTGGTTATCGAACATGAACGCCTGAATCAGGAACCAGGTGCTGGTGATGGAAATCACCGCGATAAACCAGATCGACCAGATGCCGCTGAGACGGTGAAAGTCGCCCCAGAAAATCCGTGCACCGTGACGAATGCGCAACGTCGGGCGGAAGAAACCTTTCCAGAAGCGCTTGTAGACCACCAGCCCGGTGACCAAGGACGCCAATAGCGGCAAGCTCAGGAATGACACCAGGTACCAGCCCCAGCTGTAACCGTTGGTGAACGGCACCAGCCACCAGCCATGCAGTGCGCGGGTAAACGCCTTGAAATTGAATTCTGGGGCAGTGCCCTGAATCACGCCGCTGTAGGGATTGACGTAAACCGTCACCGAGCGACCGTCGGGATAGCTGACGTCCACGTCGAGGGCGAAGTGCGATTCATCGGGCCGACTGATGCCTTCGACCAGTGTGTTCGGCTCGGCTTTTTTGATCGCGGCAATGATCTGGTCATAACTGAGCAGCGGCGCATCGTCCGAGGGTTGGCTGGCGCGCATTTGCGGGTTGGCCAGCCAGACGATTTCCTGGCTGACCACCGCCAGGGTGCCGGTCACGCAGACGATCAGCACGAAAAACCAGATCGGCAATGCCAGCCAGCTATGGACCAGAAACCAGAGTTTTGAACGGGATTTCTTCGACATGATTAAAGGTCTTGTTTCGATGAGAGGGACTCTGCTGCGGGCTTCCCAGCGATGAGGTCCACAAAGGGCCGGGCCGTGGCTTTTGCCTACGCGGGCCGACTGCATCTAAATAAGACGGATGAGCATCGAAAATCCCGAAGGGGGATATGAAAGAAAATGTTTCGCGATATCGTTTGGCTGGTTTCTGTAGGAGCAAAGCTTTCTGTCATTCAACATTGATGTTGACTGACCCAACGCCATCGCGAGCAAGCTCGCTCCCACAGGTGATCTAGGGTGTTCACAAATAACGTGTTCGCAGAAGATCCCTGTGGGAGCGAGCTTGCTCGCGATGAGGCCCTATCAGTCACAGAAGGGTTCAACCCTGCTTGAACATCTCCTTCGCCCGCTGCTCAATCTGCTCCTGAGTCAGATCTTCCTTGCGCGTGGCCAGAAACCACAGATGCCCATAGGGATCCTTCAGGGTTCCCGAGCGGTCGCCATAAAACTGATCCTTGACCTCGGACACCACTGTGCCGCCAGCCGCAATCGCCTGTTTATAAGACTTGTCCACATCGTTCACATACAGATGCAGCCCTACAGACGGCGACTTGTCCGGATTGCTCAGCGGGCCCTGATCGCACGGCGTGCCAAGCATGATCGGGCAATCGCCGATGCGCAGTTCGGCATGCCCGATGCCGCCATCGGGCATGGACAGGCGCATGACTTCGGTGGCGCCAAAGGCTTTCTTGTAGAACTCGATGGCTTCGGCCGCTTTTTGAATGCCCAGGTACGGGGTGATGCTGTGATAACCCTCTGGAATGGGTTTGACGCTCATGGCTGTTCTCCCTGTTTTTTGTTTTGGGATGAAGGTGGTCCTTCGCCGATTTACAACCTATGAAGAGTAGTAGGAGCTGCCGAAGGCTGCGATCTTTTGACCTTGGCTGCGGTGCGGCCGACGAAAAATCAAGATCAAAAGATCGCAGCCTTCGGCAGCTCCTACAGGGTGTAAGGCATAACAACGCCACTGTTCAGCCATCAACAGCGGAGCAGCAGATTGCTCGGGTTGCTCATGGATAAAACCTTCTGAACGGCCCAGAACTCCCCGAAAACATTGGTTCGCACGGTCAGGCACAGAAGCTGCAATGCCCTCTGGTAAACACTGGTACCGAGAGCCTTGTATGCCTGAATCTGCCGTTTATCCGATCAATCCACCGGCCGCCCATCGGATCGCCAACGAAGCCGAAGCCTTGCGCGTCGCCGAACAAGTCGCCGCGATCCTGCTGGAACAAGACGCCGAACGCGACCGCACCCGCCAAGTGCCCGCCGAGATCGTCGATCTGTATTCCAACAGTGGTTTGTGGGGCATCAGCGTACCGAAAGAGTTTGGCGGCGCGCAGGTGTCCTATGCGGTGTTGGCGCAGGTCATCGCGATCATCTCGGCGGCCGATCCGTCCCTGGGGCAAATCCCGCAAAACCACTATTGCCTGCTGGAAGACATTCGCCTGCAAGGCACGCCTGAGCAGCAAACGCACTTCTTCGGGCTGGCGCTGCAAGGTCACCGCTTTGCCAATGCCTTGTCGGAAACTGGCGGCAAGAACGTGCAGGACATTCAGGCGACCATCCGCCGTTACGGCGACGGCCATGTGATCAACGGCCGCAAGGGTTATTGCACCGGTTCGCTCTACGCCCACTGGCTGGCGGTGCTGGCGCTGGATGAAGAGCAGAAGGGCCAGTTGGCCTTTGTCGAGCGCGGCACCCAAGGGCTGGTGATCGTCGACGACTGGGACAGCATCGGTCAGCGCACCACCTCCAGCGGCACGGTGCTGGCTGAGGATTTGCACGTCTCGGCGTTCAATCTGTTCCCGACGTATCGCTCTTATGAAACACCCACTCTGGCGGGCCCGTTCGCGCAGTTGACCACCGCCGCCATCGATGCCGGCATCGCCCGTGCGGCCCTGCGTGACACCATCACATTCGTTCAGCTGTTCGCTCGGCCGTGGATCGACGCGGGTGTGGAAAAAGCCAGTGAAGATCCGCTGACCATCATTCAGGTCGGCGGCCTGGAGATTCGTCTGGAAGCGGCCGAAGCCTTGCTGGAACGCGCCGGTTGGGCGCTGGATGCCGCACGTTCGGCACCTGACGAAGACAACGTCGCGCAAGCCTCACTGGCAGTCGCCAAAGCCAAAGTGCTGACCACCGAAATCGCCATTGAAGCCAGCAACAAGCTCTTCGAACTCGGCGGCACTCGCTCAACCCTGAGAAAACACAACTTCGACCGCCACTGGCGCAACGCCCGGGTCCACACCCTGCATGATCCGGTGCGCTGGAAGTACCACGTGGTCGGCAACTGGCTGCTCAATGGCGTCAAACCACCGCGTCACGACTGGTCCTGACCATGGCCGAGTGGCTGAAAAACATCTATTGGGCCGACATTGCCCAAGCCTGCCTCGACACCCTGAGCATGCTCGGCGCCGCCCTCGGTTTTACCGTGCTGCTGGGCCTGCCACTGGGCGTGGTGCTGTTCCTCACCGGCAAGCGCCAGTTGCATGAAGCGGTCGGTGTTTATCGGGTGCTGTCGGTGATCGTGAACATGCTGCGTTCGCTGCCGTTCATCATTTTGCTGATCGTGCTGATTCCCTTGACCACGTTGTTGGTCGGCACTTCACTTGGTGTGCCGGGGACGATCCCGCCGCTGGTGGTCGGTTGCACGCCGTTCTTCGCGCGTCTGGTTGAAACCGCCTTGCGTGAAGTCGATCGCGGGGTGGTGGAAGCGACTCAGGCCATGGGCGCCAACACGTGGCAGATCATCCGCCACACCTTGTTGCCCGAAGCGCGGGGAGGGTTGCTGGCGGCGGTCACGGTGACCGCGATTGTGCTGGTGGATTACACGGCGATGGCCGGCGTGATCGGCGGCGGTGGTCTCGGCGACCTGGCGATCCGCTACGGCTATCAGCGTTTTCAGACTGACGTGATGGTGGTCACCGTGGTGCTTCTGCTGATCCTGGTTCAGGCCCTGCAAATGAGCGGCGACCGACTGGTGGCGCGCTACAGCCGACGATAAAGACTCGATTCAACCATTAAAAACCGGCCCAACGTCCGCCCCACGACGGCCACTCAATCTGCCTAGGAGCACAGCATGAAAAAGACCCTGGCCATTCTGGCTGCCGTCCTGTCGTTCAACGCTCACGCCAACGAAAAACTCATCGTCGGCGCCACCCCGGTGCCGCACGCGGAAATCCTCGAGTTCGTCAAACCGACTCTGGCCAAGGAAGGCGTGGACCTGGACATCAAGGTTTTCACCGACTTCATCCAACCCAACCAGCAATTGGCGCTGAAGAACCTCGACGCCAACTATTATCAGTACCGACCGTTCCTCGATGATTTCAACAAAACCCGTCATACCGATCTGGTACCGGTGGTCGGTGTGCACATTGAACCGTTTGGCGCTTACTCGACCAGGATCAAAAACATCGCCGAGCTGAAGGATGGCGCCACGGTGTCGATCCCCAATGACCCGGTGAACACTGGCCGTGCGCTGGTTCTGCTACACGAAGCCGGCCTGATCAAACTCAAGGATCCGAGCAACACCCTGGCGACTCAACGGGACATCATCGAAAACCCCAAGCACCTGAAAATTCGTGAACTGGAGGGAGCGCTGCTGGCCCGTTCGGTGAGCCAGGTGGACCTGGCGTTTGTCTTTGCCAACTACGCACTGGAAGCGGGGATTGATACCAACAGCGCGTTGATTGTCGAGAAGGGCAAGAGTTTGTACATCGAGTTTCTGGTCGCGCGGCCGGACAACATCAACGACCCGGGTTTGCAGAAACTGGCCAAGGCGTTGAACTCCGATGAGGTTCGGCAGTTCATTTTGACCCGCTACAAAGGGCAGATTGCGCCGGGGTTCTGATCTTCTGCCGGCCTTGAAGGCGCCATCGCGGGCAAGCCTTGCTCCTACAGGTTTGTGTCGTTCGCAATAATCACCAACGACACAAACCTGTAGGAGCAAGGCTTGCCCGCGATGGCCGCAACGCTATTTCGGACCTGTCCCGGATTCCAGCAGCTGCGCCCCCGGCCCTCGCTCCCCCAACACATCGCCAAAGTTGCGCAACGGACACGCCTCCATCGACAAACACCCACAGCCAATGCAGCCATTGAGCTTGTCCCGCAGCAAGGACAGCTGATTGATCCGCTCATCCAGATCCCGACTCCACTGCGCCGACAACACCTTCCAGTCCGCCGCCGTCGGCGCCCGATTGTCCGGCAGCGATTTCAATGCCTCGCCAATCTCCGCCAACGGAATCCCCAATCGCTGAGCCACTTTGATCAACGCCACCCGCCGCAACACTTCCCGGGGATAACGCCGCTGGTTGCCCTGGTTGCGATTACTTTTGATCAAACCCTTGGATTCGTAAAAGTGCAGCGCCGTGACCGCGACGCCGCTGCGCGCAGCCACTTGGCCTACGGTGAGTTCCTTGTGCAGATTTTCCGAGGTGATCATTTAAAAAATGCCCCTTGACCTCAAGTTAACTCGAGGTTTTACCCTGCAGGCCTTCGGATCGCAAGAACCGGCTTACAGGTGAGTGGGGACTATTCATGCAACTGTCAGAGAAAAATCGCAGCTTCACCCAATTGATCGAATTCGAGATCGAACCGTATCAACAGCCCGCACTGGTGTCGGCACTGTCGAAACAGACCGAGCGTCTCGCCCAGGACTTCACAGGTTTTCTGAGTGCCAGCATCCAGGCCAGCGACGATGGCCGGCGGGTGCTCAACTACCTGCAATGGCAAACACGCGAGGCGGGAGAGGCCGCGTTTAAAAGCTTTGAAAGCGGCGAGCAGGATTTCTGGCAACTGATCCGCGCCCATCAGGCGAAAACCGTGACCTTCGGCTCGTTCCAGGTACTGCACAGCCTGGAACGCAGCCACGACAACGCATTGCACTGCAACTTGGTGGGTTAGATCGACAGCTGCATGACACGCTCGCCCTGAAGGTTTTCCGTGGGCCGGCGTTTGTTAACCGCCAGCTCGCCGATCTTGATCAGCCGCGTGCGGGTTACGTTGCGGCTCAGCCCCAGCAGCGCAGCGGTATGCACCTGGTTGTAATGACTGAATCGATAGGCCGCCCGCAGTAAAGCGTCTTCGACTTTCTCGTGCAGCGCTCCGGCCTGTTCTTCGAAGAGCTTTTGAAAGGCGCGATCGAGCAGCGCTTCTGGTGAGTCGTCGACGTTGTTGTGGTAATCGTCCTGACGCTCGATGCGCATGTTCGACAGCCGCAGGTCGTCGCGTTCGATCACGCCGTTACGGCAGATCAGCAGGGTGTGGTGAATGACGTTTTCCAGTTCGCGGATGTTGCCCGGCCAGCTGTAGCTGCGCAGTTTCAGTTCGGCCTCTTTGCTGATGGTGATGGTGCCGTAACCGAGGCGCTGGCTGTAGGCTTCGACGAAGTGTCGGGTCAGCGGCAGGATGTCGCCGGGGCGGTCGCGCAGCGGGCTCAATTCCAGGCTGACCACGTCGAGGCGATAGTACAAATCCTCGCGGAAATGCCCGGCGTTGATGGCTTTCTCCAGTTGCACGTTGGTCGCCGCCAGCACGCGCACGTTGATGGGAATGCTCTTGCGCGAACCCAGTCGCACCACTTCGCGCTCCTGCAACACCCGCAACAACTTGACCTGAATCGCCATTGGCAAATCGCCGATTTCGTCGAGGAACAACGTGCCGCCGTCGGCCTCCTCGAACCAGCCGGCCTTGGCGCTCAGCGCACCGGTGAAGGCACCTTTTTCATGGCCGAACAACTCGGCTTCCACCAGGGATTCGGAGAACGCGCCGCAGTTCACTGCCACGAAAGGCCGGTTACGGCGGGCGCTGAGGTTGTGGATATGTCGCGCCACCAGCTCCTTGCCGGTGCCGGTTTCGCCGATGATCAGCACGCTGGCTTCACTCGGTGCGACTTGTTGAATGTGGGCGAGCAAGGCCTGGGATTTAGGGTCTTCGAACACCTGCGCCGTGGCGCGGATCGAGGTGGCCAGAGCGGGCGAGGGCGGTAAGGTCAGCAGTTGCATGGGCAGGCTCCATGAATAGAAGGCTATGAATAGAAAGTCGGAATCGGCAGGGACTGGTTGAGCGCCCAGTCACCCAGTTCATGGAGTTTGTAATCCACCGGGTCGTGCAGGGTTTGCGTGCGCAGGTTGCGCCAGTGGCGATCCAGTCGCAGTGAGGCATGCGTTGAGCGGGCGCCGGTCACTTCGAACAACCGGCTACAGAGTTCCAGACCATTGCGGGTGGCAGCGACCTTGGCCGTGGCAATGGCGGTAGCCAGGTGTCCACGTTCTTCGGCGCTGAGGTTCGGGCCTTTGGCCCAGGCCTTGTCGAGCAACCCGGCAGCGCGCTCCACCAGCAGTCGAACACTTTCGAGGGCGACCCAGAATTCGCCGTAGTGGCCGAGTACATAAGGATCCTGACGCACATCCTGAGCACTGGATTTGTGCCACGGACGGGTTTCGGTGAGGGTGTATTGCCGCGCCTCTTCGAACGCACCTTCGGCGATGCCGAGAAACATGTGGGTGAAGGTCAGTTGGGCAATCAATGGCCGCAGGCAGGCGAATGGCGTACTCAGCGGACCCGGATCGAGCAGCAATTCCGACTCTTCGACCCGTACCCGTTCGAAGGTCGCGCTGCCGCTGTCGGTCTGGCGCTGGCCCATGTTGTTCCAGTCGTTGTGCAAGGTGATGCCGCTGCGACCGCTGGGAATCGCAGCGATCAACAGCTTGCCGCCAGCGCTTTCGTCCACCGCCGAGGCGATCAGCATTTCCGAATCGCTGGCGCCGGAGCAGAAGCTTTTCTTGCCGGAAAACTCACGCCAGCCACCGAGGTTTTTCACCACGGTGCGGGTGTCCAGCGGGTTGAGGGCATTGCCCCAGAACCAGTTCTTGCGCGCGGTCTGTTCGAACCACGGCTGCCACTGCTCGGGCCGGGCGAACAGGCGCACGGTGGCGAGCATCAGGTGATGGAAGCCGAAGACATGGGCAATCGAACTGTCGACCTTGGCGAACTCGCGCACAATGGTCAGGGTGTCACTCCAGCTGGCGCCGAGGCCGCCGTACTGGGTGGGAATGCTTAAGGCGAGCAAACCGCTGTGGCGCAAGGCATCACGTTCGGCTTTGGGCGTACCGCCACGTTCATCGCGCTCGACAGCGGTCAGGGCAAACTCGGCGGCCAATCGGCGGGCGGTCTGCAAGGGGGATATCAGGGCGCTTTGCGGCTTGGCAGTCACACGGAATTTCCTATATGTCGATGGACCACCGTAGGAGCTGCCGCAGGCTGCGATCTTTTGATCTTGATCTTTGAAATCAAAAGATCGCAGCCTGCGGCAGCTCCTACAGGACCGAGGTCAGGATCAGGCTTTGGCGTGAGCCGGCAGCACATCATTGGCAATCATTTCGCCAAACGGCCCGGTGAGATTGGTAACCCCACGTCCGGCCAGGCTGGCGTACGGCTCAGGCAACAGCGGGAACACCAGCTCGGCAAAGCGATATGCCTCTTCGAGGTGCGGATAGCCGGAGAAGATGAAGCTCTCGATTCCCAGGTCCGCGTACTCCTTGATTCGCGCCGCCACTTGCTGCGGATCGCCCACCAACGCCGTCCCGGCGCCGCCACGCACCAGGCCGACACCGGCCCACAGGTTGGGGGATATTTCCAGGTTGTCACGACGCCCGTCATGCAACGCCGCCATGCGCCGCTGACCTTCGGAATCAAAACGCGAGAACGACTTCTGCGCGGCCGCGATGGTCTCGTCGCTGATGTGCTCGATGAGTTTGTCCGCGGCTTTCCAGGCCTCTTCAGCGGTCTCGCGGACGATCACATGCAAGCGAATCCCGAACTTCACCGTGCGACCGTTTCGCGCTGCGCGCTCCCGCACATCGGCCAGTTTTTCCGCCACGGCGGCCGGTGGTTCGCCCCAGGTCAGGTAGACATCAACCTGCTCGGCGGCCAGTTCATGGGCGGCTTCGGAAGAGCCACCGAAGTACAGCGGCGGATAGGGTTTTTGCACCGGCGGATACAGCGCCTTGGCGTTCTGCACTTGCAAGTGTTTGCCTTCGAAATCCACCGATTCGCCTTGCAGCACCCGACGCCAGATTTGCAGGAATTCGTCGGTTACTTCGTAGCGTTCGCTGTGATCGAGGAAGATGCCGTCGCCACGGTTTTCATCCGGGTCACCGCCCGTGACCACGTTGATCAGCAAGCGGCCATTGGACAGTCGATCCAGTGTCGCGGCCATGCGCGCCGAGACCGTCGGCGAGATGATCCCCGGCCGAATCGCCACCAGATAACGCAGGCGTTCGGTCAGCGGCACCAGCGCCGAAGCAATCACCCACGAATCCTCACAGGAGCGCCCGGTGGGAATCAGTACGCCGTGGTATCCGAGGCTATCGGCCGCCTGGGCCACTTGTTTCAGGTAGTTGAGTGTCACCGGGCGTGCGCCCTGAGTGGTGCCCAGGTAATGGCCATCGCCGTGAGTCGGCAGAAACCAGAAAACATCCATGAAGAAATCCTTAAGCGATTTTCAGCAGATTTTTGGGGTGCACGCCAAACAACGGCGCGGCGCGTTCTGCAGCAAGGCGTATGCGGGCCTTCAAGGGCTCACTGGTTATTTGGTAATTGGAGAAATCGGCTTCGGTGGCATAGACGCCAATCGGCAAGGTCAATGCCTGGAAGAAACTGAACAGCGGCCGCAACTGGTGATCGAGCACGAGTGCATGACGCTCGCTGCCACCGGTGGCGGCCAGCAATACCGGTGTGTCGATCAAGGCATTGAGGTCGATCAGGTCGAACAGATGCTTGAGCAATCCAGGGTAGGAACCGCGATAAACCGGCGCGGCGACGATCAGCAGGTCGGCGTTCTCGATCGCTTGCAGCTCGGCTTCGATCTCGGCGCTCAATTCCTGACGGGACAGCGCGGCGCCCAACGGTCGGGCGATGTCACCCAGTTCAATCAGCTTGCTTTCAATCGGCAATTGCTCCGCCAGTTGCGCCAACAGTGCCTGGGTCAGCACCAATGTGCGGGACGGACGCCAGGTACCGCCGGAGAGGGCAACGACTTTCAATGGACGCGACATGATCAGTTCCTTTTTAAACAGTTGCTCAGGGAGCAGTGAGTAGTCACTGACAGAGAGCAAGAGCTGTACCAATCCCTCGGAGTCCCGATTTACGGGGCTTTCAGCGCGTTGCCCGGTAGACGCTGTACGAATGGCAGAGCTGTTTGTTGAATGACTGTTGCCTGGCAAACAGTTGCTTGAGCAACAGTGTGTGAAGCGATGACAGTTGTTATAAAGGCTCAGTGTTATTCCGTAAAAGACCTTAAATTAATATTTATAGATCATTTAGAGATATAAGGCGCTCTACCTGAGTGACGTTAGGCAAAGTCGATAGCCACTATCGAGAGCGTTGATTTCTACTGATCGGATGCCCGGCGTAGCCTGTGTTCATTGCCCGAACCCAGATACACCAGGACGCTCACAATGAAACCTCTAATCGCTACTTTCTTGCTGCTTGCGGTCTCCGTACTCGCCGGATGTGCCAGCCATGTTTCCCCGGAACTACGGCCCTACACTGCGGAAGAAACCAGGGAACTGGCACTTGAGGCGTTGAATCGTCGCAGTTTGTCCTTCGACGAATACCACGCGAAAAAAGCCGAATTGCTCGGCCAACCCCAAAAATCGTTTAGTTTCGACAAACAAGGCGAGATGAACGCCGAACGTGCTGTACAGCTTCACGGTCGTCCTAGCTGAGAGAAAACTGTACCGCTTGAAGTTTCACGTAACTGTCCATGGGTTTCCCTTAAGGGCTGCGATAGGGTCAACACCTGACTGACCCCAATGGACTGCCACCCATGACGCTCTCGCTCGATTTGCTGCTGGGCTTTGCCCTGTTTGCGCTTGTCACTTCGATTACTCCCGGCCCCAACAACACGATGTTGCTGGCATCTGGCGTGAACTTCGGCTTTAACCGCACCATCCCCCACATGCTTGGTATCACCTGCGGCTTCTTCGTACTCGTCGTGGCAGTGGGTTTCGGCTTGGGCGCAGTGTTTCAAACCTATCCTTTGCTCTATAGCGTGCTGCGTTACGTCGGCGCGGCGTATTTGCTGTATCTGGCGTGGAAGATTGCCCATTCGGGACCGGTTTCCGAGAGTGAAAAGGGCGAGAGCAAGCCAATCAGCTATTTGGGCGCCGCAGCGTTTCAGTGGGTCAATCCCAAGGCGTGGATCATGGCCATCGGTGCCATCAGCACCTACACGCCAATGCAGGGCTACTTCACCAATGTGATCGTGATTGCTGCGGTCTTCGCCCTCATCAACCTGCCAAGCGTTGGCGTCTGGGCTGCGTGTGGCACGCTGTTGCGCAATGTGCTCAAGGATCGCCGCTGGTTGCGCCTGTTCAATTGGGGCATGGCCGCGTTGCTGGTGGCTTCGCTGTATCCGTTGTTGCTCGAAAGCTTTAGCTGACGCATTGCTTCAACCGGTTGCCCGATGCCTGTTAAGCTCGACTTCAGGAGCGTTCCTACGCACTTTTAAATGAAGTTGTTCTTCTTTAACGGCCTCCGATCAGGTATTTCTAACGCTCTGCACATCGGCGCAGCTCACGAGGCTGCGCTTCGACGTTTCAGTGACGAGCTTCCTGATCCCGGAACATGCTCTGCGAGTCTTTTATGAATAAACGTCCGTTGTATTTCGACTACGCCGCCACCACGCCGGTGGATGAGCGAGTCATCAAGGTCATGGTCGAGTGTCTGGGTTTTACCGGCAACTTCGGCAATCCGGCGTCCAGCTCCCATGCGTTCGGTCAACAGGCCCGGCAATCGGTCGAGCAGGCGCGGCGTCAGGTCGCCGAACTGGTCGGCGCCCAGGCGGAGCAGATCGTCTGGACCTCCGGCGCCACCGAATCGAACAACCTTGCCCTCAAAGGCGTGGCCCAGGCTCGCGGCGTTTCTGGCGGCCACATCATCACCAGCCAGATCGAACACAAAGCGATTCTCGACACGGCGAAGCAGTTGCAGGATGCCGGTGTTGCGGTGACTTATCTGGTGCCTGACGCCGAGGGTTTGATTACCCCGCAAGCGGTCAGCGAAGCGATGCGCGAAGACACCTTTCTGGTGTCGTTGATGCTGGTCAACAACGAGCTGGGCACGGTCAACGACATCTCGGCCATCGGCGAAATCGTGCGTGCTCGCGATGCGTTGTTCCATGTCGACGCGGCTCAAGGTGCAGGCAAAGTGGTGATCGACCTGGCCCGGTTGCCAGTGGATCTGATGTCATTTTCGGCCCACAAGATTTACGGCCCAAAAGGTATCGGCGCGCTGTACGTCGGGCCGCGCGCGCAGCAGCGTTTGCAGGCGCAGATTCACGGCGGTGGTCACGAGGGCGGTTTGCGTTCCGGCACCCTGGCGACTCACCAGATCGCTGCCATGGGTGTGGCCTTCGCGCTGGCGGCCTCTTCGTTCGATGAAGAGAAAGCCACGATCGTCCGGTTGCGCGAGCGCTTGCTTGAACAGCTGCTGAGTATTCCAGGGGTTCGCCTCAATGGCAGTCCGACCCAGCGCATTCCCCATACCCTGAGCCTGACCTTTAGTGAAGGCGAGTTCAATTCCGCGGCGTTGAGCACCTCGATCGCGTTTTCCGCGACCTCGGCCTGCAACTCCGCCAGCAACGCGCCTTCCCATGTGCTGCTGGCCCTGGGGCATGACGCCCGCTCGGCGAGTCGCACCATTCGCTTGAGTCTCGGCCGGTTCACCACCGAGCAAGACATCGACCAAGCGGTACACCTGATTAAAGCGGCCTGTGCCAATGCTCCGGCATTTTGGCAATAAGGTCTGAAAGTGTCGGCGTTGATCGGCACTCAACAATAATGATGAAGTGATTAGCAGGAGACATGATGAGTACGCAGCCTTCGATCAATGGATCGGTGCCTCAACGCCTGGCGCAAACCCGCGAACTGATGAGCCGGGAGGGCATTCATGCTCTGCTGGTGCCGTCGGCCGACCCGCACCTGTCGGAGTACCTGCCGGGTTACTGGCAAGGGCGACAATGGTTGTCGGGCTTCCATGGTTCGGTCGGCACGCTGATCGTTACGCCGGACTTTGCCGGCGTCTGGGCCGACAGCCGATATTGGGAACAAGCGACCAAGGAACTCAAGGGCAGCGGGATCGAACTGGTCAAGCTGCAACCGGGTCAGCCCGGCCCGCTGGACTGGCTGGCCGAGCAAACCCCTGAAGGCGGCGTCGTCGCGGTAGATGGCGCGGTAATGGCCGTGGCTTCGGCGCGTACGTTGGGTGGCAAGCTTGAAGAGCGCGGCGCACGTCTGCGCACTGACATCGATGTGTTGAACGAAGTCTGGAGCGACCGTCCGACGCTGCCAAATGAACCGATCTATCAACACCTGCCGCCTCAGGCGACGGTCAGCCGCGGCGAGAAACTGGCCAAGCTGCGTGAGGTTTTGAAAGATCGCGGTGCCGATTGGCACTTCATCGCCACCCTTGATGACATCGCCTGGCTGTTCAACTTGCGCGGCGGTGACGTGTCGTTCAACCCGGTGTTTGTTTCCTTTGCCTTGATCAGCCAAGAGCAGGCAACCCTGTTCGTGGCGCTGAGCAAGGTCGATGCCGAACTGCGCGCGACCCTCGAAAAGGACGGCGTGACCCTGCGCGATTACAGCGAAGTGGCCGCCGCCTTGCGCGCCGTACCGAGCGGCGCGAGCCTGCAAGTTGACCCGGCGCGCGTCACCGCTGGCTTGCTGGATAACCTGGATAGCGGTGTGAAGCTGGTCGAAGGCCTGAACCCGACCACGTTGGCCAAGTCGCAAAAAAGCCTGGCCGATGCCGAGCACATTCGTCAGGCCATGGAGCAGGATGGTGCGGCGCTGTGCGAATTCTTCACCTGGCTGGACACTGCGTTGGGTCGTGAGCGCATCACCGAACTGACCATCGACGAACACCTGACGGCCGCGCGTACCCGACGTCCGGGTTATGTGTCGCTGAGCTTCAACACCATTGCCGCGTTCAACGCCAATGGCGCGATGCCGCACTACCACGCCACCGAAGAAGAACACGCGGTGATCGAAGGCGACGGTCTATTGCTGATCGACTCCGGCGGCCAGTACCTGGGCGGCACCACGGATATCACGCGGATGGTGCCGGTCGGTACGCCGACCGATGAGCAGAAGCGCGATTGCACGCGGGTGCTCAAAGGCGTGATTGCGTTGTCCCGTGCGCAATTCCCTCGTGGCATTCTCTCGCCGTTGCTCGATTCGATTGCCCGCGCGCCGATCTGGGCTGAAAGCGTTGATTACGGTCACGGCACCGGTCACGGCGTCGGTTACTTCCTCAACGTGCACGAAGGCCCGCAGGTCATCGCCTATCAAGCCGCTGCTGCACCGCAAACCGCGATGCAACCGGGCATGATCACGTCCATCGAACCGGGCACTTACCGTCCGGGCCGCTGGGGTGTGCGGATCGAGAACCTGGTGTTGAACCGTGAGGCGGGCAAAAGCGAATTCGGTGAATTCCTGAAATTCGAAACCCTGACCTTGTGCCCGATCGACACTCGATGCCTGGAACCGTCGCTGCTGACTGACGACGAAAAGCAGTGGTTCAATGCTTACCACGCCGAGGTGCGTCAGCGCTTGAGTCCGTTGCTCGACGGCGCAGCCCTTGAGTGGTTGAACACCCGGACTGCGGCTATTTAATCGGTTGGAGTTCAGGCGCTTCTTCGAGCGCCTGGCTCATGTAGTCGACAAAGGCTTTGACCCTGGCGGATTGGCGACGATTCGCCGGGGACACGGCATGAATCGGCAGCGACTGCGCGCTGTATTCCAGCAGAATCGCTGTCACGCGTCCCGCCTTCAAGTCCTCGCTGAACAGCCAAACCGGCGACAGCGCAATCCCCAATCCCCCCAGTACCATCTCGCGGATTGCCTCGGAGTTGTTGCTTTGGGCGTTGCCCTTGATTCGCACTTCGTGACGTTGGGCATCTCTTTCGTAAACCCATAGGTTCTGACTGTTCAGCAGGTTGAACAGCAGACAGTTGTGCTCGCTCAGTTCTTGCGGTGTTTGTGGGTGGCCGTGTTGCGCAAGGTAGTCGGGCGCTGCGACGGTCACTCGGTGGGTGGTGCCGATGCGGCGGGCAATCAATCCGCTGTCGTTCAACTCGCCGATCCTGAACGTGACGTCCAGTCCTTCACTGACCAGGTCCTGGTTTTGATCGCTCAGTTGTAGATCAATCTGCACTTGCGGGTATTTTTTGAGGAATGCCGGCAGTCGCGGGGCAATCTGCAAGCGCCCGAAGCTCACGGAAGATCCGATTTTCAGGTTTCCGGCAACAGCTTCGCGGCCGGAGTGAAAGCTGTGTTCTGCAGCGTCTACGGCCGCCAGAATTTGTCGACATTCGCTGTAGTACCGCTGACCTTCGTCGGTCAGGGACAGTTGTCGGGTGCTGCGGGAAATCAGCTTTCCACCCAGTTCAGTTTCCAGTGCCCGCAGCACCTTGCTGATGGTCGGCTGACTGGTCTGCAATTCCCGGGCGACGGCAGAAAAGCTGCCACGTTCGACAACACGGACGAAGATCGCCATTGCATTGAGTTTGTCCACGGGGTTTCTCATTGATGCCAAATGGGCATGGTCACTATAGCGATATAGCGTCTTATCGGCATGAGTGAACGGGAGGAAGATTTATCCCACACCCACCTCTGACGGGAAATTGCGAAATGACTGACTCACTTGAAATGCGCGCTCTGATTGTTGATTCGGCCAACGGGCCTTTACGCTTGGCTTCCATTCAACGGCCCGTGCCTGGAGCCGGCCAGGTATTGGTCAGGATCAAGGCCAGTGGGGTGAACCCTTTGGATGGAAAGATTCGATCGGGTCAGGCTGCTCATGCGCGCCAGCCGTTGCCGGCGGTTTTGGGTATTGATCTTGCGGGAACAGTGGCGGCATTGGGGGAAGGCGTCAGTGGATGGCTGCCGGGGGATGAGGTCTATGCGATGGCCACCGGTATTGGCGGTGCGCAGGGTTCACTGGCGGAATACGTCGCCGTCGATGCACAACTGCTGGCGCGCAAGCCAGTCAATCTGAGCATGCGCGAGGCCGCAGGGTTGCCGTTGGTACTGATCACGGCGTGGGAAGGATTGGTGGATCGTGCGCGGGTGCGGGCGGGGCAGAAAGTGCTGATTCACGGCGGTGCGGGTGGTGTCGGGCATGTGGCTATACAAATTGCCCGGGCTTTCGGTGCTGACGTGTTTGCCACCGGGTCGGCTGGGCAGCAGGCGATCATTGAAGGGTTCGGTGCGACGTTTATTGATTACCGCAAATCTTCGGTTGAGGAGTATGTGGCTGAGCACACGGCGGAGGAGGGCTTCGACATTGTCTACGACACGGTGGGTGGTGAGACGCTGGACGCTTCATTCAAGGCTGCTCGCGTCTACGAGGGGCATGTCGTGAGTTGTCTTGGATGGGGGCAGCACAGTCTTGCGCCGCTCTCGTTTCGTGGGGCGACTTATTCTGGAGTGTTTACCTTGTTGCCGTTGCTGACTGGCAAGGGGCGTGAGCATCACGGGGAGATACTTCGGGAGGCTGCGCAGTTGATCGAGGCGGGTCAGTTGAAACCGCTGCTCGACCCTCGGCAGTTCACGTTGCAAACCGCCGAGGCCGCCCATGAGCTGCTCGTTTCGGGAGCTGCGCAGGGGCGGTTGGTTGTCGAGATTTAACTCAGGGCTTCAAGGACGAAGTCCAGGCGGTCCTGCCCGAAGAACAGCTGATTATCGACAAACATGCTCGGGGCACCGAAGACACCCCGTTGCACTGCTTTCTCTGTGTTGTCCTTGAGTGCTGCTTTGACTTCCTCGTCGGCGGTCAGGGCCAGCACCTCATTTGGATCGAAACCGTTCTGTGTCAGTACTGACGCGACGGTTGCGAGGTCATCGAGGCTGCGGCCTTCAACCCAGAGAGCGTGAAACAGGCAATCGATGAATGCCTGAAAGCGTCCGGGATGGCGCAACTGCATGCCGGTGACAGCGCGCATCAGCATCAGGGTGTTGATAGGGAATTGGGGATTGAACTTCAGTGGCACGCCATAGCGCTTGGCATAGCGGTCCAGGTCTTGAAACATGTAGCGGCCCTTGGCGGGGACGGTCGCGGGGGAGGCGTTGCCTGTGGCTTTGAAGACGCCGCCCAGCAAAACGGGTATGTAGATCAACTGGCTGTCGGTCTGCTCGCAGATCTTCGGCAGTTGGGTATAGGCCAGGTAGGTGGCGGGGCTGCCGAGGTCGAAGTAGAACTCCACGGTTTTGCTCATGGTCGATGCGCTCTGCTTATTATTTTTAGGGGGGTTACCAGCGTTCGTTCCAGGGGCGCAGGTCCAGCTCGAAGGTCCATGCGTCACGGGGCTGGCTGTGCAGGTACCAATAGTTCTCGGCAATGTGCTCTGGATTGAGAATGCCGTCCTGGTCCTTGGTCGCGTACTTTTCGGGGAAACTCTCACGGATAAAATCGGTATCGATGGCACCGTCGACTACAACATGGGCGACGTGAATGTTCATCGGCCCCAGTTCACGCGCCATGCTTTGCGCCAGGGCACGAATTCCGTGTTTTGCGCCAGCGAACGCCGCAAATCCGGAGGCCCCGCGCAGGCCGGCGGTAGCACCGGTGAACAGGATCGTCCCGCGTTGACGCTTGGCCATGCGCTTGGCCACTTCACGAGCGTTGAGAAAACCCGAGAAGCAGGCCATTTCCCAGATCTTGAAATATTTGCGCGCGGTTTCTTCGAGAATGCTGCAAGGCACATTGGCGCCAATGTTGAAAACGAATGCTTCGATCGGGCCAATCTCGCTTTCGATCTGCTCAACCAACGCGATCACGTCCTCTTCCTTGCGCGCATCGCAGGCAAAGCCGTGGGCTTCACCGCCATCGGCCTTGATGGCGTCCACCAGCGGCTGGAGTTTGTCCGCGCTGCGTCGGGTGACACACGCCACAAATCCTTCCTGCGCAAAACGTTTTGCAATTGCGCCGCCGGTAGCATCCCCGGCACCAACAACCAGTACGACCTTCTTGTTATTCATGGGTAGGGCCCTTTGCTAAACGATCGTTAACTAAACGAACGTTATGCTACGATTCGGCAAGCGTCAAGGCGATCAATCCTGAGGGCAAGGCAATGCGTTACTCGGCCAATCACAAACTGGAAACCAAAGAAAAACTACTTGAAAGCAGTGCGGTGTCGGCCAAGAAGTCTGGTTTTTCAACGGTGGGTGTCGACGGTTTGATGAAGGCGATCGGTTTGAGTGGGGGGGCTTTCTACAGTCACTTTTCGTCGAAGGATGAGCTGTTCGCTTCAATCGTCGAGCGTGAGCTGTCTCAAAGCCTGGAGCGTTTAGGGGCGGACCAGAATCCTGAGAAGCTCCAGCGCTGCTTGAAACACTACCTGAGCATGGCTCATGTCGAGCACCCGGAATCCGGTTGTGCATTGCCGGCATTGGGGGCTGAGATTGCACGTTCAGACGTGATGATTCGTCAGCAGGCGGAGAACTGGATTTGTCGGCTTCAGAATAGTTGGGCGCAGGTCCTGGAAAGCGACAGCCTGGCATGGGCGATTCTGTCGCAATGTATCGGTGCGTTGGTCATTGCGCGAATGCTGGCCACGCCAGACATCCAGCGCGCGGTACTGAAGTCCAGTTACGATGAGATTGGCCGCCAGATCGCAGGTCCACGAACCTGACAAGGCGGCATCAATCTATTTGCAGATGACGATCATGCTGCGGCTGGTATAGCCGGCAGGGTTGAGGCCGAACGGGTAATCACCTGGTTCTTCCACAGCGTCCCCTGACTTGGCGATGACCTTGTAACCTTTGGGAGCGCATGAGTTGGCAGCGCTGGTGTAGCACTTGTCCCAGGATGACGACAGCCCGGAACAGTTGATATGCAGCCCTCTCTTGCCGTGTTTTACCTGGGTTTTCGATGTCGCCGCGCAGCCCGCAACCGCAAGTACGGCGATCAGTATCAAAATTCGTTTCATTACTGTCCTTATAGCGTCCCCGGATCTTTGCGCCCGGGTTTGGCTGCATTCGCTTTCGCTTGAAGCGTTCTGATATCCCTGTCTGAAAAATCCATGTCTGACACTGGGTTACGGGCCTAAACATGGCCTAATTGCGCGGCAAATACCAGACCCTCGTCAAATCCTGTCTCAATCTGCAGCGACAGCAGGCTTGGCCGCACTCCCCATCGTAATGGTCGCGCCAACGGAAGCCAGAATGATGCACATGATGGCCATCCATTGTGACAGTGAGAGGTACTCGTGGAGGAACAAGAGGCCTGACAGTGCGCCGATCGCGGGCTCAATGCTCATCAACGTGCCGAATGTGCGGGTCGGGATTCGGGTGAGGGCGACCATCTCCAGCGTGTAGGGCACGGCGGTGGACAGAATGGCGACAGCGATGGCCACGGGGATCAGTGAGGGAGTGAGCAGCGCGGCGCCAGCATGGACGATGCCGATAGGGGCTACAAAAAGTGCCGCAATCATCACCCCCAGTGCCGCGGTCTGCACGCCGTTGTCGGCGCCGGCCTTTTGGCCGAACAGAATGTACAGCGCCCAGCAGACTCCCGCGCCCAATGCATAACCGGTGCCTACCAGATCGATTCCCGCGGTGGTTTCTCCCATAGGTATTAACAGCAGCAAGCCGACGGCTGCCAGGGCGATCCACAAAAAGTCGATCGCGCGACGTGAGGCGTAGATGGCTACCGCCAGTGGGCCGGTGAATTCCAGCGCAACCGCGATGCCGAGGGGGACGGTTTGCAAGGACATATAGAAGAGAAAGTTCATGCCGCCCAACGCCATTCCGTAGACGATGACGGTGCGCAGGGATTTTGCGGTGAGCTTCGCTCGCCAGGGGCGCAGTATCAACATCATGATCACGCTGGCGAAGATCAGCCGCAGGGTGGTGGTCCCTTGCGCGCCGATAATGGGGAACATGCTTTTAGCAAGGGAGGCTCCCGACTGGATGGATGCCATGGCTATCAATAGCAGGCCAACCGAAAACAGGGTCGAGGCAAGGCTGCGAGGTTGGTCATTCATGGCGTGGCATCGTCCGAAGTAGGAAACGAGAGTGTTATTGGGCAATATACTGCGCATTCATGGCGGGCGCGTCTATATATAAGCAGCGATTTTGAGCATCCTTATAGAAAAGCGTAATTAAGGGTTGACGGCAGATGCTGGAAGTCTATAATTCGCCCCACTTCCGGCGCAGTCGAAACGGAAAACTCCTTGGTAAACAATGAGTTATGCAGGTTTCGGCGGTGAGTTGCTTCAGATCATCGAAGCCCAGAAGGAGTTGATTGAGCGGGTTGTTTGGCTCGATTGACGATTCGATCTTCTCGGTCGAAAGCGGTGTAAAAGAGGTGTTGACAGCAGCGAGTAACGCTGTAGAATTCGCCTCCCGCTAACGAGAGATCGGAAGCGCAAGTGGTTGAAGTTGCAGAGGAAACTTTGAAAACTTCGGAAAATAACCGCTTGACAGCAACAGAGGCTGCTGTAGAATGCGCGCCTCGGTTGAGACGAAAGATCTTAACCAACCGCTCTTTAACAACTGAATCAAGCAATTCGTGTGGGTGCTTGTGGAGTCAGACTGATAGTCAACAAGATTATCAGCATCACAAGTTACTCCGCGAGAAATCAAAGATGTAACCAACGATTGCTGAGCCAAGTTTAGGGTTTCTTAAAAACCCAAAGATGTTTGAACTGAAGAGTTTGATCATGGCTCAGATTGAACGCTGGCGGCAGGCCTAACACATGCAAGTCGAGCGGCAGCACGGGTACTTGTACCTGGTGGCGAGCGGCGGACGGGTGAGTAATGCCTAGGAATCTGCCTGGTAGTGGGGGATAACGCTCGGAAACGGACGCTAATACCGCATACGTCCTACGGGAGAAAGCAGGGGACCTTCGGGCCTTGCGCTATCAGATGAGCCTAGGTCGGATTAGCTAGTTGGTGAGGTAATGGCTCACCAAGGCGACGATCCGTAACTGGTCTGAGAGGATGATCAGTCACACTGGAACTGAGACACGGTCCAGACTCCTACGGGAGGCAGCAGTGGGGAATATTGGACAATGGGCGAAAGCCTGATCCAGCCATGCCGCGTGTGTGAAGAAGGTCTTCGGATTGTAAAGCACTTTAAGTTGGGAGGAAGGGCATTAACCTAATACGTTGGTGTCTTGACGTTACCGACAGAATAAGCACCGGCTAACTCTGTGCCAGCAGCCGCGGTAATACAGAGGGTGCAAGCGTTAATCGGAATTACTGGGCGTAAAGCGCGCGTAGGTGGTTTGTTAAGTTGGATGTGAAATCCCCGGGCTCAACCTGGGAACTGCATTCAAAACTGACAAGCTAGAGTATGGTAGAGGGTGGTGGAATTTCCTGTGTAGCGGTGAAATGCGTAGATATAGGAAGGAACACCAGTGGCGAAGGCGACCACCTGGACTGATACTGACACTGAGGTGCGAAAGCGTGGGGAGCAAACAGGATTAGATACCCTGGTAGTCCACGCCGTAAACGATGTCAACTAGCCGTTGGGAGCCTTGAGCTCTTAGTGGCGCAGCTAACGCATTAAGTTGACCGCCTGGGGAGTACGGCCGCAAGGTTAAAACTCAAATGAATTGACGGGGGCCCGCACAAGCGGTGGAGCATGTGGTTTAATTCGAAGCAACGCGAAGAACCTTACCAGGCCTTGACATCCAATGAACTTTCCAGAGATGGATTGGTGCCTTCGGGAGCATTGAGACAGGTGCTGCATGGCTGTCGTCAGCTCGTGTCGTGAGATGTTGGGTTAAGTCCCGTAACGAGCGCAACCCTTGTCCTTAGTTACCAGCACGTAATGGTGGGCACTCTAAGGAGACTGCCGGTGACAAACCGGAGGAAGGTGGGGATGACGTCAAGTCATCATGGCCCTTACGGCCTGGGCTACACACGTGCTACAATGGTCGGTACAGAGGGTTGCCAAGCCGCGAGGTGGAGCTAATCCCAGAAAACCGATCGTAGTCCGGATCGCAGTCTGCAACTCGACTGCGTGAAGTCGGAATCGCTAGTAATCGCGAATCAGAATGTCGCGGTGAATACGTTCCCGGGCCTTGTACACACCGCCCGTCACACCATGGGAGTGGGTTGCACCAGAAGTAGCTAGTCTAACCTTCGGGAGGACGGTTACCACGGTGTGATTCATGACTGGGGTGAAGTCGTAACAAGGTAGCCGTAGGGGAACCTGCGGCTGGATCACCTCCTTAATCGACGACATCAGCTGCTCCATAAGCTCCCACACGAATTGCTTGATTCATTGAAGAAGACGATAAGAAGCAGCCCTAACAGGTTGTAGCTTAGTTGGTTGGAACGCACCCCATGCTCAGTGGTAAAGAGCAGGGTGAGGTCGGCCTTAAAGCTCGAAATTGGGTCTGTAGCTCAGTTGGTTAGAGCGCACCCCTGATAAGGGTGAGGTCGGCAGTTCGAATCTGCCCAGACCCACCAATTTTGTGTGGGAACCTGTAGAAATACGGGGCCATAGCTCAGCTGGGAGAGCGCCTGCCTTGCACGCAGGAGGTCAACGGTTCGATCCCGTTTGGCTCCACCACTACTGCTTCTGTTTGTTGAAAGCTTAGAAATGAGCATTCCATCGTAGGATGGTGAATGTTGATTTCTAGTCTTTGGATTAGATCGTTCTTTAAAAATTTGGGTATGTGATAGAAAGATAGACTGAACGTTACTTTCACTGGTAACGGATCAGGCTAAGGTAAAATTTGTGAGTTGCTCTTAATTGAGTATTATCGAATTTTCGGCGAATGTCGTCTTCACAGTATAACCAGATTGCTTGGGGTTATATGGTCAAGTGAAGAAGCGCATACGGTGGATGCCTTGGCAGTCAGAGGCGATGAAAGACGTGGTAGCCTGCGAAAAGCTTCGGGGAGTCGGCAAACAGACTTTGATCCGGAGATGTCTGAATGGGGGAACCCAGCCATCATAAGATGGTTATCTTAAGCTGAATACATAGGCTTAAGAGGCGAACCAGGGGAACTGAAACATCTAAGTACCCTGAGGAAAAGAAATCAACCGAGATTCCCTTAGTAGTGGCGAGCGAACGGGGACTAGCCCTTAAGTGGCTTTGAGATTAGCGGAACGTTCTGGAAAGTACGGCCATAGTGGGTGATAGCCCTGTACGCGAAAATCTCTTAGTCATGAAATCGAGTAGGACGGAGCACGAGAAACTTTGTCTGAATATGGGGGGACCATCCTCCAAGGCTAAATACTACTGACTGACCGATAGTGAACTAGTACCGTGAGGGAAAGGCGAAAAGAACCCCGGAGAGGGGAGTGAAATAGATCCTGAAACCGTATGCGTACAAGCAGTGGGAGCCCACTTTGTTGGGTGACTGCGTACCTTTTGTATAATGGGTCAGCGACTTATTTTCAGTGGCGAGCTTAACCGAATAGGGGAGGCGTAGCGAAAGCGAGTCTTAATAGGGCGTCTAGTCGCTGGGAATAGACCCGAAACCGGGCGATCTATCCATGGGCAGGTTGAAGGTTGGGTAACACTAACTGGAGGACCGAACCGACTACCGTTGAAAAGTTAGCGGATGACCTGTGGATCGGAGTGAAAGGCTAATCAAGCTCGGAGATAGCTGGTTCTCCTCGAAAGCTATTTAGGTAGCGCCTCATGTATCACTGTAGGGGGTAGAGCACTGTTTCGGCTAGGGGGTCATCCCGACTTACCAAACCGATGCAAACTCCGAATACCTACAAGTGCCGAGCATGGGAGACACACGGCGGGTGCTAACGTCCGTCGTGAAAAGGGAAACAACCCAGACCGTCAGCTAAGGTCCCAAAGTTATGGTTAAGTGGGAAACGATGTGGGAAGGCTTAGACAGCTAGGAGGTTGGCTTAGAAGCAGCCACCCTTTAAAGAAAGCGTAATAGCTCACTAGTCGAGTCGGCCTGCGCGGAAGATGTAACGGGGCTCAAACCATACACCGAAGCTACGGGTATCACTTAGGTGATGCGGTAGAGGAGCGTTCTGTAAGCCTGTGAAGGTGAGTTGAGAAGCTTGCTGGAGGTATCAGAAGTGCGAATGCTGACATGAGTAACGACAATGGGTGTGAAAAACACCCACGCCGAAAGACCAAGGTTTCCTGCGCAACGTTAATCGACGCAGGGTTAGTCGGTCCCTAAGGCGAGGCTGAAAAGCGTAGTCGATGGAAAACAGGTTAATATTCCTGTACTTCTGGTTATTGCGATGGAGGGACGGAGAAGGCTAGGCCAGCTTGGCGTTGGTTGTCCAAGTTTAAGGTGGTAGGCTGGAATCTTAGGTAAATCCGGGATTCTAAGGCCGAGAGCTGATGACGAGTTACCCTTTGGGTGACGAAGTGGTTGATGCCATGCTTCCAAGAAAAGCTTCTAAGCTTCAGGTAACCAGGAACCGTACCCCAAACCGACACAGGTGGTTGGGTAGAGAATACCAAGGCGCTTGAGAGAACTCGGGTGAAGGAACTAGGCAAAATGGCACCGTAACTTCGGGAGAAGGTGCGCCGGTGAGGGTGAAGCATTTACTGCGTAAGCCCATGCCGGTCGAAGATACCAGGCCGCTGCGACTGTTTATTAAAAACACAGCACTCTGCAAACACGAAAGTGGACGTATAGGGTGTGACGCCTGCCCGGTGCCGGAAGGTTAATTGATGGGGTTAGCTAACGCGAAGCTCTTGATCGAAGCCCCGGTAAACGGCGGCCGTAACTATAACGGTCCTAAGGTAGCGAAATTCCTTGTCGGGTAAGTTCCGACCTGCACGAATGGCGTAACGATGGCGGCGCTGTCTCCACCCGAGACTCAGTGAAATTGAAATCGCTGTGAAGATGCAGTGTATCCGCGGCTAGACGGAAAGACCCCGTGAACCTTTACTATAGCTTTGCACTGGACTTTGAATTTGCTTGTGTAGGATAGGTGGGAGGCTTTGAAGCGTGGACGCCAGTTCGCGTGGAGCCAACCTTGAAATACCACCCTGGCAACTTTGAGGTTCTAACTCAGGTCCGTTATCCGGATCGAGGACAGTGTATGGTGGGTAGTTTGACTGGGGCGGTCTCCTCCTAAAGAGTAACGGAGGAGTACGAAGGTGCGCTCAGACCGGTCGGAAATCGGTCGTAGAGTATAAAGGCAAAAGCGCGCTTGACTGCGAGACAGACACGTCGAGCAGGTACGAAAGTAGGTCTTAGTGATCCGGTGGTTCTGTATGGAAGGGCCATCGCTCAACGGATAAAAGGTACTCCGGGGATAACAGGCTGATACCGCCCAAGAGTTCATATCGACGGCGGTGTTTGGCACCTCGATGTCGGCTCATCACATCCTGGGGCTGAAGCCGGTCCCAAGGGTATGGCTGTTCGCCATTTAAAGTGGTACGCGAGCTGGGTTTAGAACGTCGTGAGACAGTTCGGTCCCTATCTGCCGTGGACGTTTGAGATTTGAGAGGGGCTGCTCCTAGTACGAGAGGACCGGAGTGGACGAACCTCTGGTGTTCCGGTTGTCACGCCAGTGGCATTGCCGGGTAGCTATGTTCGGAATAGATAACCGCTGAAAGCATCTAAGCGGGAAACTAGCCTCAAGATGAGATCTCACTGGGACCTTGAGTCCCCTGAAGGGCCGTCGAAGACTACGACGTTGATAGGTTGGGTGTGTAAGCGCTGTGAGGCGTTGAGCTAACCAATACTAATTGCCCGTGAGGCTTGACCATATAACACCCAAGCAATTTGTGAACTCGAAAGAGGCCAGATTGCGGTGTGTGAAGACGAAACGAACCGAAAGTTCGAGATACTCACCAAACACCAAGCTGTCACATACCCATTCGCTGGAGCGTGAACCTGCAAAGGCCCACGACCTGGCTACCGAATTTCTTGACGACCATAGAGCATTGGAACCACCTGATCCCATCCCGAACTCAGCAGTGAAACGATGCATCGCCGATGGTAGTGTGGGGTTTCCCCATGTGAGAGTAGGTCATCGTCAAGATTAAATTCCGAAACCCCTATCTGCGTATGCAGGTAGGGGTTTTGTTTTGCCCGCAGGAAAGTGGCGTGGCGAAAAAGGGATAGTCCATCGGCCATCCCAGCTTCCAGCAGCATCGTTAGTGAAACTTCGGCAGAACGTATTCAGCGATCTCTTCAATAACCTCGGCAACCGGTCGCTCGCTACGACGCAGGTGCAAGCCAACGTGCTGCACACCGGCCTCACGCAAAGCCTGAAGCTCATCGATCAACGCCAGCCTCCCGCAACTGCCGCCAAAACGTACACGTCGCATCGGTGCATGAGGATTGGCCGCCAGATCCAGGTGAACGAAGCTGATGTAGGGTTTATCGCCACCGACCTCCCGCCACAGTCCCACTCGGCGCCGATGCTCATCCGGAGTGCCAGGGTAGGCGAGCCAGCCGTCCATGTGTTGGCCGATCCACGCCGGGGATTGCTGACCAAGACCTGCAACCAACAATGGCACTGGCTGATCTCGCTTCGGTAACAGGCGAGCACCTTCCGGCAAGCGTCCTTCACCTTGGCTGCGCAACAACTCGACCGTATCGCGAAAGATCTCTCCCCGCTGATCGTAGTCCACACCAAATAACGGATACTCCATAGGTCGGTCGCCACTGGCCACACCCAGTAGCAGACGTCCATCACTCAGTTCATCAACACTGTTGGCTGCCTTGAGCGTTAACCAAGGTTGACGTAGCGGTAATACAACCGCGGCCGTACCCAGCATGATGTTGTCAGTGATCCCGGCCAGGTAGCCAAGGTAGGAAAAGGTTTCGAACACCTGTGCCGCATCACCAAAATTGGGGTCATAAACCGGCACATCTCGCACCCACAGGGCGCGGAAACCAGCCTTGTCTGCGAGGCGCGTCACCGCGGCGTGTTGCTTCAGGTCCGGAACACCAAAAGGTCTGCCTTCGGCAATCCGCAGCCGCTGCCCATCGCTGGACCAATCGTTATCCAGCGGCAGTTCCAACCCAATGGAAAATCCAGCTGAGCCCAGTAAACGTTGAAATCGTGGATGCATGAAAAGACTCCAAAAAAACTAAACGGAATGACATGCACCCAGTATCTACAGGCCCTCCTTCAAGAAAAATGCATGAATGGGAATATCAATCTTGAGCAAAACGCACGAGTCATTAAAAAAACCGACCGTCGTTTTGGCCCTCAAGGACAACCGTTAGAGGAAATCGCACTAAAGTGACCGCCCGGTTTTTGGTATGGTGCAGCTCGTTTTTTAACGGACTGATTTCAAGCCTACGGATCGGCATCCCCCTTTACAGTCAAAGAGCTGCTGCAGAAATGCCCCAACCGATACCGATCAAGGACCACGAAAAAGAGACGCGCCTGGTCAACAAAAGACTGATGGCTTGCGCCCTGTTCGTTGTCGCCATTACCTGTGCACTGGTAGTGCGCATGTATGTACTGCAGGTGGTCGAATTTGACTATCACTCGACGATCTCAGAAAACAATCGCGTCCATGTCCTGCCGATCACCCCCACGCGCGGATTGATCTACGACCGCAACGGTGTAGTTCTGGCGGACAACCGCCCCAGCTTCAACCTGACCATCACCCGCGAACGCGCCTCTGATGTCAAAGAGGAACTGGATGAAGTAGTCACCCTCCTGCATTTGCCGACAGAAGATCGAGCGCTGTTCGACAAGGCAATGAAGCAGACCCGGCATCCATTCGTGCCGGTCACCTTGTTCTACGAGCTCAGCGAAGAACAAATCGCGGTGTTGGCGGTCAACGAGTTCCGTCTGCCGGGGATCGACGTAGAGCCACAATTCGTTCGCCACTACCCGATGGGCGCGCACTTTGCGCATTCGATCGGCTACGTCGGCCGCATCAACGAGAAAGAATCCAAAGCCCTGGACACGGTGGAATACCGTGGCACTCAATCCATCGGCAAGACCGGCATCGAAAAATTCTACGAGTCGCAGTTACACGGCCAGGTGGGTTACGAAGAAGTCGAAACCAACGCTCAGGGCCGGGTCCTGCGAGTGCTCAAGCACACCGATCCGATCCCCGGCAAAAACATCGTACTGAGCCTCGACGTCAAACTTCAGGAAGCCGCCGAGGAAGCCTTGGGCGATCGTCGCGGTTCGGTGGTTGCTCTCGATCCGTCGACCGGCGAAGTACTCGCGATGGTCAGCAAGCCGAGTTTCGACCCGAACCTGTTCGTCACCGGAATCAGCTTCAAGGAATACGCAGCGCTCCACGACTCCATCGACCGGCCGCTGTTCAATCGCGTACTGCGCGGCCTCTATGCACCGGGTTCGACCATCAAGCCTGAAGTGGCCATTGCCGGCCTCGACGCCGGCGTCGTTACCCCGCAGACCCGTGTCTTCGACCCCGGCTATTACCAACTCCCGGACTTCGATCACAAGTACCGCAACTGGAACCACAGCGGCGATGGCTGGGTGGACATGGACGCGGCGATCATGCGCTCCAACGACACCTACTTCTATGACCTGGCCCATAAGCTGGGCATCGATCGCCTGCATGACTACATGGCCATGTTCGGTCTCGGCGAGAAAGTCTCGCTGGACATGTTCGAAGAGTCTGCCGGCTTGATGCCATCGCAAGCGTGGAAGCGCGCCACGCGCCGTCAGGCATGGTTCCCGGGTGAGACCGTGATCCTCGGCATCGGCCAGGGCTACATGCAGGTCACGCCGCTGCAGCTGGCCCAGGCCACTGCACTGATCGCCAACAAAGGTGTCTGGAACCGCCCGCACCTGGCCAAGACCGTGGACGGTGTTGCGCCAGTGGATGAGCATCCAATGCCAAACATCCTGTTGAAAGACCCGCGTGACTGGGAGCAGGTCAACCACGGCATGCAAATGGTAATGCACGACGCTCGCGGGATTGCCCGAGCGGCAGCGCAGGGCGCTCAGTACCGCATCGCCGGCAAGAGTGGTACCGCGCAGGTGGTGGCGATCAAGCAGGGCGAACGTTACAACCGGGCGAAAACCCTGGAGCGTAACCGCGACAACGCCTTGTTCGTCGGTTTTGCCCCGGCCGAACATCCGAAGATTGTCATCTCGGTGATGATCGAAAACGGCGAGGCCGGCGGTCGCGTCGCAGGTCCCGTGGTGCGGCAGATCATGGACGCCTGGCTACTCGATCAGGACGGTCACTTGAAGCCGCAATACGCCACACCTAGCAAAGCACCGGGCGACCCTCACGTCTAAGCGATCAAGGCTTCACAGCACAGGCTCACGAATACTGAGCATGTGCTGGAAGCTTTCGAGGAACACGGTTTCGGCCTGACTCATCTTCTGTTCGCGATTCCACAGCAGCTGGATATCGAAATCCACCACCCCGTCTTCCGGCGGCAAACGCCAGAGCAAACCTTGCTCGACATCCCTTCGTACCAGGTGCGTCGGCAGGCAGCCAATGCCGAACCCTGAACAGATCAAGCGATAAATCTCTTCGAAACTCGTCGATGAAGCGACGATCTTGCCGGTAAAGCCTTGCTGGTCGCGGAACAATGTCAGGGGCGAAAGATTGCCCCCGAGTTGATCGCTGGTGAAGCTGACAAAGTTCTCCGCCGCGAGCTGTTCCAGGGTCAGATTCTCTTGCCCGAACAGTCGATGACGCTGCCCACAAAAGTACGCATAAGTCTCACGAAACAGTACTCGCTGCTCCAGCCGCGGCTGCGGTAAACGGCACAGGCCGACGCCAATGGTCGCCGTCTTTTGCAGCAGCGAACTGATGATGTTCGAGCTGCCCATCACTTCGACTTCAAACTCGATTTTCGGATGGGTTTCGTGGAAATCGGCGAGGAAGTCGTCGTAATGTCGTGCCTGCACACCGCTGACGGTAAGGATGCGGATCTTGCCGACCACGTCGTCGTTACGACTTTCCACCACCGTGCCCAGTCGTGAAATATCGCCGTAAATGTCCGCCGCAATGCGTAGGACTTCCTCCCCGGTTTCCGTCAGATCAAACCGCCGCCCGCTGCGGGCAATCAACACACATTCCAATTGTTCTTCCAGTCGTTTCAGTGCCTGGCTGACGGCTGACTGCGTGATGTGCAATCGCGCGGCGGCCCGGCTCATGCTGCCTTCCTGGCCGATCACCAAATAGGTGCGTAGCAGGTTCCAGTCGAGGCGGTCATTCAGAAAGCGGCGACCGACCCAAGGGTTAGAAGTGGAGGGCATAAAAACTCCATGTAGTAGCAAGGCTAATAGTAAAGATAAGAATTTGAAAATTGACTAATCCTGGCACGGAAGCGATAAAGCTAACAAGCGCCACAGAGTGCAACCCGTAAACAGCCTTCAGTACCTGCCCAAAACTATAAATACACAGGGTCCTTGCATGCACACTACCCCTCAACCGCGTCGAGCGGCGGCGGCAGCCTTCATTGGCACGACCATCGAGTTCTACGACTTCTACATCTATGCCACGGCGGCAGCGCTGGTGCTCGGGCAAGTGTTCTTTCCCAGCCACGACCCGGTGATGAGCACCCTGGCAGCGTTCGGCAGTTTCGCCGTCGGCTTCATCGCTCGCCCAATGGCCGGTATGGTGTTTGGTCACTTGGGTGATCGCCTCGGTCGCAAGAAAATGCTGCTGGTCACCATGGCGCTGATGGGGCTGGCCACTGCTGGCATCGGGATGTTGCCGAGCTACGCCAGCGCCGGTATCTGGGCCCCGATTGGCCTGATTGTGCTGCGGTTGATCCAGGGTATTTCAGTCGGTGGCGAGTGGGGCGGGGCGGTGTTGATGGCCAGCGAGCACGCACCGGCCAAGCGCAAGACTTTCTATGCATCGTTCGCTCAACTCGGCAGCCCGGCCGGTTTACTGCTGGCGTTGATTGCCTTTCGTCTGGTGACTTCTCTTGAGCCAGAGGACTTCCTCGCCTGGGGTTGGCGTCTGCCGTTTCTCGCCAGCGGTGTGTTGATGATGGTTGGCCTGATGATCCGTTCCGGTGTCCACGAGTCGCCGGAGTTCGCCAAGGCCCGGGACAACAACGAGACTTCCAAGTACCCGGTGAAGGACGTGATCCGCACCTGCTGGCGGCAGATCCTGTTTGCCGCCGCGGCGGTGACCATCGGTTCGGCCGGGTTCTTCTTTACCAACACTTTCATGATCACCTACGTCACCCAGTATCAGGGCATCGCTCGCTCGACGATTCTCGATTGCCTGTTCCTGGTGACCGTCATTCAGCTGCTCTCGCAACCACTCTCCGCATTGCTGGCCGAGCGCATCGGCGAAGGCCGCTTCCTCAAACTCGTCGCGCTGCTGTGCATGGTCACGCCGTATCCGATGTTCATGCTGGTGGGCACACAGAACATTGTGCTGATGACCGTCGGCATCGCTCTGGCGGTGGTGATTCTCTCGGCGCTGTATGCGGTGATCGCCGGTTACATGACCCAGGCGTTCCCGGTGCACCTGCGCTACTCGGGCATTTCTATCGCCTACCAACTCAGCTGCGCGCTGGCCGGCGGTACTACGCCGCTGATCGGCACGCTACTGGCGAGCAAGTTTTCTGGACAATGGTTGCCGTTGGCGGTGTTCTTCACCTTGCTCTCGGCCCTGTCCTTGATCGGTGTTTGCGGCCTGGCCCGCCTGCGCGCCAACCCGGTCGTCACCCACGCTGCTAAAGAGGTGTATTCGTGAGTAAACCTGAACACATCGGCCCGGTTGAATGGCAAGCCCGTTGCGAACTGGCTGCGCTGTATCGCCTGGTCGCGCACTTTCGCATGACCGACCTGATCGACACCCACATCACCCTGCGTATTCCGGGGCCGGAGCATCACTTTCTGATCAACCGTTACGGGGTGATTTTCGACCGCATGCGCGCTTCGGATCTGGTGCGTATCGATCAGGACGGGCGAGTCGTTGACCCGGAATATGAAGGTCATCGCGTCAATGCTGCCGGCTTCGTCATTCACTCGGCGATCCACATGGCCCGCCCGGACCTGAACTGCGTGATTCACACCCACACGGCCGCTGGCATGGCGGTCGCCGCACAGAAGCACGGCTTGCTGCCGATCAGTCAACACGCACTGAAGTTCTACGGCAAGTTGGCGTATCACACCTATGAAGGCATCGCGCTGTCGCTGGATGAGCGCGAGCGGTTGATTGCCGACCTGGGGCCGCACCGGGCGATGATCCTGCGCAATCATGGACTGTTGGTCGGTGGTTCCGGCGTGGCCCAGGCGTTCCAGGAAATTCACTTTCTGGAGCGTGCCTGTCAGGCGCAAGTCGCGGCGTTGTCCGGTGGTTCGGCGTTGCATTACCCGTCCCCGGAAGTCTGTGCGCACACCGCCGAGCAGTTTGACCGCGATGAGCAGGACAACATCATCGACCTGGCCTGGGAGGCCGCCCTGACCCTGATCGAATCCCAGCGCGAGTCCTATCTGTCATGAACACCGTGGTTCTGCTGTCCCGCGACACCCTGCTGCTCAAGCAATTGCAGGCCGCGTTTGCCCGCAGTGCGCCGCAGCTCACTACCGTGCTGGCGGATGATCCGCTGGCCAGGAATGCGCAGATTGCCGCGTGCTGGTTTCCCTTGCCAGGCAGCCTCACCGCATTGCCGAACCTGCAAGTCATTCACTCGGTGGCCGCCGGCATCGATCACCTCGATCACGACCCGTCGTGCCCGGACTTGCCGATATGCCGAGTGGTCGATCCCGGTCACCGCCAAGGCATGACCGAGTACGTGCGCTGGGCGGCGATTCACTATCACCGCGGCTTCGATCAGGTGCTGTTGCAGCAACAGGACCAGCGCTGGGAACGACCACTGCAACGCGCGGCGGGGCAGTTCAAGGTTGGGGTGATGGGGCTTGGGTCGTTGGGCAGCGCGATTGCCCAGGACCTGGCCGCCGCCGGTTACGACGTGCGTGGTTGGGCGCGCCGCAGCAAGGATTTGCCGGGCGTACAGACGTTCGCCGGTGCGGAAAAACTCAACCCGTTCCTCGATGGATTGGAGTTGCTGATCAACCTGTTGCCGCTGACCCACGAAACCCGCGGCATCCTCGGCAGCGCAACGTTCGAGCGGCTCGCCAATGGCGCCGCGCTGGTCAATTGTGGTCGCGGCGGTCATCTGAATATCGACGACCTTGAACAAGCCCTCGCCCGAGGAAAACTGCGCGGTGCGTTGCTGGATGTTTTCGAACAAGAACCGCTGCCGGTGGATCACCGTCTCTGGACAATGCCCGGCGTCACCATCACCCCGCATATGGCGTCCGCGGCTTCCCACGACTGTATCGCCGAACAAGTAGCAGAGAACTTTCGCCGTTTAAATACCGGTGAGCCGTTATTGAATTGTGCGGACCGAACACTCGGTTATTAATAAGAAAGCGCCTTGCGAACTCGCCCATTGAGTTGGGCGATATATAACAACAATCCCTCACTTCGAACGTTTTACTGCCAGTTAAAACAATTAAATACGAGTTCTTGATGAACTCCTGGAGACAGTAATGAGCGATCTATCGCCTGTAGAAAAGTCCGGCGCACCTCCGGAAGTTGCAGTCAGCATGAAGAAAGTGGCCGTGGCCAGTGTGATTGGCACCACGGTGGAATGGTACGACCTGTTTGTTTTCGCCACGGCTTCGGCGCTGGTGTTCAACAAAGTGTTCTTTCCGGATTTCGATCCGTTGATCGGTACATTACTGGCGTTCGGTACGTTTGCTTCGGCCTACCTGGCCCGGATTGTCGGCGCGGCACTGTTCGGTCATTTCGGTGACCGCCTGGGACGCAAGTCGATGTTGTTGGTTTCACTGTTAACCATGGGTGCCGCTACTTTCGCCATCGGGTTATTACCCAATTACGCGGCCATTGGTATCTGGGCGCCGATCCTGTTGTTGCTGCTGAGGGTGATTCAAGGCCTGGCGTTGGGCGGCGAGTGGGGCGGTGCGGTGCTGATGGCGGTGGAACACGCTCCCGCCAACAAACGCGGCTTGTACGGCTCGTGGGTACAGATCGGCGTTCCGGCCGGGACCATGATTGCCAACTTGGCCTTCCTGCTGATTGCCGCGTGGCTGTCCCCTGAAGACCTGTTGGCCTGGGGCTGGCGTATTCCGTTCCTGGCCAGCGTGCTGCTGATCGCCGTGGGCTTGTACATCCGCTTGAACATCTCTGAAACCCCGGCCTTCAACAAGGTCAAGGAAGCCGAGGTGCAAGTGAAAATGCCGCTGGCGGAAGTGTTCCGCAAGTACTGGAAACAAGTGGTGCTGGGCGGGATCGCTACCATGTCGACCGGGGCGTCGTTCAACATCATCGTTGCCTTCGGTCTGACATACGGCACGCAGAATCTCGGGTTCAGCCGCAGCGTGATGCTCGGCGTGGTGTTGCTGTCCTGTGCCTGGTGCATCGTCATGTTGCCGGTGTTCGGCGCGCTGTCGGACCGTTACGGACGCAAGCCGATCATCGTCGCCGGCATCGTGGCCGAAGCGTTGGTGGCGTTCCCGATGTTCTGGTTGATGGACACCAAAGAGTTGCCCTGTGTGATCTTCGGCTACCTGCTGTTGATGACGGCCTTCGCGGCCAATTACGGGCCGATCGCGACCTTCCTTGCCGAACTGTTCGGCACCCGGGTGCGCTATTCCGGGTTGTCGATCAGCTACATGTTGTCCGGCCTGCTCGGCAGTGCCGCGACGCCTATCGTCACCACCGCATTACTGGCAGCGACCGGCAAAGGCTCTTCGGTGGCCTGGTACATGATCGGCGCGGCGTTGATTTCGCTGGTGGCGTTGTTGTTGCTGACCGAAACCTTCAAGCGAGACATCAGTGAAGTCCCCGCAGCAGTGCCGGCCAACGAGCCAGCCCTCGGCAAACCTGTCAAATCGGCTGCCGCCTGATTAATGGAGCTCAACAACATGCGCAGAATTCAGTCAGCCCCGGGCTTCATCGGCCCGGTCGGCCCTTACTCCCAAGCGGTGGTCAGCGGCCACCTGGTGTTCACCGCCGGGCAGATTCCGGCCCAGAGCGGGCTCGATGACCAGCCCGCCAGTTTCACCGAACAAGTGCGACAAACCTTGCGCAATCTGGAGGCGATCCTGATTGAAGCCGGGTCCGATTTCAGCCACGTGATCAAGGTCAACGCGTACCTCACCGATCCCGCGCAATTGGAGCCGTTCAACGCGGTGTATCGCGAGTTTCTCGGCCATGCGCCGCCGGCACGCACCACCGTGTGTGTAGCGCTGTGGGGCGTGTCGCTGGAAATCGACTGTGTCGCTGAGTTGATTGCCAAGGAGGCGGAACATGAATGAATCGCAGCTGATCGAGCAGCTCAACGCGGTGAGCTTTCCGACCCTCGGGCATTTTCTCGAGGAGGGTTTTGCCGACTCGCAACTGCGGGCCATGGTGCCCAATGTGAAACTGGTCGGCCGGGCGCTGACCCTGAAACTGGTGGGCGCCGATGCCATCGCGGTCAACCAGGCCCTGGCGCTCATCCAGCCCGGCGATGTGCTGGTGATCGACACCGACGGTGACTGGCAACACGCCCCGGTGGGCGCCGTCACCAGTTGCGCGGCGCGTTGCGCTGGAGCGGTGGGCATTGTGGTGGACGGCGCGGTGACCGACTTGCTCGAACTGCGCGAGACCGGCCTACCGGTCTTCGCTCGCGGCACCAGCCTGCTGACCACCAAGCTGCATGGCCGTGGCGACAGTCAGATCAATCAGCCGATTCACTGTGCCGGTGTCACGGTGCATCCCGGGGATTTCGTGCTGGCGGACGACAACGGCGTGCTGTTTCTCGATCCGGCCACCGCGCAAAACGTCATCGAGCGCGCGCTGGCATCGGACCGGGCAGAACCGCAACTGCTGACCCGGTTAATGGCGGGCGAGCCGGTGTCCAGTGTCTTGAGTATCAAACTCTCTTAATGACCGGCAGCCAGCCTGAAAACTGGCTGCTCAGGAACTTCAAAATCAATGAACAAACAACCGTTGGCACTTATTGCGATCGGCAGTGCGCTATTCAGTCCGTTGAGCATGGCGGACTTTATTAAAGACAGTAAAGCCACCCTCGGGATGCGTAACTATTACTTCAATAACGATAATCGCGATGGCGCCGCGAACCCTTCCAGAACCGAAGAATGGGCGCAGGGTTTCATGCTCAACTATCAGTCCGGATTCACTGAAGGCACTGTCGGCTTTGGCGTCGATGCGTTAGGGCTGCTGGGTATTCGCCTGGACAGCGGTGACGGTCGCCATGTTGGCAGTTCGATGATCCCCGACGATGGCAACGGCGCAGCCGAGCAATGGTCGCGCTTCGGTGCGACGGCGAAGATGCGCTTTGCCCAGACTGAAATGCGTTACGGCACCCTGACACCGAAGTTACCGATTCTGCAGGCCAATGACGGACGGCTGCTGCCGCAAACGTTCGAGGGAGGGCAGATCGTCTCCAATGACTTCGAGCATCTGACCCTGACCGGTGGTCATCTCGAACACGCCACGGGTCGCGGTTCCAGCGACAGCACCGGTTTGGCCGTGGCCGGCGGCACCCGGGAAAGCAACGCGTTCAATTTTGCCGGTGCCGATTACAAAGTCACCGATGCGCTTCTGGCGCAGTACTACTACGCCAATCTCGAAGACTATTACCAACAGCATTTCGCCGGTCTGGTTCACAACCTGACACTGGGGGATTTCGGCGCGCTGAAAACCGATCTGCGCTACTTCAAGACCTCCGCCGACGGTGCCAATGATTCGGCCAGCGGTCGGGCCAGCGGCTACCGCACCAGTGGCTTTACGCAGAACGGCGACGGCAAGATCGACAACAACACCTGGAGCCTGGCGTTCACCTGGAGCATCGGCGCTCACGCGCTGATGGCCGGTTATCAGCAGGTGTCCAGTGACAGCGGATTCGTGCAGCTCAACCAGGGTGGTTTGCCGGACAAAGGCGCTGGAGGCGCAAGCGTCTACCTGCTGACCGACCGTTACATCCAGAACTTCACCCGCGCCGGAGAGCGTACCGGTTTCGCCCAGTACAGCTACGATTTCGCCGCCCTTGGCGTGCCGGGGCTCAAGGCTTCGGCGATGTACCTTTCAGGCAGCGGCATTAAAACGGTGGCCGGACCTGAGCAAGAAGAATGGGAGCGGGACCTGAGCCTCGACTACGTGATCCAGAGCGGGCCGTTGAAAAACGTCGCACTGGGTTGGCGCAACGGTATGTCGCGCAGTGAAGCATCGCGCGATGCGGACCAGAACCGCTTGGTGGTCAGCTACAGTCTGCCGTTGTTCTGATCGGGCAACTCAGTCCAGCAAGCACTGTTGCAGGCTCTCGAGAAAAATCGTCTCGGCCCGGCTCATGCGCTGCTCGCGGTTCCACAGCAAATGAATGTCCACATCGGCAATCCCTTCGTGGGGCGGCAGGCGCCAGAGCAATCCGGCGTCGACGTCCGCCGCCACCACGTGCTCGGGCAAACAGCCGATCCCGTACCCGGCGATCACCAGTCGCCGGACTTCTTCCAGGCTCGGTGACGAGGCAACGATGCGTCCGCTGAAGCCTTGCTGATCACGAAAAATCGTCAGCGGCGAGAGCATTCCGCCGATCTGGTCGCTGGTGAAACTGACGAAGTTCTCCCGCTGCAAATCCCCTTCGGCGACGTTCTGTTGGCCGAACAGTGCATGGTGCTTGCCGCAGAAAAACGCATAGCGCTGACGCAGGAACAGCCGTTGTTCCAGGCGCGGTTGCGGGCGGCGATTGAGGCTCAGGCCGAGGGTCGCGGTTTTTTCCTGGAGGGCGCTGACGATGTCGGAACTGCGCATCACGTCGACTTCCAGATCCACTCGCGGGTGCTGGCGATGAAAGTCCGCGAGGAAGTCATCGAAGCGCTCCGAGAAGATCCGGCTGATGATCAGCAAGCGAACCTTGCCGATCACTTCGTCGGCCGGTTGCTCCAGCACGCTGCTGACCTGGGACATCTGGCCATAAATTTCCCCGGCGAGTTCGAAGATCTGCTCGCCGACTTCGGTCAGGGCAAACCGTGGTCCGCGACGGGCGATCAATTGTCGGCCCAGTTGCTCCTCCAGACGCTTGAGCGCCTGGCTCACCGCCGGTTGCGTCAAGTGCAGGCGGGCGGCGGCGCGGCTGATGCTCAGCTCCTGACCGATCACCCGAAACGTGCGCAGCAGGTTCCAGTCCAGACGGTCATTGAGCAGGCGTTGTACATCGCGTTCGGCCATGGTGGCTCTCGATTATAAGCTGGCGTAATAGTTCGCATAATAAATAGAAAATTGACTAATCATAGCCCCGAGACGATAAATCATCTCCAGACAGGCGCCGTCAGAGCGCCTTGATTTAGCCGTTTCACTCCTGCCAAAAAAATAACCAAAGGAGCCTGACCATGAAGCCTAACGCTTCGCCCCAGCCTCGCCGTGCTGCGGCTGCCGCATTCATCGGCACCATGATCGAGTGGTATGACTTTTACATCTACGCGACCGCCGCCGCGCTGGTATTCGGCGCGCTGTTCTTCCCTTCCGACGACAAACTGTTCAGCACCATGGCCGCCTTCGGCACCTTCGCCGTGGGCTTCTTTGCGCGGCCGTTGGGCGGGATTATCTTCGGCCACATCGGCGACCGCATTGGTCGCAAGAAGTCGCTGATCATCACCTTGCTGATGATGGGCGTGGTCACGGTCTGCATCGGTTTGCTGCCGACCTACGCACAAATCGGCGCAGCGGCGCCGGTGCTGCTGATTCTGCTGCGCATCGTCCAGGGCATCGCCGTCGGTGGCGAGTGGGGCGGGGCGGTGTTGATGGCCGGGGAGCATGCGCCGAAAGGTCGACGCAACTTCTTCGCGTCCTTTGCGCAGCTGGGCAGCCCGGCCGGTTTGATCCTGTCGTTGCTGGCCTTCAGCGCAGTCACCCGTTTGCCGGAAGAAGACCTGATGAGCTGGGGCTGGCGTCTGCCGTTCCTCGCCAGTTCGTTGTTGCTGCTGGTGGGCCTGGCGATTCGCCTGGGCGTGAATGAGTCGCCGGAGTTTCTCGCCAGCCGCGAACTGGCGCGCAAAAGCACACGCAAGGAGCAGGCACCGGTCATGGAAGTCCTGCGTACCGCGTGGCGCCCGCTGCTGCTGTGCATCGGCGCCAACACCCTCGGGATTGCCGGGGTGTATTTCACCAACACCTTCATGATCGCCTACACCACCCAGCAACTCGAACTGCCGCGCTCGCTGATCCTTGAGTGCCTGTTTGTGGTGGCGATCATTCAGTTCTGCATTCAACCACTGGCCGCGTGGGTCGCCGAGAAAATGGGTGCCACGCGATTCCTGTGCCTGGTGTCGTTACTGGCCATCGCCTCGCCGTACCCGATGTTCGTGCTGGTCAGCTCGGCCCAGGCGCCGCTGATCATCCTCGGCATCGCCCTGGCGGTGGTGTGCATGGCGTCGTTCTACGCGGTGATCGCCGGTTACGTCAGCGGCATGTTCGAGACCCGTGTGCGCTACACCGCGATTTCGTTGGCCTATCAGATTTGTGGCGCCGTAGCCGGTGGCCTGACGCCGCTGATCGGCACCTTGCTGGCGCATAAGTTCGCCGGTCAATGGTGGCCGATGGCGGTGTTCTACAGCCTGATTGCCGCGACTTCGCTGATCTGTGTCCTGTCCCTTGCCCGTCGCCATGCCAGCGCTGAACGCCTCGAAATGGCCAACGCTTGATTAACGTATTTCCAGGAGTAACTCATGTTGAAGATTAATGGTGAACGCCTCTGGGCGAGTCTGATGGACATGGCCGAAATCGGCGCCACCGCACGTGGCGGCAGCTGCCGCCTGGCCCTGAGCGATGAAGACAAGGCCGGTCGCGAATTGTTTTCCCACTGGTGCCGCGAAGCCGGCATGACCCTGAGCGTGGATGCCATCGGCAACCTGTTCGCCCGCCGCGCCGGCACCGACCCCGATGCCGCGCCCGTGATGATGGGCAGTCACCTCGACACCCAGCCTGAAGGCGGGCGTTTCGATGGCGTCTACGGCGTACTCGCCGGCCTGGAAGTGGTCCGTTGCCTGAATGACCTCGGCATCCAGACCCGCAAGCCGCTGGAAGTGGCGGTCTGGACTAACGAAGAAGGCGCACGCTTCACCCCGGCGATGTTCGGCTCGGCGGTGTTCACCGGGATCATGCAACTGGACGCGGCGTTGGCGGTGCGTGACATCGACGGCATCAGCGTTGCCGAGGCGTTGCAACGCACCGGTTACGCCGGCGAGCGCCCGTTTGGCGGCGCGGTGGATGCGTACTTTGAAGCGCACATCGAACAAGGGCCGATCCTCGAAGACAACGCCAAAAGCATCGGCGTGGTCAGCGGCGGCCAGGCGATTCGCTGGCTCGACGTGCGGGTCGAAGGCATGGCCGCCCACGCCGGCACCACGCCGATGCCGCTGCGCAAGGACGCCTTGTATGGCGTGGCGCGGATGATCCAGGCCATCGAAGGTTTGGCCACCGATTTCGCCCCTGAAGGCCTGACCACCGTGGGCGAGTTGAGCATCAACAAGTCTTCGCGCAACACCATTCCGGGCTTGGTGAATTTCACCGTCGACCTGCGTCATCACCGCGACGAAGCGATTGAGGCCATGGAGCAGCAAGTCCGCGAACGGCTTCAGGCGATTGCCGATAGCCGAGGCTTGAACCTGACGATTACGCCTCACTGGATCAGCCCGGCAACACCGTTCGATGCCGATTGTGTGGCGGCGGTGCAGCAGGCGGTGGACGCGCTGGGCTACGCTCAGCAATCGATTGTCAGCGGCGCGGGCCACGACGCAATTCACCTCGCGCGGTTCTGCCCGACGGCCATGGTGTTCATCCCTTGTGTGGGCGGCTTGAGCCATAACGAAGCCGAAGATGTGCTGCCCGAAGACGTGCGTCAGGGCACTGATGTCTTGCTCAACGCTGTCGTGAGCCGTGCCGGAAAAGTCGAGTAAAACGCAATCCATGTGGGAGCGAGCTTGCTCGCGATAGCGGTGGATCAGCCGCCATCAATGTTGAATGTGCTGACCTCATCGCGAGCAAGCTCGCTCCCACAGTTGAACGCACTCGGTTTCAAGATTTAAGTTAACTGACAGGTATTAATCCATGCGCAGTTTTTTCCACCCCGAACAATTGCTTCACCATCCACGCAGCTACTACTCCCGTGGGCAGATGCGCACGCCGCAGGAAGTGCCGGAGCGCGCTCAGAGGTTGGTGCAAGCGTCTCATTCATTGGGTTTTACGGTTGAGCAACCGGTCGATGCCGGGCTCGATCCGCTGCTGGCAGTCCATGGCGCACCGTACCTGACGTTCTTGCAGGAAGCGCATCAGCGCTGGAAGGAAATTCCCGAGGATTGGGGCGACGAGGTGATGTCGAACATCTTCGTGCGCGAGCCCAATGCCCTGCGCGGGATTCTCGCCCAGGCCGCGCGGTATCTGGCGGACGGCAGTTGCCCGGTGGGCGAGCAGACCTGGCGTTCGGCCTATTGGTCGGCGCAAAGCGCGATCGCCGGGGCTCAGGCGTTGCTCGACGGCGAGCCGGCGGCTTACGCCTTGTGCCGTCCACCGGGACACCATGCCCGGGCCGAGGCGGCGGGCGGTTTCTGTTATGTGAACAACGCAGCGGTGGCGGCTCAGGTATTGCGTGCCGGATTTGCACGAGTCGCGGTGCTCGACACCGACATGCATCACGGTCAGGGGATTCAGGAGATTTTCTACGACCGTGATGACGTGCTCTACGTCTCGGTGCATGGCGATCCGACCAACTTCTATCCGGGGGTTGCCGGGTTTGCTGATGAGCGGGGTGTCGGGAAGGGCGAGGGGTTCAACCTAAACTTGCCGATGGCGCATGGTGCCAGTGAGGCGGACTTCCTGGGTCAATTGGACGTGGCGTTGGCGGCGGTAAAAGATTTCGGCGCCGAGGTGTTGGTGTTGTCCCTGGGGTTCGATATTTTCGAGCTGGATCCGCAGAGCAAGGTGGCGGTGACCCGTAAAGGGTTTGAGGCACTTGGGGCGCGGATTCGCAGCCTTGGGTTGCCGTGTCTGATTGTGCAGGAGGGCGGGTATCACCTGGAGAGTCTGGAGGATAATGCGCGGGCGTTTTTTGTGAATGCCGAGGTGTGGCAACTCTGAGTTCTTTGGTGTCTGGTTGATCGCTATCGCGGGCAAGCCATGCTCCTACAAGGGCCGAGGTTGAATGCCAATCCAGGCTCGGCTCGATCCCTGTAGGAGCAAGGCTTGCCCGCGATGAACGATAACGCGGTCCCCCGGATGAAACACAAGCGCCGTAAGGCACTTGCCATCGCCCTGACGTTAACGTAAAGATTGCGGCAGGGCGCTGATCTTAAAAAAGCGCAGGGCGGACCGATCCGGAGCGCTTGATGACGCTAATAAAAACAACTCCTCCGAAACTGCACCGCGAAGCCCGGTTGGCCCGGGAAAAACTCCATCTCGAGGGCGAAGTCCCGGATGGCGTGCTGCGGGCGGAAATCGATGCGTCGTGGCGGCGCAGCCTGAGCCATGGCGTGCATTTCAATGCCAAGCACGAGCTGGCGCTGGAATCGAGCGCGAGCCTCGACGTGCTGTTGGCGAGCAATCGGCTGCTGATCGATGCGGCATTGCCGGCCATCGATTACCTGGCCGAGCGTCAGGGCAAGGAAGGGCTGATCATCCTCGCCAATTCCGACGCCACCATCCTCGCTGTCGAAGGACGCGCCGATCGCCTCAAGGGCAGCGGCCTGCAAGACATCACCCTCGGTGCCTGCTGGAGCGAAGCCGCTCGCGGCACCAACGCGTTGGGCACTGCACTGGTGGAAGCCCGGCCAACGATGATCGATTGCGGCGAACATTACCTCGATCGCCTGACCGATTTCTCCTGCACCTCGGTGCCGATCCATTGCCCCCAAGGCGACATCCTCGGCGTACTCGACCTGACGCGCGAAGGCCCGCTGGGCCGCGTTCACGACAGCACCGCGTTGCTGGCGATGGCCGTCAGCCAGATCGAAAGCCGGGTGTTCAACGCCAGTTATCCGGACGAGATCGTCCTGGCCTTCCACAGCCGCCGGCAATACCTCGAATCCCCTTGGCAAGGCCTGTTGGCGGTGAGCCTTGGCGGGCAGATTCTCGCGGTCAGCGCCCAGGCCTGTCAGTTGCTGCATGCCGAGCGCTCGGCGCTGGTCGGTCGACGCTGCGAAGAGTTTCTGGGTGTCGATGGCCTGCAACTTCTGTCGCGTCTGCATCAGGGCGGTGTCGGCAGTTTGCAAACGGCCAAAGGTGAGTTTTTCTACAAAACCCTGCGTGCGCCGCAGCGTTCGATCAACGTCAGCACGCCGCCGCGCAGCACAGCGAAAACCGCCAAAGCACAACCGGATCTGGAGTCTCTGGCCGGCAGCAATGTGCGCTATGCCCGAGCCTTGCGCATGGCCCGTCAAGGCCTGGCCAATGAGCTGCCGGTGTTGCTGTTGGGTGAAACCGGCACCGGTAAGGAAGTCATCGCCCGCGCCCTGCACATGGCCGGCACCCGCTGCGACAAACCCTTTGTCGCGGTGAACTGCGCGGCGATCCCCGAAGGCCTGATCGAGTCGGAATTGTTCGGCTACCGCGAAGGTGCGTTCACCGGCTCGCGCCGCGGCGGCATGATCGGTCGTCTGCAACAGGCCCATGGCGGCACCTTGTTTCTCGATGAAATCGGCGACATGCCGCTGGCCTTGCAGGCCCGTCTGTTGCGGGTGTTGCAGGACCGCAAAGTGGCACCGTTGGGCGCCGGCGAAGAGCAAGACATCGACGTCGCATTGATCTGCGCCACGCACCGCGACCTCAAGCGACTGGTCGAAGAAAAACACTTCCGCGAGGACCTGTTTTATCGGGTCAACGGTATCAGCGTAATGCTCCCGGCCTTGCGCGAGCGTGAGGATTTCAGCGGTTTGGTCGCTCGTCTGCTAGCCAAACTGGATGCACCGGCGATGGTCCTGCATGACGATTTGAACCGCTTGCTCGGCGGCTATCACTGGCCGGGCAACATCCGCCAACTGGAAATGGTCCTGCGCACTGCGCTGGCCATGCGCGAGCCGGGGGACACCGTACTCACCCTCGACCACTTGCCCGACAGCATGCTCGACGAGTTGACCGCTACCGAACGCCCTCAGGCCGGGAGCATTCGCGAAAACGAACTGGAGCTGATTCGCCAGTCCCTGGACACTCACCAGGGCAACGTCTCGGCCGCCGCCGACGCCTTGGGCATCAGCCGCGCGACCTTGTATCGCAAGCTCAAACAGTTGCGCTCGTGATGCAGCGCTTGATCGTTCGGCTGATCGACAGCCAGAACCCCGAAGCCCTGCAAGCGGCGTTGCACTGGCTCTACAGCTTCGTGCGGCCGCATCGTCTGGCGATTGCCGGGTTGCTCGGGTTATCGGTCTGCGCCTCGTTGCTGGTGCTGGTCCAGCCTTGGCTGACCAAACTGCTGATCGACGATGGCTTGCTGGCGCGAAACTTTCCGATGCTGGTGCTGATCGCCGGTCTGATGATCGTGGCCGGGTTGTTGGGCACTGCGCTGTCGGGGATCAACCGGTACCTGCACACGCGGCTGTCCGGGCGGATTCTGTTTGCCCTGCGCGATGACCTTTACCGACATCTGCAAACCCTCTCGCCGAGTTTTTACGGACAGCGGCGCATCGGTGACCTGATGTCGCGCCTCGATGGCGACGTTGCTGAGATCCAGCGCTTTGCCGTGGACTCGTTGTTCTCTGCGGTGTCGAGCGTAATCGGTCTGGTCTGCGCCGTGGCGATGTTGCTGACCCTGTCGTGGAAACTCTCGTTGCTGGCGCTGGTGCTGATTCCCCTCGACGTACTCTGGCTGCGCTGGATGCGACGCAAGGTCGAGCGCGATGTGCGGCAATTGCGCGAGCGTTCGGCGGATATGTCCTCGTTCATGGTCGAGACCTTGCCGGTGATGAAGTTCATCCAGTCTGCCGGCCAGCAACAGCGCGAATCGCGGCGCCTGGAAACGTTGGGTCAAGGCTACATGAGCCAGTTGCTGCGCCTGCAAGTCACCGAGTTTTTTACTCAGGCGGTGCCCGGCACACTGACGTCTCTGTCCCGTGCCTGTGCGTTCCTGATCGGCGGATATTGGGTGGTGCAGGGGACCTGGCAACTGGGCGCGCTGATCGCGTTTTCCACCTATCTGGGCATGGCCGTCGGACCGGTACAGAGCCTGCTCGGGCTCTATGTCGCGGTCCAACGAATGACCGTCAGCCTCGGTCGCGTGATGGAGTTGCGCGGTGAAGAACCGACCGTTCTCACCCCGGTCACGCCGCAGCCGATGCCGACCTCCGGCGAACTGCGTTTCGACGATGTGCACTTCAGTCATCCCGGTCGCCCGACAACTTTGCGCGGCATCGAAGCGCGAATTCCCTACGGTTTGAAAGTCGCCCTGAGCGGCGGCTCTGGCGTCGGTAAATCAACCCTGATCGACCTGCTGCAACGGCACCACGATCCGCAGTCGGGCCGGGTGTTGCTGGGAGAGGTCGATCTGCGCGAACTGGACCTGTTCCAGTTGCGTCGGCGGATTGCCGTGGTCAGTCAGGACATCGTGCTGTTTCGCGGCAGCCTCGCCGACAACCTCGCCTACGCGGTGCCGGACGCCAGCCGTGAAGCGATTGCCGAAGTCGCACGGCTGGCGCAACTCGACAGCCTGATCGAGTCGTTGCCCGAAGGCCTCGACAGCCCGTTGGGCGAGCGTGGTCAGCAGTTGTCCGGCGGGCAGAAACAGCGCATCGCCATCGCTCGGGCGCTGTTGCAGGATCCATTGATTCTGGTGCTGGACGAAGCGACCTCGGCGGTGGATGAAGCCACCGAGCGCGAAGTCATCGAAGCCATTGATCGTCTGTTTGCCGGGCGTACGCGAATTCTGATTAGTCACCGTCCTTCAACCTTGGCTGATGCCGATTTGCGCTTTGAATTGCTCGACGGCGTACTCACTTCAAAAACGGTGTTGCATGAAGCCTGAGCTGCGGATTGGCGTGGTGGACAGCGGTCACTCGGCGGCGCAGCGGGTGCAGGTGATCGCCGGGCGGCGCTTCTCGTTGCTGGCGGATGGCCTGGCCGAAAGCGACTTGCGCGACGATCCGCTGGGTCACGGCAGCGCGGTGATCGAGGCCATCGGTCGACGGGCGCCTTCGGCGGTATTTTGCGTGGCACAGGTGTTCGACCAGCGTGGAGTCACCAGCGCGTTGCAGATCGCCACGGCAATTGATTGGCTGGTGGCGCAGGACGTTCGGCTGATCAATTTGAGCCTCGGTCTGCGTCAGGATCGTAGCCTGTTGCGTGAAGCCTGTGCCGCGGCGGTAGCGCGAGGTGTTTTGCTCTGTGCGTCCAGCCCGGCGCAGGGCGAGGGCGTGTTTCCGGCGAATTATCCACAGGTGCTGCGAGTCACCGGCGATGCGCGTTGCGCCGAACAGGAATGGTCGTGGCTCAACAGCGCTCAAGCGGATTTCGCCGCGTGTGTGCATGGCACCTATCCGGGGCAGTCTGGCGCCAGCCTCGGCTGTGCGGCGTTGAGCGGGCACATTGCGGGTTTCCTGGTGGCACATCCCGAGGCGAGCAACGAACAGGTCATCGAATGGCTGCGGGAGAATGCCCGTTATCGCGGCCCTGAACGGCGCTTCGGGCCATGATTTTGATTCTTGGCGCAGGGCCAGCGGGAGCGGCGGTTGCCTTGGGTTTGCGTCGGCTCGGTTATCCCGTGACGCTGGTCAGCGAATGGCGGCGGTTTGCGGCGCTGGAAGGCGTCTCCATTCGGGTGCTGGAGGCTTTGCGTGGCGCGGGGCTACATCAGGCGCTGGCGGATGCAGCGCTGCCGTCCCAAAGACAGGTGTCATGGAACGGCCAGCAGCATGCGCAAAACATCGAATTTTTACTGGATCGCCCGAGCTTTGATCGAGGCTTGCGCGAGGACCTGCGCCTGGCTGGCGTTGAGCTGATCGAAGGCCGCGTGCTGACGGTGCAGTCATCGGCTTCGGGGCATCGGATCGAGGTCGAAGGGCGCGAGGCGCTGCTGACGGATTTTCTGGTTGAGGCGCGTGGGCGTCAGGCACCTTCGCTCGGCAAAGGCCAGCGCGGGCCGGAGACGGTCAGCCTGCTCAATCGCTGGCAAGGCGCGCCGGGCAGCACCGCCAGCGCGGTGGAAAGTCTTGAGGACGGCTGGGCCTGGATGGCCCGGCGAGCCGACGGTCAGTGTTACTGGCAATGGACCGTGGACGTGGCCAGTGCTGAATTGCCGGGCAAGGCGCAGTTGCTCGATTACTGTCGGGAGCGACGTCAGGGTTCGGCGTTGGCGCGGGCGTTTTTCGGTGCAGGGCCGGAAACTGACCTGCAACTGCATGCACGCAGCAGTACCGCGATTTTGTGCCCGCAGGTGTGTGGCGATAACTGGATTCGGGTAGGGGATGCGGCGATGGCGGTGGATCCGCTGTCGGGCAACGGGATTTTTCAGTCATTGTCCTCGGCGTTACAGGCGCCGACGGTGATCAACACGTTGTTGCGTAAACCCGAGCGAGCGGCGCTGGCTCAGCGCTTTCATCAGCAACGGGTGGAGCAGTTGTTTTTGCGTTTTGCGCGGATCGGGCGGGATTTTTATGCCGATGAGCAGCGTTGGTTGCAGCAGCCATTCTGGCAGGCGCGGCGGCAGTGGCCGGATGCTGAGGTGGCGCATGCCGAGGCGGATTTTTCCTCGTTGAGGATTGAGTGCGCGCCGGTGTTGAAAGACGGTTTTGTGGATGAGGCTGAGGTGGTGATAACGGCGGATCAGCCGCTGGGGATCTGGCATGTGCAAGGGGTTGAGTTGGCGCCGTTGGTGCGGCGGTTGCGGACCGAACCGGCCGAGCAGGCGTTGGCGGGGTTGACGGGGGAGCAGGGAAGGGTGGTTCGCAGTTGGTTGTTAGCTCAGGGGTTCAAACCCTGAGATTCATGTTGTCCGGGCTGGCCCTATCGCGAGCAAGCTCGCTCCCACAGTGATTTGTGTGATGCCAGATATTGCAGCTTCACCACAAAACCCTGTGGGAGCGAGCTTGCTCGCGATGGCGCCCGTGAGGGCGCCGCAGATCACAACTTAATCAACACCGACTTCAACTCGGTGTAATGCTCAATCGCCGCATACCCCATCTCCCGCCCAACCCCTGACATCTTGTACCCACCAAACGGCAACGCCGGGTCCAGGGCACTGTGGCAGTTGACCCACACCGACCCCGACTTGATCCGCGGAATCATCCGGTGCACCGCCGCCAGATCGTTCGACCAGATGCTCGCCCCAAGCCCATACGGACTGTCATTGGCCATGCGCAACGCATCGGCTTCATCATCGAACGGAATCGCCACCAGCACCGGCCCGAAGATCTCCTCCTGCACCAGTGAGTGCTTCTGATCGACGTCCACAATTACCGTCGGTTTGACGAAGAACCCCGGCCCGAACTGCTCACCGCCACAGGCGATCGTCGCACCACTTTCCCGTCCCTTTTCGATGTACCCGTAAACCCGCTCCTGCTGACGCGCCGAGATCAGCGGGCCCATGTCGACACTCGGATCCATGCCGTTACCGAGCTTCATTGCGTTGGCGATGTCGGCGATGTCCGCCACCACATTGTCGAAATGCTTACGCTGCACATACAGCCGGGAACCTGCGCAGCACACCTGGCCCTGGTTGAAGAAAATCGCGCCGGCGGCACCGGCTGCGGCGGTCTTCAGGTCGGCGTCGGCCATGACGATGGTTGGCGATTTGCCGCCCAGTTCCAGGGTCACCCGGGTCATGGAATCCATGGCGATCTTGCCGATCTGCTTGCCCACGGCGGTGGAGCCGGTGAATGTCAGCTTGTCCACCAGCGGATTGTGGGTCAGGGCGGAACCTGCGGTGATGCCGGTGCCCGTGACCACGTTGAATACGCCTTCGGGGTAACCGGCCTCCAGCACCAACTCGGCTAGTTTCAGCGCGGTCAGCGGGGTTTCGTCGGCGGGTTTGAGCACCACGGTGCAACCGGTGGCCAGGGCCGGGCCGAGTTTCCAGCAGGCCAGCAGCAGCGGGAAGTTCCAGGCGACGATGGCGCCGACCACGCCCACCGCTTCGCGGCGGATGAAACTGTGGAATTGATCGTTGGGCATCAACGGCAACGACACTTCAACGCTGGAGCCTTCGATCTTGGTCGCCCAACCGGCCATGTAGCGCAGGAAGTCGATGGACAGTTGCACGTCCATCACCTGGGCCACCGCCGCGCTTTTGCCGTTGTTCAGGCATTCCAGTTGCGCCAGCAGTTCGGCGTCGCGCTCCATCAGATCGGCGAGTTTCCACAGCAGGTTCTGCCGCTCCCGAGGCCGGGTGCGGGTCCAGGCCGAATCATCAAAGGCCTGACGGGCGGCGAGCACGGCGCGGTCGACATCCTCAGGCGTGGCCCGTGGCACGACGCACAGCACTTCGCCGGTGGCCGGGTTGTGCAGGGGCATGGTCTGGCCGTCGGCGGCCTCGACCCAGTCGCCGCCGATGAGCATGCGTGGGGCGCGCTGGATGAACGCCGAAGTGGCGGGAAGCAAATAAGGGAGGGGCATGGCGAGACCTCTTGTTGTTCGTGAGAACGAGGCTTTCGCAATGGCTGTGCCAAGTGCCCGCAAAGGCAGAGCCGGCCTTGGCTGGCGGGGTTTTGGGGCGTTCAAGGGAATAGCGGGCGCTGTGAGGTTGTTGCAAATTGCGACAACTATGAGACGACGAGCAACCGGGTGGCGACCTTGAGACCTCCACTAATGAGGATTAGAATTTTCAGGATCGGTGGGTGAAATGACGGACCGTTCATCCGGCAATATATCTGGCGTGAGGGAGGTAACGATGTTCCTTTCAACCCTGGAAATTCAAAACATCATTGAGCACAGTTTTCTGCCCTCCGTGTGCACCTGCACCATGGCGGCGGACCAGTCCCTGACGATTCGGGTCTGCGACTGCATGACCGGCAAAGTGGATATAGTGGCCACCCACGTTCCCCTGTGGACACTGGACAGTCCCCATGCGATCGCGTCGCTGGTGGCGGACATGCAGCACGAGATCGACGTACACAAAAGCGTTCACCCCACCTACGACATCTGAACCGGCGCACGCCGCACCGTGGAAAACGGTGCGGCCCGCGTCGATTATTCAGGCTGCAAACTTACGGGAAATTTCTTCGAACGTGTTGCCATCCACGGCAGCCAACAGCTTTCTGTCGTCCTTGAGTGTCGCCAGAAAGGTCACTTCGGTTTCCTTGCCAGCCAGCATGAACCCGGCGATTGCGCCGATGGGCCCCAACAGCATGGCCCCGGCCACGCCAAAGCCGATGGCATCCTTGATGTTGTTGATCGAATCCTCGTTGGCCACTTCCACAGACTTGAACGATGAGAGCGGGAGGGTGATGCCGGGCCATGGGTGAAGCGACGTTCTGAGGGTGAAAACGCCGTCTCTGTACTCTCCATCACCCTGCAGAAAGTCCCCCGCCAGGACAGTGATGCTTGCCATTTTTCTATCCCCTGGTGGCAATCGGTGAACGACCATTTCGCGCTTGCAGGGGGGCGTCGTCAATCGTCGGCCGATGAACTGTTCCGGTCTGGCCATCTATGCTGTCTCAGACTGCAACAACTGTCGCGATATTAGACGCTGGCGATCTCGTTCAGCGATAGCGAAAAGCATTCATCTTCACACAACGTCTTGATTTAAAAGGTAATCGGCAAGCTGGCACGCTCCGTGTATTGCTCATTGCAGACGTTTCTCCTGCCTCCGTCAGCGGTGCGCCGCCGACGGCAGAAACCATAAAAACGATAAGCCACAAAAATAAGAAAGCACCGTGAGGTTCGACGTTGATGAAGAGAAAACTCCGATCAGGCCTGAGTGCCAGTCTGCTGGCCGTGGCCGCTTGTGTGGCGCTGCATTCGCCTTACAGCCTGGCAGCCCGTGACGCTCAGACCATCCTCAAGGAAACCTGTCAGGGCTGTCATACCCCCGAAGCCGATAACGCCCTGAGCCGCATCAGCCACCAGCGTAAAACCCCTGAAGGCTGGCTGATGAGCATCGCCCGCATGCAAACCATGCACGGTTTGCAGATCAGCGATGACGACCGCCGAACCCTGGTCAAATACCTGGCCGACACCCAAGGCCTGGCCCCAAGCGAGACCGATGGCGTGCGTTATGCGCTGGAGCGTCGACTCAATACTGCCGAGAAGTTCGACGACCAGACCAGCCAGATGTGCGGCCGCTGCCACTCCGGTGCGCGGGTCGCCCTGCAACGGCGTCCGGCCCAGGAATGGGAGCGTCTGGTGAACTTCCACCTCGGCCAATGGCCGTCCCTGGAATACCAGGCGCTGTCTCGCGACCGCGACTGGTTCGACCTTGCTCGAAAAGACATGGTGCCGCTGTTGGCCAAGCGTTATCCGCTGGACAACCCGGCCTGGAAAAAATGGCTGAGCACCGCGCCAAAAGCCGAAGTGCTGGTGGGCGACTGGAGCTTCAGCGGCCATTTGCCGGGTAAGGGTGAATTGGCCGGTGTGATGAGCGTCACGGCCGATGGCAGCGACACGTTCAAGGTCAGCGTCAAAGGCCAATACGCCGACGGCAGCCCGTTCAACGGTGATGGCAGTGCGATTCTCTACACCGGTTACGAATGGCGCGGCAACGTGACCATCGACGGCGTGACCATGCGCCAAGTGTTCGCCGCCCAAGGCAACGCAATGCAGGGCCGGATGTTCGAGGCCGAGCATGATGAGCGAGGTCTGGACTTCGTCGCCGCCAAGCAGGGCAGCAGCCGTTTGCTGGCGGTGCAGCCGGGTTATCTGAAGGCTGGCGCTGAAACTGAAGTCACCCTTGTCGGCAGCGGTCTCACCGGCAAACCGAACTTCGGCAAAGGTGTGGAAGTGGTCGAAGTCATCGAGCAGAGCCCGGGTCGGATCAAGGTCAAACTCAAGGCCGCCGCCAATGCTCAACCGGGTCTGCGCAACGTCACCGTAGGCACGCTGAAAGGCCCGACCCTGTCGGTCTACAGCAAGATCGCCGAAGTCAAAGTCGTGCCCGAGTTCTCGGTGGCGCGGATCGGCGAGGGCGGTGGTTCGACCCCGAAAGTCCAGGGCCGTTTTGATGCCGAAGCCTGGGGCAAGGGCGTTGATGGCAAGCCGTATCGTATCGGCGTGTTCCCGGCGCAGTGGTCGGTCGAAGCTTTCGACGACCGCGCCAAGGAAGACGAGGACGTCAAGTTCGCCGGCACCATGCAGGCTGACAGCGGCGTGTTCACACCGGGCGATGCCGGGCCTAACCCGCAGCGCAAAATGTCTACCAACAATGCCGGCAACCTCAAGGTGATCGCCGCCGTCGACGATGCAGGGAAATCCCTGACCGGCGAAGGCCACATGATCGTCACCGTGCAACGCTGGAACAATCCACCCATTCCATGATGTTGAAAACGTGAGCTGGCTGACTTCAACGGCTTCAGACATTTTTTTGGAATGACCGTGAGCCCCGTAGAACGGGGTTTGCACAGGAGGTTGCAATGGGCGCTATTTTGAATCTGGTTGAGCGGAACCTGCACGAAGTGCACGTCGATGCCGACCGCATGCTGTTTCACATCCCTAGCAGTTCGCTGTTCGCCAGCGATGAGCTGACGGGCACCATCATCGATACCTTGCGCGGTCCCGGCTGTTCGTCGGAGGACTTGATCCAGCGCTTGGCGTCACGTTTCAACGGTGAGGAAATCACCGAGACCTTGCGTGAGTTGATGTCTCTGGAGCTGGTCAGCGACGGCTCGCCGCTGACCCCGGACATCGGCACCAAACGGGTCGAGCGCACGGCGATCAACACCGTGGTGCTCAACGTCAACACCGGCTGCAATCTGAGCTGCACCTACTGCTACAAGGAAGACCTGGACAAGCCGTCGGCCGGCAAGAAAATGGACGTCGAAACGGCGGTCGCCTCGGTGGAAATGCTGCTGCGTGAATCGCCGGACGAAGAGCGTTTCACCGTGGTGTTTTTCGGTGGTGAGCCGCTGAGCAATCGCAAGCTGATCGAGTACATGGTCGACTATTGCGAGAAGCGTTTCCGCGAGGCGGGCAAGTTCGTCGAGTTCGTCATGACCACCAATGCGACGCTGCTCACCGAAGAAACCGTGGACTACCTCAACGCCCACCGTTTCGGCCTGTCAGTCAGTATCGACGGACCGAAAACCGTGCACGACCGCAACCGCATCACCGTGGGTGGGCAGGGCACGTACGACGTGGTGCGGCGCAAGGCCGAGATGCTGCTGTCGCGTTACAACAGTCGTCCGGTCGGTGCCCGTGTCACCCTGACCACCGGCGTCACCGACGTCGAAACCATCTGGGATCACCTGTTCAACGAACTGGGTTTTGCCGAGGTCGGGTTTGCTCCGGTGACCTCCGGCGACATCAGCACCTTCAACCTGTCCAGCGACGAGCTGATCGAAGTCTTCGCCAACATGAAGAAACTCGGCCGGCGTTATCTGGAAGCGGCGCTGGAGCATCGCAACATCGGTTTCTCCAACCTGCACCAGTTGATCACCGACATCCACGAAGGCCACAAAAAAGCCCTGCCATGCGGCGCGGGCCTGAAAATGCTGGCGGTGGATCACAAGGGCGAATTGAACCTGTGCCACCGTTTTACCGGCTCATCGTTGCCGACCTTCGGCAATGTCCACAGCGGTGTGAAGCAGGTGGAGTTGAACGACTTCCTGTCCCAGCGCCTGGACCGTACCAACACCGGTTGCGAGGACTGTCAGATCCGCAATCTCTGCTCCGGCGGCTGCTACCACGAGAGCTACGCCCGTTACGGCGACCCGACCCACCCGACCTATCACTACTGCGAACTGATGCGTGACTGGGTCGACTTCGGCATCGAGGTCTACACCCGGATCATGGCCCACAACCCTGCGTTTATCAGCAGCTACATCACTCCGCGCAAGGCTCACTGATATGAAACATCTCAAGGCAATCAATAATAAAGCGCTGAAACTCGATGAGGCCGCGGCCGAAAACCGCATCGAAGAGGTGGTGGCGATGAGTTCCGTCGCCGGCTGCGCCTCGACCACCGACCCGGGTTGGGAAATCGACGCCTTTGGCGGTGTGTCGTCGCTGTGCCAGCCGATGGAAGCCGACCTTTACGGATGTTCCGACCCTTGCTGGTGGCCGGCCCAGGTGCCCGACATGATGAGCACCTACCCGGACTGGAACAAGGATGCCCAGGCGTCCAACGACAACTGGCGCAACCTCGGGACTGTCTTTCCAAAAGACAAGTAATCGGTCAGATAAAAGGATTCCAGCATGCCTAGCATCAAAGCCTGCGGCCTGGCCGCGTTTGCCGTCCTGAGCGTCTGTTCGCTCACTCTTATGGCCGATGAAAACACTGCACTCGAAACCGGTCACGAGTACATGGTGACCACTAATTACCCGAACAACCTGCACGTCATCGACCTGGCCACCGACACCCTGTTCAAGACCTGCAAAATGCCGGATGCCTTCGGTCCCGGCACCGTTCAGTTGTCGCCGGACCGCAAGACCGCTTACGTGCTGAACAACCACTACGCGGATGTCTACGGTGTTGAACTCGACAGCTGCAAGCAGGTGTTCCACGCCAGCATCGCCCAGAAACCGGGGGAGAAAGCGCGGTCCATGTTCGCCTTTACCCTCAGCCACGACGGCAAGGAATTGTTCACCATTGCCAACCCGACGTTGATGCTCAACGACCGCTACGAAGTGCAGCAACCGCGGCTCGATGTGTACGCCACCGACGCCGGCATGGACGCCAAACCCGTGCGCAGTTTCCCGGCGCCACGACAGCTGACCATCATGCAGAGTGGTGACGACGGCACGCTGTATGTGGCCGGGGCGGATGTCTACAAGGTCGATGTGAAGACCGGCAAGTTCGACGTGCTGATCCCCAGCCGCCACTGGAAGCGCCCGAACTACAGCGCACCGGACGTGCTCTACGTGTGGAACCAGCAGACTTATCGCCATGACCTCTCGCTGCTCTACACCGCGGCGAAATTCAAGGACAAGAAGCAGGATCCAGCGACCGCCGAGTACCTCTACGGGCTGTTCAGCATCGACCTGAAAACCGGCAAGACCGAAACCACCGACTTCGGTCCTCTGACGGAAATCTACTTCAGCGGCATGCGCTCACCGAAGGATCCGAACCTGATGTTTGGCGTGCTGAACCGTTTGGCGAAGTACGACATCAAGGAGAAGAAAATGCTCCAGGCGGCGACGCTGGAACATTCCTACTACTGCATTTCGTTCAACAAGGACGGCAGCAAGATTTACCTGGCCGGGACGTTTAATGATGTGGCGATCTTTGATTCCGAGAGCATGAAGCAGATTGGCAGCATCAAGTTGCCGGGTGGGGATATGGCGATCACGACGGCGCAGATATTTGTTCGGTAATCGATTCGCCCGTGCGGACGCCATCGCGGGCAAGCCTTGCTCCTACGGATTTGAGTCGTTCACAACGCAGGCGAACGACACAAACCTGTAGGAGCAAGGCTTGCCCGCGATGAGGCCCTCAAGATCACCGAATCATCAAGCCCCCGGCACCGGACAACTCAAATCCCCCTCCTGACACTTCAGATAATTCTTGAAAGTCTCAACCCGCGCCTTGGTCAACTCAGTAACACAGTTGCTGTAGATCAGCGGATACACACTCCCGCCTTCCACCCCGGCGCTCGAGAACTTGCACTCGGCATCCCGAAACGCAATCCACGAACGCTGCGCCCCGATCAGAAGCTTTTTGCTTTCCGGGTTGCTCTTCAAACGCTCGTTGATCTGCTGGTAAAGCGCATTCAACTCCTTGTCCGCCGCCTTGTGCTGCTGCGCCGCGCACTGATTCATCGTGGCCTGATCGGTGGCGTTGTCGCAGTCCACCGCATAAGCAGCGGTAGTGAACAGCAGAGGCGTCAGAGCCAGAAGAAAGCGTGGGTACATGGGATTCTCGCTGTAACAGGAAAGTCGGGATGCAGTTTAGTGCCGTGTTCGACCCTTTATGTTTGCCATTCAGGGCATTTTTTAATCGATTCATAGCCAAGCCACGGCACATCATGTGACGTCCAGATATGCGCCTGAGGCGTCATTTTCGGGTCATCGTCCAGTGTCGCCACACGAACAATGACGTGGGGTTGGGCCAAGCGTTCAGCCATCAAGTGTGATCCGCAGACCGAACAGAAATGCCGAAGCTTGCCCGGCGACGATTCATAGCTGCTCAGACGGTCCTGACCTTTGGTCCAGCGAAAATGTTCGCGCATGACCCCGGCTGTCGAGGCGAATGCCGCCGCGTGTGCCTTGCGACAGGTTTGGCAGTGACAATGACTGATGGGCATGTCGAGGCTATCGACTTCGTATTCGATGGCTTTACACAAACAGCTGCCATGCAGGCTATTCATCGCGTGCTCCTGATTGCGTGAGGGTGGCTGCCCGCAGCAAAGCGTCAGCCGTGGCTTCGATGTCTTCACGCAAATGTAACTTCTCCAGCCAACGGTCGGGAATGCCCTGCACACCGTAATGAGCCCCGGCCAACTGGCCAACGATGGCGGCAGTGGTATCGGCGTCGTCGCCCAGGTTGGCGGCTTTCAGGATGGCGGCTTCAAAACTGTCAGTCTGATGAAAGCACCAGAGGGCCGCTTCCAGTGAAGCAACGCAGTAACCGCTGCCATGGATTTCGCTTTCAGGTTTACCGAAATAATCGCCTCGCGCGATGGCGGCCACTTTGGGTTCCAGGCATGTCGTTTCTGACAAGCTGAGTACTTCTGCCTTGGACGCGCCTTGCAACGCTCGGTAGATCAGCTCGGCGAACAACTGACAGCATTCGATCGCTTCCGGTGCGGCGTGGGTGGTTCGCGAGCTGTGTGCGGAAAAGGCGAGAACTCGGTCGCGGTCGGGAAAGTAATACAGCACCACCGGCACCAGGCGCATCAGCGAGCCGTTGCCTGCCGTGCGGGGATCGGTGGAACCGGCGAACGGTTCGCCAGTTTCCTGATAACGCGTCAGGGCGTCGCGTACGGTCATGCCAATGTCGAAGCATTCACCCGTCGAGCTCAGATAACCCCATTGCCACCAATTCAAGTAACGACCCATCTGATCGGCCGCCTCGAAGCCGTTTTTACTCAGCAGACTTTCGGCCAGGCACAGCGCCATCGAGGTGTCATCGGTCCATTGCCCGGGTTTCAGATTGAAAGGGCCGCCACCCACCATGTCGGTCAGGGGCTTGAACGAGCCGCGTGGCTGGAACTCGACGCTGGTGCCGACGGCATCACCGCAGGCCAGGCCCAGCAGGGCTCCGCGATAACGCTCCGTAAGTGAAAGCTGCATGAATCGTCCTTGTCTGAGTCAATTTCGTTTTTAACGTTAGCAGTTTTGGTCTACTCGTTTTGTTTTCAAACCAGCAGTTACACTTGGAAATGCAGCTGAATATTTCGTACAGGGTTGATTGCGATACCCGATTGATACAACTTTAGGGTTGGTCTTGTGGTCTTACAGGCCTACTGTTCAGTACAGGAGGTGACTTATGAATCCAGCATCAGATCGCATCGAAAGGAAGATCCTGCTCAAAACGCCGCGCTCGCAGGTCTGGCGTGTGCTGGCCAATGCCGAAGCCTTTGGGCAGTGGTTTGGCGTGGCGCTGGAGGGCAAGCGTTTTGTCGCCGGTGAATGGACCCAGGGGCAGATTACGTACCCGGGTTATGAACACTTGCTGTGGAACGTACTGGTGGAGCGGGTCGAGCCGGAACGGGTGTTTTCGTTTCGCTGGCACCCGTATGCCGTGGAGCCTGAGCTCGATTACTCCCAGGAACCCACCACGCTGGTGAAGTTCGAGCTCGAAGACATGGATGAAGGCACGTTACTCAAGGTCACCGAGTCCGGTTTCGATCACATCCCTCAGACGCGCAGGCTCAAGGCGTTCCGCATGGACAGCCGCGGTTGGGATGAACAGATGAACAACATCGAAGAGTTTCTCAAAGTCAGTGCCAAGGCCCGCGAGCGTCAGGAAGAGTGATGGCTGCATGTTCGAACCTTGGCTGAAACGCTGGGCGCTGGTGCCGGACGGTGAACCGATCATCACGCCCGGCAGTCGTTTATTACCGGTGCGCATGGGTGATGTGCCGGCGATGTTGAAGATTGCTGTCGATGCCGAAGAAAAGTTCGGCAATCTGTTAATGACCTGGTGGGGCGGCGAGGGCGCTGCCCGCGTCTATGCCCATGACGGTGACGGGTTGTTGATCGAGCGTGCCATGGGCCAGCGATCGCTGATGCACATGGCGCTCAACGGTCAGGACGACGAAGCCAGCCAGATATTGTGTGCGACATTGGCGCGGCTGCACGCGCCGCGGCCGTCGCCACCACCGCCCCTGGTTCCATTGGCGCCATGGTTCAAGTCGCTGCGTTTGGCGGCTGAACAGTTTGGCGGCCCTTATTCCCTCAGTCTCGCCACTGCCGAAGTCTTGTTGGCTGAGCCGCAGGACGTCGTGGTGCTGCACGGCGACATGCATCACGACAATGTTCTGGACTTCGGCCCGCGGGGTTGGCTGGCCATCGATCCCAAGCGGGTGATCGGTGAGCGCGGATTCGATTACGCCAACCTGATCTGTAATCCCGACTTGCCGACGTCGACTGATCCTCAGCGTTTCCACAGGCAGATAGCGGTGGTGGCTGACGCCGCCGGCCTCGAGCGTCGACGGTTACTGCAATGGGTGTTGGCGTTTGCCGGATTGTCGGCAGCCTGGTTTCTCGAGGATGACGACGCCCTGGCGGCCGAAGGTCAGCTACAGGCCGCGAAACTCGCGGCTTCAATGCTCGATACCTGAGCCGTCTAAGGGTTTTCGGAAGGGCGGCTATAGCGAATGTCCTACACGCGATGGTAGCTATGTCGTCTATTGCACATTGGATCCGAAGCGTAATCTAGCCTCATCAACCGAAGCACAGGAAGTGCTCGGGATCACGGATGATCGACCATAAGCAAGGAATCGCTGCCGACAGGGAGTCGTAATGGTCTTGGGAAAACCCGCTTCGGCGGGTTTTTTTTGGTCTGTCGAAAAGGCTTTGGGCAGATTAGTTTCGTGTAGCTGGAGAGGGCTTCATGACTGAATGGTCAATGGCTTACGCCAGAGCGCTGGTATGTCCTCTGTTTACGCTTCACCGATGTGTTTAATCTGGATCCATCAACTGAGTCGCAGGAAGCGCTCAGGATCACGGATGATCGACCATTGGCCAGGACGGCTGCCGACAGGATGTCGAAATGGTCTTGAGAAACCCGCTTAGGCGGGTTTTTTTATGGGCGATGGAAAATCCTAGGCGCATCATTTTCGCCGGGGGAATCGGCAGCCAGGCACTGGCTGCCGGTCGGGATGGATCAGCGTGCTGACAACTGATCGAGTTTCGCTGCTGCACGTTCAGTGATTTCCGAGCGCAGTTTCAATGACCCGGCAGCACGTTTGCGGGCTTCCTCCAGCACTCTGACCGGAGCCGTCTCAGGGCTGCCCGACGCAAACGGCGGTGCCGGGGCGTATTCCAGCTGCAACTGCACCAGCTCTGCCGTGTCCTTATCGAACAGCTCCGCGGCCAGGGTCAGGGCAAAATCGATGCCCGCCGTGATCCCGCCACCGGTTAGAAGATTGCCGTCGCGCACCACCCGATCCTTCACCGGGATCGCCCCCAAAGGCACCAGCAATTCGTGATAAGCCCAGTGAGTGGTGGCGTGTTTGCCCTTCAGCAACCCCGCTGCACCGAGCACCAGCGCGCCGGTACACACCGACGTGACGTAACGCGCGGTGGCAGCCTGCGTCTTTATGAAGGCCAACGTCTCTTCATCCTCCATCAACGGCCCGACGCCACTGCCGCCGGGAATGCAGATCACATCCAGCTTCGGGCAATCGTCGAACGTGGTGGTCGGTTTCAGCACCAGGCCCGTGCTCGCGGTGACCGGCATCAGGTCCTTCCAGATCAAATGCACCTTCACGTCCGGCAGCGAGGCCAGCACGTCGTAAGGGCCGGTGAGGTCCAGTTGCTGAACCTGTGGAAACAACAGAAAACCGATCTGCAACGTCATGGCATTTTTCTCATGAAGTGGGTGGACGACTTCACTTTAGGCTCGTAGGATTTGGCGTATACGCCAATAACCCCACGAATTACGCCAATCATGCCGAAAACCATTCACGTGCTCGCCTTTGCCAATGTGCAATTGCTCGACGTCACCGGGCCGTTGCAGGTGTTCGCCTCGGCCAACGATATTTCCCGCCAGCAAGGTTTTCCGTCACCTTATGCGCCGTCGGTGATTGCCAGCGGCGGCGGGGCGGTGATGTCCTCGGCGGGGTTGGCGCTGTTGGCCGAGCCGTTGCCCGAAGAGGGTAGTGACACGTTGATCATTGCCGGTGGCTGGGGCGTTTACGACGCGGCCGAAGACCAACCGCTGGTGGCGTGGGTACGTGAACATGCGACGGGGTGTCGGCGGGTAGCGTCGGTGTGCACCGGGGCATTTTTGCTGGCGGCCAGCGGCTGGCTCGATGGCCGGCGGGTGGTCACTCACTGGACCCGTTGCGAGCAGTTGGCGCAGCAGCATCCGCGGCTGCAGGTTGAGCCCAATCCGATTTTCATCAATGACGGTCCTGTCTGGACCTCGGCCGGGGTCACCGCCGGTATCGATCTGGCGCTGGCCATGGTCGAAGAAGATCTTGGCCGCACGATGGCCCTGGAAGTTGCCCGGCAACTGGTGGTGTTCCTGAAACGTCCCGGCGGCCAGTCGCAGTTCAGCGTGACCCTCTCTTTGCAAAAGGAAGGCAACCGTTTCGACGAACTTCATGCCTGGATCAGTGAAAACCTCACCAAGGAGTTGGGCATCCCGACCCTGGCCTTGCAGGCCGGCATGAGCGAACGCAGTTTCGTCCGCCACTACCGCGCCGACACCGGCCAGACTCCGGCCCGGGCCATCGAACTGATTCGGGTCGAGACCGCCCGACGTTTGCTCAGCGATACCGGCGTGCCGATCAAACGGGTGGCGGTGCAATGCGGATTCGGCAGCGAAGAGACGCTTCGACGCAGTTTCCTGCGGGCCATGGGCGTGACCCCGCAGGCCTATCGCGAGCGTTTCAGCGTCAGCCCTCCAGCAGATCCAGTATCGCTCTGAGCGTTGCCTCGGGCGCTTCTTCGGGAATGTTATGCCCGACACCTGCCAGCACTCGCCGCTCATAACGCCCGGTGAAATGGGCGATGTCTTCGTCCATCTCCGGTGCCGGTCCGACGCCATCGTCCGCCCCACACAGGGAAATCGTCGGTACGTTGATCGGCGGCTGTCGGGTCAGGGCTTCTTCGATCCACTCCAGCGCCGGGTCGCCGGGCGCGTACATGAACCGGTGGCGGTAGGAGTGAATCACCACCTCGACGAAATCCGGATTATCGAAGGCCGGGGCACTAAGGGGATACAGCTCAGGGCCCTTGGTCCAGGTCGGTGACCACAACGTCCAGAGTAATTCACACAAGGCTCGACGATTTTTCGTCAGGCCTTCGACGCCGCGTGGCGTGTGGAAGTAGTACTGATACCAGAGGCGGTACTCGGTTTCCGGGTCCAACGGTTCGGTGGAATGGGGAATGTCCTGAAGGTTGTAACCGTCGCCGGTCACCAGGCAACGAATACGCTCGGGCCATAGCGCCGCCACGATGCACGCCGCCCGACCGCCCCAGTCGTAGCCGCACAGGGCGGCTTGTTGAATGGCCAACGCATCCATCAGATCCAGCAAATCCTGAGCGAGGGCGGCTTGTTGTCCGGAGCGCAGGGTGTCGGGGTGGTTGAAACGGGTCGGGCCGTAACCGCGCAGATACGGGACGATGACGCGGTAGCCCTTGGCGGCGAGGGCTGGGGCGATTTCGTCGTAGGCGCGGGGGGAGTAGGGGAAGCCGTGGAGGAGGATGACGGCTTCGCCGGTGGTGGGGCCGTGTTCTTCGTAGGCGAGCGACAGACTTGGAGTTTTGGTGAAGTGGATCAGCGCTTCATTGTTCATTCGACACTCCAGAGAGGTTGAATTTGCCTAATTCCTAGACTTCCACTTCCGCCACTTGATTGAAGTACTTCGACCGATCCGGCGTAAACGTCACCACCATGTTGGTCCGCGAACAGGTCAACGCCCGTTCTTCACCCAAATCAATGTCCAGATCTTCCCCGCGTAACCCTTGCCACTGAGCGAGGTATTTGAGGGATCCGTATTTTTCGAGTTTTTTCAGGCTGCGGCTGACGCCACCTTTCCAGCCCAGCACCGGGAGTTCGCCGGCAAGGCAGCGTTGGGCGAGTTCGGGGAAACGGGCGGCGCGTTGGCGGCCGATTTCCCAGCATTTGATCAGGCCTTTGTCCTGGCCTTCCCACAATTCATCACGGTTCAGGCCTGACCGGAGTGGGGTGTCGATGCTGCGGTGGATGCGCTGGGTCATTCTGGTTCCTTGAATTCGGGTTTTGTTGGACAGCTCCGCTGTACCCGTTGACGGTCGATGGTAGGGGGGGAAGTAACGGCTGGCAACAAAGGATTTTCGGGTGTGGAGGCGGGTTTTGTTTAAGCAATGTAAGGCTTTGGCCTACGCAAAACCTGTGGCGAGGGAGCTTGCTCCCGTTCGGCGGCGAAGCCGTCGCAGACTCCGCCACCGCGTTTTATCTGACACACCGAGTGGGGCTGCTTCGCAGCCCAGCGGGAGCAAGCTCCCTCGCCACAGGGCTACCTGGTTTCACGGCTGCCAGAAACTCTTCTCCCCACTCAATTTCCGATCCAGAAAACTCGCCGCACTGATCAGTGCCAAATGCGTCAGCGCTTGCGGCGTATTGCCCAGATGCCGCGCATGGCTGTCGAACTCTTCGGCGTACAACCCCAGCGGGTTGGCGTACCTCAGCAACTGTTCAAATTCCAGATGCGCCTTTTCCACCCGGCCGGCGCGGGCCAGGCATTCGACGTACCAGAATGAGCACGCGGCGAAGGCGCCTTCGGTGCCGTCGAGGCCGTCGATTCGGGTGTCGTCATTGCGATAGCGGTAAACCATGCCGTCGCGCACCAGATTCTTTTCGATGGCGTCGAGGGTCGCGAGCCAGCGCGGGTCTTTGGCGCTGACGAAACGCACCAGCGGCATCAGTAGCATTGAACCGTCGAGGGCGGTGCCGCCGATGTACTGGACGAAATGTCCGCGTTCTTCGTTCCAGAAGTTTTCCCAGATGTCCGCGTAGATGGCCTGTCGGGTCTGGTCCCAGCGGGCGAACGGGGCGGGCAGTGAGCGTTTTGAGGCGAGGCGAATGGCTCGGTCCAGTGCGACCCAGCACATCAGCCGCGAGTGCAGAAAGTGATGCTGCTCGCCGCGCATTTCCCAGATGCCGACGTCCTTTTGCTCCCAGGTTTCGCAGACCTGATCGACCACTTCCACAGCGTGTTTCCAGCCTTCATGGGAGATGGCGTCACCGTATTTGTTGACCAGGTACACCGCGTCCATCAACTCGCCGAAGATGTCGAGCTGGACCTGATCGTAAGCCTGATTGCCAATCCGTACCGGTGTCGCACTGCCATGGCCGGAGAGGTGCGAGAGTTCGGTTTCCGGCAGTTCCTGGCGGCCGTCGATGGCATAGAGGATGTTGAGTTTCATCGATTTGCCGTGGCAATCGCTGACCCGCCCGCGCAGCCAGCGCATGTAATCATTGGCTTCCTGAACGAAGCCCAGGCGCATGAACGCGTAGACGGTGAACGAGGCGTCGCGGATCCACGTGTAGCGGTAGTCCCAGTTGCGCTCGCCGCCAGGCGTTTCCGGCAGGCCGAAGGTCGCGGCGGCGAGGATCGCCCCGTGTTTGCGCGAGGTCAGCAGCTTCAGCGCCAGGGCCGAGCGATTGACCATTTCCCGCCAGCGGCCGCGGTAGTTGGATTGGCCGATCCAGTCGCGCCAGAACTTCAGGGTTCGTTCCAGGCATATCGTGGCGACGCCTTCCTTGAACCGCGGATCGTCGATACCGCCCAGCATGAACTCGGCGGTCTGGTCCTGTTCGAGGGTGAATTCGGCGACTGCCGCATGGCCATCTATGCGTAAAGCCTGATCCGAAGACAGGCGCAGGGACGGCTGATTGGCGGCCTCGAAGGTCACGTCTTCTTCATCCATGCGCGCGCGGGTCTTGGCGCGAGCGTAGTCATGGCGCACGGCGCAGCGCATATAAAACGTCGCCTGGCCGCTGACCACACGAACCCGGCGCATCAGCACCGGCGTGGCATCTTCGCTGTCGCCGATGGGCAGCAGGTCGGTGACTTCGACCACCGCGCGGTCGCTGAGCCATCGGGTTTGCAACACATTGGTGTCGGGCAGGTAAATCTGCTCGCGGCGAGCGTCGGGTAAATCCGGGGACAGTTGGAAAATCCCGGCTTCAGGCGTATCCAGCAACGAACAGAAGATCGATGGGCTATCGAATTCCGGCCAGCAGAAAAAATCCACACTGCCCTTGTCGTTGACCAGTGCCGCGCTGCGCATGTCGCCGATGATGCCATGGGCATCGATAGCGCTTTGTCGTTCGGGATGATGATCAGCCATTGCCGCGAAACTCCGGATAAAGGCTCATGCCGCCGTCGATGAACAGAGTGGTGCCGACGATGTAGTCGGAGGCATCGGAGGCGAGGAAGACCACCGCGTTAGCGATGTCCTCGACATCGCCGACCCGGCCGTAGGGGATGAGTTTGAGCAGTTCCTGCTCATGGTCGCCTTCGGTGGCGGCTCGGTTGATGGCCGTACGAATCGCCCCCGGTGCGATGCCGTTGATGCGGATGCGTTGGTGGCTGACTTCCTGGGCGAGGGTTTGCATCAGCATGTCCACGCCGCCCTTGGACGCGGCGTAATTGACGCGACCGGCCCAGGGGATGCGCTGGTGCACCGAACTCATGTGGATGATCTTGCCGGCGGCCCGGGACACGCCTTCGCGAACACCTTGCTGGTTGAAAATCCGCAGTGCCTCGCGGGCACAGAGGAACTGGCCGGTGAGGTTGACGCCAATCACCTGGTTCCAGTCGGCGAGGCTCATGTCCACGGCCGGTGCGTCTTTCTGCATGCCGGAGTTGGCGACCAGAATGTCCAGAAAACCGAAGGCTTCGAGGGTTTGCGCAAACAACCGTTCAACGTCTGCTTCTTTCGAAACGTCGGCACCTATGGCGATGGCCCGACCGCCTTCAGCATTGATCTGCCGGGCCAGTTCTTCAGCGGGAGCAGCCTGGGAGTTGTAGTTGATCACCACGGCGGCACCGGCGGCGGCCAGTGCCTTGGCGGCTCCGGCGCCGATGCCTGAACTGGCACCGGTGATCAGGGCGACTTGTTGGTCGAGGGAAATCTGCATGAATGTCAGCGCCTTGAGTTGAGGGCTTAACTAGCTGACTGGTTTGAGTTGCAGAGAGTTCAGCTGCAAGGTCAAAAGATCGCAGCCTTCGGCAGCTCCTACAGTGGAATGCGATCTCCTGTAGGAGCTGCCGAAGGCTGCGATCTTTTGATCTTCAAGGCCTTCACATTGAACCAACAATTAGCTGCTTTCCCCTTGATCAGTCTTTGTGGCAACTTGCAGGCCCTTGTTGAGACATGCACCTATGGCAAACCCCTACCGCGAGCTGTTCAAAGCCCCAGGCAGCGGCGCTTTTGTGCTGGCAGGGATGATCGCGCGCATGCCCATTTCCATGACCGGCATCGGCCTGATCACCATGCTCTCGCAATTGCAGGGTGGCTACGGACTGGCTGGCGCAGTGGCGGCGACGTTTGCCCTGGCCACGGCGTTTTGTGCACCGCTGGTTTCGCGACTGGTGGATCGTTTCGGGCAGCGCCGGATCTTGCCGGTGTCGGCGCTGATCGGTGGCGGGGCGTTGTTGCTGGTGTTGCTTTGCACGCGCTTGCAGGCGCCGAACTGGACGTTGTTTGTGTTCGCCGCGCTGGCCGGTTGCATGCCGAGCATGTCGGCGATGGTGCGGGCGCGCTGGACCGAGGTTTATCGCGGCCAGCCAGAGCTGCAAACCGCTTATGCGTTGGAGTCGGTGCTGGACGAGGTCTGTTTTATTGTCGGGCCGCCACTGTCGGTGGGGTTGTGCGTGGTGGCGTTCCCCGAGGCGGGGCCGTTGGCGGCGTTGCTGATGCTGGCGATCGGGGTGACGGCGTTTGTGCTGCAACGTGACACCGAGCCGGCGATTCATCCTCATGACGACCATCATCAAGGCTCGATCATTCGTTCCAGCGAGATTCAGTTGCTGATGCTGTTGATGGTCGCCATGGGCACCATCGTCGGCGTGGTGGACGTGGTCAGCGTGGCGTTCGCCCAGCAGCAGGGCCAGCCGGCGGCGGCGAGCATTGTGTTGTCGGTGTATGCCATCGGCTCGTGCCTGGCCGGTTTGGCGTTCGGCGCGTTGCGCTCGAAACTGCCGTTGCCGCAACTGTTCCTGTACGGCGGGGTGGCGACGGCGGTGACCACGTTGCCGTTGCTGCTGGCGACGAACATTCTCGGGCTGTCGCTGGCGGTGTTCGTCGCCGGGTTGTTCTTTGCTCCGACGCTGATTGTTGCGATGGCGTTGGTGGAGCGCATCGTGCCGCCGGCCAAACTCACTGAAGGCCTGACCTGGCTGGTGACCGGATTGAGCATCGGCGTGGCGATCGGTGCGGCCAGTTCCGGGTGGCTGGTGGATGCGTTCGGCGCGCGCAGTGGGTTCTGGGTGGCGATTGCGGCTGGCGCTGTGGTCCTCGGTTCCGCAGTCCAAAGCTTCCGCCACCTCAAGTAAATCAAACACAGAACCTGTGGCGAGGGAGCTTGCTCCCGTTGGGTCGCGCAGCGGCCCCAAAACCATCCACGGTGATTTTTCAGGTACACCGTATCTGCCGGTTTTACGTCTGCTGCGCAGCCGAGCGGGAGCAAGCTCCCTCGCCACAGTCCTGTGTCCGACTAATTCCCCTCGGCGCTCATCCGTTCTCTTAACAGACAACTTTTCGAGGTAAACCCGGTGACCCAGCTGACATTGCTCTGCCTGCCCTATTCGGGCGCGAGTGCCATGGTCTACAGCCGCTGGCGGCGCAAACTGCCGGAGTGGCTCAAGCTGCAACCCGTGGAACTTCCGGGCCGAGGTGCCCGGTTTGGCGAACCCTTGCACACCGACATGCGACGTCTGGCGCTGCAACTCGCGCAGGAACAAAAAGCCACGCTCAAGACGCCGTATGCGCTGTTTGGCCATAGCCTTGGCGCGTTGCTGGCCTGTGAGATGGCCCATGCGTTTCGCTCGCTGGGCTGTCCGGAACCGGTGGCGCTGTTCGCTTCGGGCACCGCCGCACCGACCCTGCGTGCCGACTACGACCGGGGTTTCGCCGAGCCCAAAACCGATGCCGAATTGATCGAACAATTGCGCACCCTCAACGGCACCAGTGAAGAGGTGCTGGCCAACGAAGAACTGATGAGCCTGACGCTGCCAGTGTTGCGCGCGGATTTTCTATTGTGCGGACGTTTCGAGCCGCAACAGCGCCCGTTGCTCAAGTGCCCGGTTCACGTGCTCGGCGGCAAGGCTGATCGTGCCACCACCGAACAGTTGATCGGCTGGAGCAAGGAAACCCACGGCAGTTTCTCGGTGGACATGCTGGCTGGCGGACACTTCTTTATCCATGAGCACGAAGCCAAGGTATTGCGGGTGATGAAGGATCAGCTGGAGGTTCATCATCGGCGGCATGCCATGGCAGTCAGCGCCTGACGCAATACCTGTGGGAGCGAGCTTGCTCGCGATAGCGGCGGCACATTCAATATGGATGTGACTGACAGACCGCTATCGCGAGCAAGCTCGCTCCCACAATGATTTTCGACACACAGACACTCCGCGTTCTACCTCCTTTCTGATACTTGTTCTCATTCGCTAATTTTTCCGGTCTGCATTCGTTTTATAGGGACGACGTGCCTTTGTGCTTCCCGCCACTGATCCGGATGCTAAGAAATGAATGCTGAAGACTCCTTGAAACTTGCTCGCCGGTTTATCGGGTTGCCCCTGGAAAAGCGCCAGATGTTCCTTGCGGCCTTGCAAAAGGAAGGCGTTGATTTCGCCCGGTTTCCGATTCCTGCCGGCGTCGAAGCCGAAGATCGCCAGGCGTTGTCGTACGCCCAGCAGCGCATGTGGTTTCTCTGGCAGCTGGACCCGCAAAGCGGCGCCTACAACCTGCCGGGCGCGGTGCGTCTGACCGGGCGTTTGAACTTGTCAGCGCTGGAGCAAGCCTTTGCCAGCCTCGTCGCGCGCCACGAAACCCTGCGCACGGTGTTTCAGCGCCAGGCCGACGACACCTTGCTGCAAGTGCCGGCCAGCGCGCCGCTGGTCATCGATCAGGTGGATTTCAACGCATTACCGGCCATGGAGCGCGAAAGGGCCGTCGCCCAAGTGGCCGAGCAGCAATCCGTACTGCCGTTTGATCTGGCAACCGGCCCATTGTTGCGCGTCACCTTGCTCAAACTCACCGAGCAGGAACACGTCCTGCTGCTGACCTTGCACCATATCGTTTCCGACGGCTGGTCGATGAACGTGTTGATCGACGAGTTCATCCGCTGCTACGACGCTTTTGAGGCGGGCGCACAACCGCAATTAGCGCCGTTGCCGATCCAGTACAGCGACTACGCGTTGTGGCAGCGTCGCTGGCTGGAGGCCGGCGAACAGGCGCGTCAACTCGACTACTGGCAGGCGCAACTGGGCGACGAGCACCCGGTGCTGGAACTGCCCACCGATCATCCGCGCCCGGCGATGCCGAGCTATCGCGGCACCCGTTACGAGTTCGCCGTCGACGGTCAATTGGCCGAGCAGCTGCGGGCCACGGCGCAGAAGCACAACATCACCCTGTTCATGCTGTTGCTCGGCGCCTTCAACGCGCTGCTGCACCGTTACACCGGGCAGACCGACATCCGCGTCGGCGTGCCGATTGCCAACCGCAACCGCGCCGAGATCGAAGGCCTGATCGGCTTCTTCGTCAACACCCAGGTGCTGCGGACCCAGCTCGACGGCCAGACCCGCGTCGACGATTTGCTGCGTGCCATCAAGGAAACCGCCCTCGGCGCCCAGGCCCATCAGGACTTGCCGTTCGAGCGCCTGGTCGAGGCGCTGAAACTGGAGCGCAGCCTCAGCCATACGCCGCTGTTCCAGGTGATGTACAACCACCAGCCGCAAGTCGCGGACATTTCCACGGTCAGCACCGCGTCCGGTCTGGCGCTGGGCGTGATCGAGTGGGAAGGGCGCACCACCCAGTTCGACCTGACCCTCGATACCTATGAAAAGGGCGGCAAGCTGCACGCCGCGCTGACCTACGCCAACGACCTGTTCGACGCCACGACCATCGCGCGCATGGCGCAGCACTGGACGCATTTGTTGCAGGGCATGGTCAGTGATTCGCAGCAGCGCATCAGTGATTTGCCGCTGCTGGAGAACGCCGAATATCAGCGGATCGTGCATGACTGGAACCGTGCTGACGAAAGCTTCGCGCAGGATCTGTGCATTCATGAGCTGATCAGCCAGCAAGTCGCCGCGAACCCGACGGCATTGGCGGTGACCTTTGCCACGAAGCAGCTGACTTACGTCGAGCTCGACAATCAGGCCAATCGTCTGGCTAACAAGCTGATCGAACTGGGTGTTGGCCCGGAAATCCGCGTTGGCGTGGCGATGCAACGTTCCGACAACCTGCTGGTGGCGTTGCTCGCGGTACTCAAGGCCGGTGGCGCGTACGTGCCGCTGGACCCGGATTACCCGGCCGAACGCGTTGCCTACATGCTTGAAGACAGCCGCGCTTTGGTGCTGCTGACCGAGCAAGCTGTCGCCGCAACTTTGATCGTCACCGCCGACACCCAAGTGTTGCTGATGGACGATACGGAGTGGGTCGCTTACCCAAGTAGCGCGCCGATGACTCGCGTCACGCCGGACAACCTCGCCTACGTGATCTACACCTCCGGTTCCACCGGCAAACCCAAAGGCGTGGCCATCGCCCATCGCAATGTGCTCGCGCTGATTGACTGGTCGAAATCGGTCTACAGCCGTGAAGACATTCAAGGCGTGCTGGCCTCGACGTCGGTCTGCTTCGACCTGTCGGTGTGGGAACTGTTTGTCACCCTGGCCAACGGCGGCTCGGTGATCATCGCCCGCAATGCCCTGGAATTGCCGCAACTGCCGGCCCGTGATCAGGTGCGCCTGATCAACACCGTGCCGTCGGCGATCAATGCGTTGCAGCGCGACGGGCAGATCCCGCCGAGCGTGCGCATCATCAACCTCGCCGGCGAGCCGTTGAAGCAGAGCCTGGTGGACGCGTTGTATCAGCAGTCGACGGTCGAGCATGTCTACGATTTGTACGGCCCGTCCGAAGACACCACCTATTCGACCTGGACCCGTCGCGAGGCCGGTGGCCGCGCGAACATCGGCCGGCCGCTGAAACACACCGCCAGCTATTTGCTCGATGCTGACCTGCAACCGGTGCCGCAAGGCGTGTCCGCCGAGCTGTTCCTGTCAGGCGCGGGCATCACCCGCGGTTACCTGGCGCGTCCGGGCATGACCGCCGAAAAATACGTGCCGAACCCGTTCGCCAGCAACGGCGAACGCCTGTACCGCACCGGCGACCTGACCCGTTATCAGGCTGACGGCGCGTTGCAATACGTCGGTCGCATCGACCATCAGGTCAAGGTCCGGGGCTTCCGTATCGAACTCGGTGAAATCGAAGCGCGGCTGTTGCAGCAGGACGCGGTACGCGAGCTGGCGGTGTTGGCGCAGGACGGCGTCAACGGTCAGCAACTGGTCGCGTACATCGTGCCAACCGATCCTTCGCTACTGGACGACATCGACGCTCAAACGACCCAGCGTGAAACCTTGAAAGCTGCACTGCGTCAGCATCTGCCGGACTACATGGTCCCGGCGTTCCTGCTGTTCCTCGAACACCTGCCACTGACCCCCAACGGCAAACTCGACCGTAAGGCCTTGCCGGCGATTGACGGCTCGCAGCAACAACGCGAACACGTCGCGCCGCGCACTGCGATGGAAAAATCCCTCGCTGCGATCTGGCAGGACGTGTTGGCGATCGAAAATGTGGGTCTTGAAGACAACTTCTTCGAGCTGGGCGGCGACTCCATCGTTTCCATGCAGGTGGTCAGCCGCGCCCGTCAGTCCGGGATCGTGTTGAGTCCGAAAGACCTGTTCCAGCATCAGACCATTCGCAGCCTGGCCCAGGCAGCCCGCAGCGGTGAACAGCCGCTGATCGAACAAGGCCCGGCGGTGGGCGTGGTGGCGTTGGCGCCGGTGCAACAGTGGTTCTTCGAGCAAGCCATTCCTGAGCGTCAGCACTGGAACCAGTCGCTGCTGCTGGTGCCGCGCGAGGCGTTGAACGGTGCTGCGCTTGATCGCGCTTTAGAACAATTGCTGACCCATCACGACGGCTTGCGCCTGCGATACGAACAGACCGAAAACGGCTGGCAGCAGGCTTATGCCGCGCCGACCACTGAATCAGTTTTGTGGCAGCGTCAGGCGCAATCGCTCGAAGAACTCAACGCCTTGTGCGACGAAGCCCAACGCAGCCTCGACTTGCAGAAAGGCCCATTGATGCGGGCGCTTCTGGTCGCGATGGCCGACGGCTCTCAGCGTTTGCTGCTGGTCATTCACCACTTGGCGGTGGACGGTGTTTCCTGGCGTGTGCTGCTGGAAGATCTTCAACAGTTCTACAGCGACAGCACCGTTAAGATGGCGAAAACCAGCACCTATCAACGCTGGGTCGCCCGCCTGCAAGATCATCTTCCAGCCTTTGAAAACAGCCTCGGTCACTGGCAGACCCAACTGAAAAACGCGCCAAACGATCTGCCATGCGACCACCCAACCGGCGCGCTGGAAAACCGCTTCGAACAGAAACTCGAACTCAAACTCGACGCCGAGCAAACCCGCAAACTACTGCAACAGGCCCCGGCGGCCTATCGCACCCAGGTCAACGACCTGCTGCTGACCGCCCTGGCGCGTGCGGTTTGCCGCTGGAGCGGGCAGGGCAGCGCGCTGATCCAGCTCGAAGGCCATGGCCGCGAAGATCTGTTTGATGACATCGACCTGACCCGCACCGTCGGTTGGTTCACCAGCCTGTTCCCGGTCAATCTGATGCCGTCCAGCGATCTAGGCGCGTCGATCAAATCCATCAAAGAACAACTGCGCGCCGTGCCGGACAAAGGCCTCGGCTATGGAGCGCTGCGCTACCTCGGCACACCAACGATTCGCGCCGAACTGGCGGCGTTGCCGCAACCGCGCATCACCTTCAACTATCTGGGGCAGTTCGACCGTCAGTTCGACGATGCCGCGATGTTCGTGCCGTCCACCGAAGGCAACGGCATCGCACAAGATCCATCGGCACCGCTGGGCAATTGGCTGACGGTTGAAGGCCAGGTCTACGGCGGTGAGTTGTCGCTGAGCTGGGGCTTCAGCCGTGAGATGTTCGACACCGCGACCATCCAGCGTTTGGCCGACGATTACGCGCTGGAACTCAACGCGTTGATCGATCACTGCTGTGCCGTTGAAGCGCCACAAGCCACACCGTCGGACTTCCCGTTGGCGCGCATCAGTCAGGCGCAACTCGATGCACTGCCGGTAGCTGTTTCGACCCTCGAAGACCTTTATCCGCTGTCACCAATGCAGCAGGGCATGCTGTTCCACACCCTGTACGAACCCGAAGTTGGCGCCTACATCAGTCAGTTGCGCCTGGACATTCAAGGACTCGATCCGCAGCGATTCGCTCAGGCCTGGCAAACCGCGCTGGAGCGTCACGACATCCTGCGCAGCAGTTTCCACTGGCAAGGCCTCGACACCGCGCACCAGGCGATTGTCCGCCAGGTCGCGTTGCCGCTTGAAGTGCTTGAAGCGACCGACACCGATGCGCTGGCCGACGCCGAGCGCGCCCAGGGTTTTGCACTGGGCACCGCGCCGCTGTTCCGATTGAAACTGGTCCGCACAGGCGCCAATGACTGGCACCTGATCTACACCAGCCACCACATTTTGATGGACGGCTGGAGCAACGCACAGTTGCTGGCCGAAGTGATCCAGCACTACGCCGCCGGGCAATCGCTGCCGGCACCGACCGGGCAATACCGCGATTATCTGGGCTGGTTACAGCAGCAATCGGCCACCGCGGGCGAGCAGTTCTGGAAAGCGGCATTGGCACCGCTCGAAGCGCCGACGTTGCTGGCCGAAGCCTTGCGCCCGCCGGTGGGTGCCGAAGGCAGCGAAGAATACCGCGTCGCCCTCGACAGCCGCGCGACCCAGCGTCTGGCCGAGTTCGCCCGTCAGCAGAAAGTCACCCTCAACACCTTGCTGCAAGCGGCGTGGAGTCTGTTGCTGCAGCGCTACACCGGTCAGGATTGCGTGGTGTTCGGTGCCACCGTGGCCGGGCGTTCTGCTCCGCTGCCGGGGATCGAAGAGCAGCTCGGCTTGTTCATCAACACGCTGCCGCTGGTGTGCGCGATGAAGCCGGATCAAACCGTCAGCCAATGGCTGGGCGAGTTGCAAGGGCTGAACCTGGCCATGCGCGAGTTCGAGCACGTGCCGCTTTACGACATTCAGGGCTGGGCGGGGCAGCAGGGTTCGGCGCTGTTCGACAGCCTGCTGGTGTTCGAAAACTTCCCGGTGGCCGAGGCGCTGAAACAGGGCGCGCCGGCCGGATTGTCGTTCGGCAACTTGCACAACCACGAGCGCACGCACTATCCGCTGACCTTGGGCATCGAACTGGGCGAAGGCCTGAGCCTGGACTTCAGCTACGACGCGGCGCGGTTCAGTGCGGCGCAGGTTGCTGAGTTGTCGGCCAATCTGCAGCATCTGCTGACGCAACTGGTGGCGCTTCCGGACGCGGCATTGGGCACGCTGGAGTTACTCGATGAGGCCGGAAAAAATGCTGTGCTCGCAGTCAGCCAACCGGCGGCAGTTGAGTTATCCACAGCACTTTTGGCGCACGAACAAATCGCGGCTCAGGCCGCCGCTACCCCAGACGCGATGGCGTTGCAGGTCGACGGTCAGTCCCTGAGCTACGGCCAATTTAACGCGCAGGCCAACCGTCTGGCCCATCGTCTGATTGAAAACGGTGCCGGCCCCAGCAAGCGCGTCGGTCTTGCGCTGAACCGTGGCCCGCAACTGATCGTCAGCCTGCTGGCGGTACTCAAAACCGGCGCGGCTTATGTGCCTTTGGACCCGAAATACCCGGCTGAACGCCTGGCCTACATGATCGACGACAGCCGCCTCGACGTGCTGCTGTGCGAGTCCGGTCTGCTGGAAAATGTGCCGGGCGTGCTACGTCTCAGCCTCGAAGACAACGCCGACTACTCCGACAGCGACCCGCAAAACCACGCGCTCGCCGACGACCTGGCCTACATCATCTACACCTCCGGTTCCACCGGCCAGCCCAAAGGCGTGGCCATCGCCCATGCCGCGCTGCGCGAGTTCTGCCAGACCGCCGCCTACTATTCGCGGCTGTCGGCGTCGGACCGCGTGTTGCAGTTCGCGACCTTCAGTTTCGACGGCTTTGTCGAACAGTGCTTCCCGGCGTTGTGCGTTGGCGCGGCGTTGATCATGCGCGGCGACGATGTGTGGGATGCCGGCCGCCTTGCCGCCGAAATCGTCCAGCAGGGCGTAACCGTCGCGGACTTGCCGGCGGCTTACTGGTATTTACTGGCCCGTGAATGCGCGAGTGGTGTGGTGCGCAATCTCGGTGAGTTGCGCCAGGTTCACGTCGGCGGCGAAGCCATGTCGGTCGAAGGTCTGCGTTTGTGGCATCAGGCTGGTTTGAGCCATGTACGTTTGCTCAACACCTACGGCCCGACCGAGGCGACCGTGGTGTCCAGTGTTCATGAATGCCATCTCGAGGATGCCAGCGACGCGTTTGGTATCCCGATTGGTCGAGCCATCGCCGGTCGCGCGCTGTATGTACTGGACGCGGCCGGTCAATTGCTGCCCAACGGTGGCGTCGGTGAACTGTGCATCGGTGCCCCGGTCAGCCTCGCTCAAAGCTACTTCGACCGCCCGGCGCTGACCGCCGAACGCTTCCTTCCGGACCCTTTCGCCCGTGAGCCGGGCGCGCGGCTGTACCGCAGCGGCGATCTGGCGCGCTACAACGCTGAAGGGAATCTGGAATACGTCGGCCGCATCGATCATCAAGTGAAGATTCGCGGTTTCCGTATTGAAATGGGCGAGATCGAAGCGTGCCTGCAAGCCCGTGAGGACGTGCGCGAAGCGGCGGTCATCGCTCAGGACGGCACGCAACTGGTGGCGTATGTCGTGGCCAACGGCACGGTGGTTTCAGAGACGGAATATCTGGACGGCCTCAAAGCCGTTCTGCGTCAGTCGTTGCCGGAATACATGGTGCCGAATCACCTGGTTCTGCTGCCGAAACTGCCGCTCAACAACAACGGCAAACTCGACCGCAAAGCCCTGCCGCGCGCTGAAGCGGGCGATGCACAACGCGAATTCGTGACCCCGGCTGAAGGGCTGGAAACGCAACTCGCGCTGATCTGGCAGGAAGTGTTGCAGGTCGAACGCGTGGGTCGTGACGACAACTTCTTCGAGCTGGGCGGGCACTCGTTGCTGGTGCTTCAGGTGATCTCTCGGGTGCGTCAGCAGTTGCAACTCGAACTGTCCGTCAGCAGCCTGTTCTCCGCGACGAATCTGGCGGAATTTGCCGAGCGTGCCGCACTGGCGAACGCCAGCGACCAGCCGGTGCTGCAACGTGCAACGGTCGATCAGCCACAAACTCTGTCGTACGCCCAACAGCGCCAATGGATTCTCTGGCAGCTGGACCCACAAAGCTCGGCCTACAACATTCCCGCCGCACTGCGCCTCAAGGGCTCGCTGAACCGCGAAGCCCTGTGCGAAGCCTTCACTCAATTGCAGGCCCGTCACCAAACCCTGCGCACAACCTTTGAGCAGGACGGCCAGCAAGCGCGTCCGGTGCTGCACGACAATCTGGCGCTGCAACTGGATGAGCGCACGGTCGATCAGTCGTCGATCGACAAGGCCGTAGACGAAGAAATCGCCCGTCCGTTCGACCTGCGCAACGGCCCGCTGTGGCGCGTGTTGCTGCTGCAAGTGAACACCGACGAACACGTGCTGGTGCTCACCGTGCACCACATCGCCGCCGATGGCTGGTCGATGCAGGTCATGGTCGATGAATTCAGCGCGCTGTATCAGGCGGCCGTCGAAGGCAAGGCCGCGAACCTGAATAGCCTGCCGGTGAACTACAGCGACTACGCCCGTTGGCAGCGTGACTGGCTGGAAGCCGGGGAGGGCGCACGCCAACTGACGTGGTGGCGCGAGCAACTGGATGGCAGCGAGGCACCGCTGGAATTGCCGAGTGAACTGACCCGTCCGGCCCGTCGCACCGAGCGCGGCGCCAGCCTGGTGCTGAACGTTGATGGCGAGTTGCTGGCCGGTTTGCGTCAACGTGCCCAGGAACAACAAGTGACGCTGTTCATGCTGTTGCTGGCGAGTTTCCAGACCTTGCTGCATCGCCAGAGCGGACAGTCGAGCATCAGCGTCGGCGTACCGAGTGCCGGTCGTTCGCGCCTGGAAACCGAAGGCCTGATCGGCTTCTTCATCAACACCCAAGTGCTGCGTGCCGAGATCGACGGGCAGCAGTCCTTCAGCACTTTGCTGCAACAGGTCAAGCGCGTGGCATTGGGCGCTCAGGCCAATCAGGACTTGCCATTCGAGCAGTTGGTCGACGTCTTGCAGCCGGACCGCAGCCTCAATCACAGCCCATTGTTCCAGGTGCTTTACAACCACCAGCAGCAGTTGGGTGCGAGCGTCGAGCGCAGCGTTGCCGACTTGCAGGTTGAGCGCCTGCACTGGCAACAACTCACCACGCAATTCGATCTGGTGCTGGATACGCAGGAGCAGGGTGAAGCACTGGATGCCAGCCTGACTTACGCCACTGACCTGTACGACGAGGCGTCGATGAACCGCCTCGCCGAGCAGTGGCTGAACCTGCTGCGCGCAGTGGTCGCCGATCCGCAGCAGCGTGTCGCCGAGCTGCCGTTGCTGCAAGCGCCGCAATACGATGCGTTGATCCAGCACTGGAACCCGACGTTCCAGGTGCAACCACCATCGCCAACCTTGCACCACTTGTTCGAAGCCCAGGCTACCGAGCGGCCGAACGCAATCGCACTGGTCTACGAAGGCGAGCAACTGACCTACGCCGCGCTCAACGCCCAGGCCAACCGACTCGCGCGCAAATTGCGTGAACAGGGCGTCGGCCCAGAGGTGCGTGTAGGCATTGCCACCGAGCGGGCGATGCCGCTGGTGGTTGGGTTGCTGGCGATTCTCAAGGCCGGCGGCGCCTATGTGCCGCTCGACCCGCAATACCCGGCCGAGCGCCTGAGCTACATGATCGAAGACAGCGGCATCACATTGCTGCTGACCCAACAACACTTGATCGACGGTTTGCCGGCCCGCAACGGCGTGCAGGTTCTGAGCCTGGAGTCGTTGCAACTGGATGCCTTCAGCGACAACAACCTGCCAGCGCTGGCAACCCCGGACAACCTCGCCTACGTGATCTACACCTCCGGTTCCACTGGCCGGCCTAAAGGTGCATTGCTCAGCCATGGCAACGTCGGGCGTCTGCTGACCGCCACCGCTTCCGAGTTCAATTTCGGCCCGGACGATGTCTGGACCCTGTTCCATTCCTACGCCTTCGATTTCTCGGTGTGGGAGCTGTTTGGTTCGCTGTGCACCGGCGGGCGTCTGGTGATCGTGCCGTATTACATCAGCCGCGAGCCGCAAGAGTTCCATCGCTTGCTCTGTGATGAAGGCGTGACGGTGCTGAACCAGACCCCGACTGCGTTCCGCCAGTTGTTACCGATTGCCTGCGCCAGCCCACGAAACATGGCCCTGCGTCAGGTGATCTTCGGCGGCGAAGCGCTGGAAGTCGCGAGCCTGCGTCCATGGTTCGAGCGCTTCGGCGACCAACCGCCAACCCTGGTCAACATGTACGGCATCACCGAAACCACGGTGCACGTGACCTACCGCGCCATCCGCCTCTCCGACCTCGACGGCAAGGCCCAAAGCCCGATTGGCCTGCCGATCCGCGACCTGCGCTGGTACCTGCTCGACAGCCAGTTGCAACCGGTGCCGGTGGGTGTGGCGGGCGAGTTGTACATCGCCGGCGCTGGTCTGGCGCGTGGTTATCACGGGCGTTTCGGCCTGACGGCCGAGCGTTTTGTGCCGAGTCCGTTCGATGCGTCGCAACGCCTTTATCGCAGCGGCGACCTGGCCCGCCAGCGTGCCGACGGCAGCATCGATTACCTCGGCCGGATCGACCAGCAAGTAAAGATCCGCGGCTTCCGCATCGAACTGGGTGAAATCGAAGCCGCACTGCTGGCTCAACCGGGCGTGCGCCAAGCGGTGTTGAGCGTGCATGCCGGCGACGGCTGCCCACAACTGTGCGCCTACGTGGTGGCCGAGCAAACCCCGCATGACCCGATTGCATGGCGCGACAACCTGCGCGCCGCGCTCAAGGTCGATCTGCCGGATTACATGGTGCCGAGCCACTGGCTGCTGCTGGACGCCTTGCCGCTGACCGGCAACGGCAAGCTCGACCGCAAGGCTCTGCCGGTGCCTGACGCTCAGGAATGGCAGCGCCCGTTCGAAGCCCCCGAAGGCGACCTCGAACGGCAACTGGCGGCCATTTGGGCCGACGTTTTGGGCGTGGCGCAGATCGGCCGACGCGACAACTTCTTTGAATTGGGCGGGCACTCGCTGCTCGCCGCCCAGGCCAGTGCCCGTGTGGAACTGGAGCTGGGCATCGAGCTGCCGCTGCGCGCGCTGTTCGAATCCACCGACCTTCAGGCTTATGCCGCCATGGCCGGGCAACATGCCCCGGCTGATAACGATGCACGTCTTGATGCGCTTGAGTCGCTTCTCGACGAGATGGAGATCAACTGATGGAACACACCACTGCCCAGCGTATCGCCACCCGCTTCGCCGGCCTGCCTGCCGACAAGCGCCGCGAGTTTCTGACACGCATGCAAGAGCAGGGCGTGAGTTTTGGCCAACTGCCGATTCCGCCTGCTGCCGAGCCGCAAACGACCTTCGAACTGTCGTACGCGCAGCAGCGCCAATGGTTCCTCTGGCAGCTTGATCCGCAAAGCTCGGCGTACAACATTCCCGCCGCGCTGCGCTTGCACGGGCCGCTGAATGTCGCGGCGTTGCAGCAGAGTTTCGACGTGCTGCTGGAGCGGCATCAGAGCCTGCGCAGCCGTTTCGTCGAAGACGACGGTCAGGTGGTGCAGACACTGGCCGGGTTCACTTCGCTGCCGATCGAACAGATCGATCTGCGCGATGAACCTCAGGAACAGCGTCTCGATCTGGCCATGAAAGCGGTCGAGCAGGAAATCGCCCGGCCGTTCGATCTGCAGCACGGTCCGCTGTTGCGGGTCAGCCTGTTGCAACTCGACGCCGAAGACCATGTGCTGTTGCTGACCCTGCACCACATCGTCACCGATGGTTGGTCGATGGGCGTGTTGGTGGAGGAGTTTTCCCGACTCTACGCCGCGCATTGCCAAGGCCAGAATGCAGCGCTGGAAGCGTTGCCGATTCAGTATTCCGATTACGCCCTGTGGCAACGCCGCTGGATGGAAGCGGGCGAGCTGGAGCGTCAACTCAACTGGTGGCGCGAAACACTGGGCAGCGAACAACCGCTGCTGGAATTGCCCACCGACCGTCCACGCCCGGCGCAACCGAGCCAGCGCGGTGCACGTCTGGATTTCGCCCTCGATGCGACCTTGGCCAGCGGCTTGATGAGCCTGGCCAAACAGCTCGGCGTCACACCGTTCATGCTGTTGCTGGCGAGTTTCCAGGCCTTGCTCTATCGCTACAGCGGTCAGTCCGACCTGCGCGTTGGCGTGCCGATTGCCAACCGTAATCGCGCGGAAACCCGTGGGCTGATCGGCTTCTTCGTCAATACCCAGGTGATGCGTGCTGAACTGGATGGACGTCTGCCATTCAGCCAATTGCTCGACCAGACCCGCGCTGCTTCGCTGGATGCTCAGGATTATCAGGACTTGCCGTTCGAGCGTCTGGTGCAGGCGTTGCAAGGTGAACGCAGCCTCAGCCACAGCCCGTTGTTCCAGGTGATGTTCAACCACCAGCAAGCCAAACCGGCGGCGGTCAGCGGTTTGCTCGCAGGGTTGCGCGTCGAGGCACTGAACGCGACGGCGCACACCACGCAATTCGACCTGCAACTGGACACGCAGGAAGAGGGCGACAAGCTGTTCGCCAGCCTGACGTATGCCACCGATTTGTTCGATGCTGAGCGCATCGAGCACCTCGCTCGGCACTGGCGCAACCTGTTGGCCGGCGTGCTGGCGAACCCGCAATGCCCGCTTGCCGAGTTGCCATTGCTGGATGCCGACGAGCGTCTGCGCATTCTTGATGACCTGAACGACACGGCTCAAACCTATCCGGGCGAAGTCTGCGTGCAGCGGCATTTTGAAGAACGCGTGGTTGAAAACGGTGAAGCAACGGCGCTGGTGTTCCAGGGGCAATCCTTGAGTTACGCCGAGCTGAACCTGCGCGCCAACCGTCTGGCCCATCACTTGCGCGCCCAAGGTGTCGGCCCGGAAGTGATCGTGGGGATTGCCTGCGACCGTTCGTTTGAAATGGTCGTCGGCCTGTTGGCCATTCTCAAGGCTGGCGGTGCGTATGTGCCGTTGGACCCGGAATATCCGCTCGATCGCTTGAGCTACATGATCGAAGACAGCGGCATTTCGCTGTTGCTGACCCAGGAACATTTGCTGGCGCAACTACCGACCCCGGACAACGTGCGCACCCTGTGCCTGCATGCCGAGGCCGATTGGTTGAGCGACTTGCCGGACACTGATCTGGCCAACCTGGCCGTCGCAGAAAACCTTGCTTACGTGATTTACACCTCCGGTTCCACCGGTAAACCCAAGGGCGCGGGCAACCGCCATGTGGCGTTGCATAACCGTCTGGAGTGGATGCAGCAAGCCTACAACCTGCTGCCGAGCGACCGCGTGCTGCAAAAAACGCCGTTCAGTTTCGACGTGTCGGTGTGGGAGTTTTTCTGGCCGCTGATGAAGGGCGCCACGTTGGTCATCGCCGCCCCCGGCGAACATCGTGATCCGCAACGTCTTGCTGCGTTGATCGTCGAACAGGCGATCACCACGCTGCACTTTGTGCCGTCGATGCTCTCGGCGTTTATCGGTGCCGACGAAGCGCTGGCCTGCACCTCGCTGCAACGGATCATTTGCAGTGGCGAAGCGCTGCCGATGGAACTGCAACGCCAAACTCTGCGTAGCCTGCCGCAAGCCAATCTCTACAACCTGTATGGCCCGACCGAAGCGGCCATCGACGTGACCCACTGGACCTGCGTCGAAGAGGGCCGCGACAGCGTGCCGATCGGTCGGCCGATCGCCAACCTGCGCACCTGCATTCTCGACAGCGAACTGCAACCGTTGCCGCTGGGCGCGGTGGGCGAGTTGTACCTGGGTGGTGTCGGTCTGGCTCGCGGTTATCACCGCCGTGGCGCGCTGACTGCCGAGCGTTTCGTGGTCGACCCGTTCGGCAGTGGCGAGCGCCTGTATCGCACCGGTGACCTGGCGCGCTATCGCACTGATGGCGCCATCGACTACTGCGGGCGCATCGACCACCAAGTGAAGATTCGCGGTTTGCGCATCGAACTGGGCGAAATCGAAGCGCGCCTGCAAGAACATGCCGATGTGCAGGAAGCCGTGGTGCTGGCCCTCGATGGCACGAGCGGCAAGCAACTGGTTGCGTACATCGTGCCGCAAGATCGAGCCTTGGTCAGCGCCGTAGCCGAGCAGCAAGGCGCGTGGCGTGAAACCCTGAAAAGCCATCTGCTGGCCAGCCTGCCGGATTACATGGTGCCGACGCAGACCGTGCTGATCGAACAAATGCCGCTGAGCCCCAACGGCAAACTCGACCGCAAACGCCTGCCGGCGCCGACCGCACAAGTCAGCCAACGCGCGTTCGAAGCGCCGCGCACCGAACACGAACAGGTGCTGGCGCAGATCTGGCAGGACGTGTTGGGCGTGGAGCAGGTCGGGCGTCAGGACAATTTCTTTGAACTGGGCGGCGACTCGATCATTTCGATTCAGGTGGTCAGCCGCGCCCGCCGTGCAGGCCTGAGCCTGCAACCCCGTGACCTGTTCCAGCAGCAGACGTTGCAAGCGCTGGCCGCTGTGGTTAAAGAACAAGCGGCACCGCTGGCGCAACAAGGGCCGGTGGACGGTGTGCAGAAACTCACACCGATCCAGCGCTGGTTCTTCGACGAACCGATCCCGCAACGCGCGCATTGGAACCAGGCAGTGCTGCTGGTGCCGCGCGAAACCCTCGAATTGCCGCGCCTGCAAGCCGCGTTGCAACGCCTGCTCAAGCAACACGATGCCCTGCGTTTGCGCTTCAGCCAAGTCACCACGACACCGCAATCCCTGTTGGCCCCCTGTGGGAGCGAGCTTGCTCGCGATAGCGGTGGGTCAGGCGACATCCATGTTGCCGATGCTGACCTCATCGCGAGCAAGCTCGCTCCCACAGAGTGGTCGGCGCGTTATGTCGGGGCCGACAGCGCCGATGTGATCGACATGCTCTGGACCGCCCGCGTGGCCAGCGATGCCTCGCTGGAATCGGTGTGCGACGAAGCCCAGCGCAGCCTCAGTCTGCAAGACGGTCCGTTGCTGCGTGTCGCGTTGATCGCGCAGGCTGATGGCTCGCAGCGGTTGCTGTTGGTTATCCACCACTTGGCGGTGGACGGTGTGTCGTGGCGGGTGTTGCTGGAAGATTTGCAGGCCGCTTACCAAGGGCAAGAGCTGCCACCGAAGACCAGCGCCTTCCAGACCTGGGCAGACAAACTCGACAACTATGCACGCTCTGAAACTGCTGCCGGCGAACTGAACTGGTGGCAGGCGCAACTGAGCGTCGCCAATGATTCGCTGCCGGCGGCCAACGCTCAAGCCAGTCAGGCCGGGTATCTGCGCCAAGGCGTCAGCATCGGCCTGGACCGCGAGCAAACCCGCCAGTTGCTGCAACAGGCGCCAGCGATCTACCGCACCCAAGTCAACGACCTGCTGCTGACCGCACTGGCCCGCACCCTAAGCCGCTGGACCGGCGACGCATCGGCGCTGATTCAGCTCGAAGGCCATGGCCGCGAAGAGCTGTTCGACGACATCGACCTGACCCGCACCGTCGGCTGGTTCTCCAGCCTGTTCCCGGTGCGCCTGACGCCGACCGCCGACCTCTCGGGTTCGATCAAGGCGATCAAGCAGCAACTGCGCGAAATCCCCGGCAAAGGCATGGGCTACGGCCTGTTGCGTTACATGGGCGATGCATCGACCCAAGCGGCGTTGGCCGCGTTGCCGCAAGCACGCGTGACGTTCAACTACCTCGGCCAGTTCGACCAGAGCTTTGCCGAAGACGCACTGTTCACCCCGGCCCGCGAATCCAGCGGTGCCGCGCAATCGGCGGACGCACCGTTGCCGAACTGGTTGTCGGTGGATGGTCAGGTCTATGGCGGTGAACTGAAACTCGACTGGACCTTCAGCCGCGAATGCTTCGACCTGCGCGAGATCGAAGCGCTGGCCGCGGACTTCCGCAGTGAGTTGCTGGCGCTGATCGCCCATTGCCTGAGCGACGGTGCGGGCGGCGTGACCCCGGCGGACTTCCCGTTGGCGCGTCTGACCCAGGCGCAACTTGATGGTTTGCCGGTACCACCAGCACAGATTGAAGACCTGTATCCGCTGTCGCCGATGCAGGCCGGTTTGTTGTTCCACAGCTTGTACGAGTCGGAGTCCGGCGCTTACGTGAACCAGCTCAGCGTCGAAGCCCGTGGCCTCGATGCCGATCGACTGGGCCGCGCCTGGCAAGCAGTGCTCGACACCCATCCGATCCTGCGCAGCAGTTTCCACTTCCCCGATGGTTTCGAAGCGCCGGTGCAGTTGGTGCATCGTCATTTGCAATTGCCGATGACCTGCCTCGATTGGCGCGATCGCAGCGATCAGGCCGAAGCGTTGGTTCAACTGATCGACAGCGAACGCCTGCAGCTCGATTCGACTCGCGCACCGTTGATGCGTTTGACCCTGGTGCGACTGGACGATGATCGTCAGCAACTGATCTACACCCACCATCACCTGTTGCTCGATGGTTGGAGTAACTCGCTGCTGTTGAGCGAAGTCCTGCAGCGTTATGCCGGGCAAGACGTACAGGCGCCGATTGGGCGTTTCGCCGATTACATTGGTTGGCTGCAACGTCAGGATGCCCACGCCGATGAGATCTTCTGGCGCGAGCAGCTGGCGACCCTCGACAACCCGACCTTGTTGGCGCAGAGCCTGGCCCATGGCGACAGTAAAAATCCGTCGACGACGGAATTTGCCGACTACCACCAAACCTTCGACGTTGCCACCAGCCAGCGTTTCAGCGAATTTGCCCGTCAGCAAAAAGTCACGCTCAACACTTTGGTCCAAGGTGCCTGGGCACTCTTGCTGCAACGCTACAGCGGCCAACGTAGCGTCGCGTTCGGCGCGACCGTAGCAGGGCGGCCGGTAGATTTGCCGGGTGCTGAAAGTCAGCTCGGCCTGTTCATCAACACCTTGCCGGTGATCAGCAGCCCGGACGCGGTTGAAAGCGTCGGCCAGTGGCTGACCCGCTTGCAGGCGCAGAACCTGGAATTGCGTGAGCATGAATTCACCGCGTTGGGTGACATTCAGCGCTGGGCCGGGCGTGCCGGTGAACCGCTGTTCGACAGCCTGCTGGTGTTCGAAAACTTCCCGGTGGCCGAAGCGCTGCAACAGGGCGCACCGGCCGGTTTGAGCTTCTCGATCCCGCAGAACCATGAACGCACCAACTTCCCGCTGACGCTGGCGGCCACTGCCGAAAGTCAGCTCAGCCTGAACTGGAGCTACCAGTGCGCCCACTTCAGCGGCGAGGCGATTGCCCGCATGAGCGAGCACCTGGCCGCGCTGTTGGCAGCGATGGTCGCCGCGCCACAGGCTGCATTGAGTGAACTGGACCTGCTGACCGCGCCGGAACGTGCGCAACAATTGGTCGAGTGGAATCCCGCATTCACCGCGACGGAAAACCCGCTCTGCGTGCATCAGTTAATCGAGGCTCAGGCTGTCATCCGCCCGGACGCCACGACGCTGATCTTCAACGACCTGGAGTTGAGCTTCGACCAACTCAACCGCCGCGCCAACCAATTGGCCCATCGTCTGCGCGCACTGGGCATCGGCCCGGAAGTGCGGGTCGGCCTCGCGATGCAGCGTTCGCCGGAGATGATCATTGGCCTGCTGGCGATCCTCAAGGCCGGCGGCGCCTACGTGCCGCTGGACCCGGCTTACCCGACGGAACGCCTGCGTTACCTGATGGAAGACAGCGGCATTTCGCTGATGATCAGCCAATCGTGGCTGCGGGAAAAACTGCCGTTGCCCGCAGGCCTGCCGGTGCTGGAAATCGACCGCGAGCCGCTGGACTCCATGGCGGAAACCAACCCGGTCAACCTGACCTGCGGTGAAAACCTCGCCTACCTGATTTACACCTCGGGCTCCACCGGACGGCCGAAAGGCGTCAGCGTGGCCCACGGTCCATTGGCCATGCATTGCCTGTCGATCGGTGAGCTGTACGGCATGACACCGGACGATCGCGAGTTGCAATTCGCTTCGATCAGCTTCGACGGCGCCCACGAACGCTGGCTGACGCCGCTGGTGTTCGGTTCGGCAGTCATGCCGCGCGACGACGAGTTGTGGAGCGTGGAGCGCACCTGCGCCGAGATCGAAAAGCATGGCATCACCATCGCCTGCTTTACCCCGACCTATCTGGGGCAGATCGCCGAATTCATGGGCGAAGCGGGGCGTGATCTGCCGATCCGGTCCTACACCCCGTGCGGTGAAGGGATGGCCAAGCACGCGTTCGATGAAGTCCAGCAAGTGCTGCAACCCAAGCGCCTGATCAACGGCTACGGCCCGACCGAAACGGTGATCACGCCGTTGATCTGGCTGGCGTATCCGGATACCGAATTCGACTCGGCGTTCATGCCGATTGGCCGGCCGGTCGGCAACCGCAGCGCCTATATCCTGGACGGGGGCTTGCAGCCGTTGCCGGTCGGTGTGGCGGGCGAGTTGTACCTGGGCGGCGAGGGCGTCGCCCGTGGTTACCATCAACGTCCGGACCTGACCGCTGAACGCTTTGTGCCGGATCCGTTCGTGCCGGGTGCGCGTTTGTATCGCAGTGGCGACCTCGCGCGGTTCCGTGCCGATGGCGTCGTTGAATACCTCGGTCGTATCGACCAGCAAGTGAAGATTCGCGGGTTCCGTATCGAGCTCGGCGAAATCGAAGCCTGCCTGCTGGAACACGAAGGCGTGCGTGAAGCGTTCGTGATCGATCGCGAAGGCCCGGTCAGCCGCCAGTTGGTCGGTTACGTGGTGCCGCGCGATCCGCTCACCGACGAGCACGATTTGCGTGAAGCGCTGACCCTGCACCTGCGCAGCCGTCTGCCGGCGCACATGCTGCCGGCGCACTTGATGTGCCTGGCCGCGTTGCCGCTGACGCCGAATGGCAAGCTCGACCGTCAGGGCCTGCCAGCGCCTGAAGCCACTCGGCAGAACCACGATCAAGTGGCCGCCGCGTCGCCGGCCGAAGCGTTGCTGGTGGAGATCTGGCAGGAACTGCTGGGGCTGGATTCGGTGGGCGTCACCGAGAACTTCTTCGAGCTGGGCGGTGACTCGATCATCTCACTGCAAGCGGTGAGCCGTGCCGGGCAGCGCGGGCTGGTGTTCAGTCCGAAGCAACTGTTCGAGCAGCAGACCATTCGGGCACTCGCAGCGGTGGCGACCAGTCGTGAAGCGGCGTTGGTTGAAGCGCCGAAAGTCCCTGCTTTTGCGCTGGTGCCGCACATCGACATCGCCGTCCGTGAAGGGCTGCAAGACTTGTATCCGCTGTCGCCGATGCAGCAAGGCATGCTGTTCCATTGCCTCGATTCACCGGAGCTGAACCCCTACGTCAACCAGTTGAGCGTGGCGGTCGATGGTTTGCAGGTGCCGCGTTTCCGCGCCGCTTGGCAGACGCTGGTGGAACGTCATGAAGTGCTGCGCGCAGCGTTCCGCTGGCGTGATGGTCTGGCCGATCCGCTGCAAGCGGTGTTCGCCGATGTCGAGCTGCCGATCGAAGAACTCGACTGGCGTGACCGCACCGACACCGAACAAGCGCTGAACGAACTGGCGGCTGCGGAACAGGCCAAGGGCTTCGACCTGAGCTGCCCGCCGTTGATGCGCTTCATCCTGGTTCGCCTGGGCGATGACCGTTACCAGATGATCTGGATTTACCATCACCTGTTGCTGGACGGCTGGAGTGCTTCGCGCCTGTTGGGCGACATGTTGCGCCTGTACCACAACGACAGCCTGCCGACCCTGACCGGTCGTTACGCCGACTACATCGCCTGGCTGCAACGTCAGGACGGCGCGCAGGCCGAAGGCTTCTGGCGCGAACGCCTGGCGTTGCTCGAAGAGCCGACCATTCTGGCCAAGGCTTCGGGTGCCACAGGTTCCGGCCACGGCGTGATGTACAGCAACCTCGACGCCGAGGCGACGCGCAAACTGCACACCTTCGCCAAGCGTCAACGCGTGACGCTGAACACGCTGGTGCAAGGTGCCTGGCTGTTGTTGCTGCAACGTCACAGCGGCCAGCGCAGCGTCGCGTTCGGCGCCACGGTGGCGGGGCGTCCGACCGGGCTTGCCGGTGCGCAGGACATGCTTGGCCTGTTCATCAACACCTTGCCGGTGATCCAAACCCTCGATCCGCAACAGCCGTTGGGCGAGTGGTTGCGCGATTTGCAGGATTACAACCTGATGGTCCGCGACTACGAGCACACGCCGTTGTCGGACATCCAGCGCTGGGCCGGGCAGGGTGGCCAGGGCTTGTTCGACAGCATCATCGTGTTCGAAAACCATCCGGTGGACCGCGCCTTGAAAGGGGGCGAGGAAGGTGAATTGCGCTTTGCCGAAGTCGGCAGTGGCGGGGTGACCAACTTCCCGATGGACTTGATGGTCAGCGCCAACGAAGAAGGTCTGGAGGTCGAATACCTGTTCCTGCGTGATCGCTTCAGTGACGTGGAAGTTGAGCGGATTCGTGCGCAGCTCGAAGGTTTTTTGCGTGCGTTGCCGGAGGATGCCTTCTGCCTGCTCGGCAACATTGGTTTGCCTGAAGCACTGATCAGCCTGCCGCAAGTTTCTGAAGACAACGCCGATTTGCTGCACGCGTTCAATCAGCATGTGCGGACTCAGCCGCAGAAAGTCGCCTTGATCTGCGAGGATCGGGAAGTCAGTTATGCACAGCTTGAGGCACAGGCAAATGGGCTGGCGCAGCAACTGATCGGTCGCGGCATTGGGCCTGAAACACTGGTGGCGGTGGCGCTGCCGCGTTCCGAACGCACCATCGTCGCGTTCCTTGCGGTGCTCAAGGCGGGGGCGGCTTATCTGCCTTTGGACCTCGCGTACCCGGCCGAGCGACTGGCTTACATGCTCAACGATTCGGCGGCCAGTCTGTTGCTTTGCGACAGTGATCTGGGCGAACGGCTGACCCTGGCCGACAGCCCGCCACGTCTGTTGCTGGATCAACTGGCCGTTGCTGGCAGCACCGAGTGCCCGGTTTCCCAGCCGCTGCCGGGGCACCTCGCGTACCTGATTTACACCTCCGGTTCCACTGGCCAACCGAAAGGTGTGGCCGTGGCGCGCGGACCGATTGCCCGGCATTGCCGCGGCATCATCGAGCTCTACGAACTGGCACCGCGCAGCCGCGAGTTGCACTTCATGTCGTTCGCTTTCGACGGCGCTCAGGAGCGTTGGCTGAGCGTGCTGTTGGCCGGCGGCAGTCTGGTGATCCGCGATGACAGTTTGTGGACCCCGGAGCAAACCCTGGAAGTGTTGGATCGTCACGCCGTCACCGTGGCCTGCTTCCCGCCGGCGTACCTGCAACAGATGGCCGAGGTGGCTGAACGTCTGGGTAATCCACCGGCGGTCGAGGTGTATTGCTTTGGCGGTGATGCGGTGCCGGAGGCCAGTTTCGAGCAGGTCAAACGGGCTCTGCGTCCGCAGCGTCTGGTCAACGGTTACGGTCCGACCGAAACCGTGGTCACGCCGCTGTTGTGGCGCGCCGAGATCAGCGAAACCTGCGACGCGGCGTATGCGCCGATTGGTCGTGGTGTGGCCGGGCGTGGCTTGTATGTGCTGGATGCCGACCTAAATCCGTTGCCGGTCGGTGTCAGCGGCGAGTTGTACCTGGGCGGCGAATGCCTGGCGCGCGGTTACCACCAGCGTCCCGGCATGAGCGCTGAACGCTTTATCCCCGATCCGTTCGAGGCCGGTGGCCGCATGTACCGTACTGGCGACCTGGTGCGCCAGCGTGAATGCGGGTTGATCGACTATCTGGGGCGTCTCGACCAGCAAGTGAAGATCCGTGGTTTCCGTATCGAACTGGGCGAAATCGAAGCCCGCCTGCGTGATTGCACCGGGGTGCAGGATGCCGCTGTGGTGGTGCACGACACGCCGACCGGCAAGCAATTGGTGGGTTATGTGGTGGCGGCCGGTGCTGTTGGGCTGGATCGTCGCTTGAAGTCTGAGCTGCAAGCGCAACTGCCGGACTACATGGTGCCGGCGCGCATTCTGGTGCTGGAGCGCTTCCCTCTGTCGGCCAACGGCAAGCTTGATCGTCGCGCATTGCCTACGCCTGAATGGGCGCTCGGCGGTTATCGCGCGCCGCGCAACGATCTGGAAACGGCGCTGACGGCGATCTGGCAAGAGGTGCTCGGCGTGCCGCAAGTGGGCATCGATGACAACTTCTTCGAACTCGGTGGCGACTCGTTGCAGGTACTCAAAGTCATCTCGCGGGTGCGTAGTCAGCCGCAACTGGGCTTCGAATTGAAACTGCGCGATCTGATGCAGAAACCCTGCATCGCCGAACTCAGCGGCTATCAGGCTGCCGAACCGGCATCTGCGCCGGATCCGTTGCTGGCGCTGAATGCGCGGATCCCGAACGTGCCGGCGCTGTTCTGCCTGCACGCCGGTTTCGGCACGGTATTCGACTACGAACCGCTGGCCCGTCGACTGGAAGGCCGGCGCACGGTGTACGGCGTGCAATGCCGGATGCTGCTTGACCCGCATTGGCAGGATGAGTCGCTGTTGGCGATGGCTCAAGCCTATGCGCAACGGATTCGCAGTCAGCAGGCCAAGGGGCCGTATTACTTGCTGGGTTGGTCATTGGGCGGAGCGTTGACGCAACTGGTTGCTCACGAACTGGAAAGCCAGGGTGAGACGGTCGCGTTTGCCGGGCTGGTCGACAGTTACGTGGCGGGCACCGCAGAAGCGGGGGACTGGCGCGAGGATCTGGGCGACTTCCTGAAATTTGTGCTCGGTCTGCCGGCTGATGAGGCTCAGGCGCTGATCGCGCTGAAAGCCGCTGACTTGAGTGAGCGTGAGGGTTCCACGGTGGTGATCGAGGCAGCCATGCACGGTTCCAATGAGCAAGCGGCGTTGGGCGCGGGGGAACTCACGCAGATCTTCTCTACCGGCTCACGCCTCAAGCAACTGGCGCTGGCGCATCGGCAACTGCCGGCGATTCAGGTCACGGCGAATCGCTGGTGGGTGGCCGAGCGCGACGACGAACGTCGGGTGTTCGAGGCCCAGGTCGGTAGCCACGGCGTTGATCGCTTGTTGGCGGGTGGGCATTACGAGCTGCTGCGCGGTGATGAGTTGCTCGATGAGCTTGAAGAGCTGTTGGAGCGCAGTTTGGCAACCGCTTAAACGGGAGCGCCACGGTCCCCTGTAGGAGCTGTCGAGTGAAACGAGGCTGCGATCTTTTTAAGATCAAGATCAAAAGATCGCAGCCTCGTTTCACTCGACAGCTCCTACAGAAGCGTCGCTCGTTTCAAGATTTTGTATTGACCTCTTTATGTAAAAGGATTCGCCCCATGGCTGTGTTGCCAGAACTTGAAGCATTTCTCGAACTCGCCGAGTTCGGCCGGATGACCGGCAAAAGTCGCGCGATGCATGAGCAGTCGCCACAACAGGCGCGGCTCGATTTCGAAGCGTCGTCGGGGTTTCTCGATGTGCCGCTGGACAGCGTTTCCTGTGAAGACTTCACCATCGCCGCGCGAGATGGCCACAGCCTGTCGGCAAGAGTGTATCGCGATGGGCAATCGGTCGATGGGCTGCAACCGGTGGTGTTGTATTTCCATGGCGGCGGGTATGTGGTTGGCAGTCTCGATTCTCATGATGCGTTGTGTCGGCGGCTGGCCTCCCAAGGTGGTTTTGCCTTGTTGACGGTGGATTATCGTCTGGCGCCGGAATGGCGGTTCCCGACACCGGTGCAGGATGCCTGCGATGCGGGGAACTGGCTGGTTCGCGAGGGCGCGACGCGTGGCCTGGACGCAACGCGAGTGGCCGTGGCCGGTGACAGCGTGGGTGCGACGCTGGCAACAGTGTTGTCGATCATGGCGGTGCGTGAACCTGAGGAACTGGCGTTGAAACCCAAGGCGCAATTGTTGGTGTACCCGGTGACGGATGCCACGACCAAGCGCGCGTCGCATCGGGATTTTGCCGAGGGTTATTTGCTGGAGACGCCGACGCTGGATTGGTTCTATGCGCATTACGGGCGTACGCCGCAGGATCTGGCTGATTGGCGGTGCTCGCCGTTGCTGGCGGAGGATCTGTCGGGTGTGGCGCCGGCGCTGGTGTATTTGGCCGGGCATGATCCGTTGCATGACGAAGGGTTGGCGTATGCGGATCGGCTGCGTGTTGCCGGGAATGAGGTGACGTTGCTGGAACAGCCTGGAATGACCCATGACTTTTTGCGTATGGCGGGGTTGTTGGGGGAGGTTGAGGGGATTCATGCGGAAGTAGCAGGGTGGGTACGTTCGTGGTTTTGATTTGACGTGAAAAAAACCGCCATCCCTGGATAAGGGGTGGCGGTTTTTTTGTGTCCGGCGGAAGGTATTTGGTGGCTCTACAATCGCCATCGTCGGAATGCCGCCCAGACCAAGCTCGCTCCCACAGGGGTTTTGTAGACACTGGAGATCCAATGTGGGAGCGAGCTTGCTCGCGATGGCGGCATGAGACTCACCACAAATCATCGCCCAAAAAAAATGCCCGTATCGCGAGATACGGGCATTTTTCATTTCAGCTCAGCCACTCAGAAATCATACTTCGCGGTGATCTGCAGGTTACGTGGCTCGCCGTAGAACGTGGTGCCGAAGTTGCCCAGGCCGGTCAGGTACCTCTTGTCGAAGACGTTGTTGGCATTGGCGGTGAAGCTCAGGTGTTCGTCGTATTGATAACGGGTCATCAGGTCCACGAGGGTGTAGCCACCTTGCTTGAGCATGGTGCTGCCGCCCTCGCCACCGCCCACGTTGGGGCTGTAGCTCTGGCCGTAAAACGCGCTCTGCCAGCTGACACCGCCACCGACGGTGAACTGGTCCAGCGCGCCGGGCAGACGGTAGGTGGTGAACGTACGAATCACGTGTTCCGGTTTGCTGGTGGCCAGCGGGAAACCGAAGATGCGTTGTTCGTCCTTGTCACGGGTGCGGGCGTAGGTGTAGCCGGCAGACACGTTCCAGTCCTGAGCCAGTTCGCCGGCCAGTTCCAGTTCCACACCATTGGTGGTGGCGCCGTCGGTGGCTTTGAAAATGCCATCGCCCGTATTCAAATCGGTGCCGACCGATTGCGCGACGTTGTCCTGCTCAATGCGGAAGAAGGCCAGGCTGGCGTTCAGTTTGCCTTCGAAGTAGGCCGCTTTCAGGCCGGTTTCGTAGCTGTCGCCTTCGACCGGTGCCAGGGTCGAACCGTTGATGTCCTTGTTGATCTGAGGCTGGTAGATCTTGGTGTAGCTGCCGTAGACCGAGTAGGTATCGTTCAGGTCATAGACCACACCGGCGTAAGGCGTGACGACGCCATGTTCCTTGTAGCTGGCGTGAGTGTCGGTGAGGGTGCCGCCCGGATAGTAGGAGTAATCCTCGTTGTACTTGAAGGTACTCAGACGGCTGCCGAGGATGAACGACAGGTCGTCGGTCGGACGCAGACGTGTGGCCAGGTAAAGGCCGTTCTGGCTCTGGGTGCGTTCGTACTTGCCGTTTTTCGGGAAGTCCTGTTTCGGCAGGCTGCCGTTCCAGTCATAGATGCTGCCTGGGACCATTTCGAAGGCGCTGGTGTCGTACGTTGCACCGGTCTGGCGCGAGTGGGACGCCATGAAGCCGGCCACCAGTTCATGCTCGCGACCACCCAGGGAAAACGGACCGGAGACGCTGACGTCTGCGGTGTTCTGCACGCGATGGCCTTCCCAGCGACCCCAGTAAAAGAAATTGCCTTCGCCCGTGGCGCGGTCCGCGTAACCACCGCTGGCCGAGGCCAGTTGGGTGTCGTGATCGGTGGTTTTCTGGTCGAAGCTGGCCTTGAATTTCCAGTCATTGGCCAGAGCCTGTTCTAGCGACGAGAAGTAGGTGACGCTGTCGAAATCACGACGGCTCCAGTCAGCACCAGGGTTGAAACTACGAGAGAAGTCAGTACGGCCACCGTCGGTGAAGTACGGCGAGTTACCGGTCCAGGAGCTGCCGCGCGGGGTGGCACTGGACTTGTCGACGCCCAGGGTCAGCAAGGTATCGTCCGTCAGGTCGGCTTCGAGGATGCCGTAGAACAGGTCTTTCTTCTGGCTGTAATGATCGATGTACGAATCTTTGTCCTGCAGGGCACCGACGAAGCGACCGCGCACGCTGCCGGAATCGTTCAGCGAACCGGAGATGTCGCCTTCGGTGCGGTAGTTGTCCCAATAACCGGCGGTGGCGCTGACCGACGCCTTGAAGTCCTTGGTCGGTTTCTTGCGGATCAGGTTGACCGTGGCGGACGGGTCACCCGCGCCGGTCATCAGGCCGGTAGCGCCTTTGATGACTTCGATGTGGTCGAGGCTGGCCGCATCGTCGCTGTTGTTAGGGTTTTCACCGTACACGCCGTCGTAGGGGATGTTGACGCCGTCGTACTGAAAGTTGGTGATGGCAAAGCCACGGGCGGAAAACTCGGTACGGTCACTGTCGTACTTCTGCGTCGTGATGCCGGGGGTGTTGCGCAACGCGTCGCCAACGCTTTGTACGCCGCGATCGTCCATCTGCTGACGGGTTATCACGGTGACCGATTGCGGAGTCTCGCGAATGGTCAGCGGCAGCTTGGTCGCGGTGGTGGTGGCGCCGGTGGTGTAGGAACCGGTGTCTTCAGTGGTCAGGCCCAGGGCCTGGCCGGAAATGGTGGTCGCGCCCAGTTGCAGGCTCGAGCCGCCGCCGGACACCAGGGTGACGCTGTTGCCGTTGATCTGGAACGAGATGCCGGTGCCTTGCAGCAGGGCCTTCAGGGCATCGGACGGTTCCAGGGAACCGGACACCGCGCGAGACTTGATCCCTGCAACCTGATCCGGGCTGTAGAGGATTTGCAGATTGGTCTGCATGCCCAGCTCGGTCAGCGCGTTGGAAAGCGATTGACCTGCAATGTTCACTTTTACAGGTGCAGCATTGGCCATCGAGCTCCCCAGCAAGGTGGCGGTCAGCAGTACGCTAGTGAACAGGGTGCGATGCAAAGTCGAGCGCTGTACGGCCAGCGCGAGAGGTGTGCGGCGTGTTTGAGGTCGCATTACTTACCTGAGCTCCTGAAAAAGTGTTGTGCAGAGTTTTTGTTAATAGGAATGATTATTAGACGCAGCACGAACGTAAAACCGGAAAGAAACCGGAAAAATAAAATTCCGAAGGGTGGAAGGAGTTAGATTTTTCGCGGTCCTGTGGCGAGGGAGCTTGCTCCCGCTGGACTGCGCAGCAGTCCCATTTTTGGGGCCGCTTCGCGACCCAGCGGGAGCAAGCTCCCTCGCCACAAAGATGTGTTCAGCGATCAGGCGGGGGCGAGTTCGGTGACGACTCGTCCGCTTTCCATGCGCACCAGTTGGTCCGCCACGTCGAAGTAGCGGTCATCGTGGGAAATCACGATGATGGTCTTGCCCAGACGCTTGAGGTCCGGCAGCAGCTCGGTGTAGAAAATCCGTCGGAAAGTCGGGTCCTGATCGGCCGCCCATTCATCGAACACCAGCACCGGACGTTCCTCCAGCCACGCATTGACCAGGGCCAGGCGTTTGCGCTGGCCGGTGGAGAGGTCGGTGGTGGTGAAGTTGCCGTCCTTGACGCTGACCTTGTGCGCGATCTCCAGCCGTTGCAGGTATTTGTTGGCGTCTTCGGGGATGTGCGTATCGCCCTGGATCACGTCATCGAACAGGTAGTAGTCAGCAAAAATGGTGGTGAACAACTGGCGATAGTCATCGCGGTTGGCGGCGTCGATCACTTCGCCATTGACGTGGATTGCTCCCTGCTGCGGCGTGTACAGACCCAGCAGCATTTTGATCAGCGTGGTCTTGCCGCAACCGTTCTCGCCGACAATAAAGGTGATGTCGCCTTGCTTGATCGTCAGGTTCACCGGCCCGAGCTGGAAAGGTGCAGCGCCTTCGGCAGCCGGGAAGCTGAAACGTACATCGGCCAGCTTCAGTTCGTGCACCGCTTGCTTGACGTTGCCTTTATCGCTGAGCAGCAGATGAGGTTCCGGGGTGGAAAACTGCTCCGACAATTCGGCGATGCGGCGGAAGGCGATCTGCGCGCGGCTGACGATGGGCAAGGTGCTGATCAAATGCTCCAGCGGGCCTTTCATATAAAGCAGCACCAGCACAAAGCCGCTCATCACGGTTTTGTCGGCACTCGGCCAAAAGGTTTGCAGGGCCAGGGCCAGGCCGATCACCACGAAGAACAGCATCGAGCCGAAGGTCTTGGCAATGACGAACGTATTGATCGAACGCACCTGGGTGTTGCAGATGAACTCGGCCGTAGCCTTGATCCCCGAGACGAACATGCGCTGGCGGCGTGGACGATGAATGCGCAATTCCTTGGCGCCTTCGGCAATCGCGTTGTAGTGCTTTTGCAGTTCATCTTCGGCCTCTCGGGCGGCCATGAAACCCTGCACCCCTTTGCTCTGGGCGTAGGCCTGAATGGCGGTGCCGATCAGGATGGCGGCGACCATGATCAGGAACATCGGCCACGACAGAATGGCCAGGTAGCCCATGCAACCCAGGGCCACGGTGACGGAAATGGCCAGCGGCGCGAAGGCGAAAGCGAAGTCGCTGATGGTGTCGACGTCGTGGGTCAGCACCGGGATCAAACGGTGGCTGCGATAGCGCTCGATCTGTTCAATCGGCGCCGACAGGACTTTCTCGCCCAGCTGTTTACGCAGTTTGGCGATGATGTGCTGGCCGACATAGTTGGTGCCGATGTCCGAGCAGATCGAACTGGCCAGCGCCAGCAGGCACAGGCCGGCGAACAGGGCGACGACGCCTTGGGTCAGGCCGGTGTCCGAATGCAGGGCGTTGTTGATGGTCGCCAGCAATACCGTGACGCTCAGGCCGCCGACCATGCCCAGGAAAATGGACGCGGCGACGATGAGCCGAAAGGGTTTCAACAGGGCGAACAATTCGCCGATGGCGCCACGGGTAGGCTGGGTCATGGAAGACAGTTCCTTGGGTCGTGAAGGCAGATACCCAGTAGAACGTCTGGTGGAAGGCTTAATTTACAAGGTCACCGACTGGCGGCGGGGCAATGGTCACTGACTTCACACACAACCTTGTAGGAGCTGCCGAAGGCTGCGATCTTTTGACTTTGCTTTTAAAAACAAAATCAAAAGATCGCAGCCTTCGGCAGCTCCTACAGGGGGTTAGCGTATGGCTTAGAGGTCGCGCACGATGCGGAAACCCATCCAGTCGCCGCGCTCTTGCGGGTACTGGCTGTTGCGGTTGCCGGAACGGGAGAACACCGGCGCTTCCCCCCAGTCGTTGCCACGAATCCGCACGGCTTCGCATTTGGGTTCGACCCAGGCGCTGCCATCGGTGGGCGCACCGACGTAATCAGGGTGTTCGCAGTCTTCTACCCATTCGTAAACGTTGCCGTGCATGTCGTACATGCCGAAGGCGTTCGGCGGGTAGCTGCCCACTGGCGAGCTGAAGCTGTAACCGTCCGCCGGGCCATAGGTGTTGGCGTGTTTGCTGATGCTGTATTCCTTGCCCTCATCGAACGGGAAGGGGAAAGGCCCTTTGCTGCCGCCCCGCGCGGCATATTCGCGTTGGGCCTCGCTGACCATGTGGTACTTCTGCCCGGTTTTTTTCGACAGCCAGGCGACGTAGTTTTTCACGTCGTCGAAGTTCATGCACACCGCCGGCTGGCGCGGACTTTGCGGATAACGCGGCTTGCTGGCGACGCACTCGCGACCCGGCCGGGTGTCGCCATTGGCGATGGTCACGCCACTCTCGCGCACGTAGCTGTCCCATTCACCGGCGGTGACCTGGAAGCGGCTCATGGCGAACGGTTTGGCGAAGGTCACCTGGTGCATCGGACTTTCATCAGGCTCGCGCCCGACTTCGTCATTGGGGGTGCCCATGGTGAAGGTGCCGGCCGGCAGCACGACCATTTCCGGGCAGTCTCGGCAGTCTTTGAACACTTTGCCTGGTGGCGGGGTGGCGGCAGCCAGGGCGGCGCCAGGCAGCAGGCCTGCCACGAGTGCGGTCAGGGCCAGTGCCTTGAGCGGCAGGTTCAGCAGATCTCTGTTCATGTGTTGTCTCAATTTAAAAGAAAACGGGATGTCCCTGTGGCGAGGGAGGTCTTGCTCAACACGGCCATGAAACGGTCGATATCGTTTTCGGTGTTGAGCAGGCCGGGGGCGATGCGGATCACCGGGCCGACGTCGCGGTCCACCGAGTCGCAGACCACGCGGTTTTCCATCAGTTGGACGGCGACTTTTTCGCAGTCGCGATCCTTGATCCGGAAGAAGGTAAAACCGGCCGACAGGTCCGGGCTCTTTGGCGTCACCAGTTCGATCTGCGGGTGCTCCAGCAAGCGGTTTTTTGCATAGGTATTGAGCGCGTGGATGCGCGCCTGCACCTCGGCCTTGCCCAGGTCCAGGTGCAGCTTGAAGGCTTCGTTCAGGGCCCAGCGATGCTCAAAGCTGTGATAGCCGCCGGGGGTCATGATGGTCGAGAAGGTGGTGGCTTCGGAGAACGTCGGGATAGTCGGCGTCACGTCCTTGAGTTCGGCCGAACGGGCGCAGATGATCCCGGTGCCGCGCGGGCCGAACATCCATTTGTGGGTGCCGGCGATGAAGAAATCGCAATGCATGTCGGGGAAGTCGAGGTCCTCGACGCCGAAGCCATGGACACCGTCGACCACATACAGGATGCGGTCCTTTTCTGCGCGGTTGCGGTTCTGCTCGTCCACCAGTTTGCCGATCTCGCCGATCGGCAGTTTGACGCCGCTGCCCGATTGCACCCACGTCATGCCGAGCACTCGGGTTTCGGGGCGAATGCCTTTGGCAATCGAGCCCAGCACTTCATCCACGGAAATGTTGTGGCTGTTCTCGAACAGCTTGAGCTTGCGAACCTTGACTCCGTCCTTTTGCTGGCGGTAAGCCAAGGCATAGTTCGTCGCGTAATGTTCGTGTTCGCTGGTGAGGATTTCCTGATCGGGGCGCACGTGAATGCCGCCGTAGATCAGTGAAAGGCCTTCGGTGGTGCTGCCGGTAAGGGCGATCTGCTCGGGCTTGGCCTTGAGGTAGCGACCGGCCCAGACGCGAACTTCCTGCTCGCGTTTTTCGGTTTCCCCCAGGTCCCAGTCCATGGCCCGGCCGGGGTTGCGGTCGAGGTTGGCGCGGTGCATGTCGATCGCTTCACGCACCGGTCTTGGGTGTGAGGTCACCAGAAAGTTGGCGAAGTGCAGGTAATCCGGGTCCTGATTGAACATCTGGCGTAGTTGCGCCCACTTATCCTTCGGCAGCGGCGCCGGATTGGCGGCCAGCGCCGGCAGATTCACGGCAGCGCCCAGGGGCAGGCCGGCCGCGAGAATACCGGCCTGCTTGAGGAATGAACGACGGTTGGTCATGAGCTCGGTTCGCTTCTGCAAAAGAGAGAATCAGTTTTTCGCCACAGGCTTGGAAGACTTCTGCACCTGGTCCCAGACCCGCAGGAAGTTGCCGCCCCAGAGCTTGGCGATATCGGCTTCGCCGTAGCCGCGACTGATCAGCTCGGCCGTTACGTTGCGGGCCTCGCTGACGTCTTTCCAGCCGTCCAGACCGCCGCCGTCGTTGAAGTCGGAACTGATGCCGACGTGGTCGATGCCGATTTTCTTCACCGCGTAGTCGATCGCGTCGCCGTAGTCCTTGAGCGTGGCCTTGGGTTCCTCGTCGACGATGGCGTAGAGCTGACTGGCGTACTCGCCGAAACGTTGTTCGGACCAGACGGTGATCACCGGATCGCCCGGCATCAGCGCCATCTCCAGGCCTTGCAACGGTTGCAGGTCGAAGCGTGCACGCAGGGCGTTGAGTTTGTCCTGGGTGGCCTGGCTGAGCGGGCGGATGTAGGTCGGGAAACCGACAATCTGCACCACGCCGCCGCTGTTCTTGATCAGCTGCATTTCCTGATCGCTGAGGTTGCGCGGGATGTCCACCAGCCCGCGTGGTGCCGAGTGGGACGCGACCATCGGTGCACGGCTCAGTTGGGCGACTTGCTCCAGCGCCTTGGTCGACATCTGCGAAACGTCGATGATCACACCGAGGTCGTTGAGGCGGTGCACGGCCTGCTTGCCGATCTCCGAGAGGCCGCCGAGGGCGTCGCGGGAATCATTGAAAAACGGCAACGGCCGGGACGAATCAGCCCAGGCGTTGTTGCCCACGTAGCTGAAGCCGAACATGCGCATGCCGCGGGCCGCCCACTTGTCCAGGGCGTTCAGGTCGTTGCCCAGCGGATAGGCGTTGAGCATGCTCATGAAGATCGCGAACTTGCCTTCGCCATGCAGGCGTCGGAAGTCGTCGGGGGTGTAAGCGATGGCGACCTGATTGGGGAAGTCGCGAACCAGGGTGCTGATGATTTTGTAGCGGGTTTCCTGCTCGAACCGTGCTTCGTCGACGAAACCGGCGGTGGGGCGGTGCGGGGCGTTGGCACCGTTCCAGATTTCCGGCCAGCCAAAAATCGTCAGCGCCGCGCCGGACAAACGTCCGCGTCCGGTCTTGACCAGGTCGAACTGCCCGGTGCCGTCCTTGTCCGCTTCATTGCCGGCGGTGCCGAAGTCCAGCGGGACGGTGACGTGGCTGTCGAAGGAGAGGATTCGCTCGTGCAGCTCATCGGCCTGTTTCATCACCTTGACCGGGTAGCCGGGATTGTCCTTGAACCAGTAATCCCAAGCCGCAAAGCCTGCACCGGCGCTGATCGCCAGGGCCAGCGGCAGGCCGATGTAAAGAGCCTTTTTCGAACGTGGTTTTGTCATTGCTGTCTCAGTCAGGTTCGCCGTTGGGGGGGGCAGGCGCAGGGGCCTTTGCTATCTGGGAAGAACGAGTGGCCGACCATGGAATTTAGGTTGTCCTCAAAAAGATCGCAGCCTTCGGCAGCTCCTACATTGGTAAGGCTTACTCCCGTAGGAGCTGCCGAAGGCTGCGATCTTTTCGGGAGCACCATAAATTTCGGAGGGCGACGTACGTTCTAGCTTGGATAAAGCCTGCTTCATGGCTGACACAGGTAGGGCAATGACGATTTCTCGACGATGGTTCATGGCAGGCCTGGCGCTGACCGGTGCCGCCGTGCCTGCGGCTTTTTATGGGCATCGTGAATGGACCAGACCGGATCCGACGATCACCCCCGGCGAAGCGTCTTTCGATGTCGCGGATGTCGCTGGCCAACACTTGGCGAACACCTTGCGCGGTGTCTGGCAGATTCGTTTCGAGGGGCCTGACGCCGGCATCGAAGGCCTGCCACGGGACGGGCTGGAGGTGTTTCTCGACATCGGTCACAAAGGCCGCGGCCTGAGCGGGTTCCTCGACACCGCCGAGCGTTTGCGTTCGAGCGAAACGCCGCGTTATCGGGTGCTCGGCGATCTGGCCGGCGCCAAACCGGCGCAATTGAGCTGGCGACTGCTCAGCGTCAACGGTACAGCGGATTACGAATTCAGCATGGCGCTGGACGAAGTCTGGGCCGGTTTCGGCAACGCTGGCAGCGGCACTCTCAGTGGTCGGGTGGTGAATCTGGACCGTCCACTGATGTTGACGGCCCAGGACAACCGCTTCATTGCCGTCAAGCGCGTGTTCCCCGAAGCCCGCGAGCGCACCGGTCTCAATCCGTCGTTGCTGGCCTGGCTGGTGTCGCCCGAGCACCGGCTGTTTCATCAGCTCTGGCATGCCTCCCGGGACAAATGGCACACCCTGTCCGAAGACAAGCGCGGTGCCCTGCGCGGCATTGGCTGGCAGCCTGGCCCGCGAGACAAGGAGCGTGATGCCCGTGGCGCGCGCAAGGATCGTAACGGCTCGGGCGTGGATTTCTTCTTCATGCACCGGCACATGCTCGGCAAGGCGCGCTCCCTGCAAGACTTGCCGTCCTGGTCGCATTTCCCCTTGCCCCAGCCGGAACTGGCGCGTGATCGCGTCGGGTTCGCCCGTTATTTCGACAACCACGACGGCACCGCGCTGCCGCCGACCTGGCTGGCCGACGACGATGCCGAGTACTCGCAATGGGTCAGCGACATCAAGACCGCCGAGACCTACCACAGCAATTTCCAGGTATGGGAATCGCAGTACCGCGATCCGCGCTATCTGTCGAAATTGACCTTGGGTCAGTTCGGTTCAGAGGTCGAATTGGGGCTACACGACTGGCTGCACATGCGTTGGGCCTCGGTGCCGCGTGATCCGTCCAACGGTCAGCCCGTACCGTTCGCCCGGGATCCAGCGGATTTTTCCGCGCGCTGGTATGCGCCGGAAAATGACTTCCTTGGCGATCCGTTTTCGTCTCATGTAAACCCGGTGTTCTGGCATTTTCACGGCTGGATCGATGATCGACTGGAAGACTGGTTTCGTGCGCACGAGCGCTTTCATCCGGGGCAGGTCAGTCGGCTTGAGGTCAATGGCGTGGCGTGGTTTGCGCCTGGGCGTTGGGTCGAGATCGATGATCCGTGGCTCGGCCCGAGCACCCATGGCTGCAGCACCACGCCGGGGTTACAGGCCGGCAAGTCGGTGGAGATGGACCCGGAAACCATGAAGCTTGCGTTGCGGATTACCTTTGGTGATGACGAGAAGAAACTGGCGGATCTGTTCCGCAAGGTGCCGCAGCGGCCTTGGTATGCTCGGCATTTGAAGGCCAAAGCCTAGATCAAAAGATCGCAGCCTTCGGCAGCTCCTACATTGGCATGACGTACACCTGTAGGAGCTGCCGAAGGCTGCGATCTTTTGATTTTTAGAGTGTCTGCCACCCTCCACCCAGCGCTTTGTACAACGCAATACTCGCCTGCAACCGCGACAACCGCAGCTGCACATTCAAATCCTGCGCCGCATACAGCGTGCGCTGTGTCTCCAGCACCGTCAGCAAATCCTCGGCCCCGGCCTGATAACGGCTTTGCGCAATGTTGAATGCCGTCTGCGCCTGGTTCAGCTCTTCACCTTGCCACTGCCGCTGTTCATCCAAACCGCGAATGCTGTTCAACGCTTTTTCCACATCGGCGAACCCATTGATGATCGCCCCGCGATACGTCTCCAGCAGTTCTTCCTGACGGGCCGTGGCCTTGTCGCGCTCGGCGCTCAGGCGACCATTGTTGAAGACCGGTGCGAGCAGTCCGGCGGTGAGGTTGTAGAAGGGGTTGCGCAGGACGTCGGCGGCGCGGTCGGCACCGGAGCCGATTTCTGCGCTCAGGGTTACGGCCGGCAACATGGCGGCGCGGGCGACGGTGACGTCGGCTTGTGCGGCGGCCAATTGCGCTTCGGCGCGGGCGATGTCTGGGCGACGGCTGATCAGCTCGCTGGGTAGGCCAGCGCCAATGGTCGGCCATGACAGTTGATCAAAGCGTTCCTGACCCAAAGACAATTCCTGCACCGGCCGGCCGAGCAGGGCGGCAAGGCTGATCTGTGCGTCCTGAGCCTGTTGCTGCACCAGCGGCAATTGTCGCTGTTGCGCGGCGACCAGGCTCTTCTGCTGCGCCAGCTCCAAAGCCGTCGCCGAGCCTGAGTCAAAACGCGTCTGCACCAGTTTCAATACATTTTGCGCGTTCGCCAGATTCAGCTCGGCGATGCGACTTTGCTCGCGCAGCGACAAGCTTTGCGCGTAGGTGTTGGCAACGCCGCTGAGCAGCGTCAACTCCACTGTCGCCTGATCGAATTCGCTGGCCTGCAAGCCGAATTGCGCACTGTCGCGGGCGGCGCGTTGGCCGCCCCAGAAGTCAATTTCGTAAGTGGCGCTGAGGTTGGCGTTAAAGTAATCGACGGCCTTGTTATCGCCGTCGGCATCGAGCTGGCTGTAGCCGTTGCCGCGCAATAGTTTCTGCCGATTGGCGTTCAGGCCGGCCTTGACCTCCGGCAGCAGCGTGCCGCCGGCAATCACGGTGTCGGCCTGAGCCTGGCGCACCCGGGCGATGGCGGCGGCCAGATCGTAACTGCCGACCCGCGCCTGTTCGATCAGGCGATCAAGCTCAGGGCTGCCGAACTGCGTCCACCATTGCAGGTTGCTGCGGGTAGCGCTTTGAGTGTGTGGCGATTGCCAGGCAGCGGGCGGCTGGAGGCCGCTGTCCGGACGCTGGGCGGGACTGCCGCAGGCGCCGAGCAACAGGCAGAGGGTCAGCAGGCTGAGTTGCGGCTTCATGGATAGATCATTCACTGGTAAGGGCCGTGACCGGGTCGAGTCGGGCAGCTTTGCGGGCCGGCATGAAGCCGAAGACAACACCGGTGACCAGGGCGCAGCCGAAGGCGCCGAGCACCGCTATCAAGGAGAACGCGACGGCGACTTCGCTGAGGATCAGCACGCCGCCGACGATCAGCGCCAGGGCGATCCCGGCAAGCCCGCCGACCACCGAGAGCATCACCGCTTCGGTGAGGAACTGGCGCAGGATGTCCCGTTGACGGGCGCCGGTGGCCATGCGGATACCAATCTCGCGGGTGCGTTCGCGCACGGTCATGAGCATGATGTTCATCACGCCGATCCCGCCCACCAGCAACGAAATCGCGGCAATCGAGCCGAGCATCAGCGACAGGGTATTTTGCGTACGTGCCTCGGCCTGAATCATCGCCGCGTTGTTGGTCAGTTCGAAATCCTTCTTGCCGTTGTGCAGGCGCAGCATCAATTGTTCGATGGCTTTTTCGGTCTCTTTGACCTTGCGCGCATCCGCGGCGGCGATGGCCACGTATTCGGGGTTGTGAGTGCCGAACAGCCGCACACTCGCAGCGGAGTAAGGGATGGCAATGCGGTCGTCGCTGTCGGAGTCGCCTGAACTGGCGCCTTTTTCCGCGAGCACGCCGACCACCTGGAACGGCACGTTCTCAATCAGGATGTACTGGCCGATCGGGTTGGCGACGTCCTTGAGCAACTTGGTCCGCACCTTGTGGCCAATGACTGCGACGGCTGCTGCGTTGCGTTCATCTTCCTGGGTGAAATAGCTGCCTTCTACCACCGGCCAGTTGAAAATCGCCGGGAAATTGGTGTCGTTGCCACCGACGTAACTCAAGTGGTCGAGGTTGCCGAAACGCACCCCGGCCTCCTGGCCATTGACCGGCATGATCCGCATCACCTGCGGCAGGCTCGCCACCGCCGCGACGTCATCCAGGGTGACGATGCCCAGCGGCGTTCGCGGGTTTGGCGACGAGCCGCTGAGGTAAATGATGTTGGAACCGAACGCGCCCATTTGCGCCATCACCTGACGCTTGCTGCCTTCACCCACTGCCAGCATCACCACCACCGACGCGACGCCGATGATGATCCCGAGCAACGTCAGTGCGGTGCGAAAGCGGTTGATCCACATCACCCGCCACGCAGCTTGCACGGCATCGACCAGTTCGCCTTTCCACGCGCCGGTGGCTTCGGCGCCTTCGGTCAGGCGTTTGCGTAAGTCCACCGCTTGCAGCGCGCCGGGATTGGCCGAGGTCTGTGCTTCGGGGTTGTCCCGGGCGCTGTCGCTGATGATCAGCCCGTCGCGAATTTCGATGATGCGTTTGGCCCGGGCCGCGACTTCGCGGTCGTGGGTGATGAGGATCACCACGTGGCCCTGGCTCGCCAGTTCGTCGAGCAGGGTCATGACCTCGGCGCCGCTGTGGCTGTCGAGGGCGCCGGTGGGTTCATCGGCGAGGATGATGTGGCCGCCATTCATCAAGGCGCGGGCGATGGACACCCGTTGTTGCTGACCGCCGGATAGCTGGTGCGGACGATTGCCGGTGCGCGAGGCCAGGCCGAGGCGGTCGAGCAGGGCGGCGGCGCGGGCGTGGCGTTCGGCTGCCGGAGTGCCGGCGTAGATGGCCGGCATCTCGACGTTTTCCTGGGCCGAGCCGGACGGGATCAGGTGATAACCCTGGAACACAAAGCCGAAGGCTTCGCGGCGCAGCCAGGCCAGTTCGTCGCTGTCGAGTGCGGCGACGTTTTCCCCGGCGAAGCGGTATTCGCCCGAGGTGGGACGGTCAAGGCAGCCGAGGATGTTCATCAGCGTCGACTTGCCGGAGCCGGAGGCACCGACGATCGCCACGAACTCCCCGGCATGGATCGACAGGTCGATGCCGCGCAGTACGTGAACTTCCGGTGAGTCGCCGCCGCCGTAGGCTTTGCGGATGTCGTGCAGGTCGATCAGGGGCGTCAGCATTCAGCCGCCACTCCCGTCGGCCGGGCCGATCAACAGGTGATCGCCTTCCTGCAGGCCATCGAGGATTTGTACCCGCAGGCGATCGCTGATGCCGGTGCGCACGTCACGCTGCTCGATGCGGCCATTTTTGGCGACGACCTGCGCGGTTTGATTGTTGATTTGAGTGCCGGCTTGCAGGGCAGCGATGGGTGCGGTGAGGACGTTTTTCGCCTGCTCGGCGACGAAGAAGACTTGCGTGGTCATCTCCGCCATCAGCGCGTTGTCGGCGTTATCGACGTCGAGCAATACGGTGTACAGCACCACGCGAGCGCTGCCGCTTTTGCTCGAGCTGGCGGGGCTGCCGCCGCCCTGGCTGGTTTGGTCCAGTGGCTTGGGCGGCACGGGCAGAATTTGCCGCACGGTGCTGTTCCAGCGACGGTTGCCGCCGCTGAGGGTGGTGAACCAGGCCGTCATGCCGGGTTTGACGTGACCGATGTCGGCTTCCGACACCTCGGCCCAGACGGTCATCGGCGACAACTTGGCGATGCGCAGGATCAGTGGCGTTTGTTGTTGGGCGTTGAGGGTCTGGCCTTCACGGGCGTCGAGTGCGACGACGGTGCCGCTCATGGGCGCATAGATTCGCGTGTAACCGAGTTCTGCCTGATCGCTGCGCAGGCTGGCCTGGGCCTGGCGGATCTGTGCCTGGAACATGTCGATGCGGGCCTGGGTAGCGCGCAGTTCGGCCTCGGCGGTCTGCACGTCTTCTTCGCGGGTGGCGCCACCGGCCTTGAGGTTCTGCTGACGCTGGAATTTCTGCCGGGCGAGGTCGTGCTGCGCCCGTTGTTCCTGCAGCTGCGCCTTGAGGTTTTCGATGGAGAAACGTCCGGCGTCGAGTTTGGCCTGTTGCGTGGACGGATCGATTTCCACCAGCAACTGGCCTTCCTTCACCACATCGCCGACTTCCACGTGGATCTTGTGGATCTGCCCGGACGCCTGGGCACCGACGTCGACATAGCGTCGAGGTTGCAGGGTGCCCAAGGCCGTAACGCTGCTTTCGATGTCGGCACGGGAGACCTGAACGGTGGCGAACTGGTCTCGACCGGGCGGGATGATCTGCCAGGCGGCGACGGCGATAACGGGGATCAGACAAAGTGCTACAAGCAGGGCGCGTCGGGTCTGTCGTGGACGTTTCATGCAGGGTTCCGGCCAATAGGTGTCGGCCCGTCGTTCAAAGGGACGGGGAGCTGTCCTGTAAACGATGAAGGCAGCGTGGAATTTAGCCGCAGACATATGGCGTAACACCAGGTGAAGGGGTGTGCAGGTGCTCGAGCAGGACTATTTGTCGGGCAAGGTGAAGCAATACTTTAAATCTATATGAGAATTACTATAAATTACGCACCTCGAACTGCCACTATCGTGCCACTGCCTATTTCGGCGGTCGCCGGTCTGGCTCAAGGACAGAAACCGCACCCCTGCGGCCGGGAGTCATGTTGGAAAACTACTATCGCGAGCTGGTGTGTTTTTTGAACGCCAAGCTGGGCAACCGTCAGGTGGCCGAAGATGTGGTGCATGACGCTTATCTGCGGGTATTGGAGCGGTCCAGCGACACGCCGATCGAGCAACCTCGGGCGTTTCTGTACCGCACCGCGCTCAACCTGGTGATCGACGACCATCGGCGCAACGCCCTGCGTCAGGTCGAATCGCTGGAAGTGCTCGACAACGAAGAGCGCTACTTCACCCCATCGCCCCATCACAGCCTCGATCACGGCCAACGCCTGGAGATGCTCCAGCGCGCATTGGCGGAATTGCCACGGCTGTGCCGCGAGAGTTTCCTGCTGCGCAAGATCGATGGCCTGTCGCACCCGGAGATCGCCGAACACCTCGGTATTTCTCGCGCGCTGGTGGAGAAACACATCGTCAATGCAATGAAGCATTGCCGGGTGCGGATGCTGCAATGGGATGCCCATTGATCCGACCTTCAATCAAGCTGCATTAAATTTTTTTTCATTGTCCTCGTTCCCTTCAACAGACGATCTGCTGTCCTGCTCAAGGCCGGTCAGGTCACTTAGGCTTACTCCCCGCTGCTTCGGGGGTTCATCCAGAGGACACTGGAAATGACACAGGCAATTGCATCGCCCATCGTTCACGACCTGATCGGCGTCGGTTTCGGCCCTTCGAACCTGGCGCTGGCCATCGCTCTGCAAGAGCGCGGGCCGAGTCAGGGCGAGCTGGATGTTCTGTTTCTCGACAAGCAGGCCGATTACCGCTGGCACGGCAACACCCTGGTGACCCAGAGCGAGTTGCAGATCTCTTTCCTCAAGGACCTGGTGACCCTGCGCAACCCGACCAGCCCGTACTCCTTCGTCAACTACCTCAAGCACCACGGCCGTCTGGTGGACTTCATCAACCTGGGCACCTTCTATCCGTGCCGCATGGAGTACAACGATTACCTGCGCTGGGTCGCCGGGCAATTTGAAGCGCAGAGCCGCTACGGTGAAGAAGTGCTGACTATCGAGCCGGTGCTGCACAACCAGCAGGTCGAAGCGCTGCGGGTGATCTCGCGCGATACCCAAGGTCAGCAGCATGTTCGCACCGCCCGTTCGGTGGTGGTCAGTGCCGGCGGAACACCGCGCATTCCCGAAGCCTTCAAGGCGCTCAAGGGTGACAGCCGGGTGTTCCACCACTCCCAGTATCTGGCGCAGATGGCCAAGCAGCCGTGCGTGAACAACCAGCCGATGAGCATTGCGATCATCGGCGGCGGGCAGAGCGCGGCGGAAGCGTTCATCGATTTGAACGACAGCTTCCCGTCGGTGCAGGTGGACATGATCCTGCGTGGTTCGGCCCTGAAACCGGCGGACGACAGCCCCTTCGTCAACGAAGTGTTCTCGCCGGAGTTCACCGATCTGGTGTTCCAGCAGGCGAGCAGCGAGCGCGAGCGTCTGGTCAACGAGTACCACAACACCAACTATTCGGTGGTGGACATCGACCTGATCGAACGCATCTACGGCATCTTCTATCGCCAGAAAGTCTCGGGCATCGCGCGTCATGCGTTCCGCACCTTGACCACCATCGAAAAAGCCACCGCCACCGAGCGCGGTATTGAGTTGGCCGTGCGCAACAACGCCACCGGCGAAGTCACGGTCCGTCATTACGACGCCGTAGTACTGGCCACCGGTTACGAGCGCCAAATGCACCGCAAACTGCTGGCGCCGCTGGAGCAGTACCTGGGGGATTTTGAGGTTGATCGCAACTACAAACTGATCACCGACGAGCGCTGCAAGGCCGGCATCTATATGCAGGGCTTTTGCCAGGCCAGCCATGGCTTGAGCGACACCTTGCTATCGATCCTGCCGATTCGTGCGGATGAAATTGCCGGTTCGCTGTATGACCATGGCAAGGCGCGTGGGCATGGTCGTTCGATGATGGACTTGCTGTTGGCGACTGCCAGCTAAGATTTTCGGCTCCTGTAAAACCGCTATCGCGAGCAAGCTCGCTCCCACATTTGACCGTGTCTAACTGAAGAACTCGGTCAAATGTGGGAGCGAGCTTGCTCGCGATGGGGCCCTCAATAGCTCCACAAATGCCGAATCCTGAACCCTTCCTGAAGAACCCCGCAATTCCCCCGCCACCCACCGTTCCTTCGTTTACTCTCCAGAAATCGGGGCGTAAGCTTCGCGCGTTTTCAATCAATAGCGGAGACCCACAGTGGGTACTTGTTCGAGTGACAGTAGTCGGCCGGTTTCGATAACCGGCACCTTCCCGGCAAGATAACGCGCCACTTTTTTGTGCCGTTGTCTCGCCGAAAAGCGAGCAGCGGCATCCCGATCGCGGCCAGTCCTGGTCCGTGTCTCGACGTCCCTCTCATCGACGCTGAACCGTGCGTGATGTTCGACTTGTTGTCGTCATCGCGGCGTATCGACACGCCTGCTCGACGGTTTCCCGGCTGACCCTGGGGGAACTGCCATGAACCTGACCCTGCTCAAAGAATTCTTCGCCGGATTCCTGCGCACCCGCCACATCGCCCGACACTTCCGTCGCCTGGCGCTGCTGGAAAACTTCACCGACACCACGGTCAGCCGTGAGGTGCCGCCCACCCTGGCGCAAACCCTGGTGAGCGCCGCCAACAGCGACACTGGCCAACTGCTGAACAACCTCGGCAGCCACACCGATGGCTTGAGCGAACTCGAAGCCGATGCACTGCGCGTGCAATTCGGCCTCAACGAAGTCGAGCACGAACAGCCTCTGCCCTGGTGGACACACTTGTGGCACTGCTACAAAAACCCGTTCAACCTGCTGCTGACCTTGCTCGCGGTCATCTCCTGGCTGACCGAAGACATGAAAGCCGCCGTCGTGATTTTCTCCATGGTGGTGCTCTCGACCTTGCTGCGCTTCTGGCAGGAAACCAAATCCAACCAGGCCGCCGACGTGCTCAAGGCGATGGTCAGCAACACCGCCACGGTGTTGCGTCGGGACGCGCCACGTACCGAACTGCCGATCAAGCAATTGGTGCCGGGCGATCTGATCGTATTGTCGGCCGGCGACATGATTCCCGCCGATTGCCGGGTGCTCGGCGCCAAGGACTTGTTCGTCAGCCAAGCCGCGATGACCGGTGAGTCGATGCCGGTGGAAAAATTCCGCCGTCAGCAGGACAGTGATACCCGCAACCCGCTGGACCTCGACAACATTCTGTTCATGGGCACCAACGTGGTGTCCGGCACAGCCATGGCGGTGATCCTGACTACCGGCAACAACACTTATTTCGGTGCACTGGCGCAGCGGGTTGGCGCTACGGATCGTGCACCCACTTCATTCCAGACTGGCGTCAACAAAGTCAGTTGGCTGTTGATCCGCTTCATGTTCGTCATGGCGCCGCTGGTGTTATTCATCAACGGTTTCACCAAGGGCGACTGGACCGAAGCGTTGCTGTTCGCACTGTCGATTGCCGTGGGCCTGACCCCGGAAATGCTGCCGATGGTCGTCACCTCGACCCTGGCCAAGGGCGCGGTGTTCCTGTCGCGTAAAAAAGTCATCGTCAAACGCCTCGACGCCATCCAGAACTTCGGCGCCATGGACGTGCTGTGCACCGACAAGACCGGCACCCTGACTCAGGACAAGATCTTCCTGGCACGCAATGTCGATGTCTGGGGCAACGACTCCGATGACGTGCTGGAAATGGCCTACCTCAACAGCTACTACCAGACCGGCCTGAAAAACCTGCTGGACGTGGCGGTGCTCGAACACGTGGAAATCCACCGTGAACTGAAAGTCGGCACAGCGTTTCGCAAGGTCGACGAAATCCCGTTCGACTTCACTCGCCGACGCATGTCGGTGGTGGTCGCCGAGCGCGATCATTCGCACCTGCTGATCTGCAAAGGCGCGGTGGAAGAAGTGTTGGCGGTGTGCACGCGGGTGCGTCACGGCGAGGTCGATGAAGCACTGAACGATGAATTGCTGGCGCGGATTCGTCAGGTCACCGCATCGTTCAACGCCGAAGGACTTCGTGTCGTCGCCGTTGCCGCGCGGCCAATGATTGAGGGCCGCGATACCTACAGCCTGGCGGATGAACAGGCGCTGACGCTGATCGGTTACGTGGCGTTTCTCGACCCACCCAAGGAAAGTACCGCGCCGGCCCTCCAGGCATTGGCCGCTCACGGCGTGGCCGTAAAAGTGCTGACCGGCGACAACGAACTGGTGACCGCGAAGATTTGCCGCGAAGTCGGCCTGGAGCAGCAAGGCCTGCTGATGGGCAACGACATCGAGCGCATGAGCGACGCCGAACTGGCCGTAGCGGTAGAGAGCACCAACGTCTTCGCCAAACTCACTCCGTCGCACAAGGAACGCATCGTGCGTTTGCTCAAAGGCAACGGTCATGTGGTCGGTTTCATGGGCGATGGCATCAACGACGCGCCAGCGCTGCGCACCGCCGACATCGGCATTTCGGTGGACAGCGCCGTGGACATCGCCAAGGAAGCGGCGGACATCATCCTGCTGGAGAAAAGCCTGATGGTGCTGGAGGAGGGCGTACTGGAAGGGCGCCGGACCTTCGCCAACATGCTCAAGTACATCAAAATGACCGCCAGTTCGAACTTCGGCAACGTGTTCTCGGTGCTGGTGGCCAGTGCGTTCATCCCGTTCCTGCCGATGCTGCCGATGCACCTGCTGGTGCAGAACCTGCTCTATGACATTTCGCAGATCGCCATCCCGTTCGATAACGTCGACGAGGACATGCTGAAAACACCACAACGCTGGCAACCGGCGGACGTCGGGCGTTTCATGCTGTTTTTCGGACCGATCAGCTCGATCTTCGACATCACCACGTTTGCCTTGATGTGGTACGTCTTCGACGCCAATACCCCGGACCATCAAACCCTGTTCCAGTCCGGCTGGTTCGTGGTCGGGTTGCTGACCCAGACCCTGATCGTGCACATGATCCGCACACCGAAAATCCCGTTCCTGCAAAGCCGCGCGGCGATGCCACTGATGGTGATGACTGGAATCATCATGGCCGTCGGCATCTTCTTGCCGATGGGACCGCTGGCGCACTACTTCAAATTGCAGGCACTGCCGTCGCTGTACTTTGTGTTCCTGCCGGTGATTCTGCTGGCTTATATGGCACTGACTCAGGCGGTGAAGGGGTTTTATATTCGCCGGTTTGGCTGGCAATAAAAGTCAAAAGATCGCAGCCTGCGGCAGCTCCTACAGGGATCGCGTACTCCTGTAGGAGCTGCCGCAGGCTGCGATCTTTTCAAACGGACAAGAAGATCCAGGAACTGAATTCATGCAAGCTATCGACAACATCAACCTGACCTCCCTGGTCGACACCCTGGTCAGCCTCAGCGCGGCCTTCATCCTCGGCGGCCTGATCGGTTTCGAGCGCCAGTACCGCCAACGCACCGCCGGCCTGCGCACCAATGTGCTGGTGGCTGTGGGGGCGGCGATCTTTGTCGACATGGCTAACCGCCTCGGTGGTGCCGAAGGTGCCGTGCGAGTGGTGGCCTATGTGGTCTCCGGGATCGGCTTTCTCGGTGCGGGGGTGATCATGCGCGAGGAAGGCAATGTCCGCGGGCTCAACACCGCTGCCACCCTATGGGCTTCGGCGGCGGTGGGGGCCTGCGCTGGCGCCGACCTGCTGCTCGAAGCGCTGCTGGGCACGTTGTTCGTACTGGCGGCCAATACTTTGCTGCGGCCGATCGTCAACAACATCAACCGTCAGCCGCTGGATGTGATTTCGGCGGAAGTCACCAACATCGTGTACGTGATCGCCCGGCGCTCGCACCAACAGGCGGTACTGGCCTTGTTAGAGGCAGAGCTTGAGCGCAGCAACTACCCGGCGAGCGATATGGATGTGCACGCGTTCGGCACGGATGAGATCGAAATCGAAGCAACGCTGGCGACAACGTCGGTCGATGGCGATGAACTGGATGCACTGGTGGGGCGAATTTCGACGTCGACGTTGGTGGTGCAAGCGTTCTGGAGTCCGAGTACGACGGAATAGCCGTTCTTTCGATTTTCCTTCTGCCACCGGAGGAAGCGTCCTGGTTTTTAGGAAAAGTCCTACAGAAAGCTCGACAGGTCTTCCGTAGCCTTGCGCCCTCACGAATCTGACACTCTCCTGGGGGACCACGTTGTCGAATAAAGCCTTACGTATCCTGATCGCCGACGAGTTGCATTTTCACCGCATGAAGGTCGAGCGACTGTTCAATCAACTCGACTACTACCGGATAGCACCGGTGCACAGCCTTGAAGAGCTGTTGACCCTGGTCGAATACAGTTGCGAGCCATTTGATCTGGTGGTCATCAATGCCTCGCTGGCGGGCGGGGCGTTGAACCTGTTCGATTTTTTCCTTGATACCCAACAGGTTCATCACGCCTTGATCTATGACGGTCAGCAGGCGCAACTGCCGCCCATTCCTGCCTGCGTTCAACAGAAGGTTGAGGTGAGCCACGCAATGCTGCCTGATCTGGCGTCCATTCAGCGGCTGATGGCGATCGTCGACCCTCGTCTACCGTTCGTCGGCACTGTCATTTCTGTCAGGTAGTTGCGCCCGGTTTTCCATGCAAAAGTCTTTGTGCAGCCAATACGTTCAACCGGGCCGGGTTTATGGGCATTGATTGCTCAATCGTCGTTTTTGTTGCACAGGGAGTTGCCATGAAGTCAGTGCTGATTGTGGACGATCATCCGGTGGTTCGCGCCGCAGTCAAAATCGTACTGGTCCAGGAGGGTTTCAAGCGGATATACGAAGCGGCGTGTGGTAATGAGGTCTTGCCGAAGATCCGCGAACACAAGCCTGATCTGGTGGTACTGGATCTGGTGATGCACTCGCTCGACGGGCTGGATGTTCTGGCGCGGATCAAGACCAGTGGGGTGCCCTGCCGAGTACTGGTCTTCACATCCCAGAAGCCCATGTTTTATCAGGATCGTTGCATGAACGCCGGCGCCGCAGGCTATATCGACAAGTCCAATGACTTGCAGCACTTGCACAGGGCCGTGCACGCCGTGATGGCCGGTTACACCTATTTCGCCCAACTACCCTCGGCGTCGGTGTCGCTGAACTCGATACAACTGAGTGAAAAACAGATGATCGATAAACTCTCCGACCGGGAACTGACGATCTTTCAGCATCTGGCCCAGGGCATCAGTAACAAGGCGATCGCTGAAATCATGCACTTGAGTCACAAGACCGTCAGCACCTACAAGACCCGTTTGGTTGGAAAACTCAACGTGGAGTCAGCGGTGTACCTGAGGGATTTTGCCAAGCGTAATCATCTGATTTGAGTGAGCCCGATCATGCGCGATTGTTTGTGGGCTCTGTTGCTGTTCTGTGGTCTGGGCGCACCGGTGACGGCGGCCGATGAGCCAACGCTTTTGCATGTGCTGGGGCGTTCCGCGGTGGAGGGTTATCAGGTCCAGCTGGATGAAAAAGACTGGCAGTGGTTGCGTGGCAAACGAGTCTTGCGCCTCGGGGTGTCGGGGCCGGACTACCCGCCGTTCGAGATCACGCGTAACGTTGATGAGCTCGAAGGCATCACCGCAGACTATGCCGCACTGTTGGGGCAACTGTTGCACGTAAAAATCGACGTGCTTCGTTATCGCACGCGCGAGGCGGCCATGGACGCGCTTAAACGCGATGATCTGGACCTGCTCGGCACGTCCAACAACTTCGAGGCGGCTGACCCCGAGCTGACCCTGTCCAGTGCCTATGCCGAAGATCAGCCGATGCTGGTTACCCGCGTGGACGACTGGATGCCCGTCGACCTCGCGGGCAAACGCATCGCCATGGTCGATGACTATCTGCAGGCGCAGACTGTCGAAGCCTTCTATCCCGATGCGAGCTTGCAACGCTACCCTTCGGCACTCGACGCGATCGGGGCGGTGGCGTTCGGGCAGGATGATGTGTACCTCGGGGACTTCATCAGCGCCAATTACCTCATCAATAACAACTACCTCAGTAACGTACGCCTGGTGGGGCCTTCCGGCCTGGACGCCAATCCGTTCGGCTTTGCCTTCAGCCGGGGCAACCCTCGTCTGAAGAGCATTGTCGATAAGACTCTGGCGGCGATCTCCATGGATCAGCGCATGGCCATCGAGCAGCGCTGGAGTGCCGGAAGAGCCAACATGGCGGGTCAAGAGCGAGTACGTTTGAGCGCCAGTGAACAACGTTGGCTGGATCAACATCCGACGGTGCAAGTGGGTGCCGTCGAGAGCTTTGCACCGCTGACTTTTTACGATGCACAGGGACAACTCAGCGGGTTGACCGCGCAATTGCTGACGCTGATCAGCCAGCGCAGCGGCTTGACCTTCAAGGTGCAGCGGGGTAACTCCCTCGATCAGCAGATCCAGCAACTCAAGGACGGCAAGATCGACGTGTTGCCGGTGATCACGCCCGGTATCGAACGCGAAGTCGAACTGCGTTTCACTCGGGCCTACTTGAACAATCCGTTTGTACTGGTCAGCGCGACCGCCCCGGGAAGCCCCAGGACCCTGGATGATATGGCCGGTAAACGCCTGGCGATTTATCGCGGTCATCCGTTGCTCGGGTTCATCCGCGCTCGGGCGCCAAATGTGCGTCTGGTCGAAGTGCAGAGTCCGGCGCAGGGTATGGAATGGGTGATCAAGGGCCAGGCCGACGGGGCCGTCAGCTCATTGATCGTGGCTCGGTATCTGATCACCCGGCAATACCGCGAGCGTCTGCGGATCAGCAGCACCGTGGGTGATGAACCGGCGCGTATCGCTCTGGCCACCAGCCGTGGTGCGCTGGAGTTGCACTCGATTCTGAACAAGGCACTGCTGAGCATTTCGCCCCGGGAGATGGATGAGCTGTTAGCCCGCTGGAGCAATGATGTGGTGGTCGATGACAGCTACTGGCTGCGTCACCGCCAAGGCATTCTCCAGGCGTTTGCCGCTGCGGGCGCTTTGCTGTTGCTCGCACTGGCCTGGATTGCCTGGCAGCGTCGGCAGATCACTCAACGCCAACAACTGCTCGGGCAATTGCAGGATGCCAAGAACGCCGCCGACGATGCCAACCGCGCCAAAACCACCTTTCTGGCGACCATGAGTCATGAAATCCGCACCCCGATGAATGCCCTGATCGGCATGCTCGAACTGGCGCTGAAGCGAGCGGAAGAGGGCTTCACTGATCGCTCCGCCATCGAAGTGGCATCCAATGCCGCGCAGCAATTGCTGGCGCTGATCGGCGACATCCTGGACATCGCCCGCATCGAGTCCGGGCATTTGTCGCTGACCCCTGAGCGGGCCAATCTACGCACACTGGTGGAGTCGGTGTGCCGGGTTTTCGAAGGCCTGGCACGGCAGAAGAACTTGCAGTGGCGGGTCGAATTGGCCGAACACAGCGATCGTGACGTGTTAGTCGACCCCACGCGCTTCAAGCAGGTGCTGTCCAATCTGCTGAGCAACGCGATCAAGTTCACCCGTAAAGGTGAGGTGAGTCTGACACTGCGAGTAGAGCCCGGTGTCTCGGGGCATGTGGCAGTCAGTGTGCGTATTGAGGACAGCGGCATCGGTGTCAGTGTGGCCGATCAGCAACGACTGTTCAGCCCGTTCGTGCAGGCCGGTAACAGCCAGCAGTCAGGCCACAATGGCTCCGGTCTGGGACTGGTGATCAGCCGCACTCTGTGCGAAATGATGGGCGGCCGATTGCAGCTCGACAGCGTCCTCGGACTAGGGACGCAGGTCGACATCAGCCTTGATCTGATTGCGTTGCAACCGTTGGCCTGCAGCGAGCGGGTCGATAGCGGATTGCAGGTGGCCACTCGGTTGCTGACGATTCTGGTGGTCGACGATTACCCGGCCAATCGATTGTTGCTCTCACGGCAGCTGAGCTACCTGGGGCATCAGGTGCTGGAGGTTGAGGATGGCGAGCGTGGTCTTGCGAAGTGGCGCGAGCATGAGCTCGATTTGGTCATCACCGATTGCAACATGCCGGTGGTCAATGGTTATGAATTGGCGGGTGCGATACGCGATGAAGAGCGCGCGAATGGCTTGCCACCCACGCTGATTCTTGGGTTTAGCGCCAATGCGCAGCCGGAGGAAAAGATCCGTTGCCTTGAAGCGGGCATGGACGACTGTCTGTTCAAACCGATCCGGCTGGCAGATTTGAGTACCTGGCTGGCGTCCCGATTTGTGAATGAGCCGCCAGCGCCGGCTGAAGAGCAAGCAACGTCCGAGATCGACCTGACCGGCCTGGAGCTCTACGTCGGTGAAGACCGGACGCTGATCAATCAGTTGTTGCGCGAACTGGCCGTAACCAACCTCTACGATCGCGATGATCTGCTTGCAGCGCACGTCAGTGGCAATTGTCACCGGCTGCAAGATCTGGCGCACCGCATCAAAGGTGGTGCGCGGATGGTTCGTGCAAAACGTTTGGTCGAGTGCTGCGAAGATCTGGAACGTGCCTGCGCCGAGGGGCGCGCGGCGTTGATCGACGAGGCCGTCGATCAATTGCAGCACGCCATGGCACGTCTGGATCAGAGCCTCAAGCGAGACTGACGTTTAATCCCAGTGAGGCGCGATGCCTTTGGGGCTGGTCAGTCGATGGCCGCGATCCAGACCCGCGATCAGCGCCATGTCGGCGTCGCTCAAGGTCATGGCGCAAGCTTTCAGGTTGCTGGCGAGGTTGGCGCGTTTGGTCGACGAAGGGATCACGGCGTAACCCAGTTGCATGGCCCAGGCCAGGGTGACGTGTGCCGGCGTTGCCTGAAGGCGATCGGCGATCTGCTGGATCACCGGGTCTTTCAGCACTTCGCCGTAAGCGAGGGTCATGTACGAGGTGATCTGGATGCCCTGGCTCTGCGCGAATTCGACGACCTTGCGGTTTTGCAGGTAGGGATGCAGTTCGATCTGGTTGGTCGCGATGTTCTCGGCCCCGACCGCAGCGATCGCCTGTTTCATCAGGTCGACGGTGAAGTTGGACACGCCAATCTGCCGGGTCAGGCCGAGTTTTTTGGCTTCGAGCAGGGCGCCCATGAATTCTTCGACCGGCACTTGATCTTCCGGGGACGGCCAGTGGATCAGGGTCAGGTCCAGGTAGTCGGTCTGCAGTTTGTGCAGGCTTTCCTTGAGGCTGTCGATCAGGCGGTCTTTGGCGAAGTTGGCCACCCAGATCTTGCTGGTGATGAACAGCTCTTCACGGGCGATGCCGCTGGCCGCAATGGCCTCGCCGACCTCGGCTTCGTTCTCGTAGATTTGCGCGGTATCGATGGCTCGATAGCCCAGCTCCAGGCCAGTGCTCACCGAATCGATGACCACCTGGCCTTGCAAGCGAAAAGTACCAAGACCGAATGCGGGAATAGACATCAATGACTCCAGGGGTTGCAGTGGGAATGGGCACGAGTATCCGCGCCTGCATCCTTGAGAAAAACCGCTGGATCGGCAAAGCAATGTTTACCGCAAGTCATGAATCGGGGGACAGTCTGGGGGATTGATAGTGTTTGGTCGGCCGCCATCGCGAGCAAGCTCGCTCCCACAGGGGATCTGTGGCGTATATCAATCCAATGTGGGAGCGAGCTTGCTCGCGATAGCCGCAACGCGGTTTTAAAGCCTTACCCCCGAGCCTCAAGAATCATGCAGGTCGTCGACCCCGTCGCATACAACCGCCCTGGGGGATTGATAGTGTTTGGTCGGCCGCCATCGCGAGCAAGCTCGCTCCCACAGGGGATCTGTGGTGTACATCAATCCAATGTGGGAGCGAGCTTGCTCGCGATGGCCGCAACGCGGTTTTAAAGCCTTACCCCCGAGCCTCAAGAATCATGCAGGTCGTCGACCCTGTCGCATACAACCGCCCATCCACGTCATAAATCCGCCCCTCGGCCAACGCCGTCGAGCGCCCCAGATGAATAATCTTGCCCTCGGCCCGCACCGGTCCGCTGGCATGATTCAGCGCACGAACATAGCTGATTCGCAAATCCAGCGTCGTATAACCCTGACCCTTTTTCAGCTGCGTATGAATCGCACAGCCCATGCACGAATCCAGCAAAGTCGCGGCATAGCCGCCATGCACGCTGCCCAACGGGTTGTAATGCCGCGAATCCGGCGTGCCCTGAAAGATGAACATTCCGGCGGACCATTCGATCGGGATGAAGTCCATCAGCGTGCCGATGGGTGGCGAGGGCAGTTCACCGTTGCCGATGCCTTCGAAAAATTCGGCGGGTGACAACGCGCTGACCTCGGCCATGGACAGACTGCCCGGGCCGGCGAGGCGATCGCGCATGGCTTGTTCCTGGGCGATCCATTGGGCGAGCGTGGCTTCGCGGTTCGGGCTTTGCATGGGCATGTCCTCGGACGGTAATGAATATTATGGTTGTAATCCCAGCCAATATTATGTCCGAAATAAAAACTCCGCCAGCCCCATGTCGTTACGCGACCTGTAGCAGCTGGCGAAGCCTGCGTTCGGCTGCGCAGCAGTCGTGAAACCAGACAACGCGGTGTGTCAGAAAAACCTAGTGCTCAGGATTCACGACTGCTGCGCAGCCGAACGCAGGCTTCGCCAGCTGCTACATGGTGTGTGTACGGGCTTCTAAGCAATATCGCTGTGGCTGAACTCCTCGCCCAGAAAGTCGATCAATGCGCGCACCGATGGCAGCAGCCCACGGCGTGAAGGGAAGATGGCGTGCACGATCCCGCATTTCGGTGCCCAGCCCGGCACCAGTTCCACCAGACGGCCCGCAGCAATGTCATCGCGCACCACCACGCTGGGCAGGTGAGCGATGCCGATCCCGGCCACCACGGCATGACGCAGCGCCAACAGGTCGTCGGTGACCATTCGCGGCGCATGCCGAATCACCGCGCTGGCGCCGTCCGCCCCAAACAATTCCCACTGATATTCACGCTGCGCCGCGCCCCAATGCAGGCTCGGCAACCCGCTGAGGTCAGCCGGGGAGGCCGGTGAAGACAGGCGCGACACAAAGGCCGGACTGCCCACCAGGCACTGGGTGCTGTTACCCAGCACCTTCATCACCATGTCGGTGTTTTCCAGCGGCGGAAAGCGCACCCGCAAGGCGATGTCGAACCCCTCGTGGATCAAGTCGACCCGGCGGTTGGTGCTCTCGATGAACAACTCCACCAGCGGGTACTTGAGCATGTAGCGGGTCAGCATCGGTCCGACCCAGGAGTTGAGCAGCGCGGTCGGGCAACTGATGCGCACCAGGCCTTGGGGTTCGGAGCGGTTGCGTTCGATCAGTTCGGCAGCGCTTTCCGCTTCCACGCGCATCGCCAGGCAACGCTGGTAATAGGCCTGGCCAATTTCCGTCAGTGAACAATGCCGGCTGGTGCGGTGCAGCAGGCGTACGCCGAGGCGCTCTTCGAGCTCGGCAATCCGCCGGCTCAGCTTCGACTTGGGCATGTCCAGCGCCCGACCGGCCGGGGCGAAACCGTGGTGCTCCACCACTTGGGTGAAGTAGTAGAGGGTGTTGAGGTCTTCCACCATCGTTCTCCATATAGAACGCTAAGGCTGATTTTTGCAGTCTAGTGCATCAAAGGGTTCAGTTTTAAGCTTTGTCCATCGCGTCACACACCAGATTCGGAGGCGGAATGAAAAACATCATCGGTATCTACACCAGCCCACGGACCCATTGGGTCGGCGACGGTTTTCCGGTTCGCACGCTGTTTTCCTACGACAACCTGGGCAAACACATCAGCCCGTTTTTGCTGCTCGATCACGCCGGTCCCGCTGAATTCACCCCGACCACCGAGCGTCGAGGCGTTGGTCAGCATCCACACCGCGGTTTCGAAACCGTGACCATCGTCTACAAGGGCGAACTGGAACACCGCGACTCCACCGGCAGCGGCGGCAAGATCGGCCCAGGCGACGTGCAATGGATGACCGCAGCCTCCGGGATTCTCCACGAAGAATTCCACTCCGAAGGTTTCGCCAAAACCGGCGGCACCCTGGAAATGGTGCAGCTATGGGTCAACCTGCCGGCCAAGGACAAGATGGCCGACGCCGGTTACCAGACGATTCTCGATGGCGACATCCCAAGCATCCCGCTCAAGGACCAGGCCGGCAGCCTGCGCTTGATCGCCGGTGAGTTCGACGGCCACACCGGCCCGGCGCGCACGTTTACCCCGATTGACGTCTGGGACCTGCGCCTCAACGGCGGCAAGTTGCTGACCCTGGACCTGCAAGAAGGTCGTAACACTGCACTTGTAGTGTTGCATGGCACGGTTCAGGTCAACGGTGTGGAACTGGTGCGCGAAGGGCAGTTGGCGTTGTTCGAACGCAATGGCCAGCAGCTCAGCCTGGAAGCCAATAACGATGCCGTCGTGTTGCTGCTCAGTGGCGAGCCGATCGACGAACCCATCGTCGGTCACGGTCCGTTCGTGATGAACAGCGAGCAAGAGATTCACCAGGCCTTCGCCGACTTCCAGTCAGGCCGGTTCGGTCGGATAAGCGGATGAACTCATTGTTGTAACGCTGTGGCGTGCCGGGCGTGGGCGACTACCCTTGCTTGGCCGCGTTTTAACGAACTATCAGGTTTCTCTCACGCCGGCCTGTTCGGCATCGATAAAAAGCGAGGATTACTCCCATGACTACCTCTTACAAACGTCTCGACAAGGATAACGCCGCCGTTCTGTTGGTCGATCACCAGGCGGGTCTGCTTTCTCTGGTGCGCGACATCGAGCCGGACCGTTTCAAGAACAACGTGTTGGCCCTGGCTGACCTGGCCAAGTACTTCAAGTTGCCGACCATCCTCACCACCAGTTTCGAAACCGGCCCCAACGGCCCGCTGGTGCCCGAGCTCAAGGCGCTGTTCCCGGATGCGCCGTACATTGCCCGTCCTGGCCAGATCAATGCCTGGGACAACGAAGACTTCGTCAAGGCGATCAAGGCGACCGGCAAGAAACAACTGATCATCGCTGGCGTGGTAACCGAAGTGTGCGTGGCGTTCCCGGCGTTGTCGGCACTGGCTGAAGGCTTCGAGGTGTTCGTGGTGACTGACGCTTCCGGCACCTTCAACGAGCTGACCCGTCAATCGGCCTGGGACCGCATGTCGGCCTCCGGCGCACAGTTGATGACCTGGTTCGGCCTGGCCTGTGAGCTGCATCGCGACTGGCGCAACGACGTGGAAGGCTTGGGCACCTTGTTCTCCAACCACATCCCGGACTACCGCAACCTGTTTACCAGCTACAACGCGCTGACTAACAGCAAGTAACCCCTGACAACATAGATCCCCTGTGGGAGCGAGCTTGCTCGCGATAGCGGTCTGACAGTCACTGCATTGGTGACTGTTCTACCGTCATCGCGAGCAAGCTCGCTCCCACATTGGTTTTGCATCAAACACTCCTACAATGTGGCCAATGTGTGCGATCTTCCGTTCATTGGCCTTCGCTGGAGTTGCTTGATGCAGTCACTGCTTACCGATCACCCGTTGATCTGCGCGATGATTTTGATCCTTATCGATCTGGGGCTGTGGCGCCTGCTCAGTGCCAATGGCAGCAACTGGAAAATGCTCGTACGGCTAGTGATTTTCTCGTTGTTCAGTGTCCTGCTGTTCAACGAAGGTCTGAACCCCATGGAGACGGCGCCATGGGCCGACAACGTCCCACTGCACCTGGCAGCCACCGGATTGCAGATTGGCTGGTGGCTGTTCGGCGCGCGCACCCTGACGGTGCTGATTGGCGCGGTGATGATGCAACGGGTCGGGCACACCGGGCGCTTGCTCCAGGATTTGCTCGGCGCGGTGATTTTCCTGATCGCGATCATCGCGGCTTTGGCGTACGTACTCGATCTGCCGGTCAAAGGCGTGCTGGCGACCTCCGGCGCGTTGGCGATCATCGTCGGCCTGGCCTTGCAAAGTACCCTCAGCGACGTGTTCTCCGGGATCGTGCTGAACACCACCAAACCCTATCAACTGGATGACTGGATCTCCATCGACGGCACCGAAGGCCGGGTCATCGATATCGACTGGCGCGCGACGCGCCTGCAAACGTCCCAGGGCAGCATGGCGGTGATTCCAAACTCCCTGGCGGCCAAAGCCAAGATCATCAACTTCAGCCGACCCAGTGATATTTTTGGCGTGTCCATCAGCCTGCAATTGAGCCCGCACGCGCGTCCGCAAACGGTGATCGACGCGCTGGAACGAGCGATGCAAGGATGCCGCTATCTGTTGAACAAACCGGCGCCGTGCGTCGCGTTGAAAGGCTCCAGCGCCACCGGCGTGGAATACGAAATCAGTGGTTTCGTGGTTTCGATGGATCAGAAACGCATGGTCCGCAATCTGCTGTTCGACCTGGCGTACCGGCACTTGCAGGCCAGCGGTGTCAGCCTGTTGTCGAGCGTCGAACCGACTGCACCTGCCAACCTCTCACGGCCACGGGCATTGCTGGACGCGTCGAATATTTTCTCGACCCTGCGTCAGGAAGAGAAAGAAACCTTCAGCCAGAACATGACCCTGCAAAACTTCCGCGCAGGTGAATTGATCCTGCCGGCGGGGGAGGTCAGCGATCATTTGTTCATCATCGAATCCGGTGTCGTCTCGGTGGAGCTGAGCCGTGGTGGGGTCAAGTTCGAATCCGGGCGCATGGGCCCGGGTGAGGTGATCGGCGAGGGCGGGATTTTGTCCGAGACGGCGCTACCGGCGGACTTCAGCGCCAAGACCGCGTGCAGCTTGTACCGGATCGAAAAGGACTACCTCAAACCGTGTCTGGATGCGCGACATGACATCAGCGAAGCGATGAAGGCGTTACTGGATTTCCGCTTGAACAAGGCTCAGACGTTGACTCAGGAAGCGCCTAGGGTTGTGCAGAAGAAGGGATTTTTGCAGTGGCTGCGCAATCGAGCGTAGGGGTTTGAAGGTCAGCGGCTTTCTGTGCGCAGACTGCCGCGCTGTCGGTGACGTGATGGCAATCACCCCTATGGCATATTTTCAAGCCCGACCATTGGCATCCTTATCTTCCCAATAATTGGCTATTTGCTGTAGGTCAGTGCGGGATTAACGTAGCTCCACACCCCTTGTGACTGGAGCACACCATGCAACCGCGTATTGATTTCTACACCGCTTCCCCAGACGCACTCAAAGCCATGATCGCGCTGGAAACCGCTGTCTCGAAGCTGCCTCTGGAAAAAACCCTGATTGAACTGGTCAAGCTGCGCGCCTCCCAGATCAATGGCTGCGCCTTCTGCGTCGACATGCACACCGCCGATGCCCGCAAGGGTGGCGAAACCGAGCGTCGGCTGTACGCGGTGTCGGTCTGGCGTGAAACACCGTTCTTCACACCCCGCGAACGTGCGGCGCTGGCCTGGACCGAATCCCTGACGCTGCTGAGCCAGACCCACGCCCCTGACGAAGACTACGAACTGGCCAGCGCGCAGTTCACGCCCAAGGAAATGGTCGACCTGACCGTGGCGATTTCCACCATCAACAGCTGGAACCGCCTGGCGGTAGGTTTCCGCAAAATGCCTCAGGAGTAATAACTGGGCTCAATGAGCATCCGCACTCGGCGCGGCCGGTGGTTGCACCTTGCGCATCAAGGGCACCATCGCCGTGGCGATGATGAAGCAGACCATGATCATCAGGAACGCATCGCCGTAGGTTTGCGTCTGCGCTTCGCGGTAGGTCAGCAGCCAGAGCTGATGCAGGCTGGCGGTGACGCCCGCGTCACCGCTTTGGCCGAGGGCGGCGAAGTTGTTGCCAACCTGGGACAGCCACTGATTCAGTGCTTCATTGGTGCTGTTGAGGTTTTCCGCCAACCGGGTGAAGTGCAGGTTGGTGCGGTCATTCAGAATGGTCGCGCACGCGGCGATGCCGATGGCACCCCCAAGGTTTCGCATCAAGTTGAACAGTCCCGACGCGTGTTTGAGCCGCGCTGGTGCCAGTCCGCCGAGGGTCAGGGTCACCGCTGGTGGCACCGCCAATTGCTGGGCAATCCCGCGCAGCGCTTGCGGCAACATCAATTCCTTAGCCCCCCAGTCATGGGTGATCGGGCTGAAATCCCACATCGACAACGCGAACAACCCAAGGCCGGTCATCATGATCCAGCGCAGATCGATGCGGTTGGCCAGAAAGGCGTACAGCGGAATCGCCATGATCTGGAACACCCCGGTGGAGAAAACCGCCAGACCAATGTCCAGCGCACCGTAGCCACGCACCCGGCCGAGAAACAGCGGCGTCAGGTAAATGGTGGCGAACAGACCGATCCCGGTGACAAACGAAAAGAAACAGCCTAGGGCAAAGTTGCGGTCTTTCAGGGCGCGCAGATCGACGATCGGGTTGGCAACGTGCAGGGTTCTACCGATGAACGCCAGGCCGGCCAGTCCGCTGATCCATGCCGTGGTCAGAATCGTGCTGTCGCTGAACCAGTTCCAGCGCGGGCCTTCTTCGAGGGTGTATTCCAGGCAACCGAGAAACAGCGCCATGAACACCATGCTCAAGTAGTCGGCGCCTTTGAGCAGCGACAATTCCGGCTGGTCGATTTTCACCAGCATCGGCACTGCCACGGCGACGAAGATCCCCGGCACCAGGTTGATGTAGAACAGCCAGTGCCAGGAGGAAACATCGGTAATCCAGCCGCCGATTACCGGCCCCAGGGTCGGGGCCAAAGAGGCCACCGCGCCAATGGTGGCGGCGGCGATCACCCGTTGTTTGCCGGTGAAGAAAAAGAACGCGGTGGTGAACACCAGCGGGATCATCGAACCACCGAGAAACCCTTGCAGGGCGCGGAAGGCGATCATGCTCTGAATGTTCCAGGCCGCGCCGCAGAGCAGGCTGGCCAAGGTGAAACCCACTGCTGATGCGCAGAACAGCCAACGTGTCGAGAACACTCGTGACAGCCAGCCAGACAACGGGATCACGATGATTTCGGCAATCAGGTAACTGGTTTGCACCCACGCCGTTTCGTCGGTGCCGGCCGAGAGCCCGCCGCCAATGTCACGCAACGACGCCGAGACGATCTGGATGTCCAGCAGGGCAATGAACATGCCGATGCACATGGTGGCGAAGGCGAACACCTTGGTCGCCGTTGCCATATCGGCGGCATTGAACGGTTGCGCGGGGGCGGCGAGGGCGCGGCTCATGGCGCGCTGGCCACGGCCGGGGTTTCAGGTTCCTTGCGAGTGTCCACTTCAGCGGTGACCGACAGGCCTGGACGCAGATGGCCGAGCACGCCATCGGCCGGATCAAGCACGATGCGCACCGGCACCCGCTGAACGATTTTGGTGAAGTTGCCGGTGGCGTTTTCCGGCGGCAGCACGCTGAACTGCGAACCGCTGGCCGGCGCGAGGCTGTCCAGATGACCGTGGAATTCTTGCCCCGAAAGCACGTCGGCGTGAATGATCACCCGTTGTCCCGGTGTCATTCGCGATAGCTGATCTTCCTTGAAGTTGGCATCGACCCACAGCCCACTGGCCGGTACCACCGACAGCAGTTGCGAACCGGCCTGGGCATAAGCGCCGACCCGTGCCCGACGATTGCCGATCACCCCGTCTACCGGGGCCTTCAGTTCGGTGTAACCCACATTCAATTGCGCCAGATCACGTTCGGCACGAGCCTGCATCAGTGCGGCGCGGGCTTGCTGTTTCTGGGTTGCGATCACGTTCAGCTGACGTTGCGCCGCCAGCAGTTCAGCCTGGGCCCGAGCACTGAGGGCTTGGGCGGTCTTGAAGGTGGCGTTGGCGCGTTGGGCGCTTTCCACCGAGACGGCATTGCTGCCGACCAGTTTTTTGTAGCGAGCATCGTCATCCCGTGAGCGGGCGGTTTCGGCGCCGGCGGCATCAATCCCGGCGCGGGCCTGGCCGATCACCGCGTGTTGCAATTCTTCGGTGGCATCGAGATTGGCGAGCAGCGCTTCTTCGGCGGCCACCGCACCTTCGGCTTCGGCCAGGTTGGCGCGGTAGTCGCGGGAGTCGAGACGAATCAACACATCGCCGGCCTTGACCTTCTGGTTGTCGGTCACCAGCACTTCTTCGATGTAACCCGCCACCTTCGGCCCGATCACCGTCACGTCGCCGCCGATGTAGGCGTCGTCGGTTTCTTCGATGAAACGGCCGGCGGTCCACCAGTGAGTCGCGTACAGCCCGGCGAACACCAGGCCAGCGATGACCGCAGCGAGCAAGATCAACCGTTTGAGCAGGGAAGGCTTGGGTGTGCTCACCGGGACAGCAAGGTCGGGTTCAAGGCTGGGCATGCTGGTCATGGGGTTTACCTGTAGGAAACGGGTCTTTATTACGCGTGTAATATGACGCAGGTAATATTTAGTGGCAATTGATTTTTACTGCCGGTGGTCAGTTGCTTATTTGAGCCAGGCGCCCGGGGTGATACCGGTCATGTCCTTGAAGAAGGCGATGAATGCACTGTCACTGGCAAACCCCAGGTCGAAGGCGCTGTAGCCAATGTTCCGCCCGGTCGCGAGCAGTTCGATGGCGCGCATCAGCCGCCATTGCTGGCGCCACTGCTGATAGCTCATGCCGGTTTCACGCTGGAAGATTCGCCCGATGGTTCGGCCGCTGGCGCCGATCTGTTGTTCCAGGACTTGAAGTTCCGGTGGCAGCTGCTCGAGCGTTGCGAGCAGCGGCGCCAGGCGTTTGTCCCACGGCAATGGCAAGAGCATTGGTTGCGGCACGGCGTCGCGGATTTCGCTCAGGCACAGGCCCAGCAGATGAACGAATTTGCCCTGCTGCCAATTCGTGTCGAAATCGGCCTGGGCTATCGGCTCCAGCACCGCCCGCAGCAACGGGCTGACTTCAATCACACAAACCTGTTGCGGCAGCTCGGCGCACAACGCCGGTGTCAGGTAAATCGAGCGGTAGTCGACGCTCTGCTGCATCACCGCGCGGTGGACAGCCCCAGGCGGAATCCATGCGGCGCGGGAGGGCGGCAACAGGCACAACTGCTGCGCCAGGGTAATGCGCGTGCAGCCCTGCCGGGTGAACAGCAACTGTCCGCGTTGATGCTGATGCAGTCCGGAATCGTGATCGCCCAGGATTGAGGCGATGCCGATCACCGACGCTGGATAGCTGTCGGGATCGAATTGCGTGTGGGAATCGAGCCAGGCCATGGATTGTCCGATTTCAACGATTAATTGGCAGGGTTTGGATAATACGTCAGTCAGGGTTTCTTAAGCTGCTCGCCAGTTTTTCTGGAAGAGTGAAGTCGTGATGAACTCCAAAAGCCTGTTGGTATTGGCGATTGCCTTGCTGATGTTTCCGCAGATCGCTCAAACCCTTTACAGCCCGGCGCTGGCGGACATTGGCCAGGCCTTTGCCGTCGGGCCGCAAGAGGCGGCGCAAACCCTGTCGGTGTTTTTTCTGGCTTTCGCATTCGGCGTGGTGGTGTGGGGCCGGCTGTGCGACCGGATCGGACGTCGGCCGTCGATGCTCGCCGGGCTGGCGTTGTATGCCGGCGCCTCGGTGCTGGCGCTCAATGCCCGTACCTTCGATACCCTGTTGATGGCCCAGGCGCTGGCAGCTTTTGGCGCTGCGGTGGGGTCGGTCGTGACGCAAACCGTACTGCGCGACCGTTTCAAGGGGGCGGAATTGGCGCAGGTGTTTTCGGTGATGGGCATCGCGCTTGCAGCCAGCCCGGCGATTGGCCTGTTCACCGGGGCGAGCCTGGTGCAAGGCTTCGGCTATCGCGGCGTGTTGGGATGCCTTCTGTTGCTGTCCTTGGCGTTAGGGCTGTGGTGCCTGCGGGGCTTGCCGGAAACCCGACCCCTGAATCTGACCACGCCTGCTCTGTTCGAGACGTTGTGGCGAATGCTCCAGGACCGCGATATCTGGCGTTCGACGCTCTTGGTGGCGCTGTTCAATATCGCGTTGTTCAGCTACTACAGCCTCGGTCCTTTCCTGTTTCAGCGCCTGGGCTTGAGTGCGCAATGGTTCGGCTACAGCGGTGTGATCCTGGCAATGGGTTCCGGCCTTGGCGCCTGGCTCAACAAACGCCTGTTGCATCGAGGGCTCAATGGTTTGCAACTGATCCGGCTGGCGGCAGTGTTGGCATTGGCAGGCGGTGTCGGCGTTTGGCTGATGCAGGGCAGCGGTCTGTTTGTGCTGGCGATGCTGCTGGTGGTGCTCGCGTTCGGCATGGCGATCCCGAACATCCTCGGTTCGGCACTGGCCAATTATGGCGATCGATTGGGTACAGCCGGCGCGCTGTTTGGTTTGTTCTATTACGTGCTGATTGGCGGTGGGTTGATGCTGGCAGCCTGGGGGCAGGCGTTGGGTGAGACGTTGATGCTGTGTGGCGCATTGGCGTTGCTGTTGGCGGGTTCAGGCGGCAAACGTAAGCGTTGATGACCGTTGTCCAGTTCAACAAAGAATTAATACAAACGGAAATCGGAGACGGTCATTTCGGAAACTTCCCACAGCGAGAATTGGAGCTTCCCGGTAGGTTCAACGACCCCGGCACCCTGCCGGGAAACCCCAAGGAAGAACGAACCATGACCAGAAAGGCCGTTATCGTTTTCAGCGGCGGACAAGACTCAACCACCTGCTTGATCCATGCATTGCCGATTTACGATGAAATCCACTGCATTACGTTTGATTATGGCCAGCGCCATCGTGCCGAAATCGAAGTGGCGCAACAGCTTTCAAAACAGCTTGGCGTGAAGGTGCACAAAGTATTGGACGCTTCATTGCTAAACGAACTTGCCATTAGCAGCTTGACGCGTGACAACATTCCAATTGCGAGGAGTACGGGGAACGGCGTGCCTGATACGTTTGTGCCTGGCAGGAATATTCTGTTTTTAACGTTGGCTTCTATTTATGCCTATCAAGTCGGTGCTGAAGCTGTCATCACAGGGGTATGTGAAACAGAGAGCTCTGGTTATCCTGATTGTGGCGATGAGTTTGTTAAGGTGTTGAACAGTGCCATTGAGTTGGGAATGGATTATAAGTTGCGAGTTGAGGCGCCGCTTATGTGGCTGAACAAGGCAGAAATCTGGGCGCTGAGCGATTACTATAATCGGCTGGATTTGATTAACAATCATACGCTTACTTGTTACCGCGGGATAAAAGGAAGTGGGTGTGCCAGTTGTGATGCTTGTGGTCTCCGTGCAAAAGGGATGAAAACATATCTGGAAAACAAAACTGATGTCATGAAAGATTTAAAAATAAAACTTAACCTAAGATAGGCAACATAATCATGAGGGGTTGGATTTCAACCCCCTTGTCTCATACCGCTTGCTTGCCTGGCATGCGCTTTTGAAAAAGTGATCTTGCCCCATATGCGGGCAAAATATTAAAAACAGCAAAAAACATTTTTATAACTATCTGGATATAGATGATATTAAGTATGTCGCTATTTTGCATGGAGCCGTAGAATGCAATAAAGCAAAAAATAAAGCTGTCTATTATCACCGCAAAAAAAGTGCTGAAAAACACTCGCAGAAATAGAAATCTGGAGTTCGTGAGTTCTTTTATTCTGCAGAGAAGATACGAGTTCACGTATTCGGAAATTAGAAACGATATGGAGGAGGCTACTAAGATAGACGACACGTGGCCAATAACCTCGTTGTAGGATGCATCAAGTTTCCAGCCAGGTAGTCCCGGAAAGTAAGTCGATGCACCAAGCAAAACCATAATAAAGGTGTTGCATGAAAATACAAGAAGGATGACTTTTTTGGCCAGTCTAAGTCCGTAAAATTCATTTAATAGGTCAACGATTAAAAATGTAAGTGGGTACAGAAAAACTCCCGGCGTAACAACAATATTAAGTTGCTCTAAGTAAACGGGTTTTGCTGCGCCAATATTTGCAAAAATGTAAAGCGTAAAAAGTAGAAGGTTTAGTACGACGTACATGGCCCACGATTTTTCATGACGGTCAGTCATTTCGTATGCTGTCAATGCAGTCCCGCGCGAATAGAACTTTCTATATATATCCTTTATTTCTGCTTTGTTTAAATTGTCTAGTATGTCGCTTTTCATAAGCTTGCCTAAATTTACTTTGATGATTTTTCCCGTGGAAATAATCATTATTACTGCAAGCTCTTTGCTGTTCTCAAATCCTAATAGTTTGTACTTGCTGTTCTCGACTGCGCTTTTGTCAACCATTAAATCTTTCCTCTATAATTTCTCCTACGGTATAAACGACATCCGAATCAATAAGGTTTTCATTGGTTATAAATAATTTTTTTATTTTTTTGTCGTACATCAGTTTTTCTCTATCGCTATTTGAGACTCCTTTTTTTATGATCAATAGGTCTCCAGGTTCATTGGTCCCACTGATTTCGCTCTCAAGAAGCACTCCGATTAAATTGCACGCCGCACCGAAATAGTACGTCAAGGGATGAAGTGTCGCTAGCTCACCGATTCTTTTGTCCAAGCTCTGAATAAGCAAACTTTCTTTGATTATGGGGACTGCGGCTGGATTCATGTTTCCGTGAAGGGAAATACTGCTTTCGATTATCTCTTTCTTCTCAAAATCTATGCTTTCTATTTCTTTATAGGATACTCCGAAAAAATCAGAGATCTTGCGAACTGTAGACTGTTGGACGTTTACAACCTTGCCCTCCAAAATGTTGTATATCGTAGTTCTGGTTAAGCCAATGGAGTTGCATAGTGATAGTTGAGTTTCGCCGCGACTTTTTATCAAATACTTAATGTTGTTTTTTAAATTTTCTGTTTTTTCTTTTCTGTGCATTAAAAGTCACCGTTTGCTTTTTTGCTAGAGAAAATCTCCCCGATATAGCTGAGTGTTTTCAGAGAGCCCTACATCCTGCATGCCTGAATTATGTGCAAAATAATGTCGTAAGCACGCTGGCAAACGTTAAATAATGTTTCACAGGGGGACGTAGGGGTACATCACCGAAATTTCTTACAGAAATGAGGAAGTAATGGGTGTTTAATGTGAGGCACTGTTAACAGCGGAAAATATCGTCTGTATTTTTTGTAGCTATCGAATCTTTCGGAATGTACGAATATTAACCACTTATAATCATTTTCCTGCACAGATGTTCACTTGTTTGATTAATAAAGTTAAATTTATTATTAATAATTTTACCTCTCCGATAACACGCGTACAGTAGCCAACCTAGTCCCGGTCAACAGCGTGGGACTTGCATTTTTTAACTTTGCAAGGAGCTCTGTTATGAAAAAATTCGCCACCAAATCCGCGGCATCACCAAACGATTCCCCAAACGAAACCGTCGATTCATCCAGTCCCGCCAAAGTCGCCGAACAACTCGTCAGCGTGCCCCTGCGTACTCACACACGTCCCGCATCTGCCAGCTATTTCTTCGCCGTCGTTCCGGATGTCGACACGGAATCCCTGCTCTGTCATGCCTCTGAAACCCTCGCCTCCCTCAGTGTCATGGCCACCGATCTTGCCCGTGAACTGGAAGGCCCTCGTCGCCATGTCATTGTGGGTATTCAGCAACTTTCCGCGCTGGGCGAGTTACTGGTCAATCGAGCGCTGGACAACCTGGAACCGCCCCGGGGATCGTCTGAAGGTCGTCCAACTGCCAACGCTGAATAATCGTGTGCCTTTACCCAATGGAGGTTTTTCATCATGGATCGATACATGCCTATCACTGGCATCGACTGCAACATCCCATCATTGCTGATCGACACTGAGGCACCACTGGACGTGTTGCATGAAACCGCGGCCTATCGCATTCGTACCGCAACGCAACTGCTGGAGAGCATTGCGTTTGGCGAGGGTGTCCACAGTGAGCTGGCGCGGGTGTTGGTGACTTCACTGCGCGATGGCTGTGATTTGATGGATGTCGTCGGACGACGATTGCAGGGGCAGGTTTCAGTGTAAAAAAAGGGCGCCTTTCGGCGCCCCCGTTACAAACAGGTCGGCTGGTCGTTGTCCTGATTGCCACCACCCGCGCACAAGATCATCAGCGGATAGGCCGGGGGCAAAAACCGGTGTAGCGCCGATCTGGAATCCATTGCTTCCGGTTAATAGGAAGCATTACTATTCACGCCCCGTCTTCACAGCACACCGCAATGACCCCCAAGCTGCCCCGCAGACACGGCTTTTTCGAGCATTACGAAGAGTTGGTCGGGACCTGGACCCGTCGCCTGAGAAATCGTCAGCAGGCCGAGGACCTGGCCCACGACACCTTCGTGAGGGTGCTTGAGTCCGATTCGGCGACGGTTGCACAACCTCGGGCGTATTTGCACCAGACCGCGCGCAACATCGCGGTGGATGGTTATCGGCGGGAGGATCGGCGGGGCGCCATGGAGTCGGAGGCGGTTGATCACAGTGTGTCGTCGTCCGGCGACCCGGAGCATTTCATGCATGCGATCCAGTTGGCTGACTCCATCGAACGGGCGCTCACCGAGCTGCCGGTCAACTGCCGCAAGGTGTTTGTCTGGCAGAAGATCGAAGGCCTGACCCAGGCTGAAATCGCCGAACGCCTGGGACTGTCCAAGAACATGGTGGAAAAGTATATGATCCGCACGCTGCGGCATCTGCGCGACCGCCTTGACGGATTGCAGCCATGATCGGCGGTGCCTTCTCATCCCCACCCAAACAGGAACTTCCATGATGGATACTCGTGATTGTGCGTGCGGGCAAACAACGGTTCGCGACGATGCGGCGCGGTGGTTTGTGCGTTTGCAGGAACCTGCGGTGAATGTCGAAGAGTATCGGCATTTCGAAGCCTGGCTGGACGAACACCCTCAGCATCGCGACGAATTCCAGTTGCTCCAGGGCTTGTGGTCGGCGGCGGATTTGCTGCCGGCGGCACGTCTGCAAGCCTTGTGTGAAACCCCGCCCGCGCGCAGCAAACGTCGCCCGCTGGTGCGTTATGCGGTGGCCGCCAGTGTGTTGGCCGTCGCGCTCGGGTTGGGGTTGTTCAGCGGTTTGAATCACCCGGCGATCTACACCGCCGAATTTTCTACGGCCTTGGGTGAGCGACGTCATGTGGCGTTGCCGGACGGTTCGGTGATCGACCTGAACAGCCGCAGCCGCGTTCAGGTGCACTATGAAAACGACCGCCGCAGCATCGAGCTGACGCAGGGCGAAGCGATGTTCAGCGTCGAGCACGACACCCGTCGGCCTTTCGTGGTCGAGGCGGGCAGCGGCAAGGTTACGGTCACCGGCACCCGTTTTGATGTGCGTCGCGACACCGCCCAAACCCGGGTCGTGGTGGAGCAGGGCACCGTCAAGGTTCAGGGTCACGCAGCGGCGGACAGCGATTTCATCAGCCTCACCGCCGGGCTCGGTACGCACATCGATGCCCAGGGCAAAGTGGCCGCTGCCTACGCGGTCAACCCTGCGGAGCTGACCGCCTGGCGCAGCGGCAAACTGGTGTTCACCAACGCCAGACTCAGCGACGTCGCCGAGGAAGTCTCGCGCTATCGGGAGAAACCGCTCACCGTCGGCAACGACAAAGTGGGCAATCTGCGCCTGACCAGCGTGTTCAAATCCGGCAACACCGACGCACTGCTCAAGGCCTTGCCGAGCATTCTGCCAGTGGCCGTGCGCACCCTCGATGACGGCAGTCAGGAAATAATTTCAAAATAAATTCAGGTTTTTTTCGAGTTGATCGTCTTCCTGTCCAACTGCAACTGGTTTGCATTAACAAGCGCACACTCTTGCGATCCACAGGACTACGTTCGACGTGAAAAAATCCACCGCTAAAAACAACAAATCACCTTGGTTGCGCCTCGCTCTCGCCCTGGCTGTCACCACGGCGCTGCCCCAGGCGTTTGCAGCCGACGCGATTCACATCCCGGCGCAACCCCTGGGTCAGGCCCTGAGTGAACTGGGCCAGCAAACCTCGCTGCAGGTGTTCTTCAGCCCTGAGCTGGTCGCCGGCAAACAGGCCCCGGCGGTGGACGGCAACCTTTCGCCAGAAGACGCGCTGCGCCAGTTGCTGCAAGGCAGCGGTCTGCAATACCAGATCGACGAAGGTTCGGTCACGTTGATGCCAGCCCCGACTTCGGCTGCCAACGGCCCTTTGGAATTGGGCGTGACCGACATCAAGGTAGTCGGCGACTGGCTCGGTGACGCCGATGCCGCCGTGGTGCAGAACCACCCCGGCGCCCGTACGGTGATTCGCCGCGAGGCGATGGTCGAGCAGGGCGCAATGAACGTCGGCGACGTGCTGAAGCGCGTGCCCGGTGTGCAAGTGCAGGACGCCAACGGCACCGGCGGCAGCGACATTTCCCTGAACGTCGGCGTGCGCGGCCTGACCTCACGCCTGTCGCCACGCTCCACCGTGCTGATTGACGGCGTGCCGGCAGCGTTCGCCCCGTACGGCCAGCCGCAGTTGTCCATGGCTCCGATTTCTTCCGGCAACCTCGACAGCATCGACGTGGTTCGCGGCGCCGGCTCCGTGCGTTACGGGCCACAGAACGTCGGTGGCGTGATCAACTTCGTCACTCGCGCGATTCCGGAAAAAGCTACCGGTGAAATCGGCAGCACCCTGGAAACCTCCCAGCACGGTGGCTGGAAGCACATCGACACGGCGTTTCTCGGCGGCACCGCGGACAACGGCATCGGCATGGCGCTGCTGTACTCGGGCGTGAACGGCAACGGATACCGTGAACGCAACAACGGCAACGACATCGACGACGTGATCCTCAAGACCCACTGGGCACCCACCGATGTGGACGATTTCAGCCTCAACTTTCACTACTACGACGCCAGCGCCGACATGCCCGGCGGCCTGACCCAGGCGCAGTACGACGCCGATCCGTTCCAGTCCGACCGCAACAACGACAACTTCAGCGGACGCCGCAAGGACGTCTCGTTCAAGTGGGCACGGCAGATCGACGATCGCACCCAGGCCGAAGTGCTGACTTACTATTCCGACAGCTTCCGTGGCAGCAACATCGCCGCTCGCGATCAGAAAACCCTCGGCTCGTTCCCGCGTACTTACTACACCTTCGGGATTGAACCGCGGGTCTCCCGCGTGTTCGACGTCGGCCCGACGACCCAGGAAGTCAGTGTCGGTTATCGCTACCTCAAGGAAGGCATGCACGAAGAGGCGAGCCGCCTGGCGCTGGTCAACAACGAGCCGGTCGCGACCAAGAGTTCGGACGGCCATGTCTATCAGGACCGCACCGGTGGCACTGAAGCCAACTCGGTGTACGTCGATAACAAAATCGACGTTGGCAACTGGACCATCACCCCCGGCATCCGCTTTGAACACATCAGCACCGACTGGCACGACCGCCCGGTGCTCGACACCGCCGGCAAACCGGTGCTGGAAAAGAACCGCAGCATCGAAAGCAACGAGCCGCTGCCGGCCCTGAGCGTGATGTATCACGTGTCGGAAGAGTGGAAGCTGTTCGCCAACTACGAAACCTCGTTTGGGAGCCTGCAGTATTTCCAGCTCGGCCAGGGAGGCTCGGGTGACGAGCCCGCCAATGGCCTGGAACCGGAAAAGGCCAAGACCTACGAGGTCGGCACGCGCTACAACAATGATGTGTGGGGCGGGGAAGTGACGCTGTTCTACATCGACTTCGATAAAGAGCTGCAATACATCAGCAACGATGCGGGCTGGACCAACCTCGGCGCGACCACGCACCAGGGCATCGAGGCGTCGGTGCACTACGACATGGCGGCACTGGACCCACGGCTCGACGGCCTGACCGCCAATGCCGGTTTCACCTACACGCGTGCCGTTTATGAAGGCGAGATCCCGGGCTTCAAGGGCCGTGACCTGCCGTTCTACTCGCGTCAGGTGGCGACTGCCGGTTTGCGTTACGACATCAACCGCTGGACCTACAACCTCGATGCCTTTGCCCAGTCCAAGCAGCGTTCGCCGGGCGTCGCTGTGAACGCTGATGGCAGTTTCAGCGGCAACTACATCACCGAAGGCACCGCGGACGGCCAGTACGGCGACATCCCGGGCTACGTCACTTGGAACGTGCGCGGCGGTTATGACTTCGGCGCACAGCTGTCGAACCTGAAAGTCGGCGCCGGGGTAAAGAACGTTTTCGACAAGCAGTACTTCACCCGTTCCAGCGACAACAACTCGGGGATGTACGTGGGTGCACCGCGCACGTTCTTTGTGCAGGCCAGCGTCGGGTTTTAACGGCTGAAGATCAAAAGATCGCAGCCTCCGGCAGCTCCTACAGGATGTACGCCATCCAAATGTAGGAGCTGCCGGAGGCTGCGATCTTTTCGCTTTCAGACCTTCAAGACCTTCCCGCCAATGGCGACCGCCACCAGCAACACAGCCATCAACCCGAAAGCAAAACTCAAACTGCTGCCATGGGCGATAAACCCGATCAACGCAGGCCCCGCAAGAATGCCGGCATAACCGAGCGTGGTAATGGCCGGCACGGCGACGCTTTCGGGCATCACCGTCTGTTTACCCACGGCGGTGTACAGCACCGGCACAATGTTCGAACAACCCGCCCCCAAGAATGCATAACCCACCAGCGCCGCTTCCCAACTCGGGGCGAAGGTCGCCACAAACAGACCCGCTGCGGCCGTCAACCCACCGAACACAATTACCCGGGTAGCGCCGAGGCGACGCACGATCGAATCACCGGTCAAACGTCCGACGGTCATGGTCAACGCAAACGCCGCGTAACCCAGTCCCGCATAAGCGGTGTCGATCCCGCGCTCCTGCGCCAGGAACACCGCGCTCCAGTCGAGCGCCGCGCCTTCGGCGAGGAACACGATGAAACACATCCCGCCGATGAACAGCACGATGCCATGGGGAACGGCAAACGCCGGCCCCGAACTTTCGCTGCCGTAAGGCAAGAGGTGCGGCGCGGCCTTGGCCAGGGCGATCAGCAGCATCACGATCACCACCAGCGTCGCCCCCAGCGGTGAAACCCCGAAGCCGAGCAGGGCGCTGACGCCCGCCGCACCGACAATCCCGCCGAGGCTGAACAGCCCATGGAAACCCGACATCATGGTCTTGCCGCTGGCCCGTTCGACGATCACCGCTTGCAGGTTCACCGTCGAATCCACCGTGCCAAGGCCCGCGCCGAACATGAACAACGCAGCAATCAACGCCGGAATCGACGTCACCGTCGCCAACAGCGGCAGGGCTGCACAAATCAGCAACACCCCGGCGCTCACCACCCGGCGACAGCCGAAACGCGTGGCCAGAAGCCCCGCCATCGGCATCGCCAGAATCGACCCCACCCCCAGGCACAACAGCAGCAAACCGAGCGTCCCTTCATCCAGCCCGGCCCGAGCCTTGGCATAGGGCACCAGCGGCGCCCACGCGGCGATGCCGAAGCCGGCAATGAAAAAGGCGATGCGCGTGGACATCTGTTCCAGGCGTCCGGGAACAAATGCGGTTTGAGTGTTGAGGTTGGTCATATCAATCCTTGGCAAAAAACGTCGCGTACAAGGGACAGTGACTCACCGGTGAGGGTTCGATCAGCGTCCGCACAAGTTCGCGGTGAGGCAGGGTGACATCCTTGCACAGCCTGACCCTCCATCGCGAGCGCGGGTGTCAGTGCTGTTCGCACAATCCGCGCAGGCGTTCGTCGCGCACCTGCAGAATCTCGAACAAACCCAAAGCCCGTAACGCCGGCAAAGCCTCGACGATGTCGTGTTCGGCCAGACGCCGCTGTTCTTCGCTGGCAGCCGGATCGGCCAGCCTGCGCGCATTGATCAGAAAAGCCCCGACCGTGCCTTTGCGCACAGCAATGCCGTTGAATTGGCCTTGGTCGAGATGATCGGGAAGCAGGTCTTCAGCGCGCATAAAGGTGTCCTTCTGTTGAATGAGTGTTCAGCCTAAAGCGTTGTTCATGGCTAAACTGCGTCATCCAGGTCATTCGATAACGTAAAACTGCCAATGGTTAAACCGCTGATATCCACCGAGCTGGCGCAGTCTTCCACGGCGGCACGGGTGATCGCCATCACTCAGGACAGCCCGGTCGAGCGCCAAAGTGCCTTGCACCAGCATGCCCGCGGCCAGTTGCTGGGGGCACGGCGCGGTTTGCTGTCTGTTGACGCGGCTGATCATCATTGGGTGGTGCCGGCCACCCACGCGGTATGGATTCCGCCGGATTGCCTGCACGGCTTGCGCTCCCACGGTCCGTTCCATGGCTGGAGCGTCTATGTGGCGGCGTCGGCTTGTGCCGAGTTACCGGAGCAGCCGTGCATCATCGCGACCTCGGGCCTGCTCCGAGAGGCCGTCGACCGCGCTGCGACCTGGGGGGAGGGCGCGCTTGATGAGCGACAGGAGCGTGTCGCCCAACTCATTCTCGATGAAATCGCCGCATCGCCCGCCGAGCCTTTCGGCCTGCCGCTGCCCCACGATCCGCGATTGCGCCGGATCACCCAGGCGCTGGTCGATGACCTGGCAGACAACCGCTCACTGGATCAATGGGCGCAGTGGGGCGGTGTGTCGGCGCGAACCCTGACCCGACGCTTCGTCAGCGAAACCGGCTTCACCTTCAGCCAATGGCGCCAGCGCGCACGGTTGTTGCGCGCACTGGAGCTTTTGGCGGCAGGGGAGGCGGTGACGATGATTGCGTTGGAACTGGGGTATGAAAACGTCAGTGCGTTTATTGCGATGTTTCGACGTACGTTCGGGGTGACGCCGGGGCGGTATTTCATCGCCGGACATTGACGCCTAAAGTACAGGCACTTTCTGGCTGACTTCAGGACCGATCCATGACGCCGTTCTACGATGCTCGAGGCAATATCTATGCGGTTGTGGCGCCTGACGCCGTGCGCCGGGTAGGTATAGATCTACCCGAGCAGGCCAATCTCGCTGCGCAAACCCGTGCGGCATGGACTGTTTCGGCTATCGAGGCCTACTGTGGCTGGGCACCCGGCACACAACCGCCAGGCAGCAAGGATCATCGTTGCGATGGTTTGCTGGTCGGGCCGTTTCAAACCTCGCCACCGTTTGACCTGCTGATCGTCAACTCCGACGGCACGCTCGCCGAGCGCAGTGGCAACGGGTTGACGATTTTCTCTCAGGCCCTGAGTGAGCAAGGGCTGCTGCCGAGGGACGAGGTTTGTTTGCTCAGGGTTCATCACGACAAGGCTGATGCGGTTTCACCGGTGGACACTTCGGTGAAACCGGCCGAGATCGAGGGTGTGAAAGGCTTCTGGCTGGATTTGGGCAAACCCTTGTTCGGGCCTGATGCGGTGGGGGCTAAAGGGGTTGAAAGCGTGCTGTTGAACGGTCGCGACGTCAGCCGTGTGCAGCCGTTGTCGGCACTCGATCCCATATGGTCTCGAAGCCAGTTCGTGCGCATCGGCAATCCACATTGTGTGACGCTTTTAGAGAGCGCCGATGCATTGCCGAGCAATGAGCAGATGCGCGAGCCGGGATTGTCCGAAGGGTTGACGCGTATTGCTTATGCCATGCCGACCGGGGCGGGGGAGCCGTGTGCAGCTGGAGTGAATCTGCAATGGGCGATGCTTGAGTCAGAAGGGCGAGTCGTCGCGCGAGTATTCGAGCGCGGAGAAGGGCCGACGGCGTCGTCGGGCACCAGCGCCAGTGCGGTGGCTTGCGCTGCGTGGCGGGTGGGTTGGGTCAGTGCAGGGGAGGTAAAAGTGGTCATGCCCGGCGGTACTGCACCGATTCTTCTGGAGGAAGAGCAGGGTGAGTTGAGTCGAGTCAGGTTGTTCGGCACGGCGCGGTTGATGAGCTGATTGTTAGATCGCCATCGCGAGCAAGCTCGCTCCCACAGGGGGATCTTCAGTGACCACAAATTCTGTGTCAGACAGAGATCAATGTGGGAGCGAGCTTGCTCGCGATGAGGCAAGCCCAATCAACGCAAATCTCAGCTCTGATCGCCGAAGAACTCCACCACCGGCATCTGCCGCTTCATCAACACTTTGCCATCGCGCACTGAATACAGCGGCAGGCCCTGGCTGCGGATCACCTCGTAATCGCTGTCCGCCGACAGAATCAGCAAATTCGCCGGCCGCCCGCGTTCCAGTCCGTAACGATCACCCAGGTTCATGGCCTTGGCGCTGTTGTCGGTGACCAGGTCCAGCGCGCTTTGCAGGTTGCGGTAACCGAGCATGTGGCAGATGTGCAGGCCGGCTTCGAGCACACGCAAGATATTGCCGTTGCCCAGCGGATACCACGGGTCGACGATCGAATCCTGGCCGAAACACACGTTCATTCCCGCTTCCAGCAACTCATTCACTCGGGTCACGCCACGGCGTTTCGGGAAGTTGTCGAAGCGCCCTTGCAGGTGAATGCTTTCGGTGGGGCAGGAGACAAAACTGATTCCTGAATGCCCGAGCAGGCGAAACAGTTTGGCGCAGTAAGCGTTGTCGTAAGAGCCCATGGCCGTGGTGTGGCTGGCGGTGACCCGTGAGCCCATGTCGCGGCTGCGGGCTTCTTCGGCCAGCACTTCCAGAAAGCGTGAGTGCGGGTCGTCGGTTTCATCGCAATGCACGTCCACCAGGCAACCGGTGCGCTCAGCAAGGTCCATCAGGAATTTCACTGAGCTCACGCCTTGATCGCGGGTGTACTCGAAATGCGGAATGCCGCCGACCACATCGGCACCCATGCGGATCGCTTCTTCCATCAGCTCGCGACCGTTGCGGTACGACTCGATGCCTTCCTGCGGGAACGCAACGATCTGCATGTCGATCAGGTGACGGCTTTCCTCGCGCACTTCGAGCATTGCCTTGAGCGCGGTGAGCTGCGGGTCGGTGACGTCGACGTGGGTGCGCACGTGCTGGATGCCGTGGGCGGCGAGGGTCTGGATGGTTTTCTTGGCGCGGGTTTTGGTGTCCTCCTCGGTGATGGTCACCTTGCGCTCGCCCCAGCACTCGATGCCTTCGAACAGCGTGCCGCTCATGTTCCAGCGCGGCTCGCCGGCGGTGAGCGTGGCATCGAGATGAATGTGCGGCTCGACGAAGGGCGGCACCACCAGGTTGCCGCCGGCGTCCAGATCATCGGGGCCCAGGGTTGGGGCCTCGGTCTGTCGGGCGATGCTGCTGATCAGGCCGTTTTCCAAGTGCAACTCATGCAGGCCATCTTGGTTGCGCAGGCGGGCGTTGATGATGTGCATCAGGCGAATCCTTTTATAGATCTTGTAATGGTGCGTTGGCAGTACGGGCACCCAGCACGCCGGTCAGTAACATATACGTTAGCGCGGCAGCGGCAATCCCTACCAGCGGCGCGACCCACGGTGAACTGAACGCAGCGACAGTGCCGACTGCGTAGGCGGCCAAACCGGCCCAGTTGAATGCCGGCAATCGGGCATCGGCCAGACGCGGGTATTGACCACGATAGCGGTAGAAGAAGTCCGCCATGATCACGCCGCCAATCGGTGGAATCACAGTGCCCAGCAGAATCAGGTAGGGCACCAGCATGTCGTACATGCCGAGTAGTGCCAGCAACGTGCCGATCACCGCGCCAGCCAGGGTCACGGTTTTGCGACGGCCGGTGCGTAGCAGGTTGCAACCGGCGACGGCGAAGTTGTAGATGGTGTTGTCCTGGGTGCTCCAGATATTGAGCAGCAGCATCGCCATCGCCGCCATGGCGAAGCCTTGCAACAGCAGCACTTCGACCACGTCCGGTTGCTGGTAGACGATTGCGCCATAGGCACCGATCAACACCATCAGGCCGTTGCCGATGAAGAAACCGATCAGGCTCGCCAGCACCGCGACGCGTGCTGAACGGGAGAAACGCGTCCAGTTGGTTGCCTGGGTCGCACCACTGACGAAGGTGCCGAACACCAGCGTAATCGCAGTCGACCAATCCAGTGTTCCCGTCGGGACTACTGCGAGCAAACCCTCGAGCCCGCCGACCTTCACCGTGGCGACCCACATCGACAGCATCAGCAGCAACATCATCGCCGGTACGGCGATGTACGACAGAATCTCCAGGCCGCGATAACCGACATACGCGGTCGCGCAAAACACCAGGCCGAACAGCACCATCAGCCCGAGAACGGTGCCCTCGCTCAACTCAAAATACTTGCCCAGCACCACGGCGGCAGTGGCCGTGCCCCAGGCGTACCAACCGATCTGGGTAAAACCGAGGATCAGGTCGCTGAGCTTGCTGCCCACTTCACCGAAACAAAAGCGTCCCATCAACACCGAATTCAGGCCGCTCTTGAAGGCGATGTAACCCAAGCCTGCGGCGTAGATCCCCAGCAGCAGATTGCCGACGACAATCACCGCCATCATCTCGCCGAAACTGAAGGCCACACCCAGCTTGCCGCCGGCAAACATGGTCGCGGTAAAAAAGGTGAAACCCAGCAGCACCATGGCCGTTGAGGCCAGGCCTTTGCGGGCATGCATCGGGACTTCGCTGAGGGGGTAATCGTTGCCGGGATCGTTCTGCGTCATGGGGCGTTCCTTGCTGAATGAGTGACGCGGGGGCGTGTTGCAGTGGTCGTGCCAAGCGTGGGGTGGTGTAGTTATTTATAGCCGAGCGGGGGAGTTTGGCTTGGGGAAGGGCGCGAAAGAGGTGCACCTGACGGAACACAGAGCCCATGTGGGAGCGAGCCTGCTCGCTCCCACAGTGGATTCGGTTTCTTCAGGGGGATTTGTGTTGCGGCAGAAACCGCAGCAGCGCCGCGACGATCGCTTCCGGTGCATCTTCCTGAACCAGATGCCCGGCATTCGGAACCGCCTGAAACCGCGACCCCGGAATCATCCGATGCAACGCCCGCCCGCGCTCGATGGGAATCCACTGATCATCTTCCCCCCACAGAATCTGCACCGGACAACGAATCGTCGGGTACAGCCCTTCGGCCTCACGGGTATATCGCTCGTCCATCTGCGCGATCTGCCGATAGAACGCCGCTTGCCCCGGATCGCCGAGCCACGGCTGCACATACGGCGCCAGTTCAGGGTCGGGAATTTCGCGCTTGATCGCCCCGCGAATATAGGTCGGCACAATCGCCCGCTGAATGTAATCGGGCAGGCCACTGAATGCCGCCTCATGCTGACGCACATGCTGCACAAACGGCGAACCCCAGGGCGTCAGCGCCACGGGATCGATCAGCGTCAGGCTGCGGTAGTCCTTGCCGTTCAGCAGGTGAGCACGCAGGGCGGTGGCGCCGCCGAAGTCGTGAGCGACGAGGTCTGGTCGCTCCAGACCCCAGTGATCGAGCAAGTGAGCCAACAGGTCGTTCTGCACACCCAGCGACACATCGCCCTCGATTTTCTCCGATAGCCCATAACCCAGCAGATCAAAGTAATGCACCCGATGGGTGGTGATGAAGTGCGGAGCAATCCGGTGCCACACGTAAGAAGAGAAGGGCGTGCCATGCACGAACACCAACGGTGGGCCGTCACCCCGCACGGCGTAGCGAACGGAGCGCCCGTTGAAACGATAGGTCTGAGGCAGCGGCCAGTCAGTCATTGGGGGTGTCCTCTTGGCGTGGGGGAGCCAAAAAGCATAGGCATAAAAAAACAGCCATTGAAGGCTGTTTTTATATTCACTGACGAAACGCCTGTCCCTGTGGGGGCGAGCCTTCGATGGACGCAGAATTAGCATACGGCGCAAATCCCTTGTGGGAGCGAGCTTGCTCGCGATGGCGGCCTGGCAGTCAAATTGATGTTGAATGTACAGACGCTATCGCGAGCAAGCTCGCTCCCACAGGTTTTTAGTGCGCTCAGCCCAGCAATTTGCTCATGTGCACACGGCGCAGGCCATTCTCTTCGACGCGGTGGGTTTCGACATACCCGCGGCGGGTGTACAGCGTAATGTTTTCGCTCATGGCTTCGTTGGTGTACAGCCGGATCGTTGGGTAACCCGCGTCGAGTGCGTGGTGTTCGGCGAAGTCCAGCAACTGACGGCCATAACCTTGTCCCTTGACCGCCGGGCTGACCGCGATGTTGTCCAGCAGCAAGTACTCTTCCGTGTCGATCAACACCACAAAGCCGCTGAGTGTCTGCTCGTGGGCGAGTACATGGACGCGCCTGGCCAGCACTTGACTGGCGTAGTCATCCAGCATCGGTGCGGGTTTGCGGCCGATACGCTCGATGTAAGGCGAGTAAGCCGCCTCGACGATGGCCTCGATCTGCGCGATATCCTCAAGGGTAGCGGGACGAATAAGCAGCGACATCAGGCGGGTTCCTTTGGGCCAAGGATGAGGCCCGACTGTACCGGGGAGGACGGCGAAACGACAGGCATAAAAAAACCACCGTCGCCGGTGGTTCTTTTCAATCGGGTGTTTTTACTCACCGTGATAGATGCAGCCGCTGGTGCACGTCTCGTGAATGCGGATCGCGCTGAGTTCCGGCAGCAGAGGCTTCAATTCTTTCCAGATGAATTTGGCCAGCACTTCACTGGTCGGGTTTTCCAGGCCAGGAATGTCGTTCAGGTAGTTATGGTCCAGGCGCTCATAGAGCGGCTTGAAGATCGCCTTGATTTCCGAGAAATCGCGGATCCAGCCCGTGTGCGGATCGAGGTCGCCGCTCAGGTGGATCGCCACTTTGAACGAGTGACCGTGCAGGCGGCCGCACTTGTGGCCTTCCGGTACGTGGGGCAGGCGGTGGGCGGATTCGAAGGTGAACTCTTTGAAAATTTCCACAGTGGTTTCAGCTCTGTCAGGTGGCGATCGCCGCGGCGATGTGGGCAGGCGGCGAGTTTAACAGTTTGCGTTTGGCGTTGCGGGAAAACACTGACTAAAGGGTCAGCAAGCGCTCCCCGAGGCGACCGCTGGCAGCCAGTTCGAGGAACTCATCGCCCATGCGACGGCTTTCATCCATCGTCGTGCGCCAGTATTTCTGCCGGCTCGGGGCATCGCCCATGAAGCGTTTGAAGTCGTTGCGGTCCGGGAGTTTGCCGTAGGGCAGGCGCGCCAGGTAATCCTTTGATGGCGCCAGCAACAGGACATCCTGCAAGCGTGCAGGGCAAGCGCGACGCCACGGCAAGGTCTTGTCGAACCAGCCGGGAATGACCCGGTCGGTGAAGTGCGGATAGATCACGATGTCGTTGCCGCTGTAGGGCAGGTCGAGGTGATAGTCCAGCAGACCGCCATCGCGAAAAGTCCCGGCACCGGCACCCGGCAGGTCACGCACGCCTTCCATCACCATCGGGATCGAGCCTGATGCGAGCAAGGCTTGGCGCAGGTTGCCGGCATTCAGCGCAACGAAGCGCGAGGGGAAATCGTTGAGTGCGTTGACCGGCGGTGCCAGGCGCGGATCGTGAATGATCAGCCGCTCGAAATGCCGCGACAGCCGCGCGCGACCGCGCAGGTTGTCGGCGATCACCGATGACAGTCCCAGTCCCAGTCGGCCGCGATGATCGTCCGCCAGCAGGCCGTGGCTTTTGACCACCATGATGTTCAGTCGGTAATGGGCGTTGTCCAGAATCGAAGCATCGCGGCCATCAAGCAGCTCATCGAGCATGCGCCGGGAGCTCTGGCTGATCTGTGCCATGGTCACGCCCTTGGCGAAGTTCTGCTCGGTGTAGAGGTGACCGAGGCGGCGGATACCTTCGGCGGCATCCGGCAGGCACGCGCTGGCGAAGCGCCAGGAGCCCACCGACGCACCGATCAACGAGCGCTCCCGCGGTGCCGCCGGCAGCCATTCGCCGAACAACGCCAGGTCCAGACCTTGAATCCCCAGCGCCTTGGGACCACCGGCGGCACCCGGCAGTGTGCCGACATCGGCAGCGCTCAAACCGTTTTCACGGATGCGCGCCAAGGCGCGAGGGCCAGCCTTGAGGGTCAGCGAGGGGAACTTGATGTGGATAGCGGTCATACCGGTCTCGAATGCAGGTAAGCGGGGGATTATAAGTGCATGAATCCCCTGTGGGAGCGAGCTTGCTCGCGATAGCGGTGTATCAGTCGGTATTAATGTTGGCTGACACACCGCTATCGCGAGCAAGCTCGCTCCCACAGGGTTTTGTGTATGCCTGCGATGTCGTGTTGCCATCCTCAATGATGGCAATTCAGTTTCAATTAAGTTCGCCCCGTTAAGGTGCACTCCGTAGGCAACACATAAAAAAATACGGAGACACCCCATGAAAATCCTGACTGCCCTGTTCACCGCGTCCATCATCGGCATGACCGCCAGCATCGCCCACGCTCGCGACCTCGGCCCCGACGAAGCCCTGAGACTGCGCGACGCTGGTACCATTGTGTCTTTCGAGAAGCTCAACGCTACCGCTCTGACCAAACACCCTGGTGCCACCATCACCGAAACCGAGCTGGAAGAAGAGTACGGCAAGTACATCTATCAGGTGGAATTGCGCGACCCTCAGGGCATTGAGTGGGACCTGGAATTGGACGCTGTCAGCGGGCAGATTCTCAAGGATCATCAGGATACGTAATGAAGGTAAATCTATGCACCAGAGGTCGAATGGCTCTGGCGCTTCTGGCTTTTTGCTCGGTGGTCATGGCCCGCGACCTGGATCAGGACGAAGCCCTGCGCCTGCGTCAGCAGGGCGTGATCCTGCCGCTGGAGCAGCTGTTGCAGCAAGCGCTGGACCGCTATCCCGGGGCCAAACTGCTGGAAGCCGAGCTTGAAGAGAAACACGACGTCTATGTTTATGAAGTCGAGCTGCTGACCACCGAAGGTGTGGTCCGCGAACTGGACCTCGACGCCACCACCGGCCAGTTACTGAAAGACAAGGAAGATTGATCAATGCGTTTGCTTCTGGTGGAAGACCATGTGCCGCTGGCCGACGAACTGATGGCCGGCCTCAACCGGCAGGGGTACGCGGTGGATTGGCTGGCCGACGGTCGCGACGCGGTGTATCAGGGCAGCAGCGAGCCTTATGACCTGATCATCCTCGACCTCGGCCTGCCGGGTTTGCCGGGGCTCGAGGTGCTGACGCAATGGCGGGCCGGTGGTCTGTCCACGCCCGTGCTGATCCTCACCGCCCGTGATTCCTGGGCGGAACGGATCGAAGGCCTCAAGGCCGGCGCCGACGATTACCTGACCAAACCCTTCCACCCCGAAGAACTGCACTTGCGCGTCCAGGCGCTGTTGCGCCGTTCCCATGGCCATGCCAACCAGCCGACGCTCAAGTCTGCCGGACTGCACCTGGACGAAGGCCGCCAATGCGTGACCCGCGACGGCGCCGACATCCAGCTCACCGCCGCTGAATTCCGCCTGCTGCGTTATTTCATGCTGCACCCCGAGCAGATTCTTTCCAAAAGCCACCTCGCCGAACACCTCTACGACGGTGAAACCGAGCGCGACTCCAACGTGCTGGAAGTCCACGTCAACCACCTGCGGCGCAAACTCGGGCGCAGCGTCATCGAAACCCGTCGTGGCCAGGGTTACCTGTTCGGCGGGCAAGCCCAGTGAGGTCGATCCAGCGCCGCTTGAGTCTGGGGCTGATCAGCGTGATGGTGATCGTCGGCCTGGTGCTGGCGCAGACCAGTCTGTGGCTGTTCGAAATGGGTTTGCAACGCTACCTCGAAGCCGGGCTGCGCAACGACAGCGAAAACCTGCTGGTGGCGCTGGTGCGTGGGCCGCAGGGTTTACAGCTGGATGAGCGACACCTGTCGCCGGCCTATCAGCGACCGTTTTCCGGTCATTATTTCCGAATCGATTTTGCCGACAGCCATTGGCGCTCCCGTTCGCTATGGGATCAGGAATTGCCGCGCCTCGACCATGCTGGCCTGCACAGCAATCTGCAATTAGGGCCGGAAGGCCAGCAATTGCTGGTGCTGCGTTCAGACTATCGACGGCTCGGCCAATCGATTTCCATCAGCGTGGCTCAGGATTACACGCCGGTGCGCGAGAGCTTCCAGCGTATGCAACAGGTTGGTCTCGGCCTGGGATTGGCGGGGTTGTTGCTGATTCTGCTGCTGCAACGGATCACCGTGCGCCGCGCCTTGCGTCCGCTGGAAAAGGCGCGTGAGCAGATCGCCCAGTTGCAGCAGGGCCAGCGCTCGCAACTCGATGATCAGGTGCCGGTCGAGCTTGAACCGCTGGTGGCGCAGATCAACCATTTGCTGGCGCACACCGAAGACAGCCTCAAGCGTTCGCGCAATGCGCTGGGCAACCTCGGCCACGCCTTGAAAACCCCGATGGCGGTGTTGTTGAGCCTGGCCTCAAGCGAGAAGCTCGATGCGCATCCGGAGCTGCGCAAGGTCATTAAAGCGCAGCTGGAACAGGTCCAGCAGCGACTCAATCGCGAACTCAATCGCGCACGGTTATCCGGCGATGCGTTGCCGGGGGCGTTGTTTGATTGCGATGCTGAATTGCCTGGGTTACTGGCGACGTTGAACATGATTCATGGTGAGCATCTTGATCTCAGCTACCGGGCGCCGGCCGGTTTGCAACTGCCTTGGGATCGCGAGGATTTGCTCGAACTGCTCGGTAACCTGCTGGACAACGCCTGCAAATGGGCGGACGCCGAGGTTCGGTTGAGCGTGGTCGAGACGGCCGAAGGGTTTGAGTTAAGCGTGGAAGATGATGGGCCGGGGATTCCCGAAAACCAGCGCGATCAGGTGTTCAGCCGGGGTGCTCGGCTTGATGAACAAACGGATGGGCATGGGTTGGGATTGGGGATTGTGCGGGACATCGTCGATACGTGGGGCGGGGTGTTGCGGTTGGAGGAGAGTGAGTGGGGCGGACTAAAGGTAGTCATCGAACTACCCAAACGCTGAGTAACCTGTGGGAGCGAGCTTGCTCGCGATAGCGTCGGCACAATCAGCATCAATGTGACTGACAGTCCGCCATCGCGAGCAAGCTCGCTCCCACATTGGATCTTCAGTGGGCAGTAAGTCCGGGTCAGACCCGAAACTGATCCATCAAACTCTGCTGCTGATTCGCCAGGCTATTGAGTGACTGACTCACCCGCGCCGATTCATTCGCCTGGCCCGACAACGACTCAGTCACATCCCGAATCGTCGCCACGTTGTTGTTGATCTCCTCAGCGACGGCGCTTTGCTCTTCCGCAGCACTGGCGATCTGCAAGTTCATGTCGCTGATCACCGTCACCGCCTCACCAATCTGCCGTAACGCCGTCACCGCCTGACCCACCTGTTCGACACTGCTCTGAGCCTGACGATGGCTGTTGTTCATCGAGCCGACCACGTCCTGAGTGCCGCTCTGCAGCTGCTCAATCACCAGGCGGGTTTCTTCGACAGACTCCTGGGTCCGGCGTGCCAGGTTGCGCACTTCATCGGCCACCACGGCAAAGCCGCGTCCGGCCTCACCGGCACGAGCAGCCTCGATGGCGGCGTTAAGCGCCAGCAGGTTGGTCTGTTCGGCGATGGCCCGAATCACTTCCAGCACCGAACCGATCTTCTCGCTGTTGGCCGCCAGGCCTTCGACTTGAACCATCGCCGCGCTCATGTCAGCGGCGAGGTTGTCGATGCTGGCGGTGGTGCGGTCGATCACGGTCAAACCGCGGCGGGTGGCCTGATCCGCATCCCGCGCTGCCTGTGCCGCTTGCGCTGCACTGCGAGCGACGTCTTGAGCGGTGGCGCTCATTTCGTGGGAAGCGGTAGCGACCTGATCCACCTGACGATATTGCTGTTCCATGCCGGCGCTGGTCTGGGTGGCGATGGCGGACGACTGGTCCGCCGTGCTGCGCGCGTCCTGCACCGAGCGTTTGACCTCGGCGATGATCGGTTGCAGCTTGTCGAGGAAGCGGTTGAACCAGCCGGCCAATTGGCCGAGTTCGTCCTGTTTGTCATAGGCCAGGCGGCGGGTCAGATCGCCTTCGCCGCTGGCAATGTCTTTGAGCATGTGCGCCACACCCAGGATCGGCTTGGTCACGCTGCGGGCCATCAGCCACACCAGCAACAGGCCAATCAACGCGGCCAGCACACCCAGGCCGAGTTCGACCAGGGTGCCGGCGGTGTTGCTTTCATCGAGTTGTTTTTTTAGCGCTTCAGCGGGGCCGACCAGGACTTTCTCCGGCACCTCAAGCAACACGCCCCAGGACTTGCCACCGGGAATCGGCTGGAACGGCGACAGCACTTTGAGTTGTTGATTGTTGTGCAGGCTTTCGGTCTTGCTGCTGGCCGCGAGCATGCGGATCAGCTCGGCACCGTTGGTCTTGTCCACGGTGTCCAGGCGCTGGCTGAGCTTGCTGGCGTCCGGGCTGTAACCGGCCAGCAAACCGACCGGGCTGATGATGCTGACGTTGGTCTGGCCATCATAGAGCTTCTTGCTCGCGCTCTGGCTCATGGCTTGAAGGCTGTTGAGGTTGATGTCCACCGACAGCGAAGCGATGACCTTGCCGTTGACCATCAGCGGGAAAACGATGCTGGTCATCAGCACGTTCTGGCCGTCGATCACGTAGAAGTAGGGTTCGATCACGCAGGGCTTGAGGGTCGTGCGCGGGCAGGTGAACCAGGCGTTGGCCGGTTCGCCGCTAGGGCCGGTGCTGGTGTCGGCCATGTCGCTTTCCGGTAGCGCCATCGACGTCACCTTGCCCGGTGTCGGCTGCGACCAATAGAGCGCGAAACGGCCCTTGTCGTTGCTGCCCAACTCGGCCTGGCCGGCGAACAGATCGTCCTTGCCGTCCAGCGCGTTGGCTTCGAACACCAGCGAGAGGCCGAGCAGGTCCGGGTTGGCTTGCAGGGCCGACTTGACCTGACGCGTCAGGTCTTCACGCAGGTCAAAGGCATCGAGAAAGCGCTTCTCGGCCTGGTCGCGCAGGAACAGCACCTGACGCGAAAAGCCGTGGCCATATTGATAGGCATCCATGAACTGCTGGCGAATCCCCAGCGCCTGGTTTTCGCCTTGGGATTCGATCCGGGCCTGGGCAGCTTCGGTGAGCATCTCCATGCTGGATGCTTTCACCATCTCGGAGCTGTGCTCCATGCGATACAGCGAAAGACCCACCAGCAGGGTCACGATGCCGGCCAGGCACAGCCCGGCCAGCAGGGTGATTTTCCATTGAATGGAAAGTTGTCTGAGCGACATGGAGACGTCCTTTATTCGATAAATATCTGAGACTTTGCACTGTAACGGCCGCGATTCGGCTTTCTTTATGGTCCCTGACGAATAACCATTTCTCCCTGTAGGAGCTGCCGCAGGCTGCGATCTTTTGATCTTTACGTCCTTGATGGCGCCGGAAGATCAAAAGATCGCAGCCTGCGGCAGCTCCTACAGGGATTTGCGTTGGCTTTGACAAGGTGGCAGCGGTCCGGCACAGTGCGCGCCCTCTAATAAAACCCTCTCATTTAATCCGCTGGCGGCTCTTTGCAGACTGCCGGCCGGACTCTTTCCGTTTGCCTTGAGGTAACGATGATTAATGCTGTAATTGCCGCGGTCGGCGTCATGCTGATTCTCAGCCTGTCCCGCGTGCACGTAGTGATCGCGCTGATCGTGGGCGCCCTGGTGGGTGGTTTGACCGGTGACCTGGGCATCGATGCGACACTCAAAGCCTTCAATAGCGGCCTTGGTGGTGGCGCGACCGTCGCGTTGTCCTACGCATTGCTCGGCGCTTTCGCCGTGGCCATTGCCAAGTCCGGCCTGGCCCATGCCCTGGCCGACAAAGCCTTGCTGATGGTCGACCGCCAGCACGCCAGCGGTGGCCGTCAGGTCAAATGGCTGTTGATCGGTTTGCTGTGGGTGGTGGCCATCGCTTCGCAGAACATTCTGCCGATACATATCGCCTTTATTCCGCTGCTGGTGCCGCCACTGTTATATGTGCTGACCAAACTGCAACTGGATCGCCGGTTGATCGCCTGTGTCATGACCTTCGGCCTGATTACGCCGTACATGTTCTTGCCCGTGGGTTTCGGCAACATCTTCCTTAATGAAATCCTGCTGGCCAACGTCGCCCGTAGCGGTGTGGACATCAGCGGCATCAACGTCACCCATGCCATGGGGATTCCGGCATTGGGCATGGTCGTCGGGCTCGCAGCAGCGTTTGTCAGCTACCGCAAGAAGCGGGTCTACGATCTGGAGAAGATCGAGCAAGTCGAACAGGTCGCGGTGCAGTACAACCCGTTGAGCCTGATGGTCGCCGGTCTGGCCATCGCGGTGGCGTTCATCATTCAGCTGTTGCTGGATTCGATGATCATCGGTGCGCTGGCAGGTTTTCTGATTTTTTCGGTGTCGGGGATCGTGAAGTGGCGTGAAACCGACGACCTGTTCACCGAAGGCATGAAGATGATGGCGATGATCGGTTTCATCATGATCGCCGCGTCCGGTTTTGCCGAGGTGATGAAAGCCACCGGGCAGGTGCAGACACTGGTTGAAGCCTCTGCCTCGTGGATCGGCCACAGCAAAGGCATTGGCGCGTTGCTGATGTTGCTGGTCGGACTGTTGGTGACCATGGGCATCGGTTCGTCGTTTTCCACCGTGCCGATCCTGGCCGCGATTTTTGTGCCGTTGTGCGTACAGTTGGGTTTCAGCCCGATCGCCATCGTGTGCATCGTCGGCACTGCCGGTGCGCTGGGCGATGCCGGTTCGCCAGCCTCGGACTCGACTCTCGGCCCGACCTCCGGTCTGAACATCGACGGCCAGCATCACCATATCTGGGACACCGTGGTCCCGACCTTCCTGCACTACAACATTCCGCTGCTGGCGTTCGGCTGGGTGGCGGCGATGGTCCTTTGATTTCAGACCTGTAGGAGCACGGCTTGCCGGCGATGGCGTCCTTGAAATCGCCATCGCGAGCAAGCTCAGCTCCTACAGTTTTTTGTTGGCGTGCCGTTAAAGCCTTTAACCACGCCAATAAAATCAAAAAGAGTGAACCGTCATGCGCATGAGCCTGAAGGCTAAAGTCCTGTCCCTTGCCGTCCTCCCGGTGTTGCTCTTTGCGCTGGTCATCAGCCTGACCACGTTGTTCATTCTGCAGGAGCAGGCCCGCAAGGAAGTCGAGGAAACTCGCCAGCGCCTGCTCAGCGATGCCAAGGCGACGCTGCAAAGCTACGTCGCCGTGGCCATGACCACGATCAAACCTCTTTACGATGCGGCCGCCCCCGGTGATGACGCGGCGCGGGCCCAAGTGGTCAAGTTGCTGTCGAGCATCACCTACGGCAAGGACGGCTACTTCTTCGGCTACGACTCCAACACCGTGCGCCTGTTCAAGGCCAACAGCCCTGAAGGCGTGGGCCAGAGCTTCAAGGACAACCGTGATCCGAACGGCGTCTACGTCAACCGCGACCTGGTGAAAGTCGCCAAGGACGGCACCCACTATCTGCAATACAGCTCACCGCTGCCCGGCAACACCCAAGTGCTGGTGCCGAAACTGGGCTACACCGAATACCTGCCGAAGTGGGACATGGCGGTCGGTACGTCGGTGAACCTCGACGGTATCGAAGCGCAAGTCGCGCTGGTTCAAGCCAAGGTTCAGGAACGCATGGAAGGCGTGGTGCTGAGCATCGTCGGGATTGCCGTCGTGGTGCTGTTGGTGATTGCCGCCGCCGGGATGCTGCTGGCCAACACCATCCTGCGTCCGCTGAACCTGATGAAAGCCAACCTCGATGACATCGCGGCGGGTGAGGGCGACCTGACGCGTCGCCTGACCATCACCAGCCAGGATGAACTCGGCGAACTGGCCGGCTCGTTCAACCGCTTCGTCGACAAGATCCACGGCCTGGTGCGCCAGATCACCGAAATGACCTCGCAACTGACCGGGCTGGTGAATCAGGTCTCCGATCAGGCCCAGCGTTCGGATCAGGCTATGGAGCGTCAGCGTCACGAGACCGATCAGGTCGCCACGGCGATCAACCAAATGTCCGCCGCTGCTCAGGAAGTGGCGAAAAGTGCACAAAACGCCGCCGTGGCTGCCCAGCAGACCGACGAAGAAGGCCAGGCTGCCAAGCGTGTGGTGGCCGGCAGCATTGTGAAGATTCATGCGTTGGTGGACGATATTCGCAGCAGTGGCGTGTCTCTCGACAGCCTGCAAAAAGACGTGTCGTCGATTGTCAGCGTGCTCGGCGTGATCCGTTCGATTGCCGAGCAGACCAATCTGCTGGCCCTCAATGCCGCCATCGAAGCCGCCCGTGCCGGTGAGGCCGGTCGTGGTTTTGCCGTGGTGGCCGACGAGGTTCGAGCGCTGGCCAGTCGCACACAAATCAGCACCCAGGAAATCCAGGGCATGATCGATCGCTTGCAGGCCGGCACTCAGTCGGCGGTGGAAGCAATGCGCCGTTCCAGCGAGGCCGGCGACGGCACGTCGGCTCAGGCCAACGAGGCCGGCGCTTCGCTCGATACCATGGCCCAGCTGATCGGCACCATCAACTCGATGAACGCGCAGATCGCCAGCGCCGCCGAAGAGCAGACCGCCGTGGCCGAAGAGATCAACCGCAGCGTGCATCAGATCGCCGTGGCCGTGGACAGCGTTGCCGACGAAACCCAACTCGGCGCCCAGACTTCCCGCAGCCTGGCTGATCTCGGTCAGCGCCTGGGCAAACTGGTGGGGCAGTTCCGTATCTGACTTTATTCACCGAATATTGGAGGCAAACACTGAACCTGTGGGAGCGAGCTTGCTCGCGATAGCGGTTAATCAGTCACATTGATGCTGGATGTGCCGACGCTATCGCGAGCAAGCTCGCTCCCACAGGGATTGTGGTGCCAACAGACATTACGACCTGTCCCAGTAGGGCACTGTTCCAAAGCATTCCACGAAGAAATCAATCACCGTCCTGACCTTCACCGACAACCGTCGGCTCCCGGGCCACAGTACCGCAATCTGCTGCGGCTCAAGGCTGTTGGACACCTGATACGCCCCGAGTACCGGCACCAGCGTGCCGTTGCGCACCGCTTCACCAATCAGCCACGACGGAAACATCACCAGCCCCAAGCCTTGTTCGGCGGCTTGCGTCAGGGTGTCGGCGTGGTTGCCGGTGATCGGCCCCTTCACCGACCAGGGCGTCCAGTCCTGCTGATCCTTGCGGAAAAACCAGCGTTGCTGGCCGGTCACGCCCTTGTAGGCCAGGCACTGATGTGCAGCCAGTTCTTCGGGATGTTGCGGCGTGCCGTGACGTTCCAAATAGGCCGGGCTCGCGGCGACTTGAAAACGATGGGGCGCCAGAATCCGCGCCTGCATGCCCGAATCGTGCAGCGGGCCGATGCGAAACAGCAGATCGGCGCCTTCCTGTAACGGATCGACGTAGCTGTCGGTCTGCTGGATATCCAGTTGCAGTTTCGGGTAGCGCTCGCAGAGCTGACCCAGCCACGGCGTCAGGTGCCGCTGACCAAACACCACTGGCGCATTGATCCGCACCAGTCCGCTCGGTTCGCTTTGCTGTTCCTGCAAGGCCTGTTCGGCCTCTTCGAGTTGCACCAGCACCAGCCGCGCGTGATGACCGAGCATGCGCCCGGCTTCGGTGGGCGAGACGGCGCGGGTGTGGCGGTAGAGCAATTGCTGGCTCAGGGCTTGCTCCATCAATTGGATTTGCCGGGAAATCGAAGACGGTGCCAGGCCTTCGCGGCGGGCGACTTCAGAAAAACTGCCATGGTCCAGCACCGCTACAAACAGCCGAAGTGCCTTGAATCCCAGATCGTTGAGGCCATGCATGACGAATCCTGCTGTGCGAGTTGCGCAAAAGTGTTGTCAGGATGCTCCCATTTATCGCAAAGGATCGCCAGCCGATAATGCCCACCTATTCCACTGAGAACACAAAACCCTGTGGGAGCGAGCTTGCTCGCGATAGCGATTTGTCAGTCACATTGATGTTGGATGTTCCGGCGCTATCGCGAGCAAGCTCGCTCCCACAAGGGGTCGTGTTCTATCTGATAACTGGTAGGTGTCCCCTCATGCACACTTCTTCAATCGACGACGTTGATGTTGTCGCCACGCCGACCACCCAGACGGGGCTGCGACTGTTGCTGCTGCCGCTGGTGATTCTGGCCGGCATGGGTTTGTCCGTGGAGGCCGGTTTGCTCGGGCCGCTCGGGGTTCAGGTCGGGCACTTGTGGGCGACCTTGAGCATCTTCGGTGTCGGCTCGGCGATTCTGTTTTTGTTGTTGCTGTTCAGCGGTCGGCAACAGGGGCCGGCCTTGAATGAGCTGCCGCGCTGGCAGTTGATCGGCGGGTTTTTGGGGCCGATGTACGTGATCGTGCTGACCTTGGCCACGCCGCACATCGGCATTGCCATGACCATGATCGCGATCCTGTCCGGGCAGGTCGGCAAAAGCGTGTTGATCGACCACTTCGGCTGGTTCGGTGCCACCCGCAAGAAGGTCAACGGTGAACGTTGGCTGGCCTTGCTGCTGATTGTCGCGGCACTTGTTCTGATCGCTCGGGGTTGATGATGAATCTGATTATTTTGTTGGCGGTGGTCGTGGCGGCTGGTGCGGTGTTGAGTGTCCAGGCGGCGATCAATGGGCGGTTGGGCGAAACGGTTGGCGTGTTGCGCAGCAGTTTATTGACCTTCGTGGTCGGTGCCGTGACCACCGGGCTGCTTATCCTGTTTTTCGAACCGGCGCATGCCGTGAGTTTGCTGGACGTGCCGAAATGGCAGCTCAGCGGCGCACTGTTCGGGGTGGTGTACATGATGGTGATGGTTGGCGCGGTGCCGCGGGTCGGTACGGCAGTGGCGACGGTGGCGGTGATCGTCGGGCAACTGGGGATGGGGATGTTGATCGATAACTTCGGCTGGCTGGGCAATCCGGAGATCGAGTTGTCGAGTAGCCGGATGCTGGCGATGGTGTGTCTCGCGTTGGCGTTGCTGTTCATGTATCGCAGCAGTACCCGGCAGGCATAACGCTGACCCTCATGTAGGAGCTGCCGCAGGCTGCGATCTTTTGATTTTTTGTTTCAAAAGCAAGATCAAAAGATCGCAGCCTGCGGCAGCTCCTACACTGGTAAGACGGTGCACATCGGCGGCACCAGATGACCACAACCAATGGAGTCAGACTCATGATCGACAGTGAAAGTATCTGCGACTGCCCCAAATGCAAATGCAAACTGGGCGAACATCCGATCGCGCGCCACGGCAAGCACTATTGCTGTGAAGCCTGCGCCAAGCACCACGAACATGGCGAAGAATGTGCGAGTAAGGGCTGCAAGTGCGCCCAACGCTGACCACTCATCCAAAAAAAAGTGGAGCCTGATCAGGCTCCACTTTCATTTCAATTTGCCGGCCGCCACTTGACGTTTTCTACGCCGAACTTCTCTGCCATCGGCTTGCTGGTTTTTTGCACCTTCTCTCGGCCGAAGCGAGGGATTCGTCCGACCCCCGCATCGCAACTTGCCCAATGCCAAGCCTCCGCGTTATCCATCTTGTCCAGGCGGATGATGAAAGACTTGGGCACGCCATGAAGGGTGTATTCAATGACGAAAAGTTTTGCGTTGTTCATAGAGCCCATATTCCTCCCTGTGGTAATACAAGGATCGTTGGCGTTACGGAAAATTCACTCGAATTGTCAGATGGAGGCCGCCAGTGGCGACAACGCCGGTGGCTCGTTACCATGCAATCTCTGAAACCCCCAATGATTGCTGCCCATGGCCCTTGCCGCGCCCCCAGACCTGAGTGACACCGATGTGCCCGTGCAACCGCTGGCGCGCACCTATCCGCGCGGCTTGTACATTGAGCCGCATGAGCATGTCTGGGGGCAGTTGCTGTATGCAATGAGCGGGGTGATGTGGGTCGAAACGCCCCATGAAGCGCTGGTGGTGCCGCCGCAACGAGCGGTGTGGCTGCCACCCGGTGTGCCCCACGGGATTCGGGTGGTCTCGGATTTACAGATGCGCAACATCTACTTGCGGCCCTCATTGGCGGCGACGCTGGACGACACGGTTCAAGTGATCGAAGTCGGCGGACTGTTGCGTGAACTGATCGTCGGACTGGTGGAGCAGGGCAACGATGGCGCGCCCGAGTATTACGAAGCGCTGGTCGGCCTGGCGCTGCTGGAGCTTAGGCGAGCCAGGCGCTCGCTGCTGAAGATTCCGTTGCCGGATGATTCCGACCGCCGTCTGATGAACCTGTGCCAGGCGGTCATGGCCGCGCCATCGCTGGACATTGCCTTCGAACAACACGCCGAAAACGCTGGTGCCAGCGTGCGCACCCTGGCGCGGTTGTTCAAGGACGGTTTGGGCATGGGCTTCGCCGAATGGCGGCGGCAGGTGCAACTGGCAACGGCGGTGGCGGAGTTGATCCAGGGCGTACCGGTCAGTGCGATTGCCCGGGAGCTGGGTTATTCACCGAGCAGCTTCAGCGACATGTTCCGTCGGGAACTGGGTGTCGCGCCTTCGCAATTTTCCGCGAGCCAACACCAGCCCTAACGAAAACCTACACGTTTGCCTTGCATCCGGCATTAGCGCTTTGGCCGATATTCAGAAGCACTTGGCCGGTGCTCGTCGCTACCGATCTTTAGACTCCGGGCATACGTTAATTAGCCACGGAGTCTGCCATGAGCTACCTCATCTCATTGGTCATCGGTCTGGGCGTCGGTCTGCTCTACGGCGTTCTGGATTTTCGTTCCCCCGCACCACCGGCCATCGCGCTGGTAGGGCTGCTCGGCATGTTGGCCGGTGAGAAGTTGTGGCCAATGGGCCGGCAGCTGGTAACTGGCTGGATCTCCTGAACCGTTTATTCATTCGAGGGAAACGCTCATGAAAGCACTGCAATTCGACAAGACCGGTGACCTCGCGGCCCTGCGCTACGTTGAGGTGCCTACCCCCGTCCCCGGCACCGATGAAGTGCTGGTCCAGATCAAGGCCGCCGGCCTCAACCCCAGCGATGTGAAGAACGTGCTGGGGCGCTTTCCTTACACCACACTGCCGCGGATTCCCGGTCGTGATTTCGCCGGTGTGGTCGTTGAAGGCCCGCAGGCGCTGATCGGTCAGGAAGTCTGGGGCACCGGCCGTGAATTGGGCTTTTTCGCCGACGGCTCGCACGCACAATTCGTCAAACTGCCGGCCAATGGCGTGGCGCAAAAGCCGACCCATCTGAGTTTTGCCCAGGCGGCAAGCCTCGGTGTGCCATACACCACGGCGTGGGATGCGTTGGAGCGCAGCCTGGTGACGGCCGAAACCCGGTTGCTGGTGATCGGTGGCGGGGCGGTTGGCACTGCGGCGTTGGCGCTGGCCAAGGTGCGTGGCGCTCAAGTACTGGCAGCGGCGCGGCGGCCCGAGCAGGTCAAGGATTTGCAGGCCCAGGGGTATCAGACGCTGCAACTGGATAAGCCCGAGGATCTCGGCGCTCAGGTGAACGCCGTGTATGCCGGCGGTGCCGATGTGATTTTCGACACCACCGGTTTCTGGCTGCCGGCCTCGGTCCCGGCGCTGGCCGCGTTCGGTCGCATCGCGATCATCGCCGCACCGGTGGACGGCCTGGTGCAATTGCCGGCCCTGGCGCTGTATCGCAAGGGCGGTTCGGTGGTGGGGATCAACTCGTTGCTGTACGGCGTCCAGGCGTGTGCGGCGATGCTTGATCAGTTCGGCACGTTCTTCGATCAGGGCTTGTTGCCGTTGCCCGAGGGTTTGTTTGAATCGTCGTTGGAGGAAGGGCTGGCGCGGTATGCCGAGGTGAATCAGGGCGGCAGTGACAAGGTGATTTTGTTGCCGTGATTTGAAGGGCAAAAGATCGCAGCCTTCGGCAGCTCCTACATTGCATCGGCGTACACCTGTAGGAGCTGCCGCAGGCTGCGATCTTTTGATTTTGCTTTACGCCTCGGGAACGCCGTTCTCCCACGCCGACCAGTTCTTCAAAATCTCCTGCACCAACGGATTCCCCGTCCGGTACAGATTCTCCAGCGCCGGCACAAACCCACCTTGATCCGCATACTTGAGCAGGTTATCCACCTCACTCTGGCCCGGCGCCGGCCGGTCAAAATCGGAACCCGCACGCACCACCGCCAAACGCTGCACATCCACCAACCCTTCTCGACTCGCCCGCAGCAGCGCTTCATAAGTGGAGTTGTCTTCCTGCTGCGTCGTGCAGTACTCACCTTTGTTATCGGTCAGCAGTTTGGTCCAGACCTCGGCGCGCTCACTCAACCGCGTCCCGGAAAACCAGGTATTGCCCGCCAGCGTGTCGCACTGCGTTACCACCGGCGGCTGATTGGCCGGTGCCGACGGATACTTCATGCGCCATGCGGCCGACTCCTTGCTCTCGCTCAGCTCGACTTTGTGGCTGAGGGCAAAGGCCTTGGCCTGCAACTTCGGGTTTAGTTCGAAGACTTCGGTCTTGTAATCCAGCGGCGGTTTTTCGTTCGGGCCTTTGGTGTTGATGCCGATATAACCGGTCGGCCAGTCTTTCGGCGCGTCCCGGGAATCGATCTCCCACTGAGTGCCAAACTCCACCAGATAATGCGCCCACGCGGTGGTGCCGATGGTCCCGTGTTTCGGGCTGATGCCGGCAATCCCGGCGATCAGGAAATAGCTTTTACGCAGGTCGAATTTCGACGACAACGCCAGGGCCAGGGTCGACGCCGCGGCGTTGGTCTGGCCCATGCCGGTGACCATCAGGCACACCTGCTGACTATTGCAGCGAACGGTCGGGTACTCGGCGGACAGCCCCGGCACCCGCACTTCCTGCTTGAGTTCCAGGCGATCAATCCAGTTTTGCGCCTCGGGGGCGAACATGGTGATCAGCATCACTTTCGGCTGGATCGGCGCTTCAGTCGCCCAGGCCGTTGAGGAGAGCAGGGCGGCACAGGCCAGGGAAAGACGCGTCATTGCATGCATAAAACCTCCTGATTCAAACAAGACTTAAAACTGATAACCGACGCCGGCGTAATAACCCCAACCGTCGGAACGGGCGCGGAAGTTACCGTCGCCAAAATTCAATTCGCTGCCATCCTCCCAGTTGCCGCCGTTGTGGAAATAACGGCCGACCAGGGTGAAACGCAAGTGGGTGAACGAGTACAGCAACACGTTGGTGGCGACGGTGGCGTTGGCCGTGCGAGCCGGGTTGTCCTTGTGCAAATCCGAGCCGAAGTCGAAGTTGGTAAACCCGATGTAGGTCAGTGACGCGCCGTTGCTGAAGCTGCTGATCGGCACGATGTATTTGAGCTGGGCGCGATAGCCGTCCCACGAATACTCGTTGCTGGCACCGTAGTTTTCCCACTGGTAGCGGCCGTAGAAGTTGGCCGACAGGTTGACCCGCGAATGGGTGTCGATGTCGGTGCCCAAACCGCTGTACAGCGTATTGGCGCGGTTAGCGCTGTTACTGCCGTGGTCATAGATCCAGTCGAAGGCCACGTACCATTCCTTGAACGGCCCGATGGCCAGGCTGCGTCCGGCGAGGTAATCGATGGAAATCCGCGGTTCGTGCTCCATGAACACCGGCGAGCCGTGGTCCCACACGCCTTTGTCATGGCTGTTGCCGATGTCGAAGATCTTCGGAATGTCGATGTAGCCGTACAACTCGAACGGCCCCTTGCGCCCGAAGTACTCGTATTCCAGGTAGATATCGTCGGCCGGTTGCGGGCCGAAACTGATGTCTTTGCTGCCGATGACGGTCAGGTCCTGGTTGAACCAGTCCGAGAGGTACACGCCTTTTTTCGGTGGGCTGGCTTCAGGGCTGAGAGTTTCACCCTGGGCGGATTCTTCGGCGGGAGCGGGTTGCGCCAAAATGGTGCTGCTGAGTAGTCCTGTAACGCTGGCCAGCAGCAAGGAAACAGCAAAAGTGCGCGTGCAAGTCACGCGGCTGGACGTGCGGTGCATTAAAAGTCCCTTTTCGTGCGGATCGAAGGCCCGGTTCTGCGGGCTTGCGCGGTTATGTAGCGAAAACGCTTGTATCAGCGACTCGCAAACGTTTGCACAAGGCATACCAGTTTTGCTCAAGGTATGGAAAAGGTTGGGGAATTGGTGGTTTAACTGTCCTTTCGGTCAACGATTCGTGGGACCTCGGGGGAGACGACGTTGATGTAGACTCCTTGGCACTGACTTCACGAGGCGTGCCCCCCATGAGCGAACCGATTCGTCTGACCCAGTACAGCCACGGCGCAGGGTGTGGCTGCAAGATTTCTCCCCAGGTGCTGGAGGTGATTCTGGCCGGCAGCGGGGCGCAGAACCTTGATCCGAAACTCTGGGTTGGCAACGCCTCGCGCGATGACGCGGCGGTGTACGCCATCGATGAAGAACGCGGCGTGGTGTCGACCACCGACTTTTTCATGCCGATCGTCGACGACCCGTTCGATTTCGGCCGCATCGCCGCCACCAATGCCATCAGCGACATCTACGCCATGGGCGGTGATCCGTTGATGGCGATTGCGATCCTTGGCTGGCCGGTCAACGTACTGGCGCCGGAGATTGCCCGGGAAGTGATTCGAGGCGGGCGTTCGGTCTGCGATGAAGCGGGGATACCGTTGGCCGGTGGGCACTCCATCGACGCGCCGGAGCCGATTTTCGGCCTTGCCGTGACCGGTCTGGTGGAAAAGCGCCACATGAAGCGCAACGACACCGCCACCGCCGGTTGCCTGCTCTACCTCACCAAACCGCTGGGCATCGGCATCCTCACCACCGCCGAGAAGAAGGGCAAATTGCGCCACGCCGACATCGGCCTGGCCCGCGACTGGATGTGCACCCTGAACAAACCCGGCAGCCGTTTCGGCAAACTCGAGTGCGTCACCGCGATGACCGACGTCACCGGTTTTGGTTTGCTGGGGCATTTGGTAGAAATGGCGGACGGCAGCAACGTGACCGCTCGCATCGAGTACGACCGCGTGCCGCGTCTGCCGGGTGTCGAGTATTACCTCGACCAAGGCTGCGTGCCGGGCGGGACGCTGCGCAACTTCGACAGCTACGCCAGCAAGCTGGGGCGTCTTCAGGAAATGCACAAACGCGTGCTCTGCGATCCGCAGACCAGCGGTGGCCTGCTGGTTGCGGTCACCCCCGAAGGTAACGAACACTTCCTCAAAGTAGCCGCCGAGCTGGGCCTGACCCTCGAGCCGATTGGTGAACTGATCGAGCGACAGACAAACGCGGTCGAGGTGTTTTGATGTCCATCGAATTCACCGATTACCGCGACATCTTCCTCAACGACCGACCGATGATGGATGCCCGCGCGCCGGTCGAATTTCTCAAAGGCTCATTCCCCGGCGTGATCAACCTGCCGCTGATGAATGACCATGAGCGGCAACGGGTCGGCACTTGTTACAAGCAACACGGCCAGCAAGCTGCCATTACGCTGGGGCATCAGTTGGTGTCCGGTGAGATAAAAGCCGAGCGCATTCGGGCCTGGGCCGATTTTGCCCGGGCTCATCCTGAGGGGTATGTGTATTGTTTTCGCGGTGGAATGCGTTCGCAGATCGTCCAGCAATGGCTCAAGGACGAGGCGGGCATCGACTATCCGCGAGTGGGTGGCGGCTACAAGGCGATGCGCAGCTTTTTGCTCGACACCGTCGATCAAGCGGTTGCCCAGTGTGATTTCGTCTTGCTGGGCGGCATGACCGGCACTGGCAAGACCGAAGTGCTCACGCAGTTGCGTAACGGCCTGGACCTTGAAGGTCACGCCCATCACCGCGGCTCCAGTTTCGGTAAACGCGCGACCGGCCAACCTTCCAACATCGATTTTGAAAACCGCCTGGCGGTGGACGTGCTGAAGAAGCGCGCCCACGGCATCGAGCAGTTTGTGCTGGAAGACGAGAGCCGTGCGATTGGCAGTTGTGCGCTGCCGTTGCCGCTGTATCAGGGCATGCAGCAGTTTCCGATGGTCTGGCTGGAAGACAGCCTGGAAGGGCGGGTCGAACGGATCCTGCGCGATTACGTGGTGGACTTGTGTGCCGAGTTCATCGGCGTGCATGGCGATGAAGGCTTCGCGCTGTTTTCCGAGCGTTTGCTGGAAAGCCTGAACAATGTGCAGAAACGTCTGGGCGGTGAGCGCCATCGGCGGATATTGATTCTGATGGAAGACGCCCTGGCGGAGCAGGCGAGCAGCGGGGCAGTGGACCTGCACCGGGGCTGGATCGAAGGGTTGCTTCGCGAGTATTACGACCCGATGTATGCGTTTCAGCGGGAGAAGAAAGGGGCTCGCGTTGAATTCGCCGGGGAGCGGGCTGCGGTTCTGGAGTATCTACGTGAGCGTGGCAGTCAGCGGGGGTGATGTTGTTTTTGCCGGCCCCATCGCGAGCAAGCTCGCTCCCACATTAGATTTTCAGTGGACACAATATTTGTGTACGACAAAGATCAAATGTGGGAGCGAGCTTGCTCGCGATGAGGCCCTTGCAGACGCTATAAAACTTAAAGCACCGCCGACACTTACGTCGGACAGGTCTCCCGCCCATTATCCAGACCTTGCTTGTAGGCGTGGCTCTGCACACTGGCCTTGCCGTTGTGCCAGGTCAGGGTGAGCACGTACAGCGAGTCGTAGTCGTTGGATTCCCAGTCATCGGTGATGTTCTGTTTCTTGCCGACGGCTTCTCCAGCGACTTTGTTGATCAACTCCGGCAGGTAGCCGGAGGACCACGCGGTGTAGATGACCGAGTTGTGATACTTGTCGTGGAGCAATTCATCGGCCAGGTCGCTGGTGTCGTTGGCCGAGAAATTGATGTTCACCGGCAAACCGAGCTTGATCGCGCTGGGGCTGATGGTCATCAGGGGACGGATGTAGCTGTAGGAATTGTCCAGTTCGCCTTCCTCGACATTGCGCGTCGGGTTGGCGGCAAACACGTAGTTGGCCTTGCCGAATTTTTCCGGCAGCAAGGTGGCCAGGTCGATGGCACGGTTCAGCCCCTGGCAGTTGAGCTGGCCGAGGCCGCCTTCGGGTTTTTCCGCGTGGCGCAGGAATACCAGCGTCTGGGTGCCGTCCGCCGGTTGGGCGCGGCTTTCGCGGGATTCCAGCGCCAGAAACAACGCGCTGGCTGCCAGCAAGACGGGCAGCAGTAAATAAACGCGATGTTTGAAGCGGTTGGCGAATTTCAGAGGGTTCATCATTGAATTAAGGGTTCTTCAGCGCATTTCGTTAAGGCTGACAAACCTTTACACCGCGAATTTCCTGCGTCGGGGTGTTTTCCATGTCGTTAAGCCGGTCCGTTTTCAAAGGAGGCAGTGCTCAGAGTCCTCTGAAGCCCGTTTGGTTCGATTCCGGCGAAGAGCGCAGCAATGTACCGGTAACCTTTAACGGGTTGGAGTACAGGTTATCGACAGGATGTTGCGGATTTATGGACACGTTACACGTGTAGGAGCTGCCGAAGGCTGCGATCTTTTGATCTTGCTCATCAGTAATATTGATAAAGGCAAAAGATCGCAGCCTTCGGCAGCTCCTACATTATGATCGTCACTCTCAATTTCCTCGTGGATCCTTCCCATGACCGATCTGTCCGCGTTCCCGATTACCCAAAAATGGCCGGCTCAATACCCTGAGTGGATCCAGCTTTACTCCTTGCCGACACCCAACGGCGTCAAGGTGTCGATCATGCTCGAAGAGATCGGACTGCCCTACGAACCGCATCGTGTGGGCTTCGACACCAATGATCAGATGTCCCCCGAATTTCTTTCACTGAACCCCAACAACAAGATCCCGGCAATCCTCGACCCCCACGGTCCGGGGGACCAGCCCCTGGCACTGTTCGAGTCCGGGGCGATTCTGATCTACCTGGCCGACAAGAGCGGGCAACTGCTGGCCCAGGAATCGGCGGCGCGATACGAGACCATTCAGTGGCTGATGTTTCAGATGGGCGGCATCGGGCCGATGTTCGGCCAGCTCGGTTTTTTCAACAAATTCGCCGGCAAGGACTACGAGGACAAACGTCCCCGCGACCGCTACGTCGATGAAAGTAAACGCCTGCTGAGTGTGCTCAACAACCGCCTGGAAGGGCGCGACTGGATCATGGGCGAGCGCTACACCATCGCGGACATCGCGACCTTCCCCTGGGTGCGCAACCTGATTGGCTTCTATGAGGCCGGCGAGCTGGTGGGCATCGAGGAATTCACGAACGTCACGCGAGTGCTGGAGCGCTTCCTGGCGCGGCCGGCGGTGATGCGCGGGCTGGAAATTCCCAAGCAAAACGCTTCGACTTGATCAAGACCAAGGCAGGCCATGCATTCATTCGATTTCAAGCAAGTAGATGTCTTCAGCCGTGTTGCGCTCAAGGGCAATCCGTTGGCGGTGGTGTTCGGCGCCGATGAGCTCAGCGATGAGCGCATGGCGGCGTTCGCCAGCTGGACCAACCTCAGCGAAACCACATTCATACTCGAACCGCGCGATCCTCGCGCCGATTATCGCGTGCGGATCTTCACCACCCTGAACGAATTGCCGTTCGCCGGTCATCCGACACTGGGCACCTGCCATGCCTGGCTGGAGGCCGGTGGCGTGCCCAAGGGCGAAGAGATCATTCAAGAGTGCGGCGTGGGGCTGGTGCGGGTTCGTCGACAAGGGGCAGAGCTGGCCTTTCTCGCACCGCCATTGCTCAAAACCGGGCCCGTGGCGGCGGATGTGGTGGAGCGGGTACGGCGGGGGCTCGGGCTGGAATCGGGGGCGATTGTGCGCACCCAGTGGGTCGACAACGGTGCCGGATGGCTGGCCGTGATGGTCGAGGATCGCCAGCAGGTGCTGGACCTGCAACCGGATCATTCGCAAATGCTTGGCCTGGCCGTCGGTGTCATCGCGCCATGGCACCCCGAGCGCGATGGTGATGACGCACAGTTCGAAGTGCGGGCGTTCATCTCCGGCGACGGCATGCCGGAAGACCCCGCCACCGGCAGCCTGAACGCCGGGATTGCCCAATGGTTGCTCAGCGAAGGACTGGCGCCGGCGTCCTATATGGTCAGCCAGGGCCTGACCATGGGCCGCGCCGGACGCATTCAGGTCGAGCAAGTGGGCGACGAGATCTGGATCGGCGGCGCGGTGGTGACCTGCATCAGCGGAACCTTGAATCTGTAGCGCTGAGCGTCGCGGCCTAACGGTTACTCGCCGCCAGTTTGATCCCGAACCCGACCAGCGCCATACCGGCGACGCGGGACGCGATTTTTCGCGCCATGGGGATGGCTTTCAAACGACGGGTTGCGGCATTGCCCAGCAGAACCAGCAAACCCTGATACAGCGCGCTGATGAACGACACATGCAGCATCATCGCGACCAGGGTCAGGCTGGAGGCATCGGGGTGAATGAACAGGGGAAAAAACGCCACAAAAAACAGGATGACTTTGGGGTTGGTCAGGCTCACCGCCAGGGCAGTGCGAAAGTAGACCCGGGCCGACCGTTTCGGCTCCAGCCCCGCCGAGTCCCTAGTCGCTGGCGCGCGCAGCAATTGCACGCCGATCCAGCACAAGTACGCAGCGCCGAACCACTGCAGCATCTGGAACAGCAGGGGATTGGCTTGCATCACGGCCGCCAGACCGATGGCCGCCGCAATCATGTACGTCGCATCCCCCAGCAGCGTGCCACCCACGGCGCCGAACCCTGCGCCCAGGCCATTGCGGGCGGTGGCATTGAGAATGGCGAAGGTGCCCGGCCCTGGCATTAACTGGAAGATCAGAATCGCGGCAATGAAGCTGCCGTAGTTTTGGATATCAAACATGCTGCGTCACTCCCTGTGTTGGTTTTGCTCAATCCTGAACGTTGTCTTTAGCTGGCGCAATGAGGTCGGATTATTGCCGGGCCCGTAACAAAGTCTTCCACAATCGATGTTTGTGCCCCTGACCGTTGAGGGAATAAGCTTTGGCCCCCTACGACTTTCGTCTCGTCCTCCGTTTTTCAGGAACCCCTCATGTCCAGTCAGTTCCCCGAAGCACGTCCACGCCGTCTGCGCCGCAATGCGAGCCTGCGCAGCCTGTTCCAGGAAACCGAGTTCAGCTTGAACGATCTGGTGCTGCCGATTTTCGTCGAGGAAGAGATCGACGACTTCGTACCGATCAAAAGCATGCCCGGCGTGATGCGTATTCCAGAGTCGAAACTGGCAGGTGAGATCGAGCGTTATGCCCGGGCCGGGATCAAGTCGGTGATGACGTTCGGCGTGTCGCACCATTTGGACGGCAACGGCAGCGATACCTGGAGCGACAACGGTCTGGTGTCGCGCATGTCGCGCATCGCCAAGGATGCGGTGCCGGACATGATCGTGATGTCCGACACCTGCTTCTGTGAGTACACCGACCACGGTCATTGCGGCGTGCTGCATAACCACGAAGTCGACAATGACCAGACCCTGATCAACCTCGGCAAACAAGCGGTGGCCGCCGCTCGTGCCGGTGCTGACGTGATCGCGCCGTCGGCGGCCATGGACGGCCAGGTCCAGGCGATTCGCCGGGCGCTGGACGAAGCCGGTTTCACCCAGACCGCGATCATGGCCTACTCCACCAAATTCGCCTCGGCACTCTACGGTCCGTTCCGTGAAGCCGGCGGCAGCGCATTGAAAGGCGACCGCAAAAGCTACCAGATGAATCCGATGAACCGCCGCGAAGCTGTGCGCGAATCACTGATGGACGAGCAGGAAGGCGCCGACGCGCTGATGGTCAAACCGGCCGGCGCGTACCTGGACATCATCCGCGACATCCGTGAAGCCTCGCGTTTGCCGCTGTCGGCGTATCAGGTGAGTGGCGAGTACGCGATGATCAAATTCGCCGCCCAGGCTGGTGCGATCGATGAAGATCGCGTGGTGCGTGAGAGCCTTGGCGCGATCAAGCGGGCAGGGGCGGATTTGATCTTCACTTACTTCGCGATGGACCTGGCGCTGGCCGGGATCTGATCAAGATCAGAAGATCGCAGCCTGCGGCAGCTCCTACAGGAAATTGAGTACACCTGTAGGAGCTGCCGCAGGCTGCGATCTTTTGATCCTCAGCCGAAGTAGGGCCTGATCCCGTGATCCCGAAAGTACCGCTCGATCACCTTGGGATCGGCAGAGTTGTCGGCAATCGCCACATACGTATCTGGCCGCAACAGGTAAAACCCGTTACGCCCCAGGCCAGCCGCTTCAAACGCCGGCCGCCAGTCAAAAACATGGAGCGGCAAATGATGTTCGTGGCACCAGGCGATCATTTCGTCGCTGGTGTCGCCATACACATGCACCTGCCAGGTCAGACACTTTAGCGATTCGAAATTGTCCCCCTCACCGTCGTGAGCCCAGGGCAGGCGGTCGCCACCGTGAACATGACCGGCAACGCCCGTGCTCAACGGCATCCCACGATAATTCAGGGTGATCTGCGACACCGTGCGAAACAGGAATTCGCGCGACGCCTCAAACGATGCCATTTTCGGAAGCACGAACGGCGCCAAACGCGTGCGCAATAAATCGGCCATGCGCCCTTCGGCCGTGACGAAACTGAACACGCGATCGGTGGTGGCGACCAGTCTGCGAGCAAACGCGATTCGCTCGGTTTCGTAAGTGTCGAGGAGTTTGGCCTCAGCGCCGCCGCTCAACACCGCCGCGAGTTTCCAGGCGAGGTTGATGGCATCGCCAATGCCGGTGTTCATGCCCTGGCCACCGGCGGGGCTGTGGACGTGGGCGGCGTCGCCCAATAGAAACGCGCGCCCGGTGCGAAAATGGTCCGCCACCCGATGATGCACGCGGTAGGTCGAGAACCAGTTCAGTTGCTCGATCTTTACTTTCATATGCTCGATGGCCCGGCTGCTGACGTCTTCAAATTGCAGGGTGTCGACCTGGTCGGCGCGTTCGTCGCGTACGGTGCCGATCAGGCGGGCGCGGCCTTCGCCGGCCAAGGGAAACACCGCGAGAAAATCTGCTTCATCGAGATCCACATGCAGTTCGCCGTTGAACGTCGGCCCGCTGGCTTGCACGTCGGCGACGTAGAAAATCTGCTGGTAGGTGCCGCCGGGAAATCCGGTGTCCAGGGTCTTGCGCACGATCGACCGGGCACCGTCACAACCCGCCAGATAGCAAGCCTGGCAGGTTTCCTCCTGACCATCGGCCAAGCGCAGATAGGCGGTGATACCGTCACCGGTTTCCAGGAAACTCTCCAGCGCCGTGTTGCGCTCCACCTTGATGCCAAAGGTTTCGAGGCGGTCTATCAGCAGCCGTTCGTGTTCGTCCTGAGGAAAGATTTCGAGGAACGCATAGGGCGTCAGGCCTTCGCCGATGCGGCTCAGCGGCAAGCGGGCCACGGGTTCGCCCTTGACCCAGAAATTGGCGGCGGCTACACGATGGCCGTTCTGCACCACCGCATTGCTGAGGTCGAGCTGGCGATACAGCTCCAGCGTCCGCGCCTGGACGGCCAGCGCCCGCGATGTGGTTCCGGGTGCCGAGGTCTTGTCGATGATGCGCACTTTTACGCCAAGCTTGCTCAGCCACAGCGCCAACACCAGCCCGGTCGGGCCGGCGCCGATGATCAGTACGTCGCTACGGTTCATGAGCGGTCCTCCTCGGTGTGTGGCTGAAGTATGGTTCAGCCGCGACAGACGGGCAGGTTGTCTGCCAAACGGAAAAAGGTCCGCGCTGCTACGGGGAACAGTGGGGGGCGGCGAGAGTCATAGCTGCGCCATGCCATTGATCGTATGGTTAACCCGGCTCAACGGATTTGATGGAGCAACATGCAAGCCAATCGATTGATGATGAGCGTCGCCGCGCTGCTGGTGCTGGCCGGTTGCGGTACTCAGCGCACGCAGGAACTCCCTGCGCGCAAGCCTGCCGAGGTCAAGGCCGAGATCGTGCGCCTGCTGCCGGCCAAAACCACCGATCGCCAGGGCTGGGCTACCGATATTTACGCAGCATTTGCTGCCCAGAACATCTATCCATCCACCCAAAACCTGTGCTCGGTACTGGCGGTCACCGAGCAGGAATCGACCTTTCAGGTGGACCCGCCGGTACCGGGCCTGGGCAAAATCGCCCGCGAGGAGATCGACCGCCGTGCCGACAAAGCCCACATTCCCGGCCTGCTGGTGAGCGGTGCGCTGCAGGTGAGTTCATCCAACGGCAAAAGCTACAGCGACCGTCTCAATGCGGCGCGCAGCGAAAAAGAGCTCAGCGCGATCTTCGATGACTTCATCGGCATGGTGCCCATGGGCCGGACGCTGTTCGGTGGGTTCAACCCGGTGCACACCGGTGGGCCGATGCAGGTCAGCATCGATTTCGCCGAGCAACAGGCAAAGGCGTATCCGTACCCGGTGGAAGGCTCGATCCGTCATGAAGTGTTCAGTCGTCGCGGCGGCCTGTACTTTGGTATCGCCCACTTGCTCGGCTATCCGGTGAGCTACAAACAACCGCTGTATCGCTTTGCCGATTTCAATGCCGGTTGGTACGCCAGTCGCAATGCTGCGTTTCAGAACGCGGTGAGTCGCGCGTCGGGCATACCGCTGGCGCTGGATGGTGACTTGGTTCGCTACGATTCGATCATGCCCGGCACCACGGAATTGGCGGTGCGCACCCTCGGCAAGCAACTGGGCATGCGCAATCCGACCATTCGGGACCAATTGGAGGAGGGCAAAAACTTCGAATTCGAGGACACCCAACTCTATGCACGGGTTTTCGCCCTGGCCGAAGAGGCGGAAGGTCGGCCATTACCGCGCGCGGTGTTGCCAGGGATTGCGCTGCAAAGCCCGAAAATCACCCGCAAACTCACCACCGCGTGGTTTGCCAAGCGGGTCGATGAGCGTTATCAGCGTTGCATGGCACGGGCCGGCAAGTGACCGAGCGCAAAAAACAGGCGTAAAAAAACCCGGCTGATAAGGCCGGGTTTTTCATTGAGTCCCGCGGTAAAACCATTCATTTATGCGGCGCGGCTTTCGATCAGACGATCCGAGCCACCTTCAGCGACGCGGTTTTCGATCAGACGATCCGAACCACCTTCAGCCACACGGTTTTCGATCAGACGATCCGAGCCACCTTCGGCAACGCGGTTTTCGATCAGACGATCCGAGCCACCTTCAGCGACGCGGTTTTCGATCAGACGATCGGAACCACCTTCAGCAACGCGGTTTTCGATCAGACGATCCGAGCCACCTTCGGCAACGCGGTTTTCGATCAGACGATCCGAACCACCCTCAGCCACACGACTTTCAATCAGTCGATCCGAGCCGCCTTCAGCGACAACCGGGTGAGCAGAGGTAGCGGCGAAAGCGTTAACTGCAAAAACCGAGAAAGCGATGCTGAGGATAGTTTGGCGTTTCATGATGGTGTGCTCCGGGGTGTAGTTGTTTGGTCTGGAGCTGATGTTACGCCGCGGATTTTTTATGAGAACTTCATTGCCGTGATGGTGAACATCGACGGCAATGATAGGAAGCACGACGCACCCCACGCGAGCGTGATGTTTCAGTTCAACGACTCACGTGCGACGGCGGACAAACTTGCGCCACAGCCAGACCCACAGCATGAACAGCGGGAAGGCCAGAATCAGGAAGGGCAGCGCATAGCTGACTTTTTCCAGCGCATCGGCGGCGCCATCGGCCAGGTTGTCCAGCAAATTGCTGAACGCTTGGCTCAGGTGCGACGAGCGACTGCTGGCGCCGGTCGGCAGGAACGACAGCGTGACCCGATTGGTGTCCAGACGGCGCTGGTGTCCGGCGGCGATCTGGGCCAGGGCTTGCAGGTCGTTTTCGATCCCGGCCTGCTCTTTGCTCAAGGTAATCAGGTCCGTGACGCTGATGTCTTTGCGGGTCGCCAACTCATCCAGACGTTGCTGCTGAGCCTTGAGCCGCTCTTGGCGCCGACGAGTGTCGTCCACGGCATCGGCCAGGTCTTCGGCACTGGTGATTCGTTGACCCAGTTCCCCACCCTCGGCCGCCATCGTGACCAGCGGTTCGACGCCAGCAGGGGCAATGCGCAAAGTGATCTCGGCGCGGCCGGCGCCTTGCTCGATACGCAGAACGTTACAGGCCCCGAAGCGTGCGGTTTCGCAGGCCTCACGTGTGGCCTGCAAGCGCGGCCCGATTTGCGCCTGGGGCAGCAACAGTTGCAGTTCGTGCTCATAGGCGAGCATGGCGCCACCGCGCCCTTGTTCACCGGCTAAACTGGCCGATGACGAGTGTTCGCTCGGCGAGCAGCCACTCAAGGCCAGGCCTGCCAGAAGAAACCCATAGATACGAAGAAACGGGGCGAGACCGCCATCCTGTTGGCGCATGTTCTTTCCTTGAAGTGTGCAGTAGGGCTTGAACCGCGACGGGTAGTCATGAGTGCGGCCCGGGAGGCGTATCTTACCTGTATCGCCCGGCCCAATGGCAGGGAACGTGCCTCGTGCCCAATCGTTTGCTGACTCTATTTTCGTTTCGCCAGGAGCGCGCGATATGTACCAGCTATACGGACACCAGAACTCCGGCGCTGCCGCGATAGAAGCGGCGCTGGAACTTTGCGAAATTCCTTACCGCTTCATCGACGTTGAAACCTCTCCCGAGGCGACCCACGCGCTGGAGAAACTCAATCCGCTCAAGCAGATCCCGACACTGCAATTGCCCGATGGCAGCGTTCTCACCGAGAGCGCGGCGATTCTGATTCACCTGGGGCTCACGTTCCCCAAATCAAACCTGTTGCCGAAAAACACCGCGGCGCGGGATCAGGCCATTCGAGGCCTGGTGTACATCGTCAGCAATTGCTATTCGGCCATTGGCGTCATCGACTACCCCGAGCGCTGGTTGGCCGAGGCGGATGAATCGTCCAGGCAAAACCTCATGATCGGCGCCCGCGCGCGACTGCACAGGAATTGGGAGGTGTTTGCCGATCAGTTTTCGGGCGATTTGTATCTGGGCGACGAGACGCCGGGAGCCCTGGATGTGCTGGCGGCGGTGGTTTCCAGATGGGCGGGCAGTCGGGAACATTTACGCAGTGCAAGGCCTGGGTTTTTCGCGTGGCTTATGCGCATCGACCGGCACCCGACATTGGCACCGGTCTTCGCGCGGCATTGGCCGGATTGATCTATTCACCGCGGATGTACTGCTCCAACTGGCGAATCAACTCAGCCTGTTCGGCGATGGCCTCCTTGACCAGGTCGCCGATCGACAGCAAGCCGATTAACTGGCCGTTTTCCACCACCGGCAAGTGGCGCAGGCGTTTGTCGGACATGATGCCCATGCAGGTTTCGACGGTTTGATGGGTGTCCACGGTGATCACCGGCGACACCATGATGTCTTCGACCGGTGTACCAACGGAGGAGCGGCCCTTGAGTACGAGTTTGCGCGCATAGTCACGCTCGCTGATGATGCCGACGACCTCGCCATTCTTCAGGACCGGCAAGGCGCCGACGTTTTTGGCGGCCATGACCATCAACGCTTCCAGCACCATTTGATGCGGTGCAATGGTGTGGACTTCATGATTCTGTTCAGCCTTTAACTTCAGCAGTTGGGCGACGGTTTTCATGGCAGTTTCTCAGGTGTTGTCGTTGTTCTTGAAGAATCGTAGACACAGGCGCTGAGGGCAAGAGAGAAAGCGGCAGATAACACGCAAAAAACGCCATTCAGCGGTTTTTCTTCGGTCAGCCTGAAATTTTTCGCAGTTATTCATTGATCCATGGGCTCCATCAAACCCTGTGGGAGCGAGCTTGCTCCGGGCGGCGTTCCGACGATGAGGCCATAGCATTCGACATCTCTATTGCCTGTTACACCGCTATCGCGAGCAAGCTCGCTCCCACAGGTTCTAGGTCTGTTCGAGACGTTGGAGCCAGACGGGCTATCGCCTTCGATGACGCGTAGAATTGCGACCTGAATCAAATGTGAGGTTGCAGTGGTGGATTTACAGCGGGGCTTCGTCCTGACCCGGCATTGGCGCGATACCCCGGCCGGTACGGAAGTCGAGTTCTGGCTGGCGACCGACACCGGTCCCCAGCGGATCCGCCTGCCTCATCAAATGTCGGTGGCGTTCATCCCCGCAGCCCAGCGCGAGCAGGCCGAAGCGCTGCTGCGCGGCGAAAAGAACGTCGAGCTGCGGCCGCTGGCGTTGCTGGATTTCGAGCACCGCCCGGTGCTCGGTCTGTATTGCCAGCAGCACGGTCAGCTTATGCGTCTGGAAACCGCGCTGCGCAAGGCCGGCGTCGACATGTTCGAAGCCGACGTGCGCCCGCCGGAACGCTACATGATGGAGCGTTTCATCACCGCACCAGTCCGCTTCAGTGGCACGCCGAACGCCGAGGGCCTGCTGCTCGATGCGCAGATGAAACCCGACCCCGACTATCGCCCGAGCCTCAGGCTGGTCTCACTGGACATCGAAACCACCGCTCAGGGCGAGTTGTATTCCATTGCTCTGGAAGGCTGCGGCGAGCGCCAGGTCTACATGCTCGGCCCGCCCAATGGCGACGACCGCGAGGTGGATTTCCAGCTCGAATACTGCGAATCCCGAACCCACCTGCTGAAAAAACTCAACGTGTGGTTCGCCCGCCATGACCCCGACGCGATCATCGGCTGGAACGTCGTACAGTTCGACCTGCGCGTGCTCCACGAACACGCCCGGCGCCTGGCGGTGCCGCTGAAACTGGGGCGTGGCGGCGAGGAAATGCAGTGGCGCGAACACGGTAGCCGCAACCATTACTTCGCCTCGGCCGCTGGCCGGCTGATCATCGACGGCATCGAATCCCTGCGCTCGGCGACCTGGAGTTTTCCTTCTTTCAGCCTGGAAAACGTCGCGCAAACCCTGCTTGGCGAGGGCAAGTCGATCGACAATCCGTACCAGCGCATGGACGAAATCAACCGCATGTTCGCCGAGGACAAACCAGCCCTGGCCAAGTACAACCTCAAGGACTGCGAGCTGGTGACGCGGATTTTCGCCAAGACCGAGCTGCTGACCTTCCTGCTGGAACGGGCCAGCGTCACCGGGTTGCCGGCAGACCGCAGCGGTGGCTCGGTGGCGGCGTTCACGCACCTTTACATGCCGCTGATGCATCGCCAGGGTTTCGTCGCGCCGAACCTTGGGAACAAGCCTGCACAGGCCAGCCCCGGCGGGTTTGTCATGGACTCGCAACCGGGCCTGTACGAGTCGGTGCTGGTGCTCGACTACAAAAGCCTCTATCCGTCGATCATCCGAACCTTCCTGATCGACCCGGTGGGCTTGATCGAGGGGCTTAAACATCCCGATGACAGCGAGTCGGTGCCAGGCTTTCGCGGCGCGCGTTTTTCCAGAACCCGGCATTGCTTGCCCGCCATCGTCGCCCGGGTCGCCGAGGGTCGCGAAACCGCCAAGCGCGAACACAACGCGCCTTTGTCCCAGGCCCTGAAAATCATCATGAACGCCTTTTACGGCGTGCTCGGTTCCAGCGGTTGCCGCTTCTTCGATACACGCCTGGCGTCGTCCATCACCCTGCGCGGTCACGAGATCATGCTGCGTACGCGACAGCTGATCGAAGCCCAGGGCCACACGGTGATTTACGGCGACACCGACTCGACCTTCGTCTGGCTGCGCCGTGCCCACGGTCAACAGGAAGCAGCACAGATCGGCCGCGCGCTGGTGGATCACGTCAACCAATGGTGGCGCGAGCATGTGCAGCAGGAATACGGTCTGGAAAGTGCGTTGGAGTTGCAGTTCGAAACTCACTACAAGCGCTTTCTGATGCCGACCATTCGCGGCGCCGAGGAGGGCAGCAAGAAGCGCTATGCAGGTCTTGTGACCCGCGCCGATGGCACTGACGAAATGGTCTACAAAGGCCTGGAAACCGTACGCACCGACTGGTCGCCGCTGGCCCGGCAATTCCAGCAGGAGTTGTACTTGCGCATCTTCAATCGCAAACCCTATCAGGATTATGTGCGCGACTACGTGCGCAAGACGTTGGCGGGGGAGTTCGACGATCGCCTGATCTACCGCAAGCGCCTGCGCCGCACCCTCGATGACTATCAGCGCAACGTGCCACCCCACGTGCGGGCCGCGCGAATGGCCGATGATTACAACGACCAGCAGGGCCGTCCGCGGCAATACCAGAACGGTGGCTGGATCAGTTACGTGATCACCGTCGCCGGGCCCGAGCCGCTGGAAATCCGCAGCGCGCCCATCGACTACGACCACTACGTCACCCGGCAACTGCAACCGGTGGCGGACGCCATTCTGCCCTTCGTGGACGACGACTTTTCAACCTTGATTGGTGGGCAGTTGGGCCTGTTTTGAGTCCAGCAGCAACAACGTCCAGTCATCCAGGATGCCGTGGAAATACTGGTCAAGTGCTCGATGAAAGTCGCTGTTAGCGCCGGCAACCTGGGCGAACAGCGTCATGGAAGAGTGAAACTTGAGATCGTCGGGATGGCCGAATATGCCGGCAATCGAGCTTTTTTCGATGTTCAGCACCATTTGCGTGCAGGTGCGCAACCGTGAGCCCAGCAGCGGATGATTGAGGTACGCCGCAGCTTCCTCTTTGGAACGAATGGCAAAGTGGCGGGACATCTCGCTGCCGCCCAACCCTGCGAATTGCGGAAAGATGAACCACATCCAGTGACTGCGCTTGTGGCCGGCGTTCAGCTCGGCCTGGACCCGTTTGAACACCGGGTCCTGTGCCTGGATAAAGCGTTGCAGATTAAAGGAATCGTCCTGATCAGTGCTTCTCATGCCGAAGCCCTCTGACAGACTGCGATGGCTCAGACCATGGCCAACCGCTGTTTGCGTTGTGGCGCGCGAAACGCCTGGTCCAGCGCCTCCAGATCCCCAGTCTCCAATTGCAATTGCGCGGCTTGCGCGTTGAGTTGTACGTGCTCGGGCCGGACCGCTTTGGGGATGGCGATCACGCCTTCCTTACGCAGCATCCATGCCAGTGCTACCTGGGCCGGCGTCACACGGTGACGGGCGGCTATTTGTTTGAGCGTTGTATGGTTCAGCATAGGCCCACCCTGACCGATCGGACAGTAGGCCATGACTGGCATTTGATGCTGGCGGCTCCAGGGCAACAGGTCAAACTCGATGCCGCGTTCTTCCAGGTTGTAGAGCACCTGATTGGTGGCACAGGTCGGTGAAGCCAGTTCCTCCAGGTCGTCGACATCAAAATTGGAGACGCCCCAGCGACCAATCTTGCCTTCTTCACGCAAGCGTTCGAAGGCTTCGACCGTTTCTTCGAGGGGGTACTGGCCGCGCCAGTGCAGCAGGTAAAGATCGATGTAATCGGTATCCAGCCGCCGCAGACTGCGTTCGCACGCCTGGGGGATGCCTTTGCGGCTGGCGTTGTGCGGGTAAACCTTGCTGACGAGAAAGACGTCGTCACGCCTGCCGGCGATGGCTTCACCGACCACTTCCTCAGCGCCGCCCTCGCCGTACATTTCAGCGGTGTCGATGAGGGTCATGCCCAATTCGATGCCCTGGCGCAATGCCGCCACTTCCTGGGTGCGTCGGGAAGGATCTTCGCCCATGCGCCAGGTGCCTTGGCCGATGACCGGTACATTGACGCCGGCCAGTTCGAGGGTCCGCATTCAAACCTCCTTTCTGAATTTCGATCGTTACTTCAATGGGCAGCAGAATAGCCCGGTGGTTCCGTCGACGTGTAGCCGCTGTCGAGCCTGCGAGGCTGCGTATGAGTCGGTCCGCGCCCCTTACTGACCGTCGGCACTGCACTTTTTAAGGATTCACGGCTCTATCCTTGGCCAGCCTGCGGCGAATCCCCACCGCCGGCCCATGCCCAAGTTCAAGAACCCATGGCTCGAGTTTTACCCCGCACCACCCCACCAATCCGCCGCTGTTGCTTACTGTTGGCCTGCTTGTCGATGCTCGCGACCTCCGGGTGCAGTCAGCAGCAGGGCAGCGACATCGTCAGCCAGTTCCGCGAAGGCAAACCCCAGGAATTCCTCCAGACCAGCGTCGACCGCATGGCGACCCTGACGATGCGTGACAACCTCGACAGCCTCTACCTGCTGATGAGCAAGCTCTACCTGCGTAACCCGGACGAGCTAAAAAAATCCGGCTTTCTCGACGCCCGCACCGCTGGCAAGCAAGTGCGCATGGCCATCGAACAGCAACAACCGCTGCCGACCCTGGGTGGCAAAAAAGACCTGGCAGCGCTGAGTTATGCCATGAGCCCGGAGTTTCTCGGCGACCGGGTCGGTGCCTTCATCTATGCCATCGGCAGCATGCTCGTCACCGCCCACGGCAATCGACTCGAGTTCTACATGACGGATGCGATCAACCCGACGTTCGTCAGCAACGCTGCCCGCAATATCGAGAAAGCCACCTGGATACTCAGCCAGCGGCAAAGCAAGAACGGCGAGCCTTTACTGTTCTCCAACGAAATTTCGGAGGAGGGCAGCAACCTGAGTTTTGCGGTGGAGTTCGGCAAGATCGTCGCGCGGCTGGATCTGCTGACGCAGATGCTGGACGAGCGCTACCGTCGGATCGGTCTGAATTACGCACAGAGTTTGCTGTTCCTCAACTTCCTGCCCGTGCAGTGAGTTTGGCCAACTCAGCAGATCCCCTGTGGGAGCGAGCTTGCTCGCGATAGCGGTTTAACATTCAGCAATGATGTTGGCTGTGAGTCCGTCATCGCGAGCAAGCTCGCTCCCACAGGGGTAATTCAAGTGCTTAAGGCATAAAGATAGATCGCATCGATATAAGTGGTTATAAGAAAAATCGCTATGCTGCGGGCCAGATTTTTCATGCGTTTTTTGTGGGCGTGTTAATGGAATTCGGTAATTTCGGTTTAGTCGTGGCAGGTCTGGTGGTCGGCTTTATTGTCGGGATGACTGGGGTAGGTGGCGGTTCTTTGATGACCCCGATTCTGTTGTGGTTCGGCGTCAATCCGGCCACCGCAGTGGGGACGGATTTGCTGTACGCGGCGATTACCAAGTCCAGTGGCGTGCTGGTTCATCGAAAGAACAAGAACATCGACTGGGCCATTACCGGTTGGCTGACCCTTGGCAGTGTGCCGGCAGTGGCGCTGACGTTGTGGTTCCTGAGCACCTTGCAAACATCGCCCGAGGCGATGAACGCGGTCATCAAACAGGCCTTGGGGTTTGTCCTGTTTGCCACGGCGCTGGCGATTTTCTTCAAGAAGCGCCTGCTCGATTTCGCCCACAAACGCGCGGGCGGTCATTACAACCCCAGCGGCAACCGCTTGAATGCGTTGACCGTGATCACCGGCCTGGTCCTCGGCACCATGGTTGCCCTGACGTCCATCGGCGCTGGCGCCCTGGGCACTGTCGCATTGTTCATTCTCTATCCGCTGCTGCCTACCCGCCGCCTGGTGGGCACGGAAATCGCGCACGCCGTACCGCTGACCCTGGTTGCCGGCCTTGGCCATGCGAGCATGGGCAACATGGATTGGCACGTGCTGGGCTATTTGCTGATCGGTTCGCTGCCGGGGATTTACCTGGGCAGCCACCTGACGGGCCGCATCTCCGATGAAGTGCTGCGACCTTGCCTGGCCACGATGCTGGTGCTGATCGGGTACAAACTGGCGTTCTGATTCCGCCCGTCCCAGAAACAAACCACCTCCTGCACCGCATAGGTGCTACGGTGAAAAGCCAGCTTTCATTCACCCGTGAATGACCTGTCGGCATTTCCCCGTGATCGACAAGAGGTGGCACGTGTCCACGCCAATCGCCGAATATCAAAGCCACGAAGCCGGGTATTGCCACGACACACTGTCGTGACCGCCCCGCCCAAAAGCCTGCCGCTGATTCTCAGTGAGCTGCGCACCGCCACGACCTGGCAGCATCAATTGCTGGAAAAACGCATTCCGTTTTTCACCGCCGATTTATTGCTCTACACCCGCCTGATCGAGGCCTACTACGGTTTTTATCGGCCGCTGGAAAACCTGCTGTTCCCGGTGGCGATGACCATTCCCGGTCTGGACTGGTTGATACGTAGCAAAACCCCGTCGCTTGAAGCCGATCTGTATGCCTTGGGTCTGGACGCTGCCGCCATCGATGCCATCCCCCTCTGCCCGTTTGCCCTTCAGCCCCGCTCGATTGCCAATGTGCTGGGCGTGTTGTACGTCCTTGAAGGCGCGACGCTGGGCGGGCAATCACTGCGCAACGGCCTGTACTCGCGCCTCGGTGTCGATGAACACACGGGCGGCCGGTTTTTTGCGGTGTATGGCACGTCGACCTTGCTGATGTGGCGCGGTTTCCTGGCGTGCCTGTATGAGGTGTGTGATCCCGTTGAACGAGCGGAGTCGGTGGTCGCGGCCCAGGCAACCTTCGAATCATTCGAAAACTGGCTCGAGCATTGCGAGGTATTGGTATGAACCGCCTCAATGATGAGCAACTCGACGCCGCGCTCGCCGAATGCGCCAGCGAAGCGATCCGGATTCCGGGGTCGATCCAGCCCCATGGCGTTCTACTGACCCTGAGCGAGCCGGAGTTGATCATCCAGCAGATCAGCCGTAATTGTGCTGCGTTGCTCGGTCAGACGGCGGCGGCTTTATTGCAGCAACCGTTGACGATGCTGTCGGGTGCCAGGGCGACTGAGCAGGTTCGCCAAGCGCTGTTGTTGAATGACCTGGAGGACACCAATCCGTTGTTGCTGGAGATAGGGGCGCAGCGGTTCAACGGATCGCTCAACCGGCGTGACGGTGTGATTATTCTTGAGCTGGAGCCGTTGCATGACGCTGCACCGGACAATACCGGCATCCTGCTTCGCGCCCTGCGACGGATGCAGGCAGCCAGTACGCTGGAGGACTTGTACACCGTCAGTGTCGATGAAATCCGCCGCCTGACCGGCTTCGACCGGGTGATGATTTATCGTTTCCGGCCGGCGGGGCATGGGCAAGTCATCAGCGAGGCGCTGGGCGGTGTTCTGCCCGGTTACCTCGGGCAATGTTTCCCCGCCTCGGACATTCCGGCGCAGGCGCGTGAGCTGTATCGCCTGAACTGGATCCGGGTGATCCCGGATGCACGTTATGTGCCGGTGCCGATTCTTCCGGTGTTACGCCCTGACACCGGGCAGCCTCTGGATCTGGGGTTTTCGGTCCTGCGCAGCGTTTCGCCAGTGCATTGCCAGTACCTGGAAAACATGGGCGTGCGGGCCTCCATGAGCCTGTCGCTGCTGGAGAACGATCAGCTTTGGGGGCTGATTACGTGTGCCCATCCTGAACCGTTGCTGGTCAGTCACTCGGTGCGCACCATGTGTGCCGCAATCGCCCAGTTGCTCAGCGTGCAGATCACGGCCCTGCAAACCCGGGATGAACAGCGTCAGCGTGAACAGAAATCCCGGCTGATCAATGAACTGACCGCCGCGATGCGCCTGGCTGACAGCGACGTGCTGGAGGGGCTGCTCAACCACCCGGCGCAATTGCAGGACTTGACTGAGGCCAGTGGCGTCGCCGTATTGATCGAAGATCGCTTGCAGCTGTTCGGTGAGTGTCCGACGGTCGAGCAGGTGCGCGCCCTTTACCTGTGGGTGCGCGAGCAATGCCTGGAAAGCGGCGAGCCGCTGTTGACCGACCACCTGCAAGGCCTGCACGGTGCCAGCGCGCTCTACAGTGACGTGGCCAGCGGTCTGCTGGCTTTCGTACTGCCCAAACCGGTGGACAACGGCGTCCTGTGGTTCCGCCCGCAACTGCGCTCCAGCATGAAGTGGAGCGGCAATCCCGATGAGCATTTCAGTGCCGGGACCGACAACCGTCTGCAACCGCGTACATCCTTTGCGCTGTGGGAACAGCAAGTGGAGGGCAGGGCGCGTGAATGGAGCACCGCGGATGCTTATGCGGTCAGAGAACTGCGCCGCAGTGCCATCGAAAACGACCTCGCCCGTCAGGTGCTCCGCGAGCATGAAGCGGTGCGCAAGCGTGATGAGTTGGTGGCAGTGGTGTCCCATGACCTGCGCAATCCCATGACCATAATCATCATGCAGTGCGGCATGATGCAGCGCCTGGTCGCCAAGGACGAAAGCAAGCATACCGAGCGCCTGAGCGCAGCCCTGGGCAGCATGGAGGACGCCACGGAAAGGATGAACACCCTGATTGTCGATTTGCTGGACAAGTCGAAACTCGATGCAGGCAAGTACCCGCTCGCGTGCAAGCCGCTGGATGTGGTGAACCTGCTTCAAGAGGCCTGTGGGTTGCTGGTGACCCTCACGTCCCACAAAAACATCGAGCTCAACTGCAGCAGTTCTGAAGGTTTGAGCATCGACGCCGATCCCCAGCGGTTGTTCCAGGTGCTGTCGAACCTGTTGGGCAACGCGATTAAATTCACCCCCTCGGGCGGACGTATCGACCTCAGCGCCCGCCAGGTAGACGGCAAGGTGCTGATCTCGGTGCGCGACAATGGCGGCGGTATCCACGCCGTGCATTTGCCGCACATCTTCGAGCGCTACTGGTCGGTTCGTGACGGAAATCCCAACGGCAGTGGACTGGGTTTGTACATCTGCCGCAGCATCGTGCAGGCCCATGGCGGAGAGCTTTGGGCAGAGAGTGAACCGGGGATTGGCAGCGTGTTCACCTTTTCCATTCCGGCGTTGGTGGCGGGCGCGGCTTAGGCCCGGGTCAGAATCTCCAGCAGATGCCCGTCCGGGTCATCGAAGTAAACTCGCCGGCCACCGCCGTAATCGTTGATCTCGTTTGGTCGTTGTTTGCCGGGGTCGGCCCACCAGGGTTGCTTTCGGGCTTGCAGGCGGGCGAAGGCCGCATCGAAATCGTCGTCACCGATCAAAAACGCGTAGTGCTGGGAAGCAATCGGCGGGTCATTGTCGTAGAAGTCCAGCGACACACCGTTGTCGAACTTGACGATCAGCATCGGGCCGAAGGGTTCGGGGCAGGGCAGACCGAGGATGTCTGCCAGATAGTTGGCTGATGTCTGCTTGTTGCGACACCAGACGATGGTGTGATTCAACTGAGCGCTCATGCAGTGGTCCTCACGGCGGATCAGGGCGTTGTTATTGAGCTATGAGATTAGCTCAGCCTGTTGCGCAATGACCGCGCTGACCTAAGCTTGGGGCAAGGCGAGACATAATTGCGTGAGTCACCCGGAACGAACGCCGCGATGCGCAATCATTAGAGCGTGGATATCAAAAGGAGATGCGCATGCTCATCAGGTCATTGACCCTGACTACCCTGCTGGCTTTCGCCGGCCCCTTGTTCGCTGCCGATGATGGCTCACCTCTGGATATTGACAAGGGCAGGGCCCGGCCACTGATTGTGATTGCTCCCAGCACGGTTGACCCAGTCTGGGTGGGCCTGAAAAAGTCGCTGGACGATCCAGCCAACAAGGAGGGTGTCGCCCAACGCAATCTCAGGGTGTACACCGTGCTGAACATGTTCGGTCAGCTCGACGGCAAGGATCTCGGCCAGCAGGACACCATGGCACTGATCCGCTCGCTGAAACTCGGCGCGGGGGCGTTACCCAAAGTCATCCTGGTGGGCAAGGACGGCGAGAAGAAGTTCGAGAGTTCGGGGGATGAATCAAAATCGGTCAATTTGAAGAAAATCTTCGATACCATCGACGCCTTGCCAGCGACGGAGAAAGAAGCTGCAGCGCCGACGGTCGCGACGCCCGTTGTAGCGGAACCTGCCGCCAAGGGTGCCAAAGGCGCAAAACCGGGCAAACCGGCGAAGCCTGCCAAGCCGCCTGAAATGCCGGATGATTGAGTCACCATTAACCCCTGTGGGAGCGAGCTTGCTCGCGATGGCGGCGTAACAGGCAACGCAGATGTCGACTGTTATGACCCCATCGCGAGCAAGCTCGCTCCCACAGGTTTTGCGTCGTTACCAGTTGTAGCGATAACCCACCGTCACCGCCCAAGGCTGTTCGATATCACTGCCCTTGGTGTAACCGCCCTCAACGAACAGGTTGTGCTTATCAGCCGCCGTCACCATCACCCCACCACCGATCTCGCCCCGTGAACCCGGCAGGCGGCTGTCCAATTTTGCCCCGTTGACCTTCACATGGCTGTCGCCGGCATGTTCGGTGATCCACGTCGCTTTGGCATAGGGTTTCACAGCGATGCCGTTGCCCAGCTCCAGATGGCGTCCGAACATCCCGCCGACGCGGCTTTGAACCGAGTTCATCGCATCCTGCTTGACGTTCAAGCCATTGCTGGCCGTGTAGCGCCCCCCACTGATGTGCGCCATTTGCAGCCCCACCTGAGGTTCGACAAACCAGCCCCGGCCCAGATCGATGTTCTTGCCCATTTGCACATCCGCACTGACCGCGTGGTTCTTGTAGCGCGCCTTGACCTTGTCCCCGAGGTTGCTGGTGATGTCGATTTCGTTATCCAGACGGCTGTATTTCAGTGCGCCATCGATGTACAGGCCGCTGCGGTCCAGGTAGCTGGCATAACCGCCGAGCGTGCGGCTGTCGATCGTGCCTTTGCTAGCCTCACCGAATTGTTGCCGCCCCTGACCCTTGCCGAGCAAACCACCCACGTAAAGCGTTCCGTCGGCGAAAGGCAGGGCTTTGTCGGCGCCGATTTCCATGCCGTTGACTTGCTGGTCGAAGGCGCGGCTGGCACCGGTGTCCAGGCGTTGATCGGTGCCGTAGCCGCGAGTCCAGAGGCCGCCCTGATCCTTGCCCGAGCGCAGTTCGCCAAAGTGCTGGGCCGTCGCGCTCATCTGGGCGCTGATCAACGCTGCGCTGGCGGCGTGACTGGCCACCGCCGCGTTGGCGCCCTTGCTCAGGGTTTGCGCCTGCGGAACGTGCGGCGGCGGGGCGGGTGTTTTGTCTGACGTGTCGGGCAGGTCTGGCTCGACAGGCTCGGCAGGTTCGACAGGTGCGATAGGCTCGACAGGATCGACCACCGTGTCGGGGTTCTGCGGATCCTGAGTCGCCAGATTGGCCAGGTACCAGTCATTGCCTTGCTGCTGCAATTGATAACGATAAGCCCCGGCATCCACAGTTTCACCGTAGAGCTTGAAGTCGCCGCTACCACCGTTGCCATTCACCAGCATCAATTTCTGCTGCGCACCACTGGGCGAGTTGCCCGAGTCGGCAACCACCAGGGTGTGGCTGTCGCTGACCGGACCTTGCACCCTGAGCAGATCACCCTGCAGTGCAGCCAGATCCGTGTTCATCAGGAACCTGCCGTCGCCAGTCAGTGGCCCTTTGATCGTCAGAGTATGAAAACCGTTGACGGCCGGATCGGCAAACGCGACCTGGCCGTCGACACGGCTCGCACCGCCCAGAATCGCATCACCCTTGAGATGCAGGAAACCGCCCGAATTGATCGTCGTGTCGCTGGCATCGGCGCGGTCACCCAGCACCATCACACCACCCTGATTGACGGTGGTGAAGTGCACATGAGTGCCCGCCACGCTTTCCATCTGCCCACCCTGATTGACCACGGTGTTGATCACCGAAGCGTCATCGTTGACCGACAGCTCGCCACCGTCATTGACCGTCGTGCGGTCGGCGTTGCCGTTTTGATAGACAGTCATGCGGCTGTTGTTGACGCGAGTGTTCTTGGCGGTGGCATCGCCATACACCCACATGGCGCCACCGTTGAGTTGGGTGTCGCTGACCACGGCATTTTCCGCCACGTCCAGCTCACCGCCATTGACGGTGGTGCGAAGTGCCGTGGCTGAACCGGTGACGACCATGTTGCCGGCTTCGACGACGGAGCCGAATGCCGATCCGGCGTCATATAGATGCAGCCATCCATTGCCGTCGACCGTGATGCCGGCTACATCCCCCGCATCCAGGATCTGTATGAGTCCGAAGCTGACGGTGCTGTCGCTCAGGATGCCCCCGGTGCCGACGGAGAACGTGCTGCCATCGTTGACCACGACATTGGCCTGCGAAGTGGTCAGGCAGGTGAGTGGATCGCAGCTGGCGGCGAACACGGGAGCCGGTACGCAACCGAGCATCAACAAAGCACCGGACACCGAAACACGAGAAAACCGCACACCAAACGTAAACATGATCATCCGCCGACTGCAGGGAATTGAGGCGCGGATTCTCCGTAGGCGAGGGGGATGGGTAACGCGGGTGTTTCCTAACTTTTTGTGGGAAATGTCCTACACGCAGGTATTGATACTGGCTCGAATGCTGTCCTGGAGACGCTTCATTTGCAGGACGAAGGCCTCATGCAACAGGCTCAATTCGTTTCCCGGAACGGCATTTTCGCAACCCTGTTCAAGTTGCTCGCAAGCGCTGATCAAGGGCGCCGCGTGGATGATCCGCGCACTGCCGAGGATCTTGTGGCAACGGCTGCCCATGGCCGTGAAATCGCCCGCCGCGTACAGCGCTTGCATGGCGTCGAAGTCTTCCTGATTGGTGCGCAGCACGGTGGCCAGCAATTGTCGGGTCATCGCCGCGTCGCCGGCCGTGATGTCGCTGATTCTGGACAGGTCGAAGCACGGTGCGGCGGCCAGTTGCGTCTGTTCGACCTGGCGAAGATAGCGCTCCAGTGTGGTTCGGGTGACGGGTTTGAACAGGCAATCGTTCATGCCGGCGTCCAGGCAACGCTGGATTTCCTGGGGCAGGGCGTTGGCCGTCAATCCGACCACATGGGTGGGTTGGCGACCTTCGCTGGCTTCCAGCGTTCTTAACTGACGGGTCATCTGATCACCATTCATCTGCGGCATGTTGCAGTCGGTGATCACGTAGTCGAAGTCTTCCTGAGCCCACCAGCGCAAGCCCTCCAGGCCATTGTCGGCGCAGGTCACGTGCATGCCCAAGGCCTCGAGTTGCCGCTGCAATACCACGCGATTGAACTCGTGATCCTCGACGATCAGGATGTTGCGCGCAGGCAGCGGCGCAAGGTGCCCGGCATCGACCGAGGGCAGCGCTTCGTCGCCCGGAACCGTTGCAACGTCCAGCTCCAGGGTGAAACACGAGCCTCGTCCCGGCTCGCTGACGCAGGTCAGTTGCCCGCCCATCAATTGCGTCAATTGCTGACAGATCGCCAGGCCCAGACCGCTGCCTGACTGCAACTCGGTATCGCTGGAATCGAACTGTGTGTACGGCTGAAATAGCCGCTGGCGTTGCTGCTCGTCCATGCCGATGCCAGTGTCCAATACCTCCAGGCGCAGGTGGGCGAGATCGTCATCAGGCTCAAGCGTCAGCTCAACGGTGACGGTGCCCTTGGGGGTGAACTTGATCGCGTTGCTGATCAGGTTCGAGACAATCTGCCGGAACCGCAGGGAATCCATTTCCACTGCGCAGTCGGTCCCGTGCGGCACGAATGCCAGCGCCACGTTTTTCTGCCGGGCGAGGCTGGCGAAACTCTGGATCACGGTGTTGGCCAACTGCTCGGGATGGCAGGTACCGGTACGCAATTCGAACTGGCCGGACTCGATTTTCGACAGGTCAAGAATCTCGCCGATCAGCTCCATCATGCCGCTGGCCGACTTCTGGGCGATGTCGATCAGTTCCGCGTCGGGACGTTTGTCATGCATTAACTCCAGCACACCGATCAAGGCACTCATGGGCGTGCGGATTTCATGGCTCATCACCGCCAGGAAATGGCTTTTGCCGCGATTGGCTGCTTCGGCCAGATTCTTGGCCTGATGCAGTGCGTGCTGCAAATGCTGTTGTTCGGTGAGATCGATCCAGCCGCCGATGACGCCGGTCATGGTGCCGTCGGAATCGCGATAGGGCAGGGCCCAGTGGTAAATGTGATAAGTCTTGCCGTTGACGGTCATGGCGAAGTTGTCGAAGGACGGCTCGCCGCTGGCAAGGGTTGCCTGATGAATTCGCTTGTAGCGGTAGGCGTCTTCGGGGACGAGGATGTTCGCCTCGATCAAGCCTTTGCCCTGCACCTGATCAAGTTCGATTTCCATCACTTGCAGATACGCACGATTGCACGTCAGCAGCAGGCCCTGGCGATCACGCACATAAATCGGGTGCGGCGTGCCATCCACCAACACCTTCATGAACACCAGTTGGTCGTTCAAGGCTTTTTGCGCTTTTTGGCGTTCGGCGATCTGCCGGCGTAAGCCCAGGTTCCAGGCCAGAATCGCCAGCACCAGCCCCAACAACCCCAGCACCGCTTTGTAGAACCAGCTTTTGTAGGCGTTCCAGCCGCCCTCGCTCTCCTGCGGGTTTTGCCAGCGATTGGCCAGGTCGCTGAACTCGTCGGGCGGGATGTCGAGCAGGGCCTTGTTGAGGATCGAGATCAGTTCTGCGTTCTGGTGCCCGGTGGCGAAGCCGATCAGCGCAGGTTGGGAGCCGATCACCGAATCGATTTGCAGGCGGCCGCGGAAAAAGCGGTCAATCAGGTAAGCGGCGCCCATTTGCGGCTGGATGACACCGTCGACCCGCCCCTCAGCGAGCAATTCATAGGTCTCGATCGGCGCGTCGACTTCCACCTGTTGAATGTCCGGCCACTCACGCTCCAGCCAGTTGGCGGCGGTGGAGCCCTTGATAATCGCCACGCGCAGGCCCTTCAGACCCGTGAGGCCCGTATGTTCGGTCTGGGTTCGGGTGATCAGCACAAAGGGGTTGACCACATAGGGACGGGAGAACACCAGGCTGGTTTCGCGGCGCTCGCTGTAAGTCAGCGCGCCGATGAGGCTGACCGGGTCACGTTGCGCACGGCTGACCAAGGCGTCGATGGAGGTGATTCTGCTCGGCTGGAACACCAGGCCGGTGCGGTCGTTGATCAGTTCCAGCAAATCGGCCGCCATGCCGCGCATCTGATCGTCGGCGTTGAAAAAACTGAAGGGCGAGTACAGGTCGCTGGCCAGTACGTCGATGCGGGGATGATCCTTGATCCATTGCTGCTCGGCCGCGGTCAGTTGCAGGCGGCTGTAACCCAGTTTCGGATTGGCTCCGATGCCCCAGCGTCGGGCAATCACGCTGCGCTCCTGAGGCGAAATGTTCGACAAGGCGCTGTTGAGCAGGGTCCGCAACTGACTGTCCTGGCGTTGCACCGCGAAGCTGAATCCCTGCCCCTCGGAATCACGCTGAATCGTCTGTTTCAGGCTCTGCTGATAACTGCGTTCCACCAAGTACTGCGCGGAAATCGCATCGGTCAGCAGCACCATGCCTTCGCCATAGGCGACCAGGCCAAGGCCTTGTTGGGTGGAATGCACGGACTCCACCTGCATCCGGGGAAACAGTGCCGCCACACGCTCCTGCGCTATCCAGTCGGGATCGAACAGCACCGTGGTGCCGGCCGGCGGTTGATCGTTGGGCCAATGAGTACCGAATTTGCTGATCAACACCGCCTGATCGTAGGCATACGGCGCACTCAGCAGTAGATCGGCATGCTTCGGTTCCAGGTGATTGATACGCGGAACCAGATCGACTTCACCCTGTTGCAACGCGGCCAGGGCCTGTTCCTGGCTGGCGTAGCCGTTGATCTGTAGGCGCACGCCCAAACCCCGCGCCAGCACATCAAGGTAATCGGCGGAAAGGCCTTCGTAATCCTGTTGATTGGCGGTCATGTCCAGCGGTGGCCGGTCGGGCAAGTACACGCCGACACGCAGCACAACCTTGTGCGCCAACCATTGGCGCTGCGCGGTAGTGAGCGTCAGCGCCACACTGCTGTTAGCCGCACGACTGAGCAGCGAAAGCGGTTCGGCGCAGACGTGGAAAGAGAGAAGCATCAGCACGCACAACAGAACTCGACAGATCGCAGTCATGATTCAGACCAGGTCATTACGCTTGGCGAACTCGATCAGTTCCAGCAGCGTGGACGCATTGAGCTTTTGCATCAGGCGGGTTTTGTAGGTGCTGACGGTTTTGTTGCTCAGCAGCATGTCGTCGGCGATTTGCTTGTTGCTTTTGCCCAGCGCCAGACCGTGCAGCACCTTGAGTTCACGCCGGGTGATGGCGCTCAACAACTGCGCATCGTTCTGGGCGAAATCGCTTTTACGCACCGAGTCGAACGTGCTGACGGGAAACCAGGTCTTGCCGTTGGCGACGGCTTTGAGGGCGGTGACGATTTCCACCGGATCATCGATTTTCGACAGAAAGGCCGACGCACCGGCGCGCAGGCATTGCGCCGCATAGGCCTGGCTTTTCAGCCCCGTGTGCACCAGCACCCGAGCCGGACTGCCACCGATGCGCAACCGGTCGATGACGGCCATGCCATCGAGCTGCGGAATGTCCAGATCGAGCACGATGGCGTCGGGCTTGAGCTCGAACGCCTTGCTGAGGGCGTCCACGCCGTTGTCGCACTCGCCGACGACCTCATGGCCTTCACGGGCCAGAATCATCCCGATCGCCATGCGCACCACCGCGTGATCATCGACCAACAGCACTCTCATCGATCAGCCCTCATGCCCTGATTCAGCATAGTCCCTGAGCCAAAAGCGGTTTGGAGGGGCTGATGCGTGGCGGGGTAGGTTAAAAAGGGCGCGATCGTACCGGGTTTGGGTGGCTATGCCACGTTGAAATCGACAATCCGATTTCCGTAGCAGCTGTCGAGCCTGCGAGGCTGCGTTCGGCTGCGCAGCAGTCGCAATCCGGCCAATGCGGTTTTCTTGAAAGAACGCGGTTGCAGGTTTTACGACTGCTTCGCAGCCGAACGCAGCCTCGCAGGCTCGGCAGCTGCTACAAAAAACCGGGTGTTCCGGGGTGAGATGTATTGGCTTCTATTGGTCTCGGAAGTTTCCTGCAAGTCCTGTCGGTCTTGATGAACTGGTTTCTGTCAGAGAGCACCGCTAGCCTTCGTCAGCCACCGCAAAATCGCGGTCGGACGTGGGAATCCGCGACACTGAGGGATCCAGGGACGAAAAAACCAATGGCACAAAAAGGAGCCTCGTCTGTGAAAAAGTTCAGCAAGCATCAACCGCAAACCCTAACCGACGCCGATCATCCCGATCCCGCGAAGCTGTGTGAAACCGCAAAAGTCGCAGTCACCCGAAGCCCCAGGCGTACCGCCACGACCCAGCAGATTTTCACTGTTGCTCCTGGTGTCGACACACTAACCCTGCTGAATCAGGCCTGCGAAAACCTTGCCTCCCTGAATGTCCTGATTGCGAATTTTGCCGGGAAACTGGAAGGCTCGAACCGCAAGGTGCTGCTGTCGATTCAGCAATTGGCGGCGGTCACCGAGTTGTTGGTGAATCAGGCACGGGAAAATCTTGATCCGAGAAGCGATGCACCTGACGCTCAGCCGCCGACTCGGCATTGAGCTGACGCAGTAACGACAATGGGCGACCTCAAAGGGGTCGCCCATTTTGTTTGTCACTGCTAAACCCTGTGGGAGCGAGCTTGCTCGCGATGGCATCTGCACATTCAACATCAATGTGACTGCCAGGCCGCCATCGCGAGCAAGCTCGCTCCCACAGGTACCAGATTACTTGGCCAGTGCGCTCAATATCGTATGAGCAATCTTGATCCGCTCAGGGTTCGGGTAGTTTTTGTTGGCCAGGATCACAATGCCGATGTCTTTCGACGGCACGTACGCCACGTAAGCACCGAAGCCGCCCGTTGAACCGGTTTTATTGAACAGCACGTTTTTTGGTTGAGGTTGAGGCGGGGTCAGCCACTGGACTTCGTGAGCCTCCATCGTCATCTGCGTCGAGTTACCCGCCAGCAATGTATCGAGGGTGACCGGGTAGTTGTAGAACTCCCAACCCAACCCCTGAGTCATCTCGCCCACCTTGTAGTAACCGGTATGCGTCGCGGCGATTGCCTGTTGCATCGGGTCTTCGAGGCTGGCTGGCTTCATGTTCGCCTCAACATAGCGAATCATGTCCGCCGCGCTGGTTTTCACCCCATAAGCCTCCGAATCCAGTGCCCCCGGCCCAACCCGCACAGGCTTGTCTTCCTTGTTGTAACCCTGAGCGTAAAGCCCCATCTGAGCTTGCGGCACCTTGAGGTAGGTGTGTTTCAGCCCGAGTTTCGGCAGCAGGGTTTTTTCCATCACGTCATCAAACGGCGCGCCCATGCTTTGGGCGGCGAGGTAACCGAACAACCCCAGGCTGGGGTTCGAATACTGCCGATGGGTGCCGGCGGCATAGGTCGGTTTCCACTGCTGGAAATAGCCGAGCATCTTGTCCGGTGCATCGGCCTCGTCGGGGAATTGCAGCGGCAGGCCGCCGGCGCTGTAGGTGCCCAGTTGCAGCACGCTGATGTTATCGAACGCGCTGCCACGCAGCTCCGGCAGCACGCTGCTGGCCTTGTCCGACAGGGACAGTTTGCCGGTGGCCTGAGCGTAGGCGGCGAGGGTGGCGGTGAAGGTTTTGCTCACCGAGCCGATTTCGAACAGGGTGTTTTCGGTGACGGCTTTGCCATTTTCCTTCGAGGCCACGCCGTAGTTAAAGTAATGAGGTTGGCCGTTGACGGTAATCGCAACCGCGACACCGGGGATCTGCTGTTGCTGCATCACCGGTTCGATGGCGGCCTTCACGATGGCTTCAATGCGGTCATCAGCAACGCAATGACCGGCGCTGAGGAAAAGTGCGAAAGCGCTGTAAGACGCGAGTTTGTTATGCATGATTGATTCACTTTCCATGAGTTTCAAGGGTGTTAACCGCTACACTCCGAGCGGCTTTTCAATTCGGGTTGCTGATGGGCGAGCCAAATCTATGCAGTCTGCCGAGGTTCGACAACCGATGATATTTCGGACGAGCCATTAGAAAAATTTTGGAGTGGGCATGATCCGGCCTCAATTACCGCTCAATGCATTGCGCGCCTTCGAGGCCTCCGCCCGGCATTTGAGTTTCACCCGGGCCGCCGTTGAGTTGTGTGTCACTCAGGCGGCGGTGAGCCATCAGGTCAAGAGCCTAGAGTCTCAACTTGGCGTGACCCTGTTCAAGCGCTTGCCCCGCGGGCTTATGCTGACCAGCGAGGGCGAAACACTGCTGCCGGTGCTGCGCGAATCTTTCGACCGTATCGCGCAAACCCTTGAGCGATTCGAAGGCGGACATTTTCGCGAGGTATTGACGGTCGGGGCGGTGGGGACGTTCGCGGTAGGCTGGTTGTTGCCACGGTTGACGGACTTTCAGGCGAAACATCCGTTCATAGATTTGCGCCTGTCGACCAACAACAATCGCGTGGATGTGGCAGCTGAAGGGTTGGATTACGCGATTCGGTTTGGTGCGGGAGCCTGGCACGGGATTGAAGCAGTCAGGTTGATTGAGGCGCCGTTATCGGTATTGTGCGTTCCCGAGATTGCCCGAGAACTGAAAACACCGATAGACCTGTTGCAGCAAACGCTGTTGCGTTCTTATCGCGCTGACGAGTGGCCCGAATGGTTTCAGGCTACCGGCCTCTCGACCCACGCAGCGTCGCCCCGAAGTATCGTCTTCGACTCGTCGCTGGCAATGATGGAAGCGGCGCTGCAAGGGGCGGGCGTTGCATTGGCGCCGCCGCTGATGTTCGCCCGACAACTGGCGGCGGGTGCAATCGAGCAACCGTTCGCTATCGGGATCACCACCGGCAGTTACTGGCTGACCCGCTTGCAGTCGCGCCCTGAAACGTCGGCGATGGCGGCGTTCAAGGATTGGCTGCAGCAAGCGGCACAGATGGTTTAGCGAATGCCATTCCTGTGGGAGCGAGCTTGCTCGCGATGACGGCGGCACCTTCAGCATCAATGTATCCGACAGACCGCCATCGCGAGCAAGCTCGCTCCCACAGGTACTGCGGTGTTTTTCAGATGGTTAGCGCACCAGACACGGCCGCTTGTTATCGAATTTCCATCCCGGAATCAGAAACTGCATCGCCACGCTGTCATCCCGCGCGCCCAGTCCCATGCCTTTGTACAGTTCATGGGCCTTGGCCAACTGATCCATGTCCAGTTCGACGCCCAGCCCTGATTTTTTCGGCACCTGCACACAGCCGCCGACGATTTGCAGCGGCGCTTTGGTCAGGCGCTGGCCGTCCTGCCAGATCCAGTGGGTGTCGATGGCAGTGATTTCACCCGGCGCGGCGGCCGCGACGTGGGTGAACATCGCCAGGGAAATATCGAAGTGGTTGTTGGAATGCGAACCCCAGGTCAGGCCCCACTCATGGCACATCTGCGCCACGCGGACCGAGCCCTGCATCGTCCAGAAGTGCGGGTCGGCCAGCGGAATGTCCACTGATTGCAACTGGATCGCGTGGCCCATTTCCCGCCAGTCGGTGGCGATCATGTTGGTGGCGGTTTTCAGACCCGTGGCGCGACGGAATTCAGCCATGACTTCTCGGCCCGAATAACCGTTTTCCGCGCCGCATGGGTCTTCGGCGTAAGCCAGCACATGATGCTGATCCCGGCACAGGCGAATAGCTTCTTTCAGTGACCACGCGCCATTCGGATCGAGGGTGATGCGCGCGTCGGGGAAGCGTTCGGCCAGGGCGGTGACGGCTTCGATTTCTTGATCGCCACTGAGCACGCCGCCCTTGAGTTTGAAATCCTTGAAACCGTAGCGGGCGTGGGCGGCTTCGGCCAGACGCACCACGGCATCGGCGGTCATGGCTTTTTCGTGACGCACGCGGAACCAGTCGTTGTCGGCGTCCGGTTCGCTGCGGTAGGCCAGGTCGGTTTCGTTGCGATCACCGACATAAAACAGATAGCCCAGCATCTTCACTTCATCGCGCTGCTGGCCTTCGCCGAGCAGGGCGGCGACCGGCACGTCGAGGTGCTGGCCGAGCAAGTCGAGGAGGGCGGCTTCCAGGCCGGTGACGGCATGGATGGTGATGCGCAAGTCGAACGTCTGTAACCCGCGGCCGCCGGCATCGCGATCGGCGAAGGTCTGGCGCACTTGATTGAGGATCTTCTGATACGTGCCGATCGGGCTGCCAACCACCAGGCTGCGCGCATCTTCGAGGGTCTGGCGAATGCGCTCGCCGCCCGGTACTTCACCGACGCCGGTGTGACCGGCGTTGTCCTTGAGGATCACGATGTTGCGGGTGAAAAACGGCCCGTGGGCGCCGCTCAGGTTGAGCAACATGCCGTCGTGGCCTGCCACGGGAACAACCTGCATGCTGGTGATGATCGGGGCTTTGGCGGTTTCTTGTGTGTTCATTGTTATGTCCTTCAAAACAGATGTTCAGGCGTGGTTGGACGCTGGTTTGGCCAGTGCAACGGCAGGTGCGGTTTTCGGTTTGTTACGTGCGGCGAAGACGATGATTGCGGCAATGATCGAGGTCGCGGCCAGGCCGTACAGCCCGCCCTGAATCGAACCGGTGCGTTCTTCCAGCAGGCCGAACGTAGTCGGCGCGACGAAGCCGCCGAGGTTGCCCACCGAGTTGATCAGCGCGATCACACCCGCCGCGATCCGTGCATCCAGATAGGCCTGTGGAATCGGCCAGAACAGCGACGACGCCGATTTGAAACCCAACGCAGCAAAGCAGATCGCAACGAAAGCGAAGATCGGCCCTCCGGTGGTGGACATGAACATCCCGGCTGCTGCGATCAGCAGGGCCGCGGCGACCCACGCTTGTTGATGCTTCCATTTGGCCGACAGCGAAGCGAAGGCGTACATGCCGACGATCGACAGCAACCAGGGGATCGAGTTGAACAGCCCGACTTGAATGTCGCTCAGGTCGCCCATCTTTTTAATGATGCTCGGTAGCCAGAAGGTCGCGGCATAGATGGTCAATTGGATGAAGAAGTAGATCAGGCAGAACAGGATGATCTGGCGATCCTTGAGCAGCTTGCCCAACGACGGTTTGATCGGCGTCGCGGCTTCGCGGGCCAGTTGTTCGTCGTCGATGGCCTTGACCAGCGCGTCTTGCTCTTCGCGGCTCAGCCATTTGGCGTCGTGGGGTTTGGAGTCCAGCCAGAACCAGACGAACACGCACAACCCGACCGAGAACATCCCTTCAATGAAGTACATCCACTGCCAGCCGTGCAGGCCGAAACCGCTGATTTGCAGCAGTAACCCGGACAGCGGGCCGGAGATCAGCGAAGCAATCGCCGAACCGCTGAGGAAGATGGCAATCGCCTTGCCGCGTTCAACGCCAGGCAACCAACGAGTGAAGTAATAAATCACTCCGGGAAAGAACCCGGCTTCGGCCACGCCCAGCAGGAATCGCAGGATGTAGAAGTGGGTTTCGTTCTGGATGAACGCCATGCAAGCAGCGACCAGGCCCCAGGTCAGCATGATGCGGGTCAGCCAGATTCGCGCGCCGACTTTTTGCAGGAGGATGTTGGAGGGGACTTCAAACAGCGCGTAACCGATGAAGAACAAACCGGCGCCGAGGCCGTAGGCGGCAGCGCCGATGCCCAGGTCGTGTTCCATGTGGGCGCGGACGAAGCCGATGTTCACGCGGTCGATGTAGTTGACGATGAACATGATCACGAACAGCGGCAGAACATGGCGTTTCACTTTCGAGATGGCGGATTTCAGGACCGAATCGGCGCCATCGTTCATCCCGGATATGGATGTATTCACTGCGTTATCTCCCACTGATTATTTTTATGCGGGGTGTGACTGGGTGTTGCTATGTTGATAGACATCATACAACTAGGTTTTTTCATCCTGCAATAGTGGTTGCCCAACAAAATGGCGCTTTGTGGGGCGTTTGTTATTCTTTTTTGGTGATGCAGGATCTTTCTGATGGTCACGAATACCCTGTTTGTTGAGTGTTGTCATACAAGTTGCTCAGCGTTTTCCTGAGATTCCCATCGAGCGCAGTGCTACGATTCCGGTAGCCCTGCTTCCGGATGATCGCCATGCAAGAAGACCTCGACGCGCCTGCCCGCAAGCGCACCCACAACCTGGCCCATGACCTGGTCGCCAAGCTGACCCAGAGCATCTTGCTCGGCCAGATGCTGCCCGGGGACAAGCTGCCGTCCGAGAACACGATTGTTCAGGAGCACGGGGTCAGTCGCACGGTGGTGCGCGAGGCGATCTCGAAGTTGCAGGCGTCAGGTCTCGTGGAAACCCGGCACGGTATTGGCACTTTTGTTATTGAGCGAGCGCCGGAGCAGGGCCTGCGGTTGAACGTCGATACCGCGCTGGGGGTGCGCAGCATTCTGGAGTTGCGCATGGGCCTGGAAACCCAGGCCGCCGCACTGGCGGCAACCCGTCGCACCGAGCATCAATTGGCGCAGATGCGCGAAGCGCTGGACGACTATCAAAGCCTGCTGGCCAACAACGACAGCTGCGTCGAAGCCGACAAGCGCTTCCACCTGCTGATCGCCGAAGCCACCGGCAACGTGTGCTTCACCGAAATCATGCAGCACCTGGGCAGCGCCATGATCCCGCGCACCCGCGTCAATGCCGCCGAGCGCGGCGCAGTGGACTTGAGCAAGCTCGGGCAACTGGCCAACCTTGAGCACGAGGCGATTCTCAATGCGATCAAACGGCAAGATCCGGACGCGGCGCGTGCGGCCATGTGGCTGCACCTGACCAACAGCCGCGACCGGTTTTCGGCCGATCGCTGACCACCGCCGGGATCCGTGTGGGAGCGAGCTTGCTCGCGATGACGGTCTTACATTCAACACATACGTTGTCTGCCAGTTCGCTATCGCGAGCAAGCTCGGTCCCACAGGTTCTGCGCCTCAACACAGATCAATCATCAGACGCTAGCCACCTGAACCACCGGCCTGCGTTCCAGGTTCAATGCCAACACGCTGACCAGCACCACCAGTGCTCCCGCAACGATCATCAACGTCGGCTGCTCGCCCAGCGCAAAAGAGGCAATCGCCATGGCGGTCGGTGGGATCAGATACAGCGTCATCGTCGCGCGGCTCAAATCCACATGAGTCAGCACATAGGCCCAGGCGAGATACGCAAGGGCACTTGGAAAAATGCCCAGCCCGATGACCGCCAGCTGCACTTCAACCGGCGCGGTGATGACCTGGTTCACCAGCCCCGGGAGATAAACCAACAGCAGCAGCGTCCCGAACCAAACCGTGTAACACACCAGCGTCAGCCCGTCGTAGCGCCGCGAGTGATGCTTCTGCAAGGCAAAGTAGAAACTCCAAGAGACCGCCGCTAGCAGGATCAACAAACCATGGGCGTCGATGCCTCCCAGTCCGTGATCCCCGGCCACCACAATCACCACACCGATCAACCCCAGAAGAACGCAGCCCCAGCGCCACGCGCTTACCCGGTCCTTGAAGACGAAGCGCGCCAGCAGCGTGCTGAACAACGGCGTCGATTGTGCCAACACACTGGAGGCGCCGGCGCTGACACTTTGCTGACCGAAATTCAGCGCGACATGGTGCAGGCTCACGGCAAAGAAACCGAGCGCGAACAGCAGCGGCAGGTCACGCCTGTTCGGCAGGCTGATGCCTCGGAACACCGCGACCACCGCCATGAATGCCGACGCCAGCAGAAACCGCAGCAAGGCCAGATGACCAGGATCATAAGCCTGCAAACCGATGTGAATGCCGGTCGGTGAGTAACCCCAGCAGCCGACCACAAATGCCATGGCCAGAATGATTTTGATGGGAGAACCGGGGGAGGGCGTGAGTGGCTTCATGATCGGGCACCTGTAGGCGGATGCACCCAGTATCAGAAGCCTGACTGTTCTCCACAACTGACTTATAGTGTGTCAACTATTCACTTTGGGTGATGTATGGAGCTGGCACAGATACGCATGTTCAAGACCGTCGCCGAGGTCGGCAGCATCGCCCGGGCGGCCGAGTTGTTACATTGCGTGCCGTCGAACATCACGGCACGGATCAAGTCCCTGGAAGCGGAGCTGGGAGTCGCGCTGTTTCTGCGTGAGGGCCGTGGGCTGCGAATCAGCCCGGCGGGGCAGACCTTTCTGGCTTATGCCTCGAAAATTCTTGCCCTGACGGCTGAAGCCAAGCGAGCGGTGGACCCTTCGGCCGAGCCGTCCGGACCGTTGCGCATTGGCGCCATCGAGTCGTCGGCGACCGGTCGATTGCCGCGGTTGCTGGCGAAATTCCACAAACGTTTCCCCGCCGTCGCGCTGGAACTGACCACCGGTACCTGGGGCCAATTGCTCGACGACACGCTCAATCACCGGCTCGACGGCGCGATCGTCGCGGTGGATGTTGAGCGCGCACACCTCAAACGCACGCCGATGTACCGCGAGGAGCTTCTGCTGATTGCCTCGACGTCCCTGGGGCCGGTGCGTGACATCGCGGATTTGCAGGACAAGACCGTGTTCATGTGGCCTCAGGGCTGTCCCTACCGGGCGGCGCTGGAACATTGGTTGCTGCGGCAGGGGCAGGCGTTGCCGATCGTCAGCCTGGCCAGTTACGGGGCGATTGTCGGCTGCGTCAGTGCCGGGGCGGGTGTCGCGCTGGTGCCAAAAGGCGTGTTTGATCAGTACGCCAAAGGGGCGGGTTGCGTGGGGTATGAATTTCCCGAGCTGACGGCGATCGATAACCTGTTTTACTGGCATGAAAACGCCGGGGTTCATCCGGCGCGGGAGGCGTTTGTGGGGATGTTGCGGGAGGAGTTTTTGCCGGGATAGGTGGTGAAGCTGAAAAACACCCCTCACCCCAGCCCTCTCCCCACGGGGGCGAGGGGAAAGGGGGCCGATCTTCAAGCCTTTCAAACCTGAGTTCGACTCGGTTTTTCAGGTCGATGTCGCCCCAAGAACAACTCGGTCAGTCCCCTCTACCTCTGGGAGAGGGTTAGGGTGAGGGGGTGGATCTAAGCCACACCCACATCCCGCATCAACAACCCAAACCTCAAATCCACCGCATCCGGAATCGGCAGATACACCGTATGCCCATCCCCCGGCGCCACCTCGATCGGCTCGCCTTTAACGTTTTGAAGCTGCTGCAAGTCGAATTGGAAGTTGCCCTTGGGCGTCATCAGTTCCATATGGTCACCCAAACCAAATCGATTCTTCACCTTGACCTCCGCCATCCGGTCACGCCGCTCGCCGGTCAGCTCGCCGACAAACTGCTGCCGCTCCGACACCGAACTGCCGTGCTGGTAGTTCTGGTATTCGTCATGCACATGCCGCCGCAGGAAACCTTCGGTGTAGCCGCGCTGGGCGAGGGATTCCAGATCCGTCATCAGACTGCGGTCGAACTCGCGACCGGCCACCGCGTCGTCGATTGCCCGGCGGTAAACCTGAGTGGTCCGCGCGCAATAAAAGTGGGACTTGGTCCTGCCCTCGATTTTCAGTGAGTGCACGCCCATCTGCGTCAGGCGCTCGACGTGCTGCACCGCGCGCAGGTCCTTGGCGTTCATGATGTAAGTGCCGTGTTCGTCTTCGAAGGCCGGCATCAATTCGTCGGGCCGATTGGCTTCCTGCAACAGGAACACCTGATCGGTCGGGGCGCCGATGCCCAGGGTCGGTTCGGGCTGGAAGGTCTGCACGATTTCGCCGAGCTGGTTTTCCGTGGCCTGCTGCGCCGAGTACTTCCAGCGACAGGCATTGGTGCAGCTGCCCTGATTGGCGTCGCGCTTGTTCATGTAACCCGACAGCAGGCAGCGACCGGAATAGGCCATGCACAAGGCGCCGTGGACGAACACCTCCAGCTCCATCGCCGGGACTTGCTGGCGAATTTCGGCGATTTCTTCCAGGGACAGTTCCCGCGACAGGATGATCCGGCTCAAGCCTTGTTGCTGCCAGAACTCGACACTGGCCCAGTTCACTGTGTTGGCCTGTACCGAAAGGTGAATCGGCATCTGCGGATAATGCCGGCGGACCAGCATGATCAGGCCTGGATCGGACATGATCAGCGCATCCGGCGCCATGGCAATCACCGGCGCCAGGTCTTTAAGGAAGGTTTTCAGCTTGGCGTTGTGCGGGGCGATGTTCACCACCACGTAGAAGCGCTTGCCTTGAGATTGGGCCTCGTGGATGCCGAGGGCCAGATTGTCGTGATCGAATTCGTTGTTGCGCACCCGCAGGCTGTAGCGCGGTTGACCGGCGTACACCGCATCGGCGCCGTAGGCGAAGGCATATCGCATGTTTTTCAGGGTGCCGGCGGGGGCGAGCAGTTCTGGAGGCAGGAGAGTCATGGCAGAGTCGGTCACAAAAGCCGCCGAGAGTAAGCGGCTTGCCCGCGGGGTTCATTGATCTGGATCTATGCTTGATGAACAAACGGATGGCACTCGCGCGAACCGTGGCGGACTAAGCATCAGGACGCGATATTGTGTCCTTGCGGACTGACATGGATCGGACATGAACGAAGAGACACTGCAAGACAAATCACTGGTGATCTTGCTAGGGCTGGTCACCGCCGCTTTCATCTGGATTTTGCTGCCGTTTTACGGCGCGGTGTTCTGGGCGGTGATCCTCGGCATCCTCTTCGCACCCCTGCAGCGGCGACTGCAACTGAAGTTCGGCTGGGAGCGCAACCTGACGTCGCTGCTCACCCTGAGCATCTGTCTGGTGATCGCGATCCTGCCGGTGATCATCCTCAGTATCTTGCTGGTTCAAGAAGGGGCCGCGCTGTACAAGAGCATCGAAAGCGGCGAACTGGACATCGCCGGGTACGTGACGCATTTCAAACACAGCCTGCCGCCGTACTTCCAGCACTTGCTCGATCGGGCCGGGGTTGGCGAGCTGGACGGCCTGCGGGAGAAAATCATCAAGAGTGCGGTGACAGGCAATGAATTCATTGCCAACAAAGCCTTCAGTTTTGGTCAGGGTACGTTTGATTTCGTGGTGAGCTTTTTCATCATGCTCTACCTGTTGTTCTTCTTTTTGCGCGACGGTGCAGAACTGGCGCGAAAAGTACGCGCTGCCGTGCCCCTGCAAGAGCACCAGAAACGCCGTTTGCAACTCAAGTTCAATCGTGTTGTACGGGCGACAGTGAAGGGCAACCTGCTGGTGGCGATCACGCAGGGCGCATTGGGCGGTTTGATTTTCTGGTTTCTGGATATTCCGAGCTCGTTACTCTGGGCGGTGCTGATGGCGTTTCTGTCGCTGTTGCCAGCGGTGGGGGCGGGGATCGTCTGGGCGCCGGTGGCGGCGTTTTTCCTGTTCACCGGGGCGATCTGGCAGGGCGTGGTGCTGGGGTTGTTCGGGGTTTTTGTGATCGGCCTGGTGGATAACGTGCTGCGACCGATCCTGGTGGGCAAGGACACCAAGATGCCGGACTATCTGATCCTGATCTCGACACTTGGCGGCCTGGCGATCTTCGGCCTCAATGGCTTTGTCATCGGGCCGCTGATCGCTGCGCTGTTTATGTCGAGTTGGGCAATCTTCATTGAAACCAAGCCGCGGGTGCAGTTGCCTTAAGCGCTGAGTTGGCCTTGGCCAATACGTTGCGACAATGCCTGGGCGGCCGGCAGCGAGGTGAGCGGCCCGCTAATCGGTTCGCCGTCCTGCACAAGGTACCAACAGGCGAGCAATCCTAGCTCTCTGAGCGGTGCGGGAACGGCGCTGCCGATAACGGACATGATCTGAACCTGAGACATAAGTACCTCCATCAATCTATGGAGCTACCTTACGGACCGGACGCTTGAACGAACAATCAACGCTTTCGATAGTCGTCATTGATGCCAATGAGGCTTCGCTTCAGTCGACCACCAGATCCAGCATATGAACCACTTCCTGCTCGTTGAGCAGGCCTTTTCGCACCAGGTTTTCTGCCAGCAACGAAAGAAACTTGGCGCTGCGATGGCCTTCCAGGTGCTTGAGTTCGGTCAGTGCGTTGTACACCTTGCTGGAAGTGCACAAGCCGACAATGCGGTGCGGGTTTTGCGTGGGCATGAGGTCGTCCTTGTTTTTATCAACCTGTTGTTAACGGACAGATCCAAGATTGCGGACCCGACATGACATAAATATGACCGTTTTCCCCAACGCGGGGGAAGGATGGCGAGTCAATCTTGCCAACTTGCACCGTAAAGACTGTCCCGACAGCGACCTTGGCGAGATTTATCCAGACCTCTGCCGACGGACGGTCACAAAAAAGGCCCCGCTGTTGAGGCGGGGCCTGATGATTCCGTTACCAGCGGCCATAACCGTGGGGAGGGCCGTAGTAACCGCGCGGTGGACCGTAGTAACCACGTGGCGGGCCGTAGTAAACCGGCGGCGGGCCGTAATAGACCGGTTGTTGCACGTAGACCGGTGCCGGCTGGTAATAAACCGGCGGCGGGGCGTAGTAAACCGGTTGTGGCTGAGCGTAAACCGGTTGCTGTTGTACATAGACCGGTCGATTGCTGTTGATGAGGGCCGAACCGACGATGGCCGTGCCAACGATCGCGCCAAATACCGCTGGCCCTTCCCAACCGTGACCGCCGTGACCGCCGCCAGCCTCTGCCTGCCCTGCGATAGCAAGAGCACCGATCAGCAAGGCTACTGTGGGGATTTTACGGATCATGATAGTTCCTCGGTTCTTCGCCCCGGCGCTTGTGTCTGCAATAGACCCAAGGATTGTCGCGGGGATACTTCTAAGACAGCGTTTTTTTGAAAATCAGCACAGCCGTTGGGTAAATTTTGTGTAAGGTCTGTATTAGCTTCTTTACGGTCCAGTGAGGCCGCGTGCAGACACACCGTTATGATCGATCAGACCCGATGGAATGGCTAATCCCGTCCATCTGAAAGTGCTATTCAAGGAGATTTTTCATGCAGATGAACCCCGACAGAGACACCCAGCTGTGCATGTCGCTTTCCGCACGCCCCGGGAATTTTGGCCTGAGGTTTCACAATCATCTGTATGAGCAACTGGACCTGAATTTTTACTACAAGGCCTTCAGCAGTCAGGATCTGCCAGGCGCCGTTGGCGGCATTCGCGCCTTGGGGATTCGTGGTTGCGGGGTGTCAATGCCGTTCAAGGAGGCGTGCATTGCGCTGGTCGATGAACTGGATCCCTCCGCTGCGGCCATTCAATCGATCAACACCATCGTCAACACTAACGGCCATCTCAAGGCTTACAACACCGATTACATCGCGATCGCCCAGTTGCTTGACACCCACCAGGTGCCGAAGGAGTTGACCTTTGCCCTGCGCGGCAGCGGCGGCATGGCCAAGGCGGTGGCCAGTGCCTTGCGCGATGGTGGCTACAAAAATGGCCTGATCGTCGCCCGTAACGAGCGTGCCGGACGGGCGTTGGCCGAATCGCTGGGCTATCGATGGCAAGCGGAGCTGGGCTCGGAGCGGCCGCAGATGCTGATCAACGTCACACCGATTGGCATGTCCGGCCCCGAGGCCGATCAGCTGGCGTTCGATGCTGAAACCATCGCCGCTGCCGAGACTGTCTTCGATGTAGTGGCAGTCCCCTCGGAAACACCGTTGATTGTGCGCGCTCGTGCTGAAGGCAAGCGAGTGATCACCGGGCTGGAAGTGATCGCGATCCAGGCGCTGGAGCAGTTCGTGCTGTACACCGGCGTGCGGCCGACCGATGAGCAGTTTCACAAAGCCGTGGATTTTGCCCGCAGTGGTCTTGGCTATCCTGCTGCCCAGCAAGCGAAACCGTGACTGAGGTGACTCATGCATCCTGCCATTCTGAATCTGGATCAGGCCGAACTTGAGCCGCTGCCCGAAGCGTTTGCCCCGACAGGAGACACCGCCGACCGCTATCAGCAACGGCAGGCGCGCATCGGCCAGCAACTTGGTGCGCAGAAGCTGGGTTATCGCCTGTACGCGCTGGAACCGGGGATGCGTGGCAGCCCGTTTCACAGTCACCGGGTCAACGAAGAGATGTTTTACATCGTGGCCGGGGAAGGGGAGATTCGCTTGGGCGCCGAGCGCTTTCCCGTTCGCGCCGGTGATGTCATTGCCTGCCCGCCGGGCGGCCCTGAAACCGCGCACCAGATCATCAACACCAGCAACGCCGAGCTGCGCTACCTGGCGGTCAGCACCCAACAATCACCTGAGATTTGCGAGTACCCGGATTCCGGCAAGTACGCGGTGATGGACGACTTCAAGGTCGACGCCGAGGGCAATGCCTCGGGCTTCGTCGCTGTCGCCAGGCCGGCGGACGGCGTGGATTATTGGGACGGCGAGTAGAAGCACCGCAAACCTAATGTGGGTTGCCGGGTTATTCGAGGCGGGCCAGGCGCTCTTCCAGCGCCGCAATTCGCGCCTCAAGCTCTTCGATCCGCTCAACCGATACGCCGCCACCCGCGCCACGCTCGGTCGGGTTCTGCCGTGCCGCCAGGATCACCTCGATGTCCGCCGGGTCGCCCAAGGCGTGCATGTAGCGGTCTTCACGCTGACCGGCCTGGCGCGGAATCAACAGCGCCAGACCGCGAGCGATCAAGCGTTCCAGTTGATGCACCACCTGTTCGGCATCTTCGAAGTCATGCATGCGGCCGCTGCGGGTCAGCAGTTCATTGACCGTTTGCGGACCGCGCAGGAACAGCAGCCCCGCAAGAATGACCTGAGCCGGCACCAGTTCCAGTGCCTTGTCGACTTTGTGTTCCCAGCGATCCGCACGACTGCCCATCACCAGTTTGGTGAAGCCGCGTCCTTCGAGGGCGCGCAGGCTTTGGCCGACCTGACCCTGGGTCAGGTTCATCACCGGCTCGCGGCTGGTTTTCTGGTTGCAGGCAATCACCAACGCATTGAGGGTCAGCGGATAGGTTTCCGGGCTGGTGGCCTGCTTTTCGATCAACGAACCCAGAATGCGGATTTCCGTTCTGTTGAGTCGCGGCTCGTCGGAGGTCGTTTCTTGCTCGGTGCTCATGATTCTGCATTCCTTCCCGGGTTCATGATTTTCTCCTGCTGGCATGCACTTTAGATTGACGTGTGCCAATGGCAACTGAATTCGTCGCCGCACCTTGGCAATGGTCACAAAACTTAAATCAACCTGTTACGCCATCTTAACAATCAGACGTGCACCGTATGCATGGCTGCAGAGGACTGCGGCTCATCACGGGTACGGCGAAAATTCCTATCGACGACGTCACCGGCCTTATTAATTGTGCAGTGGAGCAAGGCATGAAGCTGACGTGGGCATCGACCCGCAATAATGCGCTGATCGGCGCGCGCCCGCTATGACCGTACTGGTCACCGGCGCCGCCGGTTTCATCGGGTATCACACGGTCAAGCGCTTGTGTCAGGAAGGTCTTGAGGTGGTCGGTATCGATAATCTCAACGACTACTACAGCGTGGAACTCAAACACGCACGGCTCAAAGAGCTGAAGCCCTTGTCGGGCTTTCATTTCCAGGCACTGGATATCGTCGACAAACCGGCCTTGATGGCATTGTTCAAGGATCACGGCTTCACAGAGGTTATCCATCTGGCTGCCCAGGCGGGCGTTCGCTACTCGCTGGACAACCCGGACGTGTATGCGCAATCGAACCTGACGGGTTTTCTGAATGTGCTCGAAGCCTGCCGGCAGCATCGCCCCGAGCATCTGATTTATGCATCGAGCAGCTCGGTGTACGGCACCAACAGCAAAATGCCGTTCAGCGTCGAAGACGCCGTCGATCATCCGATTTCGTTATATGCCGCCAGTAAGCGTGCCAACGAGCTGATGGCCCACAGCTATTGCCATTTGTATGGATTGAAGGCCAGCGGCCTGCGTTTTTTTACCGTTTACGGACCTTGGGGGCGCCCCGACATGGCGCTGTTCAAATTTACCGAAGCGATCCTTAACGACAGGCCAATTGACCTCTACAACCAAGGCCAGATGTCGCGCGACTTCACCTACATCGACGACATCGTCGAAAGCATTGCGCGCCTGCGCCCAAGACCGCCGTTATCGGACGGACCTGGCGATGGCGCCAACCGGATCTTCAACATCGGGCGCGGCACGCCGGTGGCGCTGCTGGATTTCGTCGAGTGTCTGGAGTCGGCATTGGACAGGGAAGCCCGGCGCAACTTCCTGCCGCTGCAGGCTGGCGATGTGGTCAAGACCTGGGCGGATGTGTCGGCATTGGCGCAGTGGGTCGATTTCCGTCCACAAGTGACGGTTGAAGCCGGTGTAGCGGAATTTGTGAAGTGGTATCGCCACTTTTATCAGAGATAAAACGTTGGCCCTTGATAATAAAATCCAGGGTAATAGGGGCCTCTATGAGCCAAGACATATTTGTATCCGTGCTGATTCCGGCAAAGAACGAGGCGAGCAATCTCAAATCGCTGCTCGAAGAAATCCGTATCGCACTGGTCGATGAGGCGTATGAAATCATCGTCGTGGACGATGGCAGTACTGACGCTTCCTTGCAGGAACTGCGGCAGACCCGGCACAGCGGTCTGAGCACGTTGCGTATCCTGCGCCATGAACGTTCGCTGGGGCAGAGCACTTCGCTCTACCATGCGGCGCTCGCCGCCCGGGGCCAATGGCTGGCCACGCTCGATGGCGACGGTCAGAACGATCCGGCGGATATCCCCGGCATGCTGGCATTAGTGCGCAGAGAGCAGGGGAGCGTCGACCTTCAGTTGGTGGCCGGGCACCGGGTCAACCGTCGCGATACCGCGAGCAAGCGCTGGGCCTCGCGTTTTGCCAACGGATTGCGCAGCCGGATGCTCAAGGACCAGACGCCAGACACCGGCTGCGGGCTGAAACTGATCCAGCGGGCGGCGTTTCTGCGCTTGCCGTACTTCGACCACATGCACCGGTTCATTCCTGCGCTGATCCAGCGTCATAACGGCCGCATGATTACCCATCCGGTCAACCATCGGCACCGCATGGCCGGGGTTTCCAAATACGGAAACCTCGACCGCGCCCTGGTGGGCATTCTCGATCTGATCGGCGTCTGGTGGCTGATCAGGCGCACGCGTCTGCATGCCCATGCGCAGGAGATCGAAGGATGAACCTGTCCCGCGAAACCCTGTGGCTGGTGGTCGGTTTCAGTGGCCAGATCGCCTTCACCGGTCGCTTTGTCCTGCAGTGGCTGTACAGCGAATACAAGAAACGCAGCGTGATTCCGGTGAGCTTCTGGTACCTGAGCATCGTCGGCAGTGCGCTGCTGTTCGCTTACGCCATATACCGACAGGACCCGGTTTTCATCGCCGGTCAGGCGTTCGGTTCCATCGTCTATTTGCGCAATCTGCAATTGATTGCCCGCAGCAAAACCTTGAAGGACTGAACCGTGCGCCGAACCCTGTCACCCAGCGTCGAATGCCTGGGGCTGATGTTGCTTGCTCTTTTATTGGTCGGCGCCGGGTTTGGGCTGCGTCAGCCGCAGAATGTCGACGAGGAGCGATTCCTCGGCGTTGCGCTGGAGATGCTGCACAACGGTTCTTGGCTGATTCCGCACCGAGCCGCGGAGATCTACGGCGATAAACCACCGATTTTCATGTGGACGGTGGCGTTTTTCACCTGGATCACCGGGATGCCCGCCCTTGCCCTTTATATTCCGGGGCTTTTGTCTGCCACATCGGTCACGGCCATGCTCTACGACCTGGGTCGCCGGTTATGGAATCAGCGGGCCGGACGAACAGCAGCGCTGTTGTACCTGGCCACGTATCAGACCTACAGCATTCTGCGGACCGGTCAGATCGACAGTTTTCTGATTCTGTTCACTTCTCTGGGTATGTACGGCCTGGCCCGTCACCTGCTGCTCGGGCCCGCCTGGCGTTGGTTCTACGCGGGTTGCGCGGCCATGGGCATTGGCGTGATCACCAAAGGGGTCGGCTTCGTCCCGGCGTTGATGCTGATCCCGTATGCCTACGCGGTGCGCAAAGGCTGGCCTGGGGTGGTGGCCATGCCGGGCGAGGCGCGCAAATGGTGCCTGGGCATTTTGGTGGTGCTTGGCGCCGTCGCGATCTGGCTGCTGCCCTTGGCGGTGTCCATCGCATTCAATGGCGCTGCTGACGAAATCGCCTACGCACGGGAAATCCTGCTGCGCCAGACAGCGGGGCGCTATGCCGCCGCGTGGGATCACCGAGAACCGTTCTGGTACTTCTTCGTCAACGTCATCCCGCAATACTGGATGCCGTTGGTACTGGCCTTGCCGTGGCTCGTGCCCGCCTGGCGCAGGCAGCTGCACAAGCGCGACGGGCGAGTGCTGGTGCTGCTGGGGTGGGTCGTACTGGTCGTATTGTTCTTTTGCCTGAGCAGCGGCAAACGCAAGTTGTACATCTATCCGGCGTTGCCGGGGCTGGTGCTGGTTGCAGCGCCGCTGATTCCGTGGCTGCTCAAGCGCTGGTTCGGCAAGCGACCGCGCGGTCGGCGGGTATTCCAGGTGTTGGCCGTCACGTGGTTCACGCTGTGGTTCGCTCGCGGTTTCATCGACCCGGTCAAGGATGGACCCAATCCCCACGAGGCGCTGATGGCGCAAGCAGCGGCGATGACCCAGGGCGCAGACCTGGTGCTGGTCAACTGGCGTGAGGGCCATTGGTTATTCGCCCGACAGCCGATTGTGCATTTCGGGATGATCGGCTCCACGGTCGAGCAGGCCGCTCAATGGCTGCGCGAACATCGTCAGGCGTACGCCTTGGTGCCGGATGAACTGCTGAGCCGGTGTTTCAATCCTCAGGCCGCCCATGAGTTGGGTGAAACCTCTCGCGCGCAATGGTCGATCGTCGGTGCCGATGCTGATAACGGCCGTTGTCATCCCGGACAGCCAGCCAATATCTATCGCTTCACCTGGGACCGCGCATCGCTATAATCGCCCCACGTTTCCCTCCTGTCACAACACGAGACTGCCATGACTATTTCCCTGTACGCCGCTTCCGTCCCGGTTTTCAAACAAATGCTCAACGCCCTGAGCGACGTTTTGAACAAGGCCGAAGCCCACGCCACCGCCAAGAACATTGACCCAAATGCTTTCCTGCAAGCCCGTCTGTACCCGGACATGTTCCCGCTGGTCCGTCAGGTGCAGATCGCCGTTGATTTCGCCAAGGGCGTTTCCGCGCGTCTGGCCGAAGTTGAACTGCCGAAGTACGACGACACCGAAACCACCTTCGCCGAGCTGCAAGCGCTGATCGCCAAAGTGCTGGCCTTCATCGGCGAGATCAAACCGGAACAGATCGACGGCAAGGAAGGCATCGAAATCATCACCCGTCAGGGCACGCCGAAAGAGAAGCGCTTCACCGGCCAGGCTTACCTGCTGAGCTACGGCCTGCCGCAATTCTTCTTCCACGTCACCACCACCTACGCACTGCTGCGTCACAACGGTGTGGAAGTGGGCAAGCGCGATTACATGGGCGCGTTCTAAACCTCCCAGCGTAAAAAAGCCCGCCAAGGTTCGCGCCTTGGCGGGCTTTTTTTTGGTGAATCAAAAGATCGCAGCCTCGTTTCACTCGACAGCTCCTACATTGAGATGCGTACAGCCTGTAGGAGCTGTCGAGTGAAACGAGGCTGCGATCTTTTGATCTTTGTTAAGCCAATCGCTGGGATTTCTCGTCTTCGCCCAGGCACGCCGCCGCGGTGAACAGTACGTCGGTGGAGGAGTTCAGCGCCGTTTCCGCCGAGTCCTGCAGCACGCCGATGATGAACCCGACGGCCACCACCTGCATGGCGATTTCACTGGGGATGCCAAACAGGCTGCACGCCAGTGGAATCAACAGCAACGAGCCGCCTGCCACGCCCGAAGCGCCACAGGCACAGATCGCGGCGACGATGCTCAGCAGGATGGCGGTCGGAATGTCCACGGCGATGCCCAGCGTATGCACGGCGGCCAGGGTCAGCACGGTAATGGTGATCGCCGCGCCCGCCATGTTGATGGTTGCGCCCAGCGGAATCGAGACCGAGTAGGTGTCTTCGTGCAGGCCCAGGCGCTTGCTCAATTCCAGATTGACCGGAATGTTCGCCGCCGAGCTGCGGGTGAAAAATGCGGTGATACCGCTTTCACGCAAGCACGTGATCACCAGCGGATACGGGTTGCGACGCAGCTTCCAGAACACGATGACCGGGTTCATCACCAGCGCCACGAACAACATGCAGCCCAGCAGCACCGCCAGCAGATGCACGTAGCCGATCAAGGCACCGAAACCGGAGGTGGCGAGGGTCGAAGCCACCAGGCCGAAAATGCCCAGCGGCGCAAAACGAATCACCAAACGCACGATCAGGGTCACGCCGTTAGACAAGTCGCCGAGCACCTCGCGAGTGGTGTCACCGGCATGGCGAATGGCAACGCCCATCCCGATCGCCCACGCCAGAATGCCGATGAAGTTGGCATTCATCAGCGCGCTGACCGGGTTGTCGACCACGCTCAGCAGCAGACTTTGCAGCACTTCACTGATACCGCCCGGCGCTGTGATCGCAACGTCGTGAGTCGCCAATACCAGGCTCGAGGGGAACAACGTACTGGCGACAACGGCCACCACCGCCGCCGCAAACGTTCCCAGCAGATACAGAAACAGAATCGGCCGGATGTGGGTTTCCTGGCCGTGCTTATGGTTGGCAATCGAGGCCATGACCAGCACGAACACCAGAATCGGCGCGACGGCTTTCAGTGCCGATACAAAGACTTTGCCGATGAACGCGGTGGACTTCGCCACCTCCGGCGCGAACAGGGCCAGGGCAATCCCGGCGACCAGGCCGATGATGATTTGTGTGACCAGGCTTAAGCGTTGCAGGCGTAACCATAGCGAAGGGGATGAAGCGGTCATAAAACGGCATCTCTGATTTTATTAGGTGCGGGGTATCGCGACATCAATGCCAATCAATGGCCGATGAACAGGGTGTACGTATCGCGGGGCGCGGACTTTATCACAGCGTGGTCTTCATCCTTCAGACCTGTGACGATCTGCCGCCCGCGGGGCCAACGAGATCGGCAGGTTCGTGCAACCCTGATCGGAAACACTCTGTTAAGATTCGCCATCCTCATTTTCAAGTCATGCCAGTGGGCCTTCGGGTTATCGCTGGTGTCGTCGTTTTCTGGAGTTGTGCATGCTTTTGCCCATCCTTCTGTTGTCTGCCGCCGGTTTCACGGTGCTGACCACGGAATTCGTCATCGTCGGCCTGTTGCCGGCGATCGCTCGAGACCTTGAAGTCAGCATCCCCCAGGCGGGTTTGCTGGTGACCTTGTTCGCCTTCACGGTCGCCGCATTCGGGCCGTTCCTGACCGCCTATTTCGCAAGGTTCGAGCGCCGCAAATTGTTCATCTCGGTGCTGATCATGTTCGGCCTGGCCAACACCCTCGCGGCGTTTGCCCCGAACATCGGGGTGATGGCCATTGCCCGGTTGATTCCGGCGTTGGGTTTGCCGGTGTTCTGGGCGCTGGCCAGTGAGACGGCGGTGGACATCGTCGGCCCGGACTACGCCGGCCGCGCCATCGCCAAGATCGGATTCGGGATTGTCTGCGCCACCGTGTTCGGCATTCCGGTGGGCACACTGATCTCCGATGCATTCGGTTGGCGCAGTGCCTTCGGCATTCTGGCGGTGATCGCGTTTGCCAAGGCGTTGCTGCTGTTTATCTACCTGCCGAAAACCAATCTGCATCAGCATCAGGTGAGCTTCAGTTCGCAATTCAAAATTTTGCGCAGCCCGCTGATGGTGGGTCATGTGCTGCTGTCGGTCCTGGTGTTCAGCGGCATGTTCACCGCTTATACCTACCTGGCGGACATTCTTGAGCGCCTGGCTGGTTTCAACGGCACGGTGGTCGGCTGGTGCCTGATGGGCTTCGGCGCGGTCGGCTTGATCGGCAACTCATTGGGCGGCCGCGCGGTGGATCGTCATCCGTTGATCGCCTCGATGATGTTCTGCGCGTTCATGATCGCCGGCCTGGTGGCGTTGGTGCCGAACATCCATTCGCCGCTCGGTCTGGCGGCGGCGATGGGGATCTGGGGTGTGACTCAGGCGGCGTTGTTCCTGGTCAGCCATGTGCGATTGATGAAGGCTGCACCCGAAGCGCCGGCGTTCGCGGCATCGCTGAACATTGCCGGGGCTAACCTCGGGATCGGCCTGGGCGCCATGATCGGCGGTAGGGTCATCGACGGTGTAGGCCTGCAAGGTCTTGGTTTCGCGGCAGCCGCTTTTATCCTCGCCTCGATCCTCTTGGCCATCGCGCTGATGACCTTCAAGCCCCGCGAAGTCTGCGCCTGACACCTCACATCTCGGTGAACAGCTCGCGTCGGGCACCTTCGGTAATGGCGACAATGCCGGGGTGCTTGACCTTGCGTTCCACCGAAATGGCGTAGAACGACTCGGTCACCGCGTCGGTCTGGCCAATCAACTCCACACCGTATTGGCGTATCACTTCATCGGCAATCACGCTCGGGCCGATGAAGATCCCGCTGCCGGATTGGCCGAAAGCCTGCATCAAGGCGCTGTCATCGAACTCGCCGACGATGCGCGGCTGAATCTGCTGCTCGGCAAACCAGCGCTGCAAGCGACTGCGCACCACGGTCTCCGGCCCTGGAATCAGCAGCGGTGCGCCGTGCAGGCTGCGGGGGAAATCCTGTCCGTATTGCGCCGCCAGTTCAGCAGTGGCGAAGAAGCTGATCCCGCATTCCCCGAGTTTCTGGCTGTAGCCCTTGATGTCCAGGTGCGAGGGCATCGGGCTGTCGGAGATCACCAGGTCGAGACGCTGGATCGCCAGGTCGGCGAGCAGGCGTTCCAGTTTGTCTTCGCGACAGGTGATGCGCAGCGGCTCGCTCAATTCCATGGTCGGCGCAATCAGCCGATAGACGATGGATTTCGGCACCACATCGGCTACACCTACCCGAAACAGAATCTGCTGTTCGTTGGGCTGTGCTCGCAGCATCAGCTCCAGTTCGCCGCCCAGCTGAAACATTTGCTCGGCGTAGGGCAGGGTCTGACGCCCGGCTTCGGTGAGTTCCAGCTGCCGGCCGACCCGGCGAAACAGCTCGATGCCATACGTTTGTTCGAGCAGGGAAATCTGCCCGCTGATGGTCTGCGGCGTCAGGTTCAGTTGCTCGCAGGCGCGCACGATGCTGCCGGTCTTGGCCACCACCCAAAAGTAATGCAGCTGTCGATAATTCAACATGATGTTTATGACCTGTAGGAGCTGCCGCAGGCTGCGATCTTTTGATCTTGTTTGTAAAAGCGAAGATCAAAAGATCGCAGCCTGCGGCAGCTCCTACGCAAGGCGATCGGCGTACGCAGATCTGGATTCGTAAAAACCGAAGTATAACCGCTAAAAATACGAATTTTCCTGAAGTGTTTGCCTCCCTAGAATGCCTCGCTATCAACGGGCCATCGTTTCCGTCCGGATTGTTCTATCGAGGAAAGCATCATGAAGCTTAAAACCACGGCACTGCTGATCACGTCTTTACTGGTATTGGCCGGTTGTGACCAGGCCGAGAAAAGCGCTCAGCAACTGATGGGCAAGGCTGCCGAAACCGCCAAACAAGCGATCGACGACACCCACAAAGCCGCAGAGCAGGCAATCAGCGACGCCACTGGCGGGCTGATCAGCAAGAAAGAACAACCGGCCAAAGAGACGGACAAAACCGAATCTTCGTCCCAAGAAATCTAAACCGTCTTAAAAGAGTCAGGACTGACCCATGGAATACCTTTTAGAACTTGCTGCAAGCCCCACCGCCTGGGTCGCCCTGGCTACGTTGATCGTTATGGAAATCGTGCTCGGCATCGATAACCTGATCTTCATTTCGATCCTGACCAATAAACTGCCCGAGCAGCACCGGCAGAAAGCGCGGCGCATTGGTATCGGCATGGCGCTGATCCTGCGACTGGCGCTGTTGAGCACCATCGCGTTCATCGTCCAGTTGACTGAGCCTGTGATCGATATCTTCGGCCAGACGTTCTCCTGGAAGGACATGATCCTGATCGCCGGCGGCCTGTTCCTGTTGTGGAAGGCGACCACCGAGATCCATCACAGCATGGACCCTGCGCCGGATGATCCGACGTCGGCCACCTCGACCGTGACCCTGGGCTTCGCCGCCGCGATCGGTCAGATCCTGCTGCTGGACATGGTGTTCTCCATCGACAGCATCATTACCGCTGTTGGCATGACCGAGCATTTGCCGATCATGATCATCGCGGTGGTGGTGTCGGTACTGGTGATGTTGCTGGCGGCTGATCCTCTGGCCAAGTTCATCAACGACAATCCGACGGTGGTGATGCTGGCGCTGGGCTTCCTGATCATGATCGGCATGACGCTGATCGCCGAAGGCTTCGGCGCCCATGTACCGAAAGGCTACGTGTATGCGGCCATGGCGTTCTCGGCGACGATCGAGGGTTTGAACATGATGTCGCGACGGTCGAAGCAGAAGCGTTTAGCCGCTGAAGCTTAACTCGCGTTAAACGAAACGGCCGCCTGTGCTCGAAAGAGTCAGGGGGCCGTTTTTATTTGGATACATAAGGGTGTCGGTCAGTGCGCAGTAGCGTGCTGTTCAGCGGTTTTATCGGGTTTCGCCACCGGCGTCGACTGAGCCGGATGATGGTGCCGGCGGGTAATTCGCAGGACCCCCCATAACATGGCGGCGGCAACGGCCAGCCAGCCAGAAATCAACATCACAATGGTCATTGTCAGGCTCATCAGTGCCTCCTCTTCGCCCTGCTGCGGGCACACACTCTTTGCACATGACAGTCTAGTCGCTGCTGTGTTTCAGGCTATTGACCAAAGGTCGGCCGTGACCAATCAGTTCGCTCTATCGAATGCCATCATCTGCCGGTTAAGGCTATACCGCTGCCGCGCGGCGTCCTATGATCGACGGCCAAGCCGGGAGCGCGAATACCTGGCGTCTAAATCAAGAGAGTGATGATGGTGCGGGTATTTTCTCGAATTCGATCTTTAGTGCTGGTCGTTGGCTGCGTTGCAGGTCTGGCTGGCTGCGCGGGGAGTGTGGCGCCTGAAATCAAGCGCCTGCCGGAGCGAGTCGAGCTCAGTGGCACGTTCTACCGTGGCGTGGCGAATCAGAGTGGGCCGCAAGTGCTGGCCAGCATGTTGTCCCAGCAAGGGATTGTGATTACGCCAGGCTTGCTCGAAAAACCGTTGCATTTGCCGGGTGCCGAAGCCCAGTTGCAGCAGAACATGCAGAACCTCGCTCGCGAGTACGGCATGGTCGTCTATCCCCTCGACAGCAATCTGCCTGCACTGTTGACCCAGGTTGCGGCTGGTTACCCGGTAATGGTGCGTTTCACCGAAGGCTCGGCGTTCTGGGCTGAACCGCGTTACGCCATTCTTGCCGGGTACAACCGTCAGAAGCAGACAGTGCTGCTGCGCTCGGGCATGAATCGTCGGGAGTTGATGGGTTTCGGTTCGTTTGAATCGGCGCTCAAGGATGCCGGTGGCTGGGCCGTGCTGATTCAGAAGCCGAATCAACTGCCGGCCAATGTCGATCAACAGCGATGGCTCAAGGCCGCGAGCGACCTTGCCCAGGCAGGTCAGGAGCAGGCGGCCGCCAGGGCGAAGAAAGCGCTGAACGCGCAATAAGTCCGTTCGTCATCTGTCGGGCACCCCTGCACGTTGCCGACCTCTAACAAAGTAGGGCCCGGATTTCTCCGGGCCAGACTCAAAGGAGGCGCCCATGGCACATTCCACTACCCCCGTCGGCCCGCACTCATCTGAGCATTCTTCGGGCGATGAGTTGGGGTTCGACCCCGATTCACCGGACCTCGCCGATCCTCAGGTCGACCCCATCGGACCCGCCAAGGCCCCGAGGGATGTCAAGCCGGGCGACAATCCCAAGGCGCCTGCGAAGCCTTACGATCCACTCGCAGATCTGAAACTCTGAGCCTGAGTGAGGTGCGTATGTCTACCGATTCGAGTTTCAACGACAAACGTCCGGACAGCGTTCCAACCACGCCGGAAGAGGGTATTGACCCCGTGATGGATCCGAACGATCCGTTAAGGGACCCCTTGGCGCGTCCGATGGTAGTGCCAACGGAACATCCTCACGGCACGAGAGATCCGAGTGCCGGGGACGGCATTCCAGATGACGACCAGATGCCGTTGCCCAATGATTAACGCTGGACGAAAAAAGCCCCGAATATTCGGGGCTTTGTTTTATTTGTCGTTTAGTTATTTCGACGCTTCAACCACGCCGCTCTGGCGATGCTTGAGGTTCTTGTCGGATTTGTACTGCAAGGCTACAGACGGCACGTTCGTGCCCTTGCCGGTTTCCACCCAGCTGCGAATGCGACTGGCATCGGCAAAGTGCGTGTACTTGCCAAAGGCGTCGAGGATGACCAGCGCAACCGGGCGATTGCCCATGCTGGTGACCAGCACCAGGCAGTGACCCGCCTCGTTGGTGAAGCCGGTTTTCGTCAGCTTGATGTCCCAGTTCGGCTTGTTGACCAAATGATCGGTATTACGGAAACCCAGGCTGTAGTTGGGTTTACGGAACGAGACGGTTTTTTCCTTGGTCGTACTCAGCTCAGTCAACAGTGGGTACTTGTGCGCAGCGATCAGCAGTTTGCTCAGGTCGCGGGCCGTGGACACGTTGCGAGGGGAGAGGCCGGTCGGTTCGACGAAGTGCGTGCTGGTCATGCCGAGTGCTTTCGCTTTGGCATTCATTGCGGCAATGAACGCGACGTAGCCGCCCGGATAATGATGGGCCAGGCTCGCGGCCGCGCGGTTTTCCGAGGACATCAGGGCGATCAGCAGCATTTCCTTGCGCGGCATTTCGCTGTTGAGTTTCACCCGGGAAAACACACCTTTCATTTCCGGCGTGTCGCTGATGTTGATGGAGATGTATTCGTCCATGTTCTGCCTGGCTTCAACCACGATCAGCCCGGTCATCAGTTTGCTGACGGAAGCAATCGGCACAACCACGTCAGGATTGCTGGCATAGATGACTTTGTTGGTCTGCAGATCCATCAGCAATGCGCTGCCGGAAGCGATCTTCAGTGATGACGTATCTCGCGGCGCCGAAGTGGTGTCGGCAGCGTTGACCATTGGCGTGGTGAAAGTCCCTGTAAATGCAAAAAATAGGCTCAGGATGGAAAGACGGATTTTCACGCTGGCAGACTCGTTAGGTGTGGATAAGCCGTTCTGTAACGGGTTGTTTCTTTAAAAACGACGCATTTTAGGAGTATGGCTGAAGAACTGTCGATGGTTGATCAATGAACAGGTCAAAGTCCTTTAAAACCCCTACAAACAGTAGGTTTCCGGCGAGTGGTAGCGTTTTTAATTCAGGCAAAAAGAACCCCGCCAATGGCGGGGTTCCTTTGTCTGTCGCCGCAATGAAAACGCGAACTCAGCCGTGCAGTGTTTCGGCTGCGTACAGCGTGTTTTCCAGCAGGCAAGCGCGGGTCATCGGGCCAACGCCACCCGGGACTGGAGTGATCCAGCCGGCGCGGGGCAGGGCGGTGTCGTAGATCACGTCACCGACCAGTTTGCCGTCTTCCTGGCGGTTGATGCCGACGTCGATCACGATCGCGCCTTCCTTGATCCACTCACCCTTTACCAGTCCCGGCTTGCCGGCGGCGACCACCACCAGATCGGCGCGACCGATGTGGCCTGCCAGATCCTTGGTGAAGCGGTGGGTGACGGTCACGGTGCAGCCGGCCAGCAGCAATTCCATTGCCATCGGGCGGCCAACAATGTTGGAGGCCCCGACAACCACTGCGTCCATCCCGTAGAGATCGACACCGGTGCTTTCCAGCAACGTCATGATGCCTTTAGGCGTGCACGGACGCAGCAGCGGAATACGCTGGGCCAGACGGCCGACGTTATAAGGGTGGAAACCGTCGACGTCCTTGTCTGGACGAATGCGCTCCAGCAATTTGGAGGCGTCCAGGTGTTCAGGTAGAGGAAGCTGAAGCAGAACGCCATCAATCGCCGGGTCGTCGTTCAGGCGGTCGATCAGATCAGTCAGCGCTTCTTGAGTGGTTTCGGAAGGCAGGTCGTAGGCTTGGGAAATGAAGCCGACCTCTTCACAGTCTTTACGCTTGTGCGAGACATAAACCTGAGAGGCGGGATCGCTGCCGACCAGGATCACCGCGAGGCCGGGCGTGCGCAGACCTTGCTGGCGACGCTCGTTGACGCGTTTGGCGATCTGCTGGCGCAGGCTGGCGGCGATCGATTTGCCGTCGATTAGTTGTGCAGTCATTGCGCGTGATTAACCATCGAGAGGGGAAAAAAAGAGAACGCATTCTCGCATGTCATGAGGTGAGGGCAAAGGCGCTTGGTCTGCAAATTCCCCTAACCCCTTTAATTAAATGAATTTTTTATAAAAAGGATTTGACTGCCTTCGGGGCGCTCTATACTATTCGTCGCACTTGTCGGGCACAGCCTAGCACTGGATGAGAAGGTCGAGCGGAATTGTGATTCTGCGAGGCTGGAAAGCACTTAGTTTGTAGTCCTCCAAGAGTACAGATTAATAAGGCGCCCGTAGCTCAGCTGGATAGAGCATCCGCCTTCTAAGCGGATGGTCGCAGGTTCGAGTCCTGCCGGGTGCGCCATTAGGCAGCTTTGGCACAAGTAGCGCAATATGGTGGGCGTAGCTCAGTTGGTAGAGCACGGGATTGTGACTCCCGTTGTCGAGGGTTCGATCCCCTTCGTCCACCCCATATTTCGAAAGGCGCCAGATTAACAGTCTGGCGCCTTTGCTTTAACAGCTTCAAACCGCGGATGTGGTGGAATTGGTAGACACACTGGATTTAGGTTCCAGCGCCGCAAGGTGTAAGAGTTCGAGTCTCTTCATCCGCACCAAATAAAGCTTCACCCAGGCCGGTTGGTTTGGTTGGGGCGCAGCAAGGGAGTTTTTGGCTTCTTTGTCAGGCAATATGGTGGGCGTAGCTCAGTTGGTAGAGCACGGGATTGTGACTCCCGTTGTCGAGGGTTCGATCCCCTTCGTCCACCCCATATTTCGAGAGGCGCCAGATTTAACAGTCTGGCGCCTTTTTTGTTTTAGCGGTTCGAGTATCAATCGGCTGCATGTCCTGGGTCGCAGGGGTGGGGTGTTTCGTCGTATTTATGTTTCTCGATGATGCCGCGCCGCCCGCCGGCCTTGCTCGCAAGACCGGCTGTCAGGGAGATGATTGGCAACTTCTTCTATATATAGAAGGATTGGTGCAGAGCCCTGGCGTGACTGGCTGTATTTGCTAACAGGGCGAGGCACAACCGTTTGTCCCTCGCCTATAAATTGCCTGCTGCTTTTTTACCCGTTTTCAGTAGGGTGACTTCTTGAGTTTGACCCACTAGAATGCATGCCCTTGATTCTGGGGTCGGAAACGGCCGGCTAACGTCTGTGCAACGAGGAATATCCATGCAAGTTTCTGTTGAAAATACTTCTGCTCTTGAGCGCCGCATGAGCATCACCGTGCCGGCTGAGCGCATCGAGACTCAGGTCAACAAGCGTCTGCAGCAGACTGCCCAAAAGGCCAAGATTGCTGGCTTCCGTCCAGGCAAAGTGCCAATGAGTGAAATCAAGCGCCGTTTCGGTGCTGATGCACGTCAGGAAGCGGTCGGCGACGTGATCCAGTCTTCTTTCTACGAAGCTGTCGTTGAGCAGAAGCTGAACCCGGCTGGCGCTCCTTCGATCGAGCCTAAATCGCTGGAAGCTGGCAAAGACCTGGAATACGTCGCGATTTTCGAAGTGTTCCCTGAGTTCACCGTTGCCGGTTTCGAAGGTATCGCGGTTGAGCGCCTGAGCGCTGACGTGGCTGATGCCGATCTGGACAAAATGCTGGAAGTGCTGCGCAAGCAGAACACCCGTTTCGAAGTGGCCGATCGCGCTGCTCAAAACGAAGACCAGCTGAACATCGATTTCGTTGGCAAGGTCGACGGTGAAGTGTTCGCTGGCGGTTCCGCCAAAGGTACTCAGCTGGTTCTGGGTTCCGGCCGCATGATCCCTGGTTTTGAAGACGGTCTGGTTGGCGCTAAAGCCGGCGAAGAGCGCGTTCTGAACCTGACCTTCCCAGAGGACTATCAGAACCTCGACCTGGCAGGCAAAACCGCTGAGTTCACCGTGACCGTGAACACTGTTTCCGAGCCAAAACTGCCAGAACTGACCGAAGAATTCTTCGCTCAATTCGGCATCAAGGAAACTGGTCTGGAAGGCTTCCGCACCGAAGTTCGCAAGAACATGGAGCGTGAACTGCGTCAGGCGATCAAATCCAAGGTCAAGAATCAGGTAATGGACGGTCTGCTGGCCACCAACCCGATCGAAGTGCCTAAGGCTCTGCTGTCCAACGAAGTTGACCGTCTGCGCGTGCAGGCTGTTCAGCAGTTCGGTGGCAACATCAAGCCTGAGCAACTGCCGGCCGAGCTGTTCGAAGAGCAAGCCAAGCGCCGCGTTGTGCTGGGTCTGATCGTGGCTGAAGTGGTCAAGCAATTCGACCTTAAGCCTGACGAAGCCCGCGTTCGTGAAATGATTCAGGAAATGGCTTCGGCTTACCAGGAGCCTGAGCAGGTTGTGTCTTGGTACTACAAGAACGACCAGCAACTGAACGAAGTCCGTTCGGTTGTGCTGGAAGAACAAGTTGTGGATACTGTTCTGCAGAAAGCTAGCGTGACCGACAAATCGGTCTCTTACGAAGAAGCAGTCAAGCCGGTAGAAGCTCCACAAGCCGACTGATCGTTTTTGCGGTAAGAAGTACACACCATAAGCCAGCCTTCGTGCTGGCTTATGCGTATTCAAGACATAACTATTTGGGAGTGACTGCAGAGCATGTTCCGTAATTCGTATATTCAGCAGAACTCTGATATCCAGGCCGCTGGCGGCCTGGTCCCGATGGTTGTCGAGCAATCTGCTCGTGGCGAGCGCGCCTATGACATCTACTCGCGCCTTCTCAAGGAGCGAGTGATCTTTCTGGTTGGTCCGGTAGAGGACTACATGGCCAACCTGATTTGTGCGCAACTGCTGTTCCTTGAAGCGGAAAACCCGGACAAGGACATCCATCTCTATATCAACTCCCCGGGCGGTTCGGTGACAGCGGGCATGTCGATCTATGACACCATGCAGTTCATCAAGCCAAACGTGTCGACCACCTGTATCGGTCAAGCGTGCAGCATGGGTGCGTTTCTACTGACGGCCGGTGCCGCCGGCAAGCGTTACTGCCTGCCGAACTCGCGTGTGATGATTCACCAGCCACTGGGCGGTTTCCAGGGCCAGGCTTCGGACATCGAAATCCATGCCAAGGAAATCCTCTTCATTCGTGAGCGTCTCAACACGCTGATGGCCAAGCATAGCGGGCACACTCTTGAAGAAATCGAGCGCGATACCAACCGCGATAATTTCATGAGTGCAGAAGCAGCGCGTGAATACGGGTTGATCGATGAAGTGATCAGTCAGCGCCCCGCTTAAATTAAGCAGCTCAAAATAAGGTTGGTCGGCGCGTCCGATCACCAGCGGGCTTGAAAAAGCCCGCAATAGCCTTCATCTTGTGTTGCAAGCCTATCGGATTTGGATCGAACGAATGACTGACACCCGCAACGGCGAGGACAACGGCAAGCTGCTCTATTGCTCCTTCTGTGGCAAAAGCCAGCATGAAGTGCGCAAATTGATTGCCGGCCCCTCGGTCTTTATCTGCGACGAGTGCGTCGACCTGTGCAATGACATCATCCGTGAGGAGGTGCAGGAAGCCCAGGCCGAAAGCAGCGCGCATAAATTGCCTTCGCCTAAAGAAATCAGCGGCATCCTTGATCAGTACGTGATTGGTCAGGAGCGTGCGAAAAAGGTTCTGGCCGTAGCGGTGTACAACCACTACAAGCGCCTGAATCAGCGTGACAAAAAGAATGACGACGTCGAACTCGGCAAGAGCAACATCTTGCTGATCGGCCCGACAGGCTCGGGTAAAACCCTGCTTGCCGAAACACTGGCCCGCTTGCTGAACGTTCCGTTCACCATCGCCGACGCAACCACCCTCACCGAGGCAGGTTACGTGGGTGAAGATGTCGAAAACATCATTCAGAAGCTGCTGCAGAAGTGCGATTACGACGTAGAAAAGGCCCAAATGGGCATTGTCTACATCGATGAGATCGACAAGATTTCGCGCAAGTCTGACAACCCGTCGATCACCCGGGACGTTTCCGGTGAAGGCGTGCAGCAGGCCCTGCTCAAGTTGATCGAAGGTACGGTCGCTTCCGTTCCGCCGCAAGGTGGTCGCAAGCATCCGCAGCAGGAATTCCTTCAGGTTGACACCCGTAACATCCTGTTCATCTGCGGTGGTGCGTTCTCCGGTCTGGAAAAGGTTATTCAAAACCGTTCCACCAAGGGCGGCATCGGTTTCAACGCGGAAGTGCGCAGCAAGGAAGAAGGCAAGAAAGTCGGTGAGTCCCTGCGTGAAGTCGAGCCTGACGATTTGGTCAAGTTCGGTCTGATCCCGGAATTCGTCGGTCGTCTGCCTGTACTTGCCACGCTGGACGAGCTTGATGAGGCTGCGTTGATGCAGATTCTCACCGAGCCGAAAAATGCTCTGACCAAACAGTATGCCAAGCTGTTCGAGATGGAAGGTGTGGACCTGGAATTCCGGGCCGACGCTCTGAAATCGGTCGCCAAACGTGCCCTGGAACGCAAAACCGGTGCCCGTGGACTGCGTTCGATTCTCGAAGGTGTATTGCTCGACACTATGTATGAAATCCCCTCGCAGTCCGAGGTGAGTAAAGTAGTGATCGACGAAAGCGTTATAGAAGGCAAGTCCAAGCCACTGTATATCTACGAAAACAGTGAGCCGGCTGCCAAGGCAGCGCCAGACGCCTAAGCGTCACGCTGCTGGAATAAAGAAGGGGCCTTCGGGCCCCTTTGCTATTTGCGCGTTTTAACACCTTCTTTAAGCTTGTTTTTTTTGAAGGTAGCCCCCATCTTGGTTTCAAGCTCACTTCCATCTGTTTACGGCCTTATGGCCGCCGTAGAGGCGAAATCATGAAGACAACCATCGAATTGCCTCTCCTGCCATTGCGTGATGTTGTGGTTTATCCGCACATGGTTATCCCGCTGTTCGTGGGGCGCGAGAAATCCATCGAAGCCCTCGAGGCAGCGATGACGGGCGACAAGCAGATCCTTCTGCTGGCTCAGAGAAACCCTGCTGACGACGATCCCGGTGAAGAAGCACTTTATCGCGTAGGTACCATTGCTACCGTTCTACAGCTGCTCAAGCTGCCTGACGGCACGGTCAAGGTCTTGGTCGAAGGTGAGCAGCGGGGCGCTGTTGAGCGTTTCAGCGAAGTGGACGGCCACTGCCGTGCCGAAGTCTCATTGATAGACGAAGTCGACGCGCCAGAGCGCGAGTCGGAAGTGTTCGTACGCAGTCTGCTGGCTCAGTTCGAACAATATGTGCAGCTGGGCAAGAAAGTCCCGGCTGAAGTCCTGTCGTCGCTCAACAGCATCGACGAACCAGGCCGCCTGGTCGACACCATGGCCGCACACATGGCCCTGAAGATCGAGCAGAAGCAGGAAATCCTCGAAATCATTGATTTGTCGGCCCGGGTCGAGCACGTTCTGGCGTTGCTGGATGCCGAGATCGACCTGCTGCAAGTCGAAAAACGCATTCGTGGTCGCGTCAAAAAACAAATGGAGCGCAGCCAGCGCGAGTACTACCTGAATGAGCAGATGAAGGCCATTCAGAAAGAGCTCGGCGACAGCGACGAAGGCCACAACGAAATCGAAGAGCTGAAAAAGCGCATCGATGCCGCCGGTCTGCCGAAAGATGCCTTGGCCAAAGCCCAGGGTGAACTGAACAAGTTAAAACAAATGTCGCCAATGTCTGCGGAAGCGACCGTGGTGCGCTCGTATATTGACTGGCTGGTTCAGGTGCCGTGGAAGGCTCAGAGCAAAGTGCGCCTGGATCTGGCGCGCGCTGAAGACATTCTCGATGCAGACCACTATGGTCTGGAAGAAGTCAAAGAGCGGATCCTCGAATACCTCGCCGTGCAAAAACGGGTGAAGAAAATTCGTGGTCCGGTGTTGTGCCTGGTCGGTCCTCCTGGGGTGGGTAAAACCTCTCTGGCGGAGTCGATTGCTCACGCCACCAACCGCAAATTCGTGCGCATGGCCCTCGGTGGCGTGCGTGATGAAGCGGAAATTCGTGGTCATCGCCGTACTTATATCGGTTCGATGCCAGGAAGATTGATTCAAAAGATGACAAAAGTGGGCGTCCGCAACCCGCTGTTCCTGCTCGATGAAATCGACAAAATGGGCAGCGACATGCGTGGCGATCCGGCGTCGGCGTTGTTGGAAGTGCTCGACCCTGAGCAGAACCACAACTTCAACGATCACTATCTGGAAGTCGACTACGACCTGTCCGATGTGATGTTCCTTTGCACCTCGAACTCCATGAACATTCCACCAGCCTTGCTGGACCGGATGGAAGTGATTCGTCTGCCGGGTTACACCGAAGACGAAAAGATCAACATCGCCGTCAAATACCTTTCGCCTAAGCAGATTACGGCTAACGGCTTGAAAAAAGGCGAGCTGGAATTCGACGCCGAGGCGATCCGTGACATCATCCGCTACTACACCCGCGAAGCCGGTGTACGTGGGCTGGAGCGCCAGATTGCCAAGGTTTGCCGCAAGGCGGTCAAAGAGCATTCAATGGAAAAACGCTTCTCGGTGAAGGTCACTGCCGAGATGCTGGAACACTTCCTGGGCGTGCGCAAATTCCGCTACGGTCTGGCCGAATCGCAGGATCAGATCGGTCAGGTCACCGGGCTGGCGTGGACTCAGGTGGGCGGCGAATTGCTGACTATCGAAGCCGCCGTCGTACCGGGTAAAGGCCAGTTGATCAAGACCGGTTCCTTGGGTGACGTCATGGTCGAATCGATCACTGCGGCCCTGACTGTTGTTCGCAGTCGCGCGAAGAGCCTGGGGATTCCCCTGGACTTCCACGAGAAGCGCGACACGCATATCCACATGCCGGAAGGGGCGACCCCGAAGGACGGCCCTAGCGCCGGTGTGGGCATGTGCACGGCTCTGGTGTCGGCATTGACCGGGATCCCAGTGCGCGCGGACGTCGCCATGACTGGCGAAATTACCCTGCGTGGTCAGGTGTTGGCGATTGGCGGTTTGAAAGAAAAACTGCTCGCTGCTCACCGTGGCGGAATCAAGACGGTGATCATTCCTGAAGAGAACGTACGCGATCTGAAGGAAATTCCTGACAATATCAAGCAAGATCTGCAGATTAAACCGGTTAAATGGATTGACGAGGTCCTGCAAATTGCGCTGCAATACGCGCCGGAGCCCTTGCCAGATGTAGCTCCAGAGATAGTTGCAAAGGATGAAAAACGCGAGTCTGACTCTAAGGAAAGAATTAGCACGCATTAGTACGCATTTGCCTGGGTGGCTTGTTGACAGCTTTTTAGAGCCCTTGTTATAAAGCGGCTCTTAAGTGTCTGTAGGCCATTCAGCACTCGTTTTTGCTTTCACCAAAAAACTTAGAATCATACTCAAATAGATATAAGGGGACTTAGAGTGAACAAGTCGGAACTGATTGATGCTATCGCTGCATCCGCTGATATCCCGAAAGCTGCTGCTGGCCGTGCGCTGGACGCTGTAATCGAATCCGTCACTGGCGCTCTCAAGGCTGGCGACTCTGTTGTTCTGGTTGGTTTCGGTACTTTCTCCGTAACTGATCGTCCAGCTCGCATTGGTCGTAACCCACAGACCGGTAAGACGCTGGAAATTGCAGCTGCTAAAAAACCAGGTTTCAAAGCCGGTAAAGCACTGAAAGAAGCTGTCAACTAAGTTCGATTCAGGTTTTTGCCTATCCGGGTCGGGGTCATGCCTGACCTGGCAGCGGAGCGGTAGTCCAGTCGGCGAGTCGCCGATCCGAGACGCCGAGGCTCGCAAGTTCGAGTCATCGGTCCGCTCCGCCAGTTACGAGAAGGCGCATCCTCGGATGCGCCTTTCTTCTATCCGGATTCTACCCACGCTCCACGGTTGCCTAATTTTGAAGTTCAACCGTTTCTGGGGGACGCATGCTGCAGAATATCAGGGACAATTCACAAGGCTGGATTGCCAAGACCATTATCGGGGTCATCGTTGCACTGATGGCTTTGACCGGTTTCGACGCCATTTTTCAGGCCACGACGCATCGTAATGATGCGGCCAAGGTCAATGGCGAAGAAATCAGCCAGAACGAGCTGAGCCAGGCGGTCGATATGCAACGCCGTCAGCTCATGCAACAGCTGGGCAAGGATTTCGATGCTTCCTTGCTCGACGAAAAAATGCTGCGCGAATCGGCCCTCAAAGGCCTGATCGACCGCAAGCTGCTGCTGCAAGGCGCAGAAAACTCGAAGTTCGCTTTTTCCGAAGCTGCTTTGGACCAGGTGATCCTGCAGACGCCGGAATTCCAGGTTGATGGCAAGTTCAGCTCTGAGCGTTTCGACCAGGTTATTCGCCAACTCGGCTACAGCCGCATGCAATTCCGCCAGATGCTGGCTCAGGAAATGCTGATCGGTCAGCTGCGCGCTGGTCTGGCAGGAAGCGGTTTCGTCACCGACGCACAGGTTCTGGCATTCGCCCGTCTGGAAAAACAGACCCGCGATTTCGCTTCGCTGAACGTCAAGGCTGACCCGGCGGCTGTGAAGCTGACCGACGATGAAGTCAAAGCCTACTACGACGAACACGCCAAGGAATTCATGACGCCGGATCAGGTGGTCATTGATTACCTGGAGTTGAAGAAGGCTTCCTTCTTTGATCAGGTCAGCGTCAAGGACGAAGACCTGCAAGCGGCGTATCAGAAAGAAACCGCGAACCTGTCCGAGCAACGCCGGGCTGCGCACATTCTGATCGAAGTGAACGACAAGGTGACCGAAGCGCAAGCCAAGGCCAAGATCGAAGAGATCCAGGCACGTCTGGCAAAAGGCGAGAAGTTCGAGGCTCTGGCCAAGGAGTTCTCCCAGGATCCGGGTTCGGCCAACAACGGCGGTGACCTCGGCTATGCCGGTCCTGGCGTCTACGATCCAGCCTTCGAAACAGCGCTGTATGCGTTGGCCAAGGATCAGGTCTCGGCACCGATCCGCACTGACTTCGGTTTCCACCTGATCAAGCTGTTGGGTGTCGAAGCGCCTGAAGTGCCGACGCTCGCCAGCCTGAAAGACAAGCTGACCCGTGAGCTGAAAACCCAGCAGGTCGAACAACGTTTCGTCGAGGCGACCAAGCAACTGGAAGACTCGTCGTTCGAAGCCTCCGATCTGGCTCAGCCGGCGCAGGACCTGAAGCTCACTGTTCATACGTCCAAACCGTTCGGCCGTGAAGGTGGCGAAGGTGTTGCGGCCAACCGTGCCGTGATCACTGCTGCGTTCAGCCCTGAAGTGCTGGATGAGGGTGCCAACAGCACCGCCATCGAGCTCGATCCGGAAACCGTGATCGTGCTGCGCGCCAAGGAGCACCTGAAGCCTGCGCAACTGCCGCTCGAAAGCGTAGCTGCCAGTATTCGCGTGCAATTGGCCAAGGAGCACGCCAGTGCTGCCGCCAAGACCAAGGCTGAAGAGCTGATTGTCAGCCTGCGCGATGGCAAGACTCCGCTGGACAAGGCTATCGACGGTCAGAGCTGGAAAGTGACCCAGGCAGCCACTCGTGGCCAGGAAGGGGTTGACCCAACCGTGCTGCAGGCGCTGTTCCGCATGCCGAAACCTGTCGCCAAGGACAAGCCAACCTTCAGCAGCGTGACCTTGGCCGATGGTAGCCTGGTGATTGTGCGTCTGAACGGCGTGAACGAAGCGGCTGCGCCGACCGAAGAAGAGAAGGCTCAATACCGTCGCTTCCTCGCTTCGCGCATTGGCCAGCAAGACTTTGCGGCCTACCGCAAACTGCTGGAAAGCCAGGCTGAGATCAAACGCTTCTGATGCCTGACTGAGTTTTGCGCGACACAAAGACCCCGGCCGAAAGGCTGGGGTTTTTTATGGGCGAAACAAAAGCAGCGCGGGTTACCCGTCGCCTGAGTGTTTACCGCGCGACTTTTTCCTGTAAATGACAGTCAGTACACTTGTAACTGTTTTAAGACACTAATCGATACTCCGCTAAGCATCGATCTGTTGCACAATACGCCCCGGACCGTTTTCCTCAGGATGTTCAATGTTTAAATCATTTCCCATGCGTGTTGCCGGGCTGGCGTTGGTGCTGGCCGCCGCGGCCGGCTGCTCGTCGAAGAAAACCCCTATCTACGAGCATGAGAACTTCGATGACTCCGGAACGTTTTCGCGCAGCTACCCGGTGACGGATGCGCAGACGTGCGAAGCCGCCCGTCGGGCGTTGCTCAGCCAGGGCTACATCATCACCAGCTCTGACCCGAAACTGGTCAGCGGACACAAAAGCTTCCAGCAGACCGGCGAGAGCCACATGGAGATCAGCTTCAGTGTGGTCTGTGCCGATGACGGCAGTGAGGGGCTCCACGCGACCATGTTCGCCAACGCCCTGCAGGACCGTTATGCGCTGAAGAAGACCAACAATTCCGCCAGCGTTGGTGTAGGCGTGCTGGGTTCTGTGTCGATGCCGATCGGCTCGTCCGACGACTCTATGGTCAAGGTCGCCAGCGAAACCGTATCGTCGCCCAAGTTCTACGAGCGGTTCTTCACCCTGGTCGAGTTGTTCCTGCCGCCGGAAGCGAAAAAGGCCGCGCACATCAAGGATAAGCCGAAACCCGATCTCGGCGTGCCTGAAGCCAAGCCCGCACCGGCTACGTTGGCGCCGACCCCGGCACCTGCGGCAGAACCTGCGCCGGCACCTGCCGAAGCTGCTCCAGCAGCCTCTGAGCCGGTTGCACCGCCGCCTGAAGCCGCTCCGATTGCTCCGGCCGAGAACAGCGAACCTGCATCGTCCACGGAAACGGTCACTCCGCCGCCCCAATCAAGCCTGCCTCCACCCACCGAGCCTATTTCGGCAATTCCTGTATCTGGCCAGTAATCGTGCTCTGACGCTGCGGGATCGGGTCAGACGACACCGATCGCGCAGCGGCTTTTAAATTGATCCGCGTCAACCCAGGCCGTTGTCCTACGGCCTGTATCGAAAAAATCCTGTGATAAATTCCTGACGGCCTGCTACGTTTTATTAAGTAGCCGCTGAGCGGTGTGCCTGCGTCATTTTTCTTTCACGTGGGCACTTTATGCTCGGGGCGCTGGTCATTTATTCAGGCGTTTTTTTCAACGAGCTGTGGGGGATTCAAAATGGACGAATATCAAGAAGAGCTGCTCGAGTATCAGGCGTTTGAACTGGACCCGCTGGAACCGGCCGAAGACGCTACCGAGCTGTAAGCGTCAAGCGGATTGGCGATGACTGCGGCGAAACTCGCCGGGAGTCTGGCCGCTCCAGCGTTTGAAGGCCCGTTGAAAGGCTTCGGCTGAGGCAAAGCCCAGCAGGTAGGCGATTTCTCCGAACGCCAGTTCGGTATCGCGGATGTAGGTCATGGCCAGGTCGCGACGCGTGTCATTGAGGATCGCGCGAAATTGCGTGCCTTCCTCGGCGAGTTTGCGGCGCAAGGTCCAGGTCGGTAGCTTCAGGCGTGCCGCCACTTCTTCCAGGTCGGGTTCCCGGCCACCATTGAGCAATGGCCCCAGTAGCTGAGTGATGCGTTCACGCAGGCTGCGGGTGCGTGTCAGTTGCTCCAGTTCCCGCTCACACAGTTGCAGCAAGTGTCGCCAGGTGCTCGGGCAGTGTTCCGGGTTGCGTTGGGCGAGGCTGGCAAGGCTCAAGCGGAGTTGATTGTGCTCACTGCCGAACTGGATCGGGCAGTCGCCCAGCACTTCATAAGCCGTGCGGTAATCTGGCTCATCAAACTCGATCTCGATGCGTTCGGCCCGCAACGGGGCAGGGCTTATGCTGGACAATTGTTGCAACCAGCCAGCGATGATCGAATCCACCACGAAGCGGTTGTAGGCGTTGTAAGGGCTGATGGAATAAAACCGCAGCCAGGCACCTTGGGCGTCTTCGTGAAAGCTCGATTGACCGCGATAGTTGGAGCCATACAAGGCTTCGAAGCGAATCAGGCATCGCGCGGCTTCTCGCACCGTTGGCGCCTGAGCGGCCGTGACCCCGGCCAGGCCGACCTGGCTCAGGCGACTGAGCTGACCCATACGCAAGCCAAGTGCCGGGTTGTCGGTCAGTTGAATGGCGCTGTGGCCCAGGCGCATGTAGCGCGGGATCGAGAGCCGGGCGCCTGCTTCGCTGAGGCGAGCGGCGTCGAGACCGTATTGTTCGAGTAGCGGCTGAGGGTCTGCACCGTGGCTGCGCACGGCGTCGGCCAGGCTATGAACAAAGCCCACCGACAGATCGCCGAGGCGCATCGGCAACGGTTTCATCGCTTACAACCAGAGGTTCAGCAAACGCGCGCCACGGGCATTGCCGTCGGCGAACTGCTGCCCGTTGCTGCTGAGAAAACTTTGACCGGCGCTGCCCTGATCCCAGAACTGACCGCGCAGGAACACGCTCATGCCGGCGATTGCCTGGCTGCTGGGCGGTTGAGCGGTGAGTGTCAGACGATGCCAGGCCTGGCCTTCGCTGAGCTCCCCGGCCTTGAGACTGACGGAGCCAGGCGTCGACAGTCCCTTGTAACCGCGCCACGGTTTGTCCCAGGTGCCGCGCCCGATCACAAACGCCGGGACCGCGACGAATTGCGCACCCTGGTCGTCGAGCTTGCGGTAATTGTCCGGGTACCAGCTGTCGCTGCCGATCAGCACACCCAGGCGTCCGGCCGGGGTGTCGACGACGTTGAGCGTATGCTCGCCATTGGCGGCGATGACTTCATGTTCATCGAAAATCGGGTGCATCTGGCGCTGGGGTTGGCCGATCGGCAGGCCATCGCGACCGAATACCACGCTGCTGTTGTACAACGCGCCGCGGCCGATTTTCAGGGTGCCGTCGATGACGCTGGGCTCGGGCAGCACGATGGAGCCCGCCACCAACGTCACGTGGAATTCTTTCGCCAGACCACCAAACAGAGCCTGGTAGTCCTTGGCCATACCTTTGGCCTTCATGCGCAGATGCGCGTCGTCCAGACGTTTGTCGCCCTTGGCGCTGATCAGCGCGCGGACAAACTTCAGCGGGTTACTGACCGCCAGCCAGTTCATGGCTTCCTTGAGCGTGGTCGCCTGGTACAGCTCATCTTTCTCGCCGCTGACCATCAACCATGTGCCGACATGTTCGGGCAGGACGACGATGGTTTTTTCGTTCAGCAGGCCCTGGTCCTGGGCCTTCTGCAAATAGGCCGCCAGCTTGCGGTGCAGGCGCTCGGAGCTTTGATAGTCGGTGGGAAAGAGCTCGGGCTGGATGCCCAGCAAATTGCCGCGATCAGCGGGTATGCCTTGGTCGACCGCGAGGTTGATCCGCAGGTCCGACAGGTAGTGACCCACCGGACGGTCCGCGGCCCACATGGCGTAGGTCGTAAGGGCGGCAATCAATGCCATGGAGAAGGTCAGGTACAGAAGTTTGCGCATGGGGAAACAGTCAACGGCCGTGTGCAGGCATAAGTTTTCATTATGATTAAAATCGATGGCTACAGCAAATCAATGGGTTGGCGGCGAAGTTTCCATCTCTCTTAAAATTAAATTTGCACCTAATGTGAGATTGGTAAGGTTCGTGAGCTCTGGCAGTGAAGACGATACACCTATATGGAGCAAAAAAAATTTACAAGCACGTAGCGACGTACGACTGGTTTGAGTTTGAAATTTTTATTAAACGATATTTCGATCGTTTTTAGTGACTTCTTGCAGATCAGCAGCAGTGCTCAAAGGAGCTAAAGAGCTAAGGTGCAGAGCGGAAGGAGAGGGAAAATTGCAACGGGTGTTATAGGTATTCTAGTTATGATGTTTAATCACAACTCTCAAAGGGCGCTTGGAGTAAAAATTCGCAATCGCTTGTTTTGCTTGAGTTCGACTCACAACAATTTGTCCTTTTATATAATCAGGGTCGGACTCGGTGAGTGCATGGACTTTATTGGTGGCAATCAAACTGGAAATTGCTTTAACAGTGCATCCTGTTTCTGCGCAAAGAAAATTAAGTGTGGTATATTTTTTATAGTGAGCTTTTATTTTATTTAAAGTTTCATTTGAGACAAAATGATTACACCTAAATTCAGTAAATTTTGCGAATCCACTTGAAATAAATCTTGTATAAATTAAATGTTGGCTGCACTTTGCTTTTAGTGCTACTTCCTTCAGTGAGTGGTGATTGTTGCGCCAAATAGTCGCTGCTTCTAAACTATCACCGGTGCAATACTCACGCCCGACTGATCCGCGTGAAGGTAGAGCATGAGATAATTTAAGCAGGCCACAGGCAATCATTGGTTTGATATCTTTAACGTTGACGCGTAATAACTTGGCTGTTTCCGCAAAATTTACCAAGTTATTTGGTCCAAGCGGTTGTTTTATAATGTTAGCTGCCACATCGTTCATCGCATTTAATAGCATCTTTGGTAGATGGTCTCGACGGTATACCGGGATGTTCGTTACGTACGGGGGGGAACCTATTCTCATAGGGGCACAATTTGAAAGTAAGTAATCAATTACTTTGGCGTGTAATGTGGTTCTGGAGCGGATTTCAGATTTTAGGATGTATTTCTCATTAAACTGCCTGACTGAGGATAATGGCGTAAAAAATCCTTCAAACTTATGAAGAACTACTGTTTTTAGTAGTCCGGACTTTAGAAGTCTTCGAACTCTAGCTGGAGTAGTGTGTAGTAATTCGGCGGTTTCGTTGGTGTTAAGTAGCTTGAATTCTGGTGATATGGTCGTAGGTTTAGTAATTTTATCCCAGGTAACAGCATCATGATGCATCAAAGATTCGCACATGTCCGGGCAATTGTACAGTGCTGATTGTGCGTATTCGTTAGCGTAAATGCAGCGTTGTTCAGATTTTAACTGTGTAACGTTTTGTTCGGTTGAAAATACGAATTTAAGTTCTTTTTCGTCGAAGAGTAAATCGCTGCAACAGCATCCGGTAGGGTGCCTAATGGGTCTCGCCTGCTGAGAGGAGAAAAGAAACTCCATACCATATTTGCTTAGAGTTGTATCTTGACTGAGGATAAAAGGGGCAAGCAGGGCACGACGATGTAAAGAAGGAAATTGCTCCTGTAATTTAATAATTTCGTTAAAAAATGCAGTTTTTTTTCCGTTGGCAATATTAACGCAGATCTCCATGAGAAATGAGCGATTATTGGTGGTGGACAAAAATCTAAGTGCATTCATACAAGACATAAGCAGGTCAAAAAAAGCCGCATTGTTCTCATGCATGGCACAATCAATGATTTTACTGAAGTGATCGTGCACAACAGTAGTGGGGGTCATGCGTAGATCAAAGCCACACTCGCAGTAGTAATCGGCAAGTTTCAACCAGTTAAGAGGGGTGCTGCATTGGGGGCATGTATGAATATAATTTTCATTGTGCATTGGGCAAACGTCGGACCAACGAAAAGTGTGCATTTTGTTGAGATAACCAGCGCGGATGCAAGACGGGCATAGTGCCAATTTAACCCGTAGCATAGACGCAGGGTAAAGTACACCGTCGATGCTAATAAAATACCGAGACCCCTCCCGCCTTAATACATGAAACGCACGATTAATTAGCTCTTTATCTTCCAGTGTTAACCTTTCGTGACGCGTAAAAAGGTTGTGAGTTGGGGAGCCTTGCCATAGACGAGAAACATCGCCATGTAGCTTCAATTTGAAGGCCCGATTAAAGACATCAAGATTGTTGAAGCCATTGCATGCTGCCGTGCGGAGTAACATGCTGATCGCGCTTTCATCTTGCTCAGGTATGGGCGTGTGACATAGGCGAAACATGGAGGCACCGATTAATATAAGGCTTTCCTAAGTTGAGCGAGAGACATTTCATAAGGGTTTTTTTTTGTAACTCGCGTTGTAAAGTTGATACGGTCTGCGGTGATTGAAAAGTCAGATGACAATAAATTTTGGTCATCACGTTCTAAGGCATCAGTTAATGCTTCATACAGCAGAGTGCGTATTGAACGCATGTTCCCGCCCGTGAGAGCGTATAGTGCTAACACCATTTTTTCATCGGTTAATGCAGGCATTTTTTTGAACTCCATCGTCCTGGCGATTTCGATAGAAAATGCTCGGATGAGCCTAACAAGATCGTTGTACTCCTCGGGAGAGCCAAGTGTGAATGGATTTAGACGTGCAATATGTGGGAAACGACCAGATAATGCGGAGTGGTATTTAATGATTTCCTCACATACTGGTGTGCCGACTAAAATAACTTCTCCCCTAAATAAATCAGTTAATACTTTTATCCAATCACAAACGCTTTCTTGTGTCCGTATAGCACCTCGTCGTAAAAGGTGTTGGAGTTCATCCAAAAATATGAGCTCCGTTTGGCAACTGGTTAATAATGCCCTCAGCCGATTTTCTAGGGCCCACATAGGTTGGTAAGTGCTGTCTGTTTGGAAGCACTGAAGTAAGGCGACGACTACTCCTTTGATTGTGACGTTGTTAGGAATGATGCAATAGATTGAAGGATAAAGTTCTTGGAGTCCCCCCTTAACTTTCAGTGTCGAAGCTTGATCCAGTTTAGCGATTACATGGTCGCATACACGGGTTTTACCTGTGCCTGGTTCGCCAAGTAACAATGCGCAGCTAGGTTCACCCCTAAGTTTGGTAGCTTGTATTGAGCGGTTGATTGTATTCAATGCCTCTCGAAATTGCGGGTGTGCAATTGTGAATGACTTAAACCGCAATAGTTTTGATTGCGCTTCACTGTTCATTGGAACCACCCTTTAAAAAAAATGTGGGGTAGTCTGTAGAGTCAAATATAGTTAGTGAATGTTGTGATGGTAGCGATGGTGTAGTCCGTTTTTTTTGTGCGGTTTTTTCTTTGTGCGATTTACTTTTGTAAGATTCTATCAACTGGTTAAGTTCATACATTTTCTGGGAGGCTTTACTGCCATCAAAATCTCGTTTTTCATCTTTGAATGCCTGCAAGACTCGTTCATGATCGGAGAGGGTTAAACCATTCTGATAGCCACTGCGAGTCGCGTATGCCGGGTGCCAATCTTTAGGAGTATCGGGATGGGCCACCCATACTGTGCCAAGGTCGCAAGGATTAAAATAAACAAAGGCTTTTTGTTGAGCCGACAGCCGTTCGGCAACTTCGGGTAAGCCAGGCCCTGTCCAAAACAAGTGTTTTGATTGCACCCTGCCTCGAGAGATTCTCAACCGCCACGTGCTTAAGCAAAGTTGTTGAAGATCGTCTGCGGAATAGCGCTCAGCGGGTGGAGACAGCTTTTCCAATTCTTCGCGTTTTTTTGCGGGGCTGGTACCTAGACCCTCATGATAGGTGTTGTGATATACCTCCAGCCACGCGTCAAAGGCGCTGCGCAGCTCGTCAAGTGTCATGCAGGCGCGATCTTCGGAGGGATAGTCACCTAGCGTGAGGTGGTTACTTTTAGTGGTGCCTGGCAGGTTGTTGCAAAAACTAGTATTAACTGTGCCAAAAAAGCGTTCGATGAACGCTTTGGCATCGGGATCCCCTACGGGGACATAATCGATAACAATACCTAGCGTATTGAACGTATTTTGGACCCAGTTGTTAAAAACTTCCGGGCCGTGATCGGTAGTGACACTTGCATATTTACCGTCCCTAATAATTGCGCGGATCGCCGCCCGAATGGTTTTTTCTGCGCAGGGCGCACCTATGTCTATATCATAGCCTGGGCACTCTCGACATGCAGGGTTGAATAACGCTGAAAAGATAGGACGACCGATACAGTTGCCTTGCTGATCGATTACATTAACATTCATGGTCAAGGTGTCATATTGAACGTTGGCGTTAAGATCATTATCGACATATAAATGCCCGCCAAACTTATGGAGCCGCTGCGCAGCTTTCAAGCCCTGTCGTTTACGGGTCACTAGAAAGCGGTCCATCGCTAATATTCTACGTCTAAAAGTTGCGTACGACGGAATTTCAAGAGCTAAACTTTCAAAGTTGGTTCGGCGGTTATTTTCAACTGTTATATGTGACTCTAACAATTTATATGAGTGCATTACGGTAGGGCATTCTCGTTGCAGGTAAGAGGTTTTGATGTAGTGGGTAATGAGTTCTTCCACAAGGTGGGCAGTTCGTTTTACCCGTTTTGAGCCATAGCGTTTGAGTAATGAAAAGGGGTTTCGATTACTCATGCGGTAATTGTGAGTCCACCTCCACACTGATGAGACGCTGGGAGCGTGCAGGTCGCCAATTTTATCAGCTATGCGTCCTATCAATGCCTTGGTGGCATCTTTCGGTAATCGACCTTTCAATACTTTGTTACACGCCTCAATGTATTTAAGGCGATATCTGAAATGCTCCTGTTGTTTGGCGGGTAACGAAACTAATTGTGAGGCCTCGCTCAAATCAGCGGGCGCTCGTTGGTGTTGGACTAAAACTCCTTTCTGTTCCATTGAGGCAAATGAGTCAAAGTCAAGATAGCGGTGATAGTGATGAACTAGCGAGCACAGAGAGATCGTATCGTCTACAATCGAAATAACCTCATACACTTGGCTGTCGAGTGTATACTGTGCACCAATTTTCGGAGTGGTTGTGTCCATCTTTTCGACCCTCAAGTAGGGTGTTCAATGTTATCCGTTTGTTTAAGTTGAAAGTCAAACTTTGGTCGAACATTGCTTTGTAAATGGAGCGTGTGCTAGGTCTGTTACACACTGCAAACAGATCTCCCAGCCTAATCGGATAAGTGATCGCTTTCAGTTGTCTAGCGCAGTCGCCGAGTTCATCTTTGCCTACGTTAAAAGAGTGAAGATACAAGAACTTTAAGTTTCTCAGTATTTCGCCTTTACGAATGGTGCTTTCGTCGGCAAATCTTAATGAATGACCCATGCTACTGAAGTAGTGACTGGCGGCACACAGTTTGGTCTTGACCCGGCTAGAGAGCTTTTCGAAGTTTGCTTTGACTTCGGTGTAATATAGTAATTCGGAAGTTTCTACTAGAAAGTCAGGTGTGTAGTCCTGAATTTCCTCCTTGACGCATATTTTAAACACGCCGGGACAAGCATTATAGCATTCCACTATGGGGTCAAACTCAAGGAGAATGCAATAATCGGCTTCCAGCATGCTATCGCAAACGATTTGTCTCTGGTTCTTCTGAGAGGGGAAATAAACAGAATGTTTACCAAAGTAAGACTTCTTTGGTAGTTCGTTGAGGGTTTGGAAAGTATGCATCAAACACCTCCTTGTTTCTCCTAGTTGTGGCTAAGTGGTGGGCCTGTTTCTGAAAGTCAACTGGCATGAAATATCTAAATGTTCTTCGCTAGTGTTCTAGATCAAAAAAATTCAATAAATTCTACTTATTGCAACCTGTCGCTATTTTGGAAAGAGCGGTAATCGATTGCGATCTTATTAAAATCTCTCATTTATCAAAAATTTTCACTCGCTGATATCCAAGCGGAGAGTGTGGGTGCTCGGTGGCTTGCATGGTGGCGAGGTCGCACTGTTTTCTTCAGCGACGCTCCATTTTGAGTGTTGAGCGCTAGGGTAAAGGTAAACCTTATTGTTCCATTTTTCTATAAGTAAGCGATGAAGGGTGTTGCTCTGTTAAATATGTTGTAAATAGAAGCTGTTACGTAAACTGATGTTTACCTTAGTTGGTAAATAATTTACCTTAGTTGGTAAATCGGTTCTACCATCTCGAGGCCTAACGTGCATCGATCCGAGCTCCGATTTCGAGCGTTTCACCAGGGTGTTGACACTCTCCAAGGAGATAGTGGCACATGTTTGACTGGCGTTGCTGGACCTGCTGATGAGCGGCTTCGTATGGGCTCATGCTTCAAAGGCGCCCGATGTTGTTCCGCTGGGGGGGCAACACCTGGTAATCATTGACGTGTTTTGCTCGGATCAATCAAGGGTTCGGATGCAACCTATGCCTCCGGTACCCCCGTTAGTGAGAGATGCTTCCTGCAGCTGGTTGTTGCAGATGTCTGCTTCGCCGATTCCCATGTTTTAAGTGCCAGAGCTTAGTGTGTTTACGACATATCGAATTTCGCTCACTGTCTCGCTATTTTTTGTTGGCTGATACAAGGTCGCTACTCAGTAGGTATGTGTGTTTTGGTTATCGCTTAATTTTATTTTGTAATGTACCGGGCTTTTGTGGTTGTCGTGCATACTCCTGAATCATTTCGCTCTAAAGTTGTTAGCGGAATATGCATGAAGGCTCAGCTAAGAGGAGAATGTATGGATTATGTTTGTTATGACTGTGCGCGTTGTAAACTGCTTGTAAATCGTCGTGCGCTGCGCTCTATGGCTCAATAGTTAATGGGGGGGTGGGTCTTTAGTTATTACTTTCTCTTAGGTATTTGATAAGACAGCTGCCTGGTTTCTTTCTGTTTTGTAACGCCGCTATTCATTCCATTACTGCTTTGTTGTTTGGGCGAGAAAATCTTTGATGTTGCTACGCATTGATCTGCCGTGCCCATCGATTGTATCTGCTGAGCTGTTAGTTTCCTTGGGATTAAAAACTTTAAGTCCGTATTTAGTCATCAGTGAACTCACGCCACTTTGTTCCATATTGGTCGAGAGTAGCGATGGTTAGCAACGCGCGAAGTTCGACATGTTTATGTGCCGGCGATATGGCAAGGATTTAACATGTTTAAATTTCTTTGGATCCAATTTCGGTTTGGTCGACGGACATGGCGCCATTCACTTGGTACTTACGTTAGATCTGCAATATGTCCGATTTTCGCATTAGGGCTGGTCGGTGTCATTATGCCATGCAGCCCACTTTTTTGAACTGTATTACGTAGCACGTAATTACACTATACAAAGCTGAAAATTATACACCTGTTTGCTAGAGGTACTGACACGGGATAATGGCATGTTACCCCGTGTGATGATCGTTTATCGGGAAAATAGCCGAAAATTCGGTATCATTTGATGGGTAACCAGCGATTATTCCTGGTGTAGACCCTCGCCCAAATTCGCCTCCGTGACGGCTTTACTTATAACCTAGGCTTAATTTTCAAGAAGTTTTGATGCCGATTGGGCGTTTAATACTCCAGCATCGGCAGACGATTAGTTACATACAATAATACGACACCTTGCAAAAGTATGCCGCTGTCTATCCGCCGCGCGGTAAATAGGTGGTCGACGGATGCTTAAGCCGCACGCCCTCACGGTGTTTGCGTGCCTGTGAAGTGGCCTTTTTCGTCGTTTAATGCCTGTTTCGAGCTGAAGGGAAAACCGGATGCGTCATGAGAGGACGCGTCTAGCCTTGAGCTGGGCCAGACTCAAAGGAGGCCTCGACGGCTGAATGGCTGAGGAGGGGTCTGGCAGGAGCGTCCACTCTGGCGACGGACTTCGACGTAGTTATCCTGTGCTTGTTGCCGTATTTAATGCCGCGATCCTCCCGCGGGCGTACACAGGATTCCGGTGGTTTCATTGGCCTCCCGCTTGAAGTATGTTGGACTTCGCTGCCGCATTGATCTAATGACGGCCACCTGATAACGATTGGCCGGACGTGGGTGTACGGTCTTGCTCATCATGGCGTTCCACTCGCGGCGGGTGTCCGAAGATGTCTGATCAGCCTCTGAGATACGGTAGTTACCAGTGGTTTGAAGAAACCGCAGAGGAGCTTCCGCTCAACTCGAGTGAGATCGAGGTGCGGCTGGCCATCGCCGAATTCGTAATTCGGCGGGTTGCGGGGACACCCGTCGGGGAAGAAATTTTCAATGGGTTGTTACAGCTTTTTGAGAATCGATATCCCCAGCACAAAGTGCTTTCGCATTATTTGCTCAGCCCTGGCTACTTGGCTCCGCACGCCGAGGACGTTGAGTCAGAGGCGGAGGAAATCACTTTGGGATTCGGTGCACTCGATGAGCGGCTGATCAATAACTTGCGCCATCGCGATGAAAGCCTGGAACCACCCGGCCAGCTGGCGGGAGTAGGTACGGATCTCCCGCCTCGCGGCACTCGTCGTCGAAAACCGTAAGTCAGCAGTACCGCGAGGGGCATCTTTATGAGTTCTTTATTTCGGTCGATCGCCACCAGGGTGCCGCGTATGTTATCCGCGACTTCAACTGCACCACGTTGCTCTACCCAGTTTGAAAGTTCTAGGATGGCAGCTTCCAGGGCGAGTTAATTTTCATTGAGCTTGGACAACAGAGAAGGCAGCAGGCCTGAGGAGGGCATGGTATTTCCTCCCTGAAGAGAAAAGCGTAGCAGGTCGTGCCGGCCTCCGATGGAATCAACTGCCAGCTGCTGCTTGTGGAAAACGGCCACTGAGGATCGGAAGGGTAGCTCGCGTGAAGCGTTTTTCAGAAACTGGGCTTAACGAGACGTCATGAGTATCCACTGCTGATCGGTGTAATCGGTTTGATCGCTTTTGTCGTTCCGGTTTTCCTCAGCCTCATTGCTGAGGCTGGCAAATCATCTAGTCCTGGGAATGGGAGACGTTTCGCGCCAGATCGCTTTGACCGATTCGGCGGCCAGTTCCAGGCTCGCTCGATCGGCGGTGTACACCGGATCAATAAACCTATCTCCGGCCCGTCGTTGGCGACCAATATCTGTGCGACGCTGGAGTATGCCGACTGCTTGCGGTCTTTGTTCAAATGGTCATCCGTTTAGAAGTTACGGCCATGCACTCTACACATCCGATATCAACACAACGCAGAGAGCCGCGCCCACGCATCAACAATGCTCAGCCGCAACTCCTTGAAGCGTAAAGCGGGAAGATTGTTACCATGACGGTCATAGAGCAAGCGGTAGACGCACTGCAGAAGGCCAGGAAGGTAGTCTTTTTCACCGGCGCTGGCATCTCCGCCGATAGCGGCATTCCCACGTACCGCGAAAAACTGTCTGGTATCTGGGCAGGATACGATCCTAGGGATTTAGAGACGGCCAAGGCCTTTCGGGAGAACCCCGCATTGGTGTGGGGATGGTATCTGTGGCGGCGTCTCCGCGTTGCTCAAGCAGAGCCCAATGCCGCACATCTTGCAATACCGCGCATGGCTAACTATCAGCGCCAGGTGTCTGTTATCACCCAAAATATTGACGACCTCCATGAGCGAGCAGGCTCGTTAAATGTGGTGCATTTGCATGGCAGTTTGGCAATGCCCAAGTGCTTCGCCTGCCATCGGCCCACGGTTGTGTCACCAGATCCGTCAGCAGTGCCGGATGAGGGTGCTCTGATCGAGCCTCCTAGGTGTCAACGTTGTAACGGCAAAATGCGTCCCGCGGTGGTCTGGTATGGAGAGGATTTGCCAGCCCAGTCTTGGAACACTGCAGTGCACTTGGTGAAGGATTGCGATCTGCTGATCTCAATTGGTACCTCCGGGATCGTCATGCCTGCCGCAGGCCTTCCCGACCTTGCGTTGGCGTCTGGAGCTTCGGTCATTCATGTGAACAAGGTTGACGTTGCAATGAGTGAACCGAGGGAGTTCATGCTGATGGGGGCTGCCGCCGAAGTGCTGTCGATGCTGCTCGAAAGGATAGAGACGGGTAAGTCCAGGAAGCTTGAACTTTGAAGCTGCGTTTCGAACACGCGTATCTGATCTGCCCATTAGACCCCTACAGACGTCAGTAAGGTGTGTTGGCGGACGCTTACGAAAAAGGTTTATAGGGAATTATAGAGTGATTATATGTGGCCGAATCTGGTCGCTTTGTATTGGACTGACGACCTAAACGCGTGGAGGCTTAAATGACGATGCCATTTGAACGGAGCAGGTCCGTCGCACAAACTCATGCTTTCTTGGAGGAACTTGCTCGCGACACAGAAGTGCCCGAACGCGTTAGACAAAACGCTCATTTCCTTTTACGCCACTTTCCCACTAAGCATGATGTTCTCCAGGCTGGCCGAATTGAAGAGCAAGCGAAAAAATTAGGGATAGGTACATTTGGACCCGTTTTTTGCTCCTCAACTGAAGACTGGTAGCAGCCAATCACCGCAGGCACTTCCGACCCACGCTGTATGAAAACGTCTGAAACTGCTCAATCTTATGATCGTCTAGATCATGGTGGGGACGATCATCAAGCGATTCATCTAAGGTGAGACTCGGACGCAGGTCGCCTTGGTGCTGAGGTGCCTGGATTATTACGTTGCCGAAGAAGACCAGCGCAGGTAGTCGACGTTTTCGTCGATGACCTCGATCTGGGTGCACTTGGGTTTGAAGGGTGTTGATCGGAGTTCCGTGCGGCGCTTATGGTGGCTGGTACGATGTGCACACCGCCATGCGGTGCGTGGACGCCGATGCGCCGTTCGGTGACTGGCGGCGCCACCCGCATGACTCAACATTACAGCGCGGCGATGATTTCGTACTGCGCTACGGCCTACGTTTTTACAGCTGTACAACAAGGCCAATTCACCCTTGACGAGAGCGTTTAAACAGGTGTGAGAAACCAAGATTTCTCAAACCTTATGGCGATTTTGGTGCGTGCTAGCTCGAATGGCGGTACGCCGGGGGGCGGTGAGGGGAGTGTTCCACGAAAAGCCCGTGCGGATCCCGGCGATTGCGTCAATGTGCAATCTTGTTTTCGGTGTAGGCTTGAGGCAATTGACGGTGGAAAAAATTTCGTCGGCAGCCTTCAAGCTCAGCGCGGCCAGCCCGTGCACGGTTCTTGAGAGGAGGAAAACATGACGATGCCGAGCGAGCGCACGCGAGCGCTGATTCAGACTCGAGACCTTCTGGTCGAGCTTGCGCAAGATCCCGCGCTTGCAGAGTCCATTCGCCGTCAGGCCCGCCAGCTGTTACGGCATTATCCCCATGCAAACGAGATCCTGCGGGCAGGGCAGCTCGAAGAGCGAAGGGTCGACCGATTGACCGAGCCGTTCCTGAGCTCAAGTATTGATTAGCCGCCTTGGCTACTCATCCTCGGCCAAAAGCCGCTGATCCTGAGCCATTGATACGTATAGGGTAAATGGCTCCCTCGCCTTATCGACCTAGAGCGTTATGGATTTCCACTGGCGCTCAATGGGGCAGTTCCGATTAGACCGGCGTTAGCTCATATTCCATTGGATGGGAAATCATTGGGAGGACGTTTGATGGGCACTTCACCTGCGACTCGACGTCCGGCAAAAAAGAAAGCTGTGTCCCGAGAGGAGGGCATCGCTGCCTTTTGGCGATTCAGTTCCGATCAAGAGTCGCTGACGGATTCGGAGAGGCTGCAGCAAAAAAAGTCGTGTTTCCCGCTGACCTCATCCTTGCTTTTCGCTTGGCCTTCGACCTTCAAGACCGCCACCTGGAAACGTTGCTCAATGCATCAATGTCGACCCTTGAAAGACGGCGGCGCGAGCACAAGAACCTTGATCCTGTCGCCTCCGAGCATTTGGACATAATTGCTACGGTCAGTCACCTGGCAGAGGAGATATTTGAGACACAAGTGACTGCCACACGTTGGATGTCGACACCGAATAAAGCGCTCGGTGGGACTGCACCGATCATGCTCTGCGAAACTGAGATAGGGGCAATCAAGTTCGTCGTGTCCTTCAGGCCCTTGGGTGGGGAGGTCCAGCCTGATCAGGGTAGGGCGAGGCACACACTCACAGAGGTGAGCTTATGTCTTTCACGACTGACCGGAAACCCATAGCTGCCTGTCGCGACTCTTAAGCGTCAGGCGCCAGCCCCGAGAATGTCGTCAAAATACAAGTTTTAGTGGTGGATCATAAAGAAGAATACGTCGGCTATATCCAGTCCGAGATGAAAAAACTGTTTGGGGGCATCTCCCTGCCAGCACATTAATTCCTGTCCCTGGATTGGCCAGCAGCCGTGCAAGTCTGCTTGGAAAAGGCGACTCAATTCATCGCACCCGGCACCGGCCGCTCTTGCTCCAGCCAGTCGAGGAACTCGGAAAAGCCGCTTGAGCGCTTCACCCGCTTTGGATAGACCAGCGTGTAGCGTCCGCCGGTAATGATGCTGCCAGAATGCACTCGCACCAGTTGCTGAGCGAGCAACTCATCGCGTGTGAGAACGGCGTCGACGAGCGCTATGCCCTGACCACATTTCACGGCGACGATGGCGGACTCCAGTGTATCAAACGTCAGATGTGAGTTATCGGGGCCGGTTGAACCAGGGTAGTATTCTTCCCATCGGCGCCAGTCTAGGCGATCCATGCTCGAGTCCACGAGCCGAGCGGTCTTGAGTACTTCTTCCGGGGTTGTCCCGGCGAGCAATACCGGCGAGCACACCGGAATCAGTTGCTCTTCCCACAGTTCCAGCGCTTCGAAGTCGGGCCATGTGGCTGTGCCATACGCGATCATGGCGTCGATCGATTCAAACGCAAAGTCTGGAAAACGGTGATACACCGTGTCGACACTGACGGTCACCTCCGGATGCAGGCGATAGAAGGCCGAAAGCCGAGGAATCAGCCACCGCGCCGCCATGGTCGGATGCGCGCGCAGGCTGACACTTCTTCCCACTGTTGCGAGCATGTGCGATGCATCCGACAGTAGGCCGATGACCTGTTCGGCAACCGGCACCAGTGATTTGCCTTCGTCAGTGAGCACGATCTTGCGCGTGTGGCGCTCGAACAGGCGGGTTTCCAGACGCGCCTCCAGTTGCGCGACCTGCCGGCTGACCGCGCTCTGGCTCAGGTTGAGCTGCTCACCGGCCTTGCCGAAGTTTCCCATCTTCGCAACCGTCAGAAATGCCTGCAAAAGCTCGATGGATGGCAATTGGCGACTCATGTTTTCTATGCGCTCCTAACATGGGATTAATGCAGATACATCACTGTTCTTTCAACGGATCGGGGCACATTCTTAGCTGAAATAAAGACGCCGCGCTACGCGTCATTCTCAACTGACGGTTTTCCTCATGAACATTCCAGAAGCGGCATTGGCCAACGTGTTGGCGTCCCGGGACAACCCTCTGCCTCGTGAAGTCGACGTGGCGATCATAGGTGGCGGTCTGATGGGTTGTGCGTGCGCGTATTACCTTGGCAAAGCGGGCGCGAAGGTTCTTCTCCTCGATAAAAGCGTGATCGCCGGTCAGCAATCGTCTCGCGCGTGGGGTTTTGTTCGCCAGCAATCGCGTGACGAAGCCGAATTGCCACTGATGCAAGCCAGCATCGAGATCTGGCGCTCGCTTGAGCACGAACTCCAGACCGACCTTGGATGGCGCAACGACGGCTGTCTTTTCGTCGCGGGCAATGAGGCCGAACGTGACGGATACGAATCGTGGCTGAGCGTCGCGCGCAGCTTTTCGGTGGATACCGTGATGCTTTCGCCGCGCGAGGTGGTTAAAAAACTGCCGGGTTACGCCGTTCCGCAAATGGGTGGCTTGTTCACCGCCAGTGACGGTCAAGCGGAGCCCACACTCGTGGCTCGCGCCTTCGCGATGCGTGCCCGCGAGCTTGGCGCGCACATCGTCGAAAACTGTGGTGCCAAAGGCATCGACGTCGCCGCCGGCCAGGTCGTGGGCATTGAAACCGAGCGGGGCTACGTGAAGGCGAAAACGGTGGTGTGCGCCGCTGGTGTCACGACGTTCCGCCTGCTGAAGATGCTCGGCATTTCACTGCCGCAGCAGCTGGTGCGGGGAACGGTGGCGCGGACCACGTCCGGGCCAACGCTGAGCGGAATTTCTACGATCGCAAACGGCGTGGGCTTCCGGCAAAGGCTGGATGGCAGCTTCAACATCGCCGACGACGCCCATGTCGACGTCGACATGACGCTCGGCCATCTGCGCGCACTGCATTGGTATGCACCTTCGCTTTGGGCGCATCGAAAATCGTTTCGCTTCAATCTGAACGGTGCGTGCCTGACGGATCTGCACCAGCGCATGCCGTGGTCGGAATCGTCGCGGCTGGGCGCGGGGATTCACCAGCGCAATCCCCTTATCCCACCGAATAACAGGGGGCTCGGAACGGCCATGGCCGCGCTCAAGGACGCGTTCCCCGGGCAGGTGGATACTCAGATCGTCAATCGCTGGGCTGGCACCATCGATGTCTTGCCGGATGGCATTCCCGTCATCGACGCACACACGTCGCCGCGCGGCTTGGCCGTAGCCACCGGATTCTGCGGCCACGGTTTTGCCATGGGCCCAATCGTGGGTAAGACCCTGGCTGACTGGATTGACTCTGGCGATCCGGGACTGGATATGCACCAGCTCCGTCTGTCGCGATTCGCCGAAGGCGACGTCAAGCCGCCTTCTTCGCTGTTCTAGTCGATATCCACATGCCAACGCTCATGCGCCAGCGCTCACGCGCATACCTCACGGGGGAAACACGGTGACCACACAAGACATCTACTACGATCCCGCCTCAGTGGCAGGCAAAGCCCCGCCGATCAGCGACGAAACCGATATTCTCATCGTAGGTGCGGGCCCGGCCGGGCTCGCTGCTGCATTGACCGCCGCCGGCCATGGCCTGCGCGTCACCCTGGTTGACGAAAACCCGGTCCCCATTGAAACCATGGGCGAAGAGGTGCCGCTGCATTTCGGAGGAAGGATGGGCGCTGCGGTTTCCAATCGCAATAGCGTGCTGCAGACCCTTCTTGATGCCCACCCGGAAATTTCCGAGGCGCTTGAAGCCGGTGTCGACGTGCGACTCGGCACGGCGGTATGGGGCCTGTTTCCACAACGACCCACCGCGGCGTGGATCGACGGCGCCGTTGCTGGCCTCGCCGATGACCAGAACGCCTGGCTGCTGCGCTTCAAGCAGGTGATCGTCGCCGCCGGAAGGCGCGACATGGGCCTCGCGTTTGACGGTTGGGATCGCCCTGGCGTAATGGGCGTCAGCGCCGCTCATCGCCTTGCGACTGTTTACGAGGCGCTGGAATGCAAACACGCCGTGCTGGTTGGCAGTGATACGCAAGCACTGGTGTCGGCCCATGCGCTGATCGGCAAGGGCGTGCATATTGCAGCGATCATTGAACAGGCCGGCCAGGTGATCGGCGATCCAGCGCTGCTCCACCTGCTTGTCGAGCAAGGCGCTCAGGTTTTGACGGGGCATGTCATTCGCGAGACGGCCGGGGATGCATTCGGCGTCAAACGCATTACCGCTGTCGCTGTCGACACGGCGGGCAGCCACGTCCACGGATCTTCGAAGGAGATCGAATGCGACACCGTGCTGCTTGGCGTGGCAGCCATTCCCGCGATCGAACTGGTCGAGGCAACAGGCTGTAGCACGTCATTCCAGGCCGAACGCGGTGGCCACGTCCCCGACACGGATTCTTTGCTGCGCACGTCGTTGCCATTCGTTTTGGTGGCCGGCGACTGCGCCGGCGTCTGGGCGTCGAAAAGCCTCGATGACAACATTTCCCGGCGCGAAGGCCGGATCGCCGCGCACACCGCGCTTGTCGCGCTGGGCGCCGACATCGCTCAGAGCGACAACGTTCAGATCGGCGAGAGGCCGATACCCGACGAACCTGTCTGCGATGTTGCCGCCAGTCGCACGGCCTGGGTGCGCGCGTCCACCGTTCATGCACAGAACGAACCTTTCGTTTGTCTGTGTGAAGAGGTGACGGCCAGCGAAATTCTGGCGCTCCAGCCGCCGCGTTATCTTGACTGGACACCCGCCGATGAAGCGTTGGAAAACGCGATGACGGCGCAGCAAAACGGCTCGCCCAACCCGGATGTGACAAAGCGTCTCACTCGGGCTTGCATGGGCCCGTGTCAGGGACGTCGTTGCCGCGAACAGGTGGCGACCTTGCTCGGCATCGGCGCGGGCGTGAGTGTCGACGACATTGCTCTGGCCTCGTTTCGTCCGCCTGTGCGCCCGTTGTCACTGCAACAGGCTGGTCAGATCGAGGAAACGGCGCAGATGCGCAGCCGCTGGGATGCATGGTTTGACATGCCGTCGCAGTGGACGCCGTTCTGGCTGTGCACCGGGCAGCAGACCGTCGCCAAGCGCCCCCAAGACACCGCCCGTCCAACCAACCCACCGCATAATGAGGGCTGACACCATGCAGGGACTTAAGAAATCGTCCACCCGTGCGTCCGTTGTCATCGTCGGTGGCGGCGTGACCGGATTGAGCGCCGCCTGGTGGCTGGCACGCGATGGTATCGATGTGCTTGTTCTCGAAGCAGGCTTGATTGGCTGGGGCGCCTCGGGCCGTAACGGAGGCGGATGCTCGCATCACCACAGTCCGCTCTTTCTCGAAGAACAGCGTCTCTGGCCGATGATGGACGAACTGCTCGGTTATCCGACCGAGTATCGCCCGGATCGCATCAGTATCGATCTCGATGAACACCAGATTTCGCTCGATAAAAAAGTCGTGAATGAAGCCGCTTACTACGGATTGCGCGTCGACGAGCTGGACCCCCAGCAGGTTCGGGAACTCGTGCCCTTTGCCGGCGATAACGTGCTGGCTGGCTACTACTACCATTTCGGCGGCCACGCCAACCCGCACCGCACCCTGCAGGCCTATGCGTGGGCACTGCAGAACCTCGGCGGGCGCGTTCTCGAGCACGCCCCCGTCGTCGAAATCGTCCGGGACGGCGACCGGGTGACTGGCGTGCGCACTGCACAAGACCTGATCACCTGCGACCACCTGGTGATTGCCGCAGGCCCGCATACTGGTGAATTGGCGGCTAAAATCGGCGTAGATATTCCGCTGGTCACCGCGCGCGCCGAAATGATCGTGACCGAACCGCTGCCGTTGATCGAGGTCGGCGGTGTGGATGGCAATGGTTTGTATGGACGGCAAACCCTGCGCGGTAACCTGGCATATGGTGGTGGACCGCACGAATGGGTCGATCTCGCCGATCTGCGCGACACTCGTGCGCAGTCGACACCCCTGCAATGCAATATCGCCAAACGGCTCGCTGAGCTGTTCCCCAAGATCGCTCACAAACGCGTGATTCGCAGTTGGGCAGGGTTCATCGAAAACACGCCGGACGGTCGCCCCGTCATCGATCGTCCCGCCGGGCTGGATAACGTCACCGTCGCGACCATGTCCGGTGTCGGTTTCGGACTCTCGCCGGCGACTGGTCATGCCATTCGCGATCTCGTCGTCGACGGGACATGCAGTTTCGCCGACCTGTCCGTTTGCTCGCTCTCACGTTTTGCGTCCCTAGAGTCTGACTGGCAAGCCATCCAGGGATGGTTGCCGTTACCAGCATCCGGGGCGTAGAAAGATTTATTTAATCCGCACGCAATCGGACCGAACTGTTTCCACCTTTCCTCCATAATAAAAAGGATCGACCATGAAACGAATGCTCCGCAATCTCACTTTGCTGGCCTCTCTCGGTCTGACGTTGTGTTCCTTTACGGCCCCCGCCAGTGCAGCGCAGGATAAGCTGCGTTTTGGTGTTGCCGCGGAGCCTTATCCGCCGTTTCTGGTCAAGACACCCACCGGGCAATTCACCGGCTTCGAGCCCGACCTCATCCGTGCGCTCTGCGAGCAGATGAAAGCCGAGTGCGAAATCAAGGAGGTGGCATGGGACGGCATTATTCCGGCGCTGATCGCCAACAAGTTCGACGTGCTCTTCAACTCGATGGGGATCAGCCCGGAACGTCAGAAGGTCATTGCTTTCTCGCGTCCTTATTATGAGACGTCGGGAATTTTCGTCGCCGCGAAAGACGTCAATCCGACGCTCACACCTGAAGGTCTGAAAGGTAAAGCAATCGGCGTGCAGGGCTCGACGACTAACGCCGAGTTCATCCGGACCGCTTACGGCAAAACCTCGGAAATCCGCATTTACAATACGCAGGACGACTGCAATGCTGATTTGGTGGCTGGCCGTATCGACGTCATGTTCCTCGACAAACTCGGCGACATAGCATTTCTGGAGTCCAAGGACGGGGCGGCGTTCGAAGAAAAAGGGACGGGCAGCGTCAAGATGGACCCGTTGCAATATGGTCTTGGAGTAGGGGCGGGTATGCGCAAGAGTGACACCGCACTCAAGGCGCGAATCGACCAGGCGCTCACGCAATTGCATGAATCGGGCAAGTACACGCAAATATCGCAAAAGTACTTCCCGATCGATCTTTGGCCACAATGAAGTCTGAATAAAGAAGTCTGTGTGAAACTTGCTCGGCGGGTCGGGCTCGTCGAGCTAGCGCTTACGGCAGAACGCGGTCAGTCGAACCTTGCATGACTGACCGCGCCGCTTTTTGAGGGTGTCGCTATCCGCGCTTGAAAGGACTGCTGCGGTTCAGCTGTATTCGTACGCGCCGACGATGAAATTGAAGTGAACCTGGGCTCCCTGGATTTCTCCAGCAGCTTGCACACGCTGTTCAAGGAATTGCCAAGCGACATCCTCAAGCGCGCGAGCGTCACTCAGCCGGGGTGCAGGCGCGGTTAGAAGGTCGGCGGGGTAATTACCCAGATCACCACCGCATCCACATCGCCGGGGTTGCCGTAGCGGTGCTGTTCCTGGCTGGAGAAACTGAAACTATCGCCTTCGTTGAGCTGAAAATAGCGCTCGCCCACCCACAACTCGAAACTGCCCGACAACAGATAACCGGCTTCTTCACCTTCGTGGCTGTAGCTTTGCTGGCTGTACGTGCCCGGCGGGAAGCGCGAGTGGAGCATTTCCAGCTGACGGTTGGGCGGCGGGGTCAGCAACTGGTCGACGATACCGTCCTCGTAATGCACGCTCAGGCGACTGTTTTTGCGCACCACCACACCGTCGTCTTCGGGATTGGTGTTGGCTTCGCTGGCGAAGAACCACTGGATGGTCACCCCGAGGCTGCGGGCGATATTGAACAGCGCCGGGATCGACGGATAGGCGAGGTTGCGTTCCAGTTGGCTGATGTAGCCGGCGGTCAGCTCGCTCAAGTTAGCCAGTTCCGTCAGGGTCATGCCCCGACGTTTGCGCAGGCTGCGAATGCGTGTGCCGAGAAAGTGTTGTTCGGCGATACCGGTTGCGGACTGCGTCGTGCTGTTGTTGCTCATGGTGATTTCCGAACCGGGAAGGGGCTTAAGTTAATTTGCACAATCCCTGTGGGAGCGAGCCTGCTCGCGAAAACGGTGTGTCAGTCAACGTTGATGTTGAAGCTGGCGACCCTTTCGCGAGCAGGCTCGCTCCCACAGGTTTGGTGTTAGCCGTCAAAGTCCCGGAGTATAAACAGCCCTAAAGCTCCCACGCGACTTTCAATCCTTCGTATATCGCTTCTTCAGCGGTGCGCGGTGCCAGGCAATCGCCGATGCGCCGAAACTCCACCAGCCCTTGCAACTCGGCGCCCAGCATGTCCACTGGCTGATGCCCCTGGCACAGCACCAGGGTATCGATGTTTTCCAGCAGCATCGGCTCACCGCTGGCGGTGTGTTGCAAGTAGACGGTGTTGTCATCGCAACCGTACAACCGCGCATACGGCGTGATCGGAATACCGAGTTTGTGCAATTCGCCAGCCAGTTGATCGCGCACGTACAGCGGCAGGTTTTCCCCGCAATGGGTGCCGTTGACCGCCAGTTGCACCTGATGCCCGGCGCGGGTCAGGCGCTCGGCTATGCCGGGGCCGATCCAGTCGCAACGCCAGTCTACTACCACCACGGAGCGGCCGATTTGCACCTCGTCGCGCAGCACCTGCCAGGCATCCACCACCTGCAGTTCGCCGCCGCGTTCGAAGTGCGGCCAGTACGGCTCAGCACCGGTGGCGACAATCACCATGTCCGGTTTTTCCTGTTCCACCAAAGCGCGGTCGACCCGGGTGTTGCGCACCACGCGCACCCCGGCCAACTCCATTTCCCGTTGCAGGTTGGTGCTGGCACCGCCGAACTCGCTGCGCCGTGGCAGCAATTGCGCGAGCAATACCTGACCACCGAGTTGCGAACTGGCTTCGTACAGCGTTACATGATGGCCGCGTTGCGCCGCCACAGCAGCCGCTTTCATCCCGGCGGGACCACCGCCGGCAATCATGATGCGTTTGCGGTTTGTCGCCGGTTGCCGCTGGCCAAAGATCAGCTCACGACCGGTTTCCGGGTGCTGGATACAGGAAATCGGCAAGCCCTTGTGGAAGTGCCCGATGCACGCCTGATTGCACGCAATGCACGCGCGCACGTCTTCGACGTGGCCGGTGTCGGTCTTGTTCGGCATTTGCGGGTCGCAGATCAGCGCCCGGGTCATGCCACACACATCGGCTTGCCCACGGGCGATGATCAGCTCGGCTTCCTGGGGCTGGTTGATGCGACCGGTGACGAACAATGGAATGTTCAGGCTGGCCTTGAACGTCCCGGCCTCCTTGGCCAAGTAAGCCGCTTCAATCGCCATCGGCGGCACGATGTGCACCGCGCCACCCAGCGACGCCGAGGTGCCGGCGACGATGTGCACATAATCCAGTTGCGCTTGCAGCGACTGCACGGCGGCGAGTGATTCGTTTTCGGTGAGGCCTTCAGGGTCACGTTCGTCTGCCGAGATGCGCAGGCCGATGATGAACTGCTCATCGGTCGCGGCACGGATGGCGGCGATGATTTCACACAAAAAGCGCAGGCGCTGTTCCAGTTCACCGTTGTAGCCATCTGTACGGCGATTGACCCGTGGGTTGATGAATTGCGCCGGCAGATAGCCGTGGCTGGCAACCACTTCGACGCCATCGATCCCGGCCTGATGCAGACGCCGGGCGGCAGCGGCATAGCCGGCGACAATCTCGTCGATCATCGTCTGATCCAGCGCTCGTGGCATCACCCTGAAACGCTCATTGGGCACCGCCGAGGCGGAGTAGGCCACGGCCAGCAAACCATCGCTGGACTCCATGATTTCCCGCCCCGGATGGAACACTTGCGACAGCACCAAGGTGCCGTGGGCGTGGCAGGTTTGCGCCAGTTTGCGATAGCCCTCGATGCAGGCGTCGTCGGTGGCCATCAGCACATGAGAGGTGTACCGCGCGCTGTCATGCACGCCTGCCACTTGCAACACGATCAGCCCGGCACCGCCTTCGGCACGCGCACGGTGATAGGCGATCAACTGCTCGTTGACCAGATTATCAGTGGGCATCGAGGTGTCGTGACCGCTGGACATAATGCGGTTTTTCAGGCGCTTGCCTCGTATCTGCAAGGGTTCGAACAGGTGGGTAAAAGCAGGTTTCGAGGTCGACATGGGGCAGGTACTCCAGGCAGGCTGACGCCGAAAGGTCGGGTCGTTGTTATTATTACCCTATAAAAATTTACCCACAGTAAAAAATCAACTTGTTTTTTTACTTTGGCGCGCAGCAGTTATGTTTAACCATGGCGAAGAGCTGGAAAAAGACTGACTGGAGACTGACCACACTCTTGCTGTACAGTCGTTCAGCTCGTAAATACAACGCGGGCCCCGTGATTGAATCCAGGAGCGTGTCGTCATGAATCAGGAAGCCCGTTTTTCTCGCATGGAACCGGAGTTGCGCAAGGCCAATCTGATCGAGGCGACGTTGGTTTGTCTCAAGCGCCATGGCTTCCAGGGCGCTTCAATCCGTAAAATTTCCGCTGAGGCAGGTGTGTCGGTCGGCTTGATCAGCCATCACTATTCCGGCAAGGACGAACTGGTGGCCGAGGCCTACATGGCGATCACCGGGCGCGTCATGACCCTGCTCCGCGAGTCCATGGAACAGGCGGCGCCCAATGCCCGCGAACGGTTGTCGGCGTTCTTCCGTGGTTCGTTTTCCGCCGAATTGCTCGACCCGCAGTTGATCGATGCCTGGCTGGCATTCTGGGGCGCAGTGAAAACTGCCGAGGTGATCAACCAGGCTCACGATCAGTCCTATGGCGAGTACCGCGGCATCTTGCGCAAAGTGCTGATGGAACTGGCGCTGGAAGAGGGCTGGGAGAATTTCGACGCCGATCTCGCCGCGATCGGCCTCAGTGCCTTGCTCGATGGCCTGTGGCTGGAGTCCGGACTCAACGCCGGCACGTTTACCCCGGAGCAGGGTGTCCAGATCTGCGAGGCCTGGGTCGACGGTTTGCAGGCCGGCGGACGGCAGCGTTTTTGTGTGCAGACGAGCAACTGTTGATCACTTGTTCAACAGTGGATACTCTCTGGCGCTGATGCAACAAAACATTCTAATAAGAAACACGCCTTCGGGCCTGTGCAGGACACCAAGCAATGACCCCTCGGGTACTGATCGTCGATGACGATCCGCTGATTCGCGAACTCTTGCAGGCCTATCTTTCCCAGGAAGGCTACGAGGTACATTGTGTCGCCACGGCGGAACTGGCCGAAACCTGCCTCGCCAGTCAGCCCGTGGACCTGGTCATGCTCGATATCCGTTTGCCCGGCAAGGATGGCTTGACCCTGACCCGGGAGCTGCGGGTGCGTTCGGAAGTGGGGATCATCCTGATCACCGGGCGCAATGACGAAATCGATCGCATCGTCGGCCTCGAATGCGGCGCCGATGACTACGTGATCAAACCCCTCAATCCACGGGAACTGGTGTCCCGGGCGAAAAACCTGATTCGCCGGGTTCGGCATGCGCAATCACCGCAGCTCGTGGCGGCTGTGTCCAAACCGGTCAAACAGTTCGCCGATTGGGCGCTGGATACCGATCGCCGGCGTCTGATCGATCCGACCGGCAGTGAAACCCTGCTGACCCACGGCGAATACCAGTTGCTCAGCGTGTTCCTGCGCAACAGTGGCCACACCCTGAGCCGCGACCAGTTGATGGACCAGATTCGCAACCGCGAATGGGTGCCTAACGACCGCTCCATCGATGTGCTGGTTGGCCGCTTGCGACGCAAGTTGCACGACGATCCCGCCGAGCCGCAGTTGATCATCACCATCCACGGCGCCGGTTACCTGTTCACTGCCAGCCTGGCGGCGTGACGGTTGTGAGGCGACTGCTTTGGCTGATGCTGGCGCTTGTGGCCGGCAGTACCCTGGCGGCCGAAAAGGTCCGTTATTGCGATTACCCGGTATACCCGCCGATTTCCTGGAGCGACGGCAAACAGGTTCGGGGTCTGGCGCCGAGCGTGGTGAAAAAGCTGTTCAGTCAATTGGGCTACGAGGTCGAGATCGTGGTGCTGGGCAACTGGAAGCGCTGCCTGCTGGATGCCGCTGAAGGCAGGGTCGACGTGGTGCTGGCGTACAGCAACGCGCAACGGGAACAGAGCATGCTGTTTTCCACGGTGCCGGTGCTGCGCGAAGAAGTTGCCTTGTTCATCAATCGCCAGCACCCGGTGAAATTCGAACGGCTGCAAGATCTGGCCAAATACCGTGGTGGCTTGCTGTTCGGTGAAAGCTACGGCGTGGAATTCGATAGCATGGTCGCGCAAAACAACAACATCGAATGGGTCTCCGACAACCGCCAGAACTTCGGCAAGCTGATTCGCGGGCGCATCGATTTCATTACCCAAGAGCGTCGCACCGGTCAGTTGTACGTCGCCAACCTGCCCGGCGCTCAAGACATCGTTGCCTTGCCCGATGTATTGAGCGTGGATTACCTGCGGGTGGCCGTTTCGCGTCTTTCGCCGCTGGCCACGCATATGCCGCAAATCAATGCGCAGCTGCAGCGCATGGTCGATGCCGGTGATATTGAGCGTCTGCTCAATGAAAGCGAAGTCACCTACCGCGACATGATTAACCTGCCGGCCCACACACAATGATCCGCGCCCGCCCCGGTGGACTATTGCGGCGTCTGCTGCTGTTCATTCTGTTGTTCAGCCTGTGCTTCACCGTGCTGGCTAGCAGCGTACAGCTGTACATCGAATACAGCCGGGAAATGCGCGAGATCGACTCGCGCATGGAGTTGATCCGCGCCGGTTATCTGGCGAGCCTGGAGCGCAGTTTGTGGGATCTGAACCTGGAGCAGTTGAACGTGCAATTGCGCGGCCTGGTGGGTTTTTCCGACGTGGCGCGGGTGCATCTGACCAGCCCGGACTACGACTTGCTACAAGGCAACCCCAACCCGGTGGGGCCGTTGCGCATCGAGCGTTTTGCCCTGGACTATCAACCGCCATCCGGCCCGTTGCGCCAGCTCGGTGAACTGGAAGTCAGCACGGATCTGGGCGCGGTGTATGAGCGCCTGTACGCCACCGGGTTGACCAGTTTGTTGTGGATGGGCGTATTTCTCTGCGGTTTGGCGGTGGCGCTGTCCGGCTTGTTCTATCGATTGGTCACCCGCCACTTGCAAGTCATGGCCGAATTTGCTGGGCGCATCGCCGCCGGTAAATGGCACGAGCCGTTACGCCTGGACAAGCGGCGCAACGCTCAAGAAGATGAAATCGACACCGTGGCCAACGCCCTGGATGACATGCGCCGGGCGATCCTCATTGATATCGACCGCCGGGAAACCGACCGCCTGGCCTTGCAGGACAATCGCGATGAATTGCTGCGCAGGGTCGAGCGGCGCACCGCCAGCTTGATGCGCGCCAAGGACGAAGCCGAAGCGGCCAACCAGGCCAAGTCGCGGTTTCTGGCGACCATGAGTCACGAGTTGCGAACGCCGCTCAACGGCATTCTCGGCATGGCCGAGTTGCTGCGCGGCGCCAGGCTGAATCAGCAGGACAGCAAACGCCTGGATGCCTTGCACAAGGCCGGTGAGGGCTTGCTGGCCATTCTTGATGAAGTGTTGTATTTCGCCAAGTTGGAGGAGGGCGCGAGCCTGCCAGAGCCGGTGAATTTCTCGATTCGCCAATTGCTCGACGAAGTGCTGACCTTGGTGGAACCCGAGGCGTTGAACAACGACACGATTCTCAATTGCCGGGTCGATCAGCGGGTGGCCGAACAACACCACGGCGCGGAGCAATTTTTGCGGCAGGTCTTGAGCAACTTGTTGGCCAATGCGATCAAGTTCACTGAAGGCGGCGAGGTCAGCGTTGAAGTGGGGTTGCTCGCTCAGATTGAAGGGCAGAGCGGGCAGCACTTGCGGCTGAGTGTCACCGATGACGGCATCGGAATTGCCCCGGCGATGCAGGCGAAGATTTTCGAGCGCTTCACCCAGGCCAGCGAGGAAGTGGCGCAGCGCTTTGGCGGCACCGGGTTGGGGTTGGCGATCTGTAAACGTCTGGTGGAGCACATGGGCGGTTGCATCGGTGTCAGCAGCGAAGTCGGTCGCGGTAGTTGTTTCTGGTTCGAACTGCTCTTGCAGCCGGCCAACGATGTCATCAACGTAGCGCCGCTTCCCGAGGTGGACCCGGCGCTGGACATTCTGGTGGTCGAGGATGTGGCGCTCAACCGTGAAGTGGCCGAGGGGCTGCTGCTACGGGATGGGCATCAGGTGTGGCTGGCCATCGATGCTCAACAGGCGTTGGTGCTGTGCGCGACGCGGACTTTCGATCTGATCCTGCTGGATGTGCATCTACCGGGGATGAGCGGCGTCGAGCTATGCTCACAGATCCGTAGCACCGACGGGCCGAATTTCCAGACCCGCATTTTCGCCCTGACTGCCAGCGTACAACCGGCGTTGGTACGCGGTTACCTGAACGCCGGCATGGACGGCATTCTGGCCAAACCGCTGAAGCTGGACAGCCTGCGCCAGGTGCTGGCGGGGCAGACGATTGTCAAAAAACCCTTGGTAGCTGGCGGGACGATCGACTGGCCGTTGCTGCAAACGCATCGCACGTTGCTCGGTGAGCAAAAGGTGCAGGGCCTGCTGGCGTTGCTGCACGACTCGATTCTTCAGCACCGAGAAGCGCTGGACGAAGCAATCGAGGCCGACGATTGCACAGAGGTTGCGCAACTGGCGCATCGCCTGGCCGGCAGCAGCGATTCATTGGGTTTTCGTGGATTGGCCGAGGTATTGCGAAGGCTGGAAACAACGGCGCTGGGCAACGACGAACCGGCGATCCGTGAGCTGGCGCCGACCGTTCAAGCGCAAATACAACGGGCGCAGCAAACCCTGGAAGATCTGTTGCAGCACAGATGAACAAACCGCTCTTACAATATCGTTACGATTTTCTACAACTTAGATCGCTGCGTACAACGCGACCTTACATAGCGTTCCAATAATCGACTCAGCCGCTGCAGCGCGGCCTTCGAAGCTTATTGGAGATAATAATAATGAATTGCCGTAAAGCTGATCCTTCCCCGCGCCATGATCTCCTGTCATGCGCCGCGCACCTCACTGACTGCTGAGGTGCCGACATGAACGAAAGCACTGATCGCAAAGGCATCCAACTGACCCGAGCCCTGAAAAGCCGGCACATTTTCATGCTGTCTCTGGGCGGCGTGATCGGCACCGGGTTGTTCATGGGCTCCGGGGTGATCATCAACCAGGGCGGTCCGGTGGGGGCGATTCTGGCGTACCTCGTCGCCGGTTTCCTGATGTACCTGGTGATGGTCTGCCTGGGCGAACTGTCGGTGCACATGCCGGTATCCGGTTCGTTCCAGACCCACGCCACCCAATACATCGGCCCGGCCACCGGGTTCATGATCGGCTGGGTGTACTGGATGAGCTGGGCCACCACGGTCGGCCTGGAGTTCACCGCAGCCGGGATGCTGATGACCCGTTGGTTTCCGCAGGTGCCAATCTGGTATTGGTCGGCGCTGTTCGTGGTGGTGCTGTTCGGCCTCAACGCCCTGGCGACCCGCGCCTTCGGTGAGGCGGAATACTGGTTTTCCGGGATCAAGGTCGCGGCGATTCTCGGGTTCATCGTGGTCGGCGTGCTGGTGATCTTCGGCGCGATCCCGCTGAGCAGTGGCGCACCCGCGCCGATGATGAGCAACCTGATCGGCGACTCGTTGTTCCCTCACGGCCTGTCGGCGGTGTTCGCGGTGATGATGACCGTGGTCTACGCCTTCCAGGGCTGCGAGATCATGGGCGTGGCCGCTGGCGAAACCGACCAGCCGGAAAAAAGCATCCCGCGCGCCGTGCGCAACGTGGTGTTTCGGGTGCTGATTTTCTATGTGCTGGCGATTATCGTGCTGTCGGCCATCGTGCCGTGGCAGCAGGCGGGGCTGATGGAAAGTCCATTCGTGCAGGTGTTCGACATGGTCGGCATCCCGTACGCCGCTGACTTGATGAACTTTGTGATCCTCACGGCGATTTTGTCGGTGGGCAACTCCGGCCTCTACGCGTCGACCCGCATCCTCTGGGCCATGTCGAAAACCGGCATGGCGCCCAAAGGCCTGTCGGTGCTGAGCAAGCGCGGCGTGCCGTTGCGCGCCCTGAGCATCACTTTGTGTTTCGCCCTGGTGTCGCTGATGACCAGTTTCGTAGCGGCGGACACGCTGTTCATGGTGCTGATGGCGGTGAGTGGCATGTCTGGCACCGTGACCTGGATTGTCATCGCCCTGGCGCAATACAAGTTCCGCAAAGCCTACCTGCGCGATGGCGGCAAACTCAGCGACCTGAAATACCGAGCTCCGTGGTTCCCGGTGCTGCCATTGATGTGCATCACGCTGTGCTGCTCGTTGTTCGTGTTCCTGGCACTGGACGACACCCAGCGCCCGTCGCTGTATTGGGGCTTTGGTTTTATTGCGCTGTGTTATGGCGCGTATTTCGTGTTCCACCGCAAACGCGAGGCGGTGTTGGCGCCGAGTTTGCCGAGCGCTTGATTCCCTGATTTAACGCATACCTTGTGGGAGCGGGCTTGCTCGCGAAGGCGTCATGCCGGTCAACATCAATGTCGACTGACAGACCGCTTTCGCGAGCAAGCCCGCTCCCACAGTTGTTTTGCGGCGCGCATTAGGTGCCCTCATGACGCGACAGCGTTGCCAATCTTCAATGTAGGCAGTTGTTCGAAGTTGTAACAGTTTCAGATAGTGAAGTCAGGCAATTAGTAAATAATCCAATAAATACAACAGTATAGAGACATTTATAGCCAGTTACAGCCCATTCCATCACCAATTGCCGCCTTACTGAACACTCGTTTAGTATGGTCTCAAGTCGCATCACCTCACGCCAACACAATAATTCGAGGACTCGCATGACTACTCACGATTCGCTGCTCAGTCAGGTGGAAGCAGGCGTCGCCTGGATCACCCTTAATCGCACCGCTCAGCGCAACGCGCTGGACATCCCGACGCTGAAAAGCCTGCACGCCTTGCTCGACACTTACAACGCCGATCCTGCGGTCCGCGTTGTGGTGCTGACCGGCAGCGGACGCAGTTTTTGTTCCGGTGCCGATCTGGACGAATGGGCCGCCGCCGAAGCCCGTGGCGCGCTGGAAAGCTACGGCTGGACCGAAACCGCTCATGCCTTGATGACCCGCCTGTACAGCCTGGAAAAACCGACAATCGCCGCCATCAACGGCACGGCCGTCGGCGGGGGCATGGACCTGACCCTGTGCTGCGACTTGCGTATCGCCGCACAATCGGCACGGTTCAAGGCCGGCTACACCAGCATGGCCTACTCGCCGGACGCCGGCGCCAGTTGGCACCTGCCACGGCTGATCGGCGCCGAGCAGGCCAAGCGTCTGTTGTTCCTCGACGAATTGTGGGGCGCCGACCGTGCCCTGGCCGCCGGCCTGGTCAGCGAAGTCTGCCCTGACGATCAACTGCAAACCGTCGCCAGCGAACTCGCCAAACGCCTGGCCACAGGGCCGACCTTTGCCTTTGCCCAGACCAAAAAACTCATGCGCGGAGGCGCCGACCGTAGCTTGCCCGAGCAACTGCAAGCGGAACTGGCCGCCGGCCTGTTGTGCGGTCGCAGCGAAGACGGCAACGAAGCCCTGCGCGCGGCCATGGAAAAACGCCCGGCACGCTTTATCGGTCGTTGAGCCTCGGCACACCTCTATCAGCACACGAACAACAGGTAGCACCATGAATTTCCAACTTACCCAAGAACAAGAAATGTTGATGGACGCAGTACGCAGTTTCGTCGCCAAGGAACTACTGCCCTATGAAGATGAAGTCGATCGCGCCGACGAAGTCTCCCCGGAGCTGGCGGCGCAGATTCGCGGCAAGGCGATCGCCGCCGGTTTCTACGCCTTCAACATGCCGGAAGAGGTCGGCGGTGGCGGTCTGGATTACCTGTCCCAGGCGCTGATCGAGCGTGAGCTTTCCAAGGTGTCCTGGGCGCTGCATGTCTTCGTTGCACGGCCATCGAAAATTCTCATGGCCTGCACCGGCGATCAGGTCGACGACTACCTGTTGCCGTGCATCCAGGGCGAGAAGATCGACTGCTTCGCTTTGACCGAACCGGGCGCCGGTTCCGATGCCAATGCGATCCAGACCCGTGCCGTGCGTGACGGTGACGACTATGTTCTCAACGGCAGCAAGCACTTCATCAGCCACGCCGGCCACGCCGACTTCGCTATTGTCTTCGCTGTCACCGACACCTACGAACACAACGGCCGCAAGCGCAACGCCGTGACCTCGTTCCTGGTCGACCGCGACACCCCGGGCATGACCATTCGCCGTGGCCCCAAGTGCGTGAGCAACCGTGGTTATCACACCTTCGAAATGTTCTTCGACGACTGCCGTGTCCCGGCTTCCAAAGTGTTGGGCGAAGTCGGTAAAGGCTGGGAAGTGGCCAACGCCTGGCTGACTGCCGGCCGGGTAATGGTCGCCGCCAACTGCGTCGGTCAGGCGCAACGAGCGCTGGACGTGTCGCTGCAATGGGCGGCGGATCGCAAGCAATTCGGCCAGCCGATCGGCACCTATCAAGGGGTGTCGTTCAAACTGGCGGATATGGCCACGCAGATCCGCGCAGCGGAACTGCTGACCCTGCATACCGCCTGGAAAATGGACCAGGGCACCATGACCGATGGCGACGCTGGCATGGCCAAGCTGTTTGCCAGCGAAGTGCTGGGGCGCGCGGCCGATGAGGCGGTGCAGATTTTTGGCGGCATGGGCCTGATGGACGAAGGTCCGGTGGAACGTATCTGGCGTAATGCGCGGATCGAACGGATCTGGGAAGGCACCTCGGAAATCCAGCGCCACATCATTTCCCGCGAGCTGCTGCGGCCACTGCTGCGCTGAACGCCCCGGAGAATTCCCATGTCGCCAACGATTCGTGACAACCTCGAACGCATGCTCGCCCCGCGGCACGTGGCGTTTGTCGGTGGCCGCAGCATGGCTCGCGCGCTCAAGCGCTGTGCCGACGGCGGTTACCCAGGGCAAATGTGGCTGGTCAATCCGCAGCACGACAGCCTCGAAGGCGTACCCTGCTTGCGCAGCATTGCCGACTTGCCGTGCGGCCCGGACGCGGTGTTCATCGCGACCAACCGTGAACTGACACTGACCTGCGTCGCCGAACTCGCCGCCATCGGTACGGGTGGCGCGATCTGCTACGCCTCGGGGTTTGCCGAGACCGGCGCCGAAGGCCAGGCCCTGCAACAACAACTGCTCGGAGCCGCTGGCGACATGGCGTTGCTCGGCCCCAACTGCTACGGGCTGCTCGACTACCTGCACAGCTCCGCGCTGTGGCCGGTGGCCCACGGCGGCAAAGCGGTGGAGAAGGGCGTGGCCGTCCTGACCCAGAGCGGCAACTTCGCCTACAACCTGTCCATGAGTGACCGCTCGCTGCCGGTGGCCTACATGGCCTCGGTCGGCAATCAGGCGCAACTGGGCGTGGCCGAATTGATGGACGTGTTGCTCGATGAACCCCGGGTCACCGCCATTGGCCTGCATATGGAAGGCTTGAAAAACGTACCGGGTTTCGCCCGCGCCGCGCACAAGGCTCTGGAGAAGGGCATTCCGATCATTGCTCTGAAAACCGGCGTGTCGCAGATCGGCGCCGAACTGGCCCTGAGTCACACCAGTTCGTTGTCCGGTTCCGATGCGCTGTACGACGCGTTGTTCGCAAGGCTCGGAGTGATTCGCGTCAGTGGTCCGGTGAGTTTTGTCGAAACCCTGAAAGCTGCGGCCTGCGGCAACCTGCCAGCGGGCAACAGCCTGATCGCGCTGGCCTGTTCCGGTGGCGACGCCGGGTTGATTGCCGATTACTCCGAACGCAACGAACTGAGCCTGCCAAAACTCGACGAAGAACAAGTCGGCGAACTGGCCCAGGTGCTGCCGAGCTACGCCAACCTGGTCAACCCGCTGGATTTCACCACGGCGATCTGGGGCGACGGCGAAGCCTTGAACCGCATGCTCGACAGCGCTCTGCGTACTGAAGCGGATGCGGCGATGCTGGTGCTCGATTACCCGGCGCAATTTACCGGCGAGCGCAAGGAATGTGACCTGCTGCTGGATCTGTACTGCGAGGCGCTGGTGCGTCACGGCAAGACCGGTTTTGTCACCTCGGCCTTCCCCGAGTTGCTGCCGGCTCATGCCCGCGAGCGTTTGCACGGGCAAGGTGTGGCGGCGTTGCAGGGTGTCGAAGATGGTTTGGCGGCCTGGGGTCGTATCGCCGGTTATCAGCGCAATCGTCAGGCGTTGTTGGCATTGGGCGAATCGGCTTTGGTGCCACTCTGTCCGCAGGCGCTGGAAGGCGAAGGGCAGTTGCTAAATGAATGGGATTCCAAGCAGGCCCTGCGCGAGTTTGGCCTGCCGACGCCCAACGGTGTACTGAGCACGCCAGACAAAGCACTGAAGGACGCCGAAGCATTGGGCTATCCATTGGTGCTTAAAGCGGTCAGCGCGCAGTTGCCGCACAAGACCGAAGCGGGTGCCGTGGCACTGAACCTCAAGGATGGTGCCGCGTTAAGCGCTGCCCTGGAAAAAATGCGCGCCAGCATGGCCGCTTACGCGCCTGGCGTGCCTTTCGATCAGTTGCTGCTGGAACCGATGGCCAAGCCGCCGCTGGCGGAGCTGATTGTCGGCATCAAGCGCGAAAACGATTTCGGCCTGGCTTTGGTGATTGGCGCCGGCGGCATTCTGGTGGAGTTGCTCAAGGACAGTCGCAGCCTGTTGCTGCCGACCACCGACGGGGCGATTCGCCAGGCCGTGCTGAGCCTGCGCAGCGCCGCATTGCTGCAAGGTTTTCGAGGGCGCGAAGCGGCGGATCTGGACGCCTTGGTGGCGGCGATCGGTGCGGTAGCCGAATACGCCTGCGAGAACGCCGGACAATTGCTGGAACTTGATGTGAACCCATTGTTGGTCGGCGCCGATGGCACGACTGCGGTCGATGCGTTGATTCGTATCGCACATGCGTGAGGACCTGAACATGCAAAGCAAAACCTTGACGGGTGGCCAGGCGCTGGTGCGTCTGCTGGCCAACTACGGCGTCGACACTGTGTTCGGCATTCCCGGCGTACACACCCTGGAACTGTATCGCGGCTTGCCCGGCAGCGGCATTCGCCACGTATTGACCCGCCATGAGCAGGGCGCCAGTTTCATGGCCGACGGCTATGCGCGGGTGAGCGGCAAACCCGGCGTGTGCTTCATCATTACCGGCCCCGGCGTGACCAACGCCGCCACCGGCATCGGCCAGGCCTACGCCGATTCGATTCCGATGCTGGTGATTTCCAGCGTCAACCACAGCGCCAGCCTCGGCAAGGGCTGGGGTTGCCTGCACGAAACCCAGGATCAGCGTGCGATGACCGCGCCAATCACGGCGTTCTCGGCGGTGGCGTTGACCGCCGAAGACTTGCCGGAACTGATCGCCCGCGCTTATGCGGTGTTCGACAGTGAGCGTCCGCGCCCGGTGCACATTTCGGTGCCGCTGGATGTGCTGTCGGCACCGATTGCCCGCGACTGGAGCAACGACGTCGTGCGTCGTCCGGGTCGCGGCACGCCAGCCTCCACTGTGCTGGACGAAGCGGTAGCCAGGCTGCATGGCGCGAAACGGCCGATGATCATCGCGGGCGGCGGCGCATTGAATGCCGCATCGCAGTTGCAAGAACTCAGCACCCGCCTGGCCGCGCCGCTGTTCACCAGTGTCGCCGGTAAAGGCCTGCTGCCACCGGACGCACCGCTTAATGCCGGTTCGTCGCTGTGCGTGGAACCGGGCTGGAACCTGATCGCCGAGGCCGATGTGGTGCTGGCGGTCGGCACCGAAATGGCCGACACCGATTTCTGGCGCGAACGCCTGCCGCTCAATGCCCAATTGCTGCGGGTGGACATCGATCCGCGCAAGTTCAACGACTTCTATCCGAGCGCCGTGGCGTTGCACGGTGATTCGCAACAGACGCTGGCGGCGCTGCTGGAGCGCCTGTCGCCTGACGTGCGTGATGCCAGTACGGCAATTGCCTCGGTAGCGGCGCTGCGTGAGGCAGTGAAAAACGGTCACGGTCCCTTGCAGTCGATCCATCAGGCGATTCTGCAGCGAATTGCTGCCGAACTGCCGGCCAACGCTTTCATCAGCACCGACATGACCCAGCTGGCCTACACCGGCAACTACGCCTTCGATTCACTGGCACCACGCAGTTGGTTGCACCCGACCGGTTACGGCACCTTGGGTTACGGCTTGCCCGCCGGCATCGGCGCCAAGTTTGGCGCGCCGCAACGTCCGGGGCTGGTGCTGGTGGGTGACGGCGGTTTCCTCTACACCGCGCAGGAACTGGCGACGGCGGTCGAGGAGCTGGACAGCCCGCTGGTGGTGTTGCTGTGGAATAACGACGCCTTGGGGCAGATCCGCGACGACATGCTCGAGCTGGACATCGAACCGATCGGCGTGCTGCCGCGCAACCCGGATTTCGCCGCCCTCGGTCGCGCTTTCGGTTGCACCGTGAACCAGCCGCAAAGCCTGGCCGAGTTGCAAACTGATCTGCGCCACGGTTTCAAACGCAATGGTGTGACCCTGATCGAACTCAAGCATGCCTGTGCGAACTGATTTTCACCTTTGTTTAGCGGGGCTTTTTAAAGGGGCTTCTTTTAAGGGACTTCTTTTGAGGGAACAGGACCATGCGCTTTTCCGATCTGACTCAACGTATCGCCGGTGACGGCGCTGCCGCCTGGGATATTCATTACCGCGCACTGGCAATGCGCGAGCAGGGCGAAGACATCTTGCTGCTGTCGGTGGGCGACCCGGACTTCGATACGCCGCCGCCCATCGTGCAGGGTGCCATCGACAGTTTGTTGTCCGGCAATACTCACTACGCCGAGGTGCGTGGCAAGCGCGCCTTGCGTGAAGCCATCGCCAAACGCCACGGGCAACGCAGTGGGCAACGGGTGACGGCGGACGAGGTCACGGTGCTGGCCGGCGCACAGTGCGCACTGTTCAGTGTGGCTCAGTGCGTGCTCAATCCGGGTGATGAAGTGATCGTCGCCGAACCGATGTACGTCACCTACGAAGCGGTGTTCGGTGCCTGCGGCGCCGTGGTGGTGCCCGTGCCGGTGCGTTCGGAAAACGGTTTTCGCGTGCTGCCCGAAGACGTCGCCAGCCGTATCACCCCGCGTACCCGCGCCCTGGTGCTGAACAGCCCGCACAACCCATCGGGGGCGAGCCTGCCGCGCAGCATCTGGCAGGCCTTGGCCGAATTGTGCATCGCCCACGACCTGTGGCTGATTTCCGATGAGGTTTACAGCGAGCTGCTGTTTGAAGGCGAACACGTCAGCCCGGCGAGTTTGCCGGGCATGGCCGAACGCACCGCGACGCTCAACAGCCTGTCGAAATCCCACGCCATGACCGGCTGGCGCGTCGGCTGGGTGGTGGCGCCATCCTCGTTGTCCGCGCATCTGGAAAACCTGGCGCTGTGCATGCTCTACGGCTCGCCGGATTTCATCCAGGACGCCGCCGTGGTGGCGCTGGAAAGCCAGCTGCCGGAACTGGACGCCATGCGCGAAGCCTATCGCCAACGTCGCGATCTGGTCTGCGAATGCCTGGGCGACTGCCCCGGCGTGCGCGCCTTGAAACCCGATGGCGGGATGTTCGTAATGGTCGATATACGCGAAACCGGGCTCAGCGCCCAAGCGTTCGCTGATCGTTTGCTTGATCGCCATGGCGTCTCGGTCTTGGCCGGCGAAGCCTTCGGTCCGAGCGCGGCCGGTCACATCAGAATCGGGTTGGTGGTGGGGGCCGCGCCATTGCGTGATGCCTGCCAGCGCATCGCCCGTTGTGCTCACGAATTGATGGAGGTTCAGGTACATGCTTAATCACCAATCACTGTTCATTGACGGACGCTGGCAAACCCCGTCGGGGCAAGGTGTCGCCGAGGTGATCAACCCGGCCACTGAGGACGTCGCCGGCAGCGTGCCGCTGGGCGATGAACGCGATGTCGACCTCGCCGTGGCGGCGGCGCGCAAGGCCTTTGGGCCATGGTCACGGACGCCATCGAGTGTGCGCGCCGGGTACATCCGCGCTCTTGCAGAACAAATGCAAACCCGTGCCGACGAAATGGCGGCGGTGATCACCACCGAACTTGGCATGCCGGTGCAATGGAGCCGTTCGGTACAAGTGGACGGGCCGATCATCGGTCTGGAGCAGTACGTCGAACTCGCCGGTTTGATGGACGAAGTGCGCGAGGTCGGCAACTCGCTGGTGATCCGCGAAGCGGTAGGCGTCTGCGCGTTCATCAACCCGTGGAACTATCCGCTGCACCAGCTGATCGGCAAGCTCGGCCCGGCACTGGCGGCCGGTTGCACAGTGGTGGTCAAGCCAAGCCAGGACACCCCGCTGCATGCGTTTTTGCTGGCGCAGATGATCGAGGATATCGGCTTGCCGGCCGGTGTATTCAACTTGGTCAGCGGGCCGGGAGCGAAGGTCGGCGAAGCCCTGGCCAAACACCCGGACGTGGACATGGTGTCGTTCACCGGTTCCACCGGCGCGGGTGTGCGCGTTGCGCAAGCGGCGGCGCCTTCGGTGAAACGGGTATGCCTGGAACTCGGTGGCAAGTCGGCGCTGCTGATCGCCGAGGATGCGGATCTGGACGCTGCCGTGCGCTACGGCGTGCAGGACGTGATGATCAACTCAGGGCAAACCTGCACCGCGTTGACCCGCATGCTGCTGCCCGCCAGCCGTTATGCCGAAGCGGTTGAAATTGCGTTGGAGGAAACCCTGAGCCTGCGCATGGGCGATCCGCTCGATCCGCAGAGCTTCCTTGGCCCGATGTGTTCGGCGGCGCAAAGGCGCACCGTGCTCGATTACATCAAGGTCGGTCAGGAGGAAGGCGCGCGTCTGTTGTGCGGGGGCGACTCGACACCGGGCATGGAGCGTGGTTACTACGTCAGCCCGACGCTGTTCGCTGACGTCAATAACAGCATGCGCATCGCCCAGGAAGAGATCTTCGGCCCGGTGCTGTGCCTGATCCCCTATGCCGATGAGGCGCAGGCGATCCAGATCGCCAACGACTCCCCGTTCGGCCTGTCCAGCGGCGTCTGGGCCGGCAGCACCGAGCGTGCCTTGCAACTGGGGCGGCAATTGCGGGCGGGCCAGTGTTTTCTCAATGGTGCGGCGTTCAACTATCAGGCGCCGTTCGGGGGCTACAAACAATCCGGCAATGGACGTGAATGGGGGGAAGAGGGGCTCAACGAATTCGTCGAAGTGAAGGCGATCCAGATGTGACGGTTGGCGATTTGAACGATTTACGCACCGGGCCATGGTCCGGTGCCTTGCGTGGTTTTGAAGGGTTATTTCATTAGCTTTCGATCAGGGGCAATGCAATGAGCGATAACAAAAACAAGATTACTCAAGCGAACCAAGAATCAAGTTTCCCGCGCCGAGATTTTCTTATAGGGAGCTTGAAGTACAGCGCAACCGCCGCAGCTGTGGCCGGGGCGTTCTCCATGGGCCTGCCATTGGGTGCCTTCGCCGAGGATGCAACACCAAAACCCGGTGGTGTGTTGCGCCTTGGCTTGGCCGGTGGCAGCACCACCGACTCGAAAGACCCCGGCTCCTGGGTTGATACCTTCACCTTTGTCGGTTTCTCGGCGATCTATAACACCCTGACCGAAATTGCCGTCGACGGCACGGCGATCCCCGAACTGGCCGAAAGCTGGACGTCGACCCCGGACGCACGGGTCTGGACCTTCAAATTGCGCCAGGGCGTGACCTTCCACAACGGCAAGGCCCTGACCGCCGACGACGTGGTCGCCTCGATCCAGCATCACCTCGGGGATAAATCCAGCTCGGCGGCCAAAACCGTGTTGGGCGATGTGGCCAAGGTCAGCGCCAACGGCAGCGACAGCGTGGTATTCGAACTGCATTCGGGCAACGCTGATTTCACCTATGTGGTCGCTGATTACCATCTGGTGATCATGCCGAGCAAGGACGGGGTGCCAGACTGGCAGGCGGGTGTCGGCACCGGCGGTTATCGCCTCAAGGACTTCGAACCGGGTGTGCGCATGACCCTGGAACGCAGCCCGGATTACTGGAAACCGGGCCGCGCGCACTTCGCCAGCGCCGAACTGATCGGGATCGCCGATGGCGCCGCGCGAATCAACGCGTTGGTCACCGGGCAAGTGGACGTGATCAACAAGGTCGACCTGAAAACCGTGGCACTGCTCAAGCGCAATCCGAACCTGGTCATCGAAGAAACCAAGGGCGCCCAGCACTACACCTTCCCGATGCTCACTGACAGCCAGGTCTTTCAGAACAACGACGTGCGCATGGCGATGAAGCACGCGATCAACCGCGAAACCCTGCTCGCTTCGGTGCTGTACGGTTACGGTCTGGTGGGTAACGATCACCCGATCCAGCCGGGCAGCCGCTTCATCAACAATGCGCTGGAGCAACGCAGCTACGATCCGGACAAGTCGCGTTTCTACCTGAAAAAGGCCGGCCTGGATTCGCTCAAGGTGCGCCTGCAAGCCTCCGATGCGGCGTACACCGGCGCGGTGGACGCCTCGGTGTTGTTCAAGGAGCAGGCGCGTGCGGCCGGGATCGACATCGATGTGGTGCGCGAACCCTCCGATGGTTATTTCTCCAATGTCTGGATGAAACAACCGCTCACCACCTCGTTCTGGTACAGCAGCCTGACCGCCGACCGCATGTTCAGCATTGGTTACGCCAAGGGTGCGGCCTGGAACGAAACCCACTGGGACAACCCGCGTTTCAACCAATTGCTCAACGCCGCCCGGGGCGAAATGAACGATCCGTTGCGCCGCGAGATGTACAACGAAATGCAGTCGCTGTGCCGGGACGATGGCGGGGCGATCGTGCCGCTGTTCGCCAGTTCCGTGGCGGCTCGTTCCAACCGGGTCATGCACGGTGGGCAGACTGCGCCGTATGGCGAGCTGGATGGACTGCGCGTGATCGAGCGTTGGTGGCAGGCGTAAATCGGGATAGTTAAAACACTGAAGATCAAATGTGGGAGCGAGCAGGCTCGCTCCCACATTAGTTGTGGTGGTCTTCACCAGCGTGCCCAATTCAAGGAACTGCACGATGAAGAGTATTTTCAAGCTGTTGGCGCAGCGTTTGGCATTGGGGCTGTTGTCGCTGTTTGCGGTGTCAGTGATCATTTTTCTCGCGGTCGGCATGCTGCCGGGCGACATCGCCCAGACCATGCTCGGCCAGTCCGCCACTGCGGAAACCGTGGCGGCGTTCCGTGCGCAACTGGGCCTGGACCTGCCACCGCTGACCCGTTTCGGGCATTGGATCTGGCACCTGCTGCAAGGCGACCTCGGCGTATCGCTGGCCAACCAGCGGCCGATCGCCGAACTGGTCGGCACACGCCTGGGCAACACTTTCAGCCTGGCGTTGCTGGCGGCGCTGGTGTCGGTGCCGCTGGCCTTGCTGCTGGGGATGCTCGCCGCGTTGTATCGCAACAGCTGGTTCGACCGTTTGCTCAATACCTCGGCCCTGAGCGCGGTGTCGTTCCCCGAGTTCTTCGTCGCCTACCTCCTGATCCTGTTGTTCGCAGTAAAACTCAACTGGTTTCCGAGCATTTCCAACTTGGCGCCGGACGCCTCCCTCGGCACGGTACTGGAACGTTCAGTACTGCCGGTCGCCACGCTGAGCCTGGTGGTGATCGCGCAGATGATGCGCATGACTCGCGCCTCGCTGATCAACCTGCTGGCCAGCCCGTACATCGAAATGGCCAGGCTCAAGGGTATCAGCCAGTCGCGGATCATCTTCCGTCATGCCTTGCCCAATGCCCTGGCACCGATCGTCAATGTGGTGGCGCTGAACCTGGCGTACCTGGTGGTCGGCGTGGTGGTGGTCGAAGTGGTGTTTGTCTATCCCGGCCTCGGCCAGTTGCTGGTGGACTCGGTGGCCAAGCGCGATATCCCGGTGGTACAGGCCTGCAGCCTGATCTTCGCCGCGACGTACATCCTGCTCAATACCAGCGCCGATGTACTGTCCATCGCCAGCAATCCACGCCTGATGCATCCGAAGGGGTAAGCCATGAGCCTGTTCAAACAATTAGTGCAAGCGCCGCTGAGCGCGAAATTCGGGCTGCTGGTGATCGTGCTGTACATCCTGGTGGCGCTGTTCGCCCCGGTGTTGGCGCCGTTCGGCGAAACCCAGGTAGTGGGCGAGGGCTTCGCGCCGTGGGGCGGGCAGTTCCTGTTGGGCACCGATAACCTGGGGCGAGACATGTTCAGCCGCCTGGTCTACGGCGCACGCAACACCTTGGGCATTGCCTTCCTGACCACGGCGCTGGCGTTCCTGCTCGGTGGTCTGAGCGGGCTGATCGCGGCGATCAAGGGTGGTGTGATCGATCAGGGCCTGTCGCGGGTGGTGGACATCCTGATGGCGATTCCGCAACTGATCTTTGCCTTGTTGATCCTCAGCGTGGTCGGCACCACCGCGACGTCGCTGGTGCTGGTCATCGCGCTGCTGGATGCGACCCGAGTGTTTCGCCTCTCAAGGGCGGTGGCGATGAACGTGGTGGTGCAGGACTTCGTCGAAGCCGCGCGCCTGCGCGGTGAAGGCCTGTGGTGGCTGGTGACCCGCGAAGTTCTGCCAAACGCGGCGGCGCCGCTGATTGCCGAATTCGGCCTGCGTTTCTGCTTCGTGTTCCTGTTCATCAGCGCGCTGTCGTTCCTCGGCCTGGGCATTCAACCGCCCACCGCCGACTGGGGCAGCATGGTGCGCGACAACGCCGTCTTGATCACCTTTGGCGACATCAGCCCGTTGCTACCCGCCCTGGCCGTGGCGTTGATCACGGTCAGCGTCAACTTCGTCGTCGACTGGATGCTGCACAGATCCAGCGGCCTCAAGGAATGCTGAACATGACGACATCCAACACTTTGCTGGAAATCCGCGATCTGCACATTGAAGGTCACTTCGAAGACGCCTGGCATCCGCTGATCAAGGGCATCGACCTGACCCTGCAACGCGGTGAGGTGCTGGGCCTGATCGGCGAGTCGGGGGCGGGCAAATCGACCCTCGGCCTGTCGGCCATGGGCTACACCCGCGATGGCTGCCGGATCACCGGCGGCTCGGTGCATTTCGACGGTATCGACCTGCTCAAGGCCAAACCCGAAGCCCTGCGTAAATTACGTGGCTTGCGCATCGCCTACGTCGCGCAGAGTGCGGCGGCTTCTTTCAACCCGGCCCACAGGCTGATCGACCAGCACGTGGAAACCGCGGTAAAAAACGGCGGCATGAGCCGCGCCCAGGCGATGAGCGAAGCGGTGGAACTGTATCGGGTGCTGCACCTGCCCAATCCCGAGCAGATCGGCCAGCGTTATCCGCATCAGGTTTCCGGCGGCCAGTTGCAGCGGGTGATGACAGCGATGGCGATGGCTTGCCACCCGGACCTGATTATCTTTGACGAACCGACCACCGCGCTGGATGTCACCACCCAGATCGAAGTGCTGGCGGCGATTCGCAATGCGGTGTCGACCTACGGCAGCGCCGCGATCTACATCAGCCACGACCTGGCGGTGGTGGCGCAGATGGCTGACCGGATCATGGTGCTGCGCCACGGCAAACTGGTGGAAGAAGCCGAGACCCGCAAGATGCTCGGCGACCCGCAGGAGGACTACACCAAGTCGTTGTGGGCCGTGCGCAGTTTCCGTACCGAACCCAAGGCCTTGCCGCAGCAGGAACAGCCGTTGTTGGAATTGCGCAACAGCTGCGCCAGTTATGGGCATCAACCGGTGCTGCATGATGTTTCGCTGAAGCTGTACCGGGGCCAGACCCTGGCGGTGATCGGCGAGTCAGGCAGCGGTAAAAGCTCGACGGCGCGTTTGATTACCGGCCTGCTGCCACCGACTGCCGGACACGTGTTGTACGACGGCGAGCCACTGCCAGCGGACTTTCGTCAGCGCAGCAAGGAGCAACTGCGGCGCATCCAGATGATCTACCAGATCCCCGATACAGCGCTCAATCCACGCCAGCGCATCGTCGATATTATCGGCCGTCCGCTGGCGTTCTATCTAGGGCTCAAGGGCAAGGCCATGCGGGCACGTGTCGCCGAGCTGCTGGAAATGATTGAACTGGACCCGGCGACTTTCATGGAGCGTCAACCCCGTGAACTGTCCGGCGGCCAGAAACAGCGGGTCTGCATCGCCCGAGCGTTGGCGGCCGATCCGCAACTGATCATTTGCGACGAAGTCACCTCGGCACTGGATCAACTGGTGGCCGAAGGCGTGCTCAAGTTGCTCAACCGTATTCAGCAGCAACTGGGTGTCGCCTATCTGTTCATCACCCACGATGTCGCCACCGTGCGCGCGATTGCTGATGAGGTACTGGTGATGCAACAGGGCAGGGTGGTGGACCACGGTTCGCGCAGCGCGATCTTCACACCGCCGCACCAGGACTACACCGGGCTGCTGTTCTCATCGGAACCGCAAATGGACCCCGACTGGCTCGACAGTTTGCTGGCCAGTCGCGCCGCCACGAATTCAAACCCTACGCTGGAAAAAGTCTAAGGAATCGCCATGAAAGTACTAATCGTCCACGCTCACCCCGAGCCAAAATCCTTCACCGCAGCCCTGCGTGATCAGGCTGTCGCCACCCTTGAAGCCCAGGGCCATGAGGTGCAGGTCAGTGACCTGTACAAGATGAACTGGAACCCGGTGGCCAGCGCCGACGACTTCTCGTCGCGGGAAAATCCCGAGTACCTGGTGTATGCGCTTGAGCAACGTTTGGGCGTGAAAAGCCAATCGTTGGCGGCGGATATCCACGCTGAACTGGACAAACTGTTGTGGGCCGACCTGTTAATCCTCAACTTCCCGATTTTCTGGTTCTCCGCCCCGGCCATCCTCAAGGGCTGGATCGACCGGGTGCTGGTGTCCGGCATCTGCTACGGCGGCAAGCGCTTCTACGATCAGGGTGGCCTGAGCGGCAAGAAGGCGCTGGTTACCGTCACTTTGGGCGGTCGCGACCACATGTTCGGCGACGGTGCGATTCACGGTCCGCTGGAGGACATGCTGCGGCCGATCCTGCGCGGGACCCTGGCGTATGTCGGGTTTGATGTGCTGGAACCTTTTGTCGCCTGGCATGTGCCGTACATCAGCGACGAGGCGCGCAAAGCGTTCCTTGTGAACTATGCCAAGCGCCTGGAACACCTGAATGACGAGCAACCCTTGGTGTTTCCGAAGCTGTCGCAGTTCGATGAAAAGCTCTATCCACTGAGCCATCCCGTTGCCGTGGATGTCTGAAATGACACTACGCAAAAACGCCACGACTGTCGTAAAAACGACCTGTTTACGCTGAACGCGAACCGTGAGAATTTTTCTGTTGAACGAGTGTTCAGCTTGGTCTATGTTCGTTTCACATCTCTCTCCCGGTTGGTTGCGGGCTTGCGTTTCTTCACTTCGAACGAGGCACTGGCATGCGGTTTTCACCCTTTGTTGAGCGAATCTCAGGGCAAGGCGTTGCTGCCTGGGATATTCATTACGCTGCGTTTGAAGCACGACGCCGTGGCGAGGATGTCATCATTCTTAGCGTCGGTGATCCGGATTTTCCCACGCCCGACTTCATCACCGATGCCGCCATCCAGGCCCTGCGTGAAGGTGACACTCACTACACCGAAATCGCCGGTCGCATGGCCTTGCGCGAAGCCATCGCCGCGCGTTACGGCAAGCTGTTCGATCGCGCGTTGCAAGCGTCAAACGTCATCGTCGTGGCCGGGGCGCAAAACGCACTGTTTGCAGCTTCGATGTGCCTGCTCAATGCCGGCGACGAGGTCATTGCCCTCGATCCGATGTACGTGACCTACGAAGCAACGCTCAAGGCCTCCGGCGCCACGCTGGTGCGGGTGGCCTGCTCGGCGGATGATGATTTCCGCATCGATGCCGCCGTGCTGGCCAAGGCAATCACTCCGAAGACCAGGGCAATGTTCTTCTCCAACCCGAACAATCCCACTGGCGTGGTGATGAACCGCGAAGAGCTGCAAGCTATCGCCGACCTTGCCATAGCCAATGACCTGTGGGTGGTGGTCGACGAAGTCTATGAAAGCCTGACGTTCCAGCGCGACCATCTGAGCCTGGCGGCGTTGCCCGGCATGGCCGAGCGTTGCGTGGTGATTGGCAGTCTGTCGAAATCCCATGCCATGACCGGCTGGCGCATTGGCTGGATCGTTGCCGATCAGGCATTGGTCGCGCATGCCGAAACCCTGGTGTTGAGCATGTTGTACGGTTTGCCGGGGTTTGCCATGGAGGCCGCGCTCAAGGCTGTGCAGGCCCATGAAGAAGTGACTCACGGCATGCGCGATATCTATCGCCGTCGACGTGATCTGGTGGTGGCAGGTCTATCGGATTGCCCGGGGATTTCAGTGCTCAAACCCGATGCCGGCATGTTTGTGCTGATGGATGTGCGCGGCACCGGTCTGACCTCGCTGGAGTTCGCCTGGCGGCTGTTGCGCGAGGCGCGCGTCTCGGTGCTGGACGCAGCCGCCTTCGGCGAACCCGCACAAGGTTTTGTGCGTCTGTCGTTCACCCTCGGTGAAGAGCGGCTGGCCGAGGCCTGTCAGCGTATCCGCGATTTCGTCCTGGTGGTCAACGGCGAAGCGCCGCGGCCCGTCATTGCACGCGTGACCCGTGAAGCCGTGACGGCGCCCGTTGCGGCCCGGACCATGATCGAGGTCGAGCAACTGCACAAACGCTTTGGCAATATCGAGGTGCTCAAGGGCGTGTCCCTGACCGCCCGCGAAGGGGAGGTGATCTCGCTGATCGGCGCCAGCGGCTCGGGTAAAAGTACCTTGCTGCGCTGCATCAACATGCTCGAAGTGCCGGACCAGGGGCGCATTCTCGTGGACGGCGAAAGCATTCACCTCAACCAGACCCGCCCTGGCCTGCCGCTGGTGTCCGACGCCAAGCAGCTTGTGCGCATTAGGTCGAGCCTGGGCATGGTGTTCCAGAACTTCAACCTCTGGCCCCATCGCACGGTGCTGGAAAACCTTATCGAAGCGCCGACCCAGGTCCTGCGTGAAAGCCGTGCCGAAGCCACTGAACGGGCCGAAGCCTTGCTCGAACGTGTCGGGCTTGCAGCCAAGCGTAACGAGTACCCGGCGTTTCTTTCCGGGGGACAGCAACAACGGGTGGCCATCGCCCGTGCCTTGGCCATGCGGCCCAAGGTCATGCTGTTCGATGAACCCACCTCGGCACTCGACCCGGAACTGGTCGGCGAAGTGCTGCGGGTGATCCGCTCTCTCGCCGAAGAAGGCCGGACCATGATCCTGGTGACCCATGAAATGGCCTTCGCACGTGATGTTTCGTCCAAAGTTGCCTTTTTGCATCAAGGGCTGATCGAGGAAACCGGTTCGCCGGATGAAGTGTTCGTACACCCACGCAGCGAACGTTGCCGACAGTTCGTCAACGCTCATCAGACTCGCTAATCCATCATAAAAAGACGGGAAAAGAATCATGGGGAATCGACGATTTGCAAACTGGTTTACCGGCGTGGCCTGCGTAATGCTGGCCGGCATGAGCGCGGCACAGGCTCAGCCGATCAGGTTCGCGGTGGCGGCCGAACCCTATCCGCCGTACACCGAGAAACAGGCCAACGGTGAGTGGAAGGGCTTTGAGGTCGACCTGATCCACAAGCTGTGCAGTGAAATGAAAGCCGAGTGCGAGATCAAGGAAGTGGCATGGGACGGGATCATTCCATCGCTGCTGGCGAAGAAGATCGACGTGATTTTCTCCTCGATGTCGGTGACCGAAGAACGTGAAAAGCAGATCGCTTTCAGCAAGGCCTACTACGACTCAGTGATAGCCGTTGTCGGGCCGAAGGAAGCTTCGGTAAAAAAATACCCCGACGACCTCAAGGGCAAGACCATCGGCGTGCAGAACTCGACGGTGAGCGCCAGCTACCTGAAGACTTACTACGAAAAAATTGCCGACGTTAAGTATTACGACACCCAGGACTCGGCCAACGCCGACATGATTGCCGGTCGTATCGACCTGATGATGGCCGATGGCACGGCCATGGCGGCCTTCGTCAAGACTGCGGACGCGAAAGACCTGGCCTACCTCGGCGCCGTCCCGTACGACCCGATCTTCGGCAAGGGCGTGGGCGCCGGTCTGCGCAAGGGTGACACCGAACTCAAGGCCAAACTCGACAAGGCGATCAAGACCTTGCTGGCGAGCAAGGACTATGACGACCTGTCCCAGAGCTATTTCGGTACCAGCGTGAAGCCGACGTTCTAATGACCTGAATGCAAATCCTGTAGGAGCGTGGCTTGACCGCGATGGGGCCCTTTAGGCCGCCAAAATCATCGCGGGCAAGCCACGCTCCCACTAGGTTCGGTGGTGCTCTTACTGGAGACTGAAATGCCAACGATGTTCGAGATGATCGGTTTCAGCGAACAAGGATGGGGCGGGGCGCTGCTGAAGGGGCTCCTGATGACCCTGCAGATATCGGCCGGGGCCTTTGTGGTCGGGCTGATCGTCGGATTGATCGTAGCCTGCCTCAAATTGGGTGCGCCCAAGCCGATTGCGGTACTGGCGCGTGGTTACACCACATTGTTCCGCGCCGTACCAGAGTTGTTGATGATCCTGTTGCTGTTCTATGTCGGTTCCATGCTCCTCAATTCGTTGATGGAGTGGTTGGGTTACGGCGCAGTGAATGTCAGCGGGCCACTGGCGGCGATTGTGGTGCTGGGATTGGTGCAGGGCGCGTACGCGTCGGAAATTTTCCGGGCGGCGATACAGGCGATTCCTTATGGCCAGATCGAAGCCGGGAAGGCGTTCGGCCTGCACGGCTTTGGACTGTTTCGGCGTGTGACGCTGCCGATCATGGCGCCTTATGCAATGGCGGGGATGTCGAACCTGTGGATCAACCTGATCAAGGATAGTGCGTTGATCAGCGTGGTCGGCACCAACGAGTTGTTGTACACCGCCAAGCAAGCGGCGGGGTCGACACGCCAATATCTGTTGTTCTACCTCACGGCCGCGGCGCTGTACTACGCAGTGACTCTGGTGTCCAACTATCTGTCGGGACGGTTGGAGCGACGTATTCGTCGCTGGATGCCTCTTGTTGACTAAACCGGCTGAGTAAATGAAATGATTCCAGCGTGGGCAGTTGAATACGCATCGTTGTTGATTCGAGGGTTGCAGACAACCATCGAAATTCTGTTGATTTCCTCTGTGTTCGGTTTCGTGCTGGCGGTGCTTGTGGCGCTGGCGCGCATTTCGAAAAACAAAGTGATTGCCAAGGTCAGTCAGTTCTATACCAGCGTGACGCGCGGTACACCGTTGCTGATCCAGATCTACATTTTCTACTACGGCCTGGGCAGCCTGTTTGCGCAGTTTCCGCTGATACGCGGCAGTTTTTTCTGGCCTTATCTGCGCGACGGTTACTGGTACATCGTGTTTGCCCTGGTGATATCGGTGGGGGCGTACGTTGGCGAAGTGATTCGCGGTGGCCTGCTGGCGGTGCCCAAAGGCGAAATGGAAGCCGCTTCGGCGTTTGGCATGACTGCGCGCCAGGCTCTGTTGCGGGTGCGTTTGCCCCGGGCGCTGCGCTTGCTGTTACCGACCCTGGCCGGGGAAACCGTGATGCTGCTCAAATCCACGGCACTGGCATCGACTATCGCAGTGATCGACCTGCTGGGCGCGGCCAACGTGGTGCGGGCCCAGACGCTGCAAGTGTATGAGCCGTTGCTGCTGGTGGCCGGAGTGTACGTCTGCCTGACGTTCCTGATCGAGGCGTTGTTTGCGTTTGCCGAACGGCGGGGAACGCCAGTACGCAGGTCCGCATGATGAATACGCCACGGGTTGACCGCTCGCTACAAGGCATTGGCCTGTGCACTTTGGGCTACGCATTTCTGTCCTTGCAGGACGCGGGCATCAAGTGGCTGGTGGACGATTATTCGGTGTCCACGATCCTGTTCTGGCGCGCGGTTGTGGTGGCGGTCGCTTGTTTGCTGGTGGGTCGCCTGCAATTGGTCCAGCGAGCATGGCGCTCGTCCAGTCGGCGTTTGTTGGTGGTGCGCGGCTTGCTGTCGATCGCCGCATGGCTGATGTATTACACCGCTGCCAGGGACCTGACGCTGGCGGAAATGACCACCCTGTATTTCTCGGCACCGATCATGGTGACGGTGCTGGCGACGGTGATTCTCAAGGAGCGCGTCACCGGTTGGCAGTGGTTCGCCCTGATTATCGGGTTTGTCGGCGTGGTGATTGCCTGTCGCCCCAATAACATGGCCGATCCGTTACCGATTGTTCTGACGCTGTTGGCGGCGATGTGCTGGGCGTTTACCTACATCCAGTTACGCCAGGTGGATGACCAGACCTCGGTGCTGGAACAGATGCTGATCACCAATGTGGTGTTTGTCATCTGCATGACGCTGGCGTTGCCCTGGACCTACACCCCGACACCGACTCACGCCTGGCTAGGCATGATCGGCGCAGGGCTGATGGGCGGTATCGGGCAGTACCTGTTGTTCGCCAGTTTCCAGCGCGCCACCGCGACCGTGCTGGCGCCGTTCGAGTACACAGGGTTGATCTGGGCGTTCCTGCTGTCGAGCCTGATCTGGGGCACGCTAATGGACGTGTCGCTGATGATCGGTGCCGGTCTGATCGCGGTCAGCGGCACCCTGGCGATGATCTTCGGTCGGCACTCGTCACAGGACGTCGTCGGCTCCGAATGCTCCGTGTCGCAGCCCCTTTATCCAGCAACGGCAGATGTAGAGGCCGTTGGCGGGGCTAAAGGTCTCGGGGTTCAGGCACCACTCGATCCAGAGGCCGTCGAGCATCGCCGATAAACCGATGGCGGCGAGGCGGGTGTCGTGGATCGCGAAATATTCGCTGGCCGCCAGATCATCGAGCAACCGGCGCAGCAGGTCGAGGTAGGCGCCGTAGCTTTTTTCGTGGGACTGGCTGACGTGGTCGGAGTGGCGGATCAGGCTCCAGAACACCACCCAGGCATCCAGCAGTTTCGGGTCCATGACCCGCGGTGAAAAAGAACCGACCAGGAATGCATCCATCTTTTGCGCCGGTGTCCCGGCCTGGTGGATTTCGTGGAGCAGGGCAGTAGTGAGCTCACTGGCGAGCTTGTGGTAGGTGTCGGCGATCAGCGCATCGATGCTGCCGAAATGGTGATTGAGCAGGCCAACGGACACTCCGGCCTCGGTAGCGATGCGCCGCACGGAAATCCCGGCGTGGCCATCGCGGACCAGACAGCGCAAGGTCGCGGCAACCAGCAGTTCGCGGCGTTCGTCGGGATCGGCGCGGCGGTTTTTCGGGGCGATGGTAGTCAAAAAAATTCCTTGAAGTAGCTGCTCGTTGGCGAGCTTAGTTGAACAGGCGTTCAATCTCCAGTATCGGCAGCGACGATGTTTAACAGTCATGAAGGGAGGGCAAACACATGGTCCAGGATGTTTCGTTCGACGTACTCAACAATAACGGCGACGCGGTGCAGGTCGGTGCCTGGCGTTTCGTGGGCGACGGCCACGGGCCGAAGGTGCATTTGCAGGCCGGGGTGCATGCCGACGAAATCGCCGGGATGCTGGTCTTGCATGTGTTGATGCAACGTCTTCATGTGGCTCAAGCACAGGGCCGGTTCAAGGGCAGTGTGACCGTGGTGCCACAGGCCAATCCCCTGGGCATCGGGCAGTTTTCCCAGGGGCGGATCCTCGGGCGACATCACGATGCGAGCGGACAGAACTTCAATCGCGGATTCGACCGGTCGGCGGCGATGGAACGACCTTCAACCAACGTTCAGCAGTGGCAAAAAAAACTGGTGCAACTGGCGGCGTCGGCGGACCTGATGCTCGACCTGCACACCGACGACGAAGCGCTGCCATACCTCTATGTACACCGCAGTTTCTGGCCCCGTGGCCGTGAACTGGCGGCGGCGATGAAGATGGACGTGGCGATCATCTGGGACGACGGCGGCGATGGCTCCTTCGAGGAGACCATCATTGCGCCGTGGCTACGCGACGGCACCACCGAAAAGCACATGGCCGCGACCCTGGAGCTGCGGGGGCAGGGCGACGTCAGTGATCGATTCGCCGAGCAGGATGCCGAGGGGCTGTATGCCTGGCTGTGCGCAAATGGGGTCATCGACGATGCGGTATCACCGGCTGACTGGCCCGTCGAAGCCGTGGACATGGGACACATGGAGACCATTCTTGCACCGCAACCGGGGGTGCTGATCTTTGAAAAGGAACTGGGCGATGTCGTCGAAGAAGGACAGCGTTTTGCACGAATCCTGCGTCGACCGGGTGATCCGAGCTCCGAAGTGGTGCTGTTCGCCGAGCAAACCGGGCGCCTGGTCACCTGCTATCGGGATCGTTTCATTTCCCAGGGTATGGGGGTGGCGAAGTTCACTGGCACTCGCTTGTCGCGGAACTGGAGTGGAGGATTGCTGGACCCGAACTAGAACCGGCAGAACCACCCTTTGTGGCAGGGGTAGTGGGGCGACGTTCACGACGGTGAATCATACGCCCCGGTTTATGTTCCTTTTACTGTCCGATCGAGAGGTCAGGAGGCACAATCGCACCACCCTTCATCACCACGGGGAGGGTCTCAAGGATCGAAATATCAGCAATCGGATCGCCGTCCACAGCAATCATGTCGGCGTAGCGACCCACACTGACGGCGCCTACATCCTGTTGCCAATTGAGCAAGTCCGCGGCGACCACGGTGGCGGACTGGATCGCCTGCATCGGCGTCATTCCGTACTTGACCATGTAGGAGAATTGTTTGGCATTCGTACCAATTGGATAGACACCCGCGTCGGTGCCATAGGCAATCTTCACCCCAGCCTTGACCGCTTTGCGAAAAGCCTGACGCTGTACGTCAGTGGTCTCGGTGTTCTTGCGCAAGTACTCCTCCGGCCAGTTTTCCTTGCGACCGACCTCATCGATGTAGTCACCGTTATAGATATCCATCACCAGGTAGGTGCCTTTTTCTTTCGCCATTTTGATGCCTTCGTCATCCAGCAACGATGCATGTTCAACAGATTTCACGCCGGCACGGATAGCGGCCTTGATTCCTTCCGCACCATGGGCATGCACGGTGGCATAGCTTTTGTGAATCTTGGCTTCCTCCACCACTGCGCGCATTTCTTCTTCGGTCATTTCCATTTGACCCGGTTCAGTCCCGACGGCCAGTACCGAGCCGGTTGCCATCATCTTGATGGTGTCCACGCCGTGCTGGAACAGGTAACGGGCTTTCAATTTCGCATCATTGGCATCACGATAAACCCCGACTCGCATATCAGCCGGAATTTCCACACCTGGCGCAAATCCCGTCACTTCCCCACCACCGCCCGCAACGGTGATGTACGCGCCGACCACGTTCATTCTTGGCCCCAGCACCCGGTTAGCGTTGATCGCATCACGAAGTGCGACATCGGTAAAGGCGCGGTAGGTGCCAAGGTCATGCACGGTTGTGAAACCCGCGCGCAACGTTTGATAGGCGTGTTTCGCGCCAATCAGCGCGACATCCTGAGGCGAATGCAGGAGCGGCTCTGCCACGTTGTTGGTCATATCCCAATCGGAGATATGCGTGTGCATATCGATCAGACCTGGCAACACGGTTTTGGTCGACCAATCGATGACTTTGCTATTGGCCGCTGGTGCACTCCACGGCTCCACGGCAACGATGCGCTCGCCCTCCACCTTGATGCGTTGATCGGTCAACACCTTGCCTCGCTCGACATCCACCAGGCGGCCGGCGTGAATGTAGACCGTGTCGGCTTGAGCCGTTAATGCCATCGACGAGAGTGTTACGGCCAACGCAATGCACTTTATTGAAAAGTTTTTCATGTAAGACCTCTTGTTTTGAACGCAGGGACATCTCTTCAAAATAGATCCAGCGGAAACTCCGTGATTATTCTTAGTTGTTTCACGCTGTCTCCGGTAAAGGCATGCTCGGCATAACGTACTCGTATGGACAGATTCTTCAGGGTACCCGTTTCAACTACGGTTTTCAGGTCGATATCTCGCTCTATCTGTTTATCTGCATGAGCGAAATAGGCGTATAGGCCGTCCGGGTCGACTTTCTCATTATCAATATCAAACCCATAGACATAACGAAGCCCAAGTGTTGTGCGCAACCCGCCAGTACTTCCGAAGTCATAGGCATAACCGAGCCCCACTGACTTTTCTCCGGGGCCATTGAAATCCCCATATTGCGAAGAGTTCGCCAGGTAGATGGAGTCCATGTAAGTGCCATCTGAGCCCATCAAATAGTCGAACGGTTGACTGCCGTGTATTTTTTGCAAGGACAACGTGTAAGTGTGCGGGCCGTTTCCATAAGCGGTCGCTAACGACCAGGCCGTGACGTTTATTGCACCGGCATTGGCCTGCCCTTCATCGAGTGAGCGATAGAGGTTGAAATCAAAGCTCAGTGTTTGTTCTGCTTCCAGAGGGAAGGTGTAATTGGCATTGACGTAGAACTGACGCCACAGATCGTCTGCGCGAGACGCATAAAAGGCAACGCTACCCTCATCGACGGGCTGGTACGTCAACCCGGCGTAGTCCACGTCGCCGGCGTCCACCCCGGCGTACCCGGCCATGAACCCCTCGTTGTGATTTGTGGTTGTATAACCTCGGGAGGAATAAAAATGCCCGATATCGATACTGACCTTATCGATATCATCACTTAATAATTGAAAGCCCCTTGTGGTCATCGGCATCAATCTTAAGTCGGGCGTTGCGAACACAGGATTATAAGGACGCAGATCGCCATACTTTATAACCGTGTTCGACCATTTCATCTTTACCGACGCATTCAGTGTAGAGGACTCTGTTCTTTCTCCCTCGCCGTCAGCGGGAAACATTCCCGTGCCCACCGTGCCACGCCCACCGTCCAACTTGTAAGCGGTGTAGGCACTTGCATCAACACCGAATCCGATATCGCCTTGGGTGAAACCGGATTGGTAGTCCAACTGGAAACCCTGTCCCCACCCTCGGGAATCGGGATAATCAGACAATGAGTTTCGATTGAAATACATATTGCGCGCAATCAACTTGGCGGCTCCACCCTCGACAAAACCTTCTTGGGTTTCCTCAGCCTGCGCTTGCAAAGAACTTGCGGACATCGAAAATATAAACAGACCCAACAGTGGACGCTTCTTCATTGGAGGCCTCTGGGCTTTGATTCTTATTGTTTTATAGACGCGCCTGTACAGCTCAGTGGTAATCAGTCTCCTGAAATCAAGCCATACCGGAATGTCTAGAGTCAGCGATCATTTCTACGGTGAGCAATAGCGTGGGAATTTGGTGAAGTATCGAATTCCATGCCGCTTGCAGAAGCTAAAAAAGAGGGGTGAGGCCGGCCCGACAAAGGCTGGCCTCGTACCGGGCTTAAACGGGTTTGAAGCAATAGGCAGCCAGTTTGTTGCCGTCCAGATCACGGGCATACGCAGCGTAGGCATTCGGTGCCCAACCACGTGGCCCAGGGAGGCCTTCACACGTACCGCCAGCGGCCAATGCTGCGGCATGAAACGCGTCGATTGCGGCACGCGTCGGTGCCTCGAAACTGACGGTCACACCATTGCCGACGCTGGCGGGTGCGCCGTCAGCCGGTTTTAAAACGAAAAAAGAAGGTGCATTCTCGCCCCAGATAGAACCGTTGTCTGCGAGGTCTGCGATACGTTTATGGCCAAGTTTGCCCAGCACGTTGTCGTAGAAGCTGCGGGCTTTATTCAAATCATTGGTGCCGACTGTAACGTGGGTAAAGACACTCATTTTTTAGCTCTCATTGATAGAAACGAGGTGGTCGATGTTGGCGCTAAGAATGTGCCCCGTTCATCTGAAACTACAGTGATGTATCTGCATTAATCCCATGTGAAGAGCGCATAGAAAACATGAGCTGCCGACTGCTATCCATCGAGCCAAGGTTGGCACTATCAGAGGAGCCAGATGCAGCGACTAGCTACGCGCGCCTCGGCAGATTTGAAGGACTGCTTTTGGCTGTGGATTCAACCGGTCGTCGCAACACAACTAAATTCTGTGTAAGCAGAAGGAGTGTTGCAGATGAAGCAGAGACCTCGGATCTATTACACCGAAAGCCAGGAAAAGCTGATGTGGGATCACTGGCAGAAAGGCGACTCTCTCCAGCATATCGCCCAACCGGCGACCCCAGGAGGGCCGGCGATGACGCCGGCGCCCTTATTGGTACCGTCGTTTCGCAAACTGATCAACATCACGACGCTTCCAGGAGCAGTTAAAACGACTCAGCAGCCTCTTAAAGTCCTTTGGACGGGGCAAAAAGAGCGGTTTTTACGCCGCTAACGCTTTCATCAAATCAGCGGTGCCGATGATTTTCATGACCCTTTTTAAATTGTAGGCGAGCACGTTCAGACTCATCTCTGCACTGACCCCGTTGAGCTTTCGCGTGAGAAAGTGCGTTGCACCCATCCATTGTTTGAGCGTCCCGAAGGGATACTCAACAGTCCGTTTTCGGGTCCGCATCATTTCCGGCGCGTTGCTCAGCCTGTTCTGCATTTCCTCCAGGACGGCTTCATGCTCCCAGCGTCGAACCCGCCGTTCCGTGCTCGGTGTGCACTGCGGTTTCATTGCGCAACCATTTCGAACTCCAGTAACGATGTTGACTAGCGCTCGACAGATTTACGTGGTCGGCTTGCGGGGTTCAAAAATGTAGCATCAGGACCGTTGGTTCGCTCCTCATATCATGCTGATCAGCAGATCAAGGGCGAGGAACGATCAACCTACGTACTTTCTTGAATTTTTACTCTATGGGCATCAAAGCATCGCCAAATGTCAAAGGCACTTTGTGAAGGAGGGACCAGATGAATAGGGTAGGGAACACACGCCTGGGACATGATCCAACATCGCCTGGCAGGACATCCGTATGGTAAGCATGAGTTGATTTCCTCGATAGAGCGCTCGCCCACAGAAGTGCGGGCGATCCTATTTGATGGCGGTATGATTCTCATACACCAGTGGTGGTCTCACTTTTTTTAATTCTGCCAGAACAGCTCGGCGCAAACTCGTGCCTTAAAACCATTATCGGCATCTTCTGCATCAGTAACTCCTTCGGCGCCACGAGGCCGTACTCGGCGATCAGCCCACGAATCTGATTGGCTTTGGCCGTCCGCTGTTCGATTCAGCCGGCCCGGATGCGATGCGTCGCTTGGATATCTTGTTGCTCAATCGTCTTGATGGCGACGAAACGCATGCTGGGGCGACTCATCGCCTCGCAGATTGCCTCGGCATCGTTGGCGTCGTTCTTGTTGCTCTTGACGTACGGTTTGACGAACTGCGGCGCGATCAGCTTCACCCGAAATCCGCGTGCTTGTAGTTGCCGAGCCCAATGATGCGCACCACCGCAACTTTCCATGCCGATTTCACAGCCAGGTTCGATCTTTTCCAACACCGTTTGCAGCCAGCGATCACGTGGCAGGTGCTGCCGCCAGACGGGTAGCTCGTGACAATCCACGCCGTGGATCTGAAACACGTTCTTGGCCAGGTCGACCCCAATGCGCATAAGCTTCATGTATGGACTACTTCTCACGGTTGACTGTGGTTCGTACTTTCAGTCTGGCACTCAAGATGCCGAAGTGAGGAGGAGTCCATCCCATTGCTTCTGGCCGGTAGCTGCATCTTGGACTCTAAAGCCACTTCCGGTCGCTTCTGGTCGATTTCAGCCTAAGGCAAACCCTTGAAGCTGACCCCCTGCAGCGATCGGTGAACACAAACGGCGCTCTGATCGTCGGTATGTTGCACACTGACGAGCGTTACTGGTCCTGCGCTGCACCCTCCAGTGCCGCGACTATCTGCCTCTCGATGTCCTTCTCATCCTGCCCGCGACCGAAGTGCTTGAGGTAGCGGCCTTGGCTGTCGAGCAGAAACAGGAGGGTCGAGTGGTCCATCATGTACTGGTCCGGCTTGTCTCTGGACGGCACTTTCTTGTAGTACACGTGATAAGCGTCGGTGATGCGGACAATGTCTTGCGCCGAGCCCGTCAAACCGACGAAGTCGCTGGCGAAGTAGCTCACGTATTCCTTGAGTTTTTTGGGCGTGTCACGCTCCGGGTCGATGGTGACGAAGATCGGCCGCACGGTGATGCCCTGCTGTTGTTGCAGTTGCCGACTGATACGGGCCATTTTCGCCAAGTCAGTAGGGCAAATGGCCGGGCAGGTCATGAACCCGAAGTACAGCAACGCCGGTTGGCCAAAGCTGCGTTCGGTGACCCGCTGGCCATTCTGGTTGGTGAGTTGGAACGGCCCGCCGATGTCGGTTCGGGTGGCGGCCATCGTGTTGGCGGCCAGCCCGATCAACAGCATTGCGGCTAACCACTTCATGGCTTAGTAACCCCCCGAATAGGTCAACGCCAGGCCCACCAGTTCAGACATCTGGCCATCTTCTTTCTGGGTGCCGGCGGACAGTCCGAGTTTGATCTGGCCGGTGATGTTGTAGGTCAGGCTCAACTCGTTGAGATAATCCTGCCGATCCGCGCCTCCCGTGGATTCTCGATGCTTGTCGGTGCGTGTCGCGCCCAATGCCCAGTCACCGAAATCGAAGGTCAGCGACGTGGTCAGGTAACGTGTGTCGTTGCCCTGAATCGCGTCTTCGTTCTCGACATCGGCGAACTCGATGAAGGGCACGATATCGAAATAGCTTCCGGCCAGCGTCGGCTCAAGATCCGTACTCGGCGCGTAAGCCCAGATGTAACGAGCTGACGCAATCTTGATGGTTTCATCGGCCGCGCCGCCAAAGGGTGGATCGGATTGCTCTACATCCTCACCCTGTTGGTTAAACATGTAGCCGAACTGCATTTCCAGATAGGGCACCGCCGGGATCGCCAACCAGTTCACCGTCAACGCATAGGAGTCGAGTTTGCCGGTATTCGAAGGACCGCCGTCGGTGCGCTGGAGCTTCTCACCATGGCGCAGGTAAGGCCGGCCGAGAAATGAATTGTCGGCGGTGTAGACACTGACATTGGGTTCGATCATGCCCAGGCGCTGATCGAAAAACCGATACGCCACCGTGCCGCCAAGCATGCCGTCGAGGTCGTAGGTGCTGACGAAATCTTCAGTGTAGAGGCCGGGCGCCTGATCCTGTGCCCGACCGAACGGCACATGGTACTTGCCGACCATGAACGCCGAGTTCGCGTTGTTCTGGTAATAGTTGAGGTCGTTGATCACCAGCCCCACGTCTTCAAAAAAACGTTTCTGCCCCGGTTCAGGCCCGTCGACGGGATTGATCTCGGTGGAAAACTGGATTTGCTGATCGTGTGTGAAGCGAAAGTAGAACGTGGTGTTGATGTCCGGGTAGGCATCCGTGCTATTGCGGTTACCGCCTTGGGGCGAATCGGCATGCACATGGTCAAACTGAAAGGTCGCGTCGTAATCCATGCCGACATTGGGGTACTGCCCGTCATCGGCCAGCGTCGACTCAACGCCGCACACCGTTCCCAGCAACAACACAGCCAAGCGATAGTTGCTCATGGCATCGCCCCTTTTACTTGATGAGCGGCTTGATCAGCGGGCTGGACGCTTTCGGGTCCTGTCCGGTGTTGCGCAGGTAGGAGCACAACTGGTTGTTTTCTCCGTAGAGCCCGCCCAAGGGTTCGAGCTTGACCGCCTGCTCGTAGTCCTCGGGCTTGACCACCTGAATCGCCTGCATCATGCCGCCGTCCTCGTGTTCGAGGATGTGGCAGTGGTAGACGAACTTGCCGAGGATCACCGGATCGCGAAACGGAATTCGCACGGTGATCGATCCCGTGGCGGGGATGAACACATTGTCCCGATAGCCGCTGAACTGCACCGGTATGCCATTGATCTCGGTGACCTGGAAATCCACCTGGTGAATATGAAACTGGTGCAATTCCTGGGACGGGTTGAACAGTCGCCACTCTTCCACGTCGCCGAGCTTGACCGTGGTGTTGACCCGGTCCAGTTCGAAGCGGGTGCCGTTGATCAAGAACGCGTTGGAATCGGTGTCCGAATCCTGAAAGGCGAACTGACGCGTCTTGTTCACCGCGATCTTGCTGAAGTCCTCTGCCGGCGGATAGGCGCTGGTGATCTGCCGGGTCGCAACCCGTTCACCGCTGGAACGCAACACCGCCAGCTTCGTCGCCGGGTAATCATCTCCGGCCGGGCCGGTGTTGCCGGAGCCTGTTTCGATTTCGTAGGAGCCTGCCGGCGGCCCGACCACTAACACGCTGAAACGCGCGGATGGCCCGATCAACACCTGATCGGTGTCGACCCTGCGCGTCACGGTATTGCCGTCGCGCGACAACACTTGCATCGACTGGCCGTTGATGCGAATCCGGAAGTATTGGTTGGCGGCAATGTTGATGAAATGCCAAAGCTGGGTTTCCCCGGGCTTGATGTCGATGATCGGCACTTCCTGGCCGTTGACGGTACGAATCGACGGGGCGCTGGTGATGATTTCGCTGGCGACTTTGCCGGTCAGGGTTTTCTGAAAATTACGCAGAACCAGGACCTGTTCCTTGATGCCCTTGAGTTCGGGGAACGGATCGAGCATGCCGTCGACGAGAATCGGCCCGGCAATCCCGGCGGACACCTGGCGCTGGGAACCACCATGGAAATGGCTGTGATACCAGTAGGCGCCAGGGCTGTGTTCGAGCGGCAGTTTGACGTTGTATTCGCCGACTTGATGGGGCTGGATCACGCGAAAAATATTATCGCCCTCATCCAGAGGCGACACCTGCATGCCGTGGAAATGCAGGTTGGTGATTTCGTCCATGCGGTTATCCAGACGAATCGCCATGGTCCCGCCCGGTCGCGTTCGAATCAGCGGCGAATCGTAGTCGCCGTTGAACACCAGGGAAACGTAACGCTCATTACCGACGTTGACCTGCTGTTCGGCCGCCGTCAGCGTGGCGTGGGTCACACCGCTGGCATCGTAGGTGAATTCGGGATTCTGGCGCAGAGGTTGGGGCGCACGCTCGACGGCATGCTGAGTTGCACAACCGGTCAATGTCAGCGCACAGATGCTCGCGCAGAAGACCAAGAGGCGGACGCTGAAAGCTCTGGCCATGATCGCGACCTTCGGTGGCTTGGCTATGAACTACGCGCGCAGTTCGTCGGTGCGTTGCCCAAGGGTGATCAGAAGACACCGCGCAATGCCACAAGCCAAGGCCGGCGTGGCTTTTAAGGGGGTTGCGCGTAACTTTTCGTAGTGTAGAACAGCGCAAGGGGGGCGCAAGTATTTGGATCCACGAATCGTTACCCAACCGATGAACAGCACTTCTTGATAATCATTGCCGTTACCCATCAGAGGTGTTTCTTGGCTTCCTTATCGATATGCCGGTCATCTTTATGGCGCTCTTTCTCCAATTCCTTGGCTTCTTTATCAATGTCCTTTCCGTCGCGATCGACATCTTTGTCTACGTCACGGACGCCGTCCCTGACGTCTTTCGCGACATCCCCTTCGGCTTGTGTAATGCCCGCGTGACACATCAGGCCCGCAGCCAACAGGGAAGCCACTAGAATTGCATTGAGGGATCGCATTTCAAAGCTCCTTTTTCATCAACGCAGTTGTGTAATTGCGAGATAAAAAATAGATGCAATGAACAAAGATTGCCAACCCGCTGGTCGCGCCTGTGCAGTGATCGACGGACTGCCCTGCAAGCATGTCGCGCAACCTTACGCCGAATATCTGATTGTTCTGGTTCGCAACCCACCGATTTACCGGCTGAGCCTACGCTTCACCTGATCAGATGAAAGGCCCTTTCTCCTATCAGGAATACTTCGTGTGGTGATCAATGTCCGGCAGGAGGACGTGATTCGGCAAAACCTGCTGGCGATCAACGCGATCGTTTATGTGACGACGTGCTTAATTGCTTATTGGGCGCTGCGGACACTCAAGGCTAAACGCAATTATCAACTGGAGCGAATAGCCGACGGGTTGTTTTTGCTCGGGCTGACCTTGACCACCCTTACGAGGGTTCATCACGTTTTCCATGTCGTAAGGGTTAAAACATGCGCTCTAACCCCGTGGCACGACACGCGCTTCACTGTTACTTTCTTCCGCCCCCTAGCGGCTCAATGGGAAGGCTGATGGCCAAAAGAAACCGCTGACGAAAGACTGCTAACGGCCCAGAGTGTGTAAAAACGCTTCATCAAAATTGAAGTTTGCGCATCTATGCGAAATCTGAAAATTATCGGCTGCTCAGCCGATTTAGATTTTTGCGGAGAAACGCGATTTTCAGTCCAACACTGGGCTCCAATCGCGCTGAAAAACGTTTTTACACAACCTCTGCCGGAAGCAACCTGTCGTGAAAAGCAGATTCGGACCGTTACCGTCATTGGGGAGGTATGCAAAATCTTCGCAGTGGCAGCCCGCGATGAGCAATCACTCCGTGCTTCTGCTGCGCAAGGCGCACCAGGTCCAGACGCCACCGCAAAAATCCACGACCCCGAATAGCATCAGCACCGGTTCGCTCAACTGTAACGCTACGAAAACCGTGAAGCTCACCAGCACCAGGGCGCGGGTATAGACGGACGCCCAGTAAACCTCAAGGCATTCACTGCGTGCGGCGAACCAGTAATAGATCCCGATGTTGAAAGCGAGCACGCCGACCACGCGGATCCACACTTCAGATGTCGCTTCCATCCCAAATAGCGTGATGATCAGGTTGGGCACCAGCATGAGCGCCAGTCCCAGCAGCATGAGATAGACCGCGAAGTATCTGAGCGAACGGGCGGCGCGAGACATGGTCTTCCTTAGGGCACGATAGGATGGCAAAGGTTAGCGTTACGCCGAGCGCCGAGCATGTTGGCGGACGTCAATCTGCGTGTGCGAACACGCCGTCCAGTCAGCGACAGGAAGGGTAACTTGCTACGTGCGGGGTCGGCTCCGGTCAGTACAGCAGCGAAATCGAAGAGGCGTTCCTTTTGACCCCCGCCGTCAGCAGCCGTGCTGGGCGACATGATGACGCCCCGGAAACCAGGGAAGCCGCAACCCGCCACGCCATCGAGGATGCCTTGGTGCGGAGGGTGTTGGGCTACCGTCGAATCATCGGGTCCCGCGACGACGCAGCGCGGCCGGGCTGAAGTATTCGCCATCCGGAATCGCCTGGCCGAAGTCGATGCCGGTCGGCTCCTCGTTGTCCAGGTTCAGCGCGACATAGCGACGCGCCTGCAAGTCATGGAAGGCATCGATAGAGGTCCACGTCGTGGGTAGTTCATAGTGGTTTTTCAGATAGGCCAGCGATACACGCCACAACTCGCCACGGCCGTCATATTGGTCGACCTCCGCCGCTCCCCAACTGTCCTCGTCGAGGAACATCACCCGCTTGGAATAAATGTGTCGGGAACCTGGTTTCAGCGTGCCCTCGACCACCCACACCCGGTGCAGTTCGTAGCGCGTGTATTTCGGGTTCAGATGATTGGGCGTGAGCAGATCCTTGTACTTCACATCAGCCGCAGACAACCGGTAGTTGTTGTAGGGAATGTAGATCTCTTTCTTGCCCAGCAACTTCCAGTTGAAGCGGTCAGGGGCTCCGTTATACATGTCGGTATCGTCAGCCGTGCGCAGACCGTCGGAGGAGGCGATGGGGGTGTCGTAGGCCAGGGTGGGCGCGCGTCGTACGCGACGCTGACCGGCGCTGTAAGCCCAGGCCTGACGCGGTTCCTGGACCTGATCAAGGGTTTCATGAACCAGTGAGGCACTGCCCGCCAGGCGCGCCGGGCTTTTGGTGAAGGCCAGGTAATAAAACATGATGTTGCCCAGGTCGGCATAGCTTCCACCCGGTTGGTAGTACTTGAATAACGCTTCTTGCTCACTGATCACAGGGGTGTAGTCGCCGTTACGCTGAACCGCGGCTTCGGCGGAGCGACGCATAGCGTAAACGCCCCGGTAGCGAGCGATGTGGTTCCACACCGCTTCCACACCGCTTTGCGGGATCGGGAACGGAATGCCGCCAACGGCATCGACGAAGCCATTGCCATCGGCGACCAGTTTCGCCGTGGTGGCATTTTTAAAGGTGTTGTCGTATACCGACTGCGGCGCCGAGCCACTCCGACGGCTGGTATAAACCGGGATCTGGTAAGTCTCGGGATAGTTGTTGAACAGGGCGATCTGCCCGGGTGTCAGGTTGTTCTTGTACTGCTCCAGATTGGCTTTGGTTATGGTGAATAGTGGCTTGTCGTCCTTGAAAGGATCGATGTGGTGTTGCCCCGGCTTGAAGCCTGCCGGCTCCTGCGTTATTCCGCCAGTCCAGGCCGGAATGGTGCCCGCAGCATTGGCCGATTTTTCCGCACCGAATGGCGTCAAGGATGACTTTAGAGTGGCCGCGTCTTGCGGGGAAACCGCCGCCAGCGCGCTGACGCTGGACAGTGCCAGGGCCAACGCGGTACTGACAAGGATGCGCATGTTGCTCATTATTTTTTCTCCGTGAACTCAGAAGGAATACTTGACGTTGAAACCGACGTTGTCGCGGTCGCGCGCAGCGTTTTCCTGCCCGGCGCCATAGAACGAGGTGTACTGCAACTCCGCCTCCAGACTATTCATGTAGGCGGCCTTTAAACCCAGCGTGTAAGCCTTGCGCCCGGCGATGAAATTGCCGGCCTGGTAGGAGTTGCCGCTGAAGTCGTCCTTGTAGACGGCGTAAGGCGAGAGGTTCACCCCGGCGAAGACGTCGTTCCACGTGCCCGTCAACATGACGGTGGCGCCATAGGCGTTGCGGTTGACTTGATCGCTGCGGTCAAAGCCCGAGACATATGCGCCGTTGGAGCGTCCCGAGTAGTAGCGGGTCGACCCGTCGTAGGCTGTGTATTGCAGGCTGCTGCCGCGTATCTGCTCGGCCGCGACCTCGATCACACCCATCAACGAGCTGAACGACAGCGCCGGGCCGAAGTTGTAAAGACTGCCGATGGAGCTGTTGAAAGCCTCCACGCGCTCGTAGTCGTGGATTTGGCCGCCGAGGGCAACCTGCTGCCCGCCGACGTTGACCGTCTGACCACTGACGATCTTCCCGGCCTGGGCCAGCATGTCCCCCAGCAGATCATTGGTAGTGGCGACGCCGATTGGCAGGTTGGGGCGATAAGCGATCTCGCCGAACAGCGAGGCATCGCCCAGCGTGGTGTTGAAGCTCAGGCCGTACATGCGGATATTTTCAACGTATTCGCGCTTGGCCGTGGTCTGGTTGGCCAGGTCCACCGCCGCTGCGCCATTGACCAGGCCCAGTGTCTGAATCGCGTTGGCGTTGCCCGCGGCAGCCGCGTTGATTAGGTTGTTGTACGACGAGAAACCGCCCAAGCCTGCCATCTGGTTCATGTTGACGCCGGCATACGCCGGGTTCAAATCGGCATAGATCACCGGATCCTTGGCGTGGTAGTTGACGAAGTAGAAACCGAACTCGGTCGAGTTGAGCTGCTCGGCGATGTAGTGGAAGGCGGCACCGAACTGGCCATCGTTTTTCGCATTGATGTCCTGGCCGATGTTGGAGACTTTGAAGTAGCCGTTGGGGTCCAGGTAATTGGTGCCCTGCAATCCGGCAAAATGGCTGGCGGCCAGTTGCGGGTAGAGGCGCTGGAACGTTGGGTTGGAGAATGCATTGACGCGGGTATAACCGGTGTTGCCGCCGTCGGCGAACAGGTCGGTCTCGGAGAAAAATGTCCCTACGGGATCGAGACGGGTTTCTTTCCAGTTCCACTGGTAGAACGTGTCCATCGACAGGTTATCGGTCAGGCCGATGTTGAAGCTGACAGCTTCAACCGGCATCAGCACTTCCTTGACCTCGGCGCCCGGCAGGCGGAATTTGGAAGAGTCCACCGGGTTGGTTGTGTTCACTCCGCCACGGTAAAAGAGGCCTTCACCCCAGTTGAACACCTGGCGCCCCAGGCGTGCTGTCACCGGGTGCTCGGCAATGTCCCAGTTGCCGTAGACGTAGGCGTCGAGGATGTCCGCGCGACTGCCGGCAATGTCGCGGGTCTCCTGGGTGAAATGATCGTTCTGCGGATAAGACTGGCTCGGCTGCGCAGGCTGGTTGTGGTCGTAGTAGTTGTTGCGCTTGTCCATGATCTGCGTGTCATAGAACGCGGAACCACGCACGAACAGGCCGTAATTGTCGTAGGTCGCCCCCAAGTCGGAGGTGATCTTGTACACCTCTGAAGCGAGGCCGGGACTGAAATTCCGGTTGCCGTCGTTTGAGTTGACGTCATTGTTGGTCTTGTCCTGGCCTTGCACACGCCACAGCGCGCCGTAGGACACCGTCGTGTCCAATGAGCCGGTGACCTGATTGTCGAGGAAACTGAATTCAGCAGCCCTTGACTGTCCGCTGAGAATCAAGGGGAAAACACAGGCTAGGGCGGACCCGGCCTGCAAGCATCGCTTGCGGGAATTGGATTCCATCTGAACTGCTCCAACGACTGATTATTATTGTTTGCGTCATTAGCCGGGGCGCCACTTTGGCGCCCGGAGGTACTTATCGAAGCGGCGTGTCGCTTTCACATCGTGATGGTTTCCTCCATTCGATCCGCACAGCCGTCAGCGAGCCAGGGTCGCAGGCGAGCGCGATAGCGGTCCCGTACTGACAAGGCGTGCTATCCCCCAGGAAAGCGCGGCCAGCATTAACGTCAGGTGATAGATGTCGAGGCGAGCGATGCCATGCCATTCGCCACGGGCCCCGCCCACCAGTCTGGCAAAGATGAACAGCAGGCTGCCTGCGACTGCCAATGACCAGCGTCGCGAGCGGCCTGGCCAGGCGATGGCGACCAGTGCGAGCAGGTTGCCGGCCAAGGCCAATTGTTCCGGGACCCACAGCAGGACCGCGGCGCTGGCGATCAGCAGCAACCGATGGGGCGTGCGCTGCAAGCAGCCAACGGCGATCAACAGCAGGGCGATGCGTCCGGAAACAGCCGACATGGCTTGATGCGCAGGCTGCACCTGCTCAAGCCCGGCATACACCAGGGCGCCGGCCGTTGCGGTTGCCGCTATGAGCAGGAAGCCAATCGCACGCCAGCCTTGTCGGTCTTTCATGCTGACTGTGCATGCCCAGAGGCACGCGATGCACAGCAGCAGTTCGCAAATCACGCTGGTCATGACTCACGCCTCCACTGGCAACGGACGGCGCAGCGAACGCACAAGCGTACCCAGCAGCACCAGGCTAGCCACACAGAACAGCGTCATTACCCAGGCAATCGGCAAACCCCATTGCAGGTGGGCGATGGCCCCCGGGGTGGCCAACGAGCAAAGCCACAACACTTGCCAGCGACCATGCCCCGGTGCATTTTCGAGGGTGCGCCCCAGTACCCACAGCGAGGCCAGAATCCACGTCGCGCCGAGCACTTGCCAGGGCAGGCTGAGCTGAAAAGCCAGGGCAATGAAACTCAGCCCCAAAGGCATGACCAGCACCATCTGTAGCAAGCAATAGAGCGCAGTTGCGCTGGAAATACGCGGACGGTAGATGCGGAACGCGCTGATGTCATGTGGCGGGTGGGGCTTGAGGCGATGCGCTGCGGCAGGCCTCCAGCCGGGTGGGGCGAACCACATTTTGAAGCGATCCGCCCAGTTGTCCGCCAGCCGGAAATCCTCCAGAAGGCCCAGGTATTTGTGCAGGTTTGCCTTGATCGGATCGAAGGTTTTGAGCTGCCCATGGATGCCATAAATGATCGGCTCCTCGTGCGCCGGCCGTTCCTTGGCAAAGCTGCCGAAGAGGTGATCCCACAGCATCAGGACCCCGCCGTAATTGCGGTTCACGCAGTAGTCGTTCTGGCCGTGATGCACGCGGTGATTGGACGGCGAGGCGAAGCAGTAGTCGAACCAGCCGAGGCTTCCGATATGACGTGTGTGAATCCAGAACTGGTAACCCAACACCACGGCACCGCTGACGATGAACACGGTCGGTGGCAGACCGATGATCGCCAGCGACCAGTAGAAGAACCAGTTAGTGAAAAAACCGGTGCCGGTCTGACGCATCGCGGTCGAGTAGTTGAACTCTTCGCTGGAGTGATGCACGACGTGGGACGCCCAGACCAGATTGGTTTCATGGCCCATGCGGTGATGCCAGTAGTAGCAGAAGTCGTAGCCGATCAGGCCGATGGCCCAGACCCACCAGTGCGAGGTGGAAAGTTCGAAGACAGCGAGGTACTTGTATGCCAGCAAATACAGGCCGATGTTAAGCCCTTTGGCAAAGATGTTCAGAACCTGGCCACCGAGGCCGAGGGAGATACTCGAGAGGCTGTCGCTCAAGGCAAAGGTCTGGCGGCGACGCCAGAAGCTCCAGAGCAACTCCAGCAGAAGCAGCATGATGAACGCGGGGATCGCGTAGACGATGGCATTGGGCATTTTCTGCCTCCTTGTTATGTAGCAAGGAAGCTAACCTGATCCTCGTCCAACGGCTTGACGCTGGGCGTCAGGGTGCATGTTGGATGGCGCCAATTTACTGTTTGGAAATTGTCTTGCGAAAATCCGCCGGCGAAATACCCCGGGCTTGACGGAAGGCATGACTGAAAGCGCTGGCCTGCGAGAAGCCAAGCGTCAACGCGATATCCATGATGCTGGCATCGGTGCTGCGCAGATGATGGTCAGCCAGTTCCATGCGAATGGTCTCCAGCACCTGGGTGAAGCTTTCGCCTTCGGCTGCCAGTTTGCGCTGCAGCGTGCGCGGCGACATGGCGAGGTGGCTGGCGAGGTTTTCGAGGCTGAAGTCGCCGACGGACAGGTTTTCCACCAGCAATGCACGCAGGCGGCCAATCACGGACAACGGCGCGTAGGAGCGACCCAGTTGCACGGTTGCCTCCAGCAACAGACTTTTGTGGGTGCGCGGATCTGCGCCCTGCACCCGGGTTTTGAGCATCGATTCGGGAAATACCAGGGTGTTGCTACGGGCGCCGAACTGCACCGGGCAACCGAAGAAACGTTCGTAGTGGGAAGGGTCCCCTACCGCCGGATGTATCATCGTGACTTCGAGCAAGGGGTCGTTGCTGGCAATCAACCAGCGACCAAAGGAGGCCCACCCAGCCAGTACCGCTTCCTGGTAGAAGGCACAGTAGGGCTCCAGTTCGCTGATGCGCTGGTCTTCTATCAACACGCGGCCGTCGTTGATAGCAATGTGCGTCTGGCTCGACGGGCTATCGAAAACGATCTTGCCGAAACGCCGGATCATGCTCATCGACTCGCCGAGGGTGGCGCTGGTCATCGACACATAGCCAAGCACGCCATAGGTGCCCGGGCGCACCGCTGCACCCACCAGTAATCCGAAATGCGGCAGTCCGCTCATGGACGCCGAAAGCGCCAGCAGTGCTCTGAGTTGATGCATGGGAATGCGCAGAATCGGATCGGACAACCGCTCCCGTTGCAGGCCGATTCTGGCAAGCAACACTTCACCGTCGCAGCCATGCTGCTCGGCGATATCAAGGACGTGATTGACGAAAGCTGCACTGGAAGTGGCGGGACGCATGGGGCACAGAAGTCCGGTGATCCGGTTGGGGCCCGGATTCTAACAGCACGGGCATCGCCACTGCGAGCGACGCCCGTCTGCGAACTAGCCCCGACCCGTAACCGGAATACCGGCACCCGTGACGGCCGATGCCGCGTCCGAAAGCAGGAACAGGATGACCGCTACAAGCTGTGCTGGCGTCACCCAGCGATCATGCTCGGCATCGGGCATGGCGTGGCGATTCTGCGGTGTGTCGATGATGCTCGGCAGCACTGCGTTGACGGTGATTCCCTTGTCCTTGAGCTCTTCGGCGAGGGTTTCGGTGAGACGCAAGACGCCGGATTTGGACGCCGCATAGGCCCCCATTCCCAGCCCGGCTTTTGCCGCTGCGCCGGAACCGATATTGACGATGCGACCATTCGATGACTGAAGGATCAGCGGCAGCATGGCCTTGCTGGCATTCAATGCCGTACGCACATTCAGCTCGAAGAGCCGATCCCATGTTTGTGTTTCGCCATGTTGCACCGTTTCCCAGGCGAAACCTCCAGCCACGTTGACCAATCCGTCGAGCCGACCGAAATGCGCCTGGATACGTCTCGCCACTTCCTCGCAGTCGGCATAAGCAGTTAGGTCGACACCGGGTAGCACAAGCAGCTCCGACGATGAAGGTATCGCCGATGTTGCCTGATCGATCAGGACCACATGGGCGCCTTGGGCCGCAGCCATACGGGTCAGGGTTTCGCCCAGATTACCCAATGCCCCGGTGATCGCTACGACTCTTTGAGAGAGTGAATTATTCATCAATGCTTTCCTTCTTTCTGGTGTGCACACACGCTAATCAGGCCGGTGCTCTGCGTCATGCGTCAGTGCGCCAGATTGATTGCGCTCTCGCGCCAAATTCCAACGACAGCCAGACTGGCCTCCACGTGCATCGTGTTCTTGGCTTAACGTCCACCGGTGAAGCCTGATGGTTCCTCCGGACTCCAGCACCAAGAGCGATGGCGTGCGCCTGTATGAACAATATTTTTGCCCATTTTGGAGGCTCTTAGAGGTGAGCATTGGTCAGCTGATCACGGATCTACTACAGTGGATTCGAAGGTTTTTGCGTTTTGTTGGGAGGCGGCCGCGACCACGCATTCTATTTGTCGCATCATCGATGGAAGGGTTTCAGTATGAGAAATTCTTTAGTCGCCCTAACCCTGACGGTAGCCGCACTGATCAGTGCGCCAGTCATGGCCCAGCGACAAGGGGCTCCAGAGATCCAGAAGATAATGCAGTGCCCATTCCTGCTGCTTTCTGGCTATTTGTCCAGACCGTCATTTCCATGACTTTCGAGGGAAACACGCTCACGTTGAAAGGCGTGGCGGCGCAAACCCTCATGTTTGCTGACCGTCCCGAGCGTATGACGGGCGACGCAGCAACTGGCAAGTTCGTCAGCTTCTGGACTTCGGGCAAGAGTGACTTCGAAAAGGATCCGCCGAATGCCACCCTTTCAGTGACGGTCGAAGGCACACCACAGCTTGCTGTCGTCGGGCTTACCAACCCAAAGCTCAAAGGCGACACCCTGACTTATACCGTGAAGTTGCTTGACGGCACGCCGTCTGTCACAGGCCAACCTGCAACCCTGTTTATTGATTGGTGGTACGGACCGGGCCGGGGGCCACGCCATTACTGGCATGCCGGGCCTTGGGGACTGTACGGTGGTGGCCGTTGCTGGCGTGGACCGTATGGAGGGCTTTACTGCCGGCCGGCATGGGGCTATTGAGACTCGTTGTTTGTCCTTGCGCCGCAAGAAACAGAATCCGATGCCTGAGCAGGCATCGGATTTTCTTTTGCACCGTTGTCTTGATGTTCACTTCACTTGAAAGGCTGAACTGAATCGAGACGGGGGACATTAGTGAATGTTTCAAAACTTGCTCCGATAGTTGAAGTAGCGCTGTTCAGGCGGCGTTTTTTATATAACTACGTAAATGTCATCGTCCATGTGATAAAGCCTGCAACTCCCGTCGTCCAGGTCAGAGCGGCCAGAAAAAGCCCGTCAGTAAATTTTTCCAACAGGTGATTACGGTTAAATTGTCTAGTTCGCAATGACCAGTACGACAGAATCGTTGTGATCAGGTAGAAAATTGCGTTGATCGCAAGCAAGTCATCACCCAGGGTTCCCTCTTTTCTCAACGTGGTCACCACTTGGAAAATCCCGATTACCGTAATGCAGACGCCCACCATTGCGGATGAGGCGACAAAAATATGAACACAGATGTCTTCATTCAGACTGATGGAAGACTTTGTTTCTTTCATGGCATTTTCCCTCGCAGGGGTTAGGAAACCTGATATCAGAAACGCTAGGGCCATCCGTCTGGCCGATACAGATCAACCAAGCCGACGTATCAGCCAGTGTAGCGACTACCTTTCTTTCTTAGACAGATTGCTGCCCATCGCGGAGGGCTGCAACCGAACCAAAGCGTCATCGCCTTCACTGGCGCGGCTCACAACGGCCAGCTAACTGACCGGGGATTGAAAGGTGGGAAGCAGAACTGAAGACAAATACTTGAATACCTTGAGCGGACTGTCTTCAGTTTTTACATTTACTGCTTGGCTTTCGTTTGTTTGAGCGTATCAACGAATGACCCCTGGGCATTTTGAGTACAAGCTTCAATCACCTTTGGTGTCACCGTGAGGGTGCCATCGACATCCATTACGCCATCGACGGGCTTACCTGATTTAGTGAAACCTCGGCAAAAAAAACAGCATTGGGTTGATATTTCTCATCTATCTCCAGGAAGTCTCCACATGTCCACTTTTCGACAGGTTTGGAGGGGGCTTTCGCGGCCACGACCGTCGAGCTGGCAATTATTGCGAGGTAGGCTACAACCATTTGTTTTGCATTAATTGGATTATCCTCGATACAGAGTTGCGTGGTTAAGGATATGAATGTTCGTTAAAAAACATTCATGGGAATTCCCTATAGGTCAAAAAAGGAATTGTGCATGGCAGCCCTTTGGTGATCAACAGTGCGGCCAACTTCAATTATCTGTACTAGGTTGATAGTGACTTCGCTCATGAGCTGGAGAAGCGATATGCTGATTTCAAAGGTGATCGTGCTTTTGGGAATGTGCGTGGTGGCAGAGGTGAGTGCGCTGGAAACACCGTCAGACGTTCAGGCCTGCATTGCCTGTCACGGCGCAAACGGTGAAGGAACGCCCCAAGGCCCAATGCTTGCCGGACTTTCCGCGCCCTACATCAGTGCCCAGATCGAGAATTTCATTGCTGGACGGCGTAGCAATCCAATGATGTCGGCCGTTGCGCAAGGCTATAGCGATGTGAACTTACGCAATCAAGTCGCAGCATATTTCGCCGGGCAGGGCACAACGCCCAAGTTGCGCGTACGTGGCGAGCAAATAGAGACCACGCTTGCTGGGCAACTTTACTACCAGGGTGATCTGCGGCGCGATCTCCCGGCTTGCTACAGCTGCCACGGCCCCAGCGCCATCGGTAGTGGTCCGTTCCCTCGTTTGGCCGGACAACAAGCTGCTTATTTGAAAGAGCAGCTAATGGCCTGGAAACATGGGCAGCGAAGCGGTGATCCCGACAACATGATGGGCAACATAGCTCAGAAGTTGAGCGCGGATGACATAGTTGCATTGTCTGGCTACCTCTCAAGCATTCGATAAGGAGCAGAGGTCAATGACGACATGGCATGTGGTGATGGCGGTGTGGATAGCTTTTCCATTACTGGCGATGGCGGAGGGGCCAGACATGAGTGCCCAAGTTCCGGCACAGGCCAAGGCAGTTACGCCCGTCGACTTCGTACCTCGGGATCTGACAAAGGTCCCCGAAGGAGAATTCGGCGACAAGGTGCGCCGAGGATATGAACTGTTTGTTGACACTCAACAACTGAACGGCAGTTATGTCGGCAATCAACTCAACTGCACCAATTGCCATTTGAGCAACGGCGCAAAAGACTATTCGGCTCCGTTATGGGCAGCCTATCTCGCCTATCCATTATTTCGCGCAAAAGATAATCATGTCGATACTTTTGCAGAGCGCGTCCAGGCCTGTTTCATCTACTCCATGAACGGCAAGGCACCCGCCTTGGGCTCGTCGGAAGTGTTGGCGATATCCGCTTATTCGTACTGGATGCTGATGGGGGGATTGCTTGATAAGTCCGGCATGGCCGACACTCCCGTTCCTGAAATTACTGACAGTGAGTTGCAATCGGGTGGAAACGAGAAAACATTTGAGCTACCTGAGCCGATAGCGCAAAAGATTAAGACTATCGGCCGTCGGAACATGCCTGGTCGAGGGTTCGCAGCTTTGCCGGCATCACAGTCACCGCCTTCTCCTGATCGAGGGCGCCCGGTATACGTTCATTACTGTGCTGTTTGTCATGGCGCGAGAGGAGAGGGCACCGAGATGGGGGGCGTGCCGATCATGCCTGCGCTGTGGGGTGATGACTCCTATAACTGGGGGGCCGGCATGCATCGCATCAATACAGCCGCCCAATTCATTTTCGACAATATGCCGTTGGGAAAGGCTGTACAACTCACTCCGCAACAGGCTTGGGATGTAGCCGCCTACGTTAACAGTCAAGAGCGCCCGCAAGATCCGCGGTTCAAGGGCAACGTTGCCACCACGGCCAAAACGTTTCACCGCGGGGAGCAATGTTTTTATGGGCAAACTGTGGATGGTGCGATTTTAGGGACTGAAGCGCTTCCGCTCACGAAAAAGCCGAAGGACAACTGACAGTTTTTACCGGGCATTGGCGGATGCAGGTTTCAGTTGTTTGAAGGGCTGCTTTTGGCTCAGAGTGTGTAAAAACGCCTTCGCGGACACTTGCTATGATTTCTGAGGATTCATCGCAGGGATCGCCCATGAAGCGCTTTATCCAAGGTGAACATCGAGGCCAAGGCACCTATTTCCCGAGAGCCTCGACGACTACGTCAGCGATACCAATCCGGTGCGCGTAGTCGACGTCTTTGTCGACGAACTCGACCTGGTCAAACTGGGTTTTGAAGGCGTCATACCGGCAGATACTGGCCGGCCGGCTTACCACCCCGCGATCTTCCTGAAGATTTACATCTACGGCTATCTCAACCGCATTCAGTTGAGCCGGCGCCTGGAGCGAGAAGCCCAGCGTAACGTCGAATTGATGTGGCTAACCGGACGTTTGATGCCGGACTTCAAGACCATCGCCAACTTCCGAAAAGACAACAGCAAGGCCATCCGAGGCGTCTGTCGCCAGTTCGTTGTGCTGTGTCAGCAGTTGGGACTGTTTGGAGAACACCTGTTCGCCATCGATGGCAGCAAATTCAAAGCAGTCAACAACCGCGACCGCAACGCCAAACTGAAGCGGCGAATGGAAGAAATTGAATCGAGCATCAATCGTTACCTGACGGCACTCGATGCTGCCGATCGGCAAGAACCAACAGCTTCCGAGCCCAGTGCCGTGAGGCTGGAAGAGAAAATCGCCAAGCTCAAAACTCAAATGAAAGAGCTTCAGGCGATCGAAATCCAGCTCAATGAATCGCCGGATAAACAGGTCGCACTGACCGATCCAGACAGCCGCTCCATGATGACGCGCGGCACGGGAATCGTCGGCTACAACGTGCAGACAGCGGTCGATACTCAGCACCATTTGATCGGTGCCCATGAGGTGACCAACGTCGGTTCTGACCGCGATCAACTCAGCTCGATGGCCCAGCAGGCCCGCGAAGCGATGGCGTCAGAAGCGCTTTCGGTAGTAGCTGACCGAGGTTACTTCAAAAGCGAAGAAATCCTGGCTTGCCACGATGCAGGCATCACCGCCTATGTGCCCAAGCCGATGACCTCTGGAGCCAAAGCAGACGGGCGTTTCAATAACGATGCCTTCATCTATGACGCGGCAAAAAACGAATACATTTGCCCGGCTGGAGAGGCGCTGATCTGGCGCTATACCAACGTTGAAAAAGGCCTGACGTTGCACCGTTACTGGAGTTCGAAATGCCGGGGTTGCGCAATGAAACCGCAGTGCACACCGAGCACGGAACGGCGGGTTCGACGCTGGGAGCATGAAGCCGTCCTGGAGGAAATGCAGAACAGGCTGAGCAACGCGCCGGAAATGATGCGGACCCGAAAACGGACTGTTGAGCATCCCTTCGGGACGCTCAAACAATGGATGGGTGCAACGCACTTTCTCACGCGAAAGCTCAACGGGGTCAGTGCAGAGATGAGTCTGAACGTGCTCGCCTACAATTTAAAAAGGGTCATGAAAATCATCGGCACCGCTGATTTGATGAAAGCGTTAGCGGCGTAAAAACCGCTCTTTTTACCCCATCCAAAGGACTTTCAGAGGTTGTTGAGCCGTTTAGCTGTTCCTCAAAACGTCGTGATGTTGATCAGTTTTCGAAACGAAAGCACGGGCTGCTGACGTCGATACAGAAAACTCAATCTGACGTTTTTACACACTCTGGGCCGAAAGTTGCCGGTCATGAACGTCTGTTTCCGACAACGGCTATTTGCTTTAAGGCCACAAGCCTCTTAAGGCGCTGGCAGCACCCATGCCAACGGTATTGTTTGGATCATCATGTTCGTCAGTCCTAAAAGCTGCCCCCTCAATATGGTAGACCTTCGGTTCTTCCGAAAAATATTCCTCTAAACCCATCATGAACAGCCGATGGTCTTCACTCGCTTCGAAGCCCGGCGTGTGATCTTCGAGTGATTGCCATCTCACTATCAGGTTGAATAGCTCGGGGCTTTCGATCCCTTGCGCGAGCAGGTGGCCGCCGTAACCTTTGGCGCGGCTGAGCAAAGGAGCGACCTCGGCAAATGCACGTCGGAACATTTCAATGCGTTCTTTGTGAACGGGGAGCAGAGCGATCTCATAGATCATGGCGTTCCTCTAAATTGACTTGAACGATTAAAAGTACGCACTTACGAGATGAGCGATGGCTCGACTGCAATCGCGATTTTTCCTTGAATACCGTTGTTGAGACTTTCCAGCCGGGCATGGGCGAGGGGAATGTCGGCAAGCGAATAGACGGCGCCAGCGTGTGGCCGCAGCTGACCGCGCGCTATCAATGCGCTCAACTCATCAAGCTTGCCGCGGTTTTGCCTGGTGAAAACGAAGTGATAACTCGCGTTCTTGCCCCAGGCCTGAACGACGTTTTGTGGCTGTGCAATGTCCACGATCGTAACGACGCGGCCAAGTTGTGCGAGCACGTCGGGGCTACGTGACAATGTGTTGCCGCCGATGGTGTCGAACACAACATCAACGCCGCGGCCACCCGTTTCCCGAATGACGGCGTCAACATAATCTTCTTTTTCGTAGTCGATGATCACATCGGCACCCAAGCTGCGTGCGAACTCAACGTTTGCTTCGCGTACGGTTGTGAACACCCTTGCTCCCATAGCTTTCGCCAGCTGGATCGCGACATGACCGACGCCTCCCGCGCCGCCGTGTACAAGAATGCTTTCCCCGACCCTGAGCGCCGCACGCACGACCAGTGCTTCCCACGCCGTCCCGCCAACCAAGGTCAGGCTTGCCGCCTCAAGATGGCTCAGCGAGGGAGGCTTCTTCCCGATAATGCTTTCGGCAGCGACGTGGTACTCGGCATAACTTCCTGGCCCGTCAAATATTTGCGGGGTGTACCAGACTTCGTCTCCTGGAACGAGGGTCGTCACACCTGGCCCAACTTCTTCGACAACGCCAGATACGTCGTGTCCGGTAATGGCCGGCAGTTGCACCAGTTCGGGATAATCGCCGCGTCGAACCTGGTAATCCAATGGATTGATGGAGGTTGCGTGTACCCGGACCAGGACCTGTCCCGTGTGCGGCACGGGCTTGGGCACGTCGCAGAGTTCGAACGATTCAGGACCGCCAAATGATTTAAGTATCATCGCTTTCATAATAAATCCTCGTATCGATAAAAAGAAATATCGAGATATCTCGATATATCGCGATAAAAAATTACAGATCTTTCCCAATGATCTCGGCAAGCGCACTGATGGTTGCTTCATTCCGTTTGTAGTAGGTCCACTGACCGATGCGCCTGACTTCGACCAGGCCCACTCGTTGCAACGTGGCAAGATAACCGGACACCGTTGACTGCGACAGTCCGATACCTTCTTGAATACTACTGACGCAGACTCCGACCGTGAGAACGTCACCTTCATCCTGCGGAGGGAAGTTCTTTGCGGGATCCTTCAAACCTTTCAAGATTTCAAGACGCGTAGGGTTTGAGAGGGCTTTGAATATTTCGATCAATTCCATGAGCTGAGGATATCGAGATTTATCGATATGTCAATGCGAAAGATTAGAACAATCTTGAGCTTCGAATTGCCAACGGTTTCGTAGGCTGGACCGAGTGTCTGCTTCTGGCCGGATAGCGACGGTCTAGCATCGACCGTCGCAGTGGGTGGTTAAACTTCCGTCTGTTCCGCCATTTCCAGGGCATCATCGACCTCGATTCCCAGGTATCTGACGGTGCTTTCAAGCTTCGTATGACCAAGCAGGAGTTGGACAGCTCTCAGGTTCTTCGTCCTGCGATAGATCAGCGATGCTTTGGTTCTCCGTAGCGTATGAGTACCGTACATAGTTGGGTCAAGGCCAATGGCTGTCACCCACGCTTTGACTATCCGAGCGTACTGTCTGGTGGAGAGATGGTCTGAGTCGTGCAACCGGGTCGGAAACAAGAAGTCCTCGCTGCGGAGGTGGGCCTGATGCATCCAAGCCTCCAGAACCGTTCGGGTTTGCTCAGTAATTTCAAATTGCACTGGGTGCTGAGTTTTCTGCTGCATTACGATGGCCCGTGACGACACGTGCTCCCCATGGGCTATGTCTCGTACTCGCAGCTTGGTTAAGTCACAGGCACGCAGCTTGCTGTCGATGGCCAAGTTGAAAAGCGCCAAATCTCTCGTCTTCTCAGCAAGCTGGAGTCTTACCCGGATGGCCCAGATATCTCTGACTCGGAGCGGGGCTTTCTGCCCGACAAGCTTTCCCTTGTTCCAAGGCTGATGGCTGTATGTAGCAATAGTATTCATGGCTTGTCCTCCACGTTGAGGGAGAACAAGGGTGGATCAGTCACGATGAGTGGTGGTCGCTATTCGACCCATACCTGCCCTTCGTGTAGAGCAGCTATCGGCCAATAATGGACCTTCGAAGCGTCCGCATCTTGGGAGTGATCTCACATTTCCAATCCAAAATCGCGGTAGTTCAATTCAACGATGCATGGGATTTAGAGTTCGTAAAAGTTACAGCGCCAGTACGTCCGTAAGCTTGTAGCATTGGCTTACGCTTCGACCTCTGTGGCCCCATCGAAGCCTCCATCCTGCGATACATCTCGGACGTACCATGCGTATAGAACCTCTTCCCCCGCTGCAAAACCTAATCGCATTCGAAGCCACCGTACGACACGGCAGCTTCACTCGCGCCGCGGCCGAGCTTCATCTGACACAAAGCGCGATAAGTCGGCAAGTTGCGCAACTGGAGGAGTTTCTTGGTCGTGCGCTGTTTCGGCGAGAGCACAAGCGTATTCATTTGACCGTGGCAGGTCAGATTTATGCTGAGGAGGTGCTCCGAGTACTGACGCATTGCGCAGAAGCAACAGCACAGGTCATTACCCACACCGGAGAGCAGGAGTTGACCTTGGCCAGCTCAAGTGGTGTGGCTGCTTTGTGGCTCGGGCCTTTACTGGGTCGTTACTCTGATGAATTCCCCTCAGTGGAGATTCGGTTACGTGTTGTAGACGGTCTGGATTCACTTGTTCGTGCCGAATTCGACTTGGCTCTGTATTTCCTGCGCAAGCCATCACCGCCAGGGTTCGACAGCCGGTTACTGTTCGTCGAATCCGTGGGGGCCTATTGCTCGCCGGATTTTCTCAAGGGCGAAGTACTGGAACCGGAGCAGTTGACTGAGCACCGTTTGTTGATGCTGGAAGACGGGCAGCGCCAATGGCTTTCCTGGGCTGACTGGTTTAGTTACTACGGTGTTGATGCGTCGCTGATCCGCCAGCGCATGAGCGTCAACCACTATCCGGTATTGGTGGATTTGGCCATTGCCGGACATGGGATCGTATTAGGCTGGCGCCCGATGATCGACCGTCATCTGCGCTCCGGCGCGCTGGTTCCTGCGTGCAACGTGCATGCGGGTGCAGCCGGTGGCGGTTATTACCTGCTCAATCCCCAGGGACAGGTTCCCAGCCGCGCTGCGCGCGCGTTCGAGAAGTGGATGATGAGCACAATTGCAACTTAGCCCTTAACGTTTGCATGCGCCTGGCGCATGCAAACCTGCGTAATAAGCGTTTTCCGTCTTTTGAGGCTCCCTTTATTCTCAATCAAAGGGCACGAGACTCGATTGATCCACACCTATATCGACTCTCCTCCAATACTGCAGGGTCAATCCCTGCGCGTGATGCATGCAGGAGCCATTCGTGAACACTATAAAAATAAACACATCGACTACACACAACAAACAGGCGCGTCGCGCCATTGTTGCCACCGTAATCGGCAACGGTCTGGAGTGGTTTGACTTCACCGTTTACAGTTTTTTTTCGGTCATTATCGCTAAGGTATTCTTCCCCACCGATAACGAACTCACTTCTTACCTGATTGCCCTGGCCACATTCGGCGTCGGATTTTTCATGCGCCCTGTTGGCGGCATTGTCATCGGTGTTTACGGTGACAAGCACGGGCGCAAAGCCGCCTTGTCTCTGACCATCCTGCTGATGGCTCTCGGCACACTGATCATCGCGATAACCCCCAGCTATGCGCAGATTGGCCTCATGGCCCCCATAATGATCGTGTTGGCGCGATTACTACAGGGCTTTTCTGCCGGTGGCGAGATGGGGAGTGCCACGGCCTTCTTGATCGAGCATGCACCCGCCGGCCGCAAGGCATACTACTCCAGCTGGATTCAGGCGAGCATCGGTGTCGCGGTGCTGCTCGGCTCTGCGCTGGGCGCAGCGCTGTCGAGCTACCTGACGCAGGCACAACTGGAAAGTTGGGGTTGGCGCGTACCGTTTATCATTGGCACCTTGATCGGTCCAATCGGGTTCTACATCCGCAGCCGGATTGAGGAAACTCCCGCCTACAACGAATCCAAGCCTGTCGATTCTCCTCTGCGTGAGGTATTGCGCACGTACCCGCGCCAGACCTTGATCAGCTTTTCGCTCGTGGTGCTTTGGACTGTCTGTACCTACGCCATTCTGTTTTACATTCCGTCGTACTCCACACGAGTGCTGCAGCTGCCTTCCTGGATGGGGTTTTGTGCCGGAATGATGGGAGGCGCAGTGTTGATTATCGTCACTCCGATCGTCGGCGCGCTGGCAGACCGGTATGGCCGTCGTCCGTGGCTGCTGTGGTCGGCCTTGGCCATCTTCGTCACGGTGTATCCGATGTTTGTCTACATCAACCAGATGCCTGGGCTGATTTCGTTACTGGTGTTCGAGTTAGTACTCGGCGTGCTAATCGCCGGTTACATCGGTTCGATACTCGCAGCCTTCGGAGAATTGCTTCCGACCCACGTGCTTTCAACAGGACTTTCGGTGGCATACAACGTCGCAGTGACGATCTTTGGCGGCTTTGCGACCTTCACCATCACCTGGCTGATCGCCCATACGGGCTCAAATGTCTCACCGGCCTTCTACATCATGTTTGCGGCGCTCATCAGCAGTATCGGCGCGATGCTATACCGCGACCATGAGCCTGCATTGCGCTCTACCCTGACGGGAGCTTACTAGTGAATACTCATACTTCTAACCGCTTGATTCTGCGCAACGGCCAATTACTCGACTTGCAGCAAGGCCGATTGATTGCCGGCCAGGAAGTGCTGATCGAGGGCGATCGGATTATCGCTGTACGCCCCCAAAGCAGGGTGCCCGAGGCTGGCGTACAAACCTATGACCTGAACGGCAAGACCCTCATGCCTGGCATGATCGATTGTCACGTACATGTGCTGGCGTCCAACGCTAATCTGGGCCTCAATGCACTACAACCGAATGCCATCATCATGTACCGAGCCCTGCCGATTCTCGAGGCGATGCTTGGCCGAGGCTTCACCACCGTGCGTGATGCCGGAGGCGCCGATTGGGCACTTGCCCGCTCAATCGAGCTTGGACTGGTTCCCGGGCCGCGGATTTTCGCTTCAGGCAAGGCGCTATCGCAGACGGGTGGTCACGGCGACATGCGCGCTCGGGGCTCGTTACTGCTTAACGAACCCTGCTCGTGCTGCTTCCGGGCCGGAGCCATCGCACGGATTGTGGACGGTGTCGACAACGTCCGCCTGGCTGTTCGCGAAGAGCTTCAGCAAGGGGCCAGCCAGATCAAGATCATGGCGTCTGGCGGCGTGGCTTCTCCCACGGACCCCATCGCCAATACGCAATACAGTGAGGCAGAAATCCGCGCAATCGTCGATGAAGCTGAAGCCGCCAACACCTATGTAATGGCTCATGCCTACACTCCCCGTGCGATTCGACGCGCCATTGAATGCGGCGTACGGACCATCGAACACGGCAATCTGGTTGACGCTGACACCGCCCGCCTGATGGCGGAGCGAAACGCCTTCGCAGTACCGACTCAAGTCACTTACGAAATGCTGGCGGAGCACGGTGCACGCTTCGGATTGGCGCAAGAGTCTGTCGCCAAGATCGAAGAAGTGCGCCTGGCCGGGCGCAATGCTTTGCGGCTTTTCGCCGAAGCGAACGTGCCGATGGGTTATGGCTCCGACTTGCTGGGTGAGATGCATGAGTACCAAACGCATGAACTGAAAATACGCGCCGAAATCCTGGGCAATCTTGCCGCCTTGCGAAGCGCCACAACCGTGGCTGCACAGATATTACAACGCGAAGGGGAACTGGGCTGTATCGCCCCAGGAGCGCTGGCCGACTTGCTGGTAGTCAACGGCAATCCGCTTACGGATATCGATTGCCTGATCGGTCAGGGTGAAAACCTGGTGATGATTATCCAGGACGGCAGTATTAAGAAAAACACACTTACGTAGTAGTTGCGAACCTGGGGGCTCCCCCCATGCAACGGATGCCAACAATATCGCAGCCATTGTGAGCTGCTACAGAACTCAGTGCATTCAGGAAATCAGTTAATGAAAAAGCAACTACAGAGTTTTGCTTTGGGTACGGCTGTGCTCGGCTCATTGTTGGGAACTGCGAATGGCGCCGGTTTCATTGAGGACAGCAAGGCAACTCTCGACCTGAGAAACTTTTATTACAACAGCGACACCCGTGATACACATAAGGCTACCGTCGATGAATGGGGGCAGGCATTCGTACTCAACGTAAAGTCTGGCTTCACAGCAGGCACCATTGGCCTGGGGCTGGATGTCATTGGCACCTATGCAGTCAAGCTCGATGCTTCCGGCCCTGGCGCTCTCTTTCCCCGTAAACAAGATGGCGAAGCGGTCGACGACTTCAGCCGTGGGGGCTTAACCGGCAAACTGCTCTTTGCCAAAACCGAAGCTCGTGTCGGAACGCTTCTACCGTCTTTGCCAGTGATCACCGCCAACGATGGCCGGCTTATGCCGCAGCTCTTTGAAGGCGCCATGGTTACATCAAAGGATATTGACAACCTTACCCTTACGGCCGGGCAGATCGAGCATGCTACCGGCCGGATGTCTAGTGATAGCACCGGCCTCGCAGTCGCAGGCGGTACACGCCAGAGCAATAAATTCCGCTTTGTCGGAGGGAACTACACCCCATTCGACAACGTGTTGCTACAGTACTATTTCGCCAATCTGGAAGACTATTACAACCAAAACTTCCTCGGCGCCATGCACAACCTGAAATTTGACAGTGGGCAGTCACTCAAAACCGATTTGCGCTGGTTCAGGACACGTGGCGATGGGGCGAACGCCATGGGTACTCCCGGTTACAGAACTTCGGGCTTCACAAAGAACGGCGACGGGGAGATTGACAACAATACCTGGAGTTCGATGTTTACCTATGGCGTGGGCGGCCATGCTTTTAGCCTCGGCTATCAGGAGGTCTCGGACAACAGCAACTTTGTCCAACTCAACCAAGGCAGTTTGGTTGATAAGGACGCGGGCGGCACTTCGCTGTACTTGATTACCGACCGCATGACGGCAAGCTTCAATTATGCGGGTGAACGCACGGTCCTGGGCCAGTACGGCTATGACTTCGCATCACTCGGCATGCCAGGCCTGACCGCCAACCTCGCGTACCTCAAGGGTGATCAAATCAAACAGATACGCGGTGCCGAAGAATGGGAGCGTGACTTTATTGTCGGTTATGTCGTGCAAAGTGGGGGGTTCAAAGGCGTTGGTGTTGCGTGGCGCAACTCCAGTTTGCGCAGCGACATAGGAGGCGATGTCGACCAAAACCGGATGACGGTAAGCTATTCCCTACCTCTTTGGTAAACATCGGTCGGCACGCTCAACTATTGACTTAAATCTATAGCGAACCAGTCATGCCTGTGGGTCGATTTATTCGTAGTCTTCAGGTGCAGTTCCACTTTGCTGACAGCTTCCCTTCAACCGTTACCAGCATCGGTGAAGGTGGGACGGTCTATCTATATTGGGTCGATTGCCGCCCTTCGCGATAGACCGCTTTTGGCCGTTTTCTGCCCATTGCGAGCGGCAGAGAAAATCGGCCAAAAGCGGTCACTAACGCACACGCCGGCCCTTCGGGGAATGACTGCTTTTGCGATAGTAAAAAAGTGCACAGCGGGTCAAATGTGACCTGCAGCGTGTCGTTAGCCTTTTCTGTCACTAACGTTTCTTTTATATTTTTCAAGAAGATGCTTGTCATTTGCGCTCGCATATAACCGCCTTATAGTGTCATCCCTAACAGAGGTTTTCCTACACTTCGCACCGTACACCCCATAAGGCACGACTGCTTGTTTCTGCTCGAAGTCGCGAAGGATTAGACGTATTATTTCCAATGCACTCAAATATTTTCCAGCAATCTCGACGAGATCACGCGACTTGATATCTGAGATTATGTATCGATGAATAACGCGATTTCTCAAATTGTAGAGCTCATTCAAACTGTCGAAAGTCTCCATGTCTATTACTTGAGATTTTAAGGCATCTTCGAAGACCTTTCTCTCCATTATTCCCTTTTCTCCATCTGCCTGGAAAAGGTATTTAGTTTCAATTTTATTCGTCTTTTCCTCCAGCTGCTTCGCAATTACCAGGCTTAATCTTAAATATGCATCTATTTGATTCGCTGTAATCGCAATGATCTCAATACATGCCCCTGCGTCAATTGCTGTGTATAGAAGATCATGTGACGCTGCAAGCGATCCTGTGAATCGATCAAACTTATCGAGATCAGCAGCCAGTTTGCGATCACTCTTTGGAACTATCACAACCGAGTTTAAAATTTGATTTACGATTGCAAGCTGTTCGGCAATCCGCTTATCGCCTTTAAGGTCCGCATCGTAGATATATTTACCTATCAGTGCTTGATCAAAATAAGCGCCGAAGAACAGGTGTGTGCAAAAGTCGGAATTATCTACCCTGGACTCCTTCCAGCTTAACTTTTTGACTCCGTTTGGATTAGCTTCGGCGATGCTAGGAGCAAGCTCGCTCAATGGATAGCAACTTAGCTGAAAGCAGCCTATGGGGTCTTCATAAGGTTGAAATCCGTAAGGCGACTTCTCTTCATAGTCCTTAAGGCCTGAATTAAGGTACTGCCAATCGATTGGCACTTTAATTAAAAGTATTCCGTTTGGCTCAGTCCAGTGCTTCATACATGCCTGCCATATCGCATTTTAGTCTCTCGAAAAAACCTAACTTAACAGTTGGGAGGCAGAAAAGGCCCGATTCTTTCGGGCACTTGTACCGCATGACGCTATTTGCCTATGTGTAACCTCTCTAGCTAGTGATTCCAAACGCTAGTCACGCGAGAAGGGCAAAAGAGAATTACGACAAAATTTTTTCTGAGAATACGAACTCATCAGCAGTGTGTCTACGCTCGATCATGGACTGAGCGTTTCAGCCCATTAATGTCCGCTTCTGGCCGTTATCTGCCTTTGGCGAAGGGCAGCAACCGACCCAATGCGGGCGCTGACCAGCATTTGGTTAAGGGGCGGGCTTTAGCCCGTCCCAGTGAGCGAAGCGAACGGTTTGAACCAGTTGTTATGCCTGTTTTACTAGCCGTTTCTTTAAATGATACAGGTTAGTCCCTATTGGTCGATCCTCAAGAACACCATAAATCTCATACCCATGCTGCTCATAGAACTGTTTAGCATCAACGGTTTTTAAGAATGCAACTACTGCTCCATTGTTGGCGCCAATCGTTTCTGCTTTTTCCAATAGCATAGAACCGACTTTTCTACCACGATGAGATTCCTTAACCCAAAAGGTATCAATTTCTAAGCCATCCCAGTAACAATTACAGCTTATTGCACCGATGTAGTCGCCTACTTCATCGTGTGCAACCACCATAAATATTTTATCTTCCGATTCTGGCGGTAGATTTGGATATTGAATTCGAAGATATTCTGAAAACCTATTATTCAGAACTCCTTGATCCTTTTCTGTTGGAGAATCCAATATATCAATCTTGATTTCCACTTTGTTGCTCCGATCATTCAACTTTGAGGTGCCGCACGGCTTTTTGCATAACAATTAATTGTGCGACATGCGATGCCTCATAACATTCCATGTTCATGCGTAATCCCTTGAGCAATCAAAAAATCGAGTCTGTAAACGCGACATCAATAAGGGGGAAAGCGGCATATTTTTTTGCACATTACTGACGTATTAGCTGCGTGTCCATGGTCTGCTTTTGGCCGATTTCAGCCTATCGCGACTGGCTGAAACCGACCCTAAGCTGTCATCCGCCATTTTGTCGGTGAGGCGCCAGCGTCGGCAACCACCTGCGCCTCATCCGGCGGAACTTATCAATAGAACTGATACCGATACACGGTCGCCGCGCGTCCTGGACCAAGCGTTCCAGCATTTGCTCGACACCTTCGATCACCGTAGGACTGCCTTGCAGCCTTGCGATACGTCAACGCTGTTTTTTACAGCCTCTGGGATGGGCCCGAATCAGCTTCTTTGCCGACAGCTCGCTCATTTAACCGTAAGCACTTGCTCATGACCGACACTTGAAAAGCTCAGGAGGCAGTTCGCTTATGCCCTTGAGTCGGTCTTCAAGAAAGTCGCGCAGCACCCTGACTTTCGTCGAGTAACGTCGATTGGGAAGGTAAGCCATGTAGATTTGATTCCCGGTCAGTGAATTAACAAACCGATATTCAGGTAACACGATTTGCAATTCACCGCTCAAGAGCAGGTCACGCACCAGCCAGATTTCAAATTCTGCAATACCCAGGCCGCCACAGACGGCTTCAAGCAGCAGCTCCGAGTTGTCCGATTGAAGATTGCCTTTGGGAAAAATCGAGTGCTTTGCGTCATCCTTTGTGAAGTACCAATGGGGGTCGCTGTCAGGGTGCAGGTAGATCAGGCAATTATGTGAGCTGAGTTCGGCGGGGGTGGCTGGACGGCCGTTGCGTGTTAGATAGTCGGGTGTGGCACACAGCAATGAATCGTTGCGGCAGATTGGGTAGGCGACCAAGTTCGCCAGATGATTTTCGCCCTCGTGAATATCGAGATCAAAGCCGCCTACGATCATGTCATTGTGGTTGTCGGTCAACCGCAGATCCATTTGGATACCCGGATACATCTGGAGGAATGGCGCGATCAGCGGTGCGAGGAACCGTCTGCCGAATGCCACCGGCGATACAAGTTTCAAGGGGCCGCTGGGCGCCAGGTTGAGGTCGCTGACGACACGCAAGGTGTCGTCCAGATCCGCGATCATCGACAACGCCCGCGCGTGATAGATCTGGCCCGCTTCCGTGAGGGCGACGATGTGCGTGGTGCGGTGCAGCAGGGTCGTGCCCAGGGATTTTTCCAGCGTCGTGATCATGCGGGTCAGGGTTGAAGGGGAGACGTGCATCTCCCGGGCCGCTGCGGAAAAGGTGCCCAATTCGACCACTTTGACCAGTGCTCTCATGACCCCCAGGTGATCGATACGTGCCGTTTCAAACGTCATGTTGGAAGTGGTTGCCTTTGCGCTGGATGCAAAACCGAATTCTGTTTCGCGATATTCCATCAATATTTGACTGAATATAGACTCATTTTTGATCGAAGTGCGCACGTCGTTCATCCTACCGACCACGTATTTGCGATAGGGACTTAGATCCCCTGTAGCGAACTTTGGAGATCGAGATCACCATGGCTTTTCCCGCACACGTTCCATTGGCCATTGCTACCCGAAACGAACATGTGGAGCGCATCCACTGGGGATCGGTGGCTGTCGTTGATAACGAAGGAAGTTTGCTGGCCTATGCCGGCGACCCCGGTTCGATGATGTTTTCCCGCTCCACGCTCAAGCCATTCCAGGCCATTCCGTTCGTCCGGGATGGCGGGGTCGAGCACTTCGGCTTCTCCGATGAACAAGTGGCCATAATGTGCGCCAGTCACTCGGGCGAAACCGCACACGTGAATGCCGTGAGTGGCATGCTCTCAAAAATCCAGCGAGCGTCCACTGACTTGGGGTGTGGTTGCCATCTGCCCGATTTCTACACGGCGGACAATCTGCCGCCCCAGGGTTTTCGCTACGATCAGCGCCATCACAACTGTTCCGGCAAGCACAGCGGTTTCCTCGCGTATTGCCGCCTGCATGGTTTGCCCAACGAAACCTATCTGTCCCCCGAACATGGCTTGCAGCGCGACATCCAGCGGGTAGTCGCGGCGTTGACAGGGGTTGCGGAGAATCAACTCTGGACCGGAGTCGACGGCTGCAACGCACCAAACCTGGGCATGCCGTTGTCGCGCCTGGCCCTGTTGTGGGCGCGGTTGGCCAGTGCCGAGGGGGGTGGTGACGCCAGCCTCGATCCCGTATTGCGACGGCTGTTCGATGCCATGCGCAGCCATCCGGAAATGGTCTCGGGGACCGGTCGCGCCGACCTGGGCATCACTTTGTCTTCGAAGGGTGACTGGGTCGCGAAAACCGGTGCCGATGGTGTGCAGACGGTCGGTATTCGAAGTCGTGGCTTGGGCGTGGCGGTCAAGATCAGTGACGGCGATTTCGCCAGCGTGTTCGCAGTGACCATTGCCGTGCTCAAACAACTGGGGGTGCTGGATCAGGACAGCGACAATCCGCTGCTGGCGCCGTGGGCCGATCCGGTGCTGAGAAGTTACAACGGTTCGCGTGCCGGTCAATTGAAAGCCACGGTGCAATTGAAGTTCGTCTAATTCGGGGTGCCTGCCGGGCACGTGTCAGATCTTTGAGGCAGAGCAGAAACCATGCAATCGGCTCAATCGTTCACTCAACAAATGCCTGCCATTTCACTGCGCGCCGTCAACAAGTTCTTCGGCAGTCAGCAAGTTTTGTTTGATGTTGACCTGGAGGTACAGCCTGGCGAGGTGGTGGTGATCATCGGACCGTCGGGCTCTGGGAAATCGACCCTGTGTCGTTGCATCAACCGCCTGGAAACCGTCACCAACGGCGATATCTTTCTGCACGGCGAGCGCCTGCCAGAAGAGGGCGGGGCGCTGGCCAAGATGCGCGCGAAGGTTGGAATGGTCTTCCAGAGTTTCAACCTGTTTTCCCATCGCACCGCGTTGCAGAACGTCGCAATGGGCCCACGCAAAGTTCTCGGCATGCGCGGTGCGGATGCAGACGCATGGGCTTTGCAACTGCTTGACCAGGTCGGCCTGGCACACAAGGGCAAGTCCTATCCCGCTGAATTGTCGGGCGGCCAGCAACAGCGTGTGGCACTGGCCCGGTCACTGGCGATGAAGCCCAGCGTGATGCTGTTCGACGAACCGACCTCGGCGCTTGATCCGGAAATGGTCAACGAGGTGCTCAAGGTCATGGTCGATCTGGCCCGCACCGGGATGACCATGGTGGTCGTCACCCATGAAATGGGCTTCGCACGCTCCGCTGCCGATCGCATCATTTTCATGGACGCCGGTCGGATCGTCGAAAGCGCTCCGCCCGAGACATTTTTCAGCGCCCCTCGCTCGGAGCGCGCCCGCGAGTTTCTGTCCAAGGTCCTTGCACACTGATTCACTTATCAACATCACAAGAACAAGAGATAACAACCATGCGCTTTAATCGAATCGCTTCCCTCGGCATTTCCCTCTTGGCTACCTGCATTTTCGCCTCGTTCGCATCGGCCTCCACCGTTGAGCAGTTCCCGGCTGATTCGACCATGGCCAAGGTCCAGAAGCGCGGCAAGCTGGTCGTTGGCAGCTCGCTCAACACTCTGATGTTTTCCTCTCGCAACCCCATGACCGGGGAGGTCGAAGGGTTCGAGGCTGACCTGGCCCGAATGCTGGCGAAGAAGCTAACCGGTTCCGAAGACAACATTGAATGGGTCAGCACAACACCGGAAAACCGCATTCCGCTGGTCGAAAACAAACGCGTCGACATGGTCATCGCGACCATGACCGTGACCGATGAGCGCAAAAAGGTCATCGGCTTCGCAGGCCCGTACTACCTCGCCGGCCAGGATTCGCTGGTTCGCGCGGATGACGATTCGATCAAAAAGACTGCCGACCTGGATGGGAAGACGGTCTGCGTTCTGAGCGGCACCACCGTGGAGCGCAACCTCAAGCCATTGGCGCCTGCGGCGAAGATCGTGACGTTCAGCGATGCCTCTGCTTGCGTCGAGGGGCTGATCGATAAGCGCTTCGACGCTTACGTCGACGACGGTGCGACGCTGGTCGGTGAGTCCATGCGTCAGCCCGGAAAAATGCGCGTGGTCGGCACGCCGTTCACCGAAGAGCCTTACGGCATTGCCGTCATTAAGGAGGACACGACCTGGCGTGACTGGCTCAACAGCCAACTGAGCGCCTCCATCGAGAATGGTCAGTGGAAGGAAATGTACGGCAAGGATTTGCAAGAGGGACTCGGTGCGCCTCAGGTGCCAGTGATCGAACAGTAAAGAAAAGGCAGAGGTGAGCCTGATGTCTTATATCGAACGCTTCCTGGGGGGCATTGCAGTCAGCGTGCAGCTGACCCTGCTGTCCTTTGCCATTGCGATCGTTCTCGGACTGCTTCTGGCGATCATGAGGGTGAGCCCATGGCCACCCTTTCGCTGGTTTGCCAGCAGTTACGTAGAACTCATGCGGATGATGCCGCTGCTGGCGTTGTTGCTGCTGTTCACGTTCGGCTTGCCGAAGCTGGGCTTCATGTACTCGCTGTTCACCTCGACGGTCCTGGTCCTGGGGCTGTATAGCGCGGCCTGGATCTGTGAGGTGGTGCGATCGGGCATCAACACCGTGCCCATCGGGCAGATCGAAGCAGCCCGCAGTATCGGCATGCGGTTTGACCAGATACTGGGCGAAGTGGTTTTGCCGCAAGCGGTGCAGTCGGTGATCGCCCCGCTGGGCAACCTGTTCATCATTCAGATCAAGGCGTCCGCTATCGGTGCTGCGATCGGTGTCGCCGACATCACCTACACCGCGCAAAAAATCAACTTCGACACCGCCTTGGCCGTGCCGACGTTCCTCGGTGCAATGGCGGCCTATTTCCTGTTGACCCTTCCCGCGGGCCTGTTCTTCCGCGTCCTTGAGCAAAAAATGGCGGTGCTGCGATGAGCGCGGACAATCTGCTCTACGAACCGCCGGGTCCTGTTGCAAGGCGGCGGAACCGGATCATCTCGGTGGTTGGCGTGGTCCTGTTGTTCTGCTTTATGTACGCGGTCGGGCATCGCCTGGAGGCGAGTGGTCAGTTCGATGCCCATCGCTGGAAAATCTTCCTGCATCCGGGCACCTTGAAGTTCCTGTTTGACGGACTGATGGCGACCTTGCTGGCTGCGGTGATCAGTACGGTACTCGCCTTCAGCCTCGCCGTACCTCTGGCGATGGCGCGGTTGTCGAACCGATTTTGGGTGCGCACGCTGGCTGCGGGCTACATCGGTTGTTTTCGCGCGGTACCGCTGCTGTTGCTGATTCTGTTTACCGTCATCCTTCTGCCTTCGATCGGGTTGCACTGGTCGGCCTTGGGCTACCTGATTTTCGGCATGGTGCTGCATCACAGCGCGATGACAGCGGAGGTTGTACGTGCGGGCATTCTTTCGTTGGGGCGCGGGCAGAAGGAGGCCGCGCTTTCCATAGGCATGCGCGATCATCAAGCGATGATGTGGGTGGTATTGCCACAGGCGCTAAAGCTGATGTTGCCAACGCTGGTCAGTGCCGTTCTGGCAATCGTCCAGGACACGTCTCTGGGGTACATCATTCCGTATGAGGAATTGTTGCGACGTTCACAGCAGATATCGAGTTTCGCGCCGCAGTCGCTGTTGCAATCGGCGTTTATTGTCACGGTGATGTACGGGTTTGTCAGTGCGTTGCTGTTGGCACTGCGTCGCTGGATTGAACGTCGGCAGGCTTATGATTCTCGCGGTCAGCGAACGAAGACCGCTATCACGGAGGGCAACTTTGGCGCAGCGGTTGAGGTTGCTCCAGTCATGCAGTCGGGACTGCGGTCTGCGCCTGATCGAATGTCGGGACGGGATCAATAGCAGGGTTATCTTTTCAGCACTGTTCATTCCGTCAGTCCGCAAGACCGGAGCCGTTTGCTCTGATACCCGGTTCTTCCAGCGATTTGATGGCGGGCGGCACAGGCGAAGACGTGATGTCCGGGGCAGGGGGCTTTTCAACTTGGGTGATGGAAAAGACACCGTTATCGAGACAGCAGGTTATGGATATGCCGATATTCTGCGACCTTATTGGAAGTGACACTTCAAGCATGACTGTCAGATTCGCGATGCTTGTCCCATCTGGTGCTGAAAAAGAACCGTGATCGTGATGACTAGGCTGGTGCTGGGTAATCGGAGGTTGGGTCAATAGGGAGTGACTTCTGTTGGCCGATTACTGCCTGTCGCGATGTGTCTGAGATGCTTGCCATTTAAAAACTAATGATTTCATTTTATTTTCTAAAGACCACTGAAGACTGTGTAGACCGTAATTGCGATAGTCTGTGTAAACCAAAAGTTTATAGTGGCGCTTATGGAAACCTTCAGCAGTATCGAATGCTTTGTGCGCGGTGCCGGGGGTCGGCTGTGTCGCCAAGGCCGCTTTAGGCATCAGCGATACCATATGCAGGGCCAAGAGTGTCACCCCAAGCTGGAGGTGTGCTTCGGGGTGCCGCTGTCCAGCGCCGCATCGAGGTTATTCCTCTAGCAATGGCTAGACATCAGGACATAAAACATTGCACACACGGGGCCTATGCTGGCCTGTAACATTTCCGCGACACGGCTGGCTATGGTTGGCTGATTCCATTCTTAATGAAAAGTATTCCAATCGTAGTGAAAACTCATGGCAGGGTTCGCGACTAGGGTAGGGCGCATGCCGGCACTTGCCAAGGGGCGCTGCACATTTGGATCAATAAGTTGTCAGTTACGGTCATTGAGTGAGAGCGGCGCGGCTCTTAGTCTGTCCAACATGACTGACGGGGGCCGAAGAGCTCCTGCACTTTTTCCGTGATCGCTCGATGTGGAGTTACCGATGGCCGCCGCTCATTACCCGCACCTGTTGGCCCCGCTGGACCTGGGTTTTACCACGCTGCGCAACCGTACCCTGATGGGCTCGATGCACACCGGTCTTGAGGAAAAGCCCGGCGGTTTCGAGCGCATGGCGGCGTATTTCGCCGAACGTGCCCGTGGCGGTGTTGGCCTGATGGTCACTGGTGGTATTGGCCCGAACGACGAGGGCGGGGTGTACTCCGGCGCAGCCAAACTGACCACCGAGGAAGAAGCGCTCAAGCACCGGATCGTCACCCGCGCGGTGCACGAGGCGGGCGGCAAGATCTGCATGCAGATCCTTCACGCCGGGCGTTATGCCTACAGCCCGAAACAAGTCGCGCCGAGTGCCATTCAGGCACCGATCAACCCGTTCAAGCCTAAAGAGCTGGACGAGGAAGGCATCGAGAAGCAGATCAGCGATTTCGTCACCTGTTCGTCCCTGGCGCAACAGGCCGAATACGACGGCGTCGAGATCATGGGCTCCGAAGGTTATTTCATTAACCAGTTCCTCGCCGCCCATACCAACCACCGTACTGACCGCTGGGGCGGCAGCTACGAAAACCGCATGCGCCTGCCGGTGGAAATCGTCCGCCGGGTGCGCGAAGCGGTAGGCCCGAACTTCATCATTATCTTCCGCCTGTCGATGCTCGATCTGGTGGAAGGCGGTAGCAGCTGGGAAGAAATCGTGACACTGGCCAAGGCCATCGAGCAGGCCGGTGCAACGATCATCAACACCGGTATTGGCTGGCACGAAGCGCGGATCCCGACCATCGCCACCAAAGTGCCGCGCGGTGCCTTCAGCAAAGTCACGGCCAAGCTGCGTGGCTCGGTGAGCATTCCGCTGATCACCACCAACCGCATCAACACCCCGGAAGTGGCCGAGCAGATTCTGGCCGAAGGCGATGCCGACATGGTGTCCATGGCGCGGCCGTTCCTCGCCGACCCGGACTTCGTCAACAAGGCCGCTGAAGGTCGAGCCGATGAAATCAACACCTGCATCGGTTGCAACCAGGCCTGCCTCGATCACACCTTCGGCGGCAAGTTGACCAGTTGCCTGGTGAACCCGCGCGCCTGCCACGAAACCGAACTCAATTACCTGCCGGTGCAGCAGATCAAGAAAATCGCGGTAGTCGGTGCCGGTCCTGCAGGTTTGTCCGCGGCGACCGTGGCGGCTGAGCGGGGTCATCAGGTGACGCTGTTTGATTCGGCCAGTGAAATTGGCGGCCAGTTCAACATCGCCAAGCGTGTGCCGGGCAAGGAAGAGTTCTTTGAAACCCTGCGGTATTTCAACCGCAAACTGCAGACCACCAACGTTGAGGTGTGCCTGAACACCCGCGTCGATGTGGCGAAACTGGTCGAAGGTGGTTACGACGAGATCATCCTTGCCACCGGCATTGCTCCAAGAACTCCGGCGATTCCGGGTGTCGAGAGCGCCAAGGTGCTGAGCTACCTGGACGTGATCCTTGAGCGCAAACCGGTGGGCAAACGCGTGGCGGTGATCGGCGCCGGTGGTATCGGATTTGATGTGTCGGAGTTCCTGGTTCACCAGGGCGTGGCTACCAGTCAGAACCGCGAGGCGTTCTGGAAGGAGTGGGGCATCGATACGCATCTTCAAGCGCGCGGCGGTGTCGCCGGCATCAAGGCTGAACCTCATGCTCCGGCGCGTGAAGTGTTCCTGCTGCAACGCAAGAAATCCAAGGTCGGCGATGGCCTCGGTAAAACCACCGGCTGGATTCACCGCACCGGTCTGAAGAACAAGCAGGTGCAGATGCTCAACAGCGTCGAGTACCTGAAGATCGACGACGAAGGTTTGCACATCCGCATCGGCGAAACCGGCGAACCGCAAGTGCTGCCGGTGGACAACATCGTGATCTGCGCCGGTCAGGATCCGCTGCGTGAATTGCACGAGGGTCTGGTGGCGGCCGGGCAGAACGTGCATTTGATTGGCGGCGCGGATGTGGCGGCAGAGTTGGATGCCAAGCGCGCGATCAACCAGGGTTCGCGTCTGGCAGCTGAGTTGTAATACGCAGATCGAGCGTGCCAATGGCCATCGCGAGCGAGCTCGCTCCCACAGGGGTTTTGTATCGGTCACAAAATTTGTGAACAACACAGAACCTGTGGGAGCGAGCTTGCTCGCGATGGCTGACTTTGAGCGACTAGAATGCTGGATCTATCCGAGCACAATCAGGCGCCAATGCTTTCCCCTCCAACCGAATGGCTACCCCAGGCCCCCCTCGAACCCCTTCATCTTGATTGGCTCACCCGATCAAGCATCGAAGTCGCGATCCTGCGCCTCGACCAGATCGACCCTCTGATCAGTGGCAACAAGTGGTTCAAACTCATCGAGCACCTGAAAGCTGCTGACCAGATCGGTGCCAAAGGCATCATCAGTCTGGGCGGCGCCCACTCCAATCATCTGCATGCACTGGCCGCAGCGGGTAAGCGTTTTGGTTTTCGCACCGTTGGGCTGCTGCGCGGTCATCCGCAAGAAACGCCGACGGTGAAAGATTTGCAGGCGTTCGGCATGCAGTTGCATTGGCTGGGCTATGGCGGTTATCGAGCGCGGCACGAGCCGGGTTTCTGGTTGCCATGGCAGGCGCAGTATCCCGATCTGCATCCGGTGCCGGAAGGTGGCGGCGGTTTGCAGGGCGCCAAGGGCTGCCTGCAGCTGAGGACAATGGTCAGCGAGCAACTGAACGATCTTGGCTGGAGCGACTACGACGGCTGGTGGCTGGCCTGCGGAACGGGCACGACCCTGGCTGGTCTGGTGCTGGCCGAGGCGGGTGAGCGCCCGGTGTATGGCGCGCTGGCGGTGCCCGACGATCATGGGGTGGCGCAGCAAGTCGAATCAATTGTGCAAGAGGCGGGTTTACACAATCGCGCTTATGAATTGTTCGACGCCAGCCGTGGCGGCTTTGCCAAAGTCGATCCGCTGTTACTTGAATTCATCGATCAGACCGAACAGGACAGCGGCATTCCCCTCGAACCGCTGTACACCGGCAAAGCCCTGTTGGCGCTCAAGCAGCAAGTAGAAGCGGGAAGATTCGAAAAGGGCACGCGCCTGATCTTCATCCATACCGGCGGTTTGCAGGGCCGCCGAGGGTTCAGCCCAACGCTATAAAAGACACCGCATGCTTTTGTGGCGAGGGAGCTTGCTCCCGCTGGGCTGCGAAGCGGCCCCAATCCCTGCGTTCGCATTCCGTCTGGCACACCACGTTCAATGGTTTTGCGCCTGCTTCGCAGTCGAGCGGGAGCAAGCTCCCTCGCCACAAGTTGTCATTCGCCTCGGGATTTGCTTTTCGTTCACCCGCGCTTGGGCATCATCCGCAGCAAGGTGTTATCACCCACGACATAGTGGTGATAAATCCCCGCCAAGGCGTGCAGGCCGATCAGCCAGTATCCAATGGTGCCGCCGAGTTGATGCCAACCCTCGATCTGCTTGGCCAACGCCTTGTCCTCCGCGACCAGCAGCGGCAGGTCGAAGCCGTAGAACATCACTTGGTGACCTTTTGCGCTGGTGACCAGCCAGCCCAGAATCGGCATGGCGATCATGAAAATGTACAGCGCCCAGTGCATCAGTTTGGCCAATACGGTCTGCCAATGAGGCGAGGCCGGGAAGATTTGCGGTGCGGGGCCCAGGCTGCGAGCAAACAGCCGCAGCCAGACCAATACAAACACCGTCAAGCCCAGCATAAAGTGCGATTCGGTGATCAGCGCCCGGCCGCCACTGCCTTTTGGAAAGATTCCGCGAAATTCGATGCAGGCGTAAACCAGCGCCAGCAGGACCAACATCAACCAATGCAGCGCGATCGATACGGTGCTGTAGCGTGAATCGGAATTCTTCCAGGGCATACGGTGTTCCTCACAGGTCAGGTCCAGACCACCGTTCTTGTTCGACGGTGTGCTTTAACTGTAATCCGCTTACTTTCTTTCTGCCTCAGTTGAATCGGTTTTTTTTATCAGATGTCGTCAGTGATGTGCGGACATTGCATCAGTGTTTGCCGGGTTAATCTAGATTTACCCATGCTGCGGTTGTAAGTAAGTTGTAGATGAACTAGCGGTCATGAGGGGGTGTTTGATAGGGGTGTAACTGCTTGTTGTTTATGTTTTGTATTTAGGCGGACTTTGCGCTGGTCAAAAAGTTGGTTATTGTTTGGTTGTAAGGTTTGTCAGGGAGACAAACTAATAGGGCTCGAAAATCATAATATTTGTCGAGCAGCTAAAGGAGTTTTTATGAGTTTTAAAATGACAAGTAATAACAAGATCTATGCCGGTGTTGTAAAAAAGATGATGGCTAAAGCGCCGATCCCCAAACCCAAACCAACGACCAGACCACCCGTGACCAAGCCTCCTGTCAAGCCACCGGTAAAACCGACTATGCCCGTCAAGCCACCGGTAAAACCGACTATGCCCGTCAAGCCACCGGTAAAACCGACGGTGCCCGTCAAGCCACCAGTCAAACCAACAGCACCCGTTAAACCTCCGGTCAAACCTGTCTTGCCCCCTGGGAAACCGCCAATCACTCCTACCAAGCCAGTGGGGCCTGTCCGGCCGCCGTTGCAGTGGCCAACCCTCAACATCAACATTGATCCGATTGCCCTCATTAACCTGCTGAACACCCTCGGCAGCATTCGAAACGGTGACGGGACGACTTCCCTGCCCGATGGCAGTCTGATCAACGCCGATAAAAACTCGGTGAAACGCCCGGACGGCATTATCCAGCACGCGGACGGAAGGGTAGAGTACCCGGACGGCCGCATCGTATGGCCGGATGAAACGATTGAATATCCGGATGGTCGCCTGGTCTGGAAGGATGGCACCGAACAGTATCCAGATGGCAGTGTGAAGTATGCAGACGGCTCAATCTTTGATGCCGACGGTAAACAAATAAATGAGGTGTGAGATTCGGACAGTTGAAAGGCGCTCTGATTGTTTTGTATCGGATGTTTAGTCGTAAATTAGATCCTCGTTAATAACAGTTCGATTATAAAAAAACGCCGTACCCTTCCAGGATTACGGCGTTTTTTATAGCCTCGATTTTATGCGGTCTGCGGCATCTCGCCCTTGGCCAGGCGCTTATTGATATCGGCGATCACTTCCGGCAAATCGGTGATGGTGTCGATCATGTAGTGCGGCCGCGAGCCTTCGAACAGGGCGTGGATGCGCTTGCGTTCGCTGGCCAGTTGGTCGCTGCCGAGGGCGCGGTAACCTTCGTAGTCCAGGCCCAGCGCGTTACCTGAGCAGATCAGCGCCACGGTCCACATGCCGGCACGACGACCTTCAAGAATGCCCGGCACCGTGTCGTCGATCTTCACGCAGGCCGCGACATCATCGATCCCGAGGGCGATCACGTTGGCCAGCGCCTGGGCCGGCCATGGGCGTCCGTTGGGCACTTCGTCGGTGGCGACCACGTGGTCGGCGACGTAACCGTTGGTGGCGGCCAATTCGACAACTTTGTCCATGACCTGTTTCGGGTAGCCGGAGCAGGAACCGATCTTGATCCCTTGCTGACGCAGCTTGGCGATGGTGTCCAGCGCGCCCGGAATCAGCGCCGAGTGCTCGGCGATTTTCTCGATTTGCAGGGGCATGAAGCGTTTATAGATGGCGGTGACGTCATCGTCGGTCGGCGTACGGCCGAACACCGCGCGATAACGCTCGGCGACTTCCGGCTGATCGCACAGGGTGCGGATGTGGTCCCACTTGCCCATGCCCATCGGGCCGCGGGCTTCTTCGATGGACACCTGGACGTCGAACTCGGCGAAGGCTTCGACAAAAATCTGAGTTGGCGCGAAAGAGCCGAAGTCGACCACGGTGCCGGCCCAGTCGAGGATGGCGGCTTGCAGCTTGGTTGGGTTTGCGTAGTTCATGTCTCAAATCCTGTATTTGGGGAATGGTGATCCCTGTAGCAGCTGCCGAGCCTGCGAGGCTGCGTTCGGCTGCGAAGCAGTCGTAAACCCTGACAACACGGTCCAGCTGAAACACCGAAGTGGATGGCTTTTACGACTGCTTCGCAGCCGAACGCAGCCTCGCGAGCTCGGCAGCTGCTACAAGTTTTCGTGAATCAGATATCCAGCACTTCCATCTCGCGCAGCACTTCGGCGACCGCCGCTACCGCCGCGTGCATTTCGTCCTGGTTGACGTGGCCGATGCAGCCGACGCGGAAGGTTTCGACCTGGGTCAATTTGCCGGGGTAGAGGATGAAACCCTTGGCCTTGACGCGTTCGTAGAATTCCTTGAACTGGTAGCGCGGATCTTTCGGCGCATGAAAGGTGACGATGATCGGCGCCTGAATCGCGGCGGGCAGGAAACTGCGTAGCCCCAGTTTGGCCATGTCATCGAGCAGCACCTGGCAGTTGTTGGCATAGCGCTGATGCCGGGCGGGCAAGCCACCTTCTTCGTTGTATTGCAGCAGGGCTTCGTGCAGCGCCGCGACCACGTGGGTCGGCGGGGTGAAGCGCCATTGGCCGGTCTTGGCCATGTAGGTGTGCTGATCGAAAAGGTCCATCGCCAGCGAGTGCGAGTTGCCGGCGGCATTGGCCAGCGCTTCTTTGCGAGCGAAGACGAAACCCATTCCCGGCACGCCTTCCAGGCACTTGCCCGAGGCGGCGACCAGCGCGTCGAACGGCACCTGTTGCGCGTCAATCGGCAGCGCGCCGAAAGAGCTCATGGCGTCGATGATCAGGCGTTTGCCGTGTTGCGCGATGACGTGGGCGATTTCCGGCAGCGGGTTGAGGATCCCGGTGCTGGTTTCACAGTGAATCAGCGCGACGTGGGTGATGCTGGCGTCGGCGCGCAGGAGACGGTCGACGTCGGCGGCGGTGGTCGGTTCATCTTCGGCAGTTTCAAATGTGCTGAAGGAGCGGCCGAGCACTTCGCAGATTTTCGCCAGGCGTTTGCCGTAGGCGCCGTTGATCAGCACTAAAACTTTGCCATCGCGAGGTACCAGCGTGCCGATCGCCGCTTCGACCGCGAAGGTGCCGCTGCCTTGCAGAGGCACGCAGTGGTGGCTGTCGCCGCCGTTGATGATCGCCAGCAGCTGTTCGCACAGGCTGGCGGTCAGTTGGTTGAAACGGTCATCCCATGAACCCCAGTCGACCATCATCGCCTGACGGGTGCGGGCCGATGTGGTCAGTGGGCCGGGGGTGAGCAGGATGGGTTCGGCAGTACTCATTCTCGTGTCCTCGCAATCGATGGGATGAAGCTACGGGGCTTAAATTGCAATTTGCCGTGCTATCAATCAAATTGTTTGTTGTTATGCCAGCCATCAGTGAGAGTTATTCATGAACCTGTTCCAGCTCCGCGCATTCGATGCGGTGGCCCGCGAGGGCAGCTTCACCCGGGCCGCTGCGCGACTGTTCATCAGCCAACCGGCGGTCACCGGGCACATCAAGGCGCTGGAGGAGCACTACCAGATCACCCTGTTGCGTCGCACCGCGCGACGAGTGGAGCTGACGGAGGAGGGCACCAAACTGGCCGCGATCACCCGGGCGATGTTCGGTCTGGCTGAAGAGGCGCAGGTGATGCTCGAGGCCAACCGGCAGTTGCTGACCGGGCGTTTGGAAGTGGCGGCGGACGGGCCGCATATGGTGATGCCGATGCTGGCGAGTTTGCGCGCGCGGTATCCCGGCATTACCGTGAACCTGCGGCTGGGCAATGCTCAGGAAACCCTGGCGGCGTTGTTGTCCGAGCATGCCGACGTGGCGGTGCTGACCGAAGTCGAACCGCGCAAGGGGCTGCATTTGCAAGACCTGAGCGAATCACGAATTTGTGCACTGGTGCCCGACGGTCATCCGTGGGCGCAGATGTCCAAGGGGGTGCCGCTCAAGGCGCTGGATCAGGTGATCATGGTGTTGCGCGAGCCAAGTTCAATCACCCGGCGCACCTTCGACGAGGCGTGCGCGGCGGCGTTGGTCAGTCCACGGGTGTTGCTGGAGCTGGACAGTCGCGAGGCGGTGACCGAAGCCGTCGCCGCAGAGTTGGGGGTTGGCGTGGTGTCGTCGGTGGAGGTCAGTCATGACCCGCGGGTGGTGGCGGTGCCGATACTTGGTGAAGGGTTGGTCAATCGGCACATGATTGGCTGCATGGAGCGGCGGCGGGATTTGCGCTTGATACAGGCGTTTTTCGAGTTGGCGCCAGTTAGATAAACCGCAGCGTCTGCATCGCGAGCAAGCTCGCTCCCACACTGGATCTCCAGCGTTCACAAAATCCCTGTGGGAGCGAGCTTGCTCGCGATGGGGCCGGGCCTGCTTATGCCAAGCTTTCGCGAACCATCTCGAGAAACGTCGCCACCACCCGCCGCGAACTCTGCTCGCGCAAGCACACCAACGTCTCGGTCAATCTTCGTTTGCAGTCGGTAATCGGCAACGCACACACCCTCGAATCTGCCCCGAACTCGGCGGCTGACACAACACCAACGCCAATCCCCACGACCACCGCCTCACGCGCCGCTTCCCGACCTTCAACCTGAATCGCCGGGCGAATGCGAAAGCCTGCCTGAGCCATTTCTTCTTCCAGGGTTTGCCGCGTCACCGAACCGATTTCCCGTAGCACCAAAGGCGTGTCATCCAGATCCGCGAGGCAAATCGACTCGCGGTCGGCCCACGGATGATTGCGCGAAACGAACGCCACCATCGGGTCGTTGCGCAGCGGCAACGAGATCAGACGTTCGTCACTCACCTCCCGACCCAGCAACGCCAGGTCGGCCTGATAGTTGAACAGCCGAAACAGCGATTCGTCGGTGTTGCCGGTTTCGATCTTCACGCTGATGCCGGGGTAGCGCTCACAAAAGCGAGCAATCTGCGGCAACACGTGCACTGGCGCATCCACCGCGAGAATCAGGGTGCCGGTCTGCAAGGCCCTGGAATCATGCAAGAGCTCCTGCGCCTCGGCCTCGATAACGAACAATCGCTGGGTAATGCTCAGCAACCGCTCGCCCAGATCCGTCAGGCGTACCGAGCGTTTGTTGCGGTGGAACAGCAGCACACCGAAACGCTCTTCGAGCTTGCGCACTTGGTCGGAAATCGCCGGTTGCGTGAGGAATAGCCGCTCGGCGGCTTTGGTGAAGCTTCCATGGACGGCCACGGCGTGGAAGGCTTTGAGCTGGGCGTGGGAAACCGACATCGAAACCTCCAGTAACAAGCTGAGCTTATATTGGAAATACGATAAATCGATTTCACTTATTAATCAGTAATTGTTTTTATCGACCTCAGCCCCGGTGACTGGTCAGTCAAACAGCATCGGCGGCCATGAGCCTGTGCGTGCAACAGCAGGACTCATCTGACCGATATCGCCTCAGGGAAGCTGCGATATCGAAGTGCTCAACAATAAAAAAACAGGCGTTATTTCTCAATTTCTGCCGGCACACTCACACCCTGAGGTCAGAACCACAATGAACAAGCACATCGGCACTATCAAGCGTTGGCGCGTGCAGATCTTCGCGATCACCTGGCTCGCTTACGCCGCTTTCTACTTCACCCGCAAAGCTTTTTCCGTGGCAAAACTGGGGATCGCCGAAGACCCCACCTTCATGCTCGACAAAATGGCCATGGCCAACCTCGACGCCATCTACCTCACGGCTTACGCCATCGGGCAATTCACCTGGGGCATCCTGGCCGACCGCTTTGGCCCAAGGGTCGTAGTGTTTGGCGGGTTGTTGATTTCAGCAGCGGCAGCCTTGGTGATGGGCAGTTTCGCGACGTTGCCAGTCTTCGCTACCTGCATGTTGATTCAAGGGTTTGCCCAGTCCACCGGCTGGTCCGGGCTGTGCAAGAACCTCGGCAGTTTCTTTCCCGCCGAGCAGCGCGGGCGGGTGCTGGGGTTGTGGAGTTCCTGCTACGCCTTTGGTGGGTTGGTGGCGTCGCCGTTTGCTGGCTGGTGGGCGTATACGCTGATCGGCACCTGGCATGCGGCGTTCTTTTCCAGTGCGGCGGTGGTTGGGCTGGTCGCCGTGCTGTTTTTTATTTTTCAGCGTAACAAACCCGAAGACGTTGGCTTGCCGGCGGTGGAACCGGAGCCGCAACTGACGGCGCAAGAGGCCGACGCGCAAAGCAAGATCAGCATGCTGGAACCGTTAAAAGAAATTCTGCGCAACCGCACCGTGCTGGTTCTGGGCCTGGCGTACTTTCTGCTGAAACCGGCGCGCTACGCGATTCTGCTCTGGGGACCGGTGATCGTCTTCGAGCAGATGCCCTCGGTGGGCAAGGTCGGCGCGGCAATCATTCCCACCGCGTTTGAACTGGCCGGGTTACTCGGGCCGATTCTGCTGGGGCTCGCTTCGGACAAACTGTTCGGCGCCCGACGCATGCCGGCGTGTGTGCTCAGCCTGTTGGCGTTGACCGTGACCCTGGCCTTGTTCATGGGTGCCCTGCATACCGGCAGCGTGATGCTGGTGGTGGCGCTGCTGTTCGTCATGGGCCTGACCCTGTACGGACCGGACTCGATGATCAGCGGCGCGGCCGCGATCGATTTCGGCACCGCCAAGGCGGGTGCCACAGCGGCCGGTTTCGTCAACGGTTGCGGCTCGGTCGGGGCGATTCTCGGCGGCTTGCTGCCGGGCTACTTCGACTCGGTCACCGTGTTCATCGTCTTCGCCGGCTGCGCGATGTTTTCAGCCCTGGTGCTGATCCCGCACTGGAACAGCCGCCCGGCTGGCCTGCGTGCCGAAAGCGCTTTCGTGCCTAACCAACCGATCACCGTAAAACCTCTGCGTACTTAAGGATTGACCCATGAGACCTTTCTGGCTGGAACAGGCGCTGGCGGCCGAGTCCTGCGCGCCGTGCGAACCCCTGGCGGGAGATACCCGCGCCGACGTCTGCATCGTCGGCGGTGGCTACACCGGACTATGGACCGCGATCATGCTCAAGGAACAGAACCCTGAGCTCGACGTGTTGCTGATCGAGGCTGATATCTGCGGCGCCGGCGCCAGTGGTCGCAACGGTGGTTGTGCACTGTCGTGGTCCGCCAAGTACTTCACCCTTGAACGGCTGTTCGGCGTCGAAGAAGCCGTGCGACTGGTCAAGGAATCGGAGCGTAGCATCCATGCCATCGGCGCCTTCTGCGAGCAGTACGCGGTGGACGCCGATTACCGACTCGACGGTACGCTGTACACCGCCACCAACCGTGCCCAATGCGGCTCGACCGACGCCGTGATCGCGGCGCTGGAGCGCAATGGCATCAACTCCTTCACGCAGCGACCGGTCGCAGATGTACAGCGCATGGCCGGTTCCAGCAAACATCTGGAAGGCTGGTTTTCCCCGGCGGCGGCCAGCGTGCAACCGGGCAAACTGGTGCGCGGCTTGCGCCGGGTCGCCTTGCAACTCGGCGTGAGGATTCACGAACGCACCGCCATGACCGGGTTGCAGGAGGGCAAGCCTGCGGGGATTCAAACCCCCAACGGCACCATTCGCGCGGATCGCGTGGTGCTGGCGATGAACGCCTGGATGGCCCGGGCGTTTCCACAGTTCGAGCGCAGCGTGGCGATCGTTTCCAGCGACATGCTGATCACCGAACCGCGACCCGATCTGCTCAACGAAATCGGGTTGACCAGCGGCGTCACCGTGCTCGATTCGCGGATTTTCGTCCACTACTACCACAACACCCCGGACGGCCGAATCATGCTCGGCAAGGGCGGCAACACCTTTGCTTACGGCGGGCGAATGTTGCCGGTGTTCGATCAGCCATCGCCCTATGCCGGTTTATTGCAGCACAGTCTGAGCGAGTTCTTTCCGGCGTTTGCCGAGGTCAAGGTCGAGGCGACCTGGAACGGTCCGTCCGATCGCTCCGTCACCGGTTTGCCGTTCTTCGGTCAGATGAGTGCCAGCGGCAACGTGTTTTACGGTTTCGGATACTCCGGCAGCGGGGTTGGCCCGTGTCATATGGGCGGGCAGATTCTCGCCTCGATGGTCCAGGGACTGGACAACGCCTGGACCCGTTCGCCGCTGGTCAACGGCCCGTTGGGCTTGTTTCCGCCGGAACCGATTCGTTACCTCGGCTCCCTGATGGTGCGCAACGCCATCCGCCGCAAGGAGCGCGCCGAGGATCACGGGCGCCGGCCACGGCATCTGGATGTGCGTCTGGCGAAGTTCGCGGCGGCGGCAGGTAAGGCCGACAAGGGCTGAGTGTCAGGGCGTGAGGTCAGAGCGATTGACCAACCAATCGAGCAGCAAGTGGCTATTGCGGCGTGGCGCGGGAACAGACCGGGTGCGCGGGTGATGACCCATGCCGACGCACAGCACCGGCCGGTCGGGGTCACTGTCGAGAAAACTGATCAGGACGTCGCTGCCGGCCGTTGGCAGGCTGGACGGGTCAATCCGACCGTTCGGCGCTGCAAGGGCCACCGGTAGCCAGAGACCGACAGATTCAAGCGGATCCGATTCTGCTGTTGGCCACAGCCTGACCTGTATTCGACCTCGATCATCCAGCGCCGCCGGCTGCCCGGCAGGGCCCAGCACCCGGGCGGGCTGATAACCCGGGATGCTCGGCCTGGTCTGTTTGAGCGCCGGCCTGAAGACCGTTGACCAGGGAATGGCGGTGAACTGATTGCGATAATGGCGGACCGTATCGGGTTTGTCGGTGGCAAGAATCGAAGGTTGTTGCCCCTGATGTCGGGTTTCGGTGAGCAGCCATTGATCGTTGAAATTCGGCAGTGGATGTTCTGACACTTGCACTATCCGTGCGCTGTGCAGTGCGCTCTGGGTGCTTTGACCGTGGATCTGCAGGTGCTGGCAACGCAGACGTTCCAGTTGTCGTCGGCTCAACTGATCGTGATGGATGTGCTCGGGAGCGGGGCGGACCATCATCGGCAATGGTTTGCTGAAAGCGTGGTTGGCCGCGCCCTCGTCGGGTTTTTGCGAGCCACGGTTCCTGGCCTCCAGTCGTGAGGGAAAGGGCGGCGAGTCATGGCGCTGGAACAACTCACTGATCACCGGCACGTCACTGTCTTCGGGCGCCTTGCCCTGGAAAGGCGTCAGGACGGGTTCCTGGGGGAAACTCAGGCTGTCATCGGCCAGGACCAGCACATGCTCGTCGCGCTGATGTTCGAAGTGATAGTGAATGCCTTCTTCTTCGCACAGCCGTTGCAGCAATGCCAGATCGCTCTCCTCGTACTGAATGCAAAAAGGCCGGACGGGATAGTGTCCGTTGGATAATTCGAAGCGATAGCTCCCCTCGGGCACAGCATGTTCCTCCAGCAGTTGGCGCAGGATCATCGGTACGCTGAGGTGATGAAAGACGCGGCGTGAACGCTGCCGGTCGAGCCATTGAAGGTAGGGCACCAGCACCAGTTTGTAGCCGATCCGGTGGGGGCCGCGATGCTCTCGACTGGCACTGTGAAGGATGCCGTGAATACCCTGGCCCTCCATCAGGCTGAGGAACACCGGTTGTTGCAGCAATTGGTCGAGGTTCATGGCCGGTGCGAGGCCGATCACTTCGATGTCGAATCGATAGGGCTGGTTGAGGGCTTCTCGGCCACTGAACTGCAACACCTGCAAACTCAAATCGCCGTCGAGAAGTGTCAGGGTGAAGGGACTTTCCTTGTCGTTGTGCATCGAACGCGCTTCTGCCATGGAATACGGGCGCAGAGGGTACGTAACCACAGCCCTTTATGGTCACCGCAAATCGAAGTTTCAGAATCGCCCTACAACCTCAGGTGAAGATGTCGATTGGTCATGCGGGTGAACAGGGTGGATTTTTTGGTCGATTGCCAACTTTAGGGCGTATAAACTTGCGCCATGCGTCGGCCAATAGATGTCTCGGCGCCACAGATCAAGAGAGTGAGTAATGGGCGCACAGTGGAAGGTTAAACACAAAGAAGCGGCATCTAACGCCAAGGGCAAGATCTTCGGCAAACTGGTAAAAGAAATCACCATCGCTGCCCGTAACGGTGCCGATGTCACTACCAACGCACACCTGCGTCTGGTGGTCGAGCAGGCCAAGAAAGCCTCGATGCCCAAGGAAACCCTGGATCGCGCCATCAAAAAAGGCGCGGGCTTGCTGGGTGAGACCGTTCAGTACCATCGCGTGACTTACGAGGGTTTCGCTCCGCACCAGGTTCCGTTGATCGTCGAATGCGTGACCGACAACATCAACCGCACCGTCGCTGAAATCCGCGTCGCGTTCCGCAAGGGCCAACTGGGCGCCTCCGGTTCGGTGGCGTGGGACTTCAACCATGTCGGCATGATCGAGGCGTCCCCGGACAGCCCTGACGCCGATCCGGAAATGGCCGCCATCGAAGCCGGCGCCCAGGATTTCGAGCCGGGCGAAGAAGAGGGCACGACCCTGTTCCTGACCGAGCCTGCGGACCTGGACGCCGTGCAGAAAGCCCTGCCGGAGCAAGGGTTCACCGTGTTGTCGGCCAAGCTGGGTTATCAGCCGAAAAACCCGGTCAGCGGTCTGAGCGATGAGCAGATGGCTGAAGTCGAAGCCTTCCTCGAAGGCCTCGATAACCACGATGACGTGCAGGACATGTTTGTCGGGTTGGCGGGTTAATATTTTTCGCCAGTGACACCGTCATCGCGAGCAAGCTCGCTCCCACATTGGTTTTGTGTCGTACACGTGATGTGTTGCTAACACAGACCCCCTGTGGGAGCGAGCTTGCTCGCGATTGACCGCGAAGCGGTCACTGGAATCAAGTAATCGCACAATTTCGCTGAACCCCGGTCGCGTCAGCACCTGCGGCTGACAGCAGCGCTGCTGCAATTGCTCCAGCTGCACACGACCTTCATCGCTCAACCCCGAGTCGATTCGCTCCAACAATTCCCCCAGCAAAACACCAAACGCCCGAACTTCGATCCGTTGCAGCGCACGGCTTTCAAGGCTTTCCGAGATGGCATGGAAAGACGCGGCACCAAAATCCCCCAGCAGGCAATCACCGTGCTCATTCCACAAAATGTTGTGGCCATAGAGGTCGCCGTGGGTGATGCCATGCCGGTGCAAATGCTCGGCTGCCGAGGCGATGCCACAGGCGATGCGCAATGCCACGCCAGCGCTGAAACGGGTGTCTTTGTTGTAAACGTCGCGGGTACATGACGCCAGGCTCGGCAGCCCGGACAGATTGCGATAGCTCGGATCGATCAATTGCATCACCAGCCCGGCCTGGGCTTCTGGATGCCCAACGACGCGCCCTTCAACCCGGATCAGGTTGGGGTGAATACCGGCGGTGATGCAGGCGTTCATTTCGTGCAACGGCGAACCATCGCTGGTCATTTCGCCTTTGTAGAGTTTGACGGCGACCTGAGTGATCGGTTGGCCCGGTCGATCCCAAACAGCTCGATGAATCACCCCTGACGCGCCTTCGCCCAGTTGCTGCTTCAGATGCAGTTCGGACCAGGGAATGTGGGGCGTGGCTTCGAGGGCGGCCGCATCGGCTTCGGTCTCCAGCGGGTTACCGGCGTACGCCAGCCAGGTCAGGCTCGGCAGGGTCAGCAGCCACTCGGGCAACTCGCTCAACTGATTGGCGGCGACGCGGATCAGCTCGAGTCGATGGCAATGACGCAAGCTCTCCGGCAAACGTTGCAAGCGGTTGCCAGCGAGCATGAGTTTTTGCAGGTGCGGGCGTTCACCCAGCTCGGCGGGCAGCTCAGTGATGCAGTTATCGGTCAGGATCAGCCAGCGCAGCAACGGTGGCAGGGCCGCGCCTGGCACGCGCTCGATGCGGTTGGCCTTGAAGCCGACCATCGTCAGTGCGGCGCATTGGCCCAGGCAGTCGGGCAGTTCGGTGAACAGATTGTCCGAGCAGAACAACACACGCAAACGGGTCAGGCGGTGCAAGTCGTCCGGCAGGCTGCTCAAAGCATTGCCGCTGAGATTGAGGACTTCCAGCGAGTCCGCCAGGTCGAAGATTTCTCGCGGAAACTCCGTCAGGCCGCCGGTGAGGTCCAGGCGGGTAACGCCCGACAGTTGGCCGGCGCGCAGTTGGGCAAGGGTATCCATGAACAGATTCACTTTGATCGGGAGGAGGGCGCGGAGGCCTGGAAACGGGCGACATGATACCGGCAAAGGTGTGGTGTCTGTCACACCGCTATCGCGAGCAAGCTCGCTCCCACATTAGATCGCGTCCGTCCAGACAACTCGGTCAACTGTGGGAGCGAGCTTGCTCGCGATAGCGGCCTGAGCTGCACCACAAAACCTACGGATCCCTGACTTCGACCAACTGCCCCAACCGGCTACGCGTGCGCGCCAGATCGATGGCATCACCGCCCAGGCTTTCGCGCAAAGACTGCTGCCCGAGCAGAGTCAGGTGCTTGTCCTGGTCGTACAGGACGTCGACCAGATTGATGAAGCGCTGCTGGGCAGCGATGGAACAATCGGCGAGGTTGGGCAGTTCATCGATGAACCAGTGATCGAAACGTCGGCACAGCTCCAGGTAATCCATGACCGCTGTGGGGTGGTCGCACAAATCGGCGAAGGTGAATCCGATGGTTCGCCCTTCGCAGTGTCGGGCCTGAAGGTTGCGTGTCCCGACGGGCAGTTGAATGGCCGGCGCGTCGCGTTCGGGCAGGTTCAACGACTGACGCTGCGCCAGCGTGGCCGGCCAGACGTACTGTCCCTGGGTAAACAGCTGCTGGGCATGGGTTCTGACCTGACTGCGGTAGTCGTGGGGGCCGCCGACTTCCATGACCTGCATGCGTGCGTTGATCAGGTCGATCACCGGTTTGAAGCGCGCGTGGTACAGCGGGTTGGGCAGCAGTCCTTCCGGTGGGTAATTGGAAGTGACCAGCAGCAGGATGCCTCGGCGGAACAATGCCTTGAACAACCGGGTGATGAGCATCGCGTCGCCGATGTCATGGACGTGAAACTCGTCGAAACACAGCACCTGGCAATCGCGCAGCTGTTCGTCGAGGGTGGTTTCCAGCGCATCGGGCTGATCGCGATGAGTGAACATTCCTTGGTGCAGTTGCGCAAAAAACTCATGAAAATGCAGGCGCTGTTTTTCCGCGATGGGAAGGGCCTGGAAAAAACCGTCGAGCAGCCAGCTCTTGCCGCGACCCACGGCGCCGTGCAGGTATAGGCCGGGAAGCGTTTTTGCCGAGGTGCCCGCCCGCGCTGCGGCGTTTTGCGCCATGCAGTCGATGACGCGCAGTTGGCTATGACTGAGGGTGTAACCCTGGGCGTGGGCCTTGCGGTGGAAGTAGTCGTGGATGACTCGACCTGTCGCGGTGTGACCGGCGGATGCAGCCGATGACTTGCCGAACAAGCGGCGTAGCGCAGGCCAGTGTGGTGTGAATCGCGAACGGTTGGGCGGTCGAACGGCCACTGTGATTTCACCCCGTAATCTTCATGCCGGCTCCCCGAGCGGCGGCATAGTGTAACCAGATGGGGAATAGCCCGACCACTCCGGACGGTGTGGTCGTCGTAAAGATCGCAGTCTGCGGCAGCTCCTACACGGTGCGCATACACCTGTAGGAGCTGGCGAAGCCTGCGATCTTTTGACTTTGATCTTCAGCAACTTAATCAACTACAACCGCACCCGGGATCAAAAGATCGCAGCCTGCGGCAGCTCCTACCGCTCGATACTGCGATTCCACCGCGCATTCCACGTCGGGCGCTGTTCGTTGACCTGATCCCAATCGATCGCAATGGCGGTGGTCAGGTACTGCTTCATCGCCTCGACCTGACCGCGAGTTTTGTCGGTGGTTGGGGTATTGGGGTTGGACGGGATCTGATCGCCATCTTCAAGCGCGGCGGCCTGCGCTTCAGGTGTCAGCAAGAAAGCGGCGAGCTTCTGCGCCAGTTCCGGCTGAGTGTTGTTGGCGATGGCACATTCGGCCACGTTGAGCACCACGGCGCCTTCCTTCGGTTGCGCATATTCCACCGGCATGCCCTTGAGTTTCAGGGCGGTGACTTGGGTCGGTGTGAGCGGGAACAGCGCGGCTTCGTCGGTCTGAAGCATTTCGGAAATTTTCGCCGAACTCGGGATGTATTCCAGCACGTTACGCCCGACGGTGTTCGGCCACGCCTTGAAGCCTGGCTCGACGTCGGTTTCGCTGCCGCCCTGAATCCGGTTGAACATCAGGAAGCCGTGCAGGCCGAAGGTCGAGGAGGCCATCGACTGGAACACCAGTTTGTCCTTGAAGCGCGGGTCGGCCATGTCCATCCACGAGGTCGGTGCGGTCCAGCCTTTCTCCTTGAACAGACGCGTGTTGTACGCCAGCCCGGTCACGCCGAGGCTGACCGCCACCGCTTGATCCTTGATGCGGCCCTTGGCCGGAATCTGCGCCAGCGGTGCGCTGTCTTCTAGTTTGTCGCACAGCCCCATGGCGATGGCGCGGTACATGATGCCGTCGTCGAGGAACATCACATGCATCTGCGGGTTGCCTTTGCTGGCCTGGACCTTGGCCAGAATATCGGCGGAGGTGCCCGGCACGATCACCACTTTGACGTTATTGGCCTTCTCAAAAACCGGCAGCACCTTGTCGGCGTAGAGCCGCTCCATGGTTCCGCCGTTCATGCCCAGGTAAAGCGTCGGTTCGGCCTGGGCCTGGGTGACCGTGAGCAGGGCGCTCAAGCATGAGAAACCGAGCAGTGCAGTGCGTTTGACGTTATTCATTGGCGCGACCTTCCTCTATCAAGCAACGGAGATGGAGTGAAACCGGGTGATGGAAAACGCATCCAGTGGCGTCTTTGAGGCGCCGCTGCAGATGATTTCGGTGAGCGCCTGGCCCACCGCGGGACCGATCTGAAAACCTGCGCCGGCAAAGCCGAACGCGTGCAACAGACCGTGTTGAGTGCCGCTGTGGCCGATCACCGGTTGGCGATCGGGCAGGTAACCTTCGGTGCCGCTCCAGGTGCGAATCGCCTGGGCGCCTTCAAGAAATGGGTAGAGCTCGACCGCCTGACGCAGGATCTCGATCACCGCGTGCTGACCGGGCCGGGCGCGGGCGCCGTCGAGGGCAAAACCCTGACCGCCACCCAACACGCAATTGCCGCGCGCGACCTGGCGGGCATAGATTCCGCCGCCCTCGACCCCAGTGCTGGCATTCATCACCAGCGGCAACGGCTCGGTGACCAGCATCGCCGGGTGCCCGGCGTGCATCGGCACGCCCTCACCGAACTGTTCTGCCAGGCTGCCGGCCCAGGCTCCGGCGCAATTCAGCAGCCAGGGCGCCTGCAGCTCCAGACCGGTTTGCGTGCTGACGCGAAAGCGATGCCCGTCGTGTTCCACCGCCGTCACCGGGCATTGTTCATGGACTTGTGCGCCATGTCGCCGCGCCGCCCGGGCAAACGCCGGGGAGACGAGTCGCGGGTTGGCATGACCGTCATCGGGGCAAAACGAGGCACCGACTGCCACCTCGCCGACCCACGGAAAACGTGCGCGTAATTCACTGCGTTCGAGTACCTGCAAATCGAGGCCAAAGCCACGACTGCTGGCGGCATAGTCTTGCAAGGCGTGCAGGTCGTTGAGGCTGCGGGCCAGTTTCAGGTGGCCGCTGCGCTGATACTCACCGTCGATGCCAATCAGCTGCGGCAGTTGCCCCCAGATCTCGTGGGCCCGCTGCGACAGTGGCAGTTGCGACAACGGTCGCCCCTGACGCCGCACGCCGCCGTAGTTCACGCCGCTGGAATGCGAGCCACAGAAATCCCGCTCCAGCAGCGCCACGCGACGCCCGGCCTTGCTCAGAAACAACGCGGCGGAGGCACCGACAATACCGCCGCCGATGATGACGGCATCGACTTCGATCATGACTCGACCTCCAGACCAAACGGCAGGGGTTTAATGGGGGCCTGAGCCCGAAGCCTGCCGATGTCGGACACGCAACGCTGACTTTCGCAGGCAATGATTTCCGCAGCGGCGGCGCCACACATCCGGCCCTGACAGCGGCCCATGCCGACCCGGCAATGCGCCTTGACCCGGTTGATCTCCCAATGGCCCTCGCGCACGACCTGACGGATGTCGCCGGCGCGCACTTCTTCGCAGCGGCAAATCATCACGTCATTTGGGGCATCGGCGGCCCAATTCTCGGGAAAAATGAAGGCCCGCTCCAGACCTTGTCGGAAGGTATCGATCCGTCCCAGCGCCTGCTCCAATTGCGCCCCACGTTGCGGCGGGATCAGGTAACCGATGTCTTCGAGCAACGCCAGAGCCGCGCGTTCGCCGGCCATTTCCGCCGCGTCGGCGCCCATGATGCCGGCGCCGTCACCGGCCAGGTAAACCTCGGCGACACTGCTGCGACCGGCGCTGTCACGTTGCGGCAGCCAGGCGCGGTTGAGCGGGTTCCAGGTGAATTCACAGCCGAGCAGATCGGCGAGTTGGGTTTCACTGCGCAGGCCATGGGCGAAGGCGACCGCGTCGCAATCGAGTTGCTGTTCACCCTTTGAGTTGGACCAGTTCAGCGATTGCACACGTTGCTCGCCATTGATGCGTTTGAGGCTGGCCCCCTGATGCACCGGGATGCCGTGGGCGGTCAACCAGCTGCGGTAATAGATGCCTTTGGCCAGGGTGGCGGGCTGCGAGAGCAGGCCGGGCAGGGCGCGGGCCTGAGCGCTGAACGGCGAGCTGTCGAGCACTGCGACCACCTTGGCGCCGGCCTTGGCGTATTGATACGCCACCAGGTACAGCAACGGCCCGCTGCCAGCGAACACCACCCGCTCACCGATGGCGCAGCCCTGAAACTTGAGGGCGATCTGCGCTGCGCCGAGGCTGTAAACCCCCGGAAGTGTCCAGCCCGGTACCGGCAGAATCCGGTCGGTGGCGCCCGTGGCGACGATCACGCGGGAGAACGCCAACCGCGCGGCGCGACCCTCATGCAAGGTGTCGAGCGCACCGTCCTCGGCGTTCCATACCAAAGTCTCGGGACGGTAATCGAGCTGCTCGCGCAGATCATCAATCGTCTGATGCAACGCGTTGGCCTTGCCGGCTTCGAAGCCATATAACTTGACCGGCGAGCGCTTGAAGTTTGCCGGTTGGCGACGATAAATCTGCCCGCCACCGCGTGCGGCTTCGTCCAGCAGGACCGGGCGAACGCCATGGGCGACCAATGTTTGCGCTGCACGAATCCCGGCGGGCCCCGCACCGATGATGACTACAGGATTCATACCCACCTCATGTGTGAACGCCGCTGAACCCCTGTGGGAGCGAGCTTGCTCGCGATGACGACGACACAGTCAACAGTTGTGGTAGCCGACAGACCGCTATCGCGAGCAAGCTCGCTCCCACAGTTGATGAGGGTTGTGCCCGGGTTTCGTGAACGCCTCTGACCCCCTGTGGGAGCGAGCTTGCTGGCGATGACGGCGGCACAGTCAACAGATGTGGTAGCCGACAGACCGCTATCGCGAGCAAGCTCACTCCCACAGTTGATGAGGGTTGCGACCGGGTTTCGTGACCGCCGCTGAACCCTTGTGGGAGCGAGCTGGCTCGCGATGACGGCGGCACAGTCAACAGATGTGGTGGCCGACAGACCGCTATCGCGAGCAAGCTCGCTCCCACAGTTGATGAGGGTTGCGCCCGGGTTTCGTGACCGCCGCTGAACCCTTATGGGAGCGAGCTTGCTCGCGATGACGGCGGCACAGTCAACAGATGTGGTGGCCGACAGACCGCTATCGCGAGCAAGCTCGCTCCCACAGTTGATGGGGGTTGCCCCCGGGTTTCGTGAACGCCGCTGAACCCCTGTGGGAGCGAGCTTGCTCGCGATGACGGCGGCACATTCAACAGATGTGGTGGCCGACAGACCGCTATCGCGAGCAAGCTCGCTCCCACAGTTGATGAGGGTTGCGCCCGGGTTTCGTGACCGCCGCTGAACCCCTGTGGGAGCGAGCTTGCTCGCGATGACGGCGGCACAGTCAACAGATGTGTTGGCCGACAGACCGCTATCGCGAGCAAGCTCGCTCCCACAGGGGATACGGTTTCTGCTGGTAGGAAAGGTGTTCATAGGGACCGTCCCGGTTCGCGGCTGATCTGCTGGCCGGCTTCGAGCAACGTCGAGCAGGCACGCACGCGCCGACCATCGCCCAGTCGTACCCAGCAGTCCTGACAGGCACCCATCATGCAAAACCCGGCGCGGGGTTCGGCGCTGAAGTCGCTGCCGCGCAAGTGTTCGCTGCAGGTCAGCACCGCCGTCAGCAAGGTGTCGCCGAGCAGGCCGGTGGCAGGTGTGCCGTCGAGGGTAAAGTCCAGGGCCGGGCGGTCGCCTTCGGCCAGTCGTTTCAGCAGAGCCATGGCGCCCTCATTGTTTGCCCACCAGAACCCGATCGAGGCCGTAGACCCGGTCGAGCAAAATCATCGTCAGCGCGGTCAGCGCAATCACCAGTGCCGACACCGCCGCCATCATCGGATCGATGGATTCGGTGGCGTACACGTACATCCGCACCGGCAAGGTTTGCGTGGCCGGCGAGGTGACGAAAATCGACAGCGTGACCTCATCAAAACTGTTGATGAACGCCAGCAGCCAGCCACCGGCGACCCCCGGCAGAATCATCGGCAAGGTGATTTCCCTGAACAGCGTGAAGCGCCCGGCACCAAGTGATTGCGCGGCGTGTTCAGCGCTGCGATCCAGGCCGATGGCCGACGCCAGCACCAGTCGCAACACGTACGGTGTGATCACCAGCACATGAGCGAAGATCAGCCAGGCGAAGCTGCCATTCACGCCCATCAGGGCAAACAAACGCAGCAACGCCACACCCAGTACCAAGTGCGGAATGATGATCGGCGACAGGAACAGACCGTTGAAAAAGTCGCGTCCGGGGAACTCGAAGCGCGTGATCGCCAGCGCCGCCGGCACCGCAATCAACGTCGCCAGACTGGCCGCGCAGAACGCGAGAATCAGGCTGTTGTAGAACGCATCGACAAAGTCAGCGCGCTCGAACACCGCGCGGAACCAGCGCAGGGAAAACTCTGTGGTCGGCAGGCTCAGGGTGTTTTCCGGGGTGAAGGCCACAAGGCAGACCACCACCAGCGGCGCCAGCATGAACAGCACCACCAGGGTATGGAACAGCAGCGCGAAAGGACCGTTCTTGGACATGACGAGTTATCCCAATGACTTCTTGTAGCGGCCTTCGATCATCCGGTTCCACGACAGCATGATCAGCAGGTTGAGCAACAGCAGGGCCACGGCGATGGCCGCGCCCATCGGCCAGTTGAGTTCCGACAGGTATTGGTCGTAGATCAGCGTGGCGACCATTTTTATCCGGCGTCCGCCGAGCAGGCCGGGGATGGCAAACGAACTGGCGGCCAGACCGAACACGATCAAGGTGCCGGAGAGCACACCGGGCATGATCTGCGGCAATACCACTTGGCGCATCACCGTGAAGTGGCTGGCACCGAGGGACATCGCGGCCTGCTCGGCGGCCGGGTCGAGTTTTTGCAGCGAGGTCCAGACCGGAATGATCATGAACGGCAGCATCACGTGGACCAGCGCAATCACCACCGCAAACGGCGTGTACAGCAGCTTCATCGGCGAGCCGCCGAAGGCTTGCAGGGTCTGGTTGACCAGGCCGTCGGCACCGAGCAACAGGCTCCAGCCGAAGGCGCGCACCACCACCGAAATCAGCAGCGGAGTGAGGATCAGAATCAGGAAAATCGAGCGCCACGGCGTGCCCATGCGGCTGAGGATGTAGGCCTCGGGCACGCCGATCACCACGCAGAGCAGGGTGGTCAGGGCGCTGATCCACATCGTGCGCAGAAAGATTTCGTAGAAGTACGGATCGCCCAGCAGGCTGCTGTAGTGATCGAGGGTGAAGGCGTCGCCGTTGATCCCCGAGCTGTAGTCGAAGACATTGAATGACAACACCAAGGTCAGCAGCAGCGGGATCACCAGCAGGCTGAGGTACAAGGCCAGGGCCGGTGCCGACAGCCAATAACCCTGGCGTCCCTGGCGAATGGCGACAAGCGTACTCATGCCGGCACCTCGTCGACACTCAGCACCCGCAGCAACGTCGCGTCCCAATCGAGGCCGACTGCCGTGCCTTCGGTCAGCGGTGCCGAACCGTCGTTGCGGCGCACCACACTGAGTTCGCCCAGGGTCGTCGACACGCTGTACAGCCATTGGCTGCCGAGAAAGAAGCGGCTGACGATGTTGCCCTGCAGACGGCCCTGCCCTTTGTCCCGAAGATCAATTTTTTCCGGACGCAAGCTGAGGGTCATATCGCCGCCACTGCTCACCTGGACGACGCCGGCACTGTCCCTTTCGCCGGGCAGCAGATTGGCCTTGCCGACGAACCCGGAAATGAACTCGGTGCGCGGGTGTTCGTAGAGGGTGTAGGGCGCGTCGATCTGGGTGATGCGTCCGGCCTGCATCACCACCACGCGGTCACTGATGGACAGCGCTTCGGACTGGTCATGGGTGACCATCAGCGTGGTGATCCCGACTTCGCGCTGGATGCGGCGGATCTCGAATTGCATCTCTTCGCGCAGGTTGGCGTCGAGGTTGGACAGCGGCTCATCAAGCAACAGCACTGGTGGTTCGATCACCAGGGCCCGAGCGAGGGCAACGCGTTGACGCTGGCCGCCGGAGAGTTCCCGTGGGTAACGCTCGGCGTGCTGGTTGAGGCGCACCAGTTTCAGTACCCGATCCACCCGCTGCTGCAACTCGGCACCGGGCACTTTGCGCATGCGCAGGCCGAAGGCGACGTTGTCTTTCACGGTCATGTGCGGGAACAGCGCGTAACTCTGGAACACCACGCCCAGACCACGGCTGGCGGGTTTGGCGTGGGTGATGTCGCGACCGTCCAGCACAATGCGTCCGCTGCTGACTTCAACGAAGCCGGCGATCATTTGCAGGGTGGTGGTTTTGCCGCATCCGGAGGGGCCGAGCAGCGAGACGAACTCGCCTTTCTCGACCGAGAGGTTGGTGGCAACGACGGCGTCGATCTCGCCGTAACGTTTGCCGAGTCCTTCAAGTTGCACAAAAGCCATAACTGCGCTCCACCTGAGATTGTTATGCGTCGCCCGAAGGCGCGCTTTTTTGTATGGGCAGATACGAAAAGGTCTTGCTGGGTGCGTTGGCGCTCGACTTCAGTCGGCTGCCGCTGTTGTTCGAATCGCCCCTGTCTGGACGCAGAGTAGGACGAAGAATAGGATGGGCTCAATGGCCTATTTCACTGAAGCGATGACTATTTTCAGTTTCATTCGGTGAGTAAATTAATAGTTGAGAAAACCCATGACAGATTCCATTGAGCGGAATGAAAGCAAAAGTGATGTCGGTGTTGGCGCGGTCTCCAGACTGTTTGCCGTGCTGCGCAGTCTGGGTGACACCGTCGAGGGCGGGGAGCGCGTGACGCAACTGGCCCAGCGCATCGGTTTGTCACAACCGACCACGCACCGATTGCTGCGCAGCCTGATGGATGAGGGCATGGTCGAGCAGGATGCGCGCAGCAAACGCTATCGCTTGAGTCTTGAGTTTTTTGCCCTGGCGGCCCGCGCCGGGAATACCGGAAACCTGCGTGAACTGGTGCGTCCGGCGTTGCTGCGGCTGTCGGCATCGTTGGGGGATTCGTTGTTTTTGTTGGCGCGCAGTGGTTTTGATGCGATCTGCCTCGATCGCAGTGAAGGGCCGTTTCCGATCCGCACGTTTACCGGTGACATCGGCGGGCGGGTGGCGCTGGGCGTGGGGCAGGGCAGCCTGGCGATTCTGGCGTTCCTGCCGGAAGAAGAGCGCGACACGGTGATTCACTACAACTTGCCGCGGCTCAAGGATTTCCACCTGTACGACGAGGTGTTCCTGCGCTCGGAAGTCGAGAACGTGCGCAAGCTTGGTTATGCCGGGCGCAACACCGGCGTGTTGCAGGGCATGGCCGGGGTGGCGGTGCCGATTCTGGATCGTGAAGGGCGGGCCGTGGCGGCGTTGAGTGTGGCCACCGTGAGTGATCGGCTGGGACCGGATCGCTTGCCGACGGTGGTCGAAATGCTCAAGCGCGAAGCGGCACTGATCGGGCCGCGGATCAATCCGTTCGACCCGTTGCTGCGTAGGCCTTCGCAGGTATTTGGGCAGGGCTGACCCCTATGTCGATCGTTCCCACGCTCCGCGTGGGAATGCAGCCCGGGACGCTCTGCGTCCCCCGCATTGGACGCGGAGCGTCCGGTGAGGCATTCCCACGCGGAGCGTGGGAACGATCAGTATCAGAGGTCAGAACTGGACGGTTTTCTTGAGCAACTGCGCCGCCGGCGTATCACTCGGGCTGACCATCGCATAGTTGTACCCGCCCCCCGACCAGTACTCGGCCTGCAACTCGCCATCGCTGCGACTGCCCCTCGGTAACAGGTAGTTTTTCGGACCCGGTGGGCGGACGTAGAAGCTGATCTTGTGCCCGCCCTGATCCTCGTAAACCACCATCGCCGCCGGCCCTTGCTCGGTGCTGAGCAAGCGTCCGCTGACCGGTTTGAAACCTGCGCCCGAGAGGTCAGGCAAGCGATTGGCCTGAGTGAAATAACGGTCGAGCCAACCCTGCATATCACCGTCGTCGCTGACTTTGTAGTCGGCCGGCAAGATGCCTTGCTGGGCAATCAGGCGATAGGCCTGCAGGGCATCGGTCATCGGCAGTTGAGCACTGATGAGCGTCATCTCCCGGGCTTGCCAACCGCTGAACCCGCCGACGCTGACCGCGATCAGCAACACGGCGGCGCTGGCCAGGTGACGGCGAGATTGTCGTTTCAGGCGTTGGCGAATCAGTGCCGGGTCGAGGTTCGGGTTGGCCGGTTGCTGCAGGGCGCCGCTCAATGCCGCGCGCAATTGCTGGGCGTCCTGCTGCCAGGCACGCACTTGGGCAGCCACTTCCGCGTTGCTGGCCAGAAAAGTCTCCACCAGACGTCGGTCGGCATCGCTGAGTTGCTGGTCGACGTAGGCGTGCAGGTCACGCTCGCTTGGGGGCAGGCTGATCATTTAAGTCTCCGCAGGGAAGGGCGGGTGATTTCGCCGTCGCTCAACTGGCGCAAGGCTTGGCGGGCACGGGACAGGCGGGACATCACGGTGCCGGTGGGGACGTCGAGAATCTCGGCGACCTCTTTATAACTCAAGCCTTCGACCGAGACCCAGAGCAGCAGGGCGCGCTGTTCAGTGGTGAGTTGATCGAAGGCTTTCAGGGTCGATTGGGCGATCACGGTGCGCTCCACCGACGGCTGTGTATCGTCACGCCCGGTAAAGAATTCGAGCATCCGCGCATAACGCCGGGAGCGCCGGTGAGCATCGAGAAACTGTCGATACAGAATCGAAAACAACCAGGCGCGCAAGTCGCCCTCGGGGCGTTTGTCGCCCCAACTCGACAGCGCGCGCTCAAGACAAGACTGCACCAGGTCGTCGGCGCTGCTGGGGTTGCGCGTCAACGACACGGCAAACCGGCGCAATCTGGGAATGATTTCTCGCAGTTGTTCGTCGATATCGTTCATGAAGTTCTGGCTAGTCACTACGCTGTGGACTAGAGAGACGCCCGGCATTGGAGGTTATTCCACGCCTGAAAAAATAAATATGGCGCAATGGAATAAACCACCACGGGGTTCGTCTGCTTGATCCTTCTCACTTGTGGCCGATGGCCCTGGAGTCATTCATGGTAGATCGCTCATCACCGCCCACCCGGCCACCCTTGAGTGCCGCGAGCCTGACATTACGTCTGGCCGGTATCGCTGTGGTGGTTGCCGCTCTGGCCGGGGCTTTTGCCTACGTCAACGGCACCTTTGACCCACAGCGCCTGACGCCGAAAAAGCTGATCAATGTGCTGGAGACCAACAACGGCGTGCACCCGGGTTTCCGGCGTAACCACTCCAAAGGCGTGTGCGTGATCGGGCATTTCGAGAGCAGCGGTGAGGCGCGCAGCTATTCCAGCGCTCAGGTGTTCAATGTAGCGCGGACCCCGGTGGTCGGGCGTTTCGCATTGCCGGCTGGCAATCCTTATGCGCCGGACAACAGCGTGCCGATCCGCAGCCTGGCCTTGCGATTCACCCAGGCCAACGGCCAGCAATGGCGCACCGGGATGAACAGCATGCCGGTGTTCCCGGTGGGCACGCCCGAGGCGTTCTACCAATTGCAACAAGCTCAGTCACCGGACCCAGCCACCGGCAAGCCGAACCCGGCTGCCGTGCCAGCGTTCTTCGGTTCGCATCCGGAAGCTGCACCGTTCCTGGCCTGGATCAAAACTGCCAAGCCGTCGGCCAGTTACGTGACGGAAACCTACAACAGCGTCAATGCGTTTTACCTGGTGAACGCGGCCGGGCAACGGCAAGCGGTGCGCTGGAGCATGGTGCCCGTCGCTCAGGATGCCGCGGGTGCTACGGCGCCTGAAGGGGGTGAATTCCTGGAGAAAGACCTGGTTCAGCGCATTTCCGCAGGGCCGCTGCGTTGGCAGCTGAACATCACACTGGCCAATCCCGGTGATCCGGTCAACGACGCCAGCAAGGCCTGGCCCGAGGGTCGCAAAGTGTTGAACGCCGGCACCCTGGTGCTCGAAAGCACCCAGCCGCAACTCAATGGCGAATGCCGGGACATCAACTACGACCCGCTGGTACTGCCCGCCGGTATAGAAGGTTCCGACGACCCATTGCTCGCCGCTCGTTCAGCGGGGTACGCCACTTCCTACTTGCGTCGTACCAGCGAAGTCAGCCAGTTGCCCGCCGCTAATAAACAGGAGTCTCGTCAATGAGCGCTCAACCGAACCACTTCGCGCCTTTAGCGCGATTGCTGCACTGGCTGATGGCGTTGATGATCATTGCCATGCTGTTTATCGGCGCGGGCATGGCCGCTTCGGTGTCCGAGCGTCATGAGTGGCTGATTCATCTGCACAAACCTTTGGGCGTCGCGATTCTGCTGTTGGTGATCGTGCGCCTGGCCGTGCGCTTTTCCACTCAACAGCCACCGCTGCCAGCGGATCTGCCGGGTTGGCAAGCACTGGCGGCGAAGGCTTCGCATGTCTTGTTGTATGCCTTGATGTTGATCCTGCCGCTGCTGGGCTGGGCGATGATTTCGGCGGCGGGGGATCCGGTGATGCTCAGCAGCTCATTGCAGTTACCGTCGATCGTACCGGCGAATGCGCAGGTGTTTGCGTTCCTGCGCAAGGCTCACGGGTATTTGGCGTATTTGCTGTTCCTGACGGTACTGCTGCATTTGGCGGCGGCGTTGTTTCACGGCTGGGTGCGCCGCGATGACGTGCTGGACAGCATGTTGCGGGGCAAGGATCGCGGCTGATTTAAAGGTTGGCACAACATTGTGGCGAGGGAGCTTGCTCCCGCTGGGCTGCGAAGCAGCCCCCATCAATTGCAACACAGTAGTGTCGGAAACCATGCGAATGCAGGTTTTGCGCCTGCTACGCAGCCGAGCGGGAGCAAGCTCCCTCGCCACAGGATTCAAGTGTCCGGGGGGCGAGTGTCTGCCACCAATAGATCAACGCCACAGCATTGATGCCTGCGCCCAGCAGGCATACGCCGAGCCACCCGGCCCACGCGTACATCGCCGTCGAACCGATCGACCCCAAGGCGCTGCCAATTGAATAGAACAGCATGTAGCCGGCGGTGAGTCGGCTTTGGGCTTCGGGGCGCACGCTGTAGATCATGCTCTGGCTGGTGACGTGCACGGCCTGCAAACCCAGATCCAGGGTAATCACGCCAAGCAGCAATGCCCACAATGAGGACTGGGTGAAGGCGATCGGCAGCCAGGAAACCAGCATCAACAAGAGTGACAAACCGCTGGTCCATTGTCCCAGGCCACGATCAGCCAGATGCCCGGCGCGAGCGGCGGCCAGTGCACCAGCGGCACCTGCCAGTCCGAATAATCCGATTTGTGTGTGGGACAACGACAGCGGCGGGGCGCTCAGCGGTAGCACCATGGGCGTCCACAACACCATGGCGCTGGCGAAGGTCAGTAGAGCGAGCACCGCCCGCTGGCGTAGCACCGGTTCTTCCTTGAACAGCGTGAATACCGAGCCCAGTAAGGCGCCGTAGGATCTGGCGGGTTGCGCATCTTCATGTTTGGGCAACACACGAAACAGCAGCAACGCCATCACCAGCGTCAAACCCGCGGACAACAGATAAATCGAACGCCAACCGGCGAGGTCAGCCATGCCGCCGGCCACTGTCCGGGCGAGCAGAATGCCGACGACGATGCCGCTGGTGACCACTCCGACCACACGCCCTCGCTGTTCCGGGATGGCCAATGTCGCGGCGTAGGCGACCAACACTTGGGTCACGACAGCCAATAACCCGGTCAATGTCATGCCGATCAGCAGCCAGATGTTGTCAGGCGCCAGTGCGATCGTGAGCAAGGCCAGCGCCGACAGCACAGTTTGCGTAACGATCAGGCGCCGGCGATTGAGCAGGTCACCTAGCGGCACCAGCAACACCAGGCCTGCGCCGTAACCGACTTGCGTCAGCGTGATGACGATGCCGATGGTTGCGGGGTCCATGGCGAAGGCCTCGGCCATGGCATCGAGCAGCGGTTGTGCGTAGTAAACATTGCCGACGGCCAGGCCGCAGGCGATGGCAAACAGCAGCACCACGGCGCCGCTCAATGGATGTTCAGGTTTCATGACGGGCTTCCTTTTGTGGTTTCAAAGTGAAACCAGTTGTACGGTAAGGAAGCTGGTTTTATATTGCAACTACATTTGATGGATGTGAGCGCGCTCATGGCTAAACGTACAAGCATGGAAAACGCCGAATGCCCGGTTGCCCGTTCCCTGGATGCCATTGGTGATTGGTGGTCGTTGCTGATCGTGCGCGATGCATTTGACGGCATACGCCGGTTCGGGGAGTTTCAGCGCAGTTTGAGCATGGCCAAGAATATTTTGTCTGCGCGGCTGCGCACCCTCGTGGCCCACGGCATTTTCGACCTGGTGCCGGCATCGGACGGCAGTGCGTATCAGGAATATGTGCTGACCGAAAAGGGCAAAGGCCTGTTCCCGTTGATCATCGGATTGCGCCAATGGGGCGAGGCGTTTTTCTATGAGGCAGGGGAGGCGCGCTCGCGGGTTGTCGACCGAGAGAACGGCCGACCGGTGCAGACGCTGGAATTACGTGCAGAGGATGGCCGCTTGCTGGGACCTGAGGATTGCGTGCGGATCGCTGCCGAGTGAGGCATGGCTGCATGCCGGGCATGCAGCCATCGAGCGTGATCAGCGCAAGGTATCGACCATGTCAGCCACGGTGGTCAGCACATCCTTGCCCAATTGCTTCGAGCGCTTGCCAGACCAGCCGGTCAGCGCATTCGGCGCATCGTTGTTGTCCTTGAAGGGCATTTCGAGGGTCAGCGACAGGCAGTCGAATTTCTCGCCGACGCTGTTGCACGCCAGGGTCATGTTGGCTTTACCCGGTTCGTCGCGGGTGTAGCCATGCTTGGTCTGGAAGTCCTTGGTCAGATGCTTCAGATGACTGCGGAAATGCTCTTCGAGTTTTTCGATCCGTGGCGTGTAACCCGGGTTGCCTTCGCAGCCGGCGGTGAACACGTAGGGGATTTCTTCATCGCCATGGATGTCGAGGAACAGGTCCACACCGTACTTTTCCATCTGCTGCTGAACGAACAGCACTTCCGGGCTGATTTCCTGGCTGGCGCTCTGCCAGGCGCGGTTCAGGTCCTGGCCCATGGCGTTGGTGCGCAGGTGACCGTGGAAAGCGCCGTCCGGGTTCATGTTCGGCACCAGGTACAGATCGGCGCTGGTCAGCAGTTTGTTCAATACCGGATCGTCGTGTTTTTCCAGGCGTTCGATCACACCTTCCATGAACCATTCGGCCATGTGTTCGCCGGGGTGTTGCTGGGCGATCATCCAGACCTTGCGTTGACCTTCGGCACCCGTGCCTTTACGCAGTAGCTGGATGTCTCGACCTTCGACGCTCTTGCCGGTGGCCAGCAGTTCGGTGCCGGCCTTGGTCAGCGCTTGCTCGATCAACCAGTCATGGCGACCGCGGCTGTAGGGTTCGAAGTAAGCAAACCAGGCGTGGGTGGCGGTGGCTTCAAGGCTGAAGCGCAGGCAGTCACCTTCGAAAATGGTCGGCACCCGGAACCAGTTCACGTGGTCGTAGGACGCCACCGCCTGATAACCATCCCAGGCTTTGTTATAGGAGGACTTGCTGGCATTGTTCAGACGAAACCAGTGTTCCTGACCGACATGCAGACCGCTGGCCTTGAAGTGGAACCATTGAAAGTGCTGGCTGCGGGTGTCTGGCTTGATGGCCAGCAGGGCTTGCAACGGATTGCTGATGTCCAGCACTTCAATGTTGCCACTGTCGAAGTTGGCACTGATGTCGAAAGAGGATTTAGCCACGGTCATAGTCGATTCCTGAATATGATTTTTATGGCTGCTACTTTACACGCTGGGAAGGGAAAAACCGGGGGAAATTCTGGGGTGAAGCGGGGGGCGTCCTCCTTGACGCCGACGAAGCTTAGAGACTGTGCGATTGATTCTCAAGCGCTATTTTTGATTAGTTTGGGCCAATGATGCCGGGCTTCTCTTGCCAACGGATATTCTTTTGATATCATCCGCGCCATTCGAATTTGCAACACCTAAAGACTTCATTAGCCTGAAGGTAAAGCCAGAATAACTGGCAAAAAAAAGACCCGGCAAAAAGCCGGGTCAAAAACCGTGATTAGCCTGATGAGGAGATAGTCCAGGAGACCGACCTAAGGTCACTTGGACAATCGACTGATCTCGCGACCAGCTGCATGCAATAATAATCATTCTCGTTTGCAAGTCAAATGTTTTTGTCTGCGCGATTGGAAAATTCTTTCCCGTCCTCCTCGCAAGCACCCGTGTCTCACCCGTTCTGATCACCCTACAGGGATCGATCCACCATCACCCTGGCCATGTCGATCATGTGCACCGCCGAAAGCGCCAGGTCCCGACTTGCGCCCTGCAAATTGCTGGCTGACTCGTACGCGATGGCGGCGGCACAACGTAGCAAATCCGTGGCATGGACCAGCGCCTCTTCGCAGCTGATGTTGCGGTTTACGTCAAAGAAACGTTCTTCGACCACTTCCTCTGAAACAGCTGGTTTCAAGTAATAGTCCAGCGCTCGTTGCGCGGCGGCAGAGCCTTTGGGCGAGGTGAGGGAAGTGTCGATTTGCATGTCATGCAGGTCGTTGCAGGGGATGGACATGGCGATGGCAAGCTCCGTGATAGATTCAGATCCGTGAACCAATCCTAGTACGTACTGTATTTATGACGAGAGATTAAATACTACAATTTGTGTTTTGACGGCCGGAGGCGCCCACGTATCGTGCCGCACATGGATAAATGGATTGAATTGGTCAAGGCCAAGATGAGTGAACTCAAAGTCACTCAAGACGAACTCGCAGATCGCCTCGGGATGTCCCAGGGCGGCGTCGGCCACTGGCTGAACAAACGCCGCGACCCTGGCGTCGTCAACATGAACCGTGTGTTGAAGGCGCTGGGCATGGACTTTCTTGAAGTGGTGCTGGTGATCCGCGAACCACTCATCCTGGAAGAGGAGGAGATGCCTCTGGCGCTGAAGTACAACCCGTACTTCCGCTACCCGGTCAGTGACTGGAAGGAGCCGGCGCAGCTGCGTGATGGTGAGGTGACGGTGTATCGCAAGGAGGAACGCTTCGAGCTGACCGACTACCACGCCCAGGGCCCGGCCTTCTGGCTGAGTGTGGTGGGCGATGCGATGACTGCGCCCACGGGTATCAGCGTTGCCGAGGGCATGATGATCCTGGTGGACCCGGCCATTGTGCCGGAACCCGGAAAGTTGGTGATTGCCCACTGGCCGGACAGTACCGAGGCGGTTTTCCGCAAACTGATAGAAGAGGGCGGGCAGCGTTACCTGGTCCCGCTCAATCCGACGTATCCGAAAGCCCTTTACACCGAAGAGTGCCGAATTATCGGCGTGGTGGTTCAGGCGACAGCCAGGTTCTAATCAGATCGGTCCTCGCAAGACGTAGGACCGATCTTCATTTCATGCTTCTTCAAACTCGACCAACGCACTGCCTTCACTGACCATCTCGCCTTCCTGGCAATACAGCGCCTTGATCACCCCAGCGTGTGGCGCACGAATGCTGTGCTCCATCTTCATCGCCTCCAGCACCACCAACTGCGCCCCGGCTTCGACCGTTTGCCCGGCTTCCACCAGTACCCGAACGATGCTGCCATTCATGGGGGCGGTCAGCCCGCCGTGATGGCTGTGGCTGGCTTCGACGGCACTGATCGGGTCGTAGGACTCGATGCGGCGCAATTCACCTTCCCATTGCAGATACACAACGTCGCCCCGGCGGATTGCCCGATGCTGGCGGCGCAGGCCGTTATGCTCGGTCAGCAGTTGCTCGCCCTTGAGCTGAGCGGTGTGGGTATCAGCATCGCCCAATGTCAGCGCGCGATCCTGGCCTTCACAACTCAAATGCAGGGTGATTTCTGTCGGCAGTCCGGCACGGAAACCATTGCTGTTGGCCCAAGGTGAAACCGGGTCATCGGCACGGGTCGTATTCGGCTGACTTTGGGCAAACGCCTGGGCGGCGGCTTGCCAGAATTCGTCACTGAGGTCCGAAGCGACTGGCAGCAGTTCTTCCTGATAACGCGGAATGAACCCGGTATCCAGTTCGGCCGCAGCAAACGCCGGATGGCCGACGATCCGGCGCAGGAAGTTGATGTTGGTCTTGAGCCCGCCAATGGCAAACTCATCGAGCATGCTCAGCAGCCGCAGTCGCGCCTGTTCACGATCCTCGCCCCAGGCAATCAGTTTGCCGAGCATCGGGTCGTAGAACGGTGAAATTTCATCGCCTTCTTCGACGCCACTGTCCACCCGCCGTCCCGGACCTTGCGCGGATTCACGATACAGCTCCAGTCGACCGGTCGCCGGCAGGAAATCATTGCCCGGGTCTTCGGCATACAATCGCACTTCGATGGCATGGCCGATCAGCGGAACCTCGGCCTGAGTCATCGGCAGCGCTTCGCCACGGGCGACACGAATCTGCCAGGCCACCAGGTCGAGGCCGGTGATGGCTTCGGTGACCGGGTGTTCGACCTGCAGGCGCGTGTTCATCTCCATAAAGAAGAACTCACCGCGAGAATCCAGCAGAAACTCCACGGTGCCGGCGCCGACGTAACCGATGGCCTGTGCCGAACGCACGGCGGCCTCACCCATGGCGCGACGCAGTTCCGGGCTCAAGCCTGGAGCGGGTGCTTCTTCAACAACTTTTTGGTGCCGACGCTGAATCGAGCAATCACGTTCGTTGAGGTACAGGCAGTTGCCATGTTGGTCGGCGAAAACCTGGATTTCCACATGGCGCGGTTTGAGCAGGTACTTCTCCACCAGCATCCGCGAATCGCCAAACGAGGATTTCGCTTCACGCTGGGCCGACGCCAAGGCTTCGGCCAACTGGCTGATATCCTCGACCACTTTCATGCCTTTGCCGCCACCGCCCGCGGTGGCCTTGAGCAGCACCGGATAACCGATGCGTTCGCAGGCGTCGCGGAAGGTGTCGAGGTCCTGAGCTTCTCCGTGATAGCCAGGCACCAGCGGCACGCCGGCCGTCTCCATCAACGCTTTGGCGGCGGATTTGCTGCCCATCGCATCGATGGCCGAGGCGGGCGGGCCGAGGAAAATCAGGCCAGCTTCTTCGATGGCGCGGGCGAACCCGGCGTTCTCGGAAAGGAAGCCATAACCCGGATGGATCGCCTGAGCGCCGCTGGCCTTGGCGGCGGCGATCAGTTTGTCGATTTGCAGGTAACTGTCAGCGGCTTTGCTGCCACCGAGGTCGACGCGGATATCCGCTTCGCGGCTGTGGCGGGCTTCACGGTCAGTGGCGCTATGAACGGCCACGGTGGTCAGGCCCAAAGCTTTGGCGGTGCGCATCACCCGGCAAGCGATTTCGCCGCGGTTGGCCACCAGCAGGGTGGTGAGAACAGGTGCGCTCATCAACGCGGCTCCTTGGTGGTGGTTTCGGCTTGCCAGCTCGGCGGACGTTTTTGCAGAAAGGCCCGCAGGCCTTCCTGACCTTCGGGGCTGACGCGGATGCGGGCGATGGCGTTTTCGGTGTAGCGGCGTAGTGCCGGGGTCAGCGCGCCGTGGCCGACTTCGCGCAGCAAGTCCTTGCTGGCGCGCATGGCGGCCGGGCTGTTGAGCAGCAGATTGTCGATCCACTGTTCGACTTTTTGCTCCAGCTCAGCGATCGGATAACTCTCCGACAACAAGCCGATTTCCCGCGCTCGTTGTCCGCCGAAACGCTCGGCAGTCAGCGCGTAGCGACGTGCCGCGCGTTCGCCGATGGCTTGCACCACAAACGGGCTGATCACCGCCGGGGCCAGGCCGATGCGCACTTCCGACAGGCAGAACTGCGCGTCATCGGCGCCAATCGCCATGTCGCAGCAACTGATCAGGCCCAGCGCACCACCGAATGCAGCGCCTTGCACCACCGCCAGCGTCGGGACTTTCAGCTTGGCGAGGTTGTACATCAACTCCGCCAGTTCCCGGGCGTCGTCGAGGTTGGTGTGGTAGTCGAGTTCGGCCGATTGCTGCATCCAGGCCAGATCCGCGCCGGCGCTGAAATGCTTGCCGCGTCCGCGCACCAGCAGAAACCGCAGGCTGGTGTCGCTCGACACTTTGTCCAGCGCGAGGATCAGTTCACGGATCATTTCGGCGTTGAACGCGTTGTTCTTTTCTTCACGGCTGAGCCACAGGGTGGCAAAACCACGCGGGTCGGTCAGCAGTTCGAGGGTGTTGAAGTCGCTCATGATTTTCTCCCGATCACATCCGGAACACGCCGAAGCGGCTCTGTTCGACAGGCGCATTCAGCGACGCCGACAAGGCCAGGGCCAATACATCGCGGGTTTGCGCCGGGTCAATGACACCGTCGTCCCACAACCGGGCGCTGGAGTAGTAGGGATGCCCCTGTTCTTCATACTGGTCGAGGATCGGTTGCTTGATCTCGGCTTCTTGCTCGGCACTGAAACCGTGGCCACTGCGTTCGGCCTGCTCGCGTTTCACCTGCACCAAAACACCCGCGGCCTGCTCGGCGCCCATCACGCCGATGCGTGCGTTCGGCCACATCCACAGGAAACGTGGATCGTAAGCCCGCCCACACATGCCGTAGTTACCGGCACCGAAACTGCCGCCGATGATCACAGTGAATTTCGGCACCTTGGCGCACGCCACGGCGGTCACCAGTTTGGCGCCGTGCTTGGCGATGCCGCCGGCCTCGTATTTCTGGCCGACCATGAAACCGGTGATGTTTTGCAGGAACAACAATGGAATGCCGCGCTGACAGGCCAGTTCGATGAAGTGCGCACCTTTCTGCGCGGCTTCGGCGAACAGAATGCCGTTGTTGGCGAGGATCGCGATCGGGTAACCGTGCAAGTGGGCAAAGCCGCACACCAGGGTCGTCCCGAACAGCGCTTTGAATTCGTCGAACACCGAACCGTCCACCAACCGCGCGATCACTTCGCGCACGTCGAACGGCTGCTTGGCATCCGCCGACACCACGCCATACAACTCGTCGCTGTTGTAGAGCGGGGCGATTGGCGTGCGCTGTTGCAGTTCACCGAGTTTGCGCCAGTTGAGGTTGGCGATGCTGCGTCGCGCAATGGCCAAGGCGTGTTCGTCGCTCTCGGCGTAGTGGTCGGCCACCCCGGAAATCTTGCAGTGCACATCGGCCCCGCCAAGGTCTTCGGCGCTGACCACTTCACCGGTCGCGGCTTTCACCAGTGGTGGGCCGGCGAGGAAAATCGTCGCTTGTTCACGCACCATGATTGCTTCGTCGGCCATGGCCGGCACGTACGCACCACCGGCGGTGCAGGAACCCATGACCACCGCAATTTGCGGGATGCCCATGGCGCTCATGTTGGCCTGGTTGAAGAAGATCCGTCCGAAGTGCTCACGGTCCGGGAACACTTCATCCTGACGTGGCAGGTTGGCGCCGCCCGAGTCCACCAGGTAGATGCACGGCAATCGGTTCTGCTGAGCGATGGTCTGCGCGCGCAGGTGTTTTTTCACGGTCAGCGGGTAATACGAACCACCTTTCACGGTGGCATCGTTGGCGACGATCATGCATTCGACGCCTTCCACACGGCCGATCCCGGCAATCACGCCAGCGGCCGGAACGTCTTCGCCATAAACCTCGTAGGCCGCCAATTGGCTGATCTCGAGAAACGGCGAACCCGGATCGAGCAGACGATTAATCCGTTCACGAGGCAGCAGTTTGCCCCGCGAGGTGTGGCGCTCTTGCGCCTTCGGGCCGCCACCTTGCTGCACTTTAGCGAGCAGGGTGTGCAGCGCGTCGACCTGTTTGAGCATCGCCGCGCTGTTGGCCGCGAACTCCGCCGAACGGGGGTTGAGCTGGGTATGCAGGATAGCCATGGACAGCTCCGTTTAGCGGGTTTCGTTGAACAGTTCGCGACCGATCAGCATGCGACGGATCTCACTGGTGCCGGCGCCGATTTCGTACAGCTTGGCGTCACGCAGCAGACGACCGGCCGGGAATTCGTTGATGTAGCCATTGCCACCGAGAATCTGGATCGCGTCGAGAGCCATTCGGGTCGCGCATTCGGCGCTGTAAAGGATCACACCGGCGGCATCCTTGCGGGCGGTTTCGCCGCGCTCGCACGCTTGCGCTACCGCATAAAGGTAGGCACGGCTGGCGTTGAGTTGGGTGTACATGTCGGCGACTTTGCCCTGGATCAGCTGGAATTCGCCGATGCTTTGGCCGAACTGCTTGCGGTCGTGGATGTACGGCACGATCAAGTCCATGCAGGCCTGCATAATCCCGGTAGGGCCGCCGGACAGGACAACGCGCTCGTAATCGAGGCCGCTCATCAGCACTTTCACGCCGCCGTTGAGCACGCCGAGGATGTTTTCTTCCGGCACTTCGACGTCGTCGAAAAACAGCTCGCAAGTGTTGGAACCGCGCATGCCGAGCTTGTCGAACTTGTTGCTGCGGGTGAAACCTTTGGAATCACGTTCTACGATGAACGCGGTGATGCCGTGGGGGCCTTTTTCCAGGTCGGTCTTGGCGTAGATCACATAGGTGTTGGCGTCCGGACCGTTGGTGATCCAGGTCTTGCTGCCGTTCAGGACGTAGTGATCGCCGCGTTTATCGGCGCGCAGTTTCATCGACACCACGTCAGAACCGGCATTCGGTTCGCTCATGGCCAGGGCGCCGATGTGTTCGCCGCTGATCAGCTTCGGCAGGTATTTGGTTTTCTGTTCGTGATTGCCGTTGCGGTTGATCTGGTTGACGCAGAGGTTGGAGTGCGCGCCGTAGGACAGGGCGACCGACGCCGAGCCACGGCTGATTTCTTCCATGATCACCACGTGCGCCAGGTAACCCAGGCCAGCGCCGCCGTACTCTTCCGGGACGGTCACGCCCAGCAGGCCCATGTCGCCGAATTTACGCCACAGGTCGGCGGGGAACAGGTTGTCGATGTCGATCTGAGCAGCGCGTGGGGCGATCTCTTTGGCGACGAAGGACTGAACCTGATCGCGCAGCATGTCGATGGTTTCACCGAGGGCAAAGTTCAGGGATGGGTAGCTCATGGGTCACCTTTTGGCTTTTTTGTAGGGTAGGGAGGGCCGTGATTTGGTTCTCACCTTTACGTTAACGTAAGCCTGTGACGAATGGCTGTCAATCACCCTTTACGTTAACGTCAACTTGAGCGACTCTGTAGGAGCAAAGCTTGCTCGCGATGAACGATAACGCGGTCCTACAGTTACACTTCAGTGTTCCTATCGCAGGCAAGCCTAGCTCCTACAATAAAGACAATAGGGGTCGTCATGGATCAACCCAGTGCAAGCCCGCAGCGCAGCTATACCCGTGGTTCCCAGGACAAAGCCTTGCTGGCGATGACCATCGGCCAGGCGTTCGATAACACCGTCGCGAAGTATCCGACCGGGGAGGCGCTGGTCGTGCGCCATCAACAGTTGCGCTACACCTGGCAGCAACTGGCCGAAGCCGTGGATTTACATGCCAAAGCCCTGTTGGCGCTGGGCTTGCAGACCGGTGACCGTCTCGGTATCTGGGCACCGAACTGCGCCCAATGGTGTATCAGCCAGTTCGCCAGCGCGAAAATCGGCGTGATTCTGGTCAACATCAACCCGGCCTACCGCAGTTCCGAACTTGAATACGTGTTGAAGCAGTCTGGTTGCCAATGGCTGGTCTGCGCCGGCGCCTTCAAGACCTCCGACTATCACGGGATGCTGCAAGGCCTCGTTCCCGAGCTGGCTGAGCACTCCATCGGAAAGTTGCAGAGCGAACGACTGCCGGAGCTGCGCGGTGTCATCAGCCTTGATGCTCAGCCGCCATCGGGTTTCCTGCCGTGGTCGCAATTGGCCGATCTCGCGGCGAGCGTGTCGGCAAAGCAGTTGAGCGAGCGTCAGGACAGTCTGCATTTCGACCAGGCGGTGAACATCCAGTACACCTCCGGCACCACCGGTTTCCCGAAGGGCGCGACCCTTAGTCACTACAACATTCTGAACAACGGTTACATGGTTGGCGAAAGCCTCGGTCTGACCGCGAGTGATCGTCTGGTCATCCCGGTGCCGCTGTATCACTGCTTCGGCATGGTCATGGGCAACCTCGGTTGCATGACCCACGGCAGCACCATGATTTACCCCAGCGATGCGTTCGATCCACTGCTTACCCTGACCACCGTCGCCGAAGAAAAGGCCACCGCGCTCTACGGCGTGCCAACCATGTTCATCGCCATGCTCGATCAGCCCAAGCGCGCTGAATTCGATCTGTCGAGCCTGCGCACCGGGATCATGGCCGGGGCGACCTGTCCGATCGAGGTCATGCGTCGGGTCATCAGTGAGATGCACATGAGCGAAGTGCAGATCGCCTACGGCATGACGGAAACAAGTCCGGTGTCGTTGCAGACCGGTCCGTCAGACGAACTGGAACTGCGCGTCACCACCGTCGGCCGAACTCAGCCGCAACTGGAAAGCAAGATCATCGACGAGGCGGGCAACCTGGTGCCGCGCGGCACTATCGGCGAGCTGTGCACCCGCGGCTACAGCGTGATGCTTGGTTATTGGAACAACCCGCAAGGCACCGCCGAAGCTATCGATCAGGCTGGCTGGATGCACACCGGTGATCTGGCGAGCATGAACGACGAAGGCTACGTATGCATTGCCGGACGTAACAAGGACATGATCATCCGCGGCGGTGAGAATGTTTACCCGCGGGAGTTGGAAGAGTTCTTCTTCACCCATCCGGCAGTCGCGGATGTGCAAGTAATCGGGATTCCGTGTTCGCGGTATGGCGAAGAAATTGTCGCCTGGATCAAATTCCATCCGGGCCACAGCGCTACCGAGCAGGAGCTGCAAGCCTGGTGCAAGGAGCGCATCGCGCACTTCAAGACACCGCGTTACTTTAAGTTCGTCGATGAGTTTCCGATGACCGTAACCGGGAAGATCCAGAAGTTTCGGATGCGCGAGATCAGTATCGAGGAGTTGAAGACCAATAACATCTGACGAAAATCCCATGTGGGAGCGAATTCGCTCCCACATGGGATGGCGCTGCAAATTACAAACGCCAGAAAGCACAAAGGGGAGCCGAAGCTCCCCTTTAATTTTGTCGTTGCGCGTGCTCTTTTTTTATTATTGAGGGGCGGTCTGTTGTTGTTTTTAGAAACCGTGACCCTTTACCGCTGTTTTTGTCGATCCCCATCCGGGATCAAGAGCAAACGTATTTTTTTGAGCGCTGATCTACTTTTTCGCTAAGCGATCCAACCAGTTCGGGAGCTACCTGAAGGTAGTTTTATTGTTCTCTGCCCGGTTGCGGGTTACTCCGAAAAGCACCCTGAAAAGCACATCCTCTCCAAAAAAATCTGTTAGCTGCGTCTCTGCCGTGTTGTTTTTGTTATGTCAGAGTCGTTACGTCTTATTTTTATTAGGTTTGCCGCTTTTTTTGTTCTTGTTATGCAGTAGAGATAGCAGAAGCCGTGCCAACTTTTAAAAAGCCTTTAAAATCAACATATTAAGTTTTTGTCGGGTTTTTCGTTCAGTCAAAACCCGACAATTTGTTTCCGTGTTACTCGCTTGTGCCCCACGTTTCAGACGCAGCGGTAACACCCGGACACATCCGCGCACTCACTGTGCGCTACGAGCCTTGGCCACGCGCGAACCGGTCGGTCGCCCCAGCACCGTGCAAATCTGCTGACCGGCCAGAATCAAGGCGTCCAGGTCGATACCGGTCTCGATACCCAGGCCATTGAGCAGGTAAACCACGTCTTCGGTAGCGACGTTACCGCTGGCGCCCTTGGCGTACGGGCAGCCGCCGAGGCCGGCGATGGAGCTGTCGAACACCGAGATGCCTTCCAGCAGACTGGCGTAGATGTTGGCCATGGCCTGGCCATAAGTGTCGTGGAAGTGCCCGGCCAGTTTTTCACGGGGTACGTCGGCCGACACCACCTCGAACATCTTGCGGGTCGCGCCAGCGGTGCCGGTGCCGATGGTGTCGCCCAGGGAAACTTCATAGCAGCCCATCGCGTAGAGCTCGCGAGCGACTCGAGCGACTTGTTCCGGCGCGACGTTACCTTCGTAAGGGCAGCCCAGCACACAGGACACGTAACCGCGCACGCTGACCCCGTGTTGCCTGGCGGCGTCCATGATCGGCACGAAACGTTCGAGGCTTTCGCTGATCGAGCAATTGATGTTGCGTTGGGAAAACGATTCCGACGCGGCGGCGAACACCGCGACTTCCTTGACCCCGGCCGCAATGGCGTCTTCAAACCCGCGCAGGTTGGGGGCGAGTGCACCATAAGTCACGCCAGGCTTACGCTGGATCTGCGCGAAGACGTCGGCGGAACCCGCCATTTGCGGTACCCATTTGGGTGAAACGAAACTGCCGACTTCTATATAGCCGAGACCGGCGGCGGTCAGCGCGTCGACCAGTTGCACCTTGTCCGCAACGCTGATGGGTTGGGCTTCGTTTTGCAGACCGTCGCGTGGGCCGACTTCGACCAGGCGTACGTGAGTGGGTAGGGACATGGGAGTTGACCTGTGCTGACTGTCTGAATGTTCAGAAAACCCTGTGGGAGCGAGCTTGCTCGCGATGAGGGCGTGACATTCAAATTGATGTTGGCTGACAGTCCGCCATCGCGAGCAAGCTCGCTCCCACAGGGGACTGCGTGTACCTACTGAACCACTTGCTGACTTTTGATTGTTTGTTCCAGCGCCTGGGTGCAACGCTCCTGCGCGGTGTCCAGTTCCAGCTTCATCTGTTCGATGTCGAGCATTTGCTGCTCGAGCTGTTCACGACGCTCAGCGATTTTGGTCAGCATGGTTTGCAGCTGTTTCTGATTGCCGCCGGTGGGGTCGTAGAGTTCGATCAGCTCGCGGCATTCGGCCAGGGAGAAACCAATGCGCTTGCCCCGCAGGATCAGCTTCAGGCTGACCTTGTCACGGGGCGAGTAGATGCGTTCCTGGCCGCGTCGCTCGGGGCTGAGCAGGCCTTGCTCTTCATAAAAACGAATGGCCCGGGTGGTGATGTCGAGCTCGCGGGCGAGGTCGGAAATGCTATAGGTCTGGCTGCTCATGGAAGCGCTCGAAAAAGGTCATGGCGCTAAGCTAATGGCAGGTTGACGTTTACGTCAAGGGGCATGGATCTTCGGTGTTCTTGCGGACCTCATCGCGAGCAAGCTCGCTCCCACAGGGATCCCTGCAATGCAAGGATATTGTGTTCACTGAATATCTACTGTGGGAGCGAGCTTGCTCGCGATGGGGGCACCTCGGTGCCCAGTCCTACACTTTATCGAGCTTCTTCTCATGTGCCGTCACTTGCTGGCACAACTCGATCATCTGCTCGCGCATCCAGCGGTTGGCCGGGTCCTGATCAGTGCTTTCGTGCCAGTAGAGGTGGGTTTCCACCGGCGGCACATCGTTGACCGGCAGGTTCACCGAGTACAGGTCATGGCGACGGGCGAAGCGTTCCGGCACGGTCATGACCATGTCGGTCTGCTGCAGCACTTGCGACGCCATCAAGTAGTGCTGGGAACGCAGGGCAATTTTGCGCTGGATGCCCATTTTGCCCAGGGCCAGGTCGACATGGCCCAGACCGCTGCGGCGGCTGGAGATATGGATGTGGGTCAGCGACAGGTAATCATCGAGGGTGAATTTCTCTTTGCCCGCCATCGGATGGCCTTTGCGCATGGCGCACACGTAACGGTCTTCCATCAACTTGACGTGGCGCACTTGCGGGTCGGTGTTGAGCGGCGCATCCACTGCAAAATCAAGCCGCCCGGCCGCCAGTTCCTTGGTGGTTTCGCGGCGCTTGGACAGAAAGCTTTCGATGATCACTGTCGGCGCCAGGCGACGCAGGCGCTGGAACAGTGCCGGCAGGATCACCGCTTCGGTGAGGTCGGTCATGCTGATGCGGTAGGTCTTGACTGCCTGCAACGGGTTGAAAATCCGGCTTTCCTGCACCGACACCCGCAGCAAGGAGAGGGCGTTACGCACCGGCCCGATAATGTTCTGCGCCATCGGCGTCGGGACCATGCCCTGAGCGGTACGCACGAACAACGGGTCGTTGAAGGTCTCGCGCAGACGGGCCAGAGCGTTCGAGACCGCCGGTTGAGTAATGCCGACAATCTGCCCGGCGCGGGTCAGGTTGGCTTCGGTGTAGATCGCGTCGAAGACGATGAAAAGGTTGAGGTCGACCTTGCTCAGATTCATTGCGCTGCACTCTTATTGTTGGGCTCTCGATCAGCCGATCATATATCGGTGATGAATGTTAATACACGCCGAGAATAGGCTAGGTAAATTTTCGTAGCTGTTCTAGCATCGATTGCATGACCTGAACAACTCCTCTGAACCCTCAGTTAAAAGGTAGAGCTGCCCATGGATTTCGCTTATTCGCCCAAGGTGCAAGAACTGCGTGAGCGCGTGACCGCGTTCATGGACACCTACGTTTATCCCGCCGAAGCGGTGTTCGAGCGCCAGGTCGCCGAGGGCGATCGCTGGCAGCCGACCGCAATCATGGAGGAGCTCAAACTCAAGGCCAAGGCTGAAGGTTTGTGGAATTTGTTTCTGCCAGAGTCCGAACTCGGCGCCGGCCTGACCAACCTCGAATACGCGCCGTTGGCCGAAATCATGGGTCGCTCGCTGCTGGGTCCCGAGCCGTTCAACTGCTCGGCGCCAGACACCGGCAACATGGAAGTGCTGGTGCGCTACGCCAATGAAGAACAGAAACAGCGCTGGCTCGAACCGCTGCTGCGCGGCGAGATCCGCTCGGCGTTCGCCATGACCGAACCGGACGTGGCCTCGTCCGACGCCACCAACATGGCCGCCCGCGCCGTGCGTGATGGCGACGAGTGGGTGATCAACGGCAAAAAATGGTGGACCTCAGGCGCTTGCGATCCACGCTGCAAGATTCTGATCTTCATGGGGCTGAGCGATCCCGACGCGCCGCGTCATGCGCAGCACTCGATGATTCTGGTGCCGGTGGATACCCCAGGCGTGAAAATCGTTCGTCCGCTGCCAGTGTTCGGTTACGACGACGCACCTCACGGCCACGCTGAAGTGCTGTTCGAAAACGTCCGTGTGCCGTACGAAAACGTCCTGTTGGGCGAAGGACGCGGCTTTGAAATCGCTCAGGGTCGCCTTGGCCCGGGTCGGATTCACCACTGCATGCGTTCAATCGGCATGGCCGAACGCGCATTGGAGCTGATGTGCAAACGGGCGGTAACCCGTACTGCGTTCGGTAAACCTTTGGCACGTCTGGGCGGCAACATCGACAAGATTGCCGATTCGCGGATGGAAATCGACATGGCGCGTCTGCTGACATTGAAAGCGGCGTACATGATGGACACCGTTGGCAACAAGATTGCGAAAAGCGAAATCGCTCAGATCAAGGTTGTCGCACCGAATGTGGCCTTGCGGGTGATCGACCGGGCGATCCAGATCCATGGCGGGGCAGGGGTGTCCAACGATTTCCCACTGGCCTACATGTATGCGATGCAGCGCACCCTGCGCCTGGCCGATGGCCCGGACGAAGTGCACCGCGCGGCGATCGGCAAGTTCGAGATCGGCAAGTACGTGCCTAAAGAAATGATGCGCAACAGTCACTAATAATGTGGGAGCGAGCTTGCTCGCGATAGCGGACGGACATTCAAAATTAATTTTGACTGTTAAACCGCTTTCGCGAGCAAGCTCGCTCCCACAGGTTCGGTTCGTCAGTCGACCATTGGCAACCCGTAGAATGCTCGCGCACACGCCGTGCTGTGAGCCGCCAGATCTTCCTCGCTCTCCCCACGATGCAACGCCACTTCCCGCAACACTTCGGTCAGATACGCCGGTTCGTTGCGACCATTCTTTGGCTTGGGTCGCAGACTGCGCGGTAACAGATACGGCGCATCGCTTTCCAGCATTAACCGTCCCCGCTTGATCTCTTTCACCAGCGGATGCAGGTGCGTGCCCCGGCGCTCGTCACAAATCCAGCCGGTGATGCCAATGTGCAAATCCAGATCGAGGTAGCTGAACAGCGCCTTCTTTTCGCCCGTGAAGCAATGCACCACGGCGGCCGGCAACTGATCACGGTAATCGCGAAGGATTTCCAGCAAGCGCTGACTGGCATCGCGCTCGTGGAGGAACACCGGCAATTGCAGCTCGACCGCCAACTCCAAGTGCTTTTCCAGGACTTTTTCCTGCTGCGGGCGCGGGGAGAAATCACGATTGAAATCCAGCCCGCATTCACCCACCGCCACGACGTTCGGCTCCTTGAGCAAACTGCGCAGCCGCTGGGCGCTGTCGGCGTTCCAGTCGCTGGCGCAGTGGGGATGAAGGCCAGCGGTGGCGAACAGCCGTTGAGCCGTTTCGTCCAGTTGCCGGCACAGTTCCAGCGCCTGTTCGCTGCCCTCGACGCTGGTGCCGGTGAGCACCAATTGGCAGACACCGGCAGCGTAGGCGCGGTCGAGTACAGCCTGGTGTTTGTCGGCAAAACTGGGGTTGGTCAGGTTGACGCCGATATCGATGAGTTGCATGGTGCTACCTCGGACCAAAGGCCGGAAAGCATATCAGAGCTGTAGATTTATAAGAAAAGCCAAGAACTACAACGAGTTATAGCTGTCTCTTGATGCCGCGAGACAGGTCAGGGTGGCTAAAGGTGCCATCACTGTGCCAGTCTTTCGCACTTTGCCAGCGCTCAAGGCGCTCTGTTTCTGTCGTTCGATTTCATGAAAATTCTTGAAATCGGCCCAGTATTCTTTCTGGAGAGTGGATGATACGTCCCTCGGTTTTGCTACTGCTGTGTTGTTCGTTGCTGCTGCCGATGCCGGCGGTTGCGCGTCTGGCCGGGCCGCTGCAAGCCGTGCCTTCGACCAAAGCGCGCGACTTGGCGGAAATCCGCAGCAGTCGCGTGCTGCGCGTGTTGGTCAACCAGAGCCGCAACAGCTCCGGCGAAGTCCAGGGCCAGGCCATCGGTGTTGAATACCACCGCTTGCGTGCCTTCGAGCAATACCTCAACGGTCACGCCCGTGACGGTCAGGAAATTACCCTCAAGATCATTCCCAAGGGCAAGGATCAACTGATCGGCGCTTTGCAGCGCGGCGAGGGTGATCTGGTCGCGCCGGGGGAACTGCTCGACCTGCAACCGGGCCACGCGGTCAGCACCACTGAACCGATTGCCAGCAACATCCCGTTGATATTGGTCGGGATCAAAGGCGAGCGACGTTACACCCGTCTCGAACAACTCTCCGGCAAAACCCTGGCGTTGCCCACCGGCAGTGCCGCCGGGGACGCGGTCAGTCAGATCAATCAAAAGCTCGCGTTGCTCAAGCTGCCACCGGTGATCATCGAGTGGGTTGATCCCAGTCTGGCGGTCGAGGATGTGCTGGAGATGGTCCAGGGCGGAATCTTTCACCTGACGATCGTCGAACAACCCATTGCCGAGCGCTGGGGCAAGATTCTGCCCAAATTGCGTTTCGATCGGCAGGTGCTCATCAGTGAACCGGGCGAAGAATTCTGGTTCGTGCGCCGCGACGCCTCAATGTTGCGGGCGAGCATTGATCGCTTCTTGACCGGTTACAAAAAACCATCGGATCAGGATGCGGCGTTCCTGCGGATCTATCGACGCCTGTATCAAGTGCACTATCCATTGGCCAAGGCTGATCGGCAGCGCCTCGAGAAACTTCGACCGGTGCTGCAGAAACACGCCGAAGCCCAAGGCATGGACTGGTTGAACCTTGCGGCCCTGGCGTTCAAGGAGTCGGCCTTGCAACCCAATGCCCGCAGTGGCAGCGGCCCTACCGGTCTGATGCAGATCACCCCGTCTGCCGCCCAGCGGGTGGGGGTCAACAACATTCAGAATCTCGACGCCAATGTGCAGGCCGGGGCCAAATACCTGGCGATGATTCGTCGCAAGTTCTTTGCCAGCCCCAAACTCAACGAGCGCGAGCGCATGGCGTTCGTGCTGGCGGCCTACAACATGGGGCCGGAGCGGGTTCAGGGCATGCGCGCCGAGGCTCGTCGGCGCGGTTTGAATCCCAATCAGTGGTTCTTCCAGGTCGAACGCATCGCCATGGAGCAGGTGGGAATGGGTGCCGTCAGCTATGTTAATAGCGTGAACAAGTATTACCTGGCGTTCGATCGGGAGCGGGAGTCGTTGGAGCCCCAGGGGCAGAAAGTTGCCTCACGCAAATAATCGAATAAACTGATTGTTATGGCGCATTAATTGCGCTTTTAACATGATATTTACTGATTAATATAGCGGCCAACCAACACACACTGACTACGGATGACACAGCATGAGCACACTGATCAACAAGGTACTGTTTACCCGCGCTGGCTACGGCCTGACTGTCTTGCGGATCTTCGTCGGCATCATCTTCGCTGCCCACGGCTCGCAGAAGCTTTTCGGGGCGTTCGGTGGTTACGGCCTGGCGGGCACCGCGCAGTACATGGAAAGCATCGGCCTGGCGCCGGGTTACCTGATGGCGACGCTGGCCGGTGGTACTGAGTTCTTTGCCGGTCTGGCCTTGATCATCGGCCTGCTGGTTCGCCCGGCAGCCCTGGGCCTGACCTTCCTTTCGCTGGTGGCAATCTTCTCGGTGCACCTCCCTAACGGTCTGTTCATGGCCAACAACGGTTATGAATTCGCCCTGGCACTGCTCGGTGGCAGCATCGCGGTGCTGATCGAAGGCGCCGGCAAGCTCTCGGCGGACCGCGCTATCGCTGGCTGACCGCTCTGGCTCAATGAAAAGGCCCGCATTGCGCGGGCCTTTTTTGTACTCGTCATTCTTGACACTGTCCGGTCAGCTTCTCTAGGATGCTGCCCATGCGCCGATTTAAACAGCTACTTGCGGGGCGCCAGGTGACTCATTCAGTTGCCGATAGAAGCTTGAAACAGGCTTCGAAATACCGCTAAAGCGCTGGTTCGGTGTTGCCTCTCACCTGCCATGCAGACTTTTGAGGCCGAGACACGACACAATGAATGCACTAAGCCCCGTTATACGCCCCGCGCCGATCACGGCACACCTGACCCAGCGCAATCCAAAAATCCTGCTTGGCGGCAAACATCAGCCGACACTCTTGCGTTATCTCGATGGCTGGCCACGTCGCACCGGTGGGCCTGCGGCCTTCCTGATCCAGTTTGTCGAAGAGGGTGAATCGCTGGCTCGATTTGCCAGCGACAGTTTCGATCTGGCGGTGATTCAATCGCCCAGCCTCGAGGACGCCCCCGAAGTGATCAAGCAATTGACTCGCGTTGCCCGACAGGGGCTGATTACTCGCCGTTGAGGCTTCGAACGCTGCGGTTCAAAGATATTCGATCGCGACGATATACACGCACTGCTCACCGGTTGGTGTCTGGACCCGAACCTCGGCGTCCAGCGCCTTGCCGATCAGGGCGCGCGCCAACGGCGAATCGATGCTGATCAGGCCCAGTTTCAAATCCAGTTCATCCGGCCCGACGATACGGTAGCGCGACTCTTTGCCGTCCTCGTCTTCAATCGTGACCCAGGCGCCAAAATAGACTTTGTTCGGATCGCTCGGTTTTTCGCTGACGACTTTGAGCGCTTCCAGCCGCTTGGTGAGAAAGCGCACGCGACTGTCGATCTCGCGCAGCATCTTTTTGCCGTAGGTGTATTCGGCGTTTTCCGAGCGATCGCCCTGTGCCGCGGCCTCGCTGACTGACTGTGTCACCTGCGGCCGCCGAACATGCCAGAGCTCATGAAACTCGGCCCGCATCCGCGCTTCACCTTCGGGGGTGATCAGCGCGGTGCCAGCGGTGCGGGGAGGGCGATAACGGCTCATGGCAACTTCTTGTGGTAGAGAGAGCTTGAGTCTATCAACCCTCGCGCAAGACTGTCAGGGGGCTGGCGTTCAACGCGCGACGTGTGCCGAACACGCCAGCACCCCCGATCAGCACCGCGCCGATCAGTGGCAATACCAGCAACCACGGATGCGGGTGCCACGGGAGGTCGAAGGCGTAGCGGTAGAGCACCAGACTCACCAGTTCCGAACCCAGCGCTGCCAACAATCCGCTGACCGCCCCCAGCAAACCGAACTCGATCCGCCGGGCCTTGACCAACAATTGCCGCTCGGCCCCCAGCGCTCGCAACAAGGCGCCTTGGCGAATGCGTTCATCGAGCGTCGCCTGCAAGCCTGAAAACAACACCGCCATCCCCGCCGCCAACACGAACAACAGCACGTATTCCACCGCCAGGGTGACTTGGGCGAGGATGCTGCGCAGCTGTTCGAGCAAGGCTTCGACTTGCAAGATGGTCACCGCCGGAAACGCCCGGGACAGATCCACGATCTGCTGATCATGACCGGCCCCCAGATAAAAACTGGTCAGGTAGGTCGCAGGCAGATCCTTCAGTGTGCCGGGCTGGAAGATCATGAAGAAGTTAGGCTGGAAGTTGTCCCAGTTGATCTCCCGCAGGCTGGTGACTTTTGCTTCGCGATTGACGCCGCCCACGGTAAACACCATGTGATCGCCGAGCTTGAGCTTCAGGCTTTCGGCGACTTTGCCTTCTACCGATACGCCGGGAATTTCGTCCGGCGTCTGTTCGGCCCACCAGTTGCCCGCCGTGAGTTTGTTGCCCGCCGGCAAATCCGCCGCCCAGGTCAGGCTCAGGTCACGCTGGATCGCTCGATCACCGGCCGAATCCTTGCTGACGATTTCCTGTACCGGCTCGCCGTTGACGCTGATCAGCCGTCCAGGTACCACCGGGTACAGCGGCGCCGATTGCGCCGACAGTTTGATCAGGCGATCGATGAACGCCTGTTTGTCCGCCGGCAGAATGTTCAGTGCGAAATAGTTGGGCGCGTTTTTCGGAAGCTGGTTCTGCCAGGTGTCCAGCAACTCGCCGCGCAGCAATGCGATCAGCGCCATGGACAGCAGAATCAAACCGAACGCCAGGGATTGTCCGGCTGCCGCCAGCGGATGACGCAGCAATTGGCCCAGTCCGAGGCGCCATGGCAAAGAGGCGCGCGCCAGCATTCGGCGCAGACTCTTCAGAAGCAGCAACAGCAAGCCTCCAAGCACCAATGCCGCGATCACACCGCCACCGAGCAGGGCGAAGGTCAATACCAGGTCCAGGCTCAGACGCCACATGATCAGCCCGAGAGCGCCCAATGCCGCGCCGTAGACCATCCAGGTGCTGGAGGGAATCGGCAGCATGTCCCGACGCAGTACCCGCAATGGCGGAACCCGGCCCAGTGCCGCCAGTGGCGGCAAGGCAAAACCGGCCAGCGCGACCAACCCGGTGCCGATCCCGGCGATGGCAGGAAAAAGACCGCCCGGTGGAACGTCGGTCGGTAATAAATCATGCAGCAGCGCGAACAGTCCCAGTTGTGCGAACCAGCCGATGAGGGCACCGCTGATACTGGCGAGCAGACCGAGCACCGTCAGCTGCAAACTGAACAGCACCATGGTTTCCCGCCGGGACAGCCCCAGGCAACGCAGCAATGCACTGGCATCGAATCGGCGGGTGGCGAAGCGCGTCGCCGACAGCGCCACCGCTACACCCGACAACAGAACCGCCACCAGACTGGCCATGTTCAAGTAACGCTCGGCCTTGCCCAAGGCACCGCCGATCTGTCGGTTGCCATCGCGGGCATCCTGCAAACGCTGGTTGGCGGCCAGGCCGGGTTTGATCAATTGACGATAGGTTTCCAGCGCCTCGGCTTTACCACGCCAGAGTTCGCGGTAACTGACCCGGCTACCGGGTTGCACCACGCCGGTCGCGGCGAGGTCGCTGAGGTTGATCAGCACACGCGGCGTCAGGCTGTAGAAATTGCCGGCGCGGTCCGGTTCGTAGGTCAGCACTCGCGCCAGTTTGAGGGTTCGCATGCCAACGTCGATGCTGTCGCCGATCTTCAGGTCCAGCGCAGTCAACAGTCGCGCTTCGACCCAGGCTTCACCGGGTTTCGGTCCGCCACCGGGTTCTTCCGGAGCGAAGGGCGCTGGGGCACTTTTCAGTTCACCGCGCAGTGGGTAGACGTCGTCGGCAGCCTTGATGCTGGACAACTGAATGCCATTGTCAGTGGCGATGACGCTGGAAAACTCCACCACTTGAGCGTGTTCGAGGCCCAGCTCCATGCCGCTTCTGATCTGTTCGGGCCGTGCCGGAGAGCTGCCTTCCAGCAACAGGTCGGCACCGAGAAACTCGGTGGCGCGCAGCATCATGGCGCCGTTCAGGCGGGCGCCAAAGTAACCAATGGCGGTACTCGCCGCCACGGCCACCAGCAAGGCAAAGAACAACACGCGCAACTCACCGGCGCGGGCGTCGCGCAGCAGTTGGCGGATGGCAAGACTGAACAGGCGCAACAGCGGCAGGCGTGCCATCAAGGCTCCAGAGGGGCGACCAGCAGGCCGGCTTCAAGGCGGATCAGGCGTCGGCAGCGATGTGCCAGGCGTTCGTCGTGGGTTACCAGCACCAGGGTTGTGCCGCGTTCCTGGTTGAGTTCGAACAGCAAATCGCTGATGCGCTCGCCGGTGTGGCTGTCGAGGTTGCCGGTGGGTTCGTCGGCGAACAGCACATCGGGTTCGGCGGCAAACGCACGGGCAATCGCCACGCGTTGCTGCTCGCCACCCGAAAGCTGGCGTGGCGAATGGGTCAGCCGCTGGCCCAGGCCAACCCGTTGCAGCAGCTCGGTGGCGCGTTCACGGGCGTCTTTGCGGCCATCGAGCTCCAGCGGCAACATGACGTTCTCCAAGGCATTGAGACTGTCGAGCAGCTGAAAGGACTGAAACACAAAACCGACGTGCTCGGCGCGGATGCGGGCGCGCTGGTCTTCATCGAGATTGCTCAGGGCTTGCCCGGCGAGGGTGACATCGCCGCTGCTCGGCAGGTCGAGGCCCGCGAGCAAGCCGAGGAGGGTGGACTTGCCGGAACCGGAGGCGCCAACGATGGCCAGGCTGTCGCCCTTGTTCAGTTCCAGGCTGAGTTCGTGCAGGATAGTCAGTTCACCTTCCGCGCTGGGAACCACTTTGCTGAGGTTCTTCGCGGTGAGAATGCTTGCGCCCATGGAGAATCCGATGCGTGTGTGGTTTTTGAGTGCTGGCCTGGCCTTGATGTGCATGGCCCAGAACGCAGCGGCGGGTACAGTCCTGATCGTTGGCGATAGTATCAGCGCGGGTTTCGGGCTGGATACCCGGTTGGGGTGGGTGTCATTGCTCGAGCAACGGCTCAAGCGCGAAGGTTTCGACGATAAGGTGGTCAATGCGTCCATCAGTGGTGACACCAGCGCCGGAGGCCAGGCGCGCCTGCCTGCGCTGCTTGCAGAGCATAAGCCTGAGTTGGTAATCCTCGAGTTGGGCGGCAACGATGGCCTGCGCGGATTGCTGCCAACGCAATTGCAACAAAACCTTGCAGCAATGATCGACAGCTCCCGCGCGAGTGGCGCCAAGGTGCTGCTGCTCGGCATGCAATTGCCACCCAACTACGGTGTTCGTTATACCGAGGCCTTCGCGAAGGTCTACAGCACGCTGGCCGAAGAGAAAAAGATCCCGCTGGTGCCGTTTTTTCTCGACGGCGTGGGCGGTCATCCCGACTTGATGCAAGCTGACGGCTTGCACCCGGCTGCCGGGGCTCAGGACAAGTTGCTGGAAAATGTCTGGCCTACACTGAAACCGCTGCTTTGACGCTTTTCTAGCGGCGGTGTTTCGGCTAAGGTGGCGCCCCCGATTTGGAGCCCCCGATGCCGCGTCCTGCCTGGTCACTTTTTGCCTACCAACTGATCGAGCCTGACGAACAGCTGGATCTGTTCGCCTGCCAGGAAGTGCGGGTACATCTGGTGACCCGTCAACTGGAGTTGGGCGGCTCGGCGGACCGGACCTTGTGCGGCAGCCTGTTGCCAGCACAACCGCGCTGGTCGAGCGTCGATCGCCGTGTGTTCCAGGACCAGCGCCTGTGTTCTCTATGCCGGGCCATTCTGGAATCGCAAAAACGCGGCACATCGCCGATCTGGCCGGAACTGCGTTTCGAGCTTTAGAACCCGATAGATTGCTTGCTATCGGTCAACTCCCCGATTTTCCAGATGCCGGTGTACAATCCCGTTTTTATACCCTTGTCGATCATGCGAAGGATTTTCCGGATGTTGCCGCGCTTTCCTGCCGTCACCCGCTACCTGTCTCTCGCCGCCCTCTGTGTGGCGGGTCCCGTAGCAGCATTGGAGCTGCCCCTGCCACCGCCCGGTGAAGACATCATCGGTCAGGTCCAGGTGATCAAGGCCAAGTACGAAGATACCTTCGCCGACCTTGGCACCACCTACGATCTGGGCTATTCGGAAATGGTCGCGGCCAACCCTGGCGTCGATCCATGGCTGCCGGGCGCTGGCACCGAAGTGGTGCTGCCGACGCGTTTCATCCTGCCGCCGGGCCCGCGTGAAGGTATCGTCATCAACCTGGCCGAGTACCGCCTCTATTACTTCCCGAAAGGCCGGAACGTGGTGTACACCTTCCCGCTGGGTATCGGCCGTGAAGGCTGGGGCTCGCCGATTGCCCATACCAGCATCACCGCCAAGACGCCGAACCCGACCTGGACCCCTCCAGCGTCGATCAAGGCCGAGCACGCCGCCGATGGCGATCCATTGCCGAACGTGGTGCCGGCCGGCCCGGACAACCCGCTGGGGCCGTTCAAGTTCACGCTGGGCACGCCGGGCTACCTGATCCACGGTTCGAACAAGAAGTTCGGCATCGGCATGCGCACCAGCCACGGTTGCTTCCGCATGTTCAACAACAACGTGCTGGAAATGGCGAGCATGGTGCCGGTAGGCACGTCGGTGCGCATTATCAGCGACCCGTACAAGTTCGGTGTCAGTGGCGGCAAGGTGTATCTGGAAGCGCACACGCCGCTGGACGACAAGGGCAACCCTTCTGTGGTCGACAAACACACCGCGGTGATCAACGCGATGCTCAAGCGTGAGGACATCACCAACAACCTGCGCATGAACTGGGATGTGGTCCGCGACGTGGTTGCCGCCGAAGATGGTCTGCCGGTGGAAATCGGAGTGCCGAATTCCGCTGCGGCGATGGTGACGAATGCGCCGATCGACCCGTTGCAGTAATGCTTGAAAGGAACCCGCCGATGCTGACCGCATCGGCGGGTTTTTTATTGCCTGTACGAAATAGCGGGCAATAAAAAAGCCGACCCAAAAAATGGGTCGGCTTGATAACAATCCCGAAGGATTATTACTTGCGGCTAGCTTTGTCCAGCATGCGCAGAGCACGCTCGTTAGCTTCGTCAGCAGTCTGTTGTGCTTTTTGAGCAGCAGCCAGAGCTTCATCAGCTTTACGGTAAGCTTCGTCTGCACGAGCCTGGGAGCGAGCTGCTGCGTCTTCAGTAGCGGTCAGACGTGCTTCGGTTTCTTTCGATACGCTGCTGCAACCGGTAGCCAGAACTGCGGCCAGAGCCAGAGCAGAGAATTTCAGAACGTTGTTCATCGTGTTCCCCTTCAAGGACTTTCTATTAAGTTAGCTGTCTCCTCAGATTGAGGAAATAGCCGGCGTACATACTACCCATTACTTGTCGTAAGTAAACTGACGTAAAGCAAGAAGCCAAAAAAATTGTAGGCGTTGATTCTTTTTCGAGCAACTTTTAACTGCATTGTTTAAAAAATATCCAGCTGGGAGGCCCGCGCTGAGCGAGCCGCCGAAGAAAAGTTCCGAGCGCTCACAGCTCTTTTCCGAGTCTTGGCTAAAGTCTGTCTAGATGGATTCGTCCACACTTTTGTTCGGATTTTGCGTGGCGCCTCTCATATCTTTCTCCATGTTCAGGTGACTTTAACAAAGGGCGCTCGTCTTAAGTCTCAACATCCGGCAATGTTCAGGCTGTCGACCTTCAGATATCTTGGTCGAGCCGTCTCTGCGTAACCCGGAGCAGCACCCCCGCCCCCAGCGTGATGACGAGCGTACCTTGAGCATTTCTGCCTAAAGGTGCCTACTATTTGATACGTGCTCGGTTGCGCGAGATGGGTGCAGTTCTTCTCGGTGTCCATTCAGGCACGGGGTGGCGTAGATGTTCCTTCGCCGGAAAAACATCGGTAAGGTAGGGGTCAGAAATTTCAGACCCGCGAGGAGTAGTGATGAGCGAGGCGTTGTCCATCCACCATGACCAGGCTGGTCATCAGTTCGAGACCAATGTGGACGGTCATCGTGCCTACCTGACCTATATGGATCTGGGGAAACAGACCCTGGATATCTATCGCACCTTTGTGCCCAACGCACTGCGTGGTCGCGGCATTGCGGCAGCCTTGACCGAGAAGGCGTTGGAGTACGCTGAAGAAATGGGTTACACCGTCATTCCATCGTGTTCCTACGTGGAACGCTACATGGAGCGCCACCAGCGGCATGCAGCCAAGCTGAGCCAGTAACCTTTCAAAGAATCGAACACAAAAAAAACGCCGGGTTAAGCCCGGCGTTTTTTTGTGCGGCGAAAAGTGATCAGCTGCGATCGCGTTTCGGCAGCACGTCCTTGAGCTTGGCATGCATGCTGCGCAAGGTGTTTTCGGTGGCGGTCCAGTCGATGCAGGCATCGGTGATCGACACGCCGTATTGCAGGTCGGCGAGGTCTTTCGGGATCGACTGGCAGCCCCAGTTCAAGTGACTTTCGACCATCAGGCCGATGATCGACTGGTTGCCTTCGAGGATCTGGTTGGCGACGTTCTCCATCACCAGCGGTTGCAGGGCCGGGTCCTTGTTGGAGTTGGCGTGGCTGCAATCGACCATGATGTTCGGCTTGATCTTCGCTTTGTTCAGCGCTTGCTCGCAGAGCGCGACGCTGACCGAATCGTAGTTCGGCTTGCCGTTGCCACCGCGCAGTACCACGTGACCGTAGGCATTGCCCTTGGTGGTGACGATCGACACGCCACCTTCCTGGTTGATACCCAGGAAACGGTGAGGGCTGGAAACCGATTGCAAGGCGTTGATAGCGACCGTCAGGCCGCCGTCGGTGCCGTTCTTGAAGCCGACTGCCGAGGACAGGCCGGAGGCCATTTCACGGTGAGTCTGGGATTCGGTCGTGCGCGCACCGATGGCCGACCAGCTGATCAGGTCCTGCAGGTACTGCGGGGAGATCGGGTCGAGGGCTTCAGTTGCGGTCGGCAGGCCCATTTCGGCCAGGTCCAGCAGCAATTTGCGACCGATGTGCAGACCGTCCTGAATCTTGAAGGAGTCGTCCAGGTACGGATCGTTGATCAAACCTTTCCAGCCGACGGTGGTGCGTGGCTTCTCGAAATACACGCGCATGACCAGATACAGGGTATCGGACACTTCGGCCGCAAGCGCCTTCAGGCGCTCGGCGTATTCGTGGGCAGCCTTGATGTCGTGGATCGAGCAAGGCCCGATGACAACAAACAGGCGGTGGTCGGTGCCATCAAGAATGTTGCGAATGACTTCGCGACCCTTGGTGACGGTGCGCAGGGCAGCGTCGCTCAGAGGGATATCACGCTTGAGCTGATCGGGAGTGATCAGCGTCTCGTTGGAGGCGACGTTTAGGTCGTTGATCGGTAAATCAGCCATCGTTTACTCGTCAGGTCACGGGTGCCGGCCGCCAGCGAACCCGCGCGGCGGAGCACAGCAAATTAAGCGCGTCGGGGAGCAGAACCTTAGCGCGTTACACCGTGGCTCGACAATGGGCAGACACCGGTTTAAGGGGCATTCTCAATTAGTTTCCGCGGGGAAACCCATTGAAGATGCCCCTCCTAATCCAGCACAACCTGTGCAAATGCCCTGCGAACCGTCTCGTGGGAGAACTCGTCGGCATGCTCCTGGACCCATTCGAGGGCCAGGGCCTGAGTTTCCTGCAGGCCGTCATGCGCGTCATGCAGGCGGCAGTAACGTTCGATCTGGCACACCTGCTCACCCATCCGGGCACTGAACATCATCTGTTCGTCAACAAAGGCAATGCCTACCAGATAGCCGCGCTTTCGTCGCAGGCACCAGGCTACATAGCCCAGAAAACGAAGGTCGGGGTTCAAGGTCGGCATGCGTATTTCCAGCGCCGTACCGTGGCGCCACGCCCGGTGATAATTGCAAGCCATGCCCCCGAGGCTGATAGTGTGCAGCTGTTGCCGTGAAATACACTCAGGTTTGAGCAACGTTAATTCGACGGGCACATCGTCAGGGTGAGGAATAAAACGTCCCATGAACACGGACTCCATGTGTCGGCCATCTGACATTGTTCCACCCAGTATAGTGGTCGAATTGGAACTGACTGATTTCGACGCCGACCAACGGCTGCTGGCGATGAGCGGTGTGTCGCTGGTCATTTTTACCAGCGTCGGCTGCGCCAGTTGCCGTTTTGCCCGCGAACAGTTGCCACGACTCGATCTGGAAGTCGATCGACTGTGCTGGATCGATGCCGGGAACAATGGCGGGGTGGTCGAGCGTTATCAGGTTTTTTATTTGCCGGCGCTGTTTCTGGTGCGCGACGGTGAATTTTTCGGGGCACTAAAATCGCGCCTGACCGGCACCGAGCTCAATGCAGCCGTGGGTCAGGCGTTGAGTCGAATTGCAGAGGAGTTGCCATGATGGGGGCAGTGATCAAACCGACAATCGGTATTATCGGAACCGGCGCGATCGGCGGTTTCTACGGGTTGATGCTGGCGCGTGCCGGTTTCGATGTGCATTTTCTGTTGCGCAGTGAGTTCTCAGCGGTGGCCGAGCGCGGGTTGCAGCTCGACAGTGCGGCGCACGGCGCGCTGACGTTGAATCCGGTTCAGGCGTATTCGAGTGCCGAAGATATGCCGCCCTGTGACTGGTTGCTGGTGGGCGCGAAAACCACCAGTAACGCGCAGCTGGCACCGACGATCATTCAAGCCGCCGCCCCCGATGCGAAAGTGCTGCTGATGCAAAATGGCCTGGACGTTGAAGACAGTCTGCGAGCGTTGCTCCCCGATTCGCTGCACGTGCTCGGTGGGCTCTGCTATATCTGCGTCCATCGCGACGGACCGGGCGTCATCACCCATCAGGCGCTCGGTGCGGTGAATGTTGGCTATCACAGCGGCCCTGCAGTCGATGAGCAGGCGCGCATGGCGATTGTCGAGAAGGGCGCCGCTCTGTTCCGCGCCGCCGGCATCGACTCTCAGGCCATGCCGAACCTGCATCAGGCGCGCTGGCAAAAACTGGTCTGGAATATCCCTTACAACGGTTTGTCGGTTTTGCTCGGGGCAAGCACCACGCCGTTGATGGCCGATGCCGACAGTCGGGAACTGATCAAGGCTCTGATGGCGGAAGTGGTTCAGGGAGCAATCGCCTGTGGTCACGACGTACCGGCGGGCTATGCCGATCATCTGTTCATGGTGACCGAGAAAATGCCGGACTACTGGCCGAGCATGTACCACGATTTTCTGCACAAACGACCGCTTGAGCTGGATGCGATTTACGCCCGGCCACTGGCGGCAGCCAAGGCCGCAGGGTGCGAGTTGCCGCGAATCGAAGCCTTGTATCGCAGTTTGAGTTTTATCGATCGACGAAACACTTGAGTCGATCATCCTGAGGGGGAAGGGCATGGCAAAGACTATCGACGACAAACTGGTGCTGGCGATTTCTTCGCGTGCGCTGTTCGACCTGAGCGAAAGCCACAAGGTCTATCTGTCGAGCGGCGTCGAAGCCTATCGGCAATATCAGATCGAACACGAAGACGAAATCCTCGAGCCCGGTGATGCATTTCCGTTGGTACAAAAACTCCTCAACTTGAACACCAGCCTTGGCCGCGCCCGGGTCGAGGTGATCCTGGTGTCGCGCAACAGTGCCGACACCGGCCTGCGGGTTTTCAATTCGATCCACCACTATGGCCTGGCGATTTCCCGCGCGGCGTTTGTCGGCGGGCGCAGTCCTTATCCTTACCTCAAGGCGTTTGGCTGCGATCTGTTTCTCTCGACGCATGCCGAGGACGTGCGCAGTGCACTGGATGCCGGGTTCGCCGCAGCGACCATTCTGTCGGGTGGCGCCAGCCGTGCGGCCAGTGATGAATTGCGCATTGCCTTCGATGGTGACGCGGTGCTGTTTTCCGACGAATCGGAGCGCGTCTATCAGTCCGGTGGTCTGGAAGCGTTTCAGGCCAGCGAGCGTGAAGCTGCCCGCGAGCCTTTGCGCGGTGGGCCGTTCAAAGGCTTCCTCGCCGCCCTCAATCTGTTGCAGCGCGAGTTTCCGGAAGACGCCTGTCCGATCCGCACCGCGCTGGTGACCGCGCGATCGGCGCCCGCCCATGAGCGGGTGATCCGTACCTTGCGCGAATGGGACATTCGTCTGGACGAGTCGCTGTTTCTCGGCGGCCTGACCAAGTCGGCGTTTCTTGAAGCCTTTGCCGCCGACGTGTTTTTCGACGATCAGGCCGGTCATTGCGAGTTGGCCCGCGAGGTCGTCGCCACCGGCCACGTGCCGCACGGCATAAGCAACGAGCAAAAGGTTTAAGCCCACCGTTCAACGCGTTACGCGAAACGTCGTACTCGCCAAGGCACTGCTAAGCTGAATCAATCTCCGCCATGTTGGCACTCAAGGAGGTCATATGATTCATTCGATGCTGTATGCCACTGACCTCGGCCTGTACGCACCTTTGGTGATGCAGCATGCCTTGGCGCTGGCGCGCACATTCAATGCCGATCTCTACGTGGTGCACGCCGTTGAACCGATGGGGCTGTTCGCCGAATCGGTGCTTCAGAGTTACCTCGATGAGCAAGCATTGAACGAGTTTCACAGTCAGGGCCTGAATACGGTGATTGCCAATATCGAGCAGCGGGTACTCGACAGCTTTCGTGAAGAACTGGGGGGCGAAGGGGAGCAGGACCTGGAACGAATTAAAGCGGTGCGGGTGCTTCAGGGCGACCCGTCGCAGGTGATTCTCGACCAGGCGCAGAAACTCTCCGTGGATTTGTTGATCGTAGGTAGTCATAGCCATGGTGCTGGCGCGGAAACACCTTTGGGCCGGACTGCGGCGCGGGTGCTGCAACTGTCTCGGGTACCGGTGTATCTGGTGCCGCTGGTGGAACGTCGTCGCCAAGGTGATCGCTAGAACACGAATAGTGGCAATCTGATAAAAAGTTCTAGATTTATTCTTCAAACCATTAATATAGTTATATACCGTCGCTGATGCCCGTGGCGTCTACCTGCTTTGAGGGATTCATATGAAGCTTCAACAATTGCGCTACATCTGGGAAGTGGCGCACCACGACCTCAACGTTTCCGCTACAGCCCAAAGCCTTTACACGTCGCAACCGGGCATCAGTAAGCAGATCCGTCTGCTGGAAGACGAATTGGGGGTTGAGGTTTTCGCTCGCAGCGGCAAGCACCTGACCCGCGTCACCCCGGCCGGCGAGCGAATTATCACCACCGCCGGCGAGATCCTGCGCAAGGTTGAAAGCATCAAGCAGATTGCCCAGGAATTCTCCAACGAGAAGAAAGGCACCCTGTCGATCGCCACGACGCACACCCAGGCGCGTTATGCGTTGCCACCGGTGATCAGCAATTTCATCAAGCAATACCCGGACGTTGCCCTGCACATGCACCAGGGTTCGCCGATGCAGATCGCCGAAATGGCCGCTGACGGCACCGTCGATTTCGCCATTGCCACCGAAGCGCTGGAGCTGTTCGGTGATCTGGTGATGATGCCGTGCTATCGCTGGAACCGCTGCGTGGTCGTGCCTCAGGGCCACCCGCTGACCAAGCTGTCGAAGCTGACCCTGGAAGCCCTGGCCGAATACCCAATCGTGACGTACGTGTTCGGTTTCACCGGCCGTTCGAAACTCGACGAAGCGTTCAGCCATCGCGGCCTGACACCGAAAGTGGTGTTCACCGCTGCCGACGCCGACGTGATCAAGACTTACGTTCGTCTGGGTCTGGGCGTGGGCATCGTGGCGAAAATGGCGGTCGATGCCAAACTCGATAGCGACCTGGTCATGCTTGATGCCAGCGACTTGTTCGAATCCAGCATTACTAAAATCGGTTTCCGTCGCGGCACGTTCCTGCGTGGCTTCATGTGCGACTTCATCGAGAAGTTCGCCCCGCACCTGACCCGCGAAGTCATGGCCAAGGCCATTCAGTGCCACAACAAGCAGGAACTGGAAGAGCTGTTCGACGGCGTCGAACTGCCGGTGCATTAATCTCCCTTTCTATACCACCTCGGTGACAGAAAACTGTTGCCGAGCACCCGCCACCAGAATCTCCACCTCGTCCCCTTCGAACTTGCCCAGCAGACTCTTGCCCAGCGGTGAGCGAGGGGTGATGACGGTAATCCATTGCCCCACCAGGTCGACCTTCAAGCCCGCCGCGTCGGGGGCCAGAAACAACCATTGCTCACGACCCTTTTCATCTTCCAGACCGAGCAGGGCGCCGACTTCGATGCCTCGCTGATCGTCATAAGGGCGCAGTGTCAGGTTCTGGCAAAGCGTCAGTGACTGCCTGATTTCCTCCACCCGTTTGGCCTGCCCGGCTGCCAGATAAGACGCCTCCAGACCGAGCGTGTCGTACTTGTTCTCGGCGATGTTTTCTTCGTGGGTCGCGGTTTCATAAGCGGTTTGTGCGGCACGCTCGGCGATGTCGAGGTCGATCCGCAGCTTGTCGAGAATCAGTTGGTGGACGGTCGGCTTGTGCATAGAGAGCTTCTTGATCAATCGCAGAATTGCTGGACGTTGGCGCGGCTTTTTTCGCTCGGTGCAGTCTGGTCCTGTTGCAACCAGAACTGGCATTTGGGGTTCGATAAATTGCGGTTGTTGCTGCGCGCCTGATCAAGTCTTTGCTGCTGCTCGTTCTTGCGCAGGTTCTCTTCGTACTGTTCGAACAACGGGCTCTGCGGCGGAATGTCCGGCACCGGTTGCACCATCGGTGGTTTGGCCAGTTGCTCGACCGCTGCTGCTACGGGCGCCAGCTGCTCACTGAACAACAGTCGGGAGGCAAGCCAGCACGTCAGCGCGATCGCGATAAACCCCAGCCACATACCCAAGGCAATGCTGCCGGTCAGTTGCAAGGCGTTGAGCTGGATCGGCAACGGGCGGCGCGGGTTGGGACGGTAGGGCATGGCTGCCTCCTGGCGGGTGGTCGCGGGCAAGTGGGGGATTGTCGCATGAAGATTAATCGCCGTCGGCTCTTCTGCACGGGGTAATTTATGAGGACAATCGGCGCCTTTGCCAACGGGAGCCTGGAATGCCTGAAATGCCTCAAGTAAAAAACTGCTGGCGCTGGGATATTTTCTGCACGGTAGTCGACAACTTTGGCGACATCGGCGTGACCTGGCGTCTGGCCCGACAACTGGTGGCCGAACATTCGGTGACGGTGCGTCTGTGGGTCGATGATCTGCGGGCCTTCGAGCGCTTGTGCCCGGACATTGACATCAACGCCTCACAGCAATGGCAGCAGGGCGTCGAAGTGCGTCAGTGGACGGCCGACTGGCAGCCGACTGAAGCCGCTGATGTAGTGATCGCCGCGTTCGCCTGCCAATTGCCGAGTGCTTACATGGAGGCCATGGCCGAGCGGGAAAAACCGCCGCTGTGGATGAATCTCGACTATCTGAGTGCCGAGGACTGGATCGTCGGCTGCCACGGCTTGCCGTCGGTGAAATACAAGAGCGTACAAAAATTCTTCTTCTTTCCGGGGTTTCAGAAGGGCACCGGTGGCTTGCTGCGTGAAAGCGGATTGCTTGAGCGTCGTCAGCAGTTTCAGCAAAACCCCGAGGCTCAGAAAGAATTCCTGCAAGGTTTAGGGATTGATCGCGCGCAAGGTGCGCAGTTGATCTCGCTGTTTGCCTACGAAAATAACGGGCTGGCCAGCTGGCTCGATGCGATGGCTGCCGACTCGACGCCCACTCATCTGCTTGTGCCCGAAGGTCGGATTCTTGGGGATGTCGAACGTTGGCTCGGTGTCGACGGTCTGGTGGCCGGCGCGGTGCATGTGCGCGGTGAATTGACCGTGCAAGTGCTGCCGTTCGTCCGACAGGATCAATACGATCACCTGCTCTGGTGCTGTGATTTCAATGCCGTGCGCGGTGAAGATTCCTTTGTCCGCGCCCAATGGGCGGGCCGGCCGCTGCTCTGGCACATCTATCGGCAGGACGAAGATATCCACCTGGACAAGCTCGACGCCTTCCTCGCTCTGTACACCAAAGGCCTGTCGGAGCCTGCCCGCGAGGCGATCAGCGGTCTTTGGCGGGCGTGGAATGCAGGTGACAATATGACCGGGCACTGGCAATCGACCCGAAAACACTGGCCAGAACTGCAAAAACACGCCGAAGCGTGGTGTCTGGAACAGGCTTTGCAGGCAGATCTTGCCGCGGCGCTGGTACAGTTTTATGTAAATTGGATATGATACGCGGCCTAGATTTTTGTAAATCCCATCCAAATTCGGATATTCGCAATGAAAACTGGTAAAGAACTGAAACCCGGTACCGTGATCCGTCTCGAAAACGATCCTTGGCTGGTTCAGAAAGCTGAATTCACCAAGTCTGGTCGTAACAGCGCGATCATGAAGACCAAGCTGAAAAACCTGCTGACCGGTTACAAGACCGAGATCGTTTACAGCGCCGACGACAAGCTGGACGACGTAATCCTCGACCGCAAAGAAGCGACCCTGTCCTTCATCAGCGGCGACACCTACACGTTCATGGACACCACCGACTACACCATGTACGAGCTCAACGCTGAAGACATCGAAGCCGTTCTGCCTTTCGTTGAAGAAGGCATGACCGATGTTTGCGAAGCGATCTTCTTCGAAGAGCGTCTGGTTTCCGTAGAACTGCCGACCACCATCGTGCGTCAGGTTGACTACACCGAAGGTTCCGCTCGCGGCGACACTTCCGGCAAGGTGATGAAGCCTGCCAAACTGAAGAACGGTACCGAGCTGTCGGTTGCTGACTTCATCGAAATCGGCGACATGATCGAGATCGATACCCGCGAAGGCGGTTCCTACAAAGGCCGTGCTAAATAAGCACTGCTTCAGGAATTAAAAAGCCCGACCATTGAGTCGGGCTTTTTTGTGGCCGAGATCAAGATCAAAAGATCGCAGCCTCGTTTCACTCGACAGCTCCTACAGGGGAATACAAAACCCATGTAGGAGCTGTCGAGTGAAACGAGGCTGCGATCTCTTGCTTTATTTCAGGTGTTGCTTGAGTTCTTCGGACGCCTGCAACATTGCCGAGCGCACCGCTGGCACCTGGCTCACCACGTTGAGTAACCCGTAGTCGTGGATCAAGCCGTTGTAGCGCACGGAGGTGACCGGCACCCCAGCCTCGTCGAGTTTGCGGGCGTAGGCTTCGCCCTCGTCGCGCAACACGTCGGCGCCGGCGGTCTGCACCAGGGCAGGTGGCAGGCCTTTGAGTTGTGCAGTGGTCGCCCGCAGCGGCGAGGCGTAGATCTCGTTACGCTGTTTGGCGTCGGTGGTGTAGTTGTCCCAGAACCACTTCATCATGTTTTTGGTGAGGAAGTGCCCCTCGGCAAACTGGTTGTAGGACGCCGTTTCGAAGCTGGCGTCAGTCACCGGCCACAGCAGCACCTGGAACTTGATCGCCGGCGTGCCCTTGTCTTTGGCCATCAGCGCAACCACTGCCGCCATGTTGCCGCCGACGCTGTTACCGGCCACGGCCAGACGTTTGCCATCAACGTTGATCTCTTTACCGTGCTCGGCCACCCATTTGGTTGCGGCGTAAGCCTGGTTGATCGCCACCGGGTAATGCGCTTCCGGCGAAGGCGTGTAATTGACGAACACCGCCACCGCCCCCGAACCGCTAACCAAGTCCCGAACCAGGCGTTCGTGGGTCGGGAAATCCCCCAGCACCCAGCCACCGCCGTGGAAGAACATGAACACTGGCAACTCACCTTTGACCCCGGCCGGCCGGACGATGGTCAGCTTGAGCGGTTGGTCGTCGACTTGAATGGTCTTCTCGCTGACATCGGCTTTTGGCAGCGTCAGTTTCACCCCGGCCTGCGCGCCGACCAGCACGGCACGGGCATCTTTAGGGGTGAGTTGTTCCATCGGTTTGCCGGTGCCGGCGTTCAGAACGTCGAGGAACGCCTGGGTATTGTGTTCAACACCATCACCTGCGAACGCGCTGTGGATGGACAGGGCGAGAAGGGTACCGGTCAAGACTTTGCTGAAGGTGTTCATGTTCGTTTCCTGTTCGGGCCTTGGAATTAGCGGTTAGACGTTAACGTGCAGGCGCACATCGACGTTGCCACGGGTTGCATTGGAGTACGGGCAGACCTGGTGTGCAGCATCGACCAGGCTTTGTGCATCGGCTTGTTCAAGACCTGGCAAGCTGATGTGCAGGTCGATGTCCAGGCCGAAACCGCCAGGGATCTGGCCGATGCCGACATGGGCGGTGATCGAAGCGTCGTCCGGGATTTTGCGTTTGGTCTGGCTGGCAACGAATTTCAGCGCGCCGATGAAGCAGGCGGAGTAACCGGCTGCGAACAGTTGCTCAGGGTTGGTCGCTGCACCGCCGGCACCACCGAGTTCTTTGGGTGTGGCGAGTTTGACGTCGAGGATGTTGTCGCTGGAAACCGCACGACCGTCACGGCCACCGGTGGAAGTTGCGATAGCGGTGTAGAGAGTTTGCATGGTGTGAGCCTCGTTCGGGTTTGGGTGTTTTGCGCTAAATATTTGCACGCTAAGTAAGTGCGAGCAAAATGTAGCGCTCTGATATTTAGTGCGCAAGATAAATTTTGAAAAAAGTTTTGGCTTGGGAGAGGGCGCTGATTAGATGTGTTGAGCTAGAGCTGTTGAGGCAGGATTTTCAGCGAGGATTTTTTTACGGAGGAAACGAGACAGGAAGGCACACCACAAAACAAATGTGGGAGCGAGCTTGCTCGCGATAGCGATCTGACATTCAACATTGATGTTGACTGATTCACCGCTATCGCGAGCAAACTCGCTCCCACAGGGGATTTGTGATGGTTTGGAGATCAGAGGCTGTCTTGCAGATTGCTGCGCAGCTCTTGAAGTTCGTTTTGCAGCTTCTGCAGATGCTCCAGCGTCTGCCCACTGGCGGCGAGGATGCACTGCGGAATGTCACGGGCCTTGTCCCGCAGCGCACGACCTTTTTCGGTCAGCTCGACAATCACCACCCGTTCGTCTTCGCGACTACGGGTGCGACTGAGCAGGCCTTCGACTTCCAGGCGTTTCAGCAGCGGTGTCATTGAGCCAGGATCGGTCAGAAGTTGCGTGCTGATTTCGCCCACGGTCAAGCCATCCTTTTGCCACAACACCATCATCGCCAGGTATTGCGGATAGGTCAGGCCCAGCGCTTGCAAAAGCGGCTTATAGACCTTGGTCATCAGCAGCGAAGTGGAATGCAGGGCGAAGCAGATCTGGTTGTCCAGCAGCAGCTCTTGGCAGTTATCCGGGGTGTTGCGCTCGGTGGTCATTTCGAAGCCTTGATCAGTGATCGTCATAAATCTAGCGGGCGAATCTTTAATGCACCAGACAATTCTAGCCTAGTGCCGGTCGAGGGTACTTTGCAGCGCCAGATCCCACGGCGGGATCGGGCTGAAGCGGGTTTTCAGGTATTCCAGCAACAAGCGACTGCGGGGATTGGGTTGTTGCTCAAGGCGCAAGGCATAAATGCCGGTCGTTTCCGGTGGTGGCAGGCCGTGTTCGCAGAACAGCGGAAGCAGTTCACCGCGTAACAGGTATTCGCTGGTCAACCAGGTGGGCAAGTGCGCAATACCCAACCCGGCCAACGCGCCGCAGACCAGCGCTTCGGCATTGTTGGCACTCATGCGGATGCGCGTCGGGCGGTGCAAGTGCATCTGCCCGTCCCGCTCGAAACGCCAGGCAAACGGCGGGGCCAGGCCATCCCAGTCGAGGCCGTCGTGTTCAATCAGTTGCGTCGGATCGGTCGGCACACCACGCCGTTGCAAATAGTCGGGGCTAGCGCAGGCAATGCGCACCATGCTCGCCAGCGGTGTGGCCACCAGCCGGGTATCGGCCATTTGCCCGGCGCGCAGCACCAGATCGACCTTGCCCAGATTCAAACCCTGCATGTCGACGAAACTGTCGATCAGGTGCAACTGCACATCTAGGCCGGGGTAGAGCATCAGAAAGTCGGCAATCACCGGCGCCAGATGCCGCCGTCCGAACGCTGCCGGTGCATCGATCCGAATCAAGCCTTCCGGTGCGCTGCTCAAGGATACCGCCTCAGCCCTGGCCAGCCGCAGTTCAGCCACGATCCGCCGCGCACGCTCGGCAAACGCCAAACCCGCCGGGGTAGCGCGCACGGCGTGGGTGCTGCGAATGAACAACTGGCTGCCGACGGCGTTTTCCAGACTGTCGATGCGCCTCGCCACCGCCGAAGGGGTCAGCGGGTGGCGGCGGGACGCGGCAGAAAAACTGCCGGTTTCCAGCACGTCGAGGAACAGACCCAGTTGTTCGGTCAATTGATTGGGGTTCATGGTGTTGTCAGCGCTTGTGCGAAGTTGGCACAGCCATTGTGCGTTGCTGTGCGTTTCCCCGCCAGCGCTGACTGCGTAGGATGAAGAGCCTGACGTGAAGGGAAAATCGCCTGTGATTGAGTTTTTGATGTACCTGGTGTTTGGCGTCGCCCTGGGAACCCTCGGTGGGTTGTTCGGCATTGGCGGTGGTTTGATTGCGATCCCGCTGCTGGGCGTGTTGTTCGGCCTCGATCAGCAGATTGCCCAGGGCACGGCGCTGGTCATGGTGGTGCCCAACGTGATGCTGGCGCTGTGGCGTTATCACCAGCGTAATCGCATTGAATTGCGCCACGCGTTGCCATTGGCTTCCATGGGCTTCTGTTTTGCCTGGATCGGTTCGATCTGGGCGGTGGGCATCGATGCGCAAACCATGCGCGTCGGATTTGTCGCGTTCCTGATTGCCCTGTCGGCCTACAACCTGGTGCGAATGTTCTGCGCCAACGCGCCAGCATCTGCGCAGATGAATTATTCATGGCCATGGCTGGGCGTACTTGGCGCCGCCTCCGGCACCATGGGCGGGTTGTTTGGCGTGGGCGGGGCGGTGGTGGCAACGCCGGTGCTGACCAGTCTGTTCGGCACCAGTCAGGTGGTTGCGCAGGGTTTGTCGCTGGCGCTGGCGTTGCCGAGTACGGGTGTCACGCTGGTGACTTACGCGGTGCACCATCAGGTGGACTGGATGATCGGCTTGCCCTTGGCGGTCGGCGGTCTGATGAGCATCAGCTGGGGCGTGAGAATCGCCCACGCACTGCCGGAGCGACTGCTGCGCGGGTTGTTCTGTGGTTTCCTGGTGCTCTGCGCGGTGATGCTCGCCCTTAAAGTTTGAAGCCTTCGACGATGTGTTCGGCCAGGCACTCGGTGATCGGCGACGGGTTGTGCAGATTGCGCACCAGCATGATGCTGGCCTCGGGCAGAATCGGCAGGTCTTCGGCTTCACCGAGAATGCGCATGTCGGGCGTGATCAGGCTTTCGAGTTGCGCGGTGACGGCCAGTCCGGCGCTGACCACCGCCATGATCGCCGACAGGCTGTCGCTGTTGTACGCCACGCGGTAATCGCGCCCCATGGCGTCCAGCGCATTGCAGGCCCACAAGCGGCAGAAACAATCACTGTTGAACATCGCCAGTGGCAGCGGTGTTTGCTCATGGGCGCTGAAACATTGCGCCTCGGCCCAGACAAAATGCTCCTTGCGCAATAATTGGCCGATCTCGTTTCCTGGCTCGCGCGTGACGATGGACAAGTCCAGGTCCTGGCGCATCAGCAATTGTTTTGATGATTCGCAGTGCACTTCGATCTGGATCAGCGGATACGTCTGGGCAAATCGCCGCAGAATCCCCGGCAAAAAACGCATCACGTAATCGTCCGGCGTGCCGATGCGCACCATGCCGACCATGTGCGGCTCGCGCAACGTGTTGAACACCTCGCTGTGCAGTTTCAGAATTCGCCGGGCATAACCCAGCAGCACCTGGCCCTCAGCCGTCAGCCGCACCTGCCGTCCGTCGCGCTGGAACAATTGACGCTGCAACACATCCTCTTCCAGCCGCTTCATCTGCATGCTCACGGCAGACTGAGTGCGATTGACCAACTCGCCAGCCCGGGTAAAACCGCCCTGGTCGGCGATGGCGACAAAGGTGCGCAGCACTTCGGTGTCGATACTTGGGAAGGCGGACATTGATCAATCTCCGAGATGTGTTACATCAGAAACATTCGTTGGATTGATCTTAGTCCCGGCGCGACACTTGAGCCATCCAAACGGAGGGCAACAAGATGAAAGGTCAAAAAGGTTATGTCGACGTAGAAAAACACTCGGTGCACCTGATCTCTGATTTGCTGCACAAATTCAATCGCTGGTACGAACTGCACCGTGAACGTGAAATGTTGGCGGGCATGAGTGATGAAGCGTTAAAGGACATCGGGCTCAGTCGTGCGGATGTCGAGCACGAAACCATCCGCCCATTCTGGGATGACCCGATGCACAAATGAGTCATACACAACTACACAAACCGTCTCCCGGTGAGGTAGGTTGCGAGCAGACAAGGAGATGCTCATGCGCGCAACACTGTCCTTTTCCATCAAACAGGCTCGGCGTCTGGCGCTGGCCGCCCAAGGATTCAACGGGCGCCAGCCGCCAGCGGCGATCAAACCGGTTCAGCTCAATCGCCTGATTGAACGGCTGGGCATTCTGCAGATCGATTCGGTCAATGCGTTGGTGCGTTCGCACTACCTTCCCTTGTTTTCCCGCCTCGGCAATTACTCATCCGACTTGCTCGACCAGGCTGCCTGGAGTTCGGGCCGGCGACGTACGCTCTTCGAATATTGGGGGCATGAAGCCTCGTTGCTGCCCTTATCGATGTACCCGTTGATGCGCTGGCGCATGCTGCGCGCGACTCGTGGTGAAGATATCTACCAGCAACTGGCACGCTTCGGTCGGGAGCAGCAGGACACGATTCGCCGGGTGCTGGCCTCGGTTCAGGAGTTGGGCGCGCTGGGGGCCGGAAGCCTGTCGACCCGTCAGGAAAGGGCAGGGCCCTGGTGGGACTGGAGCGCGGAAAAGCATGCGCTGGAATGGTTGTTCGCCGCCGGTGAAGTGACCGTGGCCGGGCGGCGCGGGTTCGAGCGGCTTTATGATCTGCCGGAGCGGGTGATTCCTTCGGCGATTCTTGCGCAGCCGCTGCTGAGTGAGGCCGAGGCCCAGCGCGGCCTGTTACTGCATGCCGTGACAGCGTTGGGCGTCGGAACAGAAAAAGACCTGCGAGATTACTTTCGCCTGAGTCCCGGTGATGCCCGTCCGCGCTTGGCGGAATTGGTAGAGGCGGGTGAATTGCTGAGCTGTGAAGTCCAGGGCTGGCGGCAACCGGCCTATTGTCTGCCGGAGCCGAAAGTGCCGCGCAAGGTCGAGGCCAGCGCCTTGCTTTCACCCTTCGACTCACTGATCTGGGAGCGCAGCCGCACCGAGCGCCTGTTCGATTTTCGCTACCGGCTGGAGATTTATACGCCGCAGGACAAGCGGGTCTACGGCTATTACGTGTTGCCGTTTTTACACAATGAACGTATTGCCGCGCGCGTGGACCTGCGCGCCGAGCGGGCGTCGGGCAGGCTGGCGGTGCACGCTGTGCATGAGGAAGAGCCGGGGCTGGATGACGAGGGGATGCTGGCGTTGGCGGTCAATCTGCGGCGAATGGCGGATTGGTTGGGGCTTGAGCGGGTTCAATTGAATTGCCCACGGGCGAGTGCGGCGCGGTTGAGGGTTGCATTGGCGCAGTTCAGTGGTGATTGAGCTGACGCCATCGTCGGAACGCCGCCCGGAGCAAGCTCGCTCCCCTGTAGGAGCTGCCGAAGGCTGCGATCTTTTGGCGGTCTGGAATCAAAACAAGATCAAAAGATCGCAGCCTTCGGCAGCTCCTACACTCAGCGCCGAACCTGCTTCAACGTCTCGGCAATAAGAAACGCCAACTCCAGCGACTGATCGGCATTCATCCGAGGGTCGCAATGGGTGTGGTACCGATCCGACAACCCGTCTTCGGTAATCGGTCGCGCACCGCCAATGCACTCGGTGACATTCTGCCCGGTCATCTCGATGTGGATGCCGCCGGCATACGTGCCTTCCGCTTCATGAACCTGGAAGAACTGCTTCACTTCGCCGAGGATCTGCGCAAAGTCGCGGGTCTTGTAGCCGCTACTGGCCTTGATGGTGTTGCCGTGCATCGGGTCGGAACTCCACAGCACTTGCTTGCCTTCACGCTGCACGGCACGGATCAGCTGCGGCAAATGATCGCCGACCTTGTTTGCACCCATCCGCGCAATCAGGTTCAGACGACCCGGATCGTTGTCCGGGTTGAGCACGTCGATCAGGCGAATCAGGTCTTCGGGGTTCATGCTCGGGCCGACTTTGACCCCGATCGGGTTGTTCACACCACGCAGGAATTCGACGTGAGCGCCGTCGAGCTGACGGGTGCGGTCGCCGATCCACAGCATGTGCGCCGAGCAATCGTAGTAATCGTTGGTCAGGCTGTCGCGACGCACGAAGGCTTCTTCGTAGTTCAGCAGCAGGGCTTCGTGGGCGGTGAAGAAACTGGTTTCGCGCAGTTGCGGCGAGCTGTCCATGCCGCAGGCGCGCATGAAGGCCAGGGTTTCGTCGATGCGATCGGCCAAGTGGCTGTATTTTTCCGCCAGCGCCGAGTTGGCGATAAAGTCCAGGTTCCACTTGTGCACCTGATGCAGGTCGGCAAAACCGCCCTGGGCGAAGGCGCGTAGCAGGTTCAGGGTGGCGGTGGACTGGTGATAGGACTGGAGCAAGCGCTCCGGGTCTGGCACGCGGCTTTTTTCGTCGAAACCGATGCCGTTGACGATGTCGCCACGGTAGGCCGGCAGGGTCACGCCGTCGATGGTTTCGTCGTTGGCCGAACGCGGTTTGGCGAACTGCCCGGCCATACGCCCGACCTTGACCACCGGGCAGCCGGCGGCGAAGGTCATGACGATCGCCATTTGCAGCAGGACTTTAAAGGTGTCGCGGATTTTCGCGGCGGAGAACTCGGCGAAGCTTTCGGCGCAGTCGCCGCCCTGCAGCAGAAACGCGCGGCCCTGGGTCACCTCGGCAAACTGACGGCGCAACTCCCGGGCTTCACCGGCAAACACCAGCGGCGGATAACTGGCCAGCGTTTGCTCGACGTGCAGCAAATGCGCTGCGTCGGGGTATTGGGGTTGTTGCTGGATCGGCAGGGCGCGCCAGCTGTCAGGGCTCCAGGGTTGGCTCATCACGGTCTCTAGTGTTTTCGCTCGGACTGTCATGTTATCAGCAATTAGTGCGTGACCTGTTCCCGTCGCTTCGCGGACAATCGCGCCTTTGCCGCTTCAACCCTGCGGTTTATTACGTTGCCGGGCCCGGTAACGATCAGGAGACGAAATGACTGAGGAGCGCGTCGAGCATCTGCTCGCCGAGGTACAGGATGAGTTCGGCGTGATTCGCGTGCTGGAAGTGGCCGATTACCGTTTTCTCGAGTTCGGTGATGCCATCGAGCAGAGCTGCGTGTTCACGGCTGACCCGAGCTGGCTCGAATACGATTACACCCGGGCGATGCTGATTGGCGCGTTGTGCCACGAGCAGCCGGAAAGCGCGCTGTTCCTCGGCCTCGGTGCTGGCACCCTGACCCAGGCCTGCCTCAAGTTCCTGCCGCTGGAAGACGTCGAAGCCATTGAACTGCGCCCCGACGTACCGCGTCTGGCCATTGAATACCTTGGGCTGGATGACGATCCGCGGCTGTATATCCGGGTGGGCGATGCGCTGGAACTGCTCGATACCGCCGAGCCGGCGGATCTGATTTTCGTCGACCTCTATACCGATGTCGGGCCGGGTGTCGGGCATCTGGCGTGGAATTTCCTGGAAAACTGTCAGAAACGCCTGAATCCGGGTGGCTGGCTGGTGATCAATCAGTGGGCCACCGATGATGGCAAACCGTTGGGCGCCGCCTTGTTTCGCGGGCTCTATCACCGACATTACTGGGAACTGCCGGTGAAGGAGGGCAACGTGATTTTGCTCGTGCCTTCGGAACTGGATCAGGAACTGGACATGGACGGCTTGATCGCCCGCGCCGAAGGGCTGGCGCCGCGTTTGGGGTATTCGTTGCAGTCGTTGATCAAGGCAATCCGCCCCGCGACCTAAGTTGTCGTCTGCAATGGCCCCATCGCGAGCAAGCTCGCTCCCACAGTGATTTGCGTCGTACACGAAACCTGTGGGAGCGAGCTTGCTCGCGATGAGGCCCTCAAAGTCAACACAAAACTAAAGCCCTTTAAAGACCCCCGGCCGCTTCTCGATCATCGACCGCACGCCTTCCTTGGCATCCTCACTCGCCAGCAACTTCTTCACCATCGGCGGCAACGCCTGCGCCGCCACTGTTTCCCCTTCATAACGTGCCTGCCTCGCAGACATCAACGTCGCCTGAACCCCAAGCGGCGCCTGCCGGGCAATCCGCTCAGCCAACTCAATCGCCCGTGGCAGCAGATCCTCGCTGGCCATGACTTCCTGGACCAATCCCAGGTGCAACGCCTCATGGGCATCGAATTCATCACCGGTCAGCAGCCAGCGCATGGCATTGCCCCAGCCAGCGACCTGATGCAGGCGCAACGTGGCGCCGCCGAACGGGAAGATCCCGCGTTGCACTTCTTTCTGGGCGAAACGGGTGTTGCTGGCGCACAGGTTGATATCGGCGGCCAGCATCAATTCGATCCCGATGGTCAGGCAGTAGCCTTGCGCGGCGACAATCACCGGTTTGCTGACTCTGGGGCCGGCGAATACACCCCACGGATCGCAGCCGCCGGGCGGTGCCTGCCAGCCTTCGGCCAGGGCCGCACTGGCACTGACCAGATCCAGCCCAGCGGTGAAATGCTCTCCATGGCCAAACACCACCGCCACCCGCGCCTCGCTGTCGGCCTCGAACTCGCCATAGGCCAGGCTCAGTTCGTTGAGCAGGTCGAGATCGAAGGCATTGCGTTTGGCCACCCGATCCAGGCCGATCATCAGGACATGACCGTGCCGTTCACGGCTCACACGACTGGAGCAGGGCTGATTCATGGTGCATTTCCTCGGGCGGGGAAGGGGGTGTCAGACAAGAGGTCTGCGTCACAAGGGTGAACCGTTTTAGCGCGATCGTCAGCAGGGCTGGGCCTTGGAAAAATAGACCGTTGCCCGATTATCCGCAAAGCGTGTGACAGAACGCTGTACACGGCAGTTTTCCGACAAATAAAGCTCCCTTTTTGAGCGAATTCCGGTATAGTGCGCGCCGGCCTTTAACCGGGCCGCGTTTAGGTAGCGCAATTCCCCGAAGTCAGCTTCGGCTGCACGTCCGCACAGCGGACTCTCCCTTGACGAATCTTTTTCATTCATTCGTTTTCGCAAATCCCCGCCGACAAAGCAGCCAGGGCGACTCTTGAGTCTTACACGGCATGCGCAGCTTTGGAGCATGGGTCTTTGCGGATGCACTTAGAGGCAGACCCATGACCCAGGAAACCGGCGGCTTCGCCGCTTTTAATCTTAATCCGAATATTCTTGCAGCCGTCATCGCGACTGGCTACGAAGAACCTTCGGCTATTCAGCAGCAATCGATCCCGATCATCATGGCCGGTCACGACATGATTGGTCAGGCGCAAACCGGTACGGGTAAAACCGCTGCGTTCGCCCTGCCGATCCTGCATCGCATCGATCCTGCTAAGCGCGAGCCGCAAGCCCTGATCCTGGCGCCAACCCGTGAGTTGGCGCTGCAAGTAGCAACCGCTTTCGAAACCTACGCCAAGCAAATGCCGGGCGTTACCGTTGTGGCCGTTTACGGCGGCGCCCCTATGGGTCCACAACTGAAAGCAATCCGTAATGGCGCACAGATCGTTGTCGCCACTCCGGGCCGTCTGTGCGACCACCTGCGTCGCGACGAAAAAGTTCTGTCGACCGTGAACCACCTGGTTCTCGACGAAGCTGACGAAATGCTCAAACTGGGTTTCATGGACGACCTCGAAGTTATCTTCAAGGCCTTGCCTCCAACCCGTCAGACCGTATTGTTCTCGGCCACCTTGCCGCAGTCGATCCGTGCCATTGCCGAACGCCATCTGCGCGATCCGCAACACGTGAAGATCCAGACCAAGACTCAGACCGTTACCGCGATCGAACAGGCTCACCTGTTGGTTCACGCTGACCAGAAGACCTCGGCTGTATTGAGCCTGCTGGAAGTTGAAGACTTCGATGCCCTGATCATGTTCGTGCGCACCAAGCAAGCGACCCTGGACCTGGCCAGTGCCCTGGAAGCCAAAGGCTACAAAGCCGCTGCGCTGAACGGTGACATTGCTCAGAACCAACGTGAGCGCGTGATCGAATCCCTCAAGGATGGCCGTCTGGACATCGTTGTGGCGACCGACGTTGCTGCTCGTGGCCTGGACGTTCCGCGTATCACTCACGTGTTCAACGTTGATATGCCGTACGACCCGGAATCCTACGTTCACCGTATCGGCCGTACTGGCCGTGCCGGTCGCGAAGGTCGTGCACTGCTGCTGGTGACTCCACGTGAGCGCCGCATGCTGCAAGTGATCGAGCGTGTAACCGGTCAGAAAGTTGCCGAAGTTCGCCTGCCGGACGCTCAGGCTGTTCTCGATGCTCGCATCAAGAAACTGACCAACAGCCTGTCGCCGCTGGTGGCTGATGCCGAATCGACCCACGGTGATCTGCTGGATCGCCTGACTGCCGACATCGGTTGCACCCCTCGTGCACTGGCCGCTGCTCTGCTGCGCAAGGCAACCAACGCTCAAGCGTTGACCCTGGCTGCCATCGAGAAAGAACGTCCACTGGTGCCGAACAACGCACCGCGTGGCGATCGTCCAGAGCGTACCGGTGATCGTCCGGACCGTGGTGATCGTGAGCGTCGTGCTCCGGTTCCATTGGCCGAAGGTCGTGCTCGTTGCCGTACCGCGCTGGGTGCGCGTGATGGTATCGCTGCCAAGAACCTGCTGGGCGCTATCCTCAATGAGGGTGGTCTGGCTCGCGAAGCAATCGGTCGCATCCAGGTGCGTGACAGCTTCAGCCTCGTTGAGCTGCCGGAAGATGGTCTGGAGCGTCTGCTGACCAAGCTGAAGGACACTCGCGTTGCTGGTAAGCAGTTGAAGCTGCGTCGCTATCGCGAAGATTGATCCGCTCTCGGGCTGATTGATCGAACATAAAAAATCCCCGACTGGTTCGGGGATTTTTTTTGTCTGCGTTTTAGTAGGCCAGGTTTCTGACTCAGGGTTTGGCGTTGGCGTAGAGATAGTCCGTGGCCAATGACGCCAACGTTCGTACGCCCACGACTAACGCCGCCTCATCGACGAAGAACCCCGGATTATGGTTCGGTGCAGCCTTGCTCATGTCCTGATCTTTGGGTGTGACGCCCAAAAATACAAACAGCCCTGGCGCCTCTTTGGCGTAGAAGGAAAAATCTTCCGCCCCACCCACCAATGGCCCTTGCACCACGTCGTCTTTGGCCGCCCAGCGCAAGGTCGGCAGCATTTTCTCGGTCAGCGCCGGGTTGTTGATCGTCGGGTCATACTTCTCGATGATCGTCACTTCAGCTTTGGCACCGCCGCTTTCGGCGATTTTCTCGACGGTCTGGCGTACATCTGCGTGCAGCTTCTGGCGGATGGCGTAGTCGTAGGAACGGATGGTGCCACTCATGTCCACGGACTCGGGAATGATGTTGTAACGGGTGCCGCCATTGATCGTGCCGATGCTGACCACCGACGGATAAGACGAGATGTCTGTCCGGCGGCTGACTACGGTTTGCAGTCCGACGATGGTTTGCGCGCCGACGGTGATCGGGTCGATGCCGTCCCACGGGCGCCCGGCGTGGGTCTGCTTGCCGAGAATTTTAATGCGCAGATCATCGGAGCTGGCCAGGGTCGGGCCAGGTCGATAGGCGATCCGGCCGGCGGGGATGCCGGCCCAGACGTGCAGGCCGAAGACCGCGTCCGGTTTCGGCGATTTCATCACACCTTCCTCAATCATCATTTTTGCACCCCAGGTGTTTTTGCCATCGGGGATAAAATCGCTTGGACCTTCTTCTGCCGGTTGGAAATAGAACACCACCGTGCCGGGCAAGGTGTCGCGCATGCCGGTAAGAATTTTCGCGGTACTGAGCAGGATGGCGGTATGAGCGTCGTGGCCGCAGGCGTGCATCACGTCGACTTCTTTACCGAGGTAGGTACCTTTGGCTTTCGAGGCGAAAGGCAGGTCCGAGACTTCCTTGACCGGCAGCGCATCCATGTCGGCGCGCAATGCTACGGTCGGTCCGGGCAGAGCGCCTTTGAGGATGGCGACGACGCCTGTGCGGGCTACGCCGGTTTTCACTTCCAGGCCCATGGCGCGGAGTTGTTTGGCGACCATTTCCGACGTGCGTTTTTCGGTGTTGCCCAGTTCCGGATGGGCGTGGATATCGCGGCGGGTTTCCAGCAGTTCGGGTTCCAGGGCTTTGGCCTGTTCGGCGATGTGCGTGCGGGCGCCTTCCAGTGTGTCGGCGCTGGCGTGGCCGGCCAGTGCGCCGAACAAGGTCAGCAAACATGTTTGTGCAATGCGGGTCAGCTGCATCGGTACTCTCCATGACTATTGTTTTTTGGCTTCAGTGCCTATGACTTGAGCGCCGCAGTTAAGTGCTATTCCTGCGCTTGGCCGCCACCCGCCGTGATTACTTGCACGCTCATGCGTGGTGTCGCCAGGTCGAGCCCGGCTTCGTCCAGGTGTCGCTTGAGTGACAGGTTGAACGCTCGGGACACTTCCCATTGCTTGATCGGTGCGGTCTTGAATCGGGCACGAAGAATCGCGTTGCCTGACTCGAAACTCTCGACACCCTGAATTTCCAGTGGCGACCAGATGTTGCGCCGTTGCAGTGGGTCGGTGCGCATCTTCTGGCCGACGTCGCGCATCAGTTTGATCGCGTTATCGATGTCCATGTTGGAGGGTATCGCCACCCGGAAGATCGCGTAGCCGAATTCCCGGGAGTAGTTCTTGATGCTTTTGATTTCGCTGAATGGAATGGTGTGGACGATACCGTCGATGTCCCGCAGGCGCACGGTACGAATGGTCAGCCCTTCGACGGTGCCCAGGTGGCCGCCGACGTCGACGTAGTCGTCAATGGCCAACGAGTCTTCGATAATGATGAACAGCCCGGTGATCAGGTCCGCCACCAGCGACTGTGCACCGAAACCGATGGCCAGGCCGATCACGCCGGCACCGGCCAGCAAGGGCGTGACGTTCATGCCCATGTTCGCCAGGGCGACGATCAGCGCAATGATGAAAATCGCCACGAACAACACGTTGCGGATCAACGGCATCATTGTCTGCGCGCGGGCATTTGCCAGGCCTTTGCGCGAGCGGGTGAGGGCGTGGTGCACGGCGGTGTCACTGAGAATCCAGATCAGCCAGGCAAAAATCAGCGTGCCGCCGAGGCTGAACAGTTTGACGCTGACTTCATGGCCTTCGCCTTCGGTGAAGCGGATCAGCGACATGCCCCAGACTCGCAGTCCGAGTTCGATGAACGCCAGCCACACCAGCAAATGAGCGAGTGTGTAGAAGAAGCTTTTCAGGCGCTCCGAATACAGCGCATGACGTTTCACGCTGCGCTGTGGTTTGAGTGAATGGCGGCGCACCAAGCCGTTGATGACCATGCACAACACCAGCAGCACGGTGCAGATCAGCGACTGACGCAGCGCGGTGCTGGTATCGCCGGCCGAGACGAACGTGGCGAACAGCGAAATCCCCACCAGCACCAGCGCCGGCATGTACCAGAAGGTGCCGAGAATCTCGATCGTGTCACTGAGGGCGCGGCGAGTCAGGCGCCGGGACAGCGGTTGGTTGCGGATCAAGTGGGCGATGGGGCGACGGAACCGCAGGATGAACAGCCCTGTGAACAACGCCGCCAGTACGTTGGCCACCGTCGCGGCGGTGTGCGCCAGATGACTGCCAAGGCTTTCGACCAGTCGCGGATCGCTCAGGGCTTCACCGAAGGCGGCGAAACTGCCGATCAGCCATAGCGGCCGAAAGGCTTGATGCCGCAGGATGTACAGGGCGCGGTGGCGGTGTGGGCCGTCGAGCACCGAAAAGGCGATCACGCAGATCGCCGAAAAACAGGTGCCGACCACCAGCGCATAGGCCAAGACCATGGCCAGGCTTTTGCCCAGTGACGAGGGCAGGGCGTAGCTCATGTAGACCGTCATCACCAATGCAATCAGCCACGGCCCGAGTTTGCGCAGGGCGAAGCGCAACATGTCCAGGGCCTTGGGGTGTTGCGGCAGTTCTTCGGTCAGGCCGAAGCGCATGCGTACTCGGTGGCCAAGCCAGATCAACGCGGCGGCGAGCAAACTCCAGACCATCAGGATCATGGCAAAGGCAAAGATGATCGGCAGCCATTCATTGGCCGGCAGCACCAGCGCTGTCAGTTCATCCTCAGCCAGTTTGAACTCTTCGGACCAGCGAGTGAGAGGGCTGTCCGCGCCTGAAAACTGTTTTTCGAAGCTGGCCAGGGTGCCACCGATCAGTCCCAGGACGCCTACTTCGGTGACCGGCTGGGCCTTTTTGGTGGCGTCGCGCAGCTTCTTCAAATCCGCCAGCAATTTGGTGCGTTGCTGATCGTTCTCCAGCGACTTGATGACTTCGTCCAGGGATTGCCCCAAGGGCTCTTGCGCCTCTGGCTGTTTTGCCGAGCTGTTGAGCAGGCTGGGCAAGCCGACCGCCTGGGCGGGCGCCATCGGCAGCAGCGTCATGAGGCAGACAAGGAATAAACACGGCAGGGCAAAAAGACGAGCGAGCACTAGGCGGTCAACCTCGGGATGAGCGGATCGACCGAGTGTACGAGCCCGTCAAAATCAATGCGAGCCAGGGTGAGGATTTATTCGTTGAGTTTGGCGAGGATCTTGAAAATCACGGTGGCGAGGATCATCAACATGCCGATCCACATCGCGAATACGCCGACGTTTTTGTCGCGAAAATTGAAGCCGATTGCCAGCATGACCATCCCGGAAAGAATCGGGATCAGCATGGCGTGAAACGAAGACAACGAGATCATGAGCGACTGCCTTGTCGAAATGGGTATTGAAAGTGTAGGAGCTGTCGAGTGAAACGAGGCTGCGATCTTTTGACTGTGCTATTTAAAAACAAGATCAAAAGATCGCAGCCTCGTTTCTCTCGACAGCTCCTACCAGCTCCTACACGGATTACGGCAGCTCGCGGCAGGCGTAAAACGCGCTCAGCACTTTGACCAGGTGCGCCAGATCATGACTGCCGCACAGTTCACGGATCGAGTGCATGGCGAAGGTTGGCAGGCCGATATCCACGGTGCGCACGCCCAGGTGGCTGGCGGTGATCGGGCCGATGGTCGAGCCGCAACCCATGTCGCTGCGCACCACGAAGCTCTGTACCGGCACTTCTTCGGCCATGCACAGGTGGCGGAAGAACCCGGCGGTTTCGCTGTTGGTGGCGTAGCGCTGGTTGCTGTTGACCTTGATCACCGGGCCGGCGTTGAGTTTAGGGCCGTGATTGGCATCGTGCTTGTCGGCGTAGTTGGGGTGCACGCCGTGGGCGTTGTCAGCCGAGACCAGCAGGGATTTCTGAATGGTGCGCACGAACTCATCGCCTTCAGGCAGCAGGCGACGCAGCGTCTGCTCCAGCATCGGGCCGTCGGCGCCGCAGGCCGAGCAGGAACCGACTTCTTCGTGATCGTTGCAGACCAGCACGCAGGTTTCGTCGGTTTCGGTGGTCAGCAAGGCTTGCAGGCCGGCATAGCACGACAGCAGGTTGTCGAGGCGCGCCCCGGCAATGAAGTCGCCATGCAGGCCGATGACCGCAGCACTTTGGGTGTCGTAGAAGCTCAGCTCATAGTCAAGCACCACGTCGGCGTTCAAGCCGTGTTCGCGGGCGAGTTGATCAGTGAGCACGGCGCGGAAGTCCACGCGCTCGTCACCGGCAAATTGCGCAAGGATTGGCGGCAGTTCGGTCTGGGCGTTGATCGCCCAGCCCATGTTGGCTTCACGGTTCAGGTGAATGGCCAGGTTCGGGATGATGGCGATCGGCGCCTTGAAGTCGACCAGCTGGCTCTCGACCTTGCCGTCACGGCGGAAGGTCACGCGGCCGGCCAGGGACAGGTCGCGGTCGAACCATGGCGCCAGTAGTGCGCCGCCATAGACTTCGACACCCAGCTGCCAGAAGCCCTGACGTTGCAGTTCCGGCTGGGGTTTGACCCGCAGGCACGGGCTGTCGGTGTGCGCGCCAACCAGGCGAATGCCGCCGTGCAGGGGCGAATGACGGCCCATCTTGAACGCGACGATCGACGAGTCGTTACGGGTGACGTAGTAACGACCGTTGGCTTCGGTGGTCCATGGCTCGCGCTCGTCAAGGCGTTGATAGCCCGCCGCTTCCAGGCGCTGAACAAGGCTGGCGGTGGCATGGAATGGGGTAGGGGAGGCCTTGAGGAAATCGATCAGGCCTTGGTTCAACTCTTCGCGCATAAGTAGCTCCAGACAGCAATGGCGCAAGTTTAACGTATTGGCTCACGGCATTGCAGAGACAATGCCGTTCGACGTACGCCAGCTGCCGATTGGCGAAGAGGATGAGTCAACCGGTGATCAGATTGCCATTGAGGAACACTTCGCGACGTTGCTTGCGGCCCACATATTCATGTTTGCTCGCGAGGTACACCTCGTTGAATTTTTCCTTCGAGATACCCGGGATCTGTCGAATGTAGTCGTCCACCAGTCGGTCATAGGCGGCTTCGGTGATGAGCTTGTAGATGTCCCGGCGATAGAAGAAGCCCAGTTGAAAACCGAGGGTTTCGCTTTGATGGTTTGTCTGCCCGGCAAAGCAGTTTTCAAAGTCGATGGCTTTGAGCGGAGTCTGTGGTGTTTCCGGGATCATGATGTTGCCAGCCCAGAAATCCATGTGTGTGATGTTCTTCCGCGACAAGGAACTCAGCAATTCGAAGGCGTCGAGAATGAATGTTTCGACGTTTTCCGGGTTGCGTTTAAGCCATTGCACGCCGTCGATATGATCGTCGAGCAGGCGCGTGATAATGAAATATTCCTGGGTCAGCCCCAGTCGGTCCTTGGTGTAGCCGAACCCTTGCAGCGGCGACATTTGTACGCCACGGCGCTGCGCTTCGAGCGTATTGATCAACTCTTCCAGCGGCCAGTCGAATCGACCATTGCGCTGCGGTTTGCCAAAGGTCACGCGCACTTTTGCTTTCAAGGTATCCAGCGGCTGGACCTTGGCAAACAGTGGCGTATCGCCGGAGGTCAGCGGCGCACTCGCTCGGGCGAGCTTGTGGGCGCGTCGTTTGTGTATGAGTTGTTCAAGCGCCTGTTGTGCTTCGGCTGAGGGCTGCTCGCTAAGGTGCAACGTGGTGTTGAAGAGGCAGAAGGTGAAGGGGTAGTCGTCTTGGAATGTCTTGTTGCTGAGCACGAGGGCTTCCTGCCTACTATCAAAGTGCCGGCATTTTACGTTTCATTACAAATTCATGACAATATTTTCACGCCATTTTCACGTCGATTTGTAACAAGAAATAAAAAACGCCCTTCAATGGAAGGGCGTTTTTTGGTTCGGCGGTTGCTTAAAAAGGAGCAGGGCACTCGAAGCGCAAGCGTTCGCCGCTTTGCGGGTGAGTGAAGCTCAGCATGCTCGCGTGCAAACATAGTCGTGGCCAAGCGGCCAGTGCTTGCTCGTGGGCATACAGCCCGTCACCCAGCAATGGGTGGCCGATGGAAAGCATGTGCACGCGCAACTGATGGGAGCGGCCGGTGATCGGCGTCAATTCGACACGACACCAATCGCCGCACCGCTCCAGTACGCGCCAGAAGGTCAGGGCATGTTTGCCGAATTCATGGTCCACCACATGGCGTGGCTTGGTCGGCGGGTCGTAGCGCAAGGGCAGATCGATGCTGCCACTGTCCAGTTCCGGTTGTCCCCAGCACAGGGCGGTGTAGGCCTTTTCGGTTTCGCGGTCGTGAAATTGCCGAGACAGCTCGCGATGCGTGTCCGGATCACGGGCCAACAGAATAATGCCGGAGGTTTCCCAGTCCAGGCGATGGACTATTCGTGCTTCCGGGTAACCGTTTTCCTGCAGGCGGGTAATCAGGCAGTCCTTGTTGTCGTCGGCCCGGCCAGGGACGGAGAGCAGCAGGGTCGGTTTGTTCACCACCAGTACGGCGGCGTCCTGATGGATGATGCGGATGTTGGACAGCGGCATTCAAACAGCCTCGTAACAAACGCCAACGGCGGCTCAGAACCTTCATTGTCCCGTGTAGGAGCTGCCGCAGGCTGCGATCTTTTGATTCTGCTTTTAAAACAAAATCAAAAGATCGCAGCCTGCGGCAGCTCCTACAGGGGCTCAAAGGTTCTGAGCCGCCGTGGCTCCTGTCTGATCGACTAGCGGTCAGGCAGGGTGATATTGAGTTCCAGAATCGAGCAGCTGCCCTGGTTTTCCAGAGCGACGTGCACGTCATCGGACCCGATATTGACGTACTTGCGGATGACCTCGACCAATTCCTTCTGCAAGGCTGGCAGGTAGTCCGGTGTACTGCGTTGGCCGCGTTCGTGCGCCACGATGATCTGCAGACGCTCTTTCGCTACCGACGCGGTGCTGACCTTTTTGCTGGCACGAAAGAAGTCAAAAAGATTCATTATCTACCTCCAAACAGGCGCTCGAAGAATCCCTTCTTCGTTACATCGAGAAAACGATGCTCCACGGTTTTGCCCAGCAGACGATCGACCGCATCGCTGTATGCCTGACCGGCATCGCTCTGGTCGTCGAGAATCACGGGCACGCCCGAGTTGGAAGCTTTGAGTACCGCTTGGGATTCCGGAATGACACCCAGCAGGGCGACCGCCAGAATCTCTTTGACGTCTTCGACGCCGAGCATCTCGCCGTCACTGACTCGTTGCGGGTTGTAGCGGGTCAGCAGCAGGTGTTCCTTGATCGGCTCTTCGCCCTTTTCAGCGCGGCGCGATTTGCTGGCCAGCAGGCCGAGCATGCGGTCCGAGTCACGAACCGAGGACACTTCCGGGTTGGTCACGATAATCGCTTCATCAGCGAAGTACATGGCCAGGTGGGCACCTTTCTCGATGCCGGCCGGGGAGTCGCAGACCACATATTCGAAGTCTTCTTTCAGCGCCATCAACACTTTTTCCACGCCTTCCACGGTCAGCGCGTCTTTGTCGCGGGTCTGACTGGCGGCCAGTACGTAGAGGTTTTCCAGGCGTTTGTCTTTGATCAGGGCTTGTTGCAGGTTGGCTTCGCCGTTTACCACGTTGACGAAGTCATACACCACGCGGCGCTCGCAACCCATGATCAGGTCGAGGTTACGCAAACCGACGTCGAAGTCGACGATAACTGTTTTGTGACCGCGCAGTGCGAGGCCGGTACCGATAGCAGCACTGGTGGTGGTCTTACCCACACCACCCTTGCCGGATGTAACCACGAGAATCTTGGCCAAGGTGTTTCACCCCTAAGGAAAAAGGACATTTAGCCCCTGAAAAACATCTCTAGAAAAACTACTGCAGTCGGACAGCCTTGGCTGGAATTCGGTCCAGAACGGCGCTTACCTCGGGTAAACACTGCCTATGGCCTTTTTCCTACTTCGTTTGAGCCGTTTTCGCTACGTTTTAGAGATGTTTGGAAAATGCGGCAGTATCCGTTAAAGCCGAATGATGTTCAACACATCGCCCGACAGGCTGACCTGTACGCCCGCGCCCCACAAAGGGTCGCGACGCAGATCCTCCGAAACCTTGTAGTGGCCTGCGATGGAAACCAGTTCAGCGCTCATTTGCTGACAGAAAATCCTGGCTTTCGTGTCGCCTTTGACGCCGGCCAACACTCGACCACGCATCGGGCCGTATACATGGATGTTCCCGTCGGCGAGAAGTTCCGCCCCCGGGCTGACCGACGAGATCACCACCAGATCGCAGCCCTGGGCATAAATCTGCTGGCCACCACGTACTGGCGACGTGATGATTTTTGTTGGCTTGATAGTCGGCTCCGGTGGTTTTTCCGGTTTTTTCTTGACTTGACCTTCGAGCGGGTCCAACGGACGCTCACGGGCGCCGGACGGTGGCAGCACCGGCAGGTCGACCGCGATGGCCGCGGCGATGTCTTCAATGCGGCTGGCACGGATCGCCAGGGTGCGCAGGCCATGCTGGCGGCAGACGCGCATCAGGCCCGGCAGATCGACCGCGCCTTCGCTGGCCGGGAGTTTGTCCAGGGCCAGCACCAGTGGCGCGTTACTGAAGAAGTTAGGCGCCTGGGCAACCTTGGCGGCCAGTTGACGATCGAGGTTCTCGAGGTCGTTACGGGCCAGCTCCAGCACCGTAATGGCGAGCATGCTGCCCTTCAGCTGGAACACGGGATCTTGGTCTAGCGGTTCGGTTTGGCTCATGGTCGGCATACAACGACTTGTCACTAAAAGTGCCGAGACTTATAACGAGAACGCCCGCGAGCCGCAAGCCGGGTCGAACGATGTAGAATGCGCGGCCATTGTCTTTCCGGAACCTTTAATGGATCGCCCGCGTTTTCGAACAGCATTTCTATCTCCACGTTTCTGGCCGCTGTGGTGTGGCTTGGGGCTGTTGTGGCTGATTGTCCAGTTGCCGTATCCGGCGTTGCTGTCGATCGGTCGCGCCCTGGGTGCATTGATGTATCGAGTAGCGGGCGACAGACGGCGCATTGCCAAGCGCAATCTCGAACTGTGTTTCCCTGAAAAAACCGCTGCCGAGCGCAAGCGCCTGCTCAAGGAAAACTTCGCCTCCACGGGCATCGCGTTTTTCGAAATGGCCATGAGCTGGTGGTGGTCGCGCGAGCGCCTGGCGAAACTGGCCCATGTCGAAGGGCTGGAGCATCTGAAAAAAGCCCAGCGCGACGGCAAAGGCGTGATCCTGATGGCCGTTCATTTCACCACGCTGGAAATCGGCGCGGCGTTGCTCGGCCAGCAGCACACCATTGATGGCATGTACCGCGAACACAAGAATCCATTGTTCGACTACGTCCAGCGCCTGGGGCGCGAGCGGCACAACGTCGATTCGCTGGCGGTGGAGCGTGACGACGTGCGCGGCATGCTCAAACTGCTGCGGGCCGGCCGGGCAATCTGGTACGCACCGGATCAGGACTATGGCGCCAAGCAAAGTATCTTCGTGCCGCTGTTCGGGATTCAGGCCGCGACCGTCACCGCCACCAGCAAGTTTGCACGGTTGGGCAAGGCACTGGTGGTGCCGTTCACTCAGGAGCGTCTGGCGGACGGCAGCGGTTATCGTCTGGTGATTCATGCACCGCTCGAGGGTTTCCCCGGCGAAACTGAAGAGGCCGATTGCCTGCGGATCAACCAATGGGTCGAAGGCGTCTTGCGCGAATGTCCGCAGCAATACCTCTGGGCTCATCGCCGCTTCAAGAGCCGTCCCCCGGGTGAGCCGAAGCTGTACGCAAAACGCGGTTGAACCACCGATCCCTATAAGCACCATGGAGTGTTGCGATGAGTCCTGCTGAACCGGTTACAGGGTTGATTCTTTCCGGCGGTGGGGCTCGGGCGGCTTATCAGGTCGGTGTGCTGGCGGCGATTGCCGAATTGTTGCCGGTCGGTGCGAGCAATCCGTTTCCGGTGATCGTCGGCACCTCGGCTGGCGCAATCAACGCGGTGAGCCTCGCCAGTGGGGCGATGGATTTTCGGGGTGCGATTCAACGTCTGACAGCCTTCTGGCAGGGCTTTCGCAGTCATCTGGTGTTGCGCAGTGACTGGCCGGGCGTGATCCACCAGGCCAGCCGTTTTGTCAGCCACAGTTTGCTCGGGATTGGCGCTCAGGTGCCGGTGGCCTTGCTCAACAGTTCGCCGCTGCGCGGATTGCTCGACGACAAACTGCAGATGAGCGGGATTGCCGAGGCCATTGCACAGAAGCAGTTGCAGGCGGTTGCGGTGACCGCGTTCGGCTACGAGTCCGGTCAGGCGGTGACCTTTTATCAGGGCGGCGGCACCATCAATGCCTGGTTGCGCCATCGGCGAATCGGCGTCCCCACTCAATTGACCGTCGATCACTTGCTGGCCAGTTCCGCCATTCCGTTGTTGTTTGCGCCAGTGAAAATCGGTGAAGAGTATTTCGGCGACGGCGCGGTACGTCAGTCGGCACCGATCAGCCCGGCGCTGCACCTAGGCGCCAGCCGGGTGCTGGTGGTGGGCGTCAGCGGCAACCCCCGCGGCGTCGACCCGGAACAACCGCTGCAACGCGCCTACACCGGCCAGCAGCCGAGCCTGGCGCAGATCGGTGGGCACATGCTCAACAGCACGTTCATTGACAGCCTGGAAAGCGACATCGAGTTGCTGCAGCGGCTCAATCAGTTCAGTCATCTGCTGCCCGATGGCACGCCGACGCGCGCGCTGGGTGTAGCGCCGGTAGATGTGCTGGTAATTTCGCCGAGTCAGCCGATCGATGAGATTGCGGCGCGGCATCGGCAGGAATTGCCGGCGGCGCTGCGCTTGTTTCTGCGTGGACCGGGGGCGACCAAGACGAGCGGGGCGGGGGTGCTGAGTTATCTGCTGTTCGAGGCGGGGTACTGCAGCGAATTGATTGATTTGGGGCGGCGGGATGCGTTGGCCAAGCGGGGGGAGTTGTGCCGGTTTTTGGGGTTGGCGGAGCCTGTTGTTTCGGCTTGAGATCGGCGGTGCGGCCATCGCGAGCAAGCTCGCTCCCACATTCGATCTCCTGTGAACACATTAATTGTGATCACCACTGATCAACTGTGGGAGCGAGCTTGCTCGCGATGGCGTCCTTACAGACGCCGCCGAATCAGAAGTGAACCTTGACCAGGAAGCTGGTTACGCTCTGATCGGTTTTGAAGCCCTGACTGTCTTCAATACCGTACTTGTTTTTCCAGTAGTCATACTCGACGCCGACGTACAACTGCTTTTCGCCAAGGTTCAGCGCCTTGCCCAAGTCGTATTTGACCTGTGGATTGAAGTGCAGGTTGGCGTGGTATTCGCCTTTTTTGTTGACGTCGTTGTCGACTACCCAGTCCATGAAACCATCGATCAGGATGTTCGAATCGCCCACCGGGATGGTGTAGGACCAGACCGGAGTGACCTGCCAGATATTGTCACCTGGGCGGTCGCCTTCGGTGTGACGGTTGTAGAAGTTCAGCTGGAAGTAATCGAAGCCCGGAATCGCCAGGTCAAAAGCAGGACCGATCAGGTAGGACTCGGTATCGTCTTCACCGAACTCGTAAGTCATGGCCAGCAGTACATCTTTGATCGGGCCGAATTCGAGTTTCTGATCGAAGATCTTGCCGAACGAAAGGCGCGGGCTGATTTCACCGTAGTAGGTGTTCTCACCGGCGAAGGAATCTTCCTTGCCGTTGTAGAAAATCTTGTCGACGAACATGAAGTTGTCGCCGTACTTCCAGCCGTCGGCGTGTTCGAAGGTCACCGTCTGCTGAATGCGCGGGTTGACCTGGAAGTCCTTGCCATACAGGTAGGTCAGGCTGTTGTTCTGCCATTGCAGCAAGTCGCCAGCCATTGCCTGGCCCCCGGCCAGCAACGATCCCGCCAGCATCAGGCTAGTGCACGTACGTTTCATTCGGTTGCTCCCAAAAAGTAGGTGGTTCCACGTTATTTTTCTAAGGTCGACGCTCTGGTGTGGCGCCTTTTTCTTTAGCTGTAAAAAATCATCCAATCGGTCAGCTTCAGTGCTGTTAGCAAGAGCTGAGCCAAGGCTTTTGAAAAGCCAAAAAACTCCCGCTCGGCTGCTCAAGAGCAGTCGATTGAGAGTGGTTTTGGGGTGCCTTGGTACCGTCCAGTGCCGGGATAAGTTGGCTTTCTGGTCAGGAATTAAATCCGGGCTTTTTTTTAAAGCGGATTCGGGCGGCCGCGGAGAATACTGACTCCTTGGCCAGGTCTCAAGTGCCCCGCAACAGCGCACCGACGACAGGTTTGGGGCACGGTTGCGGATCATCTAGAAATGCACCTTCACCAGCAGGCTGGTGGTGTTCTCATTAGTGTCGAAGTTGCCGTTGTTTTCGATGCCGTACTTGTCTTTCCAGTAGCTGTATTCGACGCCGACGTACACCTGTTTCTCCCGCCAGCCCAAGGCCTTACCCAGGTCGTACTTGATCTGCGGATTGAAGTGCAGGTTGGCGTGGTAGGTGCCCTGTGAGTTCTGGTCGTTATCCACGACCCAATCGATGTAGCCGTCGATCAACAGGTTCGAGTTGCCCAACGGCAGGGTGTAGGACCAGGCCGGCGTGATCTGCCAGACATCGTCGCCGGGACGCGAGCCTTCGGTCTGGCGATAGTAGAAGTTCAAGGTGAAAAAGTTGAAGCCGGGAACCGCGAGGTCGAAACCGGGGCCGATCAGATAGGCCTCGGTGTCGTCCTCGCCATTCTCGTAGGTCATGGCCAGCAACACGTCCTTGATCGGGCCGAATTCGAAACGGCGGTCGAGGATTTTGCCGAAAGACAGGCGCGGACTGAACTCGCCGTAATAGGCGTGAACGCCTTTGTTCCGGTCTTTCTCGCCGTTGTAGTAAGTGCTGTCGACGAACAGGAAGTTGTCGCCGTACTTCCAGCGGTCGGCGTGCTCAAAGGTTATCGTCTGCTGGATCGACGGGTTGACCGCGAAATCCTTGCCATACAGATAGCTCAGGCTGTTGGTCTGCCACAGCAGCAGATCGCCGGCCATGGCCTGACTGGCGGCCAATAGACCACCGCCTAACAGCATGTTTGTCTGTGTCCGAATCATCTATTGCTCCCTCTTGTTTTTATTGTTCGTGGCGAGGGGATTTATCCCCGTTCGGCTGCGAAGCAGCCGTAAAACAGGCGAATGCGGTTTGCTTGAGAGAATGCCGGGGCCGCTTCGCGACCCAACGGGGATAAATCCCCTCGCCACAGAGTTCGATCAGTGCGGGTGAGCGTGGCAGTCGTTGATGGCCGCGCGTTCGGCGCCGCCGAGGATGTTGAACAGCAGGTTCAGCGACAAAGCACTCAACGTCGCCATGGCAATACCGCTGTGAGTGATGGGACTCATCCACATCGGAAGGTGGGCGAAGAACTCCGGACGGACCACCGGGATCAGCCCCATGCCGATGCTCACCGCCACCAGCAATTGGTTGCGACGGTCACCGATGTCGGCTTCCTGAAGAATCTTGATGCCGGTGGCGGCGACCATGCCGAACATCGCAATCGCTGCGCCGCCCAGTACGGCAGGTGGAATCGAGGCCACCAGAAACGCCGCTTTCGGCAACAAACTCAACACCACCAGCAAACCACCGGCAACGATGGTGACCGAACGGCAACGCACGCCGGTCATCTGCACCAGGCCGATGTTCTGCGCGAAAGAGGAGTGGGTGAAGGTGTTGAAGAAACCGGCGAAGAACGAAGCGCCGGCATCACACAACAAGCCGCGACGGAGCATTCGTGGGCAGACGTCCTGGCCGGTGATTTTGCCCAGCGCCAGGAACATCCCGGTGGACTCGACGAAGATGATCACCACCACCAGGCACATGGAAAGGATCGGTGCGAGTTCGAATTTCGGCATGCCGAAATGCAACGGGGTCACGAATTGCAGCCACGGCGCCTGGGCCATGCCGCTCAGGTCGACCATGCCGATCAGGCCGCAGAGTACGTAACCCAGGCACATGCCGATCAGCACGGAAATGTTGACCCAGAAACCGTGCATGAAGCGGTGGACCAGCAGAATGGTGGCCAGCACCAGCGCGGCGATGGCCAGGTAAATCGGTGAGCCGAATTGAGCAGCGCCAGCACCGCCGCCGGCCCAGTTGACGGCCACGGGGAACAGCGACAAACCGATCGAGGTGATGACGGTGCCGGTCACCAGAGGCGGGAAGAAGCGTACGACTTTGGACATGAATGGCGCGATGATCATGCCGAAGAACCCGGCGGCGATGGTTGCGCCGAAGATCCCTTGCAGACCGATGCCCGGCATACCGGCCATGGCGACCATGCTGCCGACAGCGGCGAAACTGGCGCCCATCATCACCGGCATACGGATGCCCATGGGGCCGATGCCCAGCGACTGCACGATGGTAGCGATCCCGGCTACCAGCAGGTCGGCATTGATCAGGAAGGCGATTTCTTCACGACTCAGGCCAGCGGCCTGTCCGATGATCAGCGGCACCGCGATGGCTCCGCCGTACATCAGCAGAACGTGTTGCAGGCCGACCAGGATCAGTTGCAAAAGGGGTAAACGCTGAATGGCGGGTGCGTCGGGGATGCGCGCTTTGGATAGCTCGGACATGCAACACCTCGGATCTTTTTTATTCTTGTGATTTTTTGCATCAGGTTGACCGCAGTGCGGCCAATCGCGAGCAAGCTCGCTCCCACAGGTTCTGCGTAATCCCTGTGGGAGCGAGCTTGCTCGCGATACTTTTCAACGGTTAGTTGGTTGGAGCTCCCTGAACAATCCACGCACCGATCAGGTCACGTTCCTGCTGGGTCATCTGGGTGATGTTGCCCAGTGGCATGATCTGGCTGGTGACGGCTTGCGCCTGGATGCGTGCAGCGTTCTGACGGATCTGCTCGGGGGTATCGAACATCACGCCAGCCGGTGCAGCACTGAACAGCGGGCTGGTTGGTTTGGCCGAGTGGCAAACCGCGCAACGTTCCTGAATCACGCTGTGAACCTTGTCGAAACCGGGGCCGGCGTTGGACGCCTGAGCCGGTGCAGCGGCAGGTGCAGCAGGTTTCGCCGCTTCAGGTTTGGCACCACCACCGAGGGCGGTTTCCGGCAACGGCTGGTACTCGATGGTGCCAGGCGCCTTGGCCACTTCAGGGGCGCTGGGCATCTGCGCCGGGCCAGTCACGTAAGCCAGACAGATCATGCCCACTGCCGCAACGGGCAAGGTCCAGGCAAATTTGTGGCTGTCATGACGGGTGTTGAAGTAGTGACGCACCAACACCGCCAGCACCGCTATCCCGGCCAGGATCAGCCAGTTGTATTGGCTGCCGTAAGTGCTCGGGAAGTGGTTGCTGATCATGATGAACAGCACCGGCAGGGTGAAGTAGTTGTTGTGACGCGAACGCAGCAAGCCTTTGGCCGGCAGTGCCGGATCCGGCGTGCGGTTTTCGGCAATCGCGGCAACCAGTGCGCGCTGGGCCGGCATGATGATGCGGAACACGTTGCCGACCATGATGGTGCCGATGATCGCGCCGACGTGCAGGTACGCACCACGACCGCTGAACACTTTGCTGAAGCCGTAAGCGGCGCCAATGATCAGCACGAACAGGATGAAGCCGAGCAGGGCAGGGCGTTTGCCCAGGGCCGAGTCGCAGAGGAAGGAGTAGACGAACCAGCCGACGAACAACGAGGCAATGCCCAGTGCGACCCCTTCAGGACCGGTCAGGCTGCTGCCGGGTGCCAGCAGGTACAGCGTCGGGTTGGAGTAGAACACCACGCACAGCAGCGCGATCCCCGACAGCCAGGTGAAATAGGCTTCCCATTTGAACCAGTGCAGGTTGTCCGGCATGGTCGGTGGAGCCAGTTTGTATTTTTCCAGGTGATAGATACCGCCGCCATGGATCGCCCACAAATCGCCCGCCAAACCACTTTTCGGGTTGACCCGATTGAGGTTGTTTTCCAGCCAGACGAAATAGAACGACGCACCGATCCAGGCCACGCCAGTAATCATGTGAACCCAGCGCACGCTCAGGTTCAGCCATTCCAACAGATGTGCTTCCACAGTCTTTACCTCTCGCCTGTCACTCTGTTGTCGAGTGATCAGACCTTCTCTTATTGGTGGGGGGCGAGGATCAAACGCTCATCCTCTTTGAAAAAATGCTCATCGCAGTTATTGCCTGTGCCACTGCGATCAACCACCAGGAAGTCATCCCGCTTTTCGATCGTCAGCACCGGATGGTGCCAAACGCCGCGATGGTAATTAATGCCCTGCCTGCCGTTGGTGACGAAGGCGCGGACCAAGCCTGATACAGGTTCATCGCCAAGTGGCGCGACCACGATCAGAAAGGGGTTGCCGAGCAGCGGAATGAAAGCCTGGCTGCCCAGCGGGTGACGCTCCAGCATGCTGACGGTCAGCGGCATGTCCTGCGCGTCGGCGCGGAAGATGCTGATGATCGCGTTGTCCTCTGGCGTGGCGGTTTCCACCGTCGCCAGTTTATGGAAGCGCATGGTCGAACCGTTGTTGATCATGAAGTGATCGCTGCCGTCGGTTTCGATCACGTCACCGAAAGGGGCGAAGGCTTCTTTGGTCAGCGGTTCAATCGTCAATGTGCGCATGCTGGTCTTCTTACCTAAATTCGTTTTTGGTTCACTGCGTTCCCTGTAGGAGCTGGCGAAGCCTGCGATCTTTTGATCTTGCCTTAAAAAACAAAGATCAAAAGATCGCAGCCTGCGGCAGCTCCTACGGTCTCAGCATTACTTCGCGACCTTGCCCAGGACGCGCAGGCGGCTCACACCACCATCCGGGAACACGTTCAGGCGGATATGGGTGATCGGGCCCAGCGCCTTGATCTGCTCGGCGAAGGTGTGTTCGGCGTGCATTTCCAGTTTCTGCGCCGGCAGCAATTCGCGCCAGAACAGCGATTGGGTTTCGATCTGGCTGTCGGTACCGCCCTTCACGAACGCGCCCTGGATCGAGCAGGTGTCCGGGTAGTTGCCCTTGAAGTGCAGGGTGTCGACGATGACTTTCTCGATTTCGCCGGCATGACCCAGCGCGACGATGACCCAGTCATTGCCTGGCGTGCGACGACGTGCGGTTTCCCAGCCGTCGCCCATGTTGATGCCACGGCCCGGGTTGAGGATGTTGCTCATGCGGCCGAAGTGTTCGTCGGAGCAGGCGAGGGCGCGGCCACCGTTCAGGGCTGCTGCCAGATCAACTTGCTCGTTGTCGCCCACAGCGGACCAGTCGCGGAACGGAACACCGTAAACACGCAGACGGGCCACACCACCATCCGGGTAGATGTTGAAACGCAGGTGGCTGAAAGCCTGGTCGTTGTTGATTTCGTGGTAGTGGTGGCTGTTGCCTTGCAGCTCGACGGCGGACAGCACTTCAGTCCACTGGGTGTTGTCGTCCGGCTCGCCCGAGGCCAGGAAGCACGCTTCCAGAGAGGCCGACGGCGGGAAGTTGCCGGTGAAGAATGAAGTGTCGATGTCCACGCCTTTGATCGAACCCGGTACGCCCAGGCGGATCACGGCGCTGTCGTAGCCTTCGAAGCGCTTGCGGCGCGACTCCCAGCCGTCCATCCACTTGCCGTTGTCATCGAACACGCCCTCCTTCCACACAGCCGGGGTCGGCTGGAACAGGCGGTTGGCATCAGCGAACCAGTCATCGGTGACCGAGATGATTTTGGTGCCCAAACGGGCGTCGGCCAGGTTGACGAACTTCTCGAAAGGTACGGCGTAAGCTTTCATTCTTCTTGTCTGCCTTTAATTAGTTGGCTTGGGATGCTTGCAGTGCCCTGGGTGTCTTCGCGTTTTAAACACTCGGGCAAGGCTCGCTATAGGGTCAGTAATCGGAACAGGGCGATCTTGTTGATCTCCGCCAGCGCGCACTTGAACTCGGTGTCTTCCGGGTTGTGAATACGCGTTTCGAACGCCGCGAGGATCTGATGCCGGTTGCTGCCTTTTACCGCCATGATGAAGGGAAACTTGAACTTGGCTTTGTAGGCGTCGTTCAGCTCGGTGAAGCGTTGAAACTCTTCGGCCGTGCATTGGTGAATACCGGCGCCAGCCTGTTCATTGGTGCTGGCTTCGGTCAGTTGGCCCTGGACGGCGGCTTTGCCGGCCAGGTCCGGGTGAGCGTTGATCAGTGCCAATTGGCTTTCGTGATCGGCGCTCAACAGGATGTCGCTCATGCGTTGGTGCAGGGTTTCGATCTCGTCGATTGATGCGTCCTGGCCCAGGTCGAAGGCCTTTTCGGCCACCCATGGCGAATGTTCGTAGATGTCGGCGAAGGCAGCGACAAACGCGTCGCGGCTCAGGGTCGAGGGCTTCAGGGTTTGGAAGTGGCTCATTTCGCGGCCCCTTGGTACGGGTGGGTTTCGTGCCAGTGGCGAGCGATGTCGACGCGACGGCTGAACCACACCTGTTCATGACTTTTAGCGTATTCGATAAAGCGTTTGAGCGAGGCCAGACGCGCCGGACGGCCGATCAGACGGCAGTGCAGGCCGATCGACAACATCTTCGGTGCTTCGGCGCCTTCGGCATACAGCACGTCGAATGCGTCTTTGAGGTATTCAAAAAAGTCGTCGCCCTTGTTGAAACCCTGGACCTGGGTGAAGCGCATGTCGTTGGTGTCCAGCGTGTACGGAATCACCAGGTGCGGCTTGCCGGTCGGGTTGTTCGGTTCCCAGTAGGGCAGGTCGTCGTCGTAGGTGTCGCAGTCGTAGAGGAAACCGCCTTCTTCCATTACCAGTCGGCGAGTGTTCGGACCGGTGCGACCGGTGTACCAACCCAGTGGGCGCTCGCCGGTGATTTCGGTGAGGACGCGGATCGCTTCGAGCATGTGCTCGCGTTCCTGCGCTTCGTCCATGTACTGGTAGTCGATCCAGCGGTAGCCGTGACTGCAAATCTCGTGGCCGGCATCGACCATCGCGCGGATCACGTCCGGGTGGCGCTGGGCGGCCATGGCCACGGCGAAGATGGTCAGCGGAATGTCGAATTCCTTGAACAGTTTCAGAATCCGCCAGACGCCGGCGCGGCTGCCATACTCGTAAAGGGATTCCATGCTCATGTTGCGCGCGCCTTGCAGCGGCTGCGCCGAGACCATTTCCGAAAGGAAGGCTTCGGATTCTTTATCGCCGTGCAGGATATTGCGCTCGCCGCCTTCTTCGTAATTGAGCACGAAGGACAAGGCGATGCGGGCATTGCCCGGCCAGTGTGGGTGAGGAGGGTTACTGCCGTAACCGATCAGGTCGCGTGGGTAGTCAGCGCTCACTGCAGTCTTCCTTCTTATTCGTTCGACTTGTTCAAGGTCAGGGTTGTGTGGCGGCCTGGCGGTTTGTTGACAGGCTGGCGTCACAGCGATGGGCTGATTGTATACAACTTTATATCCACTTTGTAAGCCTGTTTTTTTGCATTTTTCACTGACGGTCATCTTCACATGTTATTGCAAGAAACCTGCCTGATTGGTCAGCTAATGGATAGAAGGTCCTTTGATCCTATGGTTCGGTGGCAGATTCGCCGGGAATACCTGCATGACGTGAATAGCAGCAAAAATCTCGTTTTTATTGTGTACAATTTTTTTGAAAAGTGTCTTAATCAGTCGCTCGCCGCAGCGTTTCGTGCTCCGAATCGGTGCGGTCTCCTTTTCAACTGACTTCGGGAGGCGCGAGGTCTGACTGCTCCACGCAGGCAGGCGCGCAGAATCAATGGGACGTTTGACTACTCACGTTTTAGACGCTGCACATGGTTGTCCGGGCAGCTCGATCAAGGTCGAGTTGTATCGCGTAGAAGGTTCGCAGCTGGAATTGGTCGCCACTGCGATAACCAACAGCGACGGCCGGGTCGATGCACCGCTGCTGCAAGGCGATGACTACCGTTCCGGGGTCTATCAGGTTCAGTTTCATGCGGGCGATTACTACCGCGCCCGTGGCGTTCAGCTACCGGAGCCGGCGTTCCTGGATGTGGTGGTGCTGCGTTTTGGCATCTCTGCGGAACAGGATCACTACCACGTGCCGTTGCTGATTTCGCCGTACAGCTATTCGACCTACAGAGGAAGCTAGGACTTTCCCCCCAAAAATCCTGCGCATATAGCTTCTTTGGTCTTTTGCCCGCTCACACTGCGGGCTTTTTTTTGCCTGTAGAAAGTCAAAAGATCGCAGCCTTCGGCAGCTCCTACATGGAAACGCATTCCCCCCTGTAGGAGCTGTCGAGTGCAACGAGGCTGCGATCTTTTGCCCTTAGCGGCTCAACAACGACGCAGCACCGGCACCACTGAACAACCCCGCACTCACCCGGTTAAACCAGCTCTGCCCCTTGCCGCTGCGCAGATACCGCGCCGCACCATGGGCACCCAGCCCATAAGCCAACTTGCACAGCAAATCCAGCACGGTCCAGGTCGCAATCATCACCAGCAACTGCGGCAGGAATGGCTGCTCGGCACTAAGGAACTGCGGGAGGAAAGCGGCGAAGAACAGAATGTCTTTCGGGTTGCTGGCGCCCAACATGAACGCGCGCCCGAACAGTGCGCGAAAGCGTGGAACCGGCGCAGCCTGGGGCACTTCAGCGCCGTGGGAGGGCTGACGCGATTGCTGCCAGCTCTGCCAGGCCAGATAGAACAGGTACAGCGCCCCGACGATCTTCAGGGCGCTGAACAACTGTTCCGATGCCAGCAGCAAGGCGCCCAAACCCAGCGCCGACGCACTGAGCAAGCAGATCGACGCAATCACGCCACCCAGGAACGCCGGGTAAGAACGACGCAAACCGTAATTCAGACTGTTGCTGATCATCAGCAAAGACAGTGGCCCCGGGATCAGGATTACCACCAGCGCAGCGCCGCTGAACAGCAGCCAGGTTTCCAGACTCATCACTTTCCTCCATTTGCACAAAAGCCTCACCCGACGGGGTGAGGCTGTTTTGAAACACTGTTTTTGAAACGTAGACGGCTTACAAGAAAATGAACTTGGCGATGAAGATCGCGCAGAGCACCCACAGGCTGACGGAAATTTCCTTGTGCTTACCGGTGAAGGCCTTCAGCACTACATAGGTGATAAAGCCCAGCGCGATGCCGTCGGCGACCGAGAAAGTCAGAGGCATCATGATCGCGGTAACGATCGCCGGAATGCTGTCGGTCGCTTCGTCCCATTCGATGTGCTTCATGCCGCCCATCATCAGCATTGCCACATAAATCAGCGCACCGGCGGTTGCATAAGCGGGGATCATGCCAGCCAGCGGTGCGAAAAACATTGCGGCAATAAATAGCACACCTACGGTCACAGCGGTAAGACCAGTCCGACCACCCGCCGCTACACCGGCGGCACTTTCCACGTAGCTGGTAACCGGCGGGACACCGACCATCGCCCCGAATACGCTGGAAGCACTGTCGGCTTTCATGGCGCGGGAAAGGTTTTCGATCCTGCCGTCAGCGTTCACCAGGTTGGCGCGCTGGGCGACGCCCATCAGGGTGCCGGCGGTGTCGAACATGTGCACAAAGAGGAAGGCCAGCACCACGCTGATCATGCTGACGTTAAACACGCCGGCGATGTTCATCGCCATCCAGGTCGGCGCCAGGCTCGGCGGGGCCGACATGATGCCCTCGTAGTGCACCAGCCCAAGACCCCAACCCGCGAGGGTCACGGTGATGATGCTGATGAGGATCGCGCCAAACACTTTGTGATAACTGAGTACAGCGATCATCAGGAAGCAGATGGCGGCCAGCAGCGGACCAGGTTCACGCAGGGAACCAAGCTTGATCAGGGTGGCCGGGCTGTCGACGACGATACCGGCGGTTTTCAAGCCGATCAGCCCGAGGAACAAGCCCACGCCGGCGCCCATGGCGAAGCGCAGACTCACCGGAATGCTGTTGAGCAGCCATTCGCGAATCCGCGAGAACGTCAGGATCATGAACAACACACCGGAAACGAACACCGCGCCAAGGGCGGTTTCCCAGTTGTAGCCCATGGTGCCGACCACGGTGTAGGTGAAGAAGGCGTTCAGGCCCATACCTGGCGCCAGGCCGACCGGCCAGTTGGCGTACAGGCCCATCAACAGACATCCCAGTGCGGCGGCGATGCAAGTGGCGACGAACGCGGCACCGTGATCGATCCCGGCGTCGGCCATGATGTTGGGGTTAACGAAGATGATGTAGGCCATGGTGATGAAGGTTGTCAGACCGGCAATCAGCTCGGTCTTCACCGTGGTGCCATGCAAGGTGAGTTTGAAGATGCGCTCCAGCCAGCCATTGCGTAACGGCGGCGAGAGTTCCAGCGTCGGGGCTTCGGATTTGCGGCTTTCCACAGCGAGTACTCCTCAAGAGTTTTATTGTTATTTCCAGGGCCGGACCCATGAGGGTGGCAGCGACCCTTTGAGGTGCTTGCGAATTTGTTGACCGCTTGGTCAGGAACTCGCACGAAGTGGATTATGCTTTTGTATACAAATAAAGCAAATAATGTTTTTGATTTTGTAGACGAAAAGTTTGTTGATCGGGATATATCGGCTATAGACGATCATTCCCGGCACGGCAGGACGAAGGGCTGAAAAGACTGGCAGCGGTGCTGCGTCAGGCCCAGGCAGCGAAAGCAGCCTGAGGGTAGAAACAAATAAACCGGCTCGAGGGCCGGTTTATTTTGGTCTGGATTTTGTGGCGCCTGGGCCGGCCTCTTCGCGAGCAAGCTCGCTCCCACAGGGGATCAGTGTTGACCACAGATTTCCGTCACCCCACAAACCACTGTGGGAGCGAGCTTGCTCGCGATGAGGCCATCAGCCCCAGCACAAAACCATCAGGCAGCAGCAAACCGCTTGTCCAGATAATCGATGATCACCTTGGACTCGTACATCCAGGTCGTCTGGCCATTCTCTTCGATGCGCAGGCACGGCACCTTGATCTTGCCGCCCTGTTCCAGCAGGGCCTGGCGATCCTGTTCGTTGTTCTTCGCGTCGCGCAGCGCCACCGGCACGTTCAAGCGGCGCAAGGTGCGGCGGGTTTTCACGCAGAACGGGCAGGCGTGGAACTGATACAGGGTCAGGTCCTTGGCAGCCGTGTTGACCTGAGCCTGAACCTCGGCAGGGCGCTGTTTTTTGCCCGGACGGGTGATGAAGTCGATGAAGATGATCAGTTGGCCAAGGCCGACACGAAGCGCTTTAACGAACACGGTATAAGCCTCACAGGGGCAAACAGAAGGCGCGCAGCTTACCTGATTTTCACAGGCGAAAAAAAACCGGCGATGAATGCCGGTTTTCTTCTGCTGCGAATTACTTGATCAGGCTGAGAAACTCGCTGCGGGTGGCCGCGTTTTCGCGGAACTCACCCAGCATCACCGACGTGATCATCGACGAATTCTGTTTCTCCACACCGCGCATCATCATGCACATGTGCTTGGCCTCGATCACCACTGCAACGCCCAGGGCGCCGGTGACTTGCTGGACCGCATCGGCGATCTGGCGGCTGAGGTTTTCCTGGATCTGCAGGCGGCGGGCGTACATATCGACGATCCGCGCGACTTTCGAGAGGCCCAATACCTTGCCGCTAGGGATGTAGGCGACGTGAGCCTTGCCGATAAACGGCAGCAGGTGGTGTTCGCACAACGAGTAGAGCTCGATGTCCTTCACCAGCACCATTTCGCTGTTGTCGGAGCTGAACAAGGCACCGTTGGTGACCTCTTCCAGTGTCTGTTCATAACCGCGGCAGAGGTACTGCATGGCTTTGGCGGCACGTTTTGGCGTGTCGAGCAGGCCCTCGCGGGAGACGTCCTCGCCCAATTGGCCGAGAATCGCGGTGTAGTTCTGTTCCAGTGTCACAGAGGCTGATTCCATACGGGTTTCAGAGGGGTACTGTTTCTGTCTGTACCAATTGTGTACCAATCAAGCTCTTTTCAATCTTCCCGAGCTCACCCCAGTCGGTGCTGGCGTTGATCCATCGGGTGTGGGTCGATAGCAACATCTGAACGCTATGACCGAGCTGAGTGGCAATAATCGCAGGGTTCATCCCCGACATGAGGCACATGGTAGCGTATGTGTGCCGGCAGTTGTATTGCCGGCGGGCGCGAATCCCCAAATCGGTCATTTCGGGTTTGGGCATCCCGCTACACCCTGTCGCCAAGGTGCAGCAGTGATGCTTCCCTGAAACCTGTTTTGCTCATCAGGCCGAGCAGGTCGTATCAGACGTGAGTGATCGACAGATCGCTGATGATGCAGACAGAACCGTCTAGCGGGTCGGTGGTGTCGGAGTAATCGATCTGGTTGTACACGCCGCCGTGAAAGGCGAGTGTTTTCGTGTCCCAGGTATTGTCGAGGCGCATGATCGCGGAAGTGGATTTGACGCCGTTACAACTTGCCGATACAGAGACGGCGCCGCTCGAATTGGCGTGAATGTTGATTTTGAAAAGTGCACCGAGCGGCACGTTCTCCAAAATCGTCGAGTTGACCGGATCGTCCTGGAGGTAACTGGTTCGGAACCCCATGGTGATTTTTCCTTTGTTCCAGAACACCTTTACCGGAGGTCGCTCTGAATCCTTCACATGGATCTGGCCGATCACGACTTTCTGTAGCGAGTTGACCTTCGTCAGCCGCATTTCTTGTCGGTTCCAGTGGTCCGCAGCGCTGGAGAACAGCCAGTAACCTGGCTCCTTCCACTCGCAGCGGGTTCGTAGTGTGCTCTTGCTCGAGGCTCCAAGTGTCGGCGCCGTCATCTGCAGCGAACCATCGTCAAGCATTGAGATGACGTCGGGGCATTCGATCAGTGCGCGCCAGCCGATGAGCTCAAGCGCAATCGGGTTGGTGTCGGAGATTGGAAGCGGGGTAGCGATGGTGAAGTTGCTGATGTCTACAGTCATGGTTTTTGCCTCAGTCCATTGATGTCGCTTTTTGCTCTGGTGAGCCTTGCGTTTGATGCAGGCCTACATCCCACTGCCCACTCAGTGAATGGGCAGAAGTGATGCCTGGCAGCTTCCGATCGATTTTCCGTTGGCTTGAATGCAAATATGGGTGTTCCCATATTTTGAGTCAATGGGTATTCCCATATTTTATTCCGCGACTATATTTCAGGTGCAAAAAAAAACCCGCGCTTGGCGGGCTTCTTTTGGATGGGGCGTCGAATCACCGCAACTCAGTTCACCGCGAATACATGGCCCACCAAAAGACATGACCCAGGATCGCAATCTGCTGCTCCTGGATCTCGGCGAAGGTGTAGTCCTCGTCCGGATGCTCGTCACGGTTGAAGCTGCGCAGGCGGATACCACTGGGCAGTCGGTAGAGCTGTTTCACGCGGAGCTGGCCGTTGTGGTTGATCGCGTACATGTCGCCGTCGACGATGTCGCCCAGCGAGTTCTTTCCGACGTTCATGCCAACGGTAGCGCCGTCGCGTAGTACCGGGAGCATGCTGTTTCCGCTCACCACCACGCACTTGGCGTTGTTGAACTGCACGTTGTTGTGACGCAGGTCTTTCTTGAAGAAGCGCAGCCTGGCGCTGTCGTTTTCTGCGATCACGAAACGGCCTGAACCGGCCGCCAGCTCAACTTCACGCAGGAAGGGGACATAAACCTCGTCGTCATCCAGGGGCGTGCTGTCGTCCCAAGGCTGGATGTCTGACATTGAAACGCTTGGAGGGGGTCGATTCAACGGAGCAGCATCGGACACGCCTTTAAGCATGTCACCGACACCTTCAGCCAGCCACATCGGTGAAACGCCACACGCTGAAGCGATCTGGGCAGCAAAGGCTGTTGCCTTCGATTTCCCGCGCTCTAGGTCGGAGATTGAGGTTTGCGTCAGGCCTGCGCGCTCGGCAAGCTCGGTCTGATTAAGCTTGGCGTGTTGGCGGGCTGCTTTGAGTCGTTCTTTAAATTCCATCTGCGGAGTATTACGGGAGCTCCCATATCATTGCAAATCGTTATGCCGATAATTTGCCAGGTGACCGCTTTATTCGTCGCGACCTTCCATCATGGTCCGTTTGAGCATCACGTAAACCGCTCCGGCGCCGCCGTGTTTCGCTTGGCACGAGGTGAAGCCGAGCACTTGTGAATGTTGGCGCAGCCAGGTGTTGACGTGGCTTTTGATCATCGGCCGCTTACCGTCCAGACGCACAGCCTTGCCGTGGGTGACGCGCACGCAGCGGATTTCGAATTTGGTCGCTTCGGCCAGAAACGCCCAGAGGGTTTCCCGAGCCTTTTCCACGTTCATGCCATGCAGGTCAAGGCTGCCTTCGAACGGGATCTGTCCGATCTTGAGCTTGCGCATCTGGCTTTCCTGAACACCGTCACGCGCCCACATCAGCTCGTCTTCCGGGCCAACATCGATGACGAACTGATCGGACAGCCCGTCAACGGTGGTGGCATCAGTGCGTACGGTAGCGGCTTGTCGCAACTTGGCGATTTGTGCGCGGTCAGCTTTGGGTTTGCCGGTTTCGGCGCGATCGTGTTTGATCGGCTTGACGCCTTGGATCGCGCTTTTGAACAGGGAAAAATCGTCGTCTTGCATGTCAGCCTCCGCGAAGGGCGGCCAGTTTACCCAACTCGAGGCGAATGGGGCGCGAGAAAACGCGCAACGCTCGGCTCAGTCGTGCTTTTTCATCAAATGCGGGGAGATGTTCAGCGCTTGCGACTGCCGCGAGCGGCGACGGCAGCGACGCCACAGCCACACGCCGATGTACAGCACGAACAGGCCAATCGCCAGAATCACTGCCGAACCGACCCGGTTGGTATTCAACTCGCCCAGGGCGGGTGCGTGGCCGAGCAGGCTGGCTATGCCTGCCATCGCCAGCAACACACCGCACATCGACAGCAAGGCGGCAAATGCCGCGCCGATTCGAAAACGCCAGTTGCGTTGGCCTTTGGGCCGCAAGCGGCGAGCGTCAAAACCATCGGATAACTTCATTCCGACCTTCCTCAATGGGTATCGGCCCTTCGACCGGGAGTTGACCGGGATGTTCCTGAGGCTAAGACAATTACAGCAAATGATAGGCTTTTGCGGATGAGCGGCGGCATGGACCGCTCATCGAGCGCTGATCAAATCAGAGCCTGGGTCAGGGCGAGGGTGGCAAAGTTGTCCGCCATGATCGCCATTTCGGTCTGCTGAATGTGCTCTGCGCTCAATACGCCGCCCTTGTAAGGCAGGTCGCGTGTCGCGCAGGCGTCTTCCACCAGCGTGCAACGAAAGCCCAGGTTCTTCGCGGCGCGCACCGTGGTGCTGACGCTGGAGTGGCTCATGAAACCGCATACGATCAAGTCCAGCGAACCGAGATTCTGCAGGCGTTCCAGCAGTTCGGTGCCGTGGAACGCACTCGGTAGCAATTTACCGATGATGGTTTCGTCGCCCTGTGGTTCCAGCCCGGGGATGAACTCACCACGCTCACCTTGTGGATCGAACAGCCCACCGACGGTGCCGAGGTGGCGGACATGGACGATCGGCCGGCCGGCTGCACGGGCAGCGGCCACCAGTTGCTTGATGTTCGCGACGGCAGCATCCATGCCGCTCAGGGCCAACGGGCCGCTGAGATATTCTTTCTGGGCATCGATGATGACAAGGGTCGCATGGCTCAGAACGGCTGCTGCATAACCGCGGCCGCTGAGTTGAAACATCGTTTTTGGAACGGACATTCTGGGGCTCCTTCGGGTGGGGCTTTTGCGACATTGTCCTCTGGCTGAGCGCTTCTGTGAATCGCTACCATCGTAGGTGCCGTCTTTGCTGGCTCGCAGCCTTGTCAATAGGCCCGTTTTGTTCAATAGCCGACCGAATAAATAGAATAGTCCTACATTCGCCCCGGTAGTTTTCCCGCGTCGTCGAGACGCGTTTTGGCTGTTAGAATCGCCAGTCGTTTTTTTTGGAGTTTGCCCGTGATCACTTCCCGACTTCGTACCCTGCGTGACCATATCCGTTGGGCCGTCAGCCGCTTCCATGGGGAGGATCTGTTTTTCGGCCATGGGACCGACAACGCCTGGGACGAAGCGCGTCAGTTGGTGTTGGGTGCCTTGCACTTGCCGTGGGAAATCGCCGACAGCTACCTCGACTGCAATCTTGAAGAAGACGAGCTGGTCAAGCTGCAACGCATGCTCAAGCGCCGTATCGAAGAACGCATTCCTACCGCCTACCTGTTGGGTGAAGCGTGGTTTTGCGGCATGTCGTTCATTGTCGATGAGCGCGTATTGATCCCGCGTTCGCCGATTGGCGAGCTGATCGAAAAACGTTTTGAGCCGTGGCTGGGCGCCGAGCCTGCGCGGATTCTCGACCTGTGCACCGGTTCGGGCTGCATCGGTATCGCCTGTGCCTACGAGTTCCAGAACGCCGAAGTGGTACTGGCCGATCTGTCGTTCGAAGCGCTGGAAGTGGCCAACCAGAACATCGAGCGCCATGGCGTCGATGAGCGGGTGTACACGGTTCAGGGCGATGGATTTGATGGTTTGCCGGGTCAGCGTTTCGACCTGATCGTGTCGAACCCGCCTTACGTCGATGCGGAAGATTTCGCCGACATGCCGGACGAATACCAGCACGAACCGGAGCTGGGCCTGGCTTGCGGTGATGATGGTTTGAACCTGGTGCGTCGCATGCTCGCCGAAGCGGCGGATCACCTGACCGAGAAGGGCTTGCTGATTGTCGAAGTGGGCAACAGCCAGGTTCACGTCGACGCGCTGTACCCGGAAGTCGACTTCGCCTGGCTCGATTTCGAGCGCGGTGGGCATGGCGTGTTCATGCTGACGGCGGAACAGTGCCGTGATCATCAGGCGCTGTTCGCTTCCCGCGTCTGACTCTTACAAGCAAAAGATCGCAGCCTGCGGCAGCTCCTACACAGGTGTACACATAACCCTGTAGGAGCTGCCGCAGGCTGCGATCTTTTTGGGTTCGACACCGATTACCGGTGCGTGGCAATCCAGATCAACAACCCCGCCTGAAACACCGCAAACGCCACCAGACAGGTAATGGTAAAGCGCAGTCCGGCGTCTTCGCGCTTGTACTTGCTGACCTTTTCTTCGTGTTTCTTGAGTTTGACTTCCTGCTCGGCGAGATTTTGCTCGGCTTGCTGGAGCATCTGCGCCGCCTCAAGAATTTCCACGACCTGCAGTTTTTCCGTACTCCAGTCACCCAACAGGTCGCCGACCTGCACTTCTTTGACGCTGCCCTTCAAATGCTGGGCGTCGGCGTAGATCACATCGAAACCATGCATCCGCAAAAAGTGATCGCGGCGCAGGCGAGTGTCTTCGTTCAGTGCATCCTTGTTGTTCAGGTCGGTGCCGTCGACGGTGTAGCCGGGCCATCTCTTTTTCGCCCAGGTAATGCCCTGAGCGGCCATGTAGCGACCGATGCCACGGTTCATCGGTTCGATCTGCAAACCGCTGTCAGGCCCGAAATGCACGCGCTTGGTGGCGTGATCGACCCACACGTCCAGATGATTCTGTTCCTTGCGCACGCGCTGGCTGGGCAGCGCAATGCTCATGCGCATCAGGCTGTGTTCCTTGTTGTTGCGCTCGGCATAACCGAACTCAACAAAGCGCAGCGGCCGTCCACCGGTGTTGCGGTCGGTTTGCAATGGCGCCAGACGGAGCATTTTGTGGTGCTCGGCGTGGACGTCCGCCCACGGCAGCTCGACCACTGGTGGTGCGTCTTTTTCAGCAGTGGTGTCGGGTGAAGTCTGGGTATCAGTCATAACGGCGAGATCCTGTCCAAGCTCTGCTTGCCGCCAGTCATAGCGCTGGCGACAAAGGCTTATCGGCCGTTTTTTTCAGGACTGGAGGGCTAGGGGGCGTTCTCAACCAGTTTTCACGCCGCGCCGGGTCTGCTGTTGTGCAGGGCAAGGCGCGAGAAGCGTGGTTTGGTCATTCCAAATAAGCTTCGAGCAACGCAGCCCTGCACAACAGCAGGCCCGGCCCTTCGGGTTGTGCCTTAAAGCGGGCCAGCCTGCGTTGCAGGCCTTGGAAAGGGAAAAACCATTACCAGCGGCCTGCGCCTTGCCTGGCCCGCTTTAAGGCGACAACGCGGCGTGAAAACTAGTTGAGAGCGCCCCCTACACCGCTTAACTGGTGCGAAGTCCGTCAATAAACCCGAGGATTCGCGTGCCGAGTTCGGCCGCCAGAGGCAATTGCGGATCTTTGTAAGAGGCCAATTGCCGTTTTACATCGTTGGGCACGATGCGCATCACGTGGTTCATGCCTTCGATCAGCGCGAGCTCGGCGTCCGGTTTGGCGGCCTTCAACAGCTTGGCGTCACCGACGCCGACCTGGATGTCATTGCTGCCCTGGATGATCAGCGCCGGCATCTTCAACTTGGCAAACGCCGCCGCCGGGTCCTGGCGGAACAATGAAATCAGATACGGCTGCACGCTCGGGCGGAAAATCACCTGCAGCTGCGGCGGCACGTTGTCGTCGGTGTGGCCGGCCTTGAGGCTGTCGAGCAGTTCATTGCTGCGCAGCATCAACGGTGGCGGCAGGCGATTGCTCAATTGTTGGCGCAGCACTTGATCGATCGGCCGGGCGCTGCCGGACATGGAGATGACCGCGGCGGCATCCAGGCTCGGCGCCGCGAGGCTGGCGATCAAGGCGCCTTCGCTGTGGCCCAGCAGGATCAGTTGGCCAAAGCGCGGGTCTGATTTGAGCTTGTGGCCCCAGGCCTCGGCGTCGGCCACATAGGCTTCCACCGACAGATTGCGCTCGTCCGGGGTCGCCGCAAGACTCGCCGCCACGCCGCGTTTGTCATAACGCACGCTGGCGATGTTGTGTTTGGCCAGTACCCAAGCAAGACGCTTGAGGCTGTCGTTGCGTCCGCCGTCGGGGTTGTTTCCGTCACGATCCGTAGGACCGGAGCCGGAAATGATCAGGACAACCGGTACCGGCGTGTCGGACTTGGGCAGCAATAACGAGCCGAAAAGCTCGCCGGTGCCGGTGTCCAACGTGATCGGGCGTTGCAGGACAGTGGCCTGTACAAAGCCGGTAAACAGGGTAAGGCTCAAGGCTATAACTCGCAGCATCATCACGCCATCATGAACAAGATGCCGGTTGGACTCGCAGGCACCCATAAGGTTCGAGGATGAACTAGTTGGGTAGCCTGCGTATACTGGCGCGCATTACGTATTTGGTTCGAATTCACGGAGCGTCCTGCATGTCCGGCAATACCTACGGCAAGCTGTTCACTGTCACCACCGCGGGCGAAAGCCATGGTCCGGCGTTGGTCGCCATTGTCGACGGCTGCCCGCCGGGCCTGGAGATCTCTCTGGAGGATCTGCAGCGTGACCTGGATCGCCGCAAACCCGGCACCAGCCGCCACACCACCCAGCGCCAGGAAGCCGACGAAGTCGAAATCCTCTCCGGCGTGTTCGAAGGGCGCACCACCGGTTGCGCCATCGGCCTGCTGATCCGCAACACCGACCAGAAGTCCAAGGACTACTCGGCGATCAAGGACCTGTTCCGCCCGGCCCACGCCGACTACACCTATCACCACAAATACGGCGAGCGCGATTACCGTGGCGGCGGTCGCAGTTCTGCCCGTGAAACGGCCATGCGCGTGGCCGCCGGTGCGATCGCGAAAAAATACCTGGCCACTCAGGGCATCGTCATTCGTGGCTACATGAGCCAACTCGGCCCGATCGAAATCCCGTTCAAGACCTGGGATTCGGTGGAAGAGAACGCTTTCTTCAGCCCTGATCCGGACAAGGTCCCGGAACTGGAAGCCTATATGGACCAGTTGCGCCGCGACCAGGATTCGGTTGGCGCGAAGATCACCGTAGTCGCTGAAGGCGTAATGCCGGGCCTTGGCGAGCCTATCTTCGATCGCCTTGACGCCGAATTGGCCCATGCGCTGATGAGCATCAACGCGGTCAAAGGCGTGGAAATCGGCGCCGGTTTCGCCAGCGTTGCCCAGCGTGGCACCGAACACCGCGATGAAATGACCCCGCAAGGTTTCCTCAGCAACAACGCGGGCGGCATTTTGGGTGGCATTTCGTCGGGTCAGCCGATCGTCGCGCACCTCGCGCTCAAGCCAACCTCGAGCATCACCACGCCGGGCCGTTCCATCGACATCCATGGCAACCCGGTGGAAGTCGTCACCAAGGGTCGTCATGACCCGTGCGTCGGCATCCGCGCTACACCGATCGCCGAAGCGATGATGGCCATCGTGCTGATGGATCACCTGTTGCGTCATCGTGGGCAGAACCTGGACGTGCGCGTGAGCACGCCGGTGCTGGGTCAGCTTTAATGGCTGACCTCACAGCCGCTGCGGTCTGACGACGGTGGCGGCGCTCCCGTACTGGCGGCTCTCCAGTTTCTATCTGTTCTATTTCGCCTTGCTCGGTTCGACAGCGCCGTTTCTGGCGCTGTACTTCGATCACCTGGGCTTTTCCAGCGCGCGCATCGGCGAGCTGGTGGCGATCCCGATGCTGATGCGCTGCGTGGCGCCGAACATCTGGGGCTGGCTCGGTGATTACACCGGCCGACGCCTGGCCATCGTGCGCTTCGGTGCGGTCTGCACGCTGCTGACGTTTTCGCTGATTTTCGTCAGTAAAACCTATGCCTGGCTGGCGATGGTCATGGCGTTACACGCGTTCTTCTGGCACGCGGTGTTGCCGCAGTTCGAAGTCATCACGTTGGCGCACTTGCAGGGTCAGACTAACCGTTACAGTCAGATCCGCCTGTGGGGTTCCATCGGCTTTATCATCACCGTGGTCGCGCTTGGTCGGTTGTTCGAGTGGTTGAGCCTGGATATCTATCCGGTGGCGCTGGTGCTGATCATGGCCGGGATCGTGGTCAGCAGTTTGTGGGTGCCGAACGCCCAACCGGCTCAGGGCAATCGAATTGCGGGAGATGGGTTTCTCAAGCAATTGCGCAATCCCGGGGTGCTGGCGTTTTACGGTTGCGTGGCGCTGATGCAGATGAGCCACGGTCCTTATTACACCTTTCTGACCTTGCACCTGGAGCGACTCGGGTACAGCCGTGGGCTGATCGGCGTGCTCTGGGCGGTCGGTGTGGTCGCCGAAGTCTTGATGTTTCTGGCCATGAGCAAGATCCTCGCGCGTTTCTCTGTGCGACGGGTGCTGCTGGCGAGTTTTCTGCTGGCGGCGTTGCGTTGGTTGTTGCTCGGTTCGTTCGCTGAATTTCTTTGGGTGCTGTTGTTTGCCCAGGTACTGCACGCGGCGACATTCGGCAGCTTTCACGCGGCTGCCATCCAGTTCGTGCAACGTAGCTTCGGCGCGCGCCAACAAGGGCAGGGCCAAGCGTTGTATGCCGCACTGGCCGGTACCGGTGGCGCACTGGGCGCGTTGTATTCCGGCTACAGCTGGAATGCCCTCGGCCCCGCATTGACCTTTAGTATTGCCAGCCTCGCAGCCTTCGCGGCAGCCGTTATCATTGCCACACGTATGCAAGAGGACAGGCCATGAGCCTCACCCGTGAGCACCTCGCCCAGGAAATCATCGATGCCGGGCGATTTCTGTATGGCCGCGGCTGGTCGCCGGCCACCAGCAGCAACTACTCGACGCGCCTGTCGCCGACTGAAGCGCTGCTGACGGTGTCCGGCAAGCACAAAGGCCAACTCGGCCCCGACGATGTGCTGGCTACCGATCTGTCCGGCAACAGCCTGGAACCGGGCAAAAAACCGTCCGCCGAAACCCTGCTGCACACCCAACTCTACAACTGGCGCCCGGAAATCGGCGCGGTGCTGCACACGCATTCGGTGAACGCCACGGTGCTGTCGCGCCTGACGCCGCAAGATTTCATCGAGTTCGAAGACTACGAACTGCAAAAAGCCTTCAGTGGTGTGTCGACCCACGAATCCCGGGTACGTGTGCCGATTTTCGACAACGATCAAGACATTGCGCGCCTTGCCGCCAAGGTGCAGCCTTGGCTTGAAGCGCATCCCGATTGCGTCGGCTACCTGATCCGCGGCCACGGTCTCTACACCTGGGGCGCGCGCATGAGCGATGCGCTGCGGCAGATCGAAGCCTTTGAATTTTTGTTCGAGTGCGAGTTGAAGATGCGCTCGGTCTCGAACCATAAAGCATGAACCGTTAAGGAGTTGCCCTGATGAGCAGCCTGTCCGTTTACCACGTCTCAAGCCCTGACTTGCCTAACAAGGTGCTGACGCATTTCGAAGACATCGCCTCGACCCTGGCCGAGCAGGGCGTGCGTTTCGACCGTTGGCAAGCCGCGGCGAAAATCCAGCCTGGCGCCAGCCAGGAAGAAGTGATCGCCGCGTACCAGGAGCAAATCGACAAGCTGATGACCGAACGCGGTTACATCACCGTCGATGTGATCAGCCTTAACAGCGATCACCCGCAAAAAGCCGAATTGCGCGCCAAGTTTCTCGACGAACATCGCCATGGCGAAGACGAAGTACGATTTTTCGTCGCTGGTCGTGGGCTGTTCACCCTGCACATCGACGATTACATCTACGCGGTGCTTTGTGAGAAAAACGACCTGATCACGGTGCCGGCCGGCACCCCGCACTGGTTCGACATGGGCGAACATCCGCACTTTATTGCGATCCGACTGTTCAACAACCCTGAAGGGTGGGTGGCCAACTTCACCGGCGATGACATCGCCAGTCGCTTCCCGCGCCTTGAGGACTGAGGCGATGCCGATCAAAGCAATTCTCACCGACATCGAAGGCACTACGAGCGCGGTGAGTTTTGTGTTCGACGTGCTGTTTCCCTACGCCGCCAAGCACCTGCCGGAGTTTGTTCGCCAACACGCCGAGCGTGCGGATGTTGCCGAGCAACTGGGTGCCGTTCGCCGGGATGCCAACGAGCCGAACGCCGACGTCGAGCGGGTCATCGACATTCTTCTGGGCTGGATCGCCGAAGACCGCAAAGCCACGCCGCTGAAAGCGTTGCAAGGCATGGTCTGGGAGCAGGGTTATCAGGCCGGGGAGTTGAAAGGCCACGTTTACCCGGACGCCGTTGAAGCGCTCAAACGCTGGCATCAGGACGGCTTCAAACTGTTTGTTTATTCGTCCGGTTCGATCCAGGCTCAAAAGCTGATCTTTGGCTGCTCGGAAGCGGGGGATCTGTCACCACTGTTCAGTGGCTATTTCGACACCACCTCGGGGCCCAAGCGTGAAGCGAAGTCCTACGAGCGCATTACCCAGGCCATTGGCCTGGACGCTTCGCAGATCCTGTTTCTGTCCGACATCGTCGAGGAACTGGACGCGGCGCGCACGGCGGGAATGGCGACGTGCGGGCTGGCCCGAGAGGGCGGGGAGTTGGCGGGGCATGTGACGGTGAACAGCTTTGAACGGATCAACCCATCTACCCTGTAACCACATAACCCTGTAGGAGCTGAGCTTGCTCGCGATGGCGGTGGATCAGGCGACATTAATGTTGACTGATCCACCGCCATCGCGAGCAAGCTCAGCTCCTACAGGAATCAGGAATCAGGAATCAGGAATCAGGAATCAGGAATCAGGAATCAGGAATCAGGAATCAGGAATCAGGGATCAGGGATCAGGGATTACGTACCGTCAGAAACAACTCAGGCCGTGAAGCGAAAGCTCTCACGGCCTGTTTGTTTACAGCATTGGAACGGTTTACACCGAGTGATACGTCGGCAGGGCAAACCGTTGCTGGCTTTGCAGCATGGAAATCTGCGGCAGTTCGCTGGCCTGTTCGGCGATGTCACGGCGAATGGCACTGATCACCCAGGACAGCTGATCTCCCGCATGCAATTGCTGGTAGGAAATCGAGCGTTTGAAGACTTTGCCGTCGGTGCTGCTCAAGGTCAGCAGAATGCCGCCGTCCGGACGTGGCTGGGTGTTCACTTCGAAGTTGGAGAACAGGGACGAAAATTTTTCTTGGATCAGGTTCATGTCTATCAGCTCCGTTAGCTCTTGAATGGCAAGCATGCAGAGGTAGTTGCAGTGATTGTGCCAGCACCTGATTTTTTAAAAGTCCTTATATATCAATTGGTTAGTTTTTCAGTGTTTTTGCACTTTCGTGCAATCTGCATGAATGGCCATCGTGCATCCTGCATTTTGCGTGGTCGACATCGATTCGATGGAACCAATTGCCCGGCGCAAGCTCACGATTTCAAATGCCGCAGACGTGGATACAAATCATTTCAAAAACCGCGTGTACAGCTCAGGAACCGCTGACGTATTTTCGGCCTCAATCAACGCCGCCCGAACAATAAAAAAGATCGACCGGGAGCAACCATGAGCCGCACGCCGCACGACACGATTACCTGGGGCATGATGCTCCGCAAGCTGCCTTCCATTGCCAAAGCCATTCCTCGCGTGGTGAAGGGCATGAAAGCCGCCAACGTCAAGGACCCGACCCAACCGTGCGGCCTGGGCTGGAGCTTCGAGCAAGCGACGTTGCGCAATCCCGATGGTCCGGCATTGCTGCAGGGCGAGGTGGCGCTGACGTATGCGCAGGTCAACCAATGGGCCAATCGCATTGCCCATCATCTGATTGCCCAAGGCATCCGCAAGGGCGATGTGGTGGCGGTGTTTATCGAGAATCGCCCGGAACTGCTGGTGACGATTCTGGCGGTGGCCAAGGTCGGCGCGATTAGTGCCTTGCTCAATACCTCGCAAACCCGCGATACCCTGGCTCACAGCCTGAACCTGGTGGCACCCGCGGCGATCATCGTCGGAGAAGAGCTGATCCCGGCGTTTTCGGCGGTGCGCGAACGGGTGTCGATCGACGCGGCGCGCACCTGGTTCGTCGCTGATCGAGACACCTTCACCCATCCGGGCATTGCGCCCGACGGGTTCATCAACCTGATGACCGCCAGTGCCGACAGCTCCAGCGCCAACCCCGCCAGCAGTCAGCAGGTATTTTTCGACGACCCTTGTTTCTATATCTACACCTCTGGCACCACCGGCTTGCCCAAGGCCGGGGTGTTCAAACACGGACGCTGGATGCGCAGCTCCGCAAGTTTCGGGCTGATCGCTCTGGATATGCGCCCGGAGGATGTCGTCTATTGCACCTTGCCGCTCTATCACGCCACCGGGTTGTGCGTGTGCTGGGGTTCGGCGATCAGTGGCGCCTCGGGCTTTGCGATTCGCCGCAAGTTCAGCGCCAGTCAATTCTGGAACGATGTGCGCAAGTACCGCGCGACCACCCTCGGTTACGTCGGCGAATTGTGCCGCTACCTCGTGGATCAACCGCCCAGCGCCGACGACAGCCAGCACAGCGTGACGAAGATGATCGGCAATGGCCTGCGCCCCGGCGCGTGGCGCGAGTTCAAGACACGTTTTGCGGTGAATCACATCTGCGAGCTCTACGCCGCCAGCGACGGCAACATCGGTTTCACCAACATCCTCAACTTTGATAACACCGTCGGTTTTTCCCTGATGTCATGGGAGTTGGCGGCGTATGACCACGACAGCGGTGCGCCGATTCGGGATGCCAAGGGCTTCATGCGCAAAGTCGCGAAAGGCGAGCAGGGGCTGTTGCTGGCGAAAATCGACGACAAGGCGCCGCTCGACGGTTACACCGATCCGCAGAAGACCGAAAAGGTTGTGCTGCACGACGTGTTCGAGAAGGGCGACCGTTACTTCAATACCGGTGACCTGCTGCGCAACATCGGTTTCGGTCATGCACAGTTTGTTGACCGGCTGGGAGATACCTTCCGCTGGAAGGGCGAAAACGTCTCGACCACCGAGGTCGAGAACATCCTTTTGCAACACCCGACTATTTCCGAAGCCGTGGCCTATGGCGTGGAAATCCGCAACACCAACGGGCGTGCGGGGATGGCGGCGATTACGCCAGCGGAGTCCCTGGCGACCCTGGATTTCAGTGAACTGCTGGCTTTCGCTCGGGAGCAAATGCCCGCTTATGCGGTGCCTTTGTTTCTGCGAGTGAAAGTGAAAATGGAGACCACCGGCACCTTCAAATACCAGAAGACCCGCCTCAAGGACGAAGCCTTCGACCCCGGTAGAACCGGCGATGATCCGATCTATGCCTGGCTGCCGGGGACCCAGACTTACGTGCAGGTCACTCCGCAGTTGCTGGCGGATATTCACGGCGGCGCTTTTCGTTATTGAATGCAGCGCTATTGAATGTGGCTATGGCCTTCCATGAGAAAAAAGAAGTGACAGCCTCGGGGCTGCTCGGGAAACTGTCGGCTTTGCGAATAACCGAACGTGGAGTGCCCAATGACAGACCAAAGCCGCCAGATGACCCCCGAAGAAGCCGCTGAATTTGCCGAACAGGTATTCAACAAAGCGCGCGAGGGCGATGCGGCCATGATGGCTGCGCTGTTGACCAAGGGCCTGCCGCCGAATCTGCGTAACCACAAGGGCGACACCTTGCTGATGCTGGCCGCGTACCACGGCCATGTGGAGACGGTAAAAGTCCTGCTCGAACACAAGGCCGACCCGGAAATCCGCAACGACAACGGCCAGAGCCCGATTGCCGGCGCGGCGTTCAAGGGTGACCTGGCGGTGGTCAAGGCACTGGTTGAAGGCGGCGCGCAAGTGGAAGGTTCGTCCTTCGACGGTCGCACGGCGCTGATGATGGCGGCGATGTTCAATCGCGTTGAAATCGTCGACTACCTGATCAGCAAAGGCGCCGACCCGAAAGCCAAGGATGCCAATGGCGTCTCTGCGCTGGATGCCGCCAAGACCATGGGCGCGGTGGACACCACGGCGCAGCTTGAGAAATTGCTCGGCTGATTCCCGCTCTTTGTGGCGAGGGAGCTTGCTCCCGCTTGAGTGCGCAGCACTCACAAATATCGGCATAGCTACCAGATTTTTGGGGCCGCTACGCAGCCCAGCGGGAGCAAGCTCCCTCGCCACAGGTTTGTCATACACTCAAGTCTCGAGCCGAAGTCTCTCAATACACCCACACCTCAACCCGTCGATTCTTGATTCGCCCCTCATCCGCGCTATTGGCCGCCACTGGCATTTCGGCGCCAAAACCACGAATCTCGCGAAACACCACACCGCTTTTCACCAGTTCCCGCCGCACCGCCATGGCGCGCAGTTTCGACAGCAGATCGGCGCGCGCCGGATCACTCTTGGCGTCGCCAAAACCCACCAGCGTTACCTGCCGATTGGTTTTCTCGCGCTGCTTTATATAGTCGAGCACACGCGACAGGTCCTGCCGGGCCTTGTTGTCCAGCGTCGCACTGCCTTCTTCGAAACGAAAATTCACCGTCAGTCGCTGGGCGTGACGGCTGAGCGCTTGATAACCCTCCGGCATTAACGCATTCGGTGTGACGGTCATGGCCTGGACGGTCTGGGCGATAAAACCATTGGCCGCGACAATCGCCTGACCCTTGCTGCTTTGGGCGAACGCCACCAGTGCGTCAGCCCAGGGATTTTTCCCGTTGGGCGGCAGGTAAAAGAACAGCCGGCGCGACAGCGGATAGTCTTCCGTGGCAATCAGGCTGTTGAGCGGCAACATGGCTTGGGATTGGCCGTCGGCAATCGCCACGGCTTTGGCCTGACGCACGTAAGGCAGGCCGATGAAGCCAATACCTTGCGGGTCGAGGCTGACCGCGTCGGACAATTGCTCGCTGGATTCGAACCGTTTCGCAGCGCTGCTCAGCGTTTTCCCACGACGGCTGAGGACCAATTCCTTGAACGTGTCATAGGTGCCCGATTGGTCATCCCGCGCATAAAGATGAATCGTCCCACCGGTGCCGCCGAGTTCTTCCCAGGTTTTTGCCTCGCCGCTGAAGATTCGCGCCAGTTGTTCGGTGTTCAGTTCACTCAGCGGATTTTGCGGATGAACAATGATCGCCAGACCATCGATGGCGATGACTTGCTCGGCGCCGGCGCTTTTAAAGTCGCCCAAGCGTGCAAGGTCTGTCCGTTCGCTGTCCTTGATCGGGCGGGAGGAAGCAGCGAGGTCGGCGGTGGCGGTTTTCAGGGCGGTGAAGCCGGTGCTGGAGCCGTGGGCCGCGATGTCCACCGCGACCCGGCGGCCCTGAGCGGTTTCGCCGATGACGCGCAGTTCGTTGGCTTTGTCCGGGGCCTCGCTGTGAACCTTGAGCAGGCCCTGTTCGCGCATTAACCCCTCAACCAGCGCCGGGCCCAATGCCGCACCAATGGTGTTGGAACCCTGGATGCGCAACACCGGGCCAGACTCGGGCGTCGGCAAATCACCAGCCGAAGCGGTCAGCGGCAGCCAGGCGCACAGCATCAACAGGAACAACACGCGCAGCGTCATGCCAGCACCTTATAAGCCAAAGGAAGTGCCGGGAGAATAAGTCAGTAAGGTTTCTGAAAGATGACAGATCAAAAGATCGCAGCGTACCGCAGCTCCTACAATGGGTCGGAGTACACCCTGTAGGAGCTGCGGAACGCTGCGATCTTTTGCTTTTAGCTCAATTCAAGCCAGATCGGCGCGTGATCCGACGGTTTTTCCATCCCGCGCAATTCGTAATCCACACCCGCATCCTTCACGCGTGGCAACAACCCGTGGGAAGCCATGATCAAGTCAATCCGCAGCCCACGCTTGGGCTCATCCTCAAAACCGCGGCTACGGTAGTCAAACCAGCTGAAACGGTCGGCCACCTCCGGGTTCAAGTGACGGAAGCTGTCCACCAGGCCCCAGTTCTTCAAACGGGCCATCCACTCGCGTTCTTCCGGCAGGAAGCTGCATTTGCCGGTTTTCAGCCAGCGTTTCATGTTGTCCGGGCCGATACCGATGTCGCAGTCTTCCGGGGAAATGTTCACGTCGCCCATTACTACCACGGGCTGATCGTTGCTGAACTGGCTTTCCAGCAATTGCTGCAGATCGCTGTAAAAGCGTTCCTTGGCCGGGAACTTGGTCGGGTGATCGCGGCTTTCGCCCTGTGGGAAATAGCCGTTCATGATGGTCACCGGCACGCCATTGGCGTCGGCGAACGTGCCCCAGATGAAGCGGCGCTGAGCGTCTTCTTCATCGGTGGCGAAACCTTTGTGCAGCGCGATAGGTTCCTGACGCGAGAGCAGGGCCACGCCGTAATGACCTTTTTGACCGTGGAAATACACGTGATAGCCCAGCGCCTGAACCTCGGCCAGCGGGAATTGGTCGTCGTGAACCTTGGTTTCCTGCAGTCCGATCACGTCTGGCTGATGCTTTTCGATCAGCGCCGCCAGCTGATGGGGGCGAGCGCGCAGCCCGTTGATGTTGAAGGAGACGATCTTCATGGTCGGCAGTCCTAGCAAAAGGGCGATGCTAGCTGACATGTAGGAATGGGGCCAGTGTGGGGTGAGGGGATTCGTGTGTGGCGGTAGGTCTTGTGTCGACAATAAGGACGCCATCGCGAGCAAGCTCGCTCCCACAGGTAATGAGTCTGGTCTATACCTTTGTGGGAGCGACCCTGCTCGCGAAGACGGCATAAGCACCCATGCTGATTTGGATCAGCAAGGAACTGTGCCGCTGCTTATAGGCTCGTACCAATAAGAGCGCAGTCATCTGACCTGTGCCAGGGGAGAAATACCGTTATGCCCGAAACCTCGACCGTCATCGCCGACATTCACATGCTCGACAGCGGCTATTCCCGCGAAGCACGTTCGCTGTTGTACCAGGCTTACCGGCATGAGCCGACGTTCGGCTACCTGTTCGAAGCGGAACGTCCCGGTTATGAACAGCGGGTCCGCGCCACCGTGCGCGAGTTGGTCAAACAACATTTTCTTCAGGACTTGCCGGCCATCGGCCTGCTGGTCAACGACCGGTTGATCGGCATCGCGCTGATCGCGCCGCCGCAACGTCGCCTGGGCATCACTGAAAGTTGGGCCTGGCGTCTGCGCATGGTGCTCAGCACCGGGTTTCGCTGCACCCGACGTTATCTCGAGTATCACGATGCCGTGATGGCTTGCGTGCCGTCTGACTCGGTGCACCTGCTGCCATTGCTGGGAGTTCATCCGCAATTCCAGGGCAAGCACTTTGGCGAACAATTGCTGCAAGCGGTGCATAACTGGTGCGCAGTGGATGAACACTCCGAGGGCGTAATCCTCGATACTGGGAATCCTCGTTATCTGGAGTTCTATAAGCGTCAGGGCTATGAGGAAATCGGTGAGGTCGCCGTAGGACCGATTCGCGAACACGTGTTTTTCCACGCCAATCCGCAGGTGTTACAAACAGCAACGGCATAAAGGTAGAACTTTCAGCGCACGCCAGGCTCTATCACGCTCCCAAGCTCGTGATAGCATCCGCGCCTATGAAGTTTCCAGGAAGAATTACCAGCGGCGTGCTGATGCTGATTACCAGCTGCGCGGCGCTGGCGCAAAGTGAATTGGATGTTCGGATCAAACCGTCCAACGATGAACTGAAAGCCAATATAGAGGGCTATATCGGCAGCCTCGGCGATCGTGACGAGGAGGCCTTGCTGCGCTTCAGTCGTGGCGCCGAAGAACAGGCACGCAAGGCCGCGCAGGCTTTGGGTTACTACCAACCGCAGATCGACTCGGATGTGAAGGGCGGCAAGACGCCGCGCCTGGTGCTGAACATCGATCCCGGCGAGCCGGTGCATTTGCGCAACGTCACTATTCGCATCGACGGCCCGGCCGCCACCCTCAAATCCTTTCGTGTACCCAAAAGCGATTCGCTGAAAACCGGCGCAGTGCTCAACCATGGCCATTACGAAGACGCCAAGCGCCTGATTCAGAATCAGGCCTCGCGCTATGGCTTCTTCAGTGGTTATTTCAGCAGCCAGAAATTATCGGTCGACCCGCGAGCCGGCGTCGCCGACATCGAACTGATCTACAACAGCGGCCCGCGTTATTCATTGGGCAAGGTCAGTTTTGAAGGTGACACGCCGTTCGACGAAGACCTGCTGCGGCGCATGGTGCCATTCAAGACGGGCGCGCCTTATGACTCCGAACTGATCGCCGAGCTTAATCAGGCGATGCAATCGAGCGGCTATTTCGAAAGCGTGCGGGTGGATGCGGCGCCGACGGCGTCCAAGAACGACGTGATCCCGGTGGACGTCAAACTCGAAACCCGCAAACCACGGACTATGGGCCTGGGGCTGGGTTATTCCACCGACGTCGGCCCACGGATCAAGGCCAACTGGACCCGGCACTGGGTCAACCCTCAGGGGCACAGCTATGGCTGGGAGACCGAAGTCTCGGCGCCCCGGCAGAACGTCGGTGTGTTCTACGACATTCCCCTGGACCCGCCACTGACCGACAAGCTGCGGTTCGCCGGTGGCTATCAGAACGAAGAAATTGCCGACAAGGACTCCCTCAGCAAACTGCTGACCATCGGCCCCGAGTGGCACAGCAAGCTGCCCAGCGGTTGGCAGCGAGTGGTGTCGCTCAAGTGGCAGCGCGAGGAATACAGGCTCGGTGACGACTCGGGGCTCAGCACGTTGCTGATGCCTGGCGTCAGCTATTCCTACCTGAAAAGTGATAACCGCATTGACCCGCACAACGGCTATCGCCTGGAATTCGAGACCAAAGTGGCCAAGGAAGGTTTGGGCTCCGACACCAACTTGCTTTATGGCACCGCGTTGGTGAAAGGCTTGACCACGGTCTTCGACAAACACCGCTTCCTCGGTCGGGTGCAGGTTGGCGGCAGCGCCACCAATGGCTACAAATCGGTGCCGCCGTCGCTGCGCTTCTTCGCCGGTGGCGATCAGAGCGTGCGCGGCTACGACTACCAGAGCTTGTCCCCGGAAAACTCCGAGGGCGACCGCATCGGTGGCCGTTATATGGTCGCTGGCAGTGTCGAGTATCAGTACTCCATCGCCGAAAAATGGCGGGTCGCGACCTTCATCGACCAAGGCAACTCCTTCAACACCCTCGAACTGCCGGACCTCAAGACCGGCGTCGGTATCGGCGTGCGATGGGTTTCGCCGGTAGGGCCGATACGCCTCGACCTGGCCCATGCGATGGACGACGACGGCGGCATTCGACTGCACTTTTCCATGGGGCCTGAGCTGTGAATCGTGGTTTGAAAATAACGCTGCTGGCGATTCTGGCGCTGCTGATGCTGGTCGTCCTGACCGTGGCCACAGTGCTGGGCACGGCGACGGGCAGTCGTTGGGCGCTGGGGTTTGTGCCAGGTTTGACCGTCGAGAATTTCCAGGGGCGGTTGGGCGGACAGTGGAGTGCCGACCATGTGCTGTGGCAGCAGGACAGCAGCCGCGTCGAGCTGAACAAGGTGATTTTCGCCTGGTCGCCGCTGTGCCTGACGCGCATGACCCTGTGCATCGAGCAATTGAAGGCCGATCAGGTCAGCCTGCAATTTCCGCCCGGCACCGATGAAGACACCAGCGGCGATATCGAGTTGCCGGATCTGAAGTTGCCCTTGGCCATCGAGTTGGGCGACGTCCAGGTTGGCAGCCTGATGTTCAACGGCAGCGAAGAACTCAAGGGCCTGCAACTGGCGGCGCATTGGACGGCCAACGGTTTGCAGATCGATTCCGTTCAGTTGCAAAGGGATGACCTGAGTCTGAATCTTTCAGGCCTGCTGCAACCCAGCGGTAACTGGCCGCTCAAGGCCGAAGGCAAACTGACCCTGCCAGCCCCCGGCACCGGGCCTTGGACGCTGGCCCTGAAGGTCGACGGCGATCTGCTGAAAACCCTGAACCTGAAAGCCGGCAGCAGTGGTTACCTCAACGGGCAATTGACCGGTGAACTGCAGCCGCTTGCGGAAAACCTGCCGGCCAAGGTGCGGATCACCGCTGACGGCTTCAAGGCCAGCGCCGATCTGCCGGACACGCTGCAACTCAACCAACTGGAACTCACCGGCGACGGCGACCTGAAAAACGGTTACCAGTTGCTCGGCAAAGCCACGTTGCCCGCAGAACTTGGTCCGGTCGCGTTGTTGCTGCAAGGCAAGGTCGACGCCAACGGCGCTCAGATCGCCGGGTTGGACCTCACGGCCAACGACAAGCAAAGCCTAAAACTCACCGGCAACCTCGACTGGAGCAAAGGCCTGAGTGCCGATGCAAAAATCGATTGGCTGGATTTCCCGTGGCATCGCCTCTATCCGCTGATCGACGAGCCAGAAGTGGCGTTGCGCAGCTTCAACGGTGAAGTCTCCTACACCGACGGCAAATACCTCGGCAGCTTCAAAGCCGCACTCGACGGCCCGGCCGGGGCGTTCAGCCTGACCAGCCCGTTCAGCGGCGACCTGACGAAAATCTACCTGCAACAAATTCAACTCGAAGCCGGGCAGGGCAAGGCCGAAGGGCACCTGAACCTGCAATTCGCCGACGGCATTGCCTGGGACACGGCGCTGGACCTGTCGGCGATCAACCCGGCGTACTGGGTGGCGGAGTTGCCGGGCATCCTGGCCGGACCGTTGCGCAGCAAAGGCGAGATGAAGAATGAAAAACTCAGCCTGACCGCCGACCTGGATTTGAAAGGCAAACTGCGCGGCCAACCGGCAGTGATCCAGGCCAAAGCCGATGGCGGTGGTGAACAATGGAACCTCAACGCGCTGCAAATTCGCCTCGGCGACAACAGCATCAACGGCAAGGGCAGCTTGCAACAGAAGCTCGCCGGCCAGATCGATATCAAGCTGCCGCGCCTGGCCCAGCTGTGGCCGCAACTGCGCGGCCAGCTCAATGGTCGCGTCGATGTCGCCGGGACGCTCAAGGCCCCGCAAGGCAAGCTCGGGCTGCAAGGCACGCAACTGGCGTTCGAAGACAATCGACTGCAAAGCCTGAATCTGGACGCCACTCTCGACAGCGCGCAACGCGCGAAAATCGACCTCAAGGGCAGCGGCATTCAGGCCGGTGAGACGTCACTGGGGACGCTGACCGCCAGCGGCCAGGGCGATATCAAAAACCAGAAACTCACCCTCGACCTGCAAGGGCCGAAGCTGAAACTCGCGCTCGGCCTCGACGGCAATCTGGACAAAGGCAATTGGCGCGGGCGTCTGGCCAGCGGCGATATCCAGGCCGGGGGGCAGGACTGGAAGCTGCAAGGTCCGGCGAAGCTTGAACGGCTGGCGGACGGCAAGATCAATTTTGGCGCCCATTGCTGGGCGTCCGGCCCGGCCAGCCTGTGCGGTGAGGATCAGCGCCTGATGCCTGAGCCGAAGCTGCGTTATCACCTCAAACAATTCCCGATCGACAGCCTGGCGCAGTGGTTGCCCAAGGATTTCGCCTGGAAAGGACGACTCAACGCCGACCTGCAACTGGACCTGCCGGCCAGCGGCCCGAACGGCCAGATCAGCGTCGATGCCAGCGGCGGCACGTTGCGCATCAAGGAGAAGGACCAGTGGCTGGACTTCCCGTACCAGACTCTGAAACTGAACAGCAAACTCACGCCCAAGCGCATCGACACTGACCTCAATTTCGTCGGTGGCAAGCTCGGTGAGCTTATGCTCCAGGCGCAGATCAATCCGTTACCGAAGGACAAACCACTGACCGGCTCATTCCGTTTGAATGGACTGGACCTGTCGGTAGCGCGGCCGTTTGTGCCGATGGTCGAGAAACTGACCGGTCGTTTGAATGGCAGCGGCACGCTTGCAGGTACGCTGCTGGCACCTCAGGTCAACGGCAATCTGCTGCTCAGCGACGGCGAGATTTCCGGGCCTGAACTGCCGATGGACCTCGAAGCGCTGCAACTTCAAGCCGTGATCGCTGGCGAAACCGTGCAATTGAACGGCGGCTGGAAAAGTGGCAAGACCGGGCAGGGCACCTTGAGCGGCAACATCGCCTGGGGTCAGGCGCTGGTGGTGGATCTGGCGCTCAAAGGCACGCAATTACCCGTCACCGTCGAGCCGTATGCCAAGTTGGAAATGGCGCCGGACCTGAAGATTTCGGTGAAGGACGACAAACTGGCGATCGTCGGCAAGGTGCTGGTGCCGAAAGGCGAGATCACCGTGCGCGAGTTGCCGCCATCGACGGTCAAGGTGTCCGATGACACGGTGATCGTCGGCCAGCAGACCGAAGAGGGTAAACCCCCGATGGCCATGGCGATGGACATCGATGTGGTGGTCGGTCAGGACAAACTCAGCTTTGCCGGGTTTGGCCTGACCGCCAACCTGCAAGGTCATGTGCACATCGGCGACAACATGGACACCCGCGGCGAGCTGTGGCTCAACGATGGGCGATACCGTGCCTACGGTCAGCGATTGACCGTGCGCCGGGCGCGTTTGCTGTTTGCCGGCCCGATCGATCAGCCGTATCTGGACATCGAAGCGATTCGCCAGACCGACGACGTGATCGCCGGCATTCGCCTGAGCGGTAGCGCCGAACAGCCGACCACACAGATCTTCTCCGAGCCGGCGATGAGTCAGGAGCAGGCGTTGTCCTATCTGGTGCTGGGGCGTCCGCTGAGCACCAGCGGTGAGGACAACAACATGCTGGCTCAAGCGGCCCTCGGGTTGGGCTTGATGGGCAGTTCGGGGGTGACCAGCGGGTTGGCCAAGAACCTGGGCATTCAGGACTTCCAGCTCGATACCCAGGGCAGCGGCAACGCCACCAGCGTGGTGGCCAGCGGCAATATCTCCGAGAAGCTCAGCCTGCGTTATGGCGTTGGCGTGTTCGAGCCGGCCAACACCATTGCGTTGCGTTACAAGCTGAGCAAGAAGGTCTACCTCGAAGCAGCGGGCGGCGTGGCCAGTTCGCTGGATATCTTCTACAAGCGGGATTTTTAGTCCTTTCAAGATCAAAAGATCGCAGGCTTCGCCAGCTCCTACAGGTGTACACAAAACCCTGTAGGAGCTGGCGAAGCCTGCGATCTTTTTGCTTTTGCAGCCCGCCATTTATCAACTAAATAGCAAGCAACCTAACTATTACGTTGACATTCGCTGCCTAGGCAGTAACATCTCGACATACATTCTCTGCCTAGGCAGCTAATTGGTGGCTAGATGAAACATTTCACCCCAGACGAATTCCACACTTGCCATCTCGGACTCCTGCTCGGGCGCGCCGCGTTGCTCAAGGACCGGATCATCGACACGCACATGGAACCCCACGGCATCACCGCCGCGCAGTTCAAAGTGCTGATCATCATGGCCCAGTTCGGCGTCGATACCCCGGCCGAGCTGTGCCGTCACCTGTCGCTGGACAGCGGTTCGATGACCCGCATGCTCGATCGTCTGGAACAGAAAGGCTTCCTCGCCCGCCAACGTTCCGAGGCGGATCGCCGTCAGGTTCAGTTGGTGCTGACCGAACAAGGCCAGCAGTTGACTGACCGCCTGCCGGAGATCGGCGCCGACGCCATGAATGAACTGGCCGGCGCGATCACCCCAGAGGAGTTGAAAACCCTCGAACAGATCCTGAAGAAAATTTTGGTAGCGGCCGGTGACTCGATCACCCTGCTGCGGGTAGGTGACAAATGAGCAGCAAAACCCTGCGTACCGGCCTGAGCCTGGTGCTGGCGGCCATGACCCTGGCCGGTTGCGCCAGCTACAGCGGCCTGACGACCGAGGGCAAAAGCCTCGATGCGAAAAACCTTATGGCCGGGCAATCCCTCAGCGGCGTGACCCTGTCGCCCGCGGCCTGGCCGAAAAGCGACTGGTGGAAAAGCCTCGGCGACCCACAGCTCGACGGCTTGATCCGCGAAGCCCTGCACGACAGCCCCGACATGCAAATCGCCGACGCCCGCGCCCACCAGGCCAGCGCTGCCGCCTATGCCGCCGACGCCGCGCGCATGCCGACCCTCGATGCCAGCGCCGGTATCAGTCGTTCACGCCTGGCCAAGGATCAGGATCCGCGCGGGCAGGGCGACGCCTACGCCACCGTGCGCAACATCAGTGCCAGTTTCAATTACAACTTCGACCTCTGGGGCGGTCAGCGTGATGCCTGGGAAGCCGCACTGGGCCAGGCCCGTGCTGCCGAAGTCGATCAACAAGCCGCTCAGCTGACCTTGTCCGCCGACGTCGCTCGCGCCTACAGCGATCTGGGGCAGGCGCACATTGTCTATGACCTGGCCAGTGAGGACCTCAAGCGCACCAAACAAATGCTCGATCTGAGCCAGCGTCGCCTGAGTTCCGGGATCGACAGTCAATACCAGTTCCAGCAGACCGAAAGCCTGGAAGCCACCTCCGAAGCCAGCCTGATCGACGCTGAAAAACGCCTGCAAAGCGCGAAAATCGCCTTGGCTGTGCTGCTCGGCAAAGGACCGGATCGCGGCAATGAAATCGCCCGGCCGAAAATCCTCCAGGCCAGCGCCGTGGCGTTGCCATCAGTATTGCCCGCCGAGTTGCTCGGTCGTCGTCCCGACCTGGTGGCCGCCCGCTGGCGGGTTGAGGCCGCGAGCAAGAACATCGCCGCCGGCAAGACCCAGTTCTATCCCAACTTGAACTTGAGCGCTGCGGCGGGTGCCGAATCCTTACTGGGCGATGCGATGTTCGGTTCGGCCAGTCGTTTCTTCAATATTGCGCCAACGATCTCGGTGCCAATTTTCGACGGCGGCCGCCTGCGCGCCGACCTCGATTCCCGCGACGCCGATTACGACCTCGCCGTGGCGCAGTACAACAAAAGCCTGGTGAAAGCCCTGGGTGATGTCAGCGACACCATCAACCAGTTACGCGATATCGGCCGGCAAATCGGGGCGCAGCAACATGCCACCGACATTGCCCAGGATTCTTACAACACCGTGGTCCAGCGGTACGGTTCCGGCATCGGAAACTACCTGGACGTGCTCAGCATCGAGCAGCAATTGCTCCAGGTCCAGCGTCAGCTGGCCAACCTGAATGCCGAGCAGATCGACCTGTCGATCCAACTGATGCAGGCGCTGGGCGGCGGCTTCCAGGGCGAAACCCTGACCGCAGCCAACGCAACCCCAGCCACGCAGCACAACTAATTCAAGGTATTTGTCATGGCCACTGCCGATACAACCCAATCCCCTGACAACACTCAAGACACCAGCAATCCGCGCAAACGCAAAATCATGCTGGTGGTGCTCGCTATCGTGGTGATCCTCGCCGGTATCGGCGTCTGGGGTTATCACGAATTCTACGGGCGCTGGAACGAAAGCACCGACGACGCCTATGTGAACGGCAACGTGGTGGAAATCACTCCGCTGGTCACCGGCACCGTGGTCAGCATTGGCGCCGACGACGGCGATCTGGTTCACGAAGGTCAGGTGCTGATCAACTTCGACCCGAACGACGCCGAAGTCGGTCTGCAAAGTGCCCAGGCCAATCTGGCCCGCACCGTGCGTCAGGTTCGCGGCTTGTACAGCAACGTCGACGGCATGAAAGCCCAGGTCAACGCCCAACAAGCTGAAGTGCAGAAGGCTCAGGACAACTTCAATCGCCGGAAAAACCTCGCCGCTGGCGGCGCGATTTCCCAGGAAGAACTGTCCCATGCTCGCGACGACCTGACCTCGGCGCAAAACGCCCTGGCCAACGCCAAACAGCAACTGAAAACCACCAGCGCGCTGGTTGATGACACCGTGGTGTCGTCGCACCCGGACGTGATGTCCGCTGCCGCGCAATTGCGTCAGGCGTACTTGAACAACTCCCGCAGCACCTTGATCGCGCCGGTCACCGGTTATGTCGCCAAACGCTCCGTGCAACTGGGCCAACGTGTCCAGCCGGGCACCGCATTGATGGCGGTGATTCCGCTGGATCAGCTGTGGATCGACGCCAACTTCAAGGAAACCCAGCTGCGTGACATGCGCATCGGTCAGCCAGTGGACATTGAAGCCGACCTGTACGGCAGCGACGTGAAGTTCAGCGGCACCATCGACAGCCTCGGCGCCGGCACCGGCAGCGCGTTTGCCTTGCTGCCCGCGCAGAACGCCACCGGTAACTGGATCAAGATCGTCCAGCGGGTGCCGGTGCGGATTCACATCAATGCCGAAGAACTGGCCAAGCACCCGTTGCGGGTCGGCCTGTCGACTCAGGTCGATGTGAACCTGCGTGACCAGAGCGGCCCGGTGCTGGCGCAACAGCCGCCGCAAAAGGCCTCGTTCAGCACCAACGTCTATGACCGTCAGTTGGCCGAGGCCGACGCGATGATCACTCAATTGATCCACGACAACAGCGCTGCGGTCAGCAAAACCGTTCAACGCTGACACCGACCCAGTGGGAGCGAGCCTTTGTGGTGAGGGAGCCTCTTTGGTGAGAGAGCTTTTGTGGCGAGGGGATTTAGCGAAACGTCGCACCGCCCCGTTGGGTCGCGAAGCGGCCCCAAAAGCTTTGCGACTGCTTCGCAGCCGAACGGGGATAAATCCCCTCGCCACAAAAGCTCCCTCACTACAAAGGCTCGCTCCCACAAGGTCAGCTGCGTCAGTAACAGGCGCTGCGCCAATCAGGTTTCAAAGGATTCGCGATGAGCAATAACGCCTCTTTCACGCCGCCCAGCCTGGTGCTCAGCACCATCGGCCTGTCGCTGGCGACCTTCATGCAAGTGCTCGACACCACCATCGCCAACGTCGCGCTGCCGACGATTTCCGGCAACCTCGGCGTGAGTTCGGAGCAGGGCACTTGGGTGATTACCTCGTTCGCCGTGAGCAACGCCATCGCGCTGCCGCTGACCGGTTGGCTCAGCCGGCGCTTCGGTGAGGTGAAGCTGTTTCTCTGGGCGACGGTTCTGTTCGTGCTGGCTTCGTTCCTGTGCGGTATCTCGACCTCGATGCCGGAGTTGATCGGCTTTCGGGTGCTTCAAGGTCTGGTGGCAGGTCCGTTGTACCCGATGACTCAAACGCTGCTGATTGCCGTCTATCCGCCCGCCAGGCGTGGCATGGCCCTGGCGTTGCTGGCGATGGTCACGGTGGTGGCGCCGATTGCCGGTCCCATCCTCGGCGGCTGGATTACCGACAGTTATAGCTGGCCGTGGATCTTCTTTATCAACGTGCCGATCGGTGTTTTTGCGGTGATGGTGGTGCGCCAGCAACTCAAGGCGCGGCCGGTGGAAACCAGCTATCAGCCGATGGATTACGTCGGTTTGATCACCCTGATCATTGGCGTCGGCGCATTGCAGGTGATCCTCGACAAGGGCAACGACCTGGATTGGTTCGAGTCGAACTTCATCCTCATCGGCGCGGCCATTTCGGTGATTGCGCTGGCGGTGTTCGTGATCTGGGAAATGACTGACAAACACCCGGTGGTCAATTTGCGGCTGTTCGCTTACCGCAACTTCCGCATCGGCACGATTGTGTTGGTGCTGGGTTACGCCGGGTTCTTCGGGATCAACCTGATCCTGCCGCAATGGCTGCAAACCCAGATGGGTTACACGGCGACGTGGGCGGGGCTGGCGGTGGCGCCGATCGGTATTTTGCCGGTGTTGATGTCGCCGTTTGTCGGCAAATACGCACACAAATTCGACCTGCGGCTGCTGGCCGGCCTGGCGTTCCTGGCGATTGGCCTGAGCTGCTTCATGCGTGCCGGGTTTACCAACGAAGTGGACTTCCAGCACATCGCCTTGGTGCAGCTGTTCATGGGGATTGGTGTGGCGCTGTTCTTCATGCCGACCTTGAGCATCCTGATGTCGGACCTGCCACCGAGCCAGATCGCCGACGGCGCGGGCCTGGCGACGTTCCTGCGGACCTTGGGCGGCAGTTTTGCTGCGTCGCTGACGACCTGGATCTGGATTCGCCGAGCGGATCAGCACCACGCCTATATGAGCGAAAGCATCAGCACCTATGAGCCGGCGACCCGCGAGGCGCTGAACAGCCTGGGCGGGGCGAGCAATCCGGCGTATGCGCAATTGGATCATGTGCTGACCAGTCAGGCGTACATGCTCTCCACCGTGGATTACTTCACGTTGCTGGGGTGGGCATTCATGGGTTTGATTGTGCTGGTGTGGCTGGCGAAACCGCCGTTTGCAGCGAAGGCGGGGCCGGCGGCCTCCGGTCACTAAGGCCAGAAGCACGCGGTCAATGTGGGAGCGAGCTTGCTCGCGATGGCGGATTAACATTCAACATCTTTGTTGATTGATTTACCGCTATCGCGAGCAAGCTCGCTCCCACAAGGGTTTTGTGTTCGGTAGTCAGTTTGCGGGGGCTGCCAGCTGTGGCGGCGGGGCGAAGTCGAACGGCGCCAACGCAAACCCATTCTCATCCACCTGCAACGCCCACCCCTGACGATCCCAATCCCCCAACACAATCCGCTTGGCCGCCTGCTCGCCAATCTGCAACTTGTGAATAGCCGGCCGATGGGTATGCCCATGGATCAAGGTCTTCACGCCAAAGGCCTGCATGATCCGCGGCACTTCTTCCGGCGTGACATCAACGATGTCATTCGCCTTCATCCGCGTCTGCGCACGGCTTTCACTGCGCAGCTTGCGCGCCAGTTTATGGCGAGTGCGCAAAGGCAAATGCCGCAGGATGAACAGGGTGATCGGATTACGCAGATAGCGACGCAGCTTCATATAAGCCTCGTCGCGGGTGCAGAGGCTGTCGCCGTGCATCAACAGCACCGGCTCACCGTAAAACTGCACGACACTCGGGTCTTTCAACAACGTGCAGCCGGCCTGTTTGCAGAAGGCCTGGCCGAGCATGAAGTCGCGATTGCCGTGCATCAGAAAAATGGCCGTGCCGCTGTCGCTAAGATCGCGCAGGGCCTGGCAGATGGAACGCTGGAACGGCGTCATGGCATCGTCGCCAATCCACGCCTCGAAAAAGTCGCCCAGAATGTACAACGCACTCGCCGAGCGGGCGCGTCCGGCGAGCAAATCCAGAAACGCCCGGCTGATGTCCGGGCGCTCCTCTTCCAGATGCAAGTCTGAAATCAGCAGTATCACTCAATGATCTCGGCTTTCTCGATGATCACGTCTTCTGCTGGTACGTCCTGGTGGCCGGACTTCATGGTGGTGGAAACACCTTTGATCTTGTCGACCACGTCGGTGCCTGCAACGACTTTGGCGAACACGGCGTAGCCCCAGCCCTGAGTGGTCTTGGCGCTGTGGTTCAGGAAGCTGTTGTCAGCCACGTTGATGAAGAACTGGGCAGAAGCCGAATGCGGCTCCATGGTGCGGGCCATGGCAACGGTGTATTTCTCGTTCGGCAGGCCGTTGTCGGCTTCGTTCTGGATGCTTGGGCGCTTGTCTTTCTTTTCTTTCATGCCTGGCTCGAAACCGCCGCCCTGGATCATGAAGTTACCGATGACGCGGTGGAAAACGGTGTTTTCGTAGTGACCGGCTTTGACGTACTCGATGAAGTTGGCCACGGTGATCGGGGCTTTTTCAGCGTTCAGTTCCAGGACGATGTCGCCATGGTTGGTGGTCAGTTTGACTTGGGTCATGATCGGTACTCTTTCTGGGAATTCGTGGGTTTCGGGGCATTGAAGCCCTCAACCGGTCCGGCCAATTTTGGCCAAGATGCGCAGTTTAGCGTGCCAAGCGCGAATTTCGAGGCTGTTTTTCATTTGCATCCGATTAAATGCAGCCGTTTTTTGCCCTGCGCTGTCAGCGACTTGACGGCATCGGCTATGATAAGCCCCTTTGTTTTAACAGCCGCTTTGATTTGGCCAACTGGCCGCGCACTTGTACGTTCAAGGATCCTATGAGCAAGCCCACTGTCGACCCTACCTCGAATTCCAAGACCGGCCCTGCCGTGCCGGTCAATTTCCTGCGCCCGATCATCCAGGCGGACCTGGACTCGGGTAAGCACACGCAGATCGTCACCCGTTTCCCGCCTGAGCCCAACGGCTACCTGCACATCGGTCACGCCAAGTCGATTTGCGTGAACTTCGGCCTGGCCCAGGAATTTGGCGGCGTCACGCACCTGCGTTTCGACGACACCAACCCGGCCAAGGAAGACCAGGAATACATCGACGCGATCGAAAGCGACGTCAAATGGCTGGGCTTCGAATGGTCCGGTGAAGTGCGCTACGCCTCGCAGTATTTCGACCAGTTGCACGACTGGGCCGTTGAACTGATCAAGGCCGGCAAGGCCTACGTCGATGACCTGAGCCCTGAACAGGCCAAGGAATACCGTGGCAGCCTGACCGAACCGGGCAAGAACAGCCCGTTCCGCGATCGCTCCGTGGAAGAGAACCTGGACTGGTTCGCCCGCATGAAGGCCGGTGAATTCAAGGACGGTGCACGCGTGTTGCGGGCCAAGATCGACATGGCCTCGCCGAACATGAACCTGCGCGACCCGATCATGTATCGCATCCGCCACGCTCACCACCACCAGACCGGTGACAAGTGGTGCATCTACCCGAACTACGACTTCACCCACGGTCAGTCGGACGCCATCGAAGGCATCACCCACTCGATCTGCACCCTGGAGTTCGAAAGCCATCGCCCGCTGTACGAGTGGTTCCTCGAGAACCTGCCCGTGCCGGCGCAACCGCGTCAGTACGAATTCAGCCGTCTGAACCTGAACTACACGATCACCAGCAAGCGCAAGCTCAAGCAACTGGTCGATGAAAAGCACGTTCATGGCTGGGACGATCCGCGCATGTCTACGCTGTCCGGCTTCCGCCGCCGTGGTTACACGCCGAAATCGATCCGCAACTTCTGCGAAATGATCGGCACCAACCGTTCCGACGGTGTGGTCGACTTCGGCATGCTGGAATTCAGCATCCGTGACGACCTCGACCACAGCGCCCCGCGTGCCATGTGCGTGCTGCGTCCGCTGAAAGTCGTGATCACCAACTACCCGGAAGGCCAGGTCGAGAACCTCGAATTGGCGTGCCACCCGAAAGAAGACATGGGCGTGCGCGTTCTGCCGTTCGCCCGTGAGCTCTACATCGACCGTGAAGACTTCATGGAAGAGCCGCCAAAAGGCTACAAACGCCTGGAACCAGCTGGCGAAGTGCGTCTGCGCGGCAGCTACGTGATCCGCGCCGACGAAGCGATCAAGGACGCCGATGGCAACATCGTCGAACTGCGTTGCTCTTACGATCCGGAAACCCTGGGCAAGAACCCTGAAGGCCGCAAGGTCAAAGGCGTGGTTCACTGGGTGCCGGCCGCGGCCAGCGTCGAGTGCGAAGTGCGTTTGTACGATCGCCTGTTCCGTTCGGCCAACCCTGAGAAGGCCGAAGACAGCGCCAGTTTCCTGGACAACATCAACCCTGACTCGCTGCAAGTCCTCACCGGTTGTCGTGCTGAGCCTTCGCTTGGCAATGCACAGCCGGAAGACCGTTTCCAGTTCGAGCGCGAAGGTTACTTCGTCGCGGATATCAAGGACTCGAAACCCGGTCATCCGGTGTTCAACCGTACCGTGACCTTGCGTGATTCGTGGGGCCAGTGATTCAAGGAACATAAAGTGCTTACGATCTACAACACGCTCACCAAGAGCAAAGAAGTCTTCAAGCCGCTGGATGGCAACAATGTGCGCATGTACGTCTGCGGGATGACCGTGTACGACTACTGCCACATTGGCCACGGCCGCAGCATGGTCGCGTTTGACCTGGTGACCCGCTGGTTGCGGTTCAGCGGTTATAACCTGACTTATGTGCGCAACATCACCGACATTGAAGACAAGATCATCAATCGGGCCAAGGAGAACGGCGAGCCGTTCGATGTGCTGACCGAGCGCATGATCACCGCAATGCACGAGGACGAGGCGCGCCTCAATATCCTCAAGCCGGACATGGAGCCGCGGGCCACCGATCACATCGCTGGCATGCAGGCCATGATCCAGACCCTGATCGACAAGGGTTACGCCTACGCCCCGGGCAATGGCGACGTGTACTACCGCGTCGCCAAGTTCATGGGCTACGGCAAGCTGTCGCGCAAGAAAATCGAAGACCTGCGCATCGGCGCGCGGATCGAAGTCGACGAGTCCAAGCAGGACCCGCTGGACTTCGTGCTGTGGAAAGGCGCCAAGCCGGGCGAGCCGAGCTGGCCTTCGCCTTGGGGCGACGGTCGTCCGGGCTGGCACATCGAGTGCTCGGTGATGTCGACCTGCTGCCTCGGTGAGACCTTCGATATTCATGGCGGCGGCAGCGACCTCGAGTTCCCGCACCACGAAAACGAAATCGCCCAGAGCGAAGCGGCCACCGGCAAGACCTACGCCAACGCGTGGATGCATTGCGGCATGATTCGCATCAATGGCGAGAAGATGTCCAAGTCCTTGAACAACTTCTTCACCATTCGCGACGTGCTGGAAAAGTACCACCCGGAAGTCGTGCGTTACCTGCTGGTGTCGAGCCACTACCGCAGCGCGATCAACTATTCGGAAGACAACCTCAAGGACGCCAAAGGCGCGCTCGAGCGTTTCTACCATGCGTTGAAAGGCCTGCCGAGCGTAGCGCCTGCTGGCGGTGAAGCCTTTGTCGAGCGTTTCACTCAGGTGATGAACGACGACTTTGGTACGCCGGAAGCGTGTGCCGTGCTGTTCGAGATGGTTCGTGAGATCAACCGTCTGCGTGAGAGTGATCTTGATGCGGCGGCGGGTCTGGCAGCTCGCTTGAAGGAATTGGCCAGTGTGTTGGGTGTGTTGCAGCTCGAAGCTGATGACTTCCTGCAGGCCGGTGCCGAAGGGCGGGTTGATGCGGCTGAGGTTGATGCGCTGATTGCCGCGCGTCTGGCGGCTCGTGCTGGTAAAGACTGGGCCGAATCCGACCGCATCCGCGACCAGCTGACCGCCATGGGCGTGGTGCTGGAAGACGGGAAGGGCGGCACGACCTGGCGTCTGGCTGACTGATCGCTGCGTTTGCTACAAACAAAACCCGCCTTGTGCGGGTTTTTGTTTATGCGCAGGGCGCAAGTGCTGCGGAGACAGGGCTGGCGCCATCGCGAGCAAGCCTTGCTCCTACGGGATAGCGTCGTTCGCTGAACTTGTGTACGGCGCAATCCCGTAGGAGCAAGGCTTGCCCGCGATTGACTGCGCAGCAGTCAGCTTTCCGACTGGCGCAACCGCTTGTAAAGGGTATTGCGGCTAACCCCGAGCCGTCGGGCCAAATGGGAGATATTGCCTCCGGCCGCCTGCAACTGCCGATTCAAATCCTCGGCATCATTCAAATCAACCGCCAACGGCTCCGGCAAATCCACCGGCTCCATCTCCATATCCACAAAAAAATCATCCGGCAAATGCTCCGGCCGCACCGGTTGTTCCTCGGCCATGGCCAGCGCTACCTGCATCACGCTGCTGACCTGTCTTAAATTCCCCGGCCACGGATGACGGCTGAACAACTCCAGCACCTCTCGGCTCAACCCGGCCCACTGCGATGGCTCTCGGTGCTGTTCCCACAGGCGTTTGAACAAGGCCTCTTTATCACTGCGTTCTCTTAAGGGCGGCAGTTCCAGGGTCAAACCACCAATCCGGTAATACAAATCCTCGCGGAAGCGCCCCAACTGAACCTGTTCGCGCAACGAGCGGTTGGTCGCGGAAATAATCCGTATATCCACCTGGAACAACTCGCTGCTGCCCACCGGTTGTACGCAACGCTCCTGCAACACTCGCAGCAGTCGAGCCTGAGTCGGCAACGGCATATCACCGATTTCATCAAGGAACAGGGTGCCTTTGTCGGCCTTGCGGATCAGCCCGATGCTGCCTTTCTGGTTGGCGCCGGTAAACGCGCCTTTTTCGTAGCCAAACAGCTCGGACTCAACCAGTTCGGCGGGGATGGCTGCACAGTTGACGGCAATGAACGGTTTTTTACTCCGGGAACTGGCCTGATGCAGGGCTTTGACGAAGACTTCCTTGCCGACTCCGGTTTCACCGTGGATCAATAACGGAATGTCTTTTTCCAGCAACCGCTCGGCCTGGCGCACGGCTTTTTCCACGCGGCTGTCACCGAAGTGCAGGGTGTTGAGGCTGATCGCTGCCGGTGTCGCCACCGTGGGCTCAGTAAACACTCGCGCCTGAATTACTGCCTGTTTCGGCCGCTTCAACAGGCACTGGAAGCGGTTGCGTCCTGAGGTTTGCAAGGCGAAGGGCAGGCCGTCCGGCTGGTTCAGCAATTCCAGCAGCGAGACCTTGAACAGGCTTTCGACACTGACCCGCGACAGGCTGATGCCCAACAGATTGTCGGCCCGACGGTTGGCGGACAGCACCTGACCGGTTTCATCAAAGATCAGCAGCCCGGCCCATTGGCTGTCGAGGTTGTTCAGCCCGGTGTTGAAGGTCAGTTGGAAATGCTGGCCATGGAACAGGTTGAGGATCAGCCGGTTTTCCACGGTCTGACTCATCATCTTGACCATGCCGAGGGTGTGGGACGGCGGCAGGTAGCTGTCGCTGGACACATCCAGCACCGCGATGACCTTGCGTTCGGCATCGAAAATCGGTGCGGCGGAACCGGTCATGAAACGGTTGGCCTTGAGGAAATGTTCGTCGTGCTCGATGTGCACCGCCTGCTCGCAGGCCAGGGCGGTGCCGATCGCATTGGTGCCGCTGCAACGCTCCATCCAGCTGGCACCGGCGCTGAAACCGCGGGTCAGGTTCGGCTCGATAAAACGCTGGGTGCCCCAGGACGTCAGCACCTGGCCCTGATTGTCGGCGAGCATGATCAGGCAGTTGGAGTTGCTGAGGATGTTCTCGTAGTACGGCAGGACTTCCTGGTGAGTGGTTTGCACCAGTGAGTGCTGGCTCTCCAGCAATTGCGCAATGCCCTCGGCCGGCAACTGATCGAACGCCGGGGCGCTCTGATGATTGAGGCCGAACGCGCGGCATCGGGACCAGGAGTCCTGGATGATGGCGTCGTGGGAGAGCGGCAAGGCGGGTGCGGCCATGGCAGTCGATCTCTGAGCAAGCTTTTATTGTTTTTATGGGTTTTGCATAACGCTGGTTTCGTCTCGGCTCCTGTAGGAGCTGCCGAAGGCTGCGATCTTTTGATCTTGATCTTCACAAATGTCACGGGCGCCAGATCAAAAGATCGCAGCCTTCGGCAGCTCCTACGGGGACCGTGAACGGTGTGTAGATTGTTGTTCACTATTGTTCATTGTCAACCGCCGGGTTGTTCAATTGTTCAGTCGCGGTTGTTCATTTCTGTTCAGCTACGAACGCGGTTTTTCTTCCGCTTGAAGGATTCTCAAGCTGGATCAACGGCTTGCAATTTCTGGCACGAATGTCGCTCTGTAGCTCCGGTCGCTTGACTCCAATAATAAAAAGGCCGAGCCATGTCATTAACCCTGGAGCACGTCAGCCGCACCGTCGAGGGCCAGACCTGGATCGATGATGCGTGCCTTAATTTCGAAGCCGGATCCTTCAACGTTTTGCTCGGGCGTACGCTGTCCGGCAAAACCAGTCTCATGCGCCTGATGGCCGGTCTGGACAAGCCCGACAGCGGTCGTATCCTGATGAACGGCGTCGACGTCACCCAGCGTCCGGTGCGTTTGCGCAACGTGTCGATGGTCTATCAGCAATTCATCAACTACCCGACCATGACGGTGTTCGAGAACATTGCCTCGCCCTTGCGCCAGGGGGGTGTTTCCAATGAGCTGATCCAGAGCAAAGTGCTGGAAACCGCGAAGATGTTGCGCATCGAGAAATTCCTCCAGCGCCATCCGCTTGAACTCTCCGGCGGCCAGCAACAGCGCACGGCGATGGCCCGGGCGCTGGTCAAGGATGCCGAGCTGATTCTGTTCGACGAGCCGCTGGTGAACCTCGACTACAAGCTGCGCGAAGAACTGCGTCAGGAAATGCGAGAGCTGTTCAAGGCTCACCACACCATCGCCATCTATGCCACCACCGAACCCAACGAAGCCCTGGCGCTGGGCGGCACCACCACCATTCTTCACGAAGGCCGGGTGATTCAGAGCGGCAAGTCTTCCGAGGTGTATCACCAGCCGCAAACCGTGCTGGCGGCGGAGCTGTTCTCCGAGCCGCCGATCAACCTGATGCCGGGCCGTATCGCCGGCAACGAAGTCAGTTTCGCCAATTTCGTGCACTTCCCGCTCAACGTCGATCTGCGGCCGGTGGGCGAGGGCGAGTTTCGTTTCGGCGTGCGACCGAGCCACATCTCATTGGTGCCGAGCAACGACGATGATCTGGAACTGGCGGTCACCGTCGAGGTGGCCGAGATCAGCGGATCGGAAACCTTCCTCCATGTGCGCAACGAGCATTTCCTGTTGGTGCTGCACTTGCCCGGCGTTCACGAATACGACGTCGATGCGCCAATTCGTATCTATATCCCGACCCATAAACTGTTTGTCTTCGATACGCAGGGGCGGCTGGTCCAGGCGCCTGGTCGCCGTATCGCGAGGGTTGCCTGATGGCCGAAATTCGTTTGCAGCACCTCGCCCACAGTTATACCCGCACGCCGACCGGCCCCGAGGATTATGCGATTCGCGAGATGGACCACGTCTGGGAGCAGGGCGGTGCTTACGCGCTGCTAGGGCCGTCGGGCTGCGGCAAGTCGACCTTGCTCAACATCATTTCGGGGCTGCTCAGTCCGTCTCAGGGCCAGGTGCTGTTCGACAGCAAAGTGGTCAACGACCTGACCCCGGAGAAGCGCAACATCGCCCAGGTTTTCCAGTTCCCGGTGGTCTACGACACCATGACGGTGTTCGACAACCTGGCCTTCCCGCTGCGCAATCAAGGCATGGCCGAGGCGAAAATTCACAGCAAGGTGCAGGAAATCGCCGAAGTCCTCGACCTCCAGGCGCTGCTGAGCAAGAAGGCGCGCAACCTCACCGCCGATGAAAAACAGAAAGTCTCCATGGGCCGTGGGCTGGTGCGCGATGACGTGTCGGCGATCCTGTTCGATGAGCCTCTGACCGTGATCGACCCGCACCTGAAATGGAAGCTGCGGCGCAAGCTCAAGCAGATCCACGAGCAGTTCAACATCACCATGGTCTACGTCACCCACGATCAGCTCGAAGCCTCGACCTTCGCCGACAAGATCGCGGTGATGTACGGCGGGCAGATTGTGCAATTCGGTACGCCGAGAGAACTGTTCGAGCGGCCGAGCCACACCTTTGTCGGCTATTTCATCGGCAGTCCGGGGATGAACCTGATCGAGGTTCAGCCGCAGCCAGGTGGTGTCGGTTTCGCCTCGACTCATTTGCCACTTTCCGATCCTCAACAGAAACGCATCGCCGAGTCCGAGTGGAAAACCCTGAAGGTCGGCATCCGTCCAGAGTTCGTGCATGTGTGGGACGAACCTTTTGATGAGGCGATGCAGGCACAAGTCGTACACGTCGAAGACCTTGGCACCTACAAGATCATGACCCTGAACCTCGACGGCGCCCCTTTGAAAGTGCGCCTGGCCGAAGACAAGCCAGTGCCTGAGGGAACCGCCTACATCAGCTTCCCGGCTCAATGGTTGATGGTGTATGCCGACGAATATCTCCTGGAGACGTAGCCATGAACAAGGTGCAGAACAACAAGGCCTGGTGGCTGGTGTTGCCGGTGTTTTTGCTGGTGGCGTTCAGTGCGGTGATCCCGATGATGACCGTGGTCAACTACTCGGTGCAGGACATCTTCGACCAGTCCAGCCGCTACTTCGTCGGCGCCGACTGGTACAAGCAAGTGCTGCTCGATCCGCGCCTGCATGACTCATTACTGCGTCAGTTCATCTACTCCGGCTGTGTGCTGCTGATCGAAATCCCGCTGGGCATCGCCATCGCCCTGACCATGCCGACCAAGGGTCGCTGGTCGTCGCTGGTGCTGATCATTCTGGCGATTCCGTTGCTGATTCCGTGGAACGTGGTCGGCACCATCTGGCAGATCTTCGGTCGGGCCGACATTGGTCTGCTCGGCGCCAGCCTCAAGGCCATGGGGCTGAACTACAACTATGCGGCCAACACCATGGACGCCTGGGTCACGGTGCTGGTGATGGACGTCTGGCACTGGACGTCGTTGGTGGCGCTGTTGTGTTTCTCCGGTTTACGGGCGATTCCGGACGTTTACTACCAGGCGGCGCGGATTGATCGGGCATCGGCCTGGGCGGTTTTCCGACACATCCAGTTGCCCAAGCTCAAGAGTGTATTGCTGATCGCGGTGATGCTGCGGTTCATGGACAGTTTCATGATCTACACCGAGCCGTTTGTGCTGACCGGTGGCGGTCCGGGGAATGCCACGACCTTCCTGAGTCAGACCCTGACGCAAATGGCGATCGGGCAGTTCGACCTCGGCCCCGCGGCGGCTTTCTCGCTGGTGTACTTCCTGATCATCCTGTTGGTGTCCTGGCTGTTCTATACGGCCATGACTCACTCTGACGCCAACCGCTGAGGTCTGCCATGAGCAAGAGAAAGCTGATTCCGCTGGTGATCTACATTCTGTTCCTGCTGGTGCCGATCTACTGGCTGCTGAACATGTCCTTCAAGAGCAACACCGAAATCCTCAGCGGCCTGACGTTGTTTCCGCAGGATTTCACCTTCGCCAACTACAAGGTGATCTTCACTGATCCGGCCTGGTACACCGGTTACCTCAACTCGCTGTACTACGTGAGCCTGAACACGGTGATTTCGCTGAGCGTGGCATTGCCGGCGGCGTATGCGTTCTCGCGCTATCGGTTCCTCGGTGACAAGCACCTGTTTTTCTGGCTTCTGACCAACCGCATGGCGCCGCCAGCGGTGTTTCTGCTGCCGTTCTTCCAGCTGTATTCCTCGATCGGTTTGTTCGACACCCACATCGCCGTCGCGTTGGCTCATTGCCTGTTTAACGTGCCGTTGGCGGTGTGGATTCTTGAGGGCTTCATGTCCGGGGTTCCCAAGGAAATCGACGAAACCGCCTACATCGATGGCTACAGTTTCCCCAAGTTCTTCGTGAAGATTTTCGTTCCGTTGATTGGCTCAGGGATCGGTGTGACGGCATTTTTCTGCTTCATGTTTTCCTGGGTCGAACTGCTGCTGGCGCGAACGCTGACGTCGGTCAACGCCAAACCGATTGCGGCGGTGATGACGCGCACGGTCTCGGCGTCCGGCATCGACTGGGGCGTACTGGCGGCGGCGGGGGTGTTGACCATCCTGCCGGGCATGCTGGTGATCTGGTTTGTTCGCAACCACGTGGCCAAGGGCTTTGCCCTGGGCCGGGTCTGAGGAACTGATGATGGAATGGATGAGTTGGACCGGCCCTACGGCGGCATTCTTCAGCGTCATTGCCTTGATCCTGGTGGGCATGACGACCTGGGAATTGCGTTCGCCGAGCATTCTTCGGCGTGGTTTGTTGCCGATTGCCACCACCCGTGGCGATCGGTTGTTTATCGGTCTTCTCGGCAGCGCCTACCTGCATTTGCTGGTAATCGGCGTCACCGACTGGAGCATCTGGGTTGCGTTCGCGTTGTCCCTGGTGTGGCTGTTGGCTGTGATGCGTTGGGGCTAGTCGAAATCGATCGGCAATGTTGCTCCGAAACCCAAACAGGAGGTCTCTATGTTCGACAAAAACAATAAGCTGCGACATAGCGTTTCATTGGCAGCCATGCTGGCACTCAGCGGGTTGAGCGCTGCAGCCTGGGCCGATGCCTATGAAGACGCGGCCAAGAAATGGATTGGCAGCGAATTCAAACCGTCCACCCTCACCCCAGAGCAGCAGCTCGAAGAGTTGAAGTGGTTCATCAAGGCGTCCGAGCCGTTTCGCGGGATGAGCATCAAGGTGGTTTCGGAAACCATCGCGACCCACGAATATGAATCCAAAACGCTGGCCAGAGCCTTTACCGAGATCACCGGGATCAAGCTGACCCACGACTTGCTGCAAGAAGGCGACGTGGTGGAAAAGCTGCAGACCCAGATGCAATCGGACAAGAACATCTATGATGGCTGGGTCAATGACTCGGACCTGATCGGCACGCACTTTCGCTACGGCAAAACCGAATCGATCACCGACCTGATGGCCAACGAAGGCAAGGCCTACACCTCGCCGACCCTGGACATCAAAGACTTCATCGGCATCTCGTTCACCACCGCGCCGGACGGCAAGATCTATCAGTTGCCCGACCAACAGTTCGCCAACCTCTACTGGTTCCGCGCCGACTGGTTCGAGCGGGCGGATCTGAAAGCCAAGTTCAAGGAAAAGTACGGCTACGAATTGGGCGTCCCGGTGAACTGGTCGGCCTATGAAGACATCGCCAAATTCTTCAGCGAAGACGTCAAGGAAATCGACGGCAAGCGAATCTACGGGCACATGGACTACGGCAAGAAAGATCCGTCCCTGGGCTGGCGCTTCACCGATGCCTGGTTCTCCATGGCCGGTGCTGGCGACAAAGGCATTCCCAACGGCTTGCCGGTGGACGAGTGGGGCATCCGCGTCGAGGACTGCCATCCGGTCGGCTCCAGTGTGACCCGCGGTGGCGACACCAACGGCCCGGCGGCGGTCTATGCAACCACCAAATACGTCGACTGGCTGAAGAAATATGCGCCACCGGAAGCGGCGGGCATGACCTTCTCCGAATCCGGTCCGGTGCCGTCCCAGGGCAACATCGCGCAGCAGATCTTCTGGTACACCGCGTTTACCGCTGACATGACCAAACCGGGCTTGCCGGTGATGAACGCCGACGGCACGCCAAAATGGCGCATGGCACCGTCGCCTCGCGGGCCGTACTGGGAGGAGGGCATGAAACTCGGGTATCAGGACGTGGGTTCCTGGACTTTCATGAAGTCCACGCCTGAGAAGCAAAAACTCGCGGCCTGGCTGTACGCGCAGTTCGTGACCTCGAAAACCGTATCCCTGAAGAAAACCATCGTCGGCCTGACGCCGATCCGCGAGTCGGACATCAACTCGCAAGCCATGACCGACCTGGCACCGAAACTCGGTGGTCTGGTCGAGTTCTATCGCAGCCCGGCCCGTGTGCAATGGACCCCGACCGGGACCAACGTGCCGGACTATCCGCGTTTGGCGCAACTGTGGTGGAGCCACATCGCCGAAGCGGCCAGCGGCGAGAAAACCCCACAACAGGCGCTGGATGGTTTGGCCAAGGATCAGGACGCGATCATGACCCGTCTGGAGCGCTCGAAGGCGCAAGCCACCTGCGCACCGAAAATGAACCCCGAGCGCGACGCGCAGTACTGGTTGGATCAACCGGGTGCACCGAAGCCGAAACTGGCGAACGAGAAGCCTAAAGGTGAAACTGTGAGTTATGCGGAACTGCTGAAATCGTGGGAGGCGGCGCGTAAATAACATCTGAGCTGTGAAACGCAAACGGCACCGTAAGGTGCCGTTTTCTTTTGTGCCTGCTCCACCGCCTTCGCGAGCAAGCTCGCTCCCACAAGTTTTGCGTCAGTCACAAAAGGTGTGTACACCACAGATCACTGTGGGAGCGGGCTTGCCCGCGAAGAGGACATCCCAGACAACCCGTTACTTATGACTGCTCACAAGTACGAAGATCAAAAGATCGCAGCCTTCGGCAGCTCCTACAGGGTGTATGTCATCCCAATGTAGGAGCTGCCGAAGGCTGCGATCTTTTGATCTTGAAACCCCAAACGCAAAAACGGCACCCGAAGGTGCCGTTTCTGTTTTCTACCGAGTGTCGCTTAAGCGATCAACCCGCCAGCCCCGCCTGCTGAACCAGGATCAGCAACGGCTGCGGATACAGACCGAGGAAGAATGCCAGTGCAGCGATTGCCAGCAGCATCACGCCGCCTGCACGTTGTTCCCAGTGCAGTTGCGCATCGTGGCGACGCAGGTTCGGTTCGATCAGGTACAGGGTGACCATCACACGCAGGTAGTAGAAGACGCCGATGGCGCTGCCCAGTACCAGGGAACCGACCAGCCACCATTGGTGCGACTCGACGCCGGTAGCGATGATGTAGAACTTGCCGATGAAGCCCGCGGTCAGCGGGATACCGGCCAGGGACAGCATCATCACGGTGAGTACGGCGGTAAGGTACGGACGGCGCCAGAACAGGCCGCGGTATTCGTACAGGGCATCCGCATCACGGCCGTTGTACGGCGAGGACATCAGCGTGATCACGCCGAACGCGCCGAGGCTGGTGATCACGTAGGTGACCAGGTACACGCCGATGGCTTCCACGGCCAGACCCTTGCTCGCCACCAGGGCGATCAGCAGGTAACCGAAGTGAGCGATCGACGAGTAACCCAGCAGACGCTTGAGGTTGCTCTGGGTCAGTGCCAGCAGGTTACCGAACAGGATCGACGCGATGGCGATGATGGTCAGCACGTCGCTCAGTACACCGCTGCTTGCCGCCGGCGAGATCTGGAACAGACGCACCATCACTGCGAACACAGCCACTTTGGACGCGGTCGCCAGGAACGCGGCCACCGGTGCCGGAGCACCTTCGTAAACGTCCGGGGTCCAGAGGTGGAACGGTACCAGCGACAGCTTGAACGCCAGACCGATCAGCATCATGCCCAGGCCCAGTTGCGCCAGTGAGCTTGGCAGGCCGGTGGCCGCGAGGGCCTGGCCGATACCGACGAAGCTCAGGCTGCCGGAGTCTGCATACAACAGCGCCATACCGAACAACAGGAACGCAGAACCGGCGGCCGACAGCACCATGTACTTGATACCGGCTTCCAGCGAACGCTTGTTGAAGAAGGCATAAGCCACCAGCCCGTAGACCGGTACCGAGAGCAGTTCCAGACCGATGAACAACCCGGCCAGGTGCTGCGCGCTGACCAGTACCAGGCCACCAGCAGCGGCCATCAGGATCAGCAGGTAAAGTTCTTCACGGTTGCCCGGGTAACCCGAGCCGCCATCGCCGAGGTAGGCGTGGGCGAGGGTTACGCAAGCGAGGGTGGCGACCAGGATCAGCGCCATGTACAAGCAAGCGAAGGTGTCGATCTGCAGCAGTGGAGTCACGGCCAGAGGCGCGACTTTCAGGGCTGGCAGGATCGACAGCAACGCCAGGTTCAGACCCGCCACGGAAATCAGGAAGGTCTGCGAGTGGTTGCGGCGCCAGGCGATTGCCAGCATCACCACGATGATCGTGGCGCTGGTGATCAACAACGGCGCAAGCGCGATAAAGTGTTGAGTCGTGAATTCCATAGCGCTCTTACCGGGCCGAAGCGAGTTGAGTGAAGGCGGTGCCGAGCCATTGCTGCACGCCATGCATCGTCGCAGCAGAGGTATCGAGGAACGGTTGCGGGTACACGCCGATGTAAATCAGCAGTGCGGCCAGACCGACCACCATGATCAGTTCGCGACCATCCATGCCATGCAGCACCGCGTCCGATTTGGACGGGCCGAAGTAGGCACGATGGATCATGATCAGCGAGTAGACCGAACCGAACACCAGACCGGACGTCGCGATGATAGTGATCCATGGGGCGGCCGGGAACGTGCCGATCAGGATCAGGAACTCACCCACAAAGTTACCGGTACCCGGCAAGCCCAGGGACGCGGCTGCGAAGAACAGGCTGACAGCCGGCAGGTAAGCAATCTTCGACCACAGGCCACCCATCTCACGCATGTCGCGGGTGTGGGTGCGCTCGTACAGTTGACCACTGAGGATAAAGAGTGCCGCCGCCGACAGACCGTGTGCCAGCATCTGCATCACCGCGCCCTGCAGCGCCAGTTGGCTGCCGGAGTAGATGCCGATCAACACGAAGCCCATGTGGGAAACGGAGGAGTAGGCGATCAGACGCTTGATGTCGGTTTGGGCGAAGGCCAGGAACGCACCGTAGAAGATCCCGATCAGACCCAGGGTCATGGCGATCGGCGCGAACTCGGCCGAGGCATTCGGGAACAGCGGCAGGGCGAAACGCAGCAGACCGTAAGCAGCTGTCTTCAACAAGATACCGGCCAGGTCGACCGAACCCGCTGTTGGCGCCTGGGCGTGAGCATCAGGCAACCAGGAGTGGAACGGCACCACTGGCAGCTTCACCGCGAAGGCGATGAAGAAGCCGAGCATCAGGATGTACTCGGTGGTCAGCGACATCTTGGTTTTCAACAGGTCGGCGTAGTTGAAGGTAATCACGCCGGTGTCGTTGAAGTTGACCAGGACCAGGCCCAGGATCGCCACCAACATGATCAGGCCGGAAGCCTGAGTGAAGATGAAGAACTTGGTCGCCGCGTAGATCCGGGTTTTCTTGCCGTCCGAAGAACTGTGACCCCAGAGCGCGATGAGGAAGTACATCGGCACCAGCATCATTTCCCAGAAGAAGAAGAACATGAACAGGTCGAGGGCAAGGAACACGCCGACGACACCGCCCAGGATCCACATCAGGTTCAAGTGGAAGAAGCCAACGTGACGCTGGATCTCTTTCCACGAGCAGAGTACCGAGAGGATACCCAGCAGACCGGTCAGCAGGATCATCAACAGCGACAGGCCGTCGAGGGCCAGGTGCACGCTGATGCCGAAGCGCTCGATCCAGATGTGCTTGAACTCGAGCACCCAGGTCGGATCGGCGCCAGGGGCCGGAGCAAATGAATAATTACCGTGGGCCCACAGCCAGAGGCCGAGTGCGAGTTCCAGGGTCATGGTCAACAGCGCAATCCAGCGGGGGAGGGTAGCGCCGAAGCGCTCACCCATCCAGCACAGCAGGCCGCCGATGAAGGGGATCAGGATTAGCCAAGGCAGAATCATGACGGGCTCAATTCCTTTCGCAAGTTCGCAAGGTTCATATCAGACCGCTACCAGCACGATGGCGCCGATGACCAGCACGGAGCCGGCTGCCATCGATGCCGCGTACCAACGCAGTTGACCGGTTTCGGTACGGCTCAGGGCGGTGTGACCACCTTTGGCCATACGCGGGATCAGACCGATGGTCTGGTCGAGCGGGTCTCTGCGCAGTGCGTGGCTGATCGCAAGGTATGGCTTGACGAACAGTTTGTCGTAGATCCAGTCGAAGCCCCAGGCAGCGAACCACCAGGCCGAAAGGAAGCGGCCGATGCCGCTGTTGGCGATTGCAGTGACGAAACGACGCTTGCCGAGGAACAGCAGCGCGGCCAGCAGGATACCGGCCAGGGCAATGGCGCCCGAGGCGATTTCCAGACTGTGCTTGGCTTCGCCGCCGGCATGGCCGACGCTTTCCGGCAGCACGCCGTGCAGCGGTGGAACGATCATCGCGCCGACGAAGGTCGACAGCACGATCAGCACCGACAGTGGCAGCCAGTGAGCGATGCCGTGACCGGCGTGCGCTTCGGTCTTCACTTCACCGTGGAACGCGATGAAGATCAGGCGGAAGGTGTACAGCGACGTCATGAACGCACCGACCAGACCTGCGTAAAGCAGACCGTGGTTGCCGCTGGCGAACGCTTCCCAGAGGATTTCGTCCTTGGAGTAGAAGCCTGCGGTAACCAGTGGCAGGGCAGACAATGCCGCGCCGCCGACGATGAAGCTGGCGTAGGCCAGTGGCAGTTTCTTCCACAGACCGCCCATCTTGAAGATGTTCTGCTCGTGGTGGCAGGCAACGATCACCGCACCGGACGCAAGGAACAGCAGCGCCTTGAAGAAGGCGTGGGTCATCAGGTGGAAGATCGCGCCATCCCAGGCGCCAACGCCCAGCGCCAGGAACATGTAGCCGATCTGGCTCATGGTCGAGTAGGCGAGGATACGTTTGATGTCGGTCTGAACCAGGGCGGCAAAACCGGCGAGTACCAGGGTCACACCGCCGACAACGCCAACCAGGTGCAGGATATCCGGCGCCAGGGAAAACAGGCCGTGAGTACGGGCGATCAGGTAGACACCGGCGGTCACCATGGTTGCGGCGTGGATCAGTGCCGAAACCGGAGTAGGACCGGCCATCGCGTCCGCCAGCCAGGTTTGCAGCGGCAGTTGCGCGGATTTACCGACAGCGCCGCCCAGCAGCATCAGGGTCGCCATGACCATCCAGAAGTCGCCGGCCTGGAATTTCTGCGGTGCCAGCACCAGCAATTCCTGGATGTTCAGCGTGCCCAGTTGCGCGAACAGGATGAACAGGCCGATGGCCATGAACACGTCGCCGATGCGGGTGACGATGAAGGCTTTGAGTGCCGCGTTACCGTTGTTGCGGTTGCTGTAGTAGAAACCGATCAACAGGTACGAGCACAAGCCCACGCCTTCCCAACCGAAGTACAGGAACAACAGGTTATCGCCCAGGACCAGGAACAGCATGCTGGCGATAAACAGGTTGGTGTAGGCGAAGAAGCGCGAGTAACCGGCTTCACCGCGCATGTACCAGGACGCGAACAGGTGGATCAGGAAGCCGACGCCGACCACCACACCGAGCATGGTCAGGGACAGACCATCCAGGTACAGCGCGAAGTTTGGCGTAAAGCCTTCCACCGCCATCCACTGCCACAACACTTGCGTGTAGTGACCGCCTTCAGGTGGCGCAACGTTGAATTGCCAGATCACATAAGCCGTGACGATGGCAGACAAGCCGATCGAACCGACGCCAATCAGCGCCGACAGGTTTTCCGAAAAACGGCCGCGTGAGAACGCCAGCAGCAGGAAACCTATGAGAGGGAATACGAAAGTCAGATAGAGAAGATTCATCCGCGCATCTCGCTGGCAGCGTCGATATCGAGAGTGTGGAAGCGGCGATACAGCTGCAACAGAATCGCCAGGCCAATACTGGCCTCGGCGGCTGCCAGGCTGATCACCAGGATGAACATGATCTGTCCATCCGGCTGACCCCAGCGGCTACCGGCGACGATGAAGGCCAGTGCGGAGGCATTCATCATGACCTCCAGGCTCATCAGCACGAAGAGAATGTTGCGGCGGACCATCAGGCCGACCAGACCGAGGCAGAACAGGATGCCGGCGACCGCCAGACCATGCTCCATAGGGATAGCAGGCATCGTCATTGCTCCTTGGCTTCGTTGCGGCCCAAGTGGAACGCCGTGACGGCTGCGGCGAGCAGCAGCATCGAGGCGAGTTCGACCACCAGCAGGTAAGGACCGAACAGGCTGATGCCCACGGCCTTGGCGTCTACGGTGGTGTGGCCGATGGCCTGGCCGCTGGTGTCGCTGAACAGCACGTACAGCAGTTCAACCAGCAGCAGGGCGCCGAGTGCGACCGGGCCGAGCCAGATGCCGGGTTTTAGCCAGACGCGCTCTTGCTGAACCGAGGCGGGCCCCAGGTTCAGCATCATCACCACGAACACGAACAGCACCATGATGGCGCCAGCGTAGGCGATCACTTCCAGCACACCGGCGAACGGCGCGCCGAGGGCGAAAAACGTCATCGCCACGGCAATCAGCGAAATGATCAGGTAGAGCAGGGCGTGCACGGGGTTGGTGTTGGTGATCACACGAAGCGTGGACACAACAGCGATACCCGATGCGAAATAGAAAGCGAATTCCATCTTTCTTCCTTAAGGCAGCAAGCTCTTCACGTTGATCGGTTCGGCTTCATTCTGCGCGGAGCCTTTTGGCTTACCGGCAATCGCCATACCTGCAACACGATAGAAGTTGTAATCAGGGTTTTTGCCGGGGCCGGAGATCAACAGATCTTCTTTCTCGTACACCAGGTCCTGACGTTTGAACTCGGCCATCTCGAAATCCGGTGTCAGCTGGATCGCGGTGGTCGGGCAGGCTTCCTCGCAGAGGCCGCAGAAAATGCAGCGCGAGAAGTTGATACGGAAAAATTCCGGGTACCAGCGACCGTCATCGGTTTCAGCTTTCTGCAGCGAGATGCAACCGACCGGGCACGCCACGGCGCACAGGTTGCAAGCTACGCAACGCTCTTCGCCGTCGGGGTCGCGGGTCAGTACGATACGGCCACGGAAGCGCGGCGGCAGGTACACCGCCTCTTCCGGGTATTGCAACGTGTCGCGCTTGCGGAAGGCGTGGCCGAAGATCATCACCAGGCTGCGAAGCTGGGTGAAGAAGCCATGCACGATGTCAAATATGTACTTCATGATTCTCTATCCTCACTGAGCCGCGACGGCGGGCGTGTTGAGCAACACGATCGCAGCGGTCACCAGCATGTTGACGAGGGTCAGCGGCAGGCAGAACTTCCAGCTGAAATCCATCACTTGGTCATACCGTGGGCGCGGAATCGAGGCGCGCAGCAGGATGAAGAACATGATGAAGAACGCGGTTTTCAGTGCGAACCAGATGAACGGGATCTGCGGCAGAATGCCAAACGGACCGTGCCAGCCACCGAAGAACAGGGTCACCAGCAGCGCCGAAATCAGCACGATGCCGATGTACTCACCGACGAAGAACATGCCCCATTTCATGCCGGCGTATTCAATGTGGTAACCGTCGGCCAGTTCCTGCTCCGCTTCCGGCTGGTCGAACGGGTGACGGTGAGTCACGGCGACGCCGGCAATGAAGAAGGTCAGGAAACCGAAGATCTGCGGGATGACGAACCACAGGTTCTGCGCCTGGTATTCAACGATGTCGCGCATGTTGAACGAGCCAACCTGGATCACGATGCCCATCAGCGACAGGCCCATGAACACTTCGTACGACACGGTTTGTGCCGAGGCCCGCAAGCTGCCCAACAGGGCGAACTTGTTGTTACTCGACCAGCCGGCGAACAGCACCGCGTAGACCGACAGGCCAGCCATGGCGAAGAAGAACAGGATACCGATGTTGATGTCCGCCACACCCCAGGTCGGGGTAATCGGGATGATCGCGAAGGCAATCAGCAAGGCGCTCATGGCCACGACCGGTGCCAAGGTGAAGATCACCTTGTCGGCGAACGGCGGGGTCCAGTCTTCCTTGAAGAACATCTTGATCATGTCGGCCGCAATCTGGAACGCGCCGAACGGGCCGACGCGGTTCGGACCGTAACGGTCCTGCCAGAGGGCGAGCAGACGACGCTCGACCCAGCTCAGCAGCGCGCCGCACACCACGACGGCGAGCAGAATCACGATGGCCTTGAGGACCGCGATGATCACGTCAATCACTTCAGGCGTGAACCAGGTCATTGAGCTGCCTCCTGCAGACCGTCAACGGATTTGCCAAAGAACGCTGGCGGAATGCCGGCGATACCGGCCGGCAATGCGACCAGACCGGCACCCAGCTCTTCGTTGATGCGCAGCGGCAGACGCAGGGTCTGGCCAGCAACGCTCAAGCTCAGCAGGGCGCCGTCATTGACACCCAGACGGTCGGCTTCGGATTTGGCCAGCGACACGTAAGCGGCCGGGATGCGTTCCTGAACCGGCGCGGCTTTGGAAGAGTTCTCTTCGCTGCCGAACAGGTGGAAGAACGGCACAACCTGCCAGGTACCCGGAGCCGGGTTGAACGCGCGAGGAACACTGGCGAACCAGTTCAGCGAATCACCGGTGCTTTCGATCAGGCGAGTGCCCGGGTCGCCAGCGCGGATGTGACCACCGACTTCGTCCTGGAACTTGTTCCAGGCTTGCGGCGAGTTCCAGCCCGGAGACCAGGCGAAAGGCACTTGCTGACGCGGTTCGACCGAGCCCGAGTAACCTTCCATGGAGAACGAGAACGCGGTGTCGTTATCCTGGGAAGTACGCGGTTCGTGCACGCTGATATCGGCGCGCATGGCGGTACGACCGGAGTAACGCAGCGGTTCGCGAGCCAGTTTCAGGCCTTTGATGCGGAACGCGGCGGACGGTGCGGCGCTGACAATGCCGGCCAGTTGCGGAGTGCTTGCGGCACAGGCAGCGGTGACGTGGTCCAGTTGGGTCCAGTCGATCGGCTGGTTCAACAGGGTAGCGCGCAGGGCATGCAGCCAGCGCCAGCCTTCGTGAACCATGATGCTTGCGTCGAGGTAAGTCGGGTCGAAGACCTGGAAGAAACGCTGGGCGCGACCCTCCTGGCTGACCAGCGTACCGTCGCCTTCAGCGAAGCTGGCGGCTGGCAGAACCAGGTGCGCGCGATCGCTGGTGGCGGTCTTCTGATGGTCCGCCACGATCACCACTTTCGCGGCGTTCAGGGCAGCATCGACCTTGGCTTTGTCGGTACGGGTGTACAGATCGTTTTCCAGCACGACGATGGCGTCAGCTTTACCGTCGATCACGGCTTGCAGCGCGGCATCGACCGAGTCGCCACCGAGCATGGCCAGGCCGAGGCTGTTGGCTTCTGGCACGATCAGGCTGATGGAACCGTTCTTCTCGCGCAGCTTCAGGGCCTTGGCGATGTTCGCCGCGGCTTCGATCAGCGCCTTGGAACCCAACGAGGTACCGGCAATGATCAGCGGACGCTTGGCGGCGAGCAAGGCGTCGGCAATGCGCTTGGCCAGCTCAAGAGCTTCAGCGTCCAGACCTTCAACGGCAGGCGCGCTGGCGTCGAGGGCGTGAGCCACGGCGAAACCGATGCGGGCCAGGTCGTCTGGCGCAGCGTGAACACATTCTTCAGCGATGTCGTCGAGCTTGGTTTCAGCCAGGCTGGCGATGAACAGTGGGTTCAGAGCGTTCTGACCGATGTTCTTCACGGCGGCGTCGAGCCAAGGCTGAACGCGCATGGCGTCGGCCATGTCTTCGGCTTTGCCTTTGACCGATTGACGCAGGGACAGGGCCATGCGCGCAGCAGTCTGGGTCAGGTCTTCACCGAGGACGAAGATCGCATCGTGGTCTTCGATGTCGCGCATGTTCGGGATCGGCAGCGGGCTGTCTTTGAGCACCTGCATGACCAGACGAATGCGTTCCAGCTCGGCAGCTTCGATACCGGAGTAGAAGTGCTCGGCACCGACAAGCTCGCGCAACGCGTAGTTGCTTTCGAGGCTGGCACGTGGCGAACCGATACCGACGATGTTGCGACCGCGCAGCAGGTCGGCGGCTTTATCCAGCGCTTCGTCGAGGGTCAGCTTGGCGCCGTTGGCCAGCAATGCCTGACGCGGACGATCCTTGCGATTGACGTAGCCATAGCCGAAACGGCCACGGTCGCACAGGAAGTACTGGTTCACCGAACCGTTGAAACGGTTTTCGATGCGACGCAGTTCACCGTAGCGCTCGCCCGGGGAGATGTTGCAACCGCTGGAGCAGCCATGGCAGATGCTCGGCGAGAACTGCATGTCCCACTTGCGGTTGTAGCGCTCGGAGTGAGTCTTGTCGGTGAACACACCGGTCGGGCAGACCTCGGTGAGGTTGCCGGAGAACTCGCTTTCCAGGGTGCCGTCTTCAACGCGACCGAAGTACACGTTGTCGTGGGCGCCGAATACACCGAGGTCGGTGCCGCCGGCGTAATCCTTATAGAAGCGCACGCAGCGGTAGCAAGCGATGCAGCGGTTCATTTCGTGGGAAATGAACGGGCCCAGTTGCTGGTTCTGGTGAGTACGCTTGGTGAAGCGATAACGGCGCTCGTTGTGGCCGGTCATCACCGTCATGTCTTGCAGGTGGCAGTGACCGCCCTCTTCACAGACCGGGCAGTCGTGAGGGTGGTTGGTCATCAGCCATTCAACGACGCTGGCGCGAAACACTTTCGCTTCTTCGTCGTCGATGGAGATCCAGCTGCCGTCGGTAGCTGGCGTCATGCACGACATGACGATCCGACCACGCTTGTCGTTTTCGTCGGTGTACTGCTTGACCGCGCACTGGCGGCAAGCGCCAACGCTGCCTAGGGCTGGGTGCCAGCAGAAATAAGGGATATCGAGGCCTAGCGACAGACATGCCTGTAACAGGTTGTCTGCCCCATCGACTTCGAGCTCTTTGCCGTCTACGTGGATAGTGGCCATGGTTCAAAGTTCTTCGTTGGCCCGGTGTCAGCGGGCGTGGCTAATGGAATCTTGTTATTCGCGTGAATCAACACAGCCGCTTGCGGCGTCATCACACGACAAAGCGAAGGGCACGGACCCTTCGCTTTTTTAAGCGTTTACGCGCCGACTACGATCGGCCTTGCCAGAGGCGGGACGACGGCGCTGGTAGGCGCGATGCCGGCTTCGAACTCATGGCGGAAGTATTTGATTGCGCTGCCCAACGGCTCCACGGCGCCCGGTGCGTGAGCACAGAAGGTCTTGCCTGGGCCGAGGAAACCGACCAGACCCAGCAGGGTCTCGATATCGCCGGCTTGCCCTTCACCGTTCTCGATGGCGCGCAGAAGCTTGACGCTCCACGGCAAACCGTCACGGCACGGGGTGCAGAAGCCGCAGGATTCGCGGGAGAAGAACTCTTCCATGTTGCGCAGCAGGGAAACCATGTTGACGCTGTCGTCCACCGCCATGGCCAGGCCGGTACCCATACGGGTGCCCACTTTGGCGATGCCGCCGGCGTACATTTGTGCGTCCAGGTGTTCCGGCAACAGGAAACCGGTACCGGCGCCTCCTGGCTGCCAGCACTTGAGTTTGTAACCGTCGCGCATGCCGCCGGCGTAGTCTTCGAACAACTCGCGACCGGTGACGCCGAACGGCAATTCCCACAGGCCCGGGTTCTTGACCTTGCCGGAGAAGCCCATGAGCTTGGTGCCCATGTCTTCGCTGCCTTCGCGGGCCAACGATTTGTACCAGTCCACGCCGTCGGCAATGATCGCCGGCACGTTGCACAGGGTTTCAACGTTGTTCACGCAGGTCGGCTTGCCCCACACGCCAACGGCCGCAGGGAAGGGCGGCTTGGAGCGCGGGTTGGCGCGGCGACCTTCGAGGGAGTTGATCAGTGCGGTTTCTTCACCGCAGATGTAACGCCCGGCGCCGGTGTGGACGAACAGCTCGAAATCGAAGCCGCTGCCCAGAATGTTTTTACCCAAAAGGCCTGCAGCCTTGGCTTCTTCCACGGCACGGTTCAGGTGCTTGGCGGCGGTGGTGTATTCGCCACGCAGGAAGATGTAGCCACGGTAGGTTTTCAGCGCGCGAGCACTGATCAGCATGCCTTCGATCAGCAGATGGGGCAGTTGCTCCATCAGCATGCGGTCTTTCCAGGTGTTCGGTTCCATCTCGTCCGCGTTGCACAGCAGGTAGCGGATGTTGATGGATTCGTCTTTGGGCATCAGGCCCCACTTCACGCCCGTGGGGAAGCCCGCACCGCCGCGACCTTTAAGGCCCGAGTCTTTCACGGTCTGGACGATGTCGTCCTGAGCCATGTCGGCGAAAGCCTTGCGCGCAGCCGCGTAACCGTTCTTGGCCTGGTACTCGTCGAGCCATACGGCTTCGCCGTCGTCACGCAGGCGCCAGGTCAGCGGGTGAGTCTCGGCCGAACGCTTGATGCGGTTGGCTGGACCGAAGGAAGTCAGGGTCATACGTAGCCCTCGAGCAATTTGGCAACGCCGGCAGGCTGCACATCACCGAATGTGTCGTCGTCGATCATCAACGCCGGCGCCTTGTCGCAGTTGCCGAGGCAGCAGACCGGCAGCAGGGTGAAACGACCGTCGGCGGTGGTCTGACCCAGGCCGATGCCCAGATTGCTCTGGATTTCGCTGACTACCGATTCATGGCCGCCGATGTAGCAGACCATGCTGTCGCAGACGCGAATGATGTGACGGCCGACCGGCTGACGGAAGATCTGGCTATAGAACGTCGCCACGCCTTCAACGTCGCTGGCCGGGATGCCGAGGATTTCGCCGATGGCGTAGAGCGCGCCATCAGGCACCCAGCCACGTTCCTTCTGGACGATCTTCAGGGCTTCGATCGACGCCGCGCGCGGGTCTTCGTAGTGATGCAGCTCGTGCTCGATGGCCGAGCGCTCGGTTTCGCTCAGGGCGAAACGGTCTGTCTGGATAAGCGTGCTGTTCATGCTTAGCGGTCCACGTCGGCCATAACGAAATCGATACTACCCAGGTACGCGATCAAGTCCGCGACCATGCTGCCTTTGATCACCGAAGGGATCTGCTGCAGGTGCGGGAAGCTTGGGGTGCGAATCCGGGTGCGGTAGCTCATGGTGCCGCCATCGCTCGTCAGGTAATAACTGTTGATGCCCTTGGTCGCTTCGATCATCTGGAAGGATTCGTTGGCCGGCATGACCGGGCCCCACGAAACTTGCAGGAAGTGCGTGATCAAGGTCTCGATGTGCTGCAGGGTGCGCTCTTTCGGCGGCGGCGTGGTCAGCGGGTGATCCGCCTTGTACGGGCCTTCCGGCATGTTGCGCATGCACTGCTCGATGATCTTCAGGCTCTGGCGCATTTCTTCGACACGCACGATGCAACGGTCGTAGGCATCGCCATTGGCCGCCAGCGGTACTTCGAACTCGAAGTTCTCGTAGCCGGAGTACGGGCGAGCTTTACGCAGGTCGAAATCGCAACCGGTCGAACGCAGGCCGGAACCGGTGACGCCCCATTCCAGGGCTTCTTTGGTGTTGTAGGCGGCGACGCCGATGGTCCGGCCACGCAGGATGCTGTTGTCGAGTGCGGCTTTCTGGTATTCGTCCAGACGCTTTGGCATCCAATCGATGAAGTCTTTCACCAGTTTTTCCCAGCCGCGCGGCAGGTCGTGAGCGACGCCACCGATGCGGTACCAGGCCGGGTGCAGACGGAAGCCGGTAATGGCTTCGATCACCGTGTACGCCTTCTGACGGTCGGTGAACGTGAAGAACACCGGAGTCATGGCGCCGACGTCCTGGATGTAAGTCCCCAGGAACAGCAGGTGGCTGGTGATCCGGAAGAACTCGGCCATCATGATGCGGATGACGTCGACCTTCTCAGGCACTTTGATGCCGGCCAGCTTCTCGACCGAGAGCACGTACGGCAGGTTGTTCATCACGCCGCCGAGGTAGTCGATACGGTCGGTGTACGGAATGAAGCTGTGCCAGGACTGACGCTCGGCCATCTTCTCGGCACCACGGTGGTGGTAACCGACGTCCGGCACGCAATCGACGATCTCTTCACCGTCCAGCTGCAGAATGATGCGGAACGCACCGTGCGCGGAAGGGTGGTTGGGGCCGAGGTTGAGGAACATGTAGTCCTCGTTCGCCCCGGAACGCTTCATGCCCCAGTCTTCAGGCTTGAAGCGCGCGGCTTCTTCCTCAAGCTGTTGCTTGGCCAGGGTCAGGCTGAACGGGTCGAACTCGGTGGCACGGGCCGGGAAGTCCTTGCGCAGAGGGTGACCTTCCCAGGTCGGCGGCATCATGATGCGGGTCAGGTGCGGGTGACCGGCAAAGTTGATGCCGTACATGTCCCACACTTCACGCTCGTACCAGTTGGCGTTCGGCCAGATGCCGGTCACGGTCGGCACGTTGAGGTCGCTCTCGGACAAGGCGACCTTGATCATTACGTCACTATTACGTTCGATCGACATCAAGTGATAGAACACAGTGAAGTCGGCGCCGCTAGGCAGCCCTTGACGCTTGGTGCGCAGACGCTCGTCCACGCCGTGCAGGTCATAGAGCATGACGTACGGCTTGGGCAGGTTGCGCAGGAAGGTCAGGATTTCGACGAGTTTGGCGCGGGCAACCCAAAGCACCGGCATGCCGGTGCGGGTAGGCTGGGCGGTGAACGCCTCAGGGCCAAAACGGTTGTTCAGTTCGACGACCACATCCTGGTCGTCTGCCTTATAAGGCGGGATGTACAGAGCACTGCCTGTAGTCATGGTTATTTATCGCTTTCGGTCAACGTAAAGAATGAAGCCAGGTTCTCGTTCTATAAAAGAAGCAGGTCTGGATCAGACTTCGTCGGGGCTGCGCAGGTTGGTGACTGCGATTCGCTGTTCGCGGCGCTGTTCCTTTTGCGAAGGCATCTCGGCGCGGTATACGCCTTGATCGCCGACGACCCAGGAAAGCGGACGACGCTCCTGTCCAATGGACTCCTGCAACAGCATCAAGCCTTGCAGAAAAGCTTCAGGACGGGGCGGGCAGCCAGGCACGTAGACGTCCACGGGCAGGAACTTGTCCACCCCTTGAACGACTGAGTAGATGTCGTACATGCCACCGGAGTTGGCGCACGAACCCATGGAGATAACCCATTTAGGTTCGAGCATTTGCTCGTAGAGACGCTGAATGATCGGCGCCATCTTGATGAAGCAGGTACCGGCGATAACCATGAAATCCGCCTGACGCGGCGATGCCCGGATAACCTCGGCGCCAAAGCGCGCGATGTCGTGGGGCGCCGTGAAGGCGGTGGTCATTTCCACGTAGCAGCACGAAAGACCGAAGTTATACGGCCACAGGGAGTTCTTGCGCCCCCAGTTGATCGTGCCGTTAAGCACGTCTTCGAGCTTGCCCATGAAAATGTTTTTGTGGACTTGATCTTCTAACGGATCGGAAACGGTTTCCCGTTCGCCAATCGGATACTGCTCGTTAGGAGCATCGGGGTCGATCCTGGTGAGATTGTATTGCATTGCCAAAGCCTCATTGTTTCAGCTTCGCTTGCCGCTTAAGACGAGCTGCCGGAGCCCAGTCAAGGGCGCCCACTCGAAATAGGTAGACAAGGCCTGCCAACAGAATTGCTATGAAAACGAGAGCTTCGACGAATCCGGTCCAGCCGCTTTCGCGGACGGACACAGACCAGGCAAAGAGAAAAAGGGCTTCGATATCGAAGATCACGAAGAGCATCGCGACCAGATAGAATTTGGCTGAGAGCCGTAAGCGGGCGCCACCTGTAGGTAGCATGCCGGACTCGAACGGTTCGTTTTTGCTGCGGCCCCAGGCTTTTGACCCGAGGAGGCTGGAGACGCCGAGCATGAAGGCACAAAGGCCGACGACGCCCAGAAGGAAAATGGCAAAGCCCCAGTTGTGGGCCATGAGTCCTGTCGCTTCGGGCATGCTGGTAATCCTTAACAGAGAGCAAAGGTCTCTGAGCTTGAAAAGAAACAAAGCAGTGACGATATGTCGCAGCAATCAATCCCGCTGATTTTATGGCACAACACCGTGCAAGTAAAATTCCTATAGCGAAATTATTTATAGGAATAAGGACATAGCGCACCTCCAAAGCTCCGCAGCCCATGCGGTTCGGGCATTAGCCGGGATTTCATCAATATTGTTTTGTTGGGAATGTAACGAACATAGTTACGGCTAAATGATAATCAATATTGTTTGCGGTGGTTTTTAAACTGTTTAATGGGATAAGAACCGGGAAGTTGTCTTATATGTGCGTAACAACAAGTAGCGAGCGGGGTCGTTTTACCTTTTTTTCCTGATCGAGAAACTGCTCTGGATCAATGATTTTCTCGTGGTTACCTGATCCCTGTGGGAGCGAGCTTGCTCGCGATGGCGGCCGTCCAGTCGAAGTTGTACTGACTGACATTTCGCTATCGCGAGCAAGCTCGCTCCCACAGGGTTCGGTGGTGTTGGTTAAATCGCAGGCAAAAAAAACGCCCCGAACCAGTCGGGGCGTCAGATGTGCGGCGTTGCGGTTAGCTTTCTATTCGGTCCGCAACGGCCGTTTGCTCAGGTGAAGCAGATCAGTGGAACTGTTCTTCTTCAGTCGAACCGGTCAGTGCGGTTACCGACGACGAGCCACCTTGAATCACAGTGGTCATGTCGTCGAAGTAGCCGGTGCCCACTTCCTGCTGGTGAGCCACGAAGGTGTAACCCTTGGCAGCGTCAGCGAACTCTTGCTCTTGCAGCTTCACGTAGGCAGTCATGTCGTTACGGGCGTAGTCGTGCGCCAGGTTGAACATGCTGTGCCACATGTTGTGAATGCCGGCCAGGGTGATGAACTGGTGCTTGTAACCCATGGCAGACAATTCGCGCTGGAACTTGGCGATGGTCGCGTCGTCCAGGTTTTTCTTCCAGTTGAAGGAAGGCGAGCAGTTGTACGACAGCAGTTGGTCCGGGTATTCCTTTTTGATCGCTTCAGCGAAGCGACGAGCCTCGTCCAGATCCGGCTTGGCGGTTTCGCACCAGATAAGGTCGGCGTACGGAGCGTAAGCCAGGCCGCGGGAGATTGCCTGGTCGAGACCAGCGCGCACTTTGTAGAAACCTTCCTGGGTACGTTCGCCAGTTACGAACTCTTTGTCATACGGGTCGCAATCGGAAGTCAGCAGGTCCGCCGCGTTAGCGTCGGTACGAGCCAGAATGATGGTCGGAGTACCGGCAACGTCAGCAGCCAGGCGAGCAGCGGTCAGCTTCTGTACAGCTTCCTGGGTAGGAACCAGTACCTTGCCGCCCATGTGGCCGCATTTTTTCACGGAAGCCAGTTGGTCTTCGAAGTGAACGCCAGCAGCGCCTGCTTCGATCATGCTTTTCATCAGCTCGTAAGCGTTCAGTACGCCGCCGAAACCGGCTTCAGCGTCAGCCACGATCGGAGCGAAGTAGTCGATGTAACCTTCGTCGCCCGGGCCTTTGCCGGCTTTCCACTGGATCTGGTCAGCACGACGGAACGAGTTGTTGATGCGCTTGACCACAGTTGGAACCGAATCCACCGGGTACAGCGACTGGTCCGGGTACATCGATTCGGCGGAGTTGTTGTCCGCAGCGACTTGCCAGCCCGACAGGTAGATCGCCTGGATACCGGCTTTAACTTGTTGTACAGCCTGGCCGCCGGTCAGGGCGCCCATGCAGTTGACGAAATCTTTATCAGGACGGAAGGATGGCTTGGCGCCCTGGGTCACCAGGTTCCACAGCTTCTCGGCGCCCAGTTTTGCAAAGGTGTGCTCAGGTTGAACCGAGCCACGCAGGCGGACGACGTCAGCAGCGGAGTAAGCGCGTGTCACGCCTTTCCAGCGTGGGTTTTCAGCCCAATCTTTTTCGAGGGCTGCAATTTGCTGTTCGCGTGTCAGTGCCATGGAGATAAACCTCGTCGCATAGGTCTGGGTGGAAAATTCCTGCTCCTGCCAAGTACGCTTTTCAAAGGTGGGCGTAAAAGGCTGCTCGCTGACCAGAAGCTTAGGTGGTCAAGTCGGATTCGGCGGGGGTGGCGACGGGATGAACGATGGGCTCGAGGGGAAGTGAGCAGGTAAGGGCGAACTGGCGAGCGCATTCGGGCGTCGTGGGCCTTGGTACGAACTTCAGTGTGGAGCCGGGTTACCTAATTACGCTTCCGTCCCTCGGGACAACTTCGTTCCAGTCGGCAACCTCGTCAAACACACCTTGTGGGCGGTACAGACACGAAGCGGCTCGCGGGGTAGGTGCGAACGGCGCCTCGAAGGCCCTTGCCAGGACCCCTGATTAGCGGGAGCGAGGCCATCATGCCTTCGCTTTTTTGTATCGTCAAACGTTTTGTAGTGCTTTTTTTTAAGCACTACATCTTTGGTCTAATACGACTAATCAGTCAGTTTTCGGTGGTTTAGTCCAAAGTATCGACTTTCACCCGCAGGGTCATGTCATCTCGACCCTGAGTCGAGTAGCTGCGGGTCTGGCCCTGTTTATCGGCCTGAGTCTGGCGGTTCACGCCGGCCAGGGTGATCCATTCACCCAGTCGCCCCGTGACAGTTGTGTCGGTACTTTGCACATTCACTACATCGGGACGTTCCTGGCTCATGCGGTCACGATTGGTGCTGATCGCCAGGTGAACGATATCGCCAGTGACGCTGGCGGTGACGTAGAAGCCTTGGGTGACGTTGCGGTATTCGGTTTGGCTGCGCAGGTCGCCGTAGGAATCGGTCTGAGTGCTGGTCAGCGGCACGCTCTGGCCGACCTGGATCAGTGCCGGCGCCCCTTCGCTGGCCTGGATCTGCTGAATCCCGCCGTCACGGCTATCGGTGCTGCGGTTGATGATTCGCGTCTGACTTGGTTTAGCGCCATTCACCGAATAACCCTGATCGCCCTGGAAATTGTTTTCGTTGGTGTCGACAGTGATCAGCAGGCGTTTGGGTTGGGTGTCCAATTGGGCGATAAGGGCTTTAAGTTCGTCGATCTTGCGCTGATCGGCATTAACAATCAGTTGGTTGCCGTAGGCGCTGACCTGGCCGTCCTTGCCGATGAAATCCTGTGCCATCGGCAGCATGTCGGCGCTAGTGTGGTAGTTCAGTGGCACGATCTCGGTGGCTGCCATGACCGAAAAACTGCAGGTCAGCAGCAGCGTGGTGAGCAGGGTGCGTAGGGACATATCCGTTATCTCCGACATCTTGAAGTGTTGATATTGCCAGTTTGTCGGCCCGGCGTGGGGCAAGTTGAATCGTAGACAGCAAAACGCCCCGGCATCCAAGGATGGCGGGGCGTTTTGTGGTGTTCCCTGTGGGGGATTAATCCCCCACCACAGGGTTTCAGGCTGAGTGCCGCACCATGTCCACATGCGGAATCCCGGCTTCCAGGAATTCCTCGCTGACCAGGCTGAAGCCCAGGCGTTCATAGAACGCCGTGGCCTGCACTTGCGCGCTCAACATCTGCTGCTTGAGCCCGCGCTCCTCGGCTTCACCGATCACCGCTTGCATCAGCGCATCGCCGACTTTCAATCCGCGCCAGTCTTTCAACACCGATACCCGGCCGACGTGGCCATCGGGCAGCAGGCGGGCGGTGCCAATCGGAAAGTCGCCTTCGAAGGCCAGAAAATGCACCGCCGTTGCGTCATCAGCATCCCATTCCAGCTCAGGCGGAACGGATTGCTCGGCGATGAACACCGTCTCACGAATGCGCCGGATCTCGGCGTTATCCTTTTGCCAGTCTGCGACACGTACGTGAATTTTATTCATCAGCAAACCCCAGGCTGCCTTGCTTGACCAGCTCGCACAGCAAGCCGCGGCCGTCTTCGTCGTTCAGCCAGTCACCGAGGTTGTCGGTGTGCAGGGCGTCGGCGGCGCAGATCAATTTCAGCAGCTCGCGCAGTTTGCCCGGCAGGTAACGGCTCTGGCCGCTGGCGAACAGCAGCAGGTCGTCATCGACTTCGGACCAGGCCATGCGCGCGCTCGGGTTGCGGATAAGCACAGCGCCTTGCTCGAGGCTGGCGAGCAGGTCATCTTCTTCGACGTCTTCCGGGCCCGCGACCAGTTCCGGGTAGCGCGGCTCGGTCATGAACTGGCCGAACCAGGTCAGCAGCAGGCGCTCGTCACTCATGTGCTCGGCGAGCAAGGCTTTCAGGCGATCGAGGGCGTCGTGCTGGATCTGATTCGGGTCGACAGCAGGCAGGGCGTCGGCGTCGGTGTAACGCTCTTCGTCCGACAGGAACTGGCTGAGGAAGTCGGTGAAGTGGGTCAGCACTTCAGCGGCGCTTGGTGCGCGGAAGCCGACCGAGTAAGTCAGGCAGTCATCAACGGCAACACCGCAGTGGGCCAGGCGCGGCGGCAGGTAGAGCATGTCGCCCGGTTCCAGAACCCATTCGTCGGTGGCTTCGAAGTCGGCAAGGATGCGCAGGTCGGCATGTTGCAGCAGCTTGCTCTCGGAATCGCACATCTGGCCGATTTTCCAGTTGCGCTTGCCGTGACCTTGCAGCAGGAACACATCGTAGTTATCGAAGTGCGGACCGACGCTGCCACCCGGGGCGGCAAAGCTGATCATCACGTCGTCGATACGCCAGGTCGGCAGGAAGCGGAAGTTTTCCAGCAGTTCGGCGACTTCCGGTACGAATTGGTCAACGGCTTGAACCAACAGGGTCCAGTCGCGTTCCGGCAGTTTGCTGAACTCATCTTCGGCGAACGGGCCGCGGCGCATTTCCCAAGGACGCTCACCGTTCTCGATGATCAGGCGCGATTCGACTTCTTCTTCCAGCGCCAGGCCGGCCAGTTCGTCGGCGTCGATCGGACTTTCGAATTCAGGGATCGCCTGACGGATCAGCAGGGGTTTTTTCTGCCAGTAGTCGCGCAGGAATTCGCGCGCCGTGATGCCGCCCAGGAGTTGAAGAGGAATGTCAGGATTCATGTGTAACCTATTGAAAAAAAGCACTTTTCAGACGGGAATAAAAACGCCCGGCGCTGCCGGGCGTCTCAAACGGGTAAAGCGGTCGATCAGATGCGTTTGGCTTGCTCTACAGCGTTGCCGATGTAGTTCGCCGGGGTGAGCAGTTTCAGCTCGGCCTTGGCCGCGGCTGGCATGTCCAGACCGTCGATGAAAGTTTGCAGTGCTTCAGGGCTGATGCCCTTGCCACGGGTCAACTCTTTCAGCTTTTCGTACGGGTTTTCGATGTTGTAGCGACGCATCACGGTCTGGATCGGCTCGGCCAATACTTCCCAGCAAGCGTCCAGGTCGGCAGCGATTTTCTGAGCGTTGAGCTCGAGTTTGCTGATGCCCTTGAGGCTGGCTTCGTACGCGATCACGCTGTGGGCGAAGCCGACACCGAGGTTGCGCAATACGGTGGAGTCGGTCAGGTCGCGCTGCCAGCGGGAGATCGGCAGCTTGCTCGCCAAATGCTGGAACAGTGCGTTGGCGATGCCCAAGTTGCCTTCGGAGTTTTCGAAGTCGATCGGGTTGACCTTGTGCGGCATGGTCGACGAACCGATTTCGCCAGCGATGGTGCGCTGTTTGAAATAGCCCAGGGAGATGTAGCCCCAGATGTCGCGGTCGAAGTCGATCAGGATGGTGTTGAAGCGCGCGATTGCGTCGAACAGCTCGGCGATGTAGTCGTGCGGTTCGATCTGCGTGGTGTACGGGTTGAAGCCCAGGCCCAGCTCGTCTTCGATGAAGGCGCGGGCGTTCTCTTCCCAATCGATCTCAGGGTAGGCCGACAGGTGAGCGTTGTAGTTGCCGACAGCGCCGTTGATCTTGCCCAGCAGCGGAACGGCAGCGACTTGAGCGATCTGACGCTCCAGGCGGTAAACCACGTTTGCCAGTTCTTTGCCCAGGGTGGTCGGCGAAGCCGGTTGACCGTGGGTGCGCGACAGCATTGGTACGTCGGCGAAGCGGATCGCCAGTTCGCGGATGGCTTCGGCAGTCTGGCGCATCAGTGGCAGCATCACGTCATCACGGCCTTCGCGCAGCATCAGGGCGTGGGACAGGTTGTTGATGTCCTCGCTGGTGCAGGCAAAGTGGATGAATTCGCTGACAGCAGCCAGTTCCGGCAGCTTGGCCGCTTGCTCTTTGAGCAGGTACTCAATGGCTTTTACGTCGTGGTTGGTGGTGCGCTCGATCTCTTTGACACGCTCGGCGTGCTCCAGAGCGAAGTTTTCCGCCAGGGTGTTCAGCACAGCGTTGGCTTCGGCGGAGAACGCCGGCACTTCGCTGATGCCTGGGTGAGCGGCCAGGCGCTGGAGCCAGCGCACTTCAACCAGAACGCGAGCACGGATCAGGCCGTATTCGCTGAAAATTGGGCGCAGGGCCTGGGTTTTGCCGGCGTAGCGGCCGTCAACAGGGGAAACCGCAGTGAGCGAAGAAAGCTGCATGGGGTGTTCTCGGACAGTCGGGCAACGAAATGGGGCGCGTATCATACATGAAAAAATCCGCCGGTCCGTTGCCAACTGACCAGCGTCTTACGCGTTACAAATTACAAATGGTCTTGCGGGCGCGGTTCAGCTGCTGCGCATCAGCGGGTAAAGCTCTTTCAGCAACTTGCGACGGCTGATCACCAGCTGCCAGCGATGACCGCCCAACTGCCGCCACAGGCGCGCCGAACGAATTCCGGCCAGCAACAGGGCGCGGATTTTCGAAGCGTTGCTCGGTTGCTGCAGGTTGCGCATGTCGCCGTGGACCTGAATTCGCTGGCGCAGGGTGCTCAGGGTGTCCTGGTACAGCGCACCGCAGGCAGCAATCACGTTTTCGTGCGCCGGGCCGAAGTGCTCGACCTGGGACTGAATCTGCGGCAGACGCTTGCCGATCACATCGAGCATGTCATTGCGCTTGGCCAGTTGACGCTCGAGACCGAGCATCGCCAGCGCATAACGCAGTGGTTCGCGCTGAAGGGTGCTCGGGTCGCGTTCCAGGGCGCCAATCAATGCGCGGTAACCTTCCCGCAGATTGATGTCGTCGCCGCCGTACACTTCCAGAGTGTCCTTGGGGTCGCGAATCAACAGGCTGCCGAGCATGCACGTCAAGCCGGCTTCGGCGGTCTGGCCGGTCTTGGCGATCTTGTCGACCAGCACGGCGGCGAGGAACACGCCGCCCAGTGCCGTCAGTTGCTCCTGAGTCGGGCTCATTGCTGCTCGCCTTGAACATTGCCTTTGCTGGTCCACGGCTCCGCGACTTCGATCACGCCGCCGCCGAGACAGATTTCACCGTCGTAGAACACCACGGACTGGCCAGGGGTGACCGCGCGTTGCGGGTCATCGAAGGTCGCGCGGTAGCCGGTGACGGTTTTTTCCAGCGTGCACGGCTGGTCACTTTGGCGATAGCGGACTTTGGCGGTCAATCGGCGCGGTTCGCTCAGGTCGATCGGGTTGACCCAATAGATGTCTGAAGCGAGCAGGGCGCGGGAGAACAGATACGGGTGGTCATTGCCCTGGCCAACGATCAATTCGTTGTGCTCCAGGTCTTTGATCAGCACGTACCACGGCTCGTCACTGGCGTCTTTCAAACCGCCGATGCCCAGGCCTTGGCGCTGACCGATGGTGTGATACATCAAGCCATGGTGACGGCCGATGACTTCACCTTCGGTGGTCTTGATCTCGCCCGGTTGGGCCGGCAGGTACTGCTTGAGGAAGTCGCTGAAACGGCGCTCGCCGATAAAGCAGATCCCGGTGGAATCCTTTTTCTTCGCGGTGGCGAGTTCGTGTTTCTCGGCAATCGCGCGCACTTCGGGTTTTTCCAGCTCGCCGACCGGGAACAGGGTCTTGGCGATCTGTTCACCGCCGACGGCGTGCAGGAAGTAGCTCTGGTCCTTGTTCGGGTCCAGGCCCTTGAGCAGCTCGGTGCGGCCATCGATATCGCGGCGGCGCACGTAGTGACCGGTGGCAATCAGGTCGGCGCCAAGCATCATGGCGTAGTCGAGGAACGCCTTGAACTTGATCTCGCGGTTGCACAGGATGTCCGGGTTCGGCGTGCGACCGGCCTTGTATTCGGCCAGGAAGTGCTCGAACACGTTGTCCCAGTACTCGGCGGCGAAGTTGGCGGTGTGCAGCTTGATGCCAATCTTGTCGCACACGGCCTGAGCGTCCGCCAGGTCATCCATGGCGGTGCAGTATTCCGTTCCATCGTCTTCTTCCCAGTTCTTCATGAACAGGCCTTCCACCTCATAACCCTGCTCGATCAGCAGGAGAGCGGAAACGGAAGAGTCCACGCCGCCGGACATGCCGACAATGACGCGCTTCTTTTGTGTGTCAGAAGGGGCTGGATCACGCATAGGGATTCAATGAGTGTCTTGAAAAAGGACGCGATTCTAACAGGCCGAAGCCCGCAAGGCTAAAGAGAAGGGCGGATCAGTTCGAGACCGAAGTGTTGACCGTCCAGATAATCATCAATACAGCGGATGATCAGCTCACTGCGCCAGTTTGCGCGCTGTGCCAGCAGTTCGTCACGCGTCAGCCATTTTGCGCCGACGATGCCATCGTCCAGCTGATAGTCGGGGTGATGTTTCAACGGTTTTGCGGTGAAGCAGACCCGCTGATAAGTCACGCCGTTGCTCGGAGCGGTGTAGAGGTAAACTCCCACTACGCCAGTCGGCTCGACGTCCCAGCCGGTTTCTTCGAGGGTTTCGCGTACGGCGGCTTCGATCAGGGTTTCGTCCGGGTCGAGGTGGCCGGCGGGCTGGTTGAGCACCGTTCGTCCGCCCTTGGATTCTTCGACCATCAGGAAGCGGCCGTTGTCTTCGACGATGGTCGCGACGGTGATGTGGGGTAGCCAATCCATAAAGCTTCCTCGAATTTCTATGTTGGAACAAAGATCAATGTGGGAGCGAGCTTGCTCGCGATAGCGGTGGGTCAGTCAATATCAGTGTTGAATGATAAACCGCTATCGCGAGCAAGCTCGCTCCCACAGGGTCCGGGTTCTAGATAAATATGTGTGAACGCCACAAACACAAACCCCGGCACATGGCCGGGGTTTGTGATGTTCCCTTACAACCTTAAACCAGCGCTGCGATCGCGGCGTTGAAAGTGTTGCTTGGGCGCATGGCCTTGCTGATCAGCTCGGCATTGGCGTGGTAGTAACCGCCGATGTCCACTGGCTTGCCCTGAACGGCGTTGAGCTCGGCAACGATAGTTGCTTCGTTCTCGGCCAGGGTCTTGGCCAGTTCGCCGAACTGCGCTTGCAGTGCGGTGTCTTCGGTCTGGGCAGCCAGGGCTTGAGCCCAGTACAGCGCCAGGTAGAAGTGGCTGCCGCGGTTGTCGATGTTGCCGACTTTGCGCGATGGCGACTTGTTGTTGTCCAGGAACTGGCCAGTGGCCTGATCCAGAGTCTTGGCCAGCACCAGCGCTTTAGGGTTGTTGTAGGTAACACCCAGGTGCTCGAGGGAAGCGGCCAGGGCCAGGAACTCGCCCAGGGAATCCCAGCGCAGGAAGTTCTCTTCCAGCAGCTGCTGAACGTGCTTCGGTGCCGAGCCGCCGGCGCCGGTTTCGAACAGACCGCCGCCGTTCATCAGCGGAACGATCGACAGCATCTTGGCGCTGGTGCCCAGTTCCATGATCGGGAACAGGTCAGTCAGGTAGTCGCGCAGTACGTTGCCGGTCACCGAGATGGTGTCCTTGCCTTCGCGAGTGCGACCCAGGGTGAAGGCCATCGCGTCGACTGGCGACATGATGCGGATATCCAGGCCGGAGGTGTCGTGATCCTTCAGGTAGGCCTGAACTTTCTCGATCACAACGCCGTCGTGGGCGCGCATCGGGTCCAGCCAGAAAATCGCTGGAGTAGCGCTTGCGCGAGCACGGTTGACGGCCAGTTTGACCCAGTCCTGGATCGGCGCGTCTTTGGTCTGGCACATGCGGAAGATGTCGCCGGCTTCAACCGACTGTTCCAGCAGCATGCGACCAGCGCCATCGGAAACCCGAACTACGCCGTTTGCCTTGATCTGGAAAGTCTTGTCGTGCGAGCCGTACTCTTCGGCTTTTTTCGCCATCAGGCCAACGTTTGGCACGCTGCCCATGGTGGTCGGATCGAAAGCGCCATGCAGCTTGCAGTCTTCGATCACCGCCTGGTAGATGGTGGCGTAGCAGCGATCCGGGATCACAGCCTTGGTGTCGTGCAGCTGACCGTCAGTGCCCCACATCTTGCCGGAGTCACGGATCATTGCTGGCATCGAGGCGTCGACGATAACGTCGCTCGGCACGTGCAGGTTGGTGATGCCTTTGTCGGAGTTGACCATGGCCAACGACGGACGATCGGCGTAGACCGCCTGGATGTCCGCTTCGATCTGCGCTTGCTGCTCAGCCGGCAGGGCTTTGATGCGAGCGTACAGGTCGCCGATGCCGTTGTTCAGGTTGAAGCCGATCTGCGCCAGCACGTCAGCGTGCTTGGCCAGTGCGTCTTTATAGAACTCGGCAACGATCTGGCCGAACATGATCGGGTCGGAGACCTTCATCATGGTGGCTTTCAAGTGAACCGACAGCAGCACGCCTTTGGCTTTAGCGTCTTCGATCTCGGCAGCGATGAAGCTGCGCAGAGCGTTTTTGCTCATGACCGCGCAATCGAGGATCTCACCGGCTTGCACGGTGGTTTTTTCTTTCAGGACGGTGGTGGTGCCGTCTTGAGCGATCAATTCGATTTTGACGGCGTCAGCGGCGTCGATCAGGGCAGCTTTTTCGCTGCCGTAGAAATCGCCGGTGCTCATGTGCGCTACGTGGGACTTGGAGTCCGTAGCCCAGGCGCCCATTTTGTGCGGGTGCTTGCGCGCGTAGTTCTTGACCGACAATGGTGCACGACGATCGGAGTTGCCTTCGCGCAGTACCGGGTTCACGGCGCTGCCCTTGATCTTGTCGTAACGCGACTTGGCGAGCTTGTCGGCGTCGCTGGTCACGGTTTCCGGGTAGTCCGGCAGTGCGAAGCCCTGGGCTTGCAGTTCCTTGATCGCGGCTTGCAGTTGCGGAACCGAAGCGCTGATGTTCGGCAACTTGATGATGTTGGCTTCAGGCGTAACGGCCAGGTCGCCCAGTTCGGCGAGGTGGTCGGCTACGGCTTTGTCACCCAGTTGCTCGGGGAAGCTGGCCAGGATGCGCCCTGCAAGAGAGATATCGCGGGTTTCCACGGCGATATCAGCGGAGGCGGTAAAGGCCTCTACGATAGGCAACAGAGAATAGGTGGCGAGGGCGGGAGCTTCGTCGGTGAAGGTATAGATGATCTTCGAGCGGGTGGGCATATTCGGATTAACTCTCTCTTCTTTGCTAAAGCGTGCGCAGAAAAACTCGAGGGGCGCCGGGTAAGCGCGTTCGTTCAAAGTCGTCCATGAGCCGAATGTCGAGATTTCTTCGCGGTGATGTTGGGTGCATCAGTCGAGCGTCAAGCGGGTGGACTGCGGTAACAGTCCGGCTTTTTCGGGCCGAAAGTCTCGTAGTAGAGAGGTTGGCCGTCGTGACTCTGTGGTCAGCGGGCGGCATTATACATAGGTAGCTGGCAATCTGCCGATGGTTCACAAGCAACGATTGTCGTCCATTGGTCTAAAGGTCGCAGGGGCGAGGGGGGCGTAGAGTCTTGCACCGTGCTTGAGTTTGGCGCTTTTCCCTTTGCTTTCAGGCTTGTACGTCGCGAACTGTGCAGCTTTGCGGCAGATGGTTGGAACATAGGGTTTGCGTGCCGATTTAACTGGGGTACGCTCGAACGAAGCCAGATGTTCAATCCAAACAATGGAGTTCAGCATGGGATACAAGAAGATTCAGGTTCCAGCAGTCGGCGACAAAATCACCGTCAACGCGGACCATTCTCTCAATGTTCCTAACAACCCGATCATCCCCTTCATCGAAGGTGATGGTATTGGCGTTGATATCAGCCCGGTCATGATCAAGGTTGTCGATGCTGCTGTTAAGAAGGCTTACGGCGGCGAGCGCAAAATTTCCTGGATGGAAGTCTACGCCGGGGAGAAAGCGACTCAGGTTTACGATCAGGACACCTGGCTACCCCAGGAAACCCTGGACGCAGTTAAAGATTACGTGGTTTCCATCAAGGGCCCTCTGACCACTCCGGTCGGTGGCGGTATCCGTTCCCTGAACGTGGCCCTGCGTCAGCAACTCGACCTTTATGTCTGCCTGCGCCCTGTGCGCTGGTTCGAAGGCGTGCCTAGCCCGGTCAAGAAGCCAGGCGACGTCGACATGACGATCTTCCGTGAGAACTCGGAAGACATCTACGCCGGTATCGAGTGGAAAGCCGGTTCGCCGGAAGCGACCAAAGTCATCAAGTTCCTTAAAGATGAAATGGGCGTCACCAAGATCCGTTTCGACGAAAACTGCGGTATCGGCATCAAGCCGGTTTCGCTGCAAGGCACCAAGCGCCTGGCGCGAAAAGCTCTGCAGTATGTGGTCGACAACGACCGCGACTCGCTGACCATCGTGCACAAAGGCAACATCATGAAGTTCACCGAAGGTGCCTTCAAGGAGTGGGCCTACGAAGTGGCGGCTGAAGAGTTCGGCGCGACCCTGCTCGATGGCGGTCCGTGGATGCAGTTCAAAAACCCGAAAACCGGCAAGAACGTTATCGTCAAAGATGCCATCGCCGACGCCATGCTCCAGCAGATCCTGCTGCGCCCGGCTGAATACGATGTGATCGCGACCCTGAACCTGAACGGCGACTACCTCTCCGACGCCCTGGCGGCGGAAGTGGGCGGTATCGGTATCGCACCGGGTGCCAACTTGTCTGACACCATTGCGATGTTCGAAGCGACCCACGGTACTGCGCCGAAGTACGCAGGCAAGGACCAGGTCAACCCGGGTTCCCTGATCCTGTCCGCAGAGATGATGCTGCGCCACATGGGCTGGACTGAAGCGGCGGATCTGATCATCAAGGGCACCAATGGCGCGATTTCCGCCAAGACCGTGACCTATGACTTCCACCGTCTGATGGAAGGCGCGAAGCTGCTGTCTTCTTCGGCGTTTGGTGATGCGCTCATCTCGCATATGTAAGCTGCATATGTAAGCGAATCAGCATTAAAAAAACCGCCTTCGGGCGGTTTTTTTATGACTGGATGACAGGTTGCGTCAGCTCGACACTGTTTCCTGTTGGGTGGTAGGTGCGGCCTGTTCGTTCTCGGTCGTGGCAGCCCCAATCTTGACTGCATGCAGCCCTTTGGGTCCCTGGACGATCTCGAAGCTTACGAGTTGCCCGGCCTTGAGAGTCTTGTATCCGTCCATTTCAATGGCCGAATAGTGTGCAAAGAAATCAATAAGATGACCGTCTTCGTCACGACCTTCTCTGGCGTCGGTGTTAATGAAACCGAATCCCTTGGCATTGTTGAACCATTTCACCTTACCGACTGACATACCCATATCCCTCTGCAACAGACTCCATCACTGGAGTATCATCCAGTTCATCCGCAGTCATTTCCTGGAAATAAGATTGACTCCGCGGACCTTTTTTACCCACTGTGGGCTCTATTGGTTGTAACACCGTTTTGCCGATAGTCAAGGTGACCGGGCGGTCGGAGTTGAAATCGTCCATAGCCGCCCCCACCACTGTATTTGAACAACTGACGAACCTTTCTTTCCATGCATGCAATCAGCCAGATTCGACTAACATTCAATCAGGATCGCCCGGCTCTCCAAAAAGATCACCCGGAGCCTCACGACGACGATTCCGCAGGCATTGCTGTTCAGGAGGCAAAGCCTGCTTTACAGGCGCCGCCGATGTACAAGGTGGTTTTGTTCAATGATGACTACACACCGATGGATTTCGTCGTCGAAGTGCTCGAGGTGTTTTTTAACCTGAATCGGGAGCTGGCGACCAAGGTCATGCTGGCCGTCCACACAGAAGGACGGGCAGTATGTGGAGTGTTTACCCGCGACATCGCCGAGACTAAGGCCATGCAGGTCAACCAGTACGCCAGGGAAAGCCAGCATCCGCTACTCTGTGAAATCGAGAAGGACGGTTAATCGCCGACCACTTGGGTATGAGGTGAAGCTATGTTAAACCGCGAGCTCGAAGTCACCCTCAATCTTGCCTTCAAGGAGGCTCGATCGAAACGTCATGAATTCATGACTGTCGAACACCTCCTGCTGGCCCTATTGGACAATGAGGCTGCCGCCACCGTTTTGCGTGCCTGCGGCGCAAACCTCGACAAACTCAAGCACGATCTGCAGGAGTTCATCGACTCCACCACGCCATTGATCCCCGTTCATGACGAGGATCGTGAGACCCAGCCAACCCTGGGCTTCCAGCGTGTTCTGCAACGTGCTGTCTTTCACGTACAGAGCTCGGGCAAACGCGAAGTGACTGGCGCCAACGTACTGGTCGCGATCTTCAGTGAGCAAGAGAGTCAGGCAGTGTTCCTGCTGAAACAGCAGAGCGTTGCGCGCATCGATGTCGTCAACTACATCGCACACGGCATTTCCAAAGTGCCGGGGCATGGCGATCACTCTGAAGGTGAACAAGATATGCAGGACGACGAGGGCGGTGAGTCTTCTTCTTCAGGCAATCCTCTGGATGCTTATGCCAGCAACCTCAACGAACTCGCGCGCCAGGGTCGTATCGATCCATTGGTAGGCCGTGAGCTGGAAGTCGAGCGCGTTGCGCAGATCCTGGCGCGTCGTCGCAAAAACAATCCGCTGTTGGTGGGCGAGGCGGGCGTGGGTAAAACCGCGATTGCCGAAGGTCTGGCCAAGCGCATTGTCGACAACCAGGTGCCGGACCTGCTGGCCAACAGCGTGGTGTATTCCCTCGATCTGGGGGCCTTGCTGGCGGGGACCAAATACCGCGGCGATTTCGAGAAACGCTTCAAAGCGCTGCTCAATGAGCTGAAAAAACGTCCGCAGGCGATCCTGTTCATCGACGAAATCCACACCATTATCGGTGCGGGTGCCGCGTCGGGTGGCGTCATGGATGCCTCGAACCTGCTCAAGCCGCTGCTGTCGTCGGGTGATATCCGCTGCATCGGTTCGACCACGTTCCAGGAATTCCGCGGGATCTTCGAGAAGGACCGTGCTTTGGCCCGGCGCTTCCAGAAGGTCGATGTGTCGGAACCTTCGGTGGAAGACACCATTGGCATCCTGCGCGGCCTGAAAGGTCGTTTCGAAGCGCATCACAACATCGAATACAGCGATGAAGCGTTGCGTGCGGCAGCCGAACTGGCCTCGCGCTACATCAATGACCGGCACATGCCGGACAAAGCCATCGACGTCATCGACGAGGCGGGCGCCTACCAGCGTCTGCAGCCAATCGAGAAACGCGTGAAACGCATCGAAGTGCCTCAAGTCGAGGACATCGTCGCGAAAATCGCGCGGATTCCGCCTAAGCACGTCACCAGCTCCGACAAAGAGCTGCTGCGTAACCTTGAGCGTGACTTGAAGCTGACAGTATTTGGCCAGGATGCCGCAATCGACTCGTTGTCGACCGCGATCAAACTGTCCCGTGCCGGCCTCAAGTCGCCTGACAAGCCTGTCGGCTCGTTCCTGTTCGCAGGGCCAACCGGTGTCGGTAAAACCGAAGCGGCGCGTCAGTTGGCCAAAGCGTTGGGTATCGAACTGGTTCGTTTCGACATGTCCGAGTACATGGAGCGCCACACCGTATCGCGTCTGATCGGTGCGCCTCCAGGCTATGTCGGGTTCGATCAGGGCGGTCTGCTGACCGAAGCCATCACCAAGCAGCCTCACTGCGTGCTGTTGCTCGATGAGATCGAGAAGGCGCATCCGGAAGTCTTTAACCTGCTGCTGCAGGTCATGGACCACGGTACGCTGACCGATAACAACGGGCGCAAGGCGGACTTCCGTAACGTGATCGTCATCATGACGACCAACGCCGGTGCCGAAACGGCAGCTCGCGCTTCGATCGGTTTCACCCATCAGGACCACTCGTCCGATGCGATGGAAGTGATCAAGAAGAGCTTCACGCCGGAGTTCCGCAACCGTCTGGACACCATTATCCAGTTTGGTCGCCTCAGCCATGAGGTCATCAAAAGCGTGGTGGACAAGTTCCTTACCGAGCTTCAGGCGCAGCTGGAAGACAAGCGCGTGCAGCTGGAAGTGACGGACGCGGCGCGCACCTGGTTGGCAGAAAGCGGCTACGACACGGCAATGGGCGCTCGACCAATGGCGCGTTTGATTCAGGACAAGATCAAGCGTCCGCTGGCGGAAGAAATCCTGTTTGGCGAACTGGCCGACCATGGTGGTGTGGTTCATATCGATCTCAAGGACGGCGAGCTGACCTTCGACTTCGAGACCACAGCAGAGATGGCCTGACGGTTGTTGCTGTAAAGCAAAAGGCGCCTTCGGGCGCCTTTTTTGTTTTAGGTGTATATCCATTCCTGCGGTAACGGCTACTTAGGGTTTCGCCCTTACGGCGACTCACTTTTTTTTCAAACGCCAAAAATAAGTAAGCAAAAAAAGGCTCGCCCCGAGCGTCCGGCCCCTCGCTAAGGCTCGGCGTTCCTTCGCTCCGGTATTCATCTGGGGGCATCGCCTACGGTCTGCTTCGCGACGACCTCCTCTCGATGTGTTCGACTTCGTCGAACGGCGCTACGCGCCTGCCCCCCAGATGAACACCTCCACTCAGCCTCCCGAAGGGGCGGGCAGAGCAAGATCAAGAGCTGCTGGCGAGCTAACGCTCGGCCTGTTGAGTGGTGAGGGGCGGGTGTACACCCATCCTCTGTAGGAGCTGTCGAGTGAAACGAGGCTGCGATCTTTAGATCTGGCTGTGGCTGTGGCTTTAGATGTTGATCCTGCTTTTGATCTTTCGCCCCTTCGGCAGGCCGAGTGGAGGTGTTCATCAGGGGATTAGGCGCGTAGCGCCGTGCGGCGAAGCCGAACACATCGAGAGGAGGTCGTAGCGAAGCAGACCGTAGGCGATGTCCCCTGATGGATACCGGAGCGAGGGAACGCGGAGCTTTAGCGAGGCGCCGTACGCCGGGGCGAAGCCTTTTGGTTACTTTTCGGCGTTTGGAAAAGTGACTCGCTGTAAGAGCGAAACCATAATCAGCCATCACCGCAGCAACGGATATTCACCCAAAACCCAAAACCCAAAACCCAAAACCCCATCAAATCGCAGACACAAAAACGCCCGGCATAAACCGGGCGTTTTGTATTGACTTGATTAGCGAGCGCGGTAAGTGATGCGCCCTTTGCTCAAGTCATAGGGCGTCAGCTCGACGCGCACTTTGTCACCGGTAAGAATACGAATGTAGTTCTTGCGCATCTTGCCGGAAATATGCGCGGTTACGACGTGCCCATTTTCCAACTCCACACGAAACATGGTGTTGGGCAGGGTGTCGACGACAGTGCCTTCCATTTCGAAGCTGTCTTCTTTCGACATGCAGTAAAGCCCTCGGTGTCCAATGAATGGCCCGGTGCAACTGCGCCAGGCAAAAGCGGCGTGCATTGTGCCCGAAAAATGGGGTTTAAGCCAAGGGGTTTACGGCTTGCTCTAGTTCAGGATGACCCAGCGCTGATTAATCAGCAGTTCGATAGGGCGATATTGAGTCTTGTAGCTCATCTTTTTGCAGTTTTTGATCCAATAGCCCAGATAGACGGCTTCCAGCCCCAGACGCTGAGCCTCGGCGATTTGCCAGAGAATCGCATAACGCCCCAGGCTGCGGCGTTCTTCAGCGGGCTCGTAGAAGGTGTAGACCGCCGACAGACCGTTCGGCAGCAAATCGGTGACGGCCACCGCCACCAGTCGTCCTTCGAGACGGAATTCGTAGAATCGGGAAAACGGCAGGTCACGTACCAGGAACGTCGCAAACTGATCGCGACTCGGCGGGTACATATCGCCATCGGCGTGACGCTGTTCGATATACCGCTGATAAAGGTCGAAATACTCTTCGCTGAATTGCGGCCTGGCAGGGCGCACCTGAAGGTCGACGTTGCGTTTGAAGATGCGTTTCTGCTGGCGGTTGGGCGAAAATTGCGCCACAGGGATGCGCGCCGGTACGCATGCATTGCAATTCTGGCAATGAGGCCGGTAAAGATGATCGCCGCTACGACGGAAACCCATTTCAGACAGGTCTGCATAGACATGCACATCCATGGGCTGACTAGGGTCGAGGAACAAGGTCGTGGCCTGCTCCTCGGGCAGATAACTGCAAGAGTGGGGCTGAGTGGCATAAAACTTCAAACGCGCCAACTCGGTCATGATCAACCCTCGGGAATAAGCTTTGAATTAAGTGTAAGCCACACGGACAAAAGTCGCTCAGCAAACCCAGGTTGCGCGGCTGGGCTGATCCAGATGCCGCGCAAGGTAACCGGCAAACTCGCTGCGAGGAATCGCCCGGGCGCCGAGGCTGTGCAGATGGTCGGTAGGCATCTGGCAGTCGATCAGCACGAAGCCTGAGTCTTTCAGATGTCGGACCAGTGTGGCAAAGCCATATTTCGAGGCGTTGTCGGCGCGGCTGAACATGGACTCGCCGAAAAACAGCTGACCCATCGCCAGGCCATAGAGTCCGCCGACCAGTTCACCCTGGTCCCAGACTTCCACCGAATGGGCGTAGCCACGCCTGTGCAGCTCGAGGTAGGCGTTCTGCATGGCTTCGGTGATCCAGGTGCCGTCGGCGTAATCCCGAGGCGCGGCGCAAGCGCGGATGACCGCGGCAAAATCCTGATCAAAGGTCACTTGATAGCGTTGCTGGCGCAGTAGTTTGTTCAGGCTGCGCGAGACATGCAGTTCGTCGGGAAACAGTACGGTGCGCGGATCCGGCGACCACCAGAGAATCGGCTGGCCTTCCGAGAACCACGGAAAACAGCCGTGGCGATAGGCCTGAATCAGACGATCGGCGGACAGATCGCCGCCCGCGGCCAACAGCCCGTTGGGATCGCGCATGGCTTTTTCCAGGGGCGGGAAGGTCAGAGTATTGCGTTGTAACCAAGTCAGCATGGCATCCGGGCTTGCAGAAGGGGAGGGCAGTGGTGGGCGGGTGGGCCCACCGTGAAGTGTGCCGTCAAACGACTGGAATGTCGTCGAGATACTTCTCGGCGTCCAGCGCGGCCATGCAGCCGGCCCCGGCAGATGTGACGGCCTGGCGGTAAACGTGATCGGCCACGTCACCGGCGGCAAACACGCCCGGGATTTCGGTACTGGTAGCGTCGCCTTCGCTGCCGCCTTTGACCAGCAGGTAGCCGTCACGCATTTTCAGCTGGCCCTCGAACAGGTCGGTATTGGGTTTGTGGCCGATGGCGATGAACACGCCGGCCAGCGCCAATTCACGGGTTTCGCCCGTATGGCTATCCCTTAGGCGGGCGCCGGTCACACCGCTGGCATCGCCCAGCACTTCATCGAGGTTCTGGTTCCAGTGCAGGCGGATATTGCCTTTGGCGGCTTTTTCGAAGAGCTTGTCCTGAAGAATCTTCTCCGAGCGCAACTTGTCGCGCCGGTGAATCAGGTGAACTTCCTTGGCGATGTTCGACAGGTACAGCGCTTCTTCAACTGCCGTGTTGCCGCCGCCCACGACCGCGACCACCTGATTGCGGTAGAAGAAACCGTCGCACGTCGCGCAAGCCGAAACCCCTCTGCCAGCGAACGTCTCTTCCGATGGCAGCCCCAGGTATTGCGCCGAGGCGCCGGTGGCGATAATCAGCGCGTCACAGGTGTAAGTGCCGCCGTCGCCGATAAGTTCGAACGGGCGTTGTTGCAACTTGGCGGTGTGGATGTGGTCGTAAACGATCTCTGTATGAAAGCGCTCGGCGTGTTTTTGCATGCGTTCCATCAGCACCGGTCCAGTGAGGCCTTCGACATCACCGGGCCAATTGTCGACTTCGACGGTGGTGGTGAGCTGGCCACCTGCCTGTATGCCGGTAATGACAACGGGTTTGAGGTTGGCGCGTGCGGCATAAACGGCTGCGCTGTAACCGGCAGGGCCGGAACCCAGAATGATCAGGCGGGAATGCTTCGCTTCGCTCATAAAAACACCTCATAAGCCTTTGTCACAAAAGAGAATGCATGCTCAAATTGAACCGCGAGTAATGTGCTGTTGGCTATGCTACACCTTGGGTTTCAAGCATGGCATCGGACGAACAAACCCGTACAATGCCTGCCTGTTACAGTGCTTGTAATAAAATAAGCGGTACGCGCCGTGTTTATAAAAACCGGAGCGTAGTGTTAAAAGTAGTCCCAGTTACGCCTGTTCACTTTTTTACCTGCCTGGATTGGGCAGTTTTTTATAGTCATTCAACAGATGGACGCGCCACAGGCGCAGGAAAAGAAGCGTTTTGAAGAAATCCACCGCAGCACCAAAAACAGTCGTTCCGCTCTGGCGCCAGCAATTGCACTACCGGCTCAAGGAAGGTGCATTGATCGCCATCGGCGGCTTGTGCCTGTTCCTGATGATGGCCTTGTTGACCTATGGCAAGGACGATCCGGGCTGGAGCCATAACAGCAAGATCGACGATGTGCAGAACTTCGGCGGACCGGTCGGCTCCTACAGCGCCGATATCCTGTTCATGGTGTTGGGTTACTTCGCCTACATCTTCCCGCTGTTGCTGGCGATCAAGGCATATCAAATCTTCCGTCAACGCCACGAGCAGTGGGAGTGGAGCGGCTGGCTGTTCTCCTGGCGCCTGATTGGCCTGGTGTTCCTGGTGCTGTCGGGCGCGGCCCTGGCCCATATCCATTTTCACGCCGCGACCGGTCTGCCGGCCGGCGCTGGCGGCGCTTTGGGCGAAAGCCTCGGTGATCTGGCCAGGAACGCCCTGAATATTCAGGGCAGTACGCTGTTGTTCATCGCGCTGTTCCTGTTTGGCCTGACGGTGTTCACCGACCTGTCGTGGTTCAAGGTGATGGACCTCACCGGCAAGATCACCCTCGACCTGTTCGAATTGTTCCAGGGCGCGGCCAATCGCTGGTGGGCGGCTCGTGTCGAGCGCAAACAATTGGTTGCGCAGTTGCGTGAAGTCGACGATCGCGTGCATGACGTGGTCGCTCCGACGGTCACAGACAAGCGTGAGCAAGCCAAGGTCAAGGAACGCCTGATCGAACGCGAGCAAGCCCTGAGCAAACACATGTCGGACCGCGAGAAGCAGGTGCCGCCGGTGATTGCCCCGGCGCCGCCCAAGCCAGCGGCGCCCAGCAAACGCGTGGAAAAAGAGAAACAGGCGCCGTTGTTCGTCGACAGCGCCGTCGAAGGCACCTTGCCGCCGATCTCGATTCTCGATCCCGCAGAAAAGAAACAACTCAATTACTCGCCTGAATCCCTGGCGGCGGTCGGCCACTTGCTGGAAATCAAGCTGAAGGAATTCGGCGTCGAAGTCTCGGTGGATTCGATTCACCCGGGCCCGGTGATTACCCGTTACGAAATCCAGCCAGCGGCCGGCGTCAAGGTCAGCCGCATCTCCAATCTGGCGAAAGACCTGGCACGCTCCCTGGCCGTGACCAGCGTGCGTGTGGTGGAAGTGATTCCGGGCAAGACCACCGTCGGTATCGAAATTCCTAACGAAGACCGCCAGATCGTGCGCTTCTCCGAAGTGCTGTCGACCCCCGAGTACGACAACTTCAAGTCGCCGGTTACTTTGGCCCTGGGTCACGACATCGGTGGCAAACCGGTCATCACCGACCTGGCGAAAATGCCTCACTTGCTGGTGGCCGGTACGACCGGTTCCGGTAAGTCGGTGGGCGTGAACGCGATGATCCTGTCGATCCTGTTCAAGTCCGGCCCGGAAGACGCCAAGCTGATCATGATCGACCCGAAAATGCTTGAGCTGTCGATCTACGAAGGCATTCCGCACCTGTTGTGCCCGGTCGTGACCGACATGAAGGACGCCGCCAACGCCCTGCGCTGGAGCGTGGCGGAGATGGAGCGTCGCTACAAACTGATGGCGAAAATGGGCGTGCGTAACCTGTCGGGCTTCAATGCCAAGGTCAAGGAAGCCCAGGACGCCGGTACGCCATTGACCGATCCGTTGTACAAGCGCGAAAGCATTCACGACGAAGCGCCGCTGCTGACCAAGCTGCCGACCATCGTCGTGGTGGTGGACGAATTCGCCGACATGATGATGATCGTCGGCAAGAAGGTTGAAGAACTGATCGCCCGTATCGCCCAGAAGGCGCGTGCTGCCGGTATCCACTTGATCCTCGCGACCCAGCGGCCGTCGGTTGATGTGATTACCGGTCTGATCAAGGCCAACATTCCGACGCGAATGGCGTTCCAGGTGTCGAGCAAGATCGACTCCCGGACCATTATCGATCAGGGCGGTGCCGAACAACTGTTGGGCCACGGTGACATGCTCTACATGCCGCCGGGCACCAGCCTGCCGATCCGTGTCCACGGCGCCTTTGTGTCCGATGACGAGGTTCACCGGGTGGTTGAAGCCTGGAAACTGCGCGGCGCGCCAGAATACAACGACGAGATTCTCGCCGGTGTCGAAGAGCCGGGTAGCGGCTTTGAAGGCGGCAGCGGTGGCGACGAAGACAGTGAATCCGACGCGCTCTACGACGAAGCGGTGCAGTTCGTACTGGAAAGCCGTCGCGCGTCCATCTCTGCGGTTCAGCGCAAGCTGAAAATCGGCTACAACCGCGCCGCGCGCATGATCGAAGCCATGGAAATGGCCGGGGTCGTGACGTCCATGAACACCAACGGTTCGCGTGAAGTCCTGGCTCCGGGCCCGGTACGCGACTGAATTGATTGAAACGCGGTGGCGTAATGACGCGCCATCGCACCCCCACGAATGTTATGAGGACTCCCATGCGTCTTATCCGCATGCTGTTGCTGCCGGTTTTGGCTTTGACCACGCTCTCGGCCCACGCCGATGACAAGGACGTGGCACGTCTGACCCAACTGCTGGAAAAATCCCAGACCCTGACCGCGCGTTTCTCCCAGCTGACCCTCGACGGCAGTGGCACCCAGTTGCAGGAAACCGCGGGTGAAATGTCCTTGCAGCGTCCTGGCTTGTTTTACTGGCACACCAACGCGCCGGCCGAACAAACGATGGTCTCCGATGGCAAGAAGGTAACGTTGTGGGATCCGGACCTGGAACAGGCCACCATCAAGAACCTCGATCAGCGCCTGACCCAGACCCCGGCGTTGTTGCTGTCCGGTGACGTGTCCAAGATCAGCCAGAGCTTCGACATCAGCGCCAAGGAAGCCGGTGGCGTGATCGACTTCACCTTGAAGCCGAAAACCAAGGACACCCTGTTCGACAGCCTGCGCTTGTCGTTCCGTAACGGTTTGGTCAATGACATGCAGATGATCGACAGCGTCGGTCAGCGCACCAACATCCTGTTCACCGGCGTCAAGGCTAACGAGCCGATTCCGGCGTCCAAGTTCAAGTTCGACATCCCCAAGGGTGCCGATGTGATCCAAGAGTAAGACGCATAACCTGTGAGAACGAGCTTGTGTGGCGAGGGAGCTTGCTCCCGCTGGGGCGCGAAGTGCCCCCCAAAATGGGACTGCTGTGCAGTCCAGCGGGAGCAAGCTCCCTCGCCACAGGATTTCGCCAGACTTGAGAACTGCGTAATAAAGCGAGGTTTCAACCGCACGTGATGGACCTGTTTCGCAGTGCCCCGATTGCTCAGCCCTTGGCCGCCCGTTTGCGTGCGGCCAATCTGGACGAGTACGTCGGTCAGGAACACGTGCTCGCTCGCGGCAAGCCTTTGCGCGAAGCCCTGGAGCAGGGTGCCCTGCACTCGATGATTTTCTGGGGCCCGCCGGGTGTGGGAAAAACCACACTGGCGCGGCTGCTGGCGGAAGTCTCGGATGCGCACTTCGAAACGGTTTCGGCGGTATTGGCCGGCGTGAAGGAAATCCGTCAGGCGGTAGAAATCGCCAAGCAGCAGGCCGGGCAGTACGGCAAGCGGACCATCCTGTTCGTCGATGAAGTGCATCGCTTCAACAAGTCCCAGCAGGATGCGTTCCTGCCGTACGTTGAAGACGGCACGCTGATTTTCATCGGCGCAACCACTGAAAACCCCTCGTTTGAACTCAACAACGCGTTGCTCTCCCGGGCTCGCGTCTACGTGCTCAAAAGCCTCGATGAAGCGGCCCTGCGCAAGTTGGTGCATCGCGCGCTGACTGAAGAGCGTGGCCTGGGCAAACGGCAACTGACCCTTAGCGATGAAGGTTTCCAGATGCTGCTGTCGGCCGCCGATGGCGATGGCCGGCGTCTGCTCAATCTGCTGGAAAACGCCTCTGACCTGGCTGAAGACAACAGCGAGATCGGCGTCGATCTGCTGCAAAGCCTGCTTGGTGATACCCGCCGGCGTTTCGACAAGGGCGGTGAAGCGTTTTACGACCAGATCTCTGCGCTGCATAAATCCGTGCGCGGCTCCAATCCCGACGGCGCGCTGTACTGGTTCGCCCGAATGATCGACGGCGGTTGCGATCCGTTGTACCTGGCCCGGCGCGTGGTGCGCATGGCCAGCGAAGACATCGGCAATGCCGACCCCCGCGCCCTGAGCCTGTGTCTGGCGGCGTGGGAAGTGCAGGAGCGCCTCGGCAGCCCCGAAGGCGAATTGGCGGTGGCCCAGGCCATTACCTATCTGGCTTGCGCGCCGAAAAGCAACGCGGTGTACATGGGGTTCAAAGCCGCCATGCGCAGCGCCACCGAACACGGTTCGCTGGAAGTGCCGCTGCACCTGCGCAACGCGCCGACCAAATTGATGAAGCAATTGGGTTATGGCGACGAATACCGTTACGCCCACGATGAGCCGGACGCTTATGCCGCTGGCGAAGACTATTTCCCGGAAGAACTCGAGCCACAACCGTTCTATCAGCCGGTGCCGCGTGGCCTGGAGCTGAAGATCGGCGAGAAGCTCAATCACCTCGCGCAACTTGACCGTCTCAGCCCCCGGCAGCGGAGAAAATAGTGATCCCATTGATCGTTGCCGTTTCTGTGGGCGGTATCGCCGGAACGCTTTTGCGCTTTGCCACGGGTAACTGGATCAACGCTAATTGGCCGCGGCACTTCTATACCGCGACGCTGGCCGTTAATATCGTCGGCTGTTTGCTGATCGGCGTTCTATACGGTCTGTTTTTAGTACGCCCGGAGGTGCCGATTGAGGTGCGCGCCGGGTTGATGGTCGGCTTCCTCGGGGGGCTGACGACTTTTTCATCTTTTTCACTGGATACGGTGCGTCTGCTGGAAACCGGGCAACTGCCGCTGGCTTTTGTCTATGCTGCCATCAGCGTATTCGGCGGGCTGCTCGCTACCTGGGCTGGCCTGTCCTTGACCAAACTTTGATAACGAGAGACCGACATGCTCGATTCCAAACTGTTACGTAGCAACCTTCAGGACGTAGCGGACCGCCTGGCATCCCGTGGCTACACGCTGGATGTTGCGCGCATCGAAGCGCTGGAAGAACAGCGCAAGACCGTCCAGACCCGCACCGAAGCACTGCAGGCAGAACGTAATGCGCGCTCCAAATCCATCGGCCAGGCCAAGCAGCGCGGCGAAGACATCGCACCGCTGATGGCTGACGTCGAGCGCATGGCGAACGAGTTGAGTGACGGTAAAGTCGAGCTGGACGGGATTCAGACCGATCTGGATTCGATCCTGCTCGGCATCCCGAACCTGCCGCACGAATCCGTGCCGATCGGTGATGACGAAGACGGCAACGTCGAAGTGCGCCGCTGGGGCACCCCGACCGCGTTCGATTTCCCGGTTCAGGACCACGTCGCCCTGGGCGAGAAATTCGGCTGGCTGGACTTCGAAACCGCCGCCAAGCTGTCCGGCGCCCGTTTCGCCCTGTTGCGCGGCCCGATCGCTCGTATGCACCGCGCCCTGGCGCAGTTCATGATCAACCTGCACACCAGCGAACACGGTTACGAAGAGGCCTACACGCCTTATCTGGTTCAAGCGCCGGCGCTGCAAGGCACCGGTCAGCTGCCGAAGTTCGAAGAAGACCTGTTCAAGATCACTCGCGAAGGCGAAGCCGATCTGTACCTGATCCCGACCGCTGAAGTGTCGCTGACCAACATCGTCGCTGGCGAAATCGTCGATTCGAAACTGCTGCCGATCAAGTTCGTCGCCCACACCCCATGCTTCCGCAGCGAGGCTGGTGCTTCGGGTCGCGATACGCGCGGCATGATCCGTCAGCACCAGTTCGACAAGGTTGAAATGGTCCAGATCGTTGAGCCGTCGACCTCGATGGAAGCGCTGGAAGGCCTGACTGCCAACGCTGAAAAAGTCCTGCAATTGCTCGAGCTGCCATATCGCACCATTGCGCTGTGCACCGGTGACATGGGCTTCAGCGCGGTCAAGACCTACGACCTGGAAGTGTGGATCCCGAGCCAGGACAAATACCGCGAGATTTCGTCGTGCTCCAACTGCGGTGATTTCCAGGCCCGTCGCATGCAAGCGCGTTTCCGCAACCCGGAAACCGGCAAGCCTGAACTGGTTCACACCCTGAACGGTTCCGGCCTGGCGGTCGGTCGTACCCTGGTGGCGGTGCTGGAAAACTACCAGCAAGCCGACGGTTCGATCCGTGTGCCAGACGTACTGAAACCGTACATGGGTGGCCTTGAGGTCATCGGCTAAATGGACTATCTGCCGCTGTTCCATAACCTTCGCGGCAGTCGTGTCTTGGTCGTCGGCGGGGGGGAGATTGCCTTGCGCAAATCCCGCCTGCTGGCCGAAGCCGGTGCGCTGCTGCGGGTGGTCGCACCTGAAATCGAACCGCAACTGCGCGAACTGGTTGCCGGCAGTGGTGGCGAGTGTCTGGTGCGAGGCTACGTTGGGTCGGACCTGGACGGTTGCGGGCTGATCATCGCCGCCACCGACGACGAACCGCTGAACGCGCAAGTCTCCGCCGATGCTCATCGGCGTTGCGTGCCGGTCAATGTGGTGGACGCGCCAGCCTTGTGCAGCGTGATCTTCCCGGCGATCGTCGACCGTTCTCCTTTGATCATTGCGGTCTCCAGCGGCGGCGATGCGCCGGTGCTGGCGCGGTTGATCCGCGCCAAACTGGAAACCTGGATTCCTTCCACCTACGGTCAACTGGCCGGCCTGGCAGCGCGGTTTCGCAGCCAGGTCAAACGCCTGTTCCCGGATGTGCAGCAGCGTCGGGCGTTCTGGGAAGATGTCTTCCAGGGTCCGATTGCCGACCGGCAACTGGCCGGGCAGGGCGCCGAAGCCGAGCGCTTGATGCTGGCGAAAATTGCCGGTGAAGCGCCGACTGCAACGGGCGAAGTCTATTTGGTGGGCGCCGGCCCGGGTGATCCCGACCTGCTGACCTTCCGCGCCTTGCGCCTGATGCAGCAAGCCGATGTGGTGCTGTATGACCGCTTGGTGGCGCCGGCGATTCTGGATTTGTGCCGTCGCGATGCCGAGCGGATTTACGTCGGCAAGCGCCGCGCCGATCACGCCGTGCCGCAGGATCAGATCAACCAGCAATTGGTGGATTTGGCCAAGCAAGGCAAGCGGGTGGTGCGGTTGAAGGGCGGTGATCCGTTCATCTTCGGGCGCGGTGGTGAAGAGATCGAAGAACTGGCGGCCCATGGCATCCCGTTCCAGGTGGTGCCGGGCATCACTGCGGCCAGCGGTTGCGCGGCGTATGCCGGGATTCCGCTGACTCACCGTGATTACGCGCAGTCTGTGCGTTTTGTCACTGGGCACTTGAAGGACGGTTCCACCGATTTGCCGTGGGCCGACCTGGTCGCGCCGGCGCAAACCCTGGTGTTTTACATGGGGTTGGTGGGTTTGCCGATCATCTGTGAACAGTTGATCAAGCATGGTCGCGCCGCGGATACGCCGGCGGCGTTGATCCAGCAGGGCACCACGGTCAATCAGCGGGTGTTTACCGGTACGTTGGCCGATTTGCCAAGTCTGGTGGCGGAGCATGAAGTGCATGCGCCGACGCTGGTGATCGTTGGGGAAGTGGTGCAATTGCGCGAGAAACTGGCGTGGTTCGAGGGCGCTCAGGCGCAAGTCTAGAGACCGCGTCGCCCCCATCGCGAGCAAGCTCGCTCCCACATTTGATTTGTGTCGTTCACAAATCCCCTGTGGGAGCGAGCTTGCTCGCGATGGGGCCCTCAAAACCGCCCAGTATTTCAGATCAGGCCTGGCTCTTGAGCCAAACCCCTTTCCCGCTCAACCGTTCCCGATCATGCGGCGCTGTGAAGTACTGCGCCGGCCCTTTAGGCACAATCCCGGTCGGATTGATGGTCTTGTGGCTGCCGTAGTAGTGATTCTTGATGTGCTCAAAATCCACCGTCTCGGCAATCCCCGGCCACTGATAAATCTCCCGCAGCCAGTTCGACAGATTCGGGTAATCGACAATCCGTCGCAGGTTGCACTTGAAGTGCCCGTAATACACCGCATCAAAGCGAATCAACGTGGTGAACAGCCGAATATCCGCTTCCGTCAGGTATTCACCGACCAGGTAACGGTTCTCGCTTAACAGCAACTCCAGCCGATCCAGCTCGGCAAACACATCATCGAACGCCTCTTCATACGCCTGCTGCGACGTGGCAAACCCTGCGCGATACACGCCATTGTTCACCGCCGGATAAATCCGTTCGTTCAGCGCGTCGATCTCGCCCCGCAGCGGCGCCGGGTAGAAATCCAGGTCATTACCCGTCAAATCATCGAAGGCGCCATTGAACATGCGGATGATCTCCGCCGATTCATTGTTGACGATGCGATTCTGCTGTTTGTCCCAGAGCACCGGCACGGTGACGCGGCCGGTGTAGTCGGCGGTATCGGCGGTGTAGCGCTGGTGCATGAAATTAAAGTGATCGAGTTTGTCGCCGGTCGATCCGAGGTTTCGGTCGAAGGTCCAGCCGTTTTCCAGCATCAACCAACTGACCACCGAGACGTCGATGAGGCTTTCGAGGCCTTTGAGTTTGCGCAGGATCAGCGTGCGGTGAGCCCATGGACAGGCGAGGGACACGTAGAGGTGATAACGACCGGCCTCGGCCGCGAAGCCACCGACACCTGTCGGGCCGGGTTTGCCGTCGGCGGTCAGCCAGTTACGACGCTGCGCTTGTTCACGCTGGAACGTGCCGTCCTTGCCGCTTTCGTACCACTGGTCATGCCAGCGACCTTCAACTAACAAACCCATGTTCAAGACTCCTCAGCCAATAAGCGTTGGAGAGGAGTCTATTCGCATAGGTTCGATAAAAAAGCGCAAAGGTTGGGCGCTTATGATCGGTTAAATCGATTTGTTCCGAGCATCCCAGTACTGCTGGGCGGTTTCGAAGGCCTGTTCGCGAGTCTGGCCGAGACCGCGCAAGGCCAGGGCCATGGTCGAAATCAGCGCCATTTGCGGGTAGCTGTCGACTACATCGCCACGCCACACGGCTTTCAAATGCTCGGGATCGAGGGTGGCCGGTTTGACGTGGCGCTGGCTCGACAGCTGCGGCCATTCCTCGTCCCAGCTTTCGCCGCCAGTGGTGCCGTACAAGTGACTGTCGGCGTCCGGGTTGATCTCGATTTCGCCGCCGTCGCCCTTGATCACGATTGCGGTGTCCCCGAGCAAGCCGCTGGCATCGCGATGCACCGCCTGGTAACCGGGGTGGAAAATGCTTTGCAGACCACAGCGGGCACTCAACGGGTTGAGAATCCGGGTCAGGGAATGGATTGGCGAACGCAGGCCCAATGTATTGCGCAGGTCGATCATGCGCTGAAGCTGGGGCGCCCAATCGACTAAAGGCATGAACGCCAGACCGCCGTTATCGAGCGCCACACCTACCTGCTGCCAGTCGCGGCATAGCGGGATCTGCAGCGTTTCGAGCAATTGTTCGCTATAGAGCCGACCCGCCGTATGCGCGCCGCCGCCATGCATGAAGATACGCAGACCATTTTGCGCCAGGCATTTGGCCGCCAGCAGATACCACGGCAGATGACGCTTCTTGCCGGCGTAGGTTGGCCAGTCCAGATCCACATTCAACGTCGGTGCCTGTAAACGTTCACGCAACGCTTCGGTAAAACCCGCCATCTCCTCGGCGCTTTCTTCCTTGTGGCGCAACAGCATCAGGAACGCGCCGAGCTGGGTGTCTTCGACCTTGTGGTCGAGCACCATGCCCATGGCGACCCGGGCTTCCTCGCGGGTCAGGTCGCGGGCGCCGCGTTTGCCTTTGCCGAGAATGCGCACGAACTGGGCGAACGGGTGTTCGGCGGGTGTTTCGAGGGTCAGCGCTGGGTAGTCGGTCATAAGCAATTCGTCGGTTTGGGCAGGCCCGCCAGTTTCGCGGCGAGTTTGGCAGGGGTGCCTTTGAACAATCGGTTCAGGTGCAGGCTGTTGCCCTTGTCCGGGCCCAGCTTCAGCGCGGTGTACTTGATCAGCGGACGGGTGGCCGGGGACAGCTGGAATTCGGCATAGAAACTGCGCAGCAGTTCGAGGATTTCCCAGTGTTCGGGGCTCAACTCGATGTCTTCGGCGGCGGCCAGGGCGCTGGCTACGTCGGAGGACCAGTCGCTCAGTTCGACCAGGAAACCGTCCTTGTCCAACTCGATGGCGCGTGCGCCGACGGTCAAGGAGTTCATAGCCAACTGTTGACCTTGTCGTAGTGAATCGACAGCTCGACGAAGGCCGGGTAATCGATGGCCTTGGCCGTGTCAGGAATCTCCAGCGCGCGAGCCTGGGCGTCTTCGACCAGTACGAACAGTTTCAGATTACGGGCGTTCAGCGCATTGAACGGCGCGGTGTCCGGTTGCAACGCATAGGCCGCGTCGCCAGTCAGCAGCAGCGCATCGTCAGCGCCAATCAAGCGCAGGCAACTGGTCAGGCGATCGTCGCCGAACGGGGAATGAGACAACACATGCAAAGTCGACATCAGAGGGTGATCACCTGGTCGTAACGGTCAATAAGTGCGGTGATTTCGTGGGCGGCCAGCACTTGAGCTTCTTCCAGCGACAAGCCAGTCGGGTTCAGACCCCGTTCCGCAACGCTGTCGCCACAGACAAACAGCTCGTCGACACCGAACATCGGCAAGGCTTGCAGGTTGGCGCTCAGGTCCTTCTGCTGGAGGGCCTTGGCATCCTGTTTCGCGGCGAGCTGGAACACCCCGTCATCGAGAAACAGCAGGCCGATCGGCAGATCAAAGGCACCGCCGGCCAGCACGATGTCCAGCGCTTCGCGCGCGCTCGGCCCGGACCAAGGCGCCTGACGGCTGATAATCAGCAAGGATTTAGCCACCTCACGCGCCTCCGAAACAGATCAGGCGGTCAGCGTCCTGCACCGCGTCATGCAACTGGCCCAGACCAGACAATTCCCACGGCGCGCCCACCGCAACGGCTTCACGTTGATAGCGCCCGGCTTCTTCTTCGTTCAACACACCACGACGCAGGGCCGCGGCGATGCACACGACGCCGTCCAGTTGATGCTCGGTGACGAAATTGCGCCATTGCTTGGGCAAGTCCTGCTCATCCTGCGGTGTGACCAGGCTGCCGGAGGCGTTGTAGACGCCGTCCTGATAGAAAAACAGCCGGACAATTTCATGTCCACCGGCCAGCGCAGCCTGGGCAAACAATAAGGCGCGGCGCGAGGAGGGCGCATGGGCAGCGGAAAACAGCGCGATGGCGAACTTCATGACGGACTCGATCAGTAAAACTGCGGCCATGATAAAGCTTTATGGCCGGGGCGGCGAAGGGCGTTTACTCGTAGACCGAGTCGCCCCCATCGCGAGCAAGCTCGCTCCCACAAGGGATCTGTGTCGTACACAAAATCGGAATCCACCACAAACCCCTTGTGGGAGCGAGCTTGCTCGCGATGGGGCCCGCACAGGCCACACAAGATTCAGCGTGGCATGTAACCCAACTGCCAGCGCCGCGGGATTTTCAGCGACAGCAGCCCGACCGCGCCGGCCAGCAGACCGCTGACAAACAACGCCTTGAGCCCCAGGTGATGTTCCAGCACGGCGCCGAGTACCGCGCCGGCAAACATTCCGGTCCAGGGGATCAGTTGCACGCGCCAACCGTTGCGCCGTTCGCCGAGCATCCAGCGTCCCAGCCCACGGCCGAAGCGCGACAGGGCGCCGGTGACGTAGGTCAGGCCGACCGGCAGGCCGTTCACTTCTTCCACGGCGGCATTGAGCATGCCCATGGCGATGATCGCCGCCAACAGCGCTGGCAATTGTTCGTCGTAGGGCCAGGCGGCGGCGCCGCAGAGCAGCATGGCGATGCACAGCAGCAAGGGTAGCGCGCGGCGACCGCCGAGGCGGCTGACGACAATCCCCAAGGCGTTGCCGACGATGAAGGTGCCGACGAGGATCACCAGGCGCAAGGTCAGGCCCAGGTCGCCGTCGCTGATGGCGACGGCGAGGCGGGTGGTGTTACCGCTCATGAACGAGACGAAATCGCCGCTGGCCATGAAGCCGATGGCGTCGGTCATGCCAGCGAGCACCGAGAGGCTGGCCACCAGCGACATGCCGATGCGTCCGCGCCATTTGCGGGTATGCAGATGGCCTGGGCTGGCGCGGTCAGTTGAGAGGGATGGCAACATCAGCGAAGGTCGTCCTCAGGCAGCGACCGAAATGGTCACTTACTCAATCCATATAACTCGCAATACTCAATCCAGTCCATGCCGGCCATCTCGGCCACTTCCTTGTGTACTTCCAGGCGCTGTGCCTGATAGTCCTCAGCCGTCGCGGCAGTCAGTTGCAGCGTCAGTTCCCAGGCAAACAATCCCAGGCGCTCGGCCTCGGCTTCGAAGGCTTCATGCAAGCGTTCGTCGCGGTACTGCGCCGCGGTCTCGCCCTTGGCCTGAGCCAACAGAGGGTTGAGGTTGTCGAGTTCGACGCGCAGTTCAGGGCGCTCATCGAGAAACTTCTTCAGCGCTTGCTCGTGTTGCTGTTCGGTTGCCGCCATGGTCGCTCCTTGAGGCTGGATTACGAAGACTGCTTCTTGCTGGCCTTGGCCGCTGCTGCCAGGCATTCGAGGGCAAACTGCTCGGGATACGTCATTTGAATCGGCGTGGTTTCACCTTTGACGGTTCTTTCGCCGTCGAGGATGTAACGAATCCGCTTGTCGGTGACGCCAATTCGCTTGGCGATCCAGGACGGCGTCTGACCGATCTGGCTGATCAGCTTGTCGGCATATTCAGCGGTCGGTTTGTAGTATTCGGCGTTGGGTGTCATGACCTTTCCAGAAAATAAGCCCGGAAAACGGGCGATGCGGTGTTAATGGCGCGACAGGGTGCGCGAATCGTCACTCGGTGTCGCGGTATAAATGAAGTAAAGCAGAACGATACGCCGTGCCGCGGTGATACAGTCCGCTTTTTCTTGATGAGCGAACGCAATGCGAATTCTGATGGTGGCGCTGGCCGTAACATTGCTGGCGGGATGCGCGGGCTCGGCGATGAACGAAGCCCGCACTGGAACCCCGTACAAAACCCTGACGTCGGACAAACCGGAAAAGGTCGTCGCCCAGTGTGTGCAGTTTTCCTGGCAGGATGAGGCGGTGTTCGGTGTCGATGCTGGTGCGTATTTGCAGCCTGGCGAGAAGGGCGGCACTACCGTTTACACGCGCTCGGCGGAGTCCTTTGTGGACGTGAAGACTGACGCATCCGCCACCGTGCTGAATTATTACGCGCAGCATGACGACTTTGTCGCCAAGCGCCGACTGGCGGCGTTGGCGACCTGCCTTTGACCTGACGCACAACCCCTGTGGGAGCGAGCTTGCTCGCGATAGCGGTTTATCATTCAACGTAGATGTTGACTGACCCGCCGCCATCGCGAGCAAGCTCGCTCCCACATTTGTTCTGTGTCGCTCATGAAAATGGGGTCTGCTCCCACCGGGTTATGTGTTGTTTATCAGGCGCTTCTGGAAAAAGAAGCGATTATGACCCGGCGGATAGTCAGTGATCTGCCCGAACTCGCTGTAGCCCAGTTTCTTGTAGAACTCTGGCGCCTGGAAGTCGAAGGTGTCGAGCCAGACCCCGATGCATCCCTTCTCCCGCGCCAGGTCTTCGGCCATCTGCATCAGCTTCGAACCCATGCCCTGGCCCCGGGCCTGTTCCGGTACCGACAGCAACTCGATGTATAACCACTGGTAAAACACCCGGCCATAGAGCCCGCCGAGGATCTCGTCGTTGTCGTCGCGGATTAGCAGGGCAATCGGCTCCGGCACGGTGGCGCCGGCCTTTGAAGCGTTATAGGCACGCAACGGCAGCACGATTGCATGTTCTTCGGCATCCGTGGGGCTCAGCGACTGTTCGATTCGCAAGGTCATCAGCTATTTCCTTATGGCTAGAGTGGACAACAGACCCAAGCCTATCGCGGCCAGCGGTCGTTGTTCCAGCCCCTCGGGCGGAACCGTCGCCAGCGCGCAGATGTCTAGCCTAAACAGCGTCATTCCAGAACGCGGCCTATGAGGACAATTCCGTGAATATTTTCGAAGCCTTGCGCGAAAGCCATGACCGCCAACGCACCTACGCCGATGCATTGATCCAGACCAGCGGCGACACCCCCGAGCGGGTCAAGGCTTACAAGCAACTCAAGTCCGAACTTCAGGCCCACGAAACCGCTGAAGAGCGCCATTTCTACATCCCGCTGATGGAGTTCGATAACGGCGTGGACCTCAGCCGCCATGCCATTTCAGAACACCACGAGATGGACGAAATGATGGAGGAACTGGACGAGACCGAGATGTCCAGCCCAGCCTGGCTGGCGGTCGCGAAGAAGCTCGCCGAGAAGGTCAATCACCACCTGGAAGAGGAAGAGCAGAAGTTCTTCCAGATGGCCGGCAAGCTACTCGACGACAAACAGAAAGAGACGCTGGCGGGTCAGTATGAGAGGGAATACAAGGCTCAGCTTTCTTAGCGCCAGGCTTTCGTTTTCGCCTAACATGGGCGTCTTCTGACGAAAAAAGGGATGCGTTGTCATGTCGAACACAGCCGAGCGGGTCAACCTCATCGAGTCTCAGGTGTTGTCCCACGACTGGTACCTGCTCAAAAAAATTACCTTCGATTACCAGCGCAACAACGGCGAATGGCAACGCCAGACCCGCGAGGTCTACGACCGTGGCAATGGCGCGGCGATTTTGCTGTTCAACCGCGAAAAGAAAACTGTCGTGCTCACTCGGCAATTCCGGTTGCCGGTGTTCGTCAACGGCCACGATGGGTTGCTGATCGAAGTCGCAGCGGGGCTGCTCGAAGGTGCGGCGCCTGAAGAGCGCATCCGCGAAGAAGCGGAGGAAGAAACCGGTTATCGCGTGCACCATGTGCACAAGGTGTTTGAGGCCTACATGAGCCCCGGCTCGGTGACCGAAAAGCTGCACTTCTTCATCGCTGAGTACGATGCCGCTTCCAAGGTCAGTGATGGCGGCGGACTGGAGGAAGAGACTGAGGAACTGGAAGTGTTGGAGTGGAAGTTCGACGACGCGCTCGAGGCGTTTTATCGCGGGGAAATCTGCGATGCGAAGACCATCATGCTGTTGCAGTATGCGGCGATGAAAAACATCTTCACCGCGGTTTAAGAGGCGCACCCAACCCCTGTAGGAGCTGCCGCAGGCTGCGATCTTTTGATCTTCAGCGTCTTCAAGGGCACCGAAGATCAAGATCAAAAGATCGCAGCCTGCGGCAGCTCCTACAAGGTCAAAAGCCTTCCAGTCGTCCAGTCCCACCCCATTGCCCGCCTTCCAGCGTCAGCAGCCGTTCCTTCGCCTCAAGCCCACCGGCAAACCCGGTGAGTTTCCCCGAAGCGCCAATCACCCGATGACACGGCGCAACAATCGAAATCGGATTCTTGCCATTCGCCGCACCCACTGCCCTCACAGCACTGGGATTGCCGATCTGCCGGGCAATCTCGCTATAGCTGCGGGTCTCGCCAAACGGAATGGTCAGCAACGCCGCCCAGACCTTCTTCTGAAAATCAGTCCCGGCAAAATCCAGTTCCAGCTCGAAATGATCGCGCGTGCCCGCAAAGTATTCCCGCAGCTGCTGAGCGGTGTGCATGAGGATCGGATTATCCGGCGCCTCGCGCATCGGCCCAAGCCGCACCCGGCCGGGTTTGTCGTTTTCCCAGAGGATGGCTGCCAGTCGCGAGCCGTTCGCGACCAGCTTCAACTCGCCCACCGGAGAGGCGAAGGTGATGAAGGTGTAACTCATGCCGGTGGACTCCGCAAAAGTGCTGAACTGGGGGCAAGCATACTGCCTCGACGGGGAGGCGCAATACGCAATCCCAGCCATACTTGCCTCTGCTCTTGAAGCCTTCCCTCTGTTTGTGTGCAGAGCCTAAAAACAAAAAGAGACCGACTCATGAAGTTCGAACCTTTTGCCAAATCGCTGATTGCGACCTCATTGGCGCTCAGCTGCCTCAGTGCTTACGCGGCCTCCGTGGCGCCGGTTGCGGCCGAAAACGGCATGGTCGTCACCGCGCAGCATCTGGCCAGTCATGTGGGCGTCGATGTACTCAAGAACGGCGGCAATGCCGTCGATGCCGCAGTAGCGGTCGGTTATGCGCTGGCGGTGGTTTATCCCGCGGCGGGCAACCTGGGTGGCGGCGGTTTCATGACCATTCAGTTGGCCGATGGGCGCAAGACCTTCCTCGACTTCCGTGAAAAAGCACCGCTGGCCGCCACCGCCAACATGTACCTCGACAAGGAGGGCAACGTCGTCCCTGACCTGAGCACCCGTGGCCATCTGGCCGTTGGCGTGCCGGGCACGGTGTCCGGCATGGAACTGGCGCTGAAGAAATACGGCACCAAACCGCGCAAGGAAGTGATAGCCCCGGCCATCAAGCTCGCCGAAGACGGTTTTGTGCTGGAGCAGGGCGATGTCGAATTGCTGGAATACGCCACCGACGTGTTCAAGAAGGACATCAAGGATTCCGGTGCGATCTTCCTGAGCAACGGCGAGCCGATGCAAATCGGTCAGAAACTGGTGCAAAAAGACCTCGGCAAGACCCTGCGGGAAATCTCCGAGAAGGGCGCCGACGGCTTCTATAAAGGCTGGGTGGCCGATGCCATCGTCACCGCCAGCCAGGCCAACAAGGGCATCATCACCCAGGCCGACCTCGACAAATACAAGACCCGCGAACTGGCCCCGATCGAATGCGATTACCGTGGCTATCACGTGGTTTCAGCGCCACCGCCAAGCTCTGGCGGCGTGGTGATTTGCGAGATCATGAACATTCTCGAAGGCTATCCGATGAAAGACCTGGGCTATCACTCGGCCCAGAGCATGCACTATCAGATCGAAGCGATGCGTCACGCCTACGTGGACCGCAACAGCTACCTCGGCGACCCGGATTTCGTGAAAAACCCGATCGCCCATCTGCTGGATAAAAACTACGCCACCAAAATCCGCACCGCCATCGATCCGCAAAAGGCCGGTGTGTCCCGCGAGCTCAAACCCGGCGTAGCGCCACATGAAGGCAGCAACACCACCCATTACTCCATCGTCGATAAATGGGGCAACGCGGTTTCGGTGACCTACACCTTGAACGACTGGTTCGGCGCCGGCGTCATGGCCAGCAAAACCGGGGTCATCCTCAACGATGAAATGGACGATTTCACCTCGAAAATCGGCGTGCCAAACATGTACGGCCTGGTGCAAGGGGAGGCCAACGCCATCGCTCCCGGCAAGGCACCGCTGTCGTCCATGAGCCCGACCATCGTCACCAAGGACGGCAAAGTGGTAATGGTGGTCGGCACCCCTGGCGGCAGCCGTATCATCACTGCAACCTTGCTGACCATGCTCAACGTGATCGACTACGGCATGAACATCCAGGAAGCGGTCGATGCACCGCGTTTCCACCAGCAGTGGTTGCCGGAAGAGACCAACCTTGAGACCTTCACTACCAGTCCCGATACGGTGAAGATGCTCGAAAGTTGGGGGCACAAGTTTGCCGGGCCACAGGACGCCAATCATGTGGCGGCGATTCTGGTCGGCGCGCCGTCGCTGGAAGGAAAACCGGTCGGCAAAAACCGCTTCTATGGGGCGAACGATCCACGTCGTAATACCGGGTTGTCGCTCGGTTATTGAGGCAGGTCTGAGGCCATCCCAATTCTTGAGGGTGGCCTGTGGTGAGGGGATTTATCCCCGTTGGGCTGCGAAGCGGCCCCTGTTTTTCCAGCAACACCGCGTCCAATGGATTACGACGGCTTCGCCGCCGAACGGGGATAAATCCCCTCACCACAGCCTCGCAGGCTCGGCAGCTGCTACAAGTTAAAAGGGGAACGGATTCGAAATCCGTTGCCGATTCACCGACCCATCCAGGAAGGAAGCTCATGGCTACCGCACTGCTGATCATCGACGTCCAGCGCGCCCTGTGCACTGGCGAGTACGCCTGTTTTGAGATCGAGCGCGTTATCGAGAACATCAACGGCCTCAGTGCCAAGGCTCGCGAAGCAGGCACCCCGGTCATCCTCATCCAGCACGAAGAAAAGGGCGACCAGCTGCAACACGGTTCCGAAGGCTGGCAACTGGCCGAAAGCCTGAAGACTTCGCCGCAAGACCTTCGCGTGCGAAAAACCAATCGAGACTCGTTCTACCGGACCCACTTGCAAGCCCAATTGCAGGATTTGGGCACCGACCGCCTGATCATCTGCGGGCTGCAAACCGACTATTGCGTCAACGCCACTGTCCGCCAGGCCCTGAACCTGGGCTATGACGTAGTGCTCGCCGCCGATGCGCATTCCACCGTCGACAACGGCAACCTCGCCGCCGAAGACATCATCACCGAGCACAACGCAGACCTGGCGCACTTGACGGGGCCCGTGGCGCGGATCGACGTTATCCCGACCAGCGAAATCCGGATCTGAAACTGGCGAGGCTCTTACCCTCGGGTTGACGTTTACACGGCCGCGAAAATGTCGATCAACTCAGTGAGAAAAGCACTCACCAAATCCCGCTGACGCGCCGAATGCCTGACCGCCGCATGAAAGCCGACCTCATAGCGCAACAGCTCAGGATTTAGCGGATGCAACTGCCCCAGCTGTTCATGCTTCGCCGCATAGTGCTGCGGCAGAAAGCCCAAATGCTGGCCCGACAGGATGAGCAGGGCGGCGCCGTCCATGCTGTCCGTGAGCACCGTCAGGCGTTCTATCGAGGTGGGCGCCGGCATTTCCGGCAAAGGATGGCTGGGCCATACCCAGTCGTAATCGCTGACGTCATCCCGGGTCAGCTCGCCCACTTGCTCGAACAGCGGATGAGTCGGGGCGCAGTAGGCGATCTGGGTTTCCTGGAATAACGCAAAGTAATCAATGTTGGGCAGGCGGTGCCAGAAATAGCCGATTGCCAGATCGATATGGCCGTTGATGATTTTCTCTTCCAGCAGCGATGACGACAGCTCCGTGAAATGGAAATACAGCCCTTCATGTCGGGACCGTAATCGCGCAATGGCCAAGGCGATTTTCTTGTTGGCCACCGGATCGATTTGACCGAGCAAGCCGATGTTGATGTTGCCCGACACCTTGCGATTGATGTGCTGGACTTCAACCCGGAACCCTTCGGCAGCCGCCAGCAATCGGCGGGCCGCCTCGACAAACTGGCTGCCCTTGGGCGTCACCGAAAATCCGCCGCGCCCACGCTCGCAAAGACGAAATCCCACCCGCGCTTCCAGGGTCGCCAATTGCGCACTGATGGTGGGTTGAGTGGTATTGAGCGCCGTTTGCGCGGCCGATATCCCGCCCGCCTCAACGACGGTCAGAAACACTCGGATCAAACGCAGATCCAGCTCCGATACAGTTCCCAGCATGCGTGCTCCCGATACTTACTTACATAGACGTGGATCTATGTGAACAGTGTGCCTGCGATATTTTACAGCCCTGGCCAACGCCCTACATTGCAATGAAACCGGCGCTTTGCCCATAAAAACAACAATCACCAGCATAGGAACACTCATATGTCAGGGTCCCCTCAATCTGCGCACGCCATCGAAGCGAGCAGCGGGTTGGCCATCGAAGGCCACTCGATCGATTACATTCCGGAAAACGAACGTCACGCCAAGCTCAGCAGCCAGGGCCCTTTCTGGTTTCTAGGCAACTTCCACTTCTTCACCATCTCCATCGGTTTCGTCGGTCCAAGCCTCGGCTTGTCAGCGCTGTGGACGATGTTAGCCGGTGCGCTGGGCATCATGTTTGGCACCATATTCATGGCGTTTCATGGCTCGCAAGGTCCGGAGATGGGCCTGCCGCAAATGATCCAGTCGCGTGCGCAGTTTGGTTATCGCGGGGTGATCCTGGCGTTGATGGCGACGATGTTTGTGTTCGTCGGTTTCAACGTGGTGAACATCTCGCTGATCATGAGCGGCCTCGAGCACGTGTTTGGTATTGACCCGACCATTGTTGCCGTCGCCGTGGTGCTGATCGGCGCGCTGCTGTCGATCTACGGCCACGACCTGATGCACAAAGCCTTCAAGTGGGCGTTGCTGGCCACGTTGCCGCTGTATGCGCTGGTCACCATCGCGTTGATGTTCGGCGCAGGGCAAGAGGGTGTCACTCCGGCGACCGACCTGGGTTTCAGCTGGATTGCCTTTGCCACGCTGTTTGCCATTGGCGCGAGCTACAACATTTCCTATGCGCCTTATGTCTCTGACTATTCCCGTTACCTGCCGAAAAACACCAGTCGACCAAAACTGATCGCCGCCGTATTCATCGGCGCGTCGTTGTCGGGCGGCTGGATGATCGGCCTCGGCGCCTGGCTCGCTCAGCAGCTCAAAGCGGCGGATGCGCTGGTGGCGCTGAATCAGGTTGGCTCTTCGATGATTCCAGGCCTGGGTAATGTGTTGGTGATCGTCTCGGTGGCGGGCTTTCTGCCGATCATCGCGCTCAACACCTACAGCGCCATGCTGACGTTGCTGACGGGTGTCGACTCGATCAAAAAAATCACCCCAACACCCCGCGCCCGAGTAATGTCGATCTCCGCGATCAGCGTCATTCTGTTGACTTGTGTGCTGTCGATCAAAGGCGATGGCATCGCCCTGTTGAACACCTTCCTCGTGCTGCTCCTGTACTTCCTCGTGCCGTGGACCGCGGTCAATCTGGTGGACTACTTCTTCGTGCGCAAGGGCCGCTACGCGATCCCGCATTTCTTCACGCCGAAGGGCATTTACGGCGCCTGGCAATTTCGCGGCATCGTCTCTTATCTGATTGGCTTCGCCGCCATGGTGCCGTTCTTCTACATCTTTGATGCGGCGGCCGGTAAAGAGGTGTTCGTCGGGCCGCTGGCGCGGATGCTTGAGGGCGTTGATATCGCCTGGCTGGTGGGCCTGGTGGTCTCGGGCCTGACGTATTACCTCCTCAGCCGTTCGATAGACCTTGAGTACGAACGCCGGATTATCGACTCGATTACCGAGAGCGACATTGTTTCCATGGCTCATCAGTCTGTGGAGGAGGGGCGTTGAACAGCACCAAAAGTACCGTGGTCGCCTGCTGCCAACTGGCGCCGAAAATAGGCGACCTCGCTTACAACCGGAAGCTGACCGAACGGGCGATTCGCTCGGCGGCTTACCAAGGCGCCCAAGTGGTGGTGCTACCTGAGCTGGTCCAGAGCGGCTACTTGTTTGCCGACCGTAGCGAAGCCCTGTCCCTGGCGGAAACCGTCGAAGGGCCGACCTTGCGTCTGTGGACGGCGCTGGCCCGGGAATTGAACATCGTCGTGGTGGGTGGATTCTGCGAGCGGTTAACCGGCGATGAACTGGCCAACAGCGCGGCGATGATCGATGCCCAAGGCCTGCGCGCCGTGTACCGCAAGGCGCACCTCTGGGATGGCGAGAACGAAATCTTCAGCGCCGGCAATGCCGCGCCGCCGGTTGTAGAAACCGTTCATGGACGGATTGGCATGCTGATTTGCTACGACCTGGAATTCCCCGAGTGGGTGCGACTCCCGGCGCTGGCCGGTGCGGACCTGCTCTGCGCACCGGTCAATTGGCCCGATGGGCCACGGCCGCAAACCGAGCGTCCGGCCGAAGTTGTGCGAGTCCAGGCCAACGCCTCGGTCAACCGAATGTTCATCGCCGCCTGTGATCGACATGGTCATGAACGTGGGGTGAGTTGGGTGCAGGGCTCGGTGATCGTCGATGCCGATGGTTACCCTGTGGCAGGGCCGGCGGAGCAGGGGGGCGAGCAGATTTTGCTGGCGACGCTGAACCTTGCCGAGGCGCGGAACAAGCGAATCAGTGCGCGTAATGATTTGCATCGGGATCGGCGGTCGCAGTTGTATGGGTTGGGTAGTTTGGTTGAGTAATGCGGGTGGACGTTTTGTGAAGGTGGGTAGGGCAGGTGTCAGCTTTCTCCATAGGAGACGTTCTGAAACTCACGAAGCGGGGGTTTTATAGATGGTATTCCATGGACTTGCACTTACATAATGTAGGTGCAATCAATTGATAGAAGTGACGTTATTCGCTTCTGGGAGGCAAGGATGCACGACCCACTTACTTCTGAATATTCAGATCATCTGTGTACTCATCCTCTATTGAGGAGCCGGTTGCGCGCAGTTCTGCGGCAACGGCACTCATCTTTAAGAGAACGGTGTTCAGCGATGGCGGAGTCAACGCCAGGGCTAATCGGCTTTATGCAAGTGGGGCCGTTACACGTTTTGGAGACACCATGACTAATCCCTATCGCGAACTTCTGACTACCCCCGGCGTCACGGGGTTAGTGATCGCGAGTTCCATTGCCCGTCTGCCACAGGCAATGATTGGCATCGGCATCATTACCATGTTGGTGCAGCAGACGGGTGTTTATTGGCTGGCTGGCGCGGTCGCAGGTACGTTTACATTGGCGAATGCGCTTATCGGCCCGCAAGTATCGAAACTCGTTGATCAGCGGGGTCAGAGTCGGGTTCTGCCCTTTGTTACAGCCTTCAGCATAGTCATGTTGCTGGCGCTGATCATTGCTGTCCATTTGAGGGCTTCGGCCTTTCTGCTTTTTATTCTTGCGGCACTGGCGGGCACGATGCCAAGCATGCCTGCCATGATAAGAGCACGCTGGACACGGCTTTTCCGTGGCAAGCCGCAATTACACACGGCCTTCTCCCTGGACACTGTTCTAACTGAACTCGCCTTTATTATCGGCCCGCCACTCGCCATTGGTCTGAGCATCAGCTTCTTCGCCGAAGCCGGACCTCTTGTCGCTGTCGTGCTACTGGTAATTGGCGTGACTGCCTTTCTCTTGCAGCGGCAGACAGAACCGGAGGTGGTCGTTGGCAGCAGGCGGAGCACACGCTCGACCTTACTGATCCCCGGCCTTCGCACCATCGTTCTGGCGCTTCTGGCAATGGGGGTGATTGGCGGATCAATCGATGTGGCTGTTGTTGCCTTCGCCAACGCACAAGGCTGGCCAACGTCCGCCAGCTTCATCCTGGCAGCCTATGCACTTGGCTCAATGATTGCTGGCCTGACGTTCGGTGCGATAAGGGTTTCCTTACCGATTGAAAAGCAGTTCTTTGTTGGAATACTGGTAACGGCAGTAACAGCCGTGTTGCCCATTCTCTCACCTGACGTCTACACCCTTGCGGGGATGCTCTTTGTGGCAGGTATGTCATTCGCGCCCACTATGGTCATCGTCATGAATCTCGGTACGATCATTCTTCCAGCGTCCAGGATCACCGAAGGACTAACGTGGATGACGACAGGCATCAGCATCGGCGTAGCGCTCGGTGGCGTACTAGCGGGCCTGATCATAGACGTCTATGGCGCGCGGGCAGGGTTCGGTGTAGCCATTGTCGCGGGGCTCGTGATGGTGGTGGTCGTGCTGTTGGGGCTGCGTACACTTCGTGCCACATCAGCGACTTGCGCCGAGCCGACCTTCCAGTAATTAGCAATTGGGAACAGCGGGCAGCTCCTTTGGCCATCAGCCTTTCCTGTAAGCCGCGAGGGAGCGAAAGAAATAAACGTTCGCAGGACCTCGCGGCTGACCTCGGTTGTTTTCAGAAGCGGCGTTGAGCAAGCCTTTCTAATAGCGGTGAGGTCCGGGGGCACAACGCCACGACACTCATCACTCAGAAGCGAGCAAGGCGTTACCCCTCGCTTGTTCAGTGTCAGCGGCCGTCTGGCGACCCACCTTGAACCATGCAGCGTACAACGCCGGGACGAAGAAAATCGTCAGCAGCGTCGCCACGGTAAGACCGCCCATGATCGCAATTGCCATCGGTCCCCAGAACACACTGCGCGTGAGCGGGATCATTGCAAGCACGGTGGCCAGCGCCGTCAGCATCACCGGTCGGGCTCGGTGAATGGCGGCATCCAGCACAGCGTTCCACGGGTCGCGCCCTTCGGCGATCTCGATTTGTACTTGATCGATCAGGATCACCGCGTTGCGCATGATCATGCCACCCAGTGCGATGATGCCCAGGATCGCGACGAAACCCAGCGGCGACTGGAACACCAGCAGCGCCGGAACCACGCCGATCAAGCCCAGCGGTGCAGTCAGCACTACCATCCACATGCGGGAGAAGTTCTGCAGTTGCAGCATGAGTAACAGCAGGATGGTGATCATCATCAGCGGGGCCACCGCGAGCAGCGCCTTGTTGGCCTTGTCACTTTCCTCAACGGCTCCGCCCACGTCGATGCGGTAACCCGTCGGCAGCTTGGCTTCGATGTCCTTAAGCAACGGCTGGATTTCCTGCGTCACCGATACACCCTGCTCACCATCATTCACGTCGGCACGCACAGTGATCGCCATGTCGCGATTGCGGCGCCACAGTACTGGCTCCTCCAGTTCAGAGCGCACCTGTGCGACTTGCGACAGCGGCACCACCGTGCCTTGGCGCGTGTAGAGGTTAATGTCTTTCAGTGTGTCGAGGTTCAAGCGTTCCTCTGGCACGGCACGGGCCACGATGTCGATCAGGTCCTCGTGCTCACGCAGCTGCGACAAGGTTGCGCCGTTCATCACGGTCTGGGTCGCCAGCGACACATCGGCCGGCGTAAGGCCAAGCGCGCTCGCCTTGTCCTGATCAAGCTCCACTTTCAGCGTTCGAACCGGGTCGTTCCAGTCGAGTTGGAGGTCGCGCACCTTCGGGTTGGACGCAACCACTTTCTCCACGTCGCGGGCGATCTTGCGCACCACCTGGGTATCGGGGCCTACGACGCGGAACTGCACCGGGTAGCCGACAGGTGGCCCCAACTCGAGCCGGGTCACGCGCACCCACGCCTGTGGGAATTGTTGGTCAGCCGAGGCCACCAGTCGCGCACGTACCCGCTCGCGTGCATCCAGGTCCTTGGTCATCACAACGAACTGGGCAAAACCCGGATTGGGCAGCTCGGGGTTGAGCGAGAGATAGAAACGCGGTGCACCGGCGCCGGTGTAGGCGGTATAGAAACGCACGTCCTCATCTTTCGCCAGGATCTCCTCCATGTGCTTGACCTGCTCGGTCGTCGCGGCGAACGAGGAACCTTCCTTCACGCGCAGATCAATGACCAGTTCAGGACGCGAACTGTTGGGGAAGAACTGCTGCGGCACCAGCTTGATACAGGCCAGAGCAAGTACCAGAGCGCCAACCGTCGCACCGATGACCACCCAGCGGCGCTCGATGGCGGCGTCGATCAGGCGGCGCAGGCTGCGATAGAACTTGGTGTCGTGCGGATCCGCGTGCTGGTGCGTGCCCAAGTCGTTGGGCAGCATCTTGACCGCCAGGTACGGCGTGAAGATGCCGGAACAGATCCACGAGAACAGCACCGCGGCGCCAACGATCCAGAAAATGCCACCCGCGTACTCGCCGGTGGTGGACTTCGAGAGGCCGATCGGCAGGAAGCCCACGACGGTAATGAGTGCGCCGGTCAGGCGCGGCATGGCGGTGGACTGATAGGAAAAGGCGGCCGCCTTCACGCGGTCCATGCCGGTTTCCATCTTCGCCACCATCATCTCGATGGCGATGATGGCGTCATCCACCAGCAGTCCCAACGCGATAATCAGTGAGCCGAGCGAGATGCGCTCAAGGTTCCAGCCCATCGCCAGCATCACCAGCGCCACGCCGCCCAGCACCAGCGGCACCGTGGCCGCGACCACGAGGCCGGCGCGCCAGCCCAGGCTGGCGAGGCTCACCGCGATCACGATGATCAGCGCCTCGGCCAGCGCACGCCCGAAGTCCAGGATTGCATCCTTCACCGTGGTCGGCTGGTCGGCCACCAGCTCCAGCTCCACGCCGTGCGGAAGTTCAGACTGGATCTTGGCGACGGCCGTGTCCATCGCCTTGCCAAGGTCCACGATGTTGCCGTCGCTGGTCATCGTGATGCCGAGCATCAGCACTGGCTGGCCGTTGTGGCGGACCGTGTAGGTGGGCGGATCCTCGAAACCACGTGTAACGGTCGCAATGTCGCCGAGCTTGATCTGCCGGCCGCCCGCGGCGATGGGCACGTTGCGGATAGCCGCTTCGCTGGCGAACTGGCCGCTCACACGTACCATAACGCGGTCGCCATGGGTGTCGATCTGGCCTGCGGGCACCATGGCGTTCTGGCTCTTGAGGCTTTCGGCAATGGCCAGTGGTGTGATGCCCAGTGCGGCCAGGCGCTCGTGCGAGAACTCGACGTAGACACGCTCGGCCTGCTTGCCGATGAGATCGATCTTCTTGACCATCGGCACCTTCAGCATCTGGCGCTTGATGTCCTCGGCCGCGTGCGACAGGTCGGCGTGACCGACGCCGTCGCCCTTGATGGCGTACATCAGGCCATACACGTCGCCGTACTCGTCGTTCAGGATCGGGCCGATCACGCCGTCAGGCATCTCGAGGCTCAGGTCGTTGAGTTTCTTGCGCGCCTGATACCAGGCTTCGCGCTGGTCAGCCTTGGAAGTGCCGCCGCGCACGGTGAGCGTCATGCCTGCATAGCCTTGCCGCGCGTAGGTGACCACCTTCTCGAAGTTGTCGATCTGTTCGAATTTCTTCTCCATGCGGTTGAGGACCTGGTCCTGCAACTGCTGGGCAGTGGCGCCCGGCCAGATGACCATGGCGGTCATGGAAGGCACGGAAAAGTTCGGATCCTCGAGCTGGCCGAGTCGGGTGAAGCTGAAGGCGCCAGCCACCGCGACAATGAGGAGCATGAACAGAACAATGGCGCGATGGCGCAGCGCCCAGTCGGTGAGGTTGAAGTTGTTCATCGGGTGGCCTGCTGCGTGGTGTTCGCGTCAACGATCGCCGTGTTGGGGAGGGCGACTTTCAGTCCGGACGTCATCTTCTGGACCCCGGCGGTGACGACCAATGCGCCGGCCTGCGGCCCGGAGACGAGCACCTCGTCGTTGCGGTAGCCCCAAACGGCCACACGCTCCAGTTCGACGATGCCTGCCGGATCCTTGCCCGCGGGCGTGACCACCCACAGCGCCGGCTGACCGCCGATTTGCGTCAGTGCCGTGGCGGGTACCGCCGCTACCGAGACACTGGTCATCTCGCGCTCGGCCATGACCGTGGCAGTGGCGCCCAGCGGCAGCGCCTGCATCGGCTTGAGCCGCGCGCGATAGGTACGCGTCTGCGCTGCAGCCTGCGGCGACAGCTCGCGCAGCGTGACATCGAAGGTCTCGTTCGGCGCACTGGCCAGCGAGGCCTTGAACTGCGCGTCCTTGAAGACGGACAACTGATCTTCGGGCACGTCGATGACGATCTCCGATTCATCCGGATTCGCGATCGAGATAACCGATTGGCCCTCCGCCACGACCTGGCCTGCCTCAAAGCGCATAGCCGTGACGACACCGCTACGCGAGGCCCGCAGCAGGGTGTACTTGAGCCGGTTGCGCGCAAGCTCGAGCTTTCGAGCCTCGGCCTCGGCGGTCGCATGCGCGGTTTGGGCATTGGTTTGCGCGCGTTCGGCGTCGGCCGCACTGACCGAGCCGTCAGCCTTCAGCGCGGTCAGGCGCTGGCGGTCCGAGTCGGCCTGGCGCGTCTGCTCGACGGCAACCGTCCACTGTTGTCGTGACGCTTCCTCAGCGAGGCGGTAGTCGCTGTCATCCAGTACAGCCAGGATGTCGCCTTCACGTACAAATTGGCCTACATCGACCTTGCGCTGGGCTACCTTGCCACCCACGCGGAAGGCCTGGTCGACTTCATGTCGCGACTGTACGGTGCCCACATAGCGACTGATGTCGCGGGCATTGTCGTAGCTGATTGCAACGGTGCGCACCGGTCGTGGTGCCTGCACGGTGGGCTGGTCGGGGCTACACGCGGACAGCATGACGGCTACGGCCAAGGCGCCGGCCGCAGTAAGGGAGGTTTTCAAGGCGGTTCCTCTTTGGAAAACGACAGATTCTTAGGAAAGTGGTGGCCGGTCGGCTTTGGCGGATGCGGTTGGATTGGAGGGTTGTTCGAACACCTGCCAGCCTCCGCCCAGTGCCTTGTAGAGCTGGACGCTATCGATCAGCAGGCGGGTGTTGCTTTCGTTGGAGTTCAAGCGGGCCGCCAGGCGCGCCCGCTGCGAATCCAGCAGCGGCAACAGGTCAATCTGCCCGCGGTTATAGAGCGACTGGGCGCGGTTCTGCGCAGCCTCGGCGGACGCGGCGGCCAATTGCAGAGACCCGGCGCGGCGCCGCTCTTGCGCAAGCGTGACGAGGGCGTTCTCCACATCCTCGAGCGCCCGTACGATGCCGTCTTCGGCGCGCAGCAGCGCCTCTTTTTGAGCGCTTTCGGCAGCGTCGTTGATTGCTTGCGTGCGCCCGGCGTTGAAGAGCGGCATCGCCAGCAGGCCCGCCACGTTGGTGAAGCGTGCAACGCCGAGATCGGCGCCGTTCAGGCTCAAGCCCTGGCGGCCGAAGGAGGCATCGAGGAACAGCCGCGGAAACCACTCGGCCGCGGCCTGCTTGCGGCGCGCATTGGCTGCATCGAGTTGCGCCATCAGCGCCAGCACGTCAGGTCGACGTTGCAGCAGCTCGGCGGGCTGGCCCGGCTTGGCTTCGGGCACCACTGTCACATCGCTAATCGAAGTCTGGATGTTCGCGGTATTGAAGGACTGGTCGGCAATCAGCACCGCGATACGATGGCGGGACACTGCCACCTGCGTTTCCAGCGGAGGAATCTGCGCCCGCGCCGACAACGCGTCGGTCTGAGCGCGTTCGACGTCGAAGGCGGATGCCAGCCCCACCTGCTGACGCGCGGTGACCAAGCGCAGCGTCTCGTCCTGCATCGCCGAGATTGCGCGAAGCGTCGCGACCTGGCGCTGCGCACCGACCAGTGTGAAGTAGTTGCTAACGACGTCGCTCATCACCAGCAGGCGCACTCCACGCATGCTGTGTTCAGCGGCTAGCGCATCGGCGTCAGCCGCCGCTGCGCCGGCTCGCAGACGGCCGCTCAGGTCGAGCTCCCACGAGACGTCCAGGCCCGCACTGGTGGTCTTGGTATCCGGATAACCCTGTTTCGTGGCCGAGTTGTAGCCAGTGCTGCGGTCACTGCCGGAGACGGATGCTCCGACGCTCGGGAACAGCCAGGATTGGCTGACCGTTTCTCCGGCACGCGCGGCACGCAAGCGCTCGGCGGCAATCTTGACGTCGCGATTCTCGCGCGCTGCCCGGCGCACCAGATCCGTCAGCACCGGGTCGTGGTAAACCTCCCACCATGCCGCCTCGGGTTCCATTTCGGAGGCCGTGCTCGCGGAGAAGTTGCTCGGCAGGTCTACCGACGGCGTGAGCACCTCCGTGGAGCAACCTGTCAAGAGCAGGGCAACAGACGCGGCGAGCGCTGCCCCCGTGACGATGCTGACCATGCGTTCGGCATATTGCAGGGGCGTCTGCCCGTTGCGGGTCAACAGATGGAAAGTTGGAAGTCGCGGCATCAGATTGGACTCGTGAAGATTCGAGGTGGCATCAGCGTAGGGCTCGGTGTGCGCGAAGTCGTCAGCGAAGGGTCGCCGTTCGGTCGCCATATCGAGCGCTCGTTCGTGGTGGAGGCGTCACTCGTCGCCGGAATCGGCCGTGTGCTCTCCGGCTGCCAACGCGAGGTCCGAGGCAATCGACTCCAGCAGCTCTTCGGCGGAGGAAAACTCGCGCTGTCGTCCGGTGACCAGGTTTTCGAGGCGGCCCACCAGGGCCCCCGGCGCGGCGTCGCTACGCAGCTTCACTACGTACGAGCGGCGGCTCGGGTATTTGGATTCAGGGTTCAGGCTCATCGCAGACCAGGGGATCAAGAAAGTTCGACGACAGCGTAGGCCGCCCCCTGAGGCGAGTCGTAAGCGAAAGGTCAGACTTCGGTCGGGACAGTAACTCTTACCGCAGAGAAATCGCGTCGCTTCAAGTCGGCTTGGCAGGGTGAATCAGCGAGCGCGCACGTTTCGCCAGCTCGGTTCCGTCAGTTTCGGGTGACTGGTCAATCAGCGTCGACAATGCCTGGTGGTCCTCGGCCATAGCGTCAGGGTGCTCGCACAGTTCGACCAGCGCTTGCAGCTCCAGCCACGGTGCTTCCTGGGCGCGAGCTTCTTCAACCGCGCGCCGCACCGCTGCGATGCCGGCGTCGGGCCGACCCTGCGCTCGCGCGATCGCTGCCTCTAGCAGCAATAACTGCGGCAGGTATACGCGCTCGCCCAATTCCTCTCCCACCCGTAATGCTTCCTGTAGCTCGACTTGCGCTGTGTTGTAATCGCCTGCCAGCAGCAGCGCCTCGGCGGCGTAGCCGAGTACCTCGCTGGCACCGGAACGCATGCCGAGTCCGGCGTGTTCTTCGTAAGCCTCGCGGATGCGACGGTAGCCGTCGCTCGGGGAGCCGCTGCGCGCGTCGGCCCAACCGTGCCACCAGCGGCAAGCCGTACGCCCCAGTGCGAGCGAATATTCATCGACTAACTTTTGCATGTCGTCAGCCAGCGCTGCTACACGCACATGGTTCCCCATCCTCACCTCGATCAACACCTCGTGCCAGGCGGCGACCAGCCAGGTCATGGGCTGGCGCAACGCCTGCGCGCGAACCCGCGCCTGCTGCCTGTGGACTCGGGCTTGCTCAAGCAGGCCAGAACGCACGAGTTCTATCGCCAGCATGCCGTGCAGCATGACCTGAGGATCAGCCGCAAAAATCTCGTTCGTCCCGATGTCCAGTGGCTCAGCGATCGCGAGGGCGCGCTCTAGCCAGCGGCGGGTCGTCTGCGTGCGTCCCTGGAGGTGATGCACCTCGCCCTGCACGATGCACGCCGCCAGCATGAGCTCTTGATCATTTGTGTCGCAGGAGAGGGCTTCGGCACGTTCCGCTACTTCCAGCGCCAGCGCATAGTCGCCGCGCAGACCGAGCAGATAGCCGAAACCGTGCAGCAAGCGACCACGCATTGGATGCTCGGGTACATCCGCCAGCAGCCTGTACGCACGTTCGAAGGCGCTCTTGGCTTCGCTGCCGACACCGAACATGTGGAAAGCCGAAACCCCTTGCAGCGTGGCCAGGGTAATTTCGAGCGCATTGTGCTCCGTCCCTTCGGGAGCCTGCATCAACAGGACCAAGGCGCGCTCAGTGAGGCCAATGCACAAGTCCGGGCTGAAGTGCAGTAGCGCGGCCTCCGCGGCCTCGGCGTAGTAACGCAGCGCAATCATCGGCTGCCGAGCCCGGTCGAAATGCATCGCCAGCTCCGAGGCCGCAACCGGTACGCCGACTGCGCGCTCGCGTTCGAGGGCAGTGCCAACCTGGCGATGGAGCTGGGTGCGCAATGAGCGCGGCGTGCGGTCGTACAGCACCTGGCGGAAAAGCGCATGTCGGAAAGAATGGGGTAGCTCTTCCGTCTCTTCACCTTCCGTGGTCCGTGACCGTATAAGCCAAACCTGCTCGCGAATCAGCTCTTCACAGGCGTGGGCCACCGAAGCGAGGTCGCGCTCGAGGGCCAGTGAAACCGTCTCGATTCGGAATTCGACCCCGCACACCGCTGCGACCGAAAGCAGCGCACGCTGCTCCGGCCCAAGCTTGGCAATGTAGTGATCAATGATGGCTGCGAGGTTTTCGGGAACCGCCAGATCCGCAAGCCGAGCCTCGATGGTGGCATCGTCGTCTGTTGGGTTCATCACTTCACTGATGACTGACGATACGAACAGCGGCACACCATCAGTGCGCTCGTGCAGGGCACGCACGAAGGCTTCATCGCACGCCAGAGAGGCCGAACGCAGCGCCACATAGTCAGCGACCTCGGTTTCCGAGAACGGATCGAGCACTACTTCCTCGCACAGACGTTGCAGACGCAGTTCGTGGCGCAATGAGCTGAGCGGGTGATCGAGCGCAACCACCTCGGCGAGGCGGAAGCTCGACAGCCACATCAGCCGCGTGCCGCTACGTCGCCGCGCCACATAGTTGATGAGCTGGACTGTCGCCCGATCGCTCCAGTGCAGGTCTTCGGTCACCAGCATCAGCGGTCGCTGCTCCGTGTAGCGGTCCAGCAATTCGCCCATTTCCCTCAGCATGCGATCCGGGCCGACGCCGGCAAGCTCGCGCCGCAACGCGTCTTTCTCCTGCGTGGTACTCAGCCACGGGAGTTGCAGCAGCCACGTCGGTGCCACGGCGCGCATCAGCGCCGGCAGGGTGGGGTCGCTGCGGCACAGATCGGCTAACGCCTCCAGCACCGGCAGATACGGCTCGCCGGCGCCGTAGTGCTCCACGCAATGGCCGCGTGCGCAGGCGATCCTGCCAAGGCTGGTGAGGAAATGTTCGATTAATGTGGTCTTGCCGATCCCCGGTTCTCCAGCGAGCCAGACCACTGCACGCTGGCCGCCGTCTGCCCGCTCCCACGCCCGTTGCAGTCTTGAGATCTCGTCGGTGCGACCGATGAATGGCGGTGATGGATGCGCGCCGGCCGCCGGCACCGTCGCGGATGCTGGCGGCATCGAAGGTGCAGGGGAGGGCGCGGCGATGAAGCGATAGCCGCGTCGCGACACGGTCTCGATATAGCGGGGCTGCCTGGGGTCGTCGCCCAGCACCTTGCGCAGATCGCTGATGGCCGTCTTCAGCACCGAATCGCTGACGAACCGATGCCCCCACACGGCATCAAGCAAGGCATCCTTGGACACAAGCGATCCCGGCTGGCGTGCAAGTACGCACAGCAGCGTGAATGGCGTTGGCGCCACCGCCACGGCTTCTCCGTTGCGTAACAAGCAGGCGTTGGCTTCGTCGAGTTCGAACTCGACGAAGCGGAGCTGGGCTGGATTCGGTTGAGGCTGCGGACGCGCCACGATTGATTCCTAAAACTAAAACATGGGTGTGCCCTCGTGAGGCATGGCACGTGGTCACTCCAATAACAACGCTGATCGGCTGAGAAGCCAAGCCTCACCGGTCGGAAACTGGCCTTCGGCACAGCCCCACATGGCCTCATCGTGGTGCGGTAATGATCTCAAAAATTTAATGACAGAAATATCAATATTGAAATTAGTTTCAATATTGAATACCTTGACCCTGCCTGACGATGAGACCTGCGTGCCTCACGACTTCAATCACAACAAGGGCTCAAGATGAACAACAATAAGAAAGTTTCCGAATTGCCTCCCTCCGCCGTCGACGTGCTGGTCGTCGGATACGGTCCGGTAGGTGCAACAATCGCGGCGCTGCTCGGTCGCTATGGGGTAACAACCCTGGTACTGGACAAGACCCACGAGGTCGTACTGATGCCTCGTGCCATCGCTCTGGACAACGAGGCGCTGCGCATCCTGCAACTCGCCGGTTTGTCGGAAGACGCTTTCGAGAAGATCGTTATCCCCGAAGTGAAGATGCACTCCCCGGTACTCGGGCAGTTCGGTCGAGCCAATACTGAAGGGTGTATCGACGGCCATCCCAAGCTTGTGACGTTCTATCAACCCGACCTCGAACACGCGATGCGCGGCCAGGTTTCAAGGCTTAAAACCGTAACCAGCCTGGGTGGCTTCGAGCTTGAGAGTCTGGTCGAGGAGTCGGATTGCGTCGTCGCCTCCGTACGGGATCAGAATGGGCAATCGCATTCTGTTCGCGCCCAGTACCTGGTCGGTGCGGATGGCGCAAGCTCCAGGGTCAGGGCTCTGATTGGCCAGGAGTTCGAAGGACAGACCTATGCGGAGGATTGGCTGATTGTCGATGTCATGAACCGGCATAAGTCAGCGATTGATCACGTTGAGTTTCTCTGTAATCCGCGGCGCCCAACGCCGCACATGCCCGCACCCGGCGGCAGGGAGCGTTGGGAGTTCATGCTGCAACCCGGTGAATCCCGGGAAGAGCTGGAAAGCCCGGAAAGCATAGCCCGGCTGATCGCGCCATGGATCAACCCGCAGGAGCTGCAAATCGAGCGCAAGGCGGTGTATCGATTCCACGCGCGTTGCTGCAACAGATTCAGCAAGGGACGTGTCTTCCTCGCCGGGGACGCAGCGCACATCACCCCTCCTTTTGTCGGGCAAGGCCTCGTAGCGGGACTTCGAGATGGCGCCAACCTTGCCTGGAAACTGGCCTGGGTCCTTCGCGGCCATGCCGCGCCTGCAATACTCGATACCTATGACGTAGAGCGCCGCCCCCATGCCCAGGCGATGATCAATCTGGCGAAACTCATGGGCCGCATGGTGATGCCCAAGAACAAGATCGCAGCTTTCTTTATCCACGGCCTGATGCGCATGCTGGCGTTGACTCCCGCTACCAGGAGGTACTTCGAACAGTTGGACATCAAGCCGAAGAACACCTTCAAAAACGGCTTGTTCGTGCAGCATCGCCGGGGCGACAAGCTGGTACGTGGCAGCCTGTTTCCCCAGGCCTGGACTCGCAATATGCAAAAGCAGATCAAACTGAGCGACGATGCTCTTGGAGACAACCTGACCCTGGTTGGATTCGGTGTTGACCCGTTGTCCCTGCTAACCACTGAGCAGATCGTTTCCTGGGAAAAAATGGGAGGCCACTTCCTGGAGGTCAGAACACGCGGTCAGCGCTCCGGCGGCAGCTGTGACTTCATCGAAGACATGAACCATGACATCCTGCCGCTGGCTCCTAAAGGAACGCTTGTCGCGGTACGTCCCGACCGGATCATCATGCACCACGCCCCTGGCGCAGAGGCAGGCAGTCTCCTTCGTGACTGCCGGGGCTTGCTGGCTAGCGAAGATGCCACACCTGATAGCGTTTCCGTTACCATCAACGAGCCCACTAGATTGCGAGCTTGATCATGCATTCCCCCACTCTTCCTTTAGAAGCTGATGCGCCAGAACCTCTCACGAGAGGTCACAAGAAACGTGAGCGCACCCGTCGCGGCCTGGTGGACGCGGCATTGCGTCTTGTCGCACGTAAGGAAGTGGGGGAGATCGCGCTGCTCGAGGTCGCCGCGGAAGCAGCGGTATCCAACGGCACCATCTACAACTATTTTCGAACGCGCGACGAAGTACTCGAGGCGGTGGGCATTGCCATGGCCGCCGAGTTTTCTGACGCCATTTCCGTCTTGAACTCGGACGTGCAATGCGGTGCGCAGCGGCTTTCGATTGGTGTTCGCATGTTTGTATGTCGGGCCGCCGACGACCACGAATGGGCCAATGCGCTGCTGCGCATCATCCATTTCGACCAGGCAATGCGCTCGCGTTTGGCTGACCATGTACTGGGCGATCTGCGTGAAGGACTGCGTGCGGGCACGTTTGCTTACGAGGACGAAGGGGTCGCTCTGGACATCGTCTTATCCTGCACAACCGGAGCGATGCGCTCAGTTGTCGAGGGACGTGCAGTGGCGGAGCACGATCTGCGGGTCGCCGAAATGGTGCTCCAGGCTCTGGGCGTAACACCTGCCAGAGCCAGGAAAATAGCCGGCAAACCTCTACCGGCCTGATCCTCTACCTGGCTTGATCAATCCATTGCCGATAGTTCTTCGCCTGGCGACGAGCCTTCAGTTGATTGCCGATCAATGCCATGAGTGGCGACGTCCCGGGTTTTGTCCGCTTCCCTTGACTCAGCAAGCCGAGCTGCTTCTTGATTACCGATGCCACTGCAAGCGATGCCAGCGCCTTGTTCTTCCATTGAACGACAATGGGCTCCACTTTGGTGTCCCGACCTGCCATCCACTGTCTCGGCAGGGCTGGCTCGATTGCCAATGCAGTGGCAAGTCCGACCATCGATACTGAGCCGCTCACCACTCGCTCCGCCACCTCCTTTCTACGCACGCCGCCGGTGACCATCAGCGGCATGCGCGCTATTTCTCCTATTTTTTCTGCGAACTCGAGAAAATAGGCTTCTCGAGCCAGGCTGCTGCCATCGCGGGTCTGCCCTTGCATGGCCGGGCTTTCGTAGCTGCCACCCGACAGCTCGACCAGGTCGACCGCCTTGGCGTTCAGCATTTCCACCACGCGAGCCGCATCTTCGGCATCGAAACCGCCGCGCTGAAAATCCGCGGAATTGAGCTTCACAGCGACGCAAAAAATCGGTGCTACTCGCTGACGTATCGCGTCGATGGTTTTCAATAGAATTTGCGCGCGGTTTTCCAGGCTGCCACCCCAGCGGTCATCACGCTGATTGGTCAGGGGGGAAAGGAATTGGCTGAATAGATAGCCATGCGCTGCGTGAATTTCCACGCCGGTGAATCCGGCGCGCTCCGCCAACACTGCCGCTTGGGTATAGCGCTCAATCAGCTCTTCGATCTCCTGCTCATTCAAGGCCCTGGGCGGCACAAACGCTTTTGACAGTCCGGGGATATCGACCGCAACGGCGGAGGGGCCCCTTGCCGGTTGCCCCATTGAAGCCAATAGCTGCCGTCCGGGATGATTGATTTGCATCCAGGCCTGAGCCCCGCGACTGCGGCAGGCATCGGCCCATAGCTTGAATTTGCCCAGGTTCCGATCGTCCTCAAGCACTACGCCAGCGGGTCCGGTCAAGGCGTGACGGTCAACCATGACGTTGCCAGTGATGATCAGACCGGCACCACCCTCCGCCCAACGCTGGTAGAGCTTAACCAGCGCTTCCCCAGGAGCGTGTTCCTCATCAGCAAGGTTCTCCTCCATGGCGGCCTTGGCGATTCGGTTTGGAATCACCGTGCCGTTGGGCAATCGAAGCGGTTTGAAGAGCTTTGAGCCGGTCATGTTCTGTCCTTCAGCTGGTAAAAGTTGGCCAGCATAATTGAACACGCGTGTTCAATTATGTCAATGTGAAGGGCTTTTGTTGATCCGGCGACATCGATCCTTGTATCCAGATTATTGGGATTAAGGCCGGTTTTCAGACAGAAAAACCAAACCGCTAAAAAATATGGTTGACGTAAAATGAACACGAGTGTTCAATCGGTCCATAAGGTAATCCTGGAGAGAGAACCGTGGAATCCCTGAATCCAACACAGCGCCGTATTCATCAAGCCGCCTTTCGCCTGTTCGCTGAAAGAGGCACCTCACAAGTGAACATCCTCGACCTCGCCCAAGAGGCAGGTGTGGCGCGCGGAACGGTCTATAGCAACATCGACAGCATGGAAAACCTGTTCGAGGCGGTCGCCAGCCATCTCGCGAGGGAGATGCATGAGCGCGTCAACAAGAGCTTCAATTCCCTCTCGGATCCAGCTCATCGCCTGGCCAATGGCATTCGATTCTTCATTCGCCGAGCCCACGAAGACTCCCAGTGGGGCGCGTTCATCCATAAATTCGCCATGAGCAATTCTGCGTTGCGCGAAATGTTCAGCAGCCAGGCGACCAAGGATCTTCTTAGCGGGCTTACCACTGGGCGCTACACGTTTCAGCAGGAGCAATTGCTCTCGGTACTGACGATGATATCGAGCAGCGTGCTCGGCTCGATTTTCCTGGTACTGGAAGGTCACAGAACGTGGCGCGAGTCGGGCTCTGATACCGCCGAACTGGTATTGCGCGCATTGGGCGTGCCGCCAGAGGAGGCGCGTGCGTTGGCGACCCAAGAGTTGCCGGCACTTCCATCTCTCGACTGAACTCGTAACTGACTTGACTGGATAAACCCCTGAGTTTTCAGGGGTTCGGGACCGCTTTGCCCTAAAAACCCGGAAAACAACAACAATGAACAACAAAAACGAATTGCACCGGTTGGCGACACCACACCCCGCGCGGCATCCGCAGCCGACGGTAAAGGCCCAGGATCTGACTCACCTGATCTTCCAACGGCCAGACTTGAATGAGGCGGCGCGTTTCCTGACCGACTTCGGCCTGACGGTAAGCCGGCAGGAGGCCGATACGCTTTATCTGCGGGCCACCGAAGCCACTGCCTATTGTTACCGTGTCCAACGGGCCGAACATGCACGTTTTATCGGGTTCGGACTTGCAGTGCAGTCCCTGGAAGATCTGAAAAAGCTCACTCGAATCCCGGGTGCGTCATCGGTCGAGCAATCGGAACATCCGGGTAAAGGGTATTACGTCAGACTGACGGATCCGTCCGGTTTCATTGTGGAAGCCGTTTGCGACCAGACGCCAGGCAAGACGCTGGCATATAGAGCGCCTCTGCACTGGAATCTGGCGCAGGAACAACTGCGAATCAACGCCACGCAGCGCCCGCCGATTGCTCCCCCTGAAGTACTTAAGCTCGGGCACATCGTTATTGAAGTGGCCGACTATCAAGCGACCTGTGCCTGGTATACGCAGCATTTCGGGTTTATTCCCAGCGATGTGCAGGTACTCCCCGATGGCACGCCTATCGTCACTTTCATGCGCCTTGATCTCGGTGACATTCCCGCGGATCACCATACGCTCGCGATTGCCCAAGGGTTCATGGCTACCTACAGCCATAGCGCCTATGAAGTCGTCGATGCAGACGCGGTGGGAATGGGACAGCGCGTCCTGCGCGAGCGCGGTTGGGAACACTCATGGGGAATCGGCCGACACATTCTGGGCAGTCAGATCTTCGATTACTGGCAAGACCCATGGGGCGATAAGCACGAGCATTACTGCGACGGGGATATTTTCACGGCCGCTCGGCCGACGGGCATTCATCCGGTAAGCCCCGAGGCAATGGCCCAGTGGGGTCAGCGCATGCCCAAGAGTTTTACAAAACCCAAGATGAACTTGACCAATGTGCGTCTGCTGATCCGCAACCTGCGACGCAGCCCGGACCTGACCATTCGCAAGTTGATAACACTCATGCGGATGTTCGGGTAGAGCTGCCGCCATGTCGGACAACTCAACCCGGTTTGGCCGGCGGGACGTGCTTAAAGCCGGCGCTTTGATTGCTGGCAGTGCGTGGGTCTACACCGTTGCCAGCCCACCTTCAGAACAACACCACAGTTCCCACGCCACCGAACGCGGGACAAACGCCGCTCCAGGAGTACCTTCAATGTCTGCTGTACACGTAGTCCGCTTTGAATTTGAGAACGGTATCCACTGGGGCGTGCTTCGCCAGGGCCGTATCACGGTCATTCCCGGTGTGTTTGAAACCACCGGTGACTTCCTTCGCCAGAACAATATCGACGACCTCGCTCAACTGAAAGGTACAGAGCTTGCGGAGGGCGAAGTAAAACTGCTATCGCCGATGACCCGTAACCAGCAGTTCGTCTGCCAGGGCGCCAATTACCGTCAGCACATGATCGAGTCGGGCATGGACCCGGATGCGAAGAAATTCAACATGATCTTCACCAAGGCGACGAGTTGCCTGGTGGCGGCTGACAGCGACCTGATCAAGCCGCGCCACGTGCGCTTCCTTGACTACGAGATCGAACTGGGCCTTGTGATGAAGCGCTCGATCACCGGCGCTGTTGCTGTCACCGACGCCAATCTGCATGAGTTCATCGCCGGCGTCGTCATCGTCAATGACTACTCGGCGCGTGACATTCAGATTCCCCAGATGCAGTTCTACAAGGGCAAGAGCTACCGCACTTTCGGCCCGGTCGGCCCGTACCTCTGCCTTCTGGATGCCTCGAACATTCATTACCTGAAAGACCTGCAGCTGCGCCTGACGGTGAACGATCAGGTGCGACAGAACGACAGCACGGCCAACCTGGTTTACGGTCCCGCTGAAACCCTGACCGAACTCTCCGCCTTGCAAGATCTCGACGTTGGAGACCTGATCGCCACCGGTACTCCTGCGGGCTGTGCGCTAACGATCCCTTCGCCTGGCAAAATGCGCATTGCAGCCCTTTTGCCAGAAGCCACCAAGTGGAAGCTTTTCCTCAAGGCGCAAGAGGGCCGGACGCAGTACCTCAAGGCAGGCGACGTGGTCGAGGCGCGCATTCGCAGCGCCGATGGCGTGATCGACCTCGGCGTGCAACGCAATCGAGTTGTGGGGGAAGCCTGATGGTGGTGCAGACCCTGAGCGACATCGAACATCTCGAACGAGTCCCCTTGTCGGAGCGTGGCCTGGCTTGCAGCACTTATGAAGCGCTGCGTCAGGCGGTCGAGCGCACCCCCCAGGCCCCGGCGTTGAGCTTCTTCGCCGATGCCGCTGATTTCAAGCGCACCTGCGAGTGGAACTACTCCCAGCTCTTCGCGGATATCACCCGCGCGGCAAATGCCTTCCATGACCTGGGTATAAAACCGGGCGAGGTGTTGGCCTTCATCCTGCCTAACCTGCCGGAAACCCACTTCACTATCTGGGGCGGGGAGGCGGCGGGGATCGTCATGGCGATCAATCCTCTGCTTGAGGCCAAGCAGATGGCTGGCTTGCTGAATGCCGCGAAGGCATCCGTGGTGGTGACACTCGCGCCGACTCCAGGCAGCGATCTGTGGCCCAAACTGGCTTCGCAGCTGGATCAGTTACCCACGGTCAGGTCTGTTGTCTGGGTCAGTATGGAACCCTATGTCTTCGAATCTGTGCGTGGGGCTCTTAAAGCCGTGGCACTGAAGGAGCGAGAATTACACAGCGGTATCGCGATTCATGATCTGCAATCGCTGATGAATACTCAGCCGCACACACACCTCAAGAGCGGTCGGCAAATCCGCCAGGATGAATGCTCCTCCTACATCTGTACGGGCGGCACCACCGGGCTCCCCAAGATCGCCGCGCGTAGCCATGGCTCTGAAGTATTCAATGCATGGGCCGCGGCTGCTCACATGCAGCCACGCAGTGGTGGCCAGGTGATCTTTTGTGGCCTGCCGCTATTTCATGTCAATGGCCAGTTGGTGACTGGACTGATGCCTTGGACTCAAGGCGACCATGTGATCCTAGGGACGCCTCAAGGGTATCGTGGCGAGGGGGTGATCCCACGATTCTGGGAGATGGTCGAGCACTTCGGTATCAACTTCTTTTCCGGCGTGCCAACGGTCTATGCCGCACTTCTGCAAAATGAATGTGAGGGCCGCGACCTGTCCAGCCTTCGCTATGCAATGTGTGGCGCCGCCCCCATGCCGGCTGAGCTTTTCCGAGAGTTCGAAAACCGTACCGGGGTGAAAATCCTTGAAGGTTACGGCCTGACTGAGGGCGCCTGCGTCTCATCAATCAATCCGCCCCATGGCGAGCGCCATATCGGCTCCATCGGGATACGGATCGCCTACCAGAATATGCGCGCGGTCTTGCTCACCGATTCGGGAGAGTACCTGCGCGACGCCAGCGTGGATGAGATCGGCCTCATCACGATCAGTGGCCCGAACCTCTTCGAAGGCTATCTGGAGGAGCGTCATAACCAGGGCCTCTGGATCGATATCGACGGTCAGCGCTGGTTGAATACGGGTGACTTGGGTCGTCAGGATGCGCAAGGTTATTTCTGGCTGACCGGACGCAAGAAGGAGTTGATCATCCGAGGCGGTCACAACATCGATCCCAAGCAAATCGAGGAGGCTCTTCAGGCGCATCCCGCCGTTGCCTTGGCCGCTGCAATCGGCAGCCCCGATGCCTACTCGGGCGAGGTGCCGGTCGCCTACGTTCAACTACGCCCCGGGCAAGTGTGCAGCGCTGAAGAACTTGAGGCATTCGCGCATCTCAACATCAGCGAGCGGGCAGCCGTTCCCAAACGCATTGAAATCCTCGAAGCGTTGCCACTGACGGCCGTGGGCAAGATATTCAAGCCCGCTTTGCAACAGCGGGAGATTGCCAAAGTCGTCCAGCAGGAAGTGGAGCGCCTGGCGCTTTCGAATATTACTGTCGAGGTCGTGCAGGACAATCGCCGCGGGCATGTCGCCTGCATCAGGGCCGGAACTGACCAGGAAACCCTGGCTCCGCTCTTGGGGCGCTATAGCTTTCAACTCGAGTGGCTTAATTGAGTCTCTGATGCATCTGTAAGTCCAGCAATCAAGCCCTGGCGCTGTTCAGTCAGGGCGTTTTACACAACTTCGATCAACTCCAACCGGCACTGAGAAGTGCACAGGACGGCGAAGCCTTGCCTACGTGCAATCAACAAAAACAATAAACAAGAGGTGGACAATGAAACTGAATAGCCGTGTGAACCCGTGTCTCTCTGTTCAGCGAAAGTGTGCTGTCTGGATTAAGTTCACCAGTGCCATGGCACTCCTCAGCGCCTCTACAATTGCAGGCGCCAATGGCATTGCCCTTAACGAACAAAGTGCAAGCAGTGCGGGAACTGCTTATGCGGGAAGGTCGTCATCCGCGCTGGATGCCAGCACCATCTTTGGCAATCCGGCAGGCTTGACCAAGTTGAAGCGTACTGAGATTTCCGGCGGGGCAGCGGTGGTCTCGGTGAGCGACGACATCAGTGATGCGCAGAGCAGTGCCCCAGGAACGAATGAGGGGGACTCTGTACCTTTGGGAGTCGTGCCCTTCGCTTATATGTCGACGCCACTTGATGATCGCTTTTCGATTGGTCTTGGCCTGTATGCGCCGAGTGGTCTGATCAATGATTACGAGAGCTCTTTTCAGGGCCGCTACCATGGTTCCTATAGCACGACCAAGGAAGTAACCCTGCAGCCGACCATTGCTTATCGGATCAATGATTACGTGTCCATTGGTGGCGGACCGACCATAAACCGTTTCAATGCCAAGCTTCAGAATTACCTGGCCACCGGTGCCCTGAACAACGGCGAGGACACACTGGTCACCATCAAAGGCGATGACACGGCACTTGGCTACAACGTAGGCATATTGATTGACTTTACTGAGGCAACCAGTTGGGGGATTAACTATCACTCGAAGGTGGACTATGAACTCAAGGGGCATACTGAGGTTTCTGGCTCACCGAGCGTTATCCCGCTGGACGGAAATTATGACAACAAGATAGACCTCACGATGCCCGAATCCGTGGACACGTCTATCACCCATCATTTCAATGATCGCTGGACGGGATACCTGGGAACCACCTGGAAACGTTGGAGCCGGATCCAGAAGGTCGAGGCAGTCAACAGCGGTCTTTCCCCCGTGGGCCAGGCGGCTGGCATGAGCACGGTGATCGAAGAAATGAACTGGCGCGACACTTGGTCCACCGCAGTTGGCGCCTCCTATCAAGTGAACCAGCAATGGCTCCTGCGCGCGGGCTACGCCTATGATCCATCGCCTATCAGAAATGCCGATCGCAGCGTGCGCATTCCAGTTGGCAATCGCCAGGCCGTGACCCTGGGTGGTGCTTATTCGCCGAATTCCGATCTGACCATAGACTTTGCTTATGGTTATCTCTGGGATTCCAAAGTCTCGATAAAGCAGTCGAACAACTCCGGTCTTCAACCGGAATACAGTGCCAACTATGACAACAGTGCGAATGGACTTTCAGTGCAGGCAACCTATCGGTACTGATCGACACGACTCTATTTTTAATAGAGTCGATACCTCCAATCCATCGAGTTAGCCACGTGAACCTTCTGAATCAGTCCAAATTCTCGACCAAGCTTTTGACCTCATTCGTCATCTGCGCCCTGATCACCCTCGTCGTGGGTGGGTTGGGAATGGTGGGGGTCAGCCGTTTGGCGACTGCGCTGTCATTGACCTTTTCCAACAGCCTGGTTTCAGTGGGCAACATCAACGAGACCATGACCAGCCTGGTCGCTCACAACCGCGGGCTTTACCGGTTGCTTGATGCTCACGCCGGCGATGTGTCCGAAGCGGACAAGGCGCGTGTTCGCCAGAACCTGGCGACGGATCTGGCTCGGGCAGAAGATGCTTTCGCGACCTACCGTGCCACACCTCTGGCGGTTGATGAGCGGGCAGCGGGGGACAAGTACAAAGCACTGTGGCCCGGTTATGTGGAAGGTGCACGGAAGGTCATTGAGTTGGTGGACGTCGGTGATCTTGCGCAGGCACGCATTCGCCTGAACGCGCTGTCGGTTGACGTGTTCATTCATGCCCGCGATCACCTGCGGGCCATGATCGATTCGAACAAGCGGCAGATCAAAGAAAGTGCCGAGGGTGCGCAGGAACTCGAAGCCAGCTCAATGCTGATCCTGCTGGTCGGGATCGTGATCGCCTTTCTGGTGGCTGTCGCTCTGGGCATTCTGATTACGCGCATGATCACCCGCCCACTGGCGGTGGCAGTCGCGAGTGCCCAGCGCATTGCCGGTGGCGATCTGACCCAGAGCATTTCCACTACCCGCGGCGATGAAGCGGGGCAACTGCTCAATGCCTTGGCGGACATGCAGGGCGGCTTGAAACACACCATTGCGCAGATCGCCAGCGCCTCGAACCAGTTGGCCTCGGCCGCCGAAGAGCTGAGCGCTGTGACCGAGGAAAGTACCCGGGGCCTGACGCGGCAGAATAACGAAATCCAGCAGGCGGCCACCGCTGTCAATGAAATGACTGCGGCCGTCGAGGCCGTGGCGCGCAACGCCGTGTCGACCTCCAAGGCCTCTAAAGCCGCGGCCGAAGACGCTGCTCATGGCCGCAGTCAGGTCGACCATACGCTCATGGGCATCAGCACCATGGTGGAAGAGATCACCGAGTCGACCGAAACGGTGACCGAACTGGCCGGGCACATTCGGGAAGTCAGCCAGGTACTGGACGTGATCCGCAGCATTGCCGAACAGACCAACCTGCTGGCGCTCAACGCCGCCATCGAAGCCGCCCGTGCTGGCGAACAGGGACGCGGATTTGCGGTGGTAGCCGATGAAGTGCGCGCGCTCGCCCACCGTACCCAAGCCTCGACCGTAGAAATCGAAGGCATGATCAGTACCGTGCAATCGGGCGCTAATGGGGCCGTCACTGCAATGGGCAAGAGCCTGTCGCTGGCCACCAACACCGAGGAACTCGCCCGGAGCGCCGGGGCGGCGCTGGAAAAGATTACAGACAGGGTCGTCACCATCAACGAGCGCAATCTGGTGATCGCTTCGGCGTCCGAAGAACAGGCCCAGGTCGCCCGTGAGGTGGACCGTAATCTGCTGAACATCCAGGACCTTTCGACCCAGACCGCTGCGGGTGCCAACCAGACCAGCGCTTCGAGCCAGGAACTTTCGCGGCTTGCCGTCTCCTTCAATGCCCTGGTCACTCAATTCAAGCTTTAAGGTCCGGAGGACGGCTTCACGCAGAAACTTGTGGGCTGTGGCATGTTGACATGGCACTAAAGCGAATAAAACGATTGAAAAAAACCTCTATAAGCTTTAAACGGGAAGCTCGCCGGCACATTGCTGGCAAACAGTACGCGAGTATTGCCAGTTTCTGGCTCAGGGAGCGCTGATGAGTATTCGTCCATTGACCGACTCTGCGCGGCAATCGAACGATTGCGACGTTGTTGCCTCTCAACAAAAAGACAATTCGGATACTGTCGGCCCGGCCTACGCTGGCAACGAGGACACGATCGAACAATTGCTGGAGTCAGCGCGCAACTGGGCCCACACCACCGCCTGGGTCGTTTACCGTGCCGGTGAACAAATGCATTGGGTCGGGCAGGGCAACCCGCTGGAGCAGTGGCCGTCAAGCGTTGCGAATGACGAGTTTGAAGCCTTTTGCCTGTCCAAGCAGTTGCACCGCTGGCCGACTGGTAAAGGCGAAAGTGTGCTGGGTTGGCTACTCGCGCCAGTCAACGATGCCGCGGAACCGGCGCTCGCCGAGTTTGCCCAGCGCCTGGGCATTCAGGTTCAGACCAGTACCCTTGCCCGTGCGCAGATTACTCAGCGTGTGCTGTATGAAATTACCTACCTGGCCAGTTCGACCCGCGACCGGTCAGTGTTTCTGGTGGGGGTTCACCGGCTGCTGGCTAGCCTGATCGACGCCGAGAACTTTTATCTGGCGCTGTATGACCCGCACAGCGGCAAGATTGACTACCCGTATTACGTCGACATCATCGACGTTGATGCCGTGGAGTCCTCGCACTACGAATACCTTGACCCTTCGCACCTGTCGTTGACCGGCCAGGTGTTGACCACTGGCCAGCCGTTGCTGATCGACGCCGCCGGCATTCTTGCGGCGCAGGCCGAGGACCGTTTTTACTGCGTGGGTGATCGTCCCGAATTCTGGATGGGCGCACCGTTGAAAAATGCCTCGGATGACGTGTTCGGCATGCTTGCCATGCAGGTCTACGACGTTTCGCGTACCTACAGCGCCGAAGACCGCGCGCTGTTTCTGGTGGTGGCGCGCCACGTGGCCATGGCGCTGGACCGGATTCTGCACCGAGAGGACCTGGAAGCGACGGTGATGCGTCGAACCCTGGAGCTTTCGGCACTCAACGACGCATTGAGGCAGGAAGTGGCAGAACGAGAGCGCGCCGAACATCTGCAGAGCGCGCTGTTCCAGATTGCTGAATTGTCGAGCCAGCCTGGCGACATGGCTGAGTTGTTTCAGACCTTGCACGGCATCGTCGGTGATCTGCTGTTCGCGCAGAACTTCTACATTGCGCTGTTCGACGACGCGACCAGTGAAGTGACCTTTCCGTATTACGTCGATGAGCGGCAGACGGTCCGCCCGGAGGCACGGCGTGGGTGCCGGGGCTTGACCGAGTACGTTATCCGTCAGCGTCGACCTTGCCTGATTGACGCCGGCGAGGCTGACCGATTGACTGCGCACAATGAAATCGAAGTTGCCGATGTGTATTTCCAATCCTATTCCTGGCTGGGCATCCCCTTGTTCGATGGCGATGTGGTGCGTGGCGTGCTCGCGGTGCAAAGCTATACCTCGCAAGTGCGGTATACCCTGCGTGACCAGGAACTGCTGACGTTCGTGTCGCGGCACATTGACACAGCGTTGTCACGACGCACCGCCGCCGAAGCGATCCATGCCGCCAACCTCAAGCTGGAAGCCCGGGTGCAGAACCGCACCCGCGAACTCGATCACGCCAATGCCAAGTTGCAACACGAAAACTCCCACGATGCGCTGACCGGGCTGCCGAATCGTACCTACCTGCAACAGCGCCTCAACACGGCCTGGTCGCAGTTCGGCAGCGAAGGCGGGCACCTGGCGGTGATGTTCATCGACCTCGACCGGTTCAAGATGGTCAACGACAGCCTCGGCCACCATTTTGGCGACCTGCTGTTGATGCAGGCCGCCCACCGTTTACGCGGTTGTCTGCGCGACACCGACATGCTGGCGCGCCTGGGGGGCGATGAGTTTTCGGTGCTGGCTCCCGAGGCGCCGCTGGACGTGGTGATCGACATCGCCGAACGGATTCTGGTGGCGTTTGACCTGCCGTTTTTCATCAATGGCTATGAAGTTTTTTCGTCCTGCAGTATCGGTATTGTCAGCGCCGACAGTCAGTTCCATCACGAGCCAGCCGACTTGCTGCGCGATGCCGATGCAGCGATGTACCGGGTCAAGAGTGCCGGGCGCGACAGCTACGCGGTGTTCAATCAAGAAGTGCGCCGCGAAGTTTCGGATCAGGTTGAGCGTGAAGGGGCCTTGCGCAACGCGCTCAAACGTACCGACGAACTGTTGCCGTATTTCCAGCCAATTGTCAGCGTCGAAACCGGCGAACTGTTGGCCCTTGAAGCGCTGATCCGCTGGCATCAGCCGGGCGGCCGGGTGATCGCGCCGGGCGAGTTTTTGCCGGACGTCGAGGGTTTGCGCCTGATCGGTCGACTGGACCTGTACATGCTGACCAGCATCGCAGTGATCCTCGCACATCCCGAGCACGCCAATTGGCCTGCAGTGCACGTCAATTGCTCCAGCTACAGCATGACGCGTCCGGACTTCGCCAGTGATGTGCTTGCGTTGTTGGCGCGGCATGGGGTCTCGCCGTCGCGGATCTGCCTGGAGTTGACCGAAGGTGCGTTGGTCGCTGAGCCGGCGATTGCCCGACTGACCATGCAGCAATTGGCCGACAACGGCATGTCGGTGGTGCTCGATGACTTCGGTGCAGGGTTTTCATCCCTGAGCTATGTGCATCAATACCGTTTCAGCGGCTTGAAAATCGACAAGTCGTTCATCCTCGAATTGACCACCAGTCCCCGCAGTCGCGCAATCGTCCGGGCGATTGTGCGGATGGCCGAATCGCTGGACCTCAGCGTGGTGGCCGAAGGTGTCGAGGATGAAGCAACGCTGGTCTTGCTGCGCGAAATGGGCGCAGGGCAGGCCCAGGGTTATTACTTTGCCAAGCCGATGGGGTTGGAGGCGTTGTTGGCGAGTTCGCTGCTCGGTCGCTAGGGTTTGTTGACGTTCCGAGGCTGTGCCAGCCCGGCCATGCTCTGGTGGATAAGCCCGCTATACAAACGTAACCTTGCCAGTTCGCTTCCCAAGACAAGAAAAAAAACCAGGAGTTATTGATGCAACCGATCCGTCTCGGTCTGGTGGGCTATGGCAAGATTGCCCGGGATCAACACGTCCCCGCTATCAACGCCAACCCCGCGTTCCAGTTGGTCTCTGTCGCAACACAAGGGCAGCCCTGCGACGGGGTCGCAAACTTTCAGTCCCTGAGTGAGCTGCTCGAAAACGGCCCGGCCGTGGATGCGATTGCGTTTTGCACGCCGCCGCAAGGACGATTCGTTCTGGTGCAACAAGCGCTGGCCGCTGGCAAACACGTGCTGGTGGAAAAACCGCCGTGCGCCACGTTGGGTGAAGCGATGGCGTTGGTGAATCAGGCCGATGAGCAAGGCGTCAGCGGTTTGTTCGCCTGGCATTCACGCTACGCGCCCGGCATCGAAGCCGCCCGCAACTGGCTGGCCACCCGCACCCTGCAAAGCGTACAGATCGACTGGAAGGAAGACGTGCGCAAGTGGCACCCAGGCCAGGCATGGATCTGGCAACCCGGAGGCCTGGGCGTCTTCGATCCCGGCATCAATGCCTTGTCGATTGCAACCCATCTGCTGGCGCTGCCACTGTTTGTTGAGTCTGCCGAACTGCGAGTTCCCAGCAACTGCCAGTCGCCTATCGCCGCTTCGATTAAAATGTCTGACGCGCACCACCTCGATGTTCGCGCGGAGTTCGATTTCGACCACGGTCACGAAGAACTTTGGAGCATCGAGATTCGCTGCACCGAAGGCATCTTGAGACTGGACAACGGTGGCGCCCTGTTGAGTATCGACGGCGTGCGCCAAGCCGTATCGGAGGAAGGTGAGTACGCGGCGGTGTATCGACATTTTCAACAGCTGATTGGCGACAAAGCCAGTGACCTGGACCTCCAGCCGCTGCGACTGGTTGCCGACAGCTTTTTCGTCGGCAGTCGGGCGTTGGTTGCGCCGTTCTACGATTAGCGTCCGCTCAGAAACGCAGAGGTGGGTGAAAGGCACGCTGTTGCGTGCCTGGGTTTTGCCGACCACCTTGTAAAAATTGCCGCGCAGGTGAACGTCAGTTGGTGACCAACAGTTCCGGGCCGAGGTAGTCGTTGATGTGGTCGATATCGTCGTCGCCCAGACTGCCCACCGAAGAGGCCAGGCGCAGGCGCGACATCAAGTAGCGCAGCTTGGCCTCGAACAGATCGTGGCGGGCAACGTAGAGCAGCTCTTCGGCATTGAGGACGTCCGCATTGGTGCTGGTGCCCCCTTCTTTGAAGCCCTTGCGTGTCGAATTCAGTGAGCGTTCGTTGGACTCCACGGCCCGCTCCAGCGCGTGAATACGTTGGGCGCCGCTCTCTACGCCGCGATATTCACGGGTGGTACCGGTGATGACTTCCTGGCGCGTGGCGTCGAGTTCGTCCAGGGCCTTATAGCTATTGGCACTGGCCTGGCGTGTCAACGCGCTGGTGCCGCCACCGCTGTACAACGGGAAGTTTACTTCCAGCCCGATTGAGCCGTAGCGGTTGCGTTGATTCAACTCGGAGATTGATTGGCTCTGACCCGCGGTGTAGCCGGCAACGAAATCCAGTGTTGGCCAGTGGCCGGCCTTGGCGCGCTTCACTTCTTCTTCGGCGAGGTCGCTGCTATGACGGCGCGCATGGATCAGCGGGCTGTCGGCCTGGGCTTTGACCAACCAGTCTTGCAGGTTGCTCGGTAGCAGCGGTGGTGTATCGAAGCTCGGACGCAAAGTGGTCAACGATTCGGGGGTTTCACCGATAAATTCCTCAAGTTTGCGACGCGCGTTGACCAGGTTGTCCTGCGCTTCGATCAGCTCAACCGCGGCGAGGTCGTGGCGAGCGGCCGACTCGTCGATGTCGGTGATGGTGCCGGCCCCCAACTCCATGCGCCGTTTCGCCGAAGCGAGTTGCTCGTCGAAGGCGCTCAGTTTGGACTTGGCAAGGGTGATGGTTTCGCTGGCCAGGAGCACGTCGAAATAGCTTTCAGCCAGGCGCACTGCGGCGTCCTGACTCTTCGCATCGAACACCGCGACGCTGTAGTCGGCACGTTGCTTGCCCTGGCGGTACTCGGCCATCTTCTGTTTGTTGAACAGCGGCTGGCGCAGGCGCACGTTAGCGCCCTTGGAGGTGTAGTCGAGATCTCTATCGACGCCGCTCTGGCGTTGGGTGCCATTGACCTTGTTGTCGTAGGCCGAGGCATTGATTTGCGGTAGCAGACCGGCCATGCCGATGTCGCGGTTTTGCGCACCAGCCTCCTTTTCATGCACGGCGGCGCGATAGACGGGGCCTTGGTACTGCAACAGATCCCAGGCTTGTTTGAGGTCCATGGCACTGGTCGGGAGGGACAGCGCCAGCAGGCAGAAGAACAGGCAATGACGGTCCATTTCATTGTTCCTTGAAGGAGCTGTCAACACGCTCAAGCATCGGTTTGAGAAGATAGCTCATCATGTTGCGCTCGCCAGTCTTGATGGTGACGCTGGCGGGCATACCGGGACGAATGTGATTGCTGCCAAGAAGGCTCATGCCATCGGGCGTGACTTCCACCTGAGCCAGGTAGAACGGCTGCTTGCTTTCCTCGTCGAGCAGGCGGTCGGCGGAGACGGTCTTCACGCGGCCGGGTATGTTGGGCGTCCGGGCATGGTTGAAGGCCGGGAAGGATATGTCCACGGCCAGGCCGGGGACCATCTTGTCGATGGCTTGCACGGGAATCATCGCGTCGACCTGCAGCGGTTCGTTGTCCGGAACGATTTCCATGATCTTGAAGCCGGGCTGAATGATCCCTCCGATGGTGGCGATGCTCAGGGACTGGACCATGCCATCGATGGGCGATCGAATCACCGTGTGGGTCACTTCATAGTCCAGCGCACGCAAGCGGTCGGCCAGGGTGGTGTTTTCCTTGGCGGTGTCGGTGAGCTGCGATTCGACTTCCTTCAGGTAATCGTGCTGGCGCTGCAGGATGCGCAGCTTGATTTCGGTGGTCTGGCTACGCACGCGAGCGATGTTGTTGAGGTTCTCGGCCTGGCCGGCGGAGAGGTCGGCATTGCTGCGTTCCAGCTCAAGCAGACGGTTGCGCGGGACATAGCCTTCGGCCGCCAGCGCGCGGGTGCCTGTCAGTTCCTGGCTGAGGAAGTTGATCTGCGAGGCGCGGGCGCCATAGACCTGCTGCAGACCCTTGAGCTGCACCGCCGACGCCGCGAGGTTTTCCTGCAGGATGCTGATTTCGCCAGCGAGGCCGGCACGCCGGGTGTCCAACAGGCGTTGTTGCAGATCCATGGCGGCCACCAGGCGCTGGTCATTACCGAAGCGCTTGAACAATTCGGGATCGTAGTTCACCACGTCGCGGCCGTCACGTTCCGCTTCCAGGCGGTTTTCCACCGTCTTGCTGACGATGTACTGGGCGCTGACCGCACCCTGTTCGGCAGCGGCACGCAACGAGTCGAGGCGGACCACCTCCTGACCCTTTTTCACTGTATCGCCTTCGCGGACAAGAATGGCCTCCACGGTACCGCCGCTCAGATGCTGCACGGCTTTGCGATTGCTGGTGACTTTTACCGTGCCTGTCGCTACTACGCCGGCATCCAGCGGCGCCAGCCAGGACCACAGGAGGAAACCGCCGAAGCCGGCGAGCATCAGCAACATGCCCCAGCGCACGGGTTTACCGACATCCAGATCCACCTCGTTCCTGGGATCGGCGAGAATCATGTCGGTGTGTTGGCTCATTTGCATGATCGGTTACTCCCGTGCTTTGACGGAGGCCAGCGGAGTTGACGCGCCTGCAGGCATCACACTGGCCTTGCGCAGCGCTGCGAATACTTCGTCGCGAGTGCCGAGCATCTGCACGCCGCCGTCGCGCAGCATCAGCACCTTATCGACGGCGCAGAGCACATTGGGACGGTGGGAAATCAGAATGACGGTGGCGCCACGGTTTTTGAGTTGGGCCAGCGCATCGACCAAGGCCTTTTCACCGACGTCGTCGAGGTTGGCGTTCGGCTCGTCCAGCACAATCAGATTGGGTTCTCCATACAGCGCGCGGGCCAAGGCGATCCGTTGCTTCTGGCCACCGGAAAGCGGGCTGCCATCGGTGCCCAGACGGGTCTCATAACCCTGCGCCAAACGCAGGATCATTTCGTGCACTCCAGTCGTCCTGGCGGCGCGGATGACCGCGTCGCTGTCCACTTCACCAAAGCGCGCAATGTTGTCGGCGATGGTGCCTTCGAACAGCTCTACATCCTGTGGCAGGTAACCGAGCCAGGGGCCAAGTTCGCCCTTGTTCCAGGTGAATATGTCTGCGCCGTCCAGGCGCACCTTGCCGGCCTGTGCCGGCCAGACGCCGACCAACAGGCGGGCGAGGGTGGATTTGCCCGAGGCGGATGGACCGATAATGCCAAGGCTTTCGCCGGGGGAAAGGTTGAAGCTCACCCCGCGCAGAATCGTGTTGGCGGTGCCGGGGGCGCCGGCATACACATTTTCCACCGCCAGCATGCCCAGCGGCCGCTGCAGTGACATGCTCGGTGGCCGGCGCGGATAGTCGTTCAGCATCTCGTTCAACCGGCCCCAAGCCGAACGGCAGCCAAGCAGCTGCTTCCACGACGCGATGACTTGTTCCACCGGGCCCAGCGCGCGGCCGGTGAGGATCGAGCAAGCAATCATCATCCCGGGGGTGATCTTGCCTTCGATCGCCAGCAGCGCGCCGGCGCCGAGGATCAGTGACTGCAAAGTGATACGCACGAAGCGCCCGGTGCTGCTGATCAGGGCGGCACGGTCGGAGGCCAGGGTCTGCATTTCCAGTATGCGCAAATGGCTTTGGTACCAGCGCTTGCCGATCGACGGCAGCATGCCCATGGCCTCGATGACCTCGGCGTTGCGCAGGTTGTTGTTGGCGTAGCTGGCGGAGGAGAGGGCGGCCTGATTGGCTTCGGCCAGCGGCTTTTGCGTCGCCTTCTCGGTGAGATACGCCAGGCCCACCAGAATCAGCGAGCCGATCAGCGTGACCAGTCCGAGCAGCGGGTGGATCAGATAGGCGACCAGCAGGTAGATCGGCGTCCATGGTGCATCAAAGAAAGCGAACAGGCCATTGCCGGTGAGGAACTGACGCACCTGCGCGAGATCCTGCAGGGCCTGGGCCGGATTACCTCCGGCGCGGCTCAGGTTGCGCTCGAATGCTGCGGTGAAAATGCGTCGATTGAGGTCCATGTCGAGGCAGTTGCCGACCCGGATCAACACACGGGTGCGGAACATTTCCAGCGTGGCCATCAGTAAGAACAGGCCTATCACCAGAATGGTCAACATCGTCAACGTTGTGACGTTGCGACTGACCAAGGCCCGATCATAGACCTGCAACATATAAATAGCTGGCGTCAACATCATGACGTTGATGACGCCGCTGAACCCTGCGAGTGAGTAAAAACTGCGGCGAAGTCGAAAAAGCGCGTCAGCCAGTTCTGATCGAGTGCTCGATTGTTTGTGCATTTGGGCGACCCCTCTTCGAAAAGCCGTTAGCCCTTGCGGCGCAACAGCTAACAGATGTAGTCCGCAGGCAGTTTGTCGATATACAGGGTGGTCGCTCTAGGGCGAATCTCCTGCAAATCTCTGCGTTGCTTCCATAGCCAGCAGCGTAGGTGGCGTCGAAACAATCTGAAATAACATTTCGCTCTAATGCTGCAATGAACTATCTATAAGTCTTTTAAAAACAGCTAGTTGTGAGGCTAATTGCCAGTCGTCAGTTTTACGTGTCGTAAAATTGACAATCTTTCGCTATGGAACTTTAGTCTCAGTCATTGAGGGAGCCGCTCGCCTGAAGCCTGTCAACTTTTTGGCAACGCAAGGTGTGATGATTTTCCCGATGGAGCACACCATGTCGATGATTTCGTTCTACTGCGGAGTGAAGGGGCTGTTCAGGAAGTTCGCCGTTACTTCAAGTTTCCATGGCCCACCCAGGGCTGGGGTTCGCTCTGCCTAATCGCCGAGCGAGCCATTCTTTCGCGAATTCCAGGCGCGCATCCCGGGGGGCCGTGTAACGGCTTTGCCATCCCGCGCCAGCGCTCGCCAAAAAAAAAGAACCAACACACTGCGCAAGCCAGCACCGGACTGGGCGCGGGAGGATTCTTATCGTCCTGTGTCCTTTCCCCAAAGAGATCGAGGGCAATCAAAATGGCCAATTTCAACAAGTCGGACCTGGAGTTCATCCTCAAACAAATCTTCATCGCAGAAGCGCATGCCGACGGCGCCAGCCTGAGTGATTTGCTACCCAACAGTCAGGTGCCATTCGGCCTGCGCACTGTCGATGGCAGCGACAACAACCTGGTCGCCGGGCAAAGCGAGTTTGGCGCCGCGGACAATTCCTTCCTGCGCCTGCTTGATGCCCAGTATCGAGCGGCCTATGCCGCGTCAGGGACGGTGTCCGACTCGCAGCCACGGACTATCAGTAACCTGATTGTCGACCAGACCGCCAACAACCCGGCCGCAGTAGCGGCGAACGGCGGTGCAGCCCCGGTGATCAGCCCCGGTCTGGATGGCGTGTTCGGCACGGAAGACGACAAGGAAGTGTTCTTCATCCCCAACGTGTCGGCGGACGCCGGTCTGACCGCCGGCTTCAACTCGTGGATGACCTTCTTTGGCCAGTTCTTCGATCACGGCCTCGACCTGGTCACCAAGAGCAGTACCGACTTCGTGTTTATTCCGCTGCAGCCGGACGATCCGTTGTACGTGCTGGGCAGCCCGACCAACTTCATGGTGCTGCCACGTGCAGTGCATACCCCCGGCGCGGACGGAATACTCGGCACTGCCGATGATGGCCAGCCCAACACCACCTCGCCATTCGTGGACCAAAGCCAGACTTACAGCTCGCACCCTTCGCATCAGGTGTTCCTGCGTGAGTACGTCCTCAACGCGGCAGGTGACCCTGTTGCAACGGGGCGCTTGATTACCAACCGCGATCTCGGCGCCGACGGCAAGTTCGGCACGGCCGATGATGGCGACGGCACCAATGGCGGCATGGCGACCTGGGCCGTGGTCAAGGCCCAGGCCCGTGACATTCTCGGTATCAATCTGACCGACGCCGATGTGCACAGCGTGCCGCTGCTGGCAACCGATGCGTATGGCAACTTCATCCGGGGCTCGAGCGGCATGCCGCAGGTGGTGATGCGCGTCAGTAACGGTGCTGACGGGATCGCCGGGACAGCGGATGACGTCACTCAACTGGTCGAAGGCAACCGGGATGCTCCGATCAGCCTGGCCAACGCCGTGAGCGCCGGGCATGGCTTCCTCGACGACATCGCCCACAATGCCGCGCCGGTAGTCGTTGGCGGGGTTCTGCAGGCGGATGCTGACGCCGATATCGGCAATGCGCAGCTGGTTGGCGCGGGCGGCAACAACCTGACCTACGACAACGAACTGCTCGACGCTCACTACATTGCCGGCGACGGCCGGGTGAACGAGAACATCGGCCTGACCACCGTGCACCATGTGTTCCACTCCGAACACAATCGCCTGGTCCAGCAAACCAAGGACACCCTCCTTGCCGCCGGCGATCTGGCCTTCCTCAATGAGTGGCTGGTGGACGACGTGACCGCGATTCCGACTACACCCGCCGGAATCGCTGCGTTGGTGTGGGACGGCGAACGCCTGTTCCAGGCCGCCAAGTTCGGCACCGAGATGCAGTACCAGCACCTGGTGTTCGAGGAGTTTGCGCGGACCGTTCAGCCGCAGATCGACGAATTCCTTGCACCCAACGGGTATGACACCTCGATCAACCCGGCAATCCTCGCCGAGTTCGCCCACGTGGTGTATCGCTTCGGTCACTCGATGTTGACCGAGACCGTCGATCGCTTCGACCCCGAATTCAATCCGCTCCTCACTGACCCGAACAACCCGGACTCGCAAATGGGTTTGATCGCGGCCTTCCTCAACCCGCTGGCGTTCGCCGGCAGCGGGGCGACGGCGGACGAAGCGGCAGGGGCAATCATTCGCGGTGTGACCCGCCAACTCGGCAACGAGATCGACGAGTTCGTCACCGAAGCGTTGCGCAACAATCTGCTCGGTCTACCGCTTGATTTGCCGGCCCTGAACATGGCGCGTGGTCGCGACACTGGCATCCCCACGTTGAATGAAGCGCGTCGTGAGATGTACGCATCAACCGGCGACAGCCAACTCAAGCCGTACATCAGTTGGGCTGACTTTGCGGACCACCTCAAGCACCCCGAGTCGCTGGTCAACTTCATCGCGGCCTATGGCACGCATGACACGATTACGGCGGTGACCTCACTGGCAGACAAACGCGCTGCAGCCTTGGCGCTGGTATTCGGCGGTGCCGGTTCACCGGCTGACCGCCTGAGCTTCCTCAACAGCACCGGTGCCTATGCCAGCGTAACGCTGGCCGGCAAGGATGGGCTGCTGGGTACTGCCGACGACGTGAAGGGTGTGACGATCACAGGCCTCGACGACATCGACTTCTGGGTCGGTGGCCTCGCCGAGCAGAAAATGCCGTTCGGCGGCATGCTCGGCTCGACGTTCAACTTCGTGTTTGAAACCCAGCTGGAGGCGTTGCAGAACGGCGACCGCTTCTACTACCTGTCGCGTACCGCGGGCCTGAACTTCGGCACCGAGTTGGAGAACAACTCCTTTGCCAAGCTGATCATGCTCAACACCGATGTCACCCACTTGGCGAACACCGTGTTCCTGACGCCGACGTTCACTCTCGAAGTGAATCAGGACAATCAGTTCACTAACCTTGGCCTGGACGGCAAAGCCGATCCGACGGGCGGGATCATGATCAACGGCGTGGAAATCGTGCCGCTGGTGATCCGCGACAACCCCGACACCCCTGGTCTGGACAGTAATTATCTGCATTACACCGGTGAAGACCATGTCGTCCTGGGCGGTACCGCCGGTAATGACATCATCATCTCCGGTGACGGCGATGACACCCTTTACGGCGACGGCGGTAACGATCGCCTCGAAGGCGGCGCCGGCAACGATGCGGTACTGGGTGGCGCGGGCGATGACATCATCACCGACTCGTTTGGCGACAACCGTCTGGAAGGTAATGCCGGTAACGACGTGATCGTGGCCGGTAGCATGGGGGTTGCAGGCAACCTGATCCTGGGTGGCGATGGCCAGGACTTCATCGTCACCACCGAAGACATCACCACCACCTTTGGCGGCCAGGGTGACGATTTCATCCTCGGCGCCAAGACCAACCTGCCACCTACCGGCAACGAAGGTGATGACTGGATCGAGAAAGGCACCCAGGACGGTGCGCCTGGCGATAACGCCGCGCCGTTGCTCACTGACGATACGATCGGCAACGACATCTTTGTCGGTGGTGGTGGCTTCGACGAAATGATCGGCGAGGGTGGCGATGACATCTTTGTCGGCAGCGATGCCCAGGACAAGATGGACGGCATGTCCGGTTTCGACTGGGTGACCTACAAAAATGACAGGGTCGGCGTGACCGTTGACCTGTCCTTGGCCGCGCTGGCTCAGCCACACGGCAACGCGCCAAACCAGAACACCGGGGTGTTCAATCCGGTCGGCGCCTCGCCGGCCTCGATTCTCGACCGTTTTGCCGAGGTCGAAGGCTTGTCCGGTTCGAAGTTCGGCGATGTGCTCAAGGGCGATGATGTCGATGCGGACACTATCATCAACCACGGTGGTGCCACGGGCAGTGCGATGACCAATGTGGCGTTGATCCGCGGACTGGAGCAGTTTCTGGCCGATGCCGGTTTGCCGACCACCGGCTTTGCCACTGGCAACATCATCCTTGGTGGCAATGGCAGTGACCTGATCGAGGGCCGGGGTGGCGATGATCTGATCGACGGCGACAAATGGCTCAACGTCAGAATCGCAGTGTATGCCCCTGGCGATGTCAACCATACCGGTCCCGAGATCGCCTCCTTCGACAGCATGGTCGATATGATCCCGTTCATGCTGGACCGCACCTATAACCCGGGTCAGCTCAAGGCCGTGCGGGAAATCATGTCCGGCACCTCGACGGGCGGGGCGGCCTTCGACACCGCCATTTTCTCGGGGCTTCAGTCCGAGTATGTGGTGACGCGTGACACCCGCGGCACGGCCAATGTGGCGGACGATGTCTGGACGGTGACCGATACCGTAGTTGCTCGCGACGGCACCGATACCTTGCTGCATATCGAACGCCTGCAGTTCGCCGATACCCAGCAAGTGCTGGTGACGGGGGTGAATGCACAACCGGTGGGCAGGCCGACCGTCGCGGATGGAAACGGCGGCGCGATAACAGTGGGCGACACACTGACGGTGAGCATGGCCGGTGTGCGCGATGCCAACAACATCGCGGTGGGTAATCTGCAGGGTACTGTCAACAACACCTCAGTGTCCTACTATTGGCAGTTCGAAGCCGACCCCGGCACCGGTGTGTTCGAAGACATCATCCTGCTGCCTGCAGGTGATCTGGCGTTCCAAAGTGCTGACGGCACCTCGTTCAAGGTCTCCCCGGATCTTGCCGGGCTGTCACTGCGGGTCAAGGCGATCTACCAGGATGGTCATGGCACGACTGAAATAGTGTTCTCGCAGCCGACGGCCGTGGTGGAACCCGGCGCGCCGGTAGTGCCGACGGCGCCGACACCGGTAGTCGATGCCACTGCGGGTGGCGAGGGCCTTCACATGGTCCGCTCCGACCTCAACTTCATTCTTGATCAGATCAAGATTGCCGAGGCTGACGCGGCCGGTCAGGACATCCTCTCGCTGATCCCGAATATCCGCGCGCCATTGGGCCTGCGTGCGGTCGATGGCTCGAACAACAACCTGATGAACCTCAACGGTATTAACAACACCGAGTTTGGTGCCGCGGATAACACCTTCCCGCGCTTGTCCGATCCGGTCTTCAATCCGGCGGAAGGTGCTCCTGCCGGGTTCTTTGGCCCCGGCTCGCCGGCCATCCCGGGATCGTCGTACCAACAGAACAGCGGCTCTGTGTTTGACTCGCAGCCGCGCACCATCAGCAATCTGATCGTCGACCAGACGTCGAACAACCCGGCGGCCTATGCCACGGCTTACGACCCTGGGGCAGACGGTAAGCTCAACTTCGGCGAGGTGGGTAACGACGACGTACTCAAGGATGGCGTACGGATAGTCGCCAGCCCCGGCATGGATGGTCAGTTCGGTACTGCCGACGACCACAATGTGTACCTGTTCGAGAACACCACGGCGGATGCGGGGTTGTCCGCGCCGTTCAACGCCTGGATGACCTTCTTCGGGCAGTTCTTCGATCACGGTCTGGACCTGGTGACCAAAGGTGGTTCGGGCACCATCTTCATCCCGCTGAAAGCGGATGATCCGCTGTATGTGGAAGGCGGCAACGCCAACTTCATGGTGCTGACCCGCGCGACCAACCTGCCAGGGGCGGATGGTGTTCTCGGCACGGCCGACGACATCCATGAACACACCAACACCACCTCGCCGTTTGTGGACCAAAACCAGACCTACAGCTCGCACCCGTCGCACCAGGTTTTCCTGCGCGGTTATGAGCTGACCGACAACGGCCCCATCGCGACCGGCAGGCTGATCACTAACGTTGACCTGGGATTGGATGGCAAGTATGGCACCGGAGACGACACCGAAATCGGTGGCATGGCGACCTGGAAAGTGGTCAAGGCGCAGGCCAACGACATCCTGGGTATCCACCTTACCGATGCCGACGTCGGTAACGCCCCGTTGTTGGCGACTGACGCCTACGGCAATTTCATCAAGGGGCCGAACGGCTTCCCGATGGTTGTGATGAAAGGGGCTGACGGTCTTGGTGGCACGGCTGATGACGTCCTTGTCGAAGGCAATCCGCTGTCCCCCATTAGCCTGACCAATGCTGTGCGCACCGGTCACCAGTTCCTCGTCGACATCAACAACAATGCAGCGCCGGTGTTCAGCGGTGGCGTGCTCGTGCCTGACGCGGATCACGACGTTGGTAACTCAGTGCCGTTCAATCCGCAGACCGGGGCCAACCTGGCCTACGACAACGAACTGTTGGATGCGCACTACATCGCTGGCGACGGCCGGGTCAACGAGAACATTGGCTTGACCGCGGTGCATGCGATCTTCCACTCCGAGCATAATCGGCTGGTCGCACAGACCAAGGACACCGTGCTCGATTCAGGTGACGTAGCTTTCCTCAACGAGTGGCTGCTCAATCCGGTGAATGCGTTGCCAACCAACCAGGCTGAGATCGATGCGCTGGTGTGGAATGGCGAGCGCTTGTTCCAGGCCGCCAAGTTCGGCACCGAGATGCAGTATCAGCACCTGGTGTTCGAGGAGTTTGCCCGGACCATCCAGCCCAGGGTCGACCTGTTCTTCGCACCGACCCAAGTCTATGACGTTGACCTCGATGCCTCGATCGTCGCCGAGTTCGCCCACACCGTGTACCGGTTTGGCCACTCGATGTTGACCGAGACCGTCGATCGCTTCGACGTCGATTTCAGCGTGGTCGGCGATCCGAACAGTGCTGATCCTGATCAGCAACTCGGCCTGATCGCGGCGTTCCTCAACCCGTTGGCGTACGCCGCCAGTGGTGTGACGCCCGAGGATGCGACCAGTGCGATCGTGCGTGGGTTGACTCGGCAAGCTGGTAACGAAATCGACGAGTTCGTCACCGAGGCGCTGCGCAACAACCTGCTCGGCCTGCCGCTCGACCTGCCGGCGTTGAACATCGCCCGTGGCCGCGACGTGGGGATTCCTTCGCTCAATGCGATCCGCCGCGACATCTTCAGCCAAACCGGTGATACCCAACTCAAGCCGTACAGCAGCTGGGTCGATCTGGTGCAGCACCTGAAACATCCGGAGTCGTTGATCAACTTCATCGCGGCCTATGGCACGCATGAAACGATCACGGAGGCGACCACGCTGGAAGGCAAACGCGCTGCGGCCATGGCGCTGGTATTTGGTGGTGATGATGCGCCGGATGACCGCCTGGACTTCCTCAACGGCAGCGGTACCTGGGCCAACGTAACGCGGGCCGGCAAGGATGGTGTGCTGGGGACTGCCGACGATCTGAAGGGCGTGACGATCACGGGCGTAGATGCCATCGATCTCTGGATCGGCGGCCTGGCCGAAGAGAAAACGCCGTTCGGCGGCATGCTCGGCTCGACCTTCAACTTCGTGTTCGAGAACCAGCTGGAAAAACTGCAGGACGGTGACCGCTTCTACTACCTGGAGCGTACCGCTGGCCTGTCGATGAACGCCGAACTGGAAAGCAACTCGTTCGCCAAGCTGATCATGGCCAACACTTCGGCCACGCACTTGCCGGGCCTGGTGTTCTCGGACCCTGGGTTCTATCTGGAAGTGGACAAGACCAAGCAGTACAACGATGGCCTGGGCAACGCCGATCCGCTTGGTGAGAACGGCGAGAAAGTGGTGTTCCGCGACAACCCGCTGACCGATGGGCCAGACACCAACTACATCCGGTACTCGGGTGGAGAGCACATCGTGCTGGGCGGCACCAACGGCGCAGACATCCTCATCTCGAGTGAAGGTGATGACACGGTCTGGGGTGACGGCGGCAACGATCGCATTGACGGCGGTTACGGCAACGACCAACTGCGTGGTGGTGCCGGCGACGACATCATCACTGACGTCGGCGGCGACGATAACATCCAGGGCGGCGACGGCAACGACGTGCTGCACGGTGGCAACGGCGTCAACCTGATCATTGGCGGGTTCGGCAATGACTTCATCATTACCGGTGAGGACGCTTCCGAGGCCATTGGTGGTCAGGGCAACGACTTTATCCTGGGCAGCAAAGCCAACGAACAGGACATGGGTAACGAAGGCGACGACTGGATCGAGAAGGGCACTTCGGACGGTGCACCTGGCGACAACTTCGACCCGGCTGGCAATGACCCGGTGATCGGCCACGATGTGTTCATCGGCGGTAACGAGAACGATAAGTTCAATGGTGAAGGCGGTGACGACATCATGGTCGGCAGTCTCGGCCTGGGTGACCGCTATATCGGCGGCTCCGGCTTTGACTGGGCAACCTTCAAGGGGCTCGCCCAAGGCGTGACCATCGATTACACCGACCGCTTTTTCGATGTTCCACCGATGCCGGGTTCGGGTGCTTCGGCGCTGGTGCGTTTCGACATCATGGAAGGTCTGTCGGGTTCATCGCACGGTGACTTCCTGCGCGGTGATAACGAAGATGCCACATCGCTGCCCACTGCGGGTGCAACCGGCAGTGTGCTGACCAACATCAACCTGATCCACGGCCTGGCGGATTTGCTGCCAGACGGAGCGACGTTCTTCGACGGGGGCAACATCATCCTCGGCGGTAGCGGCAGCGACCTGATCGAAGGTCGCGGTGGTGACGACATCATCGATGGTGACAAGTGGCTGAACGTACGCATCAGCGTACGGGCGAATGCTGATGGGACTGGCCCGGAAATCGCCACGTTCGACAGCATGGAGCCAATGGTGCCGTTCATGCTGAACGGTACTTACAACCCGGGCCAGTTGGTCATCGTGCGGGAGATTCTGACGGGTGATAACAGCTACGACACTGCGTTGTTCTCCGGTAGTTTGGGGGAATACGGAATCGAGATCGATGGCGACACTGTCATTGTGACCGACTCGGTGGCGGGGCGTGATGGCGTCGATCGCCTGACGGGCATCGAGCGTCTGCAGTTCGCTGACGTTGCAGTCTCGTCCGGAGTGGGCACCGCTCAAAACAACGACCCATTGGGTCATCTGGCAATCCTCGATGCTGCCACCGGTGTGCGTGACGAAACGCCTGTCGCCGGCCAGTTGCTGCGCGTCAGCGATCGGGGGGTACACGACGCGGACAACCAAAGCGTGGCCAACCCGACCGGTGCGGTAACTGGTGCGGTGGCTTACTACTGGCAGGTCGAAACCATTCCCGGATCGGGCATCTATGACGACATCACCACCGTCGCCGCTGGCGAGGCGACACGGGCGACTGGCACCACCTTCCGGGTGGGGGCCGATGAGGCGGGTCTGAACATCCGCGTCCGTGCGGTGTATCAGGATGCCAAGGGCACGCTGGAGATTGTCGACTCGTCCGGGAACAGTACACCGACCGAAGGGCCGACCGTTATCGGGCTTGCAGCGCAGAACCAGGTGTTGACCGCTGACCCGTCGAGCATCATCGACCTCGATGGCCTGAGCAATCCGCATTTCACCTACCAATGGCAGGCGAACGACGGGCTTGGCTTCGTCAACATCGCCGGCGCTACCGGTAGTACGTTCGCGCTTGGCCAGGCTCAGGTCGACAAGGAAGTGCGCGTGGTGATGGGTTACGTGGATAACTTCGGTGTGGCCGAAAGCGTTTCGTCCAACATCGTGGGGCCGGTGGACAACGTCAACGATGCACCGACTGCAGGGCCGACCGTAACCGGGCTTGCAGTGCAGAACCAGGTGTTGACTGCTAACCCGGCGAGCATCATCGACGTTGATGGCCTCAGCAATCCGCATTTCACCTACCAATGGCAGGCGAACAACGGGCCTGGCTTCGTCAACATCGCCGGCGCTACCGGTAGCACATTCGCGCTTGGCCAGGCTCAGGTCGGCCAGGCAGTGCGCGTGGTGGTCAGTTACGTGGATGACTTCGGTGCGGCCGAAAGCGCTTCGTCCAACATCATGGGGCCGGTGGCCAACGTCAACGATGCACCGACAGGCGTGTTGCTGATCAGCGATACGACACCGGATCAAGGGCAGGTGCTGACCGCGCTGACGGGTGGGATTGCCGATCCGGATGGGCTGGGCACCTTCAGCTTCCAGTGGCAGCAAGGTAACGGCGCGTCCTTCACTAACATCAACGGCGCGACTACTGCGACCTTCACCCCTGGTGCGGCGCAGGTCAATCTGCAACTGCGAGTGATCGTGCGCTACACCGATGGCTTCGGCACGCTGGAGTCGGTGACCTCTGCGGCGACGGCGGCGGTTGTGATACAGGGCGTGGTGCTGCAGGGCAATGCTTTGGCGAACACCCTCACCGGCACCGCGGGTAACGATGTGCTGTCTGGCCTGGGCGGGAACGATACGCTGAATGGCCTCGCCGGTATCGACCAGTTGTTTGGCGGCACTGGCGACGACATCCTCAACGGCGGAGACAACAACGACGTCCTCAATGGCGAGGACGGCAACGACACCCTCAACGGTGGGCTCGGCGCGGATGCCATGAACGGCGGTGCCGGCAACGACACGTTTGTGGTCGACAACGTCGGTGACGTTGTCACCGAGGCGCTGGGTGGTGGTACCGATCTGGTGCAAACCAGCCTGACGAACTACCTGCTCGGTGCCAACGTCGAGAACCTGACCTATACCGGCGCCGGTAACTTCACCGGTACCGGTAACGCGCTGGCCAACACCATCACCGGCGGGGTAGGTAACGACCTCCTCAATGGCGGTGCGGGTGCTGACCGGATGGTGGGGGGCGCCGGCAACGATACCTACGTTGTCGATGCAGCCGCAGACGTGGTGGTCGAGGTGGCGGGTGGCGGTACGGACACCGTGCAGACCTCGCTGGCCAGCTACACGCTGGGCGCTAATGTCGAGAATCTGACCTATACGGGAGCCGGTAACTTCACCGGTACCGGTAACGCGCTAGCCAACACCATCACCGGCGGGGTGGGTAATGACACCCTCAATGGTGGCGACGGCAACGACATCCTCACCGGCAACGGCGGTAACGACACACTGAATGGCGACGCCGGTAACGACCAACTGTTCGGTGGCCTTGGCACGGATACCCTCAACGGCGGCGCTGGCGATGACAGCCTCGACGGCGGTGATGGGGCGGATATCTTGAATGGTGGAGCAGGCAACGACACGCTGCTCGGTGGTGAGGCTAACGACACATTGTTGGGTGGTGCCGGCAATGACTCTATCGATGGCGGTATTGGCAACAATACGGTGACTGGCGGTGCCGGCAACGACGTGATGGTTGCCAGCAGTGGCAACGATATCTTCATGTTCGCATCGGGCTTCGGGGTCGATCAGATCATCGGCTTCGATGCCAACGCGGTGGGAGGCCAGGACCGGCTCGATATTTCCGCGTTCGGCGTCACTGCTGCGACCTTTGCTGGCAGCGTCATCATCACCGATGTCGGTGCGGATACCTTGATCAGCGCCGCAGGAATAGCTGACTCCATCCGCCTGGTCGGTGTGGCCGATGCAACAACCGTCACTGCCGCAGACTTCATTCTCGCCACTTGAGGTCCTGATCAGTACTGTCGCAGACGCGTAAAAAGAGGAGGGGAGGGCATGGATGCCCTCCCTTTTTTTCTTTAAAAAAACTGGCTGTTTGTTGAGCTGAAAATGGGTGAAACACCCTGGCAGGTCGGTATGTCGGACCGTAGGAAACACTCGATCAACATTTGAGTGGGGAGGGGAAAAAGAGGGATCGTCTGATGAATGCTTCCTACTGACTCTTAACTGCTGAACAAGCCGATAAGACTCCAGGCTGCCCCTATCGAAAAAATGAAAAGAATGAGTACCAGCGTGAGGATTAGCGGCTCGATGCGCATGAAAGTGACTCCTCGGAAGGGCTGGCAATGCGCGCCTGATCTGCGACGCAGGTGTTTTTCAAGGCAACGGTTGCATGTATAGGGAGAGTCTCAGGAAAGTTGTTTTTCCAGTGGTAACAGCGCTTCAAACTCTCAATTAATGCGCTAGTGAACTCGCAGCATTCTCTATGCCAAAAAATTTAACAGCCTATAATTCCCCGCCGGCGGGGCTGCCTGATTCTGTGGTCAGTTCTCCATCGGAAAAGTTGAAACAGGATGCGGGTAATACAGCCCGTTTATGGGGAATTTCTCTCAACGTGGGTACGGCAATACCACAGGTGCTTGTGCCTTTCGCAGCCTGCTGATATCGACCTGATGCGGACACTGAAAAAGGAACAGCGGTTGAACGAACAGACATTGTCCATGCGCCTGGAGCGCGTGGCGGCGCATGTGCCAGTAGATGCGCGCCTGGCTGATATCGGCTCGGATCACGGCTACCTGCCGGTGGCGTTGATGCGCCGTGGCGCCATCGCAGCAGCGGTGGCCGGCGAGGTGGCATTGACGCCGTTCCACTCGGCCGAACGCACCGTGCGCGAGAACGGCCTGGACCAGCGGATCACCGTGCGCCTGGCCAATGGTCTGGCGGCGATCGAGCCGGGAGACGGGATCACGGCGATCAGCATCTGCGGCATGGGCGGCGAGACGATCCGCGACATCCTCGACAGTGGCAAGGCGCGCCTGAGCGGACAGGAGCGCCTGATCCTGCAGCCCAACGGCGGCGAGCAGCCACTGCGCCAATGGCTGATGGAAAATGGCTACCGCATCCTCTGCGAGGAACTGCTGCGGGAAAATCGCTTCGACTACGAAATCATCGTCGCCGAGCGCGCCGGGCCGGTGATGTACACCGCCGAGGAGCTTTACTTCGGCCCGCTGCAGATGCAGGCACGCAGCCCGGTGTTCCTGATCAAGTGGCAGCGCATTCTGCGCGAGAAACAGAAGACCCTGACCCACTTCGCCCGTGCGCGACAGGCCGTTCCCGAGGAGAAGGTGCAAGACATCGCCCGGCAGGCCCGGTGGATCACCGAGCTGCTGGCTTGAGCACTTGTACGAAAAAGTCGCCGAGTGGCGATCAGGCAAGCCGAAAACAGGCGAGGAACGGCTGCGGCCTTAGGTGCAAAAAGATGTTCAAAATCAACAACGATTTTGCGCTTTTCATTGTGTTGCTTACCTGTGCAGATCAAGTCTTAGGGGCGGACCTGCCGCCGGCCAGCGTGAATGTATTGGCATGGCCGCGCATGTCCTCAAGCGAGTTTGGTTGCTACATGGAGAAGACACTGGGGCATCGAGACAAGCGCTTCAACTGCGCCTTGAAGGGTTACAAAAATCAAGGTGATCCGTGCAACAAAACCGATGCCTATGAAGAAGGCCCTGACTTTCCCGCAAGTTTGGCTGCCAGGATTCACCCGCTCGCGACGGAGGTGCAACTGAGCTGGGAGCATGGGGAGCTACAACAAGTCACCATCTTACTCAAGGGAACACTCAGCGAGGTCGAGGTCCGCTACGCGTTTAAATTACCTCGTGCCGAAGGCTATATGTTATCCGAAGCAGAACAGCGGTCCCTGCCGGGAAATATCATGGACACCCATGTTCAGTATGAATCGATCAATAGTTCGCCGGGAAAACGCCCTGGTGATCCGTCCTCAGGGCTTACTTCGGTCATGCTTACCGGCTTCGATCATATTGGAGGGGGCGATGTCGACTGCAACGCCAATGGGTGACCTCCAATGAATTTATGCCCACTACTCTCGATGTCCCTTCTGGCCGATAGCTACCGGTTGCGAAGGGCAGCAATCGATCCGAAGCAGATCTCACCCCGCACCGATACGCTGCCCAAAAGTGGCTACTGGTTTGCGCGTTATGACAGACGCGATTCGCGTGTCGCGCTGCTCAAGCGCTCGGCCGTTATACCGATGCGCGAAAACACCAGCCACACAAAAAGCAGCACGCTGCAGCCAATGAGGATTGATGCGACGGCAATCAATGGCTCGACTGACGGGAAGCCCTTGAGGCGCAGCGTCAGTGCGCCGAGCATCACCGGGACGCCAACGTTGTACGTCCAGAACTGTGCTGCAGCAGCGCGCCCTTCGGTGATCGACGGGTGCGCTGTGCCGATGAGTCCGAACAACGCCATCGATACCCATCCCAACAGATTGAGATGGGCATGTACCGCGAAGAGCGAGTGGTCGCCGGAAGCGCCCATCGCCACGCCCAACACGACGCCAATGGCAAAGTAGAGGGCAGCGAGCCGAAACCAGGTCCGCGAACGGGGTGTTAGATTCATGGCATTCACCTCATGCGCCCTGAGGCGCGCTCAGTTGCTGAAAAATCGTCTATCATGAGACTTGAGTCTCATTACAAGACAGGATCTCATTTATCCCATGACGACCCCGAAGTCAAGCCCGTCTATCCGTGATGGCGATCAGGGCCGCGCCAACCAGCGGGGCCGAACGCGCCAAGCACTTATCGATGCCGCTGTCGCATTGCGCGACGAGGGCCATAACCCAACTGTTGCGCAAGTGGCCGAGCGCGCGATGGTGTCGCGCGCCACGGCGTATCGCTACTTTCCTTCGTCTGAGGCGTTGATCAGCGAGACGGCGGCCGATCGTGACATGACGCCGCTGGAGCGCATCTGGCGGCAGGGAGACGATCCGGTCAAGGGCATTGGTCTGGCGGCGAACGCGCTGAACAAACTCTTGATCGACGACGAGATCGGCCTGCACGTGATGGAACGTTCATTTATGACAGTGTGGCTCGAAAGTGAGTCCCACGAGCCCCTGCGGCCGGGCCGGCGCATGAGCTACATTGAGCCGATTGTCGACTCGCTGAAGGACGTGCTCTCGCCTCGGGCGCGCAAACGACTGAAGCAGGCCCTGTCGATCGTCATGGGCACCGAGGCTTTGATCGCCGTGCGCGATATCAGTCGCGCGAGCGTCGAAGAATCACTCGACACCGCCGCCTGGGCGGCTCGGGCGCTCGTTCGTCAGGCACTGACGGAGGAAGAACAAGCGCGGCGAAAGCGCGACCCTTTGCATAAGAACTCGCGGTCTTCTCCTCCACATCGCGCATCCTGACGATCTGATCGGAGGAATTCGACCTGCCGCCCTCCCACCAATGCGCAGGGTCGTCCGACGCATCGGTTCTTCAGCATCCCGCTAGGGCAACGTGTCGCGCTTGGCGAAGATGCTTGCCATTTCCGCCGCGTTCTCTGTTCCCCAGGTGCACAGCGGGATGATCGCGTCAGCCAGGCTGCGACCAAGCGGTGTCAGCGCGTAATCCACGCGCGGCGGCACTTCCTTGTAGTCGGTCCGCGCCAGGACTTGATCGGCCTCCAAATCCTTCAATTGTTGGATCAGCACCTTGTCACTGACGCCCTGGACCAAGCGCTTTAGTTCGCCATAGCGCTTTGGGCCGTCACGCAGGAAAAACAGGACCAGCGGTTTCCACTTGCCCGAGATGATGCGGAGCGTGGCGTTGAGCCCGCAGCCGGAGTCGCAGGTTTCAGAAGGTGTCGTCATATTGGGTACTTACCTAAAAGTGCATACTTGTCGTTAGGTTATTAGAACCGCATAGTCGTCCTCAAGCAAGCAGCTCCCTGCTTCCACACAACGCTTGGGAAGGATGCACGACATGACCAGACTGAATGGAAAGACCGCAGTGATCACCGGTGGTGCTACCGGCATCGGCCGCGCCGCCGCAAAACGCTTCATCGAGGAGGGCGCCTTCGTCTTCATCTTCGGCCGCCGGCAGGAAGCGCTCGATGCCGCTGTAGCCGAACTCGGGCCCAATGCCCGCGCGGTGAAGGGCTCGGTTTCCGATGAGGCCGACCTCGACCGACTTTACGCGGCGGTGAAGGCCGAACGCGGAACCCTCGACATCGTCTTCGCCAATGCCGGGGCCGGAAGCCAGCTTGCGCTCGGCAAGATCACCGCCGAGCACATTGACGAAACCTTCGACACCAACGTGAAGGGGACGATCTTCACAGTCCAGAAAGCGCTGCCGCTGATGGGCAAAGGCGGTTCGATCATCCTGACCGGATCGAGCGCCGGCACCACGGGCGCCCCGGGAATGAGCGCTTACAGCGCGAGCAAGGCGGCAGTGCGCAACCTCGCGCGGACCTGGGCCGAGGACCTGAAGGGCACCGGCATTCGGGTAAACGTGCTGTCGCCCGGGGCGACGGCGACCGAACTCGCGAAGGAAGCGCTGGGCGAGGAGGGCCAGAAAATCTACGCCGCGATGACTCCGCTTCAGCGCATGGCCGATCCAGCAGAGATCGGGGCCGTGGCCGCCTTTCTCGCGTCGCCGGACAGCAGCTTCATGACCGCCAGCGAAGTCGCCGTTGACGGCGGTCTTGCGCAACTCTGACGCCCTACGCCCAGGCGCTCCATTCGATTTTTCGGAGCGCCGTAGAACTCGGTAAACCTCAGGAGAATATATGAGCTACGCAATTATCGGCTTCGGCAATATCGGCCAGGCCCTGGCCAAGGCGTTTGCCCGCAACGGCATCGAAGTATCCGTTGCAACCACGCGCGACCCGCAAAGCTTTGCATCCGCCGCGGCCGCCATCGGACCCCAGATCATTCCCAAAAACCTGGCGGACGCGGTCAAGGCGGACATCGTCTTTTTGGCTGTCCGTTTCGAGTCGCACCCGGATGTCGCTAAGGCGTTGCCGACCTGGAAGGGGAAGACCATCATCGATGTGACCAATGCCTACGGCGTGTCCCCTGAAGAACTGGGAGGAGAGCCTTCTTCCAGAGTCGTCGCGCAGGCCTTTACCGGTGGACGACTGGTCAAGGGCTTCAACCATTTGGGCGCCGCCGTCCTTGGCCAGGATCCGGCCGTACAGGGTGGCAAGAGAGTCGTATTTCTGGCCAGCGACGATGACGAAGCCGCAGCGGAGATAGGTGTGCTGGCGGAAAACCTCGGTTTCTCGCCGGTCACTCTGGGCGGGCTTTCAGAAGGTGGCCTGCTTGTGCAAGCGCGCGGAAATACCTGGGGTCAACTGATCTTCAAGGACTTGGTCAAGTTCGACTGATAAATCTCGATCGCAAATTTTGAGTCGGTCCTGGCCACAACTCTGTGACCAGGTAAATGCTCAATAATGAAGGAGAGGAATGATGATGCTTGATAATGAAAAAATAGTCAGAGAACTCTGCGCCGCTGCGGAAGGGCAAGGAACGGATATCGAGAAGTTTGTCTCCATGTTCTCTGAGGAAGGGTACATGTGGGATATGGCATCCGGCATGAAGTTTCGCGGGAAGGATATTGGTGAGTCTATCGCGGGTATGGTCAGTGCGTTCCCCGATGTCCACCGTGAGATATTTAAAGTCCATGTCGCGGGAGACGTCGTCGTTGTCGAACTCGCGATTCGCGGCACGCACAAAGGTGATCTGCCTCTTGCGTCTGGGACTCTGGCTCCCACGGGCAAGACGATAGATGTTCCGTCATGCGATGTGTTCCACCTCGAAGGCGGGAAGGTCAAATCTTTCCATTGCTACAACGAGGCTTCTGCGATGCAGCAACAACTCGGCCTCGTCCCCGGCTGAATGACGGACACTGCGCGATCCTCTGTAAGAGCAATGGAGAAGTCTTTATGAGCATTCAAGAGAATATCCAGGTTGTGAAGGACTTTTTTGCAGCAATGGGCGGCGGTGACAGGCAAGGTCTGCTGGCGTTGTGTGCCGAAGATTTCGAGTGGATCATTCCGGGGGAGGATTGGCCCCTGGCTGGCACGCACCGCGGGCACGCGGGATTGGAAGACGTGCTTCAGAAGGCTTCCGCAGAACTGGAAACATCCATGGAGCCCCCCGAGTTCGTCGCGCAGGGAGACCGGGTTCTGGTCGTCGGCTTTGCTACGGGGAAAGTCAAAGCCACCAACAGGACGTTTGAGGACTATTTTGTCTTCGCCATCACTGTTCGCAATGGCAAGCTGACGAACATCCGGGAGTACGTCGACACCCAAGCATTGGCGCGGGCCTCAGAAATGGTCGCGAGCCCTCGGACCTGAGTCATCGGAACCGATACCCACTCATTTGCGCGCCGCGACAGGGCGCGCTCGCCGCCTTGTTCATCCCCCGCTCTCAGGAAAGATGCACCCGCCATTGCGGACCAGCGCCTTCACTTCCTCGCTCACCTGCATGGGGTTTTGACTGAATCGAGCAACTAAATCCTCGTGGCGCCGCACGTACGACTTCGAATCATGCTTCGCGCTCCAGAGCACAATGTTGATCACAATTGGAATGAGGTCCAGGCCCTTCTCGGTCAATGTGTAGAAGTCCTTGCGCCTGTCGTCGGGGCTGGGCGCCTTCGAGAGAACGCCTTGCTCCTCAAGAAAGGCAAGTCGGGAAGCAAGAACATTGGTCGCGATTCCCTCTTCCGATTTCAGAAACTGGCCATACGTCTTCTTTCCAACAAAAACGATGTCGCGAATGATCAAGAGCGACCACCGGTCGCCGAAAATCTCCACGCCGTAGTTCACCGCGCAATGGGATCGAAAGTCTTCTTTAAGAGTTGTCTTCATGGCTGGATCTTAGCATCGCTTGCATGTCGCAAGTAAAACTCCATAGATCACTTGCGTTTTGCAAGTAAAGCGACCAGCATGGATCGCACGTTGAATGAGTTCGCCGGATCGCACCAGCAGCCTTGGAATGATCAACCCGGCCGACGCCGAAGTCGTCAAGGCGTTCAACACCCAGTTCTCCCACGTCCTGGCTGCCGGTTCTGTCGAGGGTAAGCCGTTGGACGTGTTCATCGCCGGGAACGACGCACAGGCGAAGGCACGCGTCTCGGCGATCATCAAGACCCTCGGACTGCGCTCGATGGACACCGGGCCGCTGCTCATGGCGCGAACGCTGGAGCATGCCTGCCTGCTTTCGCTGGGCCTCATCGCCCACTCCGTCAAGCACACCAAATTCTCAATCGGCGTAAGCCATCTCGGCTGAGCGTTCCCGTATCACCATTTCTCGCATCACATCACTCACAAGGAGCATCAACATGCGCATTTTCGTCACTGGAGGGACCGGCCATTCCGGTCCGTATATCATTTCCGACCTCATTGCAGCCGGTCACGAGGTCACTGCGCTTGCCCGGTCGGACAAGTCCGCAGAGGCGGTGTCTGCGCTTGGCGCCAAGGTGCGTCGCGGCGACCTCGATGATCTCGACGGGTTAAAAGCGGCGGCAGCGGATTCCGACGGTGTCATTCACGTCGCGCACAGGCAAGACCTGCTTCCCAGTGGAGGCCTCGACGCGGTGGCTGCCGCGGAGCAGGCGATCATGCTCGCATACGGCGAGGCACTGAAGGGGACCGGAAAGCCGCTGGTCACGTCTGGGAGCATCGGCTCGCCGGGTTGGGAACATCTCGGCCGTCCAGCAACCGAGGAGGATCCCACCCTCTCTGGCGGCGAGAAGTTCAAGGGCACCTTGCGAGTTCGTAACATCGTCGAAACGACCGTACTCGGTCTCGCCAAGCAAGGCGTGCGGTCCTCGGTCGTGCGGATTCCTACCATCATGCACAGCACGACCGACAACGCCGGCTTCCTCCCGATACTGATCGGACTTGCGAAGGAGAAGGGCGTCGTAGGCTATCCCGGTGACGGCAAGAACAACTGGTCGGCCGTACACGCCCGCGACCTCGCCGCCGTGTTCCGTCTGGCACTGGAGAAGGGCCCTGCCGGCAAAAATTGGCACGCGGTTGCCGACGAGGCTATTTCGTTCCGCGAGATCGCCGAGGCCATTGGCAGCCGTTTGGGCCTGCCGGCCGTGAGCATTCCCGCGGATGTACTGATGCTGCCGGGATACTTTGGGTTCCTCGCGAATCTGGTCGCGCTGGACCTTCCGGCGTCCAGCCTGATCACCCGCCAGACCCTCGGCTGGAAGCCTGCTCAGCCCGGCCTGCTCGAAGACCTGGATAACGGCCATTACTTCCCTGCCGGCTGAGTTCAGTTGAGCAGGCAGCCGGGTCGCAACTGGCCCGCAACGAGCAATACTCTAATTCACGAGGAGACTGCACATGAGCACTATCAGCATCATCGGTTCAGGAGGCATGGCCGCGGCAATCGCCGGTCGTACAGCCAAAGCTGGATACACCGTTGAGGTGGCCAGCCGCGACCCCGCCAAGGCGCGGGCCCTGGCCGACAAGCTCGCAGACGGAGCGACCACAGGGACGTACGGGGCCACTCCGGCCGGCGACATCGTCATCCTCGCCGTGCCGTACACCGGTGCGGCATCGGTAGTGGCCGATTACGGGGACGCGCTCGACGGCAAGGTGATCATCGACATCACCAACACGGCCTCTCCGGACCTCACGGGCCTCGTCTCTCCCGCCGGCAGTTCTGGTGCGCAGGAGATCGCCAAGATCGCCCCCGCCGGCGCGCATGTCGTGAAGGCGTTCAACACCCTCTTCGGACACGTTCTAGCTAAGGGTGGGCACCTCGACGCGTTCATTGCCGCCGACGATCCGGAAGCCAAGGCGCGCGTCTCGACGTTCATCGAGAGTCTCGGGCTGCGCCCGCTGGATGTCGGCGGCCTGCACATGGCCCAGACGCTCGAGGCGCTCGGCCTGATGATGATCGGCCTGGCGAAAAACGGCGCCGGCACTTGGGACATCGCCTTGAACGTCGATATCGGCTGAATCACCGACGCCACGCCCCTCACCGGCAGGTCAACAAGGCATCTGATCAGAACGGACGCGATCAGATGCGAGAGAAACGGAGAGATTTCGATGAACACACAAAAGAATGTCCAGGTTGTTAAGGACTTCTTTACAGCAATGGGCCGCAGCGATAGGCGAGATCTACTGGCGCTGACTTCCGAAGATATTGAATGGATCATTCCGGGCGAGGACTGGCCGCTGGCTGGCACGTATCGCGGGCACGCGGGATTGGCAGATCTGCTTCAGAAGGCTTCCGAAAAGATGGAAACATCAGTCATGGAGTTCCACGAATACGTAGCGCAGGGAGACCGGGTTCTGGTCGTCGGCTTCGCCAGGGGGAGAATTAAAGCGACGAACAAGACGTGGGAGGACGATTGGGTCTTCGCCATTACTGTGCGAAATGGAAAAGTGACGCACATCCGGGAGTACATCGATACGCAATCACTGGCGCGGGCCTCCGAGATGGACGCGAGCCGTTGAACAGCGGTTACGGCGCCAAGTTAGTCTGTACCCACTACGTGGAGGATTGATGATGTTTAACAATAAAGAAATCGTCAGAGAACTGTACGCCGCCGGGGAGGGAAGCGGGAAAGACATCGCGAAGTTTGTCTCCTTCTTCTCGGAAGAAGGATACATGCGCGACATTCCTACCGGAATGACGTTGCGCGGGCAGGCTATTGGCGATGCAATCGACGCGTTCGCAAGTGCATTCCCTGATGTTCACCGCGAGCTATTCAACATCTATGTCGCGGAGAATGTCGTAGTCGTCGAACTCGCCATTCGGGGGACGCATAAAGGTGAGCTGACACTTGCCTCAGGGACTGTCGCTCCAACGGGCAAGGCAATAGATGTTCCGTGCTGTGACGTTTTTCACCTGGAGCGTGGCAAGGTCATATCCTTTAATTGCTACAACGCGGCTTCCGTAATGCAGCAGCAACTTGGCCTTGCCAGCAGCTGATGAGCGGCGCTGGGGACTGCATCAAGCTCTTCCTCACCTCTGTCGCCATCGTCATCAACACGTTGAAGGGCTTCGCCAAGGAAGCGCAAGCAGCGTGGTCATCTGCGCACTATGGATCTTTGGTGGGGGATGGCAATCGGCGGCTTCATATGGCTGTGATTGGTTGATGTCTCCATCCGCCTGCATGAAAGCAAATTCAGTCGAAACTTACTTTCAGCGAATGGCAACTTCTGGCCATAGCGGACACCCAAATGGCAGAGGAGAGAGAGCAAAATCGCGCCTCCCGCGGCTCAATCGCTTTACGTCGAAATGGCCGAACATCCCGACCATTCACCGGAGCCCGATTCACTTGAGTTTGCGCCCGGGTGCAATGTGATCCTTTCGTTTTTCGAAAGCCTGTGTGCGGCCGGTGTCAACCATGTGGTTTTGAATTTCAGCACGGCGAACGCTATGCCGCTCAGGTGGTGGATGAAGTTGGCCGAGAAATTTTGCCGCGACTCGAGGAAAGTGAAATCAGCCAAACGGTAGCAATCTGATGCTGTTTTTTATGTTTGATCTGAGCCTTTTTTTAGTTAGTCGGTGCTCTATAGAGTGCGCGTCCGACGCACTAGCGGACAGTGATCGGCCGCCTACTATTTCAGGCTCTCTGAAGACCGGACGACCTCGAGAGTCTTCAGGAACCACCATGAATACTCGTCCTGGTTTTCGCAGCAAGACACTCCCCGAATCGCAACGTGACATTCTCGGTATGATCGCGACCGATCATCATCTGGGCGAGATACTCTGCGCCATCTGCCAGATGCACGACGCACAGGCCCCCGAGACCTTCTGCTCTATCCTGCTCACTGATGCCGAGGGCAAACACTTGCTGAACGGCGCGGCGCCCAGCCTGCCGGTCGAATACAGTGACGCGGTTCATGGAATGGCTATTGGTCCACACGAAGGAACCTGCGGCACCGCAGCGTTCCGGCGCGAGCTTGTGGTCACCGAAGACATCGCCCGGGACCCAAACTGGGAGCGTTTCCGCAGCCTGGCGCTGGGGCATAACCTGCGTTCCTGCTGGTCGGTGCCTTTGCTCTCCCATCAAGGAAACGTGTTGGGTACATTTGCCCTGTACCAGAACCGGACCCACTCGCCGGATGAGGCGCAGATTCAACGACTGGCCTGCGCGGCCCAACTGGCAGTCATTGCGATCCGTCATGAGCGTGACGGCCAACGTCTGGAGGCAAGCGAACAACGTTTTCGTTCATTGTTCACCTACAACCCCCACCCGGTGTTCGCCCTCGATCTGGCCGGCAACATCCAGAGTGTGAATCCGGCAGGCCTGAAGCTGAAACCGCACACTGCAACCAATTTCATTGGTCATCACTTTTCCCATCTGGTGCTCGAAGAAGACCTGGAACGGGTCAGTCAACATTTTTCCGCAGCCCGCGCCGGAGCGCCTCAGCGCTTCGAGGCACGGGTTCGCGACGAGAGTGAAAAACTGTTGACCATGGACATCTCTAACCTGCCGATCATGGTCAACGGAGAGATCGTCGGGGTATTTGGCATTGCCCGGGACATCAGCGAGCAGAAACATTTCGAGCGCCAATTGAGCTTCAACGCCAGCCATGACCGGCTGACCGGTTTGCTTAACCGTGTTTCGCTTGAAGACCGGCTTGTTTTGGATTGTCACATCAGTCGTCGGCGTAAGCGTCGTCTGGCGGTGATGTGCATTGATCTGGATGGATTCAAATCCATCAACGATTCGATCGGGCACTACTTCGGTGATCAGGTGCTGATCGAGGTGGCGCAGCGTATGACCCAGCAGGTTCGTCCGGGGGATACCATCGTGCGCATGGGCGGTGATGAATTTATCGTGCTGCTGCCGGACCTGCTTCGTGATGAGGACGTTGTACCGGTGGCCGAGCGCTTGATGGCCAGCATTGCCAGACCCTACTGCATCCAGGGCATGGACCTGCACGTGAGTGCAAGTGTCGGTATCACCCTGAGCGATGGTCACATCGAGCAACCGATGCAACTGATCCAGCAGGCTGACATGGCCATGTACAAAGCCAAGCAGCAAGGGCGCAACAACTTTCAGTGGTACACCAGCGATCTTAATCAGCGTGTTTGCGAGCACGCGAGCCTGCGTAATGACCTGCAAAAGGCCATCGAAACTCAGTCGTTGCAGCTGCATTACCAACCGCAGATAGACGCGCGCACGGGTCGGGTGGTCGGGATCGAAGCGTTGCTGCGCTGGGAGCATCCGGAAAAAGGATTTATCTCACCCGCGGTGTTTGTGCCGGTGGCAGAGGACAGTGGTCAGATCATCCCGCTGAGCCTTTGGGTACTCGATACGGCCTGCGCGCAGCTGCGCGAGCTAGGCGAACAGGGCATCACGGGCATTTCGATGGCCGTGAATATTTCGCCGATGCATTTTCAGCGTGGCCAGTTCGTCCAGTGTGTCCAAGCCACCCTGGAGAAACATGGTCTCTGTGGTGAGCAGCTGGAGCTGGAGATCACCGAGTCGCTTCTGTTGCATAACGTTGAACAGGCGATCGACACGTTGCACCGGCTCAAGGCGTTGGGGGTGCGCATTGCGCTCGATGATTTCGGCACCGGTTTTTCCAGCCTCAGCTACCTCAAGCGTTTGCCCATCGACAAAATCAAGATTGACCGCTCGTTCATCCAGGAAATCGCCACCGACCATCACGATGCAGCGATCACCCAAGGCATTATTTCCATGGCCCATCACCTCAGCCTGACGGTGGTCGCCGAAGGCGTGGAAACTGCGACCCAGGTGGATTTCCTGAAGGGCAGCCGCTGCGATATTTTTCAGGGGTATTACTTTGCCAAACCGATGCCCTATGCAGAAATCGAAGCTTTCCTGAGCCATCCCGCGTCCCATCCCTGACCGCCAATTCTGTCTGGTCCCAGACCTGAAAATCAGACGCTAAGGCAAATTTTCAGACGCCAGCGCAGAACTCCCTCTCCCCAGGCAAGGCGCTCCCTGCGCCTTTCTCACACACTCGGCTCTAACGCTATCGCGCTGCACAACAACAAGAGCCGCGAAAAAAATGACTAGTTTCCAGCCTGCTACCGAAAGCCAGACCGGCCACATCGGCGCCCGTCAGACCCGTGTCGAGGACGCCGCATTGTTGCGCGGCCTCGGCTGCTATGCCGATGACGCTGCGATCCCTCCGGGTACGCTACATGCGGCGATCATCCGTTCGCCCCACGCTCATGCGCGGATCACCTCGGTGGACTTTTCCAGTGCGCTGCTGATGAAAGGCGTGCACGGCGTGTTGGTCGGCGAAGACGTCAAACGCTGGGCGCTGCCGTTCCCGGTGGGTGTGCGGCAGCCGATGGAGCACTGGTGCGTCGCCGTCGACAAGGTGCGCTACGTTGGAGAGCCGGTGGCCGTGGTGATCGCTGAGAGCCGCTATCTGGCCGAGGACGCCATCGAAGGTGTGCGCGTTGAATACGAGCCGCTGCCCCCGATCATCGATCCCGAACTGGCCACCGCCGAACAGGCGCCGATCCTGCACGAAGCAGTCGGCAGCAACGTGGTCAACGAACGGCGCTTTCGTTATGGCGAGCCGGAGCAGGCCTTCGAGCAGGCGCCGCACAAGGTCTCGCTCAAAGTGAAGTTTCCGCGCAGTTCCTGCACACCCATTGAATGCTATGTGGTGCTGGCTCAGTACGAGCGCGCCACCGGCATTTATGACGTGCTGGCCAATTTCCAGGGTCCCTATGCGTTGCACACGGTCATGGCCCGGGCACTGAATGTGCCCGGCAACCGCTTGCGTTTGCGCACACCGAAAGATTCCGGCGGCAGCTTTGGCATCAAGCAAGGGGTTTTCCCTTACGTGGTGATGATGGGGCTGGCGTCACGCAAGGTCGGTGCACCGGTGAAGTGGGTCGAGGACCGTCTGGAACATCTTCAGGGGGCTTCTTCGGCGACCAATCGGGTGACCGAAATTGAAGCGGCGGTCGAAGCGGATGGCCGCATCACCGCTTTGCGATATGACCAGATCGACGATTGTGGTGCCTACCTGAGAGCGCCCGAACCGGCGACTTTCTACCGCATGCACGGCAACCTGACGGGTGCCTACGCGATCCGCAATTTGCAAGTGCGCAACCGAGTGGTGCTGACCAACAAAACCCCTTCCGGCCTGAACCGTGGTTTCGGTGGCCCGCAGGTGTATTTCGCTCTGGAGCGGCTGCTGCAACACATCGCCGTGCAGTTGAAGCTTGATCCGTTGGACGTGATCCGCCGCAACCTGGTGCCGGCCGATGCCTTCCCTTATCGCGCGGCCGCCGGTGCGTTGCTCGATTCCGGCAATTACCAGGCAGGTATTGCCTTGGCGGCGGCTGACGGTGGACTCGACGAGTTGCTCAAACGTCGTGATCAGGCGCGTGCCGAAGGCCGAATCTATGGCATTGGTTATGCCGCAGTCATTGAACCCTCGATTTCCAACATGGGATACATCACAACCGCGATGACACCCGAAGAGCGGCGCAAGGCCGGTCCGAAAAACGGCGCTGTCGCAACCGCAACCATCAACGTCGGCCCGTTGGGTGACGTCAGTGTGCACGTGTCCTCGGCACCGCAAGGGCAGGGCCATCAAACCACCGTGGCGCAGGTCGTCGCCGAAGTGCTTGGGGTTGCATTGGAATCCATCGTGGTCAACGTCGAGCTGGATACCCAGAAGGACGCTTGGTCGATTGCCTCGGGCAACTATTCCAGCCGCTTCGCCGGCGCTGTGGCCGGTGCCGTCTACAAGGCGGCGCTGAAGATCCGCGATCGCCTCGCCGCGATTGCCGCCGAGCAATTGCAGGCCAGTCCCGAAGATATTCGTTTCGCGGGCGGCAAGATTTTTGTGGTCAATGGCGGGGCGGTGGCACCGTTCCATCGGATTGCCGGTGCGACCCACTGGTCGCCGGGCCTGCTGCCGGAAGGTGAAAGTGGCGGTCTGCGCGAAACCGCGTTCTGGAGCCCGCCGCAATTGGTGGCACCGGACGACCAGGATCAGGTCAATAGCTCGCTGTGCTACGGCTTTGTCTTCGACATCTGTGGTCTGGAAATCGACCGCATGACCGGCGAGATCCACATCGATCGCTACGTCACCTGCCATGACGCCGGCCGCCTGCTCAACCCCGCGCTGGTCGATGGCCAGATTCGTGGCGGCTTCACCCAAGGCCTCGGCGCGGCGCTGATGGAAGAATTCGCCTATGGCGAGGACGGCAGCTTTCTCTCCGGGACCTTCGCTGATTATCTGGTGCCGACCGCACCGGAAGTGATCGAACCGGTGATCCTGCACATGGAAACGCCATCTCCATTCACCCCACTGGGCGCCAAGGGTGTGGGCGAGGGCAACAATATGAGCACGCCGGTGTGCATCGCTAACGCGGTGGCCGACGCCCTCGGTCGCTCGGACATCCGTCTGCCGCTGACGCCATCGAAAGTACGCACGCTCATCGGGATCGACGAGCCGCCACGGCCCGCCGGTATGGAGCCCGATGAAAACCTGGACGCAGCACCTGCCGGTGGACCGGCACTGCGGGCCAACGACTCGGTGGTGATTCCTGCTTCGCCGCAACAGGTCTTCGATACCTTGCTCGACCCGCAGACGCTGGCGGCGATCATTCCCGGTTGTCACGACCTCGTGCTTGAAGGCGAAAACCGTTACCGCGCAGACGTCACCGTCGGCGTCGGCATGATCCGTGCGCGCTTCGAGGCCAAGGTTGCCCTGAGTGATCTGGACCCTCCGCATTCGTTGCGTCTGTCCGGTTCCGGCAGCAGTTCGATGGGCTCGGCTCAAGGCCAGGCCAAGGTGCGTTTCGTCGAACTGGAAAATGGCCACACACGTCTGGAATACCAATACCAGGTGGCGGTCAGCGGCAAAGTCGCCGCGGTCGGCGGCCGAATGTTGCAAGGGGCCTCGAAAGTGATCATCGGACAAATATTTACTCGCCTGTCGCAACGGGTCAGCGGCCAAGCCATCTCCACCGGCTGGTGGGCGCGATTGCGGGCCTCGCTTGGCGCGCTGTTTGGCAAGGGAGGTGCGCAATGAAACCGGCCGCTTTTGATTACGTTCGGGCTGACACCCGTCGTCAGGTGGTTGAGTTGCTCGCCGAGTACGGCCAGGAAGCTCGCATCATCGCCGGTGGCCAATCGCTGATGGCGGTGCTGAACATGCGCCTGGCTCAACCCAAGTTGCTGATCGATATCAATCATGTGGCTGAGCTGGCCTATATCGAACTGCGCAAGGATTGCCTGGCGGTAGGTGCCGGGGTACGACAGGCGCAGTTGCTGGCGCGTTCGACCCTGATGGACGAGGTGCCTTTATTGGCACTGGCGATGCCCTGGATCGGTCACTTCCAGACGCGTAATCGCGGCACAGTCTGCGGTTCGGTGGCTCATGCCGACCCGAGCGCCGAGTTGCCGCTGTGCCTGGTGACGCTGGGCGGCGAGATCGTTCTAGAGTCGAAAAAAGGCAAGCGCATCGTCAAGGCTGCCGACTTCTTCCAAGGCATTCTCACCACCGACAAGCGTGCAGATGAACTGGTCGTCGAGGTGCGTTTTCCGCTCAAGCGCGAAGGCATCACCTATCGCTTCCGCGAAATCGCCATGCGCCACGGCGACTTTGCAATTGTCTCCCTGGCCGCGGCCATCGGCGCGGATCAGGTCGAACTTGGCATCGGCGGGGTCGCCGACCGTCCGCAACGTCGCAGCCTGCCTCGTGGTGCGGCGCTGCCGGACGCGCTCAATCAAACCGCCTGGTCGCTCGATGCACAAGACGACGTGCAGGCCAGCGCTGCCTATCGCCGCCAACTGATTCGCGAGCTGGGTCATCAGCTGATCGAAGGAGTCTGAACATGCGTGTAACTGCCGACCAAACCTTTCCGATTCGCCTGGAACTCAATGGCCGCTCCCGCGAAGCGCTGGCTGAACCGCGAACCCAACTCTGCGACTTCCTGCGCCACGACCTCGGTGCCACCGGTGTCCATGTCGGATGCGAACACGGTGTCTGCGGTGCCTGCACGGTGCTGGTGGACGGGGTCGCGATGCGCTCCTGCCTGATGCTCGCGGTACAGGGGCACGAGCGGCGTATCGAGACCGTCGAGTCCCTCGCCGACGACGACACACTGAGCGACCTGCAACAAGCCTTTCGCCGTCATCACGCCTTGCAGTGCGGCTTTTGCACTGCGGGCATTCTCATGTCCTGCGTGGATTTCCTCGAACGGGTACCCAACCCGGACGAGACCCAGGTACGCGACATGCTTTCGGGGCATCTATGTCGCTGCACCGGCTACACCGGCATCGTCCAGGCCGTGCTCGAAGTCGCTGCCCAGCGCCAAACGAACAAAGGGGTATAACAATAATGTTCGATCTCGGACGCAGTTTCCTCGCTGCCGTTGAACGCCGACCACACGCCGTGGCGGTCAGTGACGGTGCGTTGAAGAAAACCTATGAAGACTGGTTCGTCGATATCCAGAGCGCCGCTCGGGGCTTGCAACGCCTAGGGCTGCAACGCGGTGACCGACTGCTGGTAGCGATGCAAAACCGCTGGCAGATGGCGACCCTGCATTGGGCCTGTCAGTTTGCGGGCATCGTCATGACTCCGTTGAACTGGCGTTCGACTGCCGATGAACTGGGCTACTGCATCGAAGATGCGCAAATCCGTGCACTGGCTTACGACGACGCTACCGTGGCCGCCGTAGCCGGTTGCAGCGCCGCCACAAGGCTGCCACGGATCGCCGCCGGTATCCGTGCCGCCGACACCGACCTGAGTTTCGAGGAACTGTGTTCGCAGACTCCCTCCGGCATCATTTTGCAGGCCGACGCCGAAGACTTTTCACTGCTGCTGTACACCTCCGGAACCACCAGCAAGCCCAAGGGCGTGCCCCGTCGGCACCGTTGCGAACGCGCCGCGGCGGTTGCCCACGTAGCGCAAAACCTCTACCGCCAGAGCGAGTGCACGCTGGGTGTCATGCCGCTTTACCACACCATGGGCGTGCGCTCGTTGCTGTCCATGGCGCTGATCGACGGACATTTCGTCTGTGTGCCGAAGTTCGACGTGGAAGCCACGCTGCAGGCCATCGAGCGGGAAAAGGTCAGCAACCTGTACCTGGTGCCGACGCTCTACCACATGCTCATCGAACACCCGGCCTTTGCCCGCGAGCGAGTAGCCAGTGTGGAGAAAATCGGCTTTGCCGGTGCGCCGATGAGCGACGGCTTGATGCGTCGCGTCGAGCAGGCGTTCCAGCCGCAATTGTTCGTCAATCATTACGGCAGCTCGGAGATCTACACCTTCACCATCGACCAGCAAGCCAACCGCAAACCCGGTTCGTCAGGGCGCAGTGCAATGAACCAGCGAGTGCGCGTGGTGCCGATCGATGCTGAAACGGTGGACGTGCAGGTCAACCCATTGGAGGAGGGCCAGATCATCGCCGACCTGGCAAGTGACGAGGCGTTCGAAGGCTACCTGAACCGCCCCGAAGCGACCGCCAAGGCGTTGCGTGATGGATGGTATTTCACCGGTGACATCGGCTACTTCGATCTGGAGGGCGATCTGTTCGTCACGGGTCGTGTCGATGACTTGATCATCACCGGCGGCGAAAACGTCAGCCCGGCGGAAATCGAAAACATGCTCTCTCTGCACCCGGCAGTGGAAGAAGTGGTGGTGGTCGGTCTGCCTGACGAGCAGTGGGGCAAGATCATTGCAGCGTTTATCAAGCTGCGCGCGGAGGTCTCGGAATACGACCTCGATGCCCATTGCATCGCTTCGGGCCTGGCCAAATTCAAGCGGCCACGGCGTTACCAGTTCATCGATCAGATTCCCAAATCTCCAGTGGGCAAGGTGCTGCGGCGCGTGCTGCTGGCCCAATTTCAGGAACAGGCCTTGAAGGCCATCAGCTAATCATCCAGAGGACACTCCCATGCAACAACAAGCGATCCAGCAATTTCTCGACACTCAGTTCGATGGCTTCCAGGTTGAAGTCGATGTGTCCCGCGAGCGCGCTGACATCATCCTCAACCGGGCGCCGTTGAACGTCATTTCCATGGGGCAGCGCGATCAACTGCGCCTGGTCTTCGAAGCCCTCGATGCGCACAAAGATGTGCGTGTCATTGTGCTGCGCTCGGTGGGTGAACACTTCTCCAGCGGTGGCGACATCAAGGGCTTCCTCGAAGCGTCGCCGGAGCACGTTTCGAAGCTGGCCTGGAACGTCGCGGCACCGGCACGTTGCGAAAAACCGGTGATCGTTGCCAACCGTGGTTACACCTTCGGCGTCGGTTTCGAACTGTCCCTGGCCTGCGATTTTCGCATTGCTTCGCAAACCACTCGCTACGCCTTGCCTGAGCAGAACCTGGGTCAGATCCCGGGCTCGGGTGGCTCCGCGCGCCTGCAGAAAATCATCGGCATCACCCGCACCAAGCACATGGTGATGCGCGCCAAACGCATCACGGGCGACCAGGCCTATGCCTGGGGTATCGCTACCGAGGTCGTACCGGATACCGAACTGGAAAGCACCGTCGATGCATTGGTCGATGAACTGCGGCGCTTCTCGCCGCTGGCTCAGCGCACGGCGAAAAAACTGATCAACGACAACGAAGATGCGCCGCTGACCGTCGCGATCGAAATGGAAGGTCACTGCTACAGCCGCCTGCGTAGCTCCAAGGACTTCAAGGAAGGCGTCGAAGCGTTTCACAGCAAGCGTGCGGCAGTGTTCACCGGCGAGTAAAGGCGTACCGGCGAGCAGGCCCGGGAGTATGTCGGTAACGGCGTGCGCCCCTACGGAGCAGGGCCTGCCGCCCCTTCAATGCAACTGAAAGGGCACATCAAGGTATCACCGCTGACCTGCTGATTACCCGCAACCCGCGCACCGGGGTGCAGAACGTTTCGATTCACCGTTTGTGTGAGGCAACCATGACTACGACAACAACAATAACTGCATCACCAACCAGCGACGCTATCGATACACCGCAGATTCCACCGGGCAAGGCCTTGCTCGCGGCATTTGCCTCGACATTCGGCTGGGCGCTGGATTTGTTTGACTTGTTCATCCTGCTCTACGTGGCACCGATCATCGGCCGCATGTTCTTCCCCTCGGACACCCCGACACTGTCACTGGCCGCGGTATATGCCTCGTTCGCCGTGGCCTTGCTGGTGCGTCCGCTGGGCTCGGCGATCTTCGGCGCGTATGCCGACAAACACGGCCGCAAGCGTGCGTTGATGGTGTCGATGGTCGGCGTCGGTATTTCCACGGCACTGTTTGGCGCGTTGCCGACCATTCACCAGGTCGGGGTGTTGGCCCCGATACTGTTTTTGGTCTTGCGGGTCATTCAGGGCGTTTTCGTTGGCGGCATTGTCGCCTCCACTCACACCATTGGCACAGAATCCATCTCGCCGCGCTATCGCGGCTTGATGTCCGGGTTGATCGGAGGCGCCGGCGCCGGCATGGGCGCGCTGTTGGCGTCAGTCACTTATCTGGTGTTGTCGGAGATCTTTCCCGGGGATGAGTTTGACGTCTGGGGCTGGCGCTTCATGTTCTTCTGCGGCGTGCTCAGCACGTTTTTCGGTCTGGTGATGTTCCGTTACCTGGAAGAAACCCCGGTCTGGCAGCAACTGCAACAAGCCCGCAAAACCAAGGGGCCGGCGGTAGTGGTCGTGTCGCCACTCAAGCGTCTGTTTGGTCGCGAGTACCGCGGCGTGATGATGGTCAATCTGCTGATTACCTTCGGCGGCGGCGCCACGTATTACCTGGCCTGCGGTTATCTGCCGACATTGCTCAACGTGGTTGCCAAAGTGCCCCATACGCAGACTTCGCAGATGCTCATGTATGGGTCGGTGGCAACCATTGTCGGAGCACTGGCCTTCGGTTACCTGAGTGACCTGATCGGCCGCAAGAAGACCTTCATGCTGCTGGGTGTGATCAACCTGGTGAGCCTGCCGATGATGTTCCTTGGTGTCGCCGAACCGGGCTCGCTGACCCGCACTGCGTTGTATTGCGTGGGCATCGCCTTCATGGGCGGGGCGATCATCGCGCCGATTCTGATCTTCCTCAACGAACGCTTTGCCACCGAGCTGCGAGCCAGCGGCACGGGGTTGTCCTGGAACATCGGTTTCGCCCTCGGTGGAACCATGCCGACCTTTGTGTCCCTGGTCAGCAGCAGCCCGGCGCAGATCCCCATGGTGCTGGCGATTTTCGCCGCCGGTCTGTCGGTGATCTACCTGATCGGCAGCGTGGTGATTCCAGAAACCCAAGGCAATTTCAAATAAAGGCGGGGAGGCGCTCCAGGAATTCGCAGATCAGTTGCAAGGTCCGCTCGGTCGCTTCGGTTTGGGGAAAGTGCCGACAGTTATCCAGCAACACACAGCGGCACGGTCCAGGCACCTGTCGCTGGATGACCACCAGTTGCTCGGGCGTGGCGTAGTGGTCTTCGCGACCCTGAATGACCAGCAGCGGCTTTTCGATATTCGCCAACTGCGCTTCGAGATCGTCCAGGGAAAAGTCCGGGTGCAACCAACTGTCGCTCCAACCGTGAAAAGCGCCATCGACATTTGTCCCGTGGTGGCGTGCCAGGCGTTCGCGCAATTCGCCCTGATGCCACACCTCAGTGGTATGGCGAATGCCATCGAGGCTCTCGGTCTCGACAATCACGTGAGGCGCCAGTGCAATGCTGCCCAACACGCGTGGATCGTTGGCGGCGGCATAGGCAAGGACGATGGATGCGCCGTCACTGTGACCGAGCAAGACCACTTGCGGCAGTTGCAAGGCATCGAGCAATTGCCGCAGTTCACGAGGGCCGTCGCTGCTCAGGTAGTTCAGCGGACGCGGCAGGGTTACCGGGCTTGATTGCCCATAACCCTGACGGCTGTAAGTGACCACACCGTAACCGCTGGCCTGGGCCAGGCGCAGGGGGAAGTCTTTCCATTGGTCGGCGCTGCCGAGGCCTTCGTGCAGCAGCACAAGCGTCGGTCGCGATGGGTCAGCCGCAGGGATTTGGCGATATTCCAGGCGCAGCGGCCCAAGTTGCAAAAATTGTTGTGGCGACATGTTGAATCAACGATTGAACAAGGTTGCTCGCAGGTTACCGTAAACGTAACCCCGCATGCAGCACCACGCTTTGCTTGAGGTATAGAAAACATGCGTCATCTCGATGTTCAGGTGATCGACCAGGCACTGCAATGGGCTCGCGCCGGGCAGGCCCAGTGGCTGTGCACGGTGCTCTCCACCTATGGCTCGGCGCCGCGTGCGCCGGGTGCGATGCTGGTGACCAATGGTGCGGGCGAACACGTCGGCTCGCTGTCGGGTGGCTGCGTCGAAGAGGAGTTTCTCGAAAGCCTGACGCGCGGTGAATTACGCGAACCGGCGCAGATCGTCAGTTATGGCGACAGCGTCGAGCAACGCCACCGTCTACGATTGCCCTGTGGTGGTGTGCTGATCGTGCTGGTCGAGCACCGCGCTGCCAGTCTCGAATGGATCGCACACCTGGAGAGTCTGCAAGCGGCGTTACTCGGCCAGCGCCGTCTGCTGCGTCACATCGAGCTGAGCAGCGGTGCCTTACGCCTGGACCCGGACACCGGACACGGCAGCGAGCGGGTGCAAGTCGTCGACGAAAGGGTGCGCATCAGCGTTGGCCCGGCGTTACGACTGATTCTGGCAGGGCTCTCGCCGGTCGCTGAAGTCTGCGCCAGTTTTGCCCGCGCCATCGGCTGCGAAGTCATCGCCTGCGACCCCCGGGAAGAGATGCTGCATGTCCAGCTCGAAGGCGTGGAGATGCAACGTGTGCTGCCCTCAATGTTCATTGCCGCTGGAGGTTGCCACGCGGCGACCGCGGTGGTGGCGCTGACTCACGATCCGCGAATCGATGATCTGGCGCTGATGGAAGCGGTGCACACTCCGGCGTTTTACATCGGCGCCATGGGGTCTCAGGCAACTTCGGCCAAGCGCGCCGAGCGGCTCAAGCGCATCGGTGGTCTGACGGATGAACAGATCGCCCGTTTGCACATGCCCATCGGCCTCGATCTGGGCAGCAAGGCACCGGCGGAAATCGCTCTGGCGGTGGTGGCCGATATCCTGCGCGTTTATCACGGGAAAGAACGCCATGCCTTGTAAAACGGTTTTTCCGACGAACGTGGGGGCTGCGAAAGTCGAGGTAGACGCTCGGTCATTCGCGCGCGATAGTCGCCAGCCAAGTGTTGCTGAACCATAGAGCGATCGCCGGGGTTGAGAAATAGATAGACGCCCCGATGATATGCATTGTGGTCGGTAACAATATCGCTTCAAGCGAGCGGAGGAATCTGATGTCGATTGCCCAACGGGTTTTCCACGGCAGGTTTGGCCGGGTCGCCTTGCTGAATATGGATCGTTCGCTGGTCACCCACACCCATTCCGAATGCCATGTGCTGGTCAAAGTGTCCGGCGAAGACACTTACTTCAACGTCAACGGTCGGCGGGTTCCGCTAAGCGATCGCACGGCGGTGCTGGTCAACGCCTGGGAGCCGCATTTCTACGATCCGCAGCCGGGTGCCGGTGCCACCCTTATCCTCGCTCTCTACATAGAGCCCGCCTGGCTGGCCACTGCCCAGCAGTCGCTGGCGCTCAGCGGTCGGCCGGACTTTTTTGCCCAGTCATGCATCGAGCTGTCGAGTCGTAATCGCACCTTGGCTGACATCCTGGTCGCCGAAGCGCATGGCTGCGGGATCGTGCCGAAAGAGCGCATGGAATTCATGCTGTTTGATTTCCTGATCGAGCTGATCGAGGACTTTTCCAGCTGGCGGCATTTGTCGCTACTGGGTGCGCCGAACTCCGGTGAGTTCCGGGACGCGCGCGTGCGCCGTGGCACCGCCTGGTTGCTTGAGCACCTCGATGATCCGAACCCGATCGACAACGCCGCACGGGCTTGTGGTCTGTCGCGGGCGCACTTCTTTGCGCTGTTCAAGAAAGATACCGGCATGACGCCGACCCTGCTGCTGAACGACGCGCGCATGCGCCGGGCTTTTGCCTGGCTTGAGCGTGAGCGCAGTGGAACGTTGGGCCTGTTGTCGGAGAACCTCGGGTTCTCCGAGCAAGGTCATTTCACACGGTTTTTCCGTCAGCACATCGGAGCTTCACCCAGCCAGTATCGGCGTGTAGTGGATTGTTATGCGACGGTTTGAACCGAGAGGAGGGCGGGGCTATTGGGCAATACTCCCGCCGATGAATTTAGTCTTTCATCTTGAGAGTTGGCGGCGTGTATAGGCTACGAAAGTTGTAGGGTGTACTAATCACCCAGAAAGTCATAAATCTCTTTCATGCGTTCTTCGCGCATCAACTCAAGCTCTTCCTTAGTGTCGGCTACCCACTGCAGAATGAAATCCCAGCAATCGCAGTCATGAGCGTCTGCTTCTGCTTCAAATGCTTCTTGTAGAAATTTAAGGCGATATTCTTCCGGCGACAATCCGCAATTTTCAGCGAGGCTGTAGTTCAGCTCGCTGAGTTCAAGCTGGATCCATAAGTTGGCAGCCAGGAAATTCTTCAGGGCGAGTTCGGCTCTAAGTTCTTTTGCAATCATGAATGCTCTCTTGTGTCATAAAATAAGTAGCCGTTTGTTTGAGGTCGGTGCAGCGCTAAATCGGGCTATATCAATTACCCAGCATCATCCATCCTCTAACACCATGACTTTCACTCAACTCTTTCACGACTCGAGCCGCGTCCTGCTTCTGTTTATACGGGCCGATGACGACAAAGTTGTTTTCTTTACGCGCTACCGGCAACTCCAGCTGCTTAATGGCTTTTGTGGCGCGATGACGGCTAAGTGTGTTTAACGCTATTTCGATCACCCAGAGGCCGGATGAAGGCGTGGCTGAAGCGGGTTTTTCGGTGTGGGAAATAAAGCCGCCGCACGTCAAACACGGGCGTTCCAGCGTTATTAGCGATCCTGGCACGGTGCGAAAGACGTGCCATTGCGGATCAATGGTTTTTTTACGGGCGAATACTGCCAAGAGCAGGCCGGTAAAAGTGATCAGACCGCTGAGAACAATCGTCCATTTGTGTGCCTGTGCGGGCAATGAAGGCAGCGTAAGTTCTGGCGTTTCATCTGGCTTTTCGATCAGAAACTGTACGGCGTCAGCCTCCGTTGAATCGGGTACGCGGGATCCGTTTTTCGCAAGGGGCGCGAGCCCGTCGGAATGTTTTGTACTGAGCTCTGTCACAACTTTATTAGCGGTGTCATCGACGAGTTGTTCGAACTTTGTCACTTTTTGCTGGATGTATGAATTGTCGACGTTATTTTGACAAATGGGTCCTGTAGACATGTAGGTCCATAGTAGTGCTGATAGTTGCCCCAAAACGCCAGTTACCAGGAAGCCCAAGCCAAGCTTTCGCACAGCGGTCATCTCCAAATCAAGTGAATAGTTATTTGTCCCATTTATTTCTGATAAACAGGGTTCTATTGTTGATCCTGGGATGGTCTAAATTCTTGAGCGCGTCAGTGTGCCCAAGAGCCAAAACTAGTTGGCTGCTTTTTGTTGTTTGAAAGAGCATCGGGCATGCACTTTATAGACTGTTGGTTAACGAAAAAGGCTCAGATGATCGAAAAAAAACCGTATCAGATGGATTTGAGGGTGATCCATTAAAACACTTGTAATTAAGGTGAATGTTGTGGCCAAAGTTCCTTATTCAAGATTCAAGATTCAAGATTCAAGATTCAAGATTCAAGATTCAAGATTCAAGATTCAAGATTCAAGATTCAAGATTCAAGATTCAAGGCCATGCCTACGCACTCGGTATAAATGAAAGAATTGTTAGCCGGCCCTTTACGGTACGGACAGGGAGAAGCTACTGAATTTTTTGTCACCCTTTTAAACGATGCCGGTGTCCTGCACTACACTTCAGGTGCCATTTCTACCCTGGAGAGTTCTTGGTGAACGCTCCGGATATTGTGCTTGGTCCTGAAGAATTTGCGGAACTGAGCGCTCAGATTGAAAGCTCTGCTCAACACGCCTGGCCGTGGACGCATTACCGGTCCTGATGTGGGATGAGGGTCAATGCTATGGCCATTGAAGGCAATGCAGGACAATTATTTGCTGTCGTCACTTTGCTTGCCGCCGCCGTGGTGGCAGTGCCGCTGCTCAAACGCATCGGGCTCGGCTCAGTGGTCGGTTACCTGGCGGCGGGGCTGATAATTGGCCCCTTCGGACTGCAACTGATCAATAACCCCCACACCATCATTGAGGTGGCCGAGTTGGGTGTGGTGATGTTTCTTTTTGTGATTGGACTGGAGACGAAACCCTCGCACCTATGGGATCTGCGTAGGCAGATCTTTGGGCTGGGCAGCCTGCAGGTGGTGGTCTGTGCTTTTCTGCTCACTTTTGTTGGCAGGGCCTTTGGTTTCCCTTGGCAGGTGTCATTTGTGAGTGCGGCGGGTTTTGTACTCACATCCACGGCCATCGTTATGCAAGTCCTCTCGGAACGCGGTGACATCACCGAGCCGAGGGGGCAGCACATAGTGTCCATTTTGCTGTTTGAAGACCTGTTGATAGCGCCTTTACTGGCGGTGGTGGCATTTCTGGCGCCCACTGAATTGGTGCATGAACCCACGTCACCCCTTTGGCAGCGCATAGGTACCGCAGCCCTGTCCTTGGGCGCATTGGTGGCCATCGGATTGTGGCTGCTCAATCCCCTGTTTCGGGTATTGGCCCACGCCAAAGCGCGCGAGGTAATGACTGCCGCTGCGCTGCTGGTTGTGTTGGGAGCAGCGCTACTGATGGAACTCGGCGGCCTTTCTATGGCGATGGGTGCTTTCGTTGCCGGTGTGCTGCTGTCGGAATCCACATTCCGCCACCAGTTGGAGGCCGAAATTGAGCCGTTTCGGGGCCTGCTGCTGGGGCTGTTTTTCCTCGGCGTCGGCATGTCGTTGGATCTGCAAGTGGTGGCCAAGGCCTGGATGCTCATCACCTCTGGTGTGCTGGCGCTGATGGTGGTCAAGGCGCTGTGTATTTATGGGGTCGCACGCCTCGCGAAAAGCCCCCATGGCGAAGCGCTGGATCGCGCCGTGCTTATGGCGCAGGGTGGCGAATTTGCTTTTGTGCTGTTTGCCGAAGCCCTCAAACTCAGGGTCATCAGTCCTGAAGTCAACGCCAATATGACGGCTATTGTGGTGCTCTCCATGGCCATTACGCCGGTGACTTTATTGCTGTACAAACGGTTTGCTCGCGTGCAGACCGTTTCTATGGACGGTGTGGAGGCCGCACACAATCTGCACGGCAACGTACTCATCATCGGTTTTGGCCGTGTGGGTCAGATTGCCTGCCAGGCGCCGCTGGCTCAGGGAGCGAAACTTTCCATAATCGATATAAATCCGGAGGTCATCCGCGCCACGTCACCCTATGGTTTCAAGGTCTATTACGGCGATGGCGCCCGCTCTGACATATTGCACGCTGCTGGCGCCCATCACGCCCGCGCCATCATTGTTTGTGTGAACGATAAAAAAGCTGCGACACGCATTGTCGAAAGTACGCGGCGCTACTGCCCGCAAGTGAAATTGCTAGTGCGCGCTTTTGACCGCGAACATGCGCTGGAATTGGTCAAACACGACGCCGACTATATAGTGCGGGAAACCTTTGAGGCCGCCCTGCTGCTCGGCCGTCAGGCCGTGCTGACTCTGGGTGCTTCGGAGTTCGAAGCCGACGCGGTGATCGACGAGGTGCGCAAACGCGATGCCGAACGTTTTGCCTTGGAAACATCGGGCGGCCTGTTTGCCGGGCGAGCGTTGGTACTGGGGAATATTGAGCGCATTGATCCGCCGAACCATGAAGCGCGGGATGCTCAGTGAGCATCATTAGAGCGGCGGGCGTATCAATTCGCTCTCGGACGCGGCTTTACTCCGAATTGCGGACAGAGAATCCCAATGATCAGTTGAATTGTCCTCGGTTTCGTAGGCACATTCGAGTGTCCGCTCCTGGCCGTTTTCTGTCGGTCGCGCCGAAGATAGTCTGGATCGAATCCAGCCACTGACTCACCAGGGGCGCGTCCGAGCGAAATGTTGATTTGCAGGACCAGGCCTGAATTCATCCCTCTATTCGAGAATTCATGCGCCGTAATAAGCGGCTATAACAATGAGTGCGAGAAAACAGATCAACTGCACGCAAAAGAAGGTAAATCGAACCGCCACGAACGTATCGGTTTGCACATGGGATACGTGAACCAGAGACTGGCACACGCGAGCGATCAAGACGATTACGGACAAGTAGCTCACTGCAGGGCCGTCGACACCAAGGGCTGAAATCACGAACACAATGACGCCAAAGACAGGCAGGTTTTCCACACAGTTCGCGTGTGCTCTTGTCCCGCGCCGATACCAATCCTCGCCTTCGAGCTGACCGCATTGGAAAGAGCCAATCGGAACATTCGAGAACAAGATTCTGACCCAGCGATACACCCCGACGGTTGCCATCAACAGCAGCAAAGTCCAGGTCGCAAATCCAAGCAGCATCCACATCGGAGTCGTCATGGCTGCCATCCTCGATCAATCATTTTCAGCACGTCATTCCACCGTCGCGCGACCGACGCGCGGTCGGTCGCCCCTTGTCGATTAATTACCCATGATGGGTGCCAGTGCGGTCTGAATCCTGGACATCTGTGCTGGTGTTGTCATGCCCGTAAGCAGCCGGCCGAAGTGTGGATGCTGCACGCCCGAGATAATGTATTGCCAGCGGTAGGCGCTCAGCACGGAGGCTTTGATTTGCGCTGTTTCATCAACACTGAATGATCGTGAAACATTGCGAATAAAGTAGTCGGCATCGGAGGCCGATTGTGCCTGCAGGATTGCGTCGACGGCCGCCACCAGCGCAATCAGATCGTTCACTGCCAGGTCGCGCTCGGTTGGCGAGAGTTTCGCGTGCTCCGCCTTCCACTCCAGTTCATCGAGTACAACGTGCCGGCTTTCATCCTTCCAGTGAAATTTGAAGACATCCTTGAAGAGTGGGCACAACTCCTCGCGCGGGGCGATGCTTTGCACGTAGTGCGTCTGAACAAACAGCTCGATATGACAGGTCAGCGCCAGTACCGACCAGGTGCTGGCCGCCAGTACCGCGCGCGCCACATCGTTTGGATCGGCAACTTGACGATATCCCGCTGGCAATTGCGTACCCATCATCGTCTCAATGCGCCGGAACAGCTCCTGATGCTTGATCTCGTCGTTGGAAAAGCGCACCAGCGCTTCGAGTGCGAGCTGATCGTCAAAGACATGGGCCCGACCTTGATCGAGCATTTTGGCACTGATAAAACGCTCGACCAGGCCAAAGATATACGCATAGGTTCGGCCCTGAATCTGGCTAAGCAGGCGCGCCTCGTCCGCGGCGAGAAAGGTCAGGCGGTCGATCCGCGATAGTCCGTCGGGCAAGAATTTGCGCGAGAAGTCGAAGCTGCGGTCCTGTAGCAAATCGCGATCGATCTGCCATTCCGCTTTCTTCGATGATCTGACGATTTGAGCATAACGGGCGGCGTTGCCCGAATCTGAGCGGGGTAGGGTAACGGCGGTGTTCATATTGATCTCCGGCTTCCATGGTCGAGTTGGAATGGGCCAATTACGGTTAACGCGGGAGTCAATGACCATCGGTGAAGCGTCTGGGGATCGTCTCGATCACTGTGTCCGCGTTGGTGCTAATCTGGGCCTTGCAGTTCAGGCGGTGAATGACCAGTGCGCCTGATTACATGCTCCGGACTCCGGAAAGGAGGGCTGGCAATTGTTGGATGCGCTATCTGATGTATTGCGTGTGATTCGGCTGTCTGGAGGGGTCTTCCTTGAGGCGGAATTCACTGCGCCCTGGTGCGTCAGCGGAAGAATCTCTGCAGACGATTGCAAACCGTTCCTGGCGGCGCCTCGACATATCATTGCGTCGCATTTTGTCGCGGCGGGGCACATGCAATTGCGAATCGACGATGGCGCCCCCCTCGACGTACGGGCAGGCGAACTGATTTTGCTTCCTCGCAATGACGTTCATACATTTGGCAGTGATCTAGGCATTGCCCCCATGTCGGCGCGCGAAGTTATTCAGCCGCCGGAAGTCGGCGGCATTTCACGAATCAAGTACGGCGGGGGCGGCGAGGCGACACAGTTATTGTGCGGATTCCTCGGCTCTGAAACACCGTTCAGTCCGTTGCTTTCGTCGCTGCCATCCTTATTGAAGTTAGACGTGCGCGCGACGGCTTCTGGAGCCTGGATTGAAAGCTCATTCCGTTTCGCTGTCAGTGAGATCGCGGCGGGGCGCGTCGGCTCGACAACGGTCATCGCCAAGCTATCCGAATTGCTGTTCGTCGAAGCCGTCAGCCAATATGTCGCGAACCTCCCGGCTGAGCGGCGCGGGTGGCTGGCGGGTTTGCGCGATCCGCATATCGGGCGCGCACTGGCGCTGCTCCATGCTCGTCCAACCGAGGGCTGGACGGCAGAAGCCCTGGCGCTTGAAGTGGGCATGTCGCGTTCGGTATTCGCGGAGCGATTCACGGCATTGGTCGGACAGCCACCGATGCAATACCTGACGCTCTGGCGTATGCACGTGGCGGCTCAACACCTGCGCGAAGGTCGCGGTAATGTGGCGCAAATCGGCTTTGCAGTTGGCTACGAATCCGAAGCTGCATTCAGTCGCGCATTCAAACGCCAGTTCGGCACATCCCCCGGCACCTGGCGCAGACAATCAGCATGAGAAGGCTGCGGATTCCACGCCATCCGCGGTGCCCGTTGCGGCGGGAACTTCAGGGTACTGGCCAGGTCAACAGGGGCCCTGTATCGGCGATGCCGAGCAGCGCTGGTGGCCTGTTTTACGGCAGTGCCGTCCTAGATCAGCCGAGTCCGCCCCCTGATGCCAACCAAGAGTTTTCTGCCGGGTCTCATCCTGGCGTTCTGCGCCGTCGCGTCGCTTTGCTCGGTTGCTGCCGAACGAAGCGCGCCCTCGCAAAGTAACAGCGCATCAACCACGCTAATCGAAACCGCCTCGCGGCAGTATGAAAATGGCCAGTTGGACCAAGCCGCTGCCACGCTGGAGCGAGCCCTGCATATCCAGCCGAACAATCCCGCGACGCTGCATTACCTTGGTGTGTTGCGTCTTCAGCAGGGGCAGTACCAGCAGGCAGAAACGTTGGCGGCGCGCTCGAACATGCGGGTGGGTCGCAACGTCGAGTTACGCAACCGCAACTTCCAATTGATCCAGGCGGCGCAGCAGGCCAAGGCTTCGGGTACCTCACCCAACGCCAAAGAGGACCTGGTCGCAGTACAGAAGGGGCTCGAAGAGGAGGCCAAAAGGCGCCGCGAAGCAGAAATGGCCGCTGCCGAACAACCCAACGCTGGCAACTTCGCTGGCGCAAAGGCAGAGAGCGTATCGGATTCGCCGACGGCTGGCAGGCTACGGCCCGAAGGAGAATTGCCAGTGGCTTCCGCCGAGCCAGAGCCCGCGTACGATGAGGTTGCGATTCCCCGCGGCCATTGGCCGCCTCCGGGTAAATGCCGAATCTGGTTTCCTGATCGCCCGCCCGGGCATCAGCCCAAACCCGGCAAATGCAAGAAGCTGCGATATCGGGTTCCGTCAGGAGCCTACCTGGTGCGCGGTTGAGTTTCTGAGTGTCTGGTTATAAAGGTTCAACAGGTCTCGCGCCGGACTTGTCGGCGCGCACTACCTCCCAGTACTAAAGGAGGTGCCAGTGAAAGCTAAAGGACCATTCCAGTCTGGCGTCATAGGTTTAGGGTTAATCCCCTGATCAAAAGATACCGGCTGCGATGGCCCATCCACCTCTGCATCTTAAAACACTGTTCGCCTGAACACTTGATGCAGCACCTCTCCCGCTGAACTTCGTCAATGATGACAGTCAGCCCCGCCTCACAGCCTGCGATATGACTAGAAGACCTCACCTGATTTCCGGGTCTCCAGAATAAAAGAGGATTTATCATGAGCAGCACCTTCTTCATTCCATCCGTGAACATGATGGGCATTGGCAGTCTCGACGAAGCGATGCTCGCAATCCGCAAATATGGTTTCCGTAAAGCCTTGATTGTCACTGATGCAGGCCTGGCCAAAGCCGGCGTGGCCGCCAAGGTAGCCAGTCTTCTGGCTCAGCAGGACATCAACTCCACCCTGTTTGATGGCGCCAAACCGAATCCGACGGTCAGCAATGTCGAGAAAGGCCTCGAACTGCTTAGCCGTAGCGACTGTGATTTCATTATTTCCCTGGGCGGCGGTTCACCCCATGACTGCGCCAAGGGGATTGCCCTGTGCGCCGCAAACGGCGGGCACATCAGTGATTACGAAGGCGTGGATCAATCCGCCAAGCCACAGATGCCGTTGATCGCGATCAATACCACCGCCGGAACGGCGAGTGAAATGACCCGTTTCTGCATCATTACCGACGAAGTCCGGCACGTGAAAATGGCCATCGTCGACCGTAACGTCACCCCACTGTTGTCGGTCAACGATCCTTCGCTGATGGCAGGCATGCCCAAAGGCCTGACCGCCGCCACCGGCATGGACGCGCTGACCCACGCTGTCGAAGCCTACGTGTCGACTGCGGCAACGCCGATCACCGATGCCTGTGCACTCAAGGCCGTGGAATTGATCTCGGCCAACCTGCGCACTGCCGTTGCCCAGGGTGACGACATGACCGCCCGGGAAAATATGGCCTACGCGCAATTTCTTGCCGGCATGGCCTTCAACAATGCTTCGCTGGGCTATGTCCACGCCATGGCGCACCAACTGGGTGGGTTCTACGACCTGCCCCACGGTGTCTGTAATGCGATCCTGCTGCCCCATGTCGCCAGCTTCAACGCCAGCGTATGCCCGGCCCGGTTTAAAGACATCGCCAACGCAATGGGTGTCGACACCCAGCATCTGGATGCGGAAAAAGGCGCCGCTGCGGCCATCACCGCCATCCGTAAACTGTCTTCGGATGTCGGTATTCCGAGCGGCCTCGCCGAGCTGGGCGCCAAGGCCGACGATATCCCGATCCTGGCAACCAATGCCATGAAGGATGCCTGCGGCTTTACCAATCCGCGTCCTGCCAATCAGGACGAGATCGAGCAGATTTTCCATACCGCGATGTAACCGATGTGAAGTGACGCCAGCCAGATCAAAAGCCCCGCCTTCGGTTGAAGTGCGGGGCTTTTTTTTGGTTCTTGTCCCGTCCTGAATAAGGTTTACACCTTCTGGCTTCTTATCAGGAAGGTGCAATGGACACGGGCACGAAGCGAAGTCAGCGTGATTACACGCTGGCTTTTAAATTATCGGTTGTCGACCAGGTCGAAAAAGGCGAGTTGAGTTATAAAGAGGCTCAGCGGCGCTATGGGATTCAGGGTCGGTCGACGGTGTTGGTTTGGTTACGCAAACATGGTCGCCAGGACTGGAGCCAAGGCGCCTCCATTCGCTCCCAGAGGATCAGACCTATGGACGAGCCAACCTTGCCAATGACTCCCGAGCAACGAATCAAAGAACTCGAGGAACAACTGGCGCTGGCAAATCAGAAAGCCCAATTCTTTGAAGCCGTGGTCGATGTTCTGAAGAATGACTACGGCGTATCTATTGTAAAAAAGCGACCCGGCAAGTCGTTGCGCAAACCCAAACTCTGAGTGTCAGCAAGGCTTGCCAATTTATGGGGATAAGCCGTCAGGCCTATTACAAACGCAACCGGGTCTACCGGGATCGGGCCGACCAGGATCAGCAGCTCATAACGTTTGTACAGAAGATCCGTGCCCGCCAACCGTGCATCGGCACTCGGAAGCTGCATTCGATGATGCATGAGCAGCGTGAGCAACAGGCGCTCCATGTTGGCCGGGATCGTCTGTTCGCGGTTTTGCGGGAAAGCCGCCAGTTGGTCCGCCGAAAACGGGCGTATCACAAGACGACCGACAGCCATCATCGCTTCCGCCGACACCCTAATCTGCTGAAACCAAGCCCGGAACAAATAGTCGCTACCGGCCCGGAACAGGTCTGGGTGGCCGATATTACGTACCTGCCTACCCGTGATAGCGTTGCCTATTTGAGTTTGGTGACGGATGCCTTTTCGAGAAAAATAGTCGGCTATCACGTGCACGAAAGTCTGCACACCAACTCCGTGGTGCAAGCCTTTCGAATGGCGTTGAAGCGACGTCGAAGCGTTCAGAAGCTAGTCCATCACTCGGATCGAGGCGCGCAGTACTGCTCGGCCCTTTATCAAGAAGTGCACGTAAAACATGGCATCACTTGCTCGATGACCGACGGCTACGACTGCTACCAAAACGCCTTGGCCGAGCGGGTCAACGGCATCTTGAAAACAGAGTTCTTGATCCACCGACCTGCGGATTTCGCGCAGGCCACGCAGATGGTGCGAGAGGCGGTCAGGATCTACAACCAGGAACGGCCGCACCTGTCCTTAAAATACAAAACGCCCGATGCGGTGCATCGGGCGTTGGGGTGAAACAGGTGTAAACCTATTTCAGGACTAGACATCTTCACGGGTTACTCGACTTTGAACCCCTGCAAGCCCTGTAGCGCTGCCTGGGCCGATTGCTGCCTGTCGCGAGCGGCTGCAAACTACCGAGGCTGTGTGAAAACTCACTGAATACGTCGAAAGCCAAGTCTGTTAGACCACAACACGTATTTCATTTCAGTTCCGTTCTTATTTCGGTTCCGGGCACGAAATATATACTGGGATCACTGACCTTCTTCATGTCAATTAAGGCTCGGCAAATGCAATGTGAGAATTGTTTCTGCAACGTTTCGGGGTCTTTCCATGCCATCTGTGATGATTGCAATTGTTGTCCCTCGGACGATTTATAGCAGACACAATTGTCAAGTCGGGTGATGCCGTTATCATTTGTGCTCTGACAAGCAGTGGTAAGCAACGAGATCGCTATGAGCATTACGAAGCGTTTCATTGGCTCCCCTCCGAGGCTGTTGTGAAGGGCTAACTCTAAATAGGCCGCAGTGGGGTGATAAGCCCGACATTAGAAGGAAGCTTAGCTCTCATTTTCCATCGCTCCATCCACTGGTTGCTTTTGGCCGAAAACTGCCTCTGGCTAGCATGCTTGAGTGGGCGCCTGTATCTCATAAATGCGGAGCATCTGTGTCTATCGAAAGTAGTACTGGATGGGTACGGTCCACAGACACTCCTTCATTGATGAGGCAACGATGGAACTGACGGCTGTTCCCTTTGGTACGACCGATTGGTCGACTGTCGAACCTGTACAGCATCTTGGACAGACGGGTACCGCCTATTGGCGAACCTGCCAGTTTGGTTCAACGCGTGTACGGATGGTTGAATACAGTCCCGGATATCTGGCCGATCACTGGTGCTGGAGAGGTCATATCCTGTTGTGCCTGGAAGGCGAGTTGCACACGGAGCTGGAGGATGGTCGTCAGTTCACGCTCACCGCCGGGATGAGCTATCAGGTGGGCAGCAACGCTGAGGGGCATCGATCTTTCAGCACCACCGGTGCCAAGTTGTTCGTCGTGGATTAACGCTGGGGCGCTTGGTTCGGGACTACGCTAAAGCCATGCGGATCGTCGATCAATGGTGAACCACTGTTCGCGCTGCGTCCGTCCCTGGAGCGCCCAATGTCGCCCATCACCACGCGCCTGGTGGCGCTGTTTGTTCTTTGCCTGACTCTTGAAGTGCCAGCCCAGACCAACGCCTGCCCACCTGGCGAGAAACAAGTGTGCCTGGACGGCTGCATCTGCCTGCCAGACATGGTGCCCGATGGCATCTACCAGATCGCGGCACCTGCCTTGGCGCTGTGGCTGACCCAAGCCCGCGCTGAAGCAGCCAACGCCGGCATCCAACCCATTCCACCGCACATCCGGGAACAACTGCTGCGCTGGTACGACCCCAACGTCCTCGATACCGCGCGCTATAAAGTGAGCGACAACGGCCAATTCAACGCCGCCAATGTCATGCTGCAAAACCCCGATGTCGGTGCCGTGACGCTGATCGACATCATCCTCTTCCGGGACGCTCAAACCGCAGAACAGGACATCGCGCTCTGGGCTCACGAATTGAAGCATGTGCAGCAGTATCAGGAATGGGGGGTAGAAGGATTTGCCCAGCGGTATACACAGGATTTCAATGCTGTGGAGGCGCCGGCTTATGCCATACAGGCTGAGGTCAGGCGGTCGGTGCGGGAAGGGACTTACTGAAGAGTAGCGAACCCCGCTGCTCGGCCACCAACAGCAATGACTGCGGCACAGGACTTTGTGGGTGCTGCGGCTCCTGGAGGGCGGCCAGCTGAAAACCGGCCATGTCCAGCGCATTGAGCCAACTGGACAAGGAGCGGAAATACCACGGCATGGGTTGCCATTGTCCCTTGAACCCAGTGAAGGTCTCTTCCCGCCAACCATCCTGATAGTCGCCCGCCGCCGCGGTCCACGGATGCAGCGTCTGAATCACCAGCGCGCCGCCAGGGGCGAGCAGGGCGTTCATGGCGGCGAGCAGCGGGATGATGTCCTGGTGCAGCAGGGCGAAGTTGGCGCAGATCAGGTCGTAGTCGCGGCCGATGTCCACCTTCGCCTCCACCAACGCTTCATAGCTCGCCAGATGCACCGGCGAAGAGCCCGCCGCCCGCGCCGCCTCGACCAGCGTCGCATCGCCATCCACACCGACCGCCTCGATGCCCCGTTCAGCCAGCGCGCGCAACAACCAGCCCTCGCCGCAACCCAGGTCGAGCACGCGCTCGGGCTGGCGGCCCAGCACCGCCAGCAGGATTGCCTGGTCGGTGACCTTGAGGCGGCTTTCGATGGCGCCGGTACGGACGGCTTCGATCCAGGATTGGGCGTTGTGGTGCCAACTGTTGAGGAGGGTGGATTCGGGGGCGGGCATATCGGTGACCGGAGTTGTTGGTTGGATAGAAGGATAGGACAAGTGCGGGTGGATCGCGGACGCTTTACTGGCTTCATCCCAGCTTTCAAATCGACCGTTGATTCACACGCTGAGTCAGTTCTTCCGCTGACTCTTTGCGTTCGGAGTAGCGATCAACCAGATCCGGGCGCTCGCGCAGCAGCAGCGTGAACTTCACCAGTTCTTCCATGACGTCGACCACCCGGTCATACAGCGAGGACGGTTTCATGCGGTTGCCTTCGTCAAACTCCAGATAAGCCTTCGGCACGGAAGATTGATTAGGGATCGTGAACATACGCATCCAGCGTCCCAGCACGCGAAGCTGATTCACCACGTTAAAGGATTGGGAACCGCCGCTGACCTGCATGACGGCGAGTGTTTTTCCTTGGGTCGGGCGAACGGCGCCCAGGGCCAGCGGCACCCAGTCAATCTGGGCCTTGAATACGGCAGACATGGAGCCATGGCGCTCGGGTGAACACCAGACCTGTCCTTCAGACCATTGCATCAGCTCAAGCAATTCCTGAACTTTCGGGTGATCGTTGGGGGCGTCATCCGGTAGCGGTAGTCCCGATGGATTGAAGATCCGCGTCTCGGCACCGAAGTGTTCGAGCAGACGGGCTGCTTCTTCGACCAGCAGCCGACTGAATGACCGTGCGCGGGTCGACCCGTACAGCAACAGGATTCGTGGCTTGTGTCGGCCGTCGTCACTGGCAATGGGCTGAATCAATGACGCGTCGAGATTAGGCAGTGAGTGGGTCATGGGGGCTCCCGTTACAGTGTGCTGATGCGGTCGAGTTCGCGTTTCAATGCATCGCGATCAAGTTGGGCGAAGGGCAGGGCGAGGAACGCCCGGCAGCGTGTTTCGATGCGCGCAAGCGTCGAGTGGAATGCAGCGGCGACGACCGCCTCATCACCCTTCACCTCTGATGGATCCTCCAATCCCCAATGGGCCTTCAAAGCCGGCCCGAAGTAGACCGGGCAGGCCTCACCGGCGGCCTTGTCGCAGACGGTGATGACAATGTCCGGCGGGTTGGCTTCGAAGGCGTCGTTACCTTTGCTGCTTAACCCGTCGATCGCAATCCCGGCCTCTTGCAACGTCGTCAGGCTGCGCGGCAGAACCTGCCCTTTGGGGAAGCTGCCGGCGCTGATCGCCTGGAAACCTTGCGGTGCGAGATGATTGAACATTGCTTCGGACAAAATGCTGCGACAGCTATTGGCGGTACACATGAACAGAACGCGCATGGCGACTCCTCTTTCCAGACGGGCAGGTGTTAAACGCCCAGGCGCAAGGCCAGGGCAGATAAGGTGATGAACAGAATCATGAGCAGTCTCGACGGGTGATGGGTCAGCAGCAGGCGGCAGTGTTGATAGGGCGGTCGCCCATCGCTTTGAGTCGAGTGCTGTTTTCCTTAAGCCAGTCGGCGTTGGCTTCCAGCGTGGTCTCAAGAATGGTGCGAACCCACTTTGGCAGTTCGGGGTTGAGCCGGTAATACACCCACTGACCCTGACGGCGGTCGAGAAGTAGGCCGCATGTCCGGAGCTGTGCGAGGTGGCGGGAGATTTTGGGCTGACTGTCGTTCAGGGCGCAGACCAGTTCGCAAACGCATAACTCTCCCTCACGGGTGATCAGCAAGGTTGCCCGCGTGCGAGTTTCGTCGGACAGGCATTTGAATACGGCGGCAGGGTTCAGCATGGGGGCGTCTTCAATGCATGTGGTTATCCGAATATACGGTTATCCATATGTATTGAGCAAGCCAGAATCAGATCGACGTCAGTAAGACGACCTGTCGGATTAATTTTTGCACTCCGCCAACACCACTTTGCAGGTATCGGGCGTGCCGCCGGATCGGCCGGCATAGCGTATGCAATTATCCAGGGATTTTTTGCGGGCCATGTTCAAGGTGGAGCCCCAAGCCAGGCCGCCCTCGCCGGCAGTGGGTAGCGCTTTTGCATAGCAGCTGTCACCTATGCTTGAGGCCGAATAGCGAGCTGTCGCAGCTTTACCTGCACATCCCGCTGCCAGCGCCAGGTTGATGGCGAGCAGGGAGGGCAGGATCCATGACGAGCATTGGTGCGCTGTTTTTCCGGTCATCTCATTTCCCCTGTATCAAGAGGCTAGAGGCGTGTCTTCTCCGACTGCTGATTGGATCTGGAGAGTTCATAACGCTGACGTTATCAGAAAACGGGCCTCAATAATCTGAGGCATGTTGTTATGTATCCATGACGATTATTTGAGTGAATTGATTATCGATTTTACGATGGCGGCACACACCATCTGCACTGGCACGAGGCTCCCAATGCACATCGCCATCCTGACTTTCGAAGGTTTCAACGAACTCGACTCGCTGATCGCGCTCGGCATCCTCAACCGGGTCCAGCGGCCCGGCTGGCGGGTATCTATCGCCAGCCCCACGGACAAGGTGCTGTCGATGAACGGTGTGCTGATCGAGGCACAGACTTCGCTAGAGGACGCATGCGGCGCGGACGCTGTTCTGGTGGGTAGCGGGAGAAAGACCCGGGACGTCGTTGCTGACGCCGCGCTGATGTCTCGTCTGAAACTCGACCCGACGCGCCAGCTACTGGGCGCTCAGTGCTCTGGCACGCTCATACTTGCCAAGCTGGGCCTGCTGGACGACGTTCCGGCCTGCACGGACTTGACCACCAAGCCGTGGGTCGAGGAGGCCGGTGTGGCGGTGCTCAATCAGCCGTTCGTGGCCAAGGGAAATGTCGCAACCGCCGGCGGGTGCCTGTCATCGCAGTATCTGGCCGCCTGGTTCATCGCCCGCCTGGAAGGCGTCGAGGCTGCACGTAATGCGATTCATTATGTGGCGCCGGTGGGAGAGAAGGAGATCTATGTGACGCGAGCGATGGCGAACATTTCGTCGTTCCTTTAAAGCTCACCGGGACCGTTTGTTGCGGGAGTTGCCAGTCCAGAATTCTCCCTCAACAACACCGCTCGCTGGACGCCATAACCGCGCCTATGGCATCGTCTAAAAAAATACGTCATGTAGTAAACAGGATAAAAACAATGGAGGAGGGTGATGAGGTCGGCGCCAAGGCGTCGATGGCCACGCTGACCGCGTTCAATCATTGCGTGTTGCACCTGGGTCGGCTTGCCCGAGATCGCGGCGCCTCCCAATTTATTGCCGACGGTTTGCAGGCATTCAGCCAACTGGTGCCCTTCGCGTCAGCCTGGTGGGGCGAGATGTCTGCGTCAGGCGTCAATGCGCCTCCCAAAAGCTGGATGCACGGGCGGATCAATCTGCCTGAGTCGTTTGCCGTCGAATGGCACAAAGTGGCGGTCAGCGACAGATTTTCCCAGGAAACCTTAAGTCAGCCCGGGGAAGTTGTGCGCGACAGTGGGTTCACCGATCCCTGCGAAGAGGTGAACGATTTCGCACGGCGGCACGACCTCTACCACTTGATGTGCATCACCTTCGAGTTACCCGAAAGCGGCTTGATGTTCTTCGTCTGTCTCTACCGTGGCAGTGATGCTGCGGCGTTCAATGACAGCGAGGCCGGGTTGTTTTCGGCGTTCTGCGACCATCTGTTGCAGCTGTGGCGCTTTCAGGTGCAGGACATGATTCGCTTCGACACGGGCAACGGGGCGACTGACTTCGGGGTCGCCCGGATGGACGGCAGTCTGCTGTACGTCGGCGCAAGTCTATGCGCCGCCATTCAACGCGAGTTGCCCGGCTGGAGTGGTTCAATGCTTCCCGTTGATGTCATCGCACAACTGCAAAAAGCGCCGTGTGTGATTCGCCTCGGTCGTTGTGCGCTGACGCTGAGTCCTAACGCCGAGCACGTCATCCTGTCACTCGAATCACAGTCGCGCGGGGCAGTGCTGGCGCCACGCGAGCGCACGGCTGCGATGCTGTTCGCCGCCGGCCATTCCTATAAGGAAATTGCCAAAATCCTTGCACTGAGTCCGGCCACAGTGCGCACCTATCTGCGCAACTGCTACTTGCAACTCGGCGTGAAGAGCAAAGTGGAACTGGGTTCTGCCCTGCGTTCACCGACGTCGCTTGCGCAGGCAACGCGCCGCGAATAACCCCCTGTATTTCAACTAATTGCCTTACCCCTCCTCATTTGTGGAGGTCCATCCGACCGCCGCGCTCTATAGGGTATGCCCTGCATATCAGGGGCTTGCGACCGTCCGTTCGGGCCACTTCCAAAACTATAAAAATAGAGGTGAGGCAGTTGAAATTTTCCAGGCTATTTATCGCCGTTGCCGCGACAACGGCATTTTCCTGCGTGGCGCTGGTGGGGTGTCAGACACACGCTTCGACAGGCGCCGACATGGTCATGCGCAACGGCTATGTCTACACCGTCGACGGCAATAATTCCGTGCAGCAGGCGATCGCCGTCACGGGCGGGAAGATCGTTTATGTCGGCAGTGATGCAGGGGTTTCCTCGTACATCGGCACGCAGACACAGCTGATCGATCTGGCCGGCCGCATGGTGATGCCGGGCTTCATCGATGCGCACATGCATCCGGGGGATGGAGGCCGCGCCATGACCTTGTGCGACCTGAAATACCAGACGATGACCCGCAAGGCTTTCCAGGAAACCATTCAGGCGTGCCTGGATGCCGACAAGGACAAGGGCCCCGATGTCTGGCTCGAAGTGGGCAGCTGGGACCGCATTGGCATGACCGGACTCGACGGCGACCCCGACAAATCGACACTGGACGCGCTCAAGACCAACCGTCCAATTCAAGTCCGATCCACCGACTTCCATACGGTGCTGACTAACTCGCGCGGTCTGCAAGTGGCCGGCATCAACAAGCAAACGGCCAATCCCGGTGACGGCAAGTACATGCGCGACAGCGCCGGCAACCCGAACGGCATCTGTGAAGACGGAGCCGCCGAGGCCATGGCCGCCGTGGTGCCGCCCGCCACTGATGCAGAGAAACTCAATCAGACCCGCGCGGCGCTCGACGCCATGCGCCAGCAAGGCATCACCAGTTTCTTCGATGCCTTGTCGGGGCCGGAGAACGGCAAAGCGTTTACCACCCTGCAGCAGTCGGGTGAGCTGACGGCCCGGGCCTTGTTGGCGATCAAACTCGACCCTGCGGCTGCCACGGCAGACCCGGCGAAGACCATCGCCGAAGCCAAGGCGTTGGCTGATACCTACGACCAGGGCGAAGCAAAAGTAGCGCCGGGCGTGAGCATGCGCCACGTCAAATTGTTCATGGACGGCATCATCAACGCGCCAGCGGATACGGGTGCAATGTTGACGCCGTACCTGCGCAACGCCGGTACCGATACGGCGCCGAAGTGGACTCCCGGCAAGAACACCGGCGAGCTTTACTTCCCGCCGCAAGTGCTCAACCCGCTGCTGCTGAAGGCCGTTCAGGCCGGCCTCGATCCGCACCTTCACGCTACCGGAGACCGCGCGGTGCGTGACTCACTGAACGGCATCGAATACGTGCGCCAGCAACTGCCCGGCAATGGCTTCCGCCCGGCCATTACTCACAACGAGTCGGTGGACCCTGCCGACTATGCGCGCTTCAAGGCGCTCGACGTGACCGCCAACATGTCCTTCCAGTGGGCCCAGCAGGCACCGTCTACGGTTGACGGCACCAACGAGCATCTGGGGGCTGCGCGATTTTCCCGCATGGAGCCATCGGGCAGCATCGCCCGTGCCGGCGGCCGCGTTGCGTATGGCAGCGATTGGCCCGTCGACCCGCTCGACGAGTTCCTCGCGCTGAAGATCGGTGTCACCCGTTCAGGCGATCCGCTGAACCCGCACAGCTACGGCCCCAAGTATGCGGGCAGGCTGAATGCCGACCCGGCGTTGTCGCGCACTGAAGTGCTGCGCACCATCACCATGAACGCTGCCGAGCAGCTGAAACTGGACGCTGTTGTCGGTTCGGTCGAGGTCGGCAAGTTCGCCGACTTGATCGTACTGGACAAGAACTTCATGCAGGTCCCCGAGGAGGAGTTGGCCCGCAATAACGTGCTGCTGACGGTCGTGGGTGGCCAGGTCGTGTGGGCCAAGGCGCCGTTCGTTGGTCTTGATCCGAAGGCGTTGTCCCAGGCATCAGCCACCCGCCCTGCTCAATAAAAACAAGAGAGTGTTCCGATGCAGCGATTTATTCCAAACCTGTTGGCCGCAGCCCTGGCTTTTTCTTCGGTGCAAGCCATGGCCGCCGCTGACCTTGTGTTGTTCAACGGCAAGGTCTTCACCGCCGAACCCGGTCAGGGACTGGTCCAGGCAGTGGCCGTGCAAGATGGCAAGATTCTCAAAGTGGGCAGTAATGCCGAGATCAACGCCCTGGCCGACACCGGCACGCAACGGATCGATCTGGCGGGCAAGGTGCTGATGCCGGGAATGATTGATACCCACAGTCACCCGGTGGTGGCGGCCTTCGACAGCATGGGGGCCAACCTGCTGGATGAAGTCAAACCGTTGCCGGAGCTTGAACAGTGGATTATCGAACAGGATCAGGCGGGTATTGCCCGTGCCGGTGATGTGATCAGCATCGCCGGGGTCAGTTCGGCCTATTGGGACAAGAGTCGTGAGCTGGGCCAGCGCTTCAATCAGGGACGCTGGGCGGATCAACCGGTGGTCCTCAGCGGGATCGACGGGCACACCGGCTGGGCCAACAACGCCATGCTCAAGCGCCTGAAGATCGACGCGGCGCTGGTAAAAGGACTTTCGGAACAGGACCGCAGCTTTGTGGGTCACGATGCGGACTTCACCCCCAATGGTTATTTTGCCGAGTCTCGCTGGGACCAGGTACGCAGCCAGATCCCCGCGCCCAGCGATGAGATCATGTTGAAAGCCGCCCGCGAGGCGGTGAAGGTCAATAATCAATACGGCGTCACCGCCTGGATGGACGCGGCGGCGAATGCCGGCAGTGGCGATTCGCTGTTCGATTTCAAGGCAACCGAGCAGAGTTACGGCGTGCTGCCGCTTTACCGCGAACTGGCAGAGAAGGGTGAGCTCAATGCCCACGTCGCCGCGCTGCTGTTGGCCAACCCGAAAAGCCGACCGGCCGACCTCGAAGTGCTAGCCAAGGTCATGAAGAAATTCGAGGGTGTGCCCAACCTGAGTTTTCCAGGCATCAAGGTATTCGCTGACGGCGTTCTCGAGTTTCCGGGGCAGACCGCCGCGGTGATCGTTCCCTTCAAGAACAGCCATAAAAACGGTCAACTGCTGATCGACCCCGCGCACTTCGGTGAGTTGGTCGTGGCAGCGGAGAAGCGCGACTGGATCGTGCACATGCATGCGGTCGGCGACCGTGCGGTGCGTGAATCACTCAATGGTTTTGCCTACGCGCGCAAACTCAACCCGACACCGGTGGCTCATAGCATCAGCCACCTGCAACTGGTCAACCCGAAGGAGTTTCCGCGCTTCAAGCAACTTGGCGTGATCGCTTCCATGCAATTGCTGTGGGCCACCGGCGAGAGTTACACCGTCGAGCTCGTCAAACCCTATATCAGCGCGTTTGCCTACGGTTATCAGTATCCCGCCAAGTCCTTGCATAACGCCGGTGCGGTCATCGCCGGTGGCAGTGACTGGCCGGTATCCAGCCCCAATCCATGGAACGCCATCGCTCAGGCCAGCACGCGCAAAGGGCCGCTGGGCGTGTTGAATGCCAAGGAAAGCATCGATCGCCAGACCATGTTCTACGCCTACACGCTCAATGCAGCCAAGGCCCTGCGCCTGGAACAGCAGATTGGTTCGCTGACACCCGGCAAACAGGCCGACCTGATCATCCTCGACCGCGATGTCTTCAAGGTCAGCGATGACGAACTGTTCGACACCAAGGTCCTGAAGACCTTCTTCGCCGGCAAAGAGGTGTACGCCCCCGCGTCCTGACCCTCCGTTCACCCGCACCACGCAAAAGACGCCTGGCTCCTCGCATGACGAGGGGCTCGGCATCGCCATGCCTGAAATTACCCGCACCTCCATAAAAATAAGAGACTTGTATGAACGCACGCTCAGTATTGACCCTAGCCACGCTTGTATTGGCACCCCTGACCACCCAGGCACTGCCACTCAACGATGACTTCAGCCTGGACATGACCCTGGGAGTCTTCAGCGACTACCGCACCCGTGGCATTTCGCAAACCCTGGGTGATCCGGCAGCTCAGGCCAGCGCCACGCTGGTGCACAGCAGCGGCCTGTACGTTGGCGCCTGGACCTCGAATGTCGATTTCGGCGGCGAGTTCAAGACGCGACAGGAACTCGAGTATTACGCGGGCTACTACTGGCAGGCGACCGAGGCCATCAGCCTCGATCTGGGGTACATCAAGTACGACTATCCAAAGGAAGGCCAATTCAACCTGAGTGAGGTCTACGCCGTGCTTGACGTTTATGGCGTGAAGCTCGGCGCTTACTACTCAAAAGATACGCCGAACTTCTTTGGCGAGGACCAGGACACCCTTTACACCTACCTCAGCTACAAAATCGAATTGCCGGCCGAGATCGGCCTGGACCTGCGCGTGGGTCGCAACGATGTCAAAGACCCGGCTTTCTGGTCCGCCAGCGGCGAAAGCCGTGAGGCCTACACCGAGTGGGAAGCCAAGTTGACCCGTGACTTCGTGGGCGTGACCTGGGGCCTTAGCTACATTGATACCGACCTGTCGAAAAGCGAATGCACGAGCTGGTACGGCTATGGTGATTTGTGCTCCGCCACTGTGGTTGCCAGTGCCAGCAAGGCGTTCTAAGCGTTTAACAGAAACCCAGGGTCGAGCGATCAATTGTGGCGAGGGAGCTTGCTCCCGCTCGACTGCGCAGCAGTCGCAAATCGCATTGTTGTCAGTATTTTGGGGCCGCTTCGCAGCCCAGCGCGAGCAAGCTCGCTCGCCACAAAAAACACCTTTGCCCGTCTGCCCCTAATAAGAGAACAGCGTAATGACCAAGGTCAGCGATAGTCAGCAGCGAAGTCCCCTGATCGAGACACGTTCGATCGATTACATTCCCGAGGCCGAGCGTCATGGCAGCCTCTACAGCCAGTTCACCCTGTGGCTCGGCGCCAACCTGCAAATCACCGCGATCGTCACCGGCGCCCTGGCCGTGGTGCTGGGCGGCGATGTGTTCTGGTCGCTCATCGGCTTGCTGATCGGCCAGGTGCTCGGCGGCGCAGTGGTTGCCCTGCACGCGGCGCAAGGACCGAAGCTCGGCCTGCCGCAGATGATCTCCAGTCGTGTGCAGTTCGGGGTCTATGGGGCGGCCATCCCGATTGTCCTGGTGTGCCTGATGTACCTCGGTTTCAGCGCCACCGGCGCGGTGTTGTCGGGGCAGGCGATTGCCCAATTGATCCATGTCAGCGACAGCGCCGGCATCCTGATTTTCGCCTCGTGCATCGCGTTTCTGACGATCTTCGGTTACCGGGTCATCCACCTGGTCGGCCGGGTCGCCAGCGTGCTGGGCATCATCGCCTTCGTCTATCTGTTTACCCGGTTGATGACCCTCAACGATATCGGCCTGTTGCTGGAAAACCGTCACTTCGGCTGGAGTACTTTCCTGCTGGCGGTGTCGTTGTCCGCGTCCTGGCAGATCGCCTTTGGTCCTTATGTGGCTGACTACTCACGCTACCTGCCGAGCAAGACCTCGTCGTGGAAGACGTTCGCTGCCGTCGGGCTTGGAACGGTGCTGGGCGCCCAGGCGTCCATGGTGCTGGGGGTGTTTGCAGCAGCGTTGGCCGGTGCGAACTTCCGCGGTCACGAGGTGGCGACCATCGTCGGGTTGGGCAGTACCGGTGTGATGGCGTCCCTGCTGTACTTGAGCGTGGTGTTCGGCAAGGTCACGGTGTCCACGCTCAACGCTTACGGCAGCTTCATGTGCGTGGCCACCATCATCAGTGGTTTCCGCAGCCGTCTGGAAATTTCCGCCCGCCAGCGGATGGTGTTTGTGTTGGTGATTGTCGCGGCGTCCACCACGCTCGCGCTGCTGGGGCAGTACTCGTTTCTCAACACCTTCAAGTACTTCATCCTGTTTTTGCTGACCTTCTTCACACCGTGGAGCGCGATCAATCTGGTGGATTACTACTTCATCAACAAAGAGCGCTATGACATCCCGGCATTGTCCGACCCGGCGGGTCGCTATGGCCGCTGGAACATGCGCGGGATCAGCGTGTATGTCATCGGTGTATTGATCCAGCTGCCCTTCGTCGATACCCACTTCTACTCCGGGCCGATGGTCGCGCAGCTCGGCGGTGTCGATATTTCCTGGATCGTTGGTCTGGTGGTGCCGGGCATCTTCTACTACCTGCTGGCCAGGACCTCGGCGTTGGCGGTGTTGCCTGAACAGCGTTCGAAAGCCTGAAATCCGCAACAACTCTCACACCCATCACCGGGTGTGAGAGAGCGCTGTCCAGTCGCCGGGACAATTCAATACGCGGTGCTAAACTTTCACGCTGATCAGCCTCAGGAGGCTGTCGATCAACTGGCTGCTTATCCCTGTTGCGAGGCCGGTATGGACGAGGCGAAAACGGCGCAAATCAAACAGCGAAACCTGACGGCAGAGCTTGTCGCCAGTGTTGAGCGCTTTGAGCCCGACCCCGGACCCGAGCCGGGCACGACCGAACACACCCAGGCTGAATTCGATGCGATGGTGGAGGCGCTATTACGTGAATACCGCCCGCAAGAGCTTTGGGTGTTTGCCTATGGCTCTCTGATCTGGAATCCGGAGTTCGAGTTTGAAGAGCGCCGTAGCGCCACTGCCTATGGCTGGCATCGGTCGTTCTGCCTGACACTGACTCGCTGGCGCGGCACTCGCGAGTTGCCGGCCCTGATGTTGGCCCTCGACCGAGGCGGAAGCTGCAACGGATTGGCGTACCGACTTCCAGCGCAAGACCACTTCAAACAACTGGGGCTGTTAATGTTCCGGGAGATTGATGCCAACCCGCCAACCAATGTTCCGCGCTGGATTTCCGTCAAGACCGAATCCGGGATACTGCGTGCATTAGCCTTTGTCGCAGCACGTGACGGAAAGGCCTATGCGGGCAAGTTGCCGATGGAAAGGGTCGCACACGTATTGGCTCGTGCAGCGGGGCATTGGGGTTCGGCGGCTCAATATCTTTTCCGAACGGTGACCATGCTCAAGGAGCACGGCATTCGTGATCGTAATATGAGTCGGATAGAAAGCCTGGTCGCACAGGAAATCGAAGCGGTAGTGTTCGCTGCGAAGAAACCCTAGAACAGCCCCGTACGGAGACGACATCCATGGACATCCAGGCCCTTCGCGCCGACGCATCCCACCTCGATAAAATCGCCAGCCTCTTCGACGCTTATCGAGGCTTCTACGGCCAGCCGTCGAACCTGCCGCAGTCTCGCGACTTCATCGCCGAGCGCATTGCCCGGGACGAATCCGCGATCTTCTTCGCCCAGGCACCCAGCGGCGAGGCGCTGGGTTTCGTCCAGTTGTTCCCGACGTTCTCCTCCATCGACGCGCACCGCACCTGGCTGCTTGGCGACCTCTTCACAACACCCGCCGCCCGAGGGCAAGGGGTCGGCACGTTGCTGATGAACACCGCGCGAGCCTTCGCATTGTTGACCGGTGCCAAAGGCATGGTGCTGGAAACGGCCACGGACAATGTCGGTGCGCAACGGTTGTACGAATCCTTGGGCTATGTGCGCGATACGGGTTACTACACCTACTGCCTCGATTTGAAACAAGGCTGAGCCAACCGCTGCCGGTTGCCTGTTCGGGTTGGGCGATCAACCGGTTTGCTCCACATACGCCGTCACCAACGCCCTATCCCTACCCGCATCGCGTTTCAGCCATTCGGCCGGCGGCCAGCCCACCACGTTGAGAAAGGTTCTGGAGAAAGACGCTTGCGAGCTGTAGCCGACGGAGGCGGCGATCACTTTGATCTGCACCCCGTCACGGAGCATGTCCTGGGCCACTTTCATTCGCCAGGCGGTGACGTAGCCCATCGGTGAAATCTCCATGATCTGGGTGAAGCAGGCCGAGAATTTCGATCTGGACATGTTCGCCAGGCCTGCAAGCTTCTCCACTGTCCAGCGCGCCTCAGGTTCCTGGTGGATCCGGTTGAACACCGCACCCAGGCGCCCGTCCTGAAGGGCATACAGCAGACCGCTGGAAATCTTTTGCTCGATGACTGAGTGCCGCACCAACACCACGAGCATGTATTCGAGCAGCAGATTGAGCGCCTTGGCTCTGCCAGGGGCCTGATCCTGGAATTCGGCGAGCAGGGCGCCAATCACGGGGGTGAGGTTCTCCAGTTCCTTGAACGGGAAAATCAGTGTTTCCTTGAGGCCGAGGGGGAAGGGGTGCAGGGAGTTGCGCCCGAACTGGAACGAGGTGACGCCGAGCGCGAAAACTTGGGCGCTGGTGCGAGGTAAATGGAGTTTAGGTTTGTTGCGTATTGCTTCGTCCGCTTTAAGCACGAACATAAGTGCAGTGAGGGAGCGAGCCCCCTCACTACTGCGCCTGGCTGCTACCCAGGCTTGTGGTTATCCAGTACGCGATTGACCGCTAACTCCCCCAACATGATCACCCGTTGCAGCACCAGCATCGTTTGGCGTCGTGGGCCGTCCGTTAAGTCGGTGAGATCGTTGACTATGGCGCTGGCTGCTGCCAACGATTCGCAGGCCTCGACGAGCAACGTTTCGTCATCCACCGCTGCGTCGATGGTGAAAATGGTGCTGGGCTTGCGGGGCGGTATCTGCGTTTTCGACGCCCCGGGGTTGAGGTAGAAGTTGAGTGCGCGGTCGGCCGCCTCTTTCATTTTCTTGGGGTCAAGATCACGAAAGGTGTCGTAGGGTAGCGGACTGGTATTCGGGGGATTAGGTGTAACTTTGAACATAGTTGCTTTCTCTCATAGTGAGGCGGCAACCATCTCGCTACTAAACAAGAGGGTGGCAGCTGTGCGCGAGTTAGTAGACCGGATAAGCAACAAAAAACCGGCGCGCCCTAGGGCGCCAAGCGCACAGCCACCATGAAGAACAGGCGAATGCCTGTCTGGATGATACTTGTGCAACCGTTATCGCTTAATCCGGGCTACTAAACCCGACCACTGATGGGCAGTGGTAGGGAAACAATAGAGGCCAGGGGCAAGGCGCACAAGCCGGCGGATTCTGGCTTAACCGTAGGCAACGACGCAAGTCGTTGTAGCCTCTTATGACGTAACACTGAGTGTCCTTAAACGTTCTCGCAAAATCTGTTTAACTGCGGCAAAAGCCGATCGACATCCAACCCAGCGTCTTTGCCGCGACTTCGGTCACATGTTGCGTATTGCTTCGTCGTCTTTCAGCACGAACTCAAGCCCGATGCCCACGCCCTTCAGTACCTCGGTCACGCGATCAATGAAGAACTCGCCTTGCTCGGGTAACTCGAGCAGGCCATTGAGACGGATCTTCGGATTTTTGCCTTTGGCCGGTGGATAGCTTTCCAGCAATTCACCGCTCTCAATGAAGGCTATGTAGGTGTTGATTTTCTCTTGAAGCAATAGCAGGTGCTCGCCCTCTTGGGCCTTGTCGCCCCATTCAAGGTGATCAGTGATAACGAGCACCAGGTCGTGTAGCTCTCGCTTGGGAATTGCCCAAAAATCGATCACACGTGGATTTGTTATGGACATTTATGCCCCCTATGGCTTGGCTAAATCCTACTTACAAACTTTCAATCGCTCTCCATCAGTGCCACTGCCTTCACTGGTGTCAATCTCGCCATTACGGTCAATATGAATTTCCGTTGTCGGCCATTGGGGCGTAATGCTGACGCAACGGTTCAGGCCCTTCGCATTCCACCAATCGAGACGCATGAAGAACTCATCGTCAGGAAAGATATGTCCTACATCACCCATTGTCTTTCCGGGCAGCAGTTCACCGCGAACGATGGTGTGCTGTGTGTTCAGGACGTAACTAATTTTCTTGGTACCGTCTTTTGAGTAGAAAACGACAACTCGCGGTATAGCTACGTACCAGCACGCCACAGCACCAATAAGAAACAGCCCTATCCACCGCCCAATATGTCGTGGTCGCTTTTCACTTGCAGGCATGTTTTTGAACCCCTGTACCCCAGTCAGCAATTGGCACTGCCAACACTTTGTCCATGATGATTTGTGCAGTGACACCGCCGTTCGGATACTCCTTGTAGAGTTCCATTCCGAGGATGATCGACACCCTATCAGGAGCATCGTCCCATGCTCGCATCCCTTCGACGCCTTCCGTCCTTCGTGGGCCATCAAACCTCTTAGGGTCTTTGAGGAAGCGCCAACTGTCTGAGCCTATTTGCTCAACTCCAGCGCCGTCCAATTGCACGCTGTCAGAGAGTCCACCGGCTAAGCCGACATACCCATAATGGATGTTCGACCAGATGTCGTAGTAGAAGTCATACGCCCCTTGTTTGTGCCAAGGTGCACCAAACAGTTTGGCCAATTTGGGCTTGTGATCCCAATCCTGACCCTGACCCACCTGTTTCGTCCAGATGGCGAAAGCCATCGCCTTTTTTCCAAGTGCCATGTTGTAAAACTGGGGGTCTTGCCCTAGGCGCAGGTAGAGCGGAAGCGCCATAAATTTCTTGGTTTCCGCCTCAGGATCGAAGCTGTTTAGTTCTTTCATTTCCAAGACTGCTGGGTCTTTGATATTGCGGTTCATCTCATCGGCGATGTAATCGGCCAGTTGCTCCATCATGTCAGGGTCTTTGCACGTAGTAGGTGCTTCCGGCTCTGTCTTCGCTTCGGGTTTTTCGGTGCTGGCTTGCGGATCTACCAAGGCATTCGCCGCCAGAGCCTTCTCTTTCAAATTTGGATCAGCGAGCAAGGTCGCCTCTTCTCATCGTCCACGGTGCCATCTGGGCGGAACGCTCCCAGTGCCATGAAGTTGATGATGGTTGCACCGCCAGCATCGCCCATGACAAACCCGCCACCTACATCGCCTGACCCGGTGATGATGGTTCCGCCATGGCTGGTAGGACTGCCAAGGTGGGCCATAGGACGGCCATTCACTTGAATCGATGGAAACCCTGTGGTGATTACGGCGCCACAACCACATGTATCGCCAACACGTGCGGAGCCCATAAAGTTGATATTTACGTCGCCACTGGCGGAGGCAATCGGGGTGGTGCCATGGCCGGGCAAAGGGCAGACATGCTTGTCACCCAGTCGTGCAGAAGAAATCATTTATCGTCCTTGAGTCGTTGCGAGGAGTTCCAGCTTGGGGCTGGGGTAGTCTGACTTTATCGGGAAGCTCAAACAATGGCTGCAAGACAAATCCCAAAAGTCTTGCTGAAAACCTTCCGTGTTCCGTGTCAGTTACTTTCCATAAACGATACCGGGTCGTGATGAACCGTCCCTAGTTTCGTAGACGCATCCGACTAACTCCTTTTGGCCGGAATCAGACTGATTCAAGAGTTCGCGCTACCCACCACACCTGCGACGCTCAACCTTAAAAATGTCGGATGCGTCCACGATTTTCTCAAGGTTTTACCTCGCGCAAGAAGCGTGCATCAGATTATTAAACATCTCCATAGGGTGCTTGTTTAAGCGCCCTCAAGGTTACGTCCTGAAAGCTACAAAACCTTGCGCCGTTGCCTACGGCTGCGCCAGAATCCGCCGGCTTGTGCGCCTTGGGGTCACTCGGTAACTTGATTCGTGTCACTGCCCATCAGTGATCGGGTTTCGCAGCCTGGGTAAACTCTAGACGCACAACGTCTATCGTCCGTGAGCAGACGCTTCATTAGGTCTGTTATTCATGTCATGGCGGCTGTGCGTGGGAGGCCTTAGGGTCTGCCGGGTTCCTAGAGTCCTGGTCTGCGAACCCGCGTACAGTTGCCACCTTTTTTCGTTTCGCAGCGAATGGTGGCAGCTCCATTTCTCTAGGAGTTTCAATATGTTCAAGGTCACCCCCAATCCACCGGACACCGATCCGGTCTCCCCGTACGAACCCGATTCAAAAAAACTCAACGAAGCCGCCGAGCGGGCTCTCAATTACCACTTCCCGTCGATTGCCGACATCAAAGCCACCCCGCGAACTCGCAGCACTCTGTTTTCCGTGGACCCAGAGGCCACGACCGAAACCCTAGTGGTTTTTCTGGTCGAAACCCTGGCCTCGGTTGATGTGATGGTCCACGAGTTGGTAGACCTCTTGGAGGGTTGCTCGCGCTATTCCCTGTTGGGCATTTCCAACAGCGTCATGGTGGCTGAAATCACGGCAAACCGATTGCTGGATAAAATTGATCCACCTGCGTAAGTGCGGTCTGCTGTGGTGAGTGGGTAACTGACGTTGGGTTGGGCAGTTGTCCCCTTTTGGGGGCCGCTGCGCGGCCCAGCGGAAGTACGCTCCCTCGCCACAGGTTTCTCGGTTGCCGTTGCTGGCCGGTGATTGGGTTTTGTGTCAGGCCCGGGATGCCGCGTAATCGTTCATCGCGAGCAAGCTCGCTCCCACAGGTATTGCGGCGAATACATGCCCGAGTACAACCCCTACATCCTCGACGGCAAAACCATCATTGCTTCACCGCACAAGGTTTACGGCCCGGAAACCAATGATCTGGCGTTGCAGCTGCGTAAGCACGGTGTGTCGCAAATCATATTGGCGGGCATGGCGGCGAACCTGTGCGTCGAGTCGCATCTGCGCGAACTGCTGGAGCTTGGCTTTGAAGTGGCCGTGGTTCGGGACGCGACCGCCGGCCCGACGACTCCCGAAGGTGATGGCTACCTGGCCGCACTGATCAACTATCGCTACATCGCCAATGCCCTGTGGAGCACGGCGCAAACGGTTGAGTTTCTAAAGGCCAAATAGGTCAGGCGCGACCAGGCTGTGCCTCGCGATATGGGGTGCAGCCTTGCCGATGCGAGACGCGCTTCGACTCTATGCAAACCCGAGAAACGACAGGATAACCACGACAATCACAACTACCCCGACGATGTAGATGATGTTGTTCATGAATTCCACCTCTCAACCTGAATTGGATGGCGACGCGAGGGTGTACAAATACAAGGTAGTGCACCTTTGCTCCCACTTCCATTAGGCACCACAGTTCCCGCGCCGTTCGACTTATAGCCAGTATCCCCAGAGTCGCCCCATCTGCTCCTTGGCTCTCAAAGCGAGCGAGCGGCGCTGCCACGTTTCCAGCTTGATTTCGTTCGACTTGGCCAGGTCAGCCATGAATGCCGCCTGCATCTTTTTTCCAAACCCGGTGCCCAGCACAACGGCGTTGACTTCATCGTTGTGCACGAAGCTGCGCCAGTCGAGGTTGGTGGAGCCGACAGTCGACCACACGCCATCGATGACGGCAGTCTTGACGTGGAGTAGCGCGCCACGGCGTTCGTAAAGCTTGACGTTGGCCTCCAGCAGCTCGCTGTAGTAGGCGCGTCCGGCATGGAACACCAGCCACGAATCGGTGCTGCTGGGCAACACCAGCTTGACGTCGACTCCACGTGCCGCCGCCTCCTTGAGTGCCGCCAGCAACTGGGGATCGGGCACAAAGTAGGCGTTCGTCAGCCATATCTCGGTCTGCGCGCTATGCAGCGCCGAAATCAGCGTGGCATAGATCAGGCTGAACGGCTCATCTGGCGAGCTGCCGATGGCGCGAATCACTTCGGTGCCTTTGCGCTCCTGTGGCGGAAAGTAGTGGCGAGGCGCGAGTGGTTCACCTTTCTGGGCCGTCCAGGTTCCGATGAACAGCTTCTGCAGGTCCGCAACCACGGGCCCCTCGACGCGCAAGTCGGTATCGCGCCAGGGCAAATCACCATTGGGACGCGTCTTCGAGTGTGAGCTGAAGGAACCCCCTGAATAGACGCTGCTGATGTTGATCCCGCCGAGAAAGGCAGCACGGCCGTCCACTATCAACAGCTTTCGGTGATCGCGCTGGTTCACGTCCCAGCCCACTTTGGCCGTCGCCGGATTGACTGGGTTGTACTCCAGCACCTTGATTCCGGCATCGGTCAATCGAGAGAAAAACGCCGAGGGTGTTCCAAGGGTTCCGACGCTGTCACGGATCAGATTGACCTGTACGCCTTTCTTCTGCTGAGCGATCAGTGCTGCGGCGAAACGCTGGCCGACTTCATCATCGTCGAGGATGTAGGTCTCCATGTTGATGTGGTCGCGCGCAGCTTCAATGGCTTTGATCATCGACTGGTAGGTGCTGGGACCGTCCTGCAGCAAGTCGACCTTGTTTCCTTCCGTTAGCGGGCTACCGGCAACGGATTCTTCGATGGCAAGGTGCACATCGAAGATGTTGGTCTCTGCGCCGCTGGCCTTGAGTCGGTCGAGAATGGCTTTGCTGCGCTCGGCTGACAGAGGTCCGTGTATCCCGTCGAGTTGCACTGGCGCAGAGGGAGTGCGAGCCATGTCCGGCACTATCCTCGGCAAAGCACTGGAGCCAATTACAAATATAAGGAGCACAGCCACGCATAGCACCAGAGCAATACATGCACCCTTACATCGGGTTAGAAGATTCATCAGGACCCCTCTTGGCGAGGACGGTGATAGCGCTCAACAACCCAAGGGTTTCGCCGTGCATCCTGTCCCAAAGGGGCGTCTTGCCTGGTACACAAGACGCCTTTGGTAGAGGGGGGCACCCACGCGGTACGCTTCAAAAGACAGACCCCTTGAAGGGCAGGCTTTCAGCGCTTGATCAGGGAAATCTTCGTTCCTTCGATGCTGACCCCGGCCATTAACCCTTGCTGGTCGAATATGAACGCGTAGGCATCGTCCTTGAGTGTCGAACTCGACAGATTCTTCGCGACTCCTTCGTCAACCACGACAACGGTTGGCCCCACGCCGACTTCCCAGCCCTTGGTCTCACGAACATAATTCACGGCTTTGTCAGTCATCAGGAACAACGCATAACCGTACGATTGGGCGCCTGCCTGCAGCCCCCATGACCCCGTTACGGAGTTGTAATAGCTATCCACTTTCGAGCCCTTCATCAGCACGCCTTCGCCATAGCTGCCACCAAACACAAGGCCGGCCTTAATGATTTTCGGGAAGACCAGCACCGCTTTGGCATTCTGCGAAATGGTTTTGGCAAAGGGTGTGGACTTGTAAAGCGTTTGCAACGCTTGCTTGGAGTCGGCATTCAGATCCTCGGCGGTTGCCGCACCTGCAGTGTTCAGGAGGCTCGCTGATGCCAATGAGGCTGTCGCGAGGAAGATCGATAGAAAGAAGCGCATTGACTGAGTCATTTTCGTACTCCGGTAAGGGAGCAGGGGATGGGAGCAGCAGTCAGCACCTGCACCAGACAGGATCCGAACCTACTGAACGTTATCCGGCGCACCCTGATGTGTGTGAATTGCAAAGCGTCGCTTTTGAATGAGCCAGGCTCAAGGCCTTTGATCAGTCGCGATGCCATCAGTTGGTTGGACCACTGCGCAACGGCCGGGTTCGTCGTCAGAGGCAAAGTGGTCGATGGCCCCAAAAGAAACGCCAGGCAACGACAGACTCAAACGCCCCATCCCTCCCGCACAGCCCTTCGAATGCCTTCCAGCAACATCGCAAACGCCGGGTTGTCATTGTTCTCGCGCCAGATCAAATGCAGCTCGCTCTGCACACCTTCACCCAGATCGATATCGCGAAACACCACGTTCTTGAACACCACGCTGGTGGCGCAGCGAGGCACCAGGGCCAGGCCCATACCGGCGTTGACCAACGCCAGGATGGTCAACGATGAACCGAGCCATTGCACGTATTCCGGGGCGACGCGGGCAGAGCGGAGCATGCCGGTCAGCAGTTCATTGAACGGCGGGTAGGCGGCGTGGGAGTACATCAGGAAAGGCTGCGAATCGAGGTCTTTGACCGAGACGGTTTCTGCGCTCGCCAGTCGATGGCTGCTCGGCACCGCCAATACAAACGGTTCACGCACCAGGCATTCGGTGGCGTATCCCGGCTCCAGCAACGGCGCGCGAACAATGCCCAAGTCGATACGACGGGCACGCAGGGCTTCATGCTGCTGGTAGGTGTTCATCTCCGTCAGGTCGATTTTTACATGCGGCTGTTTGAGCCGTGCTTCAGCGATGACCTTGGGCAGAAATTCGTAGACCGCGCTGCCGACGAAACTGATGTTGACCGAGCCGATGTCGCCCTCGGCAAAACGGCGGGCGGTGACGGCGGCTTGCTGGGCGCGCTCCAGCAGGTTCTGCGCTTCGATGAAGAAGGCGCGGCCGGCGGCGGTCAGGGCGACGCTGCGGGTGGTGCGGGTGAACAGCTCGACACTCAGATGATGTTCCAGCAGTTGAATCTGTCGACTGAGGGGCGGTTGAGTCATGTTCAACCGTTCGGCGGCCCGACGGAAATTCAGTTCGGTTGCCACCGTAGTGAAACAGCGAAGTTGAGTCAGTTCGAACATTGATCTAATTCCGGTATCAATCGAATGCCAAGTTAGATTAGACGGGATCAATACCTGCGTCCATCATCGGCCTGTCCCTAAAAAAACAATGATTGGGAGTTGCCCCTTGAATACCGTCCAGAGTCCGCCGGACCCGAATGTACTCGCCCGCGCCGCGGCCAAGGTGAAACGCCATGTGCTGCCGCTGTTTGTGGTGATGTTCATCGTCAACTACATCGACCGGGTCAACATCGGCTTCGTGCGCAGCCACATGGAAACCGACCTCGGCATTGGCGCGGCAGCCTACGGCCTGGGCGCCGGGTTGTTCTTTATCGGTTATGCGATATTCGAAGTCCCCTCCAACATGCTGTTGCAACGCTACGGTGCTCGCGCCTGGCTGACGCGCATCATGTTCACCTGGGGCGCGGCGGCGATGGCCATGGCGTTTGTGCGCGGCGAAACCAGCTTCTATGTGCTGCGTTTTGTTCTCGGTGCAGCCGAAGCAGGCTTCTTTCCCGGCATCATTTACTACTTCACCCAATGGCTGCCGTCGACCGAACGTGGCAAGGCCATGGCAATTTTCCTCAGCGGTTCGGCCATTGCCTCGGTGATCTCCGGTCCCGTCTCCGGCGCGCTGTTGAATGTCAGCGGTTTCAGCCTGCATGGCTGGCAGTGGATGTTCCTGATCGAAGGCTTTGCTTCGATCGTGCTCTGTGGGTTCGTGTGGTTCTGGCTGCAATCCCATCCGCGCGAGGCGAAATGGCTGAGCGCCGAAGAAAAGGACGCACTGGTTGACGCCATCGCGCTGGAACAACAGGCCCGCGAAGCCACACAGACCGTCAAGCCGTCGATGTTCAAGCTGCTGGCCGACAAGCAGATCGCGCTGTTCTGCTTCATCTACTTTTCCATCGCCCTGACCATCTACGGCGCCACGTTCTGGCTGCCGAGCATGATCAAGAAAATGGGCAACCTCGGCGACTTCCAGGTCGGCCTGTTCAACTCGATTCCGTGGATCATTTCGATCATCGCGATGTATGGCTTCGCCGCCATGGCCAGCAAATGGAAACACCAGCAAGCCTGGGTGGCCTTGACCCTGGTGATCGCCGCGTTCGGCATGTTCATGTCCACCACCGGCGGGCCGATCTTCGCCTTCGTCGCCATCTGTTTTGCCGCCATTGGTTTCAAGGCTGCCTCGGCATTGTTCTGGCCGATTCCGCAAGGCTATCTGGATGCTCGCATCGCCGCTGCGGTGATCGCCTTGATCAACTCCATCGGCAACCTCGGCGGTTTCGTTGCCCCGACAGCGTTCGGTTTCCTGGAGCAAAAAACCGGCTCCATCGAAGGCGGCCTCTACGGTTTGGCGGCCACGTCACTGGTCGCGGCCGTGGTGATCTTTTTCGCTCGCACGGCACCTCGGGGCGATGCGCTCCGCGCGCCAACCGACAAACTTGCCGTCGACACAGCAGCCAAAAAATCCATCAGTCATCAAGCCTTGAGTTCAGGTTCAAAGGGAGCAGCCTCTTGAAAATCAAACGAGTCACCGTCACCCCAATCGCTTTCCGTGATCCGCCGCTGCTGAATGCCAGTGGTATCCACGAACCCTTTGCGCTGCGCTCGATCATCGAGATTGAAAGCGACAACGGCTACATTGGCCTGGGTGAAAGTTATGGCGACGCCCCGGCGCTGTTGATCCAGCAACAACTGCAAGACCAGTTGATCGGTCTCGACCCGTTCAACCTCAATCAACTGCGCCGCATCGTGCAAGCCACCGTGGCGGCGAACAAACCGGCGAGCATTGCCGGTGCGGAACTGGCGCCGGGCTCCCATGCCAGCAAAGCGGTAAGCAACGCGTATTCGGCGTTCGAAGTGGCGTTCCTTGATTTGCAGGCGCACTCGTTGAACGTGCCGTTGGTGGACTTGCTGGGCGGTGCGATTCGCGACGAGATTCCGTTCAGCGCCTACCTGTTCTTCAAGTACGCCCAGCATGTCGACTCACCCTACAAACCCGACAGTTGGGGCGAAGCACTGAACGAAGAACAGATCGTCGCCCAGGCGCGACGCATGATCGAAGCCAACGGTTTCAAGAGCATCAAGCTCAAGGCCGGCACGCTGCCACCGGAGCACGAAGTGTCGTGCATCAAGGCGCTGAAAAAGGCTTTCCCCGGCTACCCGTTGCGCATCGACCCGAACGGCAACTGGTCGCTGGAAACTTCGATCCGCATGGCCGAGCTGTTGGGCGATGACCTGCAATATTACGAAGACCCGACGCCGGGCCTCGACGGCATGTCCGAACTGCACAAGCGCACCGGCCTGCCGCTGGCGACCAACATGGTGGTCACCGACTTCGATGAGTTCCGCCGCAGTGTTGCGTTGAACAGCGTGCAGATCGTCCTCGCCGACCACCACTACTGGGGCGGCCTGCGCGACACCCAGGCGCTGGCGAAAATGTGCGATACCTTTGGCCTAGGCGTGTCCATGCATTCCAACTCGCACTTGGGCATCAGCCTGATGGCGATGGCGCATGTCGCCGCTGCGGTGCCCAATCTGGATTACGCCTGCGACACGCATTACCCGTGGCAGGAGCCGGATGAAGAAGTGATCAAGGGCGGCAAAATACCTATCGTCAATGGCTGCGTGAAAATCACCCGCGCGCCTGGGTTGGGCCTGGAACTGGATCACGATCAACTGGGCAAGCTGCATGACCAGTACCTGACCTGCGGCATTCGTCAGCGCGATGACGTGAAACAGATGCAGCGTTACAAGCCGGAGTGGAAGGCGGTCAAACCGCGGTTTTGAGTTCCGTCAGCAAACGCTCGATCTGCGCCAGCTCCCAGGTGCTGAGCAAACTGACCGGATCGGTGCCGTAACGTTGCCAGCTGTCGAACACGCCCTCGCGACCGTCCGTAATACTGTTCACTTAAGACATTCTTCAGTCGAGCTAGAACCTGTGGCGAGGGGATTTATCCCCGTTGGGCTGCGAAGCGGCCCCAGCGTCTTTTCAGACAGACTAAGTTGTCTGGATTACGACTGCTTCGCAGCCGAACGGGGATAAATCCCCTCGCCACAAATGTGGACGCCGCGCTTAAGTGAACAGCATTACGCGACGGTCTGCGGGCGCCGGGCAGGTTGACCCTCTTCCTCTCGAAGCTCACGGCTCATGTCGTTGCAACTTTGCGACCAGTCTGTCAGCCACGTTGGCATCGGCGGCGATTGTTCTCTCAAGCCCAGCTCCCGGGCGTACTCGCCAGGGGCAACCGTGCCTTTGGCAGAGCGGAACAGACCTCGCATCACCACGACGCCGACCACGCGTCCCTTGCTCACGAAGCGGTGCTCCATAAAGCTCCACTTATCGTCCCAGCCGAGCATCCTGGTGTGAATCTCGAACGCTTCGAACAGCTTCAGTTCACGCCGAAACTTGCCCCAGGTGTCGCCAACGATAGGCACGGCCTTATTGCGCAGCGCTACCCGGAATGCGCCGCTGCGCAGCACGTAGTCCATGCGTCCTATATCGGCCAGGGTGAAATACCGGCCATTGGTAACGTGCCGGTTGAGGTCGAGATCAAGCGGCCAGACGCGCATGTGGACGACGGTGGTGGCCAAGGCGTCAACCGGCTTGCGCCACGGACGACGGAACAGCATGAGGAAAAGTCGGAACCAGAGATTCATAAGTACGCCGATGATTGAATGAGGCGTGCACTTTAGGGAGGAGAGATCGGGTAAGGTAGGTGCGCAAATGACTTTTTTCATGCGAAAAGCGCAATAGGATCATTTATGCACGTCACGCTTTTACTGGCGGATCAATGTTCCGCCGCCAGCGCCACGATGGCCCTGGAAGTGCTCAGCGCCGCCAACCTGTTTGCCGACACGGCCAGCGCGCCTTTTGAAGTGGTCATCGCCTCGCTTGATGGTGGTGATGTCGCGGCGTGGGGAGGGCAAACACTGCGCGTGGACCTGTCCACCGTCGAGATCCCGCGAACCGATCTGGTGCTGATCCCCGGATTCCTCTTCACCTTGAAGGACGCCTTGCCGGCCTTTTCGGCTTATGGGCCGTGGCTGCGTCAACAGCATGCGCAGGGTGCCGTGCTGGCGTCGATGTGCACGGCGGCGTTCATGCTGGCCGAAACGGGCCTGCTGGACGGCGTTCGTGCTACCACGCATTGGGCCTTTGCAGACTTCTTTCGTCGTCGGTATGCCGAGGTCTGTCTGGAGGAGACGCAGATCCTCTGTGAGGACAATCGCGTGATCACGTGCGGGGGCGCGAGTGCCGCCATGGATCTTTTGCTGCACCTCGTGCGCCGGTTCGCTTCACTGGAACTGGCGCAAAAGTGCAGCAAATACTTGCTGGTCGACGCTGTGCGCAGCGAGCAATCGGTGTATGTCATGTGGTCATTGCCGAAGAACCATGGGGATGGTGACATCCTGCGGGTTCAACACTGGCTGGAGGAACGCTTCGATCAGCCGCTGCTGATTGATGACGTCGCCCAGCAATTCGGGTTCGGCGTCAGGAACTTCAAACGGCGTTTCAAGGAGGCCACCGGTTACACACCCATTACCTACCTGCAAACCCTGCGTCTGGAGAAGGCAAAACAGCTTCTTGAATCCACCCGCATGACACTCGACAGCATTACTTACGCCGTGGGCTACGAAGACGGTAATTCGTTCCGTAGACTGTTCCGCCAGCGAGTGGGTTTGCTGCCGGCGGCGTACAGGAAAAAGTTTCAAGCGGGTGCGTGTTGATTCACTTGCGTTAAGCCACAGATGATTGGGAGCAAAAATTGCAGAAAGCCGCCGTACTCACCTTCGCCCTGATGCTCAATGCAGGGGTGTTCAGCGCACAAGCACAGGCCGCCGGCGATGCTGAAGCGGGTGCGACACTGTTCAAGCGGATATGCGGTGGCTGCCATCAGGTCGGAGAGTCGGCACGCGGTTCATTCGGGCCGCAGCTCAATGGCATTTTTGGACGCCCTTCGGGCAGCACCACGGATTACCAGTATTCCGATGCGATGAAATCAGCCGGTATCGTCTGGACCCGCGAAACGCTGACCGCGTACCTTGAAGATCCGAAAGAAGTGGTGCCCGGCACCCGCATGATTTTCTGGGGGCTCAGCGATCCGGAGAAGATTGAAAACCTTTTGGCGTACCTTCAGACGTTTCAGCCGCAGTAGGACTTTCGCCAGGCGCGGAACACCCGCTGATGACGATCTGATTTACAATTTCCCTCTTTTGACGGTTGGGGCAGCCGTTCATGGATGTACTCGCGTTTCTGTACGACAACCTGATCAAGTGGGTGATCGAGCCTGTCACGGATCAGTTTCTTGGCATTTTCGATCTGAACGGCCGCTTCAGCATCGTGTTTCTCTGCGTGTCCTACAGCATCGCCTACAGCCTGTACCGCTTCAGAAAATATCGCGGGCTGACCGACGCACGTTCTTTCTGGCAGTTCATCGGCGGGCACCGGGTTCATTTTCATCCCTCGGCGTTGCTGGATTACCGGTACTACTTCGTGCGGGCCATCCTGAAGGTCGCGCTGGTGCTGCCCATTGTTGGCTTGGTCGATCCGTACGTCCTGCGTTCCGGCGACTACATTTCGTTTTTCAATAATCTTTGGGGCGCGCGCGTGCAGGTGGGGGAGAACCTTTCACTCTCCTTGCTCTACGGGCTGGGCGTGTTTCTGGTGCAAGACTTCATCCATTACTGGGGCCATCGCGCCTTTCATTCCCGGTATCTATGGGCGTTCCACAAAGTCCATCATTCCGCGCCTGTCCTGGTGCCGGCGACGGCAAGCCGGATTCACTTTGTGGAAAAAATGGTCGAAAAACTGACTGACACCGTCTTCCTCGGCGCTTTTGCCGGGGTCTTCTGGTACGCCTGTGGCGGGGAGACCAGCAAGTACACCTTGTTCGGCGTGACGTATATGGTTTTGATCCTCAATGCCTTGGCGGCCAATTTGCGTCACAGCCATGTCTGGCTGTCTTTCGGGCCCGTGGTCGAGCATGTACTGAACAGCCCGGCGCAGCACCAGATTCACCACAGTGACGCGCCCCGACACTTCAACAAGAATTTCGGTATCAACCTGTCACTCTGGGACTGGATGTTCGGTACGCTCTACGTCACACACTCGACGCCCGAGCCTATTCAGTTCGGCACCGGCAAGCAGGATCACGACCGTTACCTGACGCTCTATAGCCTGATCGTCACGCCCTTTGTGGACATCGCCCGCAAGGGCCAGAGGGCAGGATTGGCGCGTGTACGGCCCCAATCCCGCCCTTTCTATTGTTGGCCCACCGGCAAAGGTGGGGTGCGAGGCGGGATCATTCGTTTTGACCCGATCGACTCGAACGCCGAAGCCAGGCGCAGCAGCGTCGAATCGTCATAGGCACGACCGGCGAATGTCAGCCCGACGGGCATGCCGATGTCCGGCATGACGCCCATCGGCACTGTGACCGTGGGAACGCCCAGGTGCCGGATGGCGAGGTTGCCGTTGGCGACCCAAACGCCATTGCTCCACGCGATATCCGCAGACTTCGGATCGACATCGGCATTCGCCGGACCCACGTCGGCGACTGTCGGGAATAGCACCGCATCGAGCCGCAGCCGATCCATCCAGTGCTCCAGATCGATTCGACGCGTCTGTTCAAGTCCGCGCAGTCCGTCAGGCACGGTGGTGATCTGGTCCCACGGTGTGATGCCGCGCTCGGCCATCTTCACGTATTCGTCCATGCCTGCGGCAAGGTCGTCCTCCCGGTTGGGGAGAGTGCCCGGGTCGTGGGGGAAAATCAGCGGTCCGTCGACATCGGCCAGACGGTTCAACTTGGGATCGCCATTGGCCCGCAGAAAATCATCGAACGCCCAGGCCGACAGGTCCCACAATTCATGATGCAGGAACTCTTTGGACACCAGGCCCCGCGTAAATACGGTCGGCGCACCCGGGCGATCACCCTCGCAATTGGAGACCAGCGGGAAATCGACTTCGATGACTTCGGCGCCAGCGGCTTCGAGTGCCTTGCGAGCCTCTTCCCAGAGCCCGATCACGGAAGGACGGGTGATGATTCGCTGCCCCGTCGGACCACCGATGCCAGGCGAATCGCTCGTGCCCGCTTCGGGATCCGCGTTGATGTACATGCGCGGAACACCAAAGCGCTTTCCTGCCAGTGCATCGGACTTCACGGCCAACTCGGCATAGGAAGCGGGGCGCACCGAGGCGACACTCGGAATCGGCACCCAGGGTTGCATCCGCCACAGATCGCCACGGGTGTCGGGATCATCCGCCACCACCACGTCAAGAACCTCAAGGAGATCGGCCATGGTTCTGGCAAACGGCACGACAACGTCCATCGTCGGCGTCAATGGCCAGTTGCCGCGAACCGAGATCACCCCGCGCGAAGGCGTGTAGGCACACAAACCGTTGTTCGATGCAGGGCCGCGTCCGCTCGACCAGGTTTCTTCCGCGAGACCGAATGCCGCGAAGCTGGCGGCAGTTGCGGTACCGGCGCCGTTCGATGAACCCGAGGCGAAGGGAGCGGTGAGATAGTCAGCGTTATACGGGCTTTCCGCACGGCCGTAGACCCCGCGCTGCATGCCGCCGTTTGCCATGGGCGGCATATTGGTCTTGCCCAGGCAGATCGCGCCAGCAGCGCGAAGCCGTTCGATCGTGAACGCATCGCGATACGCAATCAGGTTCGCGAAGGCGGGACTGCCGGAGGCGGCAGTGAGCCCCTTCACCAGGTAACTGTCCTTAGCCGTATAGGGAATGCCATCGAGCGGACCCAGTGTCTCGCCCTTGGCCCGACGGGCATCGGACGCCTGCGCCTCGTTCAGCGCCTCGGGATTTCGAACCACCACCGCGTTGAGGGCGGTGGGCGTGTCAGGACCGTCGTACGCATCGATCCTGTCAAGATAGGCCTGGACCAGTTCAACCGCAGTGGTTCGGCCGGACTCGAGCGCAGCACGCAGTTCGGCAATGGAAACTTCGGTGACCTCGATCATGCTGTTACCACCGTCTGCTGATGGGCGACGCGATGAATGTTGCCATCGCGCTGAATGTTGGGCTCAGGTACATCACTAATCTCAAAATGGGTATTCATCGGTGTTCTCGTTGCGCTGCTTTTCGCGCTCTATTTAACACCAAGCCGGGAGCAGAGGCATCGCCCAAGGCGATGCAATGTCTTCAAGCTTTGCTGGCCGCCAGATAAGCGCCAAGGCGTTGTCCCATTTGCTCGCCCAAGGCTTGCAGGCCACTCAAGGGACGGACCATCACTTCAAACTCGACTATTTTTCCTTGTTCATTGAACCGGATCATGTCGATGCCCTTTAACTCTTTTCCGCCGACTTTGGCGCTGAACTCCAGGACGACGTTCAGCCCATCTGCGGTCGACAGTTCCCGGTGGTAGACAAAATCCTCAAATACCTCGACGACCGTGTTGAGAATCATCGATACCACGGCTGCACCCGGGTAAGGCGTATGAGCCATCGGGGAGCGGAATATCGCCTGTGGGTCCAGCAAACCGGGCAGGGCGCTCAAGTCATTCTTGCTGATCATGTCGTGCCACTGGTTCAGGGATTCTGCGGCTTTGGGATGCAGGTTCAGTTCAGACATTTCAACTCCGATGGTTTGCCGTGAGACATTCAATAGTGCCGCCAAGGCTGACTTGCGACCCTGCGGATGCACTAAAAGTAGCTCACAAAAAAAAGCCCGGCTGATCAGGCCTAATGCTATTCACTTAAGCGCGGGCGTCCACATTTGTGGCGAGGGGATTTATCCCCGTTGGGCTGCGAAGCAGTCGTAATCCAGACAACTTAGTCTGTCTGAAAAGACGCTGGGGCCGCTTCGCAGCCCAACGGGGATAAATCCCCTCGCCACGGGTTCGTGCTTGACTGAAGAATGTCTTAAGTGAGCAGCATTAGGTTGATCAGGCCGGGCTTCTTTTTAGAGACCGCTTTAAAACTACTCAGTCACTGAGCAGCGACACACAGTTCCCCGGTGGCGCGTATCAGTGCCTGACCATGCAGGCCATCCTTGATCAGGCTGGATCGTTCTTTGGCTAGCCAGTCCGCGCATTCCGGGTCATTGCGATAAGGCGCGAAGGCGGCATATTGCTGCAACAGGCGGTTTTGCAGCTCATCGAGCTGTGGCCGGATTTGATTGGCGAGGTCTGGCCGTGGCGTGTCAGGCGCCTTGCCGGCCTCTCGCCATTGGGCTACCAGCCCGTACTGCACCAGTTTGTTGGCTTCAATCTGTGCGGCGATCAATTCGGCGAACTCGTCGGGGTCCAGTTTGCGGTCAACGGCCAGCTTCCTGGCGTTGGCGATGACTTGCGCTTCCCGGGCACTGTCCTGGATCGGTTTGCCACTGTCCCACTTGGTCAGCGCCACGAGATCAGCAATGCTCAGCCGTTCATTCAACGTTACCAGCAGCGGTTGCAAGCTATCCGGCGCCGGGGAGGGCGCGCTGGCCTGTGCGCTGCAGGCGAGTAAACCGAGGACGACGCAGGTCAGCAGTTGCGGTAAGCGTGGGGAGTGGAGCATGGACAAACCTCATTGGGTACGGGACTCACAATCAGGTGTTATGTATCACAGGTGCGGCGGAGTCATTAAGCAGGGATCGATTTATTTTGTGCACGAAAAAGCCCGGCTTGTCAGGCCGGGCTTTTCGTTGAGTGTCGCGGTAAAGCTATTCATTTATACAGCGCGGTTTTCGATCAGGCGATCCGAACCACCTTCGGCAACGCGGTTTTCAATCAGACGGTCAGAGCCACCTTCAGCGACGCGGTTTTCAATCAGACGATCCGAACCACCTTCAGCGACGCGGTTTTCGATCAGACGATCGGAGCCACCTTCGGCCACACGGTTTTCGATCAGACGATCCGAACCACCTTCTGCAACGCGGTTTTCGATCAGACGGTCGGAACCACCTTCAGCAACGCGATTCTCGATCAAACGATCCGAACCACCCTCAGCCACACGACTTTCAATCAGACGATCCGAGCCGCCTTCAGCGACAACCGGGTGAGCAGAGGTAGCGGCGAAAGCGTTAACTGCAAAAACCGAGAAAGCGATGCTGAGGAGGATTTGGCGTTTCATGATGGTGTGCTCCGGGGTGTAGTTGTTTGGTATGGAGGCGATGTTACGCCGCAGATTTTTTATGAGAACTTCATTGAGTTGATGGTGACTATCGACGCCGGCAATGATCCTCCTGTCGTCGGCTCTGCCGCTCAGCCAGAACCGCGGGGGTATGCTGGACCTCTTGAACTGTCGAGGTTCTCCAGGTCCGCAAGGATTTCCTGCGAGGTTCCCTGCTCTGGTCGGGAGGATAAATCGATGCACGACTATTACGATTTGGGCACCTACAGCCGCCCGGTGACGACCCACTCGTCCCAGGCCCAGCGCTGGTTCGATCGTGGCTTGTTGTGGTGCTACGGCTACAACCACGACGAATCCATACGCTGTTTCCAAAAGGCGATCGAACACGACCGCGATTGCGCGATGGCCTACTGGGGCATCGCTTACGCTTCGGGCCCCAACTACAACAAGCGTTGGGATGCCTTCATCGAACAGGAGTTGAAAGAGGCCGTGGCCCAGGCCCGACTGGCGACGCAAACCGCGCTGGCACATATCGACGGCGCAACACCGGTGGAACAGGCGCTGATCCGCACGCTGGAACAACGCTACCAAGCCGATCAGGCCACCAGCCTCGACCAACTCTTCGCCTGGAACGATGCCTATGCGGCGTCCATGCGCGATGTCTACAAAGCCTTTCCCGAAGATCCCGATGTCGTTGCGCTGTTTGCCGAAGCGCTGATCGACCGCACACCCTGGCAATTGTGGGACCTGAAAACGGGTAAACCGGCGCCGGGTGCCGACACGCTTGAAACGGTGGACGTGCTGGAACGGGCGCTACGGCGGATGGAGCAGCACGGCGATGCGCCGCACCCCGGCGTACTGCACATGTACGTTCACACCCTGGAAATGTCGCCTTACCCGGAACGGGCATTGCGAGCCGGCGATGTCCTGCGTGACCTGGTGCCGGACGCCGGACATTTGCGCCATATGCCGTCGCACATCGACGTGCTTTGCGGTGATTATCGCGGGGCCATGGTCACCAATAGCCGGGCGATTCTGGCCGACGGCAAATACCTGGAACAGGAAGGGCCGCTCAACTTCTACACCTTGTATCGATGCCACAACTATCACTTCAAACTCTATTCGGCGATGTTCCTCGGGCAGTACCAACCGGCCCTGGAAGCCGCCGATCAACTGATGTCGACCATCAGGGAAGAACTGCTGCGCGTGGAGCAACCGCCCATGGCCGACTGGCTGGAAGGCTTCGTGTCGATGAAGGTCCACGTGCAGATACGCTTCGGCAAATGGCAGGACATCCTCGCCACACCGCTGCCGAACGACCAGGCGCTGTACTGCGTGACCACGGCGATGCTGCATTACGCCAGAGGCGTGGCGCATGCGGCCACCGGGTATATCGCCGCCGCAGAAGCCGAACAGCGTCTATTCCTCGAAGCCTGGACCCGAGTGCCGGACACACGCTACCTCTTCAACAATAAATGCACCGACATTCTGGCGGTTGCCGCAGGCATGCTGCGCGGGGAAATCGAGTACCGTAAAGGCAATTACGACGACGCCTTCGCTCACTTGCGCCAGGCACTGTCTCTGGACGACAACCTGCCTTACGACGAGCCATGGGGCTGGATGCAACCGGTGAGGCATGCATTGGGCGCGTTGCTTTTAGAGCAGGGCAGGGTAGAAGAAGCCTTGCAGGCTTATCGTGCTGATCTGGGACTGGACAACACACTCAGCCGTGCGTCCTGGCATCTGGACAATGTGTGGAGCCTGCACGGCTATGTGGAATGCCTGAGACGACTGGGCCTGGATGCCGAAGCTGCTGCCGCCCAGACGCGCCTTGCTCTGGCCATGGCCCGGGCGGACGTGGAGATTAAGGCCTCGTGTTTTTGCCGTGTTGGGGCGGGGTGTTGTCAGTGATGCCCGAAAGCGCCGGAGATTGCCTATGGATCGCTTGTCTACGTTGTTGTCGCAGTTCGGCGTGCGCGCAAACCTGTTTTACAACGGCAATCTTTGCGGCATGGCGTCATACGATGGCGCTGACCAGCGCGGGCATATTCACCTGCTGCAGGCAGGTAGCGTCACTTTGCAGGGGGCTGATCGCAAGGACTTGCTGCTCACCCAACCCAGTCTGATTTTTCTGCCACGCCCAAGTCGGCATCAACTGTTCGCCGGTGAGCCCGAGGGCGCTCAACTCTTGTGTGCGTCGATGAAGTTTGAGGGCGGGGTCGATAACCCGATATCCGCTTCGTTACCCGATTGTCTGGTGCTGTCCCTGGATGAGCTACCGCTGCTGGCCGATACACTGAAATGGATGTTCAGTGAGGCGGCAGGCGGACATTGTGGCAGGGAGGCAGCGTTGGATCGCTTGTTCGAACTACTGATCATCTTGTTATTTAGGCATCTGCTCGACCATCACCAGTTGCGGACCGGAATGATGGCTGGGCTGGCCGATGTGCGGCTGGCGCGCTCGCTGGTACAGATGCACAACGCACCGGATCGTGCCTGGTCGGTTGCCGAGCTTGCGAGCGAGTCGAACATGTCGCGCGCAGCCTACGCTGTGCATTTCCGGGCCGTTATAGGACAGACACCCGCAGATTATCTGTTGAGTTGGCGTATCAGCCTGGCGCAGAAGCGCCTGCGTGAAGGGCGGCCGATCACGCTCATCGCGGCCGAGGTCGGTTATGAAAGCCCTTCGGCACTTGCCCGCGCGTTTCGTCGCAAGACGGGCTATAGCCCTCGGGACTGGATGAAAGATTTGGCAGGGGAGAATGATGGGGCAATGGCCTGAATGCATCGAATCGCTTTAGGCCATTCCAGGAGGAGAGTCATCGGTTTAACGGTTTTCCAACTCAGTCAGAGAGTGGCCAGCCACAAATATAGAAGCGGCAAGCAACCCGATGTCTTTGAGGAGAAACTGGCCCGGCGCAACCGTAATGGCTGGAAAGCCGAGGCCGGGTTCAATCACGCCTGGCGTCGAAAACATAAAGCTCAAGGTGGTGAAAAACAATCCGGCAGACAACGCGCCACCGATCAATGAAAGCTTGGGTGAGAGCAGGCGACCTGCAATCAGAACACCGATCGAGACTTCCAGAACGCCGAGTAAGCTGGAGAAGGTATCGACACTGAAGATGTCATAAACCCACCCCAGGAAAGGGCTGTTGCTCACCAGCGGAACCAGTCCCTGTGCCTCGTAGTGCGTGAACTTCATGCCGCCGAACCAGAAGTAAATGACGGCGAGCGCAAAGTAAGCACCGTAGGTTCCAAACGCCATGGTTTTAATCCCGAGCGTTGAATTGTTATGTGCGTTGTTGGTTCTGTAGTTCTCAATGCTTAAGGTTTTCATGATCAAGGCTTCCAAGAGTGTGGGGACGAACGCTATTCAGCAGCCCAACGCGGTTTACGTTGGGAGTGAACACAGTGTTGCCTTTGATTCCACGCTCGTGGCTTCTGAACGTATTGCGTTCAGTGCAGATCGTCTTGACTCACTGTAGTGAGGCGCTCTGCGAGAAAGGCGATGAACACGCGAGTTCTGGCCGGCACATAATCGCCAGCCGCCCTGAGCGCATATATGGCAGAGGTGCTTGGACTTGAAAACGCCTGCAACAACGGTATCAGGTGCCCGGCTTGCACATCCTCGTTCACCATGTATTTGGGTAGGCGGGCGATCCCCGTACCCGCCAGGCATAGCGTGCGAATCGCGTGGGGGGCCGGATAGGATAGGGGTGGCTTTCGACCCATATCGGACAAGGATTATGTAAAGCGAACTCAATTGACATCGATTAATATCCGTTGAATCCACAACCCAAAGCAGCCATTCGCGGAGTGCGGCTTACGGCCAGAAGCAGCCATTCAGCCCGGAGACACCGAGACCGCATTACTGATACGTTGGATCTATTGCTTTCCTTCCTGACTAACTATGCTGTACAGCGGTCAATTTTTCGCTCCTACCAAGGATGGGCATTTGTTCACCTGTTTAACGGGTCGATGCTCTTTATTAATAAAGGATTCATCATGGATAAATCACGCTATTGGCTTTCTGGTGTCGTACTGAGCGCAATGTTGCTCGGCGGTTGCGCTTCCAAAGTCACGAAAGTAGACCAGTACTCAGGTTACTTGGATCGTTATGACGTTTTGCAGCCATCGGTTTCTGCCACGGGCGCACCAACACTTCGATGGGTTTCCCCGACTTTTAATCCGGCAGCATTTGATACGGTCGACTTCGACGGGTTGGAATTGTTTCCAGCGCCCAGGGCAACCGATCGCGTAAATATGCAGACATTCGTGCAACTTCAGCAGGCTGCCAACCAGGCTGTCGTCACAGCACTGTCCAAGCGATACCGGGTATCCAATACCTTGCAGCCCTTGCCTCCCAATGCGCATCCTCTGGTCATGAAAGCTGCGATTACCGGAGTCAATGCCTCCAACGAAGGCATGAAGTGGTATGAAATCATTCCTGTAGCGGCAGTTGTGGGAGGCGTCGGTGCCGTCACCGGACATCGCGATCAAAACACCGAGTTGTATGTAGAGGCCGTCTTGCTCGACCCCGCCACCAATGAGCCGGTAGCAAGAGCCGTGCGCAAGGTGTTTGGGAAAAAACTGGAAAACGCTTCGACGCAGATCAGGACCGAGGACTTCACCCAGGCCATCAATGGATTGGGCGCTGATCTGAGTGCGTTCATTCGTTAGTCGTCAGTAAAGTCTGCGACTCACGCCGTTGATCGAGCAGATGAACCATCAGGCAGGCATACAGCGTCACGAGGATGAACAAACCCATGCGGATGGCGAACGCTGTGTAAACGTCCTTGCCTGCTGCGCTGTCCTGTACCGACTGGCCCAACAGGATGATCAGCGTGATCAAACTGTTGAGCCAGAAGCCGGGACTCAATCGCGTGGGGCTCAGGGCATACAGCTTGCGCGCCAGCACCAGGCCGAACAGCAGCATCCACAGAAAGAACATCCACAGATGCACAAACAGACTGAGGGCGCTCCAGAAGAGGATCGCCAATAGGCCTGCAAGCAAGGTTGAGCCGAGGAGCTCGCGACCGGCGTTGCGGGCATTCGTCGTGGAGCTTTGCTGACCCAGGCCGACGGCCTTCAGGATGATCGGCAGATAACCGGCCGGGTCGATCAGCGCCAGCAGGAATGTCGGCAGGACGATCAGGGTTGCACGCAGCGCAACCCGACTGACTTCTTCTGCCGGCAGGGGTGGGGCAGGTGGCGGGGAAGGGGCATTGGGTGGATCCGGGAATAGCACATGACTGAACGCCACAACGACAACGGCGAGCAGCAAACCCTTGACCAGTGCGCCGATGACCATCGCCGCCAGATCGAATTCGGCGATACCGGCCGAGGAAATCATGGTCAGGCCAATCACCAGGAAGGTCATGATCAAGGCGTTGCCGCCGCGCAGGCCAAAGCGGAAGGCCAGGAACAGACCGACGCTGATCAACAGCACGCCGCTGACGGGGTAATAACGCAGGACCGGAATCAATAGCAGGCCGATGCCGGTGGTCAACATGGCGGCCAGTGCGAGAACCAGTCCGGCCTTGAACGGCAGCGGGCGATTGACCGAGGCCAGCAACAGCAGGCAAAGCACCGGCGCCATAAAAGGAATCGGCAAGCCCAGGCCGAAACTGGCGGTGAGGCACAACGCTGTACCGGTGGCCAGGCGCAGTGCGCGTTGATCCCGCGGCGTGCGCCGAGTAGACATACCCTTAATAGGCATAGCTCAGCCAGCTCATGAACCCCACAAACACGCGGCCGAGTGGGTTCAGCGGATTGCCCTCGGTGGGGAAGGCCATGACTTCGGCCTGCCCACCGGCACGGATCCCCCGACTGTCACGCAACGTGTTCAACGAGTCTGGCGAAAACTCGATAATGACCGGAAAACGCTGGGCCGGACGCAACCAATCGCGGCTGTTCTGCACGCTGGGCAAGGTGCCAGGTGCGGGTGTCTGCCCCACGCTGACGCCGTAACCGACGCTGCGCACGCGCCCCTCGAATACTTCCCCCGGCAGAGCATCCAGAACAATCGAAACCGGCGTGTCGAGCTTCACCAGACCGAGGTTGTTCTCGGTCATGTCCGCGCTGATCCACACATCATGAATGGCGATCAGAGTCATGACCGGGCTACCGGCAGCGGCGAATTGCCCAGCGTCAGTACGCAGATCCGTAATCAGCCCGGCCGAGCGAGCGCGAATCTGCGTATTGGACAGATCCAGTTCGGCTTTGGACAACGCCGTGGCGGCACTGCGCAGCAAGGCGTTGTCTTCCTCGCTGCCACCTTCCTGCTCACGCGCGCGCTGCACTTCGGCGCGGGCAGCGGCGACCTGACTCACAGCCTGTTCGCGGTTGGCGCGAGACACTTCGAGCAGGCGCACGGAAATGGTGCCCGGGTCTTCGCGATACAAACCTTCAAGACGCTGATTGTCCTGGCGCGCCTTGAGCTCATTGGCCTGGGCAGCCCGCAAGTTGGCTTGCGCCGAGGCAATGCCGGCGGTGCTCGCACCGATCTGTCGGCGGGTCGATTCAAGGTCGGCGCGCGCACGGTCGACGGCAATCTGGTACGGCTGCGGGTCCACCTCGAAAAGGACTTCGCCGGCCTTGACGTCCTGGTTGTTACGCACGTTCACCCTGATCACGCGGCCAGCCACTTCCGAGGCGACCGGAATCACAAAGGCACCCACCCGGGCCTGTTGTGTGTAGGGGGTGAAACGATCCGCCAACAGGTACCAAGTCAGGCTCAGGAGGATCAGTAGGAGGACCCACTTGATGCTTTTTTTCGCCGGGTCGGCAGCCGGAGCGGGTGCCTGGGCGACTGGGGGCTCGGACGAGGAAGGGGCGGTTTCACTCATTGGTCTTTTACCTTGTAAGACATTGGAATGGCAGGCTGTGCAGTGGCGGGCTCTTTCAGCAGATCGCCCCAGTCGGTGCGTTTTTCCATTTGCTGGCGGGTGGCTGGATCAACTTTCGGCTGGGCGCTGTACCAGCCACCGCCCACGGCTTTGTACAAGGCAATGACATTACTGACGGCATTGCTGCGGGCGACCAGATAATTGTCCTGTTGTTCGAGCAAGGCACGCTGCGCATCCAGCACCCGCTGGAAGTCCGAATAACCTTCGCGATACTGCGCGCTGGCCAGCACCAGCGAACGCTTGGCGGCTACTTCGGCCTCACGCAGGATGCCTTCGCGCTCAAGGGATTTGATCAGGCCATAGGCCGCATCGTCTGCCTCGCGTGCCGCCTGGCGAACCTTGTCGCGGTAGGCCTCGATCAACTGCTGCAACCGCGCATCCTGCACGCGCACGTTGTTGCTGATCTGGCCGTGATCAAACAGATTCCAGCGCAGGCTGGGGCCGCCGATCAAATCCAGATTCCGGGGCGTGCCACTGAGCGTGTCGGTGGACCAGACGATGCTGCCCAGCAAGGTCAGCGACGGATAGAAATCGCTCTCGGCCACACCGATCAGCGCTGACTGGGCGGCGACATTAAGCTCGGCGGCGCGCACGTCGGGTCGACGCAGGAGCAGGTTGGCCGGTACATCTTGCAACACTGCACGGTCGACCAGCGGGATCAATCCCACGTTCTCGACCAGTTGCGGCAGCACGCCGGGCGGTTGACCAATCAACACCGCCAACGCATTGCGGGTCCGTTGTAACTGGTCTTCAAAATTGGGGATGGTGCTCAACGTACCCAGGTATTGGGTCCTGGCTTGTTGCAGGTCGAGCTCGGCAGTTTGGCCACTGTTGAAGAGCTTTTCGGTGATCTCGAAGTTGCGCTTTTGCTGTTTGGCGTTTTCCCGGGCGACACGCAAACGGGCTTCGGTGGTGCGCAGCGAAAAATAGGTATCGGCCACTTGCGCGCGCAGCAGTACGAGCACGTCTTCATAGTTGGCCTGGGCGGCGAAGTAGCTGGCATCGGACGACTCGATGGCGCGACTGAAGCGGCCCCAGAAATCGAGCTCCCAACCCACGTCGAACCCCACGCTGTGTTGCCAGAAATGGCTGTCTTGCGGGTTAGTCCCACCGGATTGCCTGCGGTTGAAGTAAAGACTGTCGGCACTGGCTTGCTGCAGTTGCGGGTAAAGACCACTTTGAGCAATGCCGAGTTGCGCACGGGCTTCCATAACGCGCAGGCCGGCGATTTTGAGGCTGGAGTTGCGTGCATCCGACTCGGCAATCAAATGATCGAGGACCGGATCGGCGAAGACTTGCCACCACTGACGAATGTCCGGGTTCAGGCTGCGCTGGCTGGATTGCTCGAGGGCAGGGGTGCTCCAGTGTTTGACCCATGCTTCTCCAGGTGCCTGGAAATCCGGTCCAAGCCGTACACAGCCGCTGAGGCCTAGAGCACCCACCAAGAGGAACCGGCTTGGGCGTATCAACACGGCTGCACGTGAAAGCATTGGTTTTTTCCATAAAATGTTCAGTGGTGCATAGCGGCCCGTTTGGGGCGTGTAGTAATGTCCATCACCACGTGGAGTTATCAATCTGCGCTACTAAAAAAACGTAATCAGGCGCTCGTTTTATCGTGCCCGCTGCTACTCTTCTGCGCTGTAAAATCCGCTAAAAATGATAAGTAAGGTAAAACATTAATGAATTCCACACCGATCACGGCGACCCCTCATTCTGCCGGCTGGCGTTTCAAATTGGGTATTGCGATTATTTGTTTAATGGCAGGTTCCTGGTTGATGGTGCCCATCCTTGCAGCGACCGGGGTATCAGGTTCCAAGATCGCAGCATTCACGGGCATCTTGTTTATCAGTAACAAAATCCTGCTGATTCTAGTCATCGCCATCCTGGGCAAGTCAGGGTTCCAACAACTGAAACGCACTGCATTCGGTTACGTCTCCAACCTTGCACCAAAAGCCGATTTTGACGTAGGTCCTGTTCGTCACCGAGTGGGTATCGTCATGTTCTGTTTGCCATTGATTTCCGCATTTCTTGAACCCTACATCGACAGCATTTGGCCTGGTCTTAGACCCAACCTTTGGCAACTTCAAGCGCTTGGCGATGCCATGTTGATTGGCAGTTTCTTCGTACTAGGGGGTAATTTCTGGGAGAAGGTGCGCGCGTTATTTATTCGAACCGCTCGGGTTAGCAATACAGAAGCGATCTAACTTGGAAACAGGAATTTCTGTACTGGTCAGCGTGCCCCTTACACATCCAGGCAACTCGTAAAAGTTGCCTGGATTCGCGAGAGGCGGAATCAGTCCACTAAAGAACCTGCTGACCCAACGAAAATTCGCCTCCCTTTTTTAACTGGATCAATTACTTTTGAGCTTTACGTAAGTCTGGTTCAAGTCGCTCGCCCAGCCATCAAGCACTTTTTTCATATCGGTTGCTTTCATGACTTGACTGTCATTTTCCAATGGCGCCCCCATGCCCTTGCGCACCACCTGCGCAACGATCTGCTTCGATGCACCGTCGAGGAAAACAGCTTCAGTCGCGATATGGGTTTCTTGATCGCGGACACCAGAGGCTGTGGTGACGGCCGCTGCTACCAGGGTGATCGGAAGCACTTCGTAAAATTGTAAGCCTTGCGTTTTGCTACTAACTGCAGTAATGGCGGGCCGAACTATAAGCGTTTTCGGACCGGGCGATGTCGTCACAGGTAAGGACTTTCCTAGTTCACGTTTGAGTGCCTGATCATAATAAGAAGTGATGCCCTGCAACGTGCTTTGCGGTATTTTTTCGGTCGCTTGCGGCTTAGGGTAAAGTTGGCTTGGCTCAACATAGAAGCTGGTGAAACGATTCAGGTCGAGCTTGGGATCAATCCAGCGCATAACCGGCAGACCGGATGCAGACTGAGCTTCGGTAAGTCGACTGTAGTCCTTCAGAAAACCGGAATACTCATCAGGTTCACTCAACTTGCTCGCACACCCAGTCATCGTTAAGGAAACAACACAAAGCGAACTCAACAAAAACGCAAATCTCATTTTTTGAATCTCCTTGACTGTCGCGAGGCAATGGCCGCTCAGTCAGCCTGAAATGAAAAGCAAGCAGATACTTCTTATTCCCGATTTCTAATGATCAGGCAATAGAGCACCAAGGTGTATACCAAAATTTCTGCCGCCTGTGTTGAACCGGCTCACAGGCTTAGTCATTTTTCTCAATAAAATTTGCTCATTTCCCCAACATCTCTATATTGACTCACCTTCGGTATTCTTCGACTTTTTGACGAGTAAGATCCATGGCGAATCGTGACCAGTTGGTCATCTGTGAGCACTGCGACTGCGTGTATGACAAAGTTACGCTCGTCAACTATCAAACCTCTTATTGTTCGCGTTGCGATGGCGTTCTTCAGCGCTTTAACGGTTTGTCGGTGGAACAGCGCCTGGCGCTGACTTTTACCGCGGCAGTGCTGTGGGTTTTCGCCAACTTCTACCCGGTCATGAGCATCAGTCTGCAAGGTTTGAAGAGCAGTGCCACGTTATGGGATTCGGTGCTGGCACTCAGCGTGGGCCCCATTACCTTCATCGCGCTGGTGGCCGCGATTGCCATGATCATCGCGCCCATTTTTCAGCTGATTTTATTAGTCTGGGTCCTGAGTTTCGCTCTCGTAAAGCGACGTTCGCCGGGGTTCAAGCTGTGCATGCGCTGGCTGGAAAGCCTCAGGCCCTGGAGCATGCTGGAAGTCTGTCTTCTGGGGGCAATGGTGGCGGTGTTCAAACTCGCCGGTTTGCTCGATGTGCTGCCCGGCATCGGCCTGTTTGCGCTAGCTGTGCTCAGCTTGATGATGATCCGCATTGCCGGGCGCGATATCCGCGAGCTGTGGGACATCTTATGAAAACACCACCGATCGCCAGCGAGCTCGACCTGTGCTTGTGCCATAGCTGCGGCCTGGCCTGCGACATGACCGATAACCCTCACGAATGCGAACGCTGTAGCGCACCACTGCATGCCCGAAAAGCCAATTCATTAACCCGCACATGGGCCTACCTGCTGGCCTCACTGGTGTTTTATATCCCGGCCAATCTGTTGCCGGTGATGAATACCACCATGCTCGGCTCCGGGTCCGACAGCACCATCATGAGCGGTGTGCTGGAGTTCTGGCAGCACGGCGCCTGGGACATCGCCCTCATTATCTTCATCGCCAGCATCGCAGTGCCAGGCGTCAAGTTCGTCGCCCTGACGATGCTGCTGGTTACCGTGCAACGCGGCAGCCTTTGGGCGCGCAAGGAACGTTCGAAGCTTTACCGTTTCGTCGAACTGATCGGCTACTGGTCGATGCTCGACGTGATTGTTGTCGCGCTGGTCGCAGCGCTAGTGAAATTCCAGGCCCTGGGCGATATCGAACCGCGCGCAGGCATTCTGTTTTTTGGTCTGGTGGTGATATTTACCATGCTGTCTGCCATGAGTTTCGACCCGCGTCTGATCTGGGATAACCCACAAAAAAAGGAGCAAACGAATGACGCTGCAAGTCACTGACAGGCCGCAAGTCCCGGGGCAAGCCCCAATCAAGACCCGCCGTTTCAGCGTTTCGCTGGTGTGGATCGTGCCAATCATCGCGGTGTTGGTAGGGATTTCGTTGGTGGTGCACAGCCTCATGCAGGAAGGGCCGACGATTACCATTACGTTCAAGACCGGCAGTGGCCTGACTGCCAACAAGACCGAAGTCAAATACCGCAATGTGGTCATCGGCCATGTCTCGGAAGTGAAGCTGAGCGACGATCAGAAGAGCGTCAACGCCACGATCAAACTCGACAAACAGGCTGAAAGCTTCACCCGCGAAGACTCGCAATTCTGGGTCGTGCGTCCGCGTATTGGCGCCGGCGGAGTGTCGGGTATCGATACCCTGCTGTCCGGGGACTACATTGGCGCCGACATCGGCCAGGCCAATGCTCGTTCCAAACACTTCACAGGCCTGGAAAACCCGCCGCCCATTACCTATGGCGAGCCGGGCAAGCGCTTCACACTGCGCACCCAAGACTTGGGCTCGCTGGACATCGGTTCTCCGGTTTACTACCGCAAGATTCCAGTCGGCCAAGTGGTGGCCTACGCCTTGGATGCGGAGGGCAAAGGGGTGAATATCGAAATTTTCGTGCATTCGCCTAATGACGCCTACGTCACTGAAAACACCCGGTTCTGGAACGCCAGTGGTATCGATGTAAGCGTCGGTGCCAATGGTTTTGCGGTGAAGACCGAATCCCTGTCTTCGTTGTTGGTGGGTGGCATCGCGTTTCGCGCGCCGGAATACAGTCCCAACGATCTGTCGGCCAGCGAAGATAAAGCCTTCGACCTGTTCGATGATCAGCAAACCGCCCTTGCCCCGCCCAACGGTAAGGGGCAGTACTTGAGCCTGCGTTTCGATCAGGCATTGCGCGGGCTCAAGATCGATGCACCAGTGGAATTCCTCGGCGTGGAAATTGGCAAAGTCGTGTCGGTCAATCTGGATTTCGATGCAAAAAAACGCAGTTTTCCGGTCAATGTCGGCATCGTGATCTACCCACAACGCCTCGGCCAGGCCCACGGCAAAATGCTTAAGGTCTTGAAGCATGACCCCAATGACGAAACCGCTGGCATAAGGCTGATGGGCACCTTCATCGAAAACGGCCTGCGGGCCCAGGCCCGTAGCGGCAATCTATTGACCGGCCAGCTTTACATCGCGCTCGACTTCTACCCCAAAGCAGAGAAAGTCGCTTTTGATCCAACTGCCCGTCCCGTCACTATTCCCACCATTCCTGGCAGCCTCGAGCAGTTGCAGGAAAAACTGGAAGGCATGGTCAACAAGATCAACCAGCTGCCAATCGAACGCATTGCCGGCAACCTCGACAGCAACCTCGTCGAACTGCGCAAAGGCCTGACACAATTCAATGCCAAGACCCTGCCCGGTGTGCAGACCACCCTGGCGGACGTCAGCAAGACCTTGCAATCGGCCAGTTCGACTCTCGCTGAAGACTCGCCGCAACGGGAACAGTTGACCCAGACCCTGGATGAACTCGGGCGCATGTCGCGCTCCTTGCGTGAACTCTCGGATTACCTGGGCCGGCATCCGGAGTCGCTGCTTCGTGGTCGTCCCGACAATGCCGCACCAATAGATTTGAAGGCGCCACCGCGCAACTGACCACAGGAGCAACACCCCATGGCTTTTCCGCTGAAGATCACCTTGGTTACCGCGCTGTTACTGCTCACCGCTTGCCGCAGTGATCCGATTCAATTTCACACGCTGATGCCGGCCCAACCGAGCGGCAATTCAAGGACCAGCGCTGCGGATATTCAGATCGAGGGCCTCAGCGTACCGCCTCAGGTCGATCGTCCGCAGATTGTCATCCGCCAGGGCAACAGCGGCCTGGCCATTCTGGAAACCCAATGGTGGGCCGCGAGCCTGGTGGATGAGTTGCGCAGTGCGCTGGTCGATCAAATGACCAACAACACGCCCCAGCGCAAACTGTCGGTGCGCCTGGACGTGCAGCGTTTTGACTCGATTCCCGACCAGTACGCCTTGCTCGACGTGAAATGGCGACTGCGCACAACAGGCGAAGCCGTTAACTCGTTGGTGACTTGCCGAACGACCCTTCGCTCGCCATCCGGCCCCACTATCGATGACTTGGTGATAGCCCATCAAGACAATGTAAAACGCCTGGCCGCCATAATCAGTGAGGCTTCCGGTAGGACATTTGGTGACTGCCCCGTCGTGCAGTAAAAAAATGTTTTAAGGCCAGCTAACAACTGACGGAGTGATTCAAACGGGCGGTCAGATTCAAGTGCTATCGCCCCGTCCGTTGCTGTGTTCAATGGCTATATCGGGCAGCAATCACAACTGGCAGCGGTGGATATGCAGAGTAACGTCACTACACGAAAGACTTTCTAACCTGTTAGCAATCGGTGGGCAGCACTTCCTCATGACCGAAAATCAAGCGAGTATCCGAGGTCTTTCCAAGACACCCGATGACTGCTTTTGGCTGTGGATTCAACCGGTCGTGAAGGACCGCAACCCACAACCCCATGCTGACATTCGGCTCGGGGTTTTCAATCGCGTCGAATGCTATATCGACTTGCAACACCGTGTGCCGCCGAGACGAATTCTTCGATGCCATTTTTGCCGGGTAAAAAAAGGTGTTCACTGGAAAGTGAACACCGTTGTGTTAATTGAAGGGTTAAGGAATGAGTCCTATGGACTCGCTATTAAGCAAACATCCGCAAAAGAATAGTCGCCAGGATCACCGTCGAAGCACCGCCAATGCGCGTAGAGATCTGTGCAAACGGCATCAGCGACATACGATTAGACGCTGACAGGATCGCAACATCCCCGGTGCCGCCAAGGCCGCTGTGGCAGCAGGTCACGATGGCTGATTCGATGGGGTACATTTTCATCAAGTTGCCGATGAAAAAACCTGCGACGGTCATTGAGACCACGACGGATACGCAGACCAGTACATAGCCGATAGAAAAGACTTTTACGACGCTATCAAGTGGGACATACAGCATGCCCAAGCCGATCATTACCGGCCAGATGAAGGCGGCGGAAACCAGCTTATAGAAAGTGTTTGCGCCTTTTTCCAGTTTTTCGGGCAGAACGCGGACGTACTTAAAGAGTACGGCTGCCAGAATCATCATGACAGGGCCAGGAATACCCACGACTTTCTCAAGCAGACCGCCAAGGACGAAGAAAGCGCAGATGACCAAAACGCCTGCCCCCATCACTCTGAAATCAATAACCGAGCTCTCTTCTTTGACCTGGAATTTGTCATTTTCGTCTTTGGCGCGAATCAGTGAACCCTCTCCATTCAGATGCGGGCGTTTAACCGCCAGACGAGCCAGATAGCCAGCGCAGATAATCGCTGCGATGTTGCCGACTACAGCGGCTGGCGCCAATTGAGCAACATAGATGTCCGGCGTGCCACCGAGGATCGCCGAGTAGGCCAGCGACAGCGGCAGAATCCCTTCACCGATACCCCCGCCAATGATCGGCACAATGATAAAGAAGAAGGTGTGGTGGAAGCTGTAGCCGACGAGTTTGCCGACTATCAGTCCACTGCCCACGGCAGCCAGGGTTCCGACGAGCAGAGGTATGAACATCCTTATCATGCCTTGGACCAGGATGAAGCGACTCATCCCCAGAATGCTGCCGACGACCAGGCTAGCAATCACGAAGTACAAAAAGTTGGCTTCCTTCATCAGCATTTTCGTAGCGTCAATCGTGGCGGGCCCGAAGAAGCCGTAGAACACCAGAATCGATGGCAACATCAAGCACAGAATGGCGCCTCCGCCGATGTCCTTCAAAATGGGCAGACGCGAACCCAGTTGGCCGAAGAACACGCCCATTGTCATGATGACGGCCAGCCCTCCGATCATGTTTTTCGGTAAGAAACCCAAGTGAGCCGACAGATAAACGATCACGGCGATGCCGAGAAATATCGGTAACGGGATCACACCAATTTCATAAGCACACAGGCTACGCAGGCGTTGACGAAACCCGGCATCAGGGACTTCGTCGATTTTCAGGGATGGCTCATAAGACTTGTTCATGTCGCTATTTCCTCATGTTGTTTTTATCGAGGACTCAGGAACTCACGGTTAACCAGGCGCTGGTTACCACTCGGTAATTCGATGCTATCCTTCGCAAATAGCGAGATAAATAGCGGAACTATGAGGCGTATGAACACGAAACGTGATCAATTTCCCTTGCCGGAAGACCTGAAAGTCTTTCTGACTGTCATTCGAAAAAATGGCTTCGCGAGCGCCGCAGAAGAGCTGGGGTATTCACCTGCCTACATCAGCAAACGTATTTCGGTACTTGAGTCGACTCTTTCTACAAAGCTGCTGCACCGCACGACAAGACGTATCGCGTTGACCGACGACGGTGAGCGAGTCCGGATGTGGGCAGAGAAGTTGCTGGGTGACTTCGACGATTTTGTTGGGGAAATATCCGAGGCGCGGCACCAACCCATGGGTTCGCTGCATATTTGCAGCAGCTTCGGTTTTGGACGCAACCACGTAGCGCCGGCCATCTGCAAGTTGTCGCAGACCTACCCAAAACTTGATATCCGCCTGGACGTATTTGACCGTGTCGTCGATATCGTCGGTGAGGGGTTCGACCTGGAAATACGGGTGGGGGATGACCTGCCGGGTCAGCACCTGGGCCGAAAACTTGTGAGTAATCGACGAGTGTTGTGTGCGACACCGGAGTACTTGGAGCGACGAGGCATGCCTCACTCGCTGGATGACTTGAAAGACCATGATTGTCTGGTGCTGAAAGAGCGCAATAACGCATTCGGCGTCTGGAACCTGACAAAGGATGGACAGGAAGAGTCGGTGCGCGTTAGCGGTCCTTTGTCCTCTAACAGTGGTGAGATCGTTCTGGAATGGGCCTTGAGTGGCGGCGGGATCTTGTTGCGGTCGATGTGGGACGTCAAACCGATGCTGGAACAAGGGCGACTGGTGCAAGTGCTTCACGAATACACTCAGAGTGCGAACGTATGGGCTGTGTATCCCACCAGGCTCAGCCAGTCGGCGAAACTGAGGGTTTGTGTCGAGTTTCTCGAAGAGTATTTTCGCGATCTATCAGTCGAGTAATGCACGGGCGGTGGATCAATCGGGCTATCCACCGCCAACGCATACCTTGCTATTACAGCCAGGGATTTTCCGACAGGTGCTGAGCTTCAAAACTTCGAATTTGCTCGGCACGTTGAAGCGTGGTGCCAATGGCATCAAGACCCAGCAGCAACGATTGCTTGCGCAACTGATCGATCTCGAAGGGAATGACCGCGCCGTCAGCTAGCTCGATTTTTTGCTCTGGCAGATTCACGCGGATCTTCGCTGTTTCTGCGTTGCTGATAACGCCCGAAATTTGTTTCAGCTGAGCTTCAGACACTTGAATGGCAAGTACGCCATTGCGCTGGCAGTTGTCGTAGAAAATGCCGGCAAAACTGGTGCCGATAAGCGCGCGGATACCCACCTGCTTCAAACCCCAAACGGCGTGCTCGCGACTTGAGCCGCAACCAAAGTTGGGCCCGACCACCAAAAACGCCGCATCGCTCCACGCCGGTTGGTTGAGGATGAACGCTGGGTTTGGCTCTCCGGATTCAAGGAACCTCAGATCGAAAAACAATCCTCTGTCTAACCCCTTGCGATCAATTCCCTTAAGGAATTGCTTGGGCATGATCACGTCGGTGTCGATGTTGGAAGCCAGGAACGGGGCGGCGCTGCCACTCACTGTATCGAAAGGTTGCATGCTTCAAGCCTCCAAAGCGAAAGAACGAACGTCGGTCAAATGCCCGGTTATCGCAGCAGCGGCAACCATGGCAGGGCTCATCAAGTGAGTACGTGCACCGGCGCCCTGACGTCCTTCGAAATTACGATTGGTGCTGGATGCGCATCGATCACCGGGTGCGAGCACGTCGTCATTCATGGCCAGGCACATCGAGCAACCTGATTGGCGCCACTCAAAACCGGCATCCAGGAAAATTTGCGCAAGCCCCTCTGCTTCAGCCTGGTTACGAACCAGGGTTGAACCGGGAACAATCATTGCCCGGACATGAGGAGCAACATGCTTGCCGCGCACAACTCGGGCTACATCTCGCAAGTCTTCGATTCGTGCATTGGTGCATGACCCAATGAAGGCGTGACTGATCACTACGTCGCTGAGTGGCATTCCTGGTTTCAGGCCCATGTAGTCCAACGCGCGTTGCATACCCTGGCGCAGAATAAGGTCTGGCTGTGTGGCTGGATCCGGCACATAACCGCCAACCGGTGCGGCCTGATCAGGGCTGGTCCCCCATGTGACCATGGGCTCCAACGCGTCGACGTCGAGCGTGACTTCGCAATCAAACAGAGCGCCTTCGTCGCTATGCAGTCCTCTCCATTTAGCGACTGCCTGCTTCCACATTTCACCTTGAGGTGCACGGGGCTTGAGTTGCAGATAGGCAAAGACCTTGTCGTCTGGCGCCATGAATGCGCCCCTGGCTCCTGCCTCCACGGCCATGTTGCAGATGGTCATTCGGGCTTCGACGCTGAGGTCATTGATCGCCGGCCCTGCAAACTCGATCGCGTAGCCCGTCGCGCCCGAAGCACCGATATTTTCAATCAGCGCCATGATGATGTCTTTGGACGTCACGCCTGTGCGAAGTGTCCCGTTCACGGTGACTCGCATGGTCTTCAGGCGCTTGTAGACCAGCGTCTGCGATGCCAGCAGATGCTCTATTTCAGAGGTGCCAATGCCGAAACCGAATGCGCCTAATGCACCATAGGTCGTGGTGTGACTGTCACCCGCGGCGACGACCATTCCTGGCAGGATAAAGCCTTGCTCGGGAGCCACGACGTGTTCGATACCCTGGCGCTTGTCGAGCACATCAAACAGTTCAATACCGAAGTCACGGCAGTTTTCTTCGAAGTACGACACCTGCTGTGCGCCGCCGGCGTCCGGCATGGTGGCAATGCGAATAGGCGCAGTCGGGTTAACGTGATCGACAACCGCTAGCGTTGCACTTGGGCGCCAGACTTTGCGGCCGGCTTCACGCATACCACTGAAGGCTTGCGGACTGGTGTATTCATTAGCGACTTGTCGGTCAATGTACAAAAGCACATGGCCTTGGTCATCGAGAGGACAAACAGTGTGACTGTCGATGTGCTTCTGGTAGAGCGTTCTAGGGCTGTTCATGGAGTGGGCTCTTTCTCTGTCTTATGCGAGATCACGGGTTCAACCTATGAACAGCATATTCATCGCAGATTCTGCATCAAGAGCACTAAAGTGAAGGCGTTGCGCACGAATTGTGAATAATCGGGCGCGTTTAGAAGGGATGGGTGGAAGCAACCTACCTACCGACTATGAGCAACGGCTGCCAGTTGCTCGGTATCTACGCGAACAAAAACGGAGTCTCCAATAGCCGTCAGCACATCCCCCGCGTAGACCTCGCAGATGACGCGAGTTTTGCGTCCGACTTCACCTTCGACTTTCGCGCGCAGGGTCAGCGGGACACCCATCGGTGTCGGTTTGATGAACTTGATGCCAAGGTTGCCAGTGACGCAATTGATGCGGGGGAGGCTTGCGACTTCGCGGTGTTCCGTGCGGTAGTGATAAGCCATCGCCGTCCAGTTTGAATGGCAATCAACCAGCATCGCTATCAGCCCGCCGTAAACCAGATCCGGCCAGCCGCAATACTTGGCATCAGGCAAGTGTTCGGCCATGACATGCACGCCGTCCTCATGCCAGGAGCTCTTGATGTGAAGCCCGTGCGGATTGCTGCTGCCACAGCCGTAACAAACGCCTTCAGGCGCGGCGGTGTCTTGCAAGGAAGTGTCGAAACTGGACATGACGTGGTCATCCTCAAACATGTGAACCAAAACCAGCCGGATTTTAACGCTGTAATCGGGCCGCGGTCACTCGGGCAACCCGGCCAGCCGCAGTCCATCTGCGAACTGCGCGAGATCCTCGGGCCGTTGGATGGGCAGCCAGTCCTTCAGGTTGGAGACGCGCAACGATGGTTCCAGCTCGTGCAGGCGCTGTATCGCCTGCTTCGCTTTGTCCATTTGCCCGGTGAGCGCATGACTGGCCGCCATCAGGGCAACCGAGGGCAGGAGGGTGGGCAGGTTCCCCAGCGACTTCTCCGCCCAGGCCGAAGCGGCGTCGAAGCGTCCGGCGAAGAAATACGCGAGCGCCATTCCCACCTGCATCCGGAACATTTCCGGATCCAGCGGACTCAAGCGAACGGCATGGCTCAAATGCTCGATCGCTTCGTCTGTTTCACCGCGCAGTGCGCGCAGGATACCGCCCAGGTACCAGGCAGGGGCGAGGTTGGGATTGAGCAGGCGTGCCCTGTCGAGCAGGGCAATGCCGCCATCGACATCGCCAGCGAGATGGGCAAGCGCATGTCCGCCTCGCGTCAGCGCCACCGCATCATCCCGGCCGAGTGTCACCGCCAGCCGCGCAAGCCGTACGCCTTCGGCGATCTCTCGAGTCCGATCGCTCATCCAGCCATTCAACTTGCGCCAGAAGTGACACCAGGCCGCCATGCCATAGGCCGATGCAAATTCCGGATCGAGCTCGATGGCCTTGTAGAACAACGGCAGCGCCTCGTCGATGGCTTCCCGGGTGCCGCTGTGCAGTTTTGCCATGCCGCGCAGGTAGTAGTCGTAAGCGTCCAGGCTTTCCGTCGGTTTGCGCTTGGCGCGTTCGATTTCCGCCCGTTCCAGCTGCGGCGAGATGGCGCCGACGACGCTTTCGGCGATTTGATCCTGCAGCTCGAAGATGTCGTCGAGCAGGCCTTCAAAGCGCTCCGCCCAGATATGCGTCCCGGTTGTTGCGTCGATGAGCTGCCCGGTGATGCGTACCTTGTTTCCGGACTTGCGCACACTGCCTTCCAGCACATAGCGCACGCCGAGCTCCTGGCCGATGCCCTTGATGTCCACCGCACGGCCCTTGTAGGTGAAGCTCGAATTGCGGGCGATGACGAACAGCCAGCGGATACGCGACAGGGCGGCAATGATGTCCTCGACCATGCCGTCGGCGAAATACTCCTGCTCCGGGTCGCCGCTCAGGTTGTGGAAGGGCAGGACGGTAATGGAGGGTTTGTCCGGGAGGACGAGCGAGGAGGGAGGTGTTTGCTTCGGGTCCACGGGCGCAATTTCGCCGATGCCAGGCCCGTCAGGCTGTCGTGCTCCGTCGATCTCGCCGACCTTGATCTCGCCTACGAAGCGGTAGCCCTTGCGAGCGACCGTGCGCACCAGCCGCTGTTCCTCGCCGGTATCGCCAATGGCCTTGCGCACCGCATTGATGTGGCTGGTGATCGTCGATTCCGAGACGATCCGGCCATTCCACACCGCCTTGAGCAGGTCGTCCTTGCTGACGACGCGATCGCGGTTGTTGACGAGCTGCAGCAGTAGATCGAAGGCCTGTGGCCCGACGGCCACGACTTGCCCGCGCAAGGTCAGTTCCCGGCGTTCCTGATCGAGTACGTAGTCTTCAAACACGAATGGCAAGGTGCGGATCCCCTGGTCGAGCGCCCTCGACTCCGTGTCCGAGCTGGCGATTGGTACGTGGTGCCGATAATACGGCAGCACGTAACCCTCTGCACCGTCCAGCAAGCGGCTTCTTTGGACGAAAAACCAAGCTTGCCTGAAGGCAAACTCAAGGCGGGCACAAGGACTCCCCTCACGCGTGCAGGCACTCTCTTTCTACATCGACAGCAATGGTTGCCGTCGAGAAGCTTACGGAGAGAACCCATGAAGATCGTCGTCATCGGAGGCACCGGCCTCATTGGATCGAAACTTGTGCAGAACCTCCGCGAGCGCGGCCATGACGTGCTCGCCGCCGCGCCCAGTACGGGCGTGAACAGCATCACCCGCGAGGGCCTGGCCCAAGCGATGGATGGCGCCGATATCGTCGTCGACGTGGCGAACGCGCCGTCGTGGGAAGACCAGGCCGTCCTCGATTTCTTCGAAACGTCGAGTCGTAACCTGCTGGCTGCGGAAGCGGCCGCCGGTGTTCGTCATCACGTTGCCCTGTCGGTCGTCGGTAGCGAACGTCTTCCCGAGAACGGCTATTTCCGGGCCAAGGTCGCGCAGGAAAACCTCATCAAGGCATCCGGCATGCCTTACACGATTCTGCGTGCTACGCAGTTCTTCGAGTTTGTCGGCGGCATCGCGCAGTCGGCCACCGTCGGCGAGGAGATTCACCTGTCGCCTGCGCTGATCCAGCCGATGGCGTCCGACGACGTGGTGACGGCGCTCGCCGATGTCACGCTCGAATCGCCGGTCAACGGTACGGTCGAAGTCGCTGGTCCCGAGGCCATGCCGCTCGACGAACTGGTCAGGCGCTTTCTGCGGGCCACGCGAGACACGCGCAAGGTCGTGCCGGATGTGCACGCGCGCTACTTCGGCGATGTGCTCGACGATCAATCGCTGACCCCCGGCAAGAACCCGCGCCTGGGCGCGATCCGCTTCGAAGACTGGCTCGCTCAGTCGACGGCCAGGTAACGATTCGCGCCATCACCTCACCACCCATGAAGGAGCAATGTCATGGTTACTCGATTCGTATTAGCCGCTGCTTTCGCAATGCTCTCGATCAGCGCCGTGTCGGCCGCTGAGCCGCCCGCCGGCAAGGTGACGGTCGTGTTTGACCGTCCCATCCCCAACATCCCTGGCAAGAGCATGAAGGGCGTAGTCGTCGAGTATGGGCCGGGCGCCGCGTCGCCGGCCCACACCCATCCGAAAACGGCCTTCATTTATGCAACGGTGCTGGAGGGCTCGTTTCGCATCAAAATCAAAGGGAAGCCGGAAAAGATCTACAACGTCGGCGAAAACTTCGTAGAGGAGCCGGGCTCCGTGCACGAAGTCAGCGCCAACGCCAGCGACACCCAACCCGCACGCCTGTTGGCCGTGTTCGTCCTCGACACCGATGAAAAGACACTCGTTACACCTATCAAAAAGTGAGCCGATCACGCGCTCATGAATGCTCGACAGCTCGGCGGCAGACCACTGCCGCCCGTGGCTGTAGTCCCAGGCATTGAACAGGAAAAGACAACATGAACTCGCTTCAGGACAAGGCCGCCATTGCCACCGGCGCAAGCGCCGAGAGCCCTGTCGTGGTGGCACGGCAAAGCAAGAGAAAGAATATCGGCATCCTGCTGTGCATCGGTGCCGTGGTGGTCTTGGCTGGCGGATGGGCCCTGGCGCTTTCGAGCGGTGCGACCTCCACCGATAACGCTTATGTGCGCGGCGACGTCACCTCGCTCGCCGCAAAGGTTGCCGGCTATGTCACTGCGGTCGAGGTCGAGGACAACCAAACCGTCCGGGCCGGTGACGTCCTGTTCCGTATCGATGATCGGGACTATCGCGCACGGCTGGCGCAAGCCGTGGCCAATGTCAGCGCTGCCCAGGCTCGCCTGACCCATGTCGATGCAGAAACCCAGCTACAGCGTGCCCTGATTCGACAGGCCGAAGCCCAGAGACGCTCGGGCGTGGCCGAGATGAATCTGGCGAACAAAACCCATGATCGCAGCCGCAAACTGATTCTCAGCAACGCGGTCAGCCAAGCCCTCGTCGATGAAAGCGATGCGGCACGATTGAGAGCCGAGGCGACGGTGTCCGGTGCTTCCGCAACGGTCGAGGCGCAACAGCAACGCATCGCCGTCCTCGTGGCGCAGCGCGAAGCTGCCGTGGCTGCGGTGACGCAGGCGCAGGCCGCACGCGATCTCGCCCAGATCGATCTCGACAGCACCGTGGTACGCGCGCCGGTTGATGGCGTGGTCGGTAACCGTCAGGTTCGCATCGGCCGCTTTGTTACGACGGGCGTTGCCTTGCTCGATATCGTGCCGGTCAACGACGTATGGGTTGTGGCGAATTTCAAGGAAACCCAGCTCGAACAAATCAGCCCCGGTCAGCGCGTGCGAGTCACGGTCGACGGCTACCCCAGCGGGGCACTTGAAGGCGTGGTCGACAGCTTTGCACCGGGTAGCGGGTCGGCGTTCAGCTTGCTCCCCACCGACAACGCGACGGGCAACTTTGTGCGTGTCGTGCAGCGCGTTCCGGTGAAGATCCGGCTTGTCCACAACCCGTTGCCGGGCCGCATCGTGCCGGGCCTGTCCGCCCGTGTCGAAGTGGCGCACGGGGAGGGATCATGAACGCGGATGCCAGCGCGATGCGGAGCAACACCAGCGTTACGACCGGTGTCTTGCTCATGGTGGGCATCGTGCTTGCCACGCTGACGGAAGCGATCGCCAGCACCGTTCTGTCGCTCGGACGCGGCGACATCATCGGCGACACCTATGCAACGCCTGATGAGTTCGCCTGGCTGGATGTCGGCTACATCGCGCTCAAGCTGATCGGGTTCATGACCGCGCCTTGGCTGCTGACGCGTTTTAATCCGCGTCATGTGATCATCGGCTCAACCCTGGTCATGGGCATGGCATGCGGCATTGCCGCCATTACGGCTCGGCTGGACCTGCTGATCGCGCTCCGAATTATTCAGGGCTTCGCTGGCGGCACCTTGCTGGTCGGGGGGCAGGCGATCATATTTCGCGCCTTTGCGCGATCTCTCCAACCCATCCTGCAAGCCCTGTTTGCCATGGGCGCCGTTGTCGCGTCCGCAACGCTCGCCCCGGCCCTTCAAGGGTGGTTGATCGATAGCCAATCCTGGACATGGATTTTCTTCAGCGTTGTTCCGGTGGCCCTGGCGGCGACCGGATTTCTGCTGATCGTAGACGGTCCGATGCCAGCCAAGTCCCGGCACCGTCCGTTTGACTGGGTCGGCTTCGCGCTGATCTCTGCCACGTTGTTCTGCTTCACTTACGTTCTCAGCCAGGGCAGCCGATGGGACTGGTTCGAAGAGCCTCGCATCGTCTGGCTGAGCGTGATCGGCACAGCCGCGCTGCTGGCATTTCTCGGCCAACAAGTGTTGGCCAAAGGCCAAGGTCTGTTCGACTTCACTCTGTTCAAATCGAGCGATTTTTCCTTCGCCTTTATCGTCAGTTTTGTCGCCGGCGCTGCCTTGTTCGGCAGCGCGTTTTTGATCCCGGCGTTCGCCCTGTCGGTCCTCGCATTCACGCCTACCGATGCCGGCCTGCTCCTGTTACCCAGTGGCGGGTTTTTTATCGGCGGACTTCTTATCTCTGCTTATCTCATGCAGGTCCGCCGCGTACCGCCGGTCGCCACCGTGCCCTTTGGAATCCTGATGATCATGATTGCGATGTGGATGCTGTCCGGTTCGACCAGCGAAAGCGGCGCGGACGACATGATGGCAGCCATCCTGTTGCGTGGTCTGGGCCTTGGCTTCCTGTTTCTATCGATCACGCTGATCGCATTCAGCGACCTCAACAGCCGCAACCTCGCCTGCGGAATAGGCCTCTTCAATACGGGGCGCCAGTTGGGTGGTCTGATGGGCGTCGCAGGACTCCAGACACTGATCGACCATAACGTCTTCGCCAATGCCGTGGTCCTCGGCGCCAATGTCACGCCGGGAGGGGCCGCGGTCATCGAACGGCTGACGACCACGACAGCCATGCTGTCCGTGAAAGGGATGGATGCAGCGGCCGCTGGCCGGGCAGCGGTGAGCCTCTTGGGCCGGGTCGTGTCAGGTCAGGCCACGGTGATTGCCTTCGACACCGCGTTCATCGCTGTCGCCCTGCTTTTTGTAGTCGCCGCCCCCATGCTGGTTGGCATCAAGATCGGACTCTCGAAATACGCGAAAGCACGCGCTGCGCGAACCGTAGCGTGAGGTTTCACTCAGTCCAGGTTACCCAGCAGCCACTCACTGAAGCTTCGCGCCAGCGCGTTGTTCTCACTGTCACGATGGGTCAGCATGGCCCAGTTCGGGCCGCGAATGGTTTGCTCCACCAAGGGTTGCAACAATCCTTGGGTACGCGCCTGCCGACTCAATAACTGGCTGACCAGGGCGATACCGAGCCCCGCGCATGCGGCGTCCAGCAGCAGGCCGGGATCGGAGAAATTCAGCCCCTGATCTTTCTGGCCGACATCGATGCCAGCCTCCACCGCCCAGTGACTCCAATCCATTTCCCGCTCGCCATGAAGGGTGGTGCGCTGTTCCTGTGGCAACGCCAACAGGTTCGGGTGACACGCCGGATAGAGGCGGTCAGCGTGCAGCACCGTGAAGCTGCACTCGGCTTGGGAACTGATGTCATCGCGCACTGCGAGGTCGATGGTCTGGGTGGTCATGTCCGGGACGTCATCGGTACTGAAAATCCACAGATCAACGTCCGGATGCTCGCGGCGAAAATCCCCCAAGCGTGGCAGCAGCCAGTGACGGGCGAATGCCGGGGTGGTGTTGAGCACCAGTTGGTTGGGTTTCTGGTATTGCCCAAGGCGGCGAATGCCGACGGCCAGTTGTTGCAGCAACGCCTGGGTGGTGCTGAGCAGGTCGTGACCGGCATCGGTCAGGCTGACGCTGCGTCCACTGCGAAAGAACAAGGGTTGTTCAAGGTACGCCTCAAGGCTGCGGATCTGCTGGCTGATCGCCGATTGGGTGAGGTGCAACTCGGCGGCCGCCTTGTGGAAACTGCCCAGTCGGGCGGCGGCTTCAAAGCCGCGAAGGGTGCTGAGTGGCGGCCAGTGCTTGAGCATATTGATAAGTTCCTCTAATCATTTGTCTGCAAAATCCATCGTTTGTTTGCCCGATTTTACGGCCGTAGCATGCATGCCAGGAACACCCAAGCAATTCTCATTGAACACAATGACTTAACTTAAAGGTACTTGTCATGCAGCAGAATCAAATTCAAAACAGCGGTTGGATGATGCCGGCCGAGTGGGTCAGGCACGCCGCCACCTGGATGGTCTGGCCGCACAACACAGCACTCTGGGAGTCCGGTTGGGGCGTGACATTGCCTCTGGTGCAAGAGGACTTCGCTCGCGTGGCCAACGCCATCGCCCGTTTCGAACCGGTGAAACTGGTCGTCGACCCTTCTGCTATCGCCAGCGCCAAGGCGTTATGTGGGCCGAACATCGAATTGATCGAACTGGCGGTGAACGACAGCTGGTGCCGGGACTCCGGTCCGAGTTTCGTCTGCCATCCGCAACACGGCCTGGCCGGGGTGAGCTGGCGCTTCAACGCGTGGGGCGGCAAGTCGGCCCATGATCTGGACGAAAGCCTGGCTCGTCGCGCACTCAATCACTTGGGCATGGAGTGCTTTGGTACCGCGCTGAGCAATGAAGGCGGGGCCATCCATGTGGACGGCGAGGGCACGCTGATCACCACCGAATCGGTATTGCTCAACCCCAATCGCAACCCGGGCATGAACAAGGCGGAGATGGAGGAAATCTTCACGCGTCTGCTGGGCGTGAAGAAGACAATCTGGCTGCCTGGCGATCCGGATTACGTGACCGGTGACGTGACCGATGGCCATGTCGATGGCGTGTGCGCGTTCGCTCGCCCTGGCGTGTTGCTGGTGGACGCCACCCACGACCAGCACTCGGTGTATGCAGAAGTGGCCCGGGAAAACCGTCGTGCCCTGGAGCTGGCCACCGATGCCCAAGGCCGACGGTTCGAGCTGATCGAACTGTATGAAGCCAGCGATGCCGTGGACACCGAAGCTGAAGTTTTCTGTGCCTCCTACACCAATTTCTACATCGCCAACGACGCCATCATCATGCCGGCCTACGGCATTGATGCCGACAACGTGGCGGCCGAAGTGTTGGCTCAGGCGTTCCCTGGGCGCGAAGTGGTGCCGGTGCGGATCAATCACCTGGCCCATGGCGGTGGCGGTGTGCATTGCATCACCCAGCAGCAACCCGCCTGGCCGGTGGAGGGCTGATGCCATGACGCTTCTGACCATCGCCACCACCCAGATGCCCTGCACCTGGGACCTGCAACACAACCTCGATCAGGCCGAGCAATTGGTGCGCGAGGCCGCGGCCAAAGGCGCCCAGGTCATCCTGTTGCAAGAGCTGTTTGCCACGCCGTATTTCTGCATCGAGCAAAGCCACAAGCACCTGGCGCTGGCCGAAGAATATCGATACAGCCCTGTGCTCAAGCGCTTTGCCGCATTGGCCAAAGAGTTGGGCGTGGTGCTGCCGCTGAGCTGGTTCGAGAAGGCCGGTAATGCCTACTTCAATTCGTTGAGTGTGGCCGATGCCGATGGGCGCTTGCTGGGCGTGTATCGCAAGACCCACATTCCCAACGCCATCGGCTATCAGGAGAAGGAATACTTCAGCCCCGGCGATACCGGTTTTCGTGTCTGGGACACGGCGTTCGGGCGCCTAGGTGTGGGGATCTGTTGGGATCAGTGGTTCCCCGAGACCGCGCGCTGCCTGGCATTGATGGGCGCGGAAGTCTTGCTGTTTCCCACCGCCATCGGTTCCGAGCCAGGCTGCGCGACGCTGGATTCCCGTGACCACTGGCAGATGACCATGCGCGGCCACGCCGCCGCCAACCTGCTGCCGGTGGTGGCCGCCAACCGCATCGGTCGCGAGGTGGCTACCACCGATCCTGCCCTGCAAATGAGCTTCTACGGCTCGTCCTTTATCTGCAATCACAAGGGCAAGTTGCTCGCCGAGGCCGACCGCGACAGCACCGGCGTGCTCGTGCACAGCCTGGACCTGGCGGTCATGGCCGAAGAGCGCTTGAGCTGGGGCATTTACCGCGATCGCCGTCCGGACATGTACGGCGCGCTGTTGACTCAGGACGGTCGCCACACCCATGCACGCTGGAAGACTCAAGAGGTTTGATATGCATACGATCAAAAAGCTGTTGAGCGGCGCCTTGGGCCTGGCGCTGGGCTGTGCCTTGCCGGCGCTGCACGCGGAAGAGAAAACCCTCAGGCTGTACAACTGGGCCGACTATTTTGCCGAGGACACGCTGGCCAAATTCACCGCCGAAACCGGGATCAACGTGATCTACGACGTCATGGATGGCAGTGAGACGCTGGAAGCCAAAATGCTCGCCGGCGGCAGCGGTTATGACCTGATCTTCCCGGGTGACACCGTCGCCGAACGCTTGATGCGCGCCGGCAGCCTGCAACCGCTGGACACGTCAAAGCTCACTGCCCTGGATGACATCGAGCCCGGTTTGCAGAAGTTGCGCAGGGAGTATGAGCATTCGGGCCAGGCCACCGTACCTTACACGTGGGGCACCATCGGCCTGACCTACAACGCCGAGCAGATTAAACAGCGCATGCCAGATGCGCCGGTGAATAGCCTGGACATGCTGTTCAAGCCGGAACTGGCCGCCAAGTTTGCGGACTGCGGTATCTCCCTGATCGACTCGCCGGACGAAGTGCTGGCGGTAGCGCTCAACTACCTCGGCCGGGACCCCCGCAGTGCCAAGCCTGAAGACCTGACCGCAGCGAGCGAGCTGCTGATGAAAATGCGCCCCTACATTCGCAAATTCCAGTCGCAACCGGTGAGCGATCTGGTCAACGGCAACCTGTGTGTGTCGCTCGGTTACAGCGGGGATATGACTCAGGCGCAACGGGCTGCAGATGCCGCAGGCAAGAAAACTACGTTCCAGTATCACGTTCCGCGCGAAGGTACCACGGTATGGATGGACACCATGGCGATCCCCGTCGACGCCAAGCATCCAGAATACGCCTATGCGTTCATCAACTTCGTCATGCGCCCGGAGAACATGGCAGCCATCAGTAATTTCACCGGCTACCCAACCTCCAGCGCCAAGGCGCGGCCGAGCGTCGATGCGACGATGCGCAACAATCCGGACATCTACCTCGACGAGGCCACGTACGCACGGCTGATTGCGGGCAAGGACATTCCCCAGTCCGATATGCGGGCGCGCATGCGCACCTGGACCAAGTTCAAGACGGCCACCGCGAAGTGACTTCAGACCAACATTCCAGGGATCAACACATGTCGACGCGTCGTGAGTTCATCAAGCAAGTATCGGTAGTCACCGGTTTGGGCGTGGCAGCGTCTATCGGGCTTGGCCTGACGCCCCTGCACGCGCAAGCGGCCACCCCGGGCAGTTGGCGTATGCCGGATGAGGGCGACAAGCATCAGCGGGCCTTCATCGCCTTTGGTGCACAGGAAGCGATCTGGGAGGATTTCACCCCCGACGTACAAGCAGCCATTGGCCTGATCGCTCGCACCCTCGCGCGATATGAACCGATGACCGTGTTCTGTCGTGAGCGTGAACGGGAGCTGGCCGAAGAACACTGCGGCACGGCTAACATCACCTACGTCACCACCGAACTCGACGACATCTGGATGCGCGATATCGGCGCCAACTTTGTCATCGATGGGGACGGCGGGCTCGGCGCCGTGGATTTCAACTTCAACGGCTGGGGCAACAAACAGCAGCATGGCGAGGATGCGCAACTGGCCGCTCTGGTTGCGAGCACCGTGGAAGCCCGACATATGCGCAGTGAGTTGGTGGGCGAGGGCGGTGGTATCGAAGTGGATGGTCACGGCACGGGGATCATGACCGAAAGCAGCTGGATCAACGCCAACCGCAACCCCGATTGGAGCAAGGCCGAGATCGAGCAAGAGCTTAAAGCGCGCTTGGGCTTGCGCAAGATCATTTGGCTGCCGGGGATCAAAGGTAAGGACATCACGGATGCCCACGTCGATTTCTACGCCCGTTTCGTCAAGCCAGGCGTTGTGATCGCCAACCTCGACAACGACCCTCAGTCATACGATTACAGCGTCACGCGTGCTCATTTGGACATTCTTAAAAATGCCACGGATGCCGATGGCCGCAAGCTGCAGGTGCATACCGTGTCACCACCGCTCAACCCACGAAAGAGCAGGTTCAGCCGCAACAACCCGGACTTTGCGGCAGGTTACATCAACTACTTCGTGATCAACGGGGCGGTCATTGCGCCCGAGTTTGGTGACAGGGCGGCAGACTCCAAAGCCTTTGATTTGCTGTCCGAACTCTACCCGGACCGTGAAGTGGTACAGCTCAACATCGACGCGATCTCTGCCGGTGGCGGCGGTATCCACTGTGTGACCAGTCACCAACCGTTGGCGTAGTCTGGATCAACGCTTTGCCATCCGGTTCTGCGAAGCCGTCAGGCCTTGACCCAGCGTTGACGGCTCCAACTGCTCAATGTGTCGACGGCAAATACCAGCAACAGCATCGCCAGAATGACCGTGCTGGCTTGAGCTTCCTGGAACAGGCTGAGGCTGACATAGAGCATTTGCCCCAAACCACCGGCGCCAACGAAGCCGAGCACACTGGCCATGCGGATATTGTTTTCCCAGCGGTACAGGATGTAGGCCAGTAGTTGTGGCAACAGGTTGGGCAGTGATCCGTAACAGAACGCCCAAACGGCATTGCTGCCCTGCAGGCGGATGGCTTCGGCCGGTTCGGGTGGGGTGTTTTCCAGCGCTTCGGCGAACAGCCGGCCGAGCACGCCGGTGGTGTGCAGGGCCAAGGCCAGAGTGCCGGCATTGGGGCCGAGCCCGGCGGCCAGGACCATTAGCGCAGCCCACACCAGTTCCGGAACCGCGCGCAAAGCGTTGAGCACCAGACGCGACGCGCTCTGCAAAGGCCAGCCGAAGCGCCCGGCTGCGGGCAATGCCAACAGCAGGCCAAATACCGCCGCGAGCAGAGTGCCAAGGGCGGACATGGCGATGGTTTCCAAAGCGCCGTGGCCGATGGCTTGCAGGTGGCCTGCACTCAGGTCCGGGCTGAGAAAACGTTGTGCATAGGCGCCCATTTGCTTCAGGTTGCCGCTGCCACCGAGCTCGCCAAGGTCGATGCCCAAGTAGATGAACGAGGCGACCACCGCGGCGCCGATACACAGGAGCAGCACCAGGTTGATCAGGCGATTCATGCCAGCCTCCAGCGCAGCAGTCGGCTGAGTTGATCGGCAAACAGCACCAGCGCGAGAAACGTCAGTAACAAACTGGCCACTTCACCGCCGGCGAACATGCGCAACGACAGGTCCATCTGCTGGCCCAGACCGCCGGCACCGACGAAGCCCATCACCACCGAGGCGCGGATTGCGCATTCCCAGCGGTACACCGTGTACGACAGCAGCTCCGCAGCGACATTGGGCAGGATCCCGTAGAAAAAGGCTGCGAGCCGGCCGCTGCCAGCCTGCAATAGCGCGTGGGCCGGGCGCTGATCGACCGACTCGAAAATTTCCGCGTAGACCTTGCCCAACATGCCGCTGTAGGTAATGGCGATGGCCAGCACCCCGGCCGTCGGGCCGAGGCCGACGGCGCGCACGAACAAAAGTGCCCAGACGATTTCCGGCACGCTGCGCAGGAAGATCAGCAAACCGCGTATTGGCCAACGCAGCAGTTGGCCCCAATAACCCGGGTGGCCGGCACGGGAGGCGGCAGACAGCGACAGAGCCCGACTGGCCAGCAGGCTGGCGGGGACGGCCAGCAGCAACGCCAGGGCCATGCCGGCCGTGGCGATGGCCAGGGTCTGCAGAGTGGCTTGCACTAACAGCTCAATGAATTCCTCGCCATGGGCCGGTGGCCAGAAGGCTGAGACAAATCGGCCCATCTCGCTCTGACTGTCACTCGCCACCAGCACACTGAGGTCCAATTCGCTGAAGCGGATGCCCGGCCACAGCAAGGCAAGGGCCAGCAAGGTGAGTAGCAGGCGGGGCCGGGTGGCCGGATCTCGGGTATCACGGGTCAGCATCGGGGAATCTGCACACTCAAGGGCGCCGGAGTAATCGGTGGAGATTGCAGTTGTTCGTTGGCGTAGAGCTTGTCGAGCAACTCACGGTCGACTTCGCTGGCCGCAAGGTCGAACAGGATCTGTCCGTCACGCAAGCCGATGATGCGCGAAAAGTGCGCCAGGGCCAGCTCCACCGCATGCAGGCTGGCAACCAGGGTGACGTTGTGCTGTCGGGCATGGCGGCAGAGCACCGACAGCGTGTGCTCGGCCAACACCGGATCCATGGCCGATACCGGCTCATCGGCCAGCAACACCTCGGGCGCTTGATACAACACGCGGGCAACGCCCACGCGTTGCAGCTGTCCGCCGGACAGTTGCTGACATTGCGCGAACAACTTGTCGCCGAGGTCCAGCCTGGCCAATGCCGCGCGTGCGCCCGGAATATCCACCGGATGCAGCAAGTTCAGCAGGCTCTTGCCCAGACCCCACTGACCCAGCTTTCCAGCCAGAACCGCGGTGACCACGCGCTGGCGCGGTGGCAGCGGGGGCGCTTGATGGATCAGGCCGATGCGTGCGCGCAGACGCTGACGCTGACGGGCAGACAGCTGCCAGGCGCGCTCGCCGAGCACCTGCAGCTCGCCGTTGTCCGGTCGCAGGGCGGTGGCCAGCAGGTTGAGCAGGCTCGACTTGCCCGCGCCGGACGGACCGATGATCGCGACTTGTTCGCTGCCACCAATGTGCAGGTCCACCCCACGCAACGCCTGGACGCCGTTGGCATGGGTAAGGCTGACCTGGGTCAGATGCAACGTCATTTGAGCAATTCGGCGGCGCGTGCGGCTTCCTCGATGCCCTTGTAATTCTCAGGTTTGGTTTCGATGAAGCGGCTGGCAGCCTGCAGATCCAGAATCTCCTTGTCCTTCGGGTTCGCCGGATCGAGCGCCAGAAAGGCTGCCTTAATCTTGGCCGCCAGCGCCGGGTCGAGGGTCCCGCGCACCGTCCAGTTGTAGTCGTAGTAGGCCGGGGTGGTCGCAAACACTCTGACCTTGGTGGTGTCGACCTTGCCGGCGGCGACCAGTTTTTCCCACACGCTGGCGTTCAGTACCCCGGCGTCCACCTTGCCGGCCTGGACCCAGGCGACAGTGGCGTCATGCGCGCCGGAATAGCCCACGCGACTGAAGTAGGTTTCCGGCTTGATGCCGTCCTTGAGCATGAAATAGCGCGGCATGAGACTGCCTGACGTGGAGGACACCGAGCCGAAGGCGAAGGTCTTGCCCTTGAGATCGGCGAGGGATTTGACGGCCGGGTCGGCGGTGATGAATTTGCTGGTGAACTGGGCGTCCTGTTCGCGCTGTACCAGCGGAATGGCATTGCCGGTTTTCAGGCGGGCCTGCACGAACGTGAAGCCGCCCAGCCAGGCCATATCGATCCGGTCAGTGGCCAGCGCCTCGACCACGGCCGGATAGTCGCTCACGGGTACAAACTCGACCTTCATGCCCAATTGTTGTTCCAGGTAGGTGCCCAGCGGCTTGAACTTGCGCAGCAGTTCGGTCGGGGCTTCGTCGGGAATCGCGCTGACTTTCAGGGTGTCGGCGGCCTGCGCCAACAGGGTGCAAAAAGACAGGGTCAAGCCGACAGCCAATGCCAGGGTACGGTTGAGCATGAAAGTTCTCCGGTGCATTAAGGCAAAAATGTCGATACGCCAAGCGCAAGCTGGTTGCTGCATGGCGCTTTGTGAGGGTAGACGAAATGGAGCGAAATTGACCGCTTTTGGCCGCCATGTTTCATGACCGCCTGTAACCCTGCAAGAGGGTTGGCTCACGCTTCGCTATTCTTGAAGACACTACAAGGTTGCAAGTTGAACAGAGGATTGAATGATGAGGATGTTACTGATGGTCGAGTGCCCTAATGAACCCTTCAACTCACTTGTCAAAGCCGGGACGGTGGGCGAGGTTATTGAGCGCATCCTGACCAGCATCAAACCTGAGGCGGCGTACTTTACCGAGCAAGATGGCAAGCGTGGCGGGATCTTTGTGGTCGACGTACAAGACCCCTCCGACATCCCCGCATTGGCGGAACCCTTTTTTCTCAACTTCAACGCCACCTGCAAGTTCCGTATTGTGATGAGCGCGCAGGATCTGCAAAAGGCCGGTCTGGAGACACTCGGGCAAACGTGGGCGTGCTGAGACGTCTGTTAGTCAGTTCCGTACAGTCCACAGCATGGTCTGAACCCTGATATGCGGATGACTGGCCAAAGGTTCCCATTCATCGATGAAAGAGAAACCCTGCTTCAGATAGAAGTTCGAGGCTCTTGCATTGTCCGGGGAGACGTCCAGAAAAACGCGATCATGCCCTTTGCCGATCGCGCGTGATTTCACCGCCTCAACAAGCTGAGCGGCCACGCCGGAACCACGTGCAGCGGGTTCAACCCACATTCCGATCAGGTTATAGCGATTCGCTTGACTGACCCCGGCACCGATCATCCCCACCGGTTTGTCGTCCTTGATCGCCAGCCAGAATTCCGGCCCGGCAGCTGACGAGGCGCGTTCTTTCCACTGCTCGTCACTGTATTGAGCGGCCGTTTGGTAACTCACACCAAACGCTGTCGGCGTGTCCAAAAGCGCAGCGAGACGGACTTGCTTCAAAAACATCCAGTCTTTGGATTCCGTCAATCGAATGTCCATGATCTTCCTTGAAGATGGCGAAACTTTATCGTCCAGTGGATTCAACCGGTCGATGCAACGGACCGGCTAAATCTTTCAACGGGTGTTTCGTAGTTTAGTTTTTCTTCTTGATCAGTTTGCCCATGTAGTACTTTAGGCTGAAACGATCTTTGGGCCTTGGCTTGTAGTGGGTTTTGTTTCTTTGTGCGGGATCGACCACCATGGTTCCTGCGGTGTAGTAATAAAGCGCTATAGACCTGCGCGTGATGTGCTCTGGCGTTGTTAAAGGTTCTGGATGCCCATGATTGCTGTCTTTGTCTGTATTGAAAATGACACATCGATTGTAAATGGGCAGGACTTTCTTAAGACAGGTCTTCATGCCGACATCCCAAAGTTCAAGGTTGCCGCCGTATTCCTCTCGCCAGTCTTCATTCAGATAAATGATGATATTCAGTCTGCGCTCAACATTAAGCTTTTTGTTGAGCCTGAAGTCCGAGTGTACCCCCAGGAAACCACCACTTTTCGTTTCATGCAGACCGCCACCAGCAAAGTAGGGGTCGGGTATCAGACCTTCGATGCCTGTGAGCTTTTCAAGAAACTGCAACATGGGGGCCGAGTTAAAGGCGTTGAAAACAGTCTTCAAGTAGGGGGCGCATTCGTTGGGACTGATTTGACGTTTTAGTTGACCTTTATAGCCGCGCTCATAGAGCATTTCGTTGTTGGTGGGCTCGATTGGGAAGTGCGAGCAGATACTCGCAATCAGCTCTTCATCCAGGAAATTATCGATGACGATGTGCGGAAATGGCGTGGCTTGAATATAGCGACTGGCCAATGAGGAACCCAAGGCGCTGGCGGCGTTCTGGTCGAAATCAAGCTCCGGGGAGAGGGTCATAGGTAGTGCTTGAGTGATGGGTGCCATTACCGCTCCAATAACTTGATATAAAGACTTGTGGGTGACTTCAAGCAGCGTCCAGTGCACTGCTCGTTGTGTCTCTTCGTCGCTTAACTTTTGCTGTCTTCTTTTTTCAGGCGCTTAAGGATGTCGTTGTACATTTTGGTTCGTCTATGAGTCTTTTCATAGCCGCCAGCCGCTGCGACAGTGCCGGACTGCATGTGATCCAGATAACTGAATATTTTACGCGGTGATAACATTTCAACGACATAGCCAAGCTCGGTCATGCGGTCTTGGAGGGTGTAGCCTGGCACGCGATCGTCCATTGAAAAATGCATGTTGTGCTGTTTGATAAGTTTGCAGTTCCATAATGTACAGAAACTCTTCAAGTAGACTTCTCTGTACGGTTTTGGTTCTCTGGAACGTAATCCCATGGAGATTTTCAGGTGCCTGAAATGGTGTTTTACCAGTCGTGAACTAAAACGCCAAAGCGTTCTCGTGGTGCCACGGTTTAATTGCTCAACACAACCGACGGCTACGACTTTTTCGTTGTTCAAGCATTTATTCAGCATCATCGGAAAAACATTTTTATCGAAAACAAATGTATCGGTGTGCATTAGAAATAAATAATCAGTTTCAACTCGCTCCAAAACCAGGTCAAGTGCTTTGCCATGCGCGATATGCCCAGGTTCTGGTTCGGTAACAGAGCGCTCGATTAAATTGATCCAGTCAAGAGTTCGTAAGTACTCGGTGCTTTCATCGGCGGAATAGTTGTCAACGACCCATATTGGGACGCTGTGGCTGCCCAAATGCTGGTGTAATAAGTCTAAGCATATCTTGGTGATTTCTGGTGTTTTGTAATTGACTATAACTATGCTGAAAGTTTTAGAGTTGTCAGCCAGGGAACTCGTGTTATTCATCGTTCAGGCGCCCAATGATACTGCATGTTATTGTAGGAATAATTGAACCTGTGTACAGCTTTCGCTTATTTGTCTGCGCAAAATTTTGCGTGACTATAGAGCGCAATTTGTTAAGCCGCTTCGTCATACGTAATAACCATAGCTTACTTGGGCCTGATGGAGAGCAGTATGTGCGGGCCTCATCGTATAAGGATCTGCTCTGTCGGTAAACATCCGTGACTTAATTCGTTACACGTTCCCCCGCTAGCTATCTCCCGCACGCGCAGCCTGGTTAGTCGCAGGCACGTAGATTGCTGTCGATGACCAAATAGAAAACAACCGTTGATGCAGATGCCGTGGCACCAACGGTTACTCCGCATTGAGCCTTACTGATGAAACGTGCGGCCCAGTGCATCCAGGCGAACGGCAATGGGTGGCAAGCGCTGGCTGCTCAGGGCAAGGGTTTCGACATCGTCTGCGGTGTTTTGCGCGATGCTCTGCACGGACTGCAAGCGCCCGACCACTTCGCTGCTTGCCGTGGATTGTTCGCGGGTGGTGGTGACAATGCGTCCATTGAGTTCATCGATATGGGAGATGTCGCTGCCCACCGCCTGCAACATCGCTGCCGCCAGCTGACTGTCTTCGACACAGCGCTCCACGCCTTCACGGCTGTCATGCATGGCCTCGACGGCTTTGCGGCTGCCTTGCTGCAAGGCCTCGATGATCGTCCTGATTTCCTTCGTGGAAAGGGCAGTGCGCTGCGCCAGGCTGCGCACTTCATCGGCCACAACGGCAAAGCCTCGGCCTTGCTCGCCGGCGCGAGCGGCCTCGATGGCGGCGTTGAGGGCCAGCAGGTTGGTTTGGTCAGCAATACTGCTGATGACCTCCAGGACGGTACTGATTTGCTCCGCCTGTCCCGCCAGAACCTGCACGGTTGAGTGGGTGCCTTTCAGGCGAGACGCCAACTGAGTGATTTCCTGCTGCGCGCGGTTCACACTTTCCTGTCCTCGGGTGATTTGCACGCTGGCCTGGCCGGCATGTTCAACGGCATGTTCGACGTGAACGGCAATATGCCCCATAGCGTCCCCCATTCGCTGCATCGAACCCGTCATCTGGGCAATTTCCGTCAGCTGATGCTTGGCCCCTTTTTCCAGCGTGTTGCTCGCCTTGGCAAGCTCCTGGCCCAGCTCACTCAGGCCGTGAGAGTCGCGAACAACTCCGTCAACCAGGGCGGTAATCTGCATCAGGAATTGGTCGAAACGATCCGCCAGCGATACATGCACCGTGGCCTTGTCTCCCTTGCCAGCATCGACGGCGAGCTGGGACGTCGCCGCGAGCATCTTGTCCAGCATGTCCTGGCTCTCCACCGCTTCGGCCTGACTGTGAACGGCCAGATAGAGCAGGGCGACCGTCTCCATGACCACATAGAAGGCGTGAACAAACACCATCGTCCACCCACCGTGATGCGCCATGACGTAGACCGGAAAACCTTGATGTTGCAGCGCATGGAAGACCACGTGATGAACGGCGATCGTGGCAGCGGCGACCAGAATCGGTAGCCAGTCGCGATAAAAAGTCAGTACCGCCAGCAACGCGAAAATACCGAAGTGCGATTCAATGACACCCTCGGCCTGATTGATATGCAACGCGGCCATGACCATCAAGCCAATGCCCAGGCAACACCGCATCAACCGCGTGCCGCCCATTGCGCGATAAAGCACCGTTAGCAGCAGACTCGTGCCGCCACCCACCAAAAACGCCTGAATAAACGTGTCGTGCCAGTAAGCCAGACCCAACGCGAAGAGGAACATCAGCCAGATCAGACCCAGCATGATTCGGTCGGCTTTGCGGTAGTGGTCAAGAAAACGAGGGGGGAAGGGCATTCACGTTTACTCCATGTAATTGAGCCGGAATAAAACAGGTATAAGGTGTTCGGCATGGCCCCGGCGTACTTGAGAAGCTGCGAAGACAGCGCATAGCGTAGCCGTTTGCCATCACGCCTCCCGTGTTCGACGGTGAACACGGGAAACAATGTCAGAAATAGAGGCAAGTAATGCTGAAGTGACGGGGAGTACGACAGGCTCCGTTGCAAAACCAGCCGTATTCCTGAGTCCTTGCTAGCACTATTCGTCCACGCTGATACCCGATCCCCCCAATTCGTTGGGGACATCCTTCAGCTTGGGCAATCCATCCTTGATGCGCAGCACGGTCTCCTGATAGTGGACGTGAACGCCTGGCGAATACGCGAGATCCGGGATGACTGCGGCATACACATCGATGAGCCCCATCCCCGGGTGTTCAGTGAAGATGTGCCCGCCGCACGTCTTGCACCACTTGCGGTAACTGCGCGGTGTCTTGTTGTAGGTGCCGATGTTGTCAGCACCCCGAGTCACTTGCACCGCCTCGGGTTTCCACAGCGTGAAGGCATTGACCGGTCCCGCTGACCAATGCCGACACGACTCGCAATGGCAGTAGCCCATTCCGACCGGCTCGCCACTGACGGTGAACTCGACTGCGCCGCAAAAACAACTGCCCTTGTAAGACCGTTCAATGCTCATGGCATAACTCCTTGATCAATGGTCAGGCGAAACCGCCGGACTTCATTCGTCGATGTAGCGCACCGCTGTCGCCGGCGTGCGCCGCACCTGCAGTTCGAAAATGTCAGGGCGCGCGTAATGCCCGGTGACGTCGAGCGCCCGCCGCGCCGGCGCCACGAGTGCGACGTCGATGTCCGCATACAGAATGCCTGCCTCTCGGTGTAACGGACCGGCCACGATCCGGCCTTGAGGGCTGACCACCACCGAGTCGCCGTCGTTGATCCATTCATCCGGATCGGGAAACAGTTGCGCACGAGACGGGAAGTCGTCGGGGATGTCGCTGCCGCGCAGCGCGGTGCCACTGCCGAGCACCCAACAGCGGCCTTCGAGAGCAATGTGACGCATCGTGCTGATCCAGCCCTCGCCTGTGTCGTACGTGGGGGCGACGTAGATTTCCACCCCTTGGGCATACAGTGAATAGCGTGCCAACGGCATGTAGTTTTCCCAGCAGATCAGCGCACCCACGCGGCCGACCGGTGTATCGACCGGACGCAACCCGGAGGCATCGCCGAAGCCATGCACCATGCGCTCCGGATTGGTTGGCATCAGCTTGCGGTGTCGGTTGAGCACGGCGCCGCTCGCGCCGATAACGACTACGCTGTTATAGAGCGTGCCGCCTCCATTGCGCCGGTCGCATTCATTGATGCCGCACACGATCGTCACTGCGTGGACCCTGGCGGCCTCGCACAATTGGCTCAGGTCACCGTTTGCGATATCGACGGCGTTGGCCAGCAGCCGCGTGTGCAACTGGCCCATTACAGCCCCGTCCTTTCCCGCCGCCAGCCGCCAGATCCACGACGGGTAACCGGGAATGTACGATTCGGGCAAAACGATCAGCGAGGCTCCCGCCGCCGCTGCCTCGGCGACCGATTGCACGGCCCGGGCGATCGTCGCGCTGCGATCGAGCAGCACGGGCGGACGCTGAATGATGGCTACCTTGGTCATGGCGTGCTCCTTTGGTATTTGGCTTTCGAGGTTTCAGCGTGCGCGTGGCGAAGTGGCGGGGCTAGTTCAGAATCTGAAGCGTTGTAATTGCGGAGCCAAGGCAATGGACGAAAGCTACGGTCAGTTCTGCACGGTCGCGCGCGGTGCTGAAGCCTTATGCGAGCGCTGGACACCCTTGGTCGTGCGCGAGTTGCTGTGCGGCAGCAAGCGCTTCAATGAACTGCACCGCGGCGTACCACGGATGTCCACCAACCTGCTGGCACAACGTCTGCGCCATTTGGAAGAAATCGGCGTCGTGCACCGCACGGCCACCGGCAAAGTCTGGGAGTACAGCCTGACCGAGGCGGGCGAGGAATTGCGCCCCATCATCATGGCGCTAGGGCATTGGGGCGCGCGCTGGATCGGCAGTCGCCTTCGCGATGACGAACTCGACGCGGGCCTGCTCATGTGGGACGTGCGCCGGTTCGTGCGCATCGAAACGTTCCCGTCCAGACCGGTGGTCATCCAGTTCAAGTTCCGCGACGCGCGGCCCGGCGAGCAAGCGTGGTGGCTCGTGGTTGAACAGGGCGTGGCAGACCTGTGCCGCGACGACCCCGGCCGCGAACTGACGCTCGTCGTGGACTCCAGCGTGCGCGCGTTGACCGAGGTGTGGACGGGCGACCGCACACCGCGGGAGGTTTTGCAGTCGCGAGAGCTGCGTGTAGATGGTGCGGTGAAGGATGCGGAAAGTTTGTGGCGCTGGCTTGGCGCGAGCGCGTTCGCGGGTACCCGGAGCGCTGCACACTAGCGCTGGCAGCTGCCAATTGGGGTCGGTGCACATTGCATCCGTCAGTCGCAAGGCTTGAACCGTACGCTCGAACTCAATTGGACTTCTTCGACGGGTAGTTACCGCGCAAGCCCCCGGACCGGGTGCCTGTTTTACCGGGCAGGGCAGGCACTACCGGGCGAGATCTGGGTTGGGGGTTGGAGCGGCTCCGGGGTTGAGGTTGTTTGCTCATTGTTTGCCTCCAGACTTTTCAGGGTTTCGCGAAAGCCTCCTGATAAAGCTTAGCTGCTGGCTGCGATGGTCTGCATCGTTCGGCAGTGGGTGAATAGGCTGCAAGCTACCAAACCCCGCAACATGCAATCCTGAACAAAACGGGCGCCCGACAAGGCGCCCGTTTTCGTTTGTTCCGCTGCTTGAGTCCGTAAGCGTCGACCGATCATATCCATCAAGTCACAACCATCGCACACACCGGGACTTACTTCGCTAATTCAGATTCAAACATCGTAAATTTCTGATGGTAGCTTTTTTTTGGCTGTTTCTATACTGGCCCCCCCATTCAGAGGTTTAAACATCACAACTGGTCACGCACGTAGCTATGCAGTCCTGGAGGGCGATAAAAACAAGAAAGCTGTAAGTCAATTCTGAATAAGCGGTGTTTGACTTGTTCGGGTTTTGAGTATCTGCATTTTGCTTAGTTGAATAATAAGAGCGGCGTTCAAATCAATTCAGACGGTTTGACGCTACAACATCTTCTATAGCGAGCCTGAAAAATGAACTTCTATGAAATCATCGGTTATGACCGTGACGGAACTGTTCGTGAACTTGATACGGCGCTAAACAAGGGTACTCTAACCACAAGGGATGTGACGTTTTCAGCACTTGGTTTTAATGCACCAGGCTGGATTGCAGCCTCTTCGATGTCGATTCTTTACTCAATATCGGGCCACCATGCTCCGCTGGCCATTTTAATTGCGTACTTCTTTCCAATGTTGGTCATGGCTTTCTGCATGATCTCTCTCACTCGACAAGCTCCGTCCGCGGGCGGAGTATTTACATTCACGTCGCGATTTCTGCATACCAGCGTAGGGACCATTCTCGGCTGGGCGTACTCCGTTGCCTGCATGGCGGTGATGGCCATGTGCGCGATCATCGGAACCGAATACATCCAGGCGCTGATTCCGGCCATGGCGGGTCCGCTTAACGCCAAACTGATCGGGACGGGTATGGTTCTGATCTTTCTGGGTATTTCCTGCAAAGGCGTCAATGCCACAGCCAAAGTCGCCAGCGTCTTTCTGATTTTCGAGATCAGTGTTGTTGCCGGGCTCGGGCTGATGGGCATCATCAACCCTCAGGTTCCAGATTTGTCGGTCATCTCCATGTATACGCTGGAGGGGGCGGATGGTTGGTCCGCGATCGGACCGGGGGTGCTGTTCGGTGTATGGATGCTCGCCAACTTCGATTCTGCGATCAACTACATCGAAGAGTCGCGTGTTCCGGTTCGTACCGTACAACGCTCCATGTTGCTCGTACTGACTTCCGCATTTGTCATTTACACCCTCGCGGCCATCGGCTGGCAGTACGCCGTGCCGGTAGAGAAACTGGCGGCAATTATCGAGGACGGCAACGGTGGGCCCATCGCAGCGGTTGCGAATGTCTACTTGCCACCGGCCATGGCCTGGATTGCATTGTTCGTCGTGATTACTTCGGCATGCGCCGGCTTGCAAATCTCTTCGAGTGCGGCTGCGCGTACGCTCTATCGAATGAGCGAAGAAGGGCATCTGCCAGCAGCGCTTTGCTCCGTTAACAAAACGAAGTCTCCGTGGCTGGCCAGCGTTATCGTCTCGTCCGTCGCTATTGCACTGCTCTGGTGGAAACCGCTGGACAAGATTGTTTGGTATTACGATGTGGTGACCATCACGCTGGTGATGTCCTACATGGCCGCGATCGCCGCCTTTATTGTCATGACCTTCCGACGTCAGCGTTTCGGCATCGCGTTGGCACTGTCGATCCCTGCTTCTCTTGCCATTCTCGTGCTGGGATACATCGGTTATACCGCCGGTGCGAATCCGGTTTCGCCGGAGGATCAATACACGGCCTGGTACCTCGGCGCGCTGACGATTCTATCTGGCGCAATGATTCTCGTATGGCAGTCGCGTGTTTCCCGGCAACCCGTACTTTCCAAAGTGCAAGAGTCCTGATTTCCACGTTAATGCATGTGATCAATGTTGCAGCTTGCACTAGCCCGACATTGACGTATGCGTGCGGCGTTCATTTAAAAAAATCATGGGTGAACTTATGAAACGTGTAGTCGTTATCACTGGAGCTGGAAAGGGCATTGGGCTGGCAATTGCCAAGCGTTTTGCGGCAAGTGGCGATCATTTGGTACTCAATTACTTCGACACCAAGGATCAACTGGACGCAGTGATACGTATTGCCGAAGACAACGGTGGCGACGGGATCACCCTTCAGGCGGATATCAGTAATCCCGAAGCCGCAGCCGGAATCATCCGCGAGGCGGAGAGTCGCTTTGGGCGGGTCGATATTCTGGTCAACAATGCCGGGAGACTGGTTTCGGCGACAGTAGAGCAAACGACCTGGGCGCAGTGGGAGCAGATGATCAGTACCAATCTCGGTGGGACGTGGGCCTGCATGCAAGCCGTGTTGCCGGGCATGCTGGCACGCCGTCAGGGGCGGATTATCAATATCAGCTCCGAGCTGGGGCTGATTGGATTCCCGACCTATGCCGCGTACTGCGCCTCCAAGGGCGGGGTGATCGCGCTGACAAAAGCGGTTGCCAAGGAAGTTGCCCCCCAGGGTGTATTGGTCAACTCGGTGGCGCCGGGGCCGATTGAAACAGACATGCTGATCAACGACACCATCGAATACAACGATGAGACTCGCGCGACCCTTCCATTGAAGCGCTTCGGCAAGCCGGATGAAATTGCGGCCATGGTCGAAGCTCTGGCCGGGCCCGCGGGTGATTATATGGTTGGACAGATCATTAGCCCGAATGGCGGGGCTGCGATCTAGTTGGGTATCTCGAAGTTAAACTTCACCGAGTCATGAATTGACCAGTCAACTATGTGGCTCTTATTCTGCTAATAAAAAGAAGGATACAAAATGAGCGCTGTAATGATTACCGGTGGTTTGGGCTATGTTGGCAGATACCTGACTAAAAAGCTCAGCGAGCAAGGCGTTAAAGTGGTGAGTTACAATCGTGACTACTCCGAAGCCAAGTCTGAATTCATGACCCCTGTACAGGGGGAGCTATTCGATATACCCAGGATCGTCAGAACTATCCAGGAATATGGCGTTGATCGTGTCATTCACACGGCGGCCATGTCACATCCCGACTTGTCCATAGATCTGCCCATTACGACGGTGACGGCGAATATCGATGGCACCATCCATTTGCTTGAAGCCATGCGACTGGCGGGAATCAAAAAGTTAGTAAACTTTTCTTCTGAAACGGTGTATGGGCATTTCGAGGGTGTGATTAATGAACAAACACCGACTTACCCAACGACACCCTATGGTGTCACCAAGATTGCCACCGAGCACTTTGGCCGAGTCTACAATGATCTTTATGGTATGGAGGTGATTTCACTGCGAATTGCGGAAGTGTATGGCCCGGAAAATAAAATGCCGCAAGTTCTCAGGGATATACTTAAAACCGTTCATCGTGGTGAAGCATTTACCTTGCCTTCCGGTGGAGATCATCGGTTCCACTATATTCATGTGGAAGACGTTGTGCGTGCGGTACTGATGGCGGCTGAAACCAGAGATCTGAAAGGCGGTGTATTTAACATTGCCGGTGACCGCTCCTGGACGCTTCATCAAGCCGTTGAAATAATCCGGAAAATTATTCCGGATGCCCGCATCGAAGTTGGCGATGGTTATTGGCATCTCGATCGCCATGGGGAATGGGATCTGAGTGCCGCCGAGCGGGAGCTGGGCTATCGAGCGCAATGGTCGCTTGAAAAAGGACTCACGCATTATTCCAGCTGGTTGATTGATCACGAGTATTGATAGGGGCTTGGTCGCTGTTGTTGGTGATTCGATAACTTTCAGTATCCACTGGTGATTAAGCATGATTGAAAATCCGATTGTCTGGCCAAACGGTGCTCGCTGCGCCGTAGCCTTTACCTTTGATATGGATGCGGACAGCATTCTGCATGTGGCGCACCCCAAAGATTCCGCGACACGGGTTGCCAGTATTTCGATGCTGCACTATGGACCCAAAGTGGCAATTCCAAGGATTTTGGAAACCTATCGACGCTTCGAGATTAAACAAACGTTTTTCATACCGGCCTGGTGCATCGAACAATACCCAGAGGCCATTGAGGCGATTGTCGAAGGTGGACACGAAATTGCCCATCACGGCTATATACATGAGCATCCAAACGAGCTGACCCGGGAAGAAGAAGCTTATTGGCTCGATCGGGGGTGCGACACCATCAAGCGATTCACCGGCCAGTCACCGCGGGGCTGGCGGGCTCCTCTCTACAATATGTCAGAGCACTCGGCTGACTTGTTGATCGAGCGAGGCTTCAGTTATGACGCCTCCTTGATGGGGGATGATGTGCCTTATCTGTTGCGCACGGGGGCGGGAGAGTTGGTGGAGCTTCCATCCAGCTGGGCGCTGGATGACTGGCCCCAGTACATGCACAGCATCGACCTTGATTTTCAGATGCCGATTCAGTCGCCGCAACGCGCCGTCGAGGTTTTCAAGGCCGAGTTCGATGCTGCTTGGGAATATGGCGCTCTCTTCATACCCGTCTGGCATCCTTTCCTTTCCGGTCGTTTGTCGCGATGGCATGAAGTTTCGAAGTTGATCGAATACATGATGGCGAAAGGTGATGTCTGGTTTGCACGGATGGATGAGATCGCCGCGCATGTCCAGCGCAGTGTATCCACGGGCGCCTATAAACCACGGATTGATAGGCTGCCTTATTATCAGGGACCGGTTAAAGCGCATAAGTAGCCGTTCTGATGGTGAATGTATCGTGTGTTTTGGGCTCTTGTTGTAATTGATGTTGGGGAGGCGACCCTCGATGGAGGGTCGCTACTCTGCCGGCGCTTCAAGTCGTAGAGGCGGCCCGATGCGCTCGGCTATCGGTGCAACAGAGGTGCCAGCAGTGCACACATGCCGCGCCAGTGCGAACCTTCCCAGTAAACCCGCTGGCAGGCGTCGCAGCGCAGGAAGTGCGAATAGAGGGTGCCAACGCGTGGCGGCACTTGCGACCGGGCCAGTTCCGGGCTGATCTCGTGCAGCGGCAAGTTGCAATGAATACACAGGCTGAATGGCCGCGCGCTACGCGCCAGGTCGAGGCGCTCGTACAATTCGCGCAGCTGCAGCGACGGTTTCAGGGCATGCACGTAACAGCCGTGGCTGATGATCCGCCGCTTGAGCAGTTCGCGGTCGCGGGTTAGCACGATGCGCCCTTGATGCGCAGCGATCTCGGCGATCTCGCCATCCTCGAAGCCATTGTCGTAGAGAGTGTCGAAACCGCTCATGCGCAGCAGGTTGGCCAGCCCGCCAAGGTGCGCATCAGCGACGAAGCGCAGCACCCGTAAAGGTTGCGCACGAACCTTGAGCAGCGGGCTGATGTCCAGCGCTTCGAACTTGGGATACACCGCCAGCCGGTCACCGTCGAAAATCACCCGCTCGAAGCCCACCGACTCGCCGTTGAGCAGCACCAGTTCGACCTCGGTGTGCGGTATCCCGAGCGCCTCGATCATGTGCTTGACCGTCGCCGCTCGCGCGCACTCGCAAGTGAAGGACTGCCGCCGCCGTTCGGCCGGCAGGAAATCGTTGAGCTCCTCGTAGAAGCGGAAGGTTGCACTGGTCATGTTGAACAGTATGGCAGGGCTGCAAGGATGAGCGAGTCTAGTCCGGACATCTCTCCGGCAGACCTAACCGGTTTCTGAAGCCATCCAGGTCAAAAAATCATGGAGCCGAGTCGTAAACTCTTTTGGCTTAGCGTACGGGTTCCTTGCCTGGGACAAGAAAAAAGAGATCTGCATTCTCATGCACGGGTAATGCTGAACAAACAGCTCGACATGCTCTTCCAGTGTTTGCGGCCAAATCAGGTCCAGTTCAGAGCGAAGTACTTGAGTTGAACGGATGAGTTTGCGCGAGGCTTCGCGTTGCAAGCGTAGCGATTGCGTCGGTGTGGTCGCCTGATCGATAAGATCGGCATACCGGGTCAGTACGGATTCAAAGTCACCATTCACGGCAATGGCGATATCACGCGACGGCTTGAACCGGTCGAAGCGCTTGGCCAGATCATTCCCCCGAAAGCAACGACAGTGATGTTTGAGCCAGTACCCCCAGCTCAATCGATTGTCAGCCGCCAATACTTCAGAACGACTACCGATGTCGAAATCGATCTTGGTGACTTCGGTATGCCGACTTTCCAGCGTGCGCCTTTCCGACTCCAGCATTTCCAGATCCTGCGACGCAGGAGGGCTGCGCAGAACAAGGGTCAGGTCCAGGTCGGAAACTCCCGGCACGGCGTCACCTCTAGCGACGCTGCCATAAAGATAAATCCCGTCCAGCAGTGGTTCCGACCGAGCGAGCGTCATGCACACGTCCGCCAGCAAATCCTGAAACTGTGGCTGCACCTCGACGTTGGACACGGTGAGGATATAACCGTCTGCATCAATGCCACGAGGATGGAGTCGTTCCATGAAGCCGTCCGTTAGTTGCGTTCAGAGAGGTACTTTAACCGAGCCCGCCCAGCGGGCCACGCGAATGTCCGTTATTCATCCGGTGTCTTCAGCCCAATCAGGAGCGCCACTTTTTTACACGGTTGTGAATTTACTACCCAATTTCTTGACCGCAAACGGTGCATTTTTGCGCCGGTAATTTATTGGATATCAAATTGGCGCCAATATTGACGGGGTTTTTGTGAAATTGGTCTGATCCTTGCTCTAGGTCTTGCTCACACTATTTGAGGGCAGGGCATGAGTTATCAATTTCCGTGTATCGAACTGAGTGGCGGGCCATTTGCCCGGGGTGTGCAGTACGGCAAAGCCTGCCCACAGATCATTGCTCGCAGCATTGAAATCTACGGTCAGCAACTGCTGGACATGGGTTATGACTGGGCCGGTATCAAGCGATTGGTCAATCAATTCATTCCCAATATCGAAGCGTTCGAGCCGCAGTACCTGGAAGAGATGCGGGGCATCGCCGAGGGCTCCGGTCATGACTTCGAGGCCATTGTGATGATCAATGCCCGCACCGAGATTATTCACCTGGGGCGGCGTTCGATGCAGGACAAACCGGAACTGGATGGCTGCACCGGCGCCATCGTTCTTCCAGGCGCCACCGCGAACAATGAAGTACTGCACGGCCAGAACTGGGACTGGCGCATGGAGTGCGCGGAGACTGGCGTGGTCCTGCATATTCGTCGTGACGACGGCCCGGATCTGCTGACGTTCACCGAAGCAGGCGGGTTGGCCCGCGCAGGCATGAACTCCATCGGCACGGCGATCACGGGCAACAACCTGGAATCGGATCGTGACTATCAAGTGCTTGGCGTGCCGTTGCCGCTTATCCGCCGCAAGGCCCTGGAAGCCAATCATTTCGCCTTGTCGATGAAAGCCGTGGCGGTGACGCCAAAGTCGGGTTCGAACAACATGATGCTCAGTCATGCGGCCGGGTTTGGTATCAACTACGAATGTGCACCTGATGAAGTGTTCCCGCTGTACGAGGTCGACGATCTGTTGGTGCACGCCAACCATTGGCGCAGCGCAGTAGCGCAGATCAAACTGAAGAACACTGGCATCGGTGGTGCACCAGAAAGCTTTTATCGCGATATCCGTGTCGAGAAACTGCTCAAGCCCTTTCATGGCAGCCTGACGCTGGAACACCTGAAAAGCGCGTTTTTCGATGATTTCGGCAAGCCATTTGCGGTCTGCCGACCACCACGTCCGAGCTCGAGTGGCGAAGACAATCTGTCCGCTACGGTGGCGATGATTTTGATGCGCCCAGCCAGTGGGTTCATGGAAGTTGCCTCCTTGCCGGCGATCAACCGTACATTTGGGCAGTACCGCCTCGAGATGGAATCCGATTACGCGCGGTACGCCACCTGGTAAGCATTGACCTGTTGTCAGCCAGTGTTCTGCCCGATTGAGGGCTGCGTATCAACATCGAGGAACCCACATGTTTCGTTTGATCATTCAGCGTCTGGCCATGGCGGTCCCGACGTTATTGCTGATCTCTATTGCGGTCTTCGCAATGATCCGGCTGATACCCGGCGACCCGGCGCTCTTGATGCTGGGCGACATGGCTGATCCGGCCAGTCTGCTCAAGATGCGGCAGTCCCTCGGGCTGGATCAGCCGGTGATCGCGCAGTACCTGATCTGGCTCAAGGCAGTGTTCCATGGGGATCTGGGCTTTTCGATTACCAGTCATGAGGCGGTTTTGCCGCTGGTGCTTGAAAGGTTCAGCGTCAGTGTGACCATCGTTCTGACAGCGGTGACGCTGGCCGCGGTGATTGCTGTTCCTCTGGGCATGCTGGCGGCGTGGAAACAGGACACGCTGGTTGATTTGGGACTGGTGACGACCGCGACGTTGTTACTGTCGATCCCCGGTTTCTGGATGGGCCTGTTGCTGCTGTATGTGTTTGGTCTGGAGCTGGGCTGGTTGCCGGTGGTGGGGTATGTGCCGTTTTCGGCTGATTTTGGCAAAGCGCTGGCCTACATCATCTTGCCGGTGACAACGCTGGTGCTGCATGAAAGTGGCGTAATTATCCGGATGCAGAGGGCCAGTTCGATCGAAGTCTTGCGCCTGGACTACATCGCTCATGCACGTGCCAAAGGCTTGTCGGAGCGCGCGGTGCTTTGGCGCCATACGTTGCGCAACGCCTTTGCACCCACTTGGACATTGATCGGCCTGATCCTCGGCAACCTGCTGGGCGGGATCGCCGTGATCGAAACGGTGTTCACCATTCCCGGCATCGGACGCCTGATGGTCGACTCCATTTATGCACGTGATTACCCCGTACTGCAGGGCTGCCTGTTGCTCATTACGTTCGTCTACGTGTTGGTCAACCTGCTCGTAGATTTGATGTATCCGCTGTTCGATCCTCGGGTGAAAGCATGAAGATTTTAAGCGAAATTTCCGCGCCGCCGACCGCAGTGCCGAAGGCCCCTGAGCACAAGCGTCCGCTCCCGTTCAACGCGCTGATCGGTGGCAGCCTGCTGGTGCTGCTGGTGCTACTCGCGGTGGCTGGTATCGTCTGGACACCGTATGACCCGCTGCGTCTGGATCTGGCTCACCGATTTATGGCGCCGTCCTGGCCGCATATTCTGGGTACTGATGAGTTCGGCCGTGATGTCTTCAGCCGCATCATCATCGGCGCTCGCACCAGCCTGTGGATCAGCTTGCTGACAGTGATATTGGCAATCAGCATCGGCACGCTGTTCGGATTGCTCGCCGGTTACCTGCGTGGCTGGACGGATCGCCTGTTGATGATGGTCAACGATGCCTTGCTGGCATTCCCCGGGATGCTGTTGGCGCTGGGGTTGCTCGCGATTGTCGGCGCGAGTCAGTACGGCATCGTGCTGGCGCTGGGCCTGGCCTATATCCCCACCGTGGTTCGGGTGGTGCGCAGCACGGTGTTGTCGTTGCGTGAACGAGAGTTCATCGAAGCCTCCAGGGTCATTGGCAATAGCGAGCTGTACACGATGTGGCGGCATATCGCGCCGAACTGCGTGGCACCGTTGATTGTGCTCGCCACCAGCATGTTTGGCTGGGCGATTCTTTCGGAGAGCGCCTTGAGCTTTCTCGGGTTGGGCGTTCCACCGCCGGCGGCCACGTGGGGAAACATGCTTGCCTCCAGCCGGCCGCATCTGGTCACGGCGCCGTGGCTGGGCTTCTTCCCTGGTTTGATGATTTCCATTGCCCTGATCGGCATCAATCTTTTCGGTGACGCCCTGCGTGATCGCCTTGACCCCCGGATGAGTCGCTAATGGATACCGTCAAGCCTTTGCTTCGTGTCAGTAATCTTTGCATTCAGGTGGGAACCGAGGGTTCGCTTGCGGTTGACCACCTCAGTTTCGACATGGCACCCGGCGAGATCGTCGCGCTGGTGGGTGAGTCGGGCAGCGGAAAGACGATGGCGGCGCGTGCTGTCATCGGGCTGTTACCGCCGCCGATGCGCGTCTCGTCCGGTCGTATCGAGTTTGCCGATACCGACCTGTGCGCCTTGCCTTACGATCAGTTGCGTGATGTTCGCGGCTCGAAGATCGGGATGGTGTTTCAGGAGCCGATGGTCTCGCTCAACCCGACGATGACAATCGGTCAGCAGATGGCGGAAGGGTTGCGCCTGCACACCGATCTGGATGAAAAAACCATTCTTGCCCGGTCGTTGGAGATGCTGCGCCGGATCGGCATGGATGATCCGCAGCGTTGTTTGAACGCCTTTCCCCACGAGTTCTCCGGCGGCATGCGACAACGCATCATGCTGGCTTCGGTCATGTTGTTGCGCCCGGCGCTGTTGATCGCCGACGAGCCGACCACGGCCCTCGACACCCTGGCCCAGGCTGACGTCATCGAACTGATGCTCGAACTGACGCGGGAGGAGGGCACCGCGATCCTGTTCATCAGTCATGACTTGTCGCTGGTGGTGCGCCATGCCCACAAAGTCGTGGTGATGCGCAACGGCAAAGCGATCGAAAGCGGTCCGACCGAACAGATCCTGCTCGGCCCCAAGGCTGATTACACCCGGCAATTACTCGAAGCACTGCCTACCCGCGGCAACCTTGACAGCGCATCACTGGCCGCGCCGTTGATCGACATGCGTAACGTCACCATCGAGCACCCGGGGCGTCAGGGTTTCCTGTGGCGCGGTAAAGCCAAACGCGCGGTGGACGGAGTCAGTCTGCAAATCGCTGCCGGTGAAACGCTGGCGCTGGTCGGCGGCAGCGGTTCGGGTAAAACCACCCTTGGCCGTTCGGTCGTCGGGTTGGTCAATCCGATTGCTGGCGAGATCTTTTTCGATGGCGTCGACATCCTCAAAAGCGCCAACCGTGAGCATCGATTGCAATGCCAGATGATCTTTCAGGACCCGGTATCGTCCCTCGATCCGCGCGCCAGAATTTCTGAAATTCTCGCTGAACCGCTGCGCCATGTGCCGGGCCTTAGTCGCGAGCAGCGTGCCGAGCGCGTGCGCACCATTCTGCAGGATGTGGGTCTGGACCCGCTCTTCGCCAACCGCTTCCCCCACCAGCTTTCAGGTGGTCAGCGGCAACGCGTGGCGATTGGTCGGGCGCTGATTCGTCACCCCAAACTGGTCATCGCCGACGAACCGATTTCCGCTCTCGACATGACCATTCAAAAGCAAATCCTGGCGTTGTTCGAGCGGCTGCAAAAGCAGTACGGCTTTGCTTGTCTGTTCATCTCGCATGACCTTGCGGCGGTGGAACGAATTGCCCATCGCGTGGCCGTCATGCAGCAAGGTCGACTGGTTGAAATTGGCACCACCGCACAAGTGTTCGACAACCCGCAACACGCCTTCACTCATCGCCTGCTGGCTGCCGCCAATCCGTTGGTGCGGCTGGCCGACGGGAGTTATCAATTGCGCAGCAGTGCTGCTGTGTGAAGGACTTTATGGCCGTCGTACCTGTGGCGGCGTGAACCTGTTTCATCTTTATCAAGGACTCGCTTATGAATCGCTTTTTAGTAAACGCTCTGACGCTGAGCATGATGACCATGATCGGTTGCGGTATCGCCCAGGCGCAAACCTTGCGTCTGGCTATGAACTCCGATGTTCGCAGCCTGGACCCTGGGGTCAATCGTGACGACCGTTCCGATGCGGTCGTGCTGCATATGACCGAAGGGTTGGTGGCCTATGGGGAAAAGGGCGAAGTCAAACCGTTACTGGCACAGAAGATCGATGTCTCTGCTGATGGTCTGACCTACACCTTCACCTTGCGCCAAGGTGTGAAGTTCCATAACGGCGAATCGTTGACTGCCGCCGACGTGCTATGGAGCTGGAACCGGGACATGGACCCCAAGACTCAGTGGCGTTGCCTGCCGGAGTTCGATGGCAGCGGCTCGACCAAGGTGACCAAGGTAACGGCACCGGATGACCATACCGTAGTGATGGAATTGGAAAAGCCTAGCGGTATGTTCCTCGCCACGCTGGCGCGTACCGATTGCGGCGGCACCGCGGTGCTGAACAAAGCCTCGGTTAATGCTCAAGGTGAGTTCCTGGCGCCGATAGGCACTGGCCCTTATCAGTTAAGCGAGTGGAAGCGCGGGCAGTACGTCACGCTGACCAAATTCGCTGACTATCAGTCCTTGCCCGGCCCGCGCGACGGCTATACCGGAGGCAAGAGCGCGCTGACCCATGAAGTACGGTTTGTGATTATTCCCGATCAGGCGACGGTCAAGGCGGCGCTCTTTTCGGGCGACCTGGACATGGCGGAAGTCACCGAAACCGACCTGCCAGAAATCAAGACCCACGCAACGCTCAAGGTCTCGACAGACCCCAGCGCGACCATGAATGTGCTGATGTTCCAGACCCGGGATCCGTTGCTCAAGGACAAGCGCATTCGTCAGGCCATCGCCGCCGCCATCGATGTCAAACAACTGGTCGCGACGACGAGCAATGGCTTCGGTGTGCCCAATAACTCAATCATCAGCGTGGCCTCCAACTACTACGGCCCAAGCGAGCAACGCGGCTTCACCTACGACCCACAGAAGGCTGCGCAACTCCTTCAGGAGGCAGGCTATCGCGGCCAACCTCTGACGATCGTCGCCAACAAACGCTCAATGGTCCCCAGTTACGACCTGGCAATTATTGCCCAGGCGATGCTTCAAGCGGTCGGCATTAACGCGCAGGTTGAAGTGATGGAATGGGGCACTCAGCTTGAGCGTTACCAGGCCGGGCGTTATCAAGCGATGTCCTTCACCTATTCGGCACGCTTCGATCCGGCGCTGAGTTTCGAGCAGGTGACGGGTAACAAGGACAAAGAGTCGCGCAAGGTCTGGGAGGATCCGGTGGCGATTGAGTTGTTGTCCCAGGCACTGAAGGAAGGTGACATCGCCAAGCGTCAGTCAATCTTCGATCAACTGCATGAGCGCTTCATCGATCAAGTACCGATGATCGTCATGTACAACGGCCTGGACATCGTCGCGCTGAATCAGAACGTAGAGGGCTACGACGCCTGGATCGGGCAGAAGCCGCGCCTGTGGGGCGTCAGCATCAAGCCTTGAAACTCATTGCTCCAGTGGAGTCTGACGGATGTGCGCCGCGATCAGTCGCTTGAGTTGTTCGCGGTCACCGTTACGCAGGAGGTCAAGGATCTGGAAGTGTTCGCGGCTCGACTGCTCAGCGCGCAGATGCGTACGCCAGGTGCCACCTGGAGACGATGGGGGACGGCTGCGAATTTCTTCAATGAACTCGATCATGACCCGGTTGGTGCACATGTCATAGATCCCGCGATGAAACTCGAGATTCGCGCTGTAGCACTCTTGCATCGTGCCTTCGTTTACCAGGCGGCTGAAGCGCTGCGCGATGACGTCCAGCGCCTGCAAACGCTCCTCGGTGACCTCCATCTGATCGACGGCTGCACATTCGAGTGCGATGCGAACTTCGCGGGTATCCGACACCTGGGTCAAGTCAGGCGTGTGGACGTAATAACCCCGATTGGGGATGTGTTCGACCATATTTTTGAGGACCAACTGGTCCAGCGCACGACGGATGTCCAGTCGAGTACAGCCGTAGCGGTGTTCGAGATCGATCTGCTTGAGCCAGCTGCCGGTCGGAAGAACACCGGCATTAATGTCGTTTGAAATCAGCAGTACCAATTGGCTGCGATCAGTAGTTTTTTTGTTCAAAGGTTACTTCCACAAAACTGGGTAGTGGGCGTGTGAGTCGTCGACCGTGCATGACCCTGACCCGCTTTAGTTTTCAATAATGGCACAATTATCAACGAGGTTTCACAATGTTGAGCAACCCTCAAGACACCCCCGAAGCGCGGCATCGTCAGATGTACTACCGAGGTAGCACGACCATCTTTTCGTGCCGTAAGGATCCGCGTTTTGTCTATTGTCTTTATGTTCCGCAAACCTTCGACCAAGCACCTGAAGGCCACCGTCTGCTGGTCGCGGTCCATGGTACCGGGCGTACGATGGTCGAGTATCGGGACGCGTTCGCCGAGTTCGGGCGTTTCAATCGCTACATCATTCTCGCGCCGCTGTTTCCGGTAGGTCCACTGGGCGATGGCAACCCGCATGGTTTCAAATACCTTAAGGAAGGGGACATTCGTTATGACGAAGTCCTGCTGGCAATGGTTGATGAAGTATCCGAGGCACTCAGCACTTCGTTCGAGAAGTTTTCATTGTTTGGTTATTCGGGCGGTGGGCACTTTGCGAACCGATTTTACTACCTGCACCCCGAACGTCTACGCTCCGTTTCTATCGGTGCACCGGGGTCGGTGACCTTGATCGATGAGGGGCGCGATTGGTGGGTGGGTACCGGAGGGATCGAGGCGATTTTCGGCAAACGACTGAATCTCGATGCGCTGCGTGAAGTGGATGTTCAACTGTTAGTAGGTGCCGCAGACCTGGAAACCTGGGAGATTCACTACGCACCTGGTTCGGTGCAATACATGGAAGGCATCAACGATGCCGGGCGCACAAGGGTGGAGCGCAACGCAACGCTGGCGCGCAACCTTGAGGCCTATGACATACGTGTTCAGCAGGACATTGTTCCCAACACCGCCCACGCCGGAATATCGGTCGTGCCCTACGTCCAGGACTTTCTATTGCAACTAGGCGATTGAATCAAAACGCCGTCGAGGCCACATGAATTTATGAGCACTAATTTCCAGCAAACCTTTTATGAAACCACGGCCGACATCACCACCTATCCCGCCCAATCGGGTCGTGTAGATACTAAAGTGTGCATCCTCGGCGGTGGCCTCGCAGGCCTGTCGACCGCACTCGGGTTGGCGGAGCGTGGTATCAATGATGTTGTTGTTCTGGAATCTCATAGCATCGGTCATGGTGCCTCGGGTCGTAATGGCGGCTTCGTCTTCGGAGGCTACAGCCTGGGAAACGCTGACCTTCTCGCCGCCCTTGGCGTTCAAGAGGCGCAGCGCCTTTACAGGCTAACGCTTGATGCCGTTGAGTTGATCCGTAATCGTGTCAAACAATACGGTATCGATTGTGACCTGGTTGACAAGGGTGTGATTCTCGCCAATTGGTTCAACGACCCGTCAAGACTTGAAACACCGCGAAAACTCATGAGTGACGTATACGGGGTTGATTGGGAATACATGCCGCCAGGCCAGTTGAAAGAGATACTCAAGACCGAGCGCTATTTCGGCGGCCTGCTGGAGCGCAACGCTTTCCACTTTCATCCTCTCAAGTACGTGTACGGCATTGCTCGCACGGTGGCTGCATTCGGTGTGCGTATCCATGAGCAATCATCCGCCCTGAACATCGAGAAGCGTGGAAAGAAATATGTGGTGAAAACCGAAGGCGGGGAAGTGCATGCCGAACATGTCATCTTTTCCTGTGGCGGATACGCGCACGGCGTCTATCGCCCGGTCGAACGTGCCGTGTTGCCGATTGCCACCTATGTCGTAGCAACCGAACCCCTCGGGGCTCGCTTGAAAGAAGTTATCGACTGTGAATCAGCGGTCTACGACACGCGGTTCGCTTTTGATTACTACCGGCCACTTCGCGACAGCAGAATTTTATGGGGAGGGCGGATTTCGGTGCTCAATCGGAGTCCGGAAGCGATCGCCAGTCTGCTCAAAAAAGATCTTTTAGCCGTATATCCCCAGCTGGAAGGTGTAGAAATTCAATATTCCTGGGGCGGGTTGATGAGTTATGGCCGGCATCAAATGGCCCAGATTGGCCAGGATGAAGCAGGCGTCTGGCACGCGGTTGGTTTTGGAGGTCACGGCATGGCGCCCACGACGGTGGCGGGCGAGGTTCTGGCTGATGCTATCGCCAAGTCCATTCCGATTCCCGACGGTTTCCGCAAGTTCGGGTTGACCCGTACTTTTGGTCTGGCAGGTCTGGTCGCCGCGCAAATGACCTATACCGCATGCCAAGCACGAGATGCTTTCGACGCTCTGCGCCTTAACAAGTGACGGCCACTTCAACCGACCGATGTAACAGGTTGGCGAGCTACTTTCTTGGCAAATCTCTTACCAAAAGCAATCCACCATTTTTCATAATAGAAGGTCGAGATATGCGCGGTGATGAAAATGGCGGCGAACAACAAAGGGCGCTTCAAATATTTTATGACGGTATCTCCGCTACCCAGCCAAGTATGTATTAGCAGCGGATGAACAACGTAGAGAGCGTACGAGATGGTGGCGATATAAAATAGAGCACGATTATTCAGAATCTGGGCAACTTGTGTCTGGCTATTGAGTAACGTGCTCCCCACCATTGCTGCGGCAAGATAGGGACGGAAGTAGTTCATGAAGCCCGCATCGGGATGACAGGACAAGACAAACAGGAGGCATAAAAATATTTGTGTGATCCCCGTTTGCGTCGGAAGTTTCGCAAGGATGTTGCCCAGTCTATTGTTGTATATCAGTGCAAGTATGCATCCGGAAAGTATTTCATCAATGCGGTAATAAGTGTTGATTGCGACATGCACATCATTCATGACTCGGTACATCGTGACGGCGATGCAGAGACAAGGGATTAGCACGACCCACTTGTTTCTCATCAGAACTACCAGCAAAGCGATGGCGAAATAAAACTGGACCTCCATGCACAAACTCCATAGGTGGCCGTTTACACTGCCAAGCCACATAGGCGGCCAGTTGGCAATGAACAGAAAGTTTGCGATGTAGAAATCCGAAGTGCTGTTCATGACGGGTAAAGCAATGATCATGTACAACCAGGCGAGAGGCACAACCCGAAAGATTCTGCGGATTAAAAAATCAACGACGCTGCTGTTGTTGAGCAGAAAATTTGTTATCAGGAAACCCGATAGCGTAAAAAATATAGCCATTCCCATAACGCCTGCGGTGGCATTAAATTGCCAAGGCTTTGGGCCAAGTGGTAGCAGGTGGCACGCCAAGACAAGCAAGATGCTTATGCCACGCCATCCATCAAGTACGCTGAATCGAGAGCCCGCTACGGAACTATTATTCATATTCGCATCCCGCTCGTGGGTCGATAGAGGGCATTCGATAAAGGCAGTGCTGCGTCTGAAAACTGTCTGAATTCATATAAAAACCCAGTAGTTGCAGCGGTGAAAAATTCAAGAAATCAGACCATTTAAGCCTGTAGTCTAGGACACCTTTTGCACTTTACACTTCACGCCATAAAAAAATTCCAGTCGCGAGGAGTTCGCTAAATGACTGGGTTTTTGACGTTGTTTGTTTGACGTTGCTTGATAGCATGGCGCTAAGTGAATCGCCCACTTTTGGTTGCCCACCAATCCTCATCCAGGCCACCTCGCTAAGGTGCGTAGAGTTTCAAGCGCTCACTGACGTGCACTCGATCCAATCCGAGTATCCAGGGCCGTCAATACTTCATGGGCGGCTTTCACCTTCGCAGGGAGGGGATAGTTCTTGTTCGCCAGCGTCACGATGCCCATGCCCTTGGCTGGAACAAAGGCCACGTAAGCGCCGAAACCGTCCGTCATGCCTGGCTTGTTAATGAGCACGTTACCCTGCGGTGGCAGCGGAGGGTTGAGCCGGGTAATTTCATGGGCCTCAAGGATCATTGGGTACGAGTTGCCCGCGAGCAAGCGGTCTAGATCTATTGGATATGGGTAAAACTCCCATCCCAAGCCCTGCGTCATATCTGCGACCTTGTAATAGCCTGTATGCGTTGCAGTGATCGCACGTTGCAGAGGCTCATCCAGATCCACCTCCTGCATGTTTGCCTCGACGAAATGAATCATGTCCGCCGAGCTGGATGTCACGCCATAACCCTCGGCATACAGAACACCTGGGACCATCCTGGACGGTACGCCCTCTTTGCTATAGCCGTACGCGTAATGACTCATCTGCGCTTGAGGGACCCTGACGTAACTTTGCTTCAGGCCGAGCATCGGAAACAGCCTCTTTTCCAGTAGATCTTCGAAAGGCTCCCCCATGCTCTCGGCGGTCAGAAAGCCGAGCAGACCGATGCTCGGGTTCGAGTAGAGCCTCATTGTTCCGGCGGCATAGTTCGGTTGCCAGTTTTTGAAATAACCGATCATTGTTTCGTGACTGTCCACATCGCCCGGAAACCGCAGCGGCAGACCGCCGGCCGTGTAGGTTCCAAGATCGAGCAGGCTGATGTTGTCGAGACTGCTGCCACGCAGCGAAGGCAGGTATTGGCTTGCGGGATCAGACAGGGAAAGCTTTCCGATTTCCTGCGCGTAGGATGCGAGGGTCGCCGTGAAGATTTTACTAATCGAGCCGATCTCGAAAATTGTCTCCTCGGTGACCTTCTGCCCACTCTCCTCCATGGAGATGACGCCGTAGTTAAAGTAATACTGCTTCCCATGGAGTGTTACGGCCACCGCCATGCCAGGAATGCCATACTCTTGCATAACCGGCCGGATAGCCGCGTCCACGACAGCCCTGAGTCTGTTTTCTACATCATCTCCAGCGACGCAGCTGCCTGCGCCGAGAAAAGATGCGATAACGGCAAAGCCACCCAACCTGGCCAGAGTCTTTCCGCACATGATTGAAAGATCCTCCATGACTATTGAACAACAGTGGAACTTTCTTGATCTTCATGATCGACAAAAAACTCTACCAAATATTCTTTTTTGGTGAAGAGAAACGTACGGAGGCATTAATTACGTCCGCATCAACGCTCGCATCCAATATATTCATCAGAATATTAGAGTCCGTTATCAGCCTCGCCAGCCTACTAACAACGACTTTGCCTGGAACGATTAATAATTATTTGAAGTCGCGCCGCCATAATATCTACCGATAACTCAACCTCACACACATATATTCAAAGCGTATTTGCTCGTCGGCTTGATATTAGCCCGCCAATATCGACACATTAGAATCAATGGAAATATTTATTATAGTTAATGGCCGTAAGCCAATAAAATATGCGCAAATTTCACCCTGTTCAGGGCCCGAGGCGGTCTATCGAGGCCCTGAATTTGCCCTAATCCGTCTCATCCTCAGCAGAGCTAACGGCGATCGCACTGGTAGCTTCCGTAGCCGACGCCTCCCGCTCACGATAGCGGACACCCAAATGGCAGAGGAGAGTGAGCAAAATCGCGCCTCCCGCTCTTCCGCCAAGCCTGACCAGGTAGCAACCGAAGAAAATTGGCGCCGAAAGGGGTTTTGGGGAAACAGGCCGGAACTGTCAGGCCTCAACGTCCATAGTCAACGTAGGGGCCCAAGTAGAAACCTTGCGTATCCCAGTTGATTCGATAAATAACTTCTTTCCCTCGCTTGATGTTGGCCGCGACAGTTTTGATCGCGACACCAGCACATAATCCAGACTCGGCGAGCCCGGTGCCGAGGTTCACTTCACCGGCCGGCAAAACGAAAGATGCCTTCTGACCGGGACCTATCTTGGCTGCGCGCTGACCATCAATGTAGAACACGACGTCACATCCCGCACCGTCAAACCCGTCATCACGGAGAACGGTCAGGCGTCCCGGATCTTTCGTACCTTGGTCTTTGAGTGCATACATCTTATCGGCAGGAACTGGCCGTGCTTCAGAAACCGATATAGGTGATGTTGCGCATCCGCCCAAGGCCAGCAAGAGCGCTCCCGTTGCGATAATCCTTCGCATAATTTTCCCTCCTGAAAAAGGGCGAATGTATCAGAGCGTCATACGGCTTTGCTTCATAAAGCCATTCGCCAAAAACACCATCGTCAAGTACTACCAAGAGTATCTGCTTTTGGCCGATAGTTGTCTGTCAGGAAGGGCCGCAGGTCTCATACCGCGATTCTACAAACTGTCTTCTTTGTAGATAGATGACTGAAGAAACTCGTCGATCAGCGATGTAACCTGCTGTTGGATCACCCCACGCGAGCGAGCGCCGTCGCCATCCCGGCAAATGATGCCATCGCCTGGTACTTCTTCTTCGAGCAGTACCTCCGCGCCAGGTTTGCACACCGACAAGAAGCTGAAGTGGCTTGCGTCGCTGATTTCGACGTAACGGCTTGACGCCGCAGGCAGGCGTTTGGCCAGGTTGGCAGACTCCAACTCAGCGGGAAGCTCGGTCGACGGTACGCCGGCAGCGATCACCAGCGTTGGTACCGGCAGCGCGGCCAGGCTTTCATCGGTCATGCCCCGTGAAAGGCCCAGGTCCAATGTAACCACGGCAGTGACGCGTTTATCGCGCCAATCGGCGGCCAACGCGGCCTTTGATTCTGAGGTGCTTGCGGGGTTTATCTTTCCATAGTTGGTGCAACTTGTTAACTGCGGGTGGGCTTTGCAGTCCTGGGCGAAGCGGTCTGGATCGAAACGAGCACCGGCGATCTCCAGGGCGGTCCAGCCGCCGAGTGAATGGCCCACCACTGCAATTCGGTCATTGGCGACCAAGCCGAATTTTTCAGGTTGAGTAGTGACGCTATCAATGGCCCGGCGCAAATCAACGGGCCGCTGCCATAGCTGCGCCGCTGCTTGAGGGCTACGGTCATGAGTGGTGGTGCCAGGGTGATTGATTGCGGCGACGATGTAACCCCTATGAGCCAGAGCACTGGCAAGCCAGATCTGGTTGCTCCAGTTACCTCTGTACCCGTGGGAGAGCACCAACAATGGATGCTTGCCAGCAGCGGGCGGCGCGTCACGAACGGCAGAAGCCCCGACGAACACCACATCATCGCCGATCAATTGCGTGGTGGCGGTAGTTGCACTGGGGTACCAGACGACCATCTCCAGTGAGCGGTCATTGTGCGAGTCCGCCAGTGTGGAAGAGTGGAAGCCGACAGGGCTCTCGTCAGCGAGTGCGATGGTAGTAAGGCAGGTCAACAATAGGGCGCCAAAAGCTATTTTCAATGTCGTTTCTTCCTTGATTAGACAAGTGCATAGCCACCTGAACCCGCCGTTAGGCGAATCCACCTTCGTAGGGAGTCGAAGCTAATGCGGCGGTATATAAGCACGGACATTAAAGCCCATATTCGAACCGCCGCGCATAACTTTGATCGTTAACCTATTCGTGGTCTTTAGCGAGAAGGCTGAACTGGTAGCCGATCGACGAGGACATCCACTAAAGTCTTCGCCCTTCGGATCGGCGTGCCAACGGTAGTGACCTAAAGAAGCGACTAAATGTTGTGTTGGATCTCCAGCATCCTGAACGTCACTTTTCCGCCCTCGGTGGGATAGCCGGTGTTGTCCTGCACATACGCACCCGCTTTGAAATACAGTGGTTTGGTCTTCCAGCTCGGGTCGATGGTGGTTCTCCAGTTGTTTCCTGCTGCGCTGATGCCCAGCGCGCCCTTCGGGCTGAGGTGGATCTGGTAGGAAAAGTTGCGGTCGAGCGGCACACCCGTCGCAATGGTAATGACCTGGCCCTCTTCATCGTCGGGGCGCATGCGCACCTTGGCGACAATGTTTCCCGTCGAAGCCGACGTTTTGTATTGGTATTCCAGCTTCACCATGGGGTTGTTGCTGTCCTTGTTGTGAATCTGACCAATCACGATCTTGCCGGTGCTGGGCACCTGATTGACGGTCAGACTCGCCCGCAGAATGTTATCCGCCGCTGAATACTGCCAGTTGCGCACCGTTCCATCGCTATAGGTTTCCCGCAACTCGCTGCGCGGGTAAATAGCGTTGGCCGTCCTGGAACCGGTCACAGGTGCCCAGAAGGAAAGGGTAGCGGCGTCAGAACTGAAATACTGGTCCTTGAAGCCTTGCGCCAATCGAGGCGTTTCTATGGTGGCCGGTGGGCTGCCTTCAGGGATGCTCAAATTCCAAGTGGCGAGGTCGATCATGTCAATATTCCTGTATGCGGGGAATGTTGCGGCCACAGTTGCGCTCGAAACGACGCTATTGAGCTGTGTCAATTGGGTCTGCTGATTAGGAAAACCGTATGGCGGTAGATTGACGTCAAATGTTCGTCAAGGTGTTTAGTGCAGGCTTTGTGCCTGCGGGGGTTACCGTTAGTCGGCTATTTTGGAAGTTGATGGAACTAATCCGGTTTTCTTGGCGGCTACAGCGAAGGGACCTAAGCCATCAGCGGTGGACGGGTCGGCTAGGACGAGTGCATGCACTGGACGAAGAACACGCGCAGAATCTGGTTCTGAATAACCGGCGCGCCATAAAGACAGGAGACCGCCCATGAGCCATCGAAGCAATTTTGCGCTGTTGAGCTTTGATCCGGCGTTTGCGTCGTTGCGCGATGGCCTTTCGGTCGCTCAGCAGATTGACGACACACTCTGGGTGGCGAACGACGAAACCACGAGCCTGGAACGCCTGAAAATCCAGGATGCTGCGCCCGGCGGCGTCGTAAGGTGCGACGAGCACCAATCGTTTCCGCTCCTGGAATATCTGGATCTGCCCATACCGAAACAAGACGCCGAGATCGATATCGAGGGCTTGGCCTATGTCCCTGACAGTGGTTACCTCTGGGTGGTGGGCTCCCATAGCCTGAAGCGCAAGAAGTCCGAGGCCGGCATTTCTGCACAGAAGAATATCAAGCGCCTGTCGACGGTAGAGGCGGACGGCAATCGTTTTCTGCTGGCCCGCATCCCTGTGGTGAAGCAGAACGACAGCTATGTACTCGCCAGGAAAGTGGATGCCGATGGACGTACAGCGGCGCAGCTGCAGGGCAACGAAGTCGGTAACGACCTGACCGCGGCCATTGCTGAAGATCCTCAGCTACGCGACTTCCTGCGTATCCCGGGTAAGGACAACGGCTTCGATATCGAAGGGTTGGTGATGATTGGCTCGCGCCTTCTGCTGGGGCTGCGTGGACCGGTGCTACGCGGCTGGGCCGTGTTGTTGGAGATCGAGCCCGAGCTGAACGACGCCTCGTCTGACACGCTGGTGCTGAAGAAGATCGGTCCGGATGGGCGCCGCTACCGCAAGCACTTCTTCGCGCTCAATGGCCTGGGCTTGCGTGACCTGTGCACCCGCGGTGACGATCTGCTGATCCTGGCGGGGCCCACGATGGCGCAGGACGGTCCGGTAACGGTCTTCCGCTGGCGCGGCGGTTTCGCGTCCGACGAGGAAAGCGTGGTCTTCACCGATCAATTGGAGAAGGTGCTGGAGGTGCCTTTCGGGCAAGGCAACGATCACGCTGAGGGCATGTGTCTGTTCCAATCGGGCGAGCAGCCTGGAGAGGTTCTGATGATCGTCTACGACTCTGCGGCGGAGAGTCGTAAACACGGCGATACGGATGTGGAAGGGGACCTGTTCATCCTGGATTAGCCACGCACATCGACGTCAACGCGGCCTGTAGATCAGTTTGTCTGAGGCTTCATTGTCTTCGGTGACTGACAGACGCATTCCCATCTCGAAAGCACGAGTCTCAAACCCGAACTCAGTGTACATGCGAGCAGCACGTGCATTGAACGGCCAGACAGACAACCTCAAGTCCTGAGCGTCATTTTCGATTGCCCAGTCTTTAACGAGTTGAATAAGCCTGCGTCCAATACCTTTCCCCCAAAATTGCTCGGCAACACATACCGATCCAATGCGAACAACATTCAGCGGTTGCAACAGTGGCCCAGAGCTTGCCGACAGGCTGGCAGTAATGAAGGCTGCGGTCTGGTGACCGACATTCGCGATGAATACAACCTGACCCGGTTTCTCGAAAAGACCTGACCAGTGAGGAAGGTCGCGCGAAAAGTCTTGGGTGGCCGCCGCGTAAATATCGGGACGGGCAGCGTGGTGCACCGCGTTAAGCAATTGTCCCAATTCACAAATGCTCAATGCGTCTTCTACCGTTGCAGCTCGGTAAGTAATGGCTTCGTCCATGATGTGCAACTCTCCTTGATAGTGTGGGTGGTTCGCAGCGCTCGTTTGTCAGGCGTACAAACCATACCCTGCCGCGATGATCAGCGGAGAAACCAGCAGCGTTGCCCAGAACCCTGATTTTGGAACAGCAATAACGCAAATGATCGAGATCATAAGCACATAAATGCCAATAATTTTAAGTAGCGCGAGATCGCCAACGGCTACGGCGTGGATCGCTGTCTGCCCTGCGAGCATAAAAAGCGGCCCCAACATGGTAAACCAGAGGGCAGTACGCCGATCTTCGTGCGCTTTGAATTGGTCAACGAAGCCAGAGTCTACAGCGGCGGCGAATGCTGTTTTGAACTTGATGATACCGAAAGGAATATGGAGGACGCCTAAGGCGAACAGGGTCCATGCGACGATGTTTGACATGTCTTATATGCTCCGTGACGGTGAGGTTGGATATTGTTCCAGCCAGTCAGGATGGAGCTGCGGAAAACGTTCTTGCAACCATTCAATAAAAACTTGCACCTGCGGCGCCAAGTGCGTCCGGCTTGGATATAGCACCGACACAGGACGAGGGGCAGGGCGATAGGGTTTTAGAATCTCCACCAGGGCACCGCTGTTCAGGTACTGGCTTACCGCAATGCCGGGCGCTTGAATGATTCCGAACCCTGCCACGCCACATTGCACGTATGCGTTTGACTCCGTAACGGTGATTCCGGCGTTGCTGGTATAAGTCCTGTCCTTGCCCCCAACCGAGAAGTGCCACGGCAGTGTCCTGTTGCTTTGTCCGGACAGGAAGTTGACGCCTTGATGTGACTTCAATTCCTCCAGCGTTTCGGGTTCGCTGTGCTCATGAAGGTATTGGGGGGCGGCGCAAGTCACCATTGTCGCTACACCAACAGGGCGCGCGATCAAGGTTGAGTCCGGCAGCTCGCCGATGCGCAACACGCAATCAATGCCTTCTCCCACCAAGTCAACGGTCCTGTCTGTGACGCCAAGAACCACGTTGATTCCCGGGAAGTCTGCGGTGAACACTTTCAGGCTGTCCATGAATTCAACTTGAGCGAAAGCGGTCGGAATATCGATACGAAGCCGTCCACCAAGGGTGGCTCTGGATCGATCAAACATTGAGGTCGCGGCAGAGACGCTTCCGAGAATGTCCTGAACACGTTCGTAGAAACGCTCACCCTCTGCTGTGAGCGTCACTTTCCGCGTAGTCCGCTGGAACAAGCGCACACCCAATGACATTTCCAGTTCCTGGATATACCGGGTGACTTGCGGACGCCCAATGTCCAGCGACTCGGCGGCTTTGGTGAAGCTTCCCAGTTCGGCAAGCCGGGCGAATAGTCGCATCGATTGAAGCAATTCCATGACCTTCTCTCTGAAGCCTGTGCTGATTTATCTCATACGAACCCGACGATTGTTGCCTATAAATACAACAAACATGTCATTTGAAGTGCATTTATTGCGCTCCGATAAAAGCGAATCATGGGTTCAAGGCACAAGAGATCCAGTTCGTGCCACCACTGACTATTTTTTTGGAGAGCGCAATGAAGGCTTGGTTACTGAAAGATTTCGGACTCGACAACCTTGAACTGGGTGACGTTTCGACCCCTGATCCAAAGGCTGGCGAGCTGTTGGTAAAAGTCGGCGCCGTCTCGCTTAATTTCCGCGACAAAGCCATCGTCGATGGCATTTATGAACCTCACAAAGTTCCCAAACTGCTGATCCCTGTCAGCGATGCCGCCGGCACTGTGGTTGCGGTCGGCGATGGCGTTACCCGTTTCAAAGTGGGTGATCGGGTCAATTCGCATCTGTATTCCCGATGGCTGGACGGTGAACCAGGGCCGCATGAACCCGAATACTGCTTCGGCTCCCCGCTGCCCGGCGGATTGGCTGAATACATGATTATCCACGAAGACAGCGCAGTTCGTGCTCCTGACAATATGAGCGACGAGGAGGCGGCCACATTGCCCATTGCTGCGCTCACGGCCTGGTACTCGCTCGTCGACTTCGGGCAGATTCAGCCAGGGCAAACCGTGCTGGTTCAGGGCACCGGCGGCGTGTCCATTTTCGCTGTACAGATTGCTACGGCGCTTGGCGCGAAAGTCATCGCGACGTCCAGCAGCGACCAGAATCTGCATACCGTGAAGGGCCTTGGTGCCGTGGCCGGGATCAATTACCGAAGCACGCCAAACTGGGAAGAAGAAGTGCTGAAGCTGACCGAGGGCAAAGGCGTCGATCTGCTGCTCGATGTGGCTGGCGGAAGCGGCATCAATCAGTCAGTCGCGGCCACCAAGGCAGCCGGTCGCATCGCGCAGATTGGATTTTTGACTGGGCAAACCGTCCAACTGAATCTGATGCCGCTCATCTTTCGCCAGACAACCATTCGTGGTATCGCCGTAGCACCGCGCTCGTCGTTTGATCGAATGAATGCATTCTTGAACGAACACAAGATTCGACCTGTCATCGATCATGTCTATCCATTTGAACAGGCACGAGAAGCCTACGAGCATCTTGCCAGGGGGGCGTTTGGGAAAGTGGTCATCAAGATTGCTTAATAATTTTAAGGCGCCGAACAGGCGCCTTTTTTCATCACTGAGGCGGAATAAAAATCCAATCGTAAATCGTCTGCTTCTGGCCGATTGCTGCCTATTAAGTGAAGCGGTTGAAAGGAAAGTTTAGCAATAGCCTCGTGTTACTAACTTTGGCTTCCCACACATCACTCACCGGCTAAATCGATCATCAGTCCCTTTTAACCATTGCAATAGGTGGGCGGCACGGTAGAGGCAGCAATGTCCCACGTCAGCATTATCTGGGTGATGGCCGCATCAATGACCCCATGCTGCGTGTTATCCCGAGCAAGGATGGAAATACCCTGCAAGAAACTGTCGAACATCGTAGCCATCGCGGGCGCGTAAATATTGCCCGGCAACTGACCGGCACTGACACCCCGCTCAACACACGCCAAAATCCCCGCGCGAGTGCGGGCGCGAGATTGGGTCAGGGCATCGACCACCCGCGCATTCTCTGGGCTGGGCGCGCTCATCATGCCGAGGGTCACCATGCAACCCTTGGGATGGCCTTCTTCACACTGCATGCGCGCCGACTGGCGCAGCGCGGTCTCGATGGCCTGGCGTGGCGGCAGGCTCTCGTCCCACAGGCATTCGGTGACCTGGGCGAAGGTCGTTAGGTAACGCTGCACGCACTCCTCAAACAACGCTTCCTTGGAACCGAACGCCGCGTAAAAACTCGGCGCGGAGATCCCGCCACCGAGTCCGGCTTTCAACTGAGCGAGGGAGGTCGCGTCGTAGCCGTGTTGCCAAAACAGGTGCAAGGCCTGTTCCACGGCGTGGTCGCGGTCGAAGGTGCGGGGGCGGCCCATTTGCGCCATTTCAAGGCTCCTCTGAATGAAGAGATAAATACTAGTCGATACATAAGTCGTTGACAACGCGCGCCGGCTGCCCTCAACATTTGTATCGATCAGTATTTAAATCTGAAATCCTCGCTCAAGGAGTCTCCCGTGACACCCTCAATCACCTTATCGGCAGCGCCCGACCGCCTGCCCATCGGCGCGTTGCTTGCTCTGGCCATGACCGGCTTCATCTGCATCGTCACCGAAACCCTGCCTGCTGGCCTGTTGCCGCTGATCAGTGAAGGCCTGGCGATTTCCCCCTCCATGGCCGGCCAGATGGTCACCGCTTACGCTCTGGGCTCGGTGCTGGCGGTCATCCCCATGACCATCGCCACCCGCGGCTGGCGCCGCCGTAACGTGCTGCTGCTGACCATCGTCGGTTTCTTGCTGTTCAATTCCATCACCGCGCTGTCATCCCATTACGGCGTGACTCTGGTGGCGCGCTTCTTCGCCGGTGTCGCGGCGGGGTTGGCCTGGAGCCTGCTGGCCGGCTACGCACGCCGGATGGTTGCGCCCCATCAACAGGGCAAGGCGCTGGCGCTGGCCATGGTCGGCACACCGATTGCTCTGTCCCTGGGCGTGCCCCTCGGCACCTGGCTGGGCGGCCTCGTGGGTTGGCGCACCACCTTCGGCATCATGTCGACCCTGACTCTGGTGCTGATCGCCTGGGTACTGGTGAAAGTCCCTGACTACCCACCCCAAGCTGCGCACCAGCGTATGTCGCTGCGCACCGTGCTGACCACGCCGGGCGTACAACCTGTGCTAGCGGTGGTAATCAGCTGGATGCTGGCACACAACATTCTCTACACCTACATCGCACCGTTTGTGGCGTCGGCGGGGTTGGGGGGGCAAGTGGATTTGGTGTTGTTGATGTTTGGTATTGCGGCGTTGGTGGGGATTTGGGTGACTGCCAAATTGGTTGAGCCATTGTTGCGCAAGACTGTGTTGGTGAGCTTGGCTGCGTTTGCGGCGGTTTGCGTGATGTTAGGTTTTTTGGGTAGCGTGCCTGAGGTGATTTACATCGGCGTGGCGGTTTGGGGGTTGAGCTTCGGTGGGGCGGCGACGTTGCTGCAAACGGCACTGGCGGATGCGGCCGGGGATGGGGCGGATGTGGCGTTGTCGTTGAATGTGGTGGCCTGGAATAGCGCGATTGCGGGGAGTGGGGTGGTGGGTGGGGTGTTGCTGGATAGGTGGGGCGTCGCCTCTTTTCCATGGGCAATGGTGGTGTTGGTGGGTGTGGGGTTTGCAATTGTCTGGAACGCTCGAGTTCACGGCTTCAAATCAGGCCCGCGTGCGGCTGGCAGGCCTGCGGTTGCGGGGCACTGAACTACACGAAAAAGCGGCTATCTGAGGGGGCGGCCTTAAATCGATAGCAGCTTTTGATCGATTTCTGACATCTGTAATGGGTCGTTATCGACCCAACGCAGCCATTCACAGGACGCTTCTGCACGCATGAGTGATAGCCGTGCGTAGAAGGTCTATCCATTAGTCATTTGATATGTCGATAGACCTTTGTTGTGCGGACCGAGAATCCTGCCCCCTCGTATAAACGATGGGCAGATTCACGATCTGGATTGGAGGTTAAATCCAGAGTTCTCGCGCCGAGGTCATGGCTTTTTTCTATTGCTGCTTGTATGAGTGCTTTGCCGACCCCTTGACCTCGAGAACTGGCATCTACTACGACGTCTTCGATCCAGGCACGAATGCCTGTCGGAATGCGAAAATGAATTAGGGTTAGCGCCCCCAAAATGCTTCCTCCACCTGCTGCTCTCACTACCAATAAATGGGAGCACTCTGAATCCACAATCTGCTTCAAATCTTCCATTGTCATCGCTTGAGCGTTTTTGGAAAGCTGTGGGAGAAGGTCATTCAAAGATCTGAGCAGCATAGGATCGGTTTCTTGAACCACCTCGACAATAGCGGATTGGTTTGTCATTAAAGATCCTCAAGTGAAGGGGGTGAAGCTTCGATGGTTCAATCGACACATTACCCCAAAGCGTCTGCGAGTGACCGCTTCTGGCCGATTACGGACATTACTCATCCTACCTAATTTGTGAATAGGATCGGGTGACGCTCAGTCCCCTAGCGTAGAATTTCCAAAACACGAGCCCACCCCCGAGACGGACCCTCAATGCAAACCCCCACCCCTCAACACCCCCTCTGGAAAACCTACCTCCTTTTCCTGGCCCCCATGGTCCTCTCCAATTTCCTCCAATCCATGTCGGGCACCATCAACAGCATCTACATCGGCCAAATGCTCGGCACCCAAGCCCTGGCTGCCGTCTCCGGCATGTTCCCCATCGTCTTCTTCTTCATCGCCCTGGTCATCGGCCTCGGCGCGGGTGCGGGCGTGCTCATCGGCCAGGCCTGGGGCGCGCGTGAACCGCATCTGGTGAAAACCATCGCCGGCACAACCTTGCTGTTAGGCGCAATGATCGGCCTGACAGCGGCAGTACTCGGCAGCGTTTTCGCAAGGCCAGCGTTGCAGGGTTTGGGGACCCCGGCCGACGTTATCGACGACGCCGTGTCCTACGCCCACGTGATGATGTGGATCATGCCGTCGCTCCTGGTCTACGTGCTGTTCACTCAACTGCTGCGCGGGGTGAGCGATACGGTGTCGCCGCTGATTGCGTTGGTGGTGTCGACGTGTATCGGGTTGGCGCTGACGCCGGCGTTGATTCGGGGTTGGTTCGGGTTGCCGATGATGGGGATTCAGAGTGCGGCGTATGCGGGGTTGGCGGGTAACTTGTCGGCGATGGGGTGGCTGGCGTGGCGGTTGATTCGCAAGGGGCATCCGTTGGCGCCGGATCGGGAGATGTTTGCGGCGATGCGGCTGGACCTGGTGATTCTCGGCAAGGTGTTGCGCATCGGGTTGCCGACCGGGTTGCAGATGGTGGTGTTGTCGGTGTCGGAGCTGGTGATTCTGGCGCTGGTGAATCAGCACGGTTCGCAAGCGACGGCGGCGTATGGCGCGGTGACGCAGATCGTCAATTACGTGCAGTTTCCGGCGCTGTCGATTGCGATCACGGCGTCGATCCTCGGTGCTCAGGCGATTGGGGCAGGGCGGCTTGAGCGCATGGGGCCGATTCTGCGCACGGGGCTGTTGATCAACGTGTGCCTGACCGGTGGGTTGGTGGTGTTGGGTTATCTGTTGTCGCACTGGTTGCTGGGGTTGTTCCTCACGGATGATTCCACCCGGGCGAAGGCGGAGCACCTGTTGCACATCATGCTGTGGAGTCTGTTAGTGTTCGGCTTCCAGGCGATTGTCGGCGGCATCATGCGCGCCAGCGGCTCGGTGCTGGTGCCGATGGCGATTTCGATTGTGTGTGTGGTCGGGGTGCAGTTGCCGGTGGCGTATGTGCTGGACGGGCACTTCGGGTTGCAGGGTGTGTGGATGGCGTTTCCGGTGGCGTATCTGGGGATGCTGGTGTTGCAGACGGCGTATTACAAAATGGTCTGGCAGCATCAGAAGATTGAGAGGTTGGTGTAGGGTAGCGACCACAGCGATCTGTCCCTGAACGATGCCCGGACCTGCGGCGCAAGTTCCGCCAGTAATCAGGACTTCATCTTCCTCGACGAGTGGAATGGTAAAAGTATGACTTTTTAGTGCGGGCAGGTCCCAAATACGAGCAGCGCGCTAATGCACTTTTCGTAAGTAACCTAACAACTAATGGATCCAATAAACACTATTGGAAACTCCTGTAATTCACCAGCCCAGTTGTCATGGGGCTGACAGGGAAGTTGATACGTTAGTATCGGCGTGTGGGACGTTCACAATAACCGCCGTTTGTCGGTGGGTTGCTCAAAAAATGAACATTCCAGGCTCCCCGGCCTCTGATCCTGCAGCACGTCACCCAAGACCTGCTCCTGCAGCCGCAGAAAAGAAGTGGAAAATTAACCTCATGTGCATTGAATGCTAATGGGGATTTTTTTACCCGAAATTCAGGAGGCAATAAATAAGCCGGTCATTGATTTGCCGGGCGAATCAATGGGCTAAGCAGTGCCAAGTCTATGAGTTGGCATATCTTATAAAAGTAAGATCGCGCAGGGTTTCGAAGAGTTGAAGGCCCTGTTAAATACCGATCTGTACTATCGAATAAGGTGGAGAAAGTACCGTGGCGATAAATACAATTATGAGCCTGCTAGAAAATAAAGAGTGCATGGAATTTTTGCGATTGGGCGTTATTTACGTTCATTTAGTGTCGTGTTGTGTGGCCATTGGTTTGGTATTGACCAGCGATATTGCGATGGTCAGAGACTTGTTAAAGCGGAAAACATTTACTGAGCATGATAATGCTCACATGGAAAGTCTTCAGAAGTCTGTCATCACTGCATTGATAGCGTTGTGGGTGACGGGGGCCGCTATCATCGGCATTGATTACCTGGAAAAAGGTATGAATTACTTTATGAATCCAAAGCTTCACGCCAAAGTGATTATTGTCGTGTTGCTGAGTTACAACGGCCTCTTGTTGCATCGCCTGGTATTGCCCGCGCTGCAAAAGGCCGGCTCGTTGCTCAATCTTGGCTTCAGCGCACGGATGCTGGCGCTGTTCTGCGGCTCGCTGTCGGCCGTGTCCTGGATGTATGCGGCCATGCTGGGTGTCGGGCGTCCGTTGGCCTGGAAGTACTCTCTTTCCGAACTGTTGATGGCGTATCCGGTACTGATTGCACTGGGTTTCCTGACGATGCTGGTTTTGACTCAGCGTTTGAAACTACAGAACTCCGTCGTTATTTCTCCACAGACTGCCTAGTCCTGAAATAGGTTTACACCTGTTTCACCCTGACGCCCGATGCACCGCATCGGGCGTTTTGTATTTTAAGGACAGGCGCGTGCGTCATGGCTGAGCTTGATGTCAGCCACCGTCAGACCGACAATCCTGAGTGACCGTGTGATGCGAACCGACAGGCGTGATCGCCTGAGGAGGTTTTCAAATGAGTCCCTCATCGCCCACCATCCTGCAGGACCGAGCCGCGGCCGGTCGACGTCTGGTGGAGCCGTTACTCCAATACGCGCATCGACCCGATGTCATCATCCTCGCCTTGCCCCGTGGCGGTGTGCCGGTGGCCTATGAAGTGGCCGCTGCACTGGACGTTCGTCTGGACCTGATGCTGGTCCGCAAGCTGGGCGTCCCATCTCATCAAGAGTTCGCCATGGGCGCCATCGCCAGCGGCGGAATCCAAATCCTCAATGAACACGCGCTGCGGGTTCATCCGATTGACCCGGCCACGTTCGATGACGTCGTCGCACGGGAAACCCGGGAGCTATTGCGCCGCGAGAAGGTTTACCGGGGAACGCGCGCGCCAGTGCAACTCAAGGATCAGGTGGTGATCCTGATCGACGACGGCATCGCGACAGGCGCCTCGATGATGGCGGCGATCCACGCGGTGCGTGTGCACGCGCCGTCTCGCATCGTCGTCGCCGTGCCGGTGGCGCCGATTGAGACGGCGGAGGCGCTGCGCAGTGAGGTGGATGAGCTGATATGCCCGATCATTCCCGACTGGATGATGTCGATCAGTCGTTGGTACATGGACTTTACCCAGACCTCGGATGCTGAGGTCATCAGGCTGTTGCAGCGGGCGTGGCAGCGAGAGTCCAGTTCCGTGCAGCAGCGCTCCGGTCATCGTTGATAAAGATCAGAGCCCTCACTGGATAACGCGTTGCCCGGCGTGCTTCACTCAGCGTTCTCGAGTTATCAACTCCTTTGATGACGCTGTTCATGCGGGTGCTCAACAGAGAAGCCCCGGAATCCGTACCCGCCGCTACCTGGAGCAAATGATGAGTGCTATCACCCCCGCAGTTCTTGAAGATCTCGCCCCGCAAGGCGTCCTTCGCGCCGCGATCAATTTCGGTAATCCGGTATTGGCTCAGCAGGGCCAGAATGGATCGCCACAAGGCGTCTCCGTCGCATTGGCCAAGGCACTCGCGCAAGAGCTTGGGGTGCGTCTGGAGATGGTGACGTTCGATGCCGCCGGTAAAGTGTTTGCCGCGCTGGAGGAGGGGGTCTGGAACCTTGCGTTCCTTGCCATCGAGCCCGTGCGCGAGCAACAGATCGCGTTCAGTGCGCCCTACGTGATCATTGAAGGCACTTACCTGGTAGCGGCCGATTCACCCTTCGTGGCCGTCGAAGATCTCGATCAGCCAGGATTACGGCTGGCGGTCGGCAAGGGTGCGGCTTATGACCTGTTCCTCGCGCGCACCTTGAAACACGCGCAGCTGGCGCGGGCGGAAACCTCCGCGGCTGCGGTCGACCTGTTCTTCGACAAGGACCTGGATGCCGCGGCGGGCGTGCGCCAACCGTTGCAGAAAGTAGCCGATGCAGACCCGCGTTATCGCGTGCTTGAAGGCGCCTTCACGGCCATTCGCCAGGCGATGGCTGTGCCTCGAGATCGAGAGGCAGGTGCTGCTTATGTGAGGGCATTTGTGGAGCGCAAAAAAGCAGAAGGGTTCGTGCACGCAGCGCTGAAGGCCAGCGCTCAGGCGGATGTCACGGTGGCGCCGCAGGCTGCGATCTTTTGATCCGCTGATGTTGACTCTGTCCCAAGGGACAGAGCCTAAGGTCGTCCTCGCCAAAACGGATATTTGTTCAAGCGAGGGGGACAGTTGTATGAGTCAGTTATGTCTGGTCACGGGCGCCAATGGGCATTTGGGCAATACCTTGGTCAGAGCCTTGCTCGATCAGGGTTACCGAGTTCGCGCCGGGGTTCGTGATGTGAACGATTCGGCAGCGTTCGAAGGGCTGGACTGCGAAAGGGTGTATGCCGAACTGCTCGACGAAGCGGCCATGCTCGAGGCGTTGAACGGGGTGGACCTGTTGTTTCAGGTCGCGGCGGTGTTCAAGCACTGGGCGAGGCATCCGTACGCCGAGATCATCGAACCGAATGTGGAAGGAACACGTCGCGTTTTGCAGGCGGCGGCGAAGGCGGGGGTCAAGCGCGTGGTGTATGTCAGTTCCGTTGCGGCCATCGGTCAGAACGGGCAGAAGCTTGATGAAGAGCACTGGAATGACGAGGACGAGAATGCCTATTACGCGTCCAAGATCCAGTCGGAGCAAATGGCCTGGCGCACGGCTCAGGCGCTGAAGCTTTGGATGGTCTCGGTGTTGCCCTCGGCGATGATCGGCCCCAACGCGGCCAAGCTGACTGACACCATGAAGTTTGTCGATTCGGTCAGGCTGCGGCAAATGCCTCTGGACCCGGGCTTTCATTTCAATTTTGTCGACGTGCGAGACGTCGCTCTGGGAATGATCCTCGCGGCAGAGAAAGGCCGCTCAGGGCAGCGCTACATTCTGGCGAATGAGCGGTCCTCTTCACTGGCCGAGATCATTGATGCCGCGAACGTGGTTTCACCGGGCTATCGGCAACCACCGCGGGCACCGAAATGGCTGTTGGTCGCGGTGGCGTGGATGCAGGAGCGGTGGGCCGGGTTGACCGGTCGGCCAGCCCAACTGTTGCTCAGTCAGGTCAGGATGTTCCACGGCGTCAAGCAGGAATACGCCATCACCAAGGCCCGGACCGAATTGGGCTTCCGTCCACGAGCGCCGCAAGTTGCCCTGCAATCGGCGTTCATCTATCTAGGCCAGTGCTCGACTCATCGCTAGTGGGTAATTGCACTGATTTGACCAGCTGTTTGCATCGAATTTGACCAAGGTGCTTTGTCGCCATGATCGGCAGAGAACGGCCAAAAGTGGTCATTGTGTCTGCGATACCAAGTCGATTTACCAAAATCGCTCTCCCAGATGGTGAACAGTACTCTATCAATTCTGTCATGGCATACTGCCCTGATACTCACAGACCCGGTTACAACATGGATATTGATGGTTTCGCGCAGTGCCTCACCTACATCCAAGCTACGACAGTGAAAACCTCGGCGGATAAGTTTTTACCGCTGGCGGGCACGATTGTCGGTGCTGGTCTAGCTTTTGCTCTAAATTACTTCTCGGCGACACGAAAAGAGGCAAAGACGAAGGTTGCGAAGAAAGAGTGTTGCGAAGAAGATATTCATGAGCTCATGCATGTATGTAAGCACACGCTGGAAAGCCTCCTTGAAATATGCGAAACAATAGCCACGAAAAATCGTCCAACGGGACACAACCTGGCCTCGGGAGTGAGTTTGCCGCTATTGGATAAGTATTATCCTGAAATAGCCCACACATTCAGCGTCGATCAGCGGTACTGGATCAAGCTCGTTTTTAGGCATATAGACGACATAAACAATTATCTCGAACTGCTGATGGAACATGAAGCAGAGACTTCTTTGTTTAGGATTTCCGTGCTAGTGATTAACTTGGAGGCCTGGCTACTTGAAGTCTACAAGCACTGCTATTGCATAATGAATTATAATAAATTCGAATTTTCAGAGCATGACGAGACACTTGTCGAGCTAGGTATGACTCAAGAACGAATAGCTTGGTTAAATATGTTGAAGTCAAACGCTGAGAAGGCAAATTCGGTTCTACGCCTGCCTAATACATAGCATAGGGAGAAGCTGAGTTGCATACATAAGAAGGCCCGCATTGCTCGGGCTTTTAATTTTTGACTTAAATTCTGGCCTTCGGGAATAACACCTTGGAGGACGTAAAAATTGGTTCTGCATCTCGGCCTCGGTCAGCACCCTGTTTCAGCGGGCTTTCGACCCGATATAGCGGGCGATCGCGATAGGCTGCTCGGCCAATAGCTGCCGTTTGCGTGCGGTAACTTCGAGACCAACGTCGCCGAAGAAGCGCAAACATTCGCCTCCGACAGGTGCCCGCCGCAATGGCGGCACTGACCAGAACATACGGCAAAGATAAAAGCTCCAGGAACATTCCTTGTCCGAGGATAGGCCTGAGAGACGGCATCGAGCCATCACTTGCCAAGTTCGACGGGGGGGCATTCAATCTGACGTTATGCCAGTGATCTGGAGCAGTAGACGATATTTGATTTGCAGGTGTTCGTTATCATAATAAGCCTGGTAGATATTGAATTCTTTGCGCTTATGTTTGTCACATAGGTCATCAATAATTTTTATTATTTGATATTTTTCTTCGGCTGGAGTGTTGATGCCAAAAATAATACCATCAAGCGATTCGAAATCATAACTTAGACATCTCGATTTTGGCGTTTCAAAATTTCCAAAAGAAGAGGTGAGTGGGATCCGGTATTCTGTTTCCCCACTCCAGTCTTTCAATTTTGTTGTGATGCTTTGCGTGTATTCTTCATGGAAATTTTCTCTCCATCTGTCGATGTCAGCAGATATAACGCCGGCACACGTACTAATTTTTCCGGTGGTATCTGTGTACCAATCCTCCATCAGTCGCCGGAATGGATAGCAGCTAATTGACTGAAAGAAGTTCAAGTCTAACGGGCGTTCTGAATAACTGACTTTTCTTAACTCGAAAGGCACAGTGTTCGGCTTATCGGAAGACGTGCTGTATGTAAGATTAATACGATATGACTCATCAGTATTAATTACACGAAATTTCAGACATACCCCTCTATGTTCTTGCCCGTAGGTGCCCCATATGGAAGAGTTAGAGGGCGACTCCATAAAGCACGCGGCGTACCACTTAGGATGATATAGTGCTTTAAGATTTTGAAGATAATCGTCTGGAAAACCAGTTGATAACTTTGACCATTTTTCATTTTTGTTTATGTTTTTTTTCCATGTGTCGTAGCCCCGAACTAAATCTTGGGAATCTAAAGAGTTGACTGCAACCTTGTAGTGTTCATCAGTAAAGTGAATCGAGTTGTCAGGTGTACGATACTGTTTTATAAGGCTTGTTGATGGGGTTAGCAGTAGGTCGTCGCTTAAGGCAGCAAGTTCATAGCTTTCAGGTAAGACCCCTTGCTTCATAAATAAAGTCGAAATATGTTTGATTGCGAGTGGCTGAATCGATCGCAGATGAAGCTTTAATTCGTCAATGCGGATTTTTCGAGAATCGGTTGATAATATTTCTATGTGTTGTTTGATGTTGCTGTTTTCTAAGAATAGTTTTAGAGCCTGTTCAGTGGTTTCGCGTATCTCGCTAGGTATGTCGCTCAAGCTAGCATGGATAGGGAAGTCATGTTTTGAGAAGTCGTCGACAATGAAATATAACGAGCCTCGCTTCAATAGGCACAGAAAATAGTGTTTGAAAAAATTCTCCCAAACGATTGCATCCCCTGACCAATACTCCTCTCTATGGCCTTCGAGTGGATCATTTAGTTGTTCTGGGGGAGCGAAATAAATATAGCTGTCTTCCAGCTCTTTGCGTTCCAACAGGTTTTTAACGGGGCGGAAGCGATAAAGAAATTTTTCCACTTTCATTCCTTAATGTGGAGGGGGGGAGGTGACGTGGATTTCACCGCCATCAAATCTGCACATTCTCGGGTTGTGCTGTCCATCCGTAAATCGTCTTCTCACAAAAAAATCGTTAGAAAAAGCACTTATCCCCCTCCTGTCGACGGGCTTTGTATCCTTTTTTTGTGGAAATCCACAGGTAGTGCAAACGATGCTGCTGGGCAGGTTAGACAAAGGCTTGTTTATCGATTCGGATTGCTGTTTAACGCGCCATAGGTCAGTCGATCAATGTAGCACCCAGACCCGCAGCTGATTGTCGCTAAGACTCACCTCGTCCACTCCGCCGAAGCAAAGTCAATGCATCGGCTGTGGCGATCTTAGCTTCGGGATTATCTGACAGGGGTATCTCCTTGAGGAATCATGCGGTAATCCTAGTTCGTCATGCCGCTGGTTGGGAGTGGGTGGATAATGCTCATTCGTTTGCGTTCGACCTGACAAGTTTTTTGGACCGGACTGACCAGTACACCTCCTGGTTATGACAGGCAGAAGACGACCCTAAGCGGCCGGTGGGGACAGACAGAAACCGGCCATAAGCAGGCATCCATACAACGTCCGCATTTTTCCTGTTTGCCTGGGTGAAAGGAGGAATGGTGTAGTTCATCATTCCTGCCAGACGGCTCATCCTTTGTTTTGTGCGCGTCAATTATTTATCCGTACTCAGTCCGTTTGGATCGATTTCAAGGTTAGGACTTCTCAACGAGTAAGGCCTTGAAGGCTGGTATATAATCGTCTCCTTGCAGACTCTTCGACTCTAGCGTAATCATTACTGGAAAATCGTCAAATGCGAGGAAGAAGTACTCGTTGTCTATTAGCACCTCCCAAATACGCACATCAGCTCCGTCAGACTTGCTGATGATCGACCCCCCAAGTAGTCCAAGAATAAACTCTGCATAATCAGGAAAATACTCCCAATCGACACTCGATGTCAGGTTCAGACACGATCTGCCGGAGTGCATTTTTTCAATAGTTAGTTCACTTGGGGTTATTTTGTTTTTCATCAGAATATATCTCCACCACCAGCTCTGGTTGCGCTTTCGATGATTTGTTCGAAAGATTTTCCTTTGCTGATCAATGTTTCAAATGTTGGGCCAATTTTATTCCCGTACTTTGCCATGTTTCGGGCATCAATAGTTTCCAGTAAGTTTGGTGGGGTGTACTCCCGATATTTTAGTTTCAGATTTGTCCGGGCCTCATGAGCATATCTTGCAATGTCTTCAAGGTTCTGGTTTTGGGCTTTCATTTTGCTTGCGGAAACTTGTAGCTCATGTACTTCCCTTACGTAGTTTTGTCTAAGTGGGGGAAGATAGCCGAAATCGCCGTCTGTGCGAAACCTGGTATTATCCCATTTCGGATGATCTATATCGGCTCTTGCCTTTACAGGCGCTACCATGTCTGTCGGTTGCAATCCAGGCTGGGCCAAAAGTTTCTGTTCAATCTTCGCCAACCAGTTAGCCAGTTGCCTGTTCGATATTTCTGCTTGAAGCCTTGCGCTGCGCATTGCGCGAGTTTCTATACTGGAAGAGATCCCGGCCTTAATTTGCCCTCGCATCAAATAGGTTACGATGGCGGTCAATAATAATTGAACAAGTTGTTCCTGTCCGCTTGCCAATTGCCTTGAGGCTTGGTCGATCATTGACTGTCTTCTGGCCTCCGAACCTCCGGTGGGATCGATCCCGCTAGGCTTGCCGTCAACAGAGTGCCAGGCAGTTACGATACCGTCCTGCAGCGTCGCTAAACAGCCGGGAAGGCCTCTATAGAAATACTCAGCGATGGCTGATAATCCCATTCCCATCAGAATGAGATTGCCGATCTGCAAGCCTACTCCGGCGCCTGCAACCGCTCCCGGTCCCGCGCCGGCCCCAAATGCTGCCGCGCCAGCAGCACCGCCAATGATTGAACCTATAGCGATGCTGCCGCCTAATATCATCGAGACTTCTTTGACCAACTGTCGCAGCACGTCAAGAACTTGATCGATTTCGATGGATGCCCAGCGTTGCTTAAGATTAGTCAAGATGATGGGGTCTGCCCGGTATAGCGCCTCTCGAACAGCGTTAATCCTATCTCCACCCAGTTGACCATAGGTACGATCAAATTGGGTGTTAACGCGTCGAGTGAAGCCGTCCCACCCATCCTGAGCGTTTTGCCAGCCCTGACTGATACTTTGATTAAGTTCGCCAAACTTGTAATCGAGGTTTCGCTCAATCTCATCCCAATTTGGGACATTGGCTAAAAGATCCATTTTTGTACATTCCCAAAGGTATAGGTATGACTGAATGGCAGCCTAAGGCATTTAAGCCCAATCACTCAAGGCTTGGGCACGCTTATCAGGAATCGTTTTCACTCTTGCGCCAGGACTGCGCATAACTTTTGTGTTCGGAGGCGAAAGTTGGAAAGGTGCATGCATGTCGACCAATATGAAACCGACTGAGGCCGCAGAGCTTGGGCTTCGGACAAAAATGACCCTGATTTCCTGGACACCTCAGCTTGGCTGCTCAATGGCCCGATTACTCGCTAAGGAAACTTTTGATGATTTTCGATGACCGCTTTGGGTCGTGAGCTGACGTAGTCGAACGTCCGCTTCTGGCCGTTCTCTACCCATCATGGTTACGAAGCGTTCTGGTCAAATCCGATGCAAATGACTGGTCAGGTCGAATGCAAACGGGTGGTCAGATCCATGCAATTACTCAGCTATGAGGCGTTATCACAGCGCCCGGTTCAAAAAGGCAATTGATCTCGCTTTTGAGTTCGCCGAGGTGAATAGCCAACGCTTGCAAGCCGGCTATTTGCTGGAAGACTTGCTGGCGCTTGAGCTCGATCGCCTCGTTGGCCAGTTCCACGGGAAAGGCTTGCAATGTGTTCTTGGCAGCGATGAGAGGCACCATCTCTGCAAGCTTGAAACCGGCGATCTGCGCCCGGCGGATCAGGCGCACGAGCGTGAGGTGATGTGAGGTGTAGACGCGATATCGACCCTGGCGACCCGGCTCCGGGATCAACCCCATCTGTTCGTAAAGTCGAATGGCTTTCGGGGTGCAGCCGGTGAGCCCGGCGAGTCTTCCAATGAACATCAGCAATCCTTCTCGCCACGCGAGTCGCTATCGAAAATCCGGATGCCATCCTATCGCAGCCCGGTTGCCTTGCAAGCCGTGCCAACGCCGTGACGGCGCGCGAGCATTTGCCCTCGCCCAAGGTCGCTGCGTTTATCGGGTATCTGAAGGCGCGGATACCCGCGTTGGGGGCGTGAGCTAAGCTTTCAGTCAGCTCCGTCCAGAGGTCTCTTGCCATGGGCAGCACCTTGGAAAACGTCTTTATTTCATTCGGCAGCGCGGCCTTTGGTGTTGTGCTGACGCTATGGCTTCCCATGCTCCTGAGCAACTGGCGATACTCGCGCCGGGACGATCTGCTCGGCTTCTGGGCGTCTACCTGGCAGGATGCCGACGACCCCGATCAATGGGTCATTGAGACGGTCGATGTCGATATCGACAGTGGGCGACTTCGACTGCGCAACGCCGACAATATTGGCGGTTACCTGTGGCAGGGCTCTTGTGATCTGTATGACGGTCACTATCTTTACGGCACATGGAAGTCCGTCAAGAAAGGCGCGACCTCTACGGGGGTGTTCAGTTTCCTGATTCTTCCTCAAGCCGAGGTGTTGGTGGGTCAGGCCATGGGCCAGGACAAGCATGGCGTCCCTCGGACGTCGGACTGGATCCTGGCCAGGCGCAAAGAGGATATTGAGCTCGGGAAGCAGTGGCTGGCCAAACACGCCACTTACTACCGCGGTGACGTTAAGCCAAGCGCCTGATTTCAGCGATCACAAAACTACACGGCCTGTTTCTCTGCGGGTGACGCCCCGATCATCACAAACAGTGCCCGGGCAATCCGCTCGCTTTTGTTGCGCCACGCGTGCCGTGTGCCATTTTGAATAACGATGTCGCCTTTCTTTACGAGGCGGCTCTGACCGTTATCCAGCTCCAGCCACATCTCACCTTGCAGAATAATTACGTAATCAATGGTGGCAGTGGTGTGCATGCCCGGATTTTCCGGCTCAAAGCTTTCGATCAAGCCTGGCAGTGCAGCGCTCAACTCACTTAAGGCCTGGATGCCATCGACGAGGTTCTGCATGACGGTGTCGGGTGGGAAATCAAACATGGCGATGCTGGTGCCTCCCTGAGGAGGAATCAACGACGCGTGATCAAGCGTCGGGTCGCGCTCGTTTTCGAGGAGTGTCGGCTGGGCGGGAGTCGTCCACAACTGGGCCATCGCCTGTCCCGGGATTGAGGCAAAGGATTGTGCCCTTGGGGCATAGTCATCTGAAACGAACACGGCGTTACCCTGTTCGTCGTGGCCGGTCACGATTCTTCTTATCTTCATAGGGAATACTCAAGACGGATGCGTGGCCTCTAACCAATCTTCAAACCGGGTCGCTCCAACAATGGGGCTATCGCCTGGCGTGAGGGACTTGTCATTGATCGGGGCGCCGAAGTAAGGAACCGTGTCATCCGAAACGGCTTCGCGCGGGTCCTTGGTGTGTTTCAGGTATTCACTCACGAATTCGACAATGGGTCGGCGATCCGGCCCGGCCACTTCCACGGTCTGATTGATCGGCGCTTTTTGAGCAATAGCCGTCAGTGCGGCCGCGACATCGACCGAGGCCACCGGTTGCAACGCGGCGGACGTTAAATGGATGGTGTTGCCGTCTTCGCGACCCGAGTAAGCAATGGCACCAATGAATTCGAAGAACTGCGTGGCGCGCAGGATGGTGTAGGGAACGCCCGATGCCTTGATGAGTTTTTCCTGGGCCATTTTGGCCCGAAAATAACCACTCTCGAGCATCCGTTCGGTACCGACGACTGACAGGGCCACATGGTGTTTGGTGCCGGCTACCTTCTCGGCAGCGAACAGGTTATGCCCGGCGGTCTCAAAGAAATGCAATGCCGCGTGATCCTCGAAGGAGGGGGAGTTGGCCACGTCGACCACCACGTCGGCGCCCTTGAGCGCGTCCGCCAGGCCCTCGCCGGTGATGACGTTGATGCCGGTACTCGGTGACGCTGATATGACTTCATGCCCCAGGTCCTGGAGGTTCTTGCAGACTTTGCTGCCGATCAGCCCGCTTCCTCCGATGATGACGAATTTCATGGCCGGTCTCCCGATGCGGTGTGTTGGGAGAGTAATTAAACACCCTGACAGCGGCCGTATCCGGCGGTCCTTCGCGTGGGCCGACAGGTGGTCGGAAGTCTGAATGGCAGGTGGAATTAACGGCGTTTATTTGCTTTAGTCCACCTATCGCTGGCATACATATACGGCGCTTCAGCTCATGACGGGAGCCCAACCGGAGAATCCCATGAAACACCGATTCCCGACCTGCGCCGTGCTGGTGGCCGCCCTTGCATTCGGCGCGTTGCCTTGCGTCCAGGCGGTCGAATACACGCAGGTCAATGAAACCGCCAGCACGATCTCCTTCACGTATAAACAGTTCTCTTCGCGGGTATACGGCACGTTCAGCAAGTTCGAGGGCACGCTTGATTTCGACACGGCTAAACCATCAGCAGGCCGGGCCGCGCTCACCATCCAGCTCGACAGCATCGATGCCGGAAGCAGCGACGCCAACAGTGAACTGAAAAAGCCTGCCTGGTTCGACACGGCAACGTATCCAGTGGCGACGTTTGTGTCGACCGGCGTGAAGGTGCTGGGCAACAACCGTTACTCGATCACCGGCAAACTTACGCTCAGGGGGATCACGCATGTAGTGGAGGTACCGGTCCTCCTGAAGTCCGAGAACGCCATCGGGATTTTCGATGGCCAGCTGACGCTCAAACGCAGCGACTTCAAAATCGGCGAAGGTGAATGGGCTGACGGTGTCGTCTCTGACAAGATCAATATCCGGTTTCGCATGGTTGCGCCGGAGCAGTAACATGCATGCGGCCCCCCAAGTGGTCATCGCCGCTGAACGGGAGCCCATCCGCCATGATCGGGAAGTCCAGGGCATGCAAATGCCCACGTAGCCTATGAAGCCAAGTTTCGAGAAAGTCCCCACGTCCGTCGATGCATCCTGGTCAATGCTGAACCGGCGGTTGCCCGACGACATTCCGTTCGAGTGGCACCATCACCCGGAATACGAATTGACTCTGACGCTGAACAGTCGCGGTCATCGCTATGTGAGCAGCGACGTGCGGCTGTACGACGATGGCGACCTTGTGCTGTTGGGACCGAACGTGCCGCACAGTTGGTGTTCGGGTGAGCTGATCGATCCTGCCAAGCCACATGTCGCGCTGGTCATCTGGTTCTCCCAGGCGTGGGCCGATTCGCTGGTGGCGCTGTTTCCGGAGATGGTTTCGCTGCAAGCGCTATTGACGAGCGCCCAGTGCGCCGTGCATTTCAGTGATGAGGTTTCAAAGGCATTGCGGCCGGTGATTGAAGCGATGGCGGAGCAGCAAGGGCCTGAGCGTCTGGTCTCCCTGCTACAGGTATTGACCCGGTTGTCCCGGGACACCGCCGCCCAGAAAATCATCCCCGGCGAGCTGACTGAATCGGTGAGCGCGGCAGGTGAGGATGAGCGTCTGCAACGGGTGCTCAATCACATCCACGCTCACTACGCCGAGCCACTGACGATCCCCGAACTGGCGGACCTCGCATGCATCAGCGTATCGGCGTTTCATCGCATGTTTCGACGCCATACCCACTGCACCGCGCTGGACTACATTGCCCGGCTGCGAATCGGCCGGGCCTGTTCGTTGTTGCTGCAAGGTAATACTCACGTTTCGCTGATCTGCGAGACGGTGGGGTATTCATCGCTGGCGCTGTTCAACCGCCAGTTCAAGGCTCAAAAAAGCCTGACGCCCAGCGCGTTTCGCAAACTTCATGGGCATCATTTCCGGTAGTGGCTCCCGTGCGTGACGCCACAATCGTATTGGTGAACGCCGCAAAACCCACTGAGCCGAGAAGGGCGAGAGTGGTGTAGTGCCTCTGGTTTTTAACCAATCACCAGGTCGCCACCATGAGCAAGTATCACGCCTTCGAAAGTGCAGTGCTTCCAGAACACTACCAAGACAATATCGTGCGGATGAAGCGCGCCTTGCGTGCGCAAATAGGCGACGTGGACGCGCTTTTTGCCGAAGTCAGCGCGTTCATCGAAGCCGAAATCGCTTCGATCAAGGCACAACAGGCCCAGGCCGGCAGTGCGTGGCCAATCCTGGAGTACCAGGCCATTGCCGACGGTGCGGTCACGGGCGACGAGTTAGCGATGATTAAGCGTCGTGGCTGCCTGGTCATCAAAGGGCATTTCCCCACAGAGCAAGTCGCCGCCTGGGACAAGGGCTTGCTGGAGTACCTGGATGACAATGCGTTCGATGCGACCTATCGAGGTCCGGTCGACCAGTTCTTCGGCAACCTTGACGCGTCGCGTCCCGAGATCTTTCCCATTTATTGGTCCCGCTCGCAAATGCAGCTGCGCCAGCACGAACGCATGGCGACGGCGCAATCCTTCCTCAACAGGCTCTGGAAAACCCATTCCGAAGGCCGGCAATGGTTCGATCCGGATGTGAGTGCGCTGTACCCCGATCGAGTCCGCCGGCGCCCGCCGGGTACCACGTCAAAAGGACTCGGCGCCCATACGGATTCGGGGGCGCTGGAGCGCTGGTTGCACCCGGCTTACTTGAAGGTCTTCGACAAGATCTACAGCAACGACTTCAAGTCCTACGACCCTTGGGATGCGGCCTATCGCACTGAAGTCGACGAGTACGCCTACCAGGACACGGTGAAGTGTTCGGCGTTCCGGACCTTTCAGGGCTGGACGGCGCTCTCCGATATGAAGGCCGATCAAGGCGTGCTGCATACGTTGCCGATTCCCCACGCCATGGCTTATTTGCTGCTGCGACCGTTGCTTGACGATGTGCCGGAAGATGAGCTGTGCGGCGTTATGCCCGGCAAAGTGCTGCCGGTCTCGAAGCAGTGGCATCCCTTGCTGATCGATGTCATGAGTTCGATTCCGGACGTTGAGGCCGGTGATTCCGTCTGGTGGCATTGCGACGTGATTCACAGCGTCGCACCGGTGCAAAACCAGCAAGGCTGGGGGAATGTGATGTACGTTCCCGCTGCACCGATGTGCCCTAAAAACCGGCAATACGCGGAGGATGTCTTCAAAGCCTTTTGCGCCGGCGTCTCGCCGAGTGATTTTCCGCGGGAGGACTATGAACAGCATTGGAACGGAACGTTTAGGGTCGATGAGTTGAATGACATTGGGCGGTTGGGTTTGGGGCTTGGGAAGTAAGCGTCCGTCGTGCAGTTCCTCCCCCAAGAGGAACTGCACAGCCGACCGATTTCCCTTTAGTGCGCCGCTATCGGCACCGCCGCCGCGCTGACTACCACGGACACGGTCGCCGGTTTTTTTGAGACCGCGCCCAGCTTATCGCTGGCTTCGTAGGTGAAGGTTGCCGTGAACGGCGCGGCGACGATGGCCGGTGGCGTGTAGAGCACACGAATCCCGTCGGTGCTAACCGTGCCCTTGCCGGAGTCCGGTTGACTCAGACCCACCACCTTGAGCGGCAGGTTGCCGTCGGGATCGGTGTCGTTGGCCAACACGTTGATGGTCAGCGGCAGGCCGTTGTTGCTGGTGGCGCTGTCAGGGTTGGCCACGGGTTTGTTGTTTTTGCCTTCGTGATCGCCATCTTCATCGCCGGTGCGAAATGTCGGCAGCGCCACGGAGTTCACGTAGGTCACACCGTCCCAGCCAGGCAGGGGCGTTGGCATCAACTGGAACTGACCCGGATGTTCGACATCCCAACGCAACAGCATCGACGTGTCTTCATGCTGGGTGTTGTGGCAGTGCTCCATGTAGGTACCGGCGAACTCGCGGAAGTGGATCGCCACCTCGACATCCACCGAACTGTCGATGCCTTCGCCGATGCGATAGACATCCTTGCGCGCTCCTTTCTCCCATTCCGGCGGCGCCTTGCCGTCGCGGCTGAGGATGATCCCTTCTTCGAAATGCACGTGCACCGGGTGGTTCCAGCCGTTGCCGCCGTTGACGATTTTCCAGACTTCGAGCGTGCCGTCTCCGGAGAACCCTGCCTTTGTCGGACCGCTGGCCAATTGCGGCGCGGCACTGATCCGGCGAGGATCCATGTTGTAGCCAATACCGCCGTCAGTCTTGATCGTCCAGGGCGCTTCATCGGTGCCGTCGGAGCGGCCGAAAATGAACTCGCGATGCCGCGCCACTTTGAGTTTGGCCTGGTCGCTCGGGTTGTCGCGGTCGATGGTCAACGGGATCATGACCTTCCCGGCGGGCTTGCCGGGTTTGGCTGGCTCATAGGCCACCGGGTCCATGCTCTGATCCTGGCCGGTGTAGGGCTGCACAAGCAGTTGCAGAAACTTGCCCACCACGGGGTCGCCCTTGTCCCATTGCGGCCCTTTGCTGGTTTGCTTGATCACGGCTTTGTATTTTTCGGACAGCACGTCCGCCAAGGCCAGTTCATTCTTCTCCGGACCCTTGCCCGTGCGGTGTTCCAGCAGGTTGACGAAGTAGATTTTGTCGCCGGTTCTGATGCCGTTTTTCGCAAAGTTGATGATGATGTCGAAGCGCTCGGCAACGCCTTGCGTCGGCAGGATTGCATTGTGGTCTTGGCGGTCACCGTCGCCATCCAGGTCCATGCTGCCGTCGAAGGGTACGGCGTGTTCCATGAGGTTGCCGTCGTTGCCGATCAGGTGGAACGGCACTCGGTTGTAGGACACCCCCGATCCTTTAGGTCCTGGGAATTCGCCGCCATTGCCGCTGATTTCACGCACCACGGCAAACTTGAAGAAACGCGACACCGAGCCGTTGAGGATGCGGAACCGATAGCTGCGCGCCCGGACTTTCAAACGGGGTTGGTACTGCCAGTTGACCAGGATCTGATCCCCGAGAAAGCCGTCGGTGTTGAACGGGTTGAACCACAATTGACCGGCCTGATCCCATGCCTTGTCGGCGACCACCAGGTTGACGTCATAGTCGCGGTTGCCCCAGGGCAACGCCGAGCCACTGGGAAGGCGCAGGTTGACGCCGTCATTCACCGATTCATTGCCGCGGTCCAGGGCGCTGTAGTAGTTCATCATTGTCGCGTTGCCCTTGTAGACGTTCTGCGCGGTGAAATCGAGCATGTGGTCGTGGAACCAGTGGGTGCTCATGGTTTCGCGCCAGTCGCCACGGATCTTGATGCTGCCGTTTTCACACGTCTTCAGGCCCGGGTTGGCATCGTTGACATACAGCGTTTCGCCCGGTGAACAGGGGAATGCTGCGCGCGGATCCTGCGCCGTGGTGTTGATGGTGTCGTAACCGGCCAGTTGCAGCGGCCAGCGATAATCGTAGTACTGCCCCGGAAAGAAGAACGCGTTGGCATAGCCGTCGCTTTCGGCGGGGGAGTGACCGTTGTGTTCGTGGGTGGTGATGGTGTGCAGGCCAAAACCGGCGTTGGCCGCAGGGTCGATCGGCAGGGCGTTGTAGTGACGCATCAGCAACGGTTGACCGTTGCGGACCATCAGCAATTTTGGCGGCACGGAACCGTCGAAGGTCCACAACGAGTTGTGATTCTGCACCGGCATTCTGGAGTGAAAGCGCGCGTCGATGCCCCGAGTGGTGCCCGCGGTTTCAGGGATGTCCGAGGTTTGGTAATAGAGCCCGCCAGGCGCGAATTCACCGTTGGCATAGTTGTGCAATTGTTTTCTGTCGCGCATGCCCTGGTTAGTCCGTACGCCCATTTGCACGGTTTTGAACTGAACCTGAGGATAAAACTCGTTCCAGCGCTGATGCGACCAGCCTTTCCCCGGCGGTCGGCCTTCGGCGGGCGAGCCCACCGGGTGGCGATTGAGGAAGGCTTCGATCTGCGCCTTCCACGGGTTGCGGTCCAGCACATTGGAAAACTGCGACGGGAACGGAAACAACCCCGGCTGGCGCATGAACGCTTCAATCGCGGCACTCGACGGGCCGCTGCGGGCGACGTTGTTCGGATCCTGCTGGGGCGCCGGGCCGGTGGTGGGCACCGGGAATGTCAGGAGCGGTGGCGGGGTGGTCGGGTCGAGTTTTTCCGGACCGAACTCTTCGAACAGCAGCAGTTGCTGGGTGAACGGTTCGGCCCCGAACAAGGGGCTGGGTTTGCCATTAGTGGGGAAGTTGAACGACGTCTGCAAGTTCGGCGGCAGCACGTTGCCGGCCCGCGGTGTGGTTCTGTCACCAAACGCACCATTGGGCAGGGCCAGTGAACCCTGATTGGCCGCCGGCAAGTTTTTCAGTGCCTCCAGCGCCGCCTTGGGATCGGCGGGCTGATTGGCGAAGGCCGAGGGATCCGTCGGTGGCGGAGGCCCGAAATCATCGAGCGGTGCAGCAATGGCCGTGGTCAGACTGAAGGTGATTAGCATCACGGAGAAGGCTCCCGGCCCTCGAAAAAAGACCAGTGAGCTGTGCTCCGGTGCTGCGATTTTCATGGCTTTCCCCTCGCGTCTGACCCAAATGGCAGCTGCGTTGCAAAGGCCAACGCAAAAGCCGAGCCATACCCTGATATGAGGGGGAAACTATTAATAATCAGTAAGTTGAAGTGAATTTATGCCATCGACGGTTAAAAGCAGCGCTTGCTGATGGGGGATATTCCTCACTGTCGGGGAACGATCATCAAGGCCAGGTTTTGCGGGTAAAGCTGAGACGGCACGTTATGATAGGCACGCCCGCGAACACATTCTTCACGTCCGCCCCACAGTCAGAGCCACGAATGCCCCAGATCACCCATTTCAAGACCCCGTGCCCCGAGCACATCAATAGCCAGATCTTGCAAATGGTGGTCGATTACCTGACCGACATCAGCATGGTCGCTATCGCGCCGAGCAACCTGTTGTACAACGTGTACCAGTACGCGATCGGCTACGAGGTTCACCTCTACCTGGAAGCATTGAACGGGGCGAAAGGGATTGCGGTGGAGTTGCTCGTCGCGACCGACGAAGACGACCCGGAGAAGGTCGTCGGCTTTTTGCTGTACCTGCCGGTCAAGGACGATCCCGATGCCTGCGGTGTTGCGTATATGGCGGTGAGTGCCAGCCATCGACGCCAAGGTATTGCCCGGAGGATGCTGCAGGAAATGGTCGGCCGCTACCCGCATGCCGAGCTGACGTGCGCGGTGGCCAAGGTTCCGTATTTTGAGGCAATTGGGTTTCAGGTAGTGGGCGTGCGTGCGACTCAAGTGCTGATGAACACCCGCGATCACGGCAGTGATGGCTTGATGGGCGTGCTGGACGTGGCGTCGATCTACAGCTCGCTGGAGGTGCGACAGATTCATACGTACCTGCTGCAAAAACACGGCAAGCGGGCCATGCTCGATGCGGAAAAACAGCGTGACCGACACCTGGACCAGATGACGCGCAAGGCGAATGAGTTTGTGCGCGAACGACTGGAGGAACTCGGTTAACTGTGGGAGCGAGCTTGCTCGCGATGGCGGTTGATCATTCAACATCAATATCGACTGATCCGTCGCCATCGCGAGCAAGCTCGCTCCCACAGGGGATTTTTGTAGTCCTTTAGATAGCGCAAAGCCCGGCCAAATGCCGGGCTTTTTCTTGTCTGGAATTCGTGCAGATAAAAAAGAGCCTCAACGCTCTTTGATGGGGAGGAAGTAGAGCCCTTGAGGCTCAAGATGCGCATGAAACAAGTGGTGAGCTTGTTGGGGGTTCAGTTCACTCACCACTTACGCAGGGGCTTGAGCAAACAAGCGGCTGCGTAGAATCATCGTAGAAAGTTGGTGTTTCACACTCAAGTACCGCTAGTCGAATCACCCGGCCAGCCCACCCGACGCAAGGCGTTGAGCAGCGTCCCGGCGTCCAGTCCCGGCACCGCATGGCCATTGCCTTCGGCGGTGTCGGAGGCCAGCAAGGCATTGATGATCGCTTCCTCCACCGCTTCGGTGGCGGCCAGGAACAACTCGCTGATGTGGTCATTGTTGACCATGCTCAGGTTGTCGGTGGTCGGCGCACGTTTGCTCTCGTAAGCGGCCGGCGGCACGTGCTGGTTGCCGGTGGCGAAGGCGATGAAGATGTCTCCGCTGTGGTCTTCATTGCCGCCGCCGGTACGGGCAAGGCCGAGGCTGGCGCGCTGCGCGAGGCGCGTGCACTGGTGCGGCAGCAACGGCGCATCGGTGGCCAGGCAGACGACGATCGAGCCCATGCCCGGATGCGGCAAGGACGCCTTGAGGAACGGCGAGTCGGCCTTTTCCATATAACGCCCGACCGGGTAACCGTCGACGCGCAGTTCGTTGCGGATGCCATGGTTGGCCTGGACGATGGCGCCGACGGTCCAGCCGCCCTGAGCATTGTTCAGGCGTCGCGAAGCGGTGCCGATCCCACCCTTGAATTCGTGGCAGATCATGCCGCTGCCGCCGCCGACGGCGCCTTCGATCACCGGGCCACCCACCGCCGTGCGCAGGGCTTCGGCCACATGTTCAGGCTTCACGTGGAAACCGTTGATGTCGTTGAGCAGACCGTCGAAGGTCTCCAGCACCACCGGCATGTTCCAGTAGAGTCGCCCGTCATCGGGCTGGTTCTGGCGATCCAGCGTCACCAACGCATCGCGCACCACACCCAGGCTGTGGGTGTTGGTGAAGGCGATCGGGCTGGTCAAAAGGCCTGCTTCGCGAATCCACTCAAGACCGGTCGCGTCGCCGTTGCCGTTGAGCACATGGACGCCGGCAAAGCACGGTTGCAGGCTGGTGGAACCGGCACGCGGCTCGATCACGGTGACGCCGGTCAGGATGTCGCGGCCGGTCGCGGTGCGTCCTCGCACATTGCTGTGGCCGACCCGTACGCCGGGCACATCGGTGATGGCGTTGAGCGGGCCGGGTTGCAGTTGGCCGAACTGGATGTTCAGGTCGCGGGCACGTGGTTTCATTGGTTCTCTCATCTTCAATTCATTCAAAAAAGTTATTGGCTAACGCAATCCCTGTAGCAGCTGTCGAGCTTGCGAGGCTGCGTTCGGCTGCGCAGCAGTCGTAAATCCGGTTAACGCGATCCACCTGAAGTACCGCGTACTCAGTTTTTGCGTCTGCTTCGCAGCCGAACGCAGCCTCGCAAGCTCGACAGCTGCTACAGATTTCATCGGATTCACTGACCGTTTTTGACTTTGCTCCAGATCCGCGTCCGCACTCGCTCGGTGGCTGGCGGCAGGGGCTGGAGGGTGAATAACGTGGCCATGGCTTCGGCGGACGGATACACCGCCGGGTTGTTGCGGGTCGCTTCGGCCACCAGTGGCGTCGCGCTACGGTTGCCGTTGGGGTAGGAGAGGTGATCGCTGACCGGCGCGATGACCTCAGGACGCATCAGGTAGTCGATGAAGGCCAAACCCTGCTCCGGATGTGGCGCGTCCTTGAGCAACACCAGGGTGTCGAACCACACCGGCGCGCCTTCTTTCGGCAGGCTGTAGGCGATCTTCACGCCATTGTTCGCCTGCTCGGCATTGGTCTTGGCTTCGAGCATCGCGCCGGACCAGCCCACCGCCACGCAGATGTTGCCGTTGGCCAGGTCGCTGATGAACTTGGACGAGTTGAAGTAGGCAATGTGCGGACGCAGCTTGAGCAGCAATGCTTCGGCCTTTTTGTAGTCCTCGGGGTTGGTGCTGTTGGGGGGCAGGCCAAGGTAGTGCAGGGCGACTGGCAGCATCTCGGCCGGCGAGTCGAGCATGGCTACGCCGCACTCGCCGAGTTTGGCCAGGTTAGCTTCGTTGAACACCAGGTCCCAGGAATCCACCGGCGCCTTGTCGCCCAGCGCGGCGCGGACCTTGTCGATGTTGTAGCCGATGCCATTGGTGCCCCACAGATACGGCACGGCGTACTGGTTGCCCGGGTCGTTGTTGGCCAGTTTCGCCAACAGGTCAGCGTCCATGTTTTTGAAGTCAGGCATCTGAGCGTGGGGCAGAGGTGCAAGGGCGCCGGCCTTGATCAGGGTCGGCAAGCTGAAGTTGCTGGCCACCACCACGTCGTATCCGCTGCGGCTGGTGAGCAATTTGCCTTCCAGTACTTCGGCGCTGTCGAAGGTGTCATAGACCGGCGCGATCCCGGTGTCACGCTTGAAATCCTGCAGGGTCGTGGGACCAATGTAGTCATACCAGTTGTAGACGTGAACCGTCGGGCCCTCGGCGGCAACTGCCGACAGCGAGACCGACAAACAGGCGCCCAGTCCAAGATTGAAATGCGAGCGGTGACGACTCATGATGCGGCACTCCTGGCCTGCTGCAGGCCGGTGATGATCAGGTGCTTGCAGCGTATCGACCGGGAGTGGACTCACCCATTCCCATCATGGGTTACTCGAAAGGGGTAGGGCGTGGACGCGTTGTTGAAAGAGTTACCGGTGCACCAAGGTCTGGCGCGGGTATTTGGTGCCTTGGGGCAGGACGGGTTCTGGCGTGCGCTGGTCGACACGCTGCGGCTGCTGGTGCCGATGGACAACGCGTTGGTCGCGGTAATGCGGGCCGGGCGGGTGCCGCGTCTGCTGATCGATTTCGACTCAAAGGGCGGTGCCAGCGAGCAAGAAGAACTGGCGGATTACAGCGCCGGCATGTACCTGCTCGATCCGTTTTATCAGGCCGCCTGTGCCGGCATCGCCGACGGCTTGCACAGCCTCGAATCGGTGGCCCCCGACCAGTTCCAGCAAAGCGAGTACTACCTGAGCTACTTTCGCACCGTGGTCGGCGGTGACGAGTTGCAGTTCATGATTAACATCGAGGGCGCCGTGCTCGGTTTGTCGTTGGGACGCTCGACACGATTCACGCTTGAGGAACAGGGCCGCCTGCTTTGCGTGCGTGATTGGGTGTTGGCGGCGATGCGTCGTCACCTGCAATTGATTCCGCCGGAAGGGCCGGCAACCGAGGCGGTGGCCGGGGATCTGGCGACCCTGCTGGATCGCTTCGACGCGCGCCTGTCGGTGCGGGAAATCGAAACGGCACGCCTGATTCTTCAGGGCTTCTCAAGCAAGGCCATCGCCCAGCAGATGGGCATTTCCCCGGAGACGGTGAAAGTGCACCGGCGCAATCTCTATCACAAGCTCAATGTGAATGGGCATGGGGAGTTGTTTGCGCTGGTGTTGCAGCCGCGTTGAGATCAACATCAAAAGATCGCAGGCTCGCCAGCTCCTACAGGGTGTTCGCCATCCCAACGTAGGAGCTGGCGAAGCCTGCGATCTTTTGATTTTCAGCTAACCCAGCCTGAACACCAACGCCTTCAACCCGCATTCAATATCGGCGTCTGGAAATTCCGGCGGGTTGTCCAACCGTTGCTCGAAACGCAGGCTCGGTGCTTCGCGGGTGACGCCGTCGATGAGGAAGTCCGCACCGAACGCCGGATCGTTCATGCACGCCAGAACCGTGCCCTGAGGACTGAGCAATTCCGGCAGTCGGCGCAGCACGCGCTGGTAGTCCTTGGTCAGCAGAAAACTGCCTTTCTGAAAGGACGGTGGGTCGATGATCACCAGGTCGTAAGGGCCTTTGCCGATCACCTTGCCCCAGGACTTGAACAGGTCATGACCGAGGAACGTCACCTTGCTCAGGTCGTGGCCGTTGAGCCGGTGATTGTCGCGGCCACGGCTCAGGGCCGGGCTCGACATGTCCAGATTGACCACGTGCGTTGCGCCCCCTTCGATGGCGGCTACCGAGAATCCGCAGGTGTAGGCGAACAGATTCAGCACGCGCTTGCCCTGGGCATTGGCCCGCACCCAGTCGCGGCCATAACGCATGTCGAGGAACAGGCCAGTGTTCTGTTTGCGGCCCAGGTCCACCCGGTAATACAGGCCGCCCTCGGTGATCGTCATCTCGTCGATCGCGTCCCCCAACAGCCACTCGGTGGTGCTTTGCAGCAGGTAGCGATGTTGCAGCAGGAGCGTGTGCGCGCCGGATTGCGTCCACGCAGGCGATTGCGTGACGTCCATCAGCTTCTGTTTCAACGCTTCCAGCTGCGACGCTTCGGGCTCCTTGAACAGCGACACCAGCACCACGCCCTGCAACCAGTCGACGGTCAATTGCTCCAGCCCCGGCCAGCACCGGCCACGGCCGTGGAACAGCCGGCGGGTTTCAGCGGGAGCCGCTGCAAGGGCCGTCAGTAAATGGTCGTGGAGGGTGGAGAGAGCGTCAGCGTTCATCGGGCAGGGCCAGCAATTTGTTGGGGCGGCATTTTAACCACAATTGAGCCAAGGGCGGACCACGCAAAAAACTGTGGGAGCGAGCTTGCTCGCGATGGCGGAGTGTCAGTCAAACTCAATGTTGAATGTCAGTCCCCTATCGCGAGCAAGCTCGCTCCCACAGGTTATTGGGGGTAGTTGTCACGTTTAATTTAACTTTACGTGAGGATTTGGCGATCTGTCGGCCCACATAATCGGCTCCAACGATCAACCACCGGGAGCCGAACATGTCGCAGTTAGCTGCTTCACCCACAGTCAGCACTCATCCCCGCTGGCTACGGCTGACCCATTGGCTGAACGCCTTGGCGGTGTTGGTCATGGTCACCAGCGGTTGGCGAATCTATAACGCTTCACCGCTTTACGACTTCAGTTTTCCCAAGGCAATCACGTTGGGTGGCTGGCTCGGTGGCGCATTGCAATGGCATTTCGCGGCGATGTGGTTTCTGGCCGTCAACGGCCTTGTCTACCTGATCATCAACCTCGTCAGTGGTCGTCTGAAACGGCGCTTTTTCCCGGTTTCACCCAAAGGGGTTTTGCATGACCTGTCGGCGGCATTGCGGGGGCGATTGGGGCATGCCGATCTGAGTCATTACAACCAGGTGCAACGGGTGGCGTACCTGTTCGTGATGGTCGACATCACGATGCTGGTGATTTCCGGTCTGGTGTTGTGGAAGTCCGTCCAGTTTCCTCTGTTGCGTGAACTGCTGGGCGGTTACGAAGGCGCGCGGCACGTGCACTTCATCGCGATGTCGCTGTTGGTGGCCTTTGTCGCGGTTCATCTGGTGATGGTCGCGCTGGTTCCCAAAACGTTGTGGGCCATGATTGTCGGTCGCAAGGAGGTCGTATGAAAAAGCGCATTCAAGGCTCAGGGCTGGACGAATCGTCCATCCTGACAGACGCCAGAAAGATCCTCGCACCACAGATCGAGGACCGCTCACGACGCTCGTTCCTGATGCGCAGCCTGACCCTCGGCGGCGTGGCCATGTTGTCCGGCTGCAACATCACCGATAACAAAAGCGTCGAGACCGCGCTGTCCTCGATGTCCCGGTTCAACGATCGGGTGCAGGGCTGGCTGTTCAATCCCAACGCCCTGGCACCGACTTATCCCGAGTCAATGATCACCCGGCCGTTTCCTTTCAATGCCTTCTACGGCATCGACGAGGCGCCGACGGTGGAGGAAGAGAGTTATCGACTGGAAGTGACCGGCATGGTCGCCGACAAGCGCAGCTGGCGGCTCGAAGAACTGCGCGCCATGGCGCAGACCGAACAGATCACCCGGCACATTTGCGTGGAAGGCTGGAGCGCGATCGGCCGCTGGGGCGGTGTACGGTTCAGCGACTTCCTGAAACGGGTCGGTGCCGACACGGATGCCAAATATGTCGGCTTCAAATGCGCGGACGACTACTACACCAGCATCGACATGGCCACCGCACTGCACTCGCAAACCTTGTTGACGCTGACCTATGACGGCGCAGTGTTGCCTCGCGAATACGGCTTCCCGATGAAGCTGCGCATGCCCACCAAGCTGGGCTACAAGAATCCCAAACACATTCAGGCGATTTTCGTCACCAACACCTATCCGGGTGGCTACTGGGAAGACCAGGGCTACAACTGGTTCGGTGGTAGCTGACGGGGGCCTGGCCACTTCACTGCAACAACCCCACCCCTATAAGGAACTGCACCATGAAGAAGTTAGCCTCCGCCGCACTCTCCCTGTTCTTGGCCATGGGCGTCGCCAGCGTGTACGCCGCCGACACCATGAGCAACGAGAGCATGAGCAAGGACTCGATGTCCAAAGACGCCATGAAGAAAGATACGATGAAAAAGGATTCCATGGCCAAGGACACCATGAAGAAAGACAGCATGTCCAAGGACGCCATGAGCAAAGATGCGATGAAGAAAGATGCGATGTCCAAGGACAACATGAGCAAAGACGCTATGTCGCAGTAATCCAATACAACCGCAATCCCTGTGGGAGCGAGCTTGCTCGCGATAGCGGAGTGTCAGTCAGCAGATGCATAACCTGACCCACCGCTATCGTCGGAACGCCGCCCGGAGCAAGCTCGCTCCCACAGGTTTTTCTACAGGTTGTATAGGGTATGACTTGAAGTCATGCCCTCATGACTTTTAATGGTTACAGCCCCGCAAACCCCCGGTGTTAAAAAATCGCAAACACAGCTCATCAACAACAAAAAAGAGCGTTTGCACCCATGACTCATCCTCACTGCCACACCCGCGCTCTTCGAACCCCGACATTTGTCACGCGACCTCCATGGTTCGCGTGCACTTCTGATCAACCCAAATCCCTGAAGAGTAATAACTCATGAAAGAACTCGACCTGTGCATCGGTGAAGGCTTCGAAGGCCCGGGCGTGAATGCCGCTCACATCAACATTCTGATCGGTCCGCGCAACGGCCCGGCAGGGCAGGCGTTTGCCAATAGCCTGGCGTCGCCAAGTCAAGGGCATTGTCCGTTCATGGTGATCGCCCAGCCGAACATTCCGGTCAAGCCGATGACCCTTTACGTCAACAAAGCCGCGATCAGCAGTGACCTGCACGGTAACGCCACGTGGGGCGCGTCGCAGGCCGGGATCGCCAAGGCTGTGCTTGAAGCGCTGCTGGACGGCACCTTGCCGCCGGAAGCCGAAGACGAGTGGGCCATCGTGACCGCGAACTGGGTCAACCCGGCCTGCGACGATCTGGATGCGGTCTACCTGAACAACTACAACGCCTGCCGCACGGCGATTCGTGCGGCGCTGACCGGCAAACCGGAAACGGCGCAACTGGCGGATGTGGTCAATCACATCAGCAACCCTTTCTACACGCCAAAAGCCTGAGGTCCGCGCCATGCAATACATTCGTTTGGGCAACTCCGGCCTGCAAGTCTCCCGCCTGTGCCTGGGTACCATGAACATGGGCACCCCCGATTGGAAACCGTGGATCTTCGATGAGAAGAAAAGCGAGCCGATCGTCGCGCACGCATTGGACAGCGGCGTGAATTTCATCGACCTCGCGGATTTCTATTCCGCCGGTGTCGGCGAGGAAGTGGTGGGGCGCATCGTCAAGCGCCTGGCCCGGCGCGAAGACCTGGTGATCACCACCAAAGTCGGTTACGGCACTCGCACCGGGATCAACGCCAGCGGTCATTCGCGTAAGCACATCATGGACAGCATCGATGCGTCGCTGAAGCGTCTGAACATGGATTACGTCGACGTGTTCATGCTGCATTACTTCGACGTGAACACGCCGGTCGAAGAAACCATGAGCGCCATGAACGACATCGTGCGTTCCGGCAAGGCGCGTTACATCGGTGTCTCGACCATGCTCACCGGGCAACTGGCGAAAATCCTCATGGCCTGCGAGCGCAATGACTGGGTCAAACCGATCAACATGCAGCTGCAACTGAACTGCGCCTACCGCGAAGAAGAGCGCGAGATGATCCCGTTTTGCCGCGATCAAGGCCTTGGGGTGTCGGTGTTCAGTCCGCTGGCCCGTGGTTTGTTGACCGGCGATGTGCAATCGACCCGCAACCAGACCGACTTCTTCACTCAGCAGATGTACAGCGACGAGGCTTCGTTCGAGATCGCACATTCGGTACAGCGTGTCGCCCGCGCTCGCGGTGTTTCCAACGCGCAGATCGCTCAGGCCTGGGTCGCCAATCATCCTGGCGTGGATTGCATGCTGGTGGGCGCCGACACCACAGAACAGTTCGACAGTGCCTTGGCAGCGCTGGAGACCAAACTCGACGCAGATGAGCTGTACGAGCTGGAACGCAATTACACCCCGTGCGACGTGATCAACGATTACACCGCCGGTAAACGTATCTTGCGTTCGGCCCGTCCGGGTCTGGAGCGCTTCAATCTGACTGAGGCTGTGGCATGAGCGCGCTGATCCGTAACGGCAATTTCATCGACGGCCAATGGTCCAGCGGTGGTTCGACCTACTCGGTTTTCAACCCGGCCAATGGCGAGTTGATTACTGACGTACGAAAGGCTGGCGCTGAAGAAACCAACCTCGCCATCGACGCCGCCAACCGCGCTTTGCCAGCCTGGCGCAAGTTGACCGCCAAGGAACGCAGCCAGAAGCTCAAGCGCTGGAGCGAGCTGATGTTGAGCAACCAGAAAGATCTTGCGACCTTGCTCAGCCGCGAACAAGGCAAGCCACTGGCCGAAGCCATGGGTGAAGTGGTCTATGCCGCGAGCTTTCTGGAGTGGTTCGCTGAAGAAGCCAAACGCGCTTACGGCGACGTGATTCCAAGCCACAAGGCTGATGCGCGGATCATCGTGGTCAAGGAAGCCATCGGTGTGGTCGCTGCGATCACCCCGTGGAATTTCCCGCTGGCGATGGTCACTCGCAAGGTCGGCCCGGCACTGGCGGCCGGTTGCACAATGATTCTCAAACCGTCGGAAGAGACGCCGCTGTCGGCGTTCGCCCTGGCAGTGTTGGCCGAACAGGCGGGCATTCCGGCCGGTGTGTTCAACATCGTTTCCGGCGATGCAGTTGCCATTGGCGGCGCGCTGCAAGCCTCCAGCATCGTGCGCAAATTGTCGTTCACCGGCTCCACCCGCACTGGCAAATTGCTGATGCGTCAGGCCGCCGACACCCTGAAAAAAGTCTCGCTGGAATTGGGCGGCAACGCGCCGTTCATTGTGTTCGACGATGCTGATCTGGATGCCGCCGTCAAAGGCGCGATGGCCTCTAAATTCCGCAACACCGGGCAGACCTGCGTCTGTGTGAACCGCTTCTTCATTCAGGACGGCGTCTACGAAGCCTTCACCGGCAAACTCGCTGAAGCCGTTGCGGCGATGCGGGTGGGTAGCGCGCTGGAGGGTGAAACCGAGCAAGGTCCGCTGATCAACGCGGCTGCGCTGGCCAAGGTCGAACTGCATGTGGGCGATGCGCTGGAGAAGGGCGCGAAGTTGCTGTGCGGCGGTCGCCGTCACGCACTGGGCGGCACCTTTTATGAGCCGACCATCCTCACCGAAGCCAACAGCGACATGCTGATCGCTCAGGACGAAACCTTCGGCCCGGTGGCTGCGTGCTTCCGCTTCAAGGACGAGGCCGAGGTGCTGCAACGGGCCAACGACACACCGTACGGTTTGTCGGCCTACTTCTATAGCCGCGACATCGGCCGCGTTTGGCGCATGGCCGAAGGCCTGGAAGCCGGCATGGTCGGGATCAACGAAGGGATCATTTCCACGGAAGTGGCGCCATTCGGTGGCATCAAGGAATCGGGCCTGGGGCGCGAAGGTTCGAAGTACGGTCTGGATGACTACCTGGAAATCAAATACCTGTTAATGGGCAGCCTCTAAGCCCCCGCCATAAACCACTGTGGGAGCGAGCTTGCTCGCGATGAGGCCATCACATTCAACATGGATGTTGACTGATACACCGCTATCGCGAGCAAGCTCGCTCCCACAAGTTCAAGAGCTATCGGTTTCATTTCTCCGTCAATAACAACAATTGGAGACTTACATGTCCGTACAACCGGTAAAAATCGACGACCTGCCCATCGGGCGCTTCCATCTCAAGATCGCCGGCCTGACCTTCGGTGCGCACTTCACTGACGGCTACATCCTCGGTCTGATCGGTATCGCGTTTACGCTGCTGAGTCCACAGATGCAGCTGGATGCGTTCTGGCAGGGATTGATTGGGGCTTCGGCGCTGATCGGTTTGTTTCTCGGCAGTCTGTTTTTTGGCTGGATTTCCGACAAAGTCGGCCGGCAGAAAATCTTCCTGGTCAGCTTCGTGTTGATCACCATTGCTTCTGTGATGCAGTTCTACGCCGAAACGGCGATGGGCCTGTTTCTCTGTCGGGTGCTGATCGGTATCGGGCTGGGGGGTGACTTCAGCGTCGGTCACGCCATGCTGGCCGAGTTTGCGCCGAAGAAACACCGCGGCGTGTTGCTCGGTTCGTTCAGCGTGATCTGGACCTTCGGCTACGTGGCAGCGACCTTCGTCGGCACCGCCATGCTCAGCCTCGGGGACGATGCCTGGCGCTGGATGCTGGCCTCGTCGGCGATTCCGGCGGCATTTATTCTGATCGCCCGTATCGGCACGCCCGAGTCGCCGCGGTGGCTGGTGAATCAGGGTCGGATTGCCGAGGCGCGAGCGATCGTCAAGAAGCATCTGGGCGACAACGTCGAGCTCGACGAAACACAATCCACCGAAACCCGCTCCGGTTACGCGGTGCTGTTCAGTCGTGAATACCGCAAGCGCACCGCGTTCAATTGCCTGTTCTTCGTCTGCATCGTCATGCCGTACTTCGCCATCTACACCTTCCTGCCGTCGATTCTGCAGAAGATGGGTCTGGCCGAAGGTTTTGGTACCGAGTTAATGCTGAACATGCTGTTGATTCTGGGCGCGCTGATCGGGATCTGGTGCACGATCAAATTCTCTCGCCGGGGCTTTTTGATCAACTCGTTCATCATTCTCGCGGTGGCGTTGTTCCTTTTGGCGGTGTTGCCGAGTAGCGCAGCGTTCTTGATGGTGCTGGTGTTTGGGCTGTTTACGCTGGTGTTGTCGGCGGTGAGCAATCTGGTGGGGGTGTTCCCGGCCGAGAGCTTTCCGACTGAAGTGCGGGCCAGCGGGATCGGTCTTGCCACAGCGGTGAGTCGTTTGGGGTCGGCGGTCAGTACCTTCCTGTTGCCGGTGAGCGTGGCGGGGATTGGATTGAGCCCGACCATGGGCATTCTGGCGGCGATTTTGGCACTGGGCGCGTTGTTGTCTTGGGCCTGGGCGCCGGAGACTAAATTGCTGACGCTGAGTCAGGCGTGCAAGGCGCAGAGTCCGGTGGAGGGGAGTGCAACGGTGGCAGTGAAAGTGGTTGCCCCGGTTTAACAGACTGTCAAAGTTCCAATGTGGGAGCGAGCTTGCTCGCGAAGGCGGAGTGTCATTCAGCATAAATGTTGAATGTCATGCCCTCATCGCGAGCAAGCTCGCTCCCACATGGAATGTCGGTGGCTTTAGGGATTACTGACCAACCCTAGCCAATCCGTAAACAACCGCACCTTCGACAACCCTTTTTTGTCATTCGCAACATCCAGCCAATAGCCATACGGACCGATCACTTCCACCGGAGTGATCGGTAAAAGGCTGCCATTCGCCAGTTCCTTCTCGATCATCTGCCGGTCAATCACCGCCAATCCACCCCCCGCCAGTGCGGTATGGATCACCTGATCCAGCGTGCTGAATTCCAGTCCTTGCCCCGCATCAACATCGTCCCGGCCCATCGCGGCTAACCAGTTCTCCCAGACCTTCAAGCGTTTGCCGTCGTGCAGGATGTGCAGCAACGGAAACTGCCGCAGGTCCGGCGGCTGGCCGTCGTTGAACAGCTCTGGACTGGCCACGGCGATGTGACGCTCCATCACCAGCAACTGACTGCTGCAATGACTGGCGGCTTCGAGGCCGAAGCGGATGTGGCAGTCGACTTCGGCGAGGCTGTCGTGGTTGGCCTGGTTAGTCACGCTCAGGCTGATGTCCGGGTAGCGTTGGCAGAACACTCGCAGGTGCGCCGACAACCAACGAGTCGCCCAGGTCGGTGGTGCGAGGATTCGCAGACGCTGACGCAGATTGGGCACGCGCACCGCTTGCAGGGCGCGCTCGATGTGGTCGAAGGCCTCCGCCAGATGCGGGGAGAGGGCGGAGCCGGTTTCGGTCAGTGTCAGACCTTGGGGAGTGCGTACGAACAGAGCTACACCGAGGTAGTCTTCAAGCTGTTTGATCTGCCGGCTGACGGCGCCCTGGGTGACGTTTAATCCCAAAGCCGCCTGACTGAAGCTGCGATGCCGCGCAACCTCTTCGAAGACGCGCAGCATATTGAGCGAGGGCAGTTGACGCATGGAAGGATGGCTCCGCACCGGCCTCGGGTGCTGCATCGGGTCGGTTTGTTATTTTTGTCGGGATGGTGATTGTTCTGTAGGGCCTATCTGACTATTGGTAATGGGCTTATGCAAGTGTTGTTTGGGCTGGCGCCATCGTCGGAACGCCGCCCGGAGCAAGCTCGCTCCCACAGTGATTTACGGCGCACACAAAACCTGTGGGAGCGAGCTTGCTCGCGATGGCGTCCTCAAGGACGCCAAAAATGCCGGATCAGAAGTAATACCCGATGTTCATATACAACTGGTTTTCCCACTGGTCACTACCACCCGCTCCCAAACTCTGGGTGTAGCTGCTACCTCCGATGTACGGATCGTTCTTGCCGTAGATCCATTCCGTCGTGATCCACAGTTTGCTCAACGAGAACGAGGTGCCGAGGATCATCCGTTGCGAGGTCTTGAAGTCGTCGGCGGATTTATCAAAGGCGCTGTAGTTGACGTACAGCTTCACGCCGCTGACCTGATTGAACAGGTGCTTGCCGGCCACGTCATAACTCACATCCGCCACATACAGATTGCCGCGACTGGCGACGTTGTACGTGCCGTCGTAACCGCCAAGCGTCACCAGTTCATCAGTGCCGGCGTTGCGTGGCGACATCTGTTGCCGCGCTGCCTGCAACTGCACGCCCCACGGACCGTTCTTGCCCAAATAGTGAACGGCCACGGCGTTACGCCGGCCATCGTCATTGGTGTCTCTATTCTGAAGCGACGACGTCAGGCCGGAGAGGCCGATTTCAGACTTCCATGGTCCCAGGTCCAGGGCCTTGGCCACGCGCAACACCACGGTGTTGCGTTCCTGGTTTTTGCTGCCGTCGGCGACGTAACTGTCGGCTTCGGACACCACGCTGGAGTAGGTGACCCCGTTGCTGGTGCCTTTGCCTTGCCACGCCGGGCGCAGGTAGTAACCGGCCTGAAGGTTCCAGTCGCCCGATTGCTGGATGTACTTGGCACCAACCTGTTGCACATCCTCCAGGCCGATGACGTTGCCCAGGGTTTCGTAGAACGTGCTGCCGAAGTACGGCTGCAAACCGAACGGCACCGTGTTCAGGCCCACTTGCACTTGCTGGTCGGGGTTGAACTTGTAGCCGGCCCACGCGAACTTGGCGAACTGGATGTCACCGTAGTTCTTGGTGTACTGGTAAGGGTAAGACCGCCCGTAGAAACGGTACTGAGCCTCACCGATCCAGCTGTCGGAGTTGTACTTGGCGCTGAGGAACACCGTGTCGAGGCCGAACTTCTGGATATCGCGATCCGGATCGTAGTCCCAGCGCGCGCGAACAGCGCCGCCGAGGTCGAGGTTGTCGGTCACTTGCACGGCCATGGCAGGCGCCGCAAAGGTGCAGAGTAGAGCGATGTGCAGAGGACTGAGGCGCAAAGAAACAGGGAAGGGCATGGGGCAGCTCTCGATTTTTTTTATTAGAGATGCCGGCAAGTCTTGCTATGAGCGGAGTGATGAACAAACGATAAAAAATGCGAGTAAACCTTCTCCAGATGCATGTTACTGAGAAAATCCTGTAGGACAATGCACAGCGAGCGTGGGATGCTTTGCGTCTTGTCACTCATCCCGAGAGCCCTCCATGAAACGAAAAATGCCCGGCCTCAACGCGCTGAAAGCCTTTGAAGTCGCTGGTAGTACGGGCAGCTTCACCCGTGCCGCCGAGTTGCTGAACGTGACGCAAAGCGCCGTCAGCCGGCAGGTGCGCCAGCTGGAAGAACAGCTTGAAGAGACGCTGCTGGAGCGCCGTCACCACCACCTCGAGTTGACCAGCGCCGGTCGGATTCTGTTGCGGGCATTGCATCAGTCCTTCGACAAAATCGAACTGACGGTGCGCAGCATTCAGCAGAAAACCCATTCCAATCGCCTGCACATCAACGCGCCGCCAACCTTCACCAACCGCTGGTTGATGCCGCGTCTGGGGCGGCTGCGCGAGAAGCATCCGGAACTGGAACTGAGCATCACCACGCGCTTGCAGGACAGCCTGGCGGAAACCAGTACGCTGGATTGCGCGATCCGTTTTGGCGACGGTGAATGGGACGGCCTGGACAGTTCGCTGCTGATCCAGGAACGGCACATCGCGGTGTGTGCGCCGTCCTTGTATGCGCGGGAGTGGAACGAGCGGGGCATCGACCTCAATCGCTTGACGCTGTTGCATGTACTGGCCCGAGAGGACCAGCGTTACCTGACCTGGAAACACTGGCTGGACGCCGCGCGAATCACCGGTGTCGACACCCAGGGCGGTTATGAATTCGACCTTCTGGACCTGGCAATCCGCGCGGCGATCGACGGCCTGGGCATCACCATTGCCGACTGGCACATGGTCGCTTCGGAACTGGCCAACGGGCAACTGACCCAAGTGCTGAACGTGCATGTGGAAGGGCATCAATCCTACTGGCTGGTGACCCGGCCCGAGCAGACGCTGATGCCGCAATTGCAGGTGTTCAGTCAGTGGTTGCAGGAAGAGATCTGGTTGGCGCAACGGCAGCTCGAACCCTCGACCGCCGCCACCTGAACACCCCTAAACCCCTGTAGGAGCCGAGCTTGCTCGCGATGGCGGTATGTCATTCAACATAGGTGTTGGCTGATCCGCCGCCATCGCGAGCAAGCTCGGCTCCTACAGGGAATTTCATCGATAGCGCAGTAACCTGCATTTTTCGAATGTTGCATCGCTCAATAAATCGTTTGTTCAACACCGGTCCAATGACAAGACTGCATTCACTGGATAAAAACAACGATGGGCGATGCACATGCGAACCGAGCGAAATTTTGTCAACGGTCACTTCATTGAACCTGCCAGCGAAGCGCTGATCGCAGTCTACAACCCGGCGACCGAAGCGTTGGTGGGCCATGTTTCAGCGGCGACCGCCGATGAAGCCACCGCAGCCGTCGAAGCCGCCGCGGCCGCCCAGAAAACCTGGGGCAAACTCACCAGCATCGAACGCGCCGAACACCTGCGTTCCTTCGCCGACGCCCTCGATGCCTGCGCCGAAAACATCGGCGCAGCCCTGGCCGCTGAATCCGGCAAGGCCGTTGCCGATGCCAGCAACGAAGCCCGTTACGCCGCGCAGATCACCCGATACCACGCCGAGTGGGCGCGTCGTATTGAAGGCGAGATCATTCCCAGCGACACCCCGAACGAAAACCTCTTTCTGCACCGCGAGCCGATTGGCGTCGTTGCCTGCCTTATTCCGTTCAACTACCCGGTCTATACGTTGCTGCGCAAAATCGCCCCGGCGTTGATTGCCGGCAACACGGTGGTGGTGCGTCCAAGCAATAACACCCCGACCTCGGCGTTCGAGATCGCCAAGGCTGTGCAGCAATCCGGTTTGCCCGCCGGCGTGGTCAATATCCTGACCATGGATCACGCCACGGCCGCCACCGTTTGCACCCATAAGGCTGTTGGTTTGATCACCCTGACCGGCAGCGTCAACGCCGGGCGCATCGTGCTTGATTACTGCAAGGCCAACATCGCCAAGCCATCGCTGGAACTGGGCGGCAAAACCCCGGCGATCATCGAAGCCGACGCCGATCTTGAAGCCGCCGCTACCGCGATCGTTGCCTCCAAGACCACCCACTGCGGCCAGTTGTGCACGGCGGTCGAGCGGGTCTACGTGCAGGAAAGCGTCTATGAACAGTTCCTCGCGCTGCTGAAAGCCAAAATCAAAGCCGTGAAGTTCGGTGACCGTGCCACCGACGCCAACCTGATGGGCCCGTTGGTCAACGCCAGTTCGCAACAGAGCATCCACGCCATGGTCGAGCGCGCCATTGCCGACGGTGCTGTACTGGAAACCGGCGGTGTACTGCCGCAAGGCAAGGGTCATTTCTACCCGCCGACGCTGCTTAGCGGCTGCCGTCAGGACATGGAAATCATCCAGGAAGAAATCTTCGGCCCGGTGCTGCCGGTGCTCAAGTACCGCGACATCGACGAAGCGCTGGCCATGGCCAACGATCACCAGTTCGGTCTGTCCTCGGTGCTGTACACCGAGAACTACCGCACCACGATGAAAGTCGCCAACGCCATCGAGGCCGGCGAGTTGTACGTCAATCGCACCCCGGCGGACCCGTACCAGGGCTTCCACGCCGGCTGGAAACGCTCGGGCCTGGGCGGCGATGACGGCAAGCACGGCATGCTCGAATTCACCCAGACCCGTCTGGTCGTCATGAAGTATTGATCCACCCGCAACACGCCTCACGCACCACCTATAAAAACAATTATCAGGGGCACCCGGACCACCGGGCTGCCCGAGGTCTCCTAGATGTCCAAGCATGCATCCACTGCTGCCGCTGTTCAGGGTTCGAACGCGGGTACAAAAAGCCACAGTGACAAGGGAAGTCGCTATTTCCAACTGATGCTATTGGTGCTGGCGGCCGGTGCGATCTATCCGATCTTGTACCTGCGCCAGGTCTACCAGACCACCATGCTCGAAGTGTTCCAGATCAACCACAGCGAACTGGGTTATCTGTACTCGATGCTTGGGACGATTTTCCTCCTCAGTTACTTGCCGAGCGGTTGGCTGGCTGACCGTATTGCCCCACGCTTTCTGATCTTCTTCTCGCTGGTCGCCACCGGAGCGTTGGGCCTGTGGTACTCCACCGCGCCGTCGATGACCGGGTTGATGATCATCTTCGGTTGCTGGGGCCTGACCACCGGCCTGACGTTCTGGGCCTCGGTGCTCAAACGCGTGAAGATGATTGCTCATCACACTGAACAAGGTCGGTTCTTCGGCATTCTCGATGGCGGTCGCGGACTGGTCGAAGCCTTGCTGGCGACTGTCGCTTTGGGGCTGTTTGCCTTCGCCACCGAAACCCGTGGCGAGTCGGCGGCTGAAGGTTTCAAGCACGTGGTTTACCTCTATGCCTTCACCTGTATCGCCATCGGCTGTGTGCTGGTGTTGATCAAGGATCCGAAGTCCATGGAAGACACGGCGCCGGTGGAGAAGGGCAAGTTCAACCTGCTCAGCGATCTGACGACCTTGGTGAAAATCCCTGAATTGTGGTTGGTGACGGCCATCGTGTTCTGCGGTTATCACATCTTCTGGGCCACCTACAGCTTCTCCGATTACCTGCAAGGCGGCGGCATGACCGCAGTCATGGCCGGCACCATCACCACCATTAAACTGTGGATGCGCCCGATCGGCGGTATTGGCGGTGGCTGGCTGGGTGACAAGTTCTCGAACATTTCGGTGCTGATCGTGGCGCTGTTCCTCGCGACATTGGCGATGGTCGGCCTCATCGTGTTCCCTGCACTCAACAGCATGGGCCTGCTGATCGGCACGGTGATTTTCATCGGTTTGATGACCTACGCCATTCGCGGCTTGTACTGGGCGATCCTCGACACCTGCAACATTCCGCTGCGCATCACCGGCCTGGCCATCGGCATTGTCTCGGTGGTCGGTTACTTGCCAGACGCGTTCATTCCCTTGATCAACGGCTACCTCACCGAACATTTCCCCGGTGCCTTTGGTTACAAGCTGTATTTCGGCTACATCGCCTTCGTCGGCCTGCTCGGGACCCTCGCGGCCCTGACCTTGCGCGCACGTATCAATCGTAAATCTTTGAAAAAGACAGGTGCCTGAGATGAAAATCGTCGCCCTTGAAACCCATATCGTCGCCGTACCGCCACCGCACATCGGCGGCATGTATTGGCTGTTCGTCAAGATCAAGACCGATTGCGGCATAGAAGGCGTGGGCGAAATCTACGCCGCGACCTTCGGCCCGAAAGCCATGCTGCCGATCATCGAAGACGTGTTCGAACGCTACCTGCTCAACCACGACCCGCACCACATCGAACGCTTCTTCCGTCAGGCCTATTCGAGCGGTTTCACCCAGCGGCCGGACCTGACCATGATGGGCGTGGTCAGCGGCCTGGAGATGGCCTGCTGGGACATCATCGGCAAAGCGGCGAACAAACCGGTGTATGAGCTGTTGGGCGGCAAGGTCAATGAACGCCTGCGTTCCTACACCTACCTGTACCCGGTCAACAGCAAGGGCGAGTACGACTACGACGACCCGGACCTGGCCGCGGAATGCGCGGTCGAGAACATGAACAAAGGTTTCACCGCTGTGAAATTCGACCCGGCCGGGCCGTACACCGCGTACTCCGGGCATCAGATTTCGCTGGAAGTGCTGGAACGCTGCGAAACCTTCTGCCGCAAGATCCGCGAAGCGGTAGGCGACAAGTGCGACCTGCTGTTCGGCACCCACGGGCAAATGGTGCCGTCCTCGGCGATTCGTTTGGCCAAGCGCCTGGAGAAATACGATCCGTTGTGGTTCGAAGAACCGGTGCCGCCGGGCCAGGAAGAGGCCATGGCGCAAGTCGCGGCCAAAACCAGCATCCCGATTGCAACCGGCGAACGGCTGACCACCAAGTACGAATTCTTCAAGCTGTTGCAGGCGGGTGGCGCGTCGATTTTGCAGATGAACGTGGCCCGCTGCGGCGGTCTGCTGGAAGCAAAAAAGATTGCGAGCATGGCCGAAGCTTATTACGCGCAGATCGCGCCGCACCTCTACAACGGGCCGATTGGCGCGGCGGCGAGTTTCCAGTTGGCCACCTGTACGCCGAACTTCCTGATCCAGGAAAGCATCATGACCTGGGGCGGGTTCCATGCCGAAGTCCTGACCAAACCGCTGCAATGGGAGGACGGTTACATCATCCCGTCCACCGAACCGGGCCTGGGCGTGGAGCTGAACATGGACGTGGTGCGCAAGCATTCGCCGTACACCGGCGAGCGCCTGCACCTGCAAATGGCGCCGACCCCGGCTGACGTCAAAGACACATCGCCAGCTCGAGGCTGACGGGAGAGGGCGCAACCCCCTGTAGGAGCTGCCGCAGGCTGCGATTTTTTGATCTGGCTTTTAAAAATCAAAAGATCGCAGCCTCGTTGCACTCGACAGCTCCTACAGAGGGAGGCGGGCGGGTTTTTTGTACAACGACTTACGCGGTAACCGTGCATGACTTACGACTACATCATCGCTGGCGCAGGCGCCGCAGGCTGCATCCTTGCCAATCGGCTCTCGGCGTCCGGGAAACACTCGGTGTTGCTGCTGGAAGCGGGCGGCAAGGACAGTTCCCTGTGGTTCAGGATCCCGGTCGGCTTCGCCAAAATGTATTACAACCCGACCTTCAACTGGATGTACTACAGCCAGCCGCAAAAACAGCTGAACAACCGCGAAATCTATGCCCCGCGGGGCAAGGTACAGGGTGGTTCGGGCTCGATCAACGCGATGATCTACGTCCGTGGCCAGGCCCATGACTTCGACGACTGGGCGGCTAACGGCAATGAAGGCTGGGGCTTCAAGGACGTGCTGCCGTACTTCCGGAAACTGGAAAACCATCCGCTGGGCGACAGCGAGTACCACGGCGGCAGCGGCCCGATCAGCATCACGCCGATGAAGGGCCAGACTCATCCGATTTGCGATGTGTTCCTCAAGGGCTGCGATGAACTGGGTTATCCCCATAGCGACGACTTCAACGGCCCGAAATTTGAAGGTTCGGGCATCTACGACGTCAATACCCGCAACGGTCAGCGTTGCTCCAGCAGTTTTGCGCACCTGCATCCGGCATTGAGCCGGCCAAACCTGACGGTCGAGCATTACGCGCTGGTGGATCGGGTGTTGTTTGATAACGGCCGGGCGACCGGGATTTCCATCACCCAGCACGGCGTGGTGCGGACATTTACCGCCAACAAGGAAGTCATTCTTTGCGCCGGTGCCGTGGACACGCCGAAGATCCTGCAATTGTCCGGTGTTGCGGATCAGGCGCTGCTGGCCAAGCACAACATCCCCTTGGTCAAACACCTGCCGGCGGTGGGGCAGAACCTGCAAGACCACCTGTGCGCCAGTTACTACTACAAGGCCAACATCCCGACGCTCAACGATCAACTGAGCTCGCTGTTCGGTCAGTTCAAACTGGGTTTGAAGTACCTGTTCACCCGCAAGGGCGCACTGGCGATGAGCGTCAATCAGGCCGGCGGATTCTTCCGGGGCAACGAGCTGCAAGCCAATCCTAACCTGCAGTTGTACTTCAATCCGCTGTCGTACCAGATCCCGAAAAACAACAAGGCCAGCCTCAAGCCGGAACCCTATTCAGGCTTCTTGTTGTGCTTCAATCCCTGCCGCCCGACGAGTCGCGGGCACATCGAGATCGCCTCGAAAAATCCGCGGGACGCGGCGCTGATCGACCCGAATTACCTGAGTACGCAAAAGGATATCGACGAGGTGATCCAGGGCAGTCGCTTGATGCGCAAAATCATGCAGGCGCCGGCACTCAAAGGCATTACTGTCGAAGAAGTGCTGCCGGGGCCGGCCATCGAAAGTGACGAACAGATGCTGCAGTACTTTCGCGAAAACAGCGGTTCGATTTATCACCTGTGCGGTTCCTGCGCGATGGGCGCGGACGAACAGATATCGGTGGTCGACAAGCGCCTTAAAGTCCATGGTCTAGACGGTTTGCGCATTGTTGATGCATCGATTTTCCCTAACGTGACCTCCGGCAATACTCACGCCGCGGTGCTGATGGTGGCGGAGAAGGGCGCCGATCTGATTTTGCAGGACGCCTGATTTCGTCGTCTGGTTGCATCAAAAATGAATTTTCCGAGAAGTCCGCTGCTCATACCTGATAGGCAGCGGATTTAAGCGCGCGAACTCATTTAGGCAATCAGGGAGTGGCACAGTCATGAGACCAATATCGACGGAGGGCGATCATCTCCCTGACGGTTTGATTCTTGTGGTTGAGGACGACCCGCTGATCCTGGAGTTTCTCTGCGAAATTCTTCAGGAAGAAGGCTTTGTGGTTGAACCGCATGTCAGTGCGGACGCCGCATCAGCGTACCTGGAACAACACTCGGACGGCGTCTGTCTATTGCTTACGGACATCACCATGCCGGGCAAACTCAATGGCGCGGACCTGGCCAATCTGTTTGGCGACCGCTGGCCCGACAAACCGATCATGATCATGTCCGGTTTTGAAACGCCGGAAAGTGCCGGGGTCAGGCATTCGGTGTCGTTCATCAAGAAACCATGGGCGCTTGGGCAGTTGCTGGACTGTGTGGAAGGTGCCTTGAAGTCGAAACGTACCCTTTAGAACCTGCAGACGTGGCGGGCCTATACTTCAAGAGTCGGCACACTCGGTGCGACCTGCAATCGTGTTTGATGGATGGGGTGGCGCGTCGAGTGATCGTTCACGCAGGCCAAGGCCTGCCTTCGTCGTAGGGAGGAGAAGATCATGGCGCGTAAATACATCGACTGCCGCGAGTTTCCAAGCGATGCCAAATGCTCGGTTGCACTGTCCGCAGACTCTGAAAACGAACTGCTCGAGGCCGCCGCACAGCATGCGGTCAGTGTTCACAAGCACACCGACTCACCGGAACTGCGTGCTCAACTGAAGACGATGTTTCACGACGGCACCCCGCCTGTCGAAGCACCGCGTCCCGCTTAGTAAGGAAATCCTCTTCAGGAGTTGCCGAAGGCTCGGGCCGCGTTCGGCAGCTCCTCGCAAATGCTACATTGTTCGGCGAACCCGCCTGGCACTTGCGAGAGGTAGCTCCCCCTTGTCTGCTCAAGAATCTGTCTTCAATACCCCGTACCGCGCTTTTCTGTTCGATATGGACGGCACCGTCCTCAATTCCATCGCCGCTGCCGAGCGGATCTGGGCGGCCTGGGCCTTGCGCCACGGTGTCGATGTCGAAACCTTCCTGCCCACCATCCATGGCGTTCGCGCCATCGACACCATCAATCGCCTGGCGTTGCCCGGGGTGGATGCCGAGGTTGAAGCTGCGTTCATCACCGAGGCGGAAATCGAGGATGTCGAGGGGATCATCGAAGTGCCGGGCGCGGCGAATTTCCTGAACTCGCTGCCCGCCAACCAGTGGGCTATCGTCACCTCGGCGCCGAAGGCATTGGCGCTACGGCGGATGGCCGCGGCGGGTATTCCGCAGCCTTTGGTGATGGTCACTGCCGAAGACGTCAGTGCCGGAAAGCCTGATCCCGCGGGCTATCGACTGGCGGCCAAGCGCTTGGGCGTTGAACCGGCCGACTGCCTGATTTTCGAAGACGCCACCGTGGGCATTCTCGCCGCCGAGGCAGCGGGCGCGGGCCTGATCGTGGTGACCGCGACCCACGACCATCCGCTCCAGACCCCGCATGCCACGCTCACCAGCTATGAGTCGGTCGTCGCCCATGTGGATCACGACGACCAAATCCGCCTGCACACTATCTAATGTGGGAGCGAGCTTGCTCGCGATGGCGTCAGCACATTCAACACTGATGTGACTAAAAGATCGCTATCGCGAGCAAGCTCGCTCCCACATTAGGGTTGTGTTGTTTCAGTAAACCCCGGGAATCAACCGCCAACTGCGGGCGCAATAAGCCTCGTATTCACTGCCGAACTGCGCCCTTAACAGGCCTTCTTCGGCGTGAATGCGGGCGATCAAGGGGATCAGCGTCACCGCGGCCAGCAACAAGCCAACGCCGGAGCGAAAGGCCAGTGCCCAGCCCACCGCAGTGATCATCAGCCCCAGGTAACTGGGGTTGCGCAAGGTGCGATAAATCCCGTCGGTGACCAGCGTGTGCCCCGGCTGAATCGCCACCAGTCCACTGAAACGCTTGCCCAGCACAAACACCGGCCACAGCCGCAGCGTGCCGCCGATGATGAACAGCAATGCCCCGAGCCAGCGCACACCTTCGCCACCGAAGGTCCAGAAATCGATCCGGTCGGTGTAGGCCGGCAGGTACCCGCTCAATAATCCGATCACCCCGAACGCCGGCAGCACCCAGCGATTGGCCCGGTCTTCACGTTCGCCGGAACTCAGGTTGACCTCGGTGAACAAGGACGCAATGGCCATCACCAAAGTGGCCAACACAATGACCACCAGCGGTGCATGAGAGAAAAACGCCGAGAATCCGCCAAGCCCCCACACCGCGAGCCCAAGGTAGGCGAGGGTGGAAACAACGGCGAAAAACGCCAGTTTGGCCGAGATTTTCATCTGCATCTCCACAAACGGACCTGACACCGTTCATTGTAGGAGCTGCCGCAGGCTGCGATCTTTTGATCTTCGCTTTTAAAAACAAGATCAAAAGATCGCAGCCTGCGGCAGCTCCTACGCTGAACGGGCATTACGCCGAATCACCTGCGGCGGCTGTCCGAACGCCCGAAGGAAGGCTTCGCGCATGCGGCGGCAGTCGCTGAAGCCGGACTCTTCGGCGATCTGATCGAGGGTGAGGCGCCCGCGTTCCAGCATCTGCCGTGCCGTTTCCAGGCGCAGGTTCTCGATGGCTTTGGCCGGTGATTGACCGGTTTCCGCCCGGAAGGCCCGGCTGAATTGCCGAGGACTGAGGCGCGCGACGTCCGCCAGTTGCTCCACCGACAACGTCTCGGTGAGGTGTTCTCGCGCATAGCCAAGGACGGTTTGAATGCGGTCGGATTTCGCTTCCAGTTCCAGCAGCGCTGAGTGCTGCGACTGGCCACCCGCGCGGCGGTGGTACATCACCAGTTTCTGCGCCACGGAACGGGCCAGGGCAGCGCCGTGATCCTTTTCCACCATGGCCAACGCCAGGTCGATGCCGGCGGTCATCCCGGCAGACGTCCAGATCGAACCGTCGACGACGTAGATGCGGTCTTCCTCGACCTTGATCGACGGAAACCGCGCTTGCAGCTCCCGTGCATAAGCCCAGTGGGTCGTGGCCCGCCGTCCGTCGAGCAAACCGGCCTGGGCCAGGACGAACGCCCCGGAGCAGATCGACGCCGTGCGCCGCGCGGTTTTAACGTTTGCGCGCAGGTAGTTCAGCACGCCCTCGGGTGCCTGCTCGAGGATGGCATCGCCGCCCACCACAATCACCGTATCAAACACCCGCTCACCAAAGGCCTCGGTGCCGACGCTCAGTCCACCGGAAGCGCGCAATGTGCGGCCGTCTTCGGACAATACGCTGACGTCATAAAGCGCCTCGCCAGCGCTGAAGTTGGCGTACTCGAACACCGGCATGGCCGCCAGCGCCATGGACTGGAACCCTTCAAACACTACAAATGCCACGGAAGTCATCGAGATGCCCTCAAAAGGTCGTGTCCGAAAAACGTACTTTAAACGTCATTTGAGACGAGCGTTAGACCATTTATAACGGTTCACACCCGGCGAAGTTATCGCCTCACTGTGAAGGAAATCGACATGGCCCTCTCATCCAAAGGTACCGCTCTGATCACTGGCGCTTCTTCGGGCATCGGCGCGGTGTATGCCGACCGTCTCGCCCGGCAGGGTTACGACCTGATTCTGGTCGCCCGCAGCCAGGCAAAACTCAACGCCTTGGCCAACCACCTGAGTAACGAAACCGGCCGCGCCGTCGAAGTGGTCGCAGCTGATCTGAAAGACAAGGCCGACGTGCGGCGGGTCGAAGAAATTCTACGCTCCGACGCCAGTATCACCCTGTTGGTCAACAACGCCGGGGTCGGCGCTGTCATGCCGCTGCTCGGCAGCCCGGTGGATGACATGGAAGACATGATCACCCTCAACGTGACCGCGTTGATGCGCCTCGCTTACGCGGTGGTGCCAGGCTTCGTCGCTCGCGGCACCGGGACGGTGATCAATATCTCCTCGATCGTTGCCATCGCCCCGGAAATACTCAACGGCGTGTATGGCGGGACCAAGGCGTTTGTCCTCGGCCTGAGCCAATCCATGCACCGCGAGCTGGCGGACAAAGGCATTCGCATCCAGGCCGTATTGCCCGGCGCTACCGCCACCGACTTCTGGAGTGAGGCCGGCAACCCGGTGGAAAACCTGCCGCAAGAGATCGTGATGTCCGCCCAGGACATGGTCGATGCCGCGTTGGCGGGGCTGGCGCAAGGTGAAGTGGTGACCATTCCGGGCCTGCACGATGGCGACAAGTGGGACGCCTACGAAGCTCAGCGCCAGACGCTGTCAGGCTTGTTCGGCAACTCCATTGCGGCACCGCGTTATCGCTAAAGCAGTAGCCGCCGGGCAGGGTGAACTAAGCTTGGATTAGGACCGTTCACCCTTAAGGAGCTCCACCATGCTTCACATCAGAACACCGTTGATTTTGCACCCGGGCCTGTCGACGCCGGCCCGGCGGATCTGGCTCAAGCTGGAAAACCTGCAACCCAGCGGCTCGTTCAAATTGCGTGGCATGGGCCTGTTGTGCAGTCAGGCAAAAGCGCAGGGCAAACGCAAAGTCGTCTGTCCTTCCGGCGGCAATGCCGGTTTCGCCACCGCCGTGGCTGCTGCCAGCCTGGGGTTGAAAGCCTGCATCGTGGTGCCGCACACCACACCGGAAACCACCCGCGCACGGATCAGGAAAACCGGCGCCGAGGTGATCGTCCACGGCAAGCTCTGGGACGATGCGAATCAACGGGCGAAGGAACTCTCGCAAGGCGTGGACACTGAATACGTGCCGGCCTTCGATCATCCGGTGTTGTGGGAAGGGCACAGCACGATAGTCGATGAAATCCTCGAAGACTGTCCTCAGGTCGATGCAGTGGTGACGTCGGTCGGGGGCGGTGGTTTGCTGGCGGGCATCCTCACCGGGTTGATTCGCCATGACCGCATGGATTGCCGGATCATTGCTTGCGAAACCCAGGGGGCGGCCTCTTTTGCGGCCGCGATCGCTGCCGGGCATCCGGTCAGACTGCCGCGGATCGACACCGTTGCCACTTCACTTGGCGCTGCTCAGGTGGCCGCCTGGCCAGTGCAGCACATCCTCGATTTCCCCCACGAGTGCGTGGTGCTCAGCGATGACGAGGCGATCATGGGCGTGGTGCGTTACGCCAACGACCTGCGTCAGTTGGTCGAGCCGGCGTGCGGCGTTTCGTTGGCGATTGCATACCTGGACCATCCGGCGATTGCCGAAGCCCATGATGTGGTGATTGTGGTGTGCGGCGGCGTGAGCATCAGTGCGCAATTGGTGGCGGGGTGGGCGCGTTTATCAGGTGCTGAAGCAAGGTAGGGCTACAAGCGCTATCCGGGTGCTGCAGCCCCACCGCCAATTTTTCAGCTTTTATTGACCCGCAGCAGCGCCATCCTGGACGAGAATTGCTCTGGCCAGGTCTTCGTCGCTGGCGTTGAGGCCAGGATTGTCCTGACGAATCTGTTTCAAGACCGACTCCAGGTAAACACCACGAATCGCGCCGCCACTGGCAACGAAGCTGGAGGCGTCATCCCGGGCAGGAATCATGAGTTTGTGGTCCTTGAAGGTCGAGTACAACGATGCGGAAACCCCGGCTGACGTGGCGACATCGCCCGCATCCACTTTGGCCATAGCGGAGCCGAAGGGTAAACACAGCAAAAGGGAAGAGATGATAATCAGACGGCGCATGACGGTGTCCTCTGAAAGCGTGAAGCAAAAAAGGAAGTACCTCATCTGTAGGATGCGTGGCGGTCGTCAGGAGTTCCCTGTCGAAGCGTTATCAGTCCAACGCCTGCCCTCTGAATGGTGGCCGATGATGTCGGGAACAAGGTTTGGCGTGTTGCAATCGCCAAGCCCTAGAGATGGGGTAGGTCAGTTAGATGGATGCTGGATGAGCTACCGTCATCGCGAGCAAGCTCGCTCCCACAGGGGACGGTGTCGACCACAAATCTCGTGAACGACACCAAACAAATGTGGGAGCGAGCTTGCTCGCGATGGCGTCAGCCGGCACACCGCATAAACACGTTTAACTGCACGCGTTTAAAGACACTCGGTGTTACGTCATAAGCGGCTACAACACCTTGCGTCGTTACCTACGCGTACGCCAGAATCCGCCGGCTTGTGCGGCTGTGGGGCGGGCTATATCGTTTGCTGGTCACTGAAAAACAGTGATCGGGTTTGGTAGCCCGTCTAGAAGCCGCGTGACAACACCTTATGTAGTCTCTTTTTGGGACTCTGTTTTTATGGTGGTCATGCGTGGGGCTCCATTGTGAGCGCCGGGTTTGCTGCTTCGACCGGTCTACCAAACCACGTATGGCCGCCACCCTTCGTTTGGTAGCGAGGGTGATGGCTCCTCAATATATGAAGCGGAGTTCCATCTATGTTCAAAGTCACACCCAACCCCCCGAATACCAGTCCGTTACCCTACGACGCCTTTCTCGATCTTGACCCCAAGAAAATGAAAGAGGCGGCCGACCGCGCACTTAGCTTCTACCTCAACCCCGGGGCGTCGAAAACGCAGATACCACCCCGCAAGCCCAGCACCATTTTCACCATCGACGCAGCGGTGGATGACGAAACGTTGCTCGTCGAGGCCTGCGAATCGTTGGCAGCCGCCAGCGCCATCGTCAACGATCTCACCGACTTAACGGACGGCCCGCGACGGCAAACGATGCTGGTGCTGCAACGGGTGATCATGTTGGGTGAGTTAGCGGTCAATCGGGTATTGGACAACCACAAGCCTGGGTAGCAGCCAGGCACTGTAGGAGCAAGGCTTGCTCGCGATGAACGATCACGCGGCGTGTCAGGCCTGACGCCATCGCGAGCAAGCTTTGCTCCTACAGCACTCGCATTACTCGTGACAATCCAGAACAAATGTATTGCCCATTCCTGTCTGTTTCCCCACAGAAGGGCTGCGTACCTTGGGTCCACTGCAACCTCACAAGGACCCCCTCATGCTCAATCGATTGGTACTGCCGTTTGCCCTGTTGTTCACCCTCAATGCCGCCCACGCCGCGGACGCCGAGAAATGGTATCCGTCAAAATACGGCGCCAACGATGAAATCGGCGCGCTGAACCTGCTCAACGCCGAGTCGGTGATCAATGCTTCGAAACTGATAAAGACCGGCAAAACCTACCCCTTGGCCGTGCCCATCGACAAGTCGTTGCCGGCGTTCCGTCATCGCAGTTTTCACCTGACCAACATCCAGCCGGGCGAAGCGGGCGGCACGACGATGGGGCCGAACAAATTCACCTTCAACGATGAACTGGTGGTGGGCTGGACCGGTGTCGGCACCCAGCTCAACGGCATCGGCCACATCGGCATCGACAACGTCTACTACAACGGCAACCGCGCCGCCGATTTTGTGACCGTGGAAGGGGTGAAAAAGCTCGGCATCGAAAAGGTCCCGCCTATCGTCACCCGCGGTGTGGTGCTGGACATGACCGCCGTGTACGGCAGCGCCATCGTGCCGGAGAAAACCGAGTTCAGCATTGCCGACATTCAGAAGGCACTGGACCTGCAAGGCATCAGCATTCAGAAGGGCGACGTGGTGCTGTTCAACACCGGTTGGCTGGAACTGCTGGGCAAGGACAACGAGAAATTCCTCGCCGTGGAGCCGGGCATCGGCATGGAAGCGGCCAAGTGGCTGGTGGACAAACAGATCGTCGCGTTCGGCGGTGACACCTGGGCTTCGGAAATCTACCCGGCCAAAGACGGCCAGGAATTCCCGGTCAACCAATTCATGCTGGCCAAAAACGGCATCTACAACCTTGAGTTGATCGACAGCCGAGCGCTGGTGAAAGACAAGGCGTGGGAATTCATGTTCGTGCTGGGGCAGCCGCTGTACAAGGGCTCGACCCAAGTCAACATCAACCCGGTCGCCATTCACTGACAGCCACCGTTCGAAGCCGTAACGCACCCTTTGTAGCAGCTGGCGAAGCCTGCGTTCGGCTGCGGAGCAGTCGTAAAACCTGAGCATACGGTTTTTCTGAAACACCGCATTGCCTGATCTCACGACTGCTTCGCAGTCGAACGCAGGCTTCGCCAGCTGCTACAAAGTGTGGGTTGCCGCAGTCATTGATTTAACCCTTGAATCGAGAACACACGGATATGGTTGTTCCTTCCCTTTGCAGCATCGCTGCACGCTTGCGCCTCAAACAACTGCGTTTGCTGATCGCGCTGGATGATCGCGGCTCGTTGCACAAGGCCGCCGAGCAGATTTCGATTTCCCAGTCTGGCGCCACCAAGGCGCTGCATGAAGTCGAGTCATTGCTCGGCATGCCGCTGTTCGAACGCCAGCCCAAAGGTCTGGTGGCCAACGAAATGGGCCGGTGCATGATTCGTTATGCGCGGCTGATCTACAGCGATGTCGAGCACCTGCGCGAGGAAATGCTCAGCATCATGCAAGGCCAGGGCGGGCGGCTCTCGGTGGGGGTAATCATGGGGGCGGTGCCGTTGCTGACCCGAGCCCTGACCGAGTTGCGCCTGAAGCAGCCGGAGCTGTCTGTGGAACTGGTGGAAAACACCAGCGCCACGTTGCTCGGGTTGCTGGACCAGGGACGACTGGATCTGGCGATTTGTCGCACCAGCGTCGGCCAGCGCTCGGACGCTTATGACTGCATCGAACTGAGTGAAGAACCCTTGGCGGTGGTCGCCAGTAAGGACCATCCGCTGGCCAGCGCCAAGTCACTGCAGCTGTCGCAGTTGAGTGACTACCGCTGGGTGGTCTATCCCAAAGACATGCCGATGCGTCAAACCCTGGAACGTGAGCTGAATGAAGCGGGGCTGGCGATTCCGCGTCATCCGCTGGAAACCTCATCGACTTTCGCCACCATTTTGTTGGTGCAACAAGACCCGACCTTGTTGGCGGTGATCCCGGTGGAAGTGGCCAGGTTCTGCGAGCAATTCGACTTGCTGGTGAAGCTGCCGGTGTCGATGCGTGCGTTGATCGAGCCTTATGGCGTGATCAGCCGGGCCGGCGCCGATCTTTCCCCGGCGGCGACCTTGCTGATCAACGAACTGCAGCAGGACCTGATTACTTGATCACGATCGGATTGACCGGTGCACCCGTGCCGCCAACAACCTTCAACGGCGCGGCGGTGTAGAGGAACTGCCACTGGCCGTCTTCGGCGCAATCACTGGCCAGGTCGTCGAGCATCGCGACTTCGGTGAAGGTCACGCCGAGGTTGCGCATCAAGGCATTGTGCAGCGGGATCAGCACGCCCGAGCTTGGGTCGACCGCCACTTCGTTGGCCATGGTGTCGGTCACCAGGTTGGGGATTTCCATCTGGTGAAACCATTCCACCAGCTCGCGGCTGAAGGTCAGGCCCGGCTCGGCGAAGTCCTTGTAGAACTCTTCCGGTTCTCGCTGATAGAACGAGCCGATCCAGCCGGTGCGGATGATCAGAATGTCGCGTTTCTGGATCTCGATACCCTGGGCTTTTGCTGCGGCCAGCAGGTCCAGGTGATTGAAGGTTTCGCCCTTGTCCAGCACCGCTTTGCCGCGATGGCGGGCCATGTCGATCAACACCGCACGCCCGACAATCCCGCGCTCGGCAATCGGCAGGATGCTGGCCTTGTCCATGCTGCCAATGGTGCTCATGGCGTCGTAGCCATTCCACAGTTTGTTGTCGTGCCAGACGTGGCCCAGCGCGTCGTATTGGGTCGAGCCTTGCAGGTGCATGAAGATCACGTCGTCGGCGTATTCCACATGGCCGTCGAAGTGAGTTTTACCGGCCAGGAAATGGCCCTTGTCCAACACGTTGACCCGCATCGATGGACGTCGGCCGGGCCACAACGGTTCGCCTTTGGGGTGGCCGATCTGCACTTGCAGGGTGAAGGTCTTGCCTTGGCGGACCGAGGCGATACCCCGGAGGATTTCCGCGCTTTGCAGGTAATTCAGGGCGCCGACTTCATCGTCCGGGCCCCATTTTCCCCAGTTGGTCGGCAGGCCTTCGAGCAAGGCCTTGATGTCGGGAGAACGGTCAGCGGCGGTGTTATTGGGATTGTGGTCGCACATGAGGTTGTCCTTGGGATTTAACAGACGCCTGGAATCTGCCTTTGTAGGAGCTGCCGCAGGCTGCGATCTTTTGATCTTGGTTTTTGTTGCCCTTGAAGACGCCAGGATCAAGAGATCGCAGCCTGCGGCAGCTCCTACAGGGGGTTGTGTTGATCCGAAGGCCGGGATTATTTGATGGGGGAGAAATCCGCAGCGATCAGCAATTTGGATTCCATCTTTTCCAGCATCGGAAACGCTTTCGGCACGAAGCCTTCGAGCCAGTCCGGATCTTGATACAGGGCGGCGCGTTTCTTGATCCGGTCATCGAGGCTCTCGTAGGCCCAGATGTGGATGACCTGATTCAGCTCGCCGATTTCGGTGTACCACCAGCCCACCAGCGTGGTGTAGCGAGAGATCACCGGCAGGCCGGTTTCTTCGAAGTGCTTGAGGTAGGTCTGCATTTTTCCGATTTGAATCGTGTAGGTGCGCATTTCGTAAAACATGGGAGTCGTCTCTTAGGAATGAATGCCGTGCCAGGCGTTGCTGATGATTCGTTCGATGTCGGCAGCGGTGGTCAGGCGTGGGTTGACCAGCACGTTGCCGCTGCGCATCGAGTCGCTGACCATTTGCGGCATGTAGTCCAGGTCCACGCCCAGGTCCTTGATGTTGTCGGGAAGGCCAATGGCCTTGTTCAGCGCCACCACGTGCTCCACCACTTTGAGCCCGGCACGCGCAGGGCTCAGGCCATCGACGTTCTCGCCCATGGCCATGGCTATTTCACGGAACAGCTCCGGGCAGGCCGCCAGGTTGTATTCGATGACGTAGGGCAGCAGTGTCGCGTTGGCGATGCCATGGGGAATGTTGAACACGCCGCCGAAGGTGTGGGAGATCGCATGCACGTTGCCCAGTTTCGATTGAGCGAACGCGACGCCGGCGAGGAACGAACCGAGCAGCATTTGTTCCCGGGCGTGCAGGTCGGAGCCGCTGAAAAACGCTTTTGGCAGGTGGGTGCAAATCATCTTGATCGCTTGCAGCGCCAGGGCTTGGCTGACCGGGTTGGCCTGCTTTGACACGTAGGATTCGATGGCGTGGGTCAACGCGTCCATGCCCGTGGCAGCGGTGATCGACGGCGGCAGTTTCAGCGTCAGCTCGGCGTCGAGAATCGCCAGTTTTGGAAACAGTGCCGGGCTGATGATCACGGTTTTGAACAGGGTTTTGGTGTTGGTGAAGACCGTGGAGGCCGTGCATTCGCTGCCGGTGCCAGAGGTGGTCGGAATGGCAAAGACCGGGAGAGGCGGGTGCAGCAGTTTGTCGTAGCCTTCGTAGTCGAGGATGTTGCCGGGGTTGGTGGCCATCGCCGCCACACCCTTGGCGGTGTCGATGCTGCTGCCGCCACCGACGCCGATCACCGAATCGCAGTCGTGGTTTTTCAGGAACGCCACGGCGCGTTCCAGCACGTCGGTGGTGGGGTTGGGCTCGACACCGGAAAACACTTCGTAGTGGATGTCACTGTCGGCCAACGAGGCGAAAAAACCTTCCATCACGCCCGACGCCATCAGCCCTTCGTCGGTGACCACCAGCAGTTTTTTTCGAACATGCGGCTTGAGCAGCGCACCGGCCTGACGCACCAGGCCGTTACCGCTTTTCAGGGTCGTGGGGAAATAAAACTGGAACGGGTTCATGTGTGTCTCCGGTTCTTATTGGTCTGGAGACAGTAATAAGCGTGGGAGGCGGCTGATAATGAAAAGGTCTGATCTGGGGATCACCCTTTGTCATCCCCTGAGGGGTTGTATTGCAGTGGTAACGTAAGGGTTTCGAACCGACAGGAGCATCGTCATGGAATTGGGAATATCGGGTCGCTGGGCCATCGTCTGCGCCGCCAGCAAGGGCTTGGGTCTGGCCTGCGCGCGAGCCTTGGCGAAGGAGGGCGTCAACCTGGTGATCAACGCCCGTGGAAACGAAACCTTGCAGGCCGCTGCCGATGAATTGCGCCAACTGGCACCGAGCATCGAAGTGCGCACGGTGGCCGGGGATATCAGTACACCGGCGGTCCGCGAGCAGGTGTTGGCGGCGTGTCCGCAGGTGGACATCCTGATCAATAACGCTGGCGGTCCGCCGCCGGGTGACTTCCGCGACTGGCAGCGTGAAGACTGGTTGAAAGCGCTGGACGCCAACATGCTCACGCCCATCGAGCTGATCAAGGCCTGCGTCGATGGCATGGCCGAGCGCGGTTTCGGGCGCATCGTCAACATCACCTCTGGCGCGGTGAAGGCGCCGATCGATGTGCTGGGCCTGTCCAACGGTGCCCGCAGCGGGCTGACCGGTTTCATCGCCGGGCTCGCGCGTCAGTCGCGTTTGGCCGGGCACAACGTGACGATCAACAATCTGCTGCCAGGTCCATTCGAGACCGAGCGTTTGCACAAAACCCTCAGCGCCGCCGCCGAAGCCAACAGCACCACGGTTGAGAGCATCAGCGAGCAGCGGCGCAAGCACGTTCCGGCCCAGCGTTTCGGCCAGCCCGACGAGTTCGGCGCCTATTGCGCGTTCATCTGCAGCGCCCACGCCGGTTTCCTCACCGGGCAAAACCTGTTGCTGGACGGCGGCAGCTACCCCGGTACGTTCTGATCTGTTGGGGGGGATGACGATCGGTTATCCCCCAATCAGATCCCCTCATTATTCAGCTGTCGGGTGCGTGATTAGAGTGGAGCCGCTTGTCTCCACAACAATAAAGAGCGCCCCTCATGAACAATCCGAGTGCCGAAACACTGCGGCTGACCGCCGCGTCTGCTACCGAGCGCCCGACCAGCGTGCGCTGGCGGATCTTCCTCATCATGTTGCTGCTGACCGCGATCAACTACATCGACCGCGCTTCGCTGTCGGTGGCCTTGCCGCTGATTTCCAGTGAGTTCCAGATCCCGCCAGCGCTGGAGGGTTTGATGCTCAGCGCGTTTTTCTGGTCCTACGCGTTGATGCAGATTCCCGGTGGCATGCTGCTGGATCGTTTTCAGACTCGCCGTGTGATCGTCATCGCGACCGTCGCCTGGGGCGCCTTTCAGGCCCTGGCCGCCGGCGCGCACAACTGGATCACGCTGCTGATTACCCGCATGGGCCTGGGCATTGCCGAGTCGCCGATCATGCCCGCCGGGGCCAAGCTCAACGGCGCCTGGCTGACCCCTAACGAACGCGGGCGCGGCGCGGTGCTGGTCGACGGCGGGGCACCGCTGGGCAGCGCGTTCGGCGCGATCATCATTGCCGGCCTGATCGGCTGGTTCGACTCCTGGCGCATCGCCTTCGTGATTGCCGGCATCGGCACCATGCTCGCCGGCGTGCTGGCCTGGAAATACATCCGCAACCATCCCAGCGAACACCCTGGGGTGAATGCCGCGGAACTGGCGCACATCACCGAGGGCAATATCAAAGTCAGCCAACCCGGCGCGGTCACCAGCATTCCTCTCAAGGAGCTGCTCAAGGATCGCTCGGTGCTGGCGATGTTCGCCGGCTATTGCTGCATCCTCAGCGTGTTCTACGGACTGCTGACCTGGATGCCGAGCTACCTGCACCAGACCCACGGCTTGAACATTTCGAGCATGGGCGGGGCGACGTTCCTGATCTTCATGTGCGGTTTCGTCGGCGAGCTGGTCGGTGGTTATCTGGGGGATAAATGGAAATCCAGCGGCGCCTCGCCAAATCTGGTCATGCGCAGCATGTTCAGCGGCTCGGCGCTGGTGGCGGCCCTGTGCATGCTGGCGGTGGCGTATGCGAGTGAGGCCAGCAAAGCGATCGGCTTGCTCTGCGTGGCGATGTTTTTTATTCGCTGGTGCGGCATGTACTGGTGCATTCCGTCGATCCTCGGCGGCACCTCGAAAACCGGCGTGCTGGCCGGCACCATGAACTTCTGCGGGAACATGGCCGGGGTGATCGTGCCGATCCTGATCGGGCTGATCGTGCAGTTCACCGGGTCGTATTTCCTGGTGCTGATCTTCTTCGTGGTCATGGCCATGCTGCTGGCGATATTCTCCAGCCTGATCGATTATCGGGAACGAGGGCTGGCGTGAAAGGAGCGGAGGGCAGGTGAGCGTCGATATCGAATGCGTGGTGGTCGGGGCCGGTGTGGTCGGGCTGGCGGTCGCCAGAGCCCTGGCCCGCAGCGGGCGGGAAGTGATCCTGGTCGAGGCGGGCGAGGGCATTGGCGTGGGCATCAGTTCGCGCAATTCGGAAGTGATCCACGCCGGCATTTACTACCCGAGCGGCAGCCTCAAGGCGCAATTGTGCGTGGAGGGCAAACAACGCCTTTACGCCTTTTGCGATGAGCGTGGCGTCGATTATCGGCGGCTGGGCAAGCTGATCGTGGCCACCGATGACGGTCAGTGCGCGGCCTTGCGAAAGTTGCTGGAGCAAGGCCGGCGCAATGGTGTCGATGACTTGCAATGGCTGGACGCCGAACAGGCGCGTGAACTTGAACCGGCAGTGTCCTGCGTCGCGGCGCTCTGGTCGCCTTCCACCGGGATCGTCGATTCCCATGCCCTGATGCTGGTGCTTCAGGCGGATGCCGAGGCCAGCGGCACGTCGCTGGTTTTTCATACGCCACTGGCGTCGGCCCGTTGCACCGAGCAAGGTTTCGAACTGCAGATGGGCGGCGCCCAACCGATGGCCTTGAGCTGCCGCGAGTTGATCAATTGCGCCGGACTGTCTGCGCCTGAGGTGGCGAGCCGGATTGAAGGCTTGCCCTCTCAGTACGTTCCCGAGGCACGATTGTGCAAGGGCAGCTATTTCAGTTTCAGCGGCCGGGCGCCGTTCCGGCATCTGGTGTATCCGGCCCCGGAGAGTGCGGGGCTGGGCGTGCACATGACGCTGGATCTGGGCGGCCAGGCGCGCTTCGGGCCGGACGTCGAATGGGTCGATCAGGTCGATTATCGTGTGGATCCACGCCGAGCCGATGGCTTCTACGAGGCGATCCGGCGCTACTGGCCGGAGTTGCCCGATAACAGCCTGCAACCGGCCTACAGCGGCATCCGCCCGAAAATCACCGGGCCGACCGAGCCGGCGGCCGACTTTGTCATCAGTGGTCCGGCCGAGCATGGTGTGCCGGGGCTGGTGAACCTGTTCGGAATCGAGTCACCGGGCTTGACCAGTTGCCTGGCGCTGGCCGATCGGGTGGTGGAACGTCTGACGCCGCATTCTTTGTAGCAGCTGCCGAGCAGCGCGAGGCTGCGTTCGGCTGCGCAGCAGTCGTCAAACCATGCGCCGCGGTGTATCAGATAAATCGAGTTCGCAGGATTTACGACTGCTTCGCAGCCGAACGCAGCCTCGCGTTGCTCGACAGCTGCTACACAGGCCGCGTTGCGGCGAAGTGACCGGTAATCAGCGTTTGCAATGCCGCTCGCCCTGAGGGCTATGCTTGGCAGTGCGCCCATCACAATGGGAGACCTCCGATGATTAACGTACGCACTGCCCGCATGCTTGCCGATTACAAACGCTGGGCCAATCAACGCCTCTTTGACAGCCTGGCCGCACTGCCACCGGGTGAGGTCAATAAAGAGCGCGTGTCGGTGTTCAAGAACATGATCGGCACCCTGAACCACATCTACGTGGTGGACTGCATCTGGCAGGCCCACCTCGAAGGCCGAGGGCACGGTTTCAAGACGTCACACGATCTGCTGCACCCCGACCTCGCCGAGCTGCGCCTGGCGCAAAAGGACATCGATCACTGGTACTGCGACTGGAGTGAACGGCAGACCGATGCCTCGCTGGATAAACCCGTCGAGTTCAGCTTTGTCTCGGGGGAAAGCGGCATCATGAGCGCCGGCGCGATACTGATGCATGTGGTCAATCACGCCAGTTATCACCGCGGCTGGGTGATCCAGATGTATTTCGAGATTCCGGTCATGCCGCCGGTCACTGACTTGCCGGTGTACCTGCGCGAGACCGACCCCGAGTCTTTCAAATCGATTAATGCCCCGGCAGTGGCGCCGACATGTGTTGGGAAATTCGCGAGCGCAACCAACGTTCTGCCGGATCGTTATCGTTGACGCCGTTCCAGACCATGGACAGTTCGGACAGGTTGATGTCAAACGGCGGGTCGTCGGCACGCAGCTGACTGCTGCCTTCGATCAGCGCGCACGCGGCGTAATCCGGCACCGTTGCCAGCATATCGGTGCCGGCCAGCAAGGCGCGCAGACCGGCGAATTGCGGCACCGCCAGCACCACCCGGCGTGAGCGGCCGATGCTCGCGAGGTCGTTGTCGATGGCCCCGGTCAAATCCCCGGAAAACGACACCAGTGCGTGCGGACGTTCGCAGTATTCGTCCAGGGTCAGGGTGCCGGGACGATTGTCGCCGCGCAGGATCTTGACGCTCAGGTCACGTAACTTCTTGCGCTTGGCATTGGCCGGCAGTTCCGTGGTGTAGCTGATCCCGACGGATATCTCCCCGGAGGAGAGCATTGACGACATCAGCAGGAAATTCACTCGACGCACCACCACCACGACGTTCTGCGCCTCTTCGCGTATTTGCTTGAGCAGCGGCGGAAACAGGCCGAACTCGGCGTCATCGGACAGGCCGATGCGGAATACATCGCGGCTAGTGGCCGGGTCGAAATCCTTGGCCCGGCTGACCGCGCCGGAGATGGTGTCCATCGCCGGCTGCAATTCCTTGAGGATCGCCAGGGCCCGCTGGGTCGGCTCCAGCACGCGACCGTTACGCACCAGCAGCGGGTCGTCGAACAGGTCGCGCAACTTGGCCAGTGAGGCACTGACGGCGGGCTGGCCGAGAAACAGTTTCTCCCCGGCCCGGGTCAGGTTTTTTTCGAACATCAGGGTTTCGAAAATCACCAGCAGGTTCATATCCACGCGGCGCAGGTCGTTGCGGTTCATGTGGGGTTGCTCGCAGGATTTCGGGGTCTTTTCAGTAAAGCACCAAACCCTGTGTGGCAGTCGAAAATCCATTCGCTTAGAAAATCAAAGGATCGCAGCCTCGTTGCACTCGACAGCTCCTACAGGGTTTGGCGTACACCTGTAGGAGCTGTCGAGTGCAACGAGGCTGCGATCTTTTGATCTTGAAATCTCAGGGCGAGTCAGCCGAACCTGGCTCCGTCAGCACTTTCCTGAACGTCTCCACCAGCGGTCGCAAATTGATCCGGTGCCACGCGGCCCACAGCGGCGTGGTGAAGGAAATCCATGGCACTTCCCGCAGCACCACGCCTGGCGGGGCGTTACGGCTCAAACCTTTCTGGATCATGGCGATGCCCAGCCCCGACGCCACCAATCCCAACGCGGTGAAAGGTTCGGTGGCTTCCATGCGAATGTCCGGGGTGAAGCCGGCGCGGATGCAGGCGCTGACGAAGTCGTCGCGGCTGGCGGCGTCTTGGCGCGGTTGCACGCCGATCCATTCCTGATCGGCCAGGTCCGCCGGTGTCAGTGTTGGGTGGTTCGCCAAAGGATGGTGCTCGGGCAGGGCCAACAGCATCGGATCGTCCAGCACCTGAAAACCCAGCAGGTCCGGGTCGTCGGCGACGGGCGGTTCGCTGACCAGAGCGATATCCAGACTACGCTGACGCAGGCCTTCGAGTTGTTCGGCGGAATTCAGGTTGTATAGCGCGACGTGCACGTTCGGCCGGTCGACCCGCAGCACCCGCAGGGCATTCGGCAAGACACCGGCGTGCATGGCGTTTTCGATATAGCCGATGCACAAGCCGCCTTCTTCGCCACGACCGAGGCGCTTGCCCAGGGATTCCAGGCGATTGGCGTGGGTCAGCAGGGCACGGGTTTCGGCCAGGAAAGTCTGGCCATCGCGGGTCAGGCGAATGCGTTGCTGGCTGCGTTCGAACAGGGTCAGCCCCAGGCGCTCTTCGAGCTGGGCAATCTGTCGGCTCAGGGGCGATTGGGAAATGTGCAGGCGTTCGGCGGCGCGACCGACGTGTTCTTCTTCGGCGACGGCGACGAAGTAGCGCAATTGGCGGATGTCGATCATGTCAGACCTATCAGGACTCAAGTGCTGCGTATTATGTCTTGGACGGTCCGATCATCGCAATCTAGCATCTGCTCAACGGTCACCTCAGCTGACCTCTGAAACTGACGAGGATTGAATCATGAGCTTGAAAGACAAACTGCCCGGCGCGCTGGGTTTCGGTACCGCCCCATTGGGCAACATGTTCCGCGCCATTCCTGAAGAAGAGGCGATGGCTACTGTCCACGCCGCCTGGGATGCCGGTGTGCGTTACTTCGACACCGCGCCGTTTTACGGTTCGGGCCTGTCGGAAATTCGGCTGGGCGCCGCGTTGGCCCAGTACAACCGCGACGACTATGTACTCAGCAGCAAAGTCGGCCGAGTGATTCTCGATGAGATCGAAGACGCCGCGGCCCGCGATCTTGGCGAGAAAAGTGGTGTATTCGAACACGGTCGCCCGAACAAGATCGTCAACGACTACAGCGCCGACGCCACGATGCGCTCCATCGAAGACAGCCTCAAGCGTCTGCAAACCGATCGGCTGGACATCGTCTGGGTGCATGACATCGCTCAGGACTTCTACGGCGATCAATGGCTGGAATACTTCAACCAGGCCCGCACCGGCGCCTTCAAGGTGTTGACCCGTTTGCGCGAAGAAGGCGTTATCAAGGGCTGGGGCCTGGGTGTGAACAAGGTCGAACCGTGCGAACTGACCCTGGATCTGACCGAAGCCCAGCCGGACGGTTTTCTGCTGGCGGGTCGCTACACGCTGCTCGACCACGATCGTGCCTTGCAACGCTTGATGGACGCAGCGCTGGCGCAGAACGTTGATATCGTGGTCGGTGGTCCTTACAGCTCGGGCATTTTGGCTGGAGGTACACACTTCGAGTACCAGAAGGCCAGCCCGGCGATCATCAATAAAGTCGAGCAGATCAAACGCATCGCTGCCGCGCATGGTGTCGACATCAAGGCGGCTGCGTTGCAGTTCTCGTTGGCTAACCCGGCCGTGGCGGCGGTGATTCCGGGGTCCAGCCGTCCGGACCGGATTGCTGAAGACGTTGCCGCGATGTCGGCCGTCATTCCCGCTGCTTTCTGGCTGGCGATGCGCGACGCGAAACTGGTGTCCGAACGTGCGCCATTGCCGATCATTGGAGGTTGAGCATGAAAATCGATCTGACTGGAAAACTCGCCATTGTCAGCGGCAGCACCGCCGGCATTGGCCTGGGCATCAGCAAGGCGCTGGCCGAATCCGGCGCCACGGTGGTGGTGATCGGCCGCGAGACGGCCAAGGTGGAGCAGGCGCTGGCGAGCATTCGCCAGAGCGTGCCAGACGCGCAGTTGCGTGGCCTGACCGCAGACCTCGGCACAGCCGAAGGCGCCGAGTTGTTGTTCGCCGCCGAACCACGGGCGGACATCCTGGTGAACAACCTCGGGATCTTCAACGACGTGGACTTTTTCGACACGCCGGACAGCGAGTGGACGCGGTTTTATGAGGTCAACGTGATCTCTGGCGTGCGCCTGTCACGGCATTACGTGCCAGACATGGTCAAGCAGGGCTGGGGTCGGGTTATCTTCCTGTCCTCGGAGTCCGGGATCGCGATCCCGGCCGACATGCTCAACTACGGCGTGACCAAAAGCGCCAACCTGGCGGTGTCCCATGGTCTGGCCAAGCGGTTGGCGGGCACCGGGGTGACGGTCAACGCGATCCTGCCTGGCCCGACGTTGACCGATGGGCTGGAGCAGATGCTCAAAGACGCCACTGCCAAATCGGGACGCAGCGTTCGGGAAGAAGCTGACGCCTTCGTGCGCAAGGCCCGGCCGACCTCGATCATCCAGCGTGTGGCGGATGTCGAGGAAGTCGCGAATCTGGTGGCTTATATCGCCTCGCCGCTGTCGTCGGCCACCACTGGCGCAGCTTTGCGGGTCGACGGCGGCGTCGTCGACAGCATGTCGATCTGAACCTTATTGATTGAGAGAGAATATTTCATGGCTACAGCATCAGCATTCATCGACATCCCGGCGACGGCCGACCAGGTTTGGCAATTGATTGGCGGTTTCAACTCGCTGCCGGACTGGCTGCCGTTTATTCCCAAAAGCGAGCTGAGTGAAGGCGGCCGGGTTCGCAGCCTGCAAACGGCGGATGGGGCGGTGGTGGTTGAGCGGTTGGAGGCGTTTGATAACGCTGGAAAGACTTACAGTTATTCGATTTTGCAGGCGCCGTTTCCGGCTACTGACTATCTGGCGACTATCAGTGTTGAAGCGCAGGGGCAGGGCGCGCGAGTGACGTGGTCTGGGCGGTTTAAGCCTGTTGGGGTGAGTGATAAAGAGGTTGAGGAGTTGTTTGCCGGGATCTACCAGGGCGGTCTTGAAGCCCTGCGGGCCAACTACCCGGCCTGACCCTGGACTGATCGTTCCCACCAGAGCGTGGGAACGATCATGCATCACGCCGCTTGACGCGGTAATTTGAGCTCCGCGCACAACCCACCTCCCTCACGATTACTCAACGTCAACGATCCCCCGATCGCCAACGCCAACTGCTGTGCAATCGCCAACCCCAACCCGGTCCCGCCGGTGCTGCGGTTACGTGAATTCTCCACGCGATAAAACGGTTCCATCACCTGGGCCAATTCCTCCTCGGCAATCCCTGGCCCGCGGTCCATCACCTTCACCGACAAGCTACCGTCAGACTTCGCTTCCACCCACAACTCGGCGGCGCCAGCGAACTTCAGTGCGTTGTCCGTCAGGTTCACCAGCACCCGCCGCAAGGCGTGCGGCCGGGTGTTGATCACCGCGTCACTTTTACCGCCCAGCTGAACGTCTTTGCCCATGTCCTGATAGTCGAACACCAGGCTGTCGAGGAACGAGTCCAGATTGGTGCGGCGACTTTCTTCGGTGGCGCCATGCACGCTGCGGGCATAGGCCACGCCTTCGCGCACCAGGTGTTCGATCTCGCCAAGATCATTCCAGAGTTTGTCTTTCTCGGCAGAGTCGTCCATGAATTCGGCGCGCAGTTTCATGCGGGTGATCGGGGTTTGCAGGTCGTGGGAAATCGCCGCCAGCAGTTGCATGCGCTCCTTGAGGTAAGCCGCGATGCGCGCCTGCATCGAATTGAACGCCTTGGCGGCATGGGCGACTTCGGTCGGGCCTTTTTCATCCAGATGCACCGCGTGGGTGTTGGGGTCCAGGGTCTCTACCGCTTGGGCGAGGCGGGTGAGGGGGCGGATGGCGATTCTGACGGCCAGCCAGGTGCAGATGAGCATCAGTGCCAGTTGCCCCAGCAACACGATGGGTAACCACGGCGACAACGGCACCATCGAAGGTCGCACGTCGATGGTCACCGGGCTGCCATCCGCCAGTTTCAGGTGGACCTGAAAATGTTTATCCGGACCGGGGATGTCGGTCACCGTCATCGGGTAATCCTTGCCGATGGCCTCTTTGATCGACGTCATCGCTATGGGCGAATCGCTCATGGGCATGCCCGGCGAGCCTTCGTTCAACAAATAGCGGTAGTTACGTCGATCCAGTTGTTGCAGCCAACTCATGCGTTCTTCGGCCGGCAAGCGGTCGAGGATGGCGATGGAGGTCGAGACGTCGGTTTCCAGATTGCCCAGCATGGTGTTCTTCGTGCTTTCGTACCGCTCGTAGTACTGCGCGCCGAAGGACAGCGCCTGCGCGAGAATCAAGCCGATCAGGAAGATCAGCGACAGTCGCGAGGCGAGGGTGCGGGGCCAGCGCATCGAGAGGTTCATGAGGGCGCCCCGAGGACTTCCACCGGCAGGGAAAACACATAGCCTTCGCTGCGCACGGTTTTGATGTAGGCCGGTTCGCGGGCATCGTCCAGCAAGCGCTGGCGCAAGCGGCTGACCAGCAAGTCGATGGAGCGGTCGAACAGGTCGGCATCGCGGCCTTGGGTCAGGTTCAGCAATTGATCGCGATTGAGCACCCGTTGCGGGTGATCGAGGAACACCCGCAGCAACCGATATTCCGCGCCACTGAGCGCGACCATCGTGCCGTCCTCATCGAGCAGGTGCCGGGCCGAGGTGTCCAGGCGCCAGCGCCCGAAGGCCAGCAAGCGACCGCTTTCGGTGACCACCAGGTTGGGCGGCAGCATCCGCGTGCGGCGCAGCACGGCGTTGATGCGGGCGAGCAGTTCACGGGCAGCGAACGGCTTGACCAGGTAATCGTCGGCGCCCATTTCCAGGCCGATGATGCGGTCGGTTTCATCGTTGCGCGCGGTGAGCATCAGCACCGGCGTGGCCTTGTGTTTGCCGGCGCGCAACTCACGGCACAGCATCAGGCCATCGTCGCCCGGCATCATGATGTCGAGCACGATCAGGTCCACCGGCGTGGATTCCAGGAACGTGCGCATTTGCCGTCCATCCGCCACGACGGTGGTGCGCAGACCGTTTTTCTTGAGGTAGTTGCCTACCAGTTCCCGGATCTCGCGGTCATCGTCCACGATGAGAATGTGATCGACGTGTTCCATTTGGCCAGGCCTCTGTAGATGGGGGATGTCGCGCAGTCTATCGAGCCTTGGCCCGCTCGCCCGCAGTCCTTTGTATTGCAGTGTATCTGGCATGTCGGCGGATACACGTGGACGCAAAAACACTCATTTTCAGGGCTTTTGTATCGCTCTGTATCCCGAGCCGGTTTTGATACGTACCGATTTACACGCGCCTGTTTCCGACACAGTCGGGATACCTCGCGAGCTTCTAATAGGTTCCATCGAGGCAAATCAAACCGCCTCGGCCCAATCAACGATTGCCCTATTGAAGCCTTGAGGAAACCACCATGAACACCAAAGCCGTCTACGCCGCTTGCCTGTTTGCCGCCCTGAACATCTGCACCTTGTCGGCCCGTGCCGAAGCCGATGTCTCCGCTAAAACCTACACCTACGGCACGCACCTGGACATCAAGAAAGTGGTGTCGCTGAAACAGGACGCCTCGACTTCCTGTGGGGTTGTGGATGCCCAGCTGACTTACCTGGATTCCCATAACAAAACCCAGGTCCTGGACTATCGCAAATTTGCTGATGGCTGCAATTCAGACAACTGAGTGCTGCGCTGACCCATTGCCCATCCCAATTGAAACAGGAAGAACATCATGAACAACGTTACCCGCTTTTTGACCGCCATTGCCTTCTCCGCGGCTGGCGCCGCTGCCCATGCCAACGCTGCTGTTGAACAGAAAAGCTGTGGTAGCGCGACTTGTTTTCAGCTGACGCCGGTGGGGGAGAAGGGTGGGAACGCCTTTTTGGCAGAGAACGGTGGTAGCCGGACTCCGCAGGGGCAGTTGTTGGGTAACCAGACTGCTTGAGGGTGTCAGTGAGAGCCACCCCTCACCCCAGCCCTCTCCCCAGTGGGGAGAGGGGGAAAGGGGGCAGATCTCCATGCTTTTCAAAATCTGAGTTCGACTCGCACTTTCAGGTCGCAGAATTTCTACCAAACCACTCGGTCAGTCCCCTCGCCCCTCTGGGGAGAGGGTTAGGGTGAGGGGTGGATTTCGAATCCTAACCACCATTTTCAAGGTGACAGCCATGTTTCTCATCGCTTTCCTCGGCGGCATATTGACCGTCCTCAGCCCTTGCATCCTCCCGGTCGTGCCGTTCCTGTTCGCCGGTGTTAAACGCACACGTTCCTCGATCCTGCTCACCCTCGGCGGCATGGTCGTGACCTTCGCCCTGATCTCCAGCCTGGCCGTGGTCAGCAGCGAGTGGGTGGTACACGCCAACAACACCGGCCGACACGTGGCTCTCATCGTGATGGCGCTGTTCGCCCTGTCGCTGATTTCCGCCCGTGTCGGTGACTGGCTGGCCCGTCCCTTCGTGGCGCTGGGCAACCGCCTCGATCCGGACACCCGCAAAATGTCCGGCCCGCTGGGTTCGGTCATGATCGGCGTTGCCACTGGTCTGCTCTGGGCACCGTGTGCCGGGCCGATCCTCGGGGTCATCCTCACGGGCGCCATGCTGCAAGGTGCAAACGCTCAAACCAGCCTGTTACTGGTGGCGTACGGCCTGGGCAGCGCATTGTCCCTGGGCACCTTGATCTTCGCCGGTCGCGGCCTGGTCAATCGCTTGAAAGCGTCGATCCCGGTCACCGGTTGGCTGCGTCGTGGTACGGGGGTTGCGGTGCTGGCGGCGGCGGCGGTGATTTCCACCGGTGCCGACAAAACACTGCTGGCCGGCACATCGTCCGAAGGCGTCAGCAGCATCGAGAAAAGTGTGTTGGAAACCGTACCGAAAGTCGTCGATTACGTCGTCAGCAAGGTCAACGCAGACTCGTCCATGGACAACGCCAAAGGCGCTATGCCGTCCATTGCCGGCGCAGTGCAATGGCTTAACTCGCCAGCCCTGACCAACGAGTCCCTGAAAGGCAAAGTCGTGTTGGTGGACTTCTGGACCTACGACTGCATCAACTGCCAACACACCTTGCCGTACGTGAAGGACTGGGCGAAGAAATACGAGAAGGACGGCCTGGTAGTGATCGGCGTACACACCCCTGAATACGGTTTCGAGCGCATCATCGACAACGTCAAGGATCAGGTGAAAAAGCTCGGCATCACCTACCCGGTGGCGATCGACAACAACTACGCGATCTGGCGCAACTTCGATAACCAGTACTGGCCCGCTCACTACCTGATCGATGCCAAGGGTCAGGTGCGTTACACCCATTTTGGTGAAGGCAGTTACGAGACTCAGGAGAAAGTGATTCAGCAGTTGCTGGAAGAGGCTAAAGCACCCGCTGCATAACGCTTCAAATCAATGGCTCACAGGCCCCGCGCCGTGGGCCATTGGTTTTTTCTCCTGATTGCGCCGCCACGCCGCCGGTGGCGCTCCATACTCTCGACGAAACGCCCGACTGAACGCCGTGTCAGTCTGGTAGCCCACCTCTTCGGCAATCCGCATCAGCGAGCTGTTACTGCTGCGTAACAGGTTAGCCGCCAACAACATCCGCCATTGCGTCAGGTACTGCATCGGCGAACTTCCCACCAGTTGCTGAAAGCGCTCCGCCAACACCGACCTTGAAGTGCCGGCAGTGCGCGCCAGTTCATCCAGCGTCCAGGCGTGACACGGTTTTTTGTGCAACGCGTTGAGGGCGGCGCCGACAATCCGGTCGCCCACACCCGCCAGCCATCCGGTACGACCTTCGCCCTGTTCGTGCATGTACAGGCGCAGCACCTCGATGAACAACACCTCGGCCAGTTTCGCCAGCACACCTTCGCCGCCGGGGCGGGGCGAGCGTGCTTCGGCCAGCGCATAACGGACCGACGATTCCAGCCAGATACCGGCATTCGAGCCGCGCACATTGACCCTGACGATGGCCGGCAACCCGGTCAGCAACATGCCGGCCAGACGGGTATCGCAGGCCAGATAGCCACACACCAACCGCGTTACCGCACCGCCACCGCCATAGCTCAGTTGCCGTGGACGGCGCGCCAGCACCACGTCCAGCCGCGCACCGGTGGCGGGTGGGAGCCCAGGTTGTGAGCTCATGCGGTGGGCATCTCCCTGGGGGAAAACCACCACATCGCCGGCCGTCAGCAGGAGCGGGGGATCATCACCCAGTTCGACATAACACTCGCCTTCGGTGATCAAGTGGAAGATCACCACGCGTTCGGCGCCGGGCTCCAGAAACGGCGCCGCCGTGTCGGCGCTCGGCGATTGGTAGCACCAGGGTGCAGTGAACCTGGCATTGATGAAAATCGCGCCGACCAGGCGGACGACGCGCAGCGTCTGGGACAGGGCGTCCATAGTGGTTTTCCCGTGTTGGCGGGCTGCTTTGGGTGTGAGCTTGATTGTGAGCCTGTCGCGCCAGAGCGTGAAATCTCCGGACGATCGGGCAGGGTTGGCCGACGATCGGGCAGGACGCCAGCGTTGCCCGGCGCGATAGTTGACTCACAGGGTCTGCCGACCCTGTCATCAATAACAAGAATGAGAGGTTGCCATGCCTAAGTTCGTTATAGAACGCGAGATTCCGGGTGCTGGAACACTGTCAGAAAGGGATTTGAAAGCCGTCTCGCAAAAGTCGTGCAGGGTCTTGCGCGATCTGCCAGAGGTGCAGTGGCTTCAGAGTTACGTCACCGGTGACAAGCTCTACTGCGTGTACATCGCGCCGAACGCAGAGCTCATCCGGGAACACGCCAGGCTGGGTGGTTTCCCTGCCAACAGCGTTTCCCAGGTCATGAACATTATCGATCCCACAACGGCCGAATAAGCCGGGCCTGCATTCCAACCCGCAACGGAGCGGAATTCATGAGTACACCCATTGATCTTACTGCCCTGAAAAACCGTCAGATGGCCGCTTGGGCCAGCGGCGACTATGCCGTGATCGGCACCAAGTTGCAGATCGTCGGCGAAGAACTCGCCGAAGCCTGCGACGTGCTCTGCGATGAACGCGTGCTCGATGTGGCCGCCGGTAACGGCAATGCGACACTCGCTGCCGCGCGCCGTGGATGCCACGTCACCTCCACCGACTATGTGGCCGCGCTGCTGGAGCGCGGCGAGGACCGGGCCAGGGCAGAACACCTGGAAGTCACCTTCCAGGTGGCCGACGCCGAGGCGCTGCCCTTTGAAGACGCCAGCTTCGATGTCGTGCTGTCGACCTTCGGTGTGATGTTTACGCCGGACCAACCCAAGGCCGCCGCGGAACTGGCGCGGGTCTGTCGTCCCGGAGGGCGGATCGGCCTGGCGAACTGGACGCCCGAAGGGTTTGTCGGCCAGATGTTCAAGACCCTCGGCCGCCACCTGCCGCCACCGCCGGGCGCTCAACCGCCTTCGCAGTGGGGCACCGAAGCCTGGCTGCACTCGCACTTCGACGAGCGCAACTTCCTGGTCCAGGTCACTCGCAAGCACTTCAACTTCCGCTACCGCTCGGCCGCGCACTTCATCGACACGTTCCGCACCTGGTACGGCCCGGTTCACAAAGCATTCGCGGCGCTGCCTCCTGAAGGCGCCCAAGCGCTGGAAAGCGACCTGACTGAACTGATCAACCGTTTGAACCGGGCGGGAGAAAAATCGCTGGTGGTGCCGAGTGAATACCTGGAAGTAGTCATCACCCGGCGCTGAACTGCCAACACAAACCCCCTGTGGGAGCGAGCTTGCTCGCGATGGCGGACTTTCAGTCAACATCAATGTTGAATGTAAGGCCCTCATCGCGAGCAAGCTCGCTCCCACAGGGGATGGTGTTTTGTCGGGGGTTAATCACTCATCCAGCCGCTCGGTGTACACCACCCAGACGCTGCACGGCATTTTGTACAGCAGGTGCTCCACCGTACTGCCGATCAGCCGGCCCATGCCGCGATGGCCGATCCGGCCCATGACAATCACGTCAACGTCATAGGCGTCGGTATAGCGGGTGAGGACCTTGGCCGGGTTGCCCATGATCATGTGCCGCTGTTCCGGCGCGATGCCGTTGCGCTCGGCCAAGTCGTTGAAGGCATCCTCCTGGTAATCGAATACGGTCTTGGCCTTGCCCGACGAGAAGAACGCCGACCCGTTGTCGAAGCCGAATTCGTCGGCGCTGATGGATGAAAGGTCATAGGCGTAGACCACATCGAGCTCGGCATTACAGGCACTCGCCAGTTTCGCCGCCTCGTGAAGGATCCGGTCGTTGAAGGTTTTGTAATGGTCATCACGATGAAAAGGGTCGACCGCCGCGACGATCTTTCGCGGCAAGGCGTGCACGGCGTGGCTGACGAAATGCAGAGGCACCGGGCATTCGCGCAACAAATGCACATCGAGCGGGGTAAACATCAGCCGCGACAGCAGCGATTCGTGCTCCAGCGCCTTGATCAGCACATCCATCGGCTGCTCTTTGAGGTGAATCAGGATTTCCTCCAAGGGGCGTTCGACCCAGGCCACTTCGGTGGTGACGTGGACACCGATTTTGCGCAAGGGACGGGCCTGTTCCTCAAGCCATTGGCGGTGGCGCTCGACGTAGCCCACGCGCACCTGTTCCAGGGCCTTTTCGTTGACCAGACTGGCGGTCGCCAAGCCTTCAAGGTAATCGAAGGCGACGATGTGCAGCGCGGCGTCTTCGGCCTTGGCCAGCGCAGCGGCCCTGTCGAAAGCGGGGCTGTGTTCCATCAGCGGTGATGCAACCAGCATGAAGCGGGATTGACCAGACATGACGAACCTCCCGTGGATTAGCCGCCCGACGTGCGGCTCGTGCGACGTACATCCAGTCTCTAAGTATTGACCATGATCAACCTCCCGTCCGTAAACCGGGCGCAGGCTGAGGTTCGTGCTGAACTCAAGCGCACGTGAACGCTCAGGAGAACCCCGATGGCAACCATGAAAGCCGCGATATTCGTTGAGAAAAACCGCATCGTGCTGGATGACAAACCGATCCCCGAAGTCGGGCCGCTGGATGCGCTGGTCCGCATCACCACCACCACGATTTGCGGCACCGACGTGCACATCCTGCGGGGTGAATACCCGGTCGCCAAAGGGCTGACAATCGGTCACGAACCGGTGGGCATCATCGAGCGGCTGGGCTCGCAGGTCCGTGGTTTTGTCGAAGGACAGCGGGTGATTGCCGGCGCCATTACCCCCAGCGGACAAAGTTACGCCTGCCTGTGTGGTTGCGGCTCACAGGATGGTCCGGACACCCGCCATGGCTTCCGCGCTGCCGGGGGCTGGAAGTTCGGCAACACCATCGATGGCTGCCAGGCTGAGTACGTGCTGGTGCCGGATGCGTTGGCCAACCTGTGCCCGATCCCCGATGGCCTCAGCGACGAACAGGTGCTGATGTGCCCGGACATCATGTCCACCGGCTTTTCCGGGGCAGAGCGAGGCGAGGTCAAGATTGGCGATACCGTGGCGGTCTTCGCCCTCGGGCCGATCGGCTTGTGTGCCGTGGCCGGCGCGCGCCTCAAAGGCGCCAGCACCATTATCGGCATCGATACCGTCGCTGAACGGATGAGCGTCGCCCGGCAGTTGGGAGCGACCCACGTGGTCAATTTCAAGGATGGCGACGTGGTCGCGCAGATTATGGCCCTGACCGACGGCCGAGGTGTCGACGTGTCCATCGAAGCGCTGGGCACCCAGGGTACTTTCGAGTCCGCACTACGGGTGCTGCGACCCGGTGGTCGGTTGTCCAGCCTGGGCGTTTATTCCAGTGATCTGCACATTCCCCTTGAAGCCTTTGCCGCGGGGCTCGGGGATTTCAGCATTGTCAGCACCCTGTGCCCCGGCGGTAAAGAACGCATGCGACGGTTGATGGCGGTGGTGCAAAGCGGTGGCGTCGACCTGTCGCCGCTGGTGACGCATCGCTTCAAACTCGACGACATCGAAGCCGCCTATGAGTTGTTTGCGCATCAGCGGGACGGGGTGATGAAGGTTGCGATTACGCCTTGAGGTTGCCCTCAGCGGCTTTTGATTCCCAGGGCGTTTAAAAACTGAACCGCTGCAGAATAACGCCCAGTCCGTCGGACATTGCCTTGAGTTCCTGGGTAGTTCGCACGATCCCGCTTTGGGCGGCGGCGTTCTCTTCCACGCTTTGCGCCACTCTTTCGACGTTGCAGGCGACTTGCTCACTGGCGGCGCGCTGTTCCTGCAGCGACAACGAAATGAAGCTGACGGCCGCAAGGGATTCGTCCAGTGCACCCTTGATCCTGCTCATGGAATCGCCGGCGCTTTCGACCAGTTTCTGACCATGGGTCACGCGCTCACAGCCCGCGGCCATGCTGTCTTTGGCTTTGACCATGCCGTTTTGGATGGCATTGACCAAGGCAACGATTTCCGTGGTGGATTGCGCTGTGCGGGCGGCCAGGCTGCGCACTTCATCGGCGACCACGGCAAAGCCACGACCTTGCTCGCCCGCGCGTGCCGCTTCGATGGCGGCATTGAGGGCCAGGAGGTTGGTTTGTTCGGCGATGCCTCGAATCACCCCGACAATCAGGCTGATGTCGTTCGACTGAATCGCCAGTTGATCGATGTCCGATGAGCTTTGTGCAACCAGGTCGGCAATCTGCCCCATTTCCTCGATGGACGCTTGCATCACCGCCATGCCTTCGCCGGTGATTTCGCCCGCCTTCTGCGCAGTGCTCTGGGCCTGTCGAGCATTGTCGGCGATGTGAGTGATGCTCACGGAAAGCTCTTCGACCGTGGCCGCCATGGAGGAGGCGGTCTCGCTTTGCAGTGCAGCGCTGCTCAATCCTTGTTCGGAGGACGCAGACAATTGCAGCGTGGCGCCCTCGATCTGCTCGGAGGCCTGGCTGATTTTGCCAATCATGTCGCTCAGACTGTGACGCATGGCCTGGACGGAGTGCAGAACGCCGGTCGACGGCTGTTGCTGATCAAGCTGCGTAGCGGCCAGTTTCCCCTCGGCGATGTTCGAACTGATGGCGGCAAGTTCCGCGGGTTCGGCGCCGAGCTGGCGGCCCAACAGCCTGGAGAAAAAGTACGTGTAGGCGGCGCCGGCGATCAGCGCCAACACCAGAATCAGCAGGCTGGTTCTGAGGTTGGAGGTGTAGGCGATCTGGTTCTGTTCGAACTGGTTCTTGGCTTCCACCAGTTGAACCTCGATCAACTCGGAAAATTTGTCTGACAAGGGGTCAATCAGCGGATACAACTGCTCGGTCGCGAACCGTGCCAGACCCGCGTCGTCGTTCTGGCGCAGCATGCCCAGCAAGTTTTGCAATGGCCCGCGGGTGGCTTCCATCAGCGGGTTGATTTGCGCGATCAGGCGCGTTTCTGCCGGAATCAGTTGCGTCGATTTATAGGCCTGCCACGTTTGGTCGATTTCCCTCTGGGCCTGCTCGATCCGGCTCAGTGACTCAGCTTTGGTGAAGTTGCCATTGCGTGCCTTGTGGGTGGCATCGACGATGTTCACGGCGTACAGGTCGGCGATTTTCTTCAGATCCCGCAGGGGCACGACTCGATCGAGGTAGACGGTCTCCAGGCTGCGTACCGCCGATTGCATGCCAAAGAGTCCAAGTCCGCCGACACACAACAATCCCAGCAACAAAGCGCTGGTGAGCAAAAGCAGATGAGTTCTGATTTTCCAGCTTTCCATAGTCCGGTATTCCTAGATCATTTCATTCAGGAGGGCGATCGAGAGGTCAGAGTCTGTGGCTCCAGTGTGCACTGAAGGCACATTGGCATCATGTTCTGTATAGACGAAAAAAGCCGCTGCGTTACCGGCGTGTATTTACGAATTTGCGACGTTCGATCGTCGCCAGGATCGCAGCGTGCAGCCAGGCTGCGAGTCAGTGACATTGAGCCGCTGAATTTGAAAAAAATCTGATCCTGTTTAGATCGATTATTTCTTTCGGTTATTTATATAGCTGTTGTTCGCATATCCATAACCCACAAAGCCGCGTCATGGTTGTGCATGTATTCGTGATGACAGCGGCTTGTTCGTTGTAGCAGCCATTGTTGCCCTGAAGGCCACACTAGGGCGGTTCCAACATCTATTTTTGCTGTTCGGTCATCATCTTGCCGCCTCTGCGTCAGTCCTTAGAATCGGCTCCATCAGCTTCGTCCAACTATTCGATGATTCAGGGAGCAACACCATGATGAATGCCATGCAGATGCAAATGCCGATGAACACCTCCATGCCAATGATGCCGATGATGGGCATGCCGATGATGATGTCGACCCTGTCGTGCGAAATGATGGACGACGGCATGATGTGCAAGATGATGCCGGCGGCTGGCATGGACATGGCCATGTTCAAGAACAGCGCAGAAATGATGCAGATGATGATGAACTGCGGCATGCCGATGATGATGCATTGCGGCAACATGAGCATGATGTGCATGTCCCAGGCGAGCATGGCCATGCCGATGATGAGCACCATGATGCCAATGCCGATGATGGGCATGCCGATGCCATCGATGAAGTGCGTGATGGAATGCACGCTGATGGCCGACTGCATGATGTGCAAAATCATGCCGATGGCGGGCATGAACATGGACATGATGAAAAACTGCTGCACCCTGATGATGAAAATGATGAACGACTGCAGCATGCCGATGATGATGAGCTGCAATGGCATGCCGCTGATGTGCTGCACCTGCTGATCCCTGACGCATAAAAAAGCCCCCGCGACCATAAGGTCGCGGGGGCTTTTTCATTCCCGAAAACACCACAAATCCCTGTGAAGAAGAGATCCCTGTGGGAGCGAGCTTGCTCGCGATAGCGGTGTGTCAGTCAATGAATATGTTGAATGTTAAGCCGCTATCGCGAGCAAGCTCGCTCCCACAGGGGATGTGGTTCAGTCCAGGCGTTCCGGGTACGTCACCACCAGATAGGCCACCGCCTCACTGTCGGCGGGGTTGCGGTAGCGGTGGGGCTGGTCGGCATAGAACAGGATCGAATCGCCGGTGGAGAGCAGGTAGCGTTCGTCGTTGACACTGATTTCCAGCACGCCCTGCGACACCACCAGGTTTTCCTGTACGCCGGGGCCATGCCCCTCGGAGACGTCTTCGCCTAGCGGGCTCAGGCGCAGTTCGTAAAACTCCGATTGGCGCGCGACGTCGAACGGGAACAGCGCGCGGCTGACAAAGGCGCCGCTGGCACTGACCAGGCGTTTGCTCTGGCTGGCCGACAGCACCGCCACGCCTTCGAAGGCCCGATGCTCAAGAAACGCGGCCACCGACACCTTCAGGCCCTTGGCAATTTTGCACAGCACCTTGATGGAGGGCACGCTGCGCCCGGATTCGATCTGCGCCAGCATGGCCCGGCTGACACCGCACTGGCGGGCGAGGGCGTCGAGGGACAGATGACGCTTGCCGCGCAGACGTTGCAGGTTCTGTGCGACGCGTTCGCAGATCGGGTCTTCTTCCAGTGGTTCCAGGTTATTCAAATCCAGCACGGGTTCGTCGGCGCTCGCCAGAAAGCGCGAGGGTTGCTGCGCGTTCATGCGTGACGCGTCTCGGTGGCTTTAGCGGCTTGCACCCACTGAAAAGCCTGTAAGCCTGCATTGCGTGCATACATTTCCCACATGGCCCGTGCCCGTTGTTGAGCCTGTTTGCGTTTGCGGTAGCTGGCGAAGTCGATGAGGTTGTCAGTCGGATTCATGGGGCACTTCACTGTGGTGATGAATGACGGGATGAAGTGAGAGTACGCGGATATTTTTATAACGATAAATACTTATTTTGTATTTATTAATGCTTTTTAGTTCTTATTAAAGCAGCGCATCAACTCGAGTGAGTGGCGGATGGGTGCCAGTGTTGGTTTATGCCGCAGAGTGGGCTTTGTCACCGTTGAACACTAACTGCACATGACGCTAACGGCCTTCGCGGCGCGTTGCAGTTCTTGTTTAACGTCGACCGGTATCCGCTGTTTCACGAGTCGTTGTTCGAGGAATGTCTGATCGCCTCGGGTATCAACCTGAGCGTCAATAGCCGCATCCTCTGCTTCGATGGTGGCAGCGTGAGCCTCTATGACCGAGTCGACTTCAGCGTCGCTCTTGGCGGCGTCGAGCGCACCAATGAGTGTCGCCACTTCGTCTTCTTCAGCCTTGCCATAGGCCTCTACAGACAGTCCGGCAGCCAACGCCCGCGCCCGGATTTCCACGCCTTTCAGCGTCTGCTTGGCCTGTCCGCACAGCATGTCGTGTTTTTGGCTTTCGACGATTTTCCATTGGAGAAATCCATAGGTCATCGTGCCGATAATCGCTACGGTGATTCCACAGATCAGGATCCGTTTCATGGCTACAGTCGTGAGTCCGGGGGTTGAGAGTTCGGTGGACATCGCTTCGTTCTCTATCAGGAAATGAAAGCGTAGCACCGGAACCGGCCTGGCCCCCGTCCAACGTCAATGCAAATTACAGTAGTAAAGGAGCGGCAGGTCTTCAAGATTATGGCGCATTAAGTAACCCTTTCACATCGGCCAACGTTGGAGCATGGGCCCCGGCATGGCGGCAGGCTAGAGATGCGCAAGCTGATGAAAATCGCAAGCGATCCCCCAAATCGGTCATTCCGAGCAAGTCCGATGCCAACCAGCCGGCCATGCAAGCGTCACCTGCACCTACCGTATCGGCCACGTCTACGGTGATAGCCGGCTGCTCGTACCGCCTGTCGGGGGTATAGAGAACCATGCCGTGTTCACCCCGGGTAAACAGGATTTCAGCCACTGGATTCAGTGCGCGAAGCTCGTCCAATGCCTGGTGTTCGGTGAGCCCTGGATAAAGGTGCCGAAGGTCTTCGTCGGAAAGTTTAATCATGTCGGCCAGGGCGGTCATCGTCGGGAACGTCTGCTCCCGATAACGGCCGTCCATCAAATTACGCCAGTTCGGGTCATAGCTAATCCGTTTACCCGCGCCTTTGGCCTGCTGAGCGAGTTTTACCAATCGGTCGCCAAGCGGCTGGCGAGTCAGGCTGATACAGCTGAAATGGCACACCTGGGCATGGTTCATCCATCCTTCCGGCATCAGGCCAGGATCGAAAAACTGATCGGCGTCACCCGCAAAAAAATATCGTGGAGGGCGGCTCGATGGAACGATGGCCACCAAGGGGTCTCGGTCTACTCGTTGGATAAATCGCCCATCCAGACCTGCCGCCTCTGACTGCCTGGCGATCTCATCGCCCAGGGAGTCCGTGCTGATAGAGCCTGCGAAAGCGCTGCTGACCCCCAAGCGACTTAGCGCTCGTGCAACGTTCCAGGGCGCACCGCCCGGATAGCCTTTCCATTGTCCAGGGATCCCTTGGACAAGGTCGGTCAGGGCTTCGCCAAATACGACTGCGCGAGGCAATACCATCGTCATTTCCTCAATATTTTCTCAAGGGAGTGCTGCTGACTGATCGGAGTCGAGCGCCAGGCATCATTCACTCAGTGGGCGTTACTGAAAGGCAGGGAGGGGTGAGCACCGTTACGATTGAATAATGTCATCGCCATTGCTCGACGATAGTCGCTCGGTGTCTGTTCCATTTCGATGCGAAAGTGTCTGTTGAAGTTAGAAAGGTTTTCATAGCCAACCTCAAAGCAGATGTCTGCCACCGACATCTCTGTTTGCAGCAACAGCCTGCAGGCGCGCTGAACCCTGAGCTTGCGCATGAGATCGATGAAGCCGTGGCCGGTAATCCTTTTGAAGAAGCGCGAAAACCCGGGCTCGCTCATCTCCAGACGCTGAGCGATAACCGACAGGCGAATGTCGCCTGTGAGCTCAGTCAGTAGATAGTCAAACGCCTTGTTGATGCGCTCGGAACTGCGGGCATCCAGGGTGGGCGCGTAGCACGCGCTGGCGAGCAAATGAACGTCAGGCGAGGGCGCTTTCATCAGCGCGTTGATCAGTTGCAGGAACAGAATCAAACGCTCGAGCCCTTGTGCGGGGCCTATATCTTCCAGTAGTCGCGCTGCCTGTGCAGCCGTTGCCCCGGTGAATTCCAGGCCGCGACGTGCTTGTTCGAAAAGGTGTTGAAGCTCACCCAACTCAGGCATCGTTGCGCGCAAGGCCAAAATGGCGGCGCCGTCAAACTGCAGCACCACATCGCGCCCCGCCAGGTATTCACCGGGCGCGAGGTCCCCTATCCAGTCATGGGGAAGGTCGGGGCCGATGAGTGCTACATGACCTGCACCGAACGCACCGATGTAATCGCCCGCGACAAGCTTGCCGCTGCCTTGGCGGATCAGATGGATTTCGAATTCAGGGTGATGGTTCCAGCGAGCCAGGGAGTAGGGGTAGTCGTGTTCGTACCAGCGAAAGCAATGATCGGGCTCGGGAAGAATGACTTCCAGTTCGGCGGGTCGCTGCTCGAACAGGGCTGCTCGGGTATCAGGCATCTCATGCCCCTTTTTGTTCTTCGAATGCGACCAACATACGCCTTCTCGGCCGACCCCTGCTAGCTCACGTATTGCCTGCTGCTGATACTTTTTTGATCTCAGGCCGTCAGTCCATGCCCGGTTAAAAAAGTATCAGATGAGCATCCGCTACGCGTTTGTCCGGGCTTTTTTAAGCTGCTGTAATCCAGTCGTCCACCCTTGCCGGTCAGACATATTTGATCAGCGCTGGTTAACAAACAAAAATAATAGCTCCCGTCGTCCAAGGCGCGGAGCGGAGAGCACTACGATGAAAATCCCGAAAGCGCTTTTCCTTTCCGCAGGCCTATCCTTCGCCCTTGTCAGTCAAGCTGCTGAAACAGTGACCATTGCCACCGTCAACAATGGCGACATGATCCGGATGCAGCGACTCTCCAAAATCTTTGAACAGCAGCATCCTGATGTGAAACTCAATTGGGTGGTGCTGGAAGAAAACGTCCTGCGTCAGCGCCTGACCACTGACATTGCCACACAAGGCGGCCAATTCGATGTGCTGACTATCGGTACCTATGAAACGCCGCTTTGGGGCGCCAAGAGTTGGCTCGAGCCCATCACGGGGTTGCCACCGGAGTACGACCTGGAAGACATCTTCCCGTCGGTACGCCAGGGCCTGTCGGTCAACAACACGCTCTACGCGTTGCCTTTCTATGGCGAAAGCACGATCACTTATTACCGCACCGATCTGTTCAAGGACGCAGGCTTGAGCATGCTGGAGCATCCGACTTGGACGCAGCTCGGTGAGTTTGCATCCAAGCTGCACCAGCCGGATAAAGGTCAGTACGGCATGTGCCTGCGCGGCAAGGCCGGCTGGGGTGAGAACATCGCGCTGATGAGCACCATGGCCAACGCCTTTGGTGCCCGTTGGTTTGATGAAAAGTGGCAGCCGGAACTGTCCAGCCCAGAGTGGACAGCAGCGGCGCACTTCTACGTTGATACGCTCAAGAAGTTTGGGCCGCCAGGCGTGTCGAGCAATGGTTTCAACGAAACCCTCGCCCTGTTCAACAGCGGTAAATGCGCCATCTGGGTGGATGCCAGCGTCGCAGGCTCGTTCACCACCGATAAAGAGCAGAGCAAGGTCGTCGACAGTGTGGGCTTTGCGCCTGCACCGACTGAGGTGACCGACAAAGGTTCGTCATGGCTGTATGCGTGGTCGCTGGCGATACCGGCAACCTCCAAGCACAAAGACACCGCAAAGGCCTTTATCACGTGGGCAACGTCAAAAGAATACATTCAGCTTGTTGCTGAAAAGGACGGCATCACCAACGTGCCGCCGGGTACTCGGCAGTCCACCTACAACGAGGCCTATTTGAAGGCCGCACCTTTCGCGCAAGTGACCTTGCAGATGATGCAGCACGCGGATCCTGCGCACCCATCGATCAAGGCTGTTCCTTACGTTGGCATCCAGTACGTCACCATTCCCGAGTTCCAGGCGATCGGCACGTCTGTAGGGAAACTGTTTTCGGCGGCTCTCACCGGACAGATGTCAGTTGATCAAGCGCTTGCCGCCGCACAGACCTCCACCGAACGTGAAATGAAGCGCGCCGGTTATCCCAAGTAACACGCAGCCAATGTGGGAACTGCCTGTGTGGCGAGGGAGCTTGCTCCCGCTGGGTCGCGAAGCGGCCCCAAAAGCTTTGCGACTGCTGCGCAGTCGAGCGGGAGCAAGCTCCCTCGCCACACAAGCTCGCTCCCACATTGGATCTTCATAGGTCACCATGAATCGGTTTAACGCCATGAATATTTCAACTGCCAAAGCTCACATGGACATTCCCCAACCGGTGCGTAAAAGCCGGTTGGCCAACCCCGGCTGGTTCCTGGTCAGCCCCTCGGTGGCGTTGTTGCTGCTGTGGATGATCGTGCCGCTGGGCATGACCGTTTACTTCTCGCTGATCCGCTACAACCTGCTTTACCCCGGCGAGAACGAGTTCGTCGGGCTGGAGAACTTCAGCTACTTCCTCAGCGACTCGGGGTTCTTGCCCGGCGCCACCAACACCTTGTTGCTGGTCGGCAGCGTGCTGCTGATCAGCGTGGTGTTCGGCGTGTTGATCAGTGCGCTGCTGGAGGCCAGTGAGTTTCTCGGTCGCGGCATCGTGCGGGTGATGCTGATCTCGCCGTTTTTCATCATGCCCACCGTCGGTGCGCTGATCTGGAAGAACCTGATTTTCCATCCGGTGTCGGGGATTCTCGCCTACGTCTGGAAACTGTTCGGCGCGCAGCCGGTGGACTGGCTGGCGCACTACCCGCTGCTGTCGATCATCATCATCGTGTCCTGGCAATGGCTGCCGTTCGCGATCCTGATCCTGATGACCGCCATGCAGTCCCTCGACCAGGAGCAGAAAGAAGCCGCGCGCCTCGACGGTGCCGGGCCGATCGCGATTTTCTGGCACCTGACCTTGCCGCACCTGGCACGGCCGATTGCCGTAGTGGTGATGATCGAAACCATCTTCCTGCTCTCGGTGTTCGCCGAAATTTTCACCACCACCAACGGCGGCCCCGGCTACGCCTCGACCAACCTCGCCTACCTGATCTACAACCAGGCGCTGGTGCAGTTCGACGTCGGCATGGCGTCCGCCGGTGGCTTGATCGCGGTGGTGATCGCCAACATTGCGGCCATCGTGCTGGTGCGGATGATCGGCAAAAACCTGACAGACAAAGCCTGAGGCCTGCGCCATGACCCTTCAACAATCCCGCCGTCTGCAAAGCCTGCTGCTCGGCACCCTGGCCTGGGCCATCGCGATCCTGATCTTCTTCCCGATCTTCTGGATGGTGATGACCAGTTTCAAAACCGAAATCGATGCGTTCGCCACGCCGCCGCAGTTCCTCTTCACGCCCACGCTGGAGAACTACCTGCACATCAACGAGCGCAGCGATTACTTCAGCTTCGCCTGGAACTCGGTGGTGATCTCCTTCAGCGCCACGGCGCTGTGCCTGCTGATCGCGGTGCCGGCGGCCTACTCGATGGCGTTCTACGAAACCCAACGTACCAAGGGCACGCTGCTGTGGATGCTCTCCACCAAGATGCTGCCGCCAGTGGGCGTGCTGATGCCGATCTACCTGCTGGTCAAGAGTTTCGGCCTGCTCGATACGCGCATCGCGCTGATCGTGATCTACACGCTGATCAACCTGCCGATCGTGGTCTGGATGATTTACACCTACTTCAAAGACATCCCCAAGGACATCCTCGAAGCCGCGCGCCTCGACGGTGCCACGCTGTGGCAGGAAATGGTCCGGGTGCTGCTGCCGATCGCCAAGGGTGGCCTGGCGTCCACGGTGCTGCTGTCGCTGATCCTGTGCTGGAACGAGGCGTTCTGGTCCTTGAACCTGACTTCGTCGAAAGCCGCACCGCTGACCGCATTGATCGCCTCCTACTCAAGTCCCGAAGGTCTGTTCTGGGCCAAGTTGTCGGCGGTGTCGACGCTGGCCTGCGCGCCGATCCTGATCTTCGGCTGGATCAGCCAGAAACAATTGGTCCGCGGCCTGTCGTTCGGCGCCGTGAAATGAATCAAAAGCAAAAGATCGCAGCCTGCGGCAGCTCCTACAGGGACACCGCATCGGCCGGACGTTCCGTGTAGGAGCTGCCGAAGGCTGCGATCTTTTGATCTTAAAAAACAACAAACGGAGGCCCATCATCATGGCCAACCTGAAAATCAAGAATCTGCAAAAAGGCTTCGAAGGTCTGTCCATCATCAAGGGCATTGATCTCGAAGTCCGTGATAAAGAATTCGTGGTATTCGTCGGTCCATCGGGCTGCGGAAAATCCACCCTGCTACGGCTGATTGCCGGCCTGGAGGAGGTCACCAGCGGCACCATCGAACTGGATGGCCGCGACATCACCGAAGTCAGCCCGGCCAAGCGCGACCTGGCGATGGTGTTCCAGACCTATGCCCTGTACCCGCACATGACGGTGCGCAAGAACATGTCCTTCGCGCTGGATCTGGCGGGTGATAACAAGCAGGACGTCGAGCGCAAGGTGACTGAGGCTGCACGGATCCTGGAGCTGGAACGTCTGCTGGAGCGCAAGCCGAAGCAACTGTCCGGCGGCCAGCGTCAGCGCGTGGCCATCGGCCGGGCCATCGTGCGTAACCCGAAAATCTTCCTGTTCGACGAGCCACTGTCCAACCTCGACGCCGCTCTACGGGTGCAGATGCGCCTGGAGCTATCCCGGCTGCATAAAGAACTGCAGGCCACGATGATCTACGTGACCCACGACCAGGTCGAAGCCATGACGCTCGCCACCAAGGTGGTGGTGCTCAACGGCGGTCGTATCGAGCAGATTGGCTCGCCGCTCGAGCTTTATCACCAACCGGCCAATCTGTTCGTCGCAGGTTTTTTGGGCACCCCGAAAATGGGCTTTCTCAAGGCCACCGTGGTTGCCAACAATCATCAGGGCGTAGAGGTCGAACTGGCCTCCGGTCGACGTCTGCTGATTCCTCGTGATGGCAGCACGTTGAGTAAGGGCAACGAGGTGACCGTTGGAATACGTCCCGAACACCTCAGCCTGGATGATCAAGGGCAACTGCCCATCACCACGGACGTCACCGAACGCCTGGGCAGCGACACCTTCTGCCACGTCGTCGCCAAGTCTGGTGAAGCACTCACCGTAAGGGTCAATGGCGACTGCGATGTCGCTTATGGAGAGCAGCGGTGGGTCGCGCTGGACGTTGCGCATTGCCATTTGTTCGACGAACACGGGAAGGCTGTCGCCCCGTTGGTGCGTCGCGCCGCCTGATCTTAATCCTCTTCAATGCCCTCGGTTGGGCGTACCCGACATTCAAGAAAACGGATGAACAACCAATGAAACGACTAGAAGGTAAAAGCGCGCTTGTCACCGGATCCGCCCGAGGCATCGGCCGTTCTTTTGCTCAGGCCTATGTTAATGAAGGGGCAACGGTAGCCATCGCTGACATCAACCTTGAGCGCGCCCGGGCCACGGCTGCCGAACTCGGACCCAACGCTTACGCTGTCGAGATGGACGTGACCGACCAAGCGTCTATCGATGATGCGATTGCAGCTGTGATTTCACAGACAGGCAAGTTGGATATCCTGATCAACAACGCCGCATTATTCGATCTCGCGCCCATAGTCGACATCACCCGCGACAGCTTCGAGCGTTTGTTTTCGATCAATGTCGCAGGAACACTGTTCACCCTTCAGGCGGCTGCTCGTCAGATGATCAGGCAGGGGCATGGCGGCAAAATCATCAATATGGCCAGCCAGGCAGGTCGCAGAGGAGAGGCACTGGTGGGTGTGTATTGCGCGACGAAAGCGGCGGTGATCAGCCTCACCCAATCAGCCGGTCTGGACCTGATCAAGCATGGGATCAATGTGAATGCCATCGCGCCAGGCGTGGTCGACGGCGAGCACTGGGATGGCGTAGATGCGATGTTCGCTCAATACGAGAATCGGCCATTGGGCGAAAAGAAAAGGCTCGTGGGTCAAGAGGTGCCTTTTGGACGGATGGGGACTGCTGATGACCTGGCGGGAATGGCCATATTCCTCGCGTCGTCCGAGAGTGAATACGTGGTGGCTCAGACCTACAACGTCGACGGTGGAAACTGGATGAGTTGACGTCAAAGCAGCACAGGCACTTGCAACGGTTACGCGCCCAACAAGGTTAAAAAGCGGCCAACTCGACCCACGTCTATGGCCGCTTTTGACGCCAGTCAGCGTCAAGCATCTGGCTAGTTACCGTCCGCCACTTTCCGTTCTATCTCAGCTATTTTTCGACTGAGTTCCTCAGCTTCCTGCTCCTTGGTTCGAGTTGAAGAGGGCGTAACGGTTTCATCCATATCTTTGGCGTCCGTGTCCTTGTCCTCAAGATCTCTTTCGGCGTTTGACGTTGCGTCCGGTTCGACGTCGTTAACACTGTTATCGTTGTTCATATCACTGACCTCCATTGACCTGAACATTGGATTCAATGCCATGGCTTGAGTTCGAGATTTTTTGTCGGCGTCGATCAGCTTGGGCAACGAAACGTACCGGCGGTCAGACTGCCTGAATTTTCCCTCCTGGCGGTACTCCACCGTCCGAGGAGCAGTCGCTCCTTAATAGCGGTGTAATCCGCCGGGGGAACATGTAATGCCATCGGTCGAAGACTTCAGAATCCAGTCTCATGCATTCCTGATCGAGCTGGACGCCGCAACGATGGGCATGATGACGTTGGTCTCTTCCAAATGTGTTTCAGGACCAGAATGGGAAGAGGCGACCAAACGGCATCACGATGCCTACGAGATCTGGAATGCCTTTCTTAATGTCTCTCCTTCAAGCACTGACGTAGTCACTCCGTTAAATACTTCGGGCGCTGACTAAGGACGATTTTGGGGGTGACACTCCCCGTCAATTAACAGGGCGCTTCCATTCCAAGATGGAAGAAAAATTGGCGTCATGAAATAGACGACGGGCGCCACCCCATGTCGCTTGCAAAGTCTCTACCTTGATCTTTACTAGTCACTGAACGTGAGAGCGTTCCTCATCAAATATGTCTTTTATATCAAGGTTTAAGCGCGCCTCTTGAAGTTCCGCCTTGATCTTTTTCTTATCTGCCCAAAAGAAAGCTCAAAGGATGACGAAGAAATGAAAGAGAACTTGGCGGCAGTTATCCGCAAACTCATATCTCCTTCAATGCGGTATGAGATAAGAAACGCTTTGAACTGGTTGCGAGACATCCTTGGACGCGCGTGTTTCTGGCGCTGGGAGATTGCCAGGTTCAGAGCGCAAAACGAAAGTCCTTACGAAATCCTCTATATCGGAAGGAAAAAGAAGCGGGAGATGGCCAAGCTTCTCATAAGGGGAAAGTCCCAAGGTGATTCCCCTATGGTCGACGGCGAACCGGAACCTGGTGCTTCGAGTCATGTGGTAGTGGTCAGTGAAATGCCGACCTCGGGGGCCTTGTATGTGCCCTTGTATCTGAGTGCCGTCGTGCCGCTGGGGCGATCCATCGAGGAGATCACCACAAAATACGATAGCGAATTGCGTCGAAATATACGCAAGAACCGACCGCGCTACCGAATGGTCCAGACGCTGCTGGATGAAGACATTGAAAAGGCAGACAGGGAAATGCTTCGACCTTATGCCACGGCAAGGCAAGGCATACACGCTGCGCAATTTGCCACGCAGGAGGTTTTCAGGATCGCCAAGACTGTCGGCCGGCTCGACCTGATCATGCTGGAGGACGAAGTTGTTGCATGTCACCTTGGCTGCGTAATAACCCGGGGCGGAAAGCGCTACTGGAGCACGCTACGTTTCGGATATACCGAGGCGATTTTTTCAGATGCCAAAAGACTGCGTGAAGTGAACTCGATTACCACTTTCATGGCACTTGAATGGGCGATAGACAATGGCTTCGATTATTACGACATCGGTCTTTGCCTGGCACGACCAGATGACGGACTTCTGAAATGGAAAAGAAGGCGCGGCGGTGATATTGATTCCCTGGGAAACCACGCTTATATGTTTGTCCGGTTGCCCAAGACAGGGGCAGCCAAATTCCTCTGGGACACGCCGCTATTTGCTGTCGAAGGAAAGGAATTGACCCTTCACCTTGGCTTGCCGGACGGGCCAAGCGATGAGGAGGTCGCCAGTCGTTATCATGAAATGGTATTTGGCGGTCTGCACAAGATTTATCTTTATTGCGCCAAGAGCTCGGGCGAACAGTTTCTCGAAACCTTGCGCAGTCGCTACGCCAGTTTGCAGACCCCACCCATTATGAAAAGGATTGCATCCAGCTGAGCAATTTCCACGACTGAAATAAATAGTGCGCTTCGCGTCTGGCTATTGACCCTGTCCCGCAGGGAGGACTCTTCATGGAAAGCGATGTTTCGCAGATAAGCACTTCGCCCACTGGCAATCGGAAAAAATGGACCCTTGCCGCCTACAGGTATATGGCAAGAAAAAGACTCGCACGAAAGGCGGAGATCAGTTTAAAAAACCTGGCGGTGAAAACCTGGGATGTTGCTCCGGGTGGGATATCGCATTCTCCACCGGCTTTCTTCCTGCCCAATCAAATGGACCGAGTGACAGGATGGGAGGCGAAGCGCTTTTATCCTTTCGAGCATCCCGCTCGCACAATGGAAGGGCTGGGCGACGTAGTACAAGGCCCGACACGTGGTTACCTGATCAAGGATGTCTGGCTGATCGATGGAGCGCTCTACAAGAACAAGGCAAGTCACTGGTTGTCTCTCAAGCCCGGTTTGTTCCCGCGAATTCTCGTGGAAAACGAGATCGAGCGCGGTGCCGCCTACTGCACGCAAAATGGAAATACATGGTTTGGTACCTGGTTGATGGAAGACTGCCCGACCTATTCATTGGCATGCGACGAAGGCGTCCCGGTAACCACCGCACCATCCGCCAGGTTTCCTCTATTTACCCAGGCTCCCGCCTATGAGGACTGGTTTGATATGAAGCCGCTTCGCTTGCGCGGTGCGTTTTTTCGTGAGCTCGTGCTGTTCGACGATGTGAGCAACAATCAAAGCAGGCATTTACGTTTCCGTGCCATGGGTGAAAAGCTACTGTCGCACGTGAGCTATGACACTCACCCTGGCGTGTTCATTCTCCGTGGGGGCGACGGTGACTTGCGTTTATTGCGCAATGAAATCGAGCTTGCTGAACATCTGCGCAAGACCAGGGGTTTTCGCATAATCAATCCTTTGAAAACCGATGTCCCTACCATAGTGGCGACGTGTGCCGGGGCGCGGACCGTGATTGGGGTCGAAGGGAGCCAGCTTGTACATGGTGTCAATGTACTGCCGCAGGGTGGTTCGTTGCTGGTACTGCAGCCACCGAACCGTTTCGTCAGCTACTTCAAGTACCTGACGGATCGCGACAACCAGAATTTTGGCTTCGTGGTCGGAACGCCAGAGGGCGATGGCTTCAAGATCGACATTCAAGAGGTTGAGCGCACACTGGACCTGCTCCCATCCTGATGGGTGATGGCGCCTCCCTGCGTTTCACCGTATCAGTGCTCTTTGACTTTCTTGATGCGGAAAATAATCAGCGCAAGGATGGCGATCGCGAGGGGCGTCATGGCCAGCATCGCCTCTCGCGGGGCCACCTCGGCGCCGAGCAGGTGCAACCCTGAGTAGCCAAGCTTGAGCAGGTTCAGCAGGTAGTAAGTAATGGCAATAATCGACAGACCTTCGACGGCGCGCTGGATTTTGATCTGGGCGTCGGCGCGGGCGTTCAGGCTTTTGAGAATTTCCGAGTTCTGTTCCTCCATCTCCACCTGAACCCTGGCTTGCAACAGGTCGCCCAGGTTGGCCACGCTTTTCGCCAGGTGCTCCAGGCGTTGTTCGGTGGCGGTGCAGTACCTGACGGTGGGTTTGAAGCGGCGTTCGATGAACACCCCGAGGCGCTGGCAATCGCCGACGTGACTTTCCCGCAATTCGCCCAGGCGCTCGTACACGAGTTGGGCATAGGCCTGGGTGGCACTGAAGCGGTGGCGGGTTTTCGCGGTACTGCTGACCACTTGGGCTGACAGGTTGGAGATGTCCGCCAACAGGGCTTTCGCGTTGCCGCTGTCAGCGTCGGCGTTACGCTCGGAGAGGGTGACCAAGGTCTTGTCAAAGACATCGAGTTGCGCGCTCAAGGTCTTGGCCGTGGTCAACGACAGCGAGGCCATCATGCGGTAGGTCTCGATTTCCAGCAGACGGCGGATCATCCGGCCTTGGCGGTAAGCGTTGAGGCGCCGGTTGACGAACAGGATGTGGTTATTGCCGTCCTCGCTGAGACGAAAATCGCTCCAGACCACCGCATCGCCACCGCCCACACAGGAACCGCACGGGTCCTTGAAGCCGTAGCCGGCGAGGTCCAGGCCGGCTTCGCCACGCACGACGATCTGCACCGAGTTGATCAGCTGCGGCAAATGCGCTTCGACCTTTTGCGCCAGCACCTCGGGCAGTGATGTCCAGGACAAGTCATCGCAGGATGAAGTGACCACCAGGGTCAGGGTGAAGAACTCGGCGTGGCGTTCCCATTTCAGGGCGTGGCCATCGAGTTGGGTGATGCCCTGGGCGGTATGAGGATCGATCGGGATAGGGCAGCAGCGCTCCAGCAGCGCATTGCACTCCGGTTCCCCGCCAAGGAAGGCCAGATGAAACACATGGGCTGGCTCGTCGAAATACAGTGACGGACGCGCGTGCAGTTCGTTGTGCAGGGTTTGTCTTTGCGGATGCATGCTGTTCAGGCCATTGATCGACTGCTGTTGTAGGTGGGACAGGTCGATGAACTCACGAGTCACAAGCAGCAATCCGTGGTTTTGCGCGGAACAATCAAAAAAAGGCGCCTTCTACAACGTGAATCAGGCGCCCAAAACAGAAAAAATTACCGCTCACTTTTTGCTTGATTGCTCTCTGATCTGAGTCAGGCTGAGTCGTGGGGTCAATGCTTCAGGGTCGACTCTGACCTCAATCAAGGATGGCCGGGACATTTCGAGGCAGCGTTCAAACGCTGGCGCAAATTCCGACGTGGCGGTTACCACCTCGCCATGCAGTCCATAGGCTTGGGCAAGTGCGGCGAAATCCGGGTTGTGCAATTCAGTGCCTGACACGCGTCCAGGGTAATTGCGTTCCTGGTGCATTCTGATGGTTCCGTACATTCCGTTGTTGATCACAACGAAAATCACATTGGCCCCATATTGCGCTGCAGTCGCAATCTCCTGACCGTTCATCAAGAAGCAGCCATCTCCTGAAAACGAAACCACCACTCGATCCGGGCACGTCAGTTTGGCGGCCACAGCAGCAGGAACGCCATAGCCCATAGAGCCATTGGTAGGGCCTAGCTGGGTGCGGTATTGGCGGAACTGATAGAAGCGTTGAAGCCAAACGGCATAGTTTCCGGCTCCATTGGTCAGGATCGCGTCGTCCGGAAGTCTGCGATTCAACCACTCAATGATTTCCGCCATTTGCACATCGCCAGGGGAGGGCGAGTGTTGCAGATTATCGCGGTAGTTTTTGTTCAGGGTGCGCGTCCATTCACTCTTTATTTGGCTGGTCGCCGCCGGAAGTTTTGCGGCTGATCTGGCAAAGGTCGACATGCTGCTGTTGATCGCTAACGCAGGTTGGTAAACCCGCCCCAGTTCCTCGATGCCTTGGTGAACATGGATCAAGGTTTGCTTGGGTACCGGGATTTCCAAGGCAGCATATCCGCCCGTTGAAACCTCACCCATTCTGGAGCCCACCACCAATAGCAGGTCGGCATTTTTTACCGCTGAGGACAGCTGCGCTGACGCGGCGAAACCAAGATCGCCGACATAGTTCGGGTGTCGATTGTCGAACAGGTCCTGGCAGCGAAAGGAGGCGGCAACCGGGATATTTTGCTGTTCAGCAAAAAGCCGGATGTCGTGCACTGACTCGGTGTCCCAACCGCTGCCACCCAGCACCATCAATGGCCGCTCTGATCGCTCAAGCAGTTGCTGCATGGCAGCCATTTGCTCGGCTGCCGGGGTCATCAATACACGTTTGAAAGGCCCGGCATCACTGACTTCCGCCATTTCGGTCAGCATGTCTTCCGGCAGTGCGACCACGACAGGCCCAGGCCTGCCATTGACCGCTCGGTGGAACGCCTGGCTGATCAGTTCGGGAATTCTGCGGGTGTCGTCTATTTGCACGACCCATTTCGCCAAGGGGCCAAACATCTGGCGAAAATCAACTTCCTGAAAGGCTTCGCGATACTGCTGATCGCGAGCGACCTGGCCAATGAACAGTATCATCGGCGATGAATCCTGGAACGCAGTGTGAACGCCAACCGAGGCGTTCGTTGCACCCGGACCTCGGGTCACGAAGCAGATGCCTGGTTCTCCAGTGAGCTTGCCGTAGGCTTCTGCCATATAGGCCGCCCCACCTTCCTGGCGGCACACCACCAGATCGATTTCTTCTTGCACGTCATGCAATGCATCGAGCACCGCGAGGTAGCTTTCTCCCGGAACACAAAAAGCTCTTTTGACGCCATGGATGCGTAAGGCATCCACCAATATCTGACCTCCGCTACGACGAGAAATGGTTTTATTCATTGTTATCTCCTGAGTCGAATGGTGCGGTGTGAAAGGGTGAATCGCGCTCTTTCTGACAGGTACTGACTCGATCTATTGGAAGAACAACGGCTAACGTCTGCGCCACGAATTCTGAGCATCATCGAGTAGGGGTACAAACGATGATTGCTCAGCACTTCATTCCCTCAGCTATTGAAGTTCCTTGGGTAGGCGCACAGCCACTATCGAATAAACAAGGTCGGTTTCGTTTTCGACTAAGCTCAAGGTTTGGTGGATATTGCCAGGAAGAATGGAAGCAGCCACGTCTACATGAGGTAGCGCATGAGCAATTTACCGCCAGCAAGTCCAGAGCATCCTGAAACCTTTGCACAAGTCATCGCCGTTTCCAGGCTAATACGTTGGAGTAACACCATACCCAGCAGGTGGGCGCGCTATGGTCTGGTCGTCGTACTGCTGACAATCAGCGGCTTTGCGGTGTGGTCTTCTATCACCACCGGACGCCTGGGGCAGGAGGCGATCGCCTCGAGCGTTCTGTCCGACCACTACACAGCGGCTGCGACTGCGGTGGCTGCCGCCGAGTCGCTGGAGCGTCTGTATCGCTTGGAACCGGGGCCGCAAGTGCTTCGCCGCTTCAATGAAAACGTGCAGGTGCTGACGCATGCACTCGAGCGAATTCACCACTCCGGATCGCCTGTGGACCGGCTCCTTGTCGAGGAGGTTCGCACGGCACTGACTCTCTACCTGGAAAGCGTCAACAAGTTGTTCAAGGCCGTTGACGGTGGGAATGATGCCGAGGTGCGCCGGATCGACAATGACGAGGGCGACCCGCGGTTTGAAAAGATTGAAAGAGTCGTTTTGCAAGCTGCTGCCGATCACCACGAGGAGTCTATCGTGGCGTTGGAGAAGCTGCGCACACGGGAAGCTTTCAACGCCAATAGCACGCCAATCGTTTTTATCGCCGGGCTGCTTCTCGCTGGGCTGTTCGCCCAAGTGCTGCGGCGCACACGTGTCGAGCTCGACAGTCAACGCAAGGACGCCTTGCACGCATCGCTACATGACAGGCTCACCGGGCTGGCCAACCGGACCCTCCTGGCTGACCGTTTCGAGCAGGCACTGCGCCTTGGTCGCCGACAGGGGTCAACCACGGGCCTGTTGCTGATCGATCTTGACCGGTTCAAGGACGTCAACGACACCCTGGGGCACCACTACGGGGACAGCCTGCTCGACCAGATCGGCCAGCGGCTGATCAGTGAAGCGCGGGAAATCGACACGGTCGCCCGGTTGGGAGGTGATGAGTTTGCGATTCTGCTTCCCTCCGTCGAAGGCCTGGAGGGGGCTTTGAAAGCAGCGCAACGGCTGCACACCGCGATTACCGCATCGTTCGAAATCGACGGGATCGAACTGGATGTCGAGGCCAGCTTTGGGGTAGTGGTTTCGGGTCTGCACGGTGACGATCCTTCGACGCTCATGCAGCGCGCCGACATCGCTATGTATGCAGCCAAGAAGCAGAGCAAGGGCATACTCGCCTACGACCCGGGAGGGGATCGGCGCTCTCCGGAACGCCTGGCAATGCTCGGCGAATTGCGGCGAGGTCTGGATCGCGGCGAATTGTTCCTGGAGTACCAGCCCAAGGTCAGTCTGAGCACAGGAAAAGTCACTGGCGTCGAGGCGTTGGTGCGCTGGCAGCATCCGGTGCGCGGCCTCGTGAATCCGGATGAGTTCATTCCGTTCGCCGAACTCACCGGGATCATCGGCTCCCTGACTCAATACGTGCTGAACCTCGCGTTGTCTCAAGTGCGGGCCTGGGCCGATGCCGGGATATGCATACCGGTTGCCGTGAACATTTCTGCGCGCAACCTGCTGGACGACAAGTTGGTGTTTCAGATCGTCGATCTGCTAGCGCACCACAAACTGACCGCCAATATGCTCGTTCTCGAAGTGACCGAGTCCGCCATCATGCTCGATTCCGATTCTGCTCGTACCATCCTGAGACAGTTACATACGATGGGCATCCATATCGCCATCGATGATTTCGGCGTCGGCTATACGAGTCTGGCTCAGTTGAAGGATTTGCCCATCAGTGAACTCAAGATCGACAAATCCTTTGTACTGGCCATGCAAAGCGATCAAGCCAACGAGTTAATCGTACGGAGCGTTGTCGATCTTGGTCACAATCTTGGCATGGCGGTCATCGCCGAAGGCGTAGAAACATCCGACGTGCTAGATGCTCTGTGCGGTTACCACTGCGACATGGTCCAGGGTTTTCACGTCTGCCGACCGGTCAGCGCCGAAGCGTTCATGCGGTGGTATGAAGAGAGAGAGCGCAAGTAGTTCAGCAGCCTCTCACCGATTCGGAGTCGATCCAATCCGAGCAAAGCAGGCTTACTTCATAAGGTTTCAGGCTCTGGGATAGAGGGAACGTAATCGTCTTGTGCCAAGCCAGTCGCAAGCAGCAGGCCAATCAAAGATGCCAGTCCGGTCGCCAACCAGGTCCAATGCCATCCACCAGCGCAACCGGCCAACTTGGCCAGCAGTGGTGGCATTGCAAACATGCCCATTGATGAAATCTGCTGCACCCAACCCACAGCCGTCGACACGGTTCGTTCACTGGGCGCAACGCTCACGGCGATCATGAATAGCGTCCCCGGGATTACACCGCCGACGGCTGAAAAGACCAGTACGGCGCCATAACGCACGACAGGCATGCCTTGAGTGAACTGGCCGAAAGCGAACAGCGTCGTGATGGCCATGCACATGTATCCGACCAACAACAGCCGCCTGGCACTGATACCCCGATGCAGCAACAGCGCTGCCGAGGTACTTCCGCTGATATTGACGAACGCGGCCAGCGCCGTCAGCGCACCTGCCATCGGCACCGACAAACCGGTGTCGGCATAGATTGATGGCAGAAAGCCGATGACGGCAATCCACTGCCCCGCGTACATGGCAAAGGCGATACCTACACGCCAGGGGCCGCTCGCCTTCAGCGTTGTCCATAGTCGATGCGTCCAGGCTTCACTGGGCGCCGCTGTGCACCGCGCAGAAGCAGTCTCTGGTGGAAGGCGCTGTCGATCGGATGGCACGGCTCGCACAAGCCAGATAATCATTGCGGCCGAACAGATGGCCGGAACGCCCCACCAACCTTGCCATCCCATCGTTTCTATCAATGTGGGGCCGACGATAAAAGCAATGGAAGTACCGATCGCTACGTAGCATCCCCACAGCCCCAGATGCAAAGCCAGGCGCTCGCGAGAAACCAGTTGTCGGATCAATCCAGGTGTCGGCAATGTTGTGAGTAAGAAGCCCAAGCCTTCCAAGGCTCGAAGCATCAGCAACTCATCAGGCTGCCGCGCCCCCATACCAATGACACTGGCGACGCACAGGATCATCTGACCGCTAATGATACTTCTGCGCAGCCCCATGCCATCGCTGAATACCCCGATCAAAACGCCGGCAAGCATTCCCGCCAGTTGCGTCAGCGATAGCAGGAACCCTGCTTGCACCATCGTCAGGTTCAACGAGGCCTGGAGAGCGGGAAGGGCCGGGGAAACCTTACCCAAGTGCAGGGCTGCGACCACGCCCGACAGGATGACGATGCAGGCCGGTGAAAAACTGATTTTCTGCATGAGATCTCCACCGCGACAGCGCGCACGAGGGTAGGCGCGGAGCACTTACAAACTGAGTGGCTAGTTTGCCGGCTGGAGCAGAAATTGTTTGATCAGTATTCCGTGATGGTGCACTACTATGAAATTCTGAATTCACATGTAGGCCTAAAGTGGATAAAACCATTCAGCTCGATAATCTGGACCGACGTATCCTTCGTACCTTGCAGTCCGATGCCAGCCTCAATGGAACAGCGCTGGCTGAAGCCGTGTCCAGTTCGCCAGCCTCCTGCTGGCGAAGAGTCCGGGCATTGGAAGAGGCAGGCATCCTTGGGGCTACCGTTCGCTTGATTGATCGACGGGCAGTCAATCGCGATGTCGATGTGATCTGCTCGCTGCGGCTCAAGTCCCACGGCGAGCAGGATGCCGAAGCCTTCGAACGCTTCGTTGCAGGGCAGGAGAATATACTCGAGTGTTATACGGTCTCCGGCGAATGGGATTACATGCTGCGGGTCGTCGCGGCTGATATTCGAGACTACGAGCAATTCTTGATGCACACCCTGTTGCGACATCCGTCTGTCGCGACTGCCAGCTCACAGTTCGCGCTAAAGCGGGTGAAGTACACCACTAGCGTGCCGGTCTGAACCAGATCACCATCGGCTGCACCTGACCCGCCTTCAATCCAGGCTGCCTCAGCGCGTTCTGACCGTGAAATTGCAATTTCACACGACTACCGACTAATATACGATCCATATACATTTCATATTGGATTGATCAGTGGGTATCGTAAAAATTTCAGAAGCCATGCACGAGAATCTGCGCGTCGCCAGCGATGCGTTGAGTCGCTCGATCAACGCCCAAGCCGAGCACTGGATGCGCATCGGGATGCTTGCGGAGTTACATCCCGACCTGGATCACAGCGACATCTGCCGCTTGCTGATTCGTGCCGAACTGGCTGGCGGCCTCGATGTAAAACAGCTGTGTGCACTCGCCGATTTTTCGCAAAGCGCGCAGGTTGATGCAGCATCAGGAGCCAAGCAATGAAGGCCAATGTCACGCTCAATACCCCGGCGGAAATAGCCATGTCTCGCGTTGCGGGCACGCTGGCCGCCGAGGTCCTGGCCATGATTGCTCCGCATGTCAAAGCGGGGGTCACCACCGACGAACTGGACCAGCTCTGTCACGACTACATCGTCAACGTGCAGAAAGCGATTCCGGGCAATGTCGGCTATCACGGCTTCCCGAAAACCGTGTGTACCTCGGTCAACCAGGTGGTCTGCCATGGCATTCCTTCGGCCACGCCACTAAAGGATGGCGACATCGTCAATATCGACATTGCCGTTATCAAGGAGGGTTGGTACGGCGACACCAGTCGCATGTACTTCGTGGGTGAGCCCGGCCCGGATGCCCGACGCCTGGCAGAGACGACCTATGAAGCGATGTGCGCCGGTATTCGCGTCGTCCGCCCCGGCGCTACGCTGGGTGATATTGGCCATGCCATTCAGAAGGTGGCCGAAAGAGACGGGTTCAGCGTCGTGCGCGAATACTGCGGTCACGGTATCGGCAAGATTTATCACGATGAGCCGCAGGTCCTTCACTACGGCTACCCAGGCCAGGGCCTGAAACTGAAAGCCGGCATGATCTTCACCATTGAACCCATGTTGAATGCTGGCAAACGCCATGTGAAAACGCTGGCTGATGGCTGGACCGTGGTCACCAAGGATCACTCACTCTCGGCTCAGTGGGAGCATATGGTCGCAGTCACTGACGACGGCTTCGAGGTTCTGACCCGCTGGCCCGACAGTGTCGATGGGTATGCCGCCATCGTTTAGGTGCGGCGCGTATAGATCACCATCAGGATTGCCCCTTGTACCGAGCCCGCACTGTGTGCCGCGTCGGGGGCACGGCAACAGTAGTCGCCGACGTTCAGCGTTCGATCCTGATCAAAGAATGAGCCTTGCAGCACGAACAGTTGCTCAAGCTCCCCTTCGTGGGTGTGGCTGGCGACATGGGCGCCAGGGTCGACTTTCATCAAGAGGGTCTTCTCACCACGCTCGGTGTCCTCGAACAGCGGTTTGATCCAGAAGCCTTCAGCCGCTGTCGGCAGCCATTCGTCAGCCGACGACGAGTGATAGAGCGAGCCTTCGACCGGTCCCTGAACACCGCTTTTCCCAGCTATTTTCCAGGACGGCGTTTCATCTTTTTGCATGGTTCTTCACCTAGGTTCGTTTACAAATCCTTGACCAGTCTCAACGCATCGTAGATCGCGGCGTGGGTGTTGCGCGCAGCCACGGCATCGCCAATGCGGAACAACTGGAATCTGCCGTCCGGGTTGGACAGCACGCTTTGTGGGTTGCCGACGATCAGGTCCTGATGTTCGACCACGCCGCCGTTGCTGGAGACGGGTTTCAACTCGAAATACAGTTCGTCCAGCGGTCGGGTACCGTGGTTGATCACCACTTGATCGACGCGTCGGACCTTGCGCGCACTGCCGTAGTCACTGTCGATGGTCGCCAACAGATCATCGCCGTCGCGTTCGACGGCGAGCAGTCGGAAGGTGACGGTGAAGGTGGTATCCAGGGCTTGCAGCGAACGCATGTAGGGCACCAGGTTCATCGCCATGACTTCTGGTGCGAAGGTCCGGTCCGGCGTCATGATCTCGATTTTTGCACCGCTTTTGGCGATGAACTCGGCGGCTTGCAGGCCGGCATGATCACCCGCGTCGTCGAACAGCAGGACATTGCGCCCAGGTTTCACATCCCCGGAAATAATGTCCCAGGCCGAGACCACCAACTCATTGCCTGCGGTGAGAATCTCGGTGTGAGGCAAGCCGCCGGTGGCGATGATCACCACGTCCGGGTTTTCGTCGTGGACGGTGCTGGCCTCGGCCCAGGTATTGAAGCGAAAGGTGACGCCTCGGGCCATGCACTGGGCCATGCGCCACTCGACGATGCTGATCATTTCCCGCCGCCGCTCCGATTGCGCGGTGAGCCGAACCTGGCCGCCAGCCTGATTGGCGGCTTCGAACACCACCACCTCATGGCCGCGTTCGGCCGCCACTCGCGCCGCTTCCAGCCCCGCGACACCGGCACCGACAATCACGATTTTGCGTTTGTTCGCCGCCTTCGGGATGTCATGGGGCATGCTGGTTTCACGGCCAGTGGCCGGGTTGTGGATGCAATAGGCAGCACCGCCCTGGTAGATCCGGTCCAGGCAATAGTTGGCGCCGACGCAGGGGCGAATATCTTCTTCACGCCCTTCGATAATCTTGCGCACGATATGGGGATCGGTCATGTGCGCGCGGGTCATGCCAACCATGTCGATCTTGCCCGAGGCGATGGCATGGCGGGCGGTGGCGACGTCCGGGATCTTCGCCGCGTGAAAGGTGGGGAAGTCGGTGGCGGCGCGAATCTCTCCGGCGAAGTCCAGGTGCGGTGAGTTACGCATGCCCTGGATCGGAATCAGGTCGGTCAAGCCGGCGTCGGTGTCGATGTGTCCGCGCACAACGTTAAGAAAATCCACCATGCCGCTGTCTTTCAGGCGCCTGGAGATGTCCAGGCCATCGGCCGGGGTCAGTCCACCCGGCAGCTGTTCGTCGCCGGTATAACGCACGCCGACGATAAACTCATGGCCGACGCGCTGGCGAATGGCGCTGAGGATGTCGAAGGTAAACCGCAGCCGGTTATCGATGGAGCCGCCATACGGGGCATCGAGGTCGTTGGTCAGCGGCGACCAGAATTGATCCATCAGATGCCCGTAGGCTTGCAGTTCGATGCCGTCCAGACCCGCAAATTTCATCCGCTCGGCGGCGTCGGCATAGTCCTTGATGATGCGTTCCACATCCCAGTCTTCCATCTTCTTCGGGAAGGAGCGATGGGAGGCTTCGCGCTCGAATGACGGTGACACCACGGGCAACCAGTCACCTTTGTCCCAACGCGTGCGCCGGCCAAGGTGGGTCAACTGGATCATGACCGCAGCGCCATGTTCGTGGCAGGCGTCGGTGAGGTCTCTCATCCAGCCGACCACCTCATCCTTGTAGGCGAGGATGTTGTTGAACACCGGTGGGCTGTCCCGCGAAACCGCAGCGGATCCAGCCGTCATGGTCAAGGCCACACCGGCCTTTGCCCGTTCCACGTGGTAGGCGCGATAGAGGTCCTTGGGCATGCCGTCTACGGGATAAGCCGGCTCGTGGGCGGTGGTCATGATGCGGTTTCTGAGAGTCAGGTGCTTCAACTGATAGGGCTGGAGGAGCGGATCATTCAGCATCGTCAAGACTCTCCGGAAGTGGGCAAGGACCTACGTTGAAATTACGTTAGGGTGAAATGTACACCTGTGTCAACAAGCTAGACACAGGTGTACATTTTGCTTGCGCGGTGTCGGGTGAGCGACTAGGATCGAGCCATGAACGAACAAACCAAAGCAGTAGAAACCGGCTGGAGAGGGTCCCTGGAAGGGTGGCTCGATGCAGCGTATGAAAGCCTGACCGAGTGCGGTGTCGACACGGTGCGGGTGATGCCGCTGGCCAAAAAACTGGGGCTGTCGAGAACCAGTTTTTACTGGTTTTTCAAGGATCGCGAAGAGCTGCTCGCCGCATTGATCGAGCGCTGGCGGGTGAAGAACACCGGCAATCTGATCGCCCAGACGGAGTGTTATGCCGAAAGCATTGCCGAGGCGATGCTCAACGTTTTCGACTGTTGGCTGAACCCGGAACTGTTCGATTCACAGTTTGAATTTGCGATGCGCAGCTGGGCTTTGCAGTCCACTGAAGTGGCTGAACATATCCGGGTGGCCGACATTGCCAGGCGCGAAGCACTGATTCGGATGTTCGTGCGTTTCGACTATGCATTTGACGCCGCCGATGTGCGGGCTCGAACGATTTACCTGACGCAGATTGGCTATATCAGCACCAACACCCGAGAGGATGTCGGGGAGCGAATGCGGCGGATTCCCGAGTACGTGAAGATATTCACCGGCGAGGAACCCCTGGAGCGCGAATTGAAACGTTTCTACTCCCGCCATGGGTATGTGATGGATGAAGTTTCATCGGCAACCCCAGACTGACGCGACTTCTGACTGACGAAGGCAGGTTCAAATGTTCGAAAAACCCACGATAGGCATTATCGGTGGATCGGGATGGCTTGGCCGCTCGATAGCCTCGGCGATGCTCGACAAGGATTTTGTTCAACCCGATGCGTTGGTGCTTTCGAGCCGCTCCGCGAGCAATCCGCTAGACGCAAAGTGGTCGCAGGTGACGGTAACGCGCAACAACCAGACACTGGTGGAGCGTTGTGATGTGGTCATCGTGTCAGTACGCCCCGAGCAGTTTGCCGACGTGAAGATTTTCGCTGAAAACCGGCTGGTGATTTCGTTGATGGCCGGCGTGTCACTGGATGAAGTGGTGCAGCGCACGGGCAGTCGTCAGGTGATTCGCGCCATGGCCAATGCCGCCGCAGAAATCGGCAAATCCTATACACCCTGGTTGGTCTCGCAAGAGGTCACCGACGAGCAGAAAGCGTTCGCCCAGCGGCTATTCGAAACCTTCGGCAGCGCCGATGAAGTCTTCACCGAACACCAGTTGAACTACCTGACAGCACTGGTGGGAACTGGGCCTGCTTACCCGGCGTTGCTGGCTCGCAGCCTGTTCCAACATGCCGTGAGTAGCGGCTTGCCTCCCGATATTGCCCAACGCGCGGCCAATGCGGTGGTGGTCGATGCCAGCCAGCTGATCGGCAATGGGCACTCCGTCGACGAACTCTTGCAGGCGCTCATCAGCTACCGCGGTGTCACGGCGGCGGGCCTCGAAGCCATGATCGCCGGCGGCTTCGATAAAACAATAAAAGCAGGTCTGGATTCGGCGGCTTCAGTCGCCAGTTCCATGAGTCCATTTGCCCATTCTGCTGACACGAAAGAAGGTCCAATGACGCGGTAGTTGGCCCTTCACAACTCTGGCCGCAATCGAGGTTAGCGTTTATGAATGTAAAGTCTTTCTCGAAGACGGGACTTGCACTGGGGATTGTCGCCTTCAGTGGTTGGGTGTCAGCGTCTGAGTGTGGTGATGTGACGATCGCCAACATGAACTGGCAATCGGCCGAAGTGATGGCCAATGTCGACAAGCTGATCCTCAATGCCGGCTACGGTTGTAATGCCGATCTGGTATCTGGCGATACGGTTCCGACCATCACCTCCATGGCTGAAAAGGGGCGTCCCGATATCGCCCCGGAAGGCTGGATTGACCTGGTTCCGGAGGTCGCGAAGAAGGGTATTCAAAGCGGTAACCTGGTTCAGGCAGCGAGCTCGTTATCCGACGGCGGTTCGCAAGGCTGGTGGATTCCAAAGTACATCGCTGATGCCCATCCCGACATCAAGAGCTTCGACGATGTTAAGAAGCATCCCGAACTGTTCCCGGCCCCCGATGACAAGAAAAAAGGCGCGATCTACAACGGCCCGCAAGGGTGGGGCGGCACCGTGGTGACCAGTCAGTTCTTCAAGGCCTATGGCTTCGAGAAGGCCGGTTTTGTGCTGGTGGATACCGGTTCGGCGGCGGCGCTGGATGGCTCCATTGCCAAAGCCTACGAGCGCAAGGCGCCCTGGTTGGGTTTCTATTGGGAGCCCACTGCCTTGTTGGGCAAGTACCCGATGGTAAAGCTGGAAAATGGCCTTGCTGTCGATCCGGTGGAGTGGAAACGTTGCAACACGGTCGCCGACTGTCCTGATCCAAAACCCAATGGCTGGCCGGTCGATCGGGTCTTTACCTTGACCACCAAGTCCTTCGCTGCTCGTTCGCCGACCGTCATGGCGTACCTGAACAAGCGCGCCTGGTCCAACGAGACGGTGAACAAACTGATCGCCTGGATGACCGATAACCAGGCTACCGGTGAGGAAGGGGCCAAGTACTTCCTGAAAAACAACGAAGCGCTCTGGAGTCAGTGGGTCACGCCTGAAGCGTCCGGCAAGATCAAGGCTGCGCTTTAATCCCTTGGGTCATGCAGCCCGTTGCGACAGGCTGCATCGACCCCTGCGCGCCGACAACAATAAAAACACCCATGTATTGAAATGACCTGCCAGCGTTCTTACGGTCTTCTACGAAAGGGGAATGTCATGGAGTGGTTACTCAGCTTTCCACATATGGAGGACGAAAGACTCCGGGCTTTGAAAAAGGCCATCGACGGTGCCTTTCGCAATTTCACCAGCACTTACGGCGACAGCTTCGAAGCGTTTTTCCAGCCGTTGCAAGTGTTCCTCAATCAATCCGAAAGGTTCATGACCACAACGCCATGGCCGATCATCATTGTGCTGGTCGCCCTGATTGCCTGGTTCGCCAGCCGCAGCTGGAAAATTGTCCTGGGTTGCGTGTTCACCCTGATGGCGATCGGGTATCTGGACATGTGGTCCGACACGATGAAAACCCTGTCGATGATCTTCGTCTGCACGGTGATATCCGTGGTCATCGGCTTGCCGACCGGCATTGCCATGGCCCGCTCCAATCGTCTGCAGAACCTGGTCAGTCCGGTACTGGACGTGATGCAGACCCTGCCCAGTTTTGTCTATTTGATTCCGGTGGTGATGTTGCTGGGGATCGGCAAGGTCGCGGGGCTGATTGCGGTCGTGGTCTACGCCTTGCCGCCAATGATCCGCCTGACCAATCTCGGTATCCGCCACGTCGACGCCGAAATGATGGAGTGCGCCGACGCCTTTGGCTCATCCAGTTGGCAGAAACTGAAAAACGTCCAGTTACCGCTGGCGCTGCCATCGATCATGGCCGGCATCAACCAGACGATCATGATGGCCCTGGCCATGGTGGTCATTGCATCGATGATTGGCGTTCAGGGGCTCGGGCAACCGGTGCTCAAAGCCATTTCCAACCAATACTTCACCCTGGGCATGTTCAACGGCCTGGCCATTGTCGGTATTGCGGTGATCTTCGATAGGGTCAGCCAAGCCTACGGCAGAAGATTGCAAAAGCATCTGGAGAGGGTTCATGGCCACTAATCTGACCAACGATTTCGGCATCGAAATCAAGCATCTCTACAAGATCTTCGGTTACCAGGCGCAGGCCAGTATCGAACGGGTCAAACAGGGCATGAGCAAGGCCGAACTGCTGTCCAGTCACAGCCATGTACTGGGTTTGAAGGACATCAATATCAGCATGCCGTCCGGGGGCATCCAGGTGATCATGGGGCTTTCCGGTTCGGGCAAATCGACCTTGATCCGACATATCAATAGATTGATCGAACCCACGGCCGGCGAAGTCATCGTCGGTGGCATCGATGTGCTCAAGATGAGCCAGAACGAGTTGCGAGAATTTCGCCGGCATAGAATTTCCATGGTGTTTCAGAAGTTCGCGCTGCTGCCGAACCGGACCGTGCTCGACAATGCGGTCTATGGGTTGGAGATCCAGGGACTTCCCCGTGGCAAACAAGAAGAGATCGCCAGGGGCTGGCTGGATCGGGTAGGGCTCAAAGGTTACGAGCGTCACTATCCCAATCAGCTTTCCGGAGGCATGCAGCAACGCGTTGGCCTGGCTCGCGCGCTGGCCAGTGACGCGCCGATTCTGTTGATGGATGAAGCCTTCTCGGCACTTGATCCGCTGATCCGCATGGACATGCAATCGGTGCTCCTGGACCTGCAAAAAGAGATCAAGAAGACCATCGTGTTCATTACCCATGACCTTGATGAGGCGCTGCGCATCGGTGATCGCATCGCTATCTTGCGTGACGGTGAGGTGGTGCAACAAGGCACCCGGCAGGAGATCGTCATGAGCCCGGCCGACGATTACATTGCCAACTTCGTCAAGGAAGTGAACCGGGGGCGGGTGATCAGCGTCGAGGCCATCATGCGGCCGTTTGTTCGGGGGAAGGCCGGAGCAACGCTGGCTGTGCCCACGGGGACGTCACTCGAATCGGCGGTCAAGCGACTGGTTGAAGCGGGACTCGATGAATTGGTGGTCACTGACCGTCAGGGGCAGCCTGTGGGGCAGTTGGCACTCAAATCAATTATTGCAACGATGGTCACCTCGACCGTGAGCGAGGAATCACAGGTGGTTCAGTTACGCGCCGTAGCGAAAGTGACACGGCTCGCCGAGGAGTAATCCTCTTGGTTTTGAAGAAAAAAACGGCAACCCTGGGGTTGCCGTTGTCTTTTGTACATTCAAGTCAAATCAGACAATCCCGGTCATGTAATACACACCGATCACAAAAAACGCCGCCAGTATCTTGAAGATCGTCATGCCGAAAATATCCTTATAGGCCTGACGGTGGGTCAAACCGGTGACCGCCAGCAACGTGATGACCGCGCCGTTGTGGGGCAGGGTGTCCATGCCACCAGCGGCCATGGCCGCCACGCGATGCATGACTTCCAGGGGAATGTGCGCGGCGTTGGCTGAGGCGATAAAGGTGTCTGACATGGCGGCGAGCGCAATGCTCATACCGCCTGATGACGACCCGGTGATACCCGCCAGCAAGTTGATGGTGATGGCCTGATTGACCAAGGGATTGGGAATGACCTTCAGCGCCTCGACGACAGCGACGAAGCCAGGCAACGCCGCGATGACTGCACCGAAGCCATATTCGGACGCGGTATTGAGGGTCGCAAGCATCGCACCGCTGACGGCGGTACGGCTGCCTTCGGCCAGCTTGCGGGAGATGGTGCTGTAGCTGAACACGAAGACTGTGACAATCCCGACCAGCAACGCCGCCTGGACCGACCAGATGGCGATCATCTTCGACACTTGGGTCTGGATCGGCGCCTTCAACCCTGGCAAGTCAATCTCATAAACGCTGCCATACCAGTGTGGAATCCAATGCGTAAAGGCCAGGTTCATCACGCCGACCAACAGCAAGGGCAACAGCGCCACCAGCGGATGGGGTAGGGCGATGTCCTGTGGTGTTTCCGGCTCATTGCGCAGATCAGTGCCGTAGCCTTCGCCCGCACGCTGGGCTTTGCGACGCTGACGTTCGAGATACAGCATGCCGCCGATCAGCACGAACAATGATCCCAGCACCCCCAGCCAGGGTGCGGCCCAGGACGTGGTGCCGAAAAACGTGGTCGGGATGATGTTCTGGATCTGCGGCGAACCCGGCAACGCATCCATGGTAAAGGTGAACGCACCCAGGGCAATCGTTGCAGGCATGAGTCGCTTGGGGATATTGCTTTGACGGAACATCTCCGCCGCAAATGGATAGACCGCAAACACCACCACAAACAGCGAAACGCCGCCGTAGGTGAGCAGCGCGCAGACCAGAACAATAACCAACATGGCCTGGCTGCCGCCGAGCAGGTGAATGACTGACTTGACGATCGAACGGGAAAAACCGGACAGCTCAATCAATTTGCCGAACACGGCGCCCAGCAAAAATACGGGAAAGTAGAGCTTTATAAAGCCAACCATCTTGTCCATGAAAATATCACTGAACGCCGGGGCGACCGCGCTGGGGTCAGTGAGTAAAACGGCAGCAAGTGCAGCGAGCGGCGCGAAGATAATGACGCTATATCCCCGATACGCTGCGAGCATTAACGCGAACAGCGCCAACAAGGCGATGATGACACTCATGGGATGTCCTTCGAGGCTGAGCCTGTCGCGCAGAGGGGGCGAGGGATGGGCTGCGCACTGGCTGTGATTTTTTGTTGTTGGGCCGCGCAACGGTCGCGGCCCTTTTTAGCCAGGTGTTGTTACTCTGCGATTCCGGCGTACGGCACATCCTTGTGACCGTAACGACGGACACGAATGTTGGCCTGTTCGCCGTGCCCGGAGAATCCTTCCAGTGCACACAGGCGCGAGCAGTACTCACCAATCATCGCCGACGCTTCGTCGGTCATGACCTTCTGATAAGTGCAGGTCTTGATGAACTTACCGACCCACAGACCACCGGTGTAACGCGCGGCTTTCTTGGTAGGCAGGGTGTGGTTGGTGCCGATGGTCTTGTCGCCGTAGGAGACGTTGGTGCGCGGGCCGAGGAACAGCGCGCCGTAGTTGCGCATGTTTTTCAGGAAGAAGTCCGGGTCATGGGTCATGACTTGAACGTGCTCGAACGCCAGGTCATTGGCGATGGCCAGCATTTCCTGTTCGTCTTCAGCCACGATCACTTCGCCAAAATTCTCCCAGGCCTGGCGGGCAATGCCGGCGGTCGGCAGGATCTGCAGCAGGCGCTCGATTTCAGCCATGGTCTCGCGCGCCAGTTTTTCCGACGTGGTCAGCAAAATCGCAGGTGAATCCGGGCCGTGTTCGGCTTGACCGAGCAGGTCAGTGGCACAGATTTCACCATCGACCGTTTCGTCGGCGATCACCAGCGTTTCGGTGGGACCCGCGAACAAGTCGATCCCGACCCGGCCGAACAATTGGCGTTTGGCCTCGGCGACAAAAGCGTTGCCCGGGCCGACCAGCATGTCGACTGGAGCAATGGACTTGGTGCCCAGGGCCATGGCCCCGATCGCCTGAATCCCGCCCAGGCAGTAAATCTCATCGGCGCCCGCCATGTACTGCGCGGCAACGATGGCTGGGGCCGGTTTGCCATGGAAAGGCGGGGCGCAGGTGATGATGCGCGGCACGCCGGCCACTTTGGCGGTGATCACCGACATGTGCGCTGATGCCAGCAGCGGATATTTGCCGCCCGGTACATAGCAACCCGCCGCATTCACTGGAATGTTTTTGTGGCCGAGGATTACGCCTGGCAGGGTTTCGACTTCCAGGTCTTGCAGGCTGTTGCGTTGGTGCTGAGCGAAATTGCGCACTTGGGTCTGGGCGAATTCGATGTCGGAGATGTCGCGTTTGGTCAGCTGCGCCATGCAGGCATCGATCTCGGCGCTGGTGAGTCGGTAATCCTCCCGATCAAGGTTATCGAAACGGATAGAGAGGTCTCGAATCGCAGCATCGCCGCGCTCTTCGATATCGGCCAGGGTCTTTTCCACCGTGTCACGCACTTCGCGAGCTGCCGATTTGATGACGGATGCTTCCGCGCCTTTTTTGAGCCAAGTAGCCATGGGATGAATTCCTGAGCGTTGTTGTTTTTGGTTTTGCATACGTATGCAATGAAGGGTCATCCTAAGCCATTCCGAACGGCGATGAAAAGGGGGAGGGGGAAAAAACTGAAAATCAAGCAGGGTGGGATTGAAGCGTTTGCTCCCGGAACGGCCAGGCAGCACACGTCGCGGTGAATGGCAGGTATGATCGGCATTTCAAAATTGGGCGCAGACGCAATGGCAGATTCCAACGAGCAACCCCGGCATCCGATCACGGCCCATGATGTGGCCAGATTGGCGGGTGTCTCCCAGTCTGCGGTCTCGCGAACCTTTACCAAGGGCGCCAGTGTTTCTCCGAAGACGCGCAAGAAGGTCGAGGAAGCGGCAGCGACCTTGGGTTACCGCCCCAATCAGTGGGCACGCTCACTGATCAAGCGCCGATCCAACTTGATCGGCGTGGTCGCGCCCAGCATGGAGAACCCCTTTTATTCGGCGGTGCTGGAGGCTTTGTCGGCGGCGTTCGAAGAGCTGGGTTATCGCGTTTTGTTGTTCTCCACCGCGAATCACGAAGACTCCGATCCGGTGCTCGAAGAAGTGCTCGGCTACCGCGTCGAGGCACTGGTTCTGGTATCGGCCAGCCTGTCTTCGCGTTTTGCAGAAGAGTGCAAACAGATCGGTTTGCCCGTCGTGCTGCTAAACCGCAGAAATGACAGCAGCAGCATCTCCAGCGTGACCAGTGACAACGCCCAAGGCAGCATGGAAATTGCGCAATTTCTGGTTGCCGGCAGCCATCGTCAGTTGGCTTTTATCGCCGGCAAGGAAAGCTCATCAACCAGCCGCGATCGGGAAAAAGGTTTTGCGGACGCGCTGCAACGTCTCGGTCATCCAGCGCCGCAGCGCGAAGTGGGTCATTACACGTTTGACGGCGCAATGGACGCCACTCGCCGTCTGCTGTCGAGCGCCAATCCACCCGACGGCATTTTTTGCGCGAATGACATTATGGCGTTGGGCGCCATTAACGTCGCTCGCGAGGAGTTCGGGCTCAAACCGGGCAACGACATTTCAATCGTCGGTTTCGATGACATTGCCCTGGCCTCCTGGCCGGTCTTTTCGCTGACCACTTACGTTCAACCTGTTGCCGATATGGTGAGTCGCGCGGTCGGCATCATTTGCGCGCAATTGGAGAACCCTGATACGCCTGCGATTCAAGAGGTTCTCCGAGGTCAGCTGCTTGTCCGCAAAAGTTCGAAAATCCCTGAGTCAGGCGTGCAACAGGGATCTGATTGCCTTGTGTGGCAACCGCTCGAATAGGCCGGCGAACATCACTGCGATGCCTGATCAATCGCAAAATGGCGCTAGTGGTTTTGAAACTTCTACAGTTAGCATTGAGGTTTATCAACGCGCCCAACGACAGGTTGGGTTACGTAACCGAGTAGGCCGAACATTGATCGAGCGACGTCAATTTAGCGGAGGCATGAAGGGGAAAAATCTCCGCTATCTGAATGAGAACCCCAACGAGAAAACTCAAATGGTTCGGGCAGGATTTCTGTTGCTTGAGCATTTCTCGCTGCCCGCATTCACGCAAGCACTGGATACGATTGTCACCGCGAATCTTCTGCGACCCGGGTTGTTCTCTTCCCGAACGTTCGGCTTGACCGATGAGGAAGTCGTCAGTGACCTGGGCCTGGTCATTCGCCCGGATACCCGTTTCGATTGTTCAGTGATCCAGGACCTGGATCTTCTGGTCATTTGTGGCGGCTACAGGACAGAACTCAAAGCGACGGATGAACTCATCTCCCTGTTAAGGGCTGCATCAGACCAGGGTGTCAGTCTGGCCGGGTTGTGGAATGGCGCATGGTTCCTGGGAAGGGCAGGCTTGCTTGACGGATATCGTTGCGCGATTCACCCCGAACATCGCCCCGCGCTCGCGGAAATCTCCAAGGCGACGCATGTCACCAGTGAGCCCTACGTCATCGATCGAGACCGGCTCACGGCTTCCAGTCCCTCGGGGGCATTCCACATGGCGCTGGACTGGATCAAAGGGTTGCACGACAAAGCACTTGTCGAGGGTATCGAGGACATCCTGGCTTTCGAGGAGTCGCGTTATCGGCGCATAAAACCGACTGAAAATGTCTGCGTGAGTGCGCCATTACGCGAGGTGGTGAAGCTGATGGATGCCAACCTCGAAGAGCCTCTGGAGTTGGAGCAGTTGGCCGTATACGCAGGCCGTTCGCGTCGACAACTCGAGCGCTTGTTCAAGGAACAACTGGGCACAACGCCGCAACGGTATTACATGGAATTGCGGATTACCGAGGCGCGTAGGTTGCTCCAGCACACAGAGTTGTCCCAGGTGGACGTGTTGGTTGCTTGTGGCTTTGTATCGCCCAGCCATTTCAGCAAATGCTATAGCTCGTACTTCGGATACAGGCCTTCCAAGGAAACGCGACTGGTCAAATAGCACTGCTTCTTGAGTCTGTGCTTACGGGCGGCGACTTGCCCGGTAGGTATATCGCAAACCAATCAACAGAAACAGGGTGATCAGGCCGAGGGCTAGCCCACGAGCAATCGCCGGTTTAACCAATGGCACAGAGTTATCTTGTTGGCAGGCTGCGCTATCGACTTCCGCAACGGTGATTTGCCCGTAGTCTGTCAGGTGCCGCTTTTCGCCATTCAGGATCGCCGACTGTTGCTCCAGATCCAAAGCCTGATACTTCCAGAGCGTTGGCGATCCTTCTCGGCAATAGGTGAACGTTTTCGGGTTTGACGCGGCAATGATACAAGCGTCGTTGATGCCGCGTTTTTTCAGCGTTTCAGCAGCCGACCTTGTGAAGTCCAGGTCCAAGACGGGAATAATCCCTGTGGCAGACGCCGCGACCGAAACCAAAAGGGTGCCCGCGACGCAGATTGTTGAAATTTTCAAGGTAGGGTTTTCCTTGTTGATTTTTTATTTTTGTTTTTGCGCGCGGAGCGTGGCCAGCCTGCCTTTAATGAAGCTTGGCAATAAATAAGCCAGCTAGCTCTGGCGGGCGAAAGTCCCCAACCTTGGGGAGATTCCTGAAAGTGGGGTGGTCTGCCTCAGCACCGGCGCTCGCCTACCAAGCCCTGTCAGGCATAAACACCCGACATTCCGCAAAGATGGCCAGGTACCGTAAAGATGCCAAAGCAAGGCCTGGGCCAACAGCCAGGTTCGACCATCACGCCGTCTCCGACGCAATAACTCGTCTGCGTTCTTGCAGACGAGGAAATCCCTGCTTAACTCTGAACATATGGTCAGTCAGTGACTCATTGGTCACGGTAACCATCCGAGCACCCTCGCGCTGTTGTTGCTTGTCCGTGTTGCCAGATTAAGCCCGAGGAGGCCTGTGCGTTGACGCTTGAAAATCACCCTGAGTTATTTATGTATTGGCCTGACACTTCGCTGTCAGGTCCACGTGTTCTGCTGTCTGCGATAGGGCCCTGTGGGCATCCCAAACGCTGTGCGCTTAGTCCAATGGGTTCAAGGAAGTAAATGTCATGATGCCGAAAACTGCCATCGTCGAGATCTGCGGGAAGTACAAGGTTTATACCGAGCACTATCTCAACACTGCCGCTGACAAGACCATCATTCTGGTCAACGGCTCACTGGCAACGACCGCATCTTTTGCCCAAACGGTGCGTTACCTGCAGCCGCGATTCAATGTGGTTCTCTACGACCAGCCCTACGCCGGTCAGTCGAAGGAACACAACCTTCACGGCCAACCGATCCGAAAGGAAGACGAGGCCGCGATACTGCTGGATTTAATCGAACACTTTGGCGCGCACCACGTGCTGTCCTTTTCCTGGGGCGGCGCGGCTACCTTGCTGGCGCTGGCTCAGCGGCCGCGACGAATCGAGAAGGCGGTGATCAATTCATTCGCAGCGCGTATCAATACGCCGATGCGCGATTACCTGGAGAGCGGCCGGAACCATCTCCAGGCTTGCGACCGCCTCAATGTCGGTCGCTTGATCAACAGCACGATCGGCAAGCACCTGCCATCGCTGTTCAAACGCTTTAATGATCGCCATGTCAGAAGCCTGGACGAGCACGAGTACAGGCAGATGCATTTCCACGTCAATGAGGTGCTGACCCAAGACACCCATTGCTATGTCGCCTGTGCCGCTGCCATCGAAATACCGCTGCTGTTTGTCAACGGCGAATGGGATGAGTACACCTCGGTCGAAGACGCCCGGCTGTTCGCCGATCATGCGTCGCAGTCCCGGTTCCATACCATCAAGAACGCCGGGCACTTCCTCGATATGGAACATGTCGCGGCCTGGCAAGACACCCGGCAGGCCTTGCTCGGTTTTCTGGACCCGGCTTCCAGGAGGCAGGGCCGCGTTGCCTCAGATATCCAGGTCAATCACGTATGAGCGATTAAATTCCGGATTTTCATTAATGCCATTTTTGGCATAGCCCCGGGCGTTGCAAATGACGCGAGTTTTGCCCACCTGGTAGTCAAAGCTCCCATGGGTATGGCCATGCAGCCAAAGTGCCGGCTGCCAGACCTTGATCCGGTCTTCGAGGTCTGAAACAAAACTCGCGTTAATCGGCGAACTCTCAAACAGCGGACTTATGCTCAACCGTGTCGGTGCAAAATGCGAAACCACCACCGTGGGAGTGGTTCTGTCGCGGGTGAAGCAGTCTTCCAGCCAGGCGACTGTCTGTAAAAAAATCAGTTGGGAAACTGCCGGGCTGAAAAGGTCTGGAAAATCTGGCGAGATTTTTATGTGGGTGAAGTCCCGCATGAGCTTCGTCGCCAGATCAACACCCTGTGCCCGATCCTCTGCAGAATCGAAAAGTCGATAGTCAGACCACAGGGTGCAACCCAAAAACCGCACACCGTTGTGGAGATACTCCGAGCGTTCCAATACGTGGATCTGTGTGCCTTGCGACAACCTGTTCAAGTGCTCGTAGGTAGAGATCAAGTCACTGCCATAAAACTCGTGATTCCCTGCCACGTACACGATCGGAACCGGGCACGATTTGGCCCACTCAATGGCCGCAGCCGGTCGGGAGATGTCTCCAGCGAGGACGACAATATCGGCATCCACATCGGGAAAAGGTAACGCGTTGACGGACAAATGGATGTCTGACAGCAAGGCGATGCGCATCGATCAACTCCTACCTGTTTTGAATGGCAGCCCATTCTACTGACAAGTTGATAACCTCCTGCCACACCTTATTTTCGTTGCAGCCAGATGTGCTGGCGTTGCAGAACCGATAGAGCCGTCTCTCCCACCAGTTCGCTGTAAACGGTAGGAGCGGTCGCGCCTTCGGTGCTGATGAGCAGAATCCGTGAAGACTCATCAAGGCCTGCTTCAGCGGCCAGGTGTGGCGACTTGAGCAGCTGGACAAGCCCCGCGAGCCCGGCCACCGCCGACTCACCGGCCACCAGCGGAACGTCCCGATCACTGCCTCGCGCCAGCCTGCGCATGGCGTTGACGGCATCCTCATCTTCAATCGTCATGAAATGGTCGATGCTGGTCTGCAGGAACTTCCAGGCCAGGGGCGAGGTTTCACCGCAGGCCAGCCCGGCCATCACCGAGTCCACTGAGCCTTTGGTTTTCGCCGCATGGCCGGCGAGGGCGCTTTGGAACAGGCAGTCGGCCTGTTGCGGTTCGACGACGATCATCGCCGGTCGTGCTGTGCCATAAAGCTCCCAGAAATAACTGGCGAGGCCCGCCGCCAGACCACCCACGCCGCCCTGAAGGAATACGTGAGTGAAGCCTTGGCCACTGACCTGCTCGACGATTTCCGCGGCGATAGTGCCGTAGCCTTGCATCACATCCCGAGGAATGTCTTCGTAGCCCTCGTAGGAGGTGTCGGACACCACCTGCCAGTCGTGCTCGACAGCCAGCGCTGCGGCTTCTTCTACCGATTCATCGTAGTTGCCGGGGACTCGCACGATCTGTGCGCCATAGGCGGCGATGGCCTGTTCCCGTTCGATGCTGACGTTGGCGTGCAGCACAATGACGCAACGGCAACCGAGACTTTGTGCCGCCGCGGCGAGGGCACGGCCGTGGTTGCCGTCGGTGGCGCTGATCACCGTAAAGTCTTTCAAGGCGTCGCCGTAGTCGCCCATCAGCAGGCCCCGGGGTTCGAAAGGGTGTTCGGGGAACAGCCGCAGGATTAACCGCACCAGGGCAATCGGTGCGCCTAGTGCTTTGAAACTGCCCAGCTGCGAACGGCTCGACTCATCCTTGATCAGGAGTCCGGCGATACCGAGATGGGCGGCCAGGTCGGGCAGGCTGAACAAGGGTGTGACGGCGGGGTTGAGGGTGTTCCAGTTCGCCAGCCAGGTGCGGCTTTCGGCGGCTGTCCGAATGTTCAGGATGGCCTTGAGGTCATCGGGGTAGGTATTACGGCTGGCGTTGGGGTTGGCGATCAGCATCGTCGGCTCCAGGTGGTAGGCAGTGGAGTGAAATAATATCTCGCCGCTGTCACACTCATTTCTTGAAATCGGCACTGTCGACGCACTTCCATTACCCATTCATGCGGTTTACATCAATTTTATTGCGAGCCCCCACACCATGAGTCTCGATGCCTTCGACCTGAAGCTGATTGCCGAAGTCCAGCAAGACGCCGGCCTGTCCCAAAGCGAACTGGGCGCGCGGGTCAATTTGTCCTCGGCCGCCGTTAACCGCCGCCTTAAACGCCTGACTCAGGATGGCGTCATCAAAGGCACTGTGGCTGTGGTGGATCAAGAGAAACTCGGCTACCCGCTGACCATCGTCGCCCAGGTGGAAGTGGAGAGTGAGCGTCTGGATTTGCTGGACGCCATGAAGCGCAGCTTCGCCAACTGCCCGCAGGTGCAGCAGTGTTATTACGTGGCCGGGGAGTGGGACTTTGTGCTGGTGCTGGCGGTGCGCAACATGGAGCAGTACACGGAACTGACGCGTGAGTTGTTTTTCGAGAACAACAATGTGAAGCGCTTCAAGACGCTGGTTTCCATGAGCAACGTCAAGGTGGGATTGCAGGTGCCGGTGGAGGAGGAGACAGGCCACTGACTAATTTGCCCACGCTCGTCTCGGGCTTTCTGGCTATGCGTAGCCATTCTCGGATTTTCCGGCATGTTTAATCCAACTGGTCAGCTCGGTGACCAGTTGATTGACTTCACTGCCTTCGGGCTCGGAAGGGCGAATAATCGCGTTCCAGGCGATATCCAGGCCGTCATTCAGGGCTGCCCATGCAAGCTCTCCGCGCTCAAGGCTGGGCGTGACCAAGTCGCGTTGCAATATGCTGATTCCGTATCCCGAGCGCACCAGTTCGACGATGGCTTCAATCAACTCCACGGTAATCATTCGGCGCGGCAAAATACTCGCGGGCGCGAAGAACCGGTCATATTCCCAGCCGCTTGCGCGGTCCGTTGAATACGTCACCAGGTTGTAAGTTTTGAAGTCTTCGGCATAAATGTTTTTCCTCTGCGCCAGTGGGTGATCGGTTGCCATGATCGCAATCAGGTCGTCACGGAAAAGCGGCAACTTGGCAACACCACTCGGCACCATACCGTCATCAATAATCGACACATCGAGCCTGCCTTGCATCAGGCTGGCATAAACATCGTTACGGGGCACGGTCACCAGTGTTATTTCGATGTCTGGACGAAGACTGGAGTAATGCTTGATAAATTTTGGAATCCAGCGAAACGGTCCGTATGAGGTGACACCCATACGCACAAAGGCTGTGACCCCGCCTGCCATGGATCTGGCCTCCGCCTCCGCTTCGTTAAGAATCGCGATGATGTCCCTTGCTGCTCGCTCCAGGCGCACACCCGCAGGGCTGAGTCGCAACTTTCCCCCTGAGCGCTCTGTCAGGGTCACGCCAAGCCGGCGTTCCGCCTCCCGCATGCGATGACTGACGGCTGAAGGCGTCAGCCATAGACGCTCGGCCACAGCGGTTACCGAATCGACTTCCGACAAGGTTTGCAGCATCACGAGGTGATCCAGGGTGAGTCTCATAGGGCGCGACCTGAAAATAATTCACAAAATAGCGTAAAAATATGAGCGTGACTTGTTTTTGCCTCCGATGCAATCTGACTCCAGCAAGAGCCACCGGAGACCAATAATCATGCCTATGCTGCCACTCACACCCGCCATAACCCTGGGCGATGTCATCGACCTAGAGCGTTATCCCATTACCGATCGAACCGACCCCGCTTATCGGGCGCTGGTCACTCATAGCCAATCATTGCTCGGACAGGAAGGCGTCGCGATCTTCCCGGGATTCGTCCGTGATGAGTCGGTTGCGACGATGGCGGATCAAACGCTTGCACTGCACCCGCGTATGTTTCACTTCCGGGAAAACCACACGGTTTATTTCAAACCTCAAGAGGAAAGCGTTGATTCAGGGCATCCCCTGCGGCGTTTGATGAAAACCGAAAAAGATACTGTCGCCTACGCGGATATTCCTGCCGACAACGTGATCAGGCGGATCTATGAATCGGAGGAAGTGCTCTCTTTCATCAAAGACGTGTTGGGTCTGGACACGCTCTATCGCCATGCAGATCCGTTAGCCGCGCTTAACTTGCAGGGCTTTACGACGGGACAGCAATTGGGTTGGCACTTTGATCGCTCCGACTTCAGCGTCACGCTGTCACTCCAGGCCGCAAGTGCCGGCGGGGATTTTGAATATGTACGCATGCTTCGCAATGAGGACGACGACTGTTATGACGCGGTCAGGCAATTCCTTGATAACCCCGACACCCAGCAGATAGAGGTTCTGCCTCAAGTGCCTGGAACACTGACATTGTTTCGCGGCCGCTATTCACTGCATCGTGTGACGCCGGTGGTGGGGGACAGGTTAAGACTCAACGCTGTATTTGCTTACGTGGATCAGCCAAATGTCGAGTTCAGCGCCTATGCCCGTCAATTGTTTTACGGGCGTACCACGGTAGAGCCTTTGAATTAAGTTACCCCACTAACAATAAAGCTATTCACTCACTCCATCGCTTCACGTGTATGCACAGGCACCTGTCCACGTTAGATCTGATGGCACTCGCTTGCCTCTTTTGTAGCAAGCAAGAGCTCCCTGCCCCCAATAATGTTTCGGAGCGTCTGATCATGAAATACAAGAAGAACTTGCTGGCCTCGTTACTCAGCCTTGGCTTACTCGTCGGTAGCGCTTCAAGTCAGGCTTCAGGGTGGTGCGAGTCAGGCAAATCGGTGAAATTTGCCGGTCTGAATTGGGAGAGCGGGATGCTCCTCACCGACATCATGATGATCGTTCTCAAGGATGGCTACGGCTGCGAAACCGACCAGTTGGTGGGTAACACCATCATTCTGGAGACCGCCCTGGCCAGTAACGACATTCAAGTATTTGGCGAAGAGTGGATGGAGCGTAGTGAAGTCTGGAAGAAAGCCGCGGCCGCTGGAAAGGTCATTGCAGTTGGCTCACCGATCATCGGTGCAGTCCAGGGCTGGTACGTGCCGCGTTATGTGGTTGAGGGGGACGCTAAACGCAATAAACCCGCTCGCGCTCCAGACCTCAAGTCGGTTGCCGACTTGAGCAAATACCCAGAGGTTTTTCGAGACTCGGAGGAGCCTTCCAAAGGACGTTTTTACAATTGTCCTGCGGGGTGGATTTGTGAACAGGACAATACCGAGATGTTGAAAGAATACGGTCTTGAAAGCACCTACACCAACTTCCGCCCGGGAACCGGCGCTGCACTGGATGCGGCTGTACTGTCCAGCTATAAGCGCGGTGAACCTGTGCTGTTTTATTACTGGTCACCGACGCCGCTGATGGGGCAGATCGATGCGATAAGACTGGAAGAGAAGCCGGGGGTCGACAAAAGCGTCATCACTAAAGTCGGACTCTCCAAAGCTTTTCATGAGCAGGCGCCAGAACTGGTTGCGGTTCTGGAGAAGGTCAACATCCCCATCGATCTGTTGAATCAGAACCTGGCGAGGATGACCAAGGAACGCATCGAATCCCCCAAACTGGCCAGGATTTTCCTCAAGGAACACCCGGAAGTGTGGCACGCCTGGGTCAGTGAAGCCGTCGCGAAAAAAATCGACGCATCGCTCTAATCGGCAAAGGGGCAAGGACGCCTGCCCTGTGTAACGTCCCTCAGCTTCATCTGCGTAAACACAATCTCAGTACCGATTTTTCTTGTTTCTACAAAGAGGCGGCGCCTCTTTGCGCCCGGGAATTATGAATATGATCAAATCACGAGCTGCCGTAGCTTTTGCAGCCAACCAACCCCTGCAAATTGTCGAAGTCGATGTGGCAGCACCACAAGCCGGGGAGGTGCTGGTACGCATCATCGCCACCGGTGTCTGCCATACCGATGCGTTTACCCTGTCCGGCGCGGATCCGGAAGGTATCTTTCCAGTCATTCTCGGCCATGAGGGCGGCGGCATCGTCGTGGCCGTCGGTGAGGGCGTGACCTCTGTAGAGGTGGGCGATCACGTGATCCCGCTCTACACCCCGGAATGCGGGGAGTGCAAATTCTGCACGTCCGGGAAGACCAACCTCTGCCAGAAAATTCGCGCCACGCAGGGCAAAGGCCTGATGCCAGATGGCACCAGCCGTTTTTCCTACAAGGGCCAACCCATCTTCCACTACATGGGCACTTCGACGTTCTCCGAGTACACGGTACTGCCAGAAATCTCGCTGGCCAAAATCCCGAAGGAAGCGCCACTGGAGAAGGTTTGCCTGCTCGGTTGCGGTGTAACGACCGGGATTGGCGCGGTGCTCAACACGGCCAAGGTGGAGGAGGGCGCCAGCGTGGCCATCTTTGGTCTTGGCGGCATCGGCCTGGCAGCGATCATCGGCGCCACCATGGCCAAGGCGGGGCGAATAATCGCGATCGATATCAACCCGGCCAAGTTCGAGATCGCCAGGCAATTGGGTGCCACCGACTTCATCAATCCGAAGGATTACGACACGCCGATCCAGGACGTAATAGTCGAGATGACCGAGGGAGGTGTGGATTACTCCTTCGAATGCATCGGCAACGTCAACCTGATGCGTGCTGCCCTCGAGTGCTGCCATAAGGGCTGGGGCGAGTCGGTCATTATCGGGGTCGCCGGTGCCGGCCAGGAAATCAGTACCCGACCGTTCCAGCTGGTGACCGGCCGCGTCTGGCGCGGCTCGGCCTTTGGCGGAGTGAAAGGTCGCAGCGAACTACCCAGCTATGTCGAGAAGTCTCAACAGGGTGAGATTCCGCTGGATACATTTATCACTCACACCATGGGTCTGGAGGACATCAACAAGGCCTTTGACCTGATGCACGAAGGCAAGAGCATTCGCACCGTGATCCATTTCGAACGCTGACTCAATCAGCTTGGCGATGGCCGCCGGGGCGAGTCTCTCCCGGGCAAAACTGCAATACCCACCCACTGCGTTTCTACCAAAGAGAACATTAAGATGACCATCTTCACTCACGTCACCGTCGGTACCAACGATCTGCAAAAAGCCCGCGACTTTTACGACAATGTGCTCGGAGCACTAGGCCAGAAGCGTATCGCTGACCTGGATGACAATGGCTCGATCTGGGGGCAGAACGCCCCGTCCTTCTTCGTGCTGAAACCGGCCAATGGCGCTCCGGCCAGCGTGGGCAACGGGGTCACCGTCAGCTTTGAAGCACCGGATCGAGCCGCCATTGACGCGTTCCACGCCGCCGCTCTGGCCAGCGGCGGCACTGACGAAGGTGCGCCGGGGCCACGAGGCTGGGCACCCAACGCCTATGCCGCTTATGCCCGCGACCTCGACGGTAACAAGCTGGCCGCGTACTGTTTCAAGCCAGCCTAAGCTACAGGCACGGCATCAACATGTAGTCATTTTCGACAGCCTGTTAGTGAACATGCCTGTTGTTCGCGCAACAGGCTGTTTAGGGGGGCGTTAGTTTGACGCGTCGACAATGGACGTCAAACGCCGCTCCATAATGATCGTGCGCTCGGCCCCGTGAAATTCGTCGCGGATCTTTCGATAACCCAGCTTGAAGTAAAAGGCTTCTGCGGTAATGGAGGAGGGGACGCGCAGCACCTCGATTTTTGCAGCTTGGGCGACAGATTGAATCTTTGCCATCAACTGCCTGCCGAGTCCGCGCCCCTGATGGCCTGGGTCAACGAATACGCTGCGCACAACGTCTTGATCAAGGCTGGCCGTGGCGACTACACGCTTATCGATGGTGGCGACAAAGACCTGACGTTGGCTCAACAAGGCGCGGATGGCCACGGTAGAAAAGCTTTTCTCTACCTGGGTGATGACGTCGGGCGGGTAGTCCAGGGCATTGGACTGGCGCAGCGATTGAATGATGACCCGGCTGATGGCTGTCGCATCGTCAGGGGTGGCGAGTCGAATCTGGTTACTCATTTGAAGATCCCAATCCTTGTGTTTACCGAAATCCTTTAGCCCGATCTTGAGCGGTCAATGTCGCAGTAGCCTGCGCCAGCGACTATTTGAGCTGTGCACCTCGCGCCTCTAACAACTCCCGCAATACCGACCGATGGCAATGCGCTTCATCTTCGCAGTAACAGCCAATGGCCAGTGACGTTTGATGGGACAACGCCGCCAACAAATCGAGCAACTGGCTGGGCGCCGGGTGGTTCATTTCGGTCTTGAACTTGCGCTTGAAGGCTTCCCACGACTTGGCGTCTTCCGCCGCTTTGGCTTCTGCGACCAGCTCTGCACTCGGAGACAGTAGCGGCTGCCACACATCATAAAAGTCACGACTGGCAAACTCGGCCTTGGGCACGCCACGCGGTGGGCGACGCACCGTGCCCAGCCGCAGGCCTTCATTGGCGGCGCGCGGTGAACCGAGGCGCACGATATGGATGGGCATGGTCGATGTGTTCCCTCTTATGGCCGATTTCTGCAGTGTGCGGAAGAAATCGGCCACGCTCTACATTCCTTTATTACCGCGAGCTTTCGAACCACTCCAGCGTCGTGCGCCAGATGCAGATCCCCAGGAAGTAAGCCGACATCAGCAGCCAAAGCCCCATCACCATCGGGTTGATCACCGGATGGTTGACCACCAGCGACAAGCTGCACAGCAGCCAGATGGCCGTCACGGCGATGTTGATCGGCATGAACTTGCGCACGCGGAACGGGTGAAGGAACTTCATCCGGGTCACGGTCAACAGCGCCAGGCCGATGATGGTGAGAAAAGTGATCCACGGCGACGGGGCAATGATGTACAGGCACAGGGCGACCACGTTCCAGGCGGCGGGGAAGCCCTGGAAGTAGTTGTCCTTGCTCTTCATGTTGACGTTGCAGAAGCAAAACAGCGACGAGACCAGAATCAGCGACACGGACAGCAGCAGCGTGTAGTCCGGCAAGGGGATGTAACGATAAATGAACAGCGCGGGGATAAACACGTACGTCAGGTAGTCGATGACCAGATCGAGGATCGAGCCATCGAAACTTGGCAGTACCGACTGGACATTGACCTTGCGTGCCAACGCGCCATCCAGCCCATCGACGATCAGGGCGACGCCCAGCCATAGCAGGCAGTTTGTGGCCTGGTTTTCCAGCAGGGCGAGGGTCGCGAGGAAGGCAGTGACCACGCCGGTGGCAGTAAAACCATGGGCGCCCCATGCTTTGAGCCTGGCGATGTGTAGGGTCGATATCACGGGGGCGTTCTCCAGAAAGTGAAGCAAGCCTGTTATCACCCCTTCAATTGGGGGTGTCGGCAAACCAAGTCAGGTTGCATGTATCGACCGGGTATCCGGGGATAAGGTTCACCATCTGTAAATCTTAGCTGTGCCGCAAAAAAATACCCTAGATAAATCCGGAGGTATTAAATGAAACATCGGCGCAGGGCGACAGCTTTTATTCAAGCGCGGTCATCGGCGGATTGATCGGCTACAGACAGGTTCATTCACAGGGCCTTGCTCATGAACACCCGACTCGTGCCTGGCGGGTCGCAGGGCACTTCGCCGAAGCGCTGCCAGCCGTATTTTTCATAGAACTGCGGGGCCTGGAAACTGAGGGTATAGAGCACCGCCGAGCGGCAACCACGACGACGACCTTCGTCCTCGTACGCTTTAAGCAGTTGAGAGCCAAGCCCGGAGCCGCGCAGTGACTCGGGCAAGTAGAACAAATCGAGAAACAGCAGACCAAGCGACGTACGCCCGGTAATACCGCCCAGCACCTGATGGGTATCCGGATCGCGGATCGTGACCGCCAGCGACTGGCGGTCGTTGATGCCGGTCATCTGATCATTGAAGGCACTCAGCCCGGCGCTGAGTACTTGTTCGACTTCAGGTTCGATGACGTCGCTGACGACAATCAGGTGGCGGTCCATGTGTTCGTTGATCCTGTGGGCATCGGGTTGGCGAGGGTAGAACACTCGCAGCCGATGGTCATCGGGGTCAAGGGCAATAAGGGTTTCACGTCAGCCAAACGGTGGTGGCGCATTTGCCGGCGAGGACTATCGTTGCCTGACTGGACCACTCCAACCGATGAGGACATCGTCATGAACACCAGCGATTTGCTCGAACAATTACTAAGGGCCGGCCAAGGCTCAATGTCGCAACAGGGTGGCGGTGGCGCGTCGGCCCAAGGTGGTCTCGGCGGTCTCGGTGGATTGCTCGGTGGCCTGTTGGGCGGTGGTGCCAGTTCAAGCGCCGGGGGCGGTGGCCTGGGTGGTTTGCTCGGTGGTCTGCTGGGCGGTGGCTCCGCCATGGGCGGTTCGACCCAGACCCGGTCGACCCAGACTCGCTCGGGTGGCGGCACCAACTATGCGGCGCTGGCTTCGCTCGGAATGATGGCATTCCAGGCCTATCAAGCCTGGCAACGCAGCCAGGCCTCGGCGCCGCAACAGGCACCGCGCACTGTCGACCTGTTGTCCGGCCCGGAAGTCGAGGACCACAGCCATGCGATTCTCCGGGCATTGATTGCGGCGGCGAAAGCCGATGGCCGGATTGATGACGCCGAGAAGCAGATGATCAGCACCGAAATCGGCCGCCACACGGATGACCCAGAGCTCCAGCAATGGCTGGATGACGAAGTCGCGCGGCCACTGGACGCCGCCGATGTGGCGCAGTCGGCCACGGATTCCGGCATGGCGGCGGAGATGTACCTGGCCAGTGTGATGCTGGTGGACGATCAGCAGGACGCCGAACGTAGCTATCTGGATGAACTGGCTGCGGCGCTGAGTATCGATCCGGAGCTGCAAGTGCATCTGGAGCAGCAGGCCAAAGGTGGCGTGGCCTGATGATGAAGGTAATGCCGGTCAGTTAAGGGTGTGAACACCGCAACCTCTGTGGGAGCGAGCAAGCTCGCTCCCACAGCTTTTGCGTGTGTGAAGGTCGTCTTTTTTATCTGGTCAGCGTGATCGACTACTGCGACCGACCATCGGAAAAAAACCCGGTTTTTCCCAGTCGGCTAAAATTTATCGGGGGATTACTTCAACGCGTCCTTTCAAAGCGGGAGTTTCACGATGAAAATCGTATCTTCGCTGACGTTAGTGGTTGCGGTCGGGTGGATCCTAGGGTGCTCCACAGTACCTGATCGTCAAGTCATCAACGTTCCCTTGCACGCTACTCCCACAAATGCCGGGAGTATCGCCCAGACGACCATGATGCCCAATGGCAGTGCGACCGTGTTCTGGTTTGCCGTCAAGGGCAAGACCATGGGCAGCGCATTACCAGGCCGTTTGGAGGCCTACATCTATCCGGGCAGTTGTGCGAGCCTGGGTTCGAAACCAGCCTTTGACCTTAACGACGGCCCCAATGCGAGGTTCTATTCGCCGTCATCGCTCCAGTACTTCTATAAAAGCGCACCTGTAGCTGTCGATACGCTTCGAACTGGCGGCTATGCGTTGGTTGTGCGTGAAAATCCGGCTGATGGAAATCAGAATGCTTTCTGCGGGAATCTGAGCTGAAAACAGTCGATCTTGCCCTCGTCTCTACGCGGAGTCTGGAAACGAGGGTGCTGGCCTTTACCGGGTTTCAGGCGTTTTTCGGCACCAGGAAGGTAACGCCGTGGTTTTCGGCGATCTCAAGTATCCGCGAAAGATCCTCCGGCACTTTAAGCTGATCCACCGCCGCAAAGAACTGGCCACCGCGTGGATCAGACACCACACCGATCATCTTCGCCGTCGCGCTGACATTCTTGTAAGCATGAACAGTCCCACCGGGAATATGCACATATCCCCCAGGCGAAACGGTGGTGGATTTACCCGCAACCGTCACTTCCACCTGCCCGTCGATGACGTAGAACGCTTCGTCCCAAGGGTGAAAGTGCGGGGGCGGCCCGCCGCCTTGCACGCCTTCCTGGATATGCATTTCAAAAGGCTTGCTCAGATCCCCGCCCGCAAGAATGGTGATGGCCTCACCCACGACATTGACCGGGTCAGGGGTTTTCTCGGGCTCGATGACATGAACCGTTCGCATGATTGCTCTCCGAAGGGTGTGTCCACACTCGCTGAGTATATTCACTTGATCTGGCGCCGGGTGCCGCGCCACTTGCCCGTCTGTCCGGGCAATTTCAACGCCGATTGAATTTTTTTCCGGGCGAATTGCTCTGCTGATGTAGAGACGTGCTGATTCAGCGTCCTGCCACTGGCCTCAGACCGAGAGACACGCCCATGACTGCCCTGACACGACTTGAAGCCCAGCCGGCTCACGAACGCACGATCCTGACCGCCGGCAGCCTAAAAACTATCTACGAACAGTTATTGCTGAGCGACGATATCGAACACCAGCGCGCACTCGGTAAAACCTTTCTCGAGGCTCAACTTGCGCACGCAACGGACCTGCCTGAGGACATGCCGAGAGACCTGTCGGCACTGCAAACCTTTGTCGAACAGCACTGCGCCGACGTGGCTCGCCAATACGCCGACTACCTGCAAACACGGAAGGACGGCGGGCCTCGGCAGTTCTTCACCAACAAGGCGAACGCATTGTTTTTCCTGCAAGCCGTTGCCCCGACCAAACTGGTGGACGGCGCGTGGCTGTATGGGCTGCTGCGGCACTGGCATGACCCGCGTTTCGAAGGCCTGATTTGCACCTATCTGGAAGAGCTGGGCGACGGCAACCCGGCGCAAAATCATGTGGTGATTTACCGCAAGCTGCTCGCCGAGCATGGCTTGCTGGACTGCGCGTTCATCCCGGACGAGCGTTACTTGCAAGGCGCGGTGCAATTGGCGCTGGGTTATTGCAGCGACGATTTTTTGCCGGAAGTGATCGGCTATAACCTCGGTTATGAACAACTGCCGCTGCATTTGCTGATCAGCGCCTATGAACTCAGCGAGCTGGGCATCGATCCGTATTACTTCACCCTGCACGTGACCATCGACAATGCCAGCACCGGCCACGCGCAAAAGGCCGTGCGGTCGGTGCTGCAATTGTTGCCGGTGGAAGGCGACCGTGAAGACTTTCTGCGCAGGGTTGCGTTGGGTTATCGGCTCAACGATCTGGGGCGGGGCAGTCGCGCGATCATCGAGTCGTTCGACCTGTACGGCGAGTTGCTGAGCATGCTTGAACGCAAGCGCCCGTTTGGTCAGCACATGCATTCCGACTACTGCCGGTTTGAAGGCAAGACCGTCAATCAATGGCTGTCGTCGCCGGAGCAGTTGCCAGGCTTCCTCATCGCGATGGAAAACAAGGGCTGGATCAAGCGTCACCAGGACCCGCAAGCCAGCCGTTTCTGGCAATTGGTCGATGGCGACGGCGCGGCGATGTTCGGGGTGTTCAACCCTTACGAAAAACAACTGCTGCACGACTGGATTGCCGGGGACTGGCGACCTGAGCGAGCGCCGGCAGCGGTTCGACGCGGTAGCAGTGCCGCGACCAAACCACCAGTGCCCGTCAATGACCCGGATGTCCAAAGCCTGCACGCTACACTTAAAGGGCTTGCCGCCGACGAGCAAATGCACGTCTTGATTCCGTGGTTGTCTGCCCATCGGCACGCCCACCCCGCTGGCCTGATGGCCACGCGACGGTTCATCGAACTCAAATCCGGTTTTCGATAGGGAGCCCGTCATGAATCAGGAAGAACACCTTAGCGCCCCCGATCTGGCCTTGTTGCAACTGGGGCGCCGCTTGCAGGCCGACGGTTACCGTTTCATCACGCCAACGCCGCTGACCCATCAGCGGGTCAATGATCGCTCCTTCGGGCAAAGCGCCCGGACCCTGCGCGAAGTATTTGGCTGGTCGCGGCCGTTTGAGCCCGGACTGTTGTCGGTGGATGAGCAGCGGCAGTTGCAACAGGCAGGCGTCCTCGAGGAATGCAATGGTCGACTGAAAAGTCATGTGCGCTGGTCAAGCCTCGATGACCTGTTGTTCGTGCATTCGGGTTACCCCACTGAGGCTGCTGACGCGGTGTTCTTCGGCCCCGACACTTATCGTTTTGCTCAGCTGATTCACACCCATCTGCAACAGAGCTTCGCGCCGATCAGGCGCGCCGTGGACATTGGTTGCGGCGCTGGCGTCGGAGCGATTGTGATGGCCCGCGCCCGCCGTGAAGCCGAGGTGCTGGCCGTCGACATCAACCCGTTGGCGTTACGCATGACGGCGGTCAACGTCGCGCTCGCCGAGGTGGCTAACGTCAGCATCGAGGCCAGCGACGTGCTGCAGGACGTCGACGGCCACTTCGACTTGATCGTCGCCAATCCGCCCTACATGGCCGACCCGGCCGAGCGTGCTTACCGGCATGGCGGCGGGGCGCTGGGCGCGCAATTGTCGTTGCGCATTGTCGAGCAAGCCCTGCATCGATTGGCCCCCGGTGGGTCTCTGGTGCTGTACACCGGCGTGGCGATGATCGATGGTCTCGACCCGTTTCTGGATGCGGTGACTCCGTATCTGGAATCGCCGATGTTAGGCTGGACTTACCGCGAACTCGACCCCGATGTGTTCGGTGAAGAACTGTTGACCCCTGGCTATCAGCGGGTGGAACGAATTGCCGTCGTCGCCTTGATCGTCACGCGTATCGGCCCGGGCATCGGGGGCACCGTTACGTCAGCCGGTGCGCCATGACCAGGAGCCTGGACGATTACAATCGCATGCGCGATTTCTCGGCGACCTCTGAACCGGCCGCCAGTAAACGTTCGGCCAAAAAAACCGCGAAAGACCATGCCTTGCAGTTCTGCATCCAGAAGCACGACGCCTCGCGCCTGCATTACGATTTTCGCCTGGAACTCGATGGTGCACTGAAAAGCTGGGCAGTGCCCAAAGGCCCATCACTGGACCCCAAGGTCAAGCGCCTGGCGGTGCACGTCGAAGACCATCCAATTGATTACGCCACCTTCGAGGGCAGCATTCCAGAAGGGCATTACGGTGCCGGCGATGTGATTGTCTGGGACCGGGGGGTGTGGATTCCTCAGGACGATCCGGCCGAGGCGTACGCCAAGGGCAAGCTCAAATTCGAACTAAAGGGCGAGAAGCTCGGCGGCCTGTGGAACCTGGTGCGCACGCACATGCCGGGCAAGCAGGAGCAATGGTTTCTGATCAAGCATCAGGACGGCGCGGCCAAACCCGAAAGTGATTACGACGTGGTCGCCGCCGAGCCCGACAGCGTGCTCAGTGACCGGACCATCGTTGCCAAAAAGCCGAAGACCGCTGCCAAACCCAAACCCGTCAAAAAACCCGCTACCCCGGCGCGCAAGGAAAAGTCGGCGCCATTGACGGGCGCCCGCAAAGCCAAATTGCCAGAGCTGCTCAAACCGGAACTGGCGACGCTGGTCGAAAAAGCCCCGGGCGGCGAGTGGAGTTATGAGATCAAGTTCGATGGCTATCGGATCATGGCGCGCATCGACCACGACGAAGTCAAATTGCTCACCCGCAACGGCCACGACTGGACCCACAAACTGCCCAGACAAGCCGAGGCGTTGGCGGCGCTGGGTCTCGAATCCGCCTGGCTCGACGGGGAAATGGTGGTCGCCGACGAGCAGGGCGTGCCGGACTTCCAGGCGTTGCAAAACGCCTTCGATTCGGGCCGCAGCGGCAACATCGTCTACTACCTGTTCGACATGCCTTACCTCAACGGCGTGGACCTGCGCGAGGTGCCGGTCGAGGAGCGAAGGGTTGCGCTGTCGACAGTGCTCAACCCCAACAAAGATCCGCTGCTGCGCTTCTCCGATGCCTTTAGTGAAGAACCGGAAGCGCTGCTCAACAGCGCCTGCCAAATGCAGATGGAAGGGCTGATCGGCAAACGTCTGGGCTCGCCTTACGTTTCTCGACGGAGCAGCGACTGGATCAAGCTCAAGTGCAAGCATCGGCAGGAATTTGTGGTTGTCGGTTTCACTGACCCGAAAGGCTCGCGCAATGCCTTCGGTGCGCTGCTGCTGGGGTTGCATGACCGCGACAGCGGTGAGTTGCGTTACGCGGGCAAGGTCGGCACCGGGTTCAACGAGACGACGCTCAAGCGCATTTACGAGCAACTGAAACCGTTGCAAACCAAAAAGATTTCAGTGGTCAACCCGCCGAGCGGTTTTGACGCCAAGGGTGTGCACTGGCTCAAGCCCACGCTGCTGGCTGAGGTCGCTTTTGCCGAAATGACCAAAGAAGGTTCAGTCCGTCATGCGGTGTTCCATGGCCTGCGTGACGACAAACCTGCCGAAGACATTACCGAGGAGCGTCCGAAAGCCGTGAAGACTTCAGCCGCGAAAAAAACCACTGCCGAAAAACCTTCCACCCCTGCCAAAAAGAAAGCCGCGCCCGCGCCCTCACAAATCGGCCTGGGCGAGGGCAAGGTCCGAATCACCCACCCGGACCGGGTGATCGACGCCAGCAGCGGCACCACCAAAGTGCAACTGGCGGAGTATTACGCCAGCGTCGCCGAATGGATTTTGCCTGAGCTCAAGGACCGGCCCGTGGCGCTGGTACGCGCGCCGGACGGCATCGCCGGCGAACTGTTTTTCCAGAAGAACGCCGAGCGCCTGGCCATTCCGGGAATCACCACCCTGGACAAGGCAATCACCGGCCAACCGGTGATGATCATCAACAACGCCGAAGCCCTGGTCGGCGCCGTGCAGATGAGCACCGTCGAGTTGCACACCTGGAACGCCACCTCGGACAACCTCGACAAACCCGACCGCTTCGTCCTCGACCTCGACCCGGACCCGGCGCTGCCCTGGAAAAGCATGGTCGAGGCGACTCAACTGACCCTCTCGGTACTCGATGAACTGGGGCTCAAGGCGTTCCTCAAGACCAGCGGCGGCAAAGGGATTCACCTGGTGGTGCCACTGACCCGCAAGCTGGGTTGGGATGAGGTGAAAGACTTCAGTCACGCGATTGTCAGCCACATGGCCAAGTTGCTGCCGGAGCGTTTTTCCGCCGTGTCGGGCCCGAAGAACCGGGTCGGGCGGATCTTCATCGATTACCTGCGCAATGGTCTGGGCGCCACGACCATCTGCGCCTACGCCGTGCGCACCCGCGAAGGGCTGCCGGTGTCGGTGCCGATCTTTCGCGAAGAGGTGGGCGAGCTCAAGGGTGGCAATCAGTGGAACGTGCACACTGTGCATGAACGCCTGGCCGAGGTCGGTGATGAGCCTTGGAAGGATTTGAAGAAAACCCGGCAGTCGATCACCGCCGAGATGCGGCGGCGGGTCGGGATGAAGAAATAGCGGTTGGGATGAACACGATCGGTGTAGGAGCTGGCGAAGCCTGCGATCTTGGCGGCGGTTGTTACACCGACAAAATCAAGATCAAAAGATCGCAGCCTGCGGCAGCTCCTACAGGGGTTACTTGATGAACGCCTGTAAGTCACTGGTCAGTTTGTCGATCGCCACTTTGAAATCCTTGGTGGTGATCTTCTGGCTGGCGTTTTCCAGTGTGGTGCCAAAGACTTTGCGCACGACTTTGGCCACGGTCTGGTTGTTGCTGGCGTCGATAAACTCGGCCTCGATGAACAGAGTGGTGTCCTGATCGCGATGACCACTGGCAGCGGAAACACCCCCCACGACGGCGGCAACCGGCACCACTTCATACCACTTCATACCTTCGTTTTCGGCACTCACCCCGGTGATCGCCGCGCGCATGATCAAGGTTTTTGAACCGGCCGGCGCTGATTTCGCGCTCGTTACCACCCGATATTTCTGGCCCAGCACACCTTTGGCCTTGCTGGTCATGTAGCTCTGCAACTCGTCCAGGGTTTGCTGGTTAACCCGCTCAGTGGGCTTGGGCGCCGGGTAGAGTTCCAGCTTGTTGAAGGCCACGGTGTTATAGGCATCTGGATTCCAGGACGGGCTCACCCAGCGCATGGCCGTTTCACCGCTGGTGGTGGTGACCTCTTGCAAGTTGTTGTAGTTGGACAGGAAGCCGGAATACTGCTCACGCTCGGTGACTTTCGAGGTGCAACCGCCGAGCAGCAGGCTGGCCAGCGCAGCGCCAATAAACAGTTTTCGGGACACGTTCATAGTGGTGTTTGCTCCATGGATTAAATCGTTTTTTTTTCAGTAGCAGGTCATCAGAAGCGCCAGGTCATGTTGCCGGTCAAGGCCTGAATCCAGGCATTGTCGAACTCACCGGAGGTTCGAATACCCGACGTGGATTTGGTCTGGTCCACTGGCATGTCGCCGAGCCAGACCATGGCCCAGCTGACATTAATGTCGGTGACCTTGTTCAGAGCATAGGTGGCTCCGGCCGCAATGCGCCAGGATTCGCCCATGGGAACGGTAAAAGTTCGGTTTCCGTCCGAAACGGCGCTGCTGTCATACGCCACACCGACGTTCCATAGCCATTGCGGTGTGGCCTGATACTGCGCGCCGAGCGCCAGTTGCCAGGTGTCTTTGAAATCGGCGTCGACCGTAGTCGCTTCGGCGCCAAATGCTGTGGTATCGACTTGCATCGCGATCTCACCGAACTCTGACCAGTCCTGCCAGTTGACCGAGGCCAGCAAGGCCCATTGCGGGTCGAGTTGCTGGAACAGACTCAGCGTTGCAGTTTGCGGCACGGTCATGTCGAGTTGGGTGTTCAGGCCATCCAGGCGATCCAGTGCGGGCCCGTCGCCTTTGACGTCCAGCCCGTCCTCGAAGTCCAGATCGACCTTGCTGGTGTAGGCCAGGCCAATGCGGGTGCCGGGTTGCGGGGCATAGATCACCCCCACGTTCGCGCCGAAACCCCAATCGTTGTCCTTGTATTTGAATTGGCCGTCGCTGCGGTCGGTGAAGCCGAAAGGCTCGCGGTCGATCGCGGTTTGGGCTTGCAACATGCCGTACATGGCTTTCACACCAACGCCCACCGACCATTGCTCGTTAAAGCGATAAGCCACGCTGGGCACGAAAGACAAACCGGCGAGGCTGGCGTTTTGTGCGAAGTAGCGCCCGGACCATTCGTTGTCGTAATTGGCCGCCAGGCCAAAGTCAGCGTACTGGCCGAAGCCAACGCTCCAGTGGTCGTCGAACTGATGGCTGACGAAGAAGCTGCCACCGGGAATCGGGTCGAGGGCGTTGCCACTGCCAGTGCCGGTGCCATTGGTGTTTGAGTCGCGATCGAAGCTCAGGTCGCCGTAGAGAATCTGCAAGCCACCGGTGATCTGTGTGCCGGGCAGATAACTCATGCCCGCCGGGTTACTGGCGATGGTGGAGGGTCCTTGAGCACGGGCGGCGGCACCGGCGTTGGCCAGGCCGGTGTTATCCGTGCCGATTTCGTAGAGCATGATGCCGCCGGCGTAAGCGTGCTGACTGCACAGGGCTAGCACAGTGAAGACGGGCAGCGTGGTCGTTTTTATCTGCATTGGCTTACCTCAGCAAATGTCCCGCAGGTGGCCAGCATCGGCCACCCCTGATTTCGACGGCTTATTTGGCCATGGCTGCTCGGGCTGCTTCGATCTTCGCTTTGACTGAGTCGAGGTTGAAACTCGCGCCTTTTTGCATCGGCGGGAACTCAATCGCGGTTTCGGCCAGTTTGGCGACCTGTTGCTGAACAAACACGAAGCGCCAGAACTGGTATTTGAACCAGTCAAAGTACTGTTGAGATCCCTGCGCGGCCTGGTTTTCTGGCCAGCCCATGCGCTCGAAGGGGTCGAGGCGCAGGTTGGTCAGGATCGGTACATCCACCGCCAATTTGGCGCCCATCCACCCGCCCGGCTGATCAATGAAGCGAAACTTATAGTCATCGATCCGCACCGCGCCCAGCGCACTCTCGCCGAAGTAGAAGATCTCATGGCGATTGGACGGACCTTTGCCAGTGATCATCGGTGTCTGGTCATAGCCGTCGAGGTGCACTTTGTAAGTGGTATCGCCCAGTTGTTTGCCCTTGAGCAATTCTGCGGCGATGTTCGGGTTGCCCGCCGCCGCGACCAGGGTCGGGAACCAGTCCATGCCTGACATGATGCCGTTGGCCACCTGGTTCGCAGGTACCTTGCCCGGCCAGCGAATGATCGCCGGAGCCCGGAAACCACCTTCCATCACCGTGCCTTTACCCATGGCAAACGGCGTGGTGCCGCCATCCGGCCAGGTAAAGTTTTCAGCGCCGTTGTCCGTGGTGAAAATCACGATGGTGTTGTCATCCATTCCGTCTTTTTTCAGCTTGGCCATCACGTCGCCGACGATGTCGTCGAGCTGCGCCATGCCGGCTTCCTGCTCCGACCAGCCATTTTGCGCGTTGCGCATGGCTTCGTACTTGTCGGACAGGTGCGTGACGATGTGCATGCGAGTTGGATTGAGCCACAGGAAAAACGGTTTGTTGTCCTGCTTGGCCTTGTCGATGAAGGTGAAGGCTTTGTCGCGAATTTCCTCGTCAACCGTCTTCATTCGCTCTGGATAGAGCGTTCCGGCGTCTTCGATTTTCTGTTTGCCGACCTTGCCCCAGCGCGGCATCACGGTCGTGTCGTCAGTCGTCGTGGCCCAGCTGTGAACCATGTTCCGCGGGCCGACGGTGGGCAGAAGATCTTGTGGATAGTTGGGGTGCGCCGGGTCTTCCATGGCGTCGAGGTGGTAGAGATAACCGAAGAACTCGTCGAAACCATGCACGGTCGGCAGGAATTCGTTCAAGTCGCCCAGGTGGTTTTTGCCGAACTGACCGGTGGCGTAACCCATGGACTTGAGTGTGGTGGCGATGGTGACCGCTTCGGCGGGAATACCAATGGGAGAACCGGCTTGCCCGACAGTGGTCATCCCGGTACGGATCGGCAGTTCGCCGGTAATGAAGTTGGCTCGCCCGGCGGTACAACTGGCCTCGGCGTAGTAGTCGGTGAAACGCATGCCTTCAGCCGCGAGCTGGTCGAGGTTGGGCGTTCGACCGGCCATCATGCCCTGGTTGTAGACACCGATGTTGGACCAGCCAATATCGTCGCCCATGATGACGACAATGTTGGGGACTGTTTTGTCGGCTGCTTGAGTGATGCCGGGGAGAATCATTGCAGTCAGAAATAAGGGGACGGCGAACACCGAGGATAGCTTTGTCCGGTTCATATCGAGCTCCTGCGCACTTGCGTTGGTACTCTGAGACGAGCCCCCGACCGCCCAGGAAATTTTGGATCCCCCGCGAAGAGCGTAGGTAAGAACTGTGAAATTTCCAGTAATTGGTTTTTCGGCCGAAGGCCTTGTTTCATGGGCTTTACAGCTTGTCGTGGATTCGGATGATTACTGACATCTCAACCAGATAAAGTCCTCAATCCGTGCCTGAACCGGCCATATGGGATGTGTTATTCGAAGTGCGGGCATGGAGCGGCGAGCCCGGCTCGCCGCTCCAACGACTATTGCTTGCCGACGGCGCCCGCCAGCAGCGGCGCTATCTGTTCATCGGTCAGTGCCGCCTGAACCTCCATGGTCATGAGGTCGCTCCATTCCAGCACCCACTTCTGAATGGCTGCCGGATCACTGGCCTCTGCCACGCCAAAACCGGATGCACCACCGACGGCGTGCCAGCGTCCCAGCATTTTGACGCCAGCGGGTGGAGCCCCCCCGGTCTTGAGGAAACGCTCGATCGCGCTGTTACGATTTGCCGAACTGATAGACCAACTGACTATGAATAACATTGGCCACCTCCTGCTACGGATTGGCACCTGTTGCTCTTCGCGCACCTGGCGGGTGCCGGGACCACGGTCACGCTTGAGTGTCCAGCTTCATCCCTGACTGGCTTGAAACCATTGCTCCCATGAGAAGGCATAGCAGCGGGCCAGACTCTGCGTATGACCGCTGATCCTGTTTCGTTGCCTTTTTATCAGTCCGTGGATGACGCCTGTATCACCAACGAAACAAGGTTCATCAGGCTGATTTCACGCATCGCGCAACAGGTCGTTGGCGTTGAGCAGCTCGTAGGCAATCTCCGGGCGCTTCTCCAGTGCGCGGCGAATCGCGGCCGGGATCGACTGACGGGTTTTGCGGCATAGCCCCGGTTGTTCGCCGAGGTTAATACCGATACCGCGCATGGTGCGTACTTCGTTGAAACTGGGGACGATGTCCACGCGGATGCCCAACTGTTCGTACATTCGCTGTTGCAGGCGTTCCAGATCACTCAGGCTCTGGAGGTTTTCCAGCCGTTCGACCAGGCGCTTTTCCTCTGAACGGGTCAGAAACAGGATGCGCACGTCCGCCCCCGGTGTTTCCAGCAACGGGTCACGCCCGCAGTCGCAGGCGCCGGGCGGGCAGGGTTGGCGGATCGGAGGCGTGGTGGTCATGGGGTTCAATCATAGAGTGCTCCAATCGGGTTTGCCCATAGGGTTTTTACCCTTCTGGCGAACGAGTCACGCCGGGTCTAGGCTTAAGAGTCGTGCACAGGCCAAGGAGCAGGATCAATGAAACTCAACGCGAGTGTTTTCCGCCTGCTGTTCACCCTTGCGCTGGCCCCGGGCGCTCGTGCCGACGATCCGCCAACACCGGACGCCACCCCGACGATCAACCCGCAAGTGGTCGATAAACTCATCGATATGGGCAGCTACCTACGCAGTCTGCCGACGTTTCAGGTAGACGCCGAAGTGTCCCGGGATACCGTTCTGGAGTCCGGCCAGAAGATCAAGACCGAGGCCTCTACTGTCTTGAAAGTGGTGGGGCGCGATCGGATGTATGCCAAGACGGAAGGCGATGTTCGAACGCGAGAGTTCTTCTACAACGGCAAGAAACTGACCCAGTATTCACCGTTTCTCAAGTACTACACCACTGTGGATGCACCGCCTGAAGTCTCCGATACGCTGCACTTAATAGAAAACCATTACGGAATTCAGGTGCCCATGGAGGACCTGTTTCTGTTTGGCAGCGATCAGGCACAGATCGATGCGCTGAAAGAGGCGTTGTATGTCGGCCCGTCGACGATCAAGGGGCAACTGTGTGATCACCTGGCCTTTCGGCAGGAGGGTGTTGACTGGCAGTTGTGGATCACCCGATCCGAGAAGCCGTTGCCGTGCAAACTGGTGATCACGACCACCGATGAGCCGGGTTTTCCGGAATACAGTGCGGTGTATCGCTGGAACCTGAAGCCGGGCATCAAGGACTCGATCTTCACCTTCGCACCGCGCAAGGGCGATGTGGCGATTCCTTTGAAGAAAGCCAGTGATCAGGGAGGGGAATGACATGAACAGGACAATGTCGTGGAGCCTGTTGTTATCGCTCGTAACCACCTCGGTACTGACGCTGAGCCTGGTCACTTATGTGGATGCCCGACCCCAGCGCGCCCAAGGGCACGCCAGGGCATCGGTCAATCGTGCGCCGCCGCCCTCGGCCCAAAGGGCTCAGCGCATCAACACCGGCAATACCGCGCAACGCGCTACCAACGTCAACGCGGGCAATCGGGCCAATACCGGCAACAGAGTCAACTCTGGAAATCGGGCCAATGCCGGCAACACAGTCAACTCTGGAAATCGGGCCAATGCCGGCAACACAGTCAATTCTGGAAATCGGGCCAATACCGGAAACACGGTCGGCAACCGAACCAACATCAACAACAGCACCCGTAACGTCAACATCGACAACAGTCGCGACGTGGACATCGACGTAGACGGGCGTGGCCGCTATGGCTACGACGATCACTACCACCCGATCGCCACGGCGGCGGCCGTCACCGCAACGGTCGCGGTGACAGCAGCGGTGGTCGGATCGATCTTCACGCCAGCTCAATTGCCCCCTAGTTGCGTGCAAGTCATCCAGTACAACACGGCTTACATGCAGTGCGGCTCAACCTGGTATCAACCGCAGTATCAGGGCAGCGATGTGACTTATGTCGTGGTTAATGCGCCTTGAGTCGGGGGAATCATATTCCGACCGCTTGATTTTAGAGGAGACGCAGCATGGAGCGATTCACGGGTGGTTGCCTGTGCGGAAACGTCCGAATTGAGGCGTCGGGACTCCCGTATCGGGTCGGCCTTTGTCACTGCCTCGACTGCCGCAAGCATCATGGGGCACTTTTTCATGCTTCCGCGATATTCCCTCAGAGTGCGGTGACGATCGAAGGCGAAACACGCGACTACGCCGGGCGGTTTTTCTGTCCCCGCTGCGGCTCGTCCGTTTTTTCGCGCACCGACGACGAAATCGAAGTGAACCTGGGGTCCCTGGATGCCCCTGACCAACTGATGCCAACCTACGAAAGCTGGATCGTGCGTCGCGAGTCCTGGTTGCCGCCGTTTCCGCTCACGAAACGATACGAGCGAGATCGTGACGTTACGGGTCGCTTTGAGGAGTAGGTGCCAACTCTTGAACCTGATCTGGAGCGTTGCATGAAAGTGGGCGTGATTTCCGATACCCATGGCTTGCTCCGCGCCGAAGCCCTTGCTGCACTGCAGGGTTGTGAACGGATTATTCACGCGGGCGACATCGGCAAACCCGAAATCCTCGATCAACTGGCATCAATAGCCCCGCTGCACGTGGTCCGCGGGAACAATGATCTGGACGCCCCTTGGGCGGAAAATATCGCCGACTGCCTATGTTTCGACCTGAACGGATGGCAGGTCTTTCTGGTACATGACAGTGCCGATCTCCCAGCCGTGCTTGATGCAGGCATTAAGCTGGTGATCACCGGCCACTCGCACAAGCCCCGCATAGAATGGCGCGGCGAACAGCTACACCTCAATCCCGGCAGCGCGGGACGCCGTCGCTTCAAGCTGCCGGTGACGCTGGCTCTGCTTGAGGTGCTTGAGACCTCAATTGAGTCGCGTCTGATCTCGCTACTGGAATGATCTTCCGAAGCTTCTCGATTACGCCTCCCAGTTTTTTCTGTGAGCAGGGGCGCCCAAGGGTGAACCTGTTGCACCACCATCGACGACGATCTCTGCGCCCACGACGTTGGTAGAGTCACTCGAGGCGAGAAACAACGCGACGGTGGCGACTTCCTCAGCTTCCCCGATGCGGCCCAGGGGGATAGTGGTCTTCAGCTTTTCCTCCAGAACATCCATTTCAGCCGAGTTGGAGGCGAGAGGGTTCCATACCGGCGTGCGCGCCGCGCCGGGGGTGATCTGATTGACGCGAATGCCACGTGGCGCGAATTCTGCGGCCATGACGCGTGTCATGGAGCGAACAGCCCCTTTGGTAGCCGCATAGGCGCTGTAGCCGGGCCACCCCATCTCTGCGTGAACCGAGCCGTTCAAAATGATAGAGGCACCAGGGTTGAGGTGGGGCTCAGCCGCTTGAACGGTAAAAAACGTGCCAGTGAGATTGGTCTGGATAATGTTCTGGAACGTCTCCAGGCTTGTGCTCCCCACAGGCGTCAGCCCAGCGATGCCCGCATTCGCGAACACGATATCCAGTTTGCCGAACGCAGCGACAGCCGTTGCCACGGCGCGCTCGATCTCGTTGACGTCGGTCAGGTCTGCCTTGATTGCAAGCAGGTTCGGACCCAGAGCCTCGCTGGCTTCATCCAGTGTTTTTTGACTACGACCGGTGATGGCCACCTTCGCGCCTTCAGCGATGAACAGCTTTGCGGTGGCCAAACCCAGGCCACTGTTGCCGCCGGTGATAAACGCAGTTTTTCCAGCCAGTTTCATTGGGAAACTCCTATGGTTTTATCATGCAACCAGTGGTGTCGAAGCAAAGCGCTTTTGGGCACCGGTTTCTATCGATTGGGGTTGGATGCGGGTTTCATTATGAAACCAGGCGTTGTGATTTTTACCATCGGAGGTTGTATTATGCAACCACCTGGTCGATGACGTGTGATCGCCGGTCCTTAGCCCCATTGAAGGAGGTAGTTACTTGAAGCGCAAAAGCTTGCAGGGCAATCCTTGCCCGGTCGCTCGATCCCTTGATCTCATCGGCGATTGGTGGTCGTTGCTGATCATTCGCGATGCGCTCTCAGGCACGAGGCGATTCAGTGATTTCCAGAAAAGCCTGGATGTCGCGAAAAACATTCTGAGTGCACGCCTTAAAAACATGGTCGCCCAGGGTGTGATGCAAATGGTGCCGGCGGCTGATGGCAGTATTTACAAAGAGTACGTGTTGACTGAAAAGGGCAGGGCCTTGCAAACAGTCCTCATTGCTTTGTCGCAGTGGGGTAACGAATTTATGTACGAACCTGGCGAAGTCGGCTCAGTCATGGTCGATGCAAAGGACCGTCAGCCGTTACAGAAACTGGAGCTGGTTTCAGTCGATGGGCGGCGTCTCAAGCCAGAAGACATCGCTACCAAACTGGGCGTTCCACACTGAGTTTTCCAGCCGATCTATACTCGACAGCCCCTTTACCTCCTCAAGCAAGAGATCCCCATGGCAAACCACGACATCACCTTCCTCCCCGACCCTGATCCGGAATCCATCTCCTCGGATGTCGCCGGTTTCGGCGGCCTGTTGGTCTCCACTCAGATCCCCACCCGCGCCGACGGCAGCCTGGAACTGGGCGACATCGCCCTGCAGAGCGAGTGCACGCTGCAGGCGCTCAAGGTTGCGCTGGAGCACGCCGGAAGTTCCATGGACCGGGTTCTGCATCTGACCATCTACCTCACCGACATGGCCGACCGCGCCGCCTTCAACGTGGTCTACCAGCGCTTCTTCGCCAAGCCCTGGCCGGTTCGGGCCGCCGTTGGCGTGGCCTCCCTGGCGGTCGAAGGCATGCGCGTGGAAGTCACCGCGATGGCGGCCAAGGGCTGAGTCCGCGGACTTGTCCGGCGGTCCCGCTCAACGAGCGGGCGCCACCGGGCGGGTTGGCAAAGACTGCGTCAAGGATGGCTTTTATTGGCCGTCTACGAGGCGAGGCAGCCCCAAGGGATTAACCTCGCGCAATGACTCAGGCAATAGCGAATCAGGAAAACCCTGGTAGGACACCGGGCGCAAAAAGCGTTCAATCGACGTCATGCCAACCGAAGTGAAGCGGCTGTCCGACGTTGCCGGAAACGGTCCACCGTGGATGGTGGCGAAAGACACCTCCTGTGGATGCGCGAAGGCGTTGACAACGATTCGCCCGGTGCGCCGCTCCAGGACCGGCAGCAAGCGATGAGCCAATGGCATATCGCGCTCATCAAGCTGCATGGCAGCGCTTAGCTGGCCCTTGAGCGAGCGAGCGACGGCGAGCAGTTCATCCTCATCCTTGACGTTCACCAGCAGTGCTGAAGGACCGAATACTTCTTGCGCAAGTACCGTCTCGGTCAGGAAACGTTGGCCGTCAACTTCATGCAACATCGATCGGCCATCAAAATCCGCACTGCAAGCCAAGCCTTCGGCGACGCGATTTGCACCGACGCTCTCCATCGCGGCGAGGCCGCTCAAATAGGACGCATGAATCCCCGGCGTCAGCATCGTGCGCGCCGATGCTTCAGTGACGCGCTTGACCATGGCGGCGCGCAGCGCTTCAAAACCAGCGCCATTGATCGCGATAAGGAGGGCGGGTCTGAGGCAGGCTTGCCCCACATTGACCAGCATGCGCTCGATAAAGCCATCACCGATTTGCGCTCCACGCGCAGCCAGCGCATGGGGCAGGATGAACGTGGGGTTGACGCTGGTCATCTCGGTGAACACGGGAATGGGATCAGGGCGTTGCTGCGCACGCCGGTACAACGCCATGCCGCCACCCTCCGAGCCGGTGAACGTCACGGCCTTGATCAACGGATGATCGACCAAGGCTTCGCCAATCGTGTTGCCACTGCCACGCACCATCGAGAAAACACCCTCAGGCAATCCGTTCTCTTGCACCGCCTTGCGGATGGCACGCGCCTGAATTTCTGATGCGCCTGGGTGAGCGTTATGCGCCTTCACGATGACGGTCGCGCCTGCTGCCAACGCTGAAGCGGTATCGCCACCTGCGACCGAATATGAAATGGGAAAGTTGCTCGCACCGAAAATAGCCACCGGGCCGATCGCCATTTTCTGAAGCCGATGATCCACGCGTGGACGAGGCTGACGATCAGGTTGCGCCGGATCGATGGCCAACTGGAGAAAGCGTCCTTTACGTACGACCTCCGCGAATTGGCGAAACTGGGTGGCGGCTTTTGCCGCTTCGCCCTCAAACTGAGCCTCAGGCAGGCCCGTTTCGAGCGCGGCCCGTACGGCAAGCTCATGGCGGACAGCGTAGAGATTGTCGGCAATGCTTTCCAGGAACGCCGCGCGCTCGGCGAGTGAGGTATGGCTGTAACGGTCGAATGCTTCGTCGGCGAGCGTCACAGCCTGGTCGACTTCCACCACGCCACCGAATGCGAAATCCGGCTCGATCAACTGGTTAGTTACGGGGTTGAGTGCCTTCATCGTTCCTTCAGTGGCCGGGACTTCGTTTGCGCCAATGATGAGGTTTCCAGTCAATTTCATTGCGTGTTACCCCTGCTGTGCCAGGGACGCGATCAGCTCGTCCGTCGCCACAATGGCGTGGGCGAACGTGGGACCGTTGAGTTCATGCGCGGCATGCATCATTTCCGGTTTGAAGGCAGCGGTCGCATCACGCACCAGTGTGACGTGGTAACCGAGTTCCACGGCGTAGCGCGCTGTTGCCTCGATGCAGGTATTCGCCAGCAGGCCAACGATGATCACGTGCGTGATACCTTTTTGCTTGAGGCGAAAATCAAGGTCGGTATTGGCAAAGCCGCTCGAGCCCCAATGTTCCTTAACGACGATGTCGCCGTCCTTTGGCGCGAAATCGGGGTGCCATTCGCCGCCCCATTCCCCGCGTGCGAAGTGATGCATGTGCATGACCTTGCATTGGGTTGGGCTTGGATGATCCCAGCCTTCGTAGTCGCCTTGCTCCCAACGACGGTGCGGTACGATGACCACCGGAATATCGAGTGCACGGACGGCGCGGTCGAGGGCGCGCAGGTTGTCGAGCAGGCCGACTTGCTCGGCAATCGGCTCGATCAAGGGGTAGACCTTTCCGCCTTCCGACAGGAAATCATTGTAAGGATCGACCAGCAGATACGCGGTTCTGTTGAGGGGATAAATGGCTTTGGACATGGCGACTTTCTCCAGTGATTTTGGATGACCAGTGCCGTGGGCTTGCCTTGGCACGCTGTAGATATGATAATCATAGCAACTGTGAAAGAGGCAAGTCCTTATGTCGGTAAACACTCAAACGCTGTGCCCGATTTCACGGGCTGAGGCAATAGTCGGCGATCGCTGGACCGTACTGGTCCTGCGTGAGTTGTTCATGGGGAGCCATCGATTCGACGAGATCCAGGCGCAGACCGGAGGCACCCCGCAAATGATCGCGGCGCGCCTGAAAAACATGGAGGCTGATGGACTCGTCGCACGCCGTCCTTACAACGAACGGCCGCCACGCTACGAATATCACCTCACCCCGAAAGGGCAGGCCTTTTATTCTGTGGTGCTTGCACTGCGCGCGTGGGGAGAAACCTGGTGCAAGTCTCCGGAGGAGGGGCTGGCAGTCGTTTACACCCACAAAGCTTGTGGCCAACCCGCAGGGCTAGGGCCGCTTTGCGAACATTGCGGCGAACTCTTGCGCCGTGAAGAGCTGATCAGCGAGCCGAGCGCCGCTTACATCGAAGAACGAAACGCACGGCGTGAGGCATTCAAAGGGGGGCGAATCCAGCAGTGAGGAGGGAATCCACAGTGTTCGTTGCTCCCTGAACTTGTTGGTCCGCATGGTAGGACGAGCGCACCAGAGGACCGGATGCAACGTTCTTGAAGCCCATCCGCGTACCTTCCTCGGCGAACCAGGCGAACACGTCCGGGTGCACGAAACGCTGGACCGGCAAGTGACTGCGAGACGGTTGCAGGTACTGGCCGAGGGTGAGCATGTCGACATCGTGCTCACGCATGCGCTGCATGACTTCGATGACTTCCTCGTCGGTCTCGCCAAGGCCCAGCATCAGGCCGGATTTGGTGGGTACACGCGGGACCATTAGCTTGAACTTCTGCAGCAGATCCAGCGACCACTCGAAATCCGAACCCGGCCGCGCGGCTTTGTACAGGCGCGGGACGGTCTCCAGATTATGGTTGAACACATCGGGTGGCTCTGTGGCAGTGATCGCCAGGGCAACGTCCATGCGGCCACGGTAATCCGGCACCAGGGTTTCCAGTTGCACGCCCGGCGACAGCTTGCGGATTTCGCGCAGGCAATCGACGAAATGTTGGGCGCCGCCGTCGCGCAAGTCGTCGCGGTCCACCGAGGTGATCACCACGTACTTCAGGCGCAGGTCGGCGATGGCCACGGCGAGGTTCATCGGTTCGTCGGCGTCCAGCGGTTTTGGCCGGCCGTGGCCGACATCGCAGAACGGGCAACGGCGGGTGCAGATGTCACCCATGATCATGAAAGTCGCCGTGCCACCGGAAAAACACTCGCCGAGGTTTGGGCAGGAGGCTTCTTCACAGACGCTGTGCAGCTTGTGTTTGCGCAGCAACTGTTTGATCCGGTCGACCTCGGGAGAGATTGGAATGCGCACGCGAATCCAGTCGGGTTTGCGTGGGAACTCATCGGTCGGGATGATCTTCACCGGAATTCGCGCGACCTTTTCTGCACCGCGCAGTTTGACCCCGACTTGCATTTTTACCGGGCTTTTGCCGGTCGATTCCACAACTTCGCTCATGTGTAGTGTTCTTCTGTTCGAGTGGGGGAGGCGAGTTCGGCAGCGGAACCTGTGGGAGCGAGCTTGCTCGCGATAGCGGAGTGTCAGTCGACATCAATGTTGAATGATCAATCGCCATCGTCGGAACGCCGCCCGGAGCAAGCTCGCTCCCACAGGGACAGTGCTGTGTAATCAGTCGCGGTAGACAGGGAAATCGCTGCACATCGCAGCAGCCAGGCTGGCGACTTGAGCCTCGACATCGGCATCGCCGAGGTGATCGAGAATGTCGCAGATCCAGCCCGCCAGTTCGATGCTCTGGGCTTCCTTGAAACCACGGCTGGTGATCGCCGGCGTGCCGATGCGCAGGCCGGAGGTCACGAACGGCGATTGCGGATCGTTCGGTACGGCGTTCTTGTTCACGGTAATACCGGCACGACCGAGGGCGGCGTCGGCGTCTTTGCCGGTCAGGCCCTGACGAATCAGGCTGACCAGGAACAGGTGGTTGTCGGTACCGCCCGACACGACGTCGTAGCCTCGATCAATGAAGACTTTAGCCATCGCCTGGGCGTTGCGGATCACTTGCGCCTGATAGGTCTTGAAAGCAGGCTCCAGCGCTTCTTTAAAGCACACGGCCTTGGCCGCGATCACGTGCATCAACGGGCCACCCTGACCGCCGGGGAACACCGCTGAGTTGAGTTTTTTCTCCAGTTCCGGATTGGCCTTGGCCAGGATCAGGCCGCCACGCGGACCGCGCAGAGTCTTGTGGGTTGTTGTGGTGACGACATCGGCAAAGGGAATCGGGTTCGGGTACAGACCGGTCGCCACCAGCCCGGCAACGTGGGCCATATCGACAAACAGATAAGCGCCGACCTTGTCGGCAATCGCCCGGAAGCGTGGGAAGTCCAGGGTCTTCGAGTAAGCGGAGAAGCCGGCGATGATCATTTTCGGTTGGTGCTCGACGGCCAGGCGTTCGACTTCGTCGTAATCGATCAGCCCGGTCGCGGTGTCGATGCCGTACTGAACGGCGTTGTACAACTTGCCGGAAAAACTCACTTTGGCGCCGTGGGTCAGGTGGCCGCCGTGGGCCAGGCTCATGCCCAGCACGGTGTCGCCGGCTTGCAGCAACGCCAGATAGACCGCTGCGTTCGCCTGGCTGCCGGAGTGCGGCTGGACGTTGGCGTAATCGGCGCCGAACAGCTGTTTGGCGCGGTCGATAGCCAATTGTTCGACCACGTCAACGTGTTCGCAGCCGCCGTAATAGCGCTTGCCCGGATAGCCTTCGGCGTACTTGTTGGTCAGGCCGCTGCCTTGCGCCTCCATCACCCGTTGGCTGGTGTAGTTTTCCGAAGCGATCAGCTCGATGTGGTGTTCTTGCCGTGCGTCTTCAGCGTTCATCGCTGCCAGTAGTTCGTCGTCGTAGCCTTTGATCTGGTCGTGTTTGCTGAACATGGTGGAGTCCTCTTTTTGGTCTCTGGATTGGCTGACTTGCACCTGTAGGAGCTGTCGAGTGAAACGAGGCTGCGATCTTTTGATCTTGTTTTTAAACATCAACGTCAAAAGATCGCAGCCTCGTTTCACTCGACAGCGCCTACAGGGGATGTGTTGGTTTTTAGGCGTCTTGGTAGTCGGCGATCGACGGGCAGGCACAGATCAGGTTGCGATCACCGAACACGTTGTCGACGCGACCGACGGGCGGCCAGTATTTGGCATCGATCAAGGTTTCGATTGGATACACCGCTTGCTCACGGCTGTACGGATGCGTCCACTCGCCGACGATTTCCGCCGCAGTGTGCGGCGCGTTTTTCAGTGGGTTGTCGTCCTTTTCCAGGGTGCCGTTTTCCACCGCGCGGATTTCTTCGCGGATGCGGATCATGGCGTCGCAGAAGCGGTCCAGTTCTTCTTTGGATTCGCTTTCGGTCGGCTCGATCATCAGCGTGCCGGCGACCGGGAACGACATGGTCGGGGCGTGGAAACCGAAGTCGATCAGGCGCTTGGCGACGTCATCGACGCTGATGCCGCTGCTGTCTTTTAACGGACGCAGATCGAGGATGCATTCGTGCGCCACCAGGCCGTTGCTGCCGGTGTACAGCACCGGGTAGTGCTCTTCGAGGCGACGGGAAATGTAGTTGGCATTGAGGATCGCCAGTTGCGACGCGCGCTTCAGCCCGGCGCCACCCATCATCCGAATGTACATCCAGGTGATCGGCAAAATGCTCGCGCTGCCGAACGGTGCGGCGCAGACCGCGCCTTCCTTGCGCTCCATGGTGCCGTGCCCCGGCAGGAACGGGGTCAGGTGCGATTTCACGCCAATCGGACCGACGCCCGGGCCGCCACCGCCGTGCGGGATGCAGAAGGTTTTGTGCAGGTTCAGGTGCGACACGTCGCCGCCGAACTTGCCCGGCGCGCAGAGGCCGACCATCGCGTTCATGTTGGCGCCGTCGATGTACACCTGGCCGCCGTGGTCGTGAATGATGCCGCAGATTTCGCGGATGCCTTCTTCGAACACGCCGTGGGTCGACGGATAGGTGATCATCAATGCCGCGAGGTGTTCGCGGTGCTCGATGGCCTTGGCGCGCAGGTCTTCGATGTCGACGTTGCCGCGGGCATCGCAGGCGGTGACCACTACGCGCATGCCGGCCATGTTGGCGGTGGCCGGGTTGGTGCCGTGGGCGGACGAGGGGATCAGGCAGATGTCGCGACGGTCTTCGCCACGGCTCTGGTGATAGGCGCGAATCGCCAACAGGCCAGCGTATTCACCCTGGGAACCGGCGTTCGGTTGCAGCGAGATCGCGTCATACCCGGTGGCGGCGCAGAGCATCGCTTCCAGTTCATCGGTCAGTTGCTGGTAACCGGCGCTTTGCGCGGCCGGGGCGAACGGGTGCAGGGCACCGAACTCGGCCCAGGTCACCGGGATCATTTCGCTGGCGGCGTTGAGTTTCATGGTGCAGGAACCTAGCGGGATCATGGTGCGATCCAGCGCCAGGTCCTTGTCCGCCAGTTTGCGCAGGTAGCGCATCAGCTCGGTTTCCGAGTGATAACGGTTGAACACCGGGTGGCTGAGGATTGGCGACTGGCGCAGCAGGGCGGCCGGGATGGTGCTTTGAACGGTGGCAGCCAATGCGGCGAAGTCCGGCAGGGTTTGGCCGTCGGCCAGCAGGGCCCACAGGGTTTCCACGTCCGCTTGCGAAGTGGTTTCGTCGAGGGACAGGCCCAGACGTTCAGCATCGATTACACGCAGGTTGACCTGCTGGGCACGCGCCTGGTCGTGCAGCTTGGCGGTGTTGGTGCCGGTGTTCAGGGTCAGGGTGTCGAAGAAGTTGGCTTGCTCGACATTCAGGCCCAGTGCGCTCAGGCCTTTAGCCAGAATCGCGGTCAGGTGATGCACGCGATTGGCGATCTGGGTCAGGCCTTTCGGGCCGTGGTACACGGCGTACATGCTGGCGATGTTGGCCAGCAAGACTTGCGCGGTGCAGATGTTGCTGGTGGCCTTCTCGCGGCGGATATGTTGCTCGCGGGTCTGCATCGCCAGGCGCAGGGCCGGCTTGCCGAAACGGTCCACGGAGACGCCGACCAGACGGCCCGGCATGTCGCGCTTGAACGCATCCTTGGTGGAGAAGTAGGCCGCGTGCGGACCACCGAAGCCCAGCGGCACGCCGAAGCGTTGCGCGCTGCCGATGGCCACGTCGGCGCCGAATTCGCCCGGCGGGGTCAGCACGGTCAGGGCCAGCAGATCGGCGGCGACCGCCACCAAAGCGTTGGCAGCATGGAAGCGTTCGGTCAGTGCGCGGTAATCAAACACATCCCCGTTGCTCGCCGGGTATTGCAGCAAAGCGCCGAAGAATGGCGTCACGTCAGTCAGTTCAAGTTCATCGCCAACCACCACGTCGATGCCCAACGGCTCGGCGCGGGTGCGCAGCACGTCGAGGGTTTGCGGGTGGCAATGCACGGAAGCGAAGAAGGCGTGGCTGCCCTTGTTCTTGCTCAGGCGTTTGCAGAAGGTCATCGCTTCGGCGGCGGCGGTGGCTTCATCGAGCAGCGAGGCGTTAGCGATCGGCAGGCCGGTGAGGTCGCTGATCAGGGTCTGGAAGTTCAGCAGCGCTTCGAGACGACCTTGGGAAATTTCTGGCTGATACGGGGTGTAGGCGGTGTACCAGGCCGGGTTTTCCAGCAGGTTGCGCAGGATCGGCGACGGCGTGTGCGTGCCATAGTAGCCCTGGCCGATGTAGGTCTTGAACAGCTGGTTTTTGCCGGCGATGGACTTGATCAAGGCCAGGGCATCGGCTTCGCTCAGGCCGTCTTCGAGGCCGAGGACGCTGGTGCCCTTGATGCTGTCGGGGATGACGCTGGCGCTCAGGGCTTCCAGCGAGTCAAAGCCGAGGTTGTTAAGCATGGCTTGCTCGTCGCCGGCGCGCGGGCCGATGTGGCGGGCGATGAATTCGTTGCGGGTGTCGAGGAAGTTAGTCATGCAGAAGACCTCAAGCGTCATCGTTGGTCAGGCGCTCGTAAGCGGCTTGGTCGAGCAGGGCTTCCATTGCGCTGGCATCGCTGGGGCGCATGCGGAAGAACCAGCCCTCACCCAATGCGTCTTCGTTGATCAATTCGGGAGAGCTTTCCAGCGTCGAATTCACCTCGACCACTTCGCCGTCCAGGGGCATGTACACGCTGCTGGCGGCTTTCACCGACTCCAGCACCGCCACCTCATCGCCAGCGCCGAAGGTGCGCAGTTCAGGCACCTGAACGAAGACCACGTCACCCAATGCTTGCTGGGCATACGCGGTGATACCCACGGTGATCAGGCCATCGCTCTCAAGACGCAGCCATTCGTGATCGACGGTAAAACGCAATTCGCTCATATCAACTCCTCATTGTTCAGACTCATCCACTGCTGGTGGCGGATGACGATGGGCAGGCTCGTGTCGGGCAACGAGCGTGGCTTGAGGGTTGATAGCAAGGGCGGTGCCAGTTTTGTTTAGTCGTTGTAAATCAATTAGTTGAGAGGTTTTTAGGTAAATGAGTGAAGCGCGTCTGTATTGAAATCAATACGGCAACTCAGGGAGGAGGAGGTGAAGCCCGGGCCAGACACGTCGAGAGGGTTTTGTCTTGAATTCAATACGGTGTATTGATTTGTATACAAGCCCCCTGTAGGAGCACGGCTTGCCGGCGATGGCGTCCTTGAGATCGCCATCGCGAGCAAGCTCAGCTCCTACAGGGGGGGCGCGCGGGGGCTTACGGTTTATTGGGAATGCCGTACTTACGCAGCCGGATAGCGATCGCACTGTGCGAGGTTTGCAGGCGTGCCGCCAGTAAACGGCTGGAGGGATAACTGCTGTAGAGCTGTTCCAACAGGTTCTTTTCAAACCCTTCGACGGCATCCTCCAGGCTGCCAACCTCGCCGTCGTTTTGCCGCTCCACCGCCGTTCTGGCGATGTCGAGGTCGTCAATGTCCACCAGCGGATTTTCGCAAATAGCCGCGGCGCGAAAAATCACGTTCTGCAGTTGCCGTACATTGCCCGGCCAGCGGTTACCGAGCAGCGCCGGATAGGTCCCGGGCGCCAGGCGACAGACCGGGCGCTGGATCTGCGCGCAGGCCTGCTGCATGAAGTGGTTGGCCATCAACAGGATGTCGTGGCCGCGTTCGCGTAACGGTGGCACTTGCAGATTGAGCACGTTGAGGCGGTAGAACAGGTCCTCGCGAAAACTGCCTTCGCTGACCATTTTCTCCAGATCGCGGTGAGTCGCGCTGAGGACCCGCACGTTGACCCTGACCTCACGATCGCCACCCACTCGACGGAAGCAGCCATCGCTTAAAAAACGTAGCAATTTGGCCTGCAAGTAGGGCGACATTTCGCCGACTTCATCGAGGAACACCGTGCCCTGGTCGGCCAGTTCCAGCAGGCCGAGTTTGCCACCCCGTTGTGCGCCGGTGAAGGCGCCAGCGGCATAGCCGAACAGCTCGCTTTCGGCGAGGCTTTCCGGCAGCGCCGCGCAGTTCAGGGCCAGGAAGGGCGAATCATGGCGGGCGCTGATCGCGTGGCAGGCACGCGCCACCAACTCTTTACCAGTGCCGGTTTCGCCCTGAATCAGCAGCGGTGCGTCGAGCGTTGCAACACGCTGGGCGCGGGCCTTGAGGGTCCGAATCGCCGCTGACTCGCCGAGCAGCGCATCGAAACCTTCAGCATGGTCGTGATGCAGCGCCGAGAGACGTTCACCGATGCGGTTGGGTTGATACAGGGTCAGCAGGGCGCCGGCATCGGTGATCGGCATGGCGTCCAGCAGCAGCGTCTGGCCACCGAGGCTGACCTCGTGCATGGGCAGGCGAAAACCGTGTTCGATCAACGTCTGTTGTAAAGAGGGATCATCGAAGAGTGCCGTCAACGGCTCACCGGCCGGTTCACGGCCATAGAGTGCGATCAGCGCCGGGTTGGCCAGCAGCACATGACCTCGCTCATCCACCGCCAACACCGGGTCGGTGCTGGCCGCCAGCAAAGCATCGAGTTGCAAGCGTCGGCGCTGCCCCGGGAGGATGTCGACCATCGTCACCGCTTGCACGCCCCGCACCCCAAGAAAAGCCTCGCGTAACTCCTCCAGCACATCGGCGCCGAGGGTTGGCGCATCGATGTAAACGTTGGGCGGCACCATCTCGACGGCATCCAGATTGAAACGGCGCCCACCGAGCAGGGCCAGCACTTCCTGGGTGATGCCGACGCGGTCGATGAAGGTGACGTGGATGCGCATAGAGTGGCCTGCAAGGGTTGCGAACAGAATGAGTATGACCGGCACTCGCCGTGTCTGTCAGGTGTTGCCGGTGGTGCGCGAACAGGCGGCCAGATCCTCAAGGAACGCCTGAAGAATCGGCGGCGGGGCAGTGCCGCGTCGGGTGATCACGTCGAACGGCGACATCAGTTGCAGGCTCGTAGGCGCCAGTTGGTGCATCTCGCCGGTCTTGACCCACTGAGCGGCGAAGTGCATCGGCAGAAAGCCCAGATAGGCGCCGGAGATCAGCAGAATCGCCAGCGCTTCGATGTTGTCCACCGTGGCCGCAGCCTTGCTGACGCCCAGGTGTTCCAGGTCGTATTGCTGCATGTAACCCCTGACCACAATCCGGCTTGCGGCAATCTCTTCGAGCAGTTCGTCGCCCTCGGTCTTGCTGCCATACAGCGGATGCCGCCGTCCGCAATACAACCCCAATGCTTCCTGATACAGCGGTGTGTGCAACAGGCCCGGAACGTGAATCGGGAAATGCCCGATGGCCAGGTGCAGTCGGCCGTCGAGCACGCGTTCTTCCAGTTCTGCGGGGGTGCCGACGTACACGTTCAGGTGCACATCATGCCCTCTGGAGACGAAGCGCTGGGTGGTGCGCGGCAATGGAGAATCGGGGTCGGTAATGGTGGTGTCGATGATCCCAAGATTGAGTTTGCCGCTGATGTGCTGCTTGAGCACGTCAGCGTCCATGCAGAAATTTTCGACTGCCGAGAGCAGACGCTGAGTGGCTTCGTGGATCGCCACGCCTTGCTCGGTCAGGCGAAAGCCGCTGCGCCCGCGTTGACAGAGTTTGACCCCCAGCCGGGTTTCCAGATGAGTCATCTGTTCGCTGATGGTTGACTGGCCGGCATTCAACGCCGCCTGCGCGGCAGAGAAACCGCCGCACCTGACAATCGTGGCAAACACCCTGAGCAGTTTCAGATCGACATCGTGTAGCTGGATCACCTTGAACCTCCCGCGTGTGGATGCATCGGTAATGCCGATATGAGTATCTGATGTTTAGCATTTTTTCCACGAAAACCTGCGCCCATAGTCATTCCAACGGCGGTCACCTTCCAAGTCCGCCAGCTGACAACAAGAATTGGAGATGCCTGAAATGTCGAACAACGGTTATGAATCCGGTCGCCTGAACCTGCCATTCGTGGGTCACTGCACCTTTGGCAAATCCCCGGTGTGCACCGATTGGGATGCATTGGATGCGGACGTGGCAGTCCTCGGCGTGCCCAACGACATGGGCACCCAGTGGCGTTCCGGCGCACGCTTTGGACCACGCGGCATTCGTGAGGCATCGACCCTGTTTTCCTTCGGCCATGCCGGCGCCTATGACCACGAAGATGACGTCATGTACCTGACCGCCGCCGACGTGCGCATGGTCGACGTCGGTGACGCCGATATCGTGCACACCGATATGGTCACCAGTAACGAGAACACCGAATACGCCGTGCGCAAGATTCTGGATGCCGGTGTCATGCCGGTTGTACTCGGTGGTGATCATTCGGTTCACGCCCCGGTGATCAAGGCGTTCGAGGGCCGCGGCCCGATCCATATCATCCACTTCGATGCGCACCTGGACTTCGTCGACGAGCGCCACGGTGTTCGCTACGGCCATGGCAACCCGCTGCGCCGCGCGTCCGAAATGAACCACATTGTCGGCATGACCCAGATGGGTATCCGCAACGTGTCGTCGTCCAATCGCGACGACTATGAAGCCGCCAACGCGGCCGGCTCGAAGATCCTTTCGGTGCGCGATGTACGCCGCCTCGGCGTCGAAGGTGTGCTGGCGTTGATCCCGCAGAACATCAACTACTACATCACCATCGACATCGACGGTTTCGACCCGTCCATCGCCCCTGGCACCGGTACCCCAAGTCACGGCGGCTTCCTCTATTACGAAGTGCTGGAAATCATCCAGGCCCTGGCCAAACGCAGCCAAGGCAACATCGTTGGCATGGATCTGGTCGAGGTTGCACCGGTCTATGACCCTTCCGGCATGACCTCGATTCTGGCAGCGCAACTGCTGCTCAACAGCATCGGTTTCATCTTCCACGAGCGGGCTAAAGCTCGGCAAGTCACGGGCGAAACCACCACGGCCACGGCGTGATCTGACCGCCGCACAGAGGGTATGAACATGGACACGATCGTTAAGCAGTATTTGCAGAAATTTGGTGTATCCGAAGCCACCCAGACCTTCCTCAGCAAGGTTCAGAAAATGTTCATCGGTGGCGCCTTTGTCGAGGCCAGCGACGGGCAGACATCCGATGTTATCGAACCGTCGACCGAGGGCCTGATCACGCGTATTCCGATGGGCACCACCGAGGATCTGGATCGCGCTGTTCAAGCCGCCCGGGCACAGTTTGACGGTGGCGCCTGGCGTCAGGCCAAACCGGCAGAACGCGAACGGCTGATGCAACGCCTGGCGGACCTGATTCAAAGCAACGCCGCCGAACTGGCGGAAATCGAATCGATCGACATGGGCAAGTCAGTCGCCTTCGCGCGGGATGTCGATATCCAGGGCACGGTCGATACGCTGCGTTACTTCGCCGGTTGGGCGACGAAGCTGCATGGCCGAACCGTTGAGCCGTCGTTGCCCGGCAACTACCTGGCCTATACGCGCAAGGAAGCGGTAGGTGTGGTCGGCGCCATCGTGCCCTGGAACTTCCCGCTGCAAACCATGGCCTGGAAGCTCGGCGCGGCGCTGGCAACCGGTTGCACCGTGGTGGTCAAACCCGCCGAACTGACCTCGCTGTCGGCCTTGCGCTTTGCCGAGCTGGTGAAGGAAGCCGGCATCCCGGACGGGGTGATCAACATCGTGACCGGACGCGGCAGCGTGGTCGGTGCGGCCATGGCCACGCACCCCGGTATCGACAAACTCACCTTCACCGGCTCGACCCCGGTCGGCCGTACCGTTGGCCGCGCCGCGCTGGACGAAATGAAGCGACTAACCCTCGAACTCGGAGGAAAATCACCGGTAATCGTATTGGCCGATGCCGACGTGCCGGCCGCCGCCCAGGCCATTGCCAACGGCGTGTTTTTCAACTCCGGTCAGGTGTGTGATGCCGGTACTCGCGCCTACATTCATCGCAGCGTCTACGACGAATTCCTGCGTGAATTGATCGCTTACACCCGCACGCTGAAAATCGCACCGGGCCTGGATCCAGACTGCTTCATCAGCCCGTTGGTCTCGGCGTTGCAGAAGGAGCGAGTGACCGATTACATCGAAACCGGCAAGCAAGAGGGCGCCGAACTGGTCTACGGCGGCCAGCCTGTCGAGGGCCCCGGCTTCTTCGTCGAGCCGACCATTTTTGCCCATTGCCGCAACGACATGCGCATCGTCCAGGAAGAGATCTTTGGTCCGGTGCTGGTCACCGCACCGTTCGACGATGAAGAAGAGGCTTTGGCCCTGGCCAATGACTCGCCTTACGGCTTGGCGGCCGCACTGTATTCCAATGACCTTGGAAAGGTGCACAGCCTGATCCCTCGGCTGAAAGCGGGTTCGGTCTACGTCAACGCCCACGGCACCCTCGACCCGTCGATGCCGTTCGGTGGCTACAAGCAGTCCGGGTTCGGCAAGGACCTGGGCGCGGAGCAGCTCGATTACCTGCTCGAAACCAAGGCGGTCTGGATCACGCTGCCCTGAGGTTCACAGGAAGTTAAGCGTGACACGGAATCTGTGGCGAGGGAGCTTGCTCCCGCTGGGTCGCGAAGCGGCCCCAAAAAAGGGAATGCTGCGCATTCCAACGGGAGCAAGCTCCCTCGCCACAGGGGCGTCCACCCAAAAGAACGCAGTTATCTCGTCATGATCTTCCAAAAATAAGAGTACATCATGAACATTGACGCCAAAGCCGCCCCAAGCGTGTCGCTCCTCGACGACAAACCTATCGTCGAAGGGCATTCAATCGATTTCATCCCGGAGAGCGAGCGCACCGATAAACTGTCGAGCCAGGGCCCGTTCTGGTTCCTCGGCAATTTCACCTTCTTCACCATGACCATCGGCTTCGTCGGCCCGAGCGTCGGCCTGACCGCGCTCTGGACCACACTCGCCGGCACGCTGGGCATCATGTTCGGCACGCTGTTCATGGCGTTTCACGGCTCGCAAGGTCCGCACCTTGGCCTGCCGCAGATGATCCAGTCCCGTGCGCAGTTCGGCTATCGCGGTGTGATCCTGGTGCTGCTGGCGACACTGTTTGTGTTCGCCGGTTTCAACATCGTCAACCTGGTGTTGATGATGCAGGGGCTGCACACGCTGTTCGGCTTCAACCCCGCGGTGATCGCGGTGGCGGTGACGATACCGGCGGCCGTATTGGCGATCCTCGGGCATGACTGGATGCATCGCAGCTTCAAATGGGCGTTGTACCTGTCGCTTCCGCTTTACGGCCTGGTGACGTTGGCGGTGCTGATGGGATGGGTTCCCGACGCAGCTGTGCCGGTACTCGCGGCCGGTGAAGTGGCCCCGGCGCCATTGGGCTTCAACTGGACCGGTTTCATCGCCCAGTTCGCGGCAGCGGCGAGTTACAACATCGCTTACGCCCCGTATGTGTCCGACTATTCGCGTTACCTGCCGAAGAACACCTCCAGCGGCAAACTGATCGCAGTGGTGTTCCTGGGTGCCTCGTTGTCCGGCGCATGGATGATCTCTGTCGGTGGCTGGCTGGCCGATCACCTGCATTCTACGGATGTGCTGGTGGCCCTTGGGCAAGTGGGCAACACGGTGTCGCCGCTGATGGGGACCGTGGTGGTGGTCGTCACGATCCTGGCGTTCCTGCCGGTCATCGCCATGAACATCTACAGTGCGAAGCTGACCACGCTGACCTGCGTCGACTCGATCAAGCACATCGAGCCGACCCGCAAGGCGCGCATCCTGGCGGTTGGTTTCGTGATCCTGCTGCAACTGGGTGTCGCGCTGAGCATTCAGAGTTCGGGTAAAGGACTGTCAGTGTTGGGCATCTACCTGGTGGTGATGCTGTACTTCCTGGTGCCCTGGACCTCGGTCAACCTGACCGACTACTTCTTCGTCCGCAAGGGTCGCTACGCCATCCCGCACTTCTTCATGCCCCACGGCAACATCTACGGCAGCTGGGGCCTGCGCGGCATCGCGGCGTATGCCATCGGCTTCATCTCGATGATCCCGTTCTTCTACATCTACGACGGCGTTGAACAGCGTGAGGTCTATGTCGGCCCGCTCGCCAAAGCGCTCGGCAGCATCGACATCGCCTGGCTCGTCGGGCTGATCGTGTCGGGGCTGGTGTACTACTGGTTCAGCCGCTCGATCGACCTCAAGCGCGAAGAAATCGTCATCCAGCACATCGAAAAAACATCCCCGCAATACACCACCGGCGACACGTTGACCAAGCCGTCGTTGCCCGTTTTCAACAAATCGGCGGTCCGGAGATAATCATGGCTACGCAAAAGTACGACTACATCATCATCGGTGCCGGCTCGGCAGGTTGTGTGTTGGCCAACCGCCTCAGCGAAGACCCAGCCACTTCAGTTTTGGTGCTGGAATTCGGCGGCAGCGATCGCAGCGTGGTGATCCAGATGCCGAGTGCCTTCTCGATCCCGATGAACACCAAGAAGTACAACTGGCGCTACGAAACCGAGCCGGAGCCGTTCCTCAACGGACGTCGTATTCACTGCCCAAGGGGCAAGGTGCTCGGTGGCTCATCGTCGATCAATGGCCTGGTGTACATCCGTGGCCACGCCTACGACTTTGACGAGTGGGAGTCCCTCGGTGCAGAGGGTTGGGGCTATCGCAATTGCCTGCCTTACTTCAAACGGGCCGAGCACTACGAGGAGGGCGGTGACGGCTATCGCGGCGGCACCGGCCCCTTGCACACCACCAACGGCAATCACATGAAAAACCCGTTGTACGGGGCCTGGGTCGAGGCCGGCGCAGAAGCGGGTTACATCAAGACCGAGGACTGCAACGGTTACATGCAGGAAGGTTTCGGCGCGATGCACATGACGGTGAAAAACGGCGTGCGTTGCTCCACGGCCAACGCTTACCTGCGTCCGGCCATGGGACGTCCGAACCTGACCGTGATCACCCATGCGATGACCCGTCAGATCATCCTTGAAGGCAAGCGAGCCGTCGGCGTCATGTATGACCACGAAGGCCAGACACACCAGGTTTATTGCAACCGTGAGGTGCTGATTTCCTCGGGGCCGATCGGTTCGCCGCACCTGTTGCAACGCTCCGGTATTGGTCCGGCCGAGGTCCTGCGCAAAGCCGGGATCGGCGTCCGTCATGATCTGCCGGGAGTAGGGGAGAACCTGCAGGATCATGCCGAGGTGTACATCCAGTTCGGCTGCAAGGAACCGGTGACGCTCAATAGCAAAATGGACCCGCTGAGCAAGTTGATGATCGGCCTGCGCTGGCTGTTGTTCAAGGACGGACTCGGCGCCACCAATCATTTCGAGGCCGGTGGTTTCATTCGCTCGGACAAGGGCCTGCGCTGGCCGGACATTCAGTTCCACTTTCTGCCCGCGGCCATGCGTTACGACGGCAACAAACCGATCAAGGGCCACGGCTTCATGGTGCTCACCGGGCCGAACAAACCGAAGAGTCGCGGTTATGTTCGGGTGCGTTCCGCTGACCCTTACGAACATCCAGAGATTCAATTCAACTACCTGCAACGCGAAGAAGACCGCGAAGGTTTCCGCCGCTGCATCCGCCTGACTCGCGAGATCATCGGTCAACCGGCGATGGATCGCTTCCGCGACGGCGAGATCGCCCCCGGGCCACAGGTGAACACCGACGAAGAAATCGACGCCTTCGTGCGTGAAAACCTCGAAAGTACCTACCATCCCTGCGGCTCGTGCCGCATGGGCGAGGACGAGATGGCAGTGGTTGATTCCGAGCTGCGTGTGCGGGGCATCGCGGGTTTGCGGGTGATCGACTCGTCGGTGTTCCCGACCGAGCCAAACGGCAACCTCAATGCACCGACCATCATGCTGGCCGAGCGGGCTTCCGATCTGGTTCGTGGGCGCACCATGCTGCCAGCGTCCGATGCGCCCGTCGGGCTTGTCCAGGATTGGGAAACCAGCCAGCGATCATCGTTGCCGGGACGCAATGTGAGGGTTTGAACCCGACGGGTTAATCGCTTAGGAAACATGTAAAACGGGCGCCTTCAGGGCGCCCGTTTTTTTCTTCGCAGCACGTACAGGCGTTAACTCATTTCAACACCAGCAAGCTATAAACCCCGCCCTCGCTTTCGATCCCATGGGTGTCATGGGTGAAACCCGGGAAGGATTTGTCGAAGGCTTCCAGCGCCTTGAGATACGCCAGCAACGGCCCGTCCGCAGGCCCGGCATTTTCACCCGGCATCAGCAATGGAATGCCCGGTGGATACGGCACGATCCCGGTCGCGGCGATACGCCCGGCGGCTTCTTCGAGTGTCACCCGTTCGATGTCGTTCCTGACCAGTTTTTCGTAGGCCTCCACCGGGCTGAATTCGGCTTTCGGCAGTGTGCCGAACGCTTGGGCCATGTTGGCGGTGGTTTTGTGTTTCTTCATGGCAGCGAAGATTTCATCGGCCAGGTCCTTGAGGCCCATGCCGGCGTAACGAGTCTGGTTGGCGGCCAGCAGATCCGGCAGGCACAGTTCCAGTTCGACGTTGTCGTCGTAGTCGCGTTTGAAGTCGAGCAGGGCATTGAGCAAGGTGCCCCATTTGCCTTTGGTGATGCCGATGGAGAACAGGAACAGGATGGTGAAGTCGGTGGTTTTTTCGACCACGATGCCCTGACGTCCCAGGTAGGCCGTGAGCACACAGGCCGGGATGCCCGAGTCGAGCAGGTTGCCGTCGTCGCCCATGCCGGGGCTGAGCACCGAGACCTTGATCGGGTCGAGCATGCAGTAGCCTTCTTCGATGTCGCCGAAGCCGTGCCATACCGCGTTGGGATGCAATACCCAGCAGTTCGGCTCGGTTTTCAACAGCACGGGGTCGACTTCATGGAACGGCACGGTGGCCGCGCCAACCTGCACGGTCGGCGGCTGCCAGCAGGTAAAGAACCAGTCATCCTTGCTCAGCATCTCGTTGTGCATGCGCGAGACGACCTGGCGGAAACTGATGGCTTCTTCGATCGATTCGGTGGTGAGGATTTGCCCGCTGGGCGCTTCCATCATTGCCGAGCTGACGTCGCAGGAAGCCATGATCGCGTAGTTGGGCGAGGTCGAGGCATGCATCATGTACGACTCGTTGAAGCGCCCGTGTTCGATCGGGTTGCGGCCGTTACGCACGTGAATCATCGAGGCCTGGGACAGGGCGGCCAGCAACTTGTGGGTCGACTGGGTGGCGAACACGGTCGGCTTCGAGTCGTCGTGATCGTCCGGGCTGCCGTGCATGGCGTGGCGCTCGCGGTACAGCGGGTTGAAACGCGCATAACCGTACCAGGCTTCATCGAAATGCAGACGATCGACGCTTTGCCCCAGCAACTCTTCTACGCGAGTGACGTTGTAGGTCAGGCCGTCGTAGGTGGAGTTGGTGATGATGGCGTGGACGGGTGTCGGGTCGATGCCTTGCTTGACCAGCGGGTTGCTGGCGATAGCGGCTTTCACGCCTTCGGCGCTCAGGGTTTGCGGCAGGATCGGGCCGATGATGCCGTAGCGGTTGCGGGTCGGCACCAGATAGGTCGGAATCGCACCGGACAGGGTCATCGCATGCTCGGCGGACTTGTGGCAGTTGCGGTCACACAGGGCGATCTGATTGCGCGTGACGCTGGCCATGAGGATGACGCGGTTGGACATCGACGAGCCGTTGGTGACGTAGTAGGTGCGATGGGCCCCGAACACTTTGGCGGCGTAGCGCTCGCCCTGGCCGATGGGGCCGCTGTGATCGAGCAGCGAACCGAGTTCACCGACCGAGATCGACAGGTCGGAACGCAGCAGGTTCTCGCCAAAAAACTCGTAGAAGGCGCGCCCCGCGGTGCTCTTCAAAAACGCTGTGCCGCCGGCATGTCCAGGGGTGTGCCACGAGTATTCATAGGTTCGGGAAAACTTCACCAGCGCCCCGAACATGGGGGGCAGTGCGGCTTGGCGATAACGCTCGATGGCCGCCAGGATGCGCCCGCTGAGAAAGCGGCTGGTGTCCTCGGGCAGCCAGATGAAGTCGTCGGCGTGCTGCATGACCACCAATGGAATGTTCGACGCGGTGCTGCGGTCGCTAATCAAGAAAACCGGCACCCGGGTGTTGCGCTCACGCAGGCTGACCAGCAGTTGGATGCATTCCTCATGGCCTTCGCTTTTGTCCATTTCCCAGCTGAGCAGCACACATTGAATGGCCGGGTCCGAGCGTAGGATCGACGTGGCGTCGCTCAGGGTTTCCGACGCCAGTACGCGGACGGCGCGTTCCTCCACATCGTTGATCAACTGATCCAGGGCGCGACCAAAGACGGTGCGCTTGTCCGGCGGGCTGCTGACCAACAGCGTGAGCATTCCGAGCGAATGTCTATATTCCGTCATGATTAAGCCTCCACTCTTACTGCTTGCAAGTTATTGACCGGCACCGGCTCGCCCGTGATGTGCTGAGCGCTGACGGTCTGTGTCGGTACGCTGTTATTGAGCGCTTCGAGACGGATCAGGCGGTTGTTGACGAAGCCAAACAGCGTGTAACCGAAGATGGTCGCCACGCCGCCGAGCATCAGCGCCTGCGCGCCCGAACTGTAGAGCGCCAGGTAGCTGTAAGCCGCCGCCACCCACGCAATGATGTTGGTTATCAGCGCCGTGCCCGCCGGAACGTTGGAGACCTTTTGAATGGTCATCAACGCAGCCATGGAGAGGATGTAGGGCACCAGGTTGGTGACCACCGCGAGGTTGACGAGAGTGTCGAACTGTTTGCTCAGGTCAGGGCTGATGGTGAGAAAAGCCAGCGCCGTCTGCACTGCCAGTAGCACCAGCATGCCGACAATGGGTGTTCCGGCCTTGTTGGACTTGGCAAAGATCGACAGGAAATAGCCGGTGTCCGCGGAGCTTTTGTAGACCTGAGCGATGGTGAATTGCCAGCCCAGCAGCGAACCGATGCACGCCAGCACCATCGCGGCCATCACAATGTCGCCGACCATAGGGGTGAACATCTTGGCAAAGACCAACCCGAACGGTGCAGTGGAGGAGGCCAGTTCCGGGTTATCGACGATACCGGCGATGACGTTGGTGGAGACGATGTAGATCACCGCCGCACCGAGGGTGCCGCCAAGTACCGCAATCGGTACGTTCCTCTCCGGATTTTCCACGGCATCGGTGTTGGCGCACGCCGACTCCAGGCCGAGGAATGCCCACAAGGTGATCGCCACCGATGCACCTGCGGCTTCGAACCAGCCCATGTTGTGCGGGTTCCAGCCGGCGGCGTAGACACTGCTGTCGAACCAGAACCAGCCAATGGTGGACACCAGCACCACCGGCGCTATCACCCCCCAAACCGTAATCGCACCGATCCGGCCGGTAATCCGCGCGCCGCCGAAGTTGGCGAAAGTGGTGATCCACAACAGAGCGATGGTCGCCAGACCCACTTGCAGTGAGCCCAGTTCAACATGGAACAGCTCCTGGATATAGCCGACCGCGGTAATACTGATCGCCACGTTGGCAATCAACAGCGAGAGGCCATAGGTGTAGTTCGTGATGTAGTTGCCCGCCTTGCCGAAGGTGTATTCGGCATAGCCGCCCATGCCCCCGGTCTTTCGGCTGAGCATGCCGCAGCGCGCAAAGGCATAGGCCAGCGCCAGGGAGCCAGTGGCCGTGATCAGCCAGGAAAGGATTGAAATACCGCCGACTTCGGCAAGTTTTGTGGGGAGCAGCACAATGCCGGAGCCCAACATGTTGACGGCTGTCAACATCGTCAGTTGCCCCACTGTCATTTTCTTTGCGACTGACATTCCGTTGCCTCATTCGTTGGCGGGAGAGAGTGTTAGCTATAGCAAAGGATTGAAATGCCGCAAGAAATGTCCGTAAGGCACTGGAAAAACAGGCTATAGCTTAGTTAAGGCATTTTGCTGGCCCCGAAGTCCGAAGATTTTGACCAAAATCAATTTATTTTCAGATAGTTGGGATCGAAAGCAAATGCGGAATGTGATGGTTGCGTTGATTTCGTTAGGCCTGGCGAGCGTTGCTGCCTCTGTCCAGGCCAAAGAACTGGCATCGAATGATCGTTACCTTTGCAGCTGGGGCGCAGGTACCGCGGCGAGAGCCCAGGAACTCAAGCTGTCCGGGGTTTCACTGTATGCAGCGCGGCAGAAGTTACGTACCTACAAGTTCAGCAAGCCGTGGATGCACATGATGGCGATGGGCATTACCGAGCAGACCTATGACAGTAATTCGCGGATGAAGCCCGCAGCCCTGCGCGAGAGCTTCTACGAGGAGTGCGTCCGGTACAAATTGGCGCGTAAATGAGGAGGGCGGTCCGCCACAATCACCCGGACACGGCTCCTGCGCCGTGCCGGGTTGGTTACGTCAGGCATTGGGTACTTCAGACCTTCCCTGATAGAGAGGAAACTATCGGGTTCTTCTCAGGTTTTTTGCCTTTAACCTCCTGAGCATACCTATTACCGGCCGCAGGAGAGGCACCCTGTCAAAGATGGAAAGCTCATGCAGGTCCGTCCGCGAGGGCCTTTGATAGCCACAATTCCAGGTGAAATAGTAAGCCAGAATTTCTTTATTCTTATGAATAAGCGTATTGAGAGCAGCGTCATAATGCATCGGACCTCCGTCAGGATGTCCCGGTGGCCGCTCCAGAATCTGGAATAAAAAATCCCTCAATTTCCCAAAGCATTTTCCGTTTACAGCATAGAAATGGGCCAGATGTATTGGCCGGTCGACTGCTTTCCAAGCGGGCAAGTTTGAATTTTCTTCAAACGGATGCCCGAAATAGACGATGTCCCACTCCATACCTTCCAGAGACTCGATCGCCGCTCTCCCATATTCAGAAATATGTCTGGAAAACTGTATGTCGTCCTCCATGATCAAGATGTTTTTCAAATTCAGGCGCATTGCCTCTTCCAGCACCCCCAGATGACTCAAAAAGCAGCCTCTGACCCCGACGCTCGGAAAGCCATTTCCCTCACTGGGCGTAACAGCCTCAAAAAAGCCTATTTTTTCATCATCAATGTGAAAGCCGTTGCGAGTGAATTCTTCGACTGTTTCTAAACGGCGATCCTTTCGTGACGAGATATTGATGATTCTTACTCGATCAAAATATTCGATCACATTCATCTGTCAGTCCTTAGCGCAGACAATCAGGGCAGTTGGATTGGGGAACCCGCAGATTTCGGAAAAAATCGTACGTAAACACTGCCGACAGGAGGCAATCCCTTTCGTCTTCTGGGTTGTGTTCGTTTTCTCTATCGACCCCGAATTGCAGTATAGGCAGCATTTCCGGATGAAGTTTCAGTCTCGTAAATCGGCGTGCAGCACCCGTTCGAGAGGAGGGCGCCAGCCCTTCGGCGGGGTGCAAAGCGAAGTCTTCAAGGTCTCCTATACTGGATCGTTCCGATAGTTTCCCTACCCTTCACAGCGAGGAGAACGCACATGACCATTCGTATTGGCGACGAAGCACCGGATTTCACCGCCGAAACCACCGAAGGCACGCTCCATTTCCACGAATGGATTGGCGACAAGTGGGCCATCCTGTTCTCACATCCGAAGGACTTCACCCCGGTCTGCACCACTGAGCTCGGTTATATGGCCGGGCTCAAGCCGGAGTTCGACAAACGCAACACCAAGGTTGTGGGCCTCAGCGTCGACCCGGTCGGTAACCATCAGACCTGGGCCAAAGACATCGAAGAAACCCAGGGCCATGCGGTCAACTACCCCATGATCGGCGACGAGAATCTGGTGGTGGCCAAGCTCTACGACATGATTCACCCGAACGCCAGTGGTGGCGCTCGTACTGCCGTGGACAACGCCACGGTGCGTTCAGTGTTCATTGTCGGCCCGGATAAAAAGATCAAGGCGATGCTGGTCTACCCGATGAGTGCCGGGCGCAATTTCGATGAAGTGCTACGGCTGCTCGATGCTATTCAGTTAAACGCCAAGCACACGGTTGCCACGCCGGTGAACTGGCGTCCGGGTGAAGACGTGATCATTCCTACGTCGGTATCCGACGACGACGCAAGGAAGAAGTACCCGGATGGCTTCAAGACGGTGAAACCTTATTTGCGTACGGTGGCGCAACCGAAGTAATGGTCAGTCATTCATCCTGTCTTCAATCGCGATGCCTTTTACGCGCATTGCATTGATCTGCTCGGCGCGGGTGCCAGGGAGGTTGAGCATGGCCGCCCTGGCGCAGCGCCGAGACTTCTACAGTGTTCAGGACTGGGAATGCTCGGGAAGCCTTTACCTGGCATGCCGTCTTCATGCGTCAAAAACTCTCGTCAGCCGGGTGCTATCAGAAAGTTGCCGATAAACCCCGCCTTTACAGGCGTCGGCGGCGGTCGAGCCCATGCCATTGCCCAGGTCCTCGTTGCCCGGCGCAAGGCGCTGCGCCGGGTCGTCAGCTAGCATCCTGATGCGGGCTGACGCCCATGCGTGAGGCTATTTCACATAGATAGAATTCACTGGGCTGATGTGCTTGTTGTGGCGTTATTTTGACGCCATCCTCCCTAAAATGAAATTTCAATTTATTGTTGTGACGAGCTATTGACGTAATGGCGATGTGCTTATAGGCTCAATTTAGCCGAAACAGATTCCTTCAACCGACAAAAGAATAACCCCCTACGCAAGGAGGCGGTGTTATGCGCTCAACACTTGTCATTAAATTCGTGTTGTTGTCTGTGATCCTGAATGGTGCAGCCGTTGCTAGTGCTCAGGCGACCAGTTTGGCCTATGAAATTAGTCGCATAGGCAGCGCTTGCGAGGAGTTAGGGCCTCAACTTTGTACGGCTCTCAAAGAGCACACGGGTGGCGCACTGCTTACCTTTGGAAAGAGCCTTGGCTTGCCTTCATTGATCACTGATATTTACGTCGATGATGCCCATTCTGCGAAAGTTAACAGTGTCATTCATCACGCTGACTCGGGCGTCGATGTCTCCGTCAATTCTTCTTCGCGTGACGGATTAATGGCGGCGGTTGACAATAAGCCATTCAAGATTGATTCATCTCTCCAGGATAAAAGTCTGGTGGGGGTATCTGATATCAACCAACCCAATGCAGTACCGCTTTCTGCGGCAGCATGGTTATTTTCTTCCGCCTTGTTTGGTTTTATTGTGGTCGCCAACCGACGGAAGATATAGGTGGTAGTTAACGTTTTTGGCAGTAAGGGTTATTTAGATAGTCACTCTGGTGGCTGGGTAGATGCACAGATTTATGTATTGTTTTTGCGGATGATGTCTGTCTTGCAATGATACTTGGTTTGTAATGGTTGATATCAGTTAGTTGCGCTGGCAAACGTAATCATAGCCAGGTTGACAGTGTCGCAGTTGAGCTGGCTCAAGCGGGCCTGGTGTAGTTAATATTGGCGCGAAATACATCGGGGGTGGCTTGCTTGCTCCAACCTATTGTTAAATAACACTATTTTGCTGTTTTGCACTAACGTTCCGGTTTCAGGTGTGTTGCATTGGCGGAATTGACCGCCCAGAAGCTCAAGGTGATTGCTGTTTAGTAGTTTCTTTGGCGTGAAATAGGCTAGAGTCATTTGACTAGGTTTTTTTGTTCTAAACTCCTTGCATGGCTACTTAGACGGAGGGATCCCGATGTTCCGTTCATTGATACCTGTGCTGTGCGCGCTGGCCGTTTGGCCCAGCATTTCCAACGCCGTCGAAAACGACCCGACTTACCGGCTGAGTCCGGGAGATAACCTTTCTGTTTCCGTGTGGGGCGAAGACAAGCTCAAACAGGATGTACGCGTACTCCCCGATGGCAGCATTACCTTCCCGCTGGCAGGGCAGGTCAATGTCTCGGGGCTTGATGCCTCCGCTGTCGCGAAGCTAATCGCTCTCAAGCTTGAGGCTTTCATACCTGATCCGCAGGTGAGCGTTGTCGTCACCGGCACCGAAGGTAATCTCGTCTACGTTCAGGGCAAAGTGCTGAAACCCGGCAGCGTGCATATGTCAGGTCAAACGTCAGTGCTGCAGGTAATAAGCATGGCGGGTGGGCTCGACAAATTCGCCGATAAAGACGACATTAAGGTCGTTCGGCTCAATGGGGCTAGACAAGAGATCCTGCGCGTCGACTATAGCGAGTTGATGTCAGGGAAAGACATGACCACCAATTTTCTACTTAGAGCCGGCGATACGCTGGTCGTGCCTTAGCCTTGCGCGAGGCACTAGGGATTACTTTGCTTGGATTTCGAACTACCGGGGTTGCGACGGCAATCCTGGCTTTGTCGTGTTCGGACATGGCCTATGCTGCTACTTGGCAATCAGCTATTGCAGTGCCTTCGACGGTCGAGTACGACAGCAACCCACTGCTGCTCACGAGTGGTGAGAAGGGGGTGACCCGTACCATCATCGCCCCCGATTACAGCCTCGTGGGTACTTCCGGACGGGATGAGTTCCAGTTCGGTCTCGGGGTAAATGTCGTGCGTTCGTCGGATACGTCCATCGTTTCGGACCGTGAAGACCCCAGGTTAAGGTTAGGGTGGCAGCGTGAGACCGAAACGGGTGCTTTTGGACTCACGGCCAGATATGAAGAAAACTCTACGCTTTCCACGGTGGTTCAGGAAACCGGCGTAGTTGCCTCCGATGGCACGCAAAAGATGTATGTGGTGGGCGGCAACTGGAGCACTGCTCTCAGCGAGCGAAGTACCCTGGTTAACGAGACTGACTACACTCATGTCACTTACGATGTCGATACACTGACCGACTATGACGAGCTGGCGACCCGCTTCAGCTGGAACTATGCATGGAGTGAGCAGGTCGAGCTGTTCACCCGTTTGAGCATAAGGCGCTATGAACCGGAGGAGGGGTCTGCGGTGGCTTCCTCAAACAGCTACACCCCCACGGTCGGCTTGAATGTCCAACTCTCCGAGCGGCTTAAGGGGACGGCCTATGCGGGTCTCAACCAAACCTCCGGTACAGATAGCGGACCCAAAGGCCAGGGCGGTTTAATGTTGCAATATGCCGGTGAGCGTATTGATACCAGCATCGACGCCAGTCGTAGCACTCTCGCCAGCGGGGACGGCGGTTTCGTCGAGGTTGATGCCTTGAGGGGGACATGGGGTTATGCCATCGATGAGACCCGGCGCACCGGTTTCGATGTCTCCTGGCAAGACTCCAAAGGCCGGACGCCTAATACCCTGCAAAATTACAGTGCCTGGTTTAGCCAAGAACTCTCGCCTTTTTGGATTGCACGCCTATCCTACACATACAAACAACGCCAGCAAGATGGCTTGCCGGATGCCACTGCAAACGTCGTCGGGCTGACGCTGACTTATAGTTATCCCGGTCTCTGACATTCAGCTGTGTGAGAAATATGGCCTCTGACTACGAAATGTCGTTCAACGACTACCTAGCTATCATCAAGCACCACGCCCTGCTGTTGATCCTGAGTTTCGTGGTCATACTCGGCGTGTGCATAGCGGTAGCGATCTCTCTCCCGCCTACCTACGAGTCATCCGGCACCATTCTGGTGGAGTCTCAGCAGATTTCGCCAGACTTGGTGGCGGCCAACAACAATACCTTCGCCGATGAGCGCATCGAAGTCATTCGCCAGCGCGTGATGACCCGTGAGCATCTGGAAGGGATCATCAACAAATACAATCTTTTTGCTTCGCAAAGTCGGCAACTGAGCGTTACCGAGAAGATCGAAGAAATGCGCAATGCGATTGTGGTCTCCCTGGTCAGTGCTGCCGTCAAGGGGCGCGGAGAGGTGACGATTGCTTTCCGTCTTTCCTTTGAACACAGGCAGCCAGAGATTGCGAACAAAGTCGCCAAGGAACTGGTGACGCTGTTTCTGGATGAAAACATCAAGCAGCGCACCGAACGCGCCAGTGAAACGACAGAGTTCCTGACGCAGGAGGCGGACAAACTCAGGGTGGAACTGGAAGCCCTTGAGAACCGGTTGGCGGACTTCAAGCAGGCACACAGCAACGCGCTGCCCGAGCATCAAGAGCTGCGCATGAATATGTTGACGCGCGCCGAAACCGAGCTTAAAGAGGTCGATCGTGACTACAAAACTGCCCGTGAGGAGTTGCGCTTCAATGAGTTGGAGCTTTCCGCCGCGAATGCCGGGCTAGCGACCAAGCCTGGAGCACCCGGTGCGGCAGTTGATAAACCACAGGATCTGGCTAGCCTCAAAGCGGAATACACTCGGTTGCAGTCGCTGTATACGCAAGCCCACCCCGACGTGCGTGCCGTCAAACGCAAAATTGCTGCACTTCAGGCTGGCAAAGGTGCTGATGGTGCAGCGGCTTCGGTCAATCTGGACGTTGCAAAGGCCCAGGCGCGGATCTCCGCAGCAGAAGCACGTATCAAGTCCCTGGCCGATCAAAAGCAGCAAATACTCGGAAAAATAGCCGAATACGAAGCACAAATTCTTGAGACGCCGCAAATCGAGCGCGGCTTGGTCACGGTGATGCGTGACCATGATAACGCTCGTAAAAAATATGAGGAAATTCGCACGAAGGAAATGAGTGCGAAAATTTCCGAAAGCCTGGAGCAGGAAAACAAAGCCGAGCGTTTTGTTCTTCTGGAGTCACCGCTGATGCCAGAAAAGCCAGTACGGCCGAACCGTAAAAAAGTGGTTGCCATGGGCTTCTTGCTTGCCCCAGTGGGTGCTGGCGCACTGGTGATGCTCCTCGAGATGATGAGTCAGCGTGTGCGCGGTGCCCAGGCCTTGGCCAGCGTGCTGGGTAGACGCGTATTGGTTTCCATTCCCTACATTCACACCAAGGCTGAACTGGCACGCCGCAGGAAGTGGCGAATGCTATTGATCGTCTGTGGAGTCGCGATAATGGCGATCTTTCTGGTGCTCCTGCACTTCCTCTACATGCCTCTGGATCTTCTGATATTTAAAGCTCTGGGCCGGTTTGCATAAGGAATATAGCCATGGAAATGTTCAATCCCGATACCGAAAAAACCGAGCAACAGACCTCGTCAAAAGCCATGACACCGACCGCGCAGTCCACAGGTCTGAATGCACTCAGTTATGTGCAAACCAAGGTTGTACCTTTGCGACCAGATCACCTTGAGCGCAACCGCATTGTGGCTTACAACAAAAATTCGAATGTGGGCGGGGCATTCGATCTACTGCGTACACAAGTGCTAAAAATCATGGAAGAAAATGGCTGGCGCACGCTCGCCATCACCTCGCCGACTCCAGAGGCAGGCAAGACGGTGTTGGCTATAAACCTGGCAATGAGTATCGCGCATCACACGACCAAGACGGCATTACTGGTGGACTTCGACTTGCGTCGTCCGAAGGTGGGTGAGTATCTGGGTCTGCCGATGGATAAATCGCTTAATGAATTGTTGGCAGATGAAGCTGAACTGCAAGAAGTACTGGTCAATCCGACCTTGCCGCGATTTGTGGTCCTGCCAACGCGTGAGCCGATTCCTCTTTCCACCGAGGTGTTGTCATCGCCTGCGGTGAGCCATTTGATTGCTGATCTGCGCGAGCGCTACAACTCACGCATCGTGATTTTCGACTTGCCGCCGTTGTTGAGTTCGGATGATGTGATTAACGTCCTGCCCAGGTTCGACTGCGTCCTGCTTGTTGTCGCTAATGGATTGAACAGCAAGAAAGAGATCGAGGAAAGCCTGCATCATCTTGGGACCGCCAATCTGATTGGCACGGTGTTGAACAAAGCCGAGCCCGAAAACCGCTCTTACTACTAGAGCATCACCCGCAGGAGATCGGCGCTATTGGCTAGCGCCGACGGTCAGTGCCAAGGGTACTTCTGCTCCCAGCTCCAGGCGTGCGCCACTATCTGTTCAAGTGAGCCAAATTGCGGTTGCCAGCCAAGTAATGTGTTGGCCCTGCGGGGATCGGCCACAAGGCGTGGTGGATCGCCCGCGCGACGTGGCGCTTCGCTGACAGAGATATCCTGGCCGGTCACGTGGCGCGCGGTATCTATCACTTGCTGTACTGAGAAACCTTGACCGTTACCGAGGTTGAACGCCGTGCTTGCACCCCCTGCCAGCAAATAATCCACGGCAAGCGCGTGAGCGGCAACGAGGTCGACAACGTGGACGTAGTCGCGAATGCAAGTGCCGTCAGGCGTGTCGTAATCACGGCCATAGACGGTGATGGTTGCGCGCCGTCCGGAGGCGGCTTGCAGGATCAGGGGCAGCAGGTGGGTTTCCGGTTCATGGCGTTCACCTAACTGTCCTTCAGGGTCTGCTCCGGCGGCGTTGAAGTAGCGCAGGCAGACCGATTTCAGCCCGTAGGCGCGGTCGAAATCTTCAAGCATCTGCTCCACCATCCACTTGCTGCGTCCATAAGGGTTGATCGCGGCCTTGGGATGCTCCTCGTCGATGGGTACATACACCGGGTCGCCGTAGACGGCTGCGGTCGAGGAGAAAATGAAGTTTTTAACCCCGGCGCGAACCATCGCCTGGAGCAGCGTCAGGGTGGCGGCGAAGTTGTTTTGATAGTACTTGGCAGGTTCAGCGACGGATTCGCCCACCTGTATAAAGGAGGCGAAGTGGAACACGGCATCGAAGTGGTGGTCCGCAAACAGGACGTCCAGCGCCTGTTCGTCGGCTATGTCCAGTTCGACCAATGTCCCGCCCCTCAACGCGCTGCGATAACCCGTTGAGAAATTGTCTGCCACCACAAGTTCGTGACCTGCACTCAGTAGCTGCTTCACCATGTGCGAGCCGATATAACCCGCTCCACCCACCACCAAAAATTTCATCCTGATCTCCGATTTCCTGGGCGCTATTGCTGTGCAAGCGCAGATTGCAACGTGAGTGCGATCCGTCTGACCATTAATAGCCGAGACTCACTACGTTTGGAACGCCAAAGGAGAGAATATTTCGAACAAGATACAGCGAGCGCGCCAATTGGAGCTACCCTCTGAGGAGGCATATGGGTAACCCGCGAGAATAATTATCAAATGAAAAACTCTGCCAAAGTTATCGATTACTCATTAAAAATATTTAAAGCAGAATGGCCAAATTTAGTGTTGTGGTCATATCTGTTATCGCCGTTGATTGTTAGGACGCTAACAAACTATCAATACTCTAAAATTGATTTACTGGTCGTTTACACCCTTGGCATGTCGGTGTTGTGGCTTTTGGCAATTAGATTTATTTCATCCAATCAATTCAAGGTTCACCTCATTCTACTGCCATTCTATTTGATAGCAGCTATTGATCTCTTTTTGGTTTTGAATTTCAACTCGAGATTAACAGCTGCCTATATATTTATTGGCTTGACAAATCATCAGGAGGCAAGCGAATTTCTACCGACCTATTGGCAGCCCATCAGTATAGTTTTGGTGATTTTCATATTTTGCTACGGGGTTGGATTAATTGGCCTGCATAAGCGCGAATTATATAAAAACAAAGGTATTTTTGTTTTGGTTGTCAGCGCCTTGCTAGTGGGGTATGGGGCGTATTTTTATAAAACCGTCAAACTTAATTCTTTCGGGAAATCTGCAGTCATGGATCTGCTTGCAAAGGATCAAAGTACTCCAGCAGGTTATTTGTCGCAAGTTGCCCTTACTGCAAACTTGTATTTTGGGACGGAGGAGCTGATCAAGCGCCGTCGGGAATCTGATGTAAAAATAACCAGCCTGTCGGATCAGTCAAATATAGAAACCGTTGTTTTTGTAATCGGTGAGTCATCACGGCCGCAAAACTGGTCCCTCTACGGTTATAACAAGGAAACAACCCCAAATCTCGGCAAGCAGGCGGGGCTTTTCAAGTTTAATCAGATCTGCACGACAGCCCCCTATACCTCGTTTGCGGTTCCTTCAATGCTGAGCCTTGAGCCTATATCGGATTGGGACGCCATTGCGTCAACCAAATCATTGGTGGGTATATATCGCGCAGCCGGGTACATGACCTATTGGCTGTCTGTACAGGAGGTTGATAGTTTTGGCGGAATAATTCCACAAATAGCTGCAGAGGCACAATACCGTCAATATTTTGAGAGAAGTTATGATGGCGCATTGATTTCAGAATATGAAAAAATACTAAATAAAAGCGATACACAAAAGAAAGCCATATTCATTCATGTCAAGGGTAGTCATTTCGAGTATTCACGTCGGTACCCGGAAAATTTCGATAAATTCAAGCCTTCAACAGGCAGCTTCAAAGACAAAATTACCGCAGAATATGATAATAGTATTTTATATACGGACTGGCTATTGAGCGCAATTATTGATCAATTGAAGTCAAGCAAAAAACCATCTGTCTTGTTTTATTCATCGGATCATGGTGAAAACATGATGGATGACAGTCGAGGGCTCCTGGGTCATGGAATTGGCAATAAATATGACCTCCCGGTCTCGGCATTTATCTGGGCATCCGATAATGTTTCAAGCCAGCAATCGCTCAAGCTTTTAAAGTTGAAGGAGAGAGAAAGTCAGAAAGTCAGCGTATCCTCCTTGCCCCATACTCTTTTAAGTATCACAGGGGTTTTAACGAGCAAGTATAAAAGCTCGGATGATTTATTAAGTGATGATTTTGTATCGTCGAAATGTCCACATCTGCTCGGCGCAGGCTATGTTCCATCGTTTGATTTTGACGCCCTTTAAATAGCCCTCGCGGAACAACGCCGCAAGGCGTTGTTCCATCAGGTTGACTTCCTGATTTCAGGTTGCTGAATTTGGAATGGCAATGAATTCTGGACATTTGATTTCTTGGAAGTTTCTCCGTACCCGTCCGGTCAAGTCATCTACCCAGCCCTTCAAAGCCCAAGTTATCCAAGAGTGCGCCCAGCCCGGGGCATGAGAGATGAGGATCGCTGGTGAATACAGCAGGTAAAGGCAGCACCGATAATCGAAACGCTGCATGACTGGATGCTGGCCCAGAGTGAACTTGTGCCCAACGGATCAGCAACGGCCTTAAATGCTGGATAGCGCTGACACGCTTCCTGAAGGATGGGGCAGTGCCCATCGACAAGTCGAGAACCCAATCCGGCCGTGGGCACTTAGGTGCTCAAACTGGTTGTTTGCCGGGTCGCTACGCAGCGGAAAACGTGCGGCGGCGATTATCAACTTGATCCAATCGGCACGCACGAATGGGCACGATCCGTATGCCTATCTCAAAGATGTGCTGGCGCGGCTGCCGGCGCAGCGGGCCAGCAAGATCGACCAGCTACTGCCTCATCAGTGGATGTCTGCATAAGTCACACGGACGCCTGTAAGCTTACAAGAGCGTAATGAATTTTGCAGAGTAGTCAGAACGATGATTTTAGTTGTCGACGGTATCAGCGCTAGCGGGAAAACCACCTGGTGCGCAAAGCATGGAGGGCAACATGTCATTCCCGAAAATGGACGTTTCAAGGACGAGCCGGATCGACTACAAGACCCAGTCGGAGCGGCAACTTTCTGGGCAGAGCGAAACGTAGATCGATGGCAGGCAGCACTCGCCATGGAAGAAATGTCTTCATGGGCTTTGTGCGACAGCGACCCGCTCAAGCTCCACTACATTTGGAGCCTCTGGCAGATCGGCGAGGCAAGCGAACACGACTGGCGATTGGAGTTGGCGGCTACACGAGAAACGATAGCCGAAAGGCGGATTGGCTTCGCTGACTATTACATTGTTGGCAGCATCGATCCGCAGCTCGCGCGACAGCATGCTCAAGCAGACACGAACCGCCGACGAGGTAGATTCGAGCTACACGTGCGCCTCCAAACCGCTCTTTTGAACTGGTACTCAGCCATCGAAAAGGTACTTCCCGGCCGAGTGCGATTCAGTTTTCCTTCAGAAATGCCGACCTTGAAAAGCCTTGATGGAAGATATGCGGTAGCGGCCTTTGATCAAATGATCGCATCGCTTCCACAACCTACTCACAACTCTTAGCGAGACTGAGAGTTATATAGCAGGGGAAAGCGGATCGATGTGAGAGCGCCATCCGCTTACGTTTCTACGAGGTAGCGAAGGTGCACCCGCAAGTTCAGGTTGCCCCAGGCCGCCGATATGTTTGTAACCGCGCCATAAAGTGCAGCAGGGTTTTATTTATCGTGGCATCTCTGGCGTGCAGTTCCACGGCAGTAAGGCTTCAAAGTCCTCTCACGACACAGCCTGTGGCAACATCATCCAACGCTCCTGGGAGCTATCGATGTGTAGGCGCAGATTGCAATGTCAGCGCAATCTGCCAGACCATTATTTTAAAATAGACGGGCTGGTTATTGGCTCGCCGGCGTGCGTGATGATGCTGTATTGGCAGGGGTGGGCTGCGCATGGCTTAAGGTTGTGCTTGCGTGACGTCTTTTCTCAAGAACAACCAGTTCGACGCCTGCAAGCCGTCAAACTTGATTGTATAGCGGCCATCAAGGTAGGTCGCGGGCAGCTTCTTCATTTGCTGCAGAATGCCGTGGGTGAACAGTGTCAAGCCTTGCGGCGCCTGGATGGTTAGCGTGCCCTCGAGGGGCTCAACGTAAAAAGGTATTTTGTCGCCGTCCTGGGGGATGGCACGGGTGCCTAACGAAATCAGTAAATCCTGTGATCGGCCCAAAGGCGAGTCGTCCAGGCTTTGCACCACCACACTGGCGTTGGCGGTCTTCACTTGAACCTTAATGTTGCCAAGGCTGATCGACTCACCGCCGATCCAGCCGGTAGCGGCCTGGGTACGCGGTGTATTGATGGTGTAGATGCCTTGTTTCCAGTTGCGCTTTAGCTCACCCGTGTCTGTCGTGGACTCGATGGCATTGGCGTCCAGCAGCGACTGGTCAGGGTCATGAAATTCCTGTGCATTGCTTGGGATAACGCTCGGTTGCAACCAAGGCAATTCCGGCGTCTGTGGCATCGCGATTTCCAGCTTGCCTTTCTCCATGGCTGTGCGCAGGAGAGCAGAGCTGGCCGGTGTGATCATTTGGTTGAACAGGGTGGCTGGCGTCGGCGCGAAGACGTAGGTCGTTGTTGCTTCGCGTACGTCTGCACGGCGATAAAGCAAGGCGGCGGCGGGCAGGGTGGCCAGCATTGCAGGGTCGTTATAGGCGTGCCAGTTGTTGGCACTCATCCCTTGGCCCCCCAATGGCTCCTGGCTGTAGGCATATTGCATCAGTGCATCCCAGCCTTGGTGGCGGGCGGTGCCGGCGATATAGAGTGGCAGCGAATGACGGTCTGGTATCGGGAAGGGCTCATTGTTCCACTCGGTGACGGTCAAGGGTTTGCCGATGACCTGGCCGGCGGCAATCCAATTCACTATGCCGTCGCTGTAGAGCGGGTTTTTCTCTATCTGTCCCGAGCCACCGTAGCTATGCACATCTATTACGTCGCCGGCAGTAAGGGCCGGCAGGGAGTTCAGACCATTGCGGCCCCAGCTACTGGTCGTGGCGATGGGGACCTTCACGCCTATTCCACGCAGGTGTTGAATCATGTCGACGTTGAAACGTCGCTCCAGATCGTTGAGGAACATCTTGGAGGGGCCTGGCTCCCAGGAGCGCCAGGTCTGGTCTGCAGACAGATTGTGCTGTTTGGCAAAAGCCTCGGCCTCCGCCATATAGACGCGGTTGTGCTTCGGCAAATTCTTGTCTGGCAACAGGGCGTTGCCAAAGTGGTTGGTGACGTCGTTTTCGTTGGTAATCAGTACGGCGGCGATCGCCGGGTCGTCTTTGTAGGCGAGACCGGTGTAGCTGTTTACATGGGTCAGGTAGGCTTCGGCAAAGCGCTTCATGGCTTTCTGAATGGTGAGATTCACATAGGAATAGCCCTTGAGATAGGTAAAATTCTGCGCTTCTTTTGGCAACTCATCGAAGCCATAAATGTTGTCGTTTTCAGTAAAGACTCGCTGGACGTGCAGATCGAGCCACACATAAATGCCTTCGTCTTTCAGGCACTTGATCCACCAGTCGATTTTTTTCTGCGATTCCGGGCTCAGTTGCTGGGTGCTGCGCGTGACCCTGCCGTCGCCAAAGATGTTCGGCAAGACCCATGGCGAGTCATGGTGGTGCAGTCGAACAAGATTGAAGCCCAGTGCCGACAGGCGTTTGGCCTGCAGCTTGATTGCATCGTCTGACGTTTGGAACAGCGTGTAGGCCGAAAGGTTGGTGCCCCAGAAACGCGCCGCCGTGTTGTCCGCAAATAGCAATTGCTCGCCGGAGGCTTTGATGAAGCCGCGCTTGCCTGCAGGTTTTTCCTGAGCGTTGAGAAAGGACAGGTCGACCGGCGAGGTTTTCCAGTCGAGCTTGTCAGTCGGCCAGCTCTTTGGGTCCGACAGCCCGAAGCGCTCGGTAGTGGTTGGGCCGATCGCTACATCGCCAGAAACGCTCAAAGTGGCGGTGAAATCCAGGCGGCCAGGTTTGATCGTGTTCTTGTAGAAAAAAGCACGCACCTCGGATTTACTGCCCGGTTCTAAGTACACACTCGCCAGTGCGGGCTCGAAGCGCATTTCGATGCGTCGCCCTTGTGCATTGCCCCAGGTCCAGCCGCGGTTGTCGGGTAGCAAAGTGGGCTCGCCCATTTCTCCAGCAAAAAGAGCGGGGTCGAATTCGAAGACGATGCCGCCACCTGAAACGCCCGACTTCCCGCTGTGTGCATCCACGGAAAAGTTCCAGGTCAGCTTTTGCTCGTCTTGCTTCTGAATCTGCGCAGTCAAGTCGAAATCCAGCGCTTGGTTTTTACCTGCAAGGGAGTATCGATAAGGGGTATTTACCTTGAATTCGGTCTGCAAATACGTCCAGTCCCAGTTGCGCCCAAAGAACGAGAATGTCGTAGCAATTGCCGGACTGCCTCCACGCTCCATCATTGGCAGGCCGTTGCGCTCATCCACACTGACGACCCAGTCCGACGCCCAGGTACGAAGCGGCCAAATAGCAAAAAACAGCAGTGGCAGGAGCAGTATCCGGGGGCGACGAAACAACTGGACCATGGGTTCTACCTGAGTTGGAGGTGGGCGCTCGCCGTGACGGCCGTGGAGGTCTGCTTGAGCCTGCGTGCCATCTGAGCGTAGGCCACGCCCAGTCCAGCCACCGACCAATACACCACGGGGATGACCGTGATACTGCTAACGGTAACGATGGTGATCAGGATCCCGGCCAGTGTCGCCAGCAGTGCACGTCCGAGTCGGCGTGCCTCATCGTCTTGGTTGGGGAACGAACGCATCCCCTTGCGGATGCCCTGCAGAACACTGGCGAAAAAAACCACGAAAAGCGTCAAGCCAATCAAACCGAACGACAGCGCTATGCCGATATAGGTGTTCACGATATCGATGATCCCCTGGCCCTGAATCATGGACTGCATTTCCGGTGTGCTGCGGAAATTGAAAGAACCCAGCAAAGGGTTGCGCTGGATAACGATCATGGCGTTATCAATCAAGCGCTGCCGGTAGGTGATATTTTCCACTTCCACCGTGCCGATAAACGGTAGCAGATCAAGCACTTTTTGCCCGCCCGGAACGATGGCCAGCAAGGGAAGGGCGAGCGCCCCGGCGGCGGCCAGCAGCATCAGGCGCTTGATCGCTTTACGGCCGGTGCCGATGAACACGACGATGATGACGGCTGCACCGATCCAGGGGCCACGCGACAGCGGCGCGAACAGACCACCGGCGAGCAACAGTGCGCCGAGGCTGCGCTGCAATTTGCTACGTACATCCTCCTGCAAGTACAGGTAAAAGCCGATGGCCACGCTGATGACAAAGCCCAGCGCAATAGCCTGGCCGGTAGTGGCGCTGGCGCGTAATGAGCCACCACGGCTCAAGTAGCCGGGATCCCATTGCATGCCCATGGCGTAGACAACCCCGCTGTACAACAGCCAGTGCTTGGAATATTCGAAGAGAGCTATAAGCGACAGCACCATGGCGGCGAGTACAAAACCGAACAGAGCGTCCTTGAAGTCGCTGAGGTTCTTCAGCGCCCGGCTGGCAACGTAGTAAGGCAAAAAAACTTCGAGGAACAGGTAGAGCATTTGGCGCAAGGTGTCGGTGACGGTGGTTTCGCGCAGGAACAGCAGACTCGTCAGCAGGAGGTAGGCGGCTAACAGTTTGTCAGGCCAGGTGCGCCCGAAAGGGACCGTGTCGGCGCGCTTGCGCAGAGTCAAATAAGCCGGAAGCAACACACACAGTGACAGCAGACGAATATGGTTAAGGGCAAAAAAATAGTTGATCAGGCCGAAGCCCGGAATCTCCGCCGTGGCCGGCGGGATGAGAAACACCAGAAGGAAAAATAGCGCCACGGGATTGCGTTCGCGATTTCGTGCGAAGGACAAAACGATCGCGGCAATGCCTGCGTACACCCAGAAACTGTGCGAAAAAAATGCAAGTAGCGTCAATACGAACCACAGATTGCGCCGACGAGTGAAATTACGGTCGGGAATCAGGTCTGCTGCTGGTCGACGTGCCATGGCAAAAACGATACCAGCAAGGACCAGAATGACGATTAACGCTCGGAAGTGCTCAGGCATGGATGATTGGACTTATTGATTGATGAGCGACGGCTAGTGGAATGGCCAAACGCGACTATAGTTCCTTTTGAGCCATTGAGTCCGGGGATGATGCTATGTCGTTAGTTAATTTGGCGCCAACGTTTAGCCTTCGTAAGCGAGCGATCTCTGCCGGGGCATGGAATCTGGGGGCGCTGGTTACGTCTCAAGCCTTTCGCTTGGGCGGCAACCTGATCATGGCCCGTCTGCTGATGCCGGAGATGTTCGGCATCATGATGATCGCCATCACTGTTTCTCTGGTTCTGCACATGCTTTCCGATGTCGGCTTGCGCCAGAACATCATCCAGAGCCCGCGTGGCGAAGATCCGGTGTTTCTCAATACCATCTGGACCGTGCAGATCGTGCGCGGCTTTATCCTTTTTGCATCGACACTTCTCCTCGCGGCGCTCGCCTGGTATGCACAGACCATTAATCTGTGGTCACCCAATTCCACCTACGCCGCACCCGAGTTGCCGCTGGTGTTGGCCGTGACCGGTTTCTCGGCAATCATCGTTGGCTTTCAGTCGACCAAAATCGACCTGGCAGTGCGCGCTTTCCAGCAAAAGAAAGTGGTGCTCACCGAGTTTGGGTCTCAGCTCGTCGGGCTGGTGGTCATGCTGGCCATCGGTTACTTCACCCGGTCCATCTGGTCGCTGGTGATTGCAGGTCTGGTCCAATCGATGGTCAACACGCTGCTGGGGCATTTCTGGTTTGAGGGCCCGTCTAACCGTCTGCAGTGGGAGCGTTCTGCGCTCGATGAATTAGTCGGCTTCGGCCGTTGGATACTGTTGTCGTCGGCAGTGGGCGTATTGGCCCTGTACGGTGATCGTGTCTGGTTCGGCGGCAGCATGACGCCCGCTGAACTGGGCGTTTACTCCATTGCCGTGCTGATTCTGGGAGCTGTTCAGCTTGCGTTGCAAAAGATAGTCGGGGCCGTGGCCTTGCCGGCTTTCAGTGAGGCCACTAGAACTAATGACACCGTACGGCTCCACGCTTTGTACTACCGCTTGAAATTGATGCTCGATCTTGCCTGCCTGTTCCTCTGTGGACTGTTCCTGACCGGCAGTCCTCTGCTCATCAGCATCTTGTACGATGAGCGTTACGCTGAGGCCGGCAACATGATGGCCATTCTTTCACTCTCTTTTTTCACCATGCGCTACCTGCTGGCGAATCAGGTCTGGATTGCCTTGGGACTCACCAAGTACCAGGCCATCGATAACATTATTCGCGTGGTCTCGTTGTGGGTGCTGCTGCCTCTGCTGCTGGCGATTGGCGGGGTTAAATATGCGATTTGGGGCGCTGCCCTGTACACGTTTCCAACGCTTATCCTGGTTTTTTATGTCAATTGTCGTCTGGGGCTGTTCAGTCTCAAGCGTGAGCTGGTAGTGCTGCCAATGCTGGCGGTGGGGGCTTTGTGTGGGGAGTTATTGACGGATCTTTTTAAATGGCTTTGATCTGATCTATTTCTCTTGATGTTTCCAAAGCTGTGGCACAGCGTCGCCATTGAGGTATTGATGGCGGTCGCCAAAATGTGGCCTTGATATGTAGTTGAAAATTCCAACGTAATCTCGGTGTCGTGGAGCTTTGAATCATGAGAAAAACTGATTTGAATACCTCTGTGATGGGGCGCAGAGGCTTCCTCCAGGCTTCTGCTCTGTTGAGTCTTGGGGGGCTAATGTTCGGATTTTCCAAAGCCGTTGCCCGACCATCTGCTGCTAAATCCGAGTTTGTTGTCATCAACGGATGGGTGCTGCCTGCCCGGCATTTTCGGCAAACACAAGCATGATCAAAGACTACCAATCGCAGAAAGAACTCCGCGACCACTATGACGTCTGCATCATAGGCGGTGGGCCAGCCGGCATAACGCTGGCTTTGCGTTTAGCCGGTAATGGTCGGCGTGTGGTGCTTGTCGAGGGCGGCGGGCACGAGTATTCGCCGGCCTCGCAGAATCTCTACAACGTCTCATCGTCGGGCCTCGAGGTCTACGCTCATGAAACACGCCTGCGCTTTCTTGGCGGGACCTCCAATCACTGGGCCGGGCGATGCCGTCCATTCGAAAAGTCGGACTTTACCGTAGGCCCTCCGGTGCCCGTGCCCGGTTGGCCCATCGCGTTTTCCGAGATCGAGCGCAATCTGTCGGCGGCCATGGATATTGTTGATCTTCCGCCGCACTCCGGATTCAAGGCTATCAATGCGACTTTGGACGGCACCGACTTTGACGCTGATCGTTTCCTGCTAAGCCCGCCGACGCGATTTGCACAAAAATATGCCAGGGAACTGAATGAGACCGAGGGGCTGGATGTCTTCATCCATTGCAATTGCGTCGATCTTGAGTTCGACAGCAAGACCGGCCGCATAGCAACGATAGTCGTCTCGGACTACGAGTTGCATCGAGAGCGAGTCACGGCAAAACAATTCATTCTGGCGACAGGCGCGATCGAGAATGCCAGGCACCTGCTCAACAGCGAATCCCTGGCAGCTGGCGGTATCGTAAGCAAGGATGGTTTCGTCGGTAGATGCTTCATGGAGCACCTGAACGTCGAAATGGGAAACTTCATCCTGAAAGACGGGCAGGGTACAGATGCTCGGAAGGAGTACTTCACGACCGATGCATTCGTGATGGAGCACAAGTCAGGTAAAGGGAATGTGACGGCCACGCTTGTAGCTGAAGTGAAATCCTATGGGCGAATGGCTTCCATCAAGAGCTTTTTCGAGAACCTGGTTTGCGATGTGGGTGCGGAGCGCAAGGTTGAATTTATTGCCAAGTTCGATTGCCCTGGAGATGGGGTGCTCGGCACGCTGATCGAGCAGTTTCCCAACCCTGATAGCCGCATCTCATTGCTCGACGAGCGAGATGCGTTAGGGATGAGGAAGGCAAAGATTCATTGGGAGCTAACTCCTGCAGACAGGGAAACCGTCAAGTCCATAGGGCTCGAAGTGGCAAAGTGTTTTGCCGACACAGGGCTGGGCTTCGTCAAGTTGGAAGAGTGTGTGTATGACGTCGATTTGCCACTGAAGCTCAATCCCCATGCTCATCATATGGGGACCACGCGGATGGCGACTTCGCCTGAGTTTGGTGTGGTCGACGAGAACTGCAAAGTGTTTGGTGTCGAGAATCTGTACGTTGCGGGCAGCAGTGTTTTCGCTACAGGCGGTGCCTGTAACCCCACGATGCCTCTTTTGCAACTTGCTCTAAGGCTGGCAGATTATCTCAACCATCAGATGGGGCCCGGGGTGGGCAGATATTCATGAAGGGGGGAGCATGTGTGGATTATTTGAGTGTTGGATTTTAGGGAAGCGTCTACGCTTAGGGTAGTGGTAATGAAGAATCAGGGTGTATCTAACTCTGGCACAGGTGTCTATCGCTGAAATAATTGAGGCTGACAGGATGATTGGTCTACTGAAACGTACGATTGCTTATATTGCAAAAACAACGGGGTATGGGACTCCGCTCTATAAAAAATTCTGTAAACCGGACGGGTATGAATGGGCTAAACATATGGTTCGGTGGGGAGGGCTGCACTCCATCGGTAAAGGCGTATGGATCAATCCTGCTGCCAACATACCTGACCCTTCACTAGTACGACTCGGAAATAATGTAGGTTTATCTTGTTGCACGCTGTTCGGCCACGATGGAGTAGTCGGCATGCTCGAGGTGGTCTTTGATAGAAAACTTGATTCTGTCGGTCCTGTCGACATTCTTGATAATTGTTTTATCGGCTATGGCGCTATGATCTTGCCGCGTGTGACTGTTGGCCCTAATTCGATTGTCGCAGCCGGTGCTGTAGTCGTAAAAGATGTTCCGCCTGGGGTGGTGGTTGCGGGTAATCCAGCCAAGGTTATTTGTACGCTGGAAGAGGTGTTGGCGAAAGTCGAAGAGCGTAGTGCCACTTATCCGTGGATTGACCTTATCAGGCAGCGCAATGGTGTATACGACCCGGCATTTGAGCCGATGCTTATAAAAATGAGAGCGGAATACTTTTTTGGCGTGCAACCCAATGGTTAGTGCTCCCCTTGATGTGTTGGTGGTTAATTACAATACAGCGGAGTTGTTGCAACCGATGTTTAATGCGTTACGCCAGTCAAATAGCGTGAATCGCACGCGCTATTTAGTGGTGGATAATGCCTCTGCCGATAATTCGCTGGAGTGTCTGGCAACTATTTGTCCAGAGGCATTACAACTGGCCAATGAAAATAATGTTGGCTTTGGGCGTGCCAATAATCAATTGGTTGAACACCTGCAGGGCAAGTATGCGTTGCTGCTCAATACCGATGCCTTTGTTGCTGCGGATACCCTGAGCAAGACCCTCGAGTACATGGAGAGTCATCCTGATTGCGGTGTCCTCGGCGTTCGGTTGGTTGGACGAGAGGGAGATTTACAGCCCTCTTGTCGCTATTTTCCGACGCCGTTGAATGTCTTCCTCGGGCGTACAGGGCTTGAACGTTTTTTCCCTGCGGTGAAGAGAGTCGACGACATGGCCTGGGATCATGCTTCGGTGCGTGAGTGCGACTGGGTGCCCGGGTGCTATTACCTGATCCGCCGTGAAGTCATCGACCAGGTTGGCTTGTTCGATCCGCGCTACTTCCTTTACTTCGAGGAGGTAGATCACTGCAAACGCGTTAAACAGGCGGGTTGGAAGGTGGTTTACTACCCGCATACCACAGTGGTGCATATCGGCGGTGAAAGTGCCAAGTCTGTCGACAAACTCAATGCGGTTAGTCGTCAGCTACCCACGTTACAAATCGAAAGTGAGCTTCTGTACTTCCGCAAGCACCACGGTCTGCCTGGTTTGGCCTCACATATGCTACTGGTGAGTCTGGGTGATCTGATTTTGGCGCTCAAGGCGATATTGAAAGGCCGCGGCTGGGCCGCTTTAGGGGCGTGTTGGCAGCATACTCGTGTGACCTGGGCGTTGCTGCGTGATACCAAATTCGCTAGCCAACCAACACGGTAGAGCCAGTTATGTTCGAAAACATACGTGCGGACTTGCGTGCATACGCCGGAGATTGGGGGGCTCAGGGGTTTTGGGTGATGGTGGTTTATCGCTTTGGGCGCTGGCGTTACGGTGTGCGACCGGCACTGTTACGCAAGTTGTTTTCCTTTATATACAAAGTGCTCTTCAAACTGGTGCAGATCGTCACGGGTATCGAGTTGCCGTGTGAGGTGGTGGTCGGGCGCAACTTCGTCATCGATCATTTCGGCGGAATCGTGATCAGTGGCTATGCGCAGTTCGGCGATGATTGCCGTATCCGCAATGGCGTCGTCGTGGGCCTCAAGAATGTGAGTGAGCCGATTGCTCCGGTGATGGGTAACAATGTTGATATCGGTGCAGGGGCCAAGGTGCTGGGCAATATCCGCATTGGTAACAATGTCGTGATTGGTGCCAATGCGGTGGTGCTGACCGATGTACCGGACGACTCGGTGGCCGTGGGCGTGCCTGCGACTATCAAGAAAAGGAAGTACGCAGAATCGAGGGAATTCTCATGAACCACCCGATGGATTACTTCAATTGCGTCGCTGAGTGAACGCCATGGCTATGGGGATTGGTGTCGTTGTTATCGGTCGCAACGAAGGCCTACGGCTTGAACGTTGTCTGACTTCCCTCGTCGGTTCGGCGGAGAAGGTCGTTTATGTCGACTCTGGATCAACCGACGGTTCAGTGCAGATGGCACTGAGGCTTGGGGTCGAGGTGGTCGAGTTGGACATGACTATTCCCTTCACTGCAGCGCGCGCGCGCAATGAAGGATTTGCCTGCATGCAACGCTTATTGCCGGCGATGCGTTATGTTCAGTTCGTCGACGGTGATTGTGAGGTTGTCGGCGGTTGGTTGCCCCGGGCGCAGGTCTTTCTTGATACGCATCCTGACGTCGCGGTGGTCTGTGGACGGCGCCGTGAACGTTTTCCGCAGCACTCTGTTTACAACTTACTGTGTGATTACGAATGGGATACGCCGGTAGGTGAGGCCAAGGCATGTGGGGGCGATGCGCTGATGCGGGCTGACGCCTTTGCCGAAGCGTCCGGGTTTCGACCGGGCCTTATTGCCGGGGAAGAGCCTGAATTGTGCGTGCGTCTGCGTGGGAATGGTTGGAAGGTCTGGCGTCTGGGTGAGGAAATGACCTTGCACGATGCAACCATGACCCGGTTCGGCCAATGGTGGCAGCGTACCCTGCGCGGTGGTTATGCCTTTGCCGAGGGTGCATTTTTGCATGGGGCCGCACCGGAGCAACATTGGTTGCGTGAGTCGCGCCGTGCCTGGTTCTGGGGATTGGGCGTCCCGCTGGCGACTGTTATCGCGAGTTTGGTGCTGGGATGGTTTGGGCTGCTTGTGCTGCTGGTCTATCCATTGCAGGTCGTGCGCCTCGCTCGCGGGGGCGATAGATCCACGCGCGAAAACTGGCTGCGGGCTTTCTTTCTCGTGCTGGGGAAATTTCCCGAGATGCTCGGGCAAGTCAAGTTTCTACTGAACAGATTCGGCGCCGGCAAGACGACGTTGATCGAATACAAGTGAGACTTATATGAATAATTGGGTGATATTGAAAAGCGTGTTTTTTTTACATGCCGGGTATTCTTTAAGGGCATTGAATAATAAATTTAAAATGCTGGTTCTGGTTGCAAAAAACTGGTCCGAGCTAAAGTTGTTTTGCGGGCGTATGTCGAACGCCCTGGGTAAGTCCGGTGTTGAGAAATTAGGCGGGGATTGTGTGGGCGTTGTTCATTGGCCATACATCAGTAAAAGCTGGAGCCCCAAGAATAAACTTAGTGTTTTAGCCTCGCATTACGAAGTGGTGACCAAAAGCTGTCCGCAGCTATTGCTGTTGGGGCGAAGTGACAGTTTGCTGCTGAGTGATTTGTCAGAGTTTGCTGCTGGCTGTTCCCTGGTGCTGGATCGTCCCTTCTGGTTTATGCGTGAAGGGGAGTTGGTGCTGAACTTGTTTCAGGGGGATCTGCGCGTTGCTTCAATAGCCTTCACCTTGTGTCGCACGGACACTGAGTTATGTATTTTTATCGGCGCCGTTCAAGGGATACATAAAGGCGTCGAGAGCGAACTGTCGTTGAATATCTACAGGGACCTGACAAAGGACTTTGAAGGCCTTCGGCCAAGAAGCTTTCTGATCGAAGTCATTAAATACATTGCCATCAATATCGGTGTTGAAAAAATTTATGCGGTAGGGGATGGGTATCGCCACCATCGTCATCCGTATTTTGGCGCTCACAAAGCTCTAGAGCTGGCGGCAAACTATGATGTGATCTGGTTAGAGCATGGAGCGACTCCATCAGAGCGCGAAGATTTTTTTGAGATTCCCATGATTCTGTCCAGGAAACCGCTCGACAGTATTGCTTCAAAAAAACGTGCCATGTATCGCAGGCGCTATGAGCTGCTGGACGACACCTTTAAAAAGATAGATGGCGTGTTGATAGCTAGTTATAGCAGCAGCCGTGTGGCTAGTTGACGTTCCTGATACCTGTACTACTGTGGGATTACTTGCAGTAATAATCCACCGCAACGACAACTAAGTCTGGTTCCTATGCGTATCGCTTATTTCATCAATCAATACCCCAAAGTCAGCCATAGCTTCATTCGTCGCGAGATTTTGGCGTTGGAACGTCAGGGGTTTGTGGTGCAGCGCATTGCTCTGCGTGGCTGGGATGCCGAATTGGTGGATGCCGAGGACGTGTCCGAACGCGATAAAACCCAGTATGTGCTGCAGGGCGGAGTCAAAGAGCTGTTAGTGCCTGTGCTTCAGGTACTGCGCGCCCAGCCGCGACGCTTTTTTTCGGCGCTGTGGCTGGCGCTACGCATGGGACGGCGTGCCGATCGCCCCTGGCCATACCATTTGGTTTATTTGTTCGAGGCGTGTCGCGTGCTGACCTGGTTGCAGGCGTTCGGTGCCGAGCATGTGCATGCGCATTTCGGCACCAACTCAACCGAGGTGGTGATGCTGGCCAATGTACTCGGTGGGCCGGCGTACAGTTTTACCGTGCACGGGCCGGAAGAGTTCGACAAACCTCAGTTTATTCATTTGGGCGAGAAAGTTCGGCGCGCAGCCTTTGTCGCTGCTATCAGTTCTTATGGGCGCAGCCAGCTGTTTCGCTGGGTGGCTCATGCGCACTGGCCAAGGGTAAAGGTGGTGCATTGTGGCCTGGAGCGCGCGTTTCACGATGTGCCGGCCGTTGCCGTGCCATCCACGCCGCGGTTGGTTTGCGTAGGTCGTTTGTGTGAGCAGAAGGGTCAGCTTTTGCTACTTGAAGCCGCCCGCATCCTGGCGGCTCAAGGTGTGGAGTTCGAGATAGTACTGGCCGGCGATGGAGAAATGCGTGCGGAAATCGAAGCCCTGATTGCACGGCATGGCTTGCAGGCGCGGGTGCGAATTACCGGCTGGATCAGCAGCGATCAGGTGCGGGCGGAGATTCTTGCGGCGCGGGCCTTGGTGTTGCCGAGCTTCGCCGAGGGTTTGCCGGTGGTCATCATGGAAGCCATGGCGTTGCGCCGGCCCGTGCTGACGAGCTATGTGGCGGGCATTCCCGAGTTGGTGCGACAGGGTGAGAACGGTTGGTTGTTTCCCGCTGGAGCTGTGGATGAGTTGGCGGCGGCACTGGCGGACTGCCTCGCGCAACCTGTCGATGTGTTGCAGCGGATGGGCGAGGCGGCTTATCAGAGAGTGCTGGAGCGACACGACATCGATATCGAAGCGGCCAAGTTGGCTAATTTGTTTAGGGCGCAAGCATGATCACATTACTTGGTTGGCTGTTCAGCTCACTGCTGATACTCATCCTCCTGCCGGTGTTGGTGCTGTTTGTGCAGGTGCTGATGGCCTGCCTGCCTGCGCGGTCGCGCTCGTCGACGCAAGGATCGCGACCGCGGGTGGCGGTGTTGATACCGGCACACAATGAATCCTCGGTCATCGTCGCGACGTTAAATAGCATTCAGCCGCAGTTGCTTTCGGGTGATCGCCTATTGGTGGTGGCGGATAACTGTTCTGACGACACGGCGGCGCTGGCCCGCACGGCGGGTGCCGAGGTGGTGGAACGCAGCAATGATCAGCAGCGTGGCAAGGGTTTTGCGCTGGACTGCGGGGTGCGTCATTTGGCGAGCGATGCGCCGGACGTCATGATTGTTATCGATGCGGATTGCCAGGTGGCCGCGGGTTCTATTGAGCGTTTGGCAATCTGTTGCATCGACTCAGGGCGGCCAGCGCAAGCACTTAATTTAATGCGTGCTCCAGCAGGTTCCGGGCTAAAAGTGCGGCTTGCCGAGTTTGCCTGGTGTGTGAAAAATCGGGTACGGCCGCAGGGTTGGACCCGACTTGGTTTGCCCTGTCAGCTAATGGGCACGGGAATGGCTTTCGTCTGGCGGGATATGTCGTTGATCAATTTGGCCAGTGGCCACATCGTTGAAGATTTGAAGATGGGCCTGGATTTATGCCGAAGCGGCAAGCCGCCTGTGTTCTGCCCCGATGCTTTGGTAACCAGTTACTTTCCGCGCAGCGATGAAGGTTTAACTACCCAGCGCACGCGCTGGGAGCATGGTCATCTAGGGGTAATCCTTGGGGATACGCCAAAGTTACTGGTGGAGTCGATTGGCCAGGGTAACTGGCGTCTGTTGGCGATGACGCTGGATTTGCTGGTCCCTCCGTTGGCCTTGTTGACGTTGGCCTTGGCGGCGGCATTTGGTCTGTCATGGTTGGTATTTATGCTGTCGGGAGCTTGGGCGCCAGCATTGATCGCTTCTTCCGGGGTGGCAATATTGGGTGTGACTATCTTGCTGGCATGGAGCCAATTTGGTCGCGGGATTATTTCTTTTTCAGCCTTGTTGTATGCGCCGTTCTACGCGGTGAAGAAAATCCCTCTGTATCTCGGATTTTTGCTTAAACGCCAGGTTGAATGGGTGCGTTCGAAGCGAGATGACAGCTAATGCGTGCTTTATCCTGGCAGCACAGCTGGCAAACGATTACCCGGAAACTCAGGGTGGTCAGCGATGTTGATGACGAGCAAGTATTGATTGATGCGTTATCCACACCTGACGTGACGACAGTGCTCGGGTTCGCGAATGCCCATGCCATGAATCTGGTGGCGGCCAATACCGACTACTTTAACGCGCTGCTGGCTGCTGACGTGTTATTACGGGATGGCTCCGGCATGGCCATCCTGTTTCGTCGCCTCGGCCTGGAGCCGGGACTGAATATGAATGGCACCGATTTCATTCCCAAATTGCTGGCCGCGTTCAAGGGCCGGCGCGTGGCTTTCTGGGGGACTGAAGAGCCCTTTCTAGCCAATGCGGTGCAGCGTAGCGAAGCGCTATTTGCGGTCAATGTTGTCTCTGCTCACCATGGTTTCGCGCCGGTGGATGCTTACATAAACCTTGCCCGACAGTTTCAGCCGGAACTGGTTGTGCTGGGTATGGGCATGCCCAAGCAAGAAGCCGTTGCCGCCAGGTTAGCCGTCAGTGGCGTGCCCTGTCTGGTCGTGTGCGGAGGGGCGATTCTGGATTTTCTCGGCGGCAAGGTCACTCGTGCTCCGCAATGGGTGCGTCGTCTCGGTTGTGAGTGGGTGTTCAGGCTACTAGGTGAGCCAAAGCGATTATTCAGACGCTATGTAATGGGTAATCCGATGTTCTTGCTGCGCACATTGATCTACAGGGATAAAGGAAAGGTCACGTGTTCAAAATAGATCGCGGATTGTGTCAGTGTCGTAATCAGGGTTCACCGCACTCAACTCAAATGCCCCTTCCTTGAATTGTGCTGATAACCAAATGAAAAAATACATAGCAGAGTTGATGCGTAAGTTCATATCTCCTTCGATGCGATTTGAGCTAAGGAAAGCGGCTGCCTGGCTGCGGGATATACTTGGGCGAGCCTGTTTTTGGCGCTGGGAAATTATCAGGTTCAGACTGCGGGAAGACAGCCTTCACGACATTCTCTATGTAGGCAGGAAAACACAGCGGGAGTTTGTGAAGGTTCTACTGGGCGCTGAATCTCAAGCGATTGATAGTCAGTTGAAGTTGGACACGTCAGACCGGACGGTGTGGGTCAGTGAAATGCCGACCTTGGGGGCATTGTATGTGCCTCAATATTTGAGTGCTGTCGTTCCGCTGAGCAGGTCAATTGAGGATATTACGGCCAGATACAACACCGAGTTACGTCGAAATCTACGCAAAAACCGGCTGCGCTACCGTATGAAACAAGCCTTGAACGATGACGAAATTGAAATCGCAGATCGGGAAATGCTTAAGCCCTATGCCAGAGCAAGGCATGGCGCATCCGCCTCTCAAATTGAATCGCATGAGGTTCAAAGGGTGGCAAAAAATGCCGGGCGGCTCGATCTGGTACTGCTGGAGGATGAAATTGTTGCATGCCATCTTGGGTGCATCATTACCCGGGCAGGAAAACGCTACTGGAGCACGATCCGTTTCGGCTATCCCGACGTTGTATTTTCAGATGCCAAGAAGTTACGTGAAATCAACTCGATTACCACGTTCATGGCGCTTGAATGGGCGATAGAAAATGGTTTCGACTATTACGATATCGGCACTTGCCTGGCACGCCCGGACGATGGACTTCTTGAGTGGAAGAGAAGGCGTGGCGGTGATGTTGATACGCTGGGCAATCACGGCTATTTGTTTGTTCGACTGCCCAAGGTGGGCGCAGCGCAATTTCTTTGGGAGACGCCTCTATTTGCTGTCGAAGGCAAGAAGTTGACACTTCATCTTGGGTTGCCGGACGGTCCGAGTGACGATGAAGTCGCTAATCGATATCGCGAAATGGGTTTTGGCGGCCTTTTCAAAATATACCTCCATTGTTCCAGGGAGCCGGGAGAAGCGCTTCTCGACACCTTGCGTAGTCGCTACGCTCATCTGAAGTCACCGCCGGTCCTGGAAAGTATCGTATCCATCTGAACGGGTTTCTGATTTTAGGAATGGCTAGTAGGCATGCTTGCCGGAGAAGGCAAACACCGTTCGTACAAGGATGACGAAATCGAGCCAAAGCGACCAGTTGTTGATGTACTCGATGTCCGAGTCAACGCGCCGGATCATCTGCTCTATATCCCTCGTTTCACCACGATAGCCACGTACCTGAGCCAGGCCTGTGATGCCCGGCTTAATGTTGTGACGCGCAAAGTAGCCCGAGACATCGGGCGAGTACTGCACATCGTGTTGAATAGCGTGCGGACGAGGCCCCACCAGAGACATTTCCCCCATCAAAACGTTGAACAACTGCGGTAGTTCATCGAGGCTGGTCCGCCGAATAAAGGCGCCAACCCTGGTCATGCGTGGGTCATTCTTTTGCGCCTGCTTGACGACGCCGTCTTCCGGCTGGTGGACGACCATGCTTCTGAACTTCCAGATCCGGAAAGCTTCTCCACTCCACCCCATGCGTTGCTGACGAAAGAATATGGGGCCAGGGCTATCGAGCTTGATGGCAATGGCGACGGCTACCAGGACTGGCGCTGCAAGAACCAAAATGAGAAAGGCCAGGACTTTGTCTTCAAGGTTCTTCAGAAACAGACGCATGCCCATCAGCGGAGTTTCAGACAAGGTCAGCACGGGAATGCCGGCAATCTCGCGAACACTGTGGTTGATCAGGCGCAACGAGAAAATGTCAGGCACCCAGTTAACAGAGATGTGTTTATCGAACAGCCTTAAATAAACATCCTGGATGACCTCGGAGCCACCCAGAGGGGTCACGAAATAGACGGTACGAATGGCATGTTTAACAACTAACTCATCAAGGTCGGAGATATCGCCCAGTATCGACAGACGTTGCGCGCCTTCCAGACTTTCCTTTCCCCGCTCATCGTCCGCGCCAATCAACACACAGCCGACTATGCGCTCACCGAGCCAGGGATTATTGCTGATTTTCTTGTGAAGATAGTTGGCCAGTTCGCCCGAGCCAATGATGAGCGAGTTTTCCAATTGAGTCGGGTGGGCCAAAAACTTCTTCTGCATCTCGCGTGTCGCGAGGTGCAAAAGCAACTGAGCAAAATATCCACCAACAAATAACTGCGCGACCAATAAACGCGAGTACTGTTCGCTTTGCTTGGTAAGAAAGGCCATGGCAACGAGAAAGCCAAACGTGGCAGTCCACGCTTTCAAAAGCTTGAAGGCTTTGACGGTAAAACCAACGTTGCTGCGGTAGATAGCATAGTGGTCGTACACGACGGCCAACGCCCCCAGTAGCAACAGGAGCAGGATGACATAGGACTGCGTTATGAAGCCGATATGATAATTGATCAAAAACCACGCAACACCTGTCACTGCAACACAATCGAGACCAGCCTGAATAACGATACTGGTACTGCTTCTTCGCTGGAGAACGGAACGGGTACTGTTGGGCTCAAATATCATATTTAGACCTCATGTCTGCTGCCCCTCGCGCTCGATGATGACGCGATTCAGTTCATGCTGCCCTCGCTTGAGAGCGTTGGCGTCACCGTGATTAGCCACCCACCTTCGAAATTGCAGGCTTTGGGAGCATGTGGCGACGCGTGCTATCACTTTAGCAGTACTGTGAAATCATTCACTGAATCTGCGTAGTCCTGAGTAGTTTAGTAGAACCTCCGGGCCTGAAAAAATGAAGCCCATCGAGATACCGACCGGCCTGCAGCGGGGCCGTCCGCGGTGTCTGCAGCAAGGTCGTGCCTGGTCAGTAATCGGGTATGGGTCGCGAGTGTGGTCGCGCAGTGATCGGGGCTTACACCGAGCTGAAATCTGAGTGCATTGCGCACTGACTCCATCGCGGTAAAACGAGACGGCGCCCAAAATGGGCGCCGTCTTCGATTGGGGCAATCAGACGCGTTCGAACAACACGGCGATGCCTTGGCCGCCGCCGATGCACATGGTTGCCAGGGCATAACGACCTTGAATACGGTGCAGTTCGTGAATCGCCTTGGTGGCGATAATCGCACCGGTCGCGCCCACCGGGTGGCCCAGAGAAATCCCCGAACCGTTCGGGTTGACCTTCTCCGGGTCGAAGCCCAGTTCCTGCGCCACGGCACACGCTTGGGCCGCGAATGCTTCGTTGGACTCGATGACATCCAGGTCGGCAACGGTCAGGCCGGCGCGTTTGAGGACCAGGCGGGTGGCGGGAATCGGTCCCAACCCCATCAGCTCTGGCTCCACACCGGCATGGGCATAACCGACCAGTCGGGCGATGGGCTTCAGGCCTTGGTCGAGAACCATCTGGCCCGTGGCCATGATCAATGCGCCGGCACCATCATTGAGGCCGGACGCGTTGCCGGCGGTGACGCTGCCGTCTTTTTTGAAGGCCGGTTTCATCTTGCCCAATTGCTCGGCACTGACCTCGGCGCGGACATGCTCGTCCGTCGCAAACGTCACGGTACCTTTGCGGGACGCCACTTCGATCGGCACGATCTGGTCGGTAAACCGCCCTTCAGCAATCGCCCGGGCCGCTCGTTGCTGGCTGAGCAGCGCCAACTCATCCTGAGCCTGACGAGTGATGCCATAGCGCTCGGCGATGTTTTCCGCAGTAATGCCCATGTGGAAACCGCCAAACGGGTCTTGCAGAGCGCCGAGCACGTAGTCGATGGCTTGCATATCACCCATGCGTGCGCCCCAGCGCGCCTGCGGCAAGATATAGGCCCCGCGGCTCATGGATTCGACGCCGCCCGCCAGCGCAGCGCCGGCATCCCCCAACATCAAACTTTGAGCGGCACTGACAATGGCCTGCAAACCAGAACCGCAGAGGCGGTTGACGTTGAAGGCGGGCGTCTCTTTCGGCAGGCCGGCATTCATCGCCACGACACGAGAGATGTAGGCGTCACGTGTTTCCGTCGGGATCACATGCCCCATCACCACGTGACCGATGTGCTCAGGCGCCAGCCCCGAACGTTCAATGGCGGCACGGCAAACGTCAGTGGCCAGTTGGGTAGGTGGCACATCTTTGAGCGAACCGCCAAAGCTGCCGATGGCCGAGCGGACGGCGCTGATAACAAAAATGTCGGATGGGTTCATGCGGGTTCCCCTGGATTCGATTGCGTTTCAGTATTTTTATTGGAGGCGAGTCTAGAGTCGGCAACGTTATTGGCCTATGCCGAAACTGCTCAAGGGCGCTGGTGTTTTTTGCCATTTCAATTGAAGTAGATAGTAGATCCACTTGAACAGATCGAAAGCGCAGAAGAGGTAAAAAAACGGAACGATCATGCGACAGGCCGACCCGGCATCATTCATCCAGTTGCCGCGCCGGAAAGAACAGCTCAAAGCACGTGATGCCCTCGCTGCTGCTAACGCTGTAAGCCCCATTGTGCAGCTGCATGATCGTCGCCACGATCGACAGGCCCAGGCCGTTGGAGTGGGCCGAGCGTTCGCGGGATTCGTCGACGCGGTAGAAGCGCTCGAACAGTCTGGGCAAGTGTTCGGCGGGGATGGTCTGGCCGTGGTTGCTCACTTGCAGGCGGATGCCGTCGGCTGCGGGCGTGGCGCGGATGAACAGCTCGGAGTCAGGCGCGCCGTATTTGATCGCGTTGGCGCAAAGGTTGGCCAGGGCGCGGCGCAGCAACATCGGTTCGGCCCAGATCACGCCGCTGCCCTGGGCATCAATGCTGATTCCAACATCCGCCGCCAGCCCTTCGAAATAGTCGGCCATGCGTTCCATTTCATCAGCAGCATCCAGTTCCTGCCGTTGACGCAAAGCGCTGGCCGGGTCGGTGCGGGCCAGAAACAGCATGTTGTCGAGCATCCGCGCCAGGCGCTCCAGCTCTTCGACATTGGAGGCGAGCAGTTGCTGATAGGCCTCAATGCTGCGGTTTTGCTGCAGGGCGACCTGGGTTTCGCCGAGCAGGTTGTTGATCGGTGTGCGCAGTTCATGGGCCATGTCGGTCGACACCTGACCCAGTTGCACGAAGCCCTTGCCGAGACGGTCGAGCATTGCGTTGAACGCTTCGATCATCGGCAGCAGTTCCCGCGGTGCGCCCTGGCTGTCGAGGCGCTCGGTGAGGTTGCCGACGCCGATGCCTTGGGCGTGTCGGGCCAGGCGTCGCACAGGCAAGAGCCCGCGATGCACCAGCAGATAGCCGGACAGGGCCAGAAGAATCGCCGCCACGCTGGCGAAGAGGTACACGTTGAGTCGGTAGCTGGCGAGGACGGCGGTGCGCTCGGTCATCAGGCGCCCGGTGACCACTTGCAGGCTGCCCAGGTCGCCGGAGTCGATGGTCGCCGCCAGCGCCGCAAAGGGTACGCCATCCACACTTGGGTAGTGCTGCACGTCGGCCAGCGCCAACGGATGATCCATGGCCACCGGCGCCAGCGACGGCACGGCGAGGTTTCCGGGGTTGACCACCAGCAACGGTTTTTGTCCGGGTGCGCCGATGGTCAGCAGCGCCTCACGATTGCCGAGCATGTTCTGGAACAGCGCTGGTTTGGTCTTGATCAGGTCCAGCGTGTTGCTGTCGTTGAGGAAGGTGCGCAGTTGATCGATGCGGTTCACCAGGGCGGCGTCGTCGCGACGGATCAGCTCGTGTTCCAGATCCCGGTACAACGCCACACCCAGCAGAGTCAGCGAGACAAAGGCGAGCAAGGCAAACACCAGGGCCAGGCGCAGCGTTAATGAGTGGCGAAGGCGTGATGTCATGGTTGCGTATCGAAGCGGTAGCCGATACCGCGCACGCTGTGAATCAATTTGAGTTGGAACGGGTCGTCGATTTTCAACCGCAGACGCCGCACCGCGACATCCACGACGTTGGTGTCGCTGTCGAAATTCATGTCCCAGACTCGCGAAGCGATCATCGTGCGTGACAGAACCTGACCCTGGTGTGTGGCGAACAGATGCAGCAGGGCGAACTCCTTGTTGGTCAGGGTAGTCCGCACGCCGGCACGGGTGACGCGGCGTTTGAGCACGTCGATTTGCAGGTCGGCGACTTGCAACTGTTCTTCTTCCCGGGTGGGACCGCGCCGGGTCAGGGTGCGCAGGCGCGCCACCAGTTCGGCGAAGGAAAACGGTTTGATCAGGTAATCGTCGGCGCCTAGTTCCAGGCCCTTGATGCGGTCGGCGATGTCATCGCGGGCCGTGAGAAACAGCACCGGGGTGTCGGCTTCCTTGCGCAAGCGGCGCAGGACTTCCCAGCCATCCATTTTCGGCATCATGACGTCCAGCACAATGACGTCGAAATCGTGCTCCAGGGCCAGGTGCAAGCCATCGACGCCATCGCGGGCCAGGCTGACGGAGTAGCCGAGTTCCTGCAGGCCATTGAGCAGGTAATTACCTGCTTTGGGTTCGTCTTCGACTACGAGGATGTTCATGGGATCTGCCTGGTTCGGTGTCGGCAACATAGATGTCGCGGCGGCGGGCTACAGAGGTCAGCCAGTGGCGCCAGTGTAGCCCGATCCTCTGTGAGTACAGGCGTCTGATCAGTTACCACCAAGGCAATCCATGCCCTGTACCTGGTAATCCAGCACGTGCTTGCGACCCTGATGGTCGAGGTAAATCAGCTGCGCGGGGACGATGCCGCAATCTTGCGTGATGATATTGCTGGACAGGTCTTTGGCGATGTCCAGGTGGACGAAGAAACCGGTCTTGTCATGGATGACAGGTTCGGCGGTCTGGGTATCGGCAAACGCCGAACCGGTGGCGAGGAGAGCAGCAAAACCGAGGATTAACATTTTCATGATGATTCCCTCTATTCAGAGGCGGATTGGCTGCCGACGGGTTGCCTGGCAGTGGATTCAGGTTAACCAGGCGATCCGCACAGCCGACCCACAGTTGAATGACAATTTTGTAATGAAACGGCGCCGACGTTACGGTTAGCGACCAGCGGCTTCGAGGATCAGGTCAGCGATTTCTTTGGAGTGGGAGACCAAAGACAGATGGCTCGACGGCAGCTCGATGGTGGTCGCGTTCATGCGCTTGGCGAGGAAGCGTTCCAGGTCCGGGTTGATGGTTTGATCGAGGCTGGAGACCGCGTACCAGGACGGTTTGATGTGCCAGGCGGCAGCGGTGGTGCGGTCGGTGAACAGGGTTTTGGCGATCGGTTGCTGGACGGCGAACAGTTCCATCGCCTTGTCGTGGGGCACGTCGCTGGCGAAGTACTTGAGGAAGGCGTCTTGCTTCAGGCTGATGAAACCATCGTGTTCCTCGGTGCCGGCGCGCACGGGCATGGTCGGGTACTTGGCCGACAGCGCGACGAAGTCCTCGCCCGCGTCCGGTGCTCGGGCGGCGACGTAAACCAGCGAACTGACTTTCGGATTGACCCCTGCTTCACTGACCACGGTGCCGGCGTAGGAGTGGCCGACCAGTACGGTCGGGCCGTCTTGCTGATCGAGCACGCGTTGCGTGGCGGCAACGTCGTCGGCGACCGAGGTCAACGGGTTTTGCACCGCAGTCACGTGCAAGCCGGCGGCCTGCAACCGGGTGATCACGTCCGACCAGCTCGAGCCATCGGCCCAGGAACCGTGCACCAGCACGACGTTGTTGGCCTTGACCGGTGCGATGTTGCTGGCCATGGCGGAACCGGTGCCCAACATCAACAGGCTGGCGGCGATCAGGCAGAGTTTGCTCATTGCTTTCATGGTGTCGACCCTTGTCATCAGTGTGAGGTGTGTCACCCGCAGTGGGTGACTGACGACGCCACTGTAGGAAGCGAGGGTGCTGGCTACGCTGACAACTCAATGACAAGTTTGTAATGCACGGCGCGACTGGCTTTATGCCTGACTGCCGTATGTCGGGCGCGAGGAACGCCACCCATGGAAAAACTTCAAAACGAAGAGTGTCTTTGGGAGTTTGAGCATGAGTGATGATCAAAAGAGCGAAGCCCTGGCGGCCTGGTATCAGCTCCTGAAAGTGCCCGAAATCCGGATGGATGCTGAAGAGCAATATGACGAGTTGCTCAAGGCTGCCGATGAGATGGAGCGCACTGGACTCATCAACAGCGTTGAATGGCGCAAGCTGGTTCAAGAGGCGAGCGCTGCTTTTGCCAATGCGACACAAGGGTTGGGGCGCGGAACGTAGTGTTCAAACCCTGGTGGTCAAACTTCGCCTGCTGGCTGTTCGGCCTGTTGGGCAAACCACTGCATGATCAGCGAGCAGGCTGGATGAGCGGCGGCGGAAGGTTGCAGGATCAAGGCGTAAATGCCGCGGGTCTTCAAGGGGTGGCCGAACGGAACGACGAGCACGCCTCGCTCAAGTGATTCGCCTGCCAGGGTCAGGTCAGTCATGGCGACCCCCAGCCCTCGCGCCGCCGCATCGAGCGCCAACTCGTCGAGGTTGAAGGGGATGTGGCGGTAGTCCTCGAGTGACTGGCCGCCATTGGCTTGCAGCCACCGGAACCAGTCATGTTTGTCCGCCGAGCGATGCAGCAGCGGGAAACGCACGAGATCGGCCACCGACTCCAACGGCTCGGAGGTGCTGCCCAGGCCTGGGGCGCATACCGGCACCAGCGCCTCCTCGAACAACGTCAGGCAGTCAGGATCGCGGGACGGCTCGGGCAGATAGAGGATGTAGGCGTCGCTGTCGATGGCCGGTTCCACCACTTCCGTGGCCACGGTTTCGATCGACAGCGAAACCTGCGGATGACTTCGATAGAACTCGCTCAACTTTGGCAGCAACCATCGAACCGCCAGCGACACATGCATGCGAATGCGGAAGGGTCGTTTTTGCGGTGTCAGCCGATCTTCAAGGGTTTTCAGTTGCGCCAGGATACTTCGGGCGGTCGTAAGTACCTGTTCGCCTTCCGGTGTCAGTCGAACACTGCGGCTATTCCTTACGAACATCGGCAAGTCGAAGTGGCTCTCCAACTGCTGGATTTTTCGGCTCACTGCGCTTTGGGTCAGGCACAGCTTTTGCGCCGCTTGCGTGAAGCTGCCCGAGCCTGCGACCTCGACCAGCGCCTGCAAGGCCTGGAGAGAAGGAACGTGGTGAATTTTATCCATGCGTTTATTGAATAGCTCGATGATTTTATAACGTTGGTTGTATCACTACAGGCCTTATAGATTCTAGCTCTAGCCAGCGCCAGCCGGAAATACTCATGCGATGACGTCATGTGCGGTGCTTGCAGAACGACAGGTAATGAGGTGATGCATGACCAATGTATGTGGCTGGATTGCGCAGGCGGGGAGTTCTCCCGCTCGCGATGCTCTCAAAGGCACGCAAAAAGCCGATTGGCTGATTGTCGGTGCCGGTATCACCGGGCTGTGCGCCGCTCACACCCTCGCTGAAATGCACCCTCAGGCGCGGATCGTGATTGTCGACAGACAACGGGCCGCACAGGGCGCCTCGGCGCGCAATTCGGGCTTCGTGGTGGGTCACGAACATCCGGCCAAAGATGAGTTGATCGGCAACCCGGGGTTCGCCGGTTTTGAAGTCGATACCTCGATTTCCCGTGCCGCCAGTGACGAAGTGCGCCGGCGCATTGCTCGTCTGGGCATCGAATGTGAATTCAGGGAATCGGGCTACTACTTCGCCGTCAACGATCCCGGCAAGTTGACCGATGTCGCGGCCAAATTGGCAACGCTACGTGCTGTTGGCGCCTCTGCGCATTTTCTGGAAGGTGAGCCGCTGAGCAAACAACTGGGCACCGCGCATTACCAGGCCGCGATCTGGTGCGGCAATGGCAACGCACTGCTGCAACCGGCGAAATACGTGAAGGGCCTGCTGGATACGCTGCCAGACACGGTGACCCTGTTTGAGAACACCGATATCACGGGTCTGGAGCGCTTGGGCAAAGGGCGTATTCGCGCCAATGGCACCGATGGAAGCATCGAGGCCAAGCAAGTTCTGGTGTGCCTGAACGCGTTCATCCCGCGCTCCGGAATAGAAGACAGCGGGACGTTCCCGATGGAACTCAGCGCCAGCCTGACACGGCCGCTCAGCGACGCCGAGTTCAAGTCCATCGGCGCGGTTGAACCTTGGGGCGTGCTGTCCACCCGACCCCTGGGCGCCACGGTGCGACTGACCCCGGACCGCCGCGTGATGATCCGCAACACGGCGGAATACCGTTCTCGGGATTTATCCAACAGTGAGCTGCTGCACCGTCGCAAACATCATGTGCTCGGCTTGCAACGACGCTTCCCGTTCTTGAACGAGCAGGACATTCAATACACCTGGACCGGACACTTGAGCGCTTCGCGCACCGGGCAACCGTATTTTGCCAAGGTCGACGAAGGTGTGTTTGCGGTGGCCGGCTGCAATGGTTCGGGCGTCGCACGCGGCACCCTTTGGGGACGCTTGCTCGCCGAACTGGCGTCGGGCTCCAGCTCGCCCATCCTCGAGTCGGTGATGCGCAGGGCCCAACCGGGCTGGCTACCACCGCGCCCCTTGCTCGATATCGGTGCCATGCTTCGAATGCGCGTGGAGGCGGTCAGGGCCAAAACAGAAATCTAGAACACCCGGCGATCAAAGAATAAAAACTCATCAAACACACGGTGATTGAACATGCGCGTCAATAACATTTCCCTGATGGTCGTGCTGACGACGTTGTCGGCAGCCACTTACGCCGACGAAGTCGTCAATATTTCAAACTGGAACGGCTACATCGCCGACGACACCCTGACCACGTTCACCAAGGAAACGGGGATCAAGGCAACGTACGACATTCACGACAGCAACGAAGTGCTGGAATCCAAGCTGATGACCGGCAACACCGGCTATGACGTGGTCAGTCCTTCGAACCATTTTCTGTCCCGATTGATCAAAGCCGGGGCGGTGCAGAAACTCGATAAAAGCCAGCTGCCCAACTGGAAAAACCTTGACCCGGCGTTGATGAAAAAACTCGAGGTCAATGATCCGGGCAACCAATACGGTTATCCGTACATGTGGGGCACGGCGGGTATTGGCTACAACGTCGAGAAGATCAAGGCGATCTTCGGCAACACCGATGTCACCCATTCGTGGAATCTGTTTTTTGATGAAAACAACATCAAAAAGCTGAGCCAGTGCGGCGTGGCGATTATCGATAACCCTACGCAGATCTTGCCGATCACCCTGAATTACCTGGGGCTGCCGCCGCATAGCCACGAGCCGGCGGATTACAAGAAAGCCGAGCAGGCGCTGCTCAAAATCAGACCTTACGTCCAGTATTTCCACGCCTCCAAGTACATCAGCGACCTGGCGAACGGCAATGTCTGCGCGGTGATCGGTTTCAATGGCGACATCGTGCAGGCTGCCGCCAGCGCCAAGGAAGCCAACAACGGCATCGACATCGCCTATTCGATCCCTGACGAAGGCTCGACGCTGTGGTTCGACATGGTGGTCATGCCCAAGAGCGCGCCGCACGAGAAGAATGGCTACGCCTACATGAACTACCTGCTGACGCCGCAGGTCATTGCCAACATCAGCAACAGCATCCATTACGCCAACCCCAACCTTGCGGCGGATCAGTATGTTGTTCCGGCTGTGAAGCAGGATCTGGCGATTTACCCGCCGACACGTGTGTTGGACAAGTTGTTTACCGTCGAGGAACTCCCCGCGGCCATCGCACGGTTGACGACCCGCCTGTGGACCAAGTTGAAAACCAATACCTGATGATCAGGTGTACGCCAATAGCCGGCCGCACATCACCACGCTGACCCATAACCCAATCGAAAGCAGCGCCTGGATTTTTGCGATTCCAGGCGCCGCAGTGCGCGTGTTCCACTGGGTGACCGAGCGGTATACCCCGACGTGGAAAAGAGCAGCATTGAGCCCGGCAGTAGCGATCAGGCATAGCTTCAAGATGAAGATGTCATTCGATGCGAAGTCATGGGGATGGGCCGAAAACATCATCAGCCCGGCGGGCACGATCAACAGCAGGGCCAGGATGGACCAGGTCAGGAGGTGGCGAGCCAGGGCCGTTACCGCAATGTCTTTCGACAGCCCGAGCACCCGCAGATCGAACATCACGACAGAGCCGACCAGCAGCGTAAATCCAATGATGTGAACCACCTCGACCATCGGATACAGCCACAGATCGCCGCGCATGGCCGCGCCAAGCTGCGAGTCTCCCACCCAGTCCAGCCAGCTGTCCGGACTCGATCCTGCGCTGGCATCGATGGCCTGCATCAGCGTAGCTCTGTGGTTTTGTCGCCGACCGTGATGCGTTCGGCGCGCATTTCATCGGGTTTGTTTCGATTCTGATAGCCGACCACAGTGGCTGTGTTCCCCACACTCAGCATGTCCCGGGAAAGGCCGCGGTTCTCCATGCGCGAGGGCGGTGCGAGGACGACGTTCCAGGTTTTGTCTTGTGTTTTTAGACGCACGAAGCCGTGCGGATGGGAGTAACCGGATTCTTCTATCGTGCCGTTCAGCTGCAGGGGGTTGCTGGAGTCGTATTCACTCCAGCCGTGATGCGCGAACGCCGCCGTTGCAGCCAGTAACAGTGACAATCCAATGCTGCCGAGCATGCCTTTCATGACAAGTCTCCTGTTGCAGATCATTGATCAACGTGAGTCCTGACGTGTTTTCACCACAGAGGGTTTTTAGAATAGCCCGACATTTTTCAGCACCGCGCCGAGCAAATGTTTCTGAAGAAGTAGATGTTTGAATATCAATAGCTTGCTTGTCGGCTATTTTCTTGTTCCTCACAACAGGACACTCAACAGCCACCCCACGACCCCGCAGCCGACCACCACCAGCCACGGAGGGAGTTTCCAGAACATCAGTGCAACCAGGGCGACCAGCGCCAAACCGAAGTCTTGCGGCTTGAAAATGGCACTGGTCCAGACAGGCTGATACAGCGCCGCCAACAACAGGCCGACCACCGCTGCATTGACGCCGGCCAGCGCGGCCTGTGTGCGCAGACTGCGGCGCAAGCGCTCCCAAAAAGGTAAGGCCCCCACGATCAACAGAAAGGACGGCGCGAAGATCGCCAGCAAGCAAATCATGCCGCCGATCCAGCCCGACGGGGCGAGGTTCATCGAGGCGCCGAGGAACGCGGCGAAGGTGAATAGGGGACCGGGAACGGCCTGCGCGGCGCCATACCCGGCAAGAAAGGTTTCGTTATTGACCCAGCCAGAGGGCACCACCTCGGCTTGCAGCAATGGCAAAACAACGTGCCCCCCGCCGAACACCAGTGAGCCGGACCGGTAGAAGGCATCCACCATCGCCACGGTTTGACTGGGCAGCAGCTGTGACAAGAGTGGCAAGCCAACCAGCAATACCAGGAACAGCGACAGCCAGAGCGCCCCGGCCCGGGGGCTGATCGTGATCGGCAGTGGATCGTGCTCGACACGCTGATCGGGTTTGAACAACAAGAGGCCGGCGAATCCCGCGGCGACGATCACGCTGACCTGTCCCCAGGCGGACGGTTCAAGCAGGGCGACGCAGGCTGCAATCACCATGAGGGTGACTCGCAGCACGTCCGTGCACAGGTTGCGCGCCATGCCCCAGACCGCTTGCGCAACCACCGCGACGGCCACCACTTTGAGGCCATGCAGTGCGCCGGGCGCGAGGGCCGTGCCGTAATGGGAAATGCCCAGTGCAAACAGGATCAGCGCAATGGCCGAAGGCAGCGTGAAACCCGTCCAGGCAGCCAGTGCCCCGCGGTATCCCGCCCGAGACAGACCCAGCGCAATGCCAACCTGACTGCTGGCCGGCCCCGGCAGGAATTGGCAGAGCGCGACCAGGTCCGCATAGCTGCGCTCGGTCAGCCAGCGCCGTCGTGTGACGAACTCATCGCGGAAGTAACCCAGGTGCGCAATGGGCCCGCCGAAAGAAGTCAGCCCAAGGCGCAGGAAGATCAGAAACACCGACCACGCGCTGCTGCGGCCATCGGCATGAGTGTTGGCCATGTGTTTACCTTCCTGGTTCGAGCGGGCCCGGTTCATAGGCGAGTGACGATAGCGAATTGGTTAAATGCTGTCTCCCTAACCATGGCCTACGCTTATCCGCAGGCCAATGTTCATTGAGCAGGGTTTTTCGCCCTGATCGACGTTCATCCGGCACCTATAAAAACAATGCAATCGGGAGACAACTTATGTCCGCTTTGTTCCGTCGATTCAGCCGCTGCATCGCAACGGCCGTTACCGCAGCTGCGCTCGCGACACCGGCCTTTGCGCTGGACACCGTCAAGTTCATGGCCCCGGGTTCTGTGGGTGGCGGCTATGACCAGACCGCCAGGGTCCTGGGCAAAGCCTTGATCGAGGCCAACACGGCCAAATCCACCACCTTCGAGAACAAGGGCGGAGCAGGGGGGACGTTGGGGCTGGCGCAGTTCGCCAACAGCACCAAGGGCGATCCGAATGCGCTGCTGGTTGTCGGCGCGATCATGGTCACTGCCATTGAACAGAACAAACCGCAAATCACCTTGAAAGACGTAACGCCGATTGCCCGGCTGTTTACCGAATACAACGTGATTGCCGTCCGCAAGGAGTCTGAATTCAAAACCCTGGAGGACTTGCTGAAAGTCTTCAAAGACAAGCCGACCAGTATTTCCTGGGGCGGTGGCTCCAAGGGGTCGATCGATCACATCGGCATTGCCGAGTTGGCCGCGAAAATGGGTGTCCCGGTCAATAAGGTGAATTACGTCGCCTTCGCGGGTGGGGGTGAAGTCGTTGCTCAGGCATTGGGCGGGCAGATCAAGGTGATCACCGGTGGTTATGCCGAGCTTGGCCAATACATCAGGAACGGCCAGTTCCGAGTACTCGCCATCGGTGCGCCAGAACGCATTGAAGGCATTGATGCACCGACCCTCAAAGAGAAAGGCTACGACGTGACCATCGGCAATTGGCGGGGTGTTTACGGCGCCGCGAACCTCACGCCCGAGCAGCGCAAAGAAGTGATCGACGCCGTCGTGGCCGCCACCAACAGCAAAGTCTGGAAAGACAATATCGACACCAACAAATGGGCACCCAATGTCCTGACCGGCGATGAGTTCGGCAAATTCGTCGACGAAGAGCATTTGCGGCTGCGTGCGATGCTGGTCGAGGTCGGGCTGGTTTCGAAATGACTCAGCCTCGCGCAATAGTGCCGGTGCAACTGGCGATCGGCGTCGGAGTGATTGCCATCAGCGCCGTGTTGGCGGTGGGCGCATTCCGGTTTCCACCCGAGATGGGCTTCGTCATCCTGGGAGCCCATGTCTATCCGTACGCCGTCGCGGTGTTCCTGGGCGTTGTCGGTCTGTTGCTGTGTTATCAGGCCGTCACCGGTGGTTTTCGCGAGCTGGCAGACCACAGCGACGAAGCTGCCCAAGCACTGCCCGGCGGTAAAGCCGGCGCAGCCTGGGTGACGGCGGGGCTTGTGGGGGTGGCCGTGCTGATTAACCTCATCGGCTTCGTATTGGCCGCAGGGCTGCTGTTTGCCTGTTCGGCGCGGGGGTTTGGCAGTCGTCGTCCAGTGAAGGACCTCGCTATCGGCATTGCCCTGACCCTGCCGATTTACTGGCTGTTCAACGCCGGGCTAGGGGTTTCCCTGCCGCCCCTTGTCAATGCCTGGATCTGACCCGGGCCGAAGGAGGTAAACAAGGTGGAAACTCTCGCGAACCTGGCCATTGGTTTTTCCGCTGCGCTGACACCGATCAATTTGATGTGGGGCTTTATCGGCTGTTTACTCGGCACCGCCATTGGTGTCTTGCCGGGTATTGGCCCGGCGCTGACGGTGGCGTTGCTGCTGCCGATCACCGCCAAGGTCGATCCTACGGGCGCCCTGATCATGTTCGCCGGTATCTATTACGGCGCGCAGTTTGGCGGCTCGACCACCTCTATCCTGCTCAATACGCCCGGCGAATCGTCCTCTATGGTCACGGCCCTGGAAGGCAATCTCATGGCGCGCAACGGCCGGGCAGGACCGGCCCTGGCAACGGCCGCGATAGGCTCATTTGTTGCCGGCACCATCGCGACGGTGTTGCTGACGTTGTTTGCCCCGATTGTTGCCACGCTGGCGCTCAAGTTTGGTCCTGCCGAGTATTTCGCGATTCTGGTGCTGTCCTTCACGACGGTGTCTGCGGTACTCGGCGCTTCAATGCTGCGCGGTTTTGTCTCGCTCGGGATTGGACTGACCATCGGGTTGATCGGCCTGGACTCGACCTCGGGCATTGCCCGCTACACCTTGGCGGTGCCGGAGTTGGTTGATGGCATCGAAGTCGTGCTCGTGGCGGTCGGGTTGTTTGCAGTGGGTGAAGCCTTGTACAGCCTGCTGTATCAAAAAGAAGAAGAGTCCGGTCGGCACCGCTTGACCTCGTTGTGGATGACGCGCTCTGACTGGAAACGCTCGGTCCCCGCCTGGCTACGGGGCACGTTGATCGGTTTTCCATTCGGGTCGATTCCAGCCGGTGGCGCTGAAATTCCGACGTTCCTGTCCTATTCGGCGGAGCGCAAATTGAGCAAGTACCCGAAAGAGTTTGCGGGCAACAAGGGCGAGGGTGCAATCGAGGGGGTTGCCGGTCCCGAGGCGGCCAACAATGCGAGCGCGACGGGTTCTTTGGTGCCGCTGCTGACGCTCGGCATCCCGACGTCCGCCACCGCGGCGATTCTGTTGGCCGCGTTCCAGAACTACAACCTGCAGCCGGGGCCGATGCTCTTCCAGACTTCAGGGGAACTGGTTTGGACCTTGGTGGCCTCGCTGTATGTCGGCAACGTGATTCTGCTGGTGTTGAATCTCCCGTTGGTGGGGCTGTGGGTCAAACTCCTGCAGATTCCCCGGCCGTACCTGAACGCCGGCATTCTGGTGTTTGCCACCATCGGCGTGTACGGCATGCGTCACTCTTCCTTCGATCTTTTGCTGATGTTGGCGATTGGTTGGGGCGGAGTGCTGATGCGTCGTTTCGATTTCCCCGTCGCCCCCGTGATCGTCGGCATGCTGCTGGGGCCGATGGCTGAAAAGCAGCTGCGCAACGCGTTGTCCATCAGCGAGGGAGACTGGCTGGTGTTTGTGACGCAACCGATATCGGCCGCGTTCCTCGCGCTGACGCTACTGGTGCTGGTGGTCCCGCACCTGCTTCACGCCCGCGGCATCAAGTTGCATGAGGACGATTGAGCAGAGTGGCCAGCGCAGCCTGCCGGGAACGCAGGCTGCGTGGGTAATGCTGTTCACTTAAGCAATTTCAGCCGCGACGCATTCTTTGTAGCAGCTGCCGAAGGCTGCGTTCGGCTGCGCAGCAGTCGTGAGTCCGGCTGCCGTGGTGTACCTGACGCATCGCAATTGCTGATTTTACGACTGCTTCGCAGCCGAACGCAGGCTTCGCCAGCTGCTACAGATCGCATTACGGCTTAAGTGAACAGCATTAGGCTGCACGGGTGCTTTGGTTAAACCAGATTGATCGTGACGTCGATGTTGCCACGGGTCGCTTTGGAATACGGGCATCTCTGGTGGGCGCCATCCACCACTGCCCGTGCGACAGCAGGGTCCAGGCCCGGAAGGCTGACATTGAGGCGCGCCTGGAGGAAAAAGGCGTCTTCGGTCTTGCCCAGGTCCACTTCGGCATCGACGGCGACGTCGCTCGGCAGGGTCACCTTCAACGCGACAGCCGCCTTACCCATTGCACCGATGAAACAGGCCGACCAACCTGCAGCCAGCAGCTGTTCGGGATTGGTGCCACTCCCTGACGAGCCAGGCGCGGAAAGCTTGACGTCCAAACGTCCATCGTCGCTTCGCGACTCGCCGTTACGGCCTCCCGTCGTGTGGGTCTTGCCGGTATAAAGCACGGTATCGATTTCATTGATCATGAGGTGGCTCCTGCTGGGGTGTTGGGCTCTTTAGCCTGGGTTCATCGGAGAACGCCAGGTGTTCGACGCCACCCACTTTTTCACCTTCATGTACTGCGTATGTGTCCTGATCCGGCGATTGTGTATCGCTGTGTAAGATCGCCAGCGAACATACAGAGCGATACAAATCTGCCGGCCGGGGCTGGAAATGACGGCCAAACGTTGGGCCTCCACAACAGGCTGGACCGGCCGAGACATCACCCTCGTTTAGGCAGTTTCCAGTTTGGCCGAATGAAATGGCAGGTGTAACCGTTGGGATAGTGTTCGAGGTAGTCCTGATGTTCCGGTTCTGCCTCCCAGAATGGGCCTGCGGGCACGATTTCAGTCACGACCTTGTCGGGCCACAAGCCAGATGCATCAGCGTCGGCCACGGTGTCCTCGGCCACCTGCTTCTGTTCATCGTTGAGATAGAAGAGTGCCGAGCGATAGCTCATACCCACATCGTTGCCCTGACGATTCTTCGTCGTCGGGTCGTGGATCTGGAAGAAAAACTCGAGGATCTGGCGATAGCTGATCTGGTCCGGATCGAACACGATCTCGATCGCTTCCGCGTGCGTGCCATGGTTGCGGTAAGTGGCATTGGGTACATCGCCGCCCGAGTAGCCTACCCGCGTGGAGACCACGCCGGGGTAGCGTCTTAGCAAATCCTGCATGCCCCAGAAGCAGCCACCGGCCAGGATGGCAGTTTCAGTTCGCGTCGTCATAGTACGGTCCCTCCCATCAGTGAATTTAGCGTCCGGCCGCGGGTCGTCGCATCGGTCATAACCACGACTCGGTAACACGGCGGTCCAGTTCTTCCCAGTCCGCCATGCCCAACACCCTGGTCGTGTTGAGGCCCCGCAGGTAGCCCCTGAGCTGATTGGCTGACGCCCGCCGCTCGTCAGCGCGGGCATTGTCGTCGTGAAGCGCTTCCTCGTAGAGCTGCAGGTACTCGGCGACCCGGTCGCGGTACTCCGGCAACACGGCCTCAAGAATCAAGTCGAAAGTCCGTAGCTTCTGATTGGCGTTCACGGTGTCATCCCAGGAGGTTTTGAGGGTTTTTGTCTGGTTTGGCGGATCAGGTATCAATGTACCTCAAGTGGTTTCGCCTTTTGGCCGAAAAAGCTCACTCAATTCTTGGCCAGCGATCCTCAATCTCATACCACGGCGCTTTCGATGCAACACACACGTGTTTCTGTTTTTCACTCAAAAACGGCGTATCCAGCGTGCCTATCGCCACGGACATCCAATCCGAAAACTCACCTTTGGAATCAGACCAGAACAACGAAGAGCCGCAATCGCCACAGAACTGTCGGGCGACACCTTCAGACGAGTTAAAGGTTTTCAGCGTTTCGACACCCGCAATGATCGTAATTGCTGACCTGGGTGCGCTTGCATACGTCGCGAACGCTGCCCCGTGACCCTTGCGGCATTGGCTGCAGTGGCAATGGGTAACCGCTTTCAACTCGGCGGCCACTCGATATTTCACTGCGCCGCACAGGCAACTTCCTTGGTGAAGTGCATCCATGTTTATCGTTTCTCAGGTGTCGGTCGCGCCACTTTAGCGGTCTGCCGAGTGGAGTGAAACCCAGGCGCCCGGTCTTTCGTCAGGCGGTTTTAATGTATCGTCAGCCCCCAGGATTTGATGCGTCCCATGGAGAGAGCATGACGTTAACCGCTGAAACGTTGATTGAGATCGCGATGGCCAATCCGGCAAATGCAGAGATTGCCCGGCGCTTGCCTTCACTCGGCCTGGACCAATGCATGTTGACGGCGGGCTGCCTTTTTCAGGCGGTCTGGAATCATCAAACCGGGCTTCCCGCCGCTTGGGGCATCAAGGATTACGACGTTTTCTACTTTGATGAAGACGTGTCGTGGGAGGCCGAGAATGAAGTCATCGTTGCCGCCCGGAAGCTCTTTCACGACGTCGACGTAAACATCGAAATCAAGAACCAGGCACGGGTTCACCTTTGGTACGGTCAGCGATTTGGCAGGGCTTATCCCAAGCTTCAGTCGGCAAAGGATGGCATCAATCGGTATCTGATTGCGGGGACGTGTATCGGTCTGGATGTGGTGACTGGCGAGGTGTACGCGCCTTACGGTTTGAGCGATGTCGAAGAAGGGCTTTTACGGATCAATCCGGTGAATCATCAGCCTGATCTGTTCGATCAGAAGGCCCGGAGTTATCAGGCTCGCTGGCCTTTTCTACGAGTGGTCGCAGTTTGAATCGACAGACATTGCCGCCGCGCACCATGCACTCCGTGTGATCGACTTCACCACCGCCTAACGCTCCGATCAAGGCCAAGTCCAGTTCGCAGACCACCGGGTGGGCTGCGGCCAGGCGGTGGAAGACGCAATTATGCGCGACGATTTCCTTGTCGTCGGACGAGCGAAAAAACACTTCTGCTTCGTATCCCGCCTGGTTCATGTGCTGCACGATCCTGGCTTCGTCAACCACCTGTGGTTCGCGGTCCTGGGCCAGTTTTCGGCCCATGCTGCGCATCAGCGAAGCCAGGGCATCGTGGCCGATGATGTCGGCCACTTCCTCGATCAGCACACTGGCCAGCATCTGGTATTGGCGAGGGAACTGCTCGCGCGCATGGTCGGTGAGCCGATACAGCTGCTCTGGTCGCCGGCCCGTCGGACGGGTTTCGCCGCGCAGCACCAAGGCGTCACGCTCCAGCGCCGCCAGATGCTGGCGAACGGCGGTGCGTGTCACCGAAAGATGGTCAGCCAACTCGTCAATGCTCATGCCGCCCGCGTGGTGCAGCAGTGCATTGAGCAGGTCCTGCTGTGTACGGCCCAGTCCTTCCAGCATGGTTTGCCCTCGCGCGGTATCAGAACTTGTCCGGGAACTGCTTGACCAGTGCGGCCGTCAGCGCGTCAGCCAGCGACACGATATGGCTGCGCATCATCTGCCAGGTGCGTGCTTCGCCTGCATAGTCGTGCGCGGCGAGTTCATCGACCTGGGCGACGTGGTGGCCGCCGTGAGCCGACAACATGGCAACCAGCGTGTTTTCAGGCAGGTTGGGGTTGGCTTTGGCCAGAAACGCCGCAATCGCCTTGGCATTGCTGGTCAAATCCGTGACAGCAGCCTGCTTGCCTTTGGTGTCTTTGGCGACCGTGGCGTCGCTGTAGTGTTTCACCGCGCCCCAGTGACCGGCAAGCAGCTTGAGCAGTTGATCGGCTGCGGGCTGGCCGTAGAGCGGAGCGATGCTGTTGGCGATTTTGGTCGCGTTGTCGACGACCTGGTCAGCGGCGACTGTGGCTTGCTGTTTGTCCGCTGCCTGATTGGCGATCGCGTAATTTCTGATCCAGAAAATATGCTCGACCCACAGGTCGCGCAAGGCCAGGCGCGTGGTCAGCGCAGCGCTGTCGGCGGAGGCTGGAGCGGCGGGGGGATTCTGACTCCAGGCCGGTTGAGCACAGAACGCCAACAGCATTAAAGCCAAAACTTTGATATTCATGACGGCACCCTCTGGTGATGGGATTGTTCGACAATATCAATTTAAGCATACAAATATGTTTTTATAGGATTCAGGTCAAACTCGCGGATCAACGGTAGATAAAAGGGGAGAGTAGGGACACCGCAGCCTGGCTGACCGGCGTCCCCTTCGTTAAGCAAGAATCAGAACTTGAACGCTTGTCGGCCTACCAGCAACCAGTGGCCTTTCTGTTTTTGCCAAATCTGGAAGTTCTCGATTTCGGTCGGAACCACTTCGGTGCCTTTGAGCGCTTGTGCCGAGAAGTGATGGCGGACTAACGCTACGTCACCCGACACGGTGATGGTCTGGTTCTGCATCTCCAGGGTTTTGAACGCGCTTTTGCCGGTTTCGATATCGTCAATGAATGCTTTCTTGTCCTGGATCTTCCCGCTGGAATGCCCATAGGTCAGGTTCTCGGCGGTGAGCGCTTTCAGTTCGGCAATGTTCTTGTGCAACATGGCCTGCGTCAGATGGTCGACGGCTTGCGCAACATCCTTGTCCGCGGAAGCGGGGGCGGCGGCTACGTAGCCGCTGAAGAGGCACAAGAATCCAATCAGCAGTTTCACTTTTTTCATGGGTGTTTCCTTGTTGTTGTGGGTCGTCGGAGCGAGAGTGAAAATATCACTTATCGGTCATCGTACAACCTAGCATGCAGCCGAGGAAAAAACGAACGTGCGTTGAGGGCTTTTCTCGAGGTTTAAGGCAGGAACGACGTCCCGAAAAAAGAAGGTGAAAACTGTTGGCTGGGGAGAAGCAGGGTTCGTTAGCAAAGTCTTCATATTGCTGGGTGTAGTCGGCGCGACTCGCCATTACAATGCAACACGTAGTAACTCATCATTTATAGGGATATTGGCTAGTGGATGACAACAGAAGGCCCATCAAGACGCGCTCTGCGGGCTGGGCAAAACGCATCACCGACATTCTGGTGAAAAGAGACATTTCCCCCAATCAGATATCCGTCGCCAGCATCGCCTTCGCGCTTGCCGGCGTCGTGGCGCTCAATATCGATAGCGGTGTCATTGGATCAATCTTCTGCGCGGTCGGCATTCAGTTGCGCCTGCTGTGCAATCTCTTCGATGGGATGGTGGCGATTGAGGGCGGCAAGAAGTCCGACATCGGCAGTCTCTACAACGAATTCCCGGACCGGATTGCCGACAGCCTGCTGATCGTAGGGTTGGGGTATGCCATTGGGCAATCCGACCTCGGATGGTTCGCTGCCCTGGCGGCGGCGCTTACTGCGTATGTCAGGGTGTTCGGCGGCTCGATTGGCCTCAAGCAGACCTTCATGGGCCCTATGGCCAAGCAGCATCGAATGGCCGTGATGACCGCAGGATTGCTGCTGAATGCCGTCGAAGCCAGCGTTTATGGCACTCACTACGTACTGTTGATCGCGCTGGCTGTCATCGCCATTGGCTCAGTCGCCACCTGCGTCACACGAACGCTGGCGATCGCCAAGCAGCTGAAGGGGACCGACCATGTGGATCAGTAATGCGCTGATTTCTGTTCTTCGACTGCTGATTGGCGTCACGGCCAGGTGGGAGAGCCCGCCGGATCTCACGCGTCAGCGAATCTATTTCGCCAATCACACCAGCCATATGGACACCTTGGCCATCATTGCGGCCCTGCCGCCCGAGGCCAGGTTAAATGTGAAGCCGATCGCCGCTGCCGATTATTGGGGAAAGAACCGGTTTCTGTCGTACATCTCCCAGAAAGGCCTGAATGCCGTGTTGATTGACCGTAAACCGGCGCCCGGTAAAAACGCGCTGGAGCCCATTTTCGATGTGGTGCAGGCGGGTCATTCGATCATCTTCTTTCCGGAAGGCACTCGCTCATCCGAGGCACTGCCCGGGGAATTCAAATCAGGTCTTTTCCGGCTGGCCGAGACCTTCCCCGATGTCGACCTGGTACCGATCTACCTGGAAAACCTTCATCGCTCCATGCCCAAAGGCAAACACGTCCCTCTGCCGATCATCTGCACGATCCGTATCGGCAATCCGATGGAAAGGATTGCTGGCGAGGACAAACAGGTGTTTCTGGAACGCGCGCGTAACGCCATTGTGGGGCTGTCGAAATGAGTCTTGAAGCAAAGTTCTTGTGGTTCTTTTTTGGATTGGCGTGCTTGCTGGCGATTGCTTCGGTGGCCGGTCGATTGCTGGCCCGGCGGGCCAAAACGGAAGGCGCTGTCTCGACCATCGAAAACCTCAATCAGCGCGTGAATGCCTGGTGGGGGATGGTCATCATCTTCTTCGTTTCCTACCTGCTGGGCGGCAATGCTACGGTCGTCCTGTTCGGGTTCATCTCTCTGTTCGCGCTCAGGGAGTTCATCACCCTGACACCGACCAGGCGGGGTGACCATAACGCCCTGTTTTCGGCGTTTTTCATCCTGATCCCGCTGCAATACATTCTGATCGGTACGCACTGGTATTCGATGTTTACGCTGCTGATTCCGGTGTATTCATTCCTGCTGTTGCCGGCGATTGCGGTGCTGAGTCAGGACACTGACGGTTTCCTGGAAAGGACTGCAAAAATCCAGTGGGGCGTGATGATCTGCATTTATTGCATCAGCCATGCACCCGCGCTTTTGCTCCTGGATCTGGAAGGATTCACCGGCCAAAACGCGCTGCTGCTGTTCTATCTGGTGTTCGTCGTTCAGTTGAGTGACGTGTTGCAGTACGTGTTCGGCAAGCTCTTCGGCAAGCACAAAGTTGCGCCGCTGGTGAGTCCGTCAAAAACGGTCGAAGGTCTGGTCGGTGGCGGCCTGTCCGCAACACTGATTGGCGGCTGCATGTTCTGGATGACTCCCTTCAGCTTCTGGCAATCGCTGATGATGTCGTTCGTCATCGTGGTGATGGGCTTCCTCGGTGGTCTGGTCATGTCGGCAATCAAACGCAGTCTGAGCGCCAAGGACTGGGGGACCATGATCAAAGGTCACGGCGGCATGCTCGACCGGATGGACTCGATTTGCTTCGCCGCGCCGATCTTCTTTCACCTGACGCGCTACTTCTTCTCCGCGGCCTGATTCGGGCGCCCTCAAAACCGAAAAAACATACCGCATGTCGTAAAGACATGCGCGTATGGATATTCGCTTCAATAACCACTCGTGCCAGCCGATAACCTTTTCAGCAAACCAATCCGCAGTTGGCTTTACGCCACTGACAAACGTGCTGAGAGAGGATCCACAGAGTGTCCATAAAATTACGTTTGATTCTGCTGATTGGCACCGGGCTGATTACCGCGTTGATCATGAGTCTGGTCAGTTACCTGGGGAACACCCAGATGGCTGGGGCGGTGAATGACAACGAGGTCAGTATGGCCGTGCTGCGCAATCACCTCGAAGCCGACATGATGCACGACGCGTTACGCGCCGACGTGCTGTCGGCGATGCTGGTCGGGTTGGGTAAAAGCACCAGCAGCAAAGCCGAGGTGCGCAGTTCCATCGAGGAACATGCGGCGCATTTTCGTGAAATGCTCGGTGAAAACCTCAAGCTGCCGGTCAACGACACCCTTAAAGCGGGCCTGAACAAGATCAAGCCCAGCCTCGATACCTACATCAGCGCCGCCGAACGCATCGTCGCGCTGGCGCTGGAAAATCCGGAAGCCGCGCAGCAACAACTGGGCAGTTTCAGTAGCGTATTCAGCCAGCTGGAAGACCAGATGGCCGCCCTTAGCGAACTGATCGAAACCAACACCCAACAGACCAGTGTCGGCACTCAAAAAGTCATCAGCAACGCCAACTTCACCCTCGGCGGCGTCCTGATCGCCAGCCTGTTATTGCTGCTGGCCCTCGGGCGCGGGGTGATGCTGAGCATCATGGGTCCGTTGCAAACCGCCAGCCGCATCGCCCATGGCAACCTGAGCGAACCGATTGCCGAGCCCACTCACAACGACGAAGCGAGCGCCCTGATTCGCAGCCTCGCGACCATGCAACGCGACCTGCGCGGCATGATCGAAGTCGTGCGCAGCAACGCCCACGGCGTGAGCGGCATGAGTGAGCAATTGAGCAGTGGCTGCCACGAAGTCGCCGGCAGCAGCCAGCAGCAAAGCGTAGCGGCCAGCACCATGGCAGCGGCCGCCAGCGAAATGACCGCGAGCATCGAGGAAATCACTCGGCATGCCGAGCGCGCACTGAACATGGCCAATCAGGCCGAGGCACTGGCCAAGGATGGCGGTCGCGTGATCCATCAGGTGGTCAACGACATGGATGGTATTGCGCGTTCGGCGCAACAATCCGCTCAGGTGATCCGCACGCTGGACAAGGAGTCCGAAGGGATTTTCAGCATCATCCAGGTGATCAAGGGCATCGCCGACCAAACCAACCTGCTGGCGCTCAACGCCGCGATCGAAGCCGCTCGCGCCGGTGAGCAGGGCCGTGGATTTGCAGTGGTGGCCGACGAAGTGCGCAGCCTGGCAGGACGCACCAGCGCCTCCACCCAGGAAATTGCCACGATGGTCTCACGCATCCAGCAAAGCACCCGCGAGGCAGTGACCAGCATGGAGGCGGGCGTGGCGCAGGTCGACAAAGGCATGGCTGTGACCGCCGACGTCGAGCGCGCCATCCGCGAAATCCTCGACGCCACGTTGAACACCACGCAACTGGTCAACGACATCACCCGCACCATCGGTGAGCAGAGCCTGGCCAGCAATGAAATCGCCCATCAGGTCGAAATGATTGCCGGCATGTCCGAAGGCAACAGCAAGATCATTGGCCGGACTGCCTCAACCACTGATGAGTTGTCCACCCTGGCGGGCAAGCTGTCGCAGTCGGTGGATCGGTTTCGGCTTTGATGCGGGGCTAAAAGATCGCAGCCTTCGGCAGCTCCTACGGGATTTGCGTACATCCGGGACGTACGCGATCGATGTAGGAGCTGGCGCAGCCTGCGATCTTTTGATCTAGAGGTACTTATCCGTCACGGCGCCTTCCGAGGCGCTGGACACGGTCTTCGCGTACTTGGCCAACACCCCGCGTTTGTACTTGGATTCCGGGCGCACCCAACGGGTCTTGCGCTCGGCCAGTTCGGCATCGGAAACATCGACCGTAATCTGCCGTGTTTCAGCATCGATGGTGATTTTGTCGCCGTCTTCAATCAGCGCAATCGGGCCGCCATCAAAGGCTTCAGGCGTGATATGGCCCACCACAAACCCGTGTGAACCGCCGGAGAAACGGCCGTCGGTGATGAGCGCAACTTCCTTGCCCAGCCCCTTGCCCATCACCGCCGAAGTCGGCGAGAGCATTTCGCGCATGCCGGGGCCACCTTTTGGACCTTCGTAGCGGATTACGATCACATCGCCGGCTTTGACTTCGCCGTTGAGGATACCGGCCAGCGCACCTTCCTCACCGTGGTAAACCCGGGCCGTGCCTTCAAAGCGCAAGCCTTCCTTGCCGGTGATCTTGGCCACGGCACCGGTGGGCGAAAGGTTGCCGCGCAACACCACCAAATGGGAGTCTTTTTTGATCGGTTGGTCGAAGGGCAGGATCACGTCCTGACCTTCGGGGTAATCGGGTACGTTTTCCAGGTTTTCGGCCAGGGTTTTGCCGGTGACCGTCAGCGCATCGCCATGCAGCATGCCGGCGGCGAGCATGCGCTTCATCAGCGGCTGGATACCGCCGATGGCCACCAGTTCACTCATCATGTATTTGCCGCTGGGGCGCAGGTCGGCCACCACCGGGGACACCTTGCCCAGCTCGACGAAATCATCCAGCGTCAGTTCGACATCCACGGCATGCGCCATGGCCAGAAGATGCAGCACGGCATTGGTCGAGCCGGCGAGGGCGATTACCACCCGAATCGCATTTTCAAAGGCTTTGCGGGTCATGATGTCGCGCGGTTTGATGTCTTGCTTGAGCAGTTCCATGACCTGCTGACCGGCGCGGAAACTGTCCGAAGCCTTGTCACTGCCGACGGCGTCCTGAGAGCTGGACCCGGGCAGGCTCATGCCCAACGCCTCAATCGCGGAAGCCATGGTGTTGGCCGTGTACATGCCGCCGCAGGAGCCGGGGCCGGGAATCGCCACTTCCTCGATTTGCTTGACCTGAATTTCGCTGATGTCACCCCGTGCGTGCTGACCCACGGCCTCGAATACGGAGATGATATCGGTGTGTCCGGCGCCCGGCCGGATGGTGCCGCCATAGACGAAGATGGAAGGGCGATTCAGCCGCGCCATGCCGATCAGGCAGCCCGGCATGTTCTTGTCACAACCGCCCACGGTCACCAGGCCGTCAAAGCCTTCGCAACCGGCCACCACTTCAATGGAATCGGCGATCACTTCCCGCGACACCAGCGAATACTTCATGCCTTCAGTGCCGTTGGCGATGCCGTCGGAAATGGTGATCGTGTTGAAAATGACGCCCTTGGCGCCCGCGGCATTCGCGCCTTTTTCGGCTTCAATCGCCAGCTTGTCGATGTGCATGTTGCAGGGCGTGACCATCGCCCAGGTGGAGGCGATGCCGATCTGCGGTTTCTTGAAGTCCTCGTCCGTGAAACCCACGGCGCGCAGCATGGATCGTCCCGGCGCGCGTTCCACGCCGTCGACCACTTGGGAGGAATATTTGCGCAAATCGTTTTTGTCGCTCATGACTGCTCCTCACAGGCTCGTCGAGAAAATCACGATGAGTATAGTGGGCTCAGCGCTCCTGCCCGGACTATCAAGTCGGGAACAGACGCGCGGGTTTGCCGTGTCGTGATATTCTTCGCCTAACTTGCTTTGACCTATTCAGTTTGCGCGTCCTTGAGACGCGCAAACAGAATCACTGTCGCTCAAGTAGCTGAAGCCAATAACGATAAAAAGTCAGTTCAGTAGGGACATATAAACTGAGGTCGATGGAGACACGTCGGCCTTGTGTGCCCACCCTCCAATCCTTATGAGTGCGGAACCCACAGCATGCTGCCTGCATGCCGTGAACCAGGGGCCTCAAGCGTGGGGATGGAAGGGCGGATGGCGTTTTATCAAAGGTGCTACACATGTTTAAAAAAATGAACACGGCCCTGCTGGGGCTGGCTTTGTCGATGGGGATCGCGTCCGCGCAAGCGGAAGAGGCAAAGAAAGTCGATGTGTTGCTGATTGGCGGCGGCATCATGAGCGCGACCCTCGGTGTTTGGCTCAATGAGCTTGAACCGGGTATGTCGATGGAAATGGTCGAGCGCCTCGACGGCGTCGCCCTGGAAAGCTCCAATGGCTGGAACAACGCCGGTACCGGTCACTCCGCTCTGGCCGAGTTGAACTACACCCCGGAAGACGATAAAGGCAACGTTCAGATCCCGAAAGCCGTTGAAATCAACGAAGCCTTCCAGATCTCCCGTCAGTTCTGGGCCTGGCAGGTTCAGCAAGGCGTGCTGAAGAACCCGCGTTCGTTCATCAACTCCACGCCACACATGAGCTTTGTGTGGGGCGATGACAACATCAAGTTCCTGAAAAAGCGCTACGAAGCCCTGCAAGCGAGCCCGCTGTTCGCCGGCATGCAGTACTCCGAAGACCCGGCTGTGATCAAGAAGTGGGTTCCGCTGATGATGGAAGGGCGTGACCCGAACCAGAAAGTCGCGGCCACCTGGTCTCCAATCGGTACCGACGTCAACTTCGGCGAGATCACCCGCCAGTTCGTTGCGCACCTGCAAACCACGCCAAAGTTCGACTTGAAACTGTCTAGCGAAGTGCAAGACATCACCAAGAACGAAGACGGCAGCTGGCGCGTCAGCTACAAAAACCTGAAAGACGGCAGCAAAACCGAAACCGACGCCAAGTTCGTGTTCATCGGCGCGGGCGGCGGTGCACTGCACCTGCTGCAGAAGTCCGGCATTCCTGAAGCCAAGGAATACGCAGGCTTCCCGGTTGGCGGCTCGTTCCTCGTGACCGAGAACCCGACCATCGCCGAGCAACACCTGGCCAAGGCCTACGGCAAAGCCTCCGTTGGCGCACCGCCAATGTCGGTTCCGCACCTGGACACCCGTGTCCTGGACGGCAAGCGCGTCATCCTGTTTGGCCCATTCGCGACCTTCAGCACCAAGTTCCTGAAAGAAGGCTCGTACTTGGACCTGCTGACCACCACCACCACGCACAACGTGTGGCCAATGACCAAAGTCGGCATCAAGGAATACCCGCTGGTCGAGTACCTTGCTGGTCAACTGATGCTTTCTGACGAAGACCGCCTCAACGCCCTGAAAGAATACTTCCCGAACGCCAAAGCCGAAGACTGGCGCCTGTGGCAAGCCGGCCAACGCGTGCAAATCATCAAGCGTGATGAAGCTGCTGGTGGCGTGCTGAAGTTGGGTACTGAGATTGTTGCCTCGCAAGACGGCAGCATTGCCGGTTTGCTGGGTGCATCGCCGGGCGCTTCGACTGCTGCACCGATCATGCTGACCGTGCTGCAGAAAGTGTTCAAGGACAAGGTTGCTTCGCCAGCCTGGCAGGAAAAGCTGCATCAGATCGTGCCTAGCTATGGCACTCAGTTGAATGGCAGCCCTGAGAAAGTGGCTGAGGAGTGGGCTTACACCGCCAAGGTGTTGCAGCTGACTCCGCCGCCGGCGATTGGTCAGGTGGTGGCTCCGGCTGCTGCTCCGGCTGCTCCGGCTAAGGCGCCAAAAGCTAATGCTGCTACTGATATGGCTCTGTAACTAGAAGCCTAATCAAAAGCCCACTGAACCGGTGACGGTCAGTGGGCTTTTTTGTGGGCGGAATTCAGTTCTTGCAGGTTACGCAACACTAAGGCCGAAGCGGGCGGACCGCTAACTCAGTACTGCGTTGGTTTTTTTTCAACGTCCTTAGAACCGCTAGAGGTGGCCGCATCTTTGTCCGTCTCTTCCGAGTCGGCACCGGAGTTTGAGCCCGCAGCTTCCTCACCTTTTTTGTCGGCCTTGTCCTCCTTGGATTCAGAGCCCTGGGCGTGGTTGATTCCGGGAAGCGCGGCAGGTGGCACAGCAGATTCTCCAGCCGTCTTTTCGGCAGCAAGTGCGAAAAGCGAGCAGGCGAACAGGCCCGCGATCGTGAGAGCAGCAATTGTCCTGTTCATCATTTAGGTCTGCCATGTGAGGGGTGTACAGCGTTGGAAAAACCGGGAAGGGGAAGGTGCTGAGGAGCTGACAAACGGTGGTGGCTCTTGAGTTCGTAGCTCCAGATTACGAAATGCTAAGGCTGACTAGTTTTTTGTGACGAGGGGGCTTGCCCCCGTTGGGTTGCGAAGCAGCCCCAGAAAGGTAAACGATCATTCAACGTCGTACATCAATTCCAAGCTATTTATCCATTCATTCGGCGCGTCGTACCTTGCGTAATAAATTTCCCTTTCTGCGCCGATTAAATTAGTAAAAAACGGCGAGAAGTAACTGTCGTTATAGTAGCCCTGAGCGCCTTGCATATTTCCTCCCCACCACAACGGGTTGTACCCCTCAAACGCTATCCAGGGTGGCGGAACGGCCAATTTCTCAAGCTGAATGATGTTCAGAAATTCGACGCTGTTCGTAACCATCCGGATCGTTGTGGCGTTAAATTCTCCGTCGGATCTGAAATAGATCAGGTGGTTGTTTTCTCGGATGTCTGAATAACGTTTTACGGGAAGGTCGTTGAATGGTTTTTCAGTCTTGAACCTGAAATTCGATTCGACGAGTGCCGAAAACTTATGAGCGTCTTCATTGCCGATTAAGAAAACAGAGTAATAGGCCGAGACACCGATCTCCTCCAAAGACACCCCTTGCGGATAGTCGGTCAGAGGCCGAGGGAGGCGTGATAGAGGCTCAGCAAAAACTGACTTCAACTCTGGTATGGAGTAGCCGGCGACTTGTTCTTCCTGGCCACGTCTTACGAAAGTTTTTATGCGACTAAAAATACTCATTTCCTATCCTCGATCCTTGAGATTACCAATCAATCTTGCCCTTTTTTGAGCGCTGACAGATAGACGTGCTGCTCTGCTATCCAAGCATCCGGGTAGGGCTCCGAGTCCTCTGGACCGCCTCTGTTTATCACGATATAGCCACTATAAAACGTGTAACAAACTATCCGTGATTGTTCCCGAAAAAGTCGTCTCTACCGGTCCAATAAGAAAAACAGGTCCCACACCATCCCATTGAACCGTTACGGTTCCGCCATCACATTCAACCTCAACGGAATTCTCTAACAAACCACGACGAATTCCGTTAACAGCGGCACCACAAGAGCAGGAACCTGAACCGAGCGGAATGCCTCCCCAGCGCTCCCAAATGCGCAACCGAATATGCTTTCGGTTAATGATCTGGACGAAATGCACGTTCGTCCTGAGGGGGAATAGGGGGTTGGTTTCAATTGTCGGTCCGATTGCCGCTATATCAATGGCCGTTAGATCATTCACAAAATAGGTGCAGTGCGGATTTCCCATGCTGCAAGCTGTTGGGTCACCAGCAAGTGGCAAAACAGCTGTATCCAGTTCCAGAGACAGGGGAATATCCGACCAGCCGAAAAGCGGCTCCCCCATGTTGACGGAAATTGCGCCGGTCGAGGTTCGTTCGCAAGTGAGTAGACCACGGTTGGTTCGGAGCGCTATCGAAGTGGTATTTGATTCGCGCATCAACATATCCGCGGCGCCCCGCGTTGCGCTGCCACAAACGTCCAGCGTGGAGCCATCTGCATTCCAGAACATCAAACGTGCATCTGCATCTGCATCTGCATCCTCGCAATCGAGCACCACCGCGAGTTGATTGAATCCGACTCCTCGGTGCCGATCCCCCATTCGCCGAGCCAGGGTACTTGTCATTGGATTGGCCGCGTTTCGCGAGTCCACAATAATGAAGTCATCGCCATTGGCGTGCATTTTATGAAAACTCAGCGGCATAAATAGATCCTGGCGGAATTGACGTTTAAAGGCGATCTAGCCCCAATCCGGTGTTCTGATCCGTATTTTCCTGCGCCATCTGCATCTGTAATGCACGCAGCCTCCGGCTCACAATAACGGCACGCTCCGCAGTCGCGGAAACCACTGCACCGCAAACTCATAATGTAGGAGGCCCAATGGGCAAGATGGCGATTTTCCTGGGTGGATTTCTGGTGTTGACCATTTTGATTGGTGCCCTGGCCACGATCTCTCCCACTTAGTCCTTTCTGCGATCAGACATCTTCCCGCCAGCGCCGCGCCTGAACGACCAATGCCGGCGCAAAGTGCAGCACGACCATTCGCACCAAGTGATGGGTCAGGATGAACACCACGTTCAGCCCGCCACTGAAGGCGACGAGGGCGATGGTTTCGATGGCGCCAGGCATGTACGCCAGCCACAACGACAAGGGATCGCTGCCCAGAACCCGCCCGGCCACTGCGGCAAACGCCGCTGCGATCAACAACATCAAGGCGACGGCCATCAACCCGGCCCGTCCGTGGCGGACAAGTTCTGCGAGGCTGATGTCTTTGAATTTCGAGCCAATCAGCACGCCGAGGAGGACCACGGCGGTGTCGACACTCCATGACGGCAGGTGGAAGGCCTGGAGATAGCCCATCTTGAGGTAGACGCCGGTGACGACGATCGCGGTGAGCATGAACGGTGCCGGTACGCCGACGCTCAATAGCAAGCGGCCGAGCAACATGCATAAGGCGATCAGTGTCAGCAGGGTCAGCGCGGTATTCGTTAGCAGCGGGCTGCTCTCGGCAAGTGCCACGTCGGTCTGTCCGGGAATGCAGAAACTAACTAGCACGGTGATCGACAGCAGTCGCACCAGGTGCACGACGATCACTTTGCTGGACGCGCGTTCGGACTCGAGTAAATCGAATACGGCGGCGAGTGCGCCTGGATACACGGCTAACAGGGAGTCCTTCGGGTTCCATCCCGAGACCTTGAGCAGCCACAAACCGGCCACGACGCTCTGGACCGTCAGGCCCAGGAGCATGAAGCCCAGGCTGGGCAACATGGCGGCCGCCGTTTGGCTGTTCCACGAGGTGAACATCAGGCCGGTCGCGATCCCCAACACGATTTGCACGTAGCCAAGGCTGAAGGGCAGCGTCGGGGAAAAACGCAAGTTGCTGGCGATCAACGCGGTGGCGAGTATCGAACCGAGCAACAGGCCATGAGGGAGACCGGCATATTGCAGCGCGGTGCCGACGCCAGTGGCGATCAGCAAACACAGTAGGGTTTTCATGGTTTGAAGAGTCTTCCTTGATTCTTGTATGAACCCAACGCTTGCATCCGGGCCACGCACGTTTTCCCATCTATCGGCGTGAAGCGTCAAGTGACAAAAAGCACAACGCCTCCACAGTGGGAGGCGTTGCTGTTTCAGCGATACCGCTCGTGTTACTTAACGTCGAAGCGATCCAGGTCCATCACTTTGGCCCAGGCGGCTACGAAGTCTTTGACGAACTTCTCCTGCGCATCAGCGGTTGCATAGACTTCCGCCAGCGCTCGCAGCTGCGCATTTGAGCCGAAGACGAGGTCGACGCGGGTGCCGGTCCACTTCAGGTCGCCGGTTTTGCGATCGCGCCCTTCAAACTCTTCATTAGCCTCCGACACCGGTTTCCATTCCACGCCCATATCCAGCAGGTTTTTGAAGAAGTCGTTGGTCAACGCTTCCGGCTGCTTGGTGAACACACCGTGCTTGGTTTGTCCGACGTTGGTGTTCAGCACGCGCATGCCGCCAATGAGCGCGGTCATTTCTGGCGCGGTGAGTGTCAGCAGTTGCGCCTTGTCGATCAACAGCTGCTCGGCCGCTACGCTGTATCTGCCTTTGAGGTAGTTGCGGAAGCCATCGGCGATGGGTTCGAGGAAGCCGAAAGACTCCACATCCGTCTGCTCTTGGGAGGCGTCCATGCGTCCTGGTGTGAAAGGCACCGTTACGGTTTGACCGGCATTTTTTGCCGCTTGTTCGACGCCGGCGTTACCGGCCAGCACGATCAGGTCTGCCAGCGAGATCTTCTTGCCGCTGTTGTTGAACTCGCTTTGGATGCTCTCGAGTTTTGCCAGCACGTTCCCCAGTTGGTCAGGTTGGTTGGCCTGCCAGAACTTCTGTGGGGCCAGACGCAAACGCCCACCGTTGGCGCCACCGCGTTTGTCGGAGCCACGGAAAGTGGAAGCTGCCGCCCAAGCCGTTGATACCAGCTGCGAGACGGTCAGGCCCGAGGCGAGGAGTTTGCTCTTGAGTGCGGCGACGTCACTGTCGTTGACCAGGGCATGGTCGACCTCTGGAATCGGATCTTGCCAAATCAGCTCTTCGCTCGGCATTTCCGGGCCGAGGTAGCGGGAGAGGGGACCCATGTCGCGGTGGATCAGCTTGAACCAGGCGCGGGCGAACGCGTCGGCCAACTGGTCTGGATTGGCCAGGAAGCGCCGCGAAATCGGTTCATAGATCGGGTCGAATCGCAGCGACAGGTCGGTGGTCAGCATGGTCGGATTGCGACGCTTGGACGGGTCGTGAGCATCCGGAATGATGCCGGCGCCGGCGTTGTTTTTCGGTATCCACTGGTTCGCACCGGCCGGGCTTTTACTCAGTTCCCACTCGAAGCCGAACAGATTTTCCAGATAGTTGTTGCTCCACCGGGTGGGCGTGGTGGTCCAGGTTACTTCCAGGCCGCTGGTGATGGTGTCAGGGCCTTTACCGGTGCCGAAGCTGTTCTTCCAGCCAAAGCCTTGTTGTTCGAGGCCAGCGGCTTCGGGCTCGGCGCCGACATTGTCGGCAGGTCCGGCGCCGTGGGTCTTGCCGAAGGCGTGGCCGCCGGCGATCAGTGCCACGGTTTCTTCGTCATTCATCGCCATGCGCGCGAAGGTTTCGCGGATGTCTTTCCCGGCCGCGACCGGGTCGGGGTTGCCTTCCGGACCTTCCGGGTTCACATAGATCAGGCCCATTTGCACGGCGGCGAGCGGGTTCTCCAGGAAGCGCCCCTGGTCGGTGCGGCTCTCCTCATTTTCCCCCGGCTCAGCAACGAGTGGGCCTTCGCCAGGCTCCTGCATGGGCTCGTTTTTTTTGCCGTAGCGGGTGTCGCCGCCCAGCCACTTGTTTTCCGAGCCCCAGTAGACGTCCTCATCCGGTTCCCAAACGTCCGGACGACCGCCGGAAAAGCCAAAGGTCTTGAAGCCCATGGATTCCAGCGCGACGTTGCCGGTGAGGACGATCAGATCCGCCCAGGAAATTTTACGACCGTACTTTTGCTTGATCGGCCAGAGCAGCCGGCGTGCCTTGTCGAGGCTGACGTTGTCCGGCCAACTGTTGAGTGGCGCGAAGCGTTGCTGACCGGAACCGGCGCCACCACGACCGTCACCGGTGCGGTACGTACCGGCGGCGTGCCAGGCCATGCGAATGAAGAGTGGCCCGTAGTGACCGAAGTCCGCCGGCCACCAGTCCTGGGAATCGGTCATCAACGCAGTCAGGTCTCTTTTGACCGCTTCAAAGTCCAGGCTTTTGAATGCTTCGGCGTAGTTGAAGCCCTCGTCCATGGGGTCGGACAGGGACGAGTGCTGATGGAGGATCTTCAGATTCAGTTGGTTCGGCCACCAGTCGCGGTTTGTCGTGCCACCGCCAGCGGCGCCAATGAACGGGCATTTCGATTCGTTTGCCATGTGTGAGCTACCTTTGGTCGTATTCATCCGGCTATCCGGCCCAATGTGGGCGTTAAACAGCAACGGGCGAAACCAATGACACAGGCTGCAGGGCCAGCAGTTTGATCAACTGATTGTTTTGATCACACGGGAATTCTGAATAGCGGCAATCGAGTTGCCTGCACGGTGGCCTACGGCAGGTTTAGTCAGGCTTCTGACCCATTCCTATCTCCTTATCAGCTCTTGACCGGCCGGCTTATGGTGCCGGCGCTCGGATAAGGTTAGACCCCAGTTGGGAAGTCAGCTAATAGGGGGAGTATTGGGTCGTGATAGGCAGAGTCTTTTACTGGCGTCACGGGGAGGTCCCGCGTCTATTTCAAGCATAGACGCGGGAAAGCCGTTACTTACGTACGTTCTGGTACAGCATCAACCTTGAGGTTTCATGCATGGCGCGGGTCAGCTGCGACAGGCGCTTGAACTCTTCAGGGTTTTGCTCGGCGACGTTGTCCAGCGGCGTCGGTGAGGCCAGGTCATGGAGACTTGGCGAGCTGCCGTCGTGTTCCATCTGCACCATGTAGTGCTGAGTGACGCCGGCAATCAGCGGGAATGTGCCTTCACGCAACACCAATGGCACCACGCGTTCGCCTTCGGGCGCAGGCTGCTGAATGTCACGGCCCATGCCGCTGTTGCGAAACTCAAGGCCGGCCATGCCCGCCACGGTCGGCAGCAAGTCCACCAGGCCGACCGCTTCCTTGACCTTACGCGTCCCCAGCAAACCCGGTGCGTGGATGATCATCGGCACCGCGTTGCTTTCCAGACCCAGTTGCTCGTAGGCCGGTGCCAGGAACGGGATTTGCGCGATACGGGTGTTGTGGTCGCCAAACAGCACGAAAATGGTGTTGTCGTACCAGCCGCCGGCCTTGGCGATTTCCATCAAGCGACCGATGTTGAAGTCCAGCAAACGCACGGCGTTGTACTGCTCGACACTGCGCGATCCTGCGGCCTGCACTTCCTCCAGGGTAGGGTGCTTGACCTCGAATCCATCATTGGTCTTGGGAATCGTGAAGGGACGATGGTTGCCGGCCGTCTGCACATAGGCGAAGAACGGTTTGTCCTTGGGCAGTGCTTGCAGGATCTGGTCGGTTTCCTTGAACAGGTCCAGATCGGAAATCCCCCAAACATCCACCACCGGGGACTTCCAATCCCGCTCTTCGAACAAGCGAACGCCGTCGATGCTTTGCCGGATCAAGGCATTCATGTTGGCCCAGCCGGAGTTGCCGCCAATGGTGTAGATCTTGTCGTAACCGGTGAAGGCGTTGATCAGTGTGTTCTGCTTGGTGATCAACGGATTGCGCGTCGCGGTTTCCTGTCGAGTGACGTCAGGTACACCGCTAATGCTGGCCCAGACGGTTTTTGCGGTCCCCGTCACCGGCACATAGAAGTGCTCGAAGAACCAGCTCTGCGTGGCCAGGCGATCGATGTTCGGCGTCGGATTGATCGGGTTGCCGTAGGCACCGACGGCGCTGGTGCCCAGCGATTCGAGCATGACGAACATCACGTTCGGTGGCCGCGAGCCCGGTACTTTGTAAGGCTGTGGCGCCTGGTGACGGACGAAATCAAGGGTTTGCGGGTCGGGTTTGTCCACGCCCAGGTAGTTGGCCATCACCGCGTAGTGTTCGCGCACCTGCGCTTCGTCATAGCGCGACTGGCCGACTTTGACCGTGTCGTAGAGGAACAACACCGGGTTCAGGCCCAACGCAGCGATCTGGTTATTGCCCGAGAAGAACGCATCGCTCCAGCGCAGCGGGACCGGGTTTTCAAGGTTCATGTTTTCGACACGACCTAAAATGCCCAGCAGCACCACCACGACCATCAACGCGCCGCCCAATGTCGCGGAGAGCCGGCGAATGGCTTTGCGAGGGCGGTCCAGCGTCACGCGTTCCAGACGCACCAGGGCCAGTGTCACCAACGCGACCGTTGCCAGCCAACCCAGTGAAATCCAGATCACCGGGTAGGTCTGCCAGACCATGTCACGGGATATTTGCGCATCCTCGATGAAGCGCAGCACGGTGGCGTTGATCCTCACGCCAAGGTAGGCGTAATGACCAAAATCGATGATGTAAATCAGCAGCAGGACGCTCAGGGCCGCGACCAGATACACGCGCGCGATCCGGCGAAGCAGACGGCTGCCGATCAGGTTCCAGCGAGGAATCCAGGCCAGCAACGCCAACGGCAACATCGCCAGGATGGCCAGGCGCAGATCGAAACGAAAGCCGATCCCCAGGGTTTCCATGACGTCATTTTTGTCGATCAGGGCGTTGGCGTCGAAACCGGAATAGCCGAAAAAAAACATGACCCGAAGCACAGCAAACAGCGCGAACGTAATCGCTGTCGCGCCCAGCCAGTAATGTAAACGTCTCGAGTGCAACCAACCCATCCATGTTCCCCTGTTAATAAAGTCGTTAAATCTCAAACGGAACTGGACACATCGCCCACGGCACCGCGGCGCTTGGTTGCCCGGCGATACGTCCAGCGTATGGCGAGCATCAGCAGGGCCAGGCAGCAATACAGACCCAGCAGCGGATCAACCAGGTAATCCCAATAGTTTTGCGAAGGTTTGATCCCGGCAATGAAGGCCAGGGTCGCGCTGGCCAGCATCACGACCGCCAGGCCGTTACGCAGGTAAAACAGGCCCAGGGTCAGCACAGCGACGAAAATCAACATGGGGCGTGGGCTGTAGCCAAACCGGTAGGGGTCCAGATCACTCATGCCCAGGGTTGCCGGGTACAGCACCAGGGCCATCGCGGCGAAGAGGATCAATACGCCGGTTTTGCCCCGCGCAGGTGGCAGGAGGTCCAGCCGACGCAAGCAGCCCCACGCCATGAACACCATTGAGGTGATCGCCAGGTCATCAATGTAGCTGCGCATATAGGCAGCCCAAGACAACCCGTTCAGCGGTATGAAGCTGGCTGCCAGCAATGCGGCCAACAGTGCGATCCGCCAGGTCCTGGGCAAGCCGAAAGAAGGCAGCACCAGGAAGATGATCATTGCGAAGCTGACATGGGCTTGCCACAGGCTGATCATTTGCGACGCTCGTTGAGCCAGGCATCGTTGAAGGTGACGTGCTTGATGAAGGTGTTGTTCCAGGTATAAACCAAGTGATACATCCCGTCGGGGCTGCGGATGAAGTACGGGTATTCATATTCAAACTCACACCCCTGGCTTTTACAGACACGTTTGTCGAGGTTATCCAGGAACTGTGCCTCCAGCGGTTGACGAAGCGCGCCGCTGGAACCGCGGAACTCTTTACCGATGATTTCCTTGTAGGCCTCGGGAGAAAACGGAGCGCCTTCGGGATCAGGTGACTTGTCCAGGTCCCGCAACGAGCGCCAATCGTCCATTTTTGCGTCGGTCCCATAAAGGCTCAGCTTGAAGCGTCCTTCCTGCAGGTCGTTGAGCGCCACCAGCAACCCATGTTCGGGCGTCGCGACGGCGGCCAACGAGGAATTCGGATTCGAGGGATCGAGCGGATAAGGTTCGCTCCAGGTTTGACCGGCGTCTTCGGTGCGGGTCGCCAGCACACGGTGGTAGGTGTCGCCGGCATAGCGCAGTAAGGCGATGCCGCGCTCGCCGTCCAGCGGAACCACCGTGGGTTGCAATGAATTATTGCCGTGGCTGATGCGGAATTTGTCGATCACATCGCCGTCTGCGCTCAAGTAGAGGTACTCGGCAAACTTGCCCAGAAACTCGTGGTAGACCGGTAAGCCGATGGAGCCGTCGGCATGAAACACCGGTGCCGACCGGACCAGCGTGCTGATGTTCAGAAAGGGTGAGGTGATCAGCTGGCGCGGGGCGGACCAGCTTTCACCGAAGTCGTCTGACACCATCACATTGACCGCGCTGCCGGCCCAGCCGCCCATGGACACGGACACGTAGAACAGCCACACGCGATTATCCGGCGCGAGGGCAACCACCGGGTTACCCAGCTTGCGAATGTATTTTCGCGTGCCCTGTTGGGTCGAATCCCTAGTCGCCAATACCTTTTCAGCCCCCCATTCGCCGCTTTTCGGGTCGAAACGGGCGGAGCGCACCTGTACATCGGCTGCGCCTTCGCGGGAGCCGGCGAACCAGACCGTCATCAGGCTGCCGTCGGGCAAGGCGGTCACCGCCGAGGAATGCACGAAATCCACCAGCCCGGAGGAGGCGAAACGGCTGGTATAAATGGGCTTGGCCACTTGGCCGGCCACTGCCATCACTGGACTGATCAGGGCAAAGGAAGAGTGCGTATTGGCAGGATTGACGAACCATGCGGCCGCAAACAGGCAAGAGAGTGCAAGGTAAGCACCGAGGGCAGGAAGGCTGGGAAGTTTGATGCGCATAATTAAGACTTTGGCATCTCATGGCCTGATAAAGCGCTCAAGCTAACACCCGGTAGTACAAGATCGGGTTTAATGAGTTTCTATTTTGTAAGCAATTGTTTGTAGCGTGCTGCGTGGTCGACGATCCACGTCTGATTGAGAGGCTGAGACTGCTGGATTAGACGGATTCTGTTGGTTTGAGGGGCCGTCTCCGCCATTGGTCGCAAAACCCGGACATGAGCAATTGACTTGGCTGGTCCGGCTTGAAAAAGGAGGCTGTGTTCCTAATGCCAGTCAATTAAGCCGCAATGCAATCTGTAGCAGCTGCCGAAGGCTGCGTTTGGCTGCGAAGCAGTCGTGAATCCGGCTAACGCGGTCCGCCTGACGCACCGCAGTTGCTGATTTTACGACTGCTACGCAGCCGAACGCAGGCTTCGCCAGCTGCTACATCTATGGTTACCCCCTTTTCTGCAATACTGTTTTTGATGCGTGTTTGGCTTGCTTTCATCTATCCGGCGTCTGAGTGGGGTTATGGCCCCGCGCCTCGATGAGAATCGATGCCTAACGACCCTAATTAAGGTGACGGCCTTTCAGCCGTGTAGCAGCTCAGGGTTGTCGTCAGGCCGGTTGGCCGTTCACGTCATCTGTTATCCAGCATCGCAAAACCAGGTGGGTGGTGCTCGGGTGACAGCAGGGTCAGGCGTTCATCGCGCTTGGCCCTGCATCGAATTCAGTGTGGTGTGCTGCAATCGCCCAAGCGATCCTTGCCAGCTTGTTGGCCAATGCACAGACCACCAGATTGGAGTGATGGTGGGACGCTAATAGCTGACGGACCCAGTCCGCCAAAGCGCCTTTCTGTCGCTCCAGCTGTATCAAATAAACACGGGCACACTGGATGAGCAGGCGTCTTTGGTTTCGATCACCACGCTTGCTGATACCCAGCAGAACGTTCTTGCCGCCCGTGGAATGCTGTTTGGGCACCAACCCGATCGAGGCTGCATAGCCTCGGCCGCATTTGAACTGTTTGCCATCGCCCAACTCGGCAGCCAGGACGGTGGAGGTGATCGGGCCGACACACGGCATGGTCATCAAGCGCGTCGCCAGATCATCTTCAGCGGCCTGGCATTCCACGTCTTTATCCAGCGCCTTGACCTGCCCATCCAGATAGTTGAAGTGCTCATGCAGCAGCATCAGATTTTTCTTGATGCGTTCAGAAAATGAACTGACCTCAAGCAACGCTGGGAGCTCTTTGATGGCTTTGAAGCCGGCTGCCAGGCTGACGCCAACCTCCAGAAGGGCTGCGTGAATCCGATTGACGGTCGCCGTGCGGTCTTTAATGAACGACTCACGTATCGAGTTGGACATGGCCAGCGCCTGCTGGGCCTGGGTTTTGGGCGGCACAAAACGCATCGTCGGTCGGGTCGCCGCCTCGCAGATAGCCTCGGCATCAGCGAAGTCGTTTTTGTTGCTTTTCACGTAAGGACGCACGAGATGAGGTGCAATGAGCTTGGGCGTATGCCCCAGCTTGGCGACCTCCTGCGCCATGAAGTGGGCGCCGCCGCAGGCCTCCATCACGACGATGCAGGGTTCCAGGTTGGCCAGGTATCGAATGAGCGTCACTCGATTGGATTTTTTGCGGTGAATCTCATGGCCGCGATCATCTTGCGCATGCAGATGAAAAGAGTGTTTTCCCAAGTCGATGGCGGCGATAGCTACTTTGTTCATGGCAACAGTCTCCGATGAGCCCCCGGTGAAAGCTTAGTGGGCGATCACAGGGGGCGGCGGGGGTAGCCATTTCATTAAGGACGTGCGTCGCAGCTGAAATTGCTTATCTGATCAACATTAGGCTGTGTTCCCCGGGGGCGGCGAGGAACCTGTTTTTGTGATCTTAGTGGGTCAGAAGTAATACCCGATATTCACGTTGGTCCGGTAATACCACTGATTGCTGCCAACCGAACTGGTATTGGTAAAGCCCGTGCCGTTTTCCGCACCGCCATAGGGGTTGGCGTTTTTTGCCCAGGTCAGGTCGACCCACGCCATGATCGGCATGGCCAGGAACTGCGCGCCGACGGTGTACATCTGCGAATCGTCCCAACCGCTCTTGTCTTTCATCATTCGACTGTAGTCGTTGTACAGCTTGATCTTCTTCAACTGACCCAGTTTCGGCGTCGGGATGTCATAGCCGACGTTCAGCGAAGCAATGGTGGCTTTGGAGGCGATCAGGTACGCCGGGGTCAGGCCGTTGCCGCCCATCAGCACCGAGTCGTTGCTGACACCCGCAGGGTTTTTGGGGTCGTACTCGTAGCGAATGCCTTGGGTGGAGACGGTCCACGCGCCGGCGTTGATGATGGCGTGGATACCGCCGGCCCAGTAATCGCCGTCGTCTTTGGTGGTGGCGTTGTACAGCTGGGCGGTGGCCACGGACGCGCCGATTTCGGTTTTCCAGCCGTCATTAGTAAAGGTCCGCGCGACCCGGGCGTTGATCTGGTTGTGTTTCTCGTTGTCCTGGCGCGACTGGGTGAAGGGGATCGCATTGTCCTTGAGGTCGGCGTAACGCCCGACTTCCGGCGAGTAGCGAATGTCGGAAGGCAACATGCGCGGGAAGTACCCCAGTTGCAGATCCCAATCCTGATCCTTGTAGCTGTACTTCAAGCCTGTGCCGGCGCTGACGCCATAACCCATGAAGAAGGGCAGGTGATAGCTCCAGCCAAATTGCGGATAGGGTTCCAGGCCAAACGGTTTGAACGGCGCGCCCAGTTGCAGGTTTGAGTTGCTGTTGAGGCGGTAACCGACGAAGCCGCGGTCGATGGAGCGCTTGCCGTCATCCTGAAACCAGTAGCCGACATCGCTATAGAGATTTTTGTAAGTCGCCTGTACGTCGACGCGGAAAGTGTCGAAGAGAAAACGCCCGTTGTTTTCGGTGGTGTCCCAATGCTCGTCGCGGTAGTTGGTTCGCAGGGCACCGCCGATGTCCAGGCTGCTTTCGCCATCGTCGCTGCGCCAGTTGATATGCGGAAACGGCTTTTTGCCGGTAGTCGATGTCACGGGCGCAGCGGGACCGGGTTCACCGGCGAAGCTCACGCAACTGCTCATCATCAGTCCCATACATATAACGTAATGCTTCATGTTGACTCCGCTGCTCAATTGAACGCTACAAAGTGACCGGCAACACTGTTCCGTTCGCCTTGAAAGTGGCGATGGGCGGATAACGTCGAGTGTTGCTTTTATTAAGTGCGTTTCTGTTTTTATTGTTTCATGGGTAATACGGCGTATGGCCTATGAACTCAGGGTTACCTGAGCAGAAACTATGCCAACTGTTGAAGCGCTTTCAGGTGCTTAAAAACTCAATAAAAACAATTGTTTATATGGGAAACATATTTGTTTGTATTGCCCATGAAACAGGCGCGTCGAGGGGTAACGAAACTGCACGTGCACTGTGCGTTTTTTATTTCACGCGCATAAAAAAGGCCGACATACCTGTCGGCCTGTTTAACCCTGGAAACTTGATGCTCGCGTTATAGATCCAGTACCAAGCGCCGACTCTTGCAACCCGACACACATACCATCATGGATTTGTTGGCCGCACGTTCGGCTTTGGTCAGTACGCCGTCCCTGTGGTCGACATCACCTTCCAGAACCCGTGTTTCGCACGACCCGCACACCCCTTCGCGACAGCTGTACTCGATGTCGCAACCCGCCTCAAGCAGCACGTCGAGCAAACTCAAACCCGGCTCGATCGACAGCGTCTTGCCGGTTTTTTTCAGCTCGACGCTGTAGCTGCTCTGCGCGTCTTCAGACGGCGGCAGTTCGGCCGCCGCGAAGCGCTCGATATGCGCATGAGGGTAGCCGAGGCCTTCGCAGGTGCTTTCGAAAGCATCGAGCATCGGCGTCGGACCGCAGCAATAGAAGTGCGTATCGCTGGGCTGATCGGCCAGATAAGCGCTCAGGTCTGGCGGCATGCCTTTTTCATCGTTGAAGTGATAGACGACTTTGGCACTCAAGCCGCTGAGTTCCTCAACCAGCGCGGCTTCCTGTCGCGAGCGGGCGCAATAGATCAACTCGGCGGATTTTCCCAGCGCCAGCAGTTGGCGGAACATGCAGTAAATCGGTGTGATACCGATACCGCCGGCCACCAGCACGCTGTGTTTGGCACTCAGGTCGAGCTGGAAATTATTGCGCGGCGACGAGATCGGCAGTTGCATGCCGACCCGCAGTTGCGCGTGCACAAATTCCGAACCGCCGCGGCTGTTGCGATCACGCAGGATGCCGATCACGTAACGGCCTCGATCGCTCGGCGAGTTGAGCAATGAATAACTGCGCACCAGTCCGTTGGGTAAATGCAGGTCGATGTGTGAGCCGGCTTCAAATGGGGCGAACACCGTGTCGCCAAACGGCCGCAACTCGACGCTGATGATGCCTTCGGCTTCATAGCGCAGCGTGTGCACGCGAGCGGTGAGGGGGGAGGAATGGGACATCGGTCACCTCTTTTCGACAGTACGCAAATCGAGATCGAGACGCGCGCCGGCCTCGATCTCCACCCGCAGTTCGGGAAACACCAGCGCGCTCACTTCAACCAGCGTGGAGGTAGGAAAAACCGCCTGACCTTCGAAGAAGTCACGCCGTGCGCGACCCACTTCGTCCTTGTCGGCGATGTCGGTGACATACACCGTCAGCCGGTAAATGTTGCCGACATGCCCACCCGCCGCTTCAACCAGCGCCCGGACTTTGTTCAACACGACGAGTGTCTGGGCGTAGGCATCGAGCGGCGCGTCAGCCACAACGGCCAGGCGTGTAGCGGGATGGCCGGTCATGCCGGACATCACCACTTCATTGCCGATCAGCAAGGCATTCGACCAGGTGGCGCTGGCCGGCTCGATCAACGAGCCGGCCTGAACACGTTGCACGGCTGCGTTCATGGCAACTGCTTCGCGTCGATCAGCTCCAATTGGGCCTTGGCCGCGTTTTTCAGGTAGCGACGCAGACGCACCACACCGAGGTCATGCTGGTAGAGGTTTTCCCGCTGGTTGGCGTCCGGCTCCATGAACTCGAGCAGCACCCGGTCCTGTTCCAGCACCGCCCAGTGCCGTGCTTCCAGGCGATTTTTGTAGAGGAAACGCCAGGTGTCGCGCTGCCAGCCAGTCAGTGGACGGCAACGCCAGTGGAACACCGCCGACAAGGAGCGGCTGCTCGGTGTGTAGCTACCGATGATGGTGAAGTTGCCGCCCGGGCCGCCGGTTTTCGGATAGGGGATTTCCAGACGCAGCCAGTGGCAGCCGTTATCCATGAACTCGGTCCAGTCGAAATTCACCCCGCGCTGGCCTTCTTTTTCGAAGAAGAAACCGTTGTCGGTGTCGCGGGTGACGAACTTGGCGGTGGCTTCGCCTTCGCTCATGGAGTGCGACATCTTGTGCAGGTAAGTGCCGTGCATCGGGTCCATGACGTTGTCGATGACGTAGCGATAATCGCCTTTCCACTCGGTGTAGCAGAGGAAGCTGCTCCATTCGGGGGAGGTCAGTTGCTCTGGCAGGACCAACTCCGGCGGGGTGTCCACGTGCGGATCTGCAGCGTTGTACAGAAAGATGGCGCCCGCGGCTTCACGGGTGTGGAACATGCGTGTCGGGCGGCTGCCTTCGAGTTTGCAGCCGGGGCTGCCGGGGACTTTGGTGACCGTGCCGTCGCAGCGCACTTCGACGCCGTGATAAGGGCATTGCAGACGGTCACCCAGCACCGGCCCTTGGGACAGTGGCGCGCCGCGATGAGGGCAGTGATCTTCCAGGGCATGGACGCTGCCGTCGTTGTCGCGCCACAGGGCGATCTTGTAGCCCAGACGGCGAATCGATACCGGTTTTTCACCCAATTGATCGGAGGGCAGGACCGGGAACCAAAGGTTTTTCAACCCGTTGGCCAAGAGGTTTTCAGCTGGATCGACGGTTGTATTCATGTTCATTTCTTATTGTCCTCCGGCGGCTCATTCGCCCAGCCGAGCCATCAGGGTTTTATAGGCGTCTGCTGTCCACTCTCCGGTGGTCAGCGGGCAGGGCGGCCCGGCCAGATTCAGGTGCGCGAGCAGGTCGGGCAACTCGGTCACCCCATTGCCAAAGGCACGTTCGATGGAGTCGCCGAGCAACTCTTCGAATTGAGTATTGGGACGTTTGCGGGCCTGATGGGGCTCCAGGTAGGGTTCGGTGTTGCTCATCTCATTGACCTCCGTTACGTACCCGTTCGCGGATCATTTCGCGCACGGGAATAAAGTCATACGTCGGGAAAACTTCGGTGCTGAACACGCCCCAGGCCGAGCGTTCGAGCTCGACGTTGAGGGTCGGCAGCAGGCTTGGCGGCAAACGCAGGGTGACGATCTGGCCCAGGCCCATGGCCACGGTCCAGGACACCACCTCGACGCCTTGCGGGGGAAACCGTTCCCACCAGTCCTGCTGCTTCATGTGCCGCTGAATCTCTTCCAGGTTCTTTGATTGGTCGTGCTTGAGCAGCACGGTCACCAGCAAGGTTTCGCTCATGTCTACGGTCCTGCTCACGCCACGTTCGGCATCGGCACGGCCCAGGCGTCATAGCCATAAACCCAGTCGGCGTTGCCGCCGTCCTTGAGCCATTGGTTGCCGCGCGAACCGATCTGGATCTGACTAGTGCGTTGCAGCCGCGCCTGCTGATAAGCCTGCAGGGCATCGGCGATCTGCGCGGTGCTGGTCAGGTCTTGCAGATGGCGAGCGAGCACCACCGCGTCTTCGATCGCCTGGCCGGCGCCCTGAGCCATGAACGGCATCATCGGATGACAGGCATCGCCCAGCAGCGTCATCGCGCCCTTGGACCAGAACGGCAGCGGATCGCGTTCATACAGCGCGGTCTTGAGCACTTCGTTGCACGCATCCAGCAGGGCGCGAGCATCCGGGTGGAAGTCCTGATAATGGCTGCGCAACTCGTCGGCATCGCCTGCGCTGGTCCAGGACTCTTCATGCCAGCTGTCCTGAGCGGTGGTGGCGAAGATGAAAATGTCCCGACCCTGGTTCAACGGAAACGTCACGATCTGGCTTTGCGGGGTAGGGCCCCACCATTTAGTAAATGCCTGAATGTTCGGCACATGGGCCACGCGTTCGGCAGGCACGACGGCGCGGTAAGCGACCACCCCGGTAAAGCGCGGTTGCTCATCACCGAACAGCGCATTACGCACCACCGAATGGATGCCATCGGCGCCGATCAACAGATCGGTGACGTGACGGCTGCCATCCTTGAAGCGCAACTCGATGCCGTCGGCGGTTTGCACGACGTGCTCGGCGCGTTTGCCAAACTTCACCTGATCCTGCGGAAAGACGTCCGCCAGCGCGGCCAGCAGATCGGCGCGGTGAATGGTCAGTTGCGGTGCACCGTATTTCTGTTCGGCGGCATCGGACATTTCCAGGCGCGAAGTTTCCTCGCCACTGTCCCACAGGCGGCTGATCCGGTGCGTTGGACGTGCAGCCGGAATGCGCACGGCAGCGCCCACTCCAAGACCATCCAGAGCACGTACGGCATTAGGTGTCAGGTTGATATCGGCACCGACCCGCAAAAAGGCTTTCGACTGTTCGAATACGGTGACGTTATGGCCTGCGCGAAGCAGCGCAATGGCGGCGGTCAAGCCACCGATACCGGCCCCGGCAATCGCGATATTCAGTGAGGACATGAGTAACTCCTGCTCAGGGTTTCGGTTTGTCGGTGAGGAATTTGCCTTGCGGCGCTTCGACATGCTGCTGGCGTCGGGTATTGCCATCGATGCCGCCGGCGATTGCCCATTCAGCGAACATTGTCGGGCCAGGCTCGAAGGCACGCGGTTCCCACTCGCCGGTCAGTTGGTCTTCGTCGGCGTAGTACTCGACCAGCGCGCCAGCCGGGTTCTTGAAGTACCAGAAGAACGCCGACGACACCGGGTGCCGACCCGGACCGATTTCCGTTGCCCAGCCGCGGCGGGAAATGTGCATGCCGCCACCGAACACTTCGTGCACATCGCGCACGGTGAAGGCGACGTGGTTCAGGCCGGCACGAGGGGCGGGCAGTTGCAGCATGAACAGGTCGTGGTGGCCGCCTTCTTCGGCGGTGCGCAGGAACGCCCCGCGATCCGGATAGCGGTCGGATGCCTGGAAGCCGAAACGCTCGTGGTAGAAGGCTTCGCAGGCGTTGACGTCCTTGACGAAAAACACCACATGGCCGACTTCGATCGGCGTGGCGCGGTCGTAGATCGGCGCGGCTTTGTTGATCCGGCCTTTGGTCTGCCAGGTGTTATGGCCGCTGCACTCGATCTCCAGTTCACGCTTGCGGGTCACTTGCAGGCGGATCGCCAGGCCATTGGGGTCGGTGCAACCGATGCGCCCATCCGCTTCGATGAAGCCCGGATCGTTGGCGATTCGTTCGCTATAAAGCTTCAAGTCAGCGTCGCTTTCGACGCCCCAGACCACTTCGCGCACGGTCGAACCGGCCTCGATGGCGGGCGGTAAACCGGCCTTGTTGATGTCGGCGAGCACCACGCGGCAACCGTTAAGGGTTTCGAAGATCACTTCGTCAGGCTGCTCGCTGACTTTCGTCAGGCCCCAGTCGCTGAAAAAACGCACGCTGGTGTCGAGGTCCTCGACGCCGTAGGTGACTTCATCAATGCCTAAAACGCTCATAACCCAACCTCTCGTTGCACACCGGCCCAGGCCAGTGGCTGTTCATTCATGCCCCAATAAAGGCTTTTCTGTTCCATGTACTGCAGGATGCCGAGGCGACCTTTTTCACGGCCCAGACCGCTGTCGCGCCAGCCGCCGAACGGTGTGGAAATCGAGAACTGTTTGTAGGTGTTGATCCACACCGTACCGGCCTGAATTTTTCGGCCCAGCGCCCAGGCGCGTTTGTAGTCGCGCGTCCAGATGCCGGCGGCGAGGGCGTACAGGCTGTCGTTGGCCTGCTCGAGCAATTGCGCTTCGTCATCGAAGGGCATCGCCACCAGGACGGGGCCGAAGATCTCTTCCTGACAGACCTGTTGGCTGTTGTTCAAACCTTCGAGGATGGTCGGCGGGTAGTAATAACCCTGGTCGTACACACCGCCGCTCGGACGTTTGCCACCGAGCAGCAGGCGTCCACCTTCGGCCAGCCCTAGAGCAACATAACGCTCCACCGACTCGCGGTGGCCGGCGCTGATCAACGGGCCCATTTGGGTACGTTCATCGGCCGGATCACCGACGCGCAATTCGGCCGCAGCGGCCACAAGGCGCGCCATGAACGGCTCATACAACGCACGGGCGACGAACAACCGCGAGCCGGCGATGCAGGCTTCGCCCGAGGAGCTGAAGATGCCGTACAACACACCCGCCACCGCGTGATCGAGGTCGGCGTCGTCAAGGACGATGGTCGGTGATTTGCCGCCCAGCTCCAGCGACACCGGCATCATCTTGTCAGCGGCGATGTGGGCAATGTGTTTGCCGGTTTTAGTGCCGCCGGTGAACGACACGCGCTTGACCAGCGGGTGACGCGTCAGCGCATCACCGAGCAGCGAACCCTTGCCTGGCAGCACACTGAGCAGGCCTTTAGGCAAGCCGGCGTCTTCGCAGATGCGCGCCAGTTGCAAAGCCATCAGCGGGGTGATTTCCGCCGGTTTGATCACCACCGCGTTGCCGGCGGCCAGCGCCGGAGCGACTTTTTGCGCTTCGCTGGCAATCGGCGAGTTCCACGGGGTGATCGCGGCGATCACGCCCATCGGTTCGTACACGCTCATGCTGACGAAATCACCACGGGACGGCGTGATGGTTTCTTCGAGGGTTTCACAGGCCGAAGCGAAGAACTGGAACGTGCCGGCGGCGCTGGCCACCAGGGCTCGGGTTTCGTTGATCGGTTTGCCATTGTCCTGGCGCTGCAATTGCGCCAGTTCTTCGCTGCGCTCACGGATCAGCTCGGCGATGCGGTACAGCACGCTGGCCCGTTCGTGAGGTTTGCGCTGCGCCCAGCCGCTGTGCAAAAACGCCTGATGGGCGCCTTGCACGGCGTCTTCAACGTCGTCGACGCTGGCGGCATTCAGCCAGGCGACGGCTTCCCCCGTGGCGGGGTAGCACGTGGCATAACGCTCGCCGCGACCGAGACGCCAGTCGCCGGCAATGCAGATCGGTAAAGTCTGTTCGAGAGTCATCGACGGTCCCCTAAATCGAAATCGCATGGGCGTGGTTGCCCAAGGCGCGGACAACGCTGTAAACGGTCAGCGCCGAGGTCTTCGGGTTGGCCAGCAGCGGTTTGCCACGCAAGCTCAGTTCGAAACCGCCGAAGGCACCGCGAGCTTCGAAGTGATGGACGTTTTCCTCGCTCAGCGGATCGGCGATCAGCGTCACGTGAGTGCGGTCCAGGCCGAGTCCGGCCAGCGACAAGGTCGCCGCGACGTTGGCGTTTTTTGGATAGAGCCGTGCCGCTTCTCGGGCGCTGCCCTGAAAAATCACCGTGGCTTCGGTAATGCTGTCCAGGTCACAGGCCTGTTCAGCGGGGGTGTTTTTCCAGGCTTTAGCCGGTTTGCGGCCGGTGTAGTTGACCGAATCCAGCCCGCCGACTTTGGCCGCCGACAAGGCGTCGATGCCGCCGATGGCGCCGGGCAGCAACTCTATTCGGGTCTGGCCGCGTTCGGCAGCTGCTTCCAGGCGTTCAACCAGGCCGACTTCGGACAGCGCGCCGACCGAGACGATCAGGCAGGCGATGCCACGCTCCAGCGCGGGCAGCACATGTTCTTCGATGGCGCGGTGGCCGGCGCACTCGACCAACAGGTCCGGGCGGGCGTCGGTCGGCAACGCGGTCAGCACTTGCGGTGGTTGCTTGAAGCTGGCCAGCCGCTGGCGGACCAGTTCTTCAGACCCGGCCGAAGCGATGACGTAGTCAACGCACAGCTGCGGATCCTTCTCCAACAGTTCGAGCACGCCGACGCCAATGGCGCCGCAGCCGATCATGGTGATATGCAACATGACGAAGTCCTCAGGCCGTGGCTTTTTGCGCTTTGGTTTCGCTGTTGGGCGGACCGGCGAACTGGGTGGCGAAGCTGCCGACGGCGAGCATGTCGACTTCCAGCAGGAACGGGCCGGGTTGAGCCAGCGCGCCGTCGACCACGCGGCCGAAATCCTTCAGGTCGGTGACCAGGCCGTGGCGCAGGTTCAGGGATTCCGCCAGCTTGGAATAATCCGGCGTGTGCAGGTCGACGTAGCAGTGACGGCTGCCGTAGACCGCGTCCTGAATATTGCGGATCACGCCGTAGCGCTGGTCGTTCATCAGCAGAATCACCACGTTGGCTTTCTCTTGCACCAGCGTCGCCAGTTCGCCGAGGTTGAGGATGAAACCGCCGTCACCGGCGAGGGCGAAGACCTTGCGCTCAGGCGCCGTTTCAGCCGCAGCCACGGCAGCGCCGATGCCCATCGACAGGCCCTGGCCAATGCCGCCGCCGAGGGCATGCACGCCAGCGCGCGGGTGGAACAGGGTCAGCAGGCGGTTGCCCCAGATGCTGTTGGACAGCGTGACGTCGCGCACCCAGGAGAAATTGCGCCCGGTGATGGCTTGCAGCTGTTCGACCATGGCCGAGTACGGGCCGAGGTCGGCGATCAATTGGGTGCGGGATTTTTCGCGGACATCCTTGAGTTCAGCGAGGAATGTCGGGTCGATCTGCAGGCGACCTTCCAGACGATCCGCCAGGCCTTCAAGGGCCAGCGCCGAGTCGCCACAGATGAACAGCTCGCTGTTATAGCTGCGACCTTCGATGGCCGGGTTGGCGTCGATACGCAAGGTGTTGCGTGGCAATTTCAGCGCGTACTTGAAGGTTTCGTTGCTGCGCAGACGGGAGCCGGCGATCAGCAAGGCATCGCAGCTTTGCAGGAACTGCTCGACCAGTTTGTTTTGCGAGAACGCGCCGAGGCAACGCTCGTCATCTTCGTTGACCACGCCGCGACCCTGGGTCGAGGTGATCACGCCAACGCCCATGTCCAGCAGGCGTTTGACTTGAGGCCCGGCATGCCGCGCGCCGCCGCCGAGCCACAACAGCGGACGGGTGGCTGTGGCCAGACGCTCGGCCACCAGGTCCAGCGCTTCAGGCGCAGGTACGGCCACCGGAATCGGCAGCGGTGAGAGGTCGGTCGGCATTGTGATAAAGGTCGACTGGATGTCGATCGGAATTTCCACGCTGACCGGCCCGGTAGGAGCGGTCAGGGCGGTTTGCACGGCCAGTTTCAGGGTGCTGATCGCGGTTTCGACGCTGCGCACACGGAACGCAGCCTTCGACACCGCCTTGAGCATGGTCAGTTGGTCGCGGGCTTCGTGGATGTAGGCGAATTCCTGGTCCAGGTACGGTGTTTCAATCTGCCCGGTGATGTGCAGCAGCGGGGTGCCGGCGGTCAACGCTTCGACCATTGCGCCTGCGGCGTTGCCGGCTGCGGTGCCGGTGGACGTCAGGCAGACACCGAGGCCGCCGGTGGTGCGGGCATAGGCGTCGGCCATGTTGGTGGCGCCGGCTTCACCGCGAGCCATGACGAAACGGATGTTTCCGCGAACGGCGAAGGCATCGAGGATCGGCATGTTGTGGATCGAGATCACGCCGAACGCGGCCTTGACGTCGCACTGCTCGAGAAATGCGGTGATGGCAGCGCCAACGGTGACAGTATTTTCATTACGCATGGCGGGACAGGCCTCCAGAAACATCGATATGGCTGCCTGTGGTGTAAGCCGACAGAGGCGAGGCCAGAAACAGGATCGCGCGGGCCGCTTCAATCGGCAGGCCCAGGCGCCCTAAGGGAATGTGTTTTTGTTGTGCAAGCCGGGCGGTCCATTGGGTCCAGTTCAGGTCCCGCTCTTCACGGGCCTCGAAACGTCGGCGCCATTGCCCGGACTCAACCAGGCCAATGAGGATGCCGTTGACCCGAATGTCCTGACCGGCAAATTCGGTGGCCATCGAACGCACCAGGTTCATGACCCCGGCGCGAGCGGCCGAGGTGGCGACCATGTGCGGTTCCGGCTGGCTGGCCAGCAGCGAATTGACGCAGACGATGGCCGCGTTCGGCTGGCGTTGCAGCTGTGCCATGAAGGCGTGGACCGGGTTGATCACCGAGAAGAATTTCAGGTTCAACTCTTCGGTCCAGGCGCTATCGGTGGTGTCGGCGAAGGTCGAGACCCGACCTTGCCCGGCGTTGTTGATCAGCACGCTGGCCGGGCCCAATGCGGCCAGACTAGCCGCGGCAAACGCCTTGACCGAGTCCGCATCGAGCACGTTGCAAACATGGGCGAGCAGCCGTGCTTCGGGGAAGCGTTGACGCAATTGGGCTTCGGCGCTGCGCAGCCGGTTTTCGTCCCGGCCACAGAAGGCCACGGCCGCGCCGGCTTCGAGCAACAACTCGACGCAGGCCAGGCCAATGCCCGAAGAGCCACCGGTGACAATCGCGGTGCTGTCTTGCAGTTGATAAAGGCTCATTTCAATCCCTCATCAACGCAGTGACGCGGTGCTGACCGTCATGGGCAGCAGCGCTGTTGTAGTTGAGTAGTCGCGACAGTTCGTCAGCGCTACGGCGCACTTGCAGGAGCAACTCGTTGAAGTTGACGTGAGCGATCTGTGCGGTCGGGATCGTGACGCCCAGCGCCGCGACGATCCTGCTCGTCTCATCGCGCACCGGAGCAGCGACGGTCGAGATCGTTGACTCGAAGAAGCCTTCGCTGCTGACGAAACCGCGCTGGCGGTCGGCCTGAACCAGGTCGAACAGTTCCATTACGGTTTTCGGCGTGCACGGCGAGAACTGCTCCAGGTGTTCTTCCGGGTACAGCTCACGCAACTCGGCCAGCGACAGGTCTTCGAGCAGAATTCGCCCGAGGACAGTGGCGTGGGCGGGCAGGCGAGTGCCGACGTTGACCGCACTGGAGAACACTGATGGCGGCGAGACCTTGGCCACGTAAACGATCGAACGGCCATCGCGCACCACCAGGTTGCTCGGGTAGTTGAGGCGGTCGCACAAACGAGCCAGCAGCGGCTGACCCAGTTCGGTCAGCTCCAGCGAAGCCAGGTATTCAAAGCCCAGGCGCAGCACTGACATGCCCAAGCGGTATTCATTGCCGCTGCGGGTGACGAAGCCCATGGTTTCCAGGGTCGTCAGCAGACGGAATATGGTCGAGCGTGGCAGCGCCAGACGCCGGGCCAGTTCCGGCGCGGTCAGCGTGCGATTGCGCCGGCTGAATTCGCAGAGCAGCAGCAGGCCGCGCTCCAGGCCCGGCACGATGTATTTGTCCTGAGCGTCCTTCAGCAGATCTGAATCGTTCATAGAGATGCACCTGTCAGGGATTCTTTAATGGCAAAGGCCAGACGGCCCGCCACGACATAAGGTTGTTCAATAGGGCTGGCATGCCCGGCATCGGCAATCAGGTTGAACGTGGCGCCCAACGCTTTGGCCAGGGTCAGGCAGCTTTCGGGCGCCGTGATGCCGTCGGCTTCGCCGCAATGCACTTCGCAAGGCATCGACAGCGGTGGGTGCCGCAGCAGGTCATCGCTGCACAGCTGTTCAATGGCCTGGCGATAGCCATCGGGATTGAGCCGCGCCATGTTCCACCGCACCCAGGCCAGTGCTTTCGGGCTGGCGGCGGGTGAAAGCATGTAGGGACTGCGTTGCTCGGCCATTTGCTGAATGCTCAGTTGTTCCAAGGCACGCAGGCGTTTGTTGCGCACTTCCTGACGTTGCAAGGCACGTGATGGATGGCCATAGCCTTGGGCCGGGCTGATCAAGACCAGCCGGCTGATCCGTTGCTGCTGCACGCCGCTGGCGAACGCCGTGGCGGTAATCGCCCCGAGGGAGTGACCCACCAGCACACAGCGCTGGATGCCCAGTGCGTCGAGCAGTTGCAGCAGTCGTTCGGCGTAGTCCGAAGCGTCGGGGGCCAGCGATCTCAGCGGCGTGGAATCACCGTAGCCGGGAGCGTCCCAGGCAATCACCCGGGCGCTCTGGCCAAGTTCCTGCGCCACCTCTAACCACGACGCCGAGCCCGAGCCGATCCCGTGCAACAACACAATGGCCGGCCCGGACCCGCATTCGCGAAAGGCCTGGCGACCGCCTGCGATCTCCAGCGTGCGCACCGGAAAGTTCAGGGCCAGTTGTGCCTGGAGGTCAGCCGTGAACGGCGGGACGAGATTATCGATGGCGTACGACATGGGTTTATCCGCGCTTGATCGAGGCCAGAGGGTGTTCTGGCGGGTAGGTCGGGGTCAGCGGTTTTTTCGCGCCAAGCATCACGCACATCAGCGCGTCTTCATCGCCGATGTTGATCTCTTCGCGGTACACGCCGGGCGGCACGGAAATCACGTCGCGGTCGGTGAGGATGGTTTCGAAACGCTCACCGTCCTTCTCGATCACCACTTTGAGTTTGCCGCGCAGCACAAAGAACACTTCTTCAACGTCGGTGTGCAGGTGTGGCGGGCCTTCGTGACCGGCCGGAATCACCATGGTGGAGAACGTGAAGTTCTCTGACGGGATGGTGTTCATATCGGTGCTCACGCCCGTGCCGCCGGTGCCGATGTAGCGCATTTGCGCGCGACGGAATTTCGGGTCGTAGTCGGCCTGGAACTTCAGCGCGTTCCAGTCGTACTTGCGCGTGTCGTAGCGGGCGATGCGGGTTTTCATCCAGCTTTCGAGATCGCTGCCGGCTGGCTGTTCCCAGCTTTTCGGGGTTTCTTGCTGTGCTGATAAATCGGTCATGGCTGTCTCCTGATTCAGGGCATGACGAACCCGCCGTTGACCGGCAAGGTTTGTCCAGTGATGAAGCGGGCGAGGTCGGACAGCGCGAACAGCACGGCGCCGCTGACGTCTTCGGGAAGTTGCGGGCGTTGAATGGCCCGGTGGTCGTTGTACAAACGGTGACGTGCTTCGGGCACGTAGGCGGTGGCTTCGACCAGCACCAGGCCCGGCGCGATGGCGTTGACCGTGATGTTGTCGGTGCCCAGTTCGCGGGCCAGGCTGCGGGTCATCGCAATGATTGCGCCCTTGCTGGCGACATAGGCCAGCAGGTTGGGCGCACCCCACAGCGGCGTGTCCGACGCCAGGTTGACGATGGCGCCATGACCGCTGGCGCGCAGGGCCGGCAGACACGCCTTGGTCATCAGCCAGGTGCCGCGCACGTTGACTTGCATGACCTGATCCCAGGTATCGAGGCTCAGCTCTTCGCACGTCTTGCCGCCGGAATTGGTGATTGACGCGTTGTTCACCAGGCCGTCGAGGCCGCCGAGCAAGCGGGTGGCTTCAGCCACGCAGGCATCGATCGAATCGGGTTGCGCCAGATCAACCGTCACGCCATGCACGGTCAGGCCTTCGGCGACGAGTTCAGTGGCCGATTGCTGGACGCGTTCGGCAAGAATATCGGCGATCACCACGTGGGCACCGGCGCGGCCGATGGCCTGGGCGAAGGCATAACCCAATCCGCGGGCGCCCCCGGTGACCAGGATCCGGCGGCCTTCGAGCAAACGATTGAGGGCCGTCATCATTGAGTACTCAGCATGGCTTTGGGCATGTAATGCAGAACGCGTTTCTCGGCCCAGACCACCGCGCCGTAAGAGAGCACACCGATCAGCGTGAGCATCACAATGGCGACGAATACGCCCGCGGTATTACCCTGACCTTCGGCATCGACCAGCAGGAAACCCAGGCCCTGGTTGCCGCCGACCAGCTCACCGACGGTGACGCCGATCACAGCGAGGGTCGAGGCAATGCGCAGGCCCGAGAACAGCGCGGCCATGGCCGAAGGGAACTCCACCAGGCGGAAGATCTGCCAGCGGCTGGCGTTCATCGTCCGGACCAGGTTGATCATGTCCGGGTCAACGGTGCGGATGGCCGACAGCACGTTGATCATCACCGGGAAGAACACAATCAGGATCGCGATCAGGATCTTCGGGTAGATGGTGTAGCCCAGCCACATCACGAACAGCGGGGCGAAGGCGACTTTCGGGGCGATTTGCAGGGCCAGAATGTAAGGCGACAGCATGGCTTCAGCGGCCGGCGAGAGCCCGAGCGAAACACCGATCGCCACGCCGAGCAGGGCACCCAGGCCGAAGCCGACGATGATCTCGAATGCGGTGATCAAGGTGTGTTGCAGCAGGCCGCCTGTTTGCCACATCACCACACTTTCCTGGGCCACGCGGCTCAGGTGCGGCATGACGAATTCAGGCATGCCAAGCAGTCCCGGGCCCCATTGCCAGAGCACCAGGAACAGGATCAGCAGTGCAACGCTGCCGAGCATGGAGTTATTGAGGTTTTTCATCGTGTCGTTACCTTGTTGTCACTCGCCGTTATTGCGCAGCTGTTTGGGTGTCGATGAACTGGTTGGTGTACAGGTCGTCGAGCTTCGGTTCCTGGGTGACGATGCCTTCGCTGACATAGAACGTGCGGACCGCTTCCAGCCGCTCCGGATCGATGCGACCCAGTACGGTTTGATTGGCGTAGACGTGTTCGACGTAAAGCTTGAAGACCTTCTCCAGCGAATCTTCCTTGCCGGCGTAGGCGGGCACGGCTTTGGCAAAGGTGACCGCAGCGGCGCGCGGGTCCTGGATGATGTCGCGCATGCCTTGCAGGGTGGCCTGGACCACGCCGCGAACAATCTCCGGGTGCGTCTTGATGGCGTCGTCCGAAGCGAGGATTGCTTGGGCCATGCTCTCGAAAATTTGCGATTGCGGGATCAGTTTGATCTTCACACCGGCTTCTTCGGCGTTGACCACCCAGTCCGGTACGCCCGCCATTGCCTGGGCTTTGTCAGCCGAGAACAACTGCCAGACGCCCGACGGGCCGGCAGCCTGGATGTTCACGTCGGTTTTGCTCAGGCCTGCTTTGCGCAGGGAGGCGAGCAAGGCGTAGTAGGTGGTGTCCGAGTAGGACATCACCGTCATGGTCTTGCCTTTAAGGTCAGTGATCGAGTTGATGTTCTCGGCAGCATTGGTGGCAATCATGGTCACACCGCCGGCGCCCAACACAGCGACGGAGCGCACCGGAATACCGTTGGCCCGCACCACAATCGGGGTATCACCCAGGGCACCGCCGAGCATGGCGTTACCGGCACCGATCTGCTTCGCCACGTCCACACCGCCCTTGGCCGCGATGAAGGTCATGTTCAGGTTCTGGGCGGCGTAGTAACCCTTTTGCTGGGCGATGATCCACGGGGCGAACGCCGGCGAATTCGGCGGCGCCGGCAACAAGTAGGTCACGTCGGTTGGCTGCGCCTGCGCGGCGAAGGCCATGCCCAGGCCGAGCGCAATGCCGGTGGCCTGGCTGAAGCGTTGAAACAGAGACTTGAACATGCGTACTCCTGAATCGGTTGATGGCCGCAAGGGCGTTGATCAATGCAGTTCGGTGTCTTCGCCGACTTTCAGCAATTCCATCAGGCGACCGGCCAGCGGGCCGATTTCCGGCAGCTTGCGGCGCTCCAGCGGGTTGTCGCGAAACGGCAGGTCGACGCTGATTTCTTCGATGATGGTGCCCGGGCGGGCACTCATGACCAGCAGCCGGTCGGACATGGCGATGGCTTCGATCAGGTCATGGGTAATGAACAGGGCGGTTTTCTTTTCATCGAACAGCATCCGCGCCATGTCCTGCTGCAGGATCATCTTGGTCTGCGCATCCAGGGCGGAAAACGGCTCGTCGAGGAACAGCACTTGCGGGTCGATGGCCAGGGTCCGAGCCAGGGCCGCACGCTGACGCATGCCACCCGACAGCTGGAACGGGTAGTGGTCGGCAAAGCCTTGCAGGTGGCAGCGATCGAGCAGATCTTTGGCCACGGCCTGACGCTTGGCGGCCGGTACACCTTGAATTTCCAGGCCCAGTTCGACATTGCGACGAATGCTGCGCCATGGCATCAGCAGGTCTTTTTGCAACATGAAAGCGACTTGGCGAACCGGACCTGTCACCGCTTCACCGCCGACGAACACTTCGCCTTCGGAAGGTCGATAGAGGCCAGAGCCCATGTTCAGGATGGTGCTTTTGCCGCAACCGGAAGGGCCGATGATCGACACCACTTCACCGCGGCGAATTTTGAAATTGACTTCGCGAATGGCAAACGGCGCTTCGGATTTTCCTTTGGCCGGGAAACATTTGCCGACATTGCGAAATTCAATTTCGATGGGCTCCAGATCTTCCTTGGGAGCGGGTTTATTCCATTGAGGGGCGATGGCGTACATCTCGTTCACAGCCATTGGGAAGGGTCTCTGGTCTGTTTTATAGGTGATACGGTGTTTAGTGCATGAACAATGCCACCCCAATGCCAGGTTGAGTTTTTGTTAGAAAATCCTTGTTTATTAATGAGTTGCGAAGTTTTTGAGGTTTTTGGCGTGTTTCATATACGAAACGTGGTTTCTTGTATGGCACGAAATTTCACATCGAATGTGCATACCATGGGAAATGGCGAGGAAGAAGGGGTTGTTGAGGTAACGCGGAGCGGGGATTTGTTTTACATATGAAACGAGGGCGCGCGGGCAAGCCCGCTCCTGTAGGAGCAGAGCTTGCTCGCGAAGGCGGTGGCTCAGTCAATAGGGATGTTGAATGTGATGGCCTCTTCGCGAGCAAGCTCTGCTCCTACAGGGGCGTGGCTTGGGCAGCACAAACGGTGAAAATTTCAGATCGGATCTGCTGTGCTATTTACCGCTAAACACCGCCGGCCTGCGATCGGTGAAGGCCGCCAGCCCTTCAGTGAAATCGGCGCTTTCGCAGGCCTGTCGCCGCAGTTCCGCAATCTGCTCCATCGCCTGCACGGGCATCGGTTGCAGGTCTTCCAGAATCCGCAATTGTTCCTTCACATTTTGAACTGTTCAAAGACCTCGGACGGCAGCCGGGGTGGGCGGCTGGACGATGACGTTGTGAGGGCTGCCTTTTGTCGGTGTGCCTGAACCGGTTTAGCGATCGGTTGATCCATGTAGAAGGACTCAGGCGCCATTCTCCGATGTGAGGAACTCAAACCATGCAGCCCAAGGCACACCTGCGATACGACCTGACGCTGCTGATGCTGTTTGTGTTGATCGTCGTGGTGTCGGGTTATTCACCCCGCAGCCGAGTCGATTGGGCGCTGGAAAATCTGCTGGTGCTGTTCCTTGTGGGCGCGCTGGTGGCTGTCTCCGGCCGGTTTCGCCTGTCGGCTGTTTCCATCAGCCTGGTATTCGTTTTCCTGTGCATTCACGAACTGGGTTCTCACTACACCTATGCCAAGGTGCCGTACGACCAATGGTGTTCAGCCTTGACCGGGGTCAGCTTCGATAAAGCGCTGGGGTTGCATCGCAATCATTTTGATCGGCTGGTTCATCTGAGCTACGGGTTGCTGATGGCTTACCCCATTCGAGAAGTGCTGGTGCGCCTGACGCCGTTGCGGGGTTTCTGGTTGGTGTTTATGGCGTTGAACATCATTCTGTCGACGTCGGCCATTTACGAACTGGTGGAATGGATCGGTGGCGCCTACCTGGGTGACGACACCTCGCGTGCCTTCATCGGCGCGCAGAACGATCCCTGGGATTCACAGAAAGACATGGCGTTGGCGGTGGCTGGCGCCTTCGTCAGCGAGTGTTTGGTTTTGCTGTGCCAGCAAAAGCGCGCCGTTCCTCAGGCCGAGCAACCGTTTTAAATCACCCCGATAAAAAAACCGATACCCGCTGGCCGCTGGCGGAGCCTTCGTGATGGGTCATCGTGAGATAGACTCAACAGCGAACATCCGACGGTGGGAGTGACAACGGTGGCGGGATTGCGATGGACTCGCTGATCACGGCCGCAGCGCAGGCGCTGGCGGCGGGTGATCCGCTCGGCGCGCTGAACCGGGTCGCGTTGCGCGAGGATGCGCCGGCGCTGGCGTTGCGCGGGATTGCGATGGCGCAACTCGGCGACCTGGTGCGAGCCAAGACGCTGGTGCAAAGGGCGGCGCGGGCCTTCGGGCCGAAGGAGGCCTTGGCTCGGGCGCGCTGTGTGGTCGCCGAGGCCGAGATCGCGCTGGCCTCCCGGGAGTTGGGCTGGCCGGTGAAGGCACTCGAGTCGGCGCGGGTGATGCTTGAGGCACACGGCGATCGAGTGAACGCTGCTCATGCGCGGTATCTGCAGATTCGGCGTTTGCTGCTGATCGGGCATCTCGAAGAGGCCGACGTGTTGCTCGCCGAACTGGACCCCGCGCCCTTGCCACCGGCATTGCGCACCGCCCACGAATTGGTCGTGGCGGGGATCGCGATGCGACGACTCGAGACGAACAAGGCGCGGTCTGCACTCACAAGGGCTGAGCACGCCGCGCGCGAAGCCGATATTCCTGCGCTGACGGCCGAGGTGGAAAACGCTGCCCTTATCCTGGACACGCCCGTCGCGCGTTTGATTGCCTATGGTGAAGAACGGCCTCTGTTGCTGGAGGAGGTTGAAGCGTTACTCGCGTCCACGTCGATGGTCGTGGACGCCTGTCGCTACGTGGTGCGTGGCGCCGGCATGTCGGTTCCCCTCGCTACGCGCCCGGTCTTGTTTGCCCTCGCACGGGCACTGGCCGAAGCGTGGCCGGCCGACGTGTCGAGGGAAACGCTGATTGCCCGAGCCTTTCGTTTGAAGCATGCCGATGAATCACTTCGCGCGCGGTTGAGAGTCGAAATCGGGCGACTGCGCGCGGCGCTGAAACCCTTGGCCGGCGTGACTGCAACCCAACGCGGTTTTGCGCTGGTGGCGCTGGTTGCCTCCGACGTTGTGGTGCTGGCGCAACACGTCGAAGAGAAGCACGGGTCGGTGTTTGCTTTCCTCGTCGATGGTGAGTCGTGGTCGAGCTCGGCCCTGGCACTGGCCCTCGGTTCCAGCCAGCGCACGGTGCAGCGGGCGCTCGATGAACTGGCCCGCGCGGGCAAGGTGCAGTCGTTCGGTCGTGGCCGGGCACGTCGCTGGATGACCCCGCCGGTGCCGGGTTTCGCGACGACCTTGTTACTCCCGGTTCCGTTGCCGGGTGACTAGGATGAACGCCACACATCCGTAACGAGGAAAGCCAACATGAAACAGTCAGCAGCCAAAATCCTTCGTGAATATGGACCCTTTGCCGGTGTCGACAAGGTGCATGGCGTCACCTGGGACGGCCAGCACGTGTGGTTTGCCAGCGGTGACAAACTCAACGCCCTGGACCCAGCGAGTGGCAAGACACTGCGTTCAATCGATGTCGCCGCCCATGCCGGCACCGCCTTCGACGGCCAGCACCTGTTCCAGATCGCCGAGGACCGCATCCAGAAAATTGACCCGCAGACCGGCCGTGTACTCGCGACTATTCCGGCACCTGGCGGCAGTGACTCAGGGCTGACCTGGGCGGAAGGAACGCTGTGGGTCGGCGAGTATCGGGATCGCAAGATTCATCAGATCGATCCCGAGACCGGCGCGATTCTGCGCACCCTTGAATCCAACCGCTTTGTCACCGGGGTGACCTGGGTCGAGGGTCAGCTGTGGCATGGCACCTGGGAAGAAGACGAGGGTGAGTTACGCCATATCGATTCGACCACCGGCGAGGTGCTGGAGAGCGTGAAGCTGCCGGCCGGCGTCGGCGTGTCGGGGCTTGAATCAGACGGCGGCGATCAGTTTTTCTGCGGCGGCGGTGGCAGTGGGAAGGTGAGGGCGGTGCGGCGCCCCAAATAAGGCGCCGCACAATCACTCACGGCGCGCCAAACAACATCGTCCAATAAACGCCTTCATCGCTACGTGCGTCCGCCGCATAGGCTGCGCCCATCTGGGTAAACATCGGGTTCATCAGGTTGGCGCAATGCCCCGGGCTGGCCAGCCAGCCCGACATTGCCTTGCTCGGTGAGCCCTGGCCGGCGGCGATGTTCTCGCCGATCTGCCGGCCACGGAAACCAGCGGCTCTGGCCCGGTCCGCGGGCATCTCACCGTCGGGGTCCTGGTGGGCGAAGTAGTTGCCGTAGGCCATCGCCTTGCTGTGCCCTTGTGCCGCTGCGCCCAGGGCTGCATTCCAGGCCAATGGCCGTGCGGCGGCGTAGCGCTGACGACCGCAGAGGCGCGGCTTTGAGCGTGCCGCATTGACCTGTGCCAGCAACGCTTTGCTGACGGCTCGCGAATCACCCACACGACTGTCCAGCACGGGCTGCGCCAGCACCACTTGCCACTCACTCCGGGCACGACTGACGCCAATGTCGGCATATTGGGTATCGAGCAACGCCCCACAGTGATCGCTCTGGAGCATGTCGAAGGCCTCATCGGCATCCTGCGCACCGACCACGCGAATCGTGCGCACGGTCACTGCCTGATAGCCGGACGCTTTCAATCGATCGCGCAAACCGCCGCCATAGCCGATCGGCAAGGCCAGGTTCGACTTCAATGCCAGCGGCGATAACGCTCGACCCGCGCGCCCCAAGCAGCGATCGGGGTGAGCGCGGTAGTCGTTGATGGCTTCCACCAACTGCCTTTCGGCACCGGCGTGGGCGGGGTTGGCGAACAGGGAAAACAAAGGAATGAAACAGAGCGAGGCAACGCGAACGGACAGGACGGTTTGGCGCATGGATGAATAGCTCTGAGCGGGCAAGTGGAATTCACGGCTCGGCTATGACTGGCGCTTCAACACATGGTTCACGGGCGAAAGAGACATATTTGCGGTGGGTGCAGGGCGTCCTCCAAAGAGGGCGTGGAGGTGTCGTATGATGGCTTCTTTTTACCCGTCACAAGGACCCACCCATGCCGTTAAGCAAACGCGATCAGGCGCACATCGAGCGTCGCCTGATTGCCACCCTGACCGAGGCGTGTGAGACGGCCAAAGTGGAAATCCTTGGGTTCTGCTGGCTGACCCATGAGATCGATTACGACCTGTTTCCCTCCAGTCTGCGGGTCATCTGGGTCTTCGATACGCAGGCCAATAAGGATCAGGCGCTGGCCAGCGGGCAAGGCGAACGCATGCTCGAGTTGACCGCCATTGCGTTAAGCGAAGCGGACGTTCTCGTCAGTCCGGTATCGGCCTATGTGCAGTTCGATTCTGAAGAAGAATGCCAGCGCGCCAATGGCGGAAACTGGCAGCAACGCTTGTCGCGCCCGCTTACTTCGAAAACTTCCTCGCTCCGGCCACGCAAAGGATCACCGCGACGGTAACCCCCAGCATGCCGATGCTGACCTGCTCGTGAAGCAGCGTGGCCGCCAGCGCCAAACCAAAAAATGGCTGCAGCAGTTGAAGCTGGCCGACGGCGGCAATCCCTCCTTGGGCCAGCCCGCGATACCAGAATACGAAGCCGATCAGCATGCTGAAGATCGATACGTACGCCAGGCTCAACCACGCGGATGTAGAGATTCCCGAGAACAAAGCCGGGGCCATGAATAAGGTCAGCGGGACCATGACGGGCAGCGACAGGACCAATGCCCAAGAGATCACCTGCCAGCCTCCCAGTGTTCTTGAAAGCTTTGCACCTTCTGCATAACCCAGCCCGCAAGCGAGGATGGCCAGCAGCATGAGAATGTCGCCGGTCGGCGAAGCGGTCAGGCCTTGGGAGACCGCAAACCCTACGACCAAAGCGCTGCCCAGCACCGAGAAGAACCAGAACACCGGCCGGGGACGTTCCCCGCCGCGCAACACACCGAACACCGCAGTGGCGAGTGGCAACAAGCCAACGAAGACGATGGAATGCGCCGACGTCACGTACTGAAGCGCCAGCGCCGTCAGCAGCGGAAACCCTACTACAACGCCCATTGCCACGATCGTCAAGGGCATAAGCTGACGCTTGGCGGGACGTTTTTCTTTAAACAGCATCAGCATGCAAAGGGCCAGGAGGCCGGCAATCGCCGCTCGGGCAACGGTCAGGAACACCGGGTCAAACTCCAGCACGGCCAACCGCGTGGCCGGCAGCGAGCCGCTGAAAATCAGCACGCCGATGAACCCGTTGAGCCATCCGCTCGCGGTCTTTTCCGTCGTTGGGTTTTGCAGGGTCCGTTCCATCTGAGGGCACTCTGAATTTGCAGAGTTCCATCGTATGATCGACGATCACTACAATCAAAAAATTGTCATGGATACATCTGACATGCCTCGCTCACGGTACAAGTCATTAGTGGATACTTTGGCGGCTGACATTCGCTCAGGGCGATTGTTGCCGGGCACGCGCTTGCCGACGCATCGCCAACTGGCGGCAACAGAAGGGCTGGCATTGGTGACCGCCTCTCGGGTCTATGCAGAGCTCGAAGCCATGGGCCTGGTCAGCGGCGAGACGGGGCGAGGCACGTTCGTGCGGGAGACGTCGTTGCCGCCGGGCTTGGGCATCGACCAGAAAAACGTTGCCGTTGGAATGACCGACCTCAACTTCAACTATCCCTCGCTGCCAGGGCAGGCAGAACTCTTGCGAAATGCGCTGCGTCAGCTCGCGTCGGGCGGTGATCTGGAGTCCCTGTTGCGCTACCAGCCACACGCCGGACGCCTGCATGAACGCGCCTCGGTGGCGCGCCATTTGCTCGCCCGAGGGCTGACGGTGGATGCCGAGCAAGTGTTAATGGTCAGTGGCGCCCAGCATGGGCTGGCCGTGACGATGATGGCGCTGCTGCAACCCGGTGATGTGATTGCAGCGGATGCGCTGACCTATTCAGGATTCATCGTGCTGGCCGAAGCCTTGCACCTTGAAATCGTGCCCATTCCCGTGACCGAACAGGGACCTGATCTGGAGGCGCTGGACCGTCTGTGCCGGAGTCGCCGCGTGCGGGCGGTGTACTCGATGCCGACGCTGCACAATCCACTGGGGTGGGTCATGAGTGCCGATCAGCGCGAGTCGCTGGTGACGATCGCGCGCAGGCATGACTTGCTCATCATCGAGGACGCCGCGTATGCGTTCCTTGCCGAGGACCCGCCGGCACCGATAGCGCAACTCGCCCCCGAGCGGACCGTTTACGTTTCAGGGCTCTCCAAGAGCGTGGCCACCGGATTGCGCGTAGGTTTCATCGCCGCCCCGGTCGAAAAAGTGCCCGCGCTGGAGCGAACGATCAGGGCGACCACCTGGAATACCCCCGGCGTGCTGACGGCGATCGCGAGTACGTGGCTCGACGATGGCACGGTCATGCAACTGGAAGCTGAAAAACGCCAGGATGCGCAAGCCAGGCAAACCATGGCCGCAGAAGTGCTGGCGGGCCTTCCGTGCATTCGCCACCCGTCGTCCTATTTTCTTTGGCTGCCTCTGTCCGAAGATGCGAGGGCAGACCAGATCGCCGCGGCGCTGCTGCGTGAAAAAGTCGCGGTTTCAACCGCCGAGCCTTTTGCGACTTCTGCTCATGTACCGCATGCGATTCGCCTGGCGCTGGGGTCGGCAGAGATGGGCGCACTGCGTGAGGCGCTTGAAAAAGTTAAGTGGGTGATTGGTGCTTATTCATAGCCCGAAGCCGCCCACCGCCATCTATATTGAAAGGTCCAGTCCGCTGCGGGTTACGCAAGCGCCCTGACGAGTGGCGAATCCATCAAGCAAGAAGGACTGGTCGATACGCTCACGAAGGGCAATCTTTTTCATCCAGCATTTTCAATCAGGAGATCATCATGACCCAGATCGAAAAAGTACTGTACACCGCCAAAGTCCACACCTCGGGTGGGCGGGACGGCGCATCACGCAGTGATGATGGACGACTCGAAGTCAAGCTTTCGTCCCCCGGCACCAAGGGGGACGGCACCAATCCGGAACAGTTGTTCGCCACGGGTTGGTCAGCCTGCTTCATCGGTGCGATGCAGGTCGCTGCCGGCAAAATGAAGGTCACGCTCCCGCCTGACCTGGCCATTGACGCCGAAGTGGACCTGGGCACCAACGCAGGCGGTTACCTGCTGCAGGCTCGCCTCAACATCAGCCTGCCGGGAATGGACCGCGAAACCGCCCGGGCGCTGGTGGATGAAGGGCACAAGCTGTGTCCGTACTCCAAAGCTACGCGGGGCAACATCAACGTCGAAATCAACCTGGTCTGAGCCGGACCTGTTACGCAATTTGGGCAAGGCATCGCAAGGGTGAAGCTTGGCGTTTCGCCCTTGCGATATGGCTCACGTGCCCAATGTCTTCTCTGACTGGCTGGTAAAGCGTCTTCGGTGACCGATAAGCGCAAACTCATCACTCATCGTGACCCTCAACTGAGGTAATGAAGATGAAGCCTATATTCGCGGTTGTTATCGCTACCCTCGCGCTTTGCGTCTCGGCCCTCGCCAGCGCCGCTCCCGCCGCCGATTCCCCAACCATTCAACCCTTCCACGTCAATGTGGCGGACAAGGAACTCGTCGATCTGCGCAACCGTCTCGCGGCGACCCGCTGGCCGGACAAAGAGACGGTTTCCGATCGATCACAGGGCGCACAGCTGGAACAGCTGCAGGCGCTGGTTCGCTACTGGGGCACGGACTACGACTGGCGCAAGGCCGAGGCGCAGCTCAATGCTTTGCCGCAGTACGTGACCACCCTCGACGGGGTCGAGATCCACTTTATCTGGGTGCGTTCCCCCCACCCGAACGCTTTGCCGATGATCATGACCCACGGTTGGCCAGGCTCGGTGTTCGAGTTCATCAAGGTCGTCGGTCCGCTCACTGATCCGCCCGCGCACGGGGGCAATGCGGCAGATGCGTTTGATGTGGTGATTCCGTCCATTCCTGGCTACGGCTTCTCTAGCAAGCCGAGTGGTATCGGTTGGGATCCGGACCACATCGCGCGGGTCTGGGCGCAGCTGATGCAGCGCCTCGAATACACGCACTACGTCGCCCAGGGTGGCGACTGGGGCGCCCCCATTACCAGTGCGATGGCGCGCCAGGCGCCGGCTGGATTGCGCGGTATTCACCTAAACCTGCCAGCCACGATACCGGCGGAAGCGAGCGCGGCGCTTGCTGTCGGTGGACCGGCGCCAGCGGGATTTTCCGAAGAGGAGCGTGCGACCTACGACGCCGTCGCCACGCTCGTCAAACAGGGGAATCTGGCGTACAGCGCGATGATGGCTGCACGGCCGCAGATGATCGGTTACGGCGCGACGGATTCACCGGCCTTCCTCGCCGCGCTCCTGCTCGTGCATCCAGGCTTTGCCCGGTGGACATACGGCGCCGACCCCCAACAGTCGCCGACAAAGGATGAAGTGCTGGACGACATCACCCTCTACTGGCTAACGAATAGCGCTGCTTCGGCAGCTAGGCTCTACTGGGAGAACATGGGGCGAAGCCCTCTCTCTTCGGCCGCACAGAAGACCACCGAGATTTCGCTGCCGGTGGCCGTCACGGTGTTTCCTGAGGATGTCTACTGCCCACCGGAGTCGTGGGCCCGGCGCGCCTATAGCAACCTGATCTACTTCCACCAGGCCGACAAGGGCGGCCACTTCGCGGCCTGGGAACAGCCGCAACTGTTTACCGAGGAACTTCGCACGGCGTTTCGATCGCTGCGCTAAGTTCAAACAACCTTGGGGCCGATCCATTTCGTGACGGTGGGGGCTTGCCACCGCTCCAGCGCATCAATCAGTGCAGATGGATCGGTGTGGAAGATCAGCATTTCGCTGTGTTCGGTTTTCATGAACCCTTCGTTCACGGCATGGTTGAGCAGGCTGCGAACCGGATTGAAAAAATCGCCAATGTTCAGGCAGGCGACGCCTTTGTGGTGTTCGCCCAGTTGCGTCAGGGTCGCGACTTCAAACAGCTCTTCAAATGTCCCCAGGCCGCCAGGCAGCGCAACGAACGCATCGGCGCATTCACTCATGCGCGTCTTTCGGCTGCGCATGTCTGGCGTCACTTCATGCCGGGTCAGTCCGCCATGAAGATGCCCGAGGTCGAACAGCAGGCGGGTAATGATGCCGATGACTTCACCGCCTTCGGCGAGCACCGCATCGGCCATGACACCCATCAGGCCCTTGTCGGTGCCGCCATAGACCAGGCGTATTCCGCGTTTTGCGATTTCCCGACCCAAGGCTTGGGCGCCGTCGACATACTCGGGGTTGAAGCCGAAATTGGAGCCAGAGAACACAGCCAGGCTACGAAGTGGAGGAGGTGTGGGCATCGGATTACTCCCGGTGGAAGGTCAGCCCCCATGATGCGCACGCCTCGACCTGTGAAGAAGATCCAAGAATGGGCTGATGGACTGGGCCATGGTCCTCGATGCGTTTACATCAACTCCAGAATGCGTTTGCCAAGCTGTTCGGCTGCATCCTGCGAGTCGATGTTGGCGAACCCGAGCAGCAGCGCAGAATCGGTTTGTCCACGGATATTCCAATCGCTCAGGGCTTCTGCATAAATGCCCGCGTGTTGCAGACGCTCGACCAGCGACTTATCGGATTGCTGGTCCGTCAGACGAAGGATCAGGTGCATGCCGCCGGGCTGAGCATCAATGCGAATGCGATTGCCCATGGCTTTCTTCAGCCCCCTCGCGGTCGCCTCCCGGCGTTCGCCGTAGAGTTTTCGCATGCGCTGGATGTGGCGAGCAAAATGACCCTCGGTCAAGAACGTCGCGACGATGGCTTGGGTGAGTTCCGGGCAACCGCCCAGGAAGGTCTGGCTGACGTGTTCGAATCGTTCGACCTGCGCTGGCGGCACCACCAGGTATGCGAGCCGGATGCCGGGATACAGCACTTTGCTGAAGGTCCCGGAGTAGAGCACCCGACCCTCGCGATCCAGGCTCTTCAGCGCGGGCAGCGGCCGGCTGATGTAGCGGTACTCACCGTCGTAATCGTCTTCGACAATCCAGGCCTGTTGTTGGCTCGCCCACTCAAGCAGCGCCAGACGTCGCGGCAGCGACAGCGATACGCACAGCGGGCTCTGATGGGCCGGGGTGACTACCGCCGCACGCGCGCCGGGGGAGCTATTCACACCTTGCCCGACCAGCATGCCGTCCTGGTCGACCGGCACGGGGGCAACGTCCATCTGCAGATGTTCCAGCAACTGGCGGGTGGGCAGGTAACCAGGGTCTTCAACCAGCACGCGATCTCCCGGTTTCAACAGCGCATAAGCGATCAACGCCAAGGTATTTCGATAGCCCGAGGTGATGAACACTTGAGCGGGCGAGCAGGTAATTCCCCGTGCGACTTGCAGGTAGGTGGCAATCGCGGTGCGCAACGACTCCAGCCCATAGACAGACGGATTGGCCATGTCCGGGATCCGGGTGGCACGCACGCAGCGTGCGCCGATTTGCGACCAGATTTTCCTGGGAAAGGCGTCCAGCGCGGGCAGGGCCATTTGAAAGGGCAGGACCGGCGCCTTTTGCCTGATGGAAGGGCTTCCCGCTGAACCGAAGGGCCGCTCGGTGGCGGCAGAGGACGCCCGGACCTTGATCCCCGGCGCCACGACCGTGCCGGCCTGGCCACGCGACTGGATGTACCCCTCGGCGGTCAGGAGTGAATACGCGGTATCGATGGTGCCTCTCGCTAGGCCAAGTTCTTTCGCCAGTGCCCGGGCCGCAGGAATCCGCTCTCCCGGTGTGAGCACGCCGTCAGTGATCGCGCTGCGGAACCGCCAGTAGATTTGCCGGTAAATCGGTTCCGTGGAGGCTGGATCGAGGGGTGAAAAATTGTTGATTTGATTGGCCATTAGCCTCGCCTGTGCATTCTTTCGCGCTCAGTCTGCGCCAAAAGCGCTGCCAGCATTTGTTAGAAAATAGTCGTGCAGTGCCTGGTCTGTCTTGGTCCGGGCCTGCGCTACCGCCTCCGGGCCAAAGGCTGTTCCTTCAACGGTGAAAAACGTCAGGTCATGCAGCCCGATCATGCCCAGCACGGCTTTCAGATACGGCGTCAGAAAGTCTGGCTGGCGAGGATGCTCCCCGGAAAATCTTCCACCCGATGATACGGCGACAAAGACGGGACGGTCGCGCAGCAGGCTGGTTTTGCCTTCCGGGCCGACATTGAAGGTGCGGCGAACGCGAGCGATGTGATCAATCCAAACCTTCAGTGCAGCCGGTACGGTGAAGTTATGCATGGGCGTTCCAATCACCACGACATCGGCACTTACCAGCTCTTCAATCAGCGCTTCCGAGCGAGCAATAGAGCCTTCTTGGGAGACGTCTGCGGACGACTGTTGGGAAGTCGCGTAAGGCTCATCCACCTGCGATATCGCGTCACCGGCCACCACTCGGTTTACGACAGTCGCCGTTGGATCGTTTTTGAGTAGATACCCAATAACGTTTTTAGAAAGTCTGGAGCTCTCGGAAGTGTGCCCGCGAGGACTGCAAGTCACGTGGAGGATTTTCATGATTCACCCGTTTTTGAAATGGCGTAGGGGAATCATTCTAGGAAGCCTATGACCCAGGCCAAAGGTCCATGAATGGAGTTTGTCACTGGGCCATCATGGCCCAGAACACAAGACTAATCATGGACCTTATCAAATAGGCCAAGCCGCAGCACGATGGAGTCCTTCAACCCACCACTACAAGGATTCATCATGAGCAATCGTCTCGACTACGCCAAGGCTTCACCCGAAGGTTACAAGGCTTTCGGCGGGGTCTACGTCTACCTGCAAAACAGCGGTCTCTCACACGAGCTGATCGATCTTGTCTACCTTCGGGTGTCGCAAATCAATGGCTGTGCTTATTGCATCGATATGCATTCCCGCGACCTGGTGAAACTCGGCGTTACCGTCGAAAAGCTCGTATTAGTACCCGTGTGGCGCGATGCCGGTGACGTGTTCAGTTCCCGTGAGCGCATCGCCCTCAATTGGGCGGAAACGGTCACTCGCGTCGCTGAAACCGGGGTTCCCGATGCGGACTATCAGGCCGCTGCTGCCGAGTTCAGCGATAAAGAACTGGCGGATCTCACTTATGCGATCGGATTGATGAACGCCTTCAATCGACTCGGCGTTACGTTCCGCTCGATCCCCGCGGCTGCCGGCAAAGTTTGAAGTACTCCATCAGTTACTAGAACGCTCACCCCGTCTCGCCGAGCCGTAACGCTTGGCGAGTCAACCAACGGAACTATGACTATGGCCTGGGCACTGCTTGGCATCGCTGGCATCCTCGAAATCGCCTTCGCCTTCTACATGAAAGGCTCTGACGGTTTCACGCGATTAACCCCTGGACTCTTGGCGGCCGCCACTGGGCTGTCGAGTGTCTTTCTGCTTTCACTCTCGCTGCGAACACTGCCTGTGGGGACGGCCTACGCGGTCTGGACCGGTATCGGCGCGGCGGGCACCGCGATCCTGGGCATGGTGCTGCTGGGCGACGCCACGACGGCGCTGCGGATAGTGTGCATCGTGCTTATTTTGGCGGGTGTTATTGGACTGCGGCTGGTTTCGGGAAACTGAGGACCGGCGTTTCACTTACAAACCATCACCCAACACCTTGAGGTACTCGGGACTCTCGGATATCGAGTTGTGCCCCGTGCCTGGTATGACCTTCAGCGACGCCACCCCCTTGGCGAAATGCGTGAAGAGCCGCTCGGTGCTGGAACGCGGTATCACTTCGTCGTGCTCAGCCGCGATCAACAGCGTCGGCACCGTGATGTGGGCGGCGTACTTCCAGGATTCAAAGGTGTCCTTGAGCAACCACTTCACCGGGAAGATGGGGAACTGCCGGGCGGCGAGTTCTTCAACACTGTTGTAGGGCGTTATCAGCACCAGACGCGCCGCCGGGCGTTGGCTGACGAGGCGCACAGCGACGCCCGAGCCCAGGCTGCGACCGACCACCGTAATGTGTGGATGGGTGGCGTAGACCAGGTCAAACAAGGTCATGGCGTCGCGCGAAATCATCTCCTCGGAGGGCGATCCGGAACTGCCACCGTAGCCTCGGTAGTGCAGCAAGTAGAGGGCTTGATCGGCAAAGGCTGCGGAAAACGAAGGCAGGCTCCGGGAGACGTCCTCGGCATTTCCACCGAAATAGATCAACGCGTTCGGCCCCTCGTGCGGCCTGACGGACACCAGCACCTGAGCGTCGTCGACGGACAACGTGAGCAGCGTTGCCGAGGTGCCGACAGCGCGCGGTTGCGGGAAGTAGATGAGGGCACGCTGGAACACAAACAGTGCAGCGCACAGCGCCAGATACACAACGGCGATGATGACGACGATTGACACCAGGATTCGTGGCATTCGGCTAACTTTAGTGGGCGGCATTGACGGCTCTGGCCGGAAGACGGTTATCGCTTGATCGCTGTCAGAGTGTAGTAGACCGATAGCGCGACGTACCGGGAGGGGCAGCCATGCCCATCGCTGTTAAATGGCTCAACGTTCTGCCCAGCGAAAGAGTGGCGCTGAGGCTAATGCCAGTCAGTTAAGCCGCAACGCGATCCTTGTAGCAGCTGGCGAAGCCTGCGTTCGGCTGCGCAGCAGTCGTAAAACCTGAGTTTGCGGTCTTCCTGAAACACCGCATCGTCTGATTTCACGACCGCTGCGCAGCCGAACGCAGGCTTCGCCAGCTGCTACGGATTGTGTCGTTCCTTAACTGATTGGCATTAGGCGCTGAGGCTGGGCTTCGTCGGTAGCTATGCTGATGTGGCCAGTCTCGTGCGTGCTGCGTGAGAAGTGCTGTGGACCGTGGCTGACAGCAAAAATGTGGAAGGGCAATTCCATGAGCCACACTGATGGGTACACGCGTCGAAAAATACTCACGCTGGCTGCCGGTGCTTCGGCGGTTTTCACCTTCGATCCGGCTTTTGCAGCATCCACGCCGTCGACCGAAACAGGAGGCAAGAACATGCTGACCCGGGCCATTCCATCCAGCGCCGAACTACTACCGATCGTTGGGCTGGGCACGTATCGCGGTTTTGATGTCGAGCCTTCAAGTCCCGCCTACAAGCAGTTGCCTGCGGTGCTGCGCGCGTTGTTCGAGAAGGGCGGGAAGGTGATCGACAGTTCGCCGATGTACGGTCGCGCCGAACAGACGACCGGTGAACTGCTGTCGATTCATGAGCCGCGCTCGCCGGCCTTTCTGGCCACCAAGGTGTGGACCCGTGGCCGCGAAGAAGGCATCGCGCAGATGGAACAGTCCTTCAAACTGCTGCAGACCGACCGGATCGACCTGATGCAGATTCACAACCTGCTGGACTGGAAAACCCATCTGCCGACCTTGCGCAAATGGAAGGAAGAAGGGCGTATTCGTTACATCGGCATCACCCATTACACAGCGTCGGCGTATGACGAGGTGGAAGCGGTGCTCAAGGCCGAGCCGTTGGACTTCTTGCAGATCAACTATGCCCTGGACGATCGTGGCGTCGAGAAACGCATTCTGCCGCTGTGTCGCGAACGCGGCGTGGCGGTGATCTGCAATCGGCCCTTCGGCGGTGGTGATCTGCTCGCCCGCTTGAAGGACAAACCGTTACCGCGCTGGGCCGCGGATGTGAGGGTCAATAGCTGGGCGCAACTGGCGCTCAAGTTCCTGCTGACGCATTCGGCGGTGACCTGCGTGATCCCCGGCACCGGCAACCCGCGTTACATGGCGGAAAATGCCGGGGCAGGTTTCGGTCCGATGCTGACGGGGGCGCAGCGCGAGCAGTTGATTGACGTGGTGGGTTAGGCGAATTGTCGAGGCCTGTCAGGTGTTGTCCGGCGCCTGGCGAAATCGCTCCGGGATGGCCTCTTCAAATGGATAAAACGAAAACCAGGGCCTGGCTTCGTCGATGACCCGCTGGACGGACGGTCTGCTCATCAGCCTGTCGAAATAGGCTTTCAAGTGACCGTAGTCGTCGGGAAACGGCTCAAGCGTACTGGCATAGAAAAGTGCCGGGGCCGCGGCGCAATCAGCCAGGCTGAAATCATCACTGGCGAGCCAGATTCTGGAGGCCATCTGGTGGTCGAGCATGCCGTACGTCGTCTGCAGTGTGGAACGTTCTCTGCTCAAATCGCCGTGAGTACCGCGCAGGCGATCAAACACAATCTGCTGTAGCGGGTGCTGGAGATAGTGGTCGCAGACACGGTCCCACAGACGGACCTCCAGCGCGGTGTCCCAATCGCTGGGAACGAGTGGATGTTCACCGGCATAAAATCGGTCCAGGTATTCGATGATGATCGTGGTCTCCGCCACGTTGCGCTGGCGAGCGTGGTCGCGGATGACCGGGAATTTGCCGAGCGGCCACAGCGCTTGCAGCTCTGCTCTGTCTGCATCGTTGGCGAGATCGATGATCCGCTTCTCGAATTCGACAGCGTTTTCATAGAGCGCGATGAGCACTTTGTGGCAGAACGACGACAGCGGATGGTAGTAAAGAGTCAGCGACATCTCTCAGCTCCTCGAAAGGCAAGTGACCCCCATCATCATAGTCGCCCGTCCGGGACGGTTAAGCGCGCGGTGCTAGACTTTCAGGGTGGGATGGATGATCGAACAACCTGATCCGGCGGTGCGATGGTGAGAACGCTGGAGGTATGACATGACGACTCAACTGCTGGCTAAAGAACACATCAACGTGGTGGTCCGCAATTATGTAGAAGGCATGGTGTTCGCTGATGAAGCCTTGCTGCGACAGGCCTTCCATCCTTCTTGCCGCATCATTGGTCATTACGAAGGAAAGCTTGAATGGGCATCCCTGGAGGAATTTATCAGTGCGATCAAGGCTGAGGGGCCGGCAGCCAAAGAGGTCAAACCGTTTTGGGAAGTGCTCAGCATCGATGTCTCGGGTGATGCCGCCGCGGTAAAAGTCACTGATGATTATCTCGGCATGCGATTTACCGATTATCTCTCGCTACTGAACATCAATTACCGCTGGATGATTGTGAACAAGCTGTATTACCTGAACGAATAGCGCGTGAGCCCGGGAGCCAAAAAGCTCCCGGGCTTCGTTATGCAATCAGCGCCGATCCAGCCACACCGTCTGGGCATTGCAGAACTCGCGCACACCGAAATGCGAGAGTTCACGACCAAAACCGCTTTTCTTCACACCACCGAAGGTGACACGCGGATCGGAGGCGCAATAGCCATTGATAAACACGCCACCGGTTTCCAGTTCACCGGCCATCTGCTCGGCAAGCTCGACGTTGCGTGTGTAAATGGTTGAGGCGAGGCCGAATTCACTGTCATTCGCCAGTGCCAATGCATGCGCCGCATCGCGCGCCGTGATGATCGAGGCCACCGGGCCAAACAGCTCCTGTTTGAACGAGGTCATCTGGTCGGTGACATCAGCGAAGACAGTGGGCTCATAAAAATTGCCAGGGCCTTCAGCCTTCTTGCCGCCCATCAGCAACGTCGCGCCTTCTTCCAGGGTGTCGCGCACCTGTTGATCCAGTTCATCACGCAGATCAAAGCGGGCCATCGGACCGATGTAAGTGTCGGAGGCCAGTGGATCACCGACCACCAGTTTTTGCGTGGCTTCGACGAACTTGCGCGTGAATTCCTCGACGATGCCTTGCTCGACGATCAAGCGTTTGGCCGCCGCGCAAACTTGCCCGGTGTTCTGATAACGGCCAATCACGGCGGCTTTGACCGCTTCGTCGAGGTCGGCATCGTTGAGCACGATGAACGGATCGGAGCCGCCCAGTTCCAGCACACACTTCTTCAACGCCGCACCGGCTTGAGCGCCGATGGCCATGCCGGCTCGCACGCTACCGGTGAGGGTCACTGCCGCGATGCGTGGATCGGCGATCGCGGTGGAGACGCCGTCCGGCGTGACATTGATGACCTCGAAGACACCTTCGGGGAAGTCGGCTTGCTTGAAGGCTTCCCGCAACAGATAAGCGCTGCCCATCACGTTAGGCGCATGTTTGAGCACGTAGGTGTTGCCGGCGATCAACGCTGGAACCGCGCCACGCAGGACCTGCCAGATCGGGAAGTTCCACGGCATTACCGCGAGAATCGGGCCAAGCGGGCGATATTCAATGCGCGCTTTTCCACCTTCCACCAGCGTCGGTTCAGCGCTCAACATCGCCGGGCCGTGTTCGGCGTACCACTCGCAGAGTTGCGCGCACTTTTCGATTTCGCCGCGGGCCTGAGTGATCGGCTTGCCCATTTCCAGGGTGATCATATTCGCCATCGCGGCGGCGTTGTCGCGCAATGCCTGCGCCAGGGCGATCAACAACTGCGAGCGTTGATCAACCGGTTTGCTGCGCCAGGCGCGGAAGCCGGCAGCGGCGCGGGACAGGGCGGCGTCCAGTACCGATGCGGATTCGAAAGGGTAGTGGCCGATCTGCTCGCCGTTGGCGGGGTTGATCGAAATGGCATGGGTGAGGCTGGAAACTTGAGTCATGGCACCGTCCTGCTAGGTGGGGATGCGCTCAGGTTACGGTGGCGTTTGTTTTCTGGAAACTGAATAATACTGAGCATATCGTTCACGTTTGGAGAGTGCCTTGGATCTGGTTCAGCTGGAAATTTTCAAAGCCGTCGCCGAGCACGGCAGCATCAGCGCGGCGGCTCAGCACATCCACCGGGTGCCGTCGAACCTGACGACGCGGATCAAGCAACTGGAGCTGGATCTGGGCGTGGACCTGTTTATCCGCGAGAAGAGCCGCCTGCGCCTGTCGCCGGCCGGCTGGAGTTTCCTCGACTATGCCCGGCGCATCCTCGACCTGGTTCAGGAGGCACGGGCGACGGTGGCGGGCGAAGAACCACAGGGTTCGTTTCCCTTAGGGTCACTGGAGAGTACCGCTGCAGTGCGCATCCCTGAGCTGCTGGCCGCGTATAACCAGAAGCACGCCAAGGTCGAGCTGGACCTGTCCACCGGGCCTTCGGGGACCATGATCGACGGGGTGTTGTCGGGACGATTGGCGGCAGCGTTTGTCGATGGACCGGTGCTGCACCCGGCACTGGAAGGCGTGCCGGCGTTTGAGGAAGAAATGGTGGTGATCGCACCGCTCAACCATTCCCCCATCCATCGTGCGCGGGATGTTAATGGCGAAAACATCTATGCCTTCCGCTCCAATTGTTCCTACCGCCATCACTTCGAAAGCTGGTTCGCCAAGGATGCGGCGGTGCCCGGCAAGATTTTCGAAATGGAGTCCTATCACGGCATGCTGGCGTGCGTCAGCGCTGGTGCTGGCCTGGCGCTGATGCCCCGCAGCATGCTCAACAGCATGCCCGGATGCACCACCGTGAGCGTCTGGCCGCTATCGGAATCGTTCCGCTATTTGCGCACCTGGCTGGTGTGGCGCCGCGGAACCGTGTCGCAAAGCTTGACCATGTTTGTGCGCTTGCTGGAGGAGCGTGGGGTGGTGCGGGATGACGTGGCGCGCTAGTTCGCGCGCGAGAATGTCCAGATCGACGTGCCGGCTTATTCCCCGGCTTTCGTCGACTTGATCAGATTGTTGCGCAGCTTCACGATCGACTTTTGCATGGTCGTGAACTCATCGAGTGTCAGGCCCGTCGCGTCGGCGAGGCCCATTTCCGGTTGGCTTTCGCGCAGCTGTCGACCGTTCTTCGTCAGGCTGATCCGCACCTGGCGCTCGTCCTCGGGATCGCGCTGCCTTTGCAAAAAGCCCATCGCTTCCAGCTTCTTCAGGATCGGGGTCAGCGTGTTCGATTCCAGAAACAGCTTCTCGCCCAGGCTGCCGACGGTCTGATCGTCTTCCTCCCACAGCGCGACGATGGTGATGTATTGCGTATAGGTCAGCCCAAGCTGCTCGAGTATCGGCTTGTAAGCTTTGCCGAAGGCCAGGTTGGTGGAATAGACCGCAAAACACAGGAATTCGGATAGCTTCAGGTTGTCGGGGGCGGCGTTGTCGGTGGATTTCATGTGCATCCTCGTTGGCCAAAGACGGATGGCTCGCAAAAAAACGAAATATACCTCGTATGCGATTGTGTCGGAACGACTCTAACTGACGGTGGCGACCGGTTCGACGGCGAAAGTCGAACCGGTCGTACGGTGCATCACGCTGTCAGGGCGTTGATGACCACGTCGATATTGCCGCGCGTTGCCTTCGAGTACGGGCAGATTTGGTCTGCGGCGTGCGCCAGCTCCGTCGCGACGTCTTGCGTCAAGCCTGGCACGCGAAGAGTCAGCCGGGCCTGGAGGAAGTAGGCCGGACCGGTCTGGCCCAGATCGACCTCAATATCAATGGCCAGATTGGGCGGCAGCGTCACCTTCATATTTTTAGCCGCCAGTTCGACGGCAGCGGTGTAGCAGGCCGACCATGCGCCGGCGAAAAACTGCTCTGCCGTTGGGTGCGGAACAATGGCTGCGAACTCGTGTGCCAGTCTAGGGTTTCCAGGCGACGAGAGCTGGATGGAGAGGCCGCGGGAAGAGTTGTCACCGTCGCTGAACGTCGTGTGGGTTTTGCCTGTGGCCAGGACTTTTTCGATCTTGCTCATGGTTGAGTCCTCAACGTTTTGTTGGGTTTGTAATTCGCATGCGCTTAAAGCGCATACGATATAAGTGGCGTATCGACCATGCCGATCGATAGCAACGCCGCGCGGTGCGTCATGCCGTGAGGACGTTCAGGGCCACGTCAATGTTACCCCGCGTCGCTTTCGAGTACGGGCAGATTTGATCGGCGGTGTGCGCCAGTGTCGTCGCGATGTCGTGGGACAAACCCGGCACGCGCAGGGTCAATCGAGCCTGAAGGAAGTAGGCCGCACCGGTCTGACCCAGATCGACTTCGATATCGACGGACAGATCCGACGGCAGCACCACGTTCATCTCACCGGCCACCAGCCCGACGGCGGCGGTGTAGCAGGCCGACCAGGCGCCGGCGAACAGTTGCTCGGCAGTCGGGTGCGGCTGGGTGGCGGCGAACACGTGGGCTGGCTTGGCGTTGCCGGGCGTCGACAGGGTGATGTCGAGGCTGCCGTCATGGCCGCGCGAGGTGTTGCCAGCGTCGCTGACGGTGGTGTGGGTTTTGCCGGTGGCCAGTACTTTTTCGATCTTGCTCATGATGATTTCCTAAGTTTTTACTGTTTTCGTATGCGCTTATATCGCACGCGACATATTTAATGGATTAAAGCGATCTTCACGCCGTCAGGACGTTCACTGCCACATCGATGTTGCCCAGCGTCGCTTTCGAGTACGGGCAGAGTTCGTGTGCGGCGTGCGCCAGTGCGGTTGCGACGTCGTGTGCCACGCCCGGCAAGCGGACAAAGAATCGAGCCTGAAGGAAATAAGCCTGACCGGTCTGGCCAAGATCGACCTCGATGTCGACGGACACATCGGCCGGCAGCACCACCTTTTTCGCCTTGGCTATGTGTTCGATGGCGGAGATGTAGCAGGCCGACCATGCACCGGCGAACAGTTGCTCGGCGGTCGGGTGCGCTTGGGTGGCTGCGAACACGTGGGCCGGTTTTGCATCACCTTGCGACGACAGCTCGATGTCGAGGTTGCCGTGGGCACGGGTCGCATCGCTGAACGTGGTGTGGGTTTTGCCGGTAAACAGTACTTTTTCGATCTTGCTCATGGAATGAATCCTCAACGTTTCAATAGGTGGTGTTTGTCTGTCGCATACGTTTGTATCGTATGCGATGTAAATAATATTCGCGCAGAGCTCGATCGCTGTCAAGGGGTGGTGTGCGGCCCAGCCGACGAATGGTCGGGTTGCCGGGGTATGCCGAATTCGTCGTCGACCGGGCCTAAAGCGATCAAGCCGTGGCGTCTTGAATGGGCCAGTCTGGACGGTCTGTTCAAGGAGTTGATGATGAAACGACTGTCCCTGGCCGAAGCTCGCGAGCTGGCCGAATCGATCTTGCTGCACAACGGTTTCAACCTTGCCCACGCTCAGGCGGTGGCCGCCACGGTGATTGCCGGCGAGCGCGACGGCTGCGCCTCCCACGGTTTGTACCGGGTTCTGGGATGCGTGAATTCGCTCAGGGCCGGCAAGGTGGTGGCCGATGCCGAGCCACGGGTGATCGACCAGGCCCCTTCGATTGTGCGGGTCGATGCGGCGGGTGGTTTCTCCCAGTTGGCGTTCCAGGCCGGTCTGCCATTACTGGAGGAGAAAACCCGGGCAAACGGGATTGCGGCGCTGGCGATCAATCGCTGTGTGCATTTTTCCGCCCTGTGGGTCGAGATCGAGCAGCTGACGGCTGCCGGCCTGGTGGCGCTGGCGTGTAATCCCAGTCATGCCTGGGTCGCGCCGGCGGGGGGCAATCAACCGGTGTTCGGCACCAATCCCATTGCGTTTGGTTGGCCGCGTTCGGGCAAGGATCCGTTTGTGTTCGACTTCGCTACGAGTGCGATTGCCCGTGGCGAGATCGAGTTGCATCGACGCGCCGGCAAAGCGATTCCTGAAGGTTGGGGTGTGGATGCAGATGGGCAGCCGAGTACCGATGCGAACGTGGTACTCGATGCCGGCGCGATGCTGACGTTCGGTGGGCACAAGGGCTCGGCGCTGGCCGCAATGGTGGAGTTGATCGCCGGGCCGTTGATTGGTGACCTGACCAGTGCCGAATCGCTGGCCTACGACGCGGGCAGCAAGTCGTCGCCGTACCATGGCGAGCTGATCATCGCCCTCGATCCGCGACGCTTTCTCGGCGAGGCCACCGAGCAGCACCTGGCCCGTGCCGAAGTCATGTTCCAGAGCATACAAGGGCAGGGCGCACGCTTGCCGTCGCAACGGCGTTACGAGGCGCGAGCGCGCAGTTTGGTGGAGGGCGTGCAGATTCCCGAAGCCTTGTACAACGACTTGAAGGCACTGCTGGATTGAGTGAAGCGGGGAGCCCGGTCCTCCTGTGGGAGCGAGCTTGCTCGCGATGAGGCCATCAGATTCAACATCTTCGTTGACTGACGCGGCGCCATCGCGAGCAAGCTCGCTCCCACAGGAGGTCGCTGCTCATTAAGTGGTTTTACAGCGGTTCGCGATGGCTGTTGCCGTCCACCAGACGGGCGATGCCCAGCGGATTGGCGTTTTGCAGCGCCTCGGGCAGGAGCGCATCCGGGCAGTTCTGGTAGCACACCGGACGCAGGAAACGCTCGATGGCCAAACTGCCGACCGAGGTGCCACGGGCATCGGAGGTCGCCGGGTAGGGACCGCCATGCACCATCGCATCGCAGACTTCGACGCCGGTCGGGTAGCCGTTGAACAGCACCCGGCCGACCTTCTGTTCAAGCAGCGGCAGCAGTTCGCTATGGGTTTGCAGGTCTCCGGCTTCGGCAATCAGCGTGGCCGTGAGTTGACCGTGCAAGCTCTGCAATGCCCGTTGCAGTTCGGCCTTGTCGGCCACTTCCACCAACACCGTGGTCGGGCCGAACACTTCTTCCTGCAACAGAGGATCGCCATTGAGCAGCAGGCTGACGTCGGCCTTGAACAGCTGCGGCTGGGCCTGCTTGCCCTGTTGTTCGCGGCCAGCCAGGTGGCTGATGTGCGGATGCGCCCACAGCGCCTGCACGCCCTTGGCGTAACTGGTTAACGTGCCAGCGTTGAGCATGGTTTGCCCCGGCTGGTCGGCCATTACCGCGCTGAGCGATTCAATAAATGCGCTGAATTCAGGGGAGCGAATGCCGATCACCAATCCGGGGTTGGTGCAGAACTGGCCGCAGCCGAGCACCACTGACGCGGCGAGTTCGCTGGCGATTTTCTCGCCCCTCTGTTGCAGGGCTTCGGGCAGTACCAGCACCGGATTGATGCTGCTCATTTCGGCGAACACCGGAATCGGCTGAGGCCGTGCGGCGGCCATGTCACAGAGGGCGCGTCCGCCCTTGAGCGAGCCGGTAAAACCCACCGCCTGGATCGCCGGATGCTTGACCAACGCTTCGCCGACACCCGCGCCGTAGATCATGTTGAACACACCCTTGGGCATGTCGGTTTGCTCGGCGGCGCGGATGATTGCATCGGCCACGAGCTCGGCAGTCGCCATATGCCCGCTGTGGGCCTTGAACACCACCGGGCAACCGGCGGCCAGGGCGGCAGCGGTGTCGCCACCGGCGGTGGAGAACGCCAGCGGGAAATTGCTCGCACCGAACACCGCGACCGGGCCGACGCCGATCCGGTACTGACGCAGATCCACCCGTGGCAGCGGCTGACGTTCGGGCAAGGCCCGGTCGATGCGCGCGCCATAGAAATCACCACGGCGCAGGACTTGAGCGAACAGGCGCATCTGACCGCTGGTGCGACCGCGCTCACCCTGAATACGCCCGGTTGGCAGCGCCGTCTCGCGGGTGACCAGGGCAACGAACTCATCGTCCAGCGCATCCAGTTGCGCGGCGATGGCCTCGAGAAACTCCGCACGGCGGCTCGCCGGCAAGTTGCGGAAGGCCGGGTAGGCTGCCGCCGCGGCCTGGGCGGCGGCGTCGACTTCCTCAATGGTGGCTTGCGTGAATGCATAGGGCAACGCTTCACCGGTGCTCGCGTCATGGCTTTGCACGGTGATGTTGCCGACGGCACTGCGCGCACCGCCGATGTAGTTGTGGCCGATGATGTGGGGCATGAATAACTCCTGTCGGAATGTGAAGCTAAATACGTTGCCAGGTGCAGCGCATGACCTGTAGCAGCTGCCGAAGGCTGCGTTCGGCGGCGAAGCCGTCGTAAAACCATGCAACGCCGTGTCTCAGTCACACCGTATCGCCCGTATTGACGACCGCTACGCGCTCGAACGCAGCCTGCGGCAGCTGCTACAGGTTGCGTATTGAGGTCAAGCCAGAGAATCACCCCGACGTGCGGTGGCGGTTTCGGCGGTATCCAGAGCGGCAATGCGCGCAGCCGATTCGGCATCCACCAGATGCAGCGACTTACCACGGGTTTCTCGAGTCAAACCGACGGCGACGATGGAGATCAACGCGGCGCCAACCAGGTACCAGGCGATCGGTGTCGAGCTGTGGTACTTGTTGAGCAGGGTGAGGGCAATCAGCGGCGCCAACGAGCCGGCGAAGATCGGAGCCACCTGGTAGCACAGGGACAACGCGGTGTAGCGCACGTGGGTCGGGAACATTTCGGCCATCAGCGCCGAGTAGGGCGCGTAGGTCATCGACTCGATTGCCAGGCCCAGGGTGATTGCCCCGATGATCAGCCAGTTGTTGCCGGTGTCCATCATCGGGAAGCCGATGAAACCCCAGAACGCGGTGAGGATCGCACCCGTCAGGTACACCGGTTTGCGCCCAACCAGGTCGGACAGATAACCCATCAGCGGGATCATGAAGAAATGCAGCAGGTGCGCGCCGCACATCAGAAACAGAATCTCTGAGGTGTCCTTGTGCACCACCAGTTTCAGATAGGTAATCGAGAAGGTTACGACGGTGTAGTAGAGAATGTTCTCGGCAAACCGCGCGCCGATACCGACCAGCACCGCACGCCAGTGATGACGCAGCACTTCGACCACGCCCAATTGTTGTTGCTTGTTTTGCGCCTGACGGGCCTGGGCCTCCTTGAAGATCGGCGCGTCATCGACGCTGGTGCGAATCCAGTAGCCGATCAGCACCACCACCGCCGAGAACCAGAACGCTACACGCCAGCCCCATGCGAGGAATTGCTCTTCCGACAGGTTCGATGACAACAGCAGCAACGCGACGGTCGCCACCAGGTTACCGGCTGGCACACCGGCTTGCGGCCAACTGGCCCAGAAGCCTCGGCGATTGTCCGGGCAGTGTTCGGACACCAGCAAAATTGCACCACCCCATTCACCGCCGAAAGCGAAGCCCTGGATCAGCCGCAGCAGCACCAGTAACACGGGCGCGGCGTAGCCGATCTGGTCGAAACCGGGCAGGCAACCCATCAGGAATGTGGTGATGCCGACCACCACCAGGCTCAATTGCAGCAGGCGTTTGCGGCCGAACTTGTCACCGTAATGACCGAACACCAACCCCCCCAATGGGCGGGCGAGAAAGCCGACGGCATACAGGGCGAAGGCGGCGAGGATGCCATCGATCGGGCTGTCGGTCTGGCGAAAGAACAGCTGGCCGAAGACCAGTGCCGAGGCGGTGCCGTAGAGAAAGAATTCATACCATTCGGCGACGGTGCCGGCCATGGCGGCAGCCACGACACGTTTAAGTCCCGAGGGTGTGGTTGCGCGGGAGGTGCTGTGAGGATTGGGCATGCTGACGTTTCCTGTAGAGGCACAAAGACAGGCAGCCGGGCCGGGTCCGCACGGGACCCGCCCGGCAATCACTCAGAGACCGACGTCCGGCAGTTCCGGACGATTGGCCAGGGCCTTGGCCATGATCTGCTCGACGAAAACCCGATCGGCTTCCGGCAGGGCCAGGCGTGGCGGACGGGTCAGGGCGCTGCCGCGACCGGCGATGGCTTCGCACAGCTTGATGCACTGCACCAGGTCGGCACGGGCGTCGAGGTGCAGGATCGGCATCAGCCATTCGTAGATCGGCATGGCTTCGGCGAAGCGACCGGCCTTGGCCAGGCGGAAGATGGTTTCGCCTTCTTTCGGGAACACGTTGGACATGCCCGAGACCCAGCCTTCGGCACCCACGGCGATGCTTTCCAGCACCACGTCATCGAGGCCGGCGAACAGCACAAAACGGTCACCCACTTCATTGCGCACGTCGATGAAACGACGGGTGTCGCCGGAGGAATCCTTGAAGCACACCACGTTGTCGCAGTCGGCCAGGGAAATCAGGATGTCCGGGGTGACGTCGTTTTTGTAGATCGGCGGGTTGTTGTAAACCATCAGCGGTACGTCGGCGTTCTTGGCCACGTAGCGGTAGTGCTCGGCGGTCTCGAACGGCTTGGAGCCGTAGACCAGCGCCGGCATCAGCATGACCCCGTCGACACCGACCCGGCGCACAGCGTTGGCGACTTTGGCCGCTGCGATGCTGGTGAATTCAGCCACGCCACAAATCACCGGCACGCGACCGCGGGAAGCGTCGACCGCGACTTCAGTCACAGCGATTTTTTCTTCGGCGGTCAGCGAGGTGTTTTCCCCCACCGAGCCGCACACCACCAGGCCCGACACGCCGTCACGGATCACGTTGGAAATCACCTGGTGGGTTTTTTCCAGGTTGATGGAGAAGTCGTCGTTGAATTGAGTGGTCACCGCGGGGAAGACGCCACTCCAGTTAATGCGCTTGCTCATTGTTGCCTCCGGTTCGTTAATTGTATTTCGTATACGATATTGCAAGTGAAAAGACTCGGCCAGTGCTTTTTTCAGTTACGAGGGGTTTTTACTAGCCGTTTGTCAGAGTTTTTTGGTGAGGGTTTGTAAGGTTGTGCTCAGGCCCCAGGCCAGGTGTCAGACAGTCGATAGCCTTGTGGCCACGGATCGCTCGGATCGAGCAGCAATTGATGGGTGCCGGTGATCCAGGCTCGACCGGAAATGCACGGGTAAATCGCCGGGCGTCCGGCCACTTCGGTCAGCGAATCGATGCGGCAGTGAAACTCGGAGCCGATGATCGAACGGCCGATAAAACGTTCGCCGACCTGCATCAAGCCCTTGGCCTGCAGCACCGCCATGCGCGCCGAGCAGCCGGTGCCGGTCGGCGAACGGTCGATCTTGCCGGGTTGAATCACCACCGCGTTGGCGCCGGTGGCGATGCCATTTTCATAGACGAGGGGAGCGGCGATCTGGCAGAAGGAAATGTGCGACCACTCGGGGTTCAGTGGATGGACGAAGCCCAGTTGTTCATTGGCGGCGCGGGTGATTTTCAGCCCGACTTCGACCAGCTCGGCCGCTTCATCAGGACGAATTGAAAAGCCCAGGCGCTTGGCGTCGGCGATCACAAAACTGTCGCCACCGTACGCGGTGTCGACCTGCAATGAGCCGACGCCTTCGACTTCAATCCAGGCGTCGAGGCGGTCAGCGAAGGAGGGTACGTTTTTGATTTCCACCCGTTCGACCTTGCCGTCACGGCAGTCGGCCACCGCTTCGATCAGCCCGCCTGGGGCTTCGAGCACTAGCCGGGTTTGCGGTTCGGTCATTGGCAGGATGCCGCTGTCGAGCAACACGGTGGCCACGCACAGCGAGTTGGAGCCGGACATCGGCGGAGTGTCGGCCGGTTCCATTATGATCCAGGCCATCTGCGCCCGAGGATCCTTGGCCGGCACCAGCAGGTTGACGTGGCGGAACACGCCGCCGCGCGGCTCGTTGAGCACGAAGTTGCGCAGGGTCTGATCCTTGGCAATCCAGCGCGACTGTTCCCACACCGTAGCCCCGGGCGGTGGTGCAACGCCGCCGACGATCACGTCGCCGACTTCGCCTTCGGCGTGGCAGCTGACTACATGGATGACTTTCGATGAGCGCATTGTCTGCTCCTTGTTTTGTCTGTTAGGGCCTCATCGCGAGCAAGCTCGCTCCCACACTGATTTTGTGTACACCACCAAACCCTGTGGGAGCGAGCTTGCTCGCGATGGGGCCATTAGTTATTTCACCGATTTCAGGAACGCCGCAGTTTCCGCATGCACCGGATTACCGATGACCTGATCAGGCGAGCCGATCTCATGCACCAAACCATTACGAAAAAACGCCACGCGGTCGGACACATCGCGGGCGAAGCGGATTTCGTGGGTCACCAAAACCATGGTCATGCCGTCTTCAGCGAGCATGCGCATGGTGTCCAGCACCTCGCCTACCAATTGCGGATCGAGGGCCGAAGTGGCTTCGTCGAACAGCATGTAGTCCGGCGACATGGCCAGGGCGCGGGCGATCGCCATGCGCTGTTGCTGGCCGCCGGAGAGCTTGCCGGGAAAGGCCTTGAGCTTGTCGCCCAGACCAACGTGAGTCAGTTGTTTAACCGCCAGTTCCTCGGCTTCTGCCTTGCTCTTGCCCAGCACTTTGCGTGGCGCCAGCATCACGTTTTCCAGCACGGTCAGGTGAGGGAACGCGTTCCATTGCTGGAAGACGATGCCGATCTTCTGCCGCAGACGGTTGAGGTCAGTGGCGCTGTGATGGACCTCGACACCGTCGACGCGGATGTTGCCTTTCTGGATCGGTTCCAGGCCGTTGATGCACATCAGCAGGGTCGATTTTCCCGAGCCGGAGCCGCCGATGATCGACACCACCTCGCCCTTGTTCACCGTCAGGTTGACGCCCTTGACCACTTCGAGGTTGCCGAAGGATTTGTGTACGTTGTCGATCTCAATCATTTTCTTGCCACCTTCTTTCCAGACGAGCGCCGAGGCGAGCGACCACCAGGCTCATGACGTAGTAGATGAGGCCCGCGATGCACAGCACCAGCAGCGGTTCCTGAATGCGGGTCACGATGGTTTGCGAGGCGCGCAGCAGTTCGACGATGCCGATCCACATCACCAGCGCGGTGTCTTTCATGACGCTGAGGACCAGGTTCAGCCAGCCGGGAAAGGCCACCCGCGTGGCCATCGGCAGAACGATCCAGCGCAGGTCCTGCAGGAAGCTCAGGCCCAGCGAGCGACTGGCCCGGCGCACAGTGAACGGCACCGAAAGCACGCCGCTGCGCACGATCTCGGTGAAGTACGCGGCGGCGTAGACCCCGAGCACAATGCAGCCAACGCTGAAAGCGCTGATGTTCAAACCGACGATGCTTTTCAACGAGTTGAACAACACAAACTGGATCAGCAACGGCACGCTGCGAAACACGTCCAGCACCCAGGCCAGTGGCAGGCTGGCGCGCGGCAACAGCGCCCGCAGCAAGCCGAACAGCAACCCGGCGAAGGAGCCGAGGATGATCGACCAGAACGTGAGTTTCAGAGTGACCCAGGCGCCATCAAGCAAGAACAACAGGTCATTCCAGGAAAAACTGGTGGTCAACATGGTCTCCTCCTCAGTAACGGAACAACCGCCAGGCCATCAGCCGGGCGACGGCGACGATCGCCTTGGCAATCAGGTAATACAGCGCCGCGGCGATGGCGAAATATTCGAAGGTGCGGAACGTCTTGACGTTGTAGTCCTGGGTCACGCCGGTGAGGTCATTGTTCAGCCCGACGATCACCCCAAGCGACGTCATCAAGACCGCCCAGACCATCTGGTTACTCAACGGGTAGAAGACGATTCGCAGCAGCTGCGGGACGATAATCATCCGGTAAGCCTGAAAGGCACTCATGCCCAGCGATCGCGCGGCGCGCACTTGCGTACCCGGCACAGCCTTGAGGCCGCCGCGAAAGTTTTCCGCCAGGTAACCGGCGTTGTTGAAGGTGATCCCGGCCAGCAGCGCGAACCATGAGCTGACATGCAAATCCAGCGAACCGAGGCCGAAGTAGAGGACGTAGATCTGGAACAGCGACGGGGTGTTGCGGGCGATCGATACCCAGCCGTTACCGATGCCGCGCAACAACGGCTGTTTGGTTTCGCGCATCACCGTCAGGGCCAGGGCGATCAGCACGCCGAAGATCATCGACAGCGCGGCGGTCTCGAAGGTGACCCAGGCGCCGGCGAGCATGTCCGGCAGGGCGCGCAGGGTCGCGCGCCATTGGAAGGTGTAATCAAACATGCGCGGGGCTCTCCAGAGAGGCGGCCGATTGCAGCCAGGCCGGCAAACGACCACTGGCCGTGGCGCTGCAGGCGGCATCGACACATTCGGCGAGGTTGGCGAAGTGCACCTTGCGGCCCACCAGGCCGGGTGCGTAATGGGCGTACTTGCCCGAGTTGGTCATCAAGGTTTTGGCAGCCAGCGGGATCACCGGCTCGCCGAGCATGCACCAGCAGGTATCGGTGACCAGCGTCGCGCCGAAGGCTTCGATCGCCGCGATATGCCCAGCCTCGCGGGCCTGCTCCAGCACCGCACGACCACAGGTGATGGCAAGCACCACCTCGGGGTGTTTGTGTCGACCCCGGCACAGCCGCGCCAGATGCGCGAATTCGCTAAGAGAGAAATGCGGGTTGCCCAGCGAGACCACATCCACCCGGTTGTCGCGGGCGCTGTTGAGCTCGCGCCAGCTGAGCAGCAAATCCTTCAGGCAGATTTTTTCCACCGGCAGATGGGCATCCGCCTCCAGCACCTGCGTCGGGTCGAGTGCTTCCGGAGTCACCCCGGCGATATGGAACAGCGGCGCGGCGGAGGTAGTTGCGAAAGCGGCGCCGAAGGCTTTCAAATCGTCCAGGCTCGGCTTGCTCTGTTCCAGCCCCAACACCAGCGGAATCCGGCTGCCGGCCAAGGCACCGATGTGGTAACCGAGCAGCGGGTAGAAGGCATCGTCCAGCTCGTGCAAAACCGGCAATTCGATTTGCAGTCTCGCTTTACGTTGCGCGTCCAGATGGCATCCGATCAGGGGCGCGCGGCCAGTCAGGGCGATGCAGATATCCAGGTAGTCCGGGTATTTCAGGGTGCGTGCGCCGAGCACGCTGTTGGCATACACCACGGCGTTGGATTCGGCCCAGACGATTTGCTCGCCGGCCTTCGGCGCGCTGTCGAGCAAGTAGGGTGCGCAGGTGAAACTCAGCTGTGCGCCCATCGCCATGTACGCATCGCCCAAGGCACTGGCCGGTACACCGAGCGCCGGATCAATGCCCAACTCGCGCCAACGGCGCTGGTCGACGGAAATCGAATTGAGAGTGGTTGGCACCCGTACTTTTGCTCCCCACTGCACTAACTGTTCAGCAAAGCGCAGGCTCGCGGGTCCGGTATAAATGCAGCCGTCGATGTGCGCCTGGGTGACGTCCACCAAGTGGCGGGCGCCTTGCAGTTCAGCCATGCGCAGGACGATCTGCATGGCCACTTGGGTGGCTTTGCCATGATCGCCGTCGAGCAGCGCCTGATCGTGTTCGGTGAGTTCGATAGCGGTGATTTTTTCTGCGGTCTGCAACGGACTGTCGAGTGCCTGCCAGGCATCGCCCGGCAGGTGTTCGAACAGGGTCACCATTGAGGCTTCGACCCGAGCATAGGCCTTGCCGCGCAAGGCGGCGAAGGCCTCCCGGCCGATGCACAGCACCGGCAGGGAACGCTCGAAAATGGTCTGTGCCACGAGCACGCCCAGGGTCAGGATCTCATCGGGTTCGGCCAGCACCAGCGCGGCCGGCGCATGACCGTTGCTGATCAATTCCATCAGCACACTGCTGCCGGTGCACGAGCCGCGACCACTGGGAATCGCCAGCACTCGACCGGCCAGATGTTCGCCGCTCAGTGGGTGGTGACGGTCGATGATCTCTCCACTATATGGATCGACCCCGCCCCAGAAACTCAGCCCGACATCGGCGAACAGCAAGGCGCCTTGTGCGGCGCCGGCGACCAGGCTGCGACCGGTCAGAGAGGTTGGCCTAGGCATGCCGGACACCTCAGTAATAGACCTTGGGCACGGTCAGGTCGGTGGGTGAAATTTCGGTGCCGACCCATTTGGTGAACAGCTCGTTGTAGCGGCCGCTGCGCACCTGCTGATTGACGAACAGATTGAGGTAATTGAGCAGACCATATTCGCTGCGCTTGGCGCCCAGGGACACGTAGTCGATGGTGTACGGCGCGTTACCGGCGATTTTCAGGTTCTTGTATTTGCCCGACTTGATCGTCGCAGCGGCCACGGTGTTGGTGACCACAGTGGCGTCGATGTGACCTTGGGCGACCGCCAGCAGCGTGTCGTTCTGCGACTGATAGGCGCGGAAGGTGCCTGTGCCCCAGTTCTTCACGTCTTTTTCCAGTGCGATGGCTTCATAGGTGCCGCTGGTGTTGCCCAAGGCTTTGCCTTTGATATCGGCGAAGCTGTTGATGCCGGTGTTATCGCGGGTCAGCACCACCATCTGGAAGGCGAAGTACGGCACGGTGAGGCCGACGGTCTTGGCCCGTTCAAGGGTGTCGGAGGTGGACGCTACGATCACGTCGGCACGCCCGGAGACCAGCGCCGGAATTCGATCGGGGAAGGGCGTTTCAACCACTTCGGCGTCGACCCCGAGGATCTTCGCCAGGTCGTGGCAGTAGTCCACATCGAAACCGGCCGGGTTGTTACCTGCATCGCGAAAACCCATGGGTGGGAAGTCCAGGGTCACGGCGCAGCGCAGCTTGCCCGAGCCAATAATGTCGTCGAGCTTGTCGGCCTGTGCGGTGGCGATAACGGAAGTACTGAGAACAGCGCTGAGGGCTACGGCAAATGCGGGGTTTTTCATAGAGGCCTCGTTGTCGGAAAGTGCTGTTGGATATCGTATTGTGAATTTCGTATACGATATGTGATTAGCAATGAGCGTGCCTGTTTCCGAACGGAGGCGAGAATTATTCGCCAAGCCTTGAGCTAAAGGTCTTACAAGATTGTGGGAATAGGGCGTAGGAGAAGTACGCCTCGGCGGGCCGTATCAGGTGGTGTTACAGAAGGGAGCAGTGGGAACGCCGGGCGCCCCTTAAAGGAACACTCGCCCGGGTTCAGCGACGGCTTTCGCGATACTGACTTGGCGCCAGACTGGTCAAGGCACGGAACTGCCGACTGAAGGCGCTGTGATCGGTGTAACCGCAGCGCAGGGCGATCTCGGTGATCGGCAAGTCGGTGTGCAGCAACAACCGGGAGCCTTCTTCCAGGCGCGCCTTGTGAATCATCTGCCGTGGGGTGAGCTGGAACACCCGTTTGCAGTGGCGCTCCAGTTGCGCCACGGAAAACCCGGCGATCGCGGTCAGTTCGGCAAGGCTGATAGGGCGGGCGAAATGCCTGCGGATATGCGCGTCCACCGCCGCGAGTTTCTGGAACGCCGGATGGCTGGACTGTGGCGCTTGTAGGTCGCGGGAGATGCCGGCCAGGCCAACGATCTGACCTTGCAGGTCGCGCAGCGCGAGTTTGTGGGTCAGGCACCAGACCGGCTGGTTACCGTAATACAGATGCAGTTCGAGTTGATCAGCCAGTTCGCGGCCGGTGGACAGCACTCGCCGATCCTGCTCGGTGTACAGCGGGCCGAAGCGCTCGGGAAAGACCATGTCGGCGGTGCGCCCGAGCAACTCGTCACTGTGTTTGAAGCCGCAGCGCCGGGCCAGGGTCTGGTTGACGAAGGCGTAGCGGGCCTCGCTGTCCTTGATGAAAAACACCACGTCCGACAGGGTGTCGAGCAGCGCCGCGATCGGCTGCAGACTGCTCAGCAGGGTCGGCAGGTCGCAGGGTTTGAAGGTAGTGAGGGAGGCATACATGGCGCTGGGCGTCTGGAGGCAATGCCCGGGATCATAAAGACTCGGCGACGGACCCGAAAGCCCCGGGCCGGCATTCAGGCCGGCGGGGTGTCGTCCAGGCACAACAAGGTCTCGATCCGCGCCGGACTGAACGGCGGGCGTGGTGCCGAAGGTTGCCAGCCGAACAGGTGCTGCAACGCGCCGCCACATACCCGGCCCTGGCAGGCGCCCATGCCGCAGCGGCTGGCCAGTTTGGCCTCGCGCCAGTCAGTGTGCCCGGCAAGCAAGCCGTAAGGCACGTCTTCGCAACGGCACACCAGGGTGTCGGGTTGTGCCAGCGACTTGAGTTGCGGATCGAGGGTGAAGGCTTTGTTGAGGGCGTTGGCGAAACCCTGCCAGCGCGCACGGCGCGGCCACAATGCTCGGGCCGAATCAAGGTCACCGACCGCGGCGTGGCCGGCGATGGAGCCTTCGACCAATGCCAGTTCACTGCCACCGAAACCGGTGCATTCACCCGCCGCGTAGTGATCGGCGCGGCGAGTGGTCTGCCAGGCATCGACGGCGATCGCCTGATCTTCAAGTTCGCAGCCGAGGGCCTGGCCGAGTTGGGTATTGGGGATCAGACCGAAACCGCAAGCCAGGCGATCACATTCCAGTTCGACGATTTTTCCTTGCTGTTGCAGGCGCACACCTTCCAGTCGCTCATTGCCCAGAGCGGCCAGTACATAAGTCCCGGTGCGGTAGTGGCGGTCGAACAACGTGACCGACTGCATCAGCTTGTTGGGCCAGCGTGGCAGTTGCGCGGCGAAACCGGCGACGGCGGCCGCGCAGGCCTGCTCGGCGATGCGCAGCACCCGGGCGCCGTTGTGTTTTGCGGTGGCGGCGCTGGCCAGCAATAACGGTCCGCTGCCGGCAATCACAACGCGTTCGTCCTGCACCGGCAGACCGCCCTTGATCAATGCCTGGAGGCCGCCAACTCCCGTCACGCCGGGCAGCGTCCAGCCGGGGAAGGGCAGGAGCAACTCGCGGGCGCCGGTACACAGAATCAGTTTGTCGTAGCCGATCACCCAGCCTCGATCGGCGTCTTCGACCAGCAGTTGTTTCGGTCCGGCGCAGGCAATCACCCGAGTGCCGGAGTGGCGGCGGATGTTGCTGCACGCCTCCAGCCGATCACGCATCTGACGTGCCGGGTTCGGCAGCTTGGCCTGAGGCCCATCACGCCAGATTTGCCCGCCCGGCAGCGGGTTGTCATCGAGCAGGACAATGCGCGCACCGCTTGGCGCCGCAGCGAGCGCGGCGGCCATGCCGGCGGGACCGGCGCCGATGATCAGCAGGTCGGCGTATTCGCTCATGCTTGAGTCTCCACGTGCATGCCGTCACGGCACAGCGTCTGGCACGCCAGGCGCCGACGACCGTCGATGGTCACCCGGCATTCCTGGCAAATACCCATGCCGCACAACGGCGCGCGGCGTTGGCCACTGACCGATGTGCGCGTGCAGCCATCGCCGCTCAGGGCCAGTGCTGCGGCGACACTGGTGCCCTCGGCAACCCGCAGGGCACGTCCGTCCAGCATCAATTCAGGCATAAACGGGCTCTCCGAGAAAACGTTGCGGCAGATACGGTTGCGCGGCCAGTGGCGGCGTTTCGTCGAACAGCTGCGCGACCAGCAGGTCGGCGGTGCCGGGGGCGGTCGTCACGCCGAGGCCCTCGTGACCAACCGCCAGCCATAAACCTTTGCGTTGTGGATGCTGACCCACCAGCGGCAAGCCGTCGGGGCTGGCAGCGCGAAAACCGGTCCAGGCGCGGATGCCGTTGAGCTGAGCCAGACCCGGCATGTAATCGGTGGCACGCCGGAGCATTTTCGCCAGCATCCAGCCCTCGACCTGCGGGTCAGTGGTGCCGAATTGTCGCGAAGCACCGATGAACAATTGCCCGGTCGGCCGGGGCTGAATATTGCACGCCGTCGATGGGCCAGTGGCGTTGTGGGCACTGGTGACGTAACCGAGTTCCACCAGGGTGTGGGTGACCTTGCCGGGGTAGCGGTCGGTGATCAGCAAGTGGCCTTTCTTTGGCTCGATCGGCAACTCCGGGCACAGCTCGTTGGCCTGGACGCCGTTGGCCAGAATCACCGCTTCGGCGCTCAGCCAGTGGCCGTCGTCGAGTCGCACGCGGTTGCCATCGATTTCGCTGACCCGTGCCCGGCGTTGGCTGATGTTCCGTGTGTCGAGCATCCAGTTGGCCGTCGCCGGAGCATAAAGAATGCCGTCGCCATTAATCAGCAGTCCGCCTTCCAGGTCCTCGCGCAATTCGGGTTCGCGTTGGTGCAAGGCACTGTTGGAGATCAATTCGCAAGCCACGCCTTGGGCCTGCAAATTCAGGTATTTGCTGTGGGCGACGGCCATTTCTTCGGTATTGGCGGCCAGCCAGAGGGTGCCATTGCAACGGTAGGCGCAGGCGTCGGGAAGGGCTGGTGCCAGTTCGCGCCAGCGTTGCAGGGAATATTGACTGAGGGCCAGTTCGGCCGGGTTGTCGTCGAGGACCAACAAGTGGCCCATGCCCGCCGCCGTGGCGCCGGGCAGGCCTGCGTCCAGCACCAGCACGCGCAAGCCGCGCCCCGCCAACGCCTGGGCACAAGCGGCGCCGATGATGCCGGCGCCGATCACGATCACATCAGCCACCAGGCCCTCGTTCACGGACGAATGCCCCAAGCGAACGGGTCGTCCTGCTCGATGATCAGGCTGGCTTCGGCGCTGATAAACGCGCGGCCGCGAATGGTCGGCACAATGCGCTCGCCCTGAAGTTCGTAGGAACCTTCGAACTCGCTGCCGATGACACTGGCCTGACGCCAGATCTGTCCCGGCTGCAATTTGTCGTCGGCCGCCAGGCACGCCAGTTTGGCGCTGGTGCCAGTGCCGCAGGGCGAGCGGTCGTAGGCCTTGCCGGGGCAGAGGACGAAGTTGCGGCTGTCGGCCTGCTCGTCATCGGCGAACAGCTCGACATGGTCGATCAAGCCGCCGTCTTCGCCGCGGATCCCCTGAGCCTCCAGTGCTTGCTGCACGGCGAAGGTGTAGGCGGTCAGCGTATCGAGGTTATCGCCGGCAATGCGCAGGCCGTGCTCGGCAATCAGGAAAAACCAGTTCCCACCCCAGGCAACATCGCCAGTCACTTGACCGATACCCGGCACCTGCAGTGACAGCGCTTTGCGGTAACGGTAAGCCGGTACGTTGCGCACGCTGACCGAATGATCTTCGTGCAGCGTCGCCTGCACCGTGCCCACCGGGGTTTCGATGCTGTGCACCCCAGGGCCGATCTTGCCCAGATGCGCCAGCGAGGCCACCAGGCCGATGGTGCCGTGGCCGCACATGCCGAGGTAACCGCTGTTGTTGAAGAAAATCACGCCGGCACAGGCGCTCGGGTCCACCGGCTCACACAGCAGGGCGCCGACCAGCACGTCACTGCCCCGTGGTTCCAGCACGCAGGCAGCGCGCCATTGATCATGCTGTTCGGCCAGCCGCTGTCGACGCTCGGCCATGCTGCCGTTGCCCAGGTCAGGAAAACCGGCGGTCACCAGGCGGGTCGGTTCGCCGCCGGTGTGGGAGTCGATCACGGTGATGCGTTTCATAAGTTGGCCACGCCCGTTCAGATGAGTGAACGAAAGAGTGGCCTGTGCGGGGGCTTGCCGGCTTGATGGTTTTATCCAGTGCCGATGACGAAATCGGCACAGTGCGGCGAGCTGTCAGTGGTGGTGAGGCAGGTGCTCGAACAGGGTCTTGCAGACCCCGGCAATGTGCTCGTCGAGCAACTTCACCGCCAGGTCCACGTCACCGGCGCGGCAGGCCGCAAGGATTTCCCGGTGTTCGTGATCGGCGCGTTCCTTGCCGGCCGACAGGCTCATCTGCATGCGCAGGTAGCGCTCCAGCTTGTCGTTGACCGAGCGAATCAGACCGACCAGAAACGGTCGTTGCGCCGGTTCGTAGAGGCAAGCGTGCAGTTCCCAGTTGAGTTCGGCCCAGCGTCCCACGTCATCTTCGCCGATGAACTCCTGGCAGATGCGCTCGGCGCGAGCAAAGGTCTCTTCGGTCATGTTCGGAATGGCCAGGCGCAGCACCTTGTCTTCGAGCAGCATGCGCACTTCGAACATCTGCGCCAGTTCTGCATCGGAAACCCGGGTAACCATCGCCCCGCGATTGCGCTGGAACATCACCAAACCTTCGGCCTCCAGGCGCTTGAGGGCTTCGCGCACCGGAATCTTGCTGACGTTGAACTGGCGGGCGATATCGTCCTGGCGAATCGGCTCGTCCTCGGCGAAATGCCCGGCGACGATGGCGTCACGCAGATGACGGGTGATGATTTCCGACGTCGAAGGCGAATTGCCAAGGTCGGGAGCGTTGAGTTTTGTCAGGGCCACAGTCGTGATCGTTAGGATGGAATTGCAGATATGGTATACGAATTTTCCCTGGGTGTTCCTTCGGCGATGGCCTTCCCGATCCGATGGCAACTGCTACGCTATTTTCTGGCAGCGCTCGAGTCGTCCATGGCCATTGAGGTGGCGGGCGACAGGCGGTTACCTGCAAGGAGGCAGGCTGTGGTGATCAAGCACATTGGCAATGCAAGTGCAGACATCGTTCCCGAACCTCTCGCTCGGGAAGAGGTGGAGCGAGTGCTCGCGCAGTTATTGGCCAGCCCGTTGTTCGCCAAGTCACGGCGGATGGGCAGCCTGCTGCGCTTTCTGGTCGAGTACGACCTCCAGTTCTCGGACATCCCCCTTACCGAGCACGCCATCGGCATCGCGGTGTTTCGCCGTGATCCGGCGGTCTATTGCACCGGCGATGATCCGGTGGTGCGGGTGCAGATAGGCCGATTGCGGCGCAAGCTCGCCAGTCATTACGCCACGTTTGGCCAGCAGGATCCGGTGCGTCTGAGCATACCGGCCGGCTGTTATCGGCTGGCGTACCAGCGGCAAAGACCCAAGGCGACCGGCACGCGCCATCCTGTCCTGCAACTCCAGCCGTTTACCTGCATCACCCGCGACGGCGACGACTTTACCCAGGGCTTGTGTGAAGAGTTGAGTTGCCGGCTGTTCGAGTCGTTTGAACAGACGCAAACGCCTGCGAACCATGTGCTGATGAAGGTGCCACGCAGTAGCGTAAAAGCACCGGATCTGGGGCGGGTCAGGCGCGGCAGCTATTCCCTGGAGGGCAGCGTGCGGGTGGAGCCGGCCCGCGTCCGGACCTCGGTACGTTTGATTGATGTCGCTCAGGGCCGCATTCGCTGGTCAGCGCAGTTTGATCGCAATCGACCTTATGGCATTGCCACTCAGGAAGATCTGGCCGAGTCCATCTGCCGGTCGTTGACCGGATATTTCGCCAGGGGTGGCAACGACGACGCCTGAGGAACAGGGGCAACGCGAGGTTGCCCCTGGGTGTGGCGGTTATATGGTTTTCCATTCACCGCCTTCGTAGAGACGAGCTGCATCATTGGTGAAGGTCAGGTCGATTTCGATGGCCTTGGAGCGCGAGGTGCTGAACATGGTGCTGGTCTGCACGTTCTGTTCGAACCACACGAGAATGGTCTCGACAGGGGTCAGAACGGTATTGCCGGTGACCACCTGGTTGACGGCCACGTAGATGGGCGTACTGACCTGATTGCCATCGATACCGGTGGACAACTGGTTGATCCCCGGGTGAATGGGCGCGTAGTTATTCACCAGCGTGAAGGACACGTTAGGTCCGCCCGTCACTGCCGGACCCAGCAGGCCGGAGTCGGCGAGTATCGACGTTTGTCCCAACCCGATGTTGACGATGTTGGTTGAGACTTTGACTTGCACGTTGTCCTTGAACACGTTGGAGGCGAACAGCTGGTACTGAGGAGTCCAGCTGAACTCATTGTTGCTGAGGTACTTGTCATAGGACTGCCAGACCACGTTGTAGTCTTCGCTACCCACCTTCTTGGCAAAGCACAGCTTGTAGCCGGACTTTTTGAGCTGGGTCAGATCGCCGGCGGCGATCTCGATCGTGACCGTTTTTTGAATAGCTGCCAGGGTCGACCTCAACACCTTGCCGTAGTCGGCAGGGCTCAGGGCCTTGGTGGCGCCCAGTATCGACTTGACGGCTTCTTGCACGTCATCCTGGAGTTGCTGGCTGTGTTGGCTGACAGCGACTGATTTGCTCATGGTTTCCCTCTTCCTTGGTGGTGTGTTGGGCAATCAATGGGCAGCGGGCATCGAATCGACAAGGGATCAGGCAGCACCCGTGACACGTCTTCCATGCCTCCACCGGCGGAGGCGGGCGGTGCCGGTGATGTGTCACAACCCTGTAAGCACATTGACGGCTTCACGGTAGGCGGGTCGCGCAGTGCGGCGAAGTGTCTTGGCGTTACAGCAAGGAGGGTTATTGGCACCGGTGCAGATCAGGAAGTAACAACCTGCGTAACGGTGTTGTATCAATCGGGGCTGACGTCTGCCAGCCATCGCGCAGGTGGACGTCGACGCTATCAACGTTCGGGCACGTTCCAGCTCTCGCGGATTTGCTCATATTCCGCCTCGGGCATTTGAACCAGCAGAGGGGACTGGCGAGGATCCAGCCAATTGAACAAGCGAGAAATATCCGCTTGATCCATGGCGGTGCAACCCAGCGTCGGGGAGGTGGGGCCGCGCCAGATGTGGAAGAAAATGCATGAGCCCGAGGCGGGGGACGCCGGCGTGTTGTGCTCGATGAAAATGCCTTTTCGATACATGTCGTCGTCGCGACGCATACGTTCTGAACTGTTCCAGTCTTTCGAAACCGTCGCTCCATCGACAAGCTCGTTGTAGCGTACGGAGTGGCTGTCATCCACGCATTCGATAGTCGGGGTTAGCGCCAGGTAAGGCAGTCTGGTGTCGGCCGTGCTGTCGTAGCCAAACGCCGTCCCAAGTTTGAACACCCCGGCAGGCGCTTTTCCATCGCCTTCACGTTTGACCGGACCTTCGCGTTGCTCAACGCCGTTCAGACCCTTGCCCCACGCCAGCCCGCTCTTGCCGACCATCACCGGAAACGGCGATTCGTATTTTCGAAAGGTGTTTCCCTGCCGTTCATAGCGCTGGGCCGTGCCCTGGATGTCAGTCCAGTTTTTTGTGGTGACCACAATGAGCTGATTGGCGGTGTCGAGAACGTCGCGTGCACCCAGCGGCGTGATGGGGAAGTCCATGACGTTCTTCGGCGAACCTTCGCCGCTGTACGTGAAGTGCCACCATTCCTTGGAATACCCGGTAAATCCTTCTTTCTCCATGGCCCTGCTGAGCTTCTGGCGATTGTCCCGGGCCGCAGCGCTGATCGTCGGGTTGTCGGTATGCGCTCGTTCATCGAAGCAATCGAAACCGGTACCCATGTCGAGTGCGCCGTCGCGCCAACGCTGGCCATAAGGGGCCGTGCAATCGACTTGCCCGGCTGAAGGCGTCCAGGTATCGGCGGGCAGGGCATCCGGACCGGTCAGTGTCAGATCCACAGTTGAGCCTTTGGAGTGGTTCGACACCCGGGCCACATAACCCAGGCGCCAGAAGTCCTGCTTGTCCACGCGCGGATAAAACTCAGCCTTGCGTGGATCACCCGGCTCTGTCGCAAAGCGCCCCATGTCGGCAACGGCACGGCTGGGCCGATAACAGTCAAACACCTTCAAACCGTAACCCTGCGCTTTCAATGCCGTTTGTACCCGAGCGAGGGCCTTGGCGGCGTCCAGCGATAACAGGCATTGCGCCGCGTGGTAACCGTCGAGTGGGTGCCCGGTGAAGTTGTGAGCGCTGGCATAGCGAATGTCTTGCTCAATGCCCGGATCAATCGTACGCAGATACACCATGTTCTCGGGGCGTGTCTCTGCAGCGGCCATGCCGGGCGCGACAATGCTCAGGCACAGGATCCATTGCAGACAGGTCCGCGTGAGCCTGTTTTGCAGGCGAACTGGGAATGGCGTCGAGAAGGACGGAGGTTTGATTGGGCATAAAGGGCGCATGCGATACCTACAAAGATTCTGGTTTCTAAACCAGATCATGCAATGACACGAGTCGGTGACAGTATCAATGCGCGACCCGCTGCACCAGCTGCGCGCTCCCTCCTTTCGTATGCGTCCGGGCATCACGTCTTGCGTGATTAAACCGGTTGTCACTTATGTAGAAGCAACTGCTCGATTTCACTCCCCCGCTGTGTGGGCAGGCGCGTGAGGACACCCTTTGGCATGTGCGTATCGAACAGATCGTCTATGCGCGCTTTACGTACACCGCTTTATAAGAGCAGCCGACATTAGGCGCTCACCAGCGGATCACGATCATCCGCCCAATTCCCCCTTTCGAGGAAATTCAAAAGAAAACGTGCGCATCAGAACAGCCTTGAACCCCTGCCGCACAGGGATTGCGAGCATTTGAGCAGTAAGTAAATACCCATAATGCCTGTTTGACATCATTGCCTTTGTAACGCCGATGAGAAAAATAGCCCCCGTTTGAAAATGTTTTCGAGCATTTGCGGTCATAAATGGGCAACCCTGCCAGTACCCGGCCGAGCTTTCAACAAGTGTGGCAGCCCCGCCTCCTTTCAAGGACGTCACGAGTAAATGGATCTTTTAACCAACCTGCCCAGCTGGGACGACATCGAACGAAATTTCGACCAGAAATTCAATGCGTTGAATGAGGGCGTTGATGACGGCTTCCAAAGCGCCCACGACGGCTGGAACGGCTTTACCCGCCGCGTCAGCAACGGCGCCACTCAAGCCTACGGGTACGTGGGCGGGCATCGGATCGATAACGTCCGCCACGCGATGGCCCTATCTGCCCCCATCATGCAGATGAACATCAGCCGCAAATGGGCATCGATCAATATCAACGAAATTCTGCCGGTGTTGCTCAAACTGTTGCAGGAAGTTGTGATGATCGTGGGCGGTAGCGTGACGATCGGCGCCGCTCTGGGTGGAGCGGTCGGCTCGCTTGCCTTTGGTGCTGGCGCAGTGCCTGGCGCAGCAATCGGCGCCGGTGTCGGATTGCAGGTCGGTAACTTGATCATGGCAGCGCTGGGGTTGTACGCCATCACCGGTTATTTCTCGGCGGGAATAGGGCCCTGCCTATCAACGATATTTGAAGGTCTCCGTACCGCGTGGCGAGCGGAAGACGGCTTGAAAAATCCAGGCCTCGACCCGACTGGCGGTTCAGCGGCGATGATCCAGGAACGCAAAGAACGCGCAGCCAGACAGTTGGCCCAAGGGCAAGAGCAATTGGTGTTGCTGTTACTGACGGCGATTGTCACCTATCTCACCCGAGGGCAGATGAAAGCGGGGGTGGTCAACAGCCTGGAAAGTATCGCGACGAGAAGTGCCAAGCTTCGATCAGAGATTTCCAACAAGCCGTTCGCTGTATGGCTCACGAAAAACGAAAAACTACTTTTGGAGCATCCGGAGCTACAGATTAGGGGAGTGACCTCGCTGGAGAGGCTTGCGAAGGAAAAGGAGATGCGTGAGTTCTATGCTCAGCAGGATCCGAAATTCGTGGCAGTCGAAAAACAGCGAGAGCTTGCTAAAACATTCAAGCCGGTAGGATTGAGTGACCAGCAAGTCGATGACTATTTGCTTAGCGCAGAGGGGCAGAAATACTCAGCTAAACTAATTGCAGCAGACCCGACACTGACTGATGAAGCGCTTTACAACAGGGCTCTTAATCAGATCGCCTCAGGAAGCACTGTGCCAGTAACAACTCGTATGTCAACGCCGCTGGTGAAGATCGTACCTCAGGGCGCAGAAGGAATTTCCGACTACTCGCCTTTTTTCACCACCATGGATGAGTTAAAGGCTGCAGCTAGAAGTGATAAAACTTTAGCCGATTCGCTCGGCCTACCAGTCCTCAGTGAAGACGCTAGATATTCAATTTTTGAAATCACACCACTCGGGCCTACCGATGTTTTTGTTAGTAAGGTCGCGCCAACGGTAGAGTTCGGAGGTAAAATCACAAGAACTGGGGAAGCGGCGCAGTATTTAGTACCTAACAGAAATGAGTGGTCATCTGCTAAACTCATCGGCGAAATCGATAATTAGGAATGGGTATGAATATTCTAGCTTTAAAACAGAGCGCTATTGATCTTCGTGAGAAATTGGATTTTTACAAAGACAAAGAGCCGGCCGCGCTAGCCTTATATCAACAGCTTGAACATTTAATATCAGCAGCTGAACGTGGAATGATCAAAGAAAAAATGCAAGCGAGAGACATTCCTGGATACCGTACCTTTGTCGAGTCAAATTTAGAGCAATACTCTGATCTTTCGAAAGCCTATAATAATTTCTTTATTGAGCTGAATGATGGCAGAAACTCAGAGGCCTTCAAGATGTTACAAGAGATGTTAAGAAAAAGCAGATTATAAGAATGCTTGAATCGTTTGCGTGCCTTGCCGCGACTGCTACAGCCAGTATGATATTTGGGATCAGCCAACTGTCTCGAAACAGCGACTAACGGTGATCTTGCGTCTTGAATGATGTATCGCTGGCAAAGGAAACGATTCCCCCAGCATCGCCATTTCTCTTACCTCGGGCACCGCAGATGCAAACGACCGACCTGCAGTATCTCGACAACCAATCTTGGCTATTCGCTTCCCACGCTCACATCGGGCAAAAGCCGCAAAACTCATTGTCGAAATCGACAATTAGGAATGCATATGGATACGTCATTATTGAAGCAAGCAGCTCTGGATTTACGTAAAAAGCTTGAATTTTACAAGTTGACAGATCTCTCCGTACTAGCTCTGCACATACAGATGGAACCTTTAATTTCAGCAGACGAAAATGAGATGATTCAGGAAAAACTCGAACCTCGAGACATCCCAGGCTATCGGCTGTTCGCTGATACAGATCTGCAACAATATGACGATCTCTCGAAAGCCTATAGCAAGTTCTATGTTGAAATTACCGACGGTAGGAATACGAAGGCATACAAGATTATCCAACAGATGCTAGACAAGGCACCTTGATTTGGCAAAATAAAACGACCTACCGGCGTCTTGCATCTTGAATGATCGGTCGCTGGCACAGGTACCGTACCGGTGCCTTCCCCCAAAAAAATGTGGTAGTCATTTTTGATTTGTTATTTATCCCCTGTTTCCGAGCCAACCATTAGACCTTCCCGGCGCTGTTCGATGAGGCATGGCGGTTGCAAGAGTTGAGCGCAACACGGCTGTTGAACTGAAGTGGGAGTCGCATGATGCATGTCCATCACCTCTGTAATGACTTCAATTGGACATTTATAACCGAAGCGTTTACGAGGGCGAATATTCATTTGGTAGGAGATGGCGTCCAACGCTTCCTGGCTGTGTACCGACAAGTCCGTACCCTTGGGCCACTACTGTAAATTAACGGGCATTACAGGTCGCGCAACGGCAACCAGTTATGCGGCAACAACTCGGCGATCTCACTGGCTCGCTGCGTCGGCAGACGAGTGAGAACGTCCTTCAAGTAAGCATACGGATCATGCCCATTCAGCCGCGCTGACTGGATCAAGCTCATGATCGCTGCCGCCCGTTTTCCGCTGCGTAACGACCCTGCGAAGAGCCAGTTCTTGCGACCAAGAGCCCATGGCCTGATTTGATTTTCGGCCCAGTTGTTGTCTATGGGCACGGCCCCGTCATCGAGGTAGCACGACAGCGCTGCCCAGCGTTTCAGGCTGTAATCGAGTGCTCTGCTGATGGCTGAGCCTTCGGGCACGAGTTCACGCTGGGCGATCATCCAAGCATGCAACATATTCATCACCGGTGCTGCTTTTTCTTGCCGTATTCGGCGCCGTAAATCCGGCTCCAGGTCGCGGACTTCACTCTCGATTTCGTACAACAACTGGATATAGCGCAGTGCTTGCTCAGCAAGCGTGCTTTTATTGGTAGCGTGCAGCTCGAAGAATTTGCGCCGTGCATGGGCCATGCACCCGATTTCGGTAACGCCAAGTTCGAAGCTGGCTTTGTAACCACCAAAATCATCACAGACCAACTTGCCTTTCCAGTCTTGCAGGAAGTTGCGAGCATGCTCTCCGGCGCGGCTGGGGCTGAAGTCATAAACCACCGCTGCCACATCCGAGAACTGGCTGGTGGCGTAGGCCCAAATATAGGAACGGTGGGTTTTCTTTGTTCTACCTCAAGGATGTTCTGACGCGGCTGCCGACCCAGAAAGCCTCTGGGATCAAGCAACTTCTGCCTCATCAGTGGGTGCCGGCCTGACTCCCAACGGTGAGTTGGACGTATGGTTACACCCCCCTTCTTACAGGCTGGGGTCATACGAGTTGAGCACTGCATCCCACCGCATTTCATGGTCTTCGACCGCAACATTCCATTCGCAACCAGACACCGAGATACGAATCTCCGATAAGCACTTACACCAATGTTGTACGCCAACCCATGATGCGTCTTCTTGGTTATCAGGGAGCTTAGTGGAGCCCGAGAGCACGAGACCCTTCTTTAGAAAACGACTCGGTTCCAGGTTTGTTGAAAAGTCAAATGACTCCCAATTTAGGCCAGCTCCGAGGGAGAGGAATCGTTCGATTTGATCGTCTACACAGTAGCGCCGAACAATCTCCTCAATAGCGGCTATCTCGTTCGAGCTGAGCGGAGCTTTTCGCCGAGCAGCGTAATAGATGGATATTGCCAAAATGTTCTCTCAGAGTCGGTAGTCGGTAGTCGTGATTGGGATGAAGGATACCGGGCTTGCCTCCGTTCGACTACGCAAGGTGTGTTAGCCGGACACTTACAGAACTGGTGCCCACTTAAATTTAAGTGCACACCATGTCTTGGCTTTGCGGGGCTGGGTAGATGACTTGGCCGGACGCTTACAAAAAAACCGATGTCCGGACAGGACAAGGTAGAGCGCCGCGCCATGATCGTTAAGCCGTTCCTGAGCAGCGGTCGGGATCTTCCTAAATCTGCTATTAATTCGATCAAACGTCGCTGGCTTAGCGATGAGATCGCGAAGGCAAAAGAGGCTGACATTCGCCTTGATGCTGCGATCTTTGGCGAGGAAGCTATTAATGCCCTGTTTATTTACGAAGTCGACTGTGTATTGCTTCGAGGCTGGTCTTGGCCTGGGCTGCAGGTAACGGGGGAGCGGTTTCAGTGGCGGCAACTGGCTGATTTCTGCCTGATACGATGGGCTGCAATCGACTCCGAACAGACGATGACGCCCTCGCAAGAGATAAATAGATCAGCTCTCCGGGGAAATGATCGGGTCTGGACTAGGTTCATCAGCTAGTTTCAATCGGTCAGCTTTACTAATGTATTTAGACTTACTGGGCGGTGCCAATTTGGCACTGGCCTTTTTTGCGTGAGCCTTTAATAACTGCTGTATTTTTTTACGACGATTCATTTTTTCTACTCGGCTTGTCAGTTCTTCAATGATGGCAGAGGTTTGCGCACGAAGCCTAGTGGTCAGGTTGTTGAGTTTCCGATACCAGCAGCACCCGCTTCAGCCCAAAGCAGACATTTACCGCAGCATCTCTCAGGCAAACGCAGCCTCGATAAATGCCTCCAGCGCCTTGTCTTCCAGAATCTCGATAGAGAAGTGCCCGAAGCGCTTGGGCAACCAGATGATGCGTGTCCCGGACGGGGATTGCAGGTTCGCGCGGGCCAATGGCTCTCCGTTTTCGTCTTCTGGCTGAACACCGGCGACCATCAATTCGTCATAGGCCTTCTCGATATCCGGTGTCGAGTAGCAATGGCGATAAATCATCCCTTCGCCCGAAGAGTCCTACAGCTCCTTCAGGTTCCCCGCCAACGGCTGTACCAGCATGAAACGCTCTTGGCCGATCAGCGCAATCGCGTAGCGCACGTGCAAACCACCTCGTTCCCAGACGAGCGTTTTGGAGATCCTGGCTTTAAGTATCTGCGCGTCGTCCTTGCGGACGGAAATCGGTGGTACGGCATGCCCATCAGGACAATGGGCAGGCCAATGCAACGCAATACTTAGCGCAAGGTGCGGAAGGCTGCGCGCAGTTCCTTGGCGAACAACTCGGGTTGTTCCCATGCCGCGAAATGCCCGCCCTTATCCACTTCGTTGAAATAGATCAGGTTGGGATAGGCGCGCTCGGTCCAGGTTTTCGGCGCCTGGTAGATCTCGCCCGGAAACACAGTCACTGCGACAGGGATCTTGATTTCCCGAGTCTTCTGCTCCACGGCGTTGAAGTTGTTAGTGTTGTTTTCCCAATACAGGCGAGCAGAGGAGATGGCGCTGTTGGTCAGCCAATAGAGCGAAATACCGTCGAGCATCTCGTCTTTGGTCAGGGAATTTTCCGCGTCGCCGCCGCTGTAGGTCCACTGGTTGAATTTATCGAACATCCACGCGGCCAGACCGGCAGGTGAATCCGACAAGCCGTAGCCGACGGTTTGTGGCCGGGTGCTCATCATTGCACCGTAAGCCGCATTTTTGCTGAAGAAGGTTTTCAGCGACTCATAGGCCGCTGTCTCCTTGGCCGACAGACCGGCGGGCGGCGGGGTGCCGTCGTTGATCGCCTTGGCGACATCGGCAGGCACGGTGGCCGGCATGTTCACGTGGATCCCCAGCAAGCCGGGCGGTGCCTGCCGTCCCATGGCGTCGGCGATCACCGATCCCCAGTCGCCACCTTGCGACACGTAGCGCTTATAGCCCAGGCGCTTGATCAACACATCCCACGCCACGCCGATACGGTCGGGACCCCAGCCGCCGTCAGTGGGTCTCTGCGAGAAACCATAGCCAGGCATCGAGGGAATGATCACGTCAAAGGCATCTTCGGCACGACCGCCGTGGGCAGTCGGGTCGGTCAACGGGCCGATGGCTTTGGTCAGTTCCAGAATCGAACCGGGCCAGCCATGGGTGAGCAGCAGCGGCAGGGCGTTGGGATGTTTCGATTTGACGTGGATGAACTGGATGTCGAGGCCGTCGATTTTGGTCACGAACATCGGCAGCGCATTGAGTTGTTTTTCAACCTTGCGCCAGTCGTATTGCGTACCCCAGTAACCGACGAGTGCCTGGAGTTTGGCCAGTTGCACGCCCTGGGATTGATCGTTGACTGTTTCGCGGTCGGGCCAACGGGTCGCCAGCACGCGTTTGCGCAGATCAGCCACCGCGTCTTCAGGAATGTTGACCTTGAAAGGACGAATCGCGCTGTCCTTCTCGACCGTGGCGGCGACCTCCGGCGTCGTACTGGCCCGGGAGTAGGTTGGCGAAACGAGGGCGACCAGTGCGAGGGCACCAGCGGTTGCTGAAACAGCTAACAGGCAGCGACGGAACGCCGCAAACGATAGTGCTGACATGGTCGTACTCCAGGGGGATGGGGGCGATAAAACAAGGGCCTACATTGGATTTCCTTACCGCGACGGCGTGTCGCTCAAAGGGTTTTCGAAAGCGATGGGGTCCGGCCTAGTTCAGGAAGGTGTTGGCTTGCTGCACGAAATCGTTGGCATATTGGAACAGTGAACCGTGTCCCGAACTTGGATAGATGAGCAACTTGGCGTTCGGAATATGCTGTTGCAGCGTGTAGGAGTTCTCGGTGGGCACCATCACGTCCTTGCTGCCGTTGACCACCAGGGTCGGCTGGGTAATTTTGCTCAATTGCGAAAAAGTGCCATCACCGGGAACGCTCCACTTGCCCAGCGCCGCCCCTTGGGCCGCGATGACCTTCATCGAACTGAGTTTGTCGAGGTCTTCCGTGCGTTGGTGGCGTCTTTCCCAGAATTCCCGGGCCGCCTGCTGGCTTGCCGGTGCGGGATCGAAGAACAGGTAAGCGGTCTCTTCCTGCGTGGCGATCGATTCGCGCAGCGCGATCCCCGGAACCCGTGGATCATGTCCCGAGACCCCGCCACGCGGCGACGTTCCCGCCAGGATCAGCCGGCGGACCAGTTGCGGATGGCGCAACGCAACTTCCTGCGCCACCATGCCGCCGATTGAAAAGCCAAGCACGTCTACCTGTGTCAGCCCGCGGGCGCGGGCAAAGGCGGCAACGTGGTCGGCCATGGCTTCGAATGTATCGGGTGTTTCGCCGCTGCTGAGGCCCACGCCGGCATTGTCGAACAGGTAGACCGGTCGCTGCTTTGCCAGGCCATCGGTTACTGCCGGGTCCCAGTAATCCATGTTGCCGCGAAAGTGCTGGAGCAAGATGACCGGAACGCCAGTCTGCGCCCCGAACTGGCGATAGGCATAACGCACGCCGTCAGCTTCGACGAATTGATTGGGTGCGCTGTTGTGCGTAGCAGCCGGCGCCGCGATGGCGCCGCTGACTGCGATGGCAAAGAAGGTAGCCCCGAGGGCCAGCCGCTGGAAGAGGTGCATGTTGTGCTCCTTATGCGACGGTTTCGGGATTCAGGTAGGCCGCTTGCTCAGTCGACAGGCTGGCCTTTATGGCGCGTGTACCTTTGTCTCCGAGCACTTCTTTCAGGCCTGCTTCCACACCGTCCAGCGACTGGATCACGACTTCGGATGGCTGGACTTTTGGCACGTCAAAACCATGGGTCAGGTCGGTGTCGATGAAGCCCACGTGCAGGCCTTGCACGCTGGTGCCCTGGCCGTGGAGTTCGATCCGCAGCGAGTTGGTGAAGCTCCACGCTGCCGCTTTCGATGCCGCGTAAGCGGACAGGAAAGGCGCAGCGACCCAGGTCGCATCCGACAGTACGTTGACGATCGCGCCGCCGCCGTTGGCTTTAAGCACAGGAGCGAAAGCCAGGCTGACGTGCATCACGCCGTAGTAATTGGTTTCGAAGATTTCGCGAGCGGCTTCCACCAGGCCAGGGTCAAGCATGGATGGCAGCAGGCGGGCAATGCCTGCATTGTTGACCAGCAGCGTCACGTCGCCAGCTTGAGCCACCGCCGCGGCAACCGATGCCGGGTCGCTGACGTCAAGGCGAATGGCAATCACACCCGGGATGTCGACGCCTTCGGGATTGCGCACCCCGGCATACACCTTGCTTGCGCCGCGGGCCACGAGCTCTTTTGCGAACGCAAGGCCGAGACCACGGTTGGCGCCGGTAACGAAGGCAACGGAATTTTTTATTTTCATGACAGTGTGCTCCGGTTGGATGAGCGGTTATCGCCCTGTAAGATTGCGCTCGCAATCATTGAATTAATAATGGTGGTCGCATTTATTAAAGTCAAGACAAATATTATTGCCGTAATAAAGCCTTGTCCGCATAGGGATATTGTTCGTTGTGAGCGCAATCATAATGTGCGAGAGTGAACGCAGAGGAGCCTCATTATGAAAATCTCGAAAGAAAAATCAGAAGCCAACCGCGCGGCACTGCTGGAAACGGCGAGCCGCCTGTTTCGACAGAAAGGAATCGACGGGGTGGGTGTTGCCGAAATCAGCAAGTCGGCTGGTTTGACCCATGGCGCGCTGTACGCACATTTCCCATCCAAGGAAGCGCTGGCGGCCGAGGCGCTGGCGTGGAGCCTGGAGCAGGGCAATGCCAAGCTCTACACGGGCACGGTCGATGGCGAGCCGGACCTGGAGCGTTTCCTGTCCGATTATCTGTCCGTCGACAAGCGCGACGACTACGCCGAGCACTGCGCAATGGCCGCGTCCGCCAGCGAAATCGGTCGCCAGGATATTGCGATCAGCACAACGTTTACCGAAGGTTACATGGTGCTGGTGCGGGCGTTTGAGCGCAGGGTCGCCGCCAACAATCCCGGCGTCGACGCGCTTGGCACCGCCATGGGCATCGTTGCGGCAATGGTGGGCGCCCTCTCGGTTGCGCGCGCCACGGCAAAGGCCAGGCCGGAGGTGTCAGCCCAGGTACTGCGGGGCGTGCGTCCCATGATCGACGCCGCGCTGGGTAAACCGGTCTAGCTGGAGCATTTCGAGACAGCGAAGAAATTCAGATGACGGCGGTGTATTGATTACTGTGGGGGATCAAATTGATCCGCCTTAGTAGGTGTTGCCTTAAAAGATCGTCCGAACGCGGCCCGAACCTTCGGCAGCTCCTACAGGGGATCGGGTAAACCTGTAGGAGCTGCCGAAGGCTGCGATCTTTTGGGGCCGCTGCGCTGCCCAGCGGGAGCAAGCTCCCTCGCCACAGGGTTAGCGTCACGCTTAGCTGGTAATCAGCTTCCAGCCCGCTTATTCAACGCCTCTTCCGCCGCTGCAATTTCAGCCTGACGCTTGACGATCATGTCGCCTATCGGCGGACCCTGAAAGCGGCGGGCTTCAAAACCGAACCAGACGATGGCCGTCAGCACCAGAAACCCGATGGTGATGTACAACGCCCATTCGTTCGGTGGCTGGATGCCGATGACGAAAATGATCACCATCGAGAGGATCGAGAGGATGGCGAACACCGAGTACCAGAAGCGCCCCATGTTCCACGGCCCCATGGTTGGCCACTTCGAAGTCCCGAAGGTAAACAGGCCCAGGATGATGGGAATGACGAAGGAGAAGAACAGGAAGATCACCGTGCAGGACACCACGATGGTATAGACCGGCGTTTCACCGATCGAGATCACCGACGATCCCCAGACAAACAACACCGCAAGAGTGGCACCGGTCCAGATCGCCGCCACTGGGCTGCGAAGGGTCGGCGAGACCGAGGCGAGAGCTTTGGAGAAGGGCAGGCCGCCGTCACGGGAGAACGCGAAGATCATGCGTGAGACCGAGGTCACGGTCGCCAATCCGCAAAGGAATTGCGAGATGAAAATCGCGATGTAAAGCGCCAACTTCACAGTCGGATTGACCTGGGTATCCATGGCCCAGAAAAACACGGTCCAGCCATGCTTCGCCGCCTCGTCCATGCTTGGCAGCATCAGCACAAACGAACTGAGCATGACCCAGCCGAACAGCAGCGACCAGACCACCGACATGACCATGCCGCGTGGCACCGACATGGCTGCATTTCGGGTCTCTTCCGAGGTATGCGCAGAGGCGTCATAGCCGGTGATGGTATAGATCGGCAACAGCAGGCCGAGCATGAAAATCCAGCCGTTCGACACCTGTGGCCAAACGCTGCCGCCAGCCTCGCCGGAGTAGTTGCTGAAGGTCCATAACCGGGCGAACTCATAACTGGGTGCTGAGATCAGGCAGACGATGGTCAGCGCGAGCGCCGTGGCGAAGATCAGATACCCCGAGAAGTCGGTGAGCTTCGCGGTCAGGCCGATACCCAGGTGGTTACACAAGGCCTGGAGGCCGGTCAGGATCGCCAGGAAAATCACCCGGGTCGTGGTGGTGTCTTCCATTCCCAGTGCCGGTCCGAAGGCGCCGAAAAAGAAGTAATAGGTGCCGACGTTGATCGCGCCGAGCACGGTGACCAGCCCGAGCAAGTTGAACCACGCGGTCAGCCAACCGGTAAAGCGGTTACCGAGAATCGAACCCCAGTGATAGAGGCCGCCAGCGGTGGGGTAGGCCGAGGAAATCTGCGCCATGGCCATGGCGAAAACCCCGGAGATCAGGCAACCGATCGGCCAGCCGATGCCGATTGACGCACCGCCTGCACCCGAGGTGCCCTGAGCGAGTGAGTTGATGCCACCCGAGAGGATGCAGATGATCGAAAAGGAAATGGCAAAGTTGGAGAAAACGCCCATGCGTCGCGACAGCTGCTGGGCATAGCCCATGCTGTGCAGCACCTTGACGTCATCGTCTTGCGGCGCGCTCGTGCCGGGCTGACTTGCTGGATTCATGTTGTGTGCCCCTTTTCAGGTTTTGGACAGGCCGAACTGAGCCGCCGTAGGCTGCGACCTTGGTTTTTTGTGGGAGCCGAGCTTGCTCGCGATGGACTCAAGGGCGACGCGTTTATTCAGAAAGCACGCGTTATCGTTAACGTCCATCGCGAGCAAGCTCGGCTCCTACAAACGGCCGTGGTACGCCGCTTCGAAAATTTCTGCCGCGCCATTTCGGGTCAATGGCAGCGGGTTGCCGCCGGCGCAAGGGTCGACAATCGCCATGTCCGCGATCAGGTCGGCCTGCCGGTCATCCACCCCCAGCTCAACCAGCGTATGGGGCACGCCGATGTCCTTGCGCAACTTGAGGACGAAGGCCAGAAAACTGTCGAAGCCGGGCGAGGGCAGGCGCAAATAAGCGGCGAGGCGGGTGATGCGTTCCTCGATGGCCGGACGATTGAACTTCAGGACATAGGGCATGAACGTGGCGTTGGTCATGCCGTGATGGGTGTCGTACAGGGCGCCCACCGGATGTGAGAGGGCATGCATCCCGCCCAGACCTTTCTGGAAAGCGGTAGCGCCCATCGCGGCGGCCGCGAGCATTTCCGCTCGCGCTTCCAGGTCCGAGGGTGTGTGTACGGCCCGCACCAGCGCATTGGCGACCAGGCGCATGCCTTCCACCGCAATCCCTTCGGCCATGGGGTGAAAGCCGGGGGCGCAATACGATTCCAGACAATGCGCAAACGCATCCATGCCGGTGCCAGCGGTGACCTTGGCCGGCATGCCGACGGTGAGGGCCGGGTCGCTGATGACCACGCGCGGCATCATCTTCGGGTGGAAGATGATGCGTTTGGTGTGCGTACGCTCATCGATGATCACCGCGGCGCGGCCCACTTCGGAGCCGGTACCCGCCGTGGTCGGCACCGCAATGATCGGGGCGATGCTGCCTTCGTCGGCGCGGGTCCAGTAGTCGCCGATGTCTTCGAAATCCCACACCGGTCGGGTTTGGCCGCTCATGAAGGCGATGAGCTTGCCCATGTCGAGGCCACTGCCGCCGCCGAAGGCGACCACGCCATCGTGTTTGCCGGCGCGCCAGGCGTCGAGTCCACCCGCCAGATTGGCTTCGACCGGATTGGGTTTAAGGTCGCAAAACAGCGCGACGCCAAGGCCGGCGGCGCGCAAGGCTTCCAGCGCTGCGGCGGTGATCGGGGCGCGCGCCAGGCCACTGTCGGTGACCAGCAACGGTCGCTGGATCCCTTGGCTGCGGCAGATCTCGGCGAGCTCGGCGATGCGGCCGACGCCGAAACGGATGCTTGTGGGGTAGTTCCAGTTCGCGGTCAGGCTCATGGCTCAGATCTCGTGGCGCAAATGGAAGGATTTCGCGCGGGTCAGATTTTCATAACCCAGGCGCGACAGCGTGACGCCGCGCCCGCTGTTCTTTACCCCGGTCCAGGCCAGGGCAGGGTCCAGGTAATCGCAGCGGTTCATGAACACGGTGCCGGTGTCGATCTCGTTGCCCAGACGTTCGGCGGCGGCAAGGTCTTGCGTCCAGATGGAGGCGCTGAGCCCGAACTCACTGTCGTTCATCAAGGCGATGGCTTCGTCGTCGCTGGCCACCGGCATGATGCCGACCACGGGACCAAAGCTTTCCTCGCGCATCACCGACATTTGATGGGTGACGTCGACTAATACTTGCGGCGCGAGGTAGGCGCTGCCCGGTGCGTCGGCAGGAAAATCCTTTGGATTGATCAGCGCCCGAGCGCCTTGGGTCAGTGCATCGGCGATCTGCCCGCGAACGAACTCAGCGGCACTCGGTGTGACCAGCGGGCCGAGCGTGGTGGCTTCGTCCAGCGGGTTGCCCAGCACGTATTGGCGGGTCAAAGAAACGAAGCGTTCGACAAACGCCGGATAGATTTTTTCATCGACATAAATACGCTCGACCGCGCAGCAGCTTTGCCCGGAGTTGAAGAAACTGCCATCCACCAGGTTTTCCACCGCATGTTCTAGGTTGGCGTCTGCCCGGACGTAGGCGGGGTCTTTGCCACCGAGCTCCAGGCCCACGCCGAGGAAACTTCCGACGGCAGCGTGTTCCATGGATTTGCCGGCTTCGACCGAGCCGGTGAAGTTCACTTGCTGCACGCGTCCAGAGGCAATGATCGCTCCGGTATAAACATGACTGAGCAGCAGATTCTGAAACAGCCCTTCGGGCAGATGGGCGCGGCGAAAGGCCTCGGCGAACCGTTCACCCACCAGCAGCGTTTGCGAAGCGTGTTTGAGGATGACGCTGTTGCCCGCCATCAGTGCCGGGATGATCGTATTCACTGCCGTCAAATAGGGATAATTCCAGGGCGCGACGACCAATACCGTACCCAGCGGCTCGCGTTTGATACAGCGTCGAAAACCGGCGACGGGCGTGGGTTCAAGCGCTGCCAACGCTTCAGGCGCAATGGCAATCATATGCCGGGCACGCTCTTCGAAACCGCGCAGTTCGCCAGCGCCAAAGCGCACCGGTCGGCCCATCTGCCAGGCCAGTTCCGGCACGATGTCGGCCTTCATGGCCAATATTGCATCCACCGCGGCGCTGCAAAAGGCGGCGCGTTCGCTCAGCGGCCGACGTTTCCATTGCGCCTGGGCAGCTTCGGCCGCTGCCAGAGCCTGGTCGATTTGCGCCGCATCGGCGCAGCGGCGTTCGGCATAGACCCGGCCATCGACCGGGGAGATGAGTTGAATCGTTGAAGTCATGATGGCGGTCTCAATAGCGCTCAAAACCACGCTGCAGTTCCCAGTCGGTGATCCGCCGGTCGTACTCTTTCTGCTCCCATTCGGCGGTGTGCACGTAGTGGTCGATCACTTCATCGCCGAACGCCTCGCGCAACATGGTCGAGCCCTGGAGTGCGGCGCAAGCTTCGCGCAGGGTCTTCGAGACTTCAGGCAAGTGTTCGTCGACGTAGGCATCGCCCTCGAAGGGCGCCGCGAGGCTGAGCTTCTCGTCGATACCGGCCAGTCCCGCCGCGATCAACGCGGCGAAGGCCAGATAAGGGTTGAGGTCGGCGCCGCCAATGCGACATTCGATGCGGATGGATTTGCTGCCTTCTGCGCACAAACGGAAACCTGCGGTGCGATTGTCCCGACTCCACACCGCCCGGGTCGGGGCAAAGGTGCCGGCCTGAAAGCGCTTGTACGAATTGATGTAGGGCGCGAGAAAACAGGTGATGTCGTTGGCGTATTTGAGCTGCCCGGCCACCCAGGAACGCATCAGTTTCGACATGCCGAACTCCGCTTTGGCGTCGAAGAACAGCGGCTTTTTACCGTTCTTGTCCCACAGCGAATTGTGAATGTGGCTGCTGGAACCGGCGGCGTCATACCGCCACTTGGCCATGAACGTGATCGCCTTGCCCTGCAGTTGCGCGATCTCTTTGCAGGCGTGCTTGATGATGACGTGGTGGTCGGCCATGGTCAGCGCATCGGCGTAACGGATGTTGATCTCTTCCTGGCCCGGCCCCCATTCACCCTTGGAGTTTTCCACGGGAATGCCGCTGGCCTGCAGATGTTTGCGAATCGCCCGCAGCACCGGCTCTTCGCGGGTGGTCTGCAGGATGTTGTAGTCCTCGATGTAGTGCCCGGCCGTCTTCGGCTTGTGGTAGTTGCGCTCGTGGATGGCCTCGTAGCTCTCGTCGAACAGATAGAACTCCAGTTCCGAGGCGAACATGCCGGTGTAGCCGCGCTCGCGCAGTCGCTCGACCTGCTTTTTCAGAATCGCCCGCGGGCTGTGCGGCAGGTCGCGCCGATGGTGATGATCGAGCACATCGCAGAGCACCAGCGCCGTGCACTCAAGCCAGGGCACCCGTCGCAACGTGGCCATGTCGGGTTTGAGCACAAAGTCGCCATAGCCTTTGCTCCAGCTGGCAGCGGCGTAACCCGGCACCGGTTCCATGTCGATGTCGTCGGCCAGCAGGTAATTGCAGCAGTGGGTTTCTTCATGGCCGCTGTCGATGAAAAACTCGACCTGGAATCGTTTGCCGACCAGTCGGCCTTGCATGTCGACCATGCAAACAAGAACGGTATCGATCTCGCCGGAGGCGGCGGCACGCTTGAGTTGATCAAAACTGAGGAGGGGCTCGGTCATCACGTAGTCCTGCGTGAATTGTTTGGGCCTGTCTGAAATAGCTGTTGCAGACGCTCTCCAGAACAAACCAAAACCTGCAGACGCGAGCATCGTGTGCAATAAGCTGCTGTAAGCGTAGCCTACTGTTGCAGTGTGCAAGTTTCGGAAATCACAGCCTCATGACTCGGGCGCAAAGGCGAGAACTGATCGCCCTCCAACGCGAGGAAACAAACATGACAAAGAAGAAAACGCACAACACCTACGAGCGTCTCGAACAGCAGTACCCGGACTATTTGGCCGCCGTGGAGGCCTTGGGTACGGCGGTGCGTCATACCGGCCCACTGGAAGAGATCGTTGTCCAACTGATCCAGCTCGGTGCGGCGGCGGCCATCCGTTCTGAGGGCGCGGTGCACAGTCATACCCGACGGGCACTGGAGGCGGGCGCTACACCAGAGCAGATCCGTCATACGCTGATCTCACTGACCAGCACGATCGGTTTCCCTACCGTCGTTGCGGCCATCAGTTGGGCGGATGATGTGATTGAGACGTGAAAGAGCTTGATCCAGCGCCGAAGCGCACCGGTCGTCCACCACCACCGGTGCGAAGTTGTTCGTTGTGGATTAGCGCCGAGGCTATTTCCCCGGGTCTTTCCGCTTGATATCTCCGCAAAAAATATCGACGTTGCCACTGTCCGGTGCACTTCGTACGACGATGGAGTATTCACCGGAAAGCAGGACCGACATTGCGACAGGTGCGCTTCTAGAGAAGGCCCAGCCGCGTATGGCCTGGCGTTCGGTGGTGACATGATCATTCATGGCGTAAGCGACTGGCCCGGGTTGCTGGCAGCTGCCTTTATTGATGAAGGTGAAGAGGCGCAAGGGCAGAGACGATCCGCTTGGAGCACCACTGATGAAGAAACTGAACCCGGTTTCTTTGCCCCCCCAGTCGGCCAACGTGACATTGCCGATCTGACCGGTGTTCTGCCGCGTGGCCACCAAAGTTACGCTCACTCCAGGGTTGGATGAAGTGGTGCAGCCGAAAAGGCTTGCGGTGACCATAAGAGCTGCAAGTGAGTTTCTGCGCTTCATTGCCAACCTCCTGTGCTGAAGAACTGCAATGAGAGATTAACGGGTATAGCTCATTAATCGTCTTCCTGGCGTTGTCTGTTCGAAACCCTCCATTCATGCGGAATCTGGCAACAGTGTTTGTCCAGTGGCCCGCTGTTTGAGGGAGGGGTAAACACCTAGCATCGTCTCTACCCAGTGAGCAAACAGAGTCAGTATCAACCCGCTCACGAGGTTAACTTTTGACGATAGGGTGAATACGATGAAAATCTCAAAACTTGCGATGTTTCTTGCACTTGGCGTTTTAGGTTCGCAGGCATTTGCAGGCGAAAGCCATTCAACTGCCGCGGACAGCAAGACGCCTGTTGAAACCTACACATACGACACGAAACTGGATATCCAGAAAGTCATTACGGTGACCGATATTCCCGACCAATGCGGGCCAGTCCCGGCGCAAATGACGTATGAAGACTCTCAGGGTCAACGGCATATCCTGCAGTATCAAGTCATGGGCACTGGCTGTTCAAATGGTTGAGTCGTGTGTGGAAGATGGAGGGTCGACACTCCATACCTGCCGCACTCGTCATTTAAAAGCTTGTTATCGTTTCCTCGGCGAGCCTGTGGTTTTTTCATCAGATGCCAACAAGCCTGGAATATAGCTTTTAAGAAACTCCACCCATGTCTTGATCTTTGCATCCACGAATTTTCGTGATGGGTAGATTGCGAACAAATTCAGCTCTTCAAGATGATAGTCGGGTAGTACCCGCACTAACGTACCCGCCCTGAGTCCATCGACTGCCGAAGCAATCGGCTGAATACCGATGCCCATCCCGTTTGTAATAGCGATGGTCATGCCATCGGCGGTGTTGATGTGCAAGGGAGACAGCGGGATGTTGACGGTTTCCATGCCTTCGGGTCCTTCAAATGCCCAGTTTTCAGCCGGCATGACGGTATTCACAATTCTCAAGCAATCATGTGAGCCAAGCGCACTCGGGGACTCCGGGTGTCCGCGTTTCTTCAGGTACGCCGGCGAAGCGCAGAGGATGCTGTAGGTCATGCCGAGCCGCTGAGCGACAAACCCTGAATCGGGTAAATCCCGCGCTAAGACAATCGACATGTCATAGCCTTCTTCCAGCAAGTCAGGGAGCCGGTTGGTCAGGGTCAGATCAAACATCACCGAGGGATGAGTCTCTCTATAGCGGGCGATGGCATCGATCACGTAATGGTTGCCAATGGCTGACATCGCGTGAATTTTCAGCCGGCCAACGGGCAGGGTGTGAGCGGTGCCTGCTTCTTCGTCCGCTTCGCGCATTTCATCCAGAATTTTCTCGCAGCGTTGCAAGTAACGCAGACCGGCTTCGGTCAGCGCCAGGCGTCGGGTTGTCCGGTTAATCAGGCGAGTTTGAAGCCTGGCCTCCAGACTGGAGACCGCTTTGGAAACGTTGGTCGTTGTGGTGTCCAACACCTCAGCCGCCGCGGTAAAGCTTCCGCTCTGAGCGACCGCCACAAAAAAACGCATGGTTTGGAAAACGTCCATCGTTTCCACCTCAATGGGTATGGATGAAGAGGGCGGCCCTGCAACAAGACCGCCCCCTAGTGGTTTATGCCAATCAGTTAAGGAACGACACAATCCGTAGCAGCTGGCGAAGCCTGCGTTCGGCTGCGAAGCAGTCGTGAAATCAGACGATGCGGTGTTTCAGGAAGACCGCAAACTCAGGTTTTACGACTGCTGCGCAGCCGAACGCAGGCTTCGCCAGCTGCTACGGATCGCGTTTTGGCTTAACTTATCGGCATTACCCCTTAGTGGTGTATTACTTTTTCTGCGGAATAAATCCAGGTACACCCGTTTCCACGACTGAGTTGAATCGAACCCGGGTCGTAATATCGTCCTGAATCTCACGCATGGCCCTGTGCGGCAGGGTAGAAATATCAAAGTTTTCGCGGATATGACTCGGTGTAGCAGACGTGGTCAGAAAAGCGACCCCCCGCTGTACCGACCAGGCCAGTGCCACTTGAGCCGGGGTCTTCTGTATGCGCTTGGCGATCCCTGTGATCACCGAGTCTTCCAATACGTTCGGTTCCATGCCATGGCCGAGTGGCGCAAAGGCAAGGACGATAATTCCATGCTGCTGACAAAACTCAAGCAGTTCCCACTCGGGCAAATAAGGGTGGGATTCAACCTGTACGACGGCAGGCTTTATCCGGGCCACTGCCACGATCTCTTGTAACCGCTCCAGCGTGATATCAGACAAACCGATGGACTTGCAGCGGCCTTCATCCACCAGGCGCTCAAGTGCCCGCCAAGTCTCTATTAACGTCACGCCTGAATCGTAGATAACTCGACCGTGCTCGTCTCTGGGGTCCTGATCATCACCGGGTTGAAAGGCAAAAGGCGTATGGATCAGATAGCAATCGATGTAATCAACTTGAAGCCGTCGGCAACTGGCTTCAAAAGCAGGTTCGACTCGCTCGGGACGATGATTGGTGTTCCACAGTTTCGTGGTAATGAACACGTCCTCGCGCCGGACCTTCCCCGCCTCAATCATTTCCTGCAGGGCAACGCCGACCCTCTCTTCATTTCGATAACGTTCTGCGCAATCGAAATGGCGAAATCCTGCTTCCAGCGCAGCCTTGACCGCTTGTGTTGTAACGCTGAGATCCCGAAACAGCGTGCCAAAGCCAACGGCCGGCATCTCACCCGACCCGTGGATCAGAGGGAATCGGGTATCGCGAAGGGCATCGTGAAAGGATTCGTAAGGCATATCTTTGACTCCAATATCTGGCTCTATTGATAGGAAGGTTTCTGGTCTTCGCGACTGGCCACTCGTTGCTCAAACACACCGACGGAGTTCCCGCCGAGTGCCACGTACAGGCGCACCGTGTCGAGGTACTGCGCGGTCTTCACTCTGATTTGACCCAGCAACGCTTGCTCATAAGCACGTTCCGCCTCCAGCACTTGGAGGATGCTGTTCTCGCCTTGCGCGTAGGCTTGTTGGTTCAAGCGAAAGCTCGTTTCCGCCGCTCGCAACGCGTCCTCCTGGGCCAGGTTTTCCTCTGCGTCATGATTGATCGCTTGCAGCGTGTCGGCGACCTGACCGAACGAGTTAATGACGGTCTGCTGGTAGCCGGCGAGGGTTGCCTTGTAGCCGTCGACGGAGGCCTGACGTTCAGCTTTCAGCGTTCCGCCGTTGAAGATGGGCGCCGTGAGCCCGGCAGCGAAACCCCAGAGGGCGGCGCCGCCATTGCCTGAAGCCGCCTGTGCAAGAGACGCGGACAGCTCGACATGCGGATAGAGATTCGCTGTCGCCACCCCAACCGCAGCGCTGGCCATGTGCAGTTCTGCCTCTGCTTGCCGTACGTCCGGCCGGTCGTGGGCCATTTCGGAAGGCAGACTGACCGGCACGTTTGCCGGCAAGGCAAACTCGGCGAGCGTGAAGTCAGGTGCGATCCAGTCAGCCGGGCCTTTGCCCGTCAGAATCGAGAGCGCATGGCGTGCTGAATCACGCTGCTGGGCGAGGGGCGGCAACAGCGTGCGGTCCTGAGCGAGCCGCGTCTCGGCCAGCGAAACATCGATCTGCGTGGTGCTGCCATTGGCGTGCGCGATGCGCACCAGTTCGAGGTTCTTGGCATCATTGGCGAGCAACTTCTCGACGGCTGCCATCTGCGCGTTGGCCGAGGCCAGCAACAGCGCCTGGCTCGCGACATCGCCCGTCAGGGTCAGGTACGCCGCTTCGTAGCGGTGCTTCTGCAGATCGGTAAACGCTTGCTGTTGTTCGACCTGCCGCTTGTTGCCGCCGAAAACGTCAAGGTCGAAGCCAACCCGTGGCCCGATCGCATAGAAATTGGAGGTGGAAGGTTCTTTCGCGGTGTGTACCCATTGGCGGCCAGCCTGGGCACCGAAGTCGACTTGTGGATACAGGGCACCCTCTGCCGCAGCGACGGAGGAGGCCGCCTGGCGGATCGTCGCGTCTGCAGCTACGAGCTCAAGATTGCCGTCGATGGCGCGACGTACAAGCTTGTCGAGCTTCGGCGAACGAAACGCAGACCACCAATCACCGTTGACCTTTTTACCCAGGTCAATGCGCTGTTCGCCAGGCTTGTTGCTGCCTTGGCCAAGACGCTGCTCGGCCTGTTGATCGTAGTGCTGCGACAGGCTCGGTGGCGGCATTTGATAGTCAGGGCCGACGGTGCAGGCGGTCAGGAACGCAAGAGCCGACACCGCACCGAACGTGGTTTTGAACATCTGTCTGTTGATGAAGCGCGCATGGGATTTCATTTGGCAAACTCCACGAAAACTAGTTGGTCGGAACGGGCTTGCGAAGAAAGACAACCAGTGGGCTGACCACCAGCATCGCGAACATCAAAATCTTGAACTGGTCGATCACCGCGATAAAAGCTGCCTGGCCGGTGATCATTTCGTTGAGCCCCGCCAGTGCTTGCAGGGACGTCGGCGCGGAGTGAGCAGCGGCGCGATACGGCGTCAGGTTGCTGACCAGCGCCATGTGCATCGCTTGCGTATTGTTGAAGAAGAACAGCTGCACAATCGCAACGCCGAGGGTGCTTCCGTACACCCGTGACAGATTGAACAGACCGGTGCCTTCCGGGCGTAACGTCGGGTCGAGTGTGCTGAACGCGACCTTGGTCAGCGACGGCATCAAGATGCCGATGCCAATGCCCTGGATCGCACCCGCCACTGCCACGGGCGACCAGTCCATCAACGGCGAATAGCCGAGCATCAACCAGTTGGCATAAATCACCACGGCGACGCCGGCCGCCACGAACAATCGACGGTCGAAACGCTCTGGAACACGGCTCATCAACAGGAACGCACCGACCAACCCGATCCCGCGCGGAATCGTCAGGGAACCCGTGGTGTCAGGCGGGTAGCCGAGAATCTCGTCGAGCATTGGCGAGGTCAGCGCCATGGTCGACAACAGCACGAAACCTACGGCGAAGAAGATGACCGTCGACAGCACGAAGTTGCGGTCGTTGAACAAACGCTTGTTGAGGAAATGCACCTTCGCAGTCAGCACATGCACAGCGAACAGGTAGAGTCCTAACGCACAGCCCATCGCTTCCAGCCAGATCTCGGTCGAGGAGAACCAGTCCAGGCGTTCACCGCGGTCGAGCAACATTTGCAGGCTGATCAAACCCAGCGTGAAGCTGCCGAAACCAAAGAAGTCGAACGACGGACGTTTCTCGGCCTTCTTCTCGGCCAGCAAAAGCGCCATCACCAGGAAGATAAATGCCGAGAGCGGAAGGCTGATGTAGAAGATCGGGCGCCATCCGAAATGTTCGCCAAGCCAACCACCGATGCTCGGGCCGCTGACGATGCCGAACAGCACGATGGCCGTCCATGTCGCGCCGAATTTCGCACGCTTCTCGAGTGGCAATGTCTCCAGCGAAATTGCCATCGACAGCGGTGCCAGCACGCCACTCGCCAGGCCTTGAATAATGCGCGCGCCAACGAACTCCAGCGGCGTTGATGCCTGCGTAGCGAGCAGCAAGCCAAGGACGAAGAAGGCCAGCGCAGTTTGATAAACCCGCTTCAAGCCATAGCGCCCGGCGAGCCATTGCGCGATCGGCATGGTGATGGCGCTCGCCGCGAGGTACGAGGTGAATATCCAGCCAGCCTGGTCGTCGGTCATCGACAGGCTGCCCTGAATCAACCTGAGTACTGCATTCGGCAAAGGCAGGTTCGCCGACTGCATATAGGTAGCGAGCAGCGCGGCGAACCTTAACGCTCCCGCACTTTGAGGTCCGGCAAGATTGGTGTTCATCAGAAGTTACCTGCGGTTAACAGGGCTTTGAGCGGATGCCACCATGGCGTGCGATACCCGGTATCGACCTTGACCGTGGCGCTGGTGCCCGAGAAAAGGGGCAGGGCAGGGTCCATCTCATCGAGTTCAAGTCGGACCGGTACCCGCTGCACAACCTTGACCCAGTTGCCGGTCGCGTTTTCCGGCGGCAGCAGGGCGAAGTCTGATCCGGCGCCGGGGCTCATGCTGGTCACGTGGGCTTTGAAAACGCGATCAGGATACGTATCGATACTGATGGTCGCTTCCTGGCCTGGACGCATGTGGGTCACGTCGGTTTCGCGGAAGTTGGCCTCAACCCAGATCTCGCGATCGGACAGCAGTGCAAACGCTGGCGCGCCGTTGTTCACATAGTTGCCCACCTGTAAATCGTCGACCTTGGCCACGATGCCATCGTCCGGCGCATACACCGTCGCATACGAGAGATACAGCTGCGCCTCGTCGAGCTGAGCCTTGGCCTCACGAACCGTCGGGTGGCTATCGGCTTCGATGTTTGGATTGCCGTTCAAGGCAACGACCGTGCTGGCGATCTGTTGTTCGATGGACGCTATTCGTTGCCGGGAAATTTTAAGGTCGGTGTCGGCGCGTTCGTAAATGGCGCGCGAGACAAACTCGGTCGCGACCAGTGCCTTCTTGCGGGCAAATTCCCGTTGGTCGAAATCGGCCGACTCTTTGGCCGATTGCAGTTCAGCCTGTTGCTGGCGGTAGCTGGCCTTGAGGCCATCGATGCGCAGCCGCGCGACGCTTAACTGCGCTTGTGCACGGTCAACCGCGATCTGCAGCGGTTTCGGGTCGATCCGGAACAGAATCTGGCCCTTGTGAACAGGCTGGTTGTCCTCGACCGCGATCTCGACAACTTGCCCGGAAATGCGCGCATTGATTGATGCCTTCGCCACGCGGGCATAAGCGTTATTAGTCGAAACAAAGGGCTCGCCCGCCACATAGTGGGCGTACCCAACCGCAGCGAAAAGGACAGGGAAACCCACCATCAGCCATGGCCGTAATTTCTCTTTTAACGGCTTTTTGATGGGCGAGTCAGCCGGGTTCGGCCCCGGATGCTCGAAGGTCTGTGTAGCTGGGATGTCGAACTGTTTGGTCATGATCGAATGCACCTATTAACCGGGAAGTCGGGCTAACACCCACAAAAACAGCCATACCGTGTGGCGGTCAGGAGGATCGCTCCACCGCCTCTGTTTCGTCGCCGCAACACCCTGTTCGAGCTCCGCTACAACAAACCTGCAAACCAAGGAATTTCTGGTTCCTTAATTTTGTGCGATGGTGTAAGAATATCCCCGAGCCCACCTTCATTCAAGGATTTTGTACGACATGGCACAAAAAAAGATTACAGAGGCGAAAGGCCGCGGCCGCCCTCGTGCGTATGACCCGCAAACAGCGCTGCTGCAGGCGCTTGATGTTTTTTGGAGTACCGGATATTCCGGCGCTTCCCTGGACAGCATCGCCACGGCGGCCGGCATGAATCGCCCAAGCCTCTATGCGGCTTTTGGCGACAAACACGCGCTCTATATCAAAGCGCTGGAGCAGTATTGGGAGTTTGCCGCTGCCGCCATGCAGGAGGCGCTGACGGACAGCGAACTGACATTGAGCCAGGCATTGATGCGGTTTTATGAAGGGCAGTTATCGATCTACTTCTCGGGTGACGGCCAACCGCGCGGCTGCTTTGCGATCGGCACGGCGACGACCGAAGCCGTCGAGGACTCTGAAATACGAGACGTGCTGTCGGACCGGCTCAGCAGGCTCGATGCCGATCTCGAAACGCGTCTGCGAGCGGCCATCAGTTCCGGCGAGTTGAAAAGCGATGTCGACCCGGCGGCCCTTGCCGTGCTCGCGTCATCCCTGCTGCATAGCATTTCGATACGTGCGCGGGCGGGCAAATCCCGCGATGAACTGACCGAGCTTGCACGCAGCGCGGTCAACGTGATTTGCGGTGGGTGAGGTTTACGGTGAGTGAAGGACTTGAAGATATTCTTGCCGAACAGCTAGCCGTGATTTTTTGTGGCATCAACCCTGGCATGACTGCCGCTGCCCAAGGTCATCATTTTGCGGGCAGAGGCAATCGCTTCTGGCGCACGCTGCATCTCGCCGGCTTTACGCCTGAGGAGGTGCGCCCGGAAAACGATCGGACGATCTTGCAGTATCAGTGTGGATTAACGGCCGTGGTGGAACGGCCTACGGCACGAGCGGATCAACTGTCTGCCCATGAATTCATCGCTGCCGCTGCGGACTTTGAACAAAAAATCGAGCGCTATGCGCCACGCTTTGTGGCGTTTCTCGGTAAAGCGGCGTATTGCGCGCTATCCGGCCAGCGAGACATTGCGTGGGGGCTTCAGCCAAAGACCTTCGGCAATGCCTCGGTATGGATCCTGCCCAATCCCAGTGGGCGAAATCGCGCGTTCACGCTTGATCAACTGGTGGGCGCGTACCGCCAACTCTATTTAGCAACAGGCGAGCAACCTGACCATTAAGCCAGGTACCGCCGGAACCACCCCAACGTCCGGTCCCAGGCTAGCTTGGCCGCGGCCTCATCGTATCGAGGCGTGGAGTCGTTATGGAAACCATGGTTGGCGCCGGGGTAGATGTAGGCTTCATAGGTCTTGCCCGCAGCTTTCAGTGCCTTCTCATAGGCGGGCCAGCCTTCGTTGATGCGCGTATCCAGTTCACCGTAGTGAAGCATCATCGGCGCCTTGATTCGGGCGACATCCTTGGCTTCTGGCTGGCGGCCATAAAAGGACACGCCGGCCGCCAGTTCCGGATAAGCCACAGCTGCAGCATTGACGACACCACCGCCGTAACAGAACCCGGTGATGCCAACTTTTCCGGTGGTCGCGTCATGCTTCATCAACCACTCGATGGCGGCGAAAAAGTCGTTCATGAGCTTTTCAGGGTCGACGGTCGCCTGCAACTCCCGGCCTTTGTCATCGTTGCCGGGATAACCGCCCACCGACGTCAGGCCATCAGGGGCGAGGGCGATGAACCCAGCCTTGGCCACACGCCGCGCGACGTCTTCGATGTACGGATTGAGCCCGCGATTTTCATGCACGACCACCACCGCCGGCACCTTGCCGGTGGCTTTCGCCGGGCGCACCAGATAACCACGGATCTGCCCGTTGCCCTTGGGGGATGGATAGGTGATGTATTCGGCCACGATGTCCGGATCGGTAAATTCCACCTGCTCGGCGAGCGCATAATTCGGACTCAGGGCGGCGAGGAGCGCGCTCGCGGTCAAACCGCCCAAAGTGAACAACGCCGCCCGATCCAGAAACTCCCGCCGGTTGATCTTGCCGTGGGCGTAGTAGTCGTACAGTTCGAGCAGTTCCGGAGCAAAGTCTTTCGCAGTGAGACGGGTCATCTGTGCGCTTCCTCTTGGGCGGGTCGATTGCTCTGTCGGTTGGACAGCGTGGGCGATACCTATCGAGCGTAGCTGCTCACAAAAAAAGAGGCCGGAGCCTCTAATGCTGATCAGTTAAGCAATTTCAGCTGCGACGCACTTCCTTGTAGCAGCTGCCGAAGGCTGCGTTCGGCTGCGCAGCAGTCGTGAATCCGGCTAACGCGGTCCGCCTGACGCACCGCAGTTGCTGATTTTACGACTGCTACGCAGCCGGACGCAGGCTTCGCCAGCTGCTACAGATTGCACTGCGGCTGAACTGACTGGCATTGGCCGAAGCCTCTTCTTTTGTCCCCTCTGTTTACGTCCTCGACTGCTTGTACACGCGCCGGAATTTATGCAGCAGCGGTTCGGTATAACCATTGGGTTGTGCGCATCCCTCGAACACCAGTGCGCAGGCCGCTTGAAATGCAACCGACTGTTCGAAGTCCGGCGCCATAGGCGTGTAGATCGGATCACCGGCGTTCTGCTCATCAACAACCCGCGCCATGCGCTGCAATATCTCGACGGTCTGGTCCTTAGTGATCACCCCGTGTCGCAGCCAGTTGGCCATGTGCTGACTGGATATGCGCAACGTCGCGCGATCTTCCATTAATCCCACGTTATGGATGTCGGGCACCTTCGAACAGCCAATACCTTGCTCAACCCAACGCACCACATACCCCAGCAAGCCTTGCGCATTGTTTTCGACTTCCTGACTAATCTCATCGGCCGACCAGGATGGGGCGGTGACGACCGGCACGCTGAGCAAGCCGTCCAGTAGTGCCGGGCTGGCGCCACCGAAGTCCGTTGTTTCAAGGGACTCCTGCACCGAGCGCACGTTGACCTGATGGTAATGCAGTGCGTGCAGGGTCGCGGCGGTCGGCGAGGGCACCCACGCGGTATTCGCGCCCGCTTTCGGGTGGGCGATTTTTTGCTTGAGCATATCGGCCATTCGATCAGGCATGGCCCACATGCCTTTGCCGATCTGCGCCCGCCCACGCAATCCACAGTCCAGACCGACGAGCACGTTGTTGCGCTCGTAGGCCTCGATCCACGCGGTGTTTTTCATGTCGCCCTTGCGCAACATCGCGCCCGCTTCCATGGCGGTGTGCATCTCGTCGCCGGTGCGATCCAGAAAACCGGTATTGATGAACGCGACCCGTGAGGAGGCTGCGGCGATGCAGGCCTTGAGGTTGACGCTGGTGCGCCGTTCCTCGTCCATGATGCCCATTTTCAGGGTATGACGTTCGAGCTGGAGCAGGTCTTCGATGCGGCTGAACAATTGCTCGGCGAAGGCCACTTCGGCGGGGCCGTGCATTTTCGGTTTGACGATATAGACGCTGCCGGTCCGGGAATTACCGCGGCGTTGCAGGTCATGCAGAGCAATCAGGCTGGTGATGACGCCGTCGAGAATGCCTTCCGGGATTTCCAGTTCGCCCTTGTCGAGAATCGCCGGGCTGGTCATCAGGTGCCCGACGTTGCGGATGAACAGCAACGAACGCCCGTGCAACGTCAGTGAGCGGCCATCGGCCGTGGTGTATTCGCGGTCCGGGTTCAGCCGTCGCGTAATGGCTTTACCGTTTTTCTCCAGGTCCTCTTTCAGGTCGCCCTTCATCAAACCCAGCCAATTGCGGTACACCTGCACCTTGTCATCGGCGTCGACTGCCGCGACCGAGTCTTCACAATCAATGATGGTCGAGAGGGCTGCTTCAATCAGCAGGTCCTTGACGCCGGCGGTGTCAGCCTGACCGATGACACTCTGTCGATCGATCTGAATTTCGACGTGCAGATCGTTGTTTTTCAGCAGGATGGCCGTGGGATCAGCGATCGAACCCTGGTAGCCGATGTACTGCGCGGCGTTCGATAAACCGGTTTGGCTGCCGTCGTTCAAGGTGGCTTCCAGTGTGCCGTTGTCGATCCGGTAACGTGACACCGCCGCATGAGAGCCGCTGTTCAAGGGAAATGCCTGATCCAGGAACGCCCGCGCAAAGGCGATGACTTTCGCCCCACGCACGGGATTGTAAGTCCGGCCCGGTTCGGCGCCGCCGTCATTGGAAATCACATCGGTTCCGTAGAGCGCGTCGTACAGCGATCCCCAGCGCGCATTGGCGGCATTCAGCGCATAACGCGCGTTCACGGCCGGGACGACCAGTTGCGGTCCGGCCTGCACACTGATTTCTGTATCGACGTTGGCGGTGCTGACCTCGACGTCTAAAGGTTGCGGTTGAAGGTAACCGATACCGCTCAGGAAGCTGCGATAAGCCGCCATGTCGGTGACCGGTCCCGGGTGTGAACGGTGCCAGGTGTCCAGTTCGGTTTGCAGGCGATCGCGTTCAGCCAGCAGCGCCCGGTTTTGCGGCGCCAGTTCGTGCACCAGGGTGGCGAAACCACTCCAGAACACTTGAGGGTCCAGGCCGGTTCCCGGCAGCACGTCCAGATCAACGAAACGTTGCAGAACAGGCGCGACCGTGAGGCCTTGGCAGTTCACGAAATCGGTCACTTTTTGCATCTCCATCACACCGTGTTTTCGAGCGCTAAATCGCGCCCGGCTCAATTCAGTTCAGGCATTGCGCCCCGGCCTTGGCCACTTGTGCGTCCTGCTCGGCTTTGACTCCGGACACCCCGACCGCGCCGATCACCTGGCCGTCGACGATGATTGGCACGCCGCCCTCAAGGGACGTCAGCAATGGCGCCGACAAAAAGGCGTGGCGCCCGCCATTGACCATCTCTTCATAGCCTTTGGATTCGCGCCGACCCAGGGCCGAAGTGCGGGCCTTTTCGGTGGCGATGTAGGCGCCAATCGGAGCGCAACCGTCGAGGCGCTCGAGAGCGAGGGGATGGCCGCCGTCATCGACAATCACGATGGTCACGGCCCATTGATTGTTTAGCGCTTCGGTGCGTGCAGCCGCGAGGATTTGGCTGACTTCGGTCTGGCTCAGTACGGCTTTGCTTTTCATGGGGAATCTCCAGTACTCGGTTAGGGCAAGGCGGCTTCGACCAGTTCGATCCAGTGCCTGACAGGGGTTCGGCCCGCACCGTCGAGGTGGGACTGACAGCCGATATTGGCCGTGACAATGACTTCGGGGTGTCCGCTTTCCAGCGCATTGAGCTTGTTGTCGCGCAGTTGCCGGGACAGTTCGGGTTGGGTCAGCGAATAGGTGCCCGCCGAGCCGCAGCACAGGTGACTGTCGGCAACAGGCGTGAGGTTGAAGCCCAGGCTGGTCAGAATCGCTTCCACCGCACCGCCCAGTTTCTGCGCGTGCTGCAAGGTGCAGGGGCAATGAAAGGCCAGGCGTTGGTCGCTGTGGACACCGAGCTTTTCCAGCGGCTCGTCGCGCAGCACTTCGACCAGATCCTTGGCCAGCGCGCTGACCTTTTTCGCCTTCTCGGCATAGGCCGGGTCGGTGCTGAGCAGGTGACCATAATCTTTGATGAAGGCGCCGCAACCGCTGGCGGTTTGCACGATGGCTTCGGCACCGTTTTCAATGCTCGGCCACCACGCATCGATATTGCGGCGGGCGCGATCCAGGCCGGCCGCCTGAGCGTCGAGGTGATAATCCACGGCGCCGCAACAGCCCGCCTCGCGAGTCGGTGTGACGCTGATCCCCAGTCGATCCAGTACCCGCGCGGCTGCCGCGTTGGTATTCGGTGACAGGCTTGGTTGCACGCAGCCTTCGAGCATCAGCACCTGCCGGGTGTGGCGAGTGACCGGGCGCGGCTTGGCCGGATAGACGTGGCGAGGCAACTTTATCTGCAAGGTGTTGGGCAACAACGCCCGGAACACCTGGCCACTGCTGACCAGCCCTTTGAACAGCGCAGGATTGGGTACGACGCTGCGCAATCCCTCGCGCAACAAGCGCTGACCAAGCGGGCGCGGCACCGCGGCATCGACCACCGCCCGGCCGATGTCCAGTAAGTTGTGGTAGTCGACGCCGGAAGGGCAGGTGGTTTCGCAATTACGGCAGGACAGGCAGCGATCCAGGTGCTGCTGGGTCTTTTGCGTAACTTCGTTGCCCTCCAGAACCTGTTTGATCAGGTAAATGCGACCCCGCGGTCCGTCCAGTTCATCGCCCAGCAATTGATAGGTCGGGCAGGTGGCATTGCAGAAACCGCAGTGCACGCAGGTGCGCAGGATGCTTTCGGCTTCTTCGGCGCGGGGCAGTTGGCGGGCTTGTTCGCTCAAAGTGGTCTGCATGGGTCAAAGCTCCGCGTACAGGCGCCCGGGGTTGAAGATGCCCCGGGGATCGAGTTGTTGCTTCAGGTTCCGGTGGTAGCGCATCAATGCGTCAGGCAACGGTTGAAACGGGCTGTCGATCAGGCCATGGGTATAGCAGGTCACATGTCCGCCGACTTCTTCGACGATCGAGCGAATGAACGTTGCCTCTGCGTCAGATTTGAGCCAGCGCTGCGCACCGCCCCAATCGAGCAGCTGACGGCCAGGCAGGGAAAGCCGAGGCGTGTTGTGAGGGACGGACAGGCGCCAGAGTGTCTGGTCCTCATCGAAGAAGCTCAATCGATGTTCGTTGAGATCCTCCCAATACGAAGCGTCCAGCAACTCGCCGCCGAGTCGGTCATGAGCCGCCGCCACCGAACCTTCGCCCCCCTCAAGCCGCAGGTGCAGGCGCTGCCCATCGTGGCACGCAGCGCTGATCGGCAGCGGCTGTTGCCCCCATTCGGCGAGGCGCAGCAAGGCGCGATCGCTGTCCATGTCCAGGCTGATGCTCAAGCATTGACGCGGCTTGGGCAGGACCTTGAGCGAGACTTCGGTCACCACGCCCAGCGAGCCGTAGCTGCCGGCCATCAAGCGCGACAGATCGTAGCCGGCGACGTTTTTCATGACTTCGCCGCCAAAGCGCAAATGCTTGCCGTGGCCGGTGATGACCCGTGTTCCGAGGACGAAGTCCCTGACGGACCCAGACCAGGGACGCCGTGGTCCCGACAGCCCGCTGGCGATCATGCCGCCGACAGTCGCGCCGTCGCCGAAAGAGGGCGGTTCGCAGGGCAACATCTGCTGCGCCGCGTCCAACACTTCAGCCAGTTCTGCCAACGGGGTGCCGCAGCGGGCGGTGATCACCAGCTCGGTCGGGTCGTAGCTGACGATGCCTCGGTGGCTGCGCGTGTCGAGCACTTCGCCCGCCACAATGCGCCCAAGAAACGCCTTGCTGTTGGCGCCTTGAATGCGCAACGGCGTGGCGTTTTGCAGGGCCTGGTTGACCTGTTCCAGCAGCGAGACGCTGTCGTCGATATCGTGTTCGCTGCGCATCAGAAACGCTCCAGTTCAGGGAAGGGTAGCTGACCCATGTGAACGTGCATGGCGCCGAACTCGGCGCAGCGGTGCAGCGTCGGAATGTTCTTGCCGGGGTTGAGCAAACCACTCGGATCGAAGGCGGCTTTGACGGCATGGAACACGGTCAACTCATCGCTATTGAACTGCGCGCACATCTGATTGATTTTCTCCCGGCCCACGCCGTGTTCACCGGTAATGCTGCCGCCGACCTTCACGCACAATTCGAGGATCTTGCCGCCCAGCGCTTCGGCGCGATCGAGCTCACCCGGTTGATTGGCATCGAACAGAATCAGCGGGTGCATGTTGCCGTCACCGGCGTGAAAAACGTTGGCCACCCGCAGGTCGTACTCGGCGGACAACGCGGCGATCGCGTGCAGCACACCGGGCAACTCGCGGCGCGGAATCGTGCCGTCCATGCAGTAATAATCCGGTGAGAGACGGCCCACCGCCGGAAAGGCATTCTTGCGTCCGGCCCAGAAACGCACGCGTTCGGCTTCATCGCGGGCCTGGCGCACTTCGGTGGCGCCGGCCTGTTCCAGCACCTGGCGCACGCGGTCGCAGTCATCATGAACGTCGGCTTCAACGCCATCGAGCTCGCACAGCAGAATAGCTTCGGCGTCGACCGGATACCCTGCGTGGATGAAGTCTTCGGCGGCGCGAATGGCCAGGTTGTCCATCATTTCCAAGCCGCCGGGGATGATGCCGGCGGCAATAATGTCACCCACCGCGCGGCCAGCCTTCTCGACGGAATCGAACGCCGCCAGCAGCACTTTGGCGGTCTGGGGTTTGGGCAGCAGTTTGACCGTGACCTCGGTGATGACACCGAGCATGCCTTCGGAACCGGTGAACAACGCCAGCAGATCGAAGCCCGGAGAATCGAGCGCCTGAGAACCCAAGGACAGGTGTTCGCCATCGACGGTGAGAATGTCGACCTTGAGCAGATTGTGCACGGTCAGCCCGTACTTCAGGCAATGCACGCCACCGGCGTTTTCCGCCACATTACCGCCGATAGAACAGGCGATCTGCGAGGAAGGGTCCGGTGCGTAATACAAGCCAAACGGCGCAGCCGCCTGGGAAATCGCAAGATTGCGCACCCCCGGCTGAACCCGAGCCGTGCGGGCGGCAGGGTCGATGTGCAGGATGTTGTTGAAGCGCGCCATCACCAGCAGCACGCCTTTTTCCAGCGGCAATGCACCGCCGGACAAACCTGTGCCGGCACCGCGGGCGACTACCGAGACCTGCCGCTCATGGCAAAGTCGGAGCACGCCTTGCACCTCGTCGATGTGGCGCGGCAGCACCACCAGCATGGGCGTGGTGCGGTAAGCAGAAAGTCCGTCGCATTCGTACGGTTTGAGCTCTTCCTGTTGATGCAGGACTTCCAGATCCGGCCACTGCGTGTGCAGGGCTTGCAGCAAGGCAGCTCTGTCGACATCAGGCAGGACGCCGTCGACGCGTTCATCGTAAAGAATGTTCATAGTCGGTTGACGACCCTCAGTTGTTTTTATAGGAGGTCTGTGTCCGTTTACCACTGACTTGCATCATTGGCCTGAGGCGTTCTACTGTCTATGTGTTGTTTGGCTGGTCGAACCAGTTTTTTATTCGATGGTTTTTTATTCGTGTAAAAAAACGTTTTTAAAACATAAGCTTATGGTTGTGTTTGAACATTTGTGGTTTTGGTAGTGAGACTGGTCATACCAGTTGGAGAGTCGATGGAAAGGGCAGAAACGAGCCGTAATCCACAAGTCGCAGACGTGGTCTGTGAACGCATAGAACGGCTGATCGTGGACGGGGTACTCAAGACCGGGCAACTGTTGCCGTCGGAGCGTCGCCTGACCGAAAAACTCGGCGTTTCCCGCACGGCACTTCGCGAGGGTCTGAAGCTGTTGCGTGCTCGCGGGATCATCAAGACGGAGCAGGGCAAGGGTTCATTTGTAGCCGATCTTTCGGGCCACGGTGCTGCGTCACCGCTGATGCACTTGTTCAGCTCACAGCCACGCACGCTCTACGATTTGTTCGAGGTCCGCAGCCTGCTCGAAGGCGAGTCCGCACGCCTCGCGGCGTTGCGCGGAACCGACGCCGATTTTGTCCTCATCACCCGCAGCTACGAGGCGTTGCTCAATGCGCACACCCGTTCGCTGGAGGCGTCCGAACACGCCCGGCTCGATCATGCGTTTCACCTGGCGATTTGCGAGGCCTCGCACAACCCGGTGCTGGTGCAGACCTTGCGCTCGCTGACGGACTTGCTGCTGAACACGGTGTTTGCCTCGGTCAATAACCTCTACCACCGCGAGCCACAAAAGCGTCAGATCGACCGTCAACATGCGCGGCTCTACAACGCCGTCACCGGCCGTATGCCGGAACAGGCACGCAAGGCGGCCATCGCGCACATTCAGAGCATCTGCGAAAACCTCAAGGAAATTGAAAGCGAGGAACAACGTTTGGTCAGGGCCACGCTGCGACTTGAGGGGTGGGCGTAATGCCGCATCTGGATCACTTCTCCTTGCACCTGTTCATTCTGGTCTGCGACGAAGGCACCATCGCACGGGCCAGCGAGCGGGCATTCATTGCGCCATCGGCGGTCAGCAAACGAATCTCCGACATTGAGCTGCGCTTCGGTACGCCGCTGCTCAAACGCAGCAAACGCGGGGTTGAACCGACGCCGGCGGGGCAGGCTTTGCTGCGGCATGCCCGGTCGCTGACGCGAGCGATGGAACGGCTCGACAGTGAACTCAGCGAATACGCGGAGGGTGCTCGCGGGCATGTCCGGGTATTAGCGAACGTGTCCTCGATCATGGAGTTTTTGCCGGAAGAACTGTCCGATTTCATGTTGGCCAACCCGAGAATCCAAGTCGATATCGAAGAGCGTTTCAGCCCCGATGTGGTTCGTGGGGTGGCCGAAGGTAATGCCGACCTGGGCATTTGCAGGCGTTCGATGGCTGTGGGCGATCTGGAGTTTCTGCCTTACCGCCAGGACCATCTGGCCGTTGTGGTGAGTTCGGATCACCCCTTGGCCGATCGCACCAGCCTTGCGTTCGAAGAGACGCTGGATTTTGATCATCTGGGATTGTCGGCCTTCGCCACGCTCAATACCTTCATGCGCGAAGATGCGGAAAAGCACGGCCGGGAGCTGCGTTTCCGCTCCTATGTATCGTCATTCGACGCCGCGTTCCGGTTGGTGCAGTTCGGGCTGGGACTGGCGGTGTTCCCGCTGGAAGCCGTGGCGCGCTACAGGCAACTGTTCGACTTGCGCATCATCCCCCTGACCGATGATTGGGCGCTGGGCGAGTTTGTGATCTGCGTGCGGGATCGTGATGCGCTGTCGCTTTCAGCCCGTCGGCTGCTGGATCACCTGCTGTTACGGGCACCGCCACGACAAACCATGACCTGAATCCATCCATCGCGGTTGACGATGGATCAAGCCGTGAATGACGTCTTTTCGCTGCGTCGGTGTCTCTCTAGTCTGAGCCTGTGCTTCAGCCTGTGAGAGAACTTCATGACAACAATAACGATCAACGAAGTCGGCATGCGCGATGGATTGCAGAGCCTGCAAGCCATCATGCCCACTGCTGCCAAACGCCACTGGATTGATGCCGCCTACGCGGCTGGCGTACGCCATATGGAAGTCGCGTCCTTTGTGCCTGCCAAACTGCTGCCGCAAATGGCCGACGCCAAGGAAGTCGTGGCCCACGCCTTGAGTTACCCCGATCTGATTGTCTCTGTACTCGCGCCGAATCTGCGCGGCTGTCGGGACGCGCTTGAGTCCGGCGCCCACCGGATCATTGCGCCGGTTTCCGTCAGCGCTGCCCATAGCCTGGCCAATGTTCGGCGTACGCCGCTGGAAATGGTCGAAGAGCTGGCGCGGATGTGCCAGTTGCGCACCGAGCTGGGCTTGCACAACGTTCAACTGATTGCCGGAATGTCGGTGGCCTTCGGCTGCACCCGCCAGGGCGATGTGCCGTTGAGCGACTTGTGCGAATTGACCCGACACGTGCTTGAGGCCGGTTGCGATCTGGTCTCGCTCGGCGACACCACCGGATACGCCAATCCCGGCCAGGTGGCGACCACGTTGCAGGCGGTTCGAGCCATCGCCGGTGACAAACTCGGGGCCGCGCATTTCCATGACACCCGCGGTCTGGCGCTGGCCAACAGCCTGGTGGCCGTGCAGCAAGGCATCACCGAACTTGATTCGTCCCTCGCCGGGCTGGGCGGTTGCCCGTTCGCACCGGGCGCGTCCGGCAACACCGTGACGGAAGACCTGGTGTTCATGCTGCACAGCATGGGTTACGACACCGGCATCGATCTGGCCGCACTGATCGAATCACGGGACGTGCTGCATGCCGCGTTGCCGGACGAAACCCTTTACGGCTGCATTGCCCGTGCCGGTCTGCCACTCAATTACACGCCACCCGCCAGCCGCGCTTGAGCTGTCCGATCGAGGAAAACATTCATGTCCAGACTTCCATTGGACGGCATTCGTGTCGTCGAAATTTCTCACATGGTGATGGGCCCGACCTGCGGGATGATCCTCGGCGACCTCGGTGCCGAAGTCATCAAGATTGAACCGACCCGCGGCGACGGTACGCGTCGTCTGCTGGGGGCCGGGGCCGGATTCTTTCGCACCTTCAACCGCAACAAGCAGTGCATCGCCATTGACGTCAACACCCCGCAAGGGCGCGACGCCGTGCTGGAGCTGATCGACACCGCCGACGTGTTCATCGAGAACTTCAAACCCGGGCGCATGCAGGAACTCGGCTTCGGTTACGCCGCGATGCGTGAGCGTAACCCGCGCATTATTTATGCCTCGCACAAAGGCTTTCTCAACGGTCCGTATGACAATCGCCTGGCCCTGGATGAAGTGGTGCAGATGATGGCGGGCCTGGCCTACATGACCGGCCCCGTCGGCAGACCGTTGCGGGCCGGCAGCTCCGTGAACGACATCATGGGTGGGATGTTCGGTGCTATCGGCGTGCTTGCCGCGCTCAATGATCGCCACGCCACCGGTGTCGGCCGTGAGGTGCAAAGCGCGCTTTACGAAAATTGCGTATTGCTCGCGGCCCAACACATGCAGCAGTACGCCGTGACCGGGCAGGCGGCCGCGCCAATGCCAAACCGCATCAGCGCCTGGGCGATCTACGACGTGTTCGAGTTCGCCAACGGTGAGCAGATGTTCGTGGCGGCCACCGGCGAAGGGCAGTGGAATGCCTTGTGTCAGTTGCTCGGTCAGACCGCGTTGCTCGACGACCAGACCCTCGCCACCAACAACGATCGCGTGTTGCAGCGCCCCCGGTTGCTGGCTCACCTGGCCGAAGTCTTTGCCACGATGGATGCTCAGGCGCTGGCTCTGGAGTTGGAGGCCCACAGCATTCCCTTTGCGCCGATCCGTCGTCCTGAGGAGTTGTTCGACGATCCTCATCTGCTGCAAAGCGGTGGCCTGGCGAATCTCGAGCTTGAAGACGGATCGTTCACCGCCATGCCATTGCTGCCGTTGTCCCTGGATGGCGAACGACTGCAACCGCGCCAATCGATTCCGCGCATCGGCGAGCATACGCACAAGGTCATGCGTGAACTCGGTTACAGCGACGAGCACATTGCCGAACTGTGTGCGGCCGGTGTGCTTAAAACCGACGCTCAGGCCTGAGGAGGCGCTGCCATGGCTATCTATCAATACGACACGCTGATTCCCGTCATCCACGCCGAAACCTTCGTCGCCGAAGACGCCACCGTCATTGGAAATGTCACGCTGGAGCAGGGTGTCAGTGTCTGGCCCCAGGCGGTTCTGCGCGGTGACAACGAGCCAATTCGAATCGGTCAGAACAGCAACGTACAGGAAGGTGCGGTCTTGCATGCCGACCCCGGATTTGCGCTGACGGTGGGCAATGGCGTCACCATCGGCCACCAGGCCATGTTGCATGGCTGCACCATCGGTGATGGGGCGCTGATCGGGATTCAGGCGGTGGTGCTCAATGGCGCGGTCATCGGCAAGAACTGCCTGGTCGGTGCCGGCGCGATTGTCACTGAAGGCAAGGTGTTCCCGGACAACTCGCTGATTCTGGGAGCACCCGCCAAAGTGGTGCGAGAGTTGACGTCTGAAGCCATCGCCGGCCTGCAGCGTAGCGCCCAGGACTATGTCGCCAAGGGCCAGGTTTACAAGGACAAACTGATTCGAATCAGCTAAACCCGTTGAGCAAGGTCCTGAAGGACGTTGCCTCTCTCCAATAATTACAACAATGGAGAAACATCATGGTTGCCATGACTGGCGAAATTGCACTGGCGCGCAATGAAGAAACGATCAATGAGCTGCTGCTCTATCGGCGCGTGGCTTGGCGCATCATGCCGTTGGCCATTATCTGCTTTCTGTTCTCTTATTTTGACCGGATCAACATCAGCTTCGCCAAGACCCAGATGCAGCATGAACTGGGCTTGACTGATGCAGCATATGGACTGGCCGCGAGCATGTTCTTCATCGGCTACGTGCTGTTCGAAGTGCCCAGCAGCCTGGGCCTCAAACGCTACGGCGCCCCGGCCTGGATCTGCCGGATCATGGTGTCGTGGGGGCTGGCCACCGCCGCAATGATGTTTGCCTACACCCAATACACGCTCTACTTTTTGCGTTTTCTGATTGGGGTTATGGAAGCCGGTTTTGGCCCGGCAATTCTGTTCTACCTGGCGTGCTGGTTCCCGAAAAAGCACCTGGCGAAGATGAATGGCCTCTGGTTCCTGTCGGTCCCTCTGGCTGGAGCGCTGGGCGGGCCGGCTGCCGGGATCTTGTTGGGCACGATGGATGGCGTGCTTGGCCTCGCGGGTTGGCACTGGCTGTTCCTGATGTCGGGTTTACCGTGTGTGGTGCTGGGTGTGCTGGTGTTATGGAAACTCGATCGTGACATCGAGTCGGCCAAGTGGCTGACCAGGGGAGAGAAAGACCTGCTTGCCGCCAATCTGGCGCATGACAAAGCCAGGCAAAAGCCGATACTGGGGTCGCTGTGGCGAGTGTTGCTGACGCGGGAAGTCGCGATCATGGCGTTCATCTACTTCGTGATCAAGACCGCTTCCTATGGCCTTAATTTCTGGATGCCGCACTTGATCAAGTCGTCCGGCGTGCAAAGCGTTTTTTGGGTCGGCATGCTCTCATCCCTGCCTTATATCGTTGCGTGCATCGGCATGATCTGGCTGACACGACTCTCGGACCGCACCGGTGAGCGCAAGAAATACCTGGTGATGTGCCTGTTTCTGGCGGCCGTGGGGTACTTGCTGGCCTGCCTGTTTTCTGATTCGTCCTGGGCCATGATGGCGGCACTGGTCCTGGCGACGGCGGGCACGTTCATCGCGATTCCAATCTTCTGGACGATTCCGCAATCGACTTTCTCAGGGCTGGCGATTGCCAGTGGAACCGCAGCCATCAACTCCATCGGCCAGCTCAGCGGCATGGTCGCTCCGGTGATGGTGGGCAAGATCAACGATGTCTCCGGCACCAGTTACATGGGCATGCTGTCCATCGCGCCGATGATCCTGATCGCGTGCTTTGTGGTCATGCGTTGGGTCAAGAATCCCAAGCCTTGATCCCTACGATGCACCAGGGACCAAGACTTGAGAATGGCGGGCTAGTCAATCAATGCCCGCCAACAACCATATGACTGAACGGCGCCACATACGCCTGCAACGTCACCAAACCACCGACCAGAATGGCCAGGATGATCGAGTGGAAGAACACATAACGCAGGATTTCCCCTTCATGCCCGTACCAGCGCGTGGCGGTGGAGGCCACCACGATGGACTGCGCGTCGACCATCTTGCCCATGACCCCGCCGGAACTGTTGGCGGCAGCCATCAACACCGGGCTGATTCCCAACTGCTCGGCGGTCACCCGTTGCAAGCCGCCGAACAGCACGTTGGACGCCGTATCCGAGCCGGTCAACGCCACGCCGAGCCAGCCGAGCAGGGTGCCGAACATGGGGTAGAAGATGCCCGTCGCGGCGAAGGCCAGGCCCATGGTGGCGTCCAGTCCTGAATAGCGGGTGAGGAAGCCCAGGGCGAGCATCGCGACGATGGTGATCAGCGAGTAACGCACGACCCAGATCGTTCGCAGGTACTGGTGGATCAGTTGCGGAATGGAGTAACCCATCAGCAGTCCACCGAGGATCGCCGCCAGCAGGATGCCGCTACCGGTGCTGGTGAGCCAGGTGAACTTGTAGACCGCGTCCTCGGTTTTAGGCGCGGGCACCACGGGCGGGACCTTCTCGATCTGCTGGTGAATCGTGGTGAAGGTCACGACCGGGGCGAAGATCGGGTTCGCTTCGCGCATCGGTTTGCCCTGAAGGTCGAGCTTGGCCGAGTTGGTGGCCGGATCAATCGCCGGGCGGGTATCGAACATGTTTTTGAAACCCTGGGTGCCCCAGGCAAACACGAACACCGTGAGGATGATCCACGGCATCCAGGCGCGCATCACCGCAGGCTTGGCATCGCTGGCAAAGGTCGCGCTGGCGACGGGTTTTTCGTCATGCTCTTCGGCAATTTTTGAGTTGTCGACGCGCCCGGACAGTGCGGCGGAGGTATGTACGGTGGCCGGTTTCCAGACCCTGAGGAAACCGGTCAGACAGGCCATGGAAATCAGTGCGGCGATCACGTCCACCAGCATCGGTCCGTGGTAGTTGGACACCAGGAACTGCGGCACGGCGAAAGTGACCCCGGCCACCAGAATCGCCGGCCAGATTTCCAGCATCTTGCGCCAACCGGCGAAGGCCCAGATCAACCAGAACGGCACGATCACCGAGAAGAACGGCAATTGCCGGCCGACCATCATCGACAGTTCCATTTCATCCAGCCCGGTCACCTTGGCCAGGGTGATGATCGGCGTACCCAGCGCACCGAACGCCACGGGTGCGGTGTTGGCGATCAACGCCAGGCCAGACGCGGCCAGTGGCGAGAAGCCCAGTCCGATCAGAATCGCCCCGGTCACCGCCACCGGCGTACCGAAGCCTGCGGCCCCTTCGAAAAACGCACCAAAGCAGAAGGCAATCAGCAGCAATTGCAGGCGTCGATCGTCAGTGATGCGCGCCAGGGAATCCTGCAGCACTTTGAACGAGCCGTTCTCGGTGGTCAGCCGATGCAGGAAGATGATGTTGAGCACAATCCAGCCAATGGGCAGCAAGCCGTTGGCGGCGCCGTACAGTGCGGCCGAGCCGGCCATGTTCGCCGGCATGCCGAAGGCGAAGATCGCGATCGCCAGCGCAGACGCGAGGGCCATCAATGCGGCCAGATGCGCCTTGACATGGAAAAACGCCAGGGCTGCCAGCATCACCACGACCGGCACTGCTGCCATGAGGGTTGAAAGTATCGGGTTGCCGAACGGATCGTAGATTTGCTGCCAGACCATGTTCCACCTCTGCTTTTTATTGTTGGGAGTGCAGACCCCGAGGGGGCGGTGGCTTCTAGTATAGGTGGCATTACGCCGCTGTCCTGGCAGGCCTTTTAGTGGGCCGCACTGAGCTAACATGGCCAATGGGTAAATGCGCTACTCGGACTTCAACGACGGGAGAAATGCAGCCATGACTGAACGCCATATGCACCACAAGGAAACGCTGTCGAACGGATGCAAGATCGAGGTCAAAGCCGAGATATTGAAGGACGGCTCACTGGGGATGTTCATCGGTGTATACCGGCCGGACGGCACGGCCATTTTTGAGGACCATGATCCAAAACCGCATCTGCTGGACATGGAGGCTGCCTTTGACTGGGGGATCGAGAAGGCCAAGACCCTCGGCAACAGTCAAAAAACGCTGTAAAGCCCGGGTTTGGACACCCTCATGAAGAAGGCGACAATCACCATGAAGAACGAGCAGGTCGGTGCAAAGGAAGAAGAGGGCGCAGATTCGGCCTCTCAGCTGATAGACGCGAGAATCAAGGAGCTGGGAGATTGGCGGGGCGAGACGCTCGCTCGGGTCCGAACGCTCATCCAGCAGGCCGACCCCGACGTGGTCGAGGAATGGAAGTGGCGGGGGGTTCCAGTGTGGTCGCACGCCGGAATCATCTGCACCGGTGAGACCTACAAGCAGGTCGTGAAACTGACTTTTGCCAAGGGCGCCTCGCTGGACGACCCTTCAGGTCTCTTCAACGCCAGCCTCGAAGGCAACACCCGACGTGCCATTGATTTGCACGAGGGCGACACGCTTGATGAGAAAGCATTAAAGGCGCTCATTCTCGCCGCCGTGGCGCTCAACACGAACGGGCGTGCGAAACCCTGACGCGGCCTCGCCGACAGGGTTAGGTTTCAAGCGCTACGGTCGGGGCAACTGCCATGGCGCACCTCGCGCAAACGCTGCCTCGATCCAGTGTTTGAACGCCGTCGTCGTTGCCGTGTTGTACTTGGCTGACGGGCGCACCAGATAGACACCCGCGTCTGCATCCAGCTGCCAGTCGGGAAGCACTCTGACGAGATGACCGCTATCGATGTCCCTCGTCATGAGCCACTCACCGCCGGCAAGAATGCCCAGCCCCATGCGGGCGGCGGACAGCAGCGCTTCATTGTCGTTACTGACCATGGCGCTGCGCACCCTGATGCTCTGCTGATCGCCGTCGCGTGTCAGCTTCCATTCCGGGTACGAATGCAGTCCGGTGAAGCCCAGACAATTGTGCTCAGCGAGGTCTGCCGGCGTCTTCGGTTCGCCCCGGCGTTGCAGGTAGGCGGGTGCAGCACAGAGGATTCGGCGGTGATCGCACAACTTCCTGGCAACCAGTCGATTGTCTGATAGCTCACCAATGCGGATCGCGGCATCGAAACCCTCCGCGACGATGTCGACGAATCGCTCTGAGTATTCAACCTCTAGCGACACCTCGGGGTAAACCAGGGCGAACTCCGACACCACCGCGCTGAGCCATAATCGCCCCATCGCGGCGGGCAGGGCGAGTCGCAACCGGCCCCTGACCTGTGCCGCGCCTTGGGCTGCCTCTTGCTCCGCTTGGGAAATTAAACTGACGGCATGACCAAGCTGCGAGACCAGACGCTGTCCCTCGTCGGTAAAGCGCAGTTGCCTTGTCGTTCGCTCGACCAGACGTATTCCGAGACGAAGTTCCATCGCGCTGAGCCGTTTGGACAGCACCGACGGGTGCCGTTGCAGCATTCTTCCGGCGGCGGCAAAAGAGCCGTGTTCGGAGAGCGCCAAGAGTGTGGCGAGTTCATCTGCCTGTCGGCTATCGAACAGATCCATGCAACGGCAAACCTCGCAAATACAAGGAAACAAGGGCTCGGGACACAGGCTTCGTCCCGGCTTCTACTCAGGGTGTCAGGACAATTGCACCTTGCGACAGTCCACTTTCCATATCGGCGTGCGCCCGTGCTACGTCAGCCAATGGGTAGCGACGCCAGATTCGAGGTTGAATGATACCGGCGGCTACCGCTTGCAACACCTCCTGTGCGCGCAGCTGATACTCGTGCGCGGTGGCCGTATGCGCGGCGAGAGACGGTCGGGTCAGGAACAGAGAGCCCTTGGCATTGAGGGTGCTGATCTCGACAGCCGGCGGGATTCCCGAGGCCATGCCGAAAGACACCATCAAGCCACGCGGGCGAAGGCTGTCGAGGGAGGCTTCGAAAGAAACCCGCCCGATGGGGTCATACACGACGTCAACCTTTTGCCCGTGGGTGACTTCCGCAACCTGGGCGGCCAGTGTCGCTGCGTCGAACACCAGCACTTCATCACAACCGGCGGCCTTGGCCCGCTCGACACTGTCCTGTTTCGAGACCACGCCTATCACGAAGGCGCCAAGGTGTTTGGCCCAAGGCACCATGATTTGCCCCAGCGCACCCGCCGCTCCATACAAAAGCACTCTCACGCCTGGGCCAACGGGGAAGGTCGTCTTGAGCAGGTAGTGCGCGGTGATGCCCTTGAAGAGCAGGGCCGCCGCTTCGTCGAAACCGAGGTCATCGGGAATCTTCACCAGTCGATTGGCCGGATAGAGGCGACCGCTTGCATAGGCACCCATCGGGCCAGTGGCGTACGCGACCCTGTCCCCCACGGCGACTTCGGTGACGCCTGGCCCAATCGCCGTCACCTGTCCGGCGCCTTCCAGGCCGAGTCCGGAGGGCAGGGGAACAGGGGCAGCTCCGGAGCGTTGGCTCACGTCCAGAGGGTTGAGCCCAATGGCCGCTTGCTCCAGCCAGACTTCTCCGGCACCCGGTGATTGCGCAGTGGTTGTTTCGAACCGCAAAACCTGAGGCCCGCCAGTTTCCTGAATTGTGACGGTGCTTACCATTTGGAACTCCCGATGCGTTGGTCGTCCTGAGAGTCTATTGAGTTGCCAGTGAAGCACTAGTAAGGGTAATTGCAGTTCATTGTTGTAACAGGTGCAGCAATGGGTGCTGAGTGGATACGGTCTGGTTTCGGCCAGTCATCGTTCTGGATGTCGTTGTCGTACGACTTTGCCTGGTATCAAAACACCCAGATCTTGCGATCACCCCCCGAAAAACAAAAACCTTACGGGCCCACAACCAGCGGCATCTGTACGAAGTTGCACTTTTAATGGGCAACCCATGTCGAGACGAACGGCAATTTTTCAGATTGACAGCCCGGTATTGATCTCGATATAAAAGACACGGTTGTACGACGACAGACGATTATCGGCTGTTAAACCCTAAAAATAAAAAAGAGTGTCGGCCCCATCATGAATTCAACCCGCCTGCGCGCCTCCCTGATTGCCGCTGCATATGGTTCGACCTCGACTGCTTGCCCATCCCCACGGTCAGGCCTGTCGCATACGACTGTCCCACCAAACGCCTGTTAGCTCTTGCCAAATGTCCAACTCCAGCCGCTGAGCATGGAGTACCCATTTTCGAGCCCGCAATACAGTGGCGTGGACCCATCGCGTTTTGGCGGTGCTCTACGACACAATTGATCTCGCTTGAAACCGAGAGATCATCACCATAATCCAACAATAAAGTGATGCCATGAATCTGAACGAGCCCATCAATCCGCAACGAATCGGCCAGGCCGTCGGCAAGTACCGCTGGACGATTTGCGCGCTGTTGTTTTTTGCCACCACCGTCAATTACCTGGACCGCCAGGTACTGAGTCTGTTGGCGCCGGATCTGTCGACGCAATTTGGCTGGAGTAACACCGATTACGCGAACATCGCCTCTGTCTTTCAGTTTGTGTACGCGATTTCCATGCTGTTCGCCGGGCGCTTTGTTGACAAGATCGGCACCAAGAAGGCCTATGTGGTAGCGATCTGCATCTGGTCGACCGGCGCGATCATGCACGCCTTTGCGGAGCCGATGGGCGAGGGTATTGCAGGCATCAGCAGCGCCTTGGGCCTTGCCGTCATCCCGGTTTCGATCGCAGGTTTCATGCTAGCGCGCGCCGTGCTGGCGATCGGCGAAGCGGGTAACTTCCCGATCGCGATCAAGGCCACCGCCGAATACTTCCCGAAGAAGGAACGCTCCTTCGCCACCGGTATCTTCAACTCCGGCGCCAATGTGGGCGCGATCCTCGCACCGATCAGCGTGCCGCTGATCGCCGGCCTTTGGGGCTGGGAAGCGGCGTTCATCGTGATCGGTGCGTTGGGCTTCGTTTGGGTGGCGGTGTGGATTGCACTGTACGAAAAACCGGAGCAGCAAAAGCGTCTGTCGGTGCAAGAGCTGGCCTACATCCGCAGCGATCAGGGCGCGCAAGCGCTCACCGCCACAGACTCGGGTGCCGCCGCTAAAAAAGTATCGTGGTTCAAGCTGCTGACCTACCGCCAGACCTGGGCCTTTGCCTTCGGCAAATTCATGACCGACGGCGTGTGGTGGTTCTTCCTGTTCTGGCTTCCGACCTATCTGTCGGCGCAATACGGCATGAAGGGCCAGGCCATCGTGTTGCCGCTGGCCGTGTTGTACAGCATGACCATGGTGGGCAGCATCGGCGGCGGCTGGTTCCCGAGCTATTTCATGTCACGCGGCGATGCGCCGTATGACGGTCGTATGAAAGCCATGCTGGTGATCGCTTTCTTCCCGCTGCTGGTGTTGCTGGCGCAGCCATTCGGCTACATCAGTTTCTGGGTGCCGGTACTGCTGATCGGCGTGGGCGCATCGGCGCATCAGGCGTGGTCGTGCAACATCTTCACCACCGTGTCTGACATGTTCCCGCAAAAATCCATCGCTTCGGTGGTTGGCATTGGCGGTTTGGCCGGCGGCTTGGGCGGGGTAGTGATGACCAAGACCGGCGGGTGGGTGATCGACCATTACAAACTGATCGGCGATATCCATACCGGCTACATGATCATGTTTGCCATCTGTGCGCTGGCCTATCTGGTGGCGTGGAGCGTGATGAAGGCGCTGGTGCCACGTCATAAGGAAATCACCGATCTGTAAACGGTGACGCGATTGGCCTGCTGACTTCCCGTCCGCAGGCCATTCGACTGTTTGACGTTATTTGTAGCGTTGCTCAAACACGGCCACTTGCTCCGGCATGATCAGCTGGAAGGGCACCCAGACATCCGCCTCGACCGGCTCCCCTTTGATCATTTTGATGGCTGCTTGCAGCGCACTCGTCGCTTGCGCTTTGGGGTCTTGAAATACCGAGGCGACGAGCATCCCGCGCTTGATGGCCGCCAGGCCGTCAGGCAGCCCGTCGATACCGACAATCGCAATCTCGCCCTTGGCTTTGCCGGCTTGCTGCAATGCCATGGCGGCGCCGATGGCCATCTCGTCATTGTTGGCAACGATGGCATCAAAACTGGTACCTGCCAGCAACCAATTGCTGGTCAGGTCCATCCCTTTGTTGCGCTGCCACTCGGCACTTTGTTGTTCGACGACCTTGATCTCGGGATAGTCCTTGAGCACCTGTTTCACACCTTCGGTGCGGTCGTGCGTGGAGTTTTGCGCCAGGTCGCCCATGATGATCGCGATGTTGCCTTTGCCCCCCAATTTGTCCGCCAGGTAGCGCATCTGCAGTTGCCCGGCCTCAATGTCATTGGACGCCACCGTGACCACGCCTTTGGGCAGGACGCGCTCATCCGGGTGGCGGTTGACGTAGACCAGCGGTGTCTTCGCCTCGACGGTGGCGCGAGTCATGTTGGCGGTGGCGGCGGTGTCCACCGGCAAGACAATGACGGCATCCACTTTCTGGCTGAGAAAACCCTCGACCTGATTGAGCTGGCGAACCACATCGCCCTGGGCGTCCTCGAACTGGATCTGGACGTTCTCCTTTTTGGCGGCCTCTTCGAGACCGCTGCGCACGTAGGTCATGAAGTTGTCGTCGACCCTGGCAATGCTGACGCCGATGCGATAGTCGGCGGCGGCCCATTGGCTGACGAGTAATAACAGCGTGGCAAAAAGCAGTGTGCAACGACGCATGATGGTTTTCCTTTTGTTGTTATGAGTCGACATTCATCAAGACCAGTCAGTTAAGCCGCAATGCGATCTGTAGCAGCTGTCGAGCTTGCGAGGCTGCGTTCGGCTGCGAAGCAGTCGTCAAACCAGAAGCCGCGGTGCGTCAGGCAGACCGTATCAGCCGGATTCACGACTGCTGCGCAGCCGAACGCAGCCTCGCAGGCTCGACAGCTGCTACAAAGAGTGCGTTGCAGCTGAAATTGCTTAAGGCTCAATCCAGCGTGAAGGCCTGTCGAAAGCGTTCCAGTGCCGCTTCGCTGTCACCGCTGGCCCAGCCCTCGAGCCCGACGACCCCGGTGTATCCCATGCCAAACAACGCTTTGGCAATGGCCGGATAATGGATTTCACCGGTGCCCGGTTCCATGCGGCCGGGGACATCGGCGACCTGGATTTCCCCGATGGCGCTGCCGGCGCGCTGGATCAGTTCGATCAGGTTTCCTTCGCCGATCTGCGCATGGTAAAGGTCCAGGTTCATCTTCAAATGCGGGCTGCCCACGGCCTCGATCAACGCCAGGGTATCGTCGGCGCGAGCGAAAGGGGTGCCGGGGTGGTCCACCTCGGTATTGAGGTTTTCCAACAAGAATACCCGGCCTGCGTCTTCGCCCAGGCGGGCGATTTTTTCCAGGGTCTTGCAAGCGCTCAACCACATGCGTCCCGTGGTGAGGGCCACGGGTTTGACCGGCAAGCCTTTGTCGCCCAGGCCAGTGCCATGCAGGTTGAGGCTCGGGCAATTCAATTGGGCGGCGACGGCCAGCGATTCGCGTGCGCTGTCGAGCAGGTGCTGGATGTCGTCGGGATCGGTCAGGTTGCCCGAGATGTAACCCGTCATCGAGGTGAAATCAGCGCCGGTGGCGACAAGGGCTGGAATGTCTTTCTGCGTCCAGTCCCAGAGTTCGGCGCTGAAGCCCAGCGCGTGAATCCGTTTGACGCGTTCGGTGAACGGCAGGTCGAGAAAGACCATCTCGGCACTGATCGCCAGTTTGAACGGTATGAAACTCATGAGCGGGCTCCTTGTACTCGCACAGGTTTGCCCTGCTGGAACGACTCGATGCATGCGCGGGAAATGGCCAGTGCAGCCCGGGCATCTTCGCCGCTGGCGAGTGGTTTTTCGCCGGTGCGCAGGCAGTCGACAAAGTGGTTGAGCTCGGCCACATACGCATCACGCAGCAGGTCGGTGTCCAGACGCTGGGTGTCGGCCTGGATTCCATTGGCCAGATAACGGACCAGGTCAGACTCATTGACGCTGCCCATGGTCAGCATGCCGGCGCTGCCGAACACTTCTCCCCGAACATCGTAGCCATAGACCGCCTGGAAGTTGGCCTCGGCTGTTGCGATGGCGCCGTTGTCGAAGCGGATGGTGACCACGGCAGTATCCAGAAACCCTTTGCTCTTGTAGTCCGGTGCAATCAGGGCATCGGCCATGACAAAAACCTCAACCGCTTCGGTGCCGGGATTCAGGTAGCGCAGGGTATCGAAATCATGAATCAGGGTTTCTAGGAAAATCACCCACTGCGGCGAGGCGGCCGGATTGTTCAGCGCAGGGTCGCGCGTGAGCGAGCGCAGCAGTTGCGGCGTTCCGATACGGCCGGCGACCACGTCCAGGTGAGCCGTTCGGAAGCTTTTGGCAAAGCGGCGGTTGAAGCCTACTTGCAGCGTCACCCGTGCGTCGGCAGCGGCGGCGATGGCACGGTCGGCTTCGTCGAGGGTAATGGCCATGGGTTTTTCACAAAACACCCCTTTGCCGGCGCGGGCTGCGCTGATCACCAGTTCGGCGTGGCTGCGGGCCGGGGCGGCGATCAAGACACCGTCGATTTCCGGGTCATCGAGCAATTGCTGTGGATCGGTATAGACCCGCTGCACACCTAACTCGTCCGCGAGGCGGGCGGCCTGGCCGGGTGTCGGGTCGGCGATGGCAGCCAGGCAGGCGCCGGGAATGTGCCGCGCGGCAGTCAGGCCGTGAAAGCTGCCCATGCGGCCAGCACCGATGAGACCCAGGCGGATGATCTTGGACGTACTCATGAAATGACTCCCTTTTATTGTTGTTCAATGACTCGACAGCAGGAATGTCCTCGCTGGTACAAAGCAGGGAGCAAGGGCTGTGCCAATATTTAAGTCATTGATATTTAAGGGAGTATTCAAAGCACTTTAAAATAAGTGTTCATTCCGATGACATGTCTATACTGACATGTCGAAAATATGAACATAGGAGCGAACGGTGATCTCACAGCCAATGGCCTTCAGCGTGCAAGACCTCGATTACATTACGGCGCTCGGTCCGGCGTCGTTAAATGAAGGACCGATCGCTGAGCTGGAGCAGGCCTGGCTGGCGTGTCTGAACGGTCGCACCGATCGACATGTCGGGGTCAGGCAGGTGATTTGGGACTCCTGGTTGCGCAGCGTCAGTGCTGGTCTCGATCCTGATGATGGTCAGTACCGATTTGTCGCCCCCGAGGTGCTGGCCGCAACGCTGGCGGCCAATCGTGTGTTGATCACGGCCGCGGCGGAGGTCATGCGAGGGTTGCTGGCTTACAACCCCAGAGGCCATATCAATCTGACCGATGCCGAAGGGACGACGTTGTATTTCTGTGGCCTCGATCTCACGCCTGTGGGCAGCCGACTGCTGGAATCAGTGCAGGGCACCAACTGCACGGGGCTGGCGCTTGCCGAAGACCGCTTGGTGTATGTGCTGGCCGAGGAAAACTTCGGGATCGGCCTGCGTCGGCGGCGCATGCATTGTGCCGCCGCGCCGATCAGGGATGCGCAGGGCCGGACACTGGCCATGCTGACCCTGACCGCAGAGCCGGGCTGGTTTCATTTCCATACGCTGGGCACCGTGCAGGCAGCGGCCGAAGCGGTCTCGCGGCAGATGGCGCTGCAAGCATTGCTGGAAGAACAACAAACCGTGCTTGAAGTGCTCAACGAGGGGCTGGTGGTGCTGGATGAACGGGGCTGCATCAAGGCGCTCAACCGGTATGCCCGCCAGTTGTTCCGCGTGGGCCGGGATCTGCTGGGCAGCCCGTTCCAGCGCCTGGGCCAGAGCGAACTGACCGATGAGATTCTGCTGCGCGGCGGGGAAGGGCTGCGAGATCTGGATTTCACGTTTGAGCTGCATGATCGCAGTCAACTGGCGTGCCTGGTGTCCGTGTGTTCACTGGAGCAGGGTGGACGCATTGTCTCGTTGCGCGAGAACCGCCGCATCCGGGAAATTACCCGGCGGATCATCGGCACCCAAGCCAGCTACACCTTCGAAACCATTCAGGGCAGTTCGCGCGCCATACACGACGCGTTGCACCTGGGGCGTATTGCCAGCCGCAGTGATTCGACCACGCTGATCCTGGGTGAAAGCGGCACCGGCAAGGAGCTGTTTGCTCAGGCGATCCACAACGCCAGTGACCGTTGCAGCGGTCCTTTTGTGGCCGTCAATTGCGGGGCCATTCCGCGCGATCTGGTGCAGAGCGAACTGTTTGGTCATGTCGAGGGCGCCTTCACCGGATCGGCGCGCGGAGGCTCTGCCGGGAAGTTCGAACTGGCCGATGGCGGAACAATCTTTCTCGATGAAATCGGTGACATGTCGTTTGATGCCCAGGTCAGCCTGCTGCGCGTTTTGCAAGAAGGCGAGGTGACGCGCGTGGGGGCGAAAAAGTCGCAGCAGGTGAACGTGCGCATCATCGCTGCTACTCACCGCAACCTGAGTCAGGCGGTGGCCGAAGGAGCCTTCCGCGAGGATCTTTACTACCGACTCAACGTACTGAACCTGACGGTTCCGCCGCTGAGGATGCGCCACGAAGATGTGCCGTTACTAGCGCGCCATTTTCTCAGCCGTTGCGCCCGCTCGCTGCGCAAATCGGTGCAGGGCATCTCGCCAGAGGCGCTGGATATCCTGTCGGCCTACCACTGGCCGGGTAATGTTCGCGAGTTGGAAAACACCATTGAACGGGCTACCAACCTGGCCGTTACCGAACTGATCCAGCCGGCTGATCTACCGCTTGAAATCAAGCAAAGGCAACGGCCGTCGGCGCCGGGAAATGCGCCCGAACCCCGGGCCGCCCTGGACCTTGGCGCCCATGAAATGAATGCGATCATTGCGGCCCTGAAGGATACCCGGGGCAACATTCGCCTGGCCGCTAAACAGCTGAATGTTTCTCGGGGTGGGCTGTACAACAAGATGAATCGGTTCGGGCTGAGTGCCGATGCTTTTCGTGTGGGAGCCAACCTCTGATAAGTAATGCTGTTCAGTTAAGCCGTAATGCGATCTGTAGCAGCTGGCGAAGCCTGCGTTCGGCTGCGAAGCAGTCGTGAGTCGGGCTGCCGTGGTGTACCTGACGCACCGCAATTGCTGATTTTACGACTGCTTCGCAGCCGAACGCAGGCTTCGCCAGCTGCTACAAAGAATGTGTCGCGGCTGAAATTGCTTAAGTGAACAGCGTTAACCTTTGATGGGGTGAGTTCAGCCTCGAGTGTTCTCCGAGGTGACGATCTGCAACGGAATATGGACCCGATGCCGGGCCGGATCAAAGTCCGGCGCGGTCTGCAATTCCACCAGCAAATCGACCAGCGCCGCCGCCAGCAATCGCGGCTGGGAATCGATGACCAAACTGATCAAGCCCTGCGACAAAGCCTGGCGCGACAGCTCGGTCGATTCCTGCAGAATGCAGCACAGCGACGGCCGCTTCGGTAACTGCGAAAGGGCACTGATGATGCCGTCGCCGCCACCGCCGACCACGCACAAACCCCGCAAATCGTCATGCCGTGCCAACAGTTCCAGCGTCGCTTCTTCGGTGATGTCGCAGTTGTCCAGGTTGATCACCGCTTCAAGCAGCCGCAACCCGGGTGCACGCTCCGCCAGGTAACTGCGTAGCCCTTCGACCCGAGCCTGATGGCCAAGAAAACGGTGGCCGCCGAGCAGGACCCCGACGCTGCCTTTGCGCGCACCACAGGTGTGAGCTATCAGCCAGCCCATGGTGCGCCCGACCTCAAGATTATCCTGGCCGACGTAAGGCTCATTCGCGGCCTCATCGATGTCGGACAGCAGGGCAATCACCGGCACGCCGGCCTCTCTGATCTGGGCGATGGCGGCATTGATCATCGGGTGAGCGAAGCTGACCACCGCCAGGCCATCGCACTGCACCGCCAGTTGTTCAATCTGAGCAACGATGGCGTTTGGTGTGCGATCGAATACGTACTCAAACTGACAGCTCAGGTTGGCGCCGGTCTGACGCTGCGCCGCCTCGGTGATTGCGGCGGCAACATTGGAATAGAACGCCTGGGCGGTACCGAGCAAGAGGATGCCGAAACGATAGCTGGGACGACGTTCGCGGATCCGCTGCCCGATCAGCCGAGCGGCGAAATAACCGACGGCTTCGGCGGCCTGGAATACCTGCTCGGCAGTGGCCGGGTTGACCGGTGCTCTGGCATTGAGTACCCGGTCGACGGTGGCGACACTCAAGCGAGCGTGCTCGGCGACCGTGGCGATGGTGGGGCGTTTAGTGTTGTTCATGGCGGGTCCCGAAAGCGCCTTGATAGAAAACTATCAAGCCTTGCTGGGCCTGGATGATAGCTTGATAGGGAATGTATTCAAGGGCTTGAGGGTAATCTTTGGGCTCTCTATCTTTTCTCCAACGATGTGATCCCGCGTCGAAGCAAGTGCCTAAAACCATCAAGCTTGCGGAGAACAATAAAATGCCTGAACAAAACGCAGCCTATGAAAACCGCGGTAAACCCGTGCCTCGGGATTATCGATTGATCGGTCCCGAAGCCGCCGAAGCGGCGCAAAAAGGCTTGGTGTCGGCCAACTGGTACCAATCGCCCATTTCTCGTAAACGCATGAAGGAACTGATGCAGCGCCGCGACGGCCCGGCCTTGCGTGATACCGCGATATGGTTGCTATCGATGGTCGTCACCGGCTTCGGCGGTTACTGGTTCTGGGGCTCCTGGGCCTGCGTTCCGTTCTTCTTCGTCTATGGGCTGCTTTACGGCACGGCGTCCAATGCCCGTTGGCACGAAGCGGGTCACGGTACGGCGTTCAAAACCCGCTGGATGAATGATGCGGTCTACCAGTTGTCGAGCTTCATGTTCATGTTCGAACCCCAGGTCTGGCGCTGGAGCCATGCGCGGCACCACACCGACACCATCATCGTCGGCCGCGATCCGGAAATCGTCGAGCCGCGTCCGCCGAGCCTGATAAACATGGTGCTGAGCCTGTTCAGAATGCCCTACGCGTTGAAGACGATGGGGTCAGTCTGCCGGCATGCAGTCGGGCGGATGGATGAAGAAGAGCAGACGTTCATCCCGGAATCCGAGTGGCCCAAAGTGGTGAGGGACGCGCGCGTCTGGCTGGTGATTTATGGGCTTGTCGTGGGCGCTGCACTGTATATGCAAAGCTGGTTGCCGCTGATGTTTATCGGTCTGCCGACGCTGTACGGTGGCTGGCTGTCCTACCTGTTCGGCCTGACGCAGCATGTCGGCCTGGCTGAAGACGTACTCGATCACCGCAGCAACTGCCGCACGATTTACATGGGCCCGGTGATGCGCTTCATCTACCTGAACATGAACTATCACCTTGAGCACCACATGTATCCGATGGTGCCGTTTCACGCGTTGGCGCAACTTCATGAAGAAATCCGCCACGACTGCCCGCCGCCGTACACCAGCCTGTTCGAGGCCTTCAAAGAAATCCTCCCGACCATCTGGAAGCAGCGCAAAGACCCGACTTATTTCATCCGTCGCCCTTTGCCCCAACGCGCAGAGCCTGCCGCAACCGCTCGGGCGGAAGCTGAAGTAACGCCGGCCTGACACCTTCCTGGCTGTACCCCTAACAAGAGAAAACACCATGACCGACCAATGGATCGATGTATGTGCCGTGGGCGAGATTAATGAAGAAGACGTCATTCGTTTCGACCATGGCCAGCACACCTATGCCGTCTACCGCTCCGCCGACGACGAGTTCTTCGCCACCGCGGGCCTGTGCACCCACGAATCCATCCACTTGGCCGATGGCTTGGTGATGGAGCATGTCATCGAGTGCCCCAAGCACAACGGTCGCTTCGACTACCGCTCCGGCAAAGCCCTTGGCGCACCGGTGTGCGTCAACCTCAAGACCTATCAGGTGCGGGTCGAGGCGGGGCGTGTCCTGCTCGCCATCACGGTTTAATGCAGGGAGTCTGTGCCATGAATTCTGCCAATGCTCCACTGGTCATCGTCGGCGCCGGGCATGCGGGTGGCCGCGCCGCGCTGACCCTGCGTGCTGAAGGTTATAGCGGTCGCCTGATACTGATCGGCGACGAGTCCCACCCTCCGTATGAGCGTCCGCCGCTGTCCAAGGGGTTGTTGCAGGGCACGGTAGATCTGGCGGGCTACAGCTTGTGCGACAGCGCTCGGCTCGCCGAACTGGACATCGAACACCTGGCTGGCAATCCGGTGAAAAGCCTGGACCCGCAGCAGCATCGTCTGCAGTTGGCCGACGGTAGCTGGCTGGTCTATGCGCGTCTGTTGCTCGCGACGGGAGGGCGCTCGCGGCGACTGGCCTCTGTGCCCGAGCATCTGGGCAACGTGCTTTATCTGCGGACCCATGACGAAGCGCTGGCGCTGCGCGCTTCGTTGCAGCCCGGTGCTCGGTTGGTGATCATCGGCGGCGGCTTCATCGGCCTCGAAGTCGCCGCGACTGCCCGCGCCTTGGGTTGCTCGGTGACCTTGCTCGAAGCCGGACCGCGTCTGGCGGGTCGCGTCCTGCCGGAGCGATTGTCCAGCGTCCTGCTGGAACTGCATCGCAGCCAAGGCGTGGATGTCCGCTTGAATGTGGTCATTCAGGCGGTGCAAGGCAACGCTTGCGTCGAGGCGGTGCAACTGATCGACGGCGAGCTTCTGCCCTGCGACCTGGTGGTGGTGGGTATCGGCATGCAACCCAACACTGAATTGGCCGCGGCGGCGGGGATCGAGGTCGGGCAGGGCATCCGTGTCAATGCTCAGTTACGCACCAGCGCGCCTGACATCTTTGCGGCGGGCGATGTCTGTGAATTTCAGTTGCACCCGCAAGGCGTTTTCCAGCGTCAGGAAACCTGGCGCAACGCCGAGACTCAGGGCCATCACGCTGCCCTGAATCTATTGGGCGGCGAGCAGCCCTTCGAGGTCATTCCCGGTTTTTGGTCTGATCAGTACGACTGGGGGCTGCAGATCGTCGGCGTGATCTCAAACACAGAACCCACGGCGAGCCGGGCAACCCCGGAGGGCGGTTTCCTGTTGTTCTACCTCGATGCCGAGCACCGTCTGCAAGGTGCTTGCGGTTGGGGCCAGGGCAATAGCGTCGCCAAGGACATCAAGCTGTGCGAACGGCTGATCGCCAACCATAACCCCCTCTCGACGGACGCGTTGGCGGATGCCGGTGTGCCACTCAAACAACTGCTCAGGAGCTGACATGCGTGAATTTCTGGTATTTCAGTCCCTGTGGGCCATGCAGGATCAGCACGGCCAATGCGACCTTCCCCTGGAAGCGCAGCTGGAGAAAATCGCCGCCGCCGGCTTCGACGGAATCACCGACCATTTCTGGGTCGCGCAACATGCAGCACGCCTGAGTAGCGCCGCCAAGGCGCAGGGCCTGCAAATTGAAGGTCAGCTGTTCCCCCGCACCGTGGATGATCTGGCGGCGGCGATTGATGTCGCCTCCTGTTACGGCTGCCACCACCTCACGCTGCAAGCCGATGTGAGGCCGCGCACGCTGACGCAAGCGATCAAACTGATCGAAGGCTGGCAGCGTCTGGCCGAACAGGTGGACTTTCCGATCCTGCTGGAAACCCACCGCTATCGCCTCACCAGCGACCTGTTATTCACCCTCGACATTCTTGCTGAAATGCCCGATCTCAAACTGTTGGCCGACTTGTCCCACTATGTCGTGGGCCGCGAACTGCCAGAGCCGGCCGTTGCCGAGGACGACGAACAGATCCATACCATCCTGCGTCACAGTTGGGGTTTTCATGGTCGTGTCGCCAACGGCGAACAGGTGCAGGTGCCTTTGAGTTTCGCCCAGCATCGACCCTGGCTGGAGCGTTTCCTGGGCTGGTGGCGCTATGGGATCGAAGATTGGCTGGCCCGACCAAACACACCCGCGAGTCTGTCCTTCACCTGTGAACTCGGCCCACCGCCGTATGCAATTACGGGGGCCGACGGAAGTGACATCACCGATCGCTGGGCCGAGGCGTTGATGCTGAAGGAGCTGATGCGCAAGGTCTGGAAGGAGTGTCACCATAACTTCCACGTGTAATCGACGTTAACTCGCAGCTCATTGTCATCCCGATGACTGGCCTGGGCGCTGAAGTCGTTGCGGTACCAGGCATTGCGCACGCGCAGTGCCAAGCCTTTCAGTTGGCCGCTCTGCAGCACGTAGGACACCTCGATGTCCTTTTCGCTCTCGGTCAGGTTGGAGCCTCCCAGCTTGGCCAGTTCGATATTGTCGCCACTCACGTAGCGCAGCATGCCATTGAGTCCCGGCACGCCAAGGCCTGCAAAATTGTAGTCATAGCGTACCTGCCAACTGCGCTCTTTGGGGTTGAGAAACTCAGAGCTCAGCGTGCCTTCGGTGATCACCAACGGTTCGGTGCCGAACAGGTAGGGCATGGCTGTCTTGCCGGTCAGTTGCATGTAGCCGGCACCGAATTTGTGGGCGCCCACGGCATACGTCAGCATCAGTGCCGCATTGCGGTTGTCCACCGCGCCGGCCTTGGCCGCGCCATCCTCGCCGGTGACGAACAGACGGAAATCGCTTTTCAGGCTGCCGGGGCCGAGAGGGCGGTTGTCGACAAAGCCGTAGAAGTCCTTGCGGTACAGGTCTGCGAGTTCTGCGTGGTAGTACTTCAGCGTCAGTTGCGGCGACCAGGCGTAGTCGCCGCCTACGAAAGAAAAACGGTCCGACTCGGCGGCGCCATTGAAGCGTCCGTTAGGAGAACCGACCGACATTTTCTGGTAGTCGGTGGAGTCGCGCAGGTTGATGCGATCCAGCCAGCCAACGTGCAGGGTCAGGTTGTCGATTTCCTGGGACTTGAGGTACGCGCCGCGAAAGGTCTGTGGCAGCAGGCGGGTAGGGCTGGCGAAAGCAATCGGCAGAAACGTGCTGATGGTGCCCAGTTGCAGCTCGCTTTTCGATGCCCTGACTTTGGCTGTCAGGCCCAACTCCGAGTATTCATCGGCCGGCTCACGGGTGGTGGCGCTGTACGGCAGCAGGCCGGTGCCGGTGCGAGCGCGTGAAGAATCCAGGCGCACACCCAGCAAGCCTTGGGCGTCGAGGCCGAACCCCACAGGCCCTTCCGTAAAACCAGAGCGCACGTTGAGAATGAAACCCTGGGCCCACTCGCGGGCGGCGGCCTGAGGGGTTGCGTTCACGTAGTTACGATCGAAGTAAAAGTTGCGCATCGTCAGATCGGCGTGGCTGTCATCGACAAAACCGCTGGCACACGCCTGGCCAAAGGATAAAACGCAGGTGCAGGCGCTGAGCGCCCGAAGAGAAGTCTTGAGCATGCCGGTGTTCACTTTTATTGTTGTTGGGGGTGAACCCGCACCGTTTCCGGCACGGGGTGTTACGCGGAAGTTGTCAGTCAGGCTGAGCGCCGTTGCGGCGCACTGACAGGTAAAACATCGCCACTGCGGCGATGACGATCCCTGGCGCCGAAGCCAGCATCACCCCTGCCGTGCCGGTGCCCAAGGCGAGCATCTTGCCGGCCACCAGCGGGCCGCTCATTGCGCCGAGTCTGCCGATGGCCACCGCGCTGCCCACGCCCGTGGCGCGCACAGACGGGCGATAAAAATGCGGCGCCAAGGCATACAGCACGCATTGCCCGCCGGTGGCGAAAAAGCCCGCGACGAAACCCGCTGCCAGCATGCTTTCCAGGTGGCTGGCCATACCCAGAGCGGTCAGCGAAGCGAGAATGCCGATATAGATCAGTGCGGATAGGGCCCAGGCTGACAGTCGGTCCATCACCCAGCCCAGCAGCAAGGTACCGACCGCAGCGCCAAGCTGCAGGGCAAACATCACCCAACTGGCCTCGCGGCCGCTGAAACCCTGGCCGACCAACAAGCTGGGCAGCCAGTTGATCAAGATGTACACGACCATGAGCGTAAAGAAATAACTCACCCAGATCATTGCGGTCGGCAGGGCTGCGCCCTCGCGGAACAGGCCCCGGACCACGCCGATGGGCGCGGCGTCCTGGACGCTGCGAAACTGCGCCGATTCCGGTAGATAAAGCCCCAGCAGAGGCACGATCAACAGCGGTACCAGGCCACCCACGTAAAACACTATCTGCCAGCCACCGGCCAATTGAGCGATGCCAATGCTGGCCGCCACCGCAGCACCCAGCGGCACGCCGCAATACATCAGGCTCACGGCCATGCCGCGCAGGCGCGGGCCAGCCACTTCACTGGTCAGTGCGATCAGGTTGGGCAAGGCGGCGCCCAAACCCACGCCCGTGAGACAACGGGCAACCAGCAAGCTGTTGAAGTCCCAGGCCATGGCCGTGACCAGCGAGAACAGCCCGAACAGGGCCACCGACGCCATCAGTACACGTTTGCGGCCGATGCGGTCAGCCAGCAAGCCGCCCAGGAACGCACCGGGCAGCAGGCCGAAAATTCCGGCACTGAAGACCCAGCCCATGTGTAATTTATCCAGCTCGAAAGCGGCCGCCATGCCTTGGGCAGCGATCCCGGAGGCTTGCAGATCAAGGCCCTCCATCAGGGCCACGAGGAAACACAGACCGATGGTCCGCGTCATTTGCAACGGTGTTGTCAGTTTTAGCGCAGTCATGGGTAGTACCCGTTTTATTGTTGTATGGGCAAAGCAGGGCCGCCCGACCGCTGCGTGGGCGGTCAGTCGGTGTGGTGCTTCTTGTCAGGTTTTACGACTGCTTCGCAGCCGAACGGGGGCAAGCCCCCTCGCCACAGAGATCCAGCGCAACGTCGACGATCATGTCTTCCTGACCGCCGACCATCCGCCGCTTACCCAGTTCGACGAGGATGTCGAGGGTCTTGAGGCCGTACTTGGCCGCAGCGATTTCAGCGTGGCGCAGGAAGCTTGAGTAGACGCCGGCATAACCCAGCGCGAGCGTCTCGCGGTCGACTCGAACCGGACGATCCTGCAGCGGACGAACGATGTCATCGGCGGCGTCCATCAGCGTGTAAAGGTCGGTGCCATGGTTCCAGCCCAGGCGCTCGGCGGCCGTGATAAACACTTCCAGCGGCGCGTTACCGGCACCAGCACCCATGCCGGCGAGGCTGGCGTCGATGCGGTCGCAACCTTCCTCGACGGCAGTGATCGAGTTGGCCACACCGAGTGACAGGTTGTGATGGGCGTGCATGCCGGTTTCGGTTTCCGGCTTGAGCACCGCCTTGAACGCACGGAAACGGTCCCGCACATCCTGCATGTTCATCGCGCCACCGGAGTCGGCCATGTACACGCACGTCGCGCCGTAGCTTTCCATCAACTTGGCCTGCGCGGCCAGCTGCTCGGCCGGAATCATATGGCTCATCATCAGGAAACCGACGGTGTCCATGCCCAGCTCGCGGGCATACTCGATGTGCTGTTTCGACACATCCGCTTCGGTGCAATGGGTGGCGATGCGCACCACCCGGGCACCGGCGTTGTAGGCCGCTTTCAAGTCATGCACCGTGCCGATGCCAGGTAACAACAAGGTCGTGATTTTGGCGTGACTGATGACGTCGGCGGCGGCTTCGATCCACTCCAGATCGGTGTGCGCCGCGAAGCCGTAGTTGAAGCTGGAACCTTGCAGGCCGTCACCGTGGGCCACTTCGATGCTATCGACGCGCGCCTGGTCCAGGGCGCGGGCGATGTCCTGCACGTTTTGCAGCGAATACTGATGGCGAACGGCATGGCTGCCATCGCGCAGGGTCACGTCGGAGATATAGAGTTTTTTGCCGGGATTAAAAGTCATGTCGGTCTCCTCAGGCGTTCAGCATCGACTGCGCCATGCGCTCGGCGGTGGCCAAGGCAGCGGAGGTCATGATGTCGAGATTACCGGCGTAGGCCGGCAGGTAATGGGCGGCCCCTTCGACTTCGAGGAACACCGAAGTCTTCAGGCCGGAGAATTTGCCGAGGCCGGGGATGTGCAGCGGCGCGTCTTCCGGGATGACGTCGAACTGGACTTTTTGCTTCAGGCGATAGCCCGGCACATAAGCCTGTACGGCGGCCGCCATCTCGACGATAGAGGCTTCGACCAGCGCCTGATCGGCGGCTTCGGACAGCACAAACACCGTGTCGCGCATCATCAGCGGCGGTTCGGCCGGGTTCATCACGATGATCGCCTTGCCCTTGGCCGCACCGCCGATCACTTCGATGGCCTTGGAGGTGGTTTCGGTGAACTCGTCGATGTTGGCGCGAGTGCCAGGGCCAGCGGATTTGCTGGCGATCGAGGCGACAATTTCGGCGTAGTGCACCTTGGCCACTCGCGATACGGCTGCGACCATGGGGATGGTCGCCTGGCCACCGCAGGTGACCATGTTGACGTTGAGCTGATCCAGATTCTGTTCCAGATTCACCACCGGCACGCAGTACGGGCCGATGGCTGCCGGGGTCAGGTCGATCAGGCGAATGCCAGGTTTGATCGAGCGCAGGAACGCATCATTCTTCACGTGGGCGCCCGCCGAGGTGGCATCGAAGACGAATTCGATGTCCTTGAAAACGTCCATGCGGGTCAGGCCCTCGACCCCTTCATGGGTCACGGCTACCCCGATGCGCTGGGCGCGGGCCAGGCCGTCGGAGGCCGGGTCGATACCGACCATGACCGCCATTTCCAGGTGTTTGGCATTACGCAGAATCTTGATCATCAGATCGGTGCCGATGTTGCCGGAACCGATGATGGCGACTTTGAGTTTGTTCATTGTTGTTGCCTCATTTGCACGCAAGTCGCCGATCACTCGGCGGTGAACCCAATACCAACCCGACCGATGCCTTCGATCTCGGCCTCGAAACGATCACCGGCAGCGACCGGCACCATCGGCCCGAGTGCCCCGGTGAGAATGATGTCGCCCGCACGCAGCGGATCGCCCAAACGAGCCATGGTGCAAGCCAGCCAGACGGCCGCATTGAGTGGATGACCAAGGCATTCGGCGCCACTGCCGCTGGAGACCTCTTCACCATTGCGGGTCATGCGGATGCTGGCCTGGCGCAGGTCGAGTCCATCGATACGTCGAGCCGGGCCACCCAATACAAAGCAGCCACTGGAGGCGTTGTCGGCCACGGTATCGACGAAGCGGATGTTCCAGCCCTGCACGCGGCTGCCAACGATTTCGAGTGCCGGGACGACCCAGCCGGTGGCCGCCATCACGTCGGCAAACGTGGTGTCGGCGCGGGGCAGATCGCGTTCGAGGATCAAGGCTATTTCCGCCTCGATCTTCGGTTGCAGTACGCGACCTACGGGCACGCTTTCGTTGTCGCCGTAGCACATGTCGGCGAACAGAGTGCCGAAGTCCGGCTGGTCGACGCCCAGTTGCGCCTGAACCTTGGGATTGGTCAGGCCGATTTTGCGGCCGACCACACGACGGCCGTTGGCCACGGCGTGAGCGACGTTGATCTGCTGGATGGTGTAAGCGGCCTCGGCGTTGTCTTCGCCAATCTGTTCGCGCAGAGGGGCGATGGCTTCGCCGTTGGCCTCGGCATGGCGCAGGTCAGCGGCCAGTCGTTCCAGCGTGTGTTGAGTCAGGGTCATGTCAGCCTCGGTGATCAGTGGGTCAGGAAGTCCAGGACCATGCGGTTGAAGGTCTCGGCGTGTTCCCACTGGGCCCAGTGGCCGCAGCGATTGAACACATGCAGTTGTGCATCGGGCAGGCCGGCGAGCAGACGCAGGCCGGTGTCCATGGGCACGAAGCGATCTTCGCGGCCCCAGACGAGCAGCGTCTGGGCGCTGATTTCGTGCAGGCGGTGGCTGAAATCCGGGAACTGTTTTGGATTGAGGGTGCTGCTTTTGACGAAGTTTTCCAGGTGGTCGCGGCGCGCGAGGATGTTGTCCAGGCGGGTCTGGAACAGTTCGTCGGTCAAGCTGCTGGCATCGAAGACGAAGACGTTCATCATCTTCTTCAGGTTTTCAATGGTCGGTTCGCGGTACAGCGCGCCGATCAACTTGATGCCTTCGGTGGGCTGTGGCACGAAGGCGCTGGGGCCGCCGGTGCCGCCGCCCATCAGTACCAGTTTGCCAATGCGCTCAGGGTTTTCCAGGGCGAAAGCGACGGTACTGTGGGCACCCATCGAGTTACCAACGATGTGCACACTGTTCAGGTCCAGCACATCGAGCAGCCCCTTGAGCGCTCGTGCGTTGAGGTCTGAGCGCGAGCCGTCGCAAACAACCGGGTCGCTTTTACTCCAGCCCGGGCAATCCATCAGGATCACTCGGTAACCGGCAGCCACCAACGGTTCGATGTTGCGATGGAAGTTGGCCCAACCGCTGGCACCGGGCCCGGAACCGTGCAGCATGACCACGGTTTCTTCTCCCTGGCCGACGTCGTTGTAATGCAGTTGCAGGTCCAGGTCGCCTTCCTTGATGTGTGCAAAGCGGCTAGTGGAGGCTTCGGTGAATGCGGATTCAGTGGCAGTCATGGCAGTGTTCCTCGGATTCAGTGGTTGTTGTTGCGCGGCTGGGCGCCAAGGGCGGCGAAGCCTGCGATCCATTCGGGAATCGGACGGTAGTAGCGCCCTTCGGTCTGATATGGGCCGAAGGCGCGAAGGGCAGCGAAGGCGGCGACCCAGGTTTTCACTTCGTGAGTGGACTTGCCGGCCAGTGCCGACAGTTCGTCATTGCCCAGGGCATCGAGGTCGCTCAGGCGGCCCTGTTCCAGGGTGTCGAGAAACTGCTGATCCCACGCGGGATTAAGCGGATGCAGGCTGCGTTGGTCTTCAACGAAATCCCGGGCGGCCTGGATCACTCGTTGCTGGCGCGCCTGTCGCTCATCCGCCGGTAATTGGCGACCGCTGCCCATCAGTCGATCGGCCATACGCGCATCGACCCTGGCCAGTTCCGGCACCGGAGGTTGATGGGACAGCCCCCCGGAAGCCAGGAACAGCACGCGCTTGTTCAGCGACTGCGCCCACTGGCCAATCGCTTCACCGAGCAGGCGGGAACGCTTGAAGCCGGGCAACGGCACGGCGACCGAATTGATGAACACCGGAATCACCGGGCAGCCTTGTAAGCCGCCCAGCAACAGCTCCAGCGGTTGGGCGAACGCGTGGTCGACCTGCATGCGATAGGACACGGCGGCGTCGACACCGGCATCCAGGACCGCCTGGGCGCAGGATTCGGCCAGCGCTTTGGGCACGTCCAAGGGGCCGGCGGCGGTGTCGAAATCACCGATGGCGTGGGCGGCCATGCCGATGCAGAAGGCCGGCATCACGTCGTAGAAAAAGCCGTTGTAGTGGTCGGGGCCGAAGAGCACGATCAGCTCCGGCTCGAAGCGGGCGATACGCTCACGGGCCTCAGCGATCATGCCATCGACCTCGGCCAGCACATCGGGCGTCGGGTCGACGTAGCCCACCAACGGCGTGTGGGAAAGGCAATGCAGATAGGCGCTCATGTCAGGCCACCTTGCTGGCGGGGATCGCCACTTCGGGTTGCGGCAGTGCCTTGAGCGCCAGGGCCAATTCATCACAGGCCTGGCCGACGGTTTGCGGAATGGCCAGGCCGGCAAGGAAGCGATCCGGACGCACCAGGGCGATAGAGGCAGAGCCGCGGGCGAACCATTCCTTGAGGCGGCCGGTGCTGTCACCGATGCGGATCACACCTTGGCTGACGTCACTGGCGGCTTTGAGCTGGACGTCCGGCAGTACCTGGATAAAACGCGTGCCCAGTGTTTGCCATTGATCGATCTGTGCAGCCGTCAGGCCCCAGGTCGGGTCGCAGCCCCAGGCGATAATCGCGAAGTTCTCGCCGATTACCTCATCCAGCAACACGGTTTTGCCAGCTTCGGTCAGTACCCGGGGCTGAATGAACATCTTGCCCACCGGTGAGCCTTTTTCGCTGGGTACGATCAAGGCGCCCTGGGCGTATTGCGGCATCGGCTTGAAGCGCATTTCCACGAAGTAGCGTTTGACCGGCGGCACATAGTTGAGCAGCCACGACACGCCATCACGCAAAGTGCCTTGCCAGCGTTTGGGCGGTGCCAGCACGTGGCCGGCCAGCACAGAAAGGTCGATCATCGCCTTGGCGTGGTCGCGGCGTTCTTGTTCATAGCTGTCGAGCAGGCTGTCGGCGGCCAGGCCTTTGATCACCAGTGACAGTTTCCAGGCCAGGTTGGAGGCGTCGCGCATGCCGCTGTTGTAACCCTGGCCCTGCCATACCGGCATGATGTGCGCGGCATCGCCGGCCAGCAGCACCCGGCCCTCACGGAACCGACCGGCCAGGCGAGCGTTGTGGGTATAGACGCGGCTGCGGATCAATTCGATGCGATCCGGATTCGGCAGCACCTTGGCCAGCAGCTTGCGCATGTTCTCGGGTTTGCTCAGTTCGGCCTCGGTCTCGCCGGGCATGACCATGAACTCGAAACGGCGAACAGCGTGGGGCAGGGCGGCGGAAACGTAAGGGCGCACCGGGTCGCAGCACAAGTAAACATGGGGCGTGCTCAGCGGGTCGTTGGCGATGTCGACGACGATCCACTGATTAGGCGCGGTCTTGCCCTCGAAACTGATGTTCAGACTGCGTCGCACCAGGCTGTTGCCGCCGTCGCAACCGATCAGATAGCGGGCTTGAAGACGCTCGCCGCGACCGTTCTGATCCTTGAGGTTGAGCACCACGGCGTTGTCACTTTGTTCGAAGCCTTCGAGCTCACGGCCGAACAGCACCTTGACGTTGTCAAAACGCTGCAGGCCTTCGAACAGTACGCGGTCGGCCAAGGGCTGGATGAAGGCGTTGCGGCGCGACCAGCCGAACTCATCGGTCTTGGGCTGTATATCGGCAAAGCAGCGACCCTTGGGGGTCAGGAAACGCATGGCGTGCCAGGGAGTGGTGTGCGGCAGCACGTTGTCGGCCAGTCCGACGGCCTGAAAAGTACGCAGGCTTTCGTCGTCCAGACCGATGGCGCGGGGGTAGTCGATCAGGCTGTCGAGCTTTTCCACCAAGGTGACGTTCACACCACATTGGCCCAGGTAATTGGCGATCATCAAGCCGACAGGTCCGGCACCAACGATGGCGACGTCGGTGGTCAGGTCCAATGTGGAAGGAGTGGGTGCAGAACTCATGGTCATCTCCGTACAGCGCTTTTGGATTTCTTGTTGGGCGCAGTATGGAAATCACAAGGCTGGTCGACAATGACAACCCTTGTTAGTGTGCACTGGGTGCACATGATTGATTTACAAGAATAAAGGGCTTAGCTATGAGCGAGACCGAATACAAAGCCGTGCGTGGCCTGATGCGAGGTCTGGCACTGATCAATGGCTTGAACCGCTTCGACGGCGGCGCCAGCACCGCGCAACTGGCGGAGCAGAGCGGGCTGCACCGCACCACGGTTCGGCGGCTGCTGGAGACCTTGCAGGCCGAAGGTTATGTACGGCGTAGCGAGTCGGATGACAGCTATCGACTGACGTTGAAAGTTCGCGAACTCAGTGAAGGTTTTCGCGATGAGCAATGGATCTCCTCAATCGCCGCCCCCTTGCTCGGCGAGTTGCTGCAGGAAGTTGTCTGGCCCACCGACCTGTGCACGCTGGACGGTGACGCCATGGTGATTCGCGAGACCACCCATCGTTTCAGTCGCCTGTCTTTTCACCGATCCATGGTCGGCCGGCGTCTGCCCTTGCTGATGACCGCGACCGGGCGCGCGTACTTTGCGTATTGCCGACCCGCAGAGCGAGAAGAGCTGATTGAGTTGTTGATCAGTCGGGAAGATGCGCAATCGGCACTGGCTGCCGACCGCCGATTTGTAGACCGGTTGGTGGAGCACACGCTCAGCAAGGGGTATGGCGAAAATAATGCCCATTGGGGCGAGGAACGCAAAATTGCCGCCATTGCGATCCCGGTGATGCACGCGGACCAAGTGATGGGTTGCCTGAATCTGGTCTACATTGCCAAGGCTATGCCCGTTGAGGAAGCCGCTCGCCGCTACTTGCCAGCGATGCGAGGCGTAGTGGAAAAAATCCAGGCTCAACTGGGGTAGTTTTGAGGTGCACCACTGGCGATAGCATTTTTCCCTCCTGCCACGCTTGCTACAGGAAAAAATCGTTCTAAAAAGCCCGCCTTGCGCTTTGGAGTTTGTACTACTCTTGAAGTTGTAGGTGAAGACGCAGACTGATGCGCAAGCGGATGGCGAGGAAACGTGGGGCGCGTTCCGAAGGGTACACGGTTAGAAAGATCTCCGCGCTGAGATCCAGCCCTTATGCCGTGTGAAGCAGGACAGCACAAAACTGTTCTGTGGGAAGCCTGATAAACCTTGTAAGCCGGAGACCAGCACCGGCCACCTACTCGATTTACAAAGCCCGCCTTGTGCGGGCTTTTTCGTGTCCGCGGGGTCCGTTTGTATCGGAACGTATCCAGCACGCTTGCAGCTAACTTCGCATACAAATCCAGGGCATTGGCGACACTTGCGCGATACACGGCGGCCTCTGAATAGAGCCACCGCACCCGCGGCAACCTCCGCGCGTCATTCCCGCGCACCCCTTGGAGAAATGCCATGTCCCGTTTCAACAACCGTATCTCCGCTGGCATGCTCGGCGTCGCCGTTGCCGCGGCACTCACTGCCTTCGCGGGCCTCGCTCAAGCTGAAGAGGCGCCTCCAGCAAAAAGCTGGCAGGCGGGCCTTCATCGCACCGATCTGCTGCGCAAGGACCTCGACGTCGCCGGTCGTGAAGTGATCCAGGTTCTCGTTGATTTTGAGCCGGGTGTGGTATCACCCAAGCATTCTCATCCTGGCGTGGAAGTGGCCCACGTGATTGAAGGCACGTTTGAATATCAACTCGCGGGTCAGCCTCCTATAACGCTCAAGGCTGGCGATTCCTTGTACATCCCCGCAGGCACTGCGCACGTCGCGAAGAATATCGGCGCGAACAAAGCGTCGGAGCTGGCGACGTACATTGTGAAGAAAGACACGCCGCTGGTAGTGCTGGAAAAGTAAACGACCTGTCGGCTTACCGGCGGTCACGACGCACTGCCAGCGCGCGGCTTCCCTGCGCGATGGCCAGTGCGACAGCGATCAGCACCAACGCCACGGCGAAGGTGATCCGCAGACCGCTGGCAACCGCTTCGGGTCGCGCCGTTGCAATGTCGACCGAGGTCGATGCGAGCGCGAACACCGCGCCCAAGGCGGACGCCCCGGTGATGAGCCCCAGGTTGCGCGACAGATTCAGCATGCCGGAGATGACGCCCCGTTGGTCCGGCTGAACATCCGTCATGACTGTCGTGTTGTTGGCGGTCTGGAACAGGGCATAGCCGATGGTTATCACGACCATGGGGCCGATGTAGCCGCCGATGCCGAACGTCTCCGGCAATACCGACAGCGTGAGGCATCCAGTCGCCATTGCCGTGAGCCCGGCGAGGGTCATGCGTTGGGCGCCAAAGCGGTCGGCAATACGGCCTGCGGGCACCCCCGTCATTGCCGCGACAAACGGCCCGACCGACAAGACCAGTCCAACCAGAACGGCATCGAGCCCCAGCCCATGGGCGAGGTAGAAGGGCCCGACCACGAGCGTCGCCATCATCACGGTCGCGACGAGCAGGCTCATGGCGAGGCTGCCACTGAGCACGGGATCACGGAACATCGCCAATCGAATCAACGGTGAGGTGACTCGAGCCTCGGCGAACACAAAGAGGCAGGCGCCGCAGCCCGCCCCCAACAGCAAGGCGATGTTGAACGGACCGAAACTGCCTCGCCCAAGGGTCATCGCCAGCGCATAAGCGGCAAGCGTCGACGCCAGCAGCAACGTGCCCAGTGGGTCGAAGCCGACGCGATCGGTCTTGGGCTTCTGGCGATCGGCGGGCAAGTAACGATGCGCGAGTACCAGCGTCAGCAAGCCCAGCGGTACGGTGATGAGGAAGATCGCCTGCCAGCCAAACACGCCAATCAACAGGCCACCGAGCGACGGTCCCATCGCGGTGCCAATCGCCGACATCGTCCCGAGCAAGCCCATGGCGCTGCCGGTTTTCGTCGTCGTCACGGTCTCGCCGACAAAGGCCATGGTCAGCGCCATCATGATTGCCGCACCGATTCCCTGTAGTGCCCGGGCGCCAATCAGCATCCAGAGTGTGGGCGCCAAACCGCACAGGGCCGACGCCAGCGTGAATAAACCGATGCCGGCCAAGAGCAGCCGCCGACGGCCAGTGATGTCACCGAGCCGCCCAACACTGACAATCAGAGTGGTAATCGCCAGAAGGTAGGCGAGGACGATCCACTGCACGTGCTGGAAGGAGGCGTTGAACACCTGGGCCAAGGTCGGCAAACCCACATTGGCGATGCTGGTACCGAGCGAGGACAGCAGCATCGACAGCGAAAGACTGGCCAGGGCCCACCGAACCGACGGTGTCTGTTGCGCACGCTCTGCGATTGCACTGAGTGATTTCATGCTGTTCCTCTTTTCTGGCCACTCCCGAAGCGGAGCTATCAGAAATCTACGCCCCGGCCTAACATGGCGTAAGGCGCACCGTTTGCACTTGATACGTGCGTTCAACGCCATATCACTCTGCCGCGGGGCGCAACATGTCCACTCCCGATTTCAACTTGCTGATCACCCTTGATGTGCTGCTCGCCGAAGGTAGTGTGGCGCGCGCCGCCAAGCGCTTGCGCCTGAGCCCGTCGGCCATGAGCCGGGCGCTGGCGCGATTGCGTGAAACCACTGGCGATCCACTGTTGGTCAGGGCCGGGCGCGGTCTGGTTGCCACTCCGCGAGCGCTCGAACTGCGCGAGCGGGTCAGTCAACTGGTGCAGGACGCCGAAGCGGTCCTTCGGCCTGCCGAGCAACCCGATCTCAGCCAGCTGAACCGCACGTTCACGCTGCGCACCAGTGAAGGCTTTGTCGAGAATTTTGGTGCGGACCTGATTGCGCGCATCGCCGAGCAAGCCCCTGGCGTGCGGCTGCGCTTCATGCACAAACCCGACAAAGACAGCGCGTCACTGCGCGACGGGACGGTCGATCTGGAAACGGGTGTGGTGGGGAAGACCGCTGGGCCGGAGCTGCGTACGCAAGGCTTGTTCCGCGACCGTTTTGTAGGCGTCGTGCGAATGGGGCATCCGCTGAGCGAAGGCGAGATATCCCCCGCGCGTTATGCGGCAGGCAGCCACATCAGCGTCTCTCGGCGGGGGCTCGACAAGGGACCCATTGATGGAGCCCTTGAGCTCCTGGAACTGGAGCGGCACATAGCAACAATCGTTGCAGGCTTCTCCACTGCGCTGGCGCTCGCCCGGGCCACTGATTTGATCGCCAGCGTTCCCGAACGCCACACCGCCAGCCTGCGCACCGGCATGCACAGCTTTGCACTGCCGTTGTCTCTTCCGGCGTTTACCGTCGCCATGCTCTGGCATCCGCGGCTGGATGCCGACCCTGTGCATCGCTGGTTGCGGGGTTGCCTTCGAGAGGTTTGTTCCGAGTAAAAAATTGTCAGATTTGATCTAATGTTCATTATTGAAACTAGGATGTTTCGCTTGTGTAACTACTGCATGATTATTCTGGTTATATAAGTGGGTAATTTTGGTATAAAAATACCTTGAACTTATTAATATATAGGCGGTAGCTGCAAGGAATTGGCGTAAATGGGAATTAACCGCTGATACCATTCAATGGCGCAACGCTATCAATGGTGGCCATTAACTAGTAGTGAGTATAGTTGTAATTCTTGAGTTACTTAGTGTGTATAACTTGATGAAATATATATGAATATACTTTGGCGGCGATCAGCCGCTATGCCAGGCTGCAGCGCAATCAGCAAGTTTGGATCCAATTAAGATTAATGGCGAAATATTGGCAGCCGATATATCAAGAAAATAACTTCATAATAATACTGACGCATTTCCGATGCGGTGCTAGTGTTTCTAACTCCTTTTAACCGTACTTGTCTGTCTGCAGAGGCCATGCGTCATGCCGACTTCAAATCCACGGATTGCGATACTGGGTAATAGAGTTCCAAGCTTGAATCTTCCGGAGCTTGAGCACTTCGCCGATCTGGGCAGCTTGTTGGCTGCACCCGCATTTGATGTGGTGCTGCTGGACCTGCCAGCGGTTTATTCCGGGCGAGTGCTTCGCAAGTTGCGCACCCTTCACCCTTATCGCTACAGCCTCATTTACTGTTGCCGTGATCAGAACGGCTGGTGTGAAGCCTTGGGTGATGGCGCGTGCCCTGTCGAATCCAGCGAGATAAGAACGCTCTGGGGGGTGTGGCAAGAACGCTACCGGTTGTTCAAACGGGGTTCTGCCCCCGAGCGTTTTGAAAGTCGGGTGCTTTCATGGTTGTGGTTGCGCGACAACGCTCAAATCTATGCCCTTCGAGACCCGGAGGTGCCTCAGCATTATCGCTATCCGTTGCTGGATGCCCTGGCTGATAACGAACAGGTCAACTCGTTTGTCTGGCTCAGTTTGATGGTGCAACAGGACTGGCTGGAGGAGGGGGTTCTGGTCGATCGCGTTCGCCTGTGTTCGGAGTGTGGCTCGGGCCGGCTCAATTACATTGATGTGTGTGCCGAATGTCAGGCCCTGGACATTTCACGGCAGCCTTCATTGCACTGCTTTACCTGTGGGCATGTGGGGCCACAGGAATCCTTTCTCAAAGACGGTGTGTTGTTGTGCCCCAACTGCTTGAACCGGTTGCGCCATATCGGCAGTGATTACGACCGCCCTATGGAGAACTATCGCTGTCGGTCATGTCAGGCGTTTTTTGTCGATGCCGACGTGCAGGCGCGCTGCCTGGATTGCGGCCTGTCACACACGCCTGACAAGTTGCGAGTACGCGAGGTCAGAGACTTCCGCCTGGCCGAGGCCGGCCGTTTCCGCTGCCGCCAGGAGTTCAGCGATCAAACGGTCCATCACTTCGGTCGACTCAATCTGTTAGGTGGCAAGGATTTCTATGACCTGCTGACCTGGCAGATGCAGGTCGTACGCCGCTACCAGACGCCTGCCTTCTCACTGCTCGGTCTGCGCTTCGTCAACCTGGCCGGTACGTTGACTCGCCTGGGTGAACACCACGGCCATGCCTTCATCGATAGCGTGGCTGATCGGTTGAAGGAAACCGTCAGGGAAACAGACCGCTGCTCTCGAAGTACCGAAGAGTACTTCTGGATCATGCTTCCCCATACCGATGGCAAGGGCCTGGAGACCGTCAAGCAACGCTTGGGCCGGGTCGCCGAGTTGTTTTCCGCACCGGAGGTCAGTGACATTTCCCTGCGTGTCGTCAGCATCACGGCGCCCCACGATCTTCTCGAACAAGAAGATGGCGAACTACTACTGGCCCGTCTGGCCAGTGAGTTGGCGTAATCCGCCATGAGCCCTTTACTGGAGCAACTCTACAACGCACTCAGCGGGCTCATGGGGCCGGATGGTTTGAGCCGGTTGTTTTTCATGCTTTTCCCTTTGTTTCTGATCTTTGAATTGCCCCTGATGATCATGGTGATGCTGGGTGTTTTGCGCTGGTTCACTCGTCGGCGCACTCGTGTGCCGAAGATCAGTGTCTATCGGCCCAAGGTCTCTTGCATCATTACTTGCTACAGCGAAGGGATGGATGTTCAGACCACGCTGTTAAGCCTGTGCGAGCAGACGTACCCCGGCCACATCGAGATGATTCCAGTGGTGGACGGGGCCACGGTGAACCAGCCGACGCTCAGCGCCGTGCGCAGTTTCAACGTGGATCCGCAGTTGTACCCCCGGCGCCATTTGCGCCCGATCGCCAAATGGCAGAGGGGCGGGCGGGTGTCGTCGTTGAACGCCGGCCTGTCGCTTGCCAGCGGTGAAATCGTGATGGCGCTCGATGGTGACACGTCCTTCGACAACAACATGGTCAGCTCCATCGTGCGCCATTTCGAGGACCCGTCAGTGCCTGCGGTCGCCGGTAGCCTGCGAGTGCGTAATGTCTGGGCTTCCTGGGTGACCGCGATGCAGGCGCTGGAATACCTGTTGTCCATCCATATGTCGAAAATCGGTCTGGCCGAATGGAACCTGGTCAATAACGTTTCGGGGGCCTTCGGCGCATTCCGCCGCAGCTTTCTGGTGAAAATCGGTGGCTGGAACACGCACACCGCGGAGGATCTGGACCTGACGTTGCGCATCAAAAGTTACTTCAAGCGACACGACTTGAGGATTCCCTTCGAGCCAGAAGCGATTGGACACACCGATGCACCGTCGACGCTCAGTCAGTTTCTGATGCAGCGCTTGCGCTGGGATGGCGACCTGTTTTTTTTGTACATCAGAAAGCATAACCACAACATCAACCCCAGCTTGTTGGGCTGGCCGACCTTTCTGATGATCCTGCTCAGCGGCTTCTTTTTTCAGCTGGTGCTGCCGTTCCTGATCTTCAGCTACACCTTGCTGGCGTTATTTGTTCTGCCGGGCAAGACGCTGTTGTTTCTGTTTGTACTGATCTATGCGCTGTACCTGACGATCACCGCGCTGTTGTTCGGCGCCATGCTGTTGATGGTGTCCGACCGACCTGGAAAGGACATGACCCTTGGGTTGTTGGTGCCTTTCTTCCCGCTGTTCATGCTACTCCTGCGGTGCTGGAGCGCAGTGGCCATGCTCAACGAGATCTTTCGCCGGGGCCACGAAGAAAGCTCGATGGCGCCGTGGTGGGTGCTTAAACGAGCCACGAGGTTTTGATATGCGATCGATACTTCTGCTGCTGACGCTGTCGTTGCCCCCGATGATACTGGCCGCACAACCCCTTTCGGCTCAGGCAGTGGGGGCGCCGTCGAGCCAATGGTCCCAGGCCAGTTATGTCTGGGACAGCGAAGCGTTGCTCGATCCCGATCAACGAAAGGCAGAGCTCGAGCAACTGCGTAAAGCCGGGATGGACAAGATCTACCTTGGCCTCAAGTCCGCCCAGTTGAAAGACCTTGCCACCACGCGCCAACGGCTGGAGCAATTGCTGCGGGACGCGACCGGCAAGGGGGTGCAAGTCAGCCTGTTGCTCGGCGATCCGGCCTGGATCGAGCCGCAGGAACGCCATCAGCTCACCGATTTACTGGCGAAGCTGAAGGGGCTTTCATTCACCAGCCTGCACCTGGACCTGGAACTCGAGCAACTGGGCGTGCCGGTCCCGGATCAACGCTTGAAGGACTTGCTCGATACCTTGCGCGCAGCCTCCGCAGCCAGCCCTTGGCCGGTAGAAATCTCCAGCCACCATCGCTGGTTCGCTGAGGCAAAACCCGGAAAAACCTGTCTGCCGTGCGCGCTTCCCGAGGCGGGCGTGCGTCAGGTCAGCCTGATGATCTACACCCGTAACCCGAAAAACAGCGCACGAATGGCAGAGCAGATCGCCCAACGTTGGCCCGATCTGCAGTTTCGCCTGGCGCAAAGCACGGAGCCGCAACTGGATGCCACAGAATCCTGGGCCGGCGCGTCACCTGAGCAGTTGCAGCACCAGACCAATGTCTGGCGCGAACAGCTGCAACCACGGGGGATTGCCGGCATTGACTGGCAAGCCTGGCGAGACTTTCCAAAACGGTGAGCCGTCATGAAGATTCGATTCGACAGTCGCAAAGAACTGAACCCCACCCAGGAGCAGGGTTTGACTGTGCTCTACGCGCCGGGCAAGCGCATGGCGTTTCGCGTGCGTTGGTATTTGATCCTGTTCCTGGTTGCGAGCCCCTTGATCTGGCTGGGAGGGAAGCTGGCTTACGGCATGGTGATGATCGACGCACCGGCGCAATTGCGCCTGCCGATTCTTGAGGTGCGCGCGCGGGATGCCGGTCGGGTCGATCAGCTGTTCGTCATGGCCGGGGAGCAGGTCCAGATCGATCAGCCGTTGGTCAGTCTCGACAATCCCGAATGGCGTGCGCGGCTCTCGCAGCTCGCCGCGATGCCGACCAAAGCGGTGCCCGCCACCAACACCAAACTGGACGCGAGGGAGCGTCAGTTGCTCAGGACCCGAGTGAGCAGGACGGAGGAGCGCGTGCAGGTGCTTGAAGACCTCGTTGAATCAGGCGCCGTCTCTCGTGGAGAAGTGCTGGCCGCCCAGTCCGAACTCGACGCTTTTAAAGCCGACCTGTTGGCGTTCGAGCGCCGCGAACAACTGGCTCGTCAGTCGCCGTTGAGCGTTGAGCGCGAGATTATTCAGCAGGCCGCCGAGCAACAGTGGCTGAAGACGCGCCTCGCCGCGTTGTCGGTCAAGGCTACGCAGAGCGGTCGAATTGCGGAGGTGTTGGTCACGCCCGGCGAAAACGTCGGTGCGGGTACGTTGTTGATGCGCCTTGAGCGGCTGGAAGAGCCTCTGCTGTGGATTTATCTGGAACCGCTGAACATCAGCTACGCCGCGATTGGCCAGCCGCTGCGCGTGCGCATGCCCGATGGCGAGTGGTTGGCGGCCCATGTTGTCCAGGCCGTCGACAGCGCCGGTCGCACGCCGACGGTGTTGCGTGGGCCATTCGCTGCCAGCGAGATGGGTTTGCAGGTCGCCGCCCGGTTTGATCGCCCCCTGTCGCCGCGCTGGAGAATCGATCAACTGCCGTTGAATGTTCGCTTTCCCACCGACTGGCAACAGATGGTCAGTAACAGCCGTGAACTCATCGAGCAATTAGGCGACTTCATTGCAATGGATCGAACACCCACCACCGCACCGGGGAGTAAATAAATCATGACTGCTGATCGAATTCTTGTGACGGGCGGTGCCGGTTTCATCGGTTCGCACCTGGTCGAAGCACTGCTTGAAAGCGGTTATAGCGTTCGGGTTCTGGACGATCTTTCCAGTGGAAAATTGTCGAACTTGCCGATTGATCGCTGCCATTTGACCCTGGTGGTGGGGGATGTCGCCGACGCGCCGACGGTGGAGCGGGCGATGAAAGACTGCAACGCGGTGGTGCATCTGGCCGCAGTGGCGTCGGTGCAGGCGTCGGTCGATGACCCGGTCGCGACTCACCAAAGCAATTTCGTCGGTACGCTGAACATCTGCGAAGCCATGCGCCAGGCCGGCGTAAGACGGGTGGTTTACGCGTCCAGCGCGGCGATCTATGGCAACAATGGCGAGGGCATGGCGATTACCGAGGACACGCCCAAGAATCCGCTGACGCCGTATGCCGCCGACAAGCTGGCCAGCGAACATTTCCTCGATTTCTATCGCCGCCAGCATGGTCTCGAACCGGTCATTCTGCGGTTTTTCAACATTTATGGACCCCGTCAGGACCCTACATCGCCTTACTCCGGTGTCATCAGCATTTTCAGCGAGAGGGCGCAAAAAAAGCTCCCCATCACGGTTTACGGTGATGGGGAGCAAACAAGGGACTTTGTTTACGTCAATGACCTCGTAAAGGTCCTGGTACAGGCGGTGGGTGAGTCAGAGCCGATTATCGAACCGGTCAATGTCGGGTTTAACCGATCCACCAGCGTTAACGAATTGGTGACGACGTTAAGCGAACTCCTGGGACGACCCGTAACGTTGCACCACGACGCGGCGCGTTCCGGTGATATCAAACATTCGCGCGCCGACAACAGTCGCCTGCTTGAGCGTTTCTCCTTGAGTTCACCGACCTGTTTTACCGAGGGTCTGGGTCAACTGCTCAGAAGTATTGATTCCGGGGGGCGGTAGCGGCGAGCTCGGTCGCCAGCAGGTGCTCCTCCAGCACATCGCTCAGGAACCGGAACTGATCATTGAGCCCAATCACTTCATTGTTGAAGTGATTGGCGGCGGACGGCATCAGCAACGCCTCGAAGTTTTTGTCGAACACCAGTTCGAACGTTTTGCGCGAAACGAATGTCTGGGAATAGTAGTTGTTGCCGAACACCGCAAAGCTTACGGCCAGGGTCACGGAGTGAATCATGACGTGCGCTCCTCGGACAGGACGTACCAGGAGAAAACGCTCAGTGTGACGGCCGTCAGGGCCAGGCAGGTCAGGAGATGGATAATCATGATTCGCCCCTCCGATGCGGGGTTTTGCGTTGGGTTAAGGCTGATCCTACGCTGACGGTTTTTGAGCGGAAGGCATTCGCGGCGATGGTGAATATCGACATAAGTGATGGTGGGATCATCGCCGACTGTTCCGGCCCCAGGGTGGGCAGCCACCTATACTCAGGCATATAGCCCTTGATCTGATTTCAACACGAGAGAACCGCGATCTTGAACGTGCGTTCGCTGATCGTCGCCTTGTTGGTGGTGCTGGCGGGATGCGCCACGCCTGTGCGTGCGCCAGTGGAAGTGGTGCCGGTGATTGTTTCCCAAAGCACCTGGCAGATGGTCGACCAGGAGATTGTCGCGGCGTCGCAATCGGCCACCGAGCAGACCAAAATCTACGCGCGCGGTGCCATGGATTACTGGCGAACGCGGGTCTATCAACTGACCGAAGAGAACTTCATCCCCTGGTTCAGCAGTTACTGGACCCAGGAATGGCTGTCGATGAAGGTCAGCTGGTACACGCTCAGCGCCAAGGGCGAGCAAGATGCCTCGGCCAAGCGCCTGGCCGCCTATCTGCTGGAGCAATATCAAGAGCGCGTGCTGGCGCCCGTCGCGGTGGAAATCGATCCCGACGCGATTCTCGGCCTGGCAACGGCGTTCTACGTGGACATCGTTCAGGAAGAACTGCAGAAAATCTCCCAGCGCCACGGCGTGCCGATGGCTCAGCTCAACGGCCGAATCCAGAAAGTCCCCGCCATCGCCCTCGGGCCACCTCCCGCCAGAGACGCCTCGCTTTACCAGGTCGTGCACACCCAACCGCTGAACACGCTGCCGGCCTATGCGGCGCTGATCGAGAAAATCCACAAGGCGGGCGGCGACAAGGGCGTTGATTCGACAGACACCGCCATGGCGCCGGTGGCCAAGCGTGCCAGTAAGCGGATTGAAGCCGAAATGGTCCCGCGAGGTGCGGCCAGTGCGGTGGCTGCTGCAGCGGGCAAATTGGCCGGGGGCTTGATTTCCGTGGGTGTGGCGGGGATTCGCGCGATTATCCAGGCCAATGACCGGCCTGACAGCGAGGCACTGATTCGCAGCAGTCTGGGTAATACGTTCGACAAGGCCTGGCTGAAGCTGGTGCAAAACCCGACCACCGGCGTGATGGCCGGTACGTTGTACATGGCGGCGCAGATCGAGGGCAATCTGGCGGGGAGCGTCGAAGTACCGTCGGTCAGTTCGGGCAGCGGATCTGTCGATTGGGGGCCGACGGAATCGACTAACCAGCAGATCACCCCATAACCAAGGAGAACGACCATGTCCTACGTTGATGGCTTTATCGCTGCCGTACCTACCGCCAACCGCGAAAAATTCAAGAAACACGCCGAAACCGCCGCTGTCATTTTCAAGGAAAGCGGTGCCCTCAGCGTCGCCGAATGCTGGGGCGACGACGTCCCTGACGGCAAAGTGACCTCGTTTCCGATGGCAGTAAAACTCAAGGAAGACGAAACCGTGGTGTTTTCCTGGATCATCTGGCCCAACAAGACCACCCGCGATGCCGGCATGGAAAAACTCATGACCGATCCGCGCATGCAGCAGGACGTCAACCCGATGCCGTTCGATGGCCAGAGGCTGATCTTTGGCGGGTTCGAAATGATCGTAAAAGCCTGAAACCAACGACAGGATCACTCCGGCGTCGGGGTGGTCCTGCAACTCTTGCGATTACGAATCTCGCTGTCCGTCGGCCGCTCTTTGATGAACTCGAAGCGCGGCTCACCTTCGTTGTAATGAACCAGCCAGCCCCATTCCAGCTCGGACTCATCCTGACCAGGTTTCGGTGGCACAGCCCACCATGGCTCCTTGCTGATGATCTCGCGCATGGCCCCCTCCAGTTGAATCGTTTGCATGAACTATAACTTGGATGTCAGGAGGTGCCAGATATGAGCGACGAATCCCATGAGCCGTTAAAACGACTGTTTTTTGCCCTGAACTGCACACCCGAGCAACGTCGGGCCATTGCCCAATGGCGCAGCGCACTTGAGCTCAGGAGCGGACGCCCGGTGCCGGTGGAGAACTTTCATCTGACGTTGATGTTTTTGGGCGCTGTCGAGGTGGCGAAAATCGCCGATATCTGCACGGCCGCTGCCAATATTCGAACGCCGGGTGTGCCTTTGAGAGTTGCGCTTGATCGGCTGGATGTCTGGCGCAGGGCAGGGGTGTTGGTGCTCGCTCCAGAGCAGGCATCACCGGAGTTGCTGCGGCTGGTGTATGCGCTTGAGCAGGCCATGCTGCCGTTCGGGTTTGAGGATTCGCCAAAGGAGTTTCGGCCGCATCTGACGCTGATGCGTGATTACCGAGTGCCGGTGCCCGAGTCCGCGACGCCGCCCGAGTTCTATCTGCGGGCCGATCACTTCACCCTGTTCGAATCCCATAAAGGCCGCTACCGAGCGCTGGCCGAGTGGCCACTCGTTCCCTCATAAAAAAAGGCGCCCGAGGAGGGCGCCCAAATTCACCTTAACCGAGGAAGCCAGGTGAGGCCGTTCTGCAGATAGGAGTGCAGCGGTGGTAAGGCGCTGCGTGAACGGAAATCAGAATTTAGGGTGTCTACAACCCCTGTAGGAGCTGTCGAGTGCAACGAGGCTGCGATCTTTTGATCTTGATCCGGAAAAACAAGATCAAAAGATCGCAGCCTCGTTGCACTCGACAGCTCCTACAGAACAGGATTTTCGTGGTTACTTGCCCAGCTTCACCCGCGTCCAGCCCCGGGTCATCACCCGCTGAACGCCAATCGGCATATCCGGAATGGCATACAACGTCGCCATCACAGCCTGCGACGGATACGACCCCGGATCATTCCGAATCGCTTCATCCACCAAAGGTGTAGCCGCCGCGTTGGCGTTGCTGTAGCCGATGTTGTTGGTGATCTCGGCGATGATGTCCGGGCGCATCAGGAAGTTCATGAACAGGTAAGCGTTCTCGACGTTCGCTGCGTCCCGAGGGATCGCGACCATGTCGTAGAAACTGCCCGCGCCTTCCTTGGGAATGCTGTAGTCGACCTTCACCTTATCGCCCGCTTCTTGGGCGCGCGCCTTGGCTTGCAGCACGTCACCGGAGTAACCGACCGCTACGCAGATATTGCCGTTGGCCAGGTCCGAGATGTATTTCGACGAATGGAAGTACGCCACCGAAGGACGAATCTTCATGAACAGCGCCTCAGCTTCGGCGATCTGATCTTTGTCCTGAGAATTCACCGGGTAACCCAGATAGTGCAGGGCGGCCGGGAGCATCTCGGTCGGTGAATCAAGGAAACTGATGCCGCACGCTTTCAGCTTCGCGGCGTTTTCCGGTTTGAACAGCAGGTCCCAAGAGTTGGTCGGGGCGTTGCTGCCGAGCACTTCCTTGACCTTGTCCGGGTTGAAACCGATGCCGATCGAGCCCCACATGTACGGGAAGGCGTGACCATTATCCGGGTCGCTGGCGGAAGCATTTTTCAGCAGAACCGGATTGAGGTTTTTCCAGTTCGGCAGCTTCGACTTGTCCAGTTCCTGATAGACGCCCGCCTTGATCTGCTTGGCCAGGAAACTGTTGGACGGCACGACGATGTCGTAGCCGGATTTGCCGGCGAGCAGCCGTGCTTCAAGGGTTTCATTGCTGTCGAACACATCGTAGGTCACGCGAATACCGGTCTCGTCTTCGAACTTCTTGACGGTATCCGGGGCAATGTAATCCGACCAGTTGTAGACGCGCAGTACCTTGTCATTGGCCTGGGCGCCGGTGGCAATCGCGCCCAATAAGGACAGTGTCAGCAGAGTCCTGCCAAACATTTTCATCGGTACAACTCCATTTCTCTTTATTCAAGTACGCAAAGCAAAATTGCAATGAACATAAAACCTGTGGCGAGGGAGCGGGCCCCATCATCTTGTAGGAGCTGTCGAGTGAAACGAGGCTGCGATCTTTTGATTTTTAGAAGCAGGATCAAAAGATCGCAGCCTGCGGCAGCTCCTACATTAGGCCGTTGCCCCAACCATCTGCTTTTTAGGTTGCTGCCAGGATTCGCTGGCGGTCTGGTCCATCGCTTCCTGGATCGCACGTTTGCGGGTGGCTTCGGCGCGGCGGCTGAAGAACCAGACCATGAAGGTCACGATCGATACCGCCAACAGAATCAAGCTGGCCACGGCATTGATCTCAGGCTTCACGCCCAGACGTACCGCCGAGAACACTTCCATCGGCAGCGTCGTGGAACCAGGACCGGACACGAAGCTCGCCAGCACCAGGTCATCCAGCGACAGGGCAAACGACATCATGCCGCCGGCCGCCAGTGACGGCGCGATCATCGGAATGGTGATCAGGAAAAACACCTTGAACGGCTTCGCCCCGAGGTCCATGGCGGCTTCTTCGATGGACAGGTCCAGCTCACGCAAGCGCGCCGAAACCACCACCGCCACATACGCCGCACAGAACGTGGTGTGAGCGATCCAGATGGTGACGATGCCACGTTCCTGCGGCCAGCCAATCAACTGCGCCATCGCCACGAACAGCAGCAACAGCGACAGACCGGTGATCACTTCCGGCATCACCAAAGGCGCCGTCACCAAACCACCGAACAACGTACGGCCCTTGAAGCGCGTGACGCGAGTCAGCACAAACGCCGCCAACGTCCCCAGCGCCACCGCGGCAATCGCGGTGTAGCAGGCGATTTCCAGCGAGCGCACCACCGAACCCATCAGTTGCGAGTTATCGAGCAGGCCGGCGTACCACTTGAACGACCAGCCGCCCCATACGGTTACCAGTTTCGAGGCGTTGAACGAGTAGATCACCAGAATCAACATCGGCAGGTAGATAAACGACAAGCCGAAAATCAGCATGAACTTTGAAAATCCGAAGCGTTTCATCCCCGTGCCTCCATCTCTTTGGCCTGACTGCGGTTGAACAGCAGAATCGGCACAATCAGGATCAACAGCATCACCACCGCCAGGGCAGACGCCACCGGCCAGTCGCGGTTATTGAAGAACTCTTGCCACAGCACGCGACCGATCATCAGGGTCTCCGGGCCGCCCAGCAGTTCTGGAATCACGAACTCACCCACCACCGGAATGAACACCAGCATGCAGCCGGCGATGATCCCGTTCTTGGCCAGCGGCACGGTGATTTTCCAGAAGTTGTTGAAGTTGCTCGAGCCCAGGTCCGAAGCGGCTTCCAGCAGGCTTTGATCGTGCTTGACCAGGTTGGCGTACAGCGGCAACACCATGAACGGCAGATACGCATACACCACGCCGATGTACACAGCGGTGTTGGTGTTGAGGATCTCGATCGGGTGATCGGTCAGCCCGGTCCACATCAGGAACGCGTTGAGCAAACCGTTGTTGCTGAGGATGCCCATCCACGCATAAACGCGGATCAGGATCGCCGTCCAGGTCGGCATCATGATCAGCAACAGCAGAACGTTTTGCGTTTCCTTGCTCGCCTTGGTGATCGCGTAGGCCATCGGGAAGCCGATCACCAGGCACATCAGCGTGCTTAAAAACGCGACCTTCAACGAGCCGAAGTAGGCCGAGATGTACAACTCATCCTGAGTCAGCAGCGAGTAGTTGCCGAGGTTCAGCAGCAGCTGAAATTTCTGCTCGGCGAAGGTGTAGATCTCTGAATAAGGAGGAATGGCCAGGGCCGCTTCCGAGAAGCTGATCTTCATCACCAGGAAGAACGGCAGCATGAAGAACAGGAACAGCCACAGGAAAGGAACCCCGATGACGAGCTTTCGACCACTCGGCATCAGCCGCATAAACTGCTGATTGAGTGTTTTCATGAGCGCAGTACCACGCCGCTGTCGTCTTCCCACCACACGTAGACCTTGTCGTCCCAGGTCGGACGGGAACCACGGCGTTCGGCGTTGGCCATGAACGACTGCACAACCTTGCCGCCAGGCAGTTCCACGTAAAACACCGAGTGGCCGCCGAGGTAGGCGATGTCATGCACCTTGCCGCTGGACCAGTTGTAGCGGGTATCCGGTTTGGTGGTGCTGACCAGCAGTTTTTCCGGGCGGATGGCGTAGGTGATCGACTTGTCCTGCACCGAGGTGCTGACGCCGTGACCGACGTAAATCTTCTGCTCCAGGTCCGGGCTGTGAATGATCGCGTGACCTTCAAGGTCTTCCACAACGGTGCCGTCGAAGGCGTTCACGTTGCCGATGAATTCGCAGACCATGCGGCTGACCGGCGCTTCATAGATGTCCACCGGGCTGCCGATCTGCGCGATCCAGCCGAGGTGCATGATGGCGATGCGTTGGGCCATGGTCATGGCCTCTTCCTGGTCGTGGGTTACCATCACGCAGGTCACGCCGACGCGCTCGATGATTTCTACCAACTCCAGTTGCATCTGCGAACGCAGCTTCTTGTCCAGCGCGCCCATCGGTTCGTCGAGCAGCAACAGTTTCGGACGCTTGGCTAGGGAGCGAGCAAGCGCCACGCGCTGACGCTGACCACCGGACAACTGATGGGGTTTGCGCTTGGCGTACTGGGTCATGTGCACCAGTCGCAGCATCTCTTCGACGCGGGCGTCGATTTCGCTGGCGGACAGACGATCTTGCTTCAGGCCGAAGGCGATGTTCTGCGCCACTGTCATGTGCGGGAACAGCGCGTAGGACTGGAACATCATATTGATCGGCCGTTCGTACGGCGGCATGTCGGTGATGTCGACACCGTCGAGCAGAATCCGCCCTTCGGTCGGGCGCTCGAAGCCTGCGAGCATGCGCAGCAGGGTCGATTTACCCGAACCGGAACCGCCGAGCAGGGCGAAGATTTCCCCTTGATGAATCTCAAGCGAGACATCGTCCACTGCGGTGGTTTCGTCGAATTTCTTGGTGACGCGGTCGACTTTCACCAGCACCTTTTTCGGTGACTGGTGACCTTCAAGAGCCTTCCTGTAGATGCTGGAGGCGTTTGCCATGTGAAACTCCCAACAGGTTTCAGTCGTCGGGCCAACGCGGCCTGACTTAATAGTTGATTGCAAGCCCGAGCCGGGTACGGTCCCCGTAGGAGCCGAGCTTGCTCGCGATGAGGCCCTGACAGCCGACATTAATGTTGAATGTTCGGCCGCCATCGCGAGCAAGCTCGGCTCCTACAGGTTTATCCATACCGCTCGGGCTTATTCGGCGCCGCCGTCCTGGCTGCCTGGTAGTACTTGTTGTTATTGCAGTGTGTTGTTTTCGCGAGTCACGGATGCGCAAAGGCACGCCCGCCTGACTCACGGGGGCAGTAAATTGATTAATCGAGTGTTAAGTCAGCGCTTGTTACGTAACGCCGCCCGTTGCCGGCACGCGTCGCCAAACGCCTGGAAAATACTCAAGTAGGGCGGATTCGACAGAACCTGCCATTCCGGGTGCCACTGCACACCGACGGCGAAGGTCGGGCTGTGTTCCACCGAGATCGCCTCGATCAAACCGTCCGGCGCAATCGCTTCGGCACGCAGTCCGGGAGCCAGTCGGTCGATGCCCTGGCTGTGAATCGAATTGACCTGGAACACCTGCGGCAAATCCAGCGCCTCGAACACACCGCCCGGTTGCACGTTGACCGCATGCGCCGGTGCGTACTGCACGGCCAGGTCCGGATGAGTCGCTTCCCGGTGATCCAGCATGCCGGGGAGTTCGTGGACCTTCTGATGCAGGCTGCCACCGAACGCCACGTTCATTTCCTGAAAGCCGCGGCAGATGCCGAGTACCGGAACGCCCGCCGCAATGGCTGCACGCAATAAGGGAAGGGTGGTGGCGTCCCGTTGCGGATCGTGATCCGTGCCGGGGGCGCTGTCGGGGCCTTGATAGTGGAAAGGTTCCACATTCGAGGGCGAGCCGGTCAGCAGCAGACCGTCGAGCTGCGCGAGCAGGTCATCGATTTCGGTCAGATCGCCTAAGGAAGGAATGACAACCGGCAGCCCCAAAGCCGCGACGCTGACAGCACGCAAGTACTTGTCGCCGCTGACATGGTAGGGGTGCAGGCCAATCTGTTTGACGCACGCTGTAACGCCGATCAATGGCTTGAATGCCATTTTTATCACCTCGAAGTTTCACACTTGAACGAGCTTTTCCGGAGCTTAGCCTTGTTGATTTTAATTAACAACTCTCATGTAAAAAATTCTAAACGCCGCACGTCCGATCTTCAGGATTTACACGGTGCGCAAGACTGATTTGGCACTCTCGTGCCCAAGAAAGGCCCGAAAATAAAGGTTGAGAGGTCAAGTGTTCGCTATTGACTTCACTTTGCCGTTCGGGTTGACTGGGCTCGCAACAAGGTAGTGAACATAATAATTAACAGCTAATAGGTGCATCATGTCGGTCCCTCTGCGTACCGTTCAACTCAACGAAGCAAACGCATTCCTTAAGAAATATCCTGAGGTTTTGTACGTCGACCTTCTGATTGCGGATATGAACGGTGTGGTGCGCGGCAAGCGCATCGAGCGCACCAGTCTTCATAAGGTTTACGAAAAAGGCATTAACCTCCCGGCGTCGCTGTTTGCTCTGGACATCAACGGTTCTACGGTGGAAAGCACCGGCCTGGGTCTGGACATCGGTGACTCAGATCGAATCTGCTTCCCCATCCCGGATACGCTCAGCATCGAGCCTTGGCAGAAGCGCCCGACCGCGCAACTGTTAATGACCATGCACGAACTCGAAGGCCAGCCGTTCTTCGCCGACCCTCGCGAAGTGCTGCGTCAGGTCGTGAGCAAGTTCGATGCAATGGGCCTGACCATCTGCGCCGCGTTCGAACTCGAGTTCTATCTGATCGACCAGGACAACGTGAACGGTCGTCCGCAATCGCCACGTTCGCCGGTCTCCGGCAAACGTCCGATGTCGACCCAGGTGTATTTGATCGACGACCTGGATGAATACGTCGATTGCCTGCAAGACATCCTCGAAGGCGCGAAAGAGCAGGGCATCCCTGCCGACGCCATCGTCAAGGAAAGCGCCCCGGCGCAGTTCGAAGTCAACCTGCATCACGTCAATGACCCGATCAAGGCCTGCGACTACGCGGTGTTGCTCAAGCGTCTGGTGAAGAACATCGCCTACGACCACGAGATGGACACCACGTTTATGGCCAAGCCGTATCCGGGCCAGGCGGGCAATGGTTTGCACGTGCACATTTCGATTCTCGACAAAGAAGGCAACAACATCTTTGCCAGCGAGGATCCCGAGCAGAACGCCGCACTGCGTCACGCGATCGGCGGTGTGCTCGAGACCCTGCCGGCGCAGATGGCGTTCCTCTGCCCGAACGTCAACTCGTACCGTCGTTTCGGCGCGCAGTTCTACGTGCCGAACTCGCCGAGCTGGGGCATCGACAACCGTACCGTTGCAGTGCGTGTGCCGACCGGTTCGCCGGACTCCGTGCGCATCGAGCATCGTGTAGCCGGCGCCGATGCCAACCCGTATCTGCTGATGGCGTCGGTCCTGGCCGGTATTCACCACGGCCTGACCAACGAAATCGAGCCGGGCGCACCGGTCGAAGGCAACAGCTACGAGCAGAACGAGCAGAGCCTGCCGAACAACCTGCGTGATGCCTTGCGTGAGCTGGACGACAGCGAAGTCATGGCCAAATACATCGACCCGATGTACATCGACGTGTTCGTGGCGTGCAAGGAAAGCGAGCTGGCCGAGTTCGAGAACTCCATCTCGGACCTTGAGTACAACTGGTACTTGCACACGGTTTGATTGGCCAACACCCATCTTTGATGGCGGGCGAATAACCCTGTAGGAGCTGCCGAAGGCTGCGATCTTTTGACTTTGCTTTTTAAGATCAAGATCAAAAGATCGCAGCCTTCGGCAGCTCCTACAGGGCATTCATTCCAACGATCACTAATTTTCTGCGTCGAGTCACAACCATGACAAACACTCGCAGCGACTGGGAGCAACGCTTCCAGTCCCTAACCATCGAAGGCCGCGCATTCATCGACGGCCAATACTGCCCGGCACTCAGCGGCGACACCTTTGAATGCATGAGCCCGGTCGACGGCCGCTTCCTGGCCAACGTCGCCAGCACCGACGAAGCCGACGCCAATGCGGCCGTCACCGTCGCACGCCGCACCTTCGAATCCGGCATCTGGGCCAGCCTCGCCCCAGCAGAACGCAAGCGCATCCTGATCCGCTTCGCCGACCTGATCCTGGCCAACCAGGAAGAACTCGCCCTGCTCGAAACCCTCGACATGGGCAAGCCGATCAACGATTCCATGAACATCGACATCCCAGCGACCGCCAATGCGATCCGCTGGAGCGCCGAAGCCATCGACAAGATCTACGACGAAGTCGCCGCGACACCACACGACCAACTCGGCCTCATCACCCGCGAACCCGCCGGTGTTGTCGCCGCCATCGTGCCGTGGAACTTCCCGTTGATCATGGCCAGCTGGAAGTTTGCCCCAGCCCTCGCGGCCGGCAACTCGTTCATCCTCAAGCCTTCGGAAAAGTCGCCACTGACCGCGATTCGCATCGCCCAATTGGCGCTGGATGCCGGCATCCCGAAAGGCGTGTTCAACGTCCTGCCGGGCTACGGTCACACCGTCGGCAAGGCACTGGCGTTGCACATGGACGTCGACGTGCTGGCCTTCACCGGCTCGACCGCGATTGCCAAGCAACTGCTGATCTATTCCGGGCAAAGCAACATGAAACGCGTCTGGCTCGAAGCAGGGGGGAAGAGCCCGAACGTGGTGTTCGCCGACGCGCCGGATCTGCGCGCGGCAGCACAAGCGGCGGCCGGTGCGATTGCCTTCAACCAGGGCGAAGTCTGCACCGCCGGTTCGCGCTTGCTGGTGGAGCGCTCGATTCGCGAGCAGTTCATTCCGCTGCTGGTGGAAGCGCTGCAAGCCTGGAAACCGGGTCACGCTCTCGATCCAGAAACCACCGTCGGCGCAGTCGTCGATCAGCGTCAACTGGACAACGTGCTGCGCTACATCCAGATCGGTAAAGACCAGGGCGCGCAACTGATCGCCGGCGGCAGCCGGACCCTCGAAGCCACCGGTGGCCTGTACGTGGAACCGGCGATTTTCGACGGCGTGACCAACGCCATGACCATCGCCCGCGAAGAAATCTTCGGCCCGGTGCTGTCGCTGATCACCTTCGACACCGAAGAAGAAGCGCTGGCCATCGCCAACGACAGCATCTTCGGCCTGGCCGCAGGCGTGTGGACCAGCAACCTCAGCAAGGCCCACACCTTCGCGCGCGGCTTGCGCGCCGGCAGCGTCTGGGTCAACCAGTACGACGGCGGCGACATGACCGCGCCGTTCGGCGGGTACAAGCAGTCGGGTAACGGTCGGGACAAATCGCTGCACGCGTTCGACAAATACACCGAACTCAAAGCGACCTGGATCAAGCTCTAACACCTCTACAACGGCGGCCGCCGGCAGGTGCCAGCGGCCATCGGAGAAACTTATGAAACAAGCACATGTAAATAGCTACTACGCCGCCACCCGCAACTTCACCGGCGACTTCCCGGTACTTGAAGAGCTGGTGGAATGCGACGTCTGCGTGATCGGCGCCGGCTACACCGGTTTGTCCTCAGCGCTGTTCCTTGCCGAAGCAGGTTACAGCGTGACCGTGCTCGAAGCCGCCAAAGTCGGTTTCGGCGCCAGCGGTCGCAACGGCGGCCAACTGGTCAACTCCTACAGCCGCGACGTCGATGTCATCGAAGAACGCTACGGCGACAAGACTGCCGAAGTCCTCGGCAGCATGATTTTCGAAGGCGCCGACATCATCCGTCAGCGCATACAACACTACGACATCCAGTGCGACTACCGCCCGGGCGGCATCTTCGCCGCGTTGAACAAAAAGCAGCTCAAAGGCCTGGCCGAGCAGAAAAGCAGCTGGGAACGCTACGGCAACAAAAACCTGAAAATGCTCGACGCGGCGGACATCAAGCGCGAAGTGGGTTGCGACAACTACGTCGGCGGCCTGCTCGACATGCAGGGCGGCCACATCCACCCGCTGAACCTGGCCCTCGGCGAAGCCTCGGCCATCATCGGCCTGGGCGGCAAAATCTACGAACAATCGGCTGCAGTGGAAATCACCTACGGCGAACCGATCACCGTACGCACCGCCAAAGGCGTGGTCCGCGCCAAATACCTGCTGATCGCCGGCAACGCCTACCTGCCGCAAGACCTCGACAACCGCGTCACGCGCAAAAGCATGCCCTGCGGTTCGCAAATCGTCGTCACCGAACCGTTGTCCGAAAAGGTTGCGCGCAGCCTGATCAAAAACAACTACTGCGTCGAAGACTGCAACTACCTGCTCGACTACTACCGCCTCACCGCCGACAACCGCTTGCTGTACGGCGGCGGCGTGGTCTACGGCGCCCGCGAACCGGACGACATCGAGCAACTGATCAAGCCGAAAATCCTCAAGACCTTCCCGCAACTGAAGGACGTGAAGATCGACTACCGCTGGACCGGCAACTTCCTGCTGACCATGTCACGCATGCCGCAATTCGGCCGCATCGAAAAAAACGCCTACTACATGCAAGGCTACAGCGGCCACGGCGTCACCTGCTCGCACCTGGCCGGCAAACTGATCTCGGAAATGATCCGCGGCGACGCCGAACGCTTCGACGCCTTCGCTTCGCTCCCGCACATGCCCATGATCGGCGGCCGCACCTTCCAGGCCCCACTCACCGCCATGGGCGCCGCGTACTACGCACTGCGCGACCGATTCGGCATCTAACCCCACCACAACCCCTGTAGGAGCCGAGCTTGCTCGCGATGACGGCGGCACAGTCAACATTGAAGTTGCCTGACACACCGCCATCGCGAGCAAGCTCACTCCCACAGAGATCCATGGCATACACAAATTTTGTATACAACCAAGACACAAACTGTGGGAGCGAGCTTGCTCGCGATGAGGCCATTCCAGTCACCATCAATTCCACCTGACACCCAGTAACCGCACCCACACTTTTCACGACCAAACCACCCGACTTCAGGCCAAAACAGCCTTTTTACCCAGCCATTTATCGAACCTGCTGAGCAACACCACCAAACGTGATTTAATACCCGCCTTTCAAATTTCCGGGACAGGGAAGCGGTGTTTTTCGCGGCCAAAAGTCGCCCGCCATCCACCCCCATAACCCTTAAGTATTCTTCGCATAAGGCTGTCATGGACACGGGCTCACGACTCAAATTAGTACGCGAAAGCTACAAACTGTCCCAGCGCGAGCTGGCCCGGCGTAGCGGCGTCACCAATGCCACCATCTCCCTGATCGAACAAAATCGCGTCAGTCCCTCCGTCAGCTCCCTCAAAAAACTGCTCGAAGGCATTCCTATGTCCTTGGCGGACTTCTTCACCTTTGATCAGCCACCGCGCGAGCATCAATACGTGTTCCGCGCCAATGAACAGCCGGATCTCGGGCGTCATGGGCTGCGGTTGCTGCTGATTGGCGCTTCGGTGCCGAGTCGGCAGATGCGGCTGTTGCGCGAGCAATACGCGCCTGGGGCGAGTTCGGGGGAAGAGCCGATTGTGCATTCGGAAGGGGAGGAGTGTGGGCTTGTCACTCGTGGCACGGTTGAACTGACTGTGGATGGGCAGATTAGTGTGCTGAATGCTGGGGATGGGTATTACTTTCCGACGACGTTGCCGCATCGGTTTCGGAATATTGGGGCGGATGAAGCGGAGATTATTAGTGCGAATACGCCGGCTAACTTCTGAGGGAAGAAGTCTGCTTTTTGGCCGAACCAGCTTTTACGTGCGCGCGTTGGTTTCGATCGCTAAGGTCTCACCGCAATATTTTTGGAGCCAAGGGCAATTCAGCTATCGGGCTTGCCAATAATGCAAGGTGTTCTGATGAAGCTAGACAAAGACTTGGTGCGCGAGATCCTGTTGGCTGTGGAGTCGTATGATCAGCCGCAGGGATGGATGGAACTGACGCTGGAAGGTCGATCACCTCACGAGGTTTCTTACCACGTGATGCTCCTGGACGAGGCAGGCTTCCTTGCCGGAATTAGCCTGGGCGGGATCAATCACTTTGAATGGCAGCCGAAGCGTCTGACTTATCAAGGTCATGAGTTTCTCGATACGGTACGGGATGTAGAAGTTTGGCGAAGGACTAAGGAAGGGGCTGAAAAGGTTGGTGGCGCGGGCCTTGGCGTACTGCTCGAGTTAGGAAAAGCCTACGGCAAACAACTACTCAAGGAACGTTTGGGGATTGAACTAACCTAACTAAACTAAGAAAAAACTAAGAAAAGGTGACAGATCTATTTAATAAGTAGATCTGCCACCTTTTTATTTGGTAACCAAAGGCACTGACTGCTCGTCTTCATCAAAACGGTTATGGAAATAATTAATAATATTAATGTATATGATTCGTCAATGATATGGCCGGGTTTCGTCAAATTTATATATAATTAAAAATTAAAAATTAAAAATTAAAAATTAAAAATTAAAAATTAAAAAGTCGGATTATCCAAAAACTAATATCTCTCCATGACCTATACACAACACATTAACATGATGTGTTCCTCCATAACCGTCACTGGCAATCTGTGAGGTTATGCGCTCGAAGAGCTAGACGTAATAATCCAAGGTCCCGCCAGAAATTACGCTCGGCCCCTCGTCCCTATCGACGAGCTTTTCGCCTAAAAATAAAGCTGTCCCCTTTGTACGCCTGTCGCTGAACCGTGAAATAGGCAAAACCTTGTCATGGCACCTAGCTATCTCTTATGAATTAGGGATATTGTTAGCAAAAGCACGAGTCCAATCATTTTAGTATTTGGTAGGACGCATTCAATGTGCGGGAGAAAATAAATCGATGGAAAAAGGACGCCAGTATGCCGTGGTCTGATGAACATCTAAAGTGGCTTGTTCATACAAATAAAAAAATTACAACCTCCTGCGGGAAAAAAGTTGATGTATATCAGTTTAACTATAACTTGATGGATGAGCCCACGATGTCAGCGTGGGCTCGACACTTTCGTAATCACTATTGTAGTGATGATGCAATAGATATAATTAAATCGCCGGAGCTTAGTCGGTCGGATTATCTACTAACTCTTAAGTTTCCTAGTGGCAAAAAAAAACCAGGGCCGAGTATTCGGGCTGGTGACTTCGCTGAAATACTTGTTGCCGACTATCTGCACTTTCTCAGAGAGTTCTACATACCTAGGACACGGTATGATAGAAAAATAATAGCCGATGAATCATCAAAGGGGTCCGATGTTGTTGGTTTTAAACAAAAGGCTGGCGTACATGAACGTAATGATGAGCTAATTATTTTTGAAGTGAAGGCTAAGGCAAGTAAAAGTAAGCCAGTCAACCTTTTGCAGGTGGCTATAGATCACTCTATTAAAGATGAAGCCCGGATAGCTGACTCTCTCAATGCAATTAAACAACGGTTAATTGACAGGCGGGATTACGATGGGGCATCTATTATCACCCGATTTCAGCTGGGTATCGATAGACCCTATAAGAGGATATATGGCGCTGGGGCGGTAATAACCACCGCGTCGTATGATCCTGCGCTTATTTCTCTCTCAGACTCTAGCGCGCATCCTGGTAAGAATGAGCTTGAATTACTTGTGATATCCGGGCCAAATCTGATGGAACTTGTGCACGCACTATATAAGAAGGCCGCTTATGAAGCTTGAAAGTAAGTCTAATACACTTTTAGCTATAACAAAATCTAAGGCTAAACTGTATGAGTTTGGAGTGGAGGAGCAGTATCATATTGAGCTTCCCATAAGCCCAAGTAACTTGCTTATCACCACAATAGGGATTGTTGGGGAGTTGTGTGCGGCAGAGGCAAGGCAGGGGGGCGTAGGACCTGATGTAGAGGAGCTAAAAGCACAATTGATTATGGTTGGTCAGTATTTTGATGCTTTAAATCAGTCTAGGACCGCAAGTGAAATTCAGAACTATTTGTTGCTGCTAGGATCTACAGCCTATTATCTCGGAGGCATGCCAGGTAGCTCGCATGTTTTGTCAAAAAGTTTGGGGTATAACATTGTTAATGTTTCCCCCAGCTATATAGAAGGCGTGCTTATATGGCTTCTGAAAGCTGACATAAAGCACAATTGGTTTAGACACGTTGACGCATATCTAGCGGGAGAGCTAGAAATATTTGTACGTAGGTACGTATCTTTTTTTGAACGAACAGGGAGCCTAGAAGACTTCAAGCATGCATGTAAAAAATTGAGAGCAGTTGTTTATCAATCCGGTAGCGATAGAGAACTACTTTTAGTTGATGCCACGATTGCGGTGGCCCTTAATAAAATAAAAAATTCCTGTTTGATTTGTTTGGTAGCATACACTGGGCTTTCTCTAGATGTATGGGCGAAGGCTCTTGAAAAAGAAGGTTTTATCAAAGAGTTTTGGCCCGCTCAGCACTTAATTGGTGAGTCTGGGGTTTTGAGAGGCGTTTCAGCCGTAATTCAAATGCCCACAAGTGCAGGTAAAACGAAGTCGACCGAGCTTGTTATTAGAAGTGCGTTTGTTTCAGGTAGAGCAGATACCGCTTTCATTATTGCACCTTTCAGAGCTCTTTGTAGAGAGATAAGCTCAAATTTCAAAGTTGCGTTTGAAGGTGAGGGTGTTTCTGTTAATGAGTTACAAGATACAACAGAGCTGAATAGTGAGGAGCAGGAGTTTCTCCAATTTTTGTTGGGTGTAAATAATGCTAAGCCTGTAAAGAACATTGTAATTACGACCCCCGAAAAGCTCGTTTACACTCTACGTCACGAGCCATCACTCGCAAAAAAAATTGGATTGTTAGTCTTCGACGAAGGGCATCAGTTTGATGCAGGTAAACGAGGAGTGACATATGAGCTACTGCTTACCCATCTTAAAAAAACTGTTGGCGAAAACACACAAAAAGTTTTGATATCAGCAGTAATGGCGAATGCCGAAACGATAGGTGATTGGTTAAACGGAGGGGAGGGAATACATATTCAGGGTAGTAATTGCCTGCCGACTCTTAAAAGTGTTGCCTTTGTAAGCTGGGTTAATAAGTTGGGTCAGCTGCATTACTTGAATCCTGATAATAAGGGTGATAGTGGTTATTACGTGCCAAGAATGATTGCGGAACTGCCTCTGAAGAACTCTCCAAAAGAAACGAAGATTAGAGTGTTTCCGGAACGTACAAAAATATCCAGTGTTTCTTCATTTCTAGGTTTAAAACTTTGCCATCAAGGGCCTGTTGCGTTATTTTGCGGGACACGGAAAGCAGTAAATGCTATCTGCAAAACATTAATTGAGGCTCATAAACGTGAACTCGAGCTGCCTTTTCCTAATGTTAGTAGCGATGAAGTTGAACTTGGAAAAATAGCGTTTCTCTCCTCGCTTCATTTTGGAAAGGACGCAATTTTTTCGCGCGCAATTAAACTTGGTATTCTGCCGCATAGCTCTAACGTTCCCAATGGAATTCGCGTTTCTGTAGAGTGGGCAATGGAGAAAGGTAGAGCTTGTTTTGTTGTCTGCACCTCAACGTTAGCGCAAGGCGTCAACCTTCCAATTAAGTATCTTGTGGTCTCTAGTCTCAATCAAGGTGTTCAAGATATAACTACAAGGGACTTTCAGAATTTGATCGGACGAGCCGGCCGTTCAGGGCATCACACGGAAGGCAGTATTATCTTCGCGGATTCAAAAATTTATGATAAGAGGTTGAACTTTAAGGAAAGCTGGCGATGGAATAGGGCTATACATCTTCTGAGCTTTACTAATGCTGAAAGCTGCTTGAGTAGTTTAAAGGGATTGGTTTGTAAATTTGACTTTGAATATGCCTCGATTGAAGATACGTTTCAGTTTGTTGAGGCTCCTGTAGAACAACGTGAAGCTTGGATTGCTTGGTCGAAAAAGAATGACATTGGCATTGTATCGTTACTGGATGAGATGGGTAGAAAGCTAGACCTGATAAACTCTATTGAAAGTTTTTTCTTGTCTTACTTGAAAGACAATCCAGATATAGCAGATAAAAAAATGTTAGTTTTACTCATAGAAGATACTCTCGCTTTTCATCTCGCCAGTGACGACGAAAAGGTCTTACTGGTTGAAGCTTTTCGAGTAATATCTGATCGGGTTTTTAGCGTTCCTAAAGAGAAGCACTCGTACTATGGTAAGACATTATTAGGTGTTGGGCAGCTGGTTGTAATTGAGCGATGGATCGATGATAGTTTGTTTGATCTTGAACTTTGCACGTCAAGCCATGATGTTCTGAATGCTTGTTGGCCACTCATTGTTAATCTTTGTGATAAAAAACTTTTTAATAGTTTGACTTCACAAGACCTTCTTCCGTTATTCGCACGGCTCTGGATTGAGGGGAAAAGCTTTTCAGATATTTTCAAAGAAATGAAAAAAGCCGGGCTTAAATACCAAGCTCCAATTCGTAAGATGAATCTAACAATGGATCATGTTGTCGAATTTACAACCGGCATTCTAGCGTATGATGTAATGCTATTTGTGGGCGCAATTGCGGATATCCTCGAGGGACGCCGATTAGGTGAGGGTGCAATTATCTATACTAGAACACTACAGAATCAGCTTAAGCTTGGGCTTACTTCAGAACTTGAAATGTGGTTGCATAGAAAAGGTTATGTTGATAGGGAAGTCTGCAAAAACCTAGCGTTGGTTCTTCAAAAAAAACAAAAATATGAAGCAGTATTTGAGCCGAATATTTTAGATGATAATTTTGATCTTGTTCAGCAATTATTAGGTCAATACCCAACATATTTTTTGGATGCATATCAGCCTAGATGATGCTGTGACGTTGTAAAATGGCCGTTACCCAATCGTAGCGGCCCTTCGGGGCTGATGTCAGCAGCGATTATGCCAGTTAGTTGCCTTCCTCATGAGAAGCTAGCAACAAGTTTCTCTGCAATATTGCGAGGGCAGTTTGGTGCTATATTTAACAAGTCCTCTACAGTTGCGTCACTAAAATGCCCGCAGCGTTCACGAATCTGCTTCGCTTTAAATGTTAAATTTCCTCCGAGCCTAGAGTACAATTGATTCGCTATTTGATATTTTTTAATGTTGGCTTTAATGCCAGAATTACCAAGTGTGCGCGCTACTAGAAGCGAAAAATTAACGGCTATTCCTTCCTCTAGCCAGTTGGCCCCTTTTCCATGAGGTGGGGCGAGCCGAGGATCTAATAGATGCACGGTTTCGTGCGCTAGTTCATATATGGTTGTAGGCCAGTATCCTGCAGCGTTAAGGCTAAGTTCAGCGAAGCCGCCATCAAGGCTAAAGGTGTTGCGGACATATGGTCCATCCTCAACGAACTTAGGCTGATACAGTTTTTTTTGGGGGTTTCTATCGCCAAAAAATCTTTGTGCACACAAATCCAATTTCAACTGCAATTCCCACAGTTTCTCAGGTGACGCGTCCGGTCTTGAGTTGGGAGGCTCAAAAGTAAACCCTACAGTCATTTTATAGTTCCTTAGCCAACATAAGTGCGGGATTCGGCAGCCTAACCAATAAGGTTTCTATATCGCAACAATTTTATGTGTTTTGTTTGATTAATTGTGTTTTTTGCATGCCCTAAAGACTAAACGGTGTGAGTAGGAACTTGGCATTGCACGGCTTTCTCTATTCACTGAACGCTCCCAATCTCTTATCCCAGGGTGACAGAAAAGATATGAGTCAATTTATTTTTAAAAAAATCTATCTGGTGTCGTAAAGCGAAGTTATTGATAAATTCATTATGTAAACGACGTGCATATTTTTAACAAATGCAGAAAAAGGACATCACTACAGAAAACCCGCAGCAAAGCGGGTTTCAAATATTGAAATTTGGTTAGGCGTATCAAACCCACGCTGCTCAATCACCCGAAACACATCGCTCACATCCTGGATCAGGATCCGGGCGATGTTGGTAACGGTGTTGATGTCGTTTTCGGCGTAGTCGGGGAGGCTGGTGCAGGCCATGAGGTTGAGGTACTTGAGGACGGCGCTAAGGCGTTCGCTGACGCAGTTGTGGAGTTCGCGGAGTGGGGCGTCGCTGTCGATGAGGAGGACGGGGTAGTCGGTGGCGAATTGGGACATGGGGGTGAAGCGGCGAGGCGGATTGTTCATTGTCATTGGATAAGATTCTTTATGAAGGGAATGAACTGCCACCTTTTTGCTGCGAAACAAAATGGGTGGCAACTGTGCGCGGGTTCGCAGACCAGGAAAGAATCAAACCCGGCAGACTCGAAAGTCTCCCACGCACAGCCGCCATAAACTGCGACGCAGGCGAAGCTCGCCTGGGTGTCTTATGACGGTGCCGGCTGATTCTATTCTGTAGGGCTGCGAAACCCAATCGCTAACTGCGGTCAGCGACGCGTCGAATATAGGCGTCGATTTTCGTGGCTGCAAACGGGTGTGTAGGACGTAAATTCTGGTTTTGTGGTTAATGGCGGAGCTTGTATTCGGCTGAGAAACAATCGGGAATCAGAAGTTGTTTAGTGTCAGGTGGACCGTGCGTGGCGGGTTTGCGGCTGCTGCGCAGCCGAACGCAGGCTTCGCCAGCTGCTACAGGGGTTGGGTGTTGTTTAACTGATCGGCAGGGTTTGGGTCGGCTTCGCCGCCCAGCGGGAGCAAGCTCCCTCGCCACAAAGGGTGGTTTCCTACAAGATTTTCGGATCGGAAGATCAGAAGATTTTGGCTTTCGCTGGCTTCCACGCTGATCGAATGCCTGGAAACAACAAAGCCCCGAATCTTCGGGGCTTTGTTGTTTGAGTTCGCTCAGTTCTCGAATCCTTACCGCAAACCCTCCGACGTCATTGCCTGGCTTGCGGTGAATGCGGGTTGTGGTCGGTGTGTTTCGGCCCCGCCAATGCCCACGCTACCACCCCAATCAGCGGCACAAACACAATCACCACCATCCACACCAGTTTGTTGCTCGATTTGCCTTCGGCTTTACGCACCCTGTTAATCGCCCACAACTCGACCAGCAAAAGAACTGCCGCGAGTACGATCCAGATTGTTTCGATTTGCATTAGTCACCCTCCAGATAGTCTTTTCGTTAGGTGGGTGGGTGTGGGCAGGGTTCATTAAATTTCGAGGAGGCGTGTGAGGGGCAGGACGGCATCCACGCCGATTGGGGAATGGCTACATAATTTGGTGAGCCAGCCAGAAACGACAAAGCCCCGAATCAACGGAGCTTTGTCCTTAAAAAATGTCGTCGTTTACGGTCGCTCGACTCATGGCTCCTGAAACGAAGCGTCAGAGTTTTTGTTGGCCGCTGCGAGGGCTGTCGTCATGTGAGGTACGGCATAGGCCTTGTACCAATGATTCATCCCTTCAATGGCTTTCTTGGCGGGGGCAGTGTCGTAGGCTCCGACCAACTCTGCGCTCGCCTGAGCCATGGCAACAAGAATCCGGGCGAGTTCGGGGACGTAGGGAAGATCGCTTCCAGCTTCATGGCGCTCACGAATAATCTGGTAGCGAATGTTTTCTGGCAGTGTCCAGGCACTGATTAGAAATTCCTGAACAGAGTAATCGACGCCGTTTATTTCCACCGTGGCGGAGCGGTGTTCCTCACTAAAACCTGCCGCTTCGATCTGCTCACAGCTGTCGATGACCGTGTTCATCATTTCTCGAATTTGCTGCCAGTCAGTTTTCATGCGAATTCCTTTTCAGTTTGGTCTTCAGGATCTATCGAGCGAGCGAAGCATACATCTGCGTCTCGATCTTTTCCTGCCAACCGCATGAAGGACGGTCCACGATTTCTCCGTAAAACGGTTCTTGAAATCGTGGTCCGCCCCGGTGTTTCACGCTTACATGCTGCTAGCGAGTTTCCCACTCGACAACCGACGCTTGTAGGCGCTGTCGCGGTTGGCCAGCCAGAAATACAACGGTGAAGTCACCAACAACCCCACCAGCCAGGACAAGTCAGCCCCATTGATGTGCTCCGAAATCGGCCCGACATACAGCGGCGTATTCATAAACGGAATCTGTACCACGATCCCGATCGCATACGCCAACAACGCCTGCGGGTTGTACCGTCCGTAAATCCCGCCATCGACCTTGAAGATCGAGCCGATGTCGTACTGACCTTTGTGAATGGCGTAGAAGTCGATCAGGTTGATCGCGGTCCACGGCACCAGTACCACGAGCAGAACCAGCACCATGTCGACGAAGTGGCCGATGAAGTTGGCGGAGGCGCCGACGGCGGCGAAGCAGCAGGCGGCGAGGACGATGATTGAGAGGACGGCGCGGCTTTTGGCGGTGGGGATCCAGCGGTAGGCGAAGGTTTGGATCAGGGTGATCAGCGACAGTACGGCGCCGTAGAGGTTGAGGGCGTTGTGGCTGATGACGCTGAGCAGGAACAGCACGAGCATCAGTGGGCCGATGGAGCCGGTGGCGAGTTTGACGGCGTCCATGGTGTCCATGCCGACGGGCGTGGCGAGGACGGCGACGGCGCCGAAGATGAACGAGAGGCTGGAGCCGAGGACGGTGCCAAGGTAAGTGGTCCAGAACGTTGCGGCCACGGGCACGTTGGCCGGCAGGTAGCGCGAGTAGTCGGAGACGTAGGGCGCGAAGGCGATTTGCCAGAGTGCGGCGAGCGAGACGGTGGCGAGCCAGCCGGAGATGTTGAAGCTGCCGCGGGTGAGGAAGTCGGCGGTCTGCACGTGGGTGAAGATGTAGCCGAAGCCCAGCACGATGCCGGCGCCGAGCACCCAGGTACCGATGCGGTTGAGCACGTGAATGAAGCGGTAGCCGATGATGCCGATGATGCCCGAACCGAGAGCGCCGATGACGATGCCGATCGGCACGGGCACGCTGTCGACCACGCCGTGCAGGGATTTGCCGGCGAGGACGATGTTGGAGGCGAAGAAGCCGATGTACATGATGCCGGCGATCAGCACCACCAGCAGTGCGCCGAGCGAGCCGAACTGGGCGCGGCTCTGGATCATCTGCGGAATGCCCATCTGCGGGCCTTGCGCTGAGTGCAGCGCCATCAGCACGCCGCCGACCAGGTGGCCAACGAGGATGGCGACGATGCCCCACACCAGGTTGAGGTGGAACATTTGCACACCGAGGGCGCCGGTGACGATGGGCAACGGCGCGATGTTGCCGCCGAACCAGAGGGTGAACAGGTCGCGGGTTTTGCCGTGGCGATCTTCGGGCGGCACGTAGCCGATGGTGTGTTTTTCGATGAGCGGGGCGGAGGTTGTTGCTGCGGTAACCATGACGGACTCCAAGGCAATTTGAGTACGTGGACGTACTTCGGTGAGCGCCACGCGGGGGCGACGCTTTTCTTGTTGGAGTTGATAATGTGCGGTGGGGAGTGAGAGATAAATTAGTAAGTTTGTGGGTATAGACGCTAAAAAATGTATGTCTGTGGCGTTTGGGAATTCCCCAGCCGAGCGCTGTTTTGTGGCGAGCGAGCTTGCTCGCGCTGGGCTGCGTAGCGGCCCTAAAATTCTGCGGGTTGACTGGCCATTTTTGTGAGTGCTGCGCACTCAAGCGGGAGCAAGCTCCCTCGCCACAGAGTTATCTGCGAATGCGGCATTGTGGGAGCGAGCTTGCTCCGGGCGGCGATCCGACGATGAGGGCCTGACAGTCAAAATTGATTTGGCTGACAGACCGCTATCGCGAGCAAGCTCGCTCCCACAGGGGATTTTGGGGTGTTCAAAATCTTTGTTATTCGCTGATTGATAGCAGCATCCGATGGAGCATGGCGTCGCAACCGTTCAATTGCGCCAGGCTGACGAATTCGTCGGGTTTATGGCCTTGATCCATGCTGCCGGGGCCGCAGACGACGGTGGGAATGCCTGCTGCGTCGAATAGGCCGCCCTCGGTTCCGAACGCTACGGTGCCAAATTCTCGAGAGTCTGAGAACGCAGCAATCAACTCAGCCGCTTCGCTGTGCGCATCAGTCGCCAAACCGGGATACGCCGACAACTCACTAAAACGGATTTCGCTCTGATCGCTCACCGCACGCATGCGCGGCAATACTTGTTGCTCGGCGTAGGCCTTCAGCTCCTGCGCAACCTCACTTGGATCATGCGAGGGCAGGGCGCGGATTTCAAAGTCGAAGCGGCAATCCGCCGGGACGATGTTCAACGCCTTGCCGCCAGAAATCACACCGGTTTGCACCGTACTGAACGGCGGGTCGAAACGCGCGTCGTGATGTTCCGGCGCCTTGAGCCGGTTGCCAATCCGCCCCAGTTCACCGATCAGTTCGGCGGCGTATTCAATCGCATTGACCCCAAGCGGCGCGTACGCCGAATGGCATGCTTCACCGTGAATATCGCAGCGCATTGCCAGTTTGCCCTTATGGCCGAGTACGGGTTTGAGCTCGGTCGGTTCGCCAATGATGCAGAGCATCGGTTTGACTGGACGCTTTTCCAATTCCGACAGCAACGAACGCACACCGAGGCAGCCGACTTCTTCATCGTAGGACAGCGCGATGTGCACCGGCACCCGCAGCGTGGCCTTTACCAGTGACGGGACCAACGCGAGCACGCAAGCGATGTAGCCTTTCATGTCCGCCGTGCCGCGTCCGTACAGTTTGCCATCCCGCTCGGTGAGTTCGAACGGCGCAACAGTCCACGGCTGGCCGTCGACGGGCACCACGTCGGTGTGCCCCGACAACACGATGCCCGGCCGGTCCGCTGGGCCAATGGTCGCGAACAGATTGGCCTTGCTGCGCTGATCGTTGTAGACCAGTTCGCAAGGCACGTCGAAGCGTTCGAGGTAGTCGCGGACGAACTCGATGAGGTGCAGGTTTGATTCGCGGCTCGTGGTGTCGAAGGCCACCAACGTTTTAAGCAAATCGAGGCTGTTACTCATCGGTCGTCTCCGGCGACACCGTAGCCGGGGGATTTGTCGGGGGCGAGGGCGCGGTCGATGTAGTCCTGAACCTGTGGGCGATAGGCGTCCCAGAGTTTCTCCAATTGACCGATTGGGTCGTGATCCGCCCAATCCACTCGCAGGTTGATGATCGGCCAGGTCAACTCGCCGACGACCACCACCGCCGCCGAATGCACCGGCCCGGCTTCGCCGCCCGCCGCGATGGCCGCTTTCATGGCCGCGAGCAAGCGGTCGGTCAGTTGGCCTTCGCCATGTTCGAATGCCTCGACCATGGCCTCGATCACTGATCGGTCCGCCAGCATGTTGCCGGCAGCGACGCATTGATCGCCGGACACGGCGTTGTGGTTGCCCAGGGTCTGCGCGCCGCTGAAATGCGCGGTGCGGCCTAGATGGTCAATCGCGGTGATCTGGCGATATTGGCTGTAGCCGTTGCGGGTCAGGACTTTGTCCAACGCCTCGGCCGGTGTAAGGCCTTGTTCCATGAGGGCGAGGGCTTCGGGGCCGAGGGAGGGCAGGGTGATGTTTTGTGTGGAGACGGCGCCGACACCCGGCAGCAGCCAGGGGCAGCGGGCGCCGACGGCGATGCTTGAGGAACTGATCGCAATGCCGAACTGACCGGTTTCGGGGCAACGGGCGGCGATGGAGAAGGTCATGGTTTTGCTCCTTGGTTTGCCTTGGCTGAGGTGGTGTCTGTGCTGGCCTCATCGCGAGCAAGCTTTGCTCCTACGGGATAGTCGTCGCACTGAAGATCCGCTGTAGGAGCAAAGCTTGCTCGCGATGGCCGCGACTCGGTAAACCTGCTTACTCAGGAATCACCGCAATCACATCAATCTCCATCAACCACTGCGGTTGCCCCAACGCCGACACCACTAGCCCGGTCGAGATCGGGAACACCCCTTTAAGCCATTTCCCCACTTCCTGATACACCGGCTCGCGATACCGCGGATCGATCAGGTAGGTGGTGGTTTTAACGATATGGCTAAGGTCGCTGCCGGCTTCTTCCAGCAGCTGTTTGACGTTGCGCATGGCTTGCTCGGTTTGCGCTCGCGGATCACCGAGGCCTACCAGATTGCCTTCGAAATCAGTCCCGACCTGGCCGCGAACATAAACGGTGTTGCCGGCCCGGACGGCTTGGCACAAATCATTGTCCAGGCTCTGGTTCGGGTAGGTTTCCTTGGTGTTGAACATGCGAATGCGGGTATGGGTTGGCGTGGACATTTGAAGCTCCTAAAGAAAAATGGCTCAAGCGCTGACAGTTGCTTTATGGACGGCCGGGACGGTTTCAGCCTCGCGTTGCGCGGCGTCGTGGTAGTCGAGGTATGAACGCTGGATGGCGATGTGATCAGCCACGTACTTGGCGTCGTGCCAAACGCCCCAGATGAACGAAGACCCGCGACGGGACTGCCACGGCAGGCCGAGGAAATACACGCCAGCTTCGCTCGACACGCCGCGCTGATGCGCCGGTTTGCCGTTGTCGTCGAAGGCGTCAACCTTGAGCCAGCTGTAATCCGTGGCAAAACCGGTGGCCCAGATGATCGAGGTCACGCCGGCCTTGGCCAGGTCGAGCTGAAGAATCGGGTTGGTCACGCACTCCGGATCGGAAAAGGTAATACGGGCTTCAGGCTCTTCCGGCAGGTCCAGGCCATTGCGCTCGATGTAGGCATCGGCGGCATTGAGCAGCGCCAGATAGTTCTCATCGCCGCGCGCCAGGTTCTCGGCAAGGTTCGGTTGAAAAGTCGCTACGCCGCCGCTGAACGATTGGGTCAAACCCACCAGCGTCATGCCGCGATGGGCCAGACCACGAAAGTCCACCGTGCGGCCGCCATGTGCACCGCTGACTGCGATGGTGACGTGTTCCCGGCCGGGTTTCATGGCGGCCTGATCCCATTCGCCCAGCACACCCAGCCACCAGCAGAAATCACGGTTGCGATAGGCGCGAGGAGGACGGTCGTGTGCACCCACCGAGAGGTAAACCTTCTTGCCAGCACGCTGCAGTTCATCGGCGATTTGCACGCCCGACGAACCGGCGCCGACCACCAGAACAGCGCCTTCGGGCAGTTGCGCTGGGTTGCGATAGTCGGCGGAGTGGATCTGCACGAATGGCTGATCTTTCGGTGCGATCGGCGGGATGACAGGGCGCTGGAATGGCCCGGTGGCAGCCACCACGCGGTTGGCCTCGATCACGCCTTCAGAGGTTTCAATGGTGAAACCCGGGCGACCGACATTGCGCTCAACCTTCAGCACGTCCACGCCGGTGCGGATCGGCGCGTTGAATTTCTTGGCGTAGGCTTCGAAGTAGTCGGCGACCCGCTCTTTCGGGGCAAACTCGTCGGGGCTGAGATCGTCGAAATCGAGACCGGGAAAGCGGTCATGCCAGGCCGGACCGTTGGCCACCAACGAATCCCAGCGCCCGGTGCGCCAGCGTTCGGCGATACGGTTGCGCTCCAGCACCAGGTGCGGCACGCCGAGTTTGCTCAAGTGTTCACTCATGGCCACGCCAGCCTGACCGGCGCCAACAATCAGCGTATCTGTTTTTATTTTTTCAGTGGTCATCTCTATACCCTTCGAAGTTGGATTTAGGTCGGTAACGGCCTGCCATTTCTTGGGGTCAAGACTAGGGATCACCCTGGTATCGGTAAAATATTATTAAGCTGGCATTTGAGTATAAATAACTGATGCAGAGCGTTTGGTTCGGTGGCTCTCCCTTTAAACGCTAGGCGCTGGCATCGGCTTCATGCTCATCGGCGAATGCCATGAGCACCTCCAGATCGAGTACATCCAGCTTGATTCGGGAAATAAAAGCGGAGAACGCCAGGTTGGCGGCGAGCAAACGCAGATCGGAGGCCCAGGCCGGGACATGGACCGGTCCCTGGAGCCAGCCGGACTCGAAGAGCGGCGCCAAGCGAACGGTGTCCCCCAGGCTGAGGCGCCCGGCGAACAGATGGCCCACCAGTTCCGGCCGGTTGTCGCGGATCGCGATGCGCAATAGGGTATGCACGCCGAGCAAACCGGTCAGGTAGGCGGCATCCTTGGTGAACGCCGAGCCGCCGCGCAGGTCGGCGCCGCGGAACACCCGCTGGGTCGAGCGGAAGGATTCTTCCTGTGACTGACCAGCGGCGAGAAAACCTTCGAATACCTGGATGAAATCGGCGCCATCCAGCGCCTGCTGGACCGCGAGCACGCGCAGGGCGAGGCGGCGCAGGCGGTTGATGTCCATGCTGCCGGTGAACAACTCGGCCAGGGTGGCGATGCCCTCCTGAGTCTGGGTCGTGCGTGGCGCCCCCAGGCCCAGGCTTTTGAGGTTGGGTTGCAGCGCGCCATTTTGTGCCGTGGCGACATGCACGAAGGCTTCATGCTGCAACAGCTGGTTCTTGTCCAGTTCCGAGAACAGGGCGCTGGCACGCAGGCGGATGCGACTGGACCCGGCGATGGCCTTGGCGGCCAGGGTCGGATCGAGCACGACGGTGATCCGGCCCGGGCCGAAGAAGCGGTCCAGTTCCGGCTGCATCCAGGCGGCGAAGACCTCGGCCGGGATTTCGGCCGGGCTCGGTGGAATCCGCGCACCGCCCAGAAGGGCGTCGGTGGTCTTGAGGAAGAATTGGGCCGCGTCCAGCATGCTCAATTTCTGGCTCGGGTAGTAGAAGTCCGGGCGCCGGTACAGCGCTGACGAATACTGAGTAAAGGCGGGTGTGCCGATGGCACCGAGCATGTGCCCAGCCGTGGCATAGCTGCGCGCCGTCATGGCGAGGTGGCGCCCGGCCGGATGGCCCTCATCGCAGCGGCCGATAAAGGCTTCGAGGGCGGCGATGTCGGCGCTGTGATCGCGCGGGCGCAGCTCGACCTTGGGCAGTTCTGCCTGCCCGGCGCGCCAACGTGTCAGGAATACTTCTTCGACCCCATCCGGCCAGGCCAGGGCATCCAGCACGCGGATCTTGCGGGCCAGACCGGGCAGGGCGGCATCGAGTTCAGAGAGGGACGCGGCGCTCACAGAGATCTCCTTGGGAAACAAGGTTCAATCGCAAAAGTTTAGTCGTTGTCGATACGTCGCGTTGTGACAGGCTAGTCTGAACTAAGCTTTTCTGTGTGCTTGCGGATATAAGGTCTTGGCCATCCTGGCACGGCTGAAGTCAGGGATGTAGCCGCTGGAACACGTCAGACGAAAACAACGTGTGGAGCACTGATCATGTTGGGAATCCGCGATTGGGTCACACACCTTACGGCTCATTCCTCTGCACGCTCAGCGCTGATCATCAACGTCGTTGCGGCGCTCGCATTTGCTCTTTTTACCGGCCCGATCCATGCCGCAACCGAAGCGACGGTATCCCCCGAGGCACCGCAGCGTGATCAACTGACCCTCCCGACCGATAGCGCGATGAAGCCGTGGACTGGCGATCTCGACGGGATGATCGAGCGACAGGTCATCCGAGTCCTGACGGTTTACAGCAAGACTTTTTACTTTGTCGACAGAGGTGTCCAGCGCGGTACGACTTACGACTTTTTTCGCGTATTCGAGGAGGATCTGAACAAGCAACTGGCCAAGGATAAAAAGCTCAAGCACAAGGCGCTGAAAGTACGGGTGATGTTGATTCCCGTCGCTCGGGATGAGTTGCTGCCGGCGCTGGCTGCCGGCAAAGGCGATATTGCGGCGTCTAACCTGACCGTGACGGAGGAACGCAAGCAACTGGTTGATTTCACTTCACCCGTCTATCACAACGTCAGAGAGGTGCTGGTCTCAGGCCCCGGCTCGCCCGCGGTGTCCAGTGTGGACGCGTTGGCGGGACAAGTGGTCTTCGTTCGCAAGTCTTCCAGTTATTACGAGAGTTTGATGGCCCTCAACCAGCGTTTCGCCAGCGAGAACAAACCGGCGGTCGTCCTCAAGGAGGCACCGGAAGCCCTGGAGGACGAGGACCTGATCGAGATGCTGAGCGCCGGCATGATTCCTCTCATCGTCGTGGACAAGCACAAAGCGGACTTCTGGAAAAAGGTCTTCCCGGCTATCACGGTGCATGATGACGTCGCGTTACGCACCGGCGGCGAGATTGCCTGGGCGATTCGCAAGGGCAGCCCGCAGCTGCAGGCCACCGCCAACGATTTCATTGCTCGTCACGGCCAAGGGACCACCCTCGGGAACATGATTCTGACGCGTTATTTTAAAAACGAAAAATATGTAAAAGCGTCTGTCTCCGAGTCCGAACGCAAGAAATTTGTCGCATTGGTTCAGTACTTCCAGCGGTACGGGGACAAGTACGACGTGGACTGGTTACTGATGGCAGCCCAGGGGTACCAGGAATCTCAACTGAATCAGGCAGCCAAGAGCAAGGTGGGCGCCATTGGTGTCATGCAGGTCATGCCTGCCACCGGCAAGGAGCTCGGCGTTGGCAACATTGCTGAAGTCGAGCCAAACATTAACGCCGGGATCAAGTACATGCGCTGGATGATCGACCAGTATTATGGCAAGGAGCCCATGAGCAACCTGGACAAGGCCCTGTTCGCGTTCGCTTCTTACAACGCAGGGGCGGGCAGGATTTCCAAACTTCGCAAAGAAGCCGCCCTCCGTGGGCTGGACCCGAACGTCTGGTTCCACAACGTTGAGTACGTTGCCGCCGAGAAGATCGGTGCGGAGACGGTTACCTACGTCAGTAATATCTACAAGTACTACATTGCCTACCAATTGATCATGCAAGCCAATGCGGCGAAAGCCGAGGCTGCGCAGACGTTGAAAGACCAGAGCAAAGAGGCGCCTTGACTGATCAGTATGGCCACAGGAGCGAAAAGGCCTTTTCAAACTACACTGAATTGGGTTGAAACCTCCCTGGAAAAAAGACCCGTGCTCTGGCCTGTGACTTGATGCAAAGGGCATCACGCTGACGCAGCCGTGGCGAGGATGAGCGTATGCAAAGCACTGGAGAGCAAAAGCGGGCCCGTGTTCTTGATCCGGTCGATCGTGTCACGGAGGTCATCTTCGGCCTGCTGATGGCAATGACCTTCACCGGAACCATCAGCGTGGCCACGTCTGGCCAGGAGGCGGAGCGCACGATGATGATCGCCGCGCTGGGTTGCAACCTCGCCTGGGGACTCGCGGACGCCGTGATGTATTTGCTGCGAACCCTGATCGAGCGCACGCGCAACCGTACACTTCGCACCAGCCTGCGCGATGCGACGGATGCAGCCGCCGGGCAAGCGCTCGTTGCTGAGGCATTACCCCCGCGTCTCGCAGCGGCGGCGGGCCCTGAAGAGTTGGAATCGTTGCGTCGTCGCCTGGTCGATTATTCATCCATGCCGGTACAACCGCGCCTCGGTTGGGATGATTTCAGGGGCGCTGTCGGCGTTTTCCTGTTGGTGGTGTTATCGACATTCCCGCTTGTCGTGCCGTTTCTGTTGCTCGACCAGACGGCGCTCGCCGTGCGCGTGTCTAACCTGGTTGGACTCGGAGTGCTGTTCATCGCTGGTTGGATACTCTCGAAGTACGCCGGCGCAAAACCGTGGCAAGGCGGTCTTGCGATGGCAGTCACCGGCGCTGTACTGATCACTGCGATCATCGCGCTCGGCGGATGAGCAGATTGCAACCCTACGCTGTTTATTGGTGAGGTCTGGATCATGGCAAAGGACAAGAAAAAAGCCCCTAAAAGTAAATCTGCTGAAAGCCCGAAGCTGAAAAGCAAGGATTACCTTGAGCAACTGCGCACCCTGCACGTCGAACTGGTCAAGTTACAGGAGTGGGTAAAAGCCAAGGGCATCAAGCTCTGCATCGTCTTCGAGGGGCGCGATGGCGCTGGCAAGGGCGGAACGATCAAGGCGATTACCGAGCGCGTCAGCCCGCGTGTCTTTCGGGTGGTGGCGCTAACGGCGCCGAGTGATCGAGAGAAAAGCCAAATGTATGTCCAGCGTTACCTGCCGTACCTGCCCGCGGCGGGCGAAGTGGTGATTTTCGATCGCAGTTGGTACAACCGGGCGGGCGTCGAGCGGGTGATGGGGTTCTGCACTAAACAGCAGGTTGCCAGTTTCCTGAAGACAACGCCTCTGGTGGAGCGTGCAATCGTCGACTCGGGCGTGATTCTGCTCAAGTATTGGCTGGAAGTCAGTGAAGATGAGCAGACCCGCCGGCTTCAGGAGCGCATCAAGGATGGGCGCAAAATCTGGAAGCTGACCCCAATGGATCTCAAGTCATACAGCCGCTGGTATGACTATTCACGCGCGCGTGACGACATGTTCAAGGCAACCGACACCGATCATGCCCCATGGCTGGTGGCCAACTCCAACGACAAGCGGCGGGCGCGCCTGAACATCATCACCGATTTGCTCAGCCGCATCCCCTACAAGGATGTACCGCGCGAGAAGGTGATATTGCCCAAACGGCAGAAGCCAGGCGGCTATCGCGACCCGGATTATCCGCACCGGCGGGTTCCCGAAAAATTCTGACGGGAACGTGTAAGCGACTCTGCGCTGTACACCTATAGGCCACAGCTCTATGAGCGATTCGGACTCTTCGCCTCCCGTCCCGGAACCGGGCCGGATTGCACGCCGCAATACCGGCGACGAAACCGGCTGGGGCCGCTGGCTTCCTGGGCTTCGCACGCTGCGCGGATATCAGGTTGCCTGGTTGCGTCACGACATCATGGCCGGGCTGGTGCTCACCACGATGTTGGTACCCGTCGGCATTGCCTACGCCGTGGCATCGGGCGTACCCGGAATCTATGGCCTCTACGCGACCATCGTTCCGCTACTCGCTTACGCATTGTTCGGGCCTAGCCGGATTCTGGTGCTGGGCCCGGATTCCTCATTGGCCGCCGTTATCCTGGCGGTCGTCCTGCCTCTGTCGGGCGGCGACCCGCATCGCGCTGTCGCCCTTGCGGGCATGATGGCGATCGTTTCAGGCGCCGTGTGCATCCTGGCGGGCATCATGCGTTTGGGCTTCATTACGGAGTTGCTGTCCAAGCCGATCCGCTACGGGTACATGAACGGCATCGCGCTGACCGTATTGATCAGCCAACTGCCCAAGTTTTTCGGTTTTTCGATTGAGTCCGATGGTCCGCTGAGAAACATATGGGCTATCGCCACCGCGGTGATGGATGGAAAAACCAACTGGACCGCGTTCATGATCGGCGCAGCCACCTTGGTCGTGATCCTGCTGCTCAAGGGCTTCAAGCGCGTGCCGGGGATCTTGATCGCCGTGGCAGGCGCGACCGTCGCCGTGGGTGTGCTAGACCTTGGCACGCGTGCGGGGGTGTCGGTCCTCGGTGCTCTTCCACAAGGTTTACCTGCGTTCGCCATCCCCTGGATCACCCGCGCCGATATTGTCCCCGTGCTTATCGGCGGTTGCGCCGTGGCCCTGGTGTCGTTCGCCGACACCAGCGTGCTCTCGCGTGTCTATGCGGCACGGACCCGTACCTACGTGGACCCGAACCAGGAGATGGCAGGGCTCGGTTTTGCCAATCTGGCAGCTGGATTTTTCCAGGGCTTTCCAATCAGCAGCAGTTCGTCACGCACCCCCGTGGCCGAAGCCGCAGGCGCCAAAACCCAGTTGACCGGCGTTGTCGGCGCGTTGGCAGTTGCCTTATTACTGATGGTGGCGCCGAACCTGTTGCAGAGCTTGCCCAGCAGTGCACTGGCAGCGGTCGTGATCGCGTCGGCCATCGGCCTGATTGAAATCGCCGACCTGCGACGCATTTATCGCATCCAGCGCTGGGAGTTCTGGTTGTCGATCGTCTGCACCGTCGGTGTGGCCGTGTTCGGTGCGATCGAGGGCATCGGGCTGGCCATCGTGATCGCCGTTATCGAATTTCTGTGGGATGGCTGGCGGCCGTATTCCGCGGTGCTGGGGCAAGCCAAGGGGGTCAAGGGCTACCACGACATCCAGCGTTATCCGGACGCGCGCCTTATCCCCGGCCTGGTGCTGTTTCGCTGGGATGCGCCGCTGTTTTTCGCCAACGCCGAACTGTTCAATGACCGAGTGCTCGCCGCAGTAGCGGCATCGCCTACGCCCGTGCGCTGGTTGGTCGTTGCGGCGGAACCCGTCACCAGTGTGGACGTGACCTCCGCCGACATGCTGGCTGAACTGGACGACACCTTGCACGCGGCGGGCATCAAGTTGTGCGTGGCCGAGATGAAGGACCCGGTCAAGGACAAGCTGAAGCGATTCGGGTTATTCGCACGGTTTGGCGAATCGGCGTTTTTTCCAACCATCGACGATGCCGTCGACAGCTACCTCGTGATCCATCCGGTGGACGCGGCGCGCTGAGTGATATTGGCGTCACTCAACGACGGTCTTTCTCAGCGTTATCCAGATCGACTGGATCGCCTGGCTGGACGCCGAGTTTGTCGCGAATATCCTCGAACATCGCGTCGTATTCCTTGTGCCCGCGCATGATGAGACTGGCATTGGCGGGCACTCCATGCTTGGCCGCAGCCTTTGCCACGCGGCTGGCAAAGTTGAAGGCCGTGTCGCGGTGCATATCGAATTCTTCAGTGAAGCTTTTACCTGATACCGCTCCGTCCATCTTGAAGTGCATCAGCATGCCTTCCTTGGGGTCGCGGCGGACTTCATAGAAGACATCAATGTTGTATTCCGGGACTCCGGGAGTGCCAGGAGCATTAGTACGGTTCAGGTGACCGGGCTTGAACATGAGTGGCTCCTTTTCGGGTGGATGGCTACCTTCTTGGCATCGGCTGGATTCGAGGATTTCAGTCCATGGAAATCGCATTAACAGAGCGTGTTCCATAGCGTGATGCTATCAATCTGCAGCAGCGCAAAATCTCCCTTTAGAGCTTAGGTGATGGCTCGGCGTTGGACGCGCAATTATCAAAAAATCCTTAACCGCTACGCGGCAAGCTCGACGTAGCTAGACTCGCCACCTCCCGTCGCGCCCGACAACCAACCCCATACGAAGGTCAGAGTGGTACGTCCTGCGTGATCAACGCCTACCGTGCCACGCGACCAGCCGGCAAGCATCTCGCCATCCGTAGTCAAGCACTGAAAAAGAAGCTCAATGGTATCGGGGCCTGTCGCGCGCCCGACTTGATGACCCATGCGGATCCGGCCGCCTTGGTAAGTGCCCGAAATGGCATTTTCCTCGACATGGTAATGAAACACTGTGCCTGCACCGGATAGCCCGTGGGCGTTGTTCGCTACCGTAAATCGGCGATTGTTCAAACGCTCGCTGATTTGAGCAAAGAGAGTTTCCATAAATGTCGCGTCCTTTAGTCGAGATGCAGGTCAAAAGTCTGCCCAATGATCGGGTGCCTGGTGACGAGTTTTTTTATACGCAGGATCGGGATGGAATGAGTAAGACTAAATCTGTATCAACTACGTCAATGCCAGCCTGTGAAAGCAGCGTAGTAACCTGGCCACGATGATGGGTTTGATGGTTGAAAAAATGCATGACCAGGCTGTAAAAATCCTTATCGGACACTACACCGTTCATGCTGGCGTAATGGAGAGTGTGGTCTAGATCGGACTCTGTAATAGAGTGAGCCCATTCGACGATTATCTGATCGAGTCTCTCTCGATGCACTGAGAGCTCTGGAATAGTAGAGAACAACAATTGGTCGAGGCTTTCCGGATCGCAAAGTTGCCTCACCGGCTCCAGTGCCGAGTGGTCCGCTGGATGTTTGGCGAATCGCTTTAGCCACACAGTGTCTCCGATTGCCACGTGGTTTAGCGTCCCGAGAATAGACTTGAAGAACGCTTTCCTATCGGCTGAGAGCTCATCATCGGACAAGCACCTGGTTGCCCCATAGATCTTTGCGTTCATCCATTTGTTATAGGTCGCCATCAGGCAGATGTGTTCGGTGCGGCTCATGTGTTCATCCTTTGAGTATGTGTTCGCACACTCCATGCGAGGCCGGGATGTTATCGCCTCCAATGCGGAGCAGCTACTGAAGTTGCCAAAGCCGTGCCGCTGAATGCGCTGCTAAAATGCACGAACCCGTTCCGATTCTGGAGAACCAGGATGAACAGCAAAAACACGATTTGTCTGTGGTACGACGGCACCGCGTTGGACGCAGCGACGTTCTACGCCGAGACGTTTCCCGACAGCGCTGTGGGAGCTGTCCTTCGCGCGCCTGGCGACTATCCGGCAGGCAAGCAGGGCGATGTCCTGACGGTCGAGTTCACGGTGATGGGCATCCCTTGTCTCGGACTGAACGGGGGCTCGGGGGTCAAGCACAACGAGGCTTTTTCGTTCCAGGTGGCGACCGACGACCAAGCCGAAACGGATCGTTTGTGGAACGCGATTGTCGGAAATGGCGGCCGGGAAAATGTATGCGGCTGGTGCCAGGACAAGTGGGGATTGTCATGGCAGATCACTCCACGGGTTCTGAGCGCCGCGATAGCCAATCCTGATCAAGCAGCGGCCAAGCGCGCCTTCGACGCAATGATGGAGATGGGAAAGATCGACATCGCCGGGATTGAAGCGGCTGTTAAGGGGTAACCAGCGCTGCTTGGGGCACCGTCCAGGGCACATGCCAGCCGACGAAAGGATTCAGCACCTCTCGACGGGATTCAGCGTGAAGAGTCCCGTCGTCTGTCAGTGGTGTGCGCAGGTCAAAAGTAAGTCGGCCACGTACGCATTTCATGGCGCCCGATGCCGTTATTGATTCCGCGCCACTGAGCCGCCAGTGCCTCGACGAGAAAGCGCCGGGTTTCTCCCGGTGCAATCACCTCGTGGGTGCCCATCGCACCGGCCAGGGCAAAGGCCGATGTATCTTTTGAGAATTCAGCGTGTAGCTGGGCATAGCGCTCGGGGTCGGATTCGCGGGTCACATCATGCACGACGCTGACCGCAACGCCGGGGTCGACGAAACTGACGTCGGCCATGCACCAGGCGGCCGACTGGTCGCTGTTGCGGCCACCGCCGAAATTCAGATAGGCCTGACCGAAACTCTTGCGCACGATCACCGAGAGCTTCGGCACCGAACAGAGTTGTACCGCGTGAATCATGTTCATGATGTGTGCGGGTGCGGCGCGTTTCTCGCCTTCGATGCCCACCAGGAAACCAGGCGTATCGACCAGAAACACCAGCGGGATGTTGAACGAGTCGCACATGGCGATGAAGCCGGTGGCCTTGCGGCAGGCATCGGCGTCCAGCGCTCCGCCTTTGAATTGCGGGTTGGAAGCGACGATACCAATGCTGGCGCCTTCAAGGCGGGCGAGGGCGGTGACCACCGAGCGACCGAAGCGGTCCTTGAGTGGAAACAGACTGTCGCGATCGACCAGCGTGGCGAGCAGTTTGCGCATGTCGTAGGTCTTGGTGCGCTCGACCGGGACGATGCTTTCAGGTCCCGAGGCATCCGGGCGGTCCTCGGGCCCACAGGGCAGCACGGCCGGCGTCTCATTCGAATGGGAGGGAAGGTAGCTGAGGAAACGCCGGATAGCGGTCAGTGCTTCCTGGTCATTGTTGACGACCATGTCGGCCAGCCCGGTGATCTCGGCGTGCATGCGCCAGCCACCGAGTTCTTCGGTGTCTGAAGACTCACCGATCGCCACTGAGGTGACCTTGGGGCTGGAGACGGCGAGCAATGCACCTTTGCGCATCACCGTGAAGTCGGACAGGCACGAGTACCAACTCGCCGAGCCAAAACAGGCGCCGAGCACCGCGCTGACCCACGGGGTTTCGCGGCGTCGGCAATATTGTTGGGCATCCTGACCGCCACCGGCCATGCTGCCCGCGCCCATCGCGTCCTGCATGCGCTGGCCGGATGATTCGCCGAGGAAGATCAGCGGCATGCCGTTGCGGGTGGCACATTCCTTCATGTAGGCGATCTTGCGCGCATTGATCCACGAGGACGACGCGCCTTTGACCGTCATGTCGTTGGACACGACGGCGACCCGGCGCGAGTCGATGCGGCCAAAACCGGTGATCTTGCCGTCGGCGGGGGTGCTGTCCCGGTCTTCGGGGCGGGAAGAGTGGGCCAACATGCCGATTTCGCTGAACGACTCGGCGTCCAGCAGCTCCGCCAGGCGTTCCCGTGCGTTGAGCACGCCAGCGTCGCGGCGTGCCTGAAGCTTGGCTTCACCGCCCATTTTCAGGGTGCTTGCGCGGCGCGCGTGCAGTTCTTGTTCGGGTGAGGTGTGTTCGCGAGTCATTGGTAAGTCTCATTGGGAACGATGACGGCACGTCCGACGATTTCGCCGCGGCGCATTTTGCGTAGAACGTTTGGCACTTCATCCAGCCGATGGCGGTTCAGATGGATCGGTAGTCGACCGGTGGACGCCAGCGCGATGAGCTCCATCAACTCGGACTTGCTGCCACCGAAGGTGGTGCTGATCATCGCGCCATAGGGCAGTGAGCCATCGCGCAACTCGAACGCACCACGTCCGCGCCCGACCACCACGATGTGACCGAGCGGGCGAATCACACCGGCAGCCAGACGCAGGGTGTCGCCGCTGCCGACAAAATCCAGAACCGCATCGACCCGGCCGATGCGCTTGAGGAACAGCTCAGGTGTTAAACCGGTGGCATCCAGCACCCGATCCACCCCTTGGCTGACGGCCAGCCCCAGGGCCTCGACGCGGGTATCAATGGCGATGACATGGGCCGCCGTAATCGCCCCAAGCGTGGCGATAGCGATATGCCCCAGTCCGCCGACACCAATGACCAATACGGTGCTGCCGGGTTGCAGCAGCGGCGCAACGCGCTTGACCGCGTGGTAGGAACTGAGCCCGGCGTCGGTCAGCGGTGCGGCCTTCCAGGGTTCGAGCGTGCCGATGTCCACCAGGCAGTCCTGATGGACCACGACGTATTCGGCCAGCCCGCCGTCATACCCGCCGCCGTAGATGCGCCGCGAGGCGGAGCAATAGTTATTCCAGCCATCACGGCAAGCACGGCAATGACCGCAGCCGGGTGTACTCACGGCGCATGCCTGACCGACCTTCCAGCAGTCGACGCCCGGACCAAGTGTGTCGATCCAGCCGGCGATCTCATGACCGAGGGTCATCGGTAGTTGCACATCCAGGTGCGGGGGCGAGCAGCACAGATCGTCCAGCGCATGCAGGTCCGACTGGCAGAGGCCATTGCCGCCGACCCGCAGGCGCACTTCACCCGGGCCGGGAACCGGCACCGGCACTTCGCACAGACGGCCGCCGTCGTGCCAGTCGAACATCCGAAAAGCCTGCATGGTGCGTATCGGGATTGGGGTATTCATCGTCATTCACCGGTTTCTTTCGCCAACACCATGGACATGAATGCCGACATCAGCAGCCCGCTGGCCTGGACCAGACAGGTGCTGGCATTGGCGACCTGGCGCTCGCCGCATTCGCCACGCAGCTGGCGCACCGATTCGATCATCAACTGCATGCCGAACTGACCGGAGTGATTGAAGGCCAGCCCACCGCCGGAGGTATTCACCGGTAAGGCGCCGCCGGGCGCGGCAATGCCGCTGCGCAGGAACGAGCCCGCCTGGCCCGGCGGGCAGAAACCCATGGCTTCAAGCGCGACCAGTACGTTGATGGTGAAGGCGTCATAGATCTGCACCATGCTCAACTCGCTGCGCGCGATTCCCGACATGCGCAGGGCTTGTTCGGCGCAGCCGGCGATAACGCTGTGGTCGAGCCAGTCGGTCGGGCTGAGCGGCGTCACGTGGTGCCGATAGGTATCGCCAAAACCGCGGATGAAGACGGGGGGCTTGGCCAGCGTGCGGGCGTGTTCGGCTTTGGTCAGGATCAACGCACCGGCGCCGTCGCTGACCAGACAGATATCGGCTTTGCGCAAAGGGTCCGAGATCAGCGGCGAAGCCAGATACTCCTCCATCGTCAGTGGTTTGCGCAGCGTGGCCTGGGGATTCAATTGCGCCCAGCGCCGGGCGTTGATCGCCACCTCGCCGAGGTCCTCTGCGCTCGCCTGATAGTGATGCAAATACTGCTGCGCGAGCATCGCGTACCAACTGATCGGACTCAGTACACCGTAAGGCGCAACAAATTGCCCCGACGGCGAGCGTGGCTCGGTGATCGCGCCACCACGGTTGCGGCTGTGATCCAGTCGCTGGGTGCTGCCGTAGGTGACCAGCGCCACCGAGCACAGGCCGGCATCGATCGCAGCCATGGCGTGAATCAAGTGGGTGAGCGGCGAGCCGCCGCCCACTACCGTGCTGTCGACATAGCGCGGCGTGATCCCCAGGTACTCGCTCACCAGCAGCGCATTGGCGCGGTCGTCCCAGTGCGCAAAGACGCCATCGACATCGGCGAGCGTGAGCCCGGCATCCAGCAAGGCTTCGCGTGCCGATCGGCATTGCAGCGACAGCGCGGTGTCACCCGGCTGAGCCTTGCCAAGACCGGCCTCGCCCACGCCGACAATGGCATAACGGCCGGCCAGGCGGGAAGCGTCGATCGTCATGGCTGCGGCTCCTGGGCGATGAGCTGCGCACGTACATCTTTCTTCAACACCTTGCCGACCGGGCTGCGCGGCAGGCTGTCCCAGAACAACACGTGTTTGGGTGTCTTCAGGCTGCCGAGTTTTTCGCGGCAGATCGCGATGAACTCTTCGGCGGTGGCACTTGCGCCAGCCTTGAGCTCAATGACGGCGATGACTTTTTCGCCCCAGTCGGGATCGGGTATGCCGACCACGGCGCAATCCATGACCGCCGGATGTGCCCAGATCACTTGCTCGACCTCGCTCGGATAGATGTTGAAGCCGCCGGAGATGATCATGTCCTTGGTTCGATCGACGATGTACAGGTAACCCCCTTCGTCGAATACGCCGATGTCACCGGTGTGGTGCCAGCCGAAGCGGCGTGCCTCGGCATTGGCTTGAGGGTTGTCGTAGTAACCCGGGGCGACCAACTCACCGCGGACGACGATCTCCCCGCGCTCGCCGGACTCGACAATCCGTCCTTCCTCATCCATCAGCACCACTTCGCAGGCGCCGGTGGGGCGGCCGGCGGAACCCAGGTGTTTACCGTCACGCATGTGGTCTTCGCGGGTCAGCACCGTGATTACCCCCGGCACTTCGGATTGGCCATAACACTGCACGAACACCGGTCCCCACAGGGCGATGCCTTCACGCAGTTTGTCCACGGACATTGGCGCGGCCCCGTAGATCACGTATTCAAGCGACGAGCAGTCGCGCGTCCTGGCATCCGGATGCGACAGCAGTCGGTAGATCAGGGTTGGCGGCAGGAACAGGTGGGTGATGCGTTCCCGTTCGATGGTTTCCAGCACGGCGCCCGGATCGGCTGACGGCGCGATCACGTTGCGCGTACCGAAACTCGACAGTGCCATGGCGGTCGCACCTGCAGCATGGGTCAGCGGTGCCACGACCAGATGCGCCGGACTTTTCGCCGGCGGCATGAACTGGTTGCTGATGCGGTAGCAGGCCAGCAGCGCACGATGGCTTTGCATGATTGCTTTCGGCCGACCGGTCGTGCCCCCCGAGGACTTGATCAGGGCGGTGTCGTCGAGGGACTGGCTGACTGTGCAGCGTTGGCCGGCGTGTTCACGGCACCAGTTGGCGATGCTCAGTCCGGCGATGGGTTCATCCAGGCCGATCAGGGTTGTCAGCGTCGGCACACCCACGCGGATGCGCTCGGCATGCTCGGCGTACTGGGAGTGCAGCACCAGCACGGACAGCTTTGTGAAACTCATGAACCAGATCAGGCTGTCGATCGAGTCACGAGCATTCAGGGGAATGAACGTAGCCCCTGCGCGCAAGGCGCCCAGCATGGCGACGAAGCTCAGCGGGTGATTAGGCGCCAGTACGCCGACATGGGCCGAACTCAGGTTCAGCAGCGACAGGGCATGGCCGATGGCATGGGAGTCGGCCTGAACCTCGGCGTAGGTGAGGCTGAAACCTGTGCCTTGCAGGCAGACATTATCCGGGTGGCGATTGGCGCCGGCATCGAAGTGGTCGGTAATCATTTCCATGGTGACGGCTAATCCAAAAGAGTGAACTGGGGCAGCGTGCAGGATTCGCTGACGGACTCGAAACAGACGTTGACGCGGGCGCCGATGGCGACGCGCTCAAGGTCGGCGTCCAGGATGTTGGCCAGCATGCGCACGCCTTCATCGAGGTCGATCAAGGCAACGACATAGGGCAGCCGAGCCTCGAAGGCCGGCGAGGGCGCGATCCGGCAGACCGTGTAGCTGTAGATGCGCCCCTGACCGCTGGCATTGATCCATTCGATGCTGTCGGACAGGCAGCTGATGCAGAACGCCCGCGGGTAAAACTGGCACTTGCCGCAGCTTTCGCAGCGCTGGATCACCAGTCGGTGTTCCTGCGCGGCCGCCCAATAGGCGGCCGTTTCGGCGGTGGGTTGCGGCAGTGACCGTGCAGAGAGAGGAGTCGACATGGCAGCCTCAGCGAGTACGCAATTCGAATCCGGCCATGGCGATATGCACGTGGCGTTGTTCCGGAAGTTTGGCCAGACCGGCAATCAGTTCGTGCAGCGGACGACGCACACTGAAGGTGTCGTCGATCACGATCGGCACCAGCCCGGTGATTTTTTCGTCGCCGTACATGGCGCGCAGCAGCAGTTCATCATCCGACAGGCCGGGGTAACGGCGACGCAGTTCGGGAACTCGTGGCGCCAGCACCGGCGGGGTGATGGCAATCTCACGGGAGCCGTTGGCGAGCACGCGGTCTTTGATGTCGGGGTCTACTGGCAGCGGCAGAGCGCCGAAATAGCCGCACACGTACTTTTTCACTTCGTCCGGCACCACCTTGTAACGCTCGCCGCTCAATACATTCATCACCGCCTGTGCGGCGATCATGGCGGGGAAAGGCGTAGCCATCACTGGCGAGCCCAGTTCCACGCGAATGCGGCCGATCTCCTCGAGTACGACCGGCAGCTTGTCGGCGATTCCCGCCAGCTGAAGCTGCGATTGCAGATTGGACATGGCGCCCCCGGCGTACTGGGTAACGAAGTGCGCCGGGTCGTATTCCGCCGGGACTCCCACGGGGAAGCCGTTCTCTTCGGCAACCCCGGCAAGGTACTCACCGATTTCGTCTGCCGCGCGGTCATCGAAACTGACCTCGAAGCCGATCTCGCGCAGGTTGCGAGCCAGCATCTGCGCCGACGGTCCGGCATTGCCGTTGGCCAGCGGATCGATCGAACACAGCAAACGGTCGGCGCCGTGCACCGCGGCTTCGATGGCAACCAGCGAACCGGTCGCGTTCAGGCAATGGGTGATGATTTCCAGCGGTCGATCACCGATCACGGCCTTGATCGCCGGCACAATGCTGCGCACCTGCTCCACGGTCATGCTGCCGCCAGCGTCGCCGAAGGTAAAGGCGTCGATATCGAAGCGCTCGATGGCCTCGCGCGCCTTGGCGGCGTAGAACGGCGCGTCGTAGCCCGGCGCCAGGTTGTAAATCATGGCGAGGGTCGTTGTCGCGCCGAGTCGCTTGGCGGTGGTGATCGCAGGCACCAGGTTATCCCAGCAGTGCAGGGAGTCGAGAAAGCCGATATCGCGCGCACCATTGGCGACCAGACGTTCGACGTACAGCTCACTCAAATCGTCCGGCTCGGGGTAGAAGCTACGCAACATGTTGCTGCGCACGACACCGCGCAGCGGCGTGTGGCGGATGCGTTCGGACAACAGGCGTAGCCGTTCCAGTGGACTCTGGTTGAGGAACAGCACGCTGGCGTCGAACTGCACCAACGCAACGCCTTCAATCGCATCAAAACCCAAGGCATCCAGGCGCTCGGCCATCGGCAGCATGTGCTCGGTGCGCATGCGAGTGGCCCACAAACACTGGTGTGCATCGCGCAGGGTGGCATCGACCAGCTGGATACGCCGATGTTTGCCGGTACGGGCGAATTCCGCAGCTACTTTTTCGCGTAGTTGATTCAGCACATGTCACCCCTTGCTGTGTTCGAGATGGATGGACAGACCGGGGCCTGTGACACTCAATACGGTGTAGTTGGGCCAGCGTTGCAGCAGTCCTTGCGTCAGGGCTTGCTCAGGCGAGCGAACTTCATAGTGAAGTTTGTGCAGCGGCGGCAGCGCAGGGCAGCCGCAGACCAGCGCCGCCAGCGCCTCTTCAGTGTCGGGCAGGTTGATCGGACGGCAGGGGTTCGCGATGGCGCCGATGCGTTTTTGCAGGCGGGTCAGCGATGTGTCGATCGGGCCGTAGCAACCTTGCAGCCAGCGGCGCAAGGTTGGCTGCAACGTGGCATAGCGTGGGCTGGCATCGAGATGTTCGAGTGCCTGTCGCGCAATCGCCTGTGCGAAAGGTTGCAGCATCGGCGGATGGCCGAGCTCCTGGCGAATGCGCGTGCATTCATGGGAGAACTCGAACAGATCGGCCAGGCGTCCGCGCTCGCGCAATGCCTGCATGGCTTCTGCGGCAATTTCCCCTGGCAACTGGTGTTCGTAGGGCGCCAGGTCGAAGGCCCAGGGCAGGCTTTCGGCAAATCCTTCCTGATCCCCCACGGCAGCAAGCTGAGCCTGGGCTTCTTTTATACGATCCCGATCCGTTGATTGCAGTGGCAGTTCGAGCAACGCCGCAGAGCGGATCAACAGTGCCAGCGACGGCGCCGATGCGCCGTTGGCGACAGCGGGCAACGCAGCGTCGAGGCGGTCGATGCCGAGTCGAATCGCTTCCAGCGCGACCTGCGGGCCGAGACCCGTGTGGCAGCGTGTGTGCAGATCCAGAGGTTTGCCATCAACGCCGCTGCGCAGGGCCGAGAGCAACCCGGGCAGGCGATCGACATGCAGCAGGCCGGCTTCGTCGCGCAGCATGATGCGCTGTGCACCGGTCAGGACCAGCCTTGCCGCACAAGCCGAATAGTACGCATCGCAATGCTCGGGATCGTCCACGTAGGGCAGGGCGACGATGGCCGTCAGGCCGTTGGTCTGCGCCTTCTGCACGGCGCTGCCCAAACGCGAAAGGTCCAGCAGCGGATCAATCAGCACGACCTCACTGATGCCGGACTTGGCCAGCAATCGCAGCCAGGTGCCCAGCGCTTCGCCAGCGAGCACATCGATGTGTCCATGGGCGGGCAGCAGGTTCACGGTGGCGCGCAGCGGTGTGCCATTGGCGCGTTCGCGAAATGCGGCGACCCGTTGCAGCGGGTTCTCGTCACGGCTTATACATTGTGCGATCACGGCCGGGCTCAAGACTTCGATGGCGGCAAGTCGGGCGTGGCCAAGTGAGTTCATCGTGCCCAGCAGCATTGCGGTGCCGGCAGCACCGCCCCAAGCGGCGGTCTGACCGTCGCTGAGGCTGACATCGACCAGTGTTGTCATGCTCATGCGCGCTCCTTGGCTTGTTTCAACGCCTGTTTGCGAGCGGGTACGAAGACGTCTTCAACCCAGCGTGTGGTGACGAGGCCGGCGACGAAGTCCGGGTGGTCGAGCACGGCGTGATGGAAGCTGGCGGTGGTCGACAGGCCCACGACTTTCATGTCTTCCAGTGCTTTGCGCATCAGCACGATCGCCTCACTACGGGTCGGCGCATGCACGATCAGCTTGGCGAGCAGGGAGTCATAAAAAGGAGGAACGGTGGCGCCGCTGTAGCAATGGGTATCGACACGCACGCCTTTGCCTTTGGGTGGCAGCCATTCGCTGACCTGGCCCGGGCTCGGCAGGAAATTGCGGTCTGGGTCTTCCGCGTTGATCCGGCACTCGATCGCATGGCCGACCAGCATTACGTCGGCCTGATTGAAAGACAGCGGCAGGCCGGCGGCGATGCGAATTTGCTCGGCAACCAGGTCGTAGCCGGTGATCATCTCTGTCACCGGATGCTCGACCTGGATGCGGGTATTCATTTCAAGAAAATAGAATTTTCCGTCACGGTCATCGACCACGAATTCGATCGTACCCGCGCCGAAGTAGCCGACATTTTTCGCCAGACGGACGGCGCATTCACCCATTTGCTCGCGGGTTTGCGGTGCGAGGCTGGGAGAGGGCGCTTCCTCGATCAACTTCTGGTGACGGCGTTGCGTCGAGCACTCCCGCTCGCCCAGATGCACCACGTTGCCATGTTTGTCGCCCATGATCTGGATTTCGATATGGCGCGCCAATTCGATGAACTTCTCGACATACAACGTCGGATCGCCAAAGGCTGCTTGCGCTTCCGAGGAGGCCGAGCGGAAAGCTGCCTCGGCTTCTTCATCACTGCGCACGATTCGCATGCCGCGCCCGCCGCCTCCGGCTGTCGCTTTGAACAGTACGGGGTAGCCAATTTCGCTGGCGATGGTGCGTGCGGTGTCGGCATCAGCCACGGCGTCCGAGCCCGGTACGCGCGGCACTTCGGCTTTTTCCGCCAGACCGACGGCGGTGATTTTGTCGCCCATCGAGTCAATGATTTCGGCAGAAGGGCCGATGAACGCCAGTCCTGCGTCTTCACAGGCTTGAGCGAAATGTGAGCGCTCGGACAGGAAGCCATAACCCGGATGGATGGCGTCGCAGCGGTGTTCCAGAGCGGTGCGCACCAGCAGATCGGCGCACAGGTAGCTTTGCGCCGCCGGCGCTGGACCGATGACCACGTATTGGTCGGCGAGGCGGGCGGCCAGGCTGTCCTGGTCGGCTTCGGAGACGGCCGCAACCGATTCGATGCCCAGGGTTTTGCAGGCACGCACGATGCGCACAGCGATTTCGCCACGGTTGGCGATCAATACCCGGCGAATGTCACGGGTTGCTACGGGAATGCCGCTCATCAGCTTACCTCCGGTTCAATAATCATCAATAACTGGTCCCGCTGAACCATCTGCAGGTCCTGGGCGACGATGCGCACGACTCGACCTCTCACCGGGGAGGCGAGGGTGTTGAAAAGCTTCATGGCTTCGACCAGGCACAGGGGCGCGCCGGTCTCCACCGTGGCGTTCTCTTCAACAAACGACGGTTGGTCGGGGCTGGGTTTGCGATAGAAGGTGCCCATCATGGTCGCGCGCACAGCGACCTGACCGGCGGCAACTTCGGGTTCGCTTGTGGCCGCCACGGCAGGCGCCGGCTGTGCCGTTTTTGCCGGCGCGGCGCCTTGCACAGGTTCCAGCGAACGCTGAATCGTGCCGGACTTGCTGGCCGTCAGCGTGGTGTCGCCGATGCGGACTTCAAGGAAGTCCAAATGCCTGGTCTGATCCAGTATCTCCAGGATTCTTCGTGCTTCTTTATGTGTGAGCGACATGCCTCAGGGCCTCTTGTTGTTCGAATTGCCTTGACCGATAAAAACATCCAAACGTAGGATTGTCAACAATCAGACAATCACGTAATGTACTGACCATCACCCAGGGCGCTTGCGCTGCACTTGATAGAAAAAGCGTAGCGTGCGGCAGCCAAGGCCCCGGCGATTTCAGAAAACAGTTGTGTTTTGGAGGGGGCGAGAATGAGTACAATCGCGGTTAAATCGGATGTCGCTGGGACGGTATGGCAGATCCATGTCCGCGAAGGCGATGTCGTTGAAGAGGATCAGACGCTGGTCATCATGGAGTCCATGAAAATGGAAATTCCCTTGATGGCCGCGGAATCGGGTCGAGTGGTCAGCGTTCTCGTGGCCGAGGGCGAAGTGGTAAAAGATGGCCAGGATGTTTTGCTTATGGAGTGCGATTGAAGTCTATGTCAATGAATGCAGGTTCGGCGTCGGCCGCCAAAGGCGGTAGTGCAATAGGTATCATGCGGGCTGGTCGCCAGCGCGTGTTGACGATGCCGGAGCAGATTGCCGAGAGCATTACGCTTGCGATTCTTCGCGGTGAATACGGACCGGGAGACTCGGTGCGTGAGCAGGAACTGGCCGACCACTTCCAGGTCAGCCGCGGTCCGATTCGCGAGGCCCTGCGCATTCTCGAGAAGGTCGGCGTTGTGACCATCGTGCCGCAACGTGGCGCGCATGTAACGTCATTGAGCCGGCAGGAGATCGACAACCTGTTCGAGATCCGCGCCGTATTGGCCGGGTTGTTGGCCAAGTACCTGGTGGATCTTGATGCATCTGTAGTGAATCAAATGGATGCCATCGTCACCCGGCTTGAGCTGATCGCTGCGCAATCGGATGCGCTGGATGAGTATGCACAGGGCAGTTACCGCCTGAGCACGCTGTTGTTCCAGTCGTGCGGTAACAAGCAGCTGGCAGAACTCATGGGTGCGCTGGGTATCCAGACCGCTCGCTACACACGGTTGGGGTTGCGTTCGCCAGAGCGCCGGCAGGCTTCCGTCATTCATTGGCGTCAGCTGGTCGAGGCACTCAGACAAAACAGCAGCACGGTTGCCGCAAATATGATGGTTGAGTTGATCAACGCTTCCCATCAAGCAGCATCGAATCAATTGGAATAACTCACACGGGGGCACAACACTCCCAAGTGCTGTGTCAAATTGTCGACAATAAGACAAAAAAGATTATGACAAAAAAACGTACCGCAGGACTCATGCTCAGTTGGGCTGCCCGGCAACACCGGGGCCGCACCGCTCTGATCTTCGGCGACAACTGCCTGACTTATGACGAGGTCGAGACGGGCAGTAACCGTCTGGCCCATGCCCTGGTTTCCCTTGGGTTGCAGGTTGGGGAGCGCGTCGCTGTTTTACTGAACAACTCGCCCGAGGCTATCGAGAGCGTGTTCGCAGTCGAGAAAGCGGGGCTGGTTTATGTCGCGCTGAATGCCCGGCATACGCTGGCCGAGCAGATCGCAATCCTGGACGACGCCGGGGCAAGTCTGTTGGTGGTGGGGCCGGAGTTCCGTGAGATCGGTTTGGGTGTTCTGGGTAGTGTCGAGAGTTTGCATCATGTGATGGCGCTCGATTGGCAGGCGCAGCAGGTACTGGATTACCGGCAAATACTCGCTTCCATGCCGGCACATGCTCCCAATATTCAAGTTTCCGCGGATGCGCTGCTGCGTATCGCTTATACCTCGGGCACTACCGGAAAACCCAAGGGCGTGACCTACACGGTCAAGCGCTGGTACGAACGCTTGAGCAACCACTTCTACGCCATGGAATACAGCCTTGGCGTGCAGGATGCGATGTTGCACGTCGGTCCCTTGACCCATGCTGCAGGCGTCCATTTGCTGCCGTGCTACTTGCGGGGTGCGCGCAATGTGATTCTCGAGAAGTTCGAGCCGCTGGAAACACTGCGGCAAATCGAGCGCCATCGCATCACGCAAATGATGTGCGTGCCGACCATGCTCACGCGCTTGCTGGACACACTCGACAGCGGCGTCGAAGCGGATCTGTCGTCGCTCAAGTGCATTCATTACGGCACGGCGCCGACCTCCGTGGACCTGATTCGCCGGGCGATTGCGCGGTTCGGTCCGGTGATGCGTCAGCAGTACGGAATGACCGAGGCGGTCCAGCCGCTGGCGGTGCTGTACCCGCACGAACACGCGGAAGACGGCGTGTTGCGTTCGTGCGGCAAACCGACTGCGAACGTGCAGATCACCGTGCGTGATGTTCACGGCCAGGAGCTGGCAGCGGGAGAAATCGGTGAGATCGCCATCGCCACCGACGGCATCGGCGAAGTGGCCTTCTGGCGGCGTCCCGATCTGGAAGCCGAAGCCATTCGTGATGGCTGGTACTACTCAGGCGATCTGGGCTACCTCGACGAGCAGGGCTTCCTTTATATCGTCGGGCGCAACAAGGACATGATTATTTCCGGTGGCTTCAACGTCTACGCACGGGAAGTCGAGGATGCGTTGGAAAGCCATCCACAAGTGGTCGAAGTGGCGGTTATTGGATTGCCCGACCCGGAGTGGGGCGAGCGGATCGCTGCATTTGTCGTCAAGCGCGAAGGCGCCACGGTCGACAGCGAGGCCCTTGGCAGTCATTGCGTTGCACTAATCGCCGGCTACAAGAAGCCACGTCTCATTGAGTTCGTTGACGCTTTGCCGCGCAATAACGCCGGCAAAGTCGTGAAAAACATTTTGCGCGATGACTATCTCGCGCGTCAGGAGAGGACATCATCATGAGCACGCCTGTTGCCCCTGAATGGTCGCTGGAACTCGCCGACATCCGCGCGCGTCGAGAAGTCGCCTATGCATTGGGTGGCCCGGAAGCGGTGGAAAAGCATCATGCCCAGGGCAAACTCACGGCGCGTGAGCGCATAGGCCACCTGCTGGACAGCGAAAGCTTCGAGGAATTCGGCATCCTGGCCGGCGCCGTGAAGTACACGGCGGAAGGCAAAATTGCCTCCGCTACGCCAAGCACAGCAGTCGTCGGCGTAGGCACGATCGAACAGCGGCGTACCGTGGTGGCGGGCGACGATTTCACCATTCGCGGCGGTTCGTCGGAAGCGGCGGTCGCTGAAAAGTGGATCTATGCCGATCGTTACGCATGGGAATACAAACTGCCGATCATTCGCATGATCGACAGCGCCGGCGGCAGTGTGAAGCTGCTCGATAAGCTCGGTCATACCAAGATTCCCGGTTATGCCTTGTTGCCGATTACCAATCTGTTGGGTGCGGTGCCGGTTGTCGGCATTGCCCATGGCGCCTGTGCGGGTCTTGGTGCGTTGCGGGTTGCCGCCTCACACCTTGCGATCATGGTGCGTGGCCAGAGCCAGGTATTTGCGGCCGGCCCACCCGTGGTCAAGCAGGCGTTCGGTATCGATATCGACAAGAATGACCTCGGTGGTTACGACCAGGTGCATCGTCATAGCGGCATGATCAATCTGGCCGCCAATACCGACGCCGAGGCTTTGGAGTTGGCCAAGCGCTTCCTGTCCTATCTGCCGGGCAATGTCTGGGAACAGCCGCCGAGGGTGACATCGACGGACTCGCCCGGTCGCCGCGACGCGTGGCTCAACGATGCCATTCCCCATGATCGGCGCAAGATCTTCAATCCGCACAAGATCCTCAAGTCGCTGGTCGACAAAGACAGTCTGTTCGAGATGTCCCCGGATTTCGGCGCGTCGACTATCACCGCGTTTGCCCGTCTCAACGGCTACTCGGTGGGGATCATCTGCAACAACCCGCGAGTCGGTGGCGGCGCGCTGACCCGTGCTGCGGCGCTCAAGCAGACCCGCTTCATCGACCTGTGCGACACCTTCCATTTGCCGCTGATCTTCCTGGTGGATCAGCCGGGTGTCATGACCGGGCAAGAGGCGGAAATGCAGGGAACGTTAAGTGCGGCGATGCAGGCCGTACATGCAATCGAGCAGGCCAGTGTGCCCGTCATCACCATCGTGTTGCGCCGCTGTGTCGGACTCGCCGGGGCCATGGTCAGCCCTTGGCACGGCCCGACGGGCACGGCACTGCCGCACCGGTTTGCCTGGCCTTCGGCACAGTGGGGTTCGATCCCGATCGAGGGTGGGGTCGCAGCCGCCTACAAGCAGGAAATCGCCACAGCCGATGATCCACTGGCACGGCGCAAAGAACTGGAGGCCCATTACCAGGCCCTGGCTTCGCCGCTGCGCACAGCCGAGCGCTTTGGCGTCATTGACATCATCGAGCCAGACAGCACCCGTCCGCTGCTGTGCAATTGGGTGGGTGACGCGTATCGCATCACTGCACTTTCCCTTGGGCCGAAGCGGCGGACCATGCGCTAGTCCTGGCAGGACGAGCGGCATCCGGCCTTACCTTCATAAAAACAACTCAAAGGTACAGACGATGTTCTGGAAAAAGAGTCCTTGCGCCGTGTTGGCAACGCTGATGGTGATTCACCTGTTGGCTCAGGTGGACCGAAATATTCTGCTGGGCTTTGCACCGCAAATCACCGGCGAGCTCGCGATCAATAACGCGCAGTACGGCTTTCTGGTCGGTGCGGTCTGGGTGCTGAGTTATGGCGTGATGGCGGTGTTTCTCGGTGCGCTGGCCGATCGGCACAGTCGGCCACGGGTGATCGGTGCAGGCATGCTCGTGTGGAGCGCCTGCACGGTAGCCTCCGGATTCGTGCAGAACTTCGAGCAAATGGTGGCGGCGCGTTTTCTGGTGGCCACCGGTGAAGCAGCGTTGGTTCCCGCCGCCACCGCGCTGTTGATGGAGCTGTTCTCGGAGAAACGCCGGGGCACGGCGATGGGGCTGTTCTACCTTGGCATTCCGCTGGGCATTGGCTGCAGCTTTCTGTTGGCGGGCACCCTCGGCGCCGCCCATGGCTGGCGCACCACGTTCTATGTTCTGGGAGTTTGCGGGGTGGTCATCGGCCTGCCTTTGATGCTGATGAGCGACAAACGCAGCAACAACACCGTGCAAGAGCGTGGTGCTCCGCTCAAGACTCAGATGGCAGCTGTGCTCGGTGAACTGAATAGCAACCGTGTCGTTCGCTACACCGTGGCCGGTTTTGTGCTGGCGCATCTGGTCTATCCGGGCATTTCGTTCGCGCAACTCTGGATTGCCCGCGAGCGGGGAATGGACCCCGCCACGATCGCCACGACGATGGGCGTCATGCAGATTGTCTTTGGCTCGTTGGGCGCCTTGGCAGGTGGCGTTTTGAGCGATCGCCTGGCGCCTCGTTTCAAGGGCGGCCACGCCAGTGTGCTGGTGCTGCTGATGATGGTGTGCGCGCCGTTCATGATCGCTTATCGGCTGGTGCCGACTGATTCGCCGCTGTTCTACGTGGGGATGGCGGTGGGCATCTTCATGCTGATGTCGCTTTACGGTTCCGCGACCACCGCGATTCAGGGCGCCGTTCCCGTGCGCATGCGTTCGACGGTCATGGGCTGCTCAATGCTCCTGTTGAACCTGTTTTCGGTGGCACTGGGCACCTTTGTCGTGGGCTGGATCAGCGATGCGCTGACGACGGCCGGCGTGGAGTCGCCGCTGACCCACGTGTTGCTGGTCAGCGACATTCTCGCGTTGGTGTTGGGCGGGTTCTTCTTTTATGTGGCGGCGCGGATCAAGCGTGAAAGCACGCGTTCGGTGCCGGCCATGGGAATCAAGGTTTAGCTTATGTCCAGGTCTGCCGTCATTCAGTTTCAGTCGGTTGTCAGCCAGCACTTGCCGGGTGTTCTGGCCAGCATCGTGGTCGCTATTGCGGCGCGATTCCTGGCCGACCAATACCAGGCACCGGTGATGCTGCTGGCACTCTTGCTCGGCATGGCCATGAATTTTCTGGCGGCAGGGCCGAGTAAAACCGGTATCGATTTCAGCTCCCGTGAAGTGCTGCGTGTCGGCGTTGCCTTGCTGGGAATGCGTATCTCGCTGGAGCAGATTGCGGCGCTCGGTTGGCATCCGGTGTTGATCGTTGTGGTGTCGGTGGTGGTCACCATTCTGGTGTCCATGCTGGCGGCGCGCGCCCTGGGCTTCAACGTGTTGTTCGGTCTGTTGTCCGGTGGCGCGACTGCAATCTGCGGTGCCTCTGCGGCGCTGGCATTGGCGGCGGCGTTGCCTGCCCATCATGCCAAGGAGCGCGCAACGTTGTTCACGGTCATTGGCGTGTCCGCCCTGTCGACCCTGGCGATGATTCTGTATCCGGTGATTGCCCGGGCGCTCGGCCTGGACCCGCTGCAGGCCGGGGTGTTTCTCGGCGCCACCATCCATGACGTCGCTCAGGTGGTTGGCGCCGGGTACAGCATGTCCCATGACATCGGCGATACCGCCACGGTGGTGAAACTGATGCGGATCGCCATGCTGCTGCCGGTCATCGTCTGTGCTGTTTTGATCACCCGTTCTCAGGGGGGGCAGGGGACAGGTGAGAGGCCGCCATTGTTGCCCTGGTTTGCCGTGGCTTTCATCGCCTTGGCCGCCGTAACCAGTTTCGGTTGGTTGCCTTCAGCGGTGCAGACTTTGGGCAACCAGTTGTCGAGCTGGTGCCTGGTCGTGGCCATCAGTGCGCTGGGGATGAAAATCCAGTTGAAGGAACTGGCGACGGTGGGGCTCAAACCCATCCTGTTGATGGTCGGTGAAACCGTGTTCTTGCTGGGGCTGGTGTTGCTGTTGATACGACTCGGTAGTTGAGTCGGGTCGTTCAATGCCGTGGGGTGTGCTGACTCCGGCGGTATTGATTGGGTCACTTTGAATGAATCGAACGCTCCCCTGATGGGGATAAGAGTGGTGAGCACTGTCACGCCCGAATTGGGCGGCCAGATGTTTTTTTCATAAACATGAACATAAAAACAAAAACAAAAAAAATCGGAGCCAACGTATGCGAATCAACAAAATTACTGGTGTGAGTGTGTGGGAGCCAACCCTGCTGGCCTCGGCGCTGTTCGTCGCTGCGTTGCCGGCGGCTCATGCCTTCGAAGTCAATACCGGCAATGAAGACTGGGCGGTGCGTTTCGACAACACGTTCAAGTTCAACTATGCCCAGCGGGTCGAAAGTCCTAACAGCAAGTTGGCCAATTCATGGAACAACAATGACGGTAACCGCAACTTCTCTTCCGGCAGTGCGGTGTCCCAACGCCTGGATGTGCTTTCTGAACTGGATGTGACTTACAAGGAGAAGGCCGGTTTTCGCGTCAGCACCAACACGTGGTACGACCACGCCTATGACAATGTCGGCAGCGACAACGCGGCAACCAACCAGCTCAACCACGGTGTACCGGACTCCCGCCACATAAGCGGCTACGCCGATCGCTACTACAACGGACCGTCGGCCGAGATTCTCGATGCCTTCGTTTTCGGCAGTACGGAAATCGGCGAGGAGTCGATCCTCAGCGCCAAGCTCGGCAAGCACACCCAATACTGGGGTGAAAGCATCCTGGCCTTTGCCCACGGCAACAGCTACGGCCAGTCCGGTCTGGACATTTCCAAGGCGCTGGCGGTGCCCGGCACCGAAGCCAAGGAGTTGTTCATTCCGCGCAACCAGCTGTCCACCAGCTTCACGGTCAGCCCGGAACTGACCCTCGCTGCGCAGTACTTCCTCGACTGGGATGCATCGCGCCTGCCGGAGTCCGGCACGTACCTGGGCTTCAACGATGGTATCCAGAATGGCGGGCATAACCTGTCGCTGATCGGCGCGCAGAATCCGTTTTTTGGTGCCCCGGGTGCCATCGGAGCCAATCAATTTCTGCGCCTGAGCAACGGCCATACCTTCACTCCGGACAAGCATGGCGACTTCGGCCTGATGGCCAAGTGGAGCCCGGAATGGCTCGACGGCACGCTCGGTTTCTACTACCGCAACACCTCCGACATCCTGCCCAACCTGGTCCTGCAGCCAACCGCTGTCGGCCCGGCACAGCTGATCTCCGGCAACATTGGCAGCTACAACCAGTTCTACGTTGATGACATCGATATTTATGGCATCAGCCTGTCGAAAAGCATCGGCGACGTCAGCGTCGGCTTCGACTTGAACTACCGCGAAAACATGCCGCTGGCCAGCGTGGCCGGCACCGTCAATCCGGCGGCGGCCAATGCGGGTTTGCCCGGTTTCATCGGCAGCTTTAATGGCGACGACGGCGTGGCCCGCGGCAACACCGTACACGCTGTGCTCAACGGCCTGACCACCTTTGGCGACACGCCACTGTGGGACAGCTCCTCGTTGCTGGTCGAGCTCGGCTACAGCCGCTGGCTGAAAGTGACCGACAACAAGCAATTGTTCAAGGGTGAGGACTGGTACCACGGCACCGACAAGGTCACCAAAGACAACTACATCATTGGTGTCAACTTCAACCCGACCTGGTTCCAGGTCTTCCCGGGCATCGATATGTATATGCCGATGACCTACAACGTCGGCCTCAACGGCAACTCCGCCGTGCAGTTGGGCGGTAACGAGGATTCCGGCAGCTACTCGATCGGTATCGGCATGGATGTGCGCAACCAGTACCGCTTCGACCTGAAATACGTGGACAACTTCGGTCCATTCGACACTTGCAGTTCGCCAGGTAGCGCTGGCAGTCAGGGAGACGGCGCTGCACCAGGTGCCAACGGCCAGTACAACTGCGTACCCGGTCAAACCACCGCCTTCGGCGGGACCCCGGCCCAGCTCAAGGATCGCGGCATGGTCACGGCCACCTTCAAGACAACTTTCTGATTTTCGATTGCTTAAAAACAAGCAGGAGAACGACACAATGAAATGCATGCACACTCTGTTGACTGCCTCCCTGGCGCTGACCTTCGCCGGTCTCGCGCAGGCCGCCGTACCTGCCGCGGATGCCGCTAAATTGGGGAGCAACCTGACCTCGGTCGGCGCTGAAAAAGCCGGCAATGCCGATGGCTCCATTCCGGCCTACACCGGTGGGCTGACCAGCCTGCCGGCAGGCTTCAAGGCCGGTGATACCTTTCGCCCGGATCCTTACGCCAACGAGAAGCCGCTGTTGGTGATCGATGGCAAAAACGTCGCTCAGTACAAGGATCAACTGACTGCCGTCACCGTTGAATTGGCCAAACGTTTTCCAAGTTTTCGCGTGGAGGTCTATCCGACCCACCGCAGCGTCGCACTGCCTAAAAGTGTGTTGGACAACACCTTGAAGAACGCCACTGGCGCCAAGTCGCTGGAAGGTGGTAACGCCATCGAGAACGTGCTGCCTGGCGTGCCATTCCCGATTCCTCAGTCAGGTGCCGAGGCCATGTGGAATCACTTGTTGCGTTATCAAGGGGTCGCCTATTCAACCAAATACGATTCCTGGAACGTGGATTCCTCAGGCTCGCAAAACCTGGCCACCAGCGGCGAAATCGTCAACTCGTTCCCGATTTTCGAAGACCCGACCAAGGTCATCGATGGCAAGGACACTTACTTCCAGACCCGCTTGTTCTACACCGGCCCTGCGCGCCGTGCGGGCGAGGCGATCATGCTCAAGGACGCTGCCAACCCGCTGGTGCAGGCACGTCGCGCCTGGCAGTACTTGCCTGGGCAGCGCCGCGTGAAACTCGCCCCGACCCTGGCCTACGACACGCCAAACCCGGGCACCGCAGGTTCCGGCACCTATGACGACGTGTACGTCTTCAACGGTGCACTGGATCGCTATGACTGGAAACTGGTTGGCAAGCAGGAAATGATCGTGCCGTACAACACCTACACGCTGAGCTATATCAAGGATCCGAAAGCCTTGACCACACCGAACCACCTGGCGCCGCAATTCGTGCGTTGGGAGAAGCATCGGGTGTGGGTCGTGGAAGGCACGCTCAAGTCGGGTGCCCGTCACGTCTATGCCAAGCGTCGCTTCTATCTGGATGAGGACAGCTGGGTCGCTCTGGCATCCGATCAGTACGATGCCCGCGGCCAGCTGTATCGCGGTTCCTTCAGCTTCCTTTCGCAAAGCTACGACGCGACGACCCCCAACACCACGCCGCACGTGATCTATGACCTGATCGGCGGGACCTACAACATCAACGGTTTGTCGGGCGCGTACGGCGGCATCAAATACATCGACCCGCTCGCCAAGTCGCAGTGGTCGCCTGATGCGCTGGCCGGTAATGGCGTTCGCTAAGTAACGCACCACAAAAGTCTGGGCCGGTCGCGGTAGAGCGCCGGCTTCAGCTTTGGAGGAGGACGCAGTATGTGTTCATTCAAAACGCTTGCGTCGCTGATGTTGGCGATGCTGTTGGCGCTGTGGCAGACGATTGCACACGCCTCCGGGTACGTGGATGTGCTGGACCTGCCCGCCAAGCCCAGTGCATTGGCCGTACGCAGTGCCTTGCTCGACGTCGCGAATGCCGGGCAGCGCCTGATCGCGGTCGGGCAGCGTGGTCACATTCTTTATTCCGACGATGCCGGCCAGCAATGGCAACAGGCCAACGTGCCGGTCAGCAGCGACCTCAATGCCGTGTACTTTCCTTCCCCTGAACAAGGCTGGGCGGTCGGCAACGATGGCGTGATTCTGCACAGCAGCGACGCCGGCAAGACCTGGAAAAAACAACTGGACGGTCGAGAGATCGGGGCATTGCTGGTCAAGCATTATGCTGCGCTGGCGAATGCCGAGCCGACCAACGAACAATGGCCGCTGCTCGTCGCTGATGGTCAGCGACTGGTCGAGGAGGGCGCCGACAAACCCTTGCTCGACGTCTGGTTCGCCGACGACAAGGTCGGTTACGTGGTCGGTGTGTTCAATCTGATTTTGCGCACCAAGGACGGCGGCCAGAGCTGGACACCTTTTCAGGACCGTACCGACAACCCGCAGAATTTTCACTTGAACGCCATCACGTCGACCGGCGATGCGCTGTACATCGTCGGTGAGCAAGGCCTGGTGCTGAAATGGGACGACTCGCACCAGCGTTTCGCCACCCTGAACACACCGTATCAAGGCAGTTTTTTCGGTGTGGTCGGCAAGCCTGGCGAAGTCGTTGTCTTCGGTCTGCGCGGCAATGTGTTGCGCAGCACCGATGGTGGGATGAGCTGGAAACCGTTCGATACCGGCCTGCAAGTCAGTGTCACCGCCGCCACCGTTGATGCCCAAGGTCACTATCGGCTGTTCACCCAGGCGGGACACATGCTGGTCGATCAGGCCAACACCGCCCGGTTGCAATTGATGCCGCAACAAAACCCGTCACCGGTGGCCGGTGCCGCCCTGGCCCGCGATGGTTCGCTGATCGTGGTGGGTAGCCGTGGCGCCCGTGCGCTTCTCAAAGAATAAGAGCCAGAACAATAAGAGCGAGTACTCAGACATGGCCATTACCAAGCAAGACAACATGCCGGTGATCCGCGATCTGCATGGCTTTGATCGGCGCTCCGGCAACCTGCTGGAACGGCTGGTGTTCAACTACCGCCCGCTGTTCATTGTGCTCATGACGCTGGCTACCCTGGTGTTGGGTTACATGGCGGCGACCCGTCTGGAATTGCGCCCAAGCTTCGAAAAAATGATTCCGCAGAGTCAGCCGTACATTCAGAATTTCCTGGAAAACCGCGCGTCGCTGCGCGGTCTGGGCAACTCGGTACGGGTGGTGGTGGAAAACACCCAAGGCGACATTTTTGACCCCGACTATCTGAATGTGCTCAAGCAAGTCAACGACGAACTGTTCCTCACCGAAGGGATTGATCGCGCCTGGATGAAGTCGCTGTGGACGCCGGCCGTGCGCTGGACCGAAGTCACCGAAGAGGGCTTTCAGGGCGGCCCGGTAATGCCCGACAGTTACCAGGGCTCACCCTCCGACATCGAACAGTTGCGGCAGAACATCACCCGCGCCGGCATCGTCGGCAGCCTGGTCGCCAGCGATTTCAAGTCGAGCATGCTGATCGTGCCGCTGCTGGACAAAGCCTCGGCCACTGGCCAGAGCATTAATTACCATCAATTTTCGCGGATGCTCGAAGAGCAGTTGCGCGACAAGATCGAATTCGCCGGTGACAGCGCGGCACGTAAGGCCGGGGAGGAGGGCAAGGGCCACTACAAGGTTCGGGTGATCGGCTTTGCCAAGCTGATCGGCGACCTGATCGATGGCTTGATTCAGGTGATGATGTTCTTCGGCCTGGCCGTGGTCACTTCGCTGGTCATCATTTATGCCTACACCCGTTGTGTGCGCAGCACGTTGCTGGTGGTCGGCTGTTCGCTGATTGCGGTGGTCTGGCAACTGGGTATCGTCGCCTGGCTGGGTTATGCCATCGACCCTTACTCAGTCCTGGTGCCGTTCCTGATCTTTGCCATTGGCGTGTCCCACGCGGCGCAGAAGATGAACGGCATCATGCAGGACATCGCCCGTGGCACCCATAAACAGGTGGCCGCACGCTACACCTTCCGCCGCCTGTTTATCGCCGGGGTTACCGCACTGCTGGCCGATGCGGTGGGCTTTGCCGTGTTGATGCTGATCGACATTCCGGTGATCCAGGACCTGGCGATCACCGCCAGTATCGGTGTGGCGGTGCTGATCTTCACGTCGTTGCTGCTCATGCCGGTGGCGCTGTCCTACATCGGCGTCGGTGCCAAGGCTGCCGAACGTGCGCTGAAAATCGACACGCGGGCGAGTGCGCATAAAGGCTTCGGCAAACTGTGGGACAGGCTGGATCGCTTCACCACACCGAAGTGGGCCACCGGCGCCGTAGTGGTCGCAGCGTTGCTGGGGATCGGTGGTTTTGCGGTCAGCCTGCATCTGAAAATCGGCGACCTCGACAGCGGTGCCCCGGAGTTGCGTGCGGACTCGCGCTACAACCGTGACAACGCTTACATCACCCAGCATTACGCGCTGTCCAGCGACCTGTTCGCCGTGATGATCAAGACGCCAGCGGAAGGCTGTCTGAACTACCAGACACTGATCCTTGCCGACCGCCTGGCCTGGGAGCTACAGCAATATCCCGGGGTTCAGGCCACGGCATCGTTGGTCAATGCGGTACGGCAGATCACCGCGGGGTCTTACGAGGGCAATCCCAAGCTCAACAGCATCCAGCGCAACCAGAACGTACTGAACTACGCCGCGCAACAAGCCTCGGTCAATTCCCCGGAATTGTTCAACACTGATTGTTCGCTGATGCCGGTGATTGCTTTCCTCAAGGATCACAAAGCCGAGACCCTCGACGCCGTGGTGGCCATCGCCGACAAGTTCGCCCGGGAAAACAGCACCGATGATCGCCAGTTTCTGCTGGCCGCCGGTACCGCCGGCATCGAGGCGGCGACCAACATTGTGGTGCGCGAGGCCAATCGCACCATGCTGCTTTACGTCTATGCGGCGGTGACACTGTTTTGCCTGATCACCTTCCGCAGCTGGCGCGCCACTTTGGTGGCCCTGCTGCCGCTGATACTGACCTCCATCCTTTGCGAGGCCTTGATGGTGGTCATGGGGATCGGCGTGAAGGTGGCAACGCTGCCAGTGATTGCTTTGGGCGTCGGTATCGGCGTGGATTACGCGTTGTACTTGCTCAGCGTTCAATTGCAGTACCAGCGTCAGGGCCAGTCCTTGATGCAAGCCTATCGCAATGCCGTGTCGTTCACCGGGAGAGTGGTCGGCCTGGTGGGTATTACCCTCGCGGCCGGCGTGGTGTGCTGGGTCTGGTCGCCGATCAAGTTCCAGGCGGACATGGGCATTCTGCTGACCTTCATGTTCCTGTGGAACATGTTGGGCGCGTTGATACTGATTCCGGCGCTGTCGCATTTTCTGTTGCGCACTCATCACGTCCTCGGCAAGAAAGCCGAAGAGATGGAGCTTGATGTTTGTGGCGCAGAGGAAATGCAAGGTGTTGAGCCATGCGCTTCTGGACGGCGTGGCAAGGGCAGGGTGCCAGTTTAGTGATGCAGGCGTCATTGCGCTTGAAGATTGACAAGCCAATCCTCCAACAACACTATCTGCCCATGACCTACACACCTCGCACGTACATGATGTACTCCTCCATGACCGCTTCCGGCGGGCCATGAGGTCATGCGTGCTTAGAACCTGACGTATTCACCAAGGCCCCGCCAGAAATGGACGGGGCTTTTTAGTTCTCCGTCCACCGATGGCTAACGGAGATTGCAATGTTAGAGATCAAACGAGCCCATCACGGCGATTGCCGGACGGCATTCGACATTCGCCGTCAAGCGATACGGCATCAGTGCATCGGCGCCTATACCCGGCAGCAAATGGACGTCTGGACGGCAGGGGCCGCCGAGGACGGATATTGTGACCTGATGGAAAAACACTTTTATCTGGGGTGTATTCAGGGAGAGCCTGTGGCGACAGGCATGCTTGATCTGGAGAGGCGTGAAATCGGCGCGATCTTTGTCTTGCCTGGCTTTATGCAGCGGGGCATTGGCCAGCGCATTCTGGATTACCTTGAGTGCCTGGCGCGGGATCTGGGGCTGGAGGAAGTTAATCTGGACGCTACGTTGAACGCCGTTCACTTCTACCGGCGATGCGGTTTCGTCGGTGAGCAGACGGCTATTTACCATTCGCCTTCCGGTCTGCAACTCGCTTGCATTCCGATGGTGAAGGCGCTTTTGCGTTCTTGAGTGGCTACTGCGCTTTCCAGTGACCTCCACCCGACTCGCAATCAATTTTCGCCTGACTCAAATGCTCAGCGCCGTAGTAATACGTAGTGACCTTCGCATTGTTCGGAATATTCAGCGATGTGCTGCTCTTGTCCTTACTGGTGGAGTGAGGATTGGCCAGCGATTCTTGCGTCAACGTGGCGATGCAAGTGGCCTGAGAATGATCGGCGCACTGTTCGACTTTTTTCTTGGTGCTGGTCAGCATGTCTTTGCTCTCGTTGCTGCATGACCAATCAATGGAGCTCACTGGCATGCCTTCGTACTCATAGCAGCTATGCGTTTCGATCACCGGCACGGAAGGGCTTTGGGAGCGGGTCAGCACGTCACAGCCTTCAGCCATGACCAGGGTGGGACTCAGGCTGGCAAGCAGAAACAGCAGTCTACTGTTCATCGGGATTTCCTCTCCAATGGCGCCTTGTTTGATCAAAGATCAGCGCTGATAGGGTTTCGAAAACGCGATGAGGCGTGGGGTTCCATTGGTTTTTCAGATCCGCTATGGGAGGGGGCGCAAAAAGCGCAGGCCCGATGGTATGCTCGCCGCGCCACGCGCTGGCAATCCAGGGAACACTCTTTAAGGAAGGGGATGGCGGATGATCGATTTCAACAACAAAGGCTTTTTCAAACTCAAGCAAAACAACGAGTACGCGGAGCGAGTCACCGCGTTGCTGCTGGACGGCGAGCAGGTCATTGATGCCTATAAATCCATGCGCGACGGCGTGGTGTTTACCAACAAACGAATCATCGCGGTGAACGTGCAAGGCATCACCGGCAGCAAAAAAGACTTCACTTCGTTGCCTTACAAAAACATCGTCGCTTACTCCGTGGAAACCTCGGGCACCTTCGACCTGGATTCTGAGCTGGAAATCTACTTCTCGGCGCTGGGCAGAGTGAAGTTTGAATTCACCGGGAGGACGTCGATGGTCGAGATTTCCAAACTCATCTCACAGCATCTGTTGGGCTGAGTTTTTAGGTTTCGTGACAGTTTTTCAGAGGTAACAATGGACGCATGGACGCTGCATTGGCTGGAAGCCTCGGGGAGCCTTGCCGACCTTCGCTCCGATTTGACCGGCGAATTTGACGCTGCTTACAAGACGATCTCCCGTTTGATTCCGCCTCCGCGACTTGATGTGTTGATTCAGCGGCTCCCTGGCGAGACCATTCCTGAAATGGGCCTCGTGGGGCGAGCTTATCGAAGCACAATGTTCACGATGACCATCGACCCGGACAACCCGAATTTGTTGCCAAGCCTGCGCACGGGCACGCTGCATCGACAAATCGTCCATGAGGTCCATCATTGCTTGCGCATGGCGGGGCCTGGCTACGGCTGGACGTTAGGTGAAGCCTTGGTCAGCGAGGGACTTGCCGGACAGTTTGTCCGGCATTTGCTCGGCAACGACCCAGAGCCTTGGGAGTGTGCCGTTACCGGCGCCGATCTGCTTCGCTCACCGGTCGACCTGAAGACCCTTGAGTCCAAGCACTACAATCACAGCGAGTGGTTTTTCGGTTTTGGTGCTCACCCGAAATGGCTTGGCTATACGCTCGGTTATCAGATGGTGGGGCGCTGGCTTGCGTCAGTGGGCGAAATCGATGCTGCAACCTGGATCAACGTGCCTGCACAAGATATTGTCGCCTCAGCGCTTGAGGAAGGCATTGTGTCGGCCTAGCCCAACGATCGCTAAGGCATTCAAGCCTGGGAGCTTCGAGATGACTCAAACACTGGAACGCGCCATTGCCATCGCCGCCACCGCGCACGAGGGGCAGGTCGACAAGGGCGGTAGCCCTTACATCCTGCATCCGTTGAAAGTCATGTTGCGGGTCACGACGCTGGAAGAGCGCATCGTTGCGGTGCTGCATGACGTGGTCGAAGATTGCGGCATCAGCCTTGATGACCTGCGCAAGGAAGGCTTCAGTGAAGCCGTTCTGACGGCCATCGAGTCGGTGACCAAAGTGCCGGGTGAGTCCTATGAAGCCTTCGTCGAACGCGCGGCGCAGAACCCGATAGGCCGGGTGGTGAAACTGGCGGATCTGGAAGAGAACAGCGACTTGTCGCGGATCGCGCAGCCGTCGTGGGAAGACCTGGAGCGCGTTGAAAAGTATCGGCGTGCGATTGGCGTGTTGCGTTCCTGACAAGCCATTTCCATTGCGCCTAGCACTGTGTAGCAGCTGGCGAAGCCTGCGTTCGGCTGCGAAGCAGTCGTAAAACCTAAGTGCGAGGTTTGTCTGAAACACCGCATCGTCTGATTTCACGACTGCTACGCAGCCGAACGCAGGCTTCGCCAGCTGCTACACAGTACGAGTTGCGTTACTGCGCAATAACATCAGTGCGCGGGGAAGAAACCCCGACGCAATGTGGATGAGCGTCGGCCGTTTGATCGTCTCTGGATTGCCCTCTCCCTCGCAGGAGAGGGCAGGTGCCAGCCTTAGGTGTGATGAATTTCCCGATCCTTGGTTTCCGGCAGGAAGAACGTGCCAAGAATGGCTGTCATCACGGCGATGACAATCGGGTACCAGAGCCCGTAGTAGATATCACCCGTGGCCGCGACCATGGCAAACGCCACCGTGGGCAGAAAGCCGCCGAACCAGCCGTTGCCGATGTGGTAGGGCAGCGACATCGAGGTGTAGCGGATGCGCGCCGGGAACAGCTCCACCAGCCAGGCGGCGATCGGGCCGTAGACCATGGTCACGTAGATCACCAGGATGGTCAGGAGCAGCAGCACCATCGGGTAGTTGGTCTTGGCCGGGTCGGCCTTCTCGGGGTAGCCGGCGTCCTTGAGCGCGGTGCCGAGGGTGACGACGAAGGCGTCGTTCTTGGCCTTGAAGTCGGCAGCCGGCATGCCGGTGCCCTCGAAGCTCTGGATCACCTTGTCGCCGATGCGTACTTGCGCAACGGTGCCCGGCTCGGCCTTCACGTTTTTATAGGGGATGGCCCGCTTTGCCAGCACGGTCTTGGCGAGGTCGCAGGAGCTGTTGAATTTGGCCTTGCCCACCGGGTCGAACTGGAACGAGCACTGGTCGGGATCGGCGACCACCGTGACCGGGTTCTTCTCCTGCGCGATGAACACGTCGGGGTTACCGTATTGGGTCAACGCATGGAAGATCGGGAAGTAGGTCACTGCCGCCAGGATACAGCCGGCCATGATGATCCCTTTGCGGCCGATACGGTCGGACAGGCTGCCGAATATGACGAAGAACGGCGTGCCGATCAGCAGAGAGCCGGCAATCAGCAAGTTGGCGGTCTGTGCTTCGATCTTCAGCGTCTGCAGCAGGAAGAACAGTGCATAGAACTGTCCGGTGTACCAGACGACGGCCTGGCCGGCAGTACCGCCGAGCAGGGCCATGATCACGATTTTGAGGTTGTCCCAGCGGGCGAAGGATTCGGTCAGCGGCGCCTTGGAGGACTTGCCTTCGGCTTTCATCTTCAAGAACACCGGCGACTCGCTGAGTTGCAAGCGGATGTACACCGAGACGATCAGCAGCAGGATCGACAGCAGGAACGGAATCCGCCAGCCCCACGCCTCGAAAGCTTCGGTGCCGAGGACCGTGCGGCAGGCGAGGATCACCAGCAGAGAGAGGAACAGGCCGAGGGTCGCAGTGGTCTGGATCCAGGAAGTGAAGTAGCCACGTTTGCCTTTCGGTGCATGCTCGGCGACGTAGGTCGCCGCGCCGCCGTACTCACCGCCCAGGGCCAGGCCTTGCAGCAGGCGCAGGCTGATCAGGATGATCGGTGCGGCCACGCCGATGGTCGCGTAGCCGGGCAAAAAGCCCACCACGGCGGTGGAGACACCCATGATCACAATGGTGATGAGAAAGGTGTGCTTGCGCCCGATCATGTCACCCAGTCGGCCGAACACGATGGCGCCGAAGGGGCGTACCGCGAAACCCGCGGCGAACGCGAGCAGCGCGAAGATGAAGGACGTTGTCTCATTGACGCCGGCGAAGAAGTGCTTGGCAATGATCGCAGCGAGAGACCCATAAAGGTAGAAGTCGTACCACTCGAACACGGTGCCCAGGGACGAGGCGAAAATGACCTTGCGCTCCTCCTTGGTGATCCCGTGGTGGGGCGCGCTGCCCGTGGAAGTGTTGTCGATTGCGGCCATGAGTCTTCTCCGTCGTTCTTGTTGTAGGCCGGAGTACCTCACTACCTTTTTTGCCGCACCCAGGCCCTGGGGCTGATGTCGTCGGATTACGGATTGCGCGAAGCATGCACACAGGCTGACGGCCTCGCATCGCTGCAAGGTTTCCTGAAGCATAATCGGCTTCGCGCAGATATCCACTCGCCATCACGCTCAACCCCGGGCTGACACGCTGTTTAATGGTAATCAGCGCTGAGCGGTGTGAAGACTCACGTCTTGATCACGTACCCATAGGCTCGAATGCGACCCCCTTCCTGTTTCAAATACACGCCTTGGAGTTCCGGGGTGAAGCCAGGCAGTGAGTTGATACCTTCCTCCAGCGCCAGGAAGTATTTGAGCACCGCCCCACCCCATATTTCCCCGGGCACCACGCAGAGCACGCCGGGCGGATAGGGAAGGGCCCCTTCGGCAGCGATGCGACCCTCCGCGTCCGCCAGCGCCACCAGTTCGACGTTGCCGCGGATGAATTCGAACTGCGCTGCTTGCGGGTTCATGGCCTTTTTCGGGAAGTGTTCCTTGCGGAACATTGCCTTCTGCAATTGCTGGACGTTGTGGGTGCGGTAGAGGTCGTGCATCTCCTGGCAGAGTTGGCGAATGGTGTAGTTGCGATAGCGCTCCTGGTGCTGCGCATAGATGGCCGGCAACACCCGGCTCATTGGCGCGTCATCACTGATGAAGCGTTCAAAGCGCGCGATCTGTGCGGCGAGATGAGTCATCTTCGCCCAGTCTTCGGCAGGGGTGAGCAGGAACAGAATCGAGTTCAGGTCGCACTTTTCCGGAACGATGCCATTCTCGCGCAGGAAGTTGGCGAGGATGCCGGCATGGATACCGAAGTCGGTGTAACTGCCATCGACCGGGTCGATGCCGGGCGTGGTGAATAGCAACTTGCAGGGATCAATGAAGTATTGCTTGTCGGCGTAACCGCTGAAGGCATGCCAGCGATCTTTCGGATGGAATTCGAAAAACCGGATGTCGTTGGCAATGTCCTCAGTCGGATGGTCCTGCCAGGGGCGACCGTCAATGGTGTCCGGCACGAAGGGGCGGACCATGGTGCACGCTTCCAGAATCAACTTGCGCGCGTCGATGCCGAACTTCACACAGTCTTCCCACAGGCGCAGGCCACTGCGGCCGGCATGGATGCGCGCGTTCACATCCAGTGAGGCGAACAGCGGGTAAAACGGGCTGGTAGAGGCTTGGGCCATGAAGGCGTTATTCAGCCGTGCATGGTTGCAATAACGGGCCTGGCCTTTGATATGGCGATCTTTCTTGTGGATCTGCGACGCCTGGGAAAACCCCGCCTGCTGTTTGTGCACCGATTGAGTGACAAAGATCCCAGGGTCGTTCTCATGCAGATCAAGCAGCAAAGGCGAACAGTCCTTCATCATCGGGATGAACTGTTCGTAGCCCACCCACGCCGAGTCAAACAGGATGTAGTCGCACAGTTTGCCGATGCGATCGACGACTTGTCTGGCGTTGTAGATGGTGCCGTCATAGGTGCCCAGTTGAATGATCGCCAGGCGAAACGGCCGCGGCAGTTGGGCCTTGTCCGGTGCGACTTCGCTGATGAGTTCGCGCAGGTAATCTTCTTCGAAACAATGGGCGTCAATCCCGCCGATGAACCCATAAGGGTTGCGCGCGGTTTCCAGATAAACCGGGGTCGCGCCCGCCTGGATCAACGCACCTTGGTGATTGGACTTGTGGTTGTTGCGGTCGAACAGCACCAGGTCGCCAGGCGTGAGCAGCGCATTGGTGACTACCTTGTTGGAGGCCGATGTGCCATTGAGTACGAAGTAGGTCTTGTCGGCGTTGAACACCTGCGCCGCGTGTTTTTGCGCCAGAAGTGCCGGGCCTTCGTGGATCAGCAAATCGCCGAGCTTGACGTCGGCGTTGCACATGTCGGCGCGAAACAGGGTCTCGCCGAAGAAGTCGAAGAACTGCCGGCCAGCCGGGTGTTTGCGGAAAAACTGGCCGCCCTGGTGGCCAGGGCAGGCGAACGTAGCGTTGGCCGATTCGGTGTAGTGCTTGAGCGCGTCGAAGAACGGCGGCAGGAGACTTTCTTCATAGGCTTTTGCCGCGGTCTCCAATTGGTTGCCATGGTATTCGGCGTTGTTGCGCGAGGGGTCAAAAATGCCATTCACCTGTAGCAGTACGTCCTGCAGGTGCTTGTAGACGTCCCGGGCGCGGTTGCCGGAACCGGGAGAGGCGACGAGGAAAATGGGGATGTCGAAACCGGTACGTTGCAGGGCGTCCAGGGCGCCCGCCATCACATCCTCCACAGAGAACACCGCAACCGCGACATCGGTGTAGTCGGTTTGATTGAGCGGAATCACTTCTCGGGAGGTCTGGAAACAATCGAACGCGGAATCACTGGCGGCTATTTTCAGGGCTTTCATGCGGGGAATCTCCTAGCGGACAGTCACTTGTCGGCTTTTTTTCAAGAGATCAATTTAGCGAGGGAGCCTTCAAGGTTCCCTGATCCAAATCATGTCGCCACTGGTTATAGACCATGTTGGGAAGGGTTACGGCTTTTCTACCGGATTTTGCCAAGGACTGCCGACAGGCGTTCGACCACTTCCGCTTCGGCAAACCCTTCGTTGGCGCCTTCATGAAAGACCGCGCAACTCGCCGCGTTTTCGCCATCAACGCAGCGATAGACCGCGACTACGCTGCCTGGGCCGGCGCCGCTGTGCCCGCTCAACGTCAGATCGCCCATGATCAAACCCTGCATCAGTCCTAGGCCGTAGCCCGGCGAAATCCACGGGCGACCGGGAATCGGGCCGCCGAGGACACGTGCTGTTTGCATCGCTTGCTGCAGTGCGTTTGGCAGAAGGTTGCCGGCCAGCAGACCGTCCAGACAAAGGGCGGCTTCTTCAAGTGGGCCAACCAGCAAGCCGTGATAGACCCAGCCGGGGTCGTAGGATGGCGCGCTTCCCATGTTCACGCCCTGTAGATCGGCTCGCGTTTTGGCGAGGCGTACGCGGGTTAAACCGAGGGGGGTGAACACGCGCTCGGCCAGCGCCTCTTCAAGCGTGCGCCCGGTCACGCGTTCAATCAGTCGCACGACATACAGATAGCCGACGTTTGAATAGCGCCAACCGCCCCCGGGTGCGTAGCGCAACCGGCTGGCATCAAGGCGTTGCAGCATGTCATCAGCCGACCAGGGCGTCTCATGGCGGGCTACGGCGTTGTGGTAGTCGGCGAGCTCGCCATAATCCGCCAGCCCGGCCTCGTGTCGCAGCAGTTGGCGCAGCGTGAAGGGGCCCTCAGCAACGGTGTCGTCCAGGTTGATCAACCCGTCACGCACCAGTGACAGCGCGGCAGCAGCGAGCACGGTTTTGGTAAAGCTCCACCAGGGCACCGTTGTATCCAGCCTTTCAGGCGTGACGAGAGCGCCGTTCGATACAAGGGAACACAGCATGAGTTGACTCTGGATGGAGGAGGGAGCGAATGGCCCTTGGTTTCTGCTGATCAGGCGTGACCCAACGCAATCGCGAACGAGACCACGATCATGCAGGCAAAGGCAAAGTTTAGATTCATGAAGTTTTCATCCAAAACATTTGTGATGGCGCCATCTTGAACAAGTCACAAACAAATAAAAAATTCGGCTTCATGATTTGAATCATCGAAACAATTGATAGCCGGCTGGTTTGTGTTTATCCCGCGATGTGGCTAGTCTCGCATAAACACGCAATTACACGCAAAAGCGGGCAAAAACATGCACGACTCACACTCGGCCGCCGAACTCCCTCATCTGCGCCGGCAAAAAATCCTGTTGATTCTCGAGCGTGACGGCAAGGTCATGGCTAGTGAGCTGAGTCAGCATTTCGCGGTGTCCGAAGACACCATTCGCCGTGATCTGGCGGAACTGGCCACCGCCGGGCTGGTGCAGCGGGTGCACGGCGGGGCACTGCCGCGTCCCAAGGACACCGGCAAGGATTATTTCACCCGCGTCAGCGAAACCGATGAGGTGAAAACACACCTGGCGCAACTCGCCGCACGCCAGGTGCACAACGGCCAGATTGTGATTTTCGATTCGGGGAGCACGACGCTGCAAATCGCCCGATCGCTACCTTCGGACATTTCCATTACGGCCGTCACCGCCTCGCCGATGATCGCGATCACCCTGGCTGAATACAAAGGCATCACAGTGATTCTGGCCGGCGGGCAACTCAATCCGGCGACCATGTCGGCCAGCGGACATGAAACCCTGCGACTGATCGAGGGCATCAAGGCTGATCTGCTGTTCACCGGCGTCTGTGCGATTCACCCGGAGGTCGGCATCAGCTCCCTGCATTTCGACGAGGTGCCGGTCAAACAGGCGATGCTCGCCAGCGCCTCCCATGTCGTTGCCGTCACCACCGCCGACAAGCTGGGAGCGGTGGAACCGTTCGTGGTCGCGCCGTGTCAGCGCATTCATACCCTGATCACCGAGCGTCATGTGGCGTCGGGCAATGTCGAGGACTATCAAAAACTCGGGATCGAAGTGGTGCAGGTGGAGGCGTGACCATCATGCTTCAGCCCCCGGTCACCGGCGGGAAAAAGGCGATCTCGTCAAAGTCCTCGATCGCCTGATCCGGATGGCACAGCTCCTGGTTCAGGGCACACATCAAGTTGCTTCCCGATCAGCGTCGGTTTTGCCTGGCCCAAATCGGGCAGCCGCCGGGAGTACCTCAGGGCCCAGTTAGAGGCGGGGCGGGCGGTGCTTTATCCGAACCAGAGTTCCGGCGTGTTGCTGGGCGCCTCATGGGCGGATGGACTGGTAGAGATTCCAGAGGGCTGCACGCTGGAAGTCGGCAATACGGCGCGGTTCATTCCCTTCAGCGAACTGCTCTAAACCAAACCGTAACGCAGTCTCGTAGCAGCTGGCGAAGCCTGCGCTCGGCTGCGCAGCAGTCGTGAAACCTGAGCATGAGGTAGCCCTGAAGGACCGCATTGCCTGATTTCACGACTGCTGCGCAGCCGAACGCAGGCTTCGCCAGCTGCTACAGGGGTGTGTTGCCGCTGAAATGACTTCTATCAGCTCAGCACATAATCCACTGGTTCCAGCTGCGGTGGCAGTTGCGTTACGCCCAGTGCTGCCAGCACATCCCGTTCGACGCTGCGCACCAGTGCATCAGTGGGCAGGTCGTTTTCATCGCGACCGAACGGGTCTTCCAACTCATCGCCAATCGCATCCAGACCGAAAAAGGTATAGCTGACAATCGCCGTGAAAATCGGTGTCAGCCAGCCCAGTGGCTCGGCCATCGCGAAGGGCAGCAAAATGCAGAACAGGTAGATGGTTCTGTGCAGCAACAAGGTGTAGGGGAAGGGCAGCGGCGTGTGTTTGATCCGTTCACAGATCGCTTGCACCTGGGTCAGGCGGGTCAAATGGTTGGCCATGAGCGTATAGCGCCATTCATTGATCGTGCCTGACTCGGCGAGCGCCGAACACTGTTGACCGATCTGCAGCAGAATCCCCCCGCTGATATCCGCCGCGTTGTCCTTGGGTATCGGGTTCAGCCATTCACCACTGGCCGCCAGTTCGTTTTCTTTGCGCAGTTTTGCATTGAGCGCATGGGCGAAGCCGCAGAGGTTGCTGAGGATATTGTGTCGCTCGTTCGCGTCCTTGATGACCTGGGTTTCGCGCACCATCGAGCGAATGTCCACCAACATGTCGCCCCAGGCTTTACGCGCTTCATACCAGCGGTCGTAGCAGGCGTTGTTGCGAAAGCTCATGAAGATCGACAACGACAAACCCAGCAGGGTGAAGGGCGTTGCACTGACCTTGGAAAAATAGCTCGGGTGCAAGGTTTCGATGAGCACGATGGCCGAAGCGAGCAGCGTTACCAGAAGGCTGCGCCAGGCAATTCGTTTGGCGATCGAGCCCTTGAGTGAAGTCAGGACGCCGATCAGATTGGGTTTGGGTCTAACGATCATGGGGTTCAGCCGCCTGTCATGTTCATGAAGCGAACCACCTGGACATCGTCGTTCACTTCGAAATTGTGCCGATAGGGTTTGAGCTTCATCGCCTCGATGATGGCTTTTTCCAGGCGCTCGGGATGGCCGGGATGGCTGCGCAACACGGCCTTGAGGTCGACGGAGTGCTCATTGCCCAGGCACAGCAGCAGACGACCTTCCACCGTCAACCGAACCCGATTGCAGGTGCCACAAAAGTTGTGGCTGTGGGGGGAAATGAACCCCAGACGAATCTGCGGTGCCTCGGCCAGGCGCCAGTAGCGCGAAGGGCCTTGGGTCGACTCGGCGGACTCGATCAAAGTGTAGCGTTCAGCGATCCGTTCACGTACCTGGCTGCTTGCGTAAAACGACTCCGCGCGGCTGTGTTCATGGATGGTGCCCAGCGGCATTTCTTCGATGAAAGAAATGTCGAGGTTTCGGTCGATGGCAAAACTCACCAGATCGTTGATCTCATGGTCGTTACGACCCTTCATCACCACGCAGTTGAGTTTGGTATTGCGAAATCCTGCGGCGTTGGCCGCGTCGATGCCTTTGATGACTTGCGCCAGATCACCGGTGCGCGTCAGTTCACGAAAGCGTTGCGGGTCCAGGCTGTCGAGGCTGATGTTGAGCCGTTTGACCCCGGCCTCGAACAAGGGATCGGCGAGCTTGCCCAGCTGCGAGCCATTGGTGGTCATGCACAGTTCGCGCAGGCCGGGCAGGGCGGCGATCTTTTCGCACAGTTGCACCACGCCCGGACGGATCAGCGGTTCGCCGCCCGTGAGGCGGATCTTGCGGGTGCCCAACACCACGAAACTCTCGGCCAGTTGATAGATTTCTTCCAGGGTCAGTACCCGTTGGCGTGGCAGAAACTGCATGTCTTCAGCCATGCAATACACGCAACGGAAGTCGCAACGGTCGGTGACAGACATCCGCAGATAGTCCACACGTCTGGAGAACCCATCGATCAAGACTCGCTCTGACATGACATCCTCGCCTGCATCCGTGAAATGAGTATTCCGCTATTAACGGAGTTGTTGAGTGCAGACTAAGAGCAACATTAGAGGGCGTCCAATCACTATTAATGACCGGGTGATCGACAGGGTCGATGAAGGATTTATTTAAATGATAAAAGTTGTTTTGTGTATGCATAACTAGCGGATATATAAAGAAAAAAGCTCATGATAGATGTCTTCGATAATGCAGTCATAAATAGCGATTAGAAAATAATTTAACCCCGTTAATATTCTTTCTCCGTCAATCGGACAAAGACCTGAATCAGGTCAAAGCCTGTGTGCATTGTCACGGAGAATTACCATGTCTCAAGTCGACCGTTACAAACCCTACAAAGGCGCCGCCGCCGGTTGGGGCGCGCTGAAACAAGTGCGCAAGATGCTGTGGATGGCGTTGTGGATGGCGTTGATCGTCTGCCCGATTCAGACGGTGGTGGGTGGCGCTCTCGGGTTGAATACCCTGGAGCATCAACCGGCGAAAATCGCGGCCATTGAAGGGTATTGGGAAAACAACAATGACGAACCGACGCCGCTGGTGCTGTTCGGTATCCCCGACATGCAGGCCGAGAAAACCCGTTACGCCCTGGAGCTACTACGTGTTCCGCGGCAAAGTGAGGATCGGTGATGGCTACCATTAAATCGCGTCAACCTGAACCCGCGCGCTGGTACCGGCGCCTCGGGTGGCTTGTGGTGATCTGGCTGGGCAGTGTGCTGGCGTTGGGTGTTGTGGCGGGGGCATTGCGATTGTTGATGCATGCGGCCGGGATGAGTACCCACTGACGATCGCTGAAAAAAAGAAACCCGGAGCCCCATGACAGGGCTCCGGGTTTTTTCTATGGGGCGTCCCGAACTTACTGAGCCCCGAACATCGCCGTCCAGTAAATCCCCGGATCACTCTTCGGATCAACCGCATAGGCGGCGCCCAACTCCCGGTAATTCGGGTTCATCAGGTTCGCGCAGTGACCAGCGCTGGACACCCAGCCATCGACCACCTTGCGCACGGTGTCTTGGCCGGCAGCGATGGTCTCGCCGACCTGCCCGCCGCTGTAGCCTGCCAGCTCTGCCCGATCACCCGGCATGCGGCCATCGCGGTCCTTGTGATCGAAGTAATTGTTGTTGGCCATCGACCGGGCGTGCTCCTCGGCCGCCGTCGCGAGTGCGGCGTTCCAGGCCAGTGGCGTGGCGGCGGCAAAGGATTGCGTGCCGCACTGGCGCGGCTGACTGCGTGCGATGTTGAGTTCGGCCAGCAGTTTCTGACCTTCGGCCTGCCAGTCGCCCAGGCGAGCGCTCAACAGTGGACGTGCCAGCACGATGCGCCACTCACGGTCCTGGCGGCTGACGCCAACATCGACGAATTGCGGGTCCAGAACGATCTGGCAAAAACTCTCCTGAATGGCTTTCATCGCCGATGGCGCATCACGCGGCCCGGACAGGCTGATCGCCTGTACATTCTTCATCGGATAACCCGCGCTGGCCATTGCCTGCTGCAGATTGCCGACGCTGTTGGCGTTCAACGCCAGCCGTGGGTCGCCGGCCAGCGGTGGCAGTTCCTGCGAGACCTGACCCGCGCAGCGCTGCACCTGGCTGCGGTAGAGGTTGATCGAATCAATCAGTTGTTTCTCGTCGACCGCCAACGCGTTCACGGCGAACAACATCCCCAGTGACAACGTGGCAAGACGCATAGCAGATGATTTGAAGCGCATGGAAATCCCCTTGAGCTGACTGCGCCCATGATGCGCGATTTCACCCCCGCGAGCGCAATGACTTTTCACGCCCGAAGACAGTTTTTTTGTCCGTCTGCTGGAATGAATTTTGGCAACTACAATCAAGCAAAGTCGCCAGTGCGGCGTGCTCCCGGTTCCGTCCGAAGGGTCGATCATGCGAGTTATCTGGATAGCCATCTGCTTCGCAATAACCCTTCTCGCCGGCCAGGCCATCGCGTCTGAACAGGAGCAAAAAAAGGAAGTGGCTGAGGACAAGGCCGAGGTCCTTGAGCAGAAAGCCGCGGAGAAGGGCACCGATGTGCCGGTGCCCAGGTCCGAAACCATCACGACATCCGAGGCTCAGGCGGTCGATCCGGCCGGTCAGTCGCCCATGGACGATGCAATCACCTGTCTGGCCCGCTCCATCTATTGGGAATCCAAAGGAAAATCGTCCGCCGACATGGAAGCCGTCGCCAGCGTCGTCATGAACCGCCTGGGCCATGAGGGCTTTCCGGACACGGTATGCGCCGTGGTCAAGCAGGGTTCTGAAACCAAGAATTGTCAGTTTTCGTGGTGGTGTGACGGCCGCTCGGATCAGGTCCAGGAAGAAACCCAATACGCGATTGCCAAGGAAATCGCGCGCAAGGCGCTCAACAAGCAACTGAAAGACCGAACCCACGGCGCGATGTATTTCCACGACCGGAATGTGAAACCCGTTTGGGCCAGGAAATACATCAAGACCACCGAGACTTCGATGTTTCTGTTTTATAAACCGCGTGGTGGGTCGGCGAAGTAGGGGGGCGTTTTTTGCCAGCGCCGTTCAAGTAGCAAAGGCTGCAACCTTGTTCCCAACCTCGAGCCGGTGAAGGGGGCTGCTGTAATAGCGGCAAATGAAGGCGCGTGCGGCGTTACCCGACGCGCCGGTCGGTCATTTGCTGGCGTCCAGCACGACGCGGTAACGCGCCTTGCCACTGCGTAGATGGTCGATGGCTTCGTTGACCCGGCTCATGGGAAAGTGCTCGACCTGCGGCAGGATCTGATGCCGTGCGCAGAATTCCAGCATGGTCGCCGTGGTACCGGGCGAGCCGACCGGCGAGGCAGACAAGCTCTTTTGTTGGGGGATCAGGTCGAACACGTGCACTGGAATTGCGGTGGGCACTACGCCAACAAAATGCAGACGCCCCTTGCCGCGCAGGGTTCCAAGCATGGCCGGCCAGTCAAGGTCGGCGTTGGCGGTGACCAAGAGAAAATCCAGTGTGCCGGCAATGGATTTCAGCGCATCGCTGTCGGTCGAGGCGACTACGTTGTGCGCACCCAGGCGTCTGGCTTCGTCCTGTTTGCTCAACGACGAGGTAAAGGCCGTGACTTCGCAGCCCCAGGCGTTAAGGAAGCGCAGTGCCAGATGACCGAGGCCGCCGATGCCCACCACACCGACCCGGTCAGTGGGCTTGACGTCGAATTCCATCAGCGGGTTGAACACCGTCGAGCCGGCGCAGAACAGTGGCCCGGCCATGGCCGGGTCAAGTCCGCCCGGTATTGGAAGGGCCCAGGCCCAGTGCGAACGCAGGCGGTCGGCGAAGCCGCCGTTGCTGCCGATGATGGTGGGCTGGACTGTGCCGCATAGATGGTGGGCGCCGCCGATACACGAGGAGCAATGCATGCAACTGCCCTTGTACCAACCAATGCCCACCCGTTGTCCCACTACGAGGCCGCGTACCTGCGCGCCCACTCGCACAATATTGCCGACCACCTCGTGGCCGGGGATAAAGGGGTATTGGCTAATGCCCCAATCGTTATCGATCAGCGACTGGTCGGAGTGGCAGACGCCGCAATATTCCACGGCGATTTCCACTTCCTCGTCCCCCAATGGACCGGGATCGTAGCTATAGCGCTCCAGTGGAGCGCCGGCCGCCGTTGCGGCCCAGCCGGTGAAGGTCGTGAGTTCGGTGCTATCGCTCATTGGGTACCTCCAGATCAGGAGACAGGTATTGGCAACTCAGGTGTCGCAGCGGAGCCAGGAAAATGTAGCGTATCGCTTGCCGTCGTCTCGGATACCGAAATCCTGGGGGCAACACATACAGCGATGTGCGCAAGTCACTGCAAAAGTACTAATTACCGGCGGGCATCGGCAGGTGAATCCCCTCCTTCTGCAATTCTTCTCGAATCGACTGGAATTTCTGGTATTTGGACAGTTCGATCGGCCCGTCATAGGTCATGCTTTGCATCTTGCGTGGAGGGTATTTGATATAGGTCTGCATGAGCTTGTTGATTGCCTGACTGATGGGAACCATCGTCCAGGTGCGCTCGGTGACGTTGCTCATGAAGATGTCGTAACGCTCCTGAGGATCTTGTAGCAAATCGAAGACCTGCGGCACCGTTGCCACGTATTTTGTGGCACCTTTCCAGCCCAGGTTGGTGTCCACGGCCAAGCCACCAGTTTGGGCACCATCGTCGCCGCGCAGGTTGAAGACGGCTTTGAAGTTGCCAACACGGGCAGCGCCGGGCGACAGCTCGTTCTCGGTAAAGTAGAACCACTCTTTACGCGGATCAGGGCCGGTTCCGAGTATTACGGGGGTCATGTCGTAACTGTCGAAATAAATGGGCTGACCCTCGCGATCTTTCTCAGGCAGCTTTATTCCGGCAACCGAGGCGAATGTGGCCATCAGATCGAGGCCGCCGAGGATGTCGTGGTTTTTCGCATTGGGTTTGATTTTGCCTGGCCAGGCCATGATCGCCGGAACCCGGTTACCACCTTCACGTACTGTGCCTTTGGTGCCACGGAATGGCGTGTAACCGGCATCCGGGTACACGTCCTGCCAGGCGCCGTTGTCCGTGGTGTAAACCACCAAGGTGTTTTTATCCATCCCCAGTGCCTTGAGCCTGGCCATGATGCGGCCAATGCGGGCATCGAGTTCAACCACCGAGTCGGCGTACTTGGACTTGGAGATCGACTTATGGACGAACTCCGGTGCCGGCATGTTCGGCTGGTGCACTTTCATGAAATTGATATTAATAAAGAATGGCTTGTCCGATTTGGAGGCCGTGTCGAGGAATTCGAGTGCAGCTTTCTCGACATAACTGTCAAAGAAAGGAATCCCGACCACGCCTGGCTTGCCATCGACCACCGGCGTATCAACATACTGACCATTGATCTTGAACTCTTCGACAGGCTTTTCGCCGGCCTTACCCGAAAGCGCGCCTTTGGTTACCTGGGCGAACATTGCACGGGTGTCCGGATCCATGTCGGGGAACCACTCCGGATCGGCGTAGGTGTAGGCATTGAGGTGATAGAGGCCGACGTATTTCATGACGTCGTAACCTTGGGCATTGGGCATTGCATAGTCGGCTTCGCCCAAGTGCCACTTGCCGGTGAAATAGGTTTCATAACCACCGGTCTTGAGCATCGAGGCCAGCGTCCATTCCGCCGCTGGCAAACCGCCGCCTTGGCCCTGGAAAGCCACGGTTGTCATGCCGCTGCGGTTGGGGATGCGCCCGGTTTGCATGGCAGCCCGGCCCGGTGTGCAGCTGGGTTGGGCATAGAATGAGTAAAAGGTTGTACCTTCTGCGGCCAGTTCATCAATGCTGGGTGTCGGCATGCCTCGACCGACACCTCCACCGTAAGGCCCCAGGTCACCGTAGCCAGTGTCATCGGAGACGATAAACAGGATGTTGGGCTTTTCTGTTTGTGCGGCTTGGGCAAGACTATTGAGCGCTATCAGTAATGAGCAAGCAATGTAAAACCTGGTGCGATGCGGGAGCCGTTTCATGGTGGCGTTCCTTATCGAGAGACGATCCTTGTTGCTGCTACTCAAACATCAAGTACGCAACGACCAGGATCCCGGTGAGTACCACCCCCCAGACCATGCCAATGGACAGTTCAAGGGGGTCAACTAACCCAGCGATAGGACTGTTACTACTCAAGGCGCCTGCAAAAGCCTAGTACGGTTATTTTCATTGCGCGCGTTTCTGGGGAGGAATTTATAATCGATCAACACCCCTTGCCTTACGCCCAATGCTGTGGCGCAAAGCCGGGCATCGGTGCCGACGCTTTCACAGCGATTGGAGGCTGGTTTTGATGGTCGTGACCACACGGTTACGGCCTTCGTGTTTAGCGTGATACAGGCGTTGATCGGCTGTACGCAGAATGGCCTCGATAGTGTCGCCGTCGCGGCCGGATTGCGATACGCCGATGCTCACGGTGACCACGGTTAACCGCTGCAGGCCATGAAAGGAATTATTGGCAACGGTGCTTCGCAGACGCTCGGCGATTACGTGTGCGCCTTCAAGTGAAGTCTGAGGTAGCAGAATCATGAATTCTTCCCCTCCCACTCGGGCTACGCCGTCATACGGCCGGATCGAATCGAGGCATTTCTCCACGAAATCCTTCAGGATGTCGTCGCCAACCTGATGCCCGAAGCGATCGTTGATGGACTTGAAATTATCCAGATCGAGTGCCAACACGGAGAACGGCTCACCACCGCGCTTGGTCCGGCCCATTTCGACTTCGAGCCGCTCCATGAACCGACGCCGATTATCAGCGCCAGTCAGTGGATCGGTCGCCGCAAGGTGCCCGAGTTCTTGATTGGTGCGCTGGAGTTCCTGCAAGGCGCTCTCGGTATACGCCATCGCTTCGGCAAGCCGCACCATCAGCTCCTCCTGGCTGTAAATCTTCGAGAACGACCGCGTGGTGAGGAACGCTTGCACGACCCCGTAGCTCAACATGAAGAATCCACCGGCGAAGATCGCATGAGCGAGCCACCACATGTGGTTCCACGGACGTGCAAGGATGAAGGCAAGCGATGACAGCGCGAACGCGGTGACCGAGATGACAAAAATCATCATCAGCGGCGAACGGATACGGCGCAGCAGGAGTATTACCACGGTCAATGTAGAAAGAATGAGGGCACCACCTTCCATCGAGAGGCGCACCGCGATATTGCCGGCGATCGGTGAATTCGCGACGTACGCCACTGCCACGTCAACCAGCAGGAACAGTCCTATCCAGGTCAACCACGGGCGGGCCTTCATTCGTTGGTCCGCGGCATCAGGTGGGCGGTGGTACGACAGCATTCCGACTAACAGCAGAATCGACATGACCAGTCGAGAGGCCGGTCCATAAAGCAGGAAGAGCCAGATATTGTGGTGCGCTTGCCCGGTGAACGCACCATGCAGCGCGTAGATCAGTACAAAACCGAGGAAACCAAGCGTCATCCATCGCAGCAGCGGATCTCCCGATGACTGATAGCAGCGCCACGTTACGTAAGTAACAAACAGGCCCGCCAAGGTAGCTGCCGTGATCGCAATTATATGGAACAGGTGGTGTTCGAAAATAAGAGTGGGGTCTTGAAAGACGTATAAGTAGCCAATCAGATAGGCCGGAACAAATGCAAATCCTGCGAGCAGCAAGTAAGCGTAAACCTTGACCATGAGGCGGACGGCTTCAGGTGGCTCGCCGCTGGCGATGAGATTGCTCATGGTTCCCTCCAAGTTGAAATCTATTTAGCCAACACCGGTCCGGTGTTGGCTCCAAAGCCGCCTGGTTGCCAACGGTCCCACGCATCATTACGCAGATAGGGGATGGACCAACCTATGGCATTTCAATATTAGACTCCTTCGCGATTTCTGCTGCACAAGCAGGTAAAAATGTTCACGCGTATGCAAGGGGCGCGCTAATTGATCTGCACAATGACCGGACCTTCCGTGACGACCGGCGGGTTCGCGTGGATGTGCGAGGCGTTTTTCTGGATCCAGTCGCGAGCGACTTTCATGCTCTCATCGGTGCCTGCCTTGTCCGTGCAAACAGTCACCGACATACCACCATCAGCGAGAGGTAGCAGTGTGTAGCTTGCGAGGCCAGTCACTTTCCGGAGGGCAGCTTCGACGTCAGCCTTTTGCTTTTCCAAGACATCGAAAAGCTGCTTTGCACCCGGACCTGAGTAGGTTCTTATGACCGCATACATAGTCGTCTCCTTAGTGATTTACCGTCTTGATACCCATCCGGATCCGCTGATGGCCGCTGCTGTGTTCAGCTTAGTCAAACGCCGATGACAAGCGAAATGCAACGACCACCGGCAGCTCCTGGCTGTGGATTCAACCGGTCGATGCAACAGATTGGCTAAATCGTTCAGCGGGCGTTTCTGGGTCGTTCGGCTGATGTACATTTAGTCAGGCTGTATTTTGCCTGACTGGATGTTTCTGGCGGGCCTCAAAAACCTCTCGCTCACGGCGAATGGGCCCCTCAAATACCCAGCATTTCAATGAAATATGTTCCATTACGCTGTGTTGAGTAGTGTTGCTCACATAACGAGGCTGCTTGGATTCTTTCATCGCTTGACGTAGTTCGCGTGTGAACTTGACCTGAATGTTGTGTTTTTTGAATAGCTGTGCGAGGTGGGGAAGCTGCAAGTAGATAAAACCCTTCGATGGGGTGCAGTGGTTGTAGCGCACACCCTTGCTGTCCAGGAGCTCTAGCGCACTCCAAAACTCGATCAAAATATCGGCGGGTGCCGGTGTCCGAGTCCCGATGCTGGTCAGGTCGGGGACTGACAATCCTAACTGGTGGGAAGCGAGTGCAAGTTGCTCATGGATCGCAGTGCGGATGGCGTTGTCGCAGGTACGACTCAATTCTTTGAGCAGTGCAACCCGATGGCGTGAGAGGGCTATAAGTTGAGCAACATTGGGCGATTCAGAGCGAGAAGTGCTGCCCTTGGTCCAGTAGTCCCACAACACGTCGTCGCATTCTTCCTGGTAACGAATGATCTTGGCGCGAAATTCGGGTTTTACGTTGTTCGGGCTGATTGAGAAGAGCCAGGCCGGAAGCTTGCGAAGGGGGAGACAGGTCATTCTGTATTGCTTGCCATCACCGCCAGTTGTGGTCATTTCAACCATGGCTGAGTTAAATTTCTCCCCCAGTTTTCGGAACTGCGTATTCCAGTCCAGTCCCATATTTGTGACGATCGGCTTCATAGCTACAAACGGATCAGCCCCCTGACCAACCAGAACTACCGTGTCTTCGTAGAACGAGACAGGCATCAGGCGCTCCTGCATGGCGGTGCTCCTTTTTTGTGGCCCCATGCCCGAATATTCGCCGAGCCAAAGCCTGTAAGAACCCGAATTAGAAAATGCCACCATCATGGCTTCGAATTGTAGACGAAGATTTGTGAAGGTCCGCTCCTGGCCGTGAGTTGACGTCAGCCAACCCTGCTCATTCAGCGCCTGGTTAACGGATCGAGCTCAAAGCTTGTAGCCGATCTGCCGCAACAGGTTCTTGCGCCACAGGATGTCTTCCTCGCCTTCAATGCCGCGGGCACAGAAGCCATCCACGACGCCCAGAATCGCTCGTCCTTGGTCCGTCTCGGCGAGAATCACTTCAGTCGGATTAGCCGTTGCACAAAAAATGCGGCACACCTCTGGAACCATTTTGACGGCGTTCAACACGTTTACGGGATAGAAGCCATCGTCGAGGAAAATGATGAAGCTATGGCCTGCGCCGATGGCTTGGGCATTGCTCCGGGCCAGTTCGATCATGGCGGTATCGGTGCCAGACCAGCGCACCAGGCAGTTACCGGAGGCTTCGCAAAAGGCCACGCCAAAGCGGATACCTGGCACGGCATTGACCAACGCTTCGTGGATGTCCTCGACGGACTTGATGAAGTGGGTCTGACCGAAAATGAAGTTTGTTGCTTCCGGCTTGTCGATTTTCAACGTGATGAGTTGCATCTCAAACGCCTCCTTTCACGATGTCGTTACTCTTCAGCCTAGCGTGAGAACGAGCCGGGTGTTGAGCATCGATGCGCTTGATACTTGAACATACAAAGCGCCCCGGTGCTGACACATTGCAGATACATCAGTGCGCTTTCATGGGCCAATCCCACACGCATAGAGAGATTTGCCATGTACCGCAAACTGCAGCATGTCGCGAAGTTCCTCAGCCAGAGCGCGCGTTTAATGGTCGGCGTGCCCGATTACGATAACTACGTTGCGCAAATGGCGCTCAATCATCCCGGCGAGCCGGTCATGACCTATTCGGCGTTTTTCCGTGAGCGTCAGGAGGCCCGCTTCGGCCGTGGAAAATGTAATACGCGTTGCTGCTAGAACTTCGCATAGTTCAGCGCATCGACAATGGCCGAGCCGCCGATACCGGTCAGCGACAGCAGCAGCGCCCTGATCAACGGGTCGTCGGCGTAGCGTGAGAACGAGCCGGTATTGAACGTCGCAACCCGCTCGCGGATCATCTTGAACTTGGTGTAGCAAGGCGTCGTTTCGGGCGTTTGCAGCAGGTAGGCGTCGAGTCGTTGCAATGCAACCGTACGAGCTTTTTCCGCTGCACGCCGCAGCGACAGCGCGGAGACGAGCAGCACCAGCGCTGTCAGCAGGTACGAAATCATCAGGCCGGGCGGTGTCGGCCAGTTATCGAACAGACTGCTGCGCGATGCCAACAGGATCAACATGACCACCGTCGGTGCATAGATCAGACGGTTGACGGCCGAAGTGCGCTTGGCGATCAACTGCAAATCCACCCACTCGTCGATACACGGATGCTTGAGCATGCCAAAGGTTTTCTTGTGCTCCATCTGCAAGGTGCCAGGCCAGATCGCATGATGCTCGCTGAGATGGCGGATGAATCGCGACAGCAGCAGGTTGGCATCCACGACCCAGAACACCAGCACCTGGAACGTCAGGGTGGGGATCAGCCAGCTCATCATCCACCACATCGATGTGCCGCGAACGGGCATGCCTTCCATGGGCCAGATGACAAACAGCACGCTGGTGACCACGACGTAAACCCACGTGGCGAGCATGGCCCGCAGCATTCGGGCGCCGAAGGAGCCGCAGACGCAGTGCTCACCCCAGAAGCGTGCAATGACGATCATCTTGCGACCGTCCGTGCAAGCGGCCTGTGCCGGTGCGCAGGACTTTGACCATTCTTCGCTGGCGGTCATTAACGGGAAGAAAATCTTCAGCAGGCAATGCCCCAGCTCGTTGCACCAACGACGCAATGTCCAGCCTTTGCCCCGGCGAATCAAGCGCCGGACCTGTCCCCACAACGTCATCTCGTATTTGCGCATGTGCAGGCGCAAATGGTACGTGGCTTCGATCTCGGTCCGATTGATGCGCAGGTTGCGCCAGCCCCATGCCAGTGCCGAGAGGGAGATCAACACGGCCAGCAATCGCAGTGCCACGGTGGGCCAGGCACTGATGCCTTCAAACAGGAACATCGGCTCACCCAGTCCGTTGTCCGTCAGTGTGCTGCGCATCTGGTACGCCAGCATCAGCGCGAGGATGAACATGACAAGAGGGACCACGATGTACCACGCCCGGGAGTCGTATAAGCCAGTGTCCATGCTGGCTGTCGAGTCCTTGGCCATCGCCAGTTGCCTTGCGGTGCGCCGGGTCAGGTTCGACGAGATGATACCCAGCAATATCAGCACGAACGTGAACCAGAGAAACTCCGCATGCCAGAACCGTGTGGCGATGAATGCGCAGGCCGCCGCCACCATAAACAGTGTCATCGGCACGCCGCGAACCCAGGCCAGCCGTGCGTCATGGTCATCTTTCGGGCCCTCTATGCGCCACCAGACGATGAACCCGGCGAGTATCAGCAGGGTGATCGTCAGTGGCCCAGCCCAGAAAAATGATTGGGCTTGCTTGAAGCGCTCGCGAATTGATTTGGAGGGTTCAGGGTAGGGCGGCGGTGAGGGGTCCTGAAGGCAGCGCAGCGCCATCAGGTCGTGCGGACGTACGCCTCGATCGGACTGCGATTGTGTCGGTGCTTCGCAATTAGCGGGGCGTGACGCGGTCAGCCGGCTCGCCAGAGGAATGAAGCCGCTGATCCCCACTTCATAGATGCCCGGCGAGAGCAGCTCCGATTTGGAATAGTCGAACTTCGCGCGCTTGGCGTCGTAGGATTGCGGCGCCAGCGCGGCCAGCACCGAGATGAACACCGCGCTTTGCAGGCTGTCGCGAAACGGCGGCACGTCTTGCTGCAGGGCGCGGGTCAGCGTGAGTCCGTAGGGGGCGGCAAGAATCAGATTGCGCGTGGTTTGCGCCTGGCCCCGTTGCAACATGCGGGCATCGAGGTCGGTGGAAAAGTACAGTTTGTACGGCATCCGACTCTTCAGCGCTTGCAGCACCAGGAGCTTGTCGTAGGCATCGACGCCCAGTACGCCGATGGCACCGATGCCGCTTTCGCCGTTGCGTCGATAGGCCGCGTCCTCATTAGCGATATGGTCGGCGAGGCGCCGCAGGTAGTCGAGCTGGGAGTTGCCGTCGGATTTCTCCAGTGGACTCAGATCAAGTTGGGTCGGGGCTTTATTTTTACCGGGATCGGTACTGGCGGTTTTATCGTTGCTCGCGGATTCTTCCGGAAGTCGCCCGTCCAGGCCGCGTAGATAGCTGAAGCGCAAAATCCACTGATCGACCACATCCCTATGGTTTTTTTCGTCGCTGCCCAGGCGGGCATCCCTGGCAACCTGTGACTTGAAGCTTTCGATCAGGGCGCGGCTGTAGAAACTGTCCCACTCGGAAATCAACGCGATGCGATTGCCGCTGCGACGCAGATCGCGGGTGCATGGTGAGCCGATCCGTCGCAGCTTGCCTTCGCTGCAACGCACACCCGCGGCCGGGTCCACACGGCGCAACTTCAGCTCCTCCAGCATCAGTTGCGTCATGGTGCCGTCGTCGCTGACGGTGCGCAGCAACTTCATGGATTGTCTGTTCGCCAGCGGCGGCGACAGCTTCTGGTAACCGCGATCCAGCGTCTCGTTATCGGCAGTGGCCAGCGGTGAGTAGATTTCGACCTTCGGCGTGGCCTGGCCGATGTCCTGGTCCTGGAACATGTCGCGCAGGACGGTTGAGGTAGAAGGGCCGATGACCTTCAGGACAGCCGTGTCGGGTGGCTCGGAACACGGTTTCGGAGCGCATGCCGCAGCAATTTTATTTTTCAGGGTGTCGCGTAACGTTTCGAGCAACTGCAGCGGCGTTGAGCCGAGCGCATCCTGTTTGAACCAGAACACGATCGTTCGATCAGGCGGTGGTGGCGACCCTTCAAGTGCCGTCGGCGGATCGAAGGGGCTGGAGACGAATATTTCATAGGGCGCGTCGACGAAAGCGGTTTTCTGCGGGGTATCCAGCGACAGGTTGGCTACGAGTCTCAAACAATGGATGTACTGCTCTTGATCCGGCACTCGGTGGGAATTCTTGAACCCTGCCAGCAGCGCATAACGAATGCGCCGGCGCCGTTCGACTTCGTCGGCGTAAGGGCCGCCTTCGACCAGCGCCACCATGATGTCGGGCGCCGGTTTGTCTCCGGACAGGGGAGAAAGATCCGGGCTGCAAACATGCTCCGCATCCGGGTTCTTGCTGTCCGTGAGCTTCTTGCGATAACGCTCGACTGCATCGAAAGGGTCTTGCCATAACCGGGCTTCGATGGGCAGTTGTGCCTGGAACTGCGCGCCGATCGGCCGCGGTTCAAGGAACGGTTCGCGGTTGAGGGCGAACATCGATACCACCAGACTCAGGATGACCGCACTGCCTGGCAGCCAGAAGGCCAGATTAGTGCCTGAATCCTTATTGTCCATGGCCTGTGCCTCTTGTTTTCGGCCAACTGATTACAGTTATTTATAGACCCAATAAGAGGGTTTAGCGCAAAGTCAGTGGCGGTAAAATCAGTCATGCCACCTTTAAGGTCAAAAGAAGCAGTCGCCATGCACACAATCGGACTCATCGTTTACCCCGGGTTTCAGGTGTTGGGCCTGGCCATGTGCGCCACGTTCGAGTTGGCCAACATGGCCACCGACGAACCGGCGTACAACATTGCCTTGCTGTCCGAGCGCGGCGGTACGGTGCAGACCTCCGCCGGGTTTGGCGTGGAAACCTCGGCGTTCGACCAGCGCTCGTTCGACACGTTGCTGGTGCTGGGCGACAACCTGATCCGTCCGGTATCACCGGGCATGGTGGCGTTTTTACGCAACGCCAGCCGGACCACCCGGCGTCTGGGCTCGATCTGCACCGGCGCCATTGCGCTGGCCGAGGCCGGTTTGCTCGATGGCCGCCGCGCGACCACTCACTGGTGCCATGCCCCGGCGCTGCAGAAGGCGTACCCGAAGGTGAAGGTCGAGGAAGACCGGATCTTCATCAACGACGGCAACATCTGGACGGCTGCGGGCATGAGTGCTTGTGTCGATCTGGCACTGGCCCTGGTTGAAAGCGACCTGGGCGCGGAAGTGGCGCGGCGGGTGGCTCGGCAATTGGTGGTGTACCACCGACGCGCGGGAGGGCAGTCGCAGTTTTCGGTGATGCTCGAACTGGAGCCCAAGACCGATCGCATCCAGGCCGCGTTGGCCTATGCCAAGCAGAACCTGAAGTCCGCGCTGTCGGTCGAGGAACTGGCCAGTGCCGCCAACCTCAGCCCTCGGCAGTTCAGCCGCGTGTTCCATGCCGAAACCGGGCAGTCACCGGCTAAAGCCATCGAAAACCTGCGGGTGGAAGCGGCGCGACTGATGATGGAAACCGGTCGGCACCCCATCGACGTGGTGGCAACCGATACCGGTTTTGGCGATCGCGAGCGCATGCGTCGGGCGTTTATCCGTGCTTTTGGCCAACCACCGCAGGTCATCCAACGCGCCAATCGCGGGTGATGCTCAACGCGTCCTAAAAGGTGGTGTATTCGACATTTCGGTCTAAATATTATTGGCGTAATTTTGATCTCGTTGAAGTCCACTCCCTCAATGAGATCACCGCCATGACCCTCGTAAAAGCCGCCGCCGTACAAATCAGCCCCGTTCTTTACAGCCGTGAAGGCACCGTCGACAAAGTGGTGCAGAAGATTCTCGAGCTCGGCGAGCAGGGCGTGCAGTTCGCCGTGTTCCCGGAAACCATCGTGCCTTACTACCCGTACTTCTCGTTCGTTCAGTCGCCTTTCGAAATGGCGGCTGAACACCTCAAACTGCTGGATCAGGCCGTCACTGTCCCTTCGGCGGCCACCGAGGCCATCGGCGCCGCCGCCAGACAGGCGGGAATGGTGGTCTCCATCGGCGTCAATGAACGCGACGGCGGAACGCTGTACAACACGCAGTTGTTGTTCGATGCCGACGGCACCCTGATTCAGCATCGCCGCAAGATTTCCCCGACCTATCACGAACGCATGATCTGGGGCATGGGCGACGGCTCCGGCCTGCGCGCCACCGACAGCGCGGTAGGGCGCATCGGCCAATTGGCGTGCTGGGAACATTACAACCCGCTGGCCCGTTATGCCTTGATGGCCGATGGCGAACAGATCCATGCGTCGATGTACCCGGGGTCGTTTGCCGGGCCGCTGTTCACCTCGCAAATGGAAGTCAGCATCCGCCAGCATGCGCTGGAGGCGGCGTGCTTCGTGGTCAACTCCACAGCCTGGCTGAACCCTGAACAACAGGCGCAAATCATGGCCGACACCAGTTGCCCCATCGGGCCGATTTCCGGTGGTTGCTTCACCGCCATCATTAGCCCGGACGGTTCGGTGCTGGGCTCGCTGACTGAAGGCGAAGGTGAGGTGATCGTCGACCTCGACATGGGCCTGATCGACAAACGCAAACGCATGATGGATTCGCGCGGTCACTACAGCCGTCCGGAACTGTTGAGCTTGCTGATCGACCGTACACCGACAGCCCATGTGCATGAGCGCAGTGTTCATCCGAAGTTGATGGTGAACGAGGTGGTGGAGGAAACCAGTCGTTAAGCGGCTGAGACCGTGTCGACCCCATCGCGGGCAAGCCACGCTCCCACAGGGGAAATGCATTCCAATGTGGGAGCGTGGCTTGCCCGCGATGAGGCCATTACAGGCCCTTACAGTTCCTGCCCTAAAAAGATCAACGTATTGCCATGGGCCTCAGCCGCTGCGCGTTGGTTGTAGCTGTCGCGATGCGAGCAGTTGAAGCCATGTTCGGCCTCCGGGTACACGACAATTTCGACGTTATCGTTGTTCTCGAAACGTTCGGCGATTTTCTCCACGGCTTCCAGTGGGATGTGGCTGTCCTGTTCACCGAAGTGCATCAGCAGCGGCACTTCGATTTCATCGGCCCGGTCCAGCTGATTCTGGATTCCGCCGCCGTAATAGGCGATGGCCACGTCCACCAGCCCATTGGCGGCGGTGTGGTACGAGAGCAAACCACCGAAGCAGTAACCAATCGAGGCGATCCCGCCGTCCAGGCCCCGCTGGGCTTTCAAGGCGTCAATGGCCAGTTCGATGTCGGTCTGTGCCTTGCCGACGTCGGTGGCGTTCATCAACTCGACGGCGCGTTTCCAGCCGGCCTCGTCGTAGGTCAGTTCAATGCGGTGGCCGCTGCGCCAGAACAGGTCCGGTGCAATCACCAGGTAACCGTCGGCAGCGTATTGGTCGGCGACCGAGCGGATGTGTTCATTCACGCCGAAAATTTCCTGGATCAGCACGATCCCCGGGCCTTTGCGGGTGTGCGGAATCGCCAGGTAAGCGCCAAATTTACCGTCGGCGCTGTCGATCTCGATCCATTGGGTGGTCACGCTCATGGTGGCTCCTGTCTACACAAGTGAGTTGGGTTGAAGCTTATTTCGGCTGCGTGGCCTTGAAGCTTGGCAGAGACTGCATACGTTTCCACCATCCGTCGAAACCGTCCACGGAAAACACCTGCGGTGCATCCGGGGTCATGGCGATGTAGGCGCAGCCCGGCGCCAGGTAAAAGTCGCCGATGCTGGGTTCAAGACCTGCGATATAGGGATCGGTGCCTTTTATTTTCATCAGCTCGCGCAGCACCCGCTTCGAGTTCTCGATGCCTTTGCGGCGCGAATCTTCATTCTGTCCTCCAATGAAGTCAGGAAAAAGATGGTAGCCGAACACTTGCACAAGGTTGCCATAGCCATAGGAATCGTAAATGCCCTGGGCCATGTGGGTGCGAGCGCGGTCGTGGGCGTTATCAGGGGTGATGGACGGGCCTGGCAGGACTTCGTCCAGGTAGGCCACGATCGCGCCGGTTTCGATCACCCGGAACCCGTCATGGTCGATGACGGGCACCTTGCCGAAAGGGTGACGCACCAAGTGCTCTGGCAGGTGCGGCTCGCCTTTGATCACGTTGATCTGCACCTGGTCGAAGTCCGCGTCTTTTTCCACCAGCAGCATCTTCACGGTGCGCACATAAGTACTGCCGTCAAAACCATAGAGGGTGAGGCTCATGACGTTTGCTCCACTATTGAACCGAGGGACGTTATCGAGTCCCTGGCGTTTTAGCGGTTATCGCGACGCCAGAAGACCCGAGCCAACAGCGCATCGAGGCTGAGCTTGCCGGCACCCGAGAGCAACAGCGGCATAAACGCCGCGAGGTAGATCAGTGGCAGTTTGAAATTGCCATGACCCTTGTTGCTGATGGCGTAACCCTGGGCAAGCTCACTCAATGTAGACCAATCAGCCGGCCAGTGAACGGCAGCGGTCGCGACGACCGTGACCACGATCAAAATGATTGCCGAGACCCGCGTTCCCAGGCCGACCAGAATGGCCAGGGCGCAGATCAGTTCGGCCCACATCGACAGTTCCCAGTTCAGCGTGGCCGGCACGTGGTTGAAGGGGAACGGGAAGCTGTCCTGAATATCGGCGAACCAGTTTTCGCCATTGAATTTTTCCAGGCCTGATTCGAAGAACTCCCAGGCGAGGAACACCCGCAGGGTCAGCGGCGCGATCCAGCTACCGGCACGGTCGAGGTTCAGGTGCAGGCCTTTCACGGCCGATGAGAGTGAGGTGGTCATGGGCTTGATCTCCGTTCAGTCAGGGGAGTGGGGCAGCGGCTTGCCCCACGCAAAGGGTTACTCGCCGGCGCCGCACTTGCCTTCGCCACATTTACCTTCCGCCGGTTTTTCTGCCGTGTCGGCCTGGACCTGGCTGTAGCCGTGGGCCAGTTGTTTCATGCTGAATGCTTCGGATTCGGAGGCTGAAGCCACGTTGGACAGGGCCAGGCCGCCAGCGATGATCAGGCCGAGGGTCAAGGAAGAAGTCGAGAGCTTGAACATGGTGATACTCCGTAGCATTGAGTGAGTTGAGCGCTTTGATCGGCTTGGCCAATCGACAGTCACAGTTCATCAAGCGGGTGTATCTGCGATGTGTCTTTGGCGTGAGGTTTTAGGGGCGGGGTGTGTCGGGAAGGGCGCTGTACACACTCCGATACACAGCCAACACAAAACCAATTGTGGGAGCGAGCTTGCTCGCGATAGCGGTGTGTCAGACACATCTATGTCGACTGTTGGTCCGCTATCGCGAGCAAGCTCGCTCCCACAGGGTGCTGTGGTGTATCGGTATAAAACTGTGATCCGGCCCCGCCCCGTGGCGTCTAGCGTCTGTGTCCCCGCAATCCCATGGGGCGTGACTTCGGAACCCGGCATGCAAGCGCTGTTGAACGAGATCCTTGACGCAGTACGTCCCCTGATCGGCCAGGGCAAGGTGGCTGACTACATTCCTGCCCTCGGTACGGTGCCGGCCGATCAACTGGGCATCGCGGTGTACGGCAATGACGGCGAACTGTATTGCGCCGGCGATGCCCATACGTTGTTCTCGGTGCAGAGTATTTCCAAGGTGTTCAGCCTGGTGCAGGCCATCGGACACTCCGGTGAAGAAATTTGGAAGCGCCTGGGTCACGAGCCTTCCGGTCAGCCGTTCAATTCGCTGGTGCAACTGGAGTTCGAGCGCGGACGCCCGCGTAATCCCTTCATCAACGCCGGTGCGCTGGTGATCTGCGACATCAACCAGTCACGCTTTGCCGCGCCGGCCCTGTCCATGCGCGATTTTGTCCGTCGGCTGTCCGGCAACCCGCAAGTCATGGTGGACGGCAAGGTCGCCGAGTCCGAATACCAGCATCGCGCGCGCAACGCTGCGATGGCCTATCTGATGCAGTCTTTCGGCAATTTCCACAACGACGTCGAAGCGGTACTGCGCAGTTACTTCAGCCATTGCGCGCTGCGCATGAGCTGTGTGGATCTGGCGCGGGCGTTCTGTTTTCTGGCCAACGACGGTTTCTGCAAACACAGCGGCGAACAGATCCTCACCGCCCGCCAGACCCAGCAAGTCAACTCGATCATGGCCACCAGCGGCCTCTACGATGAAGCCGGCAACTTTGCCTATCGCGTCGGTTTACCCGGCAAGAGCGGCGTGGGCGGGGGGATTGTTGCGGTGGTGCCGGGGCAGTTCACGGTGTGCGTCTGGTCACCGGAGTTGAACACCGCCGGCAACTCCCTCGCGGGCATGGCCGCGCTGGAGTTCCTGAGTCAGCGGATTGGCTGGTCGGTGTTCTAGTCAGCGCGGCAATGCTTCGACCCGGTTGCGCAAACACGCCAGCGTTTCATCGTCCAGCACCGTGGTGATATCCAGCTGCTCTCTTGCCTGAAAGAGATTCATCGCATCCCGGGTCTGTTTGCCGACGATGCCGTCGACAGGGCCGGGATGCCAGCCCAGGTACGTCAAGTAGGTTTGCGCCATACGGATTCTCAGGTCCGGCGTGCCACCATAGGAGAACTTCTGATACGCCGCGCTGAGCCTCACGTCGTAGTTATTGATTGCGTAGTTGGGGCCGTTGTAGCGGCGTGCAAAGTTGGCCCAGTCCTTGGCCCGTAATGCCGCGACTGACCCGCCTTCGATCAGCGTGCCAACGGTGCACAGCAGTTGTTGGTTTTCGGACTCGACCATTCGCCTGATCATCGTCTCGACATCCGCCGAACGGGTCTGCGCAAAATTGAATCCCATGATCTGCCCCAGCCCCCACGATGTACTTTGCAAGGCAGCGTTCCTGTTCAGGCCGACGGCCAGGTTCAGACGGTCATATTGATGCGCCCCCGTTGCACCATAGTTGCCGGGGGTTTTGCTGCTGATATCCGGGTGTTGCGCGTCAAACTTCTGGTGGGTCAGCCGACTGAATACGTGGCGCTCGTAAAGGATTTTCGGACGGCGATCGGGATAGAACCCGTTGCCGGAGGTTTCTACTGCCAAAACAGCCCAGAGTTGCGCGGCACTGACTTTGGCAAGGTCCAGCGCCTGCGCCAGACCTTCATCGTCAAGGGCCGCTCCATGGCTTGTGAATTCATCGCTCATGACGGCCTCCTTGGAAAACAGGAAACGCTGATGTACCTCTTTCAGCGTAGGAGGGCCGGGTGCAGGGCTGCCGGGTTTTCGATCACCGGTCAGGCGTGCGGTTAATGACGCCCCAGGGATTTTCCTATACATTTTCCGGCCGCCCATTGCATGGTGAAACCGCTTCATGTCTCTTGCGCTCGAACGTCTAGTCGCTGGCACGCCTATCCCTTTCGCCGGGAATCGTGTCTCTGTGGTCAGCCCCGAATTGGCCGCGCGTTTTCAGCCCGGGGACCATTTGCTGGTGGAGCAGGTCAGCGGCGAATTGTTGCTGATTCCGGTGGCTGACCAGCAAGCGGCGACCATCGCAATCGAGCGTGCCGAAGCGGCGTTCAGCGCAATGTCCGCGGTCTCCGATCAAGCCATCAGCGAGTTCTTTGATCGCTTCGCCCAACGCCTGGAAAACCCTGACTGCTGGGCCTTGATCGAAGCCGCCAACCTGGCCGACATCGAGCGGGCCAAGGCCCGTGGGCGTTCCACCACGCGGCTTCTGGCGGATGAACGCATGCGCCGCGACATGATCGCCGGCCTCAGGGCCTGGCGTGATGCGTCGGCCACGCGCGGCAAAGTGGTCAGTTGCATCGAGCATGACGGCTGGAAAGTCGAGCAAGTGGTCTCGCCGCTGGGCATCGTCGCGTTCGTCTTCGAAGGCCGGCCGAATGTCTTCGCCGACGCCGCCGGTGTGTTGCGCACGGGTAACACGGCGGTGCTGCGCATTGGCAGCGATGCGTTGGGCACGGCGCAAGCCATCGTCACCCACGCGTTGAATCCGGCACTGAGCGACGCCGGGTTGCCGACCGGCGCGGTGTCGCTGGTGGAAAGCGTCAATCACGCCGCCGGTTGGGCGATGTTCGCCGACCGGCGCCTGTCGCTGGCGGTGGCCCGTGGTTCAGGTCGTGCGGTCAGTCAACTGGGCAGCATCGCCCAACAGGCCGGCACCGCCGTCAGCCTGCATGGCACCGGTGGTGCCTGGCTGATCGCCGACAAGGACGCCGATGCCCAGCGCTTTGCCGCGGTAGTGCGCAATTCGCTGGATCGCAAAGTCTGCAACACGATGAACGTCTGCCTGATTCACCGTGAGCGTGTCGCAGAACTGCTGCCGCTGTTCCTCGACGCGCTGCAACAAGCCGGCACCGCACGCGGGCAGGGCTGCAAATTGCACATCGTCGAAGGCAGCGAGCCGTACCTGCCGACCGATTGGCAGACCGCCAGCGTTGAGGTGTACCGCGCCGAAGGCTATCAAACCGAAGCCCTGGCCGAACCGCTGCCCGAGGACCAGTTGGGCCGCGAGTGGGAATGGGAAGAAACCCCGGAAGTCAGCCTGAAGATCGTCGATGACCTGGACAGCGCCATCGCGTTGTTCAATCGCTATAGCCCGCAGTTCACCGTGTCGTTGATCAGTGAAGATGCCGAGGCTCAGGAACGCTTCTACAACGCGGTAAACGCACCCTTTGTCGGTAACGGGATTACCCGTTGGGTCGACGGACAGTACGCGCTGAACAAGCCGGAACTGGGGCTTTCGAACTGGGAGAGCGGTCGCCTGTTTGCTCGCAGCGCGATTCTCTCGGGAGATGGGGTGTTCACGATCCGCAGTCGCATGACCCAGACGGATCTGTCGGTCAAACGCTGATCCAGCACCACGACCCCAATCAACGGCCGCACTATACTTAATGTGCGTCCGTATGGGCGTGGCGAGCACTCCAAAACGAATCAGATGTCCATAACGCTCGCCTGAGCGTCAAGGCTGCACAGCCAATGGACGGGCAGTGCATCTGATGACGGAGAGAGGGTCACACCATGAAACTTCATTCCTTCCAACAATACTCTCATGATCTGGAAAGGGGCGTTCACGACACGTGGATTACCGCGAGGGTGAAGTCAGCCCTCGCGATGGCCGAACCCAGTCTTGGCCTGCAAATCCATGTCAAAACCCACGGGGGCACGGTGGCATTGAGCGGCCGCGTCAACACCCATAAACAGTGTGAGCAGGCTGTTGCTCTGACTCGTTCGGTTCAGGGGGTCGTCGATGTCGATGCCAGAGACTTGCTGACTCACGTGTTCACCCCAGGCAGTATTCCAGAACCACCCAACGCTGAAGAGAGCCCTGAGAATCGGGACGATAAATAACCTTGTCGATCGTGTTAGTGCGGCGCTCCCGTGAGCCGGGAGCGCTGCATCGATCGTCTCGCGGCGAGTCGATTCAGGCTGCTGCTTCTAGGGATCTCGCTTGAAGGGCACAGGTGTCCGGGTACTCGGCGAGCGCCACGAAACGGTGGCTGTTGGCATCCAGTGCGTCGACCGAACCGGTCTCGATGTCGTAAACCCAACCATGCAAATTCAACAGGCCTTTCTCCTGAGCCAGGCGCACGCTCGGGTGTGTCTGAATATTGGCCAATTGCGCGATGACATTCTCCCGAACCATTGAACTCACCTTCGCCGCTTCATTGGCGTGAGGGCGGGACTCGTTGATGACTTTCGCTGACTCGGCGTGTTGCAACCAGCCGCTGACGGCGGGCAGGTGGTCCATGCAGGTGCACTTGGCGACGGCGGTCATGGCGCCGCAGTCCGAGTGCCCGCAGATCACAATATCGGTGACGCCGAGCACTGCGACCGCATATTCGACCGTGGCCGACACACCGCCGGGATGGGGGCTGTAGGAGGGCACGATGTTGCCGGCATTGCGGATCACAAACAGTTCACCGGGTTCTTGTTGGGTGAGCAATTCTGGCACTACACGGCTGTCGGAGCAGGTGATGAACAGCGTGCCTGGATGCTGGGTGGTGGCCAGGTGTTTGAACAGGTCGGTCCGTTGCGGAAAGGCGTCTTTCTGAAACTTCAAAAAACCTTCGATGAGCGCTTTCATGGCGACTTCCTCATGGGTGTATCGGATGTTCTGAGTAGCAGCTGCCGAGCCCGCGAGGCTGCGTTCGGCTGCGCAGCAGTCGCCTGGGTCGGCGAGGACTTCGTCCTCGAACGCAGCCTCGCAGGCTCGGCAGCTGCTACGGATTTAGCGTGGCGCGGGCCGGCATCCGCTTAGAAAGGACGCAGTGGCAGGAACTTGCCATCGAGCGTGATCACCGCGCGGGAGCCGCCTTCCGGGTCTTCGACTTTCTTCATGTCGAGCTTGAAGTTGATCGCACTGATGATGCCGTCGCCGAATTGTTCATGAACCAGGGCTTTCAAGGTGGTGCCGTAAATCTGGATCATTTCGTAGAAGCGGTAGATGGTCGGGTCGGTCGGGACACCCGAGAGGCTGCCGCGCAACGGGATGATCTGCAGGCGGGCCACGGTGTCGGCGTCCAGGTCCAGTTTCTCGCCAATCACTTTGGCGGCGCTTTCCGGCAGCGGATGCTGACCGAGCAGGGCGGCAGTGACGTAAGCCAGACCGAGGCCGGTGCCGTCGGTCAGGTCCTGCCAGGACAGGTTTTTGCGCGCTTTTACGTCGAGGATCGACGTGGTCAGGGCCAGGCTTGGGTCGTTGTAAGCGTGGGACTGTTGCATGGTGTTTCTCCTGTCGGGAGTGATGTTGCTTGGGTGTGGAGCAATCTTCTGCCGATCGATCCATAGCGTCCAAGACCGATATACAATGCAGCGCATAAGCACAGCCTATAGATGGTGATTCCCCATGCTGCTCCGACATTTGCGCTATTTGCTGGCGGTCGCCGACCACGGCGGTTTCACCCGCGCCGCCGAGGCGCTTCACGTCTCGCAGCCGACCCTGTCCCAACAGATCCGGCAACTGGAAGAAACCCTGGGTGTCAGCCTGTTCGACCGAACCTCGCGCACGGTCAAACCCACCGATGCGGGCGAGGCCTACATCGAATGTGCTCGTCGGGTGCTGGTGGAACTGGAGGCGGGCAAACGTGCGCTGCATGACGTGAAGGACTTGTCCCGCGGCACCTTGCGGCTGGCCATGACCCCAACGTTCATGGCGTACCTGGTGGGGCCGCTGGTGCGTGATTACGTGGCGCGGTATCCGAACATCCGTCTGCAGATTTTCGAGCTGTCGATGGATGACATCGAGGCCGGGCTGGTGGATGACTCACTGGACATCGCCATCGCGTTTACCCAGGTCAGAAATGCCGACATCGAGTCGATCCCGGCGTTTACCGAGACCTTGGGTGTCATGGTGGGACGCGATCACCCGTTATACGAAAGCCAGGTCGGGTTGTCCGCGCAAGAGGTCGCGCAGCTGGAGTTTGCGCTGCTGGCCCCGGACTTCGTTACCCGCACCCGTATCGATGAGTACTTTGCCCAGGAGCAAATCACGCCGAAGGTGGTAATCGAGGTCAACTCGGTGAGCACCTTGCTGGAAGTCATTCGGCACACGGCCGTCGCCACCATCCTTCCGGAGCCCATTGCCACCGAGGACCGCGCGTTGCGCAAAATCCCGTTGTTGGGGGAGTCGCCCAAACGAGGGGCCGCGCTGCTTCGACGCAAAAACAACTATCACAGTGCCGCGTCGGTGGCTTTTATGGAGCTGGTGTTGGGTGCGGCTGCAGGTGAGTCGACGGCATCAGTCTTCTATTAATTGGCACACACCATTGGGCGCCTTGCCCGTGGAGGACACCGTGACCGAGTCGTCATCGGAGAGGAGGATCGAGATGACGACGCCCGAACCCTTGGCTTCGAATCGGCGATCGTCAATGGCTTTGGTCTCGGCTTCCTTGCTGTTGATCAACACCGGTCCGTCCTGATCCGCGTGGACGATGATTTTGCCGGGGCAGTCCGCATCGAACAACGGAACGCCGATGATGCTGTTTGCATGGGCAGCACTGGCCATTACGAGCAACAGCAAGCCTGTCAGTTGTATGTTCATCACAAACCTCCAATGATCCAGTGCACACGATTAACCATAGCGTTGTTTGGTGCGCACGAGACAAACAAAAAGGCCCCGCTCGATATGACGAGCGGGGCCTTTTTATGGATGGTGTGTGGAGGTATCAGTAGAACCGGTCAATCACCCGAACTTCGTTCTGGTTCTGCATCGAGGCCCATGCCTGTTTCAGCGTTTGCAGAACATTACCGATGAAGTCCTTGTCAGCCGCGGCTTTCTTGCCGACATAGCCTTGGCCGCGACGGTACATCTTCAGTCGGGCGAGCAGGTTCTGGTTGTTCTTGTCGAACTCCGCTTCATCTGCGTGCGTCGACAGGCAGTCGATATGCACCTGGCCCGACTTGCTGATCCAAAGAATATGGCTGTCATGGCTGTCTTTTTGTGCAGCGAACAGATGAGCCAGTTCATCGATAGTGGGTTGATTGTTCAGATTCATAGTAAGCCCCTTGACCATTTGGTGATCTTTCAAAGTTGATTCGCTAATACAGGTAGCCCATCGGTTAGTTGATCCCTGGCACCGAAACCAGGACGTCAGCGGTCGGCCGCCAAAATGACGGGGTCCCGCGTCTGTTGCATGTAGTCGTGTTGAATAACTGCTACGCAATAGCGTCACAACGAGGAGAAGCAGCGAAAACCTTCTGGCTACTGCCGACATTTTCAGGGTCGGCCACAAGCTTCATGAGGATTGATCGCCAGCGCTTCTCGTCTTTGTACTGGACGTTCAGGCCAGGTCAGCTTCTTCAATCTGCCTTGTGGGCAGCGTGTATCCGGGAAAAACAGCTCGGCGGTCAGACGAGCTTGCTCAAACGTGTTGCCTGTTCTCCCGATCGGGGAGACGTCTGCATCATGCAAGGGCAAATCGGAGGCGTCAACGGTTTTGTAGTGATTATTTTTGGTCACTACATATTGTCGGACAAAGTCGTTTGGAATTAAAAATCGAAATGGGAAAGCGCCAGTCAGGACGATGGCAGCGATGTCTGGAATCGGTAAACGGTGCAGGGATAACCGTCTACGGGCAGCTGATGCAGGGTGAACTCGCCATGAGTGAGATCAGCCAAGACCCGGGCCCAGAACCGCCGCGCAGGCTGATTCACGTCGAGGTGGAAAATTTGCCATTGACCGGGGAACCGGCTCAAGAGGGTGGAAACGACAAACTTCGCGACGCCTTGGCCACGAAAGCGTCGACTGACAAAGAAGTAGCCGATGTTGTACTCGGCGCCGTGAGTATGGGTTTCATCATCCACAGTCACGAAGCCGGCCAATTCTCCATCGACCTTGATCAGAAACGGCCTGGTTGCGGGTTTTCGCCAGTAACCCGGTTTGGGCTGGGCGTTGAAGAAGCCATGCTCACCGAACTTCAGCGGCAGCCACTCGCTGAAGTCATACATGTAGAACTGCATCAGGTTTTCAATCGTTTCCAGTTCGTCGCGCTGGGCGGCGTGCAGTTCTATCAAGGGCATGCTCGTAGGCTCCTGAGGCGCACTCAGTGGGGGGCGAAATCGTATTTTCCACCTTTTTTCAGTGCGGCTTGATAGGCCGGGCGAGCCTGAAAGCGTTCAATCCAGGCCGCTATATGAGGATAGTCACCGAGCTTGCCTTGGGCTCTGGCGATCTCACCGATAAAACTCATCTGGATGTCGGCGGCGCTGAACTCATCGCCCAGCAGGTAATCGGACTGGCTCAGAGCCGTGTCGAGGTAGCTCAGGTAGTTGGCCACCTCCGAATTGATCCGCGGATGCAACGGCGCGCCGGCTTCACCGAGACGCCCCACGTACAGGTTCAACATCAACGGCAACATTGCCGAGCCTTCGGCGAAATGCAGCCACTGCACGTATTCGTCATAGGCGGGGGTGGACGGATCGGGTTGCAGGCGACCGTCGCCATGGCGGCGAATCAGGTAGTCGATGATCGCCGAGGACTCGATCAGCTTCTGCGCGCCGTCTTCGATGACCGGTGATTTACCCAGGGCATTGATCGCTTTCAATTCCGGCGGTGCCAGGTTGGTCTTCGGGTCGCGCTGATAGCATTTCAGCTCGTAAGGGATGGTCAGTTCTTCCAGCAACCAGAGAATCCGCTGGGAACGGGAGTTGTTCAGGTGATGCACGATAATCATGGTCGATGCCTTCTCAGAAAATGGGGCTGTCGCTGGGCTTGAAGAACACTAGACCCTTTTGGCTCGCTCGAAGTGCCCTCAAGCCTTGCTCGCCGGTTTTGCCGCGCGTTTAGTGCCGGTCGAGGGCTTGCGTTTGGCGGGCTTGCGCTTGTTTTTCCAGGGTGTGGCGCCGCGCCCGGCGGGGCTTGCCGGTCCGCTGATGGTCAGGCTCAGGCCGGCGCAACGGGCGACCTGTTTGCTCATCCACGCGGCTTGCTTGGTGACGAATTCTTCGAGGCTCATCTCGCCGCTCTGCACCATGTCCAGCGCCTGCTCCCAGATCGCCGTGGTCCCGGGGTCGGCGATGGCACGCGGCACCGCATCGATCAGGCTGAACGCGGCCGGGGTGGCGGCCAGGGCCTTGCCGTTCTTGATCAGATAACCACGGTCGAGCAGGCCCTGGATGATCGAGGCGCGGGTCGCTTCAGTGCCGATGCCGGTGGTGTCTTTGAGTTTCTGCTTGAGTAGCGGATCTTCCACCAGTTTGGCGACGTTCTTCATCGCCTTGATCAGATCGCCTTCGGTGAACGGTTTGGGCGGTTGGGTCCAGAGGTCCTTGAGCTTGACGTCGGCCACCGCGCAGTCACGTCCTTCGGCCAATGCCGGCAGCGTTTGCGGCGCCGGTGCTTCGCGGCCCTTGGCCGGGGCAAGGGCCTCGGGCAGGGCGCGCTTCCAGCCGGGTTCGACGATCTGCTTGCCGACGGCACGCAAGGCTTCACCGGCGCAGTCGAAGTCGGCCTGGGTCCGGTCGTATTCATGGTTGGGCAGAAACTGCGCCAGATAACGCGCGCGGATCAGGGTGTAGACCGCCCGCTGCTTGCCCACCAGCCGATCGAGGTTTTTCGCCGCGGCCGTGGGGATGATGCCGTGGTGAGCGCTGACCTTGGCGTCGTTCCAGGCCCGTGAGCGGCGCTGAGGCTCCAGGAAATCGTTCAAGGCGTTCAGTGCCGGATCAGCCTGCCTCAGCGCGGCCAGAATGCCCGGTGCTTCGCTGTGCTGACTCACGGGCAGGTAACCGCAGTCGCTGCGCGGATAGGTGATGACCTTGTGGGTTTCGTACAGGGCCTGGGCGATGTCGAGGGTTTCCTGGGCGCCGAGCCCGAGCTTCTTCGAGCAGACTTCCTGCAAGGTGCCCAGATCGAAGGGCAGGGGTGCGACTTCGCGCATCCGCTCGGTGCGCAGTTTGATCACCCGGGCACTCGCCGCACTGCCAATGGCTGCCGCTGCATTTTGCGCCAACGCCTGATTCAGGCAGCGATCCTGATCGTCGCAAACCTCGGAGGCCGCACGCCACTGGGCGGTGAACGTGGTGCCGTCGTGCAGCAGATGCACATCGATGGCCCAATAGGCGACCGGCACGAAATCGGCGATGCTGCGGTCGCGATCCACCACCAGGCGCAGGGTTGGCGTTTGCACCCGACCGACCGGCAATACGCCCTGATAACCGGACTGACGCCCCAGCAGTGTGAACAGCCGACTCATGTTCATCCCGATCAACCAGTCGGCCCGCGAGCGCCCGAGTGCCGAATGGTAAAGGCTAAAGGTCTCGGCCCCTGGCTTCAGGGCCGCCAACGCCTTGCGGATCGACGCATCGTCCAGCGCCGACAGCCATAGCCGCTGGATCGGCCCGCGATAACGGCAATGCTCCACCAGTTCCCGGGCGATCATCTCGCCTTCACGGTCGGCATCGGTGGCGATCACCAATTCATCGGCCTCGCCAAGCAGCCGCTTGACCGCTTTGTACTGGCTGGCCGTTCGCGGTTTGACGGTCATCTTCCACTTCTCTGGAATGATCGGCAGATCCGCCAGCACCCAACGCTTGTAACGCGCGTCATAGGCGTCGGGCGGCGCGGTTTCCAGCAGATGGCCGATGCACCAGGTCACCGTGACGTCCGTTCCCAGCCAGCAGCCGTCGCCACGACGCCTGGCGCCGAGGACGGCCGCAATGTCTTTGGCCTGGGAAGGTTTTTCACAGAGGTACAGCCGCATAACCACCATCGCTCATCAACTGTCGAGAGGTGGACAGAATGGCGGCTGATGAGCGATGGAGCAATCTTTATCTGTATGGATGTACAGTCGGTGCGTTGCGATTCATTGCACAGGCTCCTCAGTAGTTCAGGTTGACCACCGGCTGGTCCAGCTTCGCGCCGGGCTCTCGCCTGAGAATGGTCAGCAACGCTGCGGTAATCACGTTCACATCGTTATCGAAGCCTCCGTGGGAAGTGTCCTTTTTCTTGCCCGCGCCATAGTTCATTTTCGGATCGTTGAAGATATGCAGGGTTTGCGCGAACGCTTCGGGAAGCCCGCGACCCGTTGCGGCAAACCCGGTCGGAATGGTTTTCCCAAAGTAAAACTGGTTCCACTGTTCGGTCATGTTTTTGGCGGCGATGTTCCACTCCGCCAGATCGGGATTGCTGAAGTCCTGGCACTGCTTGTCCAGACTTTTGGCCATGCCCAGCAGCGGCATGCGTTGCAGTTCTTCATAGGCTCGGGAAACGAGGTACAGCAGGGATTTGTGGTACACGCCGATGACGTTGTCATCCTGTTCACGACTGTCGGACATGAGGTGAATGTGGAAGTCCTTGCGCTTCAGGCCTCCACCTTCGATGACTTTGCGGTAGGTCTGGTTGGCGAAATCGAGGGTGCAGGCCGGTGCCATCAGCGTCGACGTTTCGGTGGGCAAACCCCTGGCCCACAGCAGTTGAATCAAGTGGCCATTGATCAGGGAGCCCGCGGAGTGGCCGATCAGGTGCAGCTCGACGTTTTTCTTGCCCATGTCGGCGACCAGGTTTTTCAGGTTCTCCGCCATTTCCACCAGCCCGCGCGGGGTAAAGCCGGCCACTGAGGCGGCTTCGGCGTTCTGTTTCATCTGGCTCCACTGGTCGCCGCCGGGTTTTTTGGTCGCCAGTTCCAGCGTGCGATCGAAGCCTTCCACGGCTTTGTCCTTGATGGCCTTCAAGGCATCGCTGATGCTGCCGGCTTCGGGAAACAGCCCGGGCAGGGTGTCCTGGACGATATCCGCCAGCGTCTCGAGCGCTCCGGTGCGCCAGGTGACAAACAGCGGATAGATGCCGTTTTCAAGGAAGTAGGGCGCCATCGCACAAATGCGATTGATCGAATCCTGCTCGGAATTGAGCCCGCCGTGGGCGATGACGGCGATGCGCAGCACAGGGGGTTTGTTTGCGGCCGGCAGCTTGTCGTACCAGGCGCGAGGCGCCTCGAAGACGATGCGCTTGACGCCCGCCCGGACGTTTTCCACGTCGGTAAGGCGAGGGCCGATGCTGCCATTGTTTTCCATCACGATGGTCAGGCCGTAAGCCTGATCCTTGGTCAACAGCGGCGGCCCTTTGCGATCGGGCTCGCAGGCACTGGCCGTGAACAGGGAAAACCCTTCGCGCTTGGCGCTGGAACTGGACAGCGCGCTACGAAACGGTGATTGAGCGCCAGTCCTGGCGCCTGAAGGGCGTGCGTTTTGCGATAACGCGCCGCGTTCGATCGGCACCCCGAGGGCCATGGTCCAGGCGTCGGTGCCATTGGCCAGCCAGTCCTCGAACGTCAGGATGGCGAAGCCGGAAAATCCCCAGTCGGTTGACCAGGAGTTCTGCACGATGAACCCCTGACTGGTGTACCCGATCAAGGCAAAGGCGTGACCGCCCTCACTGGCTGCCGGCCATTTGATGACGGGCAGCGCAGACATGCTCTGGAATTCCACCGCCGGCTGTTTTTTGCCTTTGGGCCGCATCAGTGCCCAGCCTTGATGCACATTGGCAGAGACGAAAAGCGCGCCGGCCTCGTACAGCGCCGCCATCATGGCGGTGACATCGTCCTTCTCGACACGGTAGTAAACCCCCAGCGGCCGCGTCATGGCATCCATCGCCCAATTCTCCGCCGGTGCTTCAAAGGCCGGAACCGATCCGTCCGGCTTGACGGTATAGGGCCACAGTTCCTGCGCGCAGACGCCGTGTTTGTGCCAACCCTTCAACGCGCCGCGACAACTGGAACCCACATAATCCTCGCCTGGCCATTCATCATAGAGTTTGGCCAGATGATAAAGCTGGCGCGGACTCGTTTTGGTGGAAGCCCTGTCTCGCCGCCACAACAGAAAATTGACCACCGCTGCCAGTCCGAACCCGGTGCACGCGCCTTCGCTGCCCTGGTAGAGCACCATGTTTTTGTCCAGGTAACCCGAGAGTTCGGAGGCAATGTCCTTGTCGGCGGGCCAGGAGGGCGGCAGTGACTGGACACGAGGGGTAAAAATGCGATCGCGCAGGTCGAGGCGATCCGGACGGGCGTCGAGGGTGATGATTTTCTGGTCGAGGGAAAACTGTGTGGCGGGCATGAGGGGACCCTCAAGTGTCTGAGACTCAAATCCCCACGCCATGCCACGACTGCCTGTCTGAGCAGCAGGGACGTCAACGATCCTATTGATCGTAGACGATGTTTCACCGGGCTTTGAACGTTTGCCCGCTTATATCGTCGAGAGAAGCTCTCTCCCGTTCGGCTGCGAAGCCGTCGTGAGTGCAAAATCTGGGTTATACCTGAAAGTCGTGGTCTCAGGTTTTGGGGCTGCAGCGCAGCCCATCAGCATCATGAGGAACGTATTTCATGAAAAGCACTGGTCCTAGTCCTGTCATCACCATCGCAGAGCAGCCGGGCTGCCTGCTTGTAAAGTTTCACGGTATTCAGGTGGCCGCGTCCGCACGGGCGCTGGTGTTGCTCGAGGCCAACTATCCTCCGGTGTATTACGTACCGCGGGAGGATATCGATGAAAAGTACTTTGCCCGCACCGATCACACGAGTTATTGCCCCTACAAGGGCGATGCCAGCTATTTCAGTCTGCAAATCCCGGGACATGAGGGCGCTAACGCGGTGTGGAGCTATGAAGACCCCAAAGTGTCGGTAGAGCAGATTCGCGGCTACATGGCGTTTTATCCCGATCAAGTGACCTTTGAAGTTCTCAAAGACGTTGAGTGAGGGGCGCTTTCCAGGCATCAACGAAAACGCCGCGCATGGGCGCGGCGTTTTAAGGTCAGGTGTTCAGCTCATCGAACAGCATCCACCAGCGTGGATTCATCAATCTGACTAATCGAAGTCACCCCGGTCAAGGTCATGGCGACGCGCATTTCCTTGGCGAAGATATCCAGCATATTTTCCACCCCACGTTGACCGTCGGCCGCCAGTGCATAAGCCATGGAGCGCCCCAGCAATACGCCTTTTGCGCCCAGCGCCAACATCCGTACGACATCAAGTCCCGAGCGGATTCCCGAGTCGACCAGCACCGTCAGATCATTACCGATGGCTTGCATGATGGGTGGCAATGCCTTGGTGGTGGAGAGCACGCCGTCCAGCTGTCTCCCGCCGTGGTTCGACACGACAATGCCATCCGCGCCAAAGCTGACCGCGTCTCTGGCGTCCTGAGGATCAAGAATGCCTTTGATGATCATCGGGCCTTTCCAGAACTCACGAATCCACTCCAGGTCACTCCAGCTGATTGAAGGGTCGAAGTTGTTGGCCAACCAGCCCATGTAGTCTTCGAGGGTGACGGCTTTGCCAAGGTACTTCGAGATATTGCCCAGGTCGTGTGGACGTCCCATGACACCGACGTTGAATGCCCAGTCGGGTTTGGTCATGGCCTGAAGCATTCGCCGCGATGATGCAAAAGGACCTGACATGCCTGAGTGTGCGTCCCTGTATCGGGCGCCCGGCGTGGGCATGTCCACGGTAAACACCAGGTTTTTCACACCGGCGGCCTTCGCCCGCTCCAGTGCATTTTTCATGAAGCCTCTGTCCTTCAACACATACAGCTGAAACCAGATGGACTGTTGGCTTTGTGCCGAGACCTCTTCGATCGAGCACACCGATACCGTCGACAGGCACAGTGGAATGCCTTTGTTTTCCGCCGCTTTTACCGCCTGCACTTCACCACGACGGGCGAACATGCCCGTCAGGCCGACCGGGGCCAATATGATCGGCATGGAAAGTGGTTGATCGAAGAGGGTAGTTTCAAGGCTCAGGGTTTCGACGTTTTTCAGAATGCGCTGACGCAGGCTGATGCCCGTCAGATCAGCGCTATTGGCCCTCAGCGTGTGCTCTGCGTAGGCCCCGCCATCAATGTAATCAAACAAAAAACGCGGGAGTTTGCGACGTGCTGCCTCGCGATAGTCAGATGCGGATGAAATGATCATGGTGCCTCGGTCTGGTGAGTGGCGGGGCGATGGTTGCGTCGAGCGTAGAGTCAGATTAACGAAAACGCCCCGCATTGCGGGGCGTTTTTTTTGCTCGTGCTGTCAGTTGGTATCCAGGTCTACGTTCTTGGTCTCACGCAAACAGATCATGCCCACCACCAGGCTCACCCCGGTAATCAGCACCGGGTACCACAGCCCGTAGAAGATGTCCCCGGTGTACACCACCAAGGCAAACGACACTGTTGGCAGGAAACCACCGAACCAGCCATTACCGATGTGGTACGGCAGGGACATCGAGGTGTAGCGGATGCGGGTCGGGAACAGTTCGACCATCAGCGCTGCCAGCGGGCCGTAGCACATGGCGGAGATGATGATCAGCGCCACCATCAGCGCCACGATCATGGACTTGTTGACCTGTTGCGTATCGGCTTGTGACGGATACCCCGCCAGGGTCACGGCGCCACGCAGGGCTGCTTCATCGTAGCCATCGAGTTTCACTTCACCAACGCTGACCTGCACGGCGCTGCCGGCAGGTAGAGCTTCGCTGTTGTAGGGAAGGCCCTGTTTCACCAGGAAGGTTTTGACCTTGTCGCAAGGGCTATCAAATTTCGCCTTGCCCACCGGGTCGAACTGGAAGGTGCAGGTGGCCGGGTCCGCCAGCACGGTGATCGGTGCCTGACGGCTGGCCTGGTCGATGGCCGGGTTGGCGTAGTGGGCGATGGACTTGAAGATCGGGAAGTACAGTGCAGTCGCCAGCAGCAAGCCGATCATCAGTACCGGTTTGCGCCCGACTTTATCCGACAGCCATCCGAAGAAAATGAAGAACGGTGCGCCGATGATCACGCTGACGATCAACAGACTGTTGGCGAGCGCCGGGTCCATTTTCAGGAACTGGGTGAGGAAGAACAGCACGTAGAACTGCGCCGCGTAGAAGGTCACGGCTTGCCCGGCATTGATGCTGAACAGGGCGATCAGTACGACTTTCAGGTTTTCCCATTTGCCGAAGGAATCGCGCAGCGGCGATTTGCTGAGTTTGCCTTCCTCTTTCATTTTCACGAACGCAGGCGACTCGTGCAGGCTCATGCGAATCCAGGTCGAGATGCCCAGCAGAATGATCGAAAACAGGAACGGAATCCGCCAGCCCCAGACTTCGAACTGGTCACCGGTGAAGTAGCGGCAACCGAGCACCACCAGCAGCGACAGCAGCAAACCGAGGGTCGCAGTGGACTGAATCCAGCTGGTGTGGAAACCGCGTTTACCCATCGGTGCGTGTTCGGCCACGTAAGTGGCAGCGCCGCCGTATTCACCGCCCAGGGCCAGGCCCTGAAGCATGCGCAGCACCACGAGGATGATCGGCGCGGCAATGCCGATGCTCGAGTAGGTCGGCAGCAGCCCGACGCAGAAGGTCGCCAGGCCCATGAGGATGATGGTCGCAAGGAACGTGTATTTACGCCCGATCATGTCCCCCAACCGGCCGAACACCAAGGCGCCGAACGGCCGCACGATGAAGCCGGCAGCGAAGGCCATCAGCGCAAAGATGAACGCCGTGGTGTCGTTGACCCCGGCGAAGAACTGTTTGCTGATCACCGCCGCGAGGGCGCCATAGAGGAAAAAGTCATACCACTCGAAGACCGTCCCGAGTGACGAGGCGAAGATGACTTTTTGGGTTTCCTTGCTGGTGCCCGCGCTGCGCACGGCTTCCAGAGGCTGAACATGTTCTGACATATCGGTATCCCTCACAGTGATTGTTTTTTTTGTTCCACTGGTGTTGCGTAGTCCTTAAAGGGGGTAATGCCCAACGTCCGCGAATCAAGTGCAACCCCTGTGGGAGCGAGCTTGCTCGCGATAGCGGTGTATCAGTCAACATTAATGCTGGAAGTCATACCGTCATCGCGAGCAAGCTCGCTCCCACAGGGGGACTGTCGGCAGTAGCGGCAAGCATCAGTTGCGCGGCTTTTTCGGCAATCATCAGCGTAGGCGAACAGGTGTTGCCCGAGGTGATGCGCGGCATGATCGAGGCGTCGGCGATGCGCAGGCCTGGGATGCCGTGAACGCGCAGTTCTGCATCGACCACCGCATCCGCGTCGTTGCCCATGCGGCAGGTGCCGACCGGATGGAAAATTGTTGTTCCGATACGCGCGGCGGCTTCGTGCAATTGTTCGTCGCTCTGCAAACTATCTCCGGGCAAGTACTCCACCGGTTTGAACGCTTGCAGGGCCGGTGCGGCGACGATGCGTCGGGTCAGGCGAATGGCATCCGCTGCCACCCGCAAGTCTTCCGGATGGCTCAAGTAATTGGGCTGAATCAGCGGTGCTTCCTGCGGATCGGTGGAACGGATCTCGATGCGACCACGGCTTTGCGGGCGCAGATCGCACACCGACGCCGTGAAGGCGGGGAAGGCATGCAACGGCTCACCGAAACGCTCCAGCGACAGTGGCTGAACGTGGTACTCGAGATTCGCCGATGTTTGCTCCGGTCCCGAACGGGCGAAGGCCCCGAGTTGGCTCGGCGCCATGGACAGCGGGCCACTGCGGTCATACAGGTAGCGCAGGCCCATGCCCATCTTGCCCCACAGGCTGCCGGCAATTTGATTCAGCGTACGGGCGTTTTCCAGTTTGTAGATCAGGCGCAGTTGCAGGTGATCCTGCAGATTGCCACCCACACCGGGCAGTTCATGGGCAACGCCGATCCCCAATCGTTGCAGCAGCGGGCGAGGGCCGATCCCGGAACGTTGCAGGATGCTCGGTGAGCCGACGGAACCGGCGCACAGCACGATTTCCTTGCGCGCCTTGAAGGTTTTCGCCTGACCCTGCCAACGCGCGCTGACCGCTGACGCACGGCCGTTTTCCAGCAGCACGCGATCCACTTCGACGTCGGTCAGCACGGGGAGATTGGGCCGGTTGCGGATCGGTTTGAGAAACGCCTTGGCCGCGTTCCAGCGAATACCGGCTTTCTGGTTGACCTGGAAGTAGCTGCAGCCTTCATTGTCGCCCTGGTTGAAGTCATCAATGCTGGCGATGCCGCTTTGCTCGGCGGCGCTGCGGAAGGCATCGAGAATCGGCCAAGACAGCCGCTGACGTTCGATCCGCCATTCCCCGGCGGCGCCGTGAAACTCCGAGTCGCCGGCAAAATGGTTTTCGCTCTTTTTGAACAACGGCAGCACGTCGTTCCAGCTCCAGCCGGGATTGCCCTGCGCCGCCCAGCCGTCATAGTCGCCGGCCTGGCCGCGCATGTAGATCATGCCGTTGATCGAGGAACAGCCGCCGAGCACTTTGCCACGCGGGTAACTCAGGGCGCGACCTTGCAGGCCGGGTTGCGCTTCGGTCTTGAAGCACCAGTCGGTGCGCGGGTTGCCGATGCAGAACAGGTAACCCACGGGGATGTGAATCCACGCATAGTTATCGCGGCCGCCGGCCTCGAGCAGCAATACGCGATTCTGCGGGTCGGCCGACAACCGATTGGCCAGCAAACAGCCGGCCGGGCCAGCCCCGACCACGATGTAGTCGTATTCATCCAGGGAAGTCTGCATCCGTGACCTCATGTTGTTGTTCTTGTTGTCGGTCATCCTAGTTGTTAGCTTTCGTCAAAAGAATGTTAGTTTTTGCGCAGCCGCTGTGCGTTTTTAAACAGCCCCACCTCAAGGACGGTTCATGTTCGACTGGAATGACCTGCGGTTTTTTCTCGAGTTGCAGCGTAGCGGGCGTTTGCTCACCGCTGCCCGCCGTTTGAACACCACTCACGCCACCGTGGCCCGGCACATTGAGGCCATCGAAAAGAGCCTCGGCACCGCGCTGTTTGTTCAGCATGCCCAGGGTTATGAGCTGACCCCGGCGGGCGAAGCGCTGCTCAAACACGCCGAAGCGATGGAAAACGTCGCGTTGCTGGCGCAGGAAGAAATCACCCAGTCCACGGCACCGCTGGGCAAGATCCGCGTCGGCGTGACCGAAGGGTTGGGCATCATGTTCCTCGCCAGTCGCATGAACGGCCTGTTCGAACGTTATCCGGGGCTGGAAGTGGAACTGGTGGCGGTGCCGCGGTTCGTCAGCATCCTCAATCGCGAGGCTGAAATCAGCATCCACCTCGAACGCCCGGCCGCCGACATGCTGGTCACGCGAAAACTGACTGACTATCGATTGGCGCTGTATGCCAGCCAGGAGTATCTGAATCGTTCGCCACCGCTGCGCAGCCGCGAAGACCTCGGTCGTCACGCGTGGATTGGCTATGTCGATGACTTGCTGTTCAGCCAGGAACTGATGTTTCTCAACAGCTTCTGCCGCAATCCGCAGGTGGTGTTTCACAGCACCAGCGTCATCGCCCAGCAACAGGCCGCGCGTTCCGGGTTGGGGATCGCCGTGCTGCCGTGTTACATGGCCAGCGCCGATCCCGGCCTGGTGCCGTTGCTGCCGGATGAGAGCATTCAGCGCAGCTACTGGATCAGCACGCGGCGTGAGTTGCACAAATCCGTGCGGTTGCGGGTGTTGTGGGATTACGTGGTGGAGTTGTGTGAGGCGGAGCAGGGGTTGTTGCTGGGATAACAAAGATCAAAAGATCGCAGCCTTCGGCAGCTCCTACAGGGATAGGTGTAGGAGCTGCCGAAGGCTGCGATCTTTTGATCTTGGGAGAGTGTCAGACTCATTTCCCAAATGCTCACTCATGCCTCAGAACGTGCCGATACTCTTTGTGGTGAAAGCCAACTTCACCGTGTTGTTGGAACCGGTCTGCCACTTTACGTCGGTCGGGTCGTTCTCTTTGCGCACGATACATTTCCATTCCACATCTTTGCCGTCGTCCGTGCCTGGGAAAAGTACCTTGCCGGTCCATGTAGAGTTGTTAGGGGCGGGTTTAGGGTCGAGCTTTACGGCCTTGGCCGGATCCCAATTCCCTAACTCCGGATGGTTGCCGACAACATACGCGCTGTAACCCGGCACGGTGTTGCCGTTATTGCATTGAAATTCCACTTGGTCTTTTAAGGGCACCCACGTGACACCTAGGGCATCGCGGAACACGGGCAGCATCACCAACAAGCAAACGCCCAGCGGTAATAGGTAACGATTGCGAGACATGATGAACACCTCAATTCATTCCAATGGGCGCAGCTTAGCCCCGGCCAAACTGAAAGTGACCTGTTAGAAATGACAGTTCTTTAGAGCGCTTCGCGATAGCGTCAATCGTTGCTTATTAACTGCGAGCTTGTTTGCGCTGGACTGTGCAGCCGTCCTGGTCTTCAATTCGTGGGATGAAGACAAGGAGAGTCCACCGACACTCCGTCGTGATAAAGGGAGCTTGTAGCATGACCGAAGATACAAAAGTGAAAGGCCCAGCGTCGTACTTCCCGTCAATCGAGAAAAAGTATGGGCAGCCAATCAGTCACTGGCTGGACCTGCTGGGAACAGTGGGTGCCAAGAAGCACATGGAAATGGTGGCTTGGCTGAAGACTGAGCATGGTATGGGGCATGGCCATGCGAATGCTTTGGTTGCGTATTATTTGGCGAGTTCACCCACCTGACTCATCCCTTGGGCGGCAGCTCGCGGGTAGTTCGCTGCAATGGACTGAGCCTTTGGCCGTCCGGTATCGACAGCGTTGCCCGCAGCCCGCCCTCCGGTCGGTTGACCAAGGTGATGCGTCCACCCAGCCGAGTCGCAATGGTGTTGACGATTGTCAGCCCCAACCCCGCCCCCTGGACGTTACCGCGACTGTAAAAACGTTCGAACAACCGGCCGCGTTCGGCTTCGTCGATGCCGGGCCCCTGATCTTCGACACTCAGAGAATAGAACCCGTCAGCCTGATCCAGCTGCACGGTGATGATGCCGTGCTCGGGGGAAAAATTTGCCGCGTTGCTGATCAGATTATTCAGGGCGATGTCGATGGCGGAGGCGTCAGCGACTACGTTCAGGGGCCGGTCGGTGGCGTCGAAGGTCAGCTCAAGGTTCTTGCTCAGTAACCAGGGCGTGAGCTGAACCAGGCTGTCGCGGACGGTTTCAGTCAGGTCGATGGTGTGCAGCACCGGCGTTATGGCTGTGGGCTCAAGACGAGCCATGGTCAGCAATTGGTTGACCAAACGGCTGGTTCGGTCCACGCCCGAAATCAGAAACGCCAGGGATTCCCGGCGCTCCTGTTCGGTGCCGGCCTCCAGCAGGTTTTGCGCATGTACCCGCAGCACCGCCAGGGGCGTGCGCATTTCATGGGCGGCATCGGCGATAAAGCGCCGCTCGCGGCCGAGCACTTCCTGGATCTGCGCGAGCATGCGATTGAGCGCCGCTTGCATCGGTTCGAGCTCGCTGGGCAGCGGGGTCAGTTGCAGCGGTTCCAGAGAACCGCTGTGCCGTGCCCGCAGCGTCGCCGCCATATCGGCCAGGGGCTTGAGGCCCCAGCCAATGGCCAACCACACCATCGCCACCAGAATCAGGCTGCCCAGCACATTGGGCCACAGGGTATGGCGCAGAATCCGGTCCACCAGGTCCGAACGCACATCGTCGCGTTCGCCCACCCATATCCGCAGATCCGTTTGTTTGTCTTCCAGCATGAACGCGCGCCAGTGCTCGTTGTTCAGATCCACCACATCGCTGAAGCCGGGTTTCGACGGGGGCTCGGTGAAGGAGGGCGCGCTGGCGGTGTGCACCAGCACTTCGCCCTGACGATTCCAGACCTGAAAGGCAATCTTGCTTTCATAGGGATGGCCATCGACCCTGGGCACCGCTTCGCCCAGGGCCTTGTTGAACGCCTGATACAGCTCGGCGTGTTCCTTGCTGGCCAGCGGCATGCGCATCACACCCTGCAGCAGCCGGGCGTTCTGTGCGAGTTGGGCGTCATAGACTTCGGCAATTTCGTGGTTGCTGTCGTGCCAGTTGAACACGCTGATCACCGCCAGACCGGCAAGCATCAGGCCGATGATCAGCGTCAGGGTGCGGTGCCGAATGGACGTCATCGACGCTCCTCCACCAGGTAACCGACACCGCGAATGGTACGGATCAGATCGGTGGAGAACTTCTTGCGCAGGTGATGAATGTGCACTTCCAGGGTGTTGCTTTCGGCTTCTTCGTTCCAGCCGTACAGCAACTGCATCAAGTGATCACGGGTCATGACCCGGCCCGGTGGCGAGAGTAGTTCGTGAAGCAGCTGATATTCCTTGGGCGTCAGCGCGACCGGTTCGCCCAGATAGCTGACTTGCTGGGTGCCGGGGTTGAGGCTGATGCCGGCGTGTTCGATCAGCATCTGCGCACGGCCGGCACTGCGCCGCAGCAAGGCCCGCAGACGCGCCTTGAGTTCGGCCAGATCAAAAGGCTTGATCAGATAATCGTCGGCCCCCGCATCCAGCCCGGCGATACGGTCTTCGGTGGCGTCCCGCGCGGTGAGGATCAGCACCGGCAGGTTGGAGCCGCTGTCACGCAGGCGGCGCAGCACTTCCAGCCCGTCCATGCGCGGCAGGCCGAGGTCGAGCACTGCCAGGTCAAAGGACTCACTGAGTAGCGAATGCAAGGCGCTGCTGCCGTCCTGCAACCAGTCGACGGTATAACCTTCGCGGCCCAGAGCCTGATGGATGCCTTCGCCCAGGGCCACGTCATCCTCGATCAGTAATAAGCGCACACAGACTCCTGTCAGTCGAGTTTCTTGTTCACGTCCACCAGCAATGCTTCGATCTCTTTACGCCGCCCGGCGTCAGCGGTTTCCCGGCCGGGCCTTGGGTCTGCCTGCAGGGCTTTTTGCAGCGCCCCGCGGGCTTCGCTGTAGCGTTTTTGACGGTAGAGGTGATCACCCCAGAAGTACAGACTATCGATGCCGTTCGGGTTCAGTTGCAAGGCCTGCTTGAGTAACTGTTCGGCCTTGTCGGCGTCGCCGAAACCGATGGGCCAACCCGGTACGCGGTCGTACAGTGCGCCGAGGCTGGTGTAGGCCGAGCCTTGCAGGGCTTTGGGGTCCAGGGCCAGGGCTTTCTCCAGGTCGACTTTTGCATCCTTGACCTTGCTAAGTGCACCGAGCCCGCCCTGGGCACCGGCCCAACTGCTGGTGACGATACCGGACCAGATCCAGGCTTCGGCCACTGACTGGCGTTCGTGAGTGAACGCCGACGCCTGGAGGGCGAGTTTTTCAAACGCCACAGTGCGTTGATCCGCGGGTACTTCGTATTGAATGTGCGCCCAGCTTTGCTGGATGCCATTGAGACGTTGTTGATCGGCGGCGTCCAGCGCCCAGGCGCTTGGGCTCAAGGCACCCAACAGCAAACACGCGCAGAGTTTTTTCATGGCTTTTGGTTCTCGTTATCAGGCTTCTGACTCAGGCGACGGATCAGTGGCAACTGCTTGCGCAGGCCGCGATCCACCAGGTTTGGCAACAGACTGTTCAGGCGTACGAAAAAGCGTTCCGGCCAACCCAGGTACAAGTCGCGGTGGTCACCGGCAATGGCGTGCATCACCGCCGAGGCGACTTTTTGCGGGTCGTCGACACTGGATTTGAGTGCGTCATTCAAGGCCTGCGCCGCCGGGCTGTTCATGCTGGTGCGGGTGGCACGTGGCGCAACGTACAAAACGCCGACGCGGGTGTCGGCCAGTTCCCGGCGCAGGGCTTCGGAAAAACCCCGCAGGGCAAACTTGGTGGCGCAATAGCTGGCGTAGCCGGGGTAGCCGATGGAGCCGTAGGTCGAACCGACGTTCACCACCATCGCACTCTCCGCTTGCTTGAGCAGCGGCAGCAATAGCTTGGTCAGGCAGATCGGTGCGCTGATGTTCACCGCCAGCATGGCGTTGATGTCGCTGTCATCGAGCTGCTCGAGCATGGCGAAGTGATTGATCCCGGCGGCGTTGATCAGCAGGTTGATACCGCCGATGGCTTCGGCGGCGGCCAGGACTTTGCGGCGGTCGGCGAGGAACGTCAGGTCGGCGCCGATCCAGCACAACTGTTGTGGATAGCGTTCGAGTAACGGCGCCAACGGTTCCCGATGCCGAGCCACTGCCAATACCCGGGCACCACTGGCGCACAGGGCGGTGGCGATTGCCAGCCCGATGCCGCCACTGGCACCGGTCAACACCACGCGGGCCTCAGACAGGTGCATGCAGGTTCTCCCCGTTGCGCGGCAAGCCGCGGAACATATCGGTGTAAAGCGTGTACACCACTTTGGAGGCATGAATCACGGCGGCCTGGTCGGCCGGATCATCGAGGGTGTTCATCAGTCGGCGATAGGTCTGCATGTGCTCGATATCCAGCGAGCCATGCGAACTGAGGTAACTGAAAGCGCTTTCCGGCAGGTCCAGGCGTTCGCGAATGCTGTCGGCGGCGTGGGTGGCCAGGGCAATGCTGGTGCCTTCAAGCACGTTGACCATGCCGAACAGGCCGACCGGGTTGTCCCGGGCTATCAGGTCGTAGAGGAAGCTGACCATCAATTCGATCGGCAAGGACGGACGACCGTCGCGCACCGCGTCCTTGTCGCCGCCGCAGGCTTCGATGTCGTCGAGGACCCATTGTTCGTGGCCGTATTCGTCCTCGATGTACTCGCACACCGCTTTACGCAGCCATTCCAGGCGCGACGGCAAACGGGCACCGCACGCCATCATCAGCGGCACGGTGTGGCGCACGTGGTAATAGGCTTGCGCCAGGAAGGCCCGGTAACTTTCCAGGCTGACCTTGCCCTCGAGAGCATCGCGGATGATCGGCAGATTGAACAGTTCATGACGTTGTTGGTGGGTGGCTTCTTGCAGTGTGTCGAAAAAGCTCATGACGCAGGTTCCTCTGAAAAGTCAGCTTCAGTCAGTTGCTCGCGGTAACGCTCGACGATGGCGTCCCGGCGTGGGCGGCCATTGGCGGTCAGCAGGCCATTGGCGGGGGTGAACGCTTGATCCAGACGGGTCCAGTGATGGACTTGGGCGTAATCGGGCAAGGCCTCGTTGGCGTGGGTCACGGCGGCGGCCAGTTCTTCGTCGGTGCAATCCGGGCGATGGGGCCAGAGCAACGCGTGGTTGCTCGGCATCGCTTCGCCGTAGACAAAGGCCTGGGCGATATGGCGGCGTTGGGTCAATTCAGCCTCGACCCATTCCGGGTTCACATTGCGGCCGTAGCTGGTGACGAATTGATGTTTCTTGCGCCCCTTGAGGTAGAGAAAACCCTCAGGGTCGAACTCGCCAAGATCGCCGCTTGGCCACCATTCTTCGGTGTGCGGCGCTTCACCCAAATAGCCGAGCAAGGTCGATCCCTTGATCAGCACTTCGCCGTCGTCGGCCAGACGGATTTCCATGTGGGGCAGGGGCCGGCCGACACTGCCGGGGCGTTGCGCGTCTGGCCGATTGAGGCACACCACCGACGCGCACTCCGACAGTCCGTAGCCTTCGTAAACCGGTAGACCGATCCGTTGCGCACGGTGCAGTAATTCTTCGCTGACCCGTGCGCCACCCACCGCGGCAAAACGCAACGCGTGGGGGTTGAAGGCTTTTTGCTCGGCGGCGCTGACCAGTATCAACAACAACTGCGGCACCAGGATCAAACTCTCGGGGGCTCGGGTGGCCAGGCATCCGAGCAGTCGCGGCACATCCACACCGCTGGCACCCTGAATACCCAGGGTTTTCTGGCTGGGCAGGCTCAACGTCGCACCGGCATACAGCGCCGCATAGCAACCCAGGTTTTCCAGCAGGATCGCCAGCGGCAGAAGCGCGAGGTGATGTTGCGGATCGGTGGGTTTGCTGGCCTGATCCAGTTCGCGGGCAACCCGCAGAATGCTCTCGGCGCTCAGGCATACGCCTTTGGGTGTGCCGGTGGTGCCCGAGGTGAAGGTCAGTTTGGCGGTGCCTTCAAGCATCCGACTTGGGCCGCTGAAGGAGCGGCGCCAGAACTCGCCGGCTTTCTCATAGCCGGCCGTTTGCAGTTCGGCTTCCAATTCTGGCTCGGCAATCACCAGGGCGGCCTGGCTTTGCTTCAGGCAATGTTTGCGTTGAGCCGGGCTGAAAAAAGGTGGCAACGTCAGGCAGGTCAGGCCTTCAAACAGCACGGCCAGGTCCCAGAGCATGGCTTCGACGCCATTGTCCAGAGCCAGGGCAACCACCTTGACGTTTTCATCGCGCAGGCGCTGCTGGCGATACATCACTTCGGCGTACAACGTGGCGTAGTCCAGTTTCAGGTGATCGCCCCACAGGGCGATGGCATTGCTCTTGCGTTCGGCATGGCTGCGCAGGGTTTGTTTGAAGCGCTCCATTTCAGGCGACATGGCTGGATTCCTCGATGGACGATGGCAACCCCAGGCGATTGAACATCCCGATATTGCGCAAATGGATGAAGCCGGCGCGGATGTTGCCAACGTGCACCCAGGGCTTGCTCTCGTAGTAACTGCCCCAGCTGTGGCGGTCGTCGCCCAGCCGCGCAGGATCGGCGGCGCACAGGGTCACGGGTTTCAAACCCAGACGGTGAAAGCTGTTCACCAGGCCGATGTTGCCGGTGAATGCCACCCATTCCAGGCCGCCCATGGCCAGCAGGTAAGTGATGGCGATGATGCTCATTCGCGCACTGCCGGTGTCGGTGGCGGCCAGGTTGCCCACCTCGACGATGCCCCCGCGGTCTACTGCACAATCGGCTGCGGCACTGATCAGCGGATCGACCGGTTCGTCCAGGTAACGTTCCAGAAATAACGGTTCACGACTTGCCAGACGCACGCCGGCCACTGCACACAGTTCACCTGACGCGTTGTTCATGCCGAACAGCTCCGGCATGAAATGACGGATGTCGGCCCCGTGGGCCTTGCGGAAGCGTTGCTGGATAAAGGCTTCGAAGACGGGGCGCAGGGGCTCGTCAGGCAGGGCTCTGGCCAAACTCATCTGCGGGGTTTCGGCTTGGCCGAAATGCAGGGGCAGAGGGATGTTCCAGTCGAAATCGGGCATCGGAATACGCCTCCCCAGGTAAGTGTGGGAGGAGTATCGGAGGCATTTCTTAACGGAGTCTGAAGGTGGCCAAAAGATCGGTCAGGCCTGTCTTCAGACCGGCAATACGGTCAATCAGAGTCAGCGATAATCTCGAACCCGGTGCTGGCCAAGCGCTCGCCGTTCACCAGAATGTGCACGGCGTGCTGACCGGCGTAATGCCGGCGGGTGGTGAGTTCCTTGATCTGCTGGCTACGGGCGATGGATTCGGTCGCCTTGCCGGGAAGCGTCAGCGCCTTGAGCTTGAACACTTTCGGCGACGTGCTGCCATTGGCTTTTACGTAATCGATGGCGTAGTCGATCACCAGTCGCTGACTGTCCTGGACCGTGGATTTCACGGCGAAGGACAGGGTGATTTTTTCACCCAGACGAATCACCGCCGGTTCCACCTTCACATCGATGATCTCGACCTCAGGCTTGCCGCCCGCGCCAATGATCGCAAGCGCTCGTTGATTGCCCTGTTTGATCAGGCTGCGCAGGGCGTGTTTGGCGATCCATGCGGTGTGTTTGTTGTCCAGCGACCAGCCTTCGATCAGGTCCAGCACCCATTCGGGATGATCCTTGGTGATGTCGTTGAGGTGGTTGGCCACGGACTTGCGCACGTAAAGGCTGTCGTCGGCCTTGAGGTTGTCGAGGATTGCGGCCGCCAATGCTGGGTCAGCCTGAATCTGTTCCAGTCGAAACGACCACGGCAGGCGCGGTCGGCTGCCTTCGCTGGCCAGGCGGCGGACGTGCTCGTTTTCGTCCAGTGACCAATCGTGCATGACCGCCAGTGAGCGTTCGATGTCACTGCGCAGGAAATGGCGGATCGCGAACTCCGAGGAGCCGAACGCAGTGAAGTACTTGAGGGCGTCCATGGATTGTTCGAAGGCATGTCCGCCGTACGTCGCGACGTAATGCGGCAGTGAGATGCTGACGAAACCGCTGTTCAGCCGCGGAGCGAGGGCGCGCAGCACTTCAAGCGTCTCTTCATAGCTCAACGGCAGGACCGCGTGCAGGCACTCGCTGACCCGGGCCATTCGCTGCATGATTGATAAATCGGTTAGCCCGTCGTTGGCCAGTTTCAGGAAGGCCTTGGCGTTGAACGCGGGGTAGACGGCGGTCATCTCGGTGGCGATGTGTTTGAAGCGTTCGGCGTTGAAGATTTCTTTCAGGGCGGGGGCGGGTTGGTCATCAGCCATTGTGGATTCCTTTGAATTTGTCATTTATCCAGTGCACCGCGATGAGGCCCTGACAGTCGCCTCAACGCTTGCCCGCTTCCTCTTCCAACTGATCCGCCTCAAACAACCTCGCCAGTTCCGCCCGGGCTTCCTGCGCCGTCTGCAATACTTTCGCCGCATCGTCATAAATCGCATGCTGGGCTTCCAGCACCTGCTCGTCGTGATGCTTGAAGCGCTTGATTCGCGCATCGGCCTGGGCCTGGGTCAGCCCCAGTCCGACCAGGGTGCGCCGGCTCATTTCCAGACTCGAATAATAGGTTTCACGAATGGCCTCGGCGCCAAGGTCCACCAGCCGATGCACATGCTGACGGTTACGCGCCCGGGCGATGATTTTGATGTGCGGATAGAGTTTGTGCACCAACTCGGCGGTTTTGATGTTGGTGTCCGGGTCGTCGGTGGCGATGACAAAGTATTCCGCCTGCTCGACCTTGGCCGCACTGAGGATCTCCGGGCGCATCGGGTCGCCGTAGAACACCGGCACACCGCCGAAGCTGCGCGACAGTTCGATGGTTTCCACCGAAGTGTCGAGGGCGACGAACTTGATGTTCTGCGCGCGCAAAATCCGCGCAACGATCTGCCCCATACGGCCCATGCCGGCGATCACCACGCGCGGCGTGTCGGTATGGATCTCGCGGAATTTCTCCGGCACTACCACCGGTTGAACCTTGGGGCTGACCAGTCGCGCGCACAACAGCAACAGCAGCGGCGTCACTGCCATGGACAAGGTGATGGTCAGCACCAGCAAGTCGTACAGGCGCGGCTCGAACAGTCCCTGGTCGCGGCCGATCTTGAACACCACAAACGCAAATTCACCTCCGGCCGCGAGCACGATACCGAGGCGAATCGCACTGACCTTGCCCAAGCCACCGGCCAACCGACCGACAACAAACAGCAGCGGCAATTTGATTGCGATCAGCAACAAGGTCAGGCCCAGCACCGTGATTGGCGCGCTCAGAAGCAGACTCAGATTGGCGCCCATGCCGACACTGATGAAAAACAGCCCCAGCAGCAATCCCTTGAACGGCTCGATTTGCGCTTCCAGTTCGTGGCGGTATTCGGAGTCCGCCAATAGCAACCCGGCGAGGAACGCCCCTAGCGCCATGGACACGCCGACCAGGTCCATCAGCCACGCCGTGCCAATCACCACCAGCAACGCGGTGGCGGTGGAGACTTCCGGCAAACCGGTCTTGGCCACCACCCGGAACACCGGGCGCAGCAGATACCGCCCACCGATCACCACCACCGCGATGCTGCCCAGCACGCGCAAGCCGTGATTGAGGCCCTCGCCAGCGCTGCTGGTGTGATCGCCACCCGCCAGCAACGGCACCATGGCGATCAACGGGATGGCGGCGATGTCCTGGAACAGCAGAATCGCAAATGCCAACCGTCCGTGTGGGCTGGTCAGTTCCTTGCGCTCGGCCAGGCTTTGCAAACCGAACGCGGTGGATGACAGCGCCAGGCCCAAGCCCAACACGATCGCGCTGTTCAACGGTTGACCGAACACGAACAACGCCAGCACACCAATCACCGTGCCCGTCAGCAGCACTTGCGCCAGGCCGACGCCGAACACTGATTTGCGCATCACCCACAAACGTCGCGGCGACAGCTCAAGACCAATGATGAACAGCAACAGCACCACCCCGAGTTCGGAAATGTGGCTGACGCTTTGCGGATTGCCGATCAAGCCCAGCACCGACGGGCCGATAATTACGCCGGCAAACAGATAACCCAGCACCGCCCCCAGTTGCAGGCGCTTGGCCAGGGGAACGGTGAGCACCGCCGCGAACAGAAACACGACAGCGGCTTGCAACAGGTTGCCTTCATGGGGCATGACAAAAACTCCATTCACACGGTACGGCGGGGGTGACAAGGATAAAGGGTGGCGCTTGATGCGTCAGCCACGAACGTTCAGCAAGGGGTTACATTTTGCATCAATTGGTTACATTCATAGGATAAGCTGATCAATCTGTCTGCTCCCGAGTGCGCACCATGGCCATCAACTTCGACCTTAATGACTTGCAAGCCTTTCGCGCCGTGGTGGAGCAGGGCAGCTTTCGCAAGGCGGCCGACGCGGTGCGCATTTCGCAACCGGCGTTGAGCCGGCGCATTGAAAAGCTCGAAGACGCCCTCGGTGTGAGGTTGTTCGAGCGCACCACACGCAAGGTCAGCCTGACCCAGGCCGGACGCGGTTTTATGCCGAGCGTCGAGCGTCTGCTGGACGACCTGGACGTGGCGCTATTGGGCATCAGCGAAGTCGCCTCGACCCGCCTCGGCCACGTCACCGTCGCCTGCGTGCCTTCAGCGGCTTACTACTTCATGCCGCGAGTGATCGCCCACTACCACCGGCAGTTTCCACGGATCAAGGTCAAGGTCCTCGATTCCAGCGCCCACGAAGTGCTGAGTGCGGTGGTCAACGGCGAGGCGGATTTCGGCCTGAGTTTCATGGGCACCCTGGAGGCGGAAGTGGAGTTCGAGCCGCTGGTACAGGAAGGTTATGTGGTGGCGTGTCGGCGCGATCATCCGTTGGCCAGGCGCAGTAGCGTGACGTGGGATGAGTTTTATCAGCAGGACTACATCTCGCTGGACAAGACGTCCGGCAATCGCTTTCTGCTGGATCAGGCGCTCACGGGCATCGTGCCGCAGCGGCCGAGCATCTGCGAAACCCGGCATGTGACGACGATGATCGGTTTGGTTGAAGCAGGGTTGGGCGTGGCAGCGGTGCCGTTGATGGCGATGCCGGCGGCGGATCACCCGATCCTGACACGGGTGCCGCTGACCGATCCGCACGTGATGCGCAGTGTCGGTTTGATCAAGCGCCGGGGTCGCACATTAACCCCGGCGGCACTGGAACTGGAACGGCTGGTGGTGGAAATGAAAGTCCAGATCAGCGACTGACCGAGTCCAGCCCGGTGGCTTTGACATCCGGTTGAGCGGCGGTGGAGGCCAGGTAATCCAGCAATGCCTTGGCTTGCGCCGGATGTTGCGCACCGACCGGAATGCCTGCGGCGAAACGCGTGACCGACTGCACCGACTCTGGAATCTTCGCCACAAAACTCACGCCTGGCACCGGCAGCAACTCGCTGACCTGCTGGAAGCCCAGTTGATAGTCACCGGTGGCAACCACCGAGCCCACCGGGATTTTCGGGATCATCGTTGATTTGGGTTTGAGCTGGTCTTCGATGCCCAGCCGTTTGAACAATTGTTCCTCGATGTACACCCCACTGGCGCTGTCGGAATAGGCCACGGACTTCGCGTCGAGCAAGGTCTTTTTCAGGCCGTCGACAGAGCTGATGTCCGGCTTCGGCGCGCCTTTACGTACCACCAGACCGATCCGCGAGTCCGCCAGCTCGACCCGTGAGGCGGGATCGACTTTGCCTTGCTTGATCAGGTCATCGAGGGCGTAGCCGACCATGATCACCACGTCGGCTTTTTCACCGCGAGCCAGACGATTGGGAATCGCTTCCGGCGCCTTGCCCATCGAAGGGCCGAGGGCGGTGTCCAGTGTGTTGCCGGTGGAGGCGGCGAATTTCGGGCCGAGGATTTTATAGGCGGCGGTGAAACCGCCGGAGGTCATCACGCGGATCTCTTCGGCCTGGGCGACGGTGCTCAGACCGAGGCTGGCCAGCAAAGTCAGGGCCGCAAAATTGAATAGCTTCTTCATGGTCATGTGCTCTCAAAGGGTTCAGGACATCGCCGGTTGCAAGCGACCGGTCGAACGGCGATAGAGATACAGCGTCGCGCACAACGCACAGAACGCGGCAAAACTCATCCAGTAGCCGGGCGCAGCCTTGTCGCCGGTGTACTGGATCAGGAAGGTCGATATCGCCGGTGTGAAACCACCGAACACCGCCGTGGCCAGGCTGTAAGCCAGGGAGAACCCGGCGACCCGCACTTCGACCGGCATGATTTCCGTCAGCGCGGCGATCATCGCGCCGTTGTACAAACCGTAAATGAACGACAACCACAGCAGCACCAACAGCATGTTGATGAAGCTCGGTGCCTGCACCAGATACGTCAGCGCCGGATACGCCGTGGCCAATGTCAGCAGGGCCATGGCGATCAGCACCGGACGACGACCGATGCGGTCTGACAGTGCACCGCCAATCGGCAGCCAGAAGAAGTTTGAAACGCCCACCAGCAAAGTCACCAGCAGCGCATCAGATGTACTCAAGTGCAGCACGGTCTTGCCGAAGGTCGGTGCGTAAACGGTGATCAGGTAAAACGCTGTGGTGGTCAGGGCAACCATCATCATCCCGGCGAACACGATCACCCAGTTCTGTGCCAACGTGCGGAACACATCGCCCATGCTCGGGCGGTGTTTGCGGGCGGCAAACTCTTCGGTTTCCTCAAGGTTGCGGCGCAGGAAAAAAATGAACGGCACGATCATGCAGCCAACGAAAAACGGAATCCGCCAGCCCCAGTCGGCAATCATCGCTGGCGCCATCCATTGGTTCAGGCCATAGCCCAACGCCGCCGCGACAATGATCGCCACTTGCTGGCTGGCCGACTGCCAACTGGTGAAGAAGCCTTTGTTGCCGGGCGTGGCGATTTCCGAGAGATACACCGAGACGCCACCCATTTCTGCGCCGGCCGAGAAGCCTTGCAGCAAGCGGCCGATCAAGACGATGGCCGGGGCGAACAGCCCGATGGTTTCGTAACCGGGCACCAGCACAATCAAAATCGTGCCGCTGGCCATGATCGACAGGGTGACGATCAACCCTTTGCGCCGGCCCACATCATCGATGTAGGCGCCCAGCACCACGGCGCCCAACGGCCGCATCAGGAAGCCAGCGCCGAATACCGCGAAGGTCATCATCAACGAGGCGAACTCGCTGCTGGCCGGGAAGAACACGGCAGCAATCTGCGTGGCGTAAAAGCCGAAAAGGAAGAAGTCGAATTGTTCGAGGAAGTTGCCCGAGGTGACCCGGAAAATCGCACTGGCCCGGGAGCGACCGGAAGTCGCGGGCCGTTGGGTTGATGCTGTCATAGACGTGTACTCCACCGCTTTTATGACGTGCACTGCCTGGACGCAATGCACGGTTCTTATTGGGGCGGATAGTGGAGCAGGGTGATCGATATGTTAATTGCATTGTTGGCATGCATTGATGTTTGAAACGGATCAATGTAATCCGTAAGGAATGATTCGCTGCATGCGCAGTCGGAGTTCTGGTACCGCGACATCACAGGAGGATCACCCCCATGAACAGCAAATCCCTTATCGCCGCCTTGGCCATTGCCGCCGGCATTGCCGGTATCAGTCCCATTGTTCAAGCGGCTGACCCGCCGCAAAAAACCGTTCAGCCCGGGGTCGACAACAACCGTCAACTGGTGAAGGGGGATCGTGCCCCCGACGTTTACCAGCGCAGCGAAAAAGCCCTGACCAACTGGAAGCAGAGAGGCCTGAAAGCCCCGAAAAGTCAGGCGCAGTGGGTGCAGATCAACGACAAGTACATGATGGTGATGATTACCAACGGGACGATTGTGGATATCACGCCGGTGGAGCGTTAGGCCGTCGAAGGGCTATTCGCTGTGAGCGCGTACGGGGCTTTCAGTGCCCAACCGATACTGATTATTCCCACTGCGCTTCGCCTCATACATCGCCAGATCCGCAATATGAATCAACCGGTCCATGCTCGGCGCATGGTCCGGGAACACCGCGACGCCCAGGCTGGTGCCGATGTGGCGTTGATCATTGCCGATGGTCACCGGTGGCGACAGTTCGACGAAGATTTTCTGGCAGATGCTGCGGGCTTCGTCTTGCAGGCTGTTGCCCTGGGGCAGGCCTTGAAGGATGACCACAAATTCGTCGCCACCGATCCGGGCGACGGTATCGGTTGAACGCAGGATTTTCTTCAGTCGGGTGGCGGTGGTGATCAGGACCCGGTCGCCGGCGGCATGGCCGTAATGGTCGTTGATTGCCTTGAAACCATTGAGGTCGACAAACACCAGCGCAACCCTCGTAGCGCTGATGCGCGCCTGTTCCAGCGCTTCGGACAGACGCTCTTCGAGTACCAGACGATTGGGCAGACCGGTCAGCGGGTCGAAGTGAGCCAGGTGTTGCAGGTAGCTGGCGGAGGCTTTTTCTTCGGTGATATCGCGTACCACGCCCATCATTTTGATCGTTGCATCGTGGTCGTTCTTGACCACATTGCCGGTTTCCCGAAGCCAGCGGATCGTGCCGTCGGGCCAGACGACCCGGTATTCCTCGTCATGGTTGTCGCCGGTTTCCAGGCAGCGCAATTCCCCGGCCCGGACCTTGGCCCGGTCGTCCGGGTGAACACATGAGCAAAACAGGGCGTAGGAGGGCGTTACTTCGTCGATCTTGAAGCCGAACATGCCGTAGATCGCGTCCGACCAGTAGAGCTTGTCGGTGTCGACATCCCAGTCCCACGTGCCGATGCGGGCGAAGTACTGGCTGCGCTTGAAGCGTTCGGCGTCACCGTCCCGACGGATGTTTTGTCCGTCAGTCAGGCTGGTGATCAGCACGCGATACTCGGCCAGCTGCTTTTGCAGCGAGCGCTCGCGACAGATCAACGCGACGATCAGGGCTAGCATCACTGAGCCGATGGCGGCGCTGGTCCAGTCCACAGTCATTCAGGTTTCGCCATCGTGGCGTATCAGCCGTATCGGGAGAGATGCGCCTATGTTAGTTCACACGGCCTTCGATCATCAGCCTCTATTACGAGGGGCGCCAAACTTATAGCAGTTCACCTTTGTCCCACAGATGCACCAATTCTCCAGGCGCCTGATCTTCAGGCACCTTCATCACCATTCGGTCGTCCTGTTCGCCGCTGCGGTAGCGCACTTCGATTTGATAGAAGCGCTGATCGCCCCGACCAGCGGATGAACTCGTCATAAGCAGGCAACCCTCGAGCAACGAACAAATGCGGGTGCGTTGGTCGGCATTGCATTGGGCAAATTCGATCTCTCGGGGGCGGGTCAAGCTGTGGATCGCCGCCATGCCGCCCTGGCGGGAGACACAGACCACCGCGTTGTCGTCCAGTGTTGGCAAGGTTTTCATTGTTCCTCCAGCGTCAGGTCGACGCCCACTTCAGACCAGCCGTGTCGCACCGCCTCGACTGCCTTCGCACCAAATCCTTGCCGGGCATGCTCGACGGTCAGTTGCGCGAAAGCACTGAATGTCGCTTCGCTACTCAGGCGTTTGTCGCACAGCGCGTCGTACCAGATGCGGCCGGCTTTTTCCCAGGCAAAGCCGCCCAGCGCCATCGCGGCCAGATAAAACGCCCGATTGGGGATGCCCGAATTGATGTGCACACCGCCGTTGTCTTCCTGGGTGATGACGAACTTGCGCATGTGATCCGGTTGCGGGTCCTTGCCAAGCAACGGGTCGTCATAGGCCGTGCCCGGATGGGCCATCGAGCGTAAACCGATACCTTTGATGCGCGGTGCCAGCAGGTCGGCGCCGATTAACCAGTCAGCCTGTTCGGCGGTCTGGCCCAATACATGTTGTTTGATCAGTACCCCGAAAACGTCCGATATCGATTCGTTCAATGCCCCAGACTGGTTGACATAGAGCAGACCGGCTTCGCTTTCGATCACGCCGTGCGTCAACTCGTGACCGATCACATCCAGAGAACGGGTGAAGCGCTCGAAGATTTCGCCATCGCCGTCACCGAACACCATTTGCGCGCCATTCCAGAACGCGTTCTGGTAATCCAGGCCGTAATGCACGCTGCCGATCAGGGCAAAACCCTTGTTGTCGATGGAGTCCCGACCCAGCACCTTCCAGAAGAAATCATAGCTGGCACCCATTGCGTCGTAGGCCTCGTCGACCGCCGGATCGCCGGTTGCCGCCTGGCTTTCAAGCCGCACAGGCATACCCGGCAGAAGCATTTTCCCTTGCGCGTCATGAATGCTGCGTTGCGCCAGGCCGGGGTGGCCGGGCGGCGACAGGATCGCTTTGGCGGGTGGGCGCGATGGCGGGCCGGGATTGTGCCGCAGACGGCGGACATGGATCAGCGTGGTCTGGGCGCTGGAGCGCTGACGGTCGGAACCGTGGGCGATGATTCGGTTGAGGATGTAGGGCGGGATGAAACTGTACAGCGGTGATGAGTCGGTCATCAGAGCATCCTTTCCTGAGTACGAAGTCGTTATTCATGTGAGCCGGAAGACGGTCTTTCGGTTCCGTGGATTGCCTTGCGCGCCGGTTTCTGCGAAAACCTCCGTCCGCGCCCCAATCACTGGGCGACAGTGAACGAGTAGGAATCATGAACGACGAGTTGCAAATCATTGACCTTGAGCCGGGCGACGGCAAAGCCGCCGTCAAAGGCGCGCTGATTACCACCCAATACCGCGGCTGGCTGGAAGACGGGACTGAATTCGATTCTTCCTACAGCCGGGGTAAACCTTTCCAGTGCGTGATTGGCACGGGGCGGGTGATCAAGGGTTGGGATCAGGGGATTATGGGGATGCAGGTTGGCGGCAAGCGCAAGTTGCTGGTGCCGGCGCATCTGGCCTACGGTGAACGGACCATGGGCAAGATCACGCCGAATTCGAACCTGATTTTCGAGATTGAATTGCTGGAAGTGCTGACACGTGATGATTGATTGGCGTATGAGCTGAAATGACAAGAACCGCACTATCTGCACACAGAAAGGGCGGTTTTTTTTTGGAACATTGATCAAGCCATCTCGCCACCATTTTTTCGCTAGCGCCGTAATGCTGTCTAAACCAGCGACTTTTGAATTTGATGATCAAATGTATTCAGAAAATCGTCCATGCTGATTTCGCCGAGATCTACAGCTTTAGCGCCGCCGGCCGCAATAAAGGTGACATCAGTGATACCCAGGACGTTCAGGATCAGTTTCAAATATTGGGTCGCAATGTCACGGTCTCTAATCGGGGAGTCATTGGTGTATACACCTCCCGAGGCGAGCAGCACCGTAGCCTTTTTACCGGTCACCAGCCCTTTACCATCAAAGCCCAATGTCAGGCCTTTACGTACCACGTGATCCACCCACGCCTTGAGCGCCGCAGGGACGTTGTAGTTGTAGACCGGCGTTGAAATAACCAGGTGATCGGTTTCCAGCAACTCGGCCGCAAGCTCATCGGATAGCTGCAACACGGCTTTCATTTCAGGCGAATGTTGGGTGTCCGGGGTGAAGTAAGCCTGTAACCAGGGGGCCGACACGAACGTAAGTGGAGTGTCCGTCAGATCCCGTATTTTGATGGCGCCCCTAGGGTGTGCAGCTTCCCATGCGGCCACAAATCGGCGAGTGAGCTGCCGGGAGATTGAAGCATCCGCACGTGGGCTGGTTTCAATGGTGAGAAGCCTGGACATGAAAGTAACTCCTGCGCGGTGACGCGGCGGTATGTTTTGCGTTGTCGCTATAGGCGATGTGCGACACACTCTACCCAATGCGATCTCTAAGCAGGAGTGATGTAAATATGATTGAGTCCATCTGTTTAAGTGATGGGTCATGATCGGAAATCTCAGCTTGGATCAGTTGCGGATCCTGGTAACCATTGCTGATACAGGCAGTTTCTCGGCAACGGGACGTCACCTGCGGCGTGCTCAATCTGCCATTAGCCAGTCGATTGCCACACTTGAGTCAGTTCAAGGTGTGAGGCTGTTTGATCGGAGCGGCCATCGTCCAACTCTCACTGAGGTAGGTAGAGTGCTAGTGGTTCAAGCGCGCGCAGTGCTGGCAAGCGCTGCCCAGTTTGAAGCAATGGCCGCAAGTACGGCAGCAGGGGTTGAACCGGAGTTGGCTCTCGCCATAGACCCTTTAGTCCCTAGCGCACCGCTCATCGAAAGCCTGCGCGCTATCCGTGAGGCTTTTCCGCATCTGGCAGTGAGTTTTTCCACAGAAGGCTTAGGCGGCGCAGAGCGCCGATTGCGCAACGGCGATGCGGCACTGGCGCTTTGCACATTGATTCCGACAGTGCCCGATGATGTCACCGCACTGCCGCTGCTCAGCGTCGACTTGAGGCCAGTAGTAGCCAGCGGGCATCCCCTGGCCATGTTAGGCCGTCCGGCAACAAGTGCAGACCTCAAGCCTTATGTGCAACTGGTACTTTCCGATCCGGTTTCTCCCGACGGCCCTAGCTATGGGGTGACGGGCAGTCACCAGTGGCGGTTTGTAGATTTGGCACGGCGGATGGATTTTTTGCTCGCCGGGTTCGGTTGGTGCCGAATGCCAGAGCATCTGATTGCGGATCATCTGGCTTCAGGACGCCTCTTGCCGCTTGAGTTAGCCGCCGAACTTCAGCGCACACCAGACACACTTACGATCTACGCAGCGCACATGCAAAATCGCTCTTTAGGGAAAGCAGGCCGATGGCTTCTTAATGATCTGACCCGTCGTCTGTGCATGTGATGATGCGAAGACGACTGACATCAGTGATTAACCGCTAGGACTGAAAGGTTTCCCGATAGGCATACAAACCCGGTGTTCCACCGGTCATCACGAACAGCACGTTGTCCCCGGAACGGTAGCGTCCTTGTCTAAGATCGGCCAACAGCCCGGCGAACGCTTTGCCGGAGTACACCGGGTCGATCAACAGGCCTTCGGCGCGAGCCATCAGGCGCACTGCTTCCTGCATGGCTGGCGTCGGCAGACCGTAACCGTCGCCCAACTGACTGCCGTCAATGGCAACTTCTTCAGCCTGAACGACGTCACTACTGCCCAACAGCGCCAGTGCGTCTTGAGTCAATTGCCGGGTTCTGGCCGCTGACGTGTCTCGATCGGACAAAACCGAATAGGACTTGACGATCGAGGTGCCTCGGCCCAGCAACTGGAAGCCCGCCGCGAGCCCGGCGTGGGTGCCGGCGCTGCCGTTGGGCACCACGACTTGATTGAAGGTGAGGCCGAGTTCCGACTCCTGCTGCGCGATCTCCGCTGCGCAGCGCGCATAACCGAGACTGCCCAGAGGCGTTGAGCCACCGGTGGGAATCACCAGCACGTTGCGCCCCGAGTCCCTAAGTTGCGTGGCCCGTGTTTCGGCCACGGCGAGTGAGTCGCTGCCCCCGGCAAGCACCTGTAGGTTTGCGCCGAACAATTGGTCGAGCAGAACGTTACCGTTGAGTTCGTAATCCACATCGGTTTTGGGTACCGCGCGGGTCAGGATCAGTTCGCAGGAAAGGCCCAGACGAGCACACACCGCGGCGGTTAGGCGCGCGTGGTTGGACTGAATGCCGCCCACGGTGATCACCGTGTCGACTCCGGCTGCCAGCGCTGCGCCGATATGGAATTCGAGTTTGCGCAGTTTGTTACCGCCACCGCCAATCAGCATATGATCGTCGCGCTTGAGAAACAGGCCGATTCCCTGCGACTTCAAGCCCAGGAGTTGTTCGAGGCGTTCGGCGCGCTGAATGGGCGTGGGGCCTTGTAGAAGGTCTGCCCGCGCAAAAGAACTCAGTGACGTGTCCAGTACGGTTTGCATCAATGGAGCCTCGTTGTTCACGTTTATTAAAGTGACTCTATGGAGAAAAACCCTCGTGATAAACGCATTGCCGGTTATTACTCCTTTAACCTGATGTACTTAATCAAGCGTTCCGTTTCCTCCCTTCACAAGGCATGGTCATGAGCAAACTCAGGCAAATGGAAGTTTTCGTCGCCGTGGTCGAGGCGGGCAGCTTTGCCGATGCGGCCAGTGACATCGGGATGTCGGCGGTCATGGTTGGACGGCATATCCAGAGCCTGGAGAAAACCCTCAACACCCAGCTCATTCAACGCACCACCCGACGCCAATCCATCACCGGGGAAGGGCGGTTGTTTTATGAAGAAGCCAAGCGAGCACTGGAGCAGGTGAAGTACGCGTTCAGCCGGGTGGAGGCGTCGAGCCCAGAGCCCAGTGGCCTGTTGCGAATCACCGCGCCGATGACCCTCGGCGTGGCATTGGTCGGTCCTCTGGTGTCGGAGTTCATGCAGTGTTATCCGCAAATCCAGGTCGAGCTGATTCTGAGCAACGAAGTGGTGGACCTGTACGAGACGTCATTCGATCTGGCGTTCAGGATCTCCGAACTGATCGGCGTGAACCTGCTGGCCAAGCCATTGCCACCGTATCGAATGGTGATCTGCGCATCGCCCCGGTATCTGGAAAAATGGCAGGAACCCCAATCCCCCGAAGACCTGCACCGACACAGAATCCTCACCCACACGTCCTGGAACAACCGGTTTGCCTGGCCTTTGCAAAACGGCGCCAGCGAGGTTCCCTGGCCCGAAGGAGCGGTGCTGAAAAGCAATGACGGCCAAGTGCTGCTGCAGGCGGCCGTGGCCGGAGAGGGGATTCTGATGCAGCCCGATTTCCTGGTGTCGGCTGCGTTGGCCAAAGGTGAACTCGTGCGGATCCTGGACGCCTACGCGCCACCGCCCAAGCCGGTACAGATGGTTTATCCACGCTCGCGAAAATCACTGCCCAAGTTGAAAGCCTTTATCGATTTTGTTGCGCAGCGACTGGCGTGACCGTTGCGGATGCGGATTTTTCAGCAGGGATTCGATAGGTTTCGGCGCATCAAAAGAAAGCATCGTTTGTCAGGCCGCCTTCGCGAGCAAGCTCGCTCCCACAGGGGATTCTTGTCGATCACGAATACTGTGTGCGACACCCATCAACTGTGGGAGCGAGCTTGCTCGCGATGAACGATGACGCGGTCGCTGAATAGCGGAATGCGGCCGTTGAGGGAAGGGCGGTAGTGCCATTCCAATTGGTCTAGCGCGGGTCTCATTGCCAGAATCTCCCTCAACGTAGCGCTGGCAATGCTTAGGGCCAATGTCTGCCCCGGACATTGATGCCGCCCAGCCCCAAAGGTGAAGCTGCGCCGGTCCGGACGATCAAGAAGAAAGACGTCGGGATGGTCATTGAGCTGTGGATCGCGATTGGCCGAGGCCAGCAACACCAGAATCACGTCGCCAGTATTCAGACTTATACCCTCGATTTCACACGGCGCCGCGACAAACCGGCGGGTGTTCTGCACCGACGGATCGAAGCGCTGAACTTCAGCGATCAAGTCGTCAACGGGTGTCGATTCGCTGCGCAACGACGGGTTCCGAATCAACGCCAACAGCGCATTGCCGATCAGCCCGGCGGTGGCTTCATAGGTCTGGGAAAACAGCCCGATCAGGTTGGCGATCAACGTCTCAGAGTCGCCAGCTGTTGCCGCGAAGCGCTGGCGGATCCCGGCGAGCAGGGCGCTCTGATTGCTCGGGTCATCCAGCAACTCAACGAAATAGCCGCTCAAGTGTTCCGCCGCAACATGCGCTGCATCCCGTTGCGCCTGATCGCCAAGGGGCGAAAGGCACGCGACGAAGTCCCCCGTCAGCTCGCTGATAGCCCGACCCTGAGCCGGAGAGAACCCGAGCAATGCAGCCACCACGCAAACCGGCCCGCGGAACATCGCCTTGTACAACCCATCGGCGCCCGGAGTGATCAGGCGAGCGCCGACCAGCGCATTGACTTCATCTGCATCAATCGACGCCAACCCTGGTTGAATCGCCGACCTTGGGCAACGCTGCCGTTCGCCCTCATTCATCCGCATCAACTGACCAAAGACCTTGCCGGCCATCCCGCCAACAATCGCCTTGGGCACCGGTTCGTGGGACGGTCGGACATGACAGTCAGGGTGCGCCAGCACGGCCGCCACGGCTCGGGCGCTACTCGCCACCCAAACGTCCAGTCCTTGGTGAAAAACCAGCCCGCCCTCCGCGCGCAGTTGCGCGTAATAGGGATAAGGATCGGCATGAGTCGCAGCGATGATCGGGTCCATGGGTCGCAGCCTTGTTTGTGGTTGGAAAAGTGTTGCTACTATCTCCAGTCCAAAAGGGCCTTGATTCGTCCGGGAGCGAAATATGAACGTAGAACAGCACGACATCGGCGTCTCTCAGGTGGCTGCGGCGATCGCGGAACCAGCCCGGACGAAAATTCTCTGTTCGCTGATGGACGGCCACGCCCGCACCAGCACCGAGTTGGCGGCGATTGCCGAAGTCAGCGCCTCCACCGCCAGCGCGCACCTGGCCAAACTCAAGGAATTGGCGCTGGTGCGGCTGCACGTGCAGGGCCGACATCGCTATTACAGCCTGACGGACAAGCGCGTCGCCCAGGCGCTGGAAGCGTTGATGGTGATCGGCCAGAGCGCTGCGCCGACCTTCAATTCGCGTACCCCGGATCGCCTGCAATTCGCCCGCACTTGCTACGACCACATGGCCGGCACGTTGGCGGTGCTGCTGCATGACCGGATGATCGAAGCGGGATGGCTGCTGGAAACCGATGAACAGGTCTATCAGCTAAGCGACAGCGGTGAGGCGTTGTTTGAAGGGTTGGGTATCGAGGTCAAGGACTTGAGCACGCTGCGCCGCCGCTTCGCCTGCCCGTGCCTGGACTGGAGCATGCGTCGGCCGCATCTGGGCGGCTCGTTGGGGGCGGCGTTGTTGCAAACGGCGATCAAACGCAAATGGGTGACTCAGGACCTGGACAGCCGCGCGCTGGCGTTGACCGCGACGGGGCGAAAGGAACTCAGCAGCCGGTTCGCCGTTGAACTGCCGGTTCAGGTATCGGCAGCACAACCCGCGTCCACCGAGACCCGGCGTCGCGCGATCGCCAGTTCTGCGCCTTAGCGACTGGCCGAGGCCATCAGCACGCCGAAGCCGGCGAAGGTCACGCCCGAGACTTTCGCCGCCAGCCAGGAACCCTTCGGGCTCGACAACCAGCCTTTGGCAGCATTGGCGAGCAACGCATAGCTGCCATGCACCAGAATCACCAGTACGGCGTAGGAGGCCACCAACTTGAAGAACTGGGTGGAGAAGTGCGCCGAGGTGTCGATGAATTGCGGGAACACTGCCAGAAAGAAAAACACAGCCTTGGGGTTCAAAAACTGGATCGAAGCCGCTTCAAGGAAGCGGTAGCCTGGGCTTGAGGGGCGTGTTTCAAGCAGCGTGTTGAAACCAGCCGAACGCCAGCTTTTGTAACCCAGGTACAACAAATAGGCAGCCCCGGCATATTTCAATGCGGTGAAGGCGTTGGCGGAGGTGCTGAGGATCAGGCCGACACTGGTGGCGCTGATGGCGGCGACGATAAACGCACCCGACGCGATCCCCAAAATGCCTGGCACTGCCCCCGTCCAGCCGTGGCGCACCGCGTTGGACAGGGTCAGGACCACGCCAGGCCCTGGACTCAAAATGGTCAGGGTGGCGAAAAGTAGGAAGAGTCCGTAGCTGTTCATGTCTTGCTCCGTCAGGTGGCGCTGGCTGCGTGCGGGCAGATTGGCGTGGCGACGTGGGCGTGACAAACGCTTTAATTGCGCTGCATATGTGACTAAATTAGACGTATGACAAATCCACTACCACCGCTTAATGCTGTTCGCGCCTTCGCCGTTGCTGCTCGCCATCAAAGTTTCAGCCTGGCGGCCGAAGAGCTGCATGTCAGTCACAGTGCCGTCAGCCGGCATATCAAATTGCTTGAGGAACACCTGGGCGTGCTGCTGTTCGAGCGGCGTGTCCGTCAATCGGTGCTGACGCCGGCCGGTCAGCGTTTTTATGAGCAGGTCAGTGCCGGGCTGGCGCAGATCGCCAACGCCGCGGCTGAACTCAAGCAGCACGCCTCGCTGCCGACCGTGAAGATCAATGTCCGTCCATCTTTTGCGATGCTTTGGCTAGCGCCCAGACTGGAGGATTTCATTGCGCAGCACCCGGACATCAAACCGCAAGTGATTACCCAAACCCAGGCACCCGATCATGCGCGCGACGGGTTCGACATCGTCATTCGCCGTGGTCGTGACGATTGGGCGCCGGCGATTGAGGCGCGAGCGCTTTTCGAAGACGAACTGTTGCTGGTTGCGGCGCCTTCGCTGATCGAACGCCTGGCCCTTGAGGACCTCGCGTCCCTGAGCCAGCACACGTTACTGACCGCCAAGGCGCGTCGCGAAGATTGGCACAACTGGGCCCTGCATTTTGGCCAATCCCAGTCAGCCACTCAGGTCACCCGGCAGTTTGATCACATGCACCTGGTGCTTGAGGCCGCGGTGGAAGGACAGGGCATTGCCTTGTGCCCGACCTCTTTGCTGGGCACCCATCTCTCGAGCGGTCGTCTGATTTGCCCGTTGCCCGAGTTGCGGATGCCGTTGCCGCGTTATTACTACGGTGTTGCGCCGGACGTGACGGTGCAGACACGGGTGTTTGTGGAGTGGTTGTTTGTCCGCATTGCTGAGGATGAGCACTCACTAGCAGGTTCTTGATGTTATTGAACGATTATCGGGCGTTATAAAAAGTAGCGCCTTCAGGAATGTTTTTATTGACGAAGGACATCGCCCCGATAGTAACGTTATCACCAATTGAGAGGGTGTCCGCGATGATGCAACTATTTGCTCCAACACTTACGTTATCGCCGATCTTGAGGTCATATTCAGGTAACCCCATGGTTTTTATGCCAATGGTGGTATTTTGACGGATAAAGAAATTTCGGCCGATCTGAACATAACCAGTGATGACGATCCCAGGCAAATGGCCGATACGAAAGCCGGGCCCTATTTTGGCATCAATACTTATTTCAACCCCGTACTTCAGATTGATCTTCCTTTCCAATCGTTTCGCATAAACGCGGAACAAACCTTTTCGAGCATTTAAATACTGCGCAAGTCTAAATAAAAACAAGTATCTAAGCGTATTGTTCTTTCTGGTTCGTTTAAGAATGTTGGTTATCAGGCCGATGTGACTTCCCGGTTTTTTCTTGTTTGAAACTTCCGATTTCCAATGCGTCGTCAAAGTTTCTAAATTCACGGCGCAGCCCCTAGCCTTACGGCTCTGAAAAATGGATTAGTTTAACAAGTGAGCCATGGAATGGGTACGGACCCTGAATAGCCATTCTTTTGGCAATAAAAAACCCACCCATCGCCAAAGCGATGGATGGGCTATGTGCCGCTTGGGATCAGGCCCCGTCAAATCAAACCTTGACGATCCAACCCGCTGGCGCTTCGATGTCGCCGGTCTGCACACCGGTCAGCTCTTTGTAGAGCTTCTGGGTGACTGGGCCGACTTCGGTTTCGCTGTGGAACACGTGCAGTTTGTCGTTGTAGCTGATGCCGCCGATCGGGGTGATCACCGCAGCAGTACCGCAAGCGCCGGCTTCCTTGAAGTCGGACAGCTTGTCGATGAACACGTCACCTTCAACCACTTCCAGGCCCAGACGCGATTTTGCCAGCTCGATCAACGACAGACGGGTGATGCCCGGCAGGACCGACGGCGAGTTCGGGGTCACGAACTTGTTGTCGTGGGTGATCCCGAAGAAGTTGGCCGAACCGACTTCTTCGATTTTCGTGTGGGTCATCGGGTCCAGGTAGATGCAGTCGGCGAAGTGGGCTTTCTTGGCCTGGGAACCTGGCATCAGGCTGGCCGCGTAGTTACCACCGACCTTGGCTGCACCGGTGCCTTGTGGGGCGGCGCGGTCGTAGCTGGAGATCAGGAAGTTGTGCGGGGTCAGGCCGCCCTTGAAGTAGGCTCCGACCGGAATGGCGAAGATCGAGAAGATGAACTCGGGGGCGGTACGCACGCCGATGTTGTCACCCACGCCGATCACGAACGGACGCAGGTACAGCGCGCCACCGGTGCCGTAAGGCGGGATGAAACGCTCGTTGGCGCGGACCACTTCCTTGCAGGCTTCGACGAACTGCTCGGTGGACACCTGTGGCATCAGCAGGCGCGCGCAGCTACGTTGCATGCGTGCGGCGTTCTGATCCGGGCGGAACAGGTTGATCGAACCGTCCTTGCAACGATAGGCCTTCAGGCCCTCGAAGCATTGCTGGCCATAGTGAAGGGCAGTAGAGCCTTCGCTGATGTGCAGCACATTGTCTTCGGTCAGGGTGCCTTTGTCCCACTCGCCATTACGCCAGTGCGACAGATAGCGCTTGTCTGTCTTGATGTAGTCAAAACCCAACTTGTCCCAATTGATGCTTTCGTTACCCATGACACCCTCTATCACTTAACAACCGCCGAAACGGTTCAAGGCTTCTGACGTTTTTCTGGATGGGGACAACAATACTTCATTCCGAGGTGGTTTCGCAGCCGGACTATCGGCTGATTGGCAGATAAATTGTGTCGCCTGCGAAAATCGCGAGCAAGCTCGCTCCCACACTTGATCCGGGTCTGCCTTGAAATCTACAAACACCACAAATCCCCTGTGGGAGCGAGCTTGCTCGCGATGAGGCCATCACTGACCCCATCAATCCCCTGAGTTACAGATGCAGCGCATGCCCAAGCGCACGCAACGCCGCTTCTTGAACAGCTTCGCCGAGCGTCGGATGCGCGTGGATGGTGCCTGCAATGTCTTCCAGCCGTGCGCCCATTTCCAGGCTCTGACCGAACGCCGTCGACAATTCCGACACACCCACACCGACCGCCTGCCAGCCGACAATCACATGATTGTCACGCCGCGCCACGACCCGCACGAAGCCGCTTTTCGATTCCAAAGTCATCGCCCGACCGTTGGCCGCAAACGGGAAGCTGGAAACGATGCAGTCAAGACCCGCAGCCTTGACGTCGTCCGGTGTCTTGCCGACGACCACCAGTTCCGGGTCGGTAAAGCACACGGCGGCGATGGCGGTCGGGTTGAACTCACGGGATTTACCGCTGATCAGTTCGGCAACCATCTCGCCCTGAGCCATGGCCCGGTGCGCGAGCATCGGTTCGCCGCTCACGTCGCCGATGGCATACACGTTGCGCATGCTGGTCTGGCAGCGGTTGTCGATCTTGATCGCCGAGCCGTTCATGTCCAGGTTCAAACCTTCGAGGTTCCAACCCTGGGTGTTCGGTTTGCGGCCAACGGCCACCAGCACCTGGTCGGTTTCCAGGTTCAGGGTGTCGCCGTTCGGGTCAAGCACTTGCAGTGTATTACTAGCAGAATCAAAGCCTTGAACGCTGTGCTTCAAGTAAAGCTTTATGCCGAGTTTCTTCAGTTCGTCATGCACAGGCTGCGTCAGTTCGGCGTCGTAGGCTGGCAGGATGCGATCCTGGGCCTCGACCACGCTGACGTCGGCGCCGAGCTTGCGATAGGCAATCCCCAGCTCCAGACCGATGTAACCGCCACCGACCACGATCAGCCGTTTCGGCACGGAGGTCGGCGCCAGGGCTTCGGTGGAGGAGATGATCGGGCCGCCAATCGGCAGCATCGGCAGGTTCACGCTTTTCGAGCCGGTGGCAAGCACCAGGTGCTCGCACTGAATGCGCGTGTCGCCGACTTCTACGGTTTTACCATCGATAACTTTCGCAAAACCTTGAATAACCTGGATTTTGTTCTTTTTCAGTAGCGCCGAAACGCCCGTGGTCAGGCGATCGACGATGCCGTCCTTCCACTCGACACTTTTGCTGATGTCCAGGGTCGGCGCCGACACGCTGATGCCCAGCGCCGAGTGTTGGCTGTGGTGCTGCGTCTGGTGAAACTGTTCGGCAACGTGGATCAACGCCTTGGACGGAATACAGCCGATGTTCAGGCAGGTACCGCCTAAGGATTCGCCTTCAACCAGAATGGTCGAGATGCCCAGCTGACCGGCACGAATCGCCGTTACATAGCCGCCAGGGCCGCCGCCGATGATCAGTAGCGTGGTGTTCAAAGACTGTTGCATGCCTTACTCCACAAACAGGGTGGCGGGTTGTTCGAGCAAGCCACGAATGGCCTGGATGAATTGCGCCGCGTCCATGCCATCGACCACGCGGTGATCGAAGGAGCTGGAGAGGTTCATCATCTTGCGAATCACGATCTGGCCTTTGACGACCATCGGGCGTTCGACGATTTTGTTGACGCCGACAATCGCCACTTCCGGCAGGTTCAGCACCGGGGTGCTGACGATACCGCCCAAGGCGCCGAGGCTGGTCAGGGTGATGGTCGAGCCGGACAGCTCATCGCGGCTGGCCTTGCCATTACGGGCAGCGGTAGCGAGGCGAGAAATTTCCTGAGCGCTGTCCCACAAGCTGCGGGTTTCGGCGTGACGGACCACCGGCACCATCAAACCGATGTCGGCTTGGGTGGCGACGCCGACATGCACTGCACCAAGGCGCGTGATGACCTGGGCTTCGTCGTCGTAACGGGCATTGATCTGCGGGAAATCGCGCAGGGCGACGACCAATGCGCGGACCAGGAACGGCAGCAAGGTCAGCTTGCCGCGGGTCGCGCCGTGTTTTTCGTTCAGATGAGCGCGCAGTTCTTCCACGGCGGTGACGTCGATTTCTTCGACGTAACTGAAGTGAGCGGCGCGCTGAGTGGCGTCCTGCATGCGCTGGGCAATCTTGCGGCGCATGCCGATGACCGGGATCTGTTCTTCGTCGTTACGTTGGGCGTAAGCGGCGGCAGCGGTGGATTGCGGTTGCTGACCCTGCGCCAGATAGGCGTCGAGGTCTTCGTGCAGCACGCGACCGGCAGGGCCGGTGCCACGCACCAGACGCAACTGGATACCGAGGTCCAGCGCATGTTTGCGCACGGCTGGGGAGGCCAGAGGACGCTCATCAGCTTCGCGAGCAACCATCGGGCCTTGGCAGACAGCGGCCGGACGCGGCGCTGCAGCGGCGACCGGTTTGCTTTCAACAGCAGCTGCAACTTTCGGCGCCACAACCGGCGCTTCTTTAACGGGTGCAGGCTGGGCCGACTCTTTAACGTTGCCCGCGCCTTCGACTTCAATGCTGATCAGGATGCTGCCAACCGCCATGACTTCGCCGGGCACACCGCCCAGCGCAATCACCTTGCCGTTCACCGGCGACGGGATGTCGACCATCGCCTTGTCGGTCATGACATCGGCGAGTACCTGATCTTCGACGACCATGTCGCCGACTTTGACGTGCCATACCGACAATTCAACTTCTGCAATGCCTTCACCAATGTCCGGCATTTTAATAACGTGCGTGCCCATTCAGACCTCCATAACCCGATGCAAAGCCGCGCCCACTCGGGACGGACCAGGGAAATACGCCCACTCTTGTGCGTGCGGGTAGGGAGTGTCCCAACCGGTGACGCGTTCGATAGGCGCTTCCAGGTAGTGGAAGCAGTGCTCTTGCACCAGGGCGACCAGTTCGGCGCCGAAACCGCAAGTGCGGGTCGCTTCGTGAACGATCACGCAACGGCCGGTTTTCTTCACCGACTTGACGATGGTGTCCAGGTCCAGCGGCCACAGGCTGCGCAGGTCGATGACTTCAGCGTCGATACCGGTTTCTTCAGCCGCCACTTGCGACACGTAAACGGTGGTGCCGTAAGTCAGGATGGTCACGTCCTTGCCCGGACGCGCGATAGCGGCAACGTCCAGCGGCACGGTGTAATAACCGTCCGGCACTTGGGCGGCCGGGTGTTTCGACCACGGGGTTACCGGACGGTCGTGGTGACCGTCGAACGGGCCGTTGTACAGGCGTTTTGGCTCGAGGAAGATCACCGGGTCATCGTTTTCGATGGAGGCGATCAGCAAGCCTTTGGCATCGTACGGGTTGGACGGCATGACCGTGCGCAGACCGCAGACCTGGGTGAACATCGCTTCAATACTTTGGCTGTGGGTCTGGCCGCCGTAGATACCGCCGCCGCAAGGCATGCGCAGGGTCATCGGTGCGGTGAACTCGCCGGCCGAGCGATAACGCAGGCGGGCGGCTTCGGAAATGATCTGGTCCGATGCCGGGTAAACGTAATCGGCGAACTGAATCTCGGCCACCGGACGCAGGCCGTAGGCACCCATGCCCACGGCCACGCCGACGATGCCGCTTTCGGAGATCGGTGCGTCGAACACCCGGGAAGTGCCGTACTTGTTCTGCAGGCCTTCGGTGCAACGGAACACGCCGCCGAAGTAGCCCACGTCCTGGCCGAACACCACGACGTTGTCGTCACGCTCAAGCATCACATCCATGGCCGAGCGCAGGGCCTGGATCATGGTCATGGTGGTCGTGGTCATGGCGGTTTCCAACTCGATTTTGTTGTTGTGATCGTTCATGTCAGATCCCCAACTCTTGACGCTGGCGCTTCAAGTGCTCCGGCATCTCTTTATAGACGTCTTCGAACATGGTTGCGGCGCTAGGAATCTGGCCGCCGGCGAGGGTGCCGTACTGCTCGGCTTCTTTCTGCGCGGCGATCACTTCGGCTTCCAGTTCGGCGCTGACGGCGACGTGTTCCTCTTCGGACCACTGACCGATTTTCACCAGGTGCTGCTTCAGGCGTGCAATCGGGTCGCCCAACGGGAAGTAGCTCCAGTCGTCGGCAGGACGGTATTTGGACGGATCATCAGAAGTCGAGTGCGGACCGGCGCGGTAAGTGACCCATTCGATCATGGTCGGGCCGAGGTTGCGGCGCGCACGTTCGGCGGCCCAGGCAGAGGCGGCGTAGACCGCGACGAAATCGTTGCCATCAACCCGCAGGGAGGCAATCCCGCAACCGACGCCACGACCGGCAAACGTAGTGGCTTCACCACCGGCAATCGCCTGGAACGTGGAGATCGCCCACTGGTTGTTGACCACGTTGAGGATCACTGGCGCACGGTAAACGTGGGCGAAGGTGAGGGCGGTGTGGAAGTCGGATTCAGCGGTAGCGCCGTCGCCGATCCAGGCCGAGGCGATTTTGGTGTCGCCCTTGATCGCCGAGGCCATGCCCCAGCCCACACCCTGTACGAACTGAGTGGCGAGGTTGCCGGAAATGGTGAAGAAGCCATAGTCCTTGACCGAATACATGATCGGCAGCTGACGGCCCTTGAGCGGATCGCGCTCGTTGGACAGCAGTTGGCAGATCAGGTCCACCAGCGGCACGTCTCGCGCCATCAGAATGCTTTGCTGGCGGTACGTCGGGAAGCACATGTCATCGACGTTCAGTGCCAGGGCCTGGCCGCTGCCGATGGCTTCTTCGCCAAGGCTCTGCATGTAGAACGACATTTTTTTCTGGCGCTGGGCGACTACCATGCGGTTGTCATAGATCCGCGTCTTGAGCATGGCGCGCATGCCTTTACGCAGGATCTCGGCGGGTACGCCTTCAGCCCATGGACCGAGGGCATTGCCCTCGTCATCGAGCACGCGAATCAAGCCCTTGGCCAGATCAGCGGTGTCGGCTGGTTCAACGTCGATTGGGGGTTTGCGCACCGTGCCGGCGTCGGTCAGACGCAGGTAGGAGAAGTCGGTTTTGCAGCCAGGACGGCCCGATGGTTCGGGAACGTGCAGTTGCAGCGGTTCGTACGCTTGGTTCATGGCTTCTACGCTCGATCTTGTGAATTTCTTGTAGTGAGCTGACCGTCATTCTTCGATGAAAGAATTCTTGTCCTACAACAATCATAGGCCGGGCCAAGAAGAATATTTCTCTCTGTTTCGTTGCGTTGGCGATCATTTGAGGATAAAAAATCTGCATAAACATAAAAAACAGGTGGTTTTGTCTCATGCGCAAACTGGACCGTACCGATATCGGCATTTTGAACAGCCTTCAGGAGAACGCGCGCATCACCAACGCCGACCTCGCACGCTCGGTGAACCTGTCGCCAACCCCGTGCTTCAACCGGGTCAAGGCGATGGAAGAATTGGGCCTGATTCGCGAGCAAGTGACGCTGCTGGATGCCGAGTTGCTGGGGCTGCATGTGAACGTGTTCATTCATGTGAGCCTGGAAAAACAGGTGGAAGAGGCGTTGCAGCATTTCGAAGAGGCGATCTCGGATCGCCCGGAAGTGATGGAGTGCTATTTGATGGCCGGCGACCCGGACTATTTGATCCGGGTGTTGGTGCCGACCATTCAATCGCTGGAGCGCTTCATGATGGACTTCCTCACCAAAGTCCCCGGAGTCGCCAACATCCGTTCGAGCTTTGCGCTCAAGCAGGTGCGCTATAAAACCGCGCTGCCGTTGCCGGCGAATGGGTTAACCCTGGCCTGACGGCAAGGTCAAAAGATCGCAGGCTTCGCCAGCTCCTACAGGATTTGGGCCATCCGCAAGTTCACGGTCGCACCCTGTCAATGTAGGAGCTGCCGCAGGCTGCGATCTTTTGATTTTAAAGTTTGTTAATGGGGATCTTCAGGTAAGTGACGCCATTGTCCTCGGCCGGCGGCAAATTCCCCGCCCGCACATTCACTTGAATCGCCGGCAGCAACAGCGTCGGCATGCCCAACCCCGCATCGCGCCCAGTGCGCATGGCAACGAAGGCTGCCTCATCAATGCCGTCATGAATGTGAATGTTGCTTTTGCGCTGCTCGCCCACCGTGCTCATGCACTGAGGTTCGCGGTCTGCGGGTGGATAATCGTGGCAGACATAAAGTCGAACGCTGGCAGGGAAGGCCAGCAGTTTGCGAATCGAGGCAAACATCTGGTTGGCATTGCCGCCGGGAAAGTCGCAACGAGCAGTGCCCACGTCCGGCATGAACAGCGTATCGCCCACCAGAATCACATCGCTGTCGATCAGATAAGCCATGTCCGCTGGCGTGTGGCCGGGAACATGCAGGGCCGTGGCTTTCAGATTGCCGATGCGGAACGATTCATCCGGCGCGAACAGATGGTCGAACTGCGAACCGTCACTGCGAAACTCCGGCTCAAGATTGAACAGGGTCTTGAACACGCCCTGAACCTTGCTGATCGACTGACCGATCGCAATCTTCCCGCCCAGTTCCCGACGCAGATACGGTGCGGCGGACAGGTGATCGGCATGGGCGTGGGTTTCCAGCAGCCATTGCACGTGCAGCTGATGTTGGCGAACGAAGGCGATGATCTTGTCGGCCTGGGTGGTGGCGGTTCGTCCGGCGGCGGGGTCGTAGTCGAGCACCGGGTCGACGATGGCGCAGTGCCCGCTATCGTGCTCGTAGATGACGTAGCTGAAGGTGGACGAGGCAGGGTCTAAAAAAGCTTCAATCAAGGCGGGCATGGTGGCCGTTTCTTTCTGGACAAGCCTTGAGGGTAGTTTCATTTTCCCTACGCTGACCAGCCCGTATCAATTCAATTAATGAAAAAAGCTGCACGGGCTCTATCCTGTCAGTCATCGATACCGGGCGCTCCCGGCTTTTTTGCAGATCACGAGAGTTTTATGTTGCTGGCAAGTTTCTTTGGCGTGGTGATGGGGTTGGTACTCGGTTTGACCGGAGCCGGTGGCGGCATTCTTGCGGTGCCGGCCTTGGTGCTGGGGTTGGGTTTGACCATGACCCAGGCTGCACCGGTTGCACTGTTTGCGGTGGGCAGTGCGGCGGCTGTCGGCGCCATTGACGGGTTGCGCCATGGCCTGGTGCGCTACCGCGCAGCGTTGCTGATCGCCCTGCTGGGGGCGGTTTTTTCGCCGGTCGGCATCTACTTCGCCCATCAGTTGCCGGAAAAAATCCTGATGGTTCTGTTCAGCCTGCTGATGGTCATGGTGGCCTGGCGGATGCTGCGTCGTGAGCGCCAGGACGAGGGACCAAGCGACCACGGCCACGCCAACTGGGGCCAGAAGAACTGCATGCTCGATCAGCAGACCGGGCGCTTTTCCTGGACCGCCAAGTGCACCGCGACCCTCGCGGCACTGGGCGCGGTGACCGGGGTTGTCTCCGGGTTGCTCGGGGTGGGTGGCGGCTTCCTGATCGTCCCGGCGTTCAAGCAGCTGACCGATGTGCAGATGCGCGGAATCGTCGCCACTTCCTTGATGGTCATCAGCCTGATTTCCGCCATCGGCGTGATCGGCGCGTTTCAGGCCGGGGTGCGAATTGACGGTTTGGGCGTGGCGTTTATCGTCGCGAGCATCGTCGGCATGATCATTGGCCGAAGACTTTGCGCGCGAGTACCGGCCCGGGCATTGCAGATCGGCTTCGCCAGCATCTGTGTCGTGGTCGCCGCTTACATGCTGTTTAGAGCGGCTGGCTAGCGAGTACCGGTTCCTGTGGACGCCAGTCCTTTCCACAGGCCTACACCCAAAGTTTCGGGCCTCGTCGACGGACGGTCTTACACCGAATTTGCCGCGCATCACCTGCCACTCCAAAGCACTTCAATACCGCCTCCAAGGCAGCGTATGACGCCGCCGGTCAGCTTTCGATAATCGCCTCCGACATCCAGTCCCCCGCTGCGGAGCGCGTCATGCACAACAATAAGAACATCAAGCATCGTTTCTTGCCTGCCTTCATCGCTAGCCTGTCGACCCTCGGTTTGAGCTCGATGGCCGAAGCCGAGATCGTGCTGTACGACAAAGACCAGACCACGTTTTCCACTGACGGCTACATCAACGCCTTCTATGTGAACAGCGATGTGGACCGTGCCGGCGACCAGTTCGACCGGAAACAGGCGCGGGTCAAAATGGGTTTTCTGCCCAACTACCTGGGCTTCAACATGAGCAAGCAGATCGATGATCTCAAGCTCGGCGCCCGGTCCTCCTTCTGGGTGACCATCAACGACAGTGAAACCAACGGCACCGACACCGCCATCGACGTGCGGCAGTTCTACGGCACGGTGGCCAACCCGGAGTGGGGCGAAGTGCTGATCGGCAAGGACTTCGGCCTGTTCGCCCGTTCCAACATCCTGCTGGATGAGTTGCTCGCCGGTTACGGCCAGGTCAGCGATACCCTGGGGCTGGTGGACGGTGGCGGGGTGTCGTTCGGCAACATCGGCACGGGTTATCCGTACCCGTTCCCGACGTCGCAGATCACCTACCGCACGCCGGTGATGGAGGGTTTGCGGGTGGCCGTGGGGATCATGGACCCGGTGGACACCAACGACAGCAGCCCGACAGGCAAGGCTTACCAAGAGAACCCGCGTACCGAAAGCGAGATCACCTATCAGTTCGACCTCGCCGGGGCGAAGATCTACAGCTGGGTCAACGGCAGCTACCAGACTTCGGACAATACCGATTCCACCGTCGAGTCCGTCACCTCCAAAGGCGTCGGCTATGGCGTGCAGGCGAAAATGGGCGGCTTGTCCCTCACCGGCTCCGGCTTCCAGGCCAAGGGCATCAACCCGTTCTTCACCAACAACGCCGGCGAACCGACCTTGCGCAATGTCGACAGTGACGGTTACCTGTTGCAGGGCTCCTACAAACTGGGCAAGAACCGGTTGGCCTTGTCCTACGGCAAGACCAACGACGACGGCAATGGCGTGGTCGGCAGCGGCGCGGACTACGAAACGCGCGGCGTTGCGCTGTTCCATGACGTCAACGACAACCTCAAGCTGGTGGCCGAGTACAACCAGTTCGCAATCAACGGCCACGACACCAGCGACCAGAACGAAGACACCGACACCTTTGCGGTGGGGGCTGTGCTGACCTGGTAACCCTGTCGCGACGCAGATTACCTGTGGCGAGGGAGCTTGCTCCCGCTGGACTGCGTAGCGGTCCCGATCCTGGTCGCGCATCGGCCGGTTGGGACTGCTACGCAGTCCAGCGGGAGCAAGCTCCCTCGCCACAAAAGCGTCGGCCATCAGGAACTCATTCGCCGACTCTCATCCCATCGAAGCGCCTACCCGCTACCCAAGTAGCATACGTTGCAGCTCGCAGGCTTCGTACACTCGGGCTTCATATATGCGCACCTGCGGGAGGCGACGATGCAGCAGGTCCAGAGTGAGGAAGGTGTGGTCAGTGCAATGTCCCAGGCCACCGATGCCCAACAGGTGGCCCAGGAGCTGGCGCGACAACTGTTGCACCCGCACTTGGGCTTCGTGCTGTTCTTCTGTTCCGCCGAGTACGACTTGCAGGCGCTGGGCCAGGCCTTGCAACAAAGCTTCGGCGGTATTCGCCTGGTGGGTTGCACCAGCGCCGGGGAAATCACGCCCCTTGGCTACGGCCGCAATTGCGTGACCGCGGTGGGCTTCGACCATCGCCATTTCTCCATCGACGCCGAACTGATCTCCGAGATGGAGCGTTTCAGCCTGATCGACGCCCAGCAAATGGTCGAGCGCCTGGTCAGTGGCTGTCGCAGCAATACCCTGGCGCCGATCAAGGGCAACAGCTTTGCGCTGACCCTGCTCGATGGTTTGTCCAGTCGTGAAGAAATGGTCCTTGCAGCCCTGAGCGCGGCGTTGGGCGACATCCCGCATTTCGGCGGTTCGGCCGGCGACGACAATTACCTGACCCACACCCACGTCTATTTTAATGGCGAGTTCCACAGCGGCGCGGCGGTGGTGGTGCTGGTCAATACCTGGCTGGATTTTGAGGTGTTCACCACTCACCACATCCTGCCGAGGGCGGAAAAACTGGTGGTCACCGGGGCCGACAGCGCCTCGCGCCGGGTCTTTGAACTCAACGCCGAACCCGCCGCCGAGGAGTACGCCCGGCACATCGGCGTGCCGGTGGCGGAGCTCGATCATCGGATCTTCGCCGCGCACCCTTTGGCCGTGCGGATCAACGATCAGTATTACGTGCGGGCGATCCAGCAGGTTCATCCGGACCTGAGCCTGAGTTTCTACTGCGCGGTGGAAAACGGCATCGTCCTCACGGTCATGACGCCCGGCCCGATGCTGCCGAATCTGCAAACCCTGTTCGAAGGCTTGCAGGAGCGCCTCGGCGATCTGTTGCTGACCATCGGCTGCGACTGCTTTCTCAGGCGTCTGGAACTGGAAGACGGCGGCAGTCTGGAGCAGATCGGAACGTTTTTGCGTGACCAACGGGTGATGGGTTTCAACACCTACGGAGAACAGTTCAATGGCATGCACATCAACCAGACCTTCACCGGGGTTGCCATTGCCCGAGGCCGGTCCCCTGGACACCGTTGAGCTTCAGGCACAGATCGCCAGCCTGCAGCGCGACAACCACAAACTGCAACGCATCAATGGCGCGCTGATCGAGCGGATCGAGTCCGGCATCACCCGCGGCAACGACCCGTACGCGGCGTTCCAGCATTCGGTGGTGCTGGCCGAGCAGGTGCGTGAACGCACCGACGCGTTGAATCAGGCCATGGCTGAACTCAAGTCGGGCAATCACTTGCTCAGCGAGGCGCGCCTGCGGGCGGAAACCGCGCATCAGCATTTGATCGATGCCATCGAGAGCATTTCAGATGCGTTTGTACTGTTCGATGCGGACCAGCGGATCGTGCTGTTCAACAGCCGTTTCAAGGCGTTCTGGGGCAACAGCCGGGTGCGGATCAACGCCGGCATGCGCCTGGCCGAGGTCAAGCGGCTGATGTCCGCCACCGGGCTGTTCACTGAAGAGCCGCGGGGGCATGCCGACGAAAACCTGCTCTATCGCCTGCAGGACGGCCGCTGGTTGCAAGTCAGCGAAAGGCCCACCCAGGAAGGCGGGCGGGTGATCCTGTTCACCGACATTACCGACGTCAAACTCAGCGAAACCGTGCGCCGCGAGCAGGCGGTGGCGCAGAAATCCCATTTGTTGCAACGGGCGGTCGACAACCTGTCCCAAGGCGTGGCCATGGTCAATGCCGAGGGCATTCTGGAGTTGTGGAACCGGCGTTTCCTCGAACTCAGCGGCCTGGCTCCGGTGGCGGCTCATCGATTGTTCGCCGAAGTGATTGGCGACAGCGAGTTGAACCTGCTAACCCCGGCCAGTCGCGATGCAAACGGGCGACCTGTGCAGGAACGCGAGCAGCGCCTCTACGATGGCCGGGTGCTGGAAATCCGCACCCATCCGTTGCCTACCGGCGGTTTCGTCAACACCTTCACCGACATCACCGAACGCTACCAACACGCCGAAGCGCTGAGCGAAAGCGAGCGCTGGATTCGCCTGATCACTGACCATGTGCCGGCGCTGATTGCCTATCTGAATGCCGATCTGGTCTACGAGTTCACCAACAAGGTGTATGAGGAATGGTACTGCTGGCCTCGGGGCGTGATGCTCGGGCAGAGTCTGCGCGAAGTCCACAGCGAGCAGCATTACCAGCGCCTGGAAGCCTACGTGGCCCGGGCCCTGGCCGGAGAGAGCGTGACGTTCGAGTTCGCCGAAACCAACATCAACAACCAGGAGCGCTACATGCTGCGTTCCTACGTGCCCAATCGCTTGGCCACCGGGGAAGTGGTGGGGATTTTCGTGTTGATCCGCGACATCACCGAACGCCGCCGCACCGCCGAGGCGCTGCACCAGGCCTATCAGAATCTTGAGTTGCGGGTGCGCGAACGGACGGCGGAACTGACCACGCTCAACGACCAATTACTGCGTGAGATCGATGAACGTCGGCGGGCGGAATCTCGCCTGCGTGAAGCCAAACTCGAGGCCGAGCAGGCCAACCTGTCGAAGACCAAGTTTCTTGCCGCCGTCAGTCACGACCTGCTGCAACCGCTCAACGCCGCGCGGCTGTTTACCAGCGCGTTGCTTGAACGGCGGGAGCCGGTGGCCAATGCGATTTTGGTGCGTAATGTCAGCAACTCTCTGGAAGACGTGGAGAACCTGCTGGGTACGCTGGTGGACATTTCCAAGCTGGATGCCGGGGTGATCAAGGCCGACATTGCGCCGTTTGCCCTGAGCGAATTGCTGGAAAACCTCGCGGCCGAGTACACCCAGGTGGCTCGCAGTGAAGGCCTGGAACTGCATTTCATCCCCTGTTCGGCACTGGTGCGCAGCGACATTCAGTTGCTGGCGCGGATTCTTCGAAATCTGTTGAGTAACGCGATTCGCTACACCTACAGCGGTCGTGTGGTACTCGGTTGCCGGCGTCATCACCAGCGCCTGTCGATCGAGGTCTGGGACAGTGGCATGGGCATCGCCGAAAACCGCCTCGAGGAGATTTTTCAGGAATTCAAACGCGGTGACGTTCAGCGTCCGGATCAGGATCGCGGGTTAGGTCTGGGCCTGGCGATCGTGGAAAAGATTGCCGGGATCCTCGGTCATCGCATTCATGTGCGCTCGTGGCCGGGCAAGGGCTCGATGTTCTCGGTCGAAGTGCCTTTGAGTGCCACGGCACCCAAGGCGCTGCCAAGCCTGCTGGTGAGTGAGCCGATGCTTGAACGTCTGCGTGGGGCGCGGGTGTGGGTGCTGGACAACGACGCGGCCATTTGCGCCGGCATGCGCACGTTGCTCGAAGGGTGGGGGTGTCTGGTGGTCACGGCGCTGTCCGAGGAGGACCTGGCACGGCAAGTGGACAACTATCACGAAGAAGCAGATTTGCTGATCGCCGACTATCACCTGAATGACGATCAGAACGGCGTCGATGCCGTGGCCCGGATCAACGCCCGTCGCGGTTCGGCGATTCCGGCGATGATGATCACCGCCAACTACAGCAACGAACTCAAACAGCAGATTCGTGAGCTGGGCCACACCCTGATGCACAAACCGGTGCGGCCGATGAAGCTGAAGACAGCGATGAGTCATTTGCTCGGCAGACCTTGAGTCTTCTGGTGTGATCACTGGCCCCATCGCGAGCAAGCTCGCTCCCACATTAGATCTGTGATGTACACAAATTCTGTGTTCACGAAGATTAAATGTGGGAGCGAGCTTGCTCGCGATGAAGGCGACTCGGTCTCAACGCCGTAAGTAAGACCCGAAATCAATATCCCCGGCACTCAAAATCGCCTGCACCCGATTGTGCACATTGAGTTTGCGCAGGATCGCCGAGACGTGGGCCTTGACCGTGGTTTCGGCGATTTCCAGGGTGTAGGCGATCTGTTTGTTCGACTCGCCCTTGGTCATGCGTTCGAGCACCAGCAACTGCTTGCGGGTCAAGGCCTGGAGCAGTTCGGGTGGGAAGCTCGGGGCATCGTTCATGCGCCTTGTACCGCATTTTTGCGTGCGGATGATGTCCGGCGGCAAGTAGACATTGCCGTGAAGGATCTGCTGGATGGCCTCGGTCATCTGCACCCGTGGCGATGATTTGGTGATGAAACCCACCGCGCCGTAAGTGATGGCTTGCAGCACGACTTGTTTGTCCTGTTCGGCCGAGACGATCACCACCGGAATGGTCGGCGCCTCGTTGCGCAGGTTGATGAGGCCATTGAGACCGTGCATGCCGGGCATGTTCAGGTCGAGCAGGATCAGGTCCAGGTCGTCATGTTCCTGAGTCAGCACCAGGGCGCTGTCCAGGTCGGCGGTTTCCATCACTTCGCTGCCGGGAAAACCGTCGCTGATGACGTTATGAATAGCTTCGCGAAACAGCGGGTGATCGTCGGCAATCAGAATTTTGTACATAGCCTTTCACCTCATTATTTTCATTATGGTGTGGCAACAACACGCACGCGTAAAGGTCAGGGGAAGGGCTCGGGCTGAGCCGGCGTCACGGGCAGGTTGGCTGCCTGCCAGGCGTCCAGGCCGTCGCGATACCAATACAGAGTCTTATAGCCGATGGCGGCGGCGCGCTTCACGGCGTTCCAGCTCAGCCAGCAATCGGAGCGGCAGTAGAAGACCAGCGGTTGCGCGAGATCACCTGCGGTCAATGTGTTCAGCTTACGCGCAAAATAGTCCTGCCAGTCGGACGTCAGGTCACCGTCGCCGGTATTGGCCAGCCAATGGCTGCCGGGCAGATTTTCGTGGGGCTGGTCCTCGATGAAACGTCCTTGCAACCACTGGCGACGGTAGACGTCGATCAGCACCGGGCGCGGTGTCTGGGTCAGCAGGGTTTGCAGGGCGGCGGTATCGATGATGCCGGCGCCCTGTATTTGATTCGGGGTCGGGCTGCGGTACAGACCGATGCGATAGCCGTCGGCAGAGAACAGCGGTGTTTCGGCCTGCGCGACGCCCAGCAACAGGCTCAGCGATAGCGCAGCGAGAGAAGGACGTAGCAGACGACGTCGGGCACGCGGCATGGGGGTTCAATCCTTATAGTTATGAACCTATTACATGCCAGTCTCGGTGCGATTGGAATGCGACGATAGACAGGAAAACCAGTACTAAAGTAGTAATTTTACCCCGTTCAACACAAATCCCCTGTGGGAGCGAGCTTGTGTGGCGAGGGGATTTAGCGAAACGTCGCACCGCCCCGTTGGGTCGCGAAGCGGCCCTGAACCTGTGATTACGGTGTTTCAGAAAAACCGTATTCACCGGGTTTGCGACTGCTTCGCAGCCGAACGGGGCGGTGCGACGTTTCGCTAAATCCCCTCGCCACAGGTCGCTCCAACAGGGGGAACTGTGTTGTCAGTTGGTTTTGCGCAGGGCGGCGTGTTGCGGGTTGAAGGTGAGCACGGCGAGTAGAGCGAACACCAGCGTCAGCCCCACGCACACCGCCAGCGCTAACGGATTGAAGCGTTCATACAGGGCAAACCGCACCAGTTCCACCGCATGGGTGAACGGGTTCAATGCGCACAACCAGTACAACCACTCGCTGGACTCGCGCATTTTCCACAGCGGATATAGCGCCGAGGATAGAAAAAACAGCGGGAAGATCACGAAATTCATCACCCCGGCAAAGTTCTCCAGCTGACGGATCGCGTTCGACAGCAACAAACCCAGCGCGCTGAGCATCAACGCCACCAGCAGCAACGCCGGCAAGGCGATCAACAAGCCCATGGCCGGTGGTTGCACGCCGTACACCCAGGCAATCGCCAGAAATGCGTAGACCTGCAACAGCGAGATCAACGAGGTGGCCAACAGTTTGCTGCATAGCAAGAAGGTTCGGGGCAGGGGACTGGTCAGCAGCACGCGCATGCTGCCCATTTCCCGGTCGTAGACCATCGACAGCGAACCTTGCATGCCGTTGAACAGCAGGATCATGCAGGCCAGCCCGGGGATGATGTAAACCTCATACGGAATGTAGGTGTCGTAGGGCTCGATGATGGCGATCCCGAGTGCCGCACGAAAACCGGCGGCGAACACCAGCAACCACAGCAACGGCCGCACCAGTGCGCTGAGAAACCGCGTGCGCTGCAACACAAAACGCAGCCATTCACGTAGCACGATTCCGCTGAAACATTGCCAGTAGGCATTCATTGGGCGGCTCCTGAAGTCGTCAGTCGAGTGAAGGCCGAACCCAGGTCGCCGCCGTGTTCCAGGCTCAGGACGTCGGCTTGTCCGCTGGCGACCAACCGGCCCTGATGCAGGATCAACAAGTCGTCGCTGGGCTGTACTTCATCAAGTAAGTGAGTGGTCCAAAGCACGCTGATGTTCTGCTCGCGGCACAGACTGCGAATGTGTTGATTGAGTGCCAGACGACTGGCCGGGTCGAGGCCGACGCTAGCTTCGTCGAGCAGCAGCAGGCGCGGTTCATGCAGCAAGGCGCGGGCGATTTCCACCCGGCGACGGTGGCCGCCATTGAGTTCGCGGACTCGCTCGCGACGGCGTTCAGTCAAGGCCTGGCGAGCCAGTTCGGCGTCGACCCGCAGGCCGGTCTGACGCCGGGACATCCCATGCAGCGCGGCGTGATAACGCAGGTTTTGCTCGACGCTGAGGTCCAGGTCCAGCGTGCTTTGCTGAAACACCACACCCAGTTGCTTGAGCGCCGGACGCGCCGCGTTGCGCAGTGAACAACCACCGACGCGGATGTCGCCACGCTGCAAGTCGTAGAGCCGGGTGAGCAAGGCAATCAGCGTCGATTTGCCGGCGCCGTTCGGTCCCAGCAACGCAGCAAATCGGCCAGGCGCCAGGCTGAAACTCACCTGACGCAATGCCTCTTTCGCTTCATAGGCGAAACTCAGCTCGCTGACTTCCAGTGCGTTCATGGCGTCACCACCACGCCCCACGGATAGCGCCCGACCTTGATCGACTTGGTCACCTTGAGGCTGTCGACATCGATCACCGACACGTCGCCGCTGACGCCGTTGGTGGCCAACAATTGCTTTTGATCCGGGGTAAACGACATCTGCCACACGCGGCGACCCACCAGCAGGTAGTCAAGAATTTCGAAGGTCTTGGCGTCGATCACCGCCACATGATTGGCCGGGCCGAGCGCGACGAAACCGTACTTGCCGTCAGCACTGAGCTTGATCCCCACCGGTTGGACTTTGTCCGGGTGCACGCCCTTGATCTGGAAGGTCAAGGTCTTGAGGGTCTTGCGGGTGGCGACGTCGAGAATGGTCACCGTGCCGCCGATTTCCGCCGAAGCCCAGAGCTTTGAGCCATCCGGTGTGAACTCGACGAAGCGCGGTCGTTGATCCACCAGTGTGCTGTCGGCCAGGGTCTGGGTGCTGGTGTCGATCCAGTGCAGCATGTTGGTGGTTTCGCTGGTGTTCACCGCCCACTTGCCGTCGGGGCTGACAGCCATGCCTTCGGGTTCGACGCCGACGCTGATCTGGCTCAGCACTTTGGAGGTTTCTGTGTCGATCACCGTCACCAGCGCATCGTCTTCATTGGAAACGTACAACCAGCGATTATTCGGGTGCAGGGCGAATTGTTCAGGATCCTTGCCCGAGGGCAGTTCCTTGATGATCTTGCGCGTGGCGACGTCCATCACCTGGACCCGGTCCGAGTCGCTGGCGCAGATGTACAGCAGCTTGTTGTCGTGGGATAGCAACAAACCGCGCGGGCGCTCGCCGACGGGCAGGGTGTCGGTGACTTGCTGGGTCTGCAGATCGATCAGGCTGAGGCTGTTGTCCTTTTCGTTGGAGACCCAGGCAGTGCTGGCCGCGGCATGCCCGGCGGCGAGCAGCAGGGCGCAAGAGAGCAGGGTGCGGCGCATGGCGGATTCCTTTTTTTGTTGTGGTTTTTATGGAAAGTGGGATCAGGGAAAGCGGCAGCTGACCTCGGGCTTGTCGTAGCCCAGGCTGTCCATTTCGTTAGAAGGGTGCAGGAAACCATCCTGCGGCGAAGTGCTGACCAACGCCCGGGGCTGGACGATGGGAATCGGTTGGCGCAACTGACCGTTCCACGGCCGATAGCTGAGCTTGCGACCCTTGAAACCGTCCAGCGGCAATTGATCGCTGACCTCAAGCGTACGGATCGCCATCGGATCGACCTGACGCAGTTTGCTCACCGCACTGGCAATGCTGCGCACGGCGATCCAGGCCGCAAAATCGCGGTCATTCATCCAGCGCCCGGTCAGGGCTTCGAAGCGTTTCTGCAACTGGGCGGCGCCGTAGGTTTCCACGGTTTTGTGCCAGCCCACCGGGGTCAGCCCCTGAGTGCCGGCGACCGGCCGTGGGTACCAGGTCTGGTAGGGCACGTATTCGCCGAAATCACCCCGTTCATCCGCCACCAGTACCACGTCGTACTCGGCGGTTTGGGTGAACAGCGGCATGTCGGCCTGGGCGCTGCGACGTTGATCGTTGTCGAAACTCCAGGCTTTTTCCGCGACCAGTTTCAGGCCGAAGCGTTTGGCGGCGCGGCGCAGGGCGGCGGCGTAGGCTTGATCGTCCGGGGTCGGGCCGACGATCAGCAGCGCCCGCTGCCATTTGCGCACCACCAGAAATTGCGCCAGCGCATCGGCGAGCATCGCCCGACTTGGCAGGCTGTGCAGCACGTTCGGCAGGCAGTCGGTGGTGCGCAGGCTGTCGTCGGGGCTGCCGGCGTTGAACAGCAAGCTGTCGGGCAGGACGGCGCTGAGTTGGCGCAGGCTGGCGGCCGGTGCGTTGACGACAAACAGGCGCAGACCTTGTTCATGCTGGGCCTTGGCTGCTTCGACCAAGGCATCCGGATTGTCGACGTTGGCGCTGACCAGGTTGTAGCTCTGGTTGAGGAAGCGCCCGGTGCTGTTGCTGTCAGTGATCGCCAGTTCGGCGCCACGCAACCCGGCGTCGACCGGCTCGGGAATGACGTTCGACAGCAACGGTCCCGGGTCAGGGCGATAGCCCAGGTAACCGATCTGTACCTGTAACGGCGCGTCCGCGGCTTGGCTCTGGGTCGCCAACCCGGCGGCGCAGGCAATCGCCAACAGGTAGATCAGGGCGTAAGGGGCAAGCTGGCGCATAAGGCACTCCATTACAGGTAGCGCCAGCATAGGAACGCTGTGAGGCAGAAGGAAATATGCAGAAAGTACCAGTGAGCCAGTACCAAGGTAGTAAATCGCCTCGGGCGGCGCGGTTTTAGCATGGACAACAACGGCCATCACTCAGGAGGCGATCGATCATGCGTATTCTCAAAGCGCTGCTCCTGCCGTTGCTGCTGATCCTGACCCTGATCGGGGTCGACAAGCTCCACGGCACGCGCCCCGCGCCGTTGCTGGTCTTGCCCATGACGCCGGGGCGCTAGGCGTGTCGGCCCTGTGGCGGATAAACCTCTGGGTCTGCGGATTTTTTGCCCTGGTCACCTTGGCGTGCATGGGATTGCTGGTGCACCAGGCACTGGCGGATGTGGAGCGTGAGCTGCAATCCGCCGAAGCGGTGGTCGAGTACCTGAGCGAAACCGCCGAGCGTGACCCCGCCAGTCTGCAACCGCGGCTGACGGGCAGCTTGCGCCACGTTCGGGTGCGCTGGCTTGAACGTGGCGAGGCGGCACGGCTGCCGGTTCAGGATGGGCTCGACGCCTGGCTCGGGCGTTTGTTGTTTGCCGAAGCCCGGCACAGCGCCCGGGTGCTGGATTTGCAGGATGGCCGGCGTGTACAGATCGCGGTCGATCCGCGAGATGAAATCGACGAAGTCTGGGATTCCCTGCAACAGCTGCTGAGCCTGTGCGGCCTGGCGTTGTTGTTGAGCCTGTTGACCATCCGCTGGGCCGTGCGCCGGGGCATGGGCCTGCTCGATGAATTGTTGCGCGCGTTGCAACAGGTCTCCGGTGGGCAGCTCAAGGTGCGATTGCGCGCTGAAGGCGTGCCGGAGGCGCGGCAACTGGCGGTGCATTTCAACCAGATGACCGCGGCGTTGGAGCAGGCTTGCGCCGACAAGACCCAACTGACTCAGACGTTATTGGCGGTGCAGGAGCAGGAACGCACCCATCTGGCGCAGACCCTGCACGATGACCTCGGCCAATACCTGGCGGGCATTCGCGCCCAGGCCTGTCTGTTGCGGCTGGTGGCCGATCAACCGGTGGTGGTGGAACGTACGGTGCGCGAGCTCGAGCACAACTGCGAACATCTGCAACAGGGCTTCCGGGCGCTGGTTCACGACCTCTATCCGGTGGTGTTGCAACACCTGCCGCTGGCCGAAGCCTTCGGTTTGCTGGTGGAGCAATGGCAGGGCCGGCAGGGCATCGATTGCCAATTACGGGTCAGCGCGCAGTTACCGCCGCTGTCCGCACCGAACAAGACCCATTTCTATCGCTTGCTGCAGGAAGCCCTGACTAACGTCGCCCGGCACGCCGAGGCCAGCCAGGTGCGGGTTCGCCTGCAACACCACGGCGGGCGTTTGCGCTTGCTGGTTCGCGATAACGGACGTGGCGCGCAACAGCCGCAACGGCCGGGTGTCGGTTTGTATTCGATGTTCGAACGTGCGCGCAGCCTGGGCGGCGAGTTGCGGATCATCAGTCACCCCGGCGCCGGTTGGGCGCTGACGTTGAGCATGCCTTTGGAGGCGTCATGAATATTCTGTTGGTCGATGACCATGCGGTGGTCCGTCAGGGCTATGCCAGTCTGCTTCGGGCGCTATTGCCTGCGATGGAGGTGCGTGAAGCGGCGACTGGCGAGGAGGCGCTGACAAGGGTTCAGGAAGCGGTGCCGAATCTGGTGATCATGGATTTCGGGCTGCCGGGGATCAGTGGCCTGGAGACTACGCGCCGATTGCGTCAGCGCTTGCCGCAACTGCGGGTGTTGTTTTTCAGCATGCATGATGAACTGCCTTTGGTGCGCCAGGCGCTGGACGCCGGGGCTTCGGGGTATCTAACTAAAAGTTCGGCGCCGGAAGTGTTGATTGAGGCCGTGCAGCGCATCCTCGCTGGTCATGCGTACATCGAACAGCCTCTGGCCACTCAACTGGCGTGCCATCCGCAACAGGACGCCAGCGATCCGCGTTTGCAGAGCATGACTCAGCGTGAGCTGGAGATTTTTGTGATGTTGGCTAAAGGGACTCCGGCGCGGGTGATAGCTGAGCAGTTGAGCATTAGCAGCAAGACCGTCTCTAATCACCTGACGTTGCTCAAGAGTAAGTTGCAGGTGACGTCTCACACTGAGCTGGTGCATTTGGGGATTGATATGGGGGTGGTGCGGGTGGCGAGTTGAGTAGGATGTTGTTTTGTGTGCATATCCATTTCTGCGGTAACGGCTGCTGGCGGTTCCGCTCTTACAGCGGGTCACTTTCGAAAAGCGCGAAAGTAACCAAAGCGCTCTTGCCCCTTTCGTTCGGCCCTTCGCCTAGGCTCAGGGTGCCCTCGCTCCGGTCCTGCTCCGTGGGCCCGCCGCCATCGGCCATCCATGGCCGGGGGCGGCTAACCCGGCATCCATGCCGGGTTGCCCACTGCGCAGAACCTCCTCTCGGCCTCTCGAGGGGGCGGTGCGTCAAGATCAAAAGATCGCAGCCTTCGGCAGCTCCTACAGAGCATGCGTATTTCCCTGTAGGAGCTGTCGAGCGAAGCGAGGCTGCGATCTTTTGATCTTGCCGTTGCTTTGCTTTGGCTTCAGATCTGCCGCCCCTTTCCCAGAGGCCGAACGCAGGCGTTGCGCAGGGGGCACCGCGGCAAGGATGCCGCGGTAGCCCCGCCCCCGGCCATGGATGGCCGATGGCGGCGGGCCCCCGGAGCAATGCCGGAGTGAGGGCATGCCGAGCCTAAGCGAGGCACCGAATGGCGGGGCAGAAGCGCTTTGGTTACTTTCGCGCTTTTCGAAAGTGACTCGCTGTAAAAGCGAAACCGCCAGTCGCCATGACCCCAGAAACGGATATGTACACCATCAAAAAAAAACGTCGCCTGACACGCAGCCATCGCGAGCAAGCTCGCTCCCACAGGGTTATGTGTCAGCCGGTGGGTGAATCACTTATCCCAACTCGTCGGGCAACCGGTACACCCCTCCATATTCGCATCCTGAAAATTCGCATAATGTTGCCGCGCACCGCTCAAGTTGGCCTGTTCCAAATTGCTTTCCCCAAACTTGGCCTCCTGCAGATTGGCATCACTGAGGTTGGCCCCCTTGAGATCGGCCTTGCTCAGCCAGGTCATCTCCAGATCCGCAGCCCGCAGATTGGCGTTGTGCAATTTGGCCCCGGACAGGCGAGCGAATTGCAGATAAGCGCCACTGAGGTTGGCGTCTTGAAATTGCGCACCCTGGGCGAACATCCCCCAGCCCTGAATCGCCATCAACGTCGCACCGGTGAAGTCGGCCAAACGCAGGTTGCTTTGTTGCAGGCTGGCGCGGGTCAGGTTGGCGCCTTGCAATTGGGCCTTTTCCAGGTTGGCGAGGTCGAGTCGGGCGTGGCGCAGGTCGGCATCACGCAGGTCGGCGCCGCTGAGGTTCATGCTGCGCAAGTCCTGATTGCTCAGGTTGGCGCCTTTGAGGTTGGCGCCTGGGCATTGGCTGTGTTCGGCGAGGGTGCAGCCGTTGATGATTAGCGGGGTGTCTTCGCCGTCGTCGGCGTAAGCGGGGGGAAAGGCCAAGAGCAGCAAAAAAGGCAGGTATTTCATCACGAGACCTCTAAATGGGCATGGATACGGCTTCACGTAGCAGCTGTCGAGTGAAACGAGGCTGCGTTGACGGTGTGCCTGACACACCGCTAACGCAGCCTCGCCGGGGCTCGACAGCTGCTACGTGAGTCGTATCAGCAAGGTAGGTGGCGTTACTTCTGCGCCGTTTTGTTATCCCAGCTCGGGATCTTGAACACCCAGAACGACCCGCCCTGAGCCACCGGTTTGGTCAGCTCGGCCATGTCGCCGCCCCACAACGGCACCGCGCCGCCATAACCGACGGTCACGCCGACGTACTGCTCGCCATCCTGTTCCCAAGTGATCGGCGGCGAGACGATGCCGCTGCCGGTCTGGAACTTCCACAGCTCCGCGCCGGTTTTCGCATCGAAGGCCTTGAGGAAACCGTCGCCGGTACCGGTGAACACCAGGTTGCCCTTGGTCGCCAACACACCCGCCCACAATGGCAGCGCCTCCTTGTGCTCCCAGACCACTTTGCCGGTGGTGGGGTTCATGGCGCGCAGGCTGCCGACGTGATCGTCGTACATGCGCTTGATGCGGAAACCCATGCCCAGATAGGCCGAGCCTTTCTTGTAGTTGACCTCTTCGGTCCAGTACTCCTCTTTCCACTGGTTGCCCGGAATGTAGAACAGCCCGGTGTCCTGGCTGTAGGCCATCGGGTTCCAATTCTTGCCTCCGAGGAACGGCGGCGAGACTTCCACCGACTTGCCTTTGGTCTCGCCCGGCAACGGTTTGGCCGGACGCTGACCCGGATTCTCCACCGGCTTGCCGGTCTTGAGGTCGATGTGGCTGGCCCAGGTGATGTTGTCAACGAACGGGAATGCGTTCTGCAATTTGCCGTTGTTGCGATCCACCACGTAAAAGAAGCCGTTACGGTCCGCATGGCCGGTGGCCTTGACCGTTTTGCCGTCCTTGTCCTTGTAATCGAACAGCACCAGCTCGTTGTTGCCGGAGAAATCCCAGGCATCGTTCGGGGTGTGCTGGTAGAACCATTTCACCACGCCAGTGCTCGGATCGACGCCGACCTGGCCCGAGGTGTAGAGGCTGTCGTAATCGTGAGGATTGCCGTCCTTGGAAGTACGAGCCCAGGTGTTCCACGGGCCGGGGTTGCCGGCGCCGACAATGATGGTGTTGGTTTCAGGATCGAAACTGGCGCTCTGCCAAGGCGCGCCGCCGCCGTGACTCCAGGCCTCGACCTTGCCGGTTTCGGTGGTCGGATCATCCGGCCAGGACGGCGCCTTGACGTCGCCGGTCGTGGTGCTGTCCTTGCCGTTCAAACGGCCCATATGACCCTCGACGAAGGGCCGCATCCAGACTTCTTCGCCGGTGTCCGGATCGCGGGCGAAGAGCTGCCCGACCACGCCGAACTCATCACCGGAGCTGCCGTGAATCAGCAGCACCTTGCCGGTGGTTTTGTCTTTGATCAGCACCGGGGCGCCGGTCATGGTGTAGCCGGCGGCGTGGTCACCGAATTTCTTGTTCCACACCACTTTGCCGGTGTTCTTGTCCAGGGCGATCAGCCGCGCATCGAGGGTGCCGAAGTAGATTTTGTCGCCGAAGATCGCCGCGCCGCGATTCACGACGTCGCAGCACGGACGAATGTTGTCCGGCAGGCGATGGTTGTACGTCCACAGGCGTTTGCCGGTCTTGGCGTCCAGGGCAAAGACCCGCGAATAGGAACCGGTGACGTAGACCACACCGTCGCTGACGATGGCCTGGGATTCCTGGCCGCGTTGCTTCTCATCGCCGAAAGAATAGGACCAGGCCGGGGTCAGCTTGAATACGTTTTTGTCGTTGACCTGGGCCAACGGGCTCCAGCGTTGCGCGTTGGTGCCCATGCCGTATTGCAGCACGTCCTTGGTGGTCAGGTGATCGTTGGCAATGTCTTCCCAACTCACATTGCGGGTCGGGGTGGCCGGTGCCGTCGCGCCGTAGCTGACAGCACTCAGGGACAGGCTGCCCACCAGCAGAAAAGCCTGCACGGCGATAGACAGAGGGGAAAGGGCGGGTAGCGATCTTATTGTCATGGTTGCAGTTCCCAGTGGAGGTTTTGGCCTGCACAGGGTGGTGCGCCCAGGGTGTTGGCGGATACGGAAAAAGTCCCGCTGTTGCCGGGAATACTTCCCGTACGGCACCTGATTTAGGTGTGCGCCACAAGCTCTACTACCAAGGAACTAGACGGCGGCCACCAAAGCAGCATGGGGCTTGCGCGAAGCCCTTCCTAAGATGGGTGCCATAGCCTCTCCAGAGAGGTTTTGCGTGCAATCAAGAGGGCATAACAATGACAACAAAACGCAACGCCTTACTCGTTGCCGGTCTGCTGGCCGGCTTTATCAGCGCAGGTTCCGTCTGGGCCCACGGTAACGTGGTCCCCCAGGCTGTTGCCACCCCGGGCCTGACCCCGATCAAGGACGCCGGCGTGCAGGTTGATGCCGACGGTTGGGCATCGGTGAACCCTTACCGCGCCTCGCCGGAACATGATAAGGCCGTGGAAATCGGCTCTTCGGCGTACAACCAGAACTGTGCGGCCTGTCATGGCCTGGAAGCCAAATCCGGCGGCATCGCCCCTGATTTGCGCATGCTCGATGTCGCCGAGGCGGGTGATGAATGGTTCGTCGAACGCGTGCGCCACGGCGCCGTGCGTGACGGCCGGGTCTACATGCCGAAGATGGCCGACTACCTGAGCCAGGAAGCCTTGTGGGCGGTACGCACTTACCTGGACAGTGTTCACGTCGAGGAGTAATCCATGCGCCTGCTCGCTGTGTTGATCAGTGCTGTGTTGCTGTGCTGCCAGGCAGTGCAGGCGCAGGTCCGTACCTATGACGAAATGATCGCCGCCAGGGAACTCAAAGTAGCGGTCTACAAGGACTTCGCCCCCTACAGTTTTGAAGACGCCGGCCAGGCCCGTGGCGTTGATGTCGAGCTCGCCGAGGCGTTGGCCAAGGCTCTCGGCGTGCGGCTGACGTTGATTTGGGCGCCGGCCGGCGAGAAGCTCGATGACGACCTGCGCGATTACATCTGGCGTGCCAGTCAGTTACACGATCTGCAACTGGCCGACCTGATGATGCGTGTGCCGTACGATCGCGACTACGCGCAAAAACGCAATGAAGTGGGTGAGCTGGAAAACGGCCATGTGGTGATGTTCGGGCCGTACCAGAACGAACAATGGCAGGTCGCCTATGACCGCCGTCGGCTGGACAAGGTCGGTAGCGTCGCCGTGTTCGAGCACCACCCGATCGGCGTCGAAGTCGACAGCGTGCCGTCGTTCTACCTGACTTCGGTGTTCAACGGCATGCTCGCCGGTAAAACCCACCACTATCCCGGTGTACCTCAAGCGTTCGCGGCCATGAAGGCCGGTGAAGTCGATGCGGTCATGGCCATGCGCGGCGAGATCGACTGGCAAGTGCATGAAGCGGCCGACCCGCAAGTGGCACTGGCGGAAAACGCCTACCCGAACATGGGCAAGCAGCTTTGGGAGATCGGCATGGCGGTGCATGAAAGCAACCGTCAACTGGCCTATGCGGTGGAAGAAGCACTGGAAGCCTTGATCCGCGAGGGCGCTGTCAAAACCATTTATGGCCATTACGGCCTGCGCTATGACGTGCCCGAGATGTATCAATAGTGAACTGGCGAGTGGGTTGTCTGTTGGCCTGCTGGTTACCCATCGCCGCGCACGCCGTGGACATCGACCCGGGCAAAGACACGGTGCCCTCGGTGATGTGGGCCTTCTATCACAAGCAAATGCTCGGCGATGCGCCGTTCGTGTTCGACGAGCGGGTCAAGCTGCTGGCGCCGCCGTTCGCCGAAGACGCCCGGCAAGTGCCGCTGGAAATCGACGCGCGAGCGTTCAAGGGCGAGGTGGTGAAAATCCTCGCCTGGGCAGAACTCAACCCCTTGCCGAAAATTGTCGATTTTCAGCCGCTGGACCGGGTGCTGCCGTGGCTGTCGATCCGCATCCGTATCGAGCAGGCCACGCCGTTGCGCGCGGCGGTACTGACCCGCGATGGGGTCTGGCATATCGGCTCGACCCTGATCGATGCGGCCGGCGGCGGTTGCACGGCGCCGAGTGTGGTGCGCACTCAGCCGGGCTGGGAAGAGCACATCGGCGAAGTGCTGGGTGGTCGTTATCCCCGTGGCGAATTCAGTCGTGTGCGCTTGCAGGTGGCGCACCCGATGGACAACGGCATGGTCAGCGGCATCCCGGAATTCTTCATCAACCATGCCGAACTGCGGGATCAGAACGATCAGCTGTTGGCCCGTCTGGAGCTGTTTCCCGCTGTCAGCGAAAACCCCAACCTGGCCTTCGATATCGAAGGGGCAGGGCAGACGCGCCTGATGCTGCGCGACAACAGCGGCAATCAATTCGATGCGGCCATACCCTGACCCAAAGGAGCGCGTGATGCGCTGGATGCTGCTGTTGTTCATCGGTTTGAGCCTGCCGGCCCTGGCCGAACTCGACTACTCACTCAAGCCCCGACAGATCGCCGAAGACACCTGGCTGCTGGAAGGCAGCACCGACAATTTCGCCAAGGCCAACGGCGGCAACATCGTCAACACTGCGTTCATCGTCACCGAGCAGGGTGTGGTGGTGATCGACACCGGGCCGTCGAAACGCTATGGCGAAGCGATGCGCAAGGCGATTGCCGCGATCACCGACAAACCGGTGATCGAGGTGTTGCTGACCCATCATCATCCTGATCATGTGCTCGGCAACCAGGCCTTCACTGACGTGCCGATTGGTGCACTGGCCGGCACCTCCGAGCTGTTGCATCAGCAGGGCGATGCCATGGCCGAGAACATGTATCGCCTGGTGGGCGACTGGATGCGCGGCACCGAAGTGGTGTTGCCGACCCGGACGCTGACACCCGGCGTGAGAAGTTTTGGGGATCACGATCTGCGTCTGCTGGGCCTGGGTGGGCACACGGGCGCGGATCTGGCTATTCTCGACCAGAAAACCGGTGTGTTGTTTGCCGGGGATCTGGTGTTTTACCAACGGGCGCTGACCACGCCCAACAGTCCGGGTTTGGCGGTGTGGCTGGCGGACATTGCCACCCTTCAAGGCTTGCCCTGGACGCTGATCGTCCCCGGTCACGGCCCCGTGGCCAGCGATCGACAGCCGTTCGATCAAATGCGCGACTACCTGACCTGGCTCGATCAGCTCATGCGCGATGGCGCCGCCAACGGCAGCGACATGGCCGAGATGATCCGCAGCCCCATCCCCGAGCGTTTCGCCGGCATCAGCCTGAGTCGTTACGAACTGATCCGCAGCGTCAGCCATCTGTATCCACGTTACGAACGCGCACAAATGACCCGCGTCGATTCCGCCGCGCAAAAGTGAGCAACACAACCCCCCTGTGGGAGCGAGCTTGCTCGCGATGAGGCCCTCACATTCAGCATTGATGTCGGCTGATACACCGCCATCGCGAGCAAGCTCGCTCCCACAGGGGATCGGTGCGGACCACAGATTTGATTGTGTCCATCTCCTCCGACCCGGTACTAAGGAACTAGCAATCTCAGCACTGCGGGCAATTGTTCCAAGGGCGGCGGCGGCCAAGAATCTGCACCAGACCGGGAAAATTTCCCGGGTATAACAAAAACTGCAGAGGTAGCCGTCATGACCCAACCCGCACGTCGCCAACCCTTCGTCTTGAGCGTGCTGCTCAGTGCCATGCTGTTGTCTGGCTCGGCATTGGCCGGCGTCACCGATCAAGACATCCTCCAGGATCCCAAGAACCCGGGGCAGATCGTCACCAACGGTCTGGGCGTCCAGGGTCAACGCTACAGCCCGCTGGACACGCTCAACGTCAACAACGTGAAGGACTTGCGGCCGGTCTGGGCATTCTCCTTCGGCGGTGAAAAACAACGCGGTCAGCAAGCACAGCCGATGATCAAGGACGGCGTGATGTACATGACCGGTTCCTACTCGCGGGTGTTTGCGGTGGATGCGCGCACCGGCAAGAAACTCTGGCAATACGATGCGCGCCTGCCCGATGACATCCGTCCTTGCTGTGACGTGATCAACCGTGGTGTCGCGCTGTACGGCGACCTGGTGATTTTCGGCACCCTCGACGCCAAGCTCGTGGCCCTGAACAAGGACACCGGCAAAGTCGTCTGGAGCAAGAAAGTCGCCGACCACAAGGAAGGCTATTCCATCAGCGCCGCGCCGTTGGTGATCAACGGCAAACTGATCACCGGTGTTGCCGGTGGCGAGTTCGGGGTGGTCGGCAAAATCGAAGCCTACGACCCGAAAAACGGCGACCTGTTGTGGACCCGTCCAACCGTAGAAGGCCACATGGGCTACACCTACAAGGACGGCAAAGCGGTAGAGAACGGCATCTCCGGCGGCGAAGCGGGCAAGACCTGGCCCGGCGATCTCTGGAAAACCGGCGGCGCCGCCCCTTGGCTGGGCGGTTACTACGACCCGGAAACCAATCTGTTGCTGTTCGGCACCGGTAACCCGGCGCCGTGGAACTCGCACCTGCGTCCTGGCGACAACCTCTACTCGTCTTCGCGCCTGGCGCTCAATCCAGATGACGGCACCATCAAATGGCACTTCCAGAGCACGCCTCACGACGGTTGGGACTATGACGGCGTAAACGAGCTGGTCTCGTTCAACTACACCGAAGGCGGCAAAGAGATCAAAGCCGCCGCGACCGCTGACCGTAACGGTTTCTTCTACGTGCTGGACCGCACCAACGGCAAATTCATTCGCGGCTTCCCGTTCGTGGACAAGATCACCTGGGCCACCGGCCTGGATAAAGAAGGCCGGCCGATCTACAACGAAGCCAGCCGCCCAGGCGCGCCAGGCACCGAAGCCAAAGGCAGTTCGGTATTCGTAGCCCCGGCGTTCCTCGGCGCGAAAAACTGGATGCCGATGGCCTACAACAAGGACACGGGACTGTTCTATGTGCCGTCCAACGAATGGGGCATGGACATCTGGAACGAAGGCATCGCCTACAAGAAAGGCGCGGCGTTCCTCGGTGCCGGTTTCACCATCAAACCGCTGAACGAAGACTACATCGGCGTGCTGCGCGCCATCGACCCGAAAACCGGCAAGGAAGTCTGGCGCCACAAAAACTACGCGCCGCTGTGGGGCGGAGTACTGACCACCAAGGGCAACCTGGTGTTCACCGGCACGCCGGAAGGTTTCCTGCAGGCATTCAATGCCAAGACCGGCGAGAAAGTCTGGGAATTCCAGACCGGCTCCGGCGTACTCGGCTCGCCTGTGACTTGGGAAATGGATGGTGAACAGTACGTATCGGTACTGTCTGGTTGGGGTGGTGCTGTTCCTCTCTGGGGCGGCGAAGTGGCCAAGCGCATCAAGGATTTCAACCAGGGTGGCATGCTTTGGACCTTCAAGCTGCCGAAAGACCTGGTGGCCAAACACTGATCGAATGCCTGCATCAAACCTGTAGGAGCAAAGCTTGCTCGCGATGAACTCACCGCGTTTTGACTGAATCACCGCGGCGCCTCAATCGCGAGCAAGCTCAGCTCCTACTACCAAATAACGAGAGTCCTCCTGCCAACGGCGCATTCGTCTGACGCGCAGGGCTCTCTACTATCGGTTCATCGCCTGTTTGCCCGACAGGCATCGACCCAGACAGAGGCCCACCATGATTTACGCACAACCTGGTACACCTGGCGCCGTCGTTACGTTTAAACCGCGCTATGGCAATTTCATCGGCGGCGAGTTCGTCGCCCCGGTCAATGGTGAGTACTTCACCAACTCTTCGCCGGTCACCGGTGAAGTGATCGCCGAATTCCCTCGCTCCAGTGCCGCTGACATCGAAAAAGCCCTCGACGCAGCGCATGCCGCCGCCGATGCCTGGGGCAAAACCTCAGCGCAGGACCGCTCCCTGGTGCTGCTTAAAATCGCCGACCGCATCGAACAGAACCTCGAAATCCTCGCCGTCACCGAAACCTGGGACAACGGCAAAGCCGTGCGCGAAACCCTGAATGCCGACGTGCCGCTGGCCGCCGACCATTTCCGTTACTTCGCCGGTTGCATCCGCGCTCAAGAGGGCGGTGCCGCCGAGATCAATGAGCTGACCACCGCCTATCACTTCCACGAGCCGTTGGGCGTGGTCGGTCAGATCATTCCGTGGAACTTCCCGCTGCTGATGGCCGCCTGGAAACTCGCCCCGGCCCTGGCCGCCGGTAACTGCGTGGTACTCAAACCCGCCGAGCAGACCCCGCTGTCGATCATGGTCTTCGCTGAGCTGATCGCCGACTTGCTGCCACCTGGCGTGCTGAACATTGTTCAGGGTTTCGGTCGCGAAGCCGGTGAGGCGCTGGCCACCAGCAAGCGCATCGCCAAGATCGCCTTCACCGGTTCCACCCCGATTGGCGCGCACATCATGAAATGCGCGGCCGAGAACATCATTCCGAGCACTGTCGAACTGGGCGGCAAGTCGCCGAACATTTTCTTCGAAGACATCATGCAAGCCGAGCCGCAGTTCATCGAGAAGGCCGCCGAAGGTCTGGTGCTGGCGTTCTTCAACCAGGGCGAAGTCTGCACCTGTCCATCGCGAGCGCTGGTGCAGGAGTCGATCTACGACGACTTCATGAAAGTGGTGATGAAGAAGATCGTCAAGATCAAGCGCGGCAACCCGCTGGACACCGAAACCATGGTCGGCGCCCAGGCGTCCGAGCAGCAATACGACAAGATCCTCTCGTACCTGAAAATCGCTCAGGATGAGGGCGCCGAGCTGCTCACCGGCGGCGCGGCCGAGCGTCTTGAGGGCGACTTGTCGACGGGTTATTACATCCAGCCGACCCTGCTCAAGGGCCACAACAAAATGCGCGTGTTCCAGGAAGAAATCTTCGGCCCGGTGGTGGGTATCACCACCTTCAAGGACGAAGCCGAAGCCCTGGCGATTGCCAACGACAGCGAGTTCGGCCTCGGTGCCGGCCTGTGGACCCGCGACATCAACCGTGCCTACCGCATGGGCCGGGCGATCAAGGCCGGGCGTGTCTGGACCAACTGCTACCACCTGTACCCGGCCCACGCCGCGTTCGGTGGTTACAAGAAATCCGGTGTCGGCCGTGAAAACCACAAGATGATGCTCGACCACTATCAGCAGACCAAAAACCTGCTGGTGAGCTACGACATCAATCCGATGGGGTTCTTCTAACCCGTAAGAACACCGCAAAACCCTGTGGGAGCGAGCTTGCTCGCGATGAGGCCAGTACATTCAACATTGATGTTGACTGTCACGCCGCCATCGCGAGCAAGCTCGCTCCCACATTGGTTTTGTGTGTACTAAAAACCGCGCAACACCCCCTACCAATGCACGCCGCCACCTCGTTCGAAAGTAGCATTCGGGTGCCTGGCGCCCCGTGCATTAATGGCTTTACCGGAATCGTCCGGCATAAGAAGAGGATTGACCCATGTGGACTAAACCCGCGTTTACCGACCTGCGCATTGGCTTCGAAGTGACGATGTATTTCGCCAACCGCTGATTGTTCACCCGGCCAGCCGTTACGTTGGCCGGGCCTGCCTTCTGGAGCATTGCCCATGCACATTCGCGTTCTCGGATCCGCCGCTGGCGGTGGTTTTCCGCAATGGAATTGCAACTGCCGCCAGTGCGCCGCGATGCGCAATGGCAGCCTGCGGGCCCAACGGCGTACCCAGTCCTCGATTGCCCTGAGCGACAACGGTGTGGATTGGGTGCTGTGCAATGCTTCACCGGACATTCGCGCGCAACTCGAGAGTTTCGCGCCGCTGCAACCGGCACGCCGGGTACGGGATACTGCGATTGCCGGCGTCGTCCTGATGGACAGCCAGATCGATCATTGCACCGGCCTGTTGAGCCTTCGCGAAGGTTGCCCGCATCAGGTCTGGTGCACCGAACGGGTCCATGAAGACCTGAGCAGCGGCTTCCCGTTGTTCACCATGCTCAAACACTGGAACGGCGGGTTGCAGTGGCAACCGGTCGGGCTCGACCGCGAGCCCTTCAGCATTCCGGCTTGCGCGCACCTGCGATTTCGCGCGATCCCCTTGGTCAGCAACGCACCGCCGTACTCGCCCAATCGCGGCAATCCGCAGCTGGGCGACACCATCGGCTTGTTTATCGAAGACCGGCGCAGCGGCGCTTCGCTGTTCTACGCGCCGGGCCTGGGACAGGTCGACGACGAGGTTCTGAGCTGGATGCAACGCGCCGATTGCCTGTTGCTGGACGGCACCTTGTGGCGCGACGACGAGATGCGAGTCTGCGAAGTCGGCCAGAACCTGGGCAGTGAAATGGGTCACCTGTCACAAAGCGGCCCTGGCGGCATGATCGAGATCCTTGAAGGCTTCACTCGCCAGCGCAAGGTGCTGATCCACATCAACAACACCAACCCGATCCTCGATGAAGACTCGGCCGAGCGGGCGCTGCTGGAGCGGCGCGGGATCGAAGTGGCGTTTGACGGCATGAGTATTGAGCTGTAGCGGATGGCCCCATCGCGAGCAAGCTCGGCTCCCACAGGGGATTGTTGGTGTACACAAAATCTATGCTCACACCGGACTACTGTGGGAGCCGAGCTTGCTCGCGATGAGGCCAGACCAGACACAGCAGAGTTTCCAGGAGAACCGCAATGACTGACAAAGCAATGTCCCCAGCCGAATTCGAAGCGGCCCTGCGCGCCAAAGGCGCCTATTACCACATCCATCATCCATTCCACCAAGCCATGTACGCCGGCCGATCAACCCGCGAGCAGATTCAAGGCTGGGTCGCCAATCGCTTCTACTATCAGGTGAACATCCCCCTGAAGGACGCCGCGATTCTCGCCAACTGCCCGGACCGCGACGTGCGCCGGGAGTGGCTGCAACGGATTCTCGATCACGACGGTGCCCCCGGTAGCGAAGGCGGCATCGAAGCCTGGCTGCGGCTGGGCGAAGCGGTGGGGCTGGATCGCGAGCAAATCCTTTCACAGGAATTAGTGCTGCCCGGTGTCCGTTTCGCCGTGGACGCCTACGTCAATTTCGCCCGACGCGCCTGTTGGCAGGAAGCCGCCAGCAGTTCGCTGACCGAGCTGTTTGCGCCACACATCCACCAATCCCGGCTCGACGCCTGGCCGACTCATTACCCGTGGATCGACGCCGGCGGTTACGACTATTTCCGTACTCGCCTGATTCAGGCGCGACGGGATGTCGAGCATGGCTTGCGCATCACCCTGGCGCACTACGTCACGGTCGAAGGTCAGCAACGCATGCTGGAAATCCTGCAGTTCAAGCTCGACGTGCTGTGGAGCATGCTCGACGCCATGAGCATGGCCTACGAGCTGGCGCGCCCGCCGTATCACACCGTCACAACCGAGAACGTCTGGCACCGGGGGATCGCCCTGTGAGCCCGTTCAACCGCGAGCAATCACCGTCGCTGCGCCGGGGTTTTCGCCTGCAATGGGAGCCCCGTCAGGATTGCCACGTGCTGCTGTATCCCGAAGGCATGATCAAACTCAATGCCAGTGCCGGACAGATTCTCGATTTGGTGGATGGCCAGCGCAGCGTCGCGACCATCATTGATCAATTGTCCGCGAGTTTTCCCGGTGTGCCGGGGATCGACGAGGACGTGCTGGCATTTCTGGGGGTGGCCCATGCTCAATTCTGGATCGAGTGACTCGCGCCCGGGTCCGCCGCTGTGGCTGTTGGCGGAGTTGACCTATCGTTGCCCGCTGCAATGCCCGTATTGCTCCAACCCGCTGGACTTTGCCCAATCAGGCGAAGAGTTGAGCACCGAAGAGTGGATCCGGGTGTTCCGCGAAGCGCGGGAGATGGGCGCCGCGCAACTGGGCTTTTCCGGCGGCGAGCCGTTGGTTCGTCAGGACCTGGCCGAGCTGATCAAAGCCGCCCGGGACATGGGTTACTACACCAACCTGATCACCTCGGGCATCGGCCTGACCGAACAGAAAGTGCGCGATTTCAAGGTCGCGGGGCTGGACCATATCCAGATCAGCTTCCAGGCCGCCGACGAAGCGGTGAACAACATGCTCGCCGGCTCGCGCAAGGCCTTCGCCCAGAAACTCGCGATGGCCCGGGCGGTAAAGGCCCAGGGCTACCCGATGGTGCTGAACTTCGTCACCCATCGGCACAACATCGACCAGATCGCGAAGATCATTGACTTGTGCCTGGAGCTGGAAGCGGATTTCGTCGAATTGGCGACATGCCAGTTCTACGGCTGGGCCGAGCTCAACCGGGTTGGCCTGTTGCCCACGCGCGAACAATTGCAGCGCGCCGAGCGCATCACCAACGAATACCGCGAGCGTCTTGAAGCGCAGGGCCACCCGTGCAAGCTGATCTTCGTCACCCCGGATTACTACGAAGAGCGCCCCAAGACCTGCATGAACGGTTGGGCCAATCTGTTTCTCGACATCACCCCGGACGGTACGGCATTGCCTTGCCACAGCGCCCGCCAGTTGCCGGTGCAGTTTCCCAATGTGCGCGAGCACAGCATCGAGCACATCTGGACTGATTCTTTCGGTTTCAATCGCTTTCGTGGCGATGACTGGATGAAGGAGCCGTGCCGCTCCTGCGATGAAAAGCACAAGGACCTGGGCGGCTGCCGCTGCCAGGCATTCATGCTGACCGGAGATGCCGAAAATGCTGACCCGGTGTGCAGCAAGTCCCCGCACCACGGCGTGATTCTCAAGGCTCGCGAGGAAGCCGACGCGCCGGGGCTGGGAATGGAACACCTGACGTTGCGTAACGAGAAGGCTTCGCGACTGATCTATCGAGGGTGATCCCGGGGCTACCCATTGGTCTGATTGCATTCACAGCCGGATGCTTTAGTGTGGACGTTACCTTCCAAAACAATAAAAACAGGCTTTCCAATGAGCCAGAGTCTCAGCCAGCTGCGTAAATTCGTTTCGCCTGAAATCATCTTTGGTGCCGGCTGCCGGCACAACGTCGGCAATTGCGCCAAAACCTTTGGTGCCCGCAAGGTGCTGCTGGTCAGCGATCCCGGGGTCATTGCTGCCGGTTGGGTCGCCGATGTCGAGGCCAGCCTGCAAGCCCAGGGTATCGAGTACGTCCTGTACAGCGCGGTCTCGCCCAACCCGCGGGTCGAAGAAGTGATGCTCGGCGCCGACCTGTATCGGGAAAATCATTGCGATGTGATCGTGGCCGTTGGTGGCGGCAGCCCGATGGATTGCGGCAAAGGCATCGGCATTGTCGTCGCCCATGGGCGCAGCATTCTCGAATTCGAAGGCGTGGACACCATCCGCGTCCCGAGCCCGCCGCTGATCCTGATCCCTACCACCGCCGGGACCTCGGCCGATGTCTCGCAATTCGTGATCATCTCCAATCAGCAAGAACGCATGAAGTTTTCCATCGTCAGTAAAGCGGTGGTGCCGGACGTGTCGCTGATCGACCCGGAAACCACGTTGAGCATGGACCCGTTCCTGTCGGCCTGTACCGGCATCGATGCGTTGGTGCATGCAATCGAAGCGTTTGTGTCCACCGGTCACGGGCCGTTGACCGACCCCCATGCGCTGGAGGCGATGCGCCTGATCAACGGCAACCTGGTGCAGATGATCGCCAATCCGTACGACATTGCCTTGCGCGAGAAAATCATGCTCGGCAGCATGCAGGCCGGGCTGGCGTTCTCCAACGCGATCCTCGGCGCGGTGCACGCCATGTCCCACAGCCTCGGTGGCTTTCTCGATTTGCCTCATGGACTGTGCAACGCGGTGTTGGTGGAACATGTGGTGGCGTTCAACTACAGCTCCGCACCTGATCGTTTCAAGGTGATCGCCGAGACCTTTGGCATCGATTGCCGTGGCTTGAATCACCGGCAAATTTGCGGACGTCTGGTCGAGCATTTGATCGCGTTGAAACACGCCATCGGCTTCCACGAAACGCTCGGCCTGCACGGGGTCAGCACTGCGGACATTCCGTTCCTGTCGCAACACGCCATGCACGACCCGTGCATCCTGACCAACCCGCGTGAGTCCAGTCAGCGTGATGTCGAGGTCGTCTATGGCGAAGCCCTCTGACGAACAACAACGGGCGCTGGCAGGGTTACTGGGATTAGGCAGTCACTCGGCGCGCAAGAGTCATTACCCGGAACTGGCCGCGCGCCTTGACGAGCTGGAAGCCGAGCGCAATCGCTATAAATGGCTGTTCGAAAACGCGGTCCACGGGATCTTTCAGGCAAGCCTCCTGGAAGGCATGCGCGCCGCCAACCCGGCACTGGCGCGGATGCTCGGCTATCAGGACCCGCAAGAGGTGCTGCTTTCGCTTGCCGACCTGGCGAGCAACCTGTTTGTCGGCGGCGCGCAAGAGCTGGAAAAAATCCGTGAAATGCTCAAGCGCGAGCGCAGCCTGCTCGGCTACGAAACCCAATTGCGGCGCAAGGATGGCAGCAGCCTCGACGTGCTGATGAACCTGTTGCTAAAGCCCGATCAGGAAGGGCTGGTGGAGGGGTTTGTAGCCGACATTACCGAACGCAAACTCTCCCAGCAGCGCCTGCAGCAACTCAACGACGAACTGGAGCGGCGAGTCACCGCGCGCACCGATGAGTTGCTGGAAGCCAACCGCAACCTGCAACAGCAGATCACCCAGCGTAAACAAATTGCCCAGGCCTTGCGCGATGCCCGGGACGCCGCCGAGGCCGCCAACCGCAGCAAGGACAAATACCTCGCCGCCGCCAGCCACGACCTGCTGCAACCGCTGAATGCCGCTCGTTTGCTGATCTCGACCCTGCGCGAACGCAAGCTGCCCGATGTCGAACAAGTGCTGGTGGAGCGGACTCACCAGGCGCTGGAAGGGGCGGAAGATTTGCTCACCGATTTGCTGGATATTTCCCGACTCGATCAGGCGGCGGTCAAACCAGACATTGCGCTGTACCGTCTCGACGAATTGCTCGCACCGCTGGTGTCGGAATTCCAGTCAGTGGCCCAGGCTGAAGGGTTGAGACTGCGGGTGCGCATGGGTGATTACGCTATCAGCACTGACCTGCGCCTGATGACGCGGATCTTGCGCAACTTCCTCAGCAACGCCTGCCGCTACACCGACGAGGGCACCATCCTGTTGGGTGCCCGACGCCGGGGTGAAATGTTGCGCCTGGAAGTCTGGGACACCGGGCGCGGGATTGCGGCGGACCGGTTGGATTCGATCTTCCTCGAGTTCAACCAACTGGACGTCGGACGTGCTGCCGATCGCAAGGGTGTGGGCCTGGGGCTGGCCATTGTTGAACGCATCGCCAAGATCCTCGGCTATAAAGTCGGGGTTCATTCATTGCCGGGACGCGGTTCGATGTTCAGCATCGATGTGCCGATCTCCCATGAAGTTCCGCTGCCGATCAGCCTGGCGGCACCACTGCCGGGCACTGGCAATCCATTGCCGGGCCGACGGTTGCTGGTGCTGGACAACGAAGTGAGCATCCTCGAAAGCATGAGCGCACTGCTCGGGCAGTGGGGCTGCGAGGTGGTGACGGCCACGGATGAATTTTCCGCACTGGCCGCCTTGCAGGGGCGACCGCCGGAACTGATTCTGGCGGACTACCACCTCGATCATGGGGTGGTGGGCTGTGATGTGGTCAGGCGTTTGCGAGAGCATTACCACCAGGTAATTCCGGCGGTCATCATCACTGCGGACCGCACGGATCAGTGCCGGCGCTCATTGCAGAAACTCGACGCACCGCTGCTGAACAAACCGGTAAAACCCGGCAAGTTGCGCGCGGTGCTGAGTCAGTTGCTGGGGGAGCGATAGTGCAGGCTGAAACCGAGCTCGGCTGACTCGCCTTGCGCAAGCAAACGCAGCCCCGGCCGACCGGGCAGGTGATGAGCGTTGACCGGGTGGCTCACCGGTTCGATACAGAAAAACTCCAGGCCCACCGGGCAGTAGAGCAGGTAGTAATCGCTACCGGTGGCCCGGCATTCCAGCTCATAACCCAACGCTGGCTGGCGGATCAGGCAGTGGCCGTCCCATTCGCAGAAGCCGTTGTCGACCAATGTCTCGGGCAACCCCTTGAGTGACTGGAAATCCCATTCGGCCGGTAACGCACTGAGGTGTGTCGGCAGTTTTGTCCCGTCACACAACCAGACTTGCCGGGCTTGCGCCTGCAACTGGGTGCCCGTGGTCCGCGGAAAGTAGGGGTGCAAACCGAGCCCATGCCAGGCAGGGCGTTCGGCCAGATGGGTGACCTTTAGATCAAGGCTCAGCTTGCCTTCGCTCAGATGAAATCGTTGCCGGGCGCGATAGGCGAAGGGCGTGGTGCTGTCGAGTTGCAGGACGATTTCATTGCGCGTCTGCGAAACCACCTGCCACGGCTGTTGCCAGGCGCTGCCGTGAATCGGCAGGGGATCGGTGAGGCTGTTGGGTGTCAGTGCCAGCCAGCCATCGGGGCATTCAAAGCCGCCTTCAGAAATTCGGTTCGACCACGGTGCCAAGGGAAAACACCCGAGTTTGCCCGGCAGACCGGTGTTCAGCGCGTGAGCATCGCTGTGGCGCAACAGCGGCAGACCCGTGCCGCGTACGCTCCAGTTGACGATGCTGCCACCGAGTTGCGGGGCGAGGGTGAGGTGGGTGAATTCGTCTTCGAGTTCGAGGAGTGTCATGGATTTTCGTCTTGCGTGGAAATGTTGAAAAGATCGCAGCCTTCGGCAGCTCCTACATTCGAACGGCGTACACCCTGTAGGAGCTGCCGAAGGCTGCGATCTTTTAAGGGAGCACAACACCTGATGCGAAGGCGATCAAAAACCCTTGAACAACGGCTCCGGCAAGCCTTTCACCCCGGGATTGAGGGCGAACACACCGCCGGCCAGCGACTGTTCGTCATGGTCGTCGTCGGGGCGGATCGAGGTCACGAACAGTGTGTCCAGACGACTGCCACCGAAGGCGCACATGCTCGGTTTTTTCACCGGGACGGCGAGGGAACGGTCCAGTCGGCCGTCCGGAGTGAAACGGTGAATCAGCCCGGCGTCATTGGCGCAAATCCAGTAGCAGCCTTCGGCATCGACCGCTGCGCCATCGGGACGTCCGGGGAATTGATGCATGTCGACAAACAGCCGGCGGTTGGACGGCGTGCCGCTGTCGGTGTCGTAATCAAAGGCCCAGATTTGCTGGACCAGGGGATGAGAGTCAGACAGGTACATCGTTCGCCCGTCCGGGCTGAAGCCCAGGCCGTTGGGCACGATAAACCCGCTGAGTTGCGCTTCGAGTGGCCCGCGTTGACCGGCGCTGTAGCGATAAAGCGTGCCGTCGGCAGCGTTGGCGCCCATGTTCAGCACCATGCTGCCCGCCCAGAAACGCCCCTGACGATCGCAGCGACCATCGTTCAGGCGCATATCTGTGCGGGCGTGTTCGATCGGAGCCAGGAGATTGCTGTCGAGGCTGCCATCGTTATGCGGGTGCAGATGAAAGAACCCGCTTTCCATCCCGGCAACCCAGCCGCCGTTGCTGTGACGCGCAATGCAGGCGAGCATTTCCGGTGCTGTCCAGGCATGGACATGGCCGGTTTCGGCGCTCCAACGTTGCAGGCCTCCGACGGGAATATCTACCCAATACAGGGCGTTTTCCTCAGGGACCCAGACCGGGCATTCACCGACTGCGTTACGGGCATCGACAATCAATTCGGCTTGCATGACAACTCATCCCCTCGGGTTTTTGTTGTTGGGATCAAGTGATGTGCGCGGGTTCAGTCGCCGAACGGGCCGGACGCGACAAACGCACCACCCTGGTAGACCCGTGCCGGGTCATCAGCGGCCGGCATCGGTTGGGCCTCGACTTTTTCGCGGAACACTTCGGAGCTGTCCTGAGGTTCATAACCCAGGCCGGTGGCGAAACGGTTGTCCCACCAGACGTTCTTGTTGTCGGACATGCCATAGACCACGGTGTGGCCGACATTGGGGGCGTACAGCGCGCATTCGAGCAATTGAGTCAGGTCGCCGAAGCTCAACCAGGTGCTCATCATTCGACGGTTCAGTGGTTCGGCGAACGAGGAGCCGATGCGCACGCTGACAGTCTCGATGCCGTAGCGATCGAAGTAGAAGCTGGCCATGTCTTCGCCGTAGGACTTGGACAAACCGTAGTAGCTGTCCGGGCGGCGAGGGGAGTGGGCGTCGATGACTTCATCCTGCTTATAGAAGCCGATCACGTGGTTGGAACTGGCGAAAATCACCCGCTTCACACCATGGCGGCGAGCGGCTTCGTAGATGTGGAACACGCCGCAGATGTTGGCGCCGAGGATCTCTTCGAACGAGTGCTCCGTCGACACGCCACCGAAGTGCAGGATCGCGTCCACGCCTTCAACCAGCTGATGGACTGCTTGCTTGTCTGCCAAATCGCAGGGCACGACTTCTTCACGGTCATCGATGGCCGGGGCGAGGTCGGCGATGTCCGACAGGCGAATCACATTGGCGTAGGGCCGCAGGCGTTCGCGCAGGACTTTGCCGAGGCCACCGGCGGCACCGGTCAGGAGGAGACGATTGAAAGGAGCGCGGGCTTGAGTAGTGATGGTCATGGAAAGTCCCTGAACAAGCAGTCATTGTTATTGAATTTGTTGTAGGTTGTCGTACGACTAGGTCGAAGTATCGTTAGCCTTTCTGGTGGTTGTCAACGACACATCAATTGAAATTGACGAAGGGTCCGGTTGCCCCGCGATCGATGTAGCAGCTGGCGAAGCCTGCGTTCGGCTGCGGAGCAGTCGTAAACCCTGCGTACGTGATTTTCCTGATGCACCGCGTCGGCTGATTTTACGACTGCTTCGCAGCCGAACGCAGGCTTCGCCAGCTGCTACAAAGAGTGAGTTGTGGCACAAATTGGGGGATTCAACCTTGTCGTAATACCCGCCTTACAACAACGAGAGCGGGTAGTTGATGATAATGCGGTTTTCGTCGAATTCGTTGGTGCTGAAGTCCTTGCGGATCGACGCGTTGCGCCATTTGACGTTGAGATTCTTCAGCACTCCGCTCTGTACGGTGTAAGCCAGTTCTGATTCGCGGCCCCATTCCTTGCCGTCGGTAATGGTGCCTGTGTGCACGTTATCGCCGCTGATGTAGCGGTTCATCATCGTCAGGCCGGGAATGCCGAGCGCCACAAAATTGTAGTCGTGGCGCAGCTGCCAGGATCTTTCCTTGGCGTTGTCGTAGCTGGAGTTGTAGCTGTCGTTGGCCAGTGTGCCGCCGCTGGTGCCGTTGACCCGCATCCAGACATCGTCACCGGTGAGTTTTTGCAGGCCGACAAAGAAAGTGCTGCCGCCGTATTTGGCCGAGAGCATGGCGAACGCGGTTTTGTTGTCGAGGTCGCCGGCCAGGGCGCTGCCGTCTTCCTTGCCGATGAAGTAGCCAAGGTTGGCACCGAGGGTCCAGTCGCCGATGGGCTGGCTGTGGCTCAGGTTGAAATACTGCTGCTGATAAATGTCGCTGAGTTGCGCGTACCAGACGCCGACCTGGGTGCGTTTTTCGTTGAACGCATATTCACCGCCGCCAAAGTTGAAACGGTCCGAGGTGAAAGCAGCGGATTTGCCGTTCATAAACATGTCTTCCATGCTCGCATCGTTGCGCGGGCTGTTGGCGCGGAACTGGCCGCCGTAGAGCGTCAGGCCACTGATCTCGGTGGACGTCACCTGACCACCACGGAAGGTTTGCGGCAGCGAGCGGCCGTCGTCGGAGCGCAGGATCGGCAACACCGGCATCCATTCGCCGACCTTCAATTCGGTTTTCGAGACTTTCCCTTTCAGCGCCACACCCAGGCGCCCGAAATTGTCGGCCGGGCGGCCGTCGTCATGAATCGGCAGCAACGAGGTGCCGCCCGTGCCTTTGCCACCGTCGAGTTTTTCCGAGTACAGGCCCAGCACATCCATGCCGAAACCGACGGGGCCCTGGGTGAATCCGGATTTGGCATCGAGGATGAAGCTTTGGGTCCACTCTTCAGCCTTGCCCTGCGGGTAGGCCGGGTTCGTGAAGTTGCGATTGATGTAGAAGTTGCGCAAGTTCAGCGTGGCTTTGGCGTCATCGACGAAACCTTCGGCATGACTGGCCATGGGCAGGGCGAGGGCCAGGCTGCTGCAACCGATCAGGCTCAGGGTGTGACGGCGTGCGAAGGTTGGGCGAGGGGTGCAGACGGAGGAATTGCGGACGAGCTTGCTCACAGTGACGCTCCCGTGTTTCTTGTTGTTTTTATTTTTTGTTATACGTCGTCGTACAACATCGGGGCGGATTATTTGCAAGTGTTACGGGGAATGTCAATCAGAAGTTGTACGATGACTTTGCTCGGTTTTATGGTATGTCGAAGAACCCCTGTGGGAGCGAGCTTGCTCGCGATAGCGGTCTGAATTTCACTGCAGTGGTGTCTGTTCTACCGTCATCGCGAGCAAGCTCGCTCCCACAGGGTTTTGTGTTTTAGCTCACGATCATCGGGGGCATGGTGCCGAGAAGTGAAACCGCGGCCACCGCTCCCATCCCGAGCAACCATTCGAAGATGACGCTGCTTTTCAGAGCAGTCGGACGCTGCTCGCAGTCATTGATCCGCAGCCGATTGAACAACGCCAGCCCCAGCATCGCGGCGACCAGCACAACCTTGATCAACAGAATCAGCGCAAACCCGGACAGCAACGGCGTCGGCCAGAACTGCCCGGTGAGTACCCGCACGTTGATCAAACCGGTCATCACCAACCCCGCCACCAAGACGTAACCAACGCCGCTGAAACGTTGCAAGGTCGCTTTGATTGAATGCTCTGCCGGCTGCCGCAGGATCATCACCAACAACATCAAACCGCCGAGCCAGGCGCCGACGCAGGTCAGGTGAATAATTTGATTGAGGATCAGCAATTGGCCGTTGAGGCCGTCGAGCATGGCCCCGTGGCCGACCGGGGCGAGGGTGGCCAGCAGCAGGCTGGCGAGGCCGATTCGCAGGGGCAGGTTTGAACGCAAGGGCGTCATCAGCAGCGCGACCAACAACGCATTGAGCAGCAAGTGCCAGCGCCAGACTTGGCCGAAAAACGTCTTGCCCAGCACCAGCTGCAGGGTCGACGGATCGAATGCCGCGTCCCACGAACCGGCCATGCTGGCGGTGATCAGCAGCAACCAGCCAACGCCAGTGACCAACGCCACCGCCGCCAGCCAGCGGCTTGTTCTGGCCAATCGCTGATCCAGATTTCCAGCGTCGCCATTGACCAGCAGAGGCCTGAACACCCAGGCCCCGAACAGCATCAGCACAACAGTGAAATGCAGAAAGCGGCACAGCACCATCGCGCTCGTCATGAATTACTGGCCAACCTTGAAGCTATAGGCGCCTTCGCTTTTGTGGGTATCGACCGACACCGCGTGCCATTCGACTTTGTAGGCACCCGCCGCCAACGGTGCGGCCGGGGTGACGATCAGGGTTTTCTTGTCGCTGCCTTCGGTGGCCAGGCTTTTCACTGTGACGGGGGCGCCGTCCTTGCTGATCGTGACCTTGGAAAAGGTCGCTTCAACACCTTCGGAAAACACCAGGCGCAGTTCCGACGGCGCGCTCACCGTGCTGTCGGCGGCCGGGGTCTGGCTTTTCAGATGGGCGTGGGCAAACACCGATGAAGCGGCGAACAGCGAGCCGAGCAGGGCGACGGTGGTCAGGGTTTTCTTGAGCAGCATCATGGAATACCTCTGAGGCGGGTTCGAAAAGGTGGTCAGTTTACCTGCGAGAGGCTGGGTGTACGAAGTTTCGTTTTCCCTTGTCGCCGCGAGGTAGAGCGGATGCTAGTCTTGATCAACGCTGTTGTCAGGGAGCCCTCATGGGCAATCACAAGATCGAGATTCGTCGCAGTAACGTCGAGAAAATTCTGTTGGGGGCCGAAAAGGTTTTCGCCGAAAAAGGTTTCGGCGGCACCGCCATGGCCGACATCGCCGCCGAAGTGCAACTGCCGCGCTCCAACCTGCATTACTACTTCAGCACCAAGAGTGAGCTGTACAGCGCGGTGCTGTTGGGTTTGCTGGAAGTGTGGAAACAGGATGCCCTGTGCTTCGAGATGTTCGACGACCCGCGCGTGGTGCTCAGCAGCTACATTCGCGCCAAGATGAACCACTCCCGCAGCCGGCCTTACGGCTCCAAGGTCTGGGCCAACGAAATCATCCATGGTGCGCCAACTCTGGGTGAGAAACTGGACGTCAGCCTGTACGACTGGGCCAAGATGAAAGAAGCGAAAATTCGCCAGTGGGTGGATGACAAACGCATCCTGCCGGTGGAGCCTTCGAGCCTGCTGTACATGATCTGGGCGTCGACCCAGCACTACGCCGACTTTGATCATCAGGTGAATATTCTGAATGACCATCAGCCGTTGTCGGACATGCAGTTCGAGCGGGCGGTGCAGACGGTGACGAGTGTGATCTTGCGGGGGATTGGGTTGGAGCCTTGAGAATTCAGGCGTTGCAGCCGGCCTCATCGCGAGCAAGCTCGCTCCCACAGGGTTTTTTGGTGTACACAAAATTCATGTACGACATAAATCACTGTGGGAGCGAGCTTGCTCGCGATGGCGTCAGCTCAGGCGACGCACATCTCAAACCGCAACATGGTACGGATTCCTCGGATCATGATTCCAATCCAGAAACGGCTTCCCGTTCTCCATCGGCACCATCTCGATACAATCCTGCACCGGGCACGTGATCTGACACAGATTGCACCCCACGCACTCATCATCAATCACTTCATATTTATGCGTCCCGTCCGCCTGCTTAATGCTCGCAACTGCCTGGTGCGAAGTGTCTTCGCAAGCAATGTGGCAACGACCGCAACCAATACAGGCCTCCTGGTCAATCTTGGCAATCACCTGATAGTTGATGTCCAGGTACTTCCAGTCCGTGGTGTTGCCCACCGCACGCCCGGAAAACTCTGACACGCTGGCGTAGCCCTGACTGTCCATCCAGCGCGACAAACCGTCCTTCATCTCCTCGACAATCCGGAAGCCATGCAGCATCGCCGCCGTGCACACCTGCACCGAGCCGCTGCCCAGCGCAATGAACTCCGCGGCGTCGCGCCAGCTGCCAATGCCGCCAATGCCGGAGATCGGCAGGCCTTGTGTCTGTGGATCGCGGGCGATTTCAGCGACCATGTTCAGCGCAATCGGCTTCACCGCCGAACCGCAATAACCACCATGAGTGCTTTGGCTGCCCACGGCGGGATTGGCGACCATGCGCTCGAGGTTGACGCTGGTGATCGAGTTGATGGTGTTGATCAGCGACACCGCATCCGCACCACCACGATGGGCTGCGCGGGCGGCGACGCGAATGTCGGTGATGTTCGGCGTGAGCTTGACGATCACCGGCAGCGAGCAGTACGTCTTGCACCAACGGGTGACCTGCTCGACATACTCCGGCACCTGGCCGACCGCCGCGCCCATGCCGCGCTCAGGCATCCCGTGCGGGCAACCGAAGTTCAGCTCGATTCCATCGGCGCCGGTGGCTTCCACCAGTGGCAGGATGAATTTCCAGGATTCTTCGACGCAGGGCACCATCAGCGACACAATCAGTGCACGGTCCGGCCAGTCCTTTTTGACCTGGGTGATTTCCCGCAGGTTGATCTCCAGCGAACGATCGGTGATCAGCTCGATGTTGTTGAAACCCACTACTTCGCGGTTGGCACCGAAGTGCGCTGAGTAACGCGACGATACGTTGACCGCCGCCGGGTCTTCACCCAGGGTTTTCCAGACCACGCCGCCCCAGCCAGCCTCGAAGGCGCGGACCACGTTGTAGGCTTTGTCGGTCGGTGGCGCGGAGGCCAGCCAGAACGGATTGGGGGCTTTGATGCCGGCGAAGACAATCGAGAGATCGGCCATTTACGCAGCCTCCACGTTGAGCATGAGTTGGGCGTTGATGGCCTCGGCGGCCCGTTTGCCGTGTTGCACCGCCTGCACAGTGAGGTCCTGATCGAGGCTGGTGCAGTCGCCGCCGGCGTATACGCCGGGGATGCTGGTACGCAGGTTTTCGTCCACTTGAATCCGCTCGCCTTGACGCTTGAGTTCACGGGCCAGCGGATCGGCGAGGGCGCTGGCGTCGAAGGCCTGACCGATGGCTTTGAAGATTGCGTCAGCGGCCAGTTCGAAGGTTTCGCCGGTGGTTTGCAGGCGACCGTCTACCAAATGGGTGCGGGCGAAGCGCATGCCGCGCACGTTGCCTTGATCATCGAGTAACACTTCTTCAGGTTGTGCCCAGGTCAGCAGCCGCACCTGATTGGCTTTGGCGATGTCCTGTTCGTGGCCGGTGGCGCCCATTTCCTCGACACCGCGGCGGTACACCAGGTTGACGTCGCGTGCCCCCAGACGTGCCATTTGCACGGCCATGTCGATGGCGGTATTGCCGGCGCCCAAAACGATACAACGGTCAGCGAGGGGGAGTTGGGTCAGGTCATCGGCCTGACGCAGTTCGCGGATGTAATCGGTGGCGGCCAGCAGACCGGGTGCCTCTTCATGAGCAAGCCCCAGCTGTTTGCTGGCGGCCAGACCGAGGCCGAGGAACACCGCATCGAATTGCTGATGCAGATCGCTGAGGGTCAGGTTCTCTCCAAGTTTCTGCCCGTGGCGGATTTCGATCCCGCCGATTTCCAATAGGAATTCAAGTTCCTTCTGCGCGTAGTCGTCCACCAGTTTGTACTTGGCGATTCCGTATTCGTTGAGGCCGCCAGCCTTTTCCCGTGCCTCGAAAATCACCACGTCATGACCGTGCATGGCACTGCGGTGAGCGCAGGACAAACCGGCCGGGCCGGCGCCGACCACGGCGATGCGCTTGCCGGTTGAAGCAGCACGCGTGAAGGGGTGTTCGCTGAAGTGTGCGTTGTCGACGGCGTAACGCTGCAACAGGCCGATCAGCACCGGTGCGCATTCATGGTCGTTGTTGCGCACGCAGGCTTGCTGGCAAAGCACTTCCGTCGGGCACACCCGGGCGCAACTGCCTCCGAGGATGTTCGCCGAGAGGATTTTCTGCGCGGCGCCCTGAACGTTTTCCTGATGGATATTGCGGATGAACGACGGAATATCGATCTCGCTCGGACAGGCATTCACGCAGGGCGCGTCGTAGCAGTACAGGCAACGCGAGGCTTCCAGATGGGCCTGACGGTCGTTGAGCGGCGGTGCCAGATCGGTGAAATGGCCGGCGAGGGCGGCCGCATTCTCGTGCGGATGCGGGAGGTGGTTCAGTGTCTTGATCACGGTGTTGGCCTCACGGTTATTTGAGGTGCTGCCTCTATCGGGCATTGGATTTTTTTGTTGTCTGGACTGGCCCTATCGCGAGTAAGCTCGCTCCCACAGGGATCTCGGGCGTTCACAAAACCTGTGGGAGCGAGCTTGCTCGCGATAGGCCGAAGGCCGCTCTCAGCGTTTCACCGCAGTAGGCCTATTCAACTCAGCCCGCTTGCTCAGCAAATCAAACACCGCCGGATACGCCGGCCGTTCGACATACCGTCCGGCACCACGCTCCGCCCGTAAATCACCATCGGCCCACACCACCCGGCCCTGGCTGACGGTGTGGCTCGGCACACCGCGTACGGTCTTGCCTTCGAAGATGTTGAAGTCCACTTGCTGGTGATGAGTCTTCGCCGAAATCGTCCGTGTACCTTCCGGATCCCACAGCACCAGATCCGCGTCCGCACCGACGCGAATCGCGCCTTTGCGCGGGTAGAGGTTGAAGATCTTCGCGGTGTTGGTGGAGGTGAGCGCCACGAAGTGCTGCATCGACAATCGCCCGGTGTTCACCCCTTCATCCCAGAGCACCGCCATGCGGTCTTCGATACCGGCCGTGCCATTGGGGATCTTGCTGAAATCGTCACGGCCGGCCGCTTTTTGCTCGGCGCAGAAGCAGCAATGGTCGGTGGCGGTGGTGTGCAGGTTGCCTGATTGCAGACCATGCCAAAGCGCCTCTTGATGGCCGCGAGGACGGAAGGGCGGGCTCATCACGTAACCGGCGGCGGTCTGCCAGTCCGGGTGTTGGTAGACGCTGTCGTCCAGCAGCAGATGCCCGGCCAGGACCTCGCCGTAGACTTGTTGGCCCTTGCTGCGGGCGTAGGTGATTTCGTCGAGGGCTTCCTTGGTCGAGACGTGCACCAGGTACAGCGGCGTGCCCAGGGTTTCGGCGATGCGAATCGCCCGACTGGCCGCTTCACCTTCCACCTGTGAAGGACGCGACAACGGATGCGCTTCCGGGCCGGTCATGCCTTGGGCCATCAACTTGCGTTGCAGGTGATAGACCAGCTCACCGTTTTCCGCATGCACGGTCGGCACCGCGCCCAGTTCCAGGCAGCGCTCGAAACTCGCCACCAGCGTATCGTCGGCGGCCATGATCGCGTTCTTGTAGGCCATGAAGTGCTTGAAGCTGTTGACCCCGTGCTGGCTGACCAGCTCGGCCATTTCCTCGCGCACCTGTTCGCTCCACCAGGTAATCGCGACGTGGAAACCGTAATCCGACGCCGACTTCTCGGCCCAGCCGCGCCACTGATGAAACGCTTCCATCAAGGATTGCTGCGGATTGGGAATCACAAAGTCGATGATCGACGTCGTGCCACCGGCAAGTCCCGCCGCGGTGCCGCTGAAGAAGTCTTCACTGGCCACCGTGCCCATGAAGGGCAGTTGCATGTGCGTGTGCGGATCGATGCCGCCGGGCATCAGGTATTGGCCGCTGCCGTCGAGCACTTCGGCACCCGCCGGAACATCAAGATTTTCGCCGATGGCTTTGATCACGCCGTCGGCGCAATAGACGTCGGCGCGATAACTTTCATCGTGGGTAATAACGGTGGCGCCACGGATCAACAGAGACATTCCGAGTTCCTCGCAGGCAATGACCGACTTGTGCCGGTTCTAAATGTTTTATATGAAGCCGACGCAAACAGGTGTATTCCTGTCAGTGCTGTCAGGAATAAACGCTAGTCTGAGTTTGAGGATTGAGCAAGAATATTTTTTATAAGCTTATATCTGTTTTAACTTATTGATAATTAACGAATAAGTTTGTAAATCACCAAAATGGTGAGGCCTCTCACCATTTTGACGCACTTGACAGGTTGTAAAAATAGACGAGATTTCTTATGTGAAATCAGCCGCTTGAGGATGGTCTATGGTTGATGCGCAACGTTGAAAAAAAGTCGTATGCACCAGATTGAGTCCTGACTGTTCGACAACTTGCCTGGCATTTGGCCTGAGTGAACAAGCAAGTAACTGGTGACTCATCGGCTATATAAATAAAACTGATAAACATCAGTTGGTTACAAAGTTTTTATGGAACTGCCCGATGCGCAAACGGGGTAACCGGCACGTTAATTGATGCCGCCAGCCCCTGATGAGCAACAATAATCAAAAGAACAGTGGAGCGGCCATGCAACAGATCAGATCGCAAGTGACCGAACGCGACGGCTTGTTTGAGCTCGAAGCCGGCAGTGACGTCCTAGACAGTCCCCGTTACAACCACGACATGGCACCGACCAAGGTGCGCGAACGAACCTGGAACAAATGGCACATCACCGCATTGTGGGTCGGCATGGCGATCTGCGTGCCGACCTACACCCTCGGCGGCGTGCTCACCGCGCATTTCGGCCTGAGCGTCGGTGAAGCGCTGCTGGCGATTCTGTTCGCCAACATCATCGTACTGATCCCGTTGACCCTGAACGCCTTTCCCGGCACCAAGTACGGCATTCCGTTTCCGGTGTTGTTACGTTCGTCCTTCGGCATCCTCGGTTCCAACATTCCGTGCCTGATCCGGGCGGTGGTGGCGTGTGGCTGGTTCGGCATTCAGACGATGTTCGGCGGACTGGCCATTCACCTGTTTCTCGGCTCGGTGTTCGATGGTTGGAAATCCCTCGGCGGGACCGGTGAAGTGATCGGCTTCATGGTGTTCTGGGCCTTGAACCTGTGGGTGGTAATTCGCGGTGCGGACTCGATCAAATGGCTCGAAACCCTCTCGGCACCGTTGTTGGTGCTGGTGGGCGTGGGCCTGCTGGTGTGGGCGATGCCGAACGTATCGATGAGCGAATTGATGGCGATCCCGGCCAAACGTCCGGAAGGCGCGAGCGTGGTCAGTTACTTTGCCGCCGGGCTGACCGCCATGGTCGGATTCTGGGCCACCTTGTCCCTGAACATTCCGGACTTCAGCCGCTATGCGAAAAGCCAGAAGGATCAGATCGTCGGGCAGATTATCGGCTTGCCGCTGACCATGTTCCTGTTCGCCTCCCTCGGCGTGGTAATGACGGCCGCCTCGGTAAAACTGGTGGGCGTCACCGTCTCCGATCCGGTCACCCTGATCGGCCATATTCAGAGCCCGGTTTGGGTCGCACTGGCCATGGCGCTGATCATCATCGCCACGCTGTCGACCAACACAGCAGCCAATATCGTTTCGCCAACTAACGACTTCCAGAACGTCGCGCCCAAGTTCATCAATCGCACCAAAGCGGTGATGCTCACCGGCCTGGTCGGCTTGGCGCTGATGGCCCATGAGCTGTTGAAGAAGCTTGGGTTGATCGTCTCGGATTTAAGCCTGGAGACGGTGTATTCCAACTGGCTGCTGGGTTATTCGAGCCTGTTGGGCCCGATCGCCGGGATCATGGTGGTGGACTATTTCCTGATCAAGAAACAGCAACTGGACCTGGCCGGCCTCTATCGTGACGACGTTTACCCGGCGTGGAACTGGTTCGGGTTTATCGCGTTCGGTGTGCCGGTGGCGCTGACGTTGCTGTCGCTCGGCAGCAATGCATTCAGCTGGTTCTACGACTATGGCTGGTTCACCGGCTCGGCACTGGGCGGGCTGATTTATTACGGGTTGTGCTCGATGCGCCCCAGTCCGTCTGTTGCGAAATCTGCGGTGTGATTGATGGCCTCATCGCGAGCAAGCTCGGCTCCCACAGGGTTTTGTGAACGCTGAAGATCCCTTGTGGGAGCCGAGCTTGCTCGCGATGACGGCCTCAAATTCACCGATGCATTGCCTGAAGAAACCTATAACAACTGCCTGAGGAGATCATCATGAACGCTGCCGTAGACGTTCTGCAGTCCACCCATCAGCACATCAACCGCGACCGCTTGTGGCAGTCGCTCATGGACCTGGCCAAGCTCGGCGCCACGGTCAAGGGCGGCGTCTGTCGCCTGGCCCTGACCGACCTCGACCGTCAGGCCCGGGACATCTTCGTGAACTGGTGCGAGGAGGCCGGTTGCACCGTCAGCATCGACGCCGTCGGCAATATCTTCGCCCGTCGTCCGGGCCGCAACCCGAACCTGCCACCGGTGATGACCGGCAGCCACATCGACACCCAACCCACCGGCGGCAAGTTCGACGGCTGCTTCGGCGTACTCGCCGGCGTCGAAGTGCTGCGTACCCTCAATGACCTGGGCGTGGAAACCGAAGCGCCGCTGGAAGTCGTGGTCTGGACCAACGAGGAAGGCTCACGCTTCGCTCCATGCATGATGGGCTCCGGCGTATTCGCAGAAAAATTCACCCTCGAAGAAACCCTGGCCAAGGTCGATGCCGAGGGCGTCACCGTCGGCGAAGCGTTGAACGCCATTGGCTATACCGGCGAGCGCATGGTCAGCGGCCATGCCGTCGGCGCCTATTTCGAGGCCCATATCGAACAAGGCCCGATCCTCGAAGACGAACACAAAACCATCGGTGTGGTGATGGGCGCCCTCGGCCAGAAATGGTTCGACCTGAAACTGCGCGGCGTCGAAGCCCACGCCGGCCCGACGCCGATGCACCTGCGCAAGGACGCTTTGGTCGGCGCATCGGTGATCGTCGGTGCGGTCAACCGCGCCGCCCTCGGCCATCAACCCCACGCCTGCGGCACCGTCGGTTGCCTGCAAGCCTATCCCGGCTCACGCAACGTCATCCCCGGCGAAGTGCGCATGACCCTGGACTTCCGTCATCTGGAACCGGCGCGCCTGGACTCGATGATTGCCGAAGTCCGCGAAGTCATCGAAACCACCTGCGAGGAACACGGCCTGACCTTCGAACTGACACCCACTGCGGATTTCCCACCGCTGTACTTCGACAAAGGTTGCGTCGAAGCGGTACGCGGCGCTGCCCAAGGCTTGGGCCTGTCGCACATGGACATCGTCAGCGGAGCAGGGCACGACGCAATCTTCCTCGCCGAACTCGGCCCGGCCGGGATGATCTTCGTACCGTGCGAAGGCGGCATCAGTCACAACGAAATCGAAAACGCCGCGCCGGATGATCTGGCGGCCGGGTGTGCGGTGTTGTTGCGGGCGATGCTGGCGGCGTCGGCGGCGATTGCCAACGGTCAATTGGCGGCTTGAAGATCAAAAGATCGCAGGCTGCGCCAGCTCCTACAGGGGCACGCATTCCCATGTAGGAGCTGGCGCAGCCTGCGATCTTTTGATGTTGCTCTTCATGTGTCACAAACCATGGTGCTGGATCGTCATCCTGTTGAATCCCCCAAACAGTGGAGCAACACGATGTCGCCCAACACCCAACCGGTCAACCTGCTGCAATCGATTCCTCAGGTGTTCGAAAGCCTGACCCAGGTCCACGTTACCCTCGACAGCCACGACCTGGACCCGACCCTCAAACACCTGCTGCACCTGCGTGCGTCGCAGATCAACCAATGCGGTTTCTGCGTGAAGATGCACACCCGCGAAGCCCGTGAAGCCAATGAAACCAACGAACGCCTGGACCGCCTGATCGTCTGGCGCCACGTCAGCGATTTCATTGCCTCCGAACGCGCCGCCCTGGCCTGGACCGAAGCACTCACCGTACTCGATGAAAAGACCGACTACGCCAGCCTGCGCGGTGACTTGCGCGAGCACTTCAACGACGCGCAAATCGGTGCCTTGACGGCCGAGATCGGCATGATCAACCTGTGGAACCGTTTGCAGGTGTCGAGGCACTGATTGATGAACTCCGCCGAAAACGCCGCCGCTGTGTTCGAGCAGCGCCGGCCCTTTTTGCTCGGTCTGGCGTATCGCATCCTCGGCTCCCGCGCCGAAGCCGAGGATGTCGTGCAAGAGCTGTTCATCAAATGGCTGGAGGCCGACCGCGCCGCCATTGCCACGCCGGCCGCCTGGCTGACTACGGCTTGCACCCGGCACTGCATCGATCTGCTGCGCTCGGCTCACAAGTCGCGGGTTGATTACATCGGCACCTGGCTGCCGGAACCGATTCACACCACTCACCAGGATTCACCCGAACACAGGCATGAACTGGCCTCGTCGCTGTCCACCGCGTTCCTGTTGTTGCTGGAACGGCTAACCCCCAAGGAGCGTGCGGCGTATTTACTCTACGAAATTTTCGACATGGATTACGCGCAAGTCGCGGATGCGGTCGGGGTTCAAGAGGCTGCGTGCCGCAAACTGGTGTCCCGGGCCAAGGCCAGCCTGGGCAGCGGACAAACGCGCTTTCAGCCGGAACCGGCACGCCAGGACCAATTGCTCAGCGCCTTCCATCGCGCCATCGCCAGCGGCTCGACCGCTTCCTTGACCGCGATGCTGAGCGAAGACGTCGAACTCTGCGCCGACAGCGGCGGCAAGGCCTCGGCCATCCGCGAAACGTTGTCTGGCATTTCCAGCGTGCTGGATTTCATTGGCCAGTCGTTGCACGTCTATTGGCAGACTTGCGAATGGCTGCCCAGCGAAATCAATGGCGCCCAAGGTGTGATCATCAAGGCGGACGGGGTCATTACTGCATCGATGACGTTTGGTTTTGATGAAGCGGGGCGGGTGAGCAGGATTTTTATCATGCGTAATCCGGAGAAGTTGGCGGGGCTGGATGCATCGTTGCAAGTGCAATAGTCAAAAGATCGCAGCCTGCGGCAGCTCCTACATGGGATTGATGTACGCCCTGTAGGAGCTGCCGCAGGCTGCGATCTTTTGATCTTGACCTTTCAAAGCCAAATGGCATCCCACAACGGATAATCCCCCACCCGTTTCACCAACCCCGCACGCAACGGATTCATGACGATGTAACGTGCGGCATCCTTCAAGTCTTCATCACGACGTAATGCCCGGTCGTAATACCCCCGTTGCCATAATCGGCCCTGCTTCTGCCGTGCAATATTGATCGAACGGCTGCTTCTGGATTTGATTCGACACATCAGCTCGGCCAACGTGCCGTGCTTCAGTTCCATCAACCAATGCAGGTGATCCGGCATCACCACCCAGGCCATTGAGGTCACTAGCGACGCTTCATCGGCACAACGCAGTTGATCGACCAGAAGCCGTCCCAGTCGCCAATCTGCGAACACCGGTTCTCTCTGATGAGCGATAGCGGTCAGCAGATAAATACGACCAGATTCCGAAAATCGAGCTTTGCGAAGACGACATCCATTTGCAGCGACAGGCATTCCTTGCCCTCCTTGAAATGTGTTGGCAGATGAACTTTAGCTGATGGTGTTTCTGTCGTTGGCCAAAGCATTTTCGTAATATTTCGAGTACGCCGAAAAGATCGTCCGAACGCGGCCCGAACCTTCGGCAGCTCCTACAGAGGGTTGCGTACGCCTGCAAATTCCACGGATGTACGCGATCAATGTAGGAGCTGCCGCAGGCTGCGATCTTTTGATTTCGACGTTAGTTGGGTGGCTGAAGATCAAAAGATCGCAGCCTTCGGCAGCTCCTACACCCGTGTTCCCCGGCATATCTGCACGATCATGATTGCCCGCGGTCGTAATCTTCACAGGGCGGCGCATGAATGCGCCGCCGCACGCGTGGAGATCCAATGAGCCAGGACGTCCTGACCACCGAAACCAATCGCCGTCAGTTGCAGCAGATCATCGCCGGCCTGTCCGATGGGGTGATTCTGCTCGAACTCGACCAGACCCTCCTTTGGGCCAATGACGCCGCGTTGGCCATGCACGGCGTCGGGCAGCTCGGCGAGCTGGGGGCGAATGCCAGGGAGTACGCCAAGCGCTTCGCCTTGCGTTATCGCAATAATCATCCGGTTCAGGTCGACAATTATCCGATCAGCCGCGTTGCCCGAGGCGAGTCCTTCAGTGATGTGTTGGTTGAGGTGACACCGGCGGACGACGAAGAGCGCACCTGGGTTCACAGCGTGCGCAGCATGGTGTTGGCCGACAGTGCTGGCAAGCCGGAGTCGCTGGTGCTGATCATGAACGACGTCACGGAGTGGGCCAGCGCCGAGCAGCGTTTCGAAAAAACCTTCAATGCCAACCCAGCCCCGGCGGTGATCTGTCGCCTCAGCGATTTGCGCTACATCAAAGTCAACCCGGGCTTCCTGGAGATGACCGGCCATGCCCGTGATCAGGTGATCGGCCGTTCGACCTATGAACTGGACGTGCTGGAGGGCGCCGAAAACAAAGACCTGGCCAAGCAGCGTTTACGCGAAGGGGCGACCATTCCGCAAATGCAGGCTCAGCTGCAGTTACACGACGGTGGCAGCAAACAGGTGATTGTCGCCGGCCAGCCTCTTGAGCTGAACGATGAAGCCTGCATGCTGTTTTCCTTCGTCGACATAGAGCCTCGGTATAAAGCCGAAGTCGCCCTGCGCCAAAGCGAGGAACGTTTCGCCAAGGCTTTTCGACTGACCCCGGTGCCGATCCTGGTGTGCAACGCCAGCGATCAGGTGGTGATGGACGTCAATGAAGCCTTCCTCGATACGCTTGCGTATCCCAGTGAGGAAGTGCTCGGTAGGACCATCGCAGAGATCGACTTCATCCATGACAAGGGCGCACATACACGGCTATTCGCAACCCTGGAGAAAACCGGAAGCCTGGATCGCATCGATGTCAGCCTCCGTAAGAAAGACACCGGACTGATCGATTGCGCGGTCTCGGCCGATACCGTGAACATTCAGGACAGTCCCTGCTACCTGCTGGTATTTATGGACATCACCGAGCGTAAACGCACAGAGCTGGAGTTGGTGTCGGCGATCGAAGAGGTGATGAAAGACGCTTCCTGGTTCAGCCGCACGCTCATCGAGAAGCTCGCTAACGTCAAAAACGTCAACTCGCCGCGGTTGCCTAGCGTGTCTTTCACCGACCTGACTGCCCGTGAGCGGGATGTGCTCGGCCTGATCTGCGAAGGCCTGGCCGACAAGGAAATCGCCGCGCGGCTGAAGCTCGCGCCGAACACGGTGCGCAACCATGTGTCGACGGTGTATTCCAAGCTCGATGTTCACAGTCGTAGCGAGGCGATTGTCTGGGCTCGCGAGCGCGGTTTGTTCTCCAGCGAGTGGCGGCCCAAGGCCCAGCGTTAGGTGCAAATGCACTACTCGAGGGGGTGCAAATTCATGTTCTGGACGGGGGCGGCAGTTCTTAGGCTGTAAGGGTGCGATACAGGTCTTCGGGTATCGCGTCCCTTTCAAAACAGCTACAGGAACTGCCGGATGATTTATGTAGCGCAATTGCGGATGCAACTGGAGCGGAGCTTTTCGCCGTTGGCCTGTGACTGCAGTGTTACCGGTGATCAATCACTGACGGTGAAGCTCTATCATCCGGTGTCGGGGCAGGTAGATCTGGTGGTCACCGGGTTGAGTGTGGCCAACCTCAGAACGCCGCAGTCGGTGGCAGCTTTGATCGAAGAGCTGCGTTATGAACTCGAGAGCAACACGTTGCATTGTCGCGAGACGTCCTAGGAACTGTCGGGTTTTGCCGGCGGTCGTATAAAGAATACGAGAGTATTTTTTCTGTGACCGGTCCGCGAGTTCGCGGTGAAGCAGTTGGGTCGCGGAAATATGTCGATCACTTACCGCGGGTCAACCTATGAAAAGTCTTGGGAAACGCATTTTTGCAACACTGTCGTTCGCACTCTGGATAGCGATTCTGGGCGGTTGTGCGAGTCCTCCACCGCCACCTCCCGCCGCGCCGCCTCCACCCCCTGTGCGCACCTGCCAGACCACTGAAAACACCGATGTGCAAGGCGATATGCGGGCTGAGGGGCAAGTGACCCGGGAAACGACGCTTACTCGTTGCGTCACTCAGTAAGCGTCCATCTGCTCACGTTGAACCGCCAGCGGCGCTGTGCTGCTGGCGGGTATCCGCGCGTTTCGCTCAGACTTCCTCGATCCTGACCCAACGCGACTCCCGCGCTGCCAACCGGATGGCCGTCGCCAGGCGTTCGACTTCCCACGCCTGTTCGAAATCGGTTCCACCCTGAGACAAGCCTGCCAGCGCCATCACCAGATCATGGACTTCCAATGTCTTGAGTTCGTTGTAGCCGAGCTGATGCCCTGCTGCCGGGCTGAACGCCGCATAACCTGGCAGATTCGGCCCTGCCAGCAATCGCTGGAAACCGTCCTGGCCGGCACGAAACAGACGCAGTTCATTCAGGCGTTCCTGATCGAACACCAAAGTCCCTCGGGTGCCGCTGATTTCGAAACTCAGGTGATTCTTGTAGCCGTGCTTGAGCCAACTGCTGCTGAACGTGCCACGGGCGCCGTTGGCAAACCGCAACAAAGCGTGGACCTGATCGTCGACCGCGATACTGCGTTGTTCCGTGCTGCCAACCGTGGAAGGACGTTGCCGGTGCACGGTCTGGGTGTCGGCGCTCACTGCCTCGACATCGCCCACCAGATAGCGGGCCATGGCCAACAAGTGGCTGCCCAGATCGGCCAGTGCGCCACCGGCATGATCGGCATCGCAACGCCACGACCAGGGTGACGCGGGATCGGCCATGAAGTCTTCGCTGAATTCACCCTGGAAACTGATGATCTGACCCAAGTCGCCGTTTTCAATCAGCTCCCGGGCGAGCGCGATCATCGGGTTGTGCTGATAGTTGTAACCCACCCGCGTCACCACGCCCGCCGCTTTGGCCGCCAGACGCATGGCGTCGGCCTGTTCCAGACTCACCGCCAACGGCTTCTCGCAATACACCGGTTTGCCGGCGGCGACGGCGGCCATGGCCATGGGGTAGTGCAAGTGATTGGGCGTGGTGATGGCGATCAGATTGACCTTGGGGTCATCGATCAGTTGCTTCCAGTCGCTATGAGCGGTGTCGAACCCCCAGGCATCGGCGCAGTGGCGGGCACGCTGCGGATCGGCGTCGGCCAGGGCGGCGAGTTTGAGCTTGAGGGGCAGTTCGAAAACCGCACTGACGTTGCGAAACGCCAAGGCATGGGCGCGGCCCATGAAACCTGTGCCGATGAGTCCGATACCGAGTTCACGCATAGCCGGGGTCCTTTTGGGATTTTGTTTTCAGGAGGGCTATTTATGGAATAAATATTCACTTATTGCAAATAATAGAAAATAAGTTCTCAGTCGTGATCGTTCCCACGCAGAGCGTGGGAACGATCAGTTAGGGCAAAAAAAAAGGGAGCCCTAAGGCTGCCTTTTGTTCATCCGGTAAATCGGATCAGGACAAGAACCCACCATCCACATTCAACGAAACCCCAGTGGTGTAACTCGACGCATCACTCGCCAGATACAACACCGCCCCCGCCATTTCACTCGGATCCGCCACACGCTTGAGCGGAATCTGCTGCAATGCGGTGTTCAAAATAGCCTCGTTCTTTACCAGCGCCGAAGCGAACTTGGTGTCGGTCAGACCCGGCAGCAGGGCGTTGCAGCGGATGCCGAACTGCGCGCATTCCTTGGCGAACACTTTGGTCATGTTGATGACCGCTGCTTTGGTCACCGAGTAGATGCCCTGGAAGATTCCCGGCGAGATGCCGTTGATCGAGGCGACGTTGATGATGCTGCCGCCGCCGTTTTCGCGCATCAGCTTGCCGGCTTCCACCGACATGAAGAAGTAGCCGCGGATGTTCACGTCGACGGTTTTCTGGAAAGCGCTGAGGTCTGTGTCCAGTACGTTGCAGAACTGCGGGTTGGTCGCCGCGTTGTTGACCAGGATGTCCAGGCGCCCGAATTGTTCGCGGATGCCGGCGAAGACCTGGCTGATCTGTTCCATTTCACCGATGTGGCAAGCCACCGCAGTAGCTTTACCGCCGGCGGCAATGATCGCGTCAGCTACGTGCTGGCAGCCGTCGAGTTTGCGGCTCGAGACGATCACGTGGGCGCCTTGTTGGGCCAGCAGTTTGGCAATAGCTTCACCGATACCGCGGCTGGCGCCAGACACGAATGCGATTTTGCCGTCGAGGTCGAACAACTGAGTCTTGGACATGGGATTCTCTTATAAAAAGTCTTGTTATTGGGGCCAGTGGCTTGATCAGAGGCTGGATTTCGAAATGACTTGCAGGCTCATCTGCTCCAGCAGTTTGTTCATGTGAATGAACTGCGCGAAGCGTTTGTCCTGGGTCTGACCATGGAAGAAGCGGTAGTAGATCTGCTGCACGATGCCGGCCAGGCGGAACAGGCCGTAGGTGTAGTAGAAATCGAAGTTGTCGATCTGGATGCCTGAACGCTCGGCGTAGTAATCGACGAACTCGCGGCGGGTCAGCATGCCCGGCGCGTGGCTCGGCTGGCGGCGCATCAGTTGCACCGGTGCCGGGTCGTCGGCTTCAATCCAGTAGGCGAGGGTATTGCCCAGGTCCATCAGCGGGTCGCCGAGGGTGGTCAGTTCCCAGTCGAGCACGCCAATGATGTCCATCGGGTTGTTCGGGTCGAGGATCACGTTGTCGAAGCGGTAGTCGTTGTGGACGATGCTGGAGGTCGGGTGATCGGCCGGCATCTTGTCGTTGAGCCAGGCTTTGACCGCTTCCCACTTCGGCGCGTCCGGGGTCAGGGCTTTCTCGTAGCGATCGCTCCAGCCTTTGATCTGCCGCGCGACATAACCTTCGGGTTTGCCAAGGTCGCCCAAGCCATAGGCGTTGTAGTCGACCCGGTGCAGTTCAACGAATTTGTCGATGAAGCTTTTGCACAGCGCTTCGGTTTTCGCTGAGTCCAGACCCAGTTCCGGCGGCAGTTCGGAGCGCAGGATGATCCCCTTGACCCGCTCCATCACATAGAACTCGGCGCCGATCACCGATTCGTCGGTGCAGTGCACGTAGGCTTTGGGGCAGTACGGAAAACCGTCACGGAGCTGATTGAGGATGCGAAATTCGCGGCCCATGTCGTGGGCGGACTTGGCCTTGTGGCCAAAGGGCGGCCGACGCAGGACGAACTCCTGTTCGGGGTATTCCAGCAAGTAGGTGAGGTTCGACGCACCGCCTGGAAACTGGCTGATCTGCGGCAAACCACTCAGGCCCGGAATGTGGGCCTTGAGGTACGGATCGATCAGGCTGGCATCGAGTTCTTCGCCGGTGCGGATACGGGTGGACTGGTCAGTAAGCGCCATGCTTATCCCTTCTGCTTATTCTGGAGGCCTGAGACTATTGGCTAATCTAATGCGCACACCCGACACCCACAACCACGAAACGCCCTTATAGGTGAGCGTGTTGCCGGGCAATCATTGTTTTTGATACACCTGTTTGAATGGTGGTCAGATCATGCTCGTCGTCGATGGCAGGGCAATCGGGGTCAATACCGGATTGCCGGTGAAGAACGCCACCAGATTGCGGCCTACCAGCTCCACGGTGCCTTGAGTGGCTTCCGGGGACAAACCGGCGACATGCGGGGTGAGGATCACATTGGCCAACGCCTTGAAGGCATTGGGTACTTGGGGTTCTGTGTCGAAGACATCCAGCGCAGCGCCGGCAATCCTGCGCTGCTCAAGCGCGCTGATCAGGTCTGCGGTGACTATCACACTGGCTCGTGCGATGTTGACGATGAACCCCTGGGGGCCCAAGGCGTCGAGAACTTGTTTGTTGATCAGGTGTTTGGTGCCCAGCCCTCCGGGGGTCGCGACGACCAAAAAGTCTGATTCCCGTGCCAACTCGGTGGGCGTCGAGCGGAAGCTGTACGGCACATCGCTGCGATGCTGGCGGTTGTGGTAACTGACCGTCATGTCGAAGCCGTGGGCGGCGCGTTTGGCGATGGCCATGCCGACAGCACCGAGCCCCAGGATGCCCAAGTGCTTGCCGGCCAGGGACGGGCGCATGATTTTCGGCCACTCACCCCGGCGCACGGCGGCGTCGCAACGGGGAATGTCACGCACCAGCGACAGCAGCATCGCCATGGCATGGTCGGCGACTGAAGAGGCATTGACGCCGGCGCCATTGGTGACCGTTATGCCCCGGTTGGCGGCGGCTTGCAGGTCGACGTGTTCGTAGCCGGCGCCGATCACGCAGATGATCTTGAGATTGGGCAGGGCGGCGATTTCGTCGGCATACAGGCCCAATGGGCCGCGGGTCAGCACCGCATCGATCTGCGCGCCATGCCGTGTAATGGCATCGGCGCGCTCGGCAGGCGTGGGCGCCAGAATCAGGTGAAACCCCTGATGTTCGAGAATCGGCAGGTAATCATTGATGGTTTCAACCAGTACCAGAACGGTTGCGGGCATGCTGGGCTCCTGTGCGCATCGGAAAGTCGAGGCTCGAAAGTTGCTTCAAAACGTTGCTTCAAATTGCTGATTCCGCAACGGTTTGGCATTTACCAAAGATAGCAGGCTTGTGGCCTTCGACCTCAGTGTAGGAGCGTTCCGTAGCGCTTACATATCCACGGTGTTCAACACCTTTGCGAAGGCACCGTTCAACGTCGCGTTATGGTGTTCGATGATCGACCGGGCCGGCAGCGCCGGTGTGTCCATGCAGGTATGCGCATCGGCCACGAGTATGGGTTTGAACCCCAACTCGGCCGCAGCCCGGCAGGTGCTGTCGATGCAGTATTGGGTTTTCATGCCGGCGATGAACACCTCATTGATGCCGCTAGCCCGCAGTTGCTCCGCCAGCGCGGTGGCGTAAAAGGCATTGGGTCGGGTTTTGTCGAACAGGATGTCGGTGCTGGCATCCAGGTCCAGTGCGGGCAATAGCTGCCAGAAGGGGCTACCGACTTCGATGGGCGAACCTTGAGGGCCGGTATGGCGCACCGCGAAGATCGGCAGGTTGCGCTCCCTGGCCTGACGAATGAGATGCTGAATGTTCGCCAGTACCCGTTCACCGTCGTAGGGTTTTTCCGGGCCGTGGAACAGACCGACCTGCATATCGATGATCAACAGTGCTGATGACATGGGTGTTTCTCCTTGGGTGTCGTACGAAAAGTGCCGAACGGACGGGAGAAACGACAAGGCCCCGTCCATTGCTGGCGGGGCCTTGGGTTCACTGCGCTGTGTTTATCTCAGCCAGCCACCGCACGACCCGCCGTTAGCGGTCGTGGTGGTGCGGGTGAGGTTCAGCGCAGGAATATTCATGAGGCCGATCATGCTGTCGGCGTCGCGGGTGTGTCAATGGCCGTGTCCGAGGTGAGAAATGTCCGGGCTGCGTCGAGAATTTCATCGGACAAGGCGTCACCCCGGGTTGCGCGGGCCAGGGTCAGGGCGCCGACCATCAGCGAATAATCCACCAGCGCTTTTTGCCGATTGGCTTCGGGCTGATCCGCGCCCATCAGCGGTGCCAGCATCTGCAGCAATGCCTCCAGCCCTTGGGTGTAGGTCTGGTGCAATCCGCTTTCAGCGGTTTCATGACACATGTCGCCAGCAAACGCGGTCACCGGGCAGCTTTCACCCGGATTGTCGCGATTGGCCGCGGACAGGTAGGGCGCAATGATGCTCTCGCGGGCCGAGAGACTGTCATCGTTACCCTCTATTTTCTGCTTCCAGCGTTCCATCGATTGGGTGAACGCCCGGCTGCACGCCTCTTGCGCCAGCGCTTCCTTGGATTCGAAGTGACCATAGAACCCGCCATGGGTGAGGCCGGCCGCGCCCATCACCTCGACGACACTGATCCCGTGCAGGCCGCGTTCGCGAAACAGACGCGTGGCGGCCTCGACGATGATCTCGCGGTTGAGTTCGGCTTGTTTGCGGGAGACTCGGGGCATTGGTGGCTCACAGGTATATAAAAGGTAGAAATCAGAGGGCGTACTGGGCTATGCCATTGCCAAACGACCAGTTCTCTTTCTTGACCTCCACCAGATTGATGAACACATCTTCCAGGCGCACCGCGAGTTCCGCGTTAAGGCTCTCGGCAATGGTTTTGTAGAGGAGTTTTTTCTGCTCGATGGTGCGGCCTTCGCTCAGGGTGATCTGAATCACCACCAGATTGTCGGTGCGATTGATGCCCAGGTAGCCGGGATCGAAGATGAAGTGCTGTTCATCGTGCTCGGCAAGAATCTGGAAGTTATCGTTCTCCGGCACGCCAATGGCGCTGTGCATGGCGGCGTAGATCAATTGCCCGACACGTTTGGCATAAGTCGGGTCTTGATGCTTTTTGATATCGACGCGAACGAGTGGCATGAGAGGGCTCCGAAATTAGTGTTACCGGTCAGCAGTCGGGATCGAAATTACATGACGACAATCCTTTATTGAATAGATTTTTTAAAACATCTATTTAATAAAGGGTGCCAGAGGATCTGATCCGCACAACCACTCCTCAGCTAAGTCTTTGCTTCTGCTCATTAATCCCGGACAATCGCGCCCCTGTTTCGGCCAGGGCGCTGCCTGTCGGATTTTTCCGACTCGCCCTGACCGGGTAGCAACTGACCGGAATGCGGAGATCCCACCGGATGAATGATCAGGCCAATAGCGTCGACGAACGCTATGTATCGGCGGCACCAGCGACACTTGAGAGCTGGAATCGCCATGACACCACCTGGATGCTGGGCCTGTTTGGCACGGCCATTGGGGCTGGCACGCTGTTTTTGCCGATTAACGCGGGTCTGGGCGGCTTCTGGCCGTTGCTGGTCCTGGCGGTGTTGGCGTTCCCCATGACGTTTTACGCACACCGTGGCCTGACCCGTTTTGTGTTGTCCGGACGCGAAGGCGCGGACATCACTGAAGTCGTGGAAGAGCACTTCGGGATCAAGGCTGGCGCGCTGATCACCTTGCTGTACTTCTTCGCGATCTTCCCGATCCTGTTGATCTACAGCGTGGCCCTGACCAACACCGTGGGCAGTTTCCTCGAGCATCAACTGCACATCATGCCGCCACCGCGCGCCGTGCTGTCGTTGGTGCTGATCCTCGGCCTGTTGGCGGTGGTACGTTGTGGCGAACAGGCGATCGTCAAGGCCATGAGCCTGATGGTTTATCCGTTCATTGTTGCGCTGCTGTTCCTCGCCGTGTTCCTGATTCCCCACTGGAACGGCGGCATTCTCGCCACCGCGTCGACGCTGCCAGAACCGTCGGCATTGCTGCACACGCTGTGGCTGGCGATTCCGGTGATGGTGTTCTCGTTCAACCATTCACCGATCATCTCGGCGTTTGCGGTGGACCAGAAGCGTCGTTATGGCGATCACGCCGAAGAGCGCAGCTCGCAGATCCTGTCCCGCGCCCACGCCTTGATGGTAGTGATGGTGCTGTTCTTCGTGTTCAGTTGCGTGTTGACCCTGTCGCCAGCGCAATTGGCTGAAGCCAAGGCGCAGAACCTGTCGATCCTGTCGTACCTGGCCAACCACTTCAGCAACCCGACCATCGCCTTCGCGGCGCCGTTGATTGCGTTCGTGGCCATTTCCAAGTCGTTCCTGGGTCACTACATCGGCGCCAGCGAAGGTCTTAAAGGTCTGATCGTGAAGAGCGGCAAGCGCCCGACACCGAAGACCCTGGATCGCATGACTGCCGCCTTCATGCTGGTGGTCTGCTGGATCGTTGCCACGCTGAACCCGAGCATTCTCGGGATGATCGAAACCCTCGGTGGCCCGATTATCGCTGCGATCCTGTTCCTGATGCCGATGTACGCGATCCGCAAGGTTCCGGCCATGGCGCGTTATCGCGGTCAGGCTTCCAACGTCTTCGTGACGGCGGTGGGCCTGGTGGCAATTTCGGCGTTGATCTATTCGCTGACGGCCTGAGTTTGAATCACCACTGATGTTTCTGTGGGGGCTGTGAGTCCGCTATCGCGAGCAAGCTCGCTCCCACAGGATCTGCGCGGTCCGTGTGGGAGCGAGCTTGCTCGCGATTGGGGCCGCTCGGTCCTCGGGTAAGCAAAGCAGTGAGTCCCACATTTGCTCAGGCATAAAAAAACGCCGCTCATCTCACGATGGGCGGCGTTTTTTATTGTGTTGAAACTGCTCAACTCCTGACCCAGAGCCGACATTCCGTGCGCTTAGCGATTAAGCTTGAGGTTGCATAAACGCGTCATAGAGCGTTTGCCGAGGACTTTTCCCGGCCAGTCTATCTTTCTCTGGAGACGCTTCATGGCTCGTGCTCACGGCGCATCGGCGCAACCCCAAGCCGATAGGCCAAACCGTTGGCTGGACGTATTGGCCGGGCTGTCGATCGCCGGTTTGTTGTTACCCGAGGCGGTCGCCTATTCAAGCATTGCCGCGTTGCCGCCACAGGCGGGCGTGATTGCGTTATTTGCCGGTCTGCTGTGCTACGGGTTGTTTGGCACCAGTCGTTTTGCCATCGTTTCTGCTACGTCGTCATCGGCGGCGGTACTGGCCGCCGCCACAGCCACTTTGGCCAATGGTGACTCGGGCCTGCGCATGACGCTGGCGATCGGTCTGGTGCTGGTGACGGGTGGGTTTTTCCTGCTGGCCGGGTTGTTCAAACTCGGCAGTGTGACGTCTTTTATTGCCAAACCGGTGCTGCGAGGCTTTGCCTTCGGTCTGGCAGTGACGATCATCCTCAAGCAAGTAGCGAGCATCGTTGACGTGCACTTGAACAATGGCAACCTGATCCGTTTCCTGCCGCAACTGCTTGAGCAGTTGCCGCAGTGGAACCGGGTCGGCGCCCTTGTGGCGGCTGTGTCCTTGCTGGTGTTGTGGCTGTGCGCGCGGGTCAGGCGTTTGCCGGGAGGTTTGCTGGTGGTGGCGCTTGGCATCGCGGCCGGTCAATGGCTGAACTTGCCCGCTTATGGGGTGAAACTGATTGGCGTGATCGACTTGAACCTGGAGGTGCCGCGCCTTCCTGTGCTGCCGTTTACCGACTGGCTGCGCCTGGGAGAATTGGCGTTTGCCATGGTGATGATTCTGTACGCCGAGTCTTACGGATCGATCACCTCGTTTGCGCTCAAGCACGGCGACCGTGTGTCCTCGAACCGCGATCTGCTGGCACTTGGTGCAGCCAATGTGCTGTCGGGCCTGTTTCATGGCATGCCGGCGGGCGCCGGTTATTCTGCGACGTCGGCCAATGAGGCGGCTGGTGCCGGATCGCGTCTGGCGGGCGCGGTAGCGGCGGGGGTGGTGTTGCTCATCGTGTTGACGGTGTTGCCCTGGATTGCCCTGACCCCCGAGCCAGTGTTGGCGGCCATTGTCATTCACGCATTGGCGCGAGGCTTGAGCCTGCAGCCCTTGGGCCGGTATTTCGTCTGGCGTCGCGATCGTCTGCTGGTGATTTGCGCGGTGGCGGCGGTGCTGGTGCTGGGTGTGTTGGACGGCTTGTTAGTGGCGGTGGTGATCAGCGTGGTGCTGATGTTGAAGCAGATGTCATCGGCGGATATTCAGGTGCTGGGCCAAATGGGCGGTGGCCATGAATTTGTTGACGTGCAACGCCATCCTCAGGCTAGCGAGATCCCCGGAGTGTTGATCGTCAGGCCGAGCGAGGCGCTGTTTTTTGCCAACGTGGAGCGCATTCTGGGCGGTGCATTGCGCCTGGCCCGGCATGCATCGCCACCGATTCATACGATCATCCTCAGTCTGGAGGAGTCTCCCAACCTGGATGGCACGAGTATCGAGGCGCTGGAAGCGTTCTTTATGCAAGTGCGAGCCGAGGACAAGCTGCTGATTCTGGCGCGACTCAAACACGAGGCCAAAGCGGTTCTCGCGCTGTTACCGACGCAGGAACTGGAGCAGGTGATTCTCAGCGGCTTGAGCGTCGACGGAGCGGTGCAACAAGCACTCAAGTCATCCGCATAACCTGTGGGAGCGAGCTTGCTCCCACAGGGGTTCGTGCAAACCTTGCAGGCATAAAAAAACGCCGCTCATCTCACGATGGGCGGCGTTTTTTATTGCGTTGCAGCGTTAGGCTTGAACGACCGGGATGTTGGCGTTCGCAGCAGCTTCACGGAACTCGGCGATCTGGTCGAAGGACAGGTAGCGGTAAACATCGGCCGCCATGCTGTCGATCTTGCCAGCGTATTCCATGTACTCCTCGACGGTCGGCAGGCGACCCAGGATGGAAGCAACAGACGCCAGCTCGGCCGAAGCCAGGTAGACGTTCGCGCCGTCACCCAGACGGTTCGGGAAGTTACGGGTCGAAGTCGACACGACAGTCGAGTTCGGCTCTACACGTGCCTGGTTACCCATGCACAGCGAGCAACCCGGCATTTCCATGCGAGCGCCGGCCTTGCCGTAGATGCCGTAGTAGCCTTCTTCGGTCAGCTGGTGAGCGTCCATTTTGGTCGGCGGCGACAGCCACAGACGGGTTGGAAGCTGACCTTTGACCTGTTCCAGCAACTTGCCGGCAGCGCGGAAGTGACCGATGTTGGTCATGCACGAACCGATGAACACTTCGTCGATCTTCTCGCCAGCAACGCTGGACAGCAGACGGGCGTCGTCCGGATCGTTTGGCGCGCAGAGCACAGGCTCTTTGATGTCGGCCAGGTCGATTTCGATGATCTCAGCGTATTCGGCGTCAGCATCGGCAACCATCAACTCAGGGTTGGCGATCCAGGCTTCCATCGCTTGAGCACGACGTTCCAGGGTACGCGCATCGCCGTAGCCTTCGCCGATCATCCAGCGCAGCAGGGTGACGTTGGAGCTCAGGTACTCGGTGATCGACTCTTTCGACAGCTTGATGGTGCAACCGGCAGCCGAACGTTCGGCCGAAGCGTCGGACAGCTCGAAAGCTTGCTCGATGCTCAGGTTGTCCAGGCCTTCGATTTCCAGAATGCGGCCGGAGAAGGCGTTCTTCTTGCCTTTCTTCTCGACGGTCAGCAGGCCAGCCTGAATCGCGAAGTAAGGAATGGCGTGAACCAGGTCACGCAGGGTGACGCCCGGTTGCATTTTGCCTTTGAAGCGCACCAGGATCGATTCCGGCATGTCCAGCGGCATAACGCCAGTGGCTGCGGCAAACGCTACCAGACCGGAACCGGCCGGGAACGAAATGCCCATCGGGAAACGGGTGTGGGAGTCACCACCGGTACCGACGGTGTCCGGCAGCAGCATACGGTTCAGCCAGCTGTGGATGATGCCGTCGCCCGGACGCAGGGAAACGCCGCCGCGGGTCATGATGAAGTCTGGCAGGGTGTGGTGGGTGGTCACGTCGATCGGCTTAGGGTAAGCCGCGGTGTGGCAGAAGGACTGCATCACCAGATCGGTCGAGAAGCCCAGGCACGCCAGGTCTTTCAGTTCGTCACGGGTCATAGGACCGGTGGTGTCCTGAGAGCCGACGGTGGTCATTTTCGGTTCGCAGTAAGTACCTGGACGAACGCCTTTGCCTTCTGGCAGGCCACAAGCCTTGCCGACCATTTTCTGTGCCAGGGTGAAGCCCTTGCCGGTATCGACAGGTGCTTCAGGCAGTTTGAACAGGTCGGTAGGGCCCAGGCCCAATTCGGCACGGGCCTTGTCGGTCAGGCCGCGGCCGATGATCAGCGGGATACGGCCGCCAGCACGAACTTCGTCCAACAGCACCGGGGTCTTCATTTCGAAGGTGGTCAGGACTTCGTCAGTGCCGTGTTTGCAGACTTTGCCAGCATGCGGGTACAGGTCGATCACGTCGCCCATGTGCATGTTGGTGACGTCGAATTCGATTGGCAGTGCGCCAGCATCTTCCATGGTGTTGTAGAAGATCGGAGCGATTTTGCTGCCGAAGCAGAAACCACCGGCACGCTTGTTCGGCACGTTAGGAACGTCGTCGCCGAAGAACCACAGTACCGAGTTGGTCGCCGACTTACGCGACGAACCGGTGCCGACCACGTCACCGACGTAGGCGATCGGGAAGCCTTGACCGCGCATTTCTTCGATCTGCTTCATCGGACCGGTGACGCCCTGGACGTCAGGCACGATGCCTTCACGGGCCATTTTCAACATGGCGAGGGCGTGCAGCGGGATGTCCGGGCGGGACCAGGCATCAGGAGCAGGGGACAGGTCGTCGGTGTTGGTTTCGCCGGTAACCTTGAACACGCGCAGGCTGATCTTGTCGGCCAGCACAGGGCGGTTTTTGAACCACTCGCCGTCAGCCCAGGATTGCAGCACGCCTTTAGCGTGAACGTTGCCGTTCTTGGCTTTTTCAGCGACGTCGTGGAAAGCGTCGAACATCAGCAGGGTGTGCTTGAGTTCTTCGGCAGCGACTGGCGCCAGTTCGGCGTCGTCCAGCAGATTAACCAGAGTCACGATGTTGTAGCCGCCCTGCATGGTGCCGAGCAGTTCAACAGCGCGTTTCTTGTCGATCAGAGGGGATTTTGCTTCGCCTTTAGCGAGGGCAGACAGGAAGCCGGCCTTTACATAGGCTGCTTCGTCCACACCTGGCGGAATGCGATTGGTGATCAGGTCAACGAGGAAAGCTTCTTCGCCAGCCGGGGGATTCTTCAGCAGCTCGACCAGGCCTGCAGTTTGTTCGGCGTTTAGTGGCTGGGGAACGATACCCAGTGCTGCACGCTCTTCGATATGTTTGCGGTAGGCTTCAAGCACAGTTATTACCCTCATCAGTGGTCCCATCTGGGTGTCCGGGACGCTCATCCCGAAATTGCCGTACTCATGCGCTGCGTGGCGTTGTGGGCCACTTAGCCAGAATTACCGACAATTCCTTACAGAAGCTGCTTTCAAAGTTTTACGCCTGCAGAACGGGGAGCTGATGAGGGTTGGCGTTGGGCTTTTCCCCGCTGGAAAAACCCTTCGCCAACACCGCTCTGAAGGAACGACTGTGCTCGTGACGCTTTGAAAACAGCTTCTAACGGACATTGGCGCCTTAAAAGGCTGGCTGATTCTACGGCAAAAAAAAATTAAAGGTAAGTTAGACCCTCAAGATTGAGGGGTGATCAATGTTAGACAAAGGGCTAACATGCCGACCTGTTCTGCTTTCCCGTGCTCTCCCAACCTATGCCCAATCAGACCATCAAGACCCCCTGCGTCGGCCTCTGCTCCACTGTTTACGGTGATTTGGTGTGCCGTGGCTGCAAGCGTTTCCACCATGAAGTGATCAATTGGAATGGTTACAACGAGGAGGAGAAGCGCGCGGTGTGGCTGCGTCTTGAGCTGCTGCTGTCCCAGGTGATGGCCAGCAAGCTGGAGGTTTTCGATCCACAGCGCCTTCGATTGCAGCTGGAGCAGCGCAAGATCCGCTTTGTGCCGCATCAGTCGGAATATTGCTGGGCCTATCAGTTGATCGCCCGGGGCGCGCGAGTGATCAACAATCTGGAAGCCTACGGGATGGTGCTGATGCCGGAGTTTCGCGACTGGAACCTGCCGGAACTGCGGGATGCCATTGATCGGGAGTTCTTTTTGCTCTCCGAGGCGCATTACCAGCGCTACATTGCACCCGGTTTCCTCAGAGACGCCTTCGGCGCCTGATTTTTAAAGTCAAAAGATCGCAGGCTTCGCCAGCTCCTACAGGTTGAACTCAATACCAAGTAGGAGCTGGCGAAGCCTGCGATCTTTTGATCTTCTCTAATGCTGGGTCACGATCTCTTCCAGATGGTCCATGATCGTATCCGGCTTCAGCACCAGCACATCGCTCTCCACCGCATCCAGCACCACCTCCGCCGTATTCCCGATCAACGCCCCTGACAATCCGGACCGCGCCACGGTACCGATGACCGTCACCGCCGCTTGCAGCTTGTGGACCATGAACGGAATCAACACATCCGCCGGACCTTCCTCGATGTGCAGGTGGTCGTCATCAATGTCGAACTCGGCCTGAAACGCCTTGCACTGTTCGCGATAGCGCGCCTCGATGGTTTCGCTGAGTTGCAACGTCGGGTCGGCCGCCGACAGCATCGGCGACGGATGGGCGCTGACCACGTGCAAATGGGCCTTGGCCAGGCTGGCGATGTCGTAACCGTGATCGACAATGCAAGAGTGCAAGGTGCGGTGTTCACCATCGGTACTACCGACGTCGATCGCCGCCAGAATGACGCCGCCAGTCCAGGGTTTCGAGGTTTTGACCAACAGCACCGGCGTCGGGCAGTAACGCAGCAGCTTCCAGTCCGCCGGGGTGAGCAGGGCTTTTTTCAGCGGACTGTCGGGGTAATGCTGCTTGACCACCAGTCCGCAACCTTCAGCCTGCTGCACATCGACAATGGTTTCGTGCAGGCTTTCGTTCCAGGCCTGCTCGGTGGTGACGCTGTAGCCGTCCTCGATCAGCGCGGCCTTGAGCACGCCCAACATGCCGCTGTGGTCATGCTTGCGGTCGCAGACCAGCAGATGCAGATGAGCCTGGGTCACACCGGCAATCAGCTTGGCCCGTTTGAGCGCCAGGCTTTCCGAGTGTTCAGGTTCGAGGACCACCAGAATGCTGCGAATGGCTTGCATGATCGGGATCTCCATGAAGTAAAAAATATTGCGTTGGACAACTATAGTTGCTGGCTGGCTATTCGGGACTTGATGTATATCAACGGTCGCGACTGGTGGTCTGCCGGCAGGCCGGTATAATCGGCGCCCTTCGAATTGACCTCTTATCCGTGAGCCCCATGATCCTTCCCGAAATTCACGAGTTCCTCGGCTGCCGTACCCCCGACGGCTGGGTTCAGGCCGCACTGGCCGATCAGGAAACCCTGCTGATCGATCACAAAAACTGTGAATTCAAGGCCGCCAGTACCGCGTTGAGCCTGATCGCCAAGTATCACTCTCACGTCGATCTGATCAACCTGATGTCGCGTCTGGCCCGGGAAGAGCTGGTGCACCACGAACAGGTCATGCGCCTGATGAAAAAGCGCAAGATCGGGCTGCGTCAGCTGTCTGCCGGGCGCTACGCCTCGGGCCTGCGTAAAGTGGTGCGCAGCCACGAGCCGGTCAAACTGGTGGACACCCTGGTGGTCGGCGCCTTTATCGAAGCCCGCAGCTGCGAGCGTTTCGAGGCGCTGGTGCCGCATCTGGACGAAGAGCTGGGCAAGTTCTACTTCGGCCTGCTGAAAAGCGAGGCCCGGCATTTCCAGGGTTACCTGAAACTGGCCTACCAGTACGGTGACGCCAAGGACATCGCCCAGGTGATCGACAAGGTCCGCGCCGCCGAGCAGGAGCTGATCGAGTCGCCGGACGTGGAATTTCGTTTCCACAGCGGTGTGCCGACCGCGGCGTGAAGATCAAAAGATCGCAGCCTCGTTTCACTCGACAGCTCCTACAGGAAATGCATTCCAATGTAGGAGCTGTCGAGTGAAACGAGGCTGTGATCTTTGCATGTGAATTGTTAAAAACTCTTAAAAGAATGAAACATCTCCGAAAACCGGCCCCCGAGGCCGGTTTTTGCTGCCTGCGATAACCGTCCGGTCACCGATTGGCGCCATAATGCCGGCCACTTCACGCAAGGGTTGGCAGACGGTCGTTATGGATAGCCTGGGTTTTGGCAAAGTACTGCTGGTGGAAGACGACGAAAAGCTCTCCGGGCTGATCGCGCATTTCCTGTCGCAACATGGCTTTGAGGTCCGGCAGGTGCACCGCGGCGACCTCGCATTGGCCGCATTCCTCGAATTCAAACCGAAAGTCGTCGTGCTCGACCTGATGCTGCCGGGCCAGAGCGGTCTGCACGTGTGCCGCGAGATCCGCAGCGTGTCCGACACGCCGATCGTCATTCTTACCGCCAAGGAAGACGATCTTGATCACATCCTCGGGCTGGAGTCCGGCGCCGATGACTACGTGATCAAACCGATCAAACCGCCGGTTCTGCTGGCCCGGTTGCGTGCCTTGCAACGTCGTCAAACGCCGGACAGCGGCGTGTGCACCGCTCTGGAGTTCGGCCATCTGAGCATCGACCGCAGCTGCCGGGAAGTGCGGCTGGCGGGTGAGGGCATCGAACTCACCACCATGGAGTTCGAATTGCTGTGGTTGCTGGCGAGCGCTGCCGGCAAGATTCTGTCCCGCGACGACATTCTCAACCGCATGCGTGGCATTGCGTTCGACGGTCTCAACCGCAGCGTTGACGTTTACATCAGCAAACTGCGGGGCAAGCTCAAGGACAACCCTCGAGAGCCGGTGTGCATCAAGACCGTCTGGGGCAAGGGTTACCTGTTCAATCCGTTTGCGTGGGAGCTGTAAATGCTGCGGTTATTCCTGGGGCTGTTTCTGGTGATGACGGTTGGCCTGGTACTGGGGCTGCAAACGGTCGAGCGCACGTTCGATGCGTTGCTCGACGGCCAAATGCAGAGTTACAACCGCGAGGCGGTGCGCGGCCAGGCCTGGTCGCTGGCCGAGCAGTTGCGGGAGCTGGACGCTTCGGACCGGGAGCGACAACTGGAGGCGGTGCGCCCCCACTATGGCTTGGGCCTGACCCTGGTCGATAGTGGTCAACTGTCCCTGACCGATCTGGAGAAAGCCGAGCTGGCCCGGGGGCTGCTGGTGATTCGCGACAAGTACACGCAATTTATCTCGCGCATTGACGACGGTTCGCAGTTGCTCAGCATCAAGCTGCCGGCCGAGCCCAGTTTGATGCCGTTCTACATTGCCGCGGCCTATCTGATGATCGCCGTGATGATCGGGTTCGTGTTGTTGTTCTGGGTCCGCCCGCATTGGCGGGATCTGGAGAAACTGCGCCTGGCGGCCGAGCGTTTTGGCGATAACGACCTGTCGTCGCGGATCCAGCTGTCCAAGCGCTCGAACATTCGTGACCTGGCCGAACACTTCAACCTGATGGCCGCCCGCATCGAAGGCCTGATAGCCAATCAGCGCGAGCTGACCAACGCGGTGTCCCATGAATTGCGCACGCCGATTGCCCGGTTGTCGTTTGAGCTCGACCAGCTCAAGCAACAACCCGATCCGGCCCAGAACCGTGAACTGATTGCCGACATGTACGCCGACCTCGGCGAGCTGGAAGAGATGGTGTCCGAACTGCTCACCTATGCCAGCCTCGAGCGCGGCGCCACGGTGATCACTCGGGAAAACATTCAGGCCAGCAGTTGGCTCGACAGCGTGGTCGGCAGCGTCGCGCTGGAAGCTGAAGCCGCCGGCGTGCAATTGCTGATTGTCGAGTGTCAGGTCGATGAGGTGCGCATCGAACCGCGTTTCATGGCCCGGGCGGTGATCAACCTGCTGCGCAATGCCATTCGTTATGCCGATGAGCGGGTGGAAGTGTCGTTGGTGCGCACCGGTGATCACTACGAAGTGCGGGTCAACGACGACGGGCCGGGCGTGCCAATGGACGGGCGGGAGAAAATCTTCGAACCGTTCTCGCGCCTGGACGCCAGCCGCGACCGCCGCACTGGCGGCTTCGGCCTGGGCCTGGCATTGGTCAGGCGAGTCTCACAATCCCATGGTGGGCAAGTCGAAGTGGCGGACTCGCCGTGGGGCGGGGCGTCGTTCCGCATGACCTGGGCGCACCTGGATTAGTTGTGTTGTTCTAACTGACGCCATCGCGAGCAAGCTCGCTCCCACATTTTGGAATGCATTCCCCTGTGGGAGCGAGCTTGCTCGCGATAGGGCCATCTGCAACACCGCATGGTCAGAAGGTGTACACAACCTGCCCAGCCAATGATGTCTGCATCCTCCGCTCAACAATCGGGCTATCCGCCGCATCATTGGCCAGATATTGCACAGCCAACACCGTCGAAACACTCCACCGATCATTGACGGGCACTGTCCAGGTCAAATCCGCCCCGCGACTCACCAGCCCGCCATGCGTGTCATAAGCCCTGAACTGACTGCGCGAAGCCTGGGCAGCGCTGACGCCGTACCAGGTGCGCACGTAATTGCTGTCACCAAACTGGCTATTGAGGCTGCCTACGACCTTGCCATAGTCACCCTCATAAAACGGCGCGCTGATGCTCAGTTTTAACCGGTTCCACGCCGAGCCGGTGTCGTGATCGTCATCGTCCTTTTCCAAGGCATGCTCAAAACTGGCACCGAGAATAATCGGCCCCATGTGGTAAGTCCCGTCGAGCCCCAGCGCCGGGCGCGTCTTGATCGAGCCCATGCCGTTCAGCTCATCCGAACCTTTGAACCCGGTCTTGCGATCCTTGCGCACATCACTGGCGCCGATGTACACGCTGAGGCCGAAGTCGTCCTCGTCAAACGCCCAGCCCAGACCCTTTTCAGTGTCCAGAAAGACTCCGTAAGGGCTGACGATTTCACCGCCCAGCAGCGGCACCACCGCGCGTTCGTCACTGCCGCTGTAACGGGGCACGCTGGCTGCACCGGCCCGCAAGGTATAGCGCCAGTCTTCGGCCCGTAACGAGTCGGTGGGAATGAGCAGGCAAAGCGAAGTCAACGAAAGACATAGCGAGCGAAGCATGGGAGCACCCGAGGGAATTTGGATGCGCCCATGCTAGGCGGCTGCCGGCCTGCAATCTTTGACAGCTTTGTCGGGAAACTGTCAAAGAATGTGAACCGGCTTAGCGGCTCAAACCCAAGCGCTCATGCCACTCGGCGATGGATTCTTCGGGATAGACGTCGAACTGCTGATCCCCAGGATGCGCCTCGACTTCCACCCACGGCGCCTTGGAACCGAGCATCAAGTGCGTGTGCTCCGGTGGCACCGGCAGCGGGGTGTCGATGGCAGAGGCAAACGGGTGAATCAGCTCCGGCCATTCCGGGCTGAACAGCCACAAGCCTGAGCCACACAGAGAACAGAAATGCCGCTCGGCGGTGCTGCTGTGGGCGCGTTTATCGCCTTCGTCCTTGAGTCGTGCGTGATAAATCGCGATGTGCTTGCGACCGCGCACCTTCAGGCTGCCGGCATCGCCACCCAGGTTGATCGCATAACCGCCACCGCCCTGGGTCTTGCGGCAGATCGAGCAATAGCAACGCTGGTACGGGTAGGGGTGGGCGCTGGTCAAACTGAACGACACTGCGCTGCAATGGCAGGAGCCTTCGAGCTGCATGGGAACCTCCGACAGGTCTGGAACTTACCCAAGACAGCCTAGACCTTCAGCGCCCCTCGACCGGTACGAGAATCGCATCGCCGGTCGCCACCAGTTTCAGTTGATCGCCGGTTTGCGCGAACAGCTCGGCGCGGGCGAACACTTGCTTCTTGCCAGCCTTCACTACCTGACCCCGAGCGATGAACACTTCGCCGATGGCGGGTGCCAGGCAGTTCACTGAAAAATGCGAGGCCAGCACGTTGCCGGCGACCGTTCCGGCTGCGAATCCGCAGGCTGTGTCAAGCAGCGCGCCGATCAGTCCGGCGTGCAGGAAACCTGCGTACTGCGCCATATCGCTCTCGCGAAAAGCCATCGTGAGCTCGGCTTCGCCGTTCTCGGCGCGAGTGACTTCGAAACCGGCCCAGCGGTTAAAGGCTGAGGTTGAGTTGATCTGTTTGAGTGCGTTGAGCATGGCGAATCCCTCCGATTGAGGCACCAACATGCGCCGGGTTTGGGGGGAAGTCATGGTGGATAAGGGCGGGTGATGGGGCGTTGGATTTGTGGTGAATGTGCTGGCCTCATCGCGAGCAAGCTCGCTCCCACAGGGTATCGGTGTTGTACACAAATACTGAGTTCACTGAAGATCAAATGTGGGAGCGAGCTTGCTCGCGATGAACGATAACTCGGTCCTGCTGGACGCCTGCTAATGGCCAAGGCAGCATGGGCGCCTTGAAATCGGGGCTCTATTCATGCGACGACTACCCTCCCTGGCAGCACTCAGAACCTTCGAATGCGCCGCCCGCCACGCCCATTTCGGCCGGGCGGCGGCGGAGTTGTGCGTCACCGACAGCGCGGTCAGCCATCAGATTCGCCAGCTCGAAGAGCAATTGGGCGTGACGTTGTTCATCCGTGAAGGCCGGCAAATTCGCCCGACGATGGCCGCCGGGCGCCTGATGCAAAGCTTGCAGCAGGCCTTCGAACTGATCGGCGATGCCTGCGATGAGCTGCGTGACCCGTCATCGCTGGCGGTGTTACGCCTGGCAGTCACCGCCGAGCTGGCGCAAAAGTGGTTGATGAGTCGCCTGACGGATTTTTACGCGCGCTATCCGCACATCACCCTGCACCTCTACGAACAACCGATCGACGCCACGGCGCCGGGCGAAGACATCGACCTGGCGATCACTTACGGCACCGGCCCGGTGGACAGTAGCGCGTACTTCGTCAGGCCGTTGCCGGCGTTGCAGTTCTTCCCGGTGTGCAGTCCCGGTCTGTTCAACCAGGGCACCTTGAAAACTCCGAAGGATCTGACGCGTCACTGCCTGCTGCACGATGATCAGGACGGCAAGACCTGGACCGCTTGGCTCACCAGCCATGCCGGCGATCAGCGCCCCGAACGGCAGCTGTATTTCGCCCACGCCGGTTTGGCGCTGGAAGCGGCGGCTCAAGGTCAGGGTGTGGCCATGGGCGATAACTTGACCGCGCAGGAGGATTTGCTCAGCGGTCGTCTGGTCCGGCCGTTCACTTCAAGCATGACTGCACTCGGCCAATATGCGCTGGTGTGTGAGCGGGTGCGGCTGGAGCGCCCGGCAGTGGCGCAGATGCTGGAATGGTTCAACGATCAGCTGATCGATTGATGAGTTGAATTCAAGTATTCCGAAATAATCATCGTTGGCGAGAAGGACGCTGGCGACCGTAGCCTGTGGTCATTCCAATCCCCGCGATGAGGTTTGACCATGGCACGTTTGCTCGATTCCACCCCGAAACTCGATGGTTTCCGTTTGCCCGGCGAATTCGAAACCAAGTCCGGTTGCTGGCTCGGCTGGCCGGAGCGCACCGACGTCTGGCGCAATGGCGGCAAGCCTGCACAGAAAGTCTGGGTGCAGATCGTCACTGCCATCTCCCGCAGTGAACCGGTCACCGTGTGCGCCTCCGCCGCGCAGTTCGCCACCGCTCGCCGCCAATTGCCGCCTCAAGTGCGGGTGGTGGAAATGACCTGCAACGACACCTGGTTCCGCGACAGTGGCCCATGCTTTGTGGTCAACGATGACAGCGGTGAGGTGCGCGGCGTGGACTTTGAGTTCAACGCTTACGGCGGCCTCGACGGTGGCCTCTATTACCCGTGGGACAAGGACGATCAGATCGCCAGCAAAATCCTCGAAATCGAACGGTTCGACCGTTATCGCGCGCCGCTGATTGCCGAATTGGGTGGCATCCAGAGTGACGGCCAGGGCAGCGTTCTCACCACCGAACAATGCCTGCTCAACCGCAATCGCAACCAGCATTTGGGCAAGGAAGAAGTCACCCGGCGATTGACCGATTACCTCGGCGCCGAGCAAATCATCTGGCTGCCACGTGGCTGCAAGTTCGACGAAACCGACGGCCATGTCGACGATCTCGCCTGCTTCGTGCGCCCCGGTGAAGTGGTGCTGCAATGGACCGACAATCGCGATGACCCGCAATGGGAAATCTACCAGGAGGCCTACGACATCCTGCGCAGCACCCGCGACAGCCGTGGCCGCGAGCTGAAAGTGCACAAGCTGCCGCAACCGGACGTGCTGGAATGGACCGCCGAGGAAGCCGAAGGCCTGGATCAGCAAGACAGCACCCACACCCGTCAGGCCGGGACCAAAATCTGTGCGTCGTACATCAACTACTACGCCGGCAACACCTCGATCGTCGTACCGCTGTTTGGCGATCGTAACGATCAGGCAGCAATGGCGACCCTCGCCGAACTGTTCCCGCAGCACACAATCGTCGGCATCGAAAACTCCCGGGAGATCCTCCTCGGCGGCGGTAACGTCGCCTGCATCACCATGCCGCAGTATGCAGGCAGTGCCTGCAACAAAAAGGGAGTTTGAAAAATGGGCCTGCACAAACTGACTCAAGCATTACTGCTGGTGCTCGCACCCCTGTGTGTGCAGGCCGCCGACACCGCTAAACCGGTGGTCAATCTGTACATCTGGGGCGAGTATCTGGCCCCGGATACCTTGACCAATTTCGAGAAAGAAACCGGCATCCACGTGGTGGCCGACCACTTCGACTCCCTGGAAACCGTAGAGACCAAACTGCTCACCGGTCGCAGCGGCTATGACCTGGTGCTTACCGCCGGCCAGCATTTGTCCCGGGCGATCCAGAGCGGCGCGATTCAAACCCTGAACCCGCAACAGCTGCCGCATTTTGCCGGCGTGGGTGACGAGTTCCGCCAGCACATGGCGGTGTTCGATCCGGGCAATCGCTACGCAGGGATCTACGCCTGGGGCACCACTGGCGTCGGCTATCAGGAACAGGCAATCAAGAAGCGCCTGCCCGACGCGCCACGGGACAGTTGGGCGATGCTGTTCGACCCGGCGGTGGTGTCGAAGTTTGCCGATTGCGGGGTCAGTTTGCTCAACGATCCCAACGAAGTTTTCGCCGCGGTCATGAAGTACATGGGGCTGGACATCAACCGCCAGAACCTCGATGACCTGAAACGGGCCGAACAGCAACTGGCGAAAATCCGGCCCTACATCCGCTACTTCGACAATGACCTGAACATCAGCGACCTCGCCAATGGCAACACCTGCGTCGCGATGTCGTGGAACGGCAACGTGGCCATCGCCGCCGGGCAGGCCGAGGCTGCGAACAAGCCGTTCAAGCTGAGTTATCGGATACCGAAGGAGGGCACGTTGATCTGGTTCGACGCGATGGTCATTCCCAAGGATGCGCCTCACCCTCAGGCGGGGCTGGCGTTGATGGATTATCTGATGACGCCGGAGGTGATTGCGCCGATCACGGACACCATTCATTACGCCAATGCGATTACGGCGGCGGACGGCTTGATTGATCCGGCGATTCGCAATGACCCGGGGACGTATCCTTCGGCTGAGGTGAGGGGGTCGTTGTATAGCAAGAATGACAATGGGAAGGCGTTTAACCGGGCGTTGATTCGGGCGTTTAGTCGGTTGAAGTCGGGGTTATGACTGGAACAGGCGGCTTTGGAACACGCCACAAATACCACGCCGCCACCGTCCGAAACGGACTCCACCCCAGCCCGATCTCAATCATCTGCTTGCGATTGGGCTGCACCTCCAACCCCTTCATCCGCCGATACCCCTCACGTACCCCGAAATCATCGGCGGGCAAGATGTCCGGCCGTTCCAGGCTGTAAATCAGCAACATTTCAACCGTCCAGCGCCCAACCCCGCGCAAGGTAATCAACCGCTCAATCAGCGCCTCATCCTCCATGGCCAGTGCCGTGGCGTAATCCGGCACCACACCGTCCAGCGCCGCTTGGGCAATGCCCTGAATGGTTGCGATCTTGCCAGCGGAAAACCCGCACCCGCGCATTTGATCAAAGCCTGTCGCCAGAATCTGTTCAGGCCTCGGGAACGCACCCGTCCCGAACAACGCGATCAACCGACCGACAATCGCATCCCCGGCCTTCGCATGCAGTTGCTGGTAGGCAATCGCCCGCACCAGCGACTCATAAGGATCGCGAGCCGCATGGGGCTGATGCAGGCAAGGGCCGATGGCGGCGATGTGGCGGCGCCAGTCCTCATCGATGGACGATAGAAACTCGGTGGCGGGCAGATAGGCGTCGGGCATGGGGTCAAGCTTTCCCGGACGGTGCCAGCAGGGCGTTCACTTCGCCATAGGTGAAGGCCTTCAGATCACGGCTGTCGAGTGTCCCTGTTTCCAGAAAGCTCTTGGCCAGTGCGCTCATGGCGCCATAAAGAAACTCGGCGATGCGTGAACCCGCGCTCAAACGGCGTACGCCGAGGGCTTTCAGCTCTTCGGGCGATGGCAAGCCAGGCAGCCCGAGCACGTTCAACGGCAGCATGGTGCCCTGACAGAGCGCAGCGATTTCGTATTCGGCGGTGACCCCGGCAGCAAACAACCCATCGGCACCGGCCGCTTGATACAACGCGGCGCGCTTGAGCGTCTCGGCCACGCGATCTTCGGCGGGCACCAGGCTCTTGAGGTACACATCGGTGCGGGCGTTGATGAACAGCTTCACATTTCGGCGGCTGGCAACCTGCCGAGCGATTTCGATCTTGCGCACCAGCAGCTCGGGCGGGGACGCACCGTCCTCGATATTGATCCCGACGGCCCCGGCGGCAATCACCGCATCGATGAGGTCGGCCACCCGCGTCAGGTCATCGGAATAACCAGCCTCGATGTCCACGGTCAACGGCACCGAAATCACCCGGGCGATGGACTCGACCGTTGATATCAGGCGCTCAAGGGGCAAGGCATTGCCATCCGGATAACCGTGAGCCCAGGCCACCGCCGCGCTGCTGGTGGCAATGGCTTTGCTGCCCAGTTGCTCCACAATTCGCGCCCCGGCGGCATCGCCGACGTTGGTGAGAATCAGCAAGCCGTCCTGGTGCAACTGGTGAAATTGGTTGTCGAGCGTGTCCATCGAATGTCCTTCCTTATGACTTTTTGAGATACCTGCAAATGATCAGAATGCGAGTTGTTGCGTGATCTGCACCGCCGCTTTTTCCAGCCTGAGCAAGAACGCCTTGCGCGGTTGTCCTCCACCATAGCCGGTCAGCGAGCCGTCCGCGCCGATCACCCGGTGACAGGGCACCACAATCGAAAGACGGTTATGCCCGTTGGCCAGGCCCACGGCGCGACTGGCGCCGGGTTTACCCAATAGCGCCGCGATGGCGCCGTAGGTGCTGGTCTGGCCGTACGGGATCTTCGCCAGTTCGGCCCAGACCTGTCGGGCAAAATCGCTGCCAGGCAAGTGTAGTGGAACGTTGAAGTCAGTGAGTTTGCCGGCGAAGTACTGCGTCAGTTCGGCTTCAATCTGCTGCAAATGCGCGTTATGCCCTGGCGCGACTGCATAGCCGTACCGATTCTGCAATTCTTCGACTTCCTTGGTCAGCGCTGGCCGATCAAGAAACTCCAGCAGCACCAGCCCACGGCGTTCAGCCATGGCGATCATCGGCCCCAGCGGTGTGGTCAGGCGAGTGAACAGCAGCGGCTCGCTGTTGGCGGCGCGGCCGGGCGTGATGTTGAAGGACTTTTGAAACGCATCGCGAAACCCGCTCAGGGACTCGTAGCCCGAATCGAACGCCGCGTTGTCGATGGAATCGCCTTGTTTGATCCCGCCCAACGCCACGCCGAGGCGTCGAGTGCGCAACCAGGCGTGAAAGGTCATGCCGAAATGCTGCTTGAACCAGCGGCGCAATTTCAGCGGCTCGATGCCCTCGGCCAGCAGCTGGGCATCGGTCCAGCGCTGCTCTGAGTCGGCGTCCACCGATTTGAGCAGCTTCTGCACCCAGTCCGGCGCAATGGCCGCCGCGTCCAGTGGCTTGCAGCGCAGGCAAGCGCGGTAGCCGGCGGACATGCACTCATCGGCATGGGCGAAGAACTCGACGTTCTCCGGCTTCGGCTTGCGCGCCGTGCAACTGGGGCGACAGAAGATGCCGGTGGTTTTGACCGCGGTAAAGAACACCCCCTCGTAGGCGGTGTCTCGTTCGAGCATGGCGCGAACCATCTCGGCGTGGGGCGGAAGCAAAGCGTTTTGTAGGTTCATGGAATGAGCATAAGACTCGTCGAGGAACGCCTCCACCGGAAAATCGACAGAGAATTCGTAGGAGCTGCCGAAGGCTGCGATCTTTTGATCTTGATTGCCCCAAGAAGATCAAAGTCAAAAGATCGCAGCCTTCGGCAGCTCCTACGTCGATCCTGCAGAAGGCAGCATCAACCTCAGGCCCGCCGCGCCATCAGCAACACCGAAGCCGCCGCTGACAGTAATCCCGCGCAGCAACGATTGAATATCCGCTTGCCCTGGGGTTCGGCGAACCAGCGGCGCATGTGCAGGCCCATGTAGGCGTAGGCGCCGATGGCGATCCATTCCAGCACCAGGAACAACGCGCCCAACACGGCGAATTGCGGCGATACGGCTTGGGTCGAGTCGACGAACTGGGGCAGGAACGCGGTGAAGATCAGGATCGCTTTCGGATTGCCGGCCGCCACCAGAAACTCCTGCCGCGCCAACGCCAGCATTCCCACCGGAGCGCCCGCCACCACGTTTTCGGCTCCGGGATCGGCGCGCCACAATTGCCAGGCGAGGTAGAGCAGATACGCCGCCCCCAGAATCTTGATCCCGTAGAACAACAATTCCGACGTTTGCAGCACCACCGCCAGCCCCGCCGACGCGAGGGCGATCATGCCGGCGAACGCGAGCAGCCGACCGATGCCGGCGACACAGGCAATGCGATAGCCGTAACGGGTCGAGTTGCTGACCGACAACAGGTTGTTCGGCCCGGGTGCCATGTTCAAGGCGAAGCAGGCCGGCAGAAACAGGGTGAGGGTGGCGAGGTCCATGACGGGGCTCCAAAAGCAGGAACGGTATTTTTATCACAGGCGTGGGGTGGCTTGACCCATACAGTGGTGGACATCGGTCGCGGTACAGCTGAGGGGTGTTTTGTTCAATACAGCCCTCAGGTCGCTCTTTATCTTGAGGCCTCGTTCAACTGAATAGAAGAAGGTCTGTGATGAGTCTGATTATCTCGATGGCGGCGTTTGCATTAGTGGCCTCGATAACCCCGGGGCCAGTGAACATCGTGGCGTTGAGTTCCGGTGCGCAGTTTGGTTTTCGCGCCAGTCAACGGCATGTGGCCGGGGCGACGCTGGGTTTCGTTTTGTTGTTGGTATTGATGGGATTAGGCCTGCATGAAGTGTTGCAGCGATGGCCAGCGCTGACGCAGATGGTGCAATGGGCGGGTGTGGCGTTCCTGTTGTACATGGCCTTCAAGTTGGCTGCCGACAATGGGCATCTGGATGCGAAGGAGTCAGGCCGTGCGCCGTCGATGTTGTACGGCGCCGTCATGCAGTGGCTCAACCCGAAAGCCTGGCTGGCTTGCGTGGCCGGTATGGGCGCGTTTGTGGCGGATGGCGAAGCGCGGCTGGTCTGGCAGTTTGCGGCGGTGTATCTGGTGATTTGCTACCTGTCCGTCGGTTGCTGGGCGTATGCCGGGACGTTTTTACGCGGCTATCTGAGTAACCCTGCGGGCATGCGCCTGTTCAATCGGAGCATGGCGTTGCTGCTGGCGGCGAGCGCGGTGTACCTGTTGATACCTTAAGCACAATCAACGCGGATCCCTGTGGCGAGGGAGCTTGCTCCCGCTGGGCTGCGAAGCGGCCCTGCTTCTTTTCAGTTACACCGCATCCAAAGGAATTACGACGGCTTCGCCGCCGAGCGGGAGCAAGCTCCCTCGCCACAGGGATCGCGTCGTTGGAGTCAGCCGCGATACTGCCCCGGTGTCGCCGCCAGATGCTGTTTGAACGCACGCTGAAAATGCGCCTGATCGGCAAACCCGGCTTCGAGCGCCACATCGGCGATCAGCTTGCCGCTGCGCAGTTGATCGCGGGCAAACTGGATACGCCGGTTGACCAGAAAGGCATGAGGCGTCATGCCGTAATGCTGCTTGAACGCACGGATCAGATAGGACGGCGATAGCTGAGCTGCCTCGCAAATGTCTTCGAGCTTGAGCAGTTGCGTGCAGTTGTCGCGGATGTAATCGGCCGCCCGTTCCAGTTTGAAATTGGGCTCTCGCAACGGTTGATCGATCGGATTGAGCCGCTGCTGCACGTCGGTGAAAAACTCCACGGCCGCGCTTTGCTTGCGCAACACGTCTTGCTGCGCATCGACCAGCACGTCGTACAAACCCTTCAGGCCGGCAAACAGCTCGCTGTCGTGAGTGTGGGTGATGGAAAACCGGCGGAACGCCAGGTCCTGGCTGAAACCGAGCTGATGCTGCAAATCGGTCAGCCAGGGTGTCTCGACGTACAGCATCAGGTACGACCACGGCTCGTCGTCGATGGGATTGCAGGCGTGGACATCACCGGGATTCATCAGCACCACGGTGCCGGCACTGACCTGAAACTCCGATTGCTCGTGGAGGTAGGTACTGCGCCCGGCCGTGATCGCGCCGATGGAAAAGTGCTCGTGGGAATGCCGGGTGTAGCAGACCTCGCGGCCGTCGGCGATGGAGCGGGCTTCGATGAAGGGCAGGGCGTCGTCGCGCCAGAAGCGCGGGGCTTTGTCAGCGTCTTTGGCAACGGCGGGCTTCATGGTCAGCGTCCTCGGCAGGTCAGCGTCGAAGTGTATTAGCTCTCGCCGTCAAAGGCTCGTTGCAGTGCCGCGATATCGAGTTTTTTCATCTGCAACATCGCCGTCATGGCGCGTTGGGATTTTACCGTGTCTGGGTCTTTCATCATGTCCATCAGGGCCACCGGTACGATCTGCCAGGACACGCCGAATTTGTCCTTGAGCCAGCCGCATTGCTGGGCCTCAGCGGGTCCGCCCGCGGACAGGCGCCCCCAGAAGTGGTCGACTTCTTCCTGAGTATCGCAATTGACCTGAAATGAAACCGCCTCATTGAACGTGAAAACGGGACCACCGTTGAGGCCGGTAAAACTTTGCCCGTCCAGTTCGAAACTGACCGTCATCACCGAGCCTTCGGGCCTGCCGTGGATCTCCTGACCGGCCTTGCCGTAGTGGGTAGTGGCGGTGATTTTCGAATGATCGAAGATTGCACAGTAGAACTTCGCGGCCTCCTCGGCGTGATCGTCGAACCACAGGCAGGGCGTGAGTTTTTGAACACGGTGCATGGCGTCGCTCCTCTACGGATTCCTCAGGCTGGACTTTCAGCGTAGTCAGCCTCGGGTCGTCTGGCCGTACCGTAGATCGACAAGTTGAAAGAGTTTCCTTTGGCGACGGAATCAACAATGTCGGCATGACCCGATAGCCGCTAGACTGCGGACCTGGTTTGCCGCAAGGACGCTCTGCATCATGGTTATTCCTCGTTTATTGGCTGTTTCCTGTCTGCTGACCGCCGCTGCGGTGAGTGCCGAACCGCAGACGTATCACCTTACGGATCCTGCGCAGAAATACGTCATCGACGTGCTGTTTGCACAGCCACCCACCCAGACTTTCGATGGCGCTCCCGCGCTGATTACGTTGCGCGAAAGGGCCGGCGGGCAGGTGCTGCAACGCATCGAATCAGCCGAAGCGTTCGCCCTGTTCAAGCCAGGCCGCAAAGCTTCGGAGTTCGACCGCAACCTGGCGTATGCCGATCAAAGTCTGCTGTTGTTCGGCGATTTCAATTTCGACGGGCAGCAAGATCTTGCCGTACGCAATGGCAATGACGCGGGCTATGGCGGTCCGTCCTACGACATCTACCTGTTCGATCCCCAGAGCCCGACGCTCGTATTGAACAAGCCTTTTTCCGCTCTGACCCGTGACGCAAATCTGGGCATGTTCGACATCGATCCGGTCACCAAAAGCCTGCATACCCAGTCCAAAAGCGGCTGCTGCTGGCGCCAGAGCGCGACCTGGCAAATTCAGGACAACCGGCCTGTGAAGGTGGCCGAGAAAATAGAAGTGGTGCAAAAGCCGTCGGAAGCGAATCCGTTCATGCCTTCTGGCTATGTGGACGTTACCGATCGTGAACTGAAATCCGGCCAGTGGACGGAGCGTCGCCGCCTCGAGGGGCCCGTCGGTGAAGCGCCCGTCATGTTGCGCGGCACCCTCGATGACAAGATCCCTGTTGAGCTTTGGTGGCAACTTCAGGGTAATGTCTATGTTGGCGAAGTTCGCTACAGCAAGACTGGCAGCGGTAAACCGATCCGGCTGGTGGGCAATACCTACGAAGATGGCGGTATTGTTCTGCGTGAGCTGGACGACGAAGGCCAGATGATCGGCAACTGGTTTGTCGAAGGCACGCCGAACGAGCAGGGCAGCCAGACCGGCACGTGGATCAACGGCTCTCGTCAATTAAGCATCAATGTGCGGCCGACCGCGTTCAAGGTCGCCGCGCAAAAGCTTGAGCCGGTTGCTGACAGTCAGAGAGAAGGGCGCTATCTCGTGAACAATTTCCAGGATCGGCGTGTCGGCGAGTTGACCCTCAAAGTATTGCCGGGGATTGATAACGGCCCCGAGATGGCGGACATCAACCTGAGCATTTTTCAGCTCAAGGATCCGCCTGTTGAAGTCCATCATCAGTATCCGCTGCTCGCCGGCAACCTTGTCATTGCACTGGATCCTGAGGGCGATCCGCTGTTTCGCCTGCAGTTGCTCAATGGCGCCGCTGAAGTGACCGGTTTTGGTGAGTATCAGAAGTACAGCGCGGCTTACGTGAAACAACCTTGATGTAGCTGGTGTCGTGGCTTGGCGGCGACGGGTCAGCGACGGCCCAGGCCTCCTTTTTCAGCGATCCACCGGGTGGCCAAATCAATAAAGGCCCGCAGTTTTGGCTGTGTCTGGGTGCGGCTGGGAAAGTACAGGTACAACGCCGAACTGAGTGGCACAAAGGGTTGCAGCACCTGTTCCAGGCGTCCATCCGCCAACTCGTCGGCAATCTCCAGATCACAGGCATAGGCCAGGCCCGAACCGCTGCGTGCGGCCGCCACCAATAGCCTGCGGTCATTGACGATCACGCCGCCTTCGACGCCGACGGTGAAGTCCCGACCCTCGCGGCGAAACTCCCAGCGATGCGCGCTGCCGGAGGTCGAGAAGCGAAAGCCGATGCATTGATGTCGGGTCAGGTCTTCCGGGATGGCCGGTTTACCAGCCTTGGCGAAGTACGCCGGGGAGCCCACCACTGACCATTGCAGGTCAGGTGTGAGGCGCACCGCGATCATGTCTTTTTCAATCGACTCTCCCAGGCGAATCCCGGCATCGAAGCCGCCGGCCATCAGGTCGACCGTGGCGTCGTCCAGGGAAATATCGAGAGTGACTTGCGGGTAGGCCTCGCGGAACAGCGGAATCAGCGGCTCCATCAGCAAGGCCCCGGACAATCGCGGTGCCGTGAGTCGCAGCGTGCCCATGGGCTGATCACGGAAACCGCTGAGCACCGCCAGCGCTTCATCGATTTCACTGGCCGCTGGACGCAAGCGGGCAAACAGACTGGCGCCGGCTTCGGTCAGTGCCACTCGGCGCGTGGTGCGCTGAAACAGCAACACGCCGGTACGTCGTTCCAAGAGCTTGATCGCATGGCTGACGGCGGTGGGCGTGACGGCTAGCCGAGTCGCGGCCAGGGTGAAACTTTTGTGCTCGGCGACGGCGAGAAACTCGGTCAAACCGTCGAAAGGGTCGTGATTCATACAGGTACCATTATGAAAGAGCGTTTCATAGTGCTTGTAACACGAGGGCATTTTTCCGACCAATGTTCCTGCGTACCTTGTGCTTACCCCAACTGCCTACAAGGATTCGCGAACATGACCACTTCCCAAAACTTCAAACGTGTCTGGCTCATCACCGGTGCTTCTCGCGGTATCGGTGCCAAGATTGCTGCCGCCGCGCTGGCCAATGGCGACGCCGTGGTCGCCACCGCCCGTGACGCCAGTAGCATCACCCAGCGTTTTGGCGAGCAGCCGGGTTTGCTGGCAGCCACCCTTGATGTGACCAATGAAGCCCAGGGCGTCGCGGTCGCCAAGGCGGCCATCGAGCACTTCGGGCGCATCGACGTGCTGGTCAACAATGCCGGTTTCGGCGTGCTCGGTGCGGTGGAAGAAGCCAGCGCCGACGAAGTGCGCCGTGTGTATGAAACCAACGTCTTCGGCTTGCTGAATGTCACACGCGCCGTCCTGCCGCACATGCGCGCGGCTCGCCGTGGACATGTGATCAATCTCTCTTCCGTGGGCGGTTACAGGTCAGGGCCGGGCTTTGGCGTCTACTGCTCCACCAAATTCGCCGTCGAAGGCTTGAGCGAGGCGCTGCACGCCGAGCTGGCACCGCTGGGCATCAACGTGACCATTGTCGAGCCGGGTTACTTCCGCACCGAATTCCTCGAAGGTAATTCGTTGGTCGAATCCCCGGCTTCGATTGCCGACTACGACAGCACGGCGGGTGAGGTGCGCAAAATTGCCAAGGCCGTGACCCTGAATCAGCCTGGCGATCCGGACAAGCTCGCCCAAGCCATGATCACCCTGGTGGAAGCGGAAAAAGCCCCGCTGCGCTTACCGCTGGGCAGCGACTGTGTCGCAGCGATCGAAGCCAAGAACACCTTCGTCGCTGAAGAGTTGCAGACGTGGCGTGAGCTGTCGGTGTCCACCGACTTCTAAGCCCCAACCGCTCTGTGTAGCAGCTGCCGAGCCCGCGAGGCTGCGTTCGGCGACGAAGTCGTCGTAAACCCTGCGAACGCAGTTTTCCTGGCACACCGCAGAGCCTGACTTCACGACGACTTCGTCGCCGAACGCAGCCTCGCGGGCTCGGCAGCTGCTACACAGAGCGAGTTACGTCAGTCTTCTTTGCGTGACCGGTGGTCGATGAACCCGTCTCGCCCCGCATTTTGCGCTTAGCTGAAAGGATAACGCCGCCCCTGTAGGAGCCGAGCTTGCTCGCGATGAACGATAACGCGGTGTGTCAGACCTGACGCCATCGCGAGCAAGCTCGGCTCCTACAAGGGCGTAACGGCGCAGCCCAGAGAGCCCCTTCAGAACACCGTGAGTCTGAGGAAAATCGCAATGCTGACCCTCAACATCAATGGCAAGGACCAGGCGCTGGATGTCCCCGCAGACATGCCGCTGCTGTGGGTCCTGCGCGATGTCGCGCACCTGACCGGCACCAAATTCGGTTGCGGCATCGCCCAGTGCGGCGCCTGCACCGTGCACGTCGACGGCGCGCCGCTGCGTTCCTGTATCACGCCCGCCACCGCAGTGGCCCACGGGCAAAAAATCCTCACCATCGAAGGCCTGTCCACCGACGGATCGCACCCGGTGCAACAAGCCTGGGCCGAACTCGACGTGGTCCAGTGCGGTTACTGCCAGTCCGGGCAGATCATGTCTGCCGCCGCGTTGCTGGCGAAAATTCCCAAGCCCACCGACAGCGACATCGATCAGGCACTGTCGGGCAACATCTGCCGCTGCGGCACCTACCCAAGGATCCGTGCAGCGGTCAAACGCGCCGCCGAGATCGGTTGATGCCACGTTGACGGGAGTCCGAACAATGAACAGCCTCAATCCTCTGTCACGCCGCGGTTTCCTCAAGGGCAGCGCGGTGCTGGGCGGTGGTCTGGTGGTGGCGTTTTTCATCCCCGGTGCCCATCGCTTTGCCGTCGGCGCCGAGAATCAAGGCAATGTTTTCGCGCCCAATGCATTTTTACGAATCGGCAATGACAACAGCGTCACCATACTGCTCGGCCATTCGGAAATGGGCCAAGGCATCTGGACCGGCCTGACCATGCTGATCGCCGAAGAACTGGACGCCGACTGGTCGAAGATCCGCGTCGAACATGCACCGGCTTCGGCCGCCGAGTATGGTCTGGCCGGGTTTGGCGGGATGCAAATCACTGGCGGGTCCACCTCGACCTGGATGGAGTTCGACCGCTACCGTCAGGCCGGTGCAGCGGCGCGTTTGATGTTGATTGACGCGGCGGCCAAGCGCTTCAACGTCGCGCCCTCAGGGATTCGCACCGAGTCGGGTGTAGTGATTGCCGGCGACCAACGCGCCACCTACGGCGAACTGGCCGATGACGCCGGCAAGTTGCCGGTACCGGATCCGGCGTCGATCAAGCTCAAGGAGTCCAAGGACTGGAAAATCATCGGCAAACCGACCAAGCGCCTGGACACCCCGGAAAAAATCACCGGCCGTGCCAAGTTCGGCATGGACGTGCAGTTCGACGGCTTGATGACCGCCATGGTCGCGCGCTCGCCGGTGTTCGGTGGCAGCGTCAAATCCTTCGAAGGCGCCGAAGCGCTGGCGATTCCGGGCGTGCACAAAGTGGTGCAGGTGCCCACCGGAGTGGCGGTGATTGCCGATCATTACTGGGCGGCGAAGCTGGGGCGCGATGCGTTGAAGATTGATTGGGACCTGGGGCCGAACACCGGGCTCGACAGTCAGACGCTGCTGGAAAGCTTCCGCAAACTCGCCGCCACCCCTGGCGCTTCGGCCAGTCAGGCCGGTGATGTCGCGGCGGGTCTGGGTAAAGCGGTGAAGACCATCGATGTCGAGTACAGCGTGCCGTACCTGGCCCACGCGCCGATGGAACCTCTCAACTGCACAGTTAAAATCACCCAGGACAAATGCGAAATCTGGACCGGCACCCAGTTCCAGACGCTGGATCAAATGGTCGCCGGGAAAATCACCGGGCTCAAACCGGAACAAGTGGAGATTCATACCGAGTTTCTCGGCGGCGGTTTCGGTCGCCGGGCCAATCCGACCTCGGACTTTGTCGCGGAAGCCGTGGAAGTCGCCAAGGCAGCGGGCGCACCGGTGAAAACCGTCTGGTCCCGAGAGGACGACATTCGCGGTGGCTACTACCGCTCGGCATTCCTCCATCAGGCCCGCATCGGCCTCAATGCCGGCGGCCTGCCGATCGCCTGGAAACATGTGATGGTCGGGCAGTCGATCATGGCGGGTACGTCATTCGAGGCGACCATGGTCAAAAATGGCATCGACAAGACGTCTGTCGAAGGGGTCGCCGACAGTCCGTACCTTAAGGGGTTGGCGAATCACCAGGTTGATCTGCATTCGCCGCAAACCGGCATCCGCGTGCTCTGGCTGCGTTCGGTAGGGCACACCCACACCGCGTTCGTGATGGAGTCGCTGATCGACGAACTGGCGGAGGCGGCCGGCAAGGATCCGGTCGAGTACCGACGAACCTTGCTCAAGGACCATCCACGGCATCTTGGCGTGCTGAACCTGGCCGTCGAGAAAGCCAACTGGAAGGCGCCACTGCCGGACGGCCATGCGCTGGGTGTTGCGGTGCATGAGTCTTTCGGCAGCTACGTCGCCCAGGTGGCCGAAGTGTCCCAGGACAACCTGGCGATCCGCGTACACCGGGTGGTGTGTGCGGTGGATTGCGGCATTGCGGTCAACCCGATGAGCATTGCGGCGCAGATGGAATCGGCCATCACGTTTGGCCTCGGGTTTACCTTGCACAGCAAACTGACCTTCAAGAACGGGCAGGTGGTGCAATCCAATTACCACGACTATCAAGTGCTGCGGCTCAACGAAATGCCGGTGGTGGAAGTGCATATCGTGCCCAGCAGCGACAAACCCGGCGGCATCGGCGAGGCCGGTGTGCCGCCCACGGCGCCGGCAGTGGCCAACGCGGTGTTCGCCCTGACCGGCCAACGCTTGCGGGAACTGCCGCTGCAACTGTCGGGGGTGTGAGATGAGACGACATCTGATTCTTGGCACGGTGGTGTTGATCGGCCTGATCGCCTACGCCGAGCACGTGCTCGCTGACGATAAGGAGGCCATCAAGGCGTTCGATACCGTGCAAAAGGTCTTTCAGAGCCCGCGCTGCCAGAACTGCCATATCCCCGGCGATTCGCCGTTGCAGTTCGACGCCGGGATTCCCCACGCAATGAACGTCGTGCGGGGCATGGACGGCAAGGGCGCGGCGGGTTTGCCCTGCGCTACCTGTCACGCCGACAGCAATCCGCCGGCCAGTTACGGCGCTCACGCACCACCGGGGGCCCCGCACTGGAGTCTGCCGCCAGCCGCGCACAAAATGGCCTGGATCGGACTGCCGGCCGATAAATTGTGCGCAATGATCAAGGACCGTTCCGGTAATGGCGACCGCGATTTTGCCGCGCTGATCAAGCATGTCAGCGATGACAAATTGGTGCTTTGGGGCTGGAATCCAGGTCAGGGAAGGGCGCCGGTCCCGGTGCCGCACGACATTTTCGTCACCCAGTTCAAGCTTTGGGCTGACGCGGGAGGGCCATGTCCGGTCGTGGGTAGTTGACCGGCGGTCTATTAACAGGGAGCCAAACCGGGTATGGACGACTCTAAGAAATATACCCGCCAATGGAGTGAGTAATGCTGATCCCAGGCAAACCGGTAAAACCAGGCGCATGCGCCGACCCGTTGCGCACGCCACTGCAGGAGCGCGAGCTGCTGCGAGACTTGGCCCGCAAGGCCGAGGAGGAGTTGATGGGCGTGCAGATGGCGAGCATGGACGAGTTGACGCTGCTCTCCAACCGACACGGTTTTACAGCGCTGGCCCAACATGGGCTGGATGTCTGCCAACAGCTGAAAAAGCCAGCGACGCTGCTGCTTTTCAATATTGATGACTTCAAACACATCAACTATCTCTATGGTCGCGCCGAGGGCGACAATGCCCTGAAAACCTTCGCTGATGTGCTGCGAATAGCCTTTCGCGAGAGCGATGTGATCGGCCGGTTGGGCAGCGACAAATTCGTTGCGTTGTTGACCGGCTCAAGCGTTGTGGAGATTCCCGCGATCAGGGCGCGACTCGAAGAAATACTCGAAGAGCGCAATGCCACGGTGCATCGCGGTTATGAAATCCGCTTCAGCATCGGACAACTCGAGTGCAACCCTCAGCTCCCCGGCTCGATCGAGGAACTGCTGGCACAAGCCGACGTATTCACTTGGCAAACAATTGACCTACGTCCTTGAATGCCTTGAACTCAAGCGCGTTGCCGCACGGATCGAAGAGAAACATCGTCGCTTGCTCGCCCACCAATCCCTGAAAACGAATGCCCGGTTCGATCACGAATCGGGTGTCGAGGGCTTTCAACCGCTCGGCCAGCGCCTCCCATTCGTTCATCCCCAACACCACACCAAAATGCGGCACCGGCACGTCATGACCGTCGACTGCATTGGTGTGCGCGGCTTCTTGAGAGGCGTTTTTCGGCGCCAGGTGAATGACCAGCTGATGGCCGAAGAAATTGAAATCGACCCAATGATCGCTTGAGCGACCTTCTTCCAGGCCGAAAACTTCGCCATAAAAATTGCGCGCGGCAGTCAGGTCGTAGACCGGAATGGCCAAGTGAAAAGGGGAGAGTTGCATCGGATGTGCCTCTGCTGTGTGGATTCAGATTGAGTTTAGCCCTGTGCTTTTTGATTAAAAGACGATAATTTTTGCATCGAGCTCAAATTATTTCGATCAATCGAGAACGCCATGCTGCGGGAACTGAAAACCTTTATTGCGGTGACGCGCTACGGCACATTTGCCGCGGCCGGGATGCACATCGGCCTGACCCAGTCGGCTGTCAGCGCGCAGATTCGCAATCTGGAACAGGCGCTGGGTATTCGTTTGTTCGACCGCACCGGACGCCAGGCGCTGCTCAATGCGGCGGGCCAGCGGGCGTTACCGATGGCCAGGGAAATGCTCGAGACCTTCAGCCGCATGGCGGTCAGCGATGATGTCAGCGAGTATCGTGGCGAGTTGAAAATAGGCGCGGTGGCCACGGCCCAGACCGGACTGCTACCCCAGGCGTTGCTGCGACTGAGGCAACAGGCGCCGTTGCTCGAGCCGAAACTGGTGCCCGGTGTGTCGCTGAACTTGTTGAGTCAGGTGGACACCGGTGAGGTGGATCTGGCGATCCTGATCAAGCCGCCGTTCGAGTTGCCCAAAGAACTGTCAGCGCAGGTCATCCGCAAGGAACCGTTTGTATTGATCGTGCCGGCGGACCTTGAAGGCGATGAACCGTTGCAGATCCTCGCGAGCCATCCGCATGTGCGTTACGACCGCAATTCGTTCGGTGGAAGATTGGTGACGCGGTTTTTGCGCGAGCAGCAGATTGATGTGCAGGTGGCCTTGGAGCTGGATGAGCTGGAAGCCATTGTGAAGATGGTTGAATGCGGGTTAGGCGTGTCGCTGCTACCCGAGGCGGGGCTCTGGCTTGAGCATGGGGCGAAGGTTCGGATCATTCCGTTGGGGGAGTTGACGTTCTACCGCGAGATTGTGTTGTTGCAGCGCTATAGTCAGCGCACACAGCCGATCCAGCAGCTATTTGCGCAGTGTTTAGTCTGACGTCAAAGTCAAAAGATCGCAGCCTTCGGCAGCTCCTACATTGACCGGGGCCCCCCGTGTTGGCTGATGAACACAAATCCCCTGTAGGAGCTGCCGAAGGCTGCGATCTTTTGACTTCGCGCCCTCATAAAAAACCCGCCTATCGAGGCGGGTTTTTTTTGGCTGACCGAAGATTACTCTTCGAGGCTGCCCATGGCCGTGGTGTTGAAGCCACCGTCCACGTACATGATTTCGCCGCTGATGCCGGACGCCAGGTCCGAGCACAGGAAGGCGCCGGCGTTGCCGACTTCGTCGATGGTGACGTTACGACGCAGCGGGGTTTGCGCTTCGTTGGCGGCCAGCATCTTGCGGAAGTTCTTGATGCCAGAAGCGGCGAGGGTGCGGATCGGGCCAGCCGATACGCAGTTGACGCGGGTGCCGTCCGGGCCCAGGGAGCCGGCCAGGTAACGAACGCCAGCTTCCAGGGAAGCCTTGGCCATGCCCATCACGTTGTAGTTCGGCATGGTGCGCTCGGCACCCAGGTACGACAGGGTCAGCAGGCTGCCATTGCGGCCTTTCATCATTTCGCGACCGGCTTTGGCCAGGGCCACGAAGCTGTAGGCGCTGATGTCGTGAGCGATGCGGAAACCTTCACGGGTGGTGGCTTCGGTGAAGTCGCCATCCAGTTGGTCGCCCGGGGCGAAGCCGACGGAGTGCACGATGCAGTCCAGGCCATCCCACTTCTTGCCCAGCTCAACGAAGACCTTGGCGATTTCTTCATCGCTGGCCACGTCGCACGGGAAGCACAGGTCAGGGTTGGAACCCCAGCTTTGTGCGAACTCTTCGACACGACCCTTGAGTTTGTCGTTCTGATAAGTGAAGGCAAGCTCAGCGCCCTCGCGATGCATGGCGGCAGCGATGCCGGATGCGATGGACAGCTTGCTGGCGACACCGACGATCAGTACGCGCTTACCGGCGAGAAAACCCATGTGTTGCTCCTCTCTTTCAGGTTATTGCGCAGTGGCTGGGGCCAGGAAAGCGGCTTCCAGCAACTGCTGTGTATACGGATGTTTGGGGGCCGCAAAAATACTTTGCGCGTCTCCCTGTTCGACCACTTGGCCTTGCTTGACCACCATCAGCTGGTGGCTCAGCGCTTTGACGACAGCCAGGTCATGGCTGATAAACAGATACGTCAGGTTGTACTTGGTTTGCAGTGAACGCAAAAGCTCCACCACTTGGCGTTGCACTGTCCGGTCGAGGGCCGAAGTCGGCTCGTCCAGCAGAATCAACGCCGGTTTTAGCACTAATGCCCGGGCAATGGCGATTCTCTGCCGTTGCCCACCGGAAAATTCGTGGGGGTAGCGGTTCCGGGTTTCCGGATCCAGACCTACCTCCTTGAGTGCCGCAATAATCGCCAGTTCCTGTTCCGCCTCGGTGCCCATCTTGTGGATCCGCAGGCCTTCGCCGACGATCTGACTCACGCACATCCGCGGGCTCAGGCTGCCGAACGGGTCCTGAAACACCACCTGCATCTCCCGGCGCAACGGTCGAACCTCGCCCTGCGTCAGGCAGTCTAGCTGCTTGCCTTCAAAACGGATGCCGCCTTTGCTGCCGATCAGCCGCAAAATCGCCAAACCCAGTGTTGACTTGCCTGAACCGCTTTCTCCCACAATCCCCAGGGTCTGGCCCTGAGGCAGGCTGAAATTGATTCCGTCCACCGCTTTGATGTGGTCGACGGTCTTTTTCAGAAAGCCTTTCTTGATCGGGAACCAGACTTTCAGGTCCTCGACTTGCAGCAACGGCGGGCCAATTACATTGGTTGCCGGCTTGCCGCTGGGCTCCGCTGCCAACAGTTCCCGAGTGTACGGATGCTGCGGCGCGCGGAACAACTCTTCGCACGATGCCTGTTCGACGATGCAACCGCGCTGCATGACACATACGCGATGCGCAATTCTTCGCACAAGGTTCAAATCGTGACTGATCAGTAGCAGCGCCATGCCCAATCGGGCCTGTAATTCCTTGAGCAATTCGAGGATTTTCAGCTGAACGGTGACGTCCAGCGCGGTGGTTGGCTCGTCGGCGATCAGCAGCTCCGGCTCGTTGGCCAGGGCCATGGCGATCATCACCCGCTGCCGCTGGCCGCCAGACAATTCATGGGGCAGGGCCTTGAGGCGTTTCTCGGGCTCCGGGATGCCGACCATTTCCAGCAGCTCCAGGGTGCGCTTGGTCGCGACTTTGCCGATCAGGCCTTTGTGGGTGCTCAGCACCTCATTGATCTGCTTCTCGATCGAGTGCAGCGGATTGAGCGAGGTCATCGGCTCCTGGAAGATCATCGCGATCCGGTTGCCGCGGATGTGGCGGATGGTTTTCTCTTTCAGGCTCAGCAGGTTCTGCCCGGAGTACTCGATGGTCCCGGACGGATGCCGGGCGAGCGGGTAGGGCAGCAGCCGCAGGATCGAGTGCGCCGTTACCGATTTACCGGAGCCGCTTTCGCCCACCAGCGCCAGGGTTTCCCCGCGCTTGATATCGAAGCTCACGCCTTCGACCACCCGTTGAACGCGTTCGCCAACGACAAATTCGACGGCCAGGTCGCGCACTTCGATCAGATTGTCCTGATTCATTTCACTTCCTCGGGTCGAAGGCATCGCGAGCGGACTCGCCGATGAACACCAGCAAACTCAACATCAACGCCAGCACGGCAAACGCGCTCATGCCGAGCCACGGCGCTTGCAGGTTGGATTTGCCCTGGGCCACCAGCTCACCGAGGGACGGTGCGCCCGGCGGCAAGCCGAAGCCAAGGAAATCCAGGGCGGTCAGGGTGCCGATGGCGCCGGTCAGGATGAACGGCATGAAGGTCATGGTCGAGACCATGGCGTTGGGCAGGATGTGGCGGAACATGATCGCACCGTTTTGCATCCCCAACGCTCGCGCAGCGCGCACGTATTCCAGATTACGCCCCCGCAGGAATTCGGCGCGGACCACGTCCACCAGGCTCATCCACGAGAACAGCAGCATAATCCCCAGCAACCACCAGAAGTTCGGCTGGACGAAGCTGGCGAGAATGATCAGCAGGTACAGCACCGGCAGCCCGGACCAGATCTCCAGAAAACGCTGTCCGGCCAAATCCACCCAGCCGCCGTAGAAACCCTGCAAGGCCCCGGCAATCACGCCGATGATCGAGCTGAGAATGGTCAGCGTCAGGGCGAACAGCACCGAAATCCGGAAGCCATAAATCACCCGCGCCAATACGTCGCGGCCCTGATCGTCAGTGCCGAGCAGGTTGTCGGTTGAAGGTGGCGCAGGTGCCGGGACTTTCAGGTCGTAATTGATGCTTTGATAGCTGTAGGGGATCGGCGCCCACAGGACCCAGGCGTCTTTTTCCTTGAGCAGTTCGCGGATGTACGGGCTCTTGTAGTTGGCTTCCAGCGGGAATTCGCCGCCGAAGGTGGTTTCCGGGTAACGCTTGAGCGCCGGAAAGTACCAACCGTTGTCGTAGTGCACCACCAAGGGTTTGTCGTTGGCGATCAACTCGGCGCCGAGGCTCAGCCCAAACAGCAGCAGAAACAGCCACAGCGACCACCAGCCACGCTTGTTGGCCTTGAACAGTTCGAAGCGTCGGCGATTGAGAGGGGACAGATTCATCTCAATGCTCCCGGCTTTCGAAGTCGATACGCGGATCGACAAAGGTGTAGGTGAGGTCACCGATAAGTTTCACCACCAATCCCAACAGGGTGAAGATGAACAGCGTGCCAAAAACCACTGGGTAATCGCGGTTGATTGCCGCCTCAAAACTCATCAGCCCGAGACCGTCGAGGGAGAAGATCACCTCCACGAGCAACGAGCCGGTGAAGAAGATGCCGATAAACGCCGACGGGAACCCGGCGATCACCAGCAGCATGGCGTTGCGGAACACATGGCCGTAGAGCACGCGGTGATTGGTCAGGCCCTTGGCCTTGGCGGTGACCACGTACTGCTTGTTGATTTCGTCGAGGAAGCTGTTCTTGGTCAGCAGCGTCATGGTCGCGAAGTTGCCGATCACCAGCGCCGTCACCGGCAATGCCAAGTGCCAGAAGTAATCGAGAACCTTGCCGCCCATGCTCAACTCGTCGAAGTTGTTGGAGGTCAGCCCTCTGAGCGGGAACCAGTCGAAATAGCTGCCACCGGCAAAGACCACGATCAGCAGGATGGCGAACAGAAACGCCGGGATCGCATAGCCGACGATGATCGCCGAACTGGTCCAGACGTCGAAGTGGCTGCCGTGTCGCGTCGCCTTGGCGATCCCCAGCGGGATCGACACCAGGTACATGATCAGCGTGCTCCACAGCCCGAGGGAGATCGACACCGGCATCTTTTCCTTGATCAGGTCGATGACCTTGGCGTCGCGGAAGAAGCTGTCACCGAAATCCAGAGTGGCGTAGTTCTTGATCATGATCCACAAACGTTCCGGCGCCGATTTATCGAAGCCGTACATGTGCTCGATTTCCTTGACCAGCGCCGGGTCCAGGCCTTGCGCCCCACGATAGGCCGAGCCCGCCACCGAGACTTCGGCACCGCCGCCGGCGATGCGGCTGGTGGCGCCTTCGAAGCCTTCGAGCTTGGCGATCATCTGCTCCACCGGCCCGCCGGGGGCGGCCTGGATGATCACAAAGTTGATCAGCAAAATGCCAAGCAAGGTCGGGATGATCAGCAGCAGTCGCCGAAAAATATACGCCAGCATCTGATTACTCCGTGCCCGCAGGGTCGGCTTGCAGTTTGGTTTCGACTTCTATCGCCGGTGTAGCGTCTGGCTTGACCCACCAGGTGTTTATGCCGATGTCGTACTTGGGTGAGATTTTCGGGTGGCCGATGTGGTTCCAGTAAGCCACGCGCCAGGTCTTGATGTGCCAGTTGGGGATCACGTAATAACCCCATTGCAGCACGCGGTCCAGCGCGCGTGCATGGGCCACCAGACTTTTGCGCGAATCGGCGTTGATCAGTTGCTCGACCAATTGGTCCACCACCGGATCTTTCAGGCCCATGGAATTGCGGCTGCCGGGTTTGTCGGCGGCGTCGGACATCCAGAACTCGCGTTGCTCGTTGCCCGGCGAGTTGGACTGCGGGAAGCTGCCGACGATCATGTCGAAGTCCCGTGAACGCACGCGGTTGATGTACTGCGAGACGTCGACCCGGCGAATCACCAGGTCGATGCCCAGGTCACTCATGTTGCGCTTGAACGGCAGCAGCACCCGCTCGAATTCGGTTTGGGCCAACAGGAATTCGATGGTCACCGGTTTGCCGGTGGCGTCGACCATCTTGTCATCGACGATCCGCCAGCCCGCCTCTTGCAGCAGTTGATAGGCTTTGCGCTGCTGGGCGCGGATCATGCCGCTGGCGTCGGTCACCGGGTTCTGGAACGCCTCGCTGAACACCTGCTCGGGAATCTTGCCGCGGAACGGGTCGAGGATCGCCAGTTGATCAGCGTCCGGCAGGCCGCTGGCGGCCATTTCCGAATTCTCGAAATAACTGCGGGTGCGCGCGTAGGCGCCGTTGAACAGTTGTTTATTGGTCCATTCGAAGTCCAGCAACAGGGTCAGGGCCTGGCGCACGCGCACGTCCTGGAACACCGGGCGGCGTAGGTTGAATACAAAGCCTTGCATGCCGGTGGGGTTGCCGTTGGGGATCTGTTCCTTGATCAACCGGCCCTCGGTGACGGCCGGAATGTTGTAGGCATTGGCCCAGTTCTTCGCGGCCATTTCCAGCCAGTAATCGAACTGCCCGGCCTTGAGCGCTTCCAGGGCCACGGTGTTGTCGCGGTAGTAGTCGGTGGTCATCACGTCGAAGTTGTAGAACCCGCGGTTGGCCGGCAGGTCCTTGGCCCAGTAATCCTTGACCCGCTCATAGCGCACCGAACGCCCGGCCTTGACTTCGCTGACCTTGTACGGGCCGCTGCCCAACGGCATTTCCAGGTTGCCCTTGGTGAAATCGCGCGTCGCCCACCAATGCTTGGGCAGCACCGGCAACTGGCCGAGGATCAGCGGCAGCTCACGGTTGTTGTTGTGTTTGAACTTGAACAGCACCGTCAGCGGATCTTCAGCGACCACTTCCTCGACATCGCTGTAGTAACCGCGGAACAGCGGCGCGCCGTCCTTGATCAGGGTCTGGAAACTGAACACCACGTCCTCGGCGCGCATCGGATGGCCGTCGTGGAAGCGCGCTTCGGGGCGCAGGTAGAAACGCACCCAGCTGTTGTCCGGGGCTTTTTCGATCTTGCCGGCGACCAGGCCGTACTCGGTGAACGGTTCATCCAGGCCCTGTTTGGCCAGGGTGTCGTAGATCATGCTGATGTCGTCGGCCGCGACACCCTTGTTGATGAAGGGATTGAGGCTGTCAAAGCCGCCGAAACCGGCCTGACGGAAGATCCCGCCCTTGGGCGCGTCGGGGTTCACGTAATCGAAATGTTTGAAATCGGCCGGGTATTTCGGCGGCTCGTTGTACAGGGTCAGGGCATGTTGCGGGGCGGCACAGGCCAGCCCGGCGAACAACAGACCGCTGGCCTGCAAGAGCAGGGTGCGTACGGGTTTCATCGATCTTTCTCCGAAGATTTCAGCCACCACGCGCTCAGGCCCAACGTGTAGGGCGGCGTGGTGACGAAGGCGAACCGGTTGCGGTAGGCCAGGCGGTGATAATTGAGGTACCAGTTGGGAATGATGTAGTGCTGCCAGAGCAACACCCGGTCCAGGGCCTTTCCGGCGGCGACCTGTTCATCGCGGGTCTGGGCGGCGAGCAATTGTTCGAGTAAATGGTCGACCACCGGATTGGCAATACCGGCGTAGTTTTTGCTGCCTTTGACCCCGACCTGGCTGGAATGGAAGTACTGCCATTGTTCCAGGCCCGGGCTGAGCGTCTGGTTGAGAGTCATCAGGATCATGTCGAAATCGAACTGGTCGAGGCGTTGCTTGTACTGGGCGCGATCGACTGTGCGCAGCCGAGCGTCGATGCCGATGCTGGCGAGGTTCTCGACGTAAGGCTGAAGGATGCGTTCCAGGTTCGGGTTGACCAGCAGGATCTCTAAACGCAACGGTTGCCCGGCAGCGTTCTGAACGTGCTGGCCGCTGAGCTTCCAGCCGGCCTCGGCAAGCAGTCCCAGGGCCTTGCGCATGGTTTCCCGGGGGATGCCGCGCCCTTGGGTCTGCGGCAGGCTGAACGGCTCGGTGAAGAGCTTGGCGGGCAACTGCTCGCGATACGGCGTGAGCATCAACCATTCATGGCCGACCGGAAGGCCAGTCGCGGAGAACTCGCTGTTGGGGTAGTAGCTCATGGCGCGTTTGTAGGCGCCGCTGAACAGTGTGCGGTTGGTCCATTCGAAGTCGAACATCAGGCCCAGCGCTTCACGGACTTTGGTCTCGGAGAAGGCCGGGCGTCGGGAGTTCATGAACAGACCCTGGCTCTGGGTCGGGATCTGATGCGGGATTTGCGCCTTGATGACGTCCCCGCGTCGCACCGCCGGGAAGCTGTAGCCGTTTTCCCAGTTCTTCGCCTGGTGCTCGATATAGATGTCGAATTCGCCGGCCTTGAAGGCTTCGAACGCGACGTCGCTGTCGCGGTAGAACTCGACTTCCATGCGGTCGAAGTTGTATTTGCCGCGATTGACCGGCAAGTCCTTGCCCCAGTAATCCTTGACCCGTTCGAAAACGATCCGGCGCCCAGGCTCTACCGAGGTGATGCGATACGGTCCGCTACCCAGCGGCGGTTCGAAGGTGGTGGCCTTGAAATCACGACCTTTCCAGTAATGCTGGGGCAGCACCGGCAATTCGCCCAGGCGCAGGATCAACAACGGGTTGCCAGCGCGCTTGAAGACGAAACGAATGCGCTGCGGATTGAGGATGTCGACCCGCGACACTTCCTGAAGGTTGGTGCGGTATTGCGGATGGCCTTCCTTGAGCAGCAAGCGGTAGGAGAACGCCACGTCATAGGCGGTAATCGGCGTGCCATCGTGAAAGCGCGCTTCGGGGCGCAGATTGAACACCACCCAGCTGCGGTCTTCGCTGTATTCCACCGATTGGGCGATCAGGCCATAGCTGGAGGTCGGCTCATCGCCGGACGGCGCGTACTGGCCGGTACCGACCATCAACGGTTCGTTGAGCTCGTTGATGCCGTATTGCAGGAAATTCGGCGTGGAAACCGGGCTTGAGCCCTTGAAGGTGTAGGGATTGAGCGTATCGAAGGTGCCAAATGCCATCACCCGCAACGTACCGCCCTTGGGCGCTTGCGGGTTGACCCAGTCGAAGTGGGTAAATCTGGCCGGGTACTTGAGCGTGCCGAACTGCGCATAACCATGGCTTTCGCTGATCGTCGCGCTTGCGGGGGAGCTCAAGGCCAGGCTGATCAGGAGCAGAAGGAGGGGACGCTTCAAGTCAGGGATCCGATCCAGGCGGCTTGGGCTTTGTGGCCCGTACAGTAACAGCTTGTATCGACAGGAAAAAGACAGGCGGTTAATGCGCTGGTAACGGTTGACGCGATAGCCCTGCATGCCGCAACACCTGTGGGAGCGAGCTTGCTCGCGATAGCGGACTACCAGGCAATATTTGAGTTGAACTTTAAACTGCAATCGCGAGCAAGCTCGCTCCCACAAGGGTCTGTGACAGCCCTCAAATAGCAGGCAAAAAAAAGCCCCTGAAATCAGGGGCTCATTTTAGTGCGGCGAAGCCACCGTCAGCATCTGACCAGGCTTCAGCGCCTGGCCAACACGCGGGTTCCAGCGCTTGAGGTGCTGCATTTCAACGTTGAAACGCTTGGCCACCATGTACAGCGAATCGCCTTGCTTGACCTTGTATTGGGTCTGCGGCTTCTGTTTGTCAGCTTTACTGTTTGCCTTGCTGTCCGCCGCAACGACGGTGTTGACGCGACCACTGCTGCGCTTGGTGGCGTCCTGCATGACCAGCGCCTGGCCGGCCTTGAGATTCTTGCCGGTCAGCTTGTTCCAGCGTTGCAGGTCCTTGACGTCGACCTTGTTGGCCTTGGCGATGGCGGCCAGGTTGTCCCCGCGTTTAACGCGGTAAACGCGTTTGAGACTGGCGAGTTCGGAGTCGTCCGAGCCTTCGAATACCGGCTTGAGCGGCTTCTTGCTGATCAACTCTTCAGGACGCATGGTCGACAGGCTGGCCGTCAGCAGTTGCGCCTTGGACGTTGGCACCAGCAAATGCTGGGGGCCATCGATGGTGGTGCGCTGCTTGAAGGCCGGGTTGAGCTGGAACAGTTCGTCTTCGTCGATGTTAGCCACCGCGGCGACCTTGGACAGGTCCATGCGCTGGTTGATTTCGACGACCTGAAAGTACGGTTCGTTGGCGATCGGGTTCAGGTTCACGCCGTAGGCTTCAGGTGCCAGCACCACTTGCGACAGGGCCAGCAGCTTTGGCACGTAGGCCTGGGTTTCGGCCGGCAGCGGCAGGTTCCAGTAATCGGTCGGCAAGCCGAGCTTTTCGTTGCGCTCGATGGCCCGGCTGACCGTGCCTTCGCCGGCGTTGTAAGCCGCCAGGGCCAGCAGCCAGTCGCCGTTGAACATGTCGTGCAGGCGGGTCAGGTAATCCATGGCCGCGGTGGTCGAGGCGGTGATATCGCGACGGCCATCATAGAAACGGGTTTGACGCAGGTTGAAGTAACGCCCGGTGGAAGGGATGAATTGCCACAAGCCAACCGCATCGGCCCGGGAATAGGCCATCGGGTTGTAGGCGCTTTCAATCACCGGCAGCAGCGCCAGTTCCAGCGGCATGTTGCGTTCTTCAAGGCGTTCGACGATGTAGTGAATGTAGAGGCTGCCGCGTTCGCCGGCGTTTTCGAGGAAGGACGGGTTGCTGGCGAACCACAGGCGCTGTTGCTCGATGCGCGGGTTGACGCCCAGGTTGTCCTGCAACTGGAAGCCTTGGCGCATGCGCTCCCAGACATCTTGCGGAATTTGCGGAGTCGGTTTTTCGCTGAGCCAGATAGGCTTCTGCTTGGCTCGAGCGGCGATGTTCGGAGTGTGTGTCGCTTCGGTCTGCGGCACATGGCTTGAACAGCCCGCCAGAGTGGCGGACACAGCCACCGCAATGGCTTGAGCCAAGCGGGTCAATGCGTCTGAATTGATGGCTTTACGAATAGGTGACGACATTGGCTGGAAGTAAGTTCCGGGCAAAAATGTCGGGCGATTCTAGAAAGCGTACCCCCTGCGGTCAACCATTCAGAATTTTTGTACCAACGTGATGGCTACTTAGAACTTATCTTTCCAAGCACGCAGAGCAGCAAAGACCGCACTCGGAGCCCGGTTTTGGGTTCCATTCCGTTCGTCCACTTTTTCTTTAACGGATGTTTCGTCGACACGCAAAAACGGGTTGGTAAGCTTTTCAAGCGCCAGAGTAGAGGGCAGCGTCATGATTCCGGCTTCACGTTGTGCGGTGACTTTTTCCAGACGTGCGGCAGTGTCCGGATTGCCTGGTTCAACCGCTGCGGCAAACTTCAGGTTGCTCAAAGTGTATTCGTGAGTGCAGTAGACCAGCGTATCTTCAGGCAGCGCGGCGAGGCGAGTCAGAGAGGTATGCATTTGCTCCGGCGTGCCTTCGAACAAGCGTCCGCAACCGGCAGCGAACAGGGTGTCACCGCAGAACAGCAAACCATGATGGTAATAGGCGATATGCCCCAGGGTATGGCCGGGGACGGCAAAGACATCGAAGTCCCAGTCCAGCACGCTGACGCGGTCGTTGTCCTTGAGCGCCACGTCCCGGACCGGGATGGTTTCGCTGGCCGGGCCGTAGACTGTCGCGTCTGTCGCTTTTTTCAGCTGCTCGACGCCGCCGACGTGGTCATGATGATGGTGAGTGATCAAAATATCACTCAACACCCACCCCGGATGCGCTGCGAGCCAGGCCTGCACTGGCGCGGCATCGCCCGGATCAACCACCGCGCAGCGCTGGGTACGGTGGTCTTGTAACAACCAGATGTAGTTGTCGGTGAAGGCGGGCAGGGCACTGATCTGTATCATCGTCGGATTCGCCAAGCGGAAAACAATGGCGCATCTTAGAACTTCCTGGCGCGTTGGAGAATGCAATGACCGATAAAGCGTTCGCTCAGGCTGATCCTGAATGGCTGACATTGATCAGCGCGGCCCGAGAATGGCTGTCCGGCCCCATCGGGCAATTTCTGCTGGACGAAGAACGTCGCATGCTCGAAGACGAGTTGGGACGGTTCTTCGGTGGCTACCTGGTGCATTACGGTCCGTCGGCCCAAACGCCGCCGTCGGCGCCGCAAGTCCAGCGCAATGTGCGGCTCGGCGCGCCATTGCCGGGTGTCGAGATCGTCTGCGAAGAGCAGGCGTGGCCTTTGAGCGAGCATGCCGCCGATGTGGTGGTGTTGCAGCATGGGCTGGATTTCTGCCTGTCGCCCCACGGTCTGTTGCGCGAAGCGGCGAGCAGCGTGCGGCCCGGCGGGCATCTGCTGATCGTCGGGATCAACCCCTGGAGCACCTGGGGCTTGCGTCACGTTTTTGCTCACGACGCCTTGCGCAAGGCTCGCTGCATCTCCCCGTCGCGAGTCGGTGACTGGTTGAACCTGCTGGGCTTCGCGCTGGAGAAACGCCGCTTCGGATGCTATCGTCCGCCGCTTGCGTCACCCGCCTGGCAGGCTCGTCTGGCCGGTTGGGAGCGCAAGGCCGGTGACTGGCAACTTTCGGGTGGCGGCTTCTATTTATTGGTTGCGCGCAAGATCGTGGTGGGCCTGCGGCCCGTCCGTCAGGAGCGGCGCGAACCGATGGGCAAGCTGATTCCATTGCCGATGGCCAAGGTCAATCGTCGCCGCATCGATCCGTAATACACTTTTTATTTTCCCGGCCGGGTTTGCCCCGGCCTCGGGCATCGTCGATCACCGATCGGCGAGCCACCGCATTTTCTGGATAGATTGGCATGAGCGATAGCGTAGAACTCTTCACTGACGGCGCCTGCAAAGGCAACCCTGGCCCTGGCGGCTGGGGCGCGTTGCTGGTGTGCAAGGGCATTGAAAAAGAACTGTGGGGCGGCGAAGCCAACACCACCAACAACCGCATGGAGCTGATGGGCGCGATACGTGGCCTTGAAGAACTCAAGCGCTCCTGCGACGTGCTGCTGGTCACCGACTCGCAGTATGTGATGAAAGGTATCAACGAGTGGATGGACAACTGGAAGAAGCGCGGCTGGAAAACCGCCGCGAAAGAACCGGTGAAAAACGCTGACCTGTGGAAGTTGCTGGATGAGCAGGTCAACCGCCACAACGTCACCTGGAAATGGGTGCGTGGCCACATCGGTCACCATGGCAACGAACGCGCTGACCAACTGGCCAACCGTGGCGTGGATGAAGTGCGCGGTTACAAGCAGGCCTGATTCAGTTTCTGCCAATACACCGCGTCGCGGCCATCGCGAGCAAGCTCGCTCCCACATTGGATCTCTATTGGGCGCAAATCCCCTGTGGGAGCCGAGCTTGCTCGCGATGAACGATGACGCGGTGCACCTGAAAGACCCCGGCGAGCGTGTTAACATCGCCGCTTTTGCACGATTGACCCGTTGAGAGCTGAGCACTGATGGCCACCAGATCCGTTGTACTCGATACCGAAACCACCGGCATGCCGGTGACCGACGGCCACCGGATTATCGAAATCGGTTGTGTCGAGTTGATCGGTCGGCGCCTGACGGGCCGGCATTTCCACGTTTACCTGCAACCGGACCGCGAGAGTGATGAAGGCGCCATTGGCGTCCACGGCATCACCAACGAATTTTTGGTCGGCAAGCCGCGCTTCACTGAAGTGGCCGATGAATTCTTTGAATTCATCAAGGGCGCGCAGCTGATCATCCATAACGCGGCGTTCGACGTTGGCTTCATCAACAACGAATTCGCCCTGATGGGCCAGCACGATCGTGCGGACATCACGCAGCACTGCTCGATCCTCGACACCCTGATGATGGCCCGGGAACGTCACCCGGGGCAGCGCAACAGCCTCGACGCCTTGTGCAAACGCTATGGCGTCGACAACTCCGGTCGTGAACTGCACGGCGCCTTGCTCGACTCCGAGATCCTCGCCGACGTTTACCTGACCATGACGGGCGGCCAGACCAGCCTGTCCCTGGCCGGTAATGCCTCCGACGGCAACGGTTCCGGGGAAGGTGCGGACAATTCCGCCACCGAGATCCGCCGTCTGCCGGCCGATCGTCAGCCGACGCGGATTATCCGTGCCAGCGAAGATGATCTGGCCCAACACGTGGCACGCCTGGAAACCATCGCCAAATCTGCCGGCGCCCCATCGCTCTGGCAGCAACTGGCCGAGGCCAAGGCTCAGGCGTAGGCCTTTCTAAAAAAGATCGCAGCCTCGTTTCACTCGACAGCTCCTACAGGGTTACGCATTCCGTTGTAGGAGCTGTCGAGTGAAACGAGGCTGCGATCTTTTAAACTTGAAAGGGCGTACCGCGCCCGATGACCCATTTTAGGGCACCGCACTCGCCACATGCGCTCGAACCCTCTACCCTGAGGTGATTGGCGGACCACGGTCTGCCGCCTCAGGACACTGAGCCCCATGTATAAAGATTTGAAATTCCCGGTCCTGATCGTCCATCGCGACATCAAGGCCGACACCGTCGCCGGTGATCGCGTGCGTGGCATCGCCCGGGAGCTGGAGCAAGAAGGCTTCAGCATTGTCTCGGCGGTGGATTACACCGAAGGGCGTCTGGTTGCCTCGACCCATCACGGTCTTTCCTGCATGTTGATTGCGGCCGAAGACGCCAGCACTCACTCTCATCTATTGCACAACATGGCCGAGCTGATCGGCCTGGCGCGGGTGCGTGCGCCCGACTTGCCGATCTTCGCACTGGGTGAGCAGGTGACCCTGGAGAACGCTCCCGCCGATGCCATGGCTGAACTCAATCAGCTGCGCGGGATTCTTTATCTGTTCGAAGACACCGTGCCTTTTCTGGCCAGGCAGGTCGCCCGAGCGGCACGCAAATATCTGGATGGTCTGCTGCCGCCGTTTTTCAAAGCGCTGGTACAGCACACGGCCGACTCCAATTATTCCTGGCACACCCCCGGTCATGGTGGCGGCGTGGCGTACCACAAGAGCCCGGTGGGTCAGGCGTTTCACCAGTTCTTCGGGGAAAATACCCTGCGTTCCGATTTGTCGGTGTCGGTGCCGGAACTCGGTTCCTTGCTCGATCACACCGGTCCGCTGGCAGAAGCCGAGGCCCGTGCTGCCCGCAATTTCGGCGCCGATCACACTTTCTTCGTGATCAATGGCACCTCGACCGCCAACAAAATCGTCTGGCATTCGATGGTCGCTCGCGATGACTTGGTGTTGGTGGATCGCAACTGCCATAAATCGGTATTGCACTCGATCATCATGACCGGCGCCATCCCGCTGTACCTGTGCCCGGAGCGCAATGAGCTGGGGATCATCGGCCCGATTCCATTGAGCGAATTCAGCCGCGAATCGATTCAGGCCAAGATCGACGCCAGCCCGCTGACCAAGGGCCGGGCGCCCAAGGTCAAGTTGGCGGTGGTGACCAACTCGACGTACGACGGCCTCTGCTACAACGCTGAGCTGATCAAGCAGCAGCTGGGCAACAGCGTCGAGGTCTTGCACTTCGATGAAGCCTGGTACGCCTACGCGGCGTTTCACGAGTTCTTCGCCGGACGTTACGGCATGGGCACTTCCCGCAGTGAGGACGGCCCGCTGGTGTTCACCACCCATTCCACCCACAAACTGCTGGCGGCATTCAGCCAGGCGTCGATGATTCACGTCCAGGACGGCGGCGCGCGGCAACTGGATCGGGATCGCTTCAATGAAGCGTTCATGATGCACATCTCTACCTCGCCGCAGTACAGCATCATCGCTTCGCTGGATGTGGCGTCGGCCATGATGGAAGGTCCGGCCGGGCGATCGCTGTTGCAGGAAATGTTCGACGAGGCGCTGAGTTTTCGCCGGGCGCTGGCCAATTTGCGGCAGCACATCGCCGCTGACGATTGGTGGTTTTCCATCTGGCAGCCGCCGTCGGTGGAAGGCATCGATCGCGTGATCACCGAAGACTGGCTGCTGCAACCCGACGCCGACTGGCACGGCTTTGGCGGCGTGACCGATGACTACGTCCTGCTTGATCCGATCAAGGTCACGCTGGTGATGCCGGGCCTGACGGCAGGCGGCGCCCTCAGCGAGCGCGGGATTCCGGCGGCGGTGGTCAGCAAATTCCTTTGGGAACGTGGGCTGGTCGTTGAAAAGACCGGGCTGTATTCATTCCTGGTGCTGTTCTCCATGGGCATCACCAAGGGTAAATGGAGCACGCTGCTGACCGAGTTGCTGGAGTTCAAGCGCAGCTACGATGCCAATGTCAGCCTCGCGACGTGTCTGCCGTGCGTGGCGCAAGAGAATGTCGCGCGTTATCAGGGCATGGGTTTGCGTGATCTGTGCGATCAACTGCACGCCTGCTATCGCAGCAATGCCACGGCCAAACACCTCAAGCGCATGTACACGGTGCTGCCGGAAATCGCCATGAAGCCGTCTGACGCCTATGATCAATTAGTGCGTGGCGAAGTTGAAGCGGTGTCGATCGATGCTCTGGATGGGCGGATCGCCGCGGTGATGCTGGTGCCGTACCCGCCGGGGATTCCGTTGATCATGCCCGGCGAGCGTTTTACCGAGTCGACGCGCTCGATCATTGATTACCTGGCATTTGCGCGCACGTTCGATAGCAGCTTCCCGGGGTTTGTCGCTGATGTGCACGGATTGCAACACGAAGACGAGGGCAATGGACGGCATTACACCGTTGATTGCATCAAGGAATGAGGACCTTTCCCAGTATGCAACCGATCATGAATCCGAAATACCCAGGGCTGTCGGTGCGTGTTGCCGACGATGGTTTTGCAGCCTACATCTGGGGCAGTGATTTCAGTTTTGAAGTCGAGGCCTACGGCGCAGCCGAAATTGGCAAACCGGTGGAGCAATGGCCGGTGACGCCGATCACGCCCTATCGCAAGTGCTACGGCATTGATCCCGAAGAGTTCAGCAGTTTCCGCGATGCCGCTGACAGCGCGATTTTCATGGCTTATCTCGATGATGAGCCGGTGGGCCACCTGGTGGTCAGCACCAACTGGAACGGCTTTGCCCATATCGACGAGTTGGCGGTGCATGCGCCGGCGCGCCGTCATGGCGTGGCCAAGGCGTTGCTGGATGTAGCGCAGTTTTGGAGCCGCAAAAAGAAACTGCCGGGCATCATGCTCGAAACCCAGAACAACAACCTGGGTGGCTGCCGACTCTATGAGCGCAGCGGTTACGTCTTGGGCGGAATCGATCATCTGCGTTATCGCGGGATCGATCCGAACACCGCCGAAGTGGCGCTGTTCTGGTATCGATTGTTCGATAACCCGCTGGAAACCCCGGTTAGTTCGCCAACATCGCCACGGCTTGTTCCGTGATGATGCCCAGCAATGCCTGAATCGCTGGCGATGGCTCGCCATTCTTGAGGGTCAAGGCATACAGGCTGATCGGCACGGCCGGTGCCAGCGGGCAGGCATCCAGCCCGGCCGATTTGGCCCCGAGGGCGGTGAAAGGGTCGACGATGGCCAGGCCTTCACCGGCCTCGACCATGCTGCGCATCATCTGGTGAGTCTGTACCCGGGTCTGAATGACCGGGGCAGGGCGCAGGGAATGCAGCTTGTTTTCCAGCGCCGGGCTCAGCGGATCATGACCTTCCAGGCCCACCATCGATTGGCCGGCCAGATCCTGCAGCGAAATGTACTTTTGTTTGGGTTGCAACCAGCCGTGGGGCGCAAGCAGCTGAAGCTTGCCTTGGGCAATCACCTGGCAATGAATGTCGGCGTGATCGGGGTCATGCAGGCTCAGGCCCAGATCGCTTTCGCGCAGCAGCAGGTTTCTGACGATCTCGCGGGTAGGTTGACTCAGAAGGGTGCAAGGCGCGTCAGGGAGACGTCGGCGCAGGGCGGCAATGCTCTGTGGCAATAGCTGCTGTGCCAGGGGCGGCGTGCAGACGATCCGCAAGGGCGGAGCCTGATATTGCTTGAGGCTGTTGGCCAGGCGCTGGACCGGCTCGAGCGCTTCATAGACGTGGGCGATCTGGACCTGTAACTCCCGCGCCTCACGCGTAGCCTGCAAGCGTCCACGCACGCTGGAAAACAGCATGAAACCCAACTGATCCTCGGCGTCGCGCAGAATCCCTTCGACTTCGGCCACAGGCAACTGCAGCCATTCGGCGGCGGTGCCCAGGTGACCGGTCTGCAGGAGCGCCTGGATCACTTCGATATGACGTAAACGCATGCGTGAAGTCCATGTTCAGCAGGTGAGGGAGTCAGTGGCTGAATCCTAACTCAAGTGCGCGCATATGACTTCTGCTCATAACACGGGGTTATGAAGCGACGTTGGTTTCCGGCCGGGTGCCGACATAGGTGTCGGGCTCGCGCACGATAGTGACGTCCGATTGCACCAGCAAAAACTGGTTGTCATCGAGCTTTTTAACGCGATCGCCAATGGCCAGCTTATAAGTGGTGACAGGCACCGAGCCAGTGAGGCCGTCTGCCGACGGGGTGGATTCCTGGAACTCATGCACGGAATAAACGCGGCCTTCCGCGTCTCTTGCATGGAACTGACCGACGAGTACTGCTGCCATCTGCTTAGAACCTCTGGGGATAAATCACTCAATTTGCGGCTCTGTAGACCGTGGTTGGGCGAGGTAAGTTTTCCTACAGGAAAAAAATAGTCAGGGGCGGCGTTTTCAGTCGCCCACTGGTTGAATCGTCATCTATAACTACAAGCTCTTTCCATCGGACAGTCGAGAATCTTCCATGAGCAACGTCTATAAGATCGCTGTACTGGTCGGCAGCTTGAGAAAGGAATCGATCAATCGCAAGGTGGCGCTGGCCCTGGCCGAGCTGGCGCCTGCCAATCTCAAACTGGTTATCGTCGAAATCGGCGATCTGCCGCTCTACAACGAGGACATCGATGGTGCTTCACCGCCGGCAGCCTACAGCACTTTCCGGCAACAAGTGAGCTCATCCGACGCGGTGCTGTTCGTCACCCCCGAATACAACCGTTCGGTGCCTGCGCCGATGAAGAACGCGATCGATGTGGGTTCGCGTCCCTATGGCAAGAGTGCCTGGAGCGGCAAGCCCGGAGCGGTGATCAGTGCTTCGCCGGGCGCTATCGGTGGTTTTGGCGCCAACCATCACCTGCGCCAGTCCATGGTGTTTCTGGATGTGCCGTGCATGCAGCAACCGGAAGCCTATCTGAGCGGCGCCGGTTCAGCGTTCGACGAGGCAGGTAACCTGTCCGAGTCGCTCAAGCCGTTTTTGCAAAAATTCATCAATGCTTATGGTCTTTGGGTCGAACAACACAAGAAAGCGTGATGCCAAATGCCGGTGGTCAAGGTACGTACCCTGTGGGAGCGAGCTTGCTCGCGATAGCGGTTTTACATTCAACAATGACGTTGACTGACATGGCCTCATCGCGAGCAAGCTCGCTCCCACATGGATTACCTGGCCAGTCGGCTACAGATCATTGCTTCCATTTCCGTTAGCCATGCGGCGGTTTGCGCCGCCGCAGGTTGTGCGGTGACGCAATAACGGCGACCGCCCCAAGCCGTGATCAGCCAGGAATCAATGGTTTGTTCTGAAGGGCATACGGGCAAATCGGTACAGGCTGCGAAGGCTTCGCGCCACTTCTGCGACAGCTCCTGGAACACTCGCCGATGGTGTTTGGGTTCGGCGATCCGGTGTTCGAGGGTCATCAGTTCATAGTCGAACAACGGTTGCCTGGACTCGATCGGGTCACAGGTCAGGCGTATCAGGCGGTTGATCCGGGTCTGCCAGTCCAGATCCGTGGGCTGTACGACCTGTTCATCCACCTGTTGCAACAGGTGCTCTAGGCAATGTCGGACGTAACCTGACAGCAAGGCTTCCTTGCTCGGGAAGTAGTCGTACAGCGTGCCAATGGCGACGCCTGCTTCCAGGGCCACCGCGCGCGTGGTCAAACCCGACCAGCCATCGCGCCGCCAAATCCGAACAAACGCTTCGTAAATCGCCTCTACGGTGAAAATCGCCCGGGCCTGACTCGGCCGTTTCAGCGGCTTTGCGCGGGGATTGAGGGTGGGCGCGATGCCCTTGGTGTTTCCGAACCCGCTCTTCATCGGCTGCCACTACTCTGGTGCTACCCGCCATTCACTCGCAGCAGGAGTCTGAAAGATGCAAAGTCCGAGCACGGTAACACGGCTGATCACCCGCAAAAACGCCCTCGACCAAAGCCGAATCGAGCAGGAACAACGTAGCCTGATCCCGGCTGCCGGAGAGGTGATTTTCAAGATCGACCGGTGCGCGTTGACCACTAACAACATTACCTACGCCGCTTATGGCGATTCGATGAACTACTGGGAATTCTTTCCTACAGGGTTGGCGGAATGGGGTCACATCCCAGCGTGGGGTTTTGCCGATGTCGTGGCGTCTGACGTGGCCGGTATCAAAGTCGGGGAGCGCTTCTATGGGTATTTTCCGATTGCCAGCCATCTGTGGATGCGCCCGGAACGGGTCACCGAGCGTGGTTTCTATGACGCCGCCGAGCATCGGCAGGCACTGACGTCGGCTTACAACCAATACACCCGTTGCAGCTGGGATTCATACTACAGCCCTGAAACCGAGAACCTGCAGATTTTGCTCAAACCGCTGTTCCTGACGTCGTCGATGCTCGCGGACTTCCTCCAGGACAACCAGTTCTTCGGCGCAACGCGACTGGTGTTCTCCAGTGCTTCAAGCAAAACCGCCTATGGCACGGCGGTCTGCCTGGAAAATCATCCTGACCTGGAGCGGGTGGCGCTGACCTCGACCGGCAACAAGGCCTTTGTCGAAACGCTGGGCTGTTACGAGCGCACGGTGTCCTATTCGGAACTGGCAAGCCTGGCCAATGACCGCCCTACGTTGTATGTGGATTTTTCCGGCGACCTGGATTTACGTGATCAGGTCCACCAGCATTTTGCCGGGCAGTTGGTTTACAGCTGCTTCGCCGGTTCTGCGCAAAGCACCGATGAGGCTCGATTGACGGCCATCGAGGGGCCGCAACCGGTGTTCTTTTTTGCGCCGATCCAGATCCGCAAGCGCAATGCCGAGTGGGGGGCGGAAGGAGTCAGCCAGCATATTGGTGAGGGTTTGCAACGTTTCTACCGGCAGTTGACTGCGGCTGATAAACCGTTGCTGGAAGTGGTCGAGGACAAAGGCTATGAAGCCGCGCAGAGCGTGATTTCCCGCTTGTTTCATGGCCAGATCGCACCGATCGAGGGCCATGTCATTCGATTGTGAAGCCACACCTGTAGCAGCTGCCGAGCCCGCGAGGCTGCGTTCGGCGACGCAGTCGTCGTGAAATCAGGCACCCCAGTGTCCCAGGAATACCGCGTTCGCAGGGTTTACGACGACTGCGTCGCCGAACGCAGCCTCGCAGGCTCGGCAGCTGCTACATCGACCCCGGTGCGTTTAGGGGGAGGGGGGCAAGTTTGGCTTTACTCTGCTCGTGCGTTGCGGCTGAATCGCGGTTTGTTTTTCGACAAGGCTGCACTGCATGCTGATCGCATCGTTGATTTTTCTGCTGACCATCACCTTGGTGATCTGGCAGCCAAAAGGCCTTGGCGTCGGCTGGAGCGCGGTATTCGGCGCGGTGCTTGCGTTGGTTTTCGGGGTCGTCCACCTGAGTGATATCCCGCTGGTGTGGCAGATTATCTGGAACGCCACCGGTACCTTTGTCGCGCTGATTGTCATCAGTCTGTTGCTGGACGAGGCGGGGTTTTTCGCCTGGGCTGCGTTGCATGTGGCCCGTTGGGGGCGGGGTAGCGGACGCAAGCTGTTTGCTTACATGGTGCTGCTCGGTGCGTTGGTGTCGGCGTTGTTCGCCAACGACGGGGCAGCGCTGATTCTCACACCCATCGTGATTTCCATGCTGCTGGCGTTGCGCTTTTCCCCGGCGGCGACCCTGGCGTTCGTCATGGGCGCCGGTTTCATCGCTGACACGGCGAGTCTGCCGCTGGTGGTGTCGAACCTGGTGAATATTGTTTCGGCGGACTTCTTCCACATCACGTTCAACCGTTATGCGGCAGTCATGATTCCGGTCAACTTCGTCAGCGTCGCCGCCACGCTGGCGATGCTGATGTGGTTCTTCCGTCGTGACATCCCCAAGGATTACGACCCCGAGCAACTGGCGCATCCGGCCACGGCGATCCATGACAAGGCCACGTTTTATGCCGGTTGGGCCGTGTTGGTGATTCTGCTGCTCGGCTGCTTCGCGCTGGAGCCTCTGGGGATTCCGATCAGTGCCATCTCTGCGGTGTGCGCGGCGTTGCTGCTGGCCATCGCCGCCCGTGGTCACAAGATTTCCACGCGCAAAGTCATCAAAGAAGCGCCGTGGCATATCGTGATTTTCTCGCTGGGCATGTACCTGGTGGTCTATGGCCTGCGCAACGCGGGGCTCACGGGCTATCTGGCCGGGTGGCTGGATGGTTTTGCCGGTTACGGCGTGTGGGGCGCGGCGATGGGCACTGGCGTGCTGACGGCGCTGCTGTCGTCGATGATGAACAATCTGCCGACGGTGCTGATCGGTTTGCTGTCGATCGATGCCAGCCAGGCGACCGGGGTGGTGAAGGAGGCGATGATCTACGCCAACGTCATCGGCAGCGACCTGGGGCCGAAGATTACGCCGATCGGCAGCCTGGCGACGCTGCTGTGGTTGCATGTGCTGGAGCGCAAGAGCATTCGGATCGGCTGGGGGTATTACTTCAAGGTCGGGATTGTGCTGACGGTGCCGGTGTTGTTGGTGACGTTGGCGGCGCTGGCATTGCGGTTGACCGTTTAAATCGAGTTGGCCTCATCGCGGGCAAGCCATGCTCCTACAAGATCGGTGTCGATCACGAATTTTGTGAACGACAAAAATCCTGTAGGAGCAAGGCTTGCCCGCGATGGGGCCAGTTCAATCACCAACAAACTAGCCACTGCCAGGAACGTTAGGCCAAAGATCCGCCACCAGAAACAGCCGTTCGGCTTCTTCCCAATCGCCCTGGGCGTTTTCTGTGAGTCGCACCAGCAACTGCGCCGGGGCCAGTGGCTCCAGATCACTGAGCCAGGCATTCAGCTGTTCAGTGCTCCAGGTCTGCTCCACCGGATAGTGCGCCGGCGCCAGCCAGGCATGGCGGGGCAGGGGTTGCCAGCGACCGAACGGGCGCTGCACGACAAAGTCTGCCCAATCCTTCTGGTGCAGCCAGCTACCGCGTAAATGCTGGGGATGTGCGCCATTCGGTGGCTCGGCCGGGCCCGGCCACGGATACAGCAAATAGCCGCCCAACCACAAATGTGCACTGAACTGCTGGATATCCAACGCCGCCAATACTTCACGGCTCTCCGGGCGCGCCGAAATCGGTAATTGATGCTCAGTCAGATGGGCCAGTTTGCGGTCCAGCCGATCATGGCAGCCGGGGCCCAGCCACTGCGCCGTGTCGTGTCCGTCGCCGTTTTGCGGGCCTAAGTAAAGTTTGATCGCCAGTTCCAGATGATGCACGCCGTCACGATCGCGCAGCAGCATGTCCAGCTCGCCCAACGTGTGGCCTTCGCGGCGGATCGGCATGTTGGCGGCAATCAGGTCGATACCCGGCGCGTGCCGCACGGCGTATTGCCAGAGGCGTTCGTAGTACAAGCCCAATCGCCGGGTTCTGGCCTGCGCCAGCCAGTGCAGCAAGTCATAACTGTCGTGATCGAGTTGCCGCAGCCACCGTTCCAGCCGCTCCGGTGCTTGTACCCAGTCACTGCCGGTCAGCGGATGACGCTGCGGCCACGTCGTGACGCCCAGCATCGGCGGCGCGAGGATGACCCAGGCCAGGTCGCGCACTTCGGGGTGGCGCAACTGGTGGGGTAACTGCAGCAAATCGGGAAATAGGATCATCTTGCGAGCATAGCCTCAATCGTGAGTACACCGTTGTGGCTGAAAGGATTTTGTCTATCCCGCGCTTTCGACCATAATCGTGTTTTTCGCCGCCGCTGCCCTTCATTAGGAGCCCCATGGAGCAATTTCGTAATATCGGCATCATCGGTCGCCTGGGCAGTTCTCAGGTGCTGGATACCGTTCGCCGACTGAAACGGTTTCTGCTCGATCGTCACCTGCACGTGATCCTCGAAGACACCATCGCCGAAGTGCTGCCGGGTCATGGCCTGCAAACCTCGTCGCGCAAGATGCTCGGCGAAGTATGTGACATGGTGATTGTGGTCGGTGGTGATGGCAGCCTGTTGGGCGCCGCGCGGGCACTGGCCCGGCACAATATTCCGGTGCTCGGCATCAACCGTGGCAGCCTGGGCTTCCTGACCGATATTCGCCCTGATGAGCTGGAAGTCAAAGTCGCCGAAGTGCTCGACGGCCACTATCTGGTGGAAAACCGCTTCCTGCTGCAAGCCGAAGTCCGCCGCCACGCCGAGGCCATTGGTCAGGGCGATGCGCTGAACGATGTGGTGCTGCACCCCGGCAAATCGACGCGGATGATCGAGTTCGAGTTGTACATCGACGGCCAGTTCGTCTGCAGCCAGAAGGCCGACGGCCTGATCGTCGCCACGCCCACCGGTTCGACCGCCTACGCGCTGTCGGCGGGCGGGCCGATCATGCATCCCAAACTCGACGCTATTGTGATTGTGCCGATGTACCCCCATACCTTGTCGGGCAGGCCGATTGTGGTCGATGGCAACAGTGAGCTGAAAATCGTCGTGTCCAAAGATATGCAGATTTACCCGCAAGTCTCCTGTGACGGGCAGAACCATTTCACCTGCGCACCGGGTGACACCATCACCATCAGCAAGAAAGCCCAGAAGCTGCGGCTGATTCACCCGCTCGACCACAACTACTATGAAGTATGCCGGACCAAACTCGGCTGGGGCAGCAAGTTGGGTGGTGGAGGCGACTGATGCTCGATCCCGCGCGAAGCTACGACCTGATCGGTGACGTGCACGGTTGCGCTCTGACCCTTGAGCACTTGCTCGACCGGCTCGGTTACCAAAAACACGGTGGTGTCTGGCGGCATCCGTCGCGCATGGCGGTGTTCGTCGGCGACATCATCGACCGCGGCCCGCGGATTCGCGAAGCGCTGCACATCGTTCACGACATGGTCGAAGCCGGCCAGGCGCTGTGCATCATGGGTAACCATGAATTCAACGCTCTCGGCTGGAGCACGCCGGCGCCTCCGGGCAGCGGCAAGCAGTTCGTGCGTGAACACACCCCGCGCCATGCCCGTTTGCTGAACGAAACCCTGACCCAATTCGAAGACCATCCGGCTGACTGGCATGACTTCCTGCAATGGTTCTATGAGATGCCATTGTTCGTCGATGCCGGGCGTTTCCGGGTGGTGCATGCTTGCTGGGACGCGGGGCTGATCGAGCCGCTGCGAGCCTTGTTCCCCAACGGGTGCGTCGATGAGCACTTCCTCCAGGCCTCCGCGGTGCCGGGCAGTTTTGCCTGCACCGTGTTCGACCGCCTGCTGCGCGGCACTGACATGCGCTTGCCTCATGGTCTGACAATGACCAGCGGCGATGGCCTGACGCGTTCGTTCTTCCGCACCAAGTTCTGGGAAGACGACCCGCAAACCTACGGAGACATTGTGTTCCAGCCCGACGCCTTGCCCGAACCCGTGGCCCGGACGCCGCTGTCGTCCACTGAAAAAAACACCTTGCTGCGCTATGGCGTCGATGAACCTTTGTTGTTCGTCGGCCATTACTGGCGCAGCGGCAAACCGGCGCCGATCCGGCCGAACCTGGCCTGTCTGGATTACAGCGCGGTGCTTTACGGCAAATTGGTTGCCTACCGTCTGGACCAGGAAACCCGTCTCGACCCGCATAAATTTGTCTGGGTCGATGTCGAGCGGCCGGAGGTGCTGCGATGAGTGCCGTTGCTGTTTTACGGCTGCCGCTGGCGGTGGACTTGAGCGGGTTCGTCAAACTGTTACAGCGCATGCAGGTGCCGCATCGGGTCAGCGAAGAGGCAGGCGAGCAGGTGCTGTGGGTGCCGGCCAACATCAGCGAAGACGTGCGCACGTTGTACGAACGCTTCCCGGCCGGTGATCCTGATCAACAGCTGGACATTCCGGTGGCGCAAACCATAAAGCGCCCAGGTTTCGTCGAGCAACTGCGCCACGCCAAGGCGACAGCGTTCGTGTTACTGCTGAGCCTGCTTGTCGGCGCGGTGACGCTGCTGGGCGAAAACCTCGACACGATGCGCTGGCTGACCTTCCTCGATTTCCGCATTGTCGGCGAGTACATCCACTTCGTGCCATTGGCTGACAGCCTGGCGGCGGGGCAGTGGTGGCGTCTGGTGACGCCGATGCTGATCCACTTCGGCATTCTGCACCTGGCCATGAACGGCATGTGGTACTGGGAACTGGGGCGACGCATCGAGTCGCGCCAAGGCAGTATCAACCTGATTGGTCTGACGTTGCTGTTCGGCCTGGTGTCCAACTACGCCCAGTATTATTTCAGTGGACCGACCCTGTTTGGCGGGTTGTCCGGCGTGCTCTACGGCCTGCTCGGGCATTGCTGGATTTTCCAGATATTGTCGCCTAACCGTGCTTATCGCCTGCCGCGCGGCGTGCTGGTGATGATGCTGGTGTGGCTATTGCTTTGCCTGTCCGGGCTGGTCTCGATGATCGGCTTCGGTGAAATTGCCAATGCGGCCCACGTCGGCGGGTTGCTCGTCGGATGCTTGACTGGTTTGTTGGGTGGTTTGTACAACCGCCGTAAACTGGCCGCCATAAATTAGTTATGTGAATAAAGAGCGCGGAGCCCTTGATGTCCTCTTTTAACGAAATGATCAACAACATCACCCCCGATATCTACCAGAGCCTGAAACTGGCGGTGGAAATCGGTAAATGGTCCGACGGTGGCAAACTCACCGCCGAACAACGCGAACTGTCGCTGCAAGCGATGATCGCCTGGGAAATCCAGAACCTGCCCGAAGACCAGCGCACCGGTTACATGGGCGTGCAGGAGTGCGGCTCCAAGTTGATCGAAGTGCCGAATATCCTGTTCAAATCGGATGCCGTCCATTGATCGAGATTGGCCGCGGTGCAATCAGCAAAATGTCGGCGCGCCTTGACGGGCCGAACGTGCAGTACGCGTTTCGTCTGGACGACGTCGAGGTGCCGGTCAATCCATTGATCGGGACCACGGTGCGCCTGGAATACCTGGGGGCGATTCACTGCACCCATTGTGGACGCAAGACCAAAACCAGTTTCAGTCAGGGTTACTGCTACCCGTGCATGACCAAACTGGCCCAGTGCGACATCTGCATCATGAGCCCGGAGCGTTGCCACTATGACGCTGGCACCTGCCGTGAGCCGGAGTGGGGCGAGAAGTTCTGCATGACGGATCACATTGTGTATCTGTCCAATTCCTCGGGGGTGAAGGTCGGGATTACCCGCGCCACCCAGCTGCCGACCCGCTGGATCGATCAGGGCGCCCGCCAGGCCTTGCCGATCATGCGTGTCTCGACCCGTCAGCAGTCGGGCTTCGTCGAAGACCTGTTCCGCAGTCAGGTGGCAGACAAGACCAACTGGCGTGCTTTACTCAAGGGCGATGCGGTGTCGGTCGACTTGGCGCAGGTTCGTGATCAGCTGTTCGACAGCTGCGCCGAAGGTTTGCAAGTTTTGCAGGAACGATTCGGCCTACAGGCGATCCAGACTATTGCCGATGTCGAACCGCTCGAAATCCGATATCCGATCGAGCAATACCCGGCGAAGATTGTCAGCTTCAACCTGGACAAGAACCCGATTGCCGAAGGCACGCTGCTAGGGATCAAAGGGCAATACCTGATCTTCGACACTGGCGTGATCAATATTCGTAAATACACGGCCTACCAGCTCGCCGTGCATCAGTAAGGACTCCAGCATGCGCACCGAACAACCGAAGATGATCTACCTGAAGGACTATCAGGCGCCCGAGTACCTGATCGACGAGACGCACCTGACCTTCGAGTTGTTCGAGGACCACAGCCTGGTCCATGCGCAACTGGTGATGCGCCGCAATCCTGAACGTGGCCCGGGCCTGCCGCCGCTGGTGCTGGATGGCCAGCAGCTTGAGTTGCTGTCGGTGACCCTGGCTGACCGTGAGTTGGCCGAAGCGGACTACCAACTGACCGAGAATCACCTGACCCTGCACCCGACCAGCACCACCTTCACGGTCGACACCAGCGTCAAGATCCACCCGGAAACCAACACTGCGCTGGAAGGCCTGTACAAGTCCGGCACGATGTTCTGCACCCAGTGCGAGGCCGAAGGCTTCCGCAAGATCACCTATTACCTCGACCGTCCGGACGTGATGAGCACGTTCACCACCACGGTGGTTGCCGAGCAGCACAGCTATCCGGTGTTGCTGTCCAACGGCAACCCGATTGCCAGCGGTCCGGGCGAAGACGGCCGGCACTGGGCGACCTGGGAAGATCCGTTCAAGAAACCGGCCTACCTGTTCGCGCTGGTGGCCGGTGATTTGTGGTGCGTCGAAGACACCTTCACCACCATGACCGATCGCGCTGTGGCGCTGCGCATTTATGTCGAGCCGGAAAACATCGACAAGTGCCAGCACGCCATGAACAGCCTGAAGAAGTCCATGCGCTGGGACGAAGAGGTCTACGGTCGCGAGTACGATCTGGACATCTTCATGATCGTCGCGGTCAACGACTTCAACATGGGCGCGATGGAGAACAAGGGCCTCAACATCTTCAATTCCAGCGCCGTGCTGGCCCGCGCCGAAACCGCCACCGACGCCGCGCACCAGCGGGTTGAGGCGATCGTTGCCCACGAGTACTTCCACAACTGGTCGGGCAACCGCGTGACCTGCCGCGACTGGTTCCAGTTGTCGCTGAAGGAAGGCTTCACCGTGTTCCGTGATTCGGGCTTCTCCGCTGACATGAACTCGGCCACGGTCAAGCGCATCCAGGACGTGGCGTACCTGCGCACCCACCAGTTCGCCGAAGATGCGGGTCCCATGGCTCACGCCGTGCGCCCGGACAGCTTCATCGAGATTTCCAACTTCTACACCCTGACCGTGTACGAAAAGGGTTCGGAAGTGGTCGGCATGATCCACACCTTGCTCGGCGCCGAAGGCTTCCGCAAAGGCAGCGACCTGTACTTCGAACGCCATGACGGCCAGGCCGTGACCTGCGACGACTTCATCAAGGCCATGGAAGACGCCAACGGTGTCGACCTGACCCAGTTCAAACGCTGGTACAGCCAGGCCGGCACACCGCGTTTGGCGGTCAGCGAGTCCTACGACGCGGCGGCGAAAACCTACAGCCTGACGTTCCGTCAAAGTTGCCCGGCAACTCCGGACAAGGTTGAGAAGTTGCCGTTCGTGATCCCGGTCGAGTTGGGCTTGCTGGACTCCAAAGGTGCGGCCATTGCGTTGCGTCTTTCCGGTGAAACCAGCGCTCAGGGCACCTCACGGGTCATTTCGGTGACCGAAGCCGAGCAGACGTTCACCTTCATCGACATCGCGGAACAGCCATTGCCTTCGTTGCTGCGTGGCTTCTCGGCGCCGGTGAAACTGAGCTTCCCGTACAACCGCGATCAGCTGATGTTCCTGATGCAGCACGACAGCGACGGCTTCAACCGCTGGGATGCGGGTCAGCAATTGTCGGTTCAGGTGCTGCAAGAGCTGATTGCTCAACAGCAAAAGGGCGAGAAACTGGTGCTGGATCAGCGCCTGATTTCTGCCTTGCGCACCGTGCTGTCGGACGAGACGCTGGATCAGGCGATGGTCGCGGAAATGCTTTCGCTGCCGGGCGAGGCGTATCTGACCGAAATCAGCGAAGTGGCTGATGTTGATGCCATTCACATCGCTCGCGAGTTTGCTCGCAAGCAATTGGCAGAAGGTTTGTTCGAAGCGTTGTGGCTGCGTTATCAGGCCAATCGCGACCTGTCGAAGAAAACCCCGTATGTAGCCGAGGCCGAGCACTTCGCTCGTCGCGCATTGCAGAACATTGCGCTGTCGTACCTGATGCTCATCGGCAAACCGGAAGTGTTGGCGGCGACGCTTGAGCAGTTCGAGACCAGCGACAACATGACTGAGCGTCTGACGGCGTTGGCGGTGCTGGTGAATTCGCCGTTCGAAGAAGAGAAGGCCACGGCGTTGGCGAGTTTTGCCGAGCACTTCAAGGATAATCCGTTGGTCATGGATCAGTGGTTCAGTGTTCAGGCGGGCAGTGTGTTGCCTGGTGGTCTGGAGCGGGTCAAGGCGTTGATGCAGCATCCGGCGTTCAATATCAAGAACCCGAACAAGGTGCGGGCGCTGGTCGGTGCGTTTGCCGGGCAGAATCTGATCAACTTCCATGCGGCTGACGGGTCCGGGTATCGGTTCCTGGCGGATCTGGTGATTGAGTTGAACGGGTTTAATCCGCAGATCGCTTCCCGGCAGCTGGCGCCGCTGACTCGCTGGCGCAAGTATGACGATGCGCGTCAGGCGTTGATGAAAGGTGAGCTGGAGCGGATACGTGCTTCGGGTCAACTGTCTAGTGATGTGTTTGAGGTGGTCAGCAAAAGCCTGGCTTGATTTTGGCCTTAGTTCTGCAGGAGTGAATATCCATTCCTGCGGTAACGGCTGCTTAGGGTTTCGCCCTTACGGCGACTCACTTTTTTTTCAAACGCCAAAAATAAGTAAGCAAAAAAAGGCTCGCCCCGAGCGTCCGGCCCCTCGCTTAGGCTCGGCGTTCCTTCGTTCCGGTATCCATCTGGGGGCATCGCCTCCGGTTGGCTTCGCTTCAACCTCCTCTCGATGTGTTCGACTTCGTCGAACGGCGCTACGCGCCTACCCCCCAGATGAACACCTCCACTCAGCCTCCCGAAGGGGCGGGCAAAGCAAGATCAAAATCAAAAGCTGCAGGCGAGCTAACGCTCGGCCTGTTGAGTGGTGAAGGGCGGATGTACACCCATCCCCTGTAGGAGCTGTCGAGTGAAACGAGGCTGCGATCTTTTGATCTGGCTGTGGCTGTGGCTTTAGATGTTGATCCTGCTTTTGATCTTTCGCCCCTTCGGCAGGCCGAGTGTAGGTGTTCATCAGGGGGTTAGGCGCGCAGCGCCGTGCGGCGAAGCCGCACACATCGAGAGGAGGTCGTCGCGAAGCAGACCGTAGGCGATGCCCCCTGATGGACACCGTAGCGAGGGAACGCGGAGCTTTAGCGAGGCGCCGTACGCCGGGGCGAAGCCTTTTGGTTACTTTTCGGCGTCTGGAAAAGTGACTCGCTGTAAGAGCGAAACCATAATCAGCCGTTACCGCAGCAACGGATATGTACACGCATAGAAATCATCCATCCGAATGCCCCATCATTCAGCATCCACCCATACCCCCCAGGTTAACAAAACATAACGTGGCGTCGATTGTCAGACCTTTCCAAACCCCGATAGGATAAGCCAGCTTCCGAAGGGGCTCTAGATTGCGTATTTCAGGACTATGCTCCAGAAAAGGCATTCGCAAAGAGCACCCTTATGGCGCCCAGAAAGGTTGAACGACCTAACAATAATAATGGGGGAAGGTCTATGAGTGAGCCTGTCATGGGTGTGGGTATCTGCCGCCCGCCGGCACTACGCAAATTCGCGTTGCTGGCTACAGCGCTCTCGCTGTTGGGCTGTGCCGTGTTGTCGGCACCTGCGCTGGCCGCTGCTGCGCCAGCATCCGACATTGTTTATTCCGTTGAATCTGCCAAAGCCAGCAAGAGCCTGATGCTCGACGTCGTGCACGCCGGCAAGCGTCTGGTGGCGGTCGGGGATCGCGGGCACATTCTGTATTCTGATGACCAGGGCGCGACCTGGACCCAAGCCAAGGTGCCGACGCGGCAACTGCTGACGTCGGTGTATTTCGTCGACGACAAACACGGTTGGGCCGTCGGCCATGACGCGCAGATCCTCGCAAGCGAGGACGGCGGCGTCACCTGGACCAAGCAATTCGAAGATCTGAAACGCGAATCGCCGCTGCTCGACGTCTGGTTCCAGGACGTCAACAGCGGCTTTGCCGTGGGTGCTTACGGCGCGTTGCTGGCCACCACCGACGGCGGAAAAAACTGGGAAGACGTCAGCGATCGCCTGGACAATGAAGACCAGTACCACCTCAACGCCATCGCCGCGGTCAAGGATTCCGGGCTGTTCATCGTCGGCGAGCAGGGCAGCATGTTCCGCTCCGCCGACTGGGGCCAGACCTGGGAGAAGCTTGAAGGTCCCTATGAGGGCTCACTGTTCGGCGTGATCGGCACCGCTCAAGCCAATACGCTGCTGGCCTACGGGTTGCGGGGCAATCTGTTTCGCTCCACCGATTTTGGTACGACCTGGGAGCCGATTGAGCTCAAGGCCGCTCGCGGTGCGCTGGAATTCGGTCTTTCCGGCGCGACGCTGCTCGACGACGGTTCCATTGTGATCGTCGGCAACGGTGGTTCGGTGATCCGCAGCAACGACAACGGCGAAACCTTCAGCGTGTTCAACCGTCCGGATCGAATTTCCGTTTCGGCCGTCACCGCAGCGGGCAACGGCAATCTGATTCTGGCAGGACAGGGTGGCGTTCGCGTCACTTCGCCAACCGGCGCCGGCGCAGAGAATGGAAAAAATGGGTCGTCCAAATGAGCCGGGCAAATAATAAGAAGGCGGGTCTATGACATCCTTGAGCACTCATCATCATGACAAGGCGACGTTTCTCGAACGCCTGATTTTCAACAACCGCCCGGCAGTGATCGTGATCTGCCTGCTGGTCAGTATTTTCCTGTTCTGGCAAGCGACGCTGATCCGGCCGTCCACCAGTTTCGAAAAAATGATCCCGCTCGAGCATCCGTTCATTCAAAAGATGATGGAGCATCGCAACGATCTGGCGAACCTGGGCAACACGGTGCGCATCTCGGTGGAAGCCACTGATGGCGACATCTTCTCCAAGGAGTACATGGAGACTCTGCGGCAGATCAACGACGAGGTGTTCTACATCTCCGGTGTTGATCGTTCCGGCCTCAAGTCGCTGTGGAGCCCGAGCGTACGCTGGACCGAAGTGACAGAGGAGGGCTTCGCCGGTGGTGAAGTGATTCCGCAGAGCTACAACGGTTCCCAGCAAAGCCTCGACCTGTTGCGCAACAACGTGCTCAAGTCCGGTCAGGTCGGGCGTCTGGTGGCCAACGACTTCAAGTCGAGCATTGTCGATATCCCGCTGCTGGAGTCCTACCCGGACCCGCAGGACCAAGGCAAATTGCTGGCGCTGGACTATCGCAAGTTCTCTCACGAGCTCGAAGACAAGATCCGCAACAAGTTCGAAGCCCAGAACCCCAACGTACAGATCCACATCGTCGGTTTCGCCAAGAAAGTCGGCGACCTGATCGATGGACTGGTCATGGTGGTGATGTTCTTCGGCGTCGCCTTCATCATCACGTTGATCCTGCTCTACTGGTTCACCAACTGCATGCGCAGCACCGTGGCGGTGTTGAGTACAACGCTGGTGGCGGTGGTCTGGCAGCTCGGCTTGATGCACTTCTTTGGTTTCGGGCTCGATCCCTACTCGATGCTGGTGCCGTTCCTGATCTTCGCCATTGGTATTTCCCACGGCGTGCAGAAGATCAACGGTATTGCCTTGCAGTCCAGCGAGGCAGACAACGCCTTGACTGCGGCGCGGCGCACGTTCCGTCAGCTGTTCCTGCCGGGGATGATTGCGATCCTCGCGGATGCGGTGGGTTTCATCACGCTGCTGATCATCGATATCGGCGTGATTCGTGAACTGGCCATCGGCGCGTCCATCGGTGTGGCGGTGATCGTGTTCACCAACCTGATCCTGCTGCCGGTGGCGATTTCCTACGTCGGTATCAGCAAACGCGCGGTCGAACGCAGCAAGAAAGACGCGCACCGCGAACACCCGTTCTGGCGACTGCTGTCGAACTTTGCCAGCCCGAAAGTTGCACCGGTGTCGATTGTTTTGGCCCTGTTGGCTTTCAGCGGTGGCCTCTGGTACAGCCAGAACCTGAAAATCGGTGATCTTGACCAAGGTGCTCCAGAGCTGCGTCCGGACTCACGCTACAACAAGGACAACAACTTCATCATCAGCAACTACTCCACCAGTTCCGACGTGTTGGTGGTGATGGTCAAGACCAAGTCCGAAGGCTGCTCGCGCTACGAAGCCATGGCGCCGATCGACGAGCTGATGTGGAAGATGCAGAACACCGAGGGCGTGCAGTCGGCGATCTCGCTGGTGACCGTGTCCAAGCAGATGATCAAGGGCATGAACGAGGGCAACCTGAAATGGGAAACCCTGTCGCGTAACCCGGACGTGCTGAACAACTCGATCGCCCGGGCTGACGGCCTGTACAACAACAGTTGCTCCCTGGCGCCGGTGCTGGTGTTCCTCAACGACCACAAGGCCGCAACCCTGGATCGCGCGGTGCATGCGGTGCAGGACTTCGCCAAGGAGAACAACAAGGAAGGCTTGGAATTCATCCTCGCCGCCGGTAACGCCGGGATCGAGGCCGCCACCAACGAGGTGATCAAGGAATCCGAGCTGACCATCCTGATCCTGGTGTACATCTGCGTGGCGACCATGTGCATGATCACCTTCCGTTCCTGGGCGGCGACGCTGTGCATCGTGCTGCCGCTAGTACTGACTTCGGCACTCGGCAACGCTCTGATGGCCTTCATGGGCATCGGTGTGAAAGTCGCAACCCTACCGGTTGTGGCGCTCGGGGTGGGGATTGGCGTGGATTACGGCATCTACATCTACAGCCGTCTGGAAAGCTTCCTGCGCGCTGGCCTGCCACTGCAAGAGGCGTACTACCAGACGCTGAAGTCCACCGGTAAAGCCGTGCTGTTCACCGGCCTGTGCCTGGCGATCGGCGTGTGCACCTGGATCTTCTCGGCCATCAAGTTCCAGGCCGACATGGGTCTGATGCTGACCTTCATGCTGCTCTGGAACATGTTTGGCGCACTGTGGCTGCTGCCAGCGCTGGCACGGTTCCTGATCAAGCCGGAGAAACTGGCGGGGCAGAAGGGCAATTCGTTGTTTGCTCACTGATCCCAGGCTGAAATAGAAAAGCCGCAACCATGGTTGCGGCTTTTTTATTTGAAGATCAAAAGATCGCAGGCTTCGCCAGCTCCTACAGGGAATGCGTGCACCGTTGAATTGCGGGTGGGATCGGCCAATGTAGGAGCTGGCGAAGCCTGCGATCTTTTGACTTTGCTTTTATGACAGGTCGGTACCCAGCACGGCGTTCAACGCACTACGCGCATCATCCAACTGAACCAACGTCGCATGCCGCGCTCCGAGCGCATCACGATTCTCGATCGCCGTCAGAATCGCCTTGTGCCGTGGCAATGCCAGTTCGTGCAGATTCGGCCGCTGGTTGGAATGCTTCAAGGCTTCGGCAATCGCCACCGACAGCATGTTGCACAGGTTGGCCAGCAAGTCGTTATGGGTCGCGTCGGCAATCCGGCTATGGAAATCCAGGTCCGGTTGCAAGAGCGCTTCGGGGGTCGGTGCGGCTTCCATGCGTTGGTAGGCTTCACCGATGGAGGCGATGTCAGCGTCCGTGGCGAACTGCGCGGCGAGGGCGGCCGCTGCGGGTTCGATGATGCTGCGCACGCTGGTCAGCAAATCGAAGAACTCATTTTGCGGGCTGCTTTGCATCAGCCAGTGCAGCACATCCGGATCGAGCATGTGCCATTCCTTGCGCTGCTTGACCACCGTGCCCACTCGCGGACGGGAATACACCAGGCCCTTGGCGACCAAAACCCGGGTGGCTTCGCGCAGGACTGGACGGCTGACCGCGTACTCCTCGCACAACAGGGCTTCGGCGGGCAGTTTGTCACACGGCTTGAAGCGTCCTGAAACGATCTGCATGCCCAATTCCTGGACGATGCGCGAGTGCATGCTTTTGCGGTCGGAGGGTTTGCGGTAATCCATGGGGAACGGCGCGATCCTGGGCGATGGGGTGCTGCGCATGATAACAGGCGCGAGCGCAATCTTGAGGCAGGCGTAGACCAAATGTGGGAGCGAGCTTGCTCGCGATGACGGAGTGTCAGTCAACCTATATGTTGAATGTTAGACCGCTATCGCGAGCAAGCTCGCTCCCACAGGGGATTTGTGATGTCAGTGAGAGTGGCGCGGTACTTCAGAGCCGCGGCAGCCGACCAGGAAGTCGAAATCGCAACCCTGATCCGCCTGCAGCACATGGTCGATGTACAACTGGCGATAACCGCCCACGATCAGTTGCTGCGGTGGTTGCAGATCGGCCATGCGCGCCGCCAGTTCGGCGTCGGGAATGTCCAGGTGCAGACGGCCGTTGGCGCAGTCGAGTTCGATCCAGTCACCTTCCTTCACGGTCGCCAAAGGTCCGCCGGCGGCCGCTTCCGGTGCCACGTGCAGAACGACGGTGCCGTACGCCGTGCCGCTCATGCGCGCATCGGAAATGCGCACCATGTCCGTCACGCCCTGAGCCAGCAACTTGGCCGGCAAGCCCATGTTGCCGACTTCCGCCATGCCCGGATAACCCTTCGGACCGCAGTTCTTCATCACCAGAATCGAGTTGGCATCCACCTCCAGCTCCGGATCGTTGATCCGCGCTTTGTACATGTCGAAGTTTTCGAACACCACCGCACGCCCGCGGTGTTGCATCAGTTCGGCGCTGGCGGCTGAAGGCTTGAGCACCGCACCGAGTGGAGCGAGGTTGCCGCGCAACACACAGATGCCGCCGTCGGCGCGGATCGGGTTGTCGAGGGTGCGGATCACTTCGTCCTGGCCGTAGATCGGTGCGTCCTTGGTGTTCTCGCCGAGGGTCTTGCCGTTGACGGTCAGGGCATTCGGATGCGGAATCAGGTTGGCTTCACCCAGACGACGCAGCACCGCTGGCAGGCCACCGGCGTAGTAGAACTCTTCCATCAGGAAACGCCCGGACGGTTGCAGGTCGACGATGGTCGGCATGCCGCGGCCGATGCGGGTCCAGTCATCCAGATCCAGCTCGACACCGATGCGTCCGGCAATGGCTTTCAAATGGATCACGGCGTTGGTCGAACCACCGATCGCGGCGTTCACCCGAATGGCGTTTTCGAAGGCTTCTTTGGTGAGGATTTTCGACAGTTTCAAATCTTCGCGAACCATCTCCACCGCGCGCATGCCGGACATGTGCGCCAGCACATAACGACGTGCATCGACCGCTGGAATCGCCGCGTTGTGGGGCAGGGAAGTGCCCAGTGCTTCAGCCATGCAGGCCATGGTCGACGCGGTGCCCATGGTGTTGCACGTGCCGGCCGAGCGGGACATGCCGCCCTCGGCCGCAAGGAAATCGTCAATGGTGATGGTGCCCGCTTTCACTTGTTCGCTGAGCTGCCAGACAACGGTCCCCGAACCAATGTCCTGGCCCTTGTGCTTGCCGTTGAGCATCGGCCCGCCGGTGACGACGATCGCCGGCACGTCGCAACTGGCCGCGCCCATCAACAACGCCGGGGTGGTTTTGTCGCAGCCGGTCAGCAGCACAACACCGTCAATCGGGTTGCCGCGAATCGCTTCTTCGACGTCCATGCTCGCCAGGTTGCGGGTGAGCATGGCGGTCGGACGCAGGTTCGACTCGCCGTTGGAGAACACCGGGAATTCCACGGGAAAGCCCCCGGCCTCGATCACCCCACGTTTGACGTGCTCCGCAATCTGGCGGAAATGCGCGTTGCACGGGGTCAGTTCCGACCAGGTGTTGCAGATGCCGATGATCGGCTTGCCGTGGAACTGGTGGTCGGCGATGCCCTGATTCTTCATCCAGCTGCGGTACATGAAGCCGTTCTTGTCGGCAGTGCCAAACCATTGGGCGGAGCGCAGGGTGGGTTTCTTATCAGACATGATCGGTTCTCTTATTGTATGACTATATAGTTCGAGCTGAGGCGTAACATAAGCGCAAATTCGGCAGTTTGGAAGTGTTGTTGCGTAAATAGTATTACTATATAGTCCGTTTCAACGGAGGGATTGCCCTGGCGGTTTTCCGCGAGAGGCGTCCCCCGAGGTTCTATAACAACAACAATCGGAGACCGATCTCATGAGCCAGGAACTGCGGCTTATTCGTCGCATCACGCTGAAACTGATTCCCTTTCTGATCCTGCTGTACCTGATCGCCTATGTGGATCGCTCCGCCGTAGGCTTCGCCAAGTTGCACATGGGCGCCGACCTCGGCATCGGTGACGCGGCTTACGGCTTGGGTGCCGGGCTGTTTTTCATCGGCTATTTCCTGCTGGAAATCCCCAGCAACCTGATGCTCGAACGCTTTGGCGCGCGGCGCTGGTTCGCGCGGATCATGGTCACCTGGGGCGCCATCACCATCGGCATGGCCTTCGTCCAGGGGCCGCACAGTTTCTATGTGATGCGCTTTCTGCTCGGCGCGGCGGAAGCCGGGTTCTTCCCGGGCGTTCTCTACTACATCACCCAGTGGTTTCCGGTGCGCCATCGCGGCAAGATCCTCGGGTTGTTCATCCTTTCCCAACCCATTGCCATGTTGATCACCGGCCCGGTGTCCGGCGGTCTGCTCGGCATGGATGGCGTTCTCGGCCTGCATGGCTGGCAGTGGCTGTTCATCGTCATTGGCACCCCGGCGATCCTGTTGACCTGGCCAGTGCTGCGTTGGCTGCCGGACGGTCCGAAACAGGTGAAGTGGATGGACCAGGCCGAAAAGGACTGGCTGAACGGCGAACTGAAAAAGGATCTTGAGGAATACGGCCAGACCCGCCACGGCAATCCGTTGCACGCCCTCAAGGACAAACGTGTGTTGCTGCTGGCGCTGTTCTATCTGCCGGTGACCCTGAGCATCTACGGCCTGGGCTTGTGGCTGCCGACCCTGATCAAGCAGTTCGGTGGCACGGATCTGGTGACCGGTTTCGTGTCGTCGGTGCCGTACATCTTCGGGATCATCGGTTTGCTGATCATTCCGCGCAGTTCCGACCGCTTGAATGATCGCTACGGCCACCTGGCGGTGCTTTACGTGTTGGGTGCGATTGGTCTGTTCCTCAGCGCCTGGCTGACGGTGCCGGTGCTGCAACTGGCGGCGTTGTGCCTGGTGGCCTTCGCGCTGTTTTCCTGCACCGCGGTGTTCTGGACCTTGCCGGGCCGCTTCTTTGCCGGCGCGAGTGCGGCGGCCGGGATCGCCCTGATCAATTCGGTGGGCAACCTCGGCGGCTATATCGGTCCGTTCGTGATCGGCGCGCTGAAGGAATACACCGGCAACCTGGCTTCGGGTCTGTATTTCCTTTCGGGTGTGATGGTGTTCGGTCTGGTGTTGACCGGTGTGGTTTATCGCCTGCTGGAACGCAAGCACGTACTGCCGGCCGACCAGTTCGCTGCCAGCGCCCGTGGCGCTACCCGCACTTAATCTGCAAACAGGAGAAGGTTCATGCGTTTAGTTCAGTTCGAATTGAGTAACGGCGAGCGCCGCGTTGGCGTCGTCGATGACGGTCTGGTGCGCGAAGTGCAGGACGCGCGCACCGTTCGCGACCTGGCGTTGGCGGCGATCGAGGCCGGCGTCAATCTTGAGCAGCAGGTGAAAACCCTGGGCCTGGGCATCAGCCATGACTATGCAGAGCTGTTGGCCGCGTTGCGCATCCTGCCGCCACTGGATCACCCGGACCCGGCGCACATGCTGGTCAGCGGTACGGGCCTGACCCATCTGGGCAGCGCGTCGGCGCGGGACAAGATGCATCAGCAAGTCGGCGACGAAGCGGCGATGACCGACACCATGCGCATCTTCAAATGGGGCGTGGAGGGCGGTAAACCGGTAGCGGGGCAGGCCGGTGTACAACCGGAATGGTTTTACAAGGGCGACGGCAGCATCGTCGTCCGTCCGGGCGAACCGTTTCCGTTGCCACCGTTTGCTGAAGACGCGGGGGAGGAGCCGGAGCTCAGCGGCCTCTACGTCATCGGCCATGACAGCAAACCGTATCGACTCGGTTTTGCCGTGGGCAACGAGTTCTCCGATCACGTGATGGAGCGCAAAAATTACCTGTACCTGGCGCACTCCAAACTGCGCAGTTGCAGTTATGGCCCGGAACTTCGAGTCGGAGAACTGCCTCAACATCTGGCAGGCACCAGCCGCATCCTGCGTGACGGTGAAGTGCTGTGGCAGAACGAGTTTCTCAGTGGTGAGGCCAACATGTGCCACAGCCTGGAAAACCTCGAGTACCACCATTTCAAATACAGCCAGTTCCTCCGTCCGGGCGATGTGCACATTCACTTCTTCGGCACCGCGACCCTGTCCTTTGCCGACGGCATTCGCACCCAGTCGGGTGACGTGTTCGAGATCAGTCAGGCCGAGTTCGGTGCACCGTTGATCAACGGGATTGCACCGGTTGAAGCGGCGTTCGAGCCCGGCACCGTTGGCACCCTTTAAGGAGACAGGCATGACCCAGATTCTTGGTCACAACTACATCGGCGGTCAGCGCAGCGCTGCCGGCGAAATCATCGTCAAAAGCGTTGATGCCAACACGGGCGAAAACCTGCCTTACAGTTTCCTCCAGGCCACCCTTGAAGAAGTCGATGCCGCCGCCAAGGCTGCCGCCGCGGCTTACCCGACCTATCGCAGCCTGAGCGCCGAACGCCGAGCGCAATTTCTCGATGCCATTGCCGATGAACTGGACGCGTTGGGCGATGACTTTGTAGCGCTGGTCTGCCGCGAAACCGCGCTGCCGGCGGCACGGATTCAAGGCGAGCGCGGTCGCACCAGCGGGCAGATGCGTCTGTTCGCCAAAGTGCTGCGTCGCGGTGATTTCTACGGTGCGCGGATCGATCGGGCATTGCCGGATCGCCAACCGCTGCCACGTCCGGATTTACGTCAGTACAGCATCGGCCTTGGACCAGTCGCGGTGTTTGGTGCGAGCAACTTTCCGTTGGCATTCTCCACGGCGGGCGGTGACACCGCGTCGGCGTTGGCTGCCGGTTGCCCGGTGGTGTTCAAGGCTCACAGCGGTCACATGGCCACAGCCGAACTCGTGGCCGACGCGATCATCCGCGCCGCTGAGAAAACCGGCATGCCGGCCGGCGTGTTCAACATGATCTATGGCGGTGGGGTTGGTGAAGCATTGGTCAAGCATCCGGCGATTCAGGCGGTAGGCTTTACCGGTTCGTTGAAGGGCGGTCGTGCGTTGTGCGACATGGCCGCTGCACGTGCGCAGCCCATTCCGGTGTTCGCCGAGATGTCGAGCATCAACCCGGTGATCGTGTTGCCGCAGGCGCTGCAAGTTCGCGCCGAATCGGTCGCCCGTGACCTGACCGCTTCCGTGGTTCAGGGCTGCGGTCAGTTCTGCACCAATCCCGGTTTGGTGATTGGTATTCGTTCGCCACAGTTCAGCGCGTTTGTGCAACAGGTGGTGGGCCTGATCGGCGATCAACCGGCGCAAACCATGCTCAATGCCGGGACCTTGAGCAGCTATGGCAAAGGCTTGCAAAAACTCCTCGCTCATCCGGGCATCGAGCACCTGGCCGGCAGTCCGCAACAAGGCAATCAGGCGCAACCGCAACTGTTCAAGGCCGATGTCAGCCTGTTGATCAAGGGCGATGAAGTGCTGCAGGAAGAAGTGTTCGGCCCGACCACGGTGTTTGTCGAAGTGGCAGATCAGGCGCAACTCAGCGCCGCATTGAACGGCCTGCACGGACAGCTGACGGCGACAATCATTGGTGAACCCTCAGACTTCGAGCAGTTCGCTGAGCTGACGCCGTTGCTGGAACAGAAGGTTGGAAGGATCCTGCTCAACGGTTATCCGACTGGTGTGGAAGTCTGCGATTCAATGGTCCACGGCGGTCCGTACCCGGCAACTTCCGATGCCCGTGGCACGTCGGTGGGCACCTTGGCCATCGACCGTTTCCTGCGCCCGGTGTGCTTCCAGAACTACCCTGACAGCTTGCTGCCGGATGCCTTGAAGAATGGCAATCCGCTGCGTATTCAGCGGTTGGTGGATGGCCAGCCGTCCCGAGACGCCCTCTAACAGCAAACCGCAATCCCCTGTGGGAGCGAGCTTGCTCGCGATGGCGGTGTGTCATTCAACATTGATGTGATTGACAGGGACTCATCGCGAGCAAGCTCGCTCCCACATTGGACTGAGGCGCAATGAGCTATCATTGCGTCTTTCCCATTCAAAGATTGACTGCCATGACTGCCGCAACCGACACCTTGATCGCTACCCTCGAACACTGCGATATGGTGGAAATCGACGGGCTGCACGCCTTCGAATTCTCCCTCGATGAAGACGATAACCTGCACATCGAATGCCTGGACGGTCGTGTGTCCAAGCACTGGGAGTTCACCCCGGCCGAAGTCGAGGCCGCGACCTTCGACCCAACCCTGCAAAGCTGGTTGATTACCGGCAGTTCCGGCGAACACCGGCTGGTGTGCATGACCGCTATCCGCGGTGATGACGACGAGGAAGAAGTGAATGAGGATGCATAAGCTCTGGCCACTGTTGATCGCCGGCAGCGTCGGCGTGATGGGTTTTCAGGTTGCGTCGGCCGACGACTATCAGTTGCTGGTCGGCTCCTACACAGCCGGTCAGAGCCAGGGGATTTATCGCCTGAACTTCGACAGCTCTACCGGGCAGATCGACGCCAAACCACTGCAAGTGGTCAAGAGCGAAAACCCGTCCTGGCTGACCCTGTCCAAGGATCAGCGTCAGCTGTTCGTGGTCAACGAAAACGGCCCGGGACAGACCGATCCGGTAGGGCGCGTCAGCAGTTATGCGATCGATCCCGAAACCCATGCGCTGAGCCTGATCAATCAGGTGCAAAGCCTGGGCAACGAGCCGACTCATTCGAGTCTCGGCCTTGAAGCCAGTCACCTGTTTGTCAGCAACTATTCGGTGGCTGAAGATCCGGGTGGCACGCTGGCGGTATTGCCGGTGGGCGTCGATGGCAAACTCAAATCCGTGGTGCAGATGAGCAGCCATCCATCGAGCCGGGTCAATCCCGAGCGGCAGATGTCGGCGCACGTGCATTCAACGGTTTCGTCGCCGGACGGCAAGTATGTGTTCTCCAATGACCTGGGCGCCGACAAGATCTTTGCCTACCGCTTCGACCCAAAGGCCAACCCGGAACTGCCCTTGACCGCCGCTACACCGGCGTCCGTCCAGTTGCCACCCGGCAGCGGCCCGCGTCATCTGCTGTTCAGCGCCGATGGCAAGCACGCGTGGCTGACCATGGAAATGAGCGCGCAGGTTGCGGTGTTCGATTACAAGGACGGCCAACTCAAGCAAACGCAAATGGTCGAGTTGGCGACGGGTCAACCCGTTTCGGACAAAGCAGCCGCTGCGCTTCACGCGTCGCGCGATGGCAAGTTCCTCTACGTCAGCAACCGTGGCACCGCCAATCAGCTGCTGGTGTTCGCCATCGATCCTGCGACCGGGCACCTCAAGGAACTGCAGCGCCGTTCCGTAGAAGGTGATCATCCGCGTGAGTTCAGCCTCGACCCGAGTGGCAAGTTCTTGTTGATCGCCAATCAGAAAAGCAACCAGATTGTCGTTGTCGAGCGCGATTCAAAGACAGGCCTGCTGGGTAAAACCGTGCAAAAACTGCCGATGGATGCCCCGAGCGACCTCAAGTTCCTGGTGCGTCAATAGGCCGCAGGCCCCGGTTGGTGGGGCCTGCATCCTTCTATTAATGACGCTGATATCTGCTAATGCTACAAAAGATTTCAAGGCGCCAACCTCGAAGGTTAAGTTTGCTTCACGGCCCCACCGGGCAAGCAAGCCAACTGAATCCGAGGAACATCGCCATGAACTTCAATCTCTTCTCCGTAATCGCCGCTTCCGCTATCTCTGCCACTGTTGCTTTGCCAGCCAGCGCCAACGTTGAAATCAGCGACAAAAAATCCCACGCCCAAAGCTACACCCAGAAATACCTGCAACAGAGCGCCAACTTTTACGCGGCTCTGGATCACAAGACCCAAGCCTGAAATTTGAACCCTGCACCCTTTATGCAGGAGCGAAGTCACTTGCGCCGATCGAGCTGAAAAGCTTTGAGAAACCTGAGTGATGTCGCTCCTGCATAACGCGTTTACGACAGCATCATATTGCTATCAATGTATCGCTTGATATCACATGGCCATAAGTTTAAATTTGACGCTGATTTTTTGACTCCTTCCTATGATAAGGATCGACAGCATGGCAATGCGTCTGGCCGTGGTTCTTCTGTTTCTCTATTCCACCCCCATTCTTTCAGCTGCCCAGCCCGTTCCAGAAGAGCCGGATGCGGCCCGCGAACGCCTGATGAGCTTTATTGAAGACTGAGATAGTTTGGCTTAATGATTAACGAAGCTGATGGTTACTATGGATAACCCTGAGTGGTTATCACCGCTTTTTTGATCGATTCTGTGGGCTTCGAAACATGCCTGCGGAGAACATCATGGCCAGCGCAATCATCACTTCTGCCAAACACGGCGCCTACCTGGCTATCGCTCTTTACGTAGTCTTGGTGCTGGTTGTCAGCCTCTCGCCTCAATCGCAACAGACCCTCGCTGCGCCGATTCAAGTCGCTCATCCCGGCATCCAGTTTGAACACCGTTCGCAAACCGCGATGGTCGATCAGGCTGAACTCGCAGGAGTCGCCGGGGAATGAAAGGGCACAGACTTTGGGTCATCGCCTTCCTGGCGTTCATGACCAATGGATCTTCCTTGTTGGGGATCGGACAGGGCTCGGCGGGGTCGGTGGCGCGGAGTATCGAAGCCAATCACAACCTTGCTCGTAACATTGAAACCGCGAAGGCCCTGGGGCTGCTGGCCGGCAATCCGCCAATTGAACGCCAGGACGATTTCTTCGGGCCGTTCCACGTGGATTGCTCGGCGTTGCAGATGTGCTCGGTATTGGCGTGAAAACATCACCTGTAGGAGCTGCCGAAGGCTGCGATCTTTTGATGTTCGCATTGTCGCTGACGCCGAAGATCAAAAGATCGCAGCCTTCGGCAGCTCCTACAGGGGTCGCGCTCTACTTCGCCATCACCGATGTGAATAAATCCGACTCCAGAAACCGCTGCAACCAGCCCTGCAAACGGTGATAGGGCGTCTGTCCGAACCAATCGCGATCAACATGGGCGAACTGCCGCACAAACGGCATCAGTGCCACATCCGCCAGACTCGGATGGTCGGCCAGCAAGTAGTCGCGTCCCTCCAGCAACTCATCAAGCCTGCGCAAAAACACCTCGCCCTCGGCGCGATAAAACGCCATTGGCTGCTCGGGGTATCGCTCGGCGTACTTGTAGCGATTCAGGTGCACCTTGAACACCTGATCGTTTTCTTCGATCAGCTCGGCGATGAGTTGCTGCCGGACAGGATCATCCTTGAGCAACCAATCCTGCGGATCACTCTGCGCCAACGCCCAGTGCATGATCGCCAGGCTTTCATCGATCACCTGACCGTCGACGCTCAGCACCGGCACCGTGCCTTTGCTCGACAGCGCCAGCATTTCGGCAGGTTTAGCCTTCAGGCTGACCTCGACAATATTCACCGCAACGCGGGAGTAGCGCAGGGCCATGCGTGCCCGCATCGCGTAGGGGCAGCGGCGGAAGGAATACAGCGTATTCATTTCACCTCCAGCGTACTCAGGCCGTTGCCCTGACGGCGGACCTGAATCTGCACCGGAATCCGTTCATGCATTTCCTGCACGTGTGAAATCACCGCGACTTTTCGTCCCTGCGCTTGCAAGCCGTCGAGAGCATCCATGGCCAGTTGCAGGGATTCCGGATCGAGGCTGCCGAAGCCTTCATCGATGAACAATGATTCGATTTTCAGCGTGCTCGATGCCATGGACGCCAAACCGAGCGCCAGAGCCAGCGACACTAGGAACGTCTCGCCGCCGGACAACGAATGCACCGAACGCAGTTCATCACCCATCTCGGTGTCCATCACCAACAACCCGAGCATGCTGCCGCCACGCTTGAGGCGATAGCGCCGCACCAGTTGCCGCAGCTGAACGTTGGCGTGATGCACCAACAGGTCGAGGTTGTAGGCCTGGGCGATCTTGCGGAAGGTGTCGCCCGTGGCCGAACCGATCAGTGCATTCAAACGTGCCCAGCGCTGGTATTCGGTGTACGCATCGGCAATCTGCTGCGCGAGGGCCTGATTGGCGTTTTGCCGGCGCTGATCCTCGGCCTGTTCGGCGCGCAGTTCGGCGCAACGGTGTTCGCTGGCGGTGAACAGGTTTTGCAATTCGGCAAGCGCCGTCGCCAGCTGTTCGGCGTCGAGATTGCCGTTGTGCTGTGCTTGATGATTGAGCAGACGCTGATCGCGTTCCTGCAACAGAACCTTGGTCTGTTCGATGGCTTTTTCGCTTTGCTGCAATTGCTGACGCAGTTCGCTGACCTGCTGGTCGTCGACACTCAGCAGATCTTCCAGACCTCCGTCATCCAGTTCCGGATGCAATGCGCGCCAGTCGGCAATCTTGCCGCTCAGCTCGCGATCTTCGGTTTCCAATGCCTGCGAGCGCTCCTGCTGGGCCTTGAGTTCGGCGCCCAGCTGCACCAGCCGCGTACGCACGGTTTGCAGTTCCTGATTGGCGGTCGCCTCAGCATTGCGCGCCTGTTCGACGGCTTGATCCAATTGCTGCTGCCACTGCTCGGCGCTGGTGTGTTCGCCGAGCAATTGCGTGAGTTTTTGCTGGCAGGCCTGTTGCTGGTCGGCGAGGGCGGTGAACTGCTGGCGGGCCGTTTCCAACTGCTGGAGACGAGTGAGTTGGCGGTCCTGTTCTTTCTCCAGCGTCTGCTGCCGCTGTTGCTGTTCGCTGAGTTCATCGCGTTGCTGATCGAGTTGTTCCAGGCGCTGGCTGATCTGCCGGTCCAGTTGCATGAAGGTCGCGGCCGGTTCGTTGCGCAGCGCTTGCAGCGTGTCGGCCGGGAGCAGGGTGCTGAACGCCGTCAACTCCTCGTCCAGACGCTGGCGATCACTGCTCAACTCACGTTGCTGGTTGGCCAGGTGTTGGGCAGCTTGCTGGCTCGCCGCTTCAGCGCTACGCAGTTGCTGTTGAAGGCGCGCGGCGTTCTGTTGCAGGGTGAGCAGGGCGGTCTGCCGTTGTTCGTCCTGAGTGATGCTTTGGTTCAACTGGTTGTTTTGCTGCACCAGCCAGGCATCACGTTTAGCCGCATCCTGCGTGAGCAGCTGCGCAGATAAAGGATGTGCTTCAAGGCTCGGTGCCAGGCTCTGTTGCTGGGTCGCGAGGTGTTCTTGTTGTTGCAGCAATTCCTTTTGCTGCGCAATCACGCCGCCCACTTCAGTGCGCAGGTCAGTGAGCGTTTCTTTCAGCAGGTCGACGGCTTTCTGGGCGTTGGCCTGTTCGCTTTCATCATGCCGGCCAAGGCTTTGCAGCAGGGCTTCGGGCTGATGATAAGGATGGTCGGGGCTGCCACAGACCGGGCACGGCTGATCGTCCTGTAACTGCTCGCGCAGTTCTTCGACGCTGGCGCTGCGGGCCAGGCGCTGGCGTTCCAGCAGTTCGCGGGTGACGCTCAGGGTCTGTTCGGCAACGACCAATTCGTTCTTGGCTTTCACACCGTCCTGGGTCAGACGTTCTCGTTCTTGCTGAGCGGTCAGCTGGCGCTGCTGGAGTTCGGACGCGCGCTTGTCCAGTTCCTGCTGACTGGCCCACAGGCGCGTCAGCTCCTCAAAGGCTCGCTGCTGCTTGCGGTTATCCTGCAACAGACTCCCGAGAATCTGAATCTGCTCGGCCACCGCTTCCGGTTCGGCGCCGGCCTCCTTGTACAGCACTTCAAGGCTCTGGCGCTGAGTGGACAGGTCCTCGGCAGCGCGAGCGGCGCTTTGTTCCAGGGCGGCCAGTTCGGCCTGGCCCTTGTTCAGGCGATTGCCTATCAGCATCAGCTGTTGCAGGCGATCACGGTAGGCGTTCCACGCATCGCTCAAGGGCGCCAGAGGGGTGCTTTGCTCAAGCTCCCCGGCAATCCGCTGCAAACGTTCGGCGACCTGTTTCTGTTGGTCCAGCAAGCCTTGGATCGTGTTTTGGCCTTGAGTGCAGGCCAGTTCCGCCTGCTGCTTGAGGTCGGCACTGAGACTGGCATCTTTGACCAGACGGGCGAGGGTGCTTTGCTCTTCAAACGCCTGACGCAGCAGTGGAGCGCTTGTGGTGTGTTGGCCTTGGGCCTCGACCAGCGCGGTCTGCGCAGCACTCAGGCTGTGTTCGAGTTGCGTCTGGCGCTCGTTCAGCTCGGTTTGCTGTTGGGTGTGCTGCTGAATCTGCGCGGCCAGCGGTGTGAGCTGGGCGGTGAGTTCGTTCTTGCGGGCGAACTGGTGCCGTTGCGGGGCCAGTTGCTCCAGGCGAGTCAGCTTCAAACGTTCGCCGGCCAGACCTTCCCAACGCTGCTGGGCCGATTGCAACTGCTCGGTGGCGCTCTGCTGCTCGTCCTGCAACTGGCGCAAATCCTTGAGCCAAGTATGTTGCAGTTCCAATTGCTTGAGTTGCGCTTGCTGGGTCTTGAGTAGCTGCTGAGCCTCGCTGAAGCGTTCATCGAGTTCTGCCCGAGCTTCCGGCGACAGCGGCGTCACGCCCGTGGCCTGGTCCTGCAGCAGCTTGTGGGTTTCGCGAGCCTCTTTGGTTTTGTCGAAAGCCCGGCGACCGAGGCGCGTATAGAGCGCGGTGTCGGTGAGTTTTTCCAGCAGTTCGCTACGTTCGTTGTCGTTAGCCTTGAGGAACGCACTGAATTCACTTTGAGCCAGCAGCACCGCACGGGTGAATTGCTCAAAGTTCAGGCCCAGTACGGATTCGAGCTGGGTTTTGAATTCAACTTTCTGACTGGCCAGCAGCTGATCCAGATCGATGTCGCGCAAACTCTGGCGACTGGCTTGCAGCTTGCCGCCGGCCTTCTCGCGGGCGCGATTAGCTTCCCAGCGAGCGCGGTAGCGACGGCCATCGATGCCAACGAAATCTACTTCGGCATAACCTTCACCGGTGCCGCGACGCAGCAGCGTGCGAGGGTCGCCAGTGCTGATCTCGCCGTCGGCGTCTGGCGCTTTGGCAGACACCTGAGCATTGCTCAGCCGAGGCACCGCACCGAACAACGCCAGGCACAAGGCATCGAGCAAGGTGCTTTTACCGGCGCCGGTCGGCCCTGTAATCGCGAACAGACCGGCGCTGGCCAACGGCTCAGCGGTAAAGTCGATTTCAAAAGGCCCGGCCAGTGAGGCGAGGTTTTTCAGGCGGATCGCGAGGATCTTCATGGTTGTTCGCTCTCCATCTGCACGTCTTGCAACAGCTCGGCGAAGTCCTTGAGGGTTTGCTCGTCGACCTCGCTGCCGTAGTTGTCCTGCCAGGCGCGGCTGAACAGTTCCTGAGGTGAGAGCTGGTCGAGTTCGATCAAGGTCGTGCCGTCATCCACGCCATCGCGGCTGCCATTGCCGGCGTATTCAGCGGCGATCCGCACCAGACGCACGGCTTTGCCTTGCAAGGCGGTTTCCACTTGATAACGCAAGTCGGGTTGCGGCTCATCAAGACGCACCCGAACTTCCAGCCATGGCTGGCGCAGGATATCGGCCAGTAGGTCGATGTTCGGCAAGTCGGCCAGTTGCAGCAGGATTTCCGCCAATGGCGCGGGACCGATACGTTGCAGATTCACAGCCCGGGGGATCAGTTTGGGTTCGACGCTGACCAGGGTTTCGCCCTTGAGTGTGATGTCGAGAATCTGGTGCTGATAGCCGATCTCGGAGAACGACAAGGGAATTGGCGAGCCGCTGTAGCGGATGCGCTCTTCACCATTGACCTTCTGCGGCTTGTGCAAGTGACCGAGGGCGACGTAACTGATGCTCGGCCCGAACAGGCTGGCGGGCAGCGCTTCGGCGTTACCGATGATCAGGCTGCGCTCAGAGTCTTCCGACACCGAACCGCCGGCCATGTGCGCGTGGCTGATGGCGATCAGCGCCTGACCCGGTTTGCGCTTGGCATTGGCCGCTTCGATTAGCCATTCGTGAACCTGACCGATACCGCGCAAGTAGTTGTCGCCTAGGTGCGCGCCGGTCACTTCGGCGGGGCGCAGGAACGGCAGCGCCAGGCACCAGGCGACGGTTTTGCCTTTGGCGTCAGGCAATGGCAGCAACAAGCGCTCGGCGTCGAGTTGACCGTCATCCAGCCACAGCACACGACCCAGCGCATGCGTGCGCAAACGCCGCATCAACGGCGCGGGCAGTTCGATCCGCGAGCCGGAATCGTGGTTGCCGGCGATCATCACGATGGTCAGCTTCGGCTGCTGTTCATGGGCGCTGACGATGAAATCGTAGAGGCGTTCCTGAGCTTTCACCGGCGGGTTGACCGTGTCGAAGATATCGCCGGCGATCAGCAGCACGTCTGGCTGGTCCAGCTTCAGCTGGCGCAGCAGCCATTCGAGAAAGCAGGCGTGTTCGAAATCGCGCTCCTGGCCGTGCAGGTTTTGCCCAAGGTGCCAGTCGGAGGTGTGAAACAGACGCAAGGTGAACTCCGTAGGAAATAAGGTGATGGCCGCGAGGAAAATGATGGCGGCTAAAGGGGAGGGAGTTTACTGGCAAAAGACCGGGGATGCTGAAAGCCTTGAAGATTGCCTGTCGATTGGATGGTGCAGCTTCAGTATGGTGGAGGGCAGTCGAACGCTGTTGTGCAGCATCAGGGAGTTTTAATGTTTAAGGAGGCGTCATGACTCAACGGTTACTCCAACTTGACCAAGTGTCGTTCAACCTGCCCGACGGGCGCGTTCTGTTCGATCACTTGAACCACACCTTCAATACCAGGGCCACCGGCATCGTGGGCGCCAATGGCTGTGGCAAGTCCTTGCTTGGCCGGCTCCTGACGGGGGAGCAACTGCCCACCAGCGGCATCGTCCGTCGCGAAGGCCGAGTTTATGCCGTGGCGCAGTTACTGGAACCCGAGCGCTATCCCAGCGTTGCCGCGCTGGCCGGTGTCGCCCCTATTCTGGCGGCGCTGGATCGCATTGCTCAGGGCAGCGTCGACGATGAGGATCATGCGCTGGCGGTCGATCAATGGGATTGCGCCACCCGCCTTGAGGCGGAGCTGCAGCAGATCGGCCTGGGTCATTTGAATGTCGACGCGCGCACTGACGCACTCAGTGGTGGCGAACGGCAACGGGTGGCGCTGCTGGGGGCGTGGTTATCCAGAGCCGACTGGCTCATTCTGGATGAGCCCAGCAACCACCTGGATATTGATCAGCAGCACAAGTTATCGCAGCAGATCGATCGTTGGCCCAACGGCCTGGTGTTGATCAGCCACGACCGGGGGCTTCTGGAGCACGTGGACGAAATTGTCGAGCTTTCACCCTTGGGGCTGACGGTTTATGGCGGTAACTACAGTCAGTATGCGGCGGCACGTGAGCAAGAACAGCAGTCGTTCCAGTCGGCATTGCAAGGGGAACGGGCGCAGGCCAAGCGCGAACAACGTGAGATGGCCGTGCAGATGGAACGTCAGCAACGGCGTAATGCGCGCGGCGACCGTCAGGCCCGCGACGGCAATCAAACCAAACTGATCACCAATGCGCAGAAAGAGCGCAGTGAAAACAGTCAGGGTAAATTGCGCCTCAATCAACAGGTGGCCCGGGAGCAGCAACAACAACGTATCGCCGAGGCCCGTGCGCGGTGTGCGCCGGACATTCAACGCATGATGTTGTCTCCGGAAAGCGTCGTGCCCAATGGCAAGCTGATTGTGCAGCTAAACGACGTCATTCTCCCGTTCGGTTACGCGGCGCCGGTCAATCTGACGCTGACGGGGCCTATGCGCATGGCAATCCTGGGAGCGAACGGCAGCGGCAAGTCGACCCTGTTGCGAGTGATCGCCGGCCAACTGCCGGTACGCGAAGGCGAACTCATCCGCAGTTGCCATGTTGGCTGGCTGGATCAACACGCCGGATTGCAGTACTCCGAACGCACGGCGGCGCAATGGCTCTACGAGAGTAATCCGGAGTTGCCCGAAGCCGAGGCGCGAACCCGGTTGGCGCAGATGGGTATTGATGCGGATCGAGCGACGCTCAAGACCTGTCAGTTGAGCGGCGGCGAACGTCTGAAAATAGCGTTGGCTGCGCAGTTGTATGCCCAGCGGCCACCACAATTGTTGTTGCTGGATGAGCCGGACAACCATTTGGACTTACCCAGTAAAATTGCACTGGAGCAGATGCTCAATCAGTACCAAGGGGCATTGATCGTGGTCTCTCACGACAGCGCTTTTTTACAGGCCATCCATCTGGACACCGAGTTCCATCTCAACAGCTAGGGACCGTTACTTCGGATAAAGCGGTGGCAGGCCACTGTCGCCGACCGGATCCTGAACCCGCTCGGCAATCGGAATCGCCTTGATCGCCCGCCACAGATCTTCACCTAAACACGCTGGATGTGGGCCAAGCACTCTTTGTAGCAGCTGGCGAAGCCTGTGTTCGGCTGCGAAGCAGTCGCAAAATCAGCACACGCGGTGTATCAGACAAACCGTGTAAGCAGGATTTACGACTGCTGCGCAGCCGAACGCAGGCTTCGCCAGCTGCTACAGGGGATGCGGCGACGGTGGTTATTTGGGGTAGAGCGGTGGCAGGCCACTGTCGCCGACCGGATCCTGAACCCGCTCGGCAATCGGAATCGCCTTGATCGCCCGCCACAGATCTTCACCTAAACACGCTGGATGTGGGCCAAGCACTCTTTGTAGCAGCTGGCGAAGCCTGCGTTCGGCTGCGAAGCAGTCGCAAAATCAGCACACGCGGTGTATCAGACAAACCGTGTAAGCAGGATTTACGACTGCTGCGCAGCCGAACGCAGGCTACGCCAGCTGCTACAGGGAATGCGGCGACGGTGGTTATTTGGGGTAGAGCGGTGGCAGGCCGCTGTCGCCAACCGGGTCCTGAACCCGCTCGGCAATCGGAATTGCCTTGATCGCCCGCCACAGATCGTCACCTTGCCAATGCTGGCCGGTTTCGCTGTAGAGCGCGCCGTTCAAGCCGTCGAGGGCGTCGGACAACGGCACAAAACGCGCCGCCATATCGGCCAGGGTTTCCGGTTGTTGCCGGGCCCAGGCGTCGAGGGCCTGGCGGGTGGCGTGGGAGTCGTTGGCCTGGCAGGCGCGCTTGAGATCGTCGAGCACGGTACGCGGGCTCGGGCCGGTCTGCGCCGCGCGCAGGATCGCCGGTTGCCAGCGGGCGCGCCACCAGAGACCGAAGCCCAGCAGGGTGGTGCAGGCCAGGACCAGGGTGCTGAGTTTCCACCACCAGAGGGCTTCGTTGTCGGCCGCGGAAAAGACTTGAGGCGTGCCGGCCGGGGTGTCGACCATCAGGCTTGGATTGTTCGCCACTGGCAGGGTTCGGGCCGGCAGGCTGCTGTGATCCAGGTGGTCCTCGAAGGTGTTCCACCAGATCACTTCAACCGCTGGCAACTCGATTGCGCCGCTACGCGTCGGCACCAGGGCTTCACGGTCTTCGCGACTGCCGATAAGGCCTCGTTCGCTGTTCTGGTTGCCCAGCACCGGTTGATCCGGGTAGCGCCGCAAGCCGTTGACGTCGGTGCCAGGCAGTGGTGGCAATTGCGAACTGTCCAGGCCTTCAGCCTTCACCGTCAGGCTGCGGGTCAACGAATCACCCACCTGCGCATGATCCGGTTCCGGGTTCCAGCTTTCGCTCAGGCTGAGGCTACGGGCCGGCAGCCATGGTATGTCGGCCGGGTAGGTGACGGGTTTGGCTTTGACCGTCAGCAGAATCTCGGCGGAGCTGACCCGCATCAATTTGCCGGATTTCGGTGCTTGGGCGGCGGAGTCCTTGGCAGGCTGTGCGTCCACCAGTGCGGCATTGAATATCTGCGGCGGAATGACCAACTCACCGCTGTGTTGCGGGTAGATCGCGTAGCGCATCTCGATCACGCCGTGGCGCAGGCCATTGATGTCTTTCTCGTAGGTGCGCGCCTCGCCCAGTTGCTCGATGCGCACATCGGGGATTTGCAAAGGGGGCAGGCTGCTGTCGTCGTACAGCGACACCGAATGGTAGATGCGCAAGGTCAGGATCGCCTGGGCTTGCACGTACACGCTGTTTTGATCGAGGCTGGCGTCGATGAACACCGGGGCTCGCTTGGTCGGGCTGTCCTGGGTTTCGGTTTCGACCACTTGCACGGTGATTGGCTGGCTCTGCACGTCACCCAGTTGCAGTGACGGAATAACCACGCTGCCGTTCTGCCGAGGCAGCAGGGTGATGATCCATCGGGTGGTCGCACGGTTGTCGCCATTCAGGGTGGTCAACTGGTTGACCTGACGGGTGCCACGCACTTCGAACAGCGGCTCCAGCGGTGCCAGATCAGGCTTGCCGAACTGTGTCACGTCGTTGGATTCGAGGGTCAGTTCAACCGTCTCGCCGCTGTTCAGGTGACTGCGATCGACACTGGCGACCAGCCCCGCAGCCTGGGCCTGAACAGTCCAGAGCAACAGTGCGAGCAAGAAAGTGGTGAAGCGGGTCATCGAGTTTTTCCCTGATCCTGATGTTGTTGCTGTTCGTACCAGAATTTGCGCCTGAGCAATTCGCCCGGATCATCCGGGATCTTGCGCAGCCATTGCTCCAGCGCCTGGCGCTGTTCACCGTCAATGCTGTCGCTGGCCGGACGCATCGGTGGTCGGGTGCTGTCTTCATTCCCCAGCTCGCTGCCCGGGACTTCATTGGTGCCGGGTTTCGACGGCGTTTTGCTCTGTTGGTCGGAGTCCGTCGTGGTTTGTTGGCCGTCGGTTTTCGGTTCGCCCTTATCCGACGGTTGCGTGGCCGCGCCCGGCGGCGGTTCTTGCGTAGAGGGCTCGGTCTCGTTGCCGGCGTTCTTGTCCGGTGCAACGGGCGGCGGAGTGTTTTTCTGCTTGAGCAGACTTTCCACCAGCGCCTTGTTGGTCAGGGCCGGACGCAAATCGGGTTGACGCTCCAGCGCCTGTTCGTAGGCATCCAGCGCGGCCTCCAGCTCACCGCTTTTGGCCAGGGCGTTGCCACGATTGTAGTGGGCGTGGGCGTCGCTGCCTTCGGCGAACCGCTGGGCGGCGCCGCTGTAGTCGCCGGCCTCGTAGAGCGCGACACCTTGCCATTGTCGATCTTCGAAATGCTGCGCAGCCTCGGCCGGGCGCTTCTGCTTCAGCAAGATCAGCCCCTGTTGGTCGGGTCGCAACCACAAATCGTTGAAGTCGAAGGCATAACTCGGTTGTGGCAGCAAAAACAGCAGTGGCAAGCAGAACAGCCAGCCGCGACGACCGGCGCACGCCGCCAGCAGCAGCAACGGCAACAGCAGCCAGTAACCCTGATCGGCCCACGAATCGAGGCGCAGGGTCTGGCCGTCGTTGCGCAGCGCGCGTGGACCGTCGAGCAAGCCGAGGGCGCGCAGGTCGGCATCGTCCAGGCGCGCGTGGCGATAGCTTCCGTTCAGGTCGTTGGCAAAGGCTTTCAGGCCTGGTTCGTCCAGATGTGGCACCAGAATCGCGCCTTGGTCGTCCTTCAGAAAACTGCCGTCCTCCTGGGTGATCGGTGCGCCTTCGGCAGTGCCGATACCGAGCATCAGAAATTCTGTCGACTTGCCGTCCAGCGCCTGCTGAATCCCCTGGTGTTCCAGTTCGGTCAAGGTCGAACCGATCAGCAGGATCCGCCCGTCACCGAGGGCGCCCTGTTCCAGCAGGGCAAGGGCCTTGGTCACCGCCAGATCGGCGCGATGTCCTGCTTGGGGCATCAGCGAAGGCTTGAGGGCATCCAATAGATTGCGGCTGGTCGACAGGTCATCCGAAAGGGGCACCAGCGTGTGAGCGCTGCCGGAGTAGACGACAATCGCAGTCTGGGCGTCGCTGCGGTTCTCCAGCAGGTCGAACAGCTTGCGCCGGGCCTGTTCCAGCCGGTTGGGTGGTACGTCGGTGGCGAGCATTTCCGGGGTCAGCTCAAGGATCACCACCAGCGGGTCGGCGGGTTTCTGGCTGGCTTGCTCGACACGTTCCCAGCTCGGCCCGAGCAGCGCCAGAACGGTCAGCACCCAGGCACATCCCAGGATGACCCATGGCAATTTGCTGTCGCGACCATTGCCACCACTGAGCAACGCCGCATGGAAGGCCGGGGGCAGAATCATCTGCCAGCGCCCGGCGCGTTTCTGCCGATGCCAGAGTTGCCAGAGCAACCAGCCAAGCAATGGCAACAACAGCAACCACCAGGGGCGGAACAAGTACGGCCAGAGCGCACTCATCGGCGCCTCCGCAGACGCAGGCGTTTAAGCCGCTGGCGCCAGTCGGGCAGTTGCGATTGCAAAAACAGATCCTTGGTAAACAGTCGCCGCAACGGGTTGTCTGGCCAGCGCTCGCGAACCACCAACAGCATGCTCAATAGCAACGCCATTGCCAAAGGCCAGTGGTACAACGCCTGAGCCGGGCGGGCCTGAGTCGGTTGCTGGGTCACCGGTTCCAGTTTGTCGAGGGTGTCCTTGATCGCTTGCAGTTCCTTGTCATCGTGGGCGCGAAAATACTGGCCGCCCGTGGCTTCGGCGATCGCCATCAAGGAGGGTTCATCGAGGTCGAGGCTCGGGTTGACCCCAAGGAAACCCAAAGTGCCGCTTTCCTCCGGATCGGCGCCGATACCGATCGGGTAGATTTTCACGCCTTCGCTGGCTGCCAGCCGCGCAGCCGTGAGCGGGTCGATTTGGCCACCGTTGTTGGCGCCGTCAGTGACCAGAATCAGTACGCGACTTTGTGCCGGGCGTTGGCGCAGGCGTTTGAGGGCCAGGCCGATGGCATCGCCGATGGCGGTGTTTTTGCCGGCGATGCCGATCCGCGCTTCGTCGAGCCACACGCGCACGGTGTGTCGGTCGAACGTCAGCGGTGCTTGCAGATAGGCCTGGCTGCCGAAGAGGATCAGGCCGACGCGATCGCCATCGCGACTTTCAAGGAAGTCACCGAGCAAGTGCTGAACCAGTGTGAGTCGACTGACGTCTTCGTCCTGCCATTGCATGTCGGGGAAATCCATCGAACCGGACACGTCCACCGCTACCAGCAGATCGCGACCGCTGGCGGCGATGGGCAGCGGTTCGCCAAGCCATTGCGGGCGCGCCGCGGCGATCAGTAACAACAGCCACAGCAGAATGAACGGTGCCTGTTGACGCCAGGCCGGCAGGTTGGCCCGGGCGCGGCGACGGACCAGGCCTTCGAGGTCGCCGAGGAAGCTGACTTTGAGCGCCGGTTCGCCACTGTCGGCGACAGGCAGCACGATGCGCATCAGCCAGGGCAGCGGCAGCAGGGCAAAGATCCACGGCCAGGCGAACTCAAACATGTTTACGAATCCAGGTGTCGACCGCTTGAGTTAGGCCGGCGATGGCCTTGTCGTCGAGTTTGCATTCGGGTTTGTAGGCGCCTTCGACCAGCACCATCCAGCGGGTCAGGCCGGCAGCCGGGCAACGATTGTCGAGGAATGCCAGCCATTTTCGCCCATTGAGGGTATGGCTCTGGCTGTAGGGGTAGTGGTTGCGGCACAGGCGTTTGAGCAAGCCGTTGAGTTGCTGCAACCAGGCACCGGCCGGAGCGCCGTCGTAGGGTTTGGGCATCCGCGCCAGTTCGGCCAGCGCGGCAAGGCGCACCGGGTCCAGCGGTTGTTCGGCGCGCACGATAGGGCCTTTTTTCGCAAAGAAGTGCCTGGCCTTCCACAGACCGAAACCGATCAGAGGCAGTAACAACAGCAACAGCCACCAGCCCGGTGCCGGTGGCCAGAACTCAATCGGTGGCGGGGAGATCAGCGGTTGCAGTTGATCGAGGCTGCTCATCGGCCTTTCCCCGGTTTCTGTGGGTTCAGGTACTCGCGCAGTTGTTCGACCATCTCGCTCTGGGTGCTCAGGGGCATCAGCAGTACCCGCAGCTTCTGCGCCAGCAGTTCCCAGCGAGCGATACGCGCTTCGGCCTGGGCGCGATAGGTCTGGCGCAACTCGAAATTCAGCGTGTCGAGTTCCAGTTGCGCACCGCGTTCGGCGAAGCGTAAAAGCCCGGCGGCGGGCAAGGCGTGATCCAGTGGATCGGACACCGGCAGCAGCAATAGATCGCAATGCCGCGACAACAGGCTCAGCTGTTGCTCGGCGCCATCGGACAAGGTGCGTTCGTCGCAGATTATGATCACCAGACTGCCGGGGCGCAGGACTTCCCGGGCACGGCGCAGGGCAATGTTGAAGGCGTCCCGGTCCGGCTCGTTTTCCGTGTGCAGCGACTGATTGACCCGCACCAGACGGTTGAGCAACTGCAGCAGGCTCTGTTTGCTGCGTCGTGGCTTGATTTCATAGTGTTCGTTGTTGCCGAACACCAGTCCGCCGACCCGATCGTTATGACCCAGTGCGGCCCAGCCGATCAGGCTCGCGGCCTGGGCGGCGAGCACCGATTTGAACATCAGCCCCGAGCCGAAAAACAGTCGGCGACTTTGCTCGACCATGATGAAAATCGGCCGCTCGCGCTCTTCATGGAACAGTTTGGTGTGGGGTTCCTGGGTCCGTGCGGTAACCCGCCAGTCGATGCTTCGCACGTCATCGCCGGCCTGATAGACCCGCACCTGATCGAAGTCCACCCCGCGCCCGCGCAGTTTGGAGTGGTGCAAGCCGATCAGCGGGCTGCGCTGGCTCGGAGTGGAAAACAGTTGCACTTCACGCACGCGATGGCGCATCTCGATCAGCTCGGCGAGGCTGACACGGATGCCCGGCTCGGGCGGCAGGATGACGTTCATCGAGGTCAAGCGACGGCTACGACGTCGAGAATCCGCTGGACCACCCGGTCCTGGTCGATGCCCGCGGCTTCGGCTTCAAAGGAAAGAATGATGCGGTGGCGCAGTACGTCGAACAGCACCGCCTGAATGTCTTCCGGGCTGACGAAGTCGCGACCGGCCAGCCAGGCGTGGGCCCGGGCGCAACGGTCGAGGGCAATCGAGCCGCGCGGGCTGGCGCCATAGGCGATCCACTCGGCCATCTCCGGATCGAACTTGGCCGGGGTGCGCGTGGCCATGACCAGTTGCACCAGGTATTCCTCCACGGCGTCGGCCATGTACAAGCCGAGGATTTCCTTGCGCGCGGCAAAAATCGCCTGCTGACTGACCCGGCGCTCGGGCTTGGTTTCGCCATTCAACGCTTCGCCACGGGCCTGTTGCAGGATCCGACGTTCGACGGCGGCGTCCGGAAAACCGATTTTCACGTGCATCAGGAAACGGTCGAGCTGCGCTTCGGGCAGTGGATAGGTGCCTTCCTGCTCGATCGGGTTTTGCGTTGCCATCACCAAAAACAGCGGCGACAGCTCATACGTGCTGCGCCCGACGCTGACCTGGCGTTCGCCCATGGCTTCGAGCAGGGCGGACTGAACCTTGGCTGGGGCGCGGTTGATTTCGTCCGCCAGCACCAGGTTGTGGAAGATCGGGCCTTGCTGGAACACGAAGCTGCCGGTTTCCGGGCGATAGATTTCCGTACCGGTGATGTCGGCGGGCAGCAGGTCAGGGGTGAACTGGATGCGATGGAACTGTGCTTCGATGCCTTCGGCAAGTTCTTTGATGGCCTTGGTCTTGGCCAGGCCCGGAGCGCCCTCGACCAGCATATGGCCGTCGGCAAGCAAGGCGATGAGCAAGCGCTCGATGAGTTTTTCCTGGCCGAGAATCTGCGTTGAAAGAAAGGTTCGCAGCGCTAGCAGCGCTTCACGATGTTCCATCGATGACTGTTCCTGGAAAGGGTGACCGAAGACGTTCGAATAACGCCAGGGCTGGGGGCGCTACTTTAATCTATCGCGGGGGGCGGCGACTAACGGCATTTTGTGCAAAGTGCGGGAATTGACCGGCGAAATTGTTTGAATTTTGTAGGACTCAAAGGGTGGTGGTGTTCTTTCGGGCCTCATCGCGAGCAAGCTCGCTCCCACAGGTGACCGAGTTGTTTCATGAAAATGCGATCAAATGTGGGAGCGAGCTTGCTTGCGATGGGGCCAGTTAAGACACTCGAGAATCCGAGGCTTAGAGCTGGCTGATATAGGTACCAGTGCCTTTGAGGATGTTCTGCAGCGTTTCTTCCACTTCAGCCAAATCCGCCGCATCAGTGCTGTGAATGATTTCCAGCGAATCATCACCATTCAGCGCATCGGCGTCAGCGGCGGCGATTTCGATCAGCAGGCGGGTAGGGCTGAGGGTGACTTTTACGCCGTCCAGCGTCGAAGGCTCGCCGTCGAGGGTGATGTCCAGCGCGTCCTCGTCCGGGTAGCGGGTCATCAGGAACATATCGCCCTGATCGCTGTGGCAGCAGAGCATGGCCATGTTGTCTTCTTCGTCATCGCACGGGTTGACGATCAAGAGGGCGGTGGTCATTTGCATGGGAAATTCCTGGCTCGACGAGCATTGTGAAGACGAACAAAGGGCGATTCTGCCAGCAGACGGGAATTTCTGCTCGCCTGGTTGTCAGAGGATGTGTCGTGAACATCTGGGGTGTTGCTGGTCATTTCTGGTACGGATGTGCCGCAAAACCGGGCTTAAACCCCCCGTTTTGCCGTGCGGCTGCTAGTGTTGTTCGATGCACAAGGCGCAAGCTGCGTACCGATGACCGAATATGTCGCAGCGCTGCAAGCACGGGGCTTGCCGCACTGGTTAAGCTGCGCAACGGATGAGCACCTGTAAAGGCATTGCGCTGCACCTTGCCCAGTCGTTTTTGCAGATGCCCATTCATGGAAGGTGAATGTGACCTGAGTGTCTCGTCCAGCTTCACCCACCTGTCATCCTGTTTCCTCTGCCCGAGAATCAGGAACAGGGTGACGGATCGCCCCGAAAGGGGTTTTGCACGCGACGCTTCCATCAATAACAAGCCCAAGCGGAGTACCACAGATGGCGTTCTTCACCGCAGCCAGCAAAGCCGACTTCCAGCACCAACTGAAAGCGGCACTGGCCCAGCACATCAGTGAACAGGCACTGCCACAAGTGGCGCTGTTCGCGGAACAATTTTTCGGCATCATTTCCCTGGACGAGCTGACCCAGCGTCGGTTGTCCGACCTCGCCGGCTGCACCCTTTCTGCGTGGCGCCTGCTTGAGCGCTTCGATCACGCGCAACCGCAAGTGCGCGTCTACAACCCCGATTACGAACGCCACGGCTGGCAGTCGACCCACACCGCGGTCGAAGTGCTGCACCACGACCTGCCATTTCTGGTGGACTCGGTACGCACCGAGCTGAACCGTCGCGGCTACAGCATCCATACCCTGCAAACCACTGTGCTGAGCGTGCGTCGCGGCAGCAAGGGCGAGCTGCTGGAAATCCTGCCGAAAGGCACCCAGGGCGACGACGTTCTGCAAGAGTCGTTGATGTACCTGGAAATCGACCGTTGCGCCAACGCGGCCGAACTGAATGTCCTGAGCAAGGAACTGGAACAGGTTCTCGGTGAAGTCCGCGTTGCGGTCGCCGATTTCGAGCCGATGAAAGCCAAGGTCCAGGAGATCCTCACCGGCCTGGACAACAGCCAGTTCAAGGTTGATCCGCAAGAAAAAGCCGAAATCAAAAGCTTCCTGGAATGGCTGGTGGGCAACCACTTCACCTTCCTGGGCTATGAAGAGTTCGTGGTTCGCGATGAAACCGACGGCGGCCACATCGTCTACGACCAGGATTCCTTCCTCGGCCTGACCAAATTGCTGCGCACCGGCCTGACCTACGATGACCTGCGCATCGAAGACTACGCCGTGAACTACCTGCGCGAACCGACCCTGCTGTCGTTCGCCAAGGCTGCGCACCCAAGCCGTGTACACCGTCCGGCTTACCCGGATTACGTGTCGATCCGTGAAATCGACGCCGACGGCAACGTCATCAAGGAATGCCGTTTCATGGGCCTGTACACCTCCTCGGTGTATGGCGAGAGCGTGCGGGTCATCCCGTACATCCGCCGCAAGGTCGAAGAAATCGAACGCCGCTCCGGCTTCCAGGCCAAGGCTCACTTGGGCAAGGAACTGGCTCAGGTGGTTGAAGTGCTGCCGCGCGACGACCTGTTCCAGACCCCGGTGGACGAGCTGTTTACCACCGTGATGTCGATCGTGCAGATCCAGGAACGCAACAAGATTCGCGTGTTCCTGCGCAAAGACCCGTATGGTCGTTTCTGCTACTGCCTGGCCTACGTGCCGCGCGACATCTACTCCACCGAAGTGCGCCAGAAGATCCAGCAAGTGCTGATGGATCGCCTGAAAGCCTCGGACTGTGAGTTCTGGACCTTCTTCTCCGAGTCCGTGCTGGCCCGCGTGCAGCTGATTCTGCGCGTCGATCCGAAGAACCGTCTGGATATCGACCCGGTTCTGCTGGAAAAAGAAGTGGTGCAAGCCTGCCGCAGCTGGCAGGACGACTACGCGAGTCTGGTCGTCGAAAGCTTCGGCGAAGCCCACGGCACCAACGTGTTGGCCGACTTCCCGAAAGGCTTCCCGGCCGGTTACCGCGAGCGTTTCGCCGCGCATTCGGCTGTGGTCGACATGCAGCACCTGCTGAGCCTGAAAGAATCCAATCCGCTGGTGATGAGCTTCTATCAGCCACTGGGTCAGGTATCCGGTCAACGCGAGCTGCACTGCAAGCTGTATCACGCCGATACGCCGCTGGCGTTGTCCGACGTGTTGCCGATCCTGGAAAACCTCGGCCTGCGCGTGCTGGGTGAATTCCCGTATCGCCTGCGTCACAACAATGGCCGCGAGTTCTGGATTCACGATTTCGCGTTCACTGCCGCTGAAGGCCTGGAACTCGACATCCAGCAACTCAACGACACCTTGCAGGACGCGTTCGTCCACATCGTGCGCGGCGAAGCCGAGAATGATGCGTTCAACCGTCTGGTGCTGACCGCCGGCCTGCCATGGCGCGATGTCGCGCTGCTGCGTGCCTACGCCCGTTACATGAAGCAGATTCGCCTGGGCTTCGACCTGGGTTACATCGCCAGCACCCTGAACAACCACACCGACATCGCTCGCGAGTTGACCCGGTTGTTCAAAACCCGTTTCTACCTGGCCCGCAAGCTCGGTACTGACGATCTGGAAGACAAGCAGCAACGTCTGGAACACGCGATTCTGAGCGCACTGGACGACGTCCAAGTGTTGAACGAAGACCGTATCCTGCGTCGCTACCTGGACCTGATCAAGGCCACCCTGCGGACCAACTTCTACCAGACCGACGCGCACGGTCAGAACAAGTCCTACTTCAGCTTCAAGTTCAACCCGCACCAGATTCCAGAGCTGCCGAAGCCAGTACCGAAGTTCGAAATCTTCGTTTACTCGCCACGCGTCGAAGGCGTGCACCTGCGCTTCGGCAACGTTGCTCGCGGTGGTCTGCGCTGGTCCGATCGTGAAGAAGACTACCGCACCGAAGTCCTGGGCCTGGTAAAAGCCCAGCAAGTGAAGAACTCGGTCATCGTGCCGGTGGGCGCCAAGGGCGGCTTCCTGCCGCGTCGCCTGCCACTGGGTGGCGGTCGAGACGAGATCGCGGCCGAGGGCATCGCCTGCTACCGCATCTTCATCTCGGGTCTGTTGGACATCACCGACAACCTGAAAGACGGCGCGCTGGTACCGCCGGCCAACGTCGTGCGTCATGACGACGATGACCCGTACCTGGTGGTGGCAGCGGACAAGGGCACTGCAACCTTCTCCGACATCGCCAACGGTATCGCCATCGACTACGGCTTCTGGCTCGGCGACGCGTTCGCATCGGGCGGCTCGGCCGGTTACGACCACAAGAAAATGGGCATCACCGCCAAGGGCGCGTGGGTTGGCGTTCAACGTCACTTCCGCGAACGCGGCATCAATGTTCAGGAAGACAACATCACGGTGGTCGGCGTCGGCGACATGGCCGGTGACGTGTTCGGTAACGGCTTGTTGATGTCCGACAAGCTGCAACTGGTCGCAGCGTTCAACCACCTGCACATCTTCATCGACCCGAACCCGGAGCCTGCCAACAGCTTCGCCGAGCGTCAGCGCCTGTTCGACCTGCCGCGTTCGGCCTGGTCGGATTACGACACCAGCATCATGTCCGAAGGCGGCGGGATCTTCTCCCGTAGCGCGAAAAGCATCGCGATTTCCCCGCAGATGAAAGAGCGCTTCGACATTCAGGCTGACAAGCTGACCCCGACCGAACTGCTGAATGCCTTGCTCAAGGCACCGGTGGATCTGTTGTGGAACGGCGGTATCGGTACTTACGTCAAAGCCAGCAGCGAAAGCCACGCCGATGTCGGCGACAAGGCCAACGATGCACTGCGCGTGAACGGCAACGAACTGCGCTGCAAAGTCGTGGGCGAGGGCGGTAACCTCGGTATGACCCAGCTGGGTCGTGTCGAATTCGGCCTCAATGGCGGCGGTTCCAACACCGACTTCATCGACAACGCCGGTGGTGTGGACTGCTCCGACCACGAAGTGAACATCAAGATCCTGCTGAACGAAGTGGTTCATGCCGGTGACATGACTGACAAGCAGCGTAACCAGTTGCTGGCGAGCATGACCGACGAAGTCGGCAACCTGGTGCTCGGCAACAACTACAAGCAGACTCAGGCCCTGTCCCTGGCGGCACGCCGTGCCTTCGTGCGGATTGCCGAATACAAACGTCTGATGAACGATCTGGAAGGCCGCGGCAAGCTGGATCGCGCCATCGAGTTCTTGCCGTCTGAAGAAGCGATCAACGAACGCCTCGCGGAAGGCCATGGCCTGACCCGTGCAGAGCTGTCGGTGCTGATCTCCTACAGCAAGATCGACCTCAAGGAAGCGCTGCTCAATTCTCAGGTGCCGGACGACGACTACCTGACGCGCGACATGGAAACCGCTTTCCCGCCGACCCTGGTGAGCAAGTTCTCCGACGCCATGCGCCGTCACCGTCTGAAGCGTGAGATCGTCAGCACCCAGATCGCTAACGATCTGGTCAACCACATGGGCATCACCTTCGTTCAACGACTCAAAGAGTCGACCGGCATGAGCCCGGCGAACGTGGCCGGTGCTTACGTGATCGTGCGTGACATCTTCCATCTCCCGCACTGGTTCCGTCAGATCGAAGCTCTGGACTACCAGGTTTCCGCTGACGTGCAACTGGAGCTGATGGATGAGCTGATGCGTCTGGGCCGTCGCGCTACGCGCTGGTTCCTGCGCAGCCGTCGCAACGAGCAGAATGCTGCCCGTGACGTCGCGCACTTCGGTCCACATCTGGCAGCGCTGGGCCTCAAGCTCGACGAACTGCTGGAAGGCCCGACCCGCGAAGGCTGGCAGACCCGCTATCAGGCTTACGTCGCGGCTGGCGTTCCTGAGTTGCTGGCGCGCATGGTTGCAGGCACCACTCACCTGTACACCTTGCTGCCGATCATCGAAGCGTCCGACGTGACCGGTCAGAACGCAGCTGACGTGGCGAAGGCTTACTTCGCTGTTGGCAGCGCGCTGGACATCACCTGGTACCTGCAACAGATCAGCGCTCTGCCGGTTGAAAACAACTGGCAGGCCCTGGCCCGTGAAGCGTTCCGCGATGACGTCGACTGGCAGCAACGTGCGATCACCATCTCCGTCCTGCAACAGGGCGACGGCACTCAGGACGTGGAAACCCGTCTGGAGCTGTGGATGGAAGAGCACGAAGGCATGATCGAACGCTGGCGCGCCATGCTGGTAGAAATCCGTGCCGCCAGCGGCACTGATTACGCCATGTATGCGGTGGCCAACCGTGAGTTGCTGGATCTGGCGTTGAGCGGTCAAGCGGTAGTGGCTACTACTGCTGCAGCTGTCACTGCCAGCGCTGAGTTGGAGCCAGCTGCCTGATCAGGCGCTGAATGAAGAAGCCCCGCAATGAGAGTTGCGGGGCTTTTTTTTGTCTGAAGGTTTTGTGCTGTCTGGTCGGGCCCCATCGCGAGCAAGCTCGGCTCCCACAGGTTTTGTGGCGTGTGCATGTTATGTATCCAACACCACCCCTGTGGGAGCCGAGCTTGCTCGCGATGGGGCCATTCGCCTTAATACAACTTCTGACCTGCTGTGATATCGATCATCGACACTTTATCTGTCGGTCTGGTCAATAAATTACTGAGCGACTGGTCAAACTTCTGCAAGGCCCGAACTTGCACATTCTGTTGTTCGTTAATGTCGGCAACTATCTCTTCGCTGCGTTTATAGTCCGCCCAAACTGGACTCAGCTCTTTAGCGTCATGCCCTTGTGCAGTGCCGATGTAGTTGAAGTTGGTGTCGTAGAACGCTGCGCTGACATTTGCGCTGATATCCGAACTGCGCGATGTCATCAATTGACTGCGCGTGTCGACAATGGCGACCACGTCCGGTTTAGCGGCCCTGAGACTTTGCATGTCTGGATACACCGTCACCGAGCCAAACTGACGTTGCAAGGATGCTTTGATCCAGTCCACCGCAAGGTCCGGTTTGGAGGTGGCGACGTAGGCGTCGTGGATCGGCTGCACCAGCAGACTCTGGCCGAAACCGGTGCCGGCGTTGGCCTGATAGTCCTGAAGGTAGGCGCGGTTGGCCTGAGTGTTGCGGCTGTACACGATACCCAGGGACACGTTGCTGCCATTGGTGACATGTGTGGCGCTGCTGCGGCCCACCGGCTCGGTGAAGATGCCGTCGAGCGAAGAAACAGCCTTCGGTGCAGTGGGTATTGAACAGCCTGCTAAAAGAACCGTTATCGTCAATGTGCTGACAAGTGCAAGTTTCATGGTGTTTCTCCCGTGAAACAACTTGAGTCGGAAAGTTAATAGGTCGGCCACAGTCGGCGGAGATTCCAGACTAAACCTCTCTTCACTGAATGAAATGGCCAATCACCGCACTTGTCAGGTGACTAATAGTTTTGTTTGGTTTAAAAGGCCCCGGTTAATTACGCCGGGAAATAAAAAGGCCCGAATGCTTAATTCGAGCCTGTTTATTTATGGCTGGCGCAACAGCTATCAGTTTTCCAAAGGGATCAATACTTTTTCGTCGGGTGCTAACACCATAAACACCAAGAGTTTGGCAGGTTTGGTGGCGCTGGCATTTTTCGAGACCAAATGCTCCGATCCCGCCGGTTCGTACCAGAATTCGCCGGCCTTGTAGGTGATCGCTTTTTGACCCTTCACTTGAGAAATGATCGAGCCCGAAAGGACGTAGGCCATGGCCGTGCCCTCGTGCTTGTGGGCGATGGACGATTGGCCGGGCTTGTAGTCGACTTCGATCATCAATGCTTTTTTGCCCGGCACGTTTTGCAGCATTTCGTCCTGCAGAATGGTGACTTTTTCCGAAGGGTCGTGGGCGAATGCCGCGGCGGAAACGGTCAGGGCGAGGGCGGCGAGGGGCGCAGCACAGTAGCGGAAGGCTTTCATGGGTATCACCTGCTTGGTTAGTCGTCAGGGACCACAGTAAGTCTCGGCCAAGGCCAATCAAACAGCCAATTCTCGTGAAGGCGAGGGGACCAATCATGCGCGTTGAAAAACAAGATCGCCGCCTCCAGCTACTTCTGCAGGGGTACCCATTGCCCTGTAGGAGTAGCCGAAGGCGGCGACCTAATTTCTAAACGATAGGGAAGCTGTTGAAGTCGACGCTGTTGGCCAGACGGCTGTCGATCAGGCCGATAAAGCCTTGTACTTCAGGGCAGTTGAAATGCATTTGCATGGCCGCTTCCGATTGCCAGCGGGCGCTGACAGTCCAGCGGTTGTCGTCCTCGGGGCAGCGGTCGACCATATAGGAATCGCAGCCCGGTAGTTCGCGCAGGGTGTCGACAATTTTTTGCAGTTGCTTGCCCAGTTCGTCCGAGCGGCCGGCGGCGGCCTGCACCTTAACGGTATTGATCACTTCGTTGGACATTGCTCACACTCCTGAATCAGGCCGGACGAATCCTGCTCATTGAGGGATAACGCTTATGCAGGATAGGCCCGCATCCCCGGACCACCAATAGCCAATCGCGGGATAAAAACGCAGACCAATCCGTCAGGCGACCTGCTGCAAAATGTCCCGCAGGCGGTCCAGGGCGATGTCGATGTCCAGGGTTTCAATGGCGCCAAACCCCAGGAAAAGCCCGGACTGCGGCGCTTGCTGATAGAAAAAGCTGTCGATGGGATACACCCCGACTTCGACCTTTTTCGCCAGTTCGATCACCAATGGAATATCGATAGACACTTTGCACATAACCACCATGTGGAACCCGGCGGTGGTCGGGACCGCCTCGAGCCACGGTGAAAGGTCGCCGGCCATGCGCTCGAGGATCCGCTCACGACGCCCGGCATAGATCGTATGGCAGCGCCGGATGTGCTTGAGCAGACAGCCTTCGGCAATGAACTTGGCCAGCGCCCATTGGGGCAGGGTGGAAGTGTGCAGATCGGTGAGCTGCTTGGCGCGAATGACCGCTTCGAGAATCGCTGGCGGCAGGATCGCATAACCCAAGCGCAGCTCCGGCAGCAGGGTTTTTGAAAAGGTCCCGACGTAAGCGACGATGCCGCGTTCGTCCATGCTTTGCAGCGAGTCGGTAGGCCGGCCTTCGTAGCGGAATTCGCTGTCGTAATCGTCCTCGATGATGATCGCGCCCAACTCATGGGCCCGCTCCAGCAGCGCCACCCGGCGCGCCTGGCTCATCGGCATGCCGAGCGGGAACTGGTGAGACGGAGTGACGTAAATCAGGCGGGTGCCAAGGGGGATCTTGTCCACCTGAATACCTTCGGCATCCACCGGGACGCCGATCACCGTGGCGCCGTGGGTACCGAACAATAGGCGTGCGGGCGGATAGCCGGGGTCTTCCATGGCGACAATGCTGCCGGGACGCGTGAGCACCCGGGAGATCAGGTCCAGCGCCTGTTGCGCGCCGTTGCACACCACCACGTCTTCGTCCTGGCAATTGACCCCGCGAGAAAACGCGATGTGCCGGGCGATCGCGTTGCGCAGCGCCGGCAGGCCTTCGGGCAGGCTGTAGAAGCCCTTGGACGCGGCGATCTGGCGCAAGGCGTGAGCGGTGCAGCGCCGCCAGTCATCCTGGGGGAACTGGCCCTTGCTGGTGGCGCCGCCGATGAAGTCGTAGCGCAACGAGCCTTCCAGCGTCGGATGGCGCAGGAACACCGGCAGGTTGCGCCAGGACTCGATGACCTCGGCACTGGCCAGCTCCGAATGGCTCTGTTTACGGGTGACTTTCGCCGGTCGGGCGTTGACGTAGGTGCCTTTGCCAATGACCCCGGTGAGGAAGTTTTCGTAGGTCAGTTGCGTGTAGGTGTCGGAAATGGTCTTGCGGGAAATGCCCAGTTGTTCAGCGAGTAAACGACTGGGCGGGAGCTGCGTCCCTGCTGCCAGTCGACCGGATTCGATGGCGCTGCGCAGTTGGTTGTACAACTGGCCTGCCAGGTCCTTGCGGCCGTTGATGACAACGTGAAGTTCCATACCGGCGAGGCTCCCTGGGGCGATTAATGCGCGTGTGCGTCGCGCCAGATTACCCGCATGAGCGCCCGCGCAAAAGTTGCGTGGGCGAAAAACCTCCGATTGGTCTGGTGCCTGAGTGGTCCACGGGTATTTCGCAGAATTGGATCTGTAACGCCGGCGTATCAACGCCTACCTTGGGGGGCACACACTCGATCAACGAGGACACTCCATGAACGTCCGCCTGGATTACTACAGCGCATCGCCCAAAGCGATGAAAGCGATGATTGCCATGGAGGCCTTGACCAGCAATCTCAGCATCGAGCCGGCCTTGCTGCACTTGATCAAGATCCGTGCCTCGCAACTCAATGGCTGCGCCTTCTGCACCGACATGCACTCGGTAGATGCCCGGCGTCTCGGCGAGACTGACCGTCGGTTGTATTCGATCGTGGTCTGGCGCGACAGCGGCTTCTTCAACCCGCGAGAACGTGCGGCGCTGGCCTGGACCGAAGCCGTCACCTTGCTCTCTGAAAACCATGTGCCGGACGAGGTCTACGCGCTGGCGCGGGAGCAGTTCAACGAAGGCGAGATGGTCGACCTGACCATCGCCGTCACCACCATCAACAGCTGGAATCGACTGGCGGTGAGTTTTCGGCAAACCCCTGGAGGCTGAATCGATTTTCCGCTCCGAGTGTCACGTCAGGTTCATAAACGCTGCGCAGGATGAGGCTTCAAGGACAGATCGACTGGGAGTCAGCGATGCAATTTATGGAAACCACAGATCGCCAGCAAGTTGCCAAGTACCGCTCACCCGTAGAGAAAACCGCATCCTGGCGCGCACTGGCGGCAGGGGTCGATCCGGTGCTGGCGCAGTCCTTTCGGGTCAGTGCCCGTTGCGGCTGTTTCATGCAAGCAGCCCGCAGTCTCAACATCAAGGCCACCCAGCTGCGCAAACAATTGGCGCAGCTTGAAGCGCAACTGCAGTGTTCGCTATTCAACCACTCAGAGAATGGCGTTGCCCTCAGTCGTGACGGATTGCAGCTGCAATCGCAGTTGATTGCCCTGGCCCATGAGCGCGACTTGCCGGTGATCGAGCAGCCGTTGATTCGCCTGGCCGTCGCCGAATCGATCCTGCATGACATTCTCGGTCGTGATCTGGTTGCCTTGTTGCGGCGCAACGCCAGCGTTCGCCTGGACATCATCACCCTGGACAGCGAACTCTCCCTGCAAGCGGTCAGTGCCGATGTGGTGCTGTGGCTGGCCGGTACCGATTCGCCGCTGCCAGGCCCGAGTTTTGCTGTCAGCGAGCCCCAGCGACTGGCACGGCTCGACTATCTGCCCCATATCGCCAAACGTTATTCACGGGTCGCGTCCCGCCCTGACAGCCTCGATGACCTGGCGGATTTCCTGCTGGTGCAATGGCAGCATGACCGTCAGGTCGACTGTTTCCGGCCGTGGAATACCCTCGTAGACCAGCGTCTGGCCGGGGTGGTGCAGTTGCATTCCTATGAACTGATGCTGGAGATGATCCGTTGCAGTGCCTGCATTGGCCTGCTGCCCGGCTACATCAGCCGCTTCGACCGCGGCCTTATTGAGTTGCCGGGGCTGTTCAGTCAACCGATGCAGCGCCAGGTGTGGATGGCGGTCAATGCTGAGTCCGAGGGTTCAGCTCAGGTGCAGATGATCGTCGAACTGATCCAGAACACTTTCACTGAGCGCCGAGAGTGGTTCGAAGGCTGAACACTGTCCAAAATGTGGGAGCGAGCTTGCTCGCGATAGCGGCCGGGCAGTCGACATCAATGTTGAATGTGATGACCCCATCGTCGGATCGCCGCCCGGACCAAGCTCGCTCCCACATGGGTTCTCGCCATATCGGAAGTAGGCGGTATAGAGTGGGCGGCCATGTCTGTATCAAGGATGAATCACCCATGCCCGCCACCGACGCTGTCATTTCCCTCGAACGTTTCAACGAATCCCACATCGACGGCATTACCGCGCTCTACAACGACCCGGCCATTACCCGTCAGGTGCTGCAAATGCCGTTTCAGTCTCCCGAAGTCTGGCGCAAGCGCCTGGAGTCGGACAACGAGCGTGTGGTGCAGCTGGTGGCGCTGCATCAAGGGACTGTCATCGGCAATATTGGCCTGGAGCAGTTTTCACGGATCCGCCGCAGCCATGCCGGCAATCTCGGCATGGGCGTCGCGGTGGCCTGGCAGGGCAAGGGCATTGGCTCGAAACTGCTGGCGGCAGCGCTGGACATCGCCGACAACTGGATGAACCTGCAACGGGTCGAGCTTTCGGTTTACGCCGACAACGAAGCCGCCATCGGGCTGTATCGCAAGTTCGGCTTCGACACCGAAGGGCTGTTTCGCGACTACGCCGTGCGTGACGGCGTGCTGGTGGATGCCTTGAGCATGGCGCGCCTGCGTCGCACGCTCAAGGCCGGTTGAGTCACTCGCCCAACGCGAACGCTACCGCCGCTTGAGCATGCAGTTCGGTGGTGTCGAGCAAGGGCAGGGCGCTGTCCTCGGGTTTGATCAGCAGGCCGATTTCCGTGCAGCCGAGGATGATGGCCTGGGCGCCACGTCGGGTCAGCGATTCGATGGCCTGCTGATAGACCTTGCGTGACGCCTCGCTGACCACCCCGACGCACAACTCGTCATAGATGATCCGGTGGACGGCCTGACGTTCATCGGCCTCCGGCACCAGTACGGTCAGCCCCATTGAAGTCAGGCGTTCCTTGAGGAAGTCCTGCTCCATGGTGAACGCTGTGCCGAGCAATCCAATCTTCAGTGCGCCAGCCTCGACGGCAGCCTGACCGGCCGGGTCGGCGATGTGCAGGAACGGAATGCTGATCGCTGCCTGAATCTGCCCGGCCACTTTGTGCATGGTGTTGGTGCACAGCACCACGCAATCGGCACCACCCGCCTGCAGCCGTTGCGCCGCATCCACCAGAATCGCCGCGGCATCGTCCCAGCGCCCGGCGTGCTGGGCCTGTTCGACAGGCCCGAAGTCGACGCTGTACATTAGCAATTTCGCCGAACGCAACGGCCCGAGCCGGTCGCGCACCTGCTGATTGATGATACGGTAATATTCGGCGCTGGACTCCCAGCTCATGCCGCCGATAAGGCCGATGGTGCGCATGTCGTGCTCCTGTTGATGGCAACCCTGTGTTCGAGCATGCCCTTATTTGAGAGTACCCGTGGCTCTTCATAGCGATCTATCAGGAAATTTCACATGCCAACGGTGCTGAGCCAGGAGCTGCTGGGCGGCAGGCTCTGCTTGCAGCTTTTACCCCGGGCGGCTTACAGCGCGCGTGATCCTGTGCAGTGGCAAACCCTTGGGGTGACACTGGAACGCCAACAAGGTGTGCACGCCATCGATTCGGATCACCGGGTGGATTTCGATACCTTGCCTGGCGTGCTGGCTTACACCCCGGTCGGCGTGGAAGTGTTTTCCGAGTCGGCCAGCGGTGGCGAATACCTGCTGATGCGTCTGGACGAGCCGTTGGCCCATCAGCATTTACCCGCGGTTGACCACCGTGTGCAGTCTTCCGGTAATCGCCGCGCGCTGATGCTGGGCCGGGAACTGCGGCGTCTGTTGCTCGCTCCGCAGACGGACAGACTGGCGCTTGAGCAAAGGGCGGTGGAATTCGTTGGTTTGATGAACCCGAAGGCCAATACCGCGCAACGTGTCACGCCCAAGGTTTTCACCCGAGTGCTGGACCAGATCGCCGAGCAGTTCCACGAACCCCTGACCCTGGAACAATTGGCCGTCACCTACGGACAAAACGAGCTGCGCTTTCTGCGCGACTTCACCCGGGCCATCGGTCTGACACCCCACGCTTACCTCGTTGAAGTGCGGCTTCAGGCGGCACGCCGGATGATCGAACACACCGACCTGTCCCTGGCCGATATCGCCCTGGACGCCGGCTTCGCCCACCAGTCCCACATGGGCAGCGCCTTTCGCAAATACCTGGCCATGACCCCCAGCCAATACCGTTCACGCTTTTAGTCGTACGCCGGCAGCGCGCATCTGCCATGCTCAAAGTCCGCAGCACCGCTTCAACAAAGGAACACCGCAATGGACGACGTACAGCAACTGGGTGAGATGCTTCGCCATTACGCAGAAAGCGAAGCGCACAAGAAGCAACTGTTCGAGTCGCAATCGGCCGTGTGGGCGACGCGCATTGGTGAACTGTTCGATCAGATCCAGCAATGGCTGGAACCGGTCCAGGCGCCAAATTTGCTGGAGGTGAGCCGCGAGGCCTATGTCGCCTCGGGGCCGAGCGTTCCCGTCGAAACGTCGACCTTCAAGACCGAGAAGCTGTCCATTGTGATCGCCGGTAAACCGGTGGAGTTTGTGCCGGATGTGATGGGTGCCGGTGGTCAGATTTCACTGGCCGTGATGGGCCTGACGGCCGCGCGCTACGGCAGCATTTCGCTGGTGTGCCTGCCGCCGTCCAGTAGCTGGCAATGGCGCAAGACCAATGGCTTGAAAGACCCAGATACATTTGCGTTCGATGCGAACTTTTTGGCGCAGCAGTTGCAGAGCCTGATTCCCCGCGAACGCAGCTGATCGTTCTGGGCTAGCACAAAACCCTGTGGGAGCGAGCTTGCTCGCGATGAGGCCATAACATCCAACATCTATGTTGACTGTTACACCGCCATCGCGAGCAAGCTCGCTCCCACATTGATCGGCATTGCGTCAAATTTCGAGGTTGCCCCAACCCGGCTTCGCTTCTTCCGGCGCCACCGCCTTCACACTCTTGCCCGTCGCCAATTCCACCCGCCGCGCCACCTCCGGGTCATCGGCAAACGGAATCAAACTGGCTTCATCCAGACTCTCTGTCGTCTGGTGCTTCAGGCAGTATTCAACCGCCAGCCAAAGCCCCACCACGCCCAACACATTCAGCACGACCTCAATCATCTCAAGCCCCTTGCCTCAGGCAATCTGCGCGTCGCGGTGGGCCATTTCGACGTCCGAAACCCGCACCGTGCGCCAGACGTTGTAAGCCATCAGCAACATGCCGCTGAGGAAGAACACCCCGCCAGCGAAGCGCACCACGAACCCTGGATGGCTGGCCTGCAAGGCTTCGACGAAGGAGTAGGTCAGCGTGCCGTCATCGTTGATCGCACGCCACATCAAGCCTTGGGTGATGCCGTTGACCCACATCGAGGCGATGTACAGCACGGTGCCGATGGTCGCCAGCCAGAAGTGCAGGTTGATCAGCGGCGTGCTGTACATCTGCTCGCGGCCGAAGACTTTCGGGATCATGTGGTACAGCGAACCGAAGGTGATCATTGCCACCCAACCCAAAGCGCCGGCGTGGACGTGGCCGATGGTCCAGTCGGTGTAGTGGGAGAGGGCGTTGACCGTCTTGATCGCCATCATCGGGCCTTCGAAGGTCGACATGCCGTAGAAGGCCAGGGACAACACCAAAAAACGCAGGATCGGGTCGGTGCGCAATTTATGCCAGGCACCCGAGAGCGTCATCATGCCGTTGATCATCCCGCCCCAACTCGGTGCCAGCAGGATCAGCGACATCGCCATGCCCAGTGACTGCGCCCAGTCCGGCAGCGCGGTGTAATGCAAGTGGTGCGGGCCGGCCCAGATGTACAGGGTGATCAGCGCCCAGAAGTGCACGATCGACAACCGATAGGAATACACCGGCCGCCCAACCTGTTTCGGCACGAAGTAATACATCATTCCGAGGAACCCGGTGGTCAGGAAGAAGCCCACCGCGTTGTGCCCGTACCACCACTGCACCATGGCGTCGGTTGCCCCGGAATACACCGGATAGGACTTGAACCAGTCCACCGGAATCGCCAAGTGATTGACCACGTGCAGCATGGCGATCACCACGATGAACGCGCCGAAGAACCAGTTGCCGACGTAGATGTGTTTGGTCTTGCGCTGCACCACGGTGGTGAAAAACACGATGGCGTAAGCGACCCAGACCACCGTCATCCACACCGCGCCGGAGAATTCGATCTCGGCGTATTCCTTGGTGGTGGTGTAGCCCAGCGGCAGGGTGATCAGCATCACCACGATCACCGACTGCCAGCCCCAAAAGGTGAAGGCCGCGAGCTTGTCCGAAAACAGCCGCACCTGGCAGGTGCGCTGCACCGCGTAGTAACTGGCGGCGAATTGCGCGCTGCCGGCAAAGCCGAAAATTACCAGGCTGGTGTGCAGCGGGCGCAAGCGGCCGAAGGTGGTCCACGGCAGGTCGAGGTTCATCTGCGGCCATACCAGTTGCGAGGCGATCCACACCCCCATCGCCATCCCCACGACACCCCATACCACGGTTGCCACGACGAATTGGCGGACGACCTTGTAGTTATAGGCCTGTCCGATTGTTGCTGTGCTCATGGTCAATGCTTCCACGGTTGCAAAGTCTTGCCAGGCCACCCGGACTGGCATGTCGCCCACTGTAGAAACCCCGCCGGAAACAAAACAGACTCAGAAAAACCGAGTTTATGCGGATCAGATAAAGCGCATGCCTGCGGTGATCAGCCGCAGTCTGATACGGTTTTTTAGCATTCAGGTGAATCTGTAACGTGCTGCGCCGCAGGTCCATAGTCGCTATCACAAGCACCGCCAGACCCGTAGCAGCTGTCGAGCACCGCGAGGCTGCGTTCGGCTGCGCAGCAGTCGTAAACCCTGCGTACCCGGTTTACCTGACTCACCGAGTCGCTTGATTTCGCGACTGCTACGCAGTCGAACGCAGCCTCGCGGTGCTCGACAGCTGCTACGGGGCAGAGCGTGCGATCAATCCTGATGAGGTAGCCACATGTATCAGTACGATGACTATGACCGGGCCCTGGTCTTTGAGCGGGTCGCGCAGTTTCGCGATCAGGTCGAACGTTTCATGGCGGATGAGTTGAGCGAAGAAGAATTCCTGCCGCTACGTTTGCAAAACGGCCTGTACATGCAAAAGCACGCCTACATGCTGCGCGTGGCGATTCCTTACGGCACGTTAAGCGCGCCGCAGATGCGCACGCTGGCGAGCATCGCCCGGGATTACGACCGTGGCTACGGCCACTTCACCACGCGGCAGAACATGCAGTTCAACTGGATCGAACTGGCCCAGGTGCCGGACATCCTCGAACGCCTGGCGCAAGTGGAAAAGCATGCGATCCAGACCTCCGGCAACTGTGTGCGCAACATCACCACCGAAGCCTTTGCCGGGGTGGCGGCGGATGAAATGATCGACCCGCGGCCGCTGGCGGAAATCCTGCGGCAGTGGTCGACCATCAACCCGGAATTCCTGTTCCTGCCGCGCAAGTTCAAGATCGCCATCTGCTCGGCGGAACAGGACCGGGCGGCGATCATGATGCACGACATCGGCCTCTATCTTTACCCGGGCACCGACGGGCAAATGCTGCTGCGAGTCATCGTTGGCGGCGGGTTGGGGCGCACGCCGATCCTTGGTTTACAGATTCGCGAAGGGTTGCCGTGGCAGCATTTGCTGTCCTACGTCGAGGCGGTGCTGCGGGTCTACAACCGCCACGGTCGGCGCGACAACAAGTACAAGGCGCGGATCAAGATTCTGGTCAAGGCGCTGGGCATCGAAGCCTTTGCCCGGGAAGTGGAGGAGGAGTGGCAGTACCTCAAGGACGGCCCGGCGCAGTTGACCGACGTCGAGTATGAGCGCGTGGCCAGTGCCTTTGTACCGCCGGATTACCGCGCTCTGGCGGACACCGACCTCGACTTCGGCACGCGCCTGTCCGAAAACCCGGCCTTCGCCCGTTGGGTGTCGCGCAACGTTCAGCCGCACAAAGTGCCGGGCTATGCCAGCGTGGTGCTGTCGACCAAACCGGGCATTGCCTCACCGCCGGGTGATGTCACGGCCGAGCAAATGGAGGCGGTGGCCGACTGGTCCGAGCAGTTCGGTTTTGGCGAAATTCGCATCGCCCATGAACAGAACATTGTGTTGCCCGACGTGCCCAAGGCTGATCTCTACACGCTCTGGTGCCTGGCCTGCGAACAGGGGCTGGGCTGCGCCAACATCGGTTTGCTGACCGACATCATTGCCTGCCCCGGCGGCGACTTCTGCGCGCTGGCCAATGCCAAGTCGATCCCTATCGCGCAAGCCATTCAGGCACGCTTCGAAGACCTCGATTATCTGCATGATCTGGGCGACATCAGCCTGAACATTTCCGGCTGCATGAACGCCTGCGGCCACCACCACATCGGCAACATCGGCATTCTGGGGGTCGATAAGAACGGCAGCGAGTGGTACCAGATCACCCTCGGCGGGGCCCAGGGCAAGAACAGCGCACTGGGCAAAGTCATCGGCCCGTCCTTCAGCGCCGCCGAAGTGCCCGAGGTGATCGAGCAGATCATCGCCACGTTCGTCAATTACCGCGAGAGCGAGGAAGTGTTCGTCGATACCTTGCAGCGCATCGGTCTGGAACCGTTCAAAGAGCAGGTCTATCCGAAGCTGCTGGAGGTGTCGGCATGAACAATTTGCTGCGACTGGAGGAGGGTGTGGCGCGGATTGTCGCTGATGATCCATGGACCCTGGTCAGGGATGTCAACGATGAATGGCCGGCGGGTGCGGTGATTCTGCCGTTGGCCCGTTGGCTTGAAGGTCCACCGCAAAAGGGCGTGTGGTTGGGGCCGGACGATGAGGTGGAAAGTCTCAAACAGTGGTTTTCACACCTGCCGCTGATTGCCCTCGACTTTCCGAGTTTCCGTGACGGTCGCGGTTACAGCCAGGCGTACTTGTTGCGCACTCGATTGGGCTGGACGGGCGAGTTGCGCGCGGTCGGCGACGTACTGCGCGATCAACTCAGCCACATGCGTCAATGCGGGTTCGACAGCTTCGCGGTGCGTGAGGACAAGTCCGCCGAGGATGCGCTCAAGGGGCTGGCCGGGATGAGCGTGTTGTATGGGCGTTCGGTGATTGAGCCGCGGCCGTTGTTTCGACGGCGGTAAAAAACGGGAAGATCAAAAGATCGCAGCCTGCGGCAGCTCCTACACGCGATTGCGTAAATCTGAAACATTGCGGATGTACACGGCCGTTGTAGGAGCTGCCGCAGGCTGCGATCTTTTTGCTTTGGGCAGTGATGGCACTTTGGTAGAGTCCGCACCTCATAAGGAAGTCGTACGGAAAGGAGTCTGGTTTGAGTGTGGGCAAGAAGATTTTAGGGTTGACCGCGTTTCTACTGATGTTGACCCTGTGGGGCGGTTACTTTTATGTGTTCCAGGAAAACCGCGGCGGGCAGTTGGGTGGTGCGTTCGACAGTTACGCCTGGTGCGGCACGCCACCGGCCGCCGATGCGCTGTCGCTTGGCAAGGATCAGCTGACCCTGCGCATCACCAACAACCTGCGTGGCGAGTTCATGCTCAGTGGCGCGTTGATTGTTTCCGAGCGCACTTTCAACCGCTACGACCTGGGCCGTAACGAGCTGCGCCTGCGCCTGGAACCGCTGCAATGGTCCTACGGCGCCACGCCGATTTTCCTCGAACAGGTCAAAATCAAACCCCTGAGCCGTAACCTCGCTTCAGACAACAAAAGTGCTTACGCGGAGCTCGAACCGCGACCGATTGGCGTGCAGGGGCGCGCCACCGAGTTTCCCTTCGACACCTACCGCTATGGCTACAAACCGGTGCTGTATTACCTCAAGGGCAATGAGCGCATCGACCTGCGCTTTCGTCACATCACCACGGTGATGGAGATGTCGAACACCTTTACGCCCATTCAGAAGTACAACCGGGTCGAGTACATCAATGAGAAAAACCCGTTGGTTCGCGACGAGGATTACAAGCCTTACGCCGCCAACGAATGCGCGTTCAGCGTCGAGCGCAAAGGCTCGTTCAAGGTGATCGTCTTGCTGTTACTGCTGGTGATTTGCCTGCCGCTGATGCATGTGTTTTATCGCGACGAGCCGGGTATTGATTTTCTCGCCACGCTGGTGAGTATCGGGGCGATCCGGGTGTTTCTGGTGGGGCCGTTGCACGACTTTCAGTTGTACAACATTGACTTCCTGTTTGGCGCGGCGATTTTGCTGGTGGGGACGGTGTCGTTGATCAAGGCGATGCGGGCGAATAGTCGGCGGGAGTTGGCGTTGAAGAGTGGGTCGTCCTGGTAGTTCAGAGCCGAGATTGTTGTCGTCTGCGCCGGCCTCATCGCGAGCAAGCTCGCTCCCACAGTGGGTCTGTTGTGGCCACACAATCCGTGTACACCAGAGATCCATTGTGGGAGCGAGCTTGCTCGCGAGGGGCCTTTGGATCAGCCCCCCATCACTTCAACGCCGGATCCCCCATGTTCATTTTCTTCCAGCCTTGCAGCAACACCTGCGCCTTCGGTTCCTGCCCGTTATCCAGGTAGTACTGGATCAACGACAACCGGGCATTGCGATTGGCCGGCTGCACTTTCAACAATCGCTCCAACTCCACGCAAGCTTCATCGACCTTGCCGCTGTCGTGCAACGCCACCGCCAACACGTAACCGTATTGGGCGTTTTGTGGCTCCAGTTGCGCCGCTTTGTGCAGGGCCGGCATGGCCTGAGCTGATTTGCCCGCGCGCACCAGCGACAGGCCTTGAGTGTGTTGCAGCAGGGCGGCATCTGGATGTTCTTTCAGGCTCTGCGCCAGCAGCGTCTGAGCTTCCTGATTGCGGCCGTTAGCCTCCAGCCATTGCACCAGCGTCACCAGCGCCGGGTAGAAATCCGGATCGCGCTTGAGGGCTGTGCGCAGCAGCGCTTCTACTTCACCGCTACGACCGCTGGCCTGATAAAGCATGGCGAGGTTGAGGTTGGCTTCGGCGCGTTCGGCCAGGCTCTTCTGGACTTCCTCGTATTCGGCGATGGCTGCATTCCAGTTGTCCTGGGCGCTGCCTAAGCCATTACGGGCCACGCTCAGCAGATCCCGGGCCGCGACAATCCGCACAGCCTTCACCGGATCGCCCAGCAACGGCGTCAGCAGCGGCGCGCGCTCCGGTGGCGGCAGGAACGCGCTGATCGCCCGGACGGCGCTTTCACGCACTTGCGGGGCCGGGTTGTTCAAGTCCTGGGTGGCCAGTTTCAATGCCTGTTCGCTGGGATACAGCGGCAACTCGGCGAGTAGGGTCGCGCGCTGAATCGCTGGCAAATGGCTAAGTTGAAGCTGCTCGTACAAGGCTTGCGCCGCTCCGGGCTGACCGTTGCGAATCAGCCACAGGCTTTCGTCGTAACGCGGTACCTGCGCGGTGGTGGTGTTCCAGAGCTTGAATTGCTCGGTGACCTTGTCGCCAGCCTTGCCCTGGTGACAGGTCAGGCAAGCGTCCGGCGTGCCGAGTTTTTTCGCCCGCTCAGGGTTGGGGATGCTGAAACTGTGGTCATGCCTGAAGTCATTGCCCATGTAGAACTTGCCGGGCATATGGCAATCCACGCATTGCGAACCCGGTTGGCCCATGGTGTGGCGGGTGTGTTCGATGGAATCGTAGTTCTTCGCTTGCAGCCCTTTGCCGTCGACACCGTCTACCGAGGTCTTGCCGGCGGTGTTGTGGCATTGCAGGCAGACACCGTTGCCCGGTGCCTTGAGCTCGGTGCTGTGCGGGTTGTGGCAGTTACTGCAGCGCACACCCTTGTCGAACATTTTGCTCTGGGCAAAGGAGCCGTGTTCGAACACTTCGTCCTTGATCTTGCCGTCCAGTGCGTACAACTCGCGGGTCAGGGGGCTCGGCAGGTAGTCATCCATCAGGCGCTTGCCGGCGGTGAAGCCGTCACCCAATGGCGCGCGGCGCGAGTGGCAGCGGGCACAGGTTTCGATTTCGACAGTGGCGTTCTTGTCCTTCAGGTCGACGGCAAAACCGGCATGGACCAGGTCACCTTTTTTTGCCGTCCATGCCAGGTGGTTGGAGGCCGGACCATGGCAAGCCTGACAGCCGACACCGAGACTATTCCAATGGCTGTCGAAGGTGTTTTTCGCAGCATCGAAATTGCGTTTGTAACCGGTGGTGTGGCACTCGACGCACATGAAGTTGGCGTTCTGGCTCGGCTTGCTCCAGTGCAACGGGTCTTTGAAGTTCACGCCCTGGCCCGGATAGAGGTGAAACCAGCGGTGCTTTTCGGTATCCCAGGCCACGCCGAGGGCCTGCAACCGACCTTCGCCGACCTCGATCAGGTATTGCTGTAATGGCGCGATGCCGAAGGTATAGGCGACCTTGAAGTCGGCATTCTTGCCGTCAATGCCGGGGGTGTTGACCCAGAATTCGTTGCCCTTGCGCGAGAAACGGCTGGTTTCGTTTTCCGCTTTGAAAGTGACGTTTTTGAAGTCGCCCAGCATCGTCTCGGCGTTGGCTTCCTGCATTGCCAATTGGTGATGGGAGCCTTGCCAGTCCTTGACCTGCTCGCTGTGGCAGCCTTGGCATTGTTGCTCTTCGACCATCGTCGCCGGCGCCACGGCGACCGGTTGCGGTTTGGCCGGCTGAGCGACCGGCGTACTGACAGGCGCATAAGTCACGGGGGCCGGTTTGCTGCTGAACAGAAACCAGCCGATGCCCGCGACGGCCAATAGCAAAACGCCGATGGTGATGGGAAACAGGTAACGGTTAATCAAGGTCGGTGGCGAATCAGGGTTTGGCTGTACCGCTTTATTTTTATGTTTCGGCATTGCGACTTCCATAGTCCGGGTGCGTTTGCCGTCAGGCGCGCGTTCAAGCTCGACGCAGCTTTGCCGGATGGCCGGCGTCTGTCAAATGACGGTTGTGATCCACTGTGCAGGCGCTGTATCACTCCCCGACAAACCACCGAAAATACGGATTCCCCCCATCCCCGCGCATCACCTCGCGAATATCCCTGGCCCACGCGTCGCGGTCACCGTCATAAGCATGCAGACTCGCCCGATAGAACTGCATCAGGCGTTGCTGGTGTGCGTTCATCCGTTCGTTGAAACCCGCATCGGCATTCACCAGCGGTGGCGCTATGCGCAGGTCCAGCAAGGCCGGCAGTACGCGGCTGATTTCTTTGGCCCGCACCCACGGCGCATATTCGATACGCGGCTGATCGTCGGTCACCGGTTGGGCGTCGGCAACAAAACGCTCCAGGCCTGTACGATCGGTGACCCAGGTCGAGAGCAACGCTGCAGCGGAGCCAATGCCCACGTCCTGCAAGGTGCTGCGCACCGTTTCCTGTTGAAAGCGTTGGCTGATTTTCACCGCGTCCAGTTCGATCGGTTCCATCGAGCCCACCAGCAGCATTTCGTGGAACTCGCTGGTCCACAGGGTGGCGTAGGGGAAGACGTCGAGAAAGCTGCGCACCAGTGACCGCGAATCGTCGATGTTCTGGGTGGGCAGTGGCAACCACTGAGCGACCAGGCCTTGTTTCTCCAGGCGATTGGCAGCCAATTGATAGAAGTCCCGGGAATACAAATTCACCACGCCAGCAGCGGAGGGCGGTGGTGGTTCGAGGGTGATCAAGTCGTAGCGCTGTGGGTTGCGCAGCAGTTCCTGCCGGCCATCCTGCAGGCGTACGTCAACGCTAGGGTCAGCGGCCGCATTGAAGTTGCCTTTGAACAACGGCGCAGCTTTGACCACCGATGGCAGCAACTCGGCCACGACACGATGCTCCAGCCCCGGATAGCGGGTCAGGGCACCCGCGGTGATGCCGGTGCCAAAACCGATCACCAGCGCCGAGCGCGGTTCGCCATTGTGGATCAGCAGCGGCAACAGCGCCTGGATACGCATGTAGCGCAGGGACGGCATGGCGTCGCCGGTGTTGGATACACCCTGGATGTACAAACGCTGGAACGCTTTTTGTCCTTTGCCCTGAGTGACCACGGCGACGGTTCCACCGCGTCCTTCTTCGTAAAAAGCCAGAGTGCCGTTGCGTGCACCGGGAAGCAGGCTGGCGAGTTTGTTTACGGGCGTAAAAACGGCCACCGCAATCGACAACAGGCCGATAGCGACCACAGCCTGGCGTCGTCCTTTCTTGACCCCATGACCCTTGCGCACCGCGAAGTACCCAATCCCGGCGGCGACAATCGCCAGCAGGCCCAGGGTTCGGACCAGCCCCAGCAACGGGATCAGCACAAACCCGCAGAGCATCACCCCGACAATCCCGCCCAGCGTATTGAACGCTACCACCGCGCCGACAGCCTGACCGACCCGCTCGCGGCCGACGCTCAAACGCAGGGCCAACGGAAATGCGGCGCCGAGCAGCAGGGTGGGTACAAACACGATGCTCACTGCCGCCACCGCAAACCGCGCGGTCATGCCCAGCAGGTCACTCGCACCCAACGACAACACCCAGGTTTCGGCCAGGCTTTGGGCGACCACCAGCCAGCGTCCGAGCAAGGCGATTTCCAGCAACGCGACGAGCCCGGCACCGGCAATCAGCAAACCGAACACACCCCAGGGATCGCGAATGCGGTCAACCCGACGGGCCAGCAGGATGCTGCCGAGAAACAGCCCGGTGAGGTACGTCGCCAGCACCACCGCAAAGGCGTAAGTACGGGTGCTCATGAACTGTACGATCGATTGCGACCAAACCACTTCGTATCCGAGGGCCACGCCACCAGCAATTGAATACAGCCACAAGGCAACGCGGTCGGGTGCTTTGTCGGCGTGGTGCTTGACCGGCGCAGCATCGCTCGGCAGCGAGCGGTGGCGTTGAAGCCACAAGGCACCGACGGCGGCCAGCAGGTTCAGCATGGCCGCGGCCAAGGCACTGCCGCGCACACCGAGGGTCGCAATCAACACAAACGTGGCGAGCAGGGTGCCGGCGATGGCCCCGGCGGTGTTCGCCGCATAGAGCTGCCCGCCGGCCTTGCCCAGTTGTTGCGGGTTTGCTGCCAACGAACGAACCAGCACTGGCAGGGTGCCGCCCATCAGCAGCGCCGGAATGCTCACCAGCGCAAACGGCAACACCCAGGCCAGCAGGCCGACTTGCTGTTCCAGCCAGGCAAACGGGCTGGCCGCGAGGCTCATGGCGAAGGTCGCACCGACACCGAGTACGGCCACCAGCACTTCCAGCCCTGCATAGAGCAGAATCGGCTTTTGCAAGCGGTCGGCCCATCGGCCGAACAACAAACCGCCTAACGCCAATCCGGCAAAAAATGCGCTGATCCCGGTGGTGATGGCGTACACCTCGACGCCGACCACCAGCGACAGCTGCTTGATCCACAGCACCTGATACACCAGCGCCGCGGCACCGGAGACGAACAGCAGCAGGGCGGGAATCAGCAGCGCCGGGGTGGCGATCTGAGTGGCAGGGATGGCCGACGACTTGCTGGCGACACGTGAGGACATTGTGGATTGCCTTGTGCAAAATTTGAATCGAACACGAACCGGCGTAGGAGCTGCCGCAGGCTGCGATCTTTTGATCTTGAAGGCTGAAGATCAAAAGATCGCAGCCTGCGGCAGCTCCTACAGTGAATGTGTTCACATCCTGGAAATAGGGCCGCTCGCCGGTGAAGGCGAACGGCGGTCGAGCGGTCTTACTGTGCAGGCTGGTTCTTCATTTTTTCCGCGATTTTTGCATCCACGGCCGCACGGATCTGATCAATGCTGAAGCTGGCCGGTTTCTGGCTTGGCGGATACTCGATGAACGTTTGCAGGAACCCCGCAGACTTCTGTACTGCTTGAGCGGCCAGGTAGACGTTTTTGGTTTGCCAATCGTAATACTGATCGGAAACCACGTCGGCCCGTTCGTACGGGTCCATCCTCAGGTTGAGGATTTTCGGCACGCGCAGGCACACGAACGGTTCGCTCCAGACTTTAAAGCCGCCGGGTTCGCGTTGTTCGCAGAACACCACTTTCCAGTTATCGAAGCGCATCGAGACCAGCACGCCGTCGTCGTTGAAGTAGTAGAACTCCTTACGCTCGCCTTTCGGTTGTTGGCCCGTCAGGTACGGCAGTTGGTTGAAACCGTCCAGGTGCACTTTGAAGTTGTTGCCACCCGATGTCGGTGCCCAGCCTTTGAGCAGCTTGCCTTTCACGTCGGCATCGCCAGCCGCCGCGAGCAGGGTCGGGAACCAGTCCATGCCCGAGAACATCTCGTTGGAGACTTCACCCGCCTTGATCTTGCCCGGCCAGCGAACAATCGCCGGTACCCGGTAGGCGCCTTCCCAGTTGGAGTTCTTCTCGTTGCGGAACGGCGTGGTCGCCGCGTCCGGCCAGGAGAACTGGTTCGGGCCGTTGTCGGTGGTGTAGACGACGATGGTGTTGTCGGTGATTTTCAGGTCGTCGAGGGTTTTCAGCAGTTTGCCGACGTCACCGTCGTGCTCGAGCATGCCGTCCGCATACTCGTTGCCGGGCATGCCGCTCTGGCCCTTCATCGAATCGCGCACGTGGGTGAACACGTGCATGCGGGTGGTGTTCATCCAGACGAAGAACGGTTTGTCCGCCTTGGCCTGTTTCTCGATGAACGCCTGCGCAGCGGCGGTGGTTTCGTCGTCGATGGTTTCCATGCGCTTGGTGGTCAGCGCGCCGGTGTCTTCGATCTTGCCGTCGGCGAAACTGTGGATCACGCCGCGCGGAGTGTTGGCCTTGACGAACTCGGCATCGTCTTTTGGCCAGTACGGACGCTCAGGTTCTTCTTCGGCGTTGAGGTGATACAGGTTGCCGAAGAACTCGTCGAACCCGTGGTTGGTCGGCAAGTATTCATCTTTGTCGCCCAAGTGGTTTTTACCGAACTGGCCGGTTGCATAACCCTGGGACTTGAGTGCCTGGGCGATGGTGATGTCGCGTTTTTGCAGGCCCACCGGGGCACCCGGTATACCGACTTTCGACAGGCCGGTACGCAACGGCGTCTGGCCGGTGATGAAGGATGAGCGTCCAGCCGTGCAGCTGTTCTCCGCGTAATAGTCGGTGAACATCATGCCTTCTTTGGCAATCCGGTCGATGTTTGGAGTCTTGTACCCGACCACGCCCATGGAATAGGCGCTGATGTTGGTCTGGCCGATGTCATCGCCAAAGATCACTAGAATGTTGGGTTTTTCAGCGGCTCCGGCTGTTGCCGAAATCGCCATCACCGAGGCTGCCACCAGGGCGAATTTCGGTAGCCACTTGTGTATGCGAGTCATCTGACTTGCTCCTTTGCTCCTTTGCTCACTTGCGTCGCTCAAGCGCGACAAACGTTTTTTGCAGTCCTGCATTACGCTTTTTTATTGCACTTGCTCGGGTGCGGCGGCCTCGAAGGGATAGATCCGGCGCCATTCGGCGGCCATATCCACGATAGTCCAGCCGCGGGTTTTTGCTTCGTCCAGGGCCTTGTCCAGACGACCGATCTGGGATTGACGGTCGTAGGCCCATTCGCGTTTGGCGTCGGTGTGATGCACCAGACCCATTAAGCGTTTGCCCGGCCCGGCGGCAGTCCACTGCAACATTTGCAGGTCGCCGTCGGAGTTGCCGAACGCGAGGATCGGACGCCGGCCGATGACCGCGTCGATGCTTTCCGGCTTGCCCGGGCCATCATCGTTGTGGGCCAGTTTGGCGGTGCGCAGGATCGACGGCTGGCCGTCCTTGAGCTGGTAGGCGGTGACAAATGTGGTGCCGATCACTTGTTCCGGCGGGATGCCATAGACCTTCTCGGCAAAGGCGCGCATGAACGCGGTGTCACCGCCGGAGACGATGTAGGTTTTGAAACTCTGGCTGCGCAGGTAGTCGAGCATTTCCAGCATCGGCTGGAAGATCATCTCGGTGTACGGTTTGCCGGTTTTCGGATGGCGCGCCTGGGTTAGCCAGGTTTTGGCGTAGTCATCGAAGGCTTCGGTGGTCATGCCGGTGTGGGTGGCACCGAAGATTTTCAGGATGCCGTCCATGCCCGACTCGCCCAGGGCCTTGTGATCATTTTCCAGCACGGCTTTGAATGGTTGGGTGGTTGCCCATTCCGGGTGCTGCGGTGCGGTGCGCTTGACCTCTTCCAGGGCAAACAGCAATTCGAAGTACATCGGCTGCTCGCTCCACAGCGTGCCGTCGTTGTCGAACACGGCGATACGATCGGCGGGTTTGACGAAGTCCTTGCTGCTTTGATCGGTCACCGCCTGGACGAACTCGATGATGTTCTTTTTCGCCGGGCCGTCGTTCCACGAAGGCAGGGGCTCGCTGGTCTGGGCCAGCGCCGGCAGGCTCAGTGCAAGGGTTAACAGCAGCGTCAGCCCGTAGCGGTGGCGGGGCGATATCGGGTTCGTCATGGGAAATCCTTCTCGTGAGCGGGATTGAGTGGATGTAGTGCAGGTGCGGCTGATTCTGTGTCGCGTTTGGCCTGACTATGCAGCGTAGCCAATGATTGCTTGAGGTGGCGCAGCGCCTGGTCTTCGGTGGGTTGACGGCTGTAACAGGCGCGCAACAGGTCTTGCAGACGCGGACCAAGGTTCGTCAGTTTCAGGCCCATGCGGCTGCGTCTGGCCCACAGGTACAGGGCGCTCAACTGTGCGGGTTTGCCGTCGATTTGCGCCGGAATTTGCCGCCAGGCGTAGTCGGCGGATTCCAGCCAGGCGACGTGTCGGGCGCGGCGTCGGGCCTGCCATCGAAGGTACGCACGATGGACGAGCGGACGGGCAAACCAGCCGAGCAGCGCCACGATCAACAGCAATGCCGACAGCCCCAACCAATGTCCGGAGAGATGCAGACGACTTTTCTGGCCGAGTTTTTTCAGGTCTTCGGTGATCGAAAATACCGGCCGATAAGCGCTGTTGGCCGCGGCATCGAAGGTCACCGCCGGGACTTGGGCCGTGCGAGCCTGGCGAGTGCTGGCGTCCCACCATTTCAGCTCGATCGCCGGCAGGTTATGGCGGCCTTCGGTGTCGATCCGATAGGTCGCGGTGTCGATGCGCTGGCCGCCGTTGAAATTGCCGCGACCGTCGTCGAGGTTGCTGATCTGCGCGGCTTTCGGATAACGGCTGAGGCCGGCGACATCCTCCAGTGACGGCGCGGGCAGCGACATGGCCAGGGCGTCGTCGGCCTGCAACGTCAGTTGCCGGGTGAGGCTGTCACCGACCTTCAGGGGTGTCGCCGAGTTGACGGTTTTTTGCGTGAAGCGCAGCCCTTGGGCCACCAGCACCGGCTCGCCGGGCTGGAACCCCGGTGGTTGTGTGGCAATGAAGTGCAGTGGCTGGCTTTGGGCTGTCAACGGCGCGCTGGCCTGACCGGGCGTGGCGCGCACCGTCAATGCCGGGATGTCGAAACCCTGGGCCAGATTAGGGGTGATCCGGTAGCTGTAGCGCATGCCGTTGAACGACTTGCCGTCGAGCGTCTGATTCAGATGTTCAGCGTGGCCGTCGGGCGGCATCACCAGTGCGCCGGGCAGTTTCAGATCGGGCAGGGTGGGGGCATCGGTGAACCAGCTGTCGGTGAGGACATCGAGTTGCAGTTCCAGAATGCCGCCGACCATGACTGAGTCGGCGGGTTGCAGGCGGGTCTGGATTCGCAGCTCGGGTTCGGCGGCCAGAGCGCTGGTGCTGATCAGGCAGATGAGCAAGGTGCCAATGACAGTGGAGAATGACAGGCCGCCATCGCGAGCAAGCTCGCTCCCACATTTGATCTGCATGCACCGCAAATCCCCTGTGGGAGCGAGCTTGCTCGCGATAGCCGCGACTCGGTCTATCAGACGGATCATGGCTTGCCTCCCGCCTGATCCTGCAAACTGAATTTCTGCTTCAGGAATTTCGCCGGCGACGTACTGAGGTTCTGCAACCACAGCGCATCCGACGCCGCTTGCTCGGTCTCGACCGGTTTGCTCTGGCCCTTGCCCGGCGCCTTGTCCATTTTGATGTCGTCGGGTTTGACCTCGGGCGCGTTCTGTTCGGCGCTGTCGGTGTCTTTCTGCAAGGCGATGGCCAAGGTCAGGTTGGCGGTGGCTTCAGGGAATTGCGGTTGCACCTTCAACGCCTGGGTATACGCGGCGATGGCCTGATCAAACTTGAAGCGGCGCACGTAAATATTGCCCAGGTAGAAATACGCCTGCGGGGTGTCCAGTCGCGCGAAACTGGCCAGTGCCAGGTCATAATCGGCGGCGTTGTAGGCGGCAATGCCTTTCCAGTAGGGATCAACGAAATGCGCGGCAGCCTGCGGGAAGTGCTCGTGCTCGAAGGCCCAGCGGCCTTGCTGGTCAGGGGTGAAAAAAGCATCGGTCAACGCATTGGCTTCGGCCGGTGCCGGTTGCAGGCCAATACCCAGTGCCAGCAACCACCCGGCCATCCAGTTCAGGCTCCAGCCCTTGCGCACGCTGAAGAAGGCGATCAGCAATAGCGGCCAGCACAGCCAGTAACCGGCGTCCTTCCAGTGCAGTTCGCGCTGTCCATCGCTGGCAGCCTGGAAATGCTGCTGGGCGTGCAGCTCGATCCAGTCCAGGTCGTCGTTATTGAGCGTCAGGCTACCCAACGGCGCATCCAACGTTGATCCAAGCTGTTTGAGTGCGGCCTGATCAAAACTGCCGAGTGCCGGACGACCATTGCTGTCGGTACGTGGCTGGCCGTTGGCGTCGTGGATGATTCCGCCGTCCTCGCTGCCGACGGCCAGAATCAGCACTTGCAGCGCGCTGTCGTCCAGTTGCTTGTCCAGACCGCTGAGTTGTGAGGTGTCGGCGCCGTCGGTGATCAGCAGCAGGGTTCCCGGCGTTTTCTCGGCGATCAGCAGGCGTTTGGCTTGCTCGATCACCGCGCCGACATTTTTCCCCGGTTTGCTGATCAGGTCGGTGCTCAGGGCTTGAATGAAGGTGTCGAGCAGGGCCGGGTCGTCCGTCGGCGGCAGTACTAGATGCGCGCTCCCCGCGTAGGCGATCAACCCGCTGCGCACACCGGCGCGACGCTGGATCAGGTCATGCAGCTTGTGTTTGGCCGCTTCCAGACGACTTGGCTGTATGTCGGTGGCGTCCATGGACGGCGACAGGTCAATGGCGATGATCAGTGGCGCGCGATTTTCCAGAAAGTCCGGACGGTCCTGTTCCCAAGTGGGCCCGGCAGCGGCGATGGCGCCCAGCATCAACAACGCGCACGCCAGATGCACGGGCCGAAAGCGCTGTTGATCCTGCGGCGTAATCAGCAAATGCGGTAACAAGTGTTCGGCAATGTTGCTGCGCAAGCGCCGTTGCACGTCGCGGCTGCGGCGCCAGAGCCAGGGCAACAGGGCGCCGAACGGCACCAGCAACAGCCACAGTGGACGCAGGAAATGGAAGTCACTGAGATTGATCTCCATCTCAAGCCTCCTGCCGCTGACGCGCGAGTGTCAGGTGCGGACGGAGCAGGGCGCCCAAGTGATAGAGCGCGAGCAAACCGATCGCGGCTCCCATTGGCCACCAGAACAGATCCTTTTTCGGCTGATGACTGAGGGTTTTCACTTGATGCGGCGTGAGTTTGTCGAGGGTGGCGTACACCTGATCCAGCGCATTGCGATCTTCAGCACGGAAGAACTTGCCGCCCGTGGTCTCGGCGATTTGCTGCAAACCCTGAAGATTGACCTTGGCTTCACCCGAGGCGTCAGGGTCACCAATGCCGATGGTATGAATGACCACGCCTTTGGCGGCCGCCATGGACGCCGCGTGATCCGGGGTAATGGCGCTGCTGGTGTCGTTGCCGTCGGTGAGCAGGATCAGGACTTTTTCCTGTTCGTGGGCCTGGTCGAGCAGTTTCAGGCTCAGACCGATGGCGTCACCGATGGCCGTGTTGGGGCCGGCCATGCCGATGCCGGTGTCGTCCAGTAACAGCGACAGACTGGCGTGATCGAGGGTCAGCGGCGCCTGCGGGTAAGCACCACTGCCGAACACGATCAGGCCCAGCCGATCATCTTTGCGCTTGTCGATAAAACCATGAACCACGTCCTTGACCGCCGCCAGACGGTTGATTTTCTGACCGTTGGCGTCGGTGAAATCGGTGGTTTCCATGGACTGGGAAATGTCGATGGCCAGCATCAGGTCACGCACCGGTTGCTGGCGCTCGATCGGTTTTTCGACCAACACCGGGCGAGCGGCGGCCAGCAGCAATAGCGCCCAGACCAGCAGGTTCAGCAGCAACTGCCAGCGATTGCTGCGGGTGCCGGCCTGGCTGGGGGCCTGGCCGACGGCTCGGCTCACGGCGGCGAAAAACGGCACGCGCACGGCGCTGCGGGCTTCGCGGTAATCGGGCAGGTAGCGGTAGCCGAACCACGGCATTGGCAGAAGGAGTAACAGCCAAGGGTAATCAAGCTGCCACATGGTGATGCTCCACCCAGTGTTTGCAGGTGGCGAACAGTTGATCGCGCTTATCGCTCGGTAGCGCCAATAACGTTGCATCGGGCGCATAGGCTAATTGCGCTAGTTGCTGGCTGAAGTCCGCCGGTAACGGCTGCGAACTGTGCAGCACCAAAAATGCTTGCCAACCCTCACCCCCAAGCGCCGCGGGATTTCCCCTGTAGGAGCTGCCGAAGGCTGCGATCTTTTGATCTTGATTTTCAGCGTTCTTGAAACCGCCAAAAGATCGCAGGCTACGCCAGCTCCTACAGTGACCGCGTGCACCCGGCATGGAGAGGGCCACGCGTTTCAGCAGTTCGGGGAGTTCACGCAGAGCTTGCAGCTGATCATCACTGTTTTGCAGTTCAGCCAGACGCACCAACGCCTCGCGCCGATACCGATCCCGCCGCCACTGCCAATACCTCCGTGCGCTGACCAGCAAAACCGCAATCACCAACAGGCAGAGCAACACCCACCAACCCCACGTCTGCGGCGCATAACTGACCGGCGCGGGCAGGGCGATCTCCTTGAGTTGCTCGATGCTCGGGATGTTCGGGTTCATCGCCGACCTCTGCCGAGTTTGCCCAGTTCGGCGCGCAATTGTTCCTGCGCCTCGGTGGCGGTGCTGAACATCATCAGCGGCACCTGACTGCGGCGCAGCAACGTGGCGACGTCCCTAAGCCGACCACTGAGAAAGTCCCCCAGCGGCTGATGAACGCTGCGTTGCTCGACGGCCAGTTCCACCTGCAACTGGCCTTGAGTGATCAGCAAACGGCCATTCTTCGGCAGGTTCAGCGCCAACGGGTCGTAGACCTGCATCGCAATCACATCGTTGTGAGCCGCCAATTGGCGCATCAACTGCAACGTGCGCTCACCGGCGCCGGCAAAATCGCTGACGATGCAAATCAGGTGATCGTGACCGGCCACCGCCAGGCAATGCTGTAACACCTTGTCGAGTTGATCCTCACCTTCGGCGTCCGGATTGGCCGCGTTCAGTTGCTGATTCTGCTCAGCGATGCGACTGCACAGCGCTTCGACACGTTTACGGCTGCGCAGCGGGGCAATGGCGTCGATGCGCAAATCGTTGAACACCAGGCCGCCGACCCGATCTCCCGCGTGGAATACCATCCACGCGGCCAACGCGCCCAGTTCGGCGGCAATGGCGGATTTGAAACTGCGTTGGGAGCCGAAGAACATCGACATGCGCTGATCGACCAGAATCAACGCCGGGCGGTCGCGTTCTTCGGTGAAGGTGCGAACCACCGGTTTGCCGGTGCGCAGCGACGCCCGCCAATCCAGATGACGCAAGTCGTCTCCCGGCTGATAGCGGCGCAGCTCATCGAAGTTCAACCCACGGCCACGCAGGCGCGAGGCATGGTTGCCGGCGAGAATGCTGCCTTGCGGCTGACGCGCGAGGAAACTCAGGTCACGCGCCTTGAACTCCAGGGCCATCAACTGCGCCAGAGAGACATAGACCAGACCGTCCGCACTGTTCATTTTCAACCTCAGGCCGGAATCGCGACTTTGTCGAGCAGGCGATCCAGCACCTGATCGGCAGTGACGCCGTCAGCTACCGCGTCATAGCTCAGTTGCAGACGATGACGCAGCACCGGATGCACCACGGCGCGAACGTTGTCCGGCGAGACAAAATCCTGCCCCTGCAACCAGGCATCGGCCCGGGCGCAACGATCCAGGCCGATACCGCCGCGAGGGCTGGCGCCGATGGCGATCCAGCGACCGAGGTCGGCATCGTAATCGGCGGGGTGGCGGGTGGCATTGATCAGGTCGATCAGGTAGCGGTCGATGGCCGGGGACACGTGAACGGCGCTGACTTCTCGACGCGCCGCGAAGATCACCTCCTGGGACAGCGCGAAGCCTTGCACCGCAGCCGTTTTCGCGCCCAACGCAAACTCCTCTTCACGTAACAGGCGCAGCACCTGGCTTTCGTTTTCCGCACTCGGGTAATCCAGCAGAACCTTCATCAGGAACCGGTCCATCTGCGCTTCCGGCAGCGGGTAAGTGCCTTCCTGCTCAATCGGGTTCTGGGTCGCCACCACGATGAACAGCTCCGGCAACACATGGCTGTTGCCGGCCACAGTGATTTGTCGTTCTTCCATGGCTTCCAGCAACGCGGCCTGAACCTTGGCCGGCGCGCGGTTGATTTCATCCGCCAGAATCAGGTTGCCGAACAGCGGGCCGGGCTGGAACTGGATCTCGTTCTTGCCATCGATCTGGTGCAGCACCTCGGCGCCGGTGATGTCCGACGGCAGCAGGTCGGGAGTGAACTGGATGCGGCTCATTTTCGCGTCTAGGTGTTTGGCCAGCGCTTTGACCGTGCGGGTCTTGGCCAGGCCGGGCAGGCTTTCGAGCAGCAAATGTCCGTTGGCTAACAGGCCAAGGATAATCTGGCGGATCACCTGATCCTGGCCGAGCACGGCTTCGGCGATGCTGGCTTGCAGGGCGTTGAGGTCTTGGAGCGCAGTCATGGGATGTTCCCTTTCTCAAAGGCATGCTCAAAACATGAAAGTTGGAATGACTGGAATGAACGACAAGCGAAAATTCCAGCGGCTGCTGATCAGGTCGTCCGGGTGGATCGCCGAGTACTGAATCTCCCCGGAAATGCGTACCGGCAGCTTGCCGAAATTGAAAATCCGCCCGGCGCCGAGGCCGATGGGGAAGGTGACCTTGTTGCCGCCTTCAGCCTTCCAGTTGACGGTGATGTTGGGCGTCATGCCGACTCGCCATTGCTCGGGGCCGGGGATGTTGCGCTGGATGAAGTACTGAATGTTGGTCAGGCTCACGTCCTTGCGCTTGCTGTCGCCAGCCACCGACCACCAGTGTTGCGGGAACAGCCCCAAGGTCCAGTCTTCGCCCAGATAGGCCGCGACGAACGCCGGGCCGAGGGAGTATTTGCCGGTGCCCAGCACGTCTTCTTCAGCTGTGGGGAACATCGCGGTCGGGCCGAACCCCCAGACCAGCTTGCCGCCCCTGGCGAAGCGGATCGGCTCCTTGGGCGAAAACACGCCGACATAGGCCAGGTCGCCGAAGCCGCTGGTGCGGTCGAACGGGTCCTGCACCACCGAGGTAAAGTCGCCGCGGTCATGCAGCAGTTCATTGGGGCCCATGCCGATCAGGTTGCCGGCCTTGCGGTTCACCGGGGCGCTGACGTAGCTGATGGGTAAACGGTTGATCAGGTTCCAGTCTTCACCGAGGGAAATCGGGAAGGTCGGCATGAAACTGTATTTGCCCAGCATGCGCGTGCCGTTGCTGTGCGGGCCTTTGAGCGCGGTGTAGTCGAATTGGTTGAACAGCAGCACCAGATTGCCCACCGGGTTGTCCATCAGCTTGGCTATCTGTTCCGTGGACGGATCGCAGCCAGCCGCCACGACCTTTTTCAGGTCGATGTCGAAGTCCTGTTGCAGTCGATGGCAAGTCTCTGGGTCACCCTTGGCGACGGGGTGCGCCGGCGTGCTGCCGAGGGCGGGCAAGTCGCCGCTGGCGAAGGCGAAACCGCTGAACACCACGCTGCATAAGGACAATCTGGAACCCATGGCCATCCCTGGTCACTCCTAGAAAAACGCCAACGTCAGGTTGATGCTGAAGCCGTTACCTTCAGGACGGTCCTTGGTGTCGAACTCCGGTACCCAACGCGCGCTGACGCTGGCCTGGGCATCGGCAAATTTACCGGCCCAGCCCACCACCGGACCGGCACCCACCGAGCGGCCGCGAAAGCCGTTGAGTGCATCGGCGGTCTGACCCTTGTCATCGGTGACCTGCTGCACGTAACCGCCGACAACGCCGGCGCTCCAGCCATTGCCGAAACCGTGAGTCCACAGCGCATCGAGGGTGAAAATGTTGCCGTTTCGATAATCCGTGGCGTCGTTCTCGGTGTAGAACTCCAGGCCGCTCGACAGGGTGAACTCGCCACCCTTGCCGTCCAGATGGGTGAAGGCCACGGTGGGCATAAAGGTGTAAGTGTTCTGCCCGGCGTTGGCCAGGCGATCGTCGTTATAGGCGCCGGTCGGCACGTAGATGGGCAGGGAAAGCGAGAGGTGGTTGACCTCATCGAAGTGGTAGCCGGCGGCGATCGGCGTGATCAGCATGTCGGCGAACTGTGTGCCGGTGTCTTCGCTGCCCAGTGTCCGGCCGCGCGGGCCGGTAATGCTGATGTTGACGTCGGTGTACTGCACCGGCACGCCGATGGCCGAGGCGTAGTTCCAGCGACCCTTGCCGGTGTCCCAGATATGGGTGAAGTTGGCCATGGTGTAGGAGACTTTCATGTCCAGATCCACGCCGATCTCACCGACAATCGGCACACCCTTGCTGCCCTTGAGGTCACCGTCGTACCAGATGCTGGTCAGCGACATGACCCAGCCGGGTTCCGGCGGCACGATCCCGGCATTGGAAAATACCTGTTGCCCGGTGATCGGCCGGCCGACTCCGCCCTCGGTCGCGAGGGTCAATGGGCTTGCACCGAGCACGCACAGGGCCAGTAAAGGACGCACAACATAAGGCCTGACCATGACGGACTCCGTTTATTGTTTTGTTTGATTGACGGGGGTCAGCAGCGGCATTTTCCATTGGCCACTGGTGACTTCCGGCTTCGGCAGGTACAAGCGCAACACGCCGTAGAACGGACCGTTCGGCGCCGGCAGCCAATTGCTTTGCAAGTCTTTGGCCGGTGCCTTGTGCTGCACGTAAAGGGTCAGCCCACCGTCGGCGTCGAGCTTGAGATCCGGCAACATCCGCGAGTTGATCAGGTAACGATTCAACGGGTTGGCCACCAGCAATTGGTTCTTGCCGTCATACATCGTCAGCGACCAAAACGCATCGGCCGGGGGTAGGGCGCCCTTGTCGAAATGCAGGCTGTAATCCTGTTTCGAGGCGTCGACCGGCTGGCCGTCCTTGTCGACGAAATAGCCGATGTAGTTCGCCTCTTCGGCGGAGTTGCCAAAGATCCCCATGTTGGCGCCGGCGTAGCGGTACAGGTAGTTGCCGTTCAGGTGATCGCGAGTGCCGAAGAAGTCACCGCTGGTGATCTGGTGGGTGTCGACCTTGTCTTTTTTGAATTGGGCAAACTCGGTTTTGGCATCGCTGATACCGTCCTCAAGCGCCTTGCGCTGTTCAGGCGTGAGTGCGTTCAGTTTGAAAGGCTTGCCGGCTTCAATGCCGATTTTCGCAAAGCGTGCGAGCAAGTCCTTTTCCGCATCCTGGGCCGGGGCGAACGACAGCATGAAGTTCAGGTAGCGGAACAGGTCGGGCGTATCGCTCATGGTCGGCGTGGGTTTCGGCCAGTCGATCTTCGGCGCGGCGGGCGGGGCTTTTTGTTTGACGTAGTGGCTGAGCGTCTCGACCTTGTAACCCTTCTGGATCTCCTCGACCTTGCCCAAGTCCTTTTCATCGAACAACTGCGTGCGATACAACGCGTAGGCGATGTTGGTTTCACTGCGCAGCAGCCGATCGATTTCCACCGGTTGCTGACCTTGCCAGTTCGGCCCGGCAATCATGAAATGCCCGCCGTTGTTGCCCGTGCTACGCGTGCCCAGGTACGCAAAGTTCTGCGTGTAGGCGTCGATCAGCTGCACCGAGTAGTAACGGTGCTCGTCGATGGCCGGCAAGGTCAGCACCACCGGTTCGGCGCGCAGGTCCATCCAGATGAAGGAGTAGGGCGTGTCGGCGTTCGGGGTGACGAAGGCGGTGTCTTTGGCGGTGAACGCCTTGGCGGTGTTGCCTATCTGGTTGAACGGCGCCTTGAAGTTCGGGCTCTTCTTGTCCACGGCCTGGGTGTAGAGGGTCTTGTACATCTCTACCACCGGGAAGCCGTACAAGTAGGCTTCCTTGGCAATGCCCCGGGCTTCTTCCGGGGTGGCGGTGAAGTCGGCCCAGGCGCTGGTGCTCAGGGTGAGCGAGAGCGCGGTGAGCAACAGGCGGTTATTCATAGAACTTCCTTATAAAACGCTTGGGCGTCATTCCACGGCCGTGATGTCGTCGAGTTTCCAGCTTTTGTCGAAATAGGCTTCGGTGGGCGCGTACAGGCGGAAATAGCTGAACCAGTGTTTGCCCGGCACGGTTTGCACCCAGTTGTTCTCAAAATCTTTGGGCGCGGTCGGGCCGAAATACAGGTCCACCGAGCCGTCGGCGTTCTTTTTCAGATCCTGACGGGACGACAGATCGGCCTTGCGCTGCGGGTTGTCGATCAGGCAGCGGCTGTCAATGTCGTAGACGGTCATCGACCAGAACTGCTTGGCCGGCGGGTTGGCGCCGACGTGCAGGCGATAACTTTTGCCACCGTTGAGCCAGTTGCCCTTGGCGTCGGTGTAGGCGCCGAGGTAGGTCTGGCCAAGGCCCGGTGTCTTGGAAACCATGCCCTTGGTGTTGGTCACCGCTTCGTAGAACCAGGCACTGCGTTCCCACAACTGGTCGTAATAGGCGACGCGCTGCGACGGCTCGGCGATGTTCAGCACGGTGTCCCATTGCCGGTCTTTCCAGTACTGGGCGCCTGGAAAACGCTTGGCGAAGGTGTTGGCCTTGGCAATCAGCTCGCCGACTTGCGCACCTTGTTCCAGCGCCTTGCGTTGGTTGTCGTTGGGGTTGAAAGGTTTGTCTTTTTCGATGCCCAGGCTGGCCAGCATGGCCATGTAGAAACGGTCACGTTCGTTGACCGGTTCTTTCTGGATGATCTGGTGCAAGCGTTGCCAATACGCCAGGCCACGTGGCTGGGTGCCGGACCAGGCTTTGCCGCCGGGGGAGAGCAGCCGGGTCTTGCCCGGTTCGGCGCGTTTGGCGTACGGGTACATCTTGAATTGTTCGACCAGTGCCTTGCCCTTGGCCGGGTCCGGATCGAGGACTCGAAAACCCACCAGCACGTTCATCGTTTCCGACTTGGCGAGGTAATACTTGCCGGCGTCGGCCGGTGGCTCGGCACCCGGTGGCAGCACCAGATACTTGCCGCCCTTGCCCTTGCCTTTGTCCGGGCCGGTCTGGCCCATGTCGATGATTGCACGCTGCCAGAAATCACCCACACCGCCAGCCGTCGGGCCGGGCGGCAGTTCGATCACCAGCGGACCGGTTTCATTCAGGTCGACGAAACCGAGGATGTACGGCGTGGTGGCGTTGGCGGTGATCACGCCCAGTTTGTCTTCGTAACTGTTGAGCACCATCAGATCGCCGCTGTGGGCGCCGAGTTTGTCGCGAAATTCTTCCTGCCATTGCGCGTAGGACACCAGCGGCAACGCCCACAGATAACTCTGGGTCGCCTGTTGGAAATCCAGTTCGGCGTAGAGTTTGGCAATGGATTCATGGGCCGGCAGTTCGCCTTCCATCGCGATCTTGCCGATCCGCGTATCGAGGTCCAGGGCACCGACGCCACAACTGACGAACATCGTCATCAGGCTGAAACCGGCTGCGCGAATTGCACCGTGCATACGAAAGTCCTTATTTGCCAAACGTGACATTGATCCCGGCGAACAGCGTGAACTGCGGCAGGCCATCGCCTTTGCGTTCCACGGTCCACTGAGGCTCGACGAAGGCATTGAGAATATTGGAACCGGATTTCCACACTTTGCCGCCACCCAAACCGAGTGGGATGTAGTGGGTGTCGTTTTTCAGGTCGAACGTCCAGGTGCCGGTCGAACGTAAATACCAACCTTTGGCCAGGTTATGAATGATGAAGGGCTGCATCGTCGCGGTTTCGACGTGGGCGCGATCATGGTCGCCGGCGAACGAACTCTGGTACTGCACCAATGCGCCGAGCAGGCCGCGTGGCGATGAATCAATCGCAATGGCCGCCAGGCCGGCCTGCCATTTGCCGGTGCCCAGTTCGTCCTGATCGGCGGTGGGGGCGGTGATCTGCGGACCGATGCCCAACTGCACCCCGTCGGTCTTGAGCAAGAAGATGTCGAAAATATTCAGATCACCTTCACCGGTGCTGTAGCCCCCATTTGGATCGGGGCGAGTACTGATTGGCACGGTGGCGCGCAGCAATTGCGGCACACCAATAACGTCGCCGGGTGCAATGGGCAAAGTGCCGCGCATCAGGAGGTCGTTGGTATGGGCATTGGTGTCGTAAAGCTTGGGCGTGTAGTAATCCTGAAGATTGGCGCCGGGCGCCAGGTTCAGCGGGTTGTTACTTTTGTTGGCCGTCTCAGCGTTATCCGCGTGGGCATAAAAGGCAGACGCCATTGATGCCGCCAATAGAAAGGCGTGTGCTCCCGCATTGTTCGACATGAATCCCCCGTTCCTTCGTGGCTCATTGGACGACTCGGCACTTCTCGGCCGTTACTGCGTAAAACTCTTTCCTATCAAGCCTGTAGGACACGTCTGTTGAAGCTAGCAGCTAACGCGGGGTTCGCCAGTCGAAGGAGGGTGGTCTTTGGTTTTTTGGAGACGGTTGCGTGAATTTCTGTGTACTAAAAAGTTAATACGAAACAGGGGGTTGAGATCGACGGACTGCTAGATGTGGCGAGAGGACAATCCCCTTCGCCACAATGATCGGACTATTCAGTGCTTCTTCACCTGCGCGCGCAGCCGCTCTTCCTGCTCCCGCAGTTCCGGTGTGAACTCAGCCCCGAAATCTTCAGCCTCGAACACCTGGCGAATCTCGATCTCGGCGTCGGTGCCTGGCATCGGGTTGGGGCAGCGCTTGACCCACTCGATCGCCTCCTGTTTCGACTTCACCTGCCATATCCAGTAGCCGGCGATCAGCTCCTTGGTTTCGGCGAACGGGCCGTCGATCACCGTGCGCTGGTCACCCGAAAAGCGCACGCGGGCGCCTTTACTGCTGGGCTGCAGGCCATCGCACTCGATGAGGATGCCGGCTTTGACCAGCTCCTCGTTGTAGTTGCCCATCGCGGTCATCAGTTCTTTGCTGGGCAGCACACCGGCCTCGGAATCCTGGCTGGCTTTCACAATGATCATGAATCGCATGGTCTTATCTCCGCTGGATGTGAGTGACTCACAGGCTAGTCGAATGGCCATCGCCTGAATCGACAGCACTGACTGCCTTTCGTCATGAACACCGGGTTGCCGCCGGCGAGGGCAGTACGCTGTACACCGACCCTGTGGGAGCGAGCTTGCTCGCGATAGCGGAATAACATTCAAAATGGATGTCGACTGGCACACCGCTATCGCGAGCAAGCTCGCTCCCACAGGTTTTTGTGTCGCTTGTTAGAGTTGTATCCAATTTAGGGGGCGACACTTCACAATTTGTATCTGGGCATAGGTCGTCGGGCCATTTCGTGGTTAACTTCGGCCTCTTCAAAATTCTCTACAACAACGTTCAGAAGGACTCCGTTCATGGCTCAAGTCACTCTTAAAGGCTCCCCGGTTCAAGTCAACGGCCAACTGCCACAAGCCGGTTCCAAGGCGCCAGCCTTTTCCCTGGTTGCCGGCAATCTGTCCGACGTGACCCTGGCGAGCTTCGCCGGCAAGCGCAAAGTGCTGAACATCTTCCCAAGCGTCGATACTCCGACCTGCGCCACTTCGGTTCGCAAGTTCAACGCCCAGGCCAGTGATGTCGCCAACACTGTCGTGCTGTGCATCTCCGCTGACCTGCCGTTCGCTCAAGCTCGCTTCTGCGGCGCCGAAGGTCTGGAAAACGTACAAAACCTGTCGACCCTGCGCGGTGCTGAATTCATCGAGAACTACGGTGTTGCTATCGCTGACGGCCCGCTCAAAGGCCTGACCGCCCGTGCCGTCGTGGTTCTGGACGAAAACGACAACGTTCTGCACAGCGAACTGGTCAAGGAAATCGCTGAAGAACCGAACTACGAAGCAGCTCTTGCCGTTCTGAAATAAGCCTACTTTTACAATTGTTAACGGCCTGGCCCTGTCCAGGCCGTTTTCATTTGTGATTCAGTGTCTTGGCCAAACATCCTGTTACGTAAGCCGAAGGTAAATTGCCGGTAAAGCCGCTTTGCTTAATGCCCGCCAGTGCTTATCGTTCAGCCTCCTGTAGAAGAAGCCCACGCGCCCAATGGTTGATCATTCCATGCAATCCTCCGTTTCCCGTAGTCCCCGTCGCTGGCTGTTCGGCCTGCTTGTCCTGTTGGTCATTGCTGGCCTGTGCTGGAAATTCTGGCCCGCCGGCACTGCCCAAAAAGAGGGCGCAGGGCAAAAAGCCGTTGCCGGCCATACCGGCAGGTCGGGGGGGATGCGTCCGGGTTTTGGCGGGGCGACCGGTCCTGTTCCAGTGCGTGTCGCGCCAGCGGTCAAGGGCGACTTCCCGCTGTACTACAAGGCGCTGGGCACCGTGACGGCGCTGAACACCATCAATGTGCGCAGCCGCGTCGGCGGTGAGCTGATGAAGATCTCCTTCGAGGAAGGGCAGATGGTCAAGGCGGGCGATCTGCTGGCTGAAATCGACCCGCGTCCTTACCAGAACGCCTTGCTTCAGGCCGAAGGCACGTTGCTGCAGAACCAGGCACAACTGAAAAACGCCCAGGTCGATGTGGAACGCTATCGCGGCCTGTATCGTGAAGACAGTATCGCCAAGCAGACCCTGGACACCGCCGAAGCGCTGGTGGGCCAGTATCAGGGCACGGTCAAAACCAATCAGGCGGCGGTCAACGACGCCAAGCTCAATCTGGAATTCACCAAGATCCGCGCCCCGATTGCCGGGCGTGTGGGCTTGCGTCAGCTGGATGTCGGCAACCTGGTGGCAGCCAACGACACCACCGCGCTGGTGATCATCACCCAGACCCAACCGATCAGCGTTGCCTTCACCTTGCCGGAAAACAGCCTGGAGACCGTGCTGGCCCGTTATCGCACCGGCGCCAAACTGCCCGCCGAAGCCTGGGACCGTGGCGACACCAAGTTGCAGGCCACCGGCGTCTTGCAGAGCCTGGACAACCAGATCGACGTCACCACCGGTACCCTGAAATTCAAGGCCCGCTACGAGAACCGCGATCAGGCGCTGTTCCCGAATCAGTTCGTCAACGTCCACCTGCTGGCCGACACCCTCAAAGACGTGGTGCTCGCACCTTCGGCAGCGATTCAGTTCGGCACCAACGGTACGTTTGTCTACGCCCTGGACGGCGACAAGAAAGTCGCGATTCGTCAGTTGAAAGTCGGCGCCAGTGACGGTGAAAACACCGTGATTACCGAAGGCCTGGCCCCAGGGGATCGCGTGGTCCTTGAAGGCACCGACCGCTTGAAGGAAGGCAGCGAAGTGGAAGTGGTCAACGACACCAAGGATGTACCGACCACCCCGACCGGGCACCTGCAAGGCAAATCGGCCGCCACGGCACCTGACGCGACGACCACCGACAAGGCGAAAAAGGGCGGCGCATGAACATCTCGCGGCTGTTCATCCTTCGCCCGGTCGCCACGACCCTGAGCATGCTGGCCATTATCCTGGCCGGCGTGATCGCCTATCGGCTGTTGCCGGTGTCGGCATTACCTCAGGTCGATTACCCGACCATCCGCGTCATGACGCTGTATCCCGGCGCTAGCCCCGATGTCATGACCAGCGCCGTGACCGCGCCCCTTGAGCGTCAATTCGGGCAGATGCCCGGCCTGACCCAGATGGCTTCGACCAGTTCCGGCGGCGCTTCGGTGCTGACCCTGCGTTTCAGCCTCGACATCAACATGGACGTCGCCGAGCAGCAGGTGCAGGCGGCGATCAACGCCGCGACCAATTTGCTGCCCAAGGACCTGCCGGCGCCGCCGGTGTACAACAAGGTCAACCCGGCTGACACCCCGGTGCTGACGCTGGCCATCACCTCCAAGACCATGCTGCTGCCCAAGCTCAATGATTTGGTCGACACGCGCATGGCGCAGAAAATTGCCCAGATCAGCGGCGTCGGCATGGTCAGCATTGCCGGTGGCCAGCGTCAGGCTGTACGGATCAAGGTCAACCCCGAGGCGCTGGCGGCCAATGGCTTGAACCTGTCTGACGTACGCACCTTGATCGGCGCGTCCAACGTCAACCAGCCCAAGGGCAACTTCGACGGCCCGACCCGGGTGTCGATGCTCGATGCAAACGATCAACTGACCTCGCCCAAGGACTACGCCAACCTGATCCTCGCCTACGCCAACGGCGCGCCGTTGCGGCTCAAGGATGTGGCGGAGATCGTCGATGGTGCGGAAAACGAACGTCTGGCGGCGTGGGCCAACGAAAATCAGGCGGTGCTGCTGAATATCCAGCGTCAGCCTGGCGCCAACGTCATCGAAGTGGTTGACCGGATCAAAGCCCTGCTGCCGAGCATCACCGACAACCTGCCGGCCGGCCTCGAAGTCACCGTGCTGACCGACCGCACCCAGACCATCCGCGCCTCGGTCACCGACGTGCAGCACGAATTGTTGATCGCCATTGCGCTGGTCGTGATGGTGACCTTCCTGTTCCTGCGTCGGGCCAGCGCAACGATCATTCCGTCGGTGGCCGTACCGCTGTCGCTGATCGGCACTTTCGGCGTGATGTACCTCGCGGGTTTCTCGGTCAATAACCTGACCCTGATGGCACTGACCATCGCCACCGGTTTCGTGGTGGACGATGCGATCGTCATGCTGGAGAACATTTCCCGATTTATCGAAGAGGGCGACAGCCCCCTGAATGCGGCGCTCAAGGGCGCCAAGCAGATCGGCTTCACGCTGATCTCCCTGACCCTGTCGCTGATCGCCGTACTGATTCCGTTACTGTTCATGGCCGACGTGGTAGGGCGGTTGTTCCGCGAATTTGCCATCACCCTGGCGGTGGCGATCCTGATTTCCCTTGTCGTCTCCCTGACCCTGACACCGATGATGTGCGCGCGCTTGCTCAAGCGTGAGCCGAAGGAAGAAGAACAGGGCCGTTTCTACCGGGCCAGCGGCGCCACAATTGATTGGATGATCGCGGCTTACGGGCGCAAGTTAAAGTGGGTTCTCAAGCATCAACCGCTGACCCTGATGGTGGCCATCGGCACGCTGGCGTTGACCGTGTTCCTTTACATGGTGGTGCCCAAGGGCTTTTTCCCGGTGCAGGACACCGGGGTGATCCAGGGCATTTCCGAGGCGCCGCAGTCGATTTCCTTTGCGGCCATGAGTGAACGTCAGCAGGAATTGGCCAAGGTGATCCTGGCGGACCCGGCGGTGGAAAGCCTGTCGTCCTATATTGGCATCGACGGTGACAACTCGACGCTCAATAGCGGTCGTCTGCTGATCAACCTCAAATCCCACAGCAATCGCGACCTGAGCGCCACCGAGGTGATCGCACGTCTGCAACCGGAACTGGACAAGCTCACCGGCATTCGCTTGTTCATGCAACCGGTGCAGGACCTGACCATCGAAGACCGCGTCAGCCGCACTCAATACCAGTTCAGCATGTCGTCGCCGGACTCGGAGTTGCTGAGTCTGTGGAGCGGGCGTCTGGTCGACGCACTGGCCCAACGGCCGGAGCTGACCGACGTCGCCAGCGATTTGCAGGACAAGGGTTTGCAGGTCTATCTGGTGATTGACCGCGATGCGGCGTCGCGGGTCGGTGTGTCGGTGTCGAACATCACCGATGCGCTGTACGACGCCTTCGGTCAGCGGCAGATTTCCACCATTTATACCCAGGCCAGCCAATACCGCGTGGTGCTGCAATCGCAGTCGGGCGAGAGAATCGGCCCGGAGGCGCTGAACCAGATCCACGTGAAAACCACCGATGGCGGGCAAGTGCGCCTGTCCAGTCTGGCGCACATGGAGGAGCGTCAGGCACAACTGGCGATCACTCATATCGGTCAGTTCCCGGCGGTGATGATGTCCTTCAACCTCGCACCCGGCGTGGCGCTGGGGCATGCGGTGGAGATCATCGACCAGGTGCAGAAAGACATCGGCATGCCGATTGGCGTACAGACCCAGTTCCAGGGCGCGGCCGAAGCGTTCCAGGCATCGCTGTCGAGCACCTTGCTGCTGATTCTGGCGGCCGTGGTGACCATGTACATCGTGCTCGGCGTGCTGTACGAGAGCTACATCCACCCGATCACCATTCTCTCGACCTTGCCCTCGGCGGCGGTCGGCGCCTTGCTGGCGTTGCTGTTGAGCGGCAATGACCTGGGCATGATCGCGATCATCGGCATCATTTTGTTGATCGGCATCGTGAAAAAGAACGCGATCATGATGATCGACTTCGCCCTCGACGCTGAGCGCAATCAGGGCATGGACCCGGAAACGGCGATCTATCAGGCGGCGCTGCTGCGTTTCCGGCCGATTCTGATGACCACACTGGCCGCGTTGTTCGGTGCGGTGCCGCTGATGCTGGCGACCGGTTCTGGCGCGGAACTGCGTCAACCGTTGGGTCTGGTGATGGTGGGTGGCTTGTTGGTGAGTCAGGTGCTGACGTTGTTTACCACTCCGGTCATCTACCTGTACTTCGACCGCCTCGGTCGGCGCTGGGGTCGCAAGCCTGAAGCCGTGGAAGCGGTAGAACAGCCATGAACCTGTCCGGACCGTTCATCAAGCGCCCGGTCGCGACGATGTTGCTGAGCCTGGCGATTATGCTGCTGGGCGGTGTGAGCTTCGGCCTGTTACCGGTGGCGCCGTTACCGCAGATGGATTTCCCGGTGATCGTGGTCCAGGCGAGTCTGGCCGGTGCAAGCCCTGAGGTCATGGCCTCAACGGTGGCCACGCCGCTGGAACGCTCCTTCGGCGCTATCGCCGGGGTCAACACCATGAGCAGCCGCTCCAGCCAGGGCTCGACCCGGGTGATTTTGCAGTTCGACCTGGACCGCGACATCAACGGCGCGGCGCGGGAAGTGCAGGCGGCGATCAACGCTTCGCGCAATCTGCTGCCGAGCGGGATGCGCAGCATGCCGACCTACAAGAAGGTCAACCCGTCCCAGGCACCGGTCATGGTGTTGTCGCTGACCTCCGACGTGCTGGAAAAGGGCCAGCTCTACGATTTGGCCTCGACGATCCTGTCCCAGAGCGTGTCTCAGGTGCAGGGTGTCGGCGAAGTGCAGATCGGCGGCAGTTCCTTGCCGGCGGTGCGCATCGAACTCGAACCGCAGGCGCTCAACCAATACGGCGTGGCGCTGGACGATGTGCGCAACACCATCGCCAACGCCAACGTGCGCCGGCCAAAAGGGTCGGTCGAAGATGGCCAACGGGCGTGGCAGGTTCAGGCCAACGATCAACTCGAGAAAGCCAAGGATTACGAGTCGCTGATCATTCACTACGCGGACGGCGCGGCCCTGCGCCTGAAGGACGTGGCCAAGGTCAGCGACGGCGTCGAAGACCGCTACAACAGCGGTTTCTTCAACAACGACGCGGCGGTACTGCTGGTGATCAACCGCCAGGCCGGCGCCAACATCATCGAGACGGTCAACGAAATCAAGGCTCAACTGCCGGCGTTGCAGGCCGTGTTGCCGGCCAGCGTGAAGCTGAATGTGGCGATGGACCGGTCGCCGGTGATCAAGGCGACCTTGCACGAAGCGGAAATGACCCTGCTGATTGCCGTTGCGCTGGTGATTCTGGTGGTGTTCCTGTTCCTCGGTAACTTCCGCGCCTCGTTGATTCCGACCCTCGCGGTGCCCGTGTCACTGGTCGGCACCTTTGCGGTGATGTACCTCTACGGATTTTCCCTGAACAACCTGTCGCTGATGGCGCTGATTCTGGCCACCGGACTGGTGGTGGACGACGCCATTGTGGTGCTGGAGAACATTTCCCGGCACATCGACAAAGGCGTACCGCCGATGAAGGCCGCGTACCTCGGGGCGCAGGAAGTCGGCTTCACCTTGCTGTCGATGAACGTCTCGCTGGTGGCGGTGTTCCTGTCGATCCTGTTCATGGGTGGGATCGTCGAAAGCCTGTTTCGCGAGTTTTCCATCACGTTGGCGGCGTCCATCGTGGTGTCGCTGGTGGTCTCGCTGACGCTGACGCCGATGCTCTGCGCCCGCTGGCTCAAGCCGCATACGCCGGGTGAGGAAAACCGTTTGCAGCGCTGGAGTCAGCGCGCCAACGAGTGGATGGTCGGCAAATACGCAACGAGCCTCGACTGGGTGCTGCGTCACCGGCGACTGACCTTGCTTAGTCTGATCGTGACAGTTGGCGTTAACATTGCGCTGTATGTCGTTGTTCCTAAAACATTTATGCCTCAACAGGACACCGGCCAACTGATCGGTTTCGTGCGCGGCGACGACGGACTGTCATTCAGTGTGATGCAGCCGAAAATGGAAACCTTCCGCCGTGCCGTGCTCAAGGATGAGGCGGTGCAAAGCGTCGCCGGCTTCATCGGCGGGACCAACGGCACCAACAATGCCTTCATGCTGGTGCGGCTGAAGCCGATCAAGGAACGCAACATTTCTGCGCAAAAGGTCATCGAACGCCTGCGCAAGGAAATGCCCAAGGTCGCCGGTGCGCAGCTGATGCTGATGGCCGATCAGGACCTGCAGTTTGGTGGCGGTCGTGAACAGACCACGTCGCAGTATTCCTACATCCTGCAAAGCGCCGACCTTGGCGAGTTGCGCGAGTGGTACCCGAAAGTCGTTACCGCACTCAAGGCTTTGCCGGAGCTGACGGCGATTGATGCCCGTGAAGGCCGTGGCGCCCAGCAGGTGACCCTGATCGTCGATCGTGATCAGGCCAAACGCCTGGGTGTCGACATGGACATGGTCACCGCGGTGCTGAACAACGCCTACAGCCAACGGCAAATTTCGACGATTTACGACAGCCTTAACCAGTATCAGGTGGTGATGGAGGTCAATCCGAAATATGCCCAGGACCCGATCACCCTCAAACAGGTTCAGGTGATCACCGCTGACGGTGCGCGGATTCCGCTCTCGACCATCGCGCATTACGAAAACAGCCTGGAAGACGACCGCGTCAGCCATGAAGGCCAGTTCGCCTCCGAGAGCATCTCCTTCGACATGGCCGAAGGCGTGACGGTGGAGCAGGGCACGGCGGCCATCGAGCGCGCCATCGCCAAACTGGGTATGCCGGAAGACGTGATCGTGAAAATGGCCGGTACCGCCGATGCCTTTGCCGCGACCCAGAAGAGCCAGCCGTGGATGATTCTCGGCGCGCTGGTGGCGGTGTATCTGGTGCTCGGTGTGCTGTATGAAAGCTACATTCATCCGCTGACCATTCTTTCGACCTTGCCGTCGGCCGGGGTCGGCGCGTTGCTGTCGATCTATGCGCTGGGCGGTGAGTTCAGCCTGATCTCGTTGCTCGGGCTGTTCCTGCTGATCGGCGTGGTGAAGAAGAACGCCATTCTGATGATCGACCTGGCCTTGCAGCTGGAACGGCATCAAGGCATGGCGCCGCTGGAGTCGATTCGCAGCGCCTGCCTGCAACGTCTGCGGCCGATTCTGATGACCACCCTGGCAGCGATCCTCGGCGCGTTGCCGTTGCTGCTGAGCCGCGCCGAAGGTGCGGAAATGCGTCAGCCGCTGGGCCTGACCATCATCGGCGGGCTGATCTTCAGCCAGGTGCTGACCCTTTACACCACCCCGGTGGTTTACCTCTATCTCGACAAACTGCGCCATCGTTTCAACCACTGGCGTGGGGTGCGTACCGATGCTGCTCTGGAAACTCCGCTATGACTGACCGTTCGCTTATCACTCTGGCTGCACCGCTGGTAACGGCCCGAGGCTCGCGTTTGTTGAGCCTGGCGCTGTGCGTGGCGATGCTCAGCGCCTGCGCCATCGGCCCGGATTACCAGCGCCCGCAAGCGGCTGCGCCGGCGCAATACAAGGAAGCAGCAGGCTGGCGTCAGGCCAATCCCAGCGATTCCCTGGCCCGTGGCGCCTGGTGGGAGTTGTATGGCGATCAGCAGCTCAATGGCCTGGTTGAACAACTCAACAGTGCCAACCAGACGGTCGCGCAGTCCGAAGCCCAGTACCGACAGGCTCAGGCCTTGGTGCGCAGTGCCCGTGGCGCGTTTTTCCCGACCGTGGACCTGACCGTCGGGAAAAACCGCTCCAGCCAGGGCACCGGCAGCAGCAGTTCGAGCCTGACCAGCTCTTCCAGCGGGATTCGCGACACTTACACCGCGCAGGCCGGAGTCAGTTGGGAGGCTGACGTCTGGGGAAAACTGCGCCGAGGCCTTGAAGCCGACACGGCCAACGCAGAGGCGAGTTATGCCGATCTGGCGGCGATGCGCTTGAGTCAGCAGTCGGAACTGGTACAGAACTATCTGCAACTGCGCGTGATCGACGAGCAGAAACGCCTGCTGGAAGCGACAGTCGAGGCCTATCAGCGCTCGCTGACAATGACTGAAAACCAGTATCGCGCCGGTGTCTCCGGCAAGGATGCGGTGGCGCAGGCCCAGACTCAGCTCAAAAGCACCCAGGCGGACATGGTTGATTTGATCTGGCAGCGCGCCCAATTCGAGAATGCCATTGCCGTGCTGATCGGGTTACCACCGGCCGAGTTCAGTCTGGCTGAAACCAAAGACATTCCTGCGTTGCCCGAGATACCGCTGAGCCTGCCTTCGCAATTGCTCGAGCGCCGGCCGGACATCGCCTCCGCCGAACGCTCGGTAATGGCCGCCAATGCCAACATCGGTGTGGCCAAGGCGGCCTACTACCCGGACCTGACGCTGAGTCTGAACGGTGGTTACAGCAGCAGCACCACTTCCAACTGGATCAGCGTGCCGAACCGCTTCTGGTCGGTCGGACCGCAATTGGCCATGACCTTGTTCGACGGCGGTCAGCGCTCCGCAGAAGTCGACCGCAGCGAAGCGGCCTACGACGAAACCGTGGCCAAGTACCGCCAGACCGTGCTCGATGGCTTCCGTGAGGTGGAAAACTACCTGGTGCAACTCAAGGTCCTGGAAGACGAAGCGGGCGTGCGCCAGGAAGCGCTGGATGCGGCTCGAGAGTCCTTGCGCCTGACCCAGAACCAGTACAAGGCCGGTGTGATCGCTTATCTGGGCGTGGTGGTCGTTCAGGCCACAGCGTTGAACAATGAACGCAGCGTACTGAACTTGTTGCAGAGCCGATTGATTGCCAGCGTGCAGTTGATCGCGGCATTGGGTGGTGGCTGGGATGGGGCGTTGCAAGTAAGCGAAAACAAATAACCCCGCCCGCCCAAAACCCTGTAGGCCTGTAGTCCCCGCAGTCCCACAGGTATGCGTGGTGTTTTAGAACCTTTGCGCACGATCAAACAAACGTTTCATCGTCTTGATGGCCATTTGATTATTTTGTCAGTGCGTTCTTTTGCGCAATCAGTACAATCGCCGGATTTGCCCCCCGAGACCGGAGGGCTGTCGCGAGAAGTCTCATGCTTATCGGTAGCTATTCCCCCACGCTGGTTATCATCTCGCTTTTTGTGGCGATTCTTGCCTCCTACACTGCGCTCGACCTGACCGAACGCATCTCCACGGCCAAGGGCCGGGCCGTGCATTTATGGACGGCGGGCGGCGCCTTTGCCATGGGGGTTGGCGTGTGGTCGATGCATTTCATCGGCATGCTCGCGTTCAAATTGCCCATCGACCTCGGTTACGACGTCGGCATCACGTTGCTGTCTCTGCTGATTGCCATCCTCTCCTGCGGCTTTGCCCTGTGGCTGGTCAGCCAGCCACAATTGCCAGCCTGGCAATTGGCATTCGGCGCGCTGGTCATGGGTTCCGGGATCAGCGCGATGCACTACACCGGCATGGCCGCCATGCGCATGCAGCCGGGTATCGATTACGATCCGACGCTGTTCGGCGCCTCGCTGCTGATCGCCGTAGTCGCCTCGGGCGCCGCGTTGTGGATTGCTTTCCGCCTGCGCCAGCACACACCTTATGTCGGCCTGATCCGTGGCGGTGCGGCGGTGATCATGGGGTTCGCGATCGTCGGCATGCACTACACCGGCATGGCGGCGGCGCGTTTCCCGGATGGCAGCTTCTGTGGCGCGGCCGTCAGCGGCTTGAACGGCAAGGGTCTGGACAATCTGGTGCTGATCACCACCTTGGCAGTGTTGAGCCTTGCCTTGTTGACCTCGATCCTCGATGCGCGCCTTGAGGCCCGCACCGCAGGCCTTGCCCATTCATTGACCGAGGCCAACCGCGAACTGACTCAACTGGCTCTGCATGACACCCTGACCGGCCTGCCGAATCGCGTGTTGCTGGCTGACCGCATCGATCAGGCAATGTCCATGGTGCAGGAACAGGGCGGTTGTTTCGCGTTGATGTTCATCGATCTGGACGGTTTCAAACCGGTCAACGATGCCTTTGGGCACCATATGGGCGATCTGTTGTTGCGTGAGGTCGGCTTGCGCTTGCGTGAGGATTTGCGCAGCCATGACACCCTGGCGCGGATCGGCGGTGATGAATTCGTATTGCTGGTGCAACTCGTCGAGCAGGATGACGCATTGAACCTGGCGGCCCGTCAGGTCGGGTTGATCGGGCGTTCGTTCCGGGTCGGCGAACATGACTTGCAGATTTCCGCCAGCGTCGGCATCGCTATATACCCGGGCAACGGTGAAACCGCCGAGGAATTGCTGATGAACGCCGACGCGGCGATGTATCACGCCAAGGGCGCCGGGAAAAACGGCCACAGCTTCTTCGATGCCTCGATGAACAGCAACGCGCGCAAACAGCTGCAGTTATTGCAGGACTTGCGTATCGCCATTGATCAGCAGCAATTCAGTCTCTATTACCAACCCAAGTTCGATGCCAACAATGGCCGGCCGGTCGGTGCCGAGGCGTTGCTGCGCTGGGTGCATCCGACCCAGGGCATGCTGCTGCCGGACAAGTTCATCGAACTGGCGGAAAAAACCGGGCTGATCATTCCGATTGGCGAATGGGTGCTCAACGAAGCCTGCCGTCAGATGCGCGAGTGGTACGTGCTCGGGTACACCGACTGGCGCATCGCGGTGAACCTTTCTGCCTTGCAGTTCTGCCACGCGGGCCTGGTCCAGAGCGTCGCCAAAGCCTTGGCCACTCACCATTTGCCGGCCAACAGCCTGACCCTCGAGATCACTGAAACCACCGCCATGAGCGATGCCGATGCGAGCATGACGGTGCTTCAGGAGCTGTCGACAATGGGTGTCGACCTGTCGATCGACGACTTTGGCACCGGTTACTCGAGTTTGATGTACCTCAAGCGCCTGCCGGCTAACGAACTGAAGATCGACCGGGGTTTTGTCCGCGATCTGGAGCGTGATAGCGATGACGCCGCCATCGTTTCCGCCATCGTTGCCCTCGGCCAGGCGCTAGGGTTGCGGATCGTCGCCGAAGGGGTGGAGACCGACTCGCAGCAAGACTTCCTGACGCAACTCGGTTGTGATTCGCTTCAGGGCTATCTGCTCGGGCACCCGCTGCCGGCCGAACGCTTCATGGTCGATATTCTGCGTGCAGAGCAATTGGCGGTGAGTTGAGAACAATGTGATTGATGTGAGCCCATGCAAAAGCCAGCGATGACGGTTATTCTTGCCCCCGACTGCTAACGCTTGGAAAGGGGGAACGCTCACATGGACAAAGTCATCGTCATCACTGGCGGCAGCCGCGGTATCGGCGCCGCCACAGCCCTGTTGGCCGCCGAACAAGGCTATCGGATCTGCATCAACTACCTGGCCGACGAATCCGCTGCGCAAACTGTGCTGGAACAAGTCCGCGCCCTCGGCGCCCAAGCCATCGCAGTGCGGGCTGACGTCAGCATCGAAGATGAAGTGATCGCGCTGTTCCACCGCGTGGATACGGAGTTGGGCCGGGTCACGGCACTGGTGAACAACGCCGGCACGGTCGGGCATAAGTCCCGGATCGATGAAATGTCTGAATTCCGCATTCTCAAAATCCTCAGAACCAACGTCCTGGCGCCGATCCTCTGCGCCAAACACGCGATCCTGCGCATGTCGCCCAAGCATGGCGGGCAGGGTGGCAGCATCGTTAACGTGTCCTCGGTGGCCTCACGCCTGGGCGCGCCAAGTGAATACGTCGATTACGCCGCCTCCAAAGGTGCGCTGGATACCTTCACCATCGGCCTTTCCAAAGAAGTGGCTGGCGAAGGCATCCGCGTCAACGCCGTGCGCCCCGGCTACATCTATACCGATTTCCATGCGTTGAGCGGCGACCCGGATCGGGTCAGCAAGCTGGAGTCGGCGATTCCGATGGCTCGGGGCGGGCGTCCGGAAGAAGTGGCTGAGGCGATTGTGTGGTTGCTGTCTGACAAGGCTTCCTATGCGACCGGGACATTCGTTGACCTTGGTGGTGGGCGTTAACCCTTCAGATTTGCACTGTTTGATCTGGCCTCATCGCGAGCAAGCTCGCTCCCACATTGGATGGATGTGAACACAATAATTGTGAACAACACCAATCCCTGTGGGAGCGAGCTTGCTCGCGATGGCTATAGCCCAGACAACATCAAACCTTCAAAACGACCGCACAATCCGCCCCAACGTCTCCATCGCTTTCTCGGCAGTCTCATCCCAAGGGCTGCCGTAATTCAGTCGGATACAATTCCTGAAGCGCTGGGTCGGTGAAAAAATCGGCCCGGGCGCAATGCTGATCCCTTGCGCCAGTGCCATCTGAAACAACTTCAGTGAATCCATCTGCGGTGGCAGCTCCAGCCACAGGAAGTAACCGCCGGCCGGTTGGCTGACGCGGGTCTGCGCCGGGAAGTAGCGCGCGATGGCGGCGAGCATGGCGCTTTGCTGTTCTTCCAGGGCGTAGCGCAGTTTTCGCAAGTGCCGGTCGTAGCCGCCGTGTTGCAGGTAATCGGCAATGGCTGCCTGGGCCGGCATCGATGCGCACAGCGACGTCATGAGTTTCAGCCGTTCGATCTTCTGCGCATAGCGCCCGGCGGCGACCCAACCGATGCGGTAGCCAGGGGCCAGGCTTTTGGCGAACGAACCGCAGTGCATCACCAGCCCTTCGGTATCAAAAGACTTGGCCGGTTTCGGCGCCTGTTGGCCGTAATAGAGTTCGGCGTAGACATCGTCCTCGATCAACGGCACCTGATGGCTGCGCAATAGCTCAACCAGTTCCTGTTTCTTCGCCTCGGGCATCGTCGCGCCCATCGGGTTCTGGAAACTGGTCATGCACCAGACAGCCTTGATCGGGTGCCGTGCCAGGGTTTGCGCGAGTACGCCAAGGTCGATGCCATCGCGCGGATGCACGGGGATTTCCACGGCTTTGAGCTTCAGCCGCTCGAGGATTTGCAGGCAGGCGTAGAACGCCGGGGCTTCGATGGCCACCAGATCGCCGGGCTCGGTGACCGCTTGCAGGCACAGGTTCAGCGCTTCCAGCGCGCCGTTGGTGATCAGCAGTTCTTCCATGGGCAGCATCAGCCCGCCGACCATGTAGCGCAGGGCGATTTGTCGACGCAGTTGCGGGTTGCCCGGCGACATGTCGGTGACGACCATGCGCGGGTCCATCTCGCGGGCGGCGCTGGCCAGGGAGCGGGACAGGCGCTGCAGCGGGAACAGGGTCGGGCTGGGGAAGGCCGAGCCGAAGGGCACGGTGTTCGGGTCCTTGATCGAGTCGAGGACCGAGAACACCAGTTCGCTGACGTCGACTTCGGTGGACTCGTTGACCTGACTGCTGATCACCGGCTCCGAGAACGGGCTCGGCGCGTGCGCATTGACGAAGTAGCCGGAACGCGGGCGAGCGCGGATCAGGCCGCGGCGTTCGAGCAGGTAGTAGGCCTGGAACACCGTGGACGGGCTGACCCCGTAAGTCTGGCTGGCGTAGCGCACCGACGGCACGCGCTGGCCGGGGCCGAGAACACCGGAGCGGATCAGTTCAGCGATGTCGTCGGCGAATTTTTCGTAGCGTTTCATCGAGTGCCCGATTGGTGTCATTCAGTAAAATCGAGGTGAATTCATCGCGAGCAAGCTCGCTCCCACATTGGTTTTGTGAACACCGGAGATCCAGTGTGGGAGCGAGCTTGCTCGCGATTGGCGCCACCGCAGTCTAAAGCCTCAACGATTCATCGGTGCAACAAACCGGCTCTTCGCCACGCTATAAATCTCTGGCTCATCACTGTCGACAATCTTGAAGCTGATCGTCTGCGAACTGCTGCTCGGCCGTTCCGTGGTCATCGCTACCGACACCGGCACATCCACAATCTCACCCGGTGCCAGGCTCAGTTCGGTTTTGCCTTGCAACTGGAAGCCTTCGCCATCGACCAGGGTCAGACGGTAATCCTGACGTTGCTGGGTCTTGTTGATGACTTTCAGGCTGTAGATGTTTTCGATCTGCCCCTGACTGTTCTCGCGGAACAGGCCACGGTCCTTGCTCACGTCCAGCGAGACCATCGGCCGCTCCACCAGCGCCAGGGCAAACGCACCGATCATCACCAGCAGGACCGCGGTGTAGCCGATCAAGCGCGGCCGCAACAAATGTGTCTTGCCGCCCTGCAATTGATGCTCCGAGGTGTAGCTGATCAGCCCGCGGGCGTAGCCCATTTTGTCCATGATCGAATCACAGGCGTCGATGCACGCGGCGCAACCGATGCATTCCATCTGCAGGCCGTCGCGGATGTCGATGCCGGTCGGGCAGACCTGCACGCACAACTGGCAGTCGATGCAATCACCGAGGCCGACTTCAGCCGGTGCCACGTCACGTTTGCGCGGGCCACGGTTTTCGCCACGGGCCACGTCGTAGGAGATGGTCAGGGTGTCTTTGTCGAACATCACACTCTGGAACCGCGCATACGGACACATGTGCATGCACACCGCTTCACGCAGCCAACCGGCGTTGATGTAGGTCGCGCCGGTAAAGAACAGCACCCAGAACAGGCTGACGCCGCCCATCTGCAAGGTCAGCAGTTCTTCGGCCAGCGGCCGGATCGGGGCGAAATAGCCGACAAAGGTCAGGCCGGTCAACAGGCTGATGGCCAGCCACAAGGTGTGCTTGGCCGAGCGGCGGATCAGTTTGTTCAGGCCCCAGGGTGCGGCTTGCAGTTTGATTCGCTGGTTGCGTTCGCCTTCGGTGATCTTCTCGCACCACATGAAGATCCAGGTCCAGGAGCTCTGTGGGCAGGTGTAACCGCACCAGACTCGTCCGGCAAACACGGTGATCGCAAACAGGCCGAACGCGGCAATGATCAGCAGCGCCGACAGCAGGATGAAATCCTGCGGCCAGAAGGTCGCGCCGAAGATGTGGAATTTGCTTTCGGAAAGGTCCCAGAGCACCGCCTGGCGGCCGCCCCAGTTCAACCACACCGTGCCAAAGAACAGCAAAAACAGAAACCCCGCGCCGCTCATGCGCAGGGTGCGGAATAAACCGGTGAAGCTACGGGTGTGGATCAGGTTGTCGCTGGTCTTGGCCTTCATCTTTGGACGCGAAGGCTCATAGCTTTGAACGGGCGAGGCACTTTCAACAATTCGGACGGGGATTCTATCGCTCATGGTCTTTCGCTCATCAGCCTCCATCAGGCATGAGCACTATGAGCGGCGATCTGTTTGCATAACAGACTCACCTATTGCAATAAAAAGCGGATCAGATGGACATTGATCCGCTGCCTGCGACAAGTTGATGCACCCGCTAAAGCGGGATGCAGACACCTATATCAAGCGTCTGCGGGTGTTGTTGATCCGGGTCAGTCAAATCACCGAATCACTGTCGGTGGCCTTCAAATGCCTACGCCCGTCGACTGCGCCTGCTACGGTCAATGCGTCGGCTTCTGCTTCGGTAATGTAAAAGCGCTGGCCATTGAGCTCCACCGCCGACATGGCTTTTTCCGAGTCGGTAATGATGGTGACGTCGGGACACAAACGAATTTCTTCGCCGTTCTCGGTAATGAAGAAGCAGGTCTGGTTTTCGATGCGCACAGTCATGGAGGCGTCCTTTTTTCTGCGGGTTAGTAAGGTGTTAGGGCACGGCCGAGGATCATCGTTCTGTGCAACTGATTAATGGTCGACGCGGTCCATCCTCAATAGAGCAACTTTCTATTCAGTCATCACAAGGACAACACCATGAACGCCTGGTGGCATGAGGTTTGGGTGACCCTGCAAGCGGAGTTCGCCGATGTTGGCGACGCTTCACAACTGACGCGCATTACCGTGCGCTTGCTGATGGCAGCGCTGTTGGGCGGGATTCTCGGCTTCGAACGCGAGCACAAGGGCAAGGCCGCCGGGGTCCGCACCCACATGCTGGTGGCCCTAGGCGCCGCGCTGTTCGTGCTGGTGCCGCAAATGTCCGGCTCGCAGGCCGATGCCATGAGCCGGGTGGTGCAGGGTGTGATCGCGGGGATCGGCTTTCTTGGCGCAGGGACTATTCTGAAAAACAACGAGGGCGACGAGGGGCACGTCAAAGGCCTGACCACCGCCGCCGGGTTGTGGATGACCGCCGCCATCGGCGTCTCGGCCGGGTTGGGGCGAGAGGCGACGGCGGTGCTCAGCACGTTGCTGGCGTTGGCTATTTTCAGTGTGATGCCCGTCGTTGTGCGGATGATCGACAAGGACAAGGATCAAAGTCCGTGAATGATCATTACTCGGGTGTGACAACCACCGGTGGCATGGTGTTCGGCGGTTCTTCCCGAGGTGGCGGTGTGGTACCGGGCGGGTCTTGCTCAGGCACAGGTTCAGGCTCGGTCGGCGGAATGGTCGGGCTGTCGATGTTTGGATCAGGCGTTTCGGCAGGGATCGGAATGCTCATGAATTTAGCCTCCAGTGGCACATGGCGTAAGTCGTGCTTAAGTGTGTTGACCACCGTGCAAAGGAATTGATTCCACCGAAGGCCCAGGCAAATCCTCGTGAACTTTACCGGTGCCTGTCGCTCGGAACCTAAGTGAGTTCATTCCGGGCCGGACGGTCCTGCGGAGTGAATATCCAGTGACAAGCCACAGACACAAGAGCGTCCATGGGGCGTAAAGGAGAGATGCTCGATGACTGCTGAAAAACCGACAGAGCTGAACTACAACCCTCATATGCCGCTGTCGCAGGCTTTACTGCTACCGCGCATCGCAATCGAAAACACCATGCCGACCCTCGATGGCGGGCAGTTCGCCGTCAAAGCCGTGGTGGGTCAGGACGTGGTGGTGACCAGCAAAGTGTTTGCCGACGGTCACGACAAATTGGCGGTGCGAGTGCGCTGGCATGCCGAGGGTGACGAGACCTGGCAAAGCGAAGTCATGGCCGACCTGGGCAATAACGGTTGGCAGGGCCAGTTCCGGGTCGCGCGCCAGGGGCGTTATGTGTTTTGCATCGAAGCCTGGATCGATCAGTTCGCCAGCTTCTGTTATGAGCTGGAGAAAAAACACGCCGCCAGGGTGCCGGTCAGCCTGGAGTTGCAGGAGGGGCGAACGCTGGTCCAGAAAGCCGCCGAACGCACCGAAGGGCAGCTGAGTGAACAACTGGCGGCGCTGCACCATGAATTGTCGGGTCTGCTCGAAATCGAGCAGGTCGAGTTGTTTTTGCACCAGCGTAGCGCCGAGCTGATGACACAGGCCGATCATCGTGCCTATTTGAGCATCAGCCCTGAGTACCCGCTCGACGTCGAACGGGAGCTGGCGCAGTTCGCCAGTTGGTATGAATTGTTTCCCCGTTCGATCACTGACGATCCGGCCCGTCACGGCACCTTCAACGATGTGCATTCGCGGCTGCCGATGATCCAGGACATGGGCTTCGATGTGCTGTACTTCCCGCCGATCCACCCGATCGGCCGCAGTTACCGCAAAGGTCCGAACAATTCCCTGACCGCCGGGCCGGACGATCCGGGCAGTCCGTATGCCATTGGCAGCGAAGAAGGCGGGCATGAAGCCATTCATTCGGAGCTGGGCACTCGCGAAGACTTCCGTCGGCTCGTTGCGGCGGCCGCAGACCATGGGCTGGAAATCGCCCTCGACTTCGCGATTCAGTGTTCCCAGGATCACCCGTGGCTGCAGCAGCATCCGGGCTGGTTCAACTGGCGTCCCGACGGCACGATCAAATACGCCGAGAACCCGCCGAAAAAATACCAGGACATCGTCAACGTCGATTTCTATGCCACCGATGCGATTCCGAGTCTGTGGGTCGAGTTGCGCGACATCGTGGTGGGTTGGGTCGAGGAGGGCGTGAAGCTGTTCCGCGTCGACAACCCTCACACCAAACCGCTGCCGTTCTGGCAATGGCTGATCGCTGATGTACGGGCGCTGTACCCCGAGGTGATCTTCCTGGCCGAAGCCTTCACCACCCCGGCGATGATGGCGCGGCTGGGCAAGGTCGGTTACTCCCAGAGCTACACCTACTTCACCTGGCGCAACAACAAGTCCGAGCTGGCCACCTATTTCACCGAACTCAATGAGTCACCGTGGCGCGAATGCTTCCGGCCGAACTTCTTCGTCAACACACCCGACATCAACCCGGCGTTTTTGCATGAGTCCGGGCGTGCCGGATTTCTGATCCGTGCGGCGCTGGCAACCATGGGCTCCGGTCTGTGGGGCATGTATTCAGGCTTCGAACTGTGTGAAGCGGCACCGGTGCCGGGCAAGGAGGAGTACCTCAATTCCGAGAAGTACGAAATCCGCCCACGGGACTTCAACGCCCCGGGCAACATCATTGCCGAGATCGCCCAGCTCAACCGCATCCGCCGGCAGAACCCGGCGCTGCAGACGCATCTGGGTTTGAAGGTCTACAACGCCTGGAACGACAACATTTTGTATTTCGGCAAACGCAGCGCGGATGGCAGCAATTTCATTCTGGTGGCTGTCAGCCTTGATCCGCTTAACGTCCAGGAAGCGAATTTCGAATTGCCGCTGTGGGAAATGGGCTTGCCCGACGACGCCAGCACCCAGGGCGAAGACTTGATGAGCGGTCATCGCTGGACCTGGCACGGCAAGTACCAATTCATGCGGATCGACCCGGCGGATCAACCGTTCGGGATCTGGCGAATCAGCACTTCCTGAGACTGCTTTTGTGGCGAGGGAGCTTGCTCCCGCTGGATCGCGCAGCGGCCCCAAGACAGTTTGTCAGTCACACCTCGCTAGCAGATTACGACTGCTTCGCAGCCGAGCGGGAGCAAGCTCCCTCGCCACAGATAGGCGTTCGGCTCAGCAGCTTTATCGAATTCAACAGGAGTTTCAAATGGCGAAGAAACCCAAGGCTGCCACCTTTATCAAGGACCCGCTCTGGTACAAGGATGCGGTCATCTACCAGGTTCACGTTAAGTCTTTTTTCGACTCCAACAACGACGGGATCGGCGACTTTCCCGGTCTTATCGCCAAACTCGATTACATTGCCGATCTGGGCGTCAACACCATCTGGCTGTTGCCGTTCTATCCCTCGCCTCGGCGCGATGACGGCTACGACATTGCCGAATACCGTGGCGTGCATCCCGACTACGGCACCATGGCCGATGCCAAGCGTTTCATCTCCGAGGCCCACAAACGTGGCCTGCGGGTGATTACCGAGCTCGTCATCAACCACACCTCGGACCAGCACGCCTGGTTCCAGCGCGCGCGCAAAGCCAAGAAAGGTTCGGCGGCGCGGGACTTTTACGTCTGGTCCGATGACGATCAGAAATACGACGGCACTCGCATCATCTTTCTCGACACCGAGAAGTCCAACTGGACCTGGGATCCGGTGGCCGGCCAGTACTTCTGGCACCGTTTCTATTCCCACCAGCCAGACCTGAATTTCGATAACCCGCAAGTCATGAAAGCCGTGCTGTCGGTGATGCGCTACTGGCTGGACATGGGCATCGACGGTCTGCGTCTGGACGCGATTCCGTACCTGATCGAGCGCGACGGCACCAACAACGAAAACCTGCCCGAGACCCATGACGTCCTCAAGCAGATCCGTGCCGAAATCGACGCCAATTACCCGGACCGCATGCTGCTGGCCGAGGCCAACCAATGGCCGGAAGACACGCAACTGTACTTCGGCGACACCGACGCCAAAGGCCTGAACGGCGACGAATGCCACATGGCGTTCCACTTCCCGCTGATGCCGCGCATGTACATGGCGCTGGCCCAGGAAGACCGTTTCCCGATCACCGACATTCTGCGTCAGACCCCGGAGATCCCGGCCAACTGTCAGTGGGCGATTTTCCTGCGCAACCACGATGAGCTGACCCTGGAAATGGTCACCGACAAGGAGCGCGATTACCTGTGGAATTACTACGCGGCCGACCGTCGGGCGCGGATCAACCTGGGCATTCGCCGCCGCTTGGCGCCGTTGATGGAGCGTGACCGTCGTCGTGTGGAGTTGCTCAACAGTTTGCTGCTGTCGATGCCCGGCACGCCGACCCTGTATTACGGCGACGAAATCGGCATGGGCGACAACATCTACCTCGGCGACCGTGACGGCGTGCGTACGCCGATGCAGTGGTCGATTGACCGTAACGGCGGTTTCTCCCGCGCCGACCCGGCCAGCCTGGTGCTGCCGCCGATCATGGACCCGCAATACGGTTACCTGTCGGTCAACGTCGAAACCCAGGCCGGTGACCCGCATTCGCTGCTGAACTGGACCCGGCGTATGCTCGCCGTGCGCAAGCAGTCCAAGGCCTTCGGTCGCGGCACGCTGAAAATGCTCTCGCCGAGCAACCGGCGGATCCTGGCCTATACCCGGGAATTCACCGGACCGGACGGCAAGCACGAAATCATCTTGTGCGTGGCCAACGTGTCCCGTAGCGCGCAAGCGGCGGAACTGGACCTGTCGGCCTACGTCGGCATGGTGCCGGTGGAGATGCTCGGCGGTAACGCCTTCCCGCCGATCGGCCAGTTGAATTTCCTGCTGACCCTGGCGCCATATGGCTTCTATTGGTTCGTATTGGCGGCGGAAAACCAGATGCCGAGCTGGCACGTGGAACCGGCGCAAAGCCTGCCGGACTTCACCACGCTGGTGCTGAAAAAACAAATGGAAGAACTGCTCGAAGCGCCGTCACGCGGCACGCTGGAGCAGGGCATCTTGCCGAGCTGGCTACAGAATCGCCGCTGGTTTGCCGGCAAGGACGCGGCCATCGAACAGGTCAACATCGCTTACGGCGTGCGCTTCGGCGATCCGCTGCATCCTGTGCTGTTGAGTGAAATCGACGTCACCAGTGGCGGCCAGACCAACCGCTATCAGTTGCCGTTCGGTTTTATCTCCGAAGATCAGGTCGGTGCCGCGTTGCCTCAGCAGCTGGCCTTGTCTCGGGTCCGGCGCGTGCGTCAGGTCGGTTTGATCACCGACGCCTTCAGCCTCGACACCTTTGTGCATGCGGTTTTGCAAGGCATGCAAAGTAATACCGTATTGCCATCCAGTGCGGGCGATATCTGCTTTGAGCCGACATGGGAACTGGCGAAACTCGGTCTGACCGGGGAATCGGAAGTGCGTTACCTGTCCGCTGAACAGTCCAACAGTTCGGTGGTGATCGGCAACAGCCTGGTGCTCAAACTGATCCGCAAGGTCGCGTCTGGCGTGCACCCGGAACTGGAAATGAGCGCGTTCCTGACTCACGCCGGTTTCCGCAATATCTCGCCGCTGCTGGGTTCGGTGGTTCGCCGCGATCCGGCGGGCGAGGACAATCTGCTGATGATTGCCCAGGGTTATTTGAGCAATCAGGGCGACGCCTGGGAATGGACCCAGAACAACCTCGAACGGGCGCTACGCGATGAGCTGGCCGACGCCATGTCCGAGCAGGAGCAACACTACAACGCCTTGGGCGAACTGAGAGACTTCGCCGGCATGCTCGGTCAGCGTCTCGGTGAAATGCATCAGCTGCTGGCGGCGCCCAGCGACAACCCGGACTTTGCCCCGCAGGTCACCACCCAGAAAGATGCCCTGGCCTCGGCCAAGGATGTGGCAGCGCAACTGGAGCACGCGCTGAAGTTGCTCAAACAGCATCAAAGCGAATTGAACCCGGCAGACAAAGCCTTGGTCACTCGTTTACAGGACAACAAAAAAGCCATCCTCAGCCATGTTCAGGAGCTGGGCAAAAAAGCCGTTGGTGGTCTGCGCATTCGCGTCCACGGCGACTTGCACCTGGGCCAGGTGCTGGTGATCAAGGGCGACGCTTACTTGATCGACTTCGAAGGCGAGCCGGCGCGACCGCTGCATGAGCGACGGGGCAAACACAGCCCGTACAAAGATGTCAGTGGCGTATTGCGTTCCTTTGACTACGCTGCGGCGATGGCGATCAATGTGCACAACGTCGACAACACGGCCGATGCCCAAGCCGCTCGTCAACGTGTCGCCGATCGCTATTTAAATGAAGCAAGACAAGCATTTGTCGACGCTTATCGGCTTTCGGCAGCTAGTCTTGCTCATGCATGGCAAGATCCGGAAGGCGAGGACGCCGCGTTGGCGTTATTCGGCCTGGAGAAGGCAGCGTATGAAGTGGCCTATGAGGCAGAAAATCGCCCCACATGGTTGCCCGTGCCGTTGCACGGTTTGTATGGGTTATTGAGTGGGCTTAAACCCTTTTCCGATCTTGGTGGAGAGTAGTCATGAGTTTCTCGAACAAGGAACAGGGTCACGCTAAAGAAGCGTTGCTGCCCAGATCGCGGGACATCGACGCATTGGTACGCGCCGAACATCACGACCCCTTTGCAATTCTCGGCCCCCACGGCGATGGTCATGGCGGGCAATTCATTCGGGCCTATTTGCCGGACGCCTTGAGCGTGCAGGTACTGGCCAAGGACACCGGGGAGGAACTCGGCAACCTTGAGGCCACCCAGACACCGGGCCTGTTCGTCGGGCACTTCGATCGGGCGCAGCCGTATCTGCTGCGAACCCGGTGGGCCGGCGGCGAACAGGTTTCCGAAGACCCTTACAGCTTTGGCCCGTTGCTCGGCGAGATGGACTTGTACCTGTTCGCCGAAGGCAATCACCGCGATCTCAGCGCTTGCCTGGGCGCGCAGCTGAGAACGGTCGACGGTGTCGATGGCGTGCGTTTCGCCGTGTGGGCACCGAACGCCAAAAGGGTGTCGGTGGTGGGTGACTTCAACAACTGGGACGGTCGCCGGCATCCGATGCGCCTGCGTCATCCGACCGGTGTATGGGAAATTTTCGTCCCGCGCATGCAAGCGGGGGAAACGTACAAATACGAAATCCTCGGCACCCACGGCATTCTGCCGCTCAAGGCCGACCCGATGGCGCTGGCCACCTCGCTGCCGCCGGACACCGCGTCAAAAGTCGCTTCGCCGCTGAGCATCGATTGGCAGGACCAGGAGTGGATGCAATCCCGGGGCGACCGTCATCGGCCGAGTGCGCCACTGTCGATCTACGAGCTGCATGCTGGCTCGTGGCAATGTGAGTTGGACGATCTGGGCGAAGTGGCGCGCCAGTACACTTGGCACGAGTTGGGCGAACGACTGATTCCGTATGTTAAGGAACTGGGTTTTACCCACATCGAGCTGATGCCGATCATGGAACACCCGTTCGGCGGTTCCTGGGGCTATCAGTTGCTGTCGCAATTCGCCCCGAGCGCCCGTTACGGTACGCCGGATGATTTCGCCGCGTTCGTCAATGCCTGCCACCAGGCCGACATCGGCGTAATCCTCGACTGGGTGCCAGCGCATTTTCCAACCGATACCCACGGCCTGGCGCAGTTCGACGGCACCGCGCTGTACGAATACGGCAACCCGCAGGAAGGCTTCCATCAGGATTGGGACACGCTGATCTACAACCTGGGTCGCACCGAAGTGCACGGCTACATGCTGGCCTCGGCGCTGCACTGGCTGAAACATTTCCACGTCGACGGCCTGCGTGTCGATGCCGTGGCTTCGATGCTGTATCGCGATTACTCGCGCAAAGCCGGCGAATGGGTGCCAAACCGTCACGGCGGTCGGGAAAACCTCGAAGCCATCGACTTCCTGCGCCATCTCAATGACGTGGTCAACCTCGAAGCCCCTGGCGCGCTGGTGATTGCCGAAGAATCCACCGCATGGCCGGGTGTCAGCCAGGGCACGCAACAGGGCGGACTGGGCTTCGACTACAAGTGGAACATGGGCTGGATGCACGATTCGCTGCATTACATCCAGCAGGACCCGGTGTACCGCGCCCATCACCACAACGAACTGAGTTTCGGCCTGGTGTATGCCTGGTCCGAGCGCTTTATCCTGCCGATCTCCCACGACGAGGTGGTACACGGCAAGCACTCGCTGATCGACAAGATGCCCGGCGACCGCTGGCAGAAATTCGCCAACCTGCGCGCCTACCTCAGTTTCATGTGGGCGCATCCGGGCAAGAAGCTGCTGTTCATGGGCTGCGAGTTTGGTCAGTGGCGTGAGTGGAACCACGATCAGCAACTCGACTGGTACTTGCTGCAGTACTCGGAACACAAAGGTGTGCAGAAACTCGTCGGCGATCTTAATCGGCTGTATCGCGAAGAGCCGGCGCTGCATGATCAGGACGACGCGCCGCAAGGCTTCCAGTGGTTGATTGGTGATGATGCAATCAACAGCGTCTACGCCTTCATGCGCTGGAGCAGGGATGGGCGGCCGGTGTTGGTGGTGGCTAACTTCACGCCGGTGCCGCGCGAGGGTTATCGCATCGGCGTACCGTTTGCCGGGCGCTGGACCGAGGTGATCAACAGCGATGCGGCCACTTACGCCGGTTCGAACTATGGCAACAGCGGCGGGGCGTTTACCGAGGATGAGCCGAGCCATGGCCAGGAACTTTCGTTGGTATTGAACCTGCCGCCGCTGGCGGTGTTGATGCTGCGTCCGGAGGGTTGACCGAAAAGATCGCAGGCTTCGCCAGCTCCTACAAGGTGTACGCCACCCAATGTAGGAGCTGCCGCAGGCTGCGATCTCTTGAACTTTTTACCAACGCATCCGCACACCCAAACTTCCAATCAACCCGTTCAAATCATTGTCATCCACAACACTGCTGTAGTCGGCGCTGACGTAAAAACTCACGGCGGGCGTCACTCTGGCCACCAACCCCAAACCCACTTCGACGGTCGATGAATAGCGGCTGCTGCTGATCTTCTCGACCTGATCGAGGTTCACAGTATTGCCGGTGTAAACCGTGTGCCACACGTTGGTTCGCACATAGGGTTCGACCCCCAGTCCGTTGATGTCGTAACTACCTTTCAACCGCGCACCGACCCGGCCGCTCCAGGACGTCAGATCACTGGACGAGGCATTGCCTGACCCGGCATACGGGGTGTCCAGGGTAATGCGTTGATTGATCAACTGCGCCTGGGGTTCGACTACCCAGTTATCGCTCAGACCAATGGGGAAACCACCTTCCACCGACAGCGTCACCGCGCTGCCCTCGGTCGCCAGTCGGGCGCCCTGGTCATTGCGGGTATAGCCGTTGACCCGGCCGCCGCTGGCCGTCAAATCCACGTGCCAGCCTTGGGGCCCGGTCAGGCTCCAGTAGGCGCCGAGGCTCTGGCCTTCGAGGTTGAGGGTATCGTGGCTGGGGTCAGCAAGGGCGCGACCGGTCAGCAGCCCATCGCTGTTACCTTGTAGCTGTGTCATGCCGCCGACCAGTCCGACCCGCTGGGTATGACCGCTACCGCTTTGCAGAGTCAGGATCGCCGGACCTTTGAATTCGCTACTGCCAGGGATAGCAAACCCCTGAGCCAGAACATCGGTTTGCGCCTGTCGCGAGGCCTGTCCATACACCTGATCCCAGGCCGAAGGCGCAGCGTCCTCGATGGTCAGGCGTGAACTTCGTGTATCGGAGGCGGCGCTGAAGCGGCCGGGGTAGGGGGTTGTGAAAGTGACGGCTGGCAAGGTCATGACTGGAACATCCTGACGGTACCAAGGCGTGGTTTCATCTTCTGCAGGCCCTGCCTGTACATCCATGGACGAGCACAGAAGGAGTGAACTCGAGACAGCGCAAAAAGTAACTTTGATCTCTTGTTGGGTGAATGAAGTTTTCATGGAGGTCTACCTTGCAATCGCATGCCGTAGCTCGCTCTGGCGTCTCTCTCCTACCCCGAATGAGGGGCGACCGAATGTAGTGGGGCAAGCCTCTGGCCGCCCGATTTTGCGGGAGTCTGGGGGGTTGCCCCGGGTGATATTTCCGGGGGTAGTAACGTGTAGCTAAGAAGACCGATGCCACTGCGTCAAGAAAATGAACGATGAGCGGTATGGCGAATTTGGCCGATGCAACTAATTGTTTTTTGGTGTTTATCTAAGTTCTTGTTTGTACGAAAAATCATCGCGAAACCCGCGAATCAGAGGCGTTCGTCAGCCGACAGTCGGTCTTCCAGCCGCTTCTGTTCAACCAGTTGCTGACTGATTCTCGCTGTTTATTACTGTCAATAATGAGGCTGAAACCGAACATTCGTTTCAGCTCGTGGTTGAACCGCTACAGATGCACTTCCACCGCCAACGGCAAATGATCCGACAAATGCGTCCAGGGCTTGTGCCCCAGTATTCGCGGCTCATGACTGCTGGCATTGCGCAGATAAATCCGATCCAGGCGCAGCAGTGGAAAGCGTGCCGGATAGGTTTTTGCAGGGCGACCGTGGTGACGCTCGAAGGCTTCATGCAGGTAGTCGCGTCGGGCGAGGGCGGTGTTGCCTTGCAGCTGCCAGTCGTTGAAGTCGCCGGCGATAATCACCGGCGCATCGTCGGGCAAGGATTCGAGCAATTGGCAGAGTAGCTGGAGCTGCAGCTGGCGATGGCTTTCCAGCAGACTCAAGTGAACGCAGATCGCATGGACTTCAGTGTGCCCCGGCACATCCAGAACGCAATGCAGCAGGCCGCGGCGTTCGGGGCCGGTGATCGAGACGTCGAGGTTGCGGTGTTCACGGATCGGGTACTTCGATAACAGGGCATTGCCGTGGTGACCGTTGGGGTAGACCGCGTTGCGACCGTAGGCGAAGTCGCTCCACATGCTGTCGGCCAGGAACTCGTATTGTGAGGTCTGCGGCCAATCGTTGTAGCGAGTGGAATGGCGGTCGTGTTCACCGACGACTTCTTGCAGGAACACCAGGTCCGCCGATGTACTGCGTACCGCTTCACGCAGTTCCGGGAGAATGAAACGTCGGTTGAGTGCGGTAAAACCCTTGTGGGTGTTGACCGTCAGCACTCTCAGACGATGAATCGCCAGAGGTGTGTTCAATGGAGATGATCCGACGGTCTGCCACTTGGAATCACTGGTCACGTTCACTCCTCTGAATCAGGACTGGTTATGTATGCGACCGATGCAGCGGCGGGCAGTTCAGTGGGATTTGCGGTAGGTCTTTGTAAAGCAAAAGATCGCAGCCTTCGGCAGCTCCTACAGGTATACGCGCAAATGTAGGAGCTGCCGAAGGCTGCGATCTTTTGATCTTCAGACGAAGACAATTTCGTAGGGCAACCGTATCCGTTCCAGAAGCACCGGGGGCAGCAGCGGGGCGAGGCCGATGGCCGGCTCGCCGTCGAGCTGGCTGGCATAGGCGTGGGTGGCGTGGCTTTTGCGCGCGACGGTCCAGGTGTCCAGGCGAACCTTGCGCGCGCGATGCCACGGGATGAGCCCTCGATCACGCGTTGGCCAGTGCCAGGCCCAGACCGGTACTTCGTTGAATGCCGCACCGACCATGGCCGCAGCCTTGACGCTGGCCCGGCCGACGGCGTCATGGTCGACAATGCCATCCTCGCGCCAGGTGCTGAACACCACATCCCCGGGGCGTAAATAACGGGCAATGAATTGAGTCAACTGAAATTCCTGTTCGGCCAGGGCGTTGTCGGTGAAGCCGCCACGAATCCATTTGAGGCTGTGCATCGGCAGCCCAAGCCGGCGCAAGGCTTCGAGACTTTCCTGCGGGCGGAACACGCTCAAGCGTTTCTCCGACCACTGTTGCGAGCCCGGATGGCTGGCGCTGCCGTCGGTAATCGAGATTAACTGGAGCGGATGTCCCAGGGCGCTGAGCAACTGCAGCAGGCCGCCGCAGGTCACGACTTCATCACCAGGGTGTGGGGCAATCACTACAGCGCGTGCCCCGGCGGGGACCAGGGTTTGAGTGCTTATTACAGGAATGTTGTCCAGTTGCGGGGCGTTGTTCCAGATTTGTACTGGCGGGATGCTTTCGCTGATGGATACCGTTTTCATGGCTACGTCCTTGTTCTCGTTGATAGCAGTGTGCGGCGCTCCAAACCCTGGATTGCCGCGAGGAGAGTATTGCTCAAGACGCGCTATTCGTCGCCTCGATGCTCCATCCGGTACGTTTTTTTATCCGAGCTATCCCTGAAGGTCCATTTCACTCTTCTTCCTCATGCTGCAATTCGAACAGCAGCAGCGAACGACCGGTGATGGAATATTCGTGTCCGAACTCGAAGCGTTCCTGCCCGCGAATCGACGGTTGATTGGTGTCGATCATGCACGTCCAGTGATAGCCGTCAGGCACTTCCGGCAAGGTGAAGTTGACGATGTCGTGGTGCGCGTTGACCACCAGCAACAGGGTCGCGTCACCGCCCTTGCGGCGGATACCGGTTTCCTGGGCGCGGCCATCGAGCAGCATGCCGAGGCAGCGGCCATGGCCTTCCTCCCATTGTTCGATGGACATTTCGCTGCCATCCGGCGCGAGCCAGGTGACGTCCTTGACGCCGATGTCCTCGTTGTAATTGCCCACCAGGAACCGGCCGCGACGCAGGATCGGGTAGGTCAGGCGCAACTTGATCAGCCGTTTAACAAACTTGAGCAGGGCCTTGCCGTCTTCGCTCAGGTCCCAATTGACCCAACCGATCTCGCTGTCCTGGCAATAGGCGTTGTTGTTGCCTTCCTGGGTGCGGGCGAATTCGTCGCCGGCCACCAGCATCGGCGTGCCTTGGGACAGCAGCAGCGTGGCAAAGAAATTGCGCATCTGACGCTGACGCAGCTCATTGATCTCGGGATCGTCGGTCGGGCCTTCGACGCCGTGGTTCCAGGACAGGTTGTTGTTGCTGCCGTCCTGATTGTTCTCGTCGTTGGCTTCGTTGTGTTTGTCGTTGTACGACACCAGGTCGTTGAGGGTGAAACCGTCGTGGGCGGTGACGAAATTCACCGAGGCATATGGCCGCCGGCCACGCTGATTGAACATCTCGCCGGAGGCGGTCATGCGACTGGCGAAGTCCGCCAGTTGGCCGTCGTCGCCTTTCCAGAACGCACGCACGGTGTCGCGGAATTTGTCATTCCACTCGACCCAACCCGGCGGAAAGTTACCGACCTGATAGCCGCCGGGGCCGCAATCCCAGGCTTCTGCAATCATCTTCACCTGGCGCAGCACCGGGTCCTGACGGCAAGCGACGAGGAAGCTGTGACGTTCGTCGAAGCCATCGTGGTAGCGCCCGAGAATGGTCGCCAGGTCGAAGCGGAAACCGTCGACGTGCATTTCTGAAGCCCAGTAGCGTAGGGAATCGGTGACCATTTGCAGCACGCACGGGTGACTCAGGTCCAGGGTGTTGCCGGTGCCGGAATCGTTGATGTAATAGCGTTTGTCTTCGGGCATCAAGCGGTAGTAGGAGGCGTTGTCGATGCCGCGCATGGACAGGGTCGGGCCTTGTTCGTTGCCCTCGGCGGTGTGGTTGTAGACCACGTCGAGGATCACTTCGAGATTGGCTTCGTGCAGGTGCGCGACCATCTCCTTGAACTCGGCGATCTTGCCGCTGGCCAAGTAACGCGGGTCGGGGGCGAAGAACGCGATGCTGTTGTAGCCCCAGTAGTTGGTCATGCCTTTGTGCAATAGATGCTGGTCGTTGACGAAGGCATGAATCGGCAGCAATTCCACCGTCGACACGCCAAGCTTGCGGATGTGTTCCAGCACGTCATCGACCATCAACCCGGCGAAGGTACCGCGCAGATTCTCGGGGACGGAGGGATGACGCATGCTGATGCCGCGCACATGAGTCTCATAAATGATGGTTTTGTCCCATGGCACGCTGACCCGATGGTCGTGACCCCAGGTGTGAGCCGGATCGATCACCTTGCACTTGGGCACGAAGGGGGCGCTGTCGCGTTCATCGAAACTGAGGTCGGCGTCGGGATGGCCGATGGTGTAGCCGAACAGCGCTTCGGACCATTTCAACTGGCCGACCAATTGTTTGGCGTAGGGATCGATCAGCAGTTTGTTGTGGTTGAAACGATGTCCATTGGCAGGGTCGTACGCGCCGTAGACACGGTAGCCGTAGATCATCCCCGGATGGGCGTCGGGCAAATAACCGTGGTAGATCTCGTCGGTGTATTCCGGCAGTTCGATGCGTTCCAGTTCCACCTCGCCAGCATCATCGAAAATGCACAGCTCGACCTTGGTGGCGTTGGCGGAAAACAAGGCAAAGTTGACGCCTAGGCCATCCCAGGTCGCGCCCAGCGGGAAGGGCAAGCCTTCACGGATTCGCGAGGCCTCGGCTTGAGGTTCTGGCGCGGCTTTCTTCGGACTGGTCATAGGTGCTCCTGCAAAGGGGGGACATTTCTTGGCTCTGGTTTTTTTTGAGGGCGAGCGAGCCCTCGGTGGCGAGAAGACTCGCCACGAGGTCAATCAGGACAAAGGTGAAAGTCGTCAGACAGCGGGCGGTTTACGCGCTGCTCGAGGCTTTTTCTCGTTGGCTTTTTCGCCGGGCGGGATCACCTTCGAAGCCGCGGCAGGCTTGGCTTTGGCTTTTGGCTCGGCAGCCTTGCCATTGGCTTTGCTGGCAGGGGCCTTGGTGCTGGCGGTTTTACTGCCTGCGGCTTTTGCCGATTTGCTCGGTGCCAGGGCTTCGGCTTCAGCCAGTTTGCGAGCCATCTCCCAGTGGCGAGCGTCCTGGCCCTCGGGTTTTCCTTCCGATTCCCAGATCTGATAGGCGAATTCGCGGATGCGTTTATCGTTGATACTCATCGCAATGCTCCTGAACTGAACTCAAGTGTGGGTAGTTTGGATAAAAAGATTAACCGGGAAATTCCCTAGCGCGACGCTGATGTTCAGCTCCCTGTGGTGTGTGACTGTTGTGCTTGAAAAAAGTCCCTTCAAATTTTCATCAGGGGCGGTGAACGGTAATTTGACCCGTGTATCGCCCCACAGCGGCGCGTCAATCCGGGGTTCGGCACTGTTTTTCAGCAGTTCGGCGCAGCGTATCGGCACGATCACGATGGCGCGATTTCCTTCCAGCGAGCGAGCAAATGCGAGCACCCGGTGAGCCTGGCTGCCGACGACTTCAAGGGCTTGATACGTCCCTCGCCGAAACAGCTCGGTGTGCTCGAGCCGCAGGTTCAACACTTGAGCGATCAGCGTTTGTTTAATACGCCCGTCACACCAGTTAGCCAACAATTCTGGCAGTTCCGATGACGTCTGCATGGACTGCTGACGGCTGGCGTAATCCACCGGCCGGCGGTTGTCCGGATCGACCAGCGAAAAGTCCCAGTACTCGTTGCCCTGATAGAGGTCCGGTACCCCCGGCACGGTCATGCGCAGCAAGGTTTGCGCCAATCCATTGAGTGCGCCGGGGACGGCGATGCTCTTGGCTGCTTTGCCGAGGGCAGCGCGTAGCAGCTCACCTTCGGGGCTCAGAAGCAGACGTTGCAGGAATTGGTGAGCCGCTTGTTCGTAAGCCTCGTTCGGCGCGCTCCAGCTGCTTTGCAACTTGGCTTCGCGCAAGGCTTTCTGTTGCCACTGCCACACTCGTTGAGTGTAGTTCTCCAAGGCTGTTTGATCGTCACTGCGCAAATCGAGCGGCCAGCTGCCGAGGATCGCTTGATAGAGGATCAACTCATCGCCCGCAGTCGGCATCTGGTCGTCGTCGCGCAGGGGGCGGGCGAGGGTCCGCCAGAGCGGGACTTGCTCGGCGTACCAGGCACTGCGCTCGCTCAGCACCGCGAGGCGCGCGCGGGTGTCTTCGCCGCGTTTGTGATCGTGGGTCGCGGTGGCCAGCAAATTGTCGGGGAACGCTTCGAGACGGTTGATGCAAGCCGCATGGAAATCGGCCACCGGCGCGCTGAACTGCTCGGTGCTGAAGCCCACGTCATTGCGCGACAACAATGTCGCCGAGCGATAGAACGCGGTGTCCTCCACAGCCTTCGCCGCCGCCGGCGACGTCAGTTGCTGAAAACGCACACAGGCATGCTTGAGCATCTTGCGCGGCCGGCCCAACGGGCGTTTGCGCCATGACTCACCACCCAGCCAACTGGCCAGGCAATCGAGCACCGGCCAGTCGGCCTCGCCGAGAGTTTGCCTGGCACCGTCCATGGCTTGCTGGAAAAACACATCGTCTTCAGCGGAACGCCCACGTGGGCTGATATAGGTGCGGTACACCGGGAAATGCACGATCAGTTCCTGCAACGCTCGACGAATCGCACCGAGGGTCAGGTCGCGGGTCATCAGGTCATCCCGGGCCACTTGCAACAGGGCCTGGGCGACGCTTTCGAAGTCCCCGGCGAGGGAACCGTTGAGGATCTGCTGGCGGGCCAGTTGCGCTTCCTGACGGAAATCGGCGGGCCGTTCGCTGTGACGATTCCACAGTTCGCCCAAGGTGTCGGCGCCTTCAGGAGCATGTTGCAGCAGCGACAGCTGATTCATGAACTCGTAACCGGTGGTGCCATCCACCGACCAGTCACGGTGCAGGGTTTCACCTTCGCCGAGGATCTTCTCGACGTAGATCGGCAGGTGCCGATCCGGTGACAGGCTGTCGACGCGCCGCCGCAATTTGCGGCAGTAGCCCCGAGGGTCGGCGAGGCCGTCGATGTGGTCGATGCGCAGACCGTCAACCAGGCCTTCGGCCACCAGCTCGAAGATTTTCGCGTGGGTGGCTTCGAACACGGCCGGGCGTTCGACCCGCAGGCCGCCCAGTTCGTTGACATCGAAAAAACGCCGCCAGTTGATGTCATCTGCCGCCGTGCGCCAACTGGCCAGGCGATAGCTTTGGTGTTCAAGCAATGGGTGCAGGCGCTGGAAACCTTCGGCGGTGAGCGAGTCGTAAGCGCTGAGGTTTTGCTGGATGGCCTGGAGAATCGCCGGATCATTGGCCAGTTCACGCAGCTCTGTTTTCAGCGGCATCGCCAGACTGTGGGCGTCGGTCTGGTAGCTCAAGGTGCTGAAACGGTCTGCCAGCGACTTGAGCGATTCGGCGGTCAGCGGGTCATCGGTTCTGAGCAGTTCGCCGTAATGGGTCGGGCAGATCGGGAAGTGATGCTCATAGTGCTCGACATAAAACGCGCCCTTGTGCGCATCGAAGCGCAGGGGCAGGGTGCCGTCCTGCAACGCGATGCCGTAGTCGCTGCCGAGGAAGGGCAGCAGTAACTGGCCTTCCATCAACGGGTCGGGTGAATGCCACTGGATATCGAAGAACTCGCCGTAAGGACTCAGGCGTCCCCATTCCAGCAAATCCTGCCACCAGGGATTATCGCCGCCGCCGACGGCCATGTGGTTGGAGACGATGTCGAGGATCAGCCCCATGTTCAGCTCGCGCAATGCGCTGACCAAACGCCGCAGCGCCGCTTCGCCGCCGAGCTCCGGGTTGACCGTGGTCGGGTCCACGACGTCGTAGCCATGCATGGAACCGGCGCGGGCACTCAGTAGCGGTGAGGCATAGACATGGCTGATACCGAGGCTGGCGAAGTACGGCACCAGCGGCACCGCATCGTCCAGCGTGAAGTCTTTATGGAACTGCAGCCGCAGGGTCGCCCGCAGCGGTTGGATAAGCGTTTGCTTCATTGGTCACGCTCGGCCGCCTGAAGCCGCGCACAGGCGAGCAGTTCCAGGCGCCGGGCGGCGTCCGGGTCATCGAGCAAGGCTTCACTGTCGCCGGGCAAGCGTCGGGACCAGTTGGGGTGCGTGTCGGTGGTGCCGGGCAAGTTGGCCTGCTGCTCGATGCCCAGGGCATCTTCCAGCGGCAGCAACACCAGCGGCGCACGGGTATGACCGAGGAAACGTATCGCGGCGTCGAGCACCTGATCGGTTTCATGGGACTCTTCGCGAAAATTCTGCGGGTCCTCGCTCAACACCCGGCGCAGACCTTCACGTTCGCGTTCGCGGTGGTGGCGCCATTCGATTTCACCGGGGGCGTCGACCATGCCCAGTCGGGCGTTCCAGTCGATATCGTGGCCATGCCACCAGCCATTGAGCGTTGGCAGGTCATGGGTGCTGGTGGTCGCGAGGGCATTGTCCGGCCAGTCGAGAATCGTTTTGAAGTGCGCGTTGTCCTGTTCGAACAGCAGCACGCGCATGCCGAGGATCGAGCGGGCGATGAGCTTTTCTCGCAAACCATCGGCCACGGTGCCAAGGTCTTCACCGAGGACGATGGCTTGATGGCGATGGGACTCGAGGGTCAGCAAACGCAGCAGGTCGTCCACCGGGTAATAGAGGTAGGCGCCGTCGGCGGGTGACGCGCCATTGGGGATCACCCACAGCCGTTGCAGGCCCATGACGTGATCGATGCGCAGGCCACCGGCGTGGGCAAAATTGGCGCGGAGCATTTCGATGAATGCACGAAAGCCATTGCGTACCAGACCTTCGGGCGAGAACGCGGAAATCCCCCAGCCCTGACCGGTGCGGTTGAGAATGTCCGGTGGTGCACCCACGGTCAACGAGGCGAGTAATTCGTCCTGACGGCTCCAGGCCTGACTGCCACCGCCATCGGCACCCACCGCCAGATCGGCGATCAAACCAATGCTCATGCCGGCGCTGCGGGCGGCGGTTTGTGCGCGTTCCAGGCAGCGGGTGATCAGCCATTGGCAGAAGGCAAAGAAGCCGATACGTCCGGCGTTCTCTTCGGCGAATTCAGCCAGTGCAGCGCTGCGCGGGTTTTGCCATTGCTCGGGCCACTGCCGCCAGTCGAGGTTTTCACCCTTGGCGGCGCGGGCTTCTTGAATGGCTTCAAAGCGGCAGTGGTTTTCCAGGGCTTCGCCAGCGGCGTGGCGGAAGCTGCTGAAGTCGGCATGCAACGGGTGTTCACCCTGGACAAAGCCTTCGTACAACGCCTGCAACAGACGGTGTTTGGCTTCGGCCGCTACCGGCCAATCAACCAAGGGCAAGGCTTCAAGGTGCTTGAGCTCTGCCGCCAGGCCGGTGGCATCAATTGCGGTACGCATTGCTCGATCACCCAGGATCGCGCCCGGTGCGGCGTACAGGCTGTTGAGAAACAAGCGGCTGGACGGCGAATACGGGCTGTAACGCTGGGTGTCGCTGCTGAACATCGCATGCAGCGGACTGATCGCCAGCGCTTCGGCACCGCGTTCGCCGGCCACACGGGCCAGGTCTTCGAGTGCCTGGGTATCGCCGAAACCGCAATCGCCCGGACGACGCAGCGAGTACAGCTGCACGCTCAGGCCCCAGGCGCGCGGGATCGGGCTGTCGACGGCATCGCCGACGCTGTAGCAGCGAGACGGCGCCACGGCCAAGGTAAATTCCTGTCCGTCGATGCTGACGTGTTGATAGCCGACCGGGATCAGGCCGGGCAGTATCGCCTCGGCATCCAGTTTTAAATGAAGTCGCGAGCCATCTTCAAGGTGGATTTCGCACGGCGTTTCCGGCTCAAAGTAATGCGCCAGGCTCAGGCCGACACCGAAGTCTGCGGTCAGCAGCGGCGGCAGGTGTCGGGTCTGTTGCACCTGTTGCAATTCCAGCAGGCTGGCGTCGATTTCCTGAGCGCTGCCGGCCGGGTGGCCGAGTCCGATGAGGACGTTGCGTAACACTGATGGCGCGACTTTCTGTGGGCGGCCGTTGGCGTCGATCCAGTCGACAGCCAGGCCAGCTCGGCTGGCCAGTATTTCCAGTTGCGTATCGCTCATTGGCGCTCTCCGTCCGGGGGTAGCAAAGGGGCTGCGGCCGTGAGGCTGACTAGCGCGCAATGCGGGGCAAGGGTGCCCTGATCCAACAGACCGGCTGACTGTGGCGGGTATTCGAACAACAACAATGAAGCGTCGGCCTGTGGGGAGTGGACCACAGGTGTGTCGCTGAGGTTCAGGTCAATGCACAGCAGGCTGCCATCGCCCAGTCGCCAGCGCGCCGTTACTGCGCCTGTGGCCAGCACCTCGGCGCCTAGTGCTTGCGCACCGGGGAGGCGGGGAATGATCTGCTGATGGCGGATCTGCAACAGTTGGCGATACAGGTCGTGCATGGCGGACTGTCGGGTTGATGTCAGCTCGGGGCGTGAAGCCTCAAAGGTCTGGCGCGCGTTCGGGTCGGGAATCTGCTCGCGTTTGTGCGGATCAGCAAACGCGCTGAAGGCGGAAAACTCGCTACGTCGTCCCTCGCGGACCAATTCCGCGAGTTCACCGTGATGGCTGGTGAAGAACAGGAACGGTTGCTCGGCCGCGAACTCGTCGCCCATGAACATCAGCGGGATCATCGGTGACAACAGCAGTAATGCGGTGGCTGCCTTGAGCGCATCGGGGTTGGCCAGTTGATGCAGCCGTTCGCCCAAGGCGCGGTTGCCGATCTGGTCGTGGTTTTGCAGAAACAGCACGAAAGCACTGGGCGGCAAATGACCGCTGGGCTCACCGCGGGTTGTACCGTGACGGGTTACGTGGCCCTGAAACACAAAGCCCTGACTCAGGCAGCGCGCCAGTTGCTCGGTGGGGTTTTGCGCATAGTCGGCGTAATAGGCGTCGGTTTCGCCGGTCAGCAGCACGTGCAAGGCGTTGTGGCCGTCGTCGTTCCACTGCGCGTCGAAGCCTTCTTCCAGCAGGCTGGCCTGGTTGTGTTCGTTTTCAACGGTCAGCCACACATGCCTGGCAGGATCGGTTTGCTGGCGAACCTTTTGCGCCAGTTCCCGAAGAAAGTCCGGGTCTTCGATGGCGTGCACCGCGTCCAGGCGCAAGCCATCGAAGCGGTACTCCAGCAACCACATCAGCGCATTGTCGATGAAGAAGTCCCGCACCTCGCGCCGCCGGAAGTCGATGGCCGCACCCCAGGGGGTGTGCTTGTCTTCGCGGAAGAAGCCCTTGGCGTAGCGATGCAGGTAATTGCCGTCCGGGCCGAAATGGTTGTAGACCACGTCGAGAATCACCGCCAGGCCATGGCCGTGGGCGGTGTCGATCAGGTGTTTGAGTTGTTCGGGAGTGCCGTAGGAGGCTTGGGGCGCGTAGGGCAGAACCCCGTCGTAACCCCAATTGCGATCACCGGGGAACTGCGCCAGCGGCATCAGTTCGATCGCGCTGATGCCCAGCTCCACAAGGCGCGCCAGGTGCTGCTCGACTTCGCTGAAGCCACCGAGCGCACCGACGTGCAATTCGTAGATCACCGCCTCATTCCACGGCCGCCCGAGCCAGGCGCTGTGTTGCCATTGATAGGCAAGTGGATCGACCACCACGCTGTGGCGGTCGATATCACCGGCCTGCGCGCGGGAGGCCGGGTCGGGCACCTCCAGCTCGCCGTCGATGTTGTAGCGGTAACGCGTGCCGGCGGGGCAGCGGGTGTTGATCACGAACCAGCCATCTGCCTGGGGCAGGAGTGGCAAGGACTGTCCATCTTCCAGTTCTACACTGACGTAAAACGCATCTGGCGCCCACAAGGCAAAACGCGTGTGTTCTGCGTCCAGCATGATTGCGCCGTGGGGCCAGGTCTCAAGGGTCCGTAACGGCATCTTTGAAAACCTCTTAATGTTTACCCGATTTACCCAGCGCCTTGGTCACCAGTTTTTCGTAGAGTTCGGCGTACGGTTCAACCGCCTTGCACCAGTTGAAAGGCGCGGCCATGGCCCGGCAGCGCATGGCATTGAGCAGGTCCGGGAAGGCAAAAACCTTGAAGGCCCGGCTCAGGGCTTCCTCGTAACTTTCGGCCGTGGATTCGTCGAACAGGAAACCGGTCACGCCGTTTTCAATGGTGTCGGCCAGACCACCGGTGTTGCGTGCCACCGGCAACGAACCGAAGCGCTGGGCGTACATCTGGCTCAGCCCGCAAGGCTCGTAACGCGAAGGCATGAGCAGGAAATCACTGCCGGCGAACATGCGACGAGCGTCGGTTTCGTTGAAACCGATGCGCACGCCGATCTGGCCTGGAAAACGCAGGGCCAGCTCACGCATGGCTTGTTCTTCTTCCGGCTCGCCGCGACCAATGATCGCGATCTGCCCGCCAGATTTGACGATGTACTCGGAGACGGCTTCGGTCAGGTCCAGGCCTTTCTGATAGACCAGTCGCGAAACTACGGCGAACAGCGGACCTTCGGAGTCTTCCAGGCCGAACAACTCACGGACGTGGGCGGCGTTGACCGCTTTGCCTTCCCAGTCGCCAATTTTGAAAGGGCAGAACAGGTGCGGGTCGGTGGCCGCGTCCCAGCTTTCATCGATGCCATTGGGAATGCCACTGAGCAGACCTTGCTGGGTCTTGGCGGCAAGAAAACCGTCGAGACCGCAGCCGAAAGCCGGGGTGGTGATTTCCTGGGCATAGGTGGCGCTGACGGTAGTGATGTGGCTCGAATAAGCCATGCCGGCCTTGAGGAACGACATCTTGCCGTAGAACTCCATGCCTTCCTGTTGCAAGGCATGCAGGGGGATACCCAGTTCCGGGCACGAGCCAAGACTGGTCACGCCCTGGTAGGCGAGGTTATGAATGGTGAACAGCGTCGGGGTGCGCTGTCCACGCCAGTGCATGTAAGCCGGGGCCAGACCGGCAGGCCAGTCATGGGCGTGCACCAGGTCCGGGCACCAGTGAATTTGTGCAAGGTTGGCGGCGATGTCGGCGGCTGCCAGGCCCAAGCGGGCGAAACGAATGTGGTTGTCCGGCCAGTCGCGGCCGTTGTTGGCGCCGTAAGGCGAACCCTCGCGCTCGTAGAGCTCGGGGCAGATCAACACGTAAATGACCAGACCGTCGGGCATGTCCATGCGCCCGATCTTGCAGGGAGGTAACGCGGCGTGACCGCCGAGCTCGCCAATAATATGAATCGGGTTTTCGCTGTGCAGCACCTGCGGGTAACCGGGGATCAACACTCGCACATCGTGCAAATGAGCCATGGCTCGCGGCAGCGCTGCGGAAACGTCGCCCAGACCACCGGTTTTCACCAGATCGGCGATCTCCGAGGTGACGAACAGCACTTTCTTCTTGTTGGGGTTCTGGCTGGCCACCGGTGTCAGCGTCTTGGTGCCTGGGACGCTGATCGATTGGTGGCTGGGGGCGCTCACAGCGCTCGTTTCGCCGACCTGCTGATGAGCACGTTCTCCCTGAATATCTAAAGCCGCACTGATCATATGAATCTCCCGTGTTGTTGATCTAATTCTTAGGTCTGGCACAAACGGTGTTTCGTGGCCAATTCCTGTGGCCGGGCGCAAACGCGCTACGCATCGGTGAGCAAGCGCTGCCAATACGATGAAGCAGAATGGCTATAGAGATCGTTGCAAGGATTGCACCAGTCGCAACGCACCTCCCTTTAACCTGACCCGTCACGACCGGCAAAAGTTTCGACTTTCTTTCCGCTTTGTGACCGACCGGTTTTACCCCGCGGAACTGAGTCTAGGCCAGAACTTAGAGCGGGGGAGGCCGAATGGCAAAATTGTTCGACAATCGGTTTAAAGAGGTACGGACGTACCGCTTGGAGGGGGAAACGCACCGACGAAGGGCATGTTTTTTTACCTTTTTGCCTCAAAACATCTTCGAGGTGTCACATGAATGTGCGAAACGCGGCAATGCTCGCGCACTGTAATGGTGCGCGGCGGCCAGTCCCGTCTTTGGCCGAACCGCTGCCTTACGGTGCGCCTTGATGCCTTGTTATAGTCCGGGCCTCATTTTCTGCCCGGTAAAAGGATCACTGCCATGTCTCAGTACACTGCGTTCACCGTCGAACTGGCCGATAAAATCGCCCATGTGCAGATCAACCGGCCGGAAAAGATCAATTCGATGAATGCCGCGTTCTGGAGCGAGATCATCGAGATTTTCCAGTGGGTCGACGATACCGACGAAGTCCGGGTGGTGGTGCTCAGTGGTGCGGGCAAGCATTTTTCTTCCGGCATCGACCTGATGATGCTGGCCGGCGTGGTCAATGAACTGGGCAAGGACGTGGGGCGCAACGCGCGCCTGCTGCGCCGCAAGATCCTCGCCCTGCAAGCGTCTTTCAATGCCGTCGACAATTGCCGCAAGCCGGTATTGGCGGCGGTTCAGGGGTATTGCCTGGGTGGCGCCATTGATTTGATTTCGGCTTGCGACATGCGTTACGCCGCCGAAGACGCGCAATTCTCGATCAAGGAAATCGACATCGGCATGGCGGCCGACGTTGGCACTTTGCAACGCTTGCCGCGGATCATCGGTGACGGCATGCTGCGTGAACTGGCTTACACTGGTCGCACGTTCGGTGCCGAAGAAGCGCGTGGAATGGGCCTGGTCAATCGGGTTTACAGCGACACGGCCAGCCTGCTCGACGGTGTCATGGGCATAGCCCGCGAGATCGCCGGCAAGTCGCCGATTGCGATCACCGGCACCAAAGAGATGATCAGCTACATGCGCGACCATCGCATCGATGACGGCCTCGAATACGTCGCCACCTGGAACGCCGCCATGCTGCAATCCACCGATCTGCGCGTGGCCATGGCCGCCCATATGAGCAAACAGAAACCCGAATTTCTGGATTGATTAAAAATGACTTCACGCTGGACCACCGCAGTACTGGACACCGATCAACCCGGCGGCTGGGCCGTGGCGCGCAGCCCCGAAGGTTTTCTGTTCGATGACAATGGCGCGCTGTTTCCGCGCGAATGGCTCAAGCGCCAGGACCTGTCGATCCTCGCCGAACATGGCATCGGTCACCTGGACGGCGAACCGGTCTATTTACTGGAGCTGCGCAGTCACAGCGAGGTGCCGGGCTGCAACTGGAAAGGCCTGCGGGCGTTCATGCTCGAAGGCGACCATACGCTCTACAAAGTGCTCGGTTATGCCGCGCAAATCGGCACCTGGGCCCGCGAACACCGTTTTTGCGGTAACTGTGGGCAGGCGATGACCCAGGTAACCCGGGAACGGGCGATGTATTGCGAGCCGTGTGATTTACGCAGCTACCCGCGCATTTCGCCGAGCATGATCGTACTGGTGACCCGGGGCGATGAAGTCCTGCTGGCCCGTTCGCCACGCTTTGTCGCCGGGGTCTACAGCACGTTGGCGGGGTTTGCCGAGCCGGGTGAATCGGCCGAAGACTGCCTGATCCGTGAAGTCCGCGAAGAAGTGCAGATCGAGGTCAAGAACATCCAGTACATGGGCAGCCAGTGCTGGCCGTTCCCGCATTCGATGATGCTGGGTTTCCATGCCGAATACGCCGGTGGCGAGATCGTGTGTCAGGAAGACGAGATCGAAGACGCCCAGTGGTTCAACGTTCATGAGCTGCCGCCGTTGCCGGCGTCACGCTCGATTGCCCGTTACCTGATCGACGTCTATGTGGCGCGGCGCTTAGGCCACGCTGAACCAGTGTTGCCAGGCTAACCGCACGGTCAAGCCCAGCACCACGGTGATGAACACCGGGCGAATGAACTTCGCACCGCCGCTGATGGCGGTGCGAGCTCCGAAGAATGCCCCGACCATCACCGACAGGCCCATGCTCAGGCCGATGATCCAGTCCACTTGCCCGGAAAACACGAACACCGACAGTGCCGCAATGTTGCTGACGAAGTTCATGCTGCGCGCCACGCCGCTGGCCTTCACCAGATCGATGGGGTACATCAGCATCGTGCTGACGGTCCAGAACGCGCCCGTACCGGGACCGGCCACGCCGTCGTAGAACCCGAGGCCGAAGCCTTGGGTCGATTGCCACTTTTTCTTGATCGGTGCGTCGCTGTCCAGTGGCGCTTTCGGCGTGCCGCCAAACAACAGATAGACGCCGCAGCCGAAAACGATCACCGGGAGCATCTTGTTCAGCCATTCCGCCGGCAGGTAGTGAGCGACCACGGCACCGGTCAGCGCGCCCACCAGCGTGCCGACAATCGCGTGCATCCACTGCTTGGGATGGAACAGCTTGCGTCGGTAGAAGGTGAAACTGGCCGTGGCCGAGCCGAACGTCGAACTGAGTTTGTTGGTGCCCAGCACCAAGTGCGGCGGCAGGCCTGCGGTCAGCAGCGCCGGAGTGGTCAACAGACCGCCGCCGCCGGCAATGGCGTCGATGAAACCGGCAATGAAAGCGACGAGGGCCAGAATGGCCAGGGTGGTGAGGTCAACACTGAGTTCGAAAGGCATGGAATCGGCTTATTCGGCGGGGTGCAGGACAGGGCTGCGGGGGAAGGGCCGATATCTTACCTATATCCAACTTGTGCGGCGACCGCTCTGGCGCCGATCCCCTGTAGGAGCTGCCGAAGGCTGCGATCTTTTGATCTTGCCCTTAAAAACAAAATCAAAAGATCGCAGCCTTCGGCAGCTCCTACAGGGGGAGCGGACAACCGTTAGATTTTGCAGTCAGGTCCATTCCCGATCTGCCACACAAACGGCGGCTCGGTCCCGTTGATCACCCAATCCCCGACAATCCGCGCCTTGTAGATCACCGGATTGTGCGACGACACCGTCCGCGCATTGCGCCAGTGCCGGTCCAGCGATTTACCCACGCGCGTATCCGAAGCCCCTAGCGCGTTGAACAGTTGCGTGGTCGCACGCTGGATCAACTCGGTAACCACCACCTGAGCCTTGGCCGATTCGATTTCCGCCGCGACATTCGCCTCTTGTTCCAAGGCATCATCACCTGAGAATCGCGCCAGATAAGCCCGCTGCGCCGGTTGCGCAGCCCTCAAGGCGCTGGCCTCGGCCGCATACACCAGGGCCGCAATCTCACCGACCACTTGCTGCACCTGCGAATCCTGGCTGACATGCTGCGCATTGCCATGGCTGTAGATGCGTTTGCGTTCACGCACCTGGCGAGCCACATCGCGTAACGCCGCACGACCGATCCCGGCCAGTGTCGCCAGCAGCACCAACTGATAAAACGCGGTCTGGTATTTGAAGCGGGTGGCGAAGTCGATGATGTTCTCGGCCTCCACGTCGGCATCGATAAACCGTGAAGTACCACTGCCGGTGGTGCGCTGGCCGAAACCGTCCCAGTCGTCGCTCTGCACGATGCCCGGCTGGCGGGTTCGGACGGCGGCAATCACGTCGCCGCCGGTGTCGCTGCGTTGCGCGTACACGTCGATCCAGTCGGAAAACAGGCTACCGGTGCTGTAGAACTTCTCGCCGTTGAGCCTCCATTGGTCACCGTGAGGCGAGACTTTGGTGATGACATCGCCAATGGCGACGCTGCCGATTTCGGTCCAGGCATTGCCGGCGATGTCACCGTCGACGAAGCGCTTGAACCACAGATCCCGGCCTGGCCCAGGTGTCGAGTTCAAGCGATCCTCGGCAAAGGCGAAGTGCCCGCGCAAGGCCTGAGGCACGTTGGAATCGGCTTCGGCCAATTCGATCAGCAGCTCAAACAGTTGTGGCAGGGAGGCGCCGCCACCGCCGTATTCAATTGGAATCCGCACCGCGCCGAAACCGGCGTCCTTGAGCCACTGAATCGGTTCGTACGGCAGGCTGCGGGACTGTTCGCGCTCAACGGCACCGGCGGCGATGCGTTGGAAAATCGGCCGGAACCTTGCGGCCAGCGCTTCATAGTCAGTGCCAATGGACAGCGGATTGATTACCTGGTGTTCGGTCATGGGACGGCTCCTCGGATCGGCAGTAGAAAGTGTTGCGTCTGCCAGGGGCAATTGCAGGGTCCATGCCGAAGCTAGCGGGCCAGGATTTATTGGAGGAACTGGATGTCGGCACGCAGTGAATTGTTGCTGTACCAACAGTGCATCAGCAAATTGCCTCAGACGCACCCACATCTGTGGCGAGGGAGCTTGCTCCCGCTTGAGTGCGCAGCGCTCACAAAAACTTGGGGCCGCTACGCAGCCCAGCGGGAGCAAGCTCCCTCGCCACAGTACTCGGCTCACTTCAAGATTGGCGGTGGCACGGTTGCTGCTCTCACCCCAGGACATCCCTAAAGTCCCGAGGACATGCCTATGAGTCAGCAAGCCGTCAAATTTGCCTACTGGGTGCCGAACGTCAGCGGCGGGCTGGTGGTCAGCAAGATCGAGCAACGCACCCACTGGGGCATCGACTACAACCGCAAACTGGCGCAACTGGCCGAAGAGGCGGGGTTTGAATACGCCCTGACGCAGATCCGCTTCACCGCCGGTTACGGCGCCGAGTACCAGCACGAATCGGTCGCCTTCAGCCACGCGCTGCTGGCCGCCACCACCAAACTGAAAGTGATCGCCGCCATCCTGCCCGGCCCTTGGCAACCGGCGCTGGCAGCCAAGCAATTGGCAACCATCGACCAGCTGACTAACGGCCGGGTGGCGGTGAACATCGTCAGTGGCTGGTTCAAGGGTGAATTCCAGGCGATTGGTGAACACTGGCTGGAACACGACGAGCGTTATCGCCGCTCCGAAGAATTCATCCGCTCGCTGAAGGGCATCTGGAGCCAGGACAACTTTACCTTTCGCGGTGACTTCTACCGCTTCGACAACTACAGCCTCAAACCGAAACCGCTGGGTCAGCCGGAAATCTTCCAGGGTGGCAGTTCCCGCGCGGCTCGGGACATGGCGGCACGGGTATCGGACTGGTACTTCACCAACGGCAACACCCCGGAAGGCATCAAGGCCCAGGTCGATGACATTCGCACCAAGGCGGCGGCCAACAATCATTCGGTGAAAGTCGGCGTGAACGCGTTTGTCATTGCCCGCGACACCGAAGAAGAAGCGCGCGCCGTGCTGGCGCAAATCATCGATCAGGCTGACCCGGAGGCGGTGAATGCGTTTGGCGATGCGGCGAAGCAGGCGGGCAGGGCGTCACCTGAGGGTGAGGGCAACTGGGCCAAGTCGACGTTCGAGGATCTGGTGCAGTACAACGACGGCTTCAAGACCAACCTGATCGGTACGCCGCAGCAGATTGCCGAGCGGATAGTTGCGTTGAAAGCGGTGGGCGTGGACCTGGTATTGGCGGGGTTTCTGCACTTTCAGGAAGAAGTGGAGTATTTCGGCAAGCGGGTATTGCCGTTGGTGCGCGAGCTAGAAGCCAAGGCAGCGGCCAAGCAGCAGGCCGCGGTAGCCTGAACACCACAAAAAACCTGTAGGAGCTGTCGAGTGAAACGAGGCTGCGATCTTTTGATCTCAAAAATCAAAGTCAAAAGATCGCAGCCTCGTTTCACTCGACAGCTCCTACAGGGGATCAGTGTTTACAGGCCGAGGTCGGACAAGCTTGGATGATCATCCGGCCGACGACCCAGCGGCCAGTGGAACTTGCGGTCGCTTTCCTTGATCGGCATGTCGTTGATGCAGGCAAACCGATTGGCCATCAAACCGTTCTCGTCGAACTCCCAGTTTTCGTTGCCGTACGAGCGGAACCAGTTGCCCGAGTCGTCGTGCCATTCGTAGGCATAACGCACGGCGATGCGGTTGCCGGTAAAGGCCCAAAGTTCTTTGATCAGGCGGTAATCCAGTTCCTTGGCCCATTTGCGCGTCAGGAAACCTTTGGCTTCTTCGCGGTTGTAGGCAAACTCGGCACGGTTACGCCATTTGGTGTCCAGGGTGTAGGCCAGCGACACCCGTTCCGGGTCGCGGGAGTTCCAGCCGTCTTCGGCCAGGCGTACTTTTTCGATGGCCGATTCACGGGTGAATGGCGGCAATGGCGGACGAACTTCGGCATTAGACATTAATAGTCTCCCTATCAAAGTAAAGTTCTAGCAAGTTGTCGGGCTTGGTTAAAGTGTTACAGGTCCAATAACTTTCGCGCCATGCATTGCGCATTATCGGCGGCACTGTGATCACCCATGACAAGCGCCACGGTAATGGCACCGTCGATCAGGATCAGCAGCTGTTTGGCCAGCGTCTCCGGGTCTGTGGCGCCATGTTCGGTGCAGAGCTCGCGCACGTAGTCGAGCAGCTTCTGTTTATGGTCTTTGGCAACCAGGCGAACCGGGTCTTGCGGGTCGCCGGTTTCGCCGCTGGTGTTGATGAATGCACAGCCACGGAAGCCTTCGGAGGCGAACCAGGCCTTGAGTACGGTAAACAGGTTGAGCAGCCGGTCGGCCGGTGTTTCAGCCTGGTCGACTTCGCTTCTGTACCAATGCATCCAGCGCACATCACGGCGTTGCAGGGCCGCGACGGTGAGCTCCTCCTTGTTGGCGAAGTAGCGGTAAATACTTTTTCTGGAGACGCCGGCGGTTTTCACCAGAAGATCCATCCCGGTGGCAGCGATGCCACTCTTGTAGATCAACTTTTCGGTGACATCCAGAATGATGTCGCGTGTGTCGTTGCTGGTTATTTCGTTCATGTGGCGAACAGTAGAACGATCGTTCTCCTTGGTCAAGGAGATATTTTCGTCGCCTACAAAATTGCTATCGCGAGCAAGCTCGCTCCCACAGGGGAACGGATTTCAAATGTGGGAGCGAGCTTGCTCGCGATGGGGGCATTACAGTCAGTAACAAGACCCGAACCGATCCATGGTGTAAGCTCTCGGGTTCTTCGGATTCGACCTTTTTGCGAGCCCTATGCCGTCGCTTTTCAAACGCTCTCTGCTGCCCAAACTGCGCAGTTTTCCGCTGACCGCCGATGCCGTCACCATCCTTTCTGGCGCTGCCGAGTTTCGTCGGTGCCTGCTGGAAAAGATCGCCAGCGCCACCCAGCGCATTTATATCGTCGCGCTCTATTTGCAACAGGATGAAGCCGGCCAGGAAATTCTCGATGCCTTGCACGCGGCCAAACTGGCGCGTCCGGAACTGGACGTGGTGGTGGTCGTTGACTGGCTGCGCGCCCAGCGCGGCTTGATCGGTGCCGGCAAGCAGCCGGGCAACTCGGCCTGGTATCAAGAAACCACCCGCACTCATGCCAGTGAAGTGCCGGTGTATGGCGTTCCCGTGCAGACCCGAGAACTGTTCGGCGTGCTGCATTTGAAAGGCTTCGTGATCGATGATTGCGTGATCTACAGCGGCGCGAGCCTGAACAACGTTTACCTGCACAAATTCGACAAGTACCGCTACGACCGTTATCACCTGCTAAATAACAGCGCTCTGGCCGATTCGATGCAGCACCTGATTCAGCACGGTCTGATCGCCTCCAAAGCGGTGCATCGTCTCGATTTGCCGAACCTGCCGACCACCCGCAGCCTGCGCAACGACATCGGCGACTTGCGCAGTCGCCTCAAGCACGCGGCGTACGACACCACGACAGGCACCACGGAAAAGGGCGGTTTGTCGGTCAGCCCATTGCTCGGTGTCGGCAAGAACAACCCGTTGAGCCGGGTGATTTGCGAATTGATCGCCAGCGCTCAGCATCAACTGACTATTTGTACGCCGTACTTCAATCTGCCGCTGACCGTGACCCGGGAAATCAACCGGGCCCTTGCGCGGGGCGTGAAGATCGACATCATCGTCGGCGACAAGACGGCCAACGACTTCTACATCCCGCCGAGCGAGCCGTTCAAGGTGATTTCGGCGCTGCCGTACCTTTACGAGATCAGCCTGCGGCGTTTCGCCAAGCGTCATCATCGCAGCGTCGACAGCGGTAAGTTGAACCTGCATCTGTGGCGTGACGGCGACAACACCTATCACCTCAAGGGCATGTGGATCGATCAGCGTTACACCTTGCTGACCGGTAACAACCTCAACCCGCGGGCGTTCCGTCTCGATCTGGAAAACGCCTTGCTGATTGATGATCCGAAAGGTGAGTTGCTGGAGCCGCGTCGTAAAGAGCTGGCGGAGATTTTCGAGAACACCCGCCGCATCGAGCGTTATCAGGAACTGGAAACGCTGCTGGAGTACCCGGCGGGGGTGGCCAAGTTTCTCAAGCGCGTGAGTCGTGTGCGGATCGAGCGGTTGCTCTATCGGATTCTGTAAGGCTTAAAGCAAAAGATCGCAGCCTTCGGCAGCTCCTACAGTGGGATGACGTACATCCTGTAGGAGCTGCCGGAGGCTGCGATCTTTTCGCAGACAACGCCGATGTTTAATTCAAACCCAACTTCCCACGCAACGTCGACAAATCCTCAGCCAGTGTATTCACCGGCCCGACCAGCGCCTTGCGGTCGTTTTCCTTCACCTTGTCATACGTCTCGAAGCCACCGTCCTTGGTTTTGTACTTGGCCAGCGTCTTGTTCACCGTAGCGAAGTTCTTGTCGACTTTGGCAATGAAGGCCGCGTCCTGCTTTTCGATCTGCAGACGGAACAAATCGACGATTTTCTTCGCGCCGTCGATGTTGCCCTGGAAGTCATAAAGGTCGGTGTGGCTGTAGCGATCTTCCTCACCGGAGATCTTGGTCGCAGCGACTTCTTCAAGCAGCGCCGCAGCGCCGCCCACTACTTTTTCCGGTGGGAAAGTCAGGCCGGCGACGCGGGTTTGCAGGTCTTTCACGTCTTTGTTCAAGCCATCGGCCAGTTCGCCCAGGCCCTTTGTGCTGTTTTCCGAGAACAACGAGTATTCGATGCGGTGGAAACCGGTGAAGTCTTCGGCTTTCACGCCTTTTTCGTGGTCATCGACGCGAGAGTCGATAGACGCGTCCAGGTCACTGAACAACTCCGCAATCGGCTCGATCGACTCGTAGTAGACGCGGGTCGGGGCATAGAGCTTTTTGGCAGTGGCCAGGTCACCTTTTTTCACGGCATCGGTGAATTGCTGGGTGTGGCTGGCCAGCTCATCGAGCTGTTCAGTCACGTAAATCTTGTAGTCCGAAATCGGCCCCACCAACTCCAGCGGTGCCGTCGCCGCGAAAGCCGAAAGCGGGGTGTTGAGCAAACCAAGGGTCAGCAGTAACGCGAGTGGCGACTTTTTCATGGCACGGTTCCGTGGTGGGGGTTGGTTATGCGGTGGCTTTTGGTTGAAGAGCTGGTTGCGTGGCGTCAAGCAGCGAGCGACCGATGAAATCCTTGTCATCCGTCACGCCGGGCAGGGTGAAGAAGTACCCGCCGCCAACCGGTTTGAGGTATTCCTCGAGCGGCTCGCCGTTGAGTCGGGTCTGAACGGTGATGAAGCCTTTTTGCAGATCCGCCTGATAGCAGATGAACAGCAGCCCCATGTCCAACTGACCGTTCTTGTTCACGCCGTTGGAGTAGTTGAACGGCCGGCGCAGGATCAGGTTGCCCTGTGTCGCGGCGGTGCGCGGGTTGGCCAGGCGGATATGGGCATCGAGCTTGGTCAGCTTGCCTTCAGGGTCCTTGGCATAGTCCGGGACCTGGGTCTCATGCTCGCCACCCATCGGCGCGCCGGTACTTTTGACCCGGCCGAGAATACTTTCTTGTTCCTGCAGCGGCGTACGATCCCAGCGCTCGACGAAGTTACGGATGATCCGCACCGCTTGATAGCTGCCATTGGCCGCCCAGGCCGGTTCGTCACTGCCGGACTGTACCCAGACGATGCTGTCCATGGCCTTGGCATCATTGGAATTCGGGTTGGCCGAGCCGTCACGAAAACCGAGAAAGTTGCGTGCACTTTGCGCTGGCACACCGGGTTTGACCGGGGCCTGGGGCGGCACGCTGCCTTCCTGTTTCCAGCGCACCAGGAGCAAGTCCGGCAGGTTCTTCACGATGTCGCGCAGGGCGTGGATGTTGGTGTCGGTGGTGTTGGAGCAGAACTGCAAGCTGAGGTCGCCGTGGCAGCAATCGGCTTCCAGCGCATCGTTGGGAAAACCGACCATGCGGATCAGCCGCTTCGGTTTAGCGGCGGCCAGACCGAAGCGTTCATCGAACAGTGACTCGCCCACGGACACGGTGATGGTCAGGTTGTCCGGCGTCACCACCGGGCCAAGAATTCCCGAATCCACCGGCGGCAGTTTCGGATCGACCTGCGTGACCGGGCCGCCCTTCATCAGGAAGGCGATGCGCTCGTTGAGGGTGCGAAACAAACGCTCCAGGTCTTCGCGGTCACTGGCCAAAACGTCAAACGACACCAGCATGCCGGAAGCCGGGCGTGGGGTGACGATGCCGGTCTGGTGCTGGCCGTGGAACGCGTGGCGGTCTTCGGTCTTGTCGCTGCTCGGCGCTTCGGTCACTTGCGCCGGGCTGGCAGCCATGGCCGGGCAACTGAGTGCGCTGCCGGCCAATGCCACACCAGCGGCGCCCATGCCCATCAAGACCCGGCGACGCTGGAGGTTGAATTGCTCTGAATCGTTCATCGGTTTGTTCTTCTGCTTACAGGCCGGAAAGGCCAAGGGCGGGATCGATTCCATCGAGTGCGTCGGCCAGAACCTTGGCCTTGTCGGCGATCTGTTTGCGCTGCTCGGCACTGACGCTGTCGTAGCTCGCATAGCCGTCCTTGACCTTGAAGCCGTTGAGCTCGGCGTCGAGGGCAGTGGCGGCGTTGTCGATCTTCAGCAGCAGTTCGGCGGCGGATTTGCTCAGTAACGGACGCAACAGGTCCACGACTTTGCGGGTGGCGTCGAGGTTGGCGGCGAAACCGTTGAGGTCGGTGTGGCTGTAGCGTTCTTCTTCACCGCTGCTGGCGCGTACGTCGGCCATACTGTTGAGATTTCGCACCACAATGCTCACCAGTTGCTCGGGCGGCAGCGACTGGGCCAGCAGTTGCTGTTTGAGCGTGGTGACGTCGGTGATCAGACGCTGGGCGACGGGCGTCAGACCGTCGAGATTGCGTTGCTGGAACAGTGCGTATTCGATCCGGTGGAAACCGGTGAAGCCCGGATCCTGTTCGCGTTTCTCAAAGTAATCGGCGCGGGCGTTGATCGTGTTGTCCAGCTCGGCCAGACGCTGGGCGGCCGGGGCGATCCGTTGATACGCGGCGCGGGCAGGCACATACAAGGCTTGCGCCTGGCTGAGGTCGCCGGCTTCGATGGCGTGTTCAAGGGCGGTGACGGCTTTGATCAGCGCGCTGCTCTGAGTGCTCAGGTAAACGCGGAATTCCGACAGTGGGCCAACAAAGGCCACCATCGACGGTTTGGCCTTGGCCGCAGCGTCTGAAGCGGCGGTCGGGCTGACGTGCAAGGTGCCGCGCGGATTGCTCAGAAGGCCGCACGTGATCGCATAGTCACCGGGCAACAGGTTGGCATTGATCACCTGACTCAGGCCGGGCGCGATGTTTTCCCGCTCTTCGACCACCAGCACACCGTCGAGAATTTCCCATTCAACAGCCCGGTCCGAGCGATTGACGATGCGGAAACTGGCGCGACCGGCCGGGACGCTCAGTGCATTCGGCTCGCAGCTGTGCGAGTGGATGGTCACCAGCACTTCGTCATGGTTGGCCTGACGCTTGGCGGCGGCCACTTTCGAGGCGTAGTAGAACAGGCCACCGGCGGCGATCATCACGATCACCGAACCGGCCACCGCCCAACGCAAGGCGCGGGGAGGGGAGGCCTGGGGAGGGGCTTGATTTGGCATGGGTGCCCTTACTGACTGGAAACTGAAGAAGATTGCTTGGCGGATGCAGGCACAGGCGCAGGGAGAAAAAACATCACCAATGCCACCACCAGATAAATCAGATACGCCCCGAGGGTGCTGACGGTCGGCGCGTCCTGGTAACCGAACATCCCGGCCAGCACCGCGCCGAGCGGGCCATCCATCGGCAGCGTTGCGCTGAAGTCGAAAAGCACGGTTTGCAGGTGATTCCACACGCCGGCTTCATGCAGCGCTTGCACCGAGTTGGCGAGGATCCCGGCGGCGACCACCAGAATGAACAACCCGGTCCAGCGGAAAAACGCACCCAGGTTCAGGCGCATGCTGCCGGTGTAGATCAGGAACCCGACAATGATCGCCAGGATCAGGCCGAGCAGGGCGCCGATCGGTGCCGCCGGGCCTTCGCTCTGCTGGAACACCGCGAGCAGGAAGAACACCGTTTCCAGACCTTCTCGGGCCACGGCGAAAAACACCATGGCGATCAGCGCCGTGACCTGGTGTCTGGAACCGGTCAGCGCCTGATCGAGAGAAACATGCAGCGAATGTTTGATTGAGCGCGCAACTTTGCGCATCCAGAACACCATGGAGCTGAGAATGCCCACGGCGACCAGGCCGACCACCCCTTCAAACAGTTCCTGTTGTTTTTGCGGGAACTCGGCGCTGACCAGTTCCAGGCCACCGCCCACCAGCAGGGCCAGGGCTGCGGCGAGGAACACGCCGATCCACACCGCAGGCATCCACTGGCCGCGGCCGGTCTGCTTGAGGTAGCTGGCGATGATGCCAACGATCAGCGCGGCTTCAATGCCTTCGCGCAGCATGATCAGAAAAGGAACGAGCATTCAGCACCGGGGCGTCATTAGATAGGGTGCTAATTTGTAACATAATGACACTCATTCCCAAATGCCAGTCATTGACATTTACCTGAACCTAACCTGAACAGATCAAAAGATCACACCGTCCCCTGTGGGAGCGAGCTTGCTCGCGATGGTGGACTGACATTCAGCAATGATGTCGACTGACACGTTGCTATCACGAGCAAGCTCGCTCCCACAAGGGATCTGCGTCGGGCCAACGGCTGCGCTAATATGCCCCCACTTCAAACAAGAACAGGGCTTAGTTCGGTCAATGTCGGAAAAAGACACCATCTCCATTCAACTGGTGCGTGAAGCACTGCTGCAAAGTTGCGCCCCCGGAGCGACCACCGATAAGGTATTGAACAAGGTCGGCATCGATCCGGCACTGCTCGACAGCAGCGATGCCCGCGTCCCGGCCACAGCTTATGCACGTCTGTGGCGTTTACTGGCGCGACGTGGAGACGATGAGTTCTTTGGCATGGACCCGCGCAAACTCAAATCCGGCAGCCTGGAGTTTCTCTGCCGCTGCTCCATGGTCCAGTCGAGTCTGGCCGCCGGCCTGACCTCGGGTTTGAGTTTTCTGTCGTTGATGCTCGAACACCTGCCGGCGCAGTTGGTTCGTCAGCAAAGCCTGGCCGAAATCGTCCTGCTCGAAGACGACCAGGACCCGCGCCGCGCCTTCACGTATTTCACGTACTGGATGATCGTTCACGGCGTTGCCTGCTGGCTGGCGGGGCGGCGGATTCCGATCCTGGCCATCGAGTTGCGCTGCCCGGCACCGGACTTCTGCGATGACTATCAGGTGATGTTCTCCGAGAACCTGCGTTTCGACCGGCCGCGCACGCGGATGATTTTCTCCGCCGAGTGCCTGGATTTGCCGATCAAGCGCAGCCCGGAAGAACTCAAGCGCTTCCTGGCCCAAGCGCCGGCCAATATTCTGGTCAAGTACCGCGACCCGGAGAGCCTGGCCAGCCGGATCAAACACGATTTGCGGCAGCTGCCCGCCGAACACTGGCCGGAAACCGAACCCCTGGCGCAACAGCTGTGCATGTCGGCTTCCACCCTGCGTCGGCGCCTGGCCGAAGAGGGCCAGACTTACCAGGGGCTCAAGGACAGTGTGCGCAAGGAATTGGCGATTGTCTGGCTGGCCGAGCCGGCTATCAGCTTTGCCGAGATCGCAACACGGCTGGGGTTTGCCGATGCGAGCTCTTTCTACAAGGCGTTTCGCAAGTGGTCGGGCTCAAATCCCGGGCATTACCGGAGCCTGATCCTGAACGAAGCCAGCTGATCCGGATTTTATGGTGCCTGATCTGGCGCCATCGCGGGCAAGCCTTGCTCCTACAGGTCCTGGTGATTCACACCATTTGTGGCTGACCACGCCGTGTAGGAGCAAGGCTTGCCCGCGATGACGTCCGCCCTGACGACGCATCCCTTGAATCTTGGCCAAACCAGTCACGCAACTTGATAGCTTTGACCATTGTCCCGCGCCCCGCGCAGAGCGAGTATTTCCCTGTTTAATTACGGTTCCCCCAGCCTAATAAAAATACAAAGGGATTCTGGCAATGCGCGATTATTTGTCTGCTACATCACAGTTCAATTATCAGCACACCGTCGACGCCGCGCTCGCGGGCGATTTGACTGCCCTCAATGCCTGTGTCGAGTGTTGCGACCGGCATGCCTTGCCGGGGCGCATCGCGTTGTTCTGGGAAGGGCGCGATGGCGCCAGCGCGACCTACACCTTCAGCGACTTGCAGGACAAAGCTGCGCGTTTAGCCAATTTCCTGCTGGCCCAAGGCGTGAAAAAAGGCGACAAGGTTGCCGGTCTCCTGCCACGTAACATCGAATTACTGATCACCGTATTCGCCACCTGGCGCATCGGCGCGGTCTACCAGCCGCTGTTCACGGCATTCGGCCCGAAAGCCATCGAACACCGCCTCAGCTCCTCTGGCGCCAAAGTGGTGGTCACCGACGCGGGCAATCGCTCCAAACTCTCTGAAGTCGCCGACTGCCCGACCATCGTCACCGTCGCCGGTCCCAAAGGCCAAGGCATCGTCCGCGGCGATTACAGCTTCTGGGCCGAACTGGCCAATTATTCTCCTGTGTGCGAACCGGTCCTGTTGACCGGCGAAGACCCATTCCTGCTGATGTTCACCTCGGGCACCACCGGTCCGTCGAAAGCGCTGTCCGTTCCGCTCAAGGCCATCGTCGCCTTCCAGAGCTACACCCGTGACGCCGTGGACTTGCGCCCTGAAGACGCCTTCTGGAACGTCGCCGATCCGGGTTGGGCCTACGGCATCTATTTCGGTGTCACCGGGCCGATGGCCATGGGGCATCCGATCACCTTTTACGATGGCCCGTTCACCCTCGAAAGCACCTGCCGAGTGATCAACAAATACGGGATCACCAACCTCACCGGTTCGCCGACGGCCTATCGCTTGTTGATCGCAGGTGGCGACGAGTTCGCCCGCTCGATCAAGGGCAAGCTGCGCATCGTCAGCAGCGCCGGCGAGCCGCTGAACCCGGAAGTGATTCGCTGGTTCGCCGAAAACCTCGGTGTGGTCATCCACGATCATTACGGCCAGACCGAACTCGGCATGGTCCTGTGCAATCACCATGGCCTGGAGCATCCGATCCACATGGGCGCCGCCGGTTTCGCCTCGCCGGGCCACCGCATCGTGGTGCTGGATGACGAGTACAAAGAACTCGGCGTCGGCCAGCCGGGCATTCTGGCCATCGATCGCACCCAGTCGCCGATGTGCTGGTTCGCCGGTTACGAAGGCGCACCGACCAAGGCCTTCGTCGGCAACTATTACCTGAGCGGCGACACCGTCGAGTGGAACCCGGACGGCAGCATCAGCTTCGTCGGTCGCAGCGACGACGTGATCACCACCTCCGGTTATCGCGTCGGTCCGTTCGACGTGGAAAGTGCGTTGATCGAACACCCAGCCGTGGTCGAAGCAGCCGTGGTCGGCAAGCCCGATCCGGAGCGCACCGAGCTGGTTAAAGCCTTCGTGGTGATTTGCTCGCAATATCGCCCGACGCCGGAACTGGCCGAAGAACTGCGCCAGCACGTGCGCAAACGACTGGCCGCGCACTCGTACCCCCGTGAAATCGAATTTGTCAGCGAGTTGCCGAAAACCCCAAGCGGCAAATTGCAGCGCTTTATCTTGCGCAACCAGGAAATCGCCAAGGCTCAAGAGGCCGCCGCGAAGAACGTTTCAGCTTGAATCCAAGGAAACAATGATGCAGATCGAAAACAAGATTTTTCTCGTCACCGGCGGTGCGTCGGGCCTCGGTGCGGCCACCGCTGAAATGCTGGTCGCGGCCGGCGCCAAAGTGATGCTGGTGGACATGAACGCCGAAGCCGTTGCGGCCCAGGCTGAACGCCTCGGCGCGCAAAGCGTGGTGGCGGATATCAGCAACGAAGCCGCCGCGGAAGCCGCTGTGCAGGCCACGGTCAAAGCTTTCGGTGGCCTGAATGGTCTGGTCAACTGCGCCGGCATCGTGCGCGGTGAGAAGATCCTCGGCAAAAACGGCCCACACGTGTTGGCCAATTTCAGCCAGGTAATCAACGTCAACCTGATCGGCAGCTTCAACATGCTGCGCCTCGCGGCTGCGGCAATCGCCGAAACCGAAGCGGATGCCGATGGCGAGCGCGGCGTGATCATCAACACCGCCTCGGCTGCAGCCTATGACGGCCAGATCGGCCAAGCCGCGTATGCCGCCTCCAAAGGCGCGATCGTCAGCCTGACCTTGCCCGCCGCCCGTGAGCTGGCGCGCTTCGGCATCCGCGTGATGACCATCGCCCCCGGCATTTTCGAAACCCCGATGATGGCCGGCATGACCCCGGAAGTCCGCACGTCCCTGGCCGCTGGCGTGCCATTTCCGCCACGTCTGGGCAAACCAAGCGAGTATGCCGAGCTGGTCAGGCATATCATTGAAAACAGCATGCTCAATGGCGAGGTGATCCGTCTCGACGGCGCCTTGCGCATGGCCGCCAAATAAGGAGGATTTGTCATGACTATTTCCAACGATCCCATTGTTATCGTCAGCGCCGTCCGCACCCCGATGGGTGGTTTCCAGGGCGAACTGAAAAGCCTGACTGCACCGCAACTCGGTGCTGCCGCAATTCGCGCCGCCGTTGAACGCGCCGGTGTGGCGCCAGACGCGGTTGAAGAAGTGCTGTTCGGTTGCGTCCTGTCCGCAGGCCTCGGCCAAGCCCCTGCGCGTCAAGCCGCACTGGGCGCCGGGCTGGATAAATCGACTCGCTGCACCACTCTGAACAAAATGTGCGGTTCGGGCATGGAAGCGGCCATTCTGGCCCACGACATGCTGGTGGCCGGCAGCGCCGACGTGGTTGTCGCTGGCGGTATGGAAAGCATGTCCAACTCGCCGTACCTGCTTGACCGCGCCCGCAGCGGTTACCGCATGGGCCACGGTCGCGTACTTGACCATATGTTCCTCGACGGTCTGGAAGACGCTTACGACAAAGGTCGCCTGATGGGCACCTTCGCCGAGGATTGCGCTGAAACCAACGGTTTCACCCGCGAAGCCCAGGACGCGTTTGCCATTGCCTCGACCACCCGCGCGCAGCAGGCGATCAAGGACGGCAGCTTCAAAGACGAGATCGTGCCGCTCACTGTGACCGTCGGCAAAGAGCAAGTGCTGATCAGCAACGACGAACAGCCACCGAAAGCCAAACTGGACAAGATCGCTTCCTTGAAACCGGCGTTCCGCGACGGCGGCACGGTGACGGCGGCGAACTCCAGCTCGATCTCCGATGGTGCTGCGGCACTGGTGTTGATGCGCCGTTCCGAAGCTGAAAAGCGCGGCCTGAAACCGCTGGCAGTGATTCACGGCCACGCGGCGTTTGCCGACACACCGGGCCTGTTTCCGGTGGCACCGGTGGGCGCGATCGAGAAGCTGATGAAGAAAACCGGCTGGTCGCTGGACGAAGTCGATCTGGTCGAAGTCAACGAAGCCTTCGCCGTGGTCAGTCTGGTCACCATGACCAAGCTGGAAATTCCTCACGAGAAGGTCAACGTTCACGGCGGCGCTTGCGCCCTCGGTCACCCGATCGGTGCGTCTGGCGCGCGGATCCTCGTGACCTTGCTCTCGGCCCTGCGCCAGAAAGGCCTCAAACGCGGCGTTGCAGCGATCTGCATCGGCGGCGGCGAAGCCACGGCCATGGCAGTTGAGTGTTTGTACTAACGCCCGAGCGGTTTCTGTAGGAGCTGTCGAGTGAAACGAGGCTGCGATCTTTTGATTTTGTTTTTTAAGATCAAGATCAAAAGATCGCAGGCTTCGCCAGCTCCTACGGGGCAATTACATTTAAGGATTTGGCATGATTCCCAATGACGAACAACTTCAGATCAGCGACGCGGCCCGGCAGTTTGCCCAGGAACGGCTGAAACCGTTCGCCGCCGAGTGGGACCGCGAGCATCGCTTCCCCAAGGAAGCCATCGGCGAGATGGCGGAACTGGGCTTCTTCGGCATGTTGGTGCCGGAAGAGTGGGGCGGTTGCGACACCGGTTACCTGGCCTACGCCATGGCCCTGGAAGAAATCGCGGCCGGCGACGGCGCCTGCTCGACCATCATGAGCGTGCACAACTCGGTGGGTTGCGTGCCGATTCTCAAGTACGGCAACGACGACCAGAAAGAACGCTTCCTCAAACCTTTGGCCAGTGGCTCGATGCTCGGGGCTTTTGCCCTCACCGAACCGCAGGCCGGTTCCGACGCCAGCGGCTTGAAAACCCGCGCGCGTCTGGAAGGCGATCATTACGTGTTGAACGGCTGCAAACAGTTCATCACCTCCGGGCAGAACGCCGGGGTGGTGATCGTGTTTGCCGTGACTGACCCAAGTGCCGGCAAACGTGGCATCACGGCGCTGATCGTGCCGACCGATTCGCCGGGCTACAAAGTCGCACGGGTCGAAGACAAGCTCGGCCAGCACGCTTCCGACACCTGCCAGATCCTGTTCGAAAACGTGAAGGTGCCGGTGGCCAACCGCTTGGGCGAGGAGGGCGAAGGCTATCGAATCGCCCTGGCCAACCTCGAAGGCGGCCGCGTCGGCATTGCTTCACAATCGGTGGGCATGGCCCGCGCTGCGTTCGAAGCGGCCCGCGACTATGCCCGCGAGCGTGAAAGCTTCGGCAAACCGATCATCGAGCATCAAGCGGTCGCGTTCCGCCTGGCGGATATGGCGACCCAAATCGCCGTCGCCCGGCAGATGGTGCATTACGCGGCGGCATTAAGAGACAGCGGCAAACCGGCCTTGGTCGAAGCGTCCATGGCCAAGCTGTTTGCCTCGGAAATGGCCGAGAAAGTCTGTTCCTCGGCGTTGCAAACCCTTGGCGGTTACGGTTACTTGAACGATTTCCCGCTGGAGCGGATCTACCGCGACGTGCGCGTTTGCCAGATCTACGAAGGCACCAGCGATATTCAGCGCATGGTTATTTCGCGCAATCTTTGAGAAGGAGTCATCTGTGAGTTACGAAACGATTTTGTTGGAAACCCATGGTCGCGTCGGCCTGATTACCCTGAACCGTCCGCAAGCACTGAATGCGTTGAACGCGCAGATCGTCAGTGAGCTGAACCACGCCCTCGATGGCCTGGAAGCCGATTCGAACATCGGCTGCATCGTGCTGACCGGCTCGAAAAAAGCCTTCGCGGCCGGCGCCGACATCAAGGAAATGGCTGAGCTGACTTACCCGCAGATCTACCTCGACGACCTGTTCAGCGACAGCGATCGCGTGGCTAACCGCCGCAAGCCGATCATTGCCGCCGTCAATGGTTTCGCCTTGGGCGGTGGTTGTGAACTGGCGCTGATGTGCGATTTCATCCTGGCCGGCGACAACGCGAAATTCGGTCAGCCGGAAATCAACCTCGGCGTACTGCCGGGCATGGGCGGCACCCAGCGCCTGACCCGCGCGGTGGGCAAGGCCAAGGCCATGGAAATGTGCCTCAGCGGTCGCTTGATCGATGCGGTGGAAGCGGAGCGTTGCGGGATTGTGGCGCGTATTGTTCCGGCTGATGAGTTGCTGGAAGAAGCGTTGAAAGTCGCGGCCCTGATTGCCAAGAAGTCGCTGCCGATTGCAATGATGATCAAGGAAAGCGTCAACCGCGCGTTTGAAGTGAGCCTGTCGGAAGGTGTGCGCTTTGAACGTCGGGTGTTCCATGCGGCGTTTGCGACGCAGGATCAGAAGGAAGGGATGGCGGCGTTTATTGCCAAACGTGAGGCCGAGTTCGTCGGCAAGTGATTCGGCGTATTCGATGACGCCATCGCGAGCAAGCTCGGCTCCTACAGGTTATGCGCAATCCTGTAGGAGCCGAGCTTGCTCGCGATGCTTTTAGGGCTTCACACCAGGTAGTGCTTCAACTCCCGAGCAATCACCATCCGCTGTATCTCGCTCGACCCTTCATAAATCTGCGTAATCCGTGCATCCCGGTAATAACGCTCCACCGGGTAATCCTCCAGATACCCATACCCGCCATGAATCTGCATCGCCGACGAACACACTTTCTCGGCCATTTCCGACGCAAACAGTTTGGCCTGTGAAGCCTCCGACAGACACGGCTTGCCAGCACTGCGCAACCGCGCGGCATGCAGGATCAACAGTCGTGCCGCGTTCAACCGGGTGTGCATGTCGGCCAACATGTTGGCGATGCTTTGGTGCTCGATGATCGGCTTGTCGAACTGCACCCGATCCCGCGAGTAGGCCAGCGCCGCTTCAAACGCCGCGCGGGCAATGCCCAACGCTTGTGCTGCAATGCCAATGCGGCCGCCTTCGAGGTTCGACAGGGCAATCGCCAGTCCTTTGCCGCGTTCACCCAGCAGGTTGGCTTCGGGGATCGTGCAGTTGCTCAGGGTCACCGCGCAGGTATCGGAGGCGCGAATACCCATTTTGTGTTCGGTGCGATCAACGATGAAACCGGCGGTATCGGTCGGCACCAGGAACGCCGAGATGCCGCGCTTGCCCAGGTCCGGATCGGTCACCGCAAACACGATGGCCAGTTTCGCCCGTTTGCCATTGCTGACGAATTGCTTGGCGCCGTTGATCACCCACTGGCCGTCGCGCAGTTCGGCGCGAGTGCGCAGGTTGTGGGCCTCGGACCCGGCCTGTGGTTCGGTCAGGCAGAAGCAGCCGATGGCCTGACCGCTGGCCAGATCCGGCAGCCAGGTCTGTTTCTGTTCTTCAGTGCCGTAGTTGAGGACCGGCCCGCAGCCCACTGAGTTGTGAATGCTCATCAGTGCGCCAGTGGCGCCGTCACCGGCCGAAATCTCTTCCACGGCCAAGGCGTAGGCGACGTAGTCGACATAGGTGCCGCCCCATTCCTCGGGCACCACCATGCCCAGCAGACCCAGTTCGCCCATCTTCGCCACCAGACCGTCGTCGATCCAGCCGGCCTTTTCCCAGGCTTGTGCGTGGGGCGCGATTTCGCCGCGGGCAAAGTCCCGGGCCATGTCGCGGATCATGACTTGCTCTTCGCTCAATTCGATATCGTGCATGGCTCAGCTCCCGCTTTGGTCAAAACCCGTGAAGAAACTCGCGACGTGCTCGGCGTCCAGCGCCTGCAAGGTCGGCGGGTTCCAGCGCGGTTTCTTGTCTTTGTCGATCAGCAAGGCGCGCACGCCTTCGATCAGGTCGCCGCGCTCGAACCATTGACGGTCCAGGTGCAGCTCAAGGGCGAAGCAGTCTTCCAGACTCAAGTGCCGACCACGACGGAGCATTTCCAGAGTCACGCCCATGGCCAGCGGTGAACGGCTTTCCAGCAGGTCGGCGGTGGTCGTGGCCCACTCGTGGCTGTCGGCGACCGTTACTTCACGCAGTTGCTCAACAATACTCGGCACATCGGGCAGGGCGAAGAAGTGATCGATGGCCGGGCGCAACGCCGCCAAAGGTGGTGCCGGCAGTTGTTGCACAGCGAGTTTCGCCAGCAGACCTTGAAGGTCCTTCAACGGCGTTTCGTGCCATTCGAGCTGATCGAGGTGTTCGTCCAGGGTGCCCAGCTTGTCGCTTTCCAGGTACCAGTCGGCCAGGCCGCAATAGAGCGCATCGGCCGCGCGAATCTGCACACCGCTGACGCCGAGGTAAATACCCAGTTCACCAGGAACGCGCGGCAGGAAATGGCTGCCACCGACATCCGGGAAATAACCGATCGCCACTTCTGGCATCGCCAGACGGCTTTTCTCGGTGACCACTCGCAAGTCGGCGCCTTGTACCAGTCCCATGCCGCCGCCGAGGACAAAACCGTCCATCAAGGCGAGTACAGGTTTGCGATAGTGGTGAATAGCGAGGTCGAGGGCATATTCCTCGACGAAGAAGTCTTCGTGCAGCGTGTCGCCGTTTTTGAAGCTGTCGTACAGCGAACGGATGTCGCCGCCGGCACAGAAAGCCTTCTCGCCAGCACCGCGCAACACCACCGCATGTACGTGCGGATCCAGTGCCCAAGCGTCGAGGTGGCGCTGCAGATTGCGCACCATGTCCAGGGTAATGGCGTTGAGGCCGGCGGGGCGATTGAGGGTCAGGTGACCGATGTGGTTGCGAACCTCGGCCAGCACTTCATTTTGCGTGGCATCCATGGACGAAGTCCGCGGAGAAGAAACCTGAGCAGTCATCACTAACTCCCTGCTTTTATTGTTCTTTATAGAGAAGCTCGCGCGCGAGCGATGCTGGATCGTAACAGTGCAAATTTGTGATGTACAACCGGGATATGTGCAGGGTTAGTTTGCGTTTTTGCCTTAAAGCAAGATCAAAAGATCGCAGCCTTCGGCAGCTCCTACAGGGTGTACGCGTTCTGAGGTAGGAGCTGCCGAAGGCTGCGATCTTTTGATCTTTGATTGCCGACGACAGAATCGGCTGTGAAAGCCCCTCGTTCAGCGCAGTTGAGCTGTCTGGACGGGGGCTTTCGACACCTGCACCGGCCTGGCAGTTGGCATTCTGACGGTCCATTTCAAGCGCTTGCGACGATGCGCCTGGAACGGACTGCACTCCGACGGCTGGCTCGACCGGTCGAAAACAACAACAAATACGGCTGCGGTGAATACCGCATCGACTCTCTGCCCCTGTCAAAAAGTGTGGTTAGGCGCAGGCGCCAGACCGCGATAAATCCAAATAATCCGGGACTCAAGAAGATGATCAACATCAAATGGCTGACCTTGCCGGTAATCGCATTGCTGTGCTGCTCCACTGGCGCCAGCGCCAAGGAATGGAAAGAGTTGCGATTCGGCGTCAACCCCAGTTACCCACCCTTTGAGTCCACCACCGCCGAGGGCGGCGTGCAGGGCTTTGGCGTGGATTTGGGCAACGCGATCTGCGCCGAATTGAAGTTGAAATGCGTGTGGGTCAGCAATGACTTCGACGGGCTGATTCCGGCCCTCAAGGCCGGTAAGTTCGATGCCATCGAATCGTCGATGACGGTGACTGATGCACGTAAAAAGCAGATCGACTTCACCGATCGCCTGTACGCCGGGCCGACCGCCATCGTCACTCGCAAGGATTCCGGGCTGTTGCCCACCGCCGAGTCGCTGCAGGGCAAGACCATCGGTTACATGCAGGGCACGATTCAGGAAACCTACGCCAAGGCCAAACTGGCACCCGGCGGCGTGAAACTGCGTGCCTATCAGAATCAGGATCAGGTCTACGCCGACCTGGTATTTGGCCGTCTCGACGCCTCGATCCAGGACAAGATGCAGGCGCAAATGAGCTTTTTGACTTCCCCTCAAGGCGCTGACTTCAAGAACAGTGAAGGCATCAGCGACCCGTTAGTGCCATCCGACATCGCCATCGGCGTGCGCAAGGACAACGAAGAACTCAAAGGCATGCTCAATGCCGCCATCAAGGCCCTGCATGACAAGGGTATCTACGCGCAGATCCAGCAGAAACACTTCGGCGATCTGGACCTCTACAACTACTGATCCTCGCGCCCCGAAGGCTGCGTCCTGGTAACAGGCGCAGCGCTTGCGCGCGGGCGCCTCAAGACAGGTGACTGACGTGAACTCCTTCCTGAATCTGATCGGGGTCGATCTCTCGGCCCTGCAAGGCTATGGCCCTTTGTTGCTGCACGGCACCTGGGTCACTCTGAAATTGTCAGCGCTCTCCCTGCTGGTGAGCATGGCGCTGGGCCTGCTCGGCGCGGCGGCGAAACTGTCGCCGCTGAAGCTGTTGAACCTGCCGGCTACCTTCTACACAACGCTGATTCGCGGTGTGCCGGACCTGGTGCTGATGCTGCTGATTTTCTACAGCTTGCAAGGCTGGTTGAGCAGCCTGACCGAGGCCATGGACTGGCCCTACATGGAAATCGACCCGTTTGTGGCCGGCGTCATCACTCTCGGCTTTATCTACGGCGCGTATTTCACCGAGACCTTTCGCGGGGCGATTCTGAGCGTGCCGCGCGGCCAACAGGAAGCCGCCGCGTGTTTTGGCCTGAACCGCTGGCAGCGGTTTCGCTTCGTGGTGTTCCCGCAAATGATGCGTTTCGCCTTGCCCAGTCTCGGCAATAACTGGCTGGTGCTGCTCAAGGCCACGGCGCTGGTGTCGATCATCGGTTTGTCGGACCTGGTCAAGGTTGCGCAGGAAGCCGGTAAAAGCACTTTCAACATGCTCGATTTCCTGCTGCTGGCAGCGGCGTTGTATTTGCTGATCACCAGCGCTTCCAACTACGTTTTGCGCGTGCTGGAACGGCGCTATAACCAGGGTGTGCGGGGGATGGCACGATGATCGAGTTGATTGCCGAATACTGGAAACCCTTTCTGTTCAGCGACGGTTACAGCCTCACCGGGCTGGCGATGACGTTGTGGCTGCTGGTGGCGAGTATTGTGATGGGGTTCTTCCTGTCGTTGCCATTGGCGATCATGCGCACCTCGCGCTGGGGATTGCTGCGCTGGCCGGTTCAGCTCTTCACTTATGTGTTTCGCGGTACGCCGCTGTATATCCAGTTGTTGATTTGCTACAGCGGGATCTACGGCATCGCGGTGGTGCGCTCGCAACCGCTGCTCGAAGCATTTTTCCGCGATGCGATGAATTGCACCTTGCTCGCGTTCACGCTGAACACCTGCGCCTACACCGTGGAAATCTTCGCCGGGGCGATTCGCAGCATTCCCTACGGTGAAATCGAGGCCGCCCACGCGTATGGCTTGAGCGGTTGGCGCCTGTACCTGCGGCTGATTCTGCCCTCGGCATTGCGCCGGGCACTGCCGTATTACAGCAACGAAGTGATCCTGATGTTGCACGCGACTTCAGTGGCGTTCACCGCCACCATTCCCGACATCCTCAAAATCGCTCGGGACGCCAACGCCGCGACCTTCATGACCTTCCAGGCATTCGGCATTGCCGGTCTGCTGTACCTCGCGCTGTCGTTCGGTCTGGTCGGAGCCTTCCGCCTGGCGGAGAAGCGCTGGCTGAGCTTTCTCGGTCCGACTCACTGAATCCCATTTTCTATCCAGAGCGGTGCCGCTTGGCGCGCCGCTCCAGGAGTGCTGACATGTACAAACTCACGGTTGAAAATCTGTACAAACGTTTTGGTGACAACGAAGTGCTCAAGGGCGTCTCGTTGAATGCACGGGCAGGCGATGTGGTGAGCATGATCGGCGCCAGCGGTTCGGGTAAAAGCACGATGCTGCGCTGCATCAACTTTCTGGAGCGCGCAGACGAAGGCGCCATTGAGCTGGACGGCGAGCGCGTCATCACGCGCCCGGGTGCCGGTGGCATGCGCGTCGCTCATCCAGCGCAATTGCAGCGTTTGCGCACGCGCCTGGCGATGGTGTTCCAGCATTTCAATTTGTGGAGCCATCTGACGGTGCTGGAGAACATCGTGCTGGCGCCGTGTCGAGTGCTGGGAATCAGCCGCAAGGCCGCGGAAGAGAGTGCGCGGGCCTATCTGGACAAGGTCGGTCTGCCGCAACGAGTGGCCGATCAATACCCGGCGTTTCTGTCCGGTGGGCAGCAACAGCGGGTGGCGATCGCACGTGCCCTGGCGGTGGAGCCGGAGATTCTGTTGTTCGACGAGCCGACCTCGGCACTCGATCCGGAATTGGTGGGTGAGGTGCTGAAGGTCATTCAGGCACTGGCCGAAGAAGGCCGTACCATGTTGATGGTGACCCACGAGATGGGGTTTGCCCGGCAGGTTTCCAGCCAGGTGTTGTTCTTGCATCAGGGAAAGGTCGAGGAGCAAGGTGACGCTACGATCCTCGACCAGCCAAAAAGTGAACGTTTGCAGCAATTCCTATCGGGTCGTTTGAAGTGAGGCAAGACGTACATGGCGGATATCCGCGATCTGTCGATCGTGCTTGATCGTATCGATCAGGCAATCATCGAAGTGCTGCGCCACGAAGGGCGCATCACTTATCAAAAGCTTTCCGAGCGTGTGCACCTCACGCCCAGGCCGTGCCTGGAACGGGTGCGCAAACTCGAACAGCTCGGGGTCATTCGTGGGTATGGCGCGATTCTCGATGAAAAGAAACTGACACCAGGCTTGTCGTTGCTGGTGTTGGTCGCGTTGTCGAACCAGAGTGGGCGGGCGGCGCAAAAGGCGTTCGAAGCCAAAGTCCGCGCCTGCCCGCAGGTGCTGGAATGTCAGTTGATCAGCGGTGCGTTCGACTACAGCTTGCGCATGCGTTGCCGGGACATGGAGCATTACCGGGTGCTGACTGAAGTCTGGTTCGATGACCCGGATTTGCACATCGACAAGTTGGTGAGCCATCCGGAATTGGCGATGGTCAAGACCACGATGGAATAGAAGCAAGATCAATATCAAAAGATCGCAGCCTTCGGCAGCTCCTACATAGACCGCGTGAAAACCCGATCCTGTAGGAGCTGCCGAAGGCTGCGATCTTTTGCTTTTCGGCGCCCGCCGATTCGGCTGGGCCACGCACGTTTTTCAGCCGTTTCCATCACGCCGCAGCCACTTATCAACCGGGTTTTTCAGCCTGCGAAACAGACAATGAGTACCTCTTAACCCTCATTGAATCTGTGCCCATGCAAACCACCAATACTGTTTTGATGATTCGCCCGACACGTTTCTCCTTCAATCAGGACACGGCGGCGAACAACCGTTTCCAGCAGCCGGCCGACGTCAGCGAAGACGTTCAGCAAAAGGCCCTGCAAGAGTTCGATGGCTACGTTGCCGCACTGCGTCACCACGGTGTCGAGGTCATGGTGCACAACGACCGCGAAGCGCCACATACCCCGGATTCGATCTTCCCTAACAATTGGTGGAGCAGCCATCCCGACGGCACCTTGGTGCTGTACCCGATGCAGGGCCACAACCGGCGTCTGGAGCGGGACAAAGGCGTGCTCGACTGGCTGCGGGACGAGTACCGGGTCGAGCAGTTGCTGGACCTTTCCAGCCTCGAACAGCAGGAAGTGTTCCTCGAAGGCACCGGCAGCATGGTTCTGGATCGTCAGCAGCGGATTTGCTACGCCGGTTATTCCACCCGCACCCATGCCCGTGCCCTGGACCAGGTGGTCAGTCATTTGGGTTACGAGCTGTGCGCCTTCAATGCGGTGGACCGCCAGGGCGTCGCGATTTACCACACCAACGTGATGATGAGTGTCGGCACGCGCCTGGCCGTGGCTTGCCTGGCCTCGGTCACTCAGCCGGCCGAGCGCCTGGCCCTGCGTAAACGTCTGGAAGATAGCGGCAAGCAGGTCATCGCCCTGAGCTGGGAGCAGCTGGAGTCCTTCGCCGGCAACATGCTGGAGGTCCACAACGCAGCGGGCGAACCCTTGCTGGTGATGTCACGCATGGCCTGGCAATCGCTGGATGCCGCGCAACGTCGGTTGATCGAAGCCTACACAACGCCACTCCCCGTCAATATCGACACCATCGAACGCATCGGCGGCGGCAGCGCGCGCTGCATGTTGGCGGAAGTCTTTCTAACCAAACATCAGGTTACCCAGGAGCAAGTGCGATGATCGTTCGTCCAGCCACACCGGCAGATCTGCCGGCACTGTTAGCCCTGGCCCATAGCGCCGGAACCGGTTTGACCACCTTGCCGGCCGACGCGGGGCGTCTGCGTCAGCGTCTGGAATGGGCGGCGAAAACCTTCGCCGGCGAGGCCGAACGCGCCGATGCCGATTACCTGTTTGTGCTCGAGAATGACCAGCATGAAGCCATCGGCATTTGCGCACTGGCCGGTGCCGTCGGCCTGCGCGAGCCCTGGTACAACTATCGACTGGGCCTGTTTGTCGCGGCCTCGAAAAACCTCGGGATCAATCAGCAGCTGCCTACATTGTTCCTCGGTAACGACATGACCGGCCATTCGGAACTGTGTTCGCTGTTTCTGCATGCCGATAACCGCAGCGGTCTGAACGGGCGCTTGCTGTCCAAGGCGCGGTTCCTGTTTCTGGCGGAATTCCGGCAGCATTTCGGCGACAAGGTCATCGCCGAGATGCGCGGGTATTCGGACGAAGAGGGCGTTTCACCGTTCTGGGAAGGTCTGGGGCGGCACTTCTTCAAGATGGATTTTGCCGATGCCGACTACCTGACCGGCCTGGGTAACAAGACGTTCATCGCCGAGCTGATGCCCAAGTTTCCGCTGCCGACCTGCCTGTTGCCGGAAGCGGCGCGAACGGTCATCGGTCGCGTTCACCCCAACACCGAACCGGCGCTGGGCATGCTCAAGGCCGAAGGATTCGAACACCGCGATTACATCGACATCTTCGACGGCGGCCCGCTGATCGAATGCGCCACCGGGGATATCCGTGCGGTGCGCGACAGTCAGGTGCTGCAACTGAGCATCGGCACACCGGGTGAGCAGGCGGCGACTTACCTGATTCACAACCGCCAATTTGCCGAGTGCCGGATAACCGCGGCACCGGCGCGGGTGGCTGCCGGGACGTTGATTGTCGATGCACAAACCGCCAAAACGCTGGGCTTGAGCGTGGGTTCATCGGTTCGGGCGGTGAGCCTGGCAGTGCCGGTCCAGCAGCAATCGGCGGCTTGAAGTGTTTCGAATGTGGTGCGGGCCAGGAAGCCTCGTCCTGGCTGACCACACTTCAACCGCGAAATTGCGCTTGCAGGGTTTGAGCGCATAACAGCAGCGCTCGTTTAGCATCATCGTGTACCGCCGGGTAGTTAATGAAACCGTGGAGCATGCCTGCGTACTCTTCGTGCTGAACCCTTACGCCGGCTTCCTTTAGCCGACGTGCATATTCGCGGCCTTCGTCGCGTAACACGTCGAATTCAGAGGTGATGACCAACGCTGGCGGTAAACCGTGCAGGTATTTCTGGCGCACCGGGGAAAGCCTGGGATCGGCGCGGGACACGCCTGGCGGCACGTAGTGCTCGATGTACCACTCGAGCATTTCTGCGGTCAGCCCATGTCCTTCGGAAAAATCTGTGTGGGAAGGGTTTTGGCCCAGGCAATCGAGCAGGGGGTAAAGCAGCAGTTGGAACATGATCAGCGGCTTACCTCGCTCACGGGCCCATTGGCATATGACCGCCGCCAGCCCACCGCCCGAACCGCCACCCGCCACCGCCATTCGCGAAGGATCCAGCCCCACAACTGGCCCCTGTTCAACGACCCATTCCATGGCTGCGCAGCAATCTTGCACCGCGGCGGGGAACACGTGTTCCGGAGGTCGGGCGTAGTCCACAGCGACCACGGCACAGCCGGCCCACTCACACATCAGCCGACAAAAGCCGTCGTGAGTGTCCAGATCGCCGGTGACCCAGCCGCCGCCATGGAAAAACATCAAGACCGGGAACGGCCCGGGGCCGGCTGGGGTGTAGAGTCGCAGCGGCAACGGCCGCCCATGGCTCTTGATCGACAGGTCGCAAACGCTGACAACCAACAACCCGCGCAATGTTGTTCTGGCGCTTTCTACGGTCAGCCCCGAATCCTGTCGGTCGGCCACGTTGTGCTCACGCGTGGCCGTCATAGTTCTATCTCGCACGCCGTTGCCTCGGTCGTGAGTTCAACCACATATTCTTTGCTGATCAGTTCGCTGACTGCCAGACACATCAATGTCGGCGGGTGGCCCTCAAAAAACTCTTTGTGCGCTTTGGCGATGTCCGGCCAGAATTTCATGCTGGTGGTGTAAATGCGGATTCCGATAATACTGCGACGATCCACGCCCAGCTGTTTGATAGAGGCTTCAATTGTCTCCAGGCAACGCAGGGTCTGCGCATACGCATTACCCGGTTTGAACGGCTTGCCCTGGTCATCGAATGCCACCGTACCGCCCATCAGGATTCGCTCACCCACCCGTATCGCCCTGCAATAGCAGGCTTCGGATTCCCATGGTGCTGCGGAAAAAACGCGTTGAATTTTCATTGCTCAACTCCTTTGCCCAAATCAATGGGTAGTTCCTTTAATCCACGAAATTGCAGGTTGTTGGTACGCCAGATCGCGGGTTTTCCGGCAATCAGGCTCAACTCGGGGAATCGCTTGAACAACGAGGTAAAAACCACTTCGGCTTCAATCCGGAACAGTGCCGTGCCCATGCAGAAATGCTCACCCCGGCCAAACGCGAGGTGATCGTTGTTCTTGCGGTTGATGTCGAAGCTGTCGGGGTTCTGGAATTTGTCGGGGTCGCGATTGGCGGAGGCGCGCATCAGGTAAACCAGGTCACCTTTTTTCATCGTGATGTCGCCGATCGTGACGTCTTCGTTGAGTACGCGATGACTGAATGAGCCGGCGGAATCGAAACGCAGCATCTCTTCGACGGCTGGCTTCATCCGTAGCGGGTCTGCCTTGAGCGCATCGAGCTGCTCGGGATGTTGCAGCAAGTGCAGCAAACCGATGCAGAGCTGGTCGGCGCTGGTGGTGTAGCCCGCGACCAGGATAAAGACGATCTGCGCCAGCACCTCATCATTGCTCGACACACTTTCCAGACTGGCCTCAAGTACCCGGCTGACCAGGTCATCCTCGGGCTGTTGGCGGCGCTGCTCGATGACGTCCGCGAAATACGCGTACATTTCCTCCACGCCTTTCAGCGCCTGCGCGGGGCCATAGTCAGGGTCCAGGTTGCCGACCAGGAAGATCAGGATGTCATCGGTCCAGTGCCTGAGTTTCAACGCGTCTTCGCGGGGGATGCCATAGAGCTTGGCCAGGACCAGCGCTGGAACACGGTTGAAAAGGTTAGCCATCAAGTCGGTTTGCGGTTCGAGCCGGGACATCGCCTCATCGGTTATGTCCTGGATACTTTGGCGCAATGATTCGATAGAACGAGGCGTAAAGGCTTTGCCCAGCAATTTACGGCTGGCGGTATGCGGACACCCATCCTGCGAATACATCCATTCGGAAGCGAGCTTGACGAACGATGCCAGTTGCGCACGTTTTTCAGGCGGAACCTGAGCATCGACCAGTTGTTGCATGCGGTTTGAGGAATAGCGTTTGGCGTCCCCCTGGGCGGCGAACACATCGCTGAACCGGGTCAGAAACCAGGCATTGAAGTGCCGACTCCAATAGACCGGATGATGCTCGCGCAGGTAGCTGTAGGCCGGGTAGGGGTCGCGAACGGTATCGCGGTTGGTGAAGTCGAGCAGCGATTGAATATCCATGTTCATTGCACCTCGTACAAAGCGGCGGTGAAGTGCTGGATGTAGTCCGGATCGTTGATCGGCGCGCTGACCAGTTCAGCGGGTGGTTCAAGCAACTTCGCCAGCAGAGCAAGCTGAGCTTCGGTGGCGTGACCGTTGAACTCGGCGCTGTCAGCAGCCAGTTCCCCTTCGCTTAACTGAGGAGCAAATACGTGGATCAGGTCCTGCAGTGTTTGCGGCGTCACCAGATGATTGCGCTCGACTTCACCGATGATCAGGTCCAGAGCCCTGGCATAGATCAGGGCTAACGCCTGGCGATGGGAAACTTCGCTCGGATCGCGACACAGCTCGACAATCTTCTTTTCAATGCGCTGGGCGACGTTGCCCGTTGGCCGCGAGGCAAATCGCGGTCGGGTCACGGCATCCCTGGCCACTTGGTAAGTCATGACACTGTTGTCGCCGGCAAACGTGATGCTGATTTCGCAATCCATACACAGCGTGACGATCTGGTTGTAATGGTGAAACCCTTGAGAACCGCAGATTTCCCGGCACATGCGCATGACATCGAGCCCCATCCAGGTGCCGACACTTTTGGCGATGGCCGCGATGATATGCAGCTCTTGGCGCTTGTCTGGTTGACCCCACATCGCTTCGAAGCGCGACAGGATCGCCTGCTCCAGTAGTTTCAGGGCCAACGCCTTCAGTTGTTCGACATACAGTCGTTGCCGAATCAGCGGTTTGGCCAGAAGCGGCTCGCTGACCAGGGCGTTTTTGACCTGTCGATGGCAGACAAAGCGGTACGCCAGATGAGCGCACAGACCCGCGCCGCCGCGAGCCGCTGCCAGAAGAAACAAACGCTCTTGAATGAACGTCTCCATGGCGCAGGTCACGCGCCGATCTCTGGGAACGCCACTGATGAACTCACCGTCATGGGTGAACCGGGCGTGCCGCTGCATCATGGCGTCCAGCGGCAGTTTCATCTGGCTGAAGCAGATGCCGGCCACTTGATTGGCGTGGATCCCGCCCTTGGGGTCGCAGGCCATGACGTTGACGCCGGGTAACAACGGGCCATTTTCCGCCTTGCGGATCGGTACCCGGAACCAATGAAGCCCCTCATCCTCGCCATCAACCCTCAATCGCGCCAACACCATCACGACCTGTGCAGCGTGCAACGCATTGCCGATCCAGAACTTGCACGCCGCAGGCGAAGGCGTGTGGAGGATCAGGCACTGATTCAGCGCATCGTGGGTGACAACGGTTTGCAAATTACGTACGTCGGAGCCGCTGTTGATCTCGGTGCAGCCAAAGGCATAGACCGCGCCCATCTCGATGACTTCCTGACGGTAACGCGCAACTTGTAGCGCATCGCCCTGAGCAAACAGCGCGTTGCCGGCGATCATGTGATCGACGATAGAGGAGAACAGCGCGTAGTCATAAGCGCCGACAATTGCTGTGCGCTCGATCACCTGTCGGAAGTCCGATTGGCGAACCTGACCGAGCCACATGTCGTTGGTCATCAGGCCTTCCTGGACGATTTTGCGCATGCGACTGATCGTCAGGTCCATGTAGTCGCGCAATGGCAGGTGGTGGCGTGTGCGTGCGTCGAACACCGGGGTTCGCAGCATTTGCAGCAGTGAGTCATTCATGAGACATCCCTCTCCTGGATTTCGAAAAAACGGTTTCGAAACCACCAGAGCCAGAGGGCTGGCGGAGCAGAGAACAGCAAAATCCTTCGAGCACGCATGACGTACTCGTTGCATTCACGAACAACAAAATACGCGAAGGATTAAGGGGTGTTTTCCTGGAAGGTGCGGTTCTGTCAAAGCGCGAAGGCAGCATCGCCACTCAACAACGTTGAGTTTTATCCATAGCCAGACTTCCTGTGTCATCGCTACTGGACAATACGGCGAACCAGACTTCGTAGTGAAAGGCAGACAACTCTATGCGGTACGCGCTTGACTCTAGTCGACGAACAAGGCCACGCATTGACCGTTGGTCGATCCCTGTGTCGGACTACACGCGGCGGGACAGGACTTCACCAATGCTGCGCCGTTTGGCATGCAACTCGCTGGCATGAATCAGCTGTTCGAGGTCTTCGGGGGTGACGTCGAAGAAGGCTTCCATGTCCGCCAGGGCCAGTTTCAGGTCCTGGGCGGTGATCGCCTGGCTGTCGGTGGGCGGGTGGTCGGCCGGCACCCTGGACACCGGTTCGCTGGCGCGTTTTGGGTAACGAATGCGCGTCAGGTTGTTGTAGGCCAGGGCGCTGAGCAGCATGGTCGATCCGCTGAGCATCACCGGGCCGAGGGCTTTCCAGTCCAGGGCAATGGTCGCCGGGTCTGCCAATACCAGCAGCAGCGCCAACGCCCCGGCCGGTGGGTGCAGGCAACGCAGCCAGCACATCAGAATCAGCGCCATGCCAGCCGCCAGGCAAGCGCTGCCGAGGGTTCGTCCGAGTACGTGAGCGACCAGCAGCGACACCACCCCCGCGCTGAGGTAGCCGCCAAGAATCGACCAAGGCTGGGCGAGGGCGCCGGAGGACACTGCGAACAGCAACACGGCCGATGCACCCAGCGGACCGATCAGGTGCTGCGCCACTTGCATGCCGAATACCTGGCTGCAGAGCCAGACGCTGAACATCGTGCCCAAGGACATGCCGATCGCGGCGCGGCTCCATTCGGAGGGGCGGGTGTTGATGGCGGCGGGAAACCAGCGAGCGAACATGAGGCAGACGATCCGTTGGCAAAAATCTATGCAAAAAAAAGGCTTAGCTGGGATACCCAGAAAGCCCTTGAAGTTGTTCCAACTATTGGGGGAGGAACGGGGCACAGTGTGCCGTTGATTCCTGATGCTGACAAATTCATATTAATGCAGCTTTAGTGCATTAATTTTGCTGTAACGCCACCCGGCGACCGCTCATGAAACACAGGAAACCGCCCATGGCGGTCAGCGCGCTCAGGGCATAAAACATGGTTGGCGCGGGGGTGTGCATCAGCAGGAAACCGCAAATCACCGGGCTCAGGGCACCGCCGAGGGCCGCGAGGTTTTGCGCGCCGTAGTAGCTGCCGCGCAGCTCTTCCGGCGCCAGGGTGTCGACGAAGAGGAATTCGGCGGGGTAAATGATCATTTCACCGAGGGTGAAGATGAACATTGCCACGCACCACGACACCAGGCTGTCGGCCAGGCTGAAGCCGATCAGCCCGACGATGAACAGGCTGGTACCGCCCGCGATCCAGTAACGCAATTGTTCGCGCTTGAGGAAACGGCCGATCTGGTATTGCAGCAGGATCACGCTGATCGCATTGCAGGCGAGCAGGGCGGCCATGGTTTCCAGTGCCCGTTTGGAATCGTGGGTCACCAGCAGGTATTGCGACAGGTACAGGGTGAAACGGCCGTGGACCACGGTACTGAGCAGGCAGCCGCAGGTGAACATGATCAGCGTGCGGTCGTTCTTCAGGGTGACCAGCGTCTTGAGAAAACTCGCGGGCTGGCCAATCGCGGGCGCCTGGGCCGAGTCCTTCGGTATCCCGATCATCAGGAAAATACTGAAGAACGCGATGCCACCGGCGATCAGGAACGGCGCAATCGGATACACCCCGGCAATCACCACGCCCAGCATCGGGCCGGTGGCGTAGCCGATGTTGGTCAAGGTGTAGCGCAGGGAAAACGCCTTGGCACGCTGACCCATGGGCAGGTTTTCACTGAGGATCGCCTTCGAGCCGATCAGGAACAGCGCCGAGGCGGTTTCAGTGATCACCAGGGTGGCGGTGGTCAGGTAGAGGTTTTCGGCGAAGGTCAGCAGCACAAAGCCGATGGCGCTGGAGAGCATCGCCAGGATCAGCAGCCTGCGCTTCTCGAGGCGGTCGATGATGTAACCGCCGTAGAGTGCGAGCAGGGTGGCGATGAACACCGCGATGCCCAGCAGCAAGCCAACGTCCTGTTGGTTTAGGCCGAGTTTGTTGCTCAGGAACAACGTCAGCAGCGGGCTGGTGATGGCGCGGCTGACGACGATGGTCAGCGAAACGATCATCAACCGGCGGATAACGAGTGAGTAAGTGGCCACGGTGGTGCGGATGTCCTTATTTTGGTGTTTGGCTTGGGATCCACCCCTCACCCTAACCCTCTCCCCAGAGGGGCGAGGGGACTGACCGAGGTGTTTGGTCGACATATTGCGACCTGCAACATCGAGTCGAACTCAGATTTTGAAAGGCATGAAAATCTGCTCCCTTTCCCCCTCTCCCCTCTGGGGAGAGGGCTGGGGTGAGGGGTGGCTTTAGTGATCAACCTCATTCCTCAGCCATACATTTAATCCATCAACCGACCCCAACTCTTCAACCCGCCACAACTGCTCAAGCAGTTCTGCCGCCTGCCGCCGCGGCATCACCCGCACCGCCAGACTGAAAAACTTCTCCTCCAGCGCCGCATCACTCAACGGATTGCGCGGGGCACCCAGCGGCGGGTCGACACACAGGCTCGCCTGCCGACCGTCCACGGTCCGCACGCTGACGATGGGCTCGCCATCCTCTGACAGTTGCGGGTCCACTTCAAGACGGATGCGCGACATCCAATGAGCAATCCGCGGATCGCCCCGTTGTTCATCGTCATAAGCCTCCAACCGGCAATGACCCTGCACCAGCCTAGCCGCAAGGGCATACGGTAGGCTCATCTGCGCCGCCGCCAGCGTGCTGACGTCGCGTCCGCCGCACATGTCCTGCAGAAACCCGCATAACGACACCCGGACATCCTCGACCTGATCCGCGCTGACCTGCAGTTGATCCAGCAACAGGCCCAGCGCATCGATGGCCGAATGGGTTCCTCGGCACGCCGCATACGGTTTGATCGAGCAGCGGGCGAGTTTCCATACGACGCCCAGATCGGCATCCAGCGCGTCAGGTTGTGCAGCCTCACCGGCCAGGGTCTTGAGAAACCCGCCCCAGACATCATCGAACAACTTCGTTGGCCCGGTGATGCCTCGTTGGGCAAATCGCGCCGCCAGCAATCCACCCTCGGCGGCACGACCGCTGTGAAGTTTTTTGCTTTGCGAACCGTCGTGAATAAACGCCCACAACCCCCCACTGAAACTGCCGGCAATGCCCAGCGCCGAGACGGTTTGCGCGGTATCCAGTCCGAGAATTCGCGCGCTGGCCGCTGCCGCGCCGAACACGCCGCAGGTGGCGGTGGAGTGCCAGCCGGCGCCGTTATGGGCCGAATAACTGCCGCAGGCTTCGAGCACCCGGCGGCCGATTTCGTAGCCGATCACCACAGCCGTGATCAACTCCCGGCCATTCACCGGTTTTCCAGACATCGACACCGCCGCCATGACTGCCGGCAGCACCACCGCACCGGAATGGTCGCAGCCGCCGGTGTCGTCCAGTTCCAGGGCATGCGCGGCGACACCATTGAGCATGGCGGCCTGAGCCGCGCCGGTGCGCTGATCGGTGCCCCAGATCAGCGTGCTCCCGACTTCACCGTCGAACACCTGTCGTGCCTGCCTGGCTACCTCGCTACCAGCCCCGGCCAACGTCGCGCCGAAGGTGTCGAGTATGTGCCGCTTGGCTTGGGCCACCAGCGCTGGCGGCAAGTCTTCGAATCGGGTTTCGACGCAGAACTGCGCCAGCCGTTGCATCCGCTCACTCATGAAAGGTAATCCCGATAATGCCGCTCATACACCGCCGCCGGATGGTCCTCGGTCACCGGCAGCGCCGATTCAGCCCACCATTGGGCGACGTCGGCGCCTGTGGCGATCCACACGTCATCGTGCTGTTGAATCCCCTCAAGCAACTCGCGCAGCACGCCAATCCGCCCAGGTGTCGCAATGATTTCCGGATGCAGCCGCAGCACATAACACAAACCAAACCGGTGAAACCCGGCGAAGTCCATTTGCAGATTGCCCAGGGTGTGGCTGTAAGAGGCGATCCGCGATTGCGCCGGCGGCACGGCCGGGCTGAGGTTGAAGGCGAAGTAGGGTTCGTCTTCCAGTTCGTAGTGCAACGGCAACTCGATGATGTCCGGCGCGGTCGGGTGAGCAAACGGCAAATCATCACCGCGCCACGACGATGACCAGCGAATGCCGTGATCCTTCAAAGCCTCGATGAAGCCCGGCGCACCGTTGCCGGCCGGGATACGAAAGCCTGTTGGACGCTGGCCAGTCAGCGCGGTCAACGCCTCACAGCCTTTGGCGATCTCGGCGCTTTGCTCGGTGAGACTCAGGGTGTCGTAGTTCTGATGGCGATACCCGGTGCAGGCAATCTCATGCCCGCCGGCCTGGATTGCCCGAATGTGCCCCGGGTTTTCCTCGGCGACGATACCGGGCACAAACCAGCTGCTGGAAACTCCCAGTTCTTCGAACAAACCGAGCAAACGGTCGACGCCGCGTTGGGTGCCATAGCGCCAGACCGACAGGGTCTTGTCGCGCCCGGCGACCTCCGGGGCCTGGGTGAGAATGCCGTGGATGTCGTTGTAGTCGACGGTCAGCACCACGGCGCAGCGGTAGCCTTTGGGCCAGACAGTGGAATCAGCCATGGTGATGCTCCTTCAGCCACCACTGGGCGACATCGCGGCAGGTGGCGAACCACACGTCATCGCGCTGGCGCATGTGTTCGAAGAGTTTTTCCAGCAGCAGGATGCGTCCTGGTTTGCCGGTGATCTTGGGGTGGAACAGGGTAGTCAGGCACAACCCTTCGTTCATGGCGCCGTCGTACTCGCGGCACCAGTTATCGAGGGTCAGCGCGTAGCTGGCGGTGCGGTCCAGCCCGGAAGGGAAGTCCGGCGCGCGGGTGTAGGCGAGGGAGGCGTAGTCGTCCATTTCCCAGCGACCGGGGATTTCCACCAGCGGCGCGTCGTGGCCCGGCACTTTCACCAGGTACGGCCGGTCATCACCGCGCATGCTGCTGGAGTAGGTCACGCCGGCTTCCACCAGCATCGCCGGGGTTTCGGCCCGCCAGTCGCCGGATGGGGTGCGGAAACCTTCGGCGCGGATGTTCAGGTGTTTCCAGAACACCTCGCGGGATTTCTTCATCACGTCCTTTTGCTGTTCCAGCGTCAGGGCGTAAAAGGATTCGTGTTTGTAACCGTGGTAGGCCACTTCATGCCCGCGCTCGACAATCGCCTGGCACTGTTTCGGCCAGTTCTCCACGACCCAGGCCGGGACGAAGAATGTCGTCGGGATTTGGTACTCGTCGAGCACATCGAGGATTCGTGGCAGGGCGCGGTAGGGGCCATAACCGCCGAAACCGAAGTACTCGGGCTTGCGCCAGATCGAGCCGTTGAGCATGGCATCGCCGGTCGGGCCGTCGAGGTCGAAGGCCAGGGCGAGGCAGGCTTTGTGCTGGTCGGGCCAGTTGGGTTGGGGTGAGCCGAGCATTGTGGCGCTCCGTACTTGTAGAGTGTTGACGCAACCGATCCTGTAGGAGCATGGCTTGCCCGCGATGGCGTTCTCAGGTGCGCCATCGCGGGCAAGCCTTGCTCCTACAGGGCAAGCATTACTTGCCGGCGTTAATGGTCACAGTCTTGATCGCACCCAACTCCAGATCCCATTTCTTCAGGATCGCCTGGTAGCTGCCGTCATCCACCATGCTCTGCAACGCGACCTTCACCGCCTCACTCAGCTCAGGCTTTTTCTTGCTCACGCCCAACCCGGTGAACTGCTTGGAGATCGGCAGGCCCACGGTTTTGTACATGTCCTTTTCCTGAGTCTTCAGGTACGACAAGGTTTCGCTGCCCTGCATGGCCGCGTCGATACGGCTCTGACGCAGTTGCGCACGGGCGTCCGCCGAGCCTTCGGTGCCGATCACGTTGATCGCAGGCTTGCCGGCGGCTTCGCAGTTGGCCTTGCTCCACTCGGCGATTTCCGCCGGGAAGGTGGTGCGGCGGCTAGTGCCGACTTTCTTGCCGCACAAATCAATGATCTCGTTGAAATCCTTGTTCTTCTGCAAGGTGTAGAACTGCGGACCGCTGGTGAAGTAGTCGACGAAGGTCACGCTGGCCTGACGTTCGGCGGTGTCGGTCATGCCCGACATCACCATGTCCACGCGGTCGGTGGTCAGCGCATTGATCATTTGCTCGAAGCCGGTTTCCTGCCATTTGATCTTCACGCCCAGACGTTCGGCCAGGGCATTGCCCAAGTCAACGTCGAGACCGGTGAGGGTGTTGGTGGCCGGGTCCTTGAAGTCCATCGGCGGATAGTTCGGCATGATCGCTACCACGACCTCGCCTTTCTCCTTGATGCTGGCCGGGAGTTCCGCGGCGAAGGTGAAGCCGGAAGCCATAACGCTTGCGAGTACTGCGGGGATAACGAAGTTCTTCATGGTCGTTCTCTTATGAGTGTTGTTACGCCAGCCGGCGCTTAGGTTCGAACGGCAGAAATGAAGCTTTGGGTGCGCGGGTTTTGCGGACTTATTAGTATTTCTTCGGGGCTTCCAGCCTCCACGATCTGCCCGCCGTCCATGAACACCATGCGGTTGGAGACTTCGCGAGCGAAGCCCAGTTCATGGGTGACGACGATCATGGTCATGCCGGTTTGCGCGAGGTCGCGCATCACCGACAGCACCTCACCGACCAGTTCCGGGTCGAGTGCCGAAGTGGGTTCATCGAACAGCATCAGCTTGGGCCGCATGGCCAGTGCACGGGCAATGGCCACCCGTTGTTGCTGACCACCCGAGAGTTCGATCGGGTAGCTGTTGCGCTTGTCGGCCAGGCCGACACGAGCGAGCAATTCCACGGCTTCTTCGTGCGCTTCTTTGGGCGAACGCTTGAGCACCTGGCACGGCCCTTCAATAATGTTTTGCAGCACGGTCATGTGCGGGAACAGGTTGAAACGCTGGAACACCATGCCGGTGGACAGGCGTTGACGGGCGATCTGCGACTCGTTGAGTTCGTGCAGTTTGTTGCCGACGATCCGGTAACCCACCAGTTCGCCGTCGACCCAGAGGCCGCCCTTGTCGATCTTTTCCAGCTGATTGATGCAACGCAACAAGGTGCTTTTGCCGGAGCCGGACGGGCCGATGATGCACAGCACTTCGCCTTGCTCGACTTCGATGTCGATGTCCTTGAGCGCGTGGAAATGGTCGTAGTACTTGTTCAGGCTCACGGCCTTGACGATGCTTCTCATGTGGGGCTCCTCAAGAACGCTTGCCGGCGCCGCGAGCGAAACGACGCTCCAGACGACTTTGACCGAAGGACAGGACGGTAACGGTGGCCAGGTACCAGATACCGGCGACGATCAAAAGCTCCATGACCCGGGCGTTGGCGTAGTAGATGTTCTGGGCGTTGTAGAGCAGTTCCGAGTACTGGATAACGCTCGCCAGCGAGGTCATCTTCACCATGCCGATGAACTCGTTACCGACCGGCGGAATGATCACTCGCATGGCTTGCGGCAGGATGATCCGGCGCAGCGCTTGAAGGCGCGGCATGCCAATCGACTTGGCGGCTTCGTACTGGCCGGTGTCCACCGACAGCAGGCCGGCACGCACCACTTCGGCGGTGTAGGCGCCCTGGTTGATGCTCAAGCCGAGGAGGGCAGCCACGAACGGCGTCATCAGGCTCACGGTGTCCATTTCGAACAGGCCGGGGATGCCGATGGTGGGGAAGATCAGCGCCAGGTTGAACCACAACAGCAGTTGCAGAATCAGCGGCGTGCCGCGAAACAGCCAGGTGTAGGTCACTGCCACGTAGCGCAGGATCGGGTTGGCCGACATGCGCATGATCGCCGTGATCACCCCGAAAACAATGCCCAGCGCCATGGCCAGCACCGCCATGACAATGGTGTTGAGCAAACCCCACATGATCGCCTGCGAGGTGAGGAACTGGCCGATGTACGACCATTCGATCTTGCCTTCGGCGAAGGCCCGCACCAGTCCGAGAATCGCAATGACGATGACGGTGGCGAAGAAAATCCGCCCGTAATAGCGCCGTGGCACATGGTGGTACTGGGTGATATCGAACTGGTTTTCCGCCAGTTTGCGCTCCGACTGGAGTCGTTCTGCCTGAGTCTGGCTCATGTTGCTTCTCCGTACACTGGTATCACAGGTCCAACTTGATCCCTGTAGGAGCCGAGCTTGCTCGCGATGGCGGCGTGTCAGACGACATCAATACTGAATGTCAGACCGCCATCGCGAGCAAGCTCGGCTCCTACAGAGTTTTGCGTCGTCTATCAGAGCCGGAAACCTTGATAGTTCTCGGTCCACTCTTGCTGCGCGGCGAGGGCGGTTTTCAAGCGGCCGATCTGCTCGCGCACCTGTTGCGGCGCGGTGCCGCCCCAACCACTGCGGGCGGCGATGGCAGCTTCGAGGGTCAGGCTCTCGCGCACTTCCTCGGTCAGGCGCGGATCGATCTCGGCCAACAGTGCCGGGGAGGCTTCCCACAGTTCGATGTCGTGTTTCTCGCAGGCCTGGACCAGCGCGCCGGTAATTTCGTGAGCTTCCTTGAACGGCACGTCGCGCATGGCCAGCCAGTCGGCGACTTCGGTGGCGAGGGTGAAGCCCAGCGGCGCCTGACGACGCAGTTCTTCGACGTTGACCTTCATGGTCGCGACCATCCCGGCCATGGCGGGCAGCACCAGCAGCAGGGTATCGACGCTGTCGAGCACGCCGTTTTTGTCTTCGCTCAAGTCGCGGTTGTACGACAGCGGCAGGGATTTCAGCGTGGAGAGCAAACCGGTCAGGTTGCCGATCAGGCGACCCGCCTTGCCGCGGGCCAGTTCAGCGATGTCCGGGTTCTTCTTCTGCGGCATGATCGAGCTGCCGGTGGCGTAGGCATCGTCCAGCGCGACCCAGCGAAACTGCCGCGACGACCACAGGCAGAACTCTTCGGCGAGGCGGGAAATGTTGATCCCGAGCATGCTGGCAATGAACAGGAACTCGGCAACGTGATCGCGGCTGGCCACGGCGTCGATGGAGTTTTCACACACGCCGCTGTAGCCCATTTCCTTGGCCGACTGCTGAGGTAGGCGCGCAATGGCGGAACCGGCCATGGCCGCAGCACCCAGTGGCGACAGCGAAGTGCGATTGTCCCAGTCCACCAGGCGTTGCACGTCACGCAACATGGATTGGGCGTGGGCCAGCAAGTGGTGAGCGAAAACGATCGGCTGGGCCTGCTGCAAGTGAGTGAAGCCCGGGCAGATGCTTTCGATGTGTTGCTCAGCCTGATCCACCAGTGCTTGTTGCAAGGCCAGGACTTCAACGGCCAGGGTGCGGACATGATCACGCAGGAACAGGCGCAGGTCGTTGGCGGTCTGGTCGTTGCGTGAACGGCCGGCGCGCAGCTTGCCGCCGAGGGCGCCGAGGCGTTCGGTCAGCAGGCGTTCGATAAAGGTGTGGACGTCTTCGTCGTCCAGGGTCGGTGCGATGCTGCCAGCGCGGAAGTCATCACCGATGCGCTCAAGAGCGTCGAGCATGGTTTGGGTTTCTTGTTCGCTCAGCAGCCCGGCGCGTTGCAATTCACGGGCATGTGCCTTGGAACCGGCGAGGTCATACGGGGTGAGGCGAAAGTAGCGCTCGGGGCAACGGGACAAGGCCGCCAGGGCTTCGGACGGGCCGCTTTTGAAGCGAGCACCCCAGAGACGGTCGGTGGTTTGAGACATTGTTATTTTCCTCGTCGGTAAAGCGAACTGAAATCGGCGTGCCGGGCCTGAAACACTCGCCACAAATCAATTGGGCGTGGTTCGGCCTAAACATTATTCAAGGGCAGGGGAAAAGCGCAGTTGCATCGTTGCGAGAGCTGATCGAAGTGTCAGCTTTTAATAGTTCGAAATCAGTGAGTTGGCACTGATGTGCGGGATTTATTAGCGGTTGCCAAGCCTGGTTTTCTGTGGTCATTATTATTTACCAGCACTATTTTTGTTGTTGGACACAGGTTGTTGAATAGGGCGCCAGAGGTAAATAGGCATTATGGAAACCCCACTTTCCAATTCCGGAAACCCGCCGCTGAAAACGGGCCATCGGGCACCGCTGACCCTCAGCGGTCTGGACTTCAAACTGCTCAAAGTGTTCAAGGCCGTGGTCGAGGCCGGCGGCTTCAGTGCCGCCCAGAACGAGCTGAATGTGGGACTGGCAGCCATCAGCAAACAGATCTCGGACCTTGAGATCCGCATCGGCATGCGCCTGTGCACCCGCGGCCGCGAGGGTTTTCACCTGACCGAAGAGGGCCGCCTGGTGTATCAGGCGTCCATTGATTTATTTGCCTCGGTCGACAACTTTCGTGATCGCCTTAGTTCAGCGCAAAACGAACTGATCGGTGACCTTGGTGTGGGGGTTATTGATAATACGATCTCCGACGTTAATTCGCCGTTAGTTGCTGCACTTAGAATAATTAATGAGACGTCGCCTAAAGTCAGGTTCCAACTTCAAGCCTCTCAGCTGGATGAAGTGGAAAGAGGCGTGGTAGAGGGACGTCTAGTAGCGGGGATCGTACCGGTTTATCAGAAGCGCGAAGAGTTTGATTACTACGCGCTTTATGAAGAACGCTCCGAAGTTTATTGCGCGGTCGGTCATCCGTTATTCACGCTGCCGGACGCAGAAATCGGCAGTCATGTGCTCAAGGATTACGAGTGCATCAACCACCGCTACGCGATTCATCGCGACAAGCTGAATTTTGCCCACTACGACAGCTTTTCCGCCTCGGCCACCCAGGTTGAAGCGGTGGCATTGTTGATCAAGACCGGGCGTTTCGTGGGTTTTCTTCCCCAGCATTACGCCGCGCCGCTGGTGGCGCAGGGGCAGTTCCGGGCAGTGCGTCCGGACCTGATCCACATCATCACACCGTTCAATCTGATCCTTCGTCACAACACCGTGCGCAGTCCGCTGGTCAAGGCGTTTGCCCAGGCGTTGGGGGTTGATTTGAAGGCGCCGCTCTAAGGCGCAAACGCATCGCACAACGGCGTTCACCGGGTAAGCCGTGGGCGACTTCGTCGTTTAATGCAGTCGCTAATCGCGGACCCAATTGTGCAGGGCTCAATGTTTCAAAGCCCAGGCGCTGATAAAACGGTTCATTCCACGGCAAGTCGCGGAACGTGGTCAGCGTCAGACCATAGAGTTCTCGATACCGGGCATGCTCAACCGCCGTTAACAGTAACTTTCGACCTGCGCCCCGGCCCTGGAAGTGTTGTCCGACGGACAGTTCCTGAATATGCAGTTCGTTGTCGACTTCCCCCGCGCTGAGAAACCCCATAAGTACGCCATCGGCCGATTGCGCAACCCAAACCTCATCCGTCTCGATTGCCCGGCGATGTTGTTCGGCATCAGTCACCTGCGCATCGGCAAGCCACGCCAGCGAAGGGTCGCAGCGAAACAACTCGGCCGCCGAGCGCTCGATGTCGGGGAGGTCGGAGGCGTCGGCAAGTTGGGCACGGCGCAAGGTAATGATCATGTTAATCACGGTTCATGTAGGAGCTGCCGAAGGCTGCGATCTTTTGATTTTGATCTTCAACAATAGCTGAGGCGCTAAAAGAATAAGATCAAAAGATCGCAGCCTTCGGCAACTCCTACAGGGAATTGAGGTGCAGCAGGACGTAATCGTTTTTGTCGAAACGCCCACTCAACACGGGCGGCAACACACCCAACGGCGTGCCCTGCAGGGCGCGGTAGTCGTTTTCATCCATCATCAGCCAATGCGGCCCCTGAAGGTTTTCCAGTTCTTGGGTCGATTCGGTGAAAACTGGCTGTAAGTCCTGCTCGATATTGACCATGAACTTGATCGCCTTGGCGTCTTTACCCATGGCGTGCAGCACCAGAGGCGCCGGGTCTTTCTGGACCAAAGCGATCTCCGCATGGCTGAAGGTTTGGGTGCCGTAGAGTCGACGTTCAACCGGATGGAACACCAGAATGCAAACCCAAGAGCAACTGCGGCCCAGTACCCAGCGTCGATTCACTTCGACACGCCGTTCAATTTGATCTGGCGCCATAACACTGTGCGCAGTCCATTTGTGAAGGCGTTTGCGCAGGCGTTGAAGGTTGATTTGAGGGGGGGTGAGGTCAATCGTGGTGAAGCCAGGGAAGGATTAACCCTACTTGCGTTGTATAAAATTGTTATTCGCCTTCAAGTTTTTCAAGCCCCTTGTACCCAAATTTGAAACAACCAACCAGCACGACAGCAAAACAAACACCTCCGACTACTCTAAAAGTTTTAACATCCATTTCAAGAAAGTAATTCAGCGCTAGCAGAATCCATACCGTGTGAAAAGCCGAGCAAGAAACAATAAAAAGCGACCTAATTGTCGCTGCGATCATTTTCTCGAGAGCCAAAATTTCACCTCCCACTTTACAGGGTGCGCAAATAAATGAAGAAAAACGCAGATAAACGCAACCCAGCCAATAAATGGGTTATCTAAAATTATGTCCGGGCGATAGCCCAAAACTGGGAATTTGTTATTTTCGATAATATCTATATAAGGAAAGATAAATAATGCATTGAACACCAGCCCCAAGCAGATCCTGGTGTGATTCAGGTTATCACCAGACAGGTGTATTTTCAGAAAATACGCCGCAGTCACACCTAAAATCGCAAGCAGTGGAAAAATCCAGACGATCATTTTTCGATCTCTTGCTGTATTTGTTTCACTGTCTGAAAGTTGGTGTTCGCCTCCAGAGTCAGTGAGCCAGGCCCCATATTTCTATAAGCGCGCACATAATCTGTTTTTATGTATCTAAATAGTCGCCACGCATCTGGCTTCAATGTGTGCCGAAAGAGCCCATATACTGACGTAGCAATGTCAGCGGTGCCATAGGCGATATTACCTTCTCGTTCAGATTTGCCGAAACCCTTAGCTATCACTTGGTAAAACTTGCGGGTCGGCCCTTCTGTATCGGTGCGGCTTTCCAATAAATTACGCCCGTTCTCATAAACATTATTCGCGCCATGAGCCATCATTGGAATACCACCTATAAGACAAAGAGTGCCAGCCGATCCATAGCAAATCCCCGCACCTGTCAATATTTGCATCCCTCCAGCAACAGCTCCCGCGCCTTTTTTGGCAACTTCCCACGATTGACTCAGCAAACTGCTCTGTTCGTTCTTGATCTCCTTTAGACCCTGCTCAGTGCTTTTACGTCCCTGAGCTACATCATTAACAATACCTCTCGCATAATAAGAAACTTCGCGATTGAATTGTAAACGTAACGTCCCATCTTTTATGTGTCGAGAAGCCAGTGTGCAGGCTTGATTGGTCAAATTGCCCGCAGCCTTACTAACTGCCCAATAATCACAGCTACTTGACTCGCAGCGATTTTTTAATTCTCCCATTCGTTATTTCCCCATGAAGCGTACCCGCTGGTTCCTGCGAGATGGTGTCTCCACGTAATTTCACGATAACGAATAGCGACATGCTCTTGGGGTTCTACATCGTTCTGTAAAACCACGTGGGGCATATCAAGTGTCAGGTCGGCAATAATGCCGCCTTCAATTTCAATACTGAAGAATTTCTCCTGAAGACCGTACGAAGAAATCCGGTAGAAACTTATCGCGCAGCTAATTTCCTCTCTACTTGATAGCGCTTGCGCGAGTAAAGGAGATGACTTGTCGACATTTTTTGTGATGACGATCGGGCGGTGTGTAGGCTTATTAATGTTTCCTATATTGGACATGTTGTGACTGTAAGACAGAACCATAATTTCATCGGTATGCGCTGTTTGACATTTATTGCCGATTGAATCTTGAGTTGAGCAACCCGCCGATATCAGTCCTTGAGTCTTTCCTGTGATGGTCATATAACCGTGATTAGCCATGTAGGCGCCGCTCCTTTTATCGATGGGGCACCTTATTGAAAACGTTTTCGGGTATATGTAGGGATTTTCCGGGTATCCGGTAGGACGAGAACGAATTTGCGGGCGTAACGCGTTACAGGGTGGAATGCAGCAGGACGTAATCGTTTTTGTCGAAACGCCCACTCAACACGGGCGGCAACACACCCAACGGCGTGCCCTGCAGGGCGCGGTAGTCGTTTTCATCCATCATCAGCCAATGCGGCCCCTGAAGGTTTTCCAGTTCTTGGGTCGATTCGGTGAAAACTGGCTGTAAGTCCTGCTCGATATTGACCATGAACTTGATCGCCTTGGCGTCTTTACCCATGGCGTGCAGCACCAGAGGCGCCGGGTCTTTCTGGACAAGTGCGAATGCCGCGCGGCTGAAGGTCTGGGTATCGTAGAGGCGACGTTCGACGGTTTCGAACACCACGATGTACACCGACCACAACGCCAACACCGCGCAACAGGCCAACGTCAGCGCCCGCCATCTGGGTCTGAAAAGCACCGCCAGCGCAATGACTTGCAGCACGCCAAGAATGATCAAAATTGCAGTCAGCGCCGGCATTTGCTCGGGAAAACGTCGGTGAGCGACCATCAATCCAACCACCAATAGAGCCGGGATCAACAACCACACCCCTTGCATCAACCCCCGCAACCACTCGAATACCCGACCCTGCGCCACTTGGAACGGATACGCCGCAATGATCGCCGCCATGGGCAACATCGGCAGCAGGTAACGGGCCTTTTTGGCCTGGGGGATCGAGAGCCCGACCATCACGATCAAGGCGGCCGCCGTGCAGTACTGCAACAGGCGTAACGCGGGACCGGCCTGCCGAGGCGTTGTCAGCCAGACGGCGGCCAGCACCAGCAACGCCAACGGATACGCGAGCGCATAGTTGCCCAGCGAACGGGTGAAGTAGTACAGCGAACCGCTGACGCCTTCGCTACCGTCCAGGCGCCCCATGATCTGCATACGCACCACATCGTGCATGAACTCCGGGCCGCCAATGGTTTCCGCCAGCCACAGCAGCACGCCAACGCACACGGCCAGCAGCACTGACGCCACCAGGCCAAAACCAAAAAAATGCTGCCATTGTCGATTGAGCAAAAAATAGCTGCACAGCATGCCCGTGGGAATCACCAGCCCGATCGGCCCGCGAATCCCGAAGCCCAGCAGCAACAAGGCCAAGATCAGCCACCACCGGCGCTTTGCGGCGAAATAATCGGCGGCATAGCCGAGGTAGAACACCGCAAATGCCACCGCCGCGAGCATCAAATCCAGGGACACGGCACGGGTTTCGGTGACAAAGGTGTTGGTCAGCAGCATCAGGGCGATGCTCAGCAACGCCCAGCGCTGGGAGTAGGGCGCCAGCAATCGGTACATCAACGTGACGATCACCGCCCCGGCAATGACGCTCGGCAACCAGGCAGTCAAACTGTTGACCTGCCCGAACGGTAGCGACAGCGCCCAGATGAACAACGTCGTCAGCGCCGAATAATCCGCATACGGCTGGCCATAGGTGGTCGGGAAAAATGTCGGCCCGTGGCGCAGCATTTCCTGAGCGAACAGCACAAAGCGCGAATCGAAGCCGATCACCGCCTGCTGATACACCCCGGCGCTGAACAACAGCAGCGCCGACAGCCCTAGCCCTAGGGACTGGCGGCGGATAGCGGGTGACATCGCACTCAAGCGACGACCGAAGCAGCGGGCCACTGCTGATGCGGAATCGGCAAGTTGCGCGACTCACCACGACCCATCGGGAAGTACATGAAACCGGCGCGGGCCAGGCGATCGGCGTCGTACAAGTTGCGTCCGTCGAAGATCACCGGTGCGTTGAGCCGCTGCTGGATCAGGCCGAAATCCGGGGCCTTGAACTGCTGCCACTCGGTGCAGATGATCAACGCGTCAGCGCCGGACAATACCGATTCCGGTGTGCCCATGAGCATCAACTTGGGTTCATCGGGATACAGTTGCTGGGTTTCCTGCATGGCTTCGGGGTCGAACGCGCGGACGTTGGCCCCGGCGGCCCACAGCGATTCCAGCAGCACCCGGCTCGGCGCATCGCGCATGTCGTCGGTGTTCGGTTTGAACGCCAGCCCCCACACGGCAAAGGTCCTGCCGCGTAAATCGCCTTTGTAGAACGCGTTGATGCGCTCGAACAGCTTGTGCTTCTGACGCTGGTTGATCGCTTCCACCGCTTGCAGCAAATCGCTGGAGCAATTCGCCTCTTCGGCGCTGTGGATCAGCGCGCGCATGTCCTTGGGAAAGCACGAGCCGCCATAACCGCAACCGGGGTAGATAAAGTGGTAGCCAATGCGCGAATCGGCGCCGATGCCCAGGCGCACCGATTCGATGTCGGCGCCCAGGTGTTCGGCCAGTTCGGCGATCTGGTTGATGAAGCTGATCTTGGTCGCCAGCATGCAGTTGGCGGCGTATTTGGTCAGCTCGGCGCTGCGCAGGTCCATGAACATGATCCGGTCATGATTGCGGTTGAACGGCGCGTAGAGGTCGCGCATCACGTCACGCACCTCATCGCGTTCGCAGCCGATGATGATCCGGTCCGGGCGCCGGCAATCGGCCACGGCCGAGCCTTCTTTCAAAAATTCCGGGTTGGAGACGATATCGAACTGCAGCAGCCGACCGACCTTGATCAGGCACTTGTCGATATGCGCGCGCAAGGTGTCACCCGTGCCCACCGGCACCGTGGATTTCTCCACCAGAATCACCGGCTGTTCACGATGACGGGCCACGGCTTCGCCCACCGACAGCACATAACGCAGATCCGCCGAACCATCGTCCCGGGACGGTGTACCAACCGCGATAAACAATACCTGGCCATGCTGCACCGCGAGTTTTTCGTCGGTGGTGAACTGTAGACGTTTGGCTTCCAAGCTTTCGCGCACCAGGCTGGCCAGCCCCGGTTCGAAAATACTCACGTGGCCTTGTTGCAGCAGTTCAACTTTCTTCTCGTCAATGTCCATGCAGACCACGTCGTGGCCGACTTCAGCCAGGACAGCCGCTTGCACCAGGCCAACGTAACCGCTACCAAATACACTGATTTTCATGGGGCACTCCTGAGTTCGGACGCGAGAGCAGGGCGAGAATTGATGGTGATGACGCCAAGGATGACCAGGGCCACCCCAAGACTTTTTGAAAGGCTGAAGGCTTCGTTAAACAGCGGCAGGCTGGCGGCCAGCAGGTACACCAGCGCGTAGCTGATGCTTAGCAGCGAATAGGCCCGGCCCAGCGGTAAATCCCGCAGGGCAGCGAGCCAGCAAAGCATCGACAGGGCGTAGGCGAGAATCGCCACCAGCACCACGACGACAGCGCTCAAATCAACGCTGGCGGTGAACCAGTATTCAGGTGTTGGCAGGCGACTCATGCTCCAGCGCATGCCCAGTTGCGCGGCACTGACCAGCAGCACGCTGCCCAGCGCGAAGGTGATTCCGCGACGCAGGTTCATGTGTGTTGCCCCAGCAGCACCACGCCACCGATCACCAGCGCCACACCCAACCAGTGGCGACGGTCGATGGTTTCGTGGAAAACGAAGCGGGCGACCAGGGTGATCAGTACGAAATTGAGGCTCAGCATCGGGTAGGCGATGCCGACCTCGAGGCGCTGCAACACCAGCAGCCACACCAGCAAGCCCGATCCCAACGCGGCGAGCGCCAGCCACAACCACGGCGAGCGCAGTTTCTCGGTCCAGCCCGACGCCTTGTCGCGCCAGCTCTCGACGGCGTACTTCTGGGCGATCTGGCCCAGGCAGGTCAGCAGGCAGGCGGCCAAGAGCAGTAACAGGCTCATGACGCCTCCTGAGGAAAGATCAGAATCACAATGTTGCCTTGTTCATAGCGCTTGCCATCCTTGGGCAGCCGTTCGATTTCGCGCAATTCGTCGTCACCTTTCACACGCATGACCACGCCGACCGAGCCGCTCTGGCGGGCGTTGCGCATCCATGCTTGAACCTGGTTCGGGTGGACTCGCTGCTGTGCGCCGTCAGGATAGGCGAGGCCATATTTCAATTCGCCTATCGTGTTGTACAACGCCACGTCCGGGCGTTTCAGACGCCAGGCCAGGGCCCCAGCGGCGCCGAGGTCGTTGCTCAGCAACTGGTCGGTCTGGCCGAGTTCCTGGGCATGCTCGAGGATGAATTGGTCAGGCATCTTGTTGGCGACCACTGAATCGGGCAGCCCGGCCGGCAACAGGGCGATCAGCAGCAGACTGCCGAAAGCTGGCGCCGCCCAGCATTGCAAAGGTCTGAAGGCTTGCAGCAGGTTGGCCATGATCCAGCCGGTCAGGCCGATGAACACCAGCACCAGGTTGTGCAGTTCATGGTTGTAGAGCGGCTTTTTCAGTTGCAGGTAGACCAGGACCAGCAGGGTTGTCAGGCCCAGCATCAGGTTCAGCAGACCATTGAGGCCCAGTACCCGGCCTTGCTCAAGCTTCAAGCGGTCCACCAGTGCGTGGCCCAGCAGCAACGCCATTGGCAACAGGCACGGCATGATGTAGGTCGGCAGCTTGCCGTTGCTCAGGCTGAAAAAAATCAGTGGCATCAGTAGCCACAGCAGCAGGAAACCGATGTTGGCCTGGCGTCGTGTGTCCCACGCCTGTTTCAGCGCCGACGGCAGCAAAACCGCCCACGGCAGACTGAACGCCACCAGCAACGGTAAATAGAACCACCACGGCGCGTCATGCTGGGCATCGTCGCCGGCGAAGCGGCGAATGTGTTCGTGCCAGAAGAAGAACCGCCAGTAATCGGGCTCCTGCGCGTGCACCGCCAAGACCCACGGCAAGCTGACGGCGATGGCCACGACAATCGCCAGCGGACCGTAGATCAGCAGTTCTCGCCAGCGTTTTTGCCAGATCATCCAGGGCAGGGCGATCAGCACCGGCAGCAGCCAGGCGAGGAAACCCTTGGTCATGAACCCCATGCCGCAGGCCAGGCCCAACACCGCCCAACCGATCAGGCGCTGGCCACGACTGACGCTGTCCAGGGCAAACCACAAGGCCACCAGACTCAGGTTGACCCAAAACGTGAATTGCGGATCGAGGTTGGCGTAGCCCGCGGCGCCAGCGATGACGGTGAGACTCATGTACAGCAGCGCGCAGGCAAAACTCTTGCGCGGCTCGTTCCACATCCGGCGAGCGATCAGGTAGCACAGCAACACACTCAACCCGGTGCTCATCGCGGAGGCAAACCGCACGCCGAACAGGTTGTCGCCAAACAACGCTTGGCTGGCGGCGATCATCCAGTAACCGGCCACCGGTTTTTCGAAATAGCGCAGGCTCATGAAATGCGGCGACACCCAGTTGCCGCTCAGGAGCATGTCCTGGCTGATCTGGGCGTAGCGGGTTTCGTCGGGAATCCATAAGCCATGGCTGCCCAGCGGCAGCAGATACGCCAGCGCGAAGATGGCCAGCAGCAACGGCAATGCCCAGCGCTTGCTCATACGCCTTGCACTCCCAACCAGCCTTCGCGTCCTTCGAGGGTGCCGCGCAGCACCCGGCCGACCGGCAAGGTGTCGGGGGCTTCGGGCAGCAGATCGCCCAAGGGTTGAAAATGGATGTCTCGCTGGCGCGCATCGGCCAGCAGTTTGCGGAAATCGTTGGCCATCAGAATCCCTTCTACTTCGGCATGGATCGTATAGACGTTGAGTTTTTCGGGGCTGAAACGATCAAGAATGAAGGCGTTGAAGTCCTTGGCCGCCACGCTGGGGCCGACCACCTCATCGAACGTCGGCAGGTCCACCGGAATCTGCGGCGCACCCAAACCACCATTGGCCAATCTCGGCTGGAACAGGCTCTGGCCCCGACAATCGCTGTTGTAGCGAAAGCTGAATGCCTGCTTGGCCTCGATTACGCGCTCGTCCGCCCGCCACCCGGCGGATGCCGAGCACTCGACGTTTTGCCCGAGGATGTCGCAGAGCGTGTCTACGCCCCGGCGAAGGTGTTCGATCAGCTGCTTGTCGCTCCAACGCCCGGCATTGGCCTGCCAGCCGTGGTGATCCCAGGCGTGCAGGCCGACTTCATGCCCGGCTGCCACAGTTTGACGCATCAAATGCCCGAGGTCGCGGCCAATCGGTTTGCCGGGCCACGCGGTGCCGGCCAGCAGGATGTCCCAGCCATAGAGGCCGGCGGCGTTGGAACGGAGCATTTTCCAGAGAAACTGCGGACGGATCAGGCGCCATAGGTGACGCCCCATGTTGTCCGGCCCGACACTGAAGAAAAACGTCGCCTTGACCTGCGCTTCATCGAGGATTTCCAGGAGCCGCGGCACCCCCTCACGGGTGCCTCGGTAAGTGTCGACATCAATCCGCAAGCCCGCCTGCATTAGCATGATTCTTCTGTAGAGTGCTCCGCGATTTCGAGCATGGCTTCACGCAGGAAGAAATCCAGCGTATTGCCGATGGTTTCACTCATCTGCACGGTCGGCGTCCAGTCCAGCAGGCGCTTGGCGTTGGCGATACTCGGTTTGCGGTGCGACACGTCCTGATACCCGGTGCCGTAGAACGCCTTGCTTTCGACATCGCGGAACCCGGCGAACGGTGGGAAGTTGTCGCGCAACGGGTGAGCTTCGAACTGACGCAACAGCTCCTCGCCCAACTGGCGGATGCTGGCCTCGTTGTCCGGGTTGCCGATGTTGATGATCTGGCCGTTGCAGGCGTCGTTCTCGTTGTCGATGATTCGCGCCAGCGCTTCCACGCCGTCGGCAATGTCGGTGAAGCAGCGTTTTTGCTCACCGCCATCGAACAGACGAATCGGTGTGCCTTCCACCAGATTGAGGATCAGTTGGGTGATCGCGCGGGAACTGCCGATACGCGCCGAGTCCAGGCGGTCGAGGCGTGGGCCCATCCAGTTGAAGGGACGGAACAACGTGAAGTTCAGGCCTTTCTGGCCGTAGGCCCAGATCACCCGGTCGAGCAGTTGCTTGGAGATCGAGTAGATCCAGCGCTGCTTGTTGATCGGACCGACGATGAGGTTGGAGGTGTCTTCGTCGAAGTTCTGGTCCTGGCACATGCCATACACTTCGGAGGTCGACGGGAAGATCACGCGTTTGTTGTATTTGACGCAGTAGCGAACCAGTTTCAGGTTCTCTTCAAAGTCCAGCTCGAACACCCGCAGCGGGTTGCGGGTGTACTCGATCGGCGTGGCGATCGCCACCAGCGGCAGGATCACGTCGCACTTCTTGATGTGGTATTCGATCCACTCGGAGTGGATGCTGATGTCGCCTTCGACGAAGTGGAAGTTCGGGTGACTGCGCAGACGCTCGATCGCATCCGAACCGATGTCCAGGCCATACACCTCGTACTTGTCGTCGCGCAGCAGACGCTCGGACAGGTGATTGCCGATGAAGCCGTTGACGCCGAGGATCAGCACGCGTGTGCGACGCGTGGCACGACGGGACTCGGCGCCACGCAGCACGGAACCGTCCACCAGTCCCAGTTCGTTGGCCAGTTGCGGGCCGCTGAGGTACAGGCCATTGTCGTTGCGCTGGCCGGCGGTGATCACCAGGGAATCTTCGCCGCAGGCGATACGCAGCGGGTCGACGCTGATGACGCGACCCGGCGCCTGGCCTTCATTGCCTTGGGCGACTTCTGCGCTCCAGACAATCAGCTTGTGTTCGCCCACGGCGCAGAAAGCACCCGGATAAGGCTGGGTCACCGCGCGAACCAGGTTGAACAGTTCTTCCGCCGGTTTGTTCCAGAGCAGTTTGCCGTCGGCCGGCGTGCGACGACCGAACACTGTTGCTTGGGATTCGTCCTGTGGGGTTTCGTTGACTTTGCCGGCGAGCAACGCTGGCAGCGTGTCGCGCAGCAGGTCGGTGGCGGCCACGCGCAATTTACCGTGCAGGCTCAACGCTGTGTCGCTGCGCTCAATCGCCACCGTTTTCTGGGCGAGGATGGCGCCCGCATCGGCCCGTTTGACCATGCGGTGCAGGGTCACGCCGGTTTCGGTTTCGCCGTTGACCAGCACCCAGTTGGCCGGCGCACGACCACGGTAACGCGGCAACAACGAACCGTGCAGGTTGAAGGCGCCTTTGCTGGCGGTGGCCAACAGCGGTTCGCTCAGCAGGTTGCGGTAGTAGAACGAGAACAGGTAATCGGGGTTGAGCTTGCTGATGCGCTCGATCCACAGCGGATGGTTGGCATCTTCCGGGGCGTGCACCGGGATGCCCTTGCGTGCGCACAGTTGCGCAACGGAGCCGTAGAACGCGTTCTCCTTCGGATCATCGGCGTGGGTAAACACGGCGGCAATTTCAAAGCCCGAGCTGAGCAGGGTTTCGATGCCGGCACAGCCGATATCGTGATAGGCGAAGACAACTGCTTTTGCGCTCATGAGAGAACCTGATCGGAAGAGGTGGAAGTGAGGCCGTCAACGGTGACAACGGGAGCCGGGGCAGCAGGTTGGCTACGCAGAACCTTTTCGATAAAGAACCGGGGGCGGGCGCGGACGTCGCTGTACATGCGTCCCAGGTATTCGCCCAACAGGCCCATGCCGATAAATTGCCCGCCGGTGAAGACGAACAGCACGGCGAACAAAACGAACGTGCCGTCGCCCGCCCAACTGGCGCCGAAAGCCAGGCGCAACACGATCAGCGCCGTGGCGAACAGCACACCGAGCGCCGCCATGCCAAAACCGACAATGCTCAGCAGACGCAGGGGCGTGGTGGTCATGCAGGTGATCAGGTCGAACATCAGGTTGACCAGGCGCATGGGGCTGTACTTGGATTCACCGTGTTCACGCTCGGCATGCAGCACAACAATTTCCGTGGTGTGCCGGGCGAAGCTATTGGCGAGGATCGGGATGAAGGTGCTGCGTTCGCGGCAGGCGAGCATGGCGTCGACGATGGTTCGCCGGTAAGCGCGGAGCATGCAGCCGTAGTCGGTCATGGCGACGCCGGTGGAGCGCTGCACAGCCAGATTGATCAGCTTCGACGGCCAGCGACGCAGCGCCGAGTCCTGGCGATTGCTACGCACGGTGGCGACCACGTCATAACCCAGCTCGGCCTGAGCCACTAACCGCGGGATCTCCTCGGGCGGGTTTTGCAGGTCCGCGTCGAGGGTAATAATCACATCACCTTTGCACTGCTCGAAACCGGCCATGATTGCCGCGTGCTGGCCATAGTTGCGGTTGAGAATGACCGCCACCACCGGGCTGCACTCGCGATTGGCGGCGTCTTCGAGGATCTGCGCCGAGTCATCGCGGCTGCCGTCATCGACCAACACAATCTCGTAGTCATGGTGCAATTGCTGGCACGCCGCTTCGGTGCGCCGGAGCAATTCCGGCAGACTGTCTTGCTCGTTGTAGACCGGGATGACGATCGACACGCAACGGATCGGGTAAGGTTTCACAGGCTTGCGTCCATAACGTTTTCAATGGCACCGACCACACGATCGACGTCATCGAGGGTCATGTCGGGGAACAACGGAATCGAGCACAGCCGTGCCGAGTTCCATTCGGTGTTGGGCAGATAGATGTTGGGGAAGCGTTGGCGGTAGTAGGTGTGGAGGTGAGTGGCGATGAAGTGAATGCCGGTGCCGATGTTCTGTGCTTGCAGGGCCTTCATGAACGCTTCGCGGTCCAGCCCGCAGCGCTCGCTGTCGATCCGCAGGATGAACAGGTGCCAAGCGTGCCGCTGCGGGTACGCCGGAATCGCCAACGGCTGCACCTTTGATCCTTCGAGGCGCTGCAGGTAGGCGCGGGCCAGTTCGGTACGCTTGGCATTGATCTGATCCAGGCGCTCCAGTTGCACCAGGGCGATGGCGGCGTTGATGTCGGCCAGGTTGTATTTGAACCCCGGCTCCATCACCTGCGCCTGAGGTTTACGGCCGTGAGTCATGCGGTCATAGGCGTCGACGCCAAGGCCGTGAAACTTGAGCATGCGCACACGACTGGCCAGGGCTTCATCGTCACTGACGAACATGGCGCCCTCGGCGCAGGTCATGTTCTTGATCGCGTGGAAGGAGAAGATCGCCGTGCCTTTCGCGCCGACATGACGACCTTTGTAGAAGGTGCCTGCGGCGTGAGCGGCATCTTCGATGACCGGGATGCCGTGTTTGTCGGCCAGCGCATAAAGCGGATCGAGATCGAACGCGGCACCGGCGTAATGCACCGGAATAATGGCTTTGGTGCGCGGCGTGATCGCGGCTTCGATGCTGGTCAGGTCACTCATCAGTGTGTCGCGATCAACGTCGACGAATACCGGGGTCGCGCCCAACAGGCAAATCATGTTTGCGGTGGACACCCAGGTCTGGGACGGCGTGATGACTTCATCGCCCGGACCAATTCCCAATGCCAGTAACGTGATGTGCATCCCGCCGGTGGCCGAGGACAGTGCCACGGCATGACGACATCCCACGTAGTTGGCGAATTGCTCTTCCAGTTCCTGATTTTTCGGCCCGGTAGTGATCCAGCCGGAACGCAATACTTGCTCTACGGCGGCAATTTCTTCATCGCCGATACTGGGACGGGAGAAGGGGAGAAAAGCCTGAGTCATGGGTACCTCGGGGCTGAAAAGTGAGTAGCCGAAGAGGCTAAAATATTGGATCCAATATTAGCGTAGACGATAAAACGAAAGCTGCATCAATCAGTTACTTCAAATGCATGAGAAAGCACATCAGTTGACTTTTGCTGCCATGGGCGGCAGGTTGGGACCAAGAGCAGGGTCACCCCGGATTCATTGAGGTTATTCCCGATTTTGTGAAAGGAACATGAAAACCCGGTCGGCGAATCGTTTATCTGAAAGTCATACAGCCACTGTTCAGACTTCTGCCGTTCATCGAGTTTTTTAGTAGAAAGTCCTGCAGAAGTGTCCCGCTTTATATGAAGGATGTTTCAATCCTTAGTTGTTAATGAACTGTTTCCACATTAAGGCCGTTTCGTTTGATTGACTTACCCGCTACCGACTCAATCCCTTCAAAGACCAATCCGCTGACCCTGTACCTGGCGCGTCTGGCACCGTCCAGCCAACTGACCATGCGTTACGTGCTGCAGGACGCCGCTGACCGGTTGGGCTTCGAAGACATGAACGTCGAGGAGATTCCCTGGCACAACCTGCAACCGGAAGATGTCATCGCGCTCGTGGCCACTTTGCGCACGGACGGCTACGCGCCGAATACCTCTTCGCTGTACGTCAACGCGGTGCGTGGGGTGATGAACGAAGCGTGGCGCATGAGCCTGATCAGTCAGGAACACTTGCTGAAAATGCGTTCGGTGAAAGGGATTGCCGGCACGCGATTGTCCCAGGGGCGAAACCTAAGGCGCACGCTGATCCAGGAATTGATGGCGGTCTGCGCTGCCGACCCACGGCCACAAGGGTTGAGGGATGCGGCGATCATCGGGATTTTGTATGGCTCGGGCATGCGCAAATCGGAATCGGTGAACCTGGACCTGAACCAGGTCGATTTCGCCGAGCGCAGCCTTCGTGTGACCGCCAAGGGCAACAAGCAATTGATCAAGTACGCACCGGCCTGGGCGTTCGCCAAGCTCAATGACTGGCTGGAACTGCGGCGTTCGCTACTGAAGGAGGGCGAAACGGACGATACGTTCCTGTTCAACCGCATCCGCCGCGGCAGTCACATCACCCGCGAGCGCATCACCAAACATGCGATTTATTACATCGCCCGACAGCGGGGTGCGCAGGTCGGGGTGAAAATCATGCCGCATGACTTCCGACGTTCATTCATTACCCGAGTGATCGAGGAGTACGACTTGTCGATCGCCCAGAAACTCGCCCATCACAGCAACATCCAGACCACGGCCAACTACGATGTGCGCGATGACAACGAACGGCGTCGGGCCGTGGACCGGTTCGATCTTTGATGGACGGGGTTCAAGATTCGCTCAGTACGTGGGCATGGCCGATCGTCGAGACGTGAACCGCGCTGCCGGCGGGTGGCGCATACAGGCCCGAACTGCGCACCATTAATGATCGACCAGGCTGTTGCCCGGAAGCCAACGCTTCCAATTCCACCGTCAACGTGCAGGTATTGCCGCTGAAATCCCGCTCGGTCACGACGGCGCGACACCCGGCAGCCTTGGTCGTGCTGGGCTGGATGCTGACGAGTTGCAGTTGTTCGGGACGCAGCATGATCTGCGCCGATTTGTTGTTGCGGTGGTTGTTCACCGGTATCCGACCGAGATCGCAATGGGCCCAGCCGGCTTCGATTCTGGCGGGCATGACCACGGCATCCCCCAGAAACAACGCGGTTTGTTCATCCTCGGGGTAACGGTAAAGGTCCAGCGGATGGCCCGACTGCACCAGCCGACCGTCGCGCATCACCGCCAGCTGATCGGCAAACGACAACGCTTCACTCTGGTCATGGGTGACCAGAATGGTGGTCACGCCGGCGTCGGTCAGTAGCCGTGCGACCATTTTGCGCATGGCGCCTCGAAGTCCGGTGTCGAGAGCCGAAAACGGCTCGTCCAGCAACATCAAGCGCGGCTGTTGCGCCAACGCCCGCGCCAGTGCCACGCGTTGTTGCTGGCCGCCGGAGAGTTCATGGGGCCAACGGTTGGCCATGTTCGCATCCAGCGCCACGCTGTCCATCAACTCTGCGACGCGCTCCTGTTTAGCACCGCCCTTGATCGAAAGCCCGAAACCGATGTTCGCGGCCACGGTCATGTGTGGGAACAGGGCGCCGTCCTGCGGAACATAACCAATCAAACGCTGATGCGCCGGGACTTCATGGGTATTGTCGACGAGCGTTTGGCCATTGAGTGAAAGACGGCCCGTATCCGGGAATTCGAAGCCGGCGATCATCCGCAACAACGTGGTTTTTCCTGAACCGGACGGGCCGACGATGACCGTTCGACTGCCCGTTGGCACCGACAGGTTGATGCTCTCCAGCGCTTGATGGGAACCGTAGGACTTGGAAATGGAATGGAGTTCGAGAGCGTTCATCGGCCAGCCGTTCGTTTGGATTGGTGATAAAGAAGTCCGGTCAACGGAAGCGACAGCAAAATCATCAGCAGGGCATAGGGCGCAGCCGCGGCGTAATCGATTTCGCTGGTCATGGCCCAAAACCCGGTGGCCAGGGTGCGCGTGCCGTTGGGGGAGAGCAGCAGGGTGGCGGTCAACTCATTGGTGATCGCCAGAAACACCAGTGCGGCGCCAGCGGCAGCGCCGGGCGCGGCCAGGCGCAGGGTGATCAGCCACAATGCCCGGGCAGGCGAGCGGCCGAGGCTGCGGGCCATGTTTTCCAGCTCGACCGGCGCCTGTGCGATCCCGGCGCGCAAACTGACCAGGGCGCGGGGCAAAAACATCAGCAGATACGCCAGCAACACCGTGATCGTCGTCTGGTAAATCGGCCGGGCGAAATGGATGGTGATGGTCACCAATGCCAGGGCCACGACGATCCCGGGCAACGAACTGGTGATGTAGTTGCAGCTTTCCAGCACACGTTGCAACCGGCCCGGAGAGCGAATCGACAGCCAGGCAATCGGGATGGCGGCGCAAGTGGTGAGGGCGGCACCCGCAACACCGAGCAGCAGCGTTTGTTCCAGCGCAGGCAGAAGCTCGTCCATCTGCCAGACCTGCGTACCGCCGGCTATCAGCCAGTTACCTAAAGTCACCAGTGGCACGCCCAGCGCCAGTGCGCAGGTCGCGATCTGTACGGTCAGGGCGAGGAAGGTGGTTGCAGATTTCAGGCGTACTACCCGCTGCTCGCGAGCGCTTCCCGACCCGACGCGGGCGTAACGCGCCGTGCCGCGAGCGGCCGATTCTGCGGTGAGCATCACCAGGCAACACAGCGCAAGCACGCTGGCCAGCATGTGGGCGGCGGGGCCGTTGAAGGTGGACTTGAACTGATCGAAGATGGCCGTGGTGAAGGTGTCGAAACGGATCATCGCGTACAGGCCATATTCGGCCAGCAGGTGCAGGCCCACCAGCAACGCGCCGCCGCAGATGGCCAGGCGCAGTTGCGGCAGCACCACGCGGAAAAATATCGCCCAAGGCTTGAGCCCCAGCGATTCGGCAACGTCTTCGATGGCCGGATCGAGCCTGCGCAAGGTCGCAGCAATCGGCAGGTACAGGAACGGGAAGTAGGCGATGACCGACACCAGAACCCCGGCAAACAGCCCGTGAATCGGTGGGAACAGGCTGACCCACGCATAGCTGTGCACGAACGCCGGCACCGCCAGCGGCGCGGTCGCCAGCAACGACCACCAGCGTCGCCCAGGCAGGTTGGTGCGCTCTGTCAGCCAGGCCAGAGACAGGCCCAACATGACGCTCAACGGAATCGTGATCACCACCAGTAAAACGGTGTTGATCAATAATTCAGCGACCCGCGGCCGGAAGACCAGCGGCACAAGGGTCGCCCAGCCTGTCTGAAACGATACGCCGATGACGAAGGCAATCGGCAGCAGCGACAGCAGCGACACCAGCACCGACAAACCGATCACCCACGCGCCACCACGCCCCGCGAAGATTCCGCGGGATCGTCGTCGCAAGTTCGTGGGTATCGCCTCAGCGATACCCGACGGCAAGGTTTCAGGCATCAATTAGAGCAGTCCGGCCTGAGTCATCAGCTCCACGGCTTTTTTACTGTCGAGTTTTGAAGCATCGACTGTCGGCGCGTCGAGTTGCTGCAAAGGCACCAGTTTTGGGTTGGATTCAGCGTTCTTGCCCACCGCGTATTCGAACGATTTGCCGGTTTTGAGGATGGCCTGGCCATCTTTGCCGGTAATCCATTTGAGGAACGCCTGGGCTTGTTCCTTGTGTTTGCTGGACGCCAGAACGCCGCCGCCGGAGACACTGACAAATGCGCCCGGATCCTTGTGCTTGAAGTAGTGCAGGGCGGTGTTCTTGCTGTTTTCGCCGGTCTTGGCCTGGTCGCCGAAGCTGTAATAGTGGTAGATCACGCCGCTGTCGATCTGCCCGGCGTTGACCGCTTTAAGCACGGCGCTGTTGCCCCGGTACGCGGTAAAGTTGGTTTTCATCCCTTTCAGCCATTCCAGGGTGGCGGCTTCGCCTTTGAGTTCCAGCACGGCGGCGACGATGGCCTGGAAGTCGGCACCGGCCGGTGAAGCGCCCCAACGGCCTTTCCAGTTCGGGCCGGCGAGGTCCATCAGCGACTTGGGCAGTTCGGCTTCGGGCAGTTTGCTCGGGTTATAGACAAACACCGTGGAGCGCGCGGCGATCCCCACCCATTTGCCATGGGCCGGGCGGTAAGCATCGCCGACCTGTTCCAGGGTGGCCGGCGCAACCGGTGCAAACAGCCCCGCGTTGTCGACCAGCACCATCGCCGGGGAGTTTTCGGTCAGGAATACGTCGGCCGGGGAGGCGGCGCCTTCCTGCACGATCTGATTGCCCATCTCTGTGTCGTCACCATTGCGCACCGTGACTTTGATGCCGGTTTCCTTGGTAAAGCCCTCGATCCAGGATTTGGTCAGGCTTTCGTGCTGGGCGTTGTAGACCACGATGCCATCGGCATCCGCTGCATACACGTGACCGGCACTCAGCAAAGCGGTGGCCAGCAGTGCTGTTTTCAGGAAAGAAGGGATGTTGGGACTCATGCGTTGGCAGCTCCTGTTTTTTTTAATAATCGTGCGCGCAGATTCAACCGGGACGGTCGTCAATTATTGTAGGCCAATACGAATCATTTGCATGATTAAGGCGGCGGCAAATGTAAAGTGCCAAATGAGAAAAAAGCGTCAAAATTTCAGTAGCAACGCATCACATGTAGCAGCTGGCGATGCCTGCGTTCGGCTGCGAAGCAGTCGTAAACCCTGAGTACGTGGTTTTACTGATACACCGCGTTGCCTGATTTCACGACTGCTTCGCAGCCGAACGCAGGCTTCGCCAGCTGCTACGGATCGCGTTATGGCTTGATTAAGCCGATGGACACCCTTTTTGTGTGCCGACAGCGGCCTGGCTGATAAGCGCGGCCAGGCGTTTAACGTTGTTTTGTTGAGCCGCCACCAGTTCATCGATGGACGGCCCTGAAGGCGTCTGCAAAGTGTTGCGGCAGGTGAGCAGCCCCGCATCACCTTCGCCCAGATTGCGCAGGCGCCACTTGACGTCGATCAACGCATATTGCCCTGGAACCGAGTCGAAGCGCTGCACGTCCACCCGCACCGACACGTTGCGCCGGGGATTGGCGTTGACCATTTGATCGACCAGCGCGCTGCGCAACTCATCCGACAGGCTCGCGCCCCACCACTCGGTTTCGAGGATCGCCATGCCACTGTTGCCCTGGCGGATGACGATCTGCGGACGATCGACCTGGGGCGGCACGCTGATGCCCTCAATCTGGATTTCCGCACCGCTGTTTCGCGCAGCAAGTCCCGGTTGAGCCGGAATCAGGGTGTGGAATTGAATCGGATCACTGCGGCAAGCGGCGAGTAGCAACAATGCAGTGACCAAGCTGATCTTCAGCGGATAAACCATGAGTGATGCTCCTGTGGTCATTTGCGCGGCGGCCCCTGCAGGTCCATCGGCGCAGCATTGTCGGGACGACCGCGAATCAGCGATTCCGGATGCCGTCCCAGGTAATCCGAGAGTTCACGCAAGGAGCGCGACATGCGCCCGAGTTCGTCGAGGGTCTGACCTAATTGTTCGCGTTGCGGCGAGTCTTCGGCCAAGGTCGAACTGGCCGATTGCAGGGTCTTGCTGACATCCGCCAGGGTGGTCTGCACGCCGGGGAGGGTCTTGGCGTTGAATTGCGCCAGACCTTTACGCAGTTCGACGAGGTTGCTGTCCAGGTTGCCGGCAATGCGCTCGATTGGCAGCTGGTTGATCTTGTTGACCATGCCCTCCAGTTTTTCTTGCAACTGCTCGAGGCTGCCAGGAACGGTTGGGATAGAGACTGGACGGGCGGTCGGATCGAATACGACTTTTTCCGCTTTGGGGTAGAAGTCGAGCGAAATGTAGAGCTGGCCGGTCAACAGGTTGCCGCTCCGTGCCTGGGCCCGCAGACCGTTGTCGATGAAGGTGCCCATCAGACGTATGCCAGCGGCTTCGTCGTTGGGGTCATGCTTCAAGACCTCGAGCATTTTGGTGTGGGCCTGGCCGAGGCGTTGCGGGTAGATCACGATGCCGACATTGACCGGAAAACTGCGCTTTTTCGCGTCGAAATCCAGATTGACCGACACGACTCTGCCGAACTCGATGCCAAGGAATTCCACCGGCGCGCCAACCCTCAGCCCGCGCAAGGCCTGATCGAAACGCAAACTCAAGAATTGCCCCTTGCCGCTGGGCGGGGCGAGGGCGGTTAGCTGATCTTCGAACAGGTCGAAGGCTTTGTCCTCGGCGGCCAGTTGATCGTTAGGGCTGTATTCCGGAGCACGGAATGCGATACCGCCCACCAGGATCGATGACAGCGATTCGGTTTTCACCGAAAAGCCATTGGCGCCGACGTTCAGGTCGATCCCGCTGGCGTTCCAGAACCGGGTGTTTTCAGTGACGTAGGCATCGTTGGGCGCGTGGATGAACACTTCGATGTTCACCCCTTTGCCGTCGGCGTCCAGGGCATAGGCCACCACTTGCCCCACCGGAATCTTGCGGTAGTAAACCGGCGAGCCAATGTCCAGTGAACCGAGATCCTGGGTGCGCAGGGTGAAGCGCTTGCCCGGCTCGCCATAGGTAATCGGCGGCGGGTTTTCCAGGCCGGTAAAGTTCTTGGAGCGAGCATTGGCCTGGCCGATGTCGGCGCCAATGTAATCCCCAGACAGCAGGGTATCGATCCCCGACACCCCGCCGGCGCCAATACGCGGACGCACGACCCAGAATTGCGAGTCTTCGCGGGTGAAACTTTCCGCCTGCTTGTCTAGTTTGATCGTGGCGTTGACGCTTTTCTGGTCATTGCTCAGTTCCACCTCCGAGACATGCCCGATCACCACGTTGCGGTATTTGACCTCGGTCTTGTTGGCCGTCAGGCCGCTACCGGTCTTGAACGTGACGGTAATGGTCGGACCTTCCTGCATCATGGTGTGCACGACCAGGGAAATCCCCACCAGCACCGCGACGATCGGGACGATCCACACCAGCGAAACGCTGAAGCGGCGGGTCTTGACTGGGGCCTGCCCGGGGGCTTGCGGCCCATTAGTGGCTTGCGACTTCATCCATGACCTCCTCGTTTGGGTTGTCCCGCTCTTCTTTATCCCAGATCAGGCGTGGGTCGAAACTCATTGCCGACAGCATGGTGAACACCACCACCAGACCGAAGAACAGAATGCCCGGGCGCGGTTCGATATCGGCCAGGGCTTGAAACTTCACCAGTGAGGCCACCAGGGCGACCACGATCACATCGAGCATCGACCAGTAACCGATGAGCTCGACGAAACGGTACAGCGTTGACCGCTGCTTACTCGCCCATTGGCTGTCGCGCTGAACGGTCACCAGTAACAGCGTCAGGGCGACGAACTTAATGCCCGGCACCGCGATGCTGGCGATGAAAATAATCAGGGCAATATCCCAGGCGCCGTGCTTCCAGAAATCCAGTACACCGCTCATGATCGTGCTATCGGCGCCGTTGCCGACCATTTTGGTGTTCATCACTGGCAGCAGATTAGCCGGGATATAAAACACCAGCGATGTCAGTAGATAGGCCCAGGTCCGGGTCAGGGCGTTGGTTTTGCGCCGATGCAGTGGCGCACCGCACCGTGTGCATTCGTGAGGTTCATCGGTCATGTCACAGGCCAGGCCGCAGCTATGACACAGGCACAGGTTGAGTTCACTCGCCACCGGGGGCCTGTTCATAAGATGTCCCATAGTTCACGGATGTCGCGCCCGGCAATGCGGATCATCATCAGACTGAGAATGGCCAGGGCGAAAAGGCCGATGCCGGGCAGCACATCCAGCAATCCGGCGAGTTTGATGACCGCGACCATCGCCCCCAGCAGACAAACCTCCAGCATGCTCCAGGGCCTGAGGGTTTCCAGCCAGCGCATGCAGAACTTGAAGCCGGGCGAGCGCTGGTGGGCGAGGGCGAAGCTCAGGACCCAGATAAGCAGCACCAGCTGGAAAATCGGCGCGATGATCATCGAGATCGCCGCCACCATGGCGATGAAAGTGATCGGCCCCAGACTCAGGGCCAGCACCGAATCCCAGAGTGTTGCGCTGTTTTTAAGGCCTTTGAGGCTGATGCTCATGACGGGATAGAAATTGGCGAAAATCCACAGCATCAACGCGGTGAAGGTCAACGCCAGACGTTGTTCCACCGTCAGGCCGTTATAGCGCTGAAGCACGCCGCCGCAGCGCGTACAGAGGGTTTTCTGATGTTTGGCGAGCGTGACTTTTTCATACACGCAGTCGCAGTGCTCGCAGATGATCAGTGGGTCAGTCGTAGCCATAGGCTGCACTCGCCAGGACGCAGGGAAGTCAGAGCACTCCCTCAATATAGAAGCGCCTAGCGATTGAGCAAATTAAAAGGCTGTTCAATGGGATGCGGATGGGCGATTTCTCCCCTGTAGGAGCTGCCGAAGGCTGCGATCTTTAGATCTTCAAGATCCAAATCAAAAGATCGCAGCCTTCGGCAGCTCCTACAGTGGAATGGCGTTTAACCGAGGGGGTGTCACCCCAGCAGTTCGCGCAGGCGATACCAGAACATACCGAGGGCCAGCAGTGGAGAACGCAGCATAGGCCCACCGGGAAAGGTCATGTGCGGCACGGCGCTGAACACGTCAAAGCCCTGGCTGTGTCCGACGTGGATCGCTTCGCCCAACAGCTTTGCGCACCAGTGGGTCACGTTCAGGCCATGACCGGAGTAACCCTGGGCGTAAAACACGTTCGGATGCTGGCTCAAGCGCCCGACCTGTGGGAAGCGATTGGCCGAGATGCCAATCTTGCCGCCCCATTGATAGTCGATGCGCACGTTGGCCAATTGCGGGAAAACCTTGAGCATGTGCGGGCGCATGTAAGCTTCGATATCCGCCGGATCGCGCCCGGAATAATGGCAGGCGCCGCCGAACAGCAAGCGTCGGTCCGCCGAGAGCCGGTAGTAATCCAGGCCGACTTTCTGGTCGCAGAGCGCCAGGTTATGCGGGATCAATTGCGCAGCCTGTTCGGGCGTCAACGGCTCGGTGGCGATAATGTAGCTGCCCGCCGGGAGGACCTTGCCACTCAGTTTCGGTTCGAGCTCTTCCAGGTGAGCGTTGCACGCCAGCACCAGACTGCCTGCGCGCACCGTGCCACCGGCACAGCGAACCTGCACAGTGCTGCCATGGATCAACTCTAGCACCGGGCTTTGCTCGAAGATCCGTACCCCAAGAGATTCGGCTAGCCGCGCTTCGCCGAGCACTAGATTGAGCGGGTGCAAGTGACCCGAGCCCATATCGACGAGACCACCGGCATACACGCCTGAGTTCACCACCTGCTGACGGACCTGCTCCGGCCCGACGAGTCGGGTTTCGTGGGCGTAGCCCGATTCGGCAAGGCCTTGCTGCTCAGCCTTGAATGCCGCGAACTGCGCTTTAGTATTGGCGAGTTCACAGAACCCCCAGCGCAGGTCGCAATCAATCCCGTGTTCGCGAATGCGGTTGCCCACAAGAGCGACCGAGTCGACACCCGCACGCTCAAGGTAGCGCACGCCTTCTTCACCGACATGACGGGCAAAACCGCTGACGTCATGGCCGATACCGCGGATCAGTTGCCCGCCGTTACGTCCGCTGGCGCCCCAGCCGATCCGTCGGCCCTCCAGCAGAATCACCGAGACTCCGCGCTGCGCCAGTTCAATCGCCGTGTTAACGCCGGTAAAGCCACCGCCGATCACGCAGACATCGGCTTCAAGGTCCGCGGCCAGTGTAGGGTAGGGCGCCATTCCATTGGCCGACGCCGCGTAATAGGAACGAGCATGTTCGTTGCTGTACTGGTTCATTGGTTGGACTTCACTTTGCTCCAGGAACGGGTCATCAAACGCATGATCGGCTGGGGCGGGGTGGTCGAAATGTAGAGCTTGTCGAGGACTGCCTGGGGCGGATAAACCTCAGGATTGTTGACCAGCTCAGGGTCCATGTCTTGCTTGGACGCCGGGTTAGGGTTGGCGTAACCGACCGACGCGCTGACCTTGGCAATCACTTGCGGATCGAGCAAGTAGTTGATGAAGGCGTGCGCTTCTTTCTGGTTGCTGGCGTCTGCAGGAACCGCCAACAGGTCAAACCACAAGTTACTGCCTTCCTTGGGGATCGCATAGGCGATGTTCACGCCATTCTTGGCTTCCTTGGCCCGGTTCGCGGCCTGGAACACATCACCCGAGTAACCGAAAGCTACGCAGATGTCGCCGTTGGCCAAATCTGAAACGTACTTCGAGGAGTGGAAGTAGGTGATGTAAGGGCGGATGGCCAACAGCTTGGCTTCGGCTTTTTTGAAGTCTTCAGGGTTTTCGCTGCGCGGGTCCATGCCCATGTAATTGAGAACGGCCGGGAACACTTCATCGGCCGAATCCATCATCGACACGCCGCACTGGCTGAGTTTTTTCAGGTTCTCCGGTTCGAAAAACACCGCCCAGGAATCGATGCGGTCAATGCCCAGCACTTGCTTGACCTTGTCGACGTTGTAGCCGATGCCGTTGGTGCCCCACAGGTACGGGACTGAGTGTTCGTTACCCGGATCGTTTTTCTCCAGCAGCGCCAACAGTTTCGGATCGAGGTTCTTGAAGTTGGGCAGCTGCGAACGATCGAGCTTCAGGAACGCGCCGGCTTTCACCTGGCGAGCGAGGAAGTGGTTGGACGGCACCACCACGTCATACCCGGTGCGGCCAGCGAGCAATTTTCCCTCCAGGGTTTCGTTGGAATCGAATACGTCGTAGATCACCTTGATCCCGCTTTTCGCCTGGAAGTCGACGAGGGTGGTCTCGCCGATGTAATCGGTCCAGTTGTAGACGCTGACCGTTGGCTGAGCCTGCGCAACGGCGCTGAACAATAACGCCAGGGCGACCGGAGCCACGGATTTCAATAGACGCATATCGACACCTCTTCGAATTTTTGGATTTATCAGGCGTTTCTTTGGTGTTCTGGCGGCCGCCATCGCGAGCAAGCTCGCTCCCACATTTGGAATGCGTTTCCCTGTGGGAGCGAGCTTGCTCCGGGCGGCGTTCCGACGATGAGGCCCTCACGGGCAGAGCAGGTCTCAGACGCTGAGCAGCAGGAACTCTCGCTCCCACGAGCTGATCACGCGCTTGAAGTTCTCGTGCTCGGCGCGCTTGACCGCGACATAACCGCGGACGAATTTGCTGCCCAGATAACGCCCGATGGTTTCGCATTCTTCCATCTGCGTCAGGGCGTCTTCGATGGTGATCGGCAAGCGCAGGTTGCGACGTTCATAAGCACGACCTTGCACCGCAGCACTCGGTTCGATGCGCTCGACCATGCCCAGATACCCGCACAGCAGACTCGCAGCGATCGCCAGATAAGGGTTGGCATCGGCGCCCGGCAAACGGTTTTCCACGCGCATCGCGTCCGGCGTAGAGGTCGGCACACGCAGGCCCACGGTGCGGTTTTCTTCGCCCCATTCGACGTTCACCGGCGCCGAGGTGTCCGGCAGGAAGCGGCGGAACGAATTGACGTTCGGCGCAAACATCGGCAGCACTTTGGGGATGTACTTTTGCAGGCCGCCGATGTGATGCAGGAACAGCTCGCTCATCTGCCCGTCGGCATCGGCAAAGATCGGCTGGCCGGTGGCGATGTCCACCACGCTTTGGTGGATATGCATGGCGCTGCCGGGCTCATCGCCAATCGGTTTGGCCATGAAGGTCGCGGTGACGTTGTGCTTGAGCGCCGCCTCGCGCAGGGTGCGTTTGAACACGGTGATCTGGTCGGCCAGATCCAGTGCATCGCCATGACGGAAGTTGATTTCCATCTGCGCCGGGCCGTCTTCGTGGATCAAGGTATCGAGGTCCAGGCCTTGAAGCTCGCACCAGTCGTACACGTCTTCAAACAGCGGATCGAATTCGTTGGCGGCGTCGATGGAAAACGACTGACGACCACTTTCTGCACGGCCTGAACGGCCCAGCGGTGCCTTGAGCGGCAAGTCCGGATCTTCGCAGCGCTGGGTGAGGTAGAACTCCATTTCCGGCGCGACAATCGGCCGCCAGCCTTTGTCGGTGTACAGTTGCAGGACTTTTTTCAGCACGTTGCGCGGTGACAGCTCGATCGGGTTGCCGAACTTGTCGAAGGTGTCGTGAATCACGATAGCGGTGGGCTCGATGGCCCATGGAATCACGTACACCGCGTCCGAGACGGGCTTGCACACCATGTCGATGTCGGCCGGGTCGAGCAGGTCGTAGTAGATGTCGTCGTCGACAAAGTCCCCGGTTACCGTTTGCAAAAGCACACTTTCCGGCAGGCGCATGCCTCGCTCATGCAGGAACTTGTTGGTGGGTGCAATTTTGCCGCGTGCAATGCCGGTCAAGTCGCTGACCACACACTCGACTTCGGTAATCTTGTGATCTTTCAGCCACGTGAGCAGCTGATCGAAAGGGACATTCATAAAGACCTCGTTATTGGTTTTATTAACGCCGGGGAGGCTGGTTTCATCCACCACACACTTCCCCTGTGGCGCGTTGACGACTATCTTGGGCGAGCCTTGACGTTCCATCTATCCACTTTCAGCAGCACCAAAACGCACCAAACGAGTGCGTAAGGTCACCCATGACAACGTGTAACCCCCTGCAAGTCCAAGCGTTCAACACTGCCGATGTAGCCGAGCAAATCCGCGCCACCCCGGGTTGGGTGCAGCATTACCAGCAAATGTCGCCGGGGCATTTCGCCGGGCGCGTGCGCTACCTGGACCTGCAAGGCGTGGAGATTTACGAGGAACAGATGAACACGCGGGTCGAGCAGAATTTCAGTGCGCCCGAAGGCTCGCTGGCGTTCTGTTTCGACCGAAGCGACAACGCGCTGTACGTGTTGAATGGCGAAAGCCGCAACATCTGGATCACCCCGGAGAACTACCAGGAAATCGCCGTGGTGTTCGGCCCGGAGTTTGTGCAACGTCACGGTTTGAACGTGGCCAGGCTCGAAGGCCTGTTCATGGCACCACTGAATTCGGGACAGAACGCGCTGTTCAGCCGCTGGCTCAGCGGAACGTTGACCCGACTGGCGCAGACGCTCGATCCGCCGAGCAAGGAGGCGTTGACCCAGCAGTTGCTGGAAGACTGCCTGTACATCCTCGACAACGCGTGTGTTTGCCTTGATCGCGGAGGGTTACAGCGCCGCGCCGAAGAGCGTGCAGTGATGAAACGCATCGGTGAATGGGCGGCTGACACCCCGGAAGAGACCCTGAATTTGCTTGAGCTTTCGCAGGTTGCCGGGGTTTCACTGCGGCAGTTGCAGCATGCGTTCAAGGCTTATACCGGGATGACCCCGACCCATTGGCTGCGCTTACGCCGACTCAACAGCGCACGCCGCGAACTGCTCAGTCGCACAGCGATGGACACCACCGTTGCCGAAGTGGCGATGCACTGGTCGTTCTGGCATTTAGGGCGATTTTCCAGCAGTTATCGCGCGTTGTTCAACGAACTTCCCAGTCAGACGCTTGCCCGCAAACCCTGTGGCGCATCCAGACGCTAATTAGCTTGGGCCAACATCGCAGGCACCACTGTCTTTCAACATGTGGAGTATGGAAGTGTCCAGACCTCGACGAAACTCTGCGAGCAAGGGAAGTTCGCCAGCCTGGTTTTCCTGTTGGAAAGCTTCGATATCTGATAAAGCACCCGCCAAGGCTGGGTTATTACTGCATAAGGTTTCCTTTCCGGAAATGATGTACAACAACTCACTGCACAAATGCTTCCCCTGAGGGCTAATGCCTTTGAAGGTGGTGAGGTAAGTCTGGTTTGTTTCGATTCTAAAAAAACTGATGTGTTCGTCGTACACATGAAATCGGGGATGAAAAAAATGTGTAATGGCAGTCGGGTCCGGGTAGGTCACATGCTTGCTGGGGAATTGCCCCCAATCGTTTTGCTTCTTTTGCTCATTGCAGTCGTAACAGGCTAACGCCAGATTCCAGAAGTGGATTGCGAACTGCGGGTAAGTGCTCTTCGGCAGGATGTGATCAATTGGTCTTGCGTGAGCTATGTTATTCAGCCAACGGCGGCAGTAGCAACACCGATTGCTCTGCAAGGTGCAAAGGTAACTTCTGAACGCACTTTTGATTAGTGGGCCGGTGACCCCGTTTTTTTCCTTTTTTCGGTGATCTGAAAGTGTTTGCCAGGTATTTTTATCACCACTCAGGGACTGTCTGTGCAGCTGAGTGAGAAAGATGAGTGACGATAAACGGTACATTTTGACCTTGTAGGCCTGACGCCTGTAGGCCTTGAGTTGCGTCAACATATCCTTTGCTGAAGGTATTGTGCAGACGCTCATACGTGCTGCTCCTCGCTGTTGTACTTGAACAGCTCCCGTAGGGCGGCGCGGGTTTGCCCGATCAATTTAAGATCATGCTTGAATCTCATGTCGGACTTGTCGCAGACAGTGTTATTCATGATGGACTCCATCACTCTCAACTCTTTCGTCATCTGCTTAAAGATGTCTGTCTTCGGGCGTTGTGTCTGATTGCTGGATCGAATCGCTTGGGAAACCAGCGCCGCACAGCGTTCATGAATTTCGCGATTATGCGGCGTGTAGGTTCTAAAACCCTCTAGCAGGATGGTTTCTACAGAGTGGCGCTGATCTGACGGGATAGACGTGAGTTTCTTATCTCTGGCGAGGAAACAATGGTCGATGTCATCTTTGGCATTGGCGATGATGATGGGTGAGTGAGTGGCGATGACGAACGAACATGCAAAATTCTTGGCAATTTCCGATAGCAGTGACGGCAACACTTGCTGCCATTGAACGTGCATGCTGATTTCGGGTTCGTCTATCAGAAACACGGTCGAACGTTCTGCTGAGGCGACAATCTTGGCCAGCAAGGTAAAGACCTGCTGTTCACCAGAGCTTAATTCGTTGAATCGGATGACTTCGTTACTATCGCTGCCGCTGGACAACCCCAACTCATAATCGAGGTACTTCGTTTCATAAAGCAATTCCTCGTTGAGGTAGGCGTTAGTGTGCAGATTAATCATCTCAGACATATCAAGCGGGTTGTCATGCAACTTATTCTGCGGTCGAGGGGCTACAAGATACAGATCACGATTGACTTCGAGTTGGTGCAAAGCTCGGGCGAAAACGTGCAATCGTACAAGATCAGAGTAGACCTTCATCAAAAGCTCTGTCAGCTTTCGAGAAGAATTTTTTTGCGAGTAGTTATTGTCGCGACTTCTGGCCCCCAAGTACTCAAACAGGGAGCTTGCCTTTCGTCGACGAGGGAAGCGGTCAATGTGGCTGAACGCTATGCCAATGGAACGGGTGTTATGTTTATCGAAAGAGCCAATGAGGTCTTTGAGCAACATACTTTTCCCTATGCCGTTATTGCCAATAACGTAAGAACAGGTCGGTGAATGCCGTTCGTTGATCACTGCATTGAGGAGCGGGCGGTTGTCCAAACTGGAAAACGCTGTGGACTCTCCAAGTATGTGCCTTTTCGCAATAATGGTTGCATAGGAGAGCACCTGACGGGATCGAAGTACCCTGCAGAAACCTGGCAGGTCTTTATAACCTCCATCGAAGTTTTGTTTGAACAGACCTTTAAGGGAGCTGCCTAGCACTTGTGAATACCGGGACGCGCGGAACAGGATGTCGGAACGCCTCCAGAGGTCAACGATTGCTGCGGCGAACCAGGTCGGCTCGATGTCGTCACCTCTTTCCGCGAGAGTGTTAAGTTTGCTGGCGTCGATGCACAAAATTTCTTCCGACTTCTTTTGAGTATTAAGCAGCCAGGCTGTGACCAAAACACGATTGCCCGTAATGTCATAGCTTGAAAAATCTATGACCGCTTCCAGCAAATTCTTGCGCTTGAGTGAATGTCTAAGGGTGCCGACAACATTATCGGGATCTTTTTCAGCATTTCCAACGATCACCAGTGTGCGTCGTGTCAATTGGTTAGTTTCGACCAATGTCGACAGAGTCATCAACGCGGATATCTGTGTGCTGCCTGTTGGTAACAAGCAATCGATGAGTGTTAGATGGTCACCGTAGTCCAGGTGAAAACCCTCGGACACCGTCAGCGGGTAGATTCCTCTTAGCATTAGCCTGAGATTGACGACACTCCAATACTCATATTGCGGAAATGGTCGGGAGCAATAACCCAAGCCGACGCCCATCCATTGCTCCGCAATGAAGGCATCTCCGCTGTAAGGGAACATATCAATCAGGCCGGTATCTTTTTCCGCCAAAGAGACACTTAGCGCACCGATAATTTTGGAATGACGGGGTAAAACACTATATTCCTGTGTGTTGATGCGATCGAATAGAAAATCAAAAAAATGGATTCGGTCTGTTCTACTTTTAGAATCTAACTCTGCCCTCAAAACAGCTGCCAGAGCTATCACGAGCATTTGTTCAATACGCTCTAATTTTATTTTGCACTTGCTGAGTCGCATCAACAAAAGAACACAGCTTACGGCATCGAAGTCTTCATCACCGGCAGGCCGCTTGGACAGCACTTCTTTACTCGCCATCTCTAGCGTCGGAGAGCGCCAGTCGACGCTATATACAGCTACGACGTACAACGCCAATCGGAAGAAATCGGTCTCCCGTACTTCTATGAAAGCCGGGCGCAGTTGATACAGCTTTTGCAGTAAAAAGCCGGCATGAATGTCTCTTTTGTCAAGCATATGCAATCCGAAGTGACTTGATATCAGTATTGGCGAAGCGCAGGACGCATAGCGTATGTTATTTGGCCGCTATGCGCAGGAGCTATTCTGGAGGGCACTACGATGAAAGCGGCCTCATTTTTTCGCCGATTTGCTGTTGCCCGGCATGTGCAGGTAAGCCATCACACTTTCGGTCAGCTCGGTCGCCAGTTTGACGGCTTCCTTGTTGCGCGCCATCACGCCCGCCACCAAGCCTTCGATCAAGGCGAGTACTGCGATGTTGGAACTGGTCAAAACCGGATGGTCGGCGGGAGCAAACAGCACGTGTTCCGCAATGCTGGTGAGCGGTGAGGCGGGTGAATCGGTGATTGCCAGCACCGAGGCACCCCGTTCATTGGCGAAACGGGCGAGTTGCAGGGTGTCGAGGGAATAGCGCGGCAGGGAGATCGCCAGCAACACATCCTGATCGGTAATCGCGGCCAGACGGTAAGCGGCGTTTTCGTTGCCGCCCTCCATACTGATGGCGGTGGCATCGGCGCAGAAAGGCATCAGGGTCGAGGCCGCGAGGCCGGCGAAGTAGACGCTGTTGCCGAAGCCCAGGATGTAGATTTTTCGCGCGGTGGTCAGGCGCGTGACGAACGCTTCAAAGGTGTCTGCATGGTTGTTGGTCGCCGCCGTGGCGAGGTTGCTGCTGGCACTCTGGATTTGCTCATGCAGGCCAAACGCCCCGCCAGGACGGTGCGCCAGTTCGTTGCGCAGTTTGTCGACCGGCGACACCATTTGCTGCAACGTCGCGACCAGTTCGGCTTTCATGCCGGTATAGCCACCCAGGTTCAGGGCCTTGGCCAAACGGTTGACCGCAGCTGGCGAGGTGGACGTTTCGTGGGCCATCTCCTCGATGGTCAGCGTCGCGGCCCTCAGCGGGTGACGCAGAATAAAGTCCGCCACCTTGCGCAGTGACGGCTGCAAATCGCCAACGATCTCCGCCAGTTTGCGCATAACCGGTGCGGCATAGACCGTGGTGTTTTTCGATGGGGTCGGCATATCCGGCTCAACATTTCCTGAGGGGTGGAGAAGGGGTGGCACAAGGTTGGCTGGAGTGTATCCGAAGCCAACCGTTGGTGTGCAACGCTTGGCCAAGGGGCGGTGATCAATGCCAGTCAGTTAAGCGATAACGCAGTCCGTGTAGCAGCTGCCGAAGGCTGCGTTCGGCTGCGCAGCAGTCGTAAAACCTGACCGCGAGGTAGTCCTGAAGAACCGCACTGCCTGATTTCACGACTGCTGCGCAGCCGAACGCAGGCTTCGCCAGCTGCTACAAAGTATGCGCTGCAACTGAAATTGCTTAACTGACTGGCATTAGGCCGGTCGGGTTATTTCAAACTCCCGGCAAGAAACTGCTGGAGGCGTTCGGACTGCGGGTTGACCAGCACTTCGCGCGGGTCGCCACGTTCTTCGACCTGACCCTTGTGCAGGAACACCAGTTGATTGGAAACCTCACGGGCAAAACCCATTTCGTGGGTCACGACCACCATGGTGCGACCTTCGAGGGCGAGGTCCTGCATGACTTTCAGTACTTCGCCGACCAGTTCGGGGTCGAGTGCCGAGGTCGGCTCATCGAACAACATCACTTCCGGTTCCATGGCCAGCGCGCGGGCAATCGCCACACGCTGCTGCTCGCCGCCCGACATATGGGCCGGCCAGGCGTCCATGCGGTGCGAAACGCCGACTTTGTTCAGGTAGTGCTCGGCCTTTTCCCGGGCTTCTTTCTTGCTGATGCCCAGCACATGCACCGGGGCTTCCATGACGTTTTCAAGGGCGCTCATGTGCGACCACAGGTTGAAGTGCTGAAACACCATCGACAGCCGCGAGCGCATGCGTTGCAACTGCTTGGGTTCGGCAGCCTTGAGCCCGCCGAGTTTGTTGGTCACCAGTTTCAGTGGCTCACCATTGAGCACGATGTTGCCGGCGTTGGGCTGCTCCAGCAGGTTGATGCAACGCAGGAAAGTGCTTTTGCCCGAGCCGCTGGAGCCGATGAGGCTGATCACATCACCGGCCTTCGCCTCCAGGGACACACCCTTGAGCACGTGGTGGCTGCCGTAGCTTTTGTGTAGATCCTGAACTTCAAGTTTGTACATGGTTTTTATTCTCTGGAATCAGTCGCTGAGCAAGCGACCCTGGCGAATAAGGCGGGTGCCGGCGACTTTGGCCAGCCACAAACCGGGCTGGGCAAAGCGCAGGCGTTCTCGGGCATAGAGGATGCCGTCGGTGCTGGCGCGCACGATGCTGTGGCGATCGGTCAGCGGATCCAGCACTTCGAACAGCGGATCGCCAACCCTGACCCGGGCACCCAGCGGTTGCAGAAAACTCACCACCCCCGGATGCGGCGCATAGGCGTACTGCGCACCGGCGAATGGCGTCGCTTCACAACAGGTCGTTGGTGCTGCTGGCCAGTCACCGCTGATCAGGCCTTGTTCGGCGAGATAGCCAAGAATGGCCTCGGCGCTATCGACACATTGTTCGCGTTCGGTGTCGGCCATGCCGCGCAACTCGATGGTGGTGGCCACACAGGCCAGCGGAATATCGGCTTCAGGAAAGAGCTCGGCCAATCGCAACCAAGGGATCGCACAGGCCTCATCGAAGGCACTGCCGCCCGCACCCTCGGCCAGTAGCGCGGCGCCGGCACCGAGTCGAGCGGCCAACGAACGCAATCGCGGCCAGTTTTGCGGCATGGCGTAAAGCAGCATGATCGACTCGAAATCGCAGTGCAGGTCCAGCACCACATCGGCGTCACAGGCGTGTTGCAGCAACAGGCGGCGCAAGCCATCGAGTTCCGACGTCGGTGGTGGCATGTCGACGAGGACATCAGCCATGGCCCGGCGGATCAGTGCGGTGTTGACGTCGGCATTGTCGCCCAGGTGGTCTTTCACCAGCGTCGCCACGTCTTCAGCCAGCTCCGGGAAATCCCGATTGAAATTCTTCCCGCTGGAGAACTCGAAGCGCCCCTGATGGGTGGCCTGGAACATCTGGGCGATGCCAATCGGATTGGCTATCGGCACTAACTCGATCACTCCGTTCAGTCGACCTTGTTCTTCCAGCACCCGCAGACGTCGCTTGAGTTCAACCGCCACGCGCATCCCCGGCAACTCGTCGGCGTGCAGGGACGCCTGAATGTAGGCCTTGCGCGGTCCGCTGCCAAAGCGAAACAGCGACAGTTTCCGCTCAGTGCCCGAAGCACTCCACGGCAACAGGTATTCAATGTGCTCCATAACAGCTCCTTAGTGCTTGCGCGGTGCCAGATACGCCAGCCAGCGACGCTCGGCCAGCTTGAACAGGCGAACCAGGATGAAGGTCAGGGCCAGGTAGATAAGGCCGGCAGTGATGAACGCCTCGAACGGCAGATAGAACCGCGCACTGACCGTACGCGCGGCGCCGGTGATGTCCACCAGGGTGACAATCGATGCCAGGCTAGTGGTTTGCAGCATCATCAACACTTCGTTGCTGTACTGCGGCAGCGCCCGGCGCAAGGCCGACGGCAGCAGAATTCGGCGGTACAGGGTAAAGCGCGACATGCCCATGGCCTTGGCGGCTTCGATCTCGCCGTGGGCCGTGGACTTCAAACTGCCAGCCAGCAGTTCCGCGCTATAGGCGCTGGTATTGATCGCGAAGGCGAGGCAGGCACAAAAGGTTGCGCTGGACAGGTACGGCCAGAGCGCGCTTTCACGTACCGCGGCGAACTGCGCCAGGCCGTAATAGATCAGGAACAATTGCACCAGCATCGGCGTGCCGCGAATCACGTAGGTGTAGAGCCACGCAGGGAAGTTGATCAGCGGTGATCGGGACACCCGCATCAGCGCCAACGGAATCGCCAGCACCAGGCCGAAGGCCAGGGAAATCAGCAGGACTTTGAGGGTCAACAAGGCGCCATTGAAATACAGCGGCAGGTTTTCCCAGATCAGGTTGTAGTCGAGAATCATGGGGTTGCTCCCAATCACAATTCGGCGGCTTTGATGCCGACCGAGTAGTGTTTTTCCAGATAGCGCAGGACCAGCAATGACACGCTGGTCAGCATCAGATAAAGCGCCGCCACCGCGAGGAAAAACGTGAACGGCTCATGGGTGGCGTCCGCTGCGTTCTTGGCTTTGAACATCATGTCCTGCAAGCCGATGACCGAGATCAGCGCAGTGGATTTGGTCAGCACCAACCAGTTGTTGGTGAACCCGGGAATGGCGAAACGAATCATCTGCGGCACCAGAATCCGCCAGAACACCTGGGCGCCACTCATGCCATACGCCGCGCCGGCCTCGGCCTGACCTTTAGGGATCGCCATAAACGCGCCGCGAAAGGTTTCTGACAGATAGGCACCAAAAATGAAGCCCATGGTGCAGACGCCGGCGATAAAGGGATTGATGTCGATGTAGCGGGTGTAACCGAGCGCCAGGGCGATGCGGTTCACCAGATCCTGGCCGCCGTAGAAAATCAGCAGGATCAACACCAGGTCAGGAATGCCGCGAATCAGGGTTGTGTACCCTTCGCCCAGCATCGCCAGCCATTTGAGCGGCGACAACCGAAAGGCCGCGCCGATCAGCCCCAAAGCAATCGCCATGCTCATGGAGGTCAGGGCCAGGTTAATGGTCAGCCAGGCGCCATCGAGAATGCTCGATCCGTAGCCGTGAAGCATGATGAAGTTCCTCAAACGAGCGCCAAAAGGCGCGCGAGACAAGCCCAAAGCGCCCGCAAGAGGCCGGCGCCACAGGGTTTCAGGTAAGGTTTATTCGCCGTAGATATCGAACGCGAAGTACTTGGCCATCACTTGTTGGTACTTGCCGTTGGCGCGGATGGCGTCGATCGCAGTACTCAGACGTGCAACGTTCACGCTGTCGCCTTTACGCACAGCGATCCCGGCGCCACGACCGAAATATTTCGGGTCGTTGATGTCCGGTCCTGTCAGCGCGAAACCTTTGCCTGCTGGCGTTTTAATGAAGCTCTCATCGGTGTTGACGATGTCGGCGAGCGTCGCGTCCAGTCGACCCGACGCCAGATCGAGGAAGGCTTCATTTTGTGAGCCGTAACGCACCACTTCGACCCCGGCTTTTTCAAGCTGCTCGGTAGCAAAACGGTCGTAGGTCGATGAGCGTTGCACCCCGACTTTTTTGCCCTTGAGATCAACCAGCGGGTCGTTGATCACATTGCCGGCCTTCATCGCGAACTTGCCTGGCGTGTGGTAGTACTTTTTGCTGAAGTCGACCGACTTCATACGGTCTTCAGTGATCGACATCGACGACAGCACGGCATCGATCTTGCGCACTTTCAGCGACGGGATCATGCCGTCGAATTCCTGGATGACCCACTCGCACTTGACCTTCATTTCTTCGCACAGGGCGTTGCCGATGTCGTAATCGAAACCACTGACGTTGCCCTCCGGCGTCTTGAAAGAGAAGGGTGGGTAGGCGGCTTCGATACCGATACGCAGGCTGTCTTCGTCGGCGTGTGCCAGCAAGCTTGCGGCGCACAGTGCCAGAGCACCTAGAAGTTCTGTCTTGTTCATATTGTTGACTCCTTGGAGGGGCGTTGGGGTGGTACAGGCCATCCGATCTGGCACGGTGGATCAGTCCTGATGATTTTGTGTGGCTATAAATGACATGTTTTATTTCACAATGCAATACGGTGAAAATAAACGTATCAATCGGTGGCGCAAAAATTCACAACGATTCCGTGTGATCACGAGCTCGTTCAGGCGCCAGGCAGGCTATTGATGGGCATTACGCGGGGGGGACAGGCTTGGCCAATTCGATGCCGGCCGCACTCAATCGCTTCAGGATCTCAAAGAGCAGATCGCTCTTGGTCGTACTGACAATCCTTGGGCTGCTGACATAGCCGGTGATGGTCAATGTGATGCCTTCAGGGCTCAGATTGCTGAATCGGACAACGGGGGAGGGTTTGTCGAGGATGGTTTCATGTTCGCAATAGGTGTCGTACAGCAGGGTTTTGACTTGTTCGGGGTCGATATCCAGAGGGAACACCAGCTCGAGTGTGGCCACCCCTTGGGCGCTGCCGCCCATGGTCACATTGCGCAGGTTCTGGGAAATAAGCTGCGAGTTGGGCACGATCACGATCGAACGGTCACTGAGCTGTATCTCGGTGGCCCTGACATTGATCCGCCGGATATCGCCTTCGACCCCGCTGATGCTGATCAAGTCGCCGACCTTGACCGGACGCTCGGTGAGCAGGATTAACCCGGACACGAAGTTCTTGACGATCTCCTGCAGGCCGAAGCCGATCCCCACCGACAACGCACTGACGATCCAGGCCAGGTTCGTCCATTTGACGCCCAATGAAGACAACGCCAGCAGAATGACCAGCGCGTACCCGATATTACTGAACAGGGTGCTCAGCGACGCCCCCATGCCGGGGTCCATATCGGTTTTCGGCAGGAACTCGTTATCCAGCCATCTGCGCAGCGATCGAATCAGGTAAATACCGATCAACAGTAAGAGGACCGCATTCAACAGATTGCCCGGAATGATGTTCAGCTTGCGCAAGCCATCGCCGCCGAGGATCGCTGAAACCCTGTCAGTCAGCTGTCCAAAGGTCGCTCCAACCCCTCCCACAAACGTTGTAATCGCGGCAATCAACAGTAAGGCCGCTCTGCCAATACCCGACACAACAACCTCGATTTGTTCAAGCCGTACGTCGCCGATACCCAGCAGCTGTTTGATCGTTTTGCCGCTTGGGTGCTTGGGCGAAAAAAGGTAATCGCACGAGTCCCTGAACAACTGCGTCAGCAAATAGAAGCTGGCAAAAACGATATAGAGCCAGACAATTTCGTAAGTGATGAACCGGGCCAGGGAGATGTAACCGACCAGCAGGCCAAAAATCGAGATCAACATGGCGATACTGACGCCGGTATAAATCAGCCCCGCCAGCGTAGTACCTGACTCAGGGTGTTCTCCGGCAATGACCATCGCTCGGCGGGTTCTACTGACGCGTAGCAATAGCGCACCCATAATCAGGATGACGACTAATGACACGACGCCCCGGCTGAAGAGAACCACTTGCGTACTCATACCCGTCGCATTGGTGACTTGTACCAGCGAGATGAGTATCAGCATTGATCCGGCCAGCAGCGCCGGAAAAGGGCTTATTGCAAGTGCCACTTCATCGGCGATACCAGGCAACCGCCATGAGGGATTGCGTTTAGACAGCAGGGCCCGACTCAGGCCGATGATCAGGGCGCAGGCGTAAGCGACTTTCTCGACATCGTCGAAGTAACCTTGCAGTGGCTGCGGCAATGGTTGAAGGCGGGTAGCCGCCGCGGAGATGAGCTCTATTGCGCAACCTGCGCTCAGCATCGTGGCAACTACCGTCGCTATCGCCAATGAACTTCTGCGCAGACGACCTTCCGGTACTCGATGGATGCAGATCCAGGTCAAACCACGTTCAGCCAGTCTTCGCCCCGGTGTCCAGAAGGCCAGGGCCAGCAATAACAACGTGACGGTCGCGGCACGCCGGCCGGGTTGCCAGACGGACTGAATGACACTGTTGGACTGGTCAATCAAAAACCTCAGACGGTTTTTATCCTCCTCCAGTGGAGAGAAAATCGGTAACCAGAACCGGGGATTGAGGAGGCTGGCGGTGCGCTGGGCGAGTTCGGTTTCCAGTTGGGTGCGCCGAATGCTGGCGATCTGAGCGATGAGGTTGGTAGCGCCTTCTTTGATGGCCAGCAGTATGTTGAGATCGGCATCCACCTTGTCTTTTTGTTCGGTGAGATAGGACCTCTGTTTCACGAGATCGGACTTTTCAATGGCAGCGCTGGTGGCGGATGCCGTCCCGAGCACACTGAGTTGTGCTTGCAATTGCGCCTGCTCGGGAAGTAACACGGCCGCCAACTTGTCTGCATCACTGAAGAGCAACTGTACGTTGTCCTGAAAGCCCACCAACTGGGTGTAATTACTGGTCAGTGACACCTGCTGTTTAAGGTTGTCCAGCCTTAGTTGCAGTGCTTCCAGAGCACTTTTTGACACAGTAGCGGTAGCGCTGGCCTCACCGTTGCTTGACGTGTTGGGTAGTTCGTCCGCCGACAGCTCGCCGATGTTCGCCCCCATCAGCGCGAACACAACGAATATGAGTAATTTCAATGCAGGACGCATAGACATGCCTCCAGCGGCTTTAGCCATTCAGGTTAGGTCATGGCGCGTACTGGCGCGAAAAATAGTTCCGCGATGCGCGTGATTGTTCTGAATACGCAAACACTGAAGTCGCCGAGAATGGAATTGTTGGCGTCGTGATGGGCTTGTAGCCTCCATTACGCCGAACACTACGATTCGCCAACGATCGAGTGGAGCCCAAGCCAGGGCTCACCAAGACAGACGCTTCAACGTCATACCTTGCTTTCGGACTTCCGCCCCCTCGGGGGTTTGGCGCCTAATAAAAATAAGGAAGGCAGGTATGAGTATTCGTGCATGGGTTTGCGCAGCAACCCTGTTCGCACCCGTTCTGGGTGCCAACGTTTTGTTTCCATCAACGGCTTCGGCGGTGGACGATCCGATGGGCTCGCTGGTTCGTGGAGTGTTCGGCGATAGCCTTGAGCGCGAACATGGCATCAAGGTCTACGGCTGGGGCCAGGTGGGTGTGAGTTACAACAACAACGGCACGGATGACGTCAGCAAGCAGAGCTTCTTCAACACCGACGAAGGCGTAAACCTCAACCAGTTCGCGCTGGCCGTGGAAAAGAAACCCAAGAGCAATGTGATCGGTCGTGTCGGACCGTTTCCCGGCCCCATGCCGCAAGAGGCCGACTGGGGTTTCAACGTCACGGCGCTGTATGGCAAGGATGCGCGCTTCTTCAAGACCTATGGCTGGGACGAAGACCTGAGTGTCAATCGCGACAACAAGGCCGAAGACGAAGCGTTCACCGTCGCCCAAGCGTATGTCGATTTTTACTTCCCGGTGCTCGGCGGTTCGGACCTGATGATCGGGATTTTCCACACGCCGCTGGAAAATGAAATCGGCTTCGCCTTGCCGTCACCTGCACCGACTGACTTCTACTCGCACACCTATTCCTTCATGCACGGCCCGGCCAAGCATGCCGGAGCGCTGTACTCGTTCAAGCTGCCCTCGGCACCCGGTGAAAGCATGCTGGGCTTCGAACTGGGCGTAGTGCAGGGCTGGAACAACCTGCAGGACCCCAACCATGACCCGGATGTGATTGCCAACGTCCGCTGGCGTTCGGCGGATTTCACCACCTGGATCGACTGGGAAAACATCTACGGCAACGGTGCCGGCGACAGCTTCGCCGACTGCAGTTGTGGTTCGCCACTGCCGGCCGGCACCAAGGATGACGACTACAAGCGCCTGGCCTCGTACCTGACCCTGTCGCAAGTGCTCGATCCGAATAATCGCGTGGCACTGGAGTTGAATTACGGCAAGCAGGAGCAGGGCGCTTTCGCCGGGTTTGCCAACAAAAACGATGCGACCTGGTATGGCACCGATATCAACTGGTATCACCGAGTCAGCGAAACCCTGATGTGGAACAGCCGCGCCGAGTGGTTCTACACCGATGCGCCCGTGCACGTGATGATGGCCAACATCGACCCACATACCGGAGTTCCCGATCCGACCTGGGGCAGTTTCTACGGCGTGACCACCAACCTGGCCTGGACGCCGACACCCAACGTGCGCCTGCGCCCGGAATTGCGCTACGACATCCATTCCGGCCCCGGTCGTGATGCCTACGCCGATGGGCAAAAGGACTCGCAGGTAGTCGCCTCCTTCGACGTCAGCTTCTTCTTCTAAACCGACCTCTTTCGTTAGCCCTGACCCTGCGTGATGGCTCAGCCCTCACGTTGCGACCTTGTTCGTCCGGACTTTGCCGGCCTGCTGCCGCACTGGAGTAATTTCATGACAGACAACAACGATAAAAACCTGTTTGGCCGAGACTTTTCACGCCGTGATTTTCTGCGCAGCACAGGCGTTGCCGCTGGCGGCGTGGCGCTGGCCAGTATGCCGTTCAACTTCGCCCTGGGCAGTGAGCGGGTAATCAAACTCGGTTATGTCAGCCCGCAGACCGGGCCATTGGCACCCTTTGCGGCCGCCGACAACTACATCATCGAATCGCTCAAGCAGGTGTTGAAGAACTCGATCAACGTGGCCGGCAAGGCCTATCGACTGGAAGTCATCGTCAAGGACAGTCAGTCCAACCCTAATCGCGCAGCGGAAGTGGCGAGCGAGCTGATCCTCTCTGACCAGGTCGACCTGATGCTGGTGTCGTCGACGCCGGAAACCACCAACCCGGTCTCCGACCAATGCGAAATCAACGAGATTCCGTGTATTTCCACGGTGGCGCCGTGGCAGCCATGGTTCTTTACCCGCGGTGGCAAACCGGATCAGGGGTTCGAGTGGACTTATCACTTCTTCTGGGGCCTGGAGGATGTGATCGGCACTTACAGCGCCATGTGGGGCGCGATGCCGTCCAACAAAGTGGTCGGCGGTCTGTTCCCCAACGATGGCGACGGCAATGCCTGGGGCGATCCGAAACTCGGCTTTCCACCGGTGTTGGCGCAGAAGGGTTTCCAAGTGGTCGACCCCGGCCGTTTTCAAAGCTTGACCGACGATTTCTCGGCACAGATCGCCGCGTTCAAAAAGGCCGACGTCGAGATCGTCACCGGCGTGGTCATTCCACCTGACTTGACCACCTTCTGGACCCAGGCTCGCCAGCAGGGCTTCAAGCCCAAAGCGGTGTCGGTCGGCAAGGCGCTGCTGTTTCCCACGGCGGTCGAAGCGCTGGGCAAGGCCGGCAACAACCTGTCGACCGAAATCTGGTGGAGCCCGACGCACCCGTTCAGTTCTTCATTGACCGGCGCCAGTGCCGGGCAGTTGGCCCAGGGCTTCACTCAGGCGACCGGCAAGCAGTGGACTCAACCGCTGGGTTTCGTGCATGCCCTGTTCGAACTGGCGGTGGACATCCTCAAGCGCACTGAAGAAATCGGTAACCCGCAGGCGGTACGCGATGCCTTGCTCAAGACCGACCTCAACACCGTGGTCGGGCCGATCAGCTGGAAAAACGGACCGGTGAAGAACGTCGCCAAGACGCCTTTGGTCAGCGGCCAATGGCGATTGGGCAATGACAACAAATACGACCTGGTCGTGACCAGCAATGCCACCGCACCAGTGATTCCACTGGGCGGCGACATGCAGGCCATTACGTACTGATTGCTCGAAAAGAAACGGGTGCACCATGCAACAGCCACTTCTGCAAATGAACGATGTGCACAAAAGCTACGGTTCGGTGAAAGTCACGGACGCGATGAGCCTGAGCCTGCAACCGGGCGAAGCCCTGGGCATCATCGGTCCCAATGGCGCGGGTAAAAGCACGCTGTTCAACCTGATAGCCGGGGGCGTCGCGGCCGACAGCGGCACGATCCATTTCGAAGGCCGCAACGTCACCCGCGAGCCGGTGTTCAAGCGTTGCCAACAAGGCATTGGCCGCTCCCATCAGATCCCGCATCCATTCGTGAAAATGACGGTGTTCGAGAACTTGCTGGTCGGCGCGACCTTCGGGGCGCGATTGCGCGACAAGGAGGCCAGCCAATGGTGCGCGCAGACTCTGGAACTGACGGGGCTGATGCGCAAGGCCAACGTCCTGGCCGGCTCGCTGACACTGCTCGACCGCAAGCGTCTGGAAATGGCCCGCGCGTTGTCGACCCAACCGAGGCTGTTGTTGCTGGATGAAATCGCCGGTGGCCTGACCGAACCGGAATGCCTGGCGCTGGTGGAAACCATTCAGGGTATTCACAAGGCCGGCGTCGCCATCATCTGGATCGAACACATCGTGCATGCCTTGCTGGCGGTCGTCAGCCGTCTGACGGTGATCAACTTCGGCGCCAAACTGGCGGAAGGCGAACCGCGCAGCGTGATGGCCGACCCCAGGGTCCAGGACATTTATATGGGCATCGGGAGCTGAACATGTCGACCCCTTCAAACCTGTTGTCCATCGAAAAACTCTGCGCCGGCTACGGCGACTTTCAAGCCCTGTTCGATATCAGCCTGACCCTTGAGGCGGGCGAAACCGTAGCGATCATCGGCTCCAACGGCGCCGGCAAATCGACGTTCCTGCGCTCGCTGGCCGGGCTGATCAAAAACCAGCCCGGCGCCATCACCTTCAAGGGCCAGGCGATTGGTGATCTGGCGGCCAATCAGGTGCTGGAGCGTGGCATCGCTTTGGTGCCAGAAGGCAGGAAGCTGTTTCCTTCGCTGAGCGTCGAGGAAAACCTGTTGATCGGTGCCTACAGCAAACGCCCCGGCCCGTGGACGTTGGCGCGGATCTATCAGCTGTTTCCGGTGCTGGAACAACTGCGCAAGCGCCCCGGCACCGCGCTGTCTGGCGGTCAGCAGCAAATGGTTGCGATAGGCCGGGGCTTGATGGCCAACCCGCAGTTGCTGTTATGCGACGAGATCAGCCTGGGCCTGGCGCCGACCACGATCAAGGACATCTACGCCGCGCTGCCCTCGATCAAGGCTGACGGCACGACGGTGATTCTCGTCGAGCAGGACATCAATCAGGCGCTGAGTGTCTGCGACCGTTTCTATTGCTTCCAGGAAGGGCGCGTGTCCCTGACCGGCCGCCCTGGGGACGCGGACAAAGCGCAAATCAAAGCCGCGTATTTCGGGATCTAGTTATGGAATGGCTCAATACTTTGCTTCAGGGCATGTTGCTGGGTGGCCTCTACGCGATGTTCGCCGTGGGGCTGTCGCTGATGTTCGGCATCATGCGCCTGGTCAATATCGCCCATGGCGACTTCATCGTGCTGGCGTCGTACCTGGCGCTGATGGTGGTCAATCATCTGGGGTTCAGCCCGCTGGCGAGCCTGCTGCTGGTGGTGCCGCTGATGTTCTGTTTCGGCTACCTGCTGCAACGGTTGTTGCTCAACCGAACGCTTGGCCAGGACATCCTGCCGCCGCTGCTGGTGACCTTTGGGTTGTCGATCATCGTGCAGAACGTGCTACTGGAGTTTTTCAGCGCAGACAGTCAAAAGCTGTCTCAGGGTGACCTTGAAGTCGCCAGTGTCGGCTTCGGCAGTTTGAGCGTGGGCGTCATGCCGCTGATCGTGTTTTGTAGTGCGTTGCTGATCATCGGCGGCTTGCAATTACTGTTCTACAAAACCGCACTGGGCCGGGCGTTTCGCGCCACTTCCGATGACCAGCACACCGCGCGGCTGATGGGCGTCAACAACGCGCATATCTTCGGTCTGGCCATGGCGCTGGCGATGGCTGTGGTGTCGATTGCCGGGGTGTTTCTGGCGGTTCGCACCAGTTTCGACCCCACGGTGGGGCCGGCGCGTCTGTTGTACGGTTTCGAAGCGGTGATCATCGGCGGGTTGGGCAGCCTGTGGGGCACCCTGGCCGGCGGGGTGATTCTCGGTGTCGCCCAGGCGCTGGGCGCAAAAATCGATCCCGGCTGGCAAATCCTCGCCGGTCATCTTGTGTTTCTGCTGATCCTGGTCGTGCGCCCGCGTGGCCTGTTCCCCCGGAGTGTCGACTGATGAATGCCTTGAACAATCCCGCGCTCAGCTATCGCGTACAGCGCACGACCACCAGCAGCATGATCGGGCTGTCATTGCTGGGTGTCTGTGTGTTGGTGTTGATCAGTGCGCCATTCTGGGCGGATCGCTCAAATTTGCGGCTCGTGGTGGAGTTCGCCTATTACCTGGCGCTGGCGCAAATGTGGAACCTGCTGGCGGGTTACGCGGGCATGGTCTCGGTCGGGCAGCAGGCGTTCGTCGGTCTGGGTGGGTATCTGCTGTTTATGTTGGCCACCCGGTTTGGTATTCCGCCATTGTTCGCGGTCCTGCTTTCGGGTGTGCTGGTGGCGTTGTTGGCGATTCCCACAGCCTTGATTGTGTTTCGACTGCGCGGCGCCTATTTCGCCATTGGCACCTGGGTGGTGGCCGAAGTCTTTCGCCTGGGCCTGGCGCAGATGAGTAGCCTCGGCGGCGGTTCCGGGCAAAGTCTGCCGGCGGCGATTGTGCGGCAGATCGGCAATGACCGGGACGAGCGCGAGATGCTGATCTACTTCACCGCTCTGGCCATTGCCATTGCCGCCGTGGCGGTGGTGTTTTTTGTGCTGCGTTCGCGACAGGGGCTGGCCCTGGCGTCGATTCGCGATTCCGAGCCGGCGTCCGGCAGCCTGGGGGTCAACACCTTCCGTACCAAGTTGATGGTGTACGTGCTGGCCGCCGGTTGCACGGGCGTGGTCGGGGCGCTGATCTTCCTGCAAAAACTGCGTATCTCACCGGATGCCGCGTTCAACCTGCAGGACTGGACGGCGGTGGTGATCTTCATCGTCATCATCGGCGGCATTGGCACGCTGGAGGGGCCATTGATCGGCACGCTGATCTACTTTGTATTGCGTGGTTGTCTGGCGCAGTACGGCGCTGTGTACATGATCATCCTCGGCGTGGTCGCGGTGGTGATGATGCTCAAGGCGCCGCAAGGGGTGTGGGGGCTGATCAGTGAACGCCTGGGCTGGCAGGTTTTCCCCATGCAGCGACGGTTGTCTGTCCAGAACCACAAATAGCGCGTTGTCAGGGATGTGGAGTGCGGGGGGCCGACAGGCTAACCTCGCTGTTCCTATAAGAACAAAAACATCCAGAGAACCTGCGCCATGGATCGTTTACTCAGTGTCGAAGCCTTTGTGCGTGTTGCCGAAACCGGCAACTTCGCCAAGGCGGCCCAGCAATTGGGCGTGACCCGTTCGGTGATCACTCACCGCATTCAACAGCTGGAACAGTTCATCAATGCACCGCTGTTCCACCGCAGTACGCGGCATGTCCGGCTCTCCGAAGTGGGCGAGACGTACTACAAGGAGTGCGCGGACATGGTCGCGAGTTTCAACTCGCTGACCGAACACATGCGCGAGTTGCGCGCCAAACCCACCGGTAAATTGCGCGTGCAGATGCTGCCGGGCTTTGCCATCGGTCACTTCGGCAGAATGCTCGCCGAGTTCACGCGGCTGTACCCGGACATTGAGGTCGACGTCATCGTCAATGACCGGGTGGTGGACCCGATCGAAGAGGGTTTCGATGTGGCGTTCCAGATGTTCCCGCCGATGGCGGAAACCCTGATCGAACGCAAGTTGTTCAGCGTTCGCCGGTTGTTCTGCATGTCACCCGACTATGCCGCCGAGTTCGGTGTGCCCAAGCATCCGCAGGAGCTGCTGCAACACAAAATAGCCTTGTACGAAGGCTATCCGTCGCGTAACCGCTGGATCTTCACCGGCGAGCACGAGCAGGTGGAACTGAGCCTGCCGGGGCAGGTGCGTTCGAATTCAGTTCATTTGCTGCGCGACTACGCCTCGACCGGGGTCTGCATTGTTTGTTTGCCAACGTTAGTGGCCAGCGATGACCTGCTCAGCGGTCGACTGATTCCGGTACTGCCGGAGTACGCATTGTCATCCTTCAATTTCTCCGCGGTGTATCCCGCCACCCAGCGCCGGGCCTTGAAAGTGCGCACGCTGATCGATTTCCTGGTGGAAAACTTCGGTGACGAGCCGTGCTGGGACAAACCGTTACTAGAGCGTGGCTGGGTACGCTGAGCGGCACGTTTGCCCTGGCAGTGTTTGCGTTTCGCAAACACTGTTGTCGCCCGCTCACTAATTGTCCCCGGAGGAGGGGGGACGTAATGTTGGCTCACTGTTACTACAACAACAAAACGGTGAAAACCATGAGTAGCGCGGCAATCGAAACGGTCTTCGGCTCGCTGGATAACTACAGCAAAGGCTCGGTTGAAATCATCAGCGGCCAGGCCAGTCATTACGCCTTTTCGAATATTTTCGAAGTGGCGGACAAATCCCTTCCTTATGAAAAAGTCGTCGTCGGTCTCAATCTTGGCTACGTCATTGAAACCTTGCGCGCCGAGGGCCAGTCGCCTTGGTACACAGCGGCGCATGACGAATTTGCCATCGTCATGGACGGTGAAGTACGCGTGGACTTCCTCAAGCTCGATGCACCTTTGAAAGACGGCGAGGGCACTCGGCTGGCCGGTGAACTGCCTGCCGGAAAACCGATGGGCTACGTGCTGCTCAAGCGCGGTCACCAGTGCCTGCTGCCGACCGGCACGGCGTATCGCTTCGAAGCCAGCCGTCCCGGCGTGATCCTGCAGCAGACCATCAAGGGGCCGTTGTCGGTCGAGAAGTGGGCCGACATCTGCTTCAAGTGATCACCGCCTTCCCACTTAACAAAAGCAACAAGAGGAACCCCGTCATGGCCATGCTTGAAAACGCTGCCGATAACACATCCTTTGCCGACGACGAAGTCCAGGCCAGCGCCCCCCATGCCGTCACCGGCTATCGCGCCTTCAAACTCGGCGCCTTCGAACTGTCGCGCGACGAGTATTTTGCCCGTATCACCTGGCCCGCCAAAGGTCAGACCCGTTCGCACCTGATTCCGGTCGATGCCTTTCTGCGCGCCATGATGCGCGACGTGGCTTGGGGCTTTTTCTACGGCTGGGTCAACTTCGACCACGTCATAGGCACCCGCAATTACTACGGCAAAGTCGACCTGTACGCCGGCACCTTCAATGGCACGCTCAAGGCCGCTGGCGTCAATTACACCGAAAACTTTGAAACACCGCTGATCATGGCGACCTTCAAGGCCATCCTGCGGGACTGGACCAACGCCACCTTCGACCCCTTCGCAGCACCGGAAGAAACCGGTTCGGCGTTCGGTCGCAAGAACGGCAACAACATCGAGGCCATCGAACGCTTCCGCATTGCTACCAAACGTATGCCAGGCCTGCCAGATGATTCGCCGTTGCGTAACGATTTGCCGGTCAATCGCCAGTTCATCGACGTTCCTCAGGATGAGCCGGAAGTACACGCAGCCGAAGGTTTCGAAGGTGAGTTGCATGCGTTCAGCCTGTTCAAGTACCTGTCGCGCTCCGACGTGACTTGGAACCCGTCGGTGACTTCGGTGTGCAAGGCCAGCCTGTTCTGCCCGACGACTGAAGAATTCATCCTGCCGGTGTTCCATGGCAATGACCGGGTCGAGTGGTTCTTGCAGTTGTCCGACGAAATCCTCTGGGACGTCGGCGACAAGGACGACGGCAACCCGCGAGCGCGCATCACCATGCGTGCCGGCGACATCTGCGCCATGCCGGCAGACATTCGCCACCAGGGCTACTCGACCAAGCGCTCGATGCTGCTGGTGTGGGAGAACGCCACGCCGAACCTGCCGCAGCGCTACGAAAGCGGTGAGCTCAAGCCGTATCCGATCGAGTTCTAAGACCTTTGTCTTGCCCGGCATCACGCCGGGCTATTCGGCAAGGCATGCACTCAAAAATCAAATGGTCAGACACTGCGCCCTCGGCGCGGTGCGAGGAAAATATTATGCAAAATCAGCTCTATATCGATGGCCGATTCGTGGATGCGGTCGCCGGCGGCACCATTGACGTCGTCAAGCCCCATGACGGTTCGTTGATCACCCGCGTCGCCGCCGCAGAAGCCGCTGACATCGACCTCGCTGTCGCCGCGGCCAAACGTGCGTTCCCGGCCTGGTCAGCACTTGGCGCGGCCGAACGCGGGCGCTTGTTGCTCAAACTGGCGGACAAGATCGAAGAATGCGGCGAAGAACTGGCGAAGCTCGAATCCCTCAACACCGGGCACCCGATCCGTGATTCCCGCGGTCTCGACGTTCCGCGTACGGCGGCCTGTTTCCGTTACTTCGGCGGCATGGCCGACAAGATCGAAGGTGCGGTGATTCCGGTCGAAGCCGGGTTTCTCAATTACGTGCAGCGCAAGCCGATCGGTGTGGTCGGGCAGATCGTGCCCTGGAACTTTCCGCTGATGTTCACCAGTTGGAAAATGGGCCCGGCACTGGCCGCCGGCAATACCATCGTTATCAAACCCTCGGAAATCACGCCGCTGACGACCTTGCGGATTGTCGAACTGATGACTGAAGTCGGCTTCCCGAAGGGCGTGGTCAACGTCGTGCCGGGTTACGGGCATACCGCCGGCCAACGCCTGGCCGAACACCCGGACGTGGGCAAGATTGCCTTTACCGGTTCGACGGCGACCGGTCGCCGGATCGTTGAAGCGTCGAAAGGTAACCTCAAGCGTATTCAACTGGAGCTGGGCGGGAAGGGCGCCAACATCGTGTTCGAAGACGCCAACCTGGACGCGGCCGTCAACGGCGCTGCCTGGGCGATCTTTCACAATCAGGGCCAGGCCTGCATCGCCGGGTCGCGTTTGATTCTGCATAAAGACATTGCTGACCAGTTCCTTGAGCGTTTCATCGCGCTGGCCAAATCCATCCGCCTGGGCGACCCGATGGACCCAGAGACCGAAATGGGCCCGCTGACGTCGGCGCTGCACCGCGACCGCGTGCTGGCCTATATCGATATCGCGATAGAGCAGGGCGGCAAAATCCTCTGTGGCGGCAAGGCCCCGGATGACCAGGCGTTGGCTCAAGGCTTTTATATTGAGCCGACCATTGTCGAGGCTTCGCCAGAAGATCGCGTTTGCCAGGAAGAAGTCTTCGGCCCCTTCGTCAGCGTGGTGCGCTTCAGCACCGATGAAGAAGCCCTGGCCATCGCCAACAGCACTGAATACGGGCTGGGCAGCGGCCTGTGGACGCAGAATTTGAGCCGCGCGCACAAAATGGCCGACGCCATTCATGCCGGTATGTGCTGGGTCAACTGCTACAAGCGCGTCAGCCCTGGCAGTCCGTTTGGCGGCGTTGGTCAGTCGGGCTACGGCCGTGAAATGGGTTTTGAAGCGATCCACGATTACACCGAAGCCCGCTCGGTCTGGGTCAACGTCGACGCGAAAATCGCTCCGTATTACCAACGCTGAGGCCTGCCATGAATCCTTTTGTGTACCAAAGCCTGCCGACCCGTGTGGTGTTCGGCTGGGGCAAGCTCTCGGCGCTGGCTGAAGAGATCGAGCGCCTGGGCGCCAAGCGTGCGCTGATCCTCACCACGCCTGAACAGCATGGCCTCGGCGAACAGGTCGCGGCGTTGCTCGGTGATCGCGCGGCGGGCGTCTATTCCAAGGCAGTGATGCATGTGCCGCTGGAAGTGGCGCAAGCGGCGCGTGTCGAAGCGGCGCGTCTGGATGCCGATTGCTGCGTCGCCATTGGCGGTGGTTCGACCATTGGTCTGGGCAAGGCGATTGCCATGGATTCGGGGCTGCCGATCGTGGCGATTCCAACGACATACGCCGGTTCGGAGATGACCCCGATCTACGGGCTGACCGAAAACCGTCTGAAAAAAACCGGACGTGATCCAAGGGTTTTGCCCAAGACCGTGATCTACGATCCGCAATTGACCCTGACCTTGCCCGCGCAGATTTCCGCCTGCTCGGGGATGAACGCCATGGCCCACGCGGTTGAAGCGTTGTACGCCCAGGACGCCAATCCGATCATCGGTTTCATGGCTGAAGAGTCGATTCGCTCACTGGCACTGGCCCTGCCGGGCGTGGTCAATGATCCCAACGACCCGCAAGCCCGCAGCCAGGCATTGTATGGCGCGTGGCTGGCGGGCATTTGCCTCGGTTCGGTCGGCATGGCCTTGCACCACAAGCTCTGCCACACCTTGGGCGGGACGTTCAATTTGCCTCACGCTCAGGCACACGCGATCGTTTTGCCTCACGCGGCACATTACAACCATGAAGCGGCCGCAGGCCCGTTACAGCGTGCCGCCCGCGCCTTGGGCGGTAGCGAAGCGGGGGAGGTGGGCGCCTTGTTGTACGCGCTGAACCAGAAGCTGGGTATTCCATTGGCGCTGGCGGACATTGGCCTGCCTGAAAACGGACCGGCCTACGCTGCGCAAATCGCCTGCGCCAGTCCTTATTACAACCCACGGCCGTTTGAACAAGGCCCGATCGAAGCGCTGTTGACCCGCGCCATGAAAGGTCTGGCGCCAGCCTGATTTAATCCTCGTCGGAATAACAACAATGACCGATCAAGACAAAACCATCGAAGCACTGATCTCCCAGCAGGCAGTGAACAGTTTCAGCGACGCGCCCAATGCGCGTTACAAACAGATCATGCAGAGCCTGGTTCGCCACCTGCACGCATTCGTCAGCGACGTCGAACTGACTGAACAGGAGTGGTTTGAAGGCATTCGCTTTCTGACCGAGACCGGCCACAAGTGCGATGGTCTGGTACGCCAGGAATTCATCCTGCTATCGGACACCCTGGGTGTGTCGATGCTGGTCGATGCGATCAACCATCGGCACAGTGCAAACGCCACCGAGACCACCGTGTTCGGGCCGTTCTACATCGAAGGCATGCCAGAACGTGAATTCGGTGAAAACATGGCCTTCACCGCGGGTGAGACGGCGCTGGTGCGCGGCCGAGTGGTCGATACTCAGGGCAATCCCTTGGCCGGCGCAGTGCTCGACGTCTGGCAGACTGCCGAAAATGGCATGTATTCAGGCCAGGATACCGAGCAGCCGTTCGGCAACTTGCGCGGTCGCTATCGCACCACTGCCGACGGCTATTTCGCGATTCGCACGATTGTCCCGGTGTGTTACCCGATTCCCACCGATGGTCCGGTGGGGCGCATGCTCAATGCCGCCAACCGTCACCCATGGCGACCTGCGCACCTGCATTTCATGATCGATGTGCCAGGCTATCGCAAACTGGTCACCCACCTGTTCAATCACGATGATCCGTATCTGGCGTCCGATGCGGTGTTCGGCGTCAAACAGTCATTGCAGGTGATCTATGAAGACCGGATCACCCACGATGATCTGTCCGCCGACCTGGGTATTGACTTGCCGTTCAAGCGCGCCTGTTACGAATTCGTCATGGAAACCGAGTGAACCATGGGACAGTTTTTTGCGGTATTCGCTACAGATCACCCGGATTCCCTGGCCTTGCGTCAGCGCTTGCGGCCGAGTCATCAGGCGCACTTGCGAGCGACTGAAACGCATCGAGTGGTCGTGCGGTTCGGTGGCCCGACCCTCGATGAGACAGGTACGGCCATGAATGGCACGTTGCTGGTCATCGAGGCGGGCAGTCTGCCGGAGGTGGAAGCGTTCATCCAGGACGACCCGTATGTTCAGGCCGGACTGTTCGCCAGTATTCAGATTCGCCCCTGGTACTGGAGCCTTGGCAACCCGGAATTGCGCGGCTGATCATGACCATCATTACGTTATGCCAACTGGATGACATCACCGATGGCGGCGCCCTGGGTCTGCCCGAACACCAGCAATTGCATCCCGGCGGGCTGGTGGCGGTGCGGCAAGGCGAGCAGGTGTGGGTCTACATCAACCGTTGCCCGCATTTCTCGGTGCCTCTGGACTATCGCCCACAAGAATTCTGCACCTATCGCGGCAAAATCCTGATGTGCGCTCATCACAGCGCGATGTTTCGTTTCGAAGACGGGCATTGCATCGACGGTCCCTGCAAGGGCGCACAGTTGGAGCCCGTGCCGGTGCGGTGGGTCGAAGACCGATTGGTCATGGAGGTCTAGCGCCACGCGGATCACGAATGGAGAAGGGGGGGCGGGTGAGAAGGGGTGATCTACAATCTTTTATGCTGAACCACGTTCATAAGGAGGTCATCATGAAAAGGTTGTCGCCCATCAGCCTGTGCGTCGCATTGTCGGTTTTCAGTGTCCAGGGATGGGCCGAAACGGTCGTGCCGATGAAAGGGCAGAGTTCGCAACAAACCCAAACGGACATTACCGAATGCAACAACATCGCGGCCAGTCAGAGCGCCTCGGCTGCACCGCCTCCTAGCGGTGGAAGGTTGAAGGGGGCTGCTGCGGGCGCTGCCGCCGGTGCGGCGGGGGCCCAGGTGCGCGGCCGTCAGCATGACGAGTTTTATGATCGCGTCGATGATGATACTAAGCAGGACTATCGCCAGAATCGCGCCAAGGAAACCGCCGCGGCAGGAGCGGTCGTCGGAGGCTCGCGTCAGCGTCAGGAACGCCGGGCGCAAGAGAAAACCAGTGCTGCGACCAGTTCAACGGCCTACACAAGCTGCCTGCAAGGGAAGGGGTATCAGGTTAATCCTTGAGCACTTTCCTGCCGTTGATCGAGCAGATGAACCATCAGGCAGGCATACAGCGTCACGAGGATGAACAAGCCCATGCGGATGGCGAACGCGGTGTAAACGTCCTTGCCTGCTGCGCTGTCCTGCACCGACTGACCCAACAGGATGATCAGCGTGATCAGGGTATTGAGCCAAAACCCCGGGGTAAATCGGGTCGGGCTCAGGGCGTAGAGTTTGCGCGCCAGCACCAGACCGAACAGCAACATCCATAGAAAGAACATCCATAGATGCACAAACAGACTGAGGGCGCTCCAGAACAGGATCGCCAATAGGCCTGCAAGCAAGGTTGAGCCGAGGAGCTCGCGACCGGCGTTGCGGGCATTCGTCGTGGAGCTTTGCTGACCCAGGCCGACGGCCTTCAGGATGATCGGCAGATAACCGGCCGGGTCGATCAGCGCCAGCAGGAATGTCGGTAACACGATCAGGGTTGCACGCAGCGCAACCCGACTGACTTCTTCTGCCGGCAGGGGTGGGGCTGGCGGCGGGGAAGGGGCATTGGGTGGATCCGGGAATAGCACATGACTGAACGCCACGACGACAACGGCGAGCAGCAAACCCTTGACCAGTGCTCCGATGACCATCGCCGCCAGATCGAATTCGGCGATACCGGCCGAGGAAATCATGGTCAGGCCAATCACCAGGAAGGTCATGATCAAGGCGTTGCCGCCGCGCAGGCCAAAGCGGAAGGCCAGGAACAGACCGACGCTGATCAACAGCACGCCGCTGACGGGGTAATAACGCAGGACCGGAATCAATAGCAGGCCGATGCCGGTGGTCAACATGGCGGCCAGTGCGAGAACCAGTCCGGCCTTGAACGGCAGCGGGCGATTGACCGAGGCCAGCAACAGCAGGCAAAGCACCGGCGCCATAAAAGGAATCGGCAAGCCCAGGCCGAAACTGGCGGTGAGGCACAACGCTGTACCGGTGGCCAGGCGCAGTGCGCGTTGATCCCGCGGCGTGCGCCGAGTAGACATACCCTTAATAGGCATAGCTCAGCCAGCTCATGAACCCCACAAACACGCGGCCGAGTGGGTTCAGCGGATTGCCCTCGGTGGGGAAGGCCATGACTTCGGCCTGCCCACCGGCACGGATCCCCCGACTGTCACGCAACGTGTTCAACGAGTCTGGCGAAAACTCGATAATGACCGGAAAACGCTGGGCCGGACGCAACCAATCGCGGCTGTTCTGCACGCTGGGCAAGGTGCCAGGTGCGGGTGTCTGCCCCACGCTGACGCCGTAACCGACGCTGCGCACGCGCCCCTCGAATACTTCCCCCGGCAGAGCATCCAGAACAATCGAAACCGGCGTGTCGAGCTTCACCAGACCGAGGTTGTTCTCGGTCATGTCCGCGCTGATCCACACATCATGAATGGCGATCAGAGTCATGACCGGGCTACCGGCAGCGGCGAATTGCCCAGCGTCAGTACGCAGATCCGTAATCAGCCCGGCCGAGCGAGCGCGAATCTGCGTATTGGACAGATCCAGTTCGGCTTTGGACAACGCCGTGGCGGCACTGCGCAGCAAGGCGTTGTCTTCCTCGCTGCCACCTTCCTGCTCACGCGCGCGCTGCACTTCGGCGCGGGCAGCGGCGACCTGACTCACAGCCTGTTCGCGGTTGGCGCGAGACACTTCGAGCAGGCGCACGGAAATGGTGCCCGGGTCTTCGCGATACAAACCTTCAAGGCGCTGATTGTCCTGGCGCGCCTTGAGCTCATTGGCCTGGGCAGCCCGCAAGTTGGCTTGCGCCGAGGCAATGCCGGCGGTGCTCGCACCGATCTGTCGGCGGGTCGATTCAAGGTCGGCGCGCGCACGGTCGACGGCAATCTGGTACGGCTGCGGGTCCACCTCGAAAAGGACTTCGCCGGCCTTGACGTCCTGGTTGTTACGCACGTTCACCCTGATCACGCGGCCAGCCACTTCCGAGGCGACCGGAATCACAAAGGCACCCACCCGGGCCTGTTGTGTGTAGGGGGTGAAACGATCCGCCAACAGGTACCAAGTCAGGCTCAGGAGGATCAGTAGGAGGACCCACTTGATGCTTTTTTTCGCCGGGTCGGCAGCCGGAGCGGGTGCCTGGGCGACTGGGGGCTCGGACGAGGAAGGGGCGGTTTCACTCATTGGTCTTTTACCTTGTAAGACATTGGAATGGCAGGCTGTGCAGTGGTGGGCTCTTTCAGCAGATCGCCCCAGTCGGTGCGTTTTTCCATTTGCTGGCGGGTGGCTGGATCAACTTTCGGCTGGGCGCTGTACCAGCCACCGCCCACGGCTTTGTACAAGGCAATGACATTACTGACGGCATTGCTGCGGGCGACCAGATAATTGTCCTGTTGTTCGAGCAAGGCACGCTGCGCATCCAGTACCCGCTGGAAGTCCGAATAACCTTCGCGATACTGCGCGCTGGCCAGCACCAGCGAACGCTTGGCGGCTACTTCGGCCTCACGCAGGATGCCTTCGCGCTCCAGGGATTTGATCAGGCCATAGGCCGCATCGTCTGCCTCGCGTGCCGCCTGGCGAACCTTGTCGCGGTAGGCCTCGATCAACTGCTGCAACCGCGCATCCTGCACACGCACGTTGTTGCTGATCTGGCCGTGATCAAACAGATTCCAGCGCAGACTGGGGCCGCCGATCAAATCCAGATTCCGGGGCGTGCCACTGAGCGTGTCGGTGGACCAGACGATGCTGCCCAGCAAGGTCAGCGACGGATAGAAATCGCTCTCGGCCACACCGATCAGCGCTGACTGGGCGGCGACATTAAGCTCGGCGGCGCGCACGTCGGGCCGACGCAGCAGCAGGTTGGCCGGTACATCTTGCAACACGGCACGGTCGATCAGCGGGATCAATCCCACGTTCTCGACCAGTTGCGGCAGTGCGCCGGGCGGCTGACCAATCAACACCGCCAACGCATTGCGGGTCCGTTGCAACTGGTCTTCGAAGTTGGGGATGGTGCTCAACGTGCCCAGGTATTGGGTCCTGGCTTGTTGCAGGTCGAGCTCGGCAGTTTGGCCACTATTGAACAGCTTCTCGGTGATCTCGAAGTTGCGCTTTTGCTGTTTGGCGTTTTCCCGGGCAACACGCAAACGGGCTTCGGTGGTGCGCAGCGAAAAATAGGTATCGGCCACTTGCGCGCGCAGCAGTACGAGCACGTCTTCATAGTTGGCCTGGGCGGCGAAGTAGCTGGCATCGGACGACTCGATGGCGCGACTGAAGCGGCCCCAGAAATCGAGCTCCCAACCCACGTCGAACCCCACGCTGTGTTGCCAGAAATGGCTGTCTTGCGGGTTAGTCCCACCGGATTGCCTGCGGTTGAAGTAAAGACTGTCGGCACTGGCTTGCTGCAGTTGCGGGTAAAGACCACTTTGAGCAATGCCGAGTTGCGCACGGGCTTCCATAACGCGCAGGCCGGCGATTTTGAGGCTGGAGTTGCGTGCATCCGACTCGGCAATCAAATGATCGAGGACCGGATCGGCAAAGACTTGCCACCACTGACGAATGTCCGGGTTCAGGCTGCGCTGGCTGGATTGCTCGAGGGCAGGGGTGCTCCAGTGTTTGACCCATTCTTCGCTGGGCGGCTGGAAATCCGGCCCAAGCCGTACACAGCCGCTGAGGCCGAGTACGCCAAGCAGCACGAACCGGCCAGGCCAATTCAGCAGGGTTGTACCTGGATGCATTACGCATTTCCCGACCAACAAAGATCACTGGAGCATAGCCGTCCAAATGGGCACACGGCTGCTACGCTTTTTTAAGCGCCATCAAATCTACTGTGATCCGTTAGAAAGGTACGACGATTATGAATAACACCCCAGGTGTTGTTGAACCCCATTCAGCCGGTTGGCGCTTCAAGGCGGGAATAGTCATTATCTGCTTGATGCTGGGTTCCTGGCTGTTAGTGCCTCTCGCGGCGGCAGCCGATGTGTCTGGATCAAAGATCGCTGCACTGACTGGCGTGCTGTTCATCAGCAATAAAATCCTGCTGATTCTGGCCATTGCCATCATGGGCAAGTCCGGATTCCAACAGTTAAAGCGCAGCCTGTTCGGTTATGTGTCCTCACTTGCACCCAGCACGGAGGTAGAAGTGGGCCCATTGCGCCATAGAATTGGCATCGTGATGTTCTTTGTGCCGCTGATTTCCTCCTTTCTTGAACCCTACATCGACAGCATTTGGCCGGGGCTCAGACCCAACCTCTGGCAAGCTCAAGCGCTGGGTGACCTCATGCTGATCGGTAGCTTTTTCGTATTAGGGGGGAATTTCTGGGAGAAAGTGCGCGCCTTGTTTATTCGCACCGCTCGTGTCGCAAACACAAGTGCGGCGTGAATAACAATAATGGGCGAGGGTAGTGAGTGCACTTGGCACTCCGGCAGCGTAGGGGATAGGGGGGCAGGGTTGCTTGAGCCTTTCAAAGTCGCAGCCTGCTGGCCAACAGACAGGCGCGTAATTTGGCGGGTGCCAAGGGGCGGAGCAGGCGCGTAGGCTCGACGGCTTCAGGGGCGCAGACCACCGAGAGCATCTCGACAACGATCGGTAGTGCCTTGGGCTGCAAGCGATGCACCTGCTCCAGTAGCGAAAGCAATAAACGTTGATCCTGGTGATACAGGTCACAGAGCACCACTTCGTAACGGTGGTTACTGTTCAGCAATGCCGACGCTTCACCGGCTGGCGCTGCACCCTGCGCCTCACATCCCCATGCCTGCAAGAGCCTGACCGTGGATTGCACCGCCTCAGGGTTATCACTGACGACCAGGCAGTTCATGCCAAGCAGCCCCAGTGGAGGTAGATTCGATGGCAATCTGGCAACTTTCACGGGCGTGTCATTCAAATCATTAAGCAGGGTTCCAAGGCTCAGTACGCTGTCTTGCAGATAACTGAGCACGGGCTTTTGCATGATCGTCGCACGGGCTTGCAGGCTGTCCAGGTATAACCCCATGGCATGCAGAATCTGGCGCATTTCCTGGGGGGCACGCTGAGACGTTTCCGCATCATCGGGGTGAGCGGCGTAACGCTGTGGCGGCGCGAGTGGGGGGGCTGGTTTCATGGCGAAAATGTAGATAACGCTGCTGGTGCATGTCGATACCCCGTAGGTTCTATGCGCGCCACCCGATAGTCTGAAGCCTGTGCGACCGGACTATGCCCTATGGTGTATCGCCAAGTACGTCCTTCGCGCTCAGTATCATCGATCAGGAAGCTCTAACAGGAGTCTTGATCATGTTTGCATTTTTGATATCTCGTGAGCGGGTGCTGGTGATGTTGGGCTCACTCATGGGGCTACTCATCGCCAGCAGTGCCTGGAGCCAGAATGCCAACAGTTTTTCGGTCGACGAGATGGTGCAACAGCTGAAGGGCGAGGGTGGCAGCGACGTGGGCGACACGCGCACCCGCTCATTGCGCCCGGGGGCTGCCGCCAAGGCGACTACGCTGCCCACCACGGCCAATGAAGATCCGGCAGGAGGCTTGTTGTCGTTGCAGGTGCAATTCGATTTTGGTTCGGCGCAACTGTCCCAATCGTCCTATGCGGTCTTGCAGAAGCTGGCTAAGGCACTGGCTTCCGGCGAGCTGAAAAACTACTCGTTCAGTGTGGTCGGACATACTGATGCAGTAGGCTCCGCGGACTACAACCTGGCGCTTTCCAGGCAACGGGCTGGTTCAGTCAAGGCGTACCTGGTCAACCAGGGCGTGCAGGCTTCGCGGATCACGTCGGATGGAAAGGGGTTCAGCCAGTTACTGGATGCCAACAGTCCGAAAAATCCAATCAACCGTCGCGTTGAAGTAACCGCCAAACCTTCGTGAGTGCAGGCGGCGCTCAAGAGAGGTTCGACCATGTCTTTACAGGTGGTTCACGGGGCCTTGTTGCGCTGCCCCTTTGCTCTGCCACCCGGGATGACCAGCCTCGTCGTCCTGCCGACCCAGCGGCTGTCGTCATCAGGTGTACCGGTGGCAACGATTCTGGATCACAAGCCGCTGTTGAACATTCCCAGTTTCGGCATGTGCTCCAGCCCTTCGAACCCGGGGGTGATTGCGGCCCTGGGCTCACCGGTGCCGTGCCTGCCGATTACGCCTGCGCCCTGGGTGCCGGGTTCTCCAACCGTGTTACTGACCAATATCCCCCAGCTCAACGATTGCAGCTGCTGCACCTGTGTGAACGGCGGCGTAATCAGCATTGTCTATGCAGGACAATGCACCGTACAGATCCCCTGAACTACTGCAAAAAGCCATTCACGGGGTGGACAATGTCGCCAGCAGCGCTGCGGATTCGCGCAGGTTCCGACTCAGCAAGCTAGCGCAACGATGAAAAGCCTCCCCTGCATTCGAGGGCTGTGCTTGCGCGGGCTCAAACGTCTGCAAGAGTTGAATCAGCGACTGCAATGACTGCTGCACATCGTCCAGAGTATTGGCCAGTGTCGGTTCTGGCTCGTCGCTTTGATCCAGCTCCACAATCAATCTGTTCAGCGTGGCGATGTGTTCGTCCAGTTGCAACATGGCATTTGTCAGTGCATTGCCAGACTGATTCAGGGTAGGCGAAGGGGGATGGCCAGGGCCGGGCCGCGCCGCGATCTGCTCGATCAGTGCTTCAGCAGACGGCTTGAGCATGCTTTCCAGGGCTTGCACGGTATTGAACAGGGTGGCCTGGGCCAAGGCGCTCCCTAGTGAAGTGCGGCTTTGCAGCGGATCGACGTGCTTGTTCAGTGGTTCTACCGCCAGTCCGGCGCGAGTGGGGAAGTCGTCGGGCAAGCGCCACAGGGCTGCGTACCAGGCACGGCTGGCGCCATCGATATCGGCATCAGGTGCGCTCAGATTTTGTTGGAGCAGTGTCAGACGTAGCGCTTCCAGCGCAGGCAGACAACCTCGCTCTAGCAACAGACAGGCGATTCGTACGCATGCTATCGCGCCGGCACAGGCTGATGGCAGACACGCCACAAAATAATCTATCCGTGCCAGCAGCACCTGAGCCTGTTCAAGCGCTACTGCGGCGCTCAGTGCCAACCGCTCTTGGGCGTTTTCCAGGCTTGACTGCAGAGCCAGGATCAAACCTGGCAAGGTATGTCGGGTTTGGCTGTCCAGCGTTTGCCAGCAAGCGTCCAGAGACTGTGCCGCGTGCCCCGCGCGATTGTCTGCGCAGGCCTGGTCCAGATTCGTGCGGCCGTCACGCAGGGACTGGATCAGTAAAGGCAAACCGTCCAGCAGCGCAACGGCGTGCTGTAGCAGCGCGGTCTCGGTTCCGCCAGGCAGTGCCGCACGCAGTGCCGACATCGCCTGTTCCAAGGGGTGAACCACGCAGTCGCAGGTCATTTGCCACGCCCTGGCCGCCTCTTGCAGTGCCTGCTGGCTACGTGTGCGGGCGTCGCTGCCGCTTAAACACTGACCAAGGGCTGCGTGCAGGCCAGGTTGCCCGGTCGAGGATCTGCCGAAATGACTTGTGCAGAGCCAGATTTCCAGCAGCAATGTTCGCTCCAGGGAACCAATGGAGGGGGTCGCGAGCCAGCCGTCCAGACACTGCTGGGCTTGCGGATCAGTATCATGCTCGAACCCTAGCAGGCTCCAGGCGGCGATACCGCGTTGGCTGGGCACGCCATGATGGCGAGCCGCCTTGGCCAGGGCGGGGAATTGGGCGGTACTGAAGGACGTCTGCAGCAGGTGCTTTTGCTGCCATGAAAGCAGCTGTTGGCAGAGATGGTCGGTACCTATCGAGACAAGTTGCTGGCGGTCGAATTGCATAGTCTGCCTCATTGGGAAAGCTGTAGCTCACGGCCCTCGGCTCCTTGCCCTGGCTCAAAACACAGCGCGGTGTCGATGCTGTTGCCCTCCATCAGCCAGGCGCTGATGGGGCCGAACAAGGCATTGCGTTGTCGTTGACTCAGGTGCGGCAGCACGGCTTTGAACGCGCGCGGGTCATAGAAACGGAACAAGGCATGGCGCCCGCCTGGCAGGTCAACCATCAGCAGGCTGCGCAAATGCTGGCGCAAGGCGCTGATATCAATTCGCGCCGGTGTCAGCAAAATGACTCCCCATTGCTTGTTCCAGCCCTCGCGAAGGATCGCTTCAGTCATCGGCTGGTCGCCCGCGAGTGTGACAATTTGTGGGGCCGCCGCTTCCAGCATCGGATCAAGCGGGCCGTCAAACAGGCATGCGCAGACGACTTGGCTGCTTTTGAGCCACGCCGGCAGGTCTTCGATCTGGCAGCCATCGAGGATGGCGTAAACCTTTCGGCTGGGGTCGGCAAAGAGATGATGGCGCAATGTGCGCAACAGCGAATCGGTAGACATGCCTTGGCCTGCTAGTGCTCAACGAAGGGTTGACCGCTGCGTGCTGCATTGCGCAGGGCTTGGGATTGCACTTGCTGCTCAGCACTGCCTTGGCTCTGAGCCACTGTGGTTGTCTCGGGCGAAGCGCCACCGGCGCGAGCGTCGACATAGGCGTTGGGGTCCTGTTTCAGCCGCTCGATGGCGTTCAACGGGGCGGTGGTGCTTTGGTAGTCTGGAGTGCGGTCGCTACCCTCGATGTGAGTGACATCTCCGAAGGCCGCCGTCAGTTGTGGAAACAGCTGTTTGAGCGCGGCTTGCGCCGTTGTCGTCACGGCGCTCGGACTGCCTCCGCTATTGATGCGTACCAACGGGCCGCTGATGTCGATACCCGCAGGCGACAAAACGATGAAGCTGGCGCCGACCTTCAGGCTGATACTGGTTTTCGCTTCGATAGTGACAGAGCTGTCCGAGCCGATTTCGATACCGGCCTGTCCCAGCAGCGTCAGATTTGCCTGGCTGGCCTGGACAATGTCCTGACGGGCGTTGAGGTTGTAGGCGTCCTCACAGGTGATCTGGGTTTTGCCTTTGGTTTCCAGCGTCCAGCTACCGCCGGTGCTGGTGCTGTGATTGGCAATGATCTTCACGGCCCGTTCATTGGCTTGCTCGTTGATGGTCTGCTTGACCAGTACATTGAGATCACGCTCGCCGTGAATGAAAATCTCTTCTTCTCCCTTGCGGTCTTCGAAGTGTAATTCGTTGCCGCCACCGCCGCCCGGTGTGCTCAAGGTTTTCAGGGTGCTGCGGCTCTGGTGTTGTGGCAAGGCATAGGGCGGCAGGTTGACGCCGTTGAAGAGGCAGCCGGTGATGATGGGGCGGTCAGGATCCCCTTCCAGGAAACTGACCAGCACTTCCTGACCCACCCTGGGCAAAAAGAACGCGCCCCAGCCATTGCCAGCCCAGGCCTGGGCCACCCGAGCCCAGCAGGAGCTGCGCTCATCGAAGTGGCCGCGCCGATCCCAATGAAACTGCACCCTGACCCGGCCGTACGCGTCGGTGTGGATTTCTTCGCCCTTGGGGCCGACCACGAAGGCAGTCTGAGGCCCGTGGATTCGTTGTTTGCGGGTCGCCAGGGGCGAGCGGAAGGGGACCTTCAAGGGAATCACACTGAAGCTGTTGCTGTAGCGCGCTGCACTGTCGTCATCAAGGTTGTTGCAACCCTGGTGCTCGACGCTGGTAATCAGGTATTCGGTGTTCATCTGATCCACCGGATGGTCGATCAGGGTGCAGCGATAACCCGGTGTGAGCAGGCGCACGTTGCTTTCCCCGAAGAGCGTTTCGTGGCGTGTCTCTTCGGCTTCCATCATCAAGCGGGCCAAGCGTTCACCGTCTTCTCGCTTGTCGTAACCGGTGGCATACAGGAAGCGCTCGAAAGGTTGGTTGTCGCCTTTATGGGAAAGGGTATCGACCGAGACCTGCATGTCGTTGTGCGGCCGCTCGAAGTTGAAGTCGCGCATGACGATACGCCCTGTACGCAGGCTGTGCCGGCGTTGCAAGGCGCTGATGCAGTCGTCTTCCTGGATCACATCGCTGTAGTGAAAGCGCACAGGCGATGCCAACAGGGGTTGATAGTGATCGGCGTTGTCGCAAAGGATCAGCTTGCAGCGGGTTTTCTCGTATTCGAAAAAGTAGTGGATGCCATCCTGCTCCATCAGGCGTGCCAGAAAATCCGCGCTGGTCTCCTGGAATTGAGTGCAGTACTCCAGTGCCTTGTGCGGGTTGCCAAGCCGGGTTTCGTAATCGTGGAAAGAGAACTCGGCGAACACCTGATTGATGATGTCCGGCACACTCAGCTGCTGGAAGTGCCGTGTGTCCTGATGGTGCAGCAGAAACCAGAGAGGCGGCACCAGCTCGCAGCGGTAATGGGTGAAACGCTGCGACTGCCCACTGCGAGTAAAACTGGCGATTTCGCCTGACCAGTAACGCTCTTCACCATTGTCCAGATCGAGGCTGAGCGTGGCTTTCTGCCTCAGCAATTCCACCACGTCGATATCGTCGCGTTCAGAGCGCAGTTCCAGGGTGAAGCTGAACAGCTCCGACAACGCCTCGCGACCGCTGAAACTCTGCAGCATCAGGTCGGCACCCAGGGGGGAGGAGAAGATATAGGGGCGCGATTGCTGTGAGTAGGGCATGGGGCCTCCGACTGCTTCAGGTTTCGACCCGGGTTACAAATTGATCGTCTGCACCCATGTCGACCATGACCTGGCTGAAGGCAACGCCATCCCCCATCTTTACAAGGATCTGTTCGGCGATGGCGGGCAACAGGTTGCCAGTGAGGATGTGATCGATATTGCGCGCTCCCGCATCTACCTCCTTGCAGCGTGCGGCCACTGCATCGGCCAGTGCGGGAGTCCAGGTAAAGTCCGCATGGTGATTGTCAGCGATCCTGCGGGCGATTTTTTTCAGCTTCAACTCCACGATCAATCGCAGTTCGGCATCGGCCAGCGGGTAATAGGGAATGACCGTGCAACGACCCAGGAAGGCCGGTTTGAACTGGGCATTGAGCTCGGGCCTGATCAAATCGTTCAGTTCGTCCACCGACGGCGGTGTCTGCGCATGTCGGCAGGCCTGCATGATCAGGTCGGTGGCCGCGTTGGAGGTGAGGATGATCAGGCTGTTGCGAAAGTCGATCTCGCGCCCTTCACCGTCTTCCATGGTGCCTTTGTCGAAGACCTGAAAGAACAGCTCGAGTACGTCAGGGTGGGCTTTCTCGATTTCATCCAGCAGAACGACGCTATAGGGCCGCCGCCGCACGGCCTCGGTAAGTACGCCGCCCTCGCCATAGCCAACGTAGCCCGGGGGGGAACCCTTGAGGCTGGAGACGGTATGGGCCTCCTGGTATTCGGACAGGTTGATCACGACCATATTGCGTTCACCGCCGTACAGCGCATCAGCCAGGGCAATGGCGGTTTCGGTCTTGCCGACACCCGAGGTGCCGACCAGCAGGAAGACACCCTTGGGCTTGTTCGGATCTTCCAGATTGGCCCGGGAGGTACGCACCCGTCGAGCGATGGCCGAAAGCGCGTGAGGTTGGCCGATGACGCGCTGCTGCAGTTGTTGTTCGAGGGCCAGGACCGCATCGATTTCGTCGGCGACCATGCGCCCGACCGGAATGCCCGTCCAACCGGCAATGACATCCGCCACGGCGCTGGCATCCACCAGGGCATGCAGCATGGGCGAGTCAGCCTGCAGTTCGCTCAGTTGCTGGCGCAGCAGGCTGATCTGCTCGGAGCTGGTCTTGCCGTCGGTTATGTTGGCGGCCGAGTCGTCCGGATTCTCCACCGCGTCGAGCAGGGCGATGAGTTGATTGACCAGTTCGCGCTCACGCTCCCAACGCTGTTCAAGCTGCACCAGTTCCGTTTCGCCTTGGCAGCGCTGTTCATCCAGCTCTTCAAGGCGGGTTTGATGCAGACCGCCACTGGCAGTTTCGCGCAGTAGCTGGTCGCGTTCGACCGCCAGACTGTCCATCAGGTGGCGCAGTCGTTCTATGTCACTTGGGGTGGAGTTCTGGCTGATGGCAATGCGTGCACAGGCAGTGTCGAGCACGCTGACGGCTTTGTCTGGCAGTTGACGACCGGCCAGATAGCGCGAAGAAAGACGCACGGCACCTTGTACCGCCTCGTCGAGAATGCGCACCTTATGGTGCGCTGCCATAGACCGGGCGACACCGCGCAGCATATCGATAGCGAGGTTTTCATCGGGCTCTTCGACGCGCACGACCTGGAAGCGCCTGGCCAAGGCCGCGTCCTTCTCGAAGTATTTCTTGTATTCGCTCCAGGTGGTCGCCGCGATGGTGCGCATCTCGCCACGCGCCAGCGCAGGCTTGAGCAGATTGGCGGCATCATTCTGGCCTGCGGCGCCCCCGGCGCCGATCAGGGTATGGGCCTCGTCGATAAACACAATGATCGGTCGGGCGCTACGTTTGACTTCGTCCACCACGCCCTTGAGCCGGCTTTCGAACTCGCCTTTGACACTCGCACCCGCCTGCAACAGACCCAGGTCCAGGGCCAGCAGGCTGACCTTGGCCAGACTTGGCGGTACGTCACCGGATGCGATGCGCAGGGCCAGGCCTTCGACCACCGCCGTTTTGCCGACTCCGGGCTCACCGGTAAGGATCGGGTTGTTTTGCCGCCGGCGGCCGAGGATGTCAATCATCTGGCGAATCTCGCCGTCACGTCCGAGCACCGGGTCCAGCTTGCCACTGAGGGCTTGTTGGGTCAGGTCAACACAGTAACGGTCCAGATTGGGCGTGGCGCTGGGGCGCCCGTCGCCGGGGCTTTGCTCATTGCTTCCTGGTGTCGCGGTATCGGAAAGGGCCAGGGCCTGTTGCGCTTCGGCGGATTGTCCGGTGATGGCGTGCAGATCACGGCGCAGTGCCTCTTTGTCTATTCCTGCAAGCGTCTTGAGCCAGGCACCGGCCTGGCGGCGCAGGTCTTCGCTACCCAGCAAGGCTGTCAGCAAATGGCCGCTGCGCAGGCGCGCTTCACCAAAATCGATCGAGGCGCAGAGCCAGGCCGCCTCAAGCAGGGCTGGCAGTTGCGGCGACAGGGCCGGGGTGCGGTTGTTGCCGCTTTTGAAACTGTTCAAGGTGCGCTCGAGTTCGCGTTCCAGCGCCGCCGGGGCGACGCCGAAATGCTTGAGGATCCGTGTCAGGTCGGTGTCCGTGGCATCGAGCAGCTTGAGCAACAGGTGCTCGACCTCGACATCGTAGTGGGTGCGCGCCAGGCACAATCCGGCGGCAGCCTCCATGGCGTTCTTGCAGATCGGGTCAAGACGCGCCACCAATGCACTCAGATTCACCGCCATGATTGCTCTCCAGTCGCGTTGAAACGGAACTCACAATGTTCGGCGGCAGCAAGGCGAGGCTTGCCGCCAGGTTGGCCGGCGAGCCAGGTGCTCCAGCCAAGGTGGGTTGTTCGGCCCAGTCGAATCGGGGCGACCTGGTCCGCCGCCAGTGCCAGGCGAATCCGCAAATCGATGGCCAGGCCTGTAATGAAGCGCGCAAGTTCCACGGCACCGGTCAGCCTGGCACCATGTCCTGATGCACAGGGCAATAGCGCCTCGAAGGCCTGTTGCGACAGTGGGCCAACGATCAGTCGAAGGGTGCTCTGGCGATCCCAGTAATGGCTGCCGAGTTGGCAGTCATCCGCCAGCCGGGCCGAGGTTTTGCCCAGGCGCGTGCGCCTTTGTGGCGGTATGCGTTGCCAGGTGCCGACACAAGACTGGACCACCACCTGTGCCTGTAGCCAGTGGCTCATGATCTGGGCAATCGTGCCCGGCCCATGGGGGCGCTGGGCGATGAGCCCGCTGTAGTAACCCAGTGCCGCGGCGGGCAGCCCGGCCGACGAGCGAGTGCCCGGTCGCAACAGCGGCGTGCCCAGGCCAATAAAGTCATAGACATGGCCAAGCGCTCCGGGACCTCGGTTCAACTCCACGCCGACCTCGGCGCGGTGATGGGCCCAAGCGCGCCAGAACAGGTCCAGCAGTCGTTGGTTGAACAGATCGAAAAAATCGCTGACAGCGTGTTCGTTGCGCCTTTCCAGCGCCAATTGCCATTCGCTGTAATGACGTGGCAGCACGCCGTTGGGGCCGCATAGCCCGAGAAAGTTGACGCGCAGACACCAGGCGCCGGAAGGCGCGCGTTCCAGGCTGGAAATTTCACCCGGTGCAAAGGTCAATCCTGACTGACTGCTGCAGTAGCCCTGCGTTTCGCTGCGCTGCAACAGTCGAACCGCCTGGAAAAAGGCAAACCGCCAGGGCTGCTCGTGCAAGCGTGAGAGTGGGGCATGCAGGTCGTTAGGTTTCATGGTCTCAGGCCAGAGGGTGGGCGCCGGCTCTCGCCGGAAACATCACAACCCGCTCTTCGCGCTGGCGGCTGTGCACACTCAGGCGAGTCCAGGAGTTGACCGTACAGTAGAGGCCGAAAAACAGATCCAGGACCCTGGCCAACAGGTAGATGCCGCTGCCCACATACAAGTCCTCATCAAAGGTCACGGTAATTTCAGTGCCGCGAACCCAGGCTCGCCGCGGTGCCTGGCCGATCAGTTCGAGGCCTGGAGTCGAGTGGATGCTGACGATTCCGGCGATCTGTCGACGCAGGCTCGCCGAGTCAGCGAAGTTGTACAGGCTGAGGATTTCCAGCAGCGGCTCGCGCCCACCTTCCACGATCGACAGATGATTGAGCGCCAGGTGTGAGATCAGGCGCCATTGATTCGCCAGGCGCATGGGCGCTCGCCAGGTCGCAGAGGGCTTTTTCAGCAAGCGCGCGCAGCCCACCGCGCCGCCATCCTCGCGTTGCAGCAAACTGTCATCACCGCCAAACGGCAGTAGCGAGGGCAGGTCACGATTGGTGCAGGTGAGGCTGATCGAGAGGCTCTCCGCTGCCGGCAGGCGGGGATCCATCTGGCGATCGACCAAGGCAATTCGCAGATCGCTGGCGTCATCGCCATGCACCGAGGGCACGCGCCGGGCGATCCACCAGGTGTCGCGGTCGCCCTGATTGTCTTCGCCGGCAGTGCCGTGGAACACCGAGTAGAAAGGCAGGTAGTGAGTCAGGGTTTCCTGCCGGGCCGTTCGCGTATGACGGCACAGGTTGTCGATGCTGTACACCTCAAGCCCCAACGGCCGGCGTACATCGGGTATCACCGGATACTCGTGCAGTTCATGGCTCAGGCGGATGGGCTCGGCTTGTTGCTTGAACAGGTTGACCACCGGCGTGCAATGCAGGCGGAACGTCTCGACCCCAACCCCTTGGACAAGGCGTGCCAGCCGCTCGGGGCGCCCGAACGGACGTAATTCGATATGAATGTCGACGGCACGGGCGAAGCGACTCAGGTCCAGGTTGAGCAAGTCGATGAAAAGGAATTTTTCCGGCAGGGTGAAGTATTCCTGGATCAGCCGGTAACCGATAAACGAGCGGGGGTCGTAATCGAGGATCCCCTCATCCGCGGCGAAGCCGACAGCCTGCAAGGCATCGGCCCGCAGTATCAACGAATCAGCGGCGGGTTCGCCTTCAGCCGGGCTGATCACGATGCGCTCTACGCTGTTGAGCAATAGCTCGTGGAGGCAGTGCACTAAGGCGCTTTCACCGTCCAGGTACAGTCGCAGTCGAGTTGGCTTGAGCTGGCCAAGGCTCAACTGGCCGCTGGCTTGTAAGCGCAGGCTGATTCTCGCGACGCTCCCGGCGGACACCTTGCTGCGCTGCGCCGAAGTGCAGCTGGCTTGGGTGATGCTTATCGGCCAGACCTCCACGGGCCAGGCACAACGGTACTTCACTGCCATTCCTTGCACCGGGCGGGTCAACAGAAGCGTACCGCAAGGCACGGGCTGCATGGCGTTGAGGGTCACCCCGGCCGTGGGCAACAGTTGCGCAATGGACATCGACGGTACTGGACGCAGGAAGTGTGGATAGAGCACCGAGAGCAACGCTTCGCTGATTTGCGGGAAGTCATCGTCGAGTTTTTTGTTGATACGCGCAGTGAGAAAGGCAAAAGACTCAAGCAGACGCTCGACATGGGGGTCTTCGCAAGCGTCACCATCGAGCAGCAGTCGGCTGGCAATTTTCGGGTAGCGCTCGGCGAAGTCGCGCGACAGTTTGCGCAGCGCGAGCAGTTCTTCCTCGTAATAGGGCAACAGCGTGTCGAGCATCGTGCGAACTCCAGCAGGCAGCGCTTGACCAGTTCACACAGTCTAGAGAGGCGTCATGGCATGGCCTATTTGCCGAATGGCCTATGCCAGTGAGCGGGTGGGGGGAGGGCGCAAGCCTGGGGCAAGGTTCTCCGACAGACGGTGAGCAAAGCCGGGGCAAGCGGGCGGCAACCCCCGAATTTATTGCATATATTGCTAATGGCCTGTTGCTATCAAACAAGGTTGAGTGCCCCAGCCATCATGCTAGTGATCTGTCAGCAATCGGGGTTCAAGGAAACTGTCTTTTACCGTGGAGCGTTGTAATTCGCATGGTTGCCAAATCAGTGAAGGAGTCACAGTCTGCACCCCGCCGCCCGGATAAAGTGGCGTCCCCGCGCTGGCTGAGCAGACAATCGCTGCGCATCTGGCTGCTGTCTATGCCCTTGTTCATGCGCCTGGCGTTGCTCGCGGTGGTGCCGTCGTTTATCGCGACCTTTGTGGCCATGCTGGTCTTGGGCAGCTATTCAAGGCAGGAGCTGACCCAGCTGTTGGTGGAGCAGGGTAGGCTGGAAGCAACACTTTTCGCCATTCACATGCAAGCACCCATGGCGCTGGGTGACAGGTCGCGTCTGGCGCAACTGATCGAAGCCGCCGTCAACCACCCGCCGTTGCAGGGTATCAAGGTGCTTTCTTCATCAGGAGAAGTGTTGGCGCAAACCCGGCGCGCCGATGCCAGCGAACAGGAGCTGGAAGTGGAAATCCCGGTGGTCAATACCCTGGGTTCCTCGCAGGGCCAAGTGGTGCTGCAGTACAGCAAGGACACCATTGAACTGATATGCCGCAAGCAGGATCAGCTGATTTTTGCTCTGCTCGTGGGGTGGTTGCTGCTGATTGGTGGCGTCAGTTGGTGGGTGGCGCGCACGGTCAGCAAGCCGATTCACATCCTGGCCGATGCCATGGATCAATTGGGCCAGGGCGTTCTGGCCCAGGTCGACGTCAACGATGAAGCAGATATCGGTCGGCTCCAGCGTGGTTTCAACAGTACCGCGCAATCGCTGCTGGAGCGTAGGCAGAACCTGCAGGCGCGGATCGATGCGGCGACGACACAGCTGATCTTTCAGAATGCGCAACTGCAGGCATTGAGCGAGTCGAAGACCCGGCTGTTGGCAATGGCCAGCCATGACTTGCGCCAGCCGTTGCACGCGCTCACCCTGTTTATCGATGCCCTGAAGGACGACGAAACCGATCCGGTGCGGCGTGAACATGTCAAACGCATGCAGGAATGCGTCGAAGCGCTGGATCGCTTGTTCTCTGAATTGCTGGACCTCTCACGGCTGGATTCGGGAGTGGTGCTGCCGCAGTGGTCGGACCAACCGCTCGATACGCTGTTCGATGAAGCCAGTCGCAACTTCAGGCCGATTGCAGAATCGCAGGGGTTGCGGTTGATCGTGCGCAAGACCGATCTACACGTTCGCAGTGACTACGGCATGTTGGCGCGAACGATCAACAACCTGGTCTCCAATGCCTTGCACCATACCCTGCAGGGTGGCGTTCTGCTGGGGGCACGCAAGTCCGATGGAAAGATCCGCATCGACATCTGGGATACCGGCGTCGGCATAGCGGCGGAGCATCAGGAACGGGTGTTCGAGGACTTTTATCAGGTACCCATGATGACCAAGGCCGCCAACGGTGCCGAGCGTGGAGCACGTACCAGCCGGGGCATGGGCCTGGGACTGGCAACGGTGCGGCGGCTATGCGAGTTAATGTCGGTTCCCATTCGGCTGCGATCAGTCTGGGGCCGGGGAACAGTCATCAGCCTCTGGCTTGAAGATGCCAGTCAATCTGTCCGGGAGGACGAACGCTTGCCGGTGGATGCCGCGCACCCATTACCGGTGAATGGACTGCGGATTCTGATCGTGGACGACGAGCCGGTGATCCTCGAGAGCTTGAGCATGGTATTGAACAACTGGGGCATGATCGTCGAGGTGGCGTCCAGCGTGGGCGAAGCCCTGGAGCTGGCCAGGGCCTGGGAGGAGCCAGTCGATATCGTGTTGACCGATTTATTGCTCGGTGACGGCGACGGTCTTGATGTGCTGCGCGGCATCCATGAACTGGACAATGTTCGCGAGCGACCACCGGCAGGGCTGATGGTCACCGGTGAAACCAAGCCTGAACGCTTGCATGCAGTGGCCCAGGCCGGTATCCCGGTCTTGCACAAACCGGTCTCGCCGCGGGTGTTGAGGGAGGCCATCGTCGCCTCGCTGTTTCACCATCGCGGTAACCTCGCCGTGCAAGTGTTTGGCGAACGACGCAAGGGTTGAATACGCATCGCCTGTTGTTCGCCGAGTCGCGCTCATAGAGCGAATTGCCTATATCCAACTGGCCGTCCGGCCAATACCCCCGCCAGTCACCACGACCTAAATTGAGGCAAATGCTCCGGCGCACCGACCGGGCGTTCGTGGAGATTGCCCGCATGGCAAAGGAAAGTACGCAGCATAAGCTCGACCGGGTCCGTGCACCGCGTGTGCAACTGACCTATGACGTGGAAATTGGCGACGCCATCGAAAAGAAAGAGCTTCCGTTCGTGGCTGGGGTGTTCGGCGATTTCAGCGGTCAGCCTGAAGAACCCTTGCCCAAGCTCAAGGAACGCAAGTTCGTCAACCTCGACAAAGACAACTTCGACGATGTGCTCAAAGGCATGAAACCGCGCCTGCAGTTCCAGGTGGACAATCGCTTGGCCAATGACAACAGCCGTATCGGCGTGGAGTTGCATTTCTCCAGCCTGGCCGACTTCGAGCCCCAAGGCGTGGTGCAGCAGATCGAGCCGTTGCGCAAGCTGTTGGAGGCGCGGCAGAAGCTGGCGGACCTACGCAACAAAATGGCCGGCAACGATCGATTCGAAGAGTTGCTGGGTGAGGTATTGAACAATACCGATCAGATCGCCCGCCTGACCCGCGAAATGGGCCATCAAGCACCTGCCAAACCCGAAGAAAGCTGACGCTGGCCACGCAACCGCCCGCAGGACTGAACCTCACAGGAGAGCACGAGATGGCCGATACTCAGACTGAACCTGGCAGCGCCGCATCCACGGAGGCTGCCAGCGAGGCGCCGACATTACTGGACAGCATCCTGGCGCAGAGCCGAGTGGCCCGCACCGACACCGAAAAAGCCCGCGCCCGCGATCTGATCGCCGAGTTGGTGGCGCAGGTGAGCGAGGGCGAGATGAGCATCTCCAAAGATGCCATCGCCTCCATCGATGCGCGAATAGCCCAGCTCGACGGCCTGCTCTCCGAGCAACTGTCGACGGTGATGCACGCCCCCGAGTTCCAGAAACTGGAGGCCAGTTGGCGTGGGCTCAAGTACCTGGTGGACAGCAGCGAAACCAGCACCAGCCTGAAGATCAAGGTGCTCAATGCCAGCAAGAAGGACCTGGTGCGCGACCTCAAGAGCGCCTCGGACTTCGACCAGTCGGCGCTGTTCAAGAAGATCTACGAGGAAGAGTACGGCACCTTTGGTGGTTTGCCCTTTGCCGAGTTGATTGGTGACTTTGAGTTTGGCCGTCACCCTGAAGACCTTTACCTGCTGGAGCAAATCTCGCATGTCGCAGCCGCTGCCCATGCGCCGTTCCTTTCTGCGGCCTCGGCAGAAATGTTTGGTTTCGACAGCCACACCGAATTGTCCGGCCCACGGGATCTGGCAAAAATCTTCGACACGGTGGAATACAACAAATGGCAATCCTTCCGCGCTTCTGAAGACTCCCGCTATGTCGGGCTGGCCATGCCCCATGTGCTCGGCCGTTTACCTTATGGTCCGGAGACGGCACCGGTGGATGCGTTCAACTTTCAGGAGGACGTTTCGGGCAAGGACCACAGCAAGTACCTGTGGACCAATGCGGCCTATGCAATTGGGGCCCGCGTCACAGATGCATTCGCACGCTATGGATGGTGCGCAGCGATCCGCGGTGTTGAAGGCGGAGGCTTGGTTGAAGGCCTGCCGACCCACACCTTTGGTACTGACGACGGTGAGGTGGCGCTCAAATGTCCCACTGAAATCGCTATTACCGACCGCCGAGAAAAGGAACTGGCCGACCTCGGTTTCATCCCGTTGGTGCACTGCAAGGATACCGACTATGCGGCGTTCTTTTCCGCGCAGTCGGCGCAAAAGGCCAAGAAGTACGACAGTGATGCGGCCAATGCCAATTCCCGGTTGTCCACTCAGTTGCCGTACATATTTGCGGTGAGTCGTATTGCTCATTATCTGAAGGCGATGATGCGCGACAAAATCGGCAGCTTCGCCTCCAAGGCCAGTGTGGAAACCTTTCTTAATCAGTGGGTTACCCAACACGTATTACTGGACGACTCCGCTTCACAGGAAATGAAAGCGCAATACCCGCTACGCGAGGCGCGTATCGAGGTGGCAGATGTTCCCGGCAAGCCCGGGGCGTACAAGGCAGTCGCTTTTCTGCGACCGCACTATCAGCTGGATGAGTTGAGCGTTTCGCTGCGAATGGTTGCCGAGCTTCCCAAGTCGGCGCGTTGAGAACCTTGCGAGGGCATGATCCATGACAACAGACTTTTTTATGAAGATCGACGGCATCCCCGGCGAATCCACAGACGATAAACACAAGGGCGAGATCGATATCGAGTCCTGGTCATGCCAGGCGAGCCAGTTGGGCACGATGGGACATGGCGGTGGCGGTGGTTCTGGGAAGGCTGAGTTTTCCGATATCAGCATTACCAAGCATGCCGACAAGTCCACACCGAAACTGCTCAAGGCGGTTGCCGAAGGACAGCACATCAAGAACATCGTTTTGAGCTGCCGCAAGGCAAGTGGGAGTGGCGGTCAGGTCGAGTACCTGAAGGTCACGCTGGACGACGTATTGATCTCCAATTATCACATCAGCGCCGCGAACGGAAATGGGAACGGGAGTTCGATTCCGTATGAGTCGCTCAGTCTCAACTATGCCAAGATCAAGTACGAGTACGCGCCGCAAAAAAGCGACGGTTCACTGGAGGGATTTATCCTTGCCGGCTACGACCGCCACCTCAACAAGGCCATCTGAGTGCCAAAAGAAAGCAGCAAGTGACCAGCCGGCGAGTTCGACATTGACGGCTAGTCGCTTGGAGTAGAAGAAGTACGTAGACCGTGTCACGCCGCATTCACGCGATCAGTACGGTGCAATGAGGAGAAGAAGCCAATGCGCTCGATCTTCGATCGATTTACCGAAAAGGCCGTGCCAGAAGACAGCGGCCGCGGGATGCCACTGCACGAAAGCCGTGAACTGCTCGCGCGCGATCTCGAAGTGCTGCTCAATACCCGCTCTGAAGCGGCGCGGCGGGTGCCGGCGGCTTTCGTCGAGAGCCGCAAATCTTCATTGACCTTTGGCATACCCGACTTCTCCACCTTGAGCCTGCGCAACCCGCAAGACTGCGAAGACATTCGCCGCGCCCTGGAACGGGCCATCGCCTTGCACGAAAAGCGCCTATCGCGGATTCGGGTAACACTCGATCCACTGTTCGACCCTCAGCGTAGCCTTCGCTTTAAAGTCGAGGGGTTGCTATCACTGGGTAAAGAGCGGCAGCAGGTGCAGTTTGATACTGAGTTGCAGTTGCATACTCAGACTTATGCGGTATTTTGAGGTGCTGGCTAAGTTGACCGTATTCGATTGTTAACAGAAGTATTTGTTCTAGAATTGTTGGAAGTGGTCAAGTCGCAGTGTTGGACGGATACCGGCCGAATCGAGTCTTGTTACTGACATAGAGCGATTACCAGGCTGTTTGACAGCTAGCACAGTATTGCTGTTGGTATTGCTAGTAGCCTGCTTGGTTAATTCGTTGATTTATTTGAATTGATCGACCGCCGGCATCTCGCTATTTTGGTTGATGAAATGATCATCCACACTACTAGTGGGCAGCTCATTTAAGTTATGAGCCATTCGATACCTTACTGGAGAAACGTATGAGCATTCAGCTAACCGTCCCAGTAGTAGCACAACATCGTCCTTACGAGTGCTGGTACGCAGCTGTCTGTATGGTCGCTTACTATTTTTTTCCGGGACCACGACTCGGCGCTCCCGTTGTCTGGGAACAATCAAAAAGCAGGGGAATCATGCCGGCAGAGTTCGCGCTACTCGCCCAGAACGAGGGGCTTAAACCAATCAATATGTTACCAAATTGGGACGCGAAGCAATTAGAGTTGCTTTTGAGACTACATGGCCCGATTTGGTGTGCCGGATTTTGGTTTGGCCCTGGCCATGTGGTTGTGCTAACAGGTGCGGATTCAGAAAATGTGTATTTCAATGATCCAAACGGAGGGATGAAAAAAGCGGGTACCATAAACTGGTTCAACTCACGACTGGCAAGATCGGTGTCCGGCTGTATGCTTTACAAAGCAAGGATTACTGATGATGGCAGGTATTAAGCGCTCCGAACAAGTTGTTGCAGATTCTGGTTCTGGTGTGATGGATTCTGGCTATCTTTCCATTTTAATCGATAGTTGTGCTGTTGGCTAAGTTAGCTTGATATAGATCGAGGTGCCAAAAATGAAAACCCCGCTAGTATTGATGAAGATTCGACCAAGTCAGTATGGTGCCTACAATCCAATCAGTAATACATTCGGAGTTGTAAGGAAGAATCACTCTCAAGTGCATCAAGGTTGGGATCTGTTGGCCAAACCTGGCACACCTGCTTTTGCAATATCCGATGGTGAGCTCACGCATGGAGTCAGCAAGACCTACGGTAATTGGTTGTCTCTCCAATTTAACTTTCATGGGGATGTCTATTACGCCTTTTATGCTCACCTGGGAGAAAGGATATTTAAAAATGGCTTTGTTTCTGAAGGCGCAATGATTGCCTATACAGGCCGAACCGGAGTTGATCCCGAGATTCCTAATTCTGAGTCACACCTTCATTTTGAAATTAGGACGATAAAAAATCCTGCTCCCGGTCTCGGTCTTGCGGGGCGTGTCGATCCAGGTAAAATTCTTGGCTACTATGTATATAGCTGCTACCACTAAACCAAATACAGTTCTAGCCAGTTGAAGCCTAATACCTCCAAAAAAACCGACTTTAAAAAATGTTATATCTGAAAGATTAACGACGATTAAGAAGGTTATGGTGAGAAAGTCGGTCGTTGAGGAATTGATATGTCACTGCATAAGTTGACTAAAGAGCTTCTAGGGTACTTGCAACAGAGTCCAGCGTTACGTGAACAGATCCGGGCGGCGCCTGGAAAAACACTACTGTATGCAGGAAATTTCTTTAAGCCTGTTTGGCAGGAGCTGTCAGATTTAAAACGCACCAATGCCAATTTCGCCGACAAAGAAATTCTTCCCGATGTCCTCGCCCGAATACGCTGTCCCGGGCAACCATGCTCGGATCTGCTCGCCTGGGCCAAGCACCTGGACCACCTGACCCCCTGGAAGGAAAACGGCTTCATCGTCTGGCGCGCGCTTTCGGGTATCTATGCAGCCAATGCGGTGGGGGCGGTCTCTTTCTACATTGGTTCCAATGTATCGAAGGATAACAAGGTCTTCGCGGCGACCGAGATGTCTGTGCTTACGCGCAATCCAAATATTGACAGCGTTACCCGAGACATCCTGGCCTATTACCAACGGTGTATTCAGACAAAGCAAACCAACATGAACTTTGGATTTATCTCCGGCTGACAATATCTGTCCTTCGGCGTCCAAAGAATTGTTTAATCAAAGAGGCCGGTCACCGAGTGGCCTCATGATCGTTGCACCCCAATCATCTCCCTGATCCGCCCCAACATCCCGTCATCATCGATCACTTCGCCCAACCATTGATCCAGCGGCATATCTGCCCAGCTCACGGCGCGTTCGAGCAAGAATGCTACGGGACTATGGGGTTCGCTACGGCGGAAGTATTCGGCGATTTCCTTCAACTGACGCAATGCGTCTTGCTTTGTGGCTGGTGGGGGGGCGGCGAAGCTACGGCTGGGGGCAACGCCAGGTTGCATATCGGAGCTAGGGGCTTGTTTCGCAGAAGGGGCGGGATCATCCGGCGCTCTGACGGGGGCGGGGCTCGGAGCGCTGACGTTCAGGCCCAGTGTTTGCGCTGCGCGGCCCATGACTTTTTGGGTTTGTTCCAGAACCTGACCGATCTCGTCGAAGCTTGGGGCTTGACGCGCAAAACAAGACTGGATTCGGTCACTGAGTCGCTGAAAGGCAAGTTGAGCGGCCTCAATAGTGGCAAGGGTATTGACGATAAAGTCGCGGCCGCTCTTGTTGATTGCCTGGTCGAACGTTTCGCCATCCAACTTCCCTTCATCAATCGCGGCTTGCCAGGCTTCCCGGTTTATCCTGGCCAGGTTGTCGACTTCGCGAGAACTATGCCAGTGGCCGAGGTTCATGGCGGGTTCAGTGCTGTTCAGTCGGGTCATGCGCAACGCTCGGCTGGCGTACTGATCAAACCACGCCAGCCGCGAGGCGCGCTCGTCCAGGTCATCGCCTTCGGCAGGCGGGTAGAGGCCGCCCCAGAAATGCTCCAGCAAACCGTCGAGCAGATTGCAGGCATCGGCCGCGCCTTCGAAGCCATGTCGGGCAATCAACGCTTCCCCAAGCCAGACCGCCGCTTGCAGGTCCTTGCTCTGGCTACTCAGCACCCGACTACTGAGATCGACGACACTACGCCAGTTGGCCGTTTTCAGTTCAGTTTTCCATTCCCCTTGCGACAAACTCGGATCATCCGCACGCCGCTCTTCGCGGATGCGGTCGTAAACCTCGGAAAAACTCACGTCTTCGCCACAAGGCGCCGATTCGCTCAAGGGTTGTAGCAGCGCGTCGATGTCGATGGCCATGGCGTCTTACTCCAGGATAGAGGTGGGCACGCTGGTGGGCGTGTTGCGTGCGCTGAGAAAGCGCTTCAATTCGTCCGAGGGCTGGATACTCAAATACACCCGCACGTTGGCCAGCCCCGCCAGTTGTGGTTGCAGGTTCTGCCATTGGGCGGCGCTGTAGGCTCCGCGAAAGTCGGCAATGCGCAGACTGCGCGAGCCGTCGCGAAATTCGTCGAGCAATCGTACAAATCCATCGGTGCCACTGTAGACCCGGGTCAACCGGGCACCAGGCGCGGGCGAGGTGGATGGCGACGGCACGGAGCTGACGGCACTCGCCGGTTCCGTCGAGGTAGCGGCGGTGGGAAGCGGAGCCGGTTCCGGCTGGGGCAGGGCGATACGCAGCCGCGCTTCCGGGCATTGTTCGGGGGACCAGTACACTCGCGTGCGTGCATCGGCCAGGGATTCGGCTTTGCTGGTGGCGCTGTACACGCGGTCTTTGCAATCCACCTCCAGTTGGGTGCCTTGCGGACCTTCGTCGAGGCTGCCGAACTGGCTGGCACGGGTGAACTGAAAGTTACCGGCCGGGAAGGGCGCGCGGTTGTTGAGCAAGGGTTGCAGGCGCTGTTCGCTGGCAATCATTGCGCTGTAGGACGGGCTCAACGGCAGGGCAAGGCCAGCCACTTGCAGGGGCGCTCGCTCACCTTCGCTGACGAAGGGTGCCAGCCAGTCGTGAACAAAGGCGGCGAGCTTGCCCTTTTCGCCGTAGAGCGCATCGAGCTGCTGCGCGAGTGGCAGGTTGTGCAAGGCGCCGAGCACGCTGTCCTGCCAGCGTTGCTCGATAAACTCGCCGGTACGGCGCAGGGTCAGAAACAGCAGCAGGCGCGCCGGGCCACTCATCACTTGCCAGGCGTCCAGGTCGGCGGCGGAAAAGTGCCTGGCATAGGTCTCGTCGGGCTTGTCGAAGCGTTGCAACAGAGTGGCGTACTCACCTTGTTGGCCGTCGTTGCGAAACAGTTCGGCTGCGACCCGATACAGCTCCTGATCGTTACCTTGTTGCTGCAAGCGCAGGTAGGCGCTGGCGTACAGGCTGTCCTGATCGCGTAATTGAGGGAATGCGTGTTGTTGCGCCAGCCACCAGGGCGGGGCGTCCACCAGCTTGGCACTGCCAAACCATCCGCTGAATGTCTCGCCCACGAACGCACCGAGCGGGCGCCAGGCATCCAGCCAGTCCAGTCGAGCGCTGGCCCAGGCCTGCTGCCAACGTGCCGACATCGGCTGACGCAATGGCAAGGTGGCGAGGTGGCGCTGGCTTTCGCGAAACAACAGTCGATAAGGGTTTTCGTGCGTGGCCGCGCGGCGGGTCAACGCTTCGTAGCGACCGCGCCACAGCTCGACCCCTGAAAAGAACTGGCTCTCGAAGCGCGACCACTCCAGCAGGTAGTCGCCGAGATAAGCGTTGCGAAAGCCCTCCAGCTGTGCGGCAGCCGTCGGGGCGTATGCTTCGCTGGTGTTCAGCATGGGCGCCAGCGCATCGTTCCAGACCGTGCCGGTAAATGCCGCCGCCACTTTCGGCAGGCTGTCCTCGTCAACCCCGACCACCTGATCGGCGGGCAGCCAGAAGCCGGTCAGCAGCAAGGCGTCATGACGCTTGCTGGCCCATTGGCGGGCATCGTCCGGGGTCGGCTGGTAGAGCGTCAGTACCCGCGTCAGCAAGGTTTTGAGGCGGTCGGCTTCGGCATCGAGTACATCCGGTTGTTGCCAACGCAGGTAGCCCAGGTAGGTGGTGAGCAGGTCCGCCGCGTGCGTGCGGTCGGCCTGGGGGTCCTGCTCACCCGAAACGAAAGGGCCGAAGAGCCGTCCCTGTGCATCGAACGTCACATTACCGGCCAACTCGTCCATGCACGCTGCGCTTCGTCGCCGGCAGTGATCCAGCAAGCGCAGGCGCTGGCTGAGTGCCAACAGGTGCTCAAGGCCAACCTGACCACGGCTCAGATCGGACTCGAGCAACTGATCGTAGGGCGCAAGGATCAGGTTGGAAAACTCCTTGATCACTTGGCTCTTCAAGCGGCTGATATCCGAATCCGCCTGACGCAGGCCAAGTCCGATGCCGGTGGCAGCATCGCTTTCCAGATGCTCGATGGTACGCCCGCACCTTGCCAACCAACCAATGCGCGCTGCAGCGCCGTGGCTGCTTTGTTCCTGGCAAGCCTGGCGGGTTTGTTGCAGCAGGCGACCATCGTCCTTGTGCACATCAGACAGCCCGGCACTGAAGATCACCGACAGCCCGAGCAGCGCCAGCACGCCGACGGCGGCGCTGGTCATTCTACGGGTGTTGCCGCGCAGGCTCGGGCTGGCCAGAGGCTGGTCCGCCGGGAGCAGGCGGGTAAAGAGGTCGCTGATAAAGGCGCCTTGCGCCGGCAGGCCGCTTTCGGGGGTTCCAGAGGCGGTGAAGTACAGCCCGCGCCATTGCGGCGTACGCTGGAACGGATTGTCTTCGAGCATCAGCGTCACCAGGCTGTGCAGTCCAGTCCCGAGACGGCTCAAACTGTCGACGAAGGACCAAGTGGCGTAGCGCCCGTGCGGTTCCTGCTGCTCGCGCAGCACGCTCATGCGCAACGCTTGCAAGCGTTGAACGATGGGACCGTAGAGCTCATCGAATTGCTGACTGGTGGCTGCACTGATCGGGGCATTGGCGGGCAGGCGATGGCCGAGCGCTCGATCTAGTGCCTGAGCCGGTAGCGCCGCACAAAACTCCCGACACCCGGGCAGTTGTTCCAGGCCTGTGACCACCAGGTAGATGGGCATCTGTATCTGCAGGTGTTCCAGGGCCTCGTCGGTCAGTCGGCGCAGGCGCATGGCGACTGCCCGTATCGCGTCCGGCTCTTGCAGCAACGTGGTCGCGCCGACGCAGACCACCAAGCCGTTCAACGGCAATCGGTCGCGGTCATTGGCCAGCAGTTGCAGGGCCTGGTACCACAGGCCTCGCTCCAGGCGCTGGTGTGGATCGCTGACCAGGCACCAATGGCTTTCGATGGCGATCATGGATTTGAAGAACCACCAGTACCAATGCTGATCATCGGCATTCGGCTCACGTTTCGGGGCGGGAAAAGGTGAAACCTTGCAGGCGCTGGCGAGCAATGCGGCGACCTGGCTCTGCTGGTCGCCGACAAACAGGAACCAGGGAGTGCGATAGAGCGGGTTGCGCCCGCGGGCGATATCGGGTGAACGGGCAATGATGTGCCGGGCATGGGCCAGTTCCTGCTGCATGCGCTGTAGCGGCAGGCGCTCGTCTTCAGGGTTGCCAGGGCCCAGGTCGCCCAATTGGCGACGAGTTCGCCCGTGCTGCGAGAATCGCCGGGCCCCGCGCAAGAACCACCACAGCACAGCCAGTGCCGTCAGGCAGAACGCGCACAGCCGCCAGAAACCAACCGGCAGTACCGGCACGGTGTAGCGCGCAAACAGGTAGAGCCCGACCAGCCCAGCAATCACTAACAGCAAGGCTGCACCCCGGTAGACAGGGGGGCGGCTCAAGCCCGGCACCCGAGCCAGGCGGGCGGCATTGCGCTCAAGTTGGTGGGCAATGTTCATGTCAGGGTCACCGCTTGGCTTCAGTTTGCAGGAACAGGAAGTCGGAGAGCAGGTTTGCATCGTCGCGCCGTGCTTCCAGCAATCCACGCAGGTAAGGTAAATAGTCCGAGGCGGGCTCGAATTCCGGTCGCTCGGCGGGGTAGAGCGGCTTGTCCACGGCGATCACGCTGATCATTTCCTGCCCGAACGGAGGTCCGACTTCCCAGCCTTCGGCAATCCGCTCGCCGACCGTGAAGGCTTCACCGGCATTGATCCGCCGGCCGCTGTCGGGCTCGCGCCGATTGGGGTAGAGGTGGATGACCTGGCCATCGACGGTGTAATAGTCGACGTACAGGTAACCGTCGTAATTGGCTTGATGCAGCTTGACGATCACCCGTTCACCCTCACTGAACATCGCAGCGTGACCGGCCCGGGGAGTGACCGAAAGGCCGCGATGATCGGCCTGGTTGCGTTCACGCCAAGGCTTGAGCAAGGCGACGGCTTCACAATGCGGCCATATGTGCACGGCGAGGTCGAAGGTGGCCTGCTTCACGCCTTCAAGCGCCTGGATTTCCTGGCTGAGCCGTGTCACGTCCTCACTGCGCGGCAGATAGCCGGTCACGCGCGTGGTACCGTTTTCGGCGACCTGGGCCGAGAGGTCGGCGCACTGATAGCCTTGAAGTTGGCGTTCGACGCGCTCGGCCAGTGTCGGCCCCCGCTCCTGTGGCGTGGCCAGCAGCAACCAGCCCAGATAACCCAACGGGATGATCAGGGCGAGCAACGCCGCGCCCTTAAGCAGCAACTGGTCCCACTGCCGTGGATAGCGTGGTCCTGAGGGGTCCTTTTCGACATAAGGCTGGGCGGTGATGCCGTCTTCGCCCAAGGAGTGCAGCGCCACCGGGGCCAGTGGCAACTGCCGTGCATGCAACTCCTTAAGCTTGGCCAGCTCGCCGTGCTCGCTCGTTTCGTAATAGTACTGACCGACGAAACCCAGCAGCAGGACGTGATAGTAAAGCTCGCGCACTTCATCTTCTTCGCTGCGCAAGGAGGAGAGTTTCTCGAAGAACTCATTGCCGGCATTGTTGGTGTTGAACAGCGTCACTTGTAACGGCGTGACGGTATGCAACCAGCGCGGGTTGCGGGTCAGCACTTCGTCGAACCAGGCCACCACGGCAAAGGCTGCGCGTTCTACCTGCTCGGGTAGTTTGCCCGCGGCCAACGCACGGCTGCGCGCCTGGCTGAGCATTTCACGCAGGCTTTGCTGCAACTCGTTGGCCTGTTCCTTGACGGTGCCCTCGGCAATGCGCTCATCCAGGTCCAGCCCGAATGACAGGGTTTGAGAAAACAGGTCGAGCAATCTAGGGCGGGCCATGGTCACTCCTGTGCCTGCACCGGAAACAGCTTGATGACCAGCGAGTCCGGTGACAGGTCGGTGAAGACGGCGATGCTGCGACGCTCACGAATCAGCTGCCAGAAGGGGTGGTGGGTATCGATCATGAAGTAGGTGGTGTTGGAGCTGCGTTGTGGCAACTCTTCAGGCGCCACCGCCAGCAAGTCGATCTTCAGGCCAAACAGCGCCGCTTGCAGCAGGCGCGGCATTTCATCCAGAGACGCGATCTTGCCGGTGCGTTGCAGCCGATCGGCCAACTCCACGCCTCGCAGGTCGCATTCAAAGGCCAGATAAAAGCGGGTCTTGTCCGATTCGAACAACGCAGGTGAAAGGTCGGCTTTGTAGTAGTGGCCGTCGTGCGCCAACGTGATGCCGACCTCGGCACCCACGGTCAGCGCCTTGATCAGGCTCTCGGCCCTGGCGAAGACATTGGCAAAACAATGCCGCAGATCGTTATGGTCGTAGGCCGGTAGCTCGCTGTCGCTGCGCCCGCGCAGTTCTCCGCAATAGCCGACGTCTTCGGAGAATACCGAGAACTCGGCCACTAACCGACGTAGATCCAGATACAGCACCCACGGGCAGACTGACTCCAGGCGTACCAGCTCGCCAAGCAGGGGAACGTATCGGGCGAACGTTTGCATCATCAGTACGCGCATGACCTCCTGCGCACTGGTAGAGGCTGCACGGATACCACGCTGGCGTTTCAAGGCGGCAAAATCATTGCCGCGCGAGAGCAGCAGATCATGCAGATTGCGGGTCCAGCGGCTGAGCACGCTGGAAGCACCCAGGGCGGTACAGGCCGGGATGAAATCATTGGACAGTCGAAAACGGCCAGGCCCGTTCGGCACGATTTCGGCCACCTTGAACGCCTCGCAATGGCGCAACAGACTTTCGGCGTTTTCATCCAGGCTGGTGACGATGCGCAGCTGGTAAACCAGGTAATCGACGTCGGCTTCGGCGGCTTGAACGTCATAAGGGTCGATCACCCGATCGCTGCGCAATGCATGCCTGGCCGGCAGTCCGCTGTCGCCAGCGGCCGGAGATGACGAGGTCTGCAAACCCGCGAGCTGTTTCTCCTGGGCGAGCACCAGGTACAGGCTGATCGGCTCGACCGAGCTGATGACCAGGCTGCTCAGGGAACGCTCCGGCAGGTGGGCATTGCCCGGTTCGCCAGTGTTCTGCGAGCCGCCGGTGATCCATTCGCCGCTGCGGCTGAGCAGACTGAATCCGGGAATGTCGAAGACGCCGCTGTCGAGCCCTTCGGTGTTCAGGCGCAAGGTGCAAAAGCCAGTGGGGTAGGGGCTGAACTGGCGATGCAAGCGCAGGCTGTAGTCTTGAAGCCAGGCGTCCTGTTGCTGCAGGTGCTGAGGGGTGAGGAAGGCACCTTGACCCCAGAAGACTTGAGCGTTCGCCATCATATTCTCCCGGCTTACAGCATTTCTGGGTAGACGGAGTAGCCTTGCTGGCGCAGCCCTTCGAGCAAGCCCTGGGGGCCTGTCAAATGCAGCGCGCCGACCGCAACGAACACCCCTCCTGACCGTAGCTGCACCGACAGTTGACGTAGCCAGCGGGCGTTGCGGGTTTCCAGAAGGCACTGGCGCGCGCGTCTTTCCAGGGCGACGCCATGGCTATCCAGACCCTCGGGGGAGTTGACCTCGTCGAGCCAGGCCGGCAGGTTTCGCGCTCGGTAGTACCCCAACACTCGCGCAGCCTGGGCATGGAAATCATCCGTTTGATCCAGGCGTTGGCGCAGTACCAGGGCCTGCTCCAGCGGGGGGACACAATCGAGCGCGGCAAATTGCTGCTCAAGGGTTTCCAGGGCGTGGATCTGTAAACGTGCGTGCCGCGCCCAGTCTTGCAGCTTGTCATCGAGCGAGGCTTTTGTCGGGCTTTCACCGCGGCCCTCGAGCAAGGCCAGCACCACCCAAGGGCGCAAATGTTCGAGTTGATCGCGCGAAATCCGTGGCAACAGCTTGCACAGATTCGCAAAGCGCTGGGGGCCGATGAGGTCGGACAACGCCATGTTGCCATCGAGCAGACGATAGCGTTGCAAGGCTTGCCGCCAGGGTTCGGTCGTGTCGACTTCGGCGACAAAGGTGTGCATCTGGCGGACCTTCTGCTGCAGTCGTTTGGGGACCAGGTCAAGCTCTTGGGGCGAGCCGAAGTGCAGAGTGCCGAACAGCAGACTGTATGCCGGGGCAGCTTTTGCTTGAGCCCCGTCTTGCCCCGACACCGGGCCAGGTACGATGCGAAACAAGATGCCCTTGTCCTCGCGCCAACCATTGCCCGGTGTCTGGGCAGGGGCGGTGCCCGGGCGCACGATCGCCGCCAGGGCGTGACCGTCGTCAATCAGGTGTCCGCCATACCCCAGACCGGCTATGAGTGCCCAAAAGGCCAGGCGCTGGCGTCTGTCCATGCTCAGCGATTCCAAAAGTGACTGCTGGCATTCTTTCAGGCGGCTAAGGCCACTTGCTATATTCCAGATGGCGTAGGTGGGGTGGCCTATGCTGTCAGTCGGACGTACGAGTTAAAGTGAGCATTAACAGTCAACGAAGGTCACCGACGATGAAGATCTTGATTGCTGATGATCATGCTCTGGTGGTTTCAGCCGTTCAGGCCAAGCTGGCTCAGTTGGAAGGTGAGATCGAGTTTCGCTGTGCGTCTCGTGTCGATGAATTGTTCCAGGTGGCCAGCGACGACCTGGACCTTGCCTTGGTCGATCTGGCGATGCCGGGTGCACAGGGCTATGCGCATATTGCGCAGTTACGTCGACAGTTTCCCGCATTGCCCTTGATTGTTCTTTCAGGGTCCGACGATGTGCGGGTGATGCGTGCGGTACTGGACCTTGGGGTGCTGGGCTTTATCCCTAAGGCTTACAGTGCCGACGTTCTGTTGTCGGCGGTGCGCCTGGTGCTGGTCGGGGGCATCTATATTCCGCCGATGCTGCTCGGTGCGCCGGGCACCTATAGCACTTCCACACCCATGTCTCCCAGCGCCCATATGCAGGTCAGTACTTCGTTGGAAACCTTGAGCCAGCTGCTGACCGAGCGCCAGGTGGACGTGCTGCGGCTGCTCTCTCAAGGCAAGCCCAACAAGCTGATCGCACGCGAATTGGGCATCAGTGAAGGCACGGTGAAGATTCATCTTGCGGCGGTCTTTCGGGCACTCAACGTACGCAATCGCACCGAGGCGGTGGTCACCGCCAGCAGCCTCGAAGGTATCTGACACTCCGCTTTCGATGGTAAAGCGCGTAGCGCACCATTCGTTCTACCCCCTTTAGCCAGTGGGCTTGGTTGGATCCACCCCCTAGACTTCCTCAGCATACCGGGGCCGGCAATTTGCCTGGCTCAGCGGCACACGTCAGCGCGTGCCCCGTGCACTGAGAGATGAGCGACAAATGGACAGGACCCTTGGCTTGCAAACGGTGTGCATCTCCCTGACGTTGCTGGTAATGGTCTGGGCCCCACTTTCAGACGCCGCTGACAAGCCTGGTGCCGAATCGGCGGTAGCCGCGGTCTCCGCTTCATCCCTTGCAGATGCCGACACCATGCTGGGCCTGACGGAGGAGGGCGCCGTGCTCTATCAGCAGGACCCGTTGAAGCTCAGTGGTTATCAGTATTGCAGTCAGGCGGTGGCCCTGGCCGAGAGCGGCGAGTTGCGCCTGAGCGCGCGGGCTTCGGGTAAAGCGCTGTACCTGGCCAAGACCAATAACGACCCCAACCTTCAAGCCGTGGCCAGTCGCGATTTGGCGATTGCCTTCAGCTATGCCGGGCAACTGGACAAGGCCGAATCGTTCGCCCGTGAAGCGCTGCGCCTGCCCGCCAAGGATCCGCAGAAGGTCGTCGGCCCTGCCTACAAAGTCATCGGCGACGTGCAAGCCCGAAGAGGCGACTATCGCGCCGCGATCGCCAGCTACGAGCAAGCGTTGGCGGGGGCATCGGAACGTTACAAACCCTTGATCCAGGCATCGCTGGTCAATGCATTGATCGACTCGGGCGATCTGCCTCGAGCCCGCCAGCTATTCAACTCGTTGAACAAACCCGGGGAACCTGCCCAGGCCGCGCAGCTGCAACGCACCGAGGCGCGGCTGCTCCTGGCCGAGGGGCAGCCGCGTCAGGCCAGCGCGCTCTATCGGCAACTGGCCGAACACCCGCCCAGCACGGATAGCGCTTATTACCGCGTCTGGGCCTGGGACGGCGTAGCCCGCAGCGAGGCCGCGCTAGGCAACAAACAGGCGACCGCCGAGGCTTATGGCAAGGCGCTGGAAGAGCTCGATGGCATGCGCGCCAGTTTCCATAGCGACGAATTCAAGATGGGCTTGTTCTCGGATGTGCAAAGTATTTTCGAGCGGGCCATCGGCTTTTATGCCGACCAGGGTGACGATGCCAGCGCCTTTCAGACCAGTGAGCGCAGCCGCGCCAGGGCGTTGCGCGATGCGGTGCGCGAGCGCTCGCCAGTGCCCGAGGACATGACCCGCACACAGAGCCTAGCGCAAATGCAGGCAGCCTTGGCGGCGGATGAGCGGGTGGTGCAGTTTCATGTGCTGCCCGATCGGCTGTTGAGCTGGACCGTGGGCCCCACGATGCTGGAAAGCCACAGCCTGGCGATCGATTCGAAGAGCTTGACGCAGTTGGTCGAAGCCTTTCGCGACGCCTTGGCCAACGGGCGCCAGAGTGCGGTGGCGGTGGCCGACAAACTGGGTGGGGCGCTGCTCGGGCCAATGCAGCTCAAGTCGGGCCAGCGTTTGATCATCGTCCCCCATGGCCCGTTGCACTACTTGCCGTTCCAGGCACTGCGTGTCGATGGGGCCTGGTTGATCGAGCGCCATCCGCTGTCGCTGGCGCCCTCGACGAACATTGCCCTGGGCCTGGCCCAGCGCACCCCGAAAGTCCACGCCAGCCTCACCGCGTTCGGCAACCCGCGCGTGGAAGACAGCCTGGACTTGCCTGGCGCCTCGCGGGAAGTCAAGCAATTGGCCCAACTGTTCCCGCGCAATCAGTTGTTCATCGGCGCGTCGGCCACCAAGACTGCGTTTCGCGCCAAGGCCGATGGCTCACCGCTGCTGCACATGGCCGCGCACGCCCAGGCGGATCGTCTCGACCCCTTGCACTCGCGCATTCTGCTGGCCAACGAAGGCGGGCAGCGCAGCTTCCTGGAAGTCAGCGAACTCAGTGGCATGAACCTCTCCAATACTGCGCTTGTCACGCTGTCGGCCTGCGAGTCGGGCCTGGGGCGGGTCGATCGCGGCGATGAAGTGCAAGGCTTTCCCCGAGGCTTCCTGATGGCCGGGTCTTCGGCACTGATCGTCTCGCTTTGGCCGGTCTCCGATGATGCCGCCGAGCTGCTGATGCGCACCCTGTACCGCGAGCTTGCACGCGGCACGGACTTGCAACGGGCCATGCAGGCCGGGCAGCTGGCGGTACTGCATCAACCGCGCACGGCCCATCCGTTCTTCTGGGCACCGTTCAACCTGATCGGTAACTGGCGACTGACAGTAGGAGAGTGATATGCACAAGCGTGTGAATCAAACACGTGGCGCTTGGCAAAGCTGGGCCTCACTGTGGTCGCTGGCCAGACCGCAAGGGCGCTGGACGACTGTTGCCTGTATGGGTCTGCTCAGCTGTCACCCGGCCTGGGCTGCCGAACTCGCGCCCAACACCGGTGATCTGCAACTCCTGCCCGGTGCAAATAGCAACCTGTGTGCATCGTGCAACCCCGGTGAGAAATTGGAGGCGCCGACTCCCAAAGCAGCGCCGTCGGCAAACACGGTCAGCACGGGGCCGACGGTGGTATTACGGGAAATACGCTTCAATGGCGCTCGGCAGTTCCCCCCACAACGGCTGCAGGCACTGGCTGCCAACTATGTCGGGCGTCCTGTCGGATTGGCGCAGTTGGAGCAGTTGGCGCAACAGGTGACCAACCTGTATCACAGCGAAGGGTATTTTCTTGCCCAGGCCATCGTGCCGGCGCAGAAGGTAAGCGACGGTGTGGTGGAAATCACTGTGCTCGAAGGGCGCCTGGGTAAAGTGCTACTCCAGGTGGACCCCAGTGCCCCCCTGTCCGAAGAATGGGTTCGCAAATATATGGCACCGCTTGAGCCGGGCCAGCCATTGCGTGCGGACAGTTACGAGCGGGCGATGCTGCTGCTTTCCGACCAGCCCGGGGTCAAGGTTCAATCGGGATTGCAGGAGGGTGTGGAGCCTGGCACCACGGACCTGGTGGTCGAAGTCACAGCCGCTCCTCGCTGGTCGTTTGCACTGAATGCCGACAACAACGGTACCAAGGAAAGCGGCAGAGCACGCGCCGGTGGTTCGGCGCGTTGGGCGAGCCCGACAGGCGTGGGCGACAACCTCGATCTGAATGCACTGTTTTCCAACGGCAACGGCGTCAATTACGGGCGGGTCGCCTACGACCGCCCCCTGAATGGCGACGGCCTGCGCGCCGGGGTGGGTTTTTCACGGGTCGAATATGACCTGGGCGGCGCTTTCTCTGAGCTCGGCGCCACTGGTACAGCCTACGTCACTGAAGCGCTGCTGAGTTGGCCGCTGATGCGCCAACGTTCGCAGAACCTGCTGCTGCGCACGCGCCTGGAACAGCGGCGCCTGGAAGATCGCTTCGACGAGTTTGACTGGAAAAGCCGCAAGGAAATCTACGGCATCGGCCAGGGCTGGGGTTGGGAGCGCCGCGACAACTGGCTCGGTGGCGGCTATTGGTCCAGCAACGGGGAACTCTACTACGGACATTTGCGCTTCAAGGATGACGAGGCCGAAGAACTCGACAGTGGCCCGTTCGGCCTGCATACCGCCGGTGACTTCTTCAAGCTCAGCGGTAGCCTGGCGCGGCTGCAGGGGGTGACGTCCACCCAGAGCCTGTACTTGTCCGTGGGTGGCCAAATGGCCAGCCGTAACCTGGACTCCTCGGAAAAGCTCGCCCTGGGCGGTGCCCATGCGGTACGCGGCTATGCCACCAGTGAAGTGCTGGTCGACGACGGCATGCTCAGCACAGTCGAATGGCGCTGGTCGGCCAGCGAGTTATTGACCCCGTACCTGTTCTACGACTTCGGGCGCGGCCGGCAGCTGCATGATGCGCCAGTGGCCGTGGAGAACTGGCAGACCCTCAGCGCCACCGGTATAGGCCTGGTCATCGCCAAGCCCGCCGACTTTCTGATCAACATGTCACTGGCCTGGGGCTTGAATGGCCCAGGGGTAACCGACGGCGGCGACCGGCAGCCGAGGTTTTTCGTGGAATTACAAAAGTGGTTCTGAATGTGGAGGCGATCATGAACGCAAGTCTCGGTGGTGACGTGCACGTTGACCCTGGCCATTCCCGGCGCGTGAACAGTAACTTCGCGCTGCATCCACTGGTCTTGGCGTTAGCTTGCCTGGCTATGCCGGGGTTGGCATTGGCCTTGCCGGAGGGATTCAACCCGGTGAGTGGGTCGGTGACCCAGAGTCTGGCTACGCCCGGGGTTATGAACCTGCAACAGGGCACCGACCGCGCGATTGTTAACTGGAACTCGTTTTCCATAGACCAAGGGCAAGGCGTAAATATCAGTCAGCCGGGTGTCAGCAGCATCATGCTCAACCGCGTCAACGGCGGCTTGCCATCGACCATTGCCGGTAGCCTTACGGCCAACGGTCGGGTGTTTCTGGTCAACCCCAGCGGCATGGTGTTTGGCGCAAGTTCCAGGGTGAGTACAGGTGGGTTGGTAGCTTCGACCCTGAACATTTCAGATGATGATTTTAATGCCGGTCGCTGGAATTTCAGCCGGGCAGTCGGTAACAACGCCGCAGTCATCAACAGTGGCAATTTACAGGCTGGACCTGGTGGCACGATTGCCTTGCTCGGCGCAGTGGTGCGTAACGAAGGCAGTATCAAGGCTGATGGCGGGACTGCTGCACTGGTGTCCGCGCGGCAAGTGACACTGGATTTCCAAGGTGATGGGCTGACGAATTTCAACATTCCTGGCACCGAACTAGACCAACTGGCCCTGGTGGAGAACACTGAGACTGGCCTGGTGCAGGCTGATGGCGGGCGCGTAAAGGTATTCGCGAACAGCAATGCAGTAGCGCCGCTGGTGGTCAACCAGAGGGGCATACTGCGGGCGCATTCGTTGGAGAATCATGGAGGAGAAATTATTCTGGCAGTTGCCACCAAGACAGACAATGACCCTGTTCCGCTCGGTGGCAACCGTGTCGAGATTGGTGGCACGCTGGATGCCAGTGGTGTCGGCGGCGCACCCGGTGGTCATATTCGCATTGGTGGTGCGGGTCTCTACCTCAACAACACGGCTGTACTGGATGTCAGTGGTGCGTCTGGCGGTGGTCGTATCGATATCGTGGCCAAAGAGTCGGCGGCACTGGCCATCGGTTCCAGTCTGAACGCCAATGCCCTTGGCGATGGCAATGGCGGTACGTTGAACCTGCAGGGTGGGAGAAGCTTGACAGCCCATGGGAGCCTGCAAGCGCGTGGTGCAGGCAGTGGAATCGGTGGCTCTGTCGAAACTTCTGCGCAGGCTGTAAACCTTGCCAGAGTGAGGGTGGATGCAGCCGGTGCTGCCGGGCAACCAGCGGGTACCTGGTCGATTGACCCTGTCAACATCCGGGTATCGCACGATTCTGGTGACGGTTGCTGCGCCTTGGAAAATCCCTTTGATCTAGTGACAGCAGCGAACTCGGTGGTTTTGGATAGTGCTATTAATGTATCGCTGAATAGTGGCAGCAATGTGCGAGTTCATACCGAGCCGGCGACCGCTTCGAACGTGGGAGGCCGGATTACAATTGAGGATGGCGTCTATATAAGACGGAGTGCAGGGAGCAATCCCTTGGAACTGCGCTTTGATGCAAACGAAGATATTCTAGGGCGTAACTTTTTTATCGTCTCTGAAGCAGGTCCTTTGGATGTGGCATTCAACGCCAATGCTAATGGTTTTCGTCCGACTGCGGGAGATATAGACTTTTCATTTGTCAGCGGTGGCCTCAATGATGTTGATATAGATGATAACGGAGTTGTGGATACCCGATCTGTAATAAGAACTAACGGTGGGAACGTTACTTTTCTCGGAGGAGGAGCAGGTCCGGTTTCGACTTCACCGCTTGGAGACATCCCCGCTATTATTCTCAGCGACTTGCAGATAGACACATCCTCAGGAAACGGCTCGGTCGTGATGGGGAGCCATACAGCGGGCGATACGGTTGTAAATCTTTTTGGTGTGGATATACGCACGTCGACCGGAGGCATAGCGATTCAAGGGCAACGACCTGAGGCAAATGCTATTGGGGTCATAGTCAATAACAGCTCACTTGAGTCCGATACCGGCACTATTGCCCTATTGGGCAGCAGCTTCGTAGATTCTGGCGTGAGGATTGAAAATGACAGCCGGATTTTTTCAAGCGCTGGGAACGTTTCAATTTTCGGTAGTACAAACCAGGGTTTGTCTGGCCTGGCGGTCGTCGACAGCGAAGTGGGCAGTGTTGCAGGAAACGTAGCGCTGGCAGGTATTTCTGTAAGTACCCTCGGCGTGCAGTTGTCAGGTAGCAGCCTGAATAACTCCAGTGGAGATATCAGCGTAAGTGGACGTTCTAATGAATCCACGGGTGTCGAGGTATCAGACAGTATCATCAGTGGTGAGAGTGGACGCTTTGCCTTGAGTGGAGTTTCAGTGGCTGCCACCGGCGTAGACTGGTCCGAGACTGAGTTGAATGTACTCAGCGGGGATGTGGTCGTAGCGGGGAGGTCATCAGGTTCCCAAGGTGTACTGTTGACGGACAGTGATTTCATTTCGAACAATGGAAGCGTAACGATCAGTGGTCATTCAGATGACTCTGTTGGCGTGCAGACATCGGGCGGCCGGTTTGAATCAGTGGGTGGCAACATAGCGATTAGCGGCAGTTCGGTAAACTCCACTGCGCTGCTGTCGTCGGGCACTGATGTCGTATCCGACAGCGGAAATGTAAGTTTGTTTGGCAGCTCATCCCATGAAGTCGGTGTTTCACTTGAGGACGACAGTCTTGTTTCGACTGCTAGTGGAGCGGTACTGCTACAAGGCTTCACTCCAGACGGGGTGATGGGAGTTAACATACTTGATAGTACGATTGAAACGCAGAGTGGCATTATTACTCTGTTGGGTCAGGCAGGGGAAGTTGGTGATGAACTTGAAGACCGAGTAGCCCTGCAGATAGTGGGTAGTAGTATCACGACCGATCAGGGGAACATTGATGTACGGGGGCGAGTGGCTGCGTCATCCGCCGGCGCAGCAGTAATTTTCGATAGCTCATCGCTGGACAGTGTGGTTAGTTCTCAGCGCGGCAATGTAAGTCTCGCAGGTGAAGCAGTTGGAAACACGAATGCCATGGGACTGCAGATCAATGCCACAGCGATTTCCGCCGGGAATCTACTACAGCTGCGAGCTGCCACGGACAATCCGGACCAGATCGCTTTGGCCATCGACAACAGTACGCTTGGAGGGACGGTGGCGGTTAATTTTCGCCCAGGCGGCGTGACCTCTGACGGTGAATTAACGGATCACGTTTCAACCCCTATCCAGCTGGGTGGCGGATTTGACGGGGACGCCCCCGTCAGCAATTTCCGGATCAGCCAGGACATCATCGACCAGGTAACTACCCCCTTGTTGATCCTTGGCAGCGATATTCAAACCGGTTCGATTGTCGTGGCCAGCGATATATCTATCGGCGATGGCACCCAGCTGACCCTGCAAGCCGAAGGCAGTGGCGGCTCCATTGATGTTCGCGCACCGTTGAATATGGCCGACGGTACGCTCGCGTTATTGGCCGATGGCCCCGTGAGCCAAAGTGAGACCGGCATTATTACTACGGGGCAACTCGTGGCGAGCTCACGTAATGCCAGCGTTCTATTGAACCTCAGTAATGATATTGGTCGGTTTGCCGGCAGCGCTGGCACGGAGCTTCGCGTCACTGATCGAACCGACGATCTATTGCTTGATGACCTGGCATTCGGATCAATGTCCGGGGATGCCTCGATTCAGCGGCAATTGGCGGGCACCCGTGCGGGTACAAATACCGTGCTGACAGTGGAAGAGGGCGATCTCTTGCAATCGTCTGCCGCTAATGTCGTCACCGACGGCCTGCTGGCGATCAGCACCAGGGGAAGTGTTCAATTGAACAATGCCGGCAACGCTTCGCGTGTGGTGGCAGGTCAGTCCGCGCAGACATTCAGCTACACCAATGGTACCGGCCTTACCTTGGGTAATGTCGCTGGTGCTGCCGGTGTTCGTGCCAACCAGGTGGTGTTGCGCGCATCGAGCGGTGACGTCACACAGATAGCCGGAGCAGATATCAATTCCGAAAGCCTGTTGGTGGAAAGTGCAGCTGGCAACGTACTGCTCAACAATTCTGGCAACGCCCCTCACGTTCTAGCCGGTCACGCCGCTCAAGCATTTTCCTTTACTAACCGGGACAACCTCAGCATCGGCACCGTCGATGGCGTTTCCGGCGTCCAGGCCGGGAGTGTGTTCATACGCAATCTGCAAGGTGACCTGACCCTGGATCAACCTGTCACGGCCACCGCTGGCAGCGCCGTGTTGGTAACCGGTGGCCGCCTGCAGAACCCCACTGGGCAGACCATTTCAGCCAGCAGTTTCTGGCAAATATGGGCAAACACCTGGATTGGCGAGAACCGTGGTGCACTGGCCGGCTCCGGCAGCCTGCCGAACCTTTATGGCTGCGCTTTCGGCGGCGCCTGTGCCAGTGCTGCGGGGCTTGCGGCGACGGCGGGTGACAATCACTTCATCTACCTGCAGCAGCCCACGGCGCAGATCACGATCGGCTCCGGCGCCGGGCCATTTGGCTTAACACCGAGGTTTCGCACTAGTATCAGCGGGTTAGTACTGGGAGACACCGGCAATGGCATCAACGGTTCGCCCGACAGCGAGTTCTCGCAGATTGCTCGCCCCGGGACCTTTTCCGTAGGCGGCACGTTCACTTCGGCAGAGGGCTACCTGCTGACAGTGGTGCCCGGCACCTGGACCAATTACCTGACGGCGGCTGTGGAAGCCCGTCCCGATTGGACCCGCGAGCGCCCGGACACCTGGCTGTACGACCACAACATGGGTGGCGCCGCGATGTGCGCTGCGCCCGGCGTCACCATCGCCAGTGCGGTGCAGGAAGGCGATGTTCTGGCGCGTGAGTGGTCACTGGTCAAGTCGCGACCCAAGCTGAGCTCCTGCGTGGCCAGTGATAAACAGAATGGATGCTCTGATTTCTAGAGCGCTGGCAAACAGTGCGCCCAAGGCGTTTTTAAGCCTTGGGTATGGGGGCTGTGCACCTCTGGTAGCTGTAGAAGGCGACGGAAAGGTTGTGCCAATCCTCGATTTTGTACCGGGATCAATATGCAAAGGCCGGCTTTGTGCTGTCGCAATTTTGCTCACCGAGCAGCTATTAATCTGATTTGTTCGCTCCCACACCTCGGCGTATCCAGAGCGGCAATGTCGAACTCTATCAGCACACAAACGATTTCGCTCCGCGAGTATCTGCGTGAGGGAGGTTCTAAGCGCTGGATCGTCTTTCAACCTTAGGAGTTCGTTGTCCGATGGAGTCTTCTGATTTCTGCCGACAGGGCTCACAGGCTTCTTCATCGTAGCCCCGACGCTCGCAGCCCATGCTTCAAGTAACACAGGCCTGTTTTATTTATATAACAATAGTGGGCGAGGGTAGTTATTACCCGTGCGTTCAACCTCTAATGGCTAGCTCTACTAAAGAGCTATTTAGCATAGTTATTATTAATCATATTGATATCTATAATAGGGCTAGTGCATTGGCCGCACTCTATTTCAAAGGCTGGAGGGCTCAATCAACATGACTACCAATCCCTTTGATAAACACATTCCCAGCGCTGAGGCTGTGATCGCAGCACTGAACCTGGAACCCCACATGGAAGGCGGTTTCTACCGCAGAACCTTTCAAACCGATCACCACGCGATGGTTGAGACCGCTGGGGGCCGGCGCTACCTGATGACATCCATTTACTACTTGCTGACCAAGGATTCGCCGATAGGTCATTTTCATCTGAACCAATCGGACATCGTGCATTACTACCATGCGGGAGATGCGATTCAGTACAGCCTGATTTTTCCGGACGGCACATTAAAAACGGTTGTGATGGGCAGCGATATAATCGCCGGACAATGTTTGCAGTTGCATGTACCGGGTGGCGTCTGGAAAGCTTCGCAGCTTACAAATGGACTGGCGGGATACGGCCTGATCAGTGAAGCGGTTTCACCAGGGTTTGATTTTGCAGATATGGAGTTGGGTATTCAGCAGCAGCTTACTGAGCAATTTCCCGAACACACGAAGCTGTTTGAGAAGCTGATGGGAGCATGAGGGCTGAGGTGAATTGATCGCTTCAAAAGTCCTCGGAACTAAAGTACTTACATTCCTTTGCAAATAAAATAGCAATAAATACAAGTTGCTAGCTGCATTCGGCATCATAGCATACGACGTTTTGAAAAATAATTACCTCTAGCTTGAGAGCTAAAGTTTTTCCCAAGATAGCGCTGGAAGTATTTTCTTTGCTAAGCGGTAGCGACAATTTTTCGGATATGACTTGCACAGAGTTAGACCGAACAATGGGTGAACGCGTGTTGACTTGGCTTTAAGCCATCACATCAACATAGTTCAAAAAAAGGCACTGACACTGAGACCCCAAAGCCACTAGATTTATCTACATTTCAACCAAGTCGTCCTATCAAAGCGATTGTGTAGCTCGGCTGTTTTAAGGGGTGGCTCATGAAGTATTGTTGCGGGTTGGAACGCCCTCATGCCAGACGGCTACGGCGGATAATACTCTACAAGTATGTGTATGCAGTTCGCGGTAATTAACGCGGGATTTCGATGCTAGACTCGTACCTATAAACAGCAAGCAAATCATTAGTCGAACAACGTTGTTGTGCGGTGCTGGTAAATGTACTGCGTCATTTCTATCTGGCAATTAGTTGGAGTCAGCATATGATTATTTGATATAACGAAAAATATTTTCTGAGGTACATTCAAAATGTACAACAGACAGAGATGAGCTCATGAGCGTGGATCATCGTTCTCTAAAACAAGAGCATAGAAGGCGCATTCTTCGAGAGGTAAGAGCGCGCGGCCATAGCAATAGCAACCTCTGGTATGTGTATAGCGTCAAACTGGATAAAGACCTCGTGTTTCCCTCTGACTTAGCTTTAATTTACTGGTTAGTATTTATTGAGATTAATTTTGATGTGGTGACATTCAAGCAACCTGAAAGGGGGGATAGTTTTGATTTTTTAGTGCAAAAGCAATCAGGAAGTCTATCTGAGGTGGTTTTCTCAGATCAGCATGAAGCAATACTCAGCGAGGGGCAAAACACTTGTCGCGTTTCACGGATGGAGATTTTGGCGTCAGCACCTTTGGCTATCAAGACTATGAAAGCCTTGGCATATGCTGCAGCAATCAGAAGACTTGACTGTACGGCAGCCTCGAATGCTATACGTGCAATCGAAGTTTCGCTTGGGGCGGGAGATGTTCAGGCACTGTTTAAATACGCCCCGCTTATTGCACCATCTGTAATATGTGGAGTTTTAGTACGTCATTTTATCGCCGGATTAGTTGAGATTGATCTGGTGAGCAAGTCCTCATTCGGGCACTACACCCCTTGGAAGTGCCGGTCATGACGACGAAAAATGACGAATCGAACGATTGGGTCGGAGTTTTAAGTAAGAGGGCAGTTGCGTTAGGCACCTTTCATGACTGGTCGAAACCAGAATTAATTGGGCTAACAGATCAAGAACTAAAAGACTATCAAGTAAAGTTTCTAGCAATGAAGTTCTATTGCGAGGGGTTGCCTATTAAGGATATCGTCGTTGCGACGGGAATAAGTAGACAATGCATAAATTATTATGCCGCGCGGTGCATGCAGTTGGCGCCGGATGGCGTTTGGTGGGGGTGCCGCGCGCTGTTACCGCACTTGCACATAAAAGACTACTGCAGAACCAAGGTTGTGGGGCCAAAGCTTCCAGAAGCCCAAGGGGGGCATGCAGGAGCACTGGGCGCGGTTTTTTCAAAATATCCAGAATTAGAGAAACGTTTCAATAGAAAAATCCTTTCGTATCACGACCCCGATACTAAAAATGAATACAGAATTAGGTCAAAGACACTGCATAAGATCTTTCTTGATCTGCTGGAGGAATTTGGTATTAAAGAGAATGAATGGCCGTACAATACAAAGTGCTTGGGGCAGCATTCGATAGGCGATCACATTAGAAATGTTCGAGATGGTAACTTCGGTCGCATCGTGTGCAACGAAGGAGAGCGCGAGGCAAAGGCTCACATGGCAGTCGGAAAAGGCCAGAGGCCTGGACTAATTTATACCGAACCCTACGACGCTGTTGAGATTGATGCTTACAAATTTGACTGTCATTCCTCAGTACAAATGAAAGCTCCGAATGGTACCTATATCGACATAAGAATCAGCAGGATATGGGTTGTTCTGATGTGTGACTGCGCATCTGGCGCAACATTAGCGTACAAGTGCGTTTTCAGAAGTGAGGTCTCATCCACCGACGTGGTCGATGTCATGCGTTATTCGATAGTAGGACAGTCCAAGCCTGAGCCAGTTATTAAAGGGTTGATATATCCCGAAGGCAGTGGATTACCAAGCGAAGTCATTCCGGAATGTAAAGGCGCTTTGTTTACAGTCGTCAAATTTGATGGGGCGTTGGCGCATTTATCGGAGAAAATCACGAATGAAGCCAGAAAGGAGTTGGGCTATTTTTGGACAGTCGGCCCTCCGGGACACTTTGAAAGAAGACCATGTGTAGAACATTTGTTTGGCCTTCTCTCTAACAATGTATTCTGCCGTCTTTTAAGCACAACCGGTCATGGCCCGAACAATGGCCGCGCAGCTAATTGCGAAAAAATTGCCACGCAAGCTCCAATTCTCGCGGAGCACCTGCTTCATCTTCTTGATATTGAGGTCGCGCAGTACAACGCAAGAATCAGTGAAGGCTTATTTTTCTTGTCGCCTTTGGAATATATCAGGCAAAAGCTTGAGAAGGATCAACGGCATTTCCTAGTAAGAACGCTGCCGGATAGTAATAGCAGGGGAGTCACGATATTGCAGTTAAAGAAAATCGTTACTGTTCGCGGTAACAAAGCTAGTGGTCGCCACCCCTACGTCCAGTTCTTGAGAGTGCATTACACTTCAGGTTACTTGCATGAAGCGTGGGCTATGATTGGGGAAAAGATTGTTCTACATATTGATGAAAATGACTTGAGGCTGGTAACGGCATTCACGCTGGAAGGTTTCTCACTCGGTAATCTGATTGCTGTGGGTAAATGGGCCGATACTAAGCACGATATGCGAACACGTAAAGCCATTAATTCTAAGATGATGGACAGAACCTTGCAGGTCAGTTTTGAGCAAGACCCGGTTCTAGTCTATCTAGCTTTTCTAAGCACCTCGAAGAGTAAGAAATCCATAGATATTCCCGCCGACGCGGCAACCGAGGCGAAGCGAGTAGCGGATGAAGGGGGGGTGCCGTTGGTAGTTTCCATCCCTCGTAGCGAACAGGCAACGTATCTAGAAGGAAAGCCATTGGAGTTTTCGGACTCATTAATTATTGGTAAGAAAAATCCAGATCTGAACGAACTGCTAAAACAAAAAAGGTTAAAGTCGTGAGCTCTAATGAAGATAGCATTGATAGGGAAGCCTGCTTAGAGAGTCATCCGGTTGTAAGTACCGCTTATATTTTAATTACGCCGATGATCGCCAAGGTCTATTCGATTCTTCGTGAGAGAGTATTCTCAAGGCACACGGGTACGTTTTTGTATGCGACGTCTCGAAAGGGTAAAACCAAATGTGCTACAACTATTACAGATCTACTAACGATCGAGTTTCCAAGAAAATATATTTTGTATCACTCTGCTGATGGGCATAAATCGGCGCACTTAGTTCGAGACTTAATTACGGGGCTGGGTCTGTCAAGCGGATCAAAAGACCATAGTGATTTACTGGAAAGGTTTATTGTTCATGTGCGTATCAAGGTGGAATCCTTGGGTGGTAGTCATTTTGTGCTGATCATTGACGAAAATCAATTGCTATCAACGGACAGTTGGACTGACCTGCTTGTTATTCATAATCGTTTAGAAGGCCACGGTGTCAGCATGACAACGTTGGGGTTCGGTCAAGAACAAATACTTCAGAAAATAGAATTTTTATTTAAAGTGAAAGCTACCAATTTAGTCGCTCGTTTTTTGTGTGAGCCGATTCGGTTTGATGGTTGTGTATCGGAGGCTGATTTGGAATCTATTCTTAATGAATATGACGTAAATAAAGAATTTCCACTAGATTCCGGTTGTACGTATACCGAGTTTTTCTTACCGAAAGCTTTTGCTGCAAATTTTCGAATGGCTAGTTGCAATAAGAAAATATGGAGTGAGCTGATGAGCGTTGCCGGAGAAGATGGTCCTGGCATTCTACCGCTTGAGCATATATTTCGCGTCATTGAAAGGATTTTGATCAGGTGTCGTCATATGGACTGCTCGGAATTTGAAGTGACGGAAGGAATCGTAAAAGAGGCGGTGGCTGCTAGTCTGATTGCACAATTCGTAGCGATGATCCGTCAATCTGTGAAAAATGATATATGAATATTTCTTATGGTCGATTCAACTATATCCCATTCGAGTCATCTTGGGCGGTGTTGCTAAAAGCGAGTGCGTTAAACCTGGTGCCACCAAAAAAACTACTCCGCAAACTTGCAAGAGTCCCGCAATGCAATAATTCTGTACAGTATTGGAAGGCTTGCGAGATTGACGACTTGGAGATGGCGGCAGCACTTACTCTACCGTATCCTGCAATCAAGAGAGCCTTTATCGATAATCTGGTTGACTGCACACCGTGCACTTCGCAGGTGGTTATTCGGCACTGTTCAAAATGTATAGCTGCGGGGTATCATTCGGTTTTCTTTTTACTTCAGATGATTAAACGATGTCCTTGGCATGGTGAGCCACTTGAGGCGTGCAGGCATTGTAGCAATGTCATTGAGCGAGGATTGCTTTTTGCTCATGCACAGGATGGTTTCACTGCGAAGACGCGCTGTGATCACTTTTTGTTCGATTCTACAGGATCTATACGTTTAAGCGGTGTGACTGCCGAACAGTGGAAAAAGTATGAGGAGTTGGGCTTAAGGATAGAAAAATGGCTCAATGCTGCTAGAGCTATGAAAAGCCCTTTAGTCAACTATGCCATTTCTTTATTGGATGTCGCCTGGGTCAAGAACGAGAGCTTTAGTAATGACGAGAAGTTGATCAACATCGGTCTTACTTTGACCGCACCCGAACTAGGAGAATTCCCGGCTCCAGACGCCATTTCGACATGGGCTGTCCCACCTTTCGAGATTGCGTTGGCAGCGTATAGTCCTCACGAAGCTGCTGAATTTGAGTTTGGTGCGAAGGAAATCTTCACACTGTACCGCTACGTACGCCGTTATCTCTTTAACGCGTATGTAAAACCCCATGGCGCCTGCTTCAGATACCTAATGAGTCTAAGCAGGCGTTGTCGACACGGCCTCGATTGCCAGCGTACCTGCGCAGTGTCCGCCGCGTTTTTGGTATGGTGTGAAGCTTTAAGCTACAAATTTCGTGAGGGGGGGCCAATTAATCTTGTTATGCCGAGTTGGCATGTTCGTCCGGCAACGCCGCGTCAAATAATGGTTCTCTGGATAATGCATTTTTACGGAATATGGACCGGTATCGAAGAGAAATGCACGAGTAGTAATCAAGCGTTAGACCGTTTTTCAGTTGCATTATCGGGCAACGCTTGTCTCGTTTTAGGCGTCGAGGTCATCAGTATCTCCGGCGTTGATCACCAATTGACTTCTGACCTGGCCTGTTTACACGTCTGTCCCGCCTGGTTATCTCGTCAAACGAACAAGCGATGCTGGGCGAGATTGCATGTTAGCGATCAGAGTAACTTTCGCGCGTATGAAACAGTTGAATACTGGACCTACGTACCCGATCCGGCGACCTTTTTACGCTTTTGGTATGGCAATTTCATAAAAAGAGCACGTTCATCGCCATTTGTCGCCGCTGGCTGATGAGCTTTGAGCTCGCGCTGTAGTACACATTGTCGCTAACTTAAGGAGAATGGTGCCCTCGCTTTTTTCATACCTCTCGCCGGTTGTGAGTGTGCTGGTTGCGAACGATCGACCATTGTTGACGTGAGGGGCGGAAGCGAGCTATCGGAACCATCGACCAAAAACCTGCGCCATCTCGGTTGACGCGCCATGCTGTCCGGACCGAGATTCCGCCAGCCGACATCTTCTCGGTACCAGTAACCTTCCGATAAAACGGCATAAACTCTGCCTGAAGATGGTTGTAGTGTGGATAGCAAAGATCGGGCTCCATTGCCGATAACTCGACTGACATAATCGAACATTCAAGCGGTGCGCCCTTGTCGAAAATCAGCGCTTGTCGGTGCTGTGCCTCCTTGGTGTCATGCGGTGAGCTGCTATTAGAGCGGTGAGGCGGAGTAGATACATTGTGATCTTGCATCCGTCTGCTGGGCAGTCTTGCCACTGAGTAGATCGTAGGTTTTACCATGCTCCACGGTCAGGCGAACGTGGGCTTGCCCAGAGGACTCATCAGGCACTGTGTCGATGGTCAGTACCTGCTCCATCCGCCAGTGTGACGATGCATTCATATGCGGTGGGACCATGACCATTACCGAACACACCGCGCCGAAGGGGGAGACTTCATTGAGCACTCGCTCCAGGTACGTCACGTCGGAGACCAGCAGAGTGCGACCGAACTCCATTTCTTCTTCCGTCATCTTGATACATACATGAAACCACGGGTCGTTGAGATCCCGTTCGATGACGCTCCAGCGCTTGATTTTTAGATCAAACGGCACGGGAGAGCGGAGTTCCGCAGCTGGCTGGGTAAAAAACATGATGATGCCCTCACAAAACGAACCCTATAGATTGTAGCCCTAAAGTATTCAAAAAGGCTTCATCGTTCCTTTTGTGAGCGATGCAAATGGAACTGAAGCAGGCCTTTGGAACGGCTTTAAAGGCGCGTCGTCTGGAGCGCAAGCTGACGCAGGAGGATTTTTCCGACGTGAGCAGCAGGACCTACCTCAGTACTCTGGAGCGGGGTCAGAAATGCCCCACACTCGAGAAGGTGGTGGAACTGGCCTCGGTGCTGCAGATTCACCCGCTGACGTTGATTGCCGAGAGTTTCCTGGCCCTTGAGCCAGGCCAGACACTTGAGGCATTGCTGGAGGTCGTCCAGCGGGAAGCGCAGCAGGCCTGAGTTCTCCCGCGCTCCAATATGAGTGGCGAGTTAGCGAGCCGCCTCCCTCGAGGGTGAGGCCGCACTAAATCAGAGGGGCGATGGGCCGTGGGGCCAGACCGAGCCGCTCTAACCAGAGGTGGCTTAATGACTCGCACGGCCTAGTGCGGCGTTGCAATTGCCAGCGTCAGTACCTGTTGATGGCAAAACCACCCCGGCGGAGTACGCGTAACAAACCATCTGTCCGGTAATACCGACGAATCCCAGGAGTGTCATTCTTCGCCTAAGTCGGTTTCGGTAGTTTCAGCCTTCGACGGACCGCCTTGCGTGAGCGCTTCGCTATCCACCAGCAATGACGTGGCACGGCTGCTGAGCAACGAACCCGCCTGGAAGTAACCCATCACCGTGGTCACGCTGCGGTGTTCGGTCATGGCCATCACTTCACCCAGCGGCACGCCCTGGCGCCCGGCTTCGGTGACAAACCCCGAGCGCAAGCTGTGCGCGGCCCAATCCCCCTCCAGCCCGGCCAGCTTGGCACGACGCTGAACGATGCGTGCCACCTGATCGGCTGACAATCCCGTACTACCAACCTTGTTGCCTTTATACAGCCGGCGAAACAGCGGGCCAGTCTTCGCGGGCGCGGCGGCCAGCCAGGCGGCAAGCGCCTGCGCTGCCGGCCCACGTAGCGGCTTCTCCCGACGCACACCGCCAGTGTCGGTCTTGGTCGTACCCAAGGCATACAGCCAGGTGTCGGCATCCAGTTCGCGCACATCATTGACTTGCAGGCCGACCACTTCCGAACGGCGCCGGCCGCCACCGCTCCAGGCCAGCAGGAGCAGGGCGCGGTCACGAATGCCGCGCATACCGTCGTCGCAGGTGGCGAGCAGCGCCTGCAACGGCTCGAGCACGATGGCGGTTTTCTTGCGCACGTTCACGCCCTGGCGCGACTGGGCTTTGCGCGCTTCGCGCAGCAGGGTCTTTAGCGCCGATGCTTCGGTAGGGCTGTCCCACTCGTTGAGCCGGTGCCATTTGCCGAGCACCGCCAGGCGATGACTCACCGTGTTGAACGCCAATGGCCCCGGTTTGCTTTTGATCCGCGCCTTGACCAAGGCGGCGTCGATTGACGGCGGCAACAGGTGGGCCCAGCTGCCATCGGCCAACGGTCGGGCCAGGTGATCGAGGACAAACTGCACCGCCACCGTGGTCGGTAGCGGCGCATCACCGAGTATCTGGCCATAACGCAACTGCAGCCAGGCCGACCAGTAGGCGAGGGCGCTGCGGTAGCTGCGCAGGGTGTTGGCCGCGGTGCCGGCAGCGATAAAGGCCGCCGCGGCGGCCTGGGCGTTGCTCGCGAGAAAATGCAGGTCCAGCGGGGTTTCGTCGACTAAGGGCAGTTGGTCTGTAATATTCAATACGTTCAACGTAAGATAAATCCACTATTCAGAAAATAACGTCGGATAATCTTTCATTATCAGACCTAATATAGCCGGAGATGAGCCATGGCAGTAGGGGTGCCGGAAAACGACGTATTTGCCGCCGCGGATGCGGTGTTAGCCCGCGGCGAGCGGCCGACGGTGGAACGCGTACGCCTGGAGCTCGGGCGCGGCAGTCCGGCGCGGGTTGGCGGCCTATTGGACCAATGGTGGTCACGCCTCGCCGAGCGGTTGAGCGGCGAGACCCGCCTGCCGGCGTTGCCAAGTGAGGTGGCGCAAGCGTTCGTGATGATCTGGCAGCAGGCTATTCACCTGGCGCAGGGCACCGCCGAGCAGGCACTCGCCGAACAACGCCAGGTGCTGGACGCAGAGCGTGAACGAGTAGCGACGGTCGAGGACCAGGCGCGTCAGGATGTGGCGCAGTTTCGCCAGCAGGCGGCGGAGGCCTTGGTTGGGCGCCAATCAGCCGAATCACGCCTGGCAGATCTAGAACTGCTGCTGTCCCAGCGCCAGTTGCAGATCGAGGATCTGCAACAGCAGCGTGAGAGCTTGCTGTACGAGCGCCATCAAGCTCAGCAGCACAACCAGACGTTGCAGCAGGATCTGCAGGCGCTGCGCCGCGGGGCCGAGCAGGAGCGCGTCGCGCAGGAGATCTACGTGCGCGGAGTTGAGGATCGCGCGCACCGCGAGGTCGACCGCGCCCGGGAGGAGGGCAAGGCTTCGGCGACCCAACTAAAGGAAGTCGGGCGCCATGTCGAGCAGTTGCAACGACGGCTGGAGTCGATCCAAGCCGAGCTTAGCCAAACCCAGCAACGTGCCGCAGCGCAGCATGCCCGTGCTGAAACATTGGAGCAGCAACTGCTGCAGGTCCGCCAAGTTCCTATAGCCAAGCGTAAGCCGCGGAGTCGAAAACCCACGGCGTCGAAGAGTGATCCCTGAAATTAATGATTGCGACATCCGCTGCCGATGCGGCGCTAAGGGCACCGAGCTACAAAGGGTAACGGTAGGCACACGCTTCGAAAAAAGACTACAGGCCGACCGTCAATGCAGGTTTCCGGGCGCTCCCCACTAAGGGCAGCTTTCGAATGCAGCTCTTCGCGACAGGCAGCAATCGACCCAGGCCGTGTGAAAACGCACTGAATACGTCGAAAGTTGAGAGCTACGGGCGTTGCCTGCGAAACCAGCAGACTGAAGCGCGAATTGCCCTCGTCAGCTACATAGGCGTTCGTAAATGCTGTTTGGGCCGCGTCAGCGGCCCAAACAGCCACTCACGGACGATCAAACGGCTGGATTCACGCCCTGATCGCCTCAAGTAGTCCTGCGATGCCGAAAATGCTCATCATTCGTTTGAGGTTGTAGGCGAGCACATGAAGGCTCATTTCGGTGCTTACCCTTGGTAGGGTTTTGGTCAGGAAGTGGGTGGCTCCCATCCAATATTTGAGCGTTCCAAAAGGATGTTCAACGGTCTGTCGGCGACGCCTCATCATCGTTGGATCATTTTCCAGCCGTACCTGCATCGCATCGATTACGGCTTCATGTTCCCAGCGCTTTACCCGGCGCTCCTTACCCGTCGTACATTGCTTGTGCATTGCGCAGGACTGGCAGCCCGAGAACCAATAACAGTGCAGTAGCATGCCGTCTTCCACCGAAGAATGCCGCCGGGTCAGTAACTGTCCCGCAGGGCATCGATACTCGTCCGATGCAGCAAGGTAGATGAAGTCCTGCTTACCAAATCGGCCTTCGGCTTTGCTGCCCGATGTGAGGGGTTTCGGTACGAAGGTAGTGATGCCGGCTTGCTCGCAAGCAAGGATTTCCAGACCTTTGTAATAGCCTCGGTCGGCCACCACCGTTAGCGATTCAGCCTTGATTTCTTCACGCGCTTGGTTCGCCATATTGCTCAGTTGCCCACGATCATTACCAACGTTGGTCACCTCATGGGCAACGATCAGATGGTGTTTGTCGTCGACCGCTGTTTGTACGTTGTAGCCCACCGTTCCGGTGCCTCGGCCGCTCGTGGCCATTGAGCGTGCATCTGGGTCTGTGAGGGAGATCTGCTGGTCTGGACTTTCGTGGAGCTGCGCCTCGATGTCCTTGAGTTTCTGCATCTGCTTTTTCAGTGTTTCTATCTTTTCTTTAAGCCGCTCTGCTTTGGCCTCGGCCACTTCGGGCGTTGCCCGATCCGCCGAATCCATCGCCGCCAGATATCGATCAATGCTCTGCTCGATCTGCTGCATGCGTGCCTTCACCTTCCCCTGAGTGAAGTTGCGGTCGCGATTATTGACGGCTTTGAATTTGCTGCCGTCGATGGCGATGATCGATTGGGAGAAGAGATTGAGGTTGCGGCAAAGAACTACGAACTGGCGGCATACGCTGCGAATGGCTTTGCCGTTGTCTTTGCGAAAGTCGGCAATGGTTTTGAAGTCCGGAGCCAAACGCCCCGTTAGCCACATCAACTCGACGTTGCGCTCGGCCTCACGCTCAAGCCTGCGGCTGGACTGAATCCGATTGAGGTAGCCGTAGATATAGATCTTCAGTAAGACCGCTGGGTGGTAGGCCGGACGACCAGTTGCGGCAGGATCGACGCCCTCAAAACCAAGTGCGCCCAGGTCGAGTTCATCGACGAAAACATCGACCACGCGCACTGGATTTTCTTCGGCTACGTAATCGTCCAGACACTCTGGCAGCCCGAGCCTCACCTTCAATAAATCGCTTCATGATCGCCCCCGATACGATCTAGACGATCAGAAGGTTAGACAATCACTGGCGTTTTCACACAGCCTGGACCCATAGCTGCCAGTCAGCATCGGCAGAAATTGGCCGATTACTGCCGAGTGCGAAGGTCTGCCAACCCATAGCGGACACTCAGTCTTTGCGCAATCGTGAGAAGGGGGCAGGCGTTCGGCTCGTGTGGAAGCGAGCCATACGACGAAGCCGATTGTCTTGCGAACTAACGCCATCATGGAACTGGTGTCACACTGAACCGATAGGAACAGCGACTCGTAATTCCGAGTCAGGCCTATGATGGATGTCCGCTCCGATGAGCAACGCAGACGATTATCGCTTCCGGTCCCACGAGCTTTTGCTTGAGCTAGATGCAGCTACCACCAGTCTGATGATGCTTGTATCGGCACGGCAATTAGAGGGGGCCCCCTGGATTGACGCTACCAAACGCCAGAAGCTGGCGTATGAGGCGTGGGCTGCTTTTCTTTATGCACCAAAAATTGATCCGATGCCTATTCTGGATGGGCGGGCGGCAGGTAGTTACGGACCATTGGCAGACTGAAGGGTCTTCAAGTATTCAAGGTGTCTCGGTGATCACTTTCGACCCACAGTGAACATTACAACTTCGCTCAGAAAGCGTTACTTGCAGGTGTGAGCCTAGGAGTTGCCATCGATCTTTTTACAGATGGAGTCCAAGTCATCCCAGGGGTTGCGCCGTTGTCCTGCATAACCACAGCCTGAGGAATGTACAAACGCTGCACTACGATCAATCTCTTTCTGCTGTGCTTGACAGATTCGGCATGACACTACGCCGTTAGTGATATGCCAGCGGCCATTCCAATCAATCAAATCCTCGTTCGCCGTCATAGGTCACCATTCAGATCTTTACGCCCATACTAGATCGATTGGCAGGTTGCGGTTGAAGTTCCAGAATTTGTGCGCTGGGCTATGAAGGTCCCACGGTGGTCGCAGTCAGGACATTGAGCTGAATAGCTGCTCTGAGTTTTTCAATTCGCACGCAGCCTCCGCTTCCTCTCGCGTCGGAAATGACACGTCAAGACGACACTTTCCCTTGTTGTCGTAGATGCTGTAGCCGCAAGGCGCCATGCTGGAGTAGAAGCGGGCACCATTACGTACCGATCTCGTCTCAGTAGGTATCGCCGGAACGACAACAAATCTCGATACCATTTCATCACCTATATTTTTATCCTCGCTTAAGTTCTAGCGGCATATGGCTAGTACATCAAACCTTTCTTAATTGGAATCGACGGGTGGGTGGCTTGCCCTGCTAGGTGGTGTATCCCCCTGAGTAACCCCGACGTGAAACGCCAAGGGCTTGCATCGCTCCCTTGGCGACCGGCGCACACCGACCCACAGCAGCCATTCCTAATATGGACGTAGAGTCCAGCAGGGCGACTGAACCAATCAGAAACTGGGGCGATCCCCCGTCTGGATTAGCGGGCGCTCACTTAATTCCGCCCCCATCCTGCAATGTCGCTCTCACATCACTACTCATTCGTGGTTAACCCTGGGGGTAATTACGTGTCGCTCTACCGCGCTCCATACTCTGGCCAACCCTGGCTGGTTGGGCACCTACTTAACTGTGCAAGGAACAGAGATGAAGATTGAATTGGTGCAACTGGCTGGCCGTGACGGTGATGTCGTTCACAACCTCGGGCGTACCTTGGAGGCCATCGCTACCTGTGCGGCTGACACGGATCTGTTGATCTTCCCGGAAACCCACCTGACGGGATTTGTCGATGCCAGCGGTCGCGAACAGCAACGGCGAACTCGCAATGAGCATCGCCTTCGTACGCCCCGTAACGCGCGGTACCGATTTCAATGAGCTGGCTGCCTTCGTATGCCAGAGCTATGTAAGCCATGCGATTGGCAGATTAATGTCCGTGAGCTGGTCGTGGGGTTCTACCAGATTGCTGAACGAGGCTAAAAAAAGATAAAAATGCGGTTTGCCTTTGCCCAGCTCGCTGAAAAAGGCCAGGTCCCGGCCTCGATCAGACTCTGCCAACTCTCGAATAAGGGGGAGTGCCATCCGCCAAGGATTCCACCCAGTACTCGCCGGCCAGCCCATCGGTTTCATCCTTGAAACGTGTGGTGATGCTTGCGTCATAAGACATGCGATGAACTCCGGCTCATTTATGGGACTGCTCCTTCACCCTAGTCTTATGCGCGGTTAGCGGGAGTAATATCCGCTCGTTTAAAGGTTTAAGGGACAGCCGGTATTGCCGCCGGCAATCCATTCGAAAGTATCACTCGTCCTGACGACGGGTGTACTGCAATAGCCGATCGGTTTCGGTCTTGACCACCAGGTAGCACTCGCAGCTGAGCCGTTCAAGGCGCGCTCTATCTAGAACCGTGATCTGGCCCCGGCTGTACTCGATGACGCCTTGACGCTGCAGTTTGCCCGCCGCTTCCGTGACGCCTTCGCGGCGCACGCCCAGCATGTTAGCGATTAGCTCCTGGGTCATGTTTAGGCGATTGCCGTGCAGGCGATCCAGCGACAACAACAGCCATCGACACAATTGCTGATCGATCGAATGGTGGCGATTGCACAAGGCGGTCTGTGACATCTGAGTGATCAGCGCCTGGGTGTAACGCAGCATCAGCAGGAGCAGATCGCCATGACGGTTGAACTCTTTCTTGAGTTTTTGCCCCGGCAGGCGAAATGCACCACCGGCACTTTGCACCACTGCCCGACTGGAGGTGCTTTCGCCGCCCATGAACAGCGCAATGCCGATCAAACCCTCGTTTCCGACCACGGCGATTTCTGCTGACGAGCCGTTTTCCGTGACATGCAGCAGGGAAACGATGGAGTCGGTCGGGAAGTAAACATGCCGCAAGGTGTCCCCCGGCTCATACAGCACATCGCCCAGCGCCAGACTGACCTGCTCCAGGTGCGGAACAAGGCGCTGGAGGTCGACGGCCGGGAGCGCCGCCAGCAAATGATTGTGGCTTGGATCGGGGGAGGCATGCATGACAGAGCATCCGTGGCGGAACAGGGGCGTGCCCGCTCAGGGTACTCCCATGCACGCCATGGCTGGTGATCAATGTCTATTCATCGGCGGCATGCTCGAATTCCAGCGCCTGAGGCCTGGGTGACCGGGCGCGACAATCTACCCGGACCCAATGCTCCAGACCTCCGTCATCCAGTGTCAGCGCAGCGTCACTCAATGGCTGGCCATCGAGGGTCATGGAGGTGAAGGTCGAACTGCCCTGACGCACATCAAAGTGGTAGAGGGTTTTGCCGAAGCGGTAGTGCAAGATGAAGCCCGGCCAGTCGACGGGTATCAGCGGTTCGATTCTGAGCGTGCGGCCACTGCGTTGTACGCCCAGCAATGACTCGACAATCAGCCGATACATCCAGCCCGCAGAACCGGTGTACCAGGTCCAGCCACCTCGGCCTGCATGGGGCGCGGCGCCGTAGACATCCGCGGCCATGACATAGGGCTCGACCTTATAGGTGTCGATTTGAGCGTTGTTGGCAGGGGAGGCGGGGTTGATCAGATTCAGCAGTTCCCAGGCTTTTCCGGCTTCACCCAGCAGCGCAAACGCCATGCCCGCCCAAACGGCAGCATGGGTGTACTGACCTCCGTTCTCGCGCACGCCTGGCACGTAGCCTTTGATGTAGCCGGGGTCCAGGGTGCCCTTGTCAAACGGGGGATCCAGCAGCAACACGGCGCGGATGTCATGTTTGATCAGATGCTCATCCAATGACTGCATGGCCTTGATCTGGCGGACGGCAGAGCCGGCCCCCGATAGCACTGACCAGCTTTGAGCAATGGAGTCGATACGACATTCTTCATTGCTCGCCGAGCCGAGCATTTGTCCGTCATCGAACCAGGCGCGGCGATACCAGGCGCCGTCCCAGGCCGTTTTATCGAGGTTGCGTTGCAGTGTCACCGCGCTGTCGCTGCAGCGTTTGGCAAATGCGTGATCACCGTGCAGGCGAGCGGTCACCGCAAATTGCTCCAGCACCTGATAGCTGAAGAAGCCCAGCCAGACACTTTCACCTGCACCCAGGTGGCCGACGCGATTCATGCCGTCGTTCCAGTCACCGGAGCCCATCAGCGGCAACCCATGATGACCGCGGCGCAGGCTGTGTTCGATGGCCCGCACGCAGTGTTGATACAGGGACTCTCGCAGGGGCGATACACCGGGGAGGTCATAGTAGGACTCTTCGCCGGCCACAAGTTGGCGTCCTTCCAGGTATCCGGCGACCTCTTCCAGCACACCCACGTCTGCGGTCATTTCGACATAGCGGTTGGTGGCGGTCACCAGCCACAAAAAGTCATCGGAGCAGGCGGTGCGGACCCCTCGATTCATCGGCGGGTGCCACCAGTGTTGCACATCGCCCTCCACATACTGATGGCCGGCGCACAGCAACAGATGCGCGCGCACGGCTGCCGGATCGGCATGGATCATCGCCATGCTGTCCTGCAGCTGATCGCGAAAACCGATGGCGCCACCTGACTGGTAGTAGCCGCTTCGGGCCTGGAATCGGCACGCCATGACCTGATACATCAACCAGCCGTTGACCATGACGTCGACCTCAGGCGCGCCCGTTTCAATACGAATCGCCCCGAGCAATGAGCGCCAGTGTTCCCGTACTTTATGCAATTCCTCGGCGGCCACCAGGCTGCCCCGATAACGCTGCACCAGCTGGGTGGCGGCGTTACTGGAAGACGCCGCCCCCAGACGCAGGATGACTTCCCGGGTATCGCCCTCGCCGAGTTCGATCGACACTTGCAGGGCTGCACAAGGGTCCAGACCGCCGCCCATGCGCCCGGACAGACCGGCGTGCTGCATCGCTGCCGGTGAGGCGAGGGTGCCATTGCGGCCAATGAATTCAGTACGGTCACCGCTGACACCGTGATCGATTGTGTCGGTGTCAAAGAACGCCACCCGCTCGGAAAACTCCACCGAATAGGCGTTGCGGGCGAAGAAAGCCCCGCTGGCGGGATCCGATTGGGTGACCACATGCATCGCCGATTTGCTGCGCAGATCGCCCAGCACCCATTCCACATACCCTGTGACCGACAATGACCGGCGGCGTCCCGAGCGGTTGCTCAACACTAGCCTCGAGAATTTGATCGGCGCATCCAGTGCCACGTACATCCACAGCTCGCTGTAAATGCCGTCTTCTTCATGTTCGAACACGCTGTAACCGAAACCGTGACGGGTCTGGTACGGGCCTTGTCCAGGGCAGGGTTGAGGCGCTGCAGACCAGAAGTGCCCGGTCTCTTCATCACGCAGGTAAATGGCTTCGCCGCTGCGATCGGTGACCGGATCGTTGTGCCAGGGCGTCAGGCGAAATTCATGGGCGTTTTCGGCCCAGGTATAGGCACTGCCGGCTTCCGAGACCACCGTGCCGAGATGTGCATTGGCGATCACGTTGACCCAGGGCGCGGGTGTCGGATCGGGCGCGAGCCCGGTGATGATGTACTCACCGCCATCGGCGCTGAAGCCGCCATATTCGTTGCTCAACAGCAGGAAGGGACGGTTCGGTCGTACCGATGCCGGCCGAGCCTGAAAATGCCGGGTCGCCACAAACGGCGCGTGCAACGGTGATACTTTGCGCCGATGAATCTGTTCGGCCAGGCTGCCCAGATCTTCGCTCAGCACCAGCCTGGCAACCGAGAGGAACAGCACGCGATCCTCATTCGACATCTGCTGCGCGGGGCGCACAAAAATACCGCCCGGGCGATCCAGCAGAGTGGCTTCACTGCCTGAGGTGATAAGGCCGAGGATCGCGTCTTGCAGTTGCTGGCGATAACCCGCCTGATCTTCGTTCCAGATCAGCAAATCGACCACCAACCCCTTTTGCCGCCAGTAGGCGTGGGCCTGAATCAATTGCTGCACCAGGGCGATGTTGTCCAGGCTCTGGATTTGCAGCAACACGATGGGCAGGTCGCCGGAGATGGCCTGACCCCAAAGCCCCGGCTGATTGCGGCGATTGGCAATCAGCACCGCATGGTTGGCGCGCATCGAAGCGTTCGCGTAAAGCAACGACGAGGCCATCTGCTCGAACAGACGGGCATCGGACAACGAGGCGTTGAGTTGTCGCAAAAGCACCTGGCTATGGGTCCAGGACAGGTCGAACACGCGGTCGGCGAGGTGGCGGTCGCGGTATTTGTTGATGAGGTAAAGGCAGTCATCACGGCTGTCGGCGACACCGGTGACCAGGTCGATGGTGGCCTGTTGGCCGGGTTGCAGGGTAATCCTGCAGCGAATCGCGATCACCGGATCGAGCACCGGGCCTGCACTGCCTGACAAGCGCTGGCAATCGGCATCAAGGGCGGCAGGTGACACAAGGCTGCGTCCTCGGCCGATGAACCGGGCGCGATCGGTTTCGTACGAGATCGCATCGATGTCCACCCCGTGTGCCGCCAGTAAATGGCACATCCACGGCGTCGGTTCATCGCTGGCCCGGGGGCGGCGGCTACAGATAATGGCCTGAAGCGCAGGCAGTAATTCGGTCTGCACGAACAGCTTGCTGAACGCCGGGTGCATCGCGTCGTTGACCGGGGTTGTCAGCACGACTTCGGCGTAGGTGGTGATCTCCAGTGTCTTGGCCGAAGACGCTCGGTTGGTGACATGCAGGCGGCGCAGTTCGATGTCGTCCTCAGGCGAGACAACAATCTCCAGGTGCGTGTCGAAATCCAGGTTGCGCGCACGGAACTCTGCACGGGAATCGCAGAAGATCGCCTCGTGGCTCTCGGGTTGATGCATCGTCGGTTGATGCGCAGCCGACCAGACCGTGTTGCTCTGGACATCGCGCAGGTAGCAGAACATCCCCCAGTTGTCCTGTGAGGTGTCCTCCTGCCAACGGGTGATCGCCATTTCATTACGACGGCTGTAACCACCGCCGCCGCTGGTCAGCATGACGTGGTAGCGACCGTTGGAAAGCAACTGCACGGCCGGACGCTTGCGTCCCGGATCGGAGAACACCCGAAGCCCCGTATCCTGGCCTTGACCGACATCGCCGAGTACCGGCGACTGCGCGGTTTGCAGGTACGGCGCGGCGGATTTCGGCACCCGTTCCTGTAGCAGCAGCAGGGCTGATCGCAGCGCCGGGTCGGCCTCGAAACGCTGTTGCATGGGTTGATCGAGCAGTCGGCCGGTCAAGGCCAGCAAGCTCATGCCTTGGTGGTGAGCCATGAACGACCGGACCACGACGAAGTGTTGGCCGCGTGGTAAGCGGGCCTCGGTGTAATCCACGGCTTCATACAGACCGAAACGTCCGGCGGAGCCCTGCAGGGCGAGGCGTTGCAGGTTCTTGCAGGCCGCATCGGCATCGACCATCAACGCCAGGGCGCTAGCGTAGGGCGCTATCACGACGTCATTGCTCAGCCCGCGCTGGAGCCCCAGGGCCTGAACGCCGAAGGCGCGGTATTGATAATTGAAGTGCGCGTCGACGGTGGAGTAACCCGACTCCGAAACGCCCCACGGAATGCCCAGCCTGTTGCCCTGTTCGATCTGCACTGACACGGCGGCGCGGCAAGTCTGATCCAGCAGGCTGCCCTCGAAGTTGGGCATCACCAGCATGGGCATCAGGTATTCGAACATCGAGCCCGACCAGGACAGCAACGTCGGTACGCCCGCGTTTTCACTCAGCAGCCTTCCCAGGGTGAACCAGGCGCGTTGGGGGATTTGTCCCTGAGCGATGGCCACGTAATTGGTCAGCCGCACCTCGGACGCCAGCAGGTCGTAGTAACCCGTGTCGAGCCTGCGCTCCTCGGCGTTGTAACCGATGACAAACAGGTCACGCTGGTGGTCGTAAAGTAACGAGAAATCCATCTGCGCCAGCGACGTGGCCAATAACGCCAGACGCTTCAGGGTTTCCAGACGCTGCGCGGCGTCACTGCGGACCCGCTCGATTTCAGGGTGATGCTCGGCGGCCCAGTCGGCGGGGTTCAGGCTGGCCAGTTGACGCAAGGTGCGAGGCGATTCAATCGTGACCGAGGGGGCAGGGAGGTGATAACGCTGGAGTTCTTCTGTCCAGTCGATGCATTGACGGGTAAACGCTTCTCGCCAGTAGAGGCTTTCCTCGTCGGTGTCCGCTGGTTGGCTGGTGACCATGATGTGAGCCGTGTGCAGCAGGTCTGCCAGCCCCTCAGGGGTCGCAATTTGCGAGATCGGTTCAAGGCCTTTTCTCAGTGGCAGGGCGTATTCATCCGCCCCCGAGGCGCGTTGGGAATCTGCAAGGATGTCCAGGGTATCGCGCAGGCCCTTGATCACGGCAGGGCCGAACATCGGGGCGTCTGCCAGCTGCGTAATGCCGGTGCTCAAGGTCAACAGCAGACCCGCCAGGTTGCCACTGTCGACGGTGGAGACGTAATGCGGACGCAGCGGCTCGAGGGTCTGCGTGTCGTACCAGTTATAGAAATGCTGCCGATAACGCTCCAGACCGTCCATGCTGTCCAGCGACGCCGTAAGCCGGGACAGCAGTCGTTCCGTGCTCAAGTAAGCGAAATCGTGAGCGGCCAGGTGGGCGAGCAGCGACATGCCCATATTGGTCGGCGAGGTGCGATGGGCAATGGCAGGCCTGGGGTCTTCCTGCACGTTGTCCGGTGGCAGCCAGTGATCCTCGGGCCCGACGTATTGATCGAAGAACGCCCAGGTCTTGCGCGCCAGCAACCGCAGGAAGCGCAAATCATCCGTCGACGGTGCGAACACCGACTGCTTGGGTGCCGAACTGAGCCACCAAGCGATCCAGGGGCCTACTAACCACGACAACAGCAGCGGACTGGCGATGGCCAGCGTCTGCGGATCCTTCACCAGCAGGGCCAGTGAGATCAGGGCCGACACCGGCTCGATCCACATCTGGCGATAGAGGCCGGGCAGCCGGTTTTCGGTGGTTCGCTCCACCTCGCGCGAGGGCTGCCATTGCAACAGCCGGCGTCTGCTGAAGCCGATTCGCCAGAGCGAGCGCAGGATGGCGTCAGCGCTGTAGAACATCTCGAAGGGCAGCCAGGCGAGCGTCAGACCAGCCCGGGCGAGGTCTTGTGCCAGATCACCCAGCAGCGCCCTGAGGTACTGCCCATAGGGCACATTAGCGGGGGGCTGCATCAGATCGGTCACCGCTCGCAGCAACGGTTGAATCACCATCAACCCGATGACAGTCAGGGTCCAGTTCATTGGCTGACTGCTGGCAAACCAGCCCCATGCGAACATTAGCAACAGCGCCAGCGGTTCCAGGCTGCGTCGCAGATTGTCCAGAATCTTCCAGCGTGCCATGACGCTCAGCCTGTTGCGCACCCACTTGCCATCGGCATTGCGCGCCCATGGCAATGTCCACGGCAGCAGTTGCCAGTCGCCGCGAACCCAGCGATGCCGTCGTTTGACATCGGCACCGTAGTGCGAAGGGTATTGCTCGTAGACTTGCACGTCGCTGAGCAGGCCGGATCGTGCATAACACCCTTCGATCAGGTCGTGGCTGAGAATCTGGTTATCCGGCAAGCAGCCTTCCAGGGCGCAGGTGAACGCGTCCACGTCGTAGATGCCCTTGCCGATGAAGGAACCTTGCTGGAACAGGTCCTGGTAAACGTCCGATACCGTGCGAGTGTAGGGATCGACGCCGGCATCACTGCCAAACAGCCGGGCGTAGATCGAGCGCGTGGCGCTGGTCAAGCTGATGCCCACTCGCGGTTGCAACACCGCGTAGCCGGAAATGATCTGCTCACCATCACTGTCGAACAACGGACGATTCAACGGGTGCATCATGGCCGCCACGCATTGGCGAGCGACATCCCGCGGCAGCAGGGTGTCGGTGTCCAGCGTGATCACGTATCGCACCCCGCGCAATGGCGTGATGTCGCCGACGATGGCGTTGAAGCGCTCCTCTCCATGGCCACGCAACAGGGCGTTGAGTTCAATCAGCTTGCCGCGTTTGCGCTCGTGGCCCATCCACACACGTTCGCTCGCATTCCAGCGACGCGGCCGATGCAGCAGAAAGAATCGGTCGCTGAGTCCGTCCGCGTATTTTCGGTTGAGCAGGGTGATTGCACGGGAGGCTTGTGTGAGCAGCTCGGCATCTTGTGGCTGAGACTCTTCAGGCGCATCCAGAAAATCACTGAGCAATGCGAAATACAGGTTGCTGTCGCGGTTGGCGAGAAACCGCACTTCAAGACCTTCCACCAGTTCGTCCACGTCTGCCAGGCTGGCGATCAGCGTCGGGATCACCACCAGGCTTCGCGCGCCATCGGGAATACCGCTGGCAAAATCCATTTTCGGCAGCGTCGTCGGCAACAGACTGAACGTCACCAACCAGTTGATCAGGCTGATCGCCAGTCGGCTGGTCATGATCAGGCAGGGAATCGCCATCATTAGAAGCGCCGCATCGGGCATCCCGTCGCGCTGCGCGGAGGCCAGTAAAGGCCAGGCGAAGATGAGCGTCAGAACAGCCACCGGCGCCAGATAAAACATCAGCGGCGACTGCTGCAACAACCGTTTCCAGCGCTCATGAAGCGGCACCCTGGCATTGAGTCGTCGCTCCAGCGTCGGCAGCCCTGCGCTGATCAGGTAATACCCGACATGGCGCGCCAGCAGTTCGCAGGGGACTGAGGCGGTTCCGGCCGCGGCGAGATTGATCGCGGCGCGGGCGACCTGGATTTCCGAGTGCTGGGGGCTTCTTCGGGCAAGGCGTTCTATGACATGCCGGTAGCTGTCGCGGGTACTGAAATCCATCGCCCGGTAAATTTCTGCCGGGTCTTCATTGAGAATCTGCTCAACATGACTCATCGACTCGACAAACTCGCGCCAGTCCGTGGCGGACAGGAGGCGCAAACTGCCGATGCTGTTGCCAATAGACACCTGATCCGCTGCCTGTTGTTGCGCATCGAGCTGCACCTGGCGTTCGATGCTGGAGCCTGTCTCACTCAGCGTCTGCTCCATCCAGTTCAGCGCCAGGGCCAGTGCCGCGCTCTGGCCCTGCAGGCGGCGGGTGAATTCGGCGACAAAGGCGGCGGTCATCGGCGGTGCGGAGCGGGCCATGTCGGCAACGGCCAGCACCACGCTTTTGATGTCTCGTTCCGAGGTTTCGATCAGGTGTTCGGCCCAGTCATCGGCCAGATTGCGCTCGTCGGCGTTGGCCATGACCCTGGAGGCCACTCGCCGCAGGTTTTCGATCAACGCCAGACGCAGCATGATCGGTATCGCCCACAGTTCACCCAGCGCAAGCGGCATCACTGTCTGATAGGAAAAAATGAAGCGGCTCAGGCTTTCCTCATCGACTCGACCGTCGCCATGGGAGATGGTCTCCAGCGCGATGTCATAGACGCGAGGCAGCCCCGCCGACGGGCCGTTGATCAGGCGTGGCAACTCACGGCTATAGCCTTTGGGCAGGTGCGTTCTGGCGGTGCGAATGTTTTCATCGATCAGATAGTAATTGTCCAGCAGCCATTCCGCTGCCGGCGTCACTCGTCGGCTGGACACTTGCGCGTTGGCCAGCGCCGTGCTGCTGCGTTTGAGCAACTCTTCGTTGTCATCGAGCCTGTGCAGCATCGAGTCCCGTGCGGACAGCGTGGTCAGGCGATGCTGCCCGGCCAGGGCGATGCCGTGACAGGCCATCTGATCGGCGCTGAAAAGCTCCGAGCGCAATATGGGCTCGTATTTGAATCGGGGTGGAGGAAACAGACGGGTTCGCCAAAAACCGGACGAGCGAGAAAATACCTTCTGTAGGCGTGTCCATATGCTGTTCATAAGGTCCTGAGCCTGAAACGCATCATACAATTGCGTGCATTTTTATAGGTGCGCCAACGCATTGCGCCAGCACCGAGCAGCGCTTGGTGGACGTAGCTTTTCAACTTGAGTGTGGAGACTTGGAGGGCTGTTCGTCTGTTCGCTGGCGAACATAACCAGCGCTCCTTGGATGCGGTCCACATCGCAGGCGGCATTGCTCGGACGCGGGGCGGGATTTATCCAGTCTCTCCGCGTTTTGTCGACCCCGCATTGGCGGCTAGTGAACCGCAGGGCTCATTTTTGGCTTTGCCGGCCTGATACGGCTATCAGCGCAGGCGGAGTAATTCATCCGTAACGGTGTTCGTGGCGGCGAACTGCTTGGTCTTTCGTTCGAGCAAAGCCGTTCGTTTTCAGCCGTGACTGTAATCCGAAGGACTGCACAGCCGATTGCTGCCGCTCACGAACGGTCGCTTTCGGTCCAGGCTGTGTAAAAACGCATGCATCGTTTTAAAGTCTGCGTTGCTACGTAAAATCTGCCAGCGCTCGGTTAATCAGCAGGCCAGAAAATTGCGTAGGAGCGCGATTTTCGTTCCGATTCCGACTGTCAGTCTTGTCTTAAAACGTTTTTACACAGCCTGGGCCGATAGCTGCCTGTCGCGAAGGGCTGGAGTCGACCCTATATAGGTGGTCCATCGAGATAGGGAGTAGCGAGGCGAAAGTGCTCCCACCTACGAAGCTACTAAGTAGAGAAAATTCCTGGCATTTACAGGTGCTTAAAATGGCGGGGAATCTCAGACTACAGAGAGGACAAGTCTTGCTCCGGCGCTAATCCAGATCGAAGAATGGCGTCACGTATCAGTACGTAAAGAATACAGCTGAGCAAAATGGGTGTGACGTTGATTTTCCTCGAGATGAGCAACGAGATCCTCTGCGCCAGACCCAGTCTTGTGCCTAACTGTTCGAATGGGTAAGGGGCGTATCTGCCGTAAAATTTTTACGCTTTCTTTACGGTAGGTGCTTCTACTCGCAACGATACTGGCCGCGATTTTAGATCGTCCATGTGCCTGGCATGATCAATGGCCCTGGAAAACGTATTGCCCAAGGATGGTATGCATATCCTCCCCCGCAATTTGAGAGAAGCGACCCTTGAGTGAAACAGCGACCGGTGCACACGAAGACTCCCACTCCAAATCGTCAGGAGTGGGCTTGCTCGTCGCCGCTGTCGGCGTGGTATACGGGGACATCGGCACCAGCCCCCTCTATACGCTAAAAGAAGTTTTTTCCGGCCACTACGGCGTGCAGGTAAATCACGACGGCGTGCTCGGCATTCTGTCGTTGATTTTTTGGTCACTGATCTGGGTGGTCTCGATCAAATACGTATTGTTCATCCTGCGCGCCAACAACCAGGGCGAAGGCGGCATCATGGCGCTGACGGCATTGGCCCGCCGGGCGGCCGCGCCTTATCCGTACATGAGTAAAGTACTGGTACTGCTTGGTTTGTTCGGTGCGGCACTTTTTTACGGGGACAGCATGATCACCCCGGCTATTTCGGTACTCTCTGCGGTTGAAGGACTACAGCTGGCGTTTGACGGAATAGAGCACTGGGTTGTGCCCTTGTCAGTGATCGTGCTGGTGGCGCTGTTCTTGATCCAAAAGCACGGCACGGCTCGCATCGGCATCCTGTTCGGCCCAGTGATGGTGCTGTGGTTTGTGGTGTTAGGTGCGCTGGGAATCTATGGCATTTTGCAGCGCCCGGAAGTACTGCAAGCGCTCAACCCATACTGGGGAGCGCATTTTTTTATAGCTCATCCAGGAATCGGTGTGGCCATCCTGGGTGCTGTCGTATTGGCTTTGACCGGTGCCGAAGCACTGTATGCCGACATGGGCCACTTCGGCCGCAAGCCCATTGCCCGCGCCTGGTTCATTTTGGTGTTGCCGGGGCTGGTACTCAATTATTTTGGCCAAGGCGCCTTGATCCTGGGAAACCCGGAGACCGTGCGCAACCCGTTCTATCTGCTCGCGCCTGAATGGGCACTGTTACCGATGGTTGCGCTCTCCACGCTGGCCACCATTATCGCTTCTCAAGCCGTGATCTCTGGTGCTTTCTCCCTGACGCACCAGGCCATTCAGCTGGGTTACGTCCCTCGCATGTTTATCCAGCACACCTCCAGTCAGGAGCAGGGACAGATCTATATCGGTACGGTTAACTGGGCGTTGATGGTTGGCGTCGTGTTGCTGGTGATTGGTTTCGAATCGTCCAGTGCGTTGGCCGCCGCCTATGGAGTCGCCGTGACGGGGACCATGTTGATCACCACAATCCTGTCCTCGGCTGTCGTCCTGCTGCTATGGAAAACGCCGCGCTGGTTGGCCATCCCGATGCTGCTCGGATTTTTGCTGGTAGACGGTCTGTATTTCGCCGCTAATGCGCCGAAGATTTTTCAGGGCGGTGCGTTCCCGGTGATTGCCGGCATCGGCCTGTTCATTTTGATGACGACCTGGAAGCGGGGCAGGAAGATTGTTGTTGAGCGGCTGGATGAAACCGCGCTTCCTCTACCGCTATTCATCGGCAGCATCCGTACTCAACCTCCCCATCGCGTACAAGGCACGGCGGTGTTTCTTACGGCCAGGGCCGATGCTGTTCCTCATGCGCTGCTGCACAACCTGCTGCATAACCAGGTCTTGCATGAGCAAGTGGTATTGCTCACAGTGGTGTCTGAAGACAGCCCTCGTGTGAGTGCTGAACGGCGGTTCGAGGTTGAAGCCTATGGTGAAGGCTTCTTCCGGGTCAGTCTGCATTTTGGTTTTATCGAAGAACCCGATGTCCCCCTGGCGTTGAGTCTCTGTCACTTGTCTGAGCTGGATTTCAGTCCGATGCGCACGACCTATTTCCTCAGCCGAGAGACGGTGATCCCGACGAAACGCATAGGTATGGCTCGTTGGCGAGAAAGCCTGTTCGCGTTTTTGCTCAAGAACGCCAATAGCAACTTGAAATACTTCAAGTTGCCGCTGAATCGGGTGATTGAGCTGGGCACACAGGTCGAGATGTAGCGGTAACAGGCCGCTTACTCCGGTAACCCTACGCTCAAGGAATAAAACGATACCCAACACCCGTTTCGGTGATGAGGTGTCGCGGCTGGGAAGGGTCTGCTTCGACTTTTTTACGCAGGCCTCCCATGAATACTCGAAGGTAAGGCGTATCGGTGGTGTGCGATGGGCCCCACACAGCCTTGAGCAGTTGCTGATGCGTCAGGACGCGGTTCGGGTGTGAGCAAAGATGGACCAGCAGGCGGTACTCCAGCGGTGTCAAATGCAGAGGGGCGCCGGAGCGTTCCACGACACGCCGCTCCATATCAATCCGGACCTCGCCAAAGGCCAGGACCGCATGGTTCTCGGTATCTTTTACGTGTCTACGTAACATTGCGCGGACGCGAGCCAGCAGTTCTCCGGTGCCAAAAGGTTTCACCAAGTAGTCGTCAGCGCCAGTGTCCAGGGCCAGGATCTTGTCCGACTCAGCGCCACGGGCAGACAACACAATGATTGGCACCTCTGACCAACTCCGTACGTCCCGGATAAGGTCAACACCGTCACCGTCGGGCAGTCCGAGGTCGAGCACGATCAGGTCCGGATGGCGTGTCCCTGCATCGATAAGGCCTCGATGAAAGGTATCGGCTTCGTGAACTTCCAAGCCTTCAGCTTGCAAGGCCATTCGCACGAAACGTCGTATTTCCTTCTCATCTTCAATGATCAGGACGTGCAGCGCCGATTCGGTCATGGTTGCTCCTCGCCTGTTTGATCAGCAAAGGGTTCAATGACTGGCGGCTCCTCACGGGGTAGACGCAACGTGAAGCGCGCACCGCCCTCTGGGCGTGTAACACCCAAAATGGTTCCTCCATGAGCCTGTGCGATGGCTCGACAGATGGCCAGGCCCAGCCCAACGCCGGGTATCGAGCTTTCCTTCTTGCCGCGCATGAATTTGCTGAAGATTGCCTCTTCGTGACCGTGCGGTAACCCTGGTCCTTCGTCGGCGACCCACAATTCTATGTTGTCAGGCGTGGCCCTGGCGCCCAGGCCGATGGTGGTGCCTTGCGGTGTGTACTTGACGGCGTTCTCGATCAGGTTGATGAGGACGCGTTCGATCAGTACCGCGTCGATTTGTACGGGAGGTAAATCATCGTCCAAAGCGACCTGCACCGAACGCCCGCCCAGAATCGGTTGGATGGCTCGCAGGGCGCTGCCCACCACGTCTTCGATGGGTTGCCACTGCCGATTCAACACCACTTTGCCGGATTCGAGGCGCGCCATGTCCAGCAGGTTGTTGACCAGCGTATTCATGCGCAGCGCGGACTCACCCACCGCTGTGGCGATCTCGACGGCTTCGCCGGTCAGGGGGGGCTTGGCCAGTTTAAGCGCTTCGGCAAGCCCTACCAAAACGGACAATGGCGTTCGCAAGTCGTGGGAAATGGCCGAGAGTAGCGAGTTACGTAAGCGCTCGGACTCCATCTGCACTGTCGTGTCTTGGGCAATGTGGATGTAGTGAATCCGTTCGAGCGAGATGGCCAGCAATGACGCACAAGTGTCGAGCAGGCGTCGCTGTTCCGGCACCACCAGCCGGCTCGTGTCTCGCGGTTGCACGGCCAGTACACCGCGCACCCGCATGGGGGCTGACAACGGCAGATAAAGCGTTGAACTTGAGGGCAGGGTATCGGTGCCATAGCCGGCCGGCTCGGTTTTATCGAAGGACCACTGGGCAATGGCAACATCCACTTGCGGTGCATCCCCAGTGATCAGCGGAGCTTGCAGTTTATTGTTGTCGTCAGCGACCAGCAGCGCTGACCTTGCACCAAACTCGGCGGAGAGAAAGTGTGCACTGATGTCGGCGACTTGCTCGGTCATCAGTGCGGCGGACAACAGGCGCGACATGTCGTACAGCGCCCGCATGCGGTCTTCGCGCCGTTGCGCCACACGTGCCTGGTAGGTCAGGCCGGCGGTCATTTGTCCTATCACCAATGCGACAACAAGCATGACGCTGAAGGTCACCAGGTACTGGATGTCGGCGAAGGCGAACGAAAAACGCGGTGCCACAAAAAAGAAGTCGAATGCGCCCACTGAAACGAACGCAGCCAGAACGGCTGGGCCACGACCGAAGCGAACGGCGACGGCAACGACTACTAGCAGGAAGATCATGACGATGTTCGCCTGCTCCAGCAGTCCCACAAGCGGCAGGGCGATAAGAGTTGTTACCGTACAGAGTGCCACGCTCCAGATATAAGGTTGCCACACCAGCGGCCTCTCGGACTTCGTGGTACTCGGCTCGGTTTGTGTACGCTGGTCGGTTGGAAGAGAGACTTGAATGACGTCCAGGTCAGCGCCCTGAGCACCAATTTGATCCGCGAGTACCCGCCGCCAGAAACGACGACGAGGGTGTTCGTCGCGCCCCAGCACGACTTTGGAGAGATTGTGCTGCCGTGCGTACTTGACCAGCGTTTCGGCGATATTCTGACCGGCCAGGGCCGAGATCTGCGCCCCCATGTCCTGGGCCAGCTTCAGGGTCGCCAGAACGTGACGGCGCTTCGTCTCGGGCAGACGCTGCAAGGCGGGGGTCTCGACATACACGGCATGCCAGGGCACGTTGAGCTGAGCGGCCAGGCGAGCTGTCGAGCGTACGGTTTTTTCCCCTTTTTCATGCGGGCCGATGCAGGCGAGCAGCGAGTCGCGGGTGCCCCAGACTGGTTTGACTGCACTGCTGATGCGGTATTGCAGCATCTCGCTGTCGACACGGTCGGCGGTACGACGCAGTGCCAGTTCGCGCAAGGCGATCAGGTTGCCCTTGCGGAAGAAGTTCTGCACCGCACGTTCGGCCTGATGGGCCAGATAGACTTTGCCTTCTTTGAGTCGTTGCAGCAGGTCGTCAGGCGGCAAGTCAACAATCACCACTTCATTGGCCGTGTCGAACACATGATCGGGCACGGTCTCCCAGACCCGGATGCCGGTAATGCCGCCGACGATGTCATTCAGGCTCTCGAGATGCTGAACGTTCATGGTGGACCAGACGTCGATACCGGCGCTGAGCAGCTCTTCTACGTCCTGCCAGCGTTTTGGATGGCGGGAACCGATGATGTTGGAGTGGGCCAGCTCGTCGATCAGGATCAGCTCGGGTTTGCGCAACAGCGCGGCGTCCAGATCGAGTTCGGTCAGCGTACGGTTCTTGTCGATGACCTGTTTGAGCGGCAATTGTTCGAGCCCCGAGGTCAGCGCCTGGGTCTCGGCGCGACCATGGGTTTCGATCACCCCGATCAGTACATTGATGTTCTGTTGTTTCGCCGTTTGCGCGGCGACCAGCATCGCGTAAGTCTTGCCGACACCGGCGCTGGCCCCGAAAAAAATCTTTAACCGACCGCGATTGGCTTGCGCTTCTTCTTCACGAATCTGCGCCAGTAGCTGGTCCGGATCAGGACGTTGTTCGGCCATCAAGCCCACCGTGTGTGAGTTGGCGCTCAATGCGTGGCGTCGAGTGCCAGGTTCAGTTCCAGGACGTTGACCCGAGGCTCGCCAAGGAACCCAAACAGCATGCCTTCAGAGTGTTCGGCGATCAGTTGATGAACGCGCTCGATGGGCAGGCTGCGCACCCGCGAAATTCGACCCGCCTGATACAGGGCTGCGGCGATGCTGATATGTGGATCAAGACCGCTAGCCGAACTGTAGACCAGGTCGGCGGGCACCGTGGCGGTGTTCCCGGGATCGGCCACACGCAAGGCATCGATGCGGCCCTTGATGGCGTCCGCCAGTGCAGGGTTCAAAGGCCCCAGGTTTGACCCCGATGATGCTGCCGCGTTGTAGGGCATAGGGCTGGTTGCACACGGGCGACTCCAGAAATGCCTGGGATCGCTGAAGCCCTGACCGATCAACGACGAACCCACAGTTTTACCATCCTTTTCGATCAGACTGCCCGCGGCCTGAGAGGGGAACACCAGCCTGGCGATCCCGGTCGTGACCAGTGGATAGGCCAGGCCCGTGATCAACGACAGTGCAATCAGCAGGGTCAACGCCGGACGCAGCAGAGAAGCCATGACAGTGCTCCTTTAAGTCAGACCGACAGCAAACAGCGCCATGTCGATCACTTTGATGCCAATGAATGGAACGATCACGCCACCCAGCCCATAGATCAGCAGGTTGCGGCGCAAGAGCAGGGCCGCGCCGACCGGGCGATACTTGACGCCTTTGAGCGCCAGGGGGATCAGGAAGATGATGATCAACGCGTTGAAGATCACCGCTGACAGCACCGCCGAGTTCGGGCTGGTGAGGCCCATGATGTTGAGTGCCGCGAGCTGCGGGTAAGTGGTGACAAAGGCAGCCGGCACGATGGCGAAATATTTGGCGATGTCGTTGGCAATCGAGAAGGTGGTCAGCGAGCCTCGGGTCATCAGCATCTGTTTGCCGGTTTCCACCACCTCGATCAACTTCGTCGGGTTGCTGTCCAGGTCCACCATGTTGCCGGCTTCCTTGGCGGCCTGAGTCCCCGAGTTCATGGCCACGGCGACATCCGCTTGGGCCAATGCTGGGGCATCGTTGGTGCCGTCGCCAGTCATGGCCACCAGCCGACCTTCGGCCTGATAGCTGCGAATCAATTCGAGCTTTTGTTCGGGAGTCGCCTCGGCCAGAAAATCATCGACACCCGCTTCGGCGGCGATGGCCGCAGCGGTGACCCGGTTATCGCCGGTCACCATCACCGTCTTGATCCCCATGCGGCGCAGTTCGACGAAGCGCTCCTTGATTCCGCCCTTGACGATGTCCTTGAGTTCGATGACGCCCAGTACATTGGCCCCGTCGGCAACCACCAGTGGGGTGCTGCCCCGGCGCGCTACCTCTTCAATGCTGGTTTGCACCGTCTCGGGAAAGCTGCCGCCCAGACCTTGAACGTGCTTGAGGATCGCCTCGCCAGCGCCCTTGCGTATTTGCCGGTCGCCCAGGTTGACACCGCTCATGCGCGTTTGCGCCGAAAAGTGCACGAAGTGGGCGTCGAGTGCGCCAATGTCGCGTTCCCGCAGATTGAAACGCTGCTTGGCCAATACGACGATACTGCGTCCCTCGGGGGTTTCGTCGGCCAGGGAGGCCAGTTGCGCCACATCCGCCAGTTCGGCCTCCTTGTGCCCCGGCGCCGGTATAAATGCCGAGGCGTGACGGTTGCCCAGCGTGATCGTCCCGGTTTTGTCGAGCAACAGAACATCGACATCTCCGGCAGCTTCCACGGCTCGGCCGGAAGTGGCGATGACGTTGGCCTCCATCATGCGGCTCATGCCCGCCACACCGACTGCCGACAGCAATCCGGCGATGGTGGTGGGAATCAGGCACACCAGCAGTGAGATCAGGACGGTGATCGAAACCGGCATGCCGGCCTTCGTCACGGCAACACCAAACAACGAGAAGGGCAGCAGGGTCACTGTCACGCCGAGGAACACGATTGTCAGTGCGACCAATAAAATCGACAGGGCGATTTCATTCGGGGTCTTTTGCCGCTTGGCGTTCTCGACCATGGCAATCATGCGGTCGACAAAGGTTTCGCCGGGATTGGTGGTTACGCGGATGACGATCCAGTCCGACAGGACCCGAGTCCCGCCCGTCACCGCCGAGAAATCGCCACCACATTCTCGTATCACCGGGGCAGACTCGCCGGTAATGGCTGACTCATCCACCGAGGCGGCACCCTCAATCACCTCGCCGTCGGCGGGGATCACCGAGTCCGCCAAGTCGCCGGCTTCAACCACCACGACGTCGCCCTTGCACAGGTCGCTCGACTGAGCCAATTGCCACTCGGCGCCGTAGTGCGGCTCGCGCAGTTTCTTGGCCCAGGTTTCCTTTTTCAGGTCGCGCAGAGACGCCGCCTGTGCCTTGCTGCGGCCTTCGGCCAGGGCCTCGGCAAAATTGGCGAACAGCACGGTGAACCAGAGCCACAGGGCAATCGCGAGAATGAACCCGGTGCTGGCCTCGCCCTTGCCGCTGAGGGCCTGAACCCACAGCGCGGTTGTGATGATTGCGCCGATATAGACGACGAACATCACCGGGTTACGCCACTGGGTCCTGGGACTGAGTTTGCACATGGATTCAACCATGGCGGGTCGAATGAGCTTGGGGTCGAACAAGGAGAACGCTTTGCGTGTCATGTTCGTGATCTCACTTGATCATCATGAAGTGTTCAACGATGGGACCCAGCGCGAGCGCCGGTACGTAATTCAACAAGCCGACCAGCAACACGGTGCCGATCAGTAGCACCACGAACAGCATGCCGTGGGTGGGCATCGTGCCTGCGGTGACCGCCAGGCGTTTCTTCGCGGCCAGGCTGCCGGCGACTGCAAGCACTGGCACGATGACGCCGAACCGGCCAAACCAGGTCATGATGGCCAGCATCGTGTTGTAGAACGGGGTGTTGGCCGACAGGCCGGCGAACGCACTGCCGTTGTTGTTGGCCGCCGAGGTGAAGGCATAGAGAATTTCCGAAAAGCCATGGACACCGGGATTGGCGATCCCTAGCCTGCCGGCCTCGGCCATGACGGCGATGGCTGTCCCAAACAGCACCAGCAATGGCGTTACCAGAATCGCGATGGCGACCATCTTCATCTCGTAGGCTTCGATTTTCTTGCCCAGATACTCAGGAGTACGGCCGATCATCAGGCCGGCGATAAAAACCGCGAGGATGGCGAACACCAACATGCCGTAAAGGCCTGAGCCGGTGCCGCCGAACACCACCTCGCCCAGTTGCATCAGCACCAACGGCACTGCGCCGCCCAGTGGCGTGAACGAGTCATGCATCCCATTGACTGCACCGCAGGAAGCCGCCGTCGTCACGGCCGCGAACAGGCTGGATGCACTGATGCCGAAGCGCACCTCCTTACCTTCCATGTTGCCCGCCGCCGTATCGATTCCCAGCGCTGAAAATTGCGGGTTACCGATTTGTTCGTAATGGGTGACGGCCACCACCGCGATCAAGAAGATGATCGTCATCGTCGCCAGCAGCGCCCAGCCTTGGCGTATGTCGCCGACGACATGGCCAAACACGAAACACAGCGCCGTTGGAATCAGGAAAATCGCGATCAACTGCAAGAAGTTGGTAATGGCGGTGGGGTTCTCGTAGGGGTGGGCCGAGTTGGCGTTGAAGAAACCGCCACCGTTAGTACCCAGCATCTTGATGGCCTCTTGTGACGCCACCGGCCCCATGGCAATGGTCTGCTTGTCACTGCTGATGCTTTTCAATACGGGATTGCCTTGCGCATCAAGGGTCGGCTGGCCGGCGTCATTGAGCGCCGGAACCTGGTACTGCATGACCTCCATCGTCGTGACTTCCTTATAGGGGTCAAGATTCTGGATCACGCCTTGGCTGACGAAGAACAACGCGAAAATCAGCGACAGCGGTAACAGCACCCACAAGGTGATGCGCGTGAGATCGGTCCAGGCATTGCCGATGCTGTCCGCGCTGTGGCGCGCGAACCCTCGAATCAGGGCAATTGCCACCACGATACCGGTGGCGGCGGACAGGAAGTTCTGCACTGTCAGCGCGAGCATCTGGGTCAGGTAGCTCATCGTTGCTTCGCCGCTGTAGGCTTGCCAGTTGGTATTGGTGACGAAACTGGCAGCAGTATTGAACGATGAATCCGGACTCACGGCGCCCATGCCTTGCGGGTTAAATGGCAGAACGCCTTGCAACCGTTGTAGTGCATAAACGACCAACAAACCCAGCGCATTAAATACGATCAAGGCGAGTGCGTATTGAAGCCAACTCATCTGCATTTCAGGTTTGATCCCGGCAAGGCGATACAGCGGCGACTCAATGCGCGACCCGAAGGTAAACCGGCCTTCCATCACGGTGGTCAGCCAAAGGCCAAGAGGCCAGGCCAGAATGCCGAGCGTCAGAAGAAAAGCCCCAAGCAGGACCCAGGCTTGAATAGTCACAGGAAGTCCTCCGGAAACAGCAACGCGCAGACGAGATAAACCAGCAACCCGGCCGCTATCAGGCTGCCGAATAGATAGAAGCCCGTCATGACCGCCTCCTGTTAAGCGCCGCACAGCCGCGCGCCAGTCCCACCAGGCTGAAAAAAAGCAGCGCTCCGAGTACTAAAAAGATGAAGTCCATGGCATTTCCTCCAGCAATGAAGGAAGCCTAGTTTGACGGCTAATAAATTGTTAAAAGGATTAGGGGCGAAAGAATAAAGATCTTATAAAGATCTAAGATAGTACGGTTAGATTAGGGTGGTTGTTTAATGAAGGGCGTTTTTCTTTGGCAGGTCTTCTCGTTGTCGCTTTTCTATGGGACGTCTCTGCTTATTGATTTTGGTTGAGTGGTTGCTGCTCAAATACTCAAAAACAAAAGATGCAAATCCGAACAGTCCAATTATTGAAATGATCATAATGCCCAAGTCCGAGCTGCTCATAATATTCTCCCGTCGAAATTTGTTCCGGAGGATAAAATATCTTTTGCAGAACTCAAGACGATCTACGATTTCTTTACGATTCTTTTGGTTAATTATACGAAGCTATACGGCTGTGGAAGCGCGACGCTAGACTTGGGAACAGCGGTTGCATAGGCAGACCACCATTTTGATGCCCGACGGGAGCGCTATGGATAGGGATGCACTTGAGCAAAAACAGATACCGGTCTACTCCGTTGCGGTGATAGCCGGCGCAATAGGTACACAGCACAACGAACTGGCGGCAGATGCCTCGGATGGCCTTGCTGTTGTCTTTTCGGAAGTTGGCGATGGTCTTGAAATCGGCATCAAACGCCCGGTCAACCACATCAGATCAACGTTGCGTTGAGCTTCTCGTTCCAGCCGCCGGCTCGACTGAATGCGGTTGAGATAGCCGTAGATGTAGATCTTCAGCAGGATCGCAGGGTGGTAAGCAGGCCGGCCTGTGTCAGCAGAAATAGCACCGTCAAAACCCAGATTGACCAGGTCGAGTTCATCGACGAAGACGTCGACTATGCGCACCGGATTGGTATCGCTGACGTAGTCGTCGAGGCTTTCAGGCAGTAAGGTGCTTTGGCCTCGATGTTCACCTTGGATAAAGCGCTTCATGGGCGGACCTTGCGATGAAATCCTCAGAAATCATAACAAGGGTTCGAGAAAGCGTTTTTTCACACTCTGTCCCGCTTGCGGACTGACTGGCCTCCATCGATACCAAGTCATGGGGATTCACAACCAGCGCGGGCGGGCGGGCTCTAAGTGGCCGCGATAAAAACCCGGAGTCTCTTGCAAGAGGCGCGGGGCGGTAATGAAAGTCGAAAAGTAGAGTTCGTATTGTTCGCGCAAATTATGGGTGCTCCATGGGAGTTCCACTGTTGGTGATCAATGGCCTTGGGCTTGATTGGAGAGAGTATTTAAAATACGACCCGTGCAAGTAGTCGGCGTTAAGCAGCTTGAAGCAGTTAATGCCCTACGCTAAAAGTTTTTTTTAGAATTATGTAAGAAGCCCTCTATTGAGTTTTAAGTGTCGATACAAATGTAGCCAGCGAAGGATCTTTTTCAGCATTTTGCTTGTGCCTACCGATGAAAATCCACTCGTCTTCCGTCCAAAGAATTCGTGTTGTTTTAGGTGCTTTGCAGTCAAACACAACCTGATAGATTTTCGTTTCCCGCTGCTGGACGACGACGCATTGCTCAAGGCAAACCAACAATCGCTGCCCCGGCTCCAGGGTCGGAGCATTGCGTGGCGCACACATCTTAATTCCTGTTTTTCGCATGATGACTTTCGTCCTTAAAATTCAGAAACCGTAGGCGTTAAATCAAAAGCAAAGGTGATCCACTGCTGCGAGGGACTCATTTCATGACCTTGAGCATGACGCCAATGTGCTCTTCAAAGTGCAATCATTAGGTCAAGTAAGTCGTTTGGACCCGTACAGACAATCACCTTCAAGGAGTGGAATTGATAGCTCATTGCTGATCGTGAGCGCTTTTTTGGTTTGGTTTTATTCTCAACCTGGCCGTCAGAGTCTTCTATCACTTGAAACTCATTCGCAAGGCCATGTGCCTTCAAAGACAAAACATTGGGCGGGTCCGCTCAGACCAGCGTACCTCAGGAGGTTTGGTGGTTCTGCTGATGACTAGCCTCCGAGAGTCCATATGTGCATACTATTATCATGCGGTGATAATATAAAGGCAATCTACTCAACCTTGCCTCAGGCAGGGCGAGGTTTTTTGCTCAATTGCCGGGAGGCAAAATCACGCATGAGAACAGAAATATGTGAGCGCTCGGAGAGCTGTATGAAACGTGAGGACGTAAAAATCAAACACGCTGAAGGCATTCAGTTTGATACCCATTTGATTGCCAATCCGGCCAACACCCAGGAGTGGATCGCCTTCTTTAAAAAGGAAGCAGGAAGAAGCTTTTTCCTGGTCAATGACAACGAAGAAATTGAACCCTTCCGACACCTTGATGATTTGATTCATGAACTGCGTGAAATCGGTATCAAGGTTGCTGAAATTCATTTTTGAATTCTTTTTCCTTGGAGTGTCGTCATGTCTGTCAGGGTCGAAAATCTATCTAGTCAGAGTGAAGATCTATGGTCCGTGTGTGTAGGTACCCGGCAAATTCAGTTCCGCAATGAGCAGGGTGCAAAGGACTACGCGGCAAAGCTGAAAGAGCGTATTGAAGCTCCGCATATATACCCGTATGCAGTGCCGGCAAGCGGTGACAGAAAATGTAATGAGTAATTAAGCGTGTTGCCCTTGTTTTATTATAAAGATTGGAACATGACAAGAATAATAAGGTTCCAGCTTGAGGGTGATGCATCTGCGAATTATAAGTAAAAATCTTTGAGCTTATATCGAATATATTCGACAAGTGAATGCCCGTTCATTCAGTATCTGGAGTCGCATAATGAGGGTGAAAGTGCCAACTAAAAAGCCAGCGGAAATTGCCCTGTCACGGGCTGCTGGTAAACTGGCTGCGGAGGTTTTGAGCATGATCGCGCCTCATGTCAAACCAGGCGTTTCTACCGACGAGCTTGATGCGCTGTGCCATGACTACGTAGTCAACGTGCAGAAGGCCATTCCAGCCAATGTCGGTTATCACGGCTTCCCTAAAACTTTGTGTACCTCTGTGTGCCACGGAATTCCGTCGGAAAAAAAGCTTCGAGATGGCGATATCGATCAATATCGACATCGCAGTTCTCAAGGATGGTTGGTTCGGTGACACAAGTCGCGTGTACTTTGTGGGTGAGCCAAACGCTGAGGCTCGCCGGATAGTGGACACCACTTACGAGGCAATGTGTGCCGGCATTTATGCAGTAGGTCCTGGTGCCACGCTCGGCGATGTCGGGCATGCCATTCAAACTGTGGCGCACCGTGAGGGCTACAGTGTTGTGCGCGAATACTGCGGACATGGCATCGGTATGGTTTACCACGATGAGCCGCAGGTCCTTCATTATGGGAACCCTGGTGAAGGTCTGAATCTGAAACCGGGAATGATTTTCACCATTGAGCCAATGCTCAATGCTGGAAAGCACGATGTAAGAACGCTTGGTGATGGCTGGACGGTGATCACCAAGGATCTTTCGCTCTCGGCCCAGTGGGAACATATGGTCCTGGTCACTAATGATGGCTCCGAGGTCTTGACTCCTTGGCCAGACCAATCAGAGGAGTACCAGTAATTCTTGGGCGTTTTTGTCTAGAGTCGGTGCTGATGGGTAGAGATCTACCCCTCCTGCGCATTTTTAGTTCTCTTCAGTCAAATAAGGTCAGTATGCGTGGCGGGGGGGATATAAAAACGCCAGCTCTGACTGAGCTGGCGTTTACGTCTATCTAGTTACGCAAGTAGGCCACCAAGGCGTCAGCGAAGGACTCAGTTGTACCGGTTCCCCCCATATCCGGTGTCACTTGATCGCAGGAGGTTTTCAAAACAACACGGATAGCGGTACGAATGCGGGTCCCCTTGTCCACCATGCCCAGATAATCAAGCATGTCTGCGGCAGCCAACAACAATGCACATGGGTTCGCGATGTTCTTGCCGGCGATGTCTGGTGCCGAGCCGTGGACCGCTTCGAAGATGGCCGCATCGGCGCCGATGTTCGACCCGGGCGCTAAGCCCAATCCACCTACCAGGCCTGCGCACAAGTCTGAAAGGATGTCACCAAACAGGTTGGTGGTGACAATGACATCGAATTGATGGGGATTCATCACCAGCTGCATACAGACGTTATCGACGATCATCTCGTGGAATTCGATTTCCGGATAATCCGCAGCGACCTCACGCGCAACCTCAAGAAACAAACCGGAGCAAGACTTGATGATATTGGCCTTGTGCACCGCGGTTACTTTCTTACGGCCTTTGCTACGAGCCAGTTCGAAGGCGTATCGCACGATGCGTTCGGAGGCTGTGCGTGTAACGCGAATGCTCGCCAAAGCGACTTCGCCGTCCTCTGAAATACTTTGTCCTTCGGGTAAGTACGCCCCCTCGGTATTTTCGCGCACCGTGATGATGTCGATATCTTCGAAGCGCGAACGGGTACCAGGGAAACTGATCGCTGGTCGGACATTGGCGTAGAGATCGAAATGGCGGCGAAGGTGAACGTTGATTGATGAGAACCCACGGCCAATCGGTGTCGTCAGAGGGCCTTTTAGTGCGATGCCGTGTTTGGCGATCGTGTCGATGGAGGCGGGTGGCATCAGCTGCCCATGTTGCTGCAACGCCTCCAAGCCAGCCTCAACGAAGTCGTAGCGAAGATTGCAGTCAAGGGCGTCGAGTACGCGTAGCGTCGCTTGCATGATCTCAGGGCCGATGCCGTCGCCCTTGATGATTGCGATTGTTCTGCTCATGGTCTCTTCCTTAACAGTGCTTTGTCAGCCTGCTGTATTGATTGGGTCATTGAGACTGGTGTCACGAGTCTGCTGATAGGCGTTGACTGTCTGACGGCTTTCACCGCGCCAGTGTGCTGTGTTTCATCCTCCGCGCCGTGACTGCGCAGGTCATCGCGGATCAAATGACGGGCGTCCTGAGAGGGTGTCAGATCTCGCGCCGCACAGAACTCCTCGAGGATGCTGCTGCTACGGGGCGAGCTACCGGGTCAAGCGTGCTGTCATTGCTCCAACGAATACGCGCATAACATTAACATATAATGTTAATGTTATGCGGTGACAAAGAGCGTTTCATCGTGATGAATGTAAGGCGTTTGAACGTCTGTGCATGACAGGTTGAGGTGGCTTTCAGGCAGGAACAAAAGAGCACGAGTTGTGGCTCGAATCGTTCTGGAAGTTGTACCGCCAAGCCAAAAAAACCAGCGGACTCGCGCTCATCAAAAGGCATTGGCTCACTTTCGCATGACGCGGCGGACAAAAAGCCTGACGTCATCAAAGGCAGGCACGATTGCCAGCGTCACCAGAACCATCGCGAGCGGTACCGTTGAGATGTAACCGATATGCTTGAACCCAAATGCACCCACCACGCCGCCGAAGAAGAAATTCAGCGCGAGCAATATCAGTATTTTGAGCCGGGTCCGATTGGCGAGAACTTTTGGAAGGGTCGATGTGCTAACGGCATTCCAATAAAACAGTTTTCCAAACTCGATACCGATATCCGTGATGATCCCGGTGATGTGAGTCGTTCGGATTTCGGCTTTGGAAATTTTGGTGATCACCGCATTTTGTAAGCCCATGATGAAACACAGCAGCATCACGGTGACGGACACGAACAAACCATCCACGGTGGAAAGCTGAGCGCCCATAAATCCAAAGCAGATGAGCAGAAAGGCTTCGAACAAGAGGGGCACTGCAAACTCACTGTGCATCCGTCTGCGTCGGGAGTAATTGACCATGACCGCAGAGCACGCAGCCCCAACTAGAAAGGACAACAATGCGCCGGTGCCACTAAGTACCAGGTCTTAGTCTCCCAGCACACTGTTGTCTGCCATCGAAGAAACGATGCCTGTCATGTGTGAGGTGTACTGATGCACCGCCAGGAAACCGCCAGCGTTGATTGCTCCCGCGACGAAGGCCAAGGCAAACCCAAGATGTCGGTTTGCGGCTGTGGTACGCCTTCGCCCGGTGAGGCTCCTGACATATTTGATCGGCATTTATTCACCCTTGTCTCAAGGGTATGAGGAGCAAAAAAGCCAGCCGATTATGCATATCTGATATCACCAGGTACTCGCGATTTAGACGGGGCTGCTCGTTGGGTGTTGAAGCCGTTGGTTGTTGTTTCTTCCGATCGCTGAACAGAGGGTCACCTGCTGGCGCAGCAGATGAGGCTTCAGTGATCAGCCAAAAGCGGATGACTTTGAAAATGGCGGATTGCCAATATTCAGAAGGTGCCGCGACTGGATAATCCCCAGTGTGCCAGCTGCCAACCGTAAAAGGTCGCGCAGCTGCGGCACGTCAGCTTAGAGCGGGTAGTGCGTCGGGTAATGCAGCTTCGCAACGCCGGTGTCGATAGCGGCCTTGGCCACTGCGCCGGCTATGGCTCCGAGCAGGCGAGCATCGAGCGCTTTGGGGAGGATGTAATCGCGCCCAAACTCAAGTTTATCGACGTCGAACGCTTGCAGCACTTCTACAGGCGTCGGCTCTTTGGCCAATTGGCGTAGTGCTTCCACCGCCGCAATTTTCATCGCTTCGTTGATCCGGGTTGCCCGAACATCCAGCGTCCCGCGGAAGATGAACGGAAAGCCCAGAACGTTATTGACCTGGTTCGGATAATCAGAGCGACCGGTCGCCATGATCAGGTCATCACGTGTGGCCATGGCCAGCTCGTAGCTGATTTCAGGGTCCGGGTTCGAGCAGGCAAACACGATCGGATTAGGTGCCATCGCTGCCAGTGCTTCTGCCGGAAGGAGATTGGCTCCAGACAGACCGACAAACACGTCAGCACCGGTCATGGCTTCCATCAGCGTACGCGGACCACCGTCGTTAACGAACTGTGCTTTGTATTGATTGAGGCCTTCCCGAGCGGAGTGGATAACACCGATGCGGTCGACCATGTACAGATTGCTTTTTTGAGCGCCGAGACTAAGCAGTAGGCGCATACAGGCAGTGGCGGCGGCACCCGCACCCAAGCAAACAATTCTCGCATTCCCCAGGGTTTTGCCCTGAATCTCAAGTGCATTGAGCATGCCGGCTGCAGTGACGATGGCAGTGCCGTGTTGATCGTCATGGAAGACTGGGATGCTGCATTGTTCGATCAGTGCCTCTTCGATTTCAAAGCACTCAGGAGCTTTGATGTCTTCCAGGTTGATGCCGCCAAAGGTGTCAGCAATGCGTACGACTGTATCGATAAAGGCCTGGGAGCTTTCAGCATTGACTTCGATATCGATCGAATCGATTCCGGCAAAACGCTTGAACAGCAGCGCTTTGCCTTCCATGACCGGCTTGCTGGCCAAGGGGCCTAGATTGCCCAAACCCAGAATGGCAGTGCCGTTGGTGATCACGGCCACCAGATTTCCTTTGCCGGTGAAGCGGTAAGCGTTCTCAGGATTCTTCGCAATTTCGCGTACGGGCTCGGCTACGCCTGGGCTGTAGGCCAGTGCGAGTTGGGCGGCTGTGTCGGCAGGCTTGGTCAGCGCGATGCTGATTTTCCCTGAGGTTGGGAATTCGTGGTAATCCAGTGCAGCCTTCTTGAAGTCGGTAGTCATGCGATCCCCTAATTAGACATTGATTACAATCGCATGTTAACACTATTATAATGCAAGGTGACGAGGTCCTGACCCACAGACCAGGATCAAATTGCCGGCTGAGCGCTGCTGATGAAGGGGTTTATCAGCCAGCGGACCAACTCTATTAGCCCTAAGACATCAGGGTGGGCCTGTATCGGGTGGTCAATAGAGATCCTCCTATGCTTGAACCCGTCTTAGGCCACCTCGTGTGGCCATTTTTTTTGCGTGCTCGAATGTCCCAAGCGTCAAGACGCTGAAGTTATGGGCGTGAACGGCAGGCTCAGATGAACGAGGTGTAGCGGATCAACATAGCTGGGAGCGAAAGGGGAGGTGGCCATGACAAAGGTGCTAAGAGAGGTACCCGGCAATGCTGTTCGAGAGCCCTGGGTGAGACGTCTTTTGGCTTTGCCATGGACACCTTGGGGCTCCAGTACCGAGGGAAAAAAAACCTGGCCAGCCCACCACCAACCTTAAGGCAATAGTTCACGTGTTGTTCTGAGCTGTCTTTCGATGCCGTCCATCTTCAAGGGGCTTGGTGTTCTGTTCCTATTAACCAAACGTCGAGCCTGTCCAGTGGAGGGAAATGACCAGGATCAGCATTAATCAGCGGTCTTGGCTGTGAGAGGCGTGGTGAGTTCGTGGGAAGGCATGGGGTGCGTCGATTCTTTCTTTGAGTGTGGCGGCATAGTCTTTTGCTCCCTGCTCAGTCCGAAATTGGATGCAGCGGCTACCGAAACAAACAGACCAAAGCGCTTCGCTTTGACCGGACAGATACTCAACCTTTACTGACATGATCAAACACCTTGAGTGGAACAATCAGAAATGAACTTCGGCAGACTTGATACCAAGCTCTCGAAGCTCATGGATCAGTTCATCGAGGCGTCCAAATGTCTCAATTTCCTCGTTGTCATTGACCAGAAAATAGCTTCTCCCGGCTTCCTTCTTGAAAAGAATAATCCACTCGTGCGTATTGGCCGGGTTGGCTATCACATGCGTGTCGAAGTGCATGCCTTCACCGTGTTTGGTTTTGACGTCTTCGCGTTTCATGCGGGGTCTCCGGGCATATGTTTATGCGCTCTCGGCACCGAATCTATAGTGTTACTGGTGTCGTACGAGGCTAGGCCAATTGCTTTACTATTATCACCACGTGTGAATAGTATGCACATGCCACCAAAGCGAGGCTAGTCATGATTGCGATACGAGAAGCTTGGAAAGCAGGCTTGTTAGGGCGCGAGCATTGGCTTCGAAATATCGTCTCGGGGGGCATCGTCGGCGTTGTGGCGCTGCCCTTGGCCATGGCATTTGCCATCGCCTCGGGCGTCAAGCCGGAGCAAGGGATCTACACGGCGATTGTTGGTGGTCTATTGGTTTCGCTGTTCGGCGGAAGTCGACTACAGATCGCCGGCCCTACCGGGGCGTTCATCGTCATTCTGGCCAGCGTAACGGCCAAGTACGGCGTTGATGGCTTGCAGATCGCGACGATGATGGCCGGTGCAATATTATTGCTGCTCGGCATCACCAAGCTTGGAGCACTCATTAAGTTCATTCCCGACCCCGTGATCGTTGGGTTCACCGCCGGCATCGGTGTGATCATTTGGGTCGGGCAGTGGAAAGACTTTTTGGGCTTGCCGAAAGTCAGTGGCGAGCATTTTCATGAGCGGCTTTGGCACCTCATTCAAGCGCTGCCTGGCCTCCATGTGCCCACGACCCTGTTAGCCATCTTGAGCCTGCTGTTGGTGCTACTCGCGCCTAAAATACCAGGCTTAAGGCGTGTTCCTGGTCCTCTGATTGCCATGGTCGTTGTGACGGCGTTGCATTCCTATTTTCAATTCGATGGAGTGGCAACGATCGGGAGTGCATTCGGGGGGATTCCTCAAGGACTGCCCAAAATTGGCCTTCCTGAAATAACGCTGCCGCAGATCATTGAATTGATTGGTCCTGCGTTCGCGATCGCGATGCTGGGGGCGATCGAGTCGTTGTTGTCTGCTGTTGTCGCCGACGGGATGGCCGGTACCAAACATGACTCCAATCAGGAGTTAATCGGACAAGGCATTGCTAACCTGGTAACTCCTCTGTTTGGTGGCTTTGCTGCGACAGGCGCGATCGCTCGAACCGCGACCAACATCCGCAATGGCGGCAACAGCCCCATCGCGGGTTTTGCGCACGCCGTCACGTTGATTTTATTGATTTTCTTCTTGGCGCCTCTGGCTTCGGATATCCCGCTGTGCGCGTTGGCTGCGATCTTATTCGTGGTCGCTTACAACATGAGCGAACTGAAGCATTTCAAACGCATGGTCAAACGAGCCCCAAAAGCGGACGTCGCGATCCTTTTAGTCACCTTCAGCCTGACCGTTTTCAGCGATCTAGCGATTGCCGTGAATATCGGGGTCATTCTCTCCATGCTGCAATTTATGCGTCGGATGGCTTCATCTGTAGAGGTGCAGCTAATGGTCGAAAAAGAGCTGGAGGCAGAGTTGCACATGAATGGACATGTACATCTTCCACCTGGTGTTTTGGTTTACACCATTGAGGGGCCTCTCTTCTTTGGCGCAGCAGAAACTTTTGAGCGCGTTTTGGCTCAGACGCACAGCGACCCTGGCACTTTGATTATTCGCCTGAAGCGGGTGCCGTTCATGGATATCACGGGCTTACAAACGCTGCTCGAAGTTATTGAGCAGCTGCGCAAACGCAGCATCGTCGTGAAGTTGTGTGAAGCCAACGAAAAAGTCCTTGGCAAGCTCGACAAGGCAGGGATTCTTCAGGCACTCGGCTCACAGCATTATCATGCTGACCTCAGTGGCGCATTGGGCAGTTACGTCGAGATCGACAAGACCCAGGGCTAGAGATGAGGCGCAAGAGAGTAGAAGGAACGATGAGCAGGCATTCGTCGTACCCGCTCATGCGCAGATGAATCACTTACCATTGGCCGCAGTTCTGCTTTTGGTGGCGTAGGACACGCCGTGCGTCTCCAGATAGTCCCGAATGAGCTGACGAACTACCTGAGAAGGCGTCAGATCCTGAGATGCGCAAAGCTCCTCAAGCGCTTTTTTCTTGACGGGATCAATGAGCACAGTTAGTCGTGCAGTCTTATTTTCCATGGAATTGTCTGTACCCTAAAACGGTCGATGTTAATCAAATTGTAATGGTCGGAGATTTATTTGTCACCGGTTAGGTTCGTTACAGTTAACTAGATTGACCGTGATCAGAAAATGGTGACGGTACGTCTACCAGAAACGGGTAAAAGAAGGGATAGATTGACGGGTAGTGGGCAGGGAAACTGATTCTGGCCTCGCCCGAATCAATTGCCGCCCTAGCCACAGCACCAGCTACCACCGAATGCAGGCGCCCATCCAGCGGCTTGGGAATAATGTAATCCCTCCCCAACACCAATCTGTCGACGTTGTAGGTTCGCAGTACGTCTAATGGCACCGGTTGTAACGCGAGCAGGTGCAACGCACGGATCGCAGCAATCTTCATGGCTTCATTTATCCGTCGGGCTCTGACGTCCAAGGCCCCTCGGAAGACGAAGGGCGAGGCCAGGCAACTGGCTAATTCATTTGAATGTTCGAAACTGTCAGTGGCGAGAATCAAGTCCACCCGAATTTCACGAGCCTGCCAAGGCAAAATCGCTTGATAGGGGCCGGCGTAGGCAAACACGATGGGGTTGCTTGCCATCGACAGAATCGCTTCCGGGGTTAACCAGTTCGGGTCTGCAACACCAATAAAAACGTCAGCCCCCTTCATGGCTGCAGGCGAGTGCTGCGTGGGTCCATATTGAACTGACTGCCCCAGTTGCGCGATCGTGTGAGCACAACCAGTGGTTGCGACGATACGAGAGGAGTGTGCACCCAAGTTCAGCAGCAGCCTCACACACTCGGCCGCCGCACGCCCGTGCAGTCCACAGACGATTCTAATGTCTTTAAGTTTTTTCCCCTGAACTCTTAGTGCCGTCAACAGACTGGCCACCACCACAATTGCCATCCCGTGTGGTTCGTCTGAGAACACCGGGATGTCGCATTTAGCGATCAGTGCTTGTTCGATCTCCAGGCTCTTGGACTCAGCCATACCCTCCAGATGGATGCCGCCGAAGGTGTCGGCAATGCGAGCGACCGTATCGATGAATGCGGTCGATTCGCAGGTGTTGACCTGAATATCTACCGCGTTGATCTTGGCCAGTCGTCTGAACAAAAGCGCTTTTCCCTCCATCACCGGCTTGCTGGCAAGAGATCCTTGGTTGCCCAGATGCAGAATCGACGAACCGTCGGAAATGATTGCGATGAGGTTGCCCTTACCTGTAAAGCGGTAAACGTCGTCCGGATTTTTGGCTATCGCCAAGCAGGGCTGCGCGACCCCTGGGCTATACGCCATTGCCAGGTCGTCTACCGTTTTGACCCGCACGCTTGATTCGACAGTGGTTTTTCCAAGCGGATAACCCTCATGACGATACGCCGCTGTATTTTTTTGCCCTGTATTCATCGCACGCCTCAGTTGTGCTTTTATTATCATACTATGATAATGTAATTAGACCCTGATATGTGTCTTTGAGGGTGTTTCATTTCAAGAACTTCTCCCATTTGCGGTACAGGCTGGTTCCTTAGATGAAGACTTACCACGCTGGTTGGGTGATCTATTACTGTGAGTTGTCAGGCGTTGCAGCCTTCGCAGTGACAGGCACCCTGATGGCAGGGCGAAAATCGTTGGACTGGTTCGGCGTTATCACCATCAGTTTAGTCACCGCTTTAGGCGGCGGTGCCTTGCGTGACGTACTGATGGCACATTATCCGATCGAGTGGGTTTCCAATGAGAATGGCTTCTGGGTAGGGGTTAGTGCTTCGCTAGGAACCATGATTTGGGCGAAAACCTTGAAAACCTTCAACGAGAGGGTGTTGTTGGTGGCCGATGCATTTGGATTGGCTGTATTTACGGTCAGAGGAACAGATATGGCTCTTCAGCAAAACCTCCCTCCCAGCATCGCAGTGATCATGGGTGTAGCTACCGCAGTCGCAGGGGGTGTGATGCATGATGTGTTGTGTAACGAAATACCGTTGGTGTTTAAACGTGAGGTTTATGCATCCATCAGTATTTTGGGTGCCGTCGCCTACATCACGCTGTTGGATTTGCAGATGTCACTTGAAGTAGCGTCTGCAATCGCCATTGCGTTCGTTTTTGTCAGCCGTATTGCCGCCATTCGTTGGAAATGGATGCTACCCAGGTTCCATGTAGTCGATTGATCTTGTTGCTTAGCCGACAAAGCTGCGTCCTATAAGAGAACATGAGTGATGCTAAGTCATCTCTGCCCCTCCATCCTTGAGGCTGCTCCTGCAGCCTTTTTTTCCTTCGTCATTAGATGATTACGTGTAGTGGAGACCTTTTCGGCAAGCGGCAAATGTTGATGGATCACTGGTCACGATACGTGTGTGGCATACAGCAAGTAGAAGACAGTGGAACGGCTACCAATAGAGGTACAGCTTCTAACTAATCCCTACTGATGTCGGTCGGTTGTGACTAGCATGGGGTGCTAGGGGTCGAGTGTTCGAATCACTCCGTCCCGACCATATAATTCAAGGGGTTACGAGATTTTATCTCGCGACCCCTTTTTATTTTAAGTAGCTTTTACCCCTACAAAACGACTGGCTTTCAGTGGAATCCTCACTGCGTCCGTGGGTGTTGATGCCTCCCTTTTGGCAAGCACCCTTATGCTAAAGGCCGTAAAAATTTTATGTTTTTTACGGTGGTTTAATTACTCGCAACGATACTAGTCGTCCAAATTGACAGTGTTTTTGTGCCTCGCAACGCTCTTCCTTTTCGGTTTTATTCTTGAAATTTCCAAGGGTTGCGAAGTGCTGCTCGTGGCAGAGCAGAGGGTGTTTCTTACGGCCAGGGCAGATGCTGTTCCCCACGCGCCGCGATGTTCCGCTCGCGTTGAGACACCGTCACTTGACTAGTAGTGGTGATAAAAGTGCGTGCGACGGCATCGACAGGGATCCTGAGAAGACACGCTTTGCCCCTGCTGCATCTGTAAATCTTCCCGTCGTAAGCTTAATGATTGTAGGGCGGGGAGTGGCTGCTTTTGGCGATTGCTGCCTGTCGCGAAGTGCTGGGGTCGACCCAATATAGATGCTCCATCGCGGACAGCATGATCACCCCGGCTATTTCGGTGCTTTCTGCGGTTGAGGGACTTCAGCTAGCGTTTGACGGAATCACTTTTTGAATCTAGCGAAATTTGGGGGCCGGGATCAGCGAGCGCAGGATGGAACCGCCCGAGCAATTTCGCTATCGCAGCATTTATGCATTCCCCCCACCTGCCTATTTACCTGCGAGCTGTTTGCTTGCTTGTATAGTTCGCCGGCGAGGAATAGATTCGGTTGTGAACCTTTATACCCCCAAAATTGAAATGGATATCGCCGTGACTCAATCCCGATTGCTCGCTCACAACCGCATTTCCTGACGTCAGCGACCTCTACTTCGTCGTCCAACAAACCCGGGCCGCAAAGCCTTTCGAAATGGTGCATCAATCCAGTGCGGTGACCGAATGCGCGTGATGATTCTGGATGATGATCCCTGGATAGCAGACCTTCTGAAACAGCTGGTTTTGAGCATCCGCCCGCTGGCGCAAGTCGATTGCTTTGGCGATGTTGCCAGTGCCTTGTATGCCTGGCAGCAGAGTGCCTACCAGATGGTCATGGCCGACTGGAATCTACCGGATGCCAGCGGTGTAAGCCTGTTGCAAACGATTCGTGCACAGGATCTGAAAATACCGCTGATTATGATCACGGGGCGTTCCGATCGAGAAAGTGTCTTGGCGGTCAAGTCTCTGGGGATCAGCGCTTTTTTTACCAAGCCGTTTCAAGTGTCGCGTGTCGTTGAATGCCTCAAAGCGCTCCTTCCTGCCGATACGTCTGTGCAAGTGCCCGCTGTTATTGATGGTGAAAACCTGATCGACTATCTCAGTGGATTCTCCACTCATGAGCTGGACCTGCCGTTACTCGCTCTGGTGAAGGAAAAACTCCAGCGTGGATATGGGGGAGAGCAGCTGGATATTCGCGAATTGGTCCAGGATTGGCAGCATGATCCGGCGCTGTGCGCTCATCTGATTGCGGCAGCCAACAGCGCTGCTTATCACGGGGTAGGCCAACCCTGCACCAGTTTGATCGATGCCATTAAACGATTGGGAGGGCTTACCAGTGTGAATCTGGCGTTGAGCCAGGCCCTGCGACAGGCCAATACCCAAACCAATGGGGTGCTGATGACCTGCATGCAGTCTTATCTGGATGATGCCGAGGGCCTGGCTGAACAGGTTGTTTTCCTGGCTCGACGATGCAAGCTGGATCCGACGCCACTACAGAGTGCTGCATTGCTGCACCGGATAGGTGAGCTTTGTGTGCTGTACCAAATCCAGAAGTGGGAGGGCCAGGGGCATAGGGTGGATGAAGAAGTGCTCACCCATGCCCTGCGTGATTTCGCCGGCCCCTTTGCCATCAAGTTGAAAGCCTCCTGGGGACTCCCTCAGGCACTGCGTGAGTTGATAGGCGCGATCTATGCGTTGCCGCCCATGCAGGTACGCCGCGAACAAGTGGTCATGCGCCTTGGGGCCGCCATGAAAAATGGTGAGCCTCAAGCGGACCTCGAAAGACTTCAACGATTGGCGGGCCTGACCTGATCGCATTCGGGAACGCAGACTGGGCATCCCACCGCAGAAACGCTGGTCTAGGATTGCTTGTTATTGAATGCAAGGGATTTGCGAGGAGCAATGGAATGCACGACAAGACGTTTAGCCTCAAACCAGTCCTCCTGATAGTCGATGACCAAGTCACTGACCTAAGAATTCTGGGCACCGCAGTGCGAGACTTAGCCGAAGTCTATGTTGCCAAAAGTGGTCCGGAGGCGCTTGAGATCGCTCGTCAATGCAGGCCCGATGTGGTTTTGCTCGACATAGAAATGCCAGGAATGAGCGGCTTCGAGGTCTGCCGTGCGCTGAAATCCGATCCAGAGCTTTTGGACGCAGCGGTCATTTTTGTAAGCTCCCATACGCATACAGACAATGAGCTTCGCGCTCTTGAGTGCGGCGGAGTGGACTTCATTCAAAAGCCGCTGAATATTCCAGTTGCCAGAGCCCATATCAAGGCTCATATCGCCTTGCGAAATGAGGCCAAGAGGCTCGCCAATCACGATGCATTAACTGGACTACCCAACCGAATACTGTTGCAGGATCGTACCGAGCAGGCTTTACAAAAGGCCCGTCGCAACCATAGCCGTGTGGCGATGCTACTGCTTGATCTGGACAACTTCAAAGTGATCAACGATTCGATGGGCCACTCTGTCGGCGACTTGGTGTTGCAAGAGGTTGCATTGCGATTATCGCGATCTTTGCGCGTAGTGGATACCGTCAGCAGGCAAGGAGGAGACGAGTTCATCCTCCTCCTGCCAGAGGTGATAGGTTTCGACGCAGTGGGCGACTTCGCTGAAAGGGTACTCGCAACAATCTCCAGTCCATTTTCAATCCAAGCAAACCGATACGACCTTTCCGCAAGCATCGGCATTAGTGTGTTCCCTGAGGATAGCGATGATCTGGAGTCACTTTACCGGCATGCCGACTCGGCTATGTACCAGGCGAAGCTTTCAGGTCGCAATCGCTATAGTTTTTTTTCTCCGCATATCGAGAGCAGCATGCGTGCCCGGCACCTGCTTGAGCGCCATATGCGCTCCGCTTTGGAAGATGGCGTTTTTGAGGTCTTTTACCAGGCGAAGGTCGATGCCCAGCATAACCAGATCATTGGGGTGGAGGCGCTGATTCGATGGCGCAATCATGACGGTGTTTTGGTCTCGCCTGCCGATTTCATTCCTCTGGCAGAAGAAACCGGGTTGATCATTCCTATTGGCAAATACGTTCTGCTCCAGGCTTGCAAGGACGCCAGAGTGTTTCGTGAACTGGGCCATGACATTTCCATTAGTGTGAACATCTCCGCCGTGCAATTTCGCGAGGAGTCCTTCCTGGACATGGTGAAAGGCGTCCTGGTCGAATCTGGACTGGAAGCAAAATCTCTGGAGTTGGAGATTACCGAAGGGGTGCTGGCAAGAGATATTGATAACGCCTGCGAAACCCTTTTTCATCTCAAGGCGTTAGGGGTTCGTATTTCTATCGACGATTTCGGCACAGGTTATTCGAGCCTGGCTTATCTCAAACGGTTTCCAATTGATGTTCTGAAAATAGATCAGAGCTTTGTGCGAGATATGCTCACCGACAAAAGCGATTCGGCGATCATTGAGGCGATCATAAAGTTAGGCCAGGCGCTAGGCCTTGAGTTGGTGGCCGAAGGCGTAGAAACCCAGGAACAGGCCAATGTACTTCTGGGGCAAGGCTGCCAGATCATGCAAGGTTTTCTTTATTGTCGTCCTATTCCCTTCGCTCAAATATGCTCATTTTTATCCTCGGGGCTCAAGGTTAATGTGATACATGCGAACTAAGTTGCAGGTGCCCCCAACAGGGTTCGAACTTTAATATTGAAGGCTTAAAGACCTTCTGTAATGGGGCAACGCGGGTGAGAAAGCATAAGTTTTTTGCATTGAGCTGGGGAGTAGCTATCACTCTGGCGGCAGGGTTAGGGGCAAGCATTCTGGGCGCCTGGATCCTTGAACGCGTCAACGAGCAGCAGGCTCAAGAAGCGATCGCCGCGGCCACCGAGGAAGCCGCAGAGTTGGTTTTAACTCGTCTCGATCTATACCAATACGGATTGCGTGGCGCTCGTGGAGCGGTGCTGATAGCGGGTGAGCATGGCATCAGCCGGGAAGTTTTTGGCCAATATCACCAAGCGCGCGACCTGGCTGCCGAGTTCCCCGGCGCAAGTGCTTTGGGCTTTATCAGACGAGTACCGGAGCGCGATGAACGCGAGTTTCTCAAGTCCGCTCGGTCCGATGGCATGGCTGGTTTCTCCATTCGTCAACTCTCACCCCATTCAGGTGAGCGTTACGTTGTCCAGTATGTCGAACCGGTTGAGGGTAACCAGGCTGCAATTGGCTTGGACATAGCTTCGGAAACAGCGCGGCGAGAGGCTGCCCAATCCTCGATACAGAGCGGTGTGGCACGGATAACCGGGCCCATCACTTTGATACAGAACACAGCGAAACCGCAGCAGTCTTTCCTGGTGTTGATGCCCATCTTTCGCGGCGGAGAGACTCCGGCGACCGCTGTTGAACGAGAGACAGCAGCGTTTGGCTGGATCTATGTCGTGTTGCAGACAGAGAAGGTACTCAGAGGCCTGCGCATAGAAAACGAGACGGTGCATCTGCGATTGAGGGATATCACTGTCCCTGGGCAAGAGAAGCTGTTTTATGAAAGCACCAACGACTCGGTCAGCAGTGAAACGCTGATGACCCATCAGTTGGAGCGCGAGGTATACGGGAGGCGATGGCAAATCGAACTCGGCGCGCATCCGTTGTTCATCCAGCGCCTGCATCAGGTTTCACCAACAGTCGTCCTGCTGCTTGGTGGTCTGCTCACTCTTCTATTGGCTACTCTGGTGAGTGTTGTGAGTGTCAGCCGTCAACGCCGGCGGCAGATATTCGCCGAACAGGCAAGGCTGGTCGCCATTGTTGAAAGCTCGGCCGATGGCATTATTGGAAAAACACTCGATGGCATCGTCACCAACTGGAACAAGGGGGCCGAGCATCTTTTTGGCTATACCGCCAAGGAGGCAGTGGGCCAGACACTGGCCCACCTGATTGTTCCTGAGGCGCTTGTAGCTGAGGAGGCCGGGATCCTTGTGCGTATCAGGGCGGGGGAGCGGATCGCCAGCTTTGATACCCAACGCCGTTGCAAGGGCGGTCAGCTGATTTATGTCTCTGCCAGCGTCTCACCCATTTATGGCGAGGGTGGTCGCGTCGTTGGAGCTTCCAAGACGTTAAGGGATATCTCTGCAAAAAAAGCAGCGGAGGCCCGAATTCTCGAACTCAATTCAAACTTGGAGGAGCAGGTTGCACAGCGAACTTCCGAGCTGCGGCATCTCAATCTATTGTTAGGCAGTGTGCTGCGCTCGGCCACTGAGGTCTCGATCATTGCGACGGATCTCGATGGCGTTATCCGCGTGTTCAACAAAGGCGCCGAGCATTTGTTGGGCTATCACGCCGATGAGTTGCTGGGTCAGCACACCCCTGAATCGATACATGTGCCAGAGGAACTCGCTGCTCGTAGCGTTGAACTGGGCGAGGAGTACGCTCAGGCAATCGATGGTTTTCGTGTGTTTACCCATAAACCTGAGCTTGAAGGCGCAGAAACACGTGAGTGGACTTACATACGTAAGAACGGCTCGCGGTTTCCTGTCACGCTAGTGGTCACCTCCATGCGTGATGACAATGGGAAATTGAGCGGTTACCTAGGCATCGCGGTAGACATCACCGAACGGAAAGCGGCAGAAAAGGAGCTGGCTGCAAGCCTGGAGACGACGCAGAAACAACGTAGTGAACTGATGGCGGTGCACGACCAATTAGTGATGGCTGCTGAGGTAGCCGAACTGGGCATTTGGTCCTGGACGTTGGCGGACAATAACTTGCAGTGGAATGACCGTATGTTCGAGTTCTACGGTCAGCCACTGACGTTGCGCAATACAGGTCTGAGTTATAAACACTGGTACGCGCGTATTCACCCCGAGGATTCTGTTGCTACGGCTGCAAAGCTGAATGCCGCCGTCGAGGGGAATGGTGTGTACGACACAGTTTTCCGTGTCGTTCGCCCGGACGGCCAAATCCGCTTCATACAGGCAGGCGCGCAGGTCGAACGCAGTCCCAACGGTACGCCCCTGCGCGTGACGGGTATCAATCGGGACATCACCTCCCAGCGCGAGCTGGAATCACATCTACTGTACGCCAAGGAACAGGCCGATACTGCGAGTGCGGCCAAATCGTCGTTCCTGGCCAACATGAGCCACGAAATACGCACGCCGATGAACGCCGTGCTGGGCATGTTGCAGTTGGTGCAGAACACCGACCTGAATGGTCGTCAACTCGATTATGTGACCAAAGCGCAGACCGCTGCGAAATCACTGCTGGGTTTGCTCAATGACATCCTTGATTACTCCAAAATTGAGGCCGGCAAGCTACAGCTGGATGTGCACCCGTTCGAACTCGAACCGCTCATGCGTGATCTCGCCGTTGTGCTGGCAGGTAATCAGGGCCAGAAAGAAGTCGAGGTCATGTTCGACCTGGACTCCAATCTACCCAACGACCTGATAGGCGATAGCCTGCGGCTGCAACAGGTGCTGATCAACCTGGCGGGTAACGCCCTCAAGTTCACCATGGAAGGTCAGATCGTGGTCAGCGTCGAGCAACTGATGCGCACGGAAAACTCTGTGAGCTTGCGTATCGCGGTTGCTGATACCGGTATCGGTATCAGCCCGGAGCAACTTCAGCGCATTTTTGAAGGATTCACTCAGGCCGAGGCTTCAACCACCCGCCGCTTTGGCGGTACCGGTCTGGGCTTGGTGATCTGCAAGCGGTTGGTCAGCTTGATGGGCGGTGAACTACAGGTGGAGAGCCAGCAGGGTGTGGGAAGTCGCTTTTGGTTCGATATCACCCTGGATGTAGCGCCGAATGCGCTGCTGAGACCTGACAGTCCTGTAGTCGATGTGTCCATACGGATATTGGTAGCCGACGACAACGCCATGGCGGGTGAGTTGCTGATGCGAACGGTTCATGCATTGGGGTGGAGGGCCGACCACGTGAGTGGTGGCACGCAAGCAGTGGAATGGGTGAAGAACGCGCAGGCGAGAGGCGAAGCTTACGACGTGGTACTGATGGACTGGCGGATGTCCGATATGGATGGGCTGAGCGCTGCGCAATTGATCCGTCAGCAGGGCAACGGCGTACCGCCTCCAATGGTTATTATGATTACCGCTTACGGCCGTGAAGTGCTGGCCGACGCAAACGAGATGGGAGACGCTCCCTTCGTGGGGTTTCTCACCAAGCCTGTCACGCCCAAGCAGTTAGCCGACGCTGTTCAGCGAGCACTCAATGGCAAAGGCCTTCCGCAGTCACTCCCGTCCAAGTCAACTGTTGACAGACCGCAGCGCCTGGCCGGGCTGCGACTATTGGTGGTGGAAGACAACATGCTTAATCGGCAGGTTGCCGATGAGTTACTGACAGGAGAAGGTGCGCAAGTGACGTTGGCTGAAGGCGGTCTGGAAGGTGTGAGCAGGGTGATGGCTGAGATGGTGCCCTTCGACGCGGTGTTGATGGATATCCAGATGCCGGATATTGATGGCTTGGAGGCGACCCGTCGCATTAGATTGGATCCACGTTTTGCAGCGCTGCCAATAGTGGCGATGACCGCAAATGCCTCCAATACCGACCGTGAGGCCTGTCTTGCTGCGGGGATGAATGAACATGTCGGCAAGCCCATAGATCTTGAACAACTCGTCGCAACATTGCTTTTTCAAGCGGGCCGTGAGGATCGCCAGGCATCTCCAGCCCTGGGCCAAGCCAATACAGGAGAGGGCGTCATCGAGCCTCGTGAATCGATCATTAGCCGCTTTGGTGGTGACCTCGATTTGATCCGCAACGTGCTGCGTAACTTTGGTCCCGAGATAGAAAAACAGCTTGTCCGGTTACACGATCAGATCCAGCGGCAAGACGCATCGGGGGCAGCTTTCGTGCTTCATACAATTAAAGGCAGCAGCGGGACCATGGGTGCCAAGGCGATGTCTCTGCTGGCCGGCGACCTGGAGCAAAAGCTGAAATCCGCAGATGCAGAATCTGTAGCGAGCATCTTTGCTGACGCAACATGGTTTGACGAATTGAGCAGGTTACTGCAACAAAGCCTTGAGCAGATGCATGTCGACTTTGGTCAGAGCCCACGAGCAAAGATCAGTGCAGGTAAGGAAACAATGGAGCCGACGCAATGGAAAGAATCCCTTAAAGAGATTTTGCTAATGCTGGAGGCGGGTAACCTTCAAGCCATAGAGCTGGCAGACGCATTGGCGTCAAAAACGCCGCCATCCCTGCGCCCACAGTTCGACGAACTGGTTGTCCTGGTGCAGTCGCTCGACTTTTCCGCTGCGATGCCGATGGGTCGTGACCTTTTGAGATCTGCCTGATGGAACAAGCAATGGAAACCTGGTTGCCGCATTCCCATAACCGTCCAAGACTCCTCATCGTCGATGACCAACCGACTAATATCCGGGTACTCCATGAGCTGTTCCGCGAGGACTGTGATGTGTTCATGGCCACACGCGGTGAGCAGGCAATCACCCTATGTCGGACCCTGCTACCCGATCTGATTCTGCTGGACGTGGTCATGGAGGGCATGGACGGGCATGAAGTATGCCGTCGGCTCAAGGCTGATCCCGCGACTCAAGGCATCCCTATCATCTTCATTACCGCACAGCAGCAGGAATCAGATGAGGTGCTAGGTCTGGAGCTAGGCGCGGTGGACTTCATCAGTAAACCGATCAATCCCACCATTGTCAGAGCACGTGTGCGAACACATCTGACCCTGAAGCTACAGAACGATCTGCTGCGTTCTATGGCGTTGATGGATGGCCTTACTGGAGTGGCCAATCGACGCAAATTCGATGAGGACATTTTGGCGGATTGGCGCCAGTGCTTTCGAGAGCAAAAGCCGCTGTCGCTCATTTTAGTGGATGTCGACTATTTCAAGCGCTACAACGACCGATATGGGCATCTGGCTGGCGATGGATGTCTGAAATCCGTTGCCCAGGCGTTATCTGAAACGGTTAGACGCCCCTATGACCTGGTCGCTCGGTATGGAGGCGAAGAGTTTGCCTGCATTCTGCCCAATACAAGTCTTTGCGGAGCAGTCGAACTTGCAGAAAAAATGCAACGGAATATCCGGGCGCTGGGTATCGAGCATTCTGCTTCTGATGTAGATCGTGTGGTGACTATTTCTCTAGGTGTCGCAACATTGACGCCTACTGACGATCTTGAATTCCAGGCGTTGATAGAAGCTGCGGACAAGCAACTTTACGAAGCGAAGAAAGCTGGCAGGGCCAGGGTATGTTCATCCTTTAGCGATGAATAACGATCACTCCTCATGGGGCGACAGGAGCGCAGCTCATTGAACTGGTTGGCGTTCGGGCTTGGCTACGAGACCGGTCAATTCTCCAAGAGCTTTGCGGACGGCCACGAGCGTAATTTGATTGTTTGCTTTGGTGGCAGGGTGCCACAATAGTTTTTTAGTTGCGTCATGATCAGGTGGATCACATGGATGGCCCAGGATCTCGGAATGACCAAGAGTCTTTCATAGCCGAGCAGGTGCGAACTGACCGATTGCATCAACTATTTCGCCAATCAGTTTCTGCGGTTTTTGGTAGTTACCTCGCTGCCATCATGCTGTGTTGGCTGTGTTGGGATCGTTTTGAACACAGCGTCATTCTTTGGTGGCTGGCCATACTGACCGGATCGACGCTGTTGCGCATCTCGATGTTTGTTGCCTATTTTCGTAGCGACGAAAGTGAACGTACGCCTCAACGCTGGGAACGCAAATATTGGAGCACGCTCGTGTTATCCGCCAGTATCTGGGGGGGAGGCGCATTCGTTGTCATGCCAGCAGACGATCTTTTGTCGCAGGCGTTGGTCATGCTCTTTACTGTCGGGATGTCTGTCAGCGCGGTGTCCTGCTACTCGGCTTACCGCTATATGACACTAGTGTCTATTGGCCTGGTTCTGTTGCCGTGCACCGCCTGGCTGCTGTTTCAATCGTCCACGATTCAAGTCGGCATGGCACTCTCGGTTTTGGTGTTCGCGTCATTTGTTGCCCGCGCTACACGAAAAATGTCCGAGGCGCTGGAAACCGCCTTTCGACTAACCCGTGAAATGGAACAGGCGAACAGCATTTCAACCCGTGCAGCACAAACCGATGAACTGACCGGCTTGAAGAGTCGACGAGCTTTTTTCGAGCATGCCCAGCAGCTCTACAACGAATGTAAAACCAACCGGTTAGGGTTGTGCGCCGTAATGTTGGACATGGATCACTTCAAGCATATCAACGACATCTACGGCCATCAGGTTGGGGATCAGGTTTTGCGCCAAATGGGTGTGGTCATCAGTTCGTCCTTTCGTGCAACGGATATCCACGGCCGGCTAGGTGGAGAAGAATTCGCAGTTCTGCTCCCGGACACCTCCATTGAAGTCGCCGTTAAGATTGCAGAACAGCTCATCCAAACTATTGCTGGATTGATGATCGAGCCTGTTCACTGCATAACAGCCAGCCTCGGCGTAGCGTCAACGGATGCTGGTAATAAAGATCTGCACAGCTTGATGAACAATGCTGATAAAGCACTATATCGAGCCAAGGCGCGGGGACGTAATCAAGTCGCTGTTGCTCAGTAGGTTTGGCTTCTGGCCGAAAACCATCATCCGTAGCAGGCCGCTTTTGGTCCAGAGTGTGTAAAAACGCTTCGCCAAAATTGAGGTGTGCGCATCTACGTTAAATCTGAAATTTATCGGCACGTCAGCAGATGTGGATTTTGCGTAGAAGCGCGATGTCCAGTCCGGTTTTGAGTGCCGGTCGCGCTGAAAAACGTTTTTACACAGCCTCGGCCGATAGCAGCCTGTGCCACCGGACATATTAGGACTTCTTTTTTCGAAGAGGGCGAAAGCCAAAGAACTTGCCGTTGATAACCTTTGCCAAAAGGGCGAGTACACCGAAGATCTCTTTTCGATCTCCCAGCCTGAAGCGACCGAGAAAGTAATGGGTGTTTTGGATGCCATCAATGGCAGGTGGGGCAGGGGGGCGATGCGTCTCGCGAGTGTGCCGACCGATCCGGATTGGGGATGCGCAGGGAGATGATGAGTCAGAGTTTCACAACACGGGTTGATCAGCTTTGGACGGTGTACTGCAAATGACGCGTGAGCGTCTCGGCGGCGATGAACATCTCGCTCCATTGGGCGTTCATGAAAAGCTGGCGGAAAATGGCGGTAAGGTTCCTGCGGATTTGTTCAATGAGGATTGCCTTGCTTGGTAACGAATCATGCGCTAGGTGCGATCGTGTTCCCGGGCCGATATGCCTGAGGACGACGGTACGCCCACCGTCAGTAATGGAAAAAAGCACTGCGAGTCATAGCGCAGGCTCATCAGCGAAGCACCAACGATTTCGTCCTCGTTGTTTCGCTGAATAGAGTTGCGCGTCAGCCGACTTCAGCAAAGTGGCCGGCGTCACCTCTTCAGTGCTCGGCTGGCTTGTAGTAATGCCTGCACTGGCCGTGACCTTCCCTAAGGGATGCTCGGCGTGCTCAATGTTCAGTGATCGAATTGCTTCCAAGATATCGTGGGCGACTTGTTTTGCGCCCGCGCTATCCGTGTTGGGAAGTAGGGCTGTGAATTCTTCTCCACCGTACCGGACGGCAAGATCCCCAGGCCTTTTAACCGCTTTTTGGATTGCTCCCCCAACCGCGCTCAGGCAGTCATCGCCGGCCGCATGTCCATACCTGTCGTTGTAGCGTTTGAAGTAATCGACATCAAGCATGATCAATGAGAGCGATGATCTTTGGCGCTTCGCCAAGCGAATCTCATCCAGCAGCGCGCTATCCAGCCGTCGACGATTGCCCAGTCCGGTCAGACTGTCAGTGAGCGCCATGTCTCGCATAGCTTGGTGTGCGTGACGTAACTCTCTTTCCGCCACCATTCTTTGACGGAGCTGACTCAAAACGATGAATCCAAAAACGGCGAGTACGGCGATCAAGAACACCAGCACAAACCCTGTTTTTAATAGATCTCGGCGCCAAGGTGCAGTGATGGATTCACGAGACAGTCCGGCTTCAACGACCAGGGGGTAGGTGGTCAATGCCCTATAACCGTACAGGCGCTCGGTGTCGTCTATGACGGCCTTAACCTCAGCGATGCCTTCGTTGGACGCTGGCAAGTAGCGCTTAAAAATCTCACTGTTCGCCAAGCTTTTACCGACGACGGATGCGATGAAGGGACGGCGCACCAGAATTGTTCCGCTGCGCATGGCCAGAACCAAAGCGCCCTTGTCATCGATTTTGAAATCGCCGTAGTAGTCCACGAAGTAACTGACCTTGATCGTCCCCAGTAATACGCCCGCGAAGGATCCATCTGGGTTGTTCAATCGGCGAGAGATGGGAATGATGAGATCGTCGGTTGATCTACTTCTGACTACTTCGCCGATACGCACGTTTCGATCATCATGAGTGCGGTGATACTGGAAATAGTCCCGGTCTGCGTTGTTCGCCGGCTCTGGAATGGCTTCCTTGTCGGTCACGATCCATTGGCCGTCAGAGCCGTAAATAAACAGTCCGTGCAGCTGTGGCATTATTTTGGATTGCTGAACCAATAGCTTGTGGATGCGAAGGACGTTGATGTTCTGTAAGCCGTCGCCTTCCACCCGCTCACCGAGCGCGGCGGTCAGTACATCTACTTGCCTAATGGCATCTTCCGCGTGCTGAGCCGTCGCACGAGCCAGATTCGTTACGGAGTCGCGGGCAGATGCAAAGGCAGCACGATAATCGCGCCATGTCCGCCAGCCCTCAACTGCCACGAATGCGACGATTACTACCAGCATGAAGCTGGTTATGAGTCGGAATGTAGCTCCAGCCCGCACAGCCTTCGCAGTGATGGTTTCAGTGGAGCTGTCTGTCTTATCCTCTGACGGCATGCATCCAAGCATCTAGTTGTCCTTTTACGACTGTTCTACACACGCCCCTCTGGATGCATGCGGTTAGTGCCTTATGGAAAGGTACCACTCAGCATAGGGGGTATTGCCGACTTGGTAACTATTGAAATCAGGACTACCATCGTCCCACCAGGCATGCCCGCGCTCCCCGAGCGCCACCTTCGCTGTTTGGACGCTCGCCCTAGCCAACTTAAGCTGCCCAGGATCGCCCGAGGCTTTCGCTGCCTTTACCTCACGCCGCGCTGCCATCAGCTCGTCAACAAGGCGCTGCGGGTCATCTCATTCAGCGAAGGGTTGCTGCAACGCCACAGCTGCCCTTTGACTACAAAGTATCGACCGTCAGGAGTCATTGGGTTCATCTCTGCAAATCCATGGTGCTTTAGTGCTGCATACCCAGCACGTGATGTCTCGCAGCTGAATGTTGGTGAGGTGCTCTCAGCTAGTAACGGTTTGACAATCTGCAACTCGCATCCAGCCATTAAAAAAAGCACCCCTTACTCCCAGATATCATGATTTTTCACAAGCATGAGCCTTCCTTATAGTCCTCCCAAGCCCACATGGAACACGGTTGTGTTTCCCTTGATGCGAGACATTTTATGGAAAATAAGAAACGCGCCGTCCAAGCTTCAGAGGTTGGTATGGGGACTCGAGTCGTATGGGGAGGAGAGCAAGTTCAGCATCCCTACAATGCGACCCAGACACCCATCGTGGTCAGTGCCGCCTATGGCTATGACGATATCGATAAGTGGTATGACGTGGCATTGGGAAAGGAGCCCGGCTTCATTTACAGCCGGATGAGCAACCCCACTGTCTCTGTCTTAGAAGATAAACTCTGTGAGCTCGAAAACGCAGAGTCGGCTGTAGCTTTCAGCACCGGAATGGCCGCAATCAGCGGTGTACTACACACCTTCCTATCCTATGGGCAGCGTGTGATATCTACACGTGACAGCTACGGTGGTACGAACAAAATTTTTGAGGAGTTTCTTCCACGCATGGGTGTGGAGGTAACCCTTTGCGATACGCTCGACACTGTGGCACTTGAGCAGGAGATCGCTAAAGGCTGCAGCGTCCTGTACCTGGAAACACCCACGAACCCAACGCTGAAAATCGTTGATATTCGTCGCCTTGCGGCAGCGGCGAAGCGAGTGGGTGCTTTGGTTGTCGCGGACAATACATTCGCGACGCCTCTGAATCAGAATCCGCTCGCTTTAGGCGTTGATGTGGTTGTGCACAGCGCGACTAAATTCCTGTCCGGTCATGGTGATGTACTCGGTGGTGTGGTTTGCGGCGCCGAGCATTTGATGTCTCAAGTTCGCCATTACCGTGAAATCAATGGTGCCTCGCTGGATCCTTTTTCGGCGTATCTAATCATCCGAGGCATCAAGACTCTGGCTCTGCGTCTTCGCCAGCAACAGGCGAGCGCGCAACTTTTGGCCGAGTACCTCTGTACCGAACCGCTGGTCGAGTCTGTGAACTATCCGGGGTTGCCTCAACATCCAGGTCATGACATCGCTCGTTCGCAAATGAACGGATTCGGAGCCATCGTGAGCTTCGTGCTGAAAGGAGGCATGGACACAGTTACTCGTTTGCTACCGCTGCTCAGATATGCGCATCGGGCGGGTAATTTGGGCGCTGTCGAGACCATCTATGGGCCGGCTCGGACGACCAGTCACGTGGAAAATACCTTGGAAGAACGTCAGGCACTTGGAATTTCCGAAGGTTTGGTTCGAGTGTCCGTAGGTATTGAAGATTCAGCCGATTTATTGGCTGATCTAAAACAAGCCTTCGCTTTAGTGCGAAGTAAGCAAGGTGATGCAAGCCCTCACGCTGACAGTGCTCAACGTTTCATTGAGGTAGGAGCCTGAATACGGGCAGGACTTTCGATATTCATCTTAAGCCCTTCATGAAGAATGAAAATAATAAAATCCAGTGACAACAAAATTGTACTGCCCAAAAGCCAGTTACAAGACGCTTGTCCGAACATTTCATGAGAATACAACTATGACCACACAGATAGAAGATAATCAGCCCGATCCAAATTCGCATTTCAAAAAGGAAATGCAAACCCGCCACATCGTTATGTTGGCGTTGGGCGGTGTAATCGGTACGGGGTTATTCCTTACTTCCGGTTACACGGTTAATCAGGCAGGGCCACTCGGTGCAGTGATCGCTTACATGATCGGTGCAGTGATGGTGTATTTAGTCATGGTCTGTCTCGGTGAGTTGGCTGTACAGATGCCAGAAACCGGATCGTTCAGTAGCTACGCCACGCGATACCTGGGCCCAGGCACAGGCTATACAGTGGCCTGGCTTTACTGGCTCACTTGGGCAGTAGCTATCGGTTCAGAATTTACAGCTGCGGGCATACTGATGGTTCGGTGGTTTCCTGACACACCGGTCTGGATTTGGAGTGCGCTGTTTGCCATTGCAGTCTTCTTAAGCAATGTTGTCTCTGTTCGTTTGTTTGCGGAAACTGAATTTTGGCTTTCGCTGATTAAGGTTCTGACCGTTATCACGTTCATTGTGATCGGCGGAGCGGCAATTTTCGGTCTTTTTCAAGTACAGAATTTGCAGGGTGCGGGACTTTCCAACTTCACACGTGAGGGGCTTTTCCCCACCGGGTTCTTACCCATTGCAATGACCCTCCTAGCTGTTTCCTTCGCATTTTCCGGAACTGAGCTGATCGGAATTGCGGCAGGTGAAGCGCAAGATCCACAAACTAGCGTGCCCAAGGCAATCCGCACGACAGTGGTACGTTTGGCTCTGTTCTTCGTGGGGACAATTTTCGTCCTTGCGACGTTACTGCCACGAGAACAAGCGGGGCTCGTAGAAAGTCCGTTCGTCATGGTGTTTGAGTTGATTGGCATCCCATACTCTGCCGACATTATGAATTTCGTCATTCTCACGGCACTGATTTCCGCCGCTAACTCGGGACTGTATGCAGCATCGCGCATGCTGTGGACATTGAGCGATCAAGGACATATGCCTAAGCGCTACGCCAGGCTCTCCAGTCGGGGCACACCGGTGAACGCCATCGTTCTTAGTATGGCGGGTGCAGTGGCTTCTCTGCTCAGCAGTGTGTTTGCCCCTGATACGGTTTACTTGGCCTTGGTGTCCATTTCCGGTCTGGCGGTCGTAGTCGTGTGGATGAGCATTGCTGCAAGCCAGATCGCGTTCCGTCGTCAATACGTCTCTAATGGCGGACGAGTTGAAGACCTACATTTCCGTGTACGTGGCTATCCATGGGTGCCTATCGGTGCAATGTTGTGTTGTCTGCTGGCCTGTGTGGGTATCGCTTTTGATCCTGAGCAGCGAGTGGCGCTTTACTTCGGCCTCCCCTTTATCGCGTGGTGTTATTTTGTTTACTGGATCACTCGAAACAAGAGAGCAGAGCGGTTGGCTTTAGCCGCAGCTGTTCATTCCTCTAGCACCGCGTGAATTTCTCAGGCAATGATTGAGCATAGATAAAGCCCTGATGAGGTTGCGCCGATGAGCCAAAAGTCACTACCACCCTTGAATTGGTTGAGGGCATTCGAAGTATCGGCGCGTTATTTGAATTTCACCCACGCGGCGGAGGAACTCCATTTGACTCAAGGGGCTGTGAGTCAGCAGATCCGTCAGTTAGAAAGTCACCTCGGTGTGGCGCTGTTCAAGCGCTTACCCCGAGGGCTTGGCTTGACCGAGGAAGGGCAGTCGTACCTGCCTGTCGTACAAGACGCGATCAGTCGCCTTGCAGTTGGCACAAACGAGATTTTCGGCCAGCACAATCGAAGACATTTGAAGGTGCGCGGCAGCCTTTCCTTTCTTCACTATTGGTTGGCCCCCCGACTCGCAGATTTTTGTCGGGAGTATCCCCAGATTGATATTCGATATATCAGCAACATTTGGGTGAAAGAACCGGACGGCGAGGATGACCTGGAGATTCGCTGGGGATGCGGTGAGTGGTCGGGCTTGCACGCTCAGCGTTTGACTTGGGACATCCTTCAGCCTGTTTGCTCCCCAAAGCTAATGGCCAGCTCTCCAATACATGAGCCTTGTGACTTGATGAACCATTCTCTGCTTCATGTGTTGGGGTACGAAGAAGGTTGGGGTTACTGGCTGAAGCGAGTTGGAGCAGACGACGTCGACTATTCCCGTGGCCTTCAGTTTGACACGCTGATTTCCACGATCCGCATGGCCGAACTAGGGCAGGGCGTTGCGCTAGCACGGTCTTCGGTGGTCGAGGATTTGCTCAAGAGTGGGCAGTTGGTTGCGCCATTCAGCCACCGAATCGAGGCCAGCGAATCATTTTATTTGGTGCACGAGCAGACCGAAGTGCTATCGCCTGATGCCGCAAATTTTTCTACTTGGCTGGTGGCTCAAGCTCACCGCCTTTTGTAATACCGATTGGGAGTGGTCATGGATTACGTAAGCACACGCGGCGGTGACATGCGGGCGGACTTTCGCAGTGTGGTTTTGTCGGGGCTCGCCGAAAATGGTGGCCTGTATGTCCCAACCAGTTTGCCGGTATTCACTGAGCAACAAATCACCAGCTGGTCATGGCTGCCGTTTGATGAGCTGGTATGGCGGGTAATCTCGCCCTTTGTTGGCTCGTCCATCGACGAAAGCACCCTCCGTGCCTTGCTCAGCGACAGTTATCAACAATTCAAGCACCGCGCTATTACGCCGCTTGAGCAGATCGGGCATAACGAGTGGATACTCCAGCTGTTTCATGGCCCGACCCGTTCTTCCAAGGATTTCGCCGCGCAATTGCAGTCGCGCCTGGTCGAGCATTTTCTGGAGGAGGTCGGTAAAGAAGCGTTGGTGGTCGGTGCAACTAACGGTGATACCGGCCTCGCAGCGCTTGAAGCCTTTACTAACTGCCCGGCCGCCCGCATGGCGATACTGTATCCGCGCGACGGTCTTGCGCCTGAGCAACTCGGTGCATTGCAGGCAGCCGACCCGCAGCGGGTTCAGCTGTTTCCGGTTGACGGTAATTTCGATGATTGCCAGACGCTGGTCTCCCGACTCTTGCGTGAGTGGCCGTTGGACGGAGTGATGCCGGTCTGTTTCAACTCGACCAATTGGATCGGCGTCCTGGCCCAGATAGTTTTTTACTTCCACGCGGCGTTGCAACTGGGCGGTGGCTCGCGTCCCGTTGGCTTTAGCGTTCCAGCTGCCAGCTCGGCCGAGATCTATGCCGGCTACATCGCGCAGAGAATGGGATTACCCATCAATCAGGTGATCATTTCCACCAACAGCAATGATGCCCTGCACCAGTTTTTTCATTGCAATCGCTACTCCACCCGGATGACTAATCGAACAGTATCGCCGGCGATGGACTTCTCGTTGTTTTCCAACCTGGAGCGGTTTATTTGGGAAATTTACGAGCACGATGGCTGCTCAACAAAAGCGCTGATGGAGCATTTTGAAAGTTGCGGAGAAATGAGCATCGGCAATCAGCAATGGCTGCGTGCCCGAGTACTCTTCGATTCCTATGCGGTAGACGAATCCCAGGTGCGCGATGAGGTGGTCGAACTGTTCCGAGAGACAGGCTCGGCCATCGATCCTCACACCGCTGTCGGTGTACTGGCCGGCCGGCTTCATCGACGCAGCCTGGGGGCGCCAATGGTCACCTTCGGGCAAATTGCGCCGGCCAAGTCGGCGGCGCTGTTGGCCGAGTTGGGTGTCTGGCAAGCAAGCGTTCCGAGCACTGTCGAGGTGCGCGCACAACCACCTTACCTGGCCAAGGACGATCTGGAGGGGCTGTGCCAGGCTCTTCGTGTGGCGCAGCAGAGGCTTTCATGAAGCGCATTCTGGATCCGCTGGACGAGCGCATACTGGCCGAACTTACCGCTAATGCGCGAATAGCCCATATCGAACTGGGTGCCAAGATCAACTTGTCGCGCAATGCTGTGCGCCAGCGCATCGAGCGTCTTGAGCGCGACGGTGCGATCCAGGGCTATACGGTACTTCTTGGTGAGTCGCGGCGGCCTACGTCGCTTATCAGCGCGGTGATCTTTGTCTACCGCTACGACCGCATGCGTGGCGAAGAAGTACTGGCTGCACTGCGCTCCATTCCCGAAGTCGTGCAGTGTGAAGTACTCAGTGGGGAGTTCGATTTAATGCTGCGCGTGAATGCAGCCACACCTGAACGTGTCCATCTCGTGTGGAAGGAAATCGCGGCCATGCCGGGGGTGGAAAACACCGTGACATCGTTCGTCCTTTCAGCAGTGTTTTAAAAATCGTGCTTGGGCAAAATGCCCAACTAATACAGCAGACTGCCATATTCAACTGCCAAAGCCCGACTCTTAGCATGTTCCTATCGAACAACATCAATAAAGGAACAGCTTTTATGACTGAGTACAAAATTGCCTTGGTAGGGTTTGGTGGCGTGAACCGTGGCTTCGCCCAATTGGTCGCCGATCGTAATTCCGAGTGGAAAGAGTCACTGGGCTTCACTATTAAAATTGTCGGTGTCACCGATCTGTTCCTTGGCTCCATCGTTGCTAAAGACGGTCTGGATGCAAAACAGTTAGTCGCGCTGCCGATTGAGAAAGGCGCACTCGCTCAACTGCCCGGCGGCAATGCTGAGGCATTCAACGAAAACGTGATCAAGCATTCCGGTGCAGACATCATCGCTGAGGCCACTTTCACCAATCCGGTGGATGGCGAGCCCGCAACTACCTTTTGCCGCTGGGCCTTGGAAAGTGGCATTCATGTAGTGACCACCAATAAGGGGCCTATTGCGCTGCACGGTGCCGAGCTCAAGGCGTTGGCCCGTCGCAGCCGGGTCGCTTTCGAATACGAGGGGGCGGTGATGAGTGGCACCCCCGTGATTCGTCTGGCCAAACAGGCCTTGGCGGGTGCCAACGTACAAGGTTTCGAAGGCATCCTGAACGGCACCTCCAACTACGTGCTCACCCAAATGAAAGACGGCCTAGCGTTCAACGATGCCGTCGTACAAGCGCAACAACTCGGCTACGCGGAGGCAGATCCAACCGCCGACGTGGAAGGGTTTGACGTACGCCTCAAGGTGGTGATCCTGGCCAACGAACTGCTCAATGCACGATTGAATGTCAGTGATGTAGCGTGTTCGGGTATCAGCAATATCAGCGCGGAAGATATTGCTCAGGCAAGTGCAAATGGCGCGAGCTGGAAACTGATTGGCTCAGCCGATCGTGAAGCAGATGGCTCGGTTCGAGCGAGTGTGGAGGCTCGGTTACTGTCGAACTCACATCCTCTTGCCGGAATTTGCGGTGCTACGAATGCAGTGTCATTCAATACCGAACTGCTGGGGGCTGTCACGGTGTCCGGGCCTGGGGCAGGGCGTATGGAGACAGCCTTCGCATTGCTGTCGGACATCGTCGCTATCCACACCACCTACGGCAAATAACAGGAGATAGTCATGAGCGTATCCAGCATGGCCAGTATCCAGCTTGTTGAAGCCAAACAGATTGATGTGTTCAGTCCATTCGATGGTCGCTTGGTAGGGAGCGTCCCTTGCCTCGATGCAGCCGCAGTTCCTGGCTTGCTGGAACGCGCGCGAATCGGCGTGCGCGAGAGTGCGGCAATGCCTCGTCACCTGCGTGCGCGCATTCTTGAGGACGCCGCCCGGTGTGTGGATCTTGAGTCTGATGCATTTGCCAAGCTGATCGTTGCAGAGGCGGGAAAAACGCTACGACAAGCAGAGAAGGAAGTGAAGCGTTGCGTGAACACGTTGAAGCTATCGGCGGAAGAGGCGCGTCGTAACGCCGGGGAAGTGATTCCATTTGGGGCATATGAAGGATCGGAGTCGCGTCAGGGTTGGTTCACGCGGGAACCGTTGGGGCTTATCGTCGCGATCACTCCCTACAACGATCCGCTGAATTTGGTCGCCCATAAACTCGGCCCGGCAATCGCCGGTGGCAATGCCGTGATTTTGAAACCCTCGGAACTCGCGCCGTTGTCTGCTCTCAAGCTTGTTGAGTGCCTGGTGAAAGCGGGACTTCCACCCTCTGTGATTACCCCGGCTACAGGTGGCGTCGACTTGGGTAAAGCATTGGTAGAGGTACGCGAAGTTCGGATGATTTCCTTTACGGGGGGCTTTGCCACGGGAGAGGCTATTGCACGTAGCGCTGGGTTGAAAAAGTTGGCAATGGATCTCGGAGGGAATGCCCCGGTTCTCGTGCTTGAAGATTGTGATATTGAACCGACCGTGGAGTCCTGTGTGTCTGGTGCCTTTTGGGCCGCAGGGCAGAATTGCATCGGCACACAGCGCATCCTTGTTCATCGTTCAATTTATGAGGACTTCCGTGAGCGTTTTGTCAGCCAAACGCGTGCATTGGTGGTGGGCGATCCTGACCAGCGAGCAACAGATGTAGGCCCGATGATCACGGAACAGGCGGCGCGTCGTACCGAACAATTGGTAAATGATGCGCTGGCCGAGGGTGCCGTTCTTCTGTGTGGGCACCATCGCCAAGGGGGAAGTTATGCGCCGACTGTGCTTGAACACGTGAGGCATAGCAGTACGATTTGGCAGCAGGAGGTCTTCGCGCCGGTGGTTATCCTGGAGCCTTTTGACCATCTGGATGATGCTGTTGCTCTGGCTAACGCAACAGAGTACAGCTTGCATGCAGGTCTTTTTACACGTGACATTTCCAAAGCTTTGAAACTAGCGCGTCAGATTGAGGCGGGTGGTGTGATGATCAATGATTCTTCCGATTATCGTTTTGATGCCATGCCTTTCGGTGGTTTTAAGTACGGAAGTCTGGGGCGCGAAGGTGTTCGATTTGCGTATGAGGACATGACGCAGCCTAAAGTGGTTTGCATCAGCGAGTTGGATTAAACCTACGAAGTAAATTGCCGTCGACGTACATCGGATGGAGGTTTTTTCCCAACGCCCGATGTCCGCTGTGATAAAAATTAGAAGTGGGTCGCGCGACCTTACACAGAAGTGCACGGCCGATGCGTTGTGAGATATCCTGACCTCAACTCTTCAGCGGTGAACGGACAACTTGTTTGGTTCGCCCTATCTCACATATCCACGCAATCATTTACGAGGTTAACTATGTCCAAGCTCGCAGAATTCCGCCAGCTCGAAAAACACCTAGCAGAGCAGCTCGAAGCTCTCGAAACGCTGAAAGGCGATGCTGGCCTGAAGAAAGAAATTGAATTTGAAACAAAGCTGCGCGCTTTGCTCGCCGAGTACGGTTATAGCCTGCTGAACGTGATCAACTTGCTTGACCCTAAGGCTGGTCGTCGCGCGCCAGCTTCTGAGCAAAAAGCCGGCAGCCGCAAGCCACGCCAAGTGAAGGTTTACAAAAATCCAGAATCTGGCGAAGTCGTGGAAACCAAAGGCGGCAACCACAAAACGCTGAAAGAATGGAAAGCGAAATACGGTTCCGACACTGTCGAGTCCTGGCTGACCAAGTGAATTTGGTTTGAGTAAAAAAAGGCCCGCAAGGGCCTTTTTATTAGATGCGTTATGGACTCTGCGAGTTGCATTACAAAAGAACATCTGCAAGGTAAAAAGTCGCTTTAAACATCTCGCTTGATTTTGCAGGTCTCGGCCCTCATCGTTGCCATTTTTTGGCCAGTAGGCCTAGTTTGGGGATCAGGAGCAAGGTGTCTGTATGAAAACAACCATGGTCGGTGTCTGTCTGGTGTGGGCAGTGTTTACGTTCTTTTTCTATCGTGGCTACTACCTGCGGTGGGTACGTCACAGCGATTACGCAGAGTTCGCCAAAGCAACTTTTGCAGCAGTCCAGCAGCACTTCGAGGAACTGAAAGCTAAGCGGCAAAGCGGGACCATCGACAAAGGGTTCAAGATGATCGACGAATCTGCCTGGCGCGAAACCGTCTCTGCGTTCGTCACCAATGTTGTACTCGGCGCACTGAAACCCAACACCCGAAGCCGAATCAAAGCCTCTCAGGCTGTGAGCACGTCTTTCACGACGTTTACCGACAACTTCGTCAGAGAGCTGACCGCACAGGAAACCTATCCGAAAAGCTTCGACTTGAACGCGTTTACACGCTCGATAGAGAGCTACAGCGATGCAGTCGCATTCTTCAGTGGCGAGGCCAAATATCTCCCAGGCAAAGCGTTCGTAAGTCGCTTGGCTGCACTTATACTCGCTGTTGGTCTATTCATCCCTGGTCAACCTACTTACGCCGCAGCGAGCGTGCCGTTCACCCCTCTGGACGCCTGTAACGCATTGACGGAGGTTCCGGGCTTCCAGGTTAACGCCAGCGGCTACAGCGAACTGAGCGACGGCGTCTACTCCTGCGCGACCCCTTACAAGGAACTTGGCACTGCCGGTCTCCCGAATAATTTGGCGCTGTATGGTCGCGGCACCAGCACCCAAGTAACTCGCGTAAAAGTCATGCTCAACGTCAATCAAGCCGTCCACGCGGCGAAGGACACAAAAGTCCTGGCGGATATCTGCTCCAAGATGGTCACCAACCTGGTGGGGGAGGCGCCCGCTGACATGGCCAAGCGAGTAGGTCAGGGCAAGCCCTTCGAAGATGCGTTCAACGGTTATCGCGTATTTCTCAGTAAAAGCGTTTGGTCGACTGGCAGGGGTTACGAGCTGAACTGCGGCATCGCCACCATGGATCACAAGGAGTAAACGACATGGCTAATTCGACTACTGTAACCTCACCACAACCATTCAAGGAACTGAACAACCTGTGGTGGATAGTAACCGTGGCCTTGGTGCTGCTCGGCGCAATGGTCACGCGGGAGAGTTGGATCGCCGGCCTGATGCTGATCGCGTTTGGCGCTGTTGTGAGTCCCTATGGTTTCTCCCGCATCTTGTCCTGGCTCAATGCCGATGACCCGCTGCACTGTAGAGTGATAATCGTCCTTGTCGCGCTAGCGAGCTCGACTTACGTGCTCTCTGAGCACACCGCGAGGGTAGCCGCTGAAGCTGCAGAGGAAAGCCGCATTCAGGCCATCGCCGATGATCGCGCAGCAGAAGCCAAGCAGGCCGCTGACGCGGCGGCTCAGTTGAGCGGTACCCAAGCGTACTTTGCGGCGAACCGGGCGTCAGTGCTGTCGGAGTTTGCGGCTGCTGTAGATGGTAAGAATCTGGCGACGGCGAAGGCGATCCGAGATCGCTTCATCCTCGCGGTGCAAGACCCTGAGTTTGATCTGATCCTCAATCGTTACGTTAGCCTCAGGGAGGACGTTGAACGCACTGAGGCCGAAAAAACACGTCTCGCTAAAATTGCTGAGCTAACCAAGCAACTGTCCACTGTCGGCGCCACAGATTACGACCAAGCGTTCACGGTCTACGCCCAGCTGGTCTCATTGGAGCCGACGAACAAGTTGTATAAGCAAAAGCTTGATCGATTCGTTAAGGCTCGTGATGAGAAAGCCGCCAAGGAGGCTGCAGCGTTGGCTGCTTCAGTGGCTAAGGCAGAGCGCCAAAAGAAAATTGAAGCGCAATTCAGCGGTTACTCCGGTGTGCACTACCAATTCGAGCGGATGATCAAGGAGGCCATGAATGACCCGGACAGTTATGACCACGTCGAGACCAAGTACATCGACAAGGGAAGCTATATCCGCGTCTTCCTTGCATTCAGAGGCAAGAATGGCTTTGGCGGCTTGGTGAAGAACACAAAGGTCGCAGATTTCAGTATCGGGGGTGATTTTCTTCGAGAAGTCGAATAAGTCGGAATGCGCGCAAAGGGCTGTTTGAGGGGCATCTTTGTCGGGTGCGATAAGGTGACACGGTGTACGTTTTGCCTAGAATATTCGGCAGTAAGCTATCTCAGAGCAGCTGTCGGGCTGGATGGTTCGGCGACTGTCGAGTCCTGGCTGACCAAGTGATTTTGGTTTGAGTACAAAAGGGCCTTTTGGGCCCTTTTTTTTGGAGATCATTGAGAGTCGATCTTTTAAGTTCTCCGGCAAAACGAAGGGCGGGCCGAGATGAATAAAGGAGAGGTCGCCCGCATCAAGCTGTTTTTCGCATCAGTTGTACTATGTGGTTGCTCTAAGCCTTAGATGTGAGAACGACCGGGGTAAGCTGGACTTTTCCGAAGCCTTTTACTGCTACGATCACTAATAAAGCTCCCATGATAGTAATCCAAGTGACTTTATTTCCGAATGTGAGGTAGTCCAAAAGCATTGTGATTACTGGAACCATGTAGAAAAGTACGCCGACCTTGCTTGCTGAGTTTTTCGCTAACATACGGAATAAAAGTAATACGGCCAATGTTGATACTACAATCGTCATCCATGTGGCTGAAACTATAAATGTGGGAGTTAAGTTAAGTTTTATCTCGGTGAAAGGGAGTAGTAATAGAAAAATGCAAGATGCGGTCAGAGCTTGGTAGAAAGCTGCGATAACAGGATCAATTACGGACTTCTTCTGCATAACTGAACCGGCGCTTATAGCTATGACAGATATCAAGCCGAAGAACAGTCCAAGCATGGTTACGGCACCAAGGTCGCGCGCCCCAAAAATAGCGATTGTCAAACCTGTCAATCCAAGAAGTAAATAAAAATATCCTATTTTGCCAATTTTTTCATTCGCGAATATCGGGGTTAAAATTGGTTGAAGGCCTAAAATTATTGCAAGAACCCCTGGAGTTAATTTGTAGTTGAGGGCTAAAAAGTAAGCCGTCTGATAGCCTACTTGCAACAAGACACCAATCAGTATTGCTCGTAGCAGCAAGCGTTTTGGCAGTAGCAATGTCTCTTTTAATCCGCGCTCGCCTGCAATTAAGGCGCATACGATAAGCAGCGCCAAACTAGCACCTACGGAGCGTATAGTGAGGAATACGGAAACAGACGCATCCTCAAGCCCTAGCTTGACGAATATGGCTCCGCTACTCCACATTAAGAGAAATAGTAATGGTGAATATTTTTCTAAAGTGTTCATAGCGAAGCTCCAGATTACACGTTCCAGTCGTTTATTGTGTAGCGCTCACCCATGTCTCTTTTCTCAATAAGATATCGACGCAAAGACTTAGCCTTTTTAACGATTTCGCCATTGTTTGCCTGCTCTGCGGCACTAATTATCCAGTCGTAGCAAGATGATACTGGCAAATCATAAATGAAATGATATTTGGAAAGAGCGAATATTATATCTTTGAAAGTAAAGCGATTGATAATTTTTGAGGTCGCGGCAATTACCTCTTTTTTATTGATGTCTGAGAAGGGTTCGCGTTTTATATGGAAGGAGTTGCGATAGGGGGCAAGCGAGGAAGGGGCAGCAAAAATATCGGTATATTCAAACTCGCCCTCATACATGAAGTCCAAGCAGAGAAACATACGGCTTTTCAGTCCGAAATTCACAGCTGCATGGCTGATCCCCGCGTCCAAAAACCAGACTTCACCTGCCATCATTTGGAAAACGCCACGCTCGTCAGAGTGGAAGGCTTCGTCGTTATTCTCAAGGGCTACGAAAACCCGGAAGTAGGTTGTCGCTTTATCAAGCTCAACAAAGTCGCGGTGCGGTATAACCAAACCGTCGACGAGGCTTCTAGCGCGGATCATTTTGAGGTTATCGAGTTTAAAATGCTGCGATACCAGATTTTGGATGCCCGGACAAAGTTTCGCATGTTCAGTACGAAAGCATTTATCGGTATTCCTGTATTGAGTGTCCGATGCGTCGCCGCTTGCGTTATAAACAGAAAGATTTTTCCAATACCCTTGGCCAAACTCATCATATTCTTCAGGCTGCTTAGTGACCGAGTTAAGATATTTAACGTCAGTTTCTAAGTCGTAAGCGCTGATGTTGATTTTTCCGATAATCTTCGACGCCATCATTTGACTCCCTGTTAATTTAGGCTTCAATAGTAAGTCATAGATTGACTATCTACGCGTTAATAATTATGATACGCCCTATCTCGGAATGTGATGATGGATTATCAAAATGAATTTGGACATGAATCAGCTACGTGCATTTGTCACCGTTGCCGAGCTTAAAAGTTTTTCCAAGGCATCCCAGAAGTTATGCCGCGTCCAATCTGCTATCAGTCAGCAGATACAAAAACTTGAAGGCCATCTAGGTTCAGATCTTTTTGTTAGAGGTAAGCGAATGCTGGAGCTGACTGCTCATGGCGATAGCATGCTTGCTTATGCAATAAAAATTTTGGAAGTTAATGATCAAGCAGTAGCAAAATTAACTGATAAATCTTACAAGGGTGTAGTTAGAGTTGGGACGTCTGATACTTATGCATCTAACTACTTCTCGGAAATTATAAAGTGTTGTGCAGACCGCTTTCCTGATATTGAAATCGAGGTGCATTGCGGATACAGCAGTCAAATTTGGCAGAGCTATGAAGCTGGCGAGCTTGATGTTGTGCTGACGCAGGGATGCCCGTCGAGCGTGCCGTCGGAACTCCTTCACTCAGAACCCCTGAAATGGGTTTGCACTTACGAGAGCAAAATTGTTGAAAAAAATCCTGTCCCTCTAGCGCTTTTTACTAAGGGCTGCGGAGATAGAGACTTAATATTAAACGCTTTAAATCGAGTCAAAAAGGCGTACCGGATAAGTTATCATAGTACAAGCCATGCGGGGATTCTCGCGGCCTTGTCGTCTGGCTGTTATGTATCTGCTGTGTTGTTGAGCACTGTTCATGACGAGCTTCGTGTGTTGGGAGAGTCTGAAGGCTTTCCACTAATAGGTAATTTAGATATTTCGCTTGCCTATCATGATAAATCGAAAGGCTCACTCTCAAGTTTATTTGCGGATATATCGAGGAGCTATTTTCAATCACTGAGTGTGGGCCATGTTATCTGTTCAACCAAGCGTGCGTGCGCGACTTGATGTAAAAAAAATTCGCCGCTTTTTGGATTTACCTGTGAGCGGAGCAATAATTCAGCTGTCCGCCTTCGTGCTTGGGGAAGGCAAAGCGAACGGACTCCATATTTAGGTATAGGGTGTACTGTGAGGCTAGCTCGGAAAGTGAGCAGAAGCAGTTGAACACCTGGGTCAGTTTTCAGTCGGCAGAACAGCCTTTACTGGGTCAGTTTTCGGTCAGCGGCAACACAGGCTGCCTTTGAAGATCTGTTGCGCCGCACTTGAACTCCTCATTCTTGCTAATCGTTTCCAGCGCACTACGCACGTTGCCTCCAACCTCGCCCGATCCGCGCTGTTCGACCCACAACGTCAGTTCCATGATAGCGGCCTCAAGGGCAAGCTGGTTTTGATTGATCTTGAAGAGTAGGGAAGGGAGCAGGTCTGAATTTGGCATCGCGATTCCTCCATGAAAGAGCTCAGCTTAGCAAAAGGTCTGGGAAGCCGGGCGCGGCTCCGGCACTGTCGAATCCTGGTTGACCAAGTGAGTTTGGTTTGAGTACCAAAGGGCCCGAGTAAAAAAATTTCCACCGACTCTCTGGGATTTTGCCTGGTGCCCTTTGACAGGGAAGGGCGGCGCTGGATTTCGACGCTGGTTACCCATCCCTGGATAACTCAGGTATTTCCAACCGGCTGGATCGCTCAGGGCAGGCTATCGGCGTTTCTTTTTCTGGCTGACGGCCAGTTCAAATAGCAATGTCGAACGCCCAGCCACTTGGTAGCTGTCGCCAAACTTGAATACTTCCGCTACTTCCAGCTCCGGCTGGTTGGTATCTAACTGCAATTTCCAATTTTGCCCTTGCGGCACTTCGGGCAAGACGAAGGCGACTACGTCGAAATGTGAGTTGACGATAATCAGCAGCGAGTTCTCTCCACCGGCTTTACGAATGCCGGTGGGTTGCGCACGGCCATCAAGCAGAATGCCCATGCAGCGGTTGCTACCATCACTCCATTGCTCGTGGCCCATCTCCTGGCCATTGGGCTGTAACCAGCTGACGTCCTTGATATCCAGATACTCGTTGTAGACGCCCGTGAAGAACCGGTTGCGACGCAGCAATGGGTAGCGCTTGCGTAGGTCGATCAGGTACCGCGTGAAGTCCTGCAGCTCGGCGCTTTTTTCGCTGATTTCCCAGTTGATCCAGCCGATCTCGCTGTCCTGGCAATAAGCGTTGTTACTGCCGCCTTGAGTTCTTGCAAACTCGTCGCCGGCCAGCAGCATGGGCGTGCCTTGAGCCAGGAACAGCGTGGAGAGTAAATTGCGCATCTGGCGGTAGCGCAACTCGATGATCTCGGGGTCATCGGTTTCGCCTTCGACTCCGCAGTTCCAGGAGCGGTTATCCGAGTGCCCATCGCGGTTATCTTCGCCGTTGGCTTCGTTGTGCTTATCGTTGTAAGACACCAAGTCGTTCAGCGTGAAGCCATCGTGGGCAGTAATGAAGTTTACAGAGGAGGCTGGCTCGCGACCGCGTCGGTTGAACTGATCGCCAGAGGCCAGGAAGATTTTGGCGAAATCACCGAGGCGATCATCGTCGCCTTTCCAGAAAGCGCGGGAGATGTCGCGAAACTTGTCGTTCCACTCCATCCAGCCTGGGGGGAAATTACCGACCTGATAGCCGCCAGGGCCGCAATCCCAAGGTTCTGCAATCAATTTGACGTGGTTCAGGGTCGGGTCTTGGCGGCAGGCGTCGAGAAAGCCACCGCCTTCATCGTAGCCGTGGGGTTCGCGGCCAAGGATGGTCGCCAAGTCGAAGCGGAAGCCGTCAACCCCCATCTCGTTACTCCAATAGCGCAACGAGTCAGTGACCATCTGTAGAACGCAAGGATGGCTCATGTTCAGGGTGTTACCAGTACCGGTGTCGTTGATGTAGTAGCGTGCATCGTTCGGCATCAGGCGGTAATAGTTGGCGTTGTCGATGCCCTTGAGAGACAGAGTCGGGCCCATCTCGTTGCCTTCGGCAGTATGGTTGTAGACGACGTCTAGAATGACCTCTAGGCCAGCCTTGTGAAGTCGCGAGACCATAATCTTGAATTCACCGATCGAACTGCCAGCCATGTAGCGTGCATGCGGCGCGAAGAACGCCAACGTGTTGTAACCCCAATAATTTCGCAGGCCTTTCTCAAGCAGGTGGTTGTCATCCAGAAAGTGATGGATAGGCATCAGCTCAACCGAAGTTATGCCCAGCGACTTGATGTATTCCACCACATCACTTTCGTGGAAAGCGGCAAACGTACCGCGCGCAATCTCTGGAACACTGGGATGTTGTTTGGTGAAACCGCGCACGTGGGTTTCATAGAAAACGGTACGGGCCCATGGAACATTTGGCTTGGGCGTGTTGCCCCAGGTAAACGCTGGATCGATCACCCGGCAGCGCGGCATGAACGGCGCGCTGTCGCGCTCATCGAACGATAGGTCAGCGTCGGGATGCCCTATAGTGTAACCAAACAGCGCATCGTCCCACTGCAGCTCACCCACGATCTGCTTGGCGTACGGGTCGATGAGCAGCTTGTGATGGTTGAAGCGATGGCCGTTTTGCGGCTCATAAGGCCCGTGCACTCGATAGCCATATAAAGTGCCAGGCCGGGCGTCGGGTAGGTAACCGTGCCAAGTTTCGTTAGTGAACTCTGGCAGCTCAATCCGCTCGATTTCTTCTTTCCCCTCGGCGTCGAATAAGCAAAGTTCGACCTTTGTAGCGTGGGCCGAGAAAATTGCAAAATTGACCCCGGAACCGTCCCATGTAGCTCCGAGTGGATAGGGCTGGCCTTCCTGAACACGTGACTGCATTTGGCTCTGGAAATCGTTATAGGCGGCGCTCGAGGCTGCGCTTTCAGACGTCGTCGGGGTCATATTATTCATGGCTCATGTGTAAGTTCTTTACCGAAACCAGAATGGCGTGGAAGCAGGCGGACGCTGCGTGAATGGTAGAATCGTGGTTTTGATCCCAGCAGCGTGGAGTCGGTTATGTGTACTCGTAATAGGGTAAGTTAGAACTCATTGCGCTGTTTAGACCATGACAATCTATTGTTTTTTATTGAAATTTTATGCGGCTGAAGAAAAATACGACTACAACTTGACGCACGATTCAATACGCTCTCTCGCTGTTTATCCAAGGTGTCGAGAGCATCACTATGAAGCAGTGCGTCACGCGTTTTTCAGGTCTTGATGGTCGTCTCGTAGTTTCGGGAAAAAGTTCGAACCAAGCCCGCATTTTTCTCCGAATATATGGTGGCGTTGCAGCCCTGCTTGCGGTCACCAGTGTTTCAGCCGACCCACTGTCCGCACCCAGCCTTTCCAGCACGTTGCAGCCGAACGACAACCCTTTTGCCATTGATGCCGGCCCGCAGGGGAAAGTCTACGTAAGTGGGCAACTGACGGGGATCGCCCTGTGGCAAAACCATGTGGTCGATGCACCCGACACCGGCAATTCGCAGTCGCTGTCGGATGTCAGCAACGCCCAGGTGGAAATCCAGACGATCGATGGGCCGCTGCAGTTCTACATTCAGGCCGGATGGTATGCGCTGCCCTCCCTCGGTACGGCCTATCTCAAATCGGACAAGACCGTGGACAGGCTTTACGGCGATGTACCCGTCGGTTACTTGAAGGCGGTGATCAGCCCGGAAATCTCTGTGATGGCCGGCTCGCTGCCCACAATGATCGGGGCCGAGTCGACCTTCACCTTCCAGAACATCAACATCCAGCGCGGGCTGCTGTGGAACCAGGAGCCTGCCATCAGCCGTGGTGTGCAGGTTAACTACTCCGGCGGCAAGACCAATGCAGCGCTATCGCTGAACGACGGTTTCTATTCCGGCAAGTACAACTGGGTGACTGGCTCCTTCTCATACGCCTTTGATGCCGCCAACACCTTGAGCGTGATCGGGGGCGGGAATTTCTCCAGCAACTCGAAGTCCTCGGTCGCGACGCCAACGGCGCAGAACAACAGCCAGATTTATAACTTGATCTTTACCCACACCGAAGGGGCATTGACGCTCACGCCTTACCTGCAATACACCCGGGTCGATGACGACTCACAAGCTGGTGTTGATCGCACGGCGGAAACCTACGGGGCCGCGTTCCTGGCCAAGTACAATTTCTCCAGCCACTGGTCGATCGGCGCCCGCGCCGAATACCTGGACAGCAACGGCGGCGACTGCGGAGCTGACGAGGACTGCTCGCCCACCAACCTGCTTTATGGGACAGGCTCCAACGCCTGGTCGCTGACCGCAACACCCACCTATCAAGACGGTCGCTTCTTCGTGCGCGGCGAGCTTGCCTATGTGCGCGCCGAGGAGGTCACCTCCGGCTCAACCTTTGGCGATGACGGTACCCAGCGCGATCAGGTTCGTGTGCTCGCGGAGGCAGGCGTGCTTTTCTAATTGGCCTTCGGATGCTGGACTTGGAAGAACTAGATCATTACCCATCGAAAGGGGCGCCGATAGATCGACAGGCTGGCGCATCACCGTTTCCAGCGCCGACTCTCACCTAATCAGGGAGCTGACGAGCCTGAGCTTTACCGACACGGCACAAAACGCGGTACTCATCGGCGGGCTGGATACAGGCAAGACGCACCTGGCCGCCGCGCTGGCCGTGTCGGAATTATCGTGCCGGCAATCGCCTGCGGACAAGCGAAATGTCCGCGGCTCGATCAGGACTTTGCTTAAGCGCTGTGCGTCTGATTCGGGCGATTGATCCGCCGTGACTAACGCTTGTTAAAAAGCCGGTATCGTATTAATCCGGCCTTGTCCAAGCAGGATCTAAATGATGGTTTCAATAGGTTTTGTGCACATTAATCTTTTGACTTTTCCAAGTCTTTTTCGAGGTGATCGAGCAGCGACGCCAATTTCAACTCAGCATCGGCTAACGCTTTTTCTGATGCGATTTGCCACGTAGGCGCGATTTCGACCAAATCACTTTCAGATTCGGCCCGCAGGCACCACTGATGATGATCGTGCCATGAGCCGAGCGACGCTTGTACCGACTTCAATTGAGCTTTGGATTTGGCTCTGAGCGGTGACAATGTTGGAAAAGCATCGGTGAGATATCTCGCATTTTTCACGATGATTCTTAGCTCGTGCCGGTCAAAATGCTTGTCCCGAAGCCCGGCGATCAGTTGGTTGATTCTTTTCTTCAGGGCTTTCTGAATGTGTCTTCTGATATGGGCAAGATCGCCGGCCCTCTCGGCGGCCCTGAACAACTCTGTCCATCGATCCAGCTCTCCAAACAATCTGTTGAATGCTGAGCTGCCGGCAATCTTCCGATAATTTTCTGCGAGTGTTCCGGTTCGGCTCATTGCTTGGCGCGGGTACCCCATCTTCCGAAGTTCATCAACGATGACCTCCAGATCTCTCGTGGGGGTAGTGGCCCTGCCTACTTCAGCGGCAGCCTGATTCAATTCTACAACCTCAGGCATGTTGCGCAGTGGTCGCAAAAGGCTTCGTATTTTCCGAACTGCAATCCTCAGGTCATGCAGCGCTTCGCTATCACTGTTGGCTTGCAGCCGAGCTCGCGAGTGATAAAGGGAGACTTCTAGGGAAATGATCTGGGCCACGAAATCGTCGACAAATGACATCATCGTCCTCGCACGGAGTAATGTGAGGACAGAGTAGCAGATGACAATTCTGTTACTCTGATTGCACGGGTAACCTTGCAACGCGCAGCTTTCTCAGCATGTCGCGCTTTTTGTCATGGTGGCTTTGCATGCGTTTAAGCAGGTCGTCCAGCGTGCTGATGGCCTTGAGGATAAACGGCCCTTTGTTCAGCATCACGCACTCGGCGCGGATGCCCATGGCTGCGTCAGTGATCTCCGCTCGGGTAGGGGCGCCCGTCTTGGCTGAGGACTCAAGGACTTGCGTGGCCCAGATGACGGGGACGTGGGCGGCCTCGCATAGACAAAGCATTTCTTCCTGCAGCTCAGCGGTTCGTTCGAAACCTGTCTCCACCGCCAAGTCACCCCGGGCAATCATGATCCCTAATCTTGGACTCCTCATACCTGTGAGCAGCAAATCCGTTAGATTTTCGAAACCTTGGCGGGTTTCGATTTTCAATACAACTCCCAAATGCTCAGCGTTCAGGCGTTCCAGATGCTGAAAAAGAGATCGAACATCTTCTGCTTGATTGACGAACGAGAGTTCAATGATGTCGGCGTGCTGAACGGCAAACTCAAGCGCTGCGATATCGTCTTCGGCCAAAGCCTTGAGACCGAGATTTGTGTCGGGAAGATTGATTCCTTTGTCAGCCTTGAGCTTCACACCACCCGGTGCGTGATGAATCTCAATGTGCAACGCATTGGTCGTTTTGGATAACACCTCACCACCGATCTTCCCATCGTCAAACCATATCGGGTCGCCGGATTTCGTTGCAAGGAAGATTGCGTCAGACGTGCAGCTGATGTGTGCCGAGGTAATCACATTGCCTGCTTCGTCCACTATCGCCGGGCCTCCTTCATCAGGATCTCTTGTGAGCGTTAGCAGATCACCCTCATGCAATTTAATGGTTTGAGACTTAGGAGGCACAGCGATAACTCGCCCGGTGGATTTGCGTTCAGCGGGCGTCTGGAGTTTCAGCTCCATTTCCGGCACGAGGTAGGTGGTTTGATCAAGCTCCACCCAAATGCCTTGAGTATGCGTTTCGACCACGCGCATTGTGCGTTTGGAAAAGCGTGCATCATGGCATTTTAGGATGTCACCCACCTCGATCTGTTCCAGCCACTCAGCGGGTAACTGGATGGAGTCAGCTGCCGGAAAAGCGTCTGATGTTAGATAAAGTCTCCCTGGTTTCAGCACTTTGCCCGTGTCATCGCGTAGCGGGCGGATCTTGAGCACCGGCATACCTTCGGCCAGGGCACCGGTGCGAAGTTTTGGCCCAGGAAGATCCATTGCGACCTGACAGGGTTTTCCCAACTTGAGGCTCGCCCGGCGAACATGTTCAATCATCGCCAGCCATTGTTCCGGCCCATCATGTTCACAGTTGATCCGTTGGCAGTTCATGCCCGCTGCCACCAGGCGTTCAACGAACTCATAATCACCGGCGGCTTCTGTAGGCATGGTGACCATGATACGAACGGCTCTGTCACGGTCGTGGCAGCCGAAGAGAGCCTTGCCGTGTTCAACCAACGATATTGCATCTTTTTTTGGAGGCCTTTTCTGGCCTTCATTACCGCAGGACACCGCTCTTGAGGTCATTCGCTCAAGCACAGATATCACTCGGTCTACTGAGCCACGGACATCGCGTTCGCTTCTTCCAAGTGACGATAGGCCCAATGAAGTCAACTGAGTCTGCAGTGGCCGGATGTCGTGGCGCCTGAGGACAAGGTAATCGAGGAGGTTTGCGGCACTGTCGCGATAGCTCGGATGAATGCGCGATACATCAAGGTGAGACTGCGATGCGCTGCTCATCTTTTTTCGCAGAGCCACTAGGGATTTCAGTGCAGCGTGCGCCTCATCGTCTGCGTTTTCCGCCGGGCCTGAAGGGAGAGGTGTTGTCATGACGAGCACTCGGAAGAGAGGCGAGTCGCCTATTTCCATAGTGGTTCGCCTAGATGACGTTTATCTTACGGCGATGAGCCAGACGTCCGGCGTGTGTCAGCGATGTGTTGCAGCGATTTACACGATGGATGATTACGACCGCGACTGTGTCGCCTGAGACTGTATCCCTTCTACGTATTGCGCTTTGAGCTCTTCCGCCATTGGCCCAAGTATCGGGTTGGATTTGAACTCCATCAGATGGGTATCGATTACCTCGATGACTTGCTTGATGCAGGCTTCAACACTTCCAGGCTCCCGGAGATCGACCCTTATCCTTTCCAGTTCCAAATCCAGTGCTTTCAAGACGGGTTCTGCATTTCGCATCTGCGCCCGTAGTGCGTCTAGTGTCAGCAACGCCTGCTCTCCGTGTCTGTGATGCCTGATTCGCTCATAGGCAAGTGTGAGGAAAAAGAACTCTGTGGTCGCGTACCCGGTTAGGTGTATACGGGGCCCAGCTCGCTGACACATAAAGTTCATCAAGTTAGCACTGTAGATCAACAACAAATCGATAGACTGGAGTTTTTGCCAAAGGGAGGGCATTGATGCGCCGTGTCATTTTCAATCAAAAAGGTGGAGTAGGTAAGTCGAGCATTGTGTGCAACCTCGCCGCCGCAAGCGCAGCTGAAGGCTATCGCACGCTTGTGGTCGATCTGGATGCCCAAGCCAATTCCACTTACTACCTGACAGGGCTGACCGGGGATAACATCCCAGTGGGTATTGCCGATTTTTTCAAGCAAACGCTGTCTTCAGGGCCGGCGGCGAAGAAAAGTCGCGTGCAGATCTTCGAGACCGCCCATGACAATCTTCACGTCATCACAGCCAGCGGCGAGCTCGCTGATCTCCAGCCCAAGCTGGAAGCGAAATTCAAGATCAACAAATTGCGCCGGCTACTGGACGAGGTTTCCCAAGACTACGACCGCGTTTACATCGATACGCCACCAGCCATGAATTTCTATGCGTTCAGTGCGCTCATCGCAGCGGATTCGGTGTTGATTCCATTTGATTGCGATACCTTCGCTCGCCAAGCGTTGTATCAAGTGCTGGAACAGGTGGCAGAACTACAGGCTGACCATAATGAGTCACTGGTCGTTGAAGGGATTGTCATCAATCACTATCTGAGCACCACTGGCTTCCACCGCAATCTGGTCGACGAACTCATCAAGGAAGGGTTGCCAATTCTCCCGGTGTATCTTGGCAGCTCGGTCAAGATGCGTGAATCTCATGAGCGATGCCTACCCCTGATTTATCTGGACAGGCATCACAAACTGACAGGCCAGTTCGTTGATCTCTTGAATCTATTGGAGGAGGCAGACTGAAATAGCTTTGCTCAATTTGATCTGCCTGCCGCTACGGCAGTGTCCACGGATGGTGCCGGCGCTGAAAGATTTGGAAATAGTACATCCCATCGACTCGAAGTCGGGCGATCAAAAACGCTGCTTAACTGAACAATGACGGTTTCTCTGATCACTGTTCGAGCGGGGAGGAGAGGAATGGCTGACAAATTACGGGTTCTGTTTGTCTGCGCCAAAAATGATGTCCGTTCCGTGTTGGCCGAAGCGCTGCTTCGCCACACCGACTCATCAGACTTCGAAGCTTTCAGTGCAGGCGTTGAGCCTGGTCAGGTTGATCTTCGAACCCTGGAGTCTCTCGAACACATAGGCATAGAGACCAACGGCCTGCGTAGCAAATCGATCGATGAGTTTGAAGGGCAGGAGTTTCACTACGTCATCACGCTGTGTGACAAGTCTTCTGAGGAAGCATCGCGAATGCCGACGTACGGCGAGATGATCGTGTGGAATTTTGAAGACCCAACGACCAGTGAGCGGCATGAGCCTTTTCGTCACGCGCTCCAGGAAATTCATGACCGCATCAAGATGTTTGTCATGGTGAAGACCAGGAAGGGAGGCTCAAAGCTCTCAACACATTCCTCTGCAGAACGTGATGAGCCGATTTGACTTCCACTTTACGTATTCAGCGTAATGTCTCGCGACTATGAGCCTTAAATGTAAGCTTCCGCCCAACACACCTTGCGTGATTAAACGGGCGCCCACTTGTGCGGCAACAGATCCTAATCTCACTCGCGCGCTGCGTCGGCAGGCGAGTGACTTCAAGACCAAGCCGGATGCGGATGACGAAGCCATCGAGCTGACGGTGCGGGAGTTGAACCTCCTACTGGAGGGAATCGACCTCTGGGGCAATCAACCTCACAAGGTGCTGGCGCCACGCTTCGTCACCTGAGCCGGTATAATCCACGGCATGATTTCCGTGCCCGAAACCCTTCCTGACGACCCTATTTTGCTGAAACAGCTTTTGCTGTCGCTGCATAAGCAGATGTTTTCGAAGGACAAGGAAATGTCTGCCAAGGATGAGCAGATCGAGCGTCTATGGGCGCATCGTTCGAGGGTTCTGACGACGATCAGACGCTTGATGCCAAAAAGAGGCGGAGAGTTGATTCTGGCAAGCGATGAGCAGACATTTTTTTGCGATTTACTCTGATACGCTGCTGAAACACTCGTTTACAGGAGTTGTTCGCATGATTGGCAAGTTAATTTCGACGGGTTTCAGTTTGGCCACCTTGCCCGCCCGCCTGACTTTTCGCAGCGTCCGCGCCTTGGCCATGACGCCTGCCGAAGCCAGCCGCCTACTGGCGGACATGCGTCAGGCATCGGATCAGGCGGTGCAGGAACTCCAGGGGCTGTTGGCCAACGTCGATGCGGACATGACCCACAAAACGGCGCACCTCAGTGCTGCCGACAAGCGCCTGGCAGCCGAACTGGCCCTGCACGCCGCCGAACAACACCTGAACATGGCCGCGATCAACATTCTGCGGGCCGTCTGGCTAACGCTTCACTCGACGCCGAACTTGCCGCCAAGCGAGCTTGATAAGCGTCTTGAACAGACACGTAACGACTAACAGACCGTCCGGCGGATCGGTCGATCCGAGCGAGAAATGGGAGCTCAGCATCCTTGAATCGGCGCTTCATGTGCAGGTGGGGTTTATGGAGCGCTTACGATGATGCGCTCTATCTAGCCAAGCGCAGCGGGCGCAACCGAGTGAACTGAAACTGGCGTTCGGACGCTTGCTGCAATCACATAGCTCTACAGGATATGGTGATTCGATTCGCGTTCATTCCGCATGGCAACCATAGCTAAGCTGTGGTGTGAAGTGACGTCAATGGAGAGGTCGCTCCTTCGGGCTTAAGCCCGGCTCGATCTCGCGCCTTCAGGTGATGTGTCCAGGTATGCGTTTCCGGTTTGGCGGAGGACTCTGAAGTTCAGCCTGATGTACTGGTTCAGCGAAGCATTTTTTGGCGTCCTCATTTGTCTTCGAGGCTGCCGCGCTGTTCGCTATTCCAGGCTTCAGTAAGCTCGTCTATCCGATCTGTGATTTGAGGCTTTTTTGATAGGACTAGGCAGCGCGTGTTGCCGACAAATTCTTCTATCAGATACACAGCGTCGCCGACATCCAGCTCCAACTCCTGCAGCGCTTCATCGGGAATTCGAATTGCACCGTCCCCATCCCATTCTTCAATGATGATTTTCATAGGTGGCTTTCTCACGAGTGGCCTCCATTGATTCTGAGTCGGCAATGGTAACGTGCTTTTGCGTACAGGCTCAGAGCGCAGCGAGTAAACGTTCGAGCTGCTCCCGCTCCCAGGCACTCAATAGCTCGACAGAATCAACTCCGTCGCGCTGCCAGAATTCGAGTGTCCCGACTCGGCCATCTGGCGACTTGCAGTACTCGCAGTAGTCCAAGGTGTCACTGTCATTGAAGAGTGTGAGCTGCCAACCATCAATCTCCACGGGCATGAGGCCGTGATAGATCTCATTCCATGACTGGGCGCAGCTTCGCATCATGATGCGTTTGCCCAGCGCGACGTCAGTCAGTACCTGGCAGACTTCGCGGGCGGTGAGAGGGGAGGTTGTGTTCAAATCATCCTGAGCTCTTGCCATCTCTTGCCCATAGCTAAGCAGTGGTATGAAGTGGCCAGCGCGGCGCGCACATTGCCTCCGACCTCACTGAGCCGCGCTGCTCGACCCAAAGTGTCAGCTCCATGATCGCAGCTTCGAGGGCCAGTTGATTCTGATTGATTTTGAAGAGCAGGGAAGGGAGTAGGTCTGAACTGGTCAAGTAATTCCGGAAACCGGGCGCGGCTCGGCGACCGTTGAGTCCTGGCGACCAAATGAATTTGGTTTGAGTACAAAAGGGCCCTTCGAGGGCCTTTTTTGTTAAACACGATGTACTATCGTAATGGCTTTTTGCCCTGATCGGTATGTTCTGGGGCATGCTGGCAGCGTAAAGCATCTTTCTGAAATTTAATCGGTTGATTCAGTCATTACCGGTGATTGGATCTCCGTTCATCAACATGAATCTCACGGTGCTCATGACGCCAGAGTGATCCGACCTAATGCAATTTTTCACACGGAGAATTCCAGAATGGCAGCGCATCATAAAGAGAAACACTCAATAGACAACATTGGTTGGCTGCGCGCTGCCGTATTGGGGGCCAATGACGGAATCGTTTCAACTTCAAGTCTGATTCTGGGCGTAGCCGCCTCTCACGCAACTCACAACAGCATCCTTATAGCGGGTGTCTCTGCTCTCGTCGCCGGTGCTATGTCGATGGCTACCGGAGAGTACGTTTCCGTGCAGTCCCAAGCCGACACGGAAGCGGCTGCCCTAGAGAAGGAGCGAATTGAGATTCAGGAAAATCCGAAGGGCGAGAATCGTGAACTGACAGGAATTTATGTTGAGCGAGGACTTGAGGTGCCGCTTGCAAAAGAAGTCGCGACTAAACTAATGGATCACGACGCCTTGGGGGCGCATGCCCGAGATGAGTTGGGAATCACCGATGCGATGAGTGCAAAGCCATTACAGGCTGCTCTTGCATCTGCGCTAAGCTTTGCCGTAGGTGCGGCACTACCATTACTCGTGGTCGTAGTAGTTCCACAAGAACATCTCATCCCAGTCATCGTCGTCGCGTCGTTGGTCTTCCTTGCTATCCTTGGCGGCTTGGCGGCCAAGGTCGGCGGGGCGAATATTAAAAATGGGGTTTTACGTGTGACTTTTTGGAGTGCGCTTTCGATGGCGGTGGCAGCAGGAGTCGGTACCCTGTTGGGAACCACAGTATAAAACCGGAGCGGGTTCCAGAATTAAATTCTTGATGGTGAGAGTGGGCCTTTATACAAGGATGGAACAGGGTTTATATATTTGAAGGCAAGAGAAAAGCAGCGCTGCCCCCACACACCTTTATCCGATAGGATGCCGCCGGTTTTTTCTTCTGTTTTCTTTAGCTTTTTAATCCCACAGGATTGAAAGCTGGAACAGAAGCTGAAACTGAAACGCAGGCCTTGGGGGCCCAAGGGGAATCGCATTACTTACAGCCGTGGGCTGCTGTGTAGTGGTCTAATGAAACCGGACACCCATTTAGGCGAGAATGCTCGCCAGATCGAGGTGTCAGATGAGCAAACAACGCCGTTCCTTCTCTGCTGAATTCAAACGCGAGGCTGCCGACCTCGTGCTTAAGCAAAACTACAGCTACATCGAAGCCAGTCGTTCACTCGGCGTCGGCGAGTCAGCGCTACGCCGCTGGGTTGAGCAGGTTCAGAAGGAACACCAAGGCGTCACCCCGCAAAGCAAGGCGCTGACCCCGGAACAGCAAAAAATTCAGGAGTTGGAAGCTCGGATCGCTCGCCTTGAGCGAGAGAAATCCATACTAAAAAAGGCTACCGCGCTCTTGATGTCGGAAGATCACGAGCGTACGCGCTGATCAATCAGCTGAGCGTCCATGAGCCGATTGATTGGCTGTGCAAAGTGTTTGAGATCAATCGATCAAGTTATTACGCCCACCGCCTCAAGCGCCGAATGCCTGATATCGAACGGCTTCGGTTGCGCAGTCGGGTGAGCGAGTTGTTTTCACAAAGTCGCAGTGCTGCCGGCAGCCGTAGCATTCTCTCGTTGATGCGTGACGATGGTGAGCAACTCGGTCGGTTCAAAGTGCGCAGCTTGATGCGTGAGCTTGACCTCGTGAGCAAACAGCCAGGTTCTCATGCCTATAAACGAGCGACGGTCGAACGGTTGGATATCCCGAACATCTTGAATCGGGAGTTCGATGTCCCGGCACCCAACCAGGTGTGGTGCGGCGACATCACCTACATTTGGGCCCAGGGGAAATGGCACTATCTGGCTGTCGTGCTGGATCTTTGCGCGCGCAGGATAGTGGGCTGGGCGTTGTCAGAAAAGCCAGACGCTGAGTTGTTATCAAGACGCTGGATATGGTCTACGAGCAACGAGGAAGGCCTCAGGGCTTGCTGTTTCACTCGGATCAAGGGTCGCAGTACGCGAGTCGTTTATTTCGCCAGCGGCTGTGGCGTTATCGAATTCGCCAGAGCATGAGTCGCCGGGGAAATTGTTGGGACAACGCGCCGATGGAGCGCGTGTTCCGCAGCTTGAAAACCGAATGGATACCGACTCTGGGTTACAGAACGGCCCAAGAAGCCCAACGCGATATCAGCCTCTTCTTGATGCATCGGTACAACTGGATTCGACCCCATCAATTCAACGGCGGGCTGGCGCCAGCTCGGGCCGAAGAAAAACTTAACGTCGTGTCCGGGATTAGTTGACCACTACAACCTTGCCGATGACCGCGATAAATTATCTGAAGTGGGAAGCAAGGATGGTGGGATGAGCGGAGGTGGAGGCCGCAAACCCTGATGCCGTCTGACACCATCAAGCCCCGAATTTTTCGGGGCTTGATTTCGATATTGCCGGCCAATACTAAGATCCGAGCCTTGTCTCACAAACCCAGCAACGAATATGTTTGGGGTGGGGGCGAGCGATATCGTAGAGGCGAGTGCCGATCGCCAGGATTTTAAGAATCGCTCTACCGCTTTCGAAGGGATTGGCTCCAAGACCATTGAAATTTTCACCCGAGAGGCGACACAAGTGATCCTATGAACAGGCATCTGCCTTGTTCACGAAACGACCTCCTAAGATGTCGAGGTTATCTAATGCACCTGATCGAGATTTTTTTGCCGCTCAACACGAACGATGGCACGCCTCAGCCCGTCGAGCTTTTTCGCCGTGTACGGGAGCAGTTGGCCGAACAGTTCGGAGGAGTGACGGCTTTCACTCGCAATCCGGCGAAAGGTATTTCACTGCAGAAAGATAACGAGAGAGCAGAGGACGACATCATCGTCTATGAGGTCATGGTTCAAGCTATTGATCGGCTTTGGTGGCAAAGCTTTAAGCGCGATCTTGAAGGGCGTTTTCAACAGGAAGAAATTCTGATCCGAGCCACCGCCATTAGTCTCATTCGCTAGCCAAAATCGTTAGAGTCACGTGATGAGCCTAGATGTCGCATCAAAAAAAGCCCGCGTGACGCGCGAGCTTTTGGACTTCAAACGAATAGCTTTTCGGGTACGATGCGGTTGGGCTAGCCTTGGATTCGACGGCGGTCAGCAGAATCCACCCTAAACCCTTGTTGTTACCGCTTTTTCACCGCAATGCGCGCCTTAGGGTTTGGCCACCAACGACCAATCTTAACATGTCGTTGTTTGCTCGGCGCGCATCACTCTTCATTTTGGTTGTGGACAGTTAGCTTTTGTCGATACTTTGTATCTAGACAGTATCGTAATCGAACGGTTTAGTTCCATAGAAAGAATGGATTTCAGTTGCCCAAGATTCGTCGGCCATATTAGGCCAATTGTCCTTGTCAAAACCTGGTGCATTTTCCAAGCGTTCTTTCTCTACGTTTAGTACGAAGCGCTTATTTACTGTATCGAGTGTCAATGCATTCCAGGGTACCGCAAACAGCTTTTCTCCCATGCTAAGAAAGCCACCAAAAGAGAGAACAGCATAACTCACTCTACCGCTGCGAACATCCAGCATGATTTCCTTGATATCTCCCAAGTCTTCTTCATTATGGTTATAAACATCATTTCCAATGAGTGTGTCTGCCCCCATCAGGTCGGGGCCAGGCCCCTGTTCCTCAGAGCTGGTATCTCGTAGGAGGTTGGTTTTGTACATGCCATAGGTATCGCGATCTTCGTAGTTCATTACTATCTCCTATCAGCAATCGCCAATCAATCAGAAAATGCACCCACCGCCTTGATGGCTGTATTAGTGAGAGTCACCCGCTTTCGAAAAAGTTGAATTTTTTTTCTGCATGACGACGAATGGCAAATTGGAAGTAAAAAGTTAATCAGCTTTTAATTAGTGTGCTATCCATGTGTGATGCTTTGTTTTTATTATGGGTATTAACTAGATCGATATCGTAGATGCCTAGATTAAACGATTTCTCATTATGGCAACTACGTCTCCGGCTTGAATATAACTTCATAAAGAATTAAGTTTTGGTCACTGCTGTGACCAAACTTATTTGAATGAGCAGGCGACGGCTGTGGGCGCTGCCGGGGACGCCACTGAATGCTCCCGGCAAGCTGATCTCGCCGAAAAACGTTTGAAGCCATTACGCGCGTTGGTGCTTGATCCCAAATTCTTCGGCCACGACGACGATACATAGCCTCGGCAGCTTGTCTCATTTCTCACACGATCCTTGGCGCAGTATTGACTGAACGACGCCACTGATAGCGTTTTGGCCAGGTCACTCAGGTGGCATAAGCACCGCAAGACTCATATTGATGAATTCCTCGTTTTTGCTAATCGTGTCTAAAGCACCGCGAACGTTGCCGGCGACTTCAGCAGAACCACGTTGCTCGACCCAGAGCGTCAGCTCCATGATGGCGGCCTCAAGAGCTAATTGGTTTTGATTGATTTTGAAGAGCAGGGAAGGGAGCAAATCTGAATTTGGCATCAAGGTTCCTCCATGAAAACGCCAAGCCTAGCAGTATAAAAAATGAATAGTCAGCCGCGTCAGCTCAAGGCCAGTGGACGGGAAACAATTGGTCGTGAATTTACTCCGGCGCGTTCCTTGACTACTGGGTTTCATAGACAAGACTGAGAAGGAATTTTTCCTTCGGACGTACCCCATGATTTCTTCTCTTGAGCTCCGACATATCATTGAAAGCGGTTTATTACCTCGCTCCTGCACCTGCTCCGTGAATCCCAAAGGTTCGCTATTGATCAAGATGATTGAGCCTTCCTCTGGCCGCGTGGAACTGTTTGTCCCCGGCGTGTTGGCATCGGATCTCACGTCCAATCGGGCGATTTCAAATTTGATTGGCGAACTCAGAATTGAAATGGCGGCGCGCCAAGCGATCTGTGCGTGAGCCCGAGGGCAAATGGTGGACTTGGGAGCATCAGAGCTAACAGGCCAACAACGACTCAAATCTTACGAATGGGGTAATCAGGCTGCAGGAGAGACGCTACCGCGATTACCAAGTCGTCCAATGACCAAGGCTTGTGCAGGTAGGTGGTTGATGGCGGTACCGTTGCGGGGTCTATCAGATACCCCCGTCTCATAGCTATCCGTTGATGAGTCTAAGCAACTGGGGGCAATTCACCCAGCATTGTACCCCAAGCCCCCTCATCTGGAGCTGCCCATCTGACTATTTTGGCCTCTATTTTCGTCGCAGAGCCTTGTAATCATCGACGGACAGTTCTCTAAATCAAAAAAATCCAGCGGTGTGAAATAAGGGTAAGTGTCTAAGTCATAACCGTTTTAAACATCATCGTGTGATTTTGAGGGAAGATAATCGTGCATTTATCAGCCGGGAAGAATCGATTTAAAAATAAACTGCTACAATCAAAATTCCTAAGTGAATCATCATCACTTTACCCAAAGTTAATTTGTTGTTTGTTCCAATACTTATGGCTTGGTTAGAATAACTACCATAAAAATGGTAATTAATTTTTGGAGTACGACGTGACAATTTTTCCAAGCTCATTGACTTCGTCCAATGGTTGCCAAGGTTGCAAAAACACTCTTGAACTGGATTTAGATTTTACTTTCGCTTTTCAGCCAATTGTGGACGTGCGCGATCAATCGGTTTTTGCACATGAGGCGTTGGTGAGAGGCCTTAATGGTGAGGGTGCTCTGTCAGTGCTGGAGAAAGTAAACGATAATAATCGTTATCGATTCGATCAGCTTTGCCGCACACGGGCTATTTCCACTGCTGCGCAACTTGGAATGACTCAAAACCTATCGATTAATTTTCTACCCAACGCGGTTTACCGTCCAGAATTGTGCATTAGAAGCACGTTGGAAGCCGCGCGAATTCATAACTTCCCGCTCGACAGACTGATTTTCGAAACAGTCGAAAGCGAATACGTTGAGAATAATCACCATCTGACCAATATTCTACGTGAATACCGGGAGTTCGGTTTCAAAACAGCAATTGATGACTTTGGCTCAGGGTATTCAGGGCTCACACTGTTGGCAGACTTTCAACCGGATCTTATAAAACTTGATATAGCGCTAGTGCGTAATATCCATCGTGATCGCTCCCGTCAGGCTATCGTCCGTGGTGTTGTCATAATATGTGCGGAGCTGGATATTAAAATCATTGCAGAAGGAATCGAACATGCCGAGGAACGGGATTTTCTGGCCGATTGCGGAGTTTATCTAATGCAAGGGTTTTGGTTCGCCAAGCCTGCATTTCAAGCAATGGCTCTGGTCGCACCTAATGCTTGGAAAAAAGCGTAGATTACACAGAGGCGTAGTGACGCCGATGCTCCTTTAATCAGAAAAGCGCCGTAGCCAAAGGCACTAAAGGTAAACGTCGCACCTCGCACCTGAGTATCTATATCACAGATTACCCATAAGGGATCGATAGCTACCCAGGGTGACAGTCCGGGATTGGCTAAAATACGGTGAGTGGACAGCACAATAGCAAATGAGTAGCTATGCTTGATTTGATACTAGACTCTTTTTGCAACGTTCCGAAGGTAGGCGCTTGAGATGCTAGGCGGTGGTAGAGGGGCTCAAGGTCAAGTTGGAAAATATCCATCCGCTCTACAAAATAATTTGCTGCTACTATATGTCATCATTAAATTCTAAAAGGGGAGAGTACTTATTGCTATATGGCAGGGTGAATACAGCCCGACTGGGATTACAAATTAATATTGCACTTTGGGAGTGAGTAGGAAAATGAATCTTACGTTCGAAGAAGCATCGATACAAGCATTGTTGGGTGCGCCTGATCAGCTGGATACTCTGAACTTCGGCATAATTGGCTTTAACGACGCTTCAAAGGTGGTAATTTACAATACTTTTGAAGCTACAAGTGCGGCCTTACGACAGGCACGTGTTTTAGGTAAGAATTTATTTTTGGAAATTGCTCCCTGCATGAATAACGCCATGGTCGCTCACAGATTTGAGAATGAACCTGAGTTAGACGTGATCATTTCTTACGTTCTGGCGCTTAGAATGCGGCCAATCCCCGTCAGATTAAGACTACTTAAAAAAATTGATAATAATACCCGCTTCCTACTGGTTGAATGGGCATAAAAAATGAGTAGCATCGAGCAGGGCAATGACTCAATCGAGTCAGAGTACGAAGCATTACTTTCATTCATGTATCTATCGCCAGTAGGGCTGGTAAGAACCGACCCCAGCGGAAAAATTGATATGCTTAACCCCATGGCAACACAATTGTTGATGCCATTGGTTAAGTCTATTGGCCTTGAAAATCTGTTTGAAACACTTGCTTCCGTAGCGCCTGAATTACGTAACCTTGTAACGAGTTTTAGAGAATCATGCGGATCAATATGTGTAAATCATAGAATCCACGTGTCGTCCGCAGCTGACGGAGGTATTGTTCTCGCATGTACAATTGTAAAGGTCAACGACGAGGTTTTAATAACAGTTCTGACTGATGTCTCTTGCCAAGTTGCAACTGAAAGGAGACTAAGGCAAACAGACTCATGGCTGGACGCCATCTATACGATTGTTAACGATTTCGCAGTTCTCGGCTTGACTAAACAGGGAGTAATTAATAGCTGGAGCCCTTCGGCAGAGCGTTTAACAGGTTACACGGAATCCGAGGCTATTGGTGAGACGTTGCGCCGCTTCTGTAATTTGTCCGCCTTGGAAGTTAATGTTTTGGATGAACATCTCACATTCGCACGTGAAGAAGGTTGGCATTCACGAGACTATCTTTGCCAACACAAATCAGGACACAGTTTTTTCGCTCAAACGATGATCGCCGTTCTACGTGAAGAAGATGATGAGTTTTCTGGCTATACAGTTGTGCTTCGAGATATCACCGAGCGAAAGGTGTCGAGTGATAATCTGGCCAACTTGCTCACTAAAGACCACCTCACAGGCGCAGTTAATCGCGCTCACTTTTTCAACTTGGCAGAGAAAGAGTTTGCTCGGGCAAGTCGATACGAGCACTCAATATCGATAATCATGCTAGACGCCGATCACTTCAAGCATGTTAATGATAGCTGGGGGCATCCCATTGGCGACGAAGTTCTTAAGTCTATAGTGAAAATTGCTGAGGGAGTTCTTCGTCCCGGAGATACTATAGCTAGGTTTGGGGGCGAAGAGTTTGTCGTTATGTTGCCTAAGATAAATAGCCTCGATGCGTCAGTTATTGCGGAGCGACTCAGGAGCAGCATTGAAGCATCTAGTGTCGATACTGGTGGTGAGGAAATTAAAATCACAGTCAGTATTGGGTGTGCCTCGATGAATGAATCGCGATCCAGTCTCAAGCAGTTGTTAATCTCCGCAGACAGTGCGCTCTATCACGCAAAATCCAAGGGTAGGAATTGTATAGTTGATATTGATGACTTCTAATTGATGGCATCTCGTGGATTAACACGAGATAAGTTGCAAAGCCATTGATGAAGATATCGAGGATATGTACCAGCTGCTGAAGGAAAGACGCAAGCAGCATGCGGGCACCATGTCCGGCGGCGAGCAACAAATGCTGTCCATTGTCCAGGCGATTATGTCCCGTCCGGAGTTGTTGATTTTGGATGAGCCGACAATGGGGCTTTCACCTAAAGTAATTGAGGTTGTGCTGGATACCCTTCGAGAGATCCGCTCGCGCAAAACGCCAATCCTGCTAGTCGAACAGAAAACAGTGGAAGCCATCCAGATGGCGACCCGGGTGTATGCGATTCGCGTCAGGGAGATCGTTTCCGTGTTGGCGGGGAAAAGCGTGACCGAAGAATCTTTGAAAGACATCTATCTAAGCTAGTTCAGGAGTTTGGAAAGACACGGATCTCTCCATGCATCACCGGGCTTTGCGTTTTCTCCTGTCCAAGTAGAGGCGGGGCGCTCATCAGGAGGGCCCGTTGCCTTGCTGGCCACCTTTCAATTCAAGCCGCAAGTTCGAGCTGTTTGTCGATGTGAATCTTTCATGTATGAATCTAATTTGGGTAATTTGAATGGCTGCTTCTGGCCGAACGCCGTAACGCCGGGGGACGTCAATACCGCGAGCGTCAGTTTGATGAACTTTTCGTTTCTGTCGATGGCGTCCAGCGCGCTGTGCGCATTGTCGGCGACATCGACTGATCCGCGTCGCTTTCAAACGCGGGGACGATCGGGCCGCTCCCTTATTTCATGCACGTGTCCCGTCCTGAATAAGGTTTACACCTTCTGATCTGTTTTTCAGGAGGATGTAATGGAATCAGCAAAAAGGCGAAGTCAGCGCGACTACACGCTGACCTTTAAATTGTCGGTCGTCGATCAGGTCGAAAAAGGCGAGCTGAGTTATAAAGAGGCTCAGGAGCGCTACGGGATTCAAGGCAAAACGACCGTTCTGACGTGGTTACGCAAGCACGGTCGGCAGGATTGGAGCCCAGGCACATACATTCGCTCGCCGAGGATGGGGTCTATGCCCGACAAAAACCGACCATTAACGCCAGAGCAACGCATCAAAGAGCTTGAAGAACAGCTGGCGCTGTCCAATCAGAAAGCGCAGTTTTTCGAGGCGGTCGTGGATGTCTTGAAAAATGACTACGGCCTCTCTGTCGTAAAAAAGCGTCCCGGCAAGTCCTCGCGCAAAAACGAATCCAAAACCTGAGCATCAGCAGGGCTTGCCAGTTCATGGGGATAAGCCGCCAGGCTTACTACAAACGTAATCGTGCCGATGCAGCTCGTCTGGTTCTGGATCAGAAAGTTGCCGATTTCGTTCAGCAAAAGCGCCTGCGGCAGCCGCGGCTGGGCACCCGAAAGCTGTATTACTTACTGCAGTGCCAACCTCAGCTTGAGCTGCAAGTGGGTCGAGATCGCCTGTTTTCGATTCTGCGTGAACGGCGTTTATTGGTAGCCCGCAAGCGGGCGTATCACAAGACAACCAATAGTCATCATCGCTTTCACCGCCACCCGAACTTACTCAAGCCCGGACCTGATCAAATCGTGCCAAGCCGCCCGGAACAGGTCTGGGTGGCGGACATCACTTATCTGCCAACGCAGGAAGGCGTGGCGTATCTAAGTCTTGTAACCGACGCCTTCTCGCGCAAGATCGTGGGCTATCACGTCCATGAAAGCCTGCACACCGAGTCGGTAGCACACGCGCTGCGTCGGGCGGTAAAGCACCGTCGGACAGACCAGCCGTTGGTGCATCACTCGGATAGAGGTATCCAATATTGCTCGGGGATGTACCAGGCGTTGCACGCGAAATACGGCATCCAATGTTCAATGACGGACGGCTATGACTGCTACCAAAACGCCTTGGCAGAGCGGGTCAACGGGATATTGAAGACAGAGCTTTTGCTCCAACGGCCACAGGATTTGCTGCAAGCGAAGAAGATGGTGAGTGAGTCGGTATCGATCTATAACGGCGAGCGACCGCACCTGTCTTTGAAATACAAAACGCCCGATGCGATGCATCGGGCGTTGGGGTGAAACAGGTGTAAACCTATTTCAGGACTAGACAACGACTCTTCCGTCCCGCTATAGCGGCTGACTTTGACGGAGAAGGTTCGGGGCTAAACGAACCAGCGATCAGACGGTATGAATTATTTGGCGTGTTCGTACTCCACCGCTCGAGGAGCAGTTGTTTCTCAATGGCGGTGACCTCCGCGCCGAGGCAAAGCTAATGGCATCGATCGAAGATTTCAGGATGAAATCACACGAGCTCCTGATAGAACTCGACGCCGCTACGATGGAAATGATGACGCTGGTGACATCCAAATGCGTTTCAGGCCCCGACTGGGATTTTGCCAGCAAGAGGCAGCACGACGCCTATGAAAGCTGGGATGCCTTTATGAATACGCCTAACACAAATATTTAAATTGCAGATTCTGAAAAGGACGGGCTCACTAGCTGAGATTGACAATCTCGATCAATGCTTTTTGTCTGAAGCAGGAGAGTCCTATGAGTCGGCAAGGAGTGTTTTTAGCAAAAGCGTTAGAAATACATCATGAGTACGAAGTGGCGACAGTTGTCATCTGCGACATGCTGAGCAAGCCTCGCGGGTAAAATTCTACAAAAATCCGCATACCGGCGAGGTCGTCGAAACCAAAGGCGGTAACCACAAGGTCTTAAAGAATGGAACGCTGAACACGGCTCCGACACCGTCGAGTCCCGGCTTTCCAAGTGAGTTTAGTTTGAGTACAAAACGGCCCGAGAGGGCCATTTTTGTTGGCGTTGCGGGGAGTGCGGATAAACGTCCGGCTAACACAGATGTTAGTGAGTACCAATGCTAACGTGGGAGAAATCCAGTTCAATTCGCAGGTTGGGATGGGTGGTAAGCCGGCTTCACATGTTTGATAAGGATGAACCCACCTTGCCGAGAATTTTGACTTCCCAGATAAGTGACACTGCACTAAACGAGCACAATGCCAGGATGTTCGGATCGCCAAAGGAGCGCTTGGACTTTTACCGAAGAGAGATTCAGTACGAAACCAGCATCTTGGCTAATCGAACTGACGCCTTTTTGGCATCTCAGTCTTTTTTGGTCATCGCATTTGCCTCTTCTATGGGCAATCTCAACCCCGAATGGGGCAAGTTGTTCACGCTGGTAGTACCACCGTTTCTTACGTTGCTTGGAGTGCTAAGTTCGTTGAATGCTTGGCCCGGTATTCGCGCGGCATACGACATTATCGGCCACTGGCATTTCAAGCAGAGCGAGCTATTGCATAGCGAGCCTGTGATGGGGTTGGCGTATGACGAATCGCCTTTATTTTGTGAGCGAGAGTCCACGCACAAGGGGTATCGAAAGGCGTTGCTGTTTTCGGTGCGCACACCTTGGATCTTTGCGACATTCTGGATATTGCTTGGCATTTGGTCGGTTTGTATCCAAATCACAAATCCAGGTGCTTAATACGTAGACAGAGAGGCAAATCCTTGCTGTTTGGGAATACTTCTCTGCAGGCACCTAGCAGGTATCCGAACATCATCAGCTCTGCGCCCAAATGAAAACTCGATCACAGGTTATAGGGTGTACCATCGATAGGTGCCCATCAAAAATTAGTGAGCCATGTCCATGGAAAGCGAAGGGGGCCGCCAGATCGTAGCTTCTCTGGCGCACCGTGTTGGTGACATTGCTGGTCTTGCAAAGACCGTCCACGCGATTATTTCAACCTTGCAGGATATGGACGCAGCCCTCGGGCCCATTATCGGTCAGCAAGGGGTTGCCGCGCTTTATCGCCGAAGCCTCAATCTGTGCGTTTCCACTCATCCGCGACTGGCCGGCACCTGTGGCACAGTGCCGGCCGGCATGGATCTAATTGCCCTCAAGTCCGTACTCGCCGAGCAAAGCGAAGCCGATGCGCTGTTCTTCGGTGAAGTGCTGCTGACCACCTTCTACGAGCTGCTGATCACGCTGATCGGGCCCTCGCTCACCGCACAATTGCTTCGTGGCGTGTGGGAACCTTCTTTGAGCGACACCCCTTCGCAGGAAAATTCGCTATGAGCACCAAAGTGACTATCAACCGCCTGGCCACCGGTGTGCCAGGACTGGACGAGGTGCTGGGCGGAGGATTGCCGGAGTTTTCGTTCAACCTGATCGCCGGCCCGCCTGGCTGTGGCAAAACCACCCTGGCGCATCAGATGATGTTCGCCCTGGCGACGCCCGAGCGCCAGGCGCTGTTCTTTACCGTATTGGGCGAGCCGCCGCTGAAGATGCTGCGTTATCAGCAACAATTCGATTTTTTTGACAGCGATGCGATCAACCAGTCGATTCGTTACATCAACTTGACCGATGACACTCTGGCCGGGAATCTGGACGAAGTGCTGCGGCGCATCGTCAGCGAAGTCGAGGCGCACTCTCCAGCGCTGGTGTTCGTCGACTCGTTCCGTTCGGTGGTGCTGGCGAGCCAGACCCAGGACAACCCCAACAACAACCTGCCGCAGTTCGTTCAGCAACTGGGCATGTTGATGACCACCTGGCAGGCGACGACCTTCCTGATTGGCGAATACTTCACCGAAACCGACACCAACCCGATTTTCACCGTGGCCGATGGCCTGATCTGGCTGCGTCAGAGCGTGCAGCGCAATTCCATGGTACGCAAGATGGAAATCATGAAGATGCGCGGCCAGCCCACGTTACCGGGCTTGCACACCTTCCGCATCGCGACGTCGGGGATCAAGGTGTTTGCACCCGCGCCACTCAACCCGGTTGAAGCGCCGCTGGAGATCCCGATCAAGCGCCTGAAAATGGGCGTGCCACAGCTCGACGAGATGCTTGGCGGCGGCCTGCCCCGTGGTTATTCATTGCTAGTGGCCGGGCCGTCGGGGTCGGGCAAAAGCATCCTGGCAGCGACGTTCCTCGCAGAAGGCGCACGCAACGGCGAAACCGGTGTGATCGCGGTGTTCGAACAACGGCCCAATCATTTCCAGAATGCCACTCTCATTCAGTTGATCCAAAACGGTCAGGTCGGCTTGGTGGACAGTCGTGCACCGGACTTGTCCATCGACGAAATCGTCCAGTTGCTGTTGGCCGAGATCTCTCGCCTGAAAGCTACTCGCGTGGTGATCGACTCGCTGTCAGGCTTCGAACTGGCGCTGGCACCGACCTTTCGCGAGGACTTCCGCGAGTCGCTATCGCGTATGGTCACCGCGCTGACTGGGGCAGGGGTCAGTGTGCTGATGACCTCCGAGCTGGAAGACCGCTACACCGACCTGCGTTTCAGCCCTTATGGCACAGCGTTCCTGACCGACGCGATCATCGTCCAGCGCTACATTGAAGTGCAGAGCCGATTGCTGCGCATCATGGCCGTGGTCAAGATGCGGGCCAGTGCCCACTCCGATGAGCTGCGCTTGTACCGCGTCGATGAAAACGGCTTGCAGATTGGCGAAATGCTTCATGAACAAGAAGGTCTGCTCGGAGGCCGACCCACAAAGCGGATTTCAGGTATATCACATCCAGGAGATAAAAATGCTTGAGCCCGACTCATGAGTAATGTCGATGGCACGAATGAGCGTGAGATCGCTAGTGCCGCTCACGAACTCTTCCTGCTTGGCCAGAAAACTGTTGAAGCACGCGCCGTGCTGGCAGCACTTCAAAAAGAGTTGAGCGACGCCAGCAGCCGGCTGGTGGATAGCCAACAGGTCGAGCAAGTAATCGCGACCAATCAGCAGCCAGTACCGGCGAAACTCATGGTGCAGTTAGACGCTATAGTTGCCCCCCGCTTGGAAGAGAAACGTTTGTACCAGGAACTGCGTGAGGCTAATGCCCAGCTGGTCATTGCCGCACTCAGCGCTCAAGACCTTCAGGCTGTAGCCGAGCGCGCACTGAGTCAGCAAAAAAGCATACTGGCGACGGTGGCTCATGAGCTACGTAACCCATTAACGCCTATCAGTATGATTGCAGAACGTATGGTGCGTTTGCCTAGCGATCAGCTGCCTCGGATGCGGGAGTTGATCGAAGGCCAAGTGCAACATATGTCACAGCTGGTCGACGATCTGCTGGACGTCTCCCGTGCTAGCACTGGTAAGTTGCGCCTCAATCGCCGCGATGTCGACATGATTCAAGTTCTGCGTGAGGCCATTGATGCGTGCCGCCCTTTAATGGACGCACAAGAGCAGCATTTCAACGCCCCTCTTCCCAATGGCATCTTGATGGTGAATGGTGACCCGGGGCGCCTCGCGCAGATTCTCCACAACCTTCTGGCAAATGCGGCTAAATACACACCGACCCACGGTAGAATCGAACTATCCGTAACGGTAGCGTCCGACGTTTTGAAGATAACCATTTCCGACAATGGAATCGGCATTTCCGCTAAAGCACTCCCGTTTATTTTCGACTCCTATGTTCAAGACGTGCATGCCGTCGGATTCAATGGCTCTGGCTTGGGCATCGGACTGACAGTAGTCCGCGAGCTGGTTGAGGCGCACGGCGGCGAGGTTACCGGCATGAGCGATGGTGATGGCAAGGGTAGCGAGTTCGTGGTCACGTTACCGTTGGTGATCCATTCAAGCGGATAAGAAACGCGGGAACAGTGATTCATTTGATTCCAGGGGGCACGCCCCCTGTTCCAGCCAGACAAAATGACTACCGTCCATCGCTCGGGCTGATCCATTAAAAACCACAATCAAGATTCTTGGTGGGTACTGCGACTTCTAACTTCGAGTCAGACCCGCTGAGCACAGGATCCGACATGAACGCAGCGGACGACTTTAGATTTAAATCTCATGAGCTGCTTTTAGATCTGGATGCAGCTATTAGCAAAATGATGATGTTGGTCGCAACTCGCGATCTTTCCGGTGAAAGGTGGTGTACGGCTGTAACGCGACATTCGGACGCGTATGCAGCTTGGAGTTCACATCTCAACGAGTCATCGCTATCGAACCCTCAATCCTTTAATTTGGAGAATTCACATCTGGATCACTGAGCGGAATGAGAGTCGTCATGCGGCCAACCAGGCCAAGCCTTGAATGCTATGGATGACGCCCCAAGTCACGATTCTCCTGGGGAACTACCCTCTGGCCATGACTGAGATAACCGACTAAATCTCAGAAAAAATTTCTACGCTGAAAACATGCCCCAGAGCATACCGATCACGACAAAAGCCATTGCTATGGTACAGCTCCAGCCCAATACCCTCAGTCCAGGGTGAATGACGAAAGTGCCCATTATTTCTTTGTGCGAAGCCATCAACATCATAATGAACATGACAGGCACCGCAATTACGCCATTGACGACTGCACTCCAAAACAATGCTTTGATTGGGTCGATCGGAGCAAAGCAGATCAATACACCTAACAATGTTGCCGCAGTGATAATGCTATAAAACGCTTTGTTTGTTTCTGGCTTGGCCGCCAAGCTATTTCTCCATTTAAATGTACCGGCCACGGCATAAGCAGCGGAGCCTGCCAGCACAGGAACCGCTAACATGCCAGTGCCAATAATGCCTGCGCTGAACAACCAAAATGCAAACTCCCCCGCAATCGGTCGTAAAGCACTCGCCGCCTGTGCGGACGATTGAATATCTGTGGTGCCATGCATATTTAGCGTGACAGCAGTGGTCAACATAATAAAAAACGCAATGAGGTTCGAAATCCCCATACCCACTATCGTGTCAATTTTGATGCGAGTAAAGTTGGCTCGCGCCTGGTCTGGGGCATCAATCAGCGTCTGAGCCTTAGAGTCAGCCTCCATATCTTCAACTTCCTGTGATGCTTGCCAGAAAAAGAGATAGGGGCTGATGGTTGTGCCAAAAATGGCAACCACCATGGTTATATACTCCGGCTTCCAGGACATGTGAGGCCACACAGTTTGGCGAACGACCTGCCCCCATGGAATCTGCACGGCAAACATAATGCCTACATAAGCCAGCAACACGAGTGTCAGCCACTTGAGTACTCGCACATAGCGCTTATACGGAATGAACACCTGCAGAAGCAGAGAAACCAGACCAAAGCCGACTGCGTAGAATTGAGACGATCCGCCTATCAACAGTTTCAGCGCCGCCCCCATCACTGCGATGTCCGCTGCAATATTGATGGTATTGGCAAACATCAATAAGGCGACGATGCCATATACAAAAGGCCAAGGGTAATTGCTGCGGATATTGGTAGCGAGCCCGTGCCCGCTGACTCGGCCTATTTTTGCGCTGATGATCTGAATGCCGACCATCAGGGGGAAGGTGAAAAACAACGTCCAGAGCGTATTAAAGCCAAATTGCGCGCCTGCTTGCGAGTAGGTCGCTATACCGCTTGGATCATCATCCGCCGCACCTGTGATAAGGCCGGGCCCTAGTTTTTTTATCCACGAACGATGGGGAACAGCCGGAGGCTTGCCTATGAGCTCTTTCTTATTCATTTTTGATTTCTCAGGGGTACCGGATGCCACACCAAGTTTTGACTGAGGCTCTTCAACGGGAGTTCCGTGGCAGAATTCAGGAGGGCGTATTGCCCAAAGGGAATGGCTGCTCTGGGCAAAGGCTGCCGATCACCAGCTCCGAATAGATCATTGGAAGTCCTTCGGATGTGACCTTGAGGCAAGAACGATTCGTAGAATTTTTGCGGGCTCTCGCGCCTACAATTCGATTGTTCGCCTTGGTGGCAGGGTGCCGCAATGGCTTTTTGTCGCTACATCATGATCAGGCGGATCAAATGGATGACCTTGAACAAAGGTATGACCCGTTTGATGCGTTGGTAGCATCACGAATTCCCTATTAATCCCATTTGGAAACCGCGGCGGCATGGTAGTCGATCATGCCGCCCGAGGCGAACCTATGTCCCGTTCAGAAATATTTGCGCCAGCGGATATCGCGACGATGTGCCTTTCAATGCGGCGAACCAGTGCACAGGTAAAATGCAGCGTTGCAGCCGACGGCTAAAAGGCCGCTCGTGCTTCTCATCGGAAACTGTCGACGTTCACTTGCTGTGGTGGCTTATAGCCGCTAATAGTGAGGAGGTGCTTGGAGAGGGCGTGAAGATGATTTCGAGATTTGTTGTTGTCCCTGCAGTCCCCACGGAAACTGGTTCCTCATTTAATGGAACGCGCGCCTACAGCAAAACAGCCCCTTTAGGTTTTAACATTTATGACAACGAGAAAAAGTTGCGTTCACAGGCTACCTTTCTGACCCGTGAAGAGGCTGAGGCTGAATGCCAGTGGCTTAACTTGAGACCGCTGCAAAGGGTTCCCTCACATAGGGACACCTTCTAGATTCACGGTATTGTTCCTCGTTTGCAGGTTTAGAGCCGTCTTTGCTGATGAGGAGCCTAAGAACTAAGGTACCTCTGCGGATCCACGCTTCTGTCCACAACATCTGCTCACGGTGACTTCAGTCACTGTTACGCTGATATTGGTAGCTAAAGTATTTTGGATCTATTCGCTTGGACAAGTGTGTCGACCAAGTGGAAGCCAGGATCTATCAACGTCAGATGACTTTTAATGACGTGCCGATCCGTTCTGCCGCGCCTCTGTTTCTGCGCCTAACGCTTGACGCCGGTCATGCTCGTGTTTTTCGTGGAGGTTGAGATACTCGTTCACGTCTTCCTGTGTGCGATGCTCCTGCCCCAAAAGCGACTCACTCAAGAAATTGAACCGCATTGACTCCTCGATAGTCAGGCCAGCAAATATTTCGTTGCCCTGAAGGTCAGTGGCGAGGGCGCGTAGTTTCCTGAGGTATGCGCGCTGCATGTCCGTGAGTACAAGCATTTGGATCTCCTGATAATTGCCACTGCGAAGCTGTGCCGCAATGCGCAAAATTCACTACCCAAAATTGTTGGGGCTGCTTGTATGGGGTCAGCATCGCGCGAAAGTTCCAACTGCTTTCATAGGAGAAGAGGCGCTATGCTTCCGACACACCCGGCACGTCCATGTTTATCTTGCGCCAGGCGGCTTCAGAAAAGCCGATAGAGGACGGGCTGTAGACAATGTTCCATTGATCTGAGGTAAAGGCGTACAGATCGCTGGGGCCGTCCGTTCAGCCTTCCGCACCTAGGGAGCAGGTTGCTTCACTCATCATTTCATTGGAACTCCCTATAACGCGCTCCGTCATCTGGAATGCCCGAAGTTCGTCAAAAGAGACGTGCGGTAAAAAGCCGATCAGCTGTATCCAATAGCTCCTTCATCCATAGCAGAGAGATGCAAAATTCTTCGCGTATTTTCGGAGCTCGAACCTAAATTCCGCTCTGAGCAATTCAATAATCGATAGGGTCGCGAATGATAGGACAAGTCATGCAATGGCCACCCCCGCGTCCGCGAACGAGTTCACCCGCACTGATGGTAATGACCTCTATCCCGGCTTTTCGCATTAGCGTATTGGTGTAAGTGTTTCGGTCATAGCCAATGACGATGCCCGGTTCCAAGGCAACAATGTTGTTGCCGTCATCCCACTGTTCACGTTCGGCGGCGAAGCTATTCCCGCCCGTTTCTATGAAGCGTAATGTTTTGAGATCCAATGCCTTTGCCACTGTGTCGAGGAAGCTGGTTTTTTCACGGCGGATGTCGATGCCATCGGGTTTGCTCTCGTCCGGGCGCAGTGAAAAGGCAATGATTTGATTCACCACCTCCGGGAAGACGGTCACGACATCGCGGTCACAGAAGGTGAAGACGGTGTCTAGATGCATCACCGCTCGGGATTTCGGCAGTCCGGCTACGATCACCCGCTTCGCGGCCCCATGCTTGAACAGATTCAGCGCTAATTGGCCGATGGCATGGCTGGAAGACCGTTCGCCCATCCCTACCAGCACGACACCGTTACCGATTGGCATGACGTCACCGCCCTCTAGCGTGGCGTTGCCATGCTCTCGATCCGGGTCGCCGTACCAGATCTGAAAGTTGGCATCGGTGAATTCGGGATGGAATTTGTAAATAGCACTCATCAGCTGAGTTTCCTGACGCCGCGCCGGCCAATACATCGGGTTGATCGTCACCCCGCCGTAGACCCACGAAGTCGAGTCGCGCGTGAATAGGGTATTGGGCAATGGCGGGAGAATGAAGCTCGATTGGCCGTGGAAATCGCGAAACAGTTCTAGGGTCTTCCGACCGAAGCTGGTCAGCAAATCCTCTGCACAAACGCCTCCAATCAAGTACTCGGCAATCCTGCGCGGCTCCAGGCTACGCAACCAGGAATCCACCTCATTGATCAAACCAAAGCCAACTAAATTGGCGGTGACCTTGCGCTGCAGAATCCAGTCGAGCGCGTGAGGGGTGGACACGATGTCCGTCAACAGGTTGTGCATTTCGAGTACGTCGATGTTGCGTTCACGCATCCTTGCGACGAAGTCGAAATGATCGCGCCTGGCCTGTGCGACCCAGAGTACGTCGTCGAACAGTAATTCGTCGCAGTTGTCCGGTGTCAGACGCTGATGGGCCAGACCAGGAGAGCACACCATGACCTTGTGAAGTTTGCCGGCTTCGGAATGGACGCCCAATTTGAGTTTTGTCATGGTCTTTCCTCACGTACTCACATTCACGCGGGAGGAGGTGCCCCGACGCACGCGAGCGGATTGGGCAAGTCGATCTGACTTCGGCGATTTTTCGTGAAGTCACAGTGCTGCTCAATCTATCGACCGTCGCTCCGATAGTTTTGCTCCATTCGTCAAGGGATCGCACGCTCCCTTCCTGACGACCATACGTAAACAGTCAGCCGCCAAGTGAAGTTACTGAACGATTCAAAAAATTACGAAATAACTCTACTGAGGATGTGAGTTTTCCTGCGCGATGTAGATTTCAGGTTATTGCCTTTGCATCTTGCATGTCCAATCTCAATCCCGAGTGGGGCAAGCTGTTTACACTGGTGGTGCCACCGTTTCTCGCGCTATTGGGACTGCTCAGCTCACTTAATGCTTGGCCCGGTATTCGTGCGGCATATGACATCATCGATCACTGGTATTTCAAGCAGAGCGAACTACTGCGCAGCGAGCCGCTCATGGGACTGGCGTATGATGAATCACCTTTGTTTTGTGAGCGCGAATCCACTCATAAGGGGTACCGAAAGGCACTGCTATTCTCGGTGCGTACACCTTGGATCTTTGCGACTTGGATACTGCTGGGAACGTGGGCGGTATTCATCCGAGGTCACAAATCCTGGAGCCTAGGCGTATTTCCAATTTTTCAGCATCGAGTGTTCCTCTATTCCCTGTGCCGTGGAGCTAGAGTTTTTTCTCCCGTCTGATGCGCATCCAGTTTTGGTAAGCCTCCGTTCGTTTGGCATCTGAAGAGCCTTGGCTGCGGTGAATTTTTTCCACAAAGCTTCGGATTTCGACCGCGTCTCCAGAATGCTGTAAGCGGCGGAGTCGAGTCGATCCGCCTCAAAAAAGAGCTCAGCGGCTTGAGCTAATGGATCGCTTCGATTTGAATCACCGGCCAAAATCTTTGCTCTCATGGCGTTAAAACCTCCGTCCAATCCAACGTTGCAGACTCACGCCATTTCACGTCGGTTACCCCGTTCCTTTCCGCTTGAGGTTTGGAAACGACTTTAAGTGGCGGCCTTCCTAGTTTCGGAATAGGGGCCAATCCAGCATCACAGCTTGCCCAATGCCAAGCATCCGCATTGCGCATCGTCTTTGTCCGAATGATGAAGGACTTCGGCTCTCCATGGAGCTTGTACTCAATGACGAAAAAATCAGTGCGGTTCATGAGGCGCTCCTTATGCTCATAGTCAAAGGAGTGAGCGCACCAAAAAAAATTCAAACTGTTTTTCAGAGCCGACAGGCTTTTGAATCGTCTGCTTTTTGTTTCAGAAGTGGGCGATACCAGGCTGGATTGCCAACACAGATTAAACACCTCTGGTCGGCCCTCATGAACCCATGGCGAACTCTGCTGATCCATTCAGAAATGAATCCAGGACTCATGCAGTCATGAACTCTTTTAAAAATCTGCTGACGCCAGCTCAAGAACGAAGACTCCAAGCCTTGGATTCGTGGCATCGCGCGCTAGAGAATTGGCCGTTGCGTATGGACTGCCCGGACACCTATCACGAGGAACTCCTTCGACAGGCGGATGAGATGGATCGTCAAGGTATCGTTGAATGGGAGGAGTGGAGAGACTTACGAGTCGAGGCAGACCAGGCTTACTTACGTGCGGTCGCAGGAGAGGACTACCACTCGACAGATCCCAATAAGACAACGTGCGAGACGTCAGCTATGTCGATTCATCTAACAATCGTTTAGGGCATGGGGAGGAGCAATGAACGGCCAGCTGAAATTCGGTATCGAAGAGGAGTATTTCATCACCGACCTAAACACCCGACAGATGCCAGGGAGTCTATCTCGCGCGGTGAGTGACAAGTGCAAAGCTGAATTGGGGCAAAGCTTCGCGTATGAGATGTTCCAGGCACAGATCGAAGTGGCTTCACCTATTTTCACGAGTCTTGTGCAAGCAGCGGATTATCTAGCCAACGCGCGCGGCACATTGCAGCACTCTCTCAAATCCTTTGAGCTAGGTTTGCTTTGTGCCGGCAGTCATCCTTTGGCGGACTGGCGTGTTCAACACGCGACAGGCCAGAATCATTTTCAGCAGCTGTTCAGAGATTACCAACGGGTAGCTCGGCGTAGTCTGCTTTCGGGTCTGCACGTGCACGTTGAGATTCCGAATCACCTGGATCGAATTCAGGTGATGAACGAGGTGCTCCCATGGATACCTTTTTTATTGGCATTCAGTAGCTCCTCACCCTATTGGGATGGTGACGACAGCGGATTTGCAAGCTATCGCCAGACAGCCTGTGATGAATGGCCCCGGATGGGTGTCCCCGAATTTCTCGAGGGTGATGTCGCCTATGCTGCCTACATCGCATTTTTGATCTCAACAGGCTCGATGAAACAGCCCAGCGATTGTTGGTGGGGGGTACGCCCCTCCGCCAGGTATCCAACGCTGGAATTGCGAATGACAGACGCATGTCCCCGTCTAGATGACGCTTTGTGCATCGCGTCTTTTTTCCGATTGATGATTGCTTACGCTATCGATCAATCTCACCCAGGATTGGCCTACTCGCAAAAATCTAGATGGATATTGATGGAAAATCGATGGAGAGCCAAAAGATCAGGAATCTATGCAGAGTTCCTGGTTGAGGGGCACGACCGGCCATTTACGATTGAACAATGGCTTGTCATGGCAGAGCAGATTTTTGGCGAAACAGCACGGGCACTTGGCGTAGAGAGCGTTTTTTCTCAGCTTCGGAAAATTATCCGGGACGGCAGCAGTGCAGAGCGACAACGTTTTGTCTACAAAGAAGCCGTAGGCAGCGGTCGCAGTGTCCATGAAGCCCTTTCAAACGTAGTTGATCATTTGCTGATGGAAACAGCAGCAGTACAACACGAACCCAAGTCGTGTCACCCACAGAGCCATGTTCAGCCATCTTCGGTAACGCTGGCACCATGACTCAACTTTAAGCAGGCAATCATGCGCTCAACTGCGCTAGGAGGTCGGATGGACAACTACCACATCACCAAGAGCGATAATCTCTGGGTACTGACCAAGGAAGGCGCACAAAGGGCTTCAAGACGGCGACTACTAAGGCGGAGATTACTAAGGCGGAGATTACTGCGGTAGCGAGTGAGTTTCATCAGGACAAAACCGCGTCACTCAAGATTCATAAGGAGGGCGGCAAAATTCAGGAAGAAAGGACTTTTCCTCGAGCCGCTGCCCCACAAAAAACCAAAGGTTAAAAGCGCTGGGTGATTTCGTTGTATCAGCAGCTGAGAATTCATTTTTTTTTGGAGCCACTTTGGTCTGGTTCGGGTGACTCGGACGAAAGAGGCATCTGGCTTGCAGCAACATCCTCCTCAGCTGCGTTGAATTTGATCTCATCGGCTGCACCTAAGGCGCTGTAATGCTCTCGCAGTTTTCTCAGTTCTCTTGAACCCATTTTATCCAAGCATAAGGTGGCATTTTGAGCTTCGTTGGTTGCTCGAATTAGCTCATCTATTTTCAGATGCAAAATGTCGTTGTCCCGGTTCTGCGTGTTCTGAATCAGGAACACCATCAGAAATGTGATGATCGTCGTCGACGTATTGATGATCAGTTGCCAGGTGTCGTTGTAATGAAAATATGGCCCGGTCAGTGCCCAGATAACGATTAAAACGATGGCGGTTAGGAACGTCTTCGAACTGCCAGCCCTGTTGGACAGGGATTGACAGAATTGAGCAAATTTCATGAATGTACCTCTACGATGGTGACAGATAGACCACCGTAGATTCTTGAAATTCTTTCTTACCGTTTTCTTTTTTCCGTTAGACAGCAGCGGCTCGGTTTGTCAGGCAGAAGCGAAAACCCGAAGCGCATGAATTGAGGGAATGAATCGTTTCCTCTGATGTCGTTTGTATGACCACCTCGGACAATTGCCATGTCTATCGCCGGCGATACTGTTCACTACCTGCGCAAACACTCATTGCTGCTGACAACGGCTGAATCATGCACTGCGGGGAAAATCATCACGCTGCTTTCTGAGGTAGAGGGCAGGGGGGAGCTGATCGAGAGTGGGTATGTTGTTTACTCTCCCGAGGCAAAGCAGCGACTGTTGAGCGTCAATCCATACACCATCGAAACCTTCAATCTGACCAGTTGTGAGGTCGCACGAGAAATGGCGTTGGGCGCGTTGCACGACAGCACCGCCAATGTAGCCGTCGCGACGACAGGCATCCTCGGCCCAGAGGATGTCGACGGGATACCCGCCGGCACCATTTGTTTTGCCTGGGCCTATCAGACTGAATCGGGGCTGAGCGTATTCAGTCGTGCGCATCGTTTCATGGGTTCCCGCTGTCAGGTGCAGCGTTTGGCGGCAGATCACTCATTACAGCTACTTCCGTATTTTCATCAACGTGCGTTGGCCGGCGAGCGAGGATAGGGACACGCAATGAGCGAAAAATCTGACCATCCCGATTATCGAAGCCGCGACTACCCCGTTCGCGAAGACATGGCGTATCAGGTCAAAGTATGGCGCTTCGAGCGCTGGGGTTGGTGCGGCTTGGTGCTTGTAGTTCTGCTTGCATTGGCAGGGGTGTTCTCGCGTGGGCCGCTGAGCATTCAGGAATATCGTGGAATCGATGGAAAACTCACTGTCAAATATGAATTATTCCATCGCAATGGCTCCTCCAATCCAATGAAGATCAGTGTTATAGGGACGCCTGATTCCACTGTCGAGCTGGAGTTGGATGGCGGTTTAATGGAAGGATTCAGTATCGAGACGATGCAACCTGAGCCCGTGCGCTCCAGCAGTGCAGGGCGGGGTATCAAGTTGTGGCTGCAAACCGATGCTCAAGGTCGAGCAAGTATTTATCTGACGCTGCGCGGTGACGGGCTAGGACTATTTAGCACAAGTCTCAAGTCCCCTGGTGCGCAAACGTTGAACCTCCATCAGTTTGTCCTTCCATAGGTGATTTATGGATTCGGTATTGCGTGCCGTAGCGATGTACGTAGCGCTCATGGTGTTGTTCAAGATTGCAGGCCGACGTTCATTATCAGAGTTGACCACCTTTGATTTTGTGTTGCTGATGATCATTGGAGAAGCAACGCAGCAGGCGCTATTAGGTGACGACTTTTCACTGACCAATTCGGTGGTCGTGATTGTGACGTTGTTCGCAATCGATGTTGGGCTGTCGTTACTTAAACAGCGCTCAACCTGGGTGTCGCGCCTGATCTCGGGAGAGCCGACGATCATCGTCGAGAATGGCAAGCTTTTACATCAACGTTTGCGACATGCGCGAGTGGGTGAGGCAGATGTCATGGAGGCAGCCCGTTCGAGTCAGGGTATCGAAACCCTGGATCAGATCAAGTTCGCGATCCTTGAGCGAAACGGTAAGATTTCGGTGATACCTCGCGAGTCATAAGTAACCCATCCAACCTGAATGTCTGGAGTTAGTTTTTTAGCCTGAAAAGACCTGCTTTTAAAAAGCAGGAAGAGGTCTCAGACCTTCGCGCGAGATCTCGTCCTTTAACTCTTGAAAAATTCCTACGTAACAAAATTTTGGCTTTCGGAATCATTCGTAGTGGGGAGAGTCAACCGACAAATACTGCACCGGATAGGTGTCATGCCCATATCTGCCGACACCTTTCACTATCTTTCTGACCTTCACTTGCTGCCGACAGCTGATTTCGATGAAGGTCGACTTACTGTGGGTGGACTGTATGGACGCGGTTGATTCAGCGCTGGTGGCAGCGCGTACCCAGTTTGCAATCACCATCAGCTTTCATATTGTCCTGGCGGCATTCACCATCGGTTTGGCTAATTTTCTGGTGGTGCTTGAAGCGCTTTGGCTGTGGCGTGGGCGAAAGATCTATCTGGACGTCTACCGTTACTGGTTAAAAGTATTTGCTCTCAACGTGGCGGTGGGCACGGCCTCAGGTCTGATTTTGGAGTACCAGTTCGGGCTCAATTGGTCTCGGCTGTCGACTCAGGCGGGAGATATCCTCGGCCCGTTGATGTTCTATGAAGTGCTGGCCGCCTTTTTTCTAGAGGCCGGTTTTCTTGGCATCATGCTCTTCGGATTTAAGAAGGTCGGCCCTCGGATTCATTTCTTCGCCACTTGTGCGGTGGCGGTCGGATCGCTGATCAGCGCGTTCTGGATTTTGTCGGCCAATTCCTGGATGCAGACACCCGCCGGTTACTCCATTGGCGCCGATGGCCGCTTCATTGCCGATAACTGGTGGGCGATCATCTTCAATCCGTCGTTCCCTTACCGGCTTGTGCATATGACGTTGGCCGCGCTGATCGGCAGCGCCACGCTGGTGGCTGGTGTCAGCGCCTGGCAGCTGTTACGGGGGCCCGAGAACCCGCGCGCTCGGCTTACATACTCCATGGCGCTGTGGGTGATTGTGTTGCTCACCCCAGTGCAAATCCTAGTGGGAGATCTTCATGGTGAGCACAGCCTGAAAGTACAGCCGCAAAAGGTCGCTGCCATCGAAGGCTCCTGGACTCGCCCGCCTGACGGTGCGGGCGAACCATTACGCTTGTTCGCACTTCCGGACATGGCTGAGCGACGCAATCATTGGGAAGTGGCGATTCCGCGCATAGGATCGCTCTACTTGCGGCGTGACCTCAGTGGCACTATCGCCGCCCTGGATGAATTTCCGCCTGAGGACATCCCGCCTGTACCAGCGGTGTTCTTCGCCTTCCGTTTCATGGTCGGCTTGGGCCTGTTGATGGTGGGGCAGGGCCTGGCCAGCCTGGTGTTGCGCTGGCGACGACGGCTGTACGCAGCGCGTTGGATGCTCCGAGTCTGTGTGCTGATGGCCCCGGCCGGATTTCTGGCGATGCTGAGTGGCTGGGTGGTGACCGAAGTCGGACGCCAACCCTTCACCGTCTATGGTTTGCTGCGCACGGCTGACAGCCTATCTTCGGTGTCTCGACAGCAGGTGGTAGGGGCGACCTGGACAATCCTGTCGTTTTACCTGGTGATCTTCGGCGTGGGTCTCTGGGTGCTGCTGCGATTATTGCGTGAGCCGCCTCACGAGGGCGAGCCCGGGCCGCAACCCACTTTGGCCGACGAGACGGGTGAATCCTGAGGGCATGAATCCATGTTGGACAATGACTGGATAACACTCCTTTCTGCCGCAGCCTTGGGGTTTTCGGTACTGAACTATGTGCTATTGGACGGCACTGATCTTGGCGTTGGCGTACTGATGGGCCTTACCCGTTGTGGCAAGCATCGTCGTGCCATGGCCGTGACTATCTTGCCCATATGGGATGCTAATGAAACGTGGCTCGTGCTCGGTGGCGGCGGTCTGTTGGCATTATTTCCGCTGGCCTACGCCATCCTGCTGCCGGCGCTTTATCTGCCTTTTATCCTAATGTTTTTGGCGTTGATTCTTCGAGCGGTCGCGCTGGAGTTTCGTGACTACGCGCCAAGCCACGGAATCAAACGCGCGGTCGACGGCTTGCTGTTGTGCGGTTCACTGCTAGCCGGGGCAACTCAGGGAATTGTGCTGGGAACGCTTGTACAAGGCGTGCCTAATCAGGACGGGCAGTACAGCGGGGACGGCTGGGAGTGGTCGGGCCTGTTTCCGCTGTATTGTGGCGCCGTGCTCGTAGTGGGCTATATGTGGTTGGGCGCGTGCTGGCTGTATTGGCGCACTGTAGATGATCTGCAACGTCGATCAGGGCGACAGACGAGGGTGCTGGCCATTGTAACCTTGGTGCTTTTGGCCGTGTTGGTGGTCTGGACAGCGACGCTGGACGCTCGATATGCGCAGCGGCTTTCCAATCAACTGGTCTGGCTGCCAGCCGCAATGTTGCTCACTGCACTGCTGATCGGCTTCACCTCGGGCTTTCGAAGCCGCCGGCACTATCTGCCGCTATTCGCCGCACTGGGGATCTTCATCTTGGCGTTCGCCTTGATGATCGCAGCGCTCTTTCCGTTGATTGTCCCGCCTAACCTGACCTTGCAAGCGGCCGCCTCAAGTCCCACCAGTCAGATGTTCATGTTGGTCGGTTTCGCCGTGCTGATCCCGGTGACGCTCATCTACAACACCTACGGCTTCAGAGTCTTCAGCGGAAAGGTTCGCGCCGTTCGTGATTGACTGCAGCATCTCAACGCTGGCCAGCCCAATACCGGTGTACGGCGCCTTGCGAGCCTTGCACCGGATCCTGGTCGGGAAACGACAGCGTGTCGATGCTCGCCAGTTGGGCCCTGGTTGGCGCCTCGCGGCAGATATCTGCATGCTGCCCCGGCGGATAAGCACCGACGACCAGAAAGTCTTCGCTGGAGTCTAAATTGCAGTGGCCGGTGCCGGCAGGCAGTAGCAACACGTCACCTGGACTGACTTCAAGTACATGGCCATACGGGCCGCCCAGCATCAACCGAGCCTGGCCGCTGGCGATGCCAAGCACTTCATGTCCTTCGGTATGGTAGTGGTGGTAGCTATAAACCCCGTATCGCCATTGTGGCGGCCACCCATTGGCTATGAAGGTTTTCTCGAACAGTGTGGCTGGATCGCTGTCCTGGACGGCAATTGCTTTGGGGTAAATGAGTACCGGCAAGCGAGGGTTATTGGGAACCCATTCGTTGCGATCAAACATTAGGATTTGCACGGCAGCTGTCACAGCTTGCGATTTGCTCATCAAAGGATCTCCGAAATTTAGCTCTACACCAACGGATGTTCATACGTCGATTTGGAATTCCAGATCACCGTTGTCTAACTTGCGCATCTGAGCCACCGTGCCTGTCAGATGATCTTTGGGGGAAAGGATTATGGTTAAGGAATGTGCCTTGTGTAGGTCATCCGGTACGGGAGAAAGCACCTGCACTTGAAAAGCGCCAGGAGTGATCGGTGTAATGACAACGTCGCATTCGATGCTCTTCGCTATAGGGCCGAAAAGAGTGTCGTGGAAGTAGTTCAAGCGTACAGAGGTTGCAGCCATGACAATTTCCTTTTCGCAAAGGATCTGAGGAGCGGCGCGCCACTCCACCTATGCGCTAGACGGCACATAGGGCCCTTGAGTTCCTCTGAGGGGGACGGACGGAACAGCCAAGCTTATCCATGACCTTGGTGCTTCGCTTTGGAGTATTCGACCGCTGCAGCCGTATTGACGCTTGGACTCTCACGAGAAGAGCTCACTCAGGGTCCATCAAAACTGCTAGCGTCATATTGATGAATTCTTCGTTCTTGTTAATCGTGTCCAGTGCTCCACGCACGTTACTAGCGACCTCCGCAGATCCACGCTGCTCGACCCATAATGTGAGTTCCATGATTGCTGCCTCAAGGGCGAGCCTGATTAATTTTGAACAGTAGAGATGGGAGCAGGTCTGAATTTGGCATCGCGATTCCTCCTTGGAAAGAGAAGCGTAGCAGCTGGATGATGGAAAGGTGCTTCCCAGGTAGGTGTGCTCAGGCAGTTCTGACTCCACTTTTCACGAAGCAACCAATGGTCTCTGGCCGCTCATACTTCCCATCGGAAACTGGCAGCATCGCTTGCTATGGTGGCTTTTAGCCGCTAAAAATTGAGGAGGGTCTTGGAGAGGGCTGGAAGATGAGTTCGAGATTTGTAGTTGTTCCCGCAGTCCCTACTGAAACCGAATCGACCCGTAACGGGTCTCGCTTCTATTGCAGAACCTCAGCCATAGGTTTTGACATCTATGACAATGAACAAAAGCTGCGCTTGGAGACTACTTATCAGACTCGACTGGATGCTGAGAACGAGTGCGAGCGGTTCAATATGGATCGGCCTCAAAGCGACCGTCCAGAACTGGATTCCATGCTGAGGCAGTAGGGATTCCCGCCGCGAGGTTTAGATATCCTGAACATCAGGATGCCTGGATGTGAGTGTGCGAACTTGAAGTGCTTATCAAGCGCGCACACCTTTTTTACTCCCAACTCACTCCTCCCGGCTTGTGGCGTAAAGCCGACACGTAAGCCCTCTACTGCTCACCAATTTCAGGAACGGTGATCAAGCTCTCAATTTGAAGACACGGGGCGCCAGTAAATGGAACGGCTAGCTTCTCAATGAAGTCAACCGACCCTAAATCCTCGTCAATGAGCCTCGATTGTCCAACAAACTCTTCGCAGCAATTCACCTCGGTCTAAGCCTTGTCTGGCTTACGTGTGTTTTGGGCATATGTTATTCGATCCTTCACTAGCGCCATCTAATCCTCCGAGTCATTCGCGAGGGCACTTGTTGACACACTTCGGGCTGTCGACGCCCAGCGATCTGTAGGTACGACCCTTTTGTACTGAAAGCGTCATCGCTTCGAACTTTCTTACGATCTGCTCAGTCGACCAAATATCAGCCTCATCAGCGCGCTCGATGACGTGTCTGTGTGCAGGCTGTCGCAACCGACCCACGGGGGATCGGGTTACAAATATAAAAATGGTGATAGCGATGAATTGTCTAATTTGTGTCGGTGCCGCAGAACGCATCCAGTGCCACGGCCCATGGGAAGAGCGAGATTGTCCGGACTGCGGACGTTACCGAGTTTCTGATGAGCTTATCTTGACCTTGATGGATCAGGGCCAGATTTTTGATGTTGCCAAAACGAGAGGTTGGCTGGATACCCGTCGCATAGAAGGTGCTATTCCTTCGATTGAGATCGATGAAGCTCTGTTGGCTGATGGCGGTATTCCAATTTTGTAGAGAGGCATCCAATGCCAAAAATCATCAGCGCAAAAGATCTACAAATCAGTCTCGACGGCGCGAATGAAGAGGGGCTGTTCAAGTGGTTGATCGCTAGCTTTCTGATGGGTAAACGAATACAAGCTGAAATCGCCGCAAACGCTTACAAAGTGATTGTTCACAAATACCAGCGAGACACTCCGCGTAAATTGGCTAATTGCACGCACCGTGCGCTCGTTGCCATGCTGGGGGAGGCGCACTACGTTCGTTACGATGAGTCCACAGCGACTCGATTGCTGGCTTTGGCGAGCAAGATCAACGACGAATACTCGGGAAAGGTGGGGAATATCTTCGAGGTGAGTGACGATCAGCCTGATGTCGAAAAACGATTGAAAGAATTCGATGGGATTGGCCCGAAGACCGTTGAGATTTTTATGCGTGAAACCCTAAAGGTACTTGCTTGATTGAATAGGCCCACCATGAATAACTGCAGGCTCACCGAATGAAGTAGGGCGGGCATCAAGCCGTTCAACACCTAGTTAGCCACTCGGCGGTACTTTTATAAATTCGGATAATCATCCAGCGCAAGGCTAGACACACCTCCGTCCTCCGGCTCGCGCTTCGGCTTATGAATTACTCCTGCTTCAGCGTCCGCACGCATCTGATCAAGCTCCTTGTGGAATGCCTTGTCCTGAACCGTTGGCTTGCTGGTGTATGGCTTCCGATCTGGTGCAGGTTTGGTCGCATAAGTTGTTACCGCGTCAGGGTCGTGCTGTAGCTTTTCTTGAACTTGAGATTCCAGCATCGCACGAAGCGCATTTTTGTCGGGGCGACTCAGCAATTTGTTACTCCTATCAGGAACAAAGTACCCAGTTATTGACTGGGAGTGACTGGTTGGTGGAATTCCAAGCTTTTGGGACTGCGGGGGGCAGCCACTGGCCTTGGGATTCGAAAAGAGGGAGCGACACTTCAATTACTTCCAACGCAACTCACGTGTCAAATTGCAGATGCTAGGGGTGTTCCGTCCGGTATCCACTGCGTCCCTATGCTCTCGATACCCCAGGCACATCCATGTTTATCTTGCGCCAAAAGGCTTCGGAAAAGCTATAAACCGAAAAAGCGATCAGCCCCAAGGCCATCACCATCAAAATCAAACCTCCGGCCGGCAGATTCTGGAGAGCATCGAGGGCCTCCTTCATGCCCGGTGGATTCATGGCTTTGTAATTCGAGCCGCTGATTATCAGCAGTAGGGCGATCTCAATAAAGACGACTCCACGGGCTATAAGACCGAACCGAGACACGGGGCGTACATACCGCATGACGTCTTCGTCGGCTTCAAAGTATTTCTCGAACGAGGCCTTCCATCCCTTGATGATGTGAGCAATGCCTACTCCCATTGGGATGAGGGCGAAGAGGTACACCAATAAATTTGAGTGCTCCCAAGATAAAAGATGCGCCAGTAAATCCTTGGTTTGCCCACCTCCGGAATTGCCGGAGCTTTTGAGGCCGCTGATCAGTAGGCCCAACGCAAAAAACGCCAGCGCGCCGTTGACTACCCCTCCCGCCAACAAGCCTGCACGAATCACCCAACCCTTGAATTTTTTACCGTGATGATCAACGTCACGCGTTGCCTGCAAAACGCGCCAAGAGGCGAAGGCGAGCAGACCAGCCACCACTAGCCCGACTAGAACATAACCGAATGGCTGGCTTAACAGTGCCTCCAGGCTCCTGTGACTATCCTTCGATTTTGTCGAATCTAGTGCTGCCAGCAGAGCGAAGATCCCAATGATCAGATAAAGAACGCCTCGAGCGGCATATCCGCCCCGAGCGAGTATGACAAGGCTGTGTTGCGCGGACATTGGATGTATTCCCGAGAAGTAATACAGGAGCAGACCCATCGTGTTGGGAGGCGTTCGATTAAAGGTCGGTTTTGATCTGTTCTGGATTCCGCAGCCGCATCAAAGCTTTTTAAGCAAGTGCTCAAGCCGCTCGCGCTCCCAACCACTCTGATGATCGATGTCGATCACTTCAAGCGCTTCAATGATCAGTACGGCCATTTGACCGGGGATGAGTGTCTACGCACCATCAGCGCGATTATACGGGAGAACATCAAACGGCCCGGTGATCTTGCGGCGCGTTATGGCGGTGAGGAGTTTGCCGTGGTATTGCCCGGCACTGACTATGTAGGCGCATTTCTGGTGGCAGAGAAAATTCGACATGCCGTTCAGCAAGCTGGAATTCTGCACAATGAGAACACCGAAGGTACTGTCACGGTCAGCCTGGTTGTTTGCCGGGTCGCTTCGCAGTGGCAAACGGGCGGCGGCGATCATGAGTCTGATCCAGTCGGCACGCATGAACGGGCATGATCCGTATGCCTATCTGAAAGATGTGCTGACACGGCTGCCGACACAGCGGGCGAGTGAGATCGGGCAACTGCTACCGCATCAGTGGGTGCCGGCCTGATTTACGCAAGGTGAGTTGGGCGTACGCTTACAATGAATCTTAGAGGCCTAACGTTTGACATGAGAGACTTGGCCAGGCTTGTCAGAACAGCCTTTCGATGGAAGGGTTAGACCTCAGGGGGCACACAGCGCTCTCAGCCTTAGGGGCAGGTAGCCAGAGGCCAACCGACGCGCGCTGCACGGAGGAGGTTGGCCTTAACAACCAAGCGGTGAAATGGGGCAATAACGAAGATGTAGGCCCGGCCTAGACGGTTGTGGCACTGGACCACGGTTGAAAAAACGAGTTGGCGACTGCCTTCTGGCTCTGCCTCTCCAGAACATAGGATCGATATCCGGAAGTCGAGGTGCTTGTCGTCCTCTCCCAACACGATTTCAGTCTGGTTCGTGCTGTAGACCTTGAAGGCTCCAATCCGATTAGCAAGTGATGCCAAATGTTTGGCTGTCTTGAGACCAAAACAGGCAACGATAGTGTCTCGGACTTTCAGGAGCCATCCGATCCAGGATGGCTGGTGGGAAAGGATGAATCGAGCTAGCAAATCTGGATTGCTAGATGTGCCCGCAGGGAGCCGAATCGCAAAAGCGTCCGCTAGGTGCATCGACTTATAAAGGTGGGTGATGCCGGACCTCGAGGGGACTGGCACGGACATAATGAGCTCAAATTCTCGGGGCATCGGGGATCTCTCCTGAGTTCTAACTACTAATTAGACGACATGCCATGTCGCGTTTCTTGTTGCGATGGTTTGTCGTATAACGCTCCTTGTCGCCCTGTAAGTGCTTGTCTAGCTTAGAAGCGACGGTTACCGACTTTCAAGCCGGACAGGGACAACCGCGCTCACTGCTCATTCCCAAGCACACGAGGTATCTGCATAGTGGAGGAATCTCGCTGTACAAGCGGCTCTTTTTCCATATTGCGGCGTGCCTACTTAGGCTATCAGGTACGTATTCAAGTGTGGGGTTCACGGCAACTTCAGGTTCCAGGCGCAGTAGCGCACCAGGAGCGGAGCTCGCACGGGGCGTGGCGATGCCGTCCGGATAACCAATGTCCACGCCTTGATGAGGTCCAGAGCCTCGCTGAGCGAGCATGGATTAACTGGATGTTGTTGAGGCGCCAACTTCTCCTTGTCGGATACTGAGCCCGATCAAGGCATCATAGAGCTCTTGCTGCCCAGCTGGCAGAACAGGGAGCAACGTCGCACGGCGCTTGTCGACATCGAACCAGGATTCAACCAACCATCCCACCAGATAGAGCGCCGAAAGGCATCCGCCAGCGGTTGCAACGTTCCCCAGGCATACAAGAGGCAGGTCCATGGGCTCAAGTCCCAGAGCTTGCAAGCTCGATCGTGCATCCGGGTGTGTAGTTGCTTGACCGCTGAGCAGCCCAAGCCGTTCGAGAATGAATGCTCCGGCGCATATGGAGCCGATTCGCTGGCGTCTGGAGTCAAGTTCAAACGACGGCAGGAAATCTGGGGCGGCAAGTGCAGCGGGTATCCCTTCCTTGCCGCTGACGAACAATACCGCGTCGGCACTATTGGCCTCGGAAAGCGGACCGTGCACCGAAACAGGCAGGCCGTGCACCGATCGCACGATAGCGCTAGAACCCAATATTCGGACGTGCCAGTCCTCAGTGTTGCGGCCTAAAATGTCCCACATCAGGAATAGGTCGATATCAGTGAATTGGTTGAAAGCAACCAGAACGATTTTCTTCAAGGCGAGCTCCATGAAAAGTGCTGGCGTGCAAAACGCAACGGCCATCTTTGCTGGTGTTCGCAGCGTATCAATCGGTTGCGCACCATACACAGTCTGTATGGCGCTAAATATGGAGCGAAATAACTGGTGAGAAAACTAACTCGTAACCATTGGATCGCGGCTGGTTTTGAGGCCCTCGACCAAATAGGGCATATTGGCGTTTCGGCCGAGAGTCTATCGCGCCGATTGAATGTGACCCGCGGATCGTTCTATCACCATTTCCGCAATCGCGAAGACTTTGTCCGCACCTTGCTGGCCGCTTGGGAAGAAGACTACACGGAGCGCATGCTCGCTTATGCGGCGCAGGGTCGTAGCGCGGGCGAAACCTTGAAACGCTACTTGAGTATTGCCGCTGAGAAACAACCTGGGCGGGAAGTTTCCATCCGAGCCTGGTCGCTGCACGATCCGTTGGTAGGCGAGTTTCAGCAGCGTGTTGACACAAGACGACTGGACTTCGCGATACGGACGTGCCGCCGCTTGGTCCATATGCCAGGCGAAGCAGAAGTGATTGCTCAGGTGGCCCATCTGTGCCTGATTGGTGGTCAACAGGCAGGGCTGCGGCGTGATGCCGCTCGCTTCAACAGTTTCCTGCATCGAGCCTTTTCACTTTTCGAAGGGGCTCTTCCACCGTGGCGGGCCTAAGTCATGAGCTAAATTGGGTAACTGAATAAATAGAGGTCGCGTGCCACAGCAAATGTGTTTGGGGTAGGGACGTCGCTACCAATCTGCAACGCTTCAAGCCTTCGCGCGCTATAGCAATGGCGATTAATGGAGACTTCGCATCCGTCTCAGGGAAGTATGCTAATAAGATCGAGCATGCAACGGATGTCATTGAATTGCGTCGCGTACAACGGGAGTCATCCCGTAAGGCTATAAGCTCGACGAACGTCCTACGTCTGGAGCACGACCAATCATGGCCTTTTACACTTGAGGATCATGTGGAGCACTTCCTCCGGCTCGCACCGAAGATGAGACCTGAGATTGAGTATTTTCTAAAGCACGCCAAAAATCCAACCTCAACGGCAGCTAAATTCTCGGCAGCACTCAATTCCTTCACCGAATGGCTGCTTGAACGCCATTCCCTTCAAGGCAAGCCGCCTAGCTAACGCGATCTACCAATCTCCAGCCCTAGTGCACGCCATTGGTCTCCTAGGGTTAACGTCCATGCCACTGGCCTACGGCACTAACTTGAGTACGGCCTTCACCACACGCAAACCCTGCACAAGGCGTATTCCCCGTACGCTTACTGAGCAGCTTTTCTTTATGCACCTGAGTCCGACGAGTTGCGGCAACGTCGGCACTCAAGGATGCACTTGCGTGCCAGGGTGGCCAGCGGATCTCCCGTGAACCATGTTTCGCTGGTCCCACGATCCAAACAGTTCAGAATGTAGTGACAGTCTCAGTCGGCGACGAACTCCGCGACAGTGCGCGGCCCCATGCCACCGCAATAGGCGTTTCAGTTGTTGTCCCAGCAATTGATGGTGATCTTGCTTTGGGCGATCTGGTAGTTCGGAATGGACTCGGTCGAGGAGTCGCGCCGGCCGAAGTTCTCGAGGAACACTGTGATTGGATCGAGCTGGGGCTCGCCGGAGTTGACCAGCTTCGTCACTGTCGAGCGCTCAACCGCGCAAAATCATACTGGTGGTATTTGTGGCACCGCATCACTGGATGCACGACAGGTGAGTTGATGTCGGATACCTTCAGCGCAATAGGTGAGGGGGGCAGTCGATCTACTCGGCTCTCGCCGGTTTCCAGTCGGCAAACCCAACCTTTGACGTTTCGTCTTCGGGTTGATGATCTAGTGCCCGGCGGCGCGCAGGGTGCCGGCCATATCTTTGAAGGCTGTGAAATTGAAGTCAGCACAGCCGGTCATCGGGCCGCAGATGTAAATCATCATGCGGTTTCTGTAGGCACGGGACGTCCCATGCCGGGTCATGCCCGGGCTGTGGATTCGTTGAAGCGGAGTTATTCCTTCGGGTAGGACGCGGCTAGAGAGTCTCGCTGATCCGCTCATATTCGGATTCCAGCCAGGCCGCGCGGTCCCGAGCCTCCTCGATGGTCGAAAATGAATCCACGTTCTTTCCGCACTCAGTATCGACCGAGAACTTCGCGGTGCCATTGATAGAGCGATCGACAACTTGGAATTTCATGATGGGATCCTCAGGGTTGGAGCCGGATGGTTAGATAGCGCAAAGGTCGTTCGAGTCAGTGAGCTCAGAAAGCGGCTCTTCGACGTGCGACATAATGATGGGGGCGATGATTACGGCCTGGGTGGGAACAGGCGCTCGTCGTGGATGAAGTGCAATTCAGCGTGAGGGATCCGCCTGGCCAACAGGTGATGTTGACCAGCGGGATCAGTGGATCGTTCAAATGCGCTGTTTATTCCGTCGAGTCCGGCGAAAAAATCAATTGCAATGTCATGAGGATCTTTGCCGGCTGGCGTGATTCGTTGAAGTGGAGTATTGATTGAGTTCCGGGCGGTCGATCCGGTAACGGGAGTCGATATGAACTGGGTTGTAATGCTTACGAGTCCCGCTGGGCACACGTTTTATGGAGAGGCGATTGACAGCGATGGCTTTTGATATCGCTGTAAGACCGCCGAGCAGGCCGAAGTCTTTGAGACGAGGTCAGCCTCAGAGGCTTAGCTTCTATTGCTTTCGTCTAATGAGGGTGCTTCAGGGGTATTAGCTTGAGGCTGTTGAGGCTGTTGAGGCGCAGGGCGCGGAGAACAGTAGGTGAGGGCGGGGCAAGCTTCGTAGAATGCTGTGAAATTTAGCTCACCGTCGATTTCCAGCGTGTTTGAGCTCGTGGAAGCGCTCGAAGGTGTCGAACAGCGGCTGAGGGATGCGTGACATGAGTGGACCAAGATAGCGGGCGCGAAACTAGGCTGACTGCTAACTCAACTAAATAGATGTTTAGTTGAGTTGGCTGATGTTCTCCATATAGGACCTGTTAAGGTGCCTCTGGCGGTCGGTGGTGCATAGACTATCCTCAAACGCACAAATCACTTGTCAGGCATGACGCTTCATGACGCTCTGATGAGCACAAACCTAATTTAGCAGGGTGCCAAAAAATGGAGAAGCCCGTTGAAATTTGCACATTTGAGCTCGACGTTTTATTGATAGATAAGGAGAGGCACGCCTACCGAATCCGATGATTACTGTCGCTGTTGACAGTGAAACACGAGTGATAATAGGGGCAAACATTTCAACCGGCAAACCACACAGTTCGAATAACGATACGGACCTTTGAATTCCCAGACGAGCTAGACAAACCAAGGTTAACACGTAGGTTCAGTACCACTCTGTAAACTTGTTTTTTGACTTGTTAACTACCGTAGTTAACAAGTCAAAATTGTGGTTAACAACGGTACCGGACAGTCTTTTTACTAAGCTTTCTTCCAGCCCAACTCTGACAAGCTTCCAGGGTATCGGGTGGCAGTAAAACTCCATCCGCACGTAAATTAGCCGGTGTTGGGCTGTTCTGTGTAAAGCGATCCTTGAAATATGTGCACCAACTCCACGCTGAACGCTGCAGATTTCACACAGCGACGTGCTTGCAGGTGGATCTGTGGCGTAAGCAATGCCGTAAACGAGCGAGCTGGTCCCCAAAAAGCTCCTAATCAAACGAATAGGCGAATCCGCATACGGTGCGCGATCACGCTCGTCAAGGGCGACATTTCTGGATTCGCCGCTCATGACGTAAAATCACTCACGATGACGGTCACAAAGGCCGCGCCAGAGCCTGTAGCGCGCTGATGATTGCCGGACAAGTGATCTGTAAGCAAATCCGTGAACGTGAGGCGAAGGCTCGGGTTACTCGATTACTGCCAATTTTTTCACAATTGCTTCTGAGGATTTTCTTGAGGCTGGCTTGATCTCCAGCGCAAGTATTTCTGCGCAATATTCGCATTCTGTGTAGTAGATTCAGGAACAAGAAAAGTCGCACGGGCCGCACGGAATTGCCTCTGAAGCCTGCAGAAGTAAAATCTTTTCCTGGCAGCGAAGCACCCACGCAAGGGATTTAGTTCTCAAAATGAAAAGAGATTACTTCCGAGAACTTCAAAATCTGTGTGCAACCGGGCTAATCTCGAAATACCTTGTTACGTGTAATGTATATTATGTTAAATGATGTGTCAGGGCGGAACTTCTTCCAAAGGCTCTTTAGAGCAATCAATGGAATTGACCCGGCGTCAGCCTGCATCACTGCCAATGCTCGCATAGCTTGACCAGCTCATCGACCACATACCTGACCTTCGGCCGCAGATGGTATTGATCCAACCGGGAAATAGCGAGGGCAGCTGGATCAGCCAGTTGCTGGCTAGCGGCCTGAGCCTCGATCAGATTGAGGAAAGCCTGATTCAAGAGGCTATGCGGCAGGCCAAGCAGAACGTCTCCGGGGCCGCACGCCTACTTGGTCTAAGCCGACCTGCTTTGGACTATCGCCTGAAAAAAATCTGACTCGAGGGCTAGCTCGCGATCCTGTTCTGTAGCGCGATGCGCTACGGAATGAACTTTACTGCATGTCACCCAGCCAGCTATCAGCCGATCAATCAAGGATCTGGAGAGCGAATTAGGCCTGGCCCTGCTGCAGCGTTCCCACAGGGGAATGTCGCTCAATCTGTCAGGCGAGCGTTCGCCAACCCAACTGGACACGAGCCTCTTGAAGGTCGGACTGCATATCGTGATTCCACAACCAGTCGAAGCGCTCTGCGAGGGTTTTGCCCAGCAGTTGTTCGTCATCGGCTACAGCTGGATCACGCAGTTCATAAAGCTCCCCGGCTTCCCACGAGGTACGCTGCACACGACAGGCACGGGGACGACGGATTGCGTCGTAAGCCGCGAGAACCGCTTGTGGCTGGCTGTCCAGGACCTGCGGATCAGCCAGCAATCGCGCCAGAAGCCAGGCATCTTCCAACCCCTGACCTGCGCCAGCGCCCTGGTGCGGCAACATGGCATGCGCTGCATCGCCGATCAGACCCACGCGGCCGTGCACGTAGCCTGGCAACTCATCGAGTTCATGCAGAGCCCAAAGGGTGGGTGCCGGAATGCATTCGAGCAGCACCCGTGCAGCGTCTCCCCAATGATTGAAGGCAGAGAGCATTTCTTCCTGGCTGGCATTGCGCACCCATGGAGAATCGCTTGGCCAGGTTGGATCAGGGCGACTGCGATCGGAAATGAAGGCCACTACGTTGATAAGCCGGCCTTGTTTAACGGGGAATGTCAGGATATGTGCATCAAGACCCAAGTACATCTGCGGGACGTCGACCAAGTGCTCATCAACACCCCGAGCCCGGTAGGCTGCACGCAGTTGCTGGCTGTCGATCATCCCACGGTAGGCGCAAGTACCACTGAAACGCGGTGCCACCAGGGGGTGGCCAAGTCCGTTGAGAACATGATCACGAATCGATGACTTGATACCGTCGGCGGCGATCAACAGGTCGCAGCGATGCTCAGTGCCATCGGTGAACACTACGCGAGCCTGCTCGGCTTCCTGCTCCACACTGACAGCGCGCTTGCCGAACTGGGCGATCCCTTCGGGCGACTGACTGGCCAGAGCATCGAGGAAGTCAGCACGGTGTACCGAAGACTGCCCTACCCCTTCGGCCAGGCTTGCGCCCAGATAGCCGGCATCTTCAATTAACTTACACGAAACGCCATATTCCCACCGAGTCAGGGATCATTTAATCTTTAAAATCATCATTCTCAAGATAGTACAATGCCGCTTCTAAATACGCTTCTAAATCCGGCTTAATCACTCGCTTATCAGCGATAGCTTTGATATCTAGCATAGTCGGACACTCAACAAATGTACGTTTAGACTTTTCGAAAAAAATCTCTTCCGCATCATCTTCCGCAACATAAAAAACTGCGGAGCGTACAGAGTGCTTTGACGCTCTATCTATTGTATAATCGACGAACAACCACCCCACATTGGGTAAGTGATCAACATTAGCCAACAGATCAGAAAAGCCTTTATACTCCTTCATAATATTCTCATATTTTGTCCAGGCAGCACCATCACCTAATATTTCGTTCACCCGACCGGGCCTGCCGCGTTGCTGGCTCCCTAGATAGCGGGGTTAATTGCGCCTTCTTCAACCACTCCGCTCAACTTCCCGAAAAATAAGGCCTTTAAGACCATTTGATTCAACTGCATCCTTGAACACTTGACTGACATATAGCACTTGCGGGCTTTCAGAAACTCGGAATATTTCGCCCCTGTAATTGTCGGGAGTTTTTAATACGGCTGTATATACCACATAACCATTCTCCCCTTTATCATAATCAGATTTTTCAAAATCAAAAACATTTAATAGTAACTCGGAAATGTATAGTGTCACGTCATTTTCACGTGGCCCAGATATCTTAACGCGAGGGAAAACCTGCAAAAAACCAAGCTCTTCATATGCTTTTTCCGAGACCACTAGGATAGGTCTGAAAAACGTATAAAAATCAGAACGCGCTGACTTTTTTTTATCATCACTGTTATACACAACGCTATATTTTTTATTATCAGCCTTTAAGCTGGCATCACCGTACGCTAGCTTTGAAGCGAAGTCTTGCAAACCGTCCACTTGATCCACATCAATCAAAGTTTTGTATTTGTCATCTTGCGTTATCGAATAAATCTTCATAAATCACCCAAATAATCTGGACCACTGCGCATCGCGCGGGCTCGAAAGTAATGTATTACGAATTCTATCAATGGTTTTCAAGACCATCGGTTTACCACCGGCCTTATCTGCACTAATAGTGAGTTGGTTAACACTCTCAAAATAAGAATTTGGATGTTTACCATTATGCAATATTCCTGACATAGCGGAATCAGCATTATTACGGTTAGGCAAAAATACTCCATTGACCGCATCGTCGACATGAATATCATGCTTTCCATGTCGCTGATGAGCTGGCCGTCGAGGTTGAGTTGGTGCAGGTGGCCGCTGCCGTAATACAGGTGATTCAGGTGTTGGCCAGTGGGCAGGGTCAGTGTGGTCAGGTTACTCAGCGGATCGTAGTCGTAGGACAAGGCGCCTTGCGGCGTGGTCTCTTTGATCAGGCGGCCCAGCAGGTCGTAGGCGAAATCGAGTTTCTCTTCGCTGACGCCGAGTTTTTTGCCGTGGGCGGTGGGCAGACGCTCGATGGTCAGCAAGCGGTCTGCGTCGTCGTAGGTGTAGTCCTGGCGGGCGTCGGCGTTGAGTTTGGCCAGCAGGCGGCCAATGGCATCGCGCTCGAATTCGGTACTGCGTTGTGGGCGTTCGGCGCGTTCGCAGTAGCCGATTTCGTCAACCCGCGTCAGGTGCCCGCCCAGGTTGTAGCTGAGCCGACGGGTCAGGTTGTCGATGCGTTTTTCTTCGATCAAGCGATCGGACGCGTCGTAGGCAAACTGGTAGGCGGCGTTGTTCTCGTTGACCAGCGCGGTCAGGCGAATGGCCTGGTCGTATTCGTAGCGAATGCGCTGGCCTTTGGCGTCCTGGCGGCTGCTCGGCAGGCCGCGGGCGGTGCGCAGCAGGCGCGTGGTCTGGCCTTTGCCGTCGGTGTGCGTCAGCACTTGGCCGAGGGCGTTGTAGGTAAACGACTCGGCGCTGCCGTCCGGGTGCTGGATGCGCAGCACTTCGCCGTCGGGTTTGCGTTCCAGGGTGGTGGTCTGGTTCAGGGCGTCGGTGACGGCGACCAGGTGATGGCGTTCGTCGAAACGGTAATGGGTGTTTTTGCCCGAGCAATCCTGGAAACGTTCGATCTGGGCCAGGGTGTTCCACCACAGGTATTTGGATTTTTGGGTGGCGTCGATGAGGGTGTGCGGCAGGCCGTCATCGCTGTTGAGGTATTCGGTTTTGTTGCCCAACGCGTCGACTTCGGCGATGAGGTTGCCCTTGGCGCTTCCGGCCATAAAAGTCGTCTCAGTGACCCGCGTGGTACTGAGGTGATTCTGTATTTATTTTTTGCGACCCAGTGGATCGGGTCTTTTCTATCAAACGGTACATGAAAAGTCGCCGAACTTTAACGCGAGCTTTTTGCTAGATTTAGGTTCTTCCATATGGATATTTGGCGCAGCAGGCTCGCGATACCTTCTATCCGAGACAGCGACAATAATTTGAGATTGAAATGCCTGAAAACTTCACAGGCACCCCCCTAATTCTTAAAGAAAATTAGCCCCCATTAAAACAAAAAACTTTCAAAACCAGCCCGAAACCAATTAGTATTTTAAGTGAGTGACAACAGTGCAACCGCAACAGCTAATACAAGCACCTTCACAGGAATCACAAAATTATTAACTTAAACAACTGAAGATCTCCCCCTATCAAATATGTTGACTTCCTGGGCAGATAGCAATTCTTCAAAAGCCTCATCACCATTCTCATATATAAAGTTTTTCTCAGACTCAGATATAGCCAAGCACTGCAGCCAATTTATCCTCAATTCCGAAAAAATTAGTTCTGGAAAGCTTCCCTCCCCCCATAAAAATGGAGCTGTCAGATAAATATGGGGCAAATTTACTTCGGGAAAATACTCGCCAATGATATTTTCAATCACATCGCCAGGCATTACACCTTTTCCGATTCTCTGAATATAAAAAGCGGTCGAAACAACGATATTTAGCCAGTGTTCTTCGTCTGCAGGTGCACCAGCACAAAGTTCAACTCGAGTTAGAAACTCTGTACCATCTGGATTAAATAAAGGTGTCTCGGACAAACCAACGGTCCCCATCGCAATCAAACCATCGTCTAGATCATCCGCGACAGTTAAAAGCTCCAACGAAAGAGTTTTGTTGTCGTTGTAGTAGTTATTAATATCAAAATTTTTACCAAAAATAGATAACACATGCTTTACAACGGCTTTACGTTGAAGGCTTGGCACTCTCTTCATCTCAATCCCCTAAATAGTAATCAGCCCGCGTATTTTCGCCTAAATGGCTTCGATTAGAAGAGGGCAATTCAGGCCTGTAGTGCTCCACCTTATTATACTCGTCTAAAAATTGCTTTCTACTAATACCTCGCGCTTCCGCGCTTCTGACGTGCTTCCAATTTTCGTATCCAGGCTTGTGCCCCATATCCCAAGGCTCAGCTTTATTCATGGGAGTTTGCTTCAACGGATCTCTGACGATACCATCCGGGCTCTCAGACTTGGCGTTCTCCCAAACCTTATCGCGTACGCCTGATCTGAACTTCCCTCGATTATAAAGCGTTTTAGACCAAGTAGAAGGCTGATCGTTGGCAGTTTTAGCGGCAACCTTTACATTCCCAAGATTTGACCCAAACCCTTGACTCGTTATCTTATATGTTCTATCGAACGCAATTCCTCGTTTCGCGCCAAGACCTCCACCGATGAAACCACCAACGAAAGATGAGATTTTTTGGCCATCACCGCCTTCACCAAACAATTCCCCCCCAACGTACGAACCAACTTTCGCACCGAAAAGCCCGCCCAAAAACCCAAACGCCACAACTACAGGCCCGGCGAGAACCACCGCACTTGCTAATCCAACGATCAAAACTGCATTTTCTAACCACTCTGGCACTTCCGGACTAATATCGTCCGTGGTCTCGGTCCCACCGCCAATAAAAACGTTACTAGAGCCTGCACTAATCTTACCGTCACAGACGGTTCTATCTCCAACGCGCGCGGCAGGTTGACCGTTGATGTACACCGAGTCACTACCTTGAGCCAAAATCTGGGGCGCCGGGCCATGTTGCGTGCAAACCGCCGTATCAACATGGGCCCTTGCTGCGGCTTTCCCGTTGATAAAAACGTTTCCTGAACCGCTTTTGATCTGACCTGCGTTGTGAGTTGCAAAGGATAAACTGCCAAGCAATTGACCGATGCCAGCACCAGTCGCTGCACCGGCACCAACCATGGCACCTAATGCGATTGCACCAAAACCTCCGGTCCCTACGATAGCGATACCAATCAGCACGGCACCTGCGCCAATCGCAAGACCAGTCAGCAGGCCTCCCAATGCGCTGGAGTGTTCTATCGGATCATCTAAGCGCGCAGCCGCCTGGGTCATTCCGGCGCAATCTCTTTAGCGTCAGCCTCAATGTCAGGCGGGTAGCGCAATTCAAGTGTTTCTATCAAGGAATCAAAGGCTTGTCGCTCTTCGATCGTCATGCCTTTCGGATTGTTACTGGTCCCCGTAATTTGCATGAGCAATCCTTGCTGGTGTTCGTCGTGATGGATAAATATCAATTGCAACTGGTGAACAGGTTGCCCCTGCTGCCTCCAGCGAAACTCAACTCGGCGGGCATCCAGCCCCGCCACTTGAACAGGGGTGACAGGTTCAATCCATTCGAGGTGTGACAAGGATTTCTTCAACTCACCCAGTAACTGCTGAGCCAGGCTTTCAAGATCTGCACCCACTTCAATTGGCGAACGTCCAACCACAAACGAAAAAGGACTTGGTCCCATATCCGTCATGGTGAACACATGAAATGTTTTGTCTTTAAGGTGGGACGGGCGGACAAAACTCAGTTCGTTGGTATGAAAGCGCTCAGGCGGCGGTGGAGGCGCATTGAGTGCGTCTTCTTTTAAGCGTTCTTCTTCGAGTCGTTGCTCCTCACGAATCCGTTTCTCTGAAATACGATCGTAAATACTGGTTCGCATACGGCAGTCCTTTTTCCGTCAGCTTATTTGTTCAGGTTGATGATGGTTTTGCCTTCCACATCGACCACGATGCCGGACAACGTAATTGTCCCATCCTGGTTCATGACCAGCTTACTGGCGCCCACTTCCAAAGTGATGGAAGTCGCTGCCTTGATCTTCACTTCACCTTTATCGACAGTGACGTAGTACGACCCATCTTCAACAGCAATGCTGGTCTCAAGCTTGATCGTTTCCGAGTGCTTGCCCTCCACGTTAATCTGGCGATTTCCACCGACTTTGTGGGTTTCATCAGCCTCGATTTCGGTGTCCATGTTGCGCTCAGCGTGGACAATCACTTGCTCGGCACCGGCCTTGTCTTCAAAGCGGAAGAAGTTGGCGTTGCCACCTTTGCCCTTCATCGACCGCGTCAAAAACCCGCTCTGCGTCTTGTTCGCCGGCAGCGACCACGGTGGCGTGTTCTGGCTGTTGTAGAGGCTGCCCATGATCAGCGGGCGGTCGGGGTTGCCGTCCAGAAAGACCACGACAACTTCATCGCCGACACGTGGAATGAGGATGCTGCCGAAGCCGCCGCTGGCGCCCGATTGAGCCACGCGAACCCAGCACGAACTCTTGTCGTTGTGCTCGCCTTTGCGGTCCCAGTGGAACTGCACTTTCACGCGGCCGAGTTCATCGGTGAAGATTTCCTCGCCCGGCGGGCCGACAACGATGGCAGTTTGCGGGCCGGAAATGGTCGGGCGCGGTGTGGTCAGTTGAGGGCGGAACACGATCTTTTTGCGCACGCAGGAGAAGGTGTTGTAGTAACTCGCCTGGTACCCGTTGAGGTAGTTGTTGTGACCTTCGCTTTCGACGCTCATCAGCAGGAACTGGCGATCGTCGGGTGAGCCTTGATCGTGGTCGTAATGCTGCAGCAGTTCGAAGGTGTAGCCGGGTTTCATCGCGCGGCAGTTGCTGGCGCCTTGAAAGCTTTTGCCTTTCAGCTCCAGCGCTTCAACGCGCAACCGGACCAGCGCCTCGCCTTCGTCGTAAGTGCCGTGGGTGTACTGGCCGGGGAAGTCGTAGATCTCGAAATCTTCGACATCGCCCTGCTTGTTCAGGCTCTTCATGGTGACTGGCAAGCGATTGGTTGGCTGGCGGTAATCGAAGGTCTGGACAGCGATCTTGCCGGACTGCAATTGGCGGTTGCCGCTCCATTGGGTAATGGAGTCCGCGGTCTCGGTGACCGAAGCGGTGTGATAGCGAATCTGTGGCTGCTCGGGCAACGGCACCAGCGTGGTGGAGTCGTCGCAGATGATCATGACGTGGCCTTCGGCAGTGTGCTCGAAGTAGTAGAACATCCCCTCTTCTTCCAGCAGGCGCTGGACGAAGTTGAAGTCGGTTTCGCGGTATTGGGTGATGTAGGTGTACTTTTTGAGCGGCTTGCTCAGGCGGAATTCATGTCGGGAAAACGCGGTGCATAAGGCGAACACCTGAGTCACTACGTCTTCGACGGTGCAGCCCTGGAAGATGCGGGTGTCGAAACGGTTTTTCAGCATCGAGAACCAGGGGTTCAGCGTCGCGGTGTAGCGGGCCATGCCGCCGTCACTGCCGATACTGGCGAAGCGTGTCAGGAAACCCGACAGATACCGTGGGCCCGCCTCGGCCAGTTCGATCTCCAGCACCACGTGCTGGCCCATCATCGACTTGAGCTCAACCTCCGAATCCTGGCACACCAGCAGCAATTCGAAGTTGTAGGCACGTGACAGACCTTCAGTTCCCTTGAAGGACTCAAGCAATAATTGCTGGTCGGGATTGGCAAGGTTCGTGAATTTGAACAGGCGCCGATTCTGCGGCGAAAGCATTGCGGCAAGGTCCATCAACATGTGTATCTCCTTGAAAGCAGTGGAAACGCTACCGTCCTCGCCAGCCACTGCGCATAACGAATCTGACAAGAGGGTCGAAACCCGACTGCAACATCATGGATCAGGGAAACAACCCGCCGCCTTGTGAGATTGCGGACCTAAATACCTGAAACTTTGTATGAAACTGCCTACAAACTTTTACCCGTCATACTTTTGAGACCGTAGAAGATTTCTGAAAACGGGATTCAAAGTCTGGTACTGCGACCGCGGAGCAGTGCGAAAGTGCCACTAATCACGCAAAATTGAGAGAACGGTCACAGTCTCAGCGGCATAACGGCGCTTCGAAAGCGGCAAAGGAAACACCTTCGCCCTGCACCGTGTCAACCCGGAACCGGCCTTGCACGGCGATCTCCTGACGCGAACTCGTCCATCAGGAAAGCTTGAAAAATATTTATGAGCCCATTCAGCACGGCAGAAACGCCTGTATATCAACGAGGAACGGGAATTAGGTGCTATTAAAAAGCAACTAGTGCCTCATTGACATCATTGCCGAGTGTAACGTGAATAATAAAAATGGGATCCACATTGAATTTTATTACCCGTAGTGCGGTCTAGACTGCGGCTAATGGCCAGTACTTCGGCTCACGCCTAGAGTCGAATATCCGACACTTCAAACGTAGCGACAGGGAAGCTTCTTCCACCCAAGGACAGTGATGTGTAAATGGATCTTTTAGCGAATGTGCCCAGCTGGGCCGACGTCGAACGAAATCTCGATCAGAAATTCAGCGAACTGAACCAGGGCGTCAATGAGGGCTTGCAAAGCGCTCACGACAACTGGAACGGCTTCACCCGTCGCGTCAGTAACGGTCCGAGTCAAGTCTATGGCTACATGGGCGGGCACCGGATCGATGCGGTGGGTCGTGCCATGACGCTCTCCTACCCGATCATCCAGATGGACCTCAAGCGCAAGTGGGCCTCGATCGAAATCGAGCAGATCCTCCCTGTGCTGCTGCAGCTGGTCAAAGAAGTCTCAATGATTCTGGGCGGTAGCGTTGCGGTCGGCACCATCGTCGGGGGCGCAGCGGGTGCCTTCGCATTTGGCGTCGGGGCTGGCCCTGGAGCCATAGTGGGCGGGGGAATTGGTTTACAAGTCGGTAACCTGATTCTTATGGGCCTGGGTTTGTCTGCCATCGCCGAATATTTTTACCAAGGCCTACCCGCCTGCCTATCTACATTGCAAGAAGGTATCGCCACGGCCTGGCACTCGGAAGAAGGCGTCAAACCTGCCGGCCTGGACCCTACTGGTGGTTCTGCCGCATTGGTGCAGGAACGTATCGAACGAGCGGCGCGACAACTGGCTCGCGGGCAAGAGCAATTGGTGTTGCTGCTGCTCACTGCCATCGTCACCTACCTGACACGCGGCCAGGTGAAAGCCGGTGTCGTGGGCAGCATGGAAAGCATTGCGACGCGTAGCGCGAAGCTTCAAGCGGAGATATCGAACAAGCAGTTGGCAAGCTGGTTGGCGCGAAATGAGCAGAAGTTGTTGGCTCAAGCCGAGTTGCAAGTGAAGGAGCCGACGCCGTTGGCGAAGGCCGAGCCGGAACCGCCGATACTTCGCGAAAGCCCTGCAAAGCAAGCGACAAGCAAGCCAACCAACGATGCGGTACCAGACTCAACCCGCCGCGATTATTTGAACAAAAAATTTGGCCGAACTGGAGACGTTGGCAAAGACATTTTCATAAGAGGGAACAAGGAAACAGCGACGAACTTCTTCGAAACAATGGGTTACGAGCGCGAGAATTATCGTTCATACATGAACGGCCTTAATTTTGCAGAACCAGTCAGAGTCGAGACAATCAACGCCGGCAAACAGCTTTGGCAGTATCAGGTACCTGGAGGGAGACAGGGTTTATGGTACTCTCTGACTCCGAAAGTGGTGCCGTCTCAACTCGGAATCAACCCCTTGGGGACGATTTATAAAACCGAAACTGTCGTGCCTAAAATTGTGAACGTTTACCAGACCACTGAAAAAATCACCGTACTACGAAGCACCTCAGCGCCCGCTTTGGACAACTGGTCCGTTCCCTCTAAGCCATTTCAAACATTAGGAGGAGCAAGACAAATGACCTCCGATCAGATGAACCTCTTTAAACTCATTAGCCCAGGTGAATAATGAAGCCAACTACACCACTTGAATACATCAATAAAGCTCTTATGCTGGCTATTGACAGACGTAGCAGCTGCCCTCAATTCCCCGTTTACACCTTGGTAATAGACCAGCTCAACTATGTAAAGTCAGTATTCGATGGCTCTGAGCCGGACCAATCCAGACTCCACGACCTTACGATTGGCGCAATAGGATCCAAGGAGTTTGAAGATACCGACTACGAACTTGCTCGGGCGTTAATGGATGTCTATTACATAGCCGAGCAGAAAGCAAATGGATTGAAAATCAGATTACCCGGAGAGCGTTAAAAAATATACTGCTCCGCGTGGACGCGAAGCATTCATACACCAAATATTTCACGCGACAGTGATGAACTCTCAAATTAGTGCTCATGACGTCTGTGTCCGGGAACATAGCACAACTCTCATTATCCAGAACTGGACAGATCGCTGGGGGTTTGCCTGAAGAATTGGGTCTATCTGATTGCAGGGTCGGAGCATATCCGAGACTTGACGAAAAGTTGTTCGAACATGCCCTCTTAACGATGATGTGGACGTGGCGATTGCAAGGGCCCACGAGACCGCCCGCCCATGGAAAGATCGAAAACCTCATCGAGTTTATTCTATGGTCAAATTACTACGCCGCCTGAAAAAACTCTTCGCGCAAAGTGCTGCTCCTAGAAGTGCAGCCATTGGACCACCGGAAGAATCTGAAACTCTTTCAATTGAGACTGGTAGACCACTTTCCCAAGTAGAAAAAAACCTGTCCTGGATTCCAATCAATAGAGAGCCCAACGTTCTTATATTGCTAGCACCGCCAGCCTGCCCGAACCTGATACTTGTTAATGCGTTATTGCTACAACGCTATCGCTCCTTCGTCGCCGAAGCAGAGCAACCCGGCTTACGACCAGAGTCAAAAACATTCGCGGATGAGGGAAGCCAATTAGCTCGCGAGCTACATGATCGAGCAGTAGATCTCGCTTATTCGCGAGGAACAGATTCCTCATGGGAAATCTATTGGCTCATGCAATGCGCAGCCATCATCTCGCTATTTGCATTTGGGCGGGAATCGGCACAATTTCTCGAATATAGAAAAGACGTTCATTCCCATAACAGCTCCGCCATCGCGAGAGAACAGGTTCAACTGTTCGATGATTATGTGAATTCGCGCAGTGATGCCTGGTGATGACGAAAACGATGCACCGCATCGACAACGGAACCCTATGGATAGCAGATCAACCTATCCACCTGCCTCACTCCGTCAAAGAGGCCCTTCAACACAACAACAGGCTCTTGATTCTGGTAGAGCCTGCGCCCGATGTGATTTTCAATAGAAACGTCTTCGCACTGTCGATGCACGGTGAATTGCTCTGGCAAATCGAAGAAAGCCCGCATGGCACGGAAGTCGACAAGCCCTACGTGAACCTCTACTGCGACAAAGATGCGGTGATTGCCGGGAACTGGAATGGCCTCAGCTACTTGGTCGATTTGCACAACGGCACTGTCAGCGTTACTGCTTTTGAAAAATAGAACGCCGTTCGTTCAATGGCAAAGGACTGTCAATATGAAAAACATCAGCAAAATCTCCTCGATCATCGTCCAAACGACCGACTTTCTGCGCAAGTTCGGCCGCCCTGAATGGGCGGACAAACTCGAAGAATGCAGAGTTGCCCTGCCCCACGACACCGCGTTTGCGTTATCTCAAATCGTTTCGCTGTACGGTGGATCAGGCTCGATCAACGACATCGTTCTGTATGAGCAGGCAAAACCCTTGTTGGACGAGAACAACGAACTGCATGCGCTGCTTTCAGAACTCTATGACGTTTGCGTGAGTCGCCATTAACTCACTTGCTCAAACCGCTGCTGCAACAAATGCCGCGCCGTCCCTGCGTTCAGGTAGGTGCCAATCAGTTCCGCCAGCTCCTTCTCCTTGAGTTTTTTATCGTCACGACAGAACTGCATCAGCTGCAACTGGACCCAGCGTTTTTTCTTGTCGAGCTTCACATCAGGGGCAAAGAACGAGCGCGAGGCCAGTTCTGGCAGGGGCGCGTCGTCTTCGAGCAATAGGTTCAAATGCACCCCCTGCCCCACTCGCAGGCCGAAATCGGCGACGTGTTGTATCGGCAGCGGCTGCGTGAGGTTGGCGAACACGAATTGATCGGGGGTCAGCAGTAACGCGGTCTTGTCCGCTCGCATGAGCATGCGCAGCGAGAACGGCAGCAGGCACGCCATCAGGAAAGCGAGCGCGCCGCCCGTCACCAGTATCAAGCCCTTCTTGCTCCCTACAGCCTCCGGAAACAGCAGCGGCCACATCAGTAGCCCCAGGCCCAGCAACATCAGCATGCCGAAGACAACAAGAGTGATCCAGCCGCGCCAGCGTGCACCTTCGTGTAGCCGGACTTCTTCTGTGGCTTGACTGGCATGGGTGCGCAACTCTTCGACTGCAGCCGCGTCTTGTGTCACGTAGTGGCCGAGAAAATCCTCGGTAACGCGGGTGCGCAATGCCTGGGGATCGGCAAAATACTGATCCATTGCGGCGCAGGCTTGTGCTGCAAGGATGGGTCGGGTGCCGCGGCTCACGGCCTCTTCGACCGTTATCTGCAACGACGCCACGCGCTCGCCATTGGAGAGGTGAGTGTCCGACGGGTGCGGCAGCCGGGTTTCCATTTCTTCGTCAGGCAAGGTCAGTGACAGAACCGCCAATTCATGCAATACGCTGGTCGGCAGGTCGCGGGTCAGGTCATGTTCCGCCGGGTGGGTCGCATGACCAACATGCGTAGCCACGCGCTCCTGCAACAGTGGGTCGATGGCAGAGATGCGCACCAACGCCGACGCGGCGGCGATATTTCCGGCCAACTTTGCGCCTGCAGCGTCCGCAGCCAGTTCCCGTACGCGGCTCCAGTGGTTCACCGCGTGATCGAAACTTTCCATGAAGTACATGCCGAGCATGAAGGCCGGACGCAAGATCGAGCGTTGCAGCAGGTCGCTTTCCAGCATGGTTCCGGCAATCAGGCCCAGGCTGCGGCCGATGCCGTCGTAGATCGGCAGGAAGCGCAGGCTGTATTCGGTGTCGTCGCCAGCGAAATGCGCCAGTTCGTGCCCGATCACCGCGCTGGTTTCCGCAGTGTCGAGCAACCCCAGGTACATGATCGGTATGTGCAGGGTTCGGCCTTTGAGCGCGGTGCCCGAGGGCAGCAGATCGACGTCGCTGGACGTTACATAGAAGCCTTCGGTCATGCCAAGGACAATGTGTTCAGGTGTCAGTGCGCCGAGTTGATCCGCCAGATCGCGAACATAAGCCCACAGCGACGGCGCTTGTTCTGGTGTGACCACCTGGCCGAGCACAGGCATTGGCGTCGACTCAAACATGCGCAGCATGACGCGCAGTTGCTTGCCCATCTGCCAGATCGAATACAGACAGCCCAGCATCACTGCCAGGGCGATGCCCATCAGCTTGAATTCACCGGTAGACATCTTCCCAACGTGCCAAATCCCCAGCGCTTCGAAGCCCAGGATGGCCGCGACCGCCGCGCCGATGGCGACGATATGGCCCACTAGAAGGTAAGGCAGAGTCCGGCTCACTTTAGTGAAGGTGCGCAGCAGTTGTTCACGGGACTGACTCGCGTGTGATCCGGCCCAACTGAGCCAGAGCAGGCCCATTACACCAGCCAGCGAGGCCACCAGACCAAGGACGACGACACCTTTGGCCAGAACGGTCATCACCGCACTCAGCGGTTGTAAGGTGTTCAGCACATCTTCTGCTTCAGCAAGACGGAACAAGGCCACCTCTACACTCACCAGTTCATCGTCGAGATTGACCGTGATCGAACGAGAGTCCGGTTCCGCGGCCAGCGTTTCAAGCTGGGGACGAAGTTCGATAAGGTCAGCGTTGGTCCGGGCGAGTTCCATGTCGGTCTCACTGCTGCGTTGCAGCTCCCAGATGCCAAACAAACCAAGGCAAAGCGGGAGGAGAATGAGGACGGCAATGAGTTTTAAACTTTTCATGAGGCATAGGCCCAATAAATGCGCCGCTCTACTGTCCTTAGCGAGCGCAAAATCCATTTAACAAACGCCCGAAGGCCTTTGCGCATTTGCACAGCCGACGCGAAAGTTCCTGGGACGTATTGTGCTGATCGCGTTATACAGCGATCCCAACCCTATGTAACCCCGCAATGCCGTCCTACAAACAGATCAACGAGATAACCTTTCCTTATTCCAAATACTCTGCGTTGCCATCACTTCCCTGCGCAACAATCGTCACTTTCCCCCATTCACATTTTTCACTGGTGCTAAATAAACCTGTATTTGGTGAACCGCTTCACCTTTTTTCAATTTAATTTTATTTGAAAAATGGATCCACAATCCGTCTCAAACCATTGAACCTGCTGGGTTTCAGACCGCTCTGTCAAACAGATCCACCGTCTAATGGCAAGCGGACATCATTGCGGCATGTATCAAAAACGAGAAAAAATCCTTTCCTGACTGAACTTTTCCGTACGAGATGTTGCCATATACGACGTTGCTGGCCACTCGACATCCATATGCCAGCACCGTGTTCCTACAAATTCCTGGCGATGTGCATTTTCGATGTAGAAACATCGGCCATCGCACTTTGTGAACAGGTGCTCAATTGAGAAATTCGTAGCTCTTCACGTTCTCCCGTGGATATTCCGGGAAGCGGTCGTGAAGAGTTCAAGGACGATATACCGATGACTCAGACGTTTGACGTTGAAGCACTGATCAAATTGCGAAGCCAGACCCGGGCCATTTCCGATGCGCTCAAGGCGCAGGCTTCGGACTATCTGTCGACCCTCGCATTGCTGATCCGTCCGCAGACGTTTTTCGGTGAATACCTGCAAGGCGCGCAACGCAGCAGCGGCCGCGAAACCCAGCACCACTTCAAGGAGTTCAAGGAACTCTATGACCGCATCGGGTCGGCAGCGCCCTTTCAGCTGGTCAATGAACTGGAAGTGCCTCTCAACCTGATCGGTACGACACCGGAATTGTTTCCGCTGGAGTACGACAAGGTGCTCTCGCAAAGCGGCCAGACCATCCGCATCACCAGCCCCGTGCGCTGGGTGGTAGGTTTCAACTCTTTCGACCTGGCGCGCTTTCGCACAGTCATCAAAGACCCCAATCGCAGCAGCGCCGAGCTATACCGCTTCGTCGTGCACTACCTGGTGTTGTTCTACTGCTTGAGCCAGTCACCCGGTTTGGGTCGACTGTTTGGCGGCCTGCGCTTCCCCCTCAGTTTCGAACGCCTCAAAGACTTTGGCGACCTGCCCTTTTGCGTCATCGGCTCACCGGTGCGCTCCCAATTGCCGGACGAATCGGTTATCCGCAGCAGCACCCAGATCGCCGGCAATACCAGCTTCGAAGAGTTGGTGGGGCACGAAAACATTATTGAAATGAACGATGAAATCCGTCAGCGCCTTCTGCTGACGCTCGAAGGAATGTAACGCGCCCGGCCACCCGTTGCGCCGGAACGCAAATGACTTGCAGTGAATTTGTTCGCACCAGGAGATCACGATGGCGAAGAAGGAAAGTACCCAGCACAAACTCGACCGCGTTCGCGCGCCTCGGGTCCATATCACCTACGACGTGGATATCGGTGACGCTCAGGAAAAGAAAGAGCTGCCCTTTGTCGTCGGTGTGCTGGGCGATTTCTCCGGCAACCCGCTGGAGCCGCTGCCGAAGCTCAAGGACCGCAAGTTCATTTTCATCGACCGCGACAACTTCAACGGCGTGCTCAAGGGCATCAAGCCGCGCCTGAGTTATCGGGTCGACAACACGCTGGCCAGGAACGGCACGCAGTTGGGCGTCGAGCTCAACTTCAACGCCCTCGAAGACTTCGAGCCGCAGAACGTGGTGAAGCAGGTCGAGCCGCTGCGCAAGCTGCTGGAAGTACGCAACAAGCTGGCTGATCTGCGCAACAAAATGGGCGGCAACGACAAGCTCGAAGAGCTGCTCATGGACGTGTTGCAGAACACCGAAAAGTTGAAAACGCTGGGCAAGGAATTCGGCCGCGAAGCCGCCGTTCCAGCCACCGATAGCAAAGAGTAGGAGCCTGAAGATGAACGATAAGCAAACCGTGACTCAACAGGACGGCGATCTGGTTGAAGTGGAAAACTTCGCCCCGCAATCCTCGCTGCTCGACAGCATCATTTCGCAAAGCCGTGTGGCGCGCTCCGAGACTGAGCGCACCCGCACACGTGATTTGATCGGCGAACTGGTCAGCCAGGTGCTCGAAGGCGAAATGACGCCGAGCAAGGACCTGATTGCCGTGCTCGATGCGCGCATCGCCGAAATCGACGCGATGCTCTCCGAGCAGATGAACGAAATCATGCATGCTCGCGAATTCCAGCAACTGGAAGCGTCGTGGCGTGGCCTGAAGTATCAGGTGGACCAGACCGAAACCAGCACCACGCTGAAGATTCACCTGCTCAATGCGTCGAAGAAAGACCTGGTGCGCGACCTCAAGTCCGCCTCCGAATTCGACCAGAGCGCGCTGTTCAAAAAGATCTACGAAGAAGAATACGGCACCTTCGGTGGTGCACCGTTCGGCATGTTGCTGGGTGATTACGAGTTCAATCGCAGCCCCGAAGACATGTACCTGCTCGAAGAGATTTCCCATGTCGCCGCCGCGGCCCACGCCCCGTTCATCTCGGCGGCCTCGCCTGAGCTGTTCGGCTGGGACTCGTTTACCGACATGTCCGGCCCACGGGACCTCGCGAAGATTTTCGACACCGTCGAATACGCCAAGTGGAAGTCGTTCCGCGCCTCCGAAGACTCGCGTTATGTCGGCCTGACCCTGCCGCACGTGCTGGGTCGCCTGCCTTACGGTCCGGATACCACGCCAGTTGAAGAATTCAACTTCGTGGAAAGCGTCGATGGCCGCGACCACAACAAGTACCTGTGGATGAACGCCGCCTACGCGTTGGGCACTCGGGTCACCGACGCGTTCTCGCGTTACGGCTGGTGCGTGGCGATTCGCGGTGTCGAGGGTGGCGGTCTGGTTGAAGGCCTGCCGACTCACACGTTCAAAACCGATGACGGCGAAATCGCCCTCAAGTGCCCGACCGAAATCGCCATCACCGACCGTCGTGAAAAAGAGCTGTCGGACCTTGGCTTCATTCCGCTGGTGCACTGCAAAGGCACCGACTACGCCGCGTTCTTCGGCACTCAGTCGGCGCAGAAACAGAAGCACTACAACACCGACATCGCCAACGCCAACGCCCGGCTTTCCGCGCAGCTGCAATACATCTTCGCCACGTCGCGCATCGCGCACTACATGAAGGCGATCATGCGCGACAAGATCGGCAGCTTCGCGTCCCGCAAGGACGTCGAGATGTTCCTCAACAAGTGGCTGTCGAGCTATGTGCTGCTGGATGACACCGCCAGCCAGGAAGCCAAGGCCAAGTTCCCGTTGCGCGAAGCGCGAGCCGAAGTGTTCGAGGTTCCCGGCAAACCAGGTGTGTACAAGGCCGTGACGTACCTGCGTCCGCATTACCAACTGGACGAGCTGACCGCTTCGTTGCGCCTGGTCGCCGAATTGCCGCAATCGACTCGCGGTTGATCCACACCACTGCCAGGAAGGCAATATGAGTAGTCAACACAAGCTGTTGCCATCGTTGCTGGATCGATTGCTGGACGATCATCCGCATCAATCCATGGAAACCTCATCGCAACGCTTGTGTTCGCTGGCCGATTACAAGGCCAGCATCGTTCGCGACCTGGAGGTGCTGGTCAACACGCGCCAGTCCCTGGTCGCCAACGAGCTGGAGGGTTTCGTCAATTTGAGCGGAACCATCCTCGACTACGGCATGCCGGATTTCACCAGTCGCAGCGTGCTTGATCCACAAGACCGCCTGTTGATTCAACGACAACTGGAGAAAGCGATCACCGTCGGCGATCGACGGTTTCGCAGCGTAAAAGTCCAACTGCTCGCCCAACAAACCGGCCAACGCATGCTGACCTTCCGCGTGGACGCAGTACTGCGCCTGCAGGACATCACCCGTCAGGTTTCCTTCGACGCGGTGCTGCAGGTCAACACCCAGGAATACAAAGTGCAGAACCTCAACTGATGCTCGACGATCTGCTGCCCTATTACGAAAAGGAACTGTCGCACCTGCGCTTTTTAGGGCAGGAGTTCGCGAGCCAGTACCCGAAGATTGCTTCGCGGCTGCTCATCGAGGGCGATAACTGCGAAGACCCGCATACCGAGCGCTTGATCGAAGCGTTCTCGTTCCTGTCGGCTCGCGTGCACAAAAAACTCGACGATGAGCTGCCGGAAATCGTCGAGTCGTTTCTCGAAGTGTTGTACCCGCATTACCTGCGCCCTACCCCGTCGATGTCGATCGTCGAGTTCAACCTGGGCAAGCAGGAAAAGGTCACCGAAGCCTTCCGCGTCGCCCGCCACACCGAACTCAGCGCCAACCCGATTGATGGCGTGGTGTGCAAATTCCGCACTTGCTACCCGGTTGAACTGTGGCCGGTGGCAGTGCATCAAGCGTCGTTCATTGAAATGGAACGCTCGGCGTTCAACGGTCATAGCGCTGACTTGGTCGCGCGCCTGCGCATCGGCCTGACGGCGACCTCCGATGTGTTGTTCGGCAAGATGGAACTGGACAGCCTGCGTTTTTTCCTCGACGGCGAAAGCACCCTGATGCTGCAGCTCTATGAGCTGCTGTTCAACAACCTGGCCAAGGCTACGTTGTCGTTCGAGGATGAGGGGCGAACCCGCGAGATCACGCTGCCAGCGAACGCGCTGAAAGCCGTCGGTTATGGTCGCGATGAAGGCTTGGTGGATTATTCGGAGCGCTCGTTCCTGGGTTATCGCTTGCTGCACGAGTACTTCACCTTCCCGGACAAGTTCATGTTCTTCGACCTGTCGGGTTTTGCGCGGCTGTTAGCGGGCAAGAACCTCGAGAAAATCGAGATCAACTTCTACTTTTCCGATTACGACCTGAGTGACCGCCTGGCGCGCCTGACGCAGAACATCGGGCGCAATAACTTCAAGCTCAACTGCACGCCGATCATCAATCTGTTCCGCCAACAGGCAGAGCCGATCAAGTTGACCCACGCCCAGCACGAGTATGCCGTGACGCCGGATGTGCGCCTGCAAGGCTCGGCGGAAGTGGTGTCGATCGATCGTGTGCGGCGGGTGCGAAAAGTCGGCGGTGTCGATCAGGTCGGCACCTGTCATCCGTTCTTCGAACCGCGTGGCGATCAGGGTCCCGGTCAAAGTTTCTGGATAGCGCGACGGCGTCCGGTGCAGTCGCGCCAGCGCGATGGCTCGGACGTGTTTATCCGGGTGGTGGATCGCGAACTGGAGCTGATCAACTCCAGCAACGACACCTTGAGCCTGCGCCTGACCTGCAGCAATCGCGACCTGCCCTTGATGCTGCCGTTCGGCGGTGAGCGCGGAGACTTCAACATCCCCGGCAACTCGGTGATCCAGGACATCCGCTGCTTGCGCAAACCCACCGCAACCGCGCGCGTGCCGCTGGGTAACGGGGTGATCTGGCGGCTTATTTCGCACCTCTCGCTCAACCACATGTCGCTGGTGTCCCAGGGGCGCGAAGTGCTGCTGGAGCTGCTGTCGCTCTACAACTACCGCAACGTGTCGGCGCTGCGCAAACAGATCAACGGCATTGTCTCGGTCAGCAGCGAGCCGGTGGTGGCACGCATCGGCCATCCGCGTCCGAACTTTGTCCGAGGCGTCGGCATCACCCTGAATTTCGATGAAAGCCAATACACCGGCAGCGGTGTGTTTTTGTTCGGCATGGTGCTCGACCACTTCTTTGGCCAGTACTGCACCATGAACAGTTTTACCCAATTAACCCTTCGCACCTTGCAGCGCGAAAAGAGAGTCGTCCAATGGCCACCGCGAACCGGCGATCAACCCCTGGTCTGATCGCTCAGGCACGGGCTGAGCCGCACCGATTCGAGTTTTTCCAATTGGTGCGTTTGCTCCGCCTGCATTACAGCAGAACCGGGCGCATGGACCTGGACACTCGACCGCACGAAGACCCTTTGCGTTTTCGCTCGCAGCTGTCGCTGAACTTCCCTGCGAGTGAAGTCAGCGACTTGCAGTTTGAGCGTGAAGGCAAGGTGTCCGCGGCAGGTTTGCCCCTGTCTGAAGTGCAAGTCACGTTCATGGGACTGGTCGGGCCGTCCGGCGTGTTGCCGCGTCCCTACACCGAGTTGTTGATCGAGCGGCATATCCAGCACCGCGATGATGCGGCCCACGCCTTCCTCGATATGTTCTCGCATCGCATGACCACGCTGTTCTACGAGGCCTGGCAGAAATACAAGTTCTACATCGAATACGAACGCAACGGCACCTCGGATTTCGATCGCTACCTGCTAAACCTGGTGGGTTTCGGGCCTGAGGCGCAGAAGCAGAAATTCGACAAGCAAGGCTCACCACTGCGGCGCGAATTGTTCAGCTATTTCTCCGGCCTGTTTGCCCAGAAGCCGCGCAACTCGCTGAACCTTGAAGTGATGCTGTCCTTCTATTTTTCGCTGCCATTCAAGGTCAAGCCATTTGCCGGACGCTGGCTGAAACTCGACGCCAGCCAATGCACGCAATTGGGCCGCAAAAACGCCGTGCTCGGGCAAAGCGCAGTCGCCGGTAACCGGGTCTGGGATTACCAATCGTGCGTGCGCATCGAGCTGGGTCCGCTGGACCTGGTCGACTATCAGCGCTTCCAGCCAGGCACCGTCGACTACCAGAAACTGGTGGAGCTAGTGCGGTTCTACGTCGGCGCCGAACTGGACTTCCAGTTGTCACCCCGGCTCAAACCCGAAGCAATCCCCGTGGCCCGCCTTGGTCGCCAGGGCAACGTTGCACTGGGCTGGCAAGGCTGGCTCAAACGCCCCGGCGTCGACGTGGAACCTTCCCGTTGCGCCCTCTTCCACATTCCTTTTGATGGGGTCTCCCTGTGAACCTGAAGTCCCTGTTTGCCAAACTGAACGACACCAGCCGCACCGCCACCGAAAGTGCTGCGGCCTTGTGCCTGTCGGAACAGCATTACGACGTCGAGATCGAGCACCTGTTATTGCAGTTGCTCGACAGCAACGACAACGACCTGCCGGCCATTCTGCGTCACTACGATGTGGTGCCGGATCGCCTGCAGGCTCAGTTGGTGACCGCGCTGGGGACCTTCAAAAAAGGCAACACCCGCACGCCTGCACTGTCGCCGCACATTACGCGAATGATCGAGCAAGCCTGGGTGCTGGCCTCTATCGAGTTCGGGCAAGGGCAGATTCGCACCGGTTATCTGTTGCAAGCATTGCTGGATGACAACGAGCTGCGCCGGGTAGTGATCGCGTCCGCCCCCGAGCTGGAAAAAATCAATGCCGACGACCTGCGGGTCAACCTCGGTGCGCTGGTCGAAGGCAGCGCAGAATCGCAGCAAGCCAAGCCGTTGGCGGGTGCGGACGTCGCTGTGCGCAGTACGGTTAAAGGCAACGGCAAGACCCCGGCTCTCGATCAATACACCATCAACCTGACGCAAAGTGCGCGCGAAGGCCGGATTGATCCAGTGCTGGGACGTGAGTTCGAGGTTCGACAGATGGTCGACATCCTCACCCGCCGCCGCCAGAACAACCCGATCCTGACCGGTGAAGCCGGCGTGGGTAAAACCGCAGTGGTTGAAGGCCTGGCGCTGCGCATCATCCAGGGTGATGTGCCGTCGGTGCTTAAAGACGTGGCCATCCACACCCTGGACCTGGGCTTGCTCCAGGCCGGTGCCGGGGTGAAAGGCGAGTTTGAAAGCCGCCTCAAGTCGGTCATCGAAGAAACCAAGCGCAGCCTGCACCCGATCATCCTGTTCATCGACGAAGCCCACACCCTGATCGGCTCCGGTGGCCAGGCCGGGCAAAACGACGCAGCCAACCTGCTCAAGCCAGCCTTGGCCCGAGGCGAATTGCGCACCATCGCGGCGACCACGTGGGCCGAGTACAAGAAGTACTTCGAGAAAGATGCCGCCCTGGCACGTCGCTTCCAGGTGGTGAAGGTCGAAGAGCCGGACGAAGACAAGGCGATCCACATGCTTCGCGGCCTGCTGGCCAAGATGCAGGATCACCACAAAGTCACGGTGATGGACGAAGCACTGGTGCAAGCCGTGCGTCTGTCCAACCGCTACATCACCGGGCGCCAGTTGCCGGACAAGGCCGTCAGCGTATTGGACACCGCCTGCGCGCGGGTTGCCCTCGGCCAATCGTCGCAGCCGGGGCCGCTGGAAGACTGCAAAAGAACCATCGACAACCTTCAGGCTGAAATCACGGTGCTGCAGCAAGAAGCCGCCAAAGGCAGCGACCATGCCCGGCGCCTGGCGACCCTGAACACCGAGTTGCAGGCGCAGCAGCATACCCGCGATGCCCTGGAGCAACAGTGGCAACGCGAGTTGGAACTGGTGGCAAAACTCGGCGCGCTCAGCCATCCGGACAACCAGGCACCCGATGTACGGGAGATTGCTGCGGTACGCGCCGAACTGACCAGCGTCCAGGGTGAACAACCGCTGGTCCATGCCCTGGTGGATGGCGGCACCATTGGCGAAGTGATCTCCGGCTGGACCGGCATCCCGTTGGGCAAAATGCTCCGTGACGAAATCGATACCGTCCAGCGCCTGCCCGCGCTGCTGGGCGAACGGGTACTCGGACAAGATCACGCCCTGCAGGAAATCGGCAAGCGCATCAAGGTATCCCGCGCACGCATGGAAGACCCGAACAAGCCGATCGGGGTGTTCCTGTTGCTCGGCCCGAGCGGTGTCGGCAAGACCGAAACCGCGCTGGCCCTGGCCGACACCCTGTACGGCGGCGAACGTAACCTGATCACCATCAACATGTCCGAGTACCAGGAAGCCCACACGGTATCGAGCCTCAAGGGTTCGCCACCGGGTTACGTCGGTTATGGCGAAGGCGGCGTGCTGACCGAAGCCGTGCGGCGCAAGCCTTACAGCGTGGTGCTGCTGGATGAAGTGGAAAAAGCCCACCCGGACGTGCTCGAACTGTTTTTCCAGGTGTTCGATAAAGGTGTGCTGGATGACGGTGAAGGCCGGGAGATCAACTTTCGCAACACGGTGATCATCCTCACCTCCAACACCGGCACCGATCGCATCATGCAGTGGTGCCTGAATGCCGAGCAGCAACCGACGCCGGAAGACATCGTCGAAGGCCTGCGCGACGAGTTGAACCAGGTGTTCAAACCGGCGTTCCTCGGCCGCCTGACGATCGTCCCGTACTACCCGGTCAAGGACGCCATTCTGGAGCGCATCGTCGCGCTCAAACTCGAGCGCATCCGCAAGCGTTTCGAGCGCAACCATCAAGCCGTCCTGAGCTACGACGAAGCACTGGTCAAAGCCATTGCCTCGCGCTGCACCGAAGTCGACAGCGGCGCCCGCAACATCGACAACATCCTGTCGAAAACCCTGATGCCGGAACTGGCGCAACGGGTCCTGGAGCGGATGGCGCAGGACAAGCCGATCCAGAGTTTGAACATCGCGTTGGGCAGCGACGGCGATTTCGCCTACAGCCTGTGCTGAATGAGTATTTAAAGGTAGCCATCATGGATAACAGACACTCAAGGAAGCGCCCTGCGCAGCCGGCATTGGCAAAATGCCTGATCGCAGTGGCATTGATGATGGCGTTGACGGCCTGTGGCGTCACCGACCGTGTCAGCAAGCGGGTCGACGATACGTGGGCCGGCGACATGCTGTTCGACGATAACGAGAAGGTCATCCTGACGTCGGATGGCGGCAATCAGCTCAATCCCGACGAGTCCGGCAAACCGCTGTCCGTAGTGATTCGCGTGTATCAGCTGACGTCGCTGGAGCGCTTTTCGTCGATCGACGCCGACACGCTGTGGGACGACCCGCAAAAAGCTCTCGGCAATACGCTGCTCGAAAACCGTGAAATCACCTTGCTGCCGGGCATGGGGCAAGTCGACAAGTGGCCGTTGAACAAGGCCGCGGGCTACGTCGGCGTTGCCGCGTTTTTCCGCTCGGATGAAAACAGCCGCTGGAAGGTTGCGTTTGACGCCAACTCGCTGCGCAAGGATGGCATCTGGTTTTCCGCCGATGGCCTGCGGGTGTTGGTGGACAACAACACCGTTTCCGCCGTGAACGGTGTCGATGTTTTGAACAAACCCAAGACTCAGGAGCAGCTCGCCCAAGCCTCTGCCCTGCCCGACCCGCCAGCGAAGCCAACCCTCACCCAGCGTGTGCAGGACGCGGCCGTGCAACAGGCTGAAGACACGGCGACCAGTTCCGCGCAAAAAGCCACCGAGTCAAAATTAAACTCTCTATTGGAAGGCGTTCATGAGTAAGCAAAGCCGGGTGATGTGGTCGGAAGGCATGTTCCTTTTGCCACAACATTTCCAATATCAGGATGAGTTCCACCAGCATCAGCTGGCAGAGTCGACGCTGCGCAACACGCCTTTCCATTGGGGTGTGCAAATGCTGCAGGTCGATGAAGAGGCGCTCGCAACCGGCTCTTTGCAGCTGAAACGGTTGAAACTGGTGTTTCCCGACGGCAGCCTGTACGACGCGCCGCAGCATGACCCGCTGCCGGCAGCGCGTGACCTGAAGGACTTGCTCAAGGGCAACGACCTGAAGGTCTACGCCGCGCTGAAACTGCCTGAGCCGTTCGGCATGAATTACGTCGAAGACGGCCAGGAACAAAAAAGCGCACGGCGGTTTCGCAAGCAGTTCGACACCTTGCCGGACCTCAACGAAGGCGACCTCGAGAACGAAATCACCAGCCTGCGCCTGAACGTGGTGATGCTGATCGACGGCGATAACCTGGATGGCTACAGCCACTGCCCGATCGCCCGGCTGTCGCGCAACAACATCGGCGGCTTCAACCTCGATGCACACTTCGTGCACCCGACCTTGCATGTCGGCACTCACGAAACCCTGACCGGTCTGGGCAAGCGATTGCTCGGCGCGCTGCAATCCAAAAGCAAGGCGCTGTCGGGTCGTCGTCGCGAACGCGCGGACCAGATTGCCGAGTTCGGCTCCAGCGACGTGACCTTGTTCTGGCTGTTGAACACGGTGAACCGCGCGCACCCGGGCCTGGCGCACCTGCTCGCCCACCCGCGCCTGCCCCCCGAGCGCTTGTATCTGTTTCTGGCGGAACTCGCGGGCGGCTTGCTGACGTTTTCGCTGGACACGCAACTCAACGACATCCCCGAGTATGACCATCACGACCCCGCGGCTTCGCTGGTCAAGCTCGATGAAATGATTCGCGTACTGCTCGACAACGTCGTGCCTAACCAGTGCGTCGTGATCAACCTGACCCAGACCAAGCCGTCGTACTGGCAGGGACAGTTGCTCGATCCGCGCCTGGCCGAGGCGGACTTCTATATTTCCGTGCACGCCGACATGCCCGGTTCCAGCCTGCTGGAGCTGGTGCCGCGCGCGTTCAAGGTCGGCTCGCCGGAAGACATTGAAGTCGTCGTCAACAGCGCCATGCCCGGCGTCACGCTCAATCACTCGACCCGCTTACCCAACGCGATTCCGGTGCGACTGGACAATCACTACTTCTCCATCGAGCCGCATGGCCGGGTGTATGAACGCATGATGAGTGCCCAGGCCATCTCTTTTTACGCACCCAGCGCCTTTACCAATCTCAAGCTTGAACTGATGGCGGTACTCAAATGAACGAAGCCGTAATGCAAGGCGCCGTGGCGGCCGCAACTGAAAAACCGGTGTTGAAAGACCTGGTGCAAGACTTCATCAGCATGGCGCTGATCGTGCGCAAAGGCCGTCAAGTCACCTCGGTCACCGCTTTTGAGGCGAGCATCGATGCCTTCTTCTCGACACTGGAACGCGAAGCCCGTAACGCCAACTACAGCGTTGAACAGGTGAAGGACACGCAATACGCCCTGTGTGCGTTCCTCGACGAAAGCGTATTGCGCTCCGGGGAAAACGATCTGCGTCGTCACTTCGAACTGCAGCCGTTGCAGTTCCGCTATTTCGGCGTGCACCTGGCGGGCGAAGGCTTTTTCGAGAAAATCGATTCGTTGCGCAGTGACGTCAAGCAAAACCTGGATGTGCTTGAGGTCTATCACCTGTGTCTGGCGCTGGGTTTCGAAGGCAAATTCAGCCTCGGCCAAAAAGACCAATTGCGTTATCTGGCCAACACCCTGGGCCAGGACATCGCGCGATACCGCAAGACGCCCAAGGCGCTCTCGCCGGATTGGGCATTGCCCGACCAGGTCTCGCAGATGCTGCGCCATGAAGTTCCCGTTTGGCTCTATCTGGCGCTCATTGCGCTGGTCTGCGTGGGTGTTTACCTGACGCTGGACTGGCTGTTGGCCAAGGACGTAGCCGCATTGTCCGAACAAATCAGCCAGCTGTTCAGTGCCTGAGCACACCTCAGGTAATCGAGTCAGGAAGACATGAAGACATTATTGCGTTTGTTGAAAAGCTTTTGGTTTGTCATCCCCGTGCTGTGGCTGGCGAGCCTGGCGGTTGGCTGGTTCGCGGCACCGCACGTTAGCTGGTTGCGTGGTTACACGCTGGAGGCGATGGCGATCATCAGCGCCTTCTATTTGCTGATCATTGTGCTGCGTCAGTACAAGCGGATCCGCGCTGAACACAACCTTGAGAACCTGGTGCAGATCGAGGTCGATCGATCGCTTAAATCCACCGGTGAATTCCGCGACCAGCAAGTGCTGCGCGAACGGCTCAAGCACGCCATCGCGATGCTGCGCACCGACCGCTCGGCCGGTGGCGGCGGCTCGTCGGCGCTGTATGACTTGCCGTGGTACCTGGTCATCGGCATGTCCGGTGCCGGCAAAACCTCATTGCTGACGCGTTCCGGCCTGTCCGCGAGCATCGCCAACAGCGCCAATGACACACAAAGCGGAACGCAACATTGCGACTGGTACTTCAGCCCCGAGGCCGTGATGATCGACACGGCTGGTCGCTACCTGCGGGACGACCAGTCGGCCAGCGAATTCGCCGCGTTCCTGCGGATGCTGAAAAAACAACGCAACAAAGCCGCCGTCAACGGCCTGGTGCTGGTGGTGAGCCTGCCTGAACTGCTGGCCGCCAGCGCCACCGAGCGCAACGAGCTCGCCGCGCAACTGGTGTCACGCATAGAGGAATACACCGACTGCCTGGACGCCAACCCGCCGATCTACCTGATGTTGAGCAAGACCGATCAACTGCCGGGGTTCAGCCAGGCTTTTGAAGGCCTGGACCTGAACGAACGTCAGCAACCGCTGGGCATGACCTTCGGTTTGTCGGAAATCCGCAACCAGGGTTTGCGCCCGGTGCTGGATGCCAAGCTGGCCAACCTGCACAGTCATATTCGCCGTCACGTCGACGCGCAGATGATTGCGTTGGGCGCCGATGCCAACAGCGCGCTGCTGAACTTCCCGAACTATTTTTCCGAACTGTCGGTGGTGCTCGAACAGTTTCTCCAGCACTTCGCCCAGACCGGTCATTCGGGTACGCAACTGTTGTTGCGCGGCCTGTATTTCACCAGTGCTTTGCAGACCGATCAGCAACTGAGCCAGGTCTATGAAGATGATCTCGCCGAGTCGTTTTCACTGCTGCCAGAAGCCGAGCACGACAAGCACACACCCAGCAGCGGCAAGAAAATCAGTGACCGCAGCTATTTCATTACCGATACGTTCCGCCGCGTGATTTTCCCGGACCGCGACCTGACACTTTATCAGTCGCGTTCCGGACACAACAAATCCTTCAGCCCGGCCGTGCTGGGCGTGGCCGTGCTCGCCGCACTGGTGTTCATTGGCTGGCAAACCCTGTCCTTCCAGAACAACCGTCAGTGGCTGGCCGCATTGCGCGAGCAACTCAACGAGCTGCAGCAATCACCGGAGCGCGCCGAGTTGCTGGCCTCGGGCCAAGGCCTGGAATTGCTCCGCGATCAACTCGCCGCCATCGAGAAGTTCCGTGCCAAAGGCGTACCGCTGCAACTCAGCGCTGGCCTCTATCGGGGTGACGACATCTACCGCGTCGCACAGACTGCTTATTTGCAGCAGTTGCGTACTCAGGCGCTCGAACCGATCACCCTGCAACTTCAATTGCAGATGCGCGCCTTCAATGAGTTCGCAAAAACCATGGACCCGCAGAACAGCTTCGCGGCGGCGCCCGCCAAGGCCGGCAGTCCGTCAGCCAAAGCTCGCGCGCAAGGGCTGAAACTGCCGACCCGCTTGAACAGCGTTCCGCGCAGCACCGGTGATGTCACCAGTCGTTTGAGCGCTGCGGCCAAGGGTTCCGCGAACAAGGTGCGCGGGGATGCGTTGACCGCACTGCGTAATCCGGCCACGGCGAGCGACGCCGCAGAACTGTCGGCGACCACCGGTGGGCTCTCGTTGTCCGAGGAAATGCTCGGTCGACTGGATGAGCGCCAGGTCGCCTCCATCATCGAGTCCTATAACGCGCTGAAGCTCTACTTGATGCTGACGCAACCTGAAACCCATCCTGAGCCAGAGTTCGTCGGCGCGGCGTTGCCGGTTGCCTGGGCCAACACCGCCAATATCGACAACCCGGTCAGCACAGCGGTTATTCAGGACAACTCGCCGGTCTACGTGCAACTGCTGAAAAATGGCCAGGCGCCGTCCCTGCCACGTAACGAGCAATTGATCAGCGAAACCCGCAATAGCTTGAAGTCATTCATGATTTCCAGCTCGCTGGTGGACCGTGAATATCTGCGCCTGCAATTGGAGTCCAGCCGCCAGTTCCCGGCCGTGGGCCTGAGCGATCTGGTGCCGCTGCCAGGGCGTCAGCTGTTGTACGGCAGCGAAGCGGTGCCGGCGATTTTCACCCGTCAGGGTTGGGAACAGTTTGTGAAGCCTGAGCTGATCAAACTGCTGTCGGGCAACCTGCAAAACGAATCGGACTGGGTGCTCGATGGCGAAGGCGGCGACAGCCTGGTGCAGAAAGCCAACTTCATCCGTGAGTTCATGACGCGTTACAAACGCGACTACACCCAAGCCTGGTACACCCTGATCGACAGCGTCGGTGTTCGCCATTTCACTGACATGGCCAACGCGACCCAACAACTGTCGCTGCTCAGCGACGTGCAGAACTCGCCGGTGAAAAACCTGCTGGCAGCGGTCAACGACAACACCCAATGGGATGTGCCTGCACCGCGTGAAACGCAGCAACCGGGGATCAAGCGCGATGACGGTTTCTGGGGCAAGGTCACGGGGATTTTCGATGGGCAGGACACCTCGCCCAATGCGCTGATTTCGCCGTTGCCTGCGGTGGACGACGGCAGCCTGGCCAAGCGCTTCGAGCCGGTGTCGCGGGTCTTCGCCGTGCAAAACGCCGAGGGCGCCGACAGCACGATCATGGATCGCTACCTGGCGGCGTTGCGCAAACTCAAAGTGCGGATGAACAACATCCAGCGCTCCCAAGACGTCGGCAAAAGCAGCAAGCAACTGATCAGCGAAACCCTGGAAGGTCAGCCGAGCGAAGTCACCAGCGTGCGCAACTACGTGGAGACCACCGTCGACACCAGTCAGGGTGGCCTGTCGACTTCGTTGCAAGGCCTGTTCAGTTTGCCGATTCAGTTCGCCTGGGAAACCCTGCGCGATCCGGCCGGCGAGCAGATCGCCAAGGCCTGGGCACAACAGATCGCCAAGCCTTGGGAACAAGTCATGGCGCACCGTTACCCGATCGCGGCAGGCAGTCGCAATGAAGCCTCGGTCAAGGACCTGCAGCGTTTCGTCGACCCGGAATCCGGCTTGCTGCCGAACTTCAAGCGCAACGAAATCGGCAATCTGTCCGGGGGCGAAGGCCTCGGCATGAGCAGCGCCAGCAAAGCAACGCCGCTGGTCAATCCGAACATGGTCAACAGCATCGACAAGGCCAGCTCACTGGGCCAGGTCATTGCCAGCCTGTCGGACCGGGAAAACGGTTTTGAGATCATGCTGGAGCCAGCGGCCTGGTTCACCGACATCATCTTCACCCTGGACGGTCAGGTGCAGCACTATCGCAACGGCAAGACCAGCTGGAGCCGCTTCTCCTGGCCGGGCACCACCACCGCACCGGGTGCGCGCATGGACGTGGTCACGCTGAGCGGCGAACGCATCACGGTGTTCGACTACCCCGGTCGCTGGGGCCTGTTGCGCATGAATGACAGCGCCCGCGTCAGCGATCTGGATGGTATTCAGCAACGTTTCAGCTGGAACACCGACAGTGGCCAGGTCAGCCTCGCCGTGCGCAACTACGGCGGCGTCAAGCTGACCGACCTGGCGAACGTCAAGGCACTGAGTGCACTCAACGCCAGCGGCGGACGGGTCCAGTGAGCACGCTCGCCTTGAATCAGGGACACGGCCAATGATTGGCTGTTTCGGGAAAGTGCCCGCGAGCCCGGACTTCGTCAGCCTGCACGGTGCAGCCGACGACGTCTGCGAGTTCGATGCCTGGCTGCAAGGCGCATTGGCCGCCCTGCAGCCTCTTGAGGACTGGCGAGAGTTGTTCGACGCGTTACCGGTGTGCTTTTTCAGCTACCGCGCACGCAGTGGCAACTGGTTGGTCGGCGGCTTGATCAGCTCGAGGGACTCCAGCCAGCGGCGTTATCCGTTTTTCATTTTTCAAACGGTCAAAGCCAGCGACTCCGGGACGTTGGTCAATCCTTTCACCCTGAGCGAACTGTTCAACGGGCAGATCAGGCCGTTGCTGCACATGGCCACCCAGGGCGAAAGTACGTCCGTGCTGTTCGACCGCATCAAGGCCTTGCGCCCGTTGCAAGGTCAGGATTTCGAGTTGTTCCGGCGCGTGCATGACAAGTTCCTGTTGAACTTCAACCTGCGCGACATCGCCACCGCGCTGGAAGGCGCCTACCCGGAATTTGTCACCAATGCCGTACTGACCCGGCTGCTGGCGTTCAAAAGCCATCTGCATCAGCCAACGCCGATGGGGATTTCCCTGCCCTTGCCGGCGGAAAGAGGTTTGAAAAATCCGACCGCCGATTTGTGGATCACCTGGTTGGCGCGAATGACCGCCGGCAGCGGCGTGCCGCAGGTCAGTCTGTTGGCAGACGACTTTATGCGCCCCCGGCTGATCTGCTTCCCGTCACGAAACAACAGCGATGCCTATCGCGTGCTGACCGGTAGCGGCAACCGCTTGCAGAGCCATGACGTGCTGGCGTCATTCGATGCATTTGATGAGCACCACCCGAAACACGCCTTTCCCGAAATCGACCGCCCTCTTGATGACGTTATCGACCGTTTTGTCGACGCGCTGGATTTGAAGTCCGTATGAACAAGATCAAGTATTACTTCTTGCGCTTCCAACCCTACATTCTGGGGGTTTGTTTTTTTCTCACCATTTTCGTGGTGTGGGGCATTGGTCGTGCGTTTGACTTCAGCTCGCTGAACAGCCTGCTGACCGGCATCGGCGTGTTCCTGCTGCTCTCGGCCGGTTACGTGCTGCTGCTTTATCGGGGCGTGTCGCGACACCACAACCTTGAAGGGCTGCTGCGCGACGACGCCGATCAAGCGGTGCTCAACGCCAGCCCGGCGGACCGCGAAGAAGTCAGCCTGTTGCGCGAGCGCCTGTTGCAGAGCATCGAGCGGCTGCACAGTAACAAGCCGCGGGGCAGCAATCCCAAGGATGCGCTGTATGCCCTGCCCTGGTACCTGGTGATCGGCCAGCCGGCTGCCGGCAAAAGTACGATGCTCTATCAATCGGGCCTCAACTTCCCGTATGCGGAGCGTGAAGGTGCGCGTGTCGCCGGCCTGGGCGGCACCCGCAACTGCGACTGGTTTTTCAGTTCCGAAGCCGTCCTGCTGGATACCGCCGGTCGCTACATGAACAACCAGGAAGAGGCCGGCAAATGGCGGGCCTTCCTGCAACTGTTGCGTCAGCACCGCCAGCGTCGGCCGCTCAACGGCTTGATCGTCACCGTCAGCATTCACGACATTCTGCAAACGTCGCTCGAAGACCAGGAGCGTATTGCCAAGCGCCTGCGCGAACGCATCCAGGAAACCCATGCGCTGCTGGAAGTGCGCCTGCCGGTCTACCTGGTGTTCACCAAGTGTGACCTGGTGCCGGGTTTTGCCCCGTTCTATCGCCAACTGGATGACGTTGCCCGCGGCGAAGTCATGGGCAAGACGTTTTCCCATAAAGGGTACGAACAGGCCGACTGGGGCCGTCAATTCGGCGTGGCGATGGACGAGTTGGTCAGCTATTGGCAGCAGGTGGCGAGTCAACAACTGGTCATGCAGGACATTCAGATCACCCGCCAGGATTCAGCGGTGTATCGCTTTCCGCTGGAACTGGCGGCGCTGAAGCCGAGGCTGCAGTTGTTCGTCGATGCGCTGTTGCGCGCCAACCCGTACCAAAAGGCCGAACTGCTGCGCGGCTTCTATTTCACCAGTGCACTGGACGCCGACCAACCGGAAATGGGTGGGCACACGCGCCAGGTCACCGAGCGTTTCTCACTGGACAGTGATCAAGAGATCGCCAGCGGCGATGCGCAACCGCGTCCGCTGTTCATCAACAGCCTGTTCCGCAAAGTCATCATTCCCGACCAGCATCTGGTGGCGCTGTACACCACCAACCATCGCGAACGTCGGCGCAAGGCGGCGTGGATTGGTGGTGCCGGGCTGGTCGCGGTGCTGCTGTGCAGCTTGCTGGGCTGGTCCTATGTGAATAACAAAAACACCGTGCAGACTATTTCCACGGAACTGGCCCAGGCGGCCAAAGCCGACGCTTCGGCGACGGGGCAATACACCGACTGGCAAACGCTGGATCGCATGCGCTTCTGGACCGCCCATTACTATGCGCAGCACCACGATGAAGGTGTGCCGATGCGCATGCGCCTGGGGCTTTACCAAGGCTACAAAGTCGAGCCGCTGGTGCGCAGTCAATATTTCAGCCGGCTGGAAAGCGTGATGCTCAAGCCGACCGCCGACAACCTGACCCGCTCGCTGTACCTGTTGACCACCCTCAAGGTGTATCAGCGCAACAGCAAGGAACTGCTGCCCGTGACCGGCGTGGACAGTGTCGAACCCAAGGCGCTGCCTAGCGACAACCGGGCGCAGTCCATCGCGGCGTTCGGCAAGACCACGCTGGACACCTACGTCATGCTCTCGCGTGCCCAGCGCGAAAAGGCTGCCCCGGCGTTCCTGAAAGCCAAAATACCGGATTACTGGTACCCGGCGATTGCCCGCCAGACGGGCAAAACCATCGGTGCGTCCAATGACGGATCAAGCTCGAATCAGGATTACGAGTTTGCCAGCCGGCAGATCAATTTTTACAGCGACCAGATCCACGAGGAAGACGTGCCCAGGATCCTCGATAACGCGTTCCTGACGTCGAGCTCGCGTAACTACATCAACAGCTTGCTCACGCAGTCGTTGCGTTCGATCGAGACCATCACCCTGGAATCGGACACCTTGTTCGCCTTTGGCCGCGCCGACTTCCAGAGCCTGAAAACCGAAGGTCAGGGCCAGTTGAGCGCCATCGCCGGCAAGCTGTTGAGCACGCCTGACATCGGCAAAATCATCATCGCCGGGCACGCCGATCAACTGGGCGACCCACAGGGCAACCTGCAGGTTTCCCGGCAGCGCGCACAAACCATCAAGACCTACCTGGTGGGCAAAGGCGTGCCGGGTGAACTGGTGGAAGCCGTCGGCGAAGGCAGCACCAAGCCCTTGGTCAAATGCAACATGCAGCAACCAAGAGCCCAGCTTATTCAGTGCCTGGAACCTAACCGGCGCGTGGAAATCGAAGTACGGGCGCTCAACTGAGACGGCCGCGCTTCTGAAGGGAAACCGCTGCCTGGGCCCGCTTGAAGTTCGGCCCAGGCCGGTAAGACACCTCTCTTGATCGTTTCAAAGAGGTTAAAAACGAAGGGTTGTGATCTGTCCGCAGGTTGTTACAGCCCTTTAAATGAAGGTAAGGAGAAATTAGAAATGGCATTTGACGCATACATTCAGATCGAAGGCATTCCAGGTGAAGTGCTCGACGACAAGCACAAGGACTGGATCGAAGTGCTGGGCTACGAGTACGGCGCAACTCAGGCGACTTCCGCGACTGCAAGCTCTTCGGGCGGTGCTTCGTCGGAGCGTGTGTCGTTGAGCGATTTCAGCATCCGCAAAGCCGTGGACAAGGCTTCTGCCAAGCTGTTCGAAGCCTGCTGCAAAGGCACTCACATCGCCAAGATCCAGCTGAACGTCAACCGCGCGGGCGGTGACAAGGTCACCTACCTGACCATCAACCTGGAAGAAGTCGTGGTCTCCTCCGTCAAGGCTGTCGCCGGCGGCAGTCAGGGCGGTGAAGACAAAGCGGTCAGCGATCTGCCGATTGAAGAAATCAGCTTCAACTTCGCGCGCATCAAGACTACCTACACCCAACAAAGCCGTGCCGATGGCCAGGGCGGCGGTAACGTCACCGGTGGTTGGGATCGCACGGCGAACAAAGTTTTCGCTTAAGCCCGTAGCGATAGCGGACCGCGCACGCGGTCCGCATTCAGCACCGTGCCTGCCAAACAGGCGCGGTGTTCTTTTATTTTGATCAGAGTTGCCTATGTCTGAATTTCTCAACGACCTTTCGCTGGCCGAACTGACAGCGCCCATCAATGAGGGGAGCGGTGAAGACTTGAGCTTTTCCACCTTGTTCGATCAGGTGAAGGAAGCTCGTCGAGCAGACCCCGATTACCTTACCCAGGGTGACTGGCAAACCGATCTCAAGGCTTCCGATTGGGATCTGACCATTACCTTGGCTGCACAAGGCCTGGCTCGACAGAGCAAAGACTTGATGCTGGTCGCCTGGCTCAGTGAAGGCCTGGCGCACAAGTACCATTTTGTTGGTATTACCTTCGGCCTGACGCTGGCCGAGCGCATTCTGCAAACCTTCTGGGCGGATCTGTTTCCTTCCTTGGAGGACGGCGTCGATGAACGCGCCGCACGCCTGGCGTGGATGAAAACCTCGCTGGCGGACATCGTCGGCGCATTGCCGATCACCCAGGGGCAATATTACGGTCTGCTTCGCTATGACGAATCCAGGCACATCGAAAACCTGGCGCTGCAAAACCCTCAGGCGATGCGGGCCGCCCTGGACGAAGGCAAGATCAACGCGGAAGTCTTCCAGCGTTCGGTGGTGCTGACCGACTCGGATCATCTGCGCCTCAAGGCCGGCGAGATAGCCGCCTGCCTGAAAGCCTGCCAGCAGCTGCAGATCACCGCTGACAGACACTTCGGCCCTGAGGCGCCGAGCTTTGCCGGGCTCAATGACATGTTGTTTCGCGCAGGACAACTGGCTGAAAAACTGCTCAAGGATCGAGGGATCGAACTGTCCCCGGCCCCTGTCGCGCCGACTGCGGCCATCCCTGAAAGCACTGGTGAACAACCTGCAGGTTCCGCAATGACCCAGCCTGAGCAAAGTCTTTTAGCCACACCGCTTCGAACCACACCGCAGACCCGCGATGAGGCATTCACCCTGCTGGCCGGCATCGCCCAGTTCTTCAAACAGACGGAGCCCCAGAGCCCCGTCCCTTATCTGATCGAACGCGCGATCAAATGGGGCAACATGCCGCTCGAGGGTTGGCTGAACGATGTGATCAAAGACAGCAATGTGGTGGACAGCATCCGCGATGTGCTGGGGACCAAGGAAGCGAAGTCCTGACATATCGCCTTCGCGAGCAAGCTCGCTCCCACATTTAATCGGTGTCGTTCGCCGATTTCGCATTCGCTGAAACGCCACTGTGGGAGCGAGCTTGCTCGCGAAAGCGGCCGTCCAGCCAATGGATCTGCCACCTGACACTCCGCCTTCGCGAGCAAGCCCGCTCCCACATTTGATTGGTGTCGTTCACCGATTTTGTGTTTGCTGCCTCCCCTCTGATCAATCCGCTCCTCATGCCGGATATCCGCCCAGCTTTTCCAAGCTGTTCGCATAATTTTCGAACTTCGGGACTGCAATTTAGAGAAGCTATTCTGTGCGTCAGTCTCCTCACTCGAACGCCGTCGTCGTGAACAAAAGCCCCTCTGCTCTACCGCGTCTGAACGACTATATCGAATTACGGTTGTCTGTCTCTTGGCTGAAAGGGTCCTCCAAAGCAGAGATATGGCTGCATGCTGGATGTCTAAACCAAACAAAACCCTCGGCGGACATAAGTCGGTTCTGCTCTGTGGAACTGAGATCGGAGGCTCGCAGGTTCGTCGGGTACTTCAAGCGCTGGAATGGGGAGGTACTGTTTAGATTTAAATTCGGAACGTAAGCGTTCCGCCAACTAACCTAGCGTGGTTGGGGTGTTGGTCGCGGTACGGCGCGAAGCTTAGCTGTTGAGATCCACTGAAATGACTAGAAGAATTCAACCGTGCAGCGTTTTCGCTGCTGGCAGCAAACCGCGGAATTTCTGGTAACGGGCTTGTAGCGCGAATTGTTGTTCGACCGCAGGAAAGTACCGCGTTTTGATCGACATGCCCGCCTGTAACAGATCGCAACCGCGCCCGTAAGCCAGGAAACCCAGCTTGGCGGCACCGATGCAGGCGCTGAGTTCGCTGCCGTGCAAGGTATAGATTTCCCGCTGCAGAATATTGGCCAGCAACTGCGCCCAATAATCGCTGCGTGCGCCACCGCCCACCAGTGCGCAATCCTCTACGGCGGCCCCGGCTGACTGCAGCGCATTCATCGCGTCCAGCAGACCGAAGCCGACCCCTTCCATCACCGCGTAACCGAGCATCGCTGGCGTGCAGTCATGCCCCAGGTTCATGAAGCCGCCGCGCAGCAAAGGATCATTGTGCGGGGTGCGCTCACCGGCCAGATAGGGTAGAAAAAGCGGGTTTGAAAGCGCCACGGATCGATCAATCGGTAGCGACGTCTGCACGTGCTGCAGCAACGTTTGTTCATCCGCAAAACCCAACAGGCGAGTCACCCAACGCAAGCAACTGGCACCCGCCAGCATGGCGCCCATGGTGTACCAACGGTGCGGGAGCGCGTGGCAAAAACTGTGCACGGCACTGGCCGGATTACCCGCAGGGTGATCGGTGATCGCGACCATCGCGGCGCTGGTGCCCAGGGTAATAAACGCATCGCCGGCATTGATGGCACCAATGCCGACCGCCGAGACGGGATTGTCACCGCCGCCACCGGCGATAACCAACCCTGCGGGCAAGCCCAATCGCATGGCCGCAGAGGCACTCAAGCTTGCACTGGCGGCGCCCCCCTCGACCAGCGCGGGCATCTGACCGGGCTCAAGCCCGGTGGCGCGCACCATGGGTTCGAACCAGTCACGCCTGGCCACATCCAGCCATAACGTGCCAGCGGCGTCCGACACGTCGCTGATGCGCTCGCCGCTCAGTCGTAGCCGCAGGTAGTCCTTGGGCGACAAGACGCAGTCAATGGCGTTGAATACCTGCGGCTCATGCTGGTGCAGCCACATCAACTTCGGCGCCGTCAGTCCCGCCATCGGCAAACTGCCCGTCACCTCGGCAAAACCGGGGTATTGGCGACCGAGCGCGTCGGCCTGGGTGATGGCGCGGGAGTCATCCCACAGTATCGCCGGGTACAACACACGGTCGTCATCGCCCAACAGTACCGCGCCGTGCATTTGCCCCGACAAACCGATGCAGCGAATTCGCGCATAGGCGTCTGGGTGACTGAGCCGCAATTGATCCAGTGCACTCAGGCAGGCCTGCCACCAGTCTTGCGGATCTTGCTCGGACCAACCACTGTGCAGCCGTGAAACCGCCAACCGGGCACCTGCATTGGCCAGCACTGTTCCGCTCTCATCCAGCAATATCGCCTTGAGTTCCGAGGTGCCGAGATCGATCCCGAGTGAGAGGGGGCTGCTCATAAACATTCACTTCCATCAGCCGGACTGATCAGAGACAGCCACATGAGTTTCGAATCCGCAGCGTGGGTGCCATGCGCACGGTCTGTTTTTTACGCTCAGGGGATTCAATTCGCTCAAGCAGCAAGGAGACTGCGCGAGCGCCCAACGCCTTGACCGGCTGAGCGATCAACGTCAGGCGAGGGACAAAAAAATCAGCCCAGTCAAAATCATCGAAACCGACCAGCGCCATTTGCCCAGGCACCGCGATGTTCGCATCGCGCAAGGCATGCATGGCGCCAAGGGTCATGAGGTTGTTGGCGGCCATGATCGCTGTCGGTGGCGAATGCAGTGCCAGCAACTGTCGAGTAGCCACCCGTGCCGGTTCACTGTTCGATTCACCATTGACCAGCAACGCCGGATCAAAGGGCAGCCCCGCCGCCATCAACGCGGCTTGATAACCTTCGATCCGCTCGTCGGTGGTGCTGAATCCCGGGCGACCGGCAATCAACGCAATGCGTCGGTGCCCATGCTCGATCAGATGCGCCACCAGGGCCTGCGACGACTTTATATTTTCAACACCGACCTGATCAAAGCCTTTGGCGACGAGGCGATCGACCAGCACTGTCGGAATATCATTAGCCTGCAGATAGTCCAGGGCCAGAGGCTGCTGCCCCATCGACGGCGCCAGCAAGATGCCGTCGACACGTCGATGGTGCAGGGCTTTGACAACGCGCAGTTCCTGTTCGGGATCGTCGTGGGTATCAACGAACAGCATCATGATGCCGTGCTTGGCGCACTCGGTTTCAATCGCGTGCACCGTCTCGCTGAAATACTGGTTGGAGAGCGCCGAGATCGCCACGCCAATGGTGTTGGTGGTCGAACGCGCCAACGAACGTGCCAGCGTATTCGGGATGTAGCCGAGTTCCTGGACCGCCATTTCAACCGCACGCACCGTGGCCGGGCTGACCTTGCGCGTGCCGTTCAAAACGTGCGAAACCGTCGACGTCGATACCTGCGCAATCTTTGCCACATCATCCATCGTTACCACAGCACTCTCTCCACCCCGTCATCGGCTCAATGTTTGCTGGACCAGCCGCTATATGAGCCGACATTATCGCGGGTAATCAGCTTGGGCGTCAGCAAGGTGAGCACTTCGGCAGGCTTCTTGTCGTTGAGAAGGTCATTGCCGATCACCACCGCACTCTGCGCCATGGCCCATGGGTCCTGGCTGGCGGACGCCTGGACCGACGACTCGGTTTTCAGTGCGTTCTCGATGTCCGGTGCGCCGTCCACGGAAGTAATGACAATGCCACTGCGTTTCAGCTGTCTGGCGGCAAGATCGCTACCGATGGCCTGCGGGTCGTTGATGGCGAACAAACCGTCGATTTTCGGGAAGCGCGTCAGATAGCCCTGCATTGCATTCAGCCCACCTTCACGGGAGCCTTTGGCGTCCTGATCATCGGACAGAACCTTGATGCCGGGCGCGGCGGCAAACGCTGTTTTACAGCCCGTGACACGGTCGGTTACCGCGGTCACTTGCGGGCCGTTCTGGATGATCACGTTGCCCTTGCCGGACAGCTTGTCGACGATGAACTGACAGGCCAATTTGCCGGCCTCGACGTTGTCGGTCTGCACGGTAGCGTCCACGCCCTTGGCATTCACGTCCACGGCCACTACCACGATCCCGGCCTTGCGGGCTTTCTTGACAGCGGACTCGATGGCCGCCGGATCGACTGCGTTCAGCAGGATCAGGTCGACGCCAGCGGAAATGAAGTTGTCGATCTGGGTGAATTGCTTGCTCAGGTCGTAATCGGCCGACACCGACATGACCCTGGCATTCGGGTTCAGCTCAAGCGCCCTGGCCTTGGCACCGTCGGCCAGGGTCACGAAATACGGATTGCCCAACGAGCCGAGGCTGATGCCCATCGATTTCAGTTCACGGGCCTCGACACCCTGAGACAACAGCGTGACCAGGCACAGGGAGACGACAGCGGGAAACGTGCGTTTGAAGTTCATGATTTCTCTCTTGTGATTATGGGTGGCTCTTTTTTGAATCAGTGTTCGAGAACAGCGGTTGAATCAGGTTCGTGCACCGGACTGGCGATAACGATCGAGCGCCACCGCACCAATGATGACGAGGCCCTTGATGATGTATTGCCAGATGTCGGACACCCCCAACAGCACCAGGCCATTGGTCAACACCGCGATGATCAGCGCGCCGATCAGGGTTCCGCCGATGGTACCGACGCCGCCGGTAAAGCTGGTTCCGCCGAGGATCACCGCGGCGATGGCATCGAGTTCGTAGGATTGCCCGAGCTGCAGACCATTGGCCGCGAACAGTCGCGAAGCGCTCATCACGGCGCCCAGACCCGCCAGGGCACCGGACAGTGCATAGACGAACAGCAAGACCTTCCACACCTTGATTCCGGACAGGCGCGCCGCTTCCGGGTTGCCACCCACTGAATAGATCTGCACGCCGATCACCGTTCGCCGCAGGATGAACCAGGAGAGGCCAATGACACACACCGCGATCACCACCAGCCACGGGATGCCGAGGATCGAATCGTTGCCGATGAAGGCAAAGGGCAGTTCGGGATTGAATACGGTTTTGTCGTCGGCCAGCAGACGGGCCAACCCGCGCATGGCGGTCAACGCTCCGAGGGTCACGATAAACGGCGGCAGGCGCATGAACGCGATCAGCCCACCGTTGACCAGGCCCAGCAACAGGCCGAAGCCAACACCGGCAACGATGCCCAGCATGCCGTATTGCGGCGACATCGATGCCAGCAGCGCCACCACTGCCGACGCGGCGAGAATCGCCCCCACGGAAAGGTCGATGCCGGCGGTCAGGATCACGAAGGTCATGCCCGCGGCCAGCACCACATTGACCGAGGCCTGCTGGGTAATGATCGACAGGTTCTGCAGGGTCAGGAAGTTTTCGCTCATCAAGGCGAAGCCCACCAGCAACAGCACCAACACCGGCAACATGCCCACCGTGCGCATCAGCTCTCGTATCCGTTCGCGCTTGCCGATCGCCATCGCGGTCGCTGGATTGTCCAGAGTCAGCCCCATAACGTTCGCCTCCACTTTCTTTGCCTGATGAATGTGCCCCCGGGAATCAGCCATGTGCAGCCACCTGCTCACCACCGGTGGCCAGATCGATAATGGCTTCCTGGGATATTTCGTTGCCGGACGCCCCGCCCACTTCAGCCACCAGCTGGCCAGCGCGCATGATCAGTACGCGGTCGCAGGTGCCGATGATTTCCGGCAACTCACTGGAGATCACCACGATGCCCACTCCGCCCTTGGCCAGTTCGTTGATGATTCGATAGATTTCCGATTTGGAACCGATGTCCACGCCACGGGTGGGCTCATCGAGGATCAGTACATGGGGTTTGACTTCCAGCAGTCGCGCCAGCAGCACCTTCTGCTGATTACCACCGGACAAGGCCCCGACACTGACCTTGCCCGAGGCGACCCGGATCGACAGCGACTTGATGGCGGCGCCCGCCCGTTGCGCGCCACGATCACGGTCGAGCACGCCGCCGACATGGGCATCGGGGACGCAGGCACAGACGTTGATGTTGTCACTCACGCTCATGTCCAGAAACAGGCCCTGAGCCTTGCGGTCTTCGGTGAGGTACACCACACCGGCACGAATCGCATCGGTCGGATTGCGCAGTGGCGTCACTGCCTTGCCGGCCACTTCCAGCGTGCCGGAGCTGCGCGGGTCGGCAGCAAAAATCAGCCGTGCCAGTTCGGTGCGGCCAGCACCTACCAATCCGGCGATACCCAGCACTTCACCGGCATGCAGATCGAAACTGCAGTTGCGCACGCGCTTGCCGTCCGCCATGTCGCGCACTCGCATCACCACGGCTCCCGGATCATAGGCAGCGTGTTGTTTTTTGTAGAAGCCGCCGAGGTCACGCCCCACCATCATTTTGACCAGCACCTCGGCCGACAAGGCTTCGCGCTCGAGCATGCCGACGTACTCGCCATCACGCAGCACCGACACGCGATCCGACAGCTCGTATATCTCGGCCATTCGATGGCTGATGTAGATAATCGCCAAGCCTTGGGCGCGCAACTGTTTGATCAATGCAAACAAGCGATCCGTCTCACGCGATGACAATGGCGTCGTAGGCTCGTCCATCACCAGGATTTTCGCGTGGGCATGCAAGGCTCGGGCAATTTCCACCAGCTGGCGCTCGGCGATTGAAAGCGTACTCACCCGGGTGGTGGGCTTGAACTCGGCACCCAGCCGCGTCAACACCTCAAGGCAGCCGGCCTCCATCGACTTGCGGTCGATGGTCCAGCCACGCCGCAGTTCACGGCCGAGGTAGATGTTTTCGGCCACGCTCAAATTCGGGCACAGGCTCAATTCTTGATAGATGACAGCGATGCCATGCGCTTTGGCGGTGCCTGGGTTGTAGGTAGCGACTCGCTGCCCCTCGATGCGAATTTCGCCCCCGTCATCGGCCTGATAGGCACCGGACAGAATCTTCATCAAGGTTGACTTGCCGGCGCCGTTCTCACCCATCAAGGCGTGGATTTCACCCGCATAGACTTTCAGGCCAACACTTTTCAGCACGCGCAGCCCATTGAAGGTCTTGGAGATCCCTTGCATTTCCAGGAGAGGAATTGGTGCAGGGTCGAGGCTCATGGTTGAGCCCTCACATCAGCTGTCGACGTGGTTTTTTGAACGGAATGAAAAAGAAGGTGGATTATCTGGCCAGACAACATGTCCATTTTTATCCCTGAGCTTTTTTATTTTTCTTCTTGGGTCACTGCCGATAATGGCGCCTCGGGTGACCTGATCGGAAAAGACTCTAGTCAGATAAATTTGTTTACGCAAGCGCTTGCGCATGCAATTTTTAGCCTGATGAAACGTTTCATCAGGCTAAAACATCGGCCAAAAGTTGTCATTTGGAGGTTTGACGAACTTACAAGCAGGACGCCCAATCGCAGGCGTCCCGTACCGATTAAGGGCCGGGGAGCAGTACGGCAGTCAGGCAGGATCAGGCCGGATTTTCACGCTTGGCCGCTCACTTATTTTTGCGTTCCATACCACGAGTGCAGTGCATTCATCCGGGATCGCAACCCTGATCAGCAGAGCTGCCTGTTGCTGTCGCTGATGAGAGGCAGACATCGGCCAGAATAAGCCGGTGGACGGAGCGATAGCTAATGAGAAGCTATGCTTGGTCTACTGCCGGAACTAATTGAGCAGATTGCGCTTTCCGTCCATGGTGTATTAACCCCTTCAGCGGACACCCGACTGTCACAATGCCCGGTCTAGTCAGGGCTAGACGACAGAACAAGGAATGTTATCCACCAAGCCCGTGAAGGTGTTATCACCCCACTTGGGGTCAATTTAGAGTTAGGCCCAAAGAGGAGTCCGCCATGACCGTAGCCGATCGCCTCAGGTATTTGCGCGTCGTTCTAGTTTTGGCTGGCCTTGCGTGCCTTGCTCTCTACCCACTTATGTTGTTTTGGCCGTCCGGCTGGGCCTGGCACGTCGGTCACTCGGACTACCCGATGATGATCGTTGGCATCTACGCCACACTTGGCGTGTTCTTGATCCTGGCCGCACGTGATCCATTAGCCAATCTGAGCCTAATCTGGTTCACCGTGTGGTCTAGCGCCGTACACGGAGGAATCATGGCCGTCCAGGCGGTCACCCAGCCGGAGCAAATGGGGCACTTGGCAGGTGACGTGCCGGCGCTCTTCATCGTGGCGGTTGCCTTGGCCATCTTGACGCCCCGCTCGCAATTGGCCGCTCGGCCCCGGACACACAATGGGGCCTAAGAGCAGGTTTGACTGTCAGGATCGGGACGAAAAGCGCGTTTCTACGCATCGACTGACCGGTTTGGGTCGACAGTGGCCTGTCCTTGGAAGCTCCGTTCGACGTGACAGGCCCGACATATGCTTTGGCGAAGCTGTGCGTTGCCAGGACGGTTCAAAGTCTTGGCGCGAGCTAAGTGAGATTGCTGTTACATCGACTTGACCGATATCACTTCCACATACCTGAACTTTTTCCTCGCAGCCTTGGTAGCCTGTTGCTCTGAGTCGCTTGCCTTGGAATACATGACGCGACCAAGGCATTCTTCGACAAAGGTTTGGAACCGAGCTATTCACAGAAGCAGAATTAAAGATATTCATCGCTAAAGGATGAACAGACCCTGGCCCTGCCAGTTTTTTTCGCCTCGTAAAGTTGCTTGTCTGCTGCTTCTATCAACGCCTGGAATTCATGGTTGTCAGTGGGCGTCAATGTTGCAACGCCAAGAGAAAGAGTCACCACACGAGCTACATCGGAAGCAGAATGCTCGATACCCAGCGTGCGGATATGCTCTTGCATTTTTTCTGCAAGTTGGACCGCTCCGCAAAGATCTGTATTGGGTAGGATGCAGGCAAACTCTTCGCCACCATACCGAGCGACTAGGTCGTAGGGGCGTCTAACCGTTTCAGATAACGCTTGGGCAACAGATTTCAAACAGCCATCTCCAGCCTGATGACCATATTGGTCGTTATAGCGTTTGAAAAAGTCAACATCCACCATTATGAGCGACAGTGGCTTTTGATCTCGAAAGCACTGGCGCCAATCCATCAATATGTCCTCATCGAATTTACGTCGATTAGCCACTCCAGTAAGGCCATCCATTAATGCCATGGAACGCAGTAGATCGTTCTGTAGTTTCAGGGTCAGGTGTGTTCGCACACGGGCTCTAACAATGATTGGATTGATGGGTTTGCTGATGAAGTCCACCGCGCCAAGTTCCAGACCTAGAACCTCATCCGACTCCTGCTGATGTGCGGTAATGAATATGATGGGGATGTCCTGGGTCACAGGGTCAGCCTTGAGTCGACGGCATACTTCATGTCCGTCCACGCCCTCCATAACCACGTCCAGAAGAATCAAATCGGGTAGTTGGGTCTGGCATACCGTGATCGCCTGCTCACCGCTGGTGGCCATGAACACATCACAGTCCTCACGAAACAACTCATGGAGTACCCGGATATTAATCGGCTGGTCGTCGACAATGAGGAGTTTTGGACGGTTATGGGGATGTGGTAACCAGGTTTCCATCGAATGTTCCATCAGGCAGATCTCAACAGTTCACGACCAATCGGCAGCGCAGCGGAAAAGTCTAGCAACTGCACCATTACAACAAGTTCGTCGAACTGTGGGCGCAGGGATTGCGGCGTTTTTGACGCCAATGCGTCTGCCAGCTCTATGGCTTGAAGGTTGCCCGCTTCCAGCAACAGCAAAATTTCCTTAAGAGATTCTCGCCATTGCGTGAGCGCCATCAATTCGGAGTCAACACAGACCTCTGCGCTCGGGCTCTGACCAAAGTCGACATTCAGCTGCTCGAGGCTTTGTTGCAGTAACCTGCTCAATTCATCAAACCATGTTACGTCAGCAAAGATGCGCGCTACAGACTCTGCGTCTGCGGATTTCAGTTTCTCCTCCAAGTCGCCGGCCCGCAGCGACAGTGCCTTGGAACCCATGGTGCCGCTGCTGCCTTTAATGGAATGGAGAACGAAAGCGGCCCCCGATGCGTCTTGCTGCTGGATCTGATCGTTTAACCGGACAAGCTGTTTTTCCAGCTCAGGACCAAAGTTTCTCAGCACGTTGCGGATCAACTCGACGTCACCACCAAAACGATCAATGATTGATGCACGAGAATCGTTAACGCCTTCTCGAGTCATTATTTTTCCCAACTCTAAAGATGCTTGGCTGCCAGTGCGGCCCACCTGAAACAGCAGCGTTGCGACAAGTTGTTCCAGATCTATGGGCTTGCCAACATGCTCATTCATCCCCGCAGCAAGACAGGCCTCACGGTCGGTATTGGAGGCATTTGCGGTCATCGCCACGATCGGCAACGATGCAAAACGTGGATTCGATCGAATGCGACGGGTCGCCTCCAAGCCATCAATATCCGGCATCTGGATATCCATCAACACGGCGTCGAAGGCCACCTTCTCAGCCAACACCTTGCTCACACCTTCCAGACCACCTTCAGCCAACGTTACTCGAGCACCTTCTCCTGTCAGTAACTCATCGGCAACCTGCCGATTAAGCATGTTGTCTTCCACCACCAATAGCCGCAGCCCTGCCAGGCGCTGCGGCCTGTCAACAGATGACTTGGACGGGAGTGACTGCGCAAGGCCTTTGCCGCTGAGTGCTCGCTGAACGGCGTCGGCTAACTGCTTGGGCGTGACAGGCTTGGTGAGAAACCCCACGAAGGGAGCGTCTCCCATCTCGCTTGCGTCGGCCAACACTTCTCGGCCGTAGGCGGTAATCATAATGATCATTGGAGGAGGTATGCCGTTGCCCTGCTGATGGATCAATTGCGCAGCGCTCAGCCCATCCATATCGGACATCCGCCAGTCCATCAGTACCACGTCGTAGGCCTCGCCTCTCGCCTGGGCGTTTTTCACCCATTCCACTGCTTGCGTACCACCACTCACGAGGTCGGCCTCCCACCCTAATGCATGAACGGTTCGCAACAGCAACTCACCCGCCATGGCGTTGTCGTCCACTACCAGTATCCGTATGGACACATCGACTCCAGGGGTGTCAGATTCCAGCAGCGAACTCGGCGCAACATCCAGGGTAATATCGAACCAGAAGCGGCTTCCCATGCCCTGCTGGCTCTCCACCTGAAGTTCACCGCCCATCAAGCTGACCAACCGCTTACAGATCACCAAGCCCAGACCGGTGCCGCCAAAGCGGCGGGTGGTTGAAGCCTCGGCCTGAGTGAATCCTTCAAAAATGCGCTGAAGTTGCTCCGGGCTGATACCGATTCCTGTATCAGAAACTGCGATGCGCAATCTCACAGAGTTTTCCGTGCGCATCAGTTGCTCGACGCTGACCACGATCTGGCCTTCCAGAGTGAACTTGAGGGCGTTACCCGCCAGATTGATCAGCACCTGTTGCAGCCGCAGGCTATCGCCTATCAGGTCGTTGGGTAGATTGGAGTCCAGGTCGAACATGACCTCGACTTCTTTCTGACCCTGGTTGCCGGCCAGCACAACGGAGAGGTCACGCATGAGCGATTCGAGTTCGAATGGGTGCACATCGAGTTGCAGCTTGCCGGCCTCAATCTTGGAGTAATCAAGGATGTCATTGAGCAAGCCCAGCAGTGATTTCGCAGCGGATTGTGCTTTGGTCACATAGTCGAGTTGACGACCATTCAGGTCAGTGTTCTGCACTAACTGCAACATGCCCAACACGGCGTTCATCGGCGTGCGTATTTCATGGCTCATGTTGGCCAAGAAGGCAGACTTGGCCGCACTCGCAATATCGGCCTGTTCCTTGGCGTACAGCAGATGTGACTCCAGCTCGCGCTGGGAGGTTATGTCCCGATTAATACCCGTCACACGCAAAGCCGCACCGCTCGGACCACGCTCGACCTGCGCGCCTGCCTGTATGAAACGGATCTGGCCGTCCGGGCGAACGACACGGAAAATGGTGTCGTACACCCCCCTCCCCTCGACTGCGGCACTCAGCTTTTCAGCCGCTGCCACCACATCGTCGGGGTGAACTCGCGAATACCAGTGTTGATAACCCAGACCATTATTGCGCAATGTCAGTGGCTGACCGTAGAACTCGAACATGCGATCATTCCACTGCAAGGCATTGTCCGCCAACGTCCAGGACCAGACGCCCAGTTCGGCTACTTCAGCAGCCATCAGCAACTGATCATGAATCGCCATCAGTTCACTACGTTGTTTCTGTGTCGTCTCCAGACTCGCAGCCAGCTCCTTTTCCGCCGCTTTACGCTCGGTAATGTCCACCGCGATGCCCAAGTAGCCGCTCAATTTCCCGTCGTCGTCACGCATGGAGGTGACCACCAGCGTGACAGGAAACCGCGAGCCGTCCTTACGCATGTAAGTCCACTCCCGGGTTTCTGCACCTTCAAACTCAGGTTTATGGGTAAACACACGGAAACCATCGATTGTCTGAGCGTACTCCTCACTCAGTTCAACGCTACGAGCAGCGACTTCCTCTGGCACATGTATTGATTCAGGTGTGTGCTGTCCCAGCAACTCATCGGCGTGATAGCCCAACAAATGCTCGGCGCCTTTGTTGAACACACGGATAACGCCATCGAGATCCGTCGCAATGATCGAGACCTCAGTGGCCGAGCGCAGCACGCTGCCTAACAATAGATTGAGATGCCGCAACTCGGAAGTTCGCTGCGCAACCTGCTCCTCCAGGTTTGAATTGAGTTCAAGAATTCGGGCTTCTGCTACTTTTTTCGCCGAGATATCCCTCAACGTCTTGGAGACTCCAACGACGCGACCACCCTCTCCATAAATGGGTGAGATGCTGGCGGAGATGTCGATCAGCCGGCCATCTTTGCGGCGGCGCTGGGTATCAAAGCCAGTGATACTCTCCCCGGCCCTTATACGCGCAAGGATATAGGCTTCCTCAGCTACAAACTCCTCAGAAATAACCAGACTGGCCAGCGTCTGGCCCACAGCCTCCTCGGCGGTATAGCCAAAAAGGTGCTCGGCACCTTTGTTCCAGTTGGTGACGATGCCATCGAGAGTTTTTCCAATAATGCCATCGGCCGAGCTTTCGACGATGGCAGCCAGCCTTGCCTGTTCGACGAATATCTGCCGCCGGCGTTGACGGCTGACACTCACGACACCCGCCAGAGTAGCCAGTAGAAGGGTGAGCAAACCACCAAGCAACAGGACAACTGTTGGTGAAACCTGATGCAGACGCTGGATGAACATCGGATGCGCGCCGAGTTCGATTTGCCATCGCCGCCCGTATACCTCGCGCTCCAACTGATGGGTCATCAGCGTTTCACGGCTGGCCAAGTCGTTGGTGCTTTCATAAAACAGCTTCTCCTGCCCAGGGACAGTGATATCCCTCAATCGCAGATGCACCGTCTCGTTTTCTATGCGCAGCCCTCTAAGTACCTGCTCTGTCTGCAACACGACATAGATCCAGCCAAACGCTGCTGTCTCTCGTTCAACAGCGGTCGCCGGAGTCTCTCCACCGCGAAAGATGGGCATCAACACCAGGAAAGACTGCTGCGGTTTCCCTGTGTTCTGTATCAAAGTGATTGGCCCGGTTATCCGTGCCACACCGCTCTTTATCGAGGATTGGGCAGCCTCTCGCCGCGCGGTTTCCGAAGCTATGTCCAAGCCAATTGCAGCCTGGTTACCCTCAACTGGTTCGACATACTGGACAACGTAACGCTCGCCTGAGTGGGGTGAGAGTTGACGAATGGAGAAGTCAGCTTTGCCATCGGCCCGAGCGTGTTCGAGAAACTCGCGTTCATCGCGCTCCGGTACTCGCCTGATAAAGCCTAAAGCACTTGCGCCGGGGAACTCGGCAGCGAGGTCGCGCATTTGGTGATATTGGTCAAAAACTTCGCGGCTGATGCCATGCTCACCCGCTATCAGCACCGCTCCACGAGCGCCACGCAATCCGTATTGGTAAAGATCGAGACGAGTTAAAACCAACTCTGCGGCTTCCTCGGTGGCTGCGGCGATCGCTTCTTGAGCCTGCTGCTCGTTAATACGTTCGAGGATCCAGCCACTCAGAATACTTGCCCCTAACCCCACCACCAGAGTGATAGCTACCCCCCAGCTCAATGCAAAAAACTTATGTGTTCTCACCCGCATTGTCCCATTGCAGAAGACCTTCAAGCCTTCAGTATTAAGTTCGAACCCTGTTGATAGCGTCTATAACTTAGTTCGTATGCATCACGTTAACCATGAACCCCGTGGATAAAGACGCGCATATTTGAGCCAAGGGAACAGGACAGAAATATAGATAAACGACTTATTACGCATTCCTTTGAGCCTCGCAAATCCCTTGTTTAATAAAAAAAAATCCTCGCCCAGCTTTTCGGTGGTGAGATGCCCTGTCTGTGTCCTCGAATGCGCTCAGGCCAGGCCCGCCATTCGTTGAAGTCTTTCGAGGTCCGCTTCAGGCTCACCATTTTTCATGGCGGCCCCAAGGCGCATGACCACTTGTTCGCGGCGTACCTGCATGGGCGGCAACGCATAGATCGCACCTATCAACTCACGCAGTGCCTGAGGGAGTCCCCAGGAGGCTTTTAACTTGATGGCAAAAGGGGCGGCGAAATCCCGCAGGGCATGGGTGAGCACTTCTTCATCCACCCTGTGCCCCTGGCCCTCCCACTTCTGGGTTTGGTAAAGCACACAAAGCTCGCCTATCCGGTGCAGCAACGCAGCACTCTGTAGTGGCGTCGGATCCAGCTTGCATCGTCGAGCCAGGAAAACAACTTGCTCAGCCAGGCCCTCGGCATCATCAAGATAAGACTGCATGCAGGTCATCAGCAGCCCATTGGTTTGGGTATTGGCCTGTCGCAGGGCTTGGCTCAACGCCAGATTCACACTGGTAAGCCCGCCCAATCGTTTAATAGCATCGATCAAACTGGTGCAGGGTTGGCCCACTCCGTGATAAGCCGCGCTGTTGGCTGCCCCAATCAGATGAGCGCACAGCGCCGGATCATGCTGCCAATCCTGAACCAATTCGCGAATATCCAGCTGCTCTCCCCCAAATCCACGCTGGAGATTTTCCTTCACCTGAGCGAGTAACGGCAGGTCTAGTTCATGGGTGGATAATCCGCTGAGATAGTTGATCAGGTTTTCATCATTAACAGCGGGCACTTGCACAAACGTATCGGCAGGAAGGAGCGCTTTAAGGCATTCAACGACACGCGACACTTGAAACGGCTTGGTAAAAAAAGCGCTGATCCCCAGGGATTTGACGGCCAAGACACTTTCTCGATCGGAACGCCCGGTGATCATAATCAGCGGTATTTTCAGATCCTGTGCACGAATCGTTTGCAACAGGCTTACACCGCTGGCATCCGGTAGATTCCAGTCGGCCATGACCATCTGGTAGGTATCCTGCTGCCAGGCATGTAAGGCACTGGCAACGTCGCCAAAGCAATCGACTTGCGCCAGCGGACGGATGCTCAAAACCAGCTGTTTCAGAAGGTCTGCTATCCAGGGGTCATCATCCAGAATCATCACGCGCATTCGGTCACCGCACAGGATTAATGCATCAATTCGAAAGGCTTTGCGGCCCGGGTTTGTTCGACGACGAAGTAGAGGTAGCTGACGTCAGGAAGTGCGGTTGTGAGCGAGGAATCGAGATTGAGTCACGGCGATATCCATTTCAATTGTGGGGGTAAAAAGGTTCACAACCGAATCTATTCCTCACCGGCGAACTATACAAGCAAGCAAACAGCTCGCAGGTAAATAGGCAGGTGGGGGTAATGCATAAATGCTGCGATAGCCCAATTGCTCTGGCGGTTCCGTCCTACTGCTCGCTGAGCCCGGCCCCCAACTTTCGCTAGATTCAAAAAGTGATTCCGTCAAACGCTAGCTGAAGTCCCTCAACCGCAGAAAGCACCGAAATAGCCGGGGTGATCATGCTGCCCGCGACGGACCATCTATATTGGGTCGACTCCAGCACTTCGCGACAGGCAGCAATCGGCCAGAAGCGGTCCTTCACTCAAGAAAACCGTCGTTTGGCTGGCGAATCAAGTCCCTGTACCGTTGCGATCGGCGACGATGCCCACCTAAGCCAATTGGATCAGTCTCAGAGTCCTTTCGTAGCGACTGATGCCGGTCATACCCAACTGAAATTGACCAGCAGACGCGCCGCGACCAGGTAGCTGATCCGCCGATAACGACAGGGTGCATCGGCTATGCAAAGAGCACATAGCTACGTCCTAAGTTTGCATTGGTCCACGGTATTTCCACTCCGGCATGATGCGGGCAAGAGCTGGCAAGCTCTACTCTCCGCCCCCACGTCAAAGGATCCATGCACATGGCTATTTGCCCCGAAATCCAAGCCCTGGCCACCGATATGCGCGTCTGGCGCCAACAGATTCACAGCCAGCCGGAAATCGCCTTCAAGGAACACAAGACCGCCAACTTCGTCGCCGAACATCTGCGCTCCTGGGATATCGAAACTCACACCGGTATTGGCCAGACTGGTGTCATCGGGGTGATCCACGGCAGCCTTGGCCCTGGGCCGAGTATCGCCTTTCGCGCCGACATGGATGCCTTGCCTATCGTCGAAGAAGGGCAGCCCTCTTATCGCTCCCAGCATCATGGGATATTCCACGGCTGTGGCCACGATGGTCATACGGCCATCCTCCTGGGCACGGCCCGTCTCTTGGCCCAGAAGCGGAATTTTAGCGGCACAGTGGTGCTGATATTCCAACCCGCCGAGGAGATTATCCAGGGTAGTCGAGCCATGCTGGAGGATGACTTGCTGCAGCGTTTCCCTTTCGACGAAGTCTATTCCCTGCACAATCACCCTTCCCTGCCGGCGGGCACCATTGGCGTGCGCACCGGCGCCCTGATGGCCTCGGTGGACTTCTTCTCGATCCGCGTCACCGGAGTGGGCAGCCACGGCGGCATGCCGCATTTAAGCGTCGACCCGATCGTTATCGGCTCGAGCCTGGTCACAGCCCTGCAAAGCATCGTGAGCCGCAACGTCGATCCGATAGAAAACGCAGTCATCAGTGTCTGCCGCTTCCAGGCTGGAGAGACCAACAACGTTATCCCTGAATTCGCCCAGCTCAATGGCACCGTGCGCACTCTGTCCATCCCTGTTCGCCAACAGGTCATAGAGCGCATGCGTGAGGTCTGCCAAGGGCTGGCACTGAGTCATCAGTGTCAAATCGACATGACGCTGTCCAACAACACCCCACCGGTGGTCAACAGTCCGGAGCATACCCAGCACGTGATCCGCGCCGCGAACAGTGTGGTCGGGGCCCATAACCTGATCGACAACGTCGCACCGATTATGGCCGGCGATGACGTCGCAGTGTTTCTCCAGGAGCGTCCCGGTTGTCATTTCCTGCTGGGACAGGACGGCCCCATGTGTCACCACCCACACTATGACTTCAACGATGAGGTGGCGAGCATCGGTGTCGCCATGTTCGAGCAATTAGTACGCTTGCGCCTTGGCGCCTGACGTAACAACAACAATAACAACAACAAAGTCCGGAGCCAGGCATGAAACCCAAAACCCTGCCAGTGTGTTTTTCATTGCTGTTCCTGCTGCTGCTTTCGAACCCAGCCAGTGCGTCTATTGGCGGCAGCTATGCCGCCAACTGGCACACCCTGGTACCGTTTTTCCTGCTGATCACCCTGACCCTCGGCATCACCCGTTGGGCCAGCCGCCGCAACCACAGCACCGCGGACTTCTACACCGCCGGCGGCGGCATCACCCCCTTGCAAAACGGCTTTGCCTTGGCTGGCGACTATATGTCGGCGTCGACCTTTCTCGGCGCCGTGGCCATGCAGGCCCTGTACGGCTATGACAGCCTGATCTATGGGGTCGGCACCCTGGTCGGCTGGCCGATCCTGCTATTTCTGGTGGCCGAACCCTTGCGCAATCTTGGCCATCACACCCTGTCGGATGTGGTTTCGTTCCGCCTGCAAAAGCGCCCGGTACACCTACTGACCGCCGCCAACTCCCTGGTCATTGTGCTGTTCTACCTGGTGGTACAGATGGTCGGCGCCGGCAAGCTGATCCAACTGCTGTTTGGTACGCCCTACCTGTTCTCGGTGGGCATAGTCGGCATTCTGGTACTGTTTTATGTGCTTTTCGGCGGCATGTTGGCCACTACCTGGGTGCAAATCACAAAGGCCGTGCTGATTCTTGCGATCGGCAGTTTCCTCTGTTTCATGGTGCTGAAAAGTGTGGGTTTCAGTAGCAACCAACTGCTCGACAGAGTGATCCAGGCCTATCCTAAGGGCTTGGACGTATTAGCCCCCAGCAAACTGATCGCCAACCCGGTGGATGCTATTTCTCTGGGAGTCGCGCTGATCTTCGGTATGGTCGGCCTGCCGCATATCCTGATCCGTTTTTTCACTGTAAAGAACGGCGCCGCCGCCCGCCAGTCGGCCTTTTACGCCACCTGCATCATTGCTTACTTCTACACCCTGGTGGTGGTGATCGGCGCGGGGGCAGCGATCTTCGTCATAGGTAACCCCGAGTTCCTCGACGCCGGCAGCCAGGGCCTGATCGGTGGCAACAACATGGCCGCTATGCACCTGGGTACCTTCTTCGGTGGCGAGCTGTTTCTGGGGATGATGTCCGCCGTAGCCTTCGCCACCATCCTCGCGGTCGTCGCCGGCCTGACCATCTCCGGTGCGTCGGCGGTCGGCCACGATATCTATACCCACCTGTTCCGCCAGAAAGAAAACGATCCCAAGCGGGAACTGAAAGTTTTCCGCAGAGCCTGCGTCACGCTGATCGTCGTTGCCCTACTGCTCTCGCAACTGGTGCAGAACCTGAACATCAGCTTCCTCGCCGGCCTGGTGTTCGCGATTGCCGCAAGCACCAACTTTCCGATGCTGATCCTGTCGATCTACTGGCGCGGCCTGACTACCCGAGGAGTGATCGCCGCCTGCCTGTGCGGTCTTATCTCCTCGGTGGGCCTGCTGATACTGGGGCCGACGATCTGGGTGGGTGTGCTGGGGCACGATACGGCGATCTTCCCTTATTCCAACCCCGCGCTGTTCTCCATGAGCCTGGCCTTTATAGCCGCCTGGGTCGCCTCGGTCACCGACCGCAGCCCATTGGCCCAAGCCGAGCGCGCCAGGTTCGATGCCCAGCACTACCGTTCGCTGACCGGCATCAACGCCAGCAACGCCGTGGCTCACTGACCCCTAAACTGCAAACGAGGTACCTACCATGTCGACCCCGTTCATTGCCCCCAAAAGCGACACGTCTCTGGCCCGCCTGAAAAAGATCCGCCTCAGGTTAATCCTGGGGCTGACCGTACTGACCCTGGGCACCTACTTTGGCTTTATCCTGCTGGTGGCCTTTGTTCCCCACTGGCTGACCCTGCCGCTGTCGACAGAGTCGCGGCTGACCACCGGCATCGTTGCGGGAATTGGCCTGTACTGGTTCTGTGTCGCTGTCACCGGCTTCTACACCTGGTACGCCAACCGCCGCATCGATCCGCTGTTGCGTGAAATGCAGTACTCGGCCGACGCACAAGACAGCCGACCCCAGGTTGGTCAACCGTCAGCTGCGGGCGCCACGACCAGCAGTTTGGCGTAACTTGCGAACACTTTATGGGCCAACGTCTTGGCCCCCTTCACCGAGGGGGCCAAAGTGCGTCCTGCAAGGCTGACCGAACCGAAACGCGCGCTACGTTGCAATGGCGGACTCAAAGCGACTTCCTGTAACTGACCGCTGTCCAATGCCTGCCAAAAAGCCGGACGGCTGCCAAAGATCACCGCGTTCCCGGCCAGAGCCAAAGCCTCCAGGTCTGCGAGCACATCAGTCTGGAAATGAATGGCCGTCTCGATAGATCCCTCAAAATACACATCCAGGTCAGCCATGGCCCATGCTGACAACTTGATGCAGCCCAAGGGGTAATCCAACAACTCGGCCGGGGTGACCAGGCTTCTTTGCGCCAGTGGATGGTTGGCGGCGCAAAAGAAACCGCTGCGCCAATTGGGTAGCAAATCAACCTGCAAATCCTGGCGATAGGACAGCAGCGCCACATCGCCGAAAAAAATGTCGATTTTCTCCTCCAGCAGCAACCTCAATAACTCTTCATAGGTGCCTCCCTTGACGGTTAGCCGCACCTGCGGCGCATTCAGGGCAAAGTGCTCCAGCATTGGCGTCTTGAGCAAGGCAGCGGCCGTCGGCCCGAAACCCAGGGCAATCTCGCCATATTCACCGCGCCGCACCAACTCGATGTCCCGACGCAACTCATTGAGCTCGGCCAGCACCTTGCGCGCCCGCTCGGTAAATACCTCGCCGTAGGGTGTCAGCTCAACTCCAGTGGGCCCGCGATCGAACAACTGAACCCCAAGTTCGGCCTCAATCGACTGAATGCTCCGAGACAGGGCCGGCTGACTCAGGTTGACCTCGATACTGGCTCGGGTGAATGTCAGGTGCTCTACCAGCCCAAGAACGTGACGCAGTTTCCTAGTATCCATTTTTCTCTTTCTTGGCAGTCGGATCTACTAAACAGAGCCAAGGACGATCCTACAAAAGCCCACTCGCGTCCATATCGATCTGGCATCGCGGCTGAGGTGAACTTTGGGGACGCTTCTCTGTAAGGTTTGGCCGCACTGCCGCTGCTGAGCGTATTGTTGATTGACCCGTTGCTCGTCATACAAGCATTTCCTCCGGTTCATCACAGCTTTGGCTACTGCCTAGACAAAATCCCTACTACTAACTCGCATTGACCTACACAACGGGTTTCAAGTTTCTGCTTTTGGTCGATTTCGGCCTTTAGTCAACGGCAGCTTGGGGGGCCGGGAGCGGCCTCTCACGGCAAACCGCTTTCGGAGAAAAATAGTCTTTTCTGTCCCCGTTGCTCTCCCTTTTCCGAGTCATGAAGTCATTCCGCGGCGAGTGGGGGCACCAACGAATCGTGTCGGGTACACCTTTGCTTCAACATTTCATTGCCGGGGCAAGTTCTCCATCCTGAAGGCCAACCCAGAATACCGAGCCATTTTCAATGCCCCCCGGCGTGGGGGGGCGTCAAGGGTGTCGAACTCACTATTTTTGAGCGGTGCAGTAAGCGGTGTCATCTACCGCTTTGCCTGTATTGAGGACTTGAATATTCAAGTGCAGCGCAGAGTGACGGCAGTTGGAGCCCCAACAGTTTCGAGATGTACTCGCCCCGAAATGCCCAGCAAGGTCAATGCGGCCTTTAACAGGTAGTTCGTGAGTTTCGCGGCGTCGGCGAACTGTAGTGCATTACTCCGGCTGTCTCGCATACCCAACAATATCAAGAGAATAAAAAATGGCTAAGTATCCCGTCGTTGTCTATGGCGCCAGTGGTTACACCGGCATGCTGATTATGGATTGGCTGATCGATCAGAACATTGCGTTTACCGCTGTGGCGCGCGATGCCGGGCGTACCCGTGAAATGATGGCGCAGCGTGTGGTGCGACTAGAGTCTGCCACCTACGAAATCATCGAAGTCGACCATACGGTCGAGTCGCTGACCCAGGCATTCCGGGGTGCCAAGGTCGTTTGCAATACTGTAGGACCGTTCGCCAAATTCGGTCTCACCACGGTCGAAGCCGCGCTTAATGCCGGCTGCCATTACCTGGACACCACCGGCGAGCAATCCTACGTGCGAAGTGTTCGCGACCAGTTTGGCGAGCGCTTCGCCCAGGCCGGCCTCCTCGTCTCGCCTTCACTGGCGTACATGAATACCTTCTCGGAAATCGCCGCCGAACTGGCGCTCGAACACCCCGGCATCGACTCGCTGGAAACCTCGGCGTTGTGCCGTGGCCAACGCGGTGTCGGCGCTGGTGTAACGGTCGGTTCCACTGCTTCGATCTTCGAGATGTACCGCGCCGAGCATTGCTACCTGTGGGACAAAAAACTGGTGGCACACCCGGTCGATGCTTCGTTCTTGATCCCTTCGCCCCACTTCATGCAACCCGTGTTCGCCTTGCCATGGGGTGGTACCTCGTTGCCGATCTATTTCGAGAATGATCCGCGCGTACGCTCCTGCGTTTCCTGCGTCGGTTTCTACGACAACGACGCGATGAAGATGGTGCATTCGCTGCATAAGAAGTGGGAAGCCGAATACAAGCATCTTCCGGCTGATGCTCAGGATGAGGTACTCAAGGACATCGTTCAGGCGACGACCCCGGCGATGCCGCCACGCGAACGCACGACCCTCATGCGTACGGTCGATACCGCGATCGGCCGCGGGCAGCTCTCTGCCGTGCGTGCCGAAGTTCTCGGTACCACGGCCTATATTGCAACCGGTGCGTTGCAGGTGGCGGGCGTGATAAAACTGCTCGACGGTGACACCGCCAAAGTGGGTTTCGCGTCCGGCTCCAAGGCATTCGGTCACCGCTACCTGCTGGGCTTCTGCGAAGAGCGCGGTTTGGCTCGCGCTGTTGTCACCAAGCTCTGATCAGCAACACAGCGGCACGTCGCGCCAGTCCGCTGGCGCGATCCCGGCAAGTGAAATTCAGGTCTGAATCAGACAACCCGGACGCGTCTTTCTCAACCAGACGCCTCGAGAATACCCAGCATGTAGGCGCGGTCCACCACATGCTTGCGGGTGCCGGCATGAAATTTCCCGTACAGGTTTTTCAGATGCCACTTCACGGTTTCATCACCGACGTCCAGAGCCAGGGCTATCTGTTTATTCGTCAGGTTGCGCGCCAGCAACTGCAGCACTTCCCGCTCCTTGGGCGTCAGCAGTCGGCTGGGTGAAACGCCTGTTCCAACGGGCTCCTGGCGTCGAACCGGAACCGACGGGCCGGGGCCGGGTTCCTGCGCCAGCAACCGAACATCCTTGTTGCGGACCTTCTGCGCCCACGTGTCGAGATCGGGATGGGTGTCCTGGAGGATACGCTGCAGGCCGTAGGTGTCGGCCAAGCTGATCGCTTCGAGCAAACAAGGCAGCCCTTCCCCGCCTGAATCTTTGAGCGCCAATGCCTTTAGCAATTTGACCTGAACGATTTCGCGACCACGCTGCAGACGCTCGGCAAGCTCGTTTGCCACGGCGAGCACGCTCAGCATCGCCTGCCAGTCGCGCTGAACGAGATAAACGTAGGCATTACTCACCCCGGCCAACAGGGCCAGTTCCTGCCCCAGCAGACCGCGCTGCTGGCGAGCGACGTCTGGCACCAGCTCATCCAGCCGTCTCCAGAGTGCCTGGCAAGAATCGCCTCGGCCATGCAGCGCATGCAGGCGAATTTGCTCACCCAGGGCCACCATGCAGAAACGCGCGATGCCCCGCTCTTCCCCGAGCGCGAACAAGGCCGTCAGCAAGTCATGGCTGCGATGTGGCTGACCCTGCAATACGGCCAAACGTGCCGCCGTGAGAAAACCCATTGCAATTGCATCCGGCGACGCCAACCGCTCGACGACATCCAATCGATTGGCGAGGACCGTCGTGGCCTCCTGGATCTCACCGCGCTCCAGAAGCACCGTGGCCAGTCCACAGGCCAGCATCACCGCCACCGAACTGCGCCGGCCGATATCCTGTTCTGCGCGCAGCAAGCTCTTGCGAAAAGCAGCCTCGGCCGGTGGCATCCGTCCTTCGTACAAGTAGGTCATGCCCACGACCCACTCACCATAGCCGCGGATGCCATCGAGCCCCGGGGTCCACGTGTAGTGCGGCGCACGTTGAAAGATGCGCCGGGCTTTTTCCGGTTGTCCCTGGAACAACGTTATGCGAGCAACCAGGTTGGCGACAATGGCTTGCAGCTTGATCGAACCGGACGACAATTTGTCCATCCAAGGGGCGAGCAGTGCCATTGACTCATCTGGCTGGTCGGCAAAGTAAGCCGCAGCGGCTGCTATTGCCGCCGCTTCGCAGCGCGTTTCGTCATCCGCGGCCGGGTCCTGTTCAATACAGGCGATCAACCGCGCCGCCTCGACATGTCGCTCGCTCATCGCCAGAGCCCAGCCCGCCGCCAGGCATAAGCGCGGACGGGACTCCACTTCCTCGGCAGGCAACTCTTCTACCCATTCCAGCACCCGGCTGAACTGGCCGCGCAGCATGACCTCGTAAAGGCATTGTTCGATCATCAGGTAGCCCTTGCTGGTCTGTCCGGCCAGCAAGTATTGCCGCGCCGCCTCCTCGAAAAAGGCATTCGCCTCCAGCCAGTTCGCGGCCCGCTCATGGAGGGCCTTTCGTTGCGCCTGCGGGTAGTCGCGAAAACGACCCTGCAAAAACTCTCGGGCCAAGGGATGGAAGCGAACCCAGTCGCTGTCGACCCCTTCGGCGAAGATTGGCGTCGAAGCGCATAACTCATGCAGCATCTCCCCTGCCCGTTCACTGCCGGTCAGCGCGGTACAAAGCGAAGGGTGAATGACTTCCAGCAGGGAGAGGCAGGTAATGAAATCGACTTGTTCTGCCGACAGGCGGGTGACCAGTCTATCGACGAAATAACCCTGGATATCACCGGAACAGGCCGAGAGATCCTCGACGGCGGTTTCTAGATGGGCACTCTTCTCGATCGCCGAAATCGCCAGTTGCAACCCAAGTGGCCAACCTTCAGTGATTTCATGCAGGCGCAGGCACAGATCAGCGTCGATGAGTGCGCCGAAACGGTTGCTGAGCAGCGCGACGGTTTCGTCGACACGGAATCGCAAGGCATCCACTGCGACCCGGACATAGAGCCCTCGGGCCACAAGGTCAGCGGTGTTAAGGTTCAAGCGACGACGCGAAGACATGATGATGCGCAGGTTGGCCGGGGCGTTGTGTAGCAGGTAAGTCAGACAATGGCGGGCAGTGGACTCCGGCAATGCGTCCGCCTCATCGAGGATCATCACGGTCTCGCCGCCAAGGTCGGCCACTTCCGCCAGCCAGTGGGTCAGCCCTTCCAGCTCGTCGCGACCATGGCCGGAGGATCCATCACTGGTACTTGCAAAGGACTGCCGGCCGCTGCCCAAGGCCATGGCTGCCGATAGCCCAAGGGCAAGACGGCTGCCATCGTCACGTGCATCCAGGGTCAGCCAGGCAACCACTGCCCCGCGCGACAAAAACTCCCGTCGCCATTGCGCCAACAGCATCGTCTTGCCGAAGCCGGCCGGCCCCTGCACGCTGATCGCCACCTTGTCCGCCAGTTCGGGGGCATCAATGCTCAGTCGATCGCGCAGCTGCGCGCCCCTCTGGCTGCGCGGAGGGGTTGTCTTGAGCACCAGTTCAGGCTCTATGCGATCCACGTTGGCGATGCCTCTCTACAATCCGTTTACGGTGTGAAAGAGACCGGGCATGGATGGTTGAAACCATCAATGCCCTACTCAGCTACTTGTTCCAAGGGTAAGGGTCTTGCGTATAGAAGATAGCCCCGGAACGGCTTGCGCGGCTTCATTTTATAGAGCGCGATTGCACCGCCAGACTCAATCCGGCAGTGCAAAGCCTGCAGTCAGTCCGCCGTCCACGGTGTGGCACGAACCATTGATATAGGAGGCCTTGTCCGAGGCCAGCCATGTCACCAGGTTGGCGACATCCTCCGGAGTGCCCGCACGGCCACCTTGGGGAATCATAGCCTCTAACATGACCTGCTCGTTCTTGCTGAGGTTGTCCTCGGTCATGGCGGTGCGGATGTAACCGGGCGCGATGGCAACGCTGCGAATGTTCTGCCGTCCATGTTCGAGCGCGCAGGCCTTGGTCAAGCCGATGACGCCATGTTTGGCGGCCGTGTAGTGCGGCAGTGTCGCCATGCCCACCAGGCCATCCACCGACGCTGTGTTGATGATGACCCCACCGCCGTTGGCCAGCATGGCCGGAATCGCCGCCCGGGCGCAGAAAAAGACGCCGTTCAGATTGATGTCGATGACACGGCGCCAATCGGCCACGGACACATCGGCCGTCCGTCCGCGAACCCCGCAGATGCCGGCATTGCTGAACAACACGTCAACCCGCCCGAACGTATCGATCGCACTGTCCACCATGGCCTGACAGGCAGCTTCATCCGCGACATTGGTGGGAACAACGATCGCGTTGTCGCCAATCACTTCAAGGGTCTCTTGCAAACCCTTTTCATCGACGTCCGCCAGCACCAGATACGCGCCCAGGCGGGCAAACTGGATAGCTGAAGCACGACCAATGCCATTGGCAGCGCCCGTAACGATGACAACCTTTCCGGTAAATTCCACGGTGAATCTCCTCACTGATGCCCGATGGGCTTTCTTGTTCACCGTCAAACTATCCCTCCGCCTGCCACTGGGCTTGTCCTTGCAAGCACAAGTCTTGTCCCAAGTACGACTGTGCCGCACAACGTCGATTTGTCCCTGCGTGCCTGACTTGTTATCAGCTCGCTCCCCTTGCAATTACAAACGTCGAGCATTGTGGATACTGGCCATCACGTTGATGGAGGAGTCGCTATGAGTACCGATATTGTTATCGCCGGAGTAGGCATGGTGCCCTTCCGCAAACCGGGTCAATCGGAAAGCTACGATGTCATGGGCGAACAAGCCACACGGGCGGCGCTCAAGGATGCCGGCATCGACTATGCGCTGATCGAGCAAGCCTTTTGCGGCTACGTCTACGCGGATAGCTGCGCAGGACAGACAGCACTCTATCGGGTGGGCATCAGCGGCATCCCGATTTTCAACGTCAACAACAATTGCGCCAGTGGCTCTTCGGCGTTTGCCCTGGCGGTCCAGGCCGTTCGGGGACAGCAGGTCGAATGCGCCCTGGCGCTTGGGTTCGAACAGATGCCCGCTGGCGCGATCGATATGGTCTTTCCCGATAAGGTGAGCCCGCTGGCGCGGCATTCGGAGGTGATCGCCAACCTCATGAACCTGAGCGCCGAGGAGCGCGATACGCCGCCGGCGGTGTGTATGTTCGGCGCTCAGGTCGACGCCATGCTGGAAATGGGCGTGACCGAACAGACCCTGGCCGAGGTGTGCGTCAGATCCCGCGAGCACGCTGCCAATAATGAAAACGCTATCTTTCGTACGCCGTTGACGGTCGAAGAGATCATGGCGACGAAGCCTATCTTTCGCGGGCTGCGCAAGAACTTCGCCTGCCCGCCAAGCTGTGGTGCCGCCGCGGTCATTGTCTGTACACCGGAGTTTGCCCGCGCCCATGGCATTCGCGCTGACGTGCGTCTCGTCGGTCAGGGCTGGTGCAGTGACCAGCGCAGCTTTTTTGAAGGCAGCGTCATGGATGTGATGTTTCAAGCTCTGAGCCGTACTGCGGCCAACAAGGCCTATGAAGACGCTGGCATCGGTCCGACCGATGTCGACGTCATCGAGTTGCACGACTGTTTTGCCAGCAATGAATTGGCCACTTATGTCGCGCTGGGTCTGTGCAAGCAGGAAGAGTTGAATGAGTTTGTCGCGTCCAGGCGTGGCACATATGGTGGGCAATGGGTGATCAACCCGTCAGGCGGCCTGCTGGCGAAGGGGCACCCACTGGGCGCGACAGGGTTGGCGCAACTGACAGAACTGACCTGGCAGTTGCGCGGTCAGGCTGGCGCACGACAGGTCCCGGGGGCAAGGGTCGCGTTGCAGCACAACGGCGGACTGGGCAGCGCGGGATTCGTGCACATTCTCAAGAAGTATTGAAACCCCGGTCGAGTTGCAGATACCAAGAGGAACTCATTTTGATGGCACTACTGAAACTCCTGTGCATTGGCGTCTATGTTCTCGGCGTCGCAAGCACTGCGGGCTTACTGCCCACTGCATGGTCATTCTGGAAAGCTATTGCAGCGGTACTGCTGCTCGCGCATCTGCTTGAAGTGATCGTCATGTTCAAGTACGTCAAGCGCTACCGGGGATCGCTGGGTGCCAGCCTGGTCCTGACCCTGCTGTTCGGTTTTCTTCACTGGAAACCCTTGATGCAAGCCAAAGAACGCGCCTGAGCATCAGGCGTGTCCATCTTCCGAGGTACGGATTGTGAGTTGCACTATTTCCACGCTGGAAGGCAAGCGACGCAAGCTCGACGGGGGTGTCATGTTCGGCAGCACCCCGCGCGAGTCCTGGGCCAGCTGGGTCAAGCCCGACCACCACAATCAGGTAGAACTGGCCTCCCGTGGCTTATTGGTGCGGCAGAACGGGCGCAATATCCTCGTGCTGGCCGGTGCCGATGCCCTGCTGGCTCCAGCGCCACGCACCTGTCGCTGCCAGCCGGGAAGCCCTGGCCTGTTGGATTCTCTGGGTCGGTATGGCCTCAATGAGCACGACATCCATGTGGTGCTGCTAACGCATCTGCACGCTCGATTGCCGTCCGATCTCAGCGCGCTGATCAAAGAAGGCGAGACACCTCGCCTGTTGTTTCCCGCGGCGCGCTACATCACCGGCAAGCGCCACTGGACACGGGCAAACCAACCCCATCCGCGTGACCGGGCGCTGTTCGTCCCGCAGATACTGCGACAACTGGAAAGCAGTGGTCGATTGCAATTGATCGAAGGCCCCGACTGCGACCAGCTCGGCGCTGGTTGGCGTTTACATGTCAGCGATGGCTACACCCCAGGGCAACTATTGCCGGAGATCGCCATGCCAGGCGGCCCAGTGATATTTGCCGGAGACCTGGTGCCGGGACGGCAATGGCTACAACTGGATGTGACCAGCGCCTTCGACCGCAACCCCGAATCCCTGATCGATGAGAAAGAAAGCTTACTGGACCACCTGGTGGCCAGTGGTGGCCGGTTGATTATGCCGCGTGACCCCGAGGTCGCGATGGTCAGCGTCATGCGTGACCGGCAATCGCGTTATGTGCCGTTCGAGCCGTATCAGGTGCTCAATGGTTTCGACACTTGATCCCGATTGCCCTCTGCCCTGCCCTATCAACGCTCCAACCCAAGGCTCTGGCGATATTGGCTCGGTGCCATGCCGGTCCAGCGCTTGAAGGCACGGGTAAAATTGCTGACTTCGGAAAATCCCAGGGAAAAAGCTGCCTCCGTCACCGACACCGAACTGCGCGACATGAAGGCGAGCGCATTGGTGCGCCGTGTATGGTCGAGGATTTCCTGAAAACTGGTGTCCCTGGCAGCGAGCTTCAATTGCAAACCGCGAGTACTGATGTGCAGCCGCTCAGCCACTCGATCCTTGTTCAGCGCACGCGAAGACAATTCGCTACTGACAATGGCCCGGACGCGATTGACGATATCGCCCCGTTCAATGCGCTGAAGGTACTCCATCACTGTGCGGTCATGGCTCAAGGCAAGCTCTTCGTTGGCGCCCGGGAGCCGCTTGTCCACCAGGTCGAGGTCCATTGTCATCACGATCTCGGGCCGGCCGAATTCGACATCGCACTGGAAGTATTCGGAAAAGATCTGTGCCATACCTTCAGAGGCAGGCCGGATCAACTCGAGTGTCCGTAAACGGAATCGATTGCCGGAAATGGTCCGCAGAAGCGTAAAAATCATGGCGATGTAGGCGTCATGTGTTTCATGGCACACGTGCGCCCCCGGTACGCTTGAAGTGATGAGCAGGAACCTGTTGTTTCGCTCCTCTACGCGGATGTTGGCATTCTGCGATATGACACGGTAGAGCGAACTCAGCCGTTGCGCGAAGTCCCGTATCGAAATGCTGGCCAGCAGGGCAAAGCCCATCGCATGGAGATTGGCGGGACGCAAGGTTTCGCCGGCGCGCAGGCCGAAACACGGATCTTTTGTGGTCTGTACGGCCGCGGCATACAGTTTTGTGATCGTTTGATTATCGATGCGCAGCATCGGATCGGTGGTCGCTGGCAACATCACCCCGCAGGAGAGAAAGACCTGATCCGCGCAAGCACCATGATTTTCGAGCGCTTCAGCAATCGCAATGGCATAGGCACTAATGATCGATGAACCACGGTTTGGAGTGTCCGGCGCAACGCCGTCTTTCAGCGTCCGCTGCGCTTCAATGACATCGCGGTGCTCATGGCATGTCGTCACGGTAAAAACCTCTGGTTGTCCAACTCGGCAATGAGCGCTGCTGGCTCGACCGACGAGGTCCATTTTAGGCACTGGCGCAGACGTCTATTTTGTTAATGCACGCCAAACATTTGTGATTGAATGCCGTTTAAGGCAGCCACGTAATCAAGGAGATGTGGTATGACGCCGTACATGCGCGGCTGGGTGCTGCAGGACTTTGCCAAACTGATCGAGGAACTGGGTGGCGATGTGGCGCGTTACGAAGAACGCTTCCATCTTCCGCTGTATGGCCCGGATCAAAGCGATATGAAAATTCCCGGCTCATCGCTGATCCGGTTGATGGAGGCCTGCGCCGAGGACCTGAAATGCCCGGATTTCGGCATTCGCCTCGCTTCACTGCAAGGACGCGCGCCGCTCGGCCCGGTCATGCTGGTATTGACCCAGTGCGCAACGGTGGGCGAAGCCATCGGGGCCGCCGCGCGGTTCATCAACATGCTGAACCCGGCCGTGGAACTGCAATGCCAGAGCATTCCCGGTGGACTGCGTATGAGCTATCTGCTCAAAGTGCCAAGAGCAGGTATTGCGCGCCAGTTCGAGCAATGGTGCCTCATGGCGGGCATCAATGTTTTTCAAATACTGGCCGGTGAAAATGCCCGCCCGCGAGCGATTTTCTTCACCCATGCTCCCTTGCAACCGAAGGATTTCTATTCCCGTACTTTTGGTTGTCCGTCGAAGTTCTCGCAAGCTAATTTCGGGCTCGAATTTTCTGCAAGTGATACTGCGCGCCTGATGGACGGCAACGATCCAGAGATGAAGGCCCTCGTCACCGACTATCTGGAGCGGATCGCAGATGCGTCCGGGCTCGATCTCGAGCACCAGATGGACGCGCTGATTCGTAAACTGTTGCCGACCGGCCGCTGCACGCTCGACACCATCGCCAGCCATTATTTTGTCAGCGTACGTACCCTGCAGCGTCGCCTGGAAGATCAAGGGTTGGCATTCGAGAAACAGGTGGACGATATCCGCCGCGAACGTGCGGCCTTGTATCTCAGTGATCCGACATTGCGAATCTCACAAGTGGCGTTGTTGCTCGGTTATGCCGAACAAAGCTCGCTATCACACGCGTTCAAGCGCTGGTATGGAATGTCGCCGAGTGCCTGGCGCCGCGTTCAACCGACCTCGCTTCAGGCTGTGTGACATCCAATCACAAATGATTGTCGTGCAATAACAAACCATTGATGCGGTGCAGTTCTCAGAATAAGCCAGCCAAAATCGGCTGGATGACTTCGTCCGCATCAATGGAGAACAAGAAGAATGACATTGCCCCCAACGAGCCTTGCAGGAAGAGCTGGACGCAGACTTGAATCGTCCCTCTTCATCGTGCTCGGTCTACTCGTGGCTTCGACGGTAGTTGCCCAGTCCTACAAGACCGACATCCCGCCTTCGATCGTGACACCCGACACCCTCGAGACACGGCTCGGCACCCTGCGCTTTACCGACGGTTTCCCGGACGAGGCGACCGTGCAGAAAGTCTACGACAACCTCGACTTCCAACGCGGCGTGCAGGCGTTCATCTCGACGATTCCCGCCGCCTCGCAGGTGGCAATGCGCAGAGGCCTCCGGTCGCTCGGTCCTGACAACGGAACGCTGTTCATCACCGAGACGCTGATGGACTCCCGATCGTTGTTCCTGACGGGCAACAGCGAGAGTGTCTACGTGTCAGGATGGATCGATCTTAAGAACGGGCCAGTCGTGATCGAAAGCCCACCCAATACACTCGGCTTCGTCGATGACTTCTGGTACCGCTACGTCACTGACCTCGGTAACGCCGGGCCCGACAAGGGCCAAGGCGGCAAGTACCTGTTACTTCCTCCAGACTACGAGGGGGAAGTGCCGCAGGGTTACCACGTCTTCAAATCCCGCACCTTCAACAACTGGTTCGCCAGCCGTGGTTTTGTGGTGAACGGTGACCCGAAACCTGCGGTCGAGAGTTTCAAGAAGCAGTTGCGCATCTATCCCCTGGCACAGGCCGCCAATCCACCGGCGACGACCTTCGTCAATATCTCCGGCAAAACGATCAACACCATCCATTCGATGGATTTCGGGTTCTTCGAAGAGGTTAACGAGGTGGTGCAGGAGGAGCCGAACGCGGCGCTCGATCCTGAGACGCTCGGCCTGCTCGCCGCCATCGGCATCGAAAAAGGCAAGCCATTCGCGCCCGACGCGCGGATGAAGAAAATCCTCACCGAAGCGGCGTCGGTCGGCAGCGCTACGGCGCGCGCAATTGCCACCAGGCCCCGTTCGCAGGATGCCTATCACTACCCCAACAGTGCGTGGCGCAAGCTTTTCGGCGGCGGTGACTATCGATTCCTGCAAGACGACGTCCGTCAGCTCGACGCACGCTTGTTCTACTTCTTTTATGCAACGGTCAATACGCCGGCGTTGGTCAGGAAGATGGTCGGCGTCGGTTCGCAATACGCGGCGGCATTTGCCGATGCCAAAGGGCAGCCACTCGACGGGGGCAAGAATTATCGGCTGCACTTGCCGCCAAACATCCCGGCGAAGAATTTCTGGTCAGTCGTGCTCTATGACAATCAGACGCGCTCGATGCTGCAGACCGATCAGCAGTTCCCGAGTAGCGGCAGCCAGAAGCAGGGCCTCGTGATCAACCCCGATACCTCGGTCGACCTGTATTTCGGCCCCAAGCCACCGCCCGGCAAAGAAAGCAACTGGGTACAAACCCTTCCCGGCAAAGGCTGGAACACCCTCTTTCGCCTCTACGGCCCGCTCGATGCCTGGTTCGACAAGACCTGGAAACCGGGTGAAATCGAAGAGATCAGTGCCCCCTTGGCGCAGACAATGTAAGGAATAAATGGATGAACATCAGACTTGCGATGCTGATGCTGCTCGGGGCCTCCACGGTTTCGTCGGCATTCGCACAAAGCTACAAAACGGACATCCCGCCTTCGATCGTGACACCCAATAGTCTCGAGACGCGGCTCGGCCCCCTCAGGTTCACCGACGGTTTCCCGGACGAGGCGACGGTGCAGAAGGTCTACGACAACCTCGACTTCCAGCGCGGCGTGCAGGCATTCCTGACGGCCATGCCGGCGGCTTCGATGTCGGCGCTACGCAAGGGCATCACCCAATTCGGCTCGGCTAACCAAACCGTTGCGCTGTTCGAGGACCTGATGGATGCCAAGTCGCTGTTCCTGACGGGCAACAGCGAAAGCATCTACGGCTGGGCCTGGATCGACCTCAAGGACGGACCGATCGTCATCGAAAGCCCACCCAACACCCTCAGCATCATCGACGACTTCTGGTTCCGTTACGTCGGCGACCTCGGCAACGCCGGACCCGACAAGGGCAAGGGCGGCAAGTACCTGCTGCTGCCGCCGGGTTACGACGGCCCCGTGCCGGAAGGCTACTTCGTATTCCGGTCACCGACTCTCGGTAACCTATTCATCACCCGGGCGTTTCAGGTCAATGGCGACCCGAAACCTGGCGTCGAGAACATCAAGCAGCACCTGCGTATCTATCCGCTGGCGCAGGCCTCCACCCCGCCGACGACGAACTTCGTCAATGTCTCCGGCAAGGCGTTCAATACCATACACGCCATGGACATCACCTTCTTCGACGAGGTCAACGAAGTGGTGCAGGAGGAAGCGAACGCTGCGATGGATCCGGAAACGCTGGGCCTGTTGGCTGCTATCGGCATTGAAAAAGGCAAACCCTTCGCACCTGATGAGCGGATGAAGAAAATCCTCACCGAGGCCGCAGCCGTCGGCAGCGCCACGGCGCGTACGCTCACCTTTCAATCGCGTATCAAGGATTCGTATCTCTATCCGAACAGCGCCTGGGGTACGCCCTTCATCGGTGGCGGTCATCGCTACGAGCGTGACGGCGTTCGCTTGCTCGACTCACGCACGTACTTCTACTTCTACGCCACCGGCAACACACCGGCGATGATCGCCAAAATGGTCGGCGTCGGGTCGCAATACGCATTGGCCTTCGTGGACGCCAACCAGCAGCCCCTCGATGGAGCCAAGACCTACCGGCTGCACCTGCCGGCCAATATCCCGGCGAAGAACTTCTGGTCGGTCGTGCTCTACGACAATCAGACGCGCTCGATGCTGCAGACCGACCAGCAGTTCCCGAGTATCGGCAGCCAGCGCAAAGGCATCGTGATCAACCCCGATACCTCGGTGGACCTGTACTTCGGCCCCAAGGCGCCGCCCGGCAAGGAAAGCAACTGGGTTCAAACCACGCCAGGCAAAGGCTGGAACACCGTGCTTCGTCTCTATGGACCTCTTGAGCCGTGGTTCGACAAGACTTGGCGGCCAGGCGAGATCGAGGAAGTGAAACCATGACTCCAGAACGCACCCTGTCAAAAAATTACACCAATGGTCTGTTCAAATCCGCCGCTTGCTTCAACGTACTCGCAGGTCTTCCGTTGCTGGTGGCCATGGGTCCGGTTGCGGATTTGATGGGACTGGAAATCACGCCGACGTCTGCCCTGTTCATTCATCTCACCATGACGCTGGTGGTCATGTTTGGTGGGGTGTACTGGATGATCAGCGTCGATCCAGTGCGCTATCGCCCGTACATCCTGCTCGGGGCGCTCCTGAAACCGGTGTTTGTGATTCTCATTTATGGCCACTGGCTGGCGGGCAGTATCCCCTGGCCGTTACCGGCCCTGGCGTCGGGAGACATTCTCTACGCAGCGCTATTTTGGCGCTACTTGAGCAACACCCGATTTGCGCTGGCTAACTGCATTTAGCAGATCCCCCTCCCGACTTATCGAGCCCCTTTAAATAAGGGTCACAGGGACAAGTGCTGTGCCCGATTCGATAAGTCGGCGTTTTCGTTACGGATTACTCTCGGTCAATCGGTTGGAACAATAACAAGAGGAATTATCGATGTTCGATCTGGAGAAAATTGTCGAGCCTGTTCTGGGCCTTTGCGGTCTGGAAAGCGACTTGACGGAAGAAGAACGGGCCATTCAGGAAGTGGCGCACAGCTTCGCCAAGAACGTCATGCGCCCGATTGGCACCAAGCTGGACCAAATGACTGCCGAGGAAGTGGTTGCACCGGGCTCTCCCCTGCTCGACTACATGCGTCAGGTGCACGAATCGGGACTGCTCGATCTGGGCGCGCTTGCAGCGATGGACAGTCAGCAGAAATCGCGCATCATGCCGATCATTTTTGAAGAACTTGGCTGGGGCGATTCGGGGCTGGCCATCGCCACGCTGGCGTCCTCTTTCCCGGCGTATGCGGCGCACAATTCCGGGAACCCGGAACTCATCGAGCGATTTGGCGCACTACCCGGCTGCTGGCTCGCGACCCAGCCCGACCGTGGCAGCGATATCGTCGACATCGACGCCGACCTGGTCCCGCGTGGCACCAAACAATCGCGCGGCAATCTTTACGCACGAGTCGTCGGCGATGAAGTGATCATTCAAGGTCAGTCCTCGGCATGGGTTTCGTATGCGCCACTGGCTCAGTCTGCACTGGCTTACATCCCGTGCGACTACGGCAATGGCCTGGAACATGAAAATGGCGCTGGGCTGAATCACATCGCCATCCTCATTCCGCTTGATCTGCCAGGCGTCTCGAAGGGCAAACCGCTGGAAAAACTCGGCCAGCGTGCCCTGCCCCAGGGTGAGATCTATTTCAATGAAGTCCGCGTACCCCGCAAATATGCCCTCGCCGAGGGCGAAGCGGCCATCACCAGCTTCTTCGGCGCCTTGACGTTCGGCAACATGGAAATGGCGGCGACCTTCACCGGCGTGGCCCGCGCAGCCTTCGAGCATGCGCTGGCGTATGTGCACGAGCGCAAGCAAGGCGGCACACCGATCATCAACCATCAGAGCGTGCAGCTGCGCACCTTCGACTTGTGGCAGAAGGTCGAGCTCTCACGCGCGATTGCCCATCGCGTGTTCGCCTACAACTACAGCGAAAAGGGCCCTCACCTGCTGGCCTCGATTACCAGCAAGACTTACGTCACCGAGACCGCGTTCCAGGTGGCCAGTGAAGCGCTGCAACTGTTCGGCGGCAATGGCCTGACCAAGGAATACCCGATCGAGAAGCTGATGCGCGACGCCCGGGCATCGATGATCGAGGATGGCGAAACCAACGTTCTCAAGCTCAAGGGCATGCGCTGGCTGAGCCGCGCCTACCAACGCGCCAACTGATTCCCCAACGCCCCAATCAACCACATTCCCGGGCTGCCATGAGTGCAGCCCGAGGATAACGCTGTGTCGAAAAAGCCAGTCGTTGTGGACACCTGTTTAATGGAGTGCATTTGCCATGCGGATCATCGATCACTTCGATAACGCAGTACGTTTTTACCCGCACAATCTGGCCTTCGTCGACGTCGGCAACGATGCCAGCGCAGTGACCTATGCCCAGGCGGCGCCCGTGACGCAAGCCATTGCCGGCGCGATCGCCCACAACGGCTTCAGTGCCGGCGGCCATGTCGGCGTCTTGGCCCCCAATAGCACGGTCGCCTTCCTGGCGCTGCTGGGCGTATTCCGCGCACGTTGCATCTGGCTGCCGGTCAATCCGCGCAATACTGTCTCAGCCAATACGGACCTGTTCAATGACTTCGAAGGTGAGTTGCTGCTGTTCCACAGCACCTATGCCAATGAGGCGGCGCAACTGAGGGAACGTTGCCCTGGCCTTCGGGAGCTTGTTTGCATCGACGGCGATTGCGGCGTGGGGACTTCCCTCGCGACGTGGTCGCAAGGTGCACCGGCGAGCTACACCCCGGCCGTGGGAACGGGCAGCCTGGACGATACCTTTGCCTTGTACCCCACCGGTGGCACGACCGGGAAGTCGAAGGGGGTGATGATTACCCATCGCAACATCCACACCTTCTTCAGCAACTTCTACGCGCACTTCGATTATCACGACTCCACCTGCCATCTGGTGGTGGCGCCAATGACACACACCGCCGGCCTGACCGGGTGCCTGCATTTCGCGCGCGGAGGGACCAACGCGATCATGGCCGGCGCCGTTCCTGAAGCAGTTGCCGACGCGATCGAGAACTACAAGGTCACCCATCTATTTCTGCCGCCGACGGTGCTGTACATGCTGCTGGCGTTGCCTGACATCCGCCAGCGGGACTACCGCTCCCTGAAGCATTTCCTGGTTGGCGCTGCACCGACGTCACTGGAGAAGCTCAAGGAAGCCGTGCAGGTGTTCGGCCCGGTCATGTCCGAGGCATTTGGTCAGTCCGAAGCACCGGCGGCGATTACCGCCAAAGCGCCCTGGGATTACATCGGCGCGGACGGCACGATCAATGAAGCACGCCTGCAATCCATTGGCCGGCCCTGTGTACTCAATACCGTCGCCATCCTGAATGACGAAGGTGAAGAAGTGGCGCGCGGTGAAGCGGGAGAAATCTGCATTCGCGGCGATCTGGTGACGCCGGGCTATTACAAGAATCCTCAGGCGACCGCCGAAGTCCGTCAGCAGGGCTGGCACCACACGGGTGACGTTGGGGTCATGGCTGAGGACGGCTATATCACGATTGTCGACCGCAAGAAGGACATGATCATCACGGGCGGATTCAACGTTTATCCGAACGAGATCGAACAGGTACTGACCACCCACGACGCCGTTCAGGACTGCTCCGTGATAGGGATTCCTGACGACAAATGGGGTGAAGCGGTGAAGGCGATTGTCCAGCTCAAACCTGGCAAAAGCTGCACGGGCGATGACCTGATTGCATTGGTCAAGGAACGGCTGGGAAGCGTCAAGACCCCGAAGAGCGTCGACTTCGCCGAACAATTGCCACGCAGCCCGGCGGGCAAGGTCCTGAAAACCGAACTGCGTAAAGCCTATTGGCAGGGCAAGACCAGGGCTGTGCATTAAGCACATCTGTGGCGAGGGGATTTATCCCCGTTGGGTCGCGAAGCGGCCCCCAGCGTCCGTTCAATTAGATTGTGTTGTCCGGATTTACGACTGCTTCGCAGCCGAACGGGGATAAATCCCCTCGCCACAAATGTGGGCACCGGCTCTTAAGTGAACAGCATTACGCCTACCACCGGCTAACTTCAGCAACGACAACGGCATTGCGAGCAATCATGAAACTCGAACAGAAATACCCGGCAAAACGTGCCTTCGTGACAGGCGCCGCCAGCGGTTTCGGTCTGGCCATCTGCATGCACCTGGCAAGCAGGGGCTGGAAACTGCTGATCGCCGACATCAACGCGACAAGACTGGAACAGGCCGAGGCGCAGTTGCGCAAACGCGGCGCCGAGACCTTCAGCATGGTGCTGGATGTCACTCGACAAGAGGCATTGCAGGACGCCGCCAACACCGTCAAACAACTGTGGGGCGGCGTCGACCTGGTGTTCAACAACGCGGGCATTGCATCCGCCGGCATGATCGATGACCTTCCCCTTGAAGAGTGGGAAAAGGTCATCAACGTCGACCTGTGGAGCGTGATTTATGGCTGCCGGGCCTTCGTGCCTTTGCTCAAGAACCAGGGCGGCGGATGCATCATCAATACCGCATCGAGCGCCGGCACCCTGTCCGGGCCGGAAATGTCGCCCTACAACGTGGCCAAGGCTGGCGTCGTGTCGTTGTCGGAGACCCTCAAGTCCGAGCTCAGTGGCTATGGCATCGGCGTCACCGTGGTGTGCCCGACCGTGTTCGCGACATCGCTGGGCGACTCGCTCACCAGTGAGCGCGCCATGGAAAAGCGCCTGCTGGCGCAGCTGAAAAAGTCCCGATTCACCTCCGAACACATCGTCGACGATGTGTTTCGCGCACTGGAAAAGGGCCGCCTCTACGTCATGACCCAGCCTGATGCCAAATGGGCCTGGCGACTCAAACGCTGGATGCCGGAAAGCTACTTCCGGCTGATTGCTTACCTGTACCGCAACCGGAAGTGGTTGTACGCCGAGCAGCCGGCCGATTGATTTGAACCTGGGCAGTCAGTGCGCAACCGTGGAGAGCAAACAATGCAACGTATCCGGCTACTGTCGTTCCTGATCGCATTCATGGGCTGCGCGCAAGCCCAGGACAAACCCAACGTCGTCGTCATGCTGGCCGACAACGTCGGGTATGGCGACCTTGGTGCCTATGGCGCGGGCGAGGTTCGGGGGATGCCGACTCCGCGCATCGACCAGTTGGCCAGCGAAGGCGTGCGTTTTACCCAGTTCCTCGTAGAACCGGGTTGCACGCCCTCGCGCGCTGCGCTGCAGACCGGACGCTATTCGCCACGTTCAGGCCTTGGCAGCATCATCGTTGCGGGCACGCCGAATACGCTCCAGGCCAATGAAGTGACGCTGGGAGAGCTTTTCAAAAGCCAGGGCTACGCGACAAGTTACATTGGCAAGTGGCATCTGGGAGCAAGCGAGCAAAGCTGGCCGACCCGCCAAGGCTTCGACCAGTACCGGGTTGGCGTTATCGAAACCAGCGACAGCACCCTGTATCGCAATGGTATGCAGCGCAGCGGGCTCCCCGAGGCACTTATCTCGGCGTCCGAGCCTGCCATTTGGGAGTCCGGGGCCAATGGCGTACTGAAGAAAGTCCGCCCTTATACACTTGATTACCGCCGCCAGGTGGAGGCAGATATTGCCGATTCGGCGGTGGAATACATCCAGCGCCAGGCCAAAGCGTCTGAACCGTTCCTGCTCTTCGTCGGTTGGACGAATACCCATTACCCCTCCCTGGTCGCCCCCGAGTTTGACGGCAAGTCGCGGATTGGCCCCTATGGTGACGCGATCATGGAGCTCGATCACCGCACCGGCCAGGTGTTGGACGCGATCAAGACCGCCGGCGTCGAAGACAACACCATCGTGATCTGGCTGTCCGACAATGGCGCTGCACCGACTGAGGGACCACCCGAGTTCCGTGGAGGCTCGAACGGCCCGTTCCGTGGCGAGCTCGGCGATGGGTTGGAAGGTTCATTGCGTGTGCCGGCCATGATCAAGTGGCCAGGCAGGATCGCGCCACGGACGAGCAATGCGATGGTGTCCATCCACGATATCTTTCCGACATTGGCGAAGATCATTGGCGCAGCGGTTCCCGCAGATCGGCCGATCGATGGCGTCGACCAAAGCGATGTCGTCCTCGGCAACCAGACCGCTTCAAAGCGTGAAAGCCTGATCACCTTCCTCGGTGACGAGATCGTTGCCGTGCGTTGGCGGCAGTTCCGCATCTATCCGAAGCAGTTCATCAGCTCGGCCGGCAATCCAGCCATGGCCGGCATTGGCGGCTACCGCGCCGAACTCACCGGTTATCCATCGATCTTCAATATCGAGCAAGACCCCCGCGAAGAGGTCAATACTGTGTCGGTGAACGCCTGGACCCTGGCTCCTTATGTGAAGTTGATCGGCGAATACCGGAAGTCACTCGAGCAATATCCAAATCCCAAGGCCGTCAATCTGACGAAATTCGGTGGGTGATGTTCGTGTAGAAATCGCCATAGGTGTGCTGCTCCCGACCTTTCTCGGGAGCCAGCAACTCTTGATGTGAATCGGCTCGATCACTCCTGCGCCAAGCGATAGTCACGAAACTGCTCGCGCAACTTCATTTTTTGCAGTTTTCCCGTGGCCGTATGTGGCAGTGCCTCGACGTAGGCGACGTCGTCCGGTAGCCACCACTTCGCTACGCGGGTTTCCAGGTATTCCAGCAGTTCTTCCTTGCTGGCGTTCTTACCGGGTTTGATCACCACGATCAGCAACGGGCGCTCCTGCCATTTGGCATGGGGAATACCGATAACGGCCGCCTCGGCCACCGCTGGGTGACCGACGGCGGCGTTCTCCAGGTCGATCGAGGAAATCCATTCGCCACCGGACTTGATGACATCCTTGGCACGGTCAGTGATTTGCATGTAGCCATCGGAATCGATGGTGGCAATATCACCGGTATCGAACCATCCGGCATCATCGAGAATGCTCCCGCCCTCGCCCCGGAAATATTGGTTGGCTATCCAGGGTCCCTTGACCAGCAGATGGCCGGAGGCCTTGCCGTCACGGGGCAACTCGGTGCCCTCCTCGTCAACGATCTTCATGGACACTCCGAACAGCGCCCGCCCCTGTTTGGCCTGCAGGTCAAGCCGTTCAGCCTGCGAAGCATCGCGATGTTTGGGCAGCGGGTTGCAGACGGTGCCCAGTGGCGACATCTCGGTCATGCCCCAGGCATGCAGCACCCGGGCATCGAAACGGGTTTCGAACGTCTCGACCAGGGTCCTCGATGCTGCGGCCCCGCCGATCACCACCCGGTTCAGGCATAGGTCCGCCAGCGGGTCCAGGCCACGGGTTTCGACGTGCTGCTGCAACATCATCCACACCGTCGGCACGCCCAGGGCCAGCGTCACCTGCTCGGTACGCATCAGCTCGTAGAGGCTCTCGCCGTCCAACGCCGCCCCCGGCAGCACCAGCTTGGCGCCGCACATGGCCCCCGCGTAGGGCATGCCCCAGGCATTGACGTGGAACATGGGCACCACGAGCAGCGCCGAATCCGCCGACGACAGGCCAAAGCCCTCCGATGTGCACAGCCCCAGGGAATGCAGAATCGAGGAACGGTGCGAAAACAGCACGCCTTTCGGATTACCGGTGGTGCCCGAGGTGTAGCACATCGAGGAGGCCGCCCTTTCGTCGAGCGCAGGCCAGTCGAAGTCACTGCTCTGGCCGTCAATCAAGTCCTCGTAACACAGCAGGTTGGGCACCTCGATGTCCGGCATCCGGTTGCGATCCGTCAGGGCGATGAAGGCTTTGACGGTCTTCATCCGTGGCGCGAGCTGTTCTACCAGCGCGGCGAACGACAGATCGAAGAACAGGTACTGGTCTTCGGCGTGGTTGGCGATGAATTCGATTTGTTCAGGGAACAGCCGCGGGTTGATGGTATGCAGGACCGCACCCATTCCCGACACACCGAAATACAGCTCCATGTGCCGATAACCGTTCCAGGCCAAGGTGCCGATCCGCTCGCCGGGCTGCACCTCCAGCGCGGTCAGGGCATTGGCCAGTTGTTTGGCACGCCGTCCGATGTCGGCATAGGTGCAGTGGTGCAACGGCCCTTCGATCGTGCGCGAGGCAATTTCGCTTCGTGGATGCGCCGTGAGCGCGTGTTCGAGAACCGATGAAATCAGTAGCGGTTGGTCTTGCATCAAGCCCAGCATCGTTTCGTGCTCCTTCAGATTCTTGTTTAAGTGCGCCGATTAATGGCTGTCCGTCAGATCCTGCTTCAACACACCTTGCGGGCCAAACAGCGCCAGTTGGCTTTCGCCCAGCGGCGCGAGCGCGGCGAGGTTCTGCCGATCGGCGCGGACCTGCGCCTTGAAGCGTTGCAAACCTTGATCGGCGACGGCCACCAGCCCGCCATTGCCCACCAGCGCCACGCGACCATCGCTGAGTTGGCCGACCGCCGTGATGGCTTCCTGGCTGCCACTGTCCCTGCTCTGCCAGGTATCACCCAGGTCGTTGCTGACCAGCACCCGTCCGCTCATGCCCACCAACAGAACGCGGCCGTCGCGCAGACTCGCGCCAGCCCACAACGAGCCGCTGGCGCCGGTGTCCAGGGTTTCCCAGGTCGTGCCATTGTCGGGAGACCGGTAGGCGCTGCCGCCCTCCCCGGCGATGAACAGGTGACCATCGCGCCCGGCAAAGATTTGGTTGAGGTGGTAATCGTCGCCGTCGCTGCTCACGCTCAAGCGCTGCCAGCTGCGACCACCGTCGCGGGTTTCGCTGGCGTAGCCGTAGGCACCGACGACAATGCCGTGCCGGGTGTTTTCGAACCACACCGACAGCAACACTGGCTTGCCCTCCAGGGGCGGTTGCAGCGCCCAGGTCTCACCACCATCCTCGGTGCGCAACAACACCCCGCCATGCCCCACGGCCCAGCCGTTTTGCCCATCGGCGAAACTCAACGCCGTCAGCAGCCCATCCACCGGCACGGCCTTGGCCTGGCGCCACTGTTTGCCATCGGCAGACAGCACCACCACACCGTGATCGCCTAGTGCGACAAGCCCCGAGCCTGCCTTGCTGACGGCCACCAGCGGCGCTTGTTGCGCCTGAGTCAGGCGCATGGACGATAGCTCGGCGCCGTGGCCATGGAGCACCTGCCCTGCCAGTCCGAACAACGCAGCGATGGCCAACATGCGTGGCAGCGAAATCGTTTTATTCGACATTTCACATCCCTCGATCAATGCGCAATCAGAGGCGTACGGACTGGCCCCCGCCGCGGAATCAGCACGTCCAGCATCACGGCGATGGCCGGTAGCAAAGTGATCGCCATCAGCATGTTGACCATAAACATGAAGGTCAGCAGCAACCCCATGTCGGCCTGGAATTTCAAGGCCGAGAACGACCAGGTCGCCACGCCGATGGACAAGGTGATGGCGGTGAAGATAGTCGCCACGCCGACCTCGCGCAGAGCCCGTTTGAACGCGGTGACGATGTCCTGCCCCTCGGCCAGGTGCAGTTGCAGGCGGTTGTAGATGTAGAACGCGTAATCCACGCCGATCCCCACCGCCAGCACCATCACAGGCAAGGTGGCGACGGTCAGGCCGATGTCCAGCGACTTCATGAACCAGTAGCCGAGGAAGGTCGCCAGGGTCAGCGGTACACAGCAGGCGACCATCGCCCGCCAGTCGCGATAGACCAGAAGTACCAGCAGCACGATGGTCAGGTAGACATAGAGCATCATCGGCAACTCGGAGGTCTCGACGATTTCGTTGGTGGCCGCCTGCACCCCGGCGTTGCCACTGGCCAGGCGCACCGTAACGCCGTTCATGGGGTGTTGCGCCCGATACTGCTGCACCGCAGCGACGACGGTTTTCAGGGTGGTGGCCTTGTGATCGGCCAGGTACAGGTTGATCGGCAGCACGGTGCAATCGGCGTTGTACAGCCGTAGCACTTCGGGCACCTGGCGCACGGCTTCGCCAATGCTCAGTTCATCGACCGGCAGCGCTGCCCATTTCGGGTTGCCCTCGTTGACGCCCGAAGCCGAGAGCTTGGTCAGTGCCGGCAACGATTGCGCCGACAACACCCCCGGCACGTTGGCCAGGTACCAGGTCAGGCGATCGGCGTACGCCATGACTTCATGCTGGAAGCAGCCGTTTTTCGGCGTTTCCACCACCACGGTGAACAGGTCCAGCCCCAGGCCGAAATGACCGACCACGCTTTCCACGTCCTGGTTGTAGCGCGAGTCGCTGTGCAGCTCGGGCGCGCCCGGCAACACGTGGCCGACATGTCGACCCTGGCTCTGCCAGACGGCAAGGCCGAGCAATACCAGACACAACACCGAGCCGATCGCCGCATTGCGGGTTTCGGCCAGGCGCCCGAGTTTGCTCATCACACCATCGCGCCAGGTTTGCAGGCGTTTGACCCGGTTGACGTAGGCCTGATCGAAATGGAAGAAACTGGCCAGTACCGGCAGCATGATCAGGTTGGTGATGATCTTGTAAGCGACCCCGACCGAGGCGGTAATCGCCAGTTCGCGAATCATCGGGATCGGTACCAGCACCAGAGTGGCAAAGCCGACGAAGGCAGTAATCAACGCCAAGGTGCCCGGAATCAACAAGCCGCCGAAGCTGCGGCGAGCGGCAGTCATCGCATCGGCGCCGTTGCACACTTCCTTGGAGATGAAGTTGACCTGCTGCACGCCATGGGACACGCCAATGGCGAACACCAGAAACGGCACCAGAATCGCCAGCGGGTCGAGACCGAAGCCGAGCAAGGTGATGGTGCCGAACTGCCAGACCACCGACACCAGCGAACAGCACAGCGGCAGAAAGGTCAGCACCCAGGAGCGGGTGTACCAATACACCGCGGCCAGGGTCAGCAGGAAGGCCAGCGCAAAGAAGCCCATCACACTGGTCGCGCCGGCGCCGATGTCACCCATTTGCTTGGCGAAACCGATGATCTGCACGTCATAGGCGCTGTCGGCATACTTGGCGCGGACATCGTCTTCCAGGCGTTTGCTGAACTCCAGGTAGTCCAGGCGTTTGCCGGTCTGCGGGTCCGGATCGGCCAGCTCGGCCACTACCATGGCGCCGGAGTAGTCGTTGGCCACCAGGCTGCCGACAAAGCCGCCCACGATGGTGCGATCACGAATGCCGACAATCGCCTGCTCATCAAGGGTGCCGACCGTGACGTCACCGCCGATGACATCTTCGGCCTTCATGCCCTCCTCGGTGATCTGCACCGCGCGGGTATTGGGCGTCCACAGCGAAGTGACCGTGCGCCGGTCAATGCCCGGCATAAAGAACAGCGTCTGGGTCAGGTCGTAGAGCCGGGTCATGGCCTGCGTGTTCCAGATGTCGCCGTTTTTGGCGTGCAGCACCACGATGACGCGGTTGGCACCGAACAGCACGTCCCGGTACTTGTTGAAGGTTTGAATGAATTCGTGCTGCTGGGGCAGCTGCTTGTCGAAACCGGCCGACATGCGCAGTTGCGAGGCGAAACCGGCCATGACTAGTGTGATTAGCGCCAGCACTGCCAACGTCGACAGACGACGCCGAAAAAAGAACCGCTCGAGACCGAGCACCAGAGAAGCCAGCATGATGAGCCTTCCTGAAAAACGGGAATGAGCTTCCCTCAGCCCGTGGCCGAGGGAAGGCACGACGTCAGAACGAGTAGGAAATGTTGCCGCTCAAGAAATCGCGGTCAGCCATCAGGTTGTTGTCCCCACCACCCCAGTACTGCACCCACTGCAAACCACCCTTCCAGCGGTCGCGGTAGTTGAACAGCAACGAACTGGTCAGCGACTTACGACCTTCAACGAAAGGCAGGGCGTTAGGCGTGGTGCCATGCACGTCATGCGCAAAGTCCAGTTGCGGCGTCAGGGTGATCCCGGTGCCGAACAGGTTTGGGTAGTTGATGCCCAGCTCGGTCACGTAGCCCCATGAGGTTTTGTCCGGCAGTGAATAGTCCGGCAGGAAGTATGGTGTCTCACCCGAAGTGTCCAGGTCCGGGTAATGGGTCACCACCGCCTCAGTCAGTAGGAAGCCGTCGGACGCGCCAACACTGGTCGGGATAAACCCGAGCGGGTCATTGGCCGAGAAGGTGTAGATGGCATTCACGTGAGCCTGCCATTTCTTCTCTTCGACGAAGCCTTTGCTGGTACCGGTGTCGTACACGCTGAACTTGTTGAACTCACCGGTAAACGCCTGGCCGAAGGGCACGGTGGGGTCAATGCCGACGCTGTCGTTGGGCCGATAGGACAACTCCGCTCCAACGGCCACCGGGCCGGCCATGGTATTGAGCGACAGGCCGTACAGGTTCTTGTCTTCGCCGTAGTTCCAGAAGTAGTTGTCGATTAGCAACGCATCCGGATTGGACGTCGCGGTGTAGCCGACGAAGGGCAGCTTGTCGTGGTAGCGCTGGTAGAAGAATCCGAACTCGGTGGCGATCTCCTCTACCGTCCAGCGCAGGGCAACACCATATTGGCCGCTATTCTTGGCCGAGCGCTCGCCGGCAAACGGAACCGCCAGGCCATTGGCGACCAACGTCGCATCGTCCAGGCCGCTGATCAATGGCTCGCCGCAACGACCGGTGGGTGTCAGCGAGGCACAGGTACCGGCACCGAGAAGGCCGTCAACCGTACTGGTCGAGTAGTAGATCGGCCGGTTGCCCTCACCCACCACATCGGAGTTGGAATAGTAGGTGCCCACCGGGTCGATGCCGTACGCGTTCCACTTGAACTGGTAGTAGGTCTCCAGGTTCAGGTTGTCAGTCAATCCCAGGTTGAACGACGCCATGGGGGCCGGGACGAAGACCTCCTTCAACTGGGTGCCGGGCGTATGGTATTTCGTCAGGTTGAGGGCATTGATCTGGTTGATGCCGCCGGTGACGAAAATCTCTTCGCCCCAGCTGATCACCTGGTTGCCGACCTTGACCTTTGCCGGCATCTCGCCCAAGTCGAAGCTCTTGGCCACCCACAGATCGAGCAGGTCGACGCGTTCGGTGGCTTCGCGATCGGCATTGTCATCGAGTTCGGTGCGCCGGGTGTTGTCCATTTTGAAGTCTTTCGACCAACTGACCCGACCCAGGGCACTCCAGCCATCGCCGAACTTCAGGCTCAATTCGTGGGTGCCCTTCACGACCTCGGAGAAGACATCGTGTTTGTTGTAGTTCTGGTCGCCATCGTCGGAGTTGGTGTAGTTGATATCGGCATTGGCGTAGCCGTTACCTCTGCTGAGGTTGTAGAACTCCCCCAAGCCAGTATTGGTACCGTCGTTGCACCCACCGCTGTCACCGCCGAGCAAATGGCAATCAGACGATTGCATGCGCGTGGCGAAGCCGTATGACAGCGTGGAGTCGAAACTGCCGGAAATGCCATCCTCGGAACCAAAGCGCATGGCATGACTGGCATCCATCCACATCAGGCTCGAGGCGGCCATTACTGCCAGAGTCAGACTATTTTTAGCGCGCGCGAAGCCTCGCGCGGCTAGGGCCGCGCCTTTTTTATTGTTGTTCATAGCTCTACCTTTACGCGGAGTTACTGCTGCTTAACGTTCGCCGCTGCGGCGCAGTTCGTTGGAGTTGAACAGTTTGTCGCTGACCCGGCCTTCGAGTCCGGCGGTCAGGTCGAGCACTTCCCCTTCTTGCGTAAAGCCATCGGCGATGTAACGCCGTGCGACGAGGTCGTAGCTCACGTACTCGAAGCCGGTGCAGGACTGGGTCTGCGGGTTGGCCCAGAGGCTGCCTTCCTGCACGCGCCAGAGATTGCCTTTGGCGTCGTACATGTCCACGTGCAACAGCGCCCAGCTGTCTTCGTCAACGAAAAACACACGCTTGGCGAATGAGTGGCGCTTGTCCGCCTTCACCGTGGCTTCCACCACCCAGACACGGTGCTGCTCATAACGTTGGGCGTCGCGATTGAGGTAGTCCTGGCCCATCAGCTTCTCGTACTTGTTGTTCTTGTCGACCAACTTGTAGGAGTTGTAAGGCACCATCATTTCCTTCTTGCCGATCAGCTTGAAGTCATAACGGTCCATCGCCCCGGTAAACATGTTGATCTGGTCGACGAAGTACAGGCTGTCGGTGCCGGCAATCGGATTGTCGTACGCGAAGGATGGCGCACGGCGCACGCGACGTTGGCCGGGGAAATAGATCCAGGAGTCCTGCGGTTTGTCGAGGTAGCCGTGCACCAGATACATCTCGCCAGCCCGCGATGGCGGTGTCAGCACGTCGTAGAGCATCTTGGCTTCGAAGTCGCCGGCATCGACCGGGCTTTTGACCGCCGCATCGTTGTAGGGGTAAAACTCGATGGCCCACTGCTTGAGCTCGGACAGTTCACCGCTCTTCTCGCGAAGCAGCATCGACACCTGGGCGCGACGCCCCTTGGCCATGTAGCGCAGCTTGTAGTTCCACATCACCTCGATGCCATTTTGCGGCACAGGGAAGGGAATCGACGCGCCGGCCGCTTGCTCCAGGTTCCAGCCGTCGCTGCCGATCTTGCTCTGCGCGGCGAACGCTTTGGTGCGCTGGGCAATTTCTGTTGGGAAGGAACAGCTACGGTGCGTCGGGTAGACGTCCATGCGGTAGCCCGGATAGGCCTTGATCAGCTCCACCTGACCAGGAGGCAACTGTGCCTGATATTGCGCAAGGTTCTTGCCATCGATGGAATACAGCGGCTTGTCGGCGCCATAAGGGTCGCCGTGGCCAGGCTGCCAGCCTGCCGGAGCCTGGGTCAGACCGCCGTTCCAGGCCGGAATGCTGCCGCTGGCATTGCCGGATTTTTCTGCACCGAACGGCGTCAGCTCGTTGCCTAGCTTGCCCAGATCGGCCGGGGTCGCCGCCTGGGCGCCGCTCGCACTGAACAGCGCCACCAAGGCGCTGGCCAGCAGGGTCTTCTTGAATTGAATACTCATGTACTGCTCTCCCATTGTAATTGTTGTGCAGGAGCGCCCCGACGGAAGACGCCGGGGCGAAACGCGGATCAGGCGAAGGCCGGCTTGACGCGAGGCTGGCTGGCGCACCAGCTGAAGCCCAGGGCAGAACTCAGGTAGACCGCCGCCAGGCCCCAGCCGAGGTGGTTCATCTCACCCGCCATGACCGCGTGAACGATGAAACCGGTGCACACCAGATCGGAGCCGATCAGCAACAGCGCGTCACGGCGTGGCAGGTCTTCGAGACTGCGGATGAACCAGAAGCCCAGGCCAACAGCGAGATAGACAGCGCCGAGCAGACGGCCGAGGAGCATGCCGTCATTCCCCAGTGGCAGGCCCACCCAGCGAAAGATCAGGCTTGGGTCGACCAGCAGCAGTGCAGCAACACCTACGGTCAGCAGGCACTTGAGTTTGGTGAAGATCGTGATGCTCATGAGTGAGGTCCTTGTTGACGGAGGAAACATGCAAGGGCCTGACGATCCTCTGCCTGGCGCAGGCCACCGAAGGCCATGGCGGTACCGGGCAGGAACGTCATCGGACCATTGAGGAAGGCGTCGAGCTTTTCCGTATCCCAGGTGAAGCCCGCTTGCTCCAGCGTTGGCGTATAGGTGAAGCCCGTGGCTGAACCTGCCTTGCGACCGAACACGTCACCGAGCCTTGGCCCGACCTTGTGTTCGGTGAGTGAGTGGCAGGTTGTACAACGGGTTTCGAAGAGCTTCTGACCGGCCGCCGGGTCGCAGGCTTCAGCGGCCTGCGCGGATAGATTGATCAGTCCCAGCAGTCCGAGTGCGGCGAGCAGCTGAGGGGCGTAGCGACCATTCATCCCAACAGCTCCCTGGTCCGCACGGCTGCCTTGCTGCCAGCGGCGATGGCGCCAGAGATACTGCCGCGCCAGCCCTCGCCGTGGTCGCCCTGACCAAAGAGGATACGGCCGCGATCTTTCTGGAAGTGCGCGTAGTACTTCTCGAACCACTCCGGTCTGTAGCTGGCGTAGGTGCCCAGGCTGTAAGGGTCCAGGGTCCATTCGTAGCCGTAGGTACCCTCGACCTCGATGCCCGGGAAGAGTGGCTCCATGATCGCCTGGACGGCCTTGTTGTCGTTGATGTCGATCTTGCTCGGGTCGTTGCCGAAGACGACGAAAATGGTGTAATCGTCGCTCACGTAGAACGGCATCGCCAGGTTCACCGGGTAGTTGGAGTCGGCCATGGCGGTGACTTTCGCCAGCTTGGTATAACCACCCTTGGCCTTGAAGTAGAACTTGACCCCCCTGCCGCAGTGCTTCTGCTTGCCGGCCTCGATCAAGGCCGGGTCCAGCGCCGGGGAGAACTCGAGGTTGGGCAGCACGTTCATCGGCAAGGCGATGATCACGCTGGCGGCAACTATCCGCGTGCCATTCTGGAGGGTGACCACCGTGTGATCGCCCTTGTCCTCGACCTTCTTCACCGGCGTCGACAAGCGAACTTCCGGCTTGCCGTCCTCGATCATCTTGTTGATCAGGCCGATGGTGCCGTCCTTGAACTTGTAACGCACCAGAGCGTCGTTGAAACCCTGCAGGTTCCAGCCAGACAGCGCCCACCAACGCAACATGTCGACGTAGGAGGTCTGGTCCAGCGGGCTATGCGACGTCGCGCTGACGAAGCTGTCGACCGCCACCCGCTGCACCGGGTTGAGCTTTAGCTCATCCAGGCGTTGCAGGGCGGTCCGCTTGTCACGGCGGATGATTTCGTTCCAGGTGTACTGGGCGTCGAACGGACGGTCCCAAACCTGGCGCGCCTCGGTAAAGAAGGCATCGAAAGCTTCCATCACTGGCAGCAACTGCTCGCCGCTCAGCTTATGAGTCGTGTCGCCGACCCTGACCAGATACTCTTCATTTTCCAGCGCCACGCTGCTGATTGGCGTCTCCAGCACCTCCAGGTCGTAGCGTTCTTTCTCGGCCCAGACGGAGGATTGCGACTGATGAATCCAGGTCCCCCCCATCTCGACCTTGTGGCCGTCGAACTCGGAGGTGAAGGTGCGCCCGCCCAGGCGGTTGCGCGCCTCCAGCAGTAAGGTTTTGTAGCCGTTCTTGCGGCTATCGCGCGCCGCCGTGACACCCGCGAAGCCACCGCCGATCACCACCACGTCATAGTCGCAACCCGCGGTCTTGCAGTGATCGCCCGACGCCGCCGTGGCATGGGTCATAACACCCGCGCCCGCCCCCGCAACAGCTACCGCGCCCACTCCGGCACCGCGCAAAAACTTACGACGGCTGACGCCCTTGGCGCCGTTTTCATGCTCTGCCATTAACCCACACCTCTTCTTTTTGTTATTAGTGGCGGGCATGTAGCACAGCTAAAAAGACCCGGGCCGAGCGAGACAACGCCAGCCGGGACAGGTCATGCCCACCTCAGGGACAGAAGCTAACAGTGGAGTTGCGCAGGGGCTTGTCAGCGTGCGTCAGAGCCGTTGACATCTGACGTCAGCCGCAAAAAAAATTACGAGTGGTTGGCCTTGGCTTGCAGGCGATATTGCTGCGGAGAGACGTGAGTCCAGCGACGAAAAGCCCGGCTGAATGAACTGCATTCGGCGTACCCAAGCAGCAAAGCCACTTCGGTCAGGCTGTATTGGGCCTGCGCCACATAGGCTTCGGCCAGTGAACGACGCACGTCTTCGACCAGCAGCCTGAATTCCACTTGGTGTTCAGCCAGACGCCGTTGAAGTGTGCGCGGGCCCAGGCCCATGCTCTGCGCCACCATTTCCAGGCTCGCCCCGCCGCTGCTAAGGCTGCTGGCGATATGGCTTGCGAGTTGGGCGAGCAGATCGCCGGCCGATGCCCTGATCTGTCGCTGCTGTTCGAGGAAGGGTTCCAGTGCCTGGAACAGGCGTGGGTCGGCTGTGCGTACAGGCATATCCAACAGTGCAAGCGGGAAATAAAGGCGATTGTCCGGCTGCTTGAAGTGCAGCGGGCATGCAAGCACCTCGCGGTGTAACGACAGATCGGCCGGTGTCCCATGCTCGAAGTCCGCCCGCTGCGGCGTCAATCGCGGGTTCTCGGTGATCTCCCGCAACAGGCTGAGGAACAAGCCAATCGCGAACTCGGCGTCCTGGCGACGCCGCACGATGGTCGGATCGGTGCACTGGTAAGACAGGATGACCTGCCCCCCAACGATTTCGACATCCACCCGAATAGCGTGAGACAGCACCACGGCGAAATGGCTCAAGCAACGCAGTGCCAGGAGCATGGTCGGCGCACTGCGTATCGCTTGACCATAGGCACCTAGGGCGGCGCTCACAGTCTGGATGCCGATTCGCAGGCCGATCGACGTATCCACTCTGCGCCCGAGGATCTCCCAGAGCTCGACATAGTTCGCTGCGGGAATCTCCACATCCGGCGCATGCAGAATACGTTCATCCAGGCCGGCCTCGGCCAGGAACGGGGCGAACAGTTCTGCATTCACCCGGAAGAAGCTCTCGGCGAAGATGGTATGGGCACTGGGTTTGGACATACTGGGCAACGCCGAATGACGCCCCTTTCAGGGCAGATAGTTCTTATATGGCTCACGCCCCCTGTCCCGATGAACTGGCCGAACCTGATGTAATCCTAAAGGCCGTGAAACATTTTGCAAAGACTCTTCGACTGGGCATCTGCCATTGATCTTGAGTCAGTCTTCACCCCCCCACCAAGGGGGGGGAAGGAGTTTTCAGCCTCGATAAAGTCAAGACACAACAGTACGTTCCATCACTCAGTGCTTTCGAGCAGGTGAACCGATGAAAATAATAATAACGCTGTGTGTCATTGCATCACTCACCGCGATGGTGGCTGCCGTCACCACACGATTTGACGACGTCTCGCTGGAATCGCTACGCCAGGCCAGGAATGAATGCCAAGCGGTGAATCTCTACGCCTGCCTCAAGCCATCGGTGAATTTCGCCTCGCTGCATTGATCGTGCTCCGAGCGTCGAATTCCAGGTTATTGCACACCCGATGAATGAGGTAGTCCGTGAATCACCGATCCTTTTGGTTGGGAACCAGTCTCGCACTATGTGTGGCTACTGCGTATGCCGAGGCGCCTGCTCAACCGACAGCCGTACCTGAGTTTCGTCCCGGTCTGTTGACCGGTTATCTGTCGCCTGAATCCTTACCCGACAGTCGCGCATTGCTTGCGGCTCCTCCCGAACAGAATTCCGCAGCCGCAGTCGCCCGTCTGCATGCTGATCCTGTATTCCTCGCCGACCTGGATATCGCCAGGCGGGAACTCGCTGCGGTACGCGCCAAAGGTCTGAAACCGCCCCGTGACTGCCAGGCAGAGACACAGTCACTCGCCACTCACCCTTAGTGGCCTCCCTCCATACAGCAGGAAACTTTCATATGAGCAACGCAACAATGGCCATCGTCGCTGACGAAGCAACTGTCACGCGCGCCGAATTGGGCTGGACATTTATTCGCTGGGGGCTTGGCCTGTTCATCACCGGATTTGTGGTGGGCTTCATTCCGATCCTGCACTACATGGTCGGCGCCCAGCAGGGAGATGTTGGCCCGGTGTTCCTGAAGAACGTCACGCTGTGGTGGGGCTGCCCCGCGGTCCTGGCCGAGATGACACTCAAAATCGGCAGCCTTGGCATGATCGCTATTGGGTTGTGCTATCTGGCCACGATCCGCCAGGGCGCGGTGCCGAATGTTTCCGGCCTTGAGCGTATCGCGTCCAAACTCTGCGCCTACGGCCTGATCGCCGAACTCGTGACAGCCGGCGTGGGCTTCTACGTCGGTAACAAGATCTGGCCGAACTTCTACTTCGAACCGGTACAGGTCGGAAAGAACCTGTGGCTCGCTGCGCAGGGACTGAGCATCCTCGTCTATTTCGTTGGCATTTGTTATGCGGTCGCTGGCGTGCGCAGAGCGGCGGCGCAACGGGGATGACAAATTTTCTCCGGAAGTGGTTCTGGCAAAAAGGACGTTGGCAAGCCATTGCCTGGGTCTGCGGCGTCACGGTCTCGGCATACTGGGTTTATTCAGGCATGCCGATGATTTGCCATTGAGTGAATGAATCGCCCCCTGATGTTTTGAGCACATCCGGGCGACTTCTTTAGGCTGATTTTAGTCATCGCACATTTCAGCATTGAGTCGCAGCTCCCGGTCCCTCCCGACCCTTCCCCCGATTGCCTGATGCACCTTCGATAGCCGCGGACACACCCCTCAACAAACAACGCCAGCCCGGCACTTCACAGTCGGAAGTGTCCCAAAAATACCTTCATGAACGCCCTCCAAGGGCGAACCGCGCCCGAGTGACTTGTGTTTGCAGCCTTCGACGGTCCACTGATCGTGCCTTTCGACCAGCAGCGAATCGCCCCATGCCAAAAGACAAAAAGCCCGGCAGCGCAGAGCGTGCCGGGCTTCTTTTTTTGCTGCGTTTCAGGTTGCGCGTCGGAGCAGGAAATGCGACAGAGCCGGAATTAACACCAACGCCCCGATCATGTTCCAGATGAACATGAAGGTGAGCAGGATGCCCATGTCCGCCTGGAACTTGATCGGCGACCAGGCCCAGGTGATCACGCCCGCCGCCAAAGTGATACCCACCAGGGCCACGACCTTGCCGGTGAACGCGACGGAGTTTTTGTAGGCCTCGGTCAACGACAGACCCGCACGTTGTTGGGCCAGTTGGACGCTGAGCAGATACAGCGCGTAATCGACACCGATGCCGACACCCAAGGCGATTACTGGCAACGTGGCAACTTTGACGCCCATGCCCAGCCAGACCATCAACGCTTCGCAGAGAATCGACGTCAGCATCAATGGAACGACCGCCACCACCACGGCGCGCCAGCTGCGGAAGGTGATGAAGCACAGCACTATCACCGCGCCATACACGTAGAACAGCATGGTGCGGTTGGCATCGCGCACGACGATATTGGTCGCCGCTTCGATCCCGGCACTGCCGGCGGCGAGCATGAACTGGCGATCATCGTTGCTGTGTTCGCGGGCGAACTGATCGGCCACTTTCACCACGTGATCGAGGGTTTCGGCCTTGTGATCCGAGAGATAGGCAATCACCGGCATCATCGAGCAATCGCTGTCGAACAGTTCCGGGTTGTTCACCGAGGCCTGTTGCGCACCGTAATTCAGCACGTTCTGGTTGCGCGCGATGGTCAGCATTTTCGGGTTGCCTTCATAGGAACCCGCGGTGATCTGCCGTACCGCATTGACCAGCGACACGGTGGTCTGCACCCCCGGTTGCTGTTGCAGCAACCAGCCGAGACGGTCGGCCTCAACCAGCGTTTCGTACTTCAGGCAGCCTTCGCTGGCGGTTTTGACCATGACCGCGAACTGGTCGCTGGACAGCGAATAGTTGGCGGTGATGTAGGCGTTGTCGCGGTTGTAACGTGAGTCGGCGCGCAGTTCGGGCGCACCTGGGTCAAGATCGCCGATCTTCAAGTGCGTACTGACCATGAAACCACCTACCGCCAATAGCCCGGCCACCGCCACGGCCACCGTCGCCCAGCGCCGCTCGGTAAAACGGTCAAGCAAGCTCCACAGACTGCCTAATCCTTTGCCTTTCAGCTCCTCCTTTTCCTGACGCAAGGTACGCGCCGCGGCCTTGGGACTGACACCCCAATAAGACAGCAGCACCGGCAGCAACACCAGGTTGGTAAAGATCAATACCGCCACACCAATGCTCGCGGTGACGGCCAGGTCTTGGATCACCGGAATGTCGATCAGCATCAGCACCGCAAAACCCACGGCATCGGCCAGCAGCGCGGTCAGACCGGCCAGGAACAACCGGCGGAAGGTATAGCGCGCGGCGATCAATTGGTGGGTGCCGCGACCGACGTCCTGCATGATCCCGTTCATTTTCTGCGCACCGTGGGACACGCCAATGGCGAACACCAGAAACGGCACCAGAATCGAAAACGGGTCGAGCGCGTAACCGAACAAAGTGATCAAACCCAATTGCCAGACGACCGCGACCACAGAGCACAAAATCACCAGCGCGGTGCTGCGCACACAACGGGTGAAGGCATAGATGATCGCAGTGGCGATCAGCGCCGCCGCACCGAAGTACATCATGATCAGCAGCAGGCCATCGATCAGGTCGCCCACCAGTTTGGCGAATCCGATGACGCGGATTTTTATCGGGCCTTTACCCTCTTCTCCGGCCTTGTGTACCGCGCTGCTACCGGCAAACTCGAACTTGTCACGCAGTTGTTCTTCGAGCATCCGCGAAAAACGGTGATAGTCGATGGCGGCGCCCGTGACCGGATCCTTCTCCAGCAGCGGCACCACAATCATGGTCGATTTGAAGTTGTTGCCGACCAGACTGCCGATGATGCCGGAACGGGCAATGTTCAAGCGCAGCTGCTCGACGCCACTGCCCGAGCCGTCGTAGGAGTCCGGCATCACCGGGCCGCCACGGAAGCCCTCCTCCGTGACTTCGGTCCAGCGCACGGCCGGTGTCCACAATGACTTCATCCACGCGCGGTCAACGCCCGGCGTCAGGAACAACGTGTCGTTGACCTGCTTGAGAACCTCCAGGTATTTCGGGTCATAGATGTCGCCGTCGGTGTTTTCCACCACCACCCGAACCGTATTGCCCAGCCCACGTAGCAACTGGCGATTCTCAAGATAGTTTTTGATGTACGGCTGGCTCTGCGGAATCATCTTTTCGAAGCTGGCATTGAGCGTCAGCCGAGTGGCCGCGAAATAGCTCAGCAATACCGTCACGATCAGGCAGGTCAGCACCACCAGCAGGCGATTGTTGAAAATCAGGCGTTCAAGGACATTGCCGGAGCGTGCATCGAAGCCCTTGAGCTCCCGGATTACCGGCATCGTATCGAGGTTGTAGTTACCCATGAGGCGCTCGTCTCTTTTTTATTATGTGAAGTGGGCTTATTCGAAAGGCAGTTGGCGCAAGCCCTGTGCTCCTGCGACCATCACGGAGCCTGACCCGATTGCTTGTGCGGCAGCAGCGGGTGCCAAGCGTTCTTGTGGCTTCTGCGTGAAGCTTGCACCGTCGTCAGCGCTGACCAGCACGTGACCGGCCTGGCTGACCAGAATGATTCGGCCATCTGCCGTGACGGTGCTTGCGGTGATGCTTGAGGACAGTCCCAGCTCAACCTTGTCCCAGTTCGCACCGTGATCGACGCTGCGGTAAGCATTGCCGCGCAGACCATAAACGAGCACGGCAACCGGCGTGCCGGTGATGCCGAAATAGCTTCCGCTGTAGGGGGTTGGAACGTTGACGAAGCGTTGGGATGCCGGGTCCAGTTTCAGCACGAGGCCTTGCTCGCCGACAATGAACAGGTCATCACCGATCGCACGCATCCCATAGAAGTTCAGCGCCCCAGGATTGTCTGTGCGGTCCATCAACGGAACCCAGGTCTGCCCGCCATCGTCGGTGCGAAAAATCAGGTTGAACGCGCCGACGACGTAGCCGGTTTTCTCATCAGCGAACCACACGTCCAGAAAGGGTTTGTCCGCCCCTTCATCGATCATTCGTTGGGCTTCACCCAATAACAAAGTACTGGCGGCGTCATCCGGTTGTTGTGCTGCCAGGCGCTGATAGTGTTCGAGCATGATCTGCCCCACCTGACGGCCATCGAGCTGACGCTTCCAGGTTTCACCCCTGTCATCGCTGTGCAACACAATGCCGTCGTGCCCGACTGCCCAACCCTGCGTCGGGCTTGGGAACTGCACGGCCACCAGGTCGGAACTCACCGGCACTTGTGCCTGATGCCAGCGGACGCCAGCATCATCGGAATAAAAAATATGGCCTCGCTGGCCCACGGCGATCAGGCGTTTACCCGCACTGGCCAACCCTGTGAACATCCCGTCAATGGCCTTTTCACTCTGAATCGCCGGGCTCGACAACGTATCGACAAAATCCGCGGCGACCACGGCTCTGGTAAATGGCACGGCCAATGCCACGCCTAGCGCAGCCAGCGTTATCCATCTAAATGTATTCATGAGGTTTACTCGGCAAAAAAAGCCGCCGAACAGCGCGAGGAACACTGTCGGCGACAAAAAAACACCTGCGTTTATGGCTTAGCGAATGCCCGTGCCAGCCAATGACTCAGGTGCCCACTGCGCTTTCGAAAGCGGGTCGATGTACTTGATGCCGCCATACGGGCCGTAGATGCCGGTGATGTTGTAGCTACCGGAGACAAAGTCATAAATCATGTGGTTGTCGGAGTTCGGCGCCTGTACGTCATAGCTGTAAGCCAGGTGTGCAAAGGAGCCGCGGTACAGCTTGCCGCTGGCGTCATATTCGTCCGAAGCCAGGGCGATCCAGCTGTCTTCGTCGAGGTAGAAGGTGCGCTTGCTGTAGATGTGGCGTTTGCCCGGTTTCAGCGTGGCTTCCACGACCCACACGCGGTGCAACTCCCAGCGCATCAAATCCGGATTGACGTGGTGCGCCGTGGTGATATCCGCCGCTTCCTTGTGATAGTTCAGCTTGTAGGTGTTGTAAGGAATGATCATTTCCTTCTTGCCGACCAGTTTGAAGTCATAACGGTCCAATGCGCCGTTGAATACCCAGGCATCGTCATAGGTCGAGGCACCGGCCGAGCCAGGGTTCGGGGTGTCGTAAGCGATGTCCGGCGCAAGTTTTATACGGCGCTGACCTGGCAGGTATTGCCAGCCACGACGCTCCATCTTCAGAGGGTTGACGGCATCCTGTACCAGGATGGCTTCACCCGCGCGGCGGGCCGGGGCCTGGTAATAGAGTTTGGTCTTGAAGAACAGATCGCTCTCTTTCGCCGGGTCCGTACGTTTCGGATCGTAGAGCGGGTATTCGAGATAGGCATTACCGGTGGTGGCCAGAATCGCCTTGCCGGAACCGTCGACGTTCCAGGAATCGTATTTGAAGTTGGTGGCATAACCCTGATAGCGCAACAGGTGGTTCCACATGGCCTCATAGCCATCTTTCGGGATCGGGAACGGAACGCCCGGCAGCGCGTTTTCCAGTGCGACACCGCTCTCCAGCGTTTTGGTGCCGACGGCGTTTTTCGCGGTGTTATCCAGCAACCGCTGCGGGAGCGCAACGCTGCGATGGGTCGGAAACACATCAACCCGGAACGTCGGGTAACGCTTGAGCAACTCTTGAGTGGTGGCGGTCAGTTTGCCGGCGTACTGAGCGATGTTTTTGCCATCGATGACGGCACGCGGCTTGTCAGCCTCATAAGGGTCTGGACGAAATGAACTGCCCGACTGGTAACCGGCTGGCGGCGTGGTGAGGCCGCCGGTGTAGGCCGGAATAGTGCTGTCGGCATTGCCGGCCTTTTCAGCGCCGACGCCTGTCAAGCTGCTGCCAAGTTTGGCCGCTTCGTCCGGCGAAACGGCAGCGTGTGCCGCGCCAGCGAGGGCGACGGTCAAGGCAGAGAACAATAGAGAATTTACGAACTTCATGGAGTGACTCCTGCTATCAAGCAAAGACTTCGATCAAATGGTCGTTTTGAACGTCAAAGTGACCATGCCCCGATCCTTGAGCTGAGGCTGAGTACCGCCGAAAGCAGTGGTCTGCCCCGGTACGCAGTTGTACTGCCCGTTGGCACCTGGTGCGGCGCCCTGGCCCTGAACACCCGCACCACCGGCTGAGCCGCAGGTGTCGAACGGACCAAAGTTGTCCACGTATTTCAGGTCAAAACGGTACTGGTTCTGGACATCCATACCGACGCCCACCGAATAACTGCCAGAGTCCTCATTACCGCCCAACTGGACGGCGGAGTTGCCGTTGAGGCCGACGTTGTAGGTCATTGGCATATACATATCGATGCCGGGGAACACCTGATACCAGGTCGGGTTGAAGTTGACGCCGACGATGTAGTTGTCCTTGGTGACCTTGTCGACACCGCGGTACCAGTCTTCGCCTTTGAACAGTTGTTTGTTGTCCGTGACGTCCAGCCAGCGGCTGTAGGCGAGTTCAACCAGCAAGGACGAGCTGTCCCAGACTGGCGTATCGCCAAAGGTGGTCAAACCGTTGAGCACCGCATGCACCGTGTTGCCGCGGGCTACGCCGTTTTCACCGTCAAAGCTGCTGATAAACCCTGGTAAACCGGCCGCCCCGGCTGCAGGGCTGACAGTTGCCGCCACGCTGGCCAGCGGCATGTTGTGGCGATAGTTCAAGTCGAAACCGACGCTGACCCCACCGACACTTTTCGAGAGGCTAAGGCCATAGATATCAATGTCATCGACGTAGAACTGGTTGTAGTTGCCGATGTTGCCGGAGATCAATTGCGCAGGACCTACAGCGGTTGGCTGCAAGGCCAGGTTCGGCAGAATGTCGGAGGTTTTGCGGTAGTAGACACCCAGAGTGCCTTGCAGCCATTCCGGGCTCCACTTGGCCATCAGACCGAAGTCGCCGTGCTTGTCCGGGGTGAAGGTGTGGCCGTTGCTGAGCCGCAAAAACTGATTGGCACCCAACGGGCCGGGCGTACCAAAGCGAGGATTCTGTGCGCCAATCAACGATAGGTTGTGCCCACCACTTTGGATGCCGTCGTTAAACCCAAGGTAGGTGCCAGACTCTGGTAAACGCGCGGCGTCCCAGTCGAGAAAGTACTGTGCAGCGACGGTCAGTTCCGGGTTGAGCGTGAAGCTTGCGGACAACTGATTGCGCGGGATGAACAACTCTTTGGCTTCCGTTCCGGGAACCGCCAGCGCCTTGGAAAGATCAAGCCCGGATTGTCCATAACTGTTGCCGTGAGCAAAGGCCAAGAGACTCTCGCCCCAGTAGAGGGTGTGTTTGCCTGCCTTGCCACTGAGCAGCGACTCATCCCCGACTTCCGTACTGCCGAACACGAAGGCATCGAGAATTTCTGAAGAAGGACCGTTGTAGTAACGATCGGCATAACCGCTCTGATGCCGGGAGTCCGGCACACCACTGTTTAGCTGGTTGGTCGATGCATTGTCGCTGCCGACATCGTCGTAGGCGTGGTCGTACCAGGTGTTCGCACTGACGCGAAAGCCAACCTTCTGCTTGTAAACAACGTCCAGCTCGGAAAGCACATCCATGCGTTGAGAAACCGCACTGCCGGAGGAGAAGTTGCGGTTCCCGTCATTGTTGTTCCAGGAATTGGCCAATTTGCTGTTGGCTGACTCCACCCGCTGGGCGTAGTTGAGCTTCACAGTGTTGTCGAAGCGAACCGCCAGGTCTTCATTCCCTGTGTCGATTTCCAGCGCGTGTGCGTGTGTTATGCCCAGACCCGCCAGGATGGCTGAAGTCAGCAACCCCTTGCGGAGGTTTGCATGGCAGATCTTATTATTTTTGTTCATCTAACTTGCCACCTGCTCTTTGGTTTACGAAAAACTTGGGTTGAATTCACAGCTCGCGAAGCCTGCGATCAAGTGCGCTGCAAAAGCGTGACCGACACTGATCGACCCAGTGCAGCACTGTGCTGGAGTGCCGTGCGGGCACCTGCAATCTGCCGGCCCTTGGCTGTGCCACGCAGTTGCCAGACCAGCTCGACCAATTGCGCCAACCCGGTGGCACCCGGGGCGTGACCACGTCCCAGTAGCCCGCCCGATGGGCACACCGCATTCAACTGTCCTTTCAGGCGATGACCGAGCTGCACAAAACGGTCGATCTCTTCCTCCGGGCAAAAGCCCAGTGCCGCGCTGTTGACCATGAAGTCACCAACGCTTTGGTCATGCAGCTCAACCACATCGATGTCTTCCGGTCCCAGGCCAGCCTGCTGATAGGCGTGTTGCGCCACGCGCCGGGTGGTCGCCCTTCCCAGCACATCAAGCACACAGCCGGATTCTTGTTCCGACGTGCAGTCGCTGCCTCGGGCGCTGGCCAGAACGCTCACGTCAGCCCGAGCGCCAAAGCGCAGGGCGAAGGCCGGAGAACAGATCAATACCGCCGCCGCACCACAGGCCGGCGGGCAAAGGTACGGAGGGAGCCAGCCATCACGATCCGGAACGCGGTTCAACAGAGCGTTGGGATTTATCGCCGCTTGAGCCCGCGCCCGACGGAGCACATCATCGAAGCAACGCTCGGCGATTCCCATGCGGGTCAACAGCCAACTGGTTTGAGCCGCAAAAAGTACGGCTGGATGCTGTCGACGCTCCAGTAATGAGTCCGTGACTTGGCCATGTACGGGATCCTTCAATCCGAAAAACTCACGATTGGAAATCCGTGCCGGCATGCACTCGACACCCACGACCAATACACACTCGGCTTCACCGCAAAGAATGCTGTTGCGGGCCAGTTGAAAGGCGCTGCTGGCCGACGCACAGCCATCGCTGAGGCTGAAAACCGGGATACCCGAATAGCCGATCCGGGACAGCAGCTGTTCTCCGATAGAGGCGTCACCCTGCACGCACGAGGTAAAGACCTGATCGACCAGGTCATAGTCGATTCGTGCATCGTCCAGCGTCGAACGAATGGCCCGGCCCGCCAACGCTGCGTGACTGTCACAGCCACCCAGCGGTAGAAACGGCGCCATACCCACGCCGGCGATCAGCACTCTTTCACTCATATGCCCTGCTCCCGCCAGCCGATACGGCACTGCACTCTTGTTGGAGTCCAGACTATGGCGTAGCCAATCGACGCCCCCCCCAACGTCGGGGGGGGGGTGGGCTTGAAATCAGATTGGGGGCGTAAAAGGATGATCCGAACGGATCATCTCGGGGGTTACAGCACTAGATGGAAGGGATTCTGCTGTATGCGATGACATGCTTTCGGGAGCTCAGCAGGGTACTGATTTCCTCGCCCATGAACATTCCTCATGAGCTCACACTCGATGAGCTTTACAAAAAACGATTTGTTTTCAAAATTGCGGGCATCATCCCCGTTCAAAATCCCGCGATGGTGCCTTTGTGGATACACCCACCGTCCATCGCTTACAGAGTCTTTTCCGACGCACAACCGGTCCTTTTAGAGTTACTCATTAATCTTTCACTCATTGCTGCCGATGCCTCTGGCTTAGGGCATAGGAGCAATACAGATGAGAAACAACCAACCGGTTACGCAGCGCGAGGTTGCCCTTGGGCCTCAACAAAAACTCATCTCGACAACGGATGCACGGGGCGTCATCACGTACTGCAATGACGCCTTCGTCGATATCAGCGGTTTCAACAAGTCCGACCTGATCGGCGCGCCTCAAAACATCGTTCGTCACCCCGACGTACCTTCCGCCATCTTTGCCCATATGTGGGGCGCGCTTAAGCAAGGCAAGCCGTGGATGGGCATCGTCAAGAACCGCTCCAAAAACGGCGACCACTACTGGGTCAACGCTTACGTCACGCCGATTTTCGAAGGTCGTGAGGTCGTCGGTTACGAGTCGGTCAGAGTAAAGCCGACGGCCGAGCAGATCCGCCGCGCCGAAACCCTCTATAAGCGCATCAGTCTTGGAAAATCAGCCGTCCCAAGCAGCGATCAATGGCAACCCGCCCTGCTCACCTGGATGCCTGTTGTGACGATGGGTCTGGTGGGCACGCTGGGCGGCGTGTTCCTTAGTGCGCCTTTGGCAATCATTTTTGCTGTCGGGGTATCGATTCCCATCGGGCTGCTTGTATCCCGCAGGCAAAACCGAGGGGCGCGGCATATACTGGAAATGGCTGAGGCCTCAACCTCCGACTCATTGTTGGCCAAAATGTACAGCGATGAACGGGGCCCTCAAGCACGCCTTGAAACAGCCTTTGTCAGCCAGGCGTCCCGCCTCAAGACCTGTCTCACTCGGCTACAAGACACGGCAGAGCAACTGACCAGTTTGGCTGGGAGATCCGACGGCCTCGCCGCCGATAGCTCTCGTGGACTTGACCGCCAACGGGCGGAGACCGAGCAGGTGTCGACTGCGGTCAATCAAATGGCGGCCACCACGCAGGAGGTCGCCAGCCACGTCCAGCGTACCGCTGACGCCACCCAGCAAGCCAATGTGCTGACCGGACGCGGGCGCGAGGTAGCCCGAGACACCCGAGAAGCCATTCAGCGTCTCTCCGTCGTGGTTGGCGAGACAGGGCTGACGGTGACGCAATTAGCCAAGGACAGCAATGAAATCGGGACGGTGGTGGACGTCATCAAAGGTATTGCCGATCAGACCAACCTGCTGGCGCTGAACGCAGCCATCGAAGCCGCGCGCGCGGGAGACATGGGTCGAGGCTTCGCGGTAGTCGCCGATGAAGTGCGTCAGCTGGCACAGCGTACGACTCAGTCCACGACCCAAATCCATAGCCTGATTTCCAAGTTGCAGGTTTCGTCCAACAATGCGGTGAAGACTATGGAAAGCGGACATCGCCAGGCCGAAGAAGGCGTGGCGTGGGTGCTTGAGGCAGACAAGGCCTTGGTCGGCATCAGTGAAGCCGTCGCGAACATCACGGACATGACGACCCAGATTGCCGCAGCGACCGAAGAGCAAACCGCCGTGGCCGAGGAAATCAGCCGCAATATCACGACCATCGCTAATCTGGCGGACCAAACATCTGAACAAGCCAGGCACTCGGCAGAGCTCAGCAAGGAATTAACCCAGACCGCTAAAACCCAGTATTCATTGGTCGAGCGATTTAACCGATAAGCCATCAAGCACAAAAAAAGCCACTCGTTGAGTGCCTTTTTTAGCAATCGGCCGAAAGCGGCTCATCACCAGGGAACGGTGATGGCTCAGGTCTTCCAGATTCACGAACGAAGAGAGCTGCGGGACGCTCCCTCCGTACATGTCGGTTCAATTCGTCAGGCGAGCGTTCGCCAACCCAACTGCACACGAGCCTCTTGAAGGTCGGACTGCATATCGTGATTCCACAACCAGTCGAAGCGCTCTGCGAGGGTTTTGCCCAGCAGTTGTTCGTCATCGGCTACAGCTGGATCACGCAGTTCATAAAGCTCCCCGGCTTCCCACGAGGTACGCTGCACACGACAGGCACGGGGACGACGGATTGCGTCGTAAGCCGCGAGAACCGCTTGTGGCTGGCTGTCCAGGACCTGCGGATCGGCCAGCAATCGCGCCAGAAGCCAGGCATCTTCCAACCCCTGACCTGCGCCAGCGCCCTGGTGCGGCAACATGGCATGCGCTGCATCGCCGATCAGACCCACGCGGCCGTGCACGTAGCCTGGCAACTCATCGAGTTCATGCAGCGCCCAAAGGGTGGGTGCCGGAATGCATTCGAGCAGCACCCGTGCAGCGTCTCCCCAATGATTGAAGGCAGAGAGCATTTCTTCCTGGCTGGCATTGCGCACCCATGGAGAATCGCTTGGCCAGGTTGGATCAGGGCGACTGCGATCGGAAATGAAGGCCACAACGTTGATAAGCCGGCCTTGTTTAACGGGGAATGTCAGGATATGTGCATCAAGCCCCAAGTACATCTGCGGGACGTCGACCAAGTGCTCATCAACACCCCGAGCCCGGTAGGCTGCACGCAGCTGTTGGCTGTCGATCATCCCACGGTAGGCGCAAGTACCACTGAAACGCGGTGCCACCAGGGGTTGACCAAGTCCGTTGAGAACATGATCACGAATCGATGACTTGATACCGTCGGCGGCGATCAACAGGTCGCAGCGATGCTCAGTGCCATCGGTGAACACTACGCGAGCCTGCTCGGCTTCCTGCTCCACACTGACAGCGCGCTTGCCGAACTGGGCGATCCCTTCGGGCAACTGACTGGCCAGAGCATCGAGGAAGTCAGCACGGTGTACCGAAGACTGCCCTACCCCTTCGGCCAGGCTTGCGCCCAGATAGCCGGCATCTTCACCACGACGCCATTCGAACCAGATGTCCTGCCAGGGGTCCTGCGTTTGGTCGGCAATCTTGCGATAGGGTTCGGCAATACCCAGACCCGCGATGGCACGAACGGCATTGGCGCCGAAGGAGACACCGGCTCCGACCTCGCCGAAGGCAGGAGCCGATTCGAACAACTGCACGCTCAGATGGGAATGACGGCACAGGTCCAGGGCCAGAGCCACGCCGGCAATACCACCGCCAACAATACCGATGTGCAATTTGGATTGAGATGTTTGCATAGCAAGTTACCCATGAGTCTGATTGTTATTGGAGTAACCAAATCATCGCCATCTGAGCGCTATTGATAAATACCGCAATTCCCATACATGCCATCACGAGTGTGAATATTACTTTTCAAGACGAGCAGTCATTGGCCAGACGAGCTCTTCCTTGAGCTCGCCTTTTTCTGCAATCGTTACTGCGGCACGGGTTGCTTGGAAGAAGCGGCCTGACGGCCTGGAGAGTTCTGAATCAGAAACACCAGAATAGCGATGGCCCCTATCAGACCTGGTACTGCGAAAATGAGAAAGCTCGCCTGCAGCGGCAATGAAGAAGCGTGCAGTGCGCCTCCTAACAAAGGACCGATGATTGCTCCGGTGCGACCGACGCCCATCGCCCAACCAAGCCCTGTAGACCGTATGTGCGCAGGGTAATACTGCACCGTGCAGGCGTTGGCCAGGATCTGCGTGCCAATGGTGCAAGCCCCAGCTATGGCGATGAGCACATAAAGTATCGGTAACGGCGCCTTGATCGCTAACAGGCTCAGGGCTAACGCTCCGCAACTGAAAAACGCGAACAAGACCTTTGCGATACCAATTCGGTCCCCCAGCCATCCTCCGGCCACCGCGCCAATAATCGCGCCGACGTTTAGCGCTACCAGAAACGCCAGGCTGGAGTTCAATCCATAGCCTGCGGCAGTCATGAGTTTTGGCAGCCAGGAGCTCAATGCATAAACCATCAGCAAGCAACAGAAAAACGCCAGCCACAGCATGAAGGTGTTCAACTTGCGCCCGTCCTGAAACAGCTGCGCAATCGACACAGTCATGCCTTTGGCGACCATCTGGTTCAACTGGTCATTTGCGGTTGGTTCATAAGACGGCGCGGCTTGTGCCAACAGATTTTGGGCCTTGACGGTCTGCCCTGTGCGCAAAAGGAAATCCATCGACTCAGGCAATTGTCGTATCAGAAATGGCAAGGCCAACAGCGGAATCAGCGCTACATAGAACACGGCTTGCCATCCCCACTGTGGGATCAGCACCATGCCCAGGCTCGCCGATAGCATTCCCCCTAACGAGTAGCCACTGAACATGATCGCGACCAACGTGCTGCGGGATTTTTTTGGCGCGTACTCGTTCATCAACGCGACAACGTTGGGCATTACACCCCCGATCCCAAGACCGGCGATGAATCGGCATAAGGCGAAAGCCTCGGGGCTCCGTGCCAGGCCGTTGATCGCTGTGACTGCGCTGAAGATGGCGACGCACATCATGATGGTTTTTCGTCGGCCTATACGATCCGACAGTGAACCGAAAAACAGAGCACCCAGCATCATGCCCACCAGCGCACAGCTACCTAACGCACCCGCCTGCAACGAACTGAGGCCCCACTCGGACATCAGTGAGGGCAATACGACCCCATAGATGACCAGATCGTAACCGTCGAAAATGATGATGAGCGCGCACCAGAACAGCACGCGCGCATGGAAGGTATTGAAACGTGCCCCGTCAATCAGGGCTGATACATCTATCGTACGCATGGCATCGCTCTTCTTGTCATTGTTATAGAGCCGGAGGATCTGATGCCTCCGGAAATTGCGCGGTGCCCAATGCGTTCAGCACTGGACATGGATTCGATCATGGGCAAACGATCGACCGTGATAAATGCAGCCAGGTGAATAGGCATTATTTCGAACGTGAATAAAGATCGAAGGGGAGCAAAAGTCCCATCGATCTCACGATGGACGCGGCGGTCTGGCACTTGTTAGGCTTTGGCTCTTGCAGCGGCGATTTCAGAGCGGTGCAGACCAACGATGGGCAACGATTCATAGCCCTTATGAGCGCGCAATCTGCACGAGGCGTTATGGAATTACGTGAGCTGGATCTCAATCTACTTCTGGTGTTTAACCAGCTGCTCATTGACCGCCGGGTATCAACAGCGGCGGATAGCCTTGAGTTGACCCAGCCCGCTGTCAGCAACGCGTTAAAGCGACTGCGTGTCGCTTTGAACGACGAGCTGTTCGTTCGCACTTATCAAGGAATGGAGCCCACGCCCTATGCCCGGCAGTTGGCTGAGCCGGTTGCGCTGGCCATTCAGACCTTACGTGATGCACTGAGCCGGCAGGACAAGTTTGACCCGCTCAACTGCAATCGCAGGTTTACGATGGCGATGACCGACATCGGTGAAATCTACTTCATGCCACGGCTGATGGACGCGCTGGCTGAGCGCGCTCCGGGTTGCTCGATCAGCACACTGCGCAACACCTCCAATACCTTGGCCGAAGGATTGCAGAACGGTGCGATCGACCTCGCCGTCGGATTGCTGCCGCACCTGCAAGCCGGATTTTTTCAGCAGCGCCTGTTTCACCATCGCTATGTCTGCATTTGCCGTAAGGACCACCCGGCTACCAGGGAACCGTTAACGCTTGAGCGTTTTTGCAGTTATGACCACGTTCGCGTTGTAGCAGCGAACACGGGTCACGGCGAAGTAGATACGTTTCTGGCTCGGGCCGGCATCGAGCGCAACATACGCCTCGAGGTCCCCCATTTCGTCGCAGTCGGCCACATACTTCAACGCACCGACTTAATGGCAACAGTGCCTGAACGATTCGCCAGCAGTTGCGAACAACCCTTTGGGCTCGCGGTTCTACCGACGCCGGTGGAACTGCCTAACATCGAAATAAATTTATTCTGGCATGCACGCTATAACAAGGACCCAGCCAATCGTTGGCTTCGCCAGCTGATGTTCGAGCTGTTTTCTGATTGAGGCGTGCCCTGGCCGGTTACCGCTGCGGCGACAAATCACCTCTTCGATCCTGCTAACGATCTATATCTATGGCTATCTCGACCGCATCAAGACCGGCGCAGCGAACTTCGCCTACGGGACTTTGAAGGACTCTATAGATCTCAGAAACCACCTGCATCGTTGCGTCTTCGATCGTTCCTTCATTACGGCATAAAACCCAGCCGTGATCTGCAATCGCTCGCTCGAACGCCTTGGTACACGCGACATGTTCTTCCAGCTTATGGATCACGGTACTGCTCAGCCCACGCCGTCGTGCCGCTGCCCTCGCCCATGAAATATCTGGGGCGGTGACAACCCCGACATGCAGGTCTGGCACTCGCACATTTCGATCAATGTTCAACTGTAGAATCTCTGCAAACGGGACTATCCGGCGAAACGCGGCATCAGACGGGTACCAGCGATCGATCAAGATGATGCTGCCTGATGGCTGTTTAGGCAGCACGTGCTGGGAAATCCAGGTACGGCTATCAGCAAGGCGCTCACAAACCCTCAACTCCAAATCCCGGGTGGGGTTTCTGACGAGTTTGTTAACGAGGGCCATTGTTTCACCCCTATAGGGATCGCTTTTACTCTCGCAAAGTCGGATCACCTTTTTGTTGTCTGCCCTCAGTGCTTTCGTAACGGCCTCCAACAGTGTGGTTTTGCCGGTTCCCTTGGGCCCATCTAGAGAAACAAACAGCGGACGATTCATTCTTCACATAACGATTGATATACGGTTTTTTTTGCCCGGTTCGTTCGCTGGAACCGCTTGGCGCGACTACGCGAATCGAGTGGAGGGTGCTTATGAACAGACACTGATGAACACTCTAACCTGATTTCCGGCTAACGGGTCTCAGAATCCAGGGTTATGGATAGCGGATTTGGACTACGATTCTCAGGTACAGGCCCCTGAAACGGAGAAGCCAATGAGCACCTTGAAACTTCACCCTGCACTGGACAACGGTATCCAATCCGCCGCCGAGAATTTCACAGGAGGCACCCTGCAATGCCTGTGTGCGACCGATAAGGTCGAGGTCAAGATCGACGCACAAACCCTGCATAACCACGCGTGCGGCTGCAGCAAATGCTGGAAACCGCAAGGTGCGACGTTCGCCGTGATCGCCGTGGTGCCTCGGGATAAGGTCAGCGTCACGGCCCACAGCGAAAAACTGGAAATTGTCGACGAAGCCGCCACCATCCAGCGGCACGCCTGCAAGCAGTGCCACACCCATCTCTTCGGGCGCATCGAGAACAAGGACCATGCGTTTTATGGCCTGGACTTCGTCCACACCGAGCTCTCTCCGCAGACCGGATGGGCTGCGCCGGGGTTCGCAGCGTTCGTGTCCTCCATCATCGAAACCGGCACACCGCCAACGCAAATGAAGGCCATCCGTGAGCGTCTGCGCTCGATCGGCCTGGAGCCCTATGACTGCCTGTCCCCGGAATTGATGGATGCAATGGCGACTCATGTCGCCAAACAGAAAGGCTTGCTCCCCTCCGCCTGATTGATCGGCCGCCGTGGTTTCTTCGTCGGACCGCGGCCGGCTGTGCAGCTCAAACCGCAAAACACGCTCGGCCTGATCAATAACGCCATTGTCTTCGCGATCCCGCTCCCGACGAGGCAGCGCTTGCAGCCGGAACCAGTGTCAAAATAACGTTATTTCCTTTGCCTTCCCTAACAACCGCTGATCAGCAGGATCAGTTATTTGACGTATCTCCGATATGCGGTCATAACTTTTGCGCTCCGTTGGGTCATAAACCGGTAGCTGTCGATGGAATATTGGCATCTGCCGAGGTTTAGCCTGATACGGAGATAAACTCATGATTTTCAACGTACAGAATTTTGGCGCCAAAGGAGATGGCATCACAGACGACACCGCGGCGATACAAAGCGCGATTGATGCGGCGGCCGCTGCAGGCGGTGGGCAGGTGTACATACCGACCGGAACCTATATCGTTTCGGGAGGCGAGGAACCCTCCGACGGTTGCCTGATGCTCAAGAGCAACGTCTACCTGTACGGCGACGGCATGGGCGAAACCACCGTCAAGGTGGCTGACGGCTCCGACACCAAGATCACGGGTGTCATCCGCTCGGCCTATGGCGAGGAAACCCACGACTTTGGCGTCAGCAACCTCACCATCGACGGCAACCGTGACAACACCACCGGCAAGATCGACGGTTGGTTCAACGGCTACATTCCCGGCCAAGCAGGCTACGACTCCAACGTCACCCTCGACAGCGTCGAGATCAAGGATTGCTCCGGGTACGGTTTCGACCCTCACGAGCAGACCGTCAACATGGTCATCAAGAACAGCGTGTCCCACGGCAATGGCCTGGACGGCTTCGTTGCTGACTTCCTCAGCGACAGCACCTTCGAAAACAACGTTGCCTACGACAATGACCGCCACGGTTTCAACGTCGTCACCAGTACCCACGACTTCACCCTCACCAACAACGTTGCCTACAACAATGGCGGCAATGGCATCGTGGTGCAGCGCGGCAGCGAGGACATCCCCTCCCCCAGCAACATCACCATCACCGGTGGCGAGGTGTACGGCAACGGCGCCGAAGGGGTGCTGATCAAGCTGTCCAGCGAGGTGACCGTCAGCGGCGTCGATATCCACGACAACACCAGCGCCGGGATCCGCATCTACGGCAGCAACCACGTCGAGATCATCGACAACACGCTCAACAACAACTCCCTGGGCAACCCCGTACCGGAAATCATCATCCAGTCCTACGACGACACCCTGGGCGTGTCAGGTAAGTACTTCAACGGCAGCGACAACACGATCCAGGGCAACCTTATCAGCGGCAGCAACCTGTCGACCTACGGTGTTGCAGAGCGCAATGAAGACGGCACCGATCGCAACGCCATCATCGGCAACACCATCAGCCACACCAGCAAGGGCGCCACGCTGGTCTATGGCGACGGCAGCTACGTCAGCGCCACAGTGCCGATGACCACCGTGCAAGGTACGGCTGGCAACGACACCCTGTTGGGCAGTGCCGCCAACGAGATTTTCTATGGCGTAGCCGGCAATGACACCATCAATGGCGGGGCCGGTGGCGACATTCTGGTGGGTGGTGCAGGCATCGACAAACTCACCGGCGGTACCGGCGCCGATACGTTCCGTTTCGTCGCTCAGTCCGACAGTTACCGCAACGCAACCTCAAGCTTCGATGACACCATCACCGACTTCGACGTCACCCAGGACAAGATCGACCTCGCCGGCCTAGGTTTCACGGGCCTGGGCAATGGCCGTGGCGGCACCCTGCAGGTCAGCTACAGCGCCAGCAATGACCGCACCTACATCAAGGACTACGATGCCGACGCCAGCGGCAATCGCTTCGAATTGATTCTCTCGGGCAACCTCGCCAGCACCCTGACCGCCAGCCATTTCATCTTCAATAGTGTGATCACTGGCACCAGCGGCAGCGACTCGCTGCTGGGTGGCAATTCGGCCGACACCCTGCTCGGCCTGGCGGGTAACGACAGCCTCAGTGGTGGCGCGGGCGACGACAAGCTCGACGGTGGTGCCGGCATGGACACCCTCACCGGTGGCGCCGGGGCGGACATCTTTGTGTTCTCCAATCGCCTGGACAGTTACCGCAACTACAACACCGGCGGTGCCAACCTTGGCGACCTGATCACCGATTTCGATATCAGCGCCGACAAGATCGACCTCTCGGCCATGGGTTTCACCGATCTGGGGGACGGCAAAAACAACACCGTGTACCTGGCGCTCAATACTGCTGGCACCAAGACTTACATCAAGTCCCTGACCGCCGACGCCAATGGCAACCGGTTCGAAGTGGCGCTGGACGGCAACTACCTCAACACGCTAACCAGCGCCAATTTTGTCTTCGCCACCTCGTCGCCGACCAATCAGGCGCCGGTGCTGGCCACGCCATTGCTGGATCAGACCGCGACCGAAAACACCGCATTCAGCTACGTGGTGCCGGCCACCAGTTTCACCGATCCGGATAATGACAGCCTCAGCTACACCGCCAAACTGGCCAATGGCAGCGCCCTGCCCGGCTGGCTGACATTCGACGCCGCCACCCGCACCTTCAGCGGCACGCCAAGCGACACGGCATCGGGCACTTACTCCATACAGGTCACCGCGTCCGATGGCAGCAATGCAACCGTCAGCGACAGCTTCGCCCTGGCGGTGGCCGATGCGCCTGCCAACACCATCACCGGCACCAACAATGCCGAAACGCTCAACGGCACGGCGGGCGCAGACCTGATCCTCGGCCTCGGTGGCAACGACACAATCAAGGCCGGCACCGGCGCGGACACCGTCGACGGCGGCGCCGGACGCGATTCGCTGTACGGCGGTGACGGTGCCGACACCTTCCGCTACACCAACGTACTCGACAGCTACCGCGACTACGACACCGGCGGTGTCACGGCCACCGACACGATTTATGACTTTACCGTGGGCGTCGACAAGATCGATGTTTCGGGACTTGGCATTGTCGGCCTCGGCGATGGCAGCAATGGCACGTTGTACATCACCCTCAACACGGCCGGCGACAAGACCTACATCAAATCCGCCGAGGCCGACGCCGATGGCAATCGATTCGAAATCGCCCTCAACGGCAACTACCTCAACACCCTGACCGCCAGCGACTTCGTGTTCGGCGAGCGTGCCCAGCAGGACATCCTCTACGTGCCCACCCTCGGCCAATCCAATGCGCGCCTGCTGCGCATGACGGAGGACGACAATCAGTCCGGCACCTCGATGCTGGTCAACGACCTGGACCGCTACACCACCTATGACGTGCGCAGCCAGTTCAGCGATGCCGATGGCAACGGCATCGACATCGCGGTGGGCGGCAGCACGGTCACCGGCCTGTCGACTCTCAGCGCCGAGGAACTCAAGTTGTGCTGGTGGCTGACCGACACCAACCAACCCGGGCCTGCGCTGTTGCGCGCCGTGACGCTGCTGCGGGACCAGCTCACCGAACTGCAATCCATCAGTAACGTCACCATGGGCATCATTTGGGGCCAGGGCGAGGAAGCCGCCCAGGAGATCGCCCGCGCCACGGACAAACCAGCGGCAGCAGCGGCCTACAAGGCTGCGACCCTGAAGGTGTTTGATTACCTGCATGCCCAGGTCGGCAACTTCAGCGTGTACATCATGGAAACCGGTCACTACGAGCAGGACGCGGCGCGTACCCGTGGTTATTCGGAAGACAAGATTGCCTCCATCGTCGAGGGGGTTGGCTATGTCCGCGCCGCCCAGGAAGCCATCGCCGCCGAGCGCGCCGACGTCAAGCTGGCGGTGGACTACACCGACCTCCCCTTGCGCCACGAAGTCGATCCGCAGGCGTATCCCGACGACGTCTGGCACCTGCACGAGGAGTCGGCGGAGATCGTCGGCCAGCGCCTGGCCGACTACATTGCCACTGACCTTGGCTTCCAGGGCAACCCCAACGACAACAACAGCGTGCAGGACATTTTCGACAACGCTCAGAACATGATTTCCGGTACCGGCCAGGCGGATACCCTGGTGGGCACTTCGGGCAACGACACACTGAATGGCGGCCTGGGCGCCGACACCATGACCGGGGGCAATGGCAACGACATCTATGTGGTCGATAACGCGTCCGACCGCGTGGTGGAAACCAACACTTCGACCTCGCAGATCGATACGGTGCAGGCCTCGATCAGTTGGACCCTGGGCGCCAATCTCGAGAACCTGGTGCTCACCGGTGTGTCGGCCATCAACGGCACCGGCAATGAGCGGCACAACTTCATCACCGGCAATGCCGCCAATAACGTGCTCGATGGTGCCGCAGGGGACGACAGCATGAGCGGCGGCGATGGCAACGACACCTACTATGTCGACAACGCCGACGACATCGTGATCGAGACCAACAGCAATGCGGCGTCTGGAGGGATCGACAGCGTGCACAGCAGGCTGGCGGCCTATACCCTCGGCAACAACGTCGAGCGTCTTTATATTGATAGCACTGGCGCCGCCAATGGCACGGGCAACGCGCTGGACAACACGCTGTTCGCCGGAGCCGGCAACAACGTGCTGGACGGGCGCGATGGCAATGACACGGTGTCTTTTGAACGCGCTCTGTCCGGCGTTACCGTAAACCTCTCGACGTCCGCGCAACAAAACACCTTGGGTTCCGGGCTCGACACCTTGAAATTCTTCGAAAACCTGACGGGAAGCGCCTTCGCCGACAGTCTGTCGGGCAACAGCGCGGCGAACGTTCTGAGTGGCGGTGCGGGCAACGATACGCTGGTGGGTGGTTCGGGCGATGACCGGCTGATCGGCGGTGCAGGCACCGACACCCTCACCGGTGGCACTGGCGCGGATACCTACGCGTTTGGTGCGCTGTCGGACATGGGCGTCGGGGCTTTGCGCGATGTGATCAGCGGTTTCAAGACCACCGAGGGTGATCATCTGGATCTTACCGGCCTGGACGCCAACCCGCTGACCGCCAACGTGGACGCCTTCACTTTCATCGGCAGCAACGCCTTCGACCCCACCAACGCCACCGGCCAACTGCGCTTTGCCGATGGCATTCTCTACGGCAGTGTCAACGCCGACGCCACCCCCGAGTTCGAATTCGATTTGGTGGGCGTCAAGGAGCTGCACGCCAGCGACTTTACAGCCTGAGTTGCACTTTGCTCGCGACGGCGGCGGTACATTCGGCATGGACGCTGACTGATCCACCGCTATCGCGAGCAAGCTCGCTCCCACAGGGGATTTGCAGTGCCCGAAAAATTAAAGCCCACCACAGACCCTAATGCCAGTCAGTTAAGCCGTAACGCGATCCTTGTAGCAGCTGGCGAAGCCTGCGTTCGGCTGCGCAGCAGTCGTAAAGTCAGATAATGCGGTGTGTCAGACCCACCGAGGACTCAGGTTTCACGACTGCTGCGCCGCCGAACGCAGGCTTCGCCAGCTGCTACACGGTATGCGTGCTGCTGAAACTGCTTAACTGACTGGCATTAACCACAGACCCAATGTGCCGAGGGGATAAATCCCTTCGCCACAAACGACCGTGTGCCGATTGCACGGTCGGGTCATTGAGGCGCGAGGCGTCGTGCGCAGCAATCATGCTCATTCCTCTTTGAAGGCCGCAAGCAAGCGTTCACGCAAAGGTTTCATCAGGTAATTCATAAAGGTGCGTTCCCCCGTCACCACCGTGACATCGGCGAGCATGCCGGGGCGCACCAGCAGTCCGGCGGCCTGCAGCGAGGCGACGGTGTCAGCGGGAATTTCGACCTTGGCGGAAAAGTACGGCTGGTGCGTCTGTTCATTGATCAATTGATCCGCCGACACCGTAGTCACCGTGCCGGTGACCGTCGGCGTATCCACCCGTTGCAGCGCGGTGAAATGCACATGCACCGGCAGCCCCGGGCGCAACTTATTGGCCATCAACGGCTCGAAACGCGCGGTGATCGCCATCGGCGCATCCAGCGGCACCACCTGCATCAGGGTTTGGCCGGCCTGCGCAACACCCCCGACCGTATGAATGCTCACGTCCATGACCTGCCCGGACACTGGCGCACGGATCGCACCGTTGTCGACTTCAAACTGTAAGGCACGAATCTGATCGGCATAACCTGCCGCCTCGGCAGAGACCTCGCTGAGCCGGGTTTCGGCATCGCGGCGAAATTCCTGCTGCGCCTGCAAGGCCTTGAGCCGGCTTTCATTGATCGCCTGGCGGGTCCTGCCAACATCGCCCACCCCGGAGGAAATCTGCCCGGCCAATTGGGCTGCGTTGCGTTCGGCCTCGAAGAGTTTGTTGCGCGGAATGAAGCCTTCACTGGCCAATCCACGCAGGCCTTCCAGCTCCTGCTGCTGGAAGCGCATCTGCGTGTCGTAGTTGCGCTTGAGGCCTTCGTAACCGAGCAATTGCTGCTGCAATGCCGCGGCTTCGTGTTCGATGATCTGCAAGCGGCTGCCCAGTTCTGCGCGGCGGGTCAAAAACAACTGGCTCTGCAAGGCCATGGAAGCCTTGACCCGCGGTTCATCGGCGCGTTCCAGCAGTTCAGCGGGCCATTGGATCTCGGCTGAGCCCAGGCGCTCGGCAATCAACCGCGCCTCGACGCTGCGATCGTTGAGCAACTTGCCCAGGGTCACGTCCCGTTGCGACTGCGCCTGCACCGTATTGAGCTGCACCAGCAACTGCCCCTGGGTGACGCGGTCGCCATCGCTGACCAGCAGCTTTTCCACTACCCCGCCGACCAACGACTGCACAGCCTTGCGTTCGCCCGCCACCACCACGGTGCCGCTGCCCACCACACCCTGGTCGAGCGGCGCCAGGCAGGCCCAGAGCAGAAAACCGCCCAGCGTCAGGACCAGGAAACCGACACCATAGCGTGCCGCCCCCCCGGCGTCGGTATTGGCGCAGGGCAGCGTTGTGGCGCCGCGCACGCTCGTCCCCTGCTCGCTATACGTTTGTGCCTCAGGAGTCAGATCACGCATCTTCGCCAGTCTCCCTGACCGCGGCCGGTCTTGGCCCTGGCATCAATGCCTTGAGCACCTGATCCCGTGGACCGAATGCGTGTTGAGTGCCGTCCTTGAGCACCAGAATGTAATCGACCACCGCGAGCACATTAGGTCGGTGGGTAATCAGCACCACGGTGCTGCCAGCAGCCTTGAGCGCGCTGATGGCCTGCACCAGCGCCCGCTCTCCGGCGTCATCGAGGTTGGAGTTGGGCTCATCGAGCACAATCAGCGACGGGCGCCCATATAGCGCGCGAGCCAGGCCGAGGCGTTGCTTTTGTCCACCGGACAAGCCAAGCCCGCCGGGGCCCAGCGGCGTGTCGTAACCCTTGGGGAACCTCAGGATCATCTCGTGAATGCCGGCGTGACGCCCGGCGGCGATGATCTTGTCGGCGTCCTGCTCGCCGAAGCGGGCAATGTTGTCGGCCACACTGCCGTCGAACAGCTCGATGTCCTGCGGCAGGTATCCAAGGTGCGGGCCCAGGGCGTCGTGGGACCATTGACTGATCTCGGCGTCGTCCAGGCGCACCGACCCACCCATGGCCGGCCATACGCCGACCATCGCCCTGGCCAGCGTTGATTTACCACTGGCACTGGGGCCGACGACCGCGAGCACATCACCTTTGGCCAGGCTGAAATTGATACCCCGCAGGATCGGTTGCGAGGCGCCGTGCGGGCCGACATACAACTGCTCCAGGCGCACTGCCCCGGTGGGCGGTGGCAAAGGCATACGCAGACGCTCGCGCGGATGCTGGGCAAGCAGTTGGCTCAGGCGCTGGTAGCTCTGGCGGCCGGAGTTGAATTGCTTCCACGAGCCAATGGCGATTTCCACGGGCGCCAGGGCACGCCCCAGCAGCAGCGACATCGCAATCATCATGCCCGCCGACAATTGGCCTTCAAGCACCAACAACGCCCCCAGGCCCAGTGCCAGAGACTGTCCGGAGATGCGCACGAAACGGGTCATCGACGTGATACGCGCGCCACGGTCGCTGGCATGGGCCTGGGCGGCAATGATGCGTTGCTGCAGCAGGCTCCAACGCTGGCGCAACGGCCCGAGCATGCCCAGGGCCTGGATGACTTCGGCATTGTGTAACGTGCTGTTTACATAGATCGACGACTGCACGCCCAGGCGATTGGCTTCGCCCAAACGCGTGCGGGTCGCCAACTCGCCCCACAGCGCCAGGCCAATCAGCACCAGGGCCAGAACCAGCGTCAGCACGCCGAACCAGGGGTGAAAGATGAACGCCACCAGCAGGAAGATTGGCAACCACGGCGCATCGAGCAAGGCGATCAGGCCCTGGCCGGTGATCAACTGCCGCAGCGTCGCCAGATCGATGAGCACCTGCGCGGGGTTGGCGTTGTGCTCGCGCAGGCTGCGGGCGAAGGCGGCGTCGAAAATCCGCTCGCCCAAGGCATCGTCCAGCCCCGCGCTCATGCGAATCATCACCTCGCCGCGTGCCCACTCGATCAGGGCGCTGAACATGAACAGTCCCAGGGCGATCAAGGTGAGCATGAACAAGGTGGTTTCGTTGCGGCTGGTGAGGACCCGGTCGTACACCTGCATCATGTAGAGCGACGGCACCAGCACCAGCAGGTTGATCACCCCACTGAACAGCGCCAGCGACCAGAACACTCGGCGATAGCTTAATAAAGCGGCATCAATGTCTTGACGCGGATCGAGAAGCAAACCCATAGAGTGTCGCCCGCAAAAGGAAAAGTCGTTCCAGGACGCAATCCATCGCGGTTTTTTTTGCCCCAAGGCATTGGAGAAAACACTAAACGTAGCCGGATGCGCCGCTATCAGAGACGATCCTCGTCGCTAAAGGCGCCAATTACTGACCACGTAACCACGGGTTAGTGCCGGTTCGACGGGCTGGGTTTCAATGTGGGTGACGGGCGGGGATGTTGCATTCCCCCATTACTGTCCAAAGCTCGCACAAACAAAAACGCCGCTCAAAGAGCGGCGTTTTTGCGTATGGAGCGGGAAATCAGGCTCACCTGTAAGTGGCGAGCCTCAAGCGTTTCAGCTCCAGGGACGATCTCCATTCTCGTCCTTGATGCGGGTCGGCAGCCCCATCACATCCAGCGCCTTGAGGAATGGCTCAGCCGGAAGCTCCTCGACGTTGGCCATGCGCTGCACGTCCCACTCGCCGCGGGCGACCAGCAGGGCTGCGGCCACGGGCGGCACGCCTGCGGTATAGGAAATGCCCTGGCTGTCAGTTTCCGCGTAAGCGTCTTCATGATCAGCCACGTTGTAGATGAACACTTCACGCGGCTGACCATCCTTGGTGCCCTTGATCAGGTCGCCGATGCAGGTCTTGCCGGTGTAGCCAGGCGCCAGCGAGCTCGGATCAGGGAGCACGGCCTTGACCACTTTCAGCGGCACGACTTCCAGGCCCTCGGCGGTCTTGACCGGTTGCTCGGAGAGCAGGCCGAGGTTCCTGAGCACGGTGAACACATTGATGTAGTGCTCGCCGAAGCTCATCCAGAAACGCACGTTGGGCACGTCGAGGTTCTTCGACAGCGAGTGCACTTCATCGTGACCGGTCAGGTACAGGTTCTGCGACCCGACAACAGGCAGGTCGTCGGTGCGCTTGACTTCGAACATCGTGTTGCTGGTCCACTGGCTGTTCTGCCAGCTCCACACTTGTCCGGTGAACTCGCGGAAATTGATCTCCGGGTCGAAATTCGTGGCGAAATACTTGCCATGGGAACCGGCATTGACGTCGAGAATGTCGATCGAATCAATGCGGTCGAAATACTGTTGTTGCGCCAGCGCTGCATAGGCGTTGACCACACCCGGGTCGAAGCCCACGCCAAGAATGGCGGTAATGTTCTTCTCTTTGCACTCTTCGAGGTGGTTCCACTCGTAGTTGCCATACCAGGGCGGCGTCTCGCAGACTTTGCCCGGCTCTTCGTGAATGGCGGTGTCCAGATAGGCCACGCCGGTATCGATGCAGGCGCGCAGCACCGACATGTTGAGGAAGGCGGAACCGACGTTGATGACGATCTGCGATCCGGTTTCGCGGATCAGCGCCTTGGTCGCTTCTACATCCAGGGCGTTCAGCGAGAAGGCCTGGATTTCGGCGGGCACTTTGAGGCTGCCCTTGGCCTTGACGCTGTCGATGATGGCCTGGCACTTGGAGATGTTGCGCGACGCGATAGCAATACGACCGAGTTCATCGTTGTGCTGCGCGCACTTGTGGGCCACCACCTTGGCGACACCTCCTGCACCAATGATAAGCACGTTCTTCTTCAATTTTTCTCTCTCTCCTTCTCAGCCAGCTTACGAAAGGCTGGACATGTAGTCGTTGTAACCAAATTCACGAACCACCTCGACAGTACCGTCGAGTTGTTTCACTACGATGGACGGCATTTTCAGGCCGTTGAACCAGTTCTTCTTGACCATGGTGTAACCCGCTGCGTCGATGAACGACAGCCGATCCCCGATAGCCAAAGGACGATCAAATTGATACTCGCCGAAAATGTCTCCGGCCAGGCAGGATTTGCCGCACACCATGTACGTATGCTCGCCATCGCTAGGCGCCAGCTTGGCATTCAGGCGATAGATCAGCAGATCGAGCATATGCGCTTCGATGGAGCTGTCCACAACCGCCAGGTGCTTGCCGTTGTAGAGGGTGTCGAGCACGGTGACTTCCAGCGACGCACTCTGAGTGATGGCCGCTTCGCCCGGTTCCAGGTAAACCTGCACGCCGTATTTTTTCGAGAAGCTCTTGAGGCGCGCACAGAACTCGTCCAGCGCGTAGCCTTCGCCAGTGAAGTGGATGCCGCCACCGAGGCTGACCCACTCGACCTTGTGCAGCAAGTCGCCGAAGCGTTCTTCGATGGTGCACAGCATCTGGTCGAACAGGCCGAAATCACCGTTCTCGCAGTTGTTGTGGAACATGAAGCCAGAGATCTGCTCGATGACCTGCTCGATCTTCACTGGGTCCCACTCGCCCAGACGGCTGAACGGCCGCGCGGGGTCGGCCAGCAGATAATCCGAGCTGCTCACCTGCGGATTGACCCGCAGGCCGCGGACCTTGCCTGCTGAAGCCTCGGTGTAGCGCTGCAACTGGCCAATGGAGTTGAAGATGATCTTGTCGCAGTTCTCGAGCATCTCCTCGATCTCGTCGTCGGCCCAGGCCACGCTGTAGGCGTGGGTCTCGCCAGCGAACTTCTGCCGACCGAGCTTCAGCTCGTAAAGCGACGACGACGTGGTGCCGTCCATGTATTGCTGCATCAGGTCGAACACCGACCAAGTGGCGAAGCACTTGAGTGCCAGCAGGGCCTTGGCCCCGGACTGTTCGCGCACATAGGCGATCTTCTGCATGTTCGCCAGCAGCTTTTGTTTATCGATGAGGTAGTACGGCGTTTTGATCATTTCGAGGCGCCTCCGGCAAGGCCAGCCAAAAAAGGATGCGCATTGTGCCTTCACTCGCTACAGATCGAAAGAGCAGGAAGCCCTCTCCACGCGAAACGTGGCTCAATTTAAGTCCCAGGCACCTCGAAAAGTTTCACTACCTGGTCTTAACGGTGACAAACATTTTAATGCGGTCGTGAATTTCCTGGAGAGCTCGACGGGTAGTGGCCCCGTTCAGGCCTGGCTTTCAAGCAAGTTGAACAGCTCTACGAATTGCCGGGTCAGCTTGTGTTGCGGTTCCAGATAGATCAGTGGCTTGCTGGCCTGGTGTGACTCACGCATCTTCACCGAACTCATCAGATACGCAGACAACACCGGCATTTTCTCGGCAATCAGCTCGTCGAGCAGTCGTTGCGGCAGTGCGTTGCGAGCCTGGAATTGGTTAACAACGATGCCCTCAACCTCCAGCCTCTCGTTATGATCACTTTTGATCTCCTCTATTTCTCGCAGCACACCGTAAATCGCCTGGCGAGAAAAGCTGTCGCAATCGAAAGGGATCAAACAGCGGTCAGCGGCAATTAGCGCCGAGACGCTGTAAAAATTCAGACCGGGCGGCGTATCCATATAGATCCGCTCATAGTCTTCATCGAGCCTGTCCAGCAGCTTGCTGAGTTTCTGAATTTTGTAGCGTGTCTCGAGCTTGGATTGCAGATCACTCAGCTCCGACGAGGCAGCGATCAAATGCAAGTTGTCGAAACGGGTTTCATGGATATTGGCTTGGGCCTTCTTTGAGGCCGGGCCTGGGAACAGTGTCTGTTTGAAGAAGTCGGCGATCCCCAGGGGAATATCTTCGCCGCTGAGTCCGGTCAAATAGTGAGTAGCATTGGCTTGGGCATCCAGATCAATCAGCAAGGTGCGATAGCCCTCATTGGCACTGATGGCCGCGAGGTTACACGCGATACTGGATTTCCCGACGCCCCCTTTTTGATTAAAAACCACACGTCTCATGAAATGTCCGAAAAATTAGCATAGGTGGACATCATGTCTTCCCTGAGTTTTATAGCTTCAAGCACTGTAAAAGCTGTAACGATTAACCGTAAAGGTTCCTGCTCTGCAAGGTTGCTATGGGTTGATCAGTGATTACACATCAGACCATGAAGAACGCCGAACCTCAAACCCGGCTCGGAAGGCGTCATATGCGAGACACCAAACACCTTGAATGCCGCCAGCATGAGTACAAGACCTCCAGGCAAGATGCTCTGGCGATGGCTTTGCAAGCCCGCCAGTCCGAGCTGTTTGACATTCCCCACTTCAAGCAGGCGCAACGACAAGCGCAACAGGCCGCTGTAGGTGATGCCGCTTTCGCCAAAGTCGTTCAACCCGTTGGCCTTGAGTACTTTGGCCAGCATCCGTGCGGTGCCTGAAGAACCTATCACCTGCTGCCAACCCAACGCGCGATAACGACGCGCCACCTTTTCAAATTGTAGAGTGGCTACACGCTCAGCCTCCAGGAGTGCCTGAGCCGTAATACGGCCACCCTGAAAGTAACGCGCGCCGAAGGTGCCGCTGCCAATGGCAATACTTTCGGTCAACAAGGGCTGAGCGCCCTGCCCCAGAATCAGTTCAGTGGAGCCTCCACCGATATCCACGACCAGTCGCCTGCTCTGTGTACCCGGCACCGTATGAGCAACACCGGCGTACACCAGTCGGGCCTCTTCATGCCCAGAGATAACGTCAATCCGGAAACCCAGGTGCCGCTCCGCACTGGCCAAAAACAGTTGAGCATTGTCGGCTTCGCGCACTGCACTGGTCGCTACCGCCCGCACACGTCCGGCCTCAAAGCCGCGTAACTTTTTGCCGAATCGTGCGAGCGCTTGCCATCCCCGATCCAACGCCAACTCGTCCAGTGCCCCGCCTTGAGACCCTTCCGCCAAACGGACAGGTTCACGCAAGGTTTTCACTTCCTGGATCACGAACCCCTGACGCCGTCTGACTGACTGGCCGATCATCATGCGAAACGCATTAGAACCAAGGTCAATGGCTGCAAATAGAGAGGCGTCTCCTTTCATGGGGGGATTCCTTGCAAGCTGAGCGCACTAGGCGGTTTGCGAGGATCTTGCCATGGGGTCGATGACGCTAAGATGACACCCTCTACCCGTTACGAATAAGCACGCTACTGATCCCCCCACAGATTCGCTACTATGTTTGACCGTTAGCTTTACCGTCAGCTTTCCTTAATCTGGAGCCCGAATGCCTAATCAAAAGGACATCGCCGCCGAAAGCGGCGCACCGATGATTCCTGAACAGCGCCGTGAATTGATGCTGCGACAGTTGCGCAAGCATCAGGTGCTGAGCGTTCATCAGTTGATGGAAATGTTCGACTGTTCGCACATGACCATACGTCGCGATATCGCGCTGCTGGAGCAGGAAGGTCGTGCTTACTCGGTAACGGGTGGGGTGCGGATCGCCAGCCAGCTCCATAGTGAGCCCAGCCATCAGCTCAAGGCGGTGGTCGAGTTGCCACAGAAGCAATCCATGGCCAAGCTCGCCGCGCGGCTGCTGCATGCCGATATGACGATTTACCTGGATGCGGGAACCAGTACGCTGGAAATCGTCCCCTACATCAAGGCGCTGTCCGGCATGACCGTGGTGACTAACGACTTCGGCATTGTCCAGGCGCTGATCGAAGCCCCCCATGTCACGGTGATTCATACCGGCGGGCAGCTGGATCACTCCAATCAATCGTGCGTCGGCGGCCTGGCAGTTGCCACCTTGCGCCAGGTCGTCACCGACATCGCGTTCATATCGACCAGCTCATGGGATTTGCGTCGCGGCCTCACCACGCCTTCGGCTCTGAAGGTGGAGGTGAAACAAGCCGCAATGCAATCGGCCTCGCAAGTGGTGCTGGTGGCCAGCAGTTCGAAGTACGGCACATTCAGCATGTACAAGATCGCCGGGCTAGAGCAGTTCGACATTATCCTCAGCGACGATGCGTTGACCCCGGCCGCGGCCGATGGCATTCGCAAGCAGGGAGTCGAGCTGTTGCTGCCGTCTGACAATACCCCGGCCTGAGACGACGGGCTCGCGCATTCAGCAGAGCCGTCGTCCATCTTCGTTATTACGCTTGGCGCGCCTTCCAGTCCCGCAACCACTGCAAGCCGGCAGACGTGTTGCCACGCGGCCGATATTCGCACCCTACCCAGCCGTCATAACCCAACTGGTCGATCAGCTCGAACAGATAGGGATAGTTGACTTCTCCCAGGTCCGGTTCATGCCGGTCCGGCACGCCGGCGATCTGGATATGGCCGATACCATCGAAGTCCCGACGCAGTTTGGTGGCCAGGTCGCCCTCGACGATTTGGCAGTGATAACAGTCGAACTGAACCTTCAGGTTACTGGCGCCTACTTCCTTGCAGATGGCCTGGGCCTGGTCCTGCCGGTTGAGGAAAAAGCCCGGCATGTCTCGTGTATTGATCGGTTCCAGCAGCACCGTGATCCCGACCTTGTCCGCCTGGGCGGTGGCATAGGCCAGGTTTTCCAGATAGATGGCGTGATGCCGTGCCCGATCACTCTCGGAAGGCAGCAGGCCGGCCATGACATGGATGCGCGAGTTACCCAGCACGCTGGCGAATTCCAGGGCGAGATCAAAACCGCTACGAAATTCACTCTCACGGCCCGGCAACGATACCGTGCCCCGCTCGCCCGCCGCCCAATCACCGGGCGGCGCATTGAACAGAGCCTGCACCAGGCCGTTGTCGCTCAAGCGTTGCTTGAGTTCTTCAGCGCTGTAGTCGTAGGGGAACAGATACTCCACCGCTTCGAAACCATCGGCAGCCGCGGCGGCGAAGCGATCCAGAAACGCATGTTCCGGGTAGAGCATGCTGAGGTTGGCAGCAAAACGAGGCATGGTAGCTCCTATGTATGGCTTTTCTGTAGGAGCCGAGCTTGCTCGCGATGGCGATCTCAAGGACGCCATCGCCGGCAAGCCGTGCTCCTACAGGTGTTCTATGGTCGACAACGCTTTTTGTAGGAGCCGAGCTTGCTCGCGATAGCGATCTCAGGGACGCCATCGCCGGCAAGCCGTGCTCCTACAGGTGTTCTATGGTCGACAACGCTTTTTGTAGGAGCCGAGCTTGCTCGCGATGGCGATCTCAAGGACGCCATCGCCGGCAAGCCGTGCTCCTACAGGTGTTCTATGGTCGACAACGCTTTTTGTAGGAGCCGAGCTTGCTCGCGATAGCGATCTCAGGGACGTCATCGCCGGCAAGCCGTGCTCCTACAGGTGTTCTATGGTCGACAACGATTTTTGTAGGAGCCGAGCTTGCTCGCGATAGCGATCTCAGGGACGCCATCGCCGGCAAGCCGTGCTCCTACAGGTCGACAGTTCGTTAGACAAATGGCCAGATCAGCAGGGTAATACAGAAACCCAAGGTGCCGAGCAAGGTGGTCAGCACCGTCCAGGTACGCAAGCCGTCGGCCACGTTCAGCCCGGACAGCTTGGTGAAGATCCAGTAACCGGCGTCATTGATATGGGACATGGCCAACCCGCCACCGCCCATGGCCAGGCACAGCAAGGCCATATGGTTCGGGGGGAGATTGAGGGTCGCAATCAGCGGGCTGATGATGCCGGCAGTGGTCACCAGCGCCACCGTGGTCGAGCCCTGTACCGCGCGCAACAGCAGGGTCAGCAGAAAGCCCAGCGCCAGCACCGGCAGACCGGTGGTGCGCAGCATATCGGAGACTACGGCGCCGATTCCGGTATCCACCAGCACCTTGCCAAACACCCCGCCGGCACCGGCAATCAGGATCACCATGGCCACACCGGGCAAGGCCGAGCCGATCACGTCGGACACCTGAGTCCGGCTCCAGCCCCGACGCGAACCCAGCAACCAGGCACACAGCAAGGTGTCGAGCAGCAGCGCCACCAGCGGCGCGCCGAGTACGGTCATGATGCCGCGCAGGGTCGATTCGGCAGGCAGCAACGAGGTGGACAGCGTTCCCAGCAGAATCAGAATAATGGGCAGCAGGATCAGGCTGACGATCAAACCAAACCCTGGTGGGGGCGCCGGCGGCAACTTGGAAACGATGCTGCTGGTGGACTCTTCCAGGCCCATGTGCGACACGGCCACAGCCGCTCGCTCAGTGCTCTTGTCGTTACCGTTTGACCAGGCGGCCAGATCCTCGTTGGTGACATGCGGGCCATAGACCTCGGCACGAATATCGTCGGTCATCGGGTACACCCGACGGGTCATTCGCCCGGCCACGCAGTAGCCGACATAGCAAAGGAACGCGGTGAGCGGCAGACCGAACATCAGCACGCGACCCAGGTCCGCGCCCAATTGACTGGCAGCGGCCACTGCGCCCGGGTGCGGCGGCAGAAAGGCGTGTACGGTCAACAAGGCCGCGCACATCGGCAGCGCAAACACCAACAACGGCTTACGCGCACTGCGTGCAATACCATAGGCCAGCGGCATCAGGATGATCACGCCAACCTCGAAGAACACCGGCACCCCGACCATGAAACCGGCAATCGTCAGCGCCAGCGGTGTACGCCGGTTGCCGAAACGAGTAATCAGGGTCTTGGCCAGCGCCTCGGCACCACCGGAGAGTTCGATGATCCGCCCGATCATCGCGCCCAAGGCAATGATGATCGCGATATGGCCCAGGGTCTTGCCCATGCCGCCTTCGATGGTCGCCACCAGATCGGCCGGTTTCACCCCGGCCACCAGCGCCACCAGAATGCTCACCAGCATCAAGGCCACGAAGGGCTGGAACTTGTACTTGAGCACCAGGAACAACAACAGCGCGATGCCCACCCCTGCGGTAACCATCAGGATTAACGGGCTCATTTCAGAACCCCTCCACGCCGGGTAAACGCAACGGTTCTGCCACTGAATCTGAAAATGCCGCAGTGAAGGTGAGTCATGCTTGGATTTCCTGTTGTTATTGTTTTTTCAGGCAAGCCGGGTCCATCGAGAGTCGCTGCGCGTCTCATGTGCAGGGCCTGCTGTATCGATTTGTCGTGTTAGGCCAGCGCTTTACCAGGTCGCGCCGAAGGTCTCTCGCAACTCGTCCAAAGCCGCCTGGTCGAGAGGTTCCGGTTTGGGATCGCTCATCAGCCAGAGCCGCGCAGTTTCCTCAAGCTCCTCCAAGGCGTAACTGGCCCTGGAGACCGAACTTTCCCAGACCACCGGGCCAAGCCGTTCGAGCATCACGCCGCGAACACTATTGGCCAGCTGCGCGACTTGCTCGGCAACCTTTGGCGAACCGGGTCGCTGGTAGCCAATCAATGGGATATGCCCGACTTTCATCACCTGATACGGCGTCAGCGGCGGCAAAATGTCGTCCGCCTGCCAGACACCAGCCAGCGTCAACGCCACCAGATGAGTGGAATGGGTATGCACCACGCCGCCGACACTCGGGTTGCGGTCGTAGACCTGGCGATGCAGCGCCAGAGTCTTTGAAGGCCTGTCACCGGACACCCATTCGCCGGCCAGATTGACCTTGGCGATGGTCGCCGGATCGAGGCGCCCGAGGCAGACGTCGGTCGGTGTGATCAACCAGCCGTCGTCCAGGCGCGCACTGATATTGCCGGCGCTGCCGACGGTATAGCCGCGTTGGTAAAGGCTATGGCCAACTTCGCAGATTTCTTCGCGCAGAGCGTTTTCGTTACTCACTGAGCACCTCCCGCGAGTTGGTTCAAGGCTTTGCTGAAGAAGTCGCGGCCACCGAAGTTGCCCGATTTGAGTGCCAGCGCCAAAGGTTCGTCAGTACTGCTGACGGTCGCCGGCACACCCGGATCGATCTGCGCGCCAATCTGCAGCAGCTGTACGCCCAACGCCTGAACCACAGCGCCCGAGGTTTCTCCGCCGGCGATCACAAAGCGGCGCACACCACTCTGGCGCAGACCTTGGGCAATTTCGCCAAAGGCGTTTTCCACCAGACTGCCAGCCTGCTCGACACCCAGTTGCTGTTGCACCGACTTGACCTCATCCGGTGAGCTGGTGGCGTAGATCAATACGGTTTGTTGGTTATCACGGGCGAAGGTCAAGGCTTGCGCCACCACCGGTTCACCCGCAGCCAAGGCCAACGGATCGATCCGCAAGGCCGGCCGTCCGGCTTCGAGCCAGGCCGCCACTTGTCCATTGGTCGCGATCGAAGCACTGCCGGCCAACACCACTTCCCCGCCGAACACCGCCGGGAGTTTCGAGGCATCGAGGTCGCGCAGCTTGCCGGCGCGACGGAAATTTTCCGGCAAACCCAGGGCCAGCCCCGAACCACCCGTCAACAACGGCAGATCGGCGCAGGCGGTGCCAAGGGTGTACAGATCGCTGTCCGACAAGGCATCCGCGATGGCCATGCCGACACCTTGAGCCCTCAGCTCTGCGATCCGCGCACGCACCTGCTCAGCGCCGCGGGCAATGGTGTCGTAGCGCAACAGGCCGACATTCAGGCCGGTCTGCGATTGCAGAACCCGAACCAGATTGGCATCGGTCATCGGTGTCAGCGGGTGATGCTGCATGCCCGACTCGCTGAGCAGTTGATCCTGCACAAACAAGTGGCCGCGAAAGATTGTGCGGCCATTCTCAGGGAACGCCGGACAGGCCAGAGTGAAGTCGCTACCCAGTGCGGCCAGCAGCGCTTCGCTGACCTGGCCGATATTGCCGGCCGCGGTGGAGTCGAACGTCGAGCAATATTTGAAGTAGATCTGCTCGCAGCCTTGTTCGCGCAGCCAGGCCAGTGCGGCGAGGGACTGTTCGACCGCGTCGGCGACAGGAATGGTGCGCGACTTCAGAGCAATGACGATCGCATCGGCGTCAAGCCCGGCGGCAACGTCTGCGCTCGGGATACCGATGCTTTGCACGGTACGCATACCGCCGCGCACCAGCATGTTGGCCAGGTCCGTGGCACCGGTGAAATCGTCGGCGATGCAGCCCAGCAGCGGGCGTGCGGTGGAGGTAGTCATGGGGGTGTTCCTCAAACGGGCTCGGGCTTCAAACGGACTGGGGCTTGGCAGTCGGCAATTCGATGCCCGGGAAAATCTTGATCACTGCCGAGTCGTCCTCACGGCCGAAGCCGGCACTGGACGCCTGCATGAACATCTGGTGAGCGGTGGCCGACAGCGGCAGCGGGAATTTGCTGGCCCGTGCGGTATCCAGCACCAGACCCAGGTCCTTGACGAAAATATCCACCGCGGACAACGGCGTGTAGTCAGCTTTGAGAATGTGCGGCACGCGGTTTTCGAACATCCAGGAATTACCGGCGCTATGGGTGATCACCTCATACAGCGCATCGGCATCGACCCCTTCACGCAGGCCCAGCGCCATGGCTTCGGCAGAGGCGGCAATGTGCACCCCGGCGAGCAGCTGATTGATGATTTTGACCTTCGAACCCAGGCCATGGACGTCACCCAGGCGATAAACCTTGCCGGCCATGCCCGCCAGGATTGACTCAGCCTTGGTATAGGCGTCGGCCGGCCCCGAGGTCATCATGGTCATCTCGCCAGCAGCAGCCTTGGCGGCGCCACCGGAAATCGGTGCATCCAGATACAGAAGGCCCAGCGCGGCCAGGCGCTGGCCCAGATCCACCGCATAAGTCGGGGCTACGGTGGCGCAGCCGATCACCAGACTGCCCGGACGCAGTGCGGCCACGGCACCACCCTCACCAAACAGTACGGTTTCGGTCTGCTCGGCGTTGACCACCACGGTCACTATCACGTCGCACTCAGCGGCCATGTGCGACGGCGAAGAGCAAGCCACGCCGCCCTCCCCGGCAAACTGTTCAGTCACTTCAGCCCGCACATCACAGGCATGCACATTGAAACCGCTGCGCAACAACGAACGAGCAATGCCCAGGCCCATCGCGCCCAGACCGACAACACCGACATTCTTGTTATTCATGGGGTACTCCAGAGGAAAGCAGCGACTGCTTGCGCGCCTGCAAGGCGCAGACATTGGCCGCGTTGTAGAGAGGGCTGCGGTAGACAGGATCAGCGCCGAGCGGATAAACCCGCTGAGGGGCGCTGTCATTCAGCACATGAGTCGGGATCTCATCGAACATCAAGGCAATCCTGTTTTTGTCGTGTTATCAGGTTGTCATACCGGCTGGTGAAGATCATCTACCAATGATCAGATTATGTGAAGTATTTTTTCAATCTAACATTTTTTAACATCGCTGCCGCCACACCCTCCTACAACCCAACCAACGCCTGGAGTGGCAAGTTCTGAGCACTGACTTACACTGCGATACACCCAATGCGAACGAATGAATGTTCAATAGATCGATAGGTTTCATGGCAATCCGGGGATCACGTCATGATCTGGGTGAAGCCAACATGAAAACGGTCACGACCCTTTTCACCTGTCTGCTCGCTGCCAGCGTTTGCGCGGCGACGAGCACCTGCGCAAATGCTGCGTCGTTCAAGACCGGCTTCGACTGCGCCACGGCAAGGGCATCCGTCGAAAAGCTTATCTGTCGCGATTCGCAACTGGCACAGATGGATATCGAATTGACGCGTCTTTATCGCCTGGCGCTCACGGATCAACGTTCAGTACCGCCGCCAGATAAAGTCTTGATCGACCAGCAGTTCTGGATCGACTCCCGTAATGAGTGTGCGTCCACGTCTGAGCCCAAGGCGTGCACGATCCGAAGTTATGCCGAGCGCGCGTACCAGCTACGCCAAGGCTCGGCCATCGTGAGAACCAAGGATCCAGACAGACTCACCGAAGGCCCCCTGGCTTTTCGTTGTACTGGGTTTAACGCACTGATTGCCGCCACCTTCTTCAACACGCAGCCGGGTGTCGTGTACCTGAAATGGGCGAACACCTCGATCACCCTGAGCCAGGTGCCAAGTGATTCGGGAACCCAATACACGGGCAAGGATTCCCAGGGGAACTACCGCTTCTGGCAAGACGGCAACATGGTCCTTTTCCAGAAGCCAGGTTCAGGGGCAATGAGTTGTACGGCCGAGCCGGTCAGCTGATTTCTGGCGCAAGTACGATTTCCTCAGCACTTCATTCGTCTCAGGTCAAACCACTGCCCGACATCAAACCTTCAGTCAGCAGTGATACCAAAGGCTGGACTAGATGTTGAATGCGGACGTCGTCACCCATCACCGCGACTTCGGTGCTCGGTAACGTCGGCAACTTTTCAGATGGCTCCAGAATCCGCATGCCTTCCTGCAGGAACGACGTTCCCAATGCGGTAATCCCCAGCCCAGCGGCAACCGCAGCCTGAACCCCCATCAAATTGCTGGCCAGGCACGCTGAAGTCCACTCCCGCCGAACGCTAGCCAAGGCCTCTATCATGATTGCCCGGTACGCGCATGGCGGTCGCATCATCACCAAACGTACAGGTTGGGATGCTTCGATTTCGTAGTCCCTTGCGGCGATCCAGACCAAAGGTTCGCGCCAGATGATTCGGCCCCGCTGGGCATTGGGACTGATTTTTCGCTTGGCAATGACCACGTCCAGTTGCCCGTTTTCGTAGTCGCTCAGCAGATCGTGACTCAAGCCAGTGGTGAGTTCTAACTGGATGTCGGGATAGAGTTTGCAAAAGCGCGACAACAATTTTGGAAGCTGAGTGGGCACCAGGTTTTCAGAGATTCCCAGACGCAGCAGATTCACCGTGGCGGGTTCCTTGATCTCACGTATGAAAGTGTCGAAATGCATCAGCATCTTGCGCGCGCCCATCAGCAGCCGCTCGCCGTCAGGGGTTAGCGTCAGCGCGCGGCTGGTGCGCTCGAACACACGAAAACCAAGTACTTCCTCCAGGCGGATAATCTTCTGGCTCACCGCCGATTGCGATCGAGCAATCACTTCGGCAGCGGCCGTGAAACTACCGGTCTCCGCCACCGCGATAAACGCCCGCAGCAGATCAATCTCGAGGTCGCTGGCTTGCATGATGAATTCGCCTTTCAACTGGATGCCATTAAATTTATGCGTTTGAGTTATGGATCGCAAACTCCGAACATCGTGATTAGCGGGCCTTGATGGCCCATCAAAGCGAGGAGTTACAAATGACAGGCAACCAGGCAGTATATATTGTCGAACGTTTCTGGCGCGAAGTCTGGCAGGCAAGAAACCCGCAAGCAGCCGCTTGCTTCGTTACCGATGATTTCGTTATTACTTCCGGCGGTGTCGATACTGTCGGTCGAGACGCCTTCATTCACTGGATCGGTGTCTTCCTGTCGAAAATCGAAGATTTCGAATTCGCCAGCATCGAGACATTCCAGAATGCTGAAGGCTCTCGGGTTGCTTCGCGCTGGAAACTGTCCGGAAAGAACAACGGTTTCATCGGCGGCCGCTCCTGCAACAGCTCGTTTGAAATGCTCGGTACCGCAGTCTGGGAAGTGCGTCCGGACGGTCTGCTGGCGCACAACTGGGTGGAGCGAAATTCCCTGGAAGTCCACCGGGACATGATCGGCCTCTGATCCTGGCCGGGGTGAACACCAGGCCCGAAGCAAACACCACCCCAAGGATCACACCGCCAGCGCCGAGCAGTTGCCAGACATTGGGCAGCACACCCAGCAGCGAGGAAACCAGCATGGTGAACACGGGGGCCAGGTTGAAGAATATCGACGTCCGCGCGGCACCAATGGCGTGGATGCCTTTGAACCACAGCAAGTAAGCAATCAACGAACCGCAGACCGCCAGGTAGATGACGGCACCGTGAACAGACAGCGAAGCGCTACGGATGCTGGCGATCGGATGCTCATAGATGAAGCCCAGCACGATCAGGCCAATGGCACCGAACAACATGGAGAAGGTGGTGGTCTCCAGCGGTGTTGCGTCTTTGACGAAGCGCCGGGTGCCAACCATGTTTGCCGCCCAGGCCATGCTGCCAGCCAGAATCATCGCGTCACCGGTGGCCATTTTCAGCCCGAGCAGTACCTGGAGATCCCCGCGAGTGATCACCATGCCAACGCCTAGCAAACCCAGTACCAACCCAATGACACGGCCGCGATCAATGCGTTCTCCTTCAAGCAGCACCGCAAAGATCATGGTCCACAGCGGCGTGGTCGCCAGGATCAGCGCGCCGTTGATGGGTGTGGTGGTTTGCAGCCCAAAGAATGTTGCCACGGCGAATGCCGTAAATCCGAGCAGACCCAAACCCACATAGGCCAGCAGATTTTTCTTCAGCGTACCCAGACGCAGCTTGCCCGACAGACCGAAAATCAGCACGAGCAACACGGTAGAAATGGCAAAGCGTTCAATCGAAGCGCTGATCGGTGCCATGCTCTTAATGATGTAGGCACCTGCGTTGAAGTTGGTGCCCCAGAAAAACGTGGCACCGACGATACCGGCATACGCGAGAGGCGTTGATTTTGACATGGCAGTTTCCTCGTCAAGTCGTGCGATGAACACTCAGCGAACCGTTGAATGCTTCAAACCTGCTTGTCAGGTTTTGAAAGATTCTTGCAGGCTTGCCGTTGGGGAAAAATTCCCCATTTATTCACCTCATCTATGAGAAAACGCCCATGTTTGATTGGGAGGATCTGCGCTACTTCATCGTTTTCGCCCACGAGCAGTCTTTATCGGGGGCGGCACGCAAGCTCAAGGTTGACCATGCCACCGTGGCGCGACGCATCAGCGCGCTGGAGTGTTCGCTGAACCTCAAGTTGGTGGACAGGCGCCCTCGCTCGTATGTGATTACCGAGGACGGGGAACGTATCGCCCAGTTAGGGCGACGCATGGAAAGCGAGTCCTTCGCGGTGCAACGCACGGCGCTGGCCGGACAGGAAAGCTACGCCGGTGAAGTCACCGTCAGTGCCCCGCCGGCGTTGGCGTGTGCGTTGATAGCGCCCCGAATCAATGTGTTGCGCACGCAACATCCGCAGTTGTCCTTGCAGTTGATTGGCAGTCTGGGCAGCGCTTCGTTATCGCGACGTGAAGCCGATATTGCCGTGCGTCTGAGTCGACCCAAGGAGCCGGATCTGGTGGCCCGCAAGGTCGCAACGGTGTCGTTCTACCTGTATGGCTCGGCCGACTATTTATCCAAAACGGCCCCGGCAGATCTGGCCTTCATTGCTTACGACGAGACCTTGGAACAAAGCCCGCAACAGGCCTGGCTCAAGGAACAGGCGGGAGATCGGCCGATCCTGCTGCGCAGCAATGATTTGAATATCCAGGCCAATTTTGTTCAGGCAGGGGCCGGTGTCGCCGCACTCCCCTCCTTTCTTGGCGAGCACTACGGCCTGCAAACAATGGAGACCATTGGCGCGGGTCTTGCGCGTGACGTGTGGCTGGTGGTTCACAGCGACATCCGCCACACCCCGTCCATCCAGGCGGTGATGAGTTTCCTGGTGTCCTGCTTCGAAAAATAAGGCAGGCAGAGCGCCGGGCCTCTCTCACGTACTCGGCGATTTATGCCACGGATACCCTTTCGCGCTGAGTTGAAAGGCGTAATCGAACAAGCGCTTCATGTACTCGCCATCAAATCTATGATTGCGAGAAATATCAAAATCGGGGCCGATGTACGCCAGATTGAAGTCCGCGCCATCCTGCTGTGCAATTCGGTAAATTCGATCCAGATCGCTGATCCCTTGAGTCTGGATCAATGCGCTGATGGCGCGACCGCCGATGCTCAAGGTGCGACGCTTGGTTCCGGACCATTGCAACTCCAGTTTGCCGTTGCGAATGACATAGAAATGCCGTTCATCACGCAAACGCGCCCCGGTCACGCGGTTCAGCGCCGTCACCGTGCCGGGTGGGTAAAGGAACACCTGAGTCAGGACGCCTCCGTCCACGTGCATTTCCTGAAACTGTTGACCGTCAACCTCCACATCGATCATGACGGGTGAGACGGCGCCGGGAATACTCATCGACGCGATCATGATGTTGCGAAACAGGTCGAGCGCGCCCGGTGCCTGGCTGGAGGCAATAGCGCCCATGTTCCAGGTGACCGGGCGTCCAGAATCAAGGTCGGTGGTGCCGATCATCAGCAGACGTCCTTTGGCGTATTCCGACGCGATCGCCGCAAGAACCTCGGCAGTGATGTGCTGTGCAATGAGCCGCGACAGTGGCTTGCTGTGCGCCATACCATCACTGGCAAGACGGGTCAGTACATTGCGCGCATGGAAAATGTCTTTTGGACCGACTGCGTTGCAGATGCCCAGAATGACACCGTCGTACTGGGGCCCCAGGAAGGCGAACGGGGCGACCAGGGCGCCAGCGCTAATGCCGGTGACGACTTTGAACACCGGTCGAGACCCATGCAGGGTCCATCCCGCAATGATGCCCCCCGCGAATGTGCCTGCATCGCCGCCGCCCGAAACGGCCAACATGCTTGCCAGCGGCAGGGTGTCATTGGGCATCCCTGCGCTGGCGAGCGCCTCGGCTTCTCGAATGTTGGCCTGACTCACATCCCGAATGAACGGGGTCAAATCCTGGTCCAGCCAGTAGCGAGCATCCGGAATGCCAGGGATGAGCGCTTTTTCCGTTAACGTTGGCGGCACCGCATCTCGGCGTTGCAGGCACGCTTGACGCAACATGTTCAGCGTTGAGGCGCTAGGCCTGAGCAGGAATGTTTTCAAAACGCCTCCTCCGGCCCCTGCAATTGACAGAGCCCATCACGCACGTTCCACACACCCATGACCGCCTTCTCAATCAGGCGCCGGTCTTCTGAAGACCAGCAGTTTGCCGGTGGCTCGCTGCACGACCTTGTCGTTCTGATTGAGTGTTTCCATGAACAGGGTCACCACACCCCGATCTGGTTTGGAGTTGGACGGTTCGATGGCCTGCACGGTGCATTGCAGACGCAACAGATCGTCCGGGTAGGTCGGCGTCGGCCAGCTCAACTCGATGCCCAGGCCGATGATTCCGTCTGCCAATGGCACGCTTTCCACCAGCAGCTTCATGGTCAGGGCGGCGGTGTTCCAGCCACTGGCCGCCAGACCACGGAACAGGCTCAGCTCGGCGGCTTCAGGATCGAGGTGAAACGGTTGCGGGTCGAACTCCTGAGCAAAGGCCAGCATCGACGCTCGATGGACACGCAGGCTGTCGCTTTCGAACTGCTGACCCAGGCTCAGGTCATCGAGGTAGAGTTTTTCCCAGGAATGGATGGTCATGATTCAACCCTCTCTAGGCGTAGCTGATTTCGCTGAGGTCGATAGCCACCACTCACGTCCAGGTTGTAGTCGTGTCGACGAAGCAGGAAGTCCTCGCCGAAGTAGAAATCCTGCACCGCGCAGTGGGTGGCGAAGTCCAAACGGTCAGCTGCCGGGGCGCACTGCCCTGCTCGTCAGGGCGAGTGATCTGAACACCTTTCATGCTAGCGCAAGCCCGGGCAGTCATAACGTCCGCGGGACGTCCGGTCTGTTCTGCGGCTGATCCTCCACCCATTGCCAGAACAATTGATAGCCGACCGCAAGCACCACCGGGCCGATGAACAGCCCGAGGATGCCACTGGTGACCATGCCGCCCAGGGCACCGATCAACACCACCGGCATCGGCACATCGACACCGCGCCCCAGCAGCAATGGCTTGAGTACGTTATCCACCAGGCCGGCAACGAACACATAGATGGCGAAGATGATGGTCGCCGTGCTGGCCCCATCGGTGGCGAACACAAAGGCAATCACGGGCAGCGTAATCAGCGTCGCCGGCAATTGCATGATGCCGAGCAACAATACCGCCAAGGCAAGCAGCCCGGCACCGGGGACGCCCATGAGCACGAATCCGATGCCCACCAGCAGCATCTGGATGAAAGCGATGCCGACCACCCCCAGCGCGACCGCACGGATCGTTGCGGTACACAGTTCGGCGATTTTCGGCCCCTTGCCCGGATCGCTGACGCGTGAAGCGATCTGTACCGCACTGCGCCTGCCGCTCTCGCCATAGGCCATGAAAATGCCGGCGATGATCAACGCAAAGATAAAGGTGAGGAACCCCATGCCGACGCCGGCGAGTTTGCCCAGGAAACTCACGCTGAAATGTTTTATCTCTGGCAGGTACTTCGCTGCCAGGTCGGGAAGATCGGTTGAGGCCTGCAGCCATAAAGCAGAGAGACGCTTGCCCACTAACGGCCAGTCAGCGACTGAGTCAGCGGGTGGCGGAATATGGAAGCTGCCGTCCTTGACGGTGGTCATGGCGTGCTCGACCGAATCGGCAATCGAGGTGACCAACAGATAGATCGGCACCATGAGCACAACGATAGCAATCAGCACAATCAGCGTCGCAATGTGGCCGTCTTTCTGACCCAGCGACCCCTTGAGCCGCTCTTGCAATGGATAAAGTGTGATCGCCAGGATCAGCGACCACAGCATGAGGTCGCGGAACGGGCTGAAGATCTCAAAGCAGAACAGCACCAGTACGGCAATCAACCCGGCACGGATCAAAACATCGAGCAGACTGCGAGTGAACGCCTTCTCGGAGCTGGATGTGGGCACCATTGCTGCCTCCTTGCAGATCGCTGCAGAGGAATGGGATCGGTTAGCCCAGCATAGACGTTCAGTTGGATAAGTGAGTGGATGGGTTGAAAGCGAAGCGTTGATTGGGTGATTCTGGATTTTGTGTCTGGCTCAGGATCCACCCCTCACCCTAACCCTCTCCCCAAAGGGTAGAGGGGACTGACCGAGTTGTTCTTAGAGTTACATCGACCTGAAATATCAAGGTGAACGCAGGCTTTGAAAAGCGTGGAGATCGGCTCCCTTTCCCCCTCTCCCCACTGGGGAGAGGGCTGGGGTGAGGGGTGGATTCATCTGATACCCCTCCTACCCTTGCGCAACTCACCGCAGCTTCAGCGGATCAACCAGTTCAGCGGCGATAGCCATCCCCACCAAATCCGGCAAGGTATTGGCCTGCATGCGTTTCATCACCCGCGAGCGATACAGGTCGACAGTTTTTGCGCTCACGCCCAGTTGTTCTGCAATTTCACGGGTGGTGTAACCCTGGACCAGCGGCAGCAAGACATCGCGCTCCCGTGGGGTCAGTGTCAGCAAGCGCGCCTGCAAGGCTTCATGGCCTTGATTGCCTGAGCGGTTTGCTGCGCAGTTGCTGAGCGCCTGTTGCACGCTGTCCAGCAGCAATTGCTCGTTATAGGGCTTCTCGATGAAGTCATGGGCGCCAGCCTTGAAGGCGCGAACCACGATCGGCACATCCGCGTGCCCGCTGACGAAAATGATCGGCAGGTTCAGCTCACGAGCGCGCATTTCTTCCTGCACGTTCAAACCGCCCATGCCGGGCATGCGAACATCGAGCAGCACGCAGGCATCGAGCGTGGCATCACAGGCACTGAGAAACTCCACGCCACTGGTAAACGGCAAGGCCTTGAGCCCTACCGATTCCAATAACCAGACCGTTGAGTCGAGCATGCCTTGATCGTCGTCGACCACATACACCACGTGCTCCGTCACACCTGCCATTACGTTATTCCTGTTGTTGTTTTGTTGAGCCGGCCAGCGGCAAGCGGCAGCACATCAGCAGCCCGACAGGTTGGCGTCGGGCCTGCAATTCACCACCGAAACCTTCGATGATGCTGCGGCTCATGGACAAGCCAAGTCCCAGGCCATCGGCCTTGCTGGTATAGAACGGGGTAAATATCTGCTCCAGTTCGGGTTCGCTGACACCCGGTCCCTGGTCTTGCACGCTGATTTCCACGGTTGCACCACCGCCCTGCCCCGCGGCCATCACGATCAGTGAAGGTTGCCCCGGATGTTGTTCGCGGTTGGCGTCGATGGCATTGCGCAACAGATTGAGCAGCACCTGCTCCAGCAGCACCCGGTCGGCATAAATCGGCGGCAGATTATCCGGCAGGCGATCCTCGATTGTCACTTGGCAATTGCTCGCTTCCCAGGCACACAAACGCACGGCCTCGCGGGCGACGTCGGTGAAATTCAGGGCTTGCATCCGGCGTTGTCCCTTGCGCAGAAACGCGCGCAAACGTCTGATCACTTCTGAAGCATGCGTGGCGTGATGGGTAATGCGCTCCAGCCCTTGCGCCACTCGGGCGGCGGCCTGGGGATTGGAATCCAGCGTCTGTAAATAGCGCTGGCTGGCATTGGCGTAATTGACCACCGCCGCCAGCGGCTGGTTGATTTCGTGAGCGATGCCCGAGGCCAATTCACCCAGGGTGACCAATCGCGCGGTGTGCGCCAGTTCATCCTGATGGCGACGCTGTTGCACCTCACGCAGTTCACGCTCGGTCATGTCCCGCGCCACCAACGAGTAATAGCGCTCGCCGCCGGCCGAACGGTGCGCCAGCAGCACCAGCGACACCGGCACGGAAGTACCGCCACCCGGTGGCTGCAATCGCGCATCGGTGCTCCAGACACCGTCGCGTTCGGCGCTGCTCCAGCCATCACGCTGCAGACGTGCCAGGTCAGCGCTGGCGAACAATTCCGCCAGGGCTGGCATCGGTTGCTGCTCGTCGATCCCGAGGATGCGCCGCGCCGCTGGGTTGAGATAAGTGACTTGTCCCTCGGGGTCAATGAACAACACCGGATCGGTGTTGGCTTCGACGACTTCCGCCAGGCGCCGCTTGTTCTCCTCGGCTTGCACCCGGGCGGTAATGTCCCGGGACACGCTGACCACTTCAACCACCGTCCCGGTATAGGTCTCACGAATCGCCCGGCTCGCGGTTTCAAACCACAAGTAATGCCCGTCGCGATGGCGAATGCGATAGGTCATCGTGTGATAACCGTCCTGCTCCAGGGCATCCCGCGCGCGCTGCACCAGGCTGGCCAGGTCCTGGCCATGGAACAAGCCCTGGGCCATTTGCCCGCGCAACTCTTCCGGCCAGTAGCCGAGCAATGTCCAGGACGCGGGCGAGGCATCCAGAAAGCGTCCGTCGGGTGTATGCCTGGAGATCAGGTCGGTGGTGTTCTCGATGATCAGCCGGTACAGCCGCCGTGCCGTGGCGGCTTCACGCTCGGCCAGCACTTGGGCCGTGGCATCGCGGCACCGGGCGAGCACGCGGTTGTCCTGGGGATCGGGGATAAATGTCCAGATCAGGATCTGCGCCTGGAATTGGGCTTCGACCCCTTCGATGGCGCGTTGCTGGTCGAGGCAGGCACGGACCAGCACCCGGTGATTGACCGGCAGAAAACCCAGCACATCGGTCAGCGGCTTTTCGGCGAGCAGTGCCAACAGCGCCGCGTTGAATTCCAGCGGCCGGCCTTGGGCATCGAGCAACAGACTCGGCTGTGGATCGTGCCCCAATAGCGGTGAGCCACGCAGCATGCCATTGACGCTGCTCAGCAAGGTCGTCAGCAAATCCTGCACCCAACCCAGCCAATCAAGACTCACGCCCTCGCACACTTCCACCAGCAACAACCCCGGCTGCCCCGGTTGCAAGGCCAGATCAAACACCTGGCCATGACTGATAGCAGCCCGGCGCAGTCGCCCGGCCAACCAGCAATCGAGTTGACGTACTTGAGCCAAGTCCAGACGTCCCGCCTCCGCCAGCCGATCAAACAGCCGCTGATCACTGGCCAGCGAAGGATCGCCCAGCCCCGGTGGAAAATGCTGGGCGGCGCCCTCGTGGCTGTAAATCCGCGCATTGGCTTGCCAACTCAGATAAACCGCCCGGTGCACCTCGGGACATTCCTGCAGCGCACGGCACAACGCATCGGCCCGGGCGGCCAGAGACACACCCTCGCGCTGCAGGCGCAACCAGCTGTGCAATCGAACGGGAGTCAGGGTCATCACGGGTCCGCTTCGTTGGGGAAGCCAAGGATATACCGGCCTTGGCGGTGTGACTGTATTGATTTAGACCGGCCAGAATCAAATATAGTACATATCCTATATGACGTAGGTTGTACTTCCATATCGGTAGCTGAATGTTATATAAAGCAAACCTGACATAAAAGGGGACCCCAGCGGCTACGCTGCAAGGTCACCCATAGAGCTAACAATCAGCCACCGAGTACCCGTACATGTCGATCTATGAACAAGGGCTAGGCCCTGCGGCTGTCAATCATATTGCCTTGTCTCCGCTCAGCTTCATCGAGCGTACCGCCAGCGTTTATCCGGACTACCCCGCCGTCATCCATGGTTCTATCCGCCGTACCTGGGCGCAGACCTACACCCGCTGCCGCCGCCTGGCTTCGGCACTGGCCGGTCGCGGCATCGGCAAGAACGACACGGTGGCCGTGATGCTGCCCAACATTCCCGAGATGCTTGAAGTGCATTTCGGCGTGCCGATGATTGGCGCGGTGCTCAACCCGCTCAACGTGCGTCTGGATGCCGAAGCCATCGCCTTCATGCTGCAACATGGCGAAGCCAAGGTGCTGATTACCGACCGCGAGTTCCATGATGTGATTCACGCGGCGATTGGCATGCTGGATCACCCGCCACTGGTCATCGACGTTAATGATCCGGAATACGGTGAAGGCAAAGCGGTCAGCGAGCTGGACTATGAAGCGCTGTTGGCCGAAGGCGACCCGGACTTCGCCTGGCAGTGGCCGACGAACGAATGGGACGCCATTTCACTGAATTACACCTCAGGCACCACTGGCAACCCGAAAGGTGTGGTTTACCACCATCGCGGTGCTTACCTGAACTCGTTGGGCAACCAGATGACCTGGGCCATGGGCAACCATCCGGTGTACCTCTGGACCCTGCCGATGTTCCATTGCAACGGTTGGTGCTACCCGTGGATCATCACCGCCATGGCCGGTGTGCATGTGTTCCTGCGCCGGGTCGATCCACAAAAAATCCTCACGCTGATCCGCGAGCATCAGGTCACCCATCTGTGCGCTGCGCCGATCGTGCTCAATGCCTTGGTCAACATGCCTGAATCGGCTAAAGCGGCGATCGATCATCCGGTCAACGCCATGGTCGCCGGCGCCGCACCACCGGCCAAAGTGATCGGTGCCGTGGAAGAAATGGGCATCAAGGTCACCCACGTCTATGGCCTGACCGAAACCTATGGTCCGGTGACGCTCTGCGCCTGGCATGCCGAATGGGATGAATTGCCGCTGGACGAACGGGCGCAAATCAAATCCCGTCAAGGCGTGCGCTACCCGACGCTCGAAGGCGTGATGGTCGGCGACTCGAAGACACTGGAACCGACCCCACGGGACGGTCAGACCATCGGTGAGATCTTCATGCGCGGCAACACCGTGATGAAGGGCTACCTGAAGAACCCGACCGCCACGGCCGAAGCGTTCGAAGGCGGCTGGTTCCACACCGGCGACCTGGCGGTGTGTCATCCGAACGGTTACGTCGAGATCAAGGACCGACTCAAGGACATCATCATTTCCGGCGGCGAGAACATTTCCACCATCGAACTGGAAGGTGTGCTCTATCGCCATCCAGCCGTCATGGAAGCGGCCGTCGTCGCCCGTCCCGATGAGAAGTGGGGCGAAACGCCCTGCGCCTTTATCACGTTGAAGGCTGATCACCAGGACGTTCGCGAGGCCGACATCATCAGTTTCTGCCGCGAGCATCTGGCCGGCTTCAAAGTCCCGCGCACGGTGGTTTTCACCCTCCTGCCGAAGACCTCAACCGGCAAGATCCAGAAGTACGTTCTGCGCGACAGGGCCAAAGCGCTCTAACCGAATCGACGTTGTACCCGTCAAGCGGCCGGTGTTTTTACCGGCCGCTTCGGGCTCGTGCAGGCCGGATTCGGCTCTGCCCTGCCCTTAAATGCCAAAAGCATCGATAACAAAAACAAGGTGGAGCCACCATGATCGACATCCATTCAACCGATACCCAACGCTGTGAACGCATTCGGTCCAACCCGAAATTCCTTCAATTGGTGAGCAGCCGTTCGCGCCTGGCCTGGTCGCTGAGTGCTGCGGTGCTGTGTACTTACTACGCGTTCATGCTGGTGGTGGCGTTTGCCCCGCAGTGGCTGCATGCGCCGCTCGCCGAGCATCGGATGTTGACCCTGGGCATGCCGGTTGGCGCGGCGATCATCATTTTTTCCTGGCTACTGACCGGTTGGTACGTCTACAGCGCCAACACGCGTTTCGATGCATTGGGCGCCGCCATTCTCGAGGAGAGCAAGTAATGAACCTGCTCCGTAAACTTCTCCTCGCCGCTGCCGGGCTATTGCCGGCCTCCGTTGTGCTGGCTGCGCCCGCGTTGGGTGCGGTGGAAAAACAACCGCTCAATCTGCATGCGATCGGCATGTTCTTCGTCTTCGTGCTGGGCACGTTGGCCATCACCTGGTGGGCCGCGCGACAAACCAAATCCACGTCTGACTTCTACACCGCGGGCGGTGGCATCACCGGGTTCCAGAACGGTTTGGCGATTGCCGGCGACTACATGTCTGCCGCCACGCTGCTGGGGCTGTCCAGCCTGGTGTTCGCCAAGGGCTACGACGGCTTCATCTATACCATTGGCTTCTTCGTTGGCTGGCCGATCATCACCTTCCTGATGGCCGAGCGCTTGCGCAACCTGGGGCGCTACACCTTTGCCGACATCGTGTCCTATCGACTGGACCAGAACAAAGTGCGGATCTTCGCCGCGTTTGGTTCGTTGACCGTGGTGTGCTGCTACCTGATCGTGCAGATGGTTGGTGCGGGTCAGTTGATTAAGTTGCTGTTCGGTCTCGACTACCCGGTAGCCGTGGTGATCGTCGGTGCATTGATGCTGGTGTACGTGATCTTTGGCGGCATGATCGCCACCACCTGGGTGCAGATCATCAAGGCTGTGTTGCTGCTTGCCGGCGGCACGACCCTGGCGTTCATGGCCATGTCGCAATTCGGTTTCAGCTACGAAACCCTGGCCACCAAAGCCGTCGAAGCCCACGCCAGCGGCTGGAACATCATGGGCCCAGGCTCGATGCTCGCCGACCCGATCAACACCGCTTCGATGTCGCTGGGCCTGGTGTTCGGGATTGCCGGTCTGCCACACATTCTGATGCGCTTCTTCACCGTGCCTAACGCCAAGGAAGCGCGTAAGTCGGTGTTCTACGCCACCGGTTTCATCGGTTTCTTCTTCCTTGTTGTCTGCACCCTGGGCTTTGCCGCGATGGTGATCATCGGTACCGACCCGCAGTACTACGTTAATGGTGAAGTCGGCGGCGCCTTGATTGGCGGCGGCAACATGGTCGCCATGCACCTGGCCAAAGCGGTCGGTGGCAACCTGTTCTTCGGTTTCCTCTCGGCCGTGGCCTTCGCCACCATTCTGGCGGTGGTCTCCGGGCTGGCCCTGGCCGGTGCCTCAGCGATATCCCACGATCTCTACGCCACGGTGTTCAAGAAAGGCAAAGCCAGCCAGAAACAGGAAATGCGCGTGACCCGCATGGCCACTGTGGGCCTGGGCATCATCGCGATTCTGCTGGGCATTCTGTTCGAGAAGATGAACGTCGCGTTCCTGGTAGGCCTGACCTTCGGCATCGCCGCATCGACCAACTTCCCGGTGCTGATCATGGCCATGTACTGGAAAGGCTTGACCACCAAAGGCGCGATCATCGGTGGTTTCGCCGGCCTGATCTGTGCGCTGGTGCTGGTGATCCTCTCGCCAGCCGTCTGGGTCACCGTGCTCGGCCATGCTCACGCGATCTTCCCGTACGACCACCCGGCGCTGTTCTCCATGCCGCTGGCGTTCTTGGTGATCGTCGTGGTGTCGAAACTCGACCGCAGCGTGCGGGCCGACAAGGAGCGTGACGCTTACGCCGACCAGTTCGTTCGCGCCCAGACCGGCCTCGGCGCCGCCAGCGCTTCCGCTCATTGATTGAAAGGGCACGGCCTGCTCCAGCGGCGCCGTGCCCATCGCACAACCTTTTGAGGTTCACGTTATGCCCGAATTCAACGCCCCGCTGCGCGACATGCGCTTTGTGCTGCATGAAGTGTTCGACGCCCCGGCCCTGTGGGCACGCCTGCCAGCCCTGGCTGACAGTGTCGACGCCGCCACCGCTGACGCCATTCTTGAGGAGGCGGCCAAAGTCACCTCGCACCTGATTGCGCCATTGAATCGCAGCGGCGACGAGGAAGGTGCCCAGTGGGTCGATGGCCAGGTCAGCACGCCAATCGGTTTCAAACAGGCTTATGCCACCTACATCGAAGGCGGCTGGGTGGGCCTTTCCGGTAACGCCGATTTCGGCGGCATGGGCATGCCGAAGATGCTCGCCGTGCAGTTCGAAGAAATGCTCTACGGCGCCAACTCAAGCTTTGCACTCTATTCAGCGTTGAGTTCCGGTGCCTGCCTGGCGCTGGATGCCCACGCCAGCGACACCCTGAAAAACCTCTACCTGCCTCCGATGTACGAAGGCCGCTGGGCCGGTTCCATGTGCCTGACCGAAGCCCACGCTGGCACTGATCTGGGGATTATCCGCACCCGCGCCGAACCTCAGGCCGACGGCAGTTTCAGCATCACCGGCAGCAAGATCTTCATCACTGGTGGCGATCAGGACCTGACCGAAAACATTGTCCATCTGGTGCTGGCGAAACTGCCGGACGCACCGGCGGGACCGAAAGGCATCTCACTGTTCGTCGTGCCCAAAGTGCTGGTCAATGCCGATGGTTCCCTGGGCGATGCCAACGCCGTGAGTTGCGGCTCCATCGAACACAAGATGGGCATCAAGGCCTCGGCCACCTGTGTGATGAACTTCGATGGCGCCAGCGGTTGGCTGGTCGGCGAAGCCAACAAAGGTTTGGCGGCGATGTTCACCATGATGAATTACGAACGCCTGTCCATCGGCATTCAAGGCATTGGCTGCGCCGAAGCGTCCTATCAGAGCGCCGTGGCTTACGCCCGTGAACGTGTGCAGAGCCGCGCGCCGACCGGTGCCATTGCTCCGGACAAAGTGGCCGACCCGATCATCGTCCACCCCGATGTGCGCCGCATGCTGCTGAGCATGAAAGCCATGACCGAGGGCGGCCGCGCGTTTGCCAGTTATGTCGGGCAGCAACTGGACCTGGCGAAGTTTTCCGATGACGCCAAGGAACGCGACAGCGCGCAAACCCTGGTCGCGCTGCTCACTCCGGTGGCCAAGGCGTTTTTCACCGACACCGGCCTTGAAAGCTGCATCAACGGCCAGCAAGTGTTCGGCGGCCATGGCTACATCCGCGAATGGGGCCAGGAACAATTGGTCCGTGACGTGCGCATCGCGCAGATCTACGAAGGCACCAACGGCATTCAGGCCCTGGACTTGCTCGGACGCAAAGTGCTCGCCGACAAAGGCTTCGCGCTGCGCCAGTTCACCGCTGAGATCCGCCATTTCGCCCATCAGCCTGACGCGCCCTACTCCGCTCAACTGTTCGCTGCCGTGCAGCGTCTGGAAGACCTGAGCGACTGGCTACAGGATCAGGCTGCGACCAATCGCAACGAAGTCGGCGCCGCGTCGGTGGAGTATTTGCACCTGTTCGGTTACGTCGCCTACGCCTGGCTTTGGGCGCGCATGGCCCAGGTTGCCAAGCAAAAGCTGCACGAAGACGAAGGGTTTTATGGCGCAAAAATCGCCACCGCCGACTTCTATATCCACCGCTTGCTGCCGCGCATTTTGAGTCTGGAGCAATCCATCCGCGCGGGCAGTGCCTCGTTGTTTGGCCTGAGCGCCGAACAGTTCTAACGATTGAACCGCACGCGGCGCCACGCTCCTATCTTTTCGGCGTTCGCGTTTTTTTATTGATAAGCCCTCGCCCATCTGGCGAGGGCCGCGGGACCTGTCTTTCCATAATAAAAACAAAGGGGCTTCACCATGGACCGCAACACCCGCACCCTCGCTACCCGACTGTTGCTGGCCGGCGGCGTCATCAGCCTCTCGGCCCCCGCCGCCGCTGACTTTGTCAAAGACAGCAAGGTCAGCCTCGAGCTGCGCAACTTCTATTTCAACCGTGACTATCGCCAGGACAACGCCGCCCAATCCAAACAAGAGGAATGGGCCCAGGGTTTCCTGCTGCGCTATGAATCGGGATTCACCGACGGTTTGATCGGTGTCGGCTTCGATGCCATCGGCCTGGTCGGCGTCAAGCTCGATTCCAGCCCTGATCGCGCAGGCTCCGGCCTGCTCAAACGCCATAGCGACACGAGCAAAGGTGCGCAGGACGAGTACGGTGAACTGGGCCTGACCGCCAAAGTCCGTGCCTCGAAAAGTACGCTGAAACTCGGCACGCTGCTGCCGAAACTGCCGACGATACTGGCCAACGATTCACGGCTGTTGCCACAAACCTTCAAGGGCGGTCAGTTGACGTCGCTGGAACTTGAAGGCCTGACGGTGGATGCCGGACGACTGACGCAGGTCAATCAGCGCGACTCCTCGGACTACGAGGACATGGGCATCACCCGCACCGGTGCCAAGGGCATCACCACACGTCATCTCGATAGCGACAGCTTCGATTTCGCCAGCCTGAACTACAAATGGACCAGCAACCTCGCCACTGGCTACAGCTACGGTCACCTCGACAACTTCTACAGCCAGCACTTGGTCAACCTGACCTACGTGTTGCCGGTCACAACCGGCCAGTCGCTGAAGACGGATCTGCGCTTCGCCCGCTCAACGGACGATGGTGGCAGTAATGTCGATAACAACGCGATTGGCGCGATGTTCACCTACAACCTCGGCGGGCATGCGTTGGGCCTGGGTTATCAAGGCATGAGTGGCGACACCGGCTATGCCTACGTCAACGGCACCGATGCCTTCCTGGTGAACTTCGTGCAGATCGGCGACTTCGCCAGCAAAGACGAAAAATCCTGGCAGGCGCGCTACGACTACAACTTTGCAGCCATTGGCGTTCCGGGCCTGACCTTCATGACCCGGTACCTCACCGGCGACAATATTGATCTAGGCGGCAACCGCCCGGAAGGCAAGGAATGGGAACGTGATACCGACATTGGCTATGTGGTGCAGAGCGGGCCGCTGAAGAATGTCGGGGTGAAGTGGCGCAATGCGACAGTTCGTTCGACCAATTTTGGCAGCGATCTGGATGAAAACCGTTTGATAGTCAGCTACACCTTGCCGATCTGGTAAGTAGATCAAGAGATCGCAGCCTGCGGCAGCTCCTACTGGGTACGCATTCCTTCTGTAGGAGCTGCCGAAGGCTGCGATCTTTTGATTCTGCTCTTAGCTCCTCCCTCCCAACACCAAACCGCTTCAGTGGCCAGAGTAGGTTAAGATGCCTGCAAACCAGGCCCGCCGCGAGACGCCCCGCATGACTGATACCACCCCCCGCCTGATCAAGAAGTACCCCAATCGCCGACTGTATGACACCCACACCAGCAGTCATTTGACGCTGGCAGACATACGTCAGTTGGTGGTCGACAAAATTGCCTTTCAGGTGGTCGATGCCAAGAGCGGCGAGGACCTGACGCGCAGCATCCTGCTGCAAGTGATTCTGGAAGCCGAAAGCGGCGGTGAGCCCATCTTCACCACCGAAATGCTGATGGGGATTATCCAGTTCTACGGCCCTTATCAGGGCGTTCTCGGCAGTTACCTGGACAAGAGCATTCAGACCGTAATCGACGTTCAGTCCCAGACCGGCGCGCAGTCGTCCGAAGCCTGGAGCGACTTCATGCATCAACAGGCCCCGGTGATGCAGGACCTGATGCGCCAATATGTCGACCAGTCCAAGGCGTTGTATCTCAATACCCAGAACCTGTTTGGCATGTTTGGCGGTAAACCCGGCACCGAAAACGGGCCGAAAAAAAATGGCGATGGGGAATAAACCCATCGCCATTGGTGCCGCTGATCTAGTGCGACTTACTTGTTACCGCTGGTAGCCTTGGCGCTTGCTTCTGGAGCAGCTTTGGTCGCCGCGGCAGTCGCTGCGTCGAAACTGCTCTGAGCCACTTCGGCAGCCTGTTTTACGGCTTTCTGTGCGCTTTCGAACACAGTACCGGCATTCGCCAGGCTCGACTTGAACGCTGCCACAACAGGCTCGGAGCCGGCTGGTGCATTCTTGCTGATGGCTTCAACGAACTCTTGCACCTGTTGGGTGCCCGCTTCGACCTGACCCGAGGTCAGTTTGGCGATGTCCGACTGAGTACCGACGATCAGCGCTTGAACCTGACGGTTGAACTCGGCCAGACGTTCGCTCTGTGCGCTCGGCTGGGTGAAAGAAGCCTGCAGCTCGGCGAAACCTTGTGGATCACGGACGGCCAGCAGCTTGCGAACGCCTTCGAAGTGCTCTTCGGTGGAGTCACGCAGTGCCTTGAACTGCAACTGGCTGAGCTGTTCAACGCTGGCGAAGACTTTGCCGCTGATTTGCTGCAAAAGATCGAGGTTGGCTTTCTGAGCGGTTTGCAGTTTTTCCGAATTGAAAAAAGACATGCTTGAATCTCCTGGTACTGGAAGGCCCTGATGGACCTGAGGACGCGATAGCGATCCGGCCAGTCATCGCGTTAGCCTTGATATTGCAGTGCACAAAACTATTTGGCAACGTCTATTTTTGTGCGGTGCAAAATAACCTTTGCTAAAGCCCTCCTTATACGCTGTAAACTCCTGCTCATCGAACGGCCAGGCTAGCCCTCTTTAACTAGAGGGTTCAGATGGGCCGGTCCCCATGCACAGCGTCAGGAGATTACGATGGGTCAGGAATTAAATATTGCGCTGCAAGATGAAGAGTTCTCCGAACCCGCCGGTTTGTTCGAACACCTCAATCATCTGCAACGCCTCAATACCCGTAACGTCCTCGACGCCGTGCAGAAGCGCCAGGCAAAAACCTTCGCGCCTTTAAGCCTTGGGCAACTCCGACAGCCAACGCCTGCTGACTGGCAGGAATACTTCACGGACCTCGGCCAACGCAGCGTGTTGTTCTGGGACACCTTGCGTCAGCGCGGCGACAACACCCTGGCCCACGAACGCGCCGGGTATCCGCTGCTGCTCAAGTTCAATCATGAAACGCTGGTCGCCGGTGAAGACCTGCCCCGCCCGGTCAACTATTCGTTGTTGCAAATCCTCGGCGGCCCGGGGCAACAGATCGACGGCAAAAAACAGCCGGTGATCATCATTGACCCACGCGGCGGTCACGGCTCGGGGATCGGCGGTTTCAAACAGGATTCGGTCATCGGCGAGAGCCTGAGAGCCGGCCACCCCACCTACTTCATCTCCTTCAGTCACTCGCCACGCCCTGGGCAAACCCTTGCCGATATCACAGAAGCCCAAGCGAAGTTCATCGAAGTCGTCAGCGCCCGACATCCCGACAGCGCCAAACCTGTGGTGATCGGCAACTGCCAGGCGGGCTGGGCGTTAATGGGCCTCGCGGCCACGCGGCCGGAGCTGCCAGGCCTGATCATTGTCAATGGTGCGCCGTTGTCGTACTGGGCCGGCGTCAATGGCCGCAACCCGATGCGCTATTCCGGCGGTTTGCTGGGTGGTGGCTGGATGGCGCGCCTGGGGAGCGACCTCGGCAATGACCGTTTCGACGGCACCTGGCTGGTGAGCAATTTCGAAAACCTGGACCCGGCCAACACCTTTTGGGGCAAGTACTACCACCTGTTCAGCGAAGTCGACAGCGAGGCCGCACGTTTTCTGGATTTCGAACGCTGGTGGGGCAGCCCGACGCTGCTCAATGGCGAAGAGATCGAGATGATTGTCGACGACCTGTTCATCGGTAATCAGCTGTCCGGCGGTCTCGGTCGCAAGAGCAGCGGGCTTGACCTCAAGCTGATCGAAGTGCCGGTGGTGGTGTTCTGCTCGTATGGTGACAACATCACCCCTCCGCAGCAGGCACTGGACTGGATCTCCGACGTCTATCCAAGCGATCTCGCGTTGCAAAATGCCGGACGCACCATCGTTTACCTGCGACACGCGAGCATCGGTCACTTGGGCATCTTCGTCTCCGGTGAAGTGGCGCGGCGTGAACACCGTGAATTGCTCGGTGCGGTCGATGCTATCAATGCGCTGTCGGCCGGGCTGTATGAAATGCTGATCGAAGACCTGCCGGAGAATTCGGCGACGCCGTATACCGTGCGTTTCGAACGCCGGCGTATCGCCGACATCCATGGCGAAGTTCAGACGCCCCGTGATGACGATCGCGAATTTGCGCTGGTCCAGCGCGCGTCCGATATCAACAACAGTGTGTACGACGAATACATACGCCCGTGGTTGCGCCAGCTGACCAACGAACCGAGCGCCGAAATGCTGCGCCGGGCGCACCCTTTCCATCAGCAGCAAGTGGCCTGGAGCAGTTTGAACCCGGCGCTGTGGTGGCTGGCAGGCAGTGCCGCCCAAGTGAGCAAGGATCGCCACCCCGCCAGCCAGACCAACCCGTTACTGGTCTGGCAGGAACTGTTTTCCAACCAGGTGCAGGACGCCTTGAACGGCTATCGGGATCTGCGCGATGCGGCTCAGGAAATGTGTTTCTACGGCGTGTATGGCGTACTCAACAGCCTCACCGGCAATGCACCCGGGCGAAATCTGCAGGAACATGCCGAGCAGCACGACAAGGTTTTGATCGAGCGCTTGCAGGATGCCCTGCCCCTTGGTGGCCTGATGGAAGCCTTGATACGAATCCTGTTCCTGCTGGGCCGCGACAGCGACGAGCCGGGCAAGGAAAGTGTCGAAAAATTGATCCAGCAACTGCAAGTGTTGCTCCAGGACTACAGTGCCGAGCCGCTTGATTTGCGCGAAACCCTGCGCCTGCAAAAACTGCTGGTCGCTACCCATCCGCAAGAAAGCCTGCACAGCCTGCCCTTGATGCTTGCCGAGGTCGAAGAACGCCAGCAAGTGCTCGCGGCCGTCGCCAATTTGCTGCCGGAACTGCTGACCAGCGGCGCCGACAACCCATTCTGGTGTGAACTGCACACGCTGCTCGACGTGCCGCTGCCGGGTTTCAGTCTGACCCAACCACCGGGTGAAGCCGATGCCATCGAAGAGAAAGTCCCGGCGATAACTCCAGAGCCGATCAAGCAGATCACCCCGGTGGAAATCCCCAAGCCAATCAAACAGAAAACACCGGTGGTCATCCCAGAGCCAATCAAGCAGAAAACCCCGGTGGTCATCCCAGAGCCGATCAAGCAGTCAAAACCCGCAGTGACCCCAACCCTCGTCGCCAAGGTTGCGAGTCCAGTGAGCAAACCTGCCAAAGGCAAGAAAGGCGTGAAAAAACCTCCTGCACCCTGATGAGCAACCTGTGTGGCGAGGGGATTTATCCCCGTTCGGCTGCGAAGCAGTCGTAAAACCATTGTGTGCGGTGTACCTGATACACCGCGGTTTCCGATTTCGGGGCCGCTTCGCAGCCCAACGGGGATAAATCCCCTCGCCACACAGGACCGCGTCAGACCGGCGCGGCTTCCTCGATTTCAAACGATTCATCGGCCCGGTACTGACCGGGTGTCATGCCAAACCAGCGGCTACAGGCTTTGTTGAAACTGCTGTGATCATGAAAACCAAGGAGATAGGCGACATTCTTCATGTTGAAGTGAGAATGGCGCAGGTAAAAATCGGCCAGTTGCCGGCGCACATCGTTCTGCACGTCCTTGAATTGCGTCCCTTCTTTTTCCAGCGCGCGCTGCAACGTCCGCTTGCTAACGTTCAATGCCGCCGCGATCGACTCCATGTCGCATTGCCCATGCCCCTGACTCAAACGCTCGGTAATCAGCGCGCGAATCCTGCCGACGATGCAAAAACCAAACAGCAGGTCCAGTTGAGCCTCGGCAAAACTGTCATGCATCACCGCCAACGCTTCATTGGCCATGTTCAACGGACGCATCAGTTCCTGACCGTCAAACAAAATGCTGTCGTAAGGCGCGTCGAAAAGCAGGTCGCAGCCAAACAGCCGACGATGCTCGGAGGTGTCTTCAGGTTCGGGATAGGTGAATCCCACGCTCAAGGGTTGCGGTGAATTGCCGCCCGCCAGCTTTCGGCAGAAACCCAGCAATGAAGCCAGCGCTGCATCGGTGTACTGGCGAGGTTTGACCGAGCCTTTTTGCTGATGATCAAGGCCGGAAAGTCGGTAATTCTGCTGTTCCGATGTAAAGAAAAGGCTGAATCCGGTGCCGATCAACGGACTGAAACGGACCAGTCGTTCAAGGGCTTTTTTCAGATTCAGGCTGGACATCATGGTGTAGCCGACGATTTGAAAACTGCCGGGGTTGAAACTTCCATAGGCCTTCAAGCCGATGTCTGGATCACCCGAGGCCTGAGCGGCCAGATCCCATAGTCGATAGATAGCCCTGCGCTCGCAAAACGCTCCTGGTTTGTCCGCGAGCTTCATGTCTAGTTCAGCCTCCTGACACAGACTGGCAACATCCAGTCCTTGAGCCAAGAGCGTATTTACCAGCACGCTGGCATAGCCTGAACTCATTCTATACATGGCGTCCTCAATGACCCTTGGAGCCGAACGTCCTGTCCGGAGCCATGACTGATCTGCGATGAATCAAAGACTAACGGGTGGTTCAGTTGCCAATATTGATCCCAGTATAGGTAACTCTCACTTTTAGCCACTTTTTCAGACCATTCGTCGCCCTGTAGCAGCTGCCTTGTGGCGAGGGGATAAATCCCCTCACCACAGCCTCGCAGGCTCGGCAGCTGCTACAAAACCGTTTCGAGGCGACGACAGAAAGTTCAGTTTCATTTCATGCATGGCACCGATGGACACCAGTCCGTCACCTCTCAACACTTCCGCACGCCCCGCCAATACCGAACAATCCCCCATCTTGCAGCGCAAAATACAAAAAGGAAGAGAGCATATGAAGTCGCTTGGTCGTATTGCGTTGGTCACGGGTGGTATGGGTGGGATTGGCACTGCGATTAGCCAACGCCTGTACAAGGAAGGATTCAAGGTCATCGTGGGCTGCAGCTCTGATTCCGCCCGCAAGAAAGAATGGATGGCGAGCCAACTGGAGGCGGGTTATCAATTCGAATGCATCTATGGCGACATCACAGATTGGGAATCAACGCGCAAAGCGTTCGAGATGGCACGAGAGGAATTCGGCCCGATCGATGTCTTGGTCAACAACGCCGGCATCACGCGTGATGCTTCCTTTCGCAAACTGACGCCCGAAGACTGGAACGCGGTCATCGGCACCAACCTGAGCGGCCTGTTCAACACCACCAAACAGGTGATTGAAGGAATGTTGGCCAAGGGCTGGGGTCGGGTCATCAACATCTCCTCGATCAACGGTCAACGCGGCCAGTTTGGCCAGACCAACTACAGCGCGGCCAAAGCCGGCATCCATGGCTTCACCATGGCGCTGGCCCGGGAAGTGTCCGGCAAGGGCGTGACCGTCAACACCGTTTCCCCAGGTTACATCCAGACCAGCATGACCGCGGCCATTCGCCAGGACATTCTCGACACCATGATCGCGGCCACACCGGTCGGGCGTCTCGGCCAACCTGAAGAAATCGCCTCCATCGTGGCCTGGCTGGCTTCCGATGAATCAGCCTATAGCACCGGGGCCGACTTCTCGGTCAACGGCGGCATGAACATGCAATAGACCTGTCAGGGCATGGATGCCCTGCTTTCGCTCGACAAAATCTTAATGAGGTCACGCATGAACGAAGTCGTAATCGTTGCCGCTACTCGTACCGCCATTGGCAGTTTTCAAGGTGCCTTGTCCGCGATTCCAGCCACCGAGCTGGGCGCGGCGGTCATTCGCCGTTTGCTGGAAGAGACCGGTCTGGACGGCTCGCAGATCGATGAAGTGATCCTCGGTCAGGTGCTCACCGCGGGCTCGGGGCAAAACCCGGCACGCCAGACGGCAATCAAGGCCGGCCTGCCCCATACCACCCCTGCCCTGACTCTGAACAAGGTCTGCGGCTCAGGCCTCAAGGCTGTCCAGCTGGCGGTCCAGGCCATCCGTTGCGGCGACGCCGAACTCATCATTGCCGGCGGTCAGGAAAACATGAGCCTGGCGCCGTATGTGTTGCCCAAGGCCCGCACCGGTTTGCGTCTGGGTCATGCACAACTGCAAGACAGCGTGATTCAGGACGGTTTGTGGGACGCCTTCAACGACTACCACATGGGCATCACCGCCGAGAATCTGGCGAGTAAGTACGAACTGAGTCGCGAAGACCAGGACGCTTTCGCCGCGGCCTCGCAACAGAAAGCCGCTGCGGCCATCGAAGCGGGTTACTTCAAGCGTGAAATCACCCCGATCCTGATCCCTCAGCGCAAGGGTGAGCCGCTGGTCTTCGACACCGATGAACAGCCGCGTCCAGACAGCACGCTGCAAGCGCTGGGCAACCTCAAACCTGCGTTCCAGAAAAACGGCAGTGTGACCGCCGGTAACTCGTCGACCCTCAACGACGGCGCCGCCGTGCTGTTGCTGGCCAGCGCCGCCAAGGCCCTGGCCCTCGGTTTGCCGATTCTGGCACGCATCAAGGCTTACGCCAGCGCTGGCGTGGACCCGGCGATCATGGGCATCGGCCCGGTGCCTGCCACCCGTTTGGCATTGACCAAAGCCGGCTGGAGCCTGGACGACCTCGACCTGATCGAAGCCAATGAAGCATTCGCAGCGCAATCACTGGCAGTCGGCAAGGAACTGGGTTGGGACACCAGCAAAGTCAACGTCAACGGCGGCGCGATTGCCCTGGGTCATCCGATCGGTGCATCGGGTGCGCGGATTCTGGTGTCGCTGTTGCACGAGCTGATTCGTCGCGATGGCAAAAAAGGTTTGGCTACGTTGTGCATCGGTGGCGGCCAAGGCGTCAGCCTGGTCATCGAGCGCTAGAAACACAGGAGTGTTTGCTTAAGTTGCTGACGCGGCGCCGAAGTCCGGCGCCGCGGTTTTTTTTCTGCCCGGTTTACGTAAGTGGGCAAGGAGTTCCATGGACAATAACGCGCATACCTTCAACACCTTCTGGTCAGGCCAGGTTCCGTTCATTGCCTCCTTTGCAGTGCAACAATTACGACTCTGGGTCAGTAGCAATCCGTGGTTTACCGGCCAGGAATACAACGAGTGGTTTGACCTGCCGCGCGGCACCCTGGACAGCCTTCAATCGGATTACCAGCAGCAATGGGGCGAACTCGGCCAGCAACTGCTGACCGGTCAGCCATTCAGCTTCGACGATCGACGTTTTGCCAGCGGCAACTGGAGCCAGCCACTGTTCGGCTCGCTCGCAGCGTTTTACCTGCTCAACGCAGGGTTTCTGCTGAAATTGCTGGACAAGTTGGCGATCCCGGACAAAAAGCCTCGCCAGCGCCTGCTCTATCTGGTGGAACAAGCCATCGCCGCCGGGGCGCCCAGCAACTTTCTGGCCAGTAACCCCGATGCGCTGCAACGTGTCGTCGATACCCAGGGAAGCAGCCTCCTCACCGGCCTTTTGCATCTGGCCAGCGACCTGCAAGAAGGCAAGATGCGCCAGTGCGACGCCGGTGCATTCAAAGTAGGTGTCGACCTCGCCAACACTCCCGGCGAAGTGGTGTTCGAGAACGAACTCTTCCAGCTCATCCAGTATTACCCGCAAAGCGAAACCCAGTACCGGCGCCCGGTGTTTGTCGTGCCGCCGTCAATCAACAAGTACTACATTCTCGACCTGCGCCCGGACAACTCGATGGTTGCCCATCTGTTGAAACAAGGGCACCCGGTGTTTCTGATGTCGTGGCGCAACTTCGACCAGGCACACGCTGGCACCACCTGGGATGACCTGATCGAAACCGGCATCATCAAAGGCCTGCAAGTCACCCGTGAAATCAGCGGCGACCAACGGCCCAATTGCGTCGGTTTCTGCATCGGCGGCACCTTGTTGAGTTCGGCGCTGGCCGTCCTGGCGGCGCGCGGCGATCGCGAGATTGGCAGCGTGAGCCTGTTGACCACCTTCCTCGACTACCTCGATACCGGCCCCATCGACATCTTCGTCGACGAACAATTGGTGGCCTACCGCGAGCGCACCATCGGCGGCAAGGATGGCCCCATCGGCCTGTTCAAGGGCGAGGACATGGGCAATACCTTCTCGCTGCTGCGCCCCAATGACTTGTGGTGGAACTACAACGTCGACAAATACCTCAAGGGCCAGAAACCGATCCCCCTCGACCTGCTGTTCTGGAACAACGACAGCACCAACCTCCCGGGCCCGATGTACTGCTGGTATCTGCGCCACACCTATCTGCAGAACGACCTGAAATCCGGTGATCTGGATTGTTGCGGGGTCAAGCTGGACCTGCGCGCCATCGATGCTCCGGCATACATCCTCGCCACCCATGACGATCACATCGTGCCGTGGAGAAGCGCTTACGCCAGCACCGAGTTGCTCTCGGGGACCAAGCGTTTTGTACTGGGCGCTTCGGGGCATATCGCCGGGGTGATCAACCCGCCGGCCAAGGAAAAACGCCACTACTGGACCAACAACCGGGTCACCAAAAACCCGGAAACCTGGTTCAAGAACGCCCAGCAACATTCCGGTAGCTGGTGGAATGACTGGTTCGTCTGGCTGGCTGAACAGTCTGGCGAACGCCAGCCCTCGGTGCTGCATACCGGTAACGCGCAATACCCGGCGATTGAGTCGGCACCTGGGCGTTATGTGATGCAGTGACCGCGTCTGCCTTGTGGCGAGGGAGCTTGCTCCCGCTTGAGTGCGCAGCACTCACAAAAATCGGTATGGATATCAGATTTTCGGGGCCGCTACGCAGCCCAGCGGGAGCAAGCTCCCTCGCCACAGGTTTTCGCTGGCTCAAGACGATTTGAAGTGAATCAGAAAATGGCGGAAGGCAGCCGGAGTCGAACCTGCCCGGGAACGGATGCCGTCCCCAACCGGGTTTGAAGCCCGGCCGCGCCACCGGGCGCGATTGCCTTCCTTGAAGTCAGTGGTCGGTGTGTTGGGCCAAGGCATTGTCGGGGCGGATATGGCGCTTGTCGCCAAACCGTCGCGTCAGGCCGATCCGGTCGAAGTATTCGAGAATCTGGATGCTGCGCTTGCGACCCAGGCCCACTGCATCACGAAACGCCGTGACCTGAATCACCGGGTTTTGCGCGGCCAGTTGCACAAGCATAGCCGCCAATCGGCGGATCATCGTGTCGGTGTAGAACAGGTCACGGACGACTTGATGCACCAATCCCAACCTCGCCATTTTGCACAGCAGCAAGCGCACGGCCGCCTCGTCATGGTCAAGGTCGCGCACCCACGGCGGATCAAAACCAGCCTGTTCGAACAACGGTTGCAAGTGTTGCCACAGGGCTTCGTCGTCTTCGCTCAAACGTACCTGATGATCGGGCAAATGCAGCCATGGCCCGCTGGCGGCAATGGCCCCGCTGGAGAGTAATTCGTCGAGCAGACTGATGAACGTCGGACGCTCCAGCGCTGTGCCGGTGAACCGTCGCAGGCGATCCCGGTCTGGGCCCATTTGATCTGGTTCCAGTTGATGAAAGCGTGCGAGGTGTTCCAGCAATGGTGCTTTTTGCGCTTCCCAGCGGGCCGCACTGAACAGCAACGGACCTTGGCGGGTGTCAATCAGGCGCACGTCATCAGGCAAAACCCACGTGTTGCGGGGGCGGTTGAACTGACGCTCCAGACGCTGCGGATCGAGCCCGGTGTCGCTGTTGGCCAATAACGCCGGCAGACTGTCTTCCAACTGATTGCATGTGGCGAGGGCGTGTAGCTGCGCCAGCCGTTCGGGGCTTCTGCGTTGTCGGGTCGGCGCAAACGGGTCGAGCACCCGGGCGCCGCCAAGGGTGCGTTGGGCGCTCTGGTCACGCAGAATCATCGGATCGCCCTTGACGGCTTGCACCGGCGCATTCAGCAGCAGTTGCGCAAACATCCGTTCACCCGGCGCCAGGCGGGCACCTTCCAGCAACGCCACCCGCCCGGTCACATCCTGAGTCCCCACGTGAACGTGCACGGGTTGAAAGTGCTCGAAGGCCTTGGGTTCGCTGGCTAACAATTGCAGGTCGACATCCACTCGCTGGGTCGGCGCGTACAGCCACTCGGCAAGCAGCCAGTGGCCGCGATGAATCTGCTCCAGGGCCAAGCGTTCGGCACTCAGGTTCAACGCGACTCGCTGTCCGGCCATTGCGACCTCGGCGGCCCGATTCTGCGCATGCAGGCCGCGCACACGCACGGGTCTGCCCTGCGGGCCGAGCATCAGCGTATCGCCCACCGCCACCACGCCAGACAACGCAGTGCCGGTCACCACGATTCCGACGCCGGCCACGCTGAAGGCACGATCAATCGCCAGGCGAAAACCGCCGATGGTGCTGCGTTGAAAGACTTCACGCTGCGCCTCAAGCAAGGCTTGTCGCAGGGTCTCGATGCCCTCCCCGGTCACACTCGACAACGCAATCAGTGGTGCGGTTGCATAAGGTCCCGGCGCCAGTAATGTCTGGATCTGTTCGCGAACGGCCTGCACTCTGGACGGTTCGACCCGGTCGCATTTGCTGATCGCCACCAGTGCCCGAGGGATCCCCAGCAGTTCAACGATGGCCAGGTGTTCGCGTGTCTGCGGCATGACGCCGTCGTCGGCCGCGACCACCAGCAACACCAGATCAATGCCCTGAGCCCCCGCCAGCATGTTGTGGGTGAAGCGCTCATGACCGGGCACATCGATAAAACCGGTCAGGGGCGCTTGCGGTTCCAGCGCCGCGTACAGGTAGCCGAGGTCGATGGTCATGCCGCGTTCACGTTCTTCCCGGCGACGGTCGCCGACCTGGCCGGTCAGGGCCTGGAGCAAGGCTGTCTTGCCGTGGTCGATGTGCCCTGCGGTGCCGACGATCACTCTGCGGCTCCTGCAATTTGATCGAGTTGCGCCAGCCACGCTGGCTCATCGTCCAGTTGCCGCAGATCCAGCCACAGCGCATCGTCATCAATGCGCCCGAGCACCGGAATCGGCAACGCTCGCAGGGCCGCCTCCAAACCATGCAGCTGCCGTCCGCGAAGACGTTTGGACGCGTTCGGTCGCAGGCAAAAAGCCGCACTCGGCAAGCGCGCCACCGGTTGGCTGCCGCTGCCGATCATGCTCAGTGTCGGTACTGCGCTGACGCTCCAGCCGTCGCCCAAGACTTTGGCCAGCGAGGGTTGCAGGCGCTCAGCCTGGGCGAGGATGTCCGCCTGGGGTCGGGTCAGCAGGCGCAAACTCGGCAGCCGCTCGGCCAGTCGATCAGGATCGCGGTACAGGCCCAACACCGCTTCGAGGGCGGCCAAGGTCAGTTTGTCGACCCGCAAGGCGCGCTTGAGTGGATTCTTCTTGATCTTCGCGATCAGGTCTTTGCGGCCGACGATCAATCCGGCCTGGGGGCCACCCAGTAACTTGTCGCCGCTGAAGGTGACGATGTCCGCGCCATCGATCAGCGCCTGGCGCACCGTCGGCTCGGCGGGCAAGCCCCAGCGCGTCAGGTCCAGCAGGCTGCCGCTGCCGAGGTCTTCCAGCAACGGCAAGCCGTGTTTATGCGCGAGTTGCGCCAACTCGGCGGTCGGCACCCGCGCGGTGAAGCCTTCGATGTTGTAGTTGCTCGCATGGACGCGCATCACCAAACCGCTACGGGGGCCGATGGCCGCCTCGTAATCCCTGGCATGGGTGCGATTGGTGGTGCCGACTTCGTGAAGCCTGACCCCGGCTCTCGCCATGATGTCGGGAATGCGGAAGGCGCCACCGATTTCGATCAGTTCGCCCCGGGAAATGATGCCTTCCTTGCGCGCGCCCAGACTGTTGAGCGTCAGCAATACAGCTGCGGCGTTGTTGTTGACCACCGTCACCGCCTCGGCGCCGGTCAGCTCGCAGATCAGACCTTCGATCAGGTCATCACGGTCTCCGCGCTTGCCGCTGCGCAGGTCGAATTCCAGATTGAGTGGGTAACGTGCCGCGAGTTGCACGGCGTCGATGGCTTCCTCCGGCAACAACGCTCGCCCCAGATTGGTGTGCAGCACCGTGCCGGTGAGGTTGAATACCCGGCGCACGTTGCTGCGATGCTGGGTGGCCAAGCGTTCACCCGCCCTGCCCGCCAACACTTCAGGCGTGATCTCAATGGCGTTGAGTTGCCCTGAAAGCACCGGTTCACGCAAGTCATCGAGCAATTGCCGCAGATTCGCCAGCAATGCGTCACGCCCATAACGCTCGGCCAGCGGTTGGCAAGCGGGATGGCGCAACAGACTGTCGATGGAAGGCAGCCGCAGGGTTTGGCTGGCGGATCTGGAGGACATTCAGGCGCTCCTGATTACGAATGACCGTAGCGCCTGAGTGTAGCCGCTGGGCTCAATCGCCTCCGGGTGCCAGCAGAAGATTAGGCGCCGGACGCAGGTAACCTTCCTGTTCCAGACGCATGTCCAGCAGCAGACTAGTCAGGTCCGTCGAGAGCGCTTCGGCCTCGGCGTCGTTTTCCAGGTAAAGCAGTTTCAAGTAGCTATGGCAGCCAGGACAGACCTCCGCGCGTAACGGTGCCTGATTGGCGGCGTAGCGGTCGTCATCGAGGCTGACATATTCAAGGCCTTTGCTTTGCTCGCAATACACGCATTTGACCCGCACCACATGCCATTCGCAGGCACACAGCGAGCACACCAGATACCGCAAGCCGTTGTACTTGCCGCGGTGGCGAATCACCCCGGCCATGGCCGGCGAACCGCAGGCCGGGCATTGACTGAGACTGTCGCCGGGTTTCAGCGCAAGGTCCGCTGTACTCAGCAACCAATGACTCCAGGCCACCTGCAACGCTGCGCCGAGAAACGGCACCACGGCGGCGGGCAGCATGGTGAACTGGCCGCTGACCAGCGCAATCGCCCAGGCCTTGAGTTGCCCGACGCTGGCGCTGCGCAAGGTCGCCACGGCTTTTTCCACGGCAGGTTGCGGCGGTGGTTGGTAACGCTGTAACAGAGTTTCGAGGTACGGCAGCCAATGGTCCTCGCGCACCAGACTGTCGGCGGCGAACGGCGGCAAACCGTGTTGCTGGCACACGCGCAGGCGTTCGGGATCGGGCATGGCGGCCACGGGTGGATCGTCCATCAGACCCTGCTGCACGTGGCACAGTCCGGTCACCAGCCGCAGGTAATCGGCCAGTGGATGCCCGTCGACCAGACGCTCCAGGCGCAAGGCGCGCAAGGTGAACAGGGTTTTCGGAGGCAGGTGCAGAAACGGCGGTGAACTCGCCGCCGCTTCGATCTCGCCAGGCTCAAGAATCGTCGCCAAGGGGATTATCCTTTTTTGCTGATCGGCCGGTCGGGGTGCTCGTCGCGGGTCACTTCGCGGTACCACAGTTCATGGTGTTTTTTCGCCCAGGCGCGGCTCACCCCGCCATGCACCATGGCGCTGACCGAACCCTTGATCCAGATGCCGGCGTAGATGTGAACAATGATGCTCAGCACCAGGATAAAACCCGCCAACGCATGCAGCAGCATCGCCCAACGAATGCTGGTGATGCCGAAGTACTCGCTGAAATACGCACGCCAGATCACCAACCCGCTGAACAACAGCACCAGCATGCAAATCAGCAAGGTCCAGAACAGCAACTTCTGCCCGGGGTTGTACTTGCCGATGGGCGGCACGCCCTCCTCCTCATTCTTGATCACCCGCCCGACTCGCCTCAGCCACAACCGGTCGTTGGTGATAAAGAAGTTCGCGCGCCAGAAACGGATCACCAGCCCAAGGAACAGCACAAACATCACCACGCCCATGAACGGATGCAGGATGCGCGTCCACGGGCCGCCGCCAAACAGGTTGCTGAGCCAGAACAGCGCCGGGTGGAACAACGCCAGCCCCGACAGTGCCGCCATCAGAAACAGAATCGCCACCAGCCAATGGTTAGTGCGCTGGTTTGATGTGTAGCGAAGGATCGGTTTGTCGTTCATGGCCTGTCCTCCCCCTTCGGATCATAGGTGTGCACCGATGGATCGATTTCATGCACGGCGGGATCGGGGATGCTCGGGTGTTCGTCCTCCTCGACCAGCTGCGGCCCGATGCGCACGTAGTGGAAGAACCCGGCCAACACCGCCAAGCCCATGGCCAGCAACCCCAAGGGTTTGCTCACGCCTTTCCACAGGTCCACCAGCGGACTGATCGCCGGGTGATCCGGCAACCCGGCATACAACCTGGGTGTGTCGGCATGGTGTAGCACGTACATGACGTGGGTGCCGCCGACGCCTTCAGGGTCATACAACCCGGCGTTGTCGAAACCGCGGCTCTTGAGGTCGACGATACGTTCGGCGGCGTGTTCTTTCATGTCTTCCTTGGTGCCGAAAACGATGGCGCCCGTCGGGCAGGTTTTGACGCAGGCCGGCTCCAGCCCCACCGCCACCCGGTCCGAACACAGCGTGCATTTGTAGGCCTTGTGATCCTTTTGCGAGATTCGCGGGATATTGAACGGGCAACCGGTGATGCAATACCCGCAGCCGATGCAATGGTCCTGGTCGAAATCGACGATGCCATTGGCATGCTTGATGATCGCCCCCGGGCTCGGGCACGCCGCCAGGCAACCGGGCTCGGCGCAGTGCATGCAGCCGTCCTTGCGAATCAGCCACTCCAGATTGCCGGCGTCGGTTTCATGCTCGGTGAAGCGCATCAAGGTCCAGGTTTCTGCGCTGAGGTCTTGAGGATTGTCGTAGGTGCCGTGGTTGTGGCCGACATCGTCGCGTAGCTCGTTCCATTCCGAGCAGGCGACCTGGCAGGCCTTGCAGCCAATGCACTTGGTGGTGTCGATCAGCTTGGCCACTTCCTCCTGATTGCGTACCGAGGACGGGACGGTCGTGGTGGCCGAACGGGCGATGATGTCTTGGCTGGCCATTTAGACTTTCTCCACGTTGACCAGGAATGACTTGGATTCCGGGGTCTGAGTGTTGCCATCACCGAGGAACGGCACCAGGGTGTTGGTCAGGTAACCGTGGCGCGTGAGGCCGGTAAAGCCCCAGTGCAACGGGATACCGATCTGGTGCACCACTTGATTGTTGACCTGCAGCGGACGAATCCGCTTGGTCACCACCGCCACCGCTTCTATATGCCCGCGCTTGGAACTGACACGGACCCGGTCGCCGGCCACGATGCCTTTCTCCTTGGCCAGCACTTCACCGATCTCGACGAACTGCTCGGGTTGGGCAATCGCGTTGAGCTTGCAATGCTTGCTCCAGAAGTGGAAATGCTCGGTCAGCCGGTAACTGGTCGCGGCATACGGATAGTCCTTGGCCACGCCTAAGGAATCCCACACCGAATCGAAGATCCGCGCCGCCGGGTTGCTGGTGGCTTTCTTGTTTTCCGGGTGCAGCGGGTTGATGCCGATCGGCGTTTCGAACGGTTCGTAATGCTCAGGGAAAGGCCCTTCGTTCATCTTGTCGACCGCGAAGAATCGCGCCACGCCTTCGGGGTTCATGATGAACGGATTCATCCCGGCTTCCGGTGGCGAGTCGGCCTTGAAGTCCGGCACATCAGTGCCGCCCCAGACTTTGCCGTTCCACCACACCAAGCGTTTTTTCTCGTCCCACGGTTTGCCTTGCGGGTCGCACGAAGCGCGGTTGTAGAGAATCCGTCGGTTCGCCGGCCAGGCCCAGGCCCAGCCCTGATGTTGCTTCATGCCGTACGGATCGCTGTTGTCGCGCCGGGCCATCTGGTTGCCCGCTTCAGTCCAACTGCCGCAGAAAATCCAGCAACCGGAAGCCGTGCTGCCGTCGTCCTTGAGCTGGCCGAAACCGGCCAGTTGCGCGTTGCCCTTGATCGCCGCGCCGGTAGCGTCGGTGAAGTCCGTGGTGGCATAGCCGTTGATTTCCTTGGCCAGTTCTTCCGGCGAAGGCTCCTCGGCAATTTTGTAAGGCCAGGACAGTTTGAGGATCGGCTCGGCATAAGCGCCGCCGTTGGCCTGGTAACGCTGGCGCAGACGGATAAACAGCTCGCTCATGATCCGCACATCGGTGCGGGCTTCACCTGGGCCGTCGGCGCCTTTCCAGTGCCATTGCAGCCAGCGGCTGCTGTTGACCAGCGAGCCGTCTTCTTCGGCGAAACAAGTGGTGGGCAGGCGAATCACTTCGGTCTGGATGCCGGCAGTTTCGACGTCGTTATACGGCCCGACATTGCGCCAGAATTCCGAGGTCTCGGTGGACAGCGGGTCCATCACCACCAGCCACTTCAGCTTGGCCAACGCCGCCATCACCCGGTTCTTGTCGGGTAGTGCGGCGATGGGGTTGAAGCCCTGGCACATGTAGCCGTTGACCTTGCCTTGGCCCATCAGGTCGAACACTTTGAGGATGTCGTAGTTCGGGATGTCGAGCTTCGGCAGATAGTCAAAAGCCCAGCGGTTTTCGAGCGTGGCATTCGCGCCGTACCAGGCTTTCATCAGGCTGACGTGGAATTTGCTGTAGTTCTGCCAGTAGGACAGCTGCCCCGGACGCAACGGTGTCTGCGTGCGTTTGGTGATGTAGGCGGTGTAATCCTGCTCGGCGTCGCCAGGCAGGGTCAGGTACCCCGGCAGCGAATTGGACAGCAAACCGAGGTCGGTCAGCCCCTGAATGTTGGAGTGTCCGCGCAAGGCATTGACGCCCCCGCCCGGCATGCCGACGTTGCCCAGCAGCAATTGCACCATGGCCGCGCTGCGAATGATCTGCGAACCGATCGAGTGCTGCGTCCAGCCCAGCGCGTAGAGAATCGTCATGGTCTTGCCCGGTTGCGAGCAGGTGGCGATTTCTTCCCAGATCTTCTGCATGGCATCCACCGGCATGCCGCAAATCTGGCTCGCCAGTTCGATGTTGTAGCGGCTGTAATGCTGCTTCATCAATTGATAGACGCAGTGCGGGTCTTGCAGGGTCGGGTCGACCTTGACGAAGCCGTCATCACCGAGTTCATAACCCCAGCCTGACTTGTCCGTGTAGCTGCGTTTGGCCACGTCGTAGCCGCTGAAGATCCCATCCTCGAAGCCATAACCGGCTTTGACGATGAAGGACACGTCGGTGTAGTTGCGCACGTACTCGTGCTGGATCTTGTCTTCAGTCAGCAGGTAATTGATCAGCCCGCCCATGAAGGCGATGTCGGTGCCGGTGCGAATCGGTGCGTAATAGTCGGCCACCGAGGCGGTCCGGGTAAAACGCGGATCGACCACGATCAAGCGTGCCTTGTTATGCGCCTTGGCTTCGGTCACCCATTTGAAGCCGCACGGGTGCGCTTCTGCTGCGTTGCCGCCCATCACCAGGATCAGATTCGCGTTACCGATATCGGTCCAGGTATTGGTCATGGCACCACGGCCGTACGTCGGGGCAAGACTTGCCACCGTCGGGCCGTGTCAGACACGCGCCTGGTTATCAAACCCCAGCATGCCGAGACTGCGAACGACCTTGTGGGTGATGTAACCCGCTTCGTTGGACGCCGCCGAGGCCGCGAGGAAACCGGTGGTCAGCCAGCGGTTCACCGTTTGGCCCTGCGCATTCTTCTCGATGAAGTTGGCGTCGCGGTCCGCCTTCATCAGGTCGGCGACGCGATCCAGCGCTTCATCCCAGGAGATACGCGTCCACTCGGTGGTGCCGGGTTTGCGCACCTGTGGGTATTGCAGGCGACCAGGGCTGTGAATGAAGTCCAGCAGGCCGGCGCCTTTGGGGCACAGGGTGCCGCGGTTGACCGGGTGATCGGAATCGCCTTCGATGTGGATGATGTTTTGCGCGACGTTCTTGGCAGCATCGCCCTGGCTGTACATGATCACGCCGCAGCCGACCGAGCAGTACGGGCAGGTGTTGCGGGTTTCATGGGTGTGGGCAAGCTTGAAGTGGCGCACTTGCTCGGCGAAGGCAGTCGCGGGGGCCATGCCCAGCGCGCCGAGGCTCGATCCCGCAAGGCCGATACCAGCGACCTTGAAGAACTGACGACGGTTGAGGTCCATCGTGCACTCCTGTCAGGTGGAGACCCGGTACTTTTGCCGGGTTTTTCTGGACAATCACAGTTGCGGCAGTCTGGCTGCCGACATTTAAAACTGTAGACAATGTTAGAACTGACTGTGTGAAAACCGACCATCGGGCAACACAGCGGTATCAGCCATCACATACAACCTGTGGGAGTGAGCCTGTGTGGCGAGGGGATTTATCCCCGTTCGGCTGCGAAGCAGTCGTAAACCATCGTGTGCGGTGTACTTGGCACACCGCAGTTTTCGATTTCGGGGCCGCTTCGCAGCCCAACGGGGATAAATCCCCTCACCACACAAGCTCGCTCCCACAGGGGCTTGGCGTTTATCATTGCCCCACGTTCAACCACGCTTTTTATGAGACTGAGCATGACTTTCGATTTTGATCAGGTGTTCGACCGCCACAACACCGGCAGTACCAAATGGAGCCGTTATCCGGCCGACGTGTTGCCGATGTGGGTGGCCGACATGGACTTCTCCGCACCGCCGGTGATTCTCCAGGCCCTGCAAAAACGTCTGGAACACCCGATGCTCGGCTACAGCGTGGCCCAGGATGACTTGCGCGATGCCATCGTCGCCGACCTCTGGAGCAAGTACGCCTGGCGCGTATTGCCTGAGGAATTGATTTTCCTTCCGGGCGTGGAATCGGGGTTCAACATGGCGCTGAATGCGCTGGTCCAGCCGCAGCAGAACGTTGTGGTTCAGGTTCCGAACTACCCGCCGCTGCGTCATGCGCCGGGTCACTGGGGTTTGAACAAGGTTGAACTCGAATTCGACGCGTTGGCGGACGGCACTTACGCCACGCCACTCGATGCCCTGAATCAGGCGCTGACCGGTGGCGGTGCGCTGCTGCTGAGCAACCCGCACAACCCGGTGGGCAAAGTTTTCCCGCGAGAAGAACTGCAAGCGGTCGCCGACATATGTCTGGAGCAGGACGCCTGGATTATCTCTGACGAGATTCATGCCGAGCTGTGTTTCGACGGGCGCGTACACATTCCGACAGCTTCCCTGAGCCCGGAAATCGCCAAGCGCACCATCACGCTGATGTCGGCGAGCAAGGCCTACAACATTGCCGGGCTGAAGACGTCTTTCATGATCATTCAGGACTCGGCGTTGCGTGCAAAGGTCAACCACGCCCGCTGCGGCATGGTCGACAGCGTCAACCCGTTGGGCATGGAAGCGACCCGCGTCGCCTACAGCGAAGGCGGCCCTTGGCTGGCCGGGTTGAAGGCGTATCTGCAAAGCAATCGGGATTATCTGGTGGAAGCGGTCAACACGAGACTGCCGGGTGTGACCATGAATATCCCGCAAGGCACCTATCTGGCGTGGCTCGATTGCTCGGCGCTGGGACTGGATAACCCTCAGCAGTTTTTCCTTGAACAGGCCAAGGTCGGGTTGAGCGCGGGATTGGAATTCGGCGATGAAAGCAAACAGTTCGTTCGCCTGAACTTCGGCTGCCCACGGGCATTGCTGGAAGAAGGCATTGCGCGGATGGAGCGTAGTTTGCTCAACCTCAAGGCCTGACACATCCCCTGTGGGAGCGAGCAAGCTCGCTCCCACAGGGGGCTTTTGTGTTTTCCAGAGTGTCGCAAGCCCTCTGATATCCAACCGAACTCAAGGCAAAACACCAGGGTCAACCCTTTGACTCTTCTGCCTTGCGAACGGAGATTTCCCAATGACTGCCTATCCCAAACCACCCTTCCCGAAACAGGCCCAGCCCGTCCCCGGTTCCCAAAAGAAAATGGACCCGTACCCCGACTGTGGCGAACAAAGCTACAAGGGTTCAGGCCGACTGGATGGCAAGATCGCCCTGATCACCGGCGCCGACAGTGGCATCGGTCGTGCCGTAGCGATCGCCTTCGCCCGTGAAGGCGCGGATGTCGTCGTCGCCTACCTCAATGAACATGAAGACGCGCAGGAAACCGCACGCTGGGTCGAACAGGCCGGCCGGCAGTGCCTGTTGCTGCCCGGTGACCTGGCGCAGAAAGCCCACTGCCAGGCCCTGGTGGACAAGACGGTCGAACGCTTCGGCCGGATCGATGTGCTGGTCAACAACGCCGCGTTCCAGATGACCCACGAACACTTCGAGGACATCCCGGACGAAGAATGGGTGATGACCTTCGACGTCAACATCACCGCCATTTTCAGGCTCTGTCAGGCCGCGTTGAAGCACATGAAACCCGGCAGTTCGATCATCAACACCAGCTCGGTCAATTCGGACACGCCCAAACCCACCCTCCTGGCTTACGCCACGACCAAAGGCGCGATTGCCAACTTCACCGCTGGCCTGGGGCAGATGCTGGGGCCGAAGAACATTCGGGTGAATTGCGTGGCACCGGGGCCGATCTGGACCCCGCTGATTGTCTCGACCATGCCCGATGAAGAAGTACAGAACTTTGGTGGGCAGACGCCGCTCGGCCGGCCGGGTCAACCGGTGGAAGTGGCGCCGATTTATGTGTTGCTGGCGTCGGATGAGGCCAGTTACATCACGGGGCAGCGCTATGGAATCACCGGTGGCAAGCCGATGCTTTAAGTTGAACCCGGATTGCTGGTGCTGGTCACCCTCCTGGTCTCAATGATCCTGCTATGGTTCAACGTATTGACGCCTGAATACCTGCGCGCGACCGTCGGTTGATTGCCAAAGGCTCTACATCGCGGCACGCACCCGACGAGTACCGAGCATGAGTTTTATTTTGTGGGTGGCGGTGCTGGGTGCCGTGCTGCTGACGCTGGCACTGACGTCGTCGTATCTGCGATGGATGCCGGTGACTACGTCGGCAGTGTGCCTGGTGCTGGGTGTAGCCATCGGGCCCGCGGGGTTCGGGCTGTTGAAACTGGACACGGAAGATGCGTCCACCTGGATGGAGCACCTGACGGAAGTCGCGGTGCTGTTTTCGTTGTTTGTCTGTGGTTTGAAGTTGCGCTTGCCGCTCAGGGACAAAAACTGGCGCATTGCCTACGGCCTGGCCGGCCCGGTCATGGTGTTGACCATTGCCGGTGTCAGCCTGTTGCTGCATTACGGTTTCGAATTGTCCTGGGGCGCGTCCGTGTTGATCGGCTCGATTCTGGCGCCCACCGACCCGGTGCTCGCCGCCCTGGTGCAAGTCAACGACGCCCGGGATGACGACAGCGTGCGCTTCGGGCTGTCGGGCGAGGCCGGGCTCAATGACGGGATCGCCTTCCCGTTTGTCATCCTCGGCCTGCTCCTGGTGCAACACGACGGCAACCCCGGTTGGCTGAGCGATTGGGTGCTGCGCAGCTTATTGTGGGCAGTCCCGGCCGGTTTGCTCACTGGCTACTGGATGGGACGCGGTATTGGCCGCCTGACGTTGTTGATGCGCATCAAAAATGACGACAGCACCCTTTCTCCGAATGATTACCTCGCCCTCGCCTTGATTGCCCTGGCGTATGTCGGGGCCGAGTCGATTCACGGTTATGGCTTTCTGTCGGTGTTCGCCGCCGGCTTGGGTTTGCGTCACGAAGAAGTCAAATCCACGGGCGACGACGCGCTTCCCGCGGAGCATCTGGTTCAGCCGGTTGTGGGTCATCAGAACGTCGAGCCGCAACATGCGGTTCATGGTGATACCGCAAGCCTTGAGGACACTCAGGTCGCCGCAGGCATCATGATGGGCGACATGCTCGCCTTTGGCAGTCTGGTGGAACGGGCCATGGAAGTCTTTCTGGTGACGCTGCTCGGCGTGGTGCTGATGGCTCATTGGGACTGGCGTGCGTTGCCAATCGCCGGCGTGTTGTTTTGCCTGATACGACCGCTGAGCGTCGTCGCCATGCCTTGGGGTGGTTTGCTCAACGGGCGCCAGCGAATGTTGATTGGCTGGTTCGGCATACGCGGCATCGGCAGTCTGTATTACCTGTTTTATGCCTTGAACCACGGGCTGGACCCGTCGATTGCAAAGCTCTGCATGGATCTGACCTTGTGCGTGGTCGCGCTCAGCATCCTCATCCACGGGATCAGCACCCAACCGATGCTGGCTCGATATGAACAGCATAAACAACGGGATGTTTGATTTGACGTCTGTGCGTTCAGGGTCCGAATTATCGAATTTTCACGTTCATAAATTTGAAGTTCTTTTGCGATCCCGCAGGTCACAACCTTAATCCCGCCCGACTTTTGCACGGCGGGGCATACCAGGTTCGGTTCCCCTGCGGCATCGATACCTATCAAAAGGAACCTCGAAAAATCAGGTGCTGGTCATGATTCACTATTCCACCCCCGAAGAAATCAAAGCCTGCCGGGCCTTCGCCCTGGAACGTAATCGTCAGTTGTTTGAAGAGGCCCAGGCGCTGAGCCGTAGCGCCTTTGCGCTACTCGAGGATAGCGGCATGGATGTGGAGCTGTTTGATCGCTATCAGGCCCTGCGCAGGAAGGCCGACTTGAAGTTCGAGGAAGCGATCGAGCACTTGCGGCTGCTCAACGAAGATTTCCCGCCTGTCTCGATATCCACGCAAAACGCTCATCGTTTGCTCCAGCAGACCGAATCCAGAGCCTGAACTTGAAAAGCCCGGCACAGTCGCCGGGCTTTTTATTGTCTGGAACATCGATGTTCCACTGCGAACTGCATGAGTCAATTTCCGGACTCATGCAGGCTGCATGACCGCAGTTCGCCATCAGACACTTCAACTTATTGTTTTATAAACACGTTATCGCTCCGGCAAATCGGCACGACAAATGCTCCAGGACAATGAGCGACTTTCGGCCTTGAGACCGTTCGCGCTCACCCCTGACCCGTTGGAGAGACTCGACCATGAACGCCATAGACTTATTGAAAGCCGACCATGAACGCGTAAAAGGCATCCTGACCCAGCTAAGCGAATCCACTGAGCGTGGTGTTAAAAAGCGCGGCGAGTTGCTGGCCAAGCTGGAAATGGAGATCGCCATCCACACCCGTCTCGAAGAAGAAGTCTTGTACCCGGCGTACAAGAAAGCCGGGGGCAAGGAACAGGACGTCATGTATTACGAAGCCAAGGAAGAACATCGCACCGTTGATTCCCTGGTGCTGCCAGACCTGAAAGTCACCGATCCGTCCACCCCGGAATTCGCCGGTCGCGTGAAAGTGGTCAAGGAACTGCTGGAACATCACATTGAAGAGGAGGAAACGGAAATGTTTCCTCAGGCGAAAAAACTGTTGGGCAAAGCCACACTTGAAGAGCTGGGTGCGCAAATGGAAAGTTTGAAAGCTCAGTACAAGAAAGAAATGAGCGCAGCCAATCTGGCGGCTTGATGCACGTGGCGGGAACCAAAAAGGCCCGGCATATGCCGGGCCTTTTTGGTTGTTCGGTTCACGCGACAGTTCAGCTGGAATACAAGGGAGGCTCTGCGATGGACTATCTCGATTGGGTGCAATGGCCGGCGATGCTGGTCACGGTGCTGGCGGCGTGGTTGATCGGTTCGCAAAACCCCAGGCGCAGGGTCTCGGGCTTTGTCTGTTTTATCGTCAGCAATGTTTTATGGGTGACGTGGGGTTACCACACCCAGGCCTATGCACTGATCGTGTTGCAGTTTTGCCTGTGCGCCATGAACGTGCGTGGTTTCAAGAAGAACGCGGGATCAGCGGCCGAACATTGAGCTCGCTTTGTCATTTCATGGTCGTGGCGATGATTTCCACCAGATTGAGTTGGGTAAAGGGTTTGGACAGGCGCGGAAGCCTGGTTGCGAAACCTTCCAGGCGCTCGGCGTAACCGGTGGCAAGGATGATCGGCAGGCTCGGCTTCTTGATTCGGATAGCCTGCGCCAGTTGCGCGCCATTCATCTGTGGCATGGCCATGTCGGTGATGACCAGGTCAATCGCTGATTCAGTGTCGAATACTTTCAGCGCTTGCGCCCCGGACGTCGCACTGATCACCCTATGCCCCAAGTCTTCGAGTAACAGGCAGGTACTGGTCAACACGAGGCTGTCATCATCCACGACCAGCACGCATAGACGGTGCACCGGCGGTGCAGCCTCCTCGGTAACCTGCTTGGCAACCGAACCGGTCGTGGCGACGGGTATCCACAGTTCGGCGATCGTGCCTATGTCCTTCTGGCTTTTGAGGACGAATCGTCCGCCCAGTTGCTCGATGTAACCATGCACCATCGAAAGTCCCAGCCCCGTGCCTTTGCCAACGCCTTTTGTGGTGAAGAACGGGTCCATTGCCAAACCGAGCGTGGCGTCATCCATACCCTCCCCCGTGTCGCTGACACTCAGGCAGACATACCGGCCTGACAGCAGGGATAACTGCGGTTGATCCCAGGTTTCTTCAGTCTTGGCACTGACCACGATTTTACCGCCATGGGGCATTGCATCGCGGGCGTTGGTCACCAGGTTCAGTACCGCCAGTTCAAGCTGATTGACGTCGGCCAGGACCGGCTCGATTTCTTGCGAAAAGCGGGTTTCGAGTACCACGGAAGGCCCGAGCGAACTGCGCAACAGCCCGCTGATCCCTTGCACCAGCGCCGGGATCTGGACGGGCTCGGCTTTGAGCTCCTGACGTCTGGCAAACGCCAGCATGCGCTGGGTCAGGGTTACGCCCCGCAAGGCCCCCTGAGTGGCGTTGTCCACCAATCGGGTAATTTTCGGATCGTCCCCCACGCGTTTGCGGACGATTTCCAGATTGCCGAGGATGACGGTCAGCAAATTGTTGAAGTCGTGGGCAATGCCGCCGCTGAGTTGGCCGATGGCCTGCATTTTCTGCGCCTGAAACAGCGCTTCGCGGGTTTGCTCCAGCGCCTGCTGGGCTTGTGTGGCTTCGGTGATATCACGGGTGATCTTGGCGAAACCGAGCAGCGTGCCGGTTTCGCCCCAAATCGGATCGACCACGACATTGGCCAGGAACCGCGTACCGTCCTTGCGCACGCGCCAGCCTTTGTTTTCGAATCGCCCCTCACGTACTGCAATGTCCAGGGTCCGTTGTGGTTCGCCGGCCTCGCGGTCTTCTGGGGTGTAAAACATCGAAAAGTGCTGGCCGATGACTTCTTGGGGCAAATACCCCTTTATTCGCTGAGCCCCGGGATTCCAGTTGGTCACGCTGCCATCCGGGGTGAGCATATAGATGGCGTAATCAGTGACGCTTTGAACCAGCAGGCGGAACTGCTGCTCGCTTTGCTTGAGGACTTCTTCGGCCATTTTGCGGTCGGTCAGGTCTCGGGTAATCTTGGCAAACCCGAGCAACTTACCCGACGGGTCGAGAATCGGATCAATGACGACGTGGCACCAGAAATGCGTGCCGTCCTTGCGAACCCGCCAGCCTTCCCCCTCGAAACGCCCTTCCCTGATCGCCGTGTCCAGCGCTCGCTGGGGCAAACCGGCACGGCGATCCTCTTCGGTATAGAACCGCGAAAAGTGCTCACCGAGAATCTCGGCCTCTTCATACCCCTTGAAACGCCTGGCGCCGGCGTTCCAGCTGGTGATGATGCCATCGGGATCAATCATGTAGATCGCGTAGTCAATCACAGCATCGATCAACAGGCGAAAACGACTGTCGTCGATGGCGTTGGCTTTGGTCCGATCTTCGTTCATTGATCCCTCTTGGTATTACCGTTTTTTTGGAGTATGCGACAAACCACGCATTTGGAAAGTCGGAAACACGGTACTCGTCGCCCAGCGTTATCGATTCACGTGTTTGACGATGTAGGCGTACTGATCGTTGTAGACATGTTTTTAAAGTAAAAAGTCCTACTCGATAGCGTACAAATGCCTCGGAGCAATCGACCACCAGCGCGGCAGTAGTTGCTTGACCTTGCTGTCGCCAAACCGGTCATCGATCAACATCACCACCCCTTGATCCTGCTGGGTTCGGATCACCCTCCCCGCCGCCTGAACCACTTTCTGCACACCGGGAAACAGGTAGGTGTAGTCATAACCGGCGCCGAAAATCGCTGCCATACGCTGTTTCAACTGCTCGTTGACCGGGTTGAGTTGCGCCAGTCCGAGGGTGGCGATAAACGCTCCGATCAGTCGCGCGCCCGGCAAGTCGATGCCTTCGCCAAACGCCCCGCCCAGCACCGCGAAACCGACGCCCTGACTCTCGGCGGTGAACTGATCGAGAAAGTCCTGTCGCTGCCCTTCCCCCATGCCGCGGGACTGCGACCATAGATTGATGTGTGGATGTTTCTCGGCCAGCAACTGCGCCACTTGCTGCAAATAATCGAAGCTGCTGAAAAACGCCAGGTAGTTGCCGGGACGTTGGCTGAACTGCCGGGCAATCAGCTCAACGATTGGCGCGAGGGATGACTGGCGATGGACGAACCGCGTGGAGATCTGGCTGACGATGTGCACTTGCAGTTGGTCGGCGTGAAATGGCGATTCAACGTCGATCCACACCGTGTTCTCCGGCGTGCCGAGCAGATCAGCGTAGTAGTGGCGAGGGCTCAGGGTCGCGGAAAACAGCACGGTGCTGCGTGCAGCCGTCAAGCGTGGGCGGATGAAGCCGGCGGGCACCACGTTGCGCAGGCACAGCTGCGACAGGTTGCGTTGGCGGTCGAGGTCGCGCTTGCTGATGTCGAACAGGAACTGTTGATCAAAGAGCTCAGCCACCCGGCAAAATTGCAGCATGTCGAAATAGAAGTTCTGTAACGCCCCGTCCAGGCCTTGCGGATGATCGTTCAGGTAATCGCCGATGCTCGCGCTGCACGATGACAACGCCTGGAGCAGTTTTTCCGGTGCCTTGTCATAGGCCTGATAGGCACCGAGTTGCAGGTTATGCAGGGCATTCCACTCACGGTTGACCCGTTGCAGGGGTTTCTTCAATGCCTCGGGCGCGGTTTTTCGTACGCCGTTGAGGGTCGATTGGTCGAGGCTGGCGCTGTACATCTGCCGGCCGCGCTCCACCAGGTTGTGCGCTTCGTCCACCAGCACCGCGACTTTCCAGTTATTGGCCTGGGCCAATCCGAACAGCAGCGCGCTGAAATCGAAATAGTAGTTGTAATCGGCGACTACCACGTCCGCCCAGCGGGCCATTTCCTGGCTCAGGTAGTAGGGACAGACGTCGTGTTGCAGGGCAACCTCGCGCAAAGCGTTCTGGTTCAGCAGGGACAACTTGCTGGCCGCCTGGCGAGCGGCGGGCAAGCGATCATAGAAACCCTGGGCCAGCGGGCAGGATTCGCCGTGACAAGCTTTGTCCGGATGCTCGCAGGCCTTGTCCCGGGCGATCATTTCGAGCACCCGCAAGGGTGGCGCGTCGGCGCTGTCGAGGATCACTTGCGCGGCGTCCAGCGCCAGCTTGCGCCCCGGGGTTTTCGCCGTGAGGAAGAACACCTTGTCCAGTTGCTGCGGCGCCAGGGCCTTGAGCATCGGGAACAGCGTGCCGACCGTCTTGCCGATCCCCGTGGGCGCCTGCGCCATCAAGCAACGACCGGTGCTGACGGCCTTGAACACCGATTCCGCCAGATGACGTTGCCCGGGTCGAAAGTCGGCATGGGGAAACGCCAGTTGTTGCGCCGCCCGATTACGCCCTTCGCGATGAGCCATTTCCTGCTCGGCCCAGTGCAGGAACAAGGCGCAATGTTGTTCGAAGAACAGCCCCAGTTCCGCGGCGCTGAATGCCTCGACCAGGCAGGTTTCCTTTTCGCTGACGATGTCGAAGTACACCAGGGCCAGATTGATCTGCGCCAGCTGCAGTTTCTGGCACATCAACCAACCGTAAATCTTCGCCTGCGCCCAATGCAGCTGACGGTGGTTGGCCGGTTGTTTGCTCAAGTCGCCGCGATAGGTTTTGATTTCTTCCAGGCAATTTTGTGCGGGATCGTAGCCGTCGGCCCGGCCCTTTACCTTCAACGTTTGATACAGGCCTTCAAGCGCGACTTCACTCTGGTAGCCCTCGCTGCGCCGGGAGGCCACCGTACGGTGCCCGACAATCCCTTCCAGCGCCGTCGGCGAAGGCGTAAAACGCAGGTCGAGGTCACCGACCTTGGCGGTGAATTCACACAGCGCCCGCACCGCGATGCTGTAACTCAAGCGCCCTGCTCCGCCCATTGCACGTAGCAGACGGCAATCGGCATCTGGTGCTCATGGCAGAACTCGAGCCAGCGCAATTGATTGTCTTGCAGGCGATCACCGGGGCCTTTGACTTCGATCATCCGGTAGGTTTTGTCCTGTGGCCAAAACTGGATCAGGTCTGGCATTCCGGCGCGATTGGCCTTGATGTCCAACAGCAGTCGATTGAACCAGTGCTTGAGGTGTTCGGCCGGCAGGCAATCGAGTGCCTGATCGAGCAATTCTTCGCTCAGCACACCCCAGAACACGAAGGGCGACTGCACGCCCCACTTGCTGGCATAGCGTTCACGAATGGTCTGGCGGTAACGCCCGTCATCGAGTTCAGCCAGGCAGCTTTGGAACAGCTCCGCGCGGCGTGCGTGAAAGTCCTCATTGAGCAGATCCACCGGCCCACGCTGGAACGGGTGGAAAAACGCCCCCGGCAACGGCGCGAAAATCGCCGGCCAGCACAGCAGTCCGAACAGCGAGTTGATCAGGCTGTTTTCGACGTAATGCACCGGCGCCGAATCTTCCGCCAAATGCGCCTGAACGTAAGACTCCACCGACAACGCCGGGTCGGTTCTGGGCAGTTGCAGGTCCAGGCGCAGCATCTCCCGTGGGGACGAGCGCTTCATCACCGGCCCGCCCAACTTGCGCCGCAGCCTGGGCAGCACACGCAACAATTGTTGCTGTTCGGCGGCACTTTCCGGCGATTGCTCCACCGCGGCGGCCAGGTCCATGGCCAGTTGGTATTCACCACAGCGCTCCAATACACGAATCAACCGCAGGCGCGCGCCGGGATAAGCGCACTCGCGGTAGATCGCCAGTGCGGTAGAGAAATCCGCCATACGCTCGCAATGCTGGCCGATCTGGAACAACAGTTTGCCGCGACGTCTTTGCAGCCAGGGATTGCTCAGCGCCAGCCCTTTGATCTGCTCGACAATGTCTTCCACGGGCTCGCCGGCTTCGAAATGCAGCTGACACTCATAAAGGAAGAGACAGGCGTCCACGTCTTCACGGCTGCGCAGGCCTCGGGAGTCGGCGCAGAACTCGACTTTTTCATAGGTAAAGATGCCCAGGTCAGCCAGCACGAACTCGGACCAATCCTGGTAAAGATTGCCGAAAAACATCAAGCGCAGCCGGTCGCACAGGCCCATGATGGTCAGGCTGAACAATCGGTCATCCAGCGACGGGCACCATTGTCCGAAGCTGTGAATCTGGGGAAACTGTTCGCTCAGTGCGGGCAGCCAATCGGTCTTTTTTCCTTTGGGCTGATCGATGGTGGCGCCAAAACACTGGAGAATTTCCGCCTTGAGCAGCACCTCGCACAGCACTTCGATCGACAGCGGCGATTGCTCATCGATCCAGCCCTGCGCCAGTAACGGGCCGGCGGCGATGGCGATGTCGCCGATTTCGAGGTAATGCAGCTTGCTCGCCCGGAAGTGATTCCCCTTGCGCATCACCATCCTGACCAGCAGCGCTCTGGACTCACGGGGCAACCGCTTGAACTCGCGGATGAAGTGTTGCTCTTCGACACTCAACACATCGGCATAGCGAAGCTCAAGCCAATCAAGCACTTGCATGAAGTTGTTCAAGTAATAGAACGGATCGTCGAGAGGGTTTGCAGTCACAGGAAAAAAGGCCATGGCGAGCGAGTACTGGTTATGCGTACAGATACCAGCTACGCCCTGCCCGGGCAAACGGAAAAGGATAAGCGGCGGCGTTATTCGGTAATTTTTCGAGTGCCTCTGAACTTTCTGCCGATCCATCGGACCTAACCGCGTTAGAGGTACAGTGACGATTGATTTCGCTCGTGGCAGTCGCGCTGTTTTTTTGAAGGATGAGAGGTGGTTATGAATATCAAGACTCTGGGCCTGCCCCTGGCGGTAGCGGCCTTTTTGGCCCTGGCCGGTTGCTCGACGCCAACGGTTGTGACGCTGCAGAACGGCACCCAGTATTTGACCAAGGACACGCCGAAAACCAAGACCAAGGACGGCTTCTTCGAGTTCGAAGATATTTCCGGGGCGAAAGTGAAGGTCAAGGCCGATGAAGTGAGCACGATTCGACAGGAAGACTAAATACCGAGTCATCGTTCATCGCGAGCAAGCTCGCTCCCACAGGGGATTTGTGAACGCCACAGATCCAATGTGGGAGCGAGCTTGCTCGCGATGGGGCCCTTACAGGCGGCCCATCACCATCAGGCAATAACAACCCCTGAGCCGGACAAGCTATCCAGCCCAACCCCGACCAACGTCACCGAATCCCCCCCAAACGTCAGCACCGTGTCGTGCCCCACCGCCGTGGCATGCGCCCGATAGTCGTCGTTCGGCGTCACACCCTGAACCCCGAGAAACACCAGTTTGTCGCTGGCCTGGTAGCCAACCACCCGGTCCTGACCAAACGCGCCGCTAAACAGGAACGTATCGATCCCGCCCCCCGACTCCATCAAGTCATTGCCCGCCCCGCCGACAAACACATCGTTGCCCTTGCCGCCGAGCAAATGGTCGTTGCCGTCCAGCCCCAACAACCAATCGCCACTGGCGTGAGCCGTGAGCGTATCGGCGCTGGCGCCACCCTTTACCGTTGACGCGTACTGAGTAAGGTTGTTGCCCGCCTTAAGGCCTTCGGCAGTGACGCTGTGGGTCACGTCATCCTTGAACACCCCCCACAGAAACCCCGGCTCCTTGGTCACAATGCTGCCGATGTCGCGGGTCATGCTGATGCCGCCATTGGCGTCGCGGATGTACAGGTTGCCGGCGCCGTCATTGGCGAAGTCGAAGTTTTTCACCGGCTGCTGCAAATCCAGCACGTTGTTGCCCTTGCCGCCCAACAGGATGTTGTAACCACCGCCGTCGCGGAAGGTGTCGTTGCCATCGCGGCCTTCCAGGTAGTCATTGCCCTTGCCACCCTGGATCAGATCGTTGCCGTCACTGCCGATGATGAACGTGCTGCCCTTATGGGTTTCAGCGTTGCGATTCAGATCCTGAACCCAAGTGTTGGCGCGCGCCGGATCCGACAGGTTAGCAACGATGATCGTCGAATCTTTACTGGTGAGGTCGTAGAACTTCGACTCGATTACCCGGTTCATGCCGTCGCCATAGGCGGTCGGTAAGTGCGAGATCCAGGTCGGGATGTTGAGGATGGAAAACGGCAGCACATTCCACGCTGTCGAAGCGTAGTGGTCGTTGAAGCTGACGATGTTATCGGTCGCCGAAACCTTGGCGGCATCGTGCACGCCAACCGATGACAGGTTGAATGATGAGCCGTCGAGGGCGCGGTACACCGGGTCGTTCTCGTAACCGACGTTCAGCACTTTGTCGGTGCTGCTTTGGGTCGGCGAGGCGTAGGCGATGTAGTTGGAATCCTGGTAGAACCCGGCCCACTTGTCGTTGCTCAAATCCGCCAGGCTATTGACCGCCAACCCACCGAGGCTATGGCCGCTGACCAGCACGTCCTTGCCCGACAGGCCATTGGCCCGGGCAAATGCTGCAACGTCGCTGAGCAGATTACCGAAGGCTTCGCCGACGTAGTTTTTCGCATAATCCTTTGGCCCCAACGCCGCCAGCAGATCATTGATCACATCGCCGATGGAGTCGCTGATCTGGCTTTCTCGTGGGCCGCTCGTGCCGCGAAAGGCGATACCGATTTCGCTGAGATGACCCTGCGCGTCGTACTTGCCGAGGATTTCCACCTGAGCGCTGGTGTACCCGGCCTTCTCGCCGAAGAACGTTCCGCGTGCGTCGACCTTGCCGTCATAGCCCAGTTGCGTGGCGGTAATCGGCGTCCAGCCGGCTTTCTGCACCGCGTCCAGTGCGGCTTTTTCCGAATCGGGGTTCCATGGGATTCCGGGAATGACGCCCTGGGAGTCGGTGCCGCCAATCAGCGCGGTCACCAGTGTGGCCGGCAAGCCAAGGCCGAAGCCGTTGTGCTGATAGCCGGTGGCAAAGCCGTTATCCAGGTTGTGATAGGAATACAGCGTGATCGCCATCGCGTCGGTAAATAACGCTTTGGAATCGGCTGTACCGAAGTTTTTGTAGTCGTACACACCCATTGGTATTGCCTCTCTCTTTGTTGGAATTGTTAGAGATAGCTCACAACCAGGACGCCCGATCACGAGGCGCCCCGGAGCATTGAAATCAGAACTGCCAGTCGAGCGTCAGACCCACACCGTGGTCTTTCTCGTTGGAGCCAAGCAGTCCGTTGTAATCCAGGCTCAAACGAACGTCCTGCGCCACCGCCAAACCGGCCCGCGCACCGATGACGGCAGCGTTACGGTCCAGGGAAACGCTCTGCACGCTGAACGCGGTGTTGCCGTTGGCGAAGGCCAGATGATCTTCGGAACGGGTGTTGCTCAGGTTGTGCTGCCAGCCCAGCGTGCCGGACAGTTCCAGCTGCTTGTCCGACAAGGCAATGGCTTTGCTCGCCCGCAGGCCGAGGGTCGAGAGCACGGCGTCGCGGTTGTCTTCGCCGCCCTTGAGCGCTGCGGCATCACCTTTCTCGGTGAAGCTGTCGCTGTTGAGGTGCACGTAAGCCAGGTTGGCGAACGGTTCCAGTGCCAGCGGTTGCAGGTCCAGGCGATACGCCGCTTCGGTAAACAGTTGTGCGGTGGTCGCATCGCGTTTGGATTTCTGTTTACCGCTGACGTCGCCGAATTGCAGGTCACGCTTCACGTCGATGCGGTGCCAGCTGTATGCGCCGCCGACGCTCAGACGCAGCGCATCGATTTCATGGCCCAGATAGGCGCCCAAGTGGTAGCTATCGACGGAGGCTGAGGAATGCGTGCCATCGCCCATGCTCAACGAACTGTCGCTATAACCGGTCACGAAACCCAGCCGCGTATCTTCAGTGATCAGACCGTCGACACCGGCCAGCAAGCCACCGATGGAGCTGTTGGAACTGGCGTTGTCATGCCCGCCATCGCTCTTGCCCCAGGCGCCGAGTACTTTGACCCAGACGTTGCTGCGGTCATCGGTCGGTGCCGCGGCGTCAAACAGATCACGTTCACGCAGACGTTCGCCGACGGCATCGCGCAGGTAACGACTGTCGTTGATCAGCAGCGTGCCGATCGCAGGGTGAATTTCACCGGACAGTTGCTGGAAGGCTTGCTGAGCGACAGCCGCGGTCGGCGAAAGCAGCAAGGTTTCATAGAGCGCATTGCCCGCGCCAAGTTGCTCGGCAGCAGCGGCTACGGCACGTTGGTTCGGGGTTTGGCCGACGCTGGCAAAAGACGCTGCGTTGCGCTCTACCGCCAGTTGGATGCCATTGGCCGAGTAGCCGAGTGTGCCTCCGATGAACAGATAATCCGGGAGCACGGCGCCGAAACGGCCTTCGATCCCGCCGGCCGCTTGCAGAATGTTGTATTGGTTGCCGAGCAAGGATTTGACTTCGCTGGTGCTCAGCAAGGTCGGGCTGTTTTCCAGGGACAGGCTGACGGTAGCGCCGTCGATAACGGCTTTACCGCCCGCCACGATCCGATCGCTGCTGGTCGGCGACAACTCTACGGCGTACGTCGAGCCAGGTTCGAAGGTGACGTCGCCTGCCACTTGCAAGGTGCCAATCGAGTTGCCTGGCGCCACGGTGCCACCGCTTTTCGCGGTCAATGCGCCGATGCGACCGTTACCACCAAGGATCCCGCTGTCGTTGACGGTGACCGCCGAAAGCAGCGAGCCGTTGATTGCCAGGCGGCCCTGATTGACCAGGGTCGGGCCGGCGTAAGTGTTGGCGCCGGTCAGCACCAGCGTGCCGATGCCCTGCTTGGTCAAACCGCCATGGCCGGAAATGTCGTTGCGCCACGTGTCGAGGCCGCAGTGCACGTCATTACACACGCGTTCGGTCGGTTTGCCCGCATCGATGATCGCGCCGATCCCCGGCAAATCCGCGACAAACTGGCTCGAACCGTAGGCACCCTGGATGCGGAACTCCTCGGGAATGTCTTGCTCGGTGACAAACATCGCCGGGCCATCGATGCCTTTGCGCAGGTTGATCATGCCCCAGCCGTACAGCGAATCGACACCTGGCGCACCGAGGTCGGTGGCCGTAGTGCGCAACACGCTGGCGACCTGGGCGCCGGTCATGTACGGGAAGCGTTCCATCAGCACAGCCATGGAACCGGCGACATGCGGCGCCGCCATCGAGGTGCCGTTGTAATTCTTGTAGCCGGTGGTCAGGTTGTCGGCGTTGGTACCACTGATGATCGAGCTGTAGATCTTGCTGCCCGGTGCGGACACGCAAAAGCTTGCGGTGTAGCCGCAACGCGATGAGAAGGTGCTGATGTTGTAGAGGTCCGGGCTGTTGAGGTCCGGGTTCTGTTGCAAGGCCGCCACTGTGACCCAGTTCGGCGCGATGTCCGGGACGAAATAGCCCAGGCCTGCGATAGCGTCCGGGTTGTTGAGGTTGTAGTCGTTGCCGGCCGCGAAGATCGTCACGATACCGCTGCGGGCCGCCGCGATGGCGCCGTCGTAGGCTCCGCCCGGTTTGGTCCCGAGCAACGGACGGATCTCGTTGAACTGCAATTGCGCGTCCTGCACGGTGAAATGCGGGTAGGCGGGATTGCGTCCGCCGAGGTCGAAGCGATCGGTGATGCCGATGCCCCAACTGTTGTTGATGATCCGCGCGCCACTGGCGATCAAGGCATCCCAACCGGCCTTGTAGACCGCGCCGTCGTTGCCGCGAATGATGCCGTCTTCCGGGCCCGGATCGCCGTTGTCCGCACTGATGATCTGCGAGCCAAACGCCACGCCATGCATCGGACCGCCATCGCGACTGCCGGCAGCGATCCCGCCAACGTGAGTGCCGTGGGCACCCAGCTCGCCGTCGGAACCGACCGAGGGCGAACCGTCGTAGCGAAAGGCGTCTCCCGCTTTGACCGGGATGTACGGGTCGGTGTATTCGCGGATGCCGCTGGTGACCAGAGTGATCACTTTGTTGGGACCGGAAAACTCCGGATGCGCGGCGTAGACCGGTTGGTCGAAGATCCCCAGCTTCACGCCTTTGCCGGTGTAACCGGCGGCGTAGGCCTCTTGTGCGTTAACCGCTCCCAGGCCCCAATCGGCATTGAATTCAGTGCTGCGCCAACTGTTGGGATCGCCCGCTCTACCGTTTTCCACGTAAGGCGCCGCTTGCGCGGTACCGAGGGTGGCCAATGCGCAAAGCAAGGCAAGGTTGTTGTGCTTGTTATTCATCCAGCTACCGTCCTTAGTTGTGTTGCCAAAATCCCTGTGCCTTGAAAAGCACCCATTTCTATTTGTGAATCACGCCCCCTTGTAGGAGCCGAGCTTGCTCGCGATGGCGGCTTAACCTTCAACATTAATGTCGACTGACGCTCCGCCATCGCGAGCAAGCTCGGCTCCTACAGGTTCTGCGTTAAAACTGCCAATTGAGGCTGAGCCCTACGCCGTGGATTTTCTCGCGGCTGGCCAGTTGGCCGGTGTAATCGAGGTTCAAGCGGATGTCCCGACTCAGGGCCAGGCTGGCATGGGCGCCCACCAGCACCGCATCACGCACCATTGGCGAACTCTCCACGGAAAACGCTGTGCTGCCGCCGGCAAACGCCAGGTGTTCTTCGGAGTCGGTATTGCTCAGATTGTGCTGCCAGCCGAGGCTGCCGCTCAGGTCCAGTTTCTGCTGGCCGGACAGGTTCACGGTTTTCAATGCGCGCACACCTAACGTGCTGAGCACCGCGTCACGCGTGTCGCCACTGCTTTTCAGTGCGGCGGCGTCACCTTTCTCGGTGAAACCTTCGGTGTCCAGGTGCACGTAAGCCAGATTCGCGAAAGGTTCAAGCGCCAGAGGTTGCAGGTTCAGGCGATACGCCGCTTCACCAAACACTTGGGTGGTGCCGGCATCGACCTTGGCTTTCTGTTTGGCGCTGACGTCGCCGTATTGCAGGTCACGTTTGACGTCGGCGCGATGCCAGCTGTAGGCACCGCCGGCACTCAGACGCCAGGCACCCGACTCGCGGCCGGCATAAGCACCCAAGTGATAGCTGTCGACCTTGGCCGATGAATGAGTACCGGAGCCCATGCTCACCGAGCTGTCGCTATAGCCGGTGACCAGACCGATCCGGGTTTGTTCATCGAGCGCCCCGTCAACACCGGCGAGCAAGCCGCCAATCGAGGTGGTGTAACCGGCGGTGTCATGGCGCTCATCAGTTTTGCCCCAAGCGCCCAGCGCCTTGATCCAGCCATTGCTTTGAGTGCCTTGGGCGTCAATCAGCCGCTCACCGACAGCATCACGCAGGTAGCGGCTGTCGTTGATCAGTACCGAGCCCAGCGCCGGATAGATTTCCCCCGACAACTGCTGAAACGCCTGTTGCGCGGATGTCGCGGTGGGCGACAGCAGCAGGCTTTCGTAAACCGGATTGCCCGCCCCAAGCCCTTCAACGGCGGAGGCTACGGCGCGCTGATTCGGCGTTTGGCCGACGCTGGCGAAGGTCGTGTCGTTACGCTCGACACTCAGTTGAATGCCAGTAGCGGCGTAATCGAGGCTGCCGCCGATGAACAGGTAGTTGGGCAGCACCGCGCCGAACTGACCTTGAATGCCGCCGGCCGCTTGCAGGATGTTGTACTGATGACCGAGCAGGCTTTGCACTTGTTGAGTGCTGAGCAAGGTCGGGCTGTTTTCCAGGGACAGGCTGACGGTCGCGCCGCTGACCGTGGCCGTGCCGCCCGCGACGATCCGGTCGCTATCGGTCGGCGATAGCTCCACCGCGTAAGTCGAGCCCGGCGCAAACGTGACGTCGCCGCTGACCTGCAAGGTGCCAATGGAATTGCCGGGCGCAACCGTAGCGCCGCGGTTGGCGATCAGTGCGCCGACGCGCCCCGATCCGCCCAGCGTGGCGCTGTCATTGACGGTCACTTGAGATGCCAACGAACCGTTGACCGACAGCAGACCGCCATTAACCGTGGTCGGCCCGCGATAAGTGCTGTTGCCGGTCAGCATCAGGCGTCCGGCACCAGACTTGATCAGGCTGCCTTCGTAGACTCGAGTGGAGGCTGCGAGATCGCGTGCCGAGCCCACCGCATAGTCGGTCTGATCCTGCTGGCTGGCACCGACCGGTACACCGTTCTCCCAACCTTTGGTCTTCAGTGTCTGTTGCCAGGCGCTGTGTTCCGTCGCGTCTTCGCTCTGACGCTGGACCAACGCCTTGTCGGTGATGTTGTTGCTCCAGACATCGCTCTGCCCTGCCCCCAGATTGGCGTCGAAACGTCCAAGTAATTGCCCCGGCCCGTGCATCGCCCGTTCGAGGCTGGCCACGCCCCAGCCGACGCGGGTATTGGGCGCCTCGGTGATCGAACCGTCGAGTTGGGTGGCGGTGGTCAGCAGGGTTTCCAGCGCCTGCTGGTTGTTCATGTACGGATAGCGTTCCATCACCAGCGCCAAGGCACCGGTGGCATGCGGCGCGGACATGGAAGTACCGGACTTGATCGCATAGCCTGCGCCGGGAATGGTGCTGTCGATCTTCGCGCCGGGGGTGGTGATGCACCAATACTTGGCGATCCCGCACTGGTTGTATTTCTGTTGGTTGCCTTGATCCAGCCCCGACACCGCCAGCCAGTGGCCTTCCAGGTCCGGCTCAAAATACGGCAAGGCTGAACGCACGCTGGCGTTGGGGTAACCGCTGTTACCGGCGCTGAACACGTTGATCACGCCGCGTCGGGAAACGTCTGCGGCCTCATCGAGCCAGGTGCCGTTGTTCCAGTGCTGGGCGTAGGCCGCATGCAGATCGTCGAGGGTCCGATAGCTGACATCCGGTGGCTGACTGCCCCAGCTGTTGTTGATCGCTCGCACACCGGCATCCGCCAACGCGTTATAGACCGCTTTGAAGTAGCGTGGATCAGGGTTGGGGCCGAACAGGAAGCTGTCGTTCTTGTTGGTGTTGCCGACGTAGACCTGCGCGTTGTAGGCCACGCCGTGCATGCCGGTGCCGTCGCGGGAAGCGCCGATGGTGCCGGCGACGTGCGTGCCGTGGGAGTCGTTGTTGGCGTTGAGTGTGCCGTCGACATTGAACCGGGAGCCGTCAACGTAACTGCCGCTGGCGGTCACCCCGTGGTAACGGTCGGTGGCGAATTCGGGATGGGCAGCATCGAAGCCTGAATCGAGTTCGCCGATTTTCACGCCTTTGCCAGTGATGCCGGCGGCGTAGGCTTGATCGGCTTGCATGCGGGCAAGTCCCCAGTCGCGCTGGAACTCCGCCGAGCGCCAACTGGCGGCATCGCCGGGTGTGCCGGTTTCCAGGTAAGCGGCTTGCACCGAAACGGGCATTGCTGACACCAGGAGTAATAGCGTGCCGACCGATATCGGCTTGATCTTTACGTCCGTGTTCATGACTTCTCGCTTTTTTTTTTGTTTTTTGTAGGAGCTGTCGAGTGAAACGAGGCTGCGATCTTTTAACGTTCTTGAAAGCGTTGAAGATCAAAAGATCGCAGCCTCGTTTCACTCGACAGCTCCTACAGGGGGGGCATCTATTGGGTTCTTGGGCCTTGGCCGAACGCCTCGTCAACCTTGGCCAAATCCTGCTCATTCAACGTCCCGGCGTAGTAGTGCAACTTGGTCCAGGCCATCAAGTAGTCGTAGCGTGCCTGTGCCAAATCCCGGCGGGTGGTAAATAGTTGTTGTTCGGCGTTCAGCGCATCGAGGTTGACGCGCTCACCGCCCAAGATGCTTTGCTTGGTCGAAACCACCAGCGCTTCGGCAGACTTCAGGGCTTTCTGATAAGCGCGCAGTTTGTTCACACCGGACAAGCAGGCGCTGAACTGCCGACGCAGCTCGATCAGGGTTTCCCGGGTCTTGCCGTCCAGTTCGTATTCGGCCTGCTCCATGGTGCGGCTGGCCTGACGGGTCGATGCGGAAACCCCGCCGCCGGCATACAGCGGTACGTTGACTTCGATGCCGATGGTGTTGGTGTCGTAACGCTGGTTGTAGGTGTTGCCGCTTTCCGACTCGTTCTGGCGCACCGAGGCGTAGGCACTGACTTTGGGCAGGTGTCCGGCGCGGTTGCGTTCGACTTCATAACGCGCGACTTCCACGGCATGGCGCTGCGAAGCCAGGTTCGGGTTGTTGGCCACGGCCATCTCGTGCCAGGTATCGAAGTTGGCCGGCTGCAGGGTGAACGTCTGGAAACTCTGATCCAGCGGCGCCAAATCCCCGATGTTGATCGCCGGCACACCAATCAGCGCGCCCAGCTCTCGTAACGACGCGTCCTGCTCATCACGGGCTTCGATTTCCTCGGCCGTGGCCAGTTCATAGCGGGACTCGGCCTCAAGGATGTCGGTGCGCGTGCCCTCGCCCTGACGGAACATCTGTTCGTTCTGCTGGAACTGTTGCTCGAAAGCCTTTTTCTTAGCCTGCGCGATGTCGATCTGATCCTGAGCGAACAGCGCCTGGGTGTAATTCTCCAGCACCCGAACGAGCAATTCCTGGCTCTTGCCGCGAAAGGCTTCGTCGGCAAACAGCGATTGCGCCACGCCTTTGCGGTACGACGCGTAAGCCTCGTAGTCGAGCAGCGGTTGTTGCAGGGTCAGGGTCGAGCCGTAACTGCTGTAGTTGCGGTCATCGGTGCGGTTCTGCCCGCGCTCATTGAGGGCGGTGGCCTTGGAAGAGTTGCGCCCCTTGTTGTAGTTGTAACCGATCCTGGGCAACAGCCCGGCGCGGCCAATGACGCGGTTTTCGAGGCCGGCATCGCGTTCCTTGATGGCGCCGAGGAACACCGGATCATTGCGCAATGCTTGTTCGTAGATGTCGAACGGTCCCATCGCCAGCACACTGTTGCAAGTCAGCAACGCCAGGGTCGCTGCGAGCATGGAAAGCTTATTCATACAGCGGAACATCCTTATTCCTCAGTCAACGCGGAACCTGCCCGGTCGAGCAGCGGTTTGAACAAATAGTTGAGGAGTGAACGCTCACCGGTGCGCACGAACATTTCCGCCGGCATGCCAGGCTTGATCACCAGACCGTTGAGTTTTTCCATGGCCTGATCGCTGACGCTGCTGCGCAGCACGTAATACGGCGCACCGGTTTTCTCGTCGATCATCTGGTCGGCGGAGATCAGGCTGACTTCACCGGGCACGCGAGGCGTGCGGCTCTGGTTGAACGCCGTGAACAAGATGTCCACCGGCAAGTGCGTGCCGACCTTGTCGACCAGGTTGACCGGCAGGTGCCCTTCCACCTCAAGACTCGTCCCCTGAGGCACGATCTCCAGCAGGGTTTCGCCCTGACGCACCACCGCGCCCACGGTGTGAACCCCGAGGTTGACCGCAATGCCGTCGGCGGTGGCGATGATCTCGCTGTGTTGCAGATCGAACCCGGCGGAGGTCAGTTGCTCTTCCAGCGTCACGCTTTTCAATTGCGCATCGGCCAGTTGGGTGCGGACTTCTTTCTGGTATTCCTCGATGTGCTGTTGCAGTTTCAGCCGCGATTCGAGGATGCCCTGCTCCACACGGCCGCTGTCGCCGGTGTTTTCTGCCAGTTGTTGCTGAACCTGCGACAGCTGACGCTGGTACTCCATCAACCGATTGCGCGGGATGTAGCCGTTATCCGCCAGAGGCTGAAGGTTGCTCAGCTGTTGTTGCAGAGAGCTGGCCTGGGCAGTCAAGTCCGTGCGGGCGCGGCGCATGCCGGCCAGTTGCGCGCTGGCGCCTTCGATGCTGGCGCGCAAGGCAGCCTGCTCGCGGGAAAACGCTTCACGGCGGCTGCTGAACAACTGCCGTTGACCTTCCAGCACCAAGGCCAGACGCGGATCAGGATTGTTGCTCAGTTCGGCGGGGAAACTCACTTGCTTGAGGTTGTCCCGTTCACTCTGCCACCGCGCCAGACTGGCCCAGGCCATGCGGTATTGCGCTTGCAGCGATTGCACGTCCGCGGCGATTTGCGTCTGGTCGAGCTGGAACAATGGCTGGCCCTGCTTCACCACTTGCCCCTCACGCACCAAAATCTGGCTGACCACGCCACTGCTCATCGATTGCACGGCTTTGCGTTTGCCCGACACCACGACCGTGCCTTGCACGGGAATGCCTTGGTCGAGAGGCGCGAGACTGGCCCAGGTGAAGAAACTGCCGGCGCCGACGATCGCCAGAATCCAGCCCATGCGGACGAAGAAACGCGCGTCGCGCTCAGGGCGCTCTGCGATGTAGTCGTGTTCCATGGTGGCTTCGCTGATGTTGCTCATACGCCCGAATTCCTTGTCGAGGGCTGATACTGCCGGCTCATACTGAGCCCGCCCGGTGCTTGCGCGGTTTTCTCCCGCTGCTGCTCCTGATTGGCTGCGAGTGCCTTGAGCACGTCCTGGCTCGCACCGAAGGCTTGCAAGCGCCCTTCGTTGAGCACCAGCAATTTGTCGGCCTGGGCCAGTGCCGAGGAGCGATGGGTCACCAGAATCACGCTGGTGCCTTGGGCTTTCATTTGCGCAATGGCGCTGGCCAATGCGGCTTCGCCCACGGTGTCGAGGTTGGAATTGGGTTCATCCAGCACCACCAGGCGCGGGTTGCCGTATAACGCGCGGGCCAGTGCCACACGCTGCTTCTGCCCCCCGGACAAGCCGCTGCCGTCCTCGCCGAGTACGGTGTCGTAGCCTTGCGGCATGCGCAGAATCAGTTCGTGAACGCCGGCCTGTTGCGCGGCTTCAACGACTTTTTGCGGGTCCGCCTCGCTGAACCGGGCGATGTTTTCGGCGATGCTGCCGCTGAACAGCTCGATGTCCTGTGGCAGATAGCCGATGTAGGGGCCAAGATCGTCGCGGTTCCAGCGATGAATGTCCGCGCCGTCGAGCCGCACCGTACCGCCCAGCGTCGGCCAGACGCCAACGAGCACCCGGGCCAATGTCGATTTGCCGGAACCGGATGCCCCGAGTACGCCCAGCACTTCCCCGGCACCGAGGCTGAAATTGACCAAATGCAGCGTGGCGGCCCGTTGCCCCGGCGGCGCGGCGCTGACCTGTTCGAAGCTGATCTGGCCTTTCGGCGCCGGCAGCGCCATGGCTTCGTCACTCGGTGGAAAGGCTTGCAGCAACGAATCAAGACGACGGTAAGCGAGCTTGGCGCCGCTCCACTGCTTCCACACGGCGATCAACTGATCGATGGGGCTCAGGACGCGGCCCATCAGAATGGAGCCGGCGATCATCATCCCGGCCGTCATATCACCCTTGATCACCAGCAATGCACCAAGGCCCAGCACCAGCGATTGCAGGCACAGGCGCAGGGTTTTACTCAGAGAGCTGATGACGGCACCGGTGTCGCTGGCCTGGTTCTGCAAGCCGAGGAAACGTGAATGGACCTGGAACCAACGTGTACGCAACGCCCCGAGCATGCCCATGGCCTGAATGGTTTCGGCGTTGTGCAGGTGACTGGTGGCCAGTTGGCTGGATTTCTGGGAAAACCCTGCGGCTTCGCCCAAGGGCTTTTTGGTCATTGTTTCGTTGAGGCAAGCAAGGCCGATCAACAGCACCGTGCCCACCGTCGCAAACACGCCGAGCCAGACATTGAACAGGTAGATCACGAACAGATAGACCGGAAACCACGGTGCATCGAAGAAGGCAAACAGCGCAGGACCGGTGACGAATTGGCGAATTTGCGTCAGGTCCCCCAAGGCTTGCCCGGCGTTGCCCTCGCCCCGAAACAGGTTGCGCTCGAATGCGGCCTGATAGACCCGAAGGTTGAAGCGGCGCTCCAGTTGGCTGCCGATGCGGATGACGATGAAGCTGCGCACGATCTCAAGCAGACCGATGAAGGCAAAGAACCCGACCACCATCAACGACAGCATCGCCAGGGTGGTTTCATTTTGCGAGGACAATACGCGGTCATAGACCTGGAGCATGTAAATCGACGGGACCAGCATCAGCACGTTAATTAACGCGGTAAAACAACCGACGCTGATCAGGATGCTCTTGTAGTCGCCCAGCGCTTTGAATAATGGTGCGGTGGCCGGGCTATTTGCCATCTTCATGGGTTATTCCTGAGGTGTTATTCCTCGCCCTGGCTGGCGAAGTTTCCATTAACTGTCCGCGCAGGGGCGGATATAGGCTTTGCGGAAGCGCTTACAAACTAATAACAACTTTTCGTGGGCGACAGAGCGTTTCCACTAGTTGTGTTGTGCTTATGTCGGCAATGACGAGCGTTATATTCGAATCGTGTTATTGCACCTGGCGCACAAGTGTTATGACCAGATCGGACTTCAATGTGGCTTTATACGATCCGTCGCGTTGGCGGCTGAGAAATAGAACCTTCGAACCTTCTTTGCCGGTGATCGCCAGGCCATCCGGCTCAGGGAACCAACCAATCGCAGATTCACCGCCCAGCCAGGCGCTGAGACAATCGGCGCCCTCACCCAGCGTCTGTTTCGGTTGAAAGTCGATGACGCAGACGTTGGACGGTTTGTCCTGCAACGCCTGGGATTCTGGCGAGTCATCTTTGGCGATCAGGGTCGCCTGCCATTTGCCGGCCAGTTCCGAGGGGTCTGCTAATTTCAGGCTGCTCGCCATGGCTACATCTCCAAAAAACATCATGAACGTCGCCAATAGCCACGCGGTTGTTCTGTAGGTGAAGCTGTTATGGATCATAAGGCGCTTTACTCATTTCAAGGGGCAGAGAGCAGCGCGTCTGCGCCGCCCTCCTTGTCACCTCACATTACGCAGCGATGTCGGAGTAAGCCGCCTGGCCCACGGTGCTGACCAGGAAATCAGCCACGCCATGCCCGGAGAAGTCCACCGACAACAGGCTGTTGCCACCCGAAGAGGTCAACACCGCATCGCCTGCCGCACCGGTGAACGAGTTCACGAAATGCAGGCCTGCGCCGTTGGTGATACCAGTCAGGTCAATCTTGTCCAGGCCGCTGACAAAATCGAGGATCTGGTCGACAGCACCGGGTTTGGAATCGCTGCTGGCCGCGAACACGAAGGTATCCGAACCGGCGCCACCCCACAGTTTGTCCGCACCGCCCGCGCCGAAGAGGATGTCGTTGCCGGCACCGCCCTTCAGTTCGTTGGACACGCTGTTGCCGATCAGCAGGTCGCTGCCCGAACCACCGATAGCGTTCTCGACAGTGACGCCCTTGGCGATGGACACGTTACCCACCAGGCCGCCAACGTCGGAGAACGAGGCCTCATTGAGGTTGATCTTCTGGTTTTGGGTAAAACCGGAGAAGTCCAGGGTGTCCTTGCCGCCCGCATCCCATACCGAAAACACAACCTTGTCCGACGACGAAGTCGCGCTCAGGAAGTCGCGCCCGGCGTTGGAGTTGAAGCCGTAAGTGGTGTCGCCGGTTCGGGTAGTGGTGTTGGCGCCGTAGAGCTTTTGTATGGCTGCGATATCGTCCATCAGCGGACCGGACGAATAGGCTTCGACGCCGGCCTTGCTGAAGTCCTGGCTGGTATTGCTTTCACTCCAGTAGCTCATGACGCTGTAACCGCGGGTGTCTTGCCCGTAGGAAGCGTCGTTGTAGGTCGGAGCGCCCTCGCCGGCGTTGTAGTCGCCAGGGTGGGCCAGGCCCAGGGAGTGACCGATTTCGTGGGTCAGGGTTTGCCGGCCGTAATTGTTCAGGTCCGGTGTCTTGTTTACGTTATAGCCACTGCCCGTCAGATACCACGAAGTACCGTCATAACCAGCGCCGGTGCCCGGCAGATAAGCGAATGCCGCTGCGCCATCCTGGCCACCGCTGTAGTTGCCGAAGGTCATATGAGCGTCGCCGCCCGTGGCCTTGTCGGTGAACGTGACATTGGCCACATCGGCCCAGGATTGCATGGCAAGCACGGCCTGGCCTTTCTGCTGAGCGCTGAACTGGCTGAACCCGGTGATCCCGTGTTTGTTCATGGTGCTCGACGACGCCGAGGTCAGGAACGTGTAGGTGAGTTCGATTTTGCCGCTGCCGTCCTTGTCCTGGTAGGCAGCGCCATCGCGCAGCAATTGGGTAGCTGCCTGGTCGACGGAAAAGGAGGGTTTGCCATTGACCATGAGGTTACCGCCCCGATCATACTGATGGCTGAAGCTATTGATCTGGTTGAACGCAGAACTGGATGCAGCCAATGCTTGCAGTGGCTGGAACGCCTGTACGGCGGTATCAATAGCGTTGTCTTTTACTTTCGACATAAACACACTTCCTTGTTTAGCTATGGAACAGTTTTTTGTCAGACAGCGACAATCTCTGGCGAGATCGTCCTATCACTCGCCCAATGAAGGCGAAAGAAAACTGACACAATTTGAAATCAACCGTCTACATTTTTTTTGACGTCAAATTGAGTTGTTCCTGCAAGTACCCGGAAACAATGCCTGTGCTGTCGAAATATTGTTTGTTAGATGGCCGTTTGCGCAAGTTGTCTGACGATTGGCTATTTAATTATTAAATATCCGTAAGTTGGTTTTTGTCGATGGGGTCTCACTTTGAGTGAGTTATTAATATGAGTGCCAGCGTATTGATATCAGTTGGAGATTTGTTGGGTTTTAGATTTTTACGACTGCTGCGCAGCCGAACGCAGCCTTCGGCAGCTGCTACAAGGATTGCGGTGTACGCGAAACCTGTAGCAGCTGGCGCAGCCTGCGTTCGGCTGCGAAGCAGCCGCCAAACCATCACAACCAACACGCATCCCAAAGTGGGTAGTCATGAACGCGTGTCACTAGTCCCGCTCGAACCGGGTTGGCCACGACATAGCGAGCAAGCTCCTTCACGTCCTCCTCCCGCCGAACCGCACGATCGTGGTAACCCTTCTGCCACAACCGCCCTCGCCGGCCCAAAGCTTGATTAACCGCCAAACCGCTCCGGGATTTGATACGGCACATCAGCTGCACCAGCGTCTTGTCATGCAGCTGCACCAGGCAATGCATATGATCCGGCATCACAACCCACGTCAGAAAGTCGCCCCAACCCTCCTCCTGCGCCTGACGCAACTCCTGAACGACCAGCCTCCCCAGTCGCCAATCAACAAAAAACGGCTGCCGTTGGTCAACGACAGCCGTTATCAAATAAATACGTCCTGGCTCAGAGAAGCGACCAATACGCAGATGACCAGCATTCAAGCAGACAGGCATTCCATTGCCTCCTAACCATTGAAAAGAGGCCAGGAATCTACCTCAACTCCCGGTACGAATCTTGTTCCACACACGCGTCCGAACCCGATCGATGTTCAGCGGCATCGCCTCCAGCGCAAACAATTTCCCCATCATGTCCGGGCTCGGGTAGACCTTAGTGTCATTTTTGATCGCCGGGTCGATCAGGCTGTCGGCCTGTTCGTTACCGTTGGCGTAGTGCACGTAGTTGCTGATGCTGGCCATGACGTCCGGGCGCAGCAGGTAGTTCATGAAGGCGTAGCCGGCCTTTTCATCCGGGGCGTCTACCGGCATGGCGACCATGTCGAACCAGATGGCGGCGCCTTCCTTGGGAATCGCATAGCCGATGTCGACGCCGTTCTTGGCTTCTTTCGCGCGGTTTTCGGCTTGCAGAATGTCACCGGAGAAGCCGACGGCCACACAGATGTCGCCGTTGGCCAGGTCGCTGGTGTACTTGGACGAGTGGAAATAGCTGACATACGGGCGCACTTTCATCAGCAGCGCTTCAGCCTTTTTGTAGTCTTCCGGGTTCTTGCTGTGATGCGGCAGACCCAGGTAGTTCAGTGCCGCTGGCAACAGTTCGGGGCCGTTGTCGAGGATGGCCACGCCGCACTTCTGCAACTTTTGCATGTTTTCGGGTTTGAAGATCAGGTCCCAGGAGTCCACTGGCGCGTTATCACCCAACACGGCCTTGACCTTGGCGATGTTGTAACCGATGCCGGTGCTGCCCCAGAGGTACGGGAAGCCGTGTTCGTTGCCCGGATCGTTGGTTTGCAAGGCCTTGAGCAGCGCCGGGTTGAGGTTTTTCCAATTCGGCAGTTGGCTCTTGTCGAGTTTCTTCAGCGCCACGCCTTGAATCTGCCGCGCCATGAAGTGGTTGGACGGGAAGACCACATCGTAACCGGATTTGCCGGTCATCAATTTGCCGTCGAGGGTTTCATTGCTGTCGAAGACGTCGTAGCTGAACGCGATGCCGGTTTCTTTCTGGAAGTTTTTGGTGGTGTCCGGGGCGATGTATTCCGACCAGTTGTAGATCTTGACGGTCTCGGCCGCGTGGCCGAGGGACGCGAAGAGCGCAAGTGGAGCCAGAGTCAGTGTCTTTCGGATCATGAGTCGATTCCTGTTTGGTTTTTTTATTGGAGAGCTGGCAGGCAATCAGAGGATCAAAAAATCAGAACGTAGGTCTTGCGCACGGTTTCCTGGATATCCCAGATACCGAGGCTGTTGGCTGGCAACATCAGTGCATCGCCGGCTTCTATGTGCAGGGTTTCACCGTCATCCGGGGTAAACGTGCAGCGCCCCTGGATGAAGTGACAGAACTCCTGGGCAACGATCTGCCGCCGCCAGCGGCCGGGCGTGCATTCCCAGACGCCAGTTTCGACGCCATCGTCGCGTTCAACGCTGGTGGTCGAGGCCACTGCCACGGGCATGCCCAGTGGTACGGCGACCGGATTCGACTCTTCCAGCTTCAGGGTTGCGGTGTTCTTGAATTGCGTGATGCTCATGGGAGTACCTGTCGATTGAGCCTGTAGATGAAGAGCGCGCCGTTTACTGCATGAAACCTTCCATGAAGCCGGCAATACCAGTGGCCAGTTTGCGACGCCAGGGTGCGGTGGCCGGGTTGGCCAGGGTCTGGTCTTCGTGGGCGAAGCTGCGGATGATCGCGTTGTATCCAAGCCAGCGGCAGGGCTCCGGTTCCCAGGCCCTGAGTGCCTCGAGCCCGCCATGAATGACCCACGGCTGGCGAACCAGCTCGGTGTCGCGCTGCAGAATCAGGTCGGCCAGGGTCCGGCCGCCCAGGTTGCTGGCACCGACACCCTCCCCGCCATAGCCACCCGACAAGGCGATGCCACTGGCCTGATCGCACAGCATGTGCGGCTTGAAACGCCGGGACATCCCCAGGTTGCCGCCCCAGGCATGGGTAATCCGCACGTTCTTGAGCTGCGGGAAGAGTTCGCCAAACAGATAACGCCGCAGCTCCACTTCGCTGTTGGTCAAGTCGAAGTCATGGCGCAACTTGGCAGCAAACTGATAACCGCCCCGCGCGCCAAACACCAACCGGTTATCAGCCGTGCGCTGACCGTAAGTGACCTGGCGACTGTTTTCGCTGAAGGCCTGGCCGCGACTCAGGCCGATTTCATCCCACGTGGCAGCGGATAGCGGCTCGGTGGCCACGATCAAGCTTTGCACCGGCAGCTGATAACGCCCCAACGGGGGCAAGGTGACCGAGTAACCTTCGACCGCCGGCACGATCCAACGGCTGCGGACTGAGGCTTTCGCCGTGCGCAGGCCACCCGATTGCCATTGAGTGACCGGGCTGTTCTCGTAAATCCTGACGCCCATTTTCTCCACCGTCCGAGCCAGACCTCGCACCAACTTTGCCGGGTGAATGGTCGCGACGTGCGGTGCATAGATACCGCCATAAGGTTTGGCGACTCTGATCTGTTGCGCCAACTGCTCGGGGCTGAGCCAGCGGTAATCGCTTTCGGTCAATCCCTGGCGATAGAGCGTGTCGAGATAGTGCCGAAGACTGGCTTCCTGTTCCGGATAGCGGGCAGCGCAATACAGCGCCCCGCCTTTGCGGTAATCGCAGTCGATGTCTTCACGTTCAAGGACAATCCCGACTTCATCCGGAATACCGTGCAGCAAATCGAAAGAAGCTCGGCGCTGTTCGGGCGGCAAGTCGGCGAGCAAGCGGTCTTCGCCCAGCACATTGCCCATCAGCCAACCGCCGTTACGCCCCGAGGCGCCAAAACCGGCGGTTTGCGCTTCAAGGATGGCGATGCTCAGGTCAGGCGCCTGGCGCTTGAGGTAGTAAGCGGTCCAAAGCCCGGTGTACCCCGCGCCAATGATGGCGACGTCGACATCCAGGTCCTGTTCCAGCGAGGGACGCGCCAATAATGGCTCGTCGAGTTGATCCATCCACAAACTGATAGTGCGCCACGCCGGCATGCAAGACTCCGCCACTCAAACTTCGATAGCGTCGATCCTAGTGCGTGTACTTAGAGGCTGTCTTGCGCGCGTGCACGCAAAGAAATTTGTTTTACGTAGGCCTTGGGCGACTGACCGGTGTGCTGACGGAAGCAGCTATAAAACGCCGACAGCGAATTGAACCCGGCGGCGAACGCCAGTTCGTCGATACGCAGTGGCGGCGTGGCGGTATCCAGGGCTGCGAACAAATGCTGCAGGCGCGCCTGGTTGACGTATCGGTAGAAGCTCTGGCCAAGCACCTGATTCAGCAGATAGGAAATCTGATTGCGGCTGTACCCGCATTCCTTCGCCACCCGTTGCAGGTCGAGTTCGGGATCGAGGTAAGGTTGTTGGCGCTGAAAATACTGCTGTAAATCTTCAGCCATGAAGCTCAGCTGGCGTGCAGACAGCCCGAGTCGACTGACCGCCGGGCGTTGGCTGCTGGCGGCTTTACTGACGGGCTGCTCATGCACCAGCGAGGCATATTCGTTGACCCGCCAGATCAGTCCGTCACGGACAGTAATCGCCTCACTGGCCCGGAATGACACCAGACCGTCACCGCCGCGAAGGGTTATACGGTACTGAATGAACGCCGTGTTGCCATCCAGACGAATACGGTCCGAGTGTTCCAGGGCTTCATCGGGATCGCGGGGCATGCTGCTGCGCACGTATTCGCGTAATTCGGACAGCCCCATCACACGATTCTGGAAAAAATCGCTGTACTGAATCTCCGGGTGATAGAGCGCCATCACCCCGTCCAGGTCCCGGTGTTTCCAGCGCAAGTGATAACGCATCACCGTGTCGCCCGTGGCCTGGGTTTGCAGCGGACCATCATCATCGGCGTGCATAAAGGACTCGGCGAGAAAAAGCCGAGCTTGCCGAAATTCCGTCTCGGCATCAATGACCAACCAGTGGTGGCCAACTGCCGAACACTGACCGTTCCCGTGACCTGCATCAAAAAAACTGAACCAATCGCTAAACGGCCTGAAAAATCCACATTAATTTCACATCTGGATGCTACTTTTAAAGGCAGTCACCGGTTGAGCCATTGAAGGCTCTTCCCTCCTAACATGAGCTAAAGGAAGCGCTCGATGAATAAGGCGGGCAACATATGAATAAAGGGTTCAGTAAAGTCACCTTTCCAAACGCCTGCCAGCTGATGCGCTGGCATTTTCATCCCATGGGTTTCGAGGCGAGCATGGATGCGCCGGGCAGCATGATTGCCCGTCTATTTGACCGTGCCAGTGGCGAGACCATGATCGCCATCGCCGGCATTCCTTGCGCGACGGTAATGAATGCTGCGGATGTAGAACGAATAATCGAAGCGGTGGAGGACGAGCTTGAGGCTTTCATTCCACCCGCCGCCTTCAGGAGCTATGCCTGAAGGCTGAACACTCAACAACAAGCCCACGTTATGTGGGCTTTTTTGTGGGCAGGATCAAAAGATCGCAGCCTTCGGCAGCTCCTACAGGTATATGGATTCCCATGTAGGAGCTGCCGAAGGCTGCGATCTTTTAAGGTTCACGCCGATGTCTTGCCCTGTCGGTGATCGGCAAAGAACGCCTTGCCTTTGCCGATCCGATCGGAAGCTTTAGGCAGGTTGGCCGCTTGGGTGTCTTGCCCATCGACATACCAGTAGCAATGACTCACCGCCCGTGTGATGCCGACATAAGCCAGTCGCAAGATCTCGTCTTTCTGTGCGCTGTCGTACGCTTCGCTGTCGCCAGCCTTACCCAGACCGGCCATGCGGTAGACCTGGTTCTTGTACGGTGAACTGGTCAGGTGCTGACAATCACCCAGCAGGAACACCGCATCAGCCTGAAGTCCCTTGGCGCTGTGATACGTCAGTTGCTTGAGCCTTCGCGCTTCGTACGGCAAGCTAGAATCCACATTAACTACAGACTGAATATGCTCTTCTATCAATAACTTATCGCTGCTTTTTCGATAAAGCATCAAGATTGAATCGCCCTTTCTATAGTGCTCCATCAGGCGCTTGGCCATGCCTTGATCGTCGCGATCGAGAACGTTAACCGGCAGCAATGCCTTCGGCTCGCCACTGGCCTTGGCCTTCTTGCCTGCGATCGCTGGCGCCGCACGAACGATATGTTCGGCGGCATCGATGATGTGCTGATGGCTGCGATAGTTGTCGCTCAGCATCACCTTGGTCGTGCTCGGCGAAGGGAATTCCTTGTTGAATTCCATGAAGTACGTCGGTGAACTGCCCCGCCAGCCATAAATGGACTGCCAGTCATCACCGACACAGAGCAAGGACGAACGTTGTGCGCCGCGCCCCACGTGCATGGCCGGGCCGCGACTGCGGATTTCCGTCAGGCTCGCGCGGATCCAGGAAACGATCTGTGGCGATACGTCCTGAAATTCGTCGATCATCAAGTGCGACATCGGCCTGAGCAGCTCATCGCTCAGCAGCTTCAGGTTTTCCGGCGAATGTTCGCTGAACAAGGCGAACATCCGGTTGTAGGTCATCACCGGTGGTTTCTGATCGAGCAGGTGATCTTCCAGTGCTCGCCAGTACAGGCTCAAGGCCTCGAAGAAAAACCGGTCAGGGTCGTCCTTGGCAAAACTCATCTGGCCCACGGCATTGGGAACATCCAGGCCGAGGTTCTCGATAAATCCGGCGGCAGCGACAAAACAGTCCAGTAACGGCGCAGAGCTGAGCTCGCCCTTGACCTTGTAATCGAAGCCTGGCCCGGCACTGGCATCGCCTCCAAGGGACGCCAATACACGCTTTGATGACTCGTAACTATCCAGCCATATCAATGACTTACGACAGAAAGCTTGAAACAGGGTGCGCTTGACCGCCCATTCCGCGCGCACGCTCAATTTGGCATTGGGGCGGCTGACCTGCGGGTTTTCCCGGGGATCGAACCCCAGCACCACCCAAGCGTCCAGGCTTGGAATATAGCCATGACAATGAAATGTAGAGCCGTTGATATCGAACGTCTGGCGCTTCGGCTCGATGCCTTTGATCGGCCAGGCACCCGCGCGAAACCACAAATCTTCGATAGCGTCGCAGAGCTCTTCGTCGCGCTTGGCGGCCAGTTCGGTCACGGCCATGCGCTTTTGCACGTCCGGGTGATCGCGCTCCAGCTCCTTGAGTTGCAGCGCGTGACGGGACAATGGCTGGATCAATTCGCGAAAGCGCTCATTGCGAGTGTGCAGGCTGTGATAACAAGCGTTGAGTTGCTGGCGCTGGGCGTCGTTGATGCGCAGGTCGAAAGGATTGCTGTCGACCTCCTCATCGCCGTTTTGCGCACGGTGACTGAGGTTTTCGAACGCTTGCAGCCGCTCAAACCCCGGCAGGCTGCGAACCATCGGCAGGATTCGCGAATGAAAGGTGCGCACCAGATCACGCGCCTCTTTGAAACTGAGCGACCGGCCCCAGAGTGCAAACAGCTCGATCAGTTTGTTGATGAAATCTTTGCGCGATTCACGGGTAAAGGTCACCACCGTCATCGAACTCAGCTCGAACCCCAGATAATGGGTCAGCAGCAAAATTCGCAACACCAACGTGGTCGACTTGCCCGCACCCGCGCCGGCAATCACCGAGGTCGAGGGTGTGTCACTGAAGATCATTTTCCACTGCGCGGCGCTGGGCTGGGCGTGCGGTGGCAGCAGTCGAGCGACATCCGTCTTCATGCGCTTCTTCAACTCGGCGTTCAACGGCAGACGCCAATCGTCGAACAGATTCTCGTCAACGTTGGGCGGCCGGTGTTCGGTCGAGCGCGAGTCGCGGATCAGCAATACCTGCCGGCCTTCTTCCAACCCTTCAAGTTTGCCTTCCTTATAGCCGTAATCCACCCCGGCACTGTGCCCACTGCGAAAGCCGTCAGCCTGGCCGTGCAGCCAGGATGCCCGGTGTTGTGCGCGCAGACGCGTCAGGCCGTGACCAAAGAAGCGGGCGGCAAGACGCTTGAGCAGCGGCATCTCGGCCAAGGGACGAAGTTCAGGAGGAAGATCGGGGGTGTGTTGCGGCACGCGGGCTGACTCCAGGGTGTGAGGCTGTTGAGGGCTATGGTGTCTGCATTTGCCGTTCAGTTCTAGTGAAATGCTTACAGGTCATTGGCTTATGCGATGAAGTGAAGGTTGGGTGAGAATCTTTCGAGGTGATTTGATATCAAATTATTCGATTGTATTGAGGCATTTTTTACGCTTTTTATCGATTGGTGCTTGATAGATGATGCTCGCCATCAACCACCGGTTCGCGTTTCGTGGCTCAGGCGCTCTGCCCCATGACGAACCTTTTCAGGAGACGATCATGCTTGAACTCAGACCCTTCAAATCCCTGGGCGGCGCCAACCATGGCTGGTTGGATGCTCATCACCACTTTTCGTTCGCCGAATACCATGACCCAAAACGCATGAACTGGGGCAACCTGCGGGTGTGGAACGACGACGTGATTGCCTCTGGCACCGGGTTCCCGAAACACCCGCACCGGGACATGGAAATCATCACTTATGTCCGTGAAGGCGCAATCACTCACGAAGACAACCTGGGCAACAAGGGTCGTACCGAAGCGGGCGACGTTCAGGTCATGAGCGCCGGCACCGGGATCGCCCACAGTGAATACAACCTGGAAGCGACCGCGACCAAGATCTTCCAGATCTGGATCATCCCGAACGAAACCGGTTTGGCACCGTCCTGGGGCGCCAAGCCCTTCCCCAAAGGTCAGCGCGAAGGTTTCGTGACACTGGCAAGCGGCAAGGCCGGCGACGATCAAAGCCTGCGGATTCGAGCCGATGCCCGATTGGTGGCCGCGAACCTGAAGGCCGGTGAATCCGCCGAGTATCGCCTGGACAATGGCCGTCGTGCCTATCTGGTTCCGGCTACCGGTGTCATTGAAGTCAATGGCTTGCGTGCACAAGCTCGAGACGGTATTGCGGTTGCCGATGAGCAAGTGTTGCGGGTGACCGCCATCGAAGACAGTGAAATCGTCCTGGTGGACCTGGCTTAATCGTCAAACGCAAGGCAAAAAAAGGGGCGACCATCATGGCCGCCCCTTTTTACATTCTGGGTTACTTCGCAGAGATCGCGCCGTCCACCAGTGTTTGCGCTTCTGCCACCAATTGCTTGAGGTGTTCGTCACTGACGAAGCTTTCAGCGTAGATCTTGTAGATGTCTTCAGTGCCCGACGGACGCGCCGCGAACCAGCCGTTCTCGGTCATGACTTTCAGACCACCGATCGCCTGGTCGTTACCCGGTGCGTGACTGAGGATGCTCTGGATCGCTTCGCCCGCCAGTTGGGTCGAGGTGACCTGATCCGGCGACAACTTGCTCAGCAGGGCCTTCTGCTCAGGATTGGCCTTGGCATCGACGCGCACCGAGAACGGTTCGCCCAGCTCATCGGTCAAGGCGCGATAGGCCTGACTTGGGTCGCGGCCGGTGCGGGCGGTCATTTCTGCCGCCAGCAATGCCGGGATCAAGCCGTCCTTGTCGGTGCACCAGACGCTGCCATCCTTGCGCAGGAACGAAGCACCGGCACTTTCTTCGCCGCCAAAGCCCAGAGAGCCGTCGAACAGCCCGTCAGCAAACCACTTGAAGCCGACCGGCACTTCGTACAGGCGACGCCCCAGACGTTTTGCCACGCGATCGATCAAGCCGCTGCTGACCACGGTTTTACCCACGGCCGCATCGGCGCGCCATTGCGGACGATTCTGGAACAGATAGTCGATCGTTACGGCGAGGTAGCTGTTCGGCGCGAGCAAACCACCGGACGGGGTCACGATGCCATGGCGGTCGTGGTCCGGGTCGCACGCGAATGCTACGTCGAAACGCTCTTTCAGACCGATAAGGCCCTGCATGGCGTGAGTGGACGATGGGTCCATGCGGATCTGACCATCCCAGTCGACCGTCATGAAGCGGAAGGTCGGATCGACCTGTTTGTTGACCACTTCCAGATCCAGACGGTAATGCTCGGCAATTGCCGACCAGTAGCGCACCCCTGCTCCGCCCAGCGGATCGACACCCAGATGCAGCTTGGCATCACGGATGGCGTCGAAGTCGATCACGTTGATCAGGTCGGCGACGTAGGTATTGAGATAATCGTGACGATGGGTCGTGCTGGCCTTCAGCGCCTGCTCGTAGCTGATGCGCTTGACGCCGGCGAGCTTGTTGCTCAGCAGTTCGTTGGCCTTGGCTTCGATCCACTTGGTGATGTGGGTATCGGCCGGGCCACCGTTGGTAGGGTTGTATTTGTAGCCACCGCTTTGCGGCGGATTGTGCGACGGCGTGATGACGATGCCGTCCGCCAGGCCCGACGTACGTCCACGGTTGTAGCAGAGAATGGCGTGGGAAATGGCCGGTGTCGGGGTGTATTCGTCACCCTCGGCGATCATTACCGTCACGCCGTTGGCGGCCAGCACTTCAAGGGCACTGGCGCCGGCCGGGGTGGACAGCGCGTGGGTGTCGATGCCGACGAACAGCGGGCCGTCGATGCCTTGGGCTTCGCGGTACAGGCAGATCGCCTGGCTGATCGCCAGGACGTGCCATTCGTTGAAACTCAAGTCGAACGAGCTGCCTCGGTGCCCGGACGTGCCAAAAGCTACGCGCTGGGTCGAGATGGCGGCATCGGGCTGGCCGGTGTAATAGGCCGTTACCAGTCGCGGGATGTCGACCAACAGTTCTACCGGTGCCGGTTTGCCCGCAAAAGGACTGAGTGTCATGCAAAACCTCTGAAGTCGAGTGGTTCAGGAATAGGAACGCAGTTTACTGGCAGTTTGACCGCAACGCGATGGGATCGATCCATGAGTGTCACGCAGCGTGTGTGGCCCCGTTCAATCGATCGATTCCAGACGCAAAGCGTCCCCTAACAAGCCCATCGCCGCGGCAAGGTCGTGATCACCGCCGAAGGTGTGACTCAGGCGCAAGTGTTGCGCGTGCAAGCCCTGGAGACTGAACAGCTCTCCCGGTGCGATCACCACCTGGTGCTTGAGCAGGCGGTGGAACACCCGACGTACATCGACCTGGCGCAGCGAACGAACCCAGATGGTTGCACCACCCTGGGGTTCGACAAAGTGCAAGGCATCGCCCAGACGCTCCTGCAACAGCTGCGTCATCTGCACCTTGCGGTCCTTGAGCATCCGCCGTAATACCTGAAGATGCTGATCGACACGTCCGTTGCCGTACAAGCGAGCGATGGCTTTCTGGCGAATCGGTGACAAGCGGAACGAACGCAGCAGAACGTACCGTTGCAGTTCAGCACTGAAATGCCGCGACAGCAGATAGCCGTATGGCGCCTCCGGCCCGATGATTTTCTCAAAGGTGGAAAACACGATCAGCCGATCGGGGTCCAGCAAGTCGCGAAACCGCTGGCCGTCCGGTTCGAATCCGAGTTCGCCGTAACAGTCGTTTTCCAACACCCAACTGCCATGTCGCTCCAGCAACTGCGCGACGACTTGTCGATTGTCGTCGGGTGCCAGGCTGCCTCGCGGCATGTTCAGCCCGGATGAAACCATCACCAGCCGCACCGGCTCGGTCTCCAGCAGCTCCTCGAGCCATTCGACGTCCAGGCCACCGCTGGATTGCACCGCCAGCTCGATCACTCGCACCTGCGCAGCCTGCAGCAACCGCAGAATCACCCAGTCGCACGGCGACTCGACCAACACCGTGGCGTCCTTGAGATTCAACACCGCGATCAGTATTTCCAGCACACCACGCAGGTCGGCGCCAATATAGACATCGTCGGCATGCCAGCAGCGCAGCGGCGAGGTGGTGTAGCGCGCTGCCAGGGCAATGCGCAATTCCAGCTCGCCGCAAGGTTGCGATGTCGGTTGCGGCTGACGCGGATACTGGCGCAGCAGTTCTCGCTCCAGCAGTAACAACGGACTGTCGAGGGGCTGCAACAACGCCGGCTCATCGGCGCTCAAAACCAGCATTCCGGGACGTCTGGCATTGACATAAACGGTTTCGAGCAGGTCTTTGCCACTGCTGAGCGTGCTGATGGAGGACACCGGTAACGCGTAATAGCCGGACTTGGCCACCGAATAAACGCGCCCTTCCTTCTCCAGAAGCGAATAAGCGTACTGAATAGTCGAGATCGATACGTTCAGGCGCTCCGCCAGCTGTCGCAACGAAGGCAGACGGACTCGCGTGTCACTGACCGGTTCGTTGATCAGGTTAGTCAGATATCGGTACACCGCCTGATATGCGAAGTCAGTTTCTCGTGGCCCTTTCATGGGCGAGGGCCGAATGCCATGTGAACGTCATCACACATCGTCAAGAAGTCCGTCAAACCAGACACTTTCAGCGCCCCGCTGACCATTCATCCGCCACCGCCGTGTCGTCGTCATAGTCGGCTGCTTCGGCTTGCAAACCCGCGCCGCCGAATTCCGGAGCGCCTGCCCTACCCTCATCCGCAAACACCGGGGCCATGCGGTAAAGCTTGCCGATCAAGCTGACAGGCAACCCGCTGACGTCAGTCATCCATTGCAGAACCTGCTCCGGCACCGGATTGCCCTGCATTGCCCGGTGCAAATCAGGCATCGCCACGAGCATGCCGGGGTGACACTGGCGCAGAAAACGCTCAAGCGCCGCGCCATGCTCGACGAAAGGCGAAAAGAGCAGACACACCAGTTGAGCCTCGCTCAGGCCAAGGTTTTTTTGAGCCTCGGCCGCTGCCAGCACGCGCTGCTCGGCCAACGTTGCCGGATTGCCGAACGCCTCTACCGCTTGTTCGCACAACCTTTCCGCCAGTTGTTTGCGCCGCATCATCACCAACGCCCGTTGCAGGTATTCGGCGACACCCGTCTCGTAGCCGCGCTCGTGCACGAAGCACGACTGCAAACCCCGCATGTGTGCAGAGATAGAAAGGCTGACGTACTCGTTGTCGCTGAGCTGAGCCACCAGTTCGTCAGGTTGAAAACCGAGAAACTCTGTGAGCAGCGGCCAACGCTCTTCCAGGTTGCTGACCAGCATGTCGTGAATGTCGATGTACGTTGCGCGACGACAGGCCTCAAATCGTTCGGCCGGACGCCACGCAACCTGACCATGCTCAGCATAAAAAGCGCGGTAGCAGTCGCTGCCCAGTTCATCGAGCAGCGCAAATAGCTCCTCATAGCCGGTTTCGTGGTGATTCGAGGTCTTGAGCCCGGCCTTGGCGGCAGCACGTTTCAACCCGTCGAGAAACTGCTTCTGCTGACGAGGTGAATCGCTGCTGATCAATGCATCGACACCGCTGTCCCAACGAGCTATTTGCCCATAGAACTCGCCGGTGGCCAGATACCCGTCGTCCCACAAATCAAGCGGCCCATTCCAGGCGCGACGATGGCCCACCATCAAAAAATTGAGCCGATTCGACTCACGGCCGCCTTCGGAAATCGGCGTCATGTGGCTGAACGGCAGGACTTCCCGGTTATCAACCATCAACACTTCAACCCGAGGATCGTCGTAGAGGAACAAGGCGCTGTAGCTGCGATGAATGTTTTCCAGGGCCGTCGGGCTTGCGCCGTTCAAGCGCAAGGATGCCACTCGCAACTGGAATGTCGCTGGTGCCCGGCCGGCGATACTCAGCTGTGCAGCGCGCAGCAGCGCCAGGGTGTAGCAACTGTCACGGGACCCGGACTGAATCGCCAAGACCTTGTAATCGCCAATACGCTCCATGCCCCCGGCGGCCACCACCAGTCGCTGAATCATCAGCTGCAATGCCGTGCGTTCGGCGCGCGAGAAGAAACTCAGCAATCGCTGCAGCACTTGCTGATAGACATAGTTCATCGCTTGGTCATGGATATTGGTCATCTTTATTTACCTGATGCTTGTAAGTTCGATATCGCGCCAACAACGACACGCATTGCGCAATGGGTTGCTTGCCACGATTGAAGTACTGGACGCTATTGTCAAATGCTAGCACTTAAGCTTTTAGTAATTATTTGAAATACCTAGAAGTCTCCCCTGCCCCCTCCAGAGACAGGTGGCCGCGAACCCCCGTAGAACCGGCCTCTTGCAGTTGCGAGCGACATCCTAGGAAATGTCCGACAGCGTCCCACAGACAATTAGCACAAGAAATAGAGAAAGAAGTCACCCATGTTTTTTTGGCAACTGCGCAACGACGAACTATTGGTCGGATATCTATTAACAGTGTGTATTGAAAAGTATCAACCTGATACCCAGCCATGACTCATTCCTTGAGATGAAAGTAATCATTCAATTATCAAGGCTTATATGATGATTAGAAGATACAGATTGAGAGCAAAAACCAGTTCAGTTGCTGAACTGACCCATTGATGGGGCAATGGGACGTCTCATTTTGGCAGGTGCTGAAAACAGAAGAGTCCGTGGGCACGGACTCTTGCAGAGGGGGTTTATTTGAAGGGCTTATGCAGGTTCGACCTGGAGGGCGACCCGTTCGCGGCATGGGCATTCGTCCATGTAGCGGTGTGCTTCGACAAACTCGGCAAACGGGAAGACCCGAGTCTTGAGCGGCAGCAGCACGCGGTCGGCGGTCATCTGGTTGATGTCGCGCAAGGCACGTTGCAGTGCGACCTGGTCCTGGATGATGCCCAGTTCAGGCTTGCCGGTGAAGTTGCCGATGCAGTGCACAAAGAACTGGATGTTCTTCTGGAACGCTGCGCAGGCCGGGAATGGCGTCTGGTTGCCACCTTGCAACCCGTACAGCACCAGGCTGCCACGAGGTGCAAGCACATCGCCAAGCAACGACATCTGTGGACCGCCGAGACCGTCGAACACAACGTCCACGCCACGGTTGTCGGTGATCTTGTTGATCTGCATCAGCAGATCCTGTTCTTCGGTGACGATGACTTTCTCGGCACCCAGGGACAGCAGATTCTCACGCTCTTCCGCCGTTTTGGTCGCGGCAATGACCCGGATACCCAGAGCCTTGCCCAGTTGTACAAAGGACGGACCGGCACAGTGACTGGCGTCGGTCACCAAGGCGAATTGACCGGGTTTGACCCGTGCCAGATCGACATAAGCGAAGTAAGCGATCAGCAGCGGCGTGTAATGCACGCTGGCTTCGATCGGGCTGAGCACGTCCGGGTAACGGGTAAGTGCCGAGCGCGGCAGAACGATCTGTTCGCCGTAGACCGGATAATCGTTGGGGCTTTCAGCCGGGAAGCTGGCGACCTTGTCGCCGACTGCCAGATCATCGACGCCCTCGCCGACCGCCGTCACGACGCCGGACATTTCATGGCCAAGGCCTGAAGGCAGACGAGCGTGGGACGAGGCCAGGTTCTGGCGCCAGAGAATATCGTACCAGCTGATGCCAATCGCCTCGACGCGCACCTGCACTTCGCCCGGCGCAGGGAGAGCGGCCGCATGCTCTTCGCATTTGAGCACCTCGGCTGGACCAAACTTGTGAAAACGGATCGTGCGGGACATCGCAAACCTCGTCAAAGAAACCTCTAATGCCCTGAACTCTATCTGGGCTTTCTACCCAAGACTATCAGTGGCTATTAATAGTCGACATGCCTGTCATTGATTCCGCAGCGCCGGTGACATCATCAAATGCCGTGAAAACCGAAGCAGCCATTTCAGGAAAACTGAATTACTCGGTGCAGAGTAGCAGCCTTTCCCCTTAATATTCATGCCGGCCATTGTTCTCATATGGCCGCTCTCGTCAAGCTTGATGACTCTGCCAGGACTCCAGATGAATCGTAATGACCTGCGTCGTGTCGACCTGAACCTGTTGATCGTTTTCGAAACATTGATGCATGAACGCAGTGTGACCCGCGCTGCGGAGAAATTGTTCCTCGGTCAGCCGGCCATCAGCGCGGCACTCTCGCGCCTGCGCGGGCTGTTCGATGATCCGTTGTTCGTGCGTACCGGCCGCAGCATGGAACCGTCCGCCCGGGCGGTGGAAATCTTCGCCCTGCTCTCGCCTGCATTGGACTCGATTTCCACCGCGGTCAGTCGTGCGGCGGAATTCGACCCGGCCACCAGCACCGCGGTGTTTCGCATCGGGCTGTCGGACGATGTCGAGTTCGCGCTGCTGCCGATGCTGCTCAAGCGCCTGCGCGCCGAATCACCGGGGATCGTGCTGGTGGTGCGTCGGGCCAACTACATCCTGATGCCGAGCCTGTTGGCCTCGGGCGAAATTTCCATCGGCGTCAGCTACACCGCCGACCTGCCGGCCAACGCCAAGCGCAAAGTACTGCGTCGCAGCATGCCGAAGCTGTTGCGGGCCGACACGGTGCCGGGGCCGTTGAGCCTGGATGATTTCTGTGCACGGCCTCATGCGCTGGTGTCGTTCGCCGGCGACCTGAGCGGCTTTATAGATGAAGAGCTGGAAAAGCTCGGACGCAAACGACATGTGGTGCTCGCAGTGCCGCAGTTCAATGGACTCAGCACACTCATCAGCGGGACCGATATCGTCGCGACCGTGCCGGATTACACGGCTGAAGCGTTGACGGCGGCCGGTGGTGTGCGGGCTGAAGATCCGCCGTTGCCGGTGCGCAGTTTTGAATTGCACATGGCCTGGCGCGGGTCGCAGGATAATGATCCGGGCGAGCGTTGGTTAAGGTCGCGGATTCAAATGTTCTTTGGCGACCCTGAAAGCCTTTGAAAGGGGCTGGCACATCTCTCGTCCATGATTTACCACCTTGAGACATTACAAGACGAAAGCTTCGGTGATGCTCGAGTCGGCTGCTTGGCGATCTCACGGTCAGCGAAAGATCGCCATTCGCAGCTGTAACCTATCTACTGCAAGCGCATTCGTTTTATGTCCCGCTGCGGCGGCTCTCCGAACAGACGGCTATACTCGCGACTGAACTGCGACGAGCTCTCATACCCCACCAACCCTCCCGCACTGCTTGCGTCGACATTCTGACTTAGCATCAACTGTCGAGCCGCTTGCAGCCGCAATTGTTTCTGATACTGCAGCGGACTCATGCCCGTTACGGTGCGGAAATGCTGGCGAAAGGTAGACGGACTCATGTGTGCATTCGCCGCCAAGTCGTCCATGCGTAGTGCAAGGCGAAAGTTAAGTTTCAGCCAGGCAAGCGTCTTGGCGATGTGTTGGCTCGGCGAGCCCGCGGCGACGACATGTAGCAACTGCGAACCATGAGCACCGCTTAACAGGCGAGCTATGATCTCTTCCTTGATCAGCGGCGCGAGTGTTTCAAGCAGTTCAGGCTCGCTGAGTAGTCCGACCAAACGCTCCAGTGCATCAAGCACCGCGGCGTCCAGCGCCTGTACCGTGATTGGCCGGAACCCTTCATCCTTCATGCGCTGTGACAACCGCATGCGCTCGGCGAGCTGTATCACCGTGGCGCTGTCAAACGTAAGCATCATGCCCAGAAACGGTTGTGCGACGCTCGCTTGGGTCACATGTGAAATGACCGGTAGGTCAACGCTGGTAACCATGGACTGACCGGGCGCGTAACTCAGCACTTCCTCCCCCACCATGACCTGCTTGCAGCCTTGCAAAGTCACCCCAATCCCCAGTCCGTAAATACAGTGCACAGGCGCAGTGGAAGACTTGCGTCGATGCAGGCTCAGACCGGGAACGGCGGTGAGCAGGTCGCAATCACTGCGCACAATCTGGCTGACGACGCCGGCGAGACGACTTGTGTTGGTGGCAATTTGGTGACTTTTGGTAGCAGGCTGCACAGTGCTCTCCTTGAAAACATGAAGTCTATAGCTGCTCACGAACGATGCCGTTGCTCACACGAACAATGTCTGCCATGACCGCCAGGGCAATCTCCGCCGGGGTCTTGCTCCCCAGCCTCAAGCCGATAGGTGCATGAATCCGCTCAAGTGCCCGATCTTTCGGCATACCGATGCGTTTGATCCGCTCCAGGCGCCTTGCGCTGGTGCGCTGGGAGCCCATGGCGCCGATGTAGAATGCTGGGGTTCTGAGCGCTTCAAGCAAGGTTAGATCGTCCAGGCGGGGATCATGGGTCAAGGCCACGATGGCCGTCGCCGCGTGGCAACCGACTTGGGAAATGTATTTAGCTGGCAACATCTCGACCAACGTCACCCCTGCCATGCTGAACCCCGAGGTCAGTTCTGTGCGCGGATCACAGACGATCACCTCATAACCCAGTGCAACCGCGAAACCGGCGCAAAACTCTGCCACCGGCGACAGCCCAGCCACCAGTAACCGATGAGCGGCCCCCACGCGAATGCGCACCTGATCGACTTCCACGCAGACGGCTGCGCTAACCGCCGTCTCGATTTCAATGCATCGAGTTTCGGACCTCAATGAAACCCGGCGTTCCACCCGATCCTGGCCCTGCAACGCACGTAGTAACACGGCGAAGTGCTCCCGCGCCTGGGAATTCGGCTCAAAACGCTCTACCAGCACATCAAGCACACCGCCACAGGGCAACTCCAGCGAGGGTGCAAGTCCACCCTCGCCATAGCGCACAATCTGGTTGTGGCCGGCGAATTCGTCACGGCCCAATCGGTCCAGGAAATCCTCCTCTACACAACCTCCCGACAGCGAGCCGCAGAAGCGTCCCGTCGGCAAGGCTACCAGCATCGATCCAGGCCCCCGTGGCGCGGAGCCGAATGTCGCAAGAACCGTGCACAGCCACACGCAATGGCGCTGATCGAGCCAACTCAGGGCTTGCTGAATGACCTGAAGATCAAGGTTTTTCATAGGCGTCTACGTGAGCCATCAGGCTGTCGGTTGAAACACGCACTTCAGCCACTGCGTGATACGTACTGAACAACAGAGCGCTGGCATGATGTTGGCGAGCCAGATGTAACAAATCCGGTTCTACCGTTTGCGCCAATTCAAGTGCGTGCTCGCCGTCGGCTCTGGAGGACCACAGAAACTTCATGAGCACCCGTTCGCCCTCATCACTGACATGTACTTGCGCACTGATGAAGCCAGGATAGAAGCAAGTAAATTGCTTCGAGCGAGTGATCAATGCCGTCACCAGCCCCTGCACATGGAACGGATCGACGGTGAATTCAACGAACTGGCTAAACCCGGAATCGCGGGCTGATTCATTCATGAGCACTCTCCAAAAAACAGGTTCAGGTCGTGGGCCTTGCTCAGCAGCCCGATCATGGCGAAACAGGCATTCATGGAGCAGCGCCTGCCAGCAGGGGCGAACTCAACTCGCCCAGTTCTGCAGCCAATATGCATAAGGGGTTGGCAGCACCCCCGAAGGGTTCTGAATGTTCAGGGCTCGTGCCGCCTGAAACGGCCAATGCGGATTCGCCAGTAAACTACGAGCGAAACACACCAGGTCGAGTTGCCCATTACGCACGAAATCATCCGCTCGCCTGGCATCGGTGATCATCCAACTGGTGCCCACCGGCAGGCCTGTTTCAGCGCGAACCTTCTCGGCATAAGGCACCATGAAGTTCGCTGTCCAAGGCACGGGTTCACCTGCGGTAGAGAGCGCCAAGGAGACGTCGACAAAGTCGACCCCTACCCCTTTAAGCCAATCCAGCACCTGAATCGACTCGTACAAAGACCGCTCAGCCTCCTGACCAAACTCCACCACGCCCAGGCGCACGGCCAGAGGTAAATGAGCCGGCCAGACTCGCTTGACCGCGGCCACAGTTTCAATCAGGAACCGTGCCCGGTTCTCCAGGTCTCCCCCGTAGCGGTCAGTGCGAAGGTTAGCGTGCCGAGACAAAAAGCTCTGACCGAGAAAGCCGTGCGCGAAATGCAGCTCCAGCCATTCAAACCCCGCCTCCAACGCCCGGACTGCAGCCCTGGCGAAATCGTGTTGCGTGCGCTGAATGTCTTCGTGTGTCATCTCCCCGGGGATATGCGGGGTACCGGGTATAAAGGGCAATGCGCTAGGTGCGATCGGCTGCCAGGCCTGAGGATCGGATTCCGGCAGCGGCGCCCCGCCTTGCCAAGGCGCTGTGCAACCGGCTTTACGTCCAGCATGCCCCAGCTGAATACCTGCCACTGCCCCAGCCGCCTTGATGACATGGCAAAAACAGGTATTTGTGAATCACTCCAGAGCCCGGCATCACCCAAGGTTATCCGCCCCCTCGGTGAGACGGCCGTGGCCTCGACCACCACCAGACCAACTCCACCCTTGGCCAGGGTTTCATAGTGGGTCTGGTGCCATTCATTCAACAGCCCGTCACGTGCCTGGTACTGACACATCGGCGAAGCAACGATACGGTTGCGCAGAGTGACGTCTTTCAGGGTATAGGGCGTGAAAAGAGAGGTCATCGTGCGGTCCTACCTCGTTGATCAGGATGGCCACAGTATGATGCGGTCCCGGCATCGGCCGATTGCCTGATTAGCGCAGTTGTTTGCACGATTCAACGGAGTTTTATAACGTCGACTTGCCATACCCATATATTACAAACTATTTCAAACCGTCTTAATGCCTAATCCAATGATGCCGCTCTACAATCGATGAAAGATGTAGTCGACGTGCGGCCGATCATCCAGAGCAACACCCGCCGCCTGCAGTTGCTGCTGTAACTCAGGGGTATCGACTCGTATCTTCCAGTCTTGGCTTGTCGGTGCCCTCATCCCGATGTCGTAATGATGAATGGCCTCAAGTAGATACGTTCGATCAGGTAAATACACCGCAAGGGCATTGCTCTTCCAGGCGGCAACGCTTAGCCCCATGGCTTCACACACGACAATCTTGGCCTGTGCATCGTCCCTGTCGGCCTGACGGGAGCGTTCGACTTGATCGGCCAGTACCGGGTCGACGATCCGGTCGGAGAACAAGACCTCGCCCTGCTCCCAGACCTCTGCCGGGCAGGCCTTGTTTTCCGGGTTCAGGGCAATAAACGGATTGATTTCCATCGGATAGATGCGGCAAACCAGCGGCCGCTCTTCATAGATACCGCAGCGATTGTCTTCGCCCAGGCTTGGGCATTGCTGCAGCGCATTACCTGCGAGCACCGCGACCACCCGAATCCGTGCATCACCGCTCGCGACCTCCACCGCCCGTTGCGCGCTGTGGGCATACTGCCGAGGATCCGACTGCCAGGTCGATTCATCGAATGCCTCCAATATCACCGCCACCTCATGCCCGCGTTGCAGCCACTGCCTCGTCTCGTTCAATGTCAGTGGGATCAGACGCCCTTTGCAACAAACCCCGCAGCCATTGCAGGCAAACCGGATTGCGTTGTTTTCCATATCGAGCACTCACAGCAGTTTTCGAATGCCCATGGAGTGCTTGCCACGCCGTTAGCTGCGTGCCAGGTCTCGATGGCTCACGCGGAGTATGTGAAGCCCCGTGTGGATCGGGTTGCCGGATCCGGGTACTTGCTTACCTGATTCAAGCAGATTGCTGAGCGACCAACGCCCAGCACAGGTGCCAGGCGCTGGAAGTGTGCCAGACATCCGCCAGGTGATTGCCGGTGCGTGGCGTCGGATTACTGCGGTGCAGGCACATAGCCTTCGGTAATCACAACGGAGCCTTCGGTAGCGGCTATTCGAAGTTTTTTAGCTACGGTGTATTCGGGCGAGTTGTAGAACCGCTGTGCGTCGGCAAGGCTTGGAAACTCGGCAATGGCCATGACCGACTTGGGCTTTCCTTCAATAGCTGTGGCATTGAGATTGAAAACAATCACCTTGCCACCGTACTTCGGTGCCAGCGGCCCTGCGGCTTCCATGTAGCATTGGAAGGTTGCCTGATCGTTGATCTGGTAGTTGGCGATCATGTAGCCGTGCGGCGTTGAATCCTGCGCCAGACAGATACCGGCAAACGCGAACGTGATTGCAGCGACAGCAGCTGTGACCAATCTTTTCATCGTATGAACTCCCATGAATTTGAATAACAGACAGAACGAAACCCCAGATGAGCCGGATCGGTCATCGATGGGCCATCATGGTTTTCAAAATATGTGAGGGTGTGCCTGGAGGGAGTTGCCGGTTCTGCTGCTTCTACTGCCTGATCCAGTGAATTGACGCTCAAGGTTAAAACAGGTGACCGTTTACGGATGCATGGACACCTGAGGCCGCCGTCCTGCATGGGCCACGGGTGCCAATTACCCATGGCGACCATGCACTGAGTCCGACCGTGGACCTATAGCGGTACCGCACCGATCTGCTGAAGTAGACCCAGCAGGTCAGGCTGACCATGCTCTTCAACTATTTGACCATCGGCGAACCGATAGAAATTTACCGCCTTGACCTCGATTGTCTTTCCGGAGGGTGGAACACCCAGGAAGCTTCCATGATGCGTACCGCGCATCGTGAAACGCGCGGCCACCCTGTCGCCCTCAATAATCAGTTCCTCAAGCGTCCACTGAATATCTGGAAAGCCTGCGCGCATCATCGCAATGATCTCCTGATAGCCGTCCGGCCCCTGCAAAGGCTCAGAACGGCCCGGGACGAAAAATATCGCCTGCGGAGAGATCAGCTCCCCGGCCAACTCATCGCTCGCGGTGTTTATGAAATCAGTGAAGCGCTTCATCAGAAGCTTTTTTGATCCCGTTTCCATGATGGTTTCTCTTTCTATGTGAGTCGCTTGTAAAACAACGCCTCGACCTCGTTAGAGGGGCTGCTCATTGAGATCCCCCTCGCTGAAGAACCCTTAAACCTGGTCAGTGGGCATGATCCACAGTTCGCTGATGGCGGCATGGCGTGGCCGGGTGACCATGTAAACCACGCCATCGGCGATGTCCTCGGCCTGCAGCACCTCGGTGCTCTCGTAGAAAGCATCGATGCTGTCGCGCATCGTTCCGCTGTTATGCGAGCCCAACTCCGTGTCGACACCGCCAGGCTCCAGCACACCCACGCGGACATGCTTCTTGGTGATTTCCTGACGCAGGGATTCGGTGAATCCGTTCACGCCAAATTTGGTCATGTTGTAGACGCCATAGTTGGCCCAGGCTACACGGCCAGCGATCGATGAGATGTTGACGATATCGGCGACCCGGCGAGGCCCGTCTTCGGCTGCAGCCAGCAAGTGCGGCAAAGCCGCATTGGTCATGTACAACAGGCCTTTCTGGTTGATCGCAATCATCCGCTCCCATTCCTCGGGATCGGCGCCGACGATAGGGCCAAGCAGCATCAGCCCTGCGTTGTTGACCAGAATGTCCAGCCGCCCGAACCGTTCGACGACCGCTTGAACAGCCGCCTCGGATTGGGCGCGGTCGGTAATATCGGCAAGCACCGCGAGGGCGCTGCCGCCCGCCTCCTGGATTTGCGCCGCGAGAGCATCCAATCGGTCCTGGCGGCGAGCAATCAGGGCGACGCTGGCGCCCCGTGCAGCGAGCCCCAGCGCCGTGGCGCGGCCAATTCCGCTACTGGCTCCGGTGACAATGGCGACGGCGCCCGAGAGTGTTGATGTCATGAATGTGTCCTTTGCGAACCAAGGAGAAAACTGAGCGTCAGGCGTCATCGTGTGCAAGAGAGGACGACAGCTGACGGTAGGCGTCGGCCTGTGCCAGTAGCGCATTGGCCTTGGCCTCGAAGGTCTGCACCGCATCGGAGCCCGCGGCGAAACGAACCGGCGGCTCGTCGAGCCCTGCCAGCTGCACAATCGCATCGGCGAGCTTGGCAGGGTCACCGCCCTGTTTGCCGTCCATGCCATTCCAGACCGTGACGGTCTCTCGCGTCCGCTGGGCATAGTCGTCGATGGAGGGTAGCGCGTAGGTGGTGGAATCGACCGTCAGCAGTTCTGTGCGGAAGAAACCGGGCTCGACCAACATCGTGCGAATACCGAAGGGTTCGATCTCTGGCGCGAGCGACTCGATCCATCCTTCGAGGCCAAATTTCGCTGCCGCATAGGCCGTACAGAACATGCCGCCAGCGATGCCCGCCGTAGAGGAAATGGTCAGCAACAGACCAGAGCGGTGCTTACGCATCACCGGCAGTGCTGCACGAGCGACGTTCATCGGACCGAACAGCAGCGTCTCGATCTGGCTGCGAACCTGTTCCGGACTTAGCTCTTCGAAGAAGCCCGCATAGAAGTTACCCGCGTTGTTCACCAGTACATCAATCCGTCCGAACTTGCCGATAGCGGCCTCGACGGCGTCTTGGGCGTCATCGGGACGGGTGACATCAAGCTTGATGGCCAGCAAGTCTTCATGCTCACCGATTGCCGCCAGCACTTTCCCTGCATCACGGCCGGTGGCAACGACGGCATGACCGGCAGCGAGTGCCGCTTTGGCGATGTCTACACCCAGTCCACGGCCAGCACCGGTGATGAACCAGACTTTTTTCTCAGTCATGTGATTGTTCCTTTTCTAACGAGTGCCTATTGTGTCGAGGATCTCCTTTTGGTTGCTGCATCAATCGGCGTATTCATTGCCTAAAATGACGAATATTGCGCCAGCTCAACCCTCTTCGCTCTGACCTCTCGCAACAGCTCTTCACGGCGCGTGAAGGGGTTCAGGCGATAAGCTTTCATGGCACCGTTCACTCCGCCTCATCGACAACGCGCATCTGCATTTCATTCATTCGACCGCCGTGCACCTTGAGCCTGGATAGCGCCGTTTGGATCTCACTCAGGTCTGCGGACGTCAATTGAACGCTGACGGATGCCAGGTTCTCTTCCAGGTGATCCAGTCTGCGCGTACCTGGAATCGGAACAATCCAGGGCTTCTGGGCCAGCAGCCATGCCAGCGAGATCTGCGCGGGAGTGGCGCCCTTGCGTTTCGCAAACGCCTTGAGGAAATCAATGATAGGGGTGTTGGCTGTCAGGTTCTCAGGGCTGAAACGGTCGAATCCAGCTCGCAGGTCCGTCTTCGGATCGAGCCGGGTTCGACCATTCAGGGTGCCAGGCAAATAGCCCATTCCTAGCGGCCCCCATGGCACGAAACCGATCCCGAGCTGCTCGCACGCTGCAAGCACGCCGTTTCGTTCCACGTCTCGTTCCATTAGCGAGTACTCGGTTTGAACAGCCGTCACCGGCTGGACTGCGTGCGCCCGACGAATCGTGCTGGCGCTCGCTTCGGATAGGCCGAAATGCAACACCTTGCCCTCCTTGATCAGATCCCGGATCACACCCGCGACCTCTTCGATCGGGACTGACGGGTCGACTCGGTGCTGGTAGTAGAGATCAATGTGATCCGTGCGCAGGCGTTTGAGCGAACCTTCAATCACTGCCCTGATATGTTCAGGACGGCTATTGAGACCGCCAGCTTCGATATCGAAACCAAACTTGGTGGCGATGACCACTTGATCACGAAAAGGGGCAAGCGCCTCGCCGACCAGATCTTCGTTGGTATACGGGCCATAGACTTCAGCCGTATCAAAGAAGGTGACACCCTTTTCATGGGCGCTGCGAATCAGCTTGATGCCTTCAGCTCTGTCTGCCGGCGGGCCATAATTGGCGCTGATGCTCATGCATCCCGAGCCCAACTCAGAGACAACCAGGTTGCCAAGTTTGCGCTGCTGCATGACATGTCCTCCATCAAAGGTGCCATTGATGCTATGGCTGCGGTCCGATGAGGTTGCCCACGACAAGGGACTGACGGCCAATCCAGTGCCAACGATGGCCGAGTTGATCAGCACGTCACGACGACTGAGGGTTCGTAGATCCTGGGAGCTGGATCCATGAATCTTTCTATCCTTTTCCATGGTGGGTCCTATTCGGTAGATCCAATGTTTGAAGTATGCGTCGACCAATAGCTCAAAGAGTTGCCCGATCTACCTCTTTCATTGCCTGATTCAATCACCGCTTCAGGAATTTCAAGCGTCGTGAGTCGCGCGCTTTGAACGCTCAGTTCATTCATCAAATTGGGCAATCATTGAAGCAGATCGCGCAATCGATCCAGGCAGTACGGCGCTACAGTTGGCGAATGCCCGGAACACTGATTCCACTCATTCATGGAGAGCTGTCCCACTATGAGCGCCCTCAACATCAATGGCCGTGACTACACGGTTGACGTAGACCCTGGCACCCCGATCCTCTGGACTTTGCGCGACGCGCTGGGCATGACCGGCACCAAGTTTGGCTGCGGGGCAGCACTTTGCGGCGCTTGTACTGTTCACCTTGATGGACAGGCCATTCGTTCCTGTGTCACGCCTGTCGCGGCCGCCGAGGGCAGGAAGATCACCACCATCGAAGCAGCAACCAATGGCAGTGACCCAGTTGGCACAGCCGTGCACGAGGCATGGGTCAAACATGACGTTGCGCAATGCGGCTATTGCCAGAGTGGCCAGATCATGAGCGCAACGGCTTTCCTCAAGGCTCAACCCAAGGGCAAGCAGCCCACAGCGGCCGAGATCGACTCGGCCATGGCGGGCAACATCTGCCGCTGCGGCACTTACGCTCGTATCCGTGCGGCGGTGGCCGACGCCGCCAAAGCCCTCGCCTGACTGGAGCTTGCCATGTTCAACGACATCTACCCGGACGAGCTCCCCCGCGCGTTGCAACACATGCTCGAACGCAACCAGATCGACGGCCCCACCACGCTCCCCCGCCGCAGTTTCCTGAAAATCCTTGGTGTCGGTGGCCTGGCGTTGGGGGCATTTCCTCACCTGGCCCTGGCGCAACAGCCTGGCGACAACCGCGCAGAAACTCTCAAGCCGCATCAGCAACCCTCGGCATTCGTACAGATAGCGCCGAATGGGGAAGTAACAGTAACCATCAACCGATTGGAGTTCGGTCAGGGCGTGCAGACTGGCCTACCGATGATCCTTGCAGAAGAGCTTGATGCTGATTGGAGCCTCGTGCGCAGTCGCAATGGTACAAGCGACATCGCCTACCAGGATCCACTCTTTGGCATGCACCTTACTGGCGGTTCCAATTCGATCAAGAACAGCTATACCCAGTACCGCGAACTGGGTGCCCGCGCTCGCGCCATGCTGCTCGCCGCGGCGGCCACGCGCTGGAATGTGGATGTGGCCAGCCTAAGCACGCAATCTGGAATGGTGCTCGGCCCCGCGGGCCGCAAAGCGAGCTATGGCGAACTGTCGGAGGCCGCGATGGCGCTGCCCGTGCCCGATACGATCACGCTCAAGGATCCCAAAGACTTCCGAATCATTGGCCATGCCACCACCCGCATCGATGCCAAAGCCAAGAGCAGTGGCCAGCAGGATTTCGGCATCGACATGAAACTGCCGGGGCAGCTAACTGCCGTGGTGGCCCGACCACCGGTATTCGGCGCCAAAATTTCCTCTTTAGATGACAGCGATGCACGCGCCATCACCGGCGTGAAGGCAGTGCTGCGCGTCCCACTTGATGGGGGGGCCGAAGGAGTGACCGTCGTCGCTGACGGTTACTGGCAAGCCAAACAAGGGCGTGATGCACTGAAACTGCAATGGGATACGACGACTGTCGAAAAGGTCGATAGCGACAAGCAGTTGGCCGACTACCGAGAGCTGGCGGGTCGTCCTGGTCCCCGGCTCTTCGAGGCGGACATGGCGCCACTGGAAACAGCACCGCATCGGTTGGAAGCCGAGTTCGTGTTTCCTTATCTGGCTCATGCGCCAATGGAACCGTTGAATTGCACAGTCAAACTGTCAGAAGAACGCTGCGAGTTATGGGTAGGCACCCAGTTTGCCGGGGCCGACAGCGCCGCGGCCGCACGTGTGCTGAACCTCAAGCCCGAGCAAGTTCAAATTAATGTGCAGGCGGCTGGAGGCGGCTTTGGTCGGCGTGGCATAGCCACCAGCGACATTGTGGTGCTGGCATGCGAGGTGGCCAAGGCCGCGCGAATGGCCGGTTTGAATGTACCGGTGCGCACGCTTTGGAGCCGTGAGGACGATATCAAAGGCGGCTACTACCGCCCCATGCACCTGCACCGTGCTCGTATCGGTTTTGACGATACCGGCAAGGTGCTGGCCTGGGACCACGTTGTGGTAGGACAGTCCATCATCAGTGGCACCATGTTCGGGGGGCGGGTGAAAAACGGCATAGACCCCACGGCAACAGAAGGTATGCGCGATCCCTATCCTCTGCCGATGCGTCTGACGGTGCATCACCCAAAACTCAATGTACCGGTGTTGTGGTGGCGTAGTGTGGGCTCCACCCACACAGCCTTTGTGATGGAGACGGTGATCGATGAGATCGCCCGAACAACCAAACAAGATCCAGTGGCTTACAGGATGAAACTTTTTGCCGATCAAAGTCCGCGCCATCGCGCTGCATTGCAACTGGCGGTGGATAAGAGCGAGTACGGCAAACGCGAGCTGCCTGCTGGTCGAGCCTGGGGCGTTGCGGTACATGAGTCGTTCAGTTCGGTAGTGGCTTACGTCGTGGAAGCTTCGGTGCAGAACGGCCGTCCGGTACTGCACCATGTGACCGCCGGCGTCCACTGCAACCTGGTCGTCAACCCGCGCAGCGTTGAGGCCCAAGTACAAGGTGCCGCCCTTATGGGGCTGTCAATGTGCTTGCCGGGCGGCGCCATCACCTTGAAAGACGGCGTCGTACAACAGAGTAATTTTGCAGACTTCAGCGTTCCACGCATCACCGATATGCCGGAATTTTCCATACATGTCGTGCCAAGCGCCGAGCCTCCCACAGGGATGGGTGAACCCGGCCTTCCACCGTTGGCCCCCGCCTTTGCAAACGCGGTCGCACGTCTCACGGGTAAGTCGGTACGTGAGCTGCCCTTCAAGCTGACGTGACAGAGCCGGGGGGAGCAACGAGTCCGGACATACGGACTCGTGGTCCTCTCGGCTAACAAGAATCTAGGTGCGAGCGGGGGCAATATTGGGGGCAACACCAGGCTTTTTGCCTTGAGAGCGCTGACCTAGAGCCAAGTCAAAATGTTTTTCGGGGATCCGGACAGTCTGGCTTGATCCTGATTTTGCATGAGGGCTGCTGGCCCTATCGCGAGCAAGCTCGCTCCCACATTGGAATGCATTACCCTGTGGGAGCGAGCTTGCTCGCGATGGCAGCGACTCGATCCAACGCCTTATCTTTGCATTCCCCGCAACACTGAATTGTCATCAATCTAATTGATAGCCGCCTAACGAAAGGTGCACGCTAGAGAGCTTGCATCGAACTTATATCATTCCGAATGATAGTTACCTTTGCCTCATTCGATTCGTGCGATACATCCTCGCCGAGCATCATCCGTCCATTCTCAATACATTGGCGGATGCATCCATGGAACAATCACTCAAACATTTACGCTTCCCGTTGGCCCTGTTGGCCGTACTGGTGATGAGCGCCTGCGGCAAGACTCCGGACACGGCCGCCACTATGCCCGCAGCCAAGGTCAGCGTGGCCAAGGTGCTGGAACAACCGGTTAATGAGTGGGACGAATTCACCGGGCGCCTCGAAGCGCCGGAAACCGTAGAAATTCGTCCACGGGTCTCTGGTCAGATCGATGAAGTGGCCTTCACTGAAGGCGCGTTGGTCAAGAAAGGCGACCTGTTGTTCCAGATCGATCCGCGTCCATTCCAGGCCGAGGTTCGCCGCCTCGAAGCCCTGGTTGCCCAGTCCCGCGCCAACGCCACCCGCAGCGAAAACGAATCCCAGCGTGGTGAACGTCTGCGCACCAGCAACGCGATCTCCGCCGAGCTGGCCGATTCGCGCACCAGCGCTGCTCAAGAAGCCCGCGCCGCCGTCGGCGCCCTCCAGGCGCAACTGGACCTGGCCAAACTGAACCTGAGCTTCACCCGTGTCACTGCACCGATCAGTGGCCGCGTCAGCCGCGCGGAAATCACCGCCGGCAACCTGGTGACCGCCGATACCACCGCGCTGACCAGTGTGGTTTCCACTGACAAGGTCTACGCCTACTTCGACGCCGACGAGCGTGTGTTCCTCAAATACACCCAGCTCGCTCGCCAGGGCAAACGCGGTGCAACCACGCCGGTTTACCTCGGACTCTCCAACGAAGACGGCAACCCACACCAGGGCGTGATGAACTTCGTCGACAACCAGGTCAACCCGAAAACCGGCACCATCCGCGGTCGTGCCGTGTTCGACAACAGCGACGGCGCCTACACCCCAGGCCTGTATGCCCGTCTGAAACTGGTCGGCAGCGGCACCTATTCCGCCGTGCTGATCAACGACGAAGCGGTCGGTACCGATCTGGGTAAAAAGTTCGTGCTGGTGATGGATGCCGACAACAAGACGGTTTACCGCTCGGTCGAGCTGGGTCCGAAGATCGAAGGTTTGCGCATCGTGCGCAGCGGCCTGAACAAGGACGACACCGTCATCGTCAAGGGTCTGCAACGAGTTCGCCCTGGTTCGCCGGTCACCCCTGAAGTGATCCCGATGGCCAGTGAACAAACCCTCGCGGCACTCGCACAACAACGACAAGCGCTGGAAGCCAGCAACCTGCCCCAAGTCGCACCTGCCAAGGTCGCGCCGGGTTCGGTTGTGAAACTGGCTGCTGCGACACCACGCGGTTAAGGGATCTCTACGATGAATTTTTCCCAATTCTTCATTTCACGGCCGATCTTTGCAGCGGTACTTTCGCTGCTGATCCTGATCGCCGGCGCCATCTCGCTGTTCCAGCTGCCGATCAGTGAATACCCGGAAGTGGTTCCGCCGACCGTTGTGGTCCGCGCCAACTTCCCGGGTGCCAACCCAAAAGTCATCGGTGAAACCGTGGCCGCGCCACTGGAGCAAGCCATCACCGGCGTCGAGAACATGCTGTACATGTCCTCGCAGTCCACCGCTGACGGCAAGATCACCCTGACCATCACCTTTGCGCTGGGCACTGACCTGGACAACGCACAGGTACAGGTGCAGAACCGCGTGACCCGGACCGAGCCGAAGCTTCCCGAGGAAGTGACCCGTATTGGTATCACCGTGGACAAGGCTTCGCCCGACCTGACCATGGTTGTGCACTTGACCTCGCCGGACAAACGCTACGACATGCTCTACCTGTCCAACTACGCCTTACTCAATATCAAGGATGAGCTGGCGCGTCTGGGCGGTGTCGGTGACGTGCAGCTGTTCGGTATGGGCGATTACTCGCTGCGTGTGTGGCTCGATCCGAACAAGACTGCTTCGCGTAACCTGACCGCCACCGACGTCGTGACCGCAATCCGTGAACAAAACCGTCAGGTGGCTGCCGGTGCACTGGGTGCGCCACCCGCGCCGAATGCCACGGCGTTCCAGCTGTCGGTCAACACCCAAGGTCGTCTGGTTTCTGAAGAAGAGTTCGAGAACATCATCATTCGCTCCGGCGAAAACGGTGAAATCACTCGCCTGAAAGACATCGCTCGCATTGAGTTGGGTTCCAGCCAATACGCGTTGCGTTCGTTGCTGAACAACCAGCCGGCGGTAGCGATCCCGATCTTCCAGCGTCCTGGTTCCAACGCGATCGAAATCTCCAACGAAGTACGCGACAAGATGGCGGAGCTGAAAAAGAGCTTTCCGGAAGGCATGGACTTCAGCATCGTCTATGACCCGACGATCTTCGTGCGCGGCTCCATCGAGGCGGTGGTTCACACCCTCTTCGAAGCGCTGATCCTCGTTGTATTGGTGGTGATCCTGTTCCTGCAAACCTGGCGCGCCTCGATCATTCCGTTGGTGGCGGTGCCGGTTTCGCTGATTGGTACGTTTGCCGTGATGCACCTGTTCGGCTTCTCGCTGAACGCCCTGTCACTGTTCGGCCTGGTACTGGCCATCGGTATCGTGGTGGACGACGCCATCGTGGTGGTGGAGAACGTCGAGCGAAACATCGGACTGGGATTGACGCCGGTCGAAGCAACCAAACGGGCAATGCGTGAAGTGACCGGCCCGATCATCGCAACGGCACTGGTGCTGTGTGCGGTGTTTATCCCGGCGGCCTTCATCTCCGGGCTCACCGGGCAGTTCTACAAGCAGTTCGCCCTGACCATTGCGATCTCGACTGTGATCTCGGCGTTCAACTCGCTGACCCTGTCGCCTGCACTGGCCGCAGTGTTGCTCAAAAGCCATGACGCGCCGAAGGACGGTTTCTCCAAGGTCCTCGACAAGATTTTTGGTGGCTGGCTGTTCCGTCCGTTCAACCGCTTCTTCGACAAGGCCAGCCATGGTTATGTCGGCACCGTGGGCCGGGTTATCCGCAGCAGCGGTATCGCCCTGCTGCTGTACGCAGGTCTGATGGTGCTGACCTTCTTCGGTTTCGCCAACACCCCGACCGGTTTCGTCCCCGGCCAGGACAAGCAATACCTGGTGGCCTTCGCGCAACTGCCGGATGCCTCGAGCCTGGACCGTACCGAAGATGTGATCAAACGCATGTCCGACCTCGCCCTGAAACAGCCTGGCGTGGAAAGTGCGGTGGCCTTCCCTGGCCTGTCGATCAACGGTTTCACCAACAGCCCTAACGCCGGCATCGTGTTCGTGACCCTGAAACCGTTCGACGAGCGTAAAGACCCGAGCATGTCCGCCGGTGCGATTGCCGGTGCATTGAACGGCCAGTTCGCCGGAATTCAGGAAGCCTACATGGCGATCTTCCCGCCGCCGCCGGTACAAGGCCTGGGCACCATCGGTGGTTTCCGCCTGCAGATCGAAGACCGGGGCAACCTGGGTTATGACGAGCTGTACAAAGAAACCATGAACATCATCAACAAAAGCCACAACGTCCCGGAACTGGCCGCCCTGTTCACCAGCTACACCGTGAACGTGCCACAGGTCGATGCGGCTATCGACCGGGAAAAAGCCAAGACCCACGGCGTGGCTGTCAGCGACATCTTCGACACCCTGCAGATCTATCTGGGATCGCTGTATGCCAACGACTTCAACCGTTTTGGTCGTACCTATCAGGTCAACGTTCAGGCTGAACAGCAGTTCCGTCTCGAACCGGACCAGATCGGTCAGCTGAAAGTGCGTAACAACAAAGGCGAGATGATCCCGCTGGCGACCTTCATCAAGGTCAGCGACACCTCGGGCCCGGATCGCGTGATGCACTACAACGGCTTCATCACCGCTGAAATCAACGGTGCAGCAGCCCCCGGCTACAGCTCTGGCCAGGCGGAAAAAGCCATCGAGAAACTGCTCAAGGAAGAACTTCCGAACGGCATGACCTACGAATGGACCGACCTGACCTACCAGCAGATTCTGTCCGGTAACACCGCACTGTTCGTCTTCCCGCTCTGCGTACTGCTGGCGTTCCTGGTACTCGCGGCACAGTACGAAAGCTGGAGCCTGCCACTGGCGGTGATCCTGATCGTACCGATGACCTTGCTGTCGGCCATCACCGGTGTGATTGCTTCGGGAGGCGACAACAACATCTTCACCCAGATCGGCTTGATCGTACTGGTGGGGCTTGCCTGTAAGAACGCGATTCTGATCGTCGAGTTCGCCAAGGACAAACAGCAGGACGAAGGCCTCAGCCCGCTCGCCGCGGTACTGGAAGCTTGCCGTCTGCGTCTGCGGCCGATCCTGATGACTTCCTTCGCGTTCATCATGGGTGTTGTTCCTCTGGTGTTCTCCAGCGGTGCCGGTGCCGAAATGCGTCATGCCATGGGTGTGGCGGTGTTCTCCGGGATGCTCGGGGTGACCTTCTTCGGTCTGTTGCTGACGCCAGTGTTCTACGTACTGATTCGTAACTTTGTGGAGCGCGGTGAAAAACGCAAAGCGGCCAAGGCCCTGAAACTGGAGGCGCAACAATGAGCCTGAAAGCCTTCCTGCCGAGCCTTCTGGTACTGGCCCTGAGTGCCTGTGCCGTCGGCCCGGACTACAAGACCCCAGCCACTGAGCCGGCCAACATCACCACCGCCACCGATGGCAGCGCCGGTCAGAAGAACTACGACCGCTCGCGTTTCGAAGGCATCTGGTGGCAGCAGTTCGAAGATCCGACCCTCAACCAGTTGGTGACTCAATCGCTGCAAGGCAACCGTGATTTGCGCGTAGCCTTCGCTCGCTGGAAAGCAGCCCGGGCAATTCGCGATGACGTCAGCAATGACGCCATGCCAACCATCACCAGCCGGGTCAGCAGTGACCTGGCCAAGGGTCAAATCCCGGGCCAGACCACCAAGCGGGTCAGTAGCGAACGCTACGACCTGGGCCTGGACATGGCGTGGGAGATCGACCTGTTTGGCCGTATCCAGCGCAACCTGGAATCTGCCGACGCCGAACAGCAAGCGCTCGAAGCCGATCTGTACCAACTGCAAGTCTCGATGATTGCCGAACTGGTGGATGCCTACGGACAACTGCGCGGTGCGCAGCTGCGGGAAAAGATCGCCCTGGCCAACCTGAACAACCAGCAGGAATCGAGCAAGATCACCGTCAGTCTGCGTGATGCCGGCGTCGGCGATCAGCTCGATGTGGTTCGCGCCGATGCGCGCCTGGCGTCCGTCGAAGCCAGCGTTCCGCAATTGCAGGCCGAACAGGTTCGGCAGAAAAACCGCATCGCTACCCTGTTGGGTGAGCGGCCGGACAAGCTGACCGTCGACCTGAGTCCAAAAGACTTGCCGGCGATCGCCAAGGCCCTGCCGATCGGTGATCCGGGTGAACTGCTGCAACGTCGCCCGGACATTCTCAGCGCTGAGCGCAAACTGGCTTCCGCTACCGCCCGTATCGGCGTGGCCAAGGCTGATTTGTTCCCTCGGGTCAGCCTCAGCGGTTTCCTTGGCTTCACCGCCGGGCGCGGTTCGCAAATCGGTTCCTCGGCGGCCAACGCCTGGGCACTGGGCCCAAGCATTACCTGGGCGGCGTTCGACCTTGGCAGCGTGCGCGCCCGTCTACGTGGCGCCGATGCTGATGCCGAAGGCGCCCTGGCGACCTACGAGCAGCAAGTACTGTTGGCGTTGGAAGAATCGGAAAACGCCTTTAGCGACTACGGCAAACGTCAACAGCGCTTGATCTCACTGATTCGTCAGAGTGAATCCAGCCGCGCCGCGGCTGACCTGGCCGAAATTCGCTACCGCGAAGGCACTGCGGACTTCCTCGTCCTGCTCGACGCCCAGCGTGAGCGCCTGGCAGCTGAAGACACTCAGGCCCAGGCCGAAGTCGATCTGTATCGCGGCATTGTCGCGATTTACAAAGCGCTGGGCGGTGGCTGGCAACCAGAGACGGTCGCCAGCAAGTAATGTTTTAACAAGCTCCTTTGGTTGGCCGCAACCAACCAATTCCTTTGCCCCGCGCCTCATTCGGTCGCGGGGCTTTTTTTTGCCTGAGGAAAACACCTTACCCCTGTAGGAGCCGAGCTTGCTCGCGATGGCGGCTTAACATTCAACATTGATGTCGACTGACACGCCGCCATCGCGAGCAAGCTCGGCTCCTACATGGTCAAGGTGTGGATTGGTGATCGTGGTTTTCCATGATGGTTACGGTGGCCGTGGTCCCGGCACGCAGTCGGTTTTTGGCCGCGTAATCGGGGTCGATCTGTATCCGCACCGGCACCCGTTGCGCCAGTTTGACCCAGGTGTAACTGGGGTTGATGTTGGCCAGCAATCGACCGCCGGGCAGGTTCTCCCGGTCGGAAATGGCGAAGGCAATGCTTTGCACAGTGCCGCCGAAGGTTTCGCCGCTCATCAATTCAATCCTGACCCGGTCGCCCTCCTCGATTCGTGGCAGCTTGGTTTCTTCAAAATAGCCACTGACATAAAACGAGTCGCTGTCCACCAGCGCCAACAACGCGCCACCGGCCGCGGCATAGTCACCCTGACGGGTCAGCAGGTTGGTGACGTAACCCGTCACGGGCGCTTCGACCCGGGTGCGCTGCAAGTCCAGTTCGGCCTGGGTCAATGCGGCGATGGCCAATTGCACGTTAGCGTGAGCCAGACCGAGGTTGGCCTGGTTACGCAGCAATTCGGCCTGCGCCACCGCCACTTCCGTGCTGGACTTTTCCCATTCTTCGCCAGAAATTGCCAACCGCTGCTTGAGCGTGCGCCGTCGGCGCTCTTCACTCTGACGCTGGCGGAGCAACGCTTCACTGGCGACAATCGTTGCCTCGGACTGACCAAGGGTGGCTTTCGCCACTTCCACCGAGCGCTTGGCATGCTCAACCGCCAGGACATAGCGTGCCGGGTCGATCTCCAGCAGCAACTGGCCTTTCTCCACATGCTGGTTGTCCTGCACGCCCAGGCCAACGATGCGCCCCGAGACATCGGCGGACAACGTCACCACATCGGCACGCACCCGTGCATCGCGGGTCCAGGGGGCGCGGGTGTAATGTTCCCAGGCAAACCAGCCGAGAACAAAGGCCAGCAACACCACCGCCACCGTAACGAGTCGGGCAAGGATCTTCTTCAACGCATCAAGCTCCCATCACCAGAATCAGCGTTGCGCAAACGCAGGCGTACAGCGCACCTTCGAACAAGGCTTCATGCCAGACGAACCGCAGCACGCCAAGGCGGCGCAAGATCCAGTCCAGCACCAGGTAAATCGGTAGCGCCAGCAGTAATGCCTGGGCAATCGGCGGCAAGTAGACGCCACCCAATTCAAAATCAATGGGCAAGGGCTGGCACTCCTTCGGTTTGTGCGGGTTGAAAGTATTTACGATGTCGCTCCAGAAACGACACCACGATCAACAACGCCACGCGCATCCTGAAGACCGACCACAGGTGTTCATGAACGTCTAAATGCAAGTCGTCCATTTCATCGCCCAAGACACGCAAGTTGCCGAGTAGCTGCTCAAGATCAATTCCGGGCCGCCCGGCGATCAATCGTCCTGTCTCACGGACCGCAGCGAGCAAACGGTTTTGCTGTTCAGTACTGAGCAACGTGTTGCTCTGTCCCTGTTGCCTGAGCTGGTTCAAGGCAACACCCAGCGCCATGCACCCGAGACTGACTTCGAACAGCTCGCTGGATTGCTTGTCGTTGGTAGCCGGCAATAATCCCAACATCATGGTCAGGCGATCGACCATGCGGCTTTCAAACGCGAATTGCTGCTCATCGGTGGCCGGCGTCTTCAGCAAAGCGTAGACCTGCTCACAGTTCTCATTGAACAGCCGGCGAATCCGCAAAACGGGCCTGAACGGGAAGATCAAGGCGTAGACACTGAGCGCCAGTGCGGCTGCGCAGATATAGGAACCGGCGAACTCGAACCACTGAATGGCACTGTTTTGGCCGATTTCTGTGTTTTGCGGGCCCAGCAACAGCATTGTCGTGAGCCCAAGACCAATGCCTGTGCCCGTGGTTGGCGGGCTCGACAACCCCACCGCGACGGCATACAGCAAGGGGGTGAGCAACAAGGCGAGTAACTCGAAGTCACTGATCATTGGTATCAGCAGGAACAGATACAGCGCCGACACCACCAAGGCCAGACCCAACCCCCTGGCAAAGCTTTGGCTGGCCAGCAACGGCCGGGGGAAAGTCGCCATCAGAGAACAGAGAATTCCGGCCACGATCATCCCGCCACGTGCCCCGTCCCAACCGGTCTCGATCCAGATCAGACCGGCCACCACCAATGCGGTAAATGCCCGGATCGCGTTCATCGCCGCCAGGGTGAAGTCCAGATGCAAGGGGTTGTCCTGGCCGCGGAACATGCTACTGGCCGCACGCCCGTCCTGGATCGCGTCGCTCAGTTCGAGAATCTGGCCGAGCTGCTCCAGCATCCGCGCCTGTTCCCAGCGCAGTGCCCAGGCCAGTGAACGCAGGGTGGCTGGCATCGTCTCGGTGAGTTGTTCGGCCTTGTAGGCCTGGTCATCGAAACGCTGTTGCAGTGCCGAGAAGCGCTGCCGGGCCTTGGTCGACAATGATCGCCCCTGCAAGGCCAGTTCATCGAGAAAGACCAGTTCTTCGGCGCGCAAACGCTGTATCTCCTCCGGCAACGCGCCTTTCCAGCGCTCGGCAAGTAGCTCCCGCTGGTGACGCAAAGCTGTCAGCCGCGACGTCAACAACACCAGCTGATTGCCCAGCAACTGCACCAACTCATTGGAGCTGCGCAACCGTGGCGCATCGAAATACAAATGCCGACGTACCCCCTCCAGGGCGCTGATCGCGCCGAGCAGCTGCATCTGCCGTCGATGGAAATCGGCTTCGCTTTCCTCGGTTCGAATGACCGCAGCGGCGTGGGTCGCAAGCAGCTTGATGACCTGATCGATTTTGGCGAAGTAATCCCGGGCCACAGCTTCCGGTCGCGCCGTGAGCAGGCTGACCACGCACACGCAAGCCACCGCCAATAGCGTCTCGGTCACGCGGGTGACGGCGAGAAGGAATGTACCGTCCTGATCGGGCACCGCCAGCAGTGCCACGACCACCGCCGTGTACCCGCTCAAAACAAACGCCTGGGAACTGGTGTAGCGCAACAAGGTGCCGCCGGCGGTACACAGCGCCAGCCACAAGGCCAGGGTGAGGATGAAAGGCAGGGGCGCCTGGGGAAAGATCGCCATGATCAACACCGCCACGACCGCCCCGAACGTGGTGCCGATGACCTGGCCGAAACTCCGGGCCAGGGCCATGCCGCCCAATGGCTGGCTGACGATGACCACCGCCATGATTGACCACTTGGGCTGCTCAAGGTCGAACAGGAACGCCAGATACAACGTCAGCAGCCCGGCCGCGATGGTCCGCAGGGCGAACAGCGCCACTCCGGGCCCGGGGTTGAGTATCGCTTTGAAGTACTGAAGCAGCGGTTGCATGGGAACGCTCATCGAGTCATCTCCAGCAAGCGTAGTCACTGCCAAGGCGCCTCGACGGGTTTCAATGTCGACGCAACCTGTAGGCAAAATCATTGAAAAGCCAGACTGCCTTGAATCGACTGACTAACGTAATGAACCAAGTCTGGGTTTGACTCACAGCCTTGCCTGACCGAAGCTGGCATCTTTGCAACAGCTTGCCAGCTCCCGGATTCCTGCATGCCCCAGTCCCGCCGCTACTTGCTCATCAGCCTCTGCGTCCTGTTTGCCATCGGCCTTGCCTGGTTTTTCCTGCGCAGCACAACCCCCGCCGTGCCGGAGGCGATCAAGCGTGGCTACAGCGAGGCGCTGAACCAGGCGCGCGCAGGCCAGCCGGGCGCAGCGCGGGTGCTCTACCAGCAATTGGCCCGCTCTGATATATCGCCCAAACGCCGCGTCTGGTTGCATGCCGAACTGCCCAACTACCCCAGCTCCGTGGCCCTGAAACTGGCGGATGCGGACTTGCAGCATGAATCGCCAGACGTGCGCATCGCGGCGATCAAAAGCATCAGCGGTCTGGTGCCCAGCGGTCAGCGCAGCCTGCTGCTGGGCCCGTTACTCGATGACAGCGAACAGCGCGTCCGCTATGCCGCCGTGAATGCCTTGCTGGGGCTGTCGCCGGACGATCTCGGTTTGTACTTCGGGCCGCTGGAGCAAGCCATCGATGCCTGGGAACAGGACCTGAAGAGTCAACCGGAAAGCGCCGACAACCAATATCAACTGGCTCGGCTGCATCTGCACAATGCCGAATGGAAAGAGGCGCAGCAGGCGCTGCAGAACACCTTGCGTCTTGCGCCCGGCAACCTGCCCGCGCTGGTGATGCAAATCGACGTGCTGGATCGCCTGGGCCAAAACGATGCTGCCCGGCAACTGTTGGCCAAGCAGCTGAAGGCTCAGCCCGACTCGGCCTACCTGCAACATGCCCTGGGGCTCTGGCTGCTGCATCACGGGCAAAGTGAGTTCGCCCTGCTCGGCCTTTCCAAAGCCGTGGAGCTGGAGCCGGACAACAAGGATTACCGCTACGACCTGGCCACCACACTTCACGATGAACAGGAACTGGAAGCGGCGCAGAAACAGTTGCAGGAGATCGTCCAGCGGCACCCGGCCGACCGGAGAGCCCGGGTATTGTTGATCAACTACTGGAAAGAAAGCGGCCAGCTGCAGAACGTGCAGATTCTGTTGGCGCAACTTGAACAACTCAATCCCGACGACCCGGCCTTGCAGCAAGGGCTTTAACAACAGCAAAAATTTCGTTGAACTCGTCGTCTCGGCCAAGGGTCAAGAGAACAGGCAGTCCATTCAGGCACTTACGGCCTGCTGCCTCGTTTCCCCTAGTCATGAGAGGGCATTTTTTGTCTACATCAAACGAGTTGATCAGTGCAAAAGCCGCCACCGGCATCGAAGGTCTGGATGACATCCTGGCCGGTGGTTTGTCCCGCGGGCATGTGTTTTTACTGGAGGGTGAACCCGGTACCGGCAAAACCACCGTCGCTTTGCATTTCCTGTTGGCCGGCGCTCGTGCCGGTGAACGCTCGTTGTACATCACGTTGTCGGAAACCGAGCGAGAACTGCGACAGGGAGCGTTGTCCCACGGCTGGGAGTTGGATGAGAACATCCACATTTTCGAGCTGACGCCCCCTGAAAGCCTGCTCAATGCCGAGCATCAGCAGAGCTTGTTGTATTCCTCGGATCTTGAACTGGGCGAAGCCACCAAGCAGATTTTCGAAGTGGTCGAACGGGTCAAACCGACCCGCGTGGTGCTCGACAGCCTTTCCGAGATCCGTCTGCTGGCCCAAAGCTCATTACGCTACCGTCGCCAGATCCTTGCGATCAAACATTACTTCGTGCGCTATGACGCCACAGTGGTGTTGCTGGACGACCTGACCACCGAATCCCTCGATAAAACCGTGCACAGTGTGGCCCACGGAGTTGTACGCCTTGAAGAACTGACCCCCAACTATGGCGCCGAGCGTCGACGCATCCGCGTGGTGAAATATCGCGGTCAGAAGTACCGTGGCGGTTATCACGACTTCACCATCATGGGCGACGGCGTGCATGTTTTTCCGCGCCTGGTGGCCGCCGAGCACCGCGGTCGCTATGTCCGCCAGCAATTGTCCAGCGGCATCAAGGCCATGGACGCTCTGCTCGGCGGCGGTATCGAGACCGGCTCCAGCACGCTGATCCTCGGCCCGGCCGGTACTGGCAAATCGCTGATCTCGATGATCTTCGCCGCTGCCGCCGTGGCTCGGGGCGAAAAAGCCGCACTGTTTATTTTCGACGAAGAGCTCGGGTTGCTGCTCGAACGCATGAAGAACATCGGCATCGACCTCAAGGCACTGCAAGACACTGGCAACCTGCTGATCGAGCAAGTGGACGCGGCCGAGTTGTCCCCCGGAGAGTTTTCCTACCGGGTTCGTCGCTGCGTCGATGAGGGCAATATCAAGACCGTGGTGATCGACAGCATCAATGGCTATCAGGCGGCAATGCCAGAGGAAAACGCGCTGGTACTGCACATGCACGAGTTGCTGCTGTACCTCAACCGCCAGGGTGCCGCGACCTTCATGACCGTCGCCCAGCATGGACTGGTCGGTGACATGCAGGCCCCCGTGGACATCACCTATCTGGCCGATACGGTCATCCTGCTGCGTTACTTCGAGGCAGTGGGCAAGGTTCGCCGGGCGATCTCGATCATCAAGAAACGCACGGGCAGCCATGAGTCAACCATTCGGGAATACCGCATCAGCGACCAAGGGATGACCATTGGTGAACCGCTGGATGCATTTCAAGGGGTATTGCGCGGCGTCCCCACTTATCTGGGAGCCAGCAAACCCTTGCTTGAGGAAGGCAGCCCGTGATTGCCCAGGAAGCGATGTCCGAGCGCGCGATCATTCTCGCGCCGCTGGGTCGCGACAGCCAGATTGCGCTGATGATGCTCAATGAGGCGGGTTACGACGGGATAATTACTCGGGACCTGGTGGCGTTGTGCAGCGAGCTGGAGCAAGGGGCAGGTTTGCTGCTGATCTCTTCCGAGGCCTTGTTGGGCGGTGATCTTGAACCGTTGCTCGGTCTGATTGAGCAACAACCGGCCTGGTCGGACCTTCCGATTGTATTGATGACCTACCATGGCGGCCCGGAACAAAACCCGGCGTCGCGCTACGGCCCACAACTGGGGAACGTGACCTTTCTTGAGCGCCCTTTTCACCCGGTCACGTTGATCAGCCTGGTGACCACCGCATTGCGCGGACGTCGACGACAGTACGAAGCCAGGGACCGGCTGATCGATCTGAGTCAAAGCGAACTGCGGTTGCAAAACACCCTCGAAACGCTTGAACAGCAGGTCGAGGAACGCACCGCCCAGCTGCGACACAATGAAGAAGCCCTGCGCCAATCGCAGAAGATGGAAGCGGTCGGCCAGCTCACCGGCGGCATTGCCCACGACTTCAATAACATGCTGACCGGCATCATCGGCAGCCTGGAACTGCTGCGCCGACGTCTGGCCCGTGGGCGCACCGACGATCTGGACAGTCTTATCGACCTGGGCGTGACCTCAGCCAACCGCGCGGCAGGCCTGACCCACCGTCTGCTGGCGTTCTCCCGGCGTCAGTCGCTGGACTCCAAACCCGTGGAGATGAACACCCTGGTGGTGTCCATGGGCGAGCTGCTTCAGCGCAGCATCAACGAAACCATTCAGCTGGACATGCAGCTGGACGAGCAACTCTGGGTGGCCGAAGCCGATCCGAACCAATTGGAAAGCGCCCTGCTCAATCTGGTGATCAATGCGCGGGATGCGATGCCCGATGGCGGCAAACTGGTGGTGAAAACCAGCAATCAGCATCTGGACATTGGCTTCACCGAGACCCAGAGCAACCTGCAACCGGGTGATTACGTGGTGCTGAGCGTCACGGACACTGGGTGCGGCATGCCGCAAAGCACCATCAACCGGGCCTTTGATCCGTTTTTTACCACCAAGCCAATCGGTCAGGGCACAGGCCTTGGATTGTCGATGATCTATGGCTTCAGCAAGCAATCACGCGGCCACGTCGCCATTCACAGTGAAGTGGGCGAAGGCACCACGGTGAGTCTGTTTCTCCCGCGATTCGGCGGTGACGTGCCTCAGGACAGCCCGGTGGAGGTCCAGCACGCTCCGTTCGCACAGAATGGCGAAACGGTGCTGATCGTCGAGGACGATCCGGCGGTGCGGGTGTTGGTCAGTACGGTGTTGAGCGATCTGGGTTATGCCTTCGTCGAGGCTGACGATGCCGACAGCGCGGTGCCGATTCTCGATTCCGGGCAGCGTATCGATCTGTTGATCAGCGACGTTGGATTGCCCGGCATGAATGGCCGGCAACTGGCGGAAATCGGCCGGCAATACCGGCCTGACCTCAAGGTATTGTTCATCACCGGCTACGCCGAACACGCAGCGGTGCGCGGTGGCTTCCTTGATCCCGGCATGCAGATGATCACCAAACCGTTCACCTTCGACCTATTGACGGCGAAGGTGCGGGAGATGATCCGGATTTGACGCATCCCCTGTAGGAGCTGCCGAAGGCTGCGATCTTTTGATCTTGCTTTTATAAGATCAAAAGATCGCAGCCTTCGGCAGCTCCTACGATAGTACGTGGGCTCTCAGGAAAGCATTTCCTGCATAAGCTCTTGCAGTACATCCAGATCGAACGGCTTGGCCAGGATCGGTGCTTTACGGGTAATCGGGCTGTCCGTCTCGCGGATCTCCTGCGGGTAACCGCTGATAAAGATCACCTTGAGTTCCGGTCGCAGCTTCACCGCAGGTTCGGCAATCTGGACGCCAGAGATTCCGCCCGGCAGGCGGAAATCGGTGATCATCATGTCCAGGTGCGGTTTGCTCGACAGAATTTCGAAGGCTTGCTCGCCGTTTTCGGCCTGCAACACCCGGTAGCCCTCACCCGACAGATAGGCCGAGAGCACCATCAGAATCGAGGGGTCATCTTCGACGATCAATACGACGTCTTGTGCATCTTCACTCATGGGAAGCCTTTGTTCGGTCAATAGCTGCTGATACGACCGTGAGGTCGATCAGAGGTTGCGTTTTTCTGGCTGTTTTCCTACAGCGGCAGACAAACGCGAAACAAGGCGCCTTCGCCAATCCGGCTTTCGACGGTAATGGAACCGCCATGGGCGGCCACAATCTGTTCGGAAATAAACAACCCCAGGCCCAACCCCGCGACAGCGTGTTTGGCCGTGACGCGTTCGAACTGCTGGAAAATACGCTTCTGGTTCTCTTCGCCGATTCCGATCCCGAGATCGCGCACTTCCACCCGAGCCTGACCGCTCTCACTGTACACCTTAACGGTGATCGGACTCTTGGCGCCGTAGCGCAAAGCATTGGTCAGCAGGTTGGAAATCACCTGTTCAACACGAAATTCGTCCCAGCTGCCCACCACCGGTTGCTCGGCCTCCAGGGTGACCGAGGACTCGGCAGCATCGATCTGCGGTGCAAAGTTCTGCAACAAGCCGCGAACCAGCGCCGACAGATCGAAGCGCGTCGGTCGGATCGACAACTTGCCGGTGCGAATTCGCGACACATCAAGCATGTCTTCGATCAGGCGGATCAGGCTTTTGATCTGCCGCTCGTCGCGATCGACCATCGCGTGCATCTTATCCATGGTGAACGCCGCGGCGTTATCCCGGGCCAGATGCATCTTGCGCAACTGGGTTTCGAGGATCAGACCATTGAGCGGCGTGCGGACTTCGTGCGCAACGATGGACATGAAGTCATCACGCATGCGCACCGCTTGCTCCAGTTCCAGCTGGGCACTCTGTAACTGCTTGAGCAGCGCTTCCTGCTCGCGGCGGCTTTGCTCCAGCTCTTCGACCTGCTGTTTCATCGCCTTGCTTTGGCGATACAGTTCGACGAACACGTTGACCTTGCTCTTGACCGCATGAATATCCAGCGGCTTATAGAGAAAATCCACGGCGCCGCTTTCGTAGCCCTTGAACGCGTAGTTCAGCTCACGACCGGCGGCACTGACGAACACGATCGGGATGTTCTTGGTCTTTTCCGTCCCGCGCATCAGTTCGGCCAATTCGAAGCCGTTCATGCCGGGCATCTGCACGTCGAGAATGGCCATGGCGAACTCGTGTTGCAGCAACAGCGACAAGGCCTCGTCGGCGGACAAGGCTTTATAGACGATACGGTCTTCGCGCCTGATCAACGCTTCGAGCGCCAACAAGTTCTCCGGCAGATCGTCGACGATCAGCAGTTTGGCCTGGATAGTACTTAGCATGCGATTCGTTCCAGCTCGACAAGCAGACGGCCGATGCCGCGTATAGGGAGGATGTGGTCTGGCTGGTGTAAATCAAGTGCAGCCTGAGGCATGGTCGCGACCTGGGCTTCGTCCGGGTCCTGAACGACGGTCATGCCGCCACGGCGTTTGACCTGGGCCAGGCCGCGAGCGCCATCGCGGTTGGCGCCGGTCAACAACACGGCGGCCAAGGCTGAACCGTAGGCATCGGCGGCCGACTCGAACAGGTAGTCGATGGCCGGTCGCGAATAATGCACGCGGGCTTCCAGGCTCAAGGAAAAACTGCGGTCCTGCTCCACCGACAAGTGATAACCCGGTGTCGCGAAATACAGCGTTCCGGCTTCGACCAGCGTCTTGTCGCGGGCTTCCAGCACAGGCATGGCTACTCGCCGTGCGAACACCTCGGCCAAATGGCTGCGACGGTCGTCCGGCAGGTGCAAAACCACGATGATCGGCAGCTTGAAGCCTTCTCGCAATGGGCTGAGGATGTTCAGCAACGCCTCCACACCGCCGGCCGAGGCGCCGATCACGATAGCTTCAATAGAAGGAAAATCCGCTGCACTGTTCATGATTTGCGGTAAATCCGTTCTTGTTTGACCAACGGTTCGAACTGGTTACTGTAGGCCGAAAAATCCAGGGTTTCCTTGCTGCCCAGCACCAAAAATCCTCGATGGCAAAGGGATTCATGGAACAAGCCGAACGCACGATCCTGAAGCTTTTTATTGAAATAAATCAAAACATTACGACACGAAATTAATTGAGTTTCTGAAAAGACACTGTCGGTCGCCAGGCTGTGATCGGCGAAGGTCACGTTCTCACACAGCGTCTTGTCGAAAATGGCGTAACCGTAGGCCGCCGTGTAGTAGTCGGCGAACGAACGCTGGCCACCTGCCTGCTGGTAGTTATGAGTGTAGGCGCGGACATTCTCCATGGAGAAAATCCCTTGCTTGGCTTTGTCCAGCGAGCGCGGATTGATGTCGGTGGCGTAGATGATGGTGCGATCGAGCAAGCCTTCTTCGCGCAGCAGAATGGCCATCGAATAGACCTCTTCTCCCGTGCTGCAACCAGCGATCCAGATCTTGATCGAGGGGTAGGTCTTGAGCAGCGGCACCACTTCCTGCCGGATCGCGAGGAAGTGCGAAGGGTCGCGGAACATTTCGCTGACCGGAATCGTCAGCAGTTGCAGCAACTGCATGAACGCCGTCGGGTCGTGCAAGACCTTTTCCTGCAGCGCTGAAATGGTCGTGCACTCGAACTGGCTCAAGGCGTGATTGACCCGGCGCTTGATCGAAGCGCCGGAGTAGTCACGAAAGTCATAGCTGTATTTGAGATAGATCGCTTCGATCAACAAGCGAATTTCGATTTCGCTATTTCGCTCCACTGAAAAATTGCGTTCCACTAAATGCGTTCCATTTTTGGTAACCACACGCGAATCAGCGAGAACAGGCGATCCAGGTCAATGGGCTTGGCCAGGTAATCATTGGAGCCCGCTTGCAAGCAGCGCTCCTGATCGTCCTTCATGGCCTTGGCCGTCACCGCAATGATCGGCAGCTTGCGCCAGCGCGGGTCCTTGCGGATCTCGATGGTGGCTTCGTAGCCATCCATCTCCGGCATCATCACGTCCATCAACACCAGATCGATGTCCTCGACTTCATTCAGCCTTTCAATCGCTTCACGGCCGTTCCGGCCGATGACCACGACTGCCCCCTTTTGCTCCAGAGCACTGGTGAGGGCGAAGATGTTGCGTACATCGTCGTCCACCAACAGCACCTTGCGACCCTCGAAAACCTTGTCGCGGCTGCGCGCGGTCTTGAGCATCCTCTGGCGTTCATGGGACAACCTGGATTCGACTTTGTGCAAAAAGAGTGTGACCTCATCGAGCAAACGCTCTGGCGAGCGCGCGCCCTTGATGATGATCGAGCGCGAATACTTGCGCAGCTCGGCCTCTTCGTCCCGGGTCAGGTTGCGCCCGGTGTAGACGATCACTGGCGGGAACGAGCAGATATCTTCCGTGGACATGCGCTTGAGCAGGTCATTGCCGAGCATGTCCGGCAACTTCAGGTCGATGATCATGCAATCGAAAACCGTCGTGCGCAGCAGGTTCAGCGCGTCCTGCGCCAGGCCAACGGCAGTGATCTCGATGTCATCGTCGCCGATCAGTCGGGCAATGCTGTCGCGCTGCAAATCATCGTCTTCGACCAACAGGACCCGTTTGACCTTTTGGGTCAGCTTGGCCTCAAGGCGGGCAAACACGTCCTTGAGTTCTTCGCGGGTAGTCGGTTTGACCGCATAACCGATAGCGCCCATGTGCATCGCGGCTTCGACCCGGTCTTCCACGGAAATCACATGCACCGGAATGTGCCGGGTTTCAGCGTGCTCCTTCAGGCGTTGCAACACAGTCAACCCGGAATGATCCGGCAGACGCATGTCCAGCAGAATGGCGTCCGGGATGAACTCCCTGGCCAGGTCGTACCCCTCGTCCGCCCCGTGCGCCACCAGGCACTGATAACCCAGCTCATGCGCCAGGTCGTAAAGGATATTGGCAAAGTTCGGCTCGTCTTCCACCACCAGAATGCAACGAGTGGCGAATGGCGCCTTGGTACGATCGTCGTCGAAACGCGGAATATCGACATCAGCAATCAACGGCACCAGCGCGGCGGGCGTCACTCTCGGTGTAATGGCCACCGGCGTGGCTCTCATCGGTTCGACAAGATCCTCGCCCTGTTCAACGTATTGCTGCGGCAAAACCAGCGTGAACACACTGCCCTGCCCCGGCTCGCTGGTGACACTGATGGAACCGCCGAGCAAGGCGGCCAGATCGCGGGAAATCGACAAGCCCAGGCCGGTGCCGCCGTAACGGCGATTGGTGGTGCCATCGGCCTGGCGGAAGGCTTCGAAAATGCTGTCCTGCTGATCCGCGGCAATGCCAATCCCCGAGTCGCGAATAATAAAGGCGATACCGTCGCTGGGCTGGCTGGCGACCGTCAGGCTGACCGTGCCTTTTTCGGTGAATTTCACCGCGTTGGACAGCAGGTTCTTGATGACCTGCTCCAGACGTTGGCGGTCGGTGAAGATCATCATCGGCGCACCGGCCTGCACCTCGACGTGGAAATCCAGCTTCTTGTCTGCAGCCAATGGCTCAAACATCCCGCGCAAGCCATCCACCAGACGGGCGACACTGGTGTTCTCCGGTCGCATCTCAAGCTTGCCGGCCTCGACCTTGGAAATGTCGAGAATGTCGTTGATCAAGTTGAGCAAATCATTGCCGGCGGAGTAGATCGACTCGGCGAACTTGACCTGCTCGGCGCTGAGGTTTTCCTGAGGGTTTTCCGCCAGCAACTTGGCCAGGATCAACGAGCTGTTCAGCGGCGTGCGCAACTCGTGGGACATGTTGGCGAGGAATTCAGACTTGTACTTGCTCGAGCGCTGCAACTCTTCGGCGCGTTCTTCGAGCTGGGCCTGGGCCTGATTGAGCTCGGTGTTCTTCAGGTCCATGGCGTCGCGCTGCTCGGCCAGAATCTGCGCTTGCTCGGCGAGTTGCTCATTGGTTTGTTCAAGCTCGACCTGCTGGGTTTCCAGATGCGCCTGGGACTCCTTGAGAATCCGCGACTGCTCTTCCAGTTCTTCGTTGGCGGTCTTGAGTTCTTCTTGCTGAACCTGCAGCTCTTCGTTGAGCTGTTGAGTTTCGGCCAGCACTTCCTGCAAGCGCTGGCGATAGCGAGCGGCCTCGATGGACGTGCCGATGTTGCCGGCAATCAACTCAAGCAATTCGACATCGCGGTCCGTCAGCGGGCGCAGGAAGCCCAGTTCGATCACACCGTTGACGCGTTCGTCGTCACTGGTCGGCACCACCAGCACGCTATGGGGCAGACCTTCGCCCAGACCGGAGCTGACCTTGAAGTAATCGCTCGGTACGTCCTCAAGACGAATCAAGCGAGCCTGGTTCGCTACCTGGCCGACAATGCCTTCATCGCTGTAAATATGCTGTTCGCGCGCTTCCTGCTCGCGGGAGAAACCGTAAGAAGCAATGCGCTTGAGACCGCCGTGCTCTTCACGAACATAAATAGCCGCCACTGCAGTGCCCAGGTACTGCGCGCAGAACTGCAGAATGTTGCGGCCCAGCAAATTAAGCGACAGTTGCCCCAGCACTTGTTCGGCCAGTTCGGTCTGGCCATTGCGCAACCAGGCCTGTTGTTCCAGACGCTGGGCGCTGGCCTGTTGCGAGGCGAGGTTGGCGCTGTAGTTTTGTGAAAGGTTGAGCAAATCCCGACGGCCAACGTAGGCCAGCAATCCGCTGATACCGGCGATGAACAACAGGTAAAGGCTGATGCTCCAGATCGTGGTACGGCGCACTTGCTCGTTGCGCGTGGTGCGCAACTGTTGCTCCATGTCGATCACGTCTTCGAATTGCTTGCGGATCTCATCGGTCAGCCGCTTGCCGCGCCCTGCCTTGACCACGCTGCGGTAATCGCCGCTCGCGCGCTGCAAATCGATCATTGTCTGTGCGTAAGTGGCCCACTCATTCTGCATGGCCTGGAGCCGGTGCAGGCGGTCGGTCTGCACCGGGTTGTCCGCAGTCAGTTCGAGCAAGGTATTGAGGGCGACAGTGATTCGTGGCTTGGCCGTTTCGTAGGGTTCAAGGAAGTGCTCGTCGCCAGTGAGCAGGAAGCCGCGCATACCGGTTTCCAGATCGACGGTCAGCTTGATCGATTCATTGGCGTTATTGATCACCCGGTCGGTGTGCTCGACCCATTGGATCACCGACAGCAGATAAGTAATCAGCGAAACAAAGAACACTGCACTGAGCACGCCGACACCCAACGGCAGGCTGACGTTGCGGCTCAGGAGTTTACGGAATCGTTGCTCATCAACCGAAGACGCGGATGTCATGGGGGAAACCTTGTCGAACTGTTGAAAACCAAGGAGTTTGCCCCAAAAGCGCCGGTTTGATCCAATTTTCTGACACCTTTTCGCGGAAAATCCCACATTCCACTGCTCCATCGTAAAGGAGCGGTTATCCTTGCCAGCACTTGTGCGGCTATTCTTTTTTCTACCGCGTGGGAACTTGTCGGGTTCCGTCACTTACTCAAGCAAGAGCCCGGCGATTTCGATCGACCGACAACCGCGAATTCAACCTCTGAGACCCCCACTATGTCCGCCAACGCGTCCATCATCCTTGTAGTCGAAGACGACGCCATCGTGCGCATGCTGATTGTCGATGTGCTGGAGGAGCTCGAGTTCAAGGTGCTCGAGGCGGATGGCAGTGAAAAGGCGCTGGAGTTTCTCAACGATGAAGATCAGTACATCGATTTGATGATGACCGACGTTGGCTTGCCGGTGATGGACGGCCGTGAACTGGCCACCCAGGCTCGGATGCTGCGCCCTGAGTTGCCGATCCTGTTTGCCAGCGGCTATGCCGAAAGCATTGATGTGCCCGCAGGCATGTCAGTGATTGGCAAGCCGTTTTCTATTGACCAGTTGCGCGACAAGGTCAAAGGCATTCTCGCGAACGCCTGATATCGACCAGGGCGGGCATCGGGATCGCCTTCGCCTGTGGTTTAATTGCGCCCCGCTTTTGTCCCCTGCCTTCTGCTCGCATCAAGGAATGTCCGTTCATGACTCAGCCCCACGCAACCAAAGTCCTGGTCATTGGTTACGTCTGGCCCGAGCCCCGTTCTTCGGCGGCCGGCGGGCACATGATGCAAATTCTCGAGACCTTCTTGCAGCAAGGCTGGGACATTACGTTCAGTAGCCCGGCCGGCACCGGTGAACACCGGGCAGACCTTACGGTCTTGGGCATTCGCGAAGTCCCGATCGAATTGAACAACAGCAGCTTCGACACGTTCATCAGCGAACTGGCCCCGGATATCGTTCTGTTCGATCGGTTCATGATGGAAGAACAGTTCGGCTGGCGAGTTGAGAAGCACTGCCCCGATGCCTTGCGCGTGCTTGAGACCTCCGACTTGCAAAGTCTGCGGGATGCCCGCCATCAACGCCTCAAGGAGCGTTTGAAGGCCAGTGACGACGCCAATGACTTCAATGAACTGTTCGCGCCGGCGTTACGTGAAGAGTTTGAGCTCATGGCCGAGACCGATCTGGCCAAAAGGGAAATCGCTGCGATTTATCGTTGCGACTTGAATCTGATGATTTCCGAAGTAGAGATCGAGTTGCTGGTCGAGCAATTCAAGCTGCCGCGCCACTTGCTGCACTGGTGCCCACTGATGGTCGATCTACCGAGCGAGCCACCGGTTTCTTTTGAAGACCGTGCGCACTTTCTCAGTATCGGCAACTTCCGTCATGCGCCCAACTGGGATGCGGTGCTCTGGATGAAAACCACTATCTGGCCGCTGATCCGCGAACAACTGCCAAAGGCTCAATTGCACATTTACGGTGCTTACACACCGCCCAAAGCGACTGCGCTGCACAACCCCGGCCAGGGTTTTCATGTAATGAACTGGGCGGAAGATGCGTTAAAAGTCATGTCTGGCGCACGGATTTGTCTGGCCCCCCTACGCTTCGGTGCCGGAATCAAAGGCAAAATTGTCGACGCCATGTTGTGTGGCACGCCTACGATCACAACGCCAATCGGCGCAGAAGCGATGCATGGCGAACATCTTTGGCCGGGGGCCGTGACCCGCACAGCACAGGCGTTCGCCGATTGCGCAGTTCAGCTGTACAAGGACGAGGCTCTGTGGACGGACGCCCAATCCCAAGGGAAGACATTGCTGGCCGATCGTTATCGACAATCGGAACATGGCCCGGCATTGATCGAAAAATTATTGTATTGCCAACAACACTTGGCACAACTTAGAATCGATAACTTTACGGGAAGTATGTTGCGTCACCACCACCATAAAAGTACGCAATACATGGCGCAATGGATTGAAGCGAAGAATCGAAATCCATTATAGAACTCACACTAACAACAAACATCTTGCATAACCACTGCCATTGACCAAACTCAATCCTTTCCTTATAAATAATCAACCGAACTTACACTTTACCATTTAAGTTCGGCGTTATTAACTTTCCTTATAAACCAATGCATGGATGCATTAAATGAGTAACTACACCAATAATAACTGGATGGCCGCCACGCCGGCCATTGACACTTTATCGCTCTGCGAACTGACTCTGCCTGGCACTCATAATGCTGGCTGCGACTGGCAAGCGCCCTGGCCGCGTTTTGGCCCTCCTGCCCACTGGGTGGCCTGTCAGCATAAGTCGTTCTACAGCCAACTGTGTCATGGGTCTCGAGCACTTGATGTTCGATTGATCTATGACGGCACTGCCCCAGGGTTAGGAAAATTCATATTTGTACATGACCGTCACCGTTCTAACCGCACGTTGGGACACCTGGTAACCGATCTAAATAGATTCCTTATGGAAAACCCTGATGAATTTGTCATTCTGGATTTTCACCAACTCAATGACGGCAAGCAACCATTTGACTTCAGATACTTCAACGACATGATGTTGAGGTTTATCGGCGATCGAATGATTCCTGCCCAAAACCAGGGCCTGAGCCTTAATAGACTCAAGCAAATCAGTCCACTGCAAAGGATAGTGGTCGCGACCCCATGGCACAGTGCTCTTGATCGAAACGTATTTCACGAGCAGATCGAGCACAAATGGTCTGGCAGCGGTATCACCAATGCCGCGGATTTGGAAAAGCACATTATTAATGTGCTGAAAAACCCGCCAGGCACATGGGCACCGTGGTCGCTTTCCGCCACCAGTTACAGCGCTCTCGGTGGCCCCGTAGATATTCATGACGAGCTTGATTCCTGGTTCGATCCGAAGAAAAGCAACTGGGCGTCAAAGTGCAACATCATCAATGTCGATTTTATTGAAGAGTCCAACATTGTCTCTTATTGCCGAACTGTAAACCTGACGAAAGCGAGCAAGCGAAACTAACAGTTTTCGCGCCATCAAATAGCTATTCTTGTGTAAGTGTTTCCGACACTGGTAATACTGCCACGCACCTCTATGCTGGGTCATGAAAGCCTTTTGTCTCAGGCGAGTGATACGGATGTGGCACTCAGTCGTATCCGACACATGAACTTCTTCTCCCCACGGATGGGGCGAATCAACGACAAGGAACTGTCATGACCCGCAATACAGCAACCACACTCGACAAACAGAAATGGATGAGCAACGTACTGGATATCGGCCAGTTGAAGCTGACTGATATTGTCTGGCCCGGCACGCACAACGCTGGCATGGACAAAAAAGCACCCAACTATGAGGTGATAGTCGGCAACTGGACGACGTGCCAGAACGACTCATTTGCCTGGCAACTGGCTAACGGCGCACGGGCGTTCGATATCCGGCTTGGCTGTACCGCCGGCCCGGTAGTACCGGTGTTCTACTTCCATCACAACAGCTATCAATCCCACCGCATTCTCGATGAACTGATCGACGCGGTGACGACATTCCTCGACCGAAACCCGGACGAATTCATCGTCCTCGACTTCCACCAGTTAGGGGATGCAGCGAAGCCTTTCGACTACCAACAATTCAATGATTTTCTGATGCGCCGCCTGGGCTCGCGCTTGATCCGTCCTTCGGACGCGCTCAGTACCGTGGAACAGCTCAAGCACGCCAGTTCGCAGCGCCGCATTGTCATGGCCGCACGGGCGAAACCCGGACTCGACAGTGAGTATTTCTGGCCGCAAATACCTCACAAATGGAACGGCAAGGTATTCACCGACACCATCGATCTGCAATCGCATATCCAGACCACCCTTGTGGGGGCGCCTTACGAAAAATTTCTCTGGTCTTTGCCGGCGACGAGCTATTCGCTGCTGGGTGGCCCGCAGCACATCAAAAACGAAATCAACGACTGGTTCCACAGCACCCGCGACTGGGGGACGCGTTGCAGCATCATCAGTACTGATTTCTTTGATGAGGCGGATATTGTCCGTTACTGCTGGGTCGCCAGCAGCATGAAGGCGGTTTACGGACACAGGTTGCATGAGCGGGCATAAGCGAAAGTCGCGGCAGGCTGGCACAGCAGGCGCCGAAAGAGGCATGATCCGATAGCGATAACAAGAAAAGCACCCTGACATGACCCGAACAGCCCGCGTGACAGACCCCTCCTACGAACTGATGGACGACCACAACGGGTTGTCCATCATTTACCGCCAGCACGGTTTTCCTTGCCCGTTGGTGCGTTGGCATTTTCACAAGGAATACGAACTGCACCTGATCGTCGCCAGCTCCGGCAAAGTGTTCATCGGTGACTACATCGGTAACTTCTATCCTGAATCGCTGTTCCTCACCGGCCCCAACCTGCCCCACAACTGGATCAGCCAGGTGGCCGAAGACGAAGTGGTGCCCAAGCGCGACATGCTGGTCAACTTCACGGATGAGTTGTTCGACAGCGGCCACTTGGTGTTTGCCGAGCTCAAGGCGCTGGCGCCGCTGTTGGAGCGAGCGCAGTACGGCATCGAGTTTCGCTGCAAGCGCACCATCCGCCAGGCCATGACTTTGATGCAGCGCATCGCCGACACCAAAGGCGTGACGCGCCTCGGGCACTTTTTGATTCTGCTGGAGTTGCTGGCGACCTCTGACGACTATCAGTTGCTGTCCGGGGCCACGACGCCGCAATTGGCCGACGAGCACAATATTGATCGCACCAACCGGGCGGTGGATTACATCTTCGCGCATTACGCCCGTGAACTGCCGCTGGAGGAAGTCGCCGAGCACTTGGGCATGAAGCCGACTTATTTCAGTCGAGTGTTCAAGCAAGCCACCGGCCGCTGCTTCATCGAATTCGTCAATCGACTGCGCATCAGCAAATCCTGTGAGCTGCTGGCCGACGGTGACAAACCGGTAACCGATGTGTGTTTCGAATCGGGCTTCAACAATATTTCCAATTTCAATCGGCGCTTTCAGCAACTCAAGGGCATGACGCCGTCGCATTACCGGCGATTGGCGGTGCAGCGGTTAACTGAGCAAAATCTCGGGTAAAGAAAGATCAAAAGATCGCAGGCTGCGCCAGCTCCTACAGGGGATCGCATTCCAATGTAGGAGCTGGCGCAGCCTGCGATCTTTTGATCTTGGGGCCTGAAAACCTGTACGGAATCCATAGGGTCTAACCGCTAAAAAGCCGTTCCCTGCACCTCTCCCTCCAAACCTCAGTGCAAAATAGTATCGATTCAAGTGCGATGGATGATTTGTCACGCCATCAATTGAAGGCTGTAATCAGTGCACATTCTTCCTGCCGTCGGAAGACACAAAAACAATAACTGTCCTTCTGTACCCCGCCGGGTGCAGAAAAGGAGTGCACGATGCAACCTTCTGTAAAAGCTCTGCTTGCCCTCACCTGCATGACCCTCAGCAGCGTCAGCCTCGGCGCCCAGACCCTGACCATCGCCACCGTCAACAACAGCGACATGATCCGCATGCAAAAACTCTCGAAAACCTTCGAGGCCGAGCATCCGGACATCAAGCTCAATTGGGTGGTGCTGGAAGAAAATGTCCTGCGCCAACGCCTGACCACCGACATCGCCACTCAGGGCGGACAGTTCGATGTACTGACCATTGGCATGTACGAAGCCGCACTCTGGGGTGCCAAGGGTTGGCTGGAGCCGATGAAGGACTTGCCGGCCAGCTACGCCCTCGACGACGTTTTCCCATCGGTGCGTGAAGGTCTGTCGGTCAAGGGTTCGCTGTATGCCTTGCCGTTCTACGCCGAAAGCTCCATCACCTATTACCGTACCGATCTGTTCAAGGAAGCCGGGCTGACCATGCCCGAGCACCCGACCTGGACCCAGATCAGCGAATTCGCCAGCAAACTCACCAATAAGGATAAAGAACAGTACGGCATTTGCCTGCGCGGCAAGGCCGGTTGGGGCGAGAACATGGCGCTGATCACCACCGTCGCCAATGCCTATGGTGCGCGCTGGTTCGATGAGCAGTGGAAGCCGGAATTCACCGGCCCCGAGTGGAAAAACGCGCTGAACTTCTACGTCGACACCATGAAGAAATCCGGCCCGCCGGGTGCATCGAGCAACGGTTTCAACGAAAACCTGGCGCTGTTCAACAGCGGCAAATGCGCGATCTGGGTCGATGCCAGCGTCGCCGGCTCCTTCGTCACCGACAAGACCCAAAGCAAGGTCAGCGACCACGTCGGCTTCACCTACGCACCGCACGAGACCACCGACAAGGGCTCGGCCTGGTTGTATTCCTGGGCGCTGGCAATCCCAACCAGTTCCAAGGCCAAGGACGCGGCGAAAACCTTCAGCGCCTGGGCCACTTCCAAGGAATACGGCGCGTTGGTTGCCGAGAAAGACGGTATTGCCAACGTGCCGCCAGGTACTCGCGCGTCGACGTACAGCGATGAGTACATGAAGGCTGCGCCGTTCGCCAAAGTGACCCTTGAATCGCTGAAAGCCGCGGACCCGAGCAAGCCGACCCTCAAGCCCGTGCCATATATCGGCATCCAGTTGGTGACCATTCCTGAATTCCAGGCTGTGGGCACCCAGGTCGGCAAATTGTTCTCGGCAGCACTGATCGGCCAGACCACGGTCGACCAGGCCCTGACCGCTGCCCAGTCAACCACCGAACGTGAAATGAAGCGCGCCGGTTATCCGAAGTAACACGCAGCCAATGTGGGAACTGCCTGTGTGGCGAGGGAGCTTGCTCCCGCTGGGTCGCGAAGCGGCCCCAAAAGCTTTGCGACTGCTGCGCAGTCGAGCGGGAGCAAGCTCCCTCGCCACACAAGCTCGCTCCCACATTGGATCTTCATAGGTCACCATGAATCGGTTTAACGCCATGAATATTTCAACTGCCAAAGCTCACATGGACATTCCCCAACCAGTGCGTAAAAGCCGGTTGGCCAACCCCGGCTGGTTCCTGGTCAGCCCCTCGGTGGCATTGTTGCTGCTGTGGATGATCGTGCCGCTGGGCATGACCGTTTACTTCTCGCTGATTCGCTACAACCTGCTCTACCCCGGTGAGAACGAGTTCGTCGGGCTGGAGAACTTCAGCTACTTCCTCAGCGACTCGGGTTTCCTGCCCGGCGCCACCAATACCCTGTTGCTGGTCGGCAGCGTGCTGCTGATCAGCGTGGTGTTCGGCGTGTTGATCAGTGCGCTGCTGGAGGCCAGTGAGTTTCTCGGTCGCGGCATCGTACGGGTGATGCTGATCTCGCCGTTCTTCATCATGCCCACCGTCGGTGCGCTGATCTGGAAGAACCTGATTTTCCATCCGGTGTCGGGGATTCTCGCCTACGTCTGGAAGCTGTTCGGCGCGCAGCCGGTGGACTGGCTGGCGCACTACCCGCTGCTGTCGATCATCATCATTGTGTCCTGGCAATGGCTGCCATTCGCGATCCTGATCCTGATGACCGCCATGCAGTCCCTCGACCAGGAGCAGAAGGAAGCCGCGCGCCTCGACGGTGCCGGGCCGATCGCGATCTTCTGGCACCTGACCCTGCCGCACCTGGCACGGCCGATTGCCGTCGTGGTGATGATCGAAACCATCTTCCTGCTCTCGGTATTCGCCGAAATCTTCACCACCACCAACGGCGGCCCCGGCTACGCCTCGACCAACCTCGCCTACCTGATCTACAACCAGGCGCTGGTGCAGTTCGACGTCGGCATGGCGTCCGCCGGCGGCTTGATCGCGGTGGTGATCGCCAACATCGCGGCCATCGTGCTGGTGCGCATGATCGGCAAAAACCTGACAGACAAAGCCTGAGGCCTGCGCCATGACCCTTCAACAATCCCGCCGTCTGCAAAGCCTGCTGCTCGGCACCCTGGCCTGGGCCATCGCGATCCTGATCTTCTTCCCGATCTTCTGGATGGTGATGACCAGTTTCAAAACCGAAATCGACGCGTTCGCCACGCCGCCGCAGTTCCTCTTCACGCCCACGCTGGAGAACTACCTGCACATCAACGAGCGCAGCGATTACTTCAGCTTCGCCTGGAACTCGGTGGTGATTTCCTTCAGCGCTACGGCGCTGTGCCTGCTGATCGCGGTGCCGGCGGCCTACTCGATGGCGTTCTACGAAACCCAACGTACCAAAGGCACGCTGCTGTGGATGCTCTCCACCAAGATGCTGCCACCGGTGGGCGTGCTGATGCCGATCTACCTGCTGGCCAAGAGCTTCGGCCTGCTCGATACGCGCATCGCGCTGATCGTGATCTACACGCTGATCAACCTGCCGATCGTGGTCTGGATGATTTACACCTACTTCAAAGACATCCCCAAGGACATCCTCGAAGCCGCGCGCCTCGACGGTGCCACGCTGTGGCAGGAAATGGTCCGGGTGCTGCTGCCGATCGCCAAGGGTGGCCTGGCGTCCACGGTGCTGCTGTCGCTGATCCTGTGCTGGAACGAAGCGTTCTGGTCCTTGAACCTGACCTCGTCGAAAGCCGCGCCGTTGACCGCATTGATCGCCTCCTACTCAAGTCCCGAAGGTCTGTTCTGGGCCAAGTTGTCGGCGGTGTCGACGCTGGCCTGCGCGCCGATCCTGATCTTCGGATGGATCAGCCAGAAACAATTGGTCCGCGGCCTGTCGTTCGGCGCCGTGAAATGAATCAAAAGCAAAAGATCGCAGCCTGCGGCAGCTCCTACAGGGACACCGCATCGGCCGGACGTTCCGTGTAGGAGCTGCCGAAGGCTGCGATCTTTTGATCTTAAAAAACAACAAACGGAGGCCCATCATCATGGCCAACCTGAAAATCAAGAATCTGCAAAAAGGCTTCGAAGGCTTTTCCATCATCAAAGGCATCGATCTGGAAGTGAACGACCGCGAGTTCGTGGTGTTCGTCGGCCCGTCGGGCTGCGGCAAATCCACCCTGCTGCGCCTGATTGCCGGCCTGGAAGAAGTCAGCGGCGGCACCATCGAACTCGATGGCCGCGACATCACCGAAGTCAGCCCGGCCAAGCGCGACCTGGCGATGGTGTTCCAGACCTACGCCCTGTACCCACACATGAGCGTGCGCAAAAACATGTCGTTTGCACTCGACCTGGCCGGCGTCCCGAAAGCCGAAGTCGAGAAGAAAGTTGGCGAAGCGGCGTGCATCCTTGAACTCGGGCCGATGCTCGAACGTAAACCGAAACAGTTGTCCGGCGGCCAGCGTCAGCGCGTGGCCATCGGCCGGGCCATCGTCCGTAATCCGAAGATCTTCCTGTTCGACGAACCACTGTCCAACCTCGACGCCGCCCTGCGCGTACAGATGCGACTGGAATTGCTGCGCCTGCACAAAGAACTCAAAGCCACGATGATCTACGTGACCCACGACCAGGTCGAAGCCATGACCATGGCCGACAAGGTTGTCGTACTCAATGGCGGCAAGGTTGAACAAGTGGGCTCGCCACTGGACCTGTATCACCAGCCGGCCAACCTGTTTGTCGCCGGATTCCTGGGCACGCCGAAAATGGGTTTCCTCAAGGGCAAAGTCACCCGCGTTGAAAGCCAGAGCTGTGAAGTGCTGCTGGACGCCGGCACCCGGATTACCTTGCCATTGAGCGGTGCCAACCTGAGCGTCGGTGGCGCGGTCACCCTGGGCATTCGCCCGGAGCATCTGAATCTCGCGCAAGCCGGCGACTGCACCTTGCAGGTCACCGCGGACGTCAGCGAACGCCTGGGCAGCGACACTTTCTGCCACGTGGTGACCTCGTCCGGCGAAGCGCTGACCATGCGCGTTCGCGGCGACCTGGCCAGCCGTTATGGCGAGTCCCTGAGCCTGCATCTGGACGCCGAGCACTGCCATTTATTCGATGCCGACGGTGTGGCGCTGACCCGCCCGTTGCGCGCTGCCGCCTGATTGTGCGCGGCCTGATTTTAGAGAGCATGTGATGAAACTCAATAAACAGAACCTCAACCGCCTCGCCCCCGAGGTGGTCCTGCCCGCCTATACCCTGAGCGACACCCGCCAAGGCATCGCGCATATCGGCGTCGGCGGTTTCCACCGGGCGCATCAGGCGTATTACACCGATGCGTTGATGAATACCGGCGAAGGCCTGGATTGGGCGATTTGCGGCGTCGGTCTGCGCGCCGAAGACCGCCGCGCCCGGGACGATCTCAAAGAGCAGGATTACCTGTTCACCCTGTTCGAGCTCGGCGATACCGACGATACCGAAGTTCGTGTGATCGGCGCGATTCGCGACATGCTGCTGGCCGAAGACGGCGCGCAAGCGCTGATCGACAAACTCGCCAGCCCCGAGATCCGTATCGTTTCGCTGACCATTACCGAAGGCGGCTACTGCATCGACGACAGCACCGGCGAGTTCATGGCCCAGCTGCCGCAAATCCAGCACGACCTGGCACACCCGAACGCACCGAAAACCGTGTTCGGTTTTCTCTGCGCCGTGCTGGCCAAACGTCGTGCAGCCGGCACGCCTGCGTTCACCTTGATGTCCTGCGATAACCTGCCGCACAACGGCGCGGTCACTCGCAAAGCGTTACTGGCTTTCGCCGCCCTTCGCGATGCCGAGCTAGGGGACTGGATCGCCACCAACGTGAGTTTCCCCAACGCGATGGTCGACCGCATCACCCCGATGACCAGCACCGAACACAAGCTGCAACTGCACGATAAACACGCTATCGACGACGCGTGGCCGGTGGTCTGCGAACCGTTTGTGCAGTGGGTGCTGGAAGACAAGTTCGTCAACGGTCGGCCGGCCTGGGAAAAGGTCGGCGTGCAGTTCACCGACGACGTCACGCCCTATGAAGAGATGAAGATCAAACTGCTCAACGGCAGTCACCTGGCGCTCACTTATCTGGGTTTTTTGAAGGGTTACCGCTTCGTTCACGAAACCATGAACGACCCGCTGTTCGTGCGCTACATGCGTGCCTACATGGACCTGGACGTGACCCCGCAACTGTCACCCGTGCCGGGGATTGACCTGACCGAGTACAAAAACACCCTGGAGGCGCGCTTCTCCAACCAGGCGATTGCCGATCAGCTGGAGCGCGTGTGTTCGGACGGTTCGTCGAAGTTTCCGAAGTTCACTGTGCCGACAATCAATCGATTGATTGCTGATGGGCAGGAGACCAAACGAGCAGCATTGGTGGTGGCGGCTTGGGCGTTGTATTTGAAGGGCGTGGACGAGAATGGGGATACCTACAGCATTCCTGATCCGCGGGCGGCGTTTTGTCAGGCGTTGGTGGCGGATGATGCGTTGATCACGCAGCGGTTGCTGGCGGTTGAGGAGATTTTTGGTACGGCGATTCCGCATTCGCCCGAGTTTGTGGCGGCGTTTGAGTGGTGCTGTAACAGCTTGCGGGATGTAGGGGTGACGCGGACGCTGGAGCGGGTGCTTGCGGATGTTAGTTGAGTGTCAGTGGGAACCACCCCTCACCCTAACCCTCTCCCCAGGGGGTAGAGGGGACTGACCGAGTTGCTCTTGGAGCTACATCGACCTGAAAAATCGAGTCGAACTCAGGTTTGAAAAGCACAAAGATCGGCCCCCTTTCCCCCTCTCCCCTCTGGGGAGAGGGGTGGTTTTCAGATTAACGTTACAAACCAGCAGGACCGCTCATGTCAAACCAACAACTATTCCTCGGCATCGACTGCGGCACCCAAGGCACCAAAGCCATCATCCTCGACGCCGTCAGCGGTCAGGTGCTGGGCCAGGGAGCCGCCGCGCACAGCCTGATCAGTGGCGCCAATGGCCGCCGCGAGCAAGACACCGCCCAATGGCTGGAAGCCTTCGCGCTTGCCACGCGCCGTGCATTGCTCGCAGCGAAGGTCGACGGCCAGGACATCCTCGGCATCGGCGTTTCCGGCCAGCAACATGGGTTGGTGCTGCTCGACGATCAAGGTCAGGCGCTGCGTCCGGCCAAACTCTGGTGTGACACCGAATCCACCCCGGAGAACGACCGCCTGCTTGCCCATCTGGGTGGCGAAAAAGGCTCCCTGGAACGCCTCGGCGTCGTGATCGCGCCAGGCTACACCGTCTCCAAACTGCTCTGGACCAAAGAACAACACCCGGAGATTTTCACTCGCATCGCCCGCATCCTGCTGCCCCATGACTACCTCAACTATTGGCTCACCGGCCGCAGTTGCAGCGAGTACGGCGACGCCTCGGGCACCGGCTATTTCAATGTGCGAACTCGTCAGTGGGATTTGCAGCTGCTGCGTGACATCGATGCCACCGGGCGACTGCAAGCCGCGCTGCCGGAGCTGATCGACGCTCATCAAGCGGTCGGCACGATCCTGCCGAGCATCGCCGAACACCTGGGCATCAACCCGCAGGTGCTGGTCTCCAGCGGCGGTGGCGACAACATGATGGGCGCCATCGGCACCGGCAATATCAAGCCCGGCGCTATCACCATGAGCCTCGGTTCATCGGGGACGGTGTACGCCTATGCGGATCAACCGAAGGTCAGTCCGGACGCTTCAGTCGCAACGTTCTGCTCCTCCAGTGGTGGCTGGATGCCGCTGATCTGCACCATGAACCTGACCAATGCCACCGGGGTGATTCGCGAGTTGTTCGAGCTGGATATCGAACAGTTCAACGACCTCGTCGCGCAAGCACCCATCGGTGCCGAAGGCGTGTGCATGTTGCCGTTCCTCAACGGCGAGCGCGTCCCCGCCCTGCCCCATGCCACCGGCAGCTTGCTGGGGTTGACGATGACTAACCTGACTCAGGCCAACCTGTGCCGCGCGGTGGTCGAAGGCACGACCTTCGGTTTGCGTTATGGGCTGGACCTGCTGCGCCAGAATGGCTTACAAAGCCGCAGCATTTGCCTGATCGGCGGCGGATCTAAAAGCCCGGTGTGGCGGCAGATGGTCGCCGACATCATGAACACCCCGGTGATCTGCACCGAACAAAGTGAAGCCGCGGCCCTTGGCGCCGCGATTCAGGCGGCGTGGTGCAAGTCCTGGGCAAACGGGCATGAAGACAGCCTGGCGGACCTTTGCGAGCGTTGCGTGAAGCTCGATCCGGCCAGCGAAACCTTGCCGATCGCAGACAATGTGGCGGCCTGTCAGCAAGCATACGAACGCTATCAACAGCATGTCGTAACCCTTTAAAGAGTGAACAACTATGTACCTGGTGTGTGGCGAAGCGCTGTTCGATTTCTTCAGTGAAGACGATGCCAGCGGCCTGGCTTCAAAAGTGAATTTCAAGGCGATTGCCGGTGGCTCGCCGTTCAACGTCGCGGTGGGTTTGCGTCGTTTGGGGGTGGATGCCGCACTATTTGCCGGCCTGTCCACCGACTACCTCGGCCGACGCTTGCAGCAGGTCCTGCAGGATGAAGGTGTGCGCTCGGATTACCTGGTGGATTTCGCCGCGCCTACGACCCTGGCGATGGTGGCCGTCGGTGCCAATGGTTCGCCGCATTACAGCTTCCGGGGTGAAGGCTGCGCGGATCGTCAGCTGAAAACCGAGCATCTGCCGGAACTGGGCCCTGAGGTACGCGGCCTGCACATCGGCTCGTTCTCGCTGGTGGTGCAGCCGATTGCCGACACGCTGTTGGCATTGGTGCAACGGGAAAGCGGTAAACGCTTGATCAGCCTTGATCCGAACGTGCGGCTCAATCCTGAGCCGAATATCGACCTGTGGCGTTCGCGGATTGCGACCTTGGTTGAGCTGGCCGACCTGATCAAAGTCAGCGATGAGGATTTGAGCCTGTTGTACCCCGAGCAGGATCCGCAACGGGAGATTGAAGGCTGGCTGCAGCATCGCTGTCAGTTGGTGTTTCTGACCCGTGGTGGCGAGGGGGCGACGGTGTTCAGTCGTGCCCATGGTTCATGGTCGGTGCCGGCGAGCTCAGTGAGAATTGCCGACACCGTGGGCGCTGGCGATACGTTCCAGGCAGCGCTGATTACCTGGCTGACGGAGCAGCAGCTGGATTCGGTTGAGGGTGTGCAATCGCTCGACCGCGAGCAGATCGACGGGATGCTCAAATTTGCAGTGCAAGCCGCGGCGCTGACGTGCAGCAAGACCGGGCCGGACTTGCCATATCGCCAGCAACTCACCTGACACATCTCCTGTAGGAGCTGCCGCAGGCTGCGATCTTTTGATTTTGGCCATTAAAAGCAAGATCAAAAGATCGCAGCCTTCGGCAGCTCCTACCGGTCACAACACCGAAAAGTTGTAACTCACAATCAACCGGGTCTCATCGACATCCCGGGCAAACTTCTCGTAGTTCGTCCGGTACGTCGCATTGCGCAACCGCAGGCTGACATCTTTGAACGTCCCGCTCTGCACCACGTACTTGAGCTCGCTGTCGCGCTCCCACTCCTTCCCTTCCTGATCACTGCCCAGCACCTTGATGTGATCGCCGTTCACATAACGGGTCAGGAAGCTAAGGCCATTGATGCCGATCGCCTTGAAGTCATAGTCATAACGCAGCTGCCACGAGCGCTCCTGCGCAGCCGCGAAGTCGTTGACCTGTACATAGTTGACCAGGTACGGATTGGTTCCATCCAGATACGGCATCGAATTGTCGCCGTTCATCCGCTGCCAACCGGCACTGAAAGTGTGACCGCTGATGGCGTAAGCGAGCATGCCGTTCAGGGCGCGGTTGTCGATGGAACCTGCACGAGCGGCGCCGCTGTCGGCACTCTTGAGCAATCGAAGGTCAGCCTTGAGCACGCCGTCGCCCAGCGGTTGGTTGGCCAGCAAACCTACGAAGTGCTGACGGTAGATGTCTTCCAGCTCGGCGTAGTGATACTGGCCGGTCAGACGCTCGCTGATCTTGTAGTCGAAGCCGTACATGTCGAAATGATCGGCGGTGACGTTGCAGGCATAACGCTTGTTCTTGCAGTGCACGCGGATGTCCTGGGAGTCGGTGGAGTCCCGGGCGGTGTACTTGTCCAGCCGCGCCGCCATAAAGGTCAGGTCCTTGACCTCTTTGGAGGTGAGCATTGCGCCATTGAACATCGTCGGCAGCAAACGACCATCGTTGTACTTGAGCAGCGGCACGTCCGGCAGCAGTGCGCCGTACTTCAATACACTTTGCGAGAATCGCACTTTGGCGGTCAGGCCCAGTTTCGCGTATTCGTCTTTCGACCCACGCGGATCCTGCCCCGTGGACGGCAGCAAACCACTGTTGCTGCTGTCGGCGCTGGAGTCGAGTTTGAGTCCCAGCATGCCCAAGGCATCGATCCCGAAACCGACGGTGCCTTCGGTGTAACCCGATTGCAGGTTGAGAATAAAACCTTGAGCCGACTCTTCACGCTTCGAAGCGCCCTGCTCGGTGGACGTGTGCCCATCACGAAAGTCGCGATTGAAATACACCGTGCGCGACTCGATTTTCGCCGTGGTGTCGTCGATAAAACCGCTCGCAAAAGCCGACCCGGTAAAACCGGCGCACAGGACTAAAGCGCCGAAGCCGAGTGATTGGCGCGCGGTGATGAGAGTAAAGGGGGGACGCATGAAAAAAAGCTCCAACAGTGCAGCGTTTGCGCAAGGCGCAATAAGCCAAAAAAATAGCCTTCGCCCCGGACAAGTAACTTGCCAGGATGAAGTGGACACACAGAAGTGAGCGGCGATGATGGCAGAAGGCTGTGACGGGCTACAGACGACTTTAGTCGGTAAATGACTATTCGTTTCCTTGAACGAGGCGCTTTAATCCTGCACCATCCGCCCAGCTTATTCAAAGGACGGAATTAAAGGCATGCTGGACGCGAACGCAACCCATATTTCCCTGACGCTGGAAGGCGTTTCCGTTGACCTTCAGGTACTCAGCTTCGTCGGTCGCGAAACCCTCAACCAGCCGTTCTGTTTCGACATCGAACTGGTCAGCGCGCGCCCCGACCTGAAACTCGAAGAGTTGCTGCACAAGCCCGGCTGCCTGACCTTCGGCGCCACCGGCAAAGGCATCATCCACGGTCTGGTGTACCGCATCGAGCAAGGCGACTCCGGCAAAAGCCTGACCCGTTACAGCATCAGCCTGGTGCCGCAACTCGCCTACCTGCGCCACAACCATGACCAGCAGATTTTCCAGCATTTAAGTGTGCCGAAAATCATCGCTCAGGTCCTCGAAGCCCGCGGTATCCTGGCCGATGCCTACTGCTTCCAGCTCGGCGCGATCTACCCGGAACGCGATTACTGCGTGCAGTACGACGAGTCCGACCTGCATTTCATCCAGCGCCTGTGCGAAGAAGAAGGCATTCACTTCCACTTCCAGCACTCGTCCAGCGGTCACAAACTGGTGTTCGGCGATGACCAGACCGTGTTCCGCAAACTCGCGCCCGTGGCCTATCAGCAAGACTCCGGCATGGCCGCCGAGAAACCGGTGATCAAGCGCTTCAACCTGCGCCTGGAAACCCGCACCACCCGCGTCAGCCGCCGCGATTACGACTTCGAGAAACCGCGCATCCTTCCCGAAGGCGCCGCCAAAAGCGATTTCGCCCCGGACCTGGAAGACTACGACTACCCCGGCCGCTTCACCGACCGCGAACGCGGCAAGCAACTGGCGACCCGCGCCCTGGAACGTCATCGCAGCGACTACAAACTTGCCGAAGGCAAAGGCGACGAGCCAACCCTGGTCAGCGGCCACTTCATGGCCCTGAGCGAACACCCGCGCGCCGAGTGGAACGACCTCTGGCTGCTGCTGGAAGTGGTGCACGAAGGCAAACAGCCGCAAGTGCTCGGCGCAAACGTCACCAGCGACGTCACCCAGAACAAAGACGATTTTCATCAGGGCTACCGCAACCGCTTCCTCGCCACCCCGTGGGACGCACACTTCCGCCCTGCCCTCGAACACCCGAAACCCAAAGTCCTCGGCAGCCAGACCGCCATCGTCACCGGCCCCAAGGGCGAAGAAATCCACTGCGATGAATACGGTCGCGTCAAAGTCCAGTTCCACTGGGACCGCGAAGGCCAGGCCGACGACAACACCAGCTGCTGGCTGCGCGTCGCCACCGGCTGGGCCGGAAGCGCCTACGGCGGCATCGCCATCCCGCGCATCGGTATGGAAGTGCTGGTGTCGTTTATGGAAGGCGACCCAGACCAACCGCTGATCACCGGCTGCCTGTACCACAAGGAAAACGTCGTCCCCTACGACCTGCCGGCGAACAAGACCCGCAGTACGTTCAAAACGCTCAGCTCACCGGGCGGTAATGGTTACAACGAGTTTCGGATTGAAGACAAGAAAGGCGCAGAACAGATCTACCTGCACGCCCAGCGCGATTGGGATGAAAACATTGAGCATGACCAGAAGATTCGCGTCGGCAACGAGCGACACGACACGGTCGAGGCCAATGTTTTAAGCGAATTCAAGGTTGAAGAGCATCGCATCACCCACCTCGACCGCAAGACTGAAACCCGGGCGGATGATCACCTCACCGTTGGCGTGACTCAGCATGTAAAGGTGGGGACGGCGCAGTTTGTCGAGGCCGGTCAGGAGATTCACTACAACGCCGGGCAAAAGGTTGTGGTTGAAGGCGGCATGGAGCTGACGGCCAAGGCTGGCGGGGGCTTTGTGAAGGTGGATGCGGGGGGGGTGACGATTAGTGGCGCCAATGTGAAGGTTAACTCGGGGGGTGGACCGGGAGCAGGGACTGGTATTCAGATATTAGGGCCTCTTTTGCCTGGTCTGGCGGACAAGGATAAATTTGGTAAGTTGCTTGAAAGTGCTCCGCGCAGTCATAAGGCTCGCTATATCCTACTGAACGAGAAAACCGGTGAACCTTTGATCGGAGCTCCTTACACACTCAAGCGTGCCGACGGAATCCAGATCGCGGGTTATACAAATGAAGAAGGTAAAACCTTTCTTGTTCATAGTACTGACCCTGCAGAGGTTGAACTCTTAACGCAGACTCGCAAGCCTGAACCGTTGGAGCCGCTATTAAGAGCTGGTGAAAGTGCGCCACAACAAATGAATATGGACTATCGAAACGTTTAGTCGGAGAGTAATCAACATGGCCGTTGCGCAACCGAAAACAACCCAGGCTTGCACAGTTACCAGCATTGAAGGTAAAGAAACAAGAAAGCCGCTACCCCACCCGGAGAACAAGCCGTATTTGATGGAAAAAGCACAATATGGTGCTCGATTTCCACGACTGACGACTAAATCAACGAAGGATGGGAAAACTACCGTTATCGAGCTAAAACAGCTCGTTATGAGTGGCTTGATTAAAGCCGATGAGTTCCGACACGACTTTCGTTGGAACTATAAGGCCGAGGTCAGTTTCGACATGACTTTTCTGCCTCCGAAGCCATTTTTAAGTACGTCATTCTCGCTTAATGGCCAGACTCCTGACCCAGACAGACGTCATACAATGACGTTTTTTCCACAGGGAAGAACAAAAAATCTATTGCGTCGCCCAGACGTGATTATCGTAAAAAATCGCGCCATACGTTGGCCTGCACTCGCAGGACCTGATCACGAAGGGGTCATGCATCCAGACAATCTGGAACGACTGGTTGAGGTAAAGTTTCCAGGAGATAAACTTCTTCCCGAGCAAGAACAGGCATACCTGGATATTTCTGGAGGTCAAGAGCGATTTTCAGTATTGGAAATCACCGACTGCCGCGATGAAGACGATCGCAAGCGTGACGAAGAATACAATAAAGAATACAAACCAACTCGTTCACGTGAGTCATCCGAATGGGACCCACTATTACCGCCCAGCTATCCCCCCAGGCCAGCCCCTGTACCGGTTCCAGCCTATGGACCTGAAGCAACGCCCAGACCTGCTCATGTGGAAAGTTGGACCCAACAGGTACAAGGTGCCGTGGACAGTCTCTTGGAACAAGGGGGTCAGGGTATCCGCCAACTTTCACAAGAAATTCAAAAACACCTTGAGGAAGCTTCTACCTGGATTGGCACCAAGGGTGAGTGGGTACGACGCGAGTCACAAAAAGCCTGGGAATGGGTCGGTGAAACCGGCGGTAAAGTACTGAGATGGACAGATGATCAGTTGCGAGCGATGTGGCATGAGGTTCAGCGGTACACTGACTTGACACTCGACGCGCTCAAGAATATCGACTGGGTACAACTTCTGCTCGATTTGGGTAAAGCTGTTGCGACGGCTGTTGTGATTATAGTAATCGGCGAGCTGATTGTCGCAGCTGCAATTCCCGCAACTGTTATGGCGGCCTTGCTCGTACTTGTTCGTTTGGCCCAAGTCGCTTGGGCATTGTTAGCTACCGTCTTGACAACGCTCGCTAACAGCCCGCTTCTCTTGAATCGTTGATTGAGATACCCATGAATAAGATCTTGAAAAAGCTAGATGAAAAGGCTCCCGACCTTGAGTTTGAACTGCCGGACGGAACTTCCGTAGTAAAATTGGGGCTAATCATAACTTTATACTTTAAGCACGGGTACACCTTCGAATTAAAGAAAAAAATAGACGAGTGCTTCACTAGATTTTATGAAGAGTTCAAGCCTCATCTAAAAACAATGATCTATCGTCGACAGAAAAAGCTTAACGATGGAAACTTCAACAAAGCAAGAGAAGCAATATTAAAAACCGACTCAAACGATCAATTTAGCTGGTTTTTAGGTAGTGCCAGCAACGCGGCCGAAGCCGATAGCTTCAGCCTCTCGATGTTGAATTCGTTCGAAGCACATGGCGACAAAAAACGATCTTACATAAAGTTGGTGCTGCCTTGGTCTTTTCTAAAAGAACCGGGCGGACTTGATCGCTACCAAGGCTGGATAATCTATCTGTGCAACCAGATTAATGCAGAGCATGGTTATGGCGGACTTTCAAGTATATTACCTTACGACTACCACAGCTATATGCCCACTGAATACGAGCTAGCGTTACAATATTCGGGCCTGGAAGTCGATTCAATGCCTCACTCTTCTTCACGAGAATTACTAGGCTATATCAAGGGAGTGAATTGGTACACAATCATCAACCAAAGCATCATAGAGAGCCTTGGTGGTGAGTCTGCATTACGTCACTCCTTTAGCGGGCGTGGGGATGTAGAAATCTTCAATTACAATGAAGGCCTGATTATCCGCGCAGGAGATTATCCAGAGTTAGGTGCCTTGATGGATGGGCACCCAGCAGCGTACGTCGCTGTAAATAATGTTCTAAAGCCCGCAAGAATTCATAACCCAGACCAACTCCATAGTTATTCACCGCACGGCAACTGCTTCGAAAAAGAGAGCACTTATCAATGGTATACACGCTTTGACCAAAATGATAAGAAATCGAGCAGTCCCTCTCGACTTGAATCAGGCCAAGCGTGTAGCAAAGCAGGTTATTGGTTCACCCCGGCTCAGTCGGATTCACGCCGCCATTTCGAGCAAGGGGAAATCATGCCGAGTTTCAGTGGCTCCAACTGGGGCGATACACTATGGTATTGGTCTGGAGAGGAATGATAACGGTAACAGATCAATTTTGATTAAAGTCGATCATCTCTCCGATGGGCGAACAATCGCCCATCGTTTCATTGTTGAGTGCCAGTCAACTAGAACAAAAGAACCACATGAAAGTAAGACAGAAATTCCTGAGTGACACTCGCCTCGATAATTTCTTCATCAATTACGAAGAAAGCATTAGTTTTTTCGATAAACATACATTCCAAGCGGACTGTGAGAATCAAGAAAAAGCTGTCAGGGCTAGACACTTTCAGAAGCTGATACTCAAAGAGATACTGATACGTTACACCGCCGGAAATAAAATCGAAAATCTGATTCCGTTATTGGAAAAGCTGGTCGATAGCTACGAGCTTCTTCAAGAGCGGTTAGCGAATTACGAAAAGATTCCAAACATCACACCGCTAACGATTGATGACTGGCCTGACCAGTACGAAGAATGTGTTCAAGTGTTCAGTCTGTGCATTCTTTTACACCGCAGCGACCTGCTAAAACGCTTCGCGGCCTTAATAGATCAAGCAGGTTACGCAGGCGATGACACTCTATACGAAGATCTGCTTTGCAAACTTCTGCCTGATCGATACGACGTAGATCGCTGGTATCACGATGTTTACTCGGATCTGGTATACGCAACGTATGAGGAGGATAAGGAAAAGACTTCCAAGCTATTGCAGAAATACTGCAATGGTTGGTATCCGGCGTTTAAACAGGCTCCATGGCACGATTCTCATAAACAAGGAGATGAAGGAAGCTACTGTGGATATTGGGCGCTGGAGGCTGGTGCCATTGCTTTCCTGTACGGAATAGACGATAGCAACGTCGACCATATGGTTTACCCAAAAGACTTGGTTGAATACGCCAGAAACTGCCGGTCGACAGACATTACAAATATCGCCTGCGTAGACGCAGGGCAACCTTGTAGTAAAACAGGGTATTGGTTTACACCTGTACAAGCCGAATCTCGTCGCTATTTCGAACGGGGTGAAGTCATGCCGATTTCAAACGATTCAAATTGGGGCAACACGATCTGGTATTGGGCGAGCGAATAATAAAATCACCCCTGATAAAAATACGACACGTTGCCCCCCAGGATCCCGATTTGATGCCTATGAACGTACGACAACACCCTTTCAGTAAAAAACACTATGAAAACTTCCTTAGAGAACATGATGAACTCATAGAGTTTTTTAAGATAAATAAATTCAAATCTGACTCTGCATTAGAGGAAGCCTCTCAACGTGCAAAATACTTCCAGACTCTATCTCTAGACAAACTGCTCGCAACTTACACCGCCGGGGAGAACATCGAGTCCCTTATTCCCCTGCTTGAAGACTTGATAGAAAAATACGATATTCGTCAGAAAGCCCTAGCAGCGTACCAAGGTTTCCCGAATATCTCACCCCTCGCAATAGATGACTGGCCAAATCAATACGAGGAAGCCGTTCAAGTGATCAGCTTGTGTGTCCTATTGCACCGCACCGATTTGCTTTCGCGTTTCGTCAAGCTCATAGACGAGGCGGGTTATGCGGGTGACGACACTCTTTACGAAGACTTACTGAAGAAAGTATTGCCTGACCGGCATGATATCGATCAGTGGTATCACGATGTATATACACCACTCATTCAAGCGATCTATAGCGACAGTGAAGAAGAGGCGTCAACGCTACTAAATAAATATTGCCAACAATGGTATCCAGCGTTCGAGCAGGCTCCGTGGCATGACACCCACCTTCAAGGAGAGGACGGAACCTACGTTGGTTATTGGGCCTTTGAGGCCGGTGCGATTGCCTTTCTATACGGTATAGACGACAACAACCTCGATCATTTGGTTTATCCAAAGGCCTTAGTCGAATACGCTAGAGGAATCAAACCTTGATTAAAAGACAAGAATTTTTTAGTGAAAACCACTACAGAAACTTTCTGAGAGGACACGACGAAGCCATAGAGTTCTCTAAGACAAACACGTTCCAATCAGACTCGCCCAATGACGAAGCGACAATTCGCTCAAGATTTTTTCAGCGCTTAGCACTTCGCAAGCTTACGGCGGCATACACAGCGGGAGAAGAAATACCGTCTCTCGCCCCTCTGCTTGAAGACCTGGTTGGCAAGTATGAAATCAGACAGGCAAAACTAGCAGAGTCTGAACAATCTCCTGGAATATCACCACTCTCGATAGACGACTGGCCACACGAATATGAAGAGTGCGCACAAGTTATTGGTTTTTGTATCCTATTACATCGCACAGACCTCCTTAAACGATTCGTAAGATTAATCGACAACGCAGGATATGCTGGCGACGACACGCTTTATGAAGACTTATTGAAGAAGGTTCTGCCAGGCCGGCACGATGTCGACCAGTGGTATCACGACGTCTATACGCCCCTCATTCAGGCGATCTACATCGAGAATCAAGATGAGAAGTCAACGTTGCTCCAACAGTATTGTGAGGGGTGGTATTCAGCTTTCGAGCAAGCTCCGTGGCACGATACCCACCATCAAGGAGAGGATGGTAACTACGTGGGTTATTGGGCAATCGAAGCTGGCGCAATCGCATTTTTATACGGCATGGACGACAGTAAAATCGATCATATGGTGTACCCGAAAGATTTGGTTGAATACGCTAGAAACCATACGGCAGTTATTGGTTCCAGGGTTGGATCGTAATGAATAAGCGACAAAAATTCCTAAGCGATACCCGATACGCGAATTTCCTGGCTTACAGCGAAGAGACCAGGATTTTCTGGAAGACCAACACATTTGAGTCAGACTCTCCGGAACAAGAAGCGTCCCTAAGGGCAGCTCATTTTAAAGATCTAGCGCTGAAAAAATTATTTATTACTTATACAGCTGGAATGGAAATCAATTTGCTGGTTCCATTGCTTGAAGAACTGATATCAGCCTACGAAGAGTGCCAAAGAAAACTTTCGCTCTCCGAGAAAATAATCGACATTTCGCCCCTTGCTATTGATTACTGGCCAGATGAATATGAAGAATGCGTACAAGTCTTTAGCCTGTGTATCCTGCTTAACAGAACAGACTTGCTCAAACGATTTACCAAGCTTATTGACGATGCAAATTATCAAGGTGAAGACACGCTCTATGAAGACTTGTTGCGCAAACGTCTACCCGGGCGAGAAGATGTCGATGAGTGGTACCACGATGTCTACACACCTTTAATTCACGCTATCTATGCAGATGACAAAGCCGAGGCTTCTCAGTTGCTAGACGATTATTGTGAACAATGGTACGCGGCATTTAGCCAAGCCCCTTGGCACGATTCACACTTGAACGGGGACGAAGGAAGCTATGTAGGGTATTGGGCATTCGAGGCGGGTGCTATTGCGTTTCTGTATGGAATCGATGACAGCAAAATCACCCATAGTGTCTACCCAAGGGACTTGGTCGAATATGCGAGAGCACATGAAGATTAGACAGACCCTCTACAGTGAAGCCAACTATAAAAGGTTTCTGAAGGAATACGATGAAGTTATTGAATTCTGCAAGACCAATACCTTCGAATCCGACTCCCTGGAACAGGAAGCTTCCCTCAGAGCACATCAGTTTCAAGAGTTGCTGCTTGACAGAATCCTGGCCTGTTATACGGCAGGCGAAGAGATTGCGACGCTTATACCACTGCTTGAAACGCTCATAGAGAAATACGAAATATCGCAGAAAGCACTGGCGGTCTATGAACAGCTCGCAAACATCTCCCCGCTCGCCATAGATGATTGGGTGGACCAGTATGAAGAATGCGTACAAGTCATAAGTTTATGCATCCTGTTGCATCGCATCGATCTATTGAAGCGGTTCGTGATTCTAATAGACCAGGCGGGATACGTTGGCGATGACACCCTGTATGAGGACCTGTTGTGCAAAGTACTGCCGGACAGGCATGACGTTGATCGATGGTACCATGACGTATATACCCCGCTAATCCAAGCCATCTATGCCAAGACCAAAGCACAATCCAGCAAGCTTCTCGGCGATTATTGTGAACAGTGGTATCCCGCATTCCCGCATGCGCCTTGGCATGATACGCACCTACAGGGAGACAGCGGAAGTTACGTTGGCTATTGGGCTATTGAAGCCGCTGCCATTGCATTTCTATACGACATTGATGATAGCAACGTCGATCACACGGTATACCCGAAGGCTTTAGTCGAATACGCCAGAAATAACGTTCCCGCCATTGATCGAAGCATAGACAAATGATCAAAAGACAAAAACACCTTACCGAGAAGAGACACGAAAACTTTATAATCCATTATAAAAAATCGTTTATATTCTGGGAGGACAAGCTATTCCAAGCCGATTCTTCCGAGCAAGAGAAGTCTATAAGGGCTAGGCATTTTCAAACGCTCCACTTGAAGAACATTCTGATGCGCTATACCGCAGGGGAGGAAGTTCACAATCTGACAATACTTCTGGAGACTTTAGTAGAGAGCTATGAAAATCTGCAACAAAAGCTGGCTCAATATGAACAGATTGAAAACATAACTCCCCTGACAATTGATGACTGGGTCGACGAGTATCAGGAGTGTTTGCAGGTGATCAGTCTCTGTATCCTTCTGCATCGTCGGGACTTGTTAAAACGGTTCGTTTTGCTGATAGACAACGCCGGTTATGCAGGCACGGATACGCTTTATGAAGATCTGCTCATAAAGGTTCTTCCCGACCGTGAAGATGTAGATCAGTGGTATCACGACGCTTATACCCTGCTGATTCAAGCCATTTACGCCGAAGATAAAAATAACGCACCTGAGCTATTGGGGAAATACTGTGCAAATTGGTATTCGCACTTTGATCAAGCCCCTTGGCATGATTCGCACAAGGATGGCGACGAAGGCAGTTACGTTGGATACTGGGCGCTGGAGGCGGGAGCCATAGCGTTTCTGTACGATATTGACGACAGCAACATTGACCACATGGTCTACCCAAAAGATCTGGTCAAATACGCTAGAGGCATAAAACGTTGATTAAAAGACAAGAGTTTTACAGTGAAACCCACTATAAAATCTTCCTGACAGAACACGACGAAGCCATAGATTTTTTTAAAGCGCGCACATTCAAATCCGACTCTACCGAAGAGGAAGCGGCGCTTCGCTCAAGATTTTTTCAACGCTTGGCGCTCCATAAACTTCTGGCCGCATACACCGCTGGAGAAGAGATCAGCGCCCTCCTCCCTCTGCTTGAAGACCTAATTGATAAATATGAGATTAGACAAGCCAAACTAGCAGAATTCGAACAATGCCCTGATATCTCCCCACTCGCGATAGATGCCTACCCGTATCAGTATGAAGAATGCATTCAAGTTATAGGATTTTGTATCCTGCTACATCGCACAGATCTTCTTGGCCGATTTGTACAGTTGATAGATAATGCCGGCTATGCAGATAATGACACGTTGTATGAGGATTTACTTTGCAAAGTACTACCTGATCGACATGATGTAGATCAATGGTATCACGACGTCTATTCGCCGTTAGTGCAGGCCATCTATGCAAAGACGAAAGAAGATGCCACCAACCTTCTCAAACAATATTGCAGCGAATGGTACGACGCATTTACAGAGGCGCCATGGCATGACACCCATTTACAGGGCGAAGGTGGCAACTATTTTGGATATTGGGCTATAGAAGCCGCAGCAATCGTGTTTTTATACGGTATCGACGACAGCAATATCGATCATTTGGTTTATCCAAAAGACCTCGTCGAATATGCTCGAGCAGTAACCGCCAGGTAGAAAATACGACTATGAATGCATTGGAAAAATTACCTGACCTGGCTCCAAACCTGGCATTTGAACTGCCTGATAGTACGCCAGTCATCAGACTGGGGCTGATTGCCACAGTTTATTTTAAAAAAGGCTATTTACTGGAAAGCAAGAAAAAAGTCATAGAGTGTTTTGATCGCTTCAATGAAGAATTTGGCCAACATCTAAAGGGTCAATTTGATGGTCAATACAAGAAACTGATAAACGACAGTTTCAAAAAAACGACTCTGGACATTCTTCGAACTGATTCGAACGAACAATATGAATGGCACCTCAGCAGTGCTCGAACTGCAGGTGAGGCCGCGGAGTACAGTCTTTCGGCTTTGAACTCTTTTGAAGTCCATGGCGATCACAAGCGCTCGTACCTGAAGATCACTTTGCCTTGGGCTTTTTTGCTGGAAGCTGACGGCGCCGCTCGATATCAGAACTGGCTGGTTTACCTTTGTAATCAGGTGAAGGCTGAACATGGTTATGGCGGTCTTTCCAGTGTTCTGCCTTATGACTTCGATAGCTACATGCCAATGGAATTTCAGTTGGCTCAGCAGTTCCCCGGACTTGAAGTGGACACCATGGTGCACAACTTTAAGCGAGAACTGCTTGATCACATCAAGGGTGTGAACTGGTACACCATTCTTGGGGCGACGTTTGTAGAACGTCTAGGCGGCGAAGCCCTGCTACGCCATGCTTTCAGCGGTCGTGGCGATGTAGAGATATTAAGTTACTTCAACGGACTGATTATTCGTGCGGGAGACCTCCCTCAGTTGGGTGCCGAAGACGAACCACTTCCTCCTGCCTATGTGGCGATCAATAAAGTCGTAAAACCTCTGCGCATTCCAAATCCAGATCAACTGCACACTTATTCCCCATATGGAAACTGCTTCGAAGAAGACAGTACCGCTCGCTGGTATGCACGCTTCGACCAAGATAATAGTGAATCAACAAACCCTGCACGCCTTGAAGCCGGCCAACCATGCAGCATGGCGGGGTACTGGTTCAGTCCAGCTCAATTCAACTCCCGACGTTACTTCAATCAGGGCGAAACTATGCCGAGCTTTAGTGGCTCCAATTGGGGTGACACGCTTTGGTATTGGTCGGGTGAAAAATAATACCCTCGTGATGTTTCAAAGCCTGCCTCGCAGGAGGCAGGCTTGTTCCAGCAGGCTGTCAGGGGAAAGGCTTCGTAAACAAACGCAAGAAATCCCTAGCCAAAAAGTACGGCGCATTGAGTTCTCTGAAAATTGAGGCATGACCAAAATGAAAAAAAGACAAAAATTTTTTAGTGAAACTCATTACAAAAACTTTCAAAGAGAGCATGACGAAGTACTCGAATTTTTAAAGACAAATACCTTTCAATCCGATTCTCCCGAAGAAGAAGCAGCTCTTCGCTCAAGGCATTTACAAACGCTTGCACTGGACAGGCTTTTGGCAGCTTATACGGCAGGAGAAGAAATAGCGTTTTTAATACCTCTCCTTTGCGACCTGATTGACAAGTACGAAGTAAGACAGGCCAAGCTGGAGGAGCACGAAAAACTCCCTAATATATCTCCACTAGCAATTGATGACTGGCCTTATCAATATGAAGAATGCGTGCAAGTCATAGGTTTTTGTATACTACTACATCGCACGGACCTCCTTAAACGGTTTGTAACGTTAATAGATAACGCAAACTATGCTGGCGCCGACACTCTATATGAAGATTTACTTACCAAGTTACTGCCAAATAGGCACGATGTAGATTATTGGTTTCACGGTGTCTACTCACCTTTAATTCAAGCTATCTATGCAGACAGCAAAGAAGAAGCAACCAAGTATCTTAAAAAATACTGCAGCCAATGGTATGCCGCATTTAAACAAGCGCCGTGGCACGACTTGCATTTACAGGGAGAAGATGGAAATTACGTCGGATACTGGGCTATTGAAGCGGGAGCAATCGCATTTTTGTATGGTATAGACGACAGCAAAATCGATCACATGGTGTACCCAAAGGACTTGGTCGAATACGCGAGAAATTACCAACCGACCAATGGGTCCCAGGTTGCTCGTGTCGATGCAGGACAACCTCCCCTTTGCTGATACCTATGAAAAAACGACAAAAATTCTTTAATGAAAAACACTATGAAAATTTCCTTAGGGAACATGATGAAGTCATAGAGTTCTTCAAAACCAACAAATTCAAATCTGACTCTGCCGAAGAAGAGGCGTCTCTTCGGTCTGTTTTTTTCCAGACTTTGGCGCTTGACAGACTTCTTGCCAGCTATACCGCGGGAGAGAACATAGAGTCTCTTATTCCTCTCCTTGAAGACTTGATTGAAAAGTACGAAATCCGTCAGAAAACTCTAGAGGTGTATGAAAATTCACCAAAGATGTCGCCATTGGCATTGGATGACTGGCTCGATCAATACGAAGAAGCCGTTCAAGTTATCGGCCTGTGCATTCTACTGCACCGTACTGACCTGCTACCGCGCTTCGTCAAGCTTATAGACGAGGCTGGCTATGCCGGTGACGATACTCTTTATGAAGACTTACTGAAGACAGTCCTTCCACATCGGCACGATGTCGACCGGTGGTATCACGACGTGTACACGCCACTCATCCAAGCTGTCTACACCGATAGTAAAGAAGAGGCTTCAAAGCTACTTCAAAAATATTGTCAAAAATGGTATCCAGCCTTCAAGCAAGCTCCTTGGCACGATACTCATCTTCAAGGAGAGGAAGGTAACTACGTAGGCTATTGGGCTATCGAGGCAGGAGCAATTGCTTTCTTATACGGCATAGACGACAGCAAAATCGACCATAGGGTGTATCCGAAAGCTTTGGTTGAATACGCCAGAAACCATAAGACAGTGATAGGCAACTGATTCGCCCCGGCTGAAAACGTTTTTTCGAGATTCTCGGTCAATGGAAGACTCAATGAACACACTGGAAAACCTAATCGCAACCGCCCCAAATCTGGCCTTCGAATTGCCAAATGGGATGTCTGTCGTAAAGCTTGGCGTCATCGCCACGATCTACTTCAAGCAAAGCTACACCACTGCGAAAAAGCTCAAAGTCATGGAATGCTATCGAGCATTCTATGAAGAGTTCGGCACGCTATTGAAAGGCCACATACAGGACGGCTACCAGAAACTGACACCTGCCAATTTTGAAAAAACCGTGGCCCGAATTGCGAAAAGCGGAGGCCATGATCAATACGAATGGCAGCTCACCAGTGCAGGCAGCCTCGAAGAAGCCGAGGCCTACGGTTTATCCACCCTTAACAGCCAGGAACTGCATGGGGACACAGGCATTTCCTACTTGAAGATCGTCTTGCCTTGGGACTTTCTGCAAACAGACGCGGGACTTGAACGGTACAACGCCTGGATAGCATATCTTTGCAACCAGGTTGATGCAGACCACGGTTATGGCGGCCTGTCGACGATACTTCCGTTCGATTATGACACCTACGTATCAACCGAATTTGCATTGGCTCAGCAATATCTCGGGCTGGAAGTAGACTCGGCTCCGCATAGTCTGTGCCTTCACCTGATTGACGTTATCAAAGGTGTGAACTGGCAGACGGTTCTAGGAGAGGCCTTTGTCCAGCGCCTTGGTGGTGAAACCGTACTGCGACAGGCTCTTGGCGGAAGGAGCGATATTCACATCCAGAACTTTAACGCTGGCTTGATCATCCGTGCCAGCGACTATCCCCAACTCGGTGCACGGGATCAGGCACCGCCCGCGGCCTACGTTGCCGTCAATGAAGTCGTCAAAACCTTACGCATCCCTGAGCCAGTACAACTCCAGTCCCATTCGCCCTATGGCCCGACCTTCGGAGAAGACACCACCGCGCAGTGGTTTAAGCGATTCGACAAGGAATAGCCCCCCTAATGGAAGAGAGCCAGACAAACGTAATGAACAGACGACAGCATTTCATCGTTGACTCGTACTACCGAAAGTCCATCCACCTATACGATTCAACTGAGTCGCGGTGGTCTGGCAGGACGATGCAGGCAGATTCTCCAGACCAGGAGAAGGCATTACGAATGGGGTACTTCAAGGAGGCGGCGTTTAATGCCTTGCTGATCAGTTACACGGCGGGCGAGCCGTTTGACAGCCTCATTCCCCGGTTGGAGAAGCTGATCAGTAGCTACGAGATTTACCAACAAGCACTGGCTGCCGAGGAACGCGAACCTGACATTTCACCTTTGGCCATCGACGACTGGCCCGAACACTATGAAGAGTGTGTTCAAGTCATCAGCCTTTGCATTTTGTTGCATCGCACCGACCTGCTGATTCGCTTCGCCGTCTTGATAGATCGCGCTGGATACGCCAACGAAGACACACTCTACGAAGACCTTCTGCGAAAGTATTTACCTGATCGCGCTGATCTGGACGAGTGGTTCCACGACCTCTACACACCGCTGATCAGAGCGATATACGCCACCGAACCTGAAGAATCCAGCAACCTGCTTAAGCAATATTGCGAAGCGTGGTATCCCGCTTTCGCCACGCTACAAACCAACTGGCATGACAGTCATTTGGACATGGAAAGCGACGATGGCAGCTACGTCGGTTATTGGGCTTTCGAAGCAGGCGCTATCGCCTTTTTATACGGCATCGACGACAGTAAAATCGATCAGATGGTTTACCCCAAAGACCTGGTGGCATATGCCAGGAACACAGCAAACACGTAAACTCCAGCCTCATCAGAAAACGGACTTCGGATTCAACGCTATGGAATTGCAATTCACCATTACCCCCGCGCACACCCAAATCAGGATCGGCGAATTGCTGGAGCGCGAAATGCTCAAGCATGATCAACAGCAGGCCCGATTGTTGAGTTATGTCGCACGCTGGCAGGACCGTCTGCTCGCCCCTCTGTTGTTTGTCCTTTGCCTGGTCGGCGGCATGCTGGCGATCTATTTCCCCGAGCGCCAGTTCACCCCCCAGAAGATTATCTCGATGGTGCTGTCTGGAGTGATCCTCATGGTGGTCTGGTGGTTCTTCTCCGGTCGACTGCTACGCCGCCTGCGAGCACGGATCGCCGCCAGCCATGCCAAGCCGCGCGCGCCTTTGCGCGGTGCGAACCAGCGCCTTATCGAAGCCAAACTGCGTATTAACCTCAAGGCCGCTGAGGGCGCGTATCGCCTGCTGTTCGACGACCAGGGTTTCAGCCTGATTAATGCAAAGGGCGCGAAAGGCGGGTTGGCTTGGGGGAAGATCGTGCGCTTCAAGGAAACGCCCGACTTTTACTCGGTGGCCTGCGCCGAACTGGATCGCAAGGACAAGGCCTATCACATCCCCAGGCACAGCGATGTCATGGACGCCGAACAGTATCAGCAAGGCTTGGCGTTGTTTTTAAGCCGGGTACCCGACTCGGTCATTTGACGGCTGGCAGATCTTGCAACGTTGATCGAAACAATAAATCTCTGCCCTTTAAAAGCCGCCGCCATGAACAAACGACAAAAATACTTTAGTGAATATCAGTACAACAAGTTTCTGAGAGAGCATGACGAGGTGATTGAGTTTTTCCAGACCAACACCTTTCAGTCTGACTCGCCCGAAGAAGAGGCGACAATTCGTTCAACGCACTTCAAGCAGTTGGCACTGGACAAGCTTTTAGCCGCTTACACAGCAGGTGAGGAAATCGTTTCTCTCATACCTTTGCTTGAAGTTCTCATAGAAAAATACGAAACCAGACAAGCCAGGCTGGCGGAGTACCAGAACAGTCCCGACATATCGCCGCTCGCGATATGCGACTGGCCTTCCCAATATGAAGAATGCGTGCAAGTGATAGGCTTCTGCGTTCTGCTGCATCGCATTGATTTACTTCAACGGTTTGTCCTGCTGATAGACCGTGCAGGCTTTGCTGGCGACGATACGCTCTATGAAGATCTGCTGATCAAGGTGCTGCCGAACAGACACGATGTGGACCAATGGTTTCACGACGTCTATTCACATTTGATTCGGGCCATTTATGCAGAGAGCAAAGAGGAAGCTACCCAATTTCTTAAAAAATACTGCAAGCAATGGTATTCCGCCTTCAAACAAGCGCCTTGGCATGACAGTCATTTACAGGGAAAGGATGGGAATTACGTCGGTTACTGGGCGGTAGAAGCAGGCGCTATCGCCTTTTTATACGACATCGACGACAGCGAAATCGATCACCGGGTTTACCCCAAAGATCTTGTTGAATATGCCCGAACCCAAAAAAAGCCTTGAATGCATCGACCTTGGGCATTTAGCTTCAAAACCTGCCCCCACAGGAGGCAGGCGTGTTCCAGCGAACGTCAGGCCGGCGCTTTCCAGCCCAACATCTGCTGCTGCGCAACCTGCAATAGATCGCAGCCGTCCTGCGTCAGCAGATACAGCGCGTGGGTAATGTGCGGAATGTCCTGGACATCACCGTTCTTGAAACACTGGCAATGGAGCGTTTCAAGCAACTGGCTGGAGGCTCGGATGCGCTGTAGAGCGGCTTCGAGAATGTCCTGGGGATTGGCCGCGGTGTCGATGACCATGGGGTTTGAGTCGGTGACGCTGCTTTTGATTGAGCGATAGCGCTCGGGAAACGGGTTGAACGTTGGCATAAGAATTACTCATACGTAAGTTAAGTAACCGTCAGCACCGTGACCAAACGATGGAGGCGGACTGTGTACAGGCTTGGTCAACCGATAACCCGCACAACTCGGCTCGCCCGAAGGCGTCCAGCACACAGCCGCCATAACAACGCACAACGAAGACAAAGATGTCCGCTGGGCGAATGATGGCACATATGTGTGCGGGATATCAGGTGACCAAACCTGCTCGCTGATTTTGCAGCGAGGCCAAACAGTACCCGCTGGAAGCCTCCCGGCGAAAGACGACAAAGCGCCCGAGACTGTAGGAACGGGACGAACATTTCTCGGGATTTATTACGCCTCACGGGCAGTTATGTAGGACCCTACCACCGAAGGGATTCACCCCGAATGCGAACACCATGGAAGTACGTCATCGCGGCGCTGCTAGCCGCCCCGGCCTATGCACAACCGCTCCAGACAATCCTCACCTGCCCTTTAGCCGACAGCACACACGTCTCGCTGCTGGCCGAACCGGATGTGGACGGACAACGTTTGTTCATAAAACTCGACGGAAAAACCCAAATCGCTTTTACCGACATGCCCCAATCCGACTTTGTCGGCCGGATTGTCCTGGCAAAGTGCGCTGCCTCCAGTTTGATTTTCGCCCTCGAATACGGCTCGCCGTATATGAAAGGCGTGGTTCTGCGCAAGAATCCTGTCAGTCACACGGTCGAGCGAATCGATTTTGCCGAGAAGGCCCTGCCCCGTTGGCTTTATCTGGGACGAGAGCAGATGCGGCTGGTCATCCCTAATATCGGGTATGAAATGTCGACGAAGTTTCTGGTCTATGACTACGTCGCTGGAAAGGGTCAACTGGAAGGACCCTCTGGTATAGAGGCGCCTTCAGATCGACGTGGGTTCAAGGTTGTGCGCGTCAAATAGCAGCAACCATTAGCCCGCTACTTAACCTTCGATTAATCCTGCGGTCCAAAACTTTACTGGACCGCACGCCCTCAGAGTTCTCTGACGCCCAGTGCGGCAGGTTCGACGCCTAAACGTCGAGCTGACTTTAAGCCTGCATCGGAGATCGTTCATGAACATGCGCACCTTGCTGATCACCACCGCCCTCGCCTGCACCGCGTTTGCCGGTCTGGCCCAGGCCAATGACACTTCGAGCTCCCAGGCAGTGCCGTACCATTACGGTATGCCGCTGCACGTGGGCAAGGTCATTACCTTGACCGAACCGTCGACGCTGGACTGCAAAGTGGTCACAGCCGACATGAAGTACATCGATAGCACCTCGGGCAAACCGGCGGAAATCTCCTACCGCAAACTTTCCGACGCTTGCAGTTATCAAAACTGACGGAAAGGTCTGATTCAATACTTTGCGGTATTCCTGTGAGGGGTTCTGGCGCTTTGCTCAGCGCCTCCCCCCACTGCCGCAAGGATTCGCCATGCAGTTATCGTTTCGTGCCTTGTCGACCTTCACTTCCATCCTGTGTTTTGTGCTGGCCTTGGTCTAGGGTTTGAATGCGTTGACCAATGGTTTCATGGTCGGCTGCTGGGGGCTGGCAGGACTGGGCTTCGGCGAATGGCTCAATGGCCATGGCGGTCCGGGCATTTTGCTGGCGGTGGTGGTCGAACTGGCGCTGGGCCTGGCGTTTCTCCAGACCAAGCGCGTGTCGATGGAACTCGAAACCGTGGGTTAAAGCGCTTTCCGGTCTGGATGCAGAGTCTGGGCGATGGTTTGGTGCTGCATGTCAGAGCGCAGTCCAGCTATCAAGTCGCTGATTTCTCGGCAACCATTTAAGTGCTTGGCATTTATTCCGGTCACCATGAGATCAAGGTGATCGGTTTCACGATCGGAATACACCTTAACGGTCATCGACAGGTCCGGCGACAGCGTGCATTGACAACGTTTCGGCAGAAAACTGCTTTCAATGATGTTGCGAAGTTCCAAGGCAGAAAGAAACATGGCGACCCTCTCCTTAATATGAGACTGCCAATCAACTATCGATACTGACGCAATGAAATCCCCGGTCAGCTTAAGACCAGCTACAGCATAAAACATGCCTAGGATTTCGCCCTGCAGCTCATCGGTAAATCAACGATTTAGCGAAACAGCGCGTAAATAGCCCATGCAATATGCAAGAAAGGCGTTGTGGTGCCCCTGCAATCTGCATACATCCAGCGACAAGTTTGCATTGGCCGACCACGCCAGTAAGAATGCGGCCAATCAATTCAGTATCCGCTGACCCCACTCGCAAGCAAGGAGGCATCATGGGTTCTTTGACCTGTATCACTACCGTCGGGCTGATTCTTGCCGAGCTGTCGACCATCGCTCACGCCGCGAAACTCGAAGAAGTCGCGCCGTTCCCCAAAGCTGAAAGCGGTTTCACCCGCCAGGTCATTCACCTTGCCCCACAGACTCAGGAAGACAGCTTCCAGGTCGAAGTCCTCGCCGGCAAAACCCTGACCGTCGACTGCAATCGCCAACGCCTGGGCGGCATTCTCGAGGAGAAAAACCTCGAAGGCTGGGGCTACCCGTTCTACCGACTGGAAAAAGTCATCGGCCCGATGAGTACGCTGATGGCCTGCCCGGACGGCAAAAGTAAAAAGGACTTTGTGCCGGTGGTCGGTGACGGTTTCATGCTGCGCTACAACAGCAAACTGCCGATCGTGCTCTACGTGCCCAAAGACGTCGAAGTCCGCTACCGGATCTGGTCGGCGTCGAGCAAGGTCGAGAAAGCCGTCCAGGAATAACCGTTCTATCCCGTAACAGGAGCGCCATTTTGATTACCTGCCACGTCAAATATGTGATCGATCCGTATCAACTCAGCGAATTCGAAGCCTACGCCAAGGCCTGGCTCGGCATCGTCGAGCGTTTGGGCGGTACGCACCACGGGTACTTCCTGCCTTCCGAGGGCGCGAGCAATATCGCCTACTGCCTGTTCAGCTTTCCTTCGCTAGCGGACTACGAAAGTTACCGGCATATCGCGATGACTGACGCCGAGAGCACCGCACTCGTAGCTTCGCTGGTCGAGAAGAAGTTTATCGTCAGTTATGAGCGGACCTTCCTGCGCCCGCTGCTGGCCTGATACTGCTCACGCCGGGGCGCCGCTCAACGCGGCGCGTTCGGCCACATGGCGCAAACTGTCAAAATTGATATTGGCGCCTGAGTCGATCGCTACCAGTGTCTGACCACGGGCACCGGTTTGCGCTACGTATTTCTTGATTCCGGCCACGGCCAAGGCACCGGAAGGTTCGGTGATCGAGCGGGTATCATCGTAGATATTCTTGATGGCGGCGCAGAGTTCGTCATTGCTGACCGTCAACACATCATCGACACAAAACTGGCAGACCTCGAAACCATAAGCACCGATCTGGGCGACGGCCACACCGTCGGCGAAAGTGCCTACGTTCGGCAGGACAACTCGCTCGCCGGCCTGTAATGCCGCATATAAACAGGCGGAATGCTCCGACTCGACGCCGATGATGCGGACTTCTGGCCGCAGGTATTTGACGTACGCCGCGATGCCAGCGATCAGGCCGCCACCACCCACCGGGACAAAGATCGCGTCCAGCGGACCTTGATGCTGGCGCAGGATTTCCATGGCGACGGTGCCCTGCCCGGCGATCACGTCTGGGTCGTCGAAGGGCGAGACAAAGGTGCGACCGGTTTGCCGCGCCAGGTTCAATGCATATTCCAGCGCAAACGGAAAACTCTCACCGTGCAGCACGGCATCGGCGCCCCGACTGCGTACGCCCACCACTTTCAATTCCGGCGTCGAACGCGGCATTACGATGGTCGCCGCAATTCCCAGTTCACGGGCCGCTAATGCCACGCCTTGAGCATGATTACCTGCGGAAGCGGTGATTACCCCGCGCACCTTTTGCTCATCGCTCAGTTGCACCAGTTTGTTGTAGGCACCGCGGATCTTGAAGGAAAAGGTCGGCTGCAGGTCTTCGCGTTTGAGCAGAATCTGGTTACCCAAAAACTCGGAAAGTGCCGGTGCTACCTGCAACGGCGTACGCACCGCGAGCTCATACACTGGCGCGGCGAGGATCTTTTTCACGTAGTGCTCAAGCAAGGTCTGCTGGGCGGTGGTGCTCATGGTCGTCTCCTGTCGTACACCGACTGTGTGTAGGAGCTGCCGAAGGCTGCGATCTTTTGATCTATCTTGCGGACGCCAAGATCAAAAGATCGCAGCCTTCGGCAGCTCCTACGCCGGTCGGCGTTGGTTCAAGACCCAGGAGACAGAAAGTAAAAACCCGCCTCTAGGGCGGGTTGGGTGCTGCAGTCGTGAGCTAGCCCGCCAAATAAGGAATGGCGGTAATAATGCTTGGCTGGCAGCGCAATACAGTGGAAGTCATGTCCGGAAATTAGCCGGACGCTGATGGCAAGTCAATGGCCAATTTTACGCGGCCTCTGTAGGCTGACGACTCTGCTCATTGTCCCCAAGGAAGGAAACCATGAAGTCTGTCACCCTGCCGCTCATTGCGCTGATCGCGTTCGCCGCCTACACCGTTTCGGTGATGCTTCAGGCCGAACAGTCATTGATCGACTTCGGCATCAGCCTGATGTCGCGCCCCGACACGGCGCAGGTGGTCATTGATTTGTACCTGCTGGCGACGCTCGCAGGCATCTGGATGTACACAGATGCGCGCAAGCGGGGGCAGTCGGGATGGTCCGTGGTCCCCTACCTTTTGATCACCGCTATTTTCGTCTCCATCGGGCCATTGTTGTATTTGGTTGTGCGGGGATTTCAAAGCCGCAGGAAATCTGTCGCTGCGACTCAACAGATCTGATTTCGGACATCATGGCGATTTTGATATAGCTATCGCGAGCAAGCTCGCACACATTGGACCTGAGTGGTCCAAGATTTAGTGCCTATCGCAGAACCCCTGTGGGAGCGAGCTTGCTCGCCATAGCGTTCTGACAGCCATCGGAGTTATTTCGCCAACCGCCTGAGCCCGAGCACCATCCCTCCAGCCCCCATTATCATCGCGGTCAGCAACAGCGGATACGAAACCCACCACGGCACGCCCGCCGTCATCATGCTGAACTCGGACATGCCGCCGATACTTGCAATCAGGTTCAGCGGCAGAAACACCACATTGATCAACGTCAGTTTGCGCAGCAGGTTGTTCATGCTGTTGTTCATCAGGTTGCCCCGGGCGTCGATCAGCCCGGAGAACACCGTGGAGTAGATTTCCGCCTGTTTGTAGCACTGGTTGTTTTCGATGATCAGGTCGTCGATCAGGCCAATGGCTTCGGCGCTGAAATGTTCCTTTGCCGCGTGATTGCGCAAGCGGGTCAGGACTGCGCCGTTGCTGTGAATCGCGTTGATGTAATAGATCAGGCTTTCGCTGAGGTTGAACATCTGGATCAGGTGCTGGTTCTGCATCGACGCGTTGAATTTCTGCTGCAACTCCCGGGCAACCATCTTGATCACCTTCAAGTGGCCCAAGTAGTGATGGATGTTGTTGAACAACAGGTCGAGCAACACATCCAGCGGCGTGTTCAGAGGTTGGCGCATACCGAGGCCACTGAGCGGCGAGTCGTCGGTGGCGATCACCAGCAAACGATGCTCGGAAAACAGCAAACCGCAGGACGACACTTCGAAGGCCAGGCTGCCGGCACCGGAATAGTTTTCCGGGCGTTTCCAGATCAGGAACAGGTTGTCGGGGTGAAACTCGATGCGTGACACCTCGTCGGGGTCCAGGGCCGAGGCCAGGGCGTGTTCATCGACTTTGAAATGGCTGTGCAGCAGATCCCGTTCGGCCGCGTCGGGGTTGCTGAACAGCATGACTTCGGCGTCCAGCCGTTCGACCTTGTGCAGGGCGCCGTGGATCAGTTGAAAACTCTTGATCATCCGCCGTTCACCAGGCCTGGCCGCGGCGCTTGAGTTCCAGGCGACGAACGAACTCTTCCAGCACCAGTGAATACAGATCGTCCTGCAAGTAAGCGTCTTCGATGCCGGCGTCCATGTTGGGATTGTCGTTGACCTCGATCACCACCACTTTGTCGCCGGACTGCTTGAGGTCGACACCGTAGAGGCCATCGCCGATCAGGTTCGCGGTCTTCACCGCCAGTTCCACCACTGCCCGCGGTGCTTCGTGAACCGCCAGGGTGCGGCATTCGCCATTGATGTCCTGGCCCTTGGCCTTGTGGTTGTAGATCTGCCAATGGCCCTTGGACATGAAGTACTGGCAGGCAAAGATCGGTTTGCGGTTGAGCACGCCGATGCGCCAGTCGTATTCGGTGTAGAAGAATTCCTGAGCCAGCAACAGCACCGAATGCTCGAACAGTTCGGCCGTGGCTTCGAGCAAGGCCTGCTGGCTTTCGACCTTGATCACGCCCCGAGAGAAACAGCCGTCGGGGATTTTCAACACCAACGGAAAACCGAGGCGCTCGCCAACCCGCTCAAAATCTTCCGGTCGCTCTTTATAGAGAATCTCGGTGGCGGGCATGCCCAGTTGATGACTCTTGAGCAGATCGGTCAGGTACACCTTGTTGGTGCAACGCAGAATCGACGTCGGGTCGTCCATCACCACCAGCCCTTCGCTCTCGGCTTTCTTGGCAAAACGGTAGGTGTGGTTGTCGACGCTTGTCGTCTCGCGGATCAGCAGCCCGTCGTATTCGGCAATACGTGCGTAGTCCTTGCGCTCGATCAGCTCGACGTCGATGCCCAACGTCTTGCCAACCCTGACGAAGTTGTCCAGCGCCTTGGCATTCGACGGCGGCAACGCTTCCTGGGGATCGTGCAGGATGGCCAGGTCATAGCGGGCTAAACGCCGGGAACGCGGCACGCGCCAGATCTTGCGACTGAAACTGTCGAGTGAGTGGGCGAACTGATCTTCCTGATCTTCGCGTAACTTATGTAAGGCGCCGGACTTTATCCCTTCAATGTGCCAGCCGTTAGTTCGACGAAACTCAACTAACAATATCGGGCACGGAAAGACTTCAAACAACTGTCGCGCCAGATCCTGCAACGGCTCGATATGAGTCTTGCCAAAGTACAGTGTCAGGGTAAAGCCTTCGGTATCGCTGTAAAGGTGATGACTGAGAGCTTTTTCCAGGGTTTTATCCAGATCATCCAGGGCCAGGCCGTACAGGGATTTTCGGGTCAGTTCGCTGATGGTCCTCACCGACGGAATTACCTTGTGTCCACGGGCTTCGGCCAGCAGCGAGCAATAGTAGCCGTGCCCCAGGTACTTGTAGCTGCGGCACAGATTGATCACCTGGACCCGCTTGCCCTGCTCGTTGGCCCGGGGTTTCTCGAGGTATTCCTGGGCGCTGACGATGTCTTCACTGGGGAAGTAGGAGGTCCAGTCTTCCTTGCGTTCGACGATGATAATCAACTGGCTGGAAGTTCTAACACCGTCATTTAAATAAGTTGCTGCCGGCAAAGTTTGCTCGGATACTTCGCGCCAATGACCCTGTACCGCTGACATAGTGATTGATCCGTTGGAGAACAAGACCTTTCCTATTAAGCACGAACTTTTTAGAAAGTCCCGTTTCGTTACGCAACTTTTACGGTGGTCATATGAACCTGGTTTTTCGCTTTGCGGTGGTTGAAGATTTACCGGCACTGCTGGAACTCGAACAACACTGTTTCACCACGGATCGGCTTAACCGTCGCAGTTTTCAATGGATGATCACGCGGGCCCACGGGCAACTGCTGGTGGCCCAGCGTGGCGAGCACCTGGTCGGTTACGCCGTGGTGCTGTTTCACCGGGGTACTTCGCTGGCGCGTCTTTACTCGATTGCGATCGCCACCGAAGCTCGCGGCAGCGGTCTGGGCAAGCAATTGCTCCAACGCATCGAAGCCTGCGCCCTTGAACACGACTGCGCCTACCTGCGGCTGGAAGTTCGCATCGACAACCCGTCGGCGATTGCCCTGTACGAGCGCAACGGTTACCGACGCTTTGCCCTGATTCACGACTATTACCAGGACCATGCCGACGCGCTGCGACTGGAGAAGCGTATTTCGGGCGTGGAAAATTGCGGGCGGCGGTAATCCTGTACGCCCGCTCATGAACCTCACAATCCCTGTAGCAGCTTCGCCAGCTGCTACAGGTGTCGGTTACTTCAGTCCGATCTTGTACAGGGCCCCATCGTTCTCATCGGTCAGCACATACAAGTACCCGTCCGGGCCTTGTCGCACATCGCGAATGCGCTTGTTGAGTTCGCCCAGCAATCGCTCTTCGTGAACGACCTTGTCGCCATCGAACTGCAAGCGGATCAACTCCTGGCTCACTAACGCGCCGATAAACACGTTGTGCTGCCAGGCCTTGAAGCGATCAGCGTCGTAGAAAGCCATGCCGCTGAGGCCGGGGGATTTCTCCCAGACGTGGTGCGGGGCGACGGTGCCTTCGGCGGTCTTGCCCTTGGCTTCCGGGATCGGCTGGCCGGAATAGTTGATGCCATGGGTTGCCATCGGCCAGCCGTAGTTCTTGCCACGTTCGATGATGTTGATTTCATCGCCACCCTGAGGGCCGTGTTCGTTTTCCCAAAGGGTGCCGGTCCAGGGATTGAGCGCCGCGCCTTGCGGATTGCGCTGGCCGTAGGACCAGATTTCCGGGCGTACGCCGGCCTGACCGACAAAGGGGTTGTCATCCGGCACCTTGCCGTCCGGGTAGATACGCACGATCTTGCCTTGCAGCTTGTCGAGGTCCTGAGCAGTCGGCCGGTCGTTGTTCTCGCCAAGGGTGATGAACAGATAGCCGTCGCGGTCGAACACCAGGCGCGAACCAAAGTGGTTGCCTACCGAAAGCTTGGGCTCCTGGCGAAAGATCACTTTGAAATCCTTTATGGCTGTCAGGTCGTCAGACAAACGTCCGCGACCAACCGCCGTTCCGGCCTTGTCGCCCTGACCGCCACCTTCGGCATAAGACAAGTAGACCGTGCGGTCTTGCTTGAAGTCGGGCGACAACGCTACATCCAGCAAGCCGCCCTGCCCCTTGGCCCAAACCTTTGGCACGCCACTGAGCGGTGCGGAAAGTTTACCGTCGGCGCTGACCACACGCAGGTTGCCGGGCCGTTCGGTCACCAGCATCCCTTGGCGATCGGGAAGAAACGCCAAGGCCCAGGGATGTTCGAGCCCTTTGGTCACTGTCGTCACCTCAAGGGTGCCCTGTTCGCTCTTCAAATTCTGGGTCGGCGCCGCGAAAACGGGCGCCGTGACGGTGATCAGTGCGCTGGCACACAGTGTGGCCAGAAGGGTTTTACGCAACATGCACGATTCCTTTTGTCGTTCGAATGGCTGGCAAGAACGCTGTCGTGCCGTTCAACGGTTGCTGCTGTCTGCGTCTCGATGAGGTGGATTAGGAATGAATTTCGGTGGGGTGGCGGGAGGCGAGCGATCCTGGGGATAGCGGTTGCCGATGCCACCATTATCAAGCGTCGGTGGGCGCGGCACGGGCACTGTGTTCGGCCCACGAATGGCCGGCGCGCTGGGTTGTGTGCCTTGCATGCTGTTGGGGTTGGCCCGGCGAATCGGGCTGTTGTAAGGATTGCTGGTTTGGCCCGTCGGGCTCTGGGCCAACAGCATTGAAGAAGGTGGCGATGCGGTGTCAGCCTGGGCCAGATTGCTCAGCACGCCACTCAATGCCAACGCGGTGCAGCCGAGCACAAATCTGTTCATGGGGAGCCTCTCGACATCAGCGTGGATAGGAACTTCGATATCACGCTACGCCCGGGGTTCGGTTTTGTTAACTAAAACCTCCTTCACAAGATGTAACACGAGTTGACCCGACCGCCGATACGCCCGCAGGACCGGGTCGCAGCCCGCTGAAACTTTTGCACAACGTCACAGGTCACCTGAACATCACTCGCGAGAAGACGACCATGGCACGGGCAATCTGGAAAGGCGCGATCAGTTTCGGTCTGGTGCATATCCCTGTCGCACTGGTCTCGGCGACGTCCTCGCAAGGGGTGGATTTCGACTGGCTCGACAGCCGCAGCATGGACCCGGTGGGCTACAAGCGTGTCAACAAGGTCACCGGCAAGGAAGTGACCAAGGAACACATCGTCAAAGGTGTGCAGTATGAAAAGGGTCGGTATGTGGTCCTCAGCGAAGAGGAAATCAAGTCGGCGCACCCGCTGTCCACTCAGACCATCGACATCTTTTCCTTTGTCGACAGCGAGCAGATTCCCCTGCAAAACATCGATACGCCCTACTACCTCGCGCCGGATAAACGCGGTGGCAAGGTCTATGCGCTGTTGCGCGAAACGTTAAGCAAGACCAATAAAGTCGCCTTGGCTCATGTTGTGCTGCACACGCGTCAACACCTCGCCGCGCTGATGCCTCTGGAATCGGCGATGGTATTGGTGATGCTGCGCTGGCCCGCCGAAGTGCGAAGTCTGGATACGCTGGAGTTGGGCAGTGAAGTCACCAAGCCCGAACTGGCCAAAGGTGAACTCGATATGGCCAAACGTCTGGTTCAAGACATGAGTGCCGACTGGAAACCCGAGGATTATCGCGACAGTTTTGAAGACAAGATCATGGCGTTGGTTGAGAGGAAGGCTAATGAAGGCAAGATCGAGGATGTGGAAACAGCGACGGGTGAAGAGGAGCGTAAATCCGCTGATGTTATTGATTTGACCGAGCTGCTTAAACGCAGCTTAGGCGGCAAGAGTGCTGGTAAGGCCAAACCTGCTGCACAGAAAAAAGCCACGAAGACTTCTCGTGGCTGATTGATGATTTTGCGGTGATTGTTATGGCCCCATCGCGAGCAAGCTCGCTCCCACAGGGGATCGCGGTTAACTGTGGGAGCGAGCTTGCTCGCGATGGCGTCTTCCGCCGCGATACTACATTTAGATCAGAACGAAAAACGCCAGCAAGCCACCAAAAATCGCCCACTTTTCGATGTAATAGAGCTTGCGGTTACGCTTCTTCAGCGCTTTGCCGCGCAGGCGAATCTTGTAGATTTTGGCGAACAAGCGGTTGATACCGCCGGTCTTGTCACTCGCATCGTTCGGTGCGCCCGCCGCCGACATCACATTGCGGCTGAACCAGCCATTGAACGCCGCCGCCCAGCGATACTTCATCGGCCGCTCCACGTCGCAGAACAAAATGATGCGGTTCTGTTGGGTGGTGTTTTCGGCGTAATGAATGAAAGTCTCGTCGAACATGACCGCTTCACCGTCGCGCCAGTGGTAGTTCTCGCCATCGACGTTGATGTAGCAACCGGCATCGTTCGGTGTTTCCAGGCCCAGGTGATAGCGGTAGGAACCGGCATACGGATCGCGGTGACGCACCAGTTTCGAACCCGGTGGCAACTCGGCGAACATCGCAGCCTTGATCGAGCCGATGCTTTGCACCAGTTCGGTGGTGCGCGGACAGAGTTTCATGGCCGAAGGATGGCTGTCGCCGTACCATTTCAGGTAGAAACGTTTCCAGCCCGTCTTGAAGAACGAATTGAAGCCGACGTCGTCGTATTGATTCGAGCGCTTGATCTCCCCGGCCCTGAGCAGGTTCTGGCCCTCGGCGCGAATTTCTTCCCAATGCTCCTGCAACGGACTCAGGTCAGGAAAGTCGGCCGGGTTGAGATAAGGCTTGTTGGGGATTTTCGAGAACATATAAAGGAAGCAATTGATCGGCGCCAGAAACGTCGAGTGGTCGCTCAGTTGGCGGCCCAGCTTGTGGCGCACGCGTCCGCGCAAGTGGACGTACGCAATGGATACAACGTAAACAGCGGCAATGATCAATTTCACAAAAAATCGTCACACGTCAGAAGTGAACAAACTGCGTCCCTTGTCGGCCCACCGGCCCGAGGGTCTTGTGCAGCGTCTGAATACTAAATAGCGGTCCCGAATGGCGCGTCCTTGAGCCCATGCCGCCTGTCGGCATCAGGTGATAGATGGCATTTTAGCCACAGTTTGTAACCAATAGTTAACCTTCAGATGTGAAAATCTGTCCACTGATGCTGCCAAAGTGGCCGTGCGGCCTTAACGCCCTATCGTTTAAAGAGCCAGACCAGTACAATCGCCGCCAAACATTACGCGCCCCCCTTGGTTGATGACGGGAATGAACCCCGTCTCAGCGCACTTCGACTCGGGCCAAGCGCTCCATATGCTGCTGTCCACTTATTGCCAGATGGACCTTCCGCTTCTGACCGGGATGCATTTCCTGTGGTTCGAAAAGCGGAAACGGGTACTGAATCGGTACTGCCGCACCCCTAGCTACTCTGAATGCTTCGCAGGAAAAACCTTTGATCTCTACAGCTAACATCACGATGCAGTTCGGCGCCAAGCCGCTATTCGAAAACGTTTCGGTCAAATTCGCCGCGGGCAACCGCTACGGCCTGATCGGCGCCAACGGTTGCGGCAAGTCGACTTTCATGAAAATCCTCGGCGACGACCTCGAGCCGTCCGGCGGCCAGGTAATGCTCGAGCCGAACGTGCGTCTGGGTAAATTGCGCCAGGACCAGTTCGCTTACGAAGAATTCACCGTGATCGATACCGTGATCATGGGCCACGAAGAGCTGTGGAAGGTTAAAGCCGAGCGCGACCGCATCTACTCGCTGCCGGAAATGACTGAAGAAGACGGCATGGCCGTGGCCGAGCTGGAAACCGAGTTCGCCGAAATGGACGGCTACACCGCCGAATCCCGCGCCGGCGAACTGTTGCTGGGCCTGGGTATCGGCATCGAGCAGCACTTCGGCCCGATGAGCGAAGTGTCCCCTGGCTGGAAACTGCGCGTATTGCTGGCTCAGGCGCTGTTCTCCGATCCTGAAGTGCTGTTGCTCGACGAACCGACCAACCACTTGGATATCAACACCATCCGCTGGCTGGAAAACATCCTGACCCAGCGCTCCAGCCTGATGATCATCATCTCTCACGACCGTCACTTCCTGAACAGCGTGTGCACCCACATGGCTGACCTGGATTACGGCGAGTTGCGCCTGTTCCCGGGCAACTACGACGAGTACATGACCGTGGCGACCCAGTCCCGCGAGCAACTGCTGTCGGATAACGCCAAGAAGAAAGCGCAGATCTCCGAGCTGCAATCGTTCGTCAGCCGCTTCTCGGCCAACGCCTCGAAAGCCAAGCAGGCCACTTCCCGCGCGAAGGCGATCGACAAGATCCAACTGGCCGAAGTCAAGCCTTCGAGCCGTGTGAGCCCGTTCATCCGTTTCGAACAAACCAAGAAGCTGCACCGTCAGGCGGTCATCGTCGAGCGCATGGCCAAAGGCTTCGACGGCAAGACACTGTTCAAGGACTTCAGCTTCCAGGTTGAAGCCGGCGAGCGCGTGGCGATCATCGGCCCGAACGGTATCGGCAAAACCACCCTGCTGCGCACCCTGGTCAACGAACTGACCCCGGATGCCGGTACCGTGAAGTGGACCGACGCCGCGGAACTGGGCTACTACGCCCAGGACCACGCGCACGACTTCGAAGACGACTGCAACCTGTTCGACTGGATGGGCCAATGGACTCAGGGCGGCGAGCAAATCGTTCGCGGCACCCTCGGCCGGATGCTGTTCTCCAACGACGAGATCCTCAAGTCGGTCAAGGTCATCTCCGGTGGTGAGCAAGGTCGCATGCTGTTCGGCAAGCTGATCCTGCAAAAACCGAACGTGCTGATCATGGACGAACCGACCAACCACTTGGACATGGAATCCATCGAGGCGCTGAACCTGGCGCTGGAGAACTACCCGGGCACGCTGATCTTCGTCAGCCACGACCGTGAGTTCGTATCGTCGTTGGCCACCCGCATTATCGAACTCAGCCCTAGCGGCGTGATCGACTTCAGCGGTACTTATGATGATTACCTGCGTAGCCAGGGCGTTGTGTTCTAAAAGCAGCTTTTAGTTTCAAGCTGCAAGTAAAAGCCCTGTCCTGGTGACGGGGCTTTTTATTGTCTGAAGATCAAAAGATCGCAGCCTTCGGCAGCTCCTACAGGGGGACGCATTCCAAAGTAGGAGCTGCCGAAGGCTGCGATCTTTTGATTTTCGTTAGCCTGCTTCCTTTTATTTGCAGCCCGCGCCATGATGCAGTTCTCCTACCGCCGCCCGCGAACGAGCCCTCATGTCTGTGCAGCAACTACCACCGCAAAGCTCCATGGCGATCACCCTGCAGATCGTCTCTATCGTCTTCTATACCTTTATTGCCTTCCTCTGCATCGGCCTGCCGATTGCGGTATTGCCGGGCTACGTCCACGAACAGCTGGGTTTCAGCGCGATCATCGCGGGGCTGACCATCGGCTCGCAGTACCTGGCCACCCTGCTCAGCCGGCCGATGGCCGGGCGCCTGTCGGACAGCATCGGCACCAAACGGGCGATTGTTTACGGGTTATCGGGGATTGTGCTGAGCGGCGTGCTGACGTTGATTTCAACGCTGCTGCAAAGTCTTCCGTTGCTGAGCCTGTTGATCCTGATCGCCGGCCGCTTGTTGCTGGGGATTGCCCAGGGCTTGATCGGGGTCGGCACCATCAGTTGGTGCATGGGTCAGGTGGGCGCTGAACATACCGCGCGATCGATCTCCTGGAACGGCATCGCCTCCTACGGCGCCATCGCCATTGGTGCGCCGCTGGGCGTGGTGATGGTCAGCGAACTGGGGTTCGCCAGTCTTGGGATCGCGCTGTCGGTGCTGTCGTTGGCGGCGCTGTTGCTGATCCGAAACAAACCCTCGGTGCCGGTGATTCGCGGCGAGCGTTTGCCGTTCTGGGCGGTATTCGGGCGCATTGCGCCGTTCGGTGCGAGCTTGAGCCTCGCTTCCATCGGTTACGGCACGCTGACCACTTTTATTACCCTGTATTACGTCAGCCGTGGCTGGGCCGGCGCGGCTTATTGCCTGACGGTGTTCGGCGTGTGTTTCATTCTGGCGCGACTGTTGTTCATCTCCAGCATCAGCCGTTTCGGTGGGTTCACCTCAGCGATTGCCTGTATGAGCATTGAAACGGTGGGCCTGGTATTGCTGTGGCTCGCGCCTTCGACCGGTTATGCGCTGATCGGCGCAGGCCTGACCGGATTCGGTCTGTCGCTGGTGTATCCGGCGCTGGGGGTCGAAGCGATCAAGCAAGTGCCCAACTCCAGTCGCGGGGCGGGATTGAGTGCTTACGCGGTGTTTTTCGATCTGGCGCTGGCGATTGCCGGGCCGTTGATGGGCGCGGTGGCGTTGAACTTGGGGTACACGTGGATTTTCTTCAGCGCGGGGTTGTTGTCGGTGACCGGCCTCGGTTTGACACTGTTACTGAAACGCCGCGCAATGGACTGACATCCACAATCCCTGTAGGAGCTGAGCTTGCTCGCGATGGCGGCCTGTCTGACGACTAATGTGTTGAATGTGACGCCGCCATCGCGAGCAAGCTCAGCTCCTACAGGGATTATCTTATTGATCGGCGGTCTGCATCCCGGCCCGGGTCGGTTTGCCAAGCGCATGAGAGAAGAAACGCCCGGCTTCGGAAATCATGTTGCGATGGATGTCTTTGCGATCGACGCCATCGGCATCAGTACACAGCGCCGGCATGGCGAGTATCTGCTCTTCATTGCAAGGCGCCAGGAACACGAAGTGCCCTGCCCCGGCCAGCAACTTGAAGTCCGGTGCGATTGGCAGTTTGCGCGCCAGGGCGGCGGCATTCTTGTCGAACGCCACCAGTTTGTCGCCGTCGCCGCTGTAGAGCAGCACCGGCACATGCACTTCGGCCAGGGTATGGCGGCCAAACTTCAGGCTCAGCGGCGCCATGAGCAACAAGGCGCGAACCCGAGGGTCAGCCACCGGTTGCAAGTCATCACGATCAGCAATCAATTCGCCTTGGGTGTTGCAGGCATCGCGGTCGTCCGGGCGTTCCTGACAATATCGGCGCAGACGATCCAGGTCTGGCGTCGCGCCGGACAGAATCAGCGCCGTCTCCCCGCCCGCCGAATAACCGATCACACCGACCTGATCGGCATTGACGAAGGGCGCGAGCATACGATCGCCCAGCGTCGCGGTAATGGCTTCGGAAATCTGGATGGGCCGACCGTAAAGGTTACTCAACGTACCGAGGCGGCTGTGGTCTTTGGAGTTGTCACCGGGATGGATCACCGCCACCACCACAAACCCTTTGCGTGCCAGCGACGTGGCGAGGTCGTGCAAGGCCAGCGGGGTTCCGGTGTTGCCGTGGGACAGCATCAGCATCGGGAAACTACCGATGGCGACTCGAGTGTCTTCGCCCGCTTCGACCGTGTAGCCCTCGAGGATGCTGGAGTGCTCCTTGTCACTGGAGGGATAGAAGGCGATGGCGCGCATCGGCTGCAAGTCCAGAGGGTCAAGAAAGCTCATCTCATGGAAGCCGACGCTCCAGTGAGGATGCGGCGCAGGCGCGGCGTGCACTGAATTCAGGCTGCTGAGCAGGCAAATCAGTAAGGTTGCACAAAGACGCACCATGGGATGCCCCACCTTGTTACTTGACCGGAGACGGTAACCCTCGACTGCATAACCCGGGCCACTATTTAATGAAATTCCGAAACAGCCAGACACAAAAAACTCCGTATCTGGCACTTGCGTGATCAGAATACAGAGTTTTTTGGGTATTGCCCGAGCTGTTTGATTTTCTTTACAGAAGCCTTACGCGGCGGCGAACAACTGCTCGCTAATTTGCGTGTGAGCGTCGCTCATGGCTTTGGTACGGACTTCGTCACCGTAGGCAAGACCATGGGCACGGACGAACTCGAGGTCAGTGATACCGATGAAGCCGAACAGCACCTTCAAGTACTCTTCGTGAGCAACGCCCGTTGCCTGACCGGCATGCAGACCGCCGGAAGTCGATACGATCACGACTTTCTTGCCACCGCACAGGCCTTCAGGGCCGGCTTCGGTGTAACGGAAGGTCTGACCGGCAACGGCGATGCGATCGATCCAGGCCTTGAGTTGGGTCGGGATGGTGAAGTTGTACATCGGAGCTGCAATCACCACGGCATCGGCGGCGAGGAATTCGGCCAGGGTGGTGGCGCTCAGCTCGGCTTCGTGTTGCTGGGCGGCGTTGCGCAACTCGGCGGTGGTGCCGGCGGCAACCAGGGTTGTGGCAGAAAAGTGGCTGATGGCATCAGCGGCCAGGTCACGGTAGGTCACCACCGCAGTCGGCTCGGCGGTTTGCCAGGCTTTAACGACTTCGCTGCTCAGCTGACGGGAAGCCGAGTTGTCACCAAGAATGCTCGAATCGATATGCAGCAGTTTCATGTGGGATCTCCAGGTGAGGATCGCTACGCGGCGATCTGATGGGGAGAATCCTACAGGCGAAACCAATGGATGATTAGACCGCAACAATGCGATAGTTCGTCCCACTGATAGGACAATTGAGCTCACACCATGCAAGACCTCAATGATCTTTACTACTTCGCCAAGGTGGTTGAAGCCGGTGGCTTCGCCGCGGCCGGGCGTTTGCTAGGAATTCCCAAGTCGAGGTTGTCGCGGCGCATCGCCGAGCTGGAAGAGCGTCTCGGCGCGCGCCTGCTGCAACGCACGACCCGACAACTGAAGCTGACCGCCGTGGGTGAACGTTACTTGCGGCACTGTCAGGCGATGCTGCTGGAAGCCGAGATGGCCGACGAAGCCGTCGCCAGCATGTCCAGTGAACCTCGCGGGCGTTTGCGGGTGTCCTGCCCCGTCGGGCTGGCCCACGAAATTCTGCCGACAGTGATCAGCGATTTCCTTGAGAAGTTTCCTCAGGTTCAACTGGAGGTCATGTTGCTCAACCGCCGCGTCGACCTGGTGACCGAGGGCGTCGATGTGGCGCTGCGAGTGCGTGAGTTGGGCGATGAGGATCCGCTGCTGGTCACCCGACGTTTGCGCCAGGCGCAGATGGCAATGGTCGCCAGCCCAGGTTTTTTGCACGGACGTGAAATCAACCACCCCGAAGACTTGAAAAACCTGCCCGTACTCGGTGCCCTTGAAGCCGACCGCCTGGTGCATATCCGAATGCTCGACCAACAGGGCAAAAGCTGCGATCTGACCCTCGAAGCGCGATTGGGCATCGATGACTTTATCGTGCGCAAGGCCTGCACCCTCGCCGGCCAGGGTTTTACCATGCTGCCGATGATGTATTGCGAGCAGGAGCTGGAAAACGGCTCGCTGGTGCAGTTGCTGCCCGATTGGTCGCTGCCTGGCGGCTGGCTGCAAGCGGTCTACCCTCATCGACGCGGGGTGATGCCGGCCGTACGTGCCTGGCTCGACCACTTGATTGAATCATTCAATGACTGTGGGGACCGACTGATATGAAGGCTGGACGTATGAGCGAAGAGGATGTCGCGCAATTCTGTCTCGCGCTGCCGGGTGCGCGGGAAGACTACAAATGGGGTGGCGTACGGGTGTTTTCGATTGCGGGGAACAAGATGTTCGCCTTGCAGAATCTGCGGGGCGAATCCTTGGCCTTCAAGGTCGACAAGGACTTGTTTCTCGGTCATTGCGACCGCCCGGGAATCCGCCCGGCGCCGTATCTGGCGCGGGCTCAGTGGATCATCATGGAAACGCCCTACCCGTTGGGCCCTGAAGAGCTGCAAGGCTTGTTGCAGCGTTCCCATCAATTGGTGGTGAGCAAGTTACCCAAGCGCACCCAGGTCGGACTGCTGCTTTAAAACAGCGCCAGCAGATTTGCACCCAGAAACAGCTGGTCGATCCAGAACACCTGATGCATCAGCACGATGATCCAGAACACCAACTGAAAGGAGAGCTTGCGCGTCTTGTGACGGAACAGCTGCTGCGCCAGTAAGGCGCCCGGCCAGCCGCCGGCGAGTTCCACCGCGTGCAACACGTTCTCCGGTGTGCGCCAATGGTCGGCGCGCGCCTTGCGTTTGTCGCTCCAGTACAGCAAGAACGCCAGCAGGCTGACGACCCCGTACGCAGCCAAGGGAATCACGGAAACCCCGCGCAGCCATAGCGACATCGACCCGTACAGCGGCAGCGCGCACAGGACTGCAAACACCACCAATTTCAGCTGGAGATTGCGAATTTCTCCTGCGGGTTTGCGTCCGGGGTTGTTGCGCGCGCTGCCATCATTCATGGCTTGACCGCTGTCCAGTCGACCCAGCCGAACTGCCAGGTGGCCAGGATGACCAGGCCGAACGCGATGCGATACCAGGCAAACGCCGCATAGCTGTGGCTGCCGATGAACACAAGCAAGGCTCTGACGGCAATCATCGCGAAGATGAACGCCGTGACGAAACCGATCGCGAACACCGGAAAATCAGACGGAACGAACAGGTCGCGATACTTGTAGCCCGAGTACACCGCCGCGCCGACCATGGTCGGCATCGCCAGGAAGAAAGAAAACTCGGTGGCGGTCTTGCGCGACAAGCCGAAGAGCAAACCGCCAATGATCGTCGAGCCAGAACGCGAGGTCCCGGGAATCATTGCCAGGCACTGGGCAAAGCCAACTTTCAGGGCGTCTTTCCAGGTGATTTCGTCGACGGTGTGAGCATGCACTTCATGCTGACGCTGCTCAGCCCACAGCATGACGATACCGCCCACGACCAACGCCGTGGCCACGGTGATCGGGTTGAACAGATACTCGTGGATCAGATCAGCGAAAATCACCCCCAATACCACGGCCGGCAGGAAGGCGATCAGCAGGTTCGCGGTAAAGCGTCGAGCGCTCGGCTGCGTCGGCAAACCGATGACCACATCGAATATCTTGCGGCGAAACTCCCACACCACCGCCAGGATCGCCCCCAACTGAATAATGATGTTGAAGGCCATGGCCCGCTCGCCACCGAAGTCGAGCAGGTCAGCCACAATGATCTGGTGCCCGGTACTGGAAATCGGCAAAAACTCCGTCAGCCCTTCTACAACCCCAAGAATCAATGCCGAAAAGGCAGTCCAAAGATCCATCAATCCCCCAAGAAGCGATGCGCCACGGCATGCCCCGTTAATATTTTTTCAGAACGTTTACTGCGATCAGCCTAGCTGAAGTCCCGCGCGCACAGGATCCAGACGGAACCATAAAAATTCCGTGAAAAATCAACTTGGATTCAGGTTTTTCCGCGCGGGGCCGAAATCCTATCAGACAAGTCTGATTAACGCTGCTGCGTTATTGGACTTGGGTCGGATATGACCGATCGGCAAAGTGTGGTTGGATGCTGGCGATCATTTATTACAAGAAAAAGAAACCGGAGTAACAGCGTTATGAACAGCTTGCGCAGTATGTCGATCAGCCGACGTTTGTGGCTCATCTTGATCGTGGCCGTGATGATGCTAATGACGTTGGGTGTCTTGATGCTCAAGCAGATTCACGATGACCTGTACCACGCCAAGGCTCAGAAAACCCAGCATGTGGTGCAAACCGCCAGCGGTATTCTGACCTATTACCACGACCTCGAAACCGCCGGCACGCTCACCCGTGATGCCGCGCAGAAGCAAGCACTGACGGCCGTTCGCGGTCTGCGCTATGACCAGAATGAATACTTCTGGATCAACGACCTGACGCCGGTGATGATCATGCACCCGGCCAACCCGAAACTTGACGGCCAGAACCTTTCGGCGATCCGCGACCCGGATGGTTTTGCCCTGTTTAACGAAATGGTCGCCGTCGCCAAGTCCAAGGGCGCAGGTACGATCGACTATCGCTGGCCAAAACCGGGCGCCAGCGCGCCGGTAGAAAAAACCTCCTACGTCAAATTGTTCGAACCCTGGGGCTGGATAATCGGTTCGGGCGTATACATCGATGACATGCAGGCCGAGTTCTATACCCAGGTCTGGAAGGCCTCGTTCGTGGGGCTGGTGATTGCCCTGATCATGGCGCTGCTGGTGATTCTGATTGCCCGCAGCATCGTGCGTCCACTGCAGGAAACCGTGAATGCCATGGCCAACATCGCCAGCGGCGAGAGCGATTTGACCCACAGCCTCGACACTCATGGCCAGGATGAAGTCACGCAACTGGCACGCCACTTCAACGCCTTTACCGCCAAGCTGCGACTGGTGATCAAAGAACTGCAAGTATCCGCCAGTGCCTTGGGCCAGTCTTCCAGCGAACTGGGCAACGACGCCGCCCAGGCCCAACAACGCAGTCAGCAACAGTCCCAGCAAATGGAACTGGTGGCTACGGCAATCAATGAAGTGACGTATGGCGTACACGACGTCGCGAAAAACGCCGAGCACGCCGCCAGCGAAATGCGCGATGCCGAGTCTCAGGCGCAGCAAGGCCAAGTCAATATCGATGGCAGCCTGCAACAGATCGACAAGCTGTCGTCGACCATCGATCAGGCGGTGGAAGTGATTCGTACCCTGGCCGCCGAAAGCACGCAGATCGGCACCGTCCTCGAAGTGATCCGCTCCATCGCCGAGCAAACCAACCTGCTGGCCCTCAACGCGGCCATCGAAGCCGCCCGGGCCGGCGAGCAAGGTCGGGGCTTTGCAGTGGTGGCCGATGAAGTGCGACTGCTGGCCCAGCGTACCCAGAAGTCCACAGCCGAAATCCAGTCGATGATCGAACGCCTGCAAAGCCACTCCGAAGCGGCGGTCAAAGTGATCGGCGACAGCAGCCGTGCATCGCAGTTGACCATCGAGCAGGCCGGCCTGGCCGGTGCAAGCCTGAATGCCATTGCCCAGGCGCTGCGCAACCTCAACGGATTGAACGCCTCCATCGCCAGCGCAACCTTGCAACAGGCGCATGTGGTCGAGGACATCAACCAGAACGTCACCCAGGCGGCCGGTTTGTCCCACAGCACGGCGCTGGCGGCCGAACAGTCGAGCGTGGCCAGCGTTCACCTGAAGGAATTGAGTGAGCAATTGAACGGGCTGCTCAAGCAGTTCCGGGTATAACCCGAAAAGATCGCAGCCTGCGGCAGCTCCTACAGGGAAATGCGTTCGGCGTAGGAGCTGCCGCAGGCTGCGATCTTTTGATCTTCAAACTTCGCTCCTTCCCGGTACAATCCGCCCCCTCTTCGACTTCCCCCAAGGAACCTCCATGTCCGGGCTTGAACTGTTCGCCGCTGCCCTCGGTGTCATTGCCGTCTGGTTGACGGTCAAACAGAACCCCTGGTGCTGGCCGATCGGTCTGGTCATGGTGCTGCTTTATAGCTGGATCTTTTTTGAGGTGAAGCTCTACTCGGACATGCTCTTGCAGGTGATCTACGCCGCATTGCAGCTCTATGGCTGGTGGCAGTGGACGCATGCGGGAGACGCGCGCCATGGTCGGCAGGTCAGCCTGCTCGACGGTAAATCGGTCGCTATCAGTCTGCTCATTGGAGCGGTCGGCAGTCTGTTGCTGGGCGCTGCAATGGCAAACTGGACCGATGCCGCACAACCCTGGCTCGATGCGGCACTCACTGGCTTCAGCCTGGTGGCGCAGTTATGGATGGCGCAAAAACGCGTTCAATGCTGGCCGCTGTGGTTCACCCTGGATGTGATCTTCGTCGGGCTGTTTATCTACAAAGACCTGTACCTGACCGCCGGGCTCTACGCGCTGTTCGCCCTGATTGCCGTGCAAGGCTGGCGGGAATGGCGGGCCGATCCGGCGTTGCGCACATGAAAGTTCTGGTACTCACAGGCCCCGAATCCAGCGGCAAAAGCTGGCTTTCGAGTGAGATTCACGCCAATTTTGGCGGCATATTGGTCGGTGAATACGTTCGGCACTTCATCGAAAGCGAAGCCCGGGAAACCTGCTACGATGACATTTCATCCATAGCACATGGCCAGCTGAGATGGGAAGATGAAGCACGCGCCAGACAACCATCCCTGTTGATTCTCGATACACACCTATTAAGCAATATCCTTTGGAGTCGCACATTATTTGGCGCTTGCCCGATGTGGATCGAGCAAGCATTGCTGGCACGGCACTACGACCTGCATTTGCTGCTGAGCCCTGAAACCGTGGCATGGCATGACGACGGGCAGCGTTGCCAACCGCAACTGGCAGAACGCCAGGCGTTTTTCCAGGCCAGTCGCCAATGGCTTGACCTGCACCAGCAGCCTTTACAGGTGCTGCAAGGGGATTGGCAACAGCGCAAGGACGCAGCATTCGAGGCGGTGACGCGCTTGCTCACGACCTGACAGGGGTATCCCGCCCCTGCCACTGATGTCCATTCCTGAAACACCCATCTCTGCGCAAACCCGCGAGCCAGAGCGGCCCGAGCGTTCCTGCAAGAAAATGTTAAGCCACTGATACAACCTGCCTTCAGCGCCCTTTAGCGAGCAATGACGCCAGCATGAACGGCACTTTTGCGTGGCTCTGTCTCAGTGGCGTTACAAAATTCTTTTGACAACTTCAACAATTAAAGCCAACCAACTGTTTTTAAAAGAAAACCGAAAACCGGCACACCTTCTGCTCTCTTCCTCGCAACGCTGATAAGGGCCAGCGTTCCACTTACAGAAGGAATTGCCGCCGTGGGGAAACTTGAAAACAACTTCTATACCCTCCTGCTGATCGGATGCGCACTGGGCTCAAGTGTCTGCCTGCCTGTACAAGCTGACAACGGCATCATCATTATCAAACGTGATGTCCAACCACGCATGGCAACGCGTGCGCCGATAATTCCCGACCCTAGCCCCACGACCGCCAATGCCAACCCGTCCAAACAAATCCTCAGTCAAACGAACGAGTTGAGCGACGGCGACTTTGCCGGTGTCGCCAGTGGTGCAGGCATCTCCCGCCTGGTCACTCAAAACACCAACAACCTTGGCGGCAATATCAGCAACCAGACCCAGCTTTCCAACCTCCCCGCGGGACGTTCGGGAAATGCCGGCAACGGTATTGCCAACATGGTCAATTCAAGCGTCCAGCAAGGCCTGGGTGCTCTGAAAGTCATAACGGGAGACCGTTAAGATGAATCGTACGCTGCTGATTATCGCCATGTTTTGCAGTGCATCGACCTTTGCCCAATCTCCCGTCATCAACAACGCCGAAATCGACGGTTCGGGCACGCAGTACCAAGGCAACCTCGGGGTCAACCAGGCTGCCGGCGATCTACAGCAACAGGCTAACGCCCGGGCCATCGCCGTTGGCCATGGAGCCAGCGCGAACACACAGATTCGCCAACGGCTGCGTACGGTGGTCGACCCCAGGATCGATGCTCGATCCAGCATTCAAGGCAACTCCTTCAGCAACGGCACCGGCGTACTGGGCGTCAACCAGAGCGCGGGCGCCAGCAACCAGCAAGCCAATGCCCTGCGGATAAGCGTCAGCACACAGCCGCAAAGCATCGACGACAGCGTCCTCAGGCAACAGAACGTGACGCTGATCATCAACTCCGATCCAACTGACTCTGCACCAGGCTATCGCCAAGTCGCTACCAGCGATCAGGCCTTCACCGGTAGCCGTGGGGTGATCCAGTTGAATCAGAGCGCCGGGGTGGGAAACCGAACGGCCAATACCCTGAGCGTACGGGTCACGGATTGACCCAAACAGGTAGGTACAACACTTAACCTAAAATAAGTACGGAGAACCACCATGAAACCTTCGATGGCAATAAAACCTCTGGTTTTTGCAATCGCTGCGGTCTTGGCTGTTGCTGCACAAGCTGGACAGAACGATCGGCGTGGCCACCATAACGGTAGCCACAATAATCACACCCCTCCTCCAACAAGGATCTATACCGACGCGACCGCCAATGCGAATGACCGGCAGTCCAGTACCGGCAACCGCATCTACAACGAAGGGACTGAGAACTCCGCCGAGATGAGCAGCTCTGCCTCAGGCGCGAGCGGCAACGTCGGCGTCAACGTGGCAGCAGGCGCCGGCAACCAACAAGACAACGCGGCCGCCATCGCAAACGCTGGTTCCACCTCCAGCCTCGATAACAGCTTCGTGTTCGGCAATGCCGACGCCAGCGCTCGAGTCACGCAATACAGCAACAACAACAAGGTCTGGAACTACGGCACCCAAAACTCTGCTGTGATGAGCGGATCGGCCGATGGCAGCAGCGGCAATATGGGGGTCAACATTGCTGGCGGCGACCTCAACCAACAGAAAAACACCATGGCAATCGCCAACTCCAACTCCCCGTTGGGTAACGCATCAGCCAGCGCTTCCGCCAATCAAAGCGGTCCTGGCCTGACAGTGAATAACAACGCTGATCGGACCTACCGCGTAGATACGATTACGGTTACCAAAACGGCCAGCGGTAGTTTCTCTAAAGATAAGTCGTTCGAGGTTAGCGGCAGTGAAAGCGCTTCGTCGAGCTGGGCCGCGGCCGGGGCCAGGAGCTCTGATAGCAGTGGTTCCCTCAGCATTGATGTAAGCGGCTCTAAGAGCAGCAATGCGAGCGGTTCCAACAGCAGTTCTGCGAGCGGTTCTAACAGCAGTGCTGCGAGCGGTACCAACAGCAGTACTGCAAGCGGTTCCAACAGCAGCAGTGCAAGCGGTTCTTCGAGTGCATCCTTGGATGCTTCCTTGACCGCTACTTTGGACGCTGCTGCGGCGGCTTCCCATTCCACTACCGTCAATAATGGCAATGGCGATCGCACCCGCAGCAGGAGTTCCGACGCATCGCTTACCGCATCACTTGACGCATCGCTTAGCGTATCGGTAGACAAATCGTTCGACAAATCGCGCGATTCCTCGTTCGACAGATCTCGCGACTCCTCGTTCGACAGAACTCGCGACTCCTCGTACGACAAGTCTCGCGAATCCTCGTACGACAAATCGCGCGATTCCTCGTTCGAAAAATCGTTCGATAAGTCGTTCGAGAAATCGAACGCCTCCTCGTTCGAAAAATCGGGCTCGAAATCGTCCGAATCCGAGTTCGCAAAAGCGGGAAGCTTCAGTGAGAGCAGTTCATTTGATTTGAGCAACACCTATTCCTATCAAGTGCTGACTCCAACTGGCTGGGCCAACCCTGTGACCAACACTGCAACCCTGAGCGGTTCGGTGAATGGCGGCAGTGGCAACCTGGGCGTCAACGTGGCTGCCGGTGTGGGCAACCAACAAAGCAACTCGCTGTCCATCGCCAACCAGTCGTTCTAATTGTTGTCTCTTGAGGCCCCCTTATGGGGGCCTTTTTCAACACAACCAGAAGGCGTCCCACTATGCGCATTATCGCCTTGGCATTTTTGCTTTGCGTGGCCAGTGTGATCGAGGCTGCACAACTGCCGCTTTCCGTCCTGCCGGGCGGCGCGGTGGTGTATAAGCCGATCCAGAGCATACGCGAGCGTAAATTTGCCGACCTGGTGCAACAGAAAACCGACTTCAGTTGCGGCGCAGCTGCGCTGGCTACCGTATTGCGCCAGGCCTATTGGCTGGACGTGAACGAAGAACAAATCATCGAAGGCATGCTGTCACACTCCGATCAGGATCTTGTCCGCGTCCAGGGCTTTTCCATGCTCGACATGAAGCGCTACGTGGAAAGTATCGGCATGCGGGCCCGTGGCTACCGGGTAGCGCCGGAAACGTTGAGCCAGATCAGAATTCCGGTGGTGGTACTCATGGATATCCGTGGCTACAAACATTTTGTGGTCATGCAAAAAGTCCATCAGGGCTGGGTATATATCGGCGATCCGGTACTCGGTCATAAACGTTACAAAGTCGAAGACTTTGTAAAAGGCTGGAACGGCATCATCTTTGCCGTGATCGGCCAGGGCTACGACAAAACCAATGCGTTGCTCTCCCCCCCCCTGCCACTGACCGCCAAGAACCGCATCAACACCTTCAGCCCGGTGCAAGACGCAGAGTTGATGGATTTCGGATTCATCCAAAGCGACTTCTTCTAATAACAAGGGAGCACGACGCTCCGGGAGCATTCCAATGAAGACTCCAATCTGGCTGGCCGTGGTTTGCCTGGCCGCCAGCCTGCCGACCCAGGCACAGACGTTCAAACCTATTGAACTCAATGATCAGGAATTGGCGACCCTGCGAGGCCGTTATGTCATGCCGGGACGGATCGTCAGTTTCGGCATTGTCATGACCAGCGCTTGGCAAAATGCCAACGGTGAAGTGATCGGGGCAACTACCTCGATGCAAATTCAACAATCGACCATCCAGCCACAGTTCTATGTGACGATGATCGACGAAAAAGGTAATGGTTCAGCGAGTTCGCAAGGCACCGGTACCGTCACTGGCGGCAACGGCCTCAACAGCACCGAAGGCGTCACTCAAGTCGTGCGCGCTGCCGGCGACCATAACACTGCCTACAACAACGTTGATATCAACGTCACAAAGGCTAACCAAGCGCCAACAACGCAACAGCAGGGCCAGGCACTGGCCGCAGGCTCGACGTTGGTCGGTTCCAATGGCGCGGGCTCGCTGAGCATTTCCTCGACCGGTACTGGCGTGCAACTCAACATCGTGGCCAACAACAACCAGGGCAGTACCGTACAACGCCTGGCCCAGGGTGGGCTGATGCAGAACACGACTTTGCTCGGCGGTGGTAACCAGGTCCGTAACCTCACGTCCCTCAATGTCGTGCTGCGTGACAACGTGGCGACAACCGGGTCGCTGAACGGCAACCTGGACCAGCTCAAAGGTCTTCGCACTCAAGGATTCTGATCTACGCTCAGTCTCATCAGATGTACTCAGAAGGGACGGCTAACCCATGCACCGATCGTTAACGCTCAGAGCTATCGTATGTTTGAGTAGCCTGGCCCCGGCGACACTGCTGTACGCAGCACCGGACCCCCAGGTCGAGATACTAAAACAAGAACTCATGGAGTTGAAACAGCGTTACGAAGCACAACAGAACGCGCTGATGGTACTCGAGCAACGCGTTCGCCAAGTCGAAGAAGCACCTGCGACACCGGCTCCCAAACGCCTGACCAAATCCCCTGCCGAAACGACCAAGGGTGGCCAGACGGTGGCCGCCGGTGCGCCGGGAACCACAGGCAGTTCATACGGCCAATCGCTCAAGGACGATTCGGAGCCTGCGCAAAGCGTTTCCAACCTGTATGACGAAGCCAGCGGCTTCTTCGGTGGCGGCAAGTTCAGTTTCGAAACCGGCCTGACCTACACGCACTACGATACCCGTGCATTGGTACTTAACGGCTTCCTGGCACTGGACTCGATTTTCCTCGGCAACATCAACCTCGATCGCATCAAGGCCGACAACTGGACACTGGACCTGACCGCCCGCTACAACACGGGACAACGCTGGCAGTTCGACATTAACGTCCCCGTGGTTTATCGCGAATCAACGTACTCCTCCGGTGGCGCTGGTGGCGCGGGCCCGGTGACGTCGGACGCAACCGTTACCCGCGACCCGACCATCGGCGATGTAAACGTTGGTGTTGCTTACAAGTTTCTGGATGAGTCGGCCAACCTGCCCGATGCGGTCGTTACACTGCGCGTCAAGGCGCCGACCGGTGATGACCCTTACGGCATCAAGCTGGTCAATGATCCGTCCAACGATAACCTCTCGGTACCCGAGGACTTGCCTACCGGCAATGGTATCTGGTCGATTACCCCGGGTATCTCGCTGGTCAAGACCTTCGACCCGGCCGTACTGTTCGGAAGCCTGGCCTATACCTACAACATCGAAGACTCTTTCAGCGACATCAGCCCTCAGGTCAACTCCAAGGTGCCCGGGGACGTGAAACTGGGTAATTCCTGGCAGGCCGGCGCCGGCATTGCATTCGCCTTGAACGAGAAGATGAGTATGTCGTTCTCGTTCACCGATCAGTTCGCCCGCAAGAGCAAGATCAAGCCGGACGGTGGTGATTGGCAATCGATTACCAACAGCGATTACAACTCGGCCAACTTCAACATCGGCATGACCCTGGCAGCAACCAATAACCTGACAATCGTTCCCAACCTGTCCATCGGACTGACCGACGACTCGCCGGACTTTTCCTTCAGCCTGAAATTCCCTTACTACTTCTAATCCACAACAACAAAGCCCCGCTGCGACTTCAATCGCAGCGGGGCTTTTTTTGTAGTAGATCAAAAGATCGCAGCCTTCGGCAGCTCCTACAGGGTGAACACATTCCAATGTAGGAGCTGCCGAAGGCTGCGATCTTTGGATCTCGCGTCTAACGTATCTGATGCTTGTGCAACAAACGGTAGAAGGTAGGCCTGGATATCCCCAGCACCTTCGCGGCAATGCTCAAATTATCGCTGTGACGGTTAAGTACATCGCACAAGGCCTGGCGCTCTGCCCGGTGCTTGTAGTTTTCCAGCGTGCCCATCGGCGCGGCAACGGCCTGCTGGCTGATCAGCCCGAGGTCTCGCGCTTCGATCTGCCGGCCTTCGGCGAGTACCAACCCGCGACGTACCCGGTTGGCCAGCTCACGAACATTGCCCGGCCAGTCATGCTTGCCCATGGCAATCAAGGCGTCTTCACTGAAGCTGCGCGGACGGCGGCCGGTTTCATGGCTGTAGAAATGGGAAAAGTGGTTCGCCAGCATCGACAGATCGCCATTGCGCTCACGCAGGGGGGCGGTCGCGACCTGCAAAACGTTCAAGCGATAATACAGATCTTCGCGAAAGCGTTTCTTCTCGATCGCGGCCTCAAGATCGACATGGGTCGCGGCCAACACCCGCACATCCACGGGAATCGGCTGACTGCCGCCCACCCGTTCGATGTGCTTTTCCTGGAGGAAACGCAACAGGTTCGCCTGCAGCTCCAGGGGCAGATCACCGATTTCGTCGAGAAACAGCGTGCCGCCGTTAGCCGCTTCGATCCGCCCGACCTTGCGTTGATGGGCGCCAGTAAAAGCACCCTTCTCGTGGCCAAACAGTTCGGACTGGATCAAGTGTTCGGGAATTGCGCCGCAATTGATCGCGACAAAGGGTTTGCTGTGACGTTGGGATTGTCGATGGAGCGTGCGGGCGACCAGTTCTTTACCGGTACCGCTTTCACCACGGATCAATACCGGCGACTCGGTGGGCGCCAGCTTGCTCAGCAACTTGCGCAGTTCGCGAATGGGTTTGCTGTCGCCAAGCAACTCGTGTTCAGGCTGATCAATGTGAACCGTGCCCTGCCCACGCAGGCGTGCCATCCCGAATGCCCGGCCCAGCGTCACCTGAACCCGGGACACATCGAATGGCAAGGTATGGAAATCGAAAAACCATTCGCAGACAAAGTCCCCGACATTCTGCAATCGCAGGACTTCCTGGTTGAGTACGGCGATCCACTCGGTACCGCTACGGCTGATCAGCTCTTTGACGGCTTCCGGGCGTTCGAGGTGAAAAGGCTGCAAACGCAACAGGCCGACATCGCAGGTTTTGTCGTTAACGTTTTCCAGGGTGCAGCTGTCAACGTCCCAACCCACAGAGCGCAAAACCGGCAGCAGACGATGGCAGTCGTCGCAAGGGTCCACTACTAACAGACGTCGTAAAGCAGGCGCTTCGATCATGGCTGTTCCTTGGCGCCAAATTTATGAAATATTATTAAAAACAGTCGTTTGGCGGACCTGGCTGTAACGTTAGCAATAATTTGACGTGACCTTGTACCGTTTGACTATAGAGCAGTTGCGTTATTAGTTATAAGAAGCGACTTAGTTAGTTACCTAACGACTCCATCCTTTCATTCAGCTTTCAAACCCTGTCCACACCTTGAGCCCATGAAAGAAAGTTGATATTTCTTTTAATTGTATGTGACCCGCCCCCCGGTTGCGGGCATCAGTACAAGTAACCAGCCGAACGGTAAGCCCAACCGACGGCACATCACTTGATTGGGCATACAGAGAGAAAAACCCATGAACGCCCCGCTCCGCATCAACGAAGCTCTTTTGATTGCCGACCGCGCATTCCAACCGTTCCAATGCGTGGCCTGGGCTCCACAAGACGGCAATGGCGAACTCAGCCTGACCGTTATCGATCGCACCAACACCCGCAGCATCGGCCGTAAGCAGATCCCAAGCAGTGCCTATACCGATCCTGCGCAACTTGAATGCCTGCTTGAAGCAGCACGTGCGGAATTGAGCGAGGAGGGTTACAAACTCCAATCGTGGTCGATGCCACACTAAACGTTTTGCGGGTTACTAAACGGTAACCCGCACCCTCCCCGATTAATCTTCGAACTTGCACGCGCCCAACTAATTGGCAGGCTTGTCAGTGGTTCGAAAAGACACTGTTCTGGCACACAGCGACCCTCCGTCTGTTAGTTATGACAGTTGTGCATCCAGGCGTTCAGGGATTGAATGTTTCCTTATAAAGTCGCCATCCAAACTCCCGGTTCAGGACGACTCGCAAGGAGCTGCGTGCATGTCAATCCAGACCGCGTTTGCATTACCGGCAACCCTGAACAACGCCGGCAAACTTGATGCAACCTTTGCCTCGTCTGGCAAAACCCAAGTGTATTTCGCTGGCAGCCTCTCAAGCATGGCCAACGGGGTCGCGATTGATTCACGTGGCAGGTTGTTAGTCGCGGCGAAGGTCGGAACGCCAGGCGGTAGCCGCTTCGGCGTGGCACGCTTGCTCGAGGACGGCTCGGCGGATCTGGCGTTCGGCAATCAAGGCAGCGTCATCGGGCAATTTGAACACGGCTTCGAGGCCATGGCCGGCAAAGTCCACGTACTGCCTGATGGGCACATTCTGGTAGCCGGCCTGCACTACGAAAATGCTCACCGGACACTGCCCGCCCTCGCCCTGTTTGATCAGCATGGTCGGCCGGCTCAATGTTTTGGCGACAATGGCCGCTGCGTTGTGCGTCTGCCGGGCGATCTTTCCCAAGGCGTGCGTGACACCTGGCTCCCTCCCGGCGTATCGGGCGCAGAAGGTTGTGATATCTGCGTGCAGGAGGATGGTCGAATCCTGCTGCAGGCCAATCATCACTTCGAACTGTCCGATCATGTCGGCATGCTGATACGCCTCAACACCGACGGCTCACTGGACAACACCTTCAACGGTCGTGGCTTCGTGATTGTCAGGCACTTGTTGATGAACACCTGGCTCAGCAGCCTGATGGTGCAACGAGACGGCCGGATCCTGGTGGGCGGGTCGATCAACTTCCCTGAAGAAGGTCTGCTGGCCCGCTATCAAACCGACGGCAGGCTCGACGATAGTTTCGCCGTGGATGGTTTCATGACCTTCAAGGCACGTGGGTATAGCGCTCAGGTCAGCCAGATCGTCCAACAGGAAAATGGCGATGTGCAGTGCTTTGGCAGCAGCCGCGACCCGATGCATTGCCTGGCACTGAAAGTACACAGCAACGGCCGCCCGGACATTCATTGCAATGGAGGCCAGGCCCGACTGCTGGAAATCGGTCACAGTGGCTGCCAGTGGACCGACGCAAAGGCACTGCCGGACGGCGGCGTGGTGACGGTCGGAGCCACGATCGGCGGCGTCGAGGCGGATTTCATTCTGGCGCGGCATCTACCCGACGGGCAACTCGATCGCAGCTTCGGCAATGGCACCGGCTGGGTTCGCACCCGCCTTGGCCGCAGCCTGGATACCGCGACTTCAGTGGTCATGCAGGCCGATGGAAACATCGTCGTTGGAGGCTATTCACTGGACGGCAACTATCGAGCGATCGTCTCACGCTATCTGGGGTAGGCCTGCACAGCTTTCCTACACTTGATCTTCCCTTCCTCTTACGGCAAGTTGCGCGCTTCTTAATACAAGGAGTAGCCGATGCCCGGTTCAATGGCTCAGGCGTTCGCGCACAATTTTCTCGGGCATTCACCCCGCTGGTACAAGGCAAGCATTGTCGGTTTCCTGATTCTCAACGCACTGGTGTTGTGGACCGTCGGCCCGGTGGCGGCTGGCTGGCTGCTGGTGCTGGAGTTCATCTTTACCCTGGCGATGGCGCTCAAGTGTTATCCGTTGATGCCCGGCGGCCTGCTGTTGATCGAAGCACTATTGCTGAAGATGACCACGCCCCAGGCACTCTACGACGAGCTGGTGCACAACTTCCCGGTGATCCTGCTGCTGATGTTCATGGTGGCCGGCATCTACTTCATGAAAGACCTGCTGCTGTTTCTGTTCTCACGACTGCTGCTCGGGATTCGCTCCAAGGCGCTGCTGGCGTTGATGTTCTGTTTCCTGTCGGCGTTTCTGTCGGCGTTTCTTGATGCCTTGACCGTGACCGCCGTGATCATCAGTGCAGCCGTCGGCTTTTACTCGGTGTATCACCGCGTCGCCTCGGGCAACGATCCGCGTCAGGACAGTGAGTTTGGCGATGACCAGCACCTGCCCACACTCCATCACGCCGACCTCGAACAATTCCGCGCCTTTCTGCGCAGCCTGCTGATGCACGGTGCCGTGGGTACCGCACTCGGCGGTGTTTGCACATTGGTCGGTGAGCCGCAGAACCTGCTGATCGGCCATGAGATGGGCTGGCACTTCTCTGAGTTCTTTCTGAAAGTCGCTCCGGTTTCATTGCCGGTCCTGGTGGCCGGCCTGATGACCTGCGTCCTGCTGGAGAAACTGCGCTGGTTCGGTTACGGCACGTTGTTGCCGGACAACGTGCGGGCGGTTCTGGCCAATTACGCCGCCGAAGACAATGCCGCACGCACCTCGCGCCAACGTGCAGCGCTCATCGTGCAGGGATTGGCGGCGCTGATTCTGATTGCGGGGCTGGCGTTCCACATTGCCGAGGTCGGCCTGATCGGCTTGATGGTGATCGTGCTGATCACCGCATTCACTGGCATCACCGACGAGCACCGTATCGGCAACGCGTTCAAGGACGCCATGCCGTTCACAGCGCTGCTGGTGGTGTTTTTCGCGGTGGTGGCGGTGATTCACGATCAGCAACTGTTCACGCCTTTGATCCAGTGGGTGTTGGCGCTGCCAGCGGATCAACAACCGGGCATGCTGTTTATTGCCAACGGCTTGCTGTCGGCCATCAGCGATAACGTGTTCGTCGCGACCATTTACATCACCGAAGTCAAACAGGCCTTCATCTCCGGCCACATGAGCCGTGAACATTTCGAGACGCTGGCGATTGCGATCAACACCGGCACCAACCTGCCGAGCGTGGCGACGCCCAATGGTCAGGCTGCGTTTCTGTTCCTGCTGACCTCGGCGATTGCACCGCTGATTCGCCTGTCGTACGGGCGGATGGTGTGGATGGCGTTGCCGTACACCGTGGTGATGGGTGTACTGGGATGGTATGCCGTGAGCTTCTGGCTGTAACACCAATCAATCTGTAGGAGCTGTCGAGTGCAACGAGGCTGCGATCTTTTGATGTTGCCTTTACAAGCGAAGATCAAAAGATCGCAGCCTCGTTGCACTCGACAGCTCCTACAGGGGTTTCAGCGTTTCAGGATATAGCGCTCGATTGCTTGCGCCGCTCCGTCCTCGGTATTGGCGCCCGTCACCACGTCCGCCTGGCGCTTCACTGCCTCTTCCGACTGCCCCATGGCGATCGACAAGCCTGCGCGGTGAAACATCGCCGGGTCGTTGCCGCCATCGCCCAGCGCCGCGGTCTGCTCCAGCGGCACGCCGAGAAATTCGGCCAGTGTCGCCAGTGCTGAACCCTTGTTGGCTTGCATCGCGGTCACGTCCAGATAAATCGGCTGCGAACGGGAGACCTGTGCCTGGCCTTCCACTTTGGGCAGCAGGAGCGCTTCCAGCTCAATCAACAACTGCGTGTTGTTGCTGGTGGCGACGATCTTGTCGATGCGTTCCAGGTACGGCTCAAAACTCTCGACCACCACTGGCGGATAACCCAGGCCGTGCTGTTCACGAGGCACCATTGGGCCGTTCGGATCTTTCAGCAACCAGTCGCCACCACTGAACACCCAGATTTCGATGTCCGGCCGGTCGGCAAACAGCGCCAATGCCGTCAGCGCCGCCGTTGCCGGCAAGTAATGCGCGACCAGCAAACTGCCATCCGGGTTGACGATAGTGCCGCCATTGAACGCTGCCGTTGGCAGGTCGACGCCCAGGGCTTCAATCTGCTGCAACATGGCCTGGGTGGACGACCAGTGGCCAGGCTGAACAGTACGCCTGCCTCGCGCAAGGAACGGACCGTTTCAATGGTGCGTTGGCTGAGGCTGTGATCGGGCAGCAACAAGGTGCCGTCCATGTCGCTGAGCAGAAAACGGATGGGTTGTTGCGTCGGCTCACTCATCCGAGGCCGTGCCAGACGCGACCGTCGCGAGTCAGCAGATCTTCCGCAGCCTGCGGGCCGTCTTCGCCAGCGGCATAGCTCTGCACGCTCGCGTCCTGCTGCCAGGCATCAAGGAAAGGCTGCACGGCGCGCCAGCCGTTCTCGATGTTGTCGGCGCGCTGAAACAGCGTCTGATCGCCGGTCAGGCAATCGTAGATCAGGGTTTCGTAGCCGGTGGACGGCTGCATTTCAAAGAAATCCTTGTAGGCAAAGCCCAGTTCGATATTGGCCATTTTCAAGGCCGGGCCGGGCCGTTTGGCCAGCAAATCGAACCACATGCCTTCGTTAGGCTGAATCTGGATTCGCAGATAGGTCGGTTGCAGCTCATCGACTTCGGTATCGCGGAACTGCGCATACGGCGCCGGTTTGAAGCAGATGACAATCTCGGTGTCGCGCACGCTCATGCGCTTGCCGGTGCGCAGGTAAAACGGCACGCCGACCCAGCGCCAGTTGTCGATCATGACTTTCAGCGCGACGTAGGTTTCGGTATTGCTGTCGGGCGCCACGTTGTTTTCCTGGCGATAACCCGGCAACTCTTTGCCGTCGACTTCACCAGCCGTGTATTGGCCGCGCACCGAATTGGCCAGCGCTTCCTCGACCGACCAGGGGCGAATCGCACCAACCACCTTGGCTTTCTCGCCGCGTACCGCATCGGCGCCAAAGGCGGCCGGAGGCTCCATTGCGACCATCGCCAGCAATTGGAACAGGTGATTGGGCACCATGTCCCGCAAGGCGCCGGTGTGTTCGTAAAAACTGCCACGGGTTTCCACGCCGACGGTTTCAGCGGCGGTGATTTGTACGTGGTCGATGTAGTGATTGTTCCAGAACGCTTCGAACAGGCTGTTGGAAAACCGGCTGATCAAAATGTTCTGCACGGTTTCCTTGCCCAGATAGTGATCGATCCGGTAGATCTGGTTTTCTGTCATCACCTTGAGCAAGCAAGCGTTCAAGGCTTCGGCAGTATGCAGATCGGAACCGAAGGGTTTTTCGATCACTACCCTTCTGAATGCTTCTGGCGATTCTTGCAGCAAGCCGGCGGCGCCGAGACGACGCACCACCTCGCTGAAGAAACGTGGCGCAGTGGCCAGGTAGAAGACGGCATTGCCGGTGCCGCTGGCGGCGATTTTCGCCGCCAGCGCTTGATAAGTGCTGTCGTCCAGGAAGTCGCCCTGGACGTAGCTGATGCCTTTGGCCAACTTGGCCCACAAGTCCGGGTCAAGGGCTTGATCGCCCTTGCCGACCTTGGCGGCCACTTCGGCCCGAATGAAGTCTTCGAGTTTTTTCGCAAAGGCTTCATCGGTGATGGCGTTGTGGTCAACGCCGATGATCCGCAGTCCATCCCCAAGCAGACCGTCACGACTCAGGTTGTACAGCGCCGGCATCAGCAGACGCTTGACCAGATCGCCATGGGCACCGAACAGAAACAGCGTGGTCGGTGGTGCGGGTTCTGCCTTGGACTTATTGCGGATCAGACGGGTCATTTTTTCGAAGTCTCCACGTGGCCGCCGAAGCCGAAGCGCTGGGCCGAGAGAATCTTGTCGCCAAAGGTGCCTTGCCCGCGCGAACGGTAGCGGGAGAACAGCGAGTTCGACAGCACCGGTACCGGCACCGATTGCTCCATGGCGGCTTCGATGGTCCAGCGACCTTCACCGCTGTCAGCCACTTCACCTGTGTAACCGTCGAGTTTCGGATCGCTGGCCAGCGCGTCGGCGGTCAGGTCGAGCAACCAGGACGACACGACGCTGCCACGACGCCAGACTTCGGCGATGTCGCCTACGTTCAGGTCGAAACGCTGATCTTCCGGCAGGTTGGTGCTGGCCTTGGTCTTGAGGATGTCGAAGCCTTCGGCGAAGGCCTGCATCATTCCGTATTCGATGCCGTTGTGGATCATTTTCACGAAATGGCCCGAACCGGCCGGGCCTGCGTGGATGTAACCGCGCTCGGCACGATCGTCTTCGGACTTGCGGTCCTTGGTCCGAGGAATGTCACCCAGGCCCGGCGCAAGGCTCTCGAACAGCGGATCAAGGCGTTTAACCACCTCGGCTTCGCCACCGATCATCATGCAGTAACCACGCTCCAGGCCCCAGACGCCGCCGGATGTGCCGACGTCGACGTAGTGCAGGCCTTTTTCCGCGAGGGTTTTCGCCCGGCGGATGTCGTCCTTATAGAAGGTGTTGCCGCCGTCGATGATGGTGTCGCCAGCTTCGAGCAAGGTGCTCAGGGTGTTGATGGTGTCTTCGGTCGGTGCGCCGGCCGGCAGCATGACCCACACCGCACGTGGCTTGGCCAGGCCAGCGACCAGCGCCGGCAGGTTGATGACGCCAGAGGCGCCTTCTGCGGCCAGGGTGTCGACAAAGGCGGTATTGCGGTCGTAAACAACGGTGGTATGCCCGTTGAGCATCAGGCGCCGCGCAATATTGCCGCCCATGCGGCCCAGTCCAATAATCCCGAGTTGCATGTGCTGATGCTCCCTACTACAAATAATGTGTGTCAAAGGTTTATAGCCCAACGCGACTCATTCGACTTAGTCCAGCGTCGGGGCACATAGTTTCCGGGCATTGTGCCCGATCCAGATTGATAACGTCGGTAATCACGCCGAAGACACAACGACCATGAAAAATAAAAAAGTTCCCTTCCGGGGCAAAAGAAATCAAAATCAGGGCCGATAGTAAATCAGCACCCGATTTCGGGGCAGGTTTACAGTTGAGGCAACCATTTGCGAGGTGAGCAATGGGCACAGTACACGCAGCACGGCCAGCACAAACCCTTTACGTCACGATCCGTCGTGATGAATTACGCCAGTTGAAAGACGAGCGCGACCAGTTGAAGCAGGAGCTCGCGCAATTGCGCTTGTTGACACAAAGCAATCAGGCTCAGCCTTTGCCCGTCACTCACCGTGTGCCTCACGCCTGATCCCCTCGCTTGATTCGGAAGCAGCCCTCTGCTGTTTCCGACCTGCCATTCCCCTTTTGACAAACCCGGCAACTCACGAAGTTTTCACATCCCCTTGTTGATACTCCGGCTCATTATGGCCGTTCGGTATCCGTGCGGTCCCCGTTCGTCGGTGACATTGATGTCCCGGCGATGGAAGTGATTATCGGCTGGAGCGCTGAATGGCTTTGTTTAAACGCAGCAATACGTCTGCGAAAGGTTTCGACTGGACAGGATTTCTCTGGCTGTTCCTGTTCTTCTGGTATTTTTCCGGCATTACCCAACTACTGATCCAACTGACAGGCACCTCCGGTTTTACCGGGTTCCGCCAGGCCTTTGTGATGAGCGCCATCTGGCTTGCGCCGATGCTGCTGTTCCCCAAACAAACACGTGTCATGGCTGCACTGATCGGTGTGGTGCTGTGGGCCTGTTCAATGGCCAGCCTGGGTTACTTCTTCATCTATCAGCAGGAGTTTTCCCAAAGCGTCATCTTCATTATGTTCGAGTCGAACGTCTCTGAAGCCGGCGAGTACATGACTCAGTACTTTGCCTGGTGGATGGTGGCGGCGTTCCTCGCTCACACCGCTTTCGCTTACTTTCTCTGGACTCGCTTGCGCCCGGTGTACATGCCTCGCGGTCGGGCGCTGGTGGCTGCAACGGCGATTGTGGTTGCCGTCGTCGGTTATCCGCTGATCAAGCAAACCGCGCGTACCGGCAGCCTTGCCGGCGGTTTCGAGAAGTTCGAAACCCGCATCGAGCCCGCCGTGCCTTGGCAGATGGCCGTGGCCTATCACCGCTACCTCGATACCCTGGCCGGCATGCAAGACATGCTCAATAGCGCCAGCAAGATTCCACCGCTGCACAATCTCAAAGATTCGGCGGCCAATCAGCCGGCAACGATGGTGTTGGTGATCGGCGAGTCCACCAACCGTCAGCGCATGAGCCTCTACGGCTACCCTCGGGAAACCACCCCGGAGCTGGACAAACTCAAGGATCAACTGGCGGTCTTCGATAACGTCATCACCCCGCGCCCTTACACCATTGAGGCGTTGCAGCAGGTTCTGACCTTCGCCGATGAAGAGAACCCGGACCTGTATCTGTCGACTCCGTCGCTGGTCAGCATGATGAAACAGGCAGGCTACAAGACCTTCTGGATCACCAACCAGCAGACCATGACCAAGCGCAACACCATGCTGACGACCTTCTCCGAGCAGGCTGACGAGCAGGTGTACCTGAACAACAACCGCAACCAGAATGCCGCCCAGTACGATGGCGACGTGATCGAGCCGTTCAACAAGGCCTTGGCCGACGCTGCGCCGCGCAAGCTGATCGTCGTGCATTTGCTCGGCACGCACATGAGCTACCAATACCGTTATCCGTCGTCCTTCGATAAGTTCAAGGACCGCAAAGGGGTTCCGGACGGTGTACGCGACGATCAGGTGCCAACGTACAACAGCTATGACAACGCGGTGCTGTACAACGACTTCGTGGTTTCGAGCCTGATCAAGGACTACGCCAAGTCTGATCCGAACGGGTTCCTGCTGTACCTCTCCGACCACGGTGAAGATGTTTTCGATTCTCCTGGCCACAGCACTCTTGGGCGCAACGAAAGCAAACCGACGGCGCCGATGTACACCATTCCGTTCATGGCCTGGGCCTCGCCGAAATGGCGCGAAAACCATGACTGGAGCTTTGCCGGTGATCTGGGGCGGCCTTACAGCAGCTCGCACCTGATCCACACCTGGGCTGATCTGGCGGGTCTGAGCTTCGATGAACTGGATCGCAGCAAGAGCCTGGTCAGCGACAGTTTCAAGCCACGGCCATTAATGATCGGCAATCCTTATGAGCGCGAGCAAAAGGCATTGATCGACTTCAGCCTGATGAAACCCAAGGCGGTGGCAGTCATTCAGAAGTAATCCTGCTGAACCTGTGGGAGCGAGCTTGCTCGCGATAGCGGCGGCACAGTCAGCATTGATGTCGACTGATCTACCGCTATCGCGAGCAAGCTCGCTCCCACATGAATTGCGTTGTCCGAAACATTTACAAATAACAATAATTCTCGTTAATTGCTAAATCCCTCCTCCCCTCTTCGTCTTTGAACAAACGGAATTTTTCCCTCGAAGACAAGGAGTCGGCTGCGATGTTCGCGCCTATCACCCGTTCCATGACCTTTACCCTGGGCCTGTGCAGTGCCGCCCTGTGCCCCGACTTGCTGGCCGAAACCGGCCCTGATCAAGAGCCCGGCCGCACCCTCGAACTGGGCGCCACCAATGTCACCGCCCAAGGCTTGGGCAGCACCACCGAAAACACCGAGTCGTACACCACCGGCGCCATGAGCACGGCCACGCGCCTGAACCTGTCGATCAAGGAAACGCCGCAATCGGTGTCCGTGGTCACGCGCCAGCAAATGGACGATTTCAAACTCGGCACGCTGTCCGAAGCCATGAGCCAGACCACCGGCGTGGTGGTTCAGCACAACGATTCGGACCGGGTCAGCTATTCGTCCCGGGGTTACTCGATCACCAATTTCCAGATTGATGGCATGCTGAACACCTTCAGCTACATGAAGTCTGATTCCGACACCATCATCTACGACCGTATCGAAGTGGTTCGCGGTGCCACCGGCCTGACCACTGGCGCGGGCGACCCTTCCGCCACCATCAACATGGTGCGTAAACGGCCGACGTCGCAGTGGCAGGTCCAGACCGGTGTCAGCGGCGGCAGTTATGACGACTACTACAGTTATCTGGATGTCGGCGGCCCGCTGGCTTTCGACGGCCGCTTGCGCGGACGCAGCGTGCTGGCCTATCGCGACAGCGATTCGTTCCGCGACAAGTACCAGCAACAACGGGAAGTCGGATACGGGATTCTCGAAGCCGACCTGACCGATGACACCGTGTTGGCCGTGGGTTACGACTATCAGAACAAACACGTCCAGGGCACGTCCTGGGGCACGGTGCCGTACTGGAACGCCGACGGTGGCAAGGCCAACCTCGGACGCTCCACCAATATGGCCACGTCGTGGAGTTCCTGGCCGCTCAAGGACAAAACCGCGTTCGCCACGCTGGAACACCAATTGGGTGCCGGCTGGCACGCCAAGGCCGCCTACACCCATCGCGAGAGCGACACCGACGGCAAGATCTACTACGGCGGCGGGGGTTTTCCTGAAGCAGATCGCAGTGGCATGAGCGCCAACGTCAGCCACATGCTCAGTACGCAAAAAATGAAGGCTTATGACTTCAATGTGGCTGGACCCTACTCGCTGTTCGGACGGGAACACGAAATGATGATCGGCTATGGCGAGGCCGAACGCCGGGAAGATTCCCCCTACATGGTGGACGGCCCCAGGGCGGCGGATTACGAAAGCATCCGCGACTGGAAATACATGGGCGACATCGCCAAGTTTCCCGACACGGTCACCAGCCTTTCAGGTTCAAAAGACAGTACCCGCCAAAAGGCCGGTTACCTGGCCACTCGCCTGAGCCTGACGGATGACCTGCACGCCGTACTCGGCAGTCGTTATGGCAGCTGGAAAGTGTCGAGCAAGACCAACAAGTACGACTACAACCTGCAGCTGAGCAGCGTCGATGCCACCAGCCAGGAACACAACGACATGTGGACGCCCTACGCTGGGCTGCTCTACGACCTCACCCCCGAATACACGGCGTACGTCAGTTACACCGACATCTTCAACCCGCAAGACAATCGCGACAGCGATCGCAAATACCTCGAACCGGTAGTGGGCAGCAACTATGAACTGGGGCTCAAGGGCAGTTTGCTGGAAGAGCGCCTCAACCTGGCGACCGCGCTGTTCTGGAGCAAACAGGACAACGTTGCCGAACTTGACGATTCGGTGCCACCGGACCCGGCGACCGGCGAGGAGTTCTTCAAGTCAGGCGGTAAAGGCAACAAGGTTCAGGGCTTCGAAGCCGAGGTCTCGGGCGAGGTCATGACCGGCTGGAACATGACGGCCGGCTACACCTACACCCACTCGGTCAATGGCGAAAAGAAACGCGCCAATACCAACCAGCCGCTGAATATGTTCCGGCTCTCCACGGCCTATCGTCTGCCCGGCGATTGGCAGGCACTGACCGTGGGTGGCGCGGTGAACTGGCAGAGCGATGTGTTCCGCGCCGCCAGTCGCCCGGTGGGACGTAATGCCAACGGTGCGGTGATCACCGAAAGGACCAACATCCGGCAGGAGGCCTACACCGTGGTCAAACTGATGTCGCGTTATGAGTTCGACAAGCACCTGTCCGCCTCGCTGAACGTCGATAACCTGTTCGACAAGAAGTATTACGACAACGTCGGGTTCTATAACGGTGTGTTTTGGGGTGACCCGCGCACGGTGACCCTGAGCCTGGACTGGAAGCTCTAGGCGCAGGTAATTCCCATTTCACGGAATCGGCGGATAATGTCCTTTCGACATTGCTTCATGGACGAAAGGACCCGACAACTCGTAGTGGGGCACACCATGAAACGTACAACCATGATCCTCGCCGGCCTGATGATGTTCAGTTCAACCGCTGCATTTGCCGAAGGTGGTGCTGAACGCATGCGGTATTACTTCGAGAGCCTGCGGTTCAGTCAACAACAGGCCCAGGGCCAGGTTACCCAGAGCAATGAACTCCGGGTTCCGGACGATCAAACCGCGCAGGTGACCGAGACCTACAAACCGAAATAACCGCTGTTTGCGCTGCGGTCAAAGATGGCAATCGGGCGTCCTGATGGACGCCCTTTTTTATGCCCTTCAGTTGATTAAAGCGCCTTGGTCCAGAACAACATCCGACCGTGCGCCGGGTCGAACATGCCTGCGGCAAAACCGAACTTGCCATAGGAAGCCTGGGCGACTGCATTACCTTCCAGCACCTCCAGTGTGATTTTGCAGCAACCGCGCTGGCGGGCGATGTCCTCGACCTTTTGCAGCATTTTCTGGCTCAACCCCAAGCCGCGAAACTTCTTTACCACCACCACATCGTGCACGTTGACCAGCGGCCGACAGGCGAAGGTCGAGAAACCTTCAAAGCAATTGATCAGGCCGGCCGGCTCGCCACCGACAAAGGCCAGAACGCTGAACGCGTGGGGACGTTTGGCCAGTTCCGCCGGCAGTTGCTTCAACAAGTCGGCGGGCAACGAGTGGCCGCCACCCATCGGGTCTTCGGCGTAAGCATTTAGCACCAGTCCAATAGCCTCGGCATGCACCGCATTGGTGTAACTGGCCTGAAGCACAAGAATTTCTGCGGATTCCATTTCCACCCTCGTTCACACATTAAGTTGCCCCAGTGCATCTCGCACTGAAGGGCCGACCGACAATATCGCGGGCACAGCCGTGTCGACAACCCGATCCTGCTGTAATTTTTCGCTCAAGCGCCCCAGATCAGCGCCTCGGTCCACCCCAGCTCGGCAAAATCCTCAGCTCTCAGGCCTGACTCACCGGCACAGAAAAACTCGTCCAGTTGCGGTGGTTTGATCGAGGTGCCGCTGAGCATGGCGTGAACCTGCCCGCGATGATGAATCTGGTGCTCGAACAGATGGGAGAGCATGCGTACGCGGCTCTCATGTTGCGGCGTGTCCCGGGCGATGGTCACGATCTTGCCGAGGTCTGCATCGCGCATTTGCTCGCAATAGGCAATCAGTCGAAGGTCCACCAGCGCTTGTTCGCGCTTGAGGTCTACTGCGTGCGTAAACGGCTCGTCCTGATTGAAAAACACGTAGCAATCGGGATGCGGATCGTCGCCGCGCAACTCCCGCTCCAGCGCATCCACGTAAAACCAGTCGCAGGTCAGGATGTGATTGAGGGTCGCGCGCAGACTGGGAAAGAAGCTGACCCGCGGTGCCGCCAATTCGGCCGGGCTCAGCTGGCTCCAGGCCTTGGCGAGTCGATGATTGGCCCAGGCGTTCTGATAGGCCATGGTCAGCAAATGGTGCGACAAAGGCTGGTTCATGTTCGCGGTTCCTTGTTCAAGCTTCGTCGAAACGTTGCAGCTGCATTTCCTGTAAACGGCTGAGGGTGCGACGGAACGGAAACTCCAGATAACCTTCGGTGTACAACGCTTCCATGGGCACCTGCGCTTCGAGGCACAGCGGCACCTTGCGGTCGTAGCACTCGTCCACCAGGGCGATGAAACGCCGTACACCGTCGTCATGCACCGACAATTGCGGCAATTCGCGATCGCCCGCCACCACCCGTTCGACGCCGTCTTCAGTGCCTCGGGCGATGCGCCCTTCGCGCTTTTGCGCGCTGAGGTTGGGCACGTCACTCAACAGAATAGCGCTGAAGGTATCGCACAGGGCGATGAAATCCATGGCGGCAAACGGCTGTTCACAGAGATCGGCGTAACGAGTCCAGAGTACGGTTGGACTGGCCTGCACGACATTGAGTGAGCGGTAGCCCACCTTGATCGGGTCACTGGACACCGACTGGCCGACGGTCAATGCCTTGAACACTTCACCCAGAGCGCTGGGTTGCCCCGGTGCCGCCACCCAGTAACGTTGCAAACCTTTGCCTGGGTGCAGGCGATGATCTTCGCCACCATCCACTGCAATCACCTGCATATGTTTCTTGATGGCCTCGATGGCGGGCACGAACCGGTCGCGATTGAAGCCATCGGCGTACAGCTGATCCGGTGGTTGATTGGAGGTGCAGACCACCACCACGCCCTGCTCGAACATCACCTGAAACAAACGCCCGAGAATGATCGCGTCGCCGATGTCGTTGACGAACAATTCGTCAAAGCACAGGACCCGCACTTCCTCGCTCAGTTCGCGAGCCAGCGCCTTCAACGGGTCGGCGGTGCCGGTCAGTTGAAACGAACGCTGATGCACCCAGCCCATAAAGTGGTGAAAGTGTTGGCGACGGGCCGGGACCTTCAGGCTTTGGTAAAACTGGTCCATCAACCAGGTCTTGCCGCGCCCGACCGGGCCCCAGAGGTACACACCAGTGATCGGCGTGCGCCCTTCATGCAGCGCCTCGTAGCATTTCTGCAGCGCCCACACGGCATGTTCCTGGGCTTCGTCCTGGACGAAGCCCTTCTGTTCGATGGCGTGTTGCCAGGCGCTTAAGGGGGAGTCGATTTTCATGCGGCCGAGTATACGTCCCTGTAGCAGCTGGCGAAGCCTGCGTTCGGCCGCGGAGCGGTCGCCATCGGAATCGCGGATCTTGCTGAATTACCGCGTTTTCAGGTTTAACGACCGCTTCGCGGCCGAACGCAGGCTTCGCCAGCTGCTACAGGGGCTCTCGTTGCGACCTTTGATTGCGGTTAAAGCGAGATGTCTAGCCGGGCAATCTTGCCCTGCTCATTCAGGCGAAACATGTAACGCAATTCCAGCGGGCTGCCGGGAAACGTTCCGGAGATCAGGTTATGTACCAGCACTTTGCCGGTGCGCAGTTGCACGTCGAGCACTTCAACCCGTGGCTGGTAACGCTCGGCGGTTTCTTGCATCCATTGGGCGATGGCGTGAGTGCCGACCTGGTGCTGGCCTTCATCGAACACATTGGCATCCTCAGCGAAAAAACTGGCGACCCGCGAGGTGTCGCGGGCATTGGCGGCGGCAATGTAGGCGGCGATGGCGGGTGCCAGTGAAGAGGCGGGATTGGACATGGTTACGGCTCCTTGTTTGTTGATTCTGGAGCCATGCTAAAACAAGCCTGTGTCAGTTCTTGTCAGGAGTGAAGCGCCCTGCTTCGTCCAGTTGCATCTGCTTGCGCCAGGTGCGCAACAGGTCGCTGCGCCGCCCCGGATAACGCTCGCCCTGCTCGTTCGCTGCCGAGATCCGGTCGGTGCGAAAGGTGCGATAGGCGCTGCGCAACTCACACCAGGCGACGATGATTCGCACCTCGTTCAGAAACCCCAGGGCCAGCGGCCAGATCAACCGTTGACTCGGCACCTGATTGGCGTCCGCATAATCGATGTGCAGCTTGATCTGATCGCGGATGGCCTGGCGAAATACATTCAGTGGCACCGCGTTGGGCGCAAAGCCATAGCCGGGCGGCCCCGGCAATACCGTCGGGTTGCGTAACGCGTCCAGCGCTTCAGGCGCCAATACCGCAGCAATCTTGGCCAGCGCATCCGCCGCAGCCTTGCTCAACACCTCATCGCCGCGCTGATCCACATAGCGCAACCCCAGCACGATGGCTTCGGTTTCATCGGCATTGAGCATCAGCGGCGGCAGAAACAAACCGCTGCGCAGCACATAGCCGATGCCCGCTTCGCCGTAGATTGGCGCGCCGAGGGCGGTGAGTTCGGCGATATCGCGATACAGCGTGCGCTCGGAAATCTCCAATTCACCGGCAAGCGTCGCCGCGGTCACCGGACGACTTTTGCCGCGCAGCACTTGCAACAAGGTCAGTAAACGAGTGGTCCGCGACACGATCGGCAGGCTCTGTCCGTAAAAGTTGTCGGAGCTTAGCAGAGCACCCTGTCAGAAAGTGGCAGTAGCAATGAGGCCGGTGGTCGGCCTTTCTCTTGCGAACGGAAAAGCGCCTTGACGGCGAATATTACTCACATCATATTAAATACATGTCGATAGACATTTATATTCGACCCAGTGTCTTTTCCTTCAGGAGTCACCCCATGCATTACAAAGTCTTCGGCCGTAAAACCGGCTTGCGGGTCTCGGAACTGGCGCTGGGCGCCGGTAACTTCGGCACCGGTTGGGGCCATGGCGCCGAACGCGACGAAGCCAAACGCATCTTTGATGGCTACCTGGAGGCCGGCGGCAATTTCATCGACACCGCCAACGGCTATCAGGCAGGCCAGTCGGAAAGCATGCTCGGCGAGTTCATCGCAGCGGAACGGGATCGTCTGGTTATCGCCACCAAATACACCCTGGGGACCACGCCGGCAGCGGGCATTTCCCACACCGGCAACAACCGCAAGAACATGGTTCGCGCCGTGGAAGAAAGCCTGAAACGACTCAACACCGACCACATCGACCTGTTCTGGGCCCACATGAGCGATGGCGTGACGCCGATGGAAGAAATTCTGCGCGGTTTCGACGACCTGGTGCGCGCCGGCAAGATTCATTACGCCGGGCTGTCGAACTTCCCGGCGTGGCGCATCGCTCGGGCCGATTTGCTGGCCGAGATTCGTGGTTTCTCACCTATTGCTGCGATTCAGGTCGAGTACAGCCTCGCAGAACGCACCGCCGAACGTGAACAACTGCCGATGGCCGAAGCCTTGGGCCTGGCCGCTACATTATGGTCACCGTTGGGTGGCGGGTTCCTCACCGGCAAGTACCGCACCAACGATGTCGACAACCGCGCCGCCAAACTCGGCATGCTGATCCACGCCGAAAAAAGCGCCCGTGAAACCGCCCTGCTCGACACTTTGCTGGCCGTCGCCGCAGAACTGGGCGCCAGCCCGACGCACGTGGCCATTGCCTGGCTGCGGGAAAAAGCCAAGCGTTCGACCACGGCACTGATTCCGATCCTCGGCTCGCGCACCCGTGAGCAACTGGATGCGACCTTGGGTGCTTTGGATGTGCAATTGAGCGGGGACCAACTGTCGCGGCTTGATGGGGTCAGCGTTGTGGCGATGGGCGTGCCCCATGAATCCATTGCCGGGTCGATGGCGCGATTTACCGGGGCTGAAACGTTGGATCTACCAAAAATCCCGGTCGCCTGAAAAAGCATCGCGGGCAAGCCTTGCTCCTACAGGATTCTCGGCGAACACAAGATGTGTGAACGTCACAAAACCTGTAGGAGCAAGGCTTGCCCGCGATGGCGTCAGCAAAGTCGCCGCAAATCAGCGTTATCGGTCGACCTTATGCTTCGCCGCATAGAGGCACAGCATTTCCATCGCCAACGTCGCCGCCGCCAGTGAGGTAATGTCCGCACTGTCGTAGGCCGGTGCCACTTCCACGACGTCCATTCCCACCAGATTAATCCCGCGCAAACCACCCAGGATTTCCAGCGCCTGCACTGTGCTCAAGCCGCCGCACACCGGCGTTCCGGTCCCTGGAGCGAAAGCAGGATCGAGGCAATCAATGTCGAACGTCAGGTACACCGGGTTATCACCGACCCGCGCCCGAATGGCCTCGACGATCGCATCAACACCCTGTCGATGCACTTGCCGCGCATCCAGCACTTGAAAGCCCTGGTGATCATCATTGGTGGTGCGCAAGCCGATCTGCACCGAACGCGACGGATCCACCAAACCTTCCTTGGCCGCGTGCCAGAACATTGTGCCGTGATCGACGCGCTTGCCGCCTTCGTCCGGCCAGGTGTCGCTGTGAGCGTCGAAGTGGATCAACGACAGCGGACCATGTTTGCGCGCATGGGCCTTGAGCAGCGGATACGTGATGAAGTGATCTCCGCCGAACGTCAGCATCGCGCTACCGGCGTTGAGTATGTGTTCGGCATGGGCTTCGATGCTTTCCGGCACCGACTGCGGTGTGCCGTAATCGAAGTCGCAATCGCCGTAGTCGATGACCGCCAGATGGTCGAACGGGTCGAAGGTCCACGGCCAGTGGCGTTCCCAGGCAATCCCGGTGGACGCGGCACGTATGCCGCGTGGTCCGAAACGCGCGCCGGGGCGGTTGCTGGTGGCAGTGTCGAACGGGACACCGCTGACCGCTACGTCAACGCCGCGCAAGTCGCGACTGTAGCGTCGACGCATGAAACTGGTGATACCGGCGTAGGTACTTTCGGCGGCGGTGCCGTAAAGGCTGTCGCGGGTCATGGCCTGATCGTTTTGCACAGGGACGTCCATCAGGTATTCCTTTTTTATTGGCGGCTACGGAAAGTGGTCCACACGCGAGTGCGTTGACGCATGTCCTTGAGGCTCATGCTGCGGTCGGCATACAGCCGGTCACGCACGTCGGCGGGTGGGTAAATGTCCGGGTCGGTGCGCACGGCCTCATCCACCAGCGGCGTGGCGGCCTGGTTGGCGGTGGCAAAGAACAAGGTGTTGGTCAGCGCCGCGACGGACTCCGGACGCAACATGAATTCAATGAACTGGCGTGCGGCTTCAGGATGAGGCGCGTCCTTGGGGATCGCCAGGTTGTCCTGCCACACGATCGTGCCTTCCTTGGGAATTCGGTACGCGATTTCGTACGGTTTGTTGGCCTTGCGCGCCTGATCGGCGGCCATGCTCGCGTCACCGTTATAGGCCAGGGCCAGACAGACGCTGCCGTTGGCCAGATCGTTGATCTGTCGGCCACTGGCGACGTACAACACGTTAGGTTGCAACTGATGCAGCAACGCTTGCGCCGCGTCCAGGTCGTTCTTGTCCGTGCTGTAGGGATCTTTACCCAGATAGTGCAACGCCAGACCGATCACCTCCTGCGGCGAGTCAATGATCGCGATGCCGCAGTCCTTCAGTTTGCTGGCGTACTCTGGTTTGAACAGCAGGTCCAGGCTGTTGAGCGGCACGTTCGGCAAGCGTTTCTGCACCGCTTCGACATTCATCCCGAGCCCCAGCGTGCCCCAGGTATAGGGCACACCGTAGAGATTGCCCGGGTCGACCGCGGCGAGTTTTTCCAACAGATCCGGATCAAGGTTGGCGTAGCCCTTCAGGCCTTCGTGAGGAATGGCCTTCAGCGCGCCGGCCGCCAACCCGCGTGCCAGAACACTGGATGACGGCACCACCACGTCATAACCGCTGCCACCGGTGAGCAGTTTGGTTTCGAGCACTTCCGGCGCGTCGAACGTGTCGTAACGCACGTGAATGCCGGTTTCCTGCTCGAACCGCTGCAACGTTTCCGGCGCCACGTAATCGGCCCAACTGTAGAGATTGACGACTTTTTCCTCGGCCTGAGCCGATACGGCCATGGCGAGAAACAGCGCGGGGAAACACAGTTTGAAGGTGGTAGCCATGACGAACACCTGACCAGAGGAAGTGGATGCAGAATGCGTCGTCGGATACATTGGTGAAATATCAAGTTTGTTATCCTGACTTTATCCCGGAGTAATGTTTGATGCTTGGCCAACTCCACGATCTCGATCTGCAACTGCTGCGCCTGTTCGTCAACGTGGTGGAGTGCGGCGGCTTCAGCGCGGCTCAGGGTGAGTTGGGCCTGAGCCAATCGAGCATCAGCCAGCAAATGGCCAAACTGGAAACCCGACTCGGCTATCGCCTGTGCAGTCGCGGCAAGGGTGGTTTCAAGATCACGCCCAAGGGCGAACAACTGCTCAGCGCGACTCGCAGCCTGTTCGAGTCCATCGAAGCCTTCCGCCATCAGTCCAATGGTGTGGCCGGGCGTTTGATCGGCGAGGTTCGTCTGGGGTTGTCCGAAGCGCTTGATCAATCGGTGCTGCAACGGGTGGCCGATGCGATCCGGCGCTTTCGTGAACGGGACGAATCGGTGCGCATCGAGTTGATCAGCGCCATGCCCGGCGAAATGGAACGGTTGCTGCTGCAACAACGACTGGACCTGGCGATCGGCTATTTCTCACAAGTGCAAAGCGCTTTTGACTACCGCGAACTGTTTACCGAAACCCAGCACTTGTATTGCGCATCCGGCCATCCGTTGTTCACCGACGATGCACCTGACGATCAAGCGCTACAGGCTTGCGATCGGGTCGATCACCCTTACCGCTTCCTGCGCAGCGACGAGCCCTTCCAGGGGAAGATGTGTTCGGCGCGCTCGGAGCAAGTCGAAGGCACCCTCGCCTTCATTCTTTCCGGCAAGCATGTCGGTTATTTGCCCAGCCACTTTGCCCGCAGCTGGGAAGACAAAGGATTGCTGCGGGCCGTACGCCGTGCCGATATGAGTTTCGACGTGGCATTCCATCTGGCCCGCCATCGCGCCCAGGTGCCGGGGGATGCGCAGAAAGCCTTTGAAGAGGATTTGCTTGCGGCGTTTGCCTGAAGATCAAAAGATCGCAGCCTCGTTTCACTCGACAGCTCCTACATTTGCAACACTATCCCTGTAGGAGCTGTCGAGTGAAACGAGGCTGCGATCTTTTGATCTTTTGCCGGTTTCTGGCATCCTGCGCCTCCATTTTTTGACCTGGCCCCTGGCGCATTCCTCGTGACCTCATCCGAACACGCAAAACCCCGGCCCCGTTCCGACCTGATTTACGGCCTCGACGACCGCCCGCATCTGACCGCCACCGTCTTCGCCGCCCTGCAACACGTGCTCGCCAGTTTCGTCGGCATCATCACCCCGACCCTGATCATGGGCGGTGCCCTCGGCCTGCAAAGCGAAGTGCCGTACCTGATCAGCATGGCGCTGTTCGTCTCGGGGCTGGGCACGTTTGTTCAGGCACGCCGTTTCGGCCCGATCGGTTCCGGCCTGCTGTGTCTGCAAGGCACCAGTTTCTCGTTCATCAGCGTGATTCTCAGTGCCGGCTTCATGGTCAAGGCCCGGGGTGGCGGCACCGATGAGATCCTGTCGACGATCTTCGGTGTGTGCTTTTTCGCCGCCTTCATCGAAGTGGTGTTGAGCCAGTTCATCGGCAAATTACGGATGCTGATCACCCCGGTGGTGACCGGCACGATCATCACGCTGATGGGCCTGTCGCTGATCAAAGTCGCCATGACCGACATCGCCGGCGGTTTCGGTGCAGCGGACCTCGGCGCGGCCAGCCACTTGGCCCTGGCGGCATTGGTGCTCGGAACGATTGTGGTATTGAACCGGGTCGATGTGCCATTCCTGCGCCTCGGTGCAATCGTCATCGGCCTGACCCTCGGCTATGTCGTGGCCTGGTTGATGGGTGACGTCAACTTCGCCAGCCTGCCCGACGTACCGCTGATGAGCGTACCGGTGCCGTTCAAGTACGGCTTTAACTTCGATTGGGTGGCGTTTGTGCCGGTGGCGGTGATTTTCCTGGTGTCGCCGCTGGAAGCCGCCGGTGACTTGACTGCCAACTCGATGATTTCCCGTCAGCCGGTCAAAGGCCCGATCTACATCCGCCGGATCAAGTCCGGCCTGCTCGCCGACGGCCTCAATTCGGCCATGGCCGCCGTGTTCAACAGCATGCCGATGGTGACCTTCGCCCAGAACAACGGCGTGATTCAGCTCACTGGCGTGGCCAGCCGTTACGTGGCGTTCTTCATTGCCGGTTTGTTGGTGGTGCTGGGGTTGTTCCCGATGATCGGCGCGGTGCTGCAACTGATGCCCAAACCGGTACTGGGTGGTGCTGAACTGGTGATGTTCGGCACCGTCGCCGTCGCCGGGATCAAGATCCTCGCCGAAGCCGGCCTGCATCGGCGCAACATGCTGATCGTGTCGATTTCGCTCGGCATGGGCCTGGGTGTCGCGGCGGTTCCGGAAGTGCTGCGCGAGTTGCCGAAGGCGCTGCACAACATCTTCGAATCGCCGATCACCGTCGGCGCGTTGTGCGCAATCGTGCTGAATATCTTCCTGCCCGAGGAATTCATCGAGCTGGAAGAAGATGACTTCGATCCGGAAGCCTCGATCCTGCAAGTCATGGAAAATCCGCCGGCCACTGAAACCGCCGCCAGCCTGAACCGCTGAAGGGACCGTGCTACATTCGTTGCGACTCCGCTTGGTAGAAGGTTGACCGCACGTTGAACAAGAAAACCGGCATCCGGGCCGCCCAGGCCCATCAAACCCGAACCCGGATTCTCGAAGCGGCCGTGAAGGTATTCACCCGTGACGGCTACTCCGGGGGGCGGGTGGAGAGCATTTCCCGCGAGGCCGATTCCAACGACCGCATGCTCTATTACTACTTCGGCAGCAAAGAGCAGCTGTTCATCTGCGTGCTGGAACACACCTATGAGCAATTCAATAAAGCCGAAAGCCAGCTCAAGCTGGACCTGAGCACACCGCTGTTGGCCCTGCAGGATCTGGTGGCGTTCGTCTGGAACTACTACGTCGAACACCCGGAATTCGTTGCCATCCTCAGCAATGAGAACCTGCACAACGGCAAGCACGCCCAACAGTCCAGCGAGTTGCGCAGGTTGTCGGGAGAAGCGGTCGGTGTGTTACGGCCGATCATTGAGGCGGGTCAAGTTCAGGGGTTGTTTCGTCAGGATCTGGACATCAAGCATGTGTATTTGATGATCGCCTCGCTTTGCTACTTCTATAACTCCAACCGGCATACGCTCAGTTCCTTCCTTGGGGAGGATCTGGCGGACAAGGGGCAGCGGGAGGATTGGTTGGGGTTTATCAAGGATCTGGTGGTGCGGGGGGTTATGAAGTTGTCCGAGCAGAATTCGGGGTGAATGTGCCGGCCCCAATCGCGGGCAAGCCTTGCTCCTACGGGATCAGCGTTTTCTCCTGTAGGAGCAAAGCTTGCCCGCGATGCTTTTAATGGCTCCCTGGATTGGCCCGCAGATGTGCAACCTTCTGTTCCAACTCTTCCCAACCCGGTGCATTTGAAGCAAATCGATTACGCAAATACGCCGCCAGTTCCGCCACCTGAGTATTGGACAGGCTGTCCTTGAAACCGGGCATGTAACCCAGGTCCTTGGTGGCCGGTGCATCGATGCCTTGCAGGATGACCTTGATCAGGTTGTCCGGTTGATCGCTGTGCACATTGGTATTGCTCGCCAAGGAGGGGCTCACGCCGAATAGTTTCGGCCCCAGGCCATCCGCATGACAGGCCTTGCACGAACCTTCAAACACCCGCTGACCGTTGCTCAATGACAGGTTCGCAACCGGCGACGGCCGGGTGGCTTTCTCCACCACCTGCGCTTCAGCCTGCGCGCCGTTGAGTGACGCCAGGTACACCGCCATCGCGCGGATATCCGTCTTGGGCAATTTCGCCAGTTCACTGACCACCGGCCCCATGGGCCCGGTCGCCACGCCATGGGCGTCGGAATAGCCGGTGCCGAGATAGTCGAACAGCTGATTCTCCGTCCACGGCGTGGGCGCTTTCGATAAACCGTTCAACGCCGGCGCTTCCCAGCCATCGACCATGCCTCCGGCCAGGAAAGATGCACCACCCTTCTCCGCGCCCATCAGGTTGCGTGGCGAATGGCAGGCGGCGCAGTGACCCAAACCGTTGACCAGGTAAGCGCCGCGATTCCATTGCTCGCTACGTTCTGGCTGCACGCTGATTTCACCCCGGCGCAGGAACAGCGAATTCCACCCGGCCATCAACGGCCGCAGATTGAACGGAAAACGCATGTCGTTGGCTGTCGCCGGTTGGCTGACTGGCGCTTGCGACATCAGGTACGCATACAGCGCCTGCATGTCGGCATCGTTGATATTGCGAAACGCGGTGTAGGGAAACGCCGGGTACAGATTGCGCCCGTCGCGACCGATGCCGTCGCGCATCGCACGTTCGAACGCCGGGTACGACCAACTGCCGATACCGGTCTTCACGTCGGGCGTGATGTTGCTGCTATAGAGCGTGCCGAAGGGTGTCTGCATCGCCAGGCCTCCGGAATTGGTCGCGCCACCCGGCGCGGTATGGCACACCGCGCAATCGCCGACCGCCGCCAGCAACCGCCCGCGCTCCAGGGTTGCTGCCGACCAGGTGCCGGCACTTGGCGGGGCAATCGGTGCGATTTCACCGTGAAACGGCCACGCTGTCGCGGCCATACCCAGCACCGCGCCGAACGCGGCAAACAAAGAACCGAACAACCACTTCGAGCGTTTGGCCGGCGACTTCGGTGGCTCGTCACAGGTGCCGGCATTCAGCGCCGCCAGCACCCGCTCCGGGGTAATCGGCAGTTCGCGAAAACGAATCCCGGTGGCGTCATAAATGGCGTTGGCTATCGCCGCCGCACTCGGCACCGAAGCCGATTCACCGGCGCCCATGGGCGGCTGGTCCTGACGCGGCATCATCAAGACGTCGATCTGCGGCACCTCGGGGAAGGTCAGGATCGGATAACCGCCCCACTCCTTGCTGGCGACGGTGGACTCCTCGAAAGTCACCCGTTCCTTGAGCACCCGACTGGTGGATTGAATGACATTGCCGTGGATCTGATGCTGCACGCCCGCCGGGTTGATCATCATCCCCGAGTCATGGCCGATCACCACCCGCGTGACGGACACATCACCGGTCTGGCGATCCACCGCCACGTCCGCCACCCACGCGGCCCACGCCGCACCAAAACCGGGGAACTTGCTATGGATGTAGCGCGCGTAGGCAAAGCCGCGACCGCGCAGGAACTGATCGTCGTTGGGGGTTTGCATCGGCGCGGTGCGCGGGGTCCAGGCGGCGCGCTCGGCGGTGGATTTCACCAGGTCAATGGCGCGCTCATCGCGCAGATAGCGCAGTCGGTATTCCACCGGATCGACGCCCGCCGCGAACGCCAGTTCATCGATGTACGACTCGTGGGCGAAGGTGTTGGGCAGCGCCGACACCCCGCGCATCCACGAAGCCCGGACAATCGGCGCCATGTCATTGATGGTCACGCGCATGTGTTCGAAGTCATAAGGCGGGATCGACGTGCGATCGCCCATCTCGAACATCGCCGCCACCGGCTCGACCCGTCCGGTCAACAGCAAGGCCAGGGTCGGCGCGCCGTTGGACGGGTAGCTGGTCTGGAAATCGTAAGCAGCCACACTGCCATCGGCGTTCAAGCCGCCGTCGACGTCCATCAGTTGCGCGGTGCCCTTGGGTTCCCACAGGTGCTCTTGCTCGCGAGTCAATTGCACCCGGACCGGTTTGCCCACGGCGCGGGACAACAGCAAGGCATCGGCGCAGACATCGTCGGCACAGTTACGCCCATAACAGCCTGACGCTTCCATGCGAATGATCTCGATCGATTCTTCTGCGCACTCCAGCAACCAGGCGAGATCCGCTCGCAGCAAATGCGGGTTCTGGCTACCGGACCACACGCGAGTGCCCGACGGCTGATAGTCCGCCAAACCGCAGGAGGGGCCGATGGAGCCGTGCATCTGATACGGCCACAGATACGTTCGCGGCATGCGCTGATGGGCCCCGGCCAAGGCGTCGTCGACGTTGCCCTGATCGAGAACAACGCGCTGCACACGCGGGTTATCGCGGATGGCCTGCTCGACATTACTCATGTCCGGCAATTTATGGTTCCAGGCTTTCCATGTGATTTTCAACGCCTGGGCGGCCTTGATCGCCTGCTCTTCGCGCAGCGCCACCACCCCGACGAAATCACGAATCACCACCACCGCAACAATCCCGGGAATATGCGCGATGGACGACTCGTCGACTTGCAGCAGGCTGTTGCCGACAAAGTCGCCACAATCGAGCCCGGCATAGGGCGGGCGAATCACCCGGCCGTGGAGCATGTCCGGCACCCGCATATCGTGGACGTAAGTCAGTTCGCCAGTGGCCTTGGCCGGAATATCCACCCGCGCGGTGCCCTTGCCGACCAGCCGATAGTCTTCGGCAGGCTTGAGTGGCGCAGTGCCTGAGATGCGCAGTTCAACGTGGTCACCGCGCACCAGATCGGCGTAGGACGTGGTGCGTCCGTCCGCTGCGACAATCACCCCGGCGTCGACCTTCAGACTGCCCGCCTCCACCGACCAGCGTTCTGCCGCCCGCTCCAGCAGAAAACGCCGGGCCTCGGCAGCCGCATTGCGCAACGGGATCGCTGAAATCTGCAGGGTGGCGCTGGCGATGGTCGCGCCCTGATTGGGCACTCGTTCGGTATCGCCCAGCACCATGCACACCTGCTCCAGTTGCAGGTCCAGTTCTTCGGCGACGATCTGCGCCAGCGAAGTGCGGATACCGGTGCCGAGGTCGACATGCCCGTTGAAGGCATACACCCGTGCGTCATCGCTGATGGCGATGAACAACCCAAGCTCCTTGGGTTTGATCAGCGGTGTACCGCCTTTGGCCACCGGGCCGGATGGCGGCAGGATGTCGTCGACGATCAGCAGAACGCCGGTCTTGGCCAGCAATTGGTCGCGGGTGGGGATTGCGTCAGTCATGGTCATCGATCCACGTTCAAGGCGTTTGACGGGCGGCACGCAGCACCGCGCGAAGGATTTCGATATGGGTGCCGCAACGGCAAAGGTTGGCCGAGAGTTCGTTGCGGATCTGGGTTTCGCTGGGGTGCGGAATGCGGTCGAGCAAGGCTTTGGCGGTCATGATCATGCCGTTGAGGCAGTAGCCGCATTGCGCCGCCTGCTCGTCGATAAAGGCTTGTTGCACCGGGTGCGGATCGGCTCGGTTGCCGAGCCCTTCGAGGGTGACGATCTGCCGGTCGACCGCGCCAGCCAGCGGAAAGACGCAGGAGCGCGCCGCCACGCCATCAATGATCACCGTGCACGCGCCGCACTCGCCCAGGCCGCAACCGTACTTGGGGCCGTTGAGTTGCAGGTCATTGCGCAGGATCAGCAATAACGGCGTGTCCGCCATCGCGGTGACGGTGGTGGTGTGGCCGTTGACCTCAAGCGCTACCGTGATTTCCTGGCTTGTCATTCGCTTCGCCCGCTTCGGTTGATGAAGTATCCACTACACCAAAAGGTCGAAGAAAAAGTCGCGGGCCAGAATCAGTTTGTGGCGTCGCGACACACTCGAGTGGTGAAGTGGTTACTACATGAAAAGAGAGCAAAAACGATGCCAGACACTTGAACCAGTGATCAGTCCTGGGGGTCGTCGATCATTTTGCGCAGCAAAAACAGCACGGCGACCTGCTCTGCCGGGTTGAGGTTGCTCATGGTCAGCTCGGTGATTTTCCCGGCACAGGGCACGGTTTGCTGCACCAGGCGATCGCCGGCTTCGGACAGGCCGACAATCACTTTGCGCCGGTCCTGCGGGTCGGGTTCAAGGGTGATCAGTTCCCGAGCCTTGAGCCGCTCGACGATGCCGCGAATGGTTGCCTGGTCCACGGCGGTGGCTTTGACCAGTTCAGTCAACGAACTGGGGCCGTGATCACGCACGGCGCACAGGGTAACGAACTGCACCGCGGTGAGCTGGGAGTCGCCGACGTTCTGCTGAAAAATCGCCATGTGCCGTTGATAGGCTTTGCGCAGCAAATGCCCGACTTGTTCGGAGAAAACGTAGGAGGAATCAGGAGTTTCAGGCACGGCAGACTCGAAAGGCGATGAGTGGTGGGAAGGCATGATGGACAGGTTGGCAGGTGGACTCAAGAGATGACCCTTTTTGCAGGCTACCCGCAACCCCTGTAGGAGCTGCCGAAGGCTGCGATCTTTTGATCTTGATCTTAAAAACAAAATCAAAAGATCGCAGCCTTCGGCAGCTCCTACAGGGGTGTTCCTGCGAGCTTAGCGAACTCTGGAAGCTTCAGGAGCCACCACATCCCCACCAATCACCACCGCCTGGTCATCCAGGTACACATCACAATGGCGCAGCGGAATATCCAGGTGGCACGGGGTTTTGCGGGTGCCACCGACTTCGGTATTCGGTCCGGTGGAGAACAGGAAATTGCCGTAGAACGCCCGGGCATCCATGCACATGCCATCGTTTTTGTCGTGCAACCCCATGGCAGTCCACTGCGCCCGTGGCTGCAATCCCCAGCCAATGTGGGAAATACCGTAGACCTCGGGATCGTTGAAGTACTTCATGTAGTCACGCAGGTATTCGGCCTCGAAACCGCCATGGATCGAGGTGATGAAGCCCTTCTCGATTTCCAGGGTGATCTTCTCCCGGGTGTAGTTCTTGAACGGCAGCAGAATGTCGCCGACATCCAGCACCAGTACGCCCTCGGCGGTTTCTTCGTTGGGCCAGGAGAACAGAAAGCCGCTGGGCCAGTGATCCCAACGGCCCGGTTCATCAGCGAAACCGTATTCGGTGACTGAAGGATATTGCCCCAGCGCCGCATGGAAATCGCTGCCGGCGCGGGAGGTGACGTGGATTGATTTGGCCCGTTTGAGCAGTTGCTCCGCCGCCATCACCCGCACCTTGTCAGCCTCGGTCGGCAGCATGCGCGCCAGGACTTCCGGGGGTTCGACAGCCAACAGAATTCGCGTGCCGGTCTTGAGGATTTGCTCCTGTTCCGGCGAGTGCAGCAGCATCATCGTGTCGATGATCAAGTCCGCCGCTTCCAGCGCCCGCTGCGCCGCGATATTGCCGGTCAACGCGGTGTCGCCGCAGTAGGCCGTCATGTCATTGCCCATGGCCGTCGGATGGTTGAACGAAGGCAATTCCACCGCGTAGACCTTGGCCCCCAGCCGCTGGGCCGCCTCCATCGCCGCACGCACAGTGCGCGGGTTTGAATAGTGGCTCTTGAGTACGGCGACGCTCTGGGTCGGGTCGACCTTCGACAGCTTCAACACGTGCTCGAACATCTGGGTCAATTCGCAATCGCTTACCGGCATTTTCCTGTCTCCTCGATCGTCTGCTTCGCACCAAGTCGAGGCACCCTGCCTCACTCCAGTGCATTTTTATAGCGTGTACACCATTTGTTTACGATAAGACCCTAAAAGAAGGCTGACTGCAAGCGCCGGACAACAACGTTACCAACTCACACAAAACCAATATTTACGGGTTACATTTGGTGACTATCGAGAAATAAGCCTGGAAATTATTTTTTCCAAACGGCACTTTCTTTTTGAATTTTATAGCGTATACACTTTAAAAACCTTGCGGCGACACAGCCAGCGACTATTCGAAGAAGAGGAACAAGCCCCATGGCAAGAACACAGAAAATCGCCATCGTCGGTGCGGGTCTGGGCGGTGCAGCCGCTGCGACGCTGCTGCAACAAGCCGGGTTTGAGGTGGACATCTACGAACAGGCACCCGAGTTCTCCCGCCTCGGCGCCGGGATTCACATGGGTCCCAACATCATGAAAATCTTCCGGCGCATGGGCATCGAGCAACAGCTCGACCTGATGGGTTCGCACCCGGATCACTGGTTCAGTCGTGACGGTTTGAGTGGCGATTACCTGTCACGCATCCCATTGGGAGATTTCGCTCGCAAGGAATACGGCGCGTCCTACATCACCGTGCACCGCGGCGACCTGCACGCCCTGCAGATGTCGACGATCAAACCCGGCACTGTGCACTTCAACAAACGCTTGGAAACCCTCGAAGAAACCGACAGCCAGGTGCGCCTGACCTTCAGCGATGGCGAAGTGACCTACGCCGACATCGTCATCGGCGCCGACGGCATCAATTCGAAGATTCGTGAAGAGTTGCTCGGCGCGGAAAAACCGCTGTACAGCGGCTGGGTGGCGCATCGTGCGCTGATCCGTGGCGATCAACTGGCCAAATACGATTTGAAGTTCGAAGACTGCATCAAGTGGTGGACCGAGGATCGGCACATGATGGTCTACTACACCACCGGCAAGCGCGACGAGTACTACTACGTGACCGGCGTGCCGCATCCAGAATGGGATTTCCAGGGTGCGTTCGTCGACAGCAGCCGCGAAGAAATGTTTGAGGCGTTCCAGGGTTATCACCCGACGGTCCAAGCGCTGATCGAATCCACCGAAAGCGTCACCAAATGGCCGCTGCGCAACCGCAACCCGCTGCCGCTGTGGAGCCGTGGGCGACTGGTGCTACTGGGCGACGCTTGCCACCCGATGAAGCCGCACATGGCCCAAGGCGCCGGCATGGCCATCGAAGACGCCGCGATGCTGACGCGTTGCCTGCAGGAAACCGGGCTCGGCGATTACCGCACCGCGTTCGAACTCTATGAAGCCAACCGCAAGGAACGCGCCTCCCGTGTGCAGTCCGTGTCCAACGCCAATACCTGGCTGCGCACCCAGGAAGATCCGGCCTGGGTGTACGGCTATGACCTGTACGCCCAGCCGCTGAAATCGGGGGTAGCCGCGTGAGTACGTTCATCCATGGCGGCAACGTCCAGGCCAACGGCATTCGCCAGCACTACCTGCGCTATGGCGGTAAAGGCCCGGCGCTGATTCTGATTCCCGGCATCACCAGCCCGGCGATTACCTGGGGTTTTGTCGCGGAACGACTCGGCGAGCATTTCGACACTTACGTGCTGGACGTTCGCGGTCGCGGCCTCTCCTCCACCGGGCCCGAGCTGGACTACAGCGCTGACGCCTGCGCCGACGACATCGGCGCTTTTGCCAAAGCCATGAAGCTGAACAGCTACAACCTGGTCGGCCATTCCATGGGCGCGCGGTTTGCGGTGCGCAGTGCCGTAAAGCATCCGGCTGGTGTGAATCGTCTGGTGCTGATCGATCCACCGGTGTCCGGCCCTGGTCGGCGCGAGTACCCGAGCAAACTGCCGTGGTACGTCGATTCGATCCACCAGTCCTTGATCGGGATGGATGCCGAGGCGATGCGCGCCTTCTGTGCCACCTGGACCGACGAGCAATTGCAACTGCGCGCCGAGTGGCTGCATACCTGCTACGAACCAGCGATCGTGCGGGCCTTCAACGATTTCCACGACGTGGATTTCCATCAGGACCTGCCGAAACTCCAGGCCCCCACGCTGCTCATGATCGCCGGCCGCGGCGGCGTCATTCAACCCGAGGACGAAGCGGAAATCCTCGACCTGCAACCGAACATTCGCAGTGTCCACGTCGAAAACGCCGGGCACATGATTCCCTGGGATGACCTCGACGGCTTCTTCAGCGCCTTCGGTGATTTCCTTGGCCCACGCCTGAACTAATCGAATCCGGAGACTTTTATGCTCACGCCTTACCGCATCGGCCAGATCGTGCCGAGCTCCAACACCACCATGGAAACCGAGATCCCGGCGATGCTCACCGCGCGTCAGTTGATCCGCCCCGAGCGCTTCACCTTTCACTCCAGCCGCATGCGCATGAAACAAGTGCGCAAGGAAGAGCTGGCGGCGATGGACGGCGAATCCGACCGCTGCGCCGTGGAATTGTCCGACGCCAAGGTCGACGTATTGGGTTACGCGTGCCTCGTGGCGATCATGGCCATGGGTCTGGGTTATCACCGCAAATCCGAACAACGGCTGCGCAAGGCCACCGCCGATAACGACGGCAACGCGCCGGTCATTACCAGCGCCGGCGCCTTGATCGAAGGCCTGAAAGTGCTGGGCGCCAAACGCATCGCTATTGTCGCGCCGTACATGAAACCCCTCACCGAACTGGTGGTGGATTACATCCGCGCAGAAGGCTTCGAAGTCGTGGACTGGCGCGCACTGGAAATTCCCGACAACCTCGCCGTGGCCCGTCACGATCCGGCGAATCTGCCGGGCATCGTGGCCGGTATGAACCTGGAAGGCGTCGACGTGATCGTGCTCTCGGCCTGCGTGCAGATGCAGTCATTGCCGGTGGTGGCGCAAGTCGAAGCACAAACCGGTAAACCTGTGCTCACCGCCGCCATTGCCACCACCTACGCCATGCTCAAGGCCCTGGACCTGGAACCGATTGTTCCCGGTGCAGGCGCCCTGCTCTCCGGCGCTTATTAAGAGGTGAGCGACATGAGCGAACAAACCGCCAACGACAACTATCAGGGCGTGTGGGGCCAGCGCATCGGTTTCGGCCAGAAAGCCGCGTTGCTGATGATCGATTTCATGCGTGGCTACACCACCGAAGGGGCGCCGCTGTTCGCGCCCGGCGTGGTCAGTGCAGTGGCCGAAAGCGTTGAACTGCTGGCCAGCGCCCGTCGTCAGGGCATCCCGGTGGTGCACACCAATATTCGTTACCATCCCGGCCATTTCGCCGACGGTGGCATCTGGGTTAAAAAGGCCCCGGTGATGAAAGATATGGTCGAGGGCAACCCCTTGGCGGCGTTTTGCGAAGAGGTACTGCCCCAGGAAGATGAAGTGGTGATCAGCAAGCAATACGCCAGTGCCTTTTTCGGCAGCAGCCTGGCCTCGATGCTGCACGCTCAAGGCATCGACACCGTGGTGCTGGCCGGTTGCTCCACCAGCGGCTGCATTCGGGCGACAGCGGTGGACGCCGTGCAACACGGTTTTCGCACCATCGTCGTGCGCGAGTGCGTCGGCGACCGACATCCGGCGCCCCATGAAGCCAACCTGTTCGATATCGACAGCAAGTACGGCGATGTCGTCAGTAAGCAGGAGGCCATCGCCCACTTCAAAAAAATGTAAGGCGTACCACAAGAACCGCGCCATAGAGCGCAGGTCTTGGTAAAAACTGAGGAGCGAACTTTGTAGGAGCAAGGCTTGCCCGCGATGGCGATTTCAAGGATGCCATCGCGAGCAAGCTTTGCTCCTACAGATGGGCCCTCAGTCTTCTGACACTGCCTTTGGACGCCGCTTTCAGCGCGCCAGAGCGCTGGAAAAAAGCGGCTGTATAAAAACCATAAGTCACCGCCAGGAGACACCCGATGCCCATTGCGAATGCAGCACCTGCGACCACGGTCGCCGACCCGATTCAAGCGCTTTACCACAAGATCACCTGGAAGCTGATCCCTTTCCTGTGCTTCTGCTACCTGGCCGCGTACCTCGACCGGATCAATATCGGCTTCGCCAAACTGCAGATGCTCGATCAACTGCACTTCAGCGAAACCGCCTTCGGCCTCGGTGCCGGACTGTTTTTTGTCGGCTACATCCTGTTCGAGGTGCCGAGCAACCTGGTGCTGGAGAAAGTCGGCGCCAAAATCTGGATCGCCCGCATCATGATCACCTGGGGCCTGCTGTCGGCCTGCACCATGCTCGTGACGTCCACCACTCAGTTCTACATCCTGCGCTTCTTGCTCGGCGCCGCTGAAGCGGGCTTTCTGCCCGGCGTTCTGTATTACCTGACGACCTGGTTTCCGACCTATCGACGGGGCCGCATCATCGCCTTGTTCATGATCGGCCTGCCACTGTCCAGCGTCATTGGCGGTCCGCTGTCCGGCTGGGTCATGGGTTATTTCGATAACTTTGGCGGCCTGCATGGCTGGCAATGGCTGTTCCTCATCGAAGCGGTACCGAGTGTCATGCTGGGCGTGCTGACCTTCTGGGCCCTGCCCAACAACTATCGCCAAGCCAAATGGCTCAACGACGATGAAAAAAACCTGCTGGAACAAGAACTGCGCGCCGATGAGGCCAGTGGCGGGGACAGCAAACACAGTTTTCGCGACGGCTTCTTCAACCTGAAGGTCTGGATGCTCGGCGGGATCGACTTCTCGATCCTGCTCAGTGCCTATGCCATGGGTTTCTGGATGCCGACCTTCATCCGCAATGCAGGCATCAGCGACACCTTCCACATCGGCGTACTCACGGCGCTGCCGAGCATCGCCGCGTTGTTGGGCATGCTATTGATCGGCGCCAGCTCCGACAAACACCGCGAACGTCGCTGGCACATCATCGTGCCGTTTCTGGTGGGCGCCGCCGCCATGGCCAGTGCGCCGTTCTTCGTCCACAACGTGGTGGCGACCGTGGCACTGTTCGCCATTGCGTCGGCGGCGATCATTGGCGCGGTGCCGGTGTTCTTCAGTCTGCCGGCGACCTTTCTCAAAGGCACCGCGGCGGCCACCGGCTTCGCCCTCGCCTGCTCGTTGGCAAACATCGCCGGGCTGGTCAGCAACTCGCTGATGGGGGTCGCCATCGACGTCACCGGCAGCAGCGCCGGCGCGCTGTGGTTCTTTGCCGGCTGCCTGATTCTCAGCAGCTTTCTGGTGATCGCCTTGCCGGCCAAACTGGTCAACCGCTGACACACCACACCGCCTCTGTAGGAGCTGGCGCAGCCTGCGATCTTTTGATCTTGTTTTTTTGATGGACCAAAGTCAAAAGATCGCAGGCTGCGCCAGCTCCTACGTGGATCGCGGTAGCCGCCAAATACAACTTCTCAGGTGAGTCCCCATGCAAGGTTTGATCAAACGCTGCGCCCTGCTTGTCGCTGCCGGCCTCTGCGCCGGCTCCCTGCAAGCGGCGGAAAAAGTCATCTTCGACACCGACTTCAACGTGCTCAACGATGATGGCCAGGCCTTCATCATGCTCGCCCAGCTCCACGCCCAGAAACGCATCGACCTGCTCGGCATGACCCTGGTCAGCGGCAACGCCTGGGTCGACCAGGAACAGGTGGATGCCCTCAAGGCTGTAGAGCGCATGGGCGTGGAAAAGGACGTCGGTGTCTATTCCGGCGCGGCCTACCCGTTGCTGCATGACTTCGCCACCTACCCGCAGGAACAAGCCCTGTTCGGCGCCGGCTGGCCGGGTGCTTTCAAGGCGCCGCGTCCGACATCCGCCGCGCAACTGATCGCCCCGCCGGATGGCCTGGCGACCCACACCGCATTGCGCAAGGAAACCGCTGCCCAGTTCATCGTCGACAGCGTGCGCGCCAATCCTCGAGAGGTGACATTGCTGGCGGTCGGCCCGCTGACCAACATCGCCCTGGCCATTCGATCCGCCCCCGACATCGTGCCGTTGATCAAACGCATCGTGTACATGGGCGGGGCCATCGAGATTCCGGGCAACACCACACCGGCCGCCGAATTCAACTGGTGGTTCGACCCCGAGGCGGCGAAGATCGTCCTGCGCTCACCCATCGAACACGTCATTTTTCCCAACGATGTGTGCGAAAAGGTCACCTTCGATGCCTCGATCTATCACCGCGTCATCGCCCGGCCGGGAGCGATTGCCGAGTTGTACAAACACGAATTCGCACCGTTGTTCAGCAAAGACCCCGGCTATCACAGTTTTACCTGGGACAGCCTGCCAGCCCTGTTTCTGGTCGAGCCGGGCATCGTCACCGAATCCCGCGAGCTGTGGGTCGATGTCAATGCCCAGTTCGGTGCCGACTACGGTCGCGCCTTGGGTTACAAGAAAAGTCCACCGGTGGGCACGCAAAAAGCCAAGGTGGTGTTTGCCATCGACCAGAAGCAGTTCTGGGATGATTATGTGAATCTTGTGACCTTGCCGACGCCGGTCAAAGGCAGCTGACGCCGCACCGCTCATGAAGAAGTGACAGCTTGCGGCGAACCCCTCACAGTGAGCGTGGTCGCACAGGTGAACCGCTAAACGTTGCTCAAGGGTCGAGCCGTCAGCGGTTCGGTCCCTTTTCTGTCGAGAACCCTTCATGCGCAGACTCCTCGCTTTATCCTTCTCGTTACTGTTGCTCTCCCTGAGCGCCTGTGCCCTGCTGCCCAATCGCGACCCGCTGAACATCAATGTCGTCGGCTTCGAGCCGCTGCAAAGCCAGGACATGGAAGTACGCTTTGCCGTGAAAATACGCGTGCAAAACCCCAACGAGACCACCATCAATTACAACGGCGTGGCCCTGGACCTGGAAGTCAACGGCCAGCCACTTGCCTCCGGTGTCAGCGATCAATCGGGCTCGATTGCACGCTTTTCCGAAACCGTGCTGACCGTGCCGGTGAGTGTTTCGGCGTTCTCGGTGCTGCGCCAGACCCTGGGGCTGAGCAAAACCCAAACACTCGACAACCTGCCCTACGTCCTGCACGGCAAACTCGCGGGCGGCTTGTTCGGCACGATGCGTTTCGTGGACAGTGGCAAACTCAGCCTGCCAACGTCGACGACCGGCACCTGGTGAGACCGACAGATCAATGTGGGAGCGAGCTTGCTCCGGGCGGCGTTCCGACGATGGCGACGGCACATTCAACGCATTAGTTGCCTGGCCCACCGCTATCGCGAGCAAGCTCGCTCCCACAGAGTTATGCGTTGAAACGGACGCCCGGTTTGGCGCGCTCATCTACCGTCAGTTCGAACACGTCCGGGCGCGCGTAGTGCCCCACCACGTCGAAGTCGTAACGGGCACGAACCAAGTCATCGGTGTCGATTTCTGCCGTGAGCAAACCGGCGCTGTCACGCAGCGGTCCAGCCAGAATATCGCCCATCGGCCCGACGATCACGCTACCACCGGCAATCAATGGGCGGTCCGCCGGCCAGTTGGCGATCTCCACGCCCAAGGCTTGCGGTGAATCCTGAATCTGACAGGCGCTGACCACAAAGCAGCGTCCTTCATGGGCGATATGGCGCATGCTGACCTGCCACATTTCCCGCTCGTCCACCGTTGGCGCGCACCAGACCTCCACGCCTTTGGCGTACATCGCGGTGCGCAGCAGCGGCATCATGTTTTCCCAACACACCACCGCGCCGATCCGCCCGACCTGACTGTCGATCACCGGCAGCGTCGAGCCATCGCCTTTGCCCCAAATCAACCGCTCGGTGCCGGTAGGCATCAGTTTGCGGTGCTTGGCGACCAGCCCGGCCTGCGGATCGAAATACAACGCGGTGCAGTACAAGGTGCTGCCAGCGCGTTCGATGACACCGATCACCAGGTTGGCGCCGGTGCGCGCTGAAAGCCCGGCCAACGCTTCGGTTTCCGCGCCGGGTACGTCGATCGCATTGGCGAAATACCGGGCAAAGGCTTCACGACCTTCCGGCAGTCGATAGCCCAGCTGAGTACCAAAGCCCTCGCCTTTGGGGTAACCGCCGAGCAACGCTTCCGGCATCACCACCAGCGCAGCACCGGATTCGATAATCGCGTTTTCCCAGGCAAGGATCTGTTCCAGGGTCTCGGCTTTGCCGCCGGGCAAAGAGCCGATTTGCAGTGCAGCAACGATTGACTTGGGCATCGCAGTAACTCCGAAAGCAATGAGGTGTTGCTCATTCTCAGGCGTCACATGATCATGAATAAAGCCCCATTCACTGCTGAATGATATGAACCAAATGAATATCGCCTCCATCGATCTCAACCTGCTGAAAGTGTTCGAAGCGCTGCATGAAGAGTCCAGCGCCAGCCGGGCCGCGTTACGTCTGGGCGTGACGCAATCAGCCGTCAGCGCCGCACTGCGAAGGCTTCGCGAGGTGTATGGCGATCAGTTGTTCGTGCGCACCGGCCGAGGACTCGCGCCCACGCTCAAGGCCAACCAGTTGAAACCGGTGGTCAGCGATGCCCTGAACAAATGCCGGCAGAGCCTGGCGATGGTCGACCCGGCCGCCCACCATTACGACGGGCGTTCGGTGACCGTGGGTATGTCCGATGATTTCGAAATCGCTTATGGGCGCCGGCTGATCGAGGAAATCGCCTGCGTCGCGCCGAAGCTGCGGTTGATCTTTCGTCAGACCCACAGTCAGATCGTCGCCCAGGCGTTGATGGAACGCAGCATTGATCTGGCGATCACCGCCGGTGGGTTTGCCGAGCGCTTGCTCAGCCGTCAGGTGTTGGGAGAAGGCGGTTATCTGTGTTTGGTGGACCCGCTCAGCCTGACCGAGGGGCAGCAGACCCTTAGCCTTGATGAGTTCGTTGCCCGCGAGCACATTCTGGTGTCGTCGGGCGGCTTTATCGGGATCACCGATGAGGGGCTCGCGGCGCTGGGGTTGAGTCGGCGGGTATGCGCGTCCACCACACACTTTGCCGCGTTGCCGCACTTGCTCAAGGGCAGTCAGGCCGTGGCGACCATTCCGGCCCATGCGGCGCAAAGCATTGCGGCGCTCAGCGGACTGGCGCTGCTGCCCTGCCCTCTGGCGTTGCCGCGATACCCGATCGAACTGGGCTGGCGCACCAGTACACAGCTCGATCCGGTGGTGCTGAAAGTGCGGGAAGCGATTGTCGCGAGTTTTGCGAGCGCGTAGGAGCTGCCGAAGGCTGCGATCTTTTGATCTTGCTTGAAAGATCAAAAGATCGCAGCCTTCGGCAGCTCCTACGCGGGAATAGTGTCAGGCAGGAATTTATTTAGCAGCCATCAGGCGATTGATCTCGCTGCGCACCATGTTCGCGAATTCCGGGGGCGACATGCCGTCAAGTTCGGCACGGACCCACTCGGCCCATTTGCCTTTGCGCTTGGCGCGTTCACCGAACAACCGAGCGGCTTCGCCCTTGGACTTGCCCAGGTTGCTTTGCCAGAGATCGAACAGACGGGATTTCTCATCTTCAAGCGCAGCGCGCTCGGCAAGGGGTTTGTCGGCCAGATTGAAGCTCATGGGAGTTACCTGCGGCGTAAAATAGGCGACATCTTACACTGAAGGAGGAAATGTCCGACTCAGGATTTTTCCTCAGGGTTGGGTCAACGCGAAAATCCACTGCAACTTTTTCGCTGACGGCAGACTCCATTGTTCACTGTCCATTTATCTGCAAGGAGTACCTCAATGGCCCGGAAAACCGCCGCACAAGTAGCCGAAGACCAGATCAAGGATCAAGCCTTCAGCGAACTTCAGGTTCTGATCGAAGAGTCGGAAAAACTGCTCAAAAGCAGTGCCTCGCTCGTCGGAGAGGAAGCGGACACACTTCGTGGGCAGATCGCCCAGAAACTTCAGCAGGCTCGGGACTCCGTCACCAGCGTTCGTGACCGGACCAAACCTGCGGTCGAAGCCACTGAAACCTACATCGGTGGTCATCCGTGGCAAACCGTGGCGATCTCTGCCGGTTTCGGCCTGGTAGTCGGGTTGTTGCTGGGTCGGCGTTAAGCGGTCCCGTTTTAATCAGTACAGAGCAAAAAGGCGAGCATTGAGCTCGCCTTTTTCTTGCCCGGGTTTTATACAAACCTCAGAGCCCGGCCAGTTCCCGCAAACTCGCCAACGTCTGATCATCGAGCCGGATGCCTTCCGTGCTGGACTTGGCCCGTTGTTGGTGACGTCGATCACCCGGCAAACGCTTGAGCCCCACCCCGTGCATCTGCCGGACCAGTTCCTGACTGCGCTCGGCAAAACTCTGCCCGGCCGCCTTGCTCGGGTCGATCACGATCAACAGTTGGCCAGTCCACGGCGTCTTGGCGCCCGGATGATTTGACCAATCGAACTCGAAGGAAAAATTGCCGCCGGTCAACGCCGCCGCCAACAGCTCCACCATCATCGACAGCGCCGAGCCTTTATGCCCGCCAAACGGCAGCAACGCGCCGCCCTCAAGAATCGCTTTCGGGTCTTGGGTCGGCTGGCCAAGACCGTCCACACCCATGCCTGGCGGCAAACGCTCGCCTTTGCGTGCGGCGATCTGCACATCCCCATGGGCAATGGCGCTGGTCGCCAGGTCGAAGACAATCGGATCGCCGTCAGCCCGCGGGGCGGCGAAAGCAATCGGGTTGGTCCCGAACAGCGGACGATCGGCGCCGTGCGGCACCACGCAGGTCATGCTGTTGACCACACTCAGCGCCACTAGCCCTTCATAGGCAAAGGGCTCGACATCCGGCCACAAGGCGGCGAAATGGTGGGAGTTACGAATCGCCAGCACTGCAATGCCGGCACTGCGGGCCTTTTCCACCAGCAAGGCGCGTGCTGCTGCGAGGGCCGGTTGGGCGAAACCATTACCGGCGTCGACCCGGACAAAGCCCGAAGCCACGTCCTCGACCACCGGCACGGCCTGGCCATTGACCCAGCCGCTCTGGAGCGTCGATACGTAACCGGGAATGCGGAACACGCCATGGCTATGGGCGCCATCGCGTTCGGCGCCGGCGCAGTTGAGGGCCAGTGTCCTGGCTACCTCGGCGGAGGTGCCATGGCGCTGAAAAATCTGCTCAAGCAAAAGAACGAGCGCGTCGAAATCGAGCGTTTGAGTGTTCGAACTGACGGCCACTTCGGGCGTTGCGGTCATCTGAAGCTCCAGTTTTATTATTGAGTACGGGCAACAGGGTGAAACAAGGTTGCAGGGCAACCCAAAACAGTTGTCGATTAAGCGCTGTTCTACCGGCTTCCTGTCAAGTCTCGACAGCCTGTTCGGATCAAGCAATATGTACCGCACCCGAGCCTTCCACTGACCGTACTGTTTTTCCTCAATCCAACGACCGGCGATCACCCGCCGATCGCAGCACATCGAGGAAAAACCATGTCTGCTCCCCCACTGCCGTATTTTTTCGACGAGGCAGAACTTGCATCCAATGGCAAACAGCCCGGTGATCGCGAGAAAGCGCTGTACTTCACGCTTGATGACCTGAAGTGGTTGAAGGTTGTTTATCTGGCGACGCATGAAGTCCGTATCGCCAATAACAAGCCCATGCACGTCGACCAGCTGCTTTTAAGCGTGCCTGATGCAGCCAATATCCCCCTGGCCGGCGCTTTTGCCATGAGCCAGCCCAACGATGGAGAAGTCACGCTCTACACTCCGTGGAAAGGCCTGATCAAATTCGCGGACATGGAGGACCTCAAAAGCAGACTCAAGGAATGGTTGGCACAGCCCACTGGCAAGCGTGAGTTACTGCGCTTTCTCTCCATCGAGCAACGCAGTGCTTTACCCGCCGCCACTGCACCAGACATTGCCACGCAAAAAATCGAAGGGGCGGTGTTCCAGGACCAGCAGCTCACCCTCGAGCGCAATCAGGCTCAGAACATCAAGACGATGATGGGCGAACTGGTCAAGCTGCCAACACTGCAATCGATGCTGGACGAGACCCTCAAGAACGCGTTGCACAAACCGTTCCCCAAACTGGACCAGCGCCTTACTCGACTGAAGAGCTTTGTCAGGACGATTTCAGCCTCCGACGGCAGCGATTACCAGCACACGCTTTCCTCGTATTCACTGAGCGATGCCCTGCTGCATTACTACCTGACCAACCAGTGGCCGACTGGCGATTCCAGAGTCTTTTCCAATCCCCAACACAGTGTGAGCAGCGACGCCGATAACCAGGCCTGGGAAAGTGCAGTCAAAGAAATCGCGCAAAGCTTTACCCCTCACTTGCAGAGCCTGCTCAAGACGTTCTGGAACACACCGATGATCAACGGGCAGTCACGCTCGGAGTTTTTTGCCGAGGGTTTGCGCGATACCTTTCACGTGAAACTTTTGCTTGAGCATCAGCAAGGAATTTTAACGACGCAGGAATACCAGCGACTGATGAATGTCAGCCTCGAACCTGAAACCGTCGATCCTCTTCGCATCGAAAAAGTGCGTATCACCGCGCCCTTCAAGCATTACGCAGAGCTGGCCTCTACCTTGATGATCGGCAGCCGCGAAACCCTGGGCTTTCTGTACACACAGTCCAGAGGCATCGAGGCAACGAGCGACCTGCCCGCTGTCAGGAGAATCGTCCTGGAGATGATGAAAAGCGAAGGCCACGAAGACACGCTGCTCAACTTCATGTCTTTGGACGAACGCGGCACGTTTCTTTCATTGGGCCCGGATGAGCGCGTCATTGTCGGTGAACCGATCATCAGCCCGGTGTTTGGACAATTGATGGACGACATCCTTGGCAAGCAACGGGAGAACCTGTCCCACGCGCTGAGCCGTTACCGTGAAAGCGAAGGTACACAGGATCCCCATGCCTTGATCGACAAAGCACTGGATGTCCGGGGACTGATCGACGATCGACTGCTGGCGGCCGATGCCCAAGAACGCTGGAGTACTCACGCCGACCAGCGCTGGAGCGCGCAACCGGCCACCGTTCGTGCCGAGTCGGCCAAAGAGCAACTGGCCCGACTCTCCTCCGTTAAGGTGGCGCTCGACCAACTCCTCGAAAACCAACCGGTCATTCCCGCAACAACCCGCACGATTGCCGAAGTGCAGCGTATCGTCAATTCATCACTCGGGAGCCTGCAATCGAGTTTCACTCACACTCTGTCAACGGCATTGCGCAGTGAATTGAAGCTGCACACCGTCATGCGCACCCTGGGTGCGACGGAACAGGCGATCATCAACACCGTACTCGATACTCCGGTACGCTTGCGGCGAGCCGCATTGAACGGTTTTTTGCCGGACGTGTTTTCCTTGGCGCTGAAGGCAAGCGAAGCCGCGGCCCCGTTGAAACTGGCCAGTTGTTTTGTGCTGACCGAACGAGGTGGCCTGGACCCGAAGCATTCGGGCAAGGCGATTTTGTGGACGCCAGCGTCGGGATTTGAAGCCTTCAGGGCGTTGGCGCCGCTGCTGACCGAGCTGGATCGACGCCTCAAAGACTATGATGATCGCACCACCCTTCTGGAGAACCTTGGACGCAGCGAGCGTTTGCCTGGCAAGCACTACACCCTCTCCCCACTGCAGCGAATAGATCAGCACTTTCTCGATCACGTGCAAAAGCCCTATGTCCAGCTGGACCAGGTGTGCGTCACCCGTGCGCTGGCCACGAAGCTCCCCGGGCCGGCCCTGGCCAGTCTCCTGAACCTGGTGGCACTACGCCAACCGATGACCGGGTTACTCCGTGCGACGGACATTGCCCAATCTCTCACCACTCAGCAAAAACTGCCGGCATGGCTGGCCAAGGCGTCCATCAAAGATCAGATATTGCATGGGGAGTTGCTTCAGCAATACCTCAACAATGTCACCGACGACCAGGACTACCTCACCGGCATACGCTCCCTGGCGCGCACGGCCCACCATGCACTTGAAAAACAACTCAAGGCAGATAAGTTCGACATCGATCCGGACAAGGTCCAGATCCTGATCAGCGCACGCCCGAGGTCTGCGGCCAGCACCCAAACCTTGACCGACTTTGCATTGACCCACTTCAAGAATCTGGACATAACCCATTTCAGATGGGTGTCGCTTGATAACACCGAGATTCCCGAGGACATGGACCAAAGTTACATCAGAGACCTGATACGAAACTTGAAGCTGGGTGAACATCAACAAAAGACATTGAACGAAGCCTTTGCAGACACCCAGGCGGATGCAATGGACCGCAGGAAGCGGTTTTACACGCAATTACCCTGGCAGCTGATGCACTACGCTCATTCGGAAAAACTACAAGAGCGCCTGAGCGAAACCGGGTTTAACCTTATTCGCCAAGTCATGGATATGCCCGATGCCATCGCCCGCGCGGCAGTCGACGGCGCCCACGCGATCATCCGACCACTTGAGTTCCTGGGCATCAAGAGCGGGCAAACGATCAAAGTGCCAGGCGTCTATCTGATTGGCTCATCGGCCGATAGCACCGCGCCACAGGTCCTTGTCGCGCCTCACAGCCCTCGGCACGGAGTGAAAGAATATAAGAATGAAACACAACTGCTGACAGAACTGAAGACTCGCGGCAGTCTGCTCGACTGGGTACTCATGAACGTCCCGCAGCCTGACCGGATACAGCTTGAGTACAGGATGGAGACCTCCAGTAACCGCCTCCCCGACGTGACGCTGGCGTCCAATCCGATCAAGGGGAATCTGTTCAAACACTTGTTCAAGGATAACGTCGAGTTATTAGTCCGATTGCTCGGTTGTCAGACCGATGACAACAAGCAGGGTGAATGGGCAACCATCAAGCATGTGCTGGGTGAAGATTTGCACGAGGCATTTACGTTCTTGACGGGCAAGCTTGCCTACCCGATCACGGTGTGGCGCAGTTATCGCGACATCAAGCAATCCGCCGAAGACCTTCAAACGCACAAATGGGGGGCGGCGATAAAAGAATTTATCAGCGGCATTGCACAACTGGCCTCGTTGCGGCAATCGATGGAGGATCCAGTGAAGACGCCTTCGACGACCAGCGCGCCGGAGCCAGAAACGCGCGACACCCGACTCAAATGGCAGGACATCGACATCACCGCACCCGAGCGCACGCAGTTGAAGCGTCATGAGAGCATTGACGTCGATCTGGGTTCGCTGACACACGACTCCAAGCTCGGGCTCTACTCTCATCCGTCGACAAAAAAACACTACGGGCCGGTTGAAGGCAAAGTGTATCCCGTTGAAAAGCATGGCACCCGCTGGCGTATCGGCGACACAAAAAACCGTGGCCCTTATCTACGTCTGAACGAATCGAAGCAATGGGTTCTGAACAGGGAAACACCGGCGCCCCGCTTCGGCCTTATCAACCGGGCACATAACGCGATAACGGTTTGGGAAAGCATGAATGTCGAAGCACATGGAATGACCCAAATCCGTCAAATTTTTCCGCTAAAGGCTCGTCAGATTGACGAGGCGCTGGATCTGGCAACCACCTATGCCTGGAACAGCTTCCGCAACCTGCAACTGCTCAAGACTTCTGACGACACGGTCACGCCCGTGCACCAGCTCATCATGGATTTTATTGATGTGCCCGCAGTGACGGACGCACATGTGGAGAAGATCGAAAAAGTCCTGGGCGACACTTTTGCAGCCTTGTTGGAACCTACACTCAGAAAGCCGAACTCCAAGCGTTTTGTGATCGGCAAGCTCCTCAATCACGAGGAAAACTCCTACGCCTTCACCCTTCCAAAGGACGTACAAAGGAAAATTTACCTGGCAGAGAAATTCTTCTTTCCCAATTTCGACCTCTACCGTGAACACTTGTCCGACGCCGCCTTCCCCATCCACACTCATGCCCGGGCGGCAGCCCTGATTCATGAGGTTTCGCACATTGCCTGCAATACCGAAGACATTTCTTATCTCGATACCGGCAGACCGTTCGTCGACCTGATAGGAACGGCCAGTGCTTTCGCCACTGAGCTCAAGACTGCCTTAAGCGATCTTCAGGGCAGCGCACTGTCAATCAAGACGCCTTATACACAGCTGTTCAAAGTCCAGAACCCTGATGACGGTGAATGGGAGGACCTGGGTGATACCTCTGATCAAAATACTGATCGGATAAAGAAACATATCTTGACCTTGACCGGCGAGGACAACCTGAGCGGTGCCCGCACAACCTTCAAAAAAGACCCACTGATCAGACTGGCGGTGCAACTCGCTAACGCCGACAGCGTGACCTGGCTGATCACTCATCTGGGGCGCCAATTGCACACCAGCACCCCGTGAGTTTTAAAAAAAGTGCCAGTTTGATGGGTAATTGCCATGACGGTTGTTCTCGCAGACTTCCGCACAAGGTTAGAATGCAGGAAATCAGGATGAGTCAATGACCGACAACCCTCTCTCGCAAGCCGAATACGACGCTGTCACCGATGCCGCTGCGCATTGGTGCATGCGTCTGCACGCCAACGATTGCACTGCTGAAGAGCGGTTGGCGTTCGAGCAATGGCATGACGCTAATCCGCTTCACGCGTTCGAGTACGAGGCCATGCTGGAGATCTGGGATGTCGCGGGGGACCTGCCACGTCCAGAAACCGTGGTCCCGATGGTCCGCGCCAGACCTGCTACGCCTTGGCGCACCTTCGGTATCGCCGCCGCGGTTTGCGCCATGGCATTGCCGCTGGCGGCCTATAGCGGCTGGAACCTGGGCTGGCTACCCAATTCCTACCAACATTTCGAGGCGAACGACAATGTCCGCCAGGTCACCCTGAGCGATGGCAGTCAGGTGGAACTGAACCTGGGCAGTGAGCTGACGTTCAGCAACTACAAGGATCAACGTCGGATTACGCTGAAAAAAGGCGAAGCCTTCTTCAGCGTCAGCCATGACACTCGACACCCCTTCATTGTCAAAGCAGCCGAAGGCAGGATTCGAGTCACCGGAACCAAATTCAACGTCTGGATGTATGAAGATCAGGTACGCGTGAACCTGATAGAAGGTTCGGTGCTGGTGAGCAGCAATGATGCCTTGACGGGAGACGGCTTGCGTCTTGAGCCCGCGATGCAGGCGAGCTTTAGACGCGGCGACTTCACTCCCCGGATCAGCCAGACTTACGACAATGACAACTCACTGGCCTGGCGCAGCGGAAAACTGGTGCTCAATGATCTGGCGCTGACCGACGCATTGCCATTGATCAATCGCTACTTGAGCAAACCGGTGATGGTGGCCGACAACAGCACTGGCTCGATTCGCATCGGCGGCATCTACAACATCAAAGAGCTCAACAACCTGGTGGCTTCCCTGCCCAAGGTGTTACCGGTCTACCTGACCCGCAACAAGGATGGCAATCCAGTCCTCAATTCTATTCCGCAACAAGCCCCAAAAAGCTGAAGGCCGCGACCTTTACAAGGTGCGGCCTTCATTTTTCGTTCAAACACCATCAGCGTTACTGTACGGCCACCTTCCCGGCTTTTTCATCCTGCTCGCGGATCGTCTGAACCTGGTACTGAGGATCGGACCTGATCTGCTGTTCGGTGAACGGCAACACACTCAACTGCTTCCTGGAAAATGCCACGGTCTGATCTCTGGAGTACTTGGAGGCCGGGTCACTGGATAGCGAGAATGCCAGCAGCCCCTGGGCCTGCGGCCCCTTGTCATCGAAGGTCACCACCTGCAAATAGCTGGTACCACTGACGACCTCGAGTTTTCCGTCGGTTCTCGGCACGCTCTGAATGGCGTTATAAACTCCAAGAGTGCCAGGTCCACCGTGAATCGGCGTCTGCTGGCCGCCGCTGCTGACCACCTGGATATCACCCCAGCGACTATCCGCCTTGAGCCCCATCTTGTTCACCTGAGCTACCGACGCCAGCATCGCTTCGCGAACCGCCTTTGCGACTTCCGGGCGATCGATCGCCAGGCCGCGCGGGGTGTGTTGCGGGTCTTTCGGATCGAACGCCACACGCCACAGATCAGGCGTTTCCTGTAGCGACGCCATGACATCCTGGAAATGCACAAACCCCAGACCACTGTCCAGATTCGCACTGCGATCCCAGGCCTTGAGACTGGCACACAGCGGCGCGAGCGCCGGCGCATCGGTACCCAGTGCCGCCGCACAGAACTGCAGCAGGTCCGGCATCACTTGATCCGCCTGATACACCTGGTCGTCCATCACCATGTGTTGCAGATCCGTCGCTGCTATGGGACCTGCCTTGTTCAACGTGTTCAGGCGATCCAGCGCAAAACGCGAGCGCAGCCCCAATGGCTGGCCATCCTGGCTGATCAGGGGCGAAAAACCGGTGAGTGGTTGCGCCGGGTTGGCCATCCAGGCCGAATCGTTGGAGTGCTGCACAAAATCCTTGCGCAACAGCTGCGGCAACTTGTCTGACGCAAAAATGCCTTTTTGTGCCGCCGTCGGGTCGATGTCCCAGGCACACGCACTGTTGGAACCGTCGAGGACGATCATCTGCAACCCGACCCGAGGGTCACTGCACTGGGCCAGTTTGTCGGCACTGACGTTCGGCACCACCGAGAGATTCATGTACAGCGTCTGCCCCTGATCATCCGTCGCCAGGGTGTTGACCCACGGTATCCCCTGGATCTTGTGCACCGAGGCCTGCAAGTCCTTGAGGCTGACCGCGTGGTTCATTGCATACCACTGCTGCAAGACCCGGTCGTTATCCAGATTGGCGTCACGCAAGCTGTAGGCGAACTGGTTGTCCCAGTCGAGCTTTCCGGGCCATTGCACGATCGGGCCGAACTGCGAACTGTAGACCACATGAGAAACCGGTCTGGTCTGGCCATCCGGTTGTTTCACGTTCACGGTCAGGGTCTGTTTCTTCATCGGCAATGACTTGCCGTCGAGCAGATATCGGGTCGTATCCTTGGGATCGAGTTGCAGGCGATACAAGGTGAAATGCTTGGACGAGTCCACCGTGTGAGTCCACGCCAGGTGCTGGTTGAAACCGATGTTGATCATCGGCAGCCCCGGCAGCGCTGCGCCCATGACGTCCAGTTTGCCGGGAATGGTCAGGTGCATTTGATAGAAACGCATCCCGCCGACCCAAGGGAAATGCGGATTGGCCAGCAACATGCCGCGGCCGTTGAACGAACGCTCACTGCCGACCGCCACGGCATTGCTGCCGCGATCCAGGGCAAAACGCTGCATGCGCGAGGCGGCCATTTGGAACGACACCGGTTCGCTTGCCACATGTGCCACGGCTTTGGGTGGCGTTGCTCCGGCCAAGGCTTCGGCAAACTGCCCTACTCCACCTTCGACCAGCAGGCGCCGCGTCAACTTGACCAGATCCTGGGCGGTAATCTCGCGCACCCAGTCGCCCTGACACTGCTGCGGCAAACCCTGCACCCGACGTTCTGTCAGCGAACGGTTATAGCCCGCCACATACCCTTCAATGAGATCGCGCACTGGCGGGGTTTGCGCCTGCCAGAAACCCTCGACAGCCTGTGGCGTGTTCAGCCAATTGAAAAACAGATCGCTGACCAGGTTTTCGCGTTCTTCGACCGTGAACTGATCCGGGCCGAAATAGCGTGAACGTTCGCCGTTCACGGTAGTGATCTCATTGGCCAGCAGGCACAGGTTGTCCTGAGCGTAGGCGTAACCAATGCCATAACCGAGCCCGCGCTCGTTGTCGGCACGGATATGTGGCACACCGAAACTGGTCCGGCGAATGTCGGCGCTCGCCTGCTCCGGCTGACTGCGTGCGTTTGCCGTAAGACTCAAGCCCACCAACACGCCTGCAAGGCTCAACCGGGTTAACTGCCTGGAAATAATCACGCTCGCTCCTGATCGAAAAGACAAACACCCTGCGTCATACACGCACTGCGCCTTCCCCTAGGAACGAAACAAATGACAAAAATTTAGGCCCTGAAAGGCGCTTTTTACGGCCGTCTCACAGGCTGCTGACGTGATGGCGACAAAATTTCTACATTCGGGGCTTCATTATTTGCCCTGCTCGTACGTCTTATTGAATGAGAGCACCCATCACATTTCCTGGCCGGCTCGGAAAAGGAGTTTTTTGCATGTACAACTCGCAACTGCCAACGGACGGTAGCAATGCGCCAAAGGGCTCTGCCATGGGCTCCGGTGTTTTCAGTCAACGGGGCGAGCGCAATGGCAACGAGCGGATCAGGCTGCTGCTCAAAAGCTATGGTCTGCGAACCAGTCTGATTCGCCTGAAAGTCATCGACGCCTTGCTGACCGCCGCCGAAAGCGACCGTAGCCTTGGCGTGCGCGGCGTGCACAGCCACTTGCTGGACCTGGATATTCCCCTGTCCTTTCTCAGTGTGCGGGAAGTGTTGAAACGCTTATGCAGCGAAGGCGTGATCACGCTCAATGCGGACAAAAGCTACAGCCTGCATCCGCACGCTGCAGCCATGCTCCATCGCGAGTGATCCGCTCAAGGTGCGTCGTTCAGGGTTTGACCTTGCGACGCATCATGCCATTGATCACCACCACGATCACCGCCACGCCGATGGCGATGTACTGAAACAGCTTCTCGCTGATGACGCCTGCGTTTTGCAGATACGAAAGGCCGAACATGATCCCCAACACCACGAGGGAGATCAGAATCGAGTATTTCAAACGTTGCGACTGAGTCATTGCGAGTTCCTGAACCTGAAAAATGTATCCGGTTTGTATCAGAACGCATGCCAAGCCCCTACCTTTCTCCGGGGATGGGACGCTACAAACGGGGTCTCATGTTACAGCCGATGAAGAGTTTTGGCTTCATAGTGGCGATAACCATGAGGATTTTGAAATGCTCCGTCGAATCACACTGCTGATTCCCCTGCTCGCTCTCCTGACACTGAGCGGCTGCATCGTTTTCCCCCACGGCGGCTGGCACGGCGGTCACCATTACGACCGTGGCGGGCCGGGTTATTACCAGCATCGATAATGGTTGGTTGTGTCATAAAGCGTGAATAATTGAACATTCATTCGTAAGACAAATACCCCACCCAATAACTACTGAACAAATGCCCGCCCTGTCGCGGGCATTTTTCGTACATGCATATTCACTTCTTGTTTCCTTCCCTGTGCACATCGAAACATAGGGATAACCATTGAAGCTTTCGGTCTCAATCGTCCATTTGAGCTATTCATATTCGATGATTACTCTCGGTGCATCGCAATAAACCCGTTATTAAATTTTGAGCAAGAACAGGGATGCCATGCACAAGCCTTTAATCAATATCAGCCCCCACCATTTGTTTGGCTTTTGCCTTGCAATAACTTTTTTCGAACTGCTGACTTATATGGCCAGCGACATGATTATGCCGGCTATGTTGACCGTCACACGACAACTGGATGCCAGCCCCGACCATGTCCCCTACGCCTTCAATCTGTATCTGGCCGGCGGCATTCTTTTGCAATGGCTAATTGGCCCGCTGTCTGATCACTTCGGCCGCCGCCGAATGTTGCTCATCGGTTGCGCGGTATTCGCCCTGGCCTGTGCCGCCGCGTTCAACGTGCAAAGCATTTATGCGTTCAGCGGCTTGCGACTGATTCAGGGCATGGGGTTGGGGTTTGTCATCGCGGTCAGCTACCCGGCCCTGCAAGAAGTTTTCTGCGAAGCCGACGCGGTCAAAATCATGGCGTTGTTGGGGAACGTTGCGCTGCTCTCCCCGCTTCTGGGACCGCTGCTCGGCAGTCTGCTGCTGGAGTGGTTGTCCTGGCGGGAATTGTTTTTACTGCTGGGTATCAGCGGCGTGATGGTCTGGCTCGGGCTTTACCTGTTCATGCCGGAAACCGTGGGCACCCTGCGCCACGACGGTCAGCGACTGGAAGCCGTGCGCTTTGAATGGCACGGCACCCTGCGCCGCTATGCCGCGTTGCTGACTAACCCGCGATTCCTGTGCGCCGCTATCGCGCTGGGCGTGATGAGCCTGCCCTTGATTGCCTGGATCGGGTTGGCGCCGCTCTTGCTGATCCACAACCAGGGGCTTTCAAGTCTGCACTATGGCCTGTGGCAAATCCCGGCGTTTGCGGCAGTCATTCTCGGCAATCTGATCCTCAACCGACTGATTGCCAACGCTGAGCTGCCACAACTGATTCGATACGCACTTTGGCCGTTTTGCGGCGGGCTGATCGCGTTAGTCGCCGTCAGCTTCTACGGTGCTTCGACAGTCGTGCTGATCAGTTGCCTGGCGCTTTACGCCGTTGGGCTTGGCATGAGCAATGCCGCGCTGTACCGGCTTGCACTGTTTGCAAGCGACGACAGCAAAGGTCTGGTCTCCGCCATGATCGGCATGATTTCGATCGCTGTCATGGGCGGTGGCGGCTCACTTATTGCGGCCGCCGGTGCCGGTGACAGCCACGAATCCTTCGCTTTGATGGCGGGTATTGCGGGGCTTCTGAGCCTGGCGCCCCTAAGTCTGTTTCTGCGGCGTTCTCACATCGCGCTTGCCGTCTGACACCACACAGTAGGTCTTTTGATGATCCATCTACCTCACACCGATGCGCTTTGCGCGTTAACGCAACCCTATTGCCTGGATTCCGTACCCGAGGGTCTGTTCGACCGGTCGATGGGGGAAATCAGTCTGTTTCATTGTCACCACACGCCTGGCTACGAACGCTGGCTAAACGCCAACGGGCTCGATGCCCGGGACTTGGAGACACTGGATGACTGGTCCAGGTTGCCACCGATTTTCGCCAACTATTTCAAACGGCACTTGTTGTTCGGCCCCACCGGCGAAGGCGCGCTGGAGCTGACATCGTCTGGCACCAGCGGCCAGAAGAGTCGCATGCGCTATGACCCTCGCAGCATGGCAGCGGCCCAAGGCATGGTGAGCCACATTTTCCGGCACTACGGCTGGGATACTCCGCAAAGCCCCTGCAATTATTTGCTCCTGAGCTACGAGCCCGAGGCTGCCATCACCTTGGGCACCGCTTACACAGACCAGTTTCTCTGCAGCTATGCGCCCGTCAATCGAGTCGTCTACGGATTGCGCCGGACGGGTAAAGGTCACGAGTTCGACCTGTTTGGCGTGATTCGCGCCTTGCAGGAGTTTGCCGACGAGGGATTACCCGTGCGGATTCTCGGATTTCCAGCGTTCCTTTCCCATGCGCTACAGCACATGGAAGACACCAGTGCACCGAGTCTCAAGCTACCGGCCCAGTCGCTGGTGTTTCTGGGTGGCGGCTGGAAAACCCAGGCAGCGCAAGAGATCCCCCTGCTTGAGTTGTATGCCCGAATCAATCGGCAATTAGGTATCGACCTGTCCCGTTGCCGGGATGGTTACGGTGCCGTCGAGCATGCCGTGCCCTACATCCAATGTGCCCACTATCATTTTCATGCCCCCATTTACTCGAAGGTTTTCGTGCGCAACCCATCCGATTTCACTGTCCAGCCATACGGCCAGCGCGGCTTGCTGGAATTCGTCTCCCCGTACATTTCCTCAAGCCCTGCCCACGCTGTGGTCATGGGCGATCTGGCGACATTACACCCTGGAGCCAGTTGCGGATGTGGCCTGACGACCGATTGGTTCGAGCTGCACGGACGCGCTGGCACCACCGCCAGTCGCAGCTGCGCAATGGCGGCCTCAGAACTGCTGGGAGGGGCTTGATATGTACCTCATCAATGGCCAACTGCGTGACGACGTTACCCCGGAAAGCGCCCTCGACAGCCTTCGAAAACAATTGCCCGGGTTGCTTTCTGCACCGATCGACAGCGAGACCGTCATCAAGACCGCAGCTCATTTCGCCACGCAACTACAGACTCACAGCCTGAACCTGCCTCTGGACGACGACCAATGTCAGGGACTGATCGAGTTCTGCCAGCGCAGCAACCTGAGCACGAAGCTTGAGCGAGAACTGGGTTCGCAACCCCGGTCGCTGAGGCGTATCGACTACCGGCAGCCGCACTTTGAAAGCTGGCACCCGTTGGGACTGGTGGTGCATGTGACGCCAGGCAATGCGCCGATGCTGGCGTTCTGCGCGGTTCTCGAAAGCCTGCTGGCCGGTAACATAAATTGGTTACGCCCTAGCGCCAGCGATGCGGGTTTGACTGCGCAATTGCTGGCTGCCTTTGTGAAGTGCGACACCAGTGGCAGGCTTGCCGAATTCGTCGCGGTGCTGCCCGTGGGCACTTCCCGGATAGCCGAACTCTGCGCTCAGGCCGATGGCGTGTCAGCCTGGGGCGGTGAAAAGGCGCTCAAGGCGATTCGTCAGCAGATCCCCACCGGATGCCGCTGGATCGACTGGGGGCACAGGATCAGTTTCGCTTATCTGTCACCTGACGCGGCCAACTCTTCGGCGCTGGATGCGTTGGTGGATGAGGTTTGCAGTCTGGATCAGCAAGCGTGTTCCAGTCCACAATGGGTGCTGGTGGACAGCAACGACCCGGCCATCCTGCAGGACCTGGGCGAGCGTTTGAGCGATGCCTTCAAACGTCGCGCGTCGCACTGGCCGGCGCTGGTGCCCACGGACCAGGAAGCGTGCGAGATCACCACCCGCACGGCCATGGCGCAACTGGATTACTGTTTTGCGAACCAGAGCGGCCAGGTCTGGGCCGGCCACGGATGGCGGATCATCTGGGAACACCATCAGACGCTCGCGCCTTCGCCGCTTTTTCGCACGGTGCTGCTCAAACCTGTGCCGCAACACTTGATCGCCGAGACGCTGTTGCCCTGGCGCACTGTCCTGCAAAGCTGCGCACTGATTTGCTCTCCGACAGAAACGCCTGGACTTGTGCAAACGCTGGTCGACGCTGGGGTCACCCGTATTGCGCCTTGCGCAGGGATTCATGACGGCTACGCAGGTGAGCCGCATGATGGCGTCTACGCGTTGACGCGTCTGAGTCGCCGCCTCTCGGTGAGTCTGTCGCCGGATGTTTTGCCTGGTCGGGCAACGCTCGACCCGGTCCCGCCCGCCTCCGACACCGCCCATGAGCCGATCATGGACAAAAACACCTTCACGACCCAGCCGATGGGCACCGCCGCGCAATTGTATTTTCGCTCAGGAGGGAGCAGCGGCACTCCGGCCCTCGCCGGTTTCAGCTATCGCGACTTTCAACGGCAGATGCGCGCAGCGGCCGACGGCATGTTCGCCGCCGGACTCGATCCTTCACAGGACCGGGTCATGAACCTGTTTTACGGCGGTAGCCTGTACGGAGGTTTCCTCAGTTTTACCAAAATACTGGAGCAGATGGGCGTTACACATTTCCCCATGGGTGCGCCCCAGGACGATGACTTCAGCGAAATCGCCCAACTGATCGTCGACCAGCGTGTCACCGTGCTGATTGGCATGCCGAGCACCTTGCATCGTCTGTTCTTCAACGAGCAGGCCCGACTCCGCACGTACGCAGGTATTGGCAAAGTGTTCCTCGGCGGCGAGCATCCGGGCCACACCAGCCTGAGCCTCATGGAAAGCTGCGGGGTCTCGATGATCCGCTCAGCGATCTATGGCTCCGTCGACGCCGGTCCCTTGGGGCATGCGTGCGCAGCCACCGCGAACGGGGTGTTTCACTTGATGTACGACACCCAGCATCTGGAAATTGTGCAGATCGAACAGGATGAACCGGTTCAGGCCAATGAGATCGGGCGCCTGCTGTTTACTTCACGAGCACGGCAAGGCCAAAACGTGCGCCGATATGACGTGGGCGACACCGGTCGCTGGATACCCGGAGCCTGCCCGTGCGGACTGGACTCACCCCGGTTCGAACTGCTCCAGCGCCACGGCAAACTGGTTCGAATGGGCACGGAGTTCATTTCGCCTTTGGCTCTGCAGGATAGCGTCGGCGCACCCATTCAGATTGTTCTGGACCACACCCCTGATGGCGTCGAGCGACTCAACGTTCTAACGGATGCAGACATCAACCAGGTTCGCACTGCATTACTGAGCCATGAAGCACTGGCCAATGCCGTAAACGCCAAACTGTTAACTGTCGACGTTCAAGTGTGTAAGGAGCAAGCGTTCTTTCGAAACAAACACAGCGGCAAAACACCTTTGGTTATTGATAAAAGAAAATAAAAATATCGCCCACTAACTTGTCTTTAACCACCAAAGACGCCTGATATAAAAAAGAGAACCCAGTGAAATCAACTTATTCGCTCGAACAACTGCTGCCTTATATACGGCAACATTCAAACTTCTACCGCCAGCAACTGGAACATTTACCGCCGCAGGGCATTACGTTACAAGATCTACCGCTGACCAATGCGGCAGACTATTGGGCTGACAGTCATGACTTGAGTCATTGGCCGGTCCTGACCGGAAAGGTCGACGATGCGCTGGTGTTTAAAACCGGCGGATCGACCAGCCAGGGCAAACTGACGGTGTACACCTATAACGAATGGGAAGTACTGGTCAGTACGTTTGGAGAAAGTTTCTCCTCTCAGCTGAACGACGGCGACCGTGTCGCCAATCTGTTTTTTTCCGGTGATCTTTACGCCAGTTTTCTGTTCATCCACGACTCCCTGGCACATGTCAGGCGATCCATCTGCGAGTTTCCGTTTACCGGGCAAGTCGAACTGGACGTACTGGCCGATGCGATTGATCAGCATCGGATCAACGTGCTGGTCGGCGTACCGGCACAGCTGCTGCGATTCGCGGCCTATCTGAACCAGCATCGGCGAGTACTGTGCGGGGTTGATACGTTGCTGTACGGCGGCGAAAGCCTGTTTGCCCCGCAGTTGGCAATCCTCACCGATGTGTTTCCCAACGTGCGCATTGCTTCCATTGGCTACGCCAGTGTTGACGCCGGCCTTATCGGGGCCAGCGGTCGCGACTGCACCTTGGGCGAGCATCGGGTGTTTGAACCACAAACCTTGCTGGAGATCGTCGATGAGCTCACCGGTGAAGTCATCGACGAATGCGATCGTACCGGATTATTGGTGGTAACCAATCTGACCCGCCGGCTCATGCCACTGCTGCGTTATCCGGTGGGCGACCGCGCTTGCTGGCTCGAACCTGGCTCAACCCCGAAGCGCAAATTCGCCCTCAAGGGACGTAGCGTGCACAGCCAGCGAGTGCGAGTCGGGATGCTGTCGCTGCTGATCGATGACATCCAGCAGATCGTCCAGCGCATCGCTCACAACGACCAATGGCAATTGCTGATCGAACATGACGGATACAAAGATATTTTGAGTGTGAAGTGGGTTCCCTCAGCGCTATCAATGGCCACCGTACCGGTGTGCCGAGAGTTGTACGAGGCGCTGGTTGAACACTATCCCGCCATCGAGGAACTGAGCCGCGAGGGTCTGTTGGAGTTGCAAGTGTTGTCCTGTGCGGTCACCGCATTGAAGCTTCACCCACGCTCCGGCAAACAACTGCGGGTCCTGGACTTGCGCGTGTATGACGCACCGTCGCCGGAGCCCGCGTGATGCCACATTTGATTTTTCGACCCTATCGGCCATCCGACGCATGTGCCGTAAGCCAGTTGTTTCGCGAGGTCTATGGCGATCATTACATTCAGCCGGATGTTTACCTGCCGAATATGATCAATCAGCACAATGCTGAGGGGCGCTGGAAGTCGATGCTGGCGGTGGACGACGGACGCGTTCTAGGGCATGCCGCGTTGTGCCATGACACACCTGCAGACACCACCGAGCTGGCACTCAGCGTGGTGCATCCCGCCGCGCAGGGCCAGAGTATCGCAACCCGTCTGGGCCGGGAGTTACTGTTGCGATTGGGTTCCCTGGGATTCAAGGGCATCTCGATCAAACAAGTGACCCACCATCCTTACACGCAACGCATGGCAGCAAACATCGGCTTCCACAGCACGGGTTTGCTTCCTGACTACGTCCCTTCGCCTTTCGCTGAGCCGCTGCCGGAAACCATCGTGATGGGTTGTCATGTAGTCGAAGGACATACGCGACCGCTCCCAGACCTCCCATGGCCTGACAGCTGCCGGGGGTTTATGCAGCACTTGTGTTCCCTGTTTGGGACTCATCCGGACACGACGCCGTTGTCTTCTCTGCCCTTGCAACTCAAGCAACACCATAAAAGATTCGAAATGGTCATTCAGCGTTTGACCAAACGTCTGCTTGACCAGATCGGTCAATTGCCCAGGCACTGGCTGATCTCGGCGAAACTTCAGATGTCACGGCACTTTGCCCAGGACTTTCGCAATTTGGCGGCCCTTGGCTTCACCTTTACCGGGCTGATGCCTACACCAAACAGTCATGGGTGGTTCGCACTGTTTCATCGAGGGGCGCAGGCTCGGCACCTCAACCTGCACTGCCCGCACATGCAACGTTTGCATGACGATTTACAGCAAAACGCCAACGCGCAGAGTTGCGCCAAAGCGCTGAACAGAGCCCGCTCAGCCGCGTGAGTCTTTTCGATAAAAGTCATTGCCCGGCTGCGCGCAAAGCTCCACCAACCAATCGACAAACACCCTCACTCGCCGGGACAACTGGCGGTGTGGCGGGTAGAGCGCCGTCAGCGGCATCCCCGGTGTCGGCACCGTCCTGAGGACTTCACACAAACGGCCTTCGCTCAGCTGGCGGGCTACGTGGTAATACGGGGTCTGGACCAGACCATACCCCGCCTCACAAGCGGCCAGATAACCATCGGCGCTGTTGACCGAGACTTGCTTGGGTAGATTAATGGCCTGAACCTGATCATTGACCATGAACTCCAGCCCATAACGCTTGCCGTTGCTGCTGGAGAAGTACTCCACCATCTGATGGCCTTCAAGGTCAGCCAGACACTGAGGCGTTCCGTAACGCTTCAAGTAGCCGGGGCTGGCACACGTGACCTGATCCAGCATGGCCAACGGCCGCGCCACCAGTGAATCGTCCAGTGAGTCGCCGCCCCGCAGCACGCAATCGACGCCTTCGCGTATCAGGTCGACTGGCCGGTCATTCAAGCCGATTTCCAGCTCGATCAAGGGATATCGAGCAGTAAATTGCGGTAATGCCGGGATCACCATCAAGCGTCCCACACCCGCCGGCATGTCCACGCGCAACAGCCCCTTGGGGTTGTTGCGTGCAGCGCTGAACACCGCTTCGGTTTCCTCCAGATCCGCCAGCAACCGTACGCAACGAGGGTAATAGGCCGCACCGTCGAGCGTCAGGCTGATCTGCCGCGTCGTGCGTTGCAGCAACTGCACACCGAGATGCGCCTCCAGCTGCTTGATCAGAATGGTCACTGAGGCCCGGGGCAATTGCAGGCTATCCGCTGCCTTGGCAAAGCCGCCCAGTTCGACGATTCGAGTGAATACGCGCATGGCGTTAAAACGATCCATTGCTTTTGCTTACCGGCTGATTATTTAGAAATTACGAACAGTGATAGCAGTTTTAGCCGGTTTATCTTGTTTCTGTCGAGGTCAACAATGGACTCCACATTCACAGGGAGCTGATTTCATGCAAACACGTCAACTGGGAAAAAACGGTCCACAAGTGAGCGCGATTGGTCTGGGCTGCATGGGCATGACCGATTTCTACACGACTGGCGTGGACATCCGCGAAGCCACGGCCACTCTGCACCGCGCGCTGGAGTTGGGGATCAACCTGCTCGACACCGCCGACATGTACGGCCCGCACACCAACGAAGATCTGATCGGCAAGGCCATCGTCGGCAAGCGCGACCAGGTGTTTCTGGCCAGCAAATTCGGGATCGTCCGCGACCCGGCCAATCCGGTTGCGCGGGGCGTCAACGGTCGACCGGAGTACATTCGCGCCTCTATCGACGGCACCCTCAAGCGCCTCGGTGTCGAGACCCTGGATTTGTACTACCAACACCGCATCGATCCGCAGGTGGCCATCGAGGAAACCGTCGGCGCCATGGCCGACCTGGTGAAAGCCGGCAAGGTTCGGTACCTGGGTTTGAGCGAGGCCTCAGTCGCAACGCTTGAGCGGGCACACAAGGTTCATCCGATCAGTGCACTGCAAAGTGAGTATTCGTTGTGGAGCCGTGATCAGGAGGACAACGGTTGTCTGGCTGCGTGTCAGCGCCTGGGGGTTGCCTTCGTCCCCTACAGCCCTTTGGGTCGTGGCTTCCTCACCGGAGCGCTGAAAAGCCCTGATGATTTCGCGGCAGACGACTACCGTCGTTTCAGCCCGCGTTTTCAAGGCAAAAACTTCGCCAAAAATCTGTTGCTGGTGCAGCAAGTGCAGGACCTGGCCGCAGAAAAAGGCGTGACCGCCGGCCAACTGGCGCTGGCTTGGGTACTGGCTCAGGGCGATTACGTGATCCCGATTCCGGGAACCAAACAGCGTAAATACCTGGAAGAAAATCTGGCCGCGCTGGATGTGAAACTCGGCGGCAAAGACTTGCAAGCGCTGGAAGCGATATTCCCGGCCAATGCCACCGCAGGCTTGCGTTACCCGGAAGAGGTCATGAAGTTGCTCGATCGATAATCCCACCTTACCCTGAGCGCCGACGCCGACGCCGACGCCGGCACTCAGCGTTCAACCTGACAATCTTGTAATGTGCGCCTCATCTGACTGACAGCTTTGATCTACGATGATCAAGCTGCCCAGTTTTGTATTACTTCGAAACACACCTTGAATGTCTGTCCGCTAAAAATGGTCAGAATGCATTTTTTTGGCCGCAATTCGAAACGAGACTCCCCATGCGAACCCACCTGCGTCTGGTCGCCCTGAGCGCCCTGTTCATTTCCTCCCTGGCCCAGGCCGCCGACCTGATCCCGATCGAGGTTCACCGTGATGCCAATTGCGGTTGCTGCAAAAAATGGATCAGCCATCTGGAAGCCAACGGCTTCAAAGTCGAGGATCACGTCGAAGCCAACATGAGTGAATTCAAGCAACAGCACGGGGTGCCTCCGCGTCTGGCGTCGTGCCATACCGGCTTGATCAACGGCAAATTCGTTGAAGGTCATGTCCCCGCCGATCAGGTGCTGGCCTTGAGCAAGCGCGACGATCTGTTGGGCGTTGCCGCCCCCGGCATGCCCATGGGTTCACCCGGCATGGAAATGGACGGCATGAGCGATGCGTATCAAGTGATTGGTCTGAAAAAAGACGGCACTGACGTGGTGGTGGCGGACTACCCCGCCCATTGATGTTCGGTGCGTACATCGGGCTGTTCTTCGCCGCATTCGGCGCAGCCACCTTGCTGCCCTTGCAGTCCGAAGCGGTGCTGGTGGGGCTGTTGCTCAGCGGCAAGTACTGGCTCTGGTCGCTGCTCGCCGTGGCGACATTGGGCAATGTTCTGGGGTCGCTGGTGAACTGGTGGCTGGGGCGTGGTATCGAGCGGTTTCGTGATCGGCGCTGGTTTCCGGTCAGCCCGCGCCATCTGGAAAAAGCCCGAGTCCATTATCAGCGTTACGGTCATTGGTCGTTGCTGCTGAGCTGGGTGCCTGTGATCGGTGATCCGCTGACCTTGGTGGCCGGCGTGATGCGCGAGCCGCTGGGACGATTCCTGCTGATCGTAACCCTCGCCAAAGGCGCCCGTTATGGTGTGTTGGCCTTGGCCACATTGGGCTGGATGGGTTGAACGATCATCCACGGCGATTGCCTGTGTTTAATGTCGCCCTAATCATGCCGATCCAGCATCGGCCGATTTCCAATGGAGTTCACCCATGTCCCTCACCCGCTCCCGCTGGCTGCCCGGCCTGCTGCTGACCGCTGCATTGCCTGTCATCGCCCACGCCGAAGGCCCGGAATACGGGCCGGAGCTGCAAGGCTTCGAGTACCCCTACACGGTCAAGCATTTTGTCTTTGAGTCCCAAGGCAAATCCCTGCAAATGGGTTACATGGACGTCGCCGCTCACGGCAAGGCCAATGGACGCAGCGTGGTGCTGATGCACGGCAAGAACTTCTGCGGTGCCACCTGGGACACTTCGATCAAGGCCCTGAGTGAGGCCGGTTACCGAGTCATCGCCCCGGACCAGATCGGTTTCTGCACCTCCAGCAAACCCGACAATTATCAGTACACTTTCCAACAACTGGCGACCAATACTCAGCAACTGCTCAAGGCCTTGGGCATTCAGAAGGCCAGTATTCTCGGGCATTCCACCGGCGGCATGCTCGCGACTCGCTATGCGCTGCAATACCCCGATCAAGTTGAACAACTGGCGCTGGTCAACCCCATCGGCCTGGAAGACTGGAAAGCCCTCGGCGTTCCCTATCGCACGGTTGATCAATGGTACGAACGCGAGCTGAAACTCACGGCCGAAGGCATCCGCACCTATGAACGCAACACCTATTACGGCGGCCGCTGGAAACCGGAATTCGATCGCTGGGTAGACATGCTCGCCGGGCTGAACAAAGGACCGGGGCATACGCAGGTGGCGTGGAATTCGGCGCTGATCTACGACATGATCTTCACCCAACCGGTGTACTACGAGTTCAAGGACCTGAAGATGCCGACCCTGCTGCTGATCGGTACGTCCGACACCACGGCCATCGGCAGCGACATCGCACCGCCCGAGGTCAAAGCGAAACTCGGTCACTACGACGTCCTCGGCAAGCAGGTGGCGAAACTGATTCCCCAGTCGACGCTGGTCGAATTCCCCGGCATGGGCCACGCGCCGCAAATGGAAGAACCGGCTCAATTCCACCAGGCCCTGCTCGCTTGGCTGAACAAAACCAACCCCGTTCATTGATGAGGTAAGGCTGATGGCAGTGCAGATTGCGGTGATTGATGACTGGCAGGACGTGGCCCGTGACGTGGTGGACTGGTCGGTGCTGGACGACATCGGCCAGGTAAGCTTCATCCATGACTACCCTGCCGACAACGAAACCCTGGCGGCACGGTTGGGCGAGTTCGAGGTGATCTGCGTAATGCGCGAGCGCACCCGGTTCGACGAGGACCTGCTGCGGCGCTTGCCGAAACTCAAGCTGCTGGTCACCGGCAGCATGCGCAACGCAGCCCTGGACCTGAAAGCCGCCGCCGCGCTGGGAATTCAGGTCTGCGGCACCGACAGTTACAAGCACGCCGCGCCGGAACTGACCTGGACGCTGATCATGGCGGCGACCCGCAACCTGGTGGTCGAAGCCAACGCCCTGCGCGCCGGTTTATGGCAGCAAAGCCTGGGTGGCGACCTGCACGGCAAGACCCTGGCGATCCTCGGTCTGGGCAGCATTGGCACTCGCGTTGCCCAGTTCGGTCAGGTGTTCGGCATGCGGGTGATTGCCTGGAGCGAGAACCTGACCGCCGAACGTGCAGCCGAAGTCGGCGTGACTTACGTCAGCAAGCAGGAACTGTTCGAACAGGCCGATGTGCTGTCGGTTCATCTGGTGCTCAGCGATCGCAGCCGAGGCTTGGTCGACGCGCAGGCACTGGACTGGATGAAACCCTCGGCACTGCTGGTCAACACGGCCCGGGGTCCGATTGTCGATGAGTCCGCGTTGATCAAGGCGTTGCAGAAACGGCGACTGGCAGGCGCTGCGCTGGACGTCTTCGAGCAGGAACCCTTGCCGCCTCATCATCCGTTCAGAACCCTGGACAATGTGCTGGCCACGCCCCACGTCGGGTATGTCAGCCAGCAGAACTACCACCAGTTTTTCTCGCAGATGATCGAGGACATTCAGGCCTGGTCTGCGGGAGAACCGATTCGGTTGTTGGGCTAATGCCCATCAGGTAAGCACTTGCACACCGCAAACCTTGTGGGAGCGAGCTTGCTCGCGATAGCGGACTTTCAGCCAACATTGACGTTGAATGTGTCGGCCCCATCGCGAGCAAGCTCGCTCCCACATGGTTTGCGGTGTGGCTAACCGCCCTTCACCGCCACAAACGCTGCCGTCTCATAGGGCACCGTGACTACGTCTCTGCCACGCAGATCAGGCTCCGCCGCGATCAGAGCCCTGATCTGCTCATCAACCTTCGCTCGCTCCTCCGCAGGTAATGCCGCCACAAAACTGGTGGAGCGCACGCGATTGAAAATCACGTCCTCAGGCGAACCTGTATGCCCATGGCTGAAGCGCTGTTCCGCCAGCGGTCCGAATGCCGCATGCGGAAACGCCTGCCGCCAGGCCCCGGTGTAATAGCGCGGCGTATCGCCCTCCAGCGCATTGACGATCGCATCCAGTTTCGGCACCCAGCTCACCCGGGGATCACGCTGATTCCACACCAGCCCCAGCTTGCCGCCGGGTTTGAGTACACGGGCAATTTCGGTCAGTGCTTCGGTGCTGGCAAACCAGTGAAAGGCCTGGGCGCAAATCACCACGTCCACCGAAGCATCGGGCAGCGGCAGGTCCATGGCGGTGCCGCTGACGGCCAGCACTTCGGGGAAGGCTTCGGACAATTTCTCGAGCATCTGCGCCACCGGCTCCACCGCAATCACTTGTGCACCGGTCGCCACCAGCCGACCGGTGAACTTGCCAGTGCCGGCGCCCAGATCAACCACGGCTTTGTCCGCGTTCAAACCAAGGGTGCCCGTCAGCCAATCGGCCACTTGCGGCGGATAGTCCGGACGACCGCGAACGTAGATCTCGGCGCCGGTTTTATAGCCGGCGGCCGCCGAGTGATGGACCTGATCTTTCATGGCAGTGCTCCAGATCGACTACGAATGCTGTCGAGCATAGCGCCTCGATTTGAGCTTTCCTTGCACAGACCGCCAGAAAGAAATGAATAATTGTTCACCCTGTGGTGTTCACCTTTCACCGACCATGAGAATTGCCCATGACTATCCGCTTAGCTGTTTTTACCGTCCCGCTGTTGCTCGCTGCCGCGTTTTCCAGTTCGGTCGCATTCGCCAACGGCGATGACGAAGAACCGGCCAAACCCAACTGCCCAAAAGGCCAGGTCTGGGACAGCAAGCAGCAACGATGCCTCAAGCAAACCAGCAGCCTGGTACCGGACGCCGACCGCACCGATTACGCTTATCGCCTGGCCAAGGACGGTCGTTATGAGGAAGCGCTGGCCCTGCTCGACACCCTCAAACAGCCAAACACCGCCAAGGCTTTGAACTATCGCGGCTACGCTACACGTAAACTGGGGCGCACCGACGAAGGCATCGGTTATTACCTGCAATCGGTCAAACTTGACCCGCACTACGCGCAAGTTCGCGAATACCTCGGCGAAGCGTATGTGATCAAAGGTCGGCTGGACCTCGCTCAGGAGCAGTTGCAGCAGATCAAAACCATCTGCGGCAGCACCGCCTGCGAGGAATACCAGGACCTGGCCGAAGCCATCAACGATTCATCGAAAACCTGACACACCGAGCAGACGGAGGTCGCCATCGCCAGCGATCAGGCAATACGGGCAGAACTGGGCCAGCACCTGGCGCGTTTATGGCGCTACGGCCTGCTGTTGTCCCGGCAACGGCATGTCGCCGAAGACCTGGTGCAGGCGACCTGCGTGCGGGCACTCGAGCGAGCCGGGCAGTTTATCCCGGGCACCCGCATGGACCGCTGGCTGCTGAGTATTCTGCACTCGATCTGGCTCAACGAAGTTCGCTCCCGAAGAGTGCGTCATGGACAAGGGCTGGTGGATGCCGACAACGCTTTGTCGTTCGACGGTGAATACGCGGCGCAAACCCATGTCCTGGCGGCTCAGGTGATCAGGCGTGTGGACGCCCTGCCCGAAGCCCAGCGCGAAACGGTGTTTCTCGCTTACGTCGAGGGCTTGTCCTACCGCGAAGTGGCCGACGTGCTGGACGTCCCCATCGGCACCGTCATGAGTCGCCTGGCCGCTGCACGCGCGAAACTGGCCGAGTACCCGCCATTGCACACCGTGCCGAACCCTTCCACTGGAGAACGTCGATGAACGATCACGCACGCCCGACGGTACCCTCGGATGAGCAACTGGTGGCCTACCTCGACAACCAGCTCGACAGCGAACAGCGCACCCGCATCGACGCGGCCATCCTTGAAGACCCAACGCTCAACCTGCGCCTGCAATGGCTGGCCCGCAGCAGCCTGCCGTTCAAGGAGGCCTACGACGAGTTGGGCCGACAGGCGCCCGTGGACCGCTTGCAATCGATGCTCGACACCCTGCCTTCACCTGAACGCCCGGCCATGAATCGTCGCTGGTTCCTCGCGGCGGCCGCCGGGTTGGTGGTGAGTGGTGTGCTGGCGGATCGGCTATTCCTCGGTTGGCAGTTGAGCCAGCAAAAGGAAAACTGGCGCGGGCTGGTGGCCGAGTACATGTCGCTCTACGTGCCGCAAACCCTGGACCACTTGGCCACTGACGAAGCCGCTCAGCGGGCGCAACTGCGGACCATCGATGCACGTCTTGGCCTGAATCTTGTGCCGGCGAAACTGACCCTGCCACGGTCCGAGTTCAAGCGCGCGCAAATCCTCGAGTACGACGGCGTCGCCATTGCCCAAATCACCTACCTGGACCCGACGCACGGCCCCATGGCGCTGTGCGTCACCCGCTCCAACAGCGGCAGTCGGCACTTCGCCCAGGAGCGCCGGTACGGGATGAACATTGTCTATTGGGCTGACATGCAACATGCCTGGATGTTGATCGGGCATAACCCGGTGGCGGATCTGGAGGATATGGCGAAGTTGTTGAGAGGTCGGCTGAGCGCGTGATCTCATTTGTCACTATGCTGGGTGTCCCAATTCCAAGGAGGAACCTACCCATGCCGATTTCTTCACGCACAGCCTTGCTCGTCATCGACGTACAGAACGACTTCATCCCCGGCGGCCAGTTGCCGGTACCCGAAGGTGACCTGATCGTGCCGTTGATCAACCGTCTCGGCGACCAGTTCACCCAAGTCATCATCGCCCAGGACTGGCACCCGGCCGGACACACGTCGTTCGCCTCCAGCCATCCGGGCCGCGCGCCTTACGACGTGATTCAACTGCCTTATGGCGAGCAGACGCTCTGGCCGGACCATTGCGTGCGGGCCACGCCCGGTGCGGAGTTGCACAAGGATCTGGACCTGCCCCACGCCCAACTGATCATCCGCAAGGGCTGCAACCCGGACATCGACAGTTACTCGGCGTTTCTGGAGGCGGATCGAACGACCACCACAGGCTTGGCCGGGTACTTGAAGGAACGCGGTGTCGACACGGTTTATCTGGTTGGGCTGGCACTCGATTTCTGCGTGATGTTTTCCGCGCTGGATGCGCGGGCGGCAGGGTTCAACGCGTTTGTGGTGATGGATGCGTGTCGGGCGATTGATCTGGAAGGCTCACTGGCCGCAGCGATCGATCGGATGCAGATGGCTGGGGTTGGGTTGATTTCAGCGGAGGAAGTACCGGGTTAAGTCTCTGTAGCAGCTGTCGAGCCCGCGAGGCTGCGTTCGGCTGCGAAGCAGCCGTAAAATCAGGCACTCCGTTCTTTCAGGAAAACCGCATCCGCCGGGTTGGCGAGGACTGCGTCCTCGAACGCAGCCTCGCAGGCTCGGCAGCTGCTACAAAGAATGCGTCAGGCTGAGGTGGGCAACCACAAACGGAACCGTGCCCCACCCAGCGGTGACGCTTCAACGGTGAGCGTGCCGCCCTGAGCTTCCAGCGCCCGACGACTGATGGCCAACCCCAGACCAAACCCTCCCGTGGCCCGATCCCGGCTTCGATCCAGCCGATAGAACGGTTCGAAAATCCGCTCCCGCTCCTCATCCGGAATACCGATCCCGTCATCGTCCACCCAGATTTCAGCCCCATTGGCACACACCCGCACACCAATCTGAATGCGTTTTTCGCAGTAGCGCATCGCGTTGCGCAGCAGGTTCTGAATAGCGCGGGCTGTCAGCCTTGGGTCGAGGGCGAAGCGTTCAAGTTGTCCGTGCAGGAGCACATCGATAACGATGTCCGGGGATTCCAGTTCTTCGTCGACGCTGCCGAGAATGCTGTCGATAAACTCATCCAGCGACACCTCGACCCGCTCCGGCAGCCGCGCCGGGTTTTGCAGGCGGCTGTAGGACAGCAGTTCCAGCACCAACTCATCGAGCTCGCGAATGTGCGCGACCAGACCTTGCAGACGCTCGCGGCTGGCGGCGGGTAAATCGTCGGACAACGCCAGCGCCAGGCCGAAATCCAGTCGTGTCAGGGGCGTGCGCAATTCGTGAGAGACGGCATTGAGCAGGTCGCGCTGCTGGTTGAGCAGGTTCTCGATATCGCCGGCCATGGTGTCGAAGACATTGGCCAGGCTGCCGATGTTGGAGCTTTGGGAAATCTGTGTGCGCTCGCTCAAGTGGCCCTTGCCGAAACGTTCAGCCGTACCTTTGAGGCGTTCCAGGTCGCGCCAGTGCGGGCGCAGCCACAGCAACAGGCAGGCGAGCATCGTTGCGCCGATCAGCACGTTGATGCTCCAGTACAACAGGCTGACGTCCATCGGGTCCGGCGGCACGACCATCTCCACCACCGTCCGCTCGTTCAGCGGCGACACCGCCAGGGTGCGCCAGCCCCAGTCGCCAATGCGCACGACGTTCTCGCCCCGCTGCAGACGTTTGCGCTCATCAGGGGTGAAATCGGCATCGTCGTTACCGGTCAGGACGATGTGCAGCGGCTGGAATTCCTTGTCCATCTCCGCGGCCAATGCCGGCCACTGTTCCGGGGGCACGGCATGAAACTGTTTGACGATGAGGGTTTGCAGCCCGCGCGAATAATCGAGGTTGTAGGTGACAAAGCGCTCCTGGAAGACCTTGATCACCAGATCCGGCACCAGGTAGATCGCCGCGCTGTACGAAACGATGGTCACCAGGTACAGGCGAAACAGGATTCTGAACATCGACTCAGCATTCCCACTCGGAACGGCTGAACAGGTAACCCTTGCCCCACACGGTCTTGATCTTGCGCGCCTCGCCGGCGTGGTCGTCGAACTTGCGCCGCAGCTTGGAGATCGCCACGTCCACCGAGCGATCGGTGCCATTGAACTCGATGCCGCGCAGGCGTTGCAGAATCTGGTCGCGGCTGAGCACTTCGCCGGCATGCCGAGCGAGCACCACCAGCAGGTTGTATTCACCGCTGGACAGCTCGACCAATTGCTCGCGCCACGTCACGGTGCGCTCGGACAGGTCGATGCACAGATTGCCCATCAGAATGCGGTCGTTGGCCGTCTGCGGTTCGGTGAGGCTGCTGCGCCGCAACAAAGTCCGCACCCGCGCCAGCAACACCCGCGGTTCACAGGGTTTGGTGACGTAGTCGTCGGCGCCCATTTCCAGGCCCAGCACCTGATCGTGGCTGTCATCGCGGGCGGTGAGCATCAGGATCGGCAACGTGGCCGAATCGGCGCGCAGCAAGCGGCAGACTTGCAGGCCGTCGAGCCCAGGCAGCATCAGGTCGAGGATCACCAGGTCCGGCGGATTGACCCGCGCACGTTCGCGCACATGGTCACCACGGCTGATCACGCTGACGCTATAGCCGTTGCGTTCCAGGTAACTGGCAATCAACTCGGAGAGCGCGGTGTCGTCTTCGACCAGGAGGATGTTGGGCATGGGTGTTTCCAGAAGGTGCAGTGGCGCCTGATACACCGCTATCGCGAGCAAGCTCGCTCCCACAGGGGAATGCATTTCAAATGTGGGAGCGAGCTTGCTCGCGATGGCGGCACAACAGTCGCAGAAAAGATCAAGTCGCCAAGGATATACGCCCTCGCCCGTGCCTGAGTAAAACCCTTACACAATTTCACACAGCACCAACAAAGCTTCACCGCTACCCTCGTCGCCTCCCCGTAGGATGCTGGGGGTCATTATTGGGGTATTACATGTCAAAGAATCTGCTTGCCAGGCTCAGCCTGATTGCACTGGCGGTGACGCTGAGCGCTTGTGACAAGGCTTCGACGGCCGAAGAACAGGCGCCTCTGGCCACGGTTCGCATCGAAACCATCCAGGCCAGCCCCCTGTCGATCACCAGTGAACTGAGCGGGCGGATTGCCGCGCCACGCATCGCCGAAGTCCGCGCCCGGGTTGCCGGCGTGGTGTTGCAACGGGCCTTCCGTGAAGGCAGTGATGTGAAAAAAGGTGAAGTATTGTTCCGTATCGACCCGGCGCCGTTCAAGGCTGACCTGGACAGTGCCGAAGCGGCGCTGCGCAAGGCTGAAGCCAACGCGTTCCAGGCGCGCCTGCAAGAGCAGCGTTACGCGCAGTTGATCGAAGGCAATGCCATCAGCGGCCAGGATTATGACAACGCCCGGGCCAGTGCCCGGCAAACCGCTGCCGACGTCGCCGCGAACAAAGCCGCCGTGGAGCGGGCAAAACTCAACCTGGGTTACGCCACCGTCACAGCCCCTATTTCCGGGCGCATCGGCCGCGCGTTGGTGACCGAAGGCGCACTGGTCGGGCAGAACGAAACCACACCGCTGGCGTTGATTCAGCAGCTGAACCCGATCCACGCCGACCTGACCCAATCGACCCGCGAACTCAACGACCTGCGCCGGGCGTTCCGTTCCGGCCAGTTGCAGCAGGTCGGTCAGGACCAGGTCAAAGCCACGCTGATCCAGGACGACGGCAGTCTCTATCCGTTGCCGGGCAAGTTGCTGTTCGCCGACATCACCGTTGACCCGGGCACCGGTCAGATCATTCTGCGCAGCGAATTCCCCAACCCGGACCTCGACTTGCTGCCGGGCAGCTTCGTGCGTGTGCGTCTGGAGCAAGCGGTCATTCAGCAAGGCATCAGCGTGCCGCAACGGGCCATTCAGCGTGACAGTGCCGGCATCGCCCAAGTGCTGTTGCTCGACGCCGAACAGCGGGTCGGCCAGCAACCGGTCGAACTGGGCGCCGTGCAGAACGATCGCTGGATCGTCACGGGTGGGCTCAAGCCCGGTGACCGCATCGTCACCGAAGGTCTGCAGCACGCTCGTCCCGGCGAACAGGTGCAGATCGACGACACCCCTCTTCCACTTGCCCAGGCTTCTGGTCAGTAAGCAGGACGCTTCTTTATGCCGCAGTTCTTTATCGATCGCCCGGTGTTCGCCTGGGTGGTTGCCCTGTTCATCCTGTTGGCCGGCGCCCTGGCCATCCCACAGTTGCCGGTGGCGCAATACCCCAACGTCGCGCCGCCGAAAGTCGAAATCTACGCCGTGTACCCCGGCGCTTCGGCGCAAACCGTGGACGAAAGCGTGGTCAGCCTGATCGAGGAAGAACTCAACGGCGCTGACCATCTGCTGTATTTCGAATCGCAGAGCAGCCTCGGCAGCGCCACCATCACCGCGACGTTCCAGCCGGGCACTGATCCGGAAATGGCTCAGGTCGATGTGCAAAACCGCCTGAAAGTGGTCGAGTCGCGCCTGCCTCAAGCGGTGACGCAGCAGGGTTTGCAGGTTGAGAAAGTTTCCGCCGGTTTCCTGCTGTTGATCACCCTCACCTCCAGCGACGGCAAGCTCGACGACGTGGCGCTCAGCGATTACCTGGCGCGCAACGTGATGAACGAGATCAAGCGCCTGGACGGCGTCGGCAAGGCGCAGTTGTACGGTGCCGAACGGGCGATGCGGATCTGGATCGACCCGCAAAAGCTGATCGGTTTCAACCTGACCCCGGCTGACGTCAACGCCGCCATCGTCGCGCAAAACGCTCAAGTGTCGGCGGGCAGCATCGGCGATTTGCCGACCCGCACCACCCAGGAAATCACCGCGACCATTCTGGTCAAAGGCCAGTTGTCGACGCCGGAAGAATTCGCCGACATCGTCCTGAAAGCCAATCCCGACGGCTCAACTGTGCGCATCAAAGATGTGGCGCGCGTCGAGATCGGCAGTCAGGAATACCAGTTCTCCACCCGCCTCAACGGCAAACCGTCGACCGCCGTCAGCGTGCAGTTGGCACCGGGCGCTAATGCCCTGAGCACTGCCACGTTGGTGCGGGCGAAGATGGACGAACTGGCGCGCTACTTCCCGGCTGGCGTGGAATACAAGATCCCGTACGACACCTCGCCCTTCGTCAAAGTCTCGATCACCAAAGTGGTTTACACCCTCGGCGAGGCGATGTTGCTGGTGTTCGCGGTGATGTTCCTGTTCCTGCAAAACATCCGCTACACGCTGATTCCAACCCTGGTGGTGCCGGTGGCGCTGATGGGCACCTTTGCGACCATGTTGGCCCTCGGCTTCTCGATCAACGTGCTGACCATGTTCGGCATGGTGCTGGCGATCGGCATCCTGGTGGATGACGCCATCGTGGTGGTGGAGAACGTCGAACGGATCATGGCCACCGAAGGCCTGTCGCCTAAAGAGGCAACGCGCAAGGCGATGAAGCAGATTACCGGCGCAATCATCGGCATCACCCTGGTGCTGGTGGCGGTGTTCATTCCAATGGCGTTTATGCAGGGTTCGGTTGGGGTGATTTACCGGCAGTTCTCCTTGTCGATGGCCACCTCGATTCTGTTCTCGGCGTTCCTCGCCCTGACCTTGACCCCGGCACTGTGCGCAACGTTGCTCAAGCCGATTACCAAGGGCGAACATCACGAGAAGCGCGGATTCTTTGGCTGGTTCAACCGGCGTTTCGAGCAACTGACCGAGCGTTATCAAGGCTGGGTCGCCTATGCGTTGAAACGCTCTGGCCGTTACCTGCTGATCTACGGCGTGCTGCTGATCGGATTGGGCGTGTGCTTCAGTCGACTGCCCTCCTCGTTTCTGCCGGTGGAGGATCAGGGTTACACCATCACCGACATTCAACTGCCGCCGGGTGCAAGCAAGAACCGAACAGTGCAGGTGGTCGAGCAAATCGAAGCGCACAACGCCACTGAGCCCGGCGTCGGCGACAGCACGGTGATTCTCGGTTTCAGCTTTTCCGGTAGCGGGCAGAACGCCGCGTTGGCGTTTACCACGCTCAAAGACTGGTCTGATCGGGGTAGCGACGACTCGGCCAGTTCCATTGCCGACCGCGCCAACATCGCGTTGAGCCAGATCAAGGACGCCGTAGCGTTTGCAGTACTGCCGCCACCGGTTGACGGTCTGGGCACCTCCAGCGGTTTCGAGTTCCGCTTGCAGGACCGTGGCGGTCTCGGCCATGCCACGCTGATGCAGGCACGCAGTGAATTGCTCGCTGCCGCCGAGAAGAGCCCTATCCTGATGAACGTGCGCGAAAGCGCCCTGGCCGAAGCGCCGCAAGTACAACTGGAAGTCGACCGCAAACAGGCCAACGCGCTAGGCGTGTCCTTTGCCGACATTGGCAATGTGCTGTCCACCGCCGTCGGTTCGGCCTACATCAACGACTTCCCCAATCAGGGACGGATGCAACGGGTGGTGGTGCAGGCTGAAGGCGATCAGCGCAGTCAGGTCGCCGATCTGCTGAAGATTCACGTGCGCAACAGCGCCGGGAAAATGGTGCCGTTGTCGGCCTTCGTCCAGGCCAAATGGACCCAGGGTCCGGCGCAATTGACTCGCTACAACGGCTACCCGGCGATCAGCATTTCCGGCGAACCGTCGCCCGGTCATAGCACCGGCGAAGCCATGGCGGAAATCGAACGTCTGGTGGCGCAAGGGCCGGCGGGATTGGGCCAGGAATGGACCGGGTTATCGTTGCAGGAACGCTTGTCCGGCAGTCAGGCGCCGATCCTGCTCGGGCTGTCGTTATTGATCGTGTTCCTGTGTCTGGCCGCGTTGTATGAGAGCTGGTCGATTCCAACGTCGGTGCTGCTGGTGGTGCCGCTCGGTGTACTCGGCGCGGTACTGGCCGTAACCTTGCGCGGGATGCCCAACGACGTGTTCTTCAAGGTCGGGCTGATCACCATCATCGGGCTGTCGGCGAAGAACGCGATCCTGATCATCGAGTTCGCCAAGAGCCTGTACGACGAAGGCCACGACCTGATCGACGCCACCCTGCAAGCCGCGCGCCTGCGACTGCGGCCGATTGTGATGACGTCGCTGGCGTTCATCCTCGGCGTGGTGCCGCTGGCGATTGCCACCGGGGCCAGTTCGGCGAGCCAGCAAGCCATCGGCACCGGGGTGATTGGCGGGATGATCACGGCGACGCTGGCGGTGGTGTTTGTGCCGGTGTTTTTTGTGGTGGTGATGAAGTTGGTCCGCAAGCGGAGCAAGGATATCTGACCCGACACCCATCACTGTGGGAGCGAGCTTGCTCGCGATGAGGCCATAACAGTCGATATCTATGTTGGCTGTTACGCCGCCATCGCGAGCAAGCTCGCTCCCACAGGAGACCTCATCGCCTACAGCTTGGTGGTCACAACGGACTGCGCTGGGCTAATGTGTTTGCAAAGCCCTGACGCATCGAGTTCACATGCCCTTCCTCGCCCACACCCACCCTCGCCTCTCCTCCGCCGCCGCGCTCGGCGTCGCGGTGGGCATTCTGACTCCAGCCGACTCGATCATCAGCAAAATCCTCTTCGGCTGGAACGCCGGAGTCTGGACTTACCTGGTCCTGATGCTCTGGCTCACCGCGCGCGCCAAAGCGCCGGATGTGAAGCGCATCGCCGAGGTCGAAGACGAAAACGCCGGGCTGGTGCTATTCGTTGTGTGCATCGCCGCGATCGCGAGTCTGGCGACCATCACTTTTGAGCTGGCCGGCAGCAAGGACCTGGAAACCACGCGAAAGCTGTTGCACTACGGCTTTACTGCATTGACCGTGATCGGTTCATGGCTGCTGATCGGGGTGATTTTCAGCGTGCACTACGCCCGTCTGTTCTACACCTGGGGCGGCAAAGACCCGGCACTGCGTTTTGCTGAAGGTCTGACAACCCCCAATTACTGGGACTTCCTGTATTTCTCTTTCACCATCAGTGCGGCGGTCCAGACGTCCGATGTTGGCGTGGCGACTCGGGATTTGCGCAAAATTGTCCTGGCGCAGTCGCTGATTGGCTTTCTGTTCAACACGGCCATTCTCGGGTTCTCGATCAACATCGCGGCGGGACTGTTCAACTGATCCCTGCACAAACGTTCTAGTCATCGCCCTCGGCGCGGGCGTTAAATAAGTCGGCTATCCGTCTCACAGGTGCAGCATGACGACTCACAACTGGATCGACCTGGCCCAGGACGCCGACACCGGCATCGAGACCCTGCGCGCGCATTTCGAAGGCCATGCCTACGACCCGCACTGGCATGACAGCTATCTGGTGGGCGTCACCGAACAAGGGGTTCAGCAGTTTCACTGTCGGCGGGCGAAGCATCAAAGCACGCCGGGCAAGGTGTTTCTGCTCGAGCCGGGTGACATCCACGACGGCGAAGCGCCGACCGAAGACGGTTTCACCTACCGCATGCTGTACCTCGACCCGCAGTGGCTGAAGCGTGAACTCAGTGCCGTCTTCGAAAATGCCCCCGACAACAGTCAATTGAGTTTCGCCAACACCCTGGCCAGCGACTCGCGGCTTGCCCACGCCACCAGCCTGGCGTTTCAAACCCTGCATCACGGCGAGCTGAAAATCGTCCGCCAGACCGCCCTCGACGGTTTGCTCGAACGCCTGACCAGTCACCTGCACTGGCGCGCCCGCTATGGCGAGGATCCGCGCCTGCCTCTGGTGGCGCAGAAGGCACGGGAGTACCTGCACGCCAACGCTCAATACGACATCGGCCTCGACCAACTGGCCGCCGTCACCGGAGTTGATCGCTTCCGTCTGACCCGCGCCTTCAAGGCCGCCTATGGCATCGCCCCGCACGCCTACCTCGTGCAATTGCGCCTGGCCACCGCCCGGCGAATGCTGGCCCGTGGCGAGCAACCGGCGACGGTGGCGATGGAACTGGGGTTTGCCGATCAGAGTCACCTGGGCCGCTGGTTTGTCCGGGCATATGGCTTGACTCCGGCGTTGTATCGCAAGCGCTGCTCAAATCTTCCAGACGCATGACCCGGACTTTGTGAGGATCGGCTCCAGAGATCATTCACGGAGTCCGCTGCCATGTTGTCCACCTTTCCGACCTTGCTACCTTTTATGCTGTTTGCTTTCGTCGCCTCCATCACGCCGGGGCCGACCAATATTCTGGTGCTGAGCAACAGCGCCCGGTATGGCTTCAGGGCTACTTTGCCTATCATCTTTGGTGCCTGCTCCAGTGCTGCAGTCATCGTCCTGCTAGTAGGTTATGGTTTGGGTGAATCCCTGAAGCAGATACCCTTGTTGCAATACGCCATGCAGTGGCTAGGTGTTACCTGGTTGAGCTACCTGGCCTGGCAGATTTTCCATTCGACACCCGAAACCCTCGATCCCGATGTATCCGGCAATCAAAAACGTCCGGGCCTTTTGACCGCCGCAGGCCTGCAATGGGTAAACCCAAAAACCTGGATGATGGCCATGGCGGTCGTCAGCGTGTTTGCCGACAACGGTGCCGATCGCTTGGATCACATCGTTTATTTGAGTTTTGCGTTTTTCGTTATAGCCCTGCCGTGTATGACTGCTTGGGCAGTTCTTGGGTCCAGCGTCAATCAATGGCTTCGTTCAACCAAAGCCTTGCGAAACTTTAATCGGTCCATGGGTTTATTGCTGGCAGGTTCGACGTGGCTAAGTGTATGGATCGGCTAATAAAACTTTCCTCTCGCTCCAAATGACCAGATACAAATCACATTAATAGGACTATGTAAACTGTCAAGTCTGACAGTTTACAGCGACGCCCAATGGCGGTTTTATACCCCATCCCGGACGTTTCTTTAATAGCGGGATACCTTGTCATGACTATGGAGATGGTATTGATGAACATGATCACGCAGAAACGCAGGCAGGCCGTGGGTGCTGGTAATTGTGCCGGGACAATAAACGGCAGAGAACCATACAGCGCAGGTCTGGTAGAACTCTCGGAGTGCACTTTTCCACTGCCTCATGGTGAGGCTTACGTCATGTTTGCCCGGCAACGCGAGCCACAGCCGGAATACACGACAAAAGAACTCATCCTTTCGTTTTCCAAGGGATTGGAAAATAAGTCCTACGAACTTAAGCCGGATTCACATCAAGTACGCCTGACATTCGCCGATAACAGCGATCCAGCCAAGCCGGTTATTTATACCCAGCTCTCGGGAACCGCCGATCTTGAACTTGATGAGACTTCAGGGATTTTTTCCGGGACACTGAGAAAAGTTATCGTCGAAAATCAAGACGATGATATTCCTAAACAGCTGACTCTTGATTTGATCTTTTCAGCAAAAGGAGCCTTTGCCACATTTCACCAACCTCGCGATCAAACGCTAGCGGCGTAACCGTTTGATCTGAAAATAAAAAAGGAAGCAATTGCTTCCTTTTTTAATTTGTTTTCGCAGACTTTTTACCAACTATAACGAAGTCCGAAATTGATACCATAAGGTTGTTCTATGTGTTGACCGCTGCTGTATTCAAAGTCCGCATGCATGTTGAGATTATCGGTCATTGCTACAGCGACGCCGGTTCCCAACTCCGCGCGGGAACCTGACAGGTCGTTGTTGAACACGTTGTTGTTGACTTGTACCTCATTACTTTTTGCGAACTCATGAGCCCATGCGGCGCGTAAGTACGGCTGTACCACACGTCCTTGCCCCAACGCTATATTTCGGCCAGCGGTAGCGCCCATCTTCCCGATAAACGAACGTGTGCGATCCCCTTCAGCTTGCAGGTCGTTGCTCAGGGAAAAATCCTTTCCTTGAATGACCACGGCAGACCATTGAGTGAAGGGTTCAAGGAAGTTGCCATTGTCGAAGCTGATGTGTTTGCCGAACTCGACAGAACCACCCAGCCCCGAGTTGTCATAATCTCCCTTGGCCCGGGTACCATCGCTCAACGCCACTTTCGCATCATTACGGAAGCGGTTCGCCTTCAACACACCGTCAAAGTAATAGCCGGTTTGCATGTCTAACCAGGTGACATAGGTACCCACATAGTAACTGTCCACGCTGCCTGAAGTGCCGGCATTGAGATTGAGATCAGATTGACTTTGACCCGCCATCACTCCCACTAACCATTGGCCATCTCCGAGAGGAAGCGCCGCATCCGCACCCAGGGTGAAACCTTGCTGGGTTTGTTGATAACCGACACCTGAGCCATCGGCGATGTTGTATTTGTTGGTGTAGGTACGGCCCCACGCGCCGGATTGACCGCCATTGAAGCGCAACTCACCCATACGGGTGCGCAACGAGGTCAACTCGCCCAACCATACAGTCGAAGCCGTGTTGAACAATGCAAGCACGGAACGAGCCCCCGGACTGATCGTTCGCGTACTGGGATCAAGTATCCAATCGTTGCCACTTTTCGCCAAACCGTAGGAATACGTACCCAGATCGACGTCGCGATTCATGAAGAATTGAGCGTCGCCTCCTGCTGTTTGCACCACGCGGATAGGTTGTCCGCCTGCCGGATCAACACCACTGCTCGCGATCAACAGTTCGTGTGTCCCTTGGGCGGTACCGGTGATATTGAGCACATCAGTCTCACCTGTAGTGAAGTTGGTGCCCATCACAAAGCGGCCATGTCCAGACAGTGAGTTTACGTTCAGTTGGTAGAACGCGTCGCTGGCACCAAAGACTACTGAGCCACCGTTGTTAAGGGTCAATTGATCGATACTGCTATTACCGGTCAACACCCATTGGGAGCTGTCGTTGATCGTGGCGCCGGCCACGTTTTGCAGTTGTCCCGACAGTGTCGAGTTGTTTTGCAAGGTCAATTTAGTGGTGCTGCCCTGCTCCGTAACGATGTCGCCAGTCAGCGTACTGTCGTTGACCACCAGCGAGGTATTCGCGCCCCCTCTGACATCCAACAGCGTGCCATTTCCTGCAAGCAGGCGAGAGTTGGTCAACGTAATGGCTGCCGTCGAATCCGAGGCGTTGGAAAAATCAACCAGAATCGCTGCACCGGTTTTACCTTGCACCGTCGTGTTCTCAAGGTTCAGCACCGCGGGTTGAACCTGGTTAGGGTCAAGGTCGATAACTACACCTTCCTGGCCACCAATGATCGTGCTGTTTCGGGTATTCGCCTGACCGCTCCTCAACCGTAGTCCGTAACTGATGGCGCCGGTTCCGAGAAGGTCGGAATCATTGAGATTCAGGACACTGTAGGCACTGACCAGCGCTCCCCCGGTCACTCCAGTGATCTTCGTTCCGTTTGCGACAGAAACGCTGGAGCCGTTCTGCGTATTCGCATCGCGAACCACCTGAAGTCCTACACGATTCCCCGTAATCGTACTGCTGTCGATACTCGCTTGAGTGCTGCTCAAGAAAACCGCCGCCAGACCACCAGTAGCTGAAACGGTCGTGCCGCTCAGATTGACCGTTGACCCCTTGCGAGCTGATATCTGCTGTGTCGTGCTTCCTGGATTTACGATCAGCGTAGAGCTGTCAGAGTTGATGGCCAGCGTTTGCGCGCCGTTGACCGTCAGAGTGGCGTTTTGAGCAAGGTCCCATTGTTCCGGCGTTCCACCGTTTACCGTTTCCTGGCCACCGACGACCGGCGCTGCGCTTACGAAGGCGCTAAAGATTGTCAACAACGACGGGCTCAAAACGATGAAACGCCGCGAACGGCTCGGGCCCGATAATGACTTACCTCGCATAATGAATACCTGCTTTTGGCTGGGGAAATGGCAGTTGTAGCCATTCTTTGAGGGTCGCAAGGCTATAGAGAAGGCTCACAAGTTTATGTAGGACATATCCTCATTTGGCACACGAAAAACCTTTCAGGCTGGATAATTCTGATTCCAGATATTAAGTACGGAGGGGCGGCCACGATCCTCCTGATCGCGCCGCCCCTTAACCAACAATTTATGGAATTGGAGTGGTCACAAACTCTTCACAATACCGACCTTCACTATCATCCAGATCCAGAGCGCGTATAGCAGGCAGTGAATCTGGGGTTGGGTTGTTACCTGCACCACCGCGGGAAATGGAATAAGTCACTACGCCATTTGCCAAGTGGGCTGGTCTGAAGTCTTCGGTATATTCGCCAATCTCAATGAGAGCGCCGCTTCCAGGAAATATTCCTGTAATCGGATAAGTCGCTTCTGCATCGGTGCCTGGGATTGGCACCGGCGGCGTCGCTTGACTAAATGCCTGATACTTCAAAGTAATGGTCTCTCCATCGACCGTGTATGGATTGGGCAATACACGCACAATCAGGTTTCGCCTCGCAGTACCGTCATTGGGAACGGTCGCAGTAGGGAAGTTCAATGTGGAACAACCAATCCTTCTCGCCGGTCCAGCCAGATTCATGATTTCCGGTGCAGCCATTTCAATCGGGAATGGTTCCACTGGGATATCTTTCGGTCTGGAGTTCGTTGGATTTCGCGAACCTGGAGAATGCAAGGTATAACGCAAAACTTTCGTCCCACTGCCTTGAGCCTGAATAGTAGGCCAAGGAATAACACGGCCAATGGTAGTGCCTTCTTGTCCAGTTGTCAGAGGGATAGAGATGCCGATTTTGATGTCGTCATAGAACAAGTCGATCAACCAACCTTCTTCTGTCGGTGGCGCAGCAAAAATAACGATATTCGCGGTGATTGCGGTATCTCCGTAATCGCCCTCGGTGATTTCGTCGTTACTGCCGTCTGTTGTTGTCAGCGTTGGCGCTTCCAGACCAATGGTGATCGGATCCGGACCAATAAACGAAACATCAACATCGATATCAACATCCGAGTCAGCCAACGGCCTGACACCACGAAACATGTTGTAGCTGACATTGGTCACGACGATACCATCGGTATCGCCATACACTTGCCGTACAAGCGCATAGGGGGCGTGAAAGGTCAGTTCGGTGTTAGTACCCACACGCTGTTCGGGGCCGACTTCTTGGCCACCCCAATAGCCAACGATTGTATCCGCCTCAGCGTTGGGTGTAGGGACCGTGACTTTGAACTCAACACCTCGGCTATCCACTTGCGTGTCTGCAAGATCGATCAAGCCATCACCGTCCGTACCATTGGCCAACGTCACAATTGGCGGTTTGACCGTGGCGGGATCCGGATCCTGCGCATGCTGCACGGTTCGCAGACTGAAGTTTGACCGGCGTCCTTCATTACCTGCCAGGTCTGTGGACACGTAGATAAGCTGATTGGGGCCATCAGCGGCAGCGACAAATACAGCAACGGGAATTTCAGCCTCTCGAGCCGTCGACAACACTCCCTGGAACACGGGAGAGTCGCGACCTGGATCCGGCGCAGGCCCGAAGAAAAATTTGTAAACGTCAGTTGCTTCGTAATTTGCCGGAATCACTGGCTTCACGATGATACCGGTCTTGCCTTCAAGGTAGCCCTCATCGATGGGAATAGTCGGACCTAAATCGGCAGGCCATGCCGGTGCTCCGGGGGTTCGGTCGGAGGCCGGGGTTTTTACTTTATAAGGCGGCGTGAGATCGATGGCGAAGGCGGATACTTCAGACTCGACATCATTGGTGCCGCCTGCAAAATAGATATACCGGAACTCCCATTCCGTAGGCGCTTCGGGAGTGAGTTCCTCTCTAAACAGGTTGCGTCGAATCTTATACGGCACCGTCCAGTCTCGATCAACGACAGCACCGGGATAAACGTATGGAGCGTCTGGATCGCTTGGATCAACAATATCGATCCAGGTAGCCGCGCCCTTTATACGAATCTGTGGCTGGAATGCATCAAGATCATCCTCAAGCGAAGGCTTTGGAACCAGATAATCCAAATCAGCGCTAAGAGATGCTTTCGGAATGCGCAAATCAGGAAGCAGTGTCTGCGCCGGGAATGTAACCGCTCCCGGTGCCGCATCAATGGTATTTTCCACGGTGGATTTTGTTTTAAGCGCTGCCAACCTGGACAGGTTGGCTCGTTCAACTATAGCGTTCATGATTCTCTCCATACGTTTGCAGTTTGGTGAATCTACTAATGACTGAGTTATCACACATTGTTACCGACCACTTTTGCTCCACGCCTTTACGGCCCGCATGGAAGTTCTTCACCGGGTATTATTCGGTCTATTTTCACCAGCCCAACCTTAGATACTCCGACAAGTCTACGACCTCGGAATATTCGGTATTGAACAATGGCGGAAGCCTTGTCAAACATGGGTTGTATATGGATATCGTACGGCTCGACAACCAAAGAATACCCTTCTTTAATATCCGTATCGCTTAGTGCTGGGCGTATATCTTCCTTGCGAGCACTTACATACTCCTGCCCGCTTCCGTTCAAACTTGGATAGCCTCTCCAGCTTAATTCGACGCAGTCTCCAACCCTGAATCCCGACAAGGGTGGAACTGTCACACGAACACCCTCCCACAAAGGCGGGACAGTTGCGCAATTCAGATATCCATGAACGTTTGCGTCAGGAAAACCAGGGGACTCAAGATTAACTGGAATAGGTACATGATCAATTGTCAGATTTCGGCGAACTGACTTTGAGGGGTGGTCAGCGGTATCTAACACCTGATACCACAATTCACCTACCCCGTTGACCTGCAGGAAGTTGGCGGCGATAGGAATAATAAATTGTGGTTGGATATCCGCTGCTGTGTAACTATTTTCGATCGAGACCGGTGGCTGCCCTGGCTGTTCAAAATAAACCGTTAAAAGATCCCGTTCATCAGGCTGCGTTGCGTAACTGGGCCAGAGAGGAATGACCACCTCGATTCCCGCCAATAACAATTCAAGCGGGATGTAACCGTCCGGATCTACATCGGCATCCTCCATTCCGATTACTCTCGGTGGATTGAAGTCCAGCGGCCCTTGATTCGACATACATCAATCCCCTTAATGTGCCTGGCATTACTAAAAATCCTCAGAGGGATTAAGCGCCTCGCCAGGCGTATTGCCTACTGTCAAATCTGACAGGTATATCGACCGTCCGTCGGAATCACCCGACAACCTCAAATAAAAACGCTTGACGACCTCCTCGAAAATCGCATCTCCTGAAACCGGTTTCAGCGCCACTCCAATAACAACAAGGTCTACCTATGAACGACTTCTCCACCGCCCAACGCAGCCGTGTAACCATGCTCGACGTCGCCGAACACGCCGGCGTCTCCAAGGCCAGCGTCTCGCGCTTCATCGGCGATGATCGCGCCCTGCTCTCCGATGCCACTGCCCTGCGCATCGAGCAGGCAATCGCCGAACTCGGCTATCGCCCGAACCAGATGGCCCGCGGCCTGAAACGTGGGCGCACTCGTCTGATCGGCATGCTGGTGGCCGATATCCGTAACCCTTATTCGATTGCCGTGATGCATGGGGTGGAAACCGCCTGCCGTCAGCACGGTTACAGCCTGGTGGTGTGCAACACCGACCGCGATGATGAGCAGGAACGCCAGCACCTGGCCCTGCTGCGCTCCTACAACATCGAAGGCTTGATCGTGAACACCTTGGGTCATCACCGCGACGAATTACGTGAACTGCATCGGGAAATGCCGCTGGTGCTGGTGGATCGCAAGGTCGAGCAGCTGGAGAGTGATCTGGTCGGGCTGGACAATCCTGCCGCCGTTGAATTGGCCCTCACCCATTTGCAAGAGCGCGGCTATCGCGACGTGCTGATGGTCACCGAGCCGTTTGACGGCACCAGTTCGCGGATCGAGCGGGTCAGCAGCTTCAAGGCACAGATCGAGCAACGCCCGACCCTGCGCGGCACCCTCGTCGAAACCGGTAGTGAACTGACCGCCAAACTGAAAACCTTCCTCGACACGCCCGGCCCCGGCCCGAAAGCGCTGTTCTGCGCCAACGGAATCGCCGCGTTGGCCAGCACCCATTCGTTGCGTGAACTGAAGTGCAATCTGTTCGAGGACGTCGGCCTGATCGCCCTTGATGACCTGGATTGGTATCCGCTGGTGGGGAGCGGGATTACCGCCCTCGCCCAACCGACGGCCGAGATTGGTGCCAGCGCGTTCGAGTGTTTGCTCAAGCGTTTGCGCGGTGATGTCGGGCCAGTGCGGACCCTGGATTTTTCTGCGCGGTTGATTGTGCGTGGGTCGACTCTTGGAAATTTGCGGTGAATGTTATGGCCTCATCGCGAGCAAGCTCGCTCCCACAATGGACTCGTGTACACCGCAGATCCCCTGTGGGAGCGAGCTTGCTCGCGATGAGGCCGGTAAGGTCACCACAAAACATCAGCCATTTTTTTTGAACAAAAATGAAACCGGTTTCAGAGGTATACAACAATGAATAAACCACCCGTTTCCATCAGCCTGTCGAGCTACGGCGCCGACCTTGTTCGCAAACGCGGCCAAGGATCGTTTATCGACGTGTTGGCCGCCGCGGGCGCCACGCGCATCGAATGGCGCGAAGAACTGCTGACCGTCGAAGACCCCGCCCAACTGGCCGATGCCACCCAGGCCCAAGGCCTCGAAAGCGTGTATTCCTCGCCGATGGAGTTGTGGCTGGCCGGCCAGTCCAAACCCAACCCCGAACTGATCAGCGCACTGCAGCGGGCCCAGGCATTCGGTGCCAAATGGCTGAAAGTGTCCCTGGGCTATTTCACCGACAACAGCGACCTCCAGACCTTGTCCCGCGTACTGGGCAAAAGTGCGGTGCAGTTGCTGGTGGAAAACGATCAAACCTTGCACGGCGGCCGGATCGAACCTTTCCAGCGGTTTTTCACTGAAGTCGAGCAACACAACCTGCCGGTCAAAATGACCTTCGATATCGGCAACTGGCATTGGCAAGACCAGTCCGCCGCCAGCGCCGCGCGGTTGCTCGGTCGCCACGTCGGCTATGTGCACTGCAAAGCCGTGACGCGCCGGGCCGACGGCAAACTGGTCGCCATACCGCCTGCGGCCAGTGACCTGCATCTGTGGGAACAACTGCTGCGGCACATGGCCCAAGGCGTAATGCGGGCGGCGGAATATCCGCTGCAAGGCGACGACCTGGTGCAGTTGACCACCGAGCATGTCGCCACCCTCGCCCGCCTCGGTCAAACCCGTTTGGAGCGCGCTCATGTCTGAGATCGATATCCTGTCGTTCGGCGAAACCATGGCGATGTTCGTCGCCGAACAGAACGGTGATTTGGCCGACGTCGGCCACTTCCACAAACGCATTGCCGGGGCTGACAGCAATGTCGCCATTGGCTTGTCGCGGTTGGGTTTTAACGTTGCCTGGTTGAGCCGGGTGGGCGCTGATTCGCTGGGCCGGTTCGTCATCGACACCCTGGAAAAAGAAGGTCTGAATTGCAGCAACGTTGCCATCGACACCGCACACCCAACCGGTTTTCAACTCAAGTCGCGCACCGACGATGGCAGCGATCCGGTGGTCGAGTATTTCCGCCGTGGGTCGGCGGCGAGTCATCTGTCGCGGCAGTCGATCGCGCCTGAATTACTGAACGCCCGGCACTTGCACGCCACAGGCATTCCGCCGGCGCTGTCCGAAACGGCCCGGGAAATGTCTTTCGAATTGATGACCCGCATGCGCGATGCCGGGCGCAGCGTGTCCTTCGACCCGAACCTGCGTCCGAGCCTGTGGGCCAGCGAGCAACAGATGATTACCGAGATCAACCGCCTCGCCGCCCTCGCCCATTGGGTGCTGCCGGGATTGAGCGAAGGTCGCTTGTTGACTGGTTTTGAAGACCCGGCCGACATCGCGGCGTTTTACCTCGATCAGGGCGCTGAAGCCGTTGCGATCAAACTTGGGCCGCACGGTGCGTATTACCGCACTCATCTGGACCAGGGTTTTGTAGCGGGCGTGCCGGTGGAAACGGTGGTCGACACCGTCGGTGCCGGCGATGGATTTGCCGTCGGCATGATCAGCGCCCTGCTGGAAAACCACAGCTTCGCCGACGCCGTGAAGCGTGCCAACTGGATTGGCAGCCGCGCGGTGCAGAGCCGTGGGGATATGGAGGGGTTGCCCAATCGCCTCGAAATGTCTGCCGAATTTGAGGCCGCTAATCGCCAGCAAGCTGTGCTCCTACAGGATTTAGCGCAATCCCTGTAGGAGCAAGGCTTGCCCGCGATGACGCCCGCACAGTCACTGAAGATTTAATCCGTTACCTGCTGCGACAAAAACAACAAGCTCAGGAGCACCACTATGAAAACCGCAACACTCGCCGCCCGCCGCTGGTGGTACATCATGCCCATCGTGTTCATCACCTACAGCCTGGCGTACCTGGACCGCGCCAATTACGGGTTCGCCGCCGCCTCCGGGATGGCCGCCGACCTGATGATCACGCCGGGCCTGTCGTCGATGCTCGGCGCACTATTCTTCCTCGGCTACTTTTTCTTCCAGGTGCCGGGCGCGATCTACGCCCAGAAGCACAGTGTCAAAAAGCTGATTTTCGTCAGCCTGATTCTCTGGGGTGGCCTGGCCACATTGACCGGGATCGTCTCCAACGCCTACTGGCTGATCGTCATTCGCTTCATGCTCGGCGTGGTCGAAGCCGCGGTGATGCCGGCGATGCTGGTGTACCTGTGCCACTGGTTCACCCGTGCCGAACGCTCGCGCGCCAACACGTTCCTGATCCTCGGCAACCCGGTGACCATGCTCTGGATGTCGGTGGTGTCGGGCTATCTGGTGCAGCATTTCAGCTGGCGCTGGATGTTCATCATCGAAGGGTTGCCAGCGGTGCTCTGGGCGTTTATCTGGTGGCGTCTGGCCGATGACCGTCCCGCTCAAGCCAAGTGGCTGACCGATCAAGAGAAGCAGGATCTGCAAAGCGCCCTGGAGGCCGAACAGGTCGGCATCAAAGCGGTGAAGAACTACGCCGAAGCCTTCCGCTCGCCGAAAGTGATCATCCTGGCCCTGCAGTTTTTCTGCTGGAGCATTGGTGTCTACGGCTTCGTGCTGTGGCTGCCGTCGATCCTCAAGGCTGGCGCACAAATGGACATGATCGAGGCCGGCTGGCTCTCCTCGCTGCCGTATCTGGCCGCGGTGATCGGCATGCTGCTGGTGTCTTGGGGCTCGGACAAATTGCAGAAGCGCAAACGCTTTGTCTGGCCGCCACTGCTGATCGCCTCGATTGCGTTCTACGGTTCCTACGCGCTGGGCGCTGAACACTTCTGGTGGTCCTACACCTTGCTGGTGATCGCGGGCGCCTGCATGTATGCGCCGTATGGACCGTTTTTCGCCATCGTCCCGGAAATCCTGCCGGCCAACGTCGCGGGTGGCGCCATGGCGCTGATCAACAGCATGGGCGCGCTCGGCTCGTTTGGTGGGTCGTATCTGGTGGGCTACTTGAACAGCTCCACCGGCTCGCCGGGTGCTTCTTATCTGTTGATGAGCGGCGCGTTGATGCTCTCGGTGGTGCTGACGATTTTCCTCAAGCCCGGCGCCAGCGACCGGGTCGTGGCCAAGACCGTTGTGCAACGGCCAACGGCTGCTCATTCCTGAATTGAAGTTGAGATGATGACGATGAAAAAGCAGGTTGTGCTGTACAAGAAACTCTCGCCGCTGCTGATGGCTCGCCTGCACGAGCAGACCGAGGTGACGCTGATCGACAACCTCAATGCCGACGGCCTGGCAAAACTGCGCGAGGCCCTGCCCCGGGCCCATGGGTTACTCGGTGCGAGTCTGAAACTGGATGCCGGATTATTGGATCTGGCGCCGGACCTGGAAGCGATCGCCAGCGTCTCCGTGGGGGTCGACAACTACGACATCGACTACCTGACCGAACGACGGATCCTGCTCAGCAACACCCCGGACGTGCTCACCGAAACCACCGCTGATACCGGTTTCGCGCTGATCCTGGCAACCGCCCGGCGCGTGGTGGAACTGGCGAACATGGTTCGCGCCGGTCAGTGGAAGCGCAATGTCGGTCCCGCACAATTCGGTACTGATGTGCACGGTAAAACCCTGGGCATCATCGGTATGGGGCGGATCGGTGAGGCCTTGGCCCAACGTGGGCATTTCGGTTTTGGCATGCCGGTTATCTATCACAGCCACTCGCCGAAACCGGCGGTGGAGCAGCGATTCGACGCGCAATATAGAAGCTTGCCGGAGCTGTTGCAGCAGGCGGATTTCGTTTGCCTAACCTTGCCGCTGACCGCTGAAACTGAAGGGCTGATCGGCGCAGAGCAATTCGCCCTGATGCGCCCCGAAACCATCTTCATCAACATTTCACGGGGCAAGGTAGTGGACGAGGCGGCGCTGATTCAGGCCTTGCGTGAGGGGCAGATTCGCGCTGCGGGGCTGGATGTGTTCGAACGCGAACCGCTGAACACCGACTCGCCGCTGTTGCAACTGAACAACGTGGTGGCGACGCCGCACATTGGCTCGGCGACGCATGAAACGCGGGAGGCGATGGCCACGTGTGCGGTGGACAATCTGCTGGCGGCGCTGGCGGGTGAGCGGCCGAAGAATCTGGTGAATGTCGGGGCGTGGAAGGCTTAAGGAATTCGGCGCCTGTCAGTCAGCCATCGCGAGCAAGCTCGCTCCCACATTGGTTGTGTGAACACTGGAGATCCAGTGTGGGAGCGAGCTTGCTCGCGATGAGGCCGGCAATGGCAATGCAGACTTTCAGGCCCGACGAGCTTCCAGAAGGTCCGCCGCACACAACGCAATCCGCCGACACGCATCCGCCAGCTTCAGCTGATCCACCACCAACCCCAATCGAATATGCCCCGCCGCACTCGGCCCGAACGCTTCACCGGCCAGCACCGACACGCCATAACCTTCCAGCAGCCGCTCGGCAAAACTCTGGGCACACAACCCGGTCTGGCGTACATCGATCATCACGAACATCCCGCCATCAGGCCGGATCGGCCGGATGCCCGGGCAATCCCTCAGGCTCGCGCACACCAGGTCGCGACGCTGGCGATACTCCTCGCGCATCAACGCCACTTCCGGCAGATCCTCATCCAGCGCCAATTGCGCGGCGTTCTGAATGAAATCCGGAATGCCAAACAGCATGCACAACGACAGGTGCACCAAGTGTTCGGCCAAAGGTTTCGGCCCGATCACCCAGCCCACGCGCCAACCGCTCATGGCGTGGGATTTGGACAGGCTATTGATGGTCGCCGTGCGCTCGGCCATGTCCGGCAGGCTCGCCGGGCTGATGTGCTCGCCTTCGTACAACAGATCGCTGTAGACCTCGTCGCTGATCAGCCACAAGTCGTGACGAATACACAGTGATGCCAGTTCCTGCCAGACCATCAGCGGCAAACTGGCGCCGGAAGGATTGTTCGGACTGTTGAGCAAAATGGCGCGGGTCTTGGGTGTGATCAGCGCTGCGACATCCGCCGGATCGACCCGAAAGCCGTTCTCGGGGCGCACCGCCACCGGCACCACTTTGGCGGCGCAGGCACCGAACACCCCTTCATAGGTCACGTACATCGGCTCGGCGACGATCACTTCATCGCCCGGGTCGAGCAGGCATTGCGCGACTGAATACACCGCACATTGCGCGCCCGGCAGCACGATCACATGATCGGCATCCACCGCTTGACCACTGCGACGTCGATGACGGTTGGCAATGCTATTGCGCAACCCCCGACTGCCACGTATTGACGGGTAGTGGGTGTCACCGGCCAACAAGCTATCGATGCACGCCTGAACGATGGGCTGCGGCGTATCGAAGTCGGGATCGCCGATCGATAGCAGCAGCACATCAACGCCCTGCTCGATTAATTCCAGTGCTCGGTCATGAATCTGCCAGGCCGCTGCGCCGTCACCGGCGATTCGTTTGGTCAGGGCTGAATAGCGCATGTAATTCTCCAGTCGCGCGGGTTCCAAGCCTCAACCCTATCTCAAATCACGAAACGCGCCACCATGGCATTTAAATCCACAGCCAGGCGCGACAGTTCGTGAGTGGCGGCGCTGGTCTGGTTGGCACCGGCGGCGGACTGGGTGGCCAGGTCGCGGATGTTCACCAGGTTGCGGTCAACTTCGCGGGACACCTGGGCCTGTTCTTCGGACGCACTGGCGATCACCAGGTTGCGCTCGTTAATCAATTGGATCGACTGAGTGATCTGCTCCAGCGCAACGCCGGCGGCGCGGGCCATTTCCAGGGTGCTTTGGGTGCGTTGATTGCTTTGCTGCATTGAGGAGACCGCTTGGCCGGTGCCGTTCTGGATGCCGGCGACCATTTTTTCGATTTCCTGGGTCGATTGCGCGGTGCGATGGGCCAGCGCCCGGACCTCGTCCGCCACCACCGCAAAACCGCGTCCGGCTTCACCGGCACGGGCGGCTTCGATCGCGGCGTTCAGTGCCAGCAGGTTGGTTTGCTCGGCAATGGCGCGGATCACGTCCAGCACCTTACCGATGTCGCGCCCTTGAGCGGCCAGGCCTTCGATCATCACCGAGGTGTTTTGCACATCGTGGGTCATGGTCTGGATCGCGCCGACAGTTTCCACCACACGGTCACGACCTTCGCGGGCAGCCTGAGTCGACTGGTTCGAGGCTTCGGACGTCGACACCGCGTTGCGCGCCACTTCTTCCACGGCAGCGGTCATTTCGTTGACCGCAGTGGCGGCCTGTTCGATTTCGTTGGTCTGCTGTTGCAGACCGCGGGATGCTTCTTGGGTGACCGTGCTGAGTTCTTCAGCGGCGGCACCCAGTTGGGTGGCGGAACCGGCGATCTGTTCGATAGTTTTGCGCAGGCTGGCCTGCATCGCGGACAAGGCACCGAGCAAACGGGCCGGTTCGTCCTTGCCGTCGACCTCGATGACGTTGGTCAGGTTGCCACCCGCAATGGTTTGCGCCGCCTGCAGCGCACGGTTCAGCGGTGTGACGATGCTGCGGGTCAGCAGCCAGGCCAGCAGCACAGTCATCAGTGCCGCGATGACAGCCACGGCGATGATGCCGGTAATCGCGCTGCGGTACTGCTCGCCCGCTACGGCCGAAGCGGTTTTCGCATCGGAATTATTTAGCGCCACCAGTTTGTTCAGCTGCTCGCCCATCTGGTCCGTACCGTCCTTGATCCGGGTGTTGATCAGCGTGCGCATCTCATCGAGCTTGTTCTGTCGCGACAGCTCCAGTATCTGGTTCTGGGCTTGCAGGTAGCTGTCCAGCGTTGCTGTGAACGTCTTGTACAGCGCGGCCTCTTCCGGGGTGGCCGACAACGCCGCATAACTCGATTGTGCGCTGCGAACCTTGTCGACCAGCACGCCGATACGCGTCTGGGCTTCCTGCAACGCCGCCGGATCACGGTTGACCAACACGCGGAACGAGAGAATGCGCATACGCAGAACGTTTTCCGTCAAGTTGCCGAGAAACCCGACGCTGGGCAGCTGCGTGGTTTCCATGTCGATGGAGGCTTGGTGGATGCTCGTCATGCGGTTCACGGCAAACACACCCAGCACGATGACGAGCAAGGCAATGAAAGCAAAACCCAGGAAAGCTCGAGGCGCGATATTCAGATTACGCAGTGACATAGGATGATTCTCGGGTGATGGGGCTACGAGCATCCTTGCGTGATCGCTGAATGGCGGGCGGTGGCGCACGCGCTTTCAGTTTGGCGCCACTGTTGGAATAGGTTTGTGTGGGCCTATTGGCTATATCGGCTGGGGATGAGGTTTTCTGCGGGGCGTTGAGAAATATATTTCAGGTTTGGAACCGCCCCTCACCCTAGCCCTCTCCCGGAGGTAGAGGGAACTGACCGAGGCGTTTTTTCGAAGTACATCGACCTGAAAATTCTGAGTCGAACTCAGGTTCTGAAAAGCATGGAGATCGGCCCCCTTTCCCCCTCTCCCCGCTGGGGAGAGGGCTGGGGTGAGGGGTGGATCTAAACTTCAACGCAAGACTCAAACCTTACGCAAAGCCACCCGCCAAACCCGCGCAACATCACTCGCCCGCTCCCGCAACAACCGCGGTGCCTCGGCACACGCCTGCTCCAGCGTCATCGGCCCGCTGGCCAAGGCAAACGCGGCATCGATGCCATGTTCGTACAGCGCCTGATAACCCTCACCCAGTGTTCCGGCGAGGACGATCACCGGCACGCCGTGCTGCCGGGCAATACGCGCCACACCAAACGGCGTCTTGCCACGCAGGGTCTGAGCATCGAAACGGCCTTCGCCGGTGATCACCAGGTCGGCGCCCTTGACCGCATCGTCCAGGCCGACCAGTTCGGCGACCACTTCGACACCGGCCTTGAACTGCGCCCCCAGAAACGCCTTGGCGGCAAACCCCAGTCCGCCTGCCGCACCGCTGCCCGGTTCGTCACGTACGTCTTTGTTCAGGACTTGCGCGCACCGCTCGGCAAAGTGCCCGAGCGCGCGATCCAGTTGTTGGACTTGCTCGGGTGATGCGCCTTTTTGCGGGCCGAAAATCGCTGAGGCACCGTGAGGACCGCACAGTGGATTGTTGACGTCGGCGGCGATGTCGAATTGCACCTCGGCCAGACGCGGATCGATTTCACTCATGTCGATTCGCGCTAATTGCGCGAGGGCCAAGCCGCCCGGTGCCAGTATTTGGCCCTGGGCGTCCAGCAGTTTGACGCCCAAGGCTTGCATCGCACCCGCCCCGCCGTCGTTGGTGGCGCTGCCGCCAATCGCCAGAATCACCCGTTGCGCCCCGGCATCAAGCGCCGCGCGGATCAACTCGCCGGTGCCGAACGTGCTGCTGATGCAGGCGTCACGCTTGCCCGGCGGAACCAGTTGCAGGCCGCTGGCCTCGGCCATTTCGATGATCGCGGTGTGGCTCTGGGGCAGCCAGCCCCAGGCGGCCTCAACCATTGTGCCGAGCGGCCCACGAACAGGGGTTCGGCGAAGTTCGCCCTCGCACGCCGCCAGAATAGACTCGACGGTCCCCTCCCCGCCGTCCGCCATTGGGCATTTGACCAGGAGCGCATCGGGCCAAACCTCCGCCAATCCCAGAGCAATGGCATTAGCCACACCCTGGGCACTCAGGCTGTCCTTGAACGAATCGGGGGCGATGACGATTTTCATGCGAATTCTCCAGTTCCAATGCGTTCCATGCTGCCAGCAGGCAAGAACAATAACGCCTGTCCGCTGCACAAGCGGCACTGGCGATTATTGTTCATTTCCACAAAACTCGTGTTTCAAATCTAGCTCCGAGTCGGCTGATCGTCCGCCATCGCGAGCAAGCTCGGCTCCCACAGTGGTCCGTGGTGGAATACATATTTGCGCACGACGCTGATTCCTGTGGGAGCCGAGCTTGCTCGCGATGACGTCCTCGGAGTCACCATCGCCGGCAAGCCGTGCGCCTACGGAGTTGTGGGCGCGTCAGTTTGGGGAAGGAGCTGGACGCCAAGATAGAGCGCGAGCATGCCGTCCAGTTTCAGCGGATCGACACCGCTTAGTTCGGCAATCCTTTCCATCCGATACCGCAAACTATTGCGATGGATGCCCAGCGCATCGGCACATGCCTGGCTCTGACCATCGTGATCGCACCAACAGCGCAAAGTCGCCAGCAGTTGGCCGTTGCCATCCTTGGCGATGACTTTGCGCAGCGGCTTGAGCAACTCGTCCAGCGCGTCGTCGTTGCGGTGCCGCCAGAGCATCACCGGCAACCGATAACGGTTGAGCGTCAGCAAGCGGGAGTGCGGCAACACATCTCGACCATAGGCCAGCAAGTCGCCGACGCGCCGATAGCAGCGGCGCAATCCCGACAGCCCATCGGCTTGCCCGCCCACGGCAATGCGCAGAATGTTCCAGCCGAGGCCGTCGAGTTTTTCCAGCAACCGGTCATTCTCGATCGCCTGCGCCGCCGGTCGGCACCAGAGCAACGAGGACTTGGCCGAACTCACGCACCAACTGTCCGGGTAGCGCGAGGTCAGCCAGGCGCTGAGCGCCTCGACGGTTTGCCCCGGACCGTGCTCCATCCCTAACTCGAACAGGTACGGTACCCGCGTCATCTGCGGCTTGAGCCCAAGCTGTTGCGCTTCATCGATCAACCGCGGCGAATCCCCGGCCTCGCTGAGCAGCAATGCCAGCAGATCGTCGCAACGCTGGCGCCGCCATTGCTGTTCGGCCTGCTGATTGCGCTGGCCGACCAGCATCTCGGCGGTCATCCGCACCAGTTCGGCGTAGGTGCGCAATTGCTCGGGTTCACCGGTGATGCCCAGCACGCCAATCAACCGTTGATCAAGCAACAGCGGCAAGTTGATGCCCGGTTGCACACCTTTCAAATGAATCGCCGTTTGGGCGTCGATCTCCACCACTCGCCCGTTGGCCAGCACCAGTTGCGCGCCTTCATGACGGGTGTTGACGCGCTCCGGTTCGCCGCTGCCAAGAATCAGCCCTTGGCTGTCCATGACGTTAACGTTGTACGGCAGGATGGCCATCGCCCGGTCGACGATGTCCTGAGCCAGGTCGTGATCGAGTTCGAACATAGCGGTGATCCTTGAAAGCGTGATGGAGAGGATTGTTCACCCGCACAGGCCTTGGTTGCAAACCCTGTGCTCAGGCACAAAGACAATGACCCAAGCGGTGGCCGAGACTCAGTGGGCGGTCAACGTTACCCTTTGCATCGCAAAAAATCATAATAAAGAGAGAGCCCGCCATGTCACAGAGCGCCGCCGCTACCCAGGCCATCGTTGACGAAAAAAACGCCGTCTACAAACGCATTACCCTGCGTTTGATCCCCTTCATTTTCATCTGCTACCTGTTCAACTACCTCGACCGGGTGAACGTTGGATTTGCCAAGCTGCAGATGCTCGACGCACTGAAATTCAGCGAAACCGTGTACGGCCTCGGGGCCGGGATTTTCTTTATCGGCTACGTGTTGTGCGGCGTACCCAGCAACCTGGCCCTGACCAAATTCGGCCCGCGCCGCTGGATCGCGCTGATGATGATCGTCTGGGGCTCGCTCTCGACCTGTTTGCTGTTCGTCACCACACCGACCGAGTTCTACACCCTGCGCCTGTTCACCGGCGCGGCTGAAGCCGGGTTCTTCCCGGGCGTGGTGCTCTACCTTTCGCAGTGGTTCCCGACCTTCCGCCGCGGCCGTATCATGGCGCTGTTCATGTCGGCGATCCCGGTATCCGGCCTGCTCGGCAGCCCGTTTTCCGGCTGGATTCTCAACCACTTCGGCGCAGGCCAGGCGGGTTTGGCCGGCTGGCAGTGGATGTTCCTGCTGCAAGGTATCCCAACGGTGATCCTCGGCGCCCTCGCCTACTTCCTGTTGAGCGACAGTTACGCCAACGCCAAATGGCTCACGCCGTTCGAGCGCTCGGTGCTGGAAGCCGACCACGCCGAAGACCTGGCCAACAAACCGAAAACCTCGACCGACTCGCTGCTGGCCGTGTTCAAAAACCCGGCGATCTGGGCGTTCGGCCTGATCTATTTCTGCATCCAGAGCGGCGTCTACGCAATCAACTTCTGGCTGCCGTCGATCATCAAGAACCTGGGCTTCAGCGATAACCTGGTGATCGGTTGGCTCAGTGCGATTCCGTATTTGCTGGCGGCGCTGTTCATGTTGATGGTCGGCCGCTCGGCGGACCTGCGCAAAGAACGCCGCTGGCATTTGGTGGTGCCGATGCTCATGGGTGCGGTCGGTTTGTTGATCGCCGTGAACTTTGCGACTACGCCGGCCATTGCCATCCTCGGCCTGACCATCGCCACCATGGGCGCCCTCACCGGCCTGCCGATGTTCTGGCCGGTGCCTACCGCGCTGCTGAGCGCGGGCGCTGCGGCGGGTGGTTTGGCGTTGATCAACTCCATGGGGCAGATGGCCGGGTTCCTGAGTCCGTATCTGGTGGGTTGGGTCAAGGACAGCACCGGGTCGACCGATGCCGCGCTTTACCTGCTGGCGGGCGTGATTGTTTGCGGGAGTTTGTTGGCGTTGCGTATGACCCGCACGTTGCGGGTTTAACGCATCGACCAATCCCCTGTGGGAGCGAGCAAGCTCGCTCCCACAGTTTGGTCCGGGGATGTTCGATATTTCCGTTTGCCCCGCCCCACCATTCTGGTATTTGATTGAGCCTTTCTCCCACCGGTAAAAGGATTTCGTCATGAGCTATCGTACGCTGGGTCATTCGGGTTTACAGGTTTCCACCCTGACCCTGGGCACCATGATGTTCGGCGAGCAGACCAGCACCGAAGATTCCCTGCGGATCATCGACAAGGCCTGGGACCAAGGCATCAATTTCATCGACACCGCAGACGTTTACACCAACGGCCGCTCCGAAGAGATCGTCGGCGAAGCGATCGCCGGTAACCGCCACGAATGGGTGCTGGCGACCAAGGTCGGTTTCGGCCCGGTGGATGGTGTGCCGAATCGCAGCGGTCTGAGCCGCAAGCACATCTTCAATGGTATCGACGCCAGCCTGACGCGCCTGGGCACCGACTATCTCGACATCTATTACCTGCACCGCGAAGACCACAACACGCCGTTGGAAGTCACGGTGTCGGCCATCGGCGATTTGATCCGCCAGGGCAAGATTCGCTATTGGGGTTTGTCGAACTACCGTGGCTGGCGCATCGCCGAGGTGATTCGTGTGGCCGATCAACTGGGCGTCGACCGGCCGGTGATCAGTCAGCCGCTGTACAACATCGTCAACCGTCAGGCGGAAACCGAGCAGATCACCGCCGCGCAAAACTACGGCCTGGGCGTGGTGCCTTACAGCCCGCTGGCTCGCGGTGTGCTCAGCGGTAAATACGCACCGGACGTGAAACCGGATGCCAACAGCCGCGCCGGCCGCGCAGATAAACGCATTCTGGAAACCGAATGGCGCGTCGAATCCTTGCGCATTGCTCAGCAGATCCAGCAGTACACCCAGGGTCGCGGCGTGGGCATCGTCGAATTCGCCATCGCCTGGGTGCTGAACAACAGCGCCGTCACCTCGGCCATCGTTGGGCCGCGCACCGAAGAACAATGGGATGCCTACACCAAGGCGCAGGCGGTGAAGATTACGGCTGAGGATGAGGCGTTTATTGACTCGCTGGTTGTGCCTGGGCATGCGTCGACGCCGGGGTTTAATGATGTGAGCCACTTTGTGTCAGGGCGAAAACCGCGTTCGGCTTGAGATCTCTCCCTCACCCTAACCCTCTCCCGGAGGGAGAGGGGACTGAATGGGGGATGTTCAGCATATCCTTCGACCTGAAAGTTCCACATCGAATCCATAATCGAATAGGTCTTTCAGGTCGCAAAATTTCGTGAGACACCTCGGTCAGTCCCCTCTCCCTCCGGGAGAGGGCTAGGGTGAGGGGTTGTTGAAAATTATGATCATCCGGCCAATATTCAGCACAAAAACCACGTATCCTGCGCGCCCCGTATGACCTTCAACCCGCGAGGACAGTTTGTCTAAAGGTATCGCTCTATCGGTTTCAGCCTCGGTGCTGTTTGCCGTCATGTATTACTACACCTCACTGCTCACGCCTTTGAGCGGCGTGGAAATCTTCGGTTGGCGAATGCTGCTGACCCTGCCATGCATGACCGTGTTCATGGTGGTCTCCGGTGAGTGGAAACTTGTAGTCGCCCTTTTTCGGCGGCTGGTTGGCCAACCAAAATTGCTCGCAGGCCTGATCCTTTCCGCGACGCTGCTTGGTCTTCAGCTCTGGTTGTTCATGTGGGCGCCGCTCAACGGCTATAGCCTCGACGTGTCCCTGGGCTACTTCCTGTTGCCGCTGTCCATGGTGCTGACCGGGCGGTTTGCCTATGGCGAGCGACTGTCTTACCTGCAAAAGGTTGCCGTGTTTTTTGCTTCCCTCGGCGTGCTCAACGAGTTGTATCAGGTCGGCGGCTTTTCCTGGGCGACCTTGCTGGTCGTCATCGGTTATCCGCTCTACTTCATCCTGCGCAAGCGACTGGCGACCGACAACCTCGGCGGTTTGTGGATGGACATGGCCTTGATGCTGCCGGTGGCGCTCTGGTTCGTTCAGGGCGGTGAACAGGGTTTCGGCGTGTTCGATCAACACCCGTGGCTGTCGCTGCTGATCCCCTTACTCGGGGTGATCAGTGCTTCGGCGCTGGTGGTTTACATCATCGCCAGCCGACTGCTGCCGTTCAGCCTGTTCGGTTTGTTGAGTTACGTCGAGCCGGTGCTGTTGCTCGGCGTCGCGCTGCTGCTGGGGGAAAGCATCAAGCCCGGTGAGTGGCTGACCTACATCCCGATTTGGTTGGCGGTGGTGGTGTTGGTGTTTGAAGGGTTCAAGCATTTGATGCGACATCGACGCCCTTAAAAGCAAAAGATCGCAGCCTTCGGCAGCTCCTACAGAGTGAACACAATATCTCTGTAGGAGCTGCCGAAGGCTGCGATCTTTTGATCTTAAAAAAGCCCGGCCAGCATTGCTGCTGACCGGGCTTTTTTACATCTGAAACGGCTTAGTCGGTGGAGAGCACACCACGACGAACCTGGTCGCGCTCGATGGATTCGAACAGCGCCTTGAAGTTACCTTCGCCGAAACCATCGTCGCCTTTGCGCTGGATGAATTCGAAGAACACCGGGCCCATCAGGGTTTCCGAGAAGATCTGCAGCAGCAGACGCTTGTCGCCTGACTCGGACGAACCGTCCAGCAGAATGCCGCGCGATTGCAGTTGATCAACCGGCTCACCGTGGTTCGGCAAACGGCCTTCGAGCATTTCGTAGTAGGTTTCCGGCGGCGCGGTCATGAAGCGCATGCCGATGCTTTTCAGGTGATCCCAGGTCTTGATCAGGTCATCGGTCAGGAAGGCAACGTGTTGAATGCCCTCGCCGTTGAACTGCATCAGGAACTCTTCGATCTGCCCGGCGCCCTTGGACGATTCTTCGTTCAGGGGGATTTTGATCATGCCGTCCGGGGCGGTCATGGCCTTGGAGGTCAGGCCGGTGTACTCGCCTTTGATGTCGAAATAACGGATCTCGCGGAAGTTGAACAGCTTCTCGTAGAAGTTGGCCCAGTAGGCCATGCGACCGCGATACACGTTGTGGGTCAGGTGGTCGATGATCTTCAGGCCAGCCCCGACCGGGTTGCGGTCAACGCCTTCGATGAATACGAAGTCGATGTCGTAGATCGAGCTGCCTTCGCCGAAACGGTCGATCAGGTACAGCGGCGCGCCGCCGATGCCTTTGATCGCTGGCAGGTTCAGTTCCATCGGGCCAGTTTCGATATGAATTGGCTGAGCGCCCAGTTCCTGAGCCCGGGCAAACGCCTGCTGGGCATTCTTGACGCGGAACGCCATGCCGCACACCGACGGACCGTGCTCGGCCGCGAAGTACGAAGCGACGCTGTGCGGTTCGTTGTTGAGGATCAGGTTGATCTGGCCCTGACGATACAGGTGCACGTCTTTGGAACGGTGGGTCGCGACCTTGGTGAAGCCCATGATCTCGAAGATCGGCTCCAGGGTGTTCGGAGTTGGCGATGCGAACTCGATGAATTCAAAGCCCATCAGGCCCATTGGGTTTTCGTATAAATCTGCCATGGTTGGCGCCTCATCATTTTCTTGTCAATTAACGGATCGTTAGTTGCTAGCAATGCTGAGACCGGCGGGTGGCGCGCAGGAGATGCCCCGCACGCTGCGGGCGAGGAAGTCACCGTAGATCAATTGAAACCCAAAACTCTTCATTGTCGACCCAAGGCTATTGCGGGCGAGGCTTCTGCTGCCAGAAGACGATTATTCTTATATGCGTAACCCGATTCTACACAGCGTAAATCGGTTTGTCCGCCTTCTGTATCAAATCCCCTTTTTCCCTGCTCGCGCAAGGGGTTTGTTGCACAGGAAAATGCCCGCGAGGATCAGCCCTCCTCCCAGGCACATCGCCAGGGTCAACTGCTCGCCTAACAACAGCGCACCGAGGATCACCGCGGTCAGCGGGTTCAGGGCAATGAACACGCCTGAACGCGTCGCGCCGATTTTGCGAATGCCGTCGTAATAGCCGATATAGGCCAGCGCCGAACCCAATACGCCCAGGTACATCAGGCTCAACCATTGCGTTGGTCCGAGGCTGGCGAGTGCAGCAACACTCAACTCACCGCGAACAGCACTGGTCACCCACAGCATCAACGTGCCCAACAGAATCGAGTACGTCACCGTTTGCACCGGCCCCAGGGTTTGATTCAGGTCTTTGGAGAACAGCGAATAAACGCCCCAGCCAAGCACGCAGCCGAAGATCAACAGATCGCCGATCCAGGCGTCGGCATTACCGGCCAACAACTGCGGGTTGCGACTGACGATCACCAGGCTCGCCCCGGCAATGCAGATCGCGATACCGAAAACCTTTGCTCGGCTCAAGCGCTCCTTGAACAACAGCCATGACGCCAGCCCGATCACGGCCGGGTTCAACGCCACGATCAATGACGCCCGAGAGGCATTGATGTAGTGCAGGCCATAAAAGAAGCACAGGTTGTAGAAAAAGATCCCGAAAAAACCCAGCAGCGCCAATTGCAGCCATTGCCGGGGGCTGGGCCTCATGAGAGGCACGCGGGCCAGTAGCAGAAACACCAGCAACGCCACGCTGGCCAGCAAGAATCGCAGGCTGGCGGCAAACAAGGGGCTGAGGCTGTCGGCCAGAAACCGCCCGGCGACAAAGGTGCCGCCCCAGATCATGGTGACGGCAGCCAGTTTCAGATAAACGGGCACGTCCGAAGGGTTTGACAGGCTCTGCTCATAGGTCGTCATAGGTTTCCAGAACGAGAAATCGGGAAAGATGACGTATCATTCGACTAATACCTTCTCATCGTAAAATGAGTAAACACTCATGACCCTTACCCAACTGGAGATCTTTTCTCTGGTCGCCGAGCTTCACGGTTTTACGGCGGCAGCCAATCGCTTGGGGATCTCCCAATCCGCGGTCTCTCACGCCCTCAAGTCGCTGGAACAGGAATTGGGCGTCGAGCTGCTGCGCCGGCATCAGTCCCGGGTCGAGCTCAGCGACATCGGCCAGCAGCTTTTACTGCGCGCCCGGGCGATGCTGGGTCTGGCCAACACCTTGCGCCAGGAAGCGGCCGATGCTCGCGGAATGAAACGCGGCACATTGCGCATCGGCTCGTTTGGCCCGACCTCATCGATCAAACTGCTGCCGCTGATCCTGCAGCACTACCGCGCGGCTCACCCAGGCATCGAGGTCCATATAGATGAAGGCCCGGACCGGCAGGTGATCCAGTGGCTGGAAGAGCGTCGGATCGATATCGGCTTCGTGGTGTTGCCCGAGGAGCGGTTCGACACCTTTGCGCTGATAGAAGACCAGATGGTCGCGCTGCTGCCCGCCGAACATCCGCTGGCCCGTCACGACAGCCTGACCCTGAGCGATTTGTGCAACGACCCGTTTGTATTGACCGAGGCCGGCTCTTCGGAACTGGTGTCGCGCCTGTTCAGTGCCGCCCGGCTGACTCCGAACATCCGTTATCGCTGCTCGCAACTACTGAGCACGCTGGACACCGTTGGCCGAGGCGATGCGCTGACGGTCGTCGCCGAAGGCTCATTGCCCGATGATCGCGATAGTCGCTACGTGAAAAAACCGCTGTCGCCACCGGTCGCCCGTCAGGTTGGTCTGGCGGTGCTCGACCAGCGTCAGTCATCCCCTGCGGCGCTGGCTTTTATCAAACTGGCCGAGCGCCTGAATTACCGATGAGCGGCACACACGCCGAGGGCCGACTATCATGGCCTTCTACCTGAACTCTTTTTGGAAGGCGACCCGTCCTGCCAGCATTTGAGAGCCCTTTTTCATCGTTACAGGTTTCGCAAATGCCACTGAACGCCAAAACCCGCCGCAAACGCGGTATCAGGATGGCTGTGACGCTACTGAGCGGATTACTCCCGGTGTTGTTGGGGCTCGCCATTCTTTATATGCAAGCTGAGCGTACGCTCAAGCAAAGTACTGAACAGACAGCCGAAGAAGCCATTCGCCAATTCGAATTGATGCTCGACAACACCGCCCAGGCCGCTCAGGAACTGCTGCCGCTAGCCGGGCAAAACTGCAATGACGTCAAACTGGCCTTGCGCGAACAGGTCACCCGCCGGCCGTTCGTGCGCTCGACCAATCTGGTGTGGGACAACACCATTTACTGCAGCTCTTTGTTCGGTGACGTTCAGGAAACGATCGTTTCCGGCGACTACAGCAAAGGCGCGTTGTTGCTGATGAAAGGCAACCCCGTCACGCCTGATACCGCATTGCTTGTGTATCGGCTCAGCAAAGAAAAACAGGGCGCGATGAGCACCCTGGACGGGTATCACCTGAGCAACGTACTGCGGCTGATCGGTCGCAAGACAGAGCTGCTACTGCAAGTCGGCCCTCATTGGTTGTCCGCCGATGGCAAATTCCATGACGGTGCCCTGCCCGCCTTTGCGGTAGCGCAAACCAAATTGGCGTCTTCGCGTTACGCCTTTTCGGTGGCGGCCGGGTTTCCCGAAGGAGAAACCTGGCGCTTCATGCGCAGTGCGTACCCGCCGCTGTTTAGTTTGCTGATCTTCTTCGGCGTGATTTCCGGCTTGATCGGGCATTTTTTGCAAAAACGCTCGTCATCGCCGAGCAATGAAATGCGGCGCGCGCTGGAGGCGGCGGAGTTCATTCCGTACTTTCAACCTGTGGTGCATGGCGACAACAAGAAGTGGTCCGGCGCCGAGGTGCTGATGCGCTGGAATCATCCGAAGGAAGGCCTGGTGCGCCCTGATCTGTTCATCCCGTTCGCCGAACATTCCGGATTGATCGTGCCGATGACCCGCTCGCTGATGCAGCAGACCGCGCAATTGCTGGCGCCTGTTTCATCCTTGTTCGAGGGCGCGTTTCACATCGGCATCAACATTACCGCCAGCCACTGCAAGGACCTGGAACTGGTCGAGGATTGCCGTCAATTCCTCGCGGCCTTCGAGCCAGGTGCCGTCAGCCTGGTGCTGGAACTCACCGAGCGCGAACTCATCGAGCCCACGGCCATCACCCACCAACTGTTCGAGCAGCTTCACGCGCTGGGCGTGATGATCGCAATTGATGACTTCGGCACCGGTCACTCAAGCCTGGGTTACCTGCGTCAGTTCAATGTGGATTTTCTGAAAATCGACCAGAGTTTTGTCGCCATGATCGGTGTTGACGCCCTCTCACGGCATATTCTGGACACCATCATCGAGCTCTCGGCCAAGCTCGATCTGGGTATCGTCGCCGAAGGTGTGGAAACCACGGAGCAAAGTGATTACCTGACCGCCCACGGCGTGAACTTCTTGCAAGGTTATCTGTTCGGTCGGCCGATGCCCGGCGCGGACTTCATTAACGCATTAAGTCACGATTAACTAGCGACGCTAAGCGACAAGACAAGGAGACAGCGCACCCATTTGCATCAAAAGACTACTGTTGTTACATGAAGAAAAAGACAGGATTTACTCTTGGCCAATTAACTACTACAATTTTTCATGCCTGCGCTAGATTGGCAGGTGAGCCATTATCACCGAGTCGCTTCAAGGCTCTTGGCTTATAGCTTTGTTTGCGGTTGGTATCAGCCAAACACACTATTGGAGTAAAGATATTGTCCAGACTCGCTGAATTTCGTGCAGCTGAAAAGGCCCTTCAAGAGCAGCTCAAGCAGCTGGAAACCCTGAAGAATGATGCCGGGCTCAAGAAAGAAATCGAATTCGAAGAAAAGCTCCAGGGGCTGATGAAAACCTACGGCAAGAGCCTGCGCGACATCATCGCCATTCTCGATCCGAACCCGGCAAAATCCGGTCTGCAACAGGCAACGCCTAAAACCCGCCGCGCTCGCGTGGTCAAGGTTTATCAGAATCCGCACACCGGTGAACTGATTGAAACCAAGGGTGGCAACCACCGCGGCCTGAAAGCCTGGAAGGAACAATACGGTGCAGCTACCGTTGATTCCTGGCTGCGTGGCTAAGCACTCGCGGTGACAAAAAAGCCCTGCCAATGCAGGGCTTTTTCATGGACGCCTTCTAAATGCAACGATTGGCGTCGATCAACTCGCTACTTGTCGAATAACTTTGTGCTTAATCCCTTTGGTATCTAAAAATTTCCGAATGCGCTGAAACCGGTAGCCATTGAAATCTTTAACTAAAGTTTCAAGCTGTTACGGGCTGCCTCTATTTCATCCTGACTTGCCTTATAAACCTCTGCCTGCCCCGCGTAGGAAAGAACATAGGCCTTATCGGCATCCACGGCGGCAACCAATGTTTGAGAGAGCACATGCCTTCCGTTCTGCGTGATCGTGCAGGTAGTTTCCAGCGCTGATAAGCGGCTCAAGGTCGTCGGATGAATCTTGTTGCAGACACTTTGATAACCGCCTTGAAAGAAGTCCTTCTGCACCGACTTGCGCATCTCCAGCAACACGCCTTGCAGATTCACCTGATGACCACTTTCCACCTGAGTCATGGTCAACTCCATCACCAATACCGGCGTGCCGCCTTGATCGTTTTTCACTGCGCGCTGACGGGAAACGTGGGTGTTGGCGTCATCTTGCGGGACGGCTTCGACTTCCCAGCCGATCGGCCAGGTTATGACTGGCTCGTCTGCGAGAGCGCTGTTAACACCTGAAAGCACGCAGATCAGGACGAACATCGATTTACAGAAACGAATCATTGCAATGAGCACTCACGGATTGAACCGTAAAGTCTGAGCCTCGCCCGTCTGTCAGGCAAGAGCCGACGCTTTGGGTTTGGTGATGTCCGAACCCTTGCGTATCATTGTCGCCATTCGTTAGCCCCACTTATTTTCCGGAGGGCCCATGAGCCTGCACGAATTGAACACCTTCCCAGGCGTGACAGCCCAACCTGACACCGCCACCCAGAAGTTCGTCTTCAACCACACCATGCTGCGGGTCAAGGACATCACCAAGTCCCTGGATTTCTACACGCGCATTTTGGGTTTCTCGCTGGTTGAAAAGCGCGATTTCCCGGAAGCCGAGTTCAGCCTGTACTTTCTGGCGCTGGTCGATAAAAACCAGATCCCGGCCGACGCTGCTGCCCGCACTGAATGGATGAAGTCGATCCCCGGCATTCTCGAACTGACCCACAACCACGGCACCGAGAACGACGCGGATTTCGCTTACCACAACGGCAACACCGACCCGCGCGGCTTCGGTCATATCTGCATCTCGGTGCCGGATATTGTCGCCGCGTGCGAGCGCTTCGAAGCGCTGGGCTGCGATTTCCAGAAACGCCTGAATGACGGCCGCATGAAGAGCCTGGCGTTCATCAAAGACCCGGATGCGTATTGGGTTGAGATCATCCAGCCTGCACCGATGTAATCAAAATCAAAAGATCGCAGGCTTCGCCAGCTCCTACAGGTGTACACAGAACCCTGTAGGAGCTGGCGAAGCCTGCGATCTTTTGATCCACCTACAAAAAACCCCATGATCGCTCATGGGGTTTTTGTGTTTTCAGCGTCGGGTTTTATGCCGGAGCCGAGGTCCGGATCAGGTGATCGAATGCGCTCAGGGAAGCCTTGGCGCCCTCGCCCACCGCAATCACGATCTGCTTGTACGGGACGGTGGTCACGTCACCGGCAGCGAACACGCCCGGCATTGAAGTCTCACCGCGGGCATCGACGATGATCTCACCGCGAGGCGACAACTCGATGGTGCCTTTGAGCCAATCGGTGTTGGGCAGCAAACCGATCTGCACGAAGATCCCTTCCAGCTCGACGGTACGCAACTCGTCCGACTGACGATCCTTGTAGCGCAGGCCGTTGACCTTCTGACCGTCGCCCAACACTTCAGTGGTTTGCGCACTGGTGATGACAGTGACGTTCGGCAGGCTGTGCAACTTGCGCTGCAAGACCGCATCGGCGCGCAGCTGCACGTCGAACTCCAGCAGTGTTACGTGGGACACGATGCCCGCCAGGTCGATGGCCGCCTCGACGCCGGAGTTACCGCCGCCAATCACCGCCACGCGCTTGCCTTTGAACAGCGGACCGTCGCAGTGCGGGCAGTACGCCACGCCTTTGTTGCGGTATTGCTGCTCACCCGGGACGTTCATTTCACGCCACCGCGCACCGGTCGCCAGGATCACGGTCCTGGCTTTCAGGGTCGCGCCGCTGGCGAAGTGGACTTCGTGCAACTCGCCGTTCTTGCCCGGCACCAACTTGTCGGCGCGTTGCAGGTTCATGATGTCGACGTCGTACTGTTTGACGTGTTCTTCCAGCGCCACAGCCAGTTTCGGCCCTTCGGTTTCCTGCACGGAGATGAAGTTCTCGATGGCCATGGTGTCGAGCACCTGCCCACCAAAACGCTCAGCCGCCACACCGGTACGAATGCCTTTACGGGCAGCGTAGATCGCGGCCGAAGCACCGGCCGGACCACCGCCGACGACCAATACGTCAAAGGCTTCTTTGGCGCTGATCTTCTCGGCCTGACGCTCGATTCCGCTGGTGTCGATCTTGGCGAGGATCTCTTCCAGGCCCATACGACCCTGACCGAAGTTCACGCCGTTCAGGTAAATGCTTGGCACGGCCATGATCTGACGGTCATCGACTTCGGCCTGGAATAGCGCACCGTCAATGGCGACGTGGCGGATGTTCGGGTTAAGCACGGCCATCAGGTTCAATGCCTGGACCACGTCCGGGCAATTCTGGCAGGACAGCGAAAAGTACGTCTCGAAGCTGAACTCGCCTTTGAGCGAACGGATCTGTTCGATCACTTCAACGCTGGCCTTCGAAGGGTGACCGCCGACTTGCAGCAAGGCCAGTACCAGCGAAGTAAATTCGTGGCCCATCGGGATGCCGGCGAAACGCAGGCTGATATCGGCACCCGGGCGGTTGATCGAGAACGATGGTTTACGTGCATCGTCACCGTTATCGAACAAGGTAATTTGGGCAGAAAGACTGGCAACGTCTTTCAGGAGTGCGAGCATTTCCTGGGATTTCGCACCGTCGTCGAGGGATGCAATGATCTCGATCGGCTGGGTGACCCGTTCCAGGTATGACTTCAACTGGGCTTTAAGATTGGCGTCCAACATACGGGCGATTTCCTTTTAACGTAGACATAAAAAAACGCCCGAGCGAATCTCGCCCGGGCGTTTTTGAGGGCGGTTGCGGCTTACTTAGGTGCGGAAACCCGCCCTGATAGTGCTTTCACAGACTTAGATCTTGCCGACCAGGTCCAGGGACGGAGCCAGAGTGGCCTCGCCTTCTTTCCACTTGGCTGGGCAAACCTGGCCTGGGTGAGCAGCGACGTACTGAGCAGCCTTGATTTTGCGCAGCAGCTCGGAAGCATCACGGCCAACGCCGCCATCGTTCAGTTCGACGATTTTGATCTGGCCTTCTGGGTTGATCACGAAGGTGCCACGGTCAGCCAGACCTGCTTCTTCGATCAGCACGTCGAAGTTGCGGGAGATGGCGTGAGTCGGGTCGCCGATCATGGTGTACTGGATTTTGCTGATGGCTGGCGAAGTGTTGTGCCAGGCAGCGTGGGCAAAGTGGGTATCGGTGGAAACGCTGTAGATCTCGACGCCCAGTTTCTGGAACGCGTCGTAGTTGTCAGCCAGGTCTTCCAGTTCGGTCGGGCAAACGAAGGTGAAGTCGGCAGGGTAGAAGAACACGACAGACCATTTGCCTTTCAGGTCAGCGTCCGACACTTTTACGAAGTCGCCATTTTTAAAGGCGTCAGCTTTGAACGGTTTAACTTGGCTGTTGATGATAGGCATCGATGACTCTCCGTCAGGGTTGAAAAGTTTGGTTGAGAAGTTGATGGAGTGAATCCTACCGACTCGATTGCCGGATGGCTCATTGGCAAAGCTCATGCTGCTCATTGGTTTTCGCTATTAGCCGAACGTATTAATAGAAGAAAACTTACTTAGCAGCGCCAATGGTTTTTTCCGCGAGCGGTGTCATCCCGAGAAACGGGCTGGCTTCAACATAGCGCATGGCGGACTTCATATCCTTCCAGCCCACGTAACTCATCAACGACTTCAAGTCCCAACCGCTCTGATGCGCCCAGGTGGCAAAGCCGCGCCGCAAGGAGTGACTGGTGTAGTGCTCGGCCGGGATGCCGGCGCGCTCCAGCGCCTGACGCAGTAACGGGATCACGCTGTTGGCGTGCAGCCCCTCCTCGCTCAGGTGGCCCCAACGGTCGATACCCCGGAATACCGGCCCACGGACCAACGCGGCTTCGGTGATCCAGTCGATGTACGCCTGCACCGGGCACAGGCGCTGCAACGCTGGCGTCTGGTAGGTCTTGCCGAGGTTTTCGCGGTCACTCTTGGTTCGTGGCAGATAGAGCGTGATGCCTGAGCCGGCAGTCGCTTGCACGTGCTCGATCTGTAACCGGCACAACTCATCGCTACGAAAACCGCGCCAGAAGCCCAACAGGATCAGCGCCCTGTCGCGCCTGGCCCGCAACAGAGCCGGTTGATCGTGCTCAGATTTTGCGGTTTGCGCTTCTTGCTCCAACCAGGCAACCACTTGCTCCAGATGCTGAAGCTGTAATGGCTCGGCCTGTTTTTCTTGAGCCGGGTGCAGCGCGCGAATGCCCTTGAAGACCTTGCGCACCACCGGCGCCTTGGTGGGATCGGGAAATCCCTGACTGTTGTGCCATTGCGCCAGTGCTGACAAACGCAACTTCAAGGTATTGATCGACAGCACTCCCGCGTGAGCGACGAGGTAGCGCGCGACGCTGTCGCTGGTCGCCGGCAGGAAGCCGCCCCAACTGACTTCGAAATGCTCGATAGCCGCCCGGTAGCTGCGGCGGGTGTTGTCGCGGGTGGCGGCTTGCAGGTAACGATCCAGCTCAGTCATCGGCTCAACTCTCTAAAACGTACCGCTTTGGCGGGTGAAAACGCGCCACAGGGCCCATCACACGGGGTAATACCAGTATATCCCGCATGAATACCCATCGTATTTTAAGTTTTACATTAGCGTGGTACATTGTGTACTTAAGTGGCATGTACCACAGTACGAAATCGTAGGAGAACTCATGGCTCGTGGCGGTGTAAACAAAGCAGTGGTCCAGGCAGCACGCTTGGCAATTTTGGCTCGCGGCGAAAACCCAAGCATTGATGCGGTACGGATCGAAATGGGCAATACCGGCTCAAAAACCACTATCCACCGCTATTTGAAGGAACTGGATGACGGCAGCGAGCGCGTCGAAACGCCTTCTGAACCCATTGATGATGAGCTGGCAGGCTTGGTCTCGCGACTGGCACAAAGACTCAAGGAACAGGCGCAGGAGCCCATCGATCAGGCCCGCGAGCAGTTCGACAAACAAAAGAAAGCGTTGGATACGCAACTGCATGAAGCCCAACAAGCCAACACGCAATTGCAGCAGCAGTACGAGATTCAATGCCTGGCACTGACGCAAGAGTCCGAGGCCCTGCTAGAAACTCGCGCCATGCTGCAGACCGAGCAAACCCGCAACGCCGGACTGAACCAGGCGCTGGCCGATTTCGAATTACGCTTGCAAGACAAGGATGAGCAGATCCGCTCACTGGAAGAAAAACACCTGCACGCTCGCGACGCACTGGAACACTACCGCAACGCCGTCAAAGAACAGCGCGAGCAGGAGCAACGTCGCCACGAAAGCCAGGTGCAGCAGATTCAGATGGAGTTGCGTCAGGCCCAGCAAAGCGCGCTGGTGCGCCAGGATGAGATCACGCAACTGCACCGCGACAACGAGCGTTTGCTGACGGAGAACCGTGGCACCCTGAGAGAGTTGAGCCTGCTGCAGGATCAACTCAAGCAAACCAACACTCGACAGGATCAGCTACTGGAACAGGTGAACCGCATCGACAGCGAACGCACCCTCCTCCAGGAACGCTTGCGCGCTGCCCTGCTGGAAAGCCAGTCGCTGAAACAGAGCGTCGATGAGCAGTCGCAGATAAACAAAGCGCTGGAAATTGAGCTGCTCAAGACTCAGGCGAGCCTCGATGAGAGCGTGCGCCTGGCGGCCGTCATTGCGACAGCGCCAGACGCATCAGAGCCCCAAAAGGACGATTAACCCGCGACCGGCGTACGCATGGTGACGAACTCTTCGGCGGCAGTCGGGTGCACGCCGATGGTTTCATCGAAATCGCGCTTGGTGGCCCCCGCCTTCAAGGCGATCGCCAAGCCCTGAACAATTTCCCCAGCTTCCGGACCGACCATGTGGCAACCCAGAACCTTGTCGGTCTTGGCGTCCACCACCAGCTTCATCAGGGTGCGCTCCTGGCATTCGGTCAGGGTCAGCTTCATGGGCCGGAAGCGGCTTTCAAAGATCACCACATCGTGACCGGCCTCCCGGGCCTCTTCCTCGGTGAAACCGACCGTGCCGATGTTCGGCAAGCTGAACACCGCGGTCGGAATCATCTTGTAATCCACCGGGCGATATTGCTCAGGCTTGAACAAACGTCGCGCCACGGCCATGCCTTCGGCCAGAGCGACTGGCGTCAGCTGAACCCGACCGATCACATCGCCAAGCGCCAGGATCGACGGCTCAGCAGTCTGATACTGCTCGTCGACCTCGACGAAACCTTTCTTGTCGAGTTTGACGCCGGTGTTTTCCAGCCCAAGATTGTCGAGCATCGGACGTCGACCGGTGGCGTAGAACACACAATCCGCTTCCAGCTCACGGCCGTCCTTGAGGGTCACCTTCAGGCTACCATCGGCCTGCTTGTCGATGCGTTCGATGTCGGCGTTGAATTGCAGGTCCATGCCGCGCTTTGTCAGCTCTTCCTGCAGGTGTTTGCGCACTGCACCGTCGAAGCCGCGCAGGAACAGCTCACCGCGATACAGCAACGTGGTGTCGGCGCCCAGACCGTGGAAGATCCCGGCGAATTCAACGGCGATGTAGCCACCGCCTACCACCAGAACGCGCTTGGGCAGTTCTTTGAGGAAGAACGCCTGGTTGGAACTGATCGCGTGCTCATGCCCCGGAATCTCCGGAATCTGTGGCCATCCACCGGTAGCAATCAGGATGTTTTTCGCGGTGTAGCGCTCGCCATTGATCTCGACCTGGTGCGGATCAACGATTTTGGCGTGGCCTTCATGCAAGGTCACGCCACTGTTAACCAGCAGATTGCGATAGATACCGTTCAGTCGATTGATCTCGCGATCCTTGTTGGCGATCAGCGTCGCCCAATCGAACTTCGCTTCACCTGGCGTCCAGCCAAAACCCGAAGACTGCTCGAAGTCTTCGGCGAAGTGCGCACCGTAGACCAACAGTTTCTTCGGCACACAGCCGACGTTCACACAAGTGCCACCCAGGTAGCGGCTCTCGGCCACAGCCACTTTCGCGCCAAAACCGGCAGCAAAACGCGCAGCCCGAACACCGCCGGAACCGGCGCCAATCACATAAAGGTCAAAATCGTAGGCCATTTTCAATCTCCTCGGCAGGCAAACAGCATACCCGCAGATGTCCGTTGGGCAAGCGCTGCAAACGATATGGGGACGGAAAATGAAAAAGCCACCCGAAGGTGGCTTTTCAATACAAGTGGGTCAGAGGCTATCAGTAAGCCTTGCCAGTCTTGTAGAAGTTCTCGAAGCAGAAGTTGGTGGCTTCGATGTAGCCTTCAGCGCCACCGCAGTCAAAACGCTGGCCCTTGAACTTGTAGGCAATCACGCAACCGTTTTTCGCCTGCTTCATCAGGGCGTCGGTGATTTGAATCTCGCCGCCTTTGCCTGGCTCGGTTTGTTTGATCAGCTCGAAAATATCCGGCGTCAGGATGTAACGACCGATGATCGCCAGGTTCGACGGTGCGTCTTCCGGGGCTGGTTTTTCGACCATGTTGCGAACGCGGTACAAATCATCAGCGATCAGCTCGCCGGCGATCACGCCGTACTTGTTGGTTTCCAGCGGATCCACTTCCTGGATCGCAACGATGGTGCAGCGATACTGCTCGTACAGCTTGACCATCTGAGTCAGGACGCCGTCGCCTTCGAGGTTGACGCACAAGTCGTCCGCCAGCACTACCGCGAACGGTTCGTCGCCGATCAGCGGGCGGCCAGTCAGAATGGCGTGGCCCAGGCCTTTCATTTCGGTCTGGCGAGTGTAGGAGAACGAGCACTCGTCCAACAGTTTACGGATGCCGACCAGGTATTTTTCCTTGTCGGTGCCCTTGATCTGGTTTTCCAGCTCGTAGCTGATGTCGAAGTGGTCTTCCAGAGCGCGTTTGCCGCGACCGGTAACGATGGAAATTTCGGTCAACCCAGCGTCCAGTGCTTCTTCGACGCCGTACTGGATCAGTGGCTTGTTTACCACCGGCAGCATTTCTTTGGGCATGGCTTTAGTCGCTGGCAGGAAGCGAGTACCGTAACCGGCTGCTGGGAACAAGCATTTCTTGATCATAAAAGTCCTTGATAGGGCTGTGTGTACGAGTTTCGGCGCAGTCTAATCAGGCGGCGTGCACCTTACAATGCCCCGCACTGGCTAACCGATGCCATCATAGAGAAATATTCTCGCGGATAGTTCCCGAGATAGCTCCGCAGCCTTTATTGATAGCACAGACCATCAGATCTGCACGGCCGCGAATCACACAACCCTACACCATCAGCACCGGTTGAGTGCATTTGGCGCTATCATTGCGCGATTGAACCAGTCAACGAGGCAGATAGATGTCGGAAGCAAAAAGTGTCAACGGGTTCCTGATCAATCAGGCGAAAGACGGCCAGTGGTGGGTAGACAGTGCCAGCGGCGAGAATATTGCCGGGCCTTTCCCGACCGAGGCGTCGGCGATTGAAGTAGCATCCGTATTGGAGCTCGAACACCCAGCCCCGAAGCGTCGCGGCAAGGACAAGTCCTGAGAAGCACCTGACTCGACCCAAGCCCTGCTCGCGCAGGGCTTTTTTGTGATTGGCTGCAACCAAGTGGCCATTCGCTATAACCTTTTGATACCAGCGCTGTCACAGGCTCAGCCCCTTCATCCTGACGACGACAACGACATGAATAAATTTTTGCCCCTGATCGCGGCACTGGCCCTGAGTGGCTGCGCCACTTCGGAAACGACCTACCTGCACAACGGCGAGCAAGGCCTGGCGATCGACTGCTCCGGGGAAGCCAATTCCTGGGCGACCTGCTACGAAAAAGCCGATGCCTCATGCGCCGGCACCGGCTATCGGATCGTCGGTACCGACGGAACACCTTCGACCAAGGAAAGCGACAAGACGCTGGGTGTCGACGTCGGTAACTACAAGAACCGCAGCGTCGTGGTGGTTTGCAAGTAAGGCGCCCTGCCCTACATGTGAATTTCGGCGAACTTGATCCCGAGGCCGCGCACCGTCTCGATCAATTCATCGAGGCTACTGAAGGATTCGACTTCATCGTTTTCATCCACCAGAAAATAACTGCGCCCGGCGCTTTTCTTGAAAAACACGATCCATTCTTCCGGATCCGCCGGATTCTGAATCACGTGGGTGGCAGAGATGTGACCCTCTGCATGGCGCTCCCGTACCTGCTCTCGCTTCATGCTCGACTCCAGAAATGACAATGCCGCCAAAGCGCTGCTTTGGCGGCATTGGTGCTGACGGGCGACAGTCTATCAGCCGGAAATGCACGCCGTAGCGGCATTGCGTACATCCATGGGGCGCAACGGCACATTGGAAATGCGCTCATGCAGCTTGATGCTGCTGCCAGTGGAGCGGTCCTCGATATCAAATACCGCGGCCGGGCCCGAGGAGAACTTCTGCGGCACGATGACTCGCATTCCGTCCTTGTGCGGCTCGACTTGCAGGGCTCCGCGGCTGCTGGCCAGTTTTTCGGTCAGGCATTGCGCGTACTCATGAGGCTTCTTGCCTGAAATCACGCTCATGGTCGGCAACGTCTCATTGATCTCCGAAACACTCGCACAACCACTCATCGCTATCGCCATAGGCAGGAACAGCACACCCCACTTCATACAACACCTCCGATAAAGACACTCCGACAGTACAAATGCTGTTTTTCTCCGAGGCTCGCTGCGTTTATCGCTCATAGAATTCCGTATAACTGTTTTTAATTGTCAAAGCAGACCTCGACGACCGGATAATAACCCGTTCGGGCTGATAAACTGCGCCAATCGCACATGCTATCGTTTTGATTTTGTAGAAAAAGCCCTTCTGGAGGCGCCTCATGAAATTTATCCACCAGCGCGAGCACCTCAACGAAGACGACATCGTCGTCATTCAATGCTCCCAAACATGCAATATCCGCTTGATGAACGACGCCAATTTCCGCAGCTTCAAGAATGGCGGCCGCCACACTTACCATGGCGGAGCATTCGACACTTTCCCTGCCCGGATTACTGCACCGAGCACCGGTTTCTGGAACATCACTATCGACACGGTCAACCGCCGGCCGATCAGCGTGACGCGCAAACCGACCCTGACTCACACCATCAAGATCATCCGCCGCTCCAGCACGAAACTGAGCTGAGTGACACCCAAACACCAAGACAAGCAGGTATGACCGTGGCCCAAACGACCAAATACGTCATCAAATACAAACTCAATGGTGAGCGTCGCTTCGAATTTGCCCAGCTTGAAAACGGCACCGAAGAAGAAGCCAAGACCGCTCTGGACGCCATTCATGGCCAAAGCGAAGACGTCATCAGCGAAATAAGCGTCAGCAAAGCGTTGTAACGGGATCCGGAGCGACAACATGGACGTCTGCTCCTGCCTCTGGAATTCGACCGCAAGCGCCGGAGTGTTCACTCCAACCCCGTTCCCTAGACTGGCCACCTCAACCTTTGGTTAAGGAGTCAGAACATGTCTACTTCCTCGATTCGCTTCATCAGCGGCACTTCCAGCCTTGGCGTCTTGCTGCTCGCGTTCAGCGCCGAGGGTTTGTGTGCGCTGCTGATCGGTGATGATCTGGCAATGCTGGAACGCGATCTTTCGCAACGCTTCCCCGGCCAACAAGCACCGCAGCGCGATGAAGGCTTGATGCCTGCGCTGGAGCAAACCCTGCGCCACCTCGAAGACCCGCGCACCACCCTGGATTTTCCGCTGGATCTGACAGGCAGCGTTTTTCAACGGCGAGTCTGGGATGCCCTGCGGCAAATACCGGTGGGTGAAACCGCCAGCTATCTGGATATCGCGCGACAACTGGGTCAACCCACGGCTTTTCGGGCGGTGGCCAATGCCTGCGGAGCAAACCCGCTGGCGGTTATCGTGCCGTGCCATCGAGTGCTGCGTCAGGATGGCAGCCTTGGCGGCTACCGTTGGGGGCTGGAGCGCAAACGGCAACTGCTGGATCGTGAGGCGCAGCGATGAGCGAGCGTTCTCTTGATGGACTGGTCTGGGAAACGCTGACACAGCAACTCGATCAGGATGGCTGCGCGATCATCAGGTCGCTGTTAAGCCACGAGACTTGCGATGAAATCAGCGCTCTGTATGCGAGTGCCGAACCCTTTCGCTCGCAAGTGATCATGGCTCGTCACGGCTTTGGCCGTGGCGAGTACAAATACTTCAAATACCCGTTGCCAGATGTCATCGCCCGTTTGCGGGGTGCGCTTTACCCTCGCCTGGTGCCCATTGCCAATCGCTGGTACGAGCACATGGACCTGTCGACCCGATTCCCTGAAACCCATGAAGCGTTCCTCGAACGCTGCCATGCCGCCGGTCAGGAACGCCCGACGCCGTTGTTGCTGCAATATGGACCGCAGGACTACAACTGCTTGCATCAGGACCTGTACGGCGAACACGTCTTCCCGTTGCAAGTGGCGATTCTGCTGTCAGAGCCGGACGAAGACTTCACCGGTGGCGAGTTCGTACTGACGGAACAGCGCCCTCGAATGCAGTCGCGCCCCCAGGTCATTGGCCTGAAGAAAGGTGACGCGCTGATCTTTGCCGTCAACCAACGACCGGTAAAAGGCGTTCGTGGTTATTACCGAGTCACCCTGCGCCACGGCGTGAGTCGCCTGCACAGTGGAAAACGGCATACCCTTGGAATCATCTTTCACGACGCGTTATGACCCCATGAGCCCGACCACCTTCGACTTGTTTGCCGACGCCGAACCCGAGCAGCAACCCAGGCTCGATCGGATCGGCGAACAGTCCTGCGTCCTCAGAGGCTTTGCCCTGCCCTGGCTGGATCAGTTGCTGCCCGCACTGGACGCGGTTTTGGCGGCTGCGCCGTTTCGGCAGATGATCACGCCCGGGGGCTTTACCATGTCGGTCGCCTTGAGCAGTTGCGGCGCGCTGGGCTGGACCACCGACCGCAGCGGTTATCGCTATACCCGTCATGATCCGCTGACCGGTCAACCTTGGCCGAAAATGCCCGAGGTGTTTTTCGAACTGGCACAAGCGGCGGCGCGGGAAGCAGGATTTGCGGATTTCGTGCCTGATTCCTGCCTGATCAACCGTTATATTCCCGGAGCCAAGATGTCGTTGCACCAGGACAAAGACGAAGCTTCCTACGCAGCGCCCATTGTTTCAGTGTCCCTGGGAGTGCCGGCGATGTTCCTGTTCGGCGGCTTCGAACGCAGCGATAAAAGCCAACGAGTGCCGCTGTTGCATGGCGACATCGTGGTCTGGGGTGGCGTGGATCGCTTGCGTTATCACGGGGTCTTGCCGATCAAGGACGGCCAACACCCGCGACTAGGCGAACAACGGATCAACTTCACCTTTCGTACCGCCGGATGAAGCCTTCGAATTCGACCGCAAGACCCGGGGTGCAGCGACCCCGTCGGCTGGTTAATCTGCATGAAACGGATCAACGGACATGAAGCCATGACAAGCCATTCGACAAAGATCGCCACCGAGAACGATCCTCGCTGGGCCGCCGTCGTCGCGCGTGATCCCCGGGCAGACGGACAGTTTGTGTACGCGGTGAAAACCACCGGCATTTACTGCCGCCCCAGCAGCCTGGCGCGCTTGCCGAAACCGCAGAATGTCGAGTTCTTCGACACTGCCGAGCAGGCCCAGGCCGCGGGTTATCGCCCCAGCAAACGCGCCGCGAAGGATCAAAGCGACATCGCCGCGCAACATGCTGCGACCGTGGCGGCCGCATGCCGCCAGATCGAGACCGCGGAGAATCTGCCTGTTCTGAGCGAGTTGGCTTCTGCTGCGGGCCTGAGTAGCTTTCACTTCCATCGGGTGTTCAAAGCGGTTACCGGCCTGACGCCCAAGGGCTACGCCGCGGCCCATCGTTCCCGCAGGGTCCGTGATCGTCTCGCGGACGGAGGCTCAGTGACCGACGCACTGTATGACGCCGGTTTCAACTCCAACAGTCGTTTCTATGAAGCTGCCGATCAGCTATTGGGCATGAAACCCGGTGATTACCGCGCGGCCGGTCAGAACAACGACATTCGTTTTGCCGTCGGCCAGTGTTCCTTGGGGGCGATTCTGGTGGCGCAGAGTGAACGGGGGGTTTGCGCGATCCTGTTGGGCGATGACCCGCACCAACTGGTCTGCGATCTACAGGACAAGTTTCGCCGTGCGAATCTGATTGGCGCCGACCAAGAGTTCGAGCAACTGATCGCCAAGGTGGTTGGTTTTATCGAAGCGCCGGCCCTGGGCCTGGACTTGCCGCTGGATGTGCGTGGCACCGCTTTTCAAGAACGGGTCTGGCAAGCCCTGCGGGAGATTCCCGCCGGTTGCACCGCCAGCTACACCGATATCGCTCAACGAATCGGCGCGCCAAAAGCGATGCGCGCCGTGGCTCAAGCCTGCGGCGCGAACAACCTGGCGGTGGCGATTCCGTGCCACCGCGTGGTGCGCAGCGACGGCAACCTGTCGGGCTATCGCTGGGGTGTGGAACGCAAGCGTCAGTTGCTTGAGCGCGAAAACCCGTCTGAGTCCTGAATGCCGATATAGACCGACACTGAATCCGGGCTGGTATAGACCTCGAAGTCTGTGGCGAACGAGCGGCAAATCTGCGGGTTGTCCTTAAAGTAGGCCCAGATCAGGCCCCACGTCTGAATGACGCTATCTGGCATCGCCCCTTTGGCGCTGAACACCAGGTATTCGCCTCCTTCCACCTGAACCTGCGGAAAGTCCTCGGAGGGCGCGGTGACCGCCGCCCCCGCAGTCACATCGAAGTAGCCCGAAGCGTCGGACTCGTAGTTGGAATAGACGCCGTACATAAAGGAATCCGGCTGTTTGTGGGCAATCTTGTCGAAGATTTCCTCAACGAAGAATTGTTCCCACATCGGGCCGATGCGCGCCGTGTCTGGTTGCTGCTCTGCGGCATTGCAGGTGCGCACTTGCAGGCCCGAGACACTAAAGGGCCGCACTTCACGCTGCTTTACATCCATGGTCGATAGTCCTTGTCTCTGTCGTTTGTCAGTTTGATTGGCGGTGAGACAGTCAACGATTGACGTCGACCACCACCCGACCACGCAATTGACCGGCGAGTAATCGCGGTGCAGCTTCGATCACTTCGCTCAAGCCGATTTCGTGGCTGATCAGCGGCAACAAGGTGAAGTCGAGATCCTTGGCCAGACGATTCCAGGCCAGTATCCGCCTGGCTTTGGGCTGAGTCACGCTGTTGATCCCGGCCAGGGTCACGCCGCGCAAAATGAACGGTGCAACTGAAGCCGGGAAGTCCATGCCTTGTGCCAGGCCACACGCGGCAACAGTGCCATTGGCCTTGGTGCTGGCACAGGCATTGGCCAGGGTGTGACTGCCGACCGAGTCGATGACCGCCGCCCAACGCTCCTTGGCCAAGGGTTTGCCCGGCTCGGACAGCGTGGCGCGGTCGATGATTTCGCTGGCGCCTAGTTGCTTGAGGTAATCGTGTTCGGAGGTGCGGCCGGTTGAGGCGACCACCCGATAGCCGAGCTTGCTCAGCAGTGCGATGGCGAAACTGCCTACACCGCCATTGGCGCCGGTGACCAAAACTTCGCCCTGCTCGGGCGTCACGCCATTATGTTCCAGCGCCAGGATGCTCAGCATCGCCGTGTAACCCGCCGTGCCGATGGCCATCGCTTGCGCCGTGGTGAATGCCTTAGGCAGCGGAATCAGCCAGTCGCCATTCAAGCGAGCCTTCTGCGCCAGTCCGCCCCAATGTCCTTCGCCAACTCCCCAGCCATTGAGTACGACTTGATCACCGACCTTGTAGTCCGGATGCCCACTGACTTCGACAGTGCCTGCCAGATCGATCCCCGGCACCATCGGGAATTTTCGCACCACCGGGCTGCTGCCGGTGATTGCCAGGCCATCCTTGAAGTTCAGCGTGCTGTACGCAACACGCACTGTCACATCGCCCTCGGGCAGTTGATCGTCATTGATCTCTTGCAGTGTGGCCCGGTAACCGCTGTCGTCTTTGTCGATCAAAATGCCTTGGAACATTGCTGCCTCCAGATGGAATCACTCAGTTGTCTTGCAGTTGAAATAACACATAGCAACATTTCACCGTACTCGACTTTAAGCCAAGAGTGGCACACAGAACGAAAACTCGACTGGCCTTATGTCAGTCATTGCTGATACAAAAACGGTCCTACCGTCCCTGCCCTGTTATGACGTCGGAGAACCCTTCAAATGAGCAAATGGCCAGACACCCGCATTCTTGATCTGCTTGGCATTGAGCTTCCGATCATCCAGGCGCCCATGGCCGGCGCGACCAACTCGGCCATGGTTATCGCAGCCAGTAATGCCGGTGGCCTGGGCTCGATGCCGGCAGCCATGTTGAGCATCGATCAGTTGCGCGAGGAGCTGAAAACGATTCGTCAACACACTCAGCGTCCGATTAACGTCAACTACTTCTGCCATCAGACTCCCGCCGCCGATGAGCAACGCGCTCAAGACTGGAAGAATCTGCTGGAACCCTACTACCGGGAACTTGGCGTGGACTTCGACGCGCCGACGCCGGTGTCCAATCGAGCGCCGTTCGATAACGCGGCCTGCGAAGTGATCGAAGAGTTTCGCCCCGAAGTCGTGAGTTTCCACTTCGGCCTGCCGGAAAAGTCCCTGCTGGATCGCGTGAAAGCCACTGGAGCGAAAATTCTCTCCTCGGCCACCACCGTCGAAGAGGCGATCTGGCTCGAGCAGCAGGGTTGTGACGCGATCATCGCCATGGGGTACGAAGCCGGTGGCCATCGGGGCATGTTTCTCAGTGATGATCTGAGCAGCCAGGTGGGCCTCTTTGCGCTGGTGCCGCAGATCGTCGATGCGGTGAAAGTGCCGGTGATTGCTGCCGGCGGGATTGCCGATGCACGAGGCGTCGCGGCGGCTTTCCTGTTAGGGGCTTCGGCGGTGCAAGTGGGCACTGCGTACTTGTTCACGCCAGAGGCCAAGGTCAGCGCGTCTCATCACAAGGCGTTGCGCACGGCCAAGGAAAGTGAAACGGCCGTCACTAACATTTTCACCGGACGCCCGGCGCGCGGAATTCTCAATCGGGTGATGCGCGAACTCGGGCCGATGAGCGACAAAGCACCAGCGTTCCCGCTAGCGGGTGGTGCGCTGATGCCGTTGCGGGCCAAGGGGGAAGCGGATTTCAGCAATCTCTGGGCGGGTCAGGCATTCACGCTGGGCGTTGAAATGACCACGGCTGAACTGACCCGGCGTCTGGCTGAGGAAGGATTGGCGAAGCTCACTCGGCGCTAGGCGCAAAAATCTGTGGCGAGGGGGCTTGCCCCCGTTGGGTCGCACAGCGGCCCCAAAAGCTTTGCGACTGCTTCGCAGCCGAACGGGGGCAAGCCCCCTCGCCACAGGTTAGCTCCTCATCACAACTGAACGTCTCTCACTCCTACAAAGTTCCGTTTGCAGGCATTTCGCTATATATTCCGCTATATAGCGTTTCACCCCCTCGTTGCACTTGCCTATAACGGAGCCGTTTCATGACCATTCGTGCCTCACGTTTTGCCCCCACCTGCCTGGCAACCCTGCTTGCAGTGTTCGCTTTCGGGTCCGCCCAGGCGGGCGAAGTCCAGGTTGCCGTCGCTGCCAACTTCACGGCACCGATTCAGGCGATCGCCGCCGATTTCGAAAAAGACACCGGGCATAAACTGGTCACCTCCTTTGGTGCCACCGGCCAGTTCTATACCCAGATCAAGAACGGCGCACCGTTCGAAGTGTTCCTCTCGGCGGACGACACCACCCCGCAAAAACTCGAAACCGAAGGCGACACGGTCAAGGGCTCGCGCTTCACCTACGCCGTCGGCACCCTGGCGCTGTGGTCGGCGAAAGAAGGTTACGTCGATGCCAAGGGCAAAGTGTTGAGCGACAACCAGTATCAGCATCTGTCCATCGCCAACCCGAAAGCGGCGCCTTACGGTCTGGCCGCTACTCAGGTGCTGGCCAAGCTGGGCCTGACCGACAAGGTCAAAGCCAAGATCGTTGAAGGCCAGAACATCACCCAGGCCTACCAGTTCGTCTCCACCGGTAACGCCGAACTGGGTTTTGTGGCCTTGTCGCAGATCTACAAAGACGGCAAAGTCACCGGCGGCTCGGCCTGGATCGTTCCAGCCAGCATGCACGACCCGATCAAACAAGATGCGGTGATCCTCAACAAAGGCAAGGACAACCCGGCCGCCAAGGCGCTGGTTGAGTACCTCAAAGGTCCGAAAGCCGCCGCTGTCATCAAATCCTACGGCTACCAACTCTAAATGACGCTATCAAGTGCCGACTTTTCTGCCATCTGGCTGACCCTGAAACTGGCGTCGCTGACGACGGTTATCCTGCTGGTCATCGGCACTCCGATTGCGTTATGGCTGTCGCGCACCCGTTCGTGGTTGCGCGGCCCGGTCGGGGCGATCGTCGCCCTGCCCCTGGTGCTGCCGCCGACGGTGATAGGCTTTTATCTGTTGCTGGCGCTCGGCCCTAACGGGTTTGTCGGCCACTTCACCCAATCACTGGGACTTGGCACCCTCACTTTCAGTTTTGCAGGGTTAGTGATCGGCTCGGTGCTGTACTCGATGCCGTTCGTGGTCCAGCCACTGCAAAACGCTTTTTCCGCCATCGGCACTCGCCCACTGGAAGTGGCCGCGACCTTACGCGCCAATCCCTGGGACACGTTTTTCAGCGTGATCCTGCCGCTGGCCCGCCCCGGTTTCATCACCGCTGCCATTCTCGGTTTCGCCCACACCGTGGGTGAATTCGGCGTGGTGCTGATGATCGGTGGCAACATTCCCGACAAGACTCGCGTGGTCTCGGTGCAGATCTACGATCACGTCGAAGCCATGGAATACGCCCAGGCCCATTGGCTGGCCGGGGCGATGCTGGTGTTCTCCTTTATTGTGTTGCTGGCGCTCTACTCCAGCCGTAAAACCAAAGCGGGCTGGAGCTGATCAATGATTCATACGCGTCTGAAACTGAGGTATTCGGGGTTCGCCCTGGAAGTGGATCTGCAATTGCCCGGCCGCGGCGTCACTGCCCTTTACGGTCATTCCGGTTCGGGCAAGACCACCTGCCTGCGTTGCATCGCCGGCCTGGAGAAGGCCGAGCAAGGTTTCATCCAGGTCAACGATGAAGTCTGGCAAGACAGCGACAAAAAGATTTTCGTGCCACCACACAAACGTGCGCTGGGATACGTCTTCCAGGAAGCCAGCCTGTTTCCCCATCTGTCGGTGCTGGCCAATCTGCAGTTCGGACTCAAGCGCATTCCTCGCCCGCAGCGACGGGTCGACATGGCACACGCGACTGAACTGCTCGGGATCGGCCATTTGCTGGATCGCCATCCGCAGCACCTTTCCGGCGGAGAACGGCAGCGGGTCGGCATCGCCCGCGCCCTGCTCACCAGCCCGAAACTGTTGCTGATGGACGAGCCGCTGGCGGCATTGGATAGCCAACGCAAAAACGAAATCCTGCCTTACCTGCAGCGACTGCACGATGAACTGGACATCCCGGTGCTGTACGTCAGCCACTCACAGGATGAAGTCGCGCGGCTGGCCGACCACATCGTCTTGCTGAGTGAAGGCAAGGCGCTGGCCAGCGGCCCTATTGGCGAAACCCTGGCCCGTCTCGACTTGCCAATGGCGCTGGGCGACGACGCCGGAGTGGTGATCGAGGGGCACGTCAGCGCCCATGACGCCGACTACCAGTTGCTGACCCTGCAACTGCCCGACACGACCCTGAATATTCGGGTAGCTCACTCACCGATGACCTTGGGCCAGGCGCTGCGTTGCAAGGTTCAGGCGCGGGATGTCAGCCTGAGCCTGCAAAGTGTCGAGCAAAGCAGCATCCTCAATCGCCTGCCGGTCACCGTGATCAGTGAAATGGGCGCGGACAATGCCGCCCACGTGCTCATCCGTCTGGACGCTGGCGGCACACCGCTGCTGGCGCGGATCACCCGCTACTCCCGGGACCAATTGGGCGTGCACCCCGGCCAACAACTCTGGGCACAGATCAAGGCGGTTGCGGTGCTGGCGTAAATCCGCTGGCACGACTGCAACGGCGCGCGGTCAATGGCTGTAACGGCCCCTGATCCACCGCCAAGGACTACCGCCATGCCCGATACCGCGCGGCCCGATGCGCTGCCATCCGACCTGCATTACGTCGATGACACCCAGCCCGGCATCACCCGCAAGAAACTGCGCGGCAAGTTCTGCTACTTCGACCCTGCGGGTCAGCGCATTACCGATCAAGACGAGATCAAACGCATCAATGCCCTCGCCGTGCCCCCGGCTTACACCGATGTGTGGATCTGCGCAGACCCGCGCGGCCATCTGCAAGCTACCGGTCGTGATGCCCGGGGTCGCAAGCAATACCGCTATCACCCGCGCTGGCGAGAAGTGCGTGATGCTGACAAGTACTCACGTTTGCGGGACTTTGGGTTGGCGCTGCCGAAACTGCGCAAACAGCTTGAAGCACTGCTGGCGGCTCCCGGCTTCAGTCGCGACAAAGTCATGGCCACGGTCATCACCTTGCTCGATGCGACGCTGATCCGGGTAGGCAACACCCAGTACGCTCGGGACAACCGATCCTACGGCCTGACCACCCTGCGCAACCGTCACGTCGAAGTCAACGGCAATGCGATCCTGTTCCAGTTTCGCGGCAAGAGCGGCGTCGAGCACCAGATCACCGTGAAAGACCGACGCCTGGCGCGGATCATCAAACGTTGCCTGGAAATTCCGGGGCAAAACCTGTTTCAGTACCTGGATGAAAACGGTGAGCGGCACACCGTCAGTTCCTCCGACGTCAACGCCTACCTGCAGACACTCACCGGTGCCGACTTCACCGCCAAGGACTACCGCACCTGGGCCGGCAGCGCGTTGGCATTGGCGGTGTTGCGGAAACTGCAGTGGGAGCCTGAGTCGGACGCCAAACGGCATGTGGTGGAGATGGTCAAGAACGTTGCCAAACAGCTGGGCAACACCCCGGCCGTCTGTCGCAAGTGCTACATCCACCCGGCGGTGCTCGATGGTTTTCTTTTGGGTGCGTTGGCTGAGCTGCCCAGACCACGAGCGCGCAAAGGGCTCAGGGCAGAGGAAGTCGGGCTGGCGGTGTTTTTGGAGATGAGGGTCGCAATGGCTGAGGCGACGAACTGACCTGTCTATTTTTTTGCATGATCGCCAATGGCTTCTATAGTTGATGTGAACCTGAATTAGCTGCGGTGAGCCATGGAAGACATTTTCGTTGTGAAGCGATGCAACAAGATCATCATCCATGGTCGCCGGGCCGGAGAACCCGACCATCCACCACCCGACGCCGCCGTCTGGTATCGCATCACCGATACTCGAACCCGCGGCTTCATCGGTGACGGTTTCGATCGTGAAGAAGACGCCCGGCGTGAATGCCGGCAGCTGAATGCCAGGTCGCAAGTGACGGTCCGAGAAGGCTGAGGTCACCTGCCATTTAGGGGTCTATACTGAAAAAGCTGAAGGAACAGCAACCCCAACGGCTGAAAGCTCGCTCCCTGCGGGCTTTTTGCTGCCAAATACAGGTTTCTTGAACGGAGGTGTTTGCCATGTCCGAAAAAGAGTCCATCACCACTCTGCTCACCCTGCTCGACTCCCGTCAGGCTCGCCTGGCAGCGGCATGCAAGGAGATCGCCGACTGGGTCGATCATCAAGGTGGTCATCCGACGGCCCTCAGAATTCGTGATCGTCTGAACGACATCGAGAAGGACGCGCCACTGATTCGCAATACGCTGTCGTCGCTCAAACCTGTCGATCCGCCCCTGCCGCGGTTCAGATGATTCGATCTGGACATCCTCAAGGACACGGCCTGATTCAGGACGCATAAACGGCGACCTTATCGTCACCGGGTGCGTCCTTGCCTGAACGCTTCCTGCTACATCCCCAACCCAGCCTAGCGCTGGGCTTTTTTATGGCTGCGCAGTCTGTTTCACACAGTGTTCACATCTCAGGCTCTAGATTGACCGGACTCCTTTGAAGAATCCCCCTGGCCCGCCCGCATGCGGGCCTTTTTTTTCCATTACGCATGCAACGAACGTCACCGTACGCGCGAGGTCAAACGATCACACGTCACGAAGGAGGCGTCTGATGGTTACTCACTTCAAAGTCGGCGGGCATCTGGCCTGCGGTCACAAAGGCAGCAAGCTCGTTTCAACCAGCGAACTTACCCGGGTGAAATGCAGAAGCTGCCGCAACACCGACGCGTTCAAGGATGCGCGCAAAGACCAGCGCAACGCTGCACGCCGCGCCGCACGCAAAGCCAAAGTTACGCATACAGCCAATGACTGGCGCGCGGCTTGGGTCGAACGGCTCACCGCCATGGAAGGACTGCAACGATTGCCTCGTGGTTTCACCGGTCAGCCTTTCGTTTAGCTGACAGCATCGGCGGCTGAATCGAGTTCACTCGATCCGGCCGCTGGCGCCATGATTTCCAGCAACGACATGCGTTTGAAGGCTTCGACCAGACCACGCCCCTCCTCGGGTGCGCATGAGATGGCCAGCCGCATCGTCGCCTCCCCCAAATGCCAGATCAGAAACGCAGATTCCCGAACCCGCAACGCATCGCTGTCGGGGAATACCCGAAGCATCGCGTCAGCCAATAACCCGCCCGCAATACGACTCTCCTGCAGCTCCAGCGCCATGAGCTGTTTGTCTGCCTGCATCCCGGACCAGATATCACGCATCGCCGGTGTAGCAAAAACGATCTCGTAATACTGATCGAGCAGCTCCGAATAGGCTGCTTGCAATCCTTGCGCGTCCTCGACTGCACCCAACGCCTCTTCGATACAACGACGGCTTTCGGCGTTATAGCGCTCGGCCAGCGTGCGAATCACCGAACTCTTGTCGGGAAAGTATTGATAAAGCGATCCGATCGATATCTCTGAACGCTCGGCAATTTCACTCATTTTTAATTGATCGCTGCCCTTGGTCTCGATCAGTTGAGTTGCCACGGCCAGAATTCGCTCCTGACGCTCACGACTGCGTTGTTGCGTGGGGGTGCGCCGGGTCGGCTCTGAAACAAGCGACTCGGGCACCTCAGGAATTTTCTTGGGCACTGGTGCGCTTCCCGTTCAATAAACATGACATAGGCTCACCTTAGCACCGCTTATGAGCGCGCCCAACAGGTAGCGTCCATACGTCGGTTTCTTCAGTTCTGTTGATTGACGGCATAACGTGAGGGTTTATCATCTTTTTAACGTGAGCATCACTCACATTAACCCGATGGAGATGAACGCGATGAAAACCACTCAAGAGAACATCCTGATTCTCGGCGCGACGGGCAAAACCGGTCGGCGAATTGCCCAACGACTGGAAACTGCCGGCCTGCCTGTCCGCCTGGGTTCCCGTGTGGCGACGCCACCCTTCGACTGGGAAGATCGGGCTACCTGGGAAGCTACGCTTGATGGCATTCACGCGGTCTACCTCTCCTTTCAACCAGACCTCGCCGTCCCCGGCGCGCTCGAAACGGTTCAGGCATTCACCGATCAGGCGGTCAAAAGCGGTGTCAGCAAACTGGTGCTGCTGTCGGGGCGCGGCGAGGTCGAAGCAGAACAGGCCGAACGCGTCATCCAGAACAGCGGAGTCGACTGGACAATCCTGCGGGCCAGCTGGTTCTTCCAGAATTTCAGCGAGGCGCACTTCCTGGGACCTATCCTTCAAGGGGAACTGGCCCTCCCCGTCGGTCATATCGCAGAGCCCTTTATCGATGCAGAAGACATCGCCGAGATCGCTGTCGAGGCGCTGATCAAACCAGAACACTCAGGCCAACTCTATGAACTGACGGGCCCACGAGCGCTGACCTTTGCCGAAGCCGTCGACGAAATCGCCCGTGCGACAAAACGCGAAATCCGATTCGCCGCGGTGCCGCCGGACGCTTATCGTCAGGCGTTGGAACAGGAACAACTTCCAGTGCAACTGATCGACCTGGTGCTGTATCTCTTCACCACCGTGCTTGATGGTCGCAATACACCGGTAGCCGATGGCGTCCAGCGTGCACTGGGTCGGCCGGCGCGGGACTTTTCCGACTATGTTCGGCGCACAGCTGCTACGGGCGTCTGGGCAAATGAGGGATGAAATTGAAGCAGCGTGCGCTTTCGATTGGGATAACGGGTGTGCGTTAGTTAGATGATTTTTAAGCCCCTGGCACCCTGCCATTTTTTGGCGGCAAACAGATTTCTCGACTAGGGTTCTATCGAATCGAAATTGCGCCGACGGTGTTGGCGGGCACTCATCAAGGAGGGGACAGATGACATCAATTCGAGATACCGAGAAAACCTATCGCACCTGGTCCAGCCCAATCTTGCTTGAACTCAAGGAGAGAGAAGACCAGCTAGACGCTGCAGCCCGTCAGGCCCTTCAAAATGTCTTGGTAGAGAGAAGGCTTGTCGATATCGGCAACCCTTCTGGCCAAGATCGACGCGGCGCTAATCCAGGGGCTAGCGGTCGGGGTCAATAACTGCCACGGGCTAAAAACAGCAAGCCAGAAACAAACAAGGGTTTGCATCAGCTTTCGCCCGCAAACCCTTGATTTTAAATGGTGCCCGAAGCCGGAATCGAACCGGCACGCCCTTACGAGCGGGGGATTTTAAGTCCCATGCGTCTACCAGTTTCGCCATTCGGGCGGTAGCGCGGTGAAGCAGTCTGGAGACTGTCAAATAACGATCTGGCAGTTCTGACGCCTGTGCAGCAGAGGAGGAAATATATACATCCCGCCCCGGTGAAGCAAGTTCGCGACTGGCCTTTTCAAGACTAAATCTTGCAGGGCAGTGCAAATAAAAAAGCTCCGTAAATCATAGATCTACGGAGCTCGTTTAAAGTGGAGGCCGAGGTCGGAATCGAACCGGCGTAGGTGGATTTGCAATCCACTGCATAACCATTTTGCTACTCGGCCTCAAACATCTGATGTCAGTAGCACGACATCAAACGCGTACAAACTTGGAGTAAGATTCGTGACCTAACTCCTTGAAAACATTGAGCTTTTTCAGCGATCAGTGCTTTCGATGGCGTGAATTATGTACTGATTTCCCGAAGCTGGCAACCCCTTGATTTCAAAAAAAATTCCGCCAGGTGGTTTCTATGTTTCAAGGGGGTTGCTCAGCCCTTCAGGCCGGGATCGTCCGTCACGTCGACCGCGATCAACGGTTCGACGCCCCAGGCGCGTAGGTTGCCGTGTATCGAAGGCTGATGGATTGTCATGGGTTCGCTGATTTTCGAAAGGGCTTTCGGTCTCAGACCGTGCGTGAAAACTGGCCTTTTTGCTCACCACCCAGATAGGCGTCAAACGCCATCGCGGCACTGCGCATCATCAAATGCCCTTGTGGCAGCAGCACCAATTCGTCGCGGTGAATCTGCAGCAATCCATCGCGCACATGCTCGCCCAGCTGCGCCAGCGCCTCGGCAAAGTACTCGGTGAAACGAATGCCATGCCGCGCCTCGTACTTTTCGAACGCGATATGGCCGTGGCACATCAGGTCGCTGATCACCTCGCGGCGCAGCAGGTCGTCGGCGTTCAAGCGGTAACCGCGATGCACCGGCAACAACCCTTGATCGATACGCGCGTAGTACTGCGAAAGCTCCTTGACGCTTTGGCTGTAGCTGTCGCCGACCTTGCCGATCGACGACACCCCAAGGCCGATCAAATCGCAGTCGGCATGGGTGGAATAGCCCTGAAAATTACGCTGCAGCGTGCCATTGGCCCGGGCCAGCGCCAGCTCGTCTTCCGGCAAGGCGAAATGATCCATGCCGATATAGACGTAACCGGCCTCGGTCAGACGGCGGATGGTCAGCTCGAGCAGTTCCAGCTTGCGCTCCGGTGGCGGCATGTCGGCGGGGCGAATCAACCGTTGCGCGCGGACCATCTCCGGCAAATGCGCGTAGCTGTAGGCGGCAATCCGGTCCGGACGCAGCGCGATAATCTTGCTGAGGGTGACGTCGAAACTCGTCACGGTTTGGAGCGGCAAACCGTAGATAAGGTCGACGCTGATCGACTTGAATTGCGCCTCGCGCGCCGCCGCGACCAGCGCATAAATCTGCTCTTCACTTTGCTGGCGATTGACCGCCGCCTGTACGTCGGGGTCGAAATCCTGCACGCCGAAACTCAGGCGATTGAAGCCCAACTGGCGCAACGATTGAATCTGCTCGGTGCTGATGGTGCGCGGGTCGACCTCGATGGAGAACTCATGGTCATCGCTGTCATCCATGTTGAACGCCTGGTGCAGGCAGTCCATCAGGTCCGCCAGCTGTTCGCTGGTCAAATAGGTCGGTGTGCCCCCGCCCAGATGCAGCTGTGTGAGTTTTCGGGTGCCGTCGAACAGAGCCGCCTGCATCGCGATTTCACGCTTGAGGTACTTCAGGTACTCGACTGCGCGATGGGTTTTCTGGGTAATGATTTTGTTGCAGGCGCAGTAGTAACAAAGGCTTTTGCAGAACGGAATGTGGATGTACACCGACAACGGTTTCGGCGCGGCCACCTGATTGCTGTCGCGGGCGGCACGCTGATAGTCGTCAACGGCAAACGCCTGGTGAAACTGTGGCGCCGTAGGGTAAGAGGTATAGCGCGGCCCCGGGCGGTCATACTTTTCGACCAGGGCGCGATTGAAATCAAAAGTCTTGTTCATGATCGATCAACTCGCAATGGGCCCGCCAAAATCCTTTTCAAACAGGTTGCAGATGGCATCCACTTCCGGCCGACCGGCGGGAAGGATGCTGATGAAACGGTCTGATAATTCAATCAACCCGTCCCGGCTCAATTGCTCCAGCAACGGCCAGACGGCTGAGAAGTACTTGGAAAAAACCAGCCCGTAGCGCCGCTCGATGGCGCGGATATCCAGTTCTTGATCACAGGCCAGACGCTCCATGACCATTTGCCTGATCTGATCCCCCGCCTCGAAGCGCCAGCCTCGACACGTCGGCAATTGCCGCATGTCCAGTTGCTGCTGATAGCGTTCAATCTCGTCGGTGTTTTGCGTGTACAAATCGTCGATCTGGCTGATCGATCCCAAACCGAATCCAACATGATCGCAATAGCCGTGACGGGAGAAACCCTCACAGGTACGGCGCAACCGGCCGCGCTCCTGGGCGACCGCCAAATCGTCATCAGGCCGGACAAACTGCCCCAGACCGATGTAGTGATAACCCGCACCAAGCAGTTGCTCGAAACAGATCTGGCGCATCGCGCCTTTATCGTCCTGGCTGCACAACTCTCTGACTTTGTCACCGAGCACCGGCCGATAGCGCCGTGGTGGTCGGGCATAATCGAACACCATCAGCCGGTCCGGCTCCAGTTCGATAATGGTCGCCAGCTTCAGCGCAAAACTGTCTGGCGTCTGCCAGGCATGGCCAAACCCCAGATCGACGTTGATGGACCGAAACCCAAAGGTGCGCGCGGCATCCATGAGCGACTGGATCGGCGCCGGGTTCTGGTAGCACGCCACCGACCTGTCACAGTCGGCGTCGATATCCGGCACGCCGATGCTGACGTGATTGAAACCCTGGTCGCGCAACAACCCCATGGTCGACCAGTCGGTGTGGTGAAGGTCTACCTCGACGCTGTAGTCGCCGCCTTCATGTTCGAGAAAATTGAACCGGCCACGCAGATGACTCATCAGCCGTTGCAGATGGGCAGGCGTGGGGGTTCCGCCCCCCAGATGAAACTGCTCGACCCGTTGCTCTGCACCCAGGTGACAACCGACGAGGTCGATTTCACGCTCCAGGTGCTGAAGGTACTGCTCGATACCGTTGTTCTCGTCGGCGATATCACGCGAGGCACAGGAAGACGGCTTGAGGCTGGAAGGCAGCTGCACGTTCAGGGACAGCGGACGGCACTTCTGGCGGCTGACGCGCAATGCACGAAGCAGGTCCAGAGAGCCAATACCGTCATGAAATTTTTGCGTGTCGGCATGACAGTTAGGGTCAAGCACGCCTTGATCGCACCGAGCGATCAACTCGACGGGGTTGTGAAATAAATCGAGCATGACGGTCTCCGAGACTGGCTGCGGACTTTCAGTCTCCGGGTTTAACCATCAATGCTCCTTGATTTGCGTCAAGCGCAAGCGAAGTGTCTGCACAACGGACCACCGGTCCAGCCCGATTACCACGTCAGGTAAAACATGCCCTTGGCCAGCAGCACGATAACGACCATGTGGCAAAACAGGCTGCCATGGATGAAGTGCAGGTATCGCGGGCTCATTCGGCCGCTTTTGAACAAAAACATGGCTCCGAGGAAATGCAGCAGCACACTCGCGGCCACTGCAATTTTCAACGCCAGCAATGTGCCGAACGATGAGGCCAGTGGTGAGGCCAGGGCTGGCAAGTAGCGCAACCAGACCATGCCCAGTCCCGCGCCGAACAACACCAGCAGCACCCACGGCATCAGTGAGCGAGCGCGGCGACCGATGCCCTGTTCGACCAGCGGCATCACCCTGGCGGGTAGCTGTTTGCGGATGCTTTCCAGGAACAGGACTTCAAAGAACACCGTGCCGATGAAGATCAGCGCGGCAAACAGGTGCAAGGTCAGAATCAGCGGATAGATCATGGTGTTTTCGCCTTGGGTCAAGGCAACCCGCGCTACGGCGAACATTGGGGTGAGCGCATTGGCTGTCGGTCTCTGGAGACTACAGAGACTGCCTGGGTATGCGGTTGATACCGATCAAGAAAGCCGCAAAACCGTGTGCATATCCGTTTCTGCGGTCACGGCGCCTATCGGTTTCGCTTTTACAGCGAGTCACTTTCGAAAAGCCTGCGCGGCCCGGCGGAAAGTAACCAAAGCGCTTCTGCCCCTTTCGTTCGGTGCCTCGCCTAGGCTCGGCATGCCCTCGCTCCGGTCCTGCTCCGTGGGCCCGCCGCCATCGGCCATCCATGGCCGGGGGCGGCTAACCCGGCATCCATGCCGGGTTGCCCACTGCGCAGAACCTCCTCTCGGCCTCTCGATGGGGCGGTGCATCAAGATCAAAAGCTGCAGGCGAGCTAACGCTCGGCCTGTTGAGTGGTGAGGAGCGTGCGTACACCCCTTCCCCCCTGTAGGAGCTGTCGAGTGAAACGAGGCTGCGATCTTTTGATCTTGCTGTGGCTTTTGATTTTGATCTGTTGCCCCTTTCCCAGAGGCCGAACGCAGGCGTTGCGCAGGGGGCACCGCGGCAAGGATGCCGCGGTAGCCGCCCCCGGCCATGAATGGCCGATGGCGGCGGGCCCCCGGAGCAATGCCGGAGTGAGGGCATGCCGAGCCTAGGCGAGGCACCGAATGGAGGGGCAAGACTTTTTGGTTACTTTTGAGGCGTTTGTCAAAAGTGACTCGCTGTAAAAGCGAAACCGCCAGCAGCCATCACCGCAGAAACGGATATGTACCCCAACCTTAACTGAACACCATGGCCCAGACCCGTTCAGTGCCCGCGAATGTAGTGCTCCAACTGCCGAATCAGATCCGCCTGTTCAACGATAGCCTCCTTGACCAGATCCCCAATCGACAACAGACCAATCAGCTCGCCACCATCCACCACCGGCAGATGACGCAGATGACTGTCGGTCATGACCGCCATGCAACGCTCAATGCTCTGCTGACTATCAGCGGTCACCACCGGCGCACTCATAATGTCGCGCACCGGCGTACCGACCGAAGAGCGCCCCTGCAGAACCACCTTGCGCGCATAGTCGCGCTCGCTGATCACGCCGACCACCTGCCCGGCCTCAATCACCGGTAACGCACCCACGTTCTTCTCGGCCATGATCCTCAAGGCTTCAAGCACCATTTCATCCGGCGCGATGCTATGCACCTGGCGGTTTTGCACGACCTTGAGTTTGAGCAGTTGAGCGGCTGTTTTCATACGTGTACCCCGACTTCCACCACACCGCTGTTCAACCGCACGGGCCAGACACGCAGACGCTGTTGCGGATACTCCAGACAGCTACCGTCCTCAAGACGGAAATGCTGTTTGTAGATCGGCGATGCAACCACCAGATCCCCCTTGATGCTGCCCACCAACCCGCGACCGATCACATTCGCCCCGGATTGCGGGTCATGGTTGTCGATGGCGTAGAGGGTCCGCCCCTCGGCACCCGGCAGATAGAACAGCGCCACTTGCGCGCCGTCGAGCCAGACGACGACGCCGGAGTTGCTGACCAGGTCCTGTTGCTCGCACACCGTTTGCCAGGCCTCGGTGTTTTCCAGGGAATCGATGCGTTGGGTATTGGACTGGCTCATCAGGCAATCTCCTCGGTAACAGGGATAAGGTTGAGTTCGGCGGCCATGATCGGGCGCCGCTGGCCGCGTTCCTGGACAAAGTGGATGTCCGGGTCCGGGCGTTTATCGTTGACGAAGGTACGGAAGCGCTTGAGTTTTTCCGGGTCTTTGAGGGCGTTGGCCCACTCGCATTCATAGCGATTGACCACCAGTTGCATCTGCGATTCGAGCTCTTCACCCAGCCCGAGGCTGTCGTTGATGATCACGTCCTTAAGGAAATCGAGGCCGCCCTCCAGGCTTTCGCGCCACACCGAGGTACGCTGCAATTTGTCGGCGGTGCGGATGTAGAACATCAGGAAGCGGTCGATGTAGCGGATCAGGGTCGCATCGTCGAGGTCGGTGGCGAACAGCTCGGCGTGACGTGGGCGCATGCCGCCATTACCGGCGATGTAAAGGTTCCAGCCTTTCTCAGTGGCGATCACGCCAACGTCTTTGCTCTGGGCCTCCGCGCACTCGCGGGTGCAACCGGACACCGCGAATTTGAGCTTGTGCGGCGAGCGCAGGCCCTTGTAGCGGTCCTCGATGGTCAGGGCCATTTGCACGCTGTCTTGCACGCCATAACGGCACCAGGTGCTGCCGACACACGACTTCACGGTACGGGTCGATTTGCCGTAGGCGTGCCCGGTTTCGAAACCGGCTTCGATCAGCTCGGCCCAGATGTCAGGCAGTTCATGTAACTGCGCGCCAAACAGGTCGATACGCTGGCCGCCGGTGATTTTGGTGTAGAGGTCGTATTTCTTCGCCACCACGCCAATCGCGATCAGTTTGTCGGCGGTGATCTCGCCACCGGGGATGCGTGGCACCACCGAATAGGTGCCGTTTTTCTGCATGTTGGCCATGAAGGTGTCGTTGGTGTCCTGCAGCGGCACCAGTGAGGCGTCCATGATCGGCTGGTTCCAGCACGACGCGAGGATCGAGCCCACCGCTGGTTTGCAGACGTCGCAACCGGTGTGACCACGACCATGCTTGGCCAGCAGTTCTTCGAAGGTGATCACCCCTTCTACCCGCACCAGCGCATAAAGCTCCTGACGGGTATAGGCAAAGTGTTCGCACAGGCTCTTGTCGACGCTGACGCCACGGGCAATCAACTCATGTTCGAAAACCTGCTTGAGCAGCCCGGCACAACCGCCGCAACCGGTGCAGGCTTTGGTCTGCGATTTGAGCAGGCCGAGGTCGGTGCAGCCACCGTCGATGGCCGAACAAATAGAGCCCTTGGTGACGTTGTGGCACGAGCACACCGTGGCTGCTTCGGGCAACGCGCCCGGGCCCAGGGTCGGCGCGCCTTCGGACGACGGCAGAATCAGGCTGGCGGGTTCCGCCGGCAGCGCAATCGCGTTCTGCATGTATTGCAGCAGCGTGTCGTAATAACTGTTGTCACCGACCAGCACCGCGCCGAGTACGTGCTTGCCGGTCGCGTCCACCACCAGGCGTCGATAGCTGGCCGTGGTTTCGTCGATGAACTGATAACTGCGCGCGCCCGGCGTGCTGCCGTGGGCGTCGCCGATGGAACCGACATCGACGCCCAGCAGTTTGAGTTTGGTCGACATGTCCGCGCCCATGAACGGCTCGGCGGTTTCGTTGCACAACAGTGCGGCGACGCCGCGCGCCATCTGGTAACCGGGTGCAACCAGACCAAAGATGCTGCCGTTCCACGCGGCACACTCGCCGATGGCATAGATGTTCGGATCGCTGCTCAGGCATTGGTCGTCAATCACCACACCACCGCGCGGGCCGACTTCCAGCGAGCATTGACGGGCTAGTGTGTCTTGCGCACGGATGCCGGCGGAGAACACGATCAGGTCGGTTTCAAGGAATTCGTCATTGCCGAAGTTCATCCGGTAGCGGTATTCCTCGCCTGCGCTGATCGATTGCGTACCGCGCGACAAATGCACGCCGACGCCGAGGCGTTCGATCTGCGCCTTGAGCGCCAGGCCACCGTATTCGTCCAGCTGCACCGGCATCAGGCGCGGGGCGAATTCCACCACGTGGGCTTCCAGACCCAGGGTTTTCAGGGCGTTGGCGGCTTCCAGGCCCAGCAAGCCACCGCCGACCACCACGCCGCGGCGGGCGTTGCTTGCCGCGGCACGAATGGCGTCGAGGTCTTCAAGGGTGCGATACACCAGGCGCGAATCGCCCTCTGCGCCTTCGATCGGCGGCACAAACGGATAGGACCCGGTGGCCAGCACCAATTTGTCGTAGGAGACGCAGCCTTGCGCGGTGATCACCTGGCGGCGTGCGCGGTCGATTTCCAGGACCGGCACCCCCAGATGCAGCGTGACGCCCGGGGTCTGGTACAGCGAGGCTTCACCGAGGGCCAGCGACTCGGCATCACGGCCGGAGAAGTACTCGGAAAGGTGCACGCGGTCGTAGGCACGCATCGGCTCCTCGCTGAACACGTGCAGGCGATAGTGATCAAGGGCACCACGTTCGATCAGCTGTTCGACACAATGATGTCCGACCATGCCATTGCCGATCACGATCAGCGTTTGCAGCTTGTTCAAAGTGGCAACATTGGAATTCATAAGAGACACCCGTCGATAGCTGTTCAAAAAGCAAAAAAAAACGCCTGAAACCTTGCGGTTCCAGGCGTCTTTGCCTGTTCGTTTACGGTGCTAAGTCAGGCATCTATGCCGGATCCACCGATGTTGCCCGCGACCTGTTCGGCCAATCGATCGTCGTTGACCGAGGGGGCTGCCCACTCGACTGCATTCACAGTGGGCCTGAACAGTGTCTTGCAGACTTTGTGCCAGTCGGCCATTGGCAGTTCTTGCGCCAGTAAACGTTGACCACGGGCGCCCATCAAAGCCCGATGTTTGCCTTCGCATAGTGCAGAGGTGTGTTGCGTGGCCTTATAAAAGTGCACAAAGGCGATTCCGTTCCGGATCAGAATTTGCCACCCAGCGGGTATTCGATCGCCAGGCGGATCTGATTGGCGTCCAGCTCTGCTTGCGCCGCATTCCCGCGATGAACCGCATGGCGCAGGCTGAACGCGAGGTTTTTCGCGACGCCCGACTGCACCACGTATTTGGCCTGCAGATCACGTTCCCAATGCTTGCCGCCCTGCCCGTAACCCAACCACTTGTAGCCGCCGTTCGGGTCCATGTGCGTACCATCGATGCCGCTGCCGCGCACGTACAGGGCGCCGAAGGTCAGGCCGGGAATGCCGTAACCGGCCATATTCAGGTCGTAGCGCGCTTGCCAGGAAGCCTCCCGGGGCGCGTTGAAATCGGACAGCGCCACGGCGTTGCTCAGGTAGATCGCGCCACGGGTCACGTAATCGAAAGGCGTGTCGCCATCGACCTTTTGATAGCCCAGGCCGAAGCTGTGGGCCCCGAGTTTGTAGGTCGACAGCAAACTCCAGGTGGTGTTGTCGATGCGGCCGGACAAGGCTTTTCCAGTGTCCTGGGTTCGATACAGATTGAGATCAAAGATCAGGTCCTGGCCTTCCGCCAACGGCTGGGTGTAGACCGCTCCCAGGTAGTGCTGTCGCCAGGTGTCGGCGTAGTCCGCGCTGAACAGGCTGGCGTTGAGCCCTTTGACCGCCGTGTTGCGCACCCCTACCAAATCGAAGCTGTCGCCCTGTTTTCCGTTGGAGTAATTGACCACAAAGCCTTGGTCATGACTGGTGGCGTTGCGGTCGGTGCTCTCGTTGAAATGTCCGCCATACAGGGTGGTGGCGGGCAGCTCTCGACTGGTCAGCAGCCAGCCGGTGGCGGTCTCCGGCAGCAAGCGGCTGTCGGAGGAACCGAACACCGGGGTTTTCACCCGCTGCTCGCCGTAACGCAATTCAGTCGAGGAAAACCGCAGTTTGGCCACGGCACCGCCACGGCTGAACTCATCCTTGGGGTGCCCGTCATTGTCCACGCCCAACACCCGCGCCTTGCCGGCCCGCCCGCCGCCGCTGTCCAGTTCCCAGCCGGAATAGACGTGAGCGTCCATGCCCAGCCCCACGGTGCCGGCGGTGTAGCCGGAGGTGAAATCGGCCATCAGGCCGTAGGCCCACTCCTCGGCCAGGTCGCTGCGTTCGGCCCGGGGCTTGAAGGCATTGCGCGCGCCATTGCTCAGTGAGCCGTGTTCATAGTCGCGACGGTCATAGAGGCTGCGGTTGAGCAGGCTCCATTGGCTGTCTTCGATAAAGCCTTTTGCGGTGTCTTGCTCTGAAGCCAGGGCGAGCAGGGACTGCCCGCCCAATGCCAATAGCAGGGTATGCGTCGATAGGGTTTTCACAGTGCAACTCCACAGAATTCGGGGTCTGCAAGGTGTCCCGCCGAACGGGGGACACCGTAGGTCACCTCAGAGGTATTTGAGGATCGCGATATCGCGACGGCGCTGTTTGAGGTTGGCGAACCAGCGCGTCGGGAAGAACAGCAACACCCCGAGGATCACACTCCACAGCCACACCGTGGGCAGGTTATCGAAGCCATAGTAGGCACCCTGATTGGCGCCCCAGATTGCGACTGCCACCAGGTACATGGCCTTGAGTACGTACAAGTGCAGCAAATAGAAGAACATCGGCGCCCCGCCGTAAATCGCCAGGGTCGCCGTGGACCAGCGATCCTGCAGCTTCTCGAACAGCGCCAGCAAGATCAGCGAAAGGCCAATCGTCGGCATCAGGAACATCAGCGAGGGCGGGTACTTCTTGGCGCTCATGAAACTCATGAAGGTGCGCAGCGAGTCACCGGTCTGCACCCAGGGTTTCTCGCCATAGACGTTCAAGTAGCGAATGAACACGAACGCCACCAGCAGGCCTGCACCCAGTTTGAGCAGGCGGGAAATCCGCTCGGCCGGGTCCATGTCCTTGCCGAACCACGGCCCGATCCCCCACCCCAGCAGGATCACGCCAATCCAGGGCAATACCGGGTACGTGGTGCGGGCTCGGGTGAACTCGGTGATGTCGATGAACACTCGCTGATGCAGGATCGACCACGGCACGAAGAACGGCGACTCCGGCCCCACGGTCACGCCATCGAGCAGGTTGTGCCCGGCGACAATGGCCACCCCGAGCACAATCAGCCAACTGCGTTTGAAGTGCAGCAAACCGGCGAGCACGATCATGCAGATGCCGATGCACCAGATCACCTGCAGCCACAGGGTCTTGGGCGGGAACTCGGCGTTCCAGGCAAAGCACACGAAGGTGACTTCGAGAAACACCAGGAACAACCCGCGCTTGAGCAGGAACACCGAGGTTTCTTTCGCCGTATGTTTCTGGCTGTACAGCCAGGCGGACAAACCGGTGAGGAAGATGAACGCCGGGGCGCAGATCTCGCTGAGCATGCGGGTGAAGTACAGGTCCGGTGTGACGCTCAACGCATCGATCGGATCGGTGACCTGACGGTGCAGCAGAAAGGTTTCCCGCACGTGGTCGATCAGCATCAACAGCATGACGAAACCGCGCAGGGCGTCGATCGCCAGCATGCGGGTGTTGGCCTTGACGGCACTGGTTGCAAGCGCAGGGGAAGCGGTTGTCGCCTGCCCTGCCAATCCTGAAGATTGGGTCATATCAGTCACTCATGTAGTGGTCGAGGGATCAGGCTTGTTTCTTCAGCCTGGCGACTTCCGATGCCGGCAGCTGCGATGGCGCGCGCGGCAACGGCGTCTGGCCCTGTGATCGATAGAACGACAGTGTCGAACTGAAGCTCTTTATATCGAACGGCTCGGCCTTGCCTTGAGGACTGATGCGCTCGCCGGGCGTGCGGTCCTTGTACTCGACGGCCACCACGTAGGTGCCCTGCCACGGCAGCTCGAAGCTGACTTTGCCCGCAGCATCGGTGCGCTGGGTGAATACTTCACCGGAGCCGGTTTCCAGCACCACGTCCTGATCGGCCAACGGTTTGGACGCATAGAACACTTGGAACTGCGCCTTGCCTGCATCGGCGACGCCGGTGGGCACGATGTCCAGGGTCAGTTCCGGGGTGCGTGCGCGCAAGTCACCGACCCAACGGGTCGCCGGCGTCCAGTGGGTCTTCAGCGCCTTGTCGGCCTCATGAATATCGAAGATCGGATAGTGCGGGTCCTGGGCCAGCAGCGAGTCATCGGCACGGGTTTTATGGGCCACCGCAAAGGCCTGGCGCTGCAAGGTCAGTGTTAACGGCTGGGACTTGTTGCTGATCGACCAGCCCTTGAGTTGCTGGAACCGGTCCATCCCGCCCGGTGTGACTTCCAGCATGTTCTTGTCATATTCCCCGTAGTACAACGCCAGGGGTTGCCCGGGTGGTTGTTCATACCAGATTTGATGCGCCTCGCTGCTGCTCGCCAGCAGGAGAACGCCGTAACCCAATAGTGCTTTTGCGTTGCTCATTCGCATTTTTTACGCTCCGATTGGTGTTATTCAGCGATTTGCTGCAGTCGCCTCATCCTTTCGAATCAGCGACTTCAAAAACCGCACCCCTCTCTCTGTACGCATTACAGCGCAGAGACTTTTGCGCTTTGCTCTGAAATCAGCGCATACGGGGCAATCGGCAACTGTTTTTGTGGCTTGAAACAGCCGTTTATGCGGCTTGCGCCAGGATGAAGCGCCTTGGGCGGTTCCAGAGGCCCCATGTCCAAACACAGTGCGTTGCGGCACTGCAAAACAACTGTGGGAGCGAGCTTGCTCGCGATGGTGGCGAGTCAGTCGGTAAAGATTTCGACTGATCAACCGCTATCGCGAGCAAGCTCGCTCCCACAGGGGATTCGTATTGGGTCTAAGAATGGAGTCTGTCAGTGGCGCAGCAATTTACGCAGCGGCACGCCGTCCTTGAGCACCGGGGATTTGATGACGATGTAGCTGAAGTACTTGGAGATGCCGATGTTCTTGTCGAGCAGGCTTTCGACCACTTCCTGATAATGCTGGATGCTGCGGGTCATGAAGCGCACCAGGTAATCGTAGCCACCGCTGATCAAATGGCACTCGAGCACTTCGTCCACCAGACGGATATTGGACTCGAACTTGGCGAAGTCTTCGCGCTTGTGGTCGCTCAAGGTGATTTCGGTAAACACCGTCACCGAATCGGTGATCTTGGCCAGGTTCAGGTGCGCCTTGTAGCTGGAAATATACCCGGCCGACTCAAGCCGTTTGACCCGTTGCAGGCAGGGACTGGCCGACAACCCCACCGCATCGGCCAGGCTGACGTTGGTCATGCGCCCGTCCTTTTGCAGCTCCACCAGGATGCTGATGTCGATTCGGTCCAGTTTGACTAACCCTTCCATTGCGTACCTCTTGACTGCCGTTTGTAAGACAATCTTCTAGCAAAATCAGCGCCGTAAAGACAGCTGATGCTGAGCCACCAGATCCGCCATGCTGTTAATACAGTAATCCGCCGCGCACGGCGTGGGCTGTTTTGAGCGGCCGCGACAGATCAGGCACACGTCTTTGGCCGCCTGTCGGCCGGCCGAAGGGCGGGTCACGTGCAGGATGCTGCCGGGGTCAAGTTCGTTGTCCTTCAACCACTCTGGATCGAGTAAAGGGTCGCTCGCCAGTGAGATGAAATCGTCGGGCATGATCCCCAGCCGCTCGCAGAGCAGCCCTCGATCCTCGGCATCCCGGTCGCCGTGCACCAGCAAGCGGTAGAACTTGCGCAAGTACAACATCGCCCCGGGTGCGTCCTCGAACAGCGACCAACCGGCCACCGAACGGGCAAAGCTCATGCCCTCCTCCCAGCTGGCTTTCAGGCCCCAGCGCTCGGCCAACTGGCGATGGGCGAAACACAGCACGCCACTAAAGCCCAGTTCAGCGAAACGCGGATACAGCGCACGCACCACCTCGCTGTATTCGGCCAGCACCTGTTCCTTGTCCGGATGACCGCCTCGGCTGTCCAGCAGCGGTTGCAGTGCCGTCCAGACACCCGAGTCCCGATCGACCAGGACCTCATCGCAATCGATGAGCAGTGCTCGATATTCAGTCAGCCCCATGGTGCGCAAAGCCTCCGATGATGCATTCCATCAATCCATGCTCCATAAACGCTCACGGGCGATGCCTTGTGGCACCGCCCCGAGCGGCCAAGAGCTCAGTTCAAGACGCGTGCCAATGCCGCTTCAAGAATCTGCAGCGCTTCATCGACCTGTTCTTCGGTGGTCACCAGCGGTGCGAGGAAGCGCAGCACGTTGCGGTACACCCCGCATTTGATCACCAGCAAACCGCCGGCCCGGGCTTCATCGATCAGTCGCTGATTCAGGTCAGCGTCCGGCGTGCGGGCCTCATCATCCTTGATCAGTTCGATCGCCAGCATGAACCCGGTGCCGCGCACGTCACCGATTTGCCCGTGACGAGCCTGCAAACGCAGCAGCCCTTGGCGCAAACGCTCGCCCAGTGCTTCACCGCGGGCCAGCAGCTGTTCTTCCTCGAACGCCTCGATCACCGCCAGCGCGGCGGCACAGGACAAGGCGTTGCCACCGTAAGTGCCGCCCAGGCCACCGGGCAGCGGCGCGTCCATGATCTCGGCCTTGCCGACCACCCCGGACAACGGCAAGCCACCGGCCAGGCTTTTGGCGACGGTCACCAGGTCCGGCTGAATGCCGGCGTGCTGGAAACCGAACCACTTGCCGGTACGGCCGAAACCGGTCTGGATTTCATCGAGAATCAGCACGATGCCGTGCTTTTCCGTCAGCGCGCGCAGGGCCTGGAGAAACTCCGCCGGCGCTGACAGGAAACCGCCGTCACCCTGCACCGGTTCGATGATGATCGCGGCGACACGCTCAGGAGCAACCTGGGTGGCCAGCAACTCGTCGAGGGCCTTGAGCGCCATCTCGCTGGTGACACCGCGATAGGCATTCGGATACGGAGTGTGGAAGACCTCCGGCGCGAACGGCCCGAAGTTCTGCTTGTACGGCTGGCTCATGCCGGTCAGCGTGGTGCCGAGCAAGGTACGGCCGTGGAAGCCACCGCGGAAGGCGATCACTGCCGAGCGATTGGTGTGAGCGCGGGCGATCTTCACCGCATTTTCTACGGCCTCGGCGCCGGAGGTAAAGAACGCTGCTTTATACGCTTCTTTGCCCCCGATCATTTCGCACAGGCGCTGGGCCAGGTCTAGATAAGGCTTATAGGCCACCACCTGGAAACAGGCGTGAGAGACCTTTTGCAATTGCGCCTGCACCGCAGCGACCACCTTCGGGTGGTTGTGACCGATGTTCAGCACACCGATGCCGCCGACAAAATCCAGGTAGCGCTTGCCGTCCACGTCCCACAACTCGGCACCTTGGGCGTGATCGATCACCAACGGGTGAGCGGTAACCAGGCCACGCGGCACGAATTGATCGCGCTGACGGAGCAAATGAGGGGTTTCGTCGACTTTGCTATTCATGGCATTTCCCATCGTGAGTCCGGCAACCGGGAGGTGGTTGCGATGGTGTTCAGGTTAAGCCTTGCGCGAAACGATCTACGCCGAACTTGGCCCCTGAGAAATTCGGATCGACTGTTTTCACCCTGCCAAACGGCAGATTCCTTTCACCCGCCGAATCTGCCGGGGCGTCGCCGATCGAACATCGCGAAACCCGTTTAACCCGGCCCTTTCGACAGATCCTGCGCCGACGTTGCGCGATGATGTTCAGCACCTTCATCCATCAGGACATGCCCATGGCCCTGCTTTATAAAGCTGACCCTGTGCGCGGTGAACAGTGGAAAGCACTGTTCGCCGAACACGCCCCGGATATCGAATGGCGCGCCTGGCCGGACATCGGTGATCCGTCTGAGATTGAATACTTGGCCGCATGGCAGGCACCGGATGATCTGGAAACGCTGCTGCCGAATCTGAAAGTGCTGTTCGCGTTGTCCGCCGGGGTCGATCAACTGGACCTCAGTCGCTTGCCCGCGAGTTTGCCGGTGGTGCGCCTGCTGGACCCCGGTATCACCCGCGGCATGTGCGAATACGCCAGTTTTGCGGTGCTGAGCCTGCACCGGGACATGCTGCGTTATCGCCAGCAGCAAATGGCCCGGTGCTGGCAGGCGCACTTGCTGCAACCGGCGGCCACGCGGCGGATCGGCGTGATGGGCCTTGGCACCCAGGCTCAGCAGATTCTGGCGACGTTGCAGCCGTTGGGCTTTGCCTTGTCGGGTTGGGCGCGCAGTGCGCATCAGGTCGCTGGTGTGGAGTGCTATGCCGGGCGCGAGCAACTGCCGGCGTTTCTTAGCCAGTGCGACATTCTTCTGTGCGTGCTGCCGTTGACTGAGCAGACTCAGGGCATTCTTGATCATGAGTTGTTCCGACAATTGCCCCATGGCGCGGCGTTGATCAACATGGGGCGTGGCGGGCATCTGGTGGAGAGTGATCTGCTTGAGGCGCTGGACAATGGGCAGCTCAGTGGCGCGGTGCTCGATGTGCTGCAGGAAGAACCGGCGCCGGCGGATCATCCGTTTTGGGGGCATCCGCAGATTCTGCTGACACCGCATATTGCGGCGATGACGCAGCCTGAGAGTGCGTTTGGGGTGTTGTTGGAGAATATCCGGCGGCATCAAAGAGGCGAGCCGATGGTGGGCCGGATCGACCGCACCCAAGGTTACTGAACTCAACACATAACAACTGTGGGAGCGAGCTTGCTCGCGATGAGGCACTGACATTCAACATTGATGTTGACTGACACTCCGCTATCGCGAGCAAGCTCGCTTCCACATTGGTTGGGCGGTGGTTTAGAGAATGTCGGCAATTGCCTTGCCAACCTCCTGAGTCGACCCCTTCCCACCCAAATCAGGTGTAATCGGCCCCTCCGCAATTACCCGCTCAATCGCCTGCAATATCCCGTCATGCGCCGCGCGATAGCGCTCGTCCCCATTCCCCAGGAAGTCCAGCATCAACGCCCCGGACCAGATCATCGCAATCGGGTTGGCGATGTTCTGCCCATAGATGTCCGGCGCCGAGCCATGCACCGGCTCGAACAGCGACGGAAACCGCCGCTCCGGATCAAGATTGGCCGACGGCGCAATACCAATGGTCCCTGCACACGCCGGCCCCAGGTCGGACAGAATGTCGCCAAACAGATTCGACGCCACCACCACATCAAACCGGTCCGGTTGCAGCACGAAACGCGCGCACAGAATATCAATGTGCTGCTTGTCCCAGGTGATGTCCGGGTACTGCGCCGCCATCAATGCGGTGCGCTCGTCCCAGTACGGCATGCTGATGGAAATCCCGTTGGACTTGGTCGCCGCCGTCAGGCGCATGCGCGGCCGGGTCTGGGCCAGCTCGAAGGCGAACTTGAGAATCCGGTCCACGCCGCGTCGGGTAAACACCGATTCTTGCAGCACGAACTCATGCTCGGTGCCTTCGAACATCTTGCCGCCCACCGACGAATACTCGCCCTCGGTGTTCTCGCGGATCACCACGAAATCGATGTCCCCCGGCTTGCGTCCGGCCAAGGGGCACGGCACGCCGGGGAACAGGCGCACCGGGCGGATGTTCACGTACTGATCGAAGTCCCGACGGAACTTGAGCAGCGAGCCCCACAGGGAAATGTGGTCTGGCACCTTGTCTGGCCAACCCACGGCACCGAAGTAAATCGCGTCGAAACCCTTGAGCTGCTCGAACCAGTCGTCGGGCATCATCTGCCCGTGTTCCAGGTAGTAATCGCAATGCGCCCAGTCGAGTACTTCGATGCTCAGATCCAGCTGCCATTTCTTCGCGGCCTGCTCCAGTACTCGCAGCCCTTCCGGCAGGACTTCCCTGCCGATGCCATCGCCGGCAATCGCAGCGATTTTGAATGTCTTGCTCATCAATCTGCCTCCCCGTGTCTGTGAATTACAGCCCACCGATGTGGAAGGCTTTGACTTCAAGGTATTCATCCAGGCCGTACTTGCTGCCTTCGCGGCCCAGGCCCGATTGTTTGATACCGCCGAACGGCGCGACTTCCATGGAGATGATCCCGGTGTTGAGACCGACCATGCCAAATTCCAGCGCCTCGCCGAAACGCCATGAACGACGCAAGTCTTGAGTGAAATAGTAGGCACCCAAACCGTAAGGCGTGGCATTGGCCAGCGCGAGGGCTTCGGCTTCGTCGGTGAAACGCATCAGCGGCGCCACCGGGCCGAAGGTTTCTTCGTTGGCCAGCAGCATCCCCGCGTGGGCCTCGCCGAGGACCGTGGGCTGGACAAACTGACTGTCGCCCTCGGGAATGCCGCCGCAGAGCAAACGCGCGCCCTGGCTCAAGGCATCGTCGATGTGCCGGGCGACTTTGCTCACCGCCGCCGGGTTGATCAGCGGGCCGATGGTGACGTCGGCGTCCAGGCCGTTGCCGACCTTGAGCTTGCCCACCTCCTCCACCAGGCGCTGGGCGAAGCGTTCGTAGATGCCGTCCTGCACCAGAATGCGATTGGCGCAGACGCAGGTTTGCCCGGCGTTACGAAACTTGCTGAGCATGATGCCGGCCACCGCCTGCTCCAGATCGGCGTCGTCGAACACAATGAACGGCGCGTTGCCGCCCAGTTCCAGGCTCAAGCGTTTGATGTGTTCGGCGCTCTGACGCATCAGCAAGCGGCCAACGGCGGTCGAACCGGTGAAGGAAATCTTGCGCACGCTCGGGTTGCCGGTCAGCTCTTCGCCGATCCCGGCGGGCATGCCGGTCAACACGTTGAACACCCCGGCCGGGATGCCCACGCGCTCGGCCAGTACCGCCAACGCCAACGCAGACAACGGCGTCAGGTCCGAGGGTTTGACGATGATCGGGCACCCGGCTGCCAAGGCCGGCGCGCATTTGCGCGTGATCATGGCGTTGGGGAAATTCCACGGGGTGATCGCGGCGCACACACCCACGGGTTGCTTGAGGGTCAGCAGTCGGCGGTCACCGCTGGGGGCCGGCATGGTTTCGCCGTAGACCCGTCGGGCCTCCTCGGCGAACCATTTGACGAAACCGGCGCCGTAGCGAATTTCGCCTTTGGCTTCGTTCAACGGTTTGCCCTGTTCGCAGGTCATGATCAGCGCCAGGTCGTCGAGGTTGTCGATCATGGCCTGATACCAGCGCTCCAGAAGCGCCGCACGTTCCGCCGCCGGGCGAGCGCGCCAGGCCGGCCAGGCTTTTTCGGCGGCTTCGATGGCGCGACGGGTTTCCGCGCCTTGCATCGCCGGTACGCGGCCAATCAATTGGCCGTTGGCCGGGTCGATGACGTCCAGGGTCGCGGCGTTGTCAGCGCCGATCCACTGACCGTCGACATAGGCGAGTTCTGCCAGAAGGCTGGGGTCTTTCAAACGATTCTTGAGCATGGTCGAGTCCTGATCCGAGACACGCTCCAGTCTAGGGAGGTGCTACGGATGAGGATGCTGAAAGTGCCGATTGGGCGGTGTTGGATGCTGAAAATCGGGGTGGGACGGCAGGCTCTACTGAACCGACTTAGGGTCTTTCAGGGTAAACACCGAACCCTGTGGGCGCGAGCTTGCTCGCGATGAGGGACTGACATTCAACATTGATGTTGGCTGACACTCCGCTATCGCGAGCAAGCTCGCTCCCACATTTGATCTGTGCTTGCCATGGACTCTGATTACAGTTTCAGGGAACCGAGCAGGCCTTCCAGAAACCGCTCCGCGGCCTCCATCTGGCTGATCTCGATGAACTCGTCCGGCTTGTGCGCCTGTTCAATCGAGCCCGGTCCGCAGACCACCACCGGCACATCGAGGCGTTGCTTGAACAGCCCGCCTTCGGTGCCGAACGATACTTTGGCGGTGCCGGTATCCGGCGCGGCGAAGTTCTTCAGGAAGCGCACCGCTTCGACGCTCGGGTGCGTATCGAGGCCGGGATAGACGTTGACGGTTTCAATGTCGATCGCGGCGACACTGGACAGTTTTTTGGCCTCACGCACAATCACTTCGGCACGCTCACGCATCTGTTCCAGGAACTGATCCAGATCGTCCGCCGGCAAGTTGCGCACTTCGAAGTCCAGGGTGCACAGGTTCGGCACAATGTTCAGTGCCTTGCCGCCAACAATCTGCCCGACATGCACGGTGCTGTAGGGCACGTCGTAGTCCGCATCCTGGGCGCCCTGCTCTTGCAACTGCTGCTGGCTTTGACGCAGCGCGGCAATGAAATCGCAGGCCACGTGAATCGCATTGACCGAGCGCGGTGCCAGCGAAGAATGAGCCTCCAGGCCCCGACAATACGTGCGGTAAGAACCCTTGCCCTTGTGCCCCAATACAAACTGCATGTTGGTCGGTTCACCGATCAGGCACAAAAACGGTCGCACCGGCGCCAGGTGTAACACGTCCAGCAAACGTCGCACGCCGACGCAACCGGTCTCTTCGTCATGGGACAGCGCCAGTTGCAGCGGCCGGCTCAAGGGGCTGTCCGCCGCGTCGAGCATGGCGTCGATGGCCAATGCAATGAAGCCCTTCATGTCGCAACTGCCACGGCCGTAAATCCGCCCATCCTGCACCGTCGCCTGAAACGCCGGGAAGGTCCAGGCCTGCCCCGCCGCCGGAACCACGTCGGTATGCCCGGACAGCAGAATCCCCGGCAACTCGCGAGGGCCGGTGCTGGCGAACAGGTTGGCCTTTTTGCCGGTCTCATCCTTGACGATCAGCGACTCGATGCCTTTGCTCAGCAGCAAGTCACGCACGTACTCGATCAGGGCCATGTTCGACTCCGACGACACGGTGTCGAAGGCCATCAGGCGTTTGAGAATATCCAGTACACGGGGTTTCATGAGGCCTTGCTCCGTTGCTCGGCTGAGAGGGCGAACCGGTTGATGGAGAACGGCTCAATCGACGTACTGGTGCTGCCGGTGCTGATCAGTTCGGCCATCACGTCGCCGACGCCAGGACCGAGCTGGAAGCCGTGGCCGCAGAAGCCGAAGGCGTAGAACAAGCCATCGACTGTGCCGCTGGGGCCCATCACCGGCAGGGAATCAGGTAAGTAGCCTTCGATGCCGCTCCAGACCCGAATGATGTTCAGGTTGCCGACACCCGGCAGCAGGCGGCGCATCTGCTCCATCTGATTGAGGATGCTGCGTGGCTCGACATAGGCCCGGCGATTGAGCATGTCCGGTTTGCTGCGGTAGCCGCCGCCGATGACGATGTTGCCGCGCGGGATCTGGCGGAAATAGATCACTTCCTCGGGAATTTTGGTGTACACCCCGATCACCGTCGGCAAGGCGTAAGGCACCGGTTCAGTCACGGCCATTTGCGGGCCATGGGTGTCCAGCGGCACCGGTTCGCCGAACTGCGCCGACAGCTTCTGGCCCCAGGCGCCCGCCGTGATCAACAGCTGAGCGGCGCTGAATTGGCGGCCATCGGTGGTGGTGACGTTGAACTCGCCACCGACCTTCTGCACTTCGGCGACTTCCGTCTGTTCTTCGATCCGCGCGCCAAGTCGCCGTGCGGCACGGGCAAACGCCGGGGCTGCCAAACGTGGGTTGGCGTGGCCGTCGTGGGGCGCGTAGGAGCCGCCCTTCACGTCTGGCCCGAGGAACGGGAACCGCGCGTGCAGCTCGGCGCCGCGATAGATTTTCAGATCCAGTTGCGCCGCTTCGGGTGCTGCCGCGTAGGCTTCCAGCTCAGGGATTTCGTCTTCGCGGTAGCACACACGCATGTGCCCGCTGGCGATGAATTCGAGGTCGTCGTCGATCAGCTCCGGCAAGCGCTTCCACAGCGCCCACGAACGGTTGGCCAACGCCAGTTGCCCAAGGAATCGGCCCTGGCGGCGCACGTTGCCGAAGTTCACGCCGCTGGCGTACTGACCAATCTGGTCGCGCTCCAACAGGATCACCGACTGACCGCGCTGACGCAGAAAAAACGCCGCCGCCGAGCCCATCAGGCCGCCGCCGACAATCACGACATCGGCTTTGTGAACCGTCATGGCGACACCTCCTCGGTGAGCATCGAAAGGGGTTTGACCGGCGCCTGACCGCGTTGCCGACCGACCTGTTGCACGCTGACACCGGCGGCGGCAGCAATCACCTCGGCCCCGGCCTGGGAGCAATAACGGCCTTGGCAACGGCCCATTCCGACGCGGCTGAACGCCTTGGCCCGATTGACTTCGCAGGCACCCTTTTCGCTGACGGTGCGGCGCAATTCGCCGGCGCTGATCATCTCGCAGCGACAGACGATGGCGGCATCCGGCAAGGCTTTGGCTTGCGCCGACGGCCAGGGAAACGCCTGGGCCAGTCCCAGGCGAAACTGATCCATCACCGCCAGCGCGTGGCGTTGTTCATCGCGCAACCCGGCATTCAGCGGTTGGTGCAGGTCCTCCAGTAGTGCCATGGCGACCAGCCTTCCGGCGTGCTCAGCGGCATCCGCGCCGCGTATCTTCGAGCCGTCCCCGGCCGCGTACACACCACTGACCGAGGTCCGGCCGTCCTCATCAACCGCCAGCAACCATTGGCTGGACGCCTCATCGAACCGCAGGCGACAACCGGCCAGGTCCGCCAATTGCGTTTCCGGACGCAGGTGATAACCCAGGGCCACGGCATCGCAATTGACCGTCAGGGTTTCCCCGCGCGCCGTGCTGACCCGCACGCCACTGACGCCGCTCGCCTCGTCACCCAGCACTTGCAGGGGTTTGATTCCCAGATGCACCGGGATTTTCGCCTGATACAGCTGCGCCAACAGTTTCATCCCGGTGAACAGCAATCCGGGACGCGCCAGGAGTTTGGGCATGGCAAGGATGCGTTTGCTCAGCGGCGAGGTATCGAGCACTGCCGCCACGTTGGCGCCGGCTTTGACATATTGGCTGGCGACCAGATACAGCAACGGCCCGCTGCCCATGAACACCACACTGTGACCGATGGAAACCGCCTGGGATTTGAGCGCGATCTGTGCCCCGCCAAGGCTGTAGGTGCCCGCCAGTTGCCAGCCTTCGATCGGCATCAAGCGATCGGTGGCGCCGGTGCAGAGGATCAACGCGTCGTAATCCACCGTCGTATGCTTGCCCTGTTTCACGCAGCACAATTGCCCCGGTGTGAGGTTCCACACCAGCGTGTCCGGACGGTAGTCGATCGATCCGCGCAAGCGATCGAAGCTTTGGTGCAGGTCCCGGGCCTTGGTGGCTTCGGTGCCGTACAGGGTGGCGTAATCGCGGTTAAAGCCTTCCGGCTGGCGACGGTAGATCTGCCCGCCATCCCGGCGATTTTCATCGATCAGGATCGGCTTGAAACCCGCAGCCACCAGAGTTTCGGCACAACGAATACCGGCCGGCCCGGCACCAACAATGACTATCCGTGCAGTGGCCATGTCGCCTCCGGTTGTGTGGTGACGATGTCCAGTCCTTCACGGACTTCGTTGGAACAGGCACGCAGGCGTTCGCCGCTGCGGGTCCAGACCCAGCAATCCTGGCAGGCGCCCATCAAACAAAAACCGGCGCGGCGGCCCGAATCGAATTCCGACTGGCGCAACGCCGAGCCCTGGGTCAGCAACGCGACCATCAGGGTGTCGCCCTGCAGCGCCTCGATGGGTGCGCCGTCCACCTTCAGATTGACGGTCGGTCGACCCTGCTCGGCCAGCCTCACAAAACGCCCCTTCATGCATAGGCTCCCTGGGTCATGATGTTCAAATCCTGCTGGGTTTTCAGCAGCTCGGCCGTGTCATGGTGGCAAAGGATTTCGCTGCCACCGGCGATGACTCGGCGGTTCGGAGCGGTGCGATTGCACAGGCCGTCGACCCGCACCGGGCACCGATTGAGAAAGGTGCACAGCTCCGGCACGTTGGCCCTGGCGCCGATTGGCGGCAGTTCGCCGCAGGTGGTGCCACAGTTCTCCAGCCAGCCCTGGCGCAGTTCCGGCACCGAATGGATCAACAGATCGGTGTAAGGATGAAACGGTGCCTGGGCGAACGACTGCCGAGAGCCGGCCTGGATCTTGTGGCCGCTGTACATCACCACAATGTCATCGCACAGCGCGCGGACGGTGGAAATGTCGTGACTGATGAACAGGTACGAAACCCCCAGTTCCTGGCGCAGGTCGCGCAGCAGTTCGAGAATCGCCGCGCCGACCACGGTATCCAGCGCCGAGGTCACCTCATCGCACAGAATCAGATCCGGTTTGGCCGCCAATGCCCGGGCCAGGTTGACCCGCTGCTTTTGCCCGCCGGACAGTTCATTCGGACGCCGTTCGGCCATCGTGCGCGGCAAACGAACGAGATCCAGCAACTCGCCGATGCGCTCGCGCAATGCGGCCCCTTTGAGACCGAAATACATCTTCAGCGGCCGACTCAGAATGGTGCTGACGCTGTGCATCGGGTTGAGCGCGGTGTCGGCGTTCTGGAAGACCATTTGAATGCGGCGGAACTGTTCGGCGGTGCGCTCGGACAGACTGCCGCCCAGCGGTTGACCATCGAAGGTCAGCCCGCCCAGCGCCGGGGTCAACAACCCCGCCACCACCCGAGCCAAGGTCGATTTACCCGAGCCCGACTCACCGATCACGCCGATGGCCTGGCCCCGGCGCACGGTCAGGTCGATGTCTTCCAGCACCCGAATCGACGGCATGCCGTGCATGTTCTTGTTGCCGTAACCGGCGGTCAGGCCCTGGATCGTCAGCAATGGCGTGTCTTGCGCCACATCGCAGGGCGGACGAATCGTCGTGTCCGGCCGCGCCGCCGCCAGCAGGCTGCGGGTGTATTCGTGGGCAGGGCCTTTGAGTAAGGGCGCGGTGGCGCTTTGTTCGAAAATCTCACCGCCGTTGAGCACCACAATCTGATCGGCCATTTGCGCGACCACCGCGAGGTCGTGGGACACGTAAACCGCCGTCGCCCCCCGTTCGCGCACCACCCTTTTGAAGGCGCGCAGCACATCGATCTGGGTCGTCACGTCGAGTGCCGTGGTCGGCTCGTCGAGCACCACCAGCAGCGGATCGCTGATCAGCGCCATGGCCGCCATGACCCGCTGCAGTTGCCCGCCGGAGACCTGATGAGGGTAGCGCTGGCCGATGCGATCGGGGTCCGGCAACGCGAGGTCGCGGAACAATTCGATGGCCTTGGCTTCGAGCACAGCCCGGCTGCCCAGGCCATGAATCAGTGCGCCTTCCACCACTTGATCGATGAGTTTTTTCGCCGGGTTGAACGCCGCCGCCGCACTCTGGGCGATATAGGACACGCGGTTGCCACGCAGGCCTTGCAGCTCGCTTTCGCTCAACGCCAGCATGTCGTGCTCGCCGATTTGCACCACGCCAGACGCCAGGCGACAACCACGCCGGGCATAACCGAGCAGCGCCAGAGCGATGGTGGTCTTGCCGGAACCGGACTCGCCGATCAACGCCAGCACTTCGCCTTTGGCCAGGGAGAAACTCACGCCCTTGACGATTTCGACTTCGCCACGCTCGCCACAGGCGACCACGCGCAGGTTTTCGACTCGAATCAATTCACTCATTTCAATGGCCTCCCGAACGTCGACTACGTCGCGAAGACAGGCGGTCGATAAACAGATTCACACCGATGGTCAGGGTGCCGATGGCCAGCGCAGGAATCACGATGGCCGGCGCACCCTGATTGAGGCCGCCAATGTTTTCGCGCACCAATGAGCCGAGGTCGGCATCCGGCGGTTGCACGCCCAGACCGAGGAAGCTCATGCCGCTGAGCAGCAACACGATGAAACCGAAACGCAGCCCCAGGTCCGTCAGTACCGGGTTGAGCATGTTCGGCAGGATCTCCACGCAAGCGATGTACAGCCGACGTTCGCCGCGAGTACGGGCCACTTGCACGTATTCCAGGGCTTCGATGTTCACCGCCATGCTGCGGGCGATGCGGAATGCGCCGGGCGTGAAGCTCAGCACAGCGGTGCAGATCAGCAAGGTCACCGAGGAGCCGAAGGCTGAGACCATGATCAGCGCCAGCATCTTGCTCGGGATCGAGATGAAGGCGTCCATCAAGCGACTGATCACCTCGTCCAGCCACTTCGGCGACACCACCGACAGCAGCGCGCAACTGGTGCCCAGACCGCTGGCCAACACCGCCGCCACCAACGCCAGGCCGACAGTGAAGCGTGCGCCGACGAGGATGCGGCTGAGCATGTCGCGGCCCAGGTAATCAGTACCAAACGGGTAAACGGCGCTGATGCTGTCAAAGACATTGTCAGAGACCACTTCACCCACCGGGTGTGGCGCGAGCCACGGGCCGAAGATGGCCACCAGCAACCAGATAACGCACATCGCAGCCCCGATCAAACCCAGCCAGACCGGGCCATGAGACACCTTACCAACCGACAGGTCGGGGGTCGCAGGCGTCGATTTCACAATGAGATTGTTCATTGGTTTCTCAGCCTCGGATTGGACAGAATCGCGCACAGGTCGGCAATCAGCACCAACCCCAGGTACGCCGTGCAAAACAGCATGGTGCAGGCCTGGACCAGCGCCATGTCGCGGTTGGTCACCGCATCGACCATCAGGCTGGCGATGCCGGGGTAGTTGAAGATCGTCTCGACGATCACCACCCCGCCCAACAGGTAGGAAAGACTCAGGGCGATGGCATTGGCGATCGGCCCGATGGCATTGGGCAAGGCATGGCGCAGCACGATGCGCATCGGGCTCACGCCTTTGAGCCGGGCCATTTCCACGTATGGACTGTCCAGTTGATCGATCACCGCTGCCCGGGTCATGCGGGCCATTTGCGCGACGATCACGCAGCACAGCGTCATCACCGGCAAGGCGTAAGTGCGCATGAATTGCCAAGGTGAGGTGATGTCACTGGCGTACGACAGCGCCGACAACCAGCCCAGGTTCACCGCAAAAATCAGCACCGCCAGGGTCGCCACCAGAAACTCCGGGACGGCGACCATGGCCAGGGTAAAAAAGCTCAGGAAGCTGTCGATGCGCCCACCGCGGCCCATCGCCGAGCCGATGCCCAGAATCAACGCCACCGGCACTGACACCAGCGCCGTGGCGGCCGCCAACATCAAGGTGTTGGGTACCCGCCCGGCCATCAACTCGCTGACCGGCATGGCGTTGGAGACCGACTGGCCCATGTCGCCGCTCAGCAGGTTCATCAGCCAGTGCAGGTAACGCAACACACCGGGCTGATCCAGCCCCAGTTTCAGGCGCAACGCCGCCACCTGTTCCGGCGTGGCGAACTGCCCGAGCGATTGTTGCGCCGCGTCCCCCGGCAGTACCGCCGTGATCGCAAACACGACCATGGACACGATCAACAAAGTCACGATCGCGGCGCCCAGGCGCCGGCCGATCAACCACAGTGTGTTGCTATTCATCGCCCTACCCTCATGCAATGTCCCCGTCGCTTCAACCACTGCTCATCAAGCGTCCAGCCAGACCTGCTCGGCGAACATGTAGCCCATGAAACCGCCCAATGGGTTGCTGCCGTAGCCTTTGATGCGCTGGTCGACACCGTCGATGTTGCTGATGAACACCGGCACGCCGATACCGCTGTGGTCATGCACCAGGGTCTGCATGTCGGCGTACATCTTGGTGCGCTTGGCGTCGTCGGTTTCACCTCGGGCGAGCATCAGCAACTGATCGAACTGATCGTTCTGCCAGCCCGATTCGTTCCACGGCGCTTTCGACTGGAAGAACTGCGAGAACATCACGTCGGCGTTCGGCCGCGGGTTGATGTTGCCGAAGCTCAACGGGTGCTTCATCCAGTGGTTGGACCAGTAGCCATCGCTCGGCAGGCGATTGACGTCGAGCTTGAGCCCGGCCTGTTTCGCCGACTGTTGCAACAGCACCGCGATGTCCACCGAACCGGTGGCGGCCGGCGATGCGACCAGCGGCATGGTGATGCTTTCCATGCCGGCCTTCTTCAGCAGGAACTTGGCTTTTTCCGGGTCGTAGACCCGTTGCGGCAGGTCGGCGTTGTAGTAGCGCGAACCCGGGGAAATCGGATGATCGTTACCGACCACGGCAAAGCCCCGGAACACTGCGGATTTAACCTGCTCACGGTCCAGCAGGTGCTTCATGGCCTGAGTGAATTCGGCGCTTTTGCCCGGCATCTGGTCCTGGCGGATGATCAGGTCGGTGTAGTTGCCCGAGGGTGCATCGACGACCCGGTGTTTGGCGCTGGCCTTGATGCGTGTGGTCGAGCGCGGGTTGACCTCGTTGATCATGTGTACGTCGCCCGACAACAGCGCGTTGACCCGCGACGGTTCGTCGGCAATGGCGATGAACTCGATTTCGTCCAGGTACGGCAGGCCCGGTTTCCAGTAGCCGGTATTGCGCGCGGCAATCGAGCGTACGCCCGGTTTGAATTCCTTGACCTTGAACGGTCCGGTACCGATGCCCTGGTTGAAATCGGTGGTGCCTTCCGGAACGATCATCAAGTGCGACACGGCGAGGATCGACGGCAGCTCGGCGTTCGGCGCGCTCAGACGGATTTGCACTTCGTTGGGGCCGGTGGCTTTGATTTCTTCGAACTGCGCCATCAGCGGCATGACCTTGGAACCGGTCAGCGGATCCTTGTGGCGCGACAGCGAATACACCACGTCCGCGGCGCTCAGGGTCTTGCCGTTGTGGAAGGTCACGTCCTTGCGCAGGGTGATGGTCCACAGCGTGGCATCGGTGTTGTCGATGCGCTCGGCCAGCTCCAGTTGCGGCACCAAGTGGGCGTCAAAACGGGTCAAGCCGTTGTAGAACATGAAGTGGCGCACGTAGTCGGTCGACAACGCGCCTTTGGCCGGGTCCAGGGTATCGGCAGTGGAACTGGACATGCCGGCGACGCGAATCCGCCCGCCCGGCTTGCCTTTGCCGGGGGTGGCGGCTTCTTCGGCGAACAGCTTGCCGGCGGCGCCGAACAGGCTGCCGGCACCCGCCGCAGCCACACCGGCCACGCCGAGCATTTGCAAGGCGTTGCGGCGCGACATGCCGCGGTTGAGGCCTTCAAAGACTCGCAGGCTTTCTTGGCCGGAGATCAGTTGAGAGTCGATCTTTTTGTCAGTCATATCAGTTGTACCTGTCGATAATGAGAAGGCTCGGGTTGTCCGGAGCGTTGAAACGCAAACGACGGTGACGCCACAACATCAACTCAATGCAAATAATCCTGGAAGCGGTAATAGGCGCCCACAAATGGCAGGAACCACGGTTTGCCGAAATGGCCTGGAATCGCCGGCCATTCGAGTTCACGCCAAGGGTTGGCTTCGACGTTGCCGGCCATGACATCGGCCATGACCTGGCCCATGTGCACCGACATCTGCACGCCATGGCCGCTGTAGCCCATGGAGTGATAAACCCCGCCGTGTTGACCCGCCCGGGGTAGCCGATCGGACGTCATGTCCACCAGCCCGCCCCAGCAGTAGTCGATCTTCACGTTGGCCAACTGCGGGAACATCTGCACCATCGCCGCTTGCAGCACCTTGCCGCTTTTGGCGTCATTGACGCTGTCCGACATGGCGAACCGCGCACGGCCGCCAAACAGCAGGCGATTGTCCGGGGTGAGGCGAAAGTAGTTACCGATCATGCGGCTGGTGACATAGGCGCGGCGGCCCGGCAACAACTGCTCGATCAGCGATTGTGGAAGGACTTCGGTGGCAATCACAAAACTGCCCACCGGCACGATCCGCCGCCGATACCAACCCAAACCACCGTGCTGACAGGCGCCCGTGGCCAGCAGCACCTGACCGGCGTGCAGCGATCCTTTGCTGGTGTTGACCTGATAACCGCCGGCCTGGGCTTTCCAGTCCACAACCGAGGTGCCTTGATGGATCAACGCACCATGGCGAGCTGCCGCTTCGGCCAAACCGACACCGAAGCGCCCGACATGCATCTGCACGCCGTTGCGCTGCAGCAAGCCACCGTGGAACTGGGCCGAATTGACTTCCGCGCGGGTCTGCTCGGCGGAGAGCAATTCGACGTCGGCATCGACTTCCTTGCGAATCAGTTCGCACGTCCGTGCCAGGCCCTCGTAGTGCATCGGCTTGGCCGCCAGTTTGAGCTTGCCGTTGCGAATCAGGTCGCAGGCGATCTGCTCCTGCTCCACCAACGACACCACACTCTGCACCGCGTTTTCGTAGGCCTGGTAATAAGCCCGGGCCTTGTCGGCACCGAGGCTGGCGCTGAGCCCGGCGTAGTCCTGGGCAACGCCGGTGTTGCACTGGCCGCCATTGCGCCCCGACGCTTCACCGATCACTCTGCCGGCCTCCAGCACCACCACACTGGCGCCCTTCAAGGCCAACGCCCGGGCCGCCGCCAGGCCGGTGAAACCACCACCGACGATGGCCACGTCGACCTGCCCGGGCAATGCGCCGAGCTGAGCACCGCTGAACGCCGGTGCGGTGTCGAGCCAGTAGGATTCACTGCCCATGTCTAACCCGCCTATGCCAAAAAAAGAATGCGTTGAAGAGCGCCGTTACCGTTCGACTCAGAGACCAACCAGTGCGGCCAGCCCACCGATGTCAGTGATCTGCTGGTAGCCGTAGAAGGCATTGCCCGGGACTTCGTGACCACGGGCGACGAAGGCCTTGTTCTTGATCTTCATGTCGTGGGCCGGCATCAGGTCGTAACGGAAGCTGGAAGAGACATGCAAGATGTCTTCCGGACCGCAGTTGAGGTTGTCGAGCATGTACTCGAATGCCGCCAGACGCGGCTTGTAGGCCTGGGCCTGTTCGGCGGTAAAGACTTTGTGGAACGGCGCGCCGAGCTTGTCGACGTTGGACATGATCTGGCTGTCGCTGGCGTTGGAGAAAATCACCAGCGGGATCTTGTCGGCGATTTTCGACAGGCCGGCCGGCACGTCAGGGTGCGGGCCCCAGGTCGGCACGGCGTCGTAATACAGCTGACCTTCGTCACGGTATTCGATGCCCCAGCGCTTGCAGGTCCGCGCCAGTGCGGTCTTGAGGATTTCGTCATAGGGCATCCAGTCACCCATGACCTGATCCAGGCGATAGGCCGAGAAATCCTTGACGAACTGATCCATCTGCTCGGGCTTCACGCGATCGGCGAACAGTTCGCGAGTCATCGTGCCCATGTGGAAGTTGGTCAGCGTACCGTAGCAGTCGAACGTAATGAATTTGGGGCGAAGAAAGCTCATTGAGTGCGGTCCTGAAGTTCGTTGAGGTCATGGCGTGACAAGCATTCGCTCCGTTACCGAAGCTGTGATGCAACGCTGCAGCACACCGTCATTACAACACTGTGAAATCAGCAGATGGCGTTAAAAGCGACCTTCGCTCGATACAAACCACCGTTTTAGCGCCCACCCTCAGCAGACTTTGCGGCGCGCACAAGCCTTGGGCAAACCCCGTATTTGTGCGCTCTTATGGGCCTTTATCGCCCTGCAAGGGCCGATCACGCACCGATCTGCCGCAGAACCTGCGCCGGGCTGAACGAAAACGGGCGCTTCCTTGCGGAAGCGCCCGTTTGACATGTTGAAGATCTGGAGGCTGGTGAGAACCTGTGGGAGCGAGCTTGCTCGCGATAGCGGCCTGGCAGGCGACATCGATGTTGAGTGGACTGGCCTCATCGCGAGCAAGCTCGCTCCCACAGGGATTGGGTGTTACTGGACGATATCGATCAGCACACTCTTGAAGCGTAGATTGGCTTCGAACGCTTCGCGCCCCAGGTCCTTGCCGATGCCGGAGCGTTTGTAGCCGCCGGTCGGCAGGATGTAGTCGTTACTACGTCCGTAACGGTTGACCCAAACGGTCCCCGCCTCCAGCCGCCGGACCAGACGCAGGGCGCGATTGATATCGGCGGTGTGTACGCCCGCCGCCAAGCCGTAAGTGGCGTGCGCGGCCAGGCTCAGCGCCTGCTCTTCATCATCGAATGCCTGCACCGTCAGCACCGGGCCGAAGATTTCTTCGCAGATGGCCGGGTTGTCATTGTCCAGACCCGCCAACAAGGTCGGTTGGTAATAAGCCCCGCCCAGACCTTCAAACACTCCGCCGCCGGTCAGCACTTCAGCGCCGGCCTGACGCGAGCGCTGGACAATGCCGTCGATGCGGCTGGCTTGCAGTCGGGAAATGATCGGCGACAACGTGCTCTCGGTTGACCAGGTCGGCCCCGGGCGCAGCTCCTCGAAATACGTCTGCAAATGCGCGATAAACGGCTCCATGATCGAGCGCTGGATCAACAACCGCGAACCGGACACGCACACCTGCCCGGCGTTGCCGGTGATGGCCAGCGCCACAGTGCGCGCAGTTTTGGCGATGTCCGGCACGTCGGCGAATACCAATTGCGGGCTCTTGCCGCCCAACTCCAGCGTCACCGGTTTCGGCCCCACCAACGCGCAGGTCGACATGATGCTCGACCCGGTCGCCGTCGACCCGGTGAACGTCACCTTGGCCACGCGTGGATGGCGGCACAAGGCATCGCCCGTGATGCGGCCATCGCCTTGGATGACGTTGAAGATCCCCGCAGGAATGCCTGCCTGCAATGCCAGTTCGGCAAAGCGCAGGCTGGAGAACGGCGTCAGCTCCGAAGGTTTGAGCACCACGGCATTACCGGCTGCCAACGCCGGGGCGACTTTCCAGGAGGCCATGCTCAAGGGGAAATTCCACGGTGCGATGGCGGCAATGACGCCGTAGGGCTCGGCGATCTGCATGCCCAGTCGATCGGTCTGGGTCGCCGCCACGTGACCGCCATGCTTGTCCGCCAGTTCGGCGAAGAAGCGAATGCCTTCGGCGACATAAGGGATATCCCAGGCGATCACATCTTTATGAGGACGCGTCGAGCCCACGGCTTCCAGCGGTGCCAGGATGGCGGCGTCCGCCTCGATCAGATCGGCCCAGCGGCGCATCACCCGCGCCCGCTCCCGCGGTGGACGGCTGGCCCAGTCACTGCGGTTGAATGCCTGCCAGGCATCAGTGACCGCTTCATCCACCAGGTCCGCATCAGCGATTGGCAACTGGGCATAGACCTGGCCGTCAGAAGGTCGCACCACCTCAAGCCCGGGTTGCGCATCGCGGTACTTTCCAGCAATGAAGTGAGCGCTGCGCACAGCGATAAGGCGGGGATCGAAGCTATCCATGGAGCACTCCAAATAAGGGACGATGCGTCGTGAACTCAGGTCTCCATCGTAGAAAAAAAGCCCTGGCATTTGCTGCCGACCTTGCGGTGCATTTAAGTAGTAAGTGTGGTCTGCCGGCCTCGGGCTTGCGGAATCTGCCGAATGCTTCAGCCCCCCTTGTCAGGCCCTCACGCAGATGGGATACAGGCACCATCGCGCTGGAAATCCGGTCGCTTGCGCACACTGTCCAACGGAGACTCGCCATGTCCGCCTTGCAACAACCTGCTTATGTCTATCGGCCGATGACGGCCGCCGACCTGCCCTCGGCCCACGCGTTGTCCGTGGAGTTGAAGTGGCCCCATCGCCTGGACGACTGGGCGATGCTGCAACGGGTCAGCGACGGCTTTGTGGTGCTCGATGGCGAGCGTCTGATCGGCACGGCATTCGCCTGCCCCCAGGGTGGCTTCACCACCATTGGCCTGGTGATCGTCAGTGCTGACTATCAAGGCAAGGGCATCGGCCGCAAGCTCATGGAACAGGCACTGGATGCCTGCCAGTCACGCACCCCGATGCTCAACGCCACACTGGCCGGCGCACCGCTTTACGCCAGCCAGGGCTTTGTCGAATTCGGTCGGATTCAGCAGCATCAGGGCAACGCCAATGCACCTGCACCCGCAGCACTGGCAGACGGCGAACAGTGCCGTGCATTGAACGCGGCGGATCAGGCTCGCGTGCTGGCGTTGGCCAACGCCGGCAGCGGGCTGGATCGCAAAGCGGTACTCGCCGATCTGTTCGAGGTGGTCGAGCATTCGGTGGGGATCGAACGCGATGGCCAGTTACGCGCCTTCGCCTTGCTACGCCCCTTCGGCCGTGGTCGTTGCATTGGCCCGGTCGTCGCCGAAAACCTCAAACAGGCCAAACACCTGATCGCGGTGTTGCTGGCACAAGTACCGGACGCCTTCGTGCGCATCGACATTCCGGCCGACAGCGGCCTGGCCGAATGGCTGGAGTCGGCGGGTTTGAAGCCGGTCGATACCGTGGCGCAAATGGCCAAGGGCGCGCCACCGCAAACAGCCAATGGGGTCCAGCAGTTCGCTGTGGTGACTCAAGCCATTGGCTGATCGCTGTCCCTCACAGTCTTTTTTATGGAGCGTCACCCGTATGTCTGAACCTACCGTTCTGCTGTTGGCTCGCGCCGACGGCAGCCGCGTTACCACGTCTTTTACAGCAGCGTCTTTGGGTGCTTTCGATCCGTTCAAGGACGGTCGCCAGGTGGCCTACACCGGCCCGGATGGTGTGTCAGCGGGCATCGTGCACATCAGCGGAACGTTCGATAGCGATGACTTTCCGCACACCGAAGTGATCGTGGTCCACGCCGGCCACGTCGTGCTGCAATCCGAAGCGCAGACGCTGGAACTGGGTGTCGGCGCCAGCGCCGTGATCGGTCGAGGTACAGCGCTGCGACTCCAGGCCCAAGCTGATACATGCTGGGCCTTTTGTGCCGTCACCAGCCCTACCGCTAGCCCGACACCCGGCCTGACCGCGCTCGACCCGCTGGACATGCTCTCGCCTTCGGCCGCACCGGAACCGCAGATTTTGATCGGGCCGACGCCGCAGTGCCGGTCACACAATGCCTTCGAAGACGACGCCACCCAGCTGCGCGTCGGCGTTTGGGATTCGACACCGTATGAGCGTCACGGCCGGCCCCACAAACTCCATGAGCTGATGAACCTGATCGAAGGCAGTGTCACCCTGCTTGCGCCTGATGGAACGAGCGTGGAGGTCAACACCGGCGACAGCGTGTTTGTGCCGCTAGGTGCACGGTGCGCGTGGAAAAGTACGCGGTATGTGCGCAAGTTCTATGCGGTGAGGTAGTGGAAGGCATACCCGTGCCCATTTTTCCTATCCTTTTACGCACACCACCTGACGCAAGGTGTGCAGCACTTCCACCAGCTCGCGCTGGGCGTGCATGACGTCGTCGATATCCTTGTAGGCCATCGGAATTTCATCGATGACGGCAGCATCCTTGCGGCACTCCACGTGGGCGGTGGCACGGATCTGATCTTCGACGGTGAACAGGCTTTTCGCCTTGGTACGACTCATGGTTCGGCCGGCGCCGTGGCTACAGGAGCAGAAGGAATCCTCGTTACCCAGCCCGCGGACGATGAAGCTTTTTGCCCCCATCGATCCCGGAATGATCCCCAACTCGCCCTTCTTGGCCGACACCGCGCCTTTGCGGGTGACCAGAATATCCTGACCAAAATGCCGCTCTTTCTGCACGTAGTTGTGATGGCAGTTCACCGCTTCCAGCGTAGCCTCGAAGGGCTTGCTGATTACTTTTCGGGTCGCCTGAATCACCGCTTGCATCATCAATGCACGGTTCTGCCTGGCGAAGTCCTGGGCCCAGCCGACCGCTTCGACGTAGTCATCGAAGTGCCGGCTGCCCTCTTTAAAGTAAGCCAGGTCACGGTCCGGCAGATTGGCGAGGTGCTGACGCATATCCGCCTGCGCCATTTGAATGAACAGGTTGCCGATAGCGTTGCCGACGCCACGGGAACCGCTGTGCAGCATGAACCAGACCCGGTCGGTTTCATCCAGGCACACCTCGATGAAGTGGTTCCCGCTGCCCAGCGTGCCCAAGTGCCCACGGTTATTGGTGTTGGCGAGTTTCGGGTACTTGCCGGTGATCGCCTTGAACCGCGAGTCCAGTGCCGCCCAGGCCCGGTCCGCCTGATGCGGAACGCTGTCCCAGGCGCCCTTGTCCCGAACGCCGCGCCCAATGGTGCGGCCATGAGGCACCGCTTTCTCGATCGCGCAACGCAAGCCATGCAGGTTGTCCGGCAAATCGCTGGCGGTCAGCGACGTGCAGGCTGCGATCATGCCGCAACCGATATCCACCCCAACAGCGGCCGGAATGATTGCGCCGACCGTGGGAATCACGCTGCCGATGGTCGAGCCCTTGCCCAGGTGTACATCAGGCATCACCGCCAGATGCTTGAAGATGAACGGCATCCTGGCGGTGTTCATCAATTGCTGTCTGGCTTCGTTTTCTACCGGGACGCCTTCGGTCCAGAGCTTGATCGGATTACCGTTGGCGACTTCCAGCAGTTGGTAGGTAGGTGCTTGCATGACTTCGATTCTTTTCGATTGGCCGATTGTTCGGCGTTGTTCTGGCGCCGCTTTGATTTTCCTACTTCGCGGAGAAAAGAGGACAAATTTTTTACTCACCGTGTTCCCGCCTGCTGGCAATCGATTGTCATCGGCGGAAGCGTCCAATCACCGCGATATTGCATTCCATGAATGTGAATCTGTCACGGTGCCCCCATTGATTTCTCATGACTGCTTTCGCGTTGCAGTGCCATTTGCGTTGCCACGCAACACCGCAATATCCCGCTTGGGGGGTACGCCATACAGACGGCTGTATTCGCGGCTGAACTGGGACGGACTTTCATATCCGACCTTGTAAGCCGCACTGGATACGTCCTGATGTTCATTGAGCATCAAACGCCTTGCCTCGTTCAGTCGCAGCCATTTCTGGTATTGCAACGGGCTCATTGTGGTGAGTTGGCGGAAGTGGTGGTGAAAGGTCGGAGTGCTCATCTGCACTCGGGCCGCAAGCTCCTCGACGCGAAGCGCCGAGGTGTAATTCAACTTCAACCAATCGATGGCTTTGGCGATCCGATAACCTTGGCCATCGACAGAAGTTATTTGTCGAAGCCGGCTCGCCTGATCACTCTGCAAGAGACGGTAGTGAATCTCGCGCTGGATCAAGGGGGCGAGAACGGGGATGGACTCCGGCTCATCGAGCAGTGCCAATAAGCGTCCGAATGACGCCAGCATCGCAGGGGTCACTGAACCAATTCCTACCCCCTTCGCAACTGAACGATCACGGATTGGCGGCAGATCGCTTTGCGCTATCAGCTCTGCCAGCATGCGCAGATCGAGTTTCAAAGTCAGCCCCAGGCATGGCTGTTCCGGGCTTGCTGCCAGCACTTCTGAATTGGCAGGCAAGTCCAATGAGGTGATCAGAAAACGCGACGTGTCATACGGGTAACCCTCGCCCCCCACCCAGAGCTGCTTCTCCCCCCGGGCGACAATGATGATGCTTGGCTCGACCATGCAGACGACGGGCGGCGATGGATGTTCGCGCCTGAAGAAGCCGAGGCCCGCAATGGGCGTTCCGAAATCCCCTGGTCTGGAAACCTGCATGCCAATGACTTGGGCGAGCGCTTCCTGGGGCGATGTGGCGGTTGCGTGTTGGGTCGTCATGTTCATCTCGTACCTCTCGCTGAACTGTATCTCGCCAGCACACGACCGTCCTGCAAAAAAACAGAGACTCATAGAATCAGGCAAGTAATCCAGCGCAATGCACTACAGGGAGTTTGGGCAGCACGGGAGAATGTTCATCCGACAAACCCATTGAGGAATTGCCCATGACGTCATATCGCTTCCTGATCAACCCTCCCGACCTGGCTGACTAAACGCCGGGGCAAAAAACTCCAGCCGACAACTATTCAATCGAAAGGAATATCCAGTGAAAGGAATTTTGCTTGCCCTGGGGCTTCTCGTTACCTCGTTTTCTTCAATGGGAGCCGATATGTCAAACGGTGCGGACAACTTCTACAAAAGCGACAAGGTGACCGTAGAAAAGGTCACCTTCAAGAATCAATACGGCATGAAGGTGGCGGGCAACCTGTTCACCCCGAAAGACCTCGACCCCAAATCCAGGAACGCGGCCATCATCGTCGGCCATCCCATGGGGGCGGTGAAGGAGCAGAGCGCAAACTTGTATGCCACCAAAATGGCCGAACAAGGATTTGTCACATTGTCGCTGGACTTGTCCTTCTGGGGCGAAAGCGAGGGCACGCCTCGCCATGCAGTCTCGCCAGATATCTACGCGGAAGACTTCAGTGCTGCCGTCGATTTTCTCGGCACTCGACCGATTGTCGACCGTGAGCGAATCGGCGTCCTCGGCATCTGCGGCAGTGGCAGCTTCGCTATCAGTGCGGCCAAGATCGATCCGCGTCTGAAGGCCATCGCCACCGTCAGCATGTACGACATGGGGGCGGCCAATCGTAATGGCCTCAAGCACGGCGTAACGGCTGAACAACGCCAGCAGATCATTCGCGAAGCGGCGCATCAGCGCGATGTGGAGTTCCAGGGTGGGCAGACCCGCTATACCAGCGGCTCACCACTCAAGCTGACCGGCAACGCCGTGGGTGACGAGTTCTACGACTTCTACCGCACGCCGCGAGGGGAAGTCACTCCGGCCGGCGCATCGGCGCAAACAACCACCATGCCGACGCTGACCAGTAACGTGAAGTTCATGAACTTCTATCCGTTCAATGACATCGAGAGCATTTCCCCGCGCCCACTGCTGTTTATTTCCGGTGCCCAGGCACACTCACGCGAGTTCAGTGAGGAGGCCTACAAGCGAGCCGCCGAGCCTAAAGAGCTGCTCATCATTCCAGATGCCGGACACGTAGATCTTTACGACCGGGTCAACCTCATTCCATTCGCCAGGTTGACCACGTTCTTCAAAAGCAACCTGAAGTAGCCTGATCGGTGCCCTAGCCGGGCACCGGTTCTCTCGTAGCCTCGCTCCCGGGGCTGCGACGCTTCGCGCAATACAGGATTCAAACAATGACTGATCACCTCCTCCCAGTGCCTCATAAATCATGGGGCGCCGTATTCGCCATGTCGCTCGCCGCCTTCGTGCTCGTGGCCTCGGAGTTCATGCCCGTCAGCCTGCTGACACCGATTGCCGCAGATCTGCATATCACCGAGGGGCAAGCCGGCCAGGGAATCTCCGTCTCGGGGCTGTTTGCCTTGTTCACCAGTCTTCTGATCGCATCGGTGGCTACACGGGTTGAGCGTAAGCCGCTGCTCCTTTCACTGACACTGTTGATGATCCTTTCCGGAACAGTGGTCGCGTTCGCGCCGAACTACTGGGTGTTCATGATCGGCCGCGCGCTGATCGGTGTTGCGATAGGTGGGTTCTGGTCATTGTCGGCGGCAACCGCCATGCGCTTGGTGCCTGATGACCAGATCACTCGCTCCATGGCAATCGTCAACGGCGGCAACGCTTTGGCGACAGTGATTGCAGCGCCGTTGGGCAGTTTTCTCGGTGCCTTGATCGGCTGGCGCGGTGCATTCTTGTGCGTCATTCCGGTCGCGGTAGTCGCCTCTGTCTGGCTTTTGTTTAGCCTTCCAGCGATGAAGTCGCAAAGCGGTAAAGGCACTGAAAATGTCTTCAGGTTGATGAAAAGCACACCGGTCGCGTTAGGCATGGTGGCAGTCAGTGTCTTTTTCATGGGCCAGTTCATGCTGTTTACCTATCTGCGCCCGTTCCTTGAAACGGTCACGCACGTAAGTGTTTCCATGCTGTCGCTGATGTTGCTTGTCCTGGGTCTTGCGGGCCTCGCGGGAACCTTCCTGATTGAAGCGTTCTTGAAAAATGGCCTGCATCGAACCCTCGTCGTCATCCCGATCTTGATGGCGGTGATTGCACTGACGTTGGTTTCATTCGGTAGCTCGGTGGCCACCACGACTGTCTTGCTTGGCCTCTGGGGACTGGTTGCGACTGCTGCGCCCGTAGGATGGTGGACATGGCTGGCAAGAACGTTACCAGACGCTGCTGACGCGGGAGGCGGCTTAATGGTGGCGATCATCCAACTGGCCATTGCGTCTGGCGCAACCATTGGCGGGCTGGTCTTTGACTTGAGCGGCTATCGAGCGACCTTCGAGTTGAGCGCAGCCTTGTTTGGCGTGGCAGCCGTTCTTGCATTCCTGGCAGCACGCGTAGCAAAGCGGGAGTCTCCTGCATTGGCGAACATCGCTTGAAAATAACCGCAAGACACGCCAAGGCATGTCTTGTGGTTTCGGTTGAGCATGCGCTCGGAAATTGGACGTGTCAGTCAGCGTGCGCTGTCGATGATTTGGCCACGTCTGGCGTCAGGCTGTATCCCGTCAGAAATTGTGCATCCTTGCTGGCGAGGAATAGCACGACCGGCGCAATGTCCTCTTCGGGCGATCCATAACGGCCAAGTACGTTAGTGGGCGCGGGCACATCGGCCGCAGTACCCCAAGTGTCTGCGATGCCCCCGCGCGTCGAGTATGAGATGACGGCAAAGGCCCGAGCGCTAGGGCCGACGATGGAAGCACTCGCGTTATGGTGGAGCGAGTATGGAAAGAGCGTGCCGGTGAAGCCAGGCTCGCGCGGTCGCAAACCCAAAAGCACTTAAGCAGTAAATAGGGATACTTTTCGAGCCTTGAAGCTTCGATCAATTGGCTATTTTGCCATGGAGATCACGGGAAGCCCCTTCGAGGGTTTTCCATAGGCTGCGCATCGTTGGATTCTCATTGGTGATGGAGCAGTAGGAGCGTATTTCCAGTCGCGTACTCCATTCATCACCACCCGCTTTTACCAACTGACCTCGCTGAAGCTCGTCAATGACGGCGCTTTGTGGCAACCATGCCACGCCATATCCCTCTATCGCCATTCGCATCAAAAGCATCGCCATGTCTGCCTCATAGCACCGCTCCAGCACACTCACACTTGGCCCATTTTTGATGACTATGTCTGCTACGCGACCTAAAAAAGTTGTGGCTGTATAGGCGAGGTGAGGTACTGCTTTGGCTGAGGTGCCGGGCAAGCGATACAGGGGTTGCCCGTTGTTGTCAGGGGCACATAACGGAATAAAAGCGTCATGTCCCAACGTCAGGCAGCCGAATTTTTCCGGGTCTAGAAGAATGGGTGCCAAGGGATGGTGGTAGACGATCATCAGATCGCAACTCCCCTCCTCCAAAGCTATAACGGCGTCATGAATGTTCGCTGCAACGACTCGGGCGTTGAACTGCTCATTGTGCTGCTGAAATTGGGTTAGCCATTTCGGCAGAAACGTCATTGAAAGGCTGTGGCCAGCAGTGACCTGGATGGATCGCCCGGGCATTCGCTCAACCTCTCGCAGGGCTGAACGCAGTCTCAATAACCCCGACAATGCTTCGCGGCCCTCTTCACAAAAACTTCGCCCCGCAGGCGTGAGCTGAACGGGATAAGTTCCGCGATCTACCAACTCTGCTCCGACCCATTCCTCAAGTGACCGTATGCGACGCGACAGTGCTGACTGGGTCACGCACCGTACTTCCGCAGCACGAGAAAAGTTTTTCCACTCGGAAATCGCTAAAAGATCATCCAACCATTTGATTTGCATACCGGCACCTCACGCTCCGAATTCGCAGTGTACTGCGCCTCAGTCAGGACAAAGCAGCAGTTTCGAAAACTATTCCAAAAGCGCATGACGCTATCGGGATTACTCATCACGACGATTCAAACCCGACCCTAGAATCGTAAACGTTGAAGCGACGCCAGAGAGCTTCGACCCAATGACACTTGTCTCCTGCCAAGTAACAAAAGCAAAAAAACCACTTGAGGAAAGCTCCGTGAAGAAAAATAAACTTCCGCGTCGGATCGCAATTGGCATCGCCTCAGGCGTGCTTGTCGGTTGGGCGTGTCACCATTTCGCAGGGAGCGAACAAAGCGCCAAAGAGATCGCCTCTTACTTCTCGATGGTCACCGACATCTTTTTACGCATGATCAAGATGATCATCGCGCCTCTGGTATTCGCGACCTTGGTCGGCGGCATCGCGAGTATGGGTAACTCCCGCTCCGTTGGCCGGATTGGCCTAAGAGCCATGGCCTGGTTCGTAACCGCTTCGGTGATCTCGCTGGCAATCGGCATGGGCCTGGTCAACCTGTTCCAACCCGGTGCGGGACTGAACATGGAGGTTGTCCAGCATGCGGCAAGTCCCGTGGTGGTCAACACCGGGGATTTCAGCCTCAAGGTGTTCATCAGTCACGTGTTCCCTCGCAGCATTGCTGAAGCAATGGCCAACAACGAAATCCTGCAAATCGTGGTGTTCTCGTTGTTCTTCGGGTTTGCCTTGGCGGGTGTGAAGCGAGCTGGTCACACAAGGATTGTCGATAGCATCGAAGAGCTGGCCAAGGTGATGTTCAAGGTCACGGACTTCGTCATGGCCTTCGCGCCCATTGGGGTTTTCGCAGCCATTGCATCGGCTATTACCACGCAAGGGCTTGGCTTGATAGTCGATTACGGAAAACTGATTGCCGAGTTCTACTTGGGCATTGTGATTCTGTGGTGCGTGTTGTTCGGTGCCGGCTATCTGTTCCTCGGTCGCTCAGTGTTTACCTTGGGCAAGCTCATTCGCGAACCCATCCTCCTCGCATTTTCTACTGCCAGCAGCGAATCCGCTTACCCGAAAACCATGAAGGCACTGGAGAAATTTGGTGCGCCCAAGCGCGTATCCAGCTTCGTCCTTCCGTTGGGGTACTCATTCAATCTTGATGGTTCGATGATGTATCAAGCGTTCGCCGTCATGTTCATTGCTCAGGCCTACAACGTCGACTTGAGCTTCACACAGCAACTGCTCATCTTGCTGACGCTGATGATCACCAGCAAAGGAATGGCGGGTGTAGCCCGAGCATCGGTGGTCGTGGTGGCGGCTACGTTACCCATGTTCAATCTTCCCGAAGCTGGCATTTTGCTGATCCTTGGCATTGACCAATTCCTTGATATGGCCAGGACTGCCACCAACGTGGTTGGCAACAGCATAGCGACGGCTGTAGTTGCCAAATCAGAACCGCATGAAGAAGCAGAAGACGCGCCCGGTGCTGAATCTCCTCTCCCAAATCACACTGTAGCCACCGCCTGAGAACCGAACCATGAAAGGTAAATCGAAGCCGTCCAGCGGGTCATCGTTTGCTCGCAAACTGGGTATTGTCGGCGGGCTAGGCTCACTGGCCGGCGGCGACCTTTTTTACAAATTGGTGAAGTCCAGAGCTGTTTTGGAGGATCAAGGTCGCTATCACTTTCTGTTTGAACAACACCCGTTCAAGGACGTGCTAATGCCTCTGGATCAGGGTGCCAGCATGACCTCCAGAAAGTTCTACGTATTTCAGGTTTGCCAGACGTTCGAGGCAAGCGAAGTCAATGCAGTCTTACTGCCTTGTTTTGCCAGTCACACCTTTCGGGAGGAGATCCAGGAGGAAATCGGGATACCCGTCTTGGATATGATGGCGGCGTTACGCAAGCACGCGGATCATGTCGCTGAACACGGCAGTACCTTGGGCATCATTGCGTCCGATTATATTCGGCACTCCGGGTTGTTTGAACGCTATTTTGGCAATGACTTCAAGCTCGTTTATCCAAACGATAACGAGCAATCCGGGTTGATGGACGCCATGTACGGGGTTAACGGCATCAAAGATGGATTCCTTGACGGGGTACCACTCGAATGTGTTTATCAGGCCTGCCTGTCGCTTCAGGATCAGGGGGCCGCAATCATCCTGCCTGGCATGACTGAGCTCTCGTTGGTCTGCGGTGATCTTCAACGGCGTGGCTTGACTGTCCTGGATATCAACGAGATTTATGCCGCTTTCGCCACCTTGGAGAAAGGCCAGTCGGCCCGTCCGCCTTTCAAGCTCGGGATCGTCGGTGGAGTCGGGCCAGCGGCAACGGTCGACTTCATGGGTAAGGTTGTGGCGCACACCCCGGCAGGTCGCGATCAGGAACACATCAAAATGGTGGTGGAACAGAACCCCCAGATCCCTGATCGCACAGCCAACCTGCTGTACGACGAAACTGATCCGACGATGGCGATGTATGCAACTTGCAAGCGACTGGAAAGCGCCGGTGCCAATGCCATTGCGATTCCGTGCAACACAGCTCACGCCTTTGTTGAGCGCATCCAGGCGCACCTGCGAGTACCTATCGTGAATATGCTGACTGAAACGGTAGAGGCTATCGTGCAGCGGTACGGTGCCGGCAAAACCGTCGGGCTGCTAGCGACATCCGGCACAATCAAAAGTCAGGTTTATCACGAGGCTGCTCGCCGAGCAGGCCTTCAAATAATTGCCCCAGGCGTGGATTACCAAGCGTTGGTTATGCAGTCAATTTACGGAGATCACGGAATCAAAGCAGGTTTCACAGAGGGCATATGCAAAGACCAGCTCCTGACCGCCGCAGAGCACTTATGTGAATTGGGCGCTGATGTGCTCATCCTGGGATGTACGGAGCTACCTCTGGTGCTTGAGCATAGCGAATCCTACATGATTAAAAATCATGAGGTCGCATTGGTCGACCCGACAACCATTTTGGCATTGAAGTGCATTGAGCTTGCCCGAGTGGCGCTCAGTACACCGTAGAAAAACAGCCGCCGACACTTTTCTCCTGTCAGCACCGATAACAGAAACGCCGCTCAGTGAGCGTAATGCTGTTCACTTAAGCCGTAATGCGATCTGTAGCAGCTGGCGAAGCCTGCGTTCGGCTGCGCAGCAGTCGTGAGTCCGGCCGCCGTGGTGTACCTGACGCACCGCAAATGCTGATTTTACGACTGCTTCGCAGCCGAACGCAGGCTTCGCCAGCTGCTACAAAGAATGCGTCGCGGCTGAAATTTCTTAAGTGAACAGCGTTAGCTCATTGAGCGGCGTTTTTTGTGGAATAGGCATCCTTTCAGCTGTTGGCAGTGGAACCTAGTTATCCATAGCCGCAAACCCGCGTTGCAAATCCTCAATCAACGCCTCGACATCCTCAAGCCCGATATGCAACCGCAACACCGGATTCAAAGAACGATCCGCAGCGCTGTCGCGATCCGTGGTCTCGGCGACGGTGATCAGGCTTTCGTAGCCGCCCCAGGAAGCGCCGAGCCCAAACAACTGCAGCGAATCAATAAAGCGTTCGACGTAGGTCGGGTCTGCATCACGCAGTTCGAAGGACAACAAACCGTTGCTGCCATTGAAGTCTCGCTGCCACAGGGCGTGACCGGGATGTTCGGGCAATGCCGGATGGAACACCCGCTTCACCTGCGGTTGCGCTTGCAGCCAATGGGCGATTTCCAGGGCCTGGCGCTCGTGCACTTCCAGTCGCGGCGCCAGGGTTCGCGCGCCGCGCAGTACCAGATAGGCGTCGTCGGGGCTGACGGTGGCGCCAAAGGTGTCGCCCATGGACGCCAGCGGCTGCCAGACGTCTTGTCGGGTGCAGACGCTGCCCATGACCACGTCGCTGTGGCCACAGAGGTACTTGGTCAACGCCATGATCGAGATGTCCGCGCCGAGGGTCAGCGGTCGGTACAGGTAACCCGAGCCCCAGGTGTTATCGACGGCCAGGAGAATGCCTCGCGGTTTGCACAGGGCGGCGATGGCCGGCAAGTCGCAGAGTTCATACAGCAAGGAGCCCGGCACTTCGGTGTAGACCATTTTGGTGTTGGCTTGCAGCTGTGCTTGCAGGCCACTGCCATCAGGCGCGAAGTAGCTGACCTGAATGCCGAACGGCTGAAGAAACTCCCGGGCCAGACGTCGCACGGGCGCGTAGACCGCATCGGTGATCAACACGTGATCGCCGGGCCGCAGATAGGCGAGGAAAGTCTGCGCTACCGCCGCCAGCCCGGTGCCGAACAAGCGCGTGCGGTAACCGCCCTCCAGCTCCGTCACCAGATCTTCCAGGGCGAAGGCCGTCGGATTGCCTCGGGCGCCATAGCTCAAGACCCGCTCGCTATCACGGCGAGCACGGGCGTCGCGCATTTGCGCCAGGTTATCGAACAGCACCGTGCTCAACCGCGTGACCGGCACGTTGACTGCCCGACCACCATTACCCTGTTCGGTACGCGCCGAATGGACCAGGCGCGTACGTACCCGGGCATCGCGGGGCGCCGTGACGCGCAGCGGCTTGAGACTGGCGATTTCGTCGTCGCTCATCTGCGCCAGCAAACCGATTTCCCAGGCCAGGTACTGACGCGCCGCGTCCTTGTTACCGGAATGACGGTCATGAGTGAAAAACAGAAAATCGATGCACTGCTGATCGGGCGGTGTATGGGCGGACTCCTGCACGGAAAGGCCCGCCGCACGCCAGGCATCGAGTCCGCCGTCCAGCAGCCGCACGTACAGACGCTGTGCTTCGGACAATTCCAGCGCCGCGAAAGCGGCCAGCCGCGGATCATCGGCGACTAACACCAATGGCCGCTGCTCACCGGCCACTTCAGACGCCAACAACGAGCGAATCGACCAGCGCGACCCGGCGATGTGGCTCTTGCGATAAGTCATGCTCGGTCGCAGGTCAATCAGCGCAACGGCGTCGTCCTTCAGTGCATCAGCCAACGCCAGCGCTGTGATCGATGGCAACGCCTCGTGATCGGCAACTTCGACAACGGCCAACGCCAGACCGCTGCTCACGCCGCCCTTCAGGACATACGCTTCATGCCCCAATTGCCGCAACCAACTGGCAATGATCGGTGCCCGCACGCCATCACTGTCGAACAGCACCAACCGCGCCTGACGCACACCGACATACAGATCCGTGGATTGAATCAACTGCCCGCCCGGTGTGTGTTGTGCACCGGCCAGACTGCCCGCAGCAAACTCCTCGGCGGTGCGCACGTCGCACAAAAACAGGCTGCGACCGGCCTCCTTGGCCCATTGCTCGACCTGCGCAGCCTCAACGGTCTTCACACCGACCCGTTCCGCCAGTTGCGCAGCCGCGAGTCGCTGAGCCGGCAACGGGTCAGACGACACCTCCTCGGCATAACGTCGGGTGCTGCCGTGCTCCAGCTGAAAATCTTCCAGATACCAGCCCTGGGTTCCGTTCTCCAGCGCGTAGATCGGATTCTTCAACCCCAGATTGATCAACGTCTGGGCACCGATAATGCTGCGGGTCCGACCGGCGCAATTGACCACGATCGGCGTGCTTTCGTCCGGCACCAGATCGTGGACGCGATAACCCAGTTCGCCATTCGGGCAGCACACCGAACCGGGAATGGTCATCTTGCGATACTCATCGAACGGCCGACCGTCGAGCACCACCAGCGGCTCGCCCCGGCGTTGCCATTCGGCCAATTGCTGCGCGGTGACATGCGGCGTATGGCTGGCCTCTTCAACCAACTCACCAAAGGCCTTTGAGGGCACATGCACGCCGGCAAACAGCTGGAACCCGGCAGCCTGCCAGCCATCGGCACCGCCGACGAGAATGTGCACACGCGCATAACCGAGCGACTGCAAACGTCGAGCAGACCGTGTGGCAACATCCCCGCCGTCCTGGTCATAGATCACCAGCCGAACCTGAGGATTCGGTGCCAGACGCCGGACCTCCAGCTCCAGACGGCTATAGGGCAAATTCACCCCGAAAAACAGGTGGGCTTCGCCATATTGGCCGTGCTCGCGCACGTCAAACAGGGCAATTTCCTGCCCGTCGAACAGCCACTGCTGCAGTTGCCCTGGAGTTACGGTCTGGCTCATGGGAGTCCCGTTTGAAAAAAGAATTATTGAAGCGCCAGAGAGCGCTCATTGGCCGCGACTTCCCGGCCCTTCGAGTACGCACGCTGAATGGCCGGTCGCGCCTTGAGGCGTTCGCGCCAGGCATGGATATGCGGGTAGTCCGCCAGGTCCTGGCCCTGTCGCAACGGTTGAATCCACGGAAAAATCGCCATGTCGGCGATGGAGTAATCGCCCGCCACAAACGGCACGTCAGACAGGCGCGTTTCCAGCACCCGATACAGGCGCGTCGCCTCGGCATTGAGCAGGTCCAGAGCGAACGCAATCGGTTCCGGAGCCTTCTCCTTGAACAGCTGCAACTGGCTCAGGTACGGGGTGATATGCCCCACCTGCCAGAACAGCCACTCCTGAACGTTCTGCCGCTCAGCACTGCCGGCCGCTGGCAGGAAACGCCCGGCCTTGTCGGCCAGGTAATTGAGGATGGCGCCGGACTCGAACAGGCTCAGCGGCTCGCTCAAGCCCTGCGGCGCATGGTCGACAATCGCCGGAATCCGTCCATTGGCGCTGATGCGCTGGAACGCTGCCTGCTTCTGCTCGCCTTCACGGATGTTGACTGGCAGCAGGCGGTACTCAAGTTCCAGCTCTTCAAGCAGGATGCCGATCTTCAAGCCATTGCCAGTCGGCCAGTAATACAGATCGATCATGCGTAGGCCTTGATCGACGGCGCCATTTGCGAGGCGTTGTAATTGAGAATGCGTCCGTCGGCCTCGACGCCGTAACGGCCGTTGAGGGACTCCAGCGGCAATCCGTACAGGTGAAAATGCAGGGTCGCCTGCTCGCCTTCGACACGAATGCCATGCAGGTCTTCACCGAGAAACGAGATGGAGGTGCCGGGTTGCACGATCACTTCCTTTTCCAGGTGCAAGGTGGTGAAACCGGGCTCGCGGCCTTCGTCATCGCGACGATAGACGTAGTTGATTTCCTGGCCTTCGACCGCGCTGATGATCGCCCAGGTTTCATGGTTATGCGGAATCGTACTTTTGCCCGGCAACAGCGAGTTCAGGTACAGCGTCGGCGTGTCGCCGTCGTCATTGAGACGGTAGCGGAACGCGGTGCTGCCCTGCCCCGGCACCGGCGCGGGGAACTCGTCGAAATTGAACAGATCGCGGCGCTCAGCCAGGACTTCAAGCAAGGAAACAATTTCCACCAGCGCGGCGCGGTCGACGCCGCGTTGATGGATGACGCGGATTTTCTTCAGGAAATCCTCGATGACGTCGGCACGGTTAACGGTACTCATAAACAGGCTCCTCGGTATTAGACGGACAGGCTGTAGCGACTCAGGTTGGTCAACAGATACGGATCATTGGCAATGGGCGGCCGGCGGCCCGGATCACCCAGGGCGTGACGCAAAAACTCCTGAGTGCGCTCGCTGGTGGGGTGCTGAAAGATCTGCGCGGCGCTGCCGTGCTCGACGATCACGCCGTTCTCGGTGAAGTAGACGATGTCGCTGATTTCTTCGGCAAAACGCATTTCGTGGGTGACCAGCACGCAGGTCATGCCTTCTTCGGTCAGCTCGCGAATCACCGTCAGTACCTCGCCGACGGTTTCCGGATCGAGGGCCGAGGTCACCTCATCAAACAGAATCAGTTCCGGACGCATCGCCAGGGCGCGGGCAATCGCCACCCGTTGTTGCTGACCGCCCGAGAGCTGGCCCGGATAGGCATCGGCCTTGTGTTCCATACGCACCTTGGCCAACAAGGCGCGGGCGTCTTTCTCGGCGTCGATCCGGTTGCGCCCCAGCACCTTGCGCGGGGCAATCACCAGGTTCTCCAGCACCGACAAATGCGGGAACAGGTTGTATTGCTGGAACACAAAACCCACGCGCTTGCGCAACTCGATGCGCTGAGCTTCCTGGGCCAGGGTGTGAACCTCGGTCGTGCCAACACGGATGCTGCCGTGTTGGGGCTGCAACAGCCCGGTGATGCAGCGCAGGATGGTCGATTTGCCGGAGCCGGACGGGCCGATGATCGACACGGCCTGGCCGCGATGCACGTCGAGGTCGATGCCTTTGAGCACCGGGTTAGTGCCAAACGACAGGTGCAGGTCGCGCAGGCTGACCAGGGGCTCGGCGACGGTTTCAGTAGAAGGCATAACGTCGCTCCAGGCGTTGGGTGAGTCGGGAAATCGGGTAGCAATAGGCAAAGAACAGCACCAGCAGGCTCAGGTAAATCACCACGGTGAAGCCGGTCATGTTCACGGTGTTGCTGGCGATTTGCGCGGTGTCGATCACGTCATGCACGCCCACCAGGGACGCCAGCGCGGTGCCCATGGTGATCACCGCATACAGGTTCATCCACGGCGGCAACATGCGTTTGAAGCACTGCGGCAGGATGATCGAACGGAAAATCTGCCCGCGAGTGAATGCCAGGGAACGTGCGGCTTCCCACTGGGTGCTGGGGATCGACGCAATGGCGCCACGGAAGATTTCCGCGACGTTGGCACTCGCCGGCAAGGCCAGGCCGAGGGTGACCTTGACCCAATCCGGGAACGAGATATAGGCAGTGCCGATGTGGATCTCGAACGGGAACACGTAGGTGGTGAAATAGATCAGTACCAGCCACGGCGCATTGCGGAAAATCTGCACCCAGATCCGTGCCGGCAAGCGCAGTAGTCGAAGCGGGGATAGCGCCAACGCGCCGACCAACAGCCCCAGCAACGACCCCAGGCCGATGGCGACGAGACTGATCAGAATGTTCTGGCCAAAGCCCACGGCCAGCGCCGGCGACCATTGCAGCAAGGCCTTGAACACCGGGCTGTGCGGGGCGACATACACCAGCCACAGTACGACGCAAACCAACAACAGCAACTTGCCGACATGCCGCCGAGGCCAGGCCACCGGTGCGCTGACGGACGATTCAATGGCCATAGCCGGGCATCCTCAGGCGCGCTTCAAGGTAGCGCCCCACGCAATTGACGATAAAACTCAGCAGCCCGAAAAAGCTCAGGATCAGAATCATCAGCTCCAGCACGTTGTCGCTTTGGGTCCAGATCATGATCGCCGCGTAGGTGATGTCCCCCACGGCAATGGCCGAGGCCACGGCGGTCATTTTCACCAGGTCGATCAGGTTGTTGATCAGCGACGGCAAGGCAAAGCGCAGGGCCAATGGCAGTTGCACATTCCACAGCAACTGACGGCTGCTGAACGCCAGAGAACTGGCCGCTTCCAGCGTCACGGTCGGCACCGCCTCGATGCCGGCGCGCAACGCTTCGGCATGGAACGCGCCCTTGTGCAACGAGATCACGATCACCACCCAGGCAAACGGCGTCAGCGGGTTGGCCGCGCCGACGGCCTGAGTCAGCAGCATGTTCAGCACCAGGAAGGCGCAATACAGCTGCACCAGCGTCGGCGTGTTGCGGGTGACCTCAACAAATATGCGTGCCGGTTTTGCCAGCCAGGGTTTTCCAGAGGTCAGCATCGCAGCCAGTCCGACACCTGCCAGCAGACTGCCGACAATGGTGAACAAGCAAAGCAGCACTGTGGTCAACGCGCCCTGCTCCAGGGTTCCGCGCTGGTAGGCGTCCAGCAAAAAACCGTAGTTCAGGCCAAACCCGGCAGTCCACTGGACGAAAAGCTCCAGCCAATGACTCATGGTTCGCCCCGCAATTGCGCGCAGGCGTGAGCGATGCGACGCCCGGCTTTCGCAACGCTGTCGGTCGCCGTGGCGATGGACAGGCGAAACCACGGCGACAAGCCGTAAGCGCTTCCCGCCACACCGGCCACGCCCTCCTCCAGTAAATACGCCACGACATCGGCGTCGCTGTGAAGGCATACACCGTCCGGACGATATCGCCCCAGCAACCCGGCGCAGCGGACAAACACGAAGAAGCCGCCTTGAGGTTCGAGCACTTCAAGACCGTCCACGTGACGCAAGGCGCTCACCAGTAAATCCCGACGTTGCTGATAAGCCGCCACCTGTTCCGGCAAGAAATCCAGACCACCCTCGAAGGCCGCCAACGCAGCAGCCTGTCCTACCGAAGAGGCCCCCGACGTGGATTGCGACTGCACGACCGCCATGGCGTTGGTCAGCACTTGCGGCCCGGCACCGAAACCGATACGCCAGCCGGTCATGGCGTACGTCTTGGACACACCGCCCACCAGCAGGCAGCGCGGTTGCAAGTCCGGCGCGACGTTGAGCAGGCTCTGCGCGGGCTGACCGTCAAAGCGAATATGTTCATAGAGTTCATCCAGCAGAATCAGCACCTGCGGATGGCGACGCAGCACCTCGGCCAGGGCTTGCAATTCGGCCGCGCTGTACACCGCGCCGCTGGGGTTGCCGGGGCCGTTGAGGATCAGCCAGCGAGTCCGCTCGCCGATGTGTTGCTCCAGCTGTTCTGCGGTGAGCTTGCAGCCCTGCGCCAGCGCGCACTCGATAAACACCGGCTCGCCGCCATTGAAGCGCACGCTGTCCGGGAAGCTCGGCCAGTACGGTGTCGGCACCAGCACTTCATCGCCGTCGTCGAGGGTCGCGGCGAAGGCATTGAAGATGATTTGCTTCGCCCCGTTGGCAATCACGATCGATTCCAGCAGATAGTCCAGTTGGTTTTCTTGCTGGAGTTTGCGTTGCACCGCGATACGCAGGGCTTTTACGCCCGGCGTCGGTGTGTACTTGGTGGCACCGGCGGCGATGGCGGCATAAGCGGCCTGTTTGATGTGTTCGGGGGTGTCGAAATCCGGCTCGCCGGTGGTCAGGTCGAGAATGTCGCGACCGGCATCACGCAATGCGGTGGCCTGGGATTTGGCGGCGGCATTGGCCGACAGCGAGACGCGCTGCACGCGTTTGGACAGGCGAAGACTCATGACTGAATCACCTCCAATACCTTGCCCGGATTGAGCAGGTTTTTCGGGTCCAGCGCCTGCTTGATGCGGCGCATCAGGTCGAGCTCTACCGGACTTTTGTAGCGCGCCAGCATCTCCCGTTTGCGCTGACCGATGCCGTGTTCCGCGCTGATCGAACCACCATGGGCGTGGGCGCTGTCATGAACCAGCAGGCTGAGCGCAGCGTAGTGAGCCATGTGCGCCTCGACCGTCGAATCCAGAGGATGAGCAACGTTGTAGTGCAGGTTGCCGTCGCCCAAATGGCCGAACGTGAAATGGCGGACACCGGGGAAATGCGCCTGCAACAACGCATCGGTCTGGGCGACAAACGCCACGACCTGGGAAATCGGAACAGAAATGTCGTGCTTCATGTTGCGACCGGCGCGCTTCTGCGCCTCGCTCATGTTCTCCCGCAACAGCCACAGGGCTTCGCTTTGGGCCAGGCTTTCGGCGATCAACGCATCGGCCAGCAACTCGCGCTCGAAGGCCTCCCCCAGCACTTCTTCAAAGGCTTGTCGGGCATAACTTTCGCTGTGGTTGTCGGACAGCTCCAATAGCGCAAACCAAGGCTGTTCAGCGCCAAGAAAAGGTTGCGGACCTTGCGGAAATTGCTCGCGCAGCAGCGCGAGGCAGTCGGCACTGAGCAGTTCGAACGCGGTGAGACTGGCACCGAATCCGGCGCGGGCATGGGACAGCAATTGCACCGCTTGGTCCAGGGAGTCGAAGGCCAAGAGTGCCGTCGCCTGAGCCTTGGGCAGCGGGAAGAGTTTGAGGGTCGCGGCGGTGATGATGCCGAGTGTGCCTTCGCTGCCGATATACAGGTCACGCAAGTCGTAACCGGTGTTGTCCTTGCGTAACCCACGTAGGCCATTCCAGATTTCACCTTCGGCGGTGACCACTTCCAGACCCAGGGTCAGCTCGCGGGTATTGCCATAACGCAGCACCGCGGTGCCGCCGGCATTGGTGCCCAGATTGCCACCGATGGTGCAACTGCCTTCGGCGCCCAGACTCAGGGGAAACAGCCGGCCGGCGTCACGGGCAACGTCCTGGACGGTTTGCAGAATGCAGCCCGCTTCGACGGTCAGGGTGTCGTTGTCGGTGTCCACCGTCCGCACACGATTCAGCCGATCAAGCAACAGCAACACCGCTCGGCCGCTGGCATCCGGGGTCGCGCCGCCCATCAACCCGGTGTTGCCGCCCTGCACCACCACCGGCGTATCACTGGCCACGCACGCGCGAACCACGGCCGCGACTTCTTCGGTGTTCGCCGGGTGCACGGCGGCAACGACTTGCCCGACGTAACGGCCCTGTTTGTCGGTCAGGTAGGACACGGCCTCTTCGCTGCTCTGCACATGGCTGGGGCCGAGCAGTTGCTGCAACGCAACAAACAACGACGAACTCATGGTTGCGACGCCAGCGGTGGCGAATTGCGGTACTGCTCATGCAGATCACGCAATGCCTTGGACGGCGTCATACCGGTGCGCTCGCCCAATTCGATCAGCCAGCCGCTGCGGTGCCAGTCGCGCACGATGGCATCCAGTTTTGCCTGGGTATCGTGTTCGCCTTTGCGCAGCCAGATCACCGAGTTCGACGGGATCAAATCACCCGGCAGCGGGATTTCATATTCAGCCCACTCGGCATCGCTCAACAGCGCGTGCATGGTCGGGCTGACATGCACCGCCGCCACGCAACCATTGCCGCGTAGCGACAACAATGATTCGGATTGGCTGCGGAAGGCCTTGATCTCGGCGCCGTAGGTTTCCTGCAACGGCTTGATGAAGTTGCTGCCCTGGGACACGCACACCGGTTTGCCCTTGAGATCGGCCCATTGAGTCACGCCAGCGCCTTTGCGAATCAACGCGGCGCCGCCCACTTCTTCATAAGGCGTGGGCACGTAATCGAGAATCTCGCCGCGCTCTTCGGTGAACTGCATATTGGCGATCAGGATGTCGACCTTGCCCTGTTGCAGGAACTGCACGCGGTTGGGCGCCAGCACCGAAACGGTCTTCGCTTCGACGCCCAATGCCTTGGCGATGCCCTTGGCCAGTTCAACGTTGTAGCCCAAGTGTTCGCCGGTCTTCGGATCGATGGTGCCGAATGGCGGACCACTGAGAATCACCCCGACGCTGATGGCGTGGCGTTGCTCGATCTTGTCCAGCGTGGCATCGGCCTGGGCCAGGTTCGCACCCAAAGCAGCGCACCAGGCGAAGCACAGGGCTTTAGCGGAAAAATAACGGTTCATACACGACTACCTTGAACGACCGCCCGGCAAAAGGACGGTCTGTTGAAAACGATGAGGTGGAGAACCGGGGGTCAGGCGCCGTTGGCCTGGAACTGTTTCTGCAGTTCCACCAGAGCGGGTGATGCGGGCGTGATGTGGTTGCGGGTCTGGGCCTCAATCAACCAGCCGCTGCGGTGCAGTTCCTTGACGATCGGATCGAGCTTGGCCTGGGTATCGCTTTCTCCGGGGCGGGTCCAGATCACTGACGGCGCGGGATTGAGTTCCGGTGCAAGCGCGCGATAGCCCTGCCATTCGGCGGTGCCGGCGAGCAGCGGATTGATCAGCGTGGCGTCATGCACCGCCGCGACGCAGTTGTTGCCGCGCAGGGCCAGCAGGGATTCCGAAGAACTCTTGAAGGCCTTGATCTCGGCGCCCAACTCGGTGAGCGGCTTGATGTAGCTGCTGCCCTGCGACGTGCAGACCGGTTGGTTTTTCAGGTCTTCCCAACGGGTGATCTTGCTGTCCTTGAGCACCGCGGCGGTTCCGCCAACGCGGTAGAACGGCGTCGGCACAAAACCGAGGATCTCGCCGCGTTCGGCGGTCCACTCCATGTTGGCAATCAGCAAATCGACTTTGCCCTGCTGCAAAAACTGCACGCGGTTGGCGGGCAATACCGGCACCAGCTCCACCTCGGCATTCAGTTGCCGGCCCAACTCCTGAGCAAGGTCAACATTCAAACCGCGCGGCTTTTGGCTCGCTGGATCAATCCCGCCAAACGGACCGCCAGACAGCAATACGCCGACCACCAGCACATGCCGTTGTTCGATCTTGTCCAGGGTTGCATCAGCCCGGGCACCGGTGCTGGCACCCAGCGAGATCAAGGCGCCCAGCATCACAGGCAAAATTTGTTTAACGGCTGAGCACTTTTTCGACATGGATCTTCCCCTGATGATTGATCGGCGTCCCCCGACCTGTTGTGGAGGCATCCTAGGTACAGCGTTGAAGTAACGGAAATTCAAATATCTAATATCGTTATAACTTCCTGTGTTCTCACCGGAGGCGTATTTCCATAAAGCCCGCATTTACTGGCGCTCAAGATCAACCAACGAAAAATCTACTAAAAACACATAAATAATCGTAATGTTTATGTTTTCAGCCTTGATATAAAAACAGCCCCGGAAATGGCCATGCCGACCTCACCCACCCTCGATCTCGAATTACTGCGCACCTTCATTGCCGTGGTAGATCACCACAGTTTTGCCGAGGCTGGCGCGCAACTGGCCCGCACGCAATCGTCGGTCACCCAACACATGCAACGCCTGGAACAACAAGTGGGAGTGAGCCTGTTCGAAAAGCGCGGACGGCAGAAGCAACTCACCGAACCCGGCTTGCAGTTGCTGCGTCACGCCCGGCAGATGTTGTCGCTCAACGACGAGGCGTTGAACTCACTGCGTGAAAGCAGCTTGAGCGGTGTGTTGCGCATCGGTTCGCCCCACGACATTGCCGACACCATCCTGCCGCCGATCCTCAGCCATATCGCCCGCTCGGCACCGCGCTTGCGTCTGGAAATCGATGTCGGGCGCAGCCCGTTTCTGATGGACGACTTGCACCGGGGCAAGGTCGACATGGTGATTTCCACCCGCCAGGACCCGAGCCTGGAAGGCTTCGCCTTACGCACTTCGCCGGTGTGGTGGATCTGCTCGGCGCAGTACATTCACAACCCCGGCGAACCGTTGCCACTGATCCTCGTGGATGAACCGAGCATCTATCGGCGCTATGCCCTGGAGGCGCTGGAACGCGCCAATATCAGTTGGCGCCAGGCGTACCTGGCGTCGAATCTGATTGGCATCAAGGCGGCGACACGTGCTGGTTTGGGCGTCACCCCCCGAAGCATGGAGATGCTCGGTCCAGACATGCGCGTGCTGGGTGAAAATGACGGGTTGCCGCGACTGCCGGACGTGACCTACTACCTGTGGATCAGGCCCAACACCGCGAACTTGATTGCCCGAAAGGCTTATGACTTGATTCGCGCGAGCCAAGGGCTGTCCTTTTCCTGACGTGAGCGGCTCCGCGGATTCAAGCCCTGCCCATTTCAGAGTTTGGCGATCGAGACTTCAGTGGATTTGACGAAGGCAATAACCTCGCTCCCCACTTTCAATTCAAGATCGCGCACTGAACGGGTGGTAATCACCGAGGTGACGATGCCGGAGGCGGTTTGCACATCGATTTCGGAGACCACTTCGCCTGTCACAATTTCCTTGATGACACCCTTGAACTGGTTGCGGACGTTGATCGCTTTGATGGTCATGATGAGGCTTCCTGTCTGATGTCGAATACATCCGCACGGATGTGCAGGCCTTCAAAATGAACCTCCCGGATCAATATTAAAAGGAATATATATTGATTTGCTTATTCCTCAATCGAATATCAAGTCCACCCAGCATTTACCAAAGCGCCACGGTATAGCTGACGATCAGGCGGTTCTCATCCAGATCATTACCGAAGTTCGAACGCACTGACGCGTTGCGCCATTTGAGTCCGAGCCCTTTCAACGAACCGTCCTGCACCACGTAAGCGATATCGGTGTTGCGCTCCCATTCCTTGCCTTCACCCGGCGCAGTGCGTTGCACATTGTCGCCAGAGATGTAGCGGGTCATGAAGGTCAACCCCGGCACGCCGAGTGCGACAAAGTTGTAGTCGTAGCGCGCTTGCCAGGAATGTTCGTCGATGTTGGCGAAGTCACCGATCTGCACGAAGTTGACCAGGTACGGATCGCTGCGCCCGATATACGGAAACGGATCGTCGCCGCTCATGCGCTGATAACCAAAGCCCAACGCATGACCGCCCAGGCTATAGGTGAACAACGCGCCCAAGGCCTGGTTGTCGATATCACGAAAGTTGCCGTCTTCGGTACTGCGCGCATAGCGTACGTCGCTCTTGAGCGACTGGCCGGAGCCCAGATCCAGCGTGTGCACAAGCCCGAGGTAGTTTTGCTGATAGATATTTTCCAGCTGGCCGTAGCGGTATTGCGCGGTCAGGTTCGGCAGGAACTGATAGTCCGCCCCGGCAAACTGAAACTTGTCGCTTAGCCCGCCGATGCGGTTGGCGGTCATGTCCTGATAGTCGGTGGAGTCGACAAAATTGATCTGCGTGAGCTGACCGGCCGTGAGCTTCAAACGATCGATTTCCTGCACATTCACCAGGCCACCCTTGAACGTGCTCGGCAACAGGCGGGTATCGTTGGAATTCACCACCGGGTCCTTGATCTGCAACGTCCCGAACTTCAGGGTGCTGTTGGACACGCGCATTTTGCCCGTCAGGCCTAACTCGCCATAGCGATCCTGTGAGCCGCCGGACAAATCCGGTGGCAACAGATTAGTCCCCGCCGTCCCGCCACCGGAGTCCAGCTTGAAACCGGCCATGCCCAAAACATCCAGGCCAAAACCAAACATGCCCGCGGTGTAACCCGACTCCATCCGCAACAGAAAACCCTGCGCCCATTCCTCGGCCTTGTCGCGCGAACCGTCCTGGCGAAAATCACGGTTGAAGTAGAAGTTGCGCGCTTCCAGGCTGCCTTTACTGTCCGCGACGAAATCCGCCTGAGCGGTCGGTGCACAGAGCAGACTCAGGCCGAGCAATGTGCCAACCGGGGCGCACCCATTGAATGGGCGGGTGCGAGCCGCTTTTGAAGGCACGTGGACAGTCATGATTTTTCCCATGGAAAAGGTTCCTGCGGCAGCAAGCGAAGATGACGGACACGCCTCATTGTTTTTTTGTAAAGGCGTTGTCGTGGGGGGCGGACGCAGTGACCTGCGTCGTGGGGCGGATTCTTCGTGCCGGGGCAGAACGGCGTCAAACGGGAAAAAGACGAGGTTATGCATAAGAAAATTTGATGCCCGCGATGGCAGACTCTGGAGTAACAATTGCAACTCGCCCCTTCATTACAAGATCCACAAGCGCCAAGGGAACCGCCATGAACCTCAAATTCCTCGAAACCTTCGTGTGGGTCGCCCGCCTGCAAAGCTTCAGCCTGACCGCCGAGAAAATGTTCAGCACTCAGGCAGCGATCTCCAGCCGGATCGCCGCGCTGGAAGATGAGTTGGGTTTGCGCCTGTTCGTGCGCGATTCTCGCGGGGTGTCGCTGACGCCCGAAGGTCTCAAGGTGCTCGACTACGCCGAGCAAATGCTCGAGGTTCAGCGTGCGCTGAAACACTCGCTGGACAACACCAGCCCGCAGCAGGGGTTGGTGCGCATCGGCGTGATGGATACGGTGATCCACACCTGGCTCAGCCCGTTGATGTCGACCCTGATGCAGACCTTCCCCGCCGTCGAAATCGAGATCACTGCCGACGCCGCGCGCAATCTCTGCGAACAACTGCAAAAGGGTTATCTGGACATCGTTTTCCAGACGGACCTGATCCGTCACGAAAGCGTGCGCAACCTCGAACTGGCGCACTACCCCATGCACTGGATTGCCGCCAGCAACTCGATCTACGCCCGGCCTTATGCCTCGCTCACCGAGATGGCCGGCGAGCGCATCATCACCTTCGTCAAACACTCACGACCGCATCAGGATGTACTCAACCTGTTGCACGCCCATGGCATCGGCGCTCCGCGCGTCAGTTGCGTCAACTCGGTGTCGGCCATGACCCGGCTGATTCGTGACGGCTTCGGTATCGGCGCCTTGCCGGCGGCACTGGTGGCCAAACCCCTGGCCAGCGGCGAGTTGATCCAGCTGGATCCCGGCAGCCGCTTGCCGCAACTGGATGTCGTGGCCTCGTGGCGTGCGGGGGTCGGGCTGGAACTGATCGAGAACATCGTCGAGATGAGCCGCCAGGTGGTCTGCCAATACGCTGCGGATGTCGGCCCGTTACTCATGGTGGCGGCGCCGGGCCTGGACAACCGACTGCCCCCTGAATAACTTTTAGTTGTCTCGGGGCAACAACATTCCTTGTTGGACGGCATCACCGCGGTTTTCTAAAAAGGGTCAACGAACCTGCCGAGATGCCATGATGAATCAGCCCGCCCCGTCCTTCGAACAACTGCAGCGCAGCACCCCTCTCGCCCTGCGCCAAAGCATCGCCGCCGGGCACTATCAGGGTCACACCAGCGGCCTGGGGCAAGGCCGGGTGCAAGCCAATATCGTGATATTGCCCAGCGATTGGGCCGATGAGTTCCTCAGGTATTGCACCCTCAATCGTCAAGCCTGCCCGTTGCTCGACATAACCGAACCGGGCGATCCGTATTTCCGCAATCTCGGGGCAGCCATTGATATTCGCCACGATGTGCCCCGATACAGGGTCTATCGCCATGGCGAACTGAGCGAAGAACCGCTGGATATCGAGCACCTTTGGCAGGATGACCTGGTGGCCTTCGCCATCGGCTGCTCGTTCTCCTTCGAACAACCGCTGCTGGATGCCGGCATCCCCCTCAAGCACATCGATCTGGGGCGCAATGTCGCCATGTACCAGACCAACATCGACACGCGCCCCACCGCTCGCCTCGGTGGCAAGCTGGTGGTGAGCATGCGGCCGATGAAAGCCGCTGCCGCCATCCAGGCCATTCAAATCACCGCGCGCATGCCCAACGTCCACGGCGCCCCCGTGCACATCGGTGACCCGTCGCTGATCGGCATCCACGCGCTCGACACCCCGGACTATGGCGATGCCGTTCCCATTGAAGCTGACGAAATACCGGTATTTTGGGCGTGCGGTGTGACGCCTCAATCGGTGGTGCAGGCCTCACGCCCGCCACTGTGCATCACCCATGCGCCCGGTTGCATGCTGGTGACGGATTTGTACAACAGCGCTTTGTAAAGGCGTGGGTGTGCTTGAGTTCAGTGGATTGTGCCGGAACGAAAAAAGGGGCTGAAGCCATAACCCAATCAGTTAAGGAACGACACAATCCGTAGCAGCTGGCGAAGCCTGCGTTCGGCTGCGAAGCAGTCGTGAAATCAGACGATGCGGTGTTTCAGGAAGACCGCAAACGCAGGTTTTACGACTGCTGCGCAGCCGAACGCAGGCTTCGCCAGCTGCTACAAGGTTTGCGTTGCGGCTGATGCAGCAGTCGAAGCCTTGTAAAACCACTCAATGTAGTCAACGATGCAATTGGCCTTCGTTCCTTGTTTTGTGCCATGGACCCTGCCCCATTTCCTGAATGTTCAGGACTAAAGTTCGCGCACATTACCCACAAAAGACCTGGTGACAGCAGAACCGACTATCCTTTCGGACAGTGAACGCTGCACTCTTGGCAAAAAGGGACGCCATGCCAGACCTTGATCGCGCCATCGGCTCCAGACCCGAGCTACTCTGGATGGCTTCAATTACAGTTTTCTGTCTTTTCACGGCAACTCCCGGATTCGGCCAGAACCTGCCAACCGCAGCGGGTGTCGAAAACGCCACGGTTACGGTGATTCAAGCGCAGGAAATCGTTTCCAAGGCCACTCTCGAAGCTGTTCGCTGGAGCGGCCCTGAATCCGGCCCGCCAGCCCCGCGGGGCAAGAGCATCGCCTTTGTCGCCGAAGATTTGCGTAATGGAGGCATTGTCGGTGTCGCGCAGGGCGCTCGCGAGGCAGCCAAGGCGATGGGCTGGACGCTGAAGATATTCGATGGCGCTGGATCATCGGCCGGGCGCGCGAAGGCCTTTTCTGATGCCCTGGCAGCGAAACCCGACGGCCTCATTCTGTGCGGCTCCGATGCCCTTGAGAACAATGCGGCGCTGATCCTCTTCGCCAACAAGGATGTGCCGGTGGTTGGCTGGCACGCCGGAGCAAGACCCGGGCCGATTGACGGCACGCCGGTGGCCATGAACGTCACGACCGACCCGCTCGAAGTGGCTCGCCTCACGGCCATGGCGGCGGTGGCACAGTCAAACGGACAGGCCGGCGTGGTCATCCTGACCGACTCCAAGTACAGCATCGCCATGGCGAAAGCCAAGGCCATGGAAAACGTCATTCGGGCCTGTCGGGAATGTACGTTGCTGGAAGTGCGCGATGTCGCGATCTCCGAAAGTGGCGAGAAGATGCCGGCGATCACCAAGGAGCTGCTTCAGCGCTATGGCAAGCGCTGGACCCACACGCTGGCCATCAACGATATCTATTTCGACTACTCGATCGCCTCATTGACCAACGCCGCAATACCCAGCGACGGCATCAGTCTGTTGTCTGCCGGTGATGGCAGCGCTTCGGCTTTCTTGCGCATACAGGCAAAAACCTACCAGACCGTCACCGTGGCCGAGCCGCTCAACCTGCATGGCTGGCAAGTGATGGATGAATTGAACCGGCTGTTTGCAGGTCAGCCGGTGAGCGGCTTCGTCGCGCCGATTCACCTGGTCAATGCCGACAATATCGCCTTCGACGGCGGGAAGAAATTCCAGTACGACCCTGACAATGGCTATCGAGACATCTATCGCCACCAATGGAATCCCTGAGATTGGACGTTATTTCCCGGCTCGGACGCCGGCTATTGCCGCAATCGCTACGCGCACAGTTCACACTGGCGTTTCTGACGCTGGCGCTGCTGATCCTGGCGAGTGGTGCAACGGCGGTCTATGCCTTGCGCACGTCAAACAACGCCACCCGCCAGCTGACGGATGAACGACTGGTCCGCATGCAAGATGGGCAAGACATGCTGCAGCGTACCTTGCTGATCGAACGCCAGACCGATCAGCTTCTGACAACCCGCTCCCCCGACACCCTGCGTTCAAGCTATGCAGCGACCGTCGAACAGCTTGAAGCCCTTGATCAACTGGTGCAGCAGCTGACTGCCTCGAACAGTGGCGTGGCGATACTCGACATGCATCAGTCGAGTCAGATGTTCCGCAATACCGCCAACATCGTTGCGCAGCTGCGAGAAAGCCTGCTGCAAACCGAGGTCACCTTCGAGCAAACCATGGAGGATCGCACCACCCGGTTAACCGCGACGCAGATCCGGGCCAACCTGGAACTGGCGGTGTTGCTTTTCGATCTGCCGCAGACTGTTGACAGTGATGCCGTGCAACGGCTGCGGATCCGCTATGAGCGCCTGTCACGCACCGCGGGCAAGTTACCCGACGCTGATGTGGAGACGCCCGATCTCTTCTCCCTGCGCCTCAGGCTCATCAATCAGCACAACGTCATACAGCGCTTCAATGAGGAACTGAAGAATGAGGCCGGGGTTCTGGTCGCGGTGGCCCGTGCGCAATCCAGTGCTTACACCGAAGACTATCGCGAAGCCCTGCAGCGCCTGGTCGAGGCCTCAAATCGTAGCCAGCAATGGGTGCTGATCATGTTGGGCGCCAGCCTGGTGTTCGCCTGGTTCGTGACCCGGGTCTTCATGGGCCGTCATGTCCTCGTGCGCCTGAATGAAATCAGCCGGCAATTGCGTCAGGAACACACTGACAAAACGCATTTGATGATGGCGGAACATGGGAAGGACGAGATCGGCAACATGGCTCGCGCGGTGAATCAATTCCTCAAGGACCGACTTCAGCTGGAAAAAAGAACGGTCCAATTGAGTATCGCCACCGAGCGGCTCGCCCTGCAAAACAGCCGATTAGAGCAAGAAGCCGTCATCCGTGCCGGACAACGTCATGTCCTGGAGCTGATCGCCAGGAGCACCGAGCTTGCAGAAGTCCTCGACAGCCTGGCTCACCTGGTGGAGTCCCAACTGAAGGGGATGATGGTGTCCATCCTGGTGCTGGATGAGGATGGCAAGCACCTGCTGCACGGGGCTGCCCCCAGTTTGCCGAAAGCCTATAACCAGCTCATTGACGGGATTGCGATCGGTCCGAACGTCGGTTCATGCGGCACTGCGGTGTATCGACGAGAACCGGTCATCGTCACGGACATCGAGCTGGATCCGCTGTGGGAGGAGTACCGTTCAGCCGCTGCGCCCTATGGATTTCGCGCCTGCTGGTCGACGCCGATTCTGTCCCATGAGCGAAAGGTATTGGGTACGTTTGCCTTGTATTCCAACACCGTACGCAGCCCCAGCTCGACCGAGACGCGACTGATCGACATGGCGACACCGCTTGCCGGCATTGCGATAGAGCGCCAGCTTACCGAAAAGCGCATTCGCTATATGGGCGACCATGACGCACTGACCGGGCTGCCGAATCGCACACTGCTCGAAGACCGCCTCAAGCAGGCAATACTTTATGCTCAGCGCTACAACCGCCTGGTGACGGTGGTGTTCCTCGATCTGGACAAATTCAAACTGGTGAATGACAGCCTTGGGCACAGTGCAGGAGACGAACTGCTGAAAACCGTCGCCCAGCGCATGCTGGAGTGTGTACGCCGCACCGACACCGTCGTGCGACTGGGTGGCGACGAGTTTGTGATCGTCCTGTTCGACCAGCCCTCTGACCTCGACGGCGTTACTCCAGCCCTGCACAAAATCCAGGAAGCCATCCTGCGGCCGATTCAGCTCAGCGGACATACACTCCACGTCACCTGCAGCATGGGGTTGGCCACCTACCCTGCCGACGGCAGCGATACCGACACGTTGCTCAGCAACGCGGACGCCGCCATGTACCGGGCCAAGGAGCTGGGTCGCAACAGTTACCAGTTCTATACGAGCGAGATGAAGAACAAGGTTCAGGGCAAGCTCGCCATGCAGGACGGGCTTCGAAACGCACTCAACCATGACGAGTTCCGGCTGCTGTACCAGCCACAGGTGGATTTGCAGTCAGGTCAGATTATCGGCGTAGAGGCACTGATCCGCTGGCAGCACCCCGAGTTGGGCATGGTGTCTCCAATCAAATTCATTCCGCAGGCCGAAGAGACCGGGTTGATCGTGCCCATCGGCGACTGGGTGATTCATGCCGCGTGCAGACAGAACAAGGACTGGCAGGATGCGGGCTGGCCGCCGATCACCATGTCGGTGAATATTTCAGCACGCCAGTTCATCGAAAGGGACCTGATCGACCGGGTGAGGCATGCCTTGCAAGAAACCGGACTGGACCCGATGTACCTTGAGCTGGAGCTGACCGAAAGCCTGATCATGCAAGACCTTCAGCAAGCCATCAGCAAAATGAAGGAACTGCAATCAATGGGGATCAGTCTCTCGATCGACGACTTCGGCACCGGCTACTCCAGCCTCGCAGCGTTGAAAAGCTTTCCGATCGCGAGACTCAAGATCGACCAGTCTTTCGTGCGCGATCTGCCCGACAACGAGAACGACAAAGCCATCGCCACCGCGGTGATTTCGTTGGGGCACAAACTGAACCTCAAGGTCATTGCCGAAGGTGTCGAAACCGAAGAGCAACAAACCTTCCTGCGTGAAAACGGCTGCGATGAAATTCAGGGCCACTTTTTCAGCAGAGCGGTCAGCGCAGAGGAAATCAGTCTGTTACTGCGTACGCCCCGGGTGCCGCAACCGAACCGTATTGCGAGCCCTGACTCGACAAGGCGAAAACGCGATGTAAAACGCCCAAGCAGTCCAATGCCCGGGCATTAATACTGCGCAGGACCCAACCCCAACCTTTCAACAGTAAAATCGCGACGTTGCCGATCGGCGCCAGTGCCGCATCGCGGCTGTTAGTGACGGGTAGCTATCGGCCAAAAGCTGCCTGTCGATTTCGTCTGAGGAAACCCAGACGATCTGTCTCTTGCAGCGCCTTGTTATAAGACGTCGAGTTGTCCACGAAACCAGGGGGCAAACCTCATCCAACAAACAGTATGCCCAGGCACTGATCGGCCAAGAGTATCCGATCAAACTGTAAGTGCGGCCACACAGTGCTGGTGGCAGCTGTAAGTGCCAAACGAATGCAGATGCGCTACAACAATACATAGAACTCTGGGGTCGTCACAGGCAGCGAGCGAATGTGAATGAAACACAAACTCTGCGTCGTTAGGTTGGTTCGGTTCGCATCCGCTTCGCTCATCGTATTGGCCCCCGGTGCAGTCGCAGAGGATCTCGAACCCAGGTCCTACGCCAATACGCCGGTCGGTATCAATTTCCTGCTCATAGGCTACAGCGATCTCCATGGCAACGTGACGGCCAATCCCTCAATCCCGCTCCAGGATGCCAAGCTCAACATCAAGACTGTCGTGTTTGCCTTTGCCAGATCCCTGGACGTCTGGGGCCGCTCGGGGAAGTTCGATATCGTCGTGCCTGAGGCAAAATTGACGGGCTCTGCTCTGCTCGCCGGTGAACCCAAGGAGCGCAACGTTACTGGGTTGATCGATCCAAGATTCCGGTTTTCGGTCAACTTATATGGCGCCCCCGCGATGTCCCTGGCTGAATTCCCCAGCTATCAACAGGATGTGATTATCGGCGCCAGCCTGGCGATCACGGCGCCACTCGGCCAATACGACACTAGCAGGCTGGTAAATCTCGGCAACAATCGCTGGTCATTCAAGCCTGAACTCGGGATTTCCAAGCGCCTGGGGCAAGTGACCCTGGAATTATCCGGCGCGGGAACCTTTTACACCGACAATGACGAGTTACTCGGCGACCATGTACTTTCCCAGAACCCGATTTACCAGGTACAGGGGCATCTTATCTATGCCTTTAGCAACGGTGTTTGGGCTTCGCTGGATACGACCTACTTCGCTGGCGGGAGTAGCTCAGTCGATGGGGCCAGTAACCACGATTTTCAGGAAAACACACGCTACGGATGCACCCTCACGCTACCGTTGAACCGGAACTATTCGCTAAAGCTGAATGCGAGTAAGGGCGGGCATACCCGCACGGGCAGCGAATACGATGTCATTGGCATAGTCTGGCAGTATCGCTTCGGTGGAGGGCTTTGAAACATAGGGTTTACGCTACATTCCATATACGGACGATTGCGGAGGAACCAGGCCACGCCGCAACTGCTGTGGAACATCGGTGTGCCGTACGACAGCAGCGCTGTTTCGGATGACAACCCAACTTTTACCGTGCCCTTGGGCGAATCCTGGCGCATTGCGGCCGGAGCCACCTATGCTCTGAACAAGGTCACCGACATCAATGTCAGCTGGGCCATTGTCTGGCTCGGCGACATGCCGGTGGACTAGACCAAATCCACGTCGGGTATTCGAACTTCCGGTCAGTTCGACAATGCCTGGATTCAAGCCGTGGCCAGCAACATGACTTGGCGCTTCTAATGATCTCCTACCGAAAAAACGACTTAATCCATGGAGCACACACCACTATGAACTTGTCCCGAAAACTGTTTTAGCGGGATAGTTGGTCTTCGTTCGTAAATCCTCCAGTTGTTACGAGAGCCTGATGGCCCTCAACCAGCGTTTCGCCAGCGAGAACAAACCGGCGGTCGTCCTCAAGGAGGCACCGGAGTCTCTAGAGGACGAAGATCTGATCGAGATGCTGAGCGCCGGCATGATTCCTCTCATCGTCGTGGACAAGCACAAAGCGGACTTCTGGAAGAAGGTCTTCCCGGCTATCACGGTGCATGATGACGTCGCGTTACGCACCGGCGGCGAGATTGCGTGGGCGATTCGCAAGGACAGTCCGCAGTTGCAGGCCGCCACCAACGATTTCATTGCTCGTCACGGCCAGGGGACCACCATCGGGAACATGCTTCTGACGCGTTACTTGAAAAACGCAAAATATGTGAAGGACTCCGGCTCCGAGTCTGAACGCCAGAAATTTATCGCATTGCGTTGTTGTAGACGTCCCCGCCAATGAAAACCAGCTCCCAATAGCGCATCGACCTTGCGATAAGAAAACATTATTCGTCCTCGATAAAAACAATCGAAGCCAAGCCGTCCCTGGCAGGTACCCCTGGCACGTGTCTCGTTACCAGCCCTGGCAATCAAAAGCTGCCGTTGAGCTCAATCCGTGACATCTGCTCGGGGTAGTAGCGCCGAGCTTGTTCAGCCGAGATGTAGTCGTTTTTGATATCGTCCTGAATAGCCTCCAGGCTCCGCGCTTTTGTCGGCCCCCAACCACCGCCGTTGGCAGTGACCAGACGCAGCAAATCGCCTTTTTCAAGCTCCACACGATTGGCTCGACTGAAGCGCTCGGTCGGCCCCTGCGCGCGAATTACTTCGGCGTAGTTGCACGAGCCTTCATGACCCGCGTCAATGCCCCACGGTGGGGTGATGCCACGTCCGAAGAATGTCGACACCCAAGCTTTCGGCGACAGGATCCGATAATCGAGCATGACCCCTCTTCCGCCACAGTGACGCCCCGCGCCCCCCTCTTCATGATGAAAACCATAGCGCTCGACTAATACTTCATAACAACGTTCGGTCAACTCGACCGGAATATTGCTGGTTTCACCATTGCCCACACAGAACTGACCGCTCTCTCCGTCCTTGTCATGCCCGGCGCCCCAACCGCCAACCAACGGCTGAACCATAAGGTACTCATCGTTGGTAATGGAGTTGCGCCCGTTCAATACCATTGAGCACACGGAACCGAGTTGCCCTGCGATCAAGCGATCCGGCAGCACTTGAGCCAATGCCCGACGTATCACATCGGCCGCCGCTACCATTGACTCGAAGTAAGCAGACACCGGCGCCGGACGCTGAGCCGTGCAGATGGTGCCAGGCGGACAGATCACTTCGATTGGACGGAAACACCCGGCATTGGCCGCAATACCAGGTCGCACAACTCCCATGAACACTTCTCGTACCGCTGACTGCAGACCGCACAAGGTATTGTTGATCGGCCCTTGCGCTTGCAGGCTTGACCCAGTGAAATCAGCCACGAAGCGACCTTCACCGATCTCGACTTTGACTTTCACCGTGAACGGCCCGTTGCCCAGCCCGTCTTCGTCGATGACGTCCTCGGCATAAAAAACGCCCCTAGGCAGGCCTGCAAACGCCGCCAGCGTCATCGCCTCGCCGTGCTCGAGCAACCGCTCGATGGCATCAAGGGTGGTTTCCTCGCCATACTTGGCCACGATCGACAACAGCCTCCGCTCCCCCACGCGCAACGCAGCTGCGCAAGCATGCAGGTCGCCCAGCGTCATGTCAGGCAGGCGGACGTTGGCAGCAATGATGTCCACCACAGCCTGATTGATCCGCCCACGGTCATAAATGCGTACGGTAGGAAACTGCAAGCCTTCCTGGTAAATCTCCGAGGCATCGGAACTGAAGCTGCCGGGATCCTTGCCACCCACCTCCGTCCAGTGAGCCTTGTTGGCCGTCCAGGCGATCAGGCGCTCCTTATGGAAAACCGGCATGATCATCGAGACATCCGAAAGATGTGTGCCACCGCCGCCGTAAGGGTCGTTGGTGATGAACATGTCGCCCGGCAAAATATCGGTCAGCGGGAATTTCTCCATCACGCTGCGTACGGCGCCATCGAGTGTGCCGATAAAGCCAGGAATGCCGTTGCCTTGGGAAATCAACTGTCCTGTCGCATCAGTAAGACCAATGCCGTAATCCAGTGCTTCATAGATAATCGGGCTCATGCTGGTGCGCTTGAGGGCAATGAACATCTCTTCGCCAATAGCAACCAAGGCGTTTTTGATGATTTCGCGGGTAAATGGATTGGCGTTGCTCATGCCGAAACCTCCTGCGCGTTGATATGGATGTGAAGGCCACCGTACGAATCAACTTCAAGCCGATCGACCGGGCGAACGACTGTCGTGGTGGTCGCCTCTTCGATAATCGCCGGACCATCGATTCGCATACCGCTGAGCAGTGCCGAGCGTTGGTACAGGGGCGTCTTGATAGGTTGTTCAGGCTCGAATTCGACCCAGCGCCGTCCACTCAACGCAACTTCGGCTGTAGTCGAAGTACTCACACCTATGGGCGCCATGGGCGATTTGGGTACTTCGCCAAATGCCACCAGATGGAGGTTGACGACCTCGATCGGTAACTCCAGCCGGAAGGTGTAAGCCTGTTCATGCTGCGCGTGAAAGCGCTCGAGTATTGACGGCAACTGCAGCTCATCAAGGGCGACTTTTACGGTGTGTTCCTGGCCGGAATAACGCGCATCGATGTGCCATTCGAAACGGAGCTTTTCGCGCGGCATACCGTCGTCGGCAAATTGTGCTTCGGCAGTGGCCTGAAGACTGGCAAAAGCCCTGGTCAGGCCAGACAACCCTTCGTCATCGAGCAGTTGCAGGTGGGTCTGTATGTAATCGCGGCGGGAATCGAGCATCAACATGCCCCACGCCGAAAAGACACCGGCGAACGGCGGAATGATGACTTTCGGAATACCAAGTTCCGCAGCCAGAGCAGTCGCATGCAATGCCCCGCCACCGCCGAATGCCATGAGCGCGAAGTCACGAGGATCATGACCACGGTTGACCGAAATCAACTTGAGCGCATTGACCATGTTGGCATTGGCGATTTGCAATACGCCATGGGCCAGCAGTTTGGCCGATACGCCAAGCTGCTCTCCCAGTTTCGCAAAAGCCTTTTCCACCCCTTCGACATCCGGTTTGATTTCGCCACCGGCGAAGTCATCCGGATTGATCCGGCCCGTATAGAGGTTGGCATCGGTGGTCGTCGGTGCCATGCCGCCTCGACCATAAGCGACCGGCCCTGGCGTGGAGCCTGCACTTTGCGGGCCTACACGCAGGCTACCCGCCGCGTCGACCCACGCCAGACTGCCACCGCCATTGCCGATTTCAACGATGTCCACGACAGGTGTCATGATCGGATAACCGGCACTGATCGCGGTTTTCTCGATTACGTAATCGTTGCTGATGTCCACCTTGCCGTCATGGATCAAGGAACACTTGGCCGTTGTGCCGCCGATATCCAACGCCAGCAACTGGTTTTCCCCGATCAATTGGCCGTAGGCCTGCGCCCCGAGAATGCCACCGACCGGCCCGGACTCCACCAGGCTGATCGGATCCTGCTTGGCCGCATTGACCGGAGAAATGCCGCCGTTGGACTTCATGATGAAGGGTGCCGATTGCAGCCCTTTATCTGTCAGGTGCGTGGACAGATTATCCAGATAGTCTCGCGTAGCAGGCATCACATAAGCCGACAACACCGTGGTATTGGTGCGTTCATATTCACGCAGTGCACGGCTGACCTGATGCGAAGCGATGACCGCCACTTGCGGCCACAACTCGCTCACGGCAGCCATCAATTGCTGTTCATGCACGGGGTTGCAATAGGCATGCAGCAGGCAGATCGCGATCGCTTCGACGCCCTCCCCGCGCAAGGTGTCGAGTATGGCTGGCAGGGCTTCAAGGTTCAGGGGGGTGACCACTTCACCGCGATAATTCAAGCGTTCACAGATTTCCAGACGCAGATGACGCGGCACGAAAGGCGGCGGTTTGCGGTAGTAGGTATTGAAAATATCCGGAGTATTGCCCCGGGCAATCTCCAGCACATCGCGAAATCCACGGGTGGTCAGCAAGGCGGTTTTGACACCCTTGCGTTCGGTCAGGGTGTTGATCACCACAGTCGAGCCATGGGCGAAAAACTCGATATCGGCGTAACTGACGCCACTTTTGGCGACCGCATTGAGCAGTCCCTGTTCAAAGTTCGGCGGTGTGGTGTCGGCCTTGACCGCGTTGATCACGCCGTTTTCCAGGTAAACCAGGTCAGTAAAAGTGCCACCGATATCGGTAGCCACACGGATTGTCATAAGTCCTCCGGCAGTCACGCAAAAGCCGGCCAGCCGCAGGGCCGCCGGCTGTAATTCAAAAAGTGTGGGAAACGGTGAAGATCAGGCGACCATCATTTCGCAGATACTCGCCGCTGTTGTAGTAACGACCAGACAAGTCGGTGTCGACCCAGCTCAGTTTTGTATTGACCGGGCCAAAGCTGCGTTTGAGTGCAACTTCCCAGTTCGAGTATTCATGGGCGCCGGTCAGATCAGGTTGGCGAAAGTACTCGCCAAAGGAGTGCCCGGCCAGGAACGTCAGATCGACTTCCAACGGCAGATTGAAGGTGTAGTCGGCCGCCACGTACTGTGACGACTGGGACGTACTGATCATGTCATTGGAATAGTAGAAATACGTATTGAAGTTGCCGTAGCCGAGACTGAATCCAATCTCCGGATAGTTGATGTTGTAGTTGGTCGAAGGGAACGTGTAGTAGTAACCGATCACGCCATAACGCAATCCGTTTTCCAGTTGGCCGTTATAGCCACCGTAAAAGTCGATCTCGATGTTCGCGCCATCGTCATAGGGGTCGCCACTTTCGAAGCTGTCGGTGTTTGTCGCCCAGGCGCCGACAAATAACCCGCTCTCGCCGGCCCAGTCCAGGCTCATGCTCAATGCCGGATTGTTGCCGGAGTAACCGATACCACGAACCTGGTACTCAGAGGTTACAGCCAGTGTGCTGGAGACTTGGGCATGGGCTGCGCAACTGAATCCGAGCGCGGCCATCACGATGAGTCGGATGATGTTCATTGATACTGCTCCTGAACTTCTAAAGCTTTTTATGGGCGTTGCGGTTGGCAGAAAAAAGACGAGCCAGCCCCGTCGAACACACGCTTGCAGTGTTCGTTTTTCTAAAAACGGGCATGGCTTCGCCCTCCGGGTAAAACCCCGGGTCAACGCATTGGGTGGGGAGTTATCGGTGTTACGAGTGCGATGGCACTACTGTAGAAACCGGGGTCAATCGGTGAAGCACCAGATACGCGACGAGGGCGACCAGTAGTGAGTCCAACGTGGGTTGCGATGTCAGCGTCCAGCCTTCAAAGGACGTCATCCAGGCGACTGCGCTGGCCAGCGCCCAGCTGATCAGTGCCGGCCAGCCAAATGCGGAGGACTGTTTCAGTGCATCGATGTCATAGCGTTGTTGACGTACCACAAAGAAATCCGTGACATAGATACTCGCCAATGGCGGGATCACGATGCTCAAGGCCATGACGAAATCCAGGAAATGCGTCATGAACCCACCGACAGCCAGGCCGGTTGCCAGTACGCTCCCCCCCACTGTCAGCTTCCAGCTCGCGGTACGGCTGACGGTCGCCAGCGTGAGCGTCGCGGAATACAAATTCGCGGTGTTGGTGATCCAGGTGGAGAACACGAGTACGGCCAAGGCCGGCAGCAGTACGCCCAGGCTAGCCATGATCAACATGATTTCGCTCTGGCCGGTAATGATCGACAACAAGCCACCGACGATAAGCACAAACGGAAAACCTGCGGCCATTCCAAGAATGGCAATCAAGGCATCTTTTTCAGTACGTGCATAACGAGTGAAATCAGGCATTAATACCGGTGTCAAAATCACCATGCCAATGGTGCTGGCGATGGCCAGTGCGAGGCTATCACCCGAGCCCAAGAACCCGCCCAGTTGGCCGGGCGCTGCGCGCTGGAAGCCCAGGTACAAAGCAAAAAGCATGAACAGCGCCATAAGCGGCACCGAATAGATCGACAGCCGATCCAGCCCGCGCAATCCATAAATGGCCATCAACGTCATCAGGATGCTCCCCCATACACAGTGCACCCACGCCGGCGTGACAATGCCCCAGGAACTTTGCAACGCGCTGGCCACTGTGCTGCCGAAGATATCCGCCGTGGCGGCATAGAACCCCAGCAAGGTTACAGCCATGGTCAGGTTGATCAGCTTGGCGCCATGGCGGCCGAAGGAAAACTGCAGAATCATGTAGGTACTTAGCCGTGTCCGCACACCGACCATTGCGGTCAATGCACACAGCAAGCCGAGCACTGCACATACCCCGACGAAAATCAGCGAAGCAGTCGAGAACCCGACTTTCTGCGTTACGTCTGCACCCAGCCAGAACACCGGCAAGGTCATCCCAATCCCAAAGGTAATAAGCGCCAGCCCGATTCCGGAGACCGTTTCGGACTGGGGCACAGGTCTGCGATCGTACCCGTCGGGAATCACATTTTCTGAACTGTTCATGCTCGCCTCTATACTGGCAACGCCTGCTCTCCCACTAAGAAACAGGAGGCAAACCGACTATTAGAATTGTTTTTAGGCGCTCGCGAACGCTGGAAACATGTTGCCAGCCCCACTGAAATCTAACTGCGCTTTTGCAGGGGCCAGGAAAAACAATCAACGGTTATTCAGCACGAAACTGCATGTTGTTCGGTAGCGTTTGCCGCAGCAACCATGCTGCGACGTCTGGTTCCAGAGAAGCCGCCAATGACACCCGAACAGTCCAATGATACTCATCGAGCCACTGAGTTTCGGCCGGACTCAGCAGTCCACGGTCTATCAGTTCAATAGCAAACGGCGCCAGGGTAAGGACCTGGAACTTGAGGAACCCCGGATGCGCCTCGACCTCAACTACCTCATAGAGGTTCTCGATGCGGATCCCCAGCTCACCGGACAGGTAAACGCCCGGCTCTATCGAGGTCACCATTCCCGCTTGCAGTGGCACCGCGCTGGCGTGGGGGGCAATTCTGTGGGGCCCCTCGTGCACATGCAGATAGCTGCCAACGCCGTGTCCGGTGCCATGATCGTAGTCCAGCCCTTCTCGCCACATCACCTGCCGCGCAACGCTGTCCAGTTGCTGGCCACTGGTGCCAATGGGGAACAAACAGCTGGCCAGTGCAATATGGGCACGCAGCACAGTGGTGTAGAGGTAACGCTGGCGTGCGGTAGCGGGACTGCAGGCCAACACCCGGGTCACGTCGGTCGTGCCCTGGGGGTATTGGCCACCGGAATCGATCAGCAGCAGCTCGCCGTGCTTGAGCTTTGCCGCCCGCCCAGGCTTGGGCAAGTAATGGGGCTGGGCACCATTGGCACCGGTGGCCGCGATGGTCTCGAAACTCGCGCCTTGGTAATCGGGATGCTGAGTACGCCAGCCCTCCAGAGACTCGACAACCGACAATTCGCTTTGCCCGAGAAACCGGCCGCAGCGGCAGTGGAACTCATACAGAAACCGGCAAAGGGCCAGGCCATCGATACGATGCGCTTCACGGCTGCCAGACAACTCGGCGGGCTGCTTGCAGGCACGCTGCAATAACAGAGGATTTTGCGCCTCATAAAAGACACAACCGGCGGACTCGAACTGGCGATAAACAGCCGCCGTGCACATTCGGCGATCAACCCATACCCGCTGGCCATACAGTTCGGCGATGGCCTGGTCGAGCCATTGAGGTGAACGCACAGACACCACAGCGGGCAGCCAGCCCTGAGGCAGCTGCAGGCGGTCAGCGTCGATGAACCAGTCAAGCCGGCCGTCGGCGTACAGCAGGGCGCTGCTGAACGGTAATGGTGCGATATCGATATCCTGACCACGCACATTCAACAGCCAGGCCAACATATCCGGCGCCGGCAGCCACAAGGCATCGCACTGTGAAGCGCCCAAGCTGGCAGTGAGGTGTTCGAGCTTGTCTTGCGCAGCCATACCTGCATGTTGCAGCCCCCAGGCAAGCACTTGGCTGTTCGGCGCCGCCGGGCGATTGCGCCAGCATTCAAGCACCGGATTGTCCAGGGACTCGTGCCAGTTGAAGCCCGATTGCGTCGCCATGACTTGCCAGCGCGCGCACTCATCGACGCTGTGCAACCTTGAATCGCAGGCGATGGTTGCGCCGGGTTTCAACTGCCCGCGCAGCCAGCTGAACAGGCTGCTGTCGTCCAGCATCAAGGTCTCGAACTGAGCGCATTCCTGGCGGGCCTGCTCGGTATAGCGACCATCGACTAGCAGCGCCGCGCGTTCATGTGTCAGAACCGCCAGCCCTACGCTGCCACTGAAACCCGTCAACCAGTACAAAGCTTCGTCAGCCGGGGCCAGGTCTTCGTTGAGGTAAGCATCGCTACGGGGAAGCAAAAATGCATCGTATCGACGCGTTGCCATTACCGCCCTTACATCCGCATGGCGCCCCATCACACACCTCGCCGCTGACGATAGGCTCGTACGATGACGATCTCAGCCTCGGGCGGCAAATATTCCTGCGCCCCGGCATGACTCCAGATCGCCTCGACCACCTCCATGCCTGCACAGACCTGCCCGAACGCCGCAAAGCCCAGGCCATCCGGATGGCGCGCGCCGCCATGATCGAAGTGCGGCTGATCGCCGATGCAGATGAAAAAATCACCCTCGGCACTATTGGTCTCGTCACGCCCTAACGACACACTGCCATGTCGATGGCTCAAGCCGGTCTGCAGAGTGCTTTCGAGTTCGATCATGGGCAAATTATTGGCTGCCAAGGGGCGCGTGCCCCCGTGCACGACACTAATGCGAACAGGATCTTCCGGTTGCTGATTGGACGGATTGACGATGCGGAAAATGCTGCTGCCGTCATAGCGACCACTGTCCACGTAGGCCAGAAAGTTCGCGGTGGTCAACGGTGCCTGCTGGCCAAACAACTCGAGTGTAAAGGCCCCCAGTGCCGTTTCCAGGGTGACGTACGCAGATGCAGACATGGCTGTTCTCTCCCTCAGGATAAAACCACCATTGTCCGCAAAGACGGCGATGCAAAAGATTGAGATAGCCAGTGTGCATTGCACTTGCTGCGGGATGCGCGCTCAATTACCGCAGATTGTGCAGGTGGCTCGCCGTCACTCCCGCCAAATCAGATTCTCTAGCGGATAGCCAGCAAACCACTTGGTTTTGTCTAGAATAATGTTGCTGCTGATTTTCAGGATGTTGGGGTTTTCATCCAGCAGTTGCTCACAGAGCGTGTTGAAATCGGTAACGGTCGAACAAGTGGCCAGGGCAATGTAGTCGTACTCGCCATCGACTTTCAGGCAGTCGACCAGCTCGCGACGCTTGGCGATGAAGCGTTCGAATTGAACACGCAGATGCCCGGCGTGATCGCGCAGGCTGAACATGACATAGGCCATGACATTGATACAGATCGCATCGATGTCGATCGACGCCATGTAGGCGCGAATGTAACCGGCATCCTCCAGCGCCTTGGTTCTTTGCAGGCAGGCGCTGGGGGAGAGATTAATCTTCTCGGCCAGCTCCAGATTGCTGATTCGAGCATTGCTTTGCAGATTTTCGAGGATTGCTCGGTTGATACGATCCAACTTCACTTTTTTCATGTTGCCTCTACACGTATCAACGATAAACCCCAGGATCTAGCGGAAAAAATGTCTGCCACGAGACTGACATGAGGTTAGCGATCTGGATAGCCCATACCTTATGTTCCCAATGGCAATCATTTCTGTTCATTCTGGCACTAGCGAATAGCCAACACTGATGTCAGCTTTCGATTGAAGAAAAGAGCTTTGATGAATTGATGATCAGCTTTCCATAGCACTCAACGAAAGATTGATTTTGATCGGCGAATGGCTGCAATGGGTTGTGGATTCAACCGGTCGACAGAAGTCGCAATTCAATCCCGAGCAATCTTGTCATTTGCCAAGGCTTAGGGCAGGGTCAATACCACTGACATCTCTGCCAAAGGAGTCACCCATGTCAAAGCTATATCCCAGTATCGATCCCGAGGGGCTGGTCGAGTACTCAGTGGTCTACACCGACCGCTCGCTCAACCACATGTCGCAGTCGTTTCAAGGTGTGATGAAGAACATTTCCAGGACCCTGAAACAGGTCTACAACGCCCAGGCTGTTGCGGTGGTCCCGGGCAGCGGCACATTCGGCATGGAAGCGGTGGCGCGACAGTTTGCCACCGACCAGCAATGCCTGGTGATACGCAACGGCTGGTTCAGTTATCGCTGGAGCCAGATCCTTGAGATGGGCAACATCCCGGCGGCCACCACGGTGCTGAAAGCCCGACCGGTCGACAATGGTCACCAGGCTGCCTACGCCCCACCCCCTCTGGACGAAGTGCTGGCAGCCATTCAGGCGCAGAAGCCGCAGATTGTCTTCGCCCCCCACGTTGAAACCTCATCAGGGATTATCCTGCCCGACGACTACCTGCGGGCCGTCGGCGACGCCGTGCATGCGGTGGGTGGCCTGTTCGTGCTGGACTGCATCGCCTCGGGCACGCTTTGGGTCGATATGCAGAAATGCGCAGTCGACCTGCTGATCAGCGCACCGCAGAAAGGCTGGAGCGCCTCCCCTTGCTGCGCCCTGGTGATGCTCAGTTCCTTGGCCCTCGAGCGCATCGAACAGACGCATAGCAGCAGCTTCGCCTGCGACCTGAAAAAGTGGCTTCAGATCATGCAGGCCTACGAACAGGGCGGACATGCCTACCATGCGACCATGCCCAGCGATTCCCTCGCGCGATTTAACGAAGTGATGAAAGAGACGCAAGCCTACGGTTTCGACAAGGTCCGCGGCGAACAACAGGCTCTGGGCGATCGGGTGCGCGCAATGTTGACCGGCAAAGGCATCAAAAGCGTGGCCGCAGCCGGCTTTCAGGCCCCTGGCGTAGTGGTGAGCTACACCGATGATGCCGACATCAAGAGCGGCAAGAAATTTGCCGCCCACGGCCTGCAGATCGCCGCCGGAGTGCCGTTGCAATGCGACGAGCCGGCCGACTTCCAGACCTTCCGCATCGGTCTGTTCGGACTCGAAAAGCTGCAAAATATCGAGCGCACGGTCAGCACCCTCGAGCAGGCACTGGACGAGGTGATAGTTAACTAAGCCCTCATCTTGCCCGCAGCACATACCGAACTTGTGAATTCCAGGAAGGCATCCTGCCCTGGGCACTGCCGGCCCATGGCGCTGATCTTCGACGAATATGACGCTGATCGCCCGGACGTCATGTTAGAACCATAAGGGAAAGCCCGTGCACGTGTCTTACTGACACGTGCGCCCTTCAGCGCTATCAGAAAAGGTATCCAATGAAGCCTTTCACGGGGCGGATGATTGGCGACTGTATGACTTGGATCAGCCAAAAGCTGACGCTCACTTTATATCGGGACAAGGCCGCGACAGGGTAAGTCAGCGCCAGCAGGGTACCCATGTAATAGCAAATTGCGAGACGATGCTCATGTACGCGCGCTCGACCTTGTCGGGCTCCTGATCTGATCGCAGTGCTGTTGTTACGGAGATGAAATGCCGTTCCCCCCCTTGCACAATTTTAAAGTGTTCGAGAGCGTGGCCCGCTTGGGCAGTCTGGCAGCAGCCGCGGTTGAGTTGCACGTCACCACCGGCGCGGTGAGCCAGCAAGTCAAAGCATTGCAGGCTAGCCTTGGCGTGGCACTGTTTGCGAAGCGCGGCCGGCAACTTGTGCTGACCGCCAGCGGCCGACTGCTACAAAAGCATGTAGCGAACGCAATGAGCGAAATCAGCGACGCGGTGACAGCACTGCAGACCGGTTTCACTGCAGAGCAGGAGGTCGTTGGGATCACCTTGTCCATTCCCCCTGCGGAGGGAGTGGAGTGGCTGACCACGCCGCTGCTGCGTTTCATGGAGGCGTCGCGATCGGTACGGGTGAACGTGATCACCGCGCCGGCCATGCCGCAAGTAGACTGGCGCCGCGCCGATGTCGCGGTGGTCTATGACACGCCGCCATGGCCAGGCTTATGGTGGCGGCTGCTGCACGGCATTCGCATGACTCCAGTATGCAGCCCGCAATACTTGCGAGGACCGAAGGCCATTCGCGAAGTGTCAGACCTGGCACGGCATCGCCTGCTACACGAAGATAATGGCAGCCAGTGGCAGCAATGGCTTGTCGATGTCGGCTTCAGCCGTGGCGGCGACGAGGATATCTACTTCGAAGATTTCGGCATGGTCTTGCAGGCAGCGCGGGACGGCTTCGGCGTGGCGCTGAGCGATGAAATCGTCTCCGCCCGCGATCTCGATGAAGGACGATTAGTGCGTCCGCTACCGATCACGGTGCCTGCGGTGCACAATTACTACGTTGCCTGTTCCGAAGGAACGCGCGAACGCCCGGAAATCCGGGCGTTCATCGACTGGTTACTATCTACGGGCGGGCAGCCCAATCAATAACCGTAGCTACGACCATCAGTGAACTGGATGTTGGTGAGAATGCTGATGTCTTTCTCCACCTTGTAAAGCTCGGAGCTCTTGATAAGTTCCGGATCGCTGAAGGCTTCACCCTTGGCGCGCCCGGCCTGGATCAGGACCATCTTGTTGCGGATCGCCTGCACGTCGGCGTATGTCATGGCAGGCACCTTGGCTGGGTCCTCACCAGCGTGAGCGCCATAGATAGTGGTCTGCTCATTGATCACTTTCAGCGTGGCGTCGAGAGAAGCAACGTAGTCCTTTAGGTTCCCCGCCAGCAGCCAGGACGGATAGATGTGGTCCCCGGCCAGCAGGATATTGTGCGTCTCATCGTAGAGCGCCACTTCGTCTTGCGTGTGACCAGGCACGCTGATCAGGCGCACCTTGAGACCGCCCAGGTCGATAATCTCGTCGGGCTGTATCAGCCGCGCTACCTTGAAGGGCGGCACGACCATATGATCGATGTTGCCCAGGTAAACCGGCTCCGGAACACGGTAGAAGCCATCCTTCTCCCTGAACTGACGGGTAAAGGGCGTATCCACCAAGTAGATGCTCTGAAAATTGTGCAGGCCGCCAAGGTGATCGAAATGCAGGTGTGAGGGCAGCATCGAGAGCGGCTTGTCCGTGATCTTGCGCACCAATAGGGTGATGTCTTCTTTCTGGTTCGCGCCCGAATCAAACATCAGAGCCTGATCCGTCCCCACCAACAAGTACGAATAGTTCTTCTGATAGTAGTTGGGCTCGCCGATGGCGTAGAGGAAGTTCGTTAACTTATGCACCATAAAGGCCGGGCTTTCCGCCTTGGAGGCTTCTTGTGCCTGAGTGGCGAATGGAGCAGCAAGAATGGTGAAGGAAACCAGGGTCAGGATTTTTACGAGCTTGCGCATGGAATGCGAACCTTTTCTCTTAATGTCAACGGATGGCAGAGCACTGTCTGCCATGTCTATCTCACTGACTGTGGGTTCGCATTTCAATGGATGATTTTTAAAGTAGGACACTTCAGCTCAATTAAAGCGTGCGGAAAACAGAACTTGAAAAAAGGCAGCAGCCCTTGAGCAATAGGCACTAAGCGCTCGATTCCGACTCATCGGCTTTCATTACCAGCCTAAACGTCGACTCCACTGTAAACGATTAACTCGCGGTTGAATCCACGGTCGTTTGCAGCCCTTCGCACAGGCAGTCATCGGCCATTTGCAGTCGTTAGCGAACGGCTGCAATGGGTAGGTTGCAGCCTCTCGCGATTGGAGTAACGATGATCGCCTTGGGCGTGAGATTAAGTAGCCTGTGTTCGATATCCGCTCCCAGTCACATGAATTAACGACTTTTAATTTCCGGTCGAATATGGAACCGGATGCCAGATGTAGGTCCGATCACGACTTTCGACATGGCCCAAGCCCGGAAAGGAAATGTGAGCGCCTCCGACCAAGTAGCCTTCTTTAGCCGCTTCATCCAGAGCTTTGCGTCGCGAACTTGCTGCGGCGGTGGCATCAACATCGTATTGGATAGTGATCTCGGGATGATCCAGTTGAACCTCGGCCGCGTGAACCGTGTCACCCCAGAGCAGCAATCGTTGCCCCTTGCTTTCGATCATGTAGCCAGTGTGGCCCGGTGTGTGACCATGTAATGGAACAGCGCTGACACCAGGGAACAGTGTTGTTGGCGCAGTGAATGTTTTCAACTGACCTGAATCGACATAGGGACCAACCGTTTTACGGGACTGCTCAAAAGTGGTTTTGCGAGCAGCGGGGACTTTTGCCTCTTCGGTCTGACTAAGCCACAGCGTAGGGTCTGCCTTGTCTACATAGACGGCTGCGTTTGGAAACACACGCTTGCCCGCTACGGTTAAACCACCCGAATGGTCAGCATGAATATGGGTGAGCAGGACAGTGTCTATGTCCTCCGGGCTGTAACCGGCCGCGTGAAGATTGGCAACGACCTTTCCTGAGGTAGGACCAAACAATTCACCTGCCCCCGTATCCACCAAAATGCGTTGCTTACCCGTATCAATCAAAAAGCAATTGATGGACAGCTCGACAGGGAGAGCTTCGTGCGCTTGAGCGTATGCGGCACGTACCTCATCAGGTTTGCTCATGATCGAAGCGAGATCCCTGGGGGCGGTTCCGTCAGACAAAACCGTGACCTTGTAATCGCCAAGAGGTATTCGGTAATACCCTGGCGCCTGCTTCAACACATCAGCGCTTACCGGTCCAGTAGCCAGGAATAACGCTGCGACCGCGGACACTAGAAAACTGCGTGCTACGTTCATGGGTTGTTCCTCATACAGCGTGATAAAAGTCGTGAGTTGAGGATTGATATGCTGCCACTTGCGTAAAGCAGATATTGCTGACGCTTATTGCGAGCAACTGAGCGCGCTACCGCCCGTCGAATGAGGGGCAGCCCGCATTACCGGCGCAAATTCCGCGGCTACGCTTCACTGGCAAGTGCCACATCTACCTACGCCCCGCAGTTCTGAGCGTGCCCATCGAACTCAAACAGTTCCGAATGGAGCTAAGAGCCATGCGCCCCTTCAAGTTGATCACTTTCCTTCCCGTTGCGATTGTCGGCACCTTGCTGGCATCGGCACCCGTGTTTGCCGAGCAAGTTACCGGCACGCTAGGTGCGCCCAGTGCCACCATCAGTATCAGCGGTGCGCAACTGCCACCACCCGATCCGAAGTTTGGCGGCGTCATTCAGGACGACGCCTTGCATTCCAAACCGTGGTGGGCGCCACGCGTGGTTCCGCCGAAAGGGGCGCCCAACGTGCTGTTGATCATCACCGACGACGCCGGCTTTGGCGTGCCCAGCACCTTCGGTGGCGTCATTCCGACACCGACAATGGATCGCATCGCACAGCAAGGGCTGCGCTTCAACCGGACCTTCTCCACGGCGCTGTGCTCGCCGACTCGGGCCGCGCTGATCACCGGGCGCAATCACCACTCGGCGGGCTTCGGTGTGATCTCGGAGCAGTCGACCGGCTTCCCGGGCTACAACAGCATCATCGACCGGGACAAGGCGACTATCGGGCGCATCCTGCGTGACAACGGCTACTCCACCTCCTGGTTCGGCAAGGACCACAACACACCAGTCTTCGCTGCCAGCCAGGCCGGGCCATTCGATCAATGGCCAACCGGCATGGGCTTTGAGTATTTTTACGGCTTCGTCGGTGGCGATTCCAATCAATGGGAGCCAAACCTGTTCCGCAATACGACCCAGATCTATCCGTTCCTTGGCAAGTCGCCCGGCACCTGGAACCTGGTCACGGCCATGGCCGATGACGCGATCGACTGGATGACGCGCATCCATCAGATCGACCCCGACAAACCGTTTTTCATCAAGTACGCGCCCGGCGCCACGCACGCGCCGCACCACCCCACCAAGGAGTGGGTAGACAAGATCAGCCAGATGAAGCTCTTCGACGAGGGGTGGAACAAAGTGCGCGAGCGCATCTTCGAAAACCAGAAGCGCCTGGGGGTGGTGCCCAAAGATGCCCAGTTGCCACCGTGGCCGAAAGAGGTGCTGAAGGAGTGGGACCAACTGACGGCCGAGGAGCAGAAGCTCTATATCCGTCAGGTTGAGGTCTTCGCCGCCTATGTCGCCTACAGCGACAGTGAGATCGGCCGCGTCGTCCAGGCGGTCGAGGATCTGGGCAAGCTCGACAATACGTTGATCATCTATATCAACGGCGACAACGGCACCAGTGCCGAGGGGGGACCACTTGGCACCCCCAACGAAGTCGCCTTTTTCAACGGCATCAGTGTGCCGGTTGCGGAACAAATGAAGTACTACGACGTGTGGGGCACCGATAAAACCTATAACCACATGTCGGCCGGCTGGTCCTGGACCTTCGACACACCGTTTTCCTGGTTCAAGCAAAATGCCTCGCAGCTCGGCGGCATCAATCAGAACATGGCGGTGTCATGGCCGGCGCGGATCAAGGACAAGGGCGGCCTGCGCGAGCAGTTCGTGCATGTGATTGATGTGGTGCCAACGATCCTTGAGGCGGCCGGCATCCAAGCGCCCGACACGGTGGATGGCATCCAGCAGAAACCGATCGAAGGGACGAGCTTTGCCTACACCTTCGACGCGAAGAATGCCAAGGCGCCGTCGCAGCACACGACGCAATACTTCGAAATGATGGGTCAGTGGGCCCTGTACCAGGACGGCTGGTTTCTGAGCACGAAGGTCAATCGTGCGCCGTGGGAAGCCTTTGGCCCGGCCAACACGGATCCGTTGAACAACCAGGTGCTTGAGCTCTTCAACTTTAAAACCGACTTCAACCAGACCAATAACCTCGCGGACAAGAACCCGGAAAAGGTCAAGGAGATGAAGCAGGCGTTCATCGCCGAGGCCAAGAAGTACCAGGTTTTGCCGCTGGACGCCTCGGTGGGTGCACGCATCATTGCGCCGCGCCCAAACATCACCGCCGGACGCAAGGAGTTCGTCTATACGAAGCCGATGACAGGATTGCCGCAGGGTGACTCGCCGCTGTTGCTGAACACCTCCTACACGATCAGCGCCGACATTGAAGTACCGCAGGGTGGTGCCGAGGGCATGATCCTTACGTCTGGAGGACGGTTCTCGGGGTATGGTTTCTACCTGCTGAAGGGTAAACCGGTGTTCTTGTGGAACCTGATTGATCTGCAACGCGTGAAGTGGGAAGGCACTGAGGCGCTACCGCCGGGTCGGCACACGATTGAGTTTGACTTCAAGTACGACGGGGTGGGTGTGGGCACGCTCGAGTTCAACGACTTCAGCGGCCTCGCCCAGCCCGGCACTGGCACGCTAAAGGTGGATGACAAGGTGGTCGCCACACAACGTATGGAGCGCACGCTGCCTATGATCCTGCAGTGGGACGAGGCGTTCGACATCGGTTCCGACACACTGACTGGCGTGAACGATGCGGACTACCAGCCGCCGTTCCCACTGACGGCCAAACTCAACCAGCTGACGATCAAGGTCAATCGCCCGCAGTTGTCACCCGAGGACATCAAGAAGTTACAGGCTGCAATGGAGGAGAAGGCAAAGCAGGATTGAGCCCGCGTCGGGTGTGAGGAGCGCAGACGGTGCCTGCCTGGGCGCAGATTTCACCCGTGGTCAAAGGGTTAGCAATAGTCACAACCTACAGAAACCAAGGGGAGCGCAAATGCTTAACAGGAAACGGCGATTGGGCATCGCTTTAGTCGCAGCCGGGATAGTGTCTGCCGGCCTGGCTTTTGCTGTGTATCAGGACATTCGCGGTCCGTCGCCTTTGACCCTCGGTGATGGGGAAAATGGCCCCGTGGGTATGGTCTGGCTACCTGCGGGTGAGTTTTTGATGGGTAGCGATCATAAGCAGGCGCGACCCAACGAGGGGCCGGCTCACAAGGTTCGACTCGACGGCTATTGGATCGACCGCTACGACGTCACCAATGCCGATTTCGCCCGTTTCATTTCTGAAACGCATTACATCACCACCGCAGAACGCAAACCCAAATGGGAAGACCTGAAGGTACAGCTTCCGCCGGGTACTCCGGAGCCGGACGACAGTGTCCTGGTACCCGGGGCATTGGTTTTCGTGGGCACAGACAGACCAATCCCTCTGAATGACTTCAGTCAGTGGTGGGCATTTGTCCCGGGGGCCGACTGGCGCCACCCGTTAGGCCCCAACAGTACAATCGAGGGCAAGGAAACCCATCCAGTTGTTCAGGTTTCACGCGAGGATGCACAGGCGTACGCAGCATGGGCTCATAAGCGTCTGCTGACCGAAGCAGAATGGGAATACGCCGCCAGAGGCGGACTGGAGCAAGCGAACTATGCGTGGGGGAATGATTTCTCGCCCGGTGGAGAAAAGATGGCCAACACTTGGGATGAGGTACAACCGTTCCCCGTGACCGGGTCCAGCAATAAATTCAAAATCGGCACCAAACCGGTAGGCAGTTACAGACCTAACGCCTACGGGCTATACGACATGTCCGGGAACGTTTGGCAGTGGGTTGCCGATTGGTACCGTACAGATGCATTTAAGGTTCGACTTAAACTTCAGCCGGCTGGGGAAGTAGCGGTTAACCCGATGGGGCCAGCTGAGAGCTATGACCCCGAGCTCGGGGTGACGGCCAACGCACCACAGCGCGTGATTCGAGGGGGCTCTTTTCTGTGTAGCGACAGCTACTGTACGAGCTTTCGAACCAGTGCCAGGCAAGGTGCGGATCCTATGAATTCCATGTCCCATCTCGGCTTTCGCTTGGCGATGAGTAATGACCAATGGGAAAAGAACCAGACTCAGCTACGCGCTTCGCCAAGGCACTGATGCGAACTTCAGCTGGGTCACCCACAGGCTCGGGACATGCCGGTGGATCAGACAAAAACCTTGTCCGGCGATCGAACCTCGGACGAGTTCGGCAATGTCTGGTTGCCAAGGTGGTGCGCAAGGTGTTCGGCACCCAGCTTTCGAATGAAAGCGAGAAAATCACCACCCAGGACTTCAAGGCCGCAATCGACAAATTGAATGCCGACCTGTGGGCATTCATCCGCAGTTGAGTCCTGCATACAACCTACAACACCCGTTGGCGGTTGAGAAAACCTCAATCGGAGGGCAGCTGACATGTCGGCTCATTCATCGCTTAGATACGAAAAATTTCAAATGCCGTTTCTCTGCGCCACCCTCCTCGCCAGCGTGCTCGCGCTGAGCGCTTGCGCGACTGTTGACGCCCAGACGACTGCTTACGTTGGGGTTGAACATCCTGCACCGACTCTGGCCAGCGAGGTCCAGGTATTACGGGTAGAACCCACCCGGCCCAACGTACGGCTGGGTGAGATCCTGATCGATGCCAGTGTCGATCCAGCGCCGCCCATCACGCAAGTTGAACAGAAACTACGTGAACAGGCCGCCACACTGGGTGCAGACGCAGTCGTCGTCGTTTATGACCACATTCAGCCAGTGGCTGCGTACGTTTCCGGACCGCTATGGAACCGGGACATAGAAACGATTCAGGGGCGAAAACTCAAAGGCATTGCCATCCGATATCAATAATGAGGTGCACAGAAATGAAAACAATCTTGTCTTGGGTGACGCTTACGTTGGTGGCTGTGCTGATCAGTGCCTGCTCCACCGTGGGATCAACCGATGGTGGTGCCGGCGAAATCGAGATTCGCTCAGGGAAGATCGAGCAGATATCGCTGACGCAAATGCAGACCAATCACGACAGTGGCGTCGGTGCTGTTCTCGGTGGCCTTGGCGGTCTCGGTATCGGTAGCCTGATCGGTCGTGGCACCGGACGCGACGTCGCCATGGTTGCGGGTGCTCTCGCTGGCGCTGTCGGCGGCAATTACGTGGAGAAGAAAAAATACGACCAACCGATAGAAGCGCAACAGATCATCGTGCGGGTCAAAAGTGGCGTGCTGGTATCGGTTACCCAGCCGATCAATCCATCCCTCGGTAAAGGCATGAATGTTTATATCCAAGGTTCAGGTAATGACGCTCGAGTGGTACCGCAAGGCGGTTAAAGTTCACTTAGGTCTTCGGTACTACTCCGACCAAAATGCTTTCAACTGACTCGCGATTCGCATGCGGCGCGAGCCTTTCTCACGACGGCAGGAATTCCAAGGTGATTCGATGCGCATTTTTCTCTCATGAGCCATATAGCTATCGGACTCATCGCCTTCGTCGCTATCTTCGGCGGCGCCCTTGTCGGCATCTTTGCTGCGAGGGCTTTGCCCGAGCATCACCTCAGCAATGAGTCGCGCAATGCGATCTCAGTTTCAGCAGCAATTGTCGGCACGCTTTCGGCCTTGGTGATCGGCCTGATGATCTCGACGGCGAACAGTTCGTTCTCGACACGGTCGAGTGAAGTATCCAGGATCGCCGTCGACATCGTCCGCATTAACCGAGTGATGCTGCGTTACGGACCAGAGGCGGAGGACGCCCGCATTAAGCTACGCAACTACGCGAGGGCGAAAATGCAGGAGTTGTTCCCGGTCGTGGGAGAACCGTCACAGTCAACCGAAGCGACTGTCGGGCTGATGGAGGCGACACAAGAATCGATTCTATTGCTTGTTCCGACTGATCCGAGACAGCGCTGGCTGCGCTCGCAGGCGCTCACACTTTCAGACGATGTTTTACAGGCGCGCTGGCTGCTGGCGGAACAGCGTGCCAGTAATATTCCGATGCCGTTCCTGATCCTGCTGATCTTTTGGCTTAGTTTGGTTTTCGCCAGCTTCGGTTTGTTCGCACCTCGCAACGCCACGACTATCGCTGTTTTCTGCCTCTGTTCGGTTGCGGTTTCTGGAGGTATCACAATGATTCTGGAGCTGGACTCGCCCTTCTCCGGCCTGGTTCATGTCTCCGGTGAGCCGATGCGCCAAGCGCTGGCCGAGATCATCCGTTGATCAACTAGTCGAGAGGGGGTCGGTCAGCACATAAAATTCGCCTAGCCGAAGGCCTCAGTGTCGCTTGGGACTCTTCAAAATGATGCCGTAATAATGTCACCCCTCGCTAATAGCCAGCGTAGACACCTGCTCGCCCATAAAAACCCTCTTGAAAAGCGCGATAAATAGCTAGCTATTTGTTGACGAAAGTCTGAAGTATTCATTTGAATTTTCAGATTCTTTCACCCCGCCGCCTATGCCTAACATCGGCTCCACAGCGAACTAGCCTCGGCAGCGCTTAGTGGGACCCATCAGGCAGAGACCCGGCTCAAAAACCCTCTGCCGTTGCTGGCCCTTGATCGCCGACTGGCTTTGTCGAAGTGCTTTTGCAGTAGGCCTAGGGATTTTTGAGGATCACCGATGAAGCTGGAAATTTTCCGCACGCTGTGGGGTTACACCGCCAGCAAGGCCCAGGCACTTGAAGAGCTGCTGCAGGCGGGCTTTGATGGAATGGAAGCACGTCTGCCACTGGACGCCCGTGAACGGGCTGAGTTTGGCGCCTTTCTCCAGGCCAATCGCCTGGGTTATATCAGCACAGTCTTCACTGCGTACGACGTGCTGCCGGAGCAGTCGGCAACCCCTGCCGTTCACCTCAATGACCTCGATCAGAAACTCGCCTGGGCTGCCGAACTCGGCCCACGTTTCGTCAACGTGCTGGCGGGTAATGACCGCTGGTCTTTGCCACAACAAGTGGAGTTCTTCGGTCAGGCACTGGAACTGGCGCGCAAGCACGGTCAGGTCTGCAGTTTCGAAACCCACCGCTCGCGTTCGCTGTTCAACCCTTGGGTGACCCTGGAGTTGATCCGGCAACTGCCCGATCTGTTGTTCACCAGTGACATCAGCCATTGGGTCGTGACCTGCGAGCGTTTGTTGAATGATCCGGCCGATGACCTGAGCGCTTTCGTCGAGCGGGTTCACCATATCCAGGCACGGGTCGGTTACGACCAAGGCCCGCAGGTTCCGCACCCGGCGGCTCCCGAATACGCAAAAGAACTGGCTTTCCATCAGCAGCACTGGGAAAGCATCTGGCGCTCGCAGCAAGCCCGCGGTTACCAGGTCAGCACCCTGACCCCGGAATTCGGTGCCGACGGTTACCTGCATCATTTGCCCTTCACCAATGTCCCAGTGGCCGACCTGTGGTCATTGAACGTGTGGATGGGCCAGACCGAGCGCGAACACTTCGAGCGTTTCCACCACTCAAGCAATCCTTAGGGAGCCGATGCGTCATGCCTGACAATAAAAACAACAGCGCCAGCACTGACACACACAAAGCCAACTTCAATAGCATCCCGGTGGTCAACATCGCCGGTCTGTTCAGCTTCGAACTGGAACACCGCCTGGCCGTGGCCCAACAACTGGGGCGCGCCGCCAGCGAAGTCGGGTTCCTCTATATCACCAATCACGGTATCGACCCGCAACTGATCGCCAACCTGCGCAAGGCTGCCAAGGACTTTTTCGACCAGCCCTTCGACACCAAGATGCGGCACTACATCGGCACCTCGCAAACCCACAAGGGCTTTGTACCCGAAGGCGAAGAGGTCTATTCCAAGGGCAAGCCGGACCACAAGGAAGCCTTCGACGTCGGCTTCGAAGTCCCGGCCGATGACCCGCTGGTGCTGGCCAACACCCCGTTGCTGGGGCCCAACGACTGGCCGCAACTGCCGGATTTCAAAGCGTCGGTGCAGGCCTACTATGAAGCGATCTTTGCCTTGGGCCGGCGCCTGTTCGGCGGCTTTGCCCTGACCCTGGGCCTGGAAGAAAACTATTTCGACAGCCTGGTCACCCGCCCGCCGTCCAAGCTGCGCCTGATCCACTACCCCTTCGACGGCGCCGCCCATGACGCACCGGGTCTTGGCGCCCATACTGATTATGAGTGCTTCACCATCCTCTTGGCCGACAAACCAGGCCTTGAGGTGATGAACAGCCTTGGACAATGGATCGATGCACCACCGATTGCCGATGCCTTTGTGGTCAACATCGGCGACATGCTGGAAGTGATGACGGCAGGCGCATTCGTTGCCACTGCGCACCGGGTGCGGAGCGTGAAGGAGGAGCGTTATTCCTTCCCACTGTTTTATGCCTGCGACTATCACACCCAGATCAAACCACTGCCCGGGTTCGCCCAGGGAGGTAACGACTACGAAGAAATCACGATCGGCGAACACATGTATGGCCAGGCACTGCAGACCTATCAGTATCTGCGCCAGAGGGTGGCCAATGGGGACGTTCAACTGCCAGGCAAGGCACGCAAGCCCGCCAGTTTCGGACATCTGAAAAATCAGGCTCAACCGTCCTGATTGAAGTTTTCAGCTACACCCCACCTACGCCGGAGTCAGTAAAAAATGAAAAACAATAACAAAAACCTGTTGAGCTTGGCTGTATTGGCAGCCGGTATGCTCGGTGCCTCGGTGAGCATGGCCGCATCAGACACGTTCAAGGTCGGCATGGAAATCACCTACCCTCCTTTCGAGTCTTATGACAAAGACAAAAACGTGGTGGGTTCGGATCCCGAACTGGCAGCGGCACTGGCCAAGCACATGAACGCCAAGGTGGAGTTCGTCGACACCAAGTTCCCGAGCCTGATCCTGGGCCTGAACTCCGCCAAATACGACGCGGTCATTTCCGGCATGTACATCACACCGGAGCGCCAGACTCAGGCCCAAACCATCGCCTATGCCAACACCGGTGCCGCGGTCATGGTGCCCAAGGGCAGCGAGATCAATGCGAAAAAACCTGAAGACCTGTGCGGCTTGAAACTGGGCCTGGAACAGGGCACCACCTGGGTCAAGGAATTCAAGAAGCTCTCCGATGAGTACTGCGTGCCGAACAACAAAGGCGCCATCACCGTCAGCGAGTACCCCTCGGCGCCCGAAGTGACCCAAGCCCTGTTGTCCAAAAACATTCAGGCCCAGGTTGAAATCGCTGGTGCTGCAAAAATGATCGCGGAAAAGACCAATGGCCGGGTAGTGATCACCACCGAACACCCGATCTATCAGCAAACCCTGGGTATCTTCGTCAAGAAAGGTAACGACGAAACATTCCAGGCCGTGCAAAAAGCCTTCGAAGAGACCAAAAAGAGCGGTGAATACGCCGCTATTCTTAAGAAATATGGCTTGGAAGAACCGACTGCCCACTAAGAACGTGTCCTTGTAGTCTGGTCATCTGCCGCCCCCGCACCGGGGCGGCAGATCGAGGTGCCCTATGCAATTCGATTGGTCGTATTTCCTCTCCCTGTTCTCCCTGCCGGACTTCTGGAAAGCCTGCGTCACGGTGGTCCAGCTCAGTGCCCTGGCCTGGTTCATCGGCATGCTGCTGGGTTTTGTCCTGGCCACGGCCAAGCTGTCCCAGGCGCCCTTACTGCGCATTCCCGCGGCGGTCTACATCTGGTTCTTCCGCAGCATCCCGTTGCTGGTGCTGGTGGTCTTCGTCTACAACTTGCCGCAATTGTTTCCCGGTAGCGGACCGATCCTGTCAAACCCCTTCTACTCCGGCTTGCTGGCCCTGGTGGTCACGGAAGCGGCTTACATGGCGGAGATCCACCGTGGTGGCCTGATCTCCGTGGCCAAGGGCCAGAAGGAAGCAGGCCGCGCGCTGGGTGTCGGCCTGTTCGGCATGCAGCGCTTGATCGTGATCCCCCAGGCTTTCCGTATCTCGCTGCCTACGTTGATCAATGAATACATCACGGTGGTCAAGCTGACGTCGCTGGTCTCGGTCATCTCCCTGACCGAAATCCTCACGGTCGGCCAACGCCTCTATGCCACCAACTTCCTGGTCATGGAAACCCTGGCTGCGGTGGGCGTGTACTACGTGCTGATCGTCACCGTGTTCGGCTTTTTCCTGCAGCGTCTGGAGCGCTACCTGGACCTTAACTTCCGCAAGCCGCATACACTCGATGCCGCCGCCGTGGCCAAGCTCAAGGCCTGCGCCGAAGCCTTGCCCGACAATGCGCGCAAAGCCGCGGGCAGCAACTCGACGCCAATCCTGCAACTGAAGAACATCCAGAAGAGCTATGGCACGCACCAAGTGCTGATGGGTATCGATCTGAATGTCGAATACGGCCAGGTGATCTCGATCATTGGCCCATCCGGTTCCGGCAAAACTTCGCTGATTCGTACGGTCAACGGTCTGGAAAGCATCGATACAGGCGACATTCTGTTGTTCGGTGAAAAATTCATCGAAGCTTCGGACAAGCCCAACAGCTCCCGTCTGCGCAAAGGCGTGCGGCACATTGGCATGGTGTTCCAGAACTTCAATCTGTTCCCGCACCGCACCATTCTCGACAACGTCACGCTGGCGCCGCGTTACCACGGTATCCCGGGCGAGCTGAGCGAACACCGTGCTTATGCGCTGCTGGACAAGGTCGGCTTGCTCGCCCATGCCCACAAGTACCCGCACCAGCTCTCCGGCGGACAGCAACAGCGCGTGGCGATCGCTCGTGCTTTGGCCATGGAGCCGGACATCATGCTGTTCGACGAGCCTACGTCAGCGCTCGATCCAGAGCTGGTGGGCGATGTGCTGAACGTCATACGCGACCTCGCCAGTGAAGGCATGACCATGATTATTGTCACCCACGAAATGGACTTTGCCATGTCGATTTCCGACAGGGTCGTCTTCATGGAAAACGGAAATATCCAACTGGATGCTGCACCTGAAACCATACGCTGCGATGCCGAAGGAGAGAGAGTGCGGCGCTTTATGGGAATCAGTACTCGATCGCCAAACCTGCCTGTCACTGCGAATCATGCGTGAGCAGGGTTCTGCAGTAGGCAACCACTTTTTATGAGCTTCCTTCTTTCAGGAAAACACGCATGAATCTCGGAATAGCAGGACGCTGGGCGCTGGTATGCGCGGCCAGCAAAGGCCTGGGTAAAGCCTGCGCACAGGCACTCGTCAGCGAAGGCGTGAACGTGGTGATCACCGCCCGAGGCGAACAGACGCTGAATGAAACGGCCCGTCAGCTCAGAGCGATCAATCCTGAAGTGACTGTCATCGCCGTAGCCGGAGACATTTCAACGCCTGAGGGTCGCGCGGCAGCCCTCATGGCCCATGAGCATTTCGATATTTTGATCAACAACGCTGGAGGCCCTCCTCCCGGGGATTTCCGCGAATGGAACCGCGACGTCTGGCTCAAGGCGCTGAATACCAACATGCTCACCCCTATCGAGTTGATCAAGGCAACGGTAGACGGTATGGCGACCCGCGGATTTGGCCGAATCATCAACATCACCTCGAGTGCCGTGAAGTCCCCTATCGAAAGCCTGGGCCTTTCCAATGGCGCGCGCAGTGGTCTGACGGGATTTATCGCAGGGCTTGCCCGGCAGGAAAACATTGCCAGCCGGAATGTGACGATCAACAACCTGCAACCGGGCTCATTCGACACCGATCGACTGCGTGACAATCTGGTCGCTGCTGCCGAAGAGTCGGGGCAAGACAGTGAGGCATTCCTCGGCGAATGCCGTAGCGAAATTCCTGCTAAACGCTTCGGCTCACCCGAGGAGTTCGGCGCTCTGTGCGCTTTCGTTTGCAGCAGTCATGCGGGCTACCTGACCGGGCAGAACTTGTTGATTGATGGAGGGGCCATTCGCTCCAGCCAATAAAGACGGCAGGCACAAGTGGAGCGGATGGCATGTACAGACTCAAGGCATCACAAGGAGTGATGTGTCCGGTTTTACGGAACGGTTTCGAAGGGATACAGCCGATCATCGAATTGAACCAAGCGTGGGTATTCGATGGGCTCGTCTCCGTTCTCGTGCCGCATCAGAATTGCTCGGCATCCAGCAGGTACAGGCTTTCGCTGCCGGCCTTGACCGAAGCGCTCAACGAGTAGATCCGCGGCAACAGGCGTGCGAAGAAAAAGCGCGCCGTCCCCAGTTTGGTCCTGTAAAAAATGTCCTGGTCCTGCCTGGACAGTGCAGTACGCGCCATGAGCGCCCACATGTACGCGTAAGCGGTATAGCCGAACACATGCAGGTATTCGACCGAAGCCGCACCGATTTCATTCGGGTTGGACCTGGCGCGCTCCAACAGATCGACTGTCATTTGCTCAAGGTTGGCGATGGCCGCTTTCAGCGGCTCGACGAACTCTGCCAGTGAAGCGTCGGCGGAGTCGGTAAAGACCTTGATCTCTTCGGCGAAGTGCTTGTAGTACGCCCCGCCGCTACCGACCACTTTTCGCCCCAACAGATCGAGCGCCTGGATGCCGTTGGTGCCTTCGTAGATCTGGGTGATGCGGCAGTCGCGGATCAGTTGTTCCTGGCCCCACTCACGGATGAAACCGTGCCCCCCGAAGATCTGCTGTCCATGTACCGTGGTTTCCAGGGCCATGTCGGTGAGGAAAGCCTTGGCGACCGGCGTCAGCAGGACGACCAGTTCTTGCGCGCGTTGGCGGGTGGCGGCGTCTTCGCTGAATTTGGCGGTATCCAATTGCATGGCGACATAGCTGGAAAAGGCACGACCGCCTTCGTTCAACGCTTTCATGGTCAGCAACATGCGGCGCACGTCGGGGTGGACGATGATCGGGTCGGCGGCCTTGTCCAGATCGACCGGGCCGGTCGGCGCACGGCTCTGGATTCGATCGCGGGCGTATTCGACGGCGTTCTGGTAGGAGCGCTCTCCCAGGGACAGGCCCTGGATACCGACACCCAGACGTTCGTAGTTCATCATCGTGAACATGGCGGCAAGGCCCTTGTTCGGCGCATCGATGAGGTAGCCGGTAGCGCCGTCGAAATTCATCACACAGGTAGCCGAGGCCTTGATGCCCATCTTGTGCTCGATCGAACCGCAGGACAGGCTGTTGCGTTCGCCCAGCGAGCCGTCGCTATTGACCATGAGCTTGGGCACCAGGAACAGCGAAATGCCTTTCGGGCCAGCCGGGGCATCGGGCAGCCTGGCCAGTACCAGGTGAATGATGTTTTCGGTCAGGTCATGCTCGCCACCGGTGATGAAGATCTTGGTGCCGCTGACCTTGTAGCTACCATTGGCCTGCGGTTCGGCCTTGGTGCGGATGATGCCCAGGTCGGTACCGGCATGCGGCTCGGTCAGGCACATGGAGCCGGCCCAAACGCCCGCGTACATGTTTGGCAGGTACTTTTCTTTCAACTCTTCGCTGGCATGAGCGTTGATCGACAGGCACGCGCCGGCGGTCAGCATCGGGTACAGGCCGAATGAGAGGTTGGCCGAGTTGAGCATTTCCTCGACCTGGGCGGAAATCACCTTGGGCATGCCCATGCCACCGAACTGCGGATCACCGCCGACGCTGGTCCAGCCACCTTCTGCGTAATTCCGGTAAGCCCAGGGGAAGCCAGTCGGGGTCTTCACTGCGCCGTCGGTCCAGGAGCAACCTTCTTCGTCGCCGCTGCGGTTTAACGGGGCAATGGTACCCGCGATGACTTTCCCGGCTTCTTCGAGGACAGCGCTGGCGATATCTTCGTCCACTACTTCGGCCAAGGCCGGCAGTTGCGCCCACAATTTGGAGATTTCGAATACTTCGTTGAGAACGAAGCGCATATCGCGCAGGGGAGCTTTGTAGTCAGCCATGATGAAATCGCTCGTAGGGTATTGGATAGTGCACGTTCAGGATTCGCCATCGCCGACAGAGTAGTGATGCTTGAGGGCTGCGACTTGACCTTGAGGGACAACAATTTCCTTCCGGCGCCGTTCACCGTTCAGAAGGAAGTACGACAGCGCCGGAATCAGGATCAGCGCCCCGAGCATGTTCCACAGGAACATGAAGGTCAGCAGGATGCCCATGTCAGCCTGAAACTTGATCGGCGACCAGGCCCAGCAGATGACCCCGGCAGCCAGCGTGATTCCAACCAGCCCCACTACCCGCCCGGTGAAGGCCACGGCATTTCGGTAGGCCTCGGACAGCGACATGCCCTGGCGCTGGTAATGCAGTTGCACACTGAGCAGGTACAGCGCGTAGTCGACGCCGATCCCGACGCCCAGCGCGATGACCGGCAGGGTCGCCACCTTCACGCCAATGCCCATGGCGACCATCAAGGCTTCGCAGAGGATCGAGGTCAGCACCAGCGGCAGCATTGCCACTAGCGTCGCCCGCCAGCTACGGAAAGTGATCAGGCAAAACAGCGTCACCGCCAGGTAGACGTACAGCAGCATGGTCCGGTTGGCCTCGCGCACGACGATGTTGGTCGCCGCTTCGATGCCGGCGTTGCCCGCGGCCAGCAGGAACTGGCGATCCTCGCTGCTGTTTTCCTTGGCGAATTTGTCGGCGATGGCCACCACGGCGTCCAGGGTCTCGGCTTTGTGATCCTTGAGGTAGGCAATCACCGGCATCAACGAACAATCGGTGTTGAACAGCTCCGGGGCGTTGACTGACGCCTGTTGCGCGGCGTAGTTCAGCACGTTCTGGTTACGCTGGATGTTGTTCAGCTTGGGGTTGCCTTCGTAAGTGCCCGCGGTGATCTGGCGTACCGCATTGACCAGCGACACGGTGGTCTGCACCCCCGGATGCTGCTGCAGCTCCCAGGCCAAGCGGTCGGCCAACACCAGCGTCTGATAGTTCAGACAGCCTTCCGCCGGGGTCTTGATCATCACTGCAAACTGGTCACTGGACAGCGCGTAATGACTGGTGATGTAGGCGTTGTCACGGTTGTAGCGCGAGTCCGCGCGCAGTTCCGGGGCGCCGCTGTCGAGGTCGCCGATTTTCAGCTGCAGGCTGACCACAAAACCGCCGATACCCAGCAACACCGCCACCAGCACCGTGCCGGTCGCCCACTTGCGCGTGGTGAAACGGTCGAGCAGGTCCCACAGTTTGCCTAAGCCTCGATGTTCACCGGCACGGATGTCGATCTTCAGCGCGCGCTCGGCAGCCTTGCGCCCGACACCGATGTAGGACAGCGCCACCGGCATCAGTAGCAGAGAGGTGAAGATCAACACGGCGACGCCGATGCTGGCGGTGATCGCCAGGTCCTGGATCACCGGGATATCGATCAGCATCAGCACGGCAAAGCCCACCGCATCGGCCAGCAATGCGGTGACCCCGGCGATGAACAGACGGCGGAAGGTGTAGCGCGCGGCAATCAGCCTATGCGTGCCGCGAGCGATGTCCTGCATGATGCCGTTCATCTTCTGCGCCGCGTGGGACACACCGATCGCGAAGATCAGGAACGGCACCAGGATCGAATACGGATCGATGGCGTAACCCAGCCAGGCGACGATGCCCAATTGCCAGATCACCGCAATCAGCGAACAGCCGACCACCAGCAAGGTGCTGCGAACGCAGCGGGTGTAGGCGTAAATGATGATCAGTGAAGTGACCACGGCCAGGCCGAAGAACATCATGACCTCAATCAATCCATCGATCAGGTCACCCATCAGCTTGGCGAAACCGATCACCCGGACTTTGTACTTGCCTGTGCCCTCCTCCCCGGCCTTGTGCAAAGTGCCGCTGGCGAACTCGATCTTGTCACGCAAGCGCTCTTCCAACAGTCGGGAGAACTCGTGGTAATTGATGCTCTGTCCGGTGGCCGAGGTTTTGTCCAGCAGCGGCACGATCAGCATGCTCGATTTGAAGTCACTGGCCACCAGGCTGCCGACAATACCGGCGCGGTTGATGTTCTGTCGCAGCTGTTCGATATCAGATGAATTGCCCTGGTACGCATCCGGCATCACCGGACCGCCCTGGAAGCCTTGCTCGGTGACTTCGGTCCAGCGCACCGCCGAACTCCACAGCGACTTCATCCAGGCGCGGTCGACGCCTTGCATGAGGAACAGTTCGTCATTGACCTGCTTGAGGACCGTCAGGTAGTCCGGATCGAAAATATCGCCCTGGGTGTTTTCCACCACCACGCGCACCGAGTTACCCAACCCCCGCAACGACTGGCGGTTTTCAAGGTAGTTCTGGATATACGGCTGGCTCTGCGGAATCATTTTTTCGAAGCTGGGGCGCAACTCCAGCCGGGTCATGGCCATGTAACCCAGCACGATGGTCGCCAGCGCCATGAGCAGCATGAACAGCGGGCGGTGGTTGAACACCAGTCGTTCCAGCAGATTGCCGGAGCGCCGATCGAAGTCCAGCAGTTCGCGGATCACCGGCATGGTGTCTTGCTTCAAATTGCCCATGTCTGGGTACTCGCTCTAATGCTTATCGTTATTCGATGGACTGCGTACGCACACCGCGACCGCCGACCAGTACCAGCGCGCCATGGGCGGCCAATGCGGCACCGGCTACCGGTGTCTGTTGCGTCTGAGGCATCAGTTGCAGCGGGGCGTTGCCGTCGCCGCTCACGAGCATGTGCCCGGCCTGGGTGAAAAGCCGGAAATGGCCGTCGGCGTCCAGCGTTGCAGCGGTGAGGCTGACCTGCAGACCGCTGTCGAGCCGAGTCCAGCTGATGCCGCCATCGGTGCTGCGAAAAACGTGGCCGCGAAGCCCATAGGCGAGTACTTCGCCTGGCTGGCCGACCACACCGAAAAAGCTGCCTTGATAAGGTGTCTGCAGCGACATGAAAAGCTGCCGGGCGTCGTCCCATTTGAGCAGCAGGCCTTGTTCGCCAGCGATGTAAAGCGCATCACCTGCAGAGGCAATGGCATTGAGGTGAAAACCCTGTGGATTCTCGGTGTGGTCCTGGAACGGGGTCCAGTGCTGGCCTCCGTCCTCGGTACGCAGAATCAGGTTGAAGGCACCGACCGCATAACCGAGCTTGTCGTTGGCGAACCAGACGTCGAGAAACGGCTTGTCGGCGCCCTCCTCGATCAGCCGCTGGCTGTCGGCGGCCAGCCCGGCCCATTGTTCGTTCTCCGGCTCGGCATTGGCCAAGGCGGTGTAATGCTTGAGCATCAACTCGCCGATCTGACGGCCATCGAGCTGCTTGCTCCAGGTAGCGCCGGCATCGCTGCTGTGCAAAATCACGCCATCGTTGCCCACCGCCCAGCCCTGCTTGGCAGTCGGGAAATGCACGGCGTTGAGGTCGGAGCTGACCGGTACGACGGCCTGCTGCCAGTTCTGGCCTTCATCATCGGAATAAAGAATGTGCCCGCGCTGCCCCACCGTGACCAGACGCGGTCCCGCATGGGCAACGCCCAGCAGCGGGCTGCGCACGGCCAGGGCACTCGGCTTGGCCGGCAGATCCAGCACGTCGACATAGGTCGATGCTTGCGCGCCGACCTGCAGCAACGCCAGCAGCGCACCCATCGCCAGCGGCACTATTTTCTTGTTATAGGAGCCCATATAGCGCCCTCATGGCAAAAGGCGCCGGTGTGTACGCGAGTACAACCCGGCGCAAAAACTGCGCGATCAGCAATCGGCAGTAGCGACGAAGCCGTTAACGGATACCGGCACCCGCCAGCGATTCAGGTGCCCACTGGGTCTTGCTCAGCGCCTCGCTGTACTTGATGCCGCCGTATGGGCCTGGAAAGCCGACGGCGCTGTAGGTGCCACCGATCAGGTCGTAGCTCAGATAAGGCGTGGCATCCGGCACCTGCTGGTCATAGCTTTGACTGAGGAAGGTGTAGACGCCTCGGTATAGCTGACCGTTCGCATCGTATTGGTCGGAGGCCAGAGCGACCCAGCTGTCCTCATCCAGATAGAAGCGGCGCTTGGCGTAAATGTGACGAGATCCCTGCTTGAGGGTCGCCTCGACCACCCAGACACGATGTTTTTCCCAGCGAACGAAATCCGAAGCCAGGTGGTTCGGGGTCATCATCGGCTTCAAATCGTTCTGATACGTCACACGGTAGGTGTTGTACGGAACGATCATTTCCTGCTTGCCCACCAGCTTCCAGTCATAGCGGTCCAGCGCACCGTTGAAGACGAAAGAATCGTCCCAGGTAGAGGCGCCAGCGCTGCCCGGGTTCGGCGTGTCGTAGGCCAGGCTCGGCGCCAGTTTCACGCGGCGCTGCCCGGGCAGGTATTGCCAGCCACGGCGCGGTTGCTCCAGCGGGTTGACCGCATCGCGCAGCAGCACAGCCTCACCGGCACGACGGGCCGGACCGGTGAAGGCCAGCTTGATCTGGTAATAGGTGTCCGCGGCAGCGAGCGGCTTGGACAAGTCGTCATAGGCGGCATAGTTGATCTGCGCGATGCCGGTCGTGGCCAGGCTGGCTACCCCGGCGGAGTCGACGTTCCAGTTGTCGTACTTGCTCTGGATGTTGACGCCCTGATAGCGCAGCAAGTGGTTCCAGATGGCCTCGGCACCTGTCTTCGGGATCGGAAATGGAATGCCTGGCAGCGCATTTTCGATGGAATTGCCACCTTCTGTGGAGCGAGTCGCGGTGGCATTTTTTACCGTGTTGTCCAGCACGCCCGAAGGCAGCGCGGCAGTGCGATGCGTCGGGAAGACCTCGACTTTGAAGCTGGGATAACGCTTGACCAGCTCGGCGGTCACCGCGGTCAGTTGCCCCTTGTACTGGTCGACGTTCTTGCCGTCGATCACCAGCAGCGGTTTTTCAGCGGCGAACGGATCGGGGCGCATTCTGTCGCCCGCCTTGAAACCGGCTGGCGGGGTGGTCAAGCCCCCTGCATAAGCCGGAATGGAACCGTCGGCATTACCGGCTTTCTCGGCACCGATCCGGGTCAACTGGTTACCCAGTTTGGCCGCTTCTGTGGCGTCAACAGCTGCGTGGGATGGCCCCGCAAGGGCCATGGCCAAGGAGGCGGCCATCAGGGTATAGGCGAATTTCATCTTATTGTTCTCCTGCTTGCACTTGGCAATGGATGGATCAGAAGGTGGTTTTCAGGGTCAGGTAGAGAGCACCCCGATCTTCGGTGGCACCGGCGCCGGAAGCGGACGCATAACCGCCCCCGTAGCAGGTGTAACGCTGTGTGCCATCCAGGGCGTTTGGAGTTGCACCATCGTTTGCGCCGTCGTCACATTTGGTGGTTTTGCCGAAGGCGTCGACGTACTTGAGGTCAACGTAATACTGGTTGTAGATGGCAGCGCTGATCCCGACGGCGTAGTTGCCGGCATCTTCCGCCCCGCCCGCGACCACAGGCGAAACACCGTCGATGCCGACGTTGACCGACATCGGTGCGCTCAGGTCCACACCGGGAAACACCTGGTACCAGGTCGGCGTGAAGTTGACGGCGATGCCCCAGTTGTCCCGGGTAGGTTTGTCGATACCGCGATAGGTGTCTTCACCCTTGTAGAGCGCCTTGTTTTTGCTATCGAGGCTCAACAGGTTGCTGTAATACAGCTCACCCAACAGGCTGGCCGAATCGAAAAACGGGGTGTCGGCGATCGCAACCAGGCCATTGATGGTCCAGTGCAGCGTGTCGCCGGTGGCGGCCAGGCTGTCACCGTCGCGTGGCACATCGGTGATCACGCCGGTACCCGGGCTACGCGCAGGGAGCAAGCCAAGACCCGACTGCAACCCGCCAGGACCTGTGGCGCTGATGATTGCCGGAATGCTGGCCAGCGGCATGTTGTGGCGAATGTTCAAATCACTGCCGACGCTGACGCCGCCCACTTCCTTGGACAGGCTGAGACCGTAGATGTCGATGTCATCGCCGTAGGCGAATTCATAGGAGGTGGTGCCGATCGAATTACGCAGCCCTGCTACCCCGCCCACACTGGTCAGGCCGCGAGTGTCCAGGACCGCTTGAGGGAGAATGTCCGAGGTTTTGCGGTAGTAAGCACCCAGCGTTCCGTCCAGCCACTCGGGCGACCATTTGACCATCAGCCCGAAGTCACCCTGATTGTCCGGGGTGAAGTCATGACCGCGTCGAACAGTTGTCAAAGTGCCGTTAGGACCCGCCAATCCCGCACCGCCCGTATGCCCCAGCAAGAACGACTGAGCGCCGAAGCCCACCACATCGGAACCGCTGTAGAAGGTACCGGCCTCAGGCAAGCGAGCGCCTTCCCAATCAAGGAAGTACTGGGCGCCGAAGGTCAGTTCGGGGGTGAGTGTGAAGGTGGTCGAAATCTGGTTGCGCGGAACGAACAATTCCTTGGCTTCGGTACCGGGCGATGCTGCCGCCTTGGCCAGATCGAGGGACGCCTGGCCATAGCTCAGCGAGTGCACCGGGTTAAGTACCGTCTCGCCCCAGAACACGTTGTGCTGGCCGGCCTTGATATTGAGCTGGGAGTCGTCGCCCACTTGGGTGTTGTAGAACACGAAGGCATCGAGGACTTCACCGGACGGGCCGTTGTAGTAACGCTGGGCATAGTTGCTCAGGTGCGGGCTGCCGAAAATGGCCGGTGCTGGCGGACGCCCGCCAAAACCGGAAATCGACGAATAATCATCGTTGCCGTTTACGAACGGATTGGAGTTCGAGCCGGTATTTTCATAAGCCTTGTCGTACCAACTCGCGGTGCTGACACGAAAGCCCACCTTGCTCTGATAGACCACATCCAGTTCAGACAGCAGGTCGACACGGTTGGTGATGTTGGTGCCGGCCTTGCGGAAGTTGTAATCACCGTCGTTACTGTTGGGCGTACCCAGCAGGCGCTTGTCGGCACTTTCCGTACGCACGCCATAGTTGTACTTGACGGTGTTGTCGAAACGGACGGACCAGTCTTCGCTGCCAGTGTCCAACTCGAAAGCGTGGGCGGCCGGCAGGCTCGTGGCCAGGATAGCCGTGGCGAGCAATTGGCGTCGCGCAGACAGGAGGTTGCGACTCTTCATCGGGTGATACACCTTTATTGTTTTTGTTGTGGCTTGACGTCAGACACGGCTGCTGACTCCTGTCCTGGTCTCGGTAGTCGACCAGGTCAGGGGCTTGCTCAAGCCTTGCGGCTAACGACGGTAATAGGGGTTCATGCTACGGGTGGGTAAGCGGTAGTCCCGGAACTCACTCTAAGAGCAGCGCGGCGATCCGGATTGACTTTGCGGGGCATCGGTTTGACATTTCGGGACGTCCGACAGACTGTCCAAACTGGCCGTCCAACTGGCCGTCCCGAAAAACCTCAGATGTAGGTACCGCCGCCAGCGTTGATGATCGAGCCGACCAGGTAGCACTCATCGGACGCCAGGTGAGATACCAGCGCCGCGTATTCTTCGCCCTTGCCCAAACGCCCCAGTGGCATGACCTGTTTGAACACGCTCAGTTGCTCAGGCGATTGTTGATCGAGGTAGCGCTCGAAGGCCGGGGTCTGTACGCCACCCGGGCAGATGGCATTGACCTGGACATTGGCGCCGGCCACCTCGTAGGCCACCGCGCGGGTGAAGGCTATGACCGCGCCTTTGGCTGCGGAGTAATGCGGGCTATGCGCCCCCATGGCGGAAATACCGGCAATGCTGGCGATGTTGACGATCTTGCCGTAGCCCTGTGGCTCCATGCGCTGCAAGGCCGCGCGGGTGCAATAGAACACGCCGTCGACGTTCACCGCCCAGAAGCGCTTCCATTCCGCATCGTCCATGTTGCGGGTGATCTCCAGCGACTGACGGGGAATCGGCTGGGTCACCAGCGCGTAATGACGCTTGCGTCGCTCGTCATCATGCGGCTTGTCCGGGACCAAAGCGGCATTGTTGACCAGGATGTGCAGCGTGCCGAAACGCGCGTCGATCTGCTCGAACATAGCGTTCACGTCAGCGCTCGACGAGACATCACAGCGCAGGGCCAGGCATTGCGCACCGATGTCCTCGATCAAGGCACGAGTGGCTTCAAGCGCCTCTTCGTTGATGTCGCAAATGACCACATTGGCGCCTTCGCTGGCCATGCGCAGGGCAATAGCTTGGCCCAACCCACCTGCACCACCGGTAATCAAAGCAACTCGACCATTCATTTTCATGGGTGAACACTCCGTCTTGAGGGAGCACGCAGTGTCGCCCAGACGTGGGCATCAGCCTTGACCTGGCGGGACATCGACCGAATCGCTGCCAACCTGTTTGGTCCGGTTTCGCCATTCCCGTGGTGAACAACCGAACTCAGCGCAAAACCAGCGAGTAAAAGAAGTCGGAACTGCATAACCGACCATCATGCCCACGCGTTGCAGGGAGTAATTTTTGTTTGCCATGTAATGCAAGGCGAGTTCGCGACGTACAGCGTTGAGCAGCTCGGAAAAAGTCAGGCCGACCTCGTCGAGCTCGCGTTGCAGGGTTCGCACGCTGACGCCTTTGGCATAGGCAACCTGATTGATGGTGGCGCGCCCGACCGGCATCAACAAATAGATTGCCTTGCGCACATCGAAAATCACCGAGTGTTCACTGTCTCCTGCCATCGAATCCATGAACTGGCGAGCGTAGCCAGCCATCGCCGGGTCGGCTTGGGGATTGAGTTGATCAATATCCTCGGCATTGCAGACGATGCCATCGAACTCAGCGTCGAACACCACCCGGCAACGAAAGAATCGCGTGTGCTCCTGCTGGCTTGCCGGGGCCTCATGGCTGAAATGAATGCTATGCGGATGCCATTGACTACCCATCAGCGATTTGCACGTGCGGTGCAGGATGCCGATCGCCAGTTCGGCGGCTTGACGCTTGGGTATGCCCGCCTCGGCCATGATTTCATCGCGGATCAGCACCGTGTTTCCCACCGTCTCCAGGTTCATGGCCAGCGTCCGGTTGAGCAGGTGTCGATACTCGATGCTGGTGAGCAGCATGTCGCGCAGTGTGCGCTGATGACTGAACAGCAAGCTGATGGCGCCGAGATCCGAGAGTCGTCGGGCCTCTGCCATGCGCAGGCCAAAGGTCGGGCAGGATGAGCGAGCCGCAGAGGACTCCAGCAGATTGAGCGCCGCCTCCAGCGGCAGCATGCATTCCGGGTCGTTCAGCATGACGGGAGTCAGGCCGACGCCACGCAGCATCTCGCTCGGATTCAGACCGAGGCTCTGGGCAACCTCCGTGTAGTTCTTGAGGGTTGCAGCCCGTACAAACGCTTCCATCGCACCGCCTCCAGTGATGTCGACTGCATTCTTCGGCGAAGCCTGCAACCGATTATAGGGTCACCGATTGAAAACTGGTATTGGCACGTAATGAAAGGTTTTTGGCACGTGATGAGAGGTTTTCATCCACCGGCTGCGCCAAAGTACAAGCCATGCACCACCGACAACGACACCCTCAAAGCACAAAAACAACAACAACAGATTGGAGACATGCATGAACTTTCTTGACGGATCCCTGTACCCCGAGCATCAGCCAAAGCTCGTCATCACCGTAGCTCCTTACGCGCCTTCATGGACACCAGCGGACTTCCCTGAAGAAATTCCAGTCACCATGTCAGATCAGGTTCAGATGGCCGTCGACTGCTACAACGCCGGTGCCACTGTACTTCACCTGCATGTGCGTGAACTGAATGGCAAGGGGTCCAAGCGACTGTCCAAGTTTAATGAGCTGATCGCCGGCGTCCGCGAAGCGGTACCGGACATGATCATCCAGGTCGGCGGCTCGATTTCCTTCTCCCCGGAGGATGATAGTGATGTCGCCAAATGGCTCTCCGACGACACGCGTCACATGCTCGCCGAACTCTCGCCGAAGCCCGATCAGGTGACGATTGCCATCAACAGTAACCAGATGAACGTCGTTGAACAGATGCTGGAAGCCGACCTTGCCGGCACGAGCATGGGCTCGCCCGAGGGCTATCGCGCCTATCGCGAAATGACCATCCCGGCTGGCCCGGAATGGGTCGAGGAGCACATCAAGCGCTTATCGGCCAATGGCATTCAGACGCAATTCCAGCTCGGCAACATCCCCTCATTCGAAACCGTCGAGCGCATGATGCGCCGCGGCGTCTGCAATGTGCCGCTGATCCTGACCTGGGTGGCGATCGGTGGTGGCGCCGACTCCCCCAATCTCTACAACCTGGCGAATTTCGTGCGCGCCTGTCCGGACGGTTCCGTGCTGACACTGGAATCCTCCGTACTGAACGTGCTGCCGCTGAACGTGATGGCGATTGCCATGGGGCTGCATGTGCGTTGCGGTACCGAGGACAACATCTGGACGCAGAGCCGTGATCGCAAGATGGGATCCGTCGAGCAGATCGAGCAACTGGTACGCATTTCCAGGGAAATGGGTCGCGAAGTCGCCAACGCCAAAGAAGCCCGCGAGATCTACAAGATCGGCACGTTCTACAAGGACGCCGATGAAACCCTGGCCGAGAACGGCTTCGCGCCGAACCGCAAGCCAGGCCAGAAAGGCTTTACGCAACACGGCTGAGTCAAGCTTGCGGGGTGCACGATCCATATCCATGGGCGCGCCCCGCAAGTATCGCTGCACCCAATTTACAAGAGCTGCGCAATGAACGCGGCCGTAACGAGAGGAGAGTCTTCGTGACTTTGCACGCCCCGATAGAAATACGCGGTGACAACTGGCGACGTATCGCCCGACCCTACGCCTGGGTGGTCTTCGCCCTGACCTTCGGACTGCTGCTGTCAGACTTCATGTCGCGGCAGGTGCTGACGGTGGTTTTTCCGCAGCTCAAGGCCGACTGGGGCCTCTCCGATTCCGAGCTGGGCGCGCTGTCCAGCGTCGTCGCCATCGCCGTCGGCGTGCTGGCCTTTCCGTTATCGTTATTCGCTGATCGCTGGGGGCGTATTCGCAGCCTCATCCTCATGGCCGCCATCTGGAGTCTGGCCACCCTGGTGTGTGGTTTCGCTGCCAACTACCAGGAAATGTTCGTGGCGCGCTTCTTCATCGGTGTCGGCGAGGCGGCCTATGGCAGCGTCGGTCTTGCCGTGGTGCTGAGCATCTTTCCGCCACAGCAACGGTCCACGATAACCGGTGCTTTCCTCGCCGGAAGCATGGTGGGTTCCGTACTCGGCATCGGTCTGGGCGGCCTCCTCGCGACCCATTTCGGCTGGCGGGCGTCCTTCGTTGGCATGGCGATCTATGGCATTGCTCTGACTGCTGTGTACGCGCTAGTCGTCAGGCCTGCTCGCATTGAATTGCCTCGCCAGAAAGCGGGCTCGGGTCTGCCCAAGGCCTATCCTCCGCTCAGCACCCTGTTCTCGACGTCTTCGGTGCTGAGCGTCTATATCGGCAGTGGCCTGCAGTTGTTCACCATCGGCGCCCTGCTGACCTGGCTGCCCAGCTACCTCAATCGTTTCTACGACATGCCGCTCGCCAACGCCGGTGCAGTCGCGGCCATCTTCATGCTTTGCACCGCGGTCGGCATGCCTCTGTGCGGTGCCATCGCTGACCGACTGTGTCACGATTCGCCAACACGCAAAATCAGGTTGACCATGGGCTACTGCCTGCTCTGCAGTGCTCTGTTGACCGTGGCTTTTCAGCTGCCGGTGGGCATGGCGCAACTGGTCATGATCGGCCTGGCAATGTTCGTCGGCGGTGGCATCGTCGGACCCTCCGGCACCATGGTCGCCGACCTGACTCCGCCTGCGCTTCACAGCACCGCAATGGCCACGCTGGCCATTGCCAATAATCTCTTGGGGATGGCCCCCGGCCCCTTTGTCACCGGTTTGCTCGCCGATCGCATTGGCCTGGCCTCGGCACTGCAACTGCTGCCATTGGCAGGTATTGCAGCGGCCTTGGCGCTGCTGGTGGGGGCTCGCAATTATCGCAATGATCTTGAACGCGTAAGTCCTCAACCATGTTCCTGAGACAAGCGTCATGAAACACACCATCGAGGTGCCTGTCTCTGTCGATCTGAGTATCGGTAAGCGCGCTCGTGTGCAGGCCAATGGCACCGACATCGCGCTGTTCAATGTCGATGGCCAGATTTACGCCATCGACGATAACTGCCCGCACAACGGCGCCTCGCTGTTGTTCGGCAAACTCGACGGTCGACTCGTGCAATGCCCCGCCCACGGACTGCGCTTCGACCTTGCCACCGGCTGCATGCGCGGTGGCGGCATGAACGTACGCACCTATCCCGTCGAGGTCATCGAGGGTCGCGTGCGTATCACTCTGCCCGTTCCAATCACCAACCAACAATAACTTCAAAAGCAGGTTGATCATGACCACAGCATTCACCCCCACCCGCCATTGGCAACAGAGTTACGACGCCCGCGTACCGGCTGACATCAACCCCGATGCCTGGCCTTCGGTCGTGGCCATGGCGCAAGAAGCTATGCAGCGTTACGCCAGCCACACCGCATTTCGCTGCTTCGGGCGCTCACTCAGTTATGCCGATGTCGACACGCAGTCAGGCGCATTTGCCGCCTACCTGCAGCATCTAGGCGTGCGTCGTGGGGACCGTGTCGCGGTCATGCTGCCTAATATTCCGGCATTTCCCGTGGCGATGTTCGGCGTCCTCCGAGCCGGCGCCGCCCAGGTCAATGTCAACCCGAGTTACACCCCACAGGAGCTGGAACACCAGCTCAACGATTCCGGAGTCGAGACCATCGTCATCGTCGCCAGTGCCCTGCCGACACTGGATGCGATACTGAACCGCACATCGATCAAAAAAGTCATCGTGGTACAACCCGGCGACACGCTGGGCGAGCCGGTGGCCATGCACGAGATCGACCTCCAGTCATCGCCTCACCTGCCGTTGACACGCTTCGTCGATGCCTTGCGCGAAGGTAGCTCGATGCCGTTCACGCCGGTCGAACTGACCGGCGATGACTTGCTCTTCCTGCAATACACCGGCGGTACCACCGGCCCCTCAAAAGGTGCCGCCCTGTCTCATCGCAACCTGATCGCCAACATCTTGCAGGCGCGCGCATTTCTCCCTGACATGTTCGACACGGTCGGTGACAACGTGGTGGTCACGGCGCTACCGCTGTTCCACGTGTTCGCCCTGACGATCAATCTGCTGATCTGCTTTTCGGCTGGGGCCGAGAATTGGCTGATCCCCGATGCGCGCAATAGCGATGATCTGGTCGACACGCTGATCAAGGCCCGGCCGACGCTGCTGACAGGGGTCAATACCCTGTACGGCGCACTGGTACGCCATCCGCGTATCGGCGAAGTGGATTTCTCGCGCCTGCGCCTGGCCATTGGCGGCGGCGCCGCCGTGCTGCCGGCAACCTCGACGCAATGGAAGAAGATCACCGGTCAGGAAATCCTCGAAGGCTACGGCCTCTCCGAGACATCGGCCATTCTGTGTCTGAACGTCATGGGCCGGAGCCATTTCTCTGCGGCAGTGGGTTTACCTTTGCCGTCGACCGACATCGTGCTGCTCAAGGACGATGATCAACCCGCCGCGCTCGGCGAGGCCGGAGAAATTTGCGCCAAGGGGCCACAGATAATGTCCGGCTACTGGCAAAAGCCTACTGCCAACGCCAACGCGTTTACCGCCGATGGTTACTTTCGCACCGGCGACATCGGCATCTTTGCCGCCGATGGCTTACTCAAGATCGTCGATCGCAAAAAGGACTTGATCATTGTCTCGGGCTTCAACGTCTACCCCAACGAGGTGGAGGTCGTTGTCGCCAGTTGCACAGGTGTCAGTGAATGCGCCGTGATCGGCATGCCGGATGAACGCAGCGGTGAATCCGTTTGCCTGTACGTCGTCAAGTCCACTCATGTCACGCTCGACGAAGCCATGCTGATCCAGCACTGCCGCGCGCACCTTGCGGCCTACAAAGTGCCCCGCCAGGTGCGGTTCCTGGAAGCGTTGCCCAAGTCCGCGGTGGGCAAGATATTGCGCAGAGACTTGCGCGTACTCGCGACTGCGGGCAGTTCGACTGAAACGACCCTGGTCAGTTGATCGACGCTACGACAGATCCGTCAGCGCCTTGCTCATCCCGGCCATCCAACGGGCGAATGAAGGCGTCGACGGAATTTGGCATCAATTGAAAGGTGGCTGGCATCAAATGAGAGGTTCTCAAACAGCCACAGCCCTAGAGTGAATCAACTGCCACACCGGCACCTGCCCGTTCCCACATCGCCATGGCTTCGCCCGCGAGGACTTCACTCCATGAGCTCGATCGCTCTCGTCAACATTCACACCCGCGCGCTCGAACTGGCGCCGGGTTTTTTCGTCAGCGTGATCGTTGCCACAGCGGCGACCTTCCTCTCCGAACACTATGGCGCACCGGTGATGCTGTTCGCGTTGCTGCTTGGGATTGCGCTGAACTTCCTGTCCAGCGACGGCAAGTGCAAGGCCGGTATCGAGTTCACCGCGCGCGCTGTTCTGCGCCTCGGTGTAGCCCTGCTGGGGATGCGCATTACTCTGGAGCAGATCGCCACGCTGGGCTGGAAGCCCGTGGCGCTGGTGGTCATTCTGGTGGTGGTGACGATTGCCGTTTCGATCGTGGCGGCCAAGGCGCTGGGTTTCAATCGCCTCTTCGGCATGCTCACCGGTGGTGCCACGGCTATCTGCGGCGCCTCGGCGGCACTGGCCCTGGCGGCCGCGCTTCCCAACCATCCGCAAAAAGAGCGCGCCACTCTGTTCACCGTGATCGGCGTGTCGGCGCTGTCCACTGTGGCGATGATTCTCTACCCGATGATCGCCAACTGGTTCGCGTTGCCGCCGCAAGTGGCCGGTGTTTTTCTCGGTGCAACCATTCATGACGTCGCCCAGGTGGTCGGTGCCGGTTACAGCATGTCCACCGAAACCGGCGACACCGCCACCGTGGTCAAGCTGATGCGGGTCGCCATGCTTCTGCCGGTCATCCTCTGCGCCACGTTGATCACTCGCATGCAGGGTGCGGACCCGACCGGCAAGCGCCCTCCGCTTCTGCCCATGTTCGCCGTCGGTTTCCTGGTCCTGGCCTGCGTCAACAGCACAGGCTGGATAGCGCCAGCGGTGCAGGGTTTCGTCAACGAGCTGTCGCGCTGGTGCCTGGTGATCTCCATCAGTGCCTTGGGTATGAAGACCCAGCTCAAGGAGCTCGCCACGATAGGCATCAAGCCGATCCTGTTGATGGTGGGGGAAACCGTGTTTCTCGTGGGCCTGGTGCTGCTATTGCTGCATTGGGGATTGTAAAGCGTGGGTCTGCGAAGGCCGGTCCGGCCTTCGCATCCGAGCGAAGAGTGACGTGATGAATTCAGTAAGTGCCTTTCACCGGACCGTCGACGGCCAGCTTCTGTGCTTCCTCGATAAGGATCGGGGCGCCCAACGCCATGCTGTGGATGCCCAGTATCGAAGTCAATTGCAGCACCGCCAGTATCTCCTCGACGCTGACGCCGATTTCCAGTGCCTTGCGGATGTGGCGACGCACACCAGGGGCATACATATGAGTGCAAGAGGCATCGACGGCGATGGCGATCAGTTCGAAGGTCTTGGGTTCCAGAATCCCCTTGCGAATCGGGTGCGTGGCCATGCCGAGAAACTTTTCCGTCCACTCGGCATCCAGCTCGGCCAGCGAGTCCCAGGCGGTATTCCAGTTACCCGCATCACGCATGGCATCGCAGGTTGGGGTGTCAGGTTTGGTCTGGTCTTTATTCATTTGCAGTTCCTCAAGGTTGAGTGGTTGCTTTCAACTCTAAGCGTGCCGATGCCCTCTGTATTGACTGTAGGGGGCACGGGAATGACATCTCGGGACACGTGCAACGTAGGGGTAAATCCTCAATGAAAGGTCTTGTTCGAAGCGCCAGCCTCACCAACTACGCGGAAATTGCCCGCTCGTTGAACGTCGACCCCATGCAGCAATTGCGTCTTGTCGGTCTTGATCCGCGCTGCTTGCTACAGCCGGACCTGAAAATCTCCATCGAGGCTGTGGCGCAGTTGCTGGACAGCACGGCGCGGGAGGCCGGCGTGGAAGATTTCGGCCTGCGCATGGCCGAAAGTCGCAAAGTCTCCAATCTCGGCCCCTTGGCACTGTTATGGCGCGAACCAACGCTGCGTTCAGCGTTGAAGGCGCTCCAGGAGTTTCTTCATCTGCACAATCAGGGTTTGGTGCTGGATATCGAAGAAAGCAGCGGCGTGGCGGTGTTGCGGCTTGAGCTGGTGTCGGTCAGCCATTTGTTTGTGCGCCAATCAGTGGAGTTGGCGGTCGCGGTGACTCATCGAATGCTGAAGACCTTGCTCGGTAACCTCTGGCATCCATCAGCGGTCTGTTTCCGTCACTGCGCTGCGCTGGACGATAGCCGGCATCAGCGTGTGTTCGGTACCGCGATACAGTTCAACTGCTTGATGGACGGCATTGTCTGCCGCACCAGCGATCTCGACCGTGCCCTGCCCAGTGCCGATCCGGAAATGGCCCGCCACGTTCATCAGTACCTGAAAAGTATCCGCGAAGACTCCCGGACAGCCCTGCTGGCGCAGGTGCAGCAGATGATCTGGATGCTGCTGCCCACTGGACGCTGCTCGGTGGAACAGGTGGCGGCGCACCTGGGACGTGACAGACGGACGCTGCATCGGCAGCTGACGCGGGAGGGTGAGACATTTTCGTCGCTGCTGGACAAGGTACGCGGGGAACTGGCGACGCGTTACCTGGCAAACCCCCATCATCCCTTGAGTGAGATTGCTGGCGTTCTGGGTTTTTCCGAATTGAGCGCCTTCTCCCGCTGGTTCAGCCGGCTCTTCGATTGCAGTCCATCGTCCTGGAGAACTCAGCCCTCACCGATAGCCACAAGAAGGCCAACACCTCAGGTGTTCAATTAGAGGATGCCCGGACATTCAGTCATAAGCCTGGTAGTGCCCCACCCTTCGAGAAATTTTCAGTTAATCCGCTTTGGGTAACTGAAATCTGGCCCGGTACGCCCCTGGCGTAAATCCAACCCGCTCACGAAACAGGCGGGAAAACGAGCTGAGGTCGCTATAACCCACATATTGAGCGATTCGCTCGGTGCTCAGGTCACCGGCTTCCAGTAACGCTCGCGCCGTATCGATGCGCAAGTTCTGCAAATAGGTCAGGGGCGACTGCTCAAGCACACTATTGAAGCGGCGTATCAGTGTACGTTCGCTGACTGCCAATCTCGTCGCCAGGTCTTTCATGCGTATCTGATCCGCCAAGTGATCCTGTAGCCACTTCTGTGCGCGTTGAATCAAGGGATCGTTGTGGGTGTTGTCGGCGATAAGCGGTTGCAAAGGTGTCTGTGTCGTTTGGGTCAAATCGATCAGCATGCTGCGGGCGCACTGCATGGCTATCGCCTTTCCCGCAAATTGGTTGAGCACATGGACCGATTGCAACAGGAATGTGGCGTGTGCGCCGCCACACACCAGTCGCTCAGACTCAGTGACCAGAGGACGCATTTGCAGATCGACTCGCGGGAATCGCTCGCGGAAATGCCCCTCCAGCCACCAGGTGGTCGTTGCAGCTCTGTTATCGAGCATGCCTGTATCGGCGAGCAGAAAGGTGCCCGTGCAATTCGCGCACAGCCATGCACCCTGCTCCCACTGCTTGATCAACCACTCGCGCACGGCTATCTGATTATCGAGAAATTGCTGGAAGTGCTGCCAGCCTCGGTAATGCAGGCTAGGGATAAAGACCAGATCGTAATTCTGGCTCTGCGGTAGTGGCCGCATGGCAAGTTCAAGTCCGTTGCTCGCACGTACAGGCAGCCCGCTCTGCGATATGAAATGCCATTCAAACAGCCCGGCTGGCGGCATTCCTTGCTTGGACATATGCGCATTGGCGACCTGAAGCATGTCGGCAAATCCGCCAATAACGGAGGCATAGGAATCGTCAAATCCCAGAATCGCGACGGTAGGCATGGCTGCACCTTTTTAATGGGTATGGCGATACTCGCATATTTACAGTCGTTTTTGCCTATTACGCCATCTGATGCGTCTCTTTACAGTTCTCGCCACGTTACTTTCCAGGCTGCTTGCGAGAGACCTCATGACCCAGACGACTATTCCCCGCTACCAGAACAGCCTGTACCACGACCTCAATACCCCGGAGGAAATCCTGGCTATCCGCCAGGAGGTTCGTCGCTTTGCTGATGAGCATGTCGCACCAGTGGCTTATGCCATTGGTCATACCGAGGAATCCGTCGCAGCCTTTCCGCGCGACCTGTTCGCCAAAATGGCCAAGGCAGGTTTGTTCGGCATCCCCTTTGCTGCCGACATTGGCGGACGCGGGCTCAAGTACCCCACCGCAGCCACTGCCGTGATGATCGAAGAGTTGGCCTATCATTCGAACTCGGTGGCCGCCATCGTTGACGTGCATTGCATTCTCGCAGGCAATGCGCTGAATCACGGGTCAGACTCGATCAAGCAACGCTATCTCACGCCTTTGCTCAACGGCGACAAGATCGGGAGCTTTGCCACTACCGAACCGGATGCCAGCACCGACCTGAGCATCCAGGCCATGACCACCCATGCCACGCGCACCGAAGATGGCTACATCGTCAACGGCCGCAAGCGCTTCATTTCCAACTCGCCCGTCGCCGACTTCGTTGTATTGCTCTGCGTCGATGGAGAGCGCATGACCGAGTTGGTCGTCGAACTGAATTGGCCAGGTGTTCGTGTTGGCGAACCCGACAAGAAAATGGGCAACCACGGTCAGTTGACTGCGGACATCTACTTCGACAACGTCAAGGTACCCACGGCGAACGTTGTTGGCCTGCCGGGTCAAGGTCTCAAGATTGCGTTGCAAACGCTGACTTACGGACGCGTCGGGATTGCCGCGAGCGGGACCGGCATGGCTCAGGCCCTGTTTGATCATAGTGTCGAGCGACTCAAGACCCGCCGGGCATTCGGCAAAGCCATAGCGCAGTTCCAGCACTGGCAGTTCAAGCTGGCTGAGCGCGCCACTGAAATCGAGAATGCCCGCAACCTGTATCTCAAGGCAGCGTTACGCATGGACGAAGGGCACCGTTTCCCGGAACCCGAGGCCGCGATGGCCAAATGGTACGGCACTAACCTCGCCGGTGAATTTGCTCGTGATGCGGTACAGATCTTTGGCGGTTATGGCTTCATGCGCGAACTGGCGGCTGATGGTTCGCACTACCGAGTCGAAGAGATTTACCGCGATTGCAAAATCGCCGAGATCTATGAGGGTACCAATGAGATTCAAAAATTGGTCATCGCACGCGGGATTTTTGGTAAAGAGATCACAGGCTGATGGGTCTGCCAATTCACGCTAACTGGAGGCCTGTCCAATGAATATCCTCATTATCCATGCACACAACGAGTCGCAGTCGTTCAATACAGCCATGAAAAATCTGGCAGTCGAAGAACTGAAAGCGCAAGGACATTGCGTCGAAGTTTCCGACCTGTACGCCATGAACTGGAATCCGGTCGCCAGCGCTGCTGATTTTGGTAGCCGCGCCAATGCCGAGTACCTGACCTATGCGCTGGAACAACGTCACAATCATTCGCAACACACCCTGGCACCCGATATTCAGGAGGAATTGGACAAGTTGCTCAAAGCAGATCTTGTGATCTTCAACTTCCCGATTTATTGGTTCTCGATGCCGGCGATCATGAAAGGCTGGATCGACAGAGTGCTGATTTCCGGCGTTTGCTATGGAGGCAAACGCTTCTACGACAAGGGCGGCCTGGTTGGCAAGAAGGCCATGCTTGCCATTACCATCGGCGGCCAACCTCACATGTTGGTCAAGAACGGCGTGCACGGTGAACTCAACGATATGCTCCAGCCCATCCTGCGTGGCACGCTGGCCTATACCGGGATGGAAGTGTTACCAACCTTTGTTGCGCATCACGTGCCGTATATCGCCCAAGAGGCACGCGCCACACTGTTGGAGCAGTATCAGCAGCACTTGCGTTCGCTGGATACCCTGCAAACGCTTGCGTTCGTATCGCTCAATCAGTTCGATGAAAAGCTGCACCCGATCTCTGCCCCGACTACCTAGCGATATCCAGCCCGCGTGGGCATGCAATCAGGTGCCAGAGGCACTCGTTTCAGCAAGTGGTCCTGAGCTGATCAGCGTGAGTTCGCATCCAGTCGGCCAGTGAATCGAAGGTGTCTTGCAGGGTTTTGCCCAAGGCCGTGATTCGGTATTCCACCCGAGGCGGCACTTGGGCATACACCGTGCGCGTCACCAGTCCGCGCTGTTCGAAAAGACGCAATTGCCGAGTCAGTTCTTTTTGGGTGATCGGCGACACCGCACGCTGCAACTCGCTAAAACGCACAGGACAGTCCAGCACCATCAGTCGATAAAGAATGGGGATGGCCCATTTACCGGAAATCAGGCTGACGAAATCCACCATCGGACAAAGTGTCTCAGTGCTCATAAGGATCAAATCCGTCCCTTGGTATCCAAAAGGTGCCTACTAGGCAAAAGATACTAACGCTCTGAGAATGGGTTCTCCAACTCATTACAGGGACGAAAGACATGCCGAGGTTGAAGAACAAATACGCACTGATCACCGGTGGTACATCCGGCATTGGCCTGGAAACCGCTCGCCAGTTTTTGGCTGAAGGCGCAACGGTAGCGATCACCGGTCGCAGCGAAAGCGCTTTAGCGGCGGCCAGGCGGGAGCTGGGCGATGCCGTCCTGCCGATTCAAAGCGACGCGGGTGATACGGCGGGTCAGCAGGCGCTGGCCCGTAAACTTGCAGGCGTATGGCCTCGGCTCGATGTGCTGTTCGTCAACGCCGGTGACGTCACCCACCGATCGATCGAAGAGTGGGACGAGGCGGCATGGGATCAGCTCATGCACACCAACCTCAAGGGACCGTTCTTCCTGATCCAGGCGTTGATGCCCTTACTGTCAAACCCTTCTTCGGTGATTCTTTGCGGGTCCGTCAGTGCCAGGATCGGCCTTGCCCAGAGCAGTGCTTATGCCGCGAGCAAGGCCGGGCTACTGTCATTGGCACGCACACTCTCGGGCGAGCTCATTGAGCGTGGCATCCGAGTCAATGGCCTAAGTCCCGGCCCCACTGAAACGGCGGCCCTGAGCAAGCTGGGTTTGCCCGCCGCAGAGCAGGAAGCGTTGCGCGAGAGAATCCGCCAACTGGTCCCCCTCGGACGCCTGGGAACTCCGTGGGAGCTGGCCAAGGCAGCGGTCTATCTTGCCTCTGACGAATCGACGTTCGTGGTGGGGACGGAGTTATTGGTGGATGGCGGCGTGGGCAACTTGTGAGCGACAGGTGCTGGTCATCACGCGCGCCCCCCGATCATCGCGTCCAGGCAAGCGACGAGCGTGCCTTTCAAACATCGTACGCATCAATTCAATATTCCCTGAAATCTAAAGTTAGTTGGAGCATCTATTTGTATAGCCGCGCGCTCATTAAACTTTTCACGGTTCGCACCACTGAAAACCCGCCACTTTTCGGGGTTTGTTATTGAATTGATTCAACGCTTGCAGACTGTTCCCCCAGCAACACTTGTTTGACAAAAAGTTCGCTCAACACAACTCACCCGGCCCACAGCACTGTTAAAAGCATCATTTAATGGTTCATTCATAATTGGTATGGCTCTTGCTCTGACTATTTACGTATCCATGTTTGCCTGAACGATTAAACGCGACATACAGGCAACAGTTGATAACGGAAACACTTTTCCGTTTCGCTAAATAGCCAGGAGTTAGTCAATGGCCAATGTCCAAACCGCCACTGCACTGAATGTGCTCTGGCGTCAGGCACCGGGCGGCGAGTTGCTCGACTTGGGGCGGGTCTATCTCGGCCCTTTGTCGCAGTCGCGGTTGCACAGCACGCCCAAACGGGTACTGAGCCGTCGTGAAGCGGTGTTGCTCGGCGTCTTCGCGGTGGTGCTGCACGGCGCGGTGATTTACTGGGTCAACAGCACTCCGACTCCGGCGTTGCCTATAGTGCCGCCGGAAATCCCGCCGATGACCATCGAGTTTTCTCAGCCAGCACCAGCCGTGGTGGAACCCCCTCCCCCCGAGCCGATTCCACAGCCCGTTGTCGAACCACCACCGCCCGTGGAGGATGAACTGGCCGTGAAGCCACCCCCGCCCAAACCGATTCCCAAACCCAAACCCGTGGTCAAACCCGTGCCCAAACCGGTCGCCAAACCGGTGGAGCAACCGCCCGCGCCACCGGCGCCACCGCAACCTGTCGCCGCTCCTGCACCACCGGCACCGGCCGCGCCCAAACCGGTGACACCGGCATCGGCCAACGCCGGTTACCTGCATAACCCGGCGCCGGAATACCCGTCGGTGGCCATGCGTCGTGGCTGGGAAGGCACGGTGCTGTTACGGGTGCATGTGTTGGCCAGCGGCAAACCCGGCGAAATACAGATCCAGAAAAGCAGCGGACGTGATCAGCTCGATGACGCCGCACTGACTGCGGTCAAGCGCTGGAGCTTCGTCCCGGCCAAACAGGGCGACGTCGCCCAGGACGGTTGGGTCAGTGTGCCCATCGATTTCAAGATCCGATAAACCCTCACTGTTCATTGACAACCGCGGGCCACCTGACAGAAGGCGCATCGCTACACGACCTACGTTTTGTTGGAGAGCCTAAACCATGAACCTCATCGCTTCCCCTTTCGAATCCATCGAACACGCCGTCATCTGGCTGCTGATTATCTTCTCTGTCGCGACCTGGGGCCTGGCCCTGCTCAAGGGTGTGCAGTTCACCCGCCTGAAGACTCAGGATCGAAAATTCCATAAGCAATTCTGGGCCGCTTCCAGCCTCGATTCCGCTGCAGAATTAGCCCACAACCAACCGGGTGCCGCCGCCCGCGTGGCACTCGCCGGTTACGCCGCGATCCAGGTGCCGGATAACGCGCAAGCCACCGACCTGAGCCAGGCGATCAACCATCAGGACCGCCTCGAACGCGCCCTGCGCCAACAGATCGTGCGTGAGCGTCGCTCACTGGAAACCGGTCTGGCGATTCTCGCCAGTATCGGCAGCACCTCGCCCTTCATCGGCCTGTTCGGCACGGTCTGGGGGATCATGTCGGCCTTGAAAGGCATCAGCGCGGCCGGTTCTGCAAGCCTTGAAACAGTGGCCGGCCCGATCGGTGCCGCACTGGTCGCCACCGGCGTGGGGATCGCCGTCGCGGTGCCGGCGGTGCTGGTTTACAACTACTTCTTGCGTCGCCTGAAACTGACGGCGGCGGATCTGGACGACTTCGCCCACGACTTCTACAGCTTGGCGCAAAAGAACGCCTTCCGTGTGCTACTGCATCCGGCGCAGAAAAAATCCGGCGCCACCGCGACCGGTCAGAAAGTGAAGGAGGCGTCCTGATATGGCCTTCTCCACACAAGACAGCGATGAAGTGCTCAGCGAAATCAACGTCACGCCATTGGTAGACGTCATGTTGGTGTTGCTGGTGGTATTCATCGTCACCGCGCCTTTGCTGACCAATTCAATCCCGATCAACCTGCCGAAGACCGAGTCGGTGGCGCCGGTGGAACAGAAAGACCCGCTGGTGGTGAGCATCGACGACAAGGGCAAGCTGTTCATCAACAAGGACGAAATTCAGCCGGCTCTGTTGGAATCCAACTTGAAGTCCGCCAAGGAAAAGAACGCCGATGTGCGCGTGCAACTGCAGGCGGACAACGGGGTGAATTACGGCGAGGTGGCTCGGGCCATGGCGTCGATCGAGCGCGCAGGGATTACCAAACTGTCGGTGATTACCGCGAAGTAACTGATGGCAGGCGCCCTGAGGTTTCAGGGCGCTGAATCTCCGAACTTCCACTCATGGGGATCAAGATGCAACTGCTGACCTTACCGCCCTCTCCCACCCTGGCCACTTCGATTCGCGCGACGGCGCAAGTCTTTGAGGACCCGAAATCCAAAGCCCTGCTCAAGCATCTGCAACAAGTCGCGCCCAGTGAGGCCAGCGTTTTGATCATTGGCGAAACCGGCACCGGAAAGGAACTGGTGGCCCGTCACATCCACAACCTCAGCCCGCGCAGCGCACACCCGTTCGTTGCCGTGAACTGTGGTGCCTTTTCCGAATCGCTGGTCGAGGCTGAACTGTTCGGCCACGAAAAAGGCGCGTTTACCGGTGCGCTCACCGCCAAGGCAGGCTGGTTCGAAGAAGCCAACGGCGGCACGCTGTTTCTCGATGAAATCGGCGATCTGCCCATGCCGATACAGGTCAAGCTGCTTCGGGTGCTGCAAGAGCGTGAAGTGGTGAGGCTGGGCTCACGCAAGAGCATCCCGATCAATGTACGGGTGCTGGCGGCGACCAACGTTCAACTGGAAAAAGCCATCAATGCAGGTCACTTTCGTGAAGACCTGTTTTACCGGCTCGATGTGGTCAATCTGCAGCTTCCGCCACTCAAAGAACGTCCCGGCGATATCGCTCCGCTGACTCGACACTTCATCGAGACCTACAGCCGCCGTCTCGGCTACGGGCCCATCACACTGAGCCGCAGCGCCGAACACAAACTGCTCAACTACAGCTGGCCGGGCAACATTCGCGAGCTGGAAAACGTCATTCACCACACGCTGCTGATCTGCCGCAATGGCGTCATTCAGAGCGAGGACCTTCGCCTGTCGACCTTGCGCAGTGAAAGGCAGGATGGAACCACCACTGTCGATCAATCGGCGGATGCGTTGCTGGATCGCGCCTTCCAGAGTCTGTTTCACGCGCCACTCGGCAACGTCCACGAAGTCGTCGAACACGCCCTGTTACGCGCCGCGTATCGGTTTTGCCATCACAACCAGGTGCATACGGCCAACTTGCTGGGGCTCACTCGCAACGCCACTCGGACACTGCTGATCAGCCAAGGCGAATTGAGGGTCAACAAACGTCGACCTGCGCCAGCCCCGAAAGATGCGCGGGCCATTCAATTGTCTATCTGAGTGCGAAATGATCGTTCCCACCAGCGTGGGAACGATCAGGCATCCGTTAGCCCGGCGGATCGAGTTGATCCAGCGCCCGGTTTACCGCGAGTTCGCCCAACATAATCACTTGAGCGATGCCCAGCAGGGAGTTGCGACTCACCCCCTCCATGTGGTCCGCCAGATCCATGGCCATGACATTGGCCGAGGCCAGCGACTCGCAAGCATGGGCCAACAGGGTTTCGGTATCGAGCTCCGGGTTGACGATGAACATCGTGCCGGGTGTGCGCGGGGTGGCCTGAATGTTGGCAGCCGAATTGAGGAAGTGATTGAGGGCGCGGTCGACAGCCTCGTGGAGTTTTTCTGAATCGAGGCTTTCGTAGGAGGAAACGTCGTCCGTTTCCGGAGGATTGGGCGTTGGTTTGAACATAGATGAAACTCCTAACAGGATAAAGGAGCCATCACCCTCGCTACCAAACGAATGGGTGGCGGCCATACGCAGGTTGGTAGACCGGGCGTTAGGAAACCGGCGCGCTCGAAAGCGCCCTGCGCATGACCACCAAAAAGCGGAGATTAGAAAAACTCTGCTAATGGTGATGCTGTGCACCTAACAAACAAACCAGGCTACCAAACCCGATCACTGTTATTCAGCGACCGGGAAACGATAGAGCCCAAGCCATAGGCGCACAAGCCGGCGGATTCTGGCGCAACCGTAGGCAACGACGCAACGTTGTGTAGCTTTCAGGAAGTAAACCTGACGCCCCCTAAACAAACAGATTGAGTACAGCCGAAAGGCTTTGATCGGCTATCAGGCCGCCATCGCGAGCAAGCTCGCTCCCACAGGGGATCGGTGTTCGCCTTTCGCTCCTCACCACTCAACAGGCCGAGCGTTAGCTCGCCTGCAGCTTGTGATCTTGATCCACCCGCCCCTTCGGGAGGCTGAGTGGAGGTGTGCATCCGGGGAGTGGCGCGCAGCGCCGTTCGACGCAGTCGAACACGCTGCATGTAGGTCGTCGCGAAGCAGACCGGAGGGCAGTGTCCCCGGATGGATACCGGAGCGAAGGAACGCCGAGCCTAAGCGAGGGGCCGGACGCTCGGGGCGAGACTTTTTGGTTACTTTTGAGGCGTTTGTCAAAAGTGACTCGCCGTAAGGGCGAAACCAATAGTGGCCGTTACCGCAGAAATGGATATGTACTCAGTCAACAAAATACAGGCCGGCTGTCAGGCCGCCTCAATCGATCGTTCCCACGCCACCGTAGGAACAATCAGACACCGGTGTCAGGCATTTACCTCGTCCAGCACTTCATCGAACTGACGATTCCACAACCGATAATATTGCCCGCCCAAACGAAGCAGGTCTTCGTGACTGCCGTCCTCGATCACCCGCCCGTTGTCGAACACCAGAATCCGGTCAAGGTGCGCCACCGTCGACAGTCGATGCGCAACCACCACCACGGTTTTGCCGTCCATGATTTCGTCGAGTTTGTCCTGGATGAAACGCTCGGTGATCGAATCCAGGCTTGAGGTCGCCTCGTCCATCACCAGAATCGGCGCGTTCTTGAGCAGCACCCGAGCGATGGCAATACGTTGGCGCTGGCCACCGGACAGCTTGACGCCTCGCTCCCCGACCAGGGACTCGTAACCGTGTTCCATGCTGTCGATGAACTCACTGGCACCCGCGCGATGAATGGCCTCGGCCAGTTCCTCCTGGGAGGCATCCAGACGACCGTAGTGAATGTTCTCCCGGATGCTGCGATGGAACAGGCCGGGCTCCTGCGGAATCAGGCCGATCTGTCGGTGCAGGGAATGCTGGGTCACCTCTCGCACACTCACCCCGTCGATGAGCACTTCGCCCTGTTGCACGTCGTATAACCGCAACAACAAATTGACCAGCGTCGACTTGCCAGAACCGGATGAGCCCACCAGCCCCACTTTTTGCCCCGCCGGGATAACGATGTTCAGATGTTCGAAAATCGCCGGACCCGAACCGTAGCTGAAGCCGACATCGCGGAACTCGATATCACCTCGTTTGACCTGCAGTTTCTTCGCATGCGGGCGATCGATGACCTCATGCGGCCGAATCAGGGTGCGCACGCCGTTGGAAATGTTGCCGGTGGCCTCGAAGAACTCCAGGAATCGTCGTGACAGGTTGCCCACGTCACTGATGATCAGCAGCGACAGGCTGGTCGACATGACGAACGCGGCGATATCGATGCGTTGCGTGCGCCACAGATAAAGCGCCAGCAGGAGCAGGCCCAGTTTGAGCACGACGCCGCAGCTGGTCTGAAACCAGCGAATCTTCTCCATGTAGCCGAGCGAGCGATAGGCCGCGGTCACTTCCTTGTCCAGAAAGGTGCCCAGGTAATTGTGTTCGAAGGCGTGGCGGGCAAACAGGCGGATATTGGCAAGGTTAGACACGGCATCGACGACCTTGCCTGAACTGGTACTTCGAGCGGCAGAGTACTGTTGCGCCAACGGGTGGCTGCGCCGGGCCAGCAAATAGCACACCGCGATAAACACCGCCGACCAGGCCGCCATGAATACCGCCAGCAAAGGTGACGCCGTCCACAACAGCACCGTGGCCAGGCTCAGTGTCACGAGCAACGGGATGAGGTCGAACAACAGAATACTCAGCGTCTGGTTGACGCCCAGTGCGATCTCGGACACCCGATGCGCCAACGCGCCGGCAAACTCGTTGCTGATGAATCGGTGCGAATGCCGTTGCAGGTAGGCGAACACCACATGCGTCACGGTGCGGCGCTGCAACGGCAGTACATGAATGTGGCACCCCGCAGCGGCACGGGTGAACAGGACTTCGCAGACCAGCAGCGTGCCGAACAACGTCAACGGCCACTGCAGCACTTCGAAGGCCCGCTCGGCATCCAGCCCGTTACTGACCGTTCGGGTGATTTGTCCCAACCCCCAGGGAATGAGAATGGTGCAGATCACCGCCGCGATCTGCAGCAGCAGAATCGCCAGATACCACCCCTTGAAATTGCCCACAAAAAAACGCACGAACGCTGCGGGTCTTGCCGGCAGATGCTGGACTTCCCATTGGCCTTGCCGGCGCTCTCGTGGCGCGGAAGACGAGAAAAATGAGCTCATTTAAGAATGTTTTCCTGGATGGCGCCTGTGGCCGCGCAGCTTTCAGGCAAGAATGGGCAAAACAGCCGCCCGTTTAACAAATGTGCTTGAAGGTTCCTGGCTCCTGCGTCGCGTTTGCCACGTCTGCGATCATCGGGCACGCCCGGCATACACCGCTGCACCCGCCTGTGGCGAAAGCTTTCTGAACATCAGCCCTGACAAGGCGCAAACCACCCCGCCCATCACGATGACCAATGCCACGTCGCTTTCACCGACGCTGACATGGCCACGCAGTGACATGATCAGGCTCAACAACGCAGCCGCGATGCCCACCGACAGGCTCATGGTCAGCTGGATGGTCATGGCCGACAGACTGCTGGCGCGGCTTGACTGCTCAGGGGGTACATCGGCGTAGGTCAAAGCCCCGAGGGTGCTGAACTGCAGAGAGCGAATGATGCCGCTGCCAAACAGCACCAGGACAACGATCCAGTAGGGCGTAGAAATATCGAATGCCGCACACGCGATGATCGTCAGCCCGGTGAACAGTGCATTGGCGGTCAAGGTGCGCCTGAAGCCGAACCGGCTGACAATCCGCACCGCCAGCAGCTTCATCAGGAAGGCACCAGCACCGCCGGCGAAACTCAACAGGCCGGCCTCGAGCGGATTGAGGCCAAAACACAGCTGGAACAACAGCACCAACAGAAACGGCTGCGAGGCACTGCCGATTCGCATCAGGTTGCCGCCCCAGAAACTCACGCCGAACGTGGGTATTTTCAGCAATGAAAGATCGATCAGCGGATGCGCGACGCACCGGGAATGCCTGACGTACAACCAGCCGCAGAGCAGACCAACAGTGATCAACAGCAGCGCCCAATGCCGCTCCAGCAGACCGTGGCCGAACGCTTCGAAACCGAATACCAGACCGCCCAGACCAACGCCGCTGAGTGCAAGGCCAAGCACATCGAGTGGCCGTCCGCGTACGCCGGGATAGTCAGGTATGTAGCGCAGGACCAGGACCAGCCCCAGGATCCCGATGGGCACATTGATCAGAAAGATCCAGTGCCAGGACAACAGGGTGACAAGCAAACCGCCCAGCGGCGGCCCCAGCACCGGCCCGATCAACGCCGGAATGGTCAGGTAGGACATAGCACGCAACAGGTTTTCCCGGGCCGACCATCGCAGCAGGATCACTTGCCCCACCGGCACCATCATCGCCCCCGCGGCACCTTGCGCCATGCGCGCCAGTGACAGCTGCAACAACGAACCAGAACTGGCGCAAGCCACCGACGCCAGGGTGAACAGCACGATGGCGCTGACAAACACCCGTCGCGGTCCGAACCGGTCTGCCGCCCAACCGCTGACCGGCACAAACAGTGCGACGGCCAATAGGTATAGCGACACGACCAGGTTCATGCGTACGCTGGGTTCGTCAAAATCCCGCGCCATTTGTGGCAATGCCGTGAGCACGGCCGTGGCGTCGATCAGTTCCATGAACAGCGCACAACCGATGATCATTGGCACCCGACGAAAGTTGCTCTCCTTGAGCTTCAATGCGCGGGTATCGGGCGGACCGATGACCGCGCCCAGTTCAAGGTTGCCCATGTCAGAACAGCCCGGAGGTCGGTGGCGGCGTGCCTTTGAGATGCCAGGCGCCCACCGCGGCGGCTTTCCAGTGGCGAGGATTGTGATTGGCCACGGTGCGCGCGTTGCGCCAGTGACGGTCGAGGTTGTGCGCACGGCCAGTGGTGGAGGCGCCACCGACGTCGAACAGCAGTTCCGCCGCCTTGAGCGCGGACTCCGCCGCAATGTATTGAGCCTGCGCGACATCGACCGCGGCCTGATCCACCGCGTGAGGATCGAGATCCGCCGCCCAGGCCCTGTCGATGGATTCGGCAGCGCGCAACACCACCGCTTCCGCGGTGAATGCACGAGCCGCGATGTCACCGACACTCAGTTCCACATACGGATCATCAACGGAACGCGTGGCCGTGCTGTGCTTGATCGGTCGCGCATGGTCGTTGGCAAATGCCACGGCATCATTCAACGCATTGCGCGCGATACCAGCCTGCACCGCCGCCAGAAACAACTGCAAAAACGGAGTGACGATGGTGCGTTTGCCCTCCTCCACGGTCCGGGTACGAATTTCATCGGCCTTGACCACCACATCGTGCAGGTGCGTGGTGCCGCTCGCCGTCAGCCGCTGCCCCATGGCGTCGAAATCATCCAGCAGTTCCAGCCCTTTTCGATCACGCGGCAGGATGAAGGAAACCGGCTGGTCATTTTCGTCCAGGGCAACCGCACTGACCCAGTCGGCATACAGGGAGCCGGTGCTGTAGTACTTGCTGCCGCTGGCCCGATAATGCGCACCGTCGCGCACGATGCGCGCACTGATCGAGCCGTTGGCCCCACCGACCTCCCAACCGGCGTTGCCCAGCACGGCGCCCTTCAAGTAGCGCTCGAACCAGCGCTCACGCTCGCCCTCCGCCCCTTCCGCGCGTGAGGCCAACAGACCTTCAATAAATCCGAAGCCAGGTCGCAACGCCTGGGCCACGTTGGAGTCCACCGACGCAATGCGGATCAACAAGGCAATCACGTCTTTGACTGAGCCGCCGGAACCGCCGTATCGAACCGGAATCCGGCAGGTAAAAAAACTCGCTTTTGCAATCTGCGCCACGGCATCGAACGGCAACGACCGATCACGTTCACGCTGTGCGGCACCGGTGGCGATGTGCGGCAACAACTCGTCAGCGCGGGCGTTGAGTTGTTCGACCGAGATGATTGGTCGTTCGGGTACAGCGGACAACTGACTCATGACAATTCCTTGTGCAAGGTTCGAACTTAGATGGCGATTTTCCACAGGCGTGTTTCGTCAAACAGCAACACCGCGCTTTCCGGCTCGATCGGCGGCACCACCAGCGTGGCCCCGGCCCCGGGCAGACGTGGCACGGCGCCCAGCAGGCGCCGGGTGTATTCATGTTGCGGATTCTGGAACAGCGTCTCGACCTCGGCGCTTTCCACGACCTTGCCGTGCCGCATCACCAACACCTCGTCGCTGACGTGGCGAATCACCCCAAGGTCATGGGAGATGAACAGGTACGCCAGGCCCAGCTCGGCCTGCAGGTCCGCCAGCAGATCCAGCACCTGCGCTTGCACCGAGACGTCCAGCGCCGAGACGGGCTCGTCGCAGATGATGACTTTCGGATTGCTGGCAATCGCACGGGCGATGGCCACGCGTTGACGCTGCCCGCCCGACAACTGCAACGGCCTGCGTGTCACCAACTCTGCTGGCAGGCGCACCTGATGCAACAGTTGAGCGATGCGCGCCGGTTGTTGCTCGACGGCGATACCAGCGACATCGAGTGCGTCGGCCAGCACCTGCCCGACGCTCCAGCGCGGATCGAAGGAGCTCAGCGGGTCCTGGTAGATGACACTGATATCGCGCCGATACACTCGGCGCGCCTTCTCCTCGACCCGGCCACTGCCGGCACCCGCCCAGGCCCAGTCAAGGAACGTCACGTCACCGGCATCCGGTTCCAGCAAACCGAGGACGATCCGCGCGACGGTGGTCTTGCCCGAGCCTGATTCGCCGACAATGCCCAGCGTGCGCCCGGCCCGAAGTTCGAAGCTGACATCGTCGACCACTTGCCGCGATTGCTGATCGGGACCGACGTAACGCTTGCCCAGCCGTGACGCCTTTAACAACACCGGCGAGTCGACGCCGGGACGTGGTTGCACCGCGCCCGTGTTGCGCTCTGGCGACAGGCGCGTGCCACGGACATGTTCGGCGGGCACCGCATCAAGCAGCGAACGGGTGTAGGGATGACGCGGATCGCGCAAGACCTGCTCCATCGGTCCTTGCTCCACCACTTCGCCATGACGCAGTACCAACACTTCATCCGCCAGTTGCGCCACCACCGCCAGGTCGTGGCTGATGATCAGCAGCGAATCGCCACGGGCCTTGATGTCTTGCAGCACTTCGAGAATCTGCGCTTGTACGGTGGCGTCCAGCGCGGTGGTGGGCTCATCGGCGATGACCAGGCCGGGGGTCAGCGCCAGGGCACTGGCAATCAGTGCGCGTTGGCGAAGTCCGCCCGAGAGTTGATCGGGGCGTTGTCGGGCACGCAGTCGCGGTTCAGGTACGCCGACCTTTTCCAGCAGTTCGATGACCCGTTCTGCGCGGCTGCGACGATCCCCCCAACGATGGGTCTCAAGGACCTCGAGAATTTCCTTGCCCACCGGGCGCAGCGGATCGAGCGACACCAGCGCATCCTGCAACACAAAACCGATACCCTTGCCCCGCAACTCACGCCAGCCACGCTCGGACAGACTCAACAAATCGTGCCCGTCATAACTCAGGGTGCGGGCTGTCACCCGCGCTCCGGCGCCCGCCAGACCGATCAGACTGCGGGCGGTGACACTTTTACCCGAACCCGACTCACCGACCAGCGCCAGGGTCTTGCCCGGCTCCAGAACAAACGACAGATTGCGCACCACAGACTGGCCGTCGAACTCGATGGTCAGGTCCTCGACGATCAAACGTTTATCGCTCATGACAGGCGGCCCTCCAGGCGTTGTTGCAGATAACGGCCGGCGACCGTGGTTGAGAGTGTGGTCAGAACGATGAACAGCCCCGGGAAGAACGTCAGCCACCAGGCATTGGCGATGAAGTCCCGCCCCATCGACAGCATCGTCCCCCACTCCGGCGCGGGTGGACGTGCGCCCAGTCCGAGAAAACTCAGGGCCGAGGCCCAGACAATCGCCTGGCCTACGCCCATGGTCAGGGTCACGATCAGCGGACGCATGGCGTTGGGTAACAGCTGCCGGGCGATGATCCGCAACGGTGGATGTCCCAATGCCCTGGCAGCTTCGATGTAGCCGGCATTGCGCACCGCCAGCACCTGGCCGCGGACCATACGTGCGTACCCGGGCGCCCCGCCCAAACCGGTGGCGACGATCAGCGGGCCGATGCCACTGCCGAAGATCGCCACGAACAGCAGCGCCAGAATCAGGCTGGGGAACGCAAACAGCACTTCCAGAAACCAGCCGACACCGCGGTCGATGCGCGCACCGCCCAATCCACCCAGCAATCCCAGAACGATCGCGATACTCATGGCCAGTGCGGTGGCGGCCAACCCGATGAACAACGATTGGCGAGTGCCGTAAATCACCCGAGAGAAGATGTCGCGTCCGGATTGATCGGTGCCGAACCAATGCGCCCACCCCGGCGCCTGGAACGCATCGTGTGGAACGATCGCCAGTGGATCGCTATGGGCGAATAGTTGCGGTAGCAGCGCCGCGACAATCAGAAACAGCAGGAACGTGACGGCCAACAGTGGACCCGGCCGAACTTTTCGCGCTGCGCGCTGGACCCGAACTGTGGCCAGCGGTGCTTCTAGAGTGAGCTCGCTCATGCCGGATTCCCCTGTTGGCGAGGGTCGATCCACAGGTACAGCAGATCGACAAGAATGTTGGCCAGTACGTACCCGGCGGCGACCACCAGGCTGATGCCGATGGTCAACGGCAGGTCCTGGGCCTGCACGGCCTGGAATAACTGACGCCCCAATCCCTTGCGGGAAAAGATCACTTCAATCACCACGGCGCCACTGATCAGCGCCCCGATCGCCCAGCCCGACAGCGAAATCCCCGGCAGCACCGCATGGCGCAACGCATGTTTGAAGCGCACGGCAAAATCGCTCAGGCCGCGGGTCCGGGCGGTCAGCACGAAAGGTTGATCGAGGGTCAGTTCGAGTGATTCACGGGTCACCTGAGCGATGAAGCCCGCCAGCGGAATGGCCAGCGCCACCGAGGGCAGCACCAACGTTCGCCAGCCGTCGCTGCCGGCGGGCGGAAATAGCCGCAGACCGAAGGCGAACACCGCCAACAGCAAGATCCCGAGCCAGAAATGCGGCAACGCAGCGGCCAGGGTTTCTGCCAGCGACGCGAGGCTGCCCACCCAGCGTCGACGACCCGCCGTCAGCACCGTCAGCGCCAACACCAGCACCCACGCCAGCACCAATGAGGTGAAGGTCAGTTCCAGCGTCGGCCAGGACTGTTCGGCAAGTACCTTGGTCACGGGCAAATGCTGGGAATAGGAAATGCCCAGATCACCCTGGACCAGCCGCCCCAGGTACAGCGCGTACTGCACGGCCAGCGGCTTGTCGAGGCCATACTCGCGAGTGGCCTCGGCGATGGTTTCCGCCGTCGGGTTGCCGCTCGGGCCACCGAGAATTGCCAGCACCGGATCGCCCGGCATCAGTCGCAAGGCAAAGAACGTCAGTGTGGCGACCGCCCACAGCACCAGAATGCCGCCGGCAAGCCGCCACAACGCGCGGCGCCCCAACTGGGCAAAACGTTCGCCTTGTGGATTGGGTAGTTGATTGGAAACTGTCGAACTACTCATTTGTTCACCCATGCGTCATAGAGGTAAGTCACCGCCAACGAAGGGTCCAGGCGGACGCCCTGAGTGGTTTTGTAGATACCCAGCCGCGTGCTCTGCGGGTACGTGGTCAATTGCAGGTATTGCTGCGAGGCCACTTGCTGGGCCTTGTAATAAAGGGCCCGGCGCTGCTCCGCATCCTGCGTGGTCAGTGCTTGTTGGATAAGCCCGTCGAAGGCCGGCTCGCTGAACCCGGCGGTGTTCTGGTGATATCCCCCTACCCCGGCCGGGCGAATGAACTCGGAGCTGAAAATGATCCGCAGCACGTCGGCGGTGTTGGTGTTCCAGTAGCCCAGACGGATGTCGTAGTCCCAGTCAGCCTGACGCTTGGTCGCCTGCACATCGCTCATCTGTTCGACGATCAACTCAAAACCGGCCTGGCGAGTGGTGGCCTGGACCTGCTCCCACAGCGTGTATTCCGACGGTGGTGTGCGATTGCCCATGACCACATGGACCTGCAAACGCTTGCCGTCCTTGGTCCGGTAACCTTCGCTGTCACGTTGCGTCCAGCCTGCCGCGTCAAGCAGTCGCGCCGCTTTGGCAGGGTCGTAATCCTGAGCCTTCTGGAAGTCCGGGCTGTAGAAACGCGTTGCCGGGCTGAGCGGTCCACCGGCACGGGGGAACTCGTTGAAGTAAACGCTTTTCAGCGCACCCTCGATGTCCGCGCTGCGCACGAAGGCTTCACGTACTTTCAGGTCATTGAATGGCGCACGGGTGATGTTCAGCGTGCCGTTGGTGGGGTTGCCCGGACGCTGGGCAATGATCAATGTCAGGTCCGGATTGCGCCGGGCCGCTTCATGGGATTCCGGTGGCAATGTTTCAATCACGTCCACTTCGCCTGCCTGCAACGAGGCAAACCGCACCGAAGGCTCCTGAATGAATTTCCAGACGATGCGTTCCAGCCAGGCCGGTCCCTGATGTTTGGCCGTGGGTGGCGCAGAGTTGTAATCAGGGTTGCGCACCAGTTCAACGTGGCTTTGGCGATCCCAACGGACGACCTTGAAAGGCCCGGTGCCGACAGGGCTTTCACAGTTAACATCACGCGGCCGGAGCAGCGCCGTGGGTGACTCGATGCCGAGAAACCCCTGGGCCAAGACCTCCAGAAACGCCGCATAAGGCGTGGCCAGGTGAACCACGGCGGTGTGTTCATCGAGCACATCGGTGCTGCGGTATTGGCGGATGTAACCGCCTGCGGTACTGGACTGGGTTTTCGGATTGGCCATGTGATCGAGGTTGGCCTTGACCGCTGCGGCGTTGAACGGTGTGCCGTCGGTGAATCGCACGTCATCGCGAAGATGGAAGGTGTAGCTCAGACCGTCGGCGGAGACTTCCCAGCGCTTGGCCAGCCATGGACCTATCCGGCCTTCCGCGTCCATCGACACCAGCGAGTCGAGATACTGTTGCGCGATAAACACCTGGGGCATGTCCCCGGCAACATGAGGATCGAGGCACGTCGGCTCGCGGTCCGTGGCGTAGACCAGCGTACCGCCGCTGACCGGCTGATCGCTGCGCGCAACGGTCGAAGTGTCCTGGCCGCATCCGGCCAACAAGCCGCAGATCGCGGCGATTCCAATCATTGGATTGTTCTTGAGGAGTTCTCGCATGGGTCCTGATATGCCTTGAGTCCGGGAACAAGGTCATTGCACAAGGCATGCCGGGTTTTTCAGCCAATGAAACCGGGGGGGTCAGCGATTGAGCGAGGGCGGCAAGGGAGCAATTTGTTCAGGGTGTGTTGGTGGGGCAACAGTGGGATCAACCTGGGATTATTTGTGGCTGTACTGGCCCCATCGCGAGCAAGCTCGCTCCCACAGGTTTCGTGGCCGACTGGGGGTTCGGGTTTTTACGCCGAACAGTGTGGGAGCGAGCTTGCTCGCGATGAGGTCCGCACATTCAGCATTGATATCGACTGACACATCGCCATCGCGAGCAAGCTCGCTCCCACAGGTTTTGTGGCCGACTGGAGGTTCGGGTTGTTACGCCGAACAGTGTGGGAGCGAGCTTGCTCGCTCCCACAGGTTTTGTGGCCGACTGGGGGTTCGGGTTGTTACGCCGAACAGTGTGGGAGCGAGCTTGCTCGCGATGAGGCCCGCACATTCAGCATTGATATCGACTGACACATCGCCATCGCAAGCTAGCTCGCTCCCACAGGTTTTGTGGCTGACTCAAGGTTCAGGGGGTTACACCGAACAGTGCGGGGGCAAGCTTGCTCGCGATAGTCGAGGTCATTAAAGCGGTGCAGTGTTCGAATTGGGGAATGGCATTCAACAAGGCTCGGGTGTACGGGTGGCGCGGCTGATCGAACACCTGGCGCACGGGGCCCGACTCGACGATTTCGCCGTCTTTCATCACCAGCACGTGATCGCTGACGCTGTTGATTACCCCCAGATCATGGGAAATGAACAGGCACGCCAGGCCCAGACGGCGCTTGAGATCGGACAGCAGTTCGAGAATCTGCGCCTGCACCGAAACGTCCAGCGCCGACACCGGTTCATCGCACACCAACACGTGCGGTTTCGGTGCCAATGCACGGGCAATGGCGACACGCTGACGCTGGCCGCCAGACAACTCGATCGGTCGGCGTATCAGAAAGCTTTCGTCGAGCCGGACCAGCTTCAACAACGCAACGGCCCTTTCACGACGCGTGCCTTGATCGACATGGCTCGTCGCGTCCAGCGCTTCATACAGGACGCGCTCCACGGTGTAGCGCGGATCAAAGGAACTCAGCGGGTCTTGAAACACCACTTGAATGCGCTGGCGCTCCTCGCGTTTCTCACGACTGTTGAGGCTCGACCAGGCTCGGCCACGCAGCAGCACGTCGCCGCTGTCAGGGGTTTCCAACCCCAGCAGCATGCGCGTCAGGGTGGTTTTACCCGAGCCGGACTCGCCGACGATGCCCAGGGTTTGTCCTGCGTGCAGTTCGAAGGACGCTTGCGCCACGGCCGTGCGTACTTTGCCGTCCGGTCCTTTGAACGCCTTGCGCAGCTGTTGCGCCTGAACCGCCAGCGGCCGGTCAACACTGATCGTTTGTGAGGTTTCACTGCGCCGCACATGCACCGAGCGTGCGGCCATCAGCAGCGACTGCGTGTACGGGTGCTGAGGATCGTGCAGTACCGCATCCGCCGAACCCTGTTCGACGATGACGCCGTTGTGCATCACCGCGATCCTGTCGGCCAGACGCGCCACCACGGCCAAGTCATGGCTCACCACCAGCATCGCCGTAACGCTGCGGCGCAAGGACTCGAGCAATCGCAGCACCTGATCCTGCACCGTGGCATCCAGTGCCGTGGTCGGTTCGTCGGCAATCAACAGGTCCGGTGCGCAGGCAATCGCCGAGGCAATCAACGCCCGTTGACGCAAACCGCCGGAGAGTTGATGAGGGTATTGTCTGGCCCGCAACTCGGGCTCCGGAACGCCGACCGAGCGCAGCAGTTCCAGTACCTTGAGCTGGCGTTGTTGTTTTGTGAGGTGCTCATGCAAGCGCAATGGCTCTTCGATTTCATCGCCCACCCGGCGTAACGGATCGAGGGAGCCCAAGGCGTCCTGCATGACGAAGCCGATGCGCGCTCCACGAATGCGTCGCCAGGCGCGCTCGTCAAACGTGCGCAGGTCCAGCCCGTCAAAATGCAGCCGCTGCGCCTGAATGCTTGCGCCCTGCCCCGTCAAACCGGCCAGGGTTCGCGAAGTCACGCTTTTGCCGGAACCGGATTCGCCCACCAGCGCCAGGCATTCGCCGCGATGGAGGGTGAAGGAAATGCCGCCGATCACCGGTTGTGCCTGACCGGCAAAGTGCACGCGCAGGTCCTGGACGTCGATCAGCGCGGGACCCTTTTCGAACTGGCTCATGTGCGCTTTCCTTCGCTGCGACGCAACAGTTCACGACCCAGCGCGGTAATGGAAATCACCGTCAAGGTCACCGCCAAACCCGGCCAGGCCACCAGCCACCAACCATTGGCGAGGTAGTTGCGCCCCGCCGACAGCATCGCGCCCCATTCAGGAGAAGGCGGCGGCGCGCCAAAGCCGAGAAAACTCAAGGCCGCCCCGGCGGTGATGTTGCCGCCGATGCCGATGGTGGCCAGCACCAGAATCGGTTTGATCGCGTTAGGCAACACGTGGCGAAAGATAACGGCCGCGCGATGAATGCCCAGAGTGGTCGCTGCCTCGACGTAAGGAGCTGAGCGAACGACCAGCGTCTGGGCCCGCACCATCCGCGCGAAACGCGGTACACCGGCCACACCGACCGCGACTACCGCGTTGAACAGTCCCTCGCCCCAGAACGTAATGATCACCAGGGCCAACAGCAGATCAGGAAAGGCCAACAGCACGTCCACCAAACGCATGATCGTGGCGTCGACAATCCGCGGACCCAGCCCGGCCAACAGACCCAGAGCGACACCGAAAACCAGCGCGATGGCCGTTGCCGCGAGGCCCATCAACAAGGAAGGCCTGACGCCATGAATCAGCCGCGTATACAGATCGCGGCCGTTCTCGTCGGTGCCCAGCCAATGGGTGCCACCGGGAGGCTGAAACGCGTGTCGTGCGCTGGCTTCCAGCGGATCGCCCGGTGCCAGCAGACCGGGCACCAACGCGGCGATGATCAGCAACATCAGAAACACCCCGGCCAGCAGCAATCCGGGGCGCAACCGCCAGACTCGCGGCGCGGCACCCAAGGCCAGCGCGGGCAGGTTGCTCAGTAAGGTCTTGTTCGCGACAGTCATCTTTTTCTCCTTCTAACTGTAAGCATTGCCAGCCAGTCACACCGCGAACCTTGTGGGAGCCCGGCGTTACGGCGCCGGGTTCGGAATGCGCGAGTGAATCGCGTTGATGCGCCCGAGCAATTCGGCGTCGAGCGTCAGCGCCAGGCTGTCGAGGTTTTCCTTGAGCTGATCGAGCCGTGTCGCGCCCGATAGCGCACTGCTGACAAAAGGACGACTGGTGACGAAGGCCAGCGCCAACTGTACCGGCGACAGGTCGTATTCCCGGGCCAATTCCACATAGGCGGTGACCGCTCGTGTCGCCTCTTCACCGTCGTAGCGAGAGAACCGACGGTAGACCGAAGCCAGTCGCGAGCCTTCCGGCAAGGCGCCGTTGAGGTATTTGCCGCTGAGCACACCAAAGGCAATCGGTGAGTACGCCAGCAAGCCGACTTGCTCCCGGTGGCTGAACTCGGCCAGCCCCACTTCGAACTGACGGTTGAGCAGGCTGTAAGGGTTCTGGATGCTGACGATGCGCGGCAGCCCAAGACACTCCGACTGCTTGATGAATTCCGCGGTGCCCCACGCGGTTTCATTGGAGATACCGATATGGCGAATCTTGCCGGCCGTCACCAGCTCGGCCAGTACCGAGAGCGTCTCCTCGATGGCGACGCTCTGCTCGCCCTCGACCCAGGGGTATTCGGCGCGACCGAAGAAGTTGGTGCTGCGGTCCGGCCAGTGCAACTGGTAGAGGTCGATGTAATCGGTCTGCAACCGGTCGAGGCTGCCCTCCAGCGCCGCAATGATGTTCTTGCGGTCATGCCGGGTTTCGCCGTTGCGAATGTGCGTCTGCTGGGCCGAGCGTGGCGGGCCGATGATTTTACTGGTGAGGACGATGTCCTGGCGACGCCCGCTTTTCGCCAGCCAGGAGCCGATGAAACGCTCGGTGCTGCCCCACGTATCGGCATGGGTCGGCGTCGGGTACATCTCGGCGGTGTCGACCAGATTCACCCCGCGTGACAGCGCGTAGTCGAGCTGTTGATGGGCGTCGGCCTCGCTGTTCTGATGGCCCCAGGTCATGGTGCCGAGACCGATCAGGCTGACGTCGATATCGGTTTTGCCTAGCTTGCGGTATTGCATGGTGATGATCCTTGAGCGTTGAAGGGTTTATCAGGCACTTTCGCGCTGGGCACGGTTGGCATAACGACTGGTCACCGTCGGCAAGCCCAAGTGACCGCGCAAAGTGGTTGAGGTGTATTCGTGGCGGAACACTCCGCGCTTGCGTAGCAACGGCACGACTTCGTCGACGAAGATCTCGACGCCCGACGGGAACATGTCCGGCATGATGTTGAAGCCATCGGCGGCCCCGGCCAGGAACCAGTGCTCCAGAGTGTCGGCGACTTGTTCCGGGGTGCCGACGACCAAGCGGTGGCCGACAAGGATGCGTTGCGACAGTTGCCGCACGCTGAGGTTTTCCCGGCGGGCCAGATTGAGTTGGGCTTCCAGGAATCCATGGGAGCCGGCCTCGAAACTCTCCACTGGGCCGATGCGATGCCAGGGCAGCGGGCCGTCCAGATCGAGTTCGCTGGCCGGGATCCCGATGCGCCGCGCCACCTGATCGATCAGGCCGCCGTCGCCATTGAAACCATTGAGCTGATCGAAACGGGCCTGGGCTTCCGCCTCGGTGCTGCCGATCACCGTTGACAGGCCCGGCATGATTTTCAGGTGCTGCGGATTGCGGCCCCACTGCCGGGCACGGTTTTTCATTTCCTGATAGAACGCCAGGCCGTCTTCGAGGGTGGTCTGGGTGGTGAAAATTGCATCGGCGTAGCGCGAGCCCAGGGCTTTGCCACCCTCGGATGAACCGGCCTGCACCAGCACCGGATGCCCCTGAGGACTGCGCGGCACATTGAGTGGGCCCTTGACCGAAAAATGCTCGCCGACGTGATCGACCTCATGCACCTTCGACGGGTCGGCAAAACGTCCGCTGATGCGGTCACCGATGATTGCGTCGTCCTCCCAGCTGTCCCACAGCTTGCGCACCACATCGACGAACTCATCGGCCCTGCCGTAGCGATCGACGTGCAGCGGCGCGCCACGCAAACCGAAGTTCTGCGCCGCTGCATCACCGGCATTGGTCACCACATTCCAGGCTGCACGGCCTCCACTGAGGTAGTCCACCGAAGCAAGTCGACGGGCCAGGTTATAGGGATCGTTATAGGTGCTCGACGCCGTGGCGATCACACCAATGTGCTGGGTCGCCAGCGCCACCGCTGTCAGCAAGACCGTAGGTTCCAGTCGCCCGGCCGGCGAGCTGGAAACGTCACCCGCCAGGGCCGGACCGTCGGCGAGGAAGATCGCGTCCAAGGTTCCGCGCTCGGAAATACGTGCGATGTTGCGGTAGTACTCCACGTCAAGATAAGCGTCAGCCGCCACTTCACCGACGCGCCACGCCGCCGAATGCGCGCCGAAGCCCAGGATGTTCATGCCGATGCTCATTTGCTTTTGCGACGCGCTCATGGCGTTTGCTCCTCGGTGGTTTGGGGGGTGGTTTCCAGGGTGGCGCTGGCGTCTTTTTCAGCCTTGTCTTTGGCCAGTCGCTCGGCCCACGCCTCACTCGGCGTGACGTCGTTCAAATAGAAATCGCCCAGCGCCCGCTCGCGCAAAATTGCCGGGTTGTGTGAAGACACGGTGCGGGCGTTACGCCAGTGACGGTCAAGGTGACGCGGCGTGCTGGTGGCCGAAGCCCCGCCGACTTCAAACAGCAACGTGGTGGCTTGCAGCACCAGGTCGATCGCGACTTGCTGGCCCTGATAGGCCTTGACCTCGGCCGCGGCGTACAGCGCAGTATCGGCCGTGCCGGCCTGATGGGCCTGCCAGACTTCCTCGACACCCGCCGACACTCGATCCACTACGGCTTCGGCGGCGAACGACAGGCTGGACAGTCGACCGACGACGCGCTGGACCAAGGGGTCCTGCCCTGGAATGGATTGCCCAGGCACGCCGAAAGTCCGCGTGCGACCTTTGACGAACGTCACCGCATCACGCAGTACGGCTCGGGAAATACCCGCGAGGGTCGCCAGATGCACCAGTTGATAGAACGCCGTGATGTAGCTCTGGCCATGCCCTTCGGCCGTCTTGAAGCGGCGAATCACCTGGTCGTCGCTGATCAGTACGTTGTTGAAGCGCGTGGTGCCGCTGCCGGTCAGGCGCTGACCGAAACCGTCCCAGTCATCGAGGCGTGTCACGCCGGCTGCCGTGGTGGAAATCACCACGCTGACATGGTCGTCGCCATCGGCAGTGGAAGCGGCGATCCAGTCGGCGTACAGGGTGCCGGTGCAGTAATACTTCTCGCCGTCGACGCGCCAGTCGTCACCCTCCTTTCTCAGGGTCACGCTGTTTCGGGTTTCGCCGGTACGCTCGGCCATCGCCGCACCGAACAATTCTCCGGCCACCACTTTTGGAAACCAGCGCAGGCGTTGTTCGTCTTCGATGTCGTTGAGGCGACCTTCGACGAAGCCGAAATGCGCTCGCAAAATTTGCGGCAGATTCGAATCGGCTTCGCCCAGCAACGTCAGCAAACGAAACAGCTGTGGCACTGTCGCGCCGATGCCGCCATACGCGCGCGGCACACGCAGGGCGCCGAACCCGGCAGCGCGTAGCCAGCCGACGGCTTCGTAAGGCAACTCACGACGTTCTTCGCGCTGCAGCGTTCCGGCGGCGATGCGGTCGAACACCGGCTGAAAACGGCTGAGCAGTTCATTGTCCGTGGGCACGCCACTGGCGTCGTGCTGGTCCTGATCCACGAGGGAAGCGTTGATTGCGTTCATGGGAGTTTCCTTGAATTACGAGGTTTCATGACTCGACCACGCGGGGGTCGAGAAAACTGTTGAGCAGGTCGACAACCAGATTCACCAGGACGTAGATCAACGCCACCAGCAACGTGATGCCCAGTACCAGCGGGATATCCTTGTTGGTGGTGGCTTCGATCATCAGTCGCCCAAGGCCCTGCCGGGCGAACAGGGTTTCGGTAATCACCGCACCGCCGAGCAGGCTGGCGAAAATGAAACCGGAGAGCGTCACCAGCGGAATCAACGCGTGGGGCAACGCATGCCGCAGGCGCACACCGGCCTCCGACATCCCGCGAGCTCGGGCCATGCTGATAAAGGGCAGTTCAAGCACGTCTTCCAGTTCCTGGCGCAGCACCTGGGTCAGCACCGCCATGACCGGAAGCGCCAGCGTCAGCGTCGGCAGGACCATGGTTTTCCAGCCTTGGGAGCCAGCCGGCGGGAGCAGATGAAACTGGAAAGAGAAGATCAGCAGCAGGACGATCCCGAGCACAAAGCTCGGCACTGACGTCAGGACCAGCTCGGAACCGGACGACAGTGACCGAATCCAGCGCGCGCGATGCGCAGTCAACAAAGCCAGGACCAATGCCGCCAGAACCGCCAGCACCGCGGCGCACGCAGCCAGTTGCAACGTGGCGCCAATCTGCTGGGAAATCGCCTTCACCACCGGGATTCGCAACCGGTACGAATTGCCGAGATCGCCCTCGGACAGACGCCCGAGATAGCGCCCGTATTGCACGATCAAGGGTTGATCGAGACCGTATTCGGCACGCACTTGTGCCAGCACCTGAGGCGTCGGCAATGCATCCGGGCCGCCGAGGATGGCCAGCGCGGTATCACCGGCAGTGACGTTAAGCGTCACGAAAGACAGGGTCGCCGCGCCCCACAACACCAAGGCGCCGGCCAGCAGGCGCCAGACAATACGCTTGAGGATTTTCATTTCGACTCCTTGCTGTCGAGCCAGACGGAGGTAAAGAACGGCGTGTTATGGGACGTGTCGAAAACCACGCCGTTGACCGAGCGCCGATAGGCCACCAACGTGTGGTTTTCGTACACCGGCACCGCTGGCACCAACTCGGTCAGGCGCTGTTGCGCCTGGCTGTAGAGGCTGCGCAGGCGTTCGGGATCGCGGGTGCGACGGGCATCGCTGAGCCACTGATCGAGCTGAGGGTCCTGCAAGCGCGAGGTGTTCTGCCCGGTGTAGCGCTCAGAGTTGATTTGCAAGCGGTGGTACAGGATGTACAAACCATCCGGAGTGTTGGTGTGCCAGTAACCCGATCCCAAGGCCTGATAGCGATTGGCATTGCGCCGCTCGAGCAATTGCGTGACTGGCAATTGAGTGATTTTCAACTCGAAGCCGACCTTCTTCAGGTCCGATTGCACCGCCACCAGATCGACACCCGGCGACAACGCTGTTTCCGTGCTCAGCACTTCGGCGCTCAAGCGTTGCCCGGCGCGGGTGCGGTAACCCTCGGCATCACGTCCGGTCCAGCCCGCCTCGTCCAGAAGCTGGTTGGAATGAGTCACGTCATAGCGCAGTGCGCTGGCGAAGGCCGGGTCGTAGTCCGGCGTGGTGGCTGACAGGTAGTCAGTCTTGGTCCGGTACTCACCGAAGCCGACAATCTGTGCGATGCCTTCCCGGTCGATGGCCAGCGCCACCCCTTTGCGTACCCGCACATCGTCGAACGGTGCCTGGCTGACATTGAAGGTCAGCACGCGGGTCGGGTTACCCAGGTTCACCCGACTCTTGAGCACCAGATCAGGGTCATTGCGGATCGAGCCGGCTGTCTGCGGCGGCGCGTCGATAGTGAAGTCATACTGCCCGGCCGCCAGCGACGAGTAGCGGATCATGGCTTCTGGCACAAAGCTCAATTCGACACCTTGCAAGTACGCCGACCCCTGGTGCTGGATCAACTCTGGCGCCCAGTGATAATCCTCGCGACGGGTAAAACTGACGCCTTGCTGGCGCACGTAGCGGGTCACCACGAACGGACCGCTGCCAACCGGGTGCTCTGCGAGGGCCGCTGGATTGTCGAGAATGGCCCGAGGCGACATCATGCCCAGCCAGGATTGCGCCAGCACGTTGAGGAACGGCGTGTAGGGTTCGCTCAGGTGCGCTTCGAAGGTGAATTCGTCGATCACCCGGCCATCCACATAAGGTGCGATGTACGCCGTGGTCATCGCCGCTTTGGTCGCCGGATCGCGAATTCTCTTCAGGTTGACGCGCACCGCTTCGGCGTTGAACTTGACGCCATCACTGAAGGTGACATCGTCACGCAAGTGAAAGGTGTAGGTCTTGCCGTCGGCGGAAATGTCCCAGGATTTCGCCAGCCAGGGTGTCGCGTTGCCCTGCTCGTCCAGATACACGAGATTGTCGAAAAGCATGCGTCCCAACCACTTGGGGTTAGTGCCTGTGATCAGGTGCACGTCAAGGCTGCCCATGTCGATGGCCGCCGTCACGCGCAGCACCCCGCCCGCCTCGCCCACGCTCTGTTCGCGGTAATCGGCGGCCGGGTAGCTGACCGGCTGGCTGCTGTCGAGGTCAGCCGCTTTCTGCTGCGGATCTGCCGGGGGGGAGCAACCCGCCAGCACCGTTACGCCCAGTAAAATAAGCGAGCCAAGAAACGATCTCATGACGCCTTCCCCAACCAGACCGTGGTGAACACCGGCGTGTTGTGCGAGGTGTCGTAGACGATGCCTTTGACACGTTGCCGGTGAGCGCTCAGCGAATAGTTCTCGTAGAGCGGCACCGCCGGAACCAATTCGGCCAAACGTTGCTGGACCTTGCTGTAAAGACCTTTCAGTTGCCCAGGATCAGTGGCGTGGCGGGCCTGGGCCAGCCAGTCATCAAGCTGCGCATCACGCAAGCGCGCGGTGTTTTGCCCGATGCGTTGGGGCGAGATGATTTCGCCGCTGTGATAAAGAATGTACAGACCGTCCGGCGTGTTGGTGTGCCAGACGCCGGAGCCCACCGCCTGAAAACGATTGGCGCTACGCCGCTCGGCCAATTGCAAAGGTGGCACCTGCGCAATACGCAACTCGAAGCCAAGCTTCTTGACGTCCGACTGAATGGCGACGGTGTCGGCAACAGGAGTGATGCCTTCGGCCAGCAACACCTCGGCACTCAAACGGTGACCATCGCGCACCCGATAGCCTTGCGCATCACGCTGACTCCAGCCCGACTCGTCCAGCAGACGGTTGGCAGTTGCGGGGTCATAAACCAGTGCCCCGGCAAATGCGGGATCGTAGTAACGCGTGTTGGCCGCCAGAAAATCGCTCTTGGGTGTGTACTCGCCGAAACCACTCATCTGCACGATGCCTTCACGATCGACACCCAACGCAAAGGCCCTGCGTACCCTGACATCGTCGAACGGCGCTTTGGAGGTGTTGAAGGTGATGCCGCGATTGGGGTTTCCCTGCCTGATCCTTCTATCCATGACCAGTTCCGGGTCATTGCGCATCGCCTGGGCATTCTGCGCGGGAGCATCGACGGTCAGGTCATACTGCCCGGCGACCAGTGAGGAGTAGCGGATCATCGCCTCGGGTACGAAATCGATCTGGATCCGCTCCAGATACGCCGGCCCCGGGTGATTGATGAAGTCCGCTGCCCAATGGTAGTCATTGCGCCGCACCAGGCTGATGCCTTGCTGACGGGAGTAACGCTCGACGACGAAGGGGCCTGAACCGACGGGCGCTTCACCCAGCTTGCGCGGATTGTCGGTGATTGCCTTGGGCGACATCATGGCCAGCCACGACTGCGCCAACACATTGAGAAAAGCCGTGTAGGGTTCGCGCAGATGCGCTTCAAAGGTGAAATCGTCGATGACTGTGCCGTCGACGTAGGGCGCGATGTACGCCGCCGCCAGGGGCGACTGGGTGGCAGGCGCGCGCATGTGTTCCAGGTTGATCTGCAAGGCATTGGCGTCGAAGCGTGAGCCGTCGCTGAAGGTCACGTCGTCGCGCAAGTGAAAGGTGTACGTCAGCCCGTCTGGAGAGATATCCCAGGACTTGGCGAGCCAGGGCGTGATGTTGCCCTTCTCATCCAGATACACCAGGTTGTCGTAGAGCAAACGCCCCAGCCACTGTGAATTGGTGTGGGAAATGGCATGCAGGTCCAGCGACCCGGTGTCAGCCGCCACGGACACCCGAAGCGTGCCACCGGACTTGCCAGAGGACTGCTCACGGTAGTCTCGCGCGCTGTCGACTTCAGCGCTGTTCGTTTGACTGCTGGACGGTTTTCCAGCGTCGTTCGCGGGTGAGCAGCCACCCAGCGTCAATCCAAGGCAAAGCGCCGCCACTGCGCGGAAATACCATCGATTATTCACGCGTTCATTCCATCAAAAAGTTGGGCGCCAGCGCCTGGCAGTGGGCGACCAGGTGGCTGCGCGGCTGGGATTCAATCAGTTGAAGCGATAGCTCACGCCGCCGTAGATGCCGAAACCATCACTCGGATAAGAGCGCGCACGATCAACGCCGCCATCGTCGTACGTCGGGCTGACGACCGTCGTGTAGTGGCGGTCGGTCAGGTTGCGCAGATCCAGATAGGTCAGCCAGGACTTCTTGGGCGAGTTCCATCCGATGGTTGCGCCGAAGACGTGATACGGCCGGGTGTAGAACGAGTTGGCGTAGTCCACCGACATTTTCGAACCGATCTGCGTGTTGACTCCCACGTACACACCGTTGGCAAAGTCGTATTGCAACTCACCCTGGTAGTAGTGTTTGGGGATGCCCGGCAGTTCGTTGGCGTTGAACTTGTCGTCGTTGACGAAGTGGAAATCGCTGTAGGTATAGGCCTGGCGCAAGGTCAGTTTGTTGATATCGCTGCCCTGCCATAGCGTTGATTCGAGGCCTGCTTCCACGCCTTGGTGAATCGTCGCGCTGCCGTTGGATTCCGCCGTGATCGCCGCCGTGGTGTTGGTCGCCGGTACGACTTCAACCGAGAGCAACTCATGGTTAACCTTGGAGTAGTAGTAACTCAGGCTCCAGACGTTGCTGTCGAAGTTGCCCCGCGTCCCCAGCTCAAAGGTGGTCGCCGTCTGATTGACCAGGTCCATGCCTGCACGCGCGAGACCTCTGGCGGGCCCGCTGGTGAAGCTCGGTGGCGTGGTCAGGATCTGCCAGTCGCTGGGCGGCTCGACAGAGCGGCTGATGTTGCCGTACACCTGAAAGTTCGGGGTGAAGTCGTAGCGCAGACCAATGCGAGGCGCATAGTCCCAGTCATTCTTTTCATAGCGATCGTTGGTAACCGGGTACTCCACTTCGGTTTCGCGATTGGTGTAGATCATCGACAGGCCCGTGGTGAGCCACAGGTTATTGACCAGCTCGGTGTCGTTACTGACGTGGAAGACGTTATCCATGCCTTCGTAACTCGCTTCACGAATCAGTGTGCCGACCGGTAACCCCGCCGTGGCGCCTGCCGGAATCCGCACATAGGTCTTCTGGAAACCCTCACCCGGCAAATGCTTGGTCGATAGCAACCCGACGCGGGTCGTACTGGCATGGCCGAAAAGCTCGTCGTCACGCACGTACTGCACCGAACCGGAAACATCCCTGTAACCCCATTTCGCGCGGTTCACCCCACCTCGGATGTCGATCGGGTAGTCGTGATACACCGCACCGAGTTCCAGCCGGGAATTGTCATCCAGATGAATCGTGGTCTTGTTGGCAACCCAGGTCGAACCCGGCTGCTTGCGCGAGGCATCTTGTGCAAGGTTGGTGGCATTGGCACGACGCGGGTGATGCGCAATTTCATCGCGCGTCAGCAAGCCACCGGTGTCGTTATCGGTTTCGCGGTAACGCAGGTAAAAGCGCGTTTCGATATTGGGATTGAATTTGTAGCCGAAGTTACCGGCGAAGCCCTTGCTCGAACCGTTGGTATGGTTCTGATAACCGTCCTGTTCCGAGTCGGTCAGGCTGAAGTAGTAGTCGAAGTCACCGAGTACCTGACCGGATGCAATCTGACGCTTCTGATAGCCATAGCTGCCCGCCTCGTAACGCACTTCCAGGGGCGCCGCGTCATAGCCGGTTTTGGTGACATAGTTCACTGCACCGCCCAGGGTCAGCGAGCCATAATCGAAGCCGTTGGCGCCGCGCAAAATATCGGTGCGGGAAAGTCCCAGCGGCTCGAACAACTCATAGGGCGTACCGCCAGGACCACTGACCGGCAGCCCGTCGAACATCAGAAACACACCGGAACGGAAGTAATTGACGCCCTTGTTGATGCCCGAACCGCGGATGGACAGTTTGATCCCGTCCGCGCCGCCAACTGATTGAGCGTAAACACCCGGCTGGTAAGCCAGCACATCCTGGTTGGTCGCGACGCGGCGTTTTTCCACGGTCGCGGAATCCACCTGCGCGGTACCGCCAGGGACTTCGTTGAGCACCTGTTTCGCCTGTTCCTTTTCGCTGAGCTGCTGGCCCTGTACGACAACCGTGGCCAGTCGTTTTGAATCAGCGGGCGCTGTATTTTCCTCACTTTCGCCTGTTGAATTCACCTCCGCTGCCCACACGCCTTGATGCGTCCCCAGCAACATAAGGCTCATGCTTAATGCACTAAACACACCCCGATGGTTTTTTGGCCTTACGCTTGCGTAAGCTTGCCCCTTTACACGCAAAGATACTTCCAAAGCTCGACTCCCTTAATATGAATGCGGGCGAGGCTTATTGATTTTTATATTCCTCAAGGGGGTCATTGCACACGCCATGCCAAACCATAAATCTCTTTTATTTCAATGACATATTATTTTTAATCGGCAGCATGAAGTGTGATTTTGACTGCACTGTGTTCAGTTGATGTCGTCCTGGCAACAGTGAACGCTTACTTATAATCAACGGGCAGTGAAAATGAACATCTGGTTATGATAATTACGCACTGGCATATAACGTTCCCCGTGAAGGTTAAGCGATTCACACGCTTGCTCTAACCTGTAGCCTGCTCGTAGACTTTTTTACTTGAACCCGAAGTGCACATATCCAGCGAGATCATCAGTGACCCAGAATATCTACGACAACCCCGAGTTCTTCGACGGATACAGCCAACTGCCCCGCTCGCTCCAGGGACTGGCCGGTGCCCCCGAGTGGCCGGCGTTGAGATCGTTACTGCCGCCAATGTCCGGCCAGAAGGTCGTGGACCTGGGCTGCGGTTATGGCTGGTTTTGTCGATGGGCCGCTGAACAGGGCGCCGAGCGCGTGCTGGGGCTGGATGTCTCGGAGAAGATGCTGGAGCGCGCCGTCGTCGCCACACACGACTCACGAGTGAGTTATAAGCGGGCCGACCTAGAGCGGCTTGAACTTGCCAGATCCGGTTTCACCCTGGCCTACAGCTCACTCGCGTTTCATTACATCAGTGACTTGGCTGGGCTATTGCGCAACGTACATGACGCACTGGTATCCGGTGGAAGGCTGGTGTTTTCCATCGAGCATCCCATCTATATGGCGTCACGCCGACCGGACTGGATCGTCGATGCGCAAGGACGCAAGTCATGGCCGGTAGACAGTTATCAGGTGGAAGGTCCAAGGTTTACGAACTGGCTCAGCGATGGCGTCGTCAAACAGCATCGAACGCTGGGCACGCTACTTAACCTGCTGATCCAAACCGGGTTCACCCTCGATCACGTGAACGAATGGGGGCCGACCGAAGAAGATCTTGCTGATCGCCCTGCACTTTCCGATGAAGTCGAGCGACCCATGATGCTGATCGTGTCGGCCAGCCGCTGAGTTTCTAACTGCACACTTTCGGTAGGCCGGATGCCGTCACACCGGCAGGATTAATGGGCAAAAAAAAGCCGAAGCCCTTAAAAGGCTTCGGCTGTTTTTATCGGTCTATTGTCGACGCTGTGACTTCAAGAATTCGAAGGTGCCTGGGCGTTACTCGCCACCCCGTCCAGCGGACCTTGATTGACCTGCAGTTGCCCCTTCGGCACGCGCAACGTCCATAGCAGGTAAACCCCCACCAACCCCGCGGCCGACAGCGACAACATCCCTGCCCGTGGATCGGTGAACCAGACCTCCATATTGGCCTTGAGCATTGGCGCGACGAAGCCGCCGATGTTGCCCATGGAACCGATCAGGGCAATACCGCCTGCCGCGGCGACCCCACCGAGGTAGCCGGTCGGCAGCGTCCAGAACAGCGGTTGAACAGTCACGAAACCAGCCGCTGCAAAACAAAAGGCCAGCAGTACCGGCGCGAAGCTGTTGAGCAAGGCCGAAGCGGCAATGCCAAGGGCCGCCATACCGAGCATGCACATCGCCATCTTCAGGTGCGCCCCATGTCGGTCGGCATATCGGGTCACAAAGTACATGGCGATGGCGGCGCACAGCCATGGCAATGAAATAAACATGCCCACCTCCAAGCCGACCTTGGTCCCCAGCAGCTCCGCAATTCGGGTGGGCAGATAGAAGATGACCCCGTACACACTGACCTGAACGCTGAAGTAGATCAGGATGAACTTCAGCACTCGCTTGTTGCGAACCAGCCCCAGCAGGCTTTTCGGTCCATGAGCCAGTTTGAGCTTGTCTTCCGCCTCGAGCTCCTGGCTCAGGGCGGCCTTCTCCTCGCGGGTCAGCCAAGGCGCATCCTGTGGCTTACTCTTGAGGTAGAACAGCGCAATGATCCCCACGACGACAGCCGCCAGGCCTTCCACCAGGAACATCCACTGCCAGTTGGTCAGGTTGAACATGCCATGCATTTCCAGCAACCAGCCCGACAGCGGACTGCCCAGCATCAAGGCCATTGGCAAGCCGAAATAGTAGATGCCGATGGCCTGACCGCGACGCTGGGCCGGAAACCAGTAGGTCAGGTACAGGATGACACCTGGGGAAAAGCCCGCTTCGGCCACGCCGAGCAGAAATCGCAACACATAAAACGTGGTTTCATCCCGGGTGAACATCATGGCGGCGGACACCAGCCCCCAGGTGATCATGATCCGGCTGAGCCAGAGTCGTGCGCCGACCCGGTGCAACATCAGGTTGCTGGGGACTTCGAAGATCGCATAACCGATAAAGAAAATACCCGCGCCCAGGGCGAAGGCTGCATTGCTCAAACCGATATCGGTCTGTAATGCCGCCTTGGCGAAGCCGACGTTGGAGCGATCGATCATTGCCAGGGCGAACATCAATGCCAGGAACGGCAACAGCTTCCATCTGCATTTGGCGATGGCGCTCTCGATGGCTGCCGCGTGATCCGGTCCTGTTGTGTTTTTGGTCTTCATTTGTGTGCCTTATTATTATTGTCCAGCGACCACTGTTTTTTATCTGCCAGGAACCTCTGGCAGGCAAATCAGTGGATTGATTTACCTGCCACCAGACCGCGAGCAGTCAGGTTGCCCATCAATGCACGCAGGCCAAACGTCCATGGTGTGGCTTGATTGCTGTAGGTGACGCGATTGTGCAGCGTGCCCAGCAACGGGCTGCCGATGCTGACGCTATCGCCCTGTTTGTGGGTGAAACCGCTGCCCTGCTCTTCACGATCCTGCGTCGGAGCAAACAGGGTGCCCAGGAAGAGCATGAAGCCATCCGGGTACTGGTGATTGCTGCCCACAGTCTGGGCCACCAGTTCCAGCGGATCGCGACTGATCTGCTCCATCGAACTGCTGCCGCGCAGGATAAAACCGTCATCACCTTCGACCACCAGGTCGACCACGCAGCGGCGCACATCATCCAGAGAAAAGCCTTCGTCGAACAGGCGAATAAACGGGCCGATCGCGCAAGACGCATTGTTGTCCTTGGCCTTGCTCAACAGTAATGCGCTGCGGCCTTCGAAGTCGCGCAGATTGACGTCGTTACCCAGGGTTGCACCGAGTATCCGGCCTCGGCTGTTTACCGCCAGGACGATTTCCGGCTCAGGGTTGTTCCATTTCGATTCAGGATGAATCCCGACCTCGTTGCCGCTACCGACGGAAGCGAGTACCGGCGCCTTGGTGAAGATCTCGGCATCAGGACCGATCCCCACTTCCAGGTATTGTGACCACAGCCCCTGCCCGATCAACGCCGCCTTTAGTCGCGCCGCTTCGCTCGAACCCGGTTTGATCGAACGCAGGTTATCGCCGATAGCTGCCTTGACCACGTTGCGCACGCTCTCGGCCTTGACCGCATCGCCACCGGCCTGCTCTTCAATCACGCGCTCGATCATACTGGAAGCGAATGTCACACCGGCGGCTTTGATCACTTGCAGGTCAGCCGGAGGCAACAAGAACGCTTTGGCGGGGTCGGAGCCCATTCCCGTATTGGCCAACAATTCGTCAACACTGCCAATGTATCGACCCCGGGCGCTGCGAACAGCCTCGAGCGGTGACGGGCTCTCAAGCAGATCGCTCAATGTCGCAAACTCCTGCGACACATCAAACACGCCGTCGGCGCGCAGTACCACCGGCGACGGGCCTGCGGCCTCCCCCGGTACCCAGGCGCGACCGATCAGCGTGCCTTCCAGGCCATCGATCGGGAGAGTGTTTTTACCAGTCAAATTCAGCTTGGGCATATGCAGATCCAGGTCAATTCGAGAACGATCGGGCAAAACTAGTGGACTGGACCGATAAATCCCAATGACATATTTTCAGCATTTGATATCGTTTCGTTATCAATCAGATTTGAGCGACTTATGGAAAACGACGAGATTTCCTACGCCAGCGTCAGCAAATGGCTCAAGATCAAGCACCTGATGCTGGTCGATACCCTGGCCCGGACCCGCAACATGCATACCACCGCCGAGCTGATGAACCTGACCCAGCCCGCCATCAGCAAGATGTTGCGCGACATCGAGTTGTTGCTCGGCTTTGCCTTGTTCGAACGGCAGACCCGCAGCATGGTCCTGACCGAGCTGGGCGAGTTCGTGGTCCGCTATGCGCGGATGACCCTGGACGACACGCAATCTTTCGTCGATCAGCTCAATAAGCTGCGCAAAGGTGGACATGGCCATTTGAAAGTCGGCGCGATTTTCGCCGCAACCTCGGTCGTGCTGCCCGAGGCCATTACCCGGATCAAGCTGGACCGCCCGATGCTGTCCATCGAAGTGATCGAGCAAACCAGCAATCAACTGCTGGAAATGCTCGAGCATAAAAAGCTCGATCTGATCATTGCCCGCTTCACCGATGAACGTTATCAGCAGCCCTTCGAGTTTCGTGCGCTCGGGCCCGAGCCCTTTTGCCTGGTGGTCAACAGTCGCCATCCCCTGGCGCAGTTCGATGAAGTGGCGACCGATCAGCTCGGCGATTGGCCCTGGGTCATGTACCCCTTCAATGCCCCCATACGGCGGCGAATGGAAAGTGCCTTCGCCGAGTTCAATGTGCGCACGCCCACCAATACGGTCGAGACCATCTCGATGCCAACCTTCCTGCAACTGCTGCAATCGGGACCGATGCTCGCGATGTTGCCCGAATCCATGGTCCAGTCGCAGGTTCAGAGCGGCTTGCTCAAAGTGCTCAACACGCCGTTCAAGGTCGAGCCCCAGGACTACGGCATCATCACGCGCAAGGATGAACCGCTGAGCGAAGCCGCCCGGGAATTCGCCGATACGTTGCTGGAATGCGCCAGGCTGCGACGGGAAGCTGGCGACCGTTGAGCGATGTTTTCATTCAAAAACCCCTGAACCAATGAGAAAAGGTTATCGATCAATCCAAAGGTCTCATTAGGCAGCCACGGGCGGAGGCTCTTATAGTGCGGCAACAAAGGTATGGCGCGGCCCGATTGCCAGCGACCTCCCACGCTTCATAGCCAGTGAGTTTCCGATGGAATTGATCATGAAAACCGGTGCAGCTGCTGTTCTGCGCCTCAATCCTCTGGACGATGTATTGATCGCCCGTCGGCCGTTGGCGGCGGGTGAAGTACTCGAGCAGGAAGGCGTGACCGTACGCCAGCCGGTACCCGCCGGCCACAAGATCGCCGCCCGCCGTGTCGAAGCCGGCCAGCCCTTGCGTCGTTACGGACAGATCATCGGTTTTTCCACCGGGGTTATCGAAGCCGGCGATCACGTGCATGTGCACAACCTGACCATGGGCGATTTCGCCCGTGACTATGCCTTCAGCGTTGATGTGAAACCCGACAAGCCCTTGAACGACGAGCCGGTGTTCATGGGGATCGTGCGCCAGGATGGTCGAGTGGCGACGCGCAACTACATCGGCATCCTGACCTCGGTCAATTGCTCGGCCACCGTGGCCCGCGCCGTTGCCGACCACTTCCGCCGGGACATCAATCCTGCCGCGTTACTGGCGTACCCCAACGTCGACGGCGTAGTTGCCCTGACCCATTCCGCCGGTTGCGCCGTGGACCCCGCCGGCGAAGGCCTGGCCCTGCTGCGCCGAACATTGGCCGGCTACGCCACCCATGCCAACTTCGCCGCCGTGCTGGTCATCGGGCTGGGCTGCGAAACCAACCAGATCGAAGGGTTGCTCAGCACCCAAGGCCTGAGCCGCAGCGATACGCTGCGTACTTTCAGCATCCAGGACAGCGGCGGTACCTCCAAAGCGGTCGCCAGCGGCATCGCCCAGGTCAAGGCGTTGCTTGAGGAGGCTAACCAGGTCAAGCGCGAACCCGTGAGTGCCAGGCATCTGGTGATTGGATTGCAATGTGGCGGTTCGGACGGTTATTCCGGTATCACCGCCAACCCGGCGCTGGGCAATGCCGTCGATCGTCTGGTCGCCTGTGGCGGTACGGCCATCCTTTCCGAAACCCCGGAAATCTATGGAGCCGAACACCTGCTGACCCGTCGGGCCGTCAACCGCGCCGTGGGCGAAAAACTCATCGCCCGTATTCATTGGTGGGAGGCGTATTGCGAGCGCATGGGCGCAGAGCTGAACAACAACCCTTCGGCCGGTAACAAGGTCGGAGGCTTGACCACCATCCTGGAGAAATCCCTGGGTGCCGTGGCCAAGGCAGGCTCCAGTAACCTGGTCGATGTCTATGAATATGCCCAAGTGGTCAGCGCCAAAGGACTGGTGTTCATGGACACCCCCGGCTACGACCCGGTATCGGCCACAGGCCAGGTCGCCGGCGGCGCCAACCTGATCGCCTTCACCACCGGACGTGGCTCGGCCTACGGTTGCGCCCCCACGCCTTCGATCAAACTGGCGACCAATACTGCCTTGTGGAACCGCCAGCGCGAAGACATGGACATCAACTGCGGCGAGATCGCCGAAGACACCATGACCATCGAAGAATGCGGTGAAGCCATCTTCAAACTCATGCTGCGAATCGCTTCGGGCGAACGCAGCATGAGCGAGCAGCACGGTTACGGGCAGAACGAATTCGTGCCCTGGCAGATCGGCGCAGTCACCTGAACCCCTGCTCTCCTCCCCTATTGCCCTGAAATCCCCGCAAGGGGGATTCGAACATTCTTTTCTGGAGCCAGAAATGCCCACGATCATCGGCCAAAACTACATCGCCGGTCAGCGCAGCGCTGCCGGCACTATCATCGTCAACAGCGTTGATGCCAGCACCGGCGAAGCGTTGCCTCACGATTTTTACCAGGCCACCCTCGAAGAAGTCGATGCCGCCGCCAAGGCTGCCGCTGCCGCCTACCCGGCCTATCGCAGCTTGAGCGCCGAACGCCGAGCGCAATTTCTCGACGCCATTGCCGATGAACTGGACGCGCTGGGTGATGACTTTGTAGCGCTGGTCTGCCGCGAAACCGCGCTGCCCGCCGCACGCATTCAAGGCGAGCGCGGTCGCACCAGCGGTCAGATGCGCTTGTTCGCCAAAGTGCTGCGTCGCGGTGACTTCTACGGTGCGCGGATCGATCAGGCATTGCCGGATCGCCAACCGCTGCCGCGTCCGGATTTGCGTCAGTACCGCATCGGCCTTGGACCAGTCGCGGTGTTTGGCGCGAGCAACTTTCCGTTGGCATTCTCCACGGCGGGCGGTGACACCGCGTCGGCGTTGGCCGCCGGTTGCCCGGTGGTGTTCAAGGCTCACAGCGGTCACATGGCCACAGCCGAACTCGTGGCCGACGCGATCATCCGCGCAGCTGAGAAAACCGGCATGCCGGCTGGAGTGTTCAACATGATCTACGGCGGTGGCGTCGGTGAAGCGTTGGTCAAGCATCCGGCGATTCAGGCGGTAGGCTTTACCGGTTCGTTGAAGGGCGGCCGTGCGTTGTGCGACATGGCTGCCGCGCGCCCTCAACCGATCCCGGTGTTCGCCGAGATGTCGAGCATCAACCCGGTGATCGTGTTGCCGCAGGCCCTTGAAGTTCGCGCTGAAAGCGTGGCCCGCGACCTGACCGCTTCGGTGGTGCAAGGCTGCGGTCAGTTCTGCACCAATCCCGGTTTGGTGATCGGTATTCGTTCGCCGCAGTTCAGCGCGTTCGTGCAACAGGTGGCGGGCCTGATCGGCGATCAACCGGCGCAAACCATGCTCAATGCCGGGACCTTGAGCAGCTATGGCCAAGGCTTGCAAAAACTCCTCGCTCATCCGGGCATCGAGCACCTGGCCGGCAGTCCGCAACAAGGCAATCAGGCGCAACCGCAGCTGTTCAAGGCCGATGTCAGCCTGTTGATCAAGGGCGATGAAGTGCTGCAGGAAGAAGTGTTCGGCCCGACCACAGTGTTTGTCGAAGTCGCCGATCAAGCGCAACTCAGCGCCGCATTGAACGGCCTGCACGGGCAGCTGACGGCGACGATCATTGGCGAGCCGGCAGACTTCGAGCAGTTCGCTGAGCTGACGCCGTTGCTGGAACAGAAGGTCGGACGGATCCTGCTCAACGGCTATCCGACTGGCGTGGAAGTCTGCGACTCGATGGTCCATGGCGGGCCGTATCCGGCAACATCCGATGCTCGTGGTACGTCGGTGGGCACGCTGGCCATCGATCGCTTCCTGCGCCCGGTGTGCTTCCAGAACTACCCCGACAGCCTGCTGCCGGATGCCTTGAAGAATGGCAATCCGTTGCGCATTCAACGCCTGGTGGACGGCCAACCGTCCCGCGACACCCTCTAACGGTTAAATGCAATTAATGTGGGAGCAGACTCGCTCCCACATTTGCCCTGTGTCGTTCGCGGGTATTGCGACTTTTCATGGTGTGCGCGAGTTCTTACCTGACTGAATGGATAATCATGCGACTCATGGACAGTCGCGGCGCGTCAGTGCTTCAAGAACTCTGACAAAGTCAGCCCCGCTGTCGGCTGTCAGCGAGATCAAATAAAGGTTTCGAGAGGCCGCTCACTCGGCAGGTGGGGAGTTCCCTGCTCAAGGACGGGTCACTATGATAGGCGAGTGCAGCAGGGAGTTCGTGCGCGTGTTGCCGGTCTGTTCAGTACACAGTTTCGGATTCTTGAAGGCATAGCTCACCTCGTCGACCAACGCCTGAGCCTCCCGGGTCATCAACTCGGGGTCACGACAGACCATGGAGATATTCATGCCGGGTATCTGTTCGTCGATATTCAGCATTTCAAGCCCGTGCTTGAGCAGTAGCTGGGTTGATTCCAGTACCCGCAACGACAGACAGCCAACCGCATCAGTGGTGGAGACCAGTTCGACGTATAGCACGGCGGATGCGCATTCAATGATGTTCATCGGTAGCGCGATACTGTTTTCGCGGAACATCTGCCCGACCAGCGAATCGTCTAGTGCATCGGGTATCAGCCAATCCAGTTCACACAACTCTTTCAGCGATTTGGCATGCCGCAAAGGATGTCCCTTGCGCACAACCAGGGCGGCGGGTTGGGCTTGCAGTTCGACCCAGTGAAAACCTTCGGCATTACGCGAGGGCGGTTGGGAGGTCAGCATCAGATCCAGGAAACCTTCGCGCAGACCTTCGAGCAGCTTGGCCGGGCGCAGCTCGTGAATCTGCAATTGAACCTTGGGGTAACGCTTGCGGTAACTGTTCAGGCTTGAAACGAACTGCCGGCCTGGGGTCGCCGGTGACACACCAATCGCCACTTTCCCGTCCATCACCCCCTTGAGCGTTTCGATTTCCTCTCGGGCGCGGCGCACTTCCGCCACGATCAAGCGAGCACGGCGCACCAGGTGTTCGCCGTAATGGGTCACCGTGATGCCTCTATTGGAGCGTGCCAGCAGAGGCACGCCCAACTCGGCTTCAAGCTCCTTGATGCTCTTGGACAACGCGGGTTGGGAGATATGCAGCAGGCGCGAAGCCTCCTGGATGCTGCCACTTTCGCTGATGGCGACAATGGCCCGGAGTTGATGCAACTTCATAGGAGGGGAACCGCTGGAATTCATGGGGTAACACTCTGAAGTCAAAGCAAAATTCGAGCCTTAATGCTGAGCGGGTCTGATTCAGGGCTTGCTTGCCCCGGTCTGTAAGCCTGGGGACGACACCTTGGGATCAAGACCCGCGAACGGCTGCTTGGCCCAGATGACCTTGCCGCCCACCAGCGTCAGCAGTACTTCATTGCGAGCCAATTGGTCCTCAGGCACCTGCATGAAGTTCTTGTCCAAAACGATCAGGTCAGCGAACTTGCCTACCTCCAGCGAACCGACGACAGCGTCCATCCGCAGCTGCTCAGCGGCGCTGAGGGTGATGGCGCGCAACACCTCGGCGCGTGACAGTCCCGGAGCAGCGTTGAGCCTTGCCGCGTATTTGGGACCATAGCTATGCGGGTTCGATGGATCGCCGGAACGAGTGACACCGACCTTGAGCGCGAGGAATTCGTCGAGTGGATCTACGGGCCAATCGCTACCGTAGGCAATGCGTCCGCCAGCGTCATGGATGCTGCCGGAGGGTTCCATGCGGGCAAAGCGATCCGCGCCAAGATGATCGTTGGTTCCGTCGATGGTTGAGGGCGCCTGCTGAGCCCACTGGAAGGACATCGTGGCGGTCACGTCCAATGCCTTGAAACGCCCATAATCCGCAGTATCTACCGTCTCCGCATGAGCAATGGACGGTCGGAACGGGTTACCGGGAAGTTGCTGGCGCACGTACTCGATGCCATCCAGTGCTTCACGTACAGCTCGCTCGCCCGTGGCATGGATGTGCGGATCGAAGCCGGCTTGTACGGCTTTGAGCAGCACCGAGTTAAGTACGGTCTGGGGGAAATAGACGGTGCCCAGATTGGTGCCGGGCACCCAGTTTTGTGCCGTGTCAGTTCCCGCATTGTGCAAGTAAGGCGTCAGCAGTGCGCCGGTATCCGCCGGGGCGTTGATGATGCCGTCCATGAACACTTTTATGTGACGTACGCTGACACCCGGCGTGGCCTTGATCTCTTTCTGGTCGTAGAGACTGGCGACTGCCTGGACATCCGCAATCGTCTTGTCCGGGTCAGCCGCGGCGGCGGTTGGGTCCAGTTTGATTGCCAGCAAGGCGCGGGCCGTCAGTTCCCCAGACTGTTGCAATGCGGTAAGGACTTTGCCATCGAGCGCACCTGCGGCGGCGTCCAGGAACGTGGTGATACCTTGCTGGCGCATGGCATCGAGCGCTACGCGAGTCTCCGTCAACGATTCTGCATCAGAGGCTGGCGGCACTGCGGCAGTCAGGACCATGACCGCTTCGTCTTCGCCGATGCCGGTAAGGTTTCCCGAGCTGTCACGCACAAACCTGCCACTCGCAGGGTCAGGCGTATCCTTGGTTACGCCGGCGACTGTCAGGCCGCGCGAGTTGCTCAACGCAGAGTGGAAATCGGTCGAGTGAACCAGTATCGGTCGGCGGGTCTTCAACGCATCCAGCGTCGACTTGTCGGGGTCGCCATCGAGCCCGCTCATGCCCATGCGATCCCAGCCAACCACCTCAAGCCAGGCATCGGGTTCCTTGTCCTTGGTGGCGTCCAGGCATGCCTGGAGATTGGACTGGAAGACCGCCTTCGTCATCGCCTGGTATTTCAGGTCGCACAGGGTCATGGCATGGCCAGCGATCACGGGATGCATATGTGCGTCGATGAGGCCCGGCATCAGCATGCGCCCTGCCAGGTCGATCTGCCGGGTCTGCGCGCCGATGTACGAGCTGGCACCCGCGTCACTGCCGACATAGACGATCTTGCCGTCAGCAACCGCAATGGCCTGCTGCACGGAATTCTGGCCATCGACGGTATAGACGTAGCCGTTGCGCAGCACCATGTCGGCGGGGCTCGCCGCAGTTGCCTGCCCAACCACCAGCGCGAGGGATGAAATAGCCATCGTCGTGGGAAGGGTCATGAATAGCCGGGAAAATTTCAAATGTCAGACCTCAATCAGATAGTTCATCAGAGCCCCCTGACCCGAGGTCAGGGCTTGCTTCAATCTTTTAATCAGGTGCCGCGGCATTGCTGGTGTCATTCACCAACCCCAACGCAGAGAACAGAATGACACTGGATTTATCGGCAACCACTGCCGTGAGCGGCGCACGATCGTTACGCTCCTGCGCCATAAAGGTCCGACCGCCATCGACGCTGGTCAGCACGTAGCCACCAAAACCGACCACCAGCACCCGACCATCAGCCAGTTGGGTCAGGCCAGTCAGTGCCTCCTTGACCCCAGTCTCGGTGCGGGTCCAGGTCACGCCGTCGACGCTACGGTACAGATGACCGCGAAGCCCGGCAGCGACGAAGGTATCGTCATCCAGGGCAATCACATTCCACAGCGAACCACCCTGCCCGGTTTCGCCACGCTGCCAGGTTTGCCCACTGTCAGCGGAAAAAACGCTGATGCCACTTTCCCCGACTGCCAGCACCTTGCCCGAGCTGGTACTGGTCACGCTGTTAAGGTGCATGCCTGGGTCATCCAGTGCCTCGATCAGGGACGAAGCTTGCCAGCTGCGGCCGCCGTTGTGGCTTTCCAGCGCCAATCCGAACTGGCCGACCGCGAAGCCGTGTAGCTCATTGAGGAATCTCACGGAGAGCAGCACCTCGCCAGGTTTTTCCGCCCTGCGCAACAGGCTCCAGTTTTCACCCCCATCGCTGCTGGCGAGAACGACGCCATCATGGCCCACCGCCCATCCGTGCAGGTCATCGATGAACTGAACGGAGGTGAGCATCGATTGCACCGGCACCGAGCGGGCCTGACGAAATTGCTTGCCGTCATCTGAAATCAGCACCGTGCCGTAGTCACCGACCACCACGATCCTTTGCCCCGCGCGAGTCGCAGCGACCAGGTTGGCCGCTGCGCTGTTGGCGCCGAGCACCGCAGGTCGGTCGACCGGCACCCGGCTCGGCTCGGCGGGTGCCGAGAGTGTCGCCAAAGCCAGGACCAAGGCATAAAGGGAATAATCAGAACGCTTCATGTCTGGACCTCAATGGTGGGCAATGCCGGGAACCCGTACCGGGCCCCTGCGCGGAAACAGTCGGTCGAGCACCACGGCGAAAGCTGGCAGCAACGTTATGGCCATGACCATGTTGATCATGAACATGAAGGCTAGAAGCTTGCCCATATCGGCCTGGAACTTGAGCGGAGAAAAGGACCAGATGGCCACCCCGACTGTCAGCGTCAACGCGGTGAAAATGGTGGCGATACCGGTTTCCAGGATCGCGCTTTCGACGGCCTTGGTCGTGCTTAGCCCGGCGCCCAGGTGCAGCTGGAAGCGGTTGTAGATGTAGAAGGCGTAATCCACGCCAATGCCCACTGCGAGCACCATGACCGGCAGCGTCGCGACGGTCAGGCCGATGTTCAGTTCTTTCATGAACCAGTAGCCAATCCATGTCGCCACCGTCAGCGGCAAGCAGCAAGACAGCACCGCGCGCCAATCGCGGTAGGTGAGGAACACCAGCGCAATAATGCAGCCGTAGACGTAGAGCAGCATCGGCATCTCGGACGCCTCCAGCACTTCGTTGGTAGCGCCGGCCACGCCTGCGTTGCCGCTGGCCAGGCGGATCGCCACACCATCCAGCGTGTTAGCGGCACTGAACGCCTTGACCGCCTGCAAGACCGCCTTGATGGTGGTGGCCTTGTGGTCCGCGAGGTAGAGATTGACCGCCTGCATCGAGCAATCGGCACTGCCGATGCCTTGCGTCTTCGGCAGGCTCAGCATGATCCCGCCAACGCCGCGACCGTCGCGCGGCAGGCTGGCCAGCTTCGGATTGCCCTCGTTCAATGCCGCGACGAACTCCTTGCTGACCGTCGCTGCCGACTCTACGGCGACGACGCCGGGGACTTGTTTCAGTGCCCAGCCGAGATCGTCCGCCAGCTGGATCATCGAGGCGTTCTCGCAGGCATTGTGTTCAGTCGCGATCACGACCGTCAGCCAGTCGAGGCCGACATTGAAACTCGAGACGATGGAGGCCGCATCCTGATTAAAGCGCGCATCGGCACGCAGCTCAGGCGCCCCCGGCTCCAGGCTGCCAACATGCCGCCCGTGGCTGCCCCAGAGTGAAAGGCCGAACACGACCACTCCTGCGAAGGTGACCCATACAGCTTTTTTCGGCTCTGCCAGGCGCGCTACCCCGTGCAGCCACTGGCTGCGCCGCTCACGTTCAAGCATGGCCTCGCGGGCGAAATCCGGACTGACGCGAACATAGGAAGCCGCCACGGGCAACATGATCAGATTGGTGATGATCTTGTAGCCGACCCCGATCGACGCGGTGATCGCCAGCTCCTGGATCATCGGAATCGGCACCAGGACCAGGGTGATGAAACTGACGAAAGCGGTGACCAACGCCAACGTGCCGGGAATCAACAACCCGCCGAAACTGGCGCGAGCGGCCTGCAGGCTGCTTTTGCCATGGGCGATCTCGCGCACGATGTAGTTGATCTGCTGAATCCCGTGTGACACGCCGATGGCGAACACCAGAAAAGGCACCAGAATCGCCAGCGGGTCCAGACCGTAGCCCAACAAACGCAAGGTGCCGAACTGCCAGACCAAGGACACCAGTGAACACGCCAGCGGCAGGACCGTCAGCTGGACCGAACGGCAATACCAGTAGACAGCGGCCGCCGTCAGGAAGAACGCCAGAATGAAGAACGGAACGGAGGCCTTGCCCTGCTCGGCGATATCGCCGATCTGTTTGACGAAGCCGATGATCTGGATCTCGAAGTCGGCGTCTTCAAATCGAGCCCGTAACTGTTCCTCAAGGGCGTGGTTGAACGCGATGTAATCCAGCGGCTGACCGGTGGCAGGGTCGCGATCGACCAGCTCGGCGGTGATCGCAGCGCTACGGTGATCATTACCGACTAGTGTGCCGATATGCCCACCACGAACGGCCCGTTCGCGAATCTGCGCGATCACCGCGGCATCCAGGCGATCGGGCGTCAGGTCGCCGCCGGTAACAGGCAGCGCGCTGAAACCTTCCTCCGTGGTTTCGGCGACGAAGACATTGGGCGTCCACAGGGACGTCACCGATGCCCGGTTGACGCCCGGCATGGCCGCCAATGCCTCGGTCACATTGAACAGCCGGCCCAAGCCCTGCTCACTCCAGATATCGCCCGTGCGGGCATGTACGACCACGGTCAGCCGGTTGGCACCGAATAACTCATTGCGATATTTCTGGAAGGTTTCGATGTATTCGTGACGGGTCGGAAGCTGCTTCTCGAAGCCAGCCTCCATCCGTAGCTGCAGGGCGAACACCGCCATCAGCACGGTGAAACACAACAGCGATAGCAGCAACGCCAGCCTGTGCCGGAAGGCAAGGACTTCGAAGCGGGCGAGAAAGACTTGCAACATAGATCACCTGGCCTTCCGGCTTAAAACGAAGTGGTCAGACTGAGACCGAGAAAGTCTTTGTCGAGCATCGGGTTACTGTCCCCGCCACCGTAGAAGTGGGTGAAGTCGACCCTTGCGACCAACCCCGGGTTGGTTTTGAAGTCGACGTTGAGCGCCGTGGTAACCGAGCCGACGTTCTTCGAAAAACCGGGGAAGAAACCCGCCGCGCTGCCGTAAAGACCATGATTGATATTCAGCTCCGGGCTGAACGAGGCGCGGGTGCCAAAGGCGTTCGGGTAGGTCAGCACGCTGGAGAGCGCCAGCCCGGCGGTGGTCCTGGTGGGCGCCGCGCCATCGAAGTTGGCCGCATAGGGCACATGGGTCTCGAAGGACTGGTTGCCGCCATTTTCACCCGGCGCTGCAGCACCCAGATCCAGGTTCGGCAGATGCGACACGGCCAGTTCTGCGATCATCTGGCCTTCGCTAGCGCCCAGTACGCCGATCAAGCCGCCGAAACTGTCCGGCCGCAGGATGCTCAGCCCGCTGATGGTTGCCTGATAGCGCTCGGTTTCAATGAAACCGGGGCATACGGTGCCGTCAGGTTTGCCACCCGCAATCGGGCCGCCGCTGAGGGCATTGCCGTTGGCGGGAAGACATGAATACTTGCTGCTCGCCACCTGCGGTACCGACTGATCGATGATCACCGCATCCTTGGGTCGATAGGCCAGTTCGGCCCCCCAGGACCAGTCGCCCAAGCGGAAGTTGTAACTGATGCCGAACAAGTCGCGGTCTTGGGCATAGTTGACGAAGTAGCTGGCGTAACCCAATGGGTTGTTCGCCGTGGAGTCGACGACAAAGCCGATGGCCGGAGTCTTCTCCTGATAGCGAATGTAATAGAGACCCAGTTGGTCCCCCGTTTCCTCGAAGGTATAGCGCGCCGCCAGACCGAACTGCCCACCCTTTTTGTACTTGTCCGAGCTGCGCCCGAGGGCCGAGCCCAACCCGCCAAGGTTGTTCTGCGCGCCGGGGTAGTTGCCGTCCAGTCGGTCTTGCAGACTGATGGTGCCCCCGGTTGTGGCATCTATAGTGCCGTCGTCGCCCAAAGTGCCGGGCGGACCCGCCGGTGGCAAGGCTCCACCGGTCAAGGCCGGGGTGCCGAAGAACAGCCCCTTCCCTCCTGGTGTCGCCATGTCGAAGGGGCTGAAGAAGGTCCCCTTGGCTGGCAGGATGTGCTCGTCGAACCCCCACTGGTAATAGGTCTCGATGCCGAAGTTATCGGTCAGGCTGGTGGAAAAATCGAGTATCGGCGTCGGGCGGTAAAGCTCCTTGAGTTGCACCCCCGCGGAGTTGGCTTTGCGCAAATCCATCGGGTTGATCGCGTTGATGCCGCCGGAGGTGAGGATCGCCTCACCCCATGTGACCACCTGCTTGCCGGCGCGAATTTTCGAGGGCTGACCGACGATATCGAAGTCTTTCTGCACATAGGCATCAAGGATCTCCGCGTCGCGCACCGCGTTGTGCCTGGCGCTATCGGGAATGTCGGTGCGCTGGGTATCATCCACCGCAAAATCGTAGAACCAGGCACCGCGCAGCAGCCCCTTCCAGCCATCCGGGGCTTTCAGGTAGAGGTCATGGGTGCCGCGAATGACCTGACTGATCAGCTGACCTTTGTTGTAGTTCAGGTTGCCATCGTCGCCATTGAGCATGCTGAGGTCAGCATCAGCCTTGAAGTTGGCACAGCCGCCATTGTCATAGCCGACGTAACGACAATCGCGGTCCTCTGCACGCATTTGCATGCCCAGTGAAAGGGTGCTGTCAAAGTTGCCCTCGATGCCGTCACCCAGTTCGAAGCGGAAGGCATGGGCCTGCGGCGCGAATGCGCCAGTGCTCACTGCTGTGGCGATGGACAGGCTCAGCGGCGCGAAGCGCAGCAAGCCGAAATGAAATTGCCGAAATTTTCTTGTTGTTGTCATGGCGTTCTCGTCATGCGGGAAAGTCAGATTCGGTGCAGCCAAAAAGCTTGAGTGCAGGCTCAACGGCCCGCGCTGGAGCGGAAGGATTCCACGGAGAAATCGGATTTATTGACCGCAACGCCATAGACCGGCGCCTTGCCGCTACCAGCGACCACTCTGTCGCTGATGTAGCGACCGACCTGCAGGTCATAACTGACATAACCCGCCTGTACGCAGGCGCCGAGACTCCAGTCGGTGACGGTGTAGGCCTCCATCGAGCGCCAGATCTTTCCCTGGGCGTCATAGAGGTCTTCAGCAACGATCAGCCAGCTGTCTTCGTCCAGGTATAAGGTCCGCTTCGGGAAACTGTGGCGCATACCCGGCTTCACACTGGCCTCGACCACCCATACCCGGTGCGGCTCATAACGCACCTTGTCGCGCGCCATGAACAACGGGTCGTGTACGTCCTGGGCCGCAAGGGTGTGGTCGTACATCGGCACGTTGTTGTAGGGGATGATCAACTCTTGTTTGCCGACCAGTTTGAAGTCGTAGCGATCCAGGGTGCCGTTGTACATCTGCAACTGGTCCACCGAGAGGAGGTTGTCACTCTGGAGCACTGGCGCGTCGTACTGGTAGGTTGGCGCACGCCGCACACGGCGTTGGGAGGCGAAGTACAGCCAGATATCGTTCGGCTTGGCGATGTAGTAGTGGGCCAGTGAGCCTTCGCCAGCGATGGCCGCGGGCGCCGTGATGAAGTTGCTCACGTAAAGCTCCACCCCATTGCTGCTGGCCAGGTCACTACCGGGCTTGCCCATCGGGAACAGAAAGTCATCGTAGAGCTGCTGCACCACGCCCAGATTCTTGCCGCTGGCGCCCTTGGGCGGCAGCATGCCGACATAGGAGTAATGCAGTGATTCGCCTTGATAGCGCAGCTTGAAGTTCCAGATCGCCTCGACACCACTCTGCGGGATCGGGAAAGGGAAACCACCGCCCTGCACCTCAGCCAGTCCCCAACCATCGGCTGCCAATTTGGCGTCGGTGGCGTTTTTGCGGGTCTGTACGGCAACGCTGGCCGGTATCGGGCAACTGCGATGGGATGGATAGACATCCATCCGGTAACCCGGCTGCTTGAGCAATTCCCGTTGACCCGGGCTCAGCCTCGCCTGGTATTGAGTAGCGTTGCTCGCATTGATGGAAAATAACGGCTTCTCCCCGGTGAAGGGGTCGACCGGCTTTGCCCCCTTCTGGAAACCGGCTGGTGCCTGCGCCTGCGACCCCGTCCACGCCGGAACCGAACCATCCTGATTGGCCTTCGGCTCGGCGCCGACCGGGGTCAACCCGCCGCCGAGCCTGGCAGCCTCGCTCTGCGCCACGGCGGCGTAAGCAGCGTCCTGCGCACAAAAGGCTGAAAGTCCGACCATCAACAGCTTCGCGTATTTATTCATTGTTATGCCTCCTCGAATTCTGCGATTACCCGACTCCCGCTTATTTCTTATTCGTCACAGGGAGTCAGGTGCAGCGCATCCTAAGTGGGCTGTCACAGTCCTGACTTATGAAAAACTCTTATGCCCATAGCTAAAAGTGAGGTACGGCGGATCGAGCTGCTACACGGATCGCGTCGAGGCTTAACTGGCTGGCATCAGGCATAACGAATGGTTATCCCGATAGGCAGAACTCATGCGGGAGGCGCGGAATCCGTGCCCTATAGTTGCGCGGCTTAAGCCCCGCTGCAGGGTGGTGAGTTGAGAAAAGACAGTGTTGAAGGTGACGGTTCCTGGTCAGGAGCCTGATCACCAAAGCTGCCAAGCGCGCCCCGGCGCCCGCCATCCTGAAGTCACTGTGCTCCGCCCTTCGACAAAGGAACTCTCGTTATGAAACGCCTTTTACTGACCCTGGCCGGCGGCCTGCTGGTGCTGACTGTATTGCTGGTCAGCCGCACTTTGCTTCTGGCTCCTGCGCAAATCAGTGGCACCACCCCTGCCCTGCCCAAGGGCCTGGATGTCCAACGTGCCGCCGCCCACCTGGGCGAAGCCATCCGCTTCCAGACCATCTCTCATCAACTCGGCGCCGACAGTGAACAGCTGGCGAACAGCCGCGCCGCCTTCCAGGCGTTGCATGCCTGGATCGCCAACACGTACCCGCAGTTTTCGGCCAAGGCCCATCGTGAAATCATCAGCGGCAGCAGCCTGCTTTTCACCTGGGAAGGTCGCAATCCAGAATTGCCGCCGGTACTGCTGATGTCGCACCTGGATGTCGTACCGGTACCTCCCGGCAGCGAAGCGCAATGGCAGCAACCGCCTTTCTCCGGCGCCTTGAACGACGGTTTCATTTGGGGGCGTGGCACCATCGATACCAAGGGCTCGGTGGTCGCCATGCTGGAAGCGGCAGAGTCTCTGATCAGCCAAGGCTTCCAGCCGGAACGCAGTGTGCTGTTCGCCTTTGGTCACGACGAAGAACTCGGCGGATTGCAGGGCAATCGACTCATTGCAGAGCAACTCAAAAAGCGCGGAGTCCATCTGGACTGGGTCGCGGATGAAGGCGGCGCCGTGACCCAAGGGTTGATTGCCGGCGTGCAAGCCAACGTCGCAGTGGTCGGCATCGCCGAGAAGGGCATGATCAGTCTGGCCCTGCAAACCAAGTCCGCCGGCGGCCATTCGTCGATGCCCCCCGCCTTCGACGAAACAGCCATCGGCCGCCTCAGCCGAGCGCTGCAGAGAATTGGTCAAAGCCCTTTTACGGATTCACTGCAAGGCCCAACGGCAAGCTTTCTCGACAGCATTGCCCCGGCCCGGGAATTTAGTCTGCGCCTGGTACTCGCCAATCGTTGGTTGTTCGGGCCACTGGTGACCAGGAGCATGGAGCAAACGCCTTCCAGTGCAGCCCAAGTGCATACGGTGATCTCGCCGACCCTGCTCACTGGCGGCATCAAGGAAAATGTCTTGCCACCGGATGCCAGTGCGGTGGTCAATCTGCGTATCCACCCGCAAGACAGTATTGCCAGCGTGCGTGAACATGTCAGCGCGGCGGTCAATGACCCGCAAGTGACAATCACGGACTTGCCCGGAGCCATCGAGCCGTCGGCCGTTTCCAATGTCAATGGCGAGGCTTACCGCTATTTCAGCCAGACGATCCGTGACAGCTTCGGCAACACGCTGGTAGCGCCCAACCTCACCGTTGGCGGCACCGATTCGCGCTATTACCTGCCGCTCACCGATAACGTTTTCCGCTTCATCCCGATCCGCCTGGCCGCGCAAGACCTGCCACGCTTCCATGGCAACAATGAGCGTATCTCAATCGAGAATCTGGGCGAGGCGGTTGCATTTTACTATCGGCTGCTCAGCAACCTGCCGGGCTAGTCAGAGTGACTTGGAACCAACAATGCCCAGTCCTCGAAAGCATCTGAGTACATAGAAGCTTGATGACAACAAATGACTGACCGTTTTTTGTTGTGGATTCAACCGATCGACGCAACAAGTGGTGTTGCATCGACCGGTTGAATCCAGCCTTTGAGGTGCAATTCATCAAGCCATCAAGAGCGCCCTACGGAACCTGTAACCGGTAGATTCCCCAGCAAGTGGAGCCCGGTACTCTTCACGAAAGCGTCATAGTCCATCGGTCTCTCGATACGGGTTTCAGCGTTGGGTAGTACGTAGGCCCAGGCACGCTTGGACGATGCGTCGTAAACCAGCTTGAACAGGCGGGTCGGCACCCAGACCTTGTTGTCGCCGATGGTGGTGTGGCCTGAGTCAAACAGCGGGCCGGTAAAGACAAACACATTGCCATCGGCTCGCTTGGCAAATTTTCTGACGTCCGCCTCGACCTTGCTCCAGATCTTCCGGTTGTTGGTGGGGTCTTGCGGCACCATGTTCGACAGCGCAAAGGATTGGGCCATTGCATTGGGGCTTGGTGCATCGGCTGCCGGGGATTGATGGCCGCGGTCCACGGCCGGATGTTGGCTGCGGTAGTCGCTCAACTCTGCCCGCCCATTCTTGGGGATGCGTGGGTCCGGGTAGAACTGGTTGGTGCGCTCCTCCCCTTTGGCATCCTGCAACTGGGCGGCATTAAGGCGTTCGACCACTACCAGCGGCGTCTTGCTGGTTTGCGAGTACAGCACCGCGAAGTTGTCAGAGCACAGGGCCAGGGGTTTCATGGTTGCAGGCACAGTGGCCATGTTGATCGGTTTCGCTGCCGGGAACAGCTCTGCGCAGCCCTCAAACGATGCCTGTTTCTGTTTGTTTGAATAGAGCTCCAGGGCCGCGTTCTGGTTGATCGAACCCGAGCGCGACACTTGTTCCTGATGCTGGGTGGGCGGCTTGAGGAGATCCAGCAGACTGCGGGCTTCTGCCCCGGTCGAGAGCAAAACAAGGGCCGACAGCCCAACTGCAATTTTGCGTAGGTGCATGCTTTTAATCTTCGAATTGGATTGAGGGGTAAACGTACGGCGAGTCCCGATTCACGGAACCAGGTGGAGGCGGTTGCTGATTATCTTGCGGCGAGCATGCTTTCACTGTCCTTGATCAAAATGCCGATGCGGATCCGGTCGGTTCCGAGCAGTACGACCGCTGACGGTCGTGCGGGATTTATTGACCATGACAAGTCACATAAGTGCTGAGCAGCGTTTACATTCTGCTATGCCTGTTCAGCTCGAGAGGCGTCCCCACCGACAAGTCGCCCCCTCCCCCAATACACAACCGACTGTTGGCGACACAGAATTTAGTTGTGTTGCAACGACCGGTTGAATCCACAGCCAATAGCCGTCGCTCGTTCCAAATGTGCAGCGCCTTTGGCTCTTGCCTTCAGCCAAACGCTGATCCGTTTCAGACAGGATTGCACTGTCGCTCATCACACAGGTACTATTGAGAACGATTCACACTAACATCTGGAAAGTCGACCAGTGCAATCTCCGTCCAGTAAGCTGGGATTCTTTTTCAGCGATCATCATCGTTGGCTGCTGCAGCATATTCATCGGCACCTGCGCAATCACGCAGACGCAGAGGACACCGCCGCCGATACGTTTTGCCAGTTGCTGGTGGCTCGTGTCGATCCCGACAGCATCGAACAACCTCGTGCTTACCTTTCGACCATTGCTCGCCGGCTGATCTTTGACCGTCATCGCCGGCGCAAGTTGGAGCTGGCCTACCTTGAGCGCTTGTCCGTTCTGCCCGAGGCGCTGGCCCCCTCCCCCGAAGAACAGCTGCAGTTGATCGAAGCCCTGGAGGCCATCGACCGGGCTATCGACGGCTTGCCGATGGTCGTCAAGGCGACTTTCCTCTATAGCCAACTGGATGGTCTGAGCTATGTCGCGATTGCGAAGAAGCTGGGGCTGTCGGAGCGCACTGTCAGTCGTTACATGAAACAGGCATTGCGTCAGTGCTATCTATGCGAAATGTCGTCATGAGTAAGCCGCGCCTGGACCCCATCAGTGAGCAGGCCATCGACTGGATGGTAACGCTTCGCGCCGGTACGCCCGATGCTGCACTGCAGGAACGTTTCAACGAGTGGCTGGCGATGGATCGTGCGCACAGCCAGGCCTGGGCAAAATTGCAGGACCGTCTCGGCGGTTCGTTCAACACGGTTCGCGCGCTGGATCGACGTTTACCCGGTCATGCCAGCGAAGCCCGCCAAGTGCTCCTGCAGCCTCATGGTTCGCGCCGCGACGCCCTGCGCGTGATCGCCGGTCTGGGCCTGCTCGGAGGCGGGATTTGGCTAGGCGCCAGAAGTCAGCTGGGTGACGCGCTGCTGGCTGATCTGCACACCGGGCGCGGCGAGCGTCAAAACTTCAATCTGGCCGACGGCAGCAGCCTGAGCTTAAACGCCAACAGCGCGGTGGATCTGCGCTTCGATGACAAGCAACGGCTGGTGATCCTGCGCCACGGTGAACTGGTGATTGAGGTGGCGCCCGATCCCCGCCGTCCGTTGCGCGTGCGCACCGCTGAAGGTGAAGTGCGCGCGCTGGGTACCCGGTTTCTCGTTGCCCAGGAGCAAGATGCCAGCCGACTGGTGGTATTGCAGCATTCGGTCGAAGCACGGTTGTTCGACGGCACAGTGCAAGTTGTGCAAGAAGGTCAGTCGGCTCTGCTGCACGCCCGGCAAATTGCCCTCGTTAGCGGCGATCAGCGCCAGCGTGCCGACTGGTTGAGCGGGAGGCTGAATGTGCTGGACGAATCCCTTGAGCAAGTGGTCGACGCCCTACGCCCTTACAGTCGCGGTTTTGTGCGCGTGGCTCCCGAGGTTCGAGGCTTGCGCGTCCAGGGTGTGTTCCCGCTTGACGATCCCAACCGGGCGTTCAGTGCTCTGGCAGAAACCCTGCCTATACGGGTGGATCGCTACAGCCCTTGGCTGACACTGATTGGCTCGAAGTAAAACGGTGAATTTTTTTTGATAATCGATCTTATTTGTGTCCGGTTTTCATTTCTCATCCCACTTATCTCCTGACACTTCAATACAAACAGGAGAATGTTGTGTTTAACACATGGCCCCACACCCTTTCCGTCGCCGTTGCCCTGGCAACCCTGGCGAGCCCTGCCCTGGCGCAAAACCTGACCTTCAATCTGCCAGCCGGCCCACTCGCCAGCACGCTTAATGCGATCGCCGGCCAGAGCGGGCAAATCATTTCGCTGGAGCCATCGCTGGTGCAGGGCAAACAGGCGCCATCGGTGATCGGCCAGATGTCGGCCGAGCAAGCGATGCAGAGGGCACTGTCGGGCAGCGACTTGCAGTTACGCGTGACGGATCAAGGCAACTTCAGCGTTGAACCGGCCCCGCAGAGCAGCGCGACACTGCAATTGGGTGCCACCAACATCGTTGAACGCAGCATCGACGCCACTACCGAAGGCTCGGGTTCCTATGCCGCGCGGGCAGTGACCATCGGCAAAGGCACTCACACCCTCAAGGAAATTCCGCAGTCGGTCACGGTGATGACCCGCAAACAAATGGACGATCAGGATATCGTCGATCTCAAGGATGCGGCCAACAAGACCACCGGCCTGGTCGGCGCCCAAGGCGTCGGCAGAGGCATGATCCTCTCCTCGCGCGGTTTCCAGATCGATGACTGGCAGTACGACGGTGTGCCGATCCCGCGTAACACTTACGCGCTAGGCAACTGGGCCACGCAGGATTTGATTTTCTTCGATCGCATGGAAGTGCTGCGTGGCGCGTCCGGTTTGCTGCAAGGCACCGGCAGCCCCGGCGGCGCCATCAACCTGGTGCGCAAGCGCGGTCAGGCCGCACCGAAAGTGACCCTGACCGGTAAGGCCGGCTCCTGGGATCACTACGGTCTGCAACTGGACGCCGGCGGGCCGTTGAACCAGAACGGCACCATCCGTGGACGTTTCGTTGCCGACCAGGACGACACCCACACGTTCGTCGACTCCGAATGGTACAAGACCACCTCGCTGTACGGCGCGCTGGACTTCGACCTGAGCGAAGCCACTACCGTGGGCGTGGCGGTCAGCCAGTCCGACGGCGAATCCCGCGCGAACGTCCGCGGCTTCCCGCGTTATTCCGACGGTAAACCCATCGACCTGTCGCGCAGCACGTACACCGGGGCGAAGTGGAACCATTCGGATATCGACGTCACCACGATCTACACCGATCTGGAACACCGTTTCAACGACGACTGGGCCTTCAAGGTCGGCGCCGTGCACATGACCGAAACCAACAAGGCGAAGAACCAGCGGGTTCAATCCACCGGCGGTGGCATCAGGCCCGATGGCACTGGCGTGCAGTACGCTGACTTCGTGACAGACCTGGACTCCACCAAAGTCGCGCTGGACATGAACCTCATCGGCAAGTTCGAAGCCTTGTCCATGCAGCAGGAAGTCATGCTGGGCGGCAGCTATTCCAAATACACCTCGGACGACAAATACGCCCGAACCTTCAATAACAGCACCGACAATATCTTCGACATTAATCACAACCGTCCGGAGATCAGCTACGACGGTTTGGTCAATTCCCCCGGTGGTCGTGGCTTCCCCAGCAAATACGACATCCGCCAGAAAGGCCTGTACGGCAACTGGAGGGTCAAGCCTGTTGAAGACCTGACCCTGGTGCTCGGCTCGCGGGTCAGTTGGTACGACTACAGTTACAAGTCTCAGATCGAGACCCCGACCAGCATTACCCCCGATACTGACAGCGCCGCCACCGAAACCGGGGAAGTCACGCCTTACGCCGGTATCATTTATGACCTGAGCCGTGAATGGTCGGTCTACGCCAGTTACGCCGACGTATATACCCCGCAAACCGAACGCGATACAGACGGTTCGGTACTTAAACCGATTATCGGTACTAACTACGAGATCGGTCTCAAGGGCGAGTTGATGGATGGCCGGATCAATACATCCGTGGCTCTGTTCCGTTACGACCAGGAAAACCGTGCCGTTCTCAATCCGCAGGGTCCGCAAACCTGCGACGGTTGGTATTGCTCGACGTCATCGGGCAAAGTGCGCAGCCAGGGTCTGGATGCTGAAATCAGTGGCGAAGTGATCGACAATCTGCAGCTGTTTGCCGGCTACACCTACAACACCACCAAGTACCTCGACGACCCAGACAACGAAGGCAAAATCTTCAGCTGGTGGACGCCTAAACACATGCTGCGTGTGTGGGGCAATTATCAGTTGACCGGCGACTGGAGCCGTGTGAGCACTGGCCTTGGCTTTACCGCACAGACCCACACGGTAGGTTTCGACCACTCCGTCAACGTTCCGGGCTACGCCGTGTGGAATGCCCGTGTCGGTTACCAGCTCACCTCGGAAATCGAGCTGGCGATGAATGCCAATAACCTGTTTGACAAGACCTACTTCGCGGCGGCCTACAACCAGATCAATGGCAACAACAACTACGGTGATCCGCGCAACGTGATGTTCAGCGTGAAGTACACCCCGACGTTCTAACACTGAATAACGTAATTCGATCCCGATCTCTCGGTGCCAACCCGGCCGGAATCCGTTTCCGGCAAGAGGGCATTCGCTGACGCTTGGTCAGGCGCACTTTGCAACCACGTTGACGAGGAGTGCGCAGCGGTCGGGACTGTTCCTCGTCGGCAACCTGCATTCCTCAAACCGCCATCTGGTCATGACGAAGCCATTTCGATTAATGAACGCGAACTGAATCACCCTATCCTGTGGAGCTATGTGATTGCAGCTAGAGCCCGAACGCCAGTTTCAGTTCACTCGGTTACGCCCGCTGCGCTTGGCTAGATAGAGCGCATCATCGGCCCGAGTCAGAAGGCTTTCCACATCGTCACCCGCTTTGGCGAGGGCGACACCAAGGGACGCAGTTACAGTGTCTAGCACCTCATCCGTGCCACGAACCTTGATCCGCAACGCCTGAATTTTTAGGCGCAACTGCTCAGCAAAAGTATGAGCACTGGTGAGATCAAAACACTCTTGCAGGACTACACAGAACTCTTCACCACCATAGCGTGCCGCCAGGGCCTGAGGCGGGATTGAGTTCCGTAACACCTGACCAACATGCTCAAGTACGCGGTCGCCTAAAGGATGGCCATACCGGTCATTGAACTGCTTGAAATGATCAATATCCAACATGACCAATGCCACCCCATGAGGAGCGTTGATCAATGCATGCTCCAGCAAGCGAGTGAAGGTAGCTCGGTTCAACACCTTAGTCAGACCATCCAAAGATGCAGCCAGTTGGGCTCGCTCGAGCTTGTCTCTCAGACTCTTGATTTCATTTTGCGCTGAGTGCAGTTGGGAGAGGAAAAGCTCTTGCTGATCCTGCATGACCTGGGTGCTCTGTTGCAGCTCGCTCAGAATGGCGGGCAACCTCTGGTCGACCGGCTCCGCGAGCATTTCCATGCAATGGCCAAGACTGGCTTGAAAGTTGGCACTGCCATTCACGCTACGCGAGACATTACGCTCCATGTCGTCAACCAGATTGATCGCTTGCTGTTGCCCTGCGCGCGCCTCCTCCAATTCGTCACGAATGATGTAGTCGCGAAAAAGCTTCGTAGCAGATTCTGGAGGGAAACAGTCGAAGTCTTTTACCACCCTGTCCAGATGGCGATTAAGCTCTGGCTCCTGACCTTTGCTGTAGGTGTACCAGAGAGCATAGTGAACGGGATTTGGTGGAATGTTGTGACGCACCATCAGTGGTACGGCCTGCTTCAGCAAAGCCGCCGCCTCGCGGGAGTCTTCTGGATACAGCGCTAGGGCAGTCGCACGCGTCTCTGATTGGCTCATAACGTCACTGTGGTTGGTTTTATTGGCATATATGAAGTCGGGGGCAGCATATCCTTACGTGCACCAAGCAGCCATACATAAGTCCATGAGCAAGACGTCCTGCGTTCCTGTCGATTACGGAATCATCCCAGGCATGTTCCCAATTTGACACGATCGCCATGTTGGAAGAAATTGATGTTCCGCAACCGGCCACTGGCCCAGTCGATTACTGGGTGCCTGGTTTTCCCATAATAGGAGTGACAAATTGCTGACTCGGCCCGACAAAGACGCACTACGTGCGATGCTGGAATCGCAAGTTCAAGAAAAGCTACAGCATGACCCTGACGCGGTAACGACTTATGCAGCACAGCCTGAACCCGAACGAAAGCCATACACCAGTAAGCCCACGGTTCAGGACAAGGCGTTTCACAAGGAGCTCGAGCAGATGCGTGCGGATGCTGAAGCCGGAGTGATTCATAAGCCGGAATCCGGCGTGGTTGAAGACGGCAAACCTTGTCTTGCCCTTGATGATTACCCGGGCTTAAGAGAAGCAGGCTCTGCATCAAATCAATGGTAATGCCTCAACACCTGATATGCGGTGATCGGTACCTGCGCGCTGCAAGAGGCGCTCTGCCACTCACATCTTCTTGCTGGAAAGATCATCTATTTCTAAAGATTCTCCTGCTGCTTCGCTGTCCTCTTCCACGGAGGATTCGCGATGCCAAATTCAGACCTGCTCCCTTCCCTACTCTTCAAGATCAATCAAAACCAGATCGCCCCCTGTAGCCGAGAACGTTCGTGGTGCGCTGGAGGTTATTGGTCGAAATGAAGAGTTCATCAATATGATGCTCGCCGTACTCCTGGCACCGGAATAATCAGCTCTCGAATCGAACCCCTCCCGATTCGACAGGTCTGCTCCTGTACTACTTCTCTGGAATTAGATCCTATGTCCACGCGACAGAGCCTTGTTGTACTCGCAAGGGGTGGGTATGCCGCTCGGGGCGTTATTTATCTGATCATTGGCATTTTTGCGTTGCTGGCGGCTCAAGACTCGACAAAACCGAAGGACAGTCACAGGAGCTTGGAAGCATTGTTAAGCCAGCCATTCGGTTATGTTTTAGTCGGGCTAGTGGTGGGTGGTCTGCTCGCCTTCGCCGGTTGGCGAGTGTTGCAGGCAACGCGCGACGTTGATCACCACGGTAAAAAGTTCAAAGGCTTGGTGATTCGTGCAGGTTTGTTGGCGGGAGGTGTAGTCAACGGCGCGCTGGCGTTTTTTGCGTTGGGCCTTCTCATCAGCGGACTCAAGAGCTCGGGCAGCTCAGGAGGGGAACAAACCAAGGATTTACTGGCGCATATCTTGTCTTGGGAACATTCAAATTTATTGATTTACCTCGTCGCACTTGTGCCACTAGGCGTAGGCATTGCGCACATCATCAAGGGCTGGAAGGCGTCATTCGAGAAATATTTTGAAGCTGACGAAGACGTTATGCGATATGTACGTCCGGTGTCTCGGTTCGGTCTTATAGCTCGTGGAATCGCCTTTATTGAGATCGCCCTGCTGCTGACAATCAGTGGTTCGAGTTATCAAGCCATGGATCCACCGGGCATGAAGGACGCCCTCAATGCTCTCCAGAACCTACCGGCCGGAGCTGTGGTTTTGATGGTGATGGCCTTGGGGCTGATCGCCTTTTCGGTTTACAGCTTTGCCGAAGCCGCTTGGCGCAAGATAAACATGGACGTGCCGGGAGTGTCGGAAACATAGCGCCTCTTCTCCTATGAAAGCAGTTGGAAGCAGATGTTGTGGACAGAAGCGTGGATCCGCAGAGGTACCTGAGTTCTTAGGCTCCTCATCAGCAAAGACGGCTCTAAACCTGCAAACGAGGAACAATACCGTGAATTTAGAAGGTGTCCCGATGTGAGGGAGTCCTTTGCAGCGGTCTCAAGTTAAGCCACTGGCATTCAGCCTCAGCCTCTTCACGTGTCAGAAAGGTAGCCTGCGAACGCAGCTTTTTCTCGTTGTCATAAATGTTAAAACCTATAGGCTCTGTTTTGCAGTAAACGCGTATTCCATTACGTGAAGAGCCAGTTTCCGTGGGGACTGCAGGGACAACAACGAATCTCGAAATCATCTTCATTTCCTCGCTGAGATACCTACACGATAGGTCACTTCAGCAAGCGATCCTCATCTGTTTCCGAGGCTCGGGTGCCCGCGTCGGCATATGGGGCATCGTTTCGACCAGACGCGTTGACAGCTGTTGCCAGTAGCAAAAAATAACGGCGAAATGTGAATTTTTTCGTGTCCTCGTGTATCTGATCAGAAAGAAGCCGTGCTATCAAAAAGATGGCATCGGTAAAGGCAAACTCGTCTGGCCTGCGCCACACCGGAGCTCAGCGGTTTGCATCAGGACAGATCAGTTACAGAGTGGCTCGCATGAAATCACGTGAGAAAGCCGTCAATCCGATCGGATTGGAAGACATCACCATTGTCGACGACGCGAAAATGCGCAAGGCGATCACGGCCGCTGCACTCGGCAACGCGATGGAGTGGTTTGATTTCGGCGTCTATGGTTTTGTCGCCTATGTTCTCGGCAAGGTATTTTTCCCCGGCGCTGATCCCGGTGTGCAGATGATTGCCGCGTTGGCCACCTTCTCGGTTCCCTTCCTGATCAGGCCTCTGGGCGGTTTGTTTTTCGGTACGTTGGGCGATAAGTACGGCCGGCAGAAAGTCCTCGCGGCCACCATCGTCATCATGTCGCTCAGCACCTTCGCCATCGGACTGATTCCGTCGTATGCCTCGATTGGCATCTGGGCGCCGGTCCTCCTGCTGCTCGCTAAAATGGCCCAAGGTTTTTCAGTGGGTGGTGAATACACCGGCGCCTCGATCTTCGTCGCCGAATATGCCCCGGATCGCAAGCGCGGTTTCCTTGGCAGTTGGCTGGACTTCGGTTCGATCGCCGGCTTCGTCTTCGGCGCAGGCCTGGTCGTGCTGATTTCCACCATTCTGGGCGAAGAGCAGTTTGAGGCATGGGGCTGGCGCCTGCCCTTCTTCCTCGCCCTGCCCCTAGGCATGATCGGGCTCTACCTGCGTCACGCGCTGGAAGAAACACCGGCGTTCCAGCAGCATGTCGAGCAACTGGAACAGGGGGATCGCGAAGGCCTTGCCAGAGGCCCGAAAGTGTCTTTCAAGGAGGTGGCCACCCAGCACTGGCGCAGTCTGATGACCTGCATCGGCGTAGTGGTAGCTACCAACGTTACCTACTACATGCTGCTCACCTACATGCCGAGCTACCTGACACACAACTTGCACTACAGCGAAAATCACGGCGTGTTGATCATCATCGCGATCATGGTCGGCATGTTATTCGTCCAGCCGGTGATCGGGCTCATCAGCGACAAGATTGGGCGCCGCCCCTTCATTATCTGCGGTAGCGTCGGTCTATTCTTCCTCGCCATCCCGGCCTTCATGCTGATCAACAGTGGCAAGATCGGCCTGATCTTTTCCGGTTTGCTGATGCTGGCGGTGCTGCTCAACTTTTTCATCGGCGTGATGGCTTCCACCCTTCCGGCGATGTTTCCCACTCACATCCGCTACAGCGCCCTGGCCAGCGCCTTCAACGTCTCGGTGTTGATAGCGGGTCTGACCCCTGCCGCCGTGGCCTGGCTGGTGGAAAGCACGCAAAATCTGTACATGCCGGCCTACTACCTGATGGTGATTGCCGTAGTGGGTCTGATTACCGGCGTGACGATGAAAGAAACAGCAAACAAACCGCTGCGTGGTGCAGCGCCGGCGGCTTCCGACATTGAGGAAGCGCAAGAACTGTTGGAGGAACATCACGACAATATCGAGCAGAAGATCGAGGACATCGACGCAGAAATCGCTGAGCTGAAAGCTAAACGTGAGCATCTCGTACGGCAGCATCCGCGAATCGAATAAAGGGGTGCACTATCGGCCCAAAAAGCAGCTATTCGCTGAACCCGAACAAGCGACTGCACATCTTAAAGCTGCGGAACCGGACTACCCCCTGCGCCGTGCCCTGGCGCTTCGACCTTGACCCGCATCCCGATCAGCAGCGCTGCGAGCAGCATCAGGATGCCGGCGGCGACAAATACGCCGGCGATGCCACTGAAACTGAACATAGCGCCCCCGGCAGCGGCACCCGCAGCGATCGCCGACTGCACCGAGGCCACGACCATTCCTCCCGCGCTTTCCGCCTGATCTGGCGCCGCCCGGGCTACCCAGTTTGACCACGCCACTGGCACACCGCCGAAAGCCATGCCCCAGAGTGCCAACAACAACGCCTGACACGGCACAGAAGCAGGCAGCAACACCAGGGCTAATGCTGCAACGCCGACCAGCGCTGGCATCAGTACCATCGTCCCGCGCGGACTGCGTTCAAGTAGCCAGCCGGCCAGCAGCGTGCCGACGAAGTTAGCCGCGCCGAAACCCAGCAGCATCAGCGCCAATCCTTCAGCCCCCACGCCGGTTGTGCTTTCCAGAAACGGCCGGATGTAGGTGAACAACGCGAAGTGCCCTGTGTGCACCAACACGCAACCCAGCATGCCCACGGCAATGCCCGGACGCAGCAGCACTTCAAGCACCGTTCTCAACCGCGCCGTCCTGCGCGGCGCCAGAGGCGGCAGCGTGAACAGCTGGAAAACCAGCGTTATCACCCCGACGGCGGCGGCCGCCACAAAAGCACTGCGCCAGCCATACAGCCCGCCCAAATAACTGCCGAGCGGCACCGCCACCACAGTGCCCACGGCAATACCGCTGAAAATAATCGACAGAGCCCGCGGCAGCATCGCCGCCGGCACCAGGCGCATCGCCACTGCCGCCGCCATGCTCCAGAAGCCGCCCAGTGCGATGCCAAGCAAAATCCGCATGATCAGCAGCACCATCAGGCTGGAAGAGAAAGCCACCAGCAGGTTGGAGGCAATCATCAGCGTGGAAAAGCACAGCAATACCACTCGCCGGTCGATCCCTCGCGTCAAGCCTGGCACCAGTAACCCGGAGAACAGCGCCACCACCGCCGTCACGGTCACCGCCTGCCCTGCCAAGGCTTCCGACACCCCCAGTTCAACGGCCATCGGCGTCAGCAAGCTGGCCGGAAGGTACTCCGCCGTCAACAATCCAAACACGCCCATCGCCAGCGAAAATACCGCCATCCAGGCCGGCGTCGCTGGCTCTACATCAGCCTCGTTGCCAAAGCGCGCATCAGCTACAACGTCACACACCCCATTACTCATCACTAAATACCTCTGGAATTTATCTCAACCAGAAGTCTATGGACGCAGGCCCGGATGTTCTATGATGCAAAGTCTTTAGTTTTTGACCGAAACCCCGAAATGACATCTCTAGATCAGTTCGCCTTATCGTCCGATCTCATCAACGAACTGTTGCGCGGCATGCGCCTGCGGGGCGTCGAGTACCGTCGCATCCAGGCCGGGCCCTCTTTCGGGCTGGGCTTCGCTGCCAAACCAGGACACGCCTACTTCCACTTCCTCGCCGTCGGCACCGCCGTCCTGCGTGCGGAAGACGGCACTTTGTACGAGTTGTCGGCCGGCAACGCCGTGTTCATCGCCCAGGGTGAAGCCCATCAGCTTCTCTCAAGCCTGGACGTCCCCGCCCAGGACATCGGCAGCTTCGACGCGGCCCCTCTCGGCGACGCGGTCTGCGCCGTGGATGCTTCCCCCGGTGTCGATGTCAGCCCCAGCACCATTATCTTTAGCGGCTGCATGGAGTTCGAACTCGGAAGCATGCAAGGCCTCGGCGGGTTGATGCCAGATCTGATGCTGATTGATGCCAGAGGGCAGCGTTACCCTGGGCTTATGCCGATTCTCGCTTCCATGGAGCGTGAAGTTCGCTCCGCACGCGTCGGCTTCGCAGGCATCCTCGCTCGTCTCGCCGACGTAGTGGCGGCGATGATCGTGCGCGGTTGGGTTGAATGCGCCTGCGGCAACGCCTCTGGCCTGGTGGCCGCGTTACGCGACCCCAGGCTGGCCGGCGCGCTCCTGGCCTTGCACCGAGAGCCGGCGCGTGACTGGACCGTGGCGGAACTGGCGGCGCAATGTAATACCTCTCGCTCGGTCTTCGCGGAACGCTTCCAGGCCACTATCGGCATCCCCCCGCTGCGCTACGTGACGGAACTGCGGATGCGCCTCGCCAGTCAATGGCTGAGCCTCGAGCGACTGCCTATCGAGACCGTCGCGCAGCGCCTGGGCTACACCTCACAGGCGGCCTTCAGTCGTGCCTTCAAGCGCATCACCGGCCAGCCACCCGGCGCCAGCCGGCAAATGGCTCGTTCCATTGCCTCCTGAAGTACGAAGATGTGGCGCGAGGGGCGACGGTCAAGCGCTGCGTTGGGCCCGCCAGCGGCCGGTCACGCGAGTTTGATGGAGACGCTCTGGACGTCGTCGCGCGCCAATCGCAAATCATTGGCGTCCTGATTGAGCCTGTGAATCAGATTTAGCAACCGCTGGCGCAGCACATCATCTTCGAGCTGCTCAGTTGCGCGCATAACATCCAATGCTGCGACCTCATTGTTGGAGGCGACCGAGTCGAGCAGTTTCCGCAGGTTTCTTGATGGCCGATTCATCTCTAACACCTTGGGTTTCCGTGATGCGGATCATACGGCCCGAATGTTTCGCCAGTATTTCAGTTGCAAAGAGCCGGTTTTGCGCCACCGGCACCGGCTGAATTACTGCTTGAAAGTCCGAAACCATCGGTTCCAGATTCTGATTTCTTGAGATGAGCAACCTGGCGGATCAGCGGCGGCGAGCGTCGAGGGCGAAACGACCGGCACCGAATGCGACGATCTGCAACAGGCCGCTGCGCAGTGGTTGATTGACCGGTTTGTAGAACAAATCCCGGAGCAGGCGTAATTAATAAACGCCAGCGCTGGCGAGATAGAGAAAACCCTATCTCGCCACACCGGTGTCGTAGTAGTTCGCGGCACCCACTATCAGCCCTGCGCTTTGCTCATTTTGGTGAACAGCTCGGTCGGCACTTTCTTGCCGTTGGAGGTGAACTGGTTGGTGCGGAATTTGTAGACTTCGCCTTCGGAGAGGAAACCGTCGTTGTTGGTGTCCATCGCCTTGAACTCTTCAGCGCCCTGCGGGGCCACGGTCAGCAATTCTTTCAAGGAAACGCGGCCGTCGTCGTCGGTGTCGGTACGGGCGAAGGAAGCATCGCCGCATTTGCCTTCACCGCACTTGCCTTCACCGGCCTTGGTGACCTTGGCGCCGGTTTCGCTGGCGCCGCACTTGCCTTCGCCACACTTGCCTTCACTGGTCTTTTCCGCCGCGGCGAGTTGGTAGCCTTGAGGCAGTGCGTCAGCAGCGAAGGCGGACGAAGCGAGGTTCATGCAGCCAACCAGTGAAACAGCGATCAGGCCAATACGGGATTTGTTCGAGAGACGGGACATGGTTATTACTCCGGATACTGTGTGCGGTGAGGCCGCTTAGAGTCATGCCAAAAAGGCGAAAGCCGTGGTGTGAGGTGCGTTTGCTTTCTCGCTAAGGCCAGGCTATTTGACTGCATCCGTGTATCCCGGATGTATCCGGTTCGAGGGGCATTTGTACACCAGCATCCTTAAAGCGGGTCCGGATACACAGCGATACACATGCCCCGCTCGTTTCATCGTGGCGGCCAGCAACCCCGACCTCGGCATCATTTGGCGGCCACGACCTTGTTGCCCCCACTATCCCACCCGCCCCCTAACGCTTTATAGATCGCGACAATTCCCCGGTACTGATCAATTTCACCCTGTGCCTGAGCGTCCTCGGCGTTAAGCCGTTCACGCTGTGCATCCAGCAACACCAGATAATCCACCGTGCCTTCCTTTACTCGGGATTGGTGCGACTCATCCATCCAGCTCATCAGTGCAAACATTATGCAGCAAGCAATAACCGCGGAATGCTTCGCGCACATTGTTGCGTAACAGTACGTTGTCCCACGGTTTGGTATAGACGCGATAAATCTCACCACGATTCATTGCCTCCATGATTGATTCCCGATAGGTGTCTCCAGACAATATCCGGAAGGTATCGGGATACAGTTCCTTGACTCTGTCGAGGAACACCCCGCTGTTACCGTTCTTGATCGGTAAGCGCTGATTGCACAGGATGATCTGCACCTCGTTAAGTGCCAGCAATTCAAACCCCTCGGCGGCCGACTGCGCAGCCAAAATACGGTAGCCATCCTGGCGCAGCAAGTGTTGCAAGGGAGCCAGCACGTGGGGCTCATCGTCTACCAACAGCAGGGTCTTGTGCTGAGTACGCGCGCCAGCAGGCAGCAACAAGTGCTGTTCGTCACGTAGCATTTTCTCCACTTGCGTCACTGGCAGCGGCGGGCTGAAATAGAAACCCTGGATATAGTCGCAATGGTGGCGTCGCAAATACATCATTTGTGCAGCCGTCTCGACACCTTCGGCGACCACATCGAGCTTCAGGCTATGGGCCATTTGGATAATAGCCAGCACAATGGCCGCATCGTCGGGGTTGGTCGTCACGTCGCGGATGAAGGCGATGTCGATTTTCAGTTTGTCGATCGGGAAACGTTGTAGATAAGCCAGGCTGGAATAGCCAGTCCCGAAATCATCGATGGAAATCTGCACACCTCGATGCTTCAGATTGCGTAACGTGCCAATCGTACGTTCGGTGTTCGCCATCAGCGACGTCTCTGTCAGCTCCAGCTCCAGCAGCTCGGCCGGGATACCGTTGGCTTCGAGCCCTCTGATAACGTCTGCGTCCAGGTCACCTTCAACGAATTGACGTCCGGACACATTCACCGATATTTGTACCGCGCCGATTGGTGAAGGTAGCCATAACCCGATTTGCTTGCAGACCGAGGCAATGACCCAACTGCCCACACGCACGATTAATCCGGTCTCCTCCAATAGCGGGATAAATTCATTCGGCGGCACCATCCCATGTCCTGGTCGTTGCCAACGCAGCAGCGCCTCAAGACCGGATATGCGACCACTGTCGAGTCGCACTTTGGGTTGGTAGTACAAAACAAACTCTTCATTTTCAACGGCCCTGCGCAAGGCCGTTTCCAGGTGGAGTCGGGCCTGCACATCGGCATTCATCTGAGCCGTAAAGAAACGATAAGTGTCGCGTCCAGCCTGCTTGGCCCGGTACATCGCCGTATCTGCATACTTGATCAGGGTATCGGGGTCCGAGGCGTCTTCGGGATGGATCGTGATGCCGATACTGGCAGTCACGTTTACCTCGTGGCCCTGTAATTCGAAGGGTGCGCGCAGCACCTCGCGGATCTTGCTGGCGACCAGCGCGGCGCCTTGCTGCCCCTGCTGCATCACCAAAATCAGAGCAAACTCGTCGCCGCCCAGGCGCCCGATGATGTCGCGGATGCGCACGCACTGAACCAGCCGATCACTGAACTGGATCAGCAATTCATCGCCGATTGCGTGGCCTAGCGTGTCGTTCACATTCTTGAAGTGATCCAGATCGATGAACAGGACGGCGACCACCCATCCACTTTCACCCGCCATTGCCAGGGTTTTCTTCAGCGTCTCATAGAACAGCGTGCGATTCGGCAGGCCAGTGAGCGCATCGTGATGCGCTTGATGATGAAGACGTTTCTCCGCTTCCTTGCGCTCGGTAATGTCACGCACCACGGCGACAATGATCCAGTCCGTACCGGAGAGCAGGGCCTGGCGATGCACTTCTACCTGTACATAAGAGCCGTCTTTGCGCCGCAAAAGAGTTTGGGTCAACTCCTTGCTGGCGAGGCCTTCGATGATGCCATCGTACAGACTCTCCAATTGTTCCGGCACGGCTACATCCAACTCCGTCGGCCCAATCATGAGCATTTCTTCCCGCGTGTAACCGAACATATCGCAAGCTGTCGCATTGACTTCGACATAGCGCATCGTGCTGCGGTTGACCAGCAGGATTGCGTCGGCGGTGGCATCCATCGCAGTCCGGAAGCGCCGTAAGTCAACAGTGCGCGCCAGCACCAATTGCTCCAGGTTGGAGCTATGGTTCTGGAGATCGCCAAATGCTTTCAAACGCAACAGATTACGCACCCTTAGCCAGAGTTCGGCGCGGTCGACAGGTTTCGTCAAAAAGTCTTCAGCCCCCGCGTTGAGGCAGGCCAGCCGAGCACTGCGCTCTACAAGGGCAGTCACTATGATGATCGGAATATTCGAAGTGGCCGGGTTGGATTTCAGAATGCTGGCGACCTGGCAACCATCCAGGCCCGGCATCATGATGTCGAGCAAAATCAGGTCCGGTGCACACTTTGAAATCGATGCCAGCGCCTCTTCACCACTGGCTGCGGTTGATGTGAGATAACCTTCGGGGCTCAACAGTACCGACAGCAACCTGCGATTTTGTGCTTCATCATCGACAATGAGGATGGAAGGAGAAACGGCAGGAACACTCATGAGAACGCCCCTTTGACCAACAGCGCATCAATCGCCGCGTACAAATTCTGGTAGCGCAATGGTTTCGCAATATAGGCGTCACATCCGGCTACCTTGCTCTTCTCCTCATCTTCCTTCATTGCCATCGCGGTCAGCGCAATGACAGGGATGGCTGCCGTGACAGGATCCCGTTTCAACAGGGCCGTCGCCGCTAACCCGTCCATGCCTGGTAGCTGGATGTCCATCAGGATCAGATCGGGCATATCGACGCGTGCCGTCGTCAACCCGGTCTCGGCATCAAGGGCACACAACACCGTATGGCCGGCGTTGCGTAACAACAGGGATGCCAGTTTCATGTTCGCTGCATTGTCTTCTATGACTAATACCTTGGCCATGTAACGCCCTCCCTAGCGTGGCAGCAACGCACGCCTGACTTCGGAAATGAATCGTACCTGGTTGAACCCGGCTTTCTCGACGATATGGACAAGCTGATCCGAATGCCTGCCGAGCACATCCCGGTCCTGTTCCGAAACTTGCCTGGCCGTCACGACCACGATCGGGATGCGCGCCGTATCAGCATTGAGCCGCAGTGCTTCCACCACATCAAAACCGTTCATGCCCGGCATTATCAAATCGAGCAAGATCAAGTCCGGGCGAAAGCGTTGGGCCAGCATCATGGCTTCGGCACCGCTATACGCGCGCACTACCACATAGGCCGGCGCCGGCAAGAACCCGGCAATCACCTCCACAGCCTTGGGATCGTCGTCCACTACCAGTATCGTGCGGGTGTGCTCGGGCGCCGGCTGCAGGCCCAGGCTGGCCAGCGAGGCTTTCAGCTGGGCGCGGCTGAGGGGCTTTTGCAAGACAGCAGCGGCGCCATCGGCCAGTGCCAGATTGGTGTCGGCGACGATGACCACCGGAACCCGGGCCAACGCGCTGTTTTCGCGTATATGCTGGAGAAACTCCCAACCGTCGATGCCAGGCAAACGAATATCGAGTGTGATCAAACTGAGCGTTTGCTGCGGCGCCATCAGCAGCGCGGTCTCGGCGCTGGCAGCACGCAAGACAGTAAATCCCTCGGCTTCAAGCAACAGGCGCGTCAGATCGGCGGCCTGGTCGTCGTCCTCGACAACCAGTGCCATACGTTCGTTCAGGCCGGCGCTTATCGAGGCTTCGGGACCGGTGCTGCGCAGCGCAGCACGCGTTCCTTGTACCGGCGCGCGCAGCGGCAACCAGACAGCGAAGCGCGAACCTTCTCCCTCAAGACTGGCCACCGCCACCGCCCCTCCGTGCAGTTCGGCCAGTTGCCTGACCATCGCCAGACCGAGACCGGTGCCCTCGAATTTGCGTGCGAGACTGCTGTCGATCTGGCTGAACGCCTGGAATAGTTTCGCCATATTGTCCTGAGAAATTCCGATGCCGCTGTCGCTGACACTGATCTCCAGGAAGTCGTTATATTCGTTGTCGGCCAACGGAAAACTGTGCACGGGCCAAGTACCTGCCAGTGTGCCAACCGCACTGCGTGATACCCGTCGCGCACGCAAGATCACAGGACCGCCGTTGGCGCTGAATTTGACTGCATTGCTCAGCAGGTTGTAGACGATCTGCTTGGTCTTGCGCACGTCCAATTGGGGCACGCCCAAGTGTTCCTCGATCTGGAGTTCAAGCGCGATATGCTGGGCCGCTGCCTTCTCCCGTACGATCGTCAGGCTGTTGGACAGCAGACTGTTCAAGTCGACCTCTTCCAGCTCAAGCGCCATCATGCCGGCCTCGACCTTCGACAGATCCAGAATATCGTTGATCAGGGAGAGCAGGTGCTGGCCGCTGGTAAAAATATCGTCGATGTATTCGTGTTGGAGCTCCGTGGTCTGGCCCATCAAGCCATCTTTGAGCGCTTCGGAAAAGCCGATGATCGCGTTGAGCGGCGTACGCAATTCGTGCGACATGGTGGCCAGAAATTCCGACTTCATGCGGCTGGCGCGTTCAAGCTCGATATTTTTGTCTTCCAGTGTGTGTTCGAAGCGTTTGCGCTCTGTGACATCCCGCGCCGACGCAAATACGCCTCGCAGTGTCCGGTCGCGGTCGTGGAAGGTCGCGGCGTTATAGGACACCACCGTTTCGTCCCCATTCTGGGCACGTACGGTCAGTTCGTAGTCCCTCACCTTGTTTTCAGTCAGTACGCGTTTGATCGCGGCGTCGGCCCGTATCGGATCGGTAAAGAAGTTCTTGCAGGGGGCGCCGATCAGTTCGTCGCGAGTGCGCCCGGTGAGCGTCATCATTTGTTGGTTCACGTCCGAAATGATGCCCTGCGGGTCAGTCATCATCAGCGCGTCGATGTTCGATTCGATCAGGGAGCGAGTGTAGAACTGCTGGTCGCGCAAGCGCTGGTCGAGCAGCGCCTGAGCGGCCTCGACCTGCTTGCGTGCGGTGTTGTCAGTGCCGATCAACAAATAACCGATGATGTCATCGCACGCATCCCGCAGCGCAGTGACCGATACGATGGCGGGGAACCGGCTGCCATCCTTGCGGACATAAGTCAGCTCGTAAATGTCTTCAATGCCGCGCGAGGCCTTGAACACCAGCGCCTCAAAGCCCGGTGTAATGGGCGTATCCAGTTCCAGGCTCAGGGCCTGGGCGCGTGCGATCACCTCCTGTGGATCGGAAATATCGGCCGGTGTGATCTTGTTCATCACTTCGGCGGCGGAGTAGCCCAGCATGCGTTCGGCGCCGACATTGAAAATCTGGATCACCCCATTGGCGTCCGTGGCGATGCTCGAAAAATTGGCGCTGTTGAAGATTGCGTTCTGTAGGGCGCCCGCCTTGAGCAGTGCTTCTTCCGCACGCTTGCGCGCAGTGTTGTCAGTGCCGATCAGCAAATAGCCGATGATTGCGTTTTGATCGTCGCGTAACGCCGTGACGGACACGACGGCGGGAAAGCGGCTGCCATCCTTGCGAAAGTAGGTTAGCTCGTAGATATCCTCGATTCCGCGCGAGGCCTTGAACACCAGGGCCTCAAAGCCTGGAGTAATGGGAGTATCGAGCTCCACGCTGAGCGCTTTAGCGCGCGCGATCACCTCTTGTGGATCGGAAATGTCGGCTGGTGTGATCTTGTTCATCACTTCGGCAGCCGTGTAGCCCAGCATGCGTTCGGCACCGACGTTGAAAATCTGGATCACCCCCTTGGCGTCCGTGGCAATGCTCGAAAAATTGGCGCTGTTGAAGATCGCGCTTTGCAGGGCGCCGGCCTTGAGCAGCGCCTCTTCCGCTTGTTTGCGCGCAGTGTTGTCAGTGCCGATCAACAGATAGCCGATGATGGAATTGTGATCGTCGCGCAGCGCCGTGACGGACACAACCGCCGGGAAGCGGCTGCCATCCTTGCGGATATAGGTCAGCTCATAGATGTCTTCGATCCCGCGAGATGCTTTGAATACCAAGGCCTCAAAACCCGGCGTAATCGGTGTATCCAGTTCCAGGCTCAGCGCTGCGGCCCGTGCGATCATTTCTTGCGGATCCGAAATGTCAGCCGGCGTGATCCGGTTAAACACATCAAGTGCCGTATAGCCCAACATGCGCTCGGCACCGACATTGAAGATCCGAATCACGCCTTTTTCATCTGTGGCGATACTGGAGAAATAGGCACTGTTGAAAATGGCGTCCTGCAAGGCGCCCGCCTTCAGCAAGTTTTCCTGGCGCCTGAATTCAATGTTGCCATCAAGCCGTTCATTAATACCGCTACCAAAACCGGTCGTATGCATTATTGCGTCCATGCGAATGATTACATATCAGTCAGTAGCGCTTACACGAATGTATGCACCGCAGCTGCAGAACAGGCTCACAGATCGACGCCGACCAGCACTGAAACAAGAACAGGCCGACGACAAAAGTGAGAGAAGTAAATTAAGTACCAGAGGCAATATTGTGCTGGTTCATCAATCGTCAGAAGCATGCAAGCGCTGCTTAGCGATTAAAAATTGGCACTGTGCGCTGCTGAAATATAAAACAGCGTAGAAGCTGCGTTTATATAAACCTAAACAAAAGAGGAATATCAGCTAAATAACGATTCATTCGAGCTCATTCAGAAATCTTTACTTGCAATTACTTCATACCATTGTCAGGAAGCACATTCAACACAACAAAGCGCCACAAACAACATTTATTTATTGGCGTCAATATTAAATTATTCGCCCCTCTGCGCACTCTCTAACGTGGCATTTTTATAACAATGTCAAATAACGATATTACTCTTATAGACGAAGAAACCCTCTCTGTCATTTCCAGAACGAAAACCCGATGCACCGACGCAGCCTTCGGGATCTCCATTGATCCCATGAATATCAAATGGTCGAGCACCGGCCTGTATACCCGTTTACTGACGGACGCTCTGCACGATTGATCGCTTCAATGCGCTATGGTTAAACAATCAGTCACCGTCAGGAGACTTCTATGCCGACCACACATGCGAGGCGCCCTCTTCTGTTCGCTCTGCAAGGCAGTGAGCACTACGCTGCCCGCGTGGCGCAACGGCTCGGCTGTCAACTGGCGCTCCACGAAGAACGCGACTATGAGGATGGCGAACATAAATGCCGACCGCTGGAGTCGGTCAACGGCCGCGAGGTGGTAGTGTTTCATGCTCTGTATGGAGATGACCGACAGAGCGCGAACGATAAACTGTGCCGCTTGCTCTTCTTCTGTGGCGCACTCAAGGATGCCGGTGCTCACCAGGTCCAAGTGGTGACTCCCTACCTCTGCTACGGGCGCAAGGATCGCCGCACCCAGCATCAGGATCCAACAATCACTCGTTACCTGGCGGCCATGCTCGAAGCGTGTGGCGTAGATCGTCTGGTTGCACTGGAGGTCCACAACCCGTCGGCGTTCGACAACGCCTTTCGCATTCCCACATGGAACTTGCAGTGCACGGAATTGTTCGCCGAGTATTTCGCCGGGCTGGTCGGTGACACCGAGGTGGTTGCGGTTTCCCCCGACACCGGAGGTGCCAAGCGCGCCGAACAATTTCGCCAGGCCCTGGAGCGGCGACTGGGTCGCCCGGTCGGCGGTGCGCTGATGGAAAAGCACCGAGAGCAAGCCACGCTCACTGGCACACTGCTGGTGGGCGAAGTCCTGGGCAAGACCGCCATCATTTTTGACGACCTGATCAGCACCGGTAATACGCTGATGCGTGCTGGCCGCGCCTGCCAGAGGGCCGGCGCCGTCCGCTTGCTCGCAGCAGCCACCCATGGCTTGTTCACCGGTGGCAGCGATCTGCTCGACAGCACGCTGTTTGAACGGATCGTCATCTGTGACAGCGTGCCACCGTTTCGCCTGCCACCCGACCAGGTGACGCAACGCTTGCACGTCCTCGACAGCACGGCCCTGGTTGCCACGCTATTGGCTGAAAATGGAGCATGGGTTTCAGAGTGACTGACCCAGCCCCTCTGAACGCAGACTGATGGTCTGCCACCACCCAAACTGATTTGCTGGAAAATGTACCCATTAGGGTGCCAGCGGATGCAGATTGACAACACGGGTGTTCAATCACTGCGCAACGTTCCAGCTATAAAGCCAGCTCAGCTCATCATAAAACTCCGGTTGCGTGCGGTCGATCCGATCTCATATGGCGTTGCTTCGTAATGGCCAGTTTCGAGTTATGGCTGACACGCAGGCTGGTGCGATTGAGAATGGCGACGCCGGCATTCTGGGTAAAAATCAGGTTACCGGCATTGGTCAGCGCCAACGCGCCGATCCGTGATGGCGACTCGTAAAGACGCGTAAGGTTGCCCTGTTCGTCCAGGACGTTGATCTGCCCTCCTGAAATATCCACGAACAACAGAGCGTTGCAGGTTTCGTCCCAAACCGGGCTTTCGCCCAGATCAGACTGACACGATGAAAAAAGACGCAGCTCTTCCTGAGCAGGCATATCAACACTCCTTGATGTGGTCCCACAATTGAGCAATTTGCTCGGCGCTGGATGCCTTGACCCGGGCCAGGTCGACGGGATAGTCGACGCCCTCATTCTCGGAAAACCGTGTAGCGGTGAATTGGCCATTACTGGCTCGCAGAATGTAACCGGTGTCCTGACACAGCTCCGACGCCAGGAAAATCACACCGGGAGCCACCCACTGCGGCTTCAGATTGTCCGGTTCCCCGGTCACGCCCCACATTCTGGTTTTGGCGACGGGCGAAACCGCATTGACCAGGATGCCATCGGTCGCGCCTTCCATGCTCAGCGCGTTCATGATGCCCAGTTGCGCCATCTTGCCGGCCGCATAAGCCACCAGGCCTGACTGAGCATATTGTTGATACATCGCCCGATCCGAAGAGGTCAGCACCACGCGCGCAGCCGCAGATTGCCGGAGGTATTTCCAGGCATGCTTGCACAACCAGATGGGCGTATAGATATTGATATCCACCGCGCGCTCGATAAATGACAACTCGGCCTCTTCAATCGATTGATAACCGACCCAACCGGCGTTGTGAATCACGATATCGAGTTGGCCGTAGGCCTCGATGGCCGTCTCGATCAATTGCCGACAACCGTGCTCTTCAGCCAGGTCGCCGTGGTGACCGACAACGCTGTAACCCTCGGACTGAAGCGTTCGTGCAGCATCGAGGGCAATGGACGTATCCGCACCATCGCCGATATTGTCCGCGCCGATATCACTGATCACGACATTGGCGCCCAGCCTTGCCAATTCCCTTGCGTAGATGAAACCCAGGCCTCGGCCAGCGCCCGTTACAATCGCAGTCTTTCCTGTAAAGTTCATTGATTTCCCCTCTTGATTGCCACCTCACCTTAACAATGAACAAGTGGCTTGTTTAATACTAATGAGGGGCGAAGTTGATACCTGGCTCATATCAAATCAATGTCTGGAGCAAGCTCGCAGCACTGATCAATTCAAATGAAGGAACGGAAGAATGATCGAAACCCGACTGCTCAGGCAGTTCATCGCCGTGGCTGAAGAATTGCATTTTCACAAAGCCGCGATTCGCCTGCACATGGCCCAGCCGCCACTGAGTCAGGCCATCAATCGCCTGGAAGACAAATTGGGTTTCAGCCTGTTCACGCGTAACAAGCGCGGGGTAAAACTGACACCTGCCGGCAGTGCCTTTCTGGACGCGGCCTACAGCACACTCAAGGAACTGGAACTGGGGGTGGAACACGCCCGCCAAGTGTCCGAAGGCATCGCCGGCAAACTCACGGTCACCGCGGTGTCCATTGCTTACTACGAGTCGTTGCTCAACACCCTCAGGCAGTTTCGCGAAACCTTTCCCAAGGTCCAGCTGATCATCAAGGAAATGCCATCTTCCAGCCAGGCCAAGGCGATTTTGTCCGGAGACGCAGATATCGCCTTCATGCGCAAACTGCCCATTTCGGCGGACAACATCGAATCGCGCTTGTTGCTCGACGAAGAGATCGTCATGGCGCTCCCCACGCATCATCCAAAGGCGCAGACCGGGCAAATCGACCTGAGGGATTTCGCCGGTGAAGACTTCGTGTTCACACCCGAAGCCCTGGGCACCGGTTATCACAGCCAGCTCATTGCCTTGTGCGAAGCCGCCGGTTTTTACCCGAAAGTGGTGCAGGAAGCCGCGCAGATCCACACCCTGATCGGCCTGGTGGCCTGCGGTTTCGGCGTGGCCCTGGTGCCCGAATCCATCGCCAACTCGATCATGCGCGACAAGGTCCTGTTTCGCAGAATCTTCCCGGTGACAGAGTCGCCCAACCCCGCCATCGGGCTGTACATGAGCTGGAATACCCATAACGAATCACCGCTGATGGACAGCTTTATTTCCATGCTCGACTTCAGCGCAGAGCCTCATGTCGAAGGTGCCCTGGCCGAACAGGTCCGCTAGAGCGCGAGGTTGTAGTCCTTGAGCCAGGCTCCCAGCGAGAGCGCCGTTTCAAGATTGTTGCGCTTGAGTTGAGAGTTGAAATAACCCGCGGGCTGCTCAAGCTCTCGACGCAGATTAGTGCGATCGATGATCTGGAAAACCGCATTGCCCGGCTCTTGCAGCAACGCCTGGGTTTGTCCGCGTAAAAACTGCTCGTATGCCAGGTTTGTGGTTTGCGCCTCCGTCCAAGCCAAGGCAGCCCGCTCGCACGGGATGTAGAGGACGGGTGGAGGTACGAATCTCCCTGAGCTACAACATATGATCGAGAGACCGCCAATGAAAGACTCCAATCGGGAGATAGATCTCCAGCGTCGGGCCATATTGACAAGTTCAGCAGTAGTGGCCGCAAGTTTGTTGGTACCGCTTTCCAGCTTTTCCGAGTTGACGCAGGCCGCTGATAAGCACTCTGCAACCCAACACAAACCAGATCACAGGAGATGCACGCCATGAACTCCATTACAACCAAAGACGGCACCGAGATTTTCTTCAAGGATTGGGGTCCGAAAGACGCGACGCCCATCGTGTTCCACCACGGCTGGCCATTGAGCGCGGACGACTGGGACAACCAGATGATGTTTTTCTTGCTCAAAGGCTATCGGGTGATCGCGCACGACCGCCGCGGTCACGGTCGGTCGACCCAAACCTGGGTAGGCAACGAAATGGACACCTATACCGCTGATGTCATCGAGCTGACCGATGCGCTCGACCTTAAAGGTGCGATCCATGTCGGCCATTCGACCGGTGGTGGTGAAGTAGCGCGCTACGCCGCTCGAGCCAAACCAGGACGCGTTGCCAAGGCCGTACTGATCAGTGCGGTCCCCCCCATCATGGTTAAGTCAGAGAAGAACCCCGGCGGTTTACCTCTGGAAGTGTTCGACGGGTTCCGTTCGGCACTGGTCGCCAGCCGCGCGCAGTTTTACATGGACGTGCCGTCGGGGCCGTTCTACGGTTTCAATCGACCCGGGGCCAAGGTTTCACAAGGCGTAATCGACAACTGGTGGCGTCAAGGGATGATGGGCGGTGCAAAAGCTCATTACGACTGCATCAAAGCGTTTTCCGAGACCGACTTCACCGAAGATCTGAAGGCGATTCAGGTGCCAACACTGGTCATGCATGGAGAGGATGATCAGATTGTGCCGTTTGCCGACTCTGCGCCGCTTTCGGCCAAACTATTGAAGCATTCCACTCTCAAGACGTACCCGGGCTTTCCTCACGGTATGCCAACCACCAACGCGGATCAGATCAACGCCGATTTGTTGGCGTTCATTCGCGGTTGAGCACTAACGTCGTGACGGCGGTCTGATCGCCGTCGCGGCGTCGATAAGACCTCACCACTTCTCACATAACCACAAGGAAGGGTTGATAGCCTCGGAGCGACAAAAGTTTGCCGGCATGGAATATCACCAGGAAATCCGCCCCCGACGCCGCCCCTTCCCCCCACAAACCGGTTAATTTACAACCGACTGTTGGCGACCCAAAGCTACCTGTGGTGACGGGCAGCAATCGGGTTTCCGATAACCTTCAAACCATCCGATTTAGAAACCCAAAACCGCTCAGCTTTCGTGGACCGGGCGGTCTTGGGGCTGTCTTGCGACAACTCGTTCAGGGCTGCGCCTCTAGCTCACGGGGATTCGGCGTGGCGCTGACCTATACCAGACCCTTCGGCGACCATAGCTACGATGGTCAACCCCTGGTCTGTCGCCCCATACGCGAAGAGCTACCCGCTCAGCGCATTGTATTGGCCTATGACCAGCGCTACCCGTTAACGCCACCTGCCGAGGCGTTCAAAATGCAGGCAGTGACCTGGTTCAAAGAACGGCTGCCGTTTACCTCAAATTGAACATTACCCAGAATCCAGGCTTAACCAGCGCTGCTCGCCCGGCTCCAAACCGGGCGCGGTGATCAGCGAGGCCACCGAGGTGTTATTCGACAATCAGCCAGTGGAGCCGTCTGGGTTCCAAAAGGACATACCCCGGCGCGCGCCTGTGGCGAGGCGAAACTGGCGGATCCGTGGTCATTGTCTGCGCGGCAAAGCGGTGAGTTTTTACGGCGCATCTATACGTTTAAAAAGTCCAGGACAGACGATAGCGCGACCTTGAAAAGATGATTTAACCCCTGCCCTTTCAGTCCCTGCTGGATTTGGGTATCGCTATACGGCTACTGGTCTTGACCTCGCGTAACGACAAACTGGACTGGATAGATGCAATACCCACCTGACGCCTGAGTACCTGCTCGATAAAGTCACTGTAGCTATCAAGATCCTCTGCCAACACTTGCAGCACGTAATCGGCATCCCCGGTGATCTTGTGACAGGACAACACTTCGGGCAATTGCGCAATCACCGCCTCGAAGGCGTCCGGAGCGTGATCGGCGTGGGTGGAAAAACGGATGTGCACGAACGCCATGATATCCAGCCCCAGCATTCGTCGATCAAGGTTGGCCTGGTAGCCCTTTATCACGCCCGCCTCCTCCATTCTCTTACGCCGCCGCCAGCAAGGCGTAAGGCTTAACGACAGCCGCTCACTGAGCTCGGCGTTGGAAATACTCGCGTCCTCCTGCAGCAACGCGAGAATCGCCAGGTCGGTGTCGTCGAGACTGATGCGTTTGGATGATTTTTTCTGCATTACGCCATTCCTGAGTAAAAACTCCCGAATAATCTAGCAAACCACGAAAACAAAGCAAAGAAAGCGCCTCCCAGCCGGAACAGAATATTTGCACTGGCTCACATCAACGGATGCGCACAATGTTTACAGTTTTCAGTGATTCCCACCGTTTGCACCACGGCACCGAATTGAAAGACGGCGTGCTCAAGCCGTCCTTCGAACAGCCCAGCCGGGCCGATACCGTCCATCATCGGGTCAAACAGGTAGGGCTTGGCCAGGTCATCGAACCGCGAGTATTTGACAGGGCGTGCTATGTCAACGCACACAGCGAGCGCTATGTAGCCTTTCTGGAATCCGCCTGGTCTGAATGGAGTGCAACCGGACGCACCCACGATGCCTTGCCGCTGGTATGGCCAGTGCGCGATCTGGCCAACGAGCAAGTGCCGACTTTCATCGACGGCAAGCTTGGTTACTACGCCATGGATGCCGGGTCCCCGATTACCGCCACCACATGGCAAGCAGTAAAAACCAGTGCCGATATCGCGCTGACCGGACTGGCGCTGATCGATGAAGGCCACGACAGTGCCTTTGCCCTATGCCGTCCGCCCGGCCATCACGCCGCGCGTGAATACATGGGCGGCTATTGCTATCTGAACAACGCAGCCATTGCCGCACAGCAGGCCATTACCCAAGGCGCCAAACGTGTCGCGGTACTGGATGTCGACTTTCATCATGGCAACGGTACCCAGAACATTTTCTACGGGCGCAGTGACGTCATGTTTGTCTCGCTGCACGGCGAACCGACGGTGTCCTATCCGTACTACTCAGGCTACAGCCACGAAGTCGGCGCGGGCCACGGCGAAGGTTACAACCTGAACTATCCGCTGGCGAAGAACACCACTTGGGAAAGCTACCGCAACGCCTTGCTCCACGCCTGCAAGAAACTCCAGCAATTTGCCCCTGAAGTGCTGGTTATTTCACTGGGCGTCGACACGTTCAAGGACGACCCCATCAGCCACTTCTTGCTGGAAAGCGAAGACTTCGTCGGCATCGGCGAGCTGATAGCGGGCGTGGGCTGCCCCACCCTGTTTGTGATGGAAGGCGGCTACATGGTCGATGAAATCGGGATCAATGCAGTCAACGTGCTGCATGGCTACGAGAGCAAACGCGCCTGAGTCATCCCCCTGAATCGCAGCGCTTCAACTATTGAATCGGAGAATAAAAACATGACTCTTTTTATAGACGTCGATCATGCCGCACGCCTGTTCGCCAAGGTGGGAATCCGCCGGGCAATTCGCGAAATGGCGACTTACATCGAAGCTGACTATTCACGCTGGGCGCAGTTTGATAAGTCGCCCCGCACCGCCAATCATTCGGCCGCCGGTGTGATCGAGTTGATGCCGACCGACGATGGCCAACAGTACTCGTTCAAATACGTGAATGGCCACCCGGACAACGGTCAAAGGAATTTGCTGACGGTCATGGCCTTCGGTGTCCTGGCCGATGTCCACAGTGGCTATCCAACCTTGCTCAGTGAACTGACGCTGACCACCGCCGTGCGCACTGCCGCGACCTCTGCCTTGGTCGCACAGTCTCTGGCGCGCCCCGGTGCAAGCATCATGGCAATCATCGGCAATGGTGCTCAGAGCGAATTTCAGGCCCTCGCCTTCCACGAAATGCTGTCCATCAAGGAACTACGCATTTTCGATATCGACCGCGACGCTTCACTCAAGTTGAAGCACAACCTGTCCGCATTCCCGGATATTGAGGTGATTCTGGCCAACTCGGTACAGGAAGCGGTCAAGGGCGCGCACATCGTCACCACCGTTACCGCAGACAAAGCCTATGCGACGATTCTGACGCCCGAGATGATTGAGCCCGGCATGCATATCAATGCCGTCGGCGGTGACTGCCCGGGGAAAACCGAACTGCACGCCGACATTCTGCGCAATGCACGAGTCATCGTTGAGTTCGAGCCTCAAACCCGAATTGAAGGCGATATTCAACAACTGGAGGCGGACTCTCCCGTCGTCGAGTTTTTCCGGATTGTTCAGGGCGAAGTCCCGGGCCGCGAGAACGACGCACAGGTCACCGTTTTCGATTCGGTGGGTTTTGCCCTGGAAGACTTTTCGTCACTGCGCTACGTGCACGACCTGGCGCGAGAGCATGCCATCGGTGAGCGCATTCATCTGGTGCCGACGCCTGCCAACATAAAAAATCTCTACCAACTGCTTGATCAGCAGCCAGCAATCGTCTCCTCGCGCCTGCGCACAGTCAGCTGATAGCCATAGGTGATGCCTCCTGAGCAAAGTGCCAAGGGGGCACACACCGTGTGAGTGGGCGAGAAACCCTGCCACCCCCAAACCACCACCGTCAGTAGCCGTTGCATCTCTAACAAGAACGCCAGACACCCACTTTCTGCCAAAACTCAAAAACATAAAATCAAGAGGTTTTGTAATGAAATCGACTCCATTCGAGCGGGTTGAACAGCCCGCGCTGCAGCGCACGCTCAGCAATCGTCACATTCAGTTAATGGCCATGGGAGGCGCGATCGGTACAGGCCTGTTCATGGGTTCCGGGAAGATCATTGCTCTCTCAGGCACGTCGATCATCCTCATTTATATGATCATCGGGATGTTCGTCTACTTCGTCATGCGCGCCATGGGCGAACTGTTGCTCTCCAACTTGAACTTCAAAACCTTCGCGGATTTTGCCGGTGCCTACCTCGGCCCGCGAGCGGCATTCTTCCTCGGCTGGTCGTACTGGCTGAGCTGGAGCGTCGCGGTGGTGGGCGATGCCGTCGTGGTCGGCGGATTCTTTCAGTACTGGTTCCCCGATGTACCCGCCTGGATCCCGGCCATCGGTATGCTGATGACGCTGTTTGCCCTAAACGTGCTGACAGTCAGACTTTTCGGTGAAGTGGAGTTCTGGTTCGCGATCATCAAGATCATTGCCGTCGTCACCCTGATTGGCGTCAGCATGGTGATGATTGCCAGCTCCTTTGTATCACCTAGTGGCGTTACTGCATCCCTGAACCACCTGCTGGATAAACAGGCAGCCTTCCCCAACGGCCTGTTTGGTTTCTTTGCCGGATTCCAGATGGCAATCTTCTCCTTTGCCGGCACTGAGCTGATCGGTACTGCAGCCGCCGAAACCCGTTCCCCTGAGAAGACCCTGCCTAAAGCCATCAACTCGATTCCGCTGAGAATCATCCTGTTTTATGTGCTGGCACTGGCCTGCATTATTGCAGTGACTTCCTGGCAACAGGTTTCGCCCAACAAGAGCCCCTTCGTAGAACTGTTTCTGGTTGCAGGGTTTCCCGCAGCAGCAGGTATCGTCAACTTTGTGGTGCTGACGTCTGCCGCCTCATCGGCCAACAGTGGCGTATTTTCATCCAGTCGCATGCTGTTTGGACTGGCCAGTCACGACAATGCGCCTGGGATTTTCCGGCGTTTGTCGGGTAATAGCGTGCCTCTGCTAAGCCTGGCGTTTACCACACTGTTGATGCTGGTGGGTGTACTGCTGCTGTTCATCGTTCCGGAGGTCATGACAGCGTTCACCATCGTCTCTACCGTTTCGGCGATCCTGGTAATTTTCACTTGGTCGACCATCCTCGCGTCGTACATTGCCTATCGCAAAAGCCGACCCGACCTGCATGCGCAATCGACCTACAAGATGCCTGGCGGCGTGCCGATGGCCTGGTTCTCCCTGGCGTTCCTGGGGTTTGTTCTCTGCCTGCTGGCATTAAGACCTGACACTCGTGTTGCCTTGCTGGTCATGCCAGGGTGGTTCATTTGGTTGGCAATTGCTTATCAGCTGACCCATTCCAGGAAGCTGAAATCCGCTGCTGGTTCGGCAAATCAGTACAGCTGATGTACACCTGCCGCCTCCAGGTGCCGATGCAGTGAAACGCGCTTGAGCAACGTGGCGTTTGTGGGGCGGCTGCAGGTTGAAGAGCGGCAAGCGAAGGCCGTCAGATTTTACTGACGGCCAACTCGCTCAGTGCAGCGCGCTGCGTTGCGTCCCACTGCCGATCACCCCATCTTCAATCCGGTGCGCCCAGATCGACCTCGTATCTACCGCCACATCACCTACAACTGTCGATCACGTGCTGGACGGCGATTGCGGCGTATCAGGATTGAGTTGCTGACGTCTGAATTGCCCAGGTGGCTGGCCATGTATCTGGCGAAAGCGTCGCGAAAAATAAGCCTCGTCAGCGAAACCGCACAATCTCGCCACCTCCCCCACCGGCCGCGTTCCATTGAGCAGATAATTGCGCGCCGCGTGCATCCTGCGCTCGAGCACCAACTCAGTGAAGGTCTTGCCGATTTCCTTGCGCAACCAGTGCGTCAGATACGTCGGTGACAAGTAAGTCGCAGCAGCCACCTTGATCAGGTTGAGGTCGGGGTCGGCGATGTTCTTGCGCAAGTATTCGGACATCCTGCTCAGTGCGTCGCGTCGGCTGACTTCAGCGGCGTTCTCTTCGGCCAACCGTTTCAGCGGCTCGGCATACAAGGCACAAACGCTCCCCACCAGTTGCAGCAACAACCCCTTGAGCATCTCGCGGGTGCCGAACTGACGGTTTTCATCGAGCACGCGCATCTGTTCGATCAGGGCACAGACTTTGCTGAAATCTTCATCGGCCAGAATGAAATCCAGATGCTCCTGAAAGCGGAACGGCGATAACTCCGGGGCCAGGAGAATCGAGACTTCCTCCAGATCCATCGGGTCGCACTGCAAATGCGGCAGCAGGAAGGTCTGGGAAAAATTGATCACCATGAAATTACTGTCGGCCGGATGCGGAATCACGTGCACGCGATGCGGCAGGATGAAGGCCAGCGTATTGCGCGGAAACGCACGTTCGACGTTGCCGATGTGCTGCACGGTATCGCCACCGAGGTTGACCTGGATCTGGAAATACTCATGGCGATGCGGGCTGGTTTCGGCGCGCCGGCCCTTTTTGTCGCGGATGTAAAAGTCCGTCAATTCGCTGCGTTGCTGCATGACGTAAGTGGGCACTCGATCGGGTGACGACATCGCCTGGGATTCCTCGACTGGTACATGGACAGGTTGTCGTCGCGCCGGGATGCAAGCGGCGACTGCGGTGATTGTGAAGGCAGACATCGCTGGCTTCAACACGTCATAGGATGACAACGAAATTCAGAGAATTAATTGTATCCGTGTGTGATGTGTCGTCTGTCCAAAAAAGCTACGAGCACACGTAAATATTTAATCATTTAAAAACAATAAGTTATTAAACATATGAAGCATAACGAAGGAAATGAGCTGATTTGGTTTTTCTTGGACACCTGCATTAATCGCCTTTTCCAGAAGAAAAAACGATCTAACGCCTCCGTTGATTTTGAGAAGTTGTACGACCACTGTGACAACCAATGCAGCCCGACCCTTCCAAAAACAATCAAAAGGTGCGCACGTGATGAACCTGTTTTTCCCCCTCGCCAACCCTCCCCCGATCGAGCCAGTCCGAAGGCGTATCTGAGCGCCTGACAGCGGCTGTCCGCGCCTCTCATTCAAGTAGCGATTGCTCTGCCCCGACACTGGGGGCATCGGCTTCGGCTGCGCGCGAACATCTCGATTCTTCTAACAATAAAAAGGTCTTCTCATGTCGAACTCGCAAACCTCCCCGTCCATCGCGCCGTCGGTGAGCGCCGGCGCCCGGGACGCCCTGCTGCCTCAGCGACTGCCGACGCGTCGGCGCTGGTTCATGCTGTCGTTGCTGCTGATTGCGACCATCATCAACTACATCGACCGCGTGAACATCTCGATTGCCGCACCGTTCATGGCCAAGGATCTGGGCCTGGACAAGATCGAAATGGGGCTTATTTTTTCCGCGTTTGCGTGGACCTACGCACTCGCCTTGGTCCCCGCCGGGTTCATCGCCGATCGCTTCGGTTCCCGGTTCACTTACGGGGTGTCGCTGATTAGTTGGTCGACGGTCACCGTGTGCCAAGGCTTTGCCACAGGATTCGCTTCGCTGTTCGGGCTGCGCCTGGCCGTCGGTGCCATGGAAGCACCAGCGTTTCCAGCCAACAGCCGCGCGGTCACCGTGTGGTTCCCGGCCCGGGAACGAGGCTTGGCCAGCAGCATTTACGTGTGCGGCCAATATCTGGGCACGGCACTGTTTACCGGCGCGCTGTTATGGCTGGCCACAACCTATGACTGGCGGCATGTTTTCTACAGCACCGGGATACTCGGCATTGTGTTCGGTGTGATCTGGCTCTACTTGTACCGCGATCCGCTGAGCTGCAAGAACGTCAGCCAGGAAGAATTGAAGTACATCGAAGCCGGGGGTGGCCTGGTCAAGAGCAGTCAGGAACGCACCCGGTTCAACTGGCGGCAGATCGCCGAGCTGTTCAGCTATCGGCAGATCTGGGCGATTTGCATTGGCAAGTTCGCCAGCACCTCGGCGCTGTACTTCTTCCTGACCTGGTTCCCGACGTACCTGATCGAAGAGCGCAAGCTGACCATGATCAAGGCCGGAATCTTCGCTGTGCTGCCGTTCGTGGGCGCAACGGTCGGCATTTTGCTCGCTGGCATCGTTTCTGACTTGCTGATACGCCGTGGTTACTCAATGTCCTTCGCTCGCAAGTTGCCATTGGTAGTCGGATCGATGCTGGGCATGTCGATTGTGCTGGTGAATTTCACCGATTCGAACGTGATCTGCATCGCCGTACTGACCATAGCCTTCTTCGCCCAGGGAATCGCCTCGTCGTCGTGGGCGGCGGTGTCGGAAGTCGCGCCCAAGGAATTGATCGGACTGACCGGCGGGGTCACCAGCCTGGCCGCCAACATTGGCGGGATTGTCACCCCGATTGTGATTGGCGGCATCGTCCACGCGACAGGCTCGTTTGCCTACGCCTTCTGGTTCATTGGGGGCGTGGCGCTGATGGGCACCTTGTCCTATTCGTTGCTGCTCGGTCGCTTGTACCGCATCGAACTCAAGGCGCGCTGAGCCAAGAAACCGTTTTTCTCCAACACGAAGCGGCATTCGTCCAACTTCGCAAAAGATTGCCGCCGTACGCTGACGCTTCTAACAGGACGACTACAAAAATGACGATGACCGAATATGTGTTTACCCCGGATCTGCCCGTGACCTTGCCGGTTGCCGGCAGTCAGCAGCGCTTTCCCGTCGGCCGGGTATTTTGCGTCGGCCGCAACTACCCTTGGCCAGACACCGAAGGCCAGTCCCGCCAGCCGCCAGTGTTCTTCATGAAACCGGCGAGCAACGTGGTGGATGCGGCGGGTGAAGTGACTTTCCCGCCGTTGACCGAAGAGTTTGTCCACGAAATCGAATTGGTCGTGGCCATCGGTGAAGGCGGCGCCAATATTCCGGAGAGTCAGGCGCTGGCCTATGTCTGGGGCTATGCCGTCGGTCTTGACCTGACCCGTCGTGATGTCCAGCGCGCGGCCAAAAGCAATGGTTTGCCGTGGGAAGGCGCCAAGGTGTTCGACGGCGCCGCGCCGATGACCGCCATCGTGCCAGTGACTCGCGCCGGACACCCGGATGGCGATTTGTGGCTGAACGTCAACGGCGAAGAGCGCCAGCGCGACAGCCTCGACAGTCAGATCTGGTCAGTCAGTGAAATCATCAGCCGCATCTCGCAATCGGTAGCGCTCCGGGCCGGTGACTTGATCATGACCGGCAGCCCGGCAGGCGTCGATGTGCTGCAACCGGGCGACATCATTAACGCCGGGATCGACGGCATCGGCCAACTGGAAATGCGCGTCGGTCAGCGACCTTGAACCCGACATACGCTCTCGTGAATTGCAAAGAGGAGATAACAGCATGTCCAGTCCTTTGAAAGTGGCCCTGGTCACCGGCGCCGGTAGCGGAATCGGCCGCGCCGTGGCGCTGGCTCTGATGGCAGACGGATTCATCCTTGTATTGGCCGGACGTCGGCCGGAGCCGTTGCAGGCCTTGGTCGAATTGGCGCTCAGCGAAGGACACCAAGCGCTGGCGGTGCCCACTGATGTGCGCGACCCGGCCAGTGTCGATGCGCTGTTTGCCACCATCACCGAGGTATACGGACGCCTCGACGTGGTGTTCAACAACGCCGGGGTCAACGCCCCTGCCGTGCCGCTCGATGAGCTGACGTTCGAGCAGTGGCGAAACGTGATCGACACCAACCTCAACGGCGTTTTCCTCTGCGCCCGTGGTGCCTTCGCACTGATGCGCCGGCAACAGCCACAGGGCGGACGCATCATCAATAACGGCTCGATCTCGGCGCATACCCCACGCCCCTTCAGCAGCGCCTACACCGCCAGCAAACATGCGGTGCTGGGGCTGACCAAATCCCTGGCCCTGGACGGGCGCGAATTCAACATCGCCTGCAGCCAGATCGACATTGGCAACGCCCTGACCGAAATGTCGGTGCGCATGACCAAAGGCGTGCGCCAGGCCAACGGCACCATCGCCGTGGAGCCGATGGTGGACGTCAAGCATGTGGCCGATGCTGTGCGCTACATCGCCGGCCTGCCGCTGGAGGCGAACGTCCTGAACATGACCGTCATGGCCAGTGCCATGCCGTTTGCCGGTCGCGGTTAAACCGGCCTTTTTATTCCGTTACGCGAGGTTTACATGAAGCCAGAAGTCTTGCAGCTCAGCCCGATCCTGATCCCTGAAATCAACGCGCGGCTCGATGAACTGTTTACCGTCAGACGTTACTTCCAGCAGGCCGACAAGCAGGCTTATTTGCAGGAACACGGCGCGAACATTCGCGGGGTAATCACCGGCGGGCATACCGGGATCAACCAGGCACTGATGGCACAACTGCCCAAACTGGAAGTGGTGGCGGTCAACGGCGTGGGTACCGATGCGGTGGATCTGGCGTACGCCCGGGATCGCGGAATTCGCGTGACCGCGACCATCGGCGCGCTGACCGAAGACGTCGCCGACCTGGCCATCGGATTGTTGATTGCCGTGTGCCGGGGTCTGTGTACCAATGATCGTTATGTGCGTTCGGGGCAATGGCCCCATAGCCCGACGCCGTTGGCCCCGTTGCCGTTGGCGCGTCAGGTGTCGGGCATGCGCATCGGGATCGTCGGCATGGGCCGGGTCGGCCGTGCAGTGGCGACCCGGGCCGCGGCGTTCGGCTGCCCGATCAGTTACACCGATCTGCAGCCGATGAGCGATGTGAACCACACGTTCATCGCCGATCTGAAGCAGCTGGCCAGCAACAGTGATGCGCTGATTCTCGCGGCCGCTGCCGACAAGACTGAAGCCATCATCAATGCCGAGGTGCTGCAAGCGCTGGGCAAGGACGGGTATCTGATCAACGTGGCGCGCGGCAAACTGGTCAACGAGATGGATCTGGTGGCGGCGCTTGCCGCTGATGAGATCGCGGGTGCGGCGCTGGATGTGTTTGTCGATGAACCGAATGTCCCCGAGACACTGTTCGGCAACGAGAAAGTGGTACTGCAGCCCCATCGCGCGAGTGCGACGCTGCAGACCCGCACGCGGATGGGAGAGATGGTGGTGGCGAGCCTGGTGGACAGTTTCGCCGGGAGAATACCGCAGGGTTCCGTGACTGACTGAACGTTGGCCACCGTGGGGACGTTGCGTCCCCTCGGCGGCAGGGTGTCAGGTAAACAGATCGACGCCCAACTGGAAGGCGACCCACAACGCGAGGCCTGTAGCAAAGAGCAGCGTTAAATACCGTTCCACCCTGCAACCAATAAGCAGGAGCCTCAAATGGCTCACCGGGATCAAATTGTTCCACCAGCCGGGCCAACGAAGTCATCTCAGTTCTCCTCTGCGTCTCGAAACGGTCCAGACTCGAATTGCTCATGCGGATTGAGTACACGCATCCACATCACTTGCAGACTCAGGTCTGATCTTGAACCAGAGGGAGTACATCGCTGGCAGGAACACCAATGTCAGCACTGTGCCGGCAAACGTACCGCCAATCAGCGTGTACGCCAGCGTGCCCCAGAACACCGAATGGGTCAGCGGAATGAAAGCCAACATCGCTGCCATCGCCGTGAGTATCACCGGCCGCGCCCGCTGTACAGTGGCTTCGACCAAGGCGTCATAAGGCGCCAGGCCGGCTTGCTCATTGGAATGAATCTGACCGATAAGGATCAGCGCGTTGCGCATCAGAATCCCTGACAACGCAATCAGTCCCACCAAGGCGTTGATCCCGAACGGCTGTTGGAACAGCAGAAGAATCGGCACCACACCAATCAGCCCCAGGGGCGCGGTGGCGAAAACCATGATCATCGCCGACATCGAGCGCACCTGAATAATGATGGTCAGCAACATCAGCGCGATCATGATCGGGAACAACGGCAGCAATGCCTTGTTTGCTTTACCCGACTCCTCGATCGCGCCTGCCAACTCAATCCGGTAGCCCACAGGCAACTGTTCAATGACCGGTTGCAGTTGCTTCATCAAGGCGCTGGAGACATCTGGTGGCTGAAGACCTTCAGCTACATCACCGCGTACGGTGATGGTTGGAGTACGGTCACGGCGCCGCAGAATAGGCTCCTCCATGCGCGCATCCACCGTCCCAACCTGAGACAGCGATACCCGTTGACCCTGAGCACCAGTCAGCGTGAAGGCGTCAATTTTTGAAGGATCCAGACGTGTATTTCCCGCAGAGCGAGCGACCACCTGGACCGAACGGATGTCTTCACGCACTTGGGTGACAGGCGCTCCGGTCAACAGGAACTGCAGTTGCTGAGCAACATCAGTGGAGGTCAAGCCAAAGGCCTGCAAACGGTCCTGATCCAGTGTGAGATGGAGTGCCGGAGCGCGCTCGCCCATGTCGGTGTTGACGGTTCTCATCATGGGACTGGCCGCCATGACCTCGCGCACCTGTGCGGCGATATCGCGCAACACTGTCCGGTCCGCGCCCATAACCCGAAAGGCCACCGGGTACGGCGAATAAGGACCGAACACCAACTGTGTTACACGCACCCGTGCTTCAGGCGCCAAGCCATCAGCCACGGCTTGCCGGAGCCGGATTTTGAGCGCCTCGCGCTCTTCCTGGCTCGCCGTCAGCACGACGATTTTTGCAAACGAAGGATCGGGCAACTCAGGTGCCATCGCCAGATAGAAGCGTGGCGCGCCCTGACCAATGTAGGCGGTAACTATCCGAGCCTCCGGTTGTTTTGCCAACCACGCCTCGACTTTGGCCGACGCCGAATCGGTTTGCTCGATCGATGTCCCGTACGGCATCTGCACCTCAACCAGTACCTCGGGCCGGTCTGATGTAGGGAAGAACTGTTTCTTTACCACGCCCATGCCAAGAATCGCCACAATGAACAAGGCCACGACGGATATCGCTACAAGGCCTTTACGGCGAATAACCGCCCCCAACAGACGCCTGAAACGCAGGTAATTCGGTGTACCGTAAATCGCTGCATGCCCCCCCTCAGGCACCTTGATCTGCGGCAACAGTTTGACGCCCAGGTAAGGTGTGAACACCACTGCCACCACCCAGGAGGTAATGAGCGCAATGCCGACGATCCAGAACATATTGGCGGTGTATTCACCGGCTGTGGACTTGGCAAAACCGTTGGGCATAAAGCCAATGGCAGTGACCAGCGTGCCGGACAACATGGGGGCAGCAGTATGGCTCCAGGCATAGGCGGAGGCTTTGATTCGGTCGTAGCCCTCCTCCATTTTCACCACCATCATTTCAATGGCAATGATTGCATCGTCCACAAGTAGCCCCAGCGCCAGAATCAACGATCCCAGCGTAATCCGGTCAAAGTCTTTACCTGTGGCGGCCATGACAATGAACACCGCAGCCAGAGTCAACGGCACCGCCGCAGCGACGACGATACCGACTCGCCAGCCCATGCTGAGGAAGCACACCAGCAACACCACTCCTAGCGCCGCGAAAAATTTGACCATGAACTCGTTGACGGACCCGCCAATATTCACCGCCTGATCGGTGACCTTGGTCAGCGTCATGCCTAAAGGCATTTGCTCATTGATCGACGTTGTCTCGGCATCGAGCGCCTTACCTAAATCAAGGCCGTTCCAGCCATCGCGCATCACTACGCCGAGCAATAATGCGGGCTCTCCGTTGTTGCGCACCGAGAACGTAGAGGGGTCCTCATAACCACGCTTGACCTCAGCCACATCGGATAATTTGAGGGTTCTGCCCTGCACTACCAACGGCGTATCTCGAATCTTCTGCAAGTCATCAAACGCACCATCCATTCGGATGAAAACCTGTGGGCCCTTCGCCTCAACCGAACCGGCCGGAGTCATCATGTTCTGCGCGTTCATCGCACTGAAGATATCTCGTGCGGAAACACCCAGTGTCGCCAGACGCTCGTATGAAAATTCGACAAAAATGCGCTCGGACTGCTCACCGATGATATTGACCTTCTTCACTCCCGCCACATGCAGCAGACGCTGGCGCAAGACCTCAGCCTCGCGCACCAACAAGCGTTGCGGTTCACCCTTGGCCTTTAGCGCATATAGAGCGAAGGTGACATCGGCATACTCATCATTGACCATCGGGCCGATCACCCCGGACGGCAACCCCTTCTCCTCATCAAGGATTTTCTTACGTGCCTGGTAAAACTCCTCCGGGACGGCGGAGGGCGGCGTGCCGTCGAGCAGATAAACTGTGGTAAAAGCCAAGCCTGGCCGGGTAAAGGTCTCGGTCCGGTCGTACCAACGCAGTTCCTGCATGCGCTTTTCCAGCTTTTCAACCACCTGGTCCTGCATCTCCTGAGCAGTCGCCCCAGGCCAAGCAGTAACCACCGTCATTTGTTTGATGGTGAAGGCAGGGTCTTCCGCGCGCCCCAGTTTGAAGAAGGCATACAGCCCACCTACGGAAATCAGCAGGATCAAAAACAGCGTGATCGAACGCTCACGCACCGCCAGTGCGGACAGATTGAACCCGATCATCGGCGCACCTCGGCCACCGGCGCTTGGGCGCTGACTGCCATTTGAGACCTGACCCGTTCCCCTTCACTTAACAGATGCGCGCCCAGTGCAACGATACGATCGTCGATCTGGAGGTTGCCCGTAACTCGAGCAGTTTCTGCATTGCTTAGGCTGAGAACCGTGACAGGGCGCCACGTCACCTGCTCAGGTTCGCCCCCAACGGCCCAGACACCAGGACCTTTACCCGCGTCGTAGAGGGCAGCGATAGGCACTTGTAATTCATTGGAATTGGCGACTGGCGTACCGTCTATAGCAACTGAGATGGTCGAACCCAGGATGGCATCAGCAAGCGCGCCCTCCAACACATAGCGCGCCTCAAACGTACGGGTTTGCCGGTCAGCCGAATCGGACAACTGGCGTAAACGCGCGCTGCCTGCACGTTGGTTTTGCCCATAAAGTTCAACCGTCGCCGACGACCCTAATGCAGGACGTAGCGTTTCAGGCAACTGGATCACCGCCTCGCGCTGCCCGGAATGGGCAACACGTACCACCACCTGACCTGCGCCTATCACCTGCCCCGGCTCTGCCAAGGTGTCCACAACAACCCCGTCAGCATCAGCCAGCAAGGTCGAATAGCCGGTAGAGTTTCTCGCCACATCAGCCTGGGCTTTGGCCGCGTTAAGCTGCGCTTTCGCCGAGTCGGCAGCCGCTTTGAACCCTGCATAAGCTGAAGCAGATACAGCACCAACAGACACCAAATCCCGGTAGCGAAGCTCATCTTCGGAGGCCTGCCGGGATCGGGCCATGGCGGCCAGCACCGCTTCCTGCTGCGCCCGCGCGGTTAGCGCCAGATCATTAGCATCGATTCGCATGAGTGGCTGCCCGCGCTTGACGCTCTGCCCAGTGTCCACCAAACGTTCCAGCACTTTCCCAGGAACTCGAAATCCGAGATCGCTCTGAACTCGAGCTGCGACGATACCGGTGAATACGCGATCTGCGGGCACGGAGGGTTGAACCACCGCGATGCGCACCAAGGGCGTTTGGAGGCGAGGATCTGAAGGTATGGCCTCGTTGCACGCGGCTAAGGCAAACGGCAATAAGCCAATGAAAATGAATGACATGTGGCGGCGCTGGATCATAGAGACCTCTTGGAAGCGGATGCACCATGCTTATTCAAGTGACCAATTAAGTCAATAGTCACTATCCAGGCAAATGAAAGTCGCCCTGATGATCAGGGCAACGCAGAGGGGTTTGAGATCTGGTTATTTAGATACGCATGCTGCTGCGGATGCGCAACGGATCCGTCAGCCAAGCCTTTTAAGGCATCAGACCGCGTAGAATCAGGTTGGAAATGAGCCCAGGCGCCTCTTCAACAACATCGAGGTTGTACTGCAACAGCAAAGGATTGATGAAGGGCCGTAGAGCGAGATGAATCGATTCCACTGTCTCGTCCAGCGGTGTCTTGCGCTCAAACTCACCGAGTTCCCGCCCCTCTCGCACAATCTGCAGCACGAAGCTCTTGATCCGCGCGTCATAAACTTGTGAGCTGGGCCAGCTTTCCGAAGCGGCGAACGCCGCGATGTCATAAAGTTTTCGGTCGTTAAAAAACAGGTCTACACCCTTGGCGATCAAGGTTTTGACCAACCGCCGAAAGCGCTCGGTCGGGGAGATACCCTCAACATTGGTGGCCTGCTCAACAGCCGCAACGATTTCCGACAGACAATTTCTACAAATAGCCTCACCAATCGCCTGCTTGGAATCGAAGAACTTATAGATGTAAGCCTTGGAAAAACCGATGGCTTTGGCCAGGTCGGAGACTGTTGTCTTGCTGTAACCGTATTGACTGAAATGTTCGTTGGCCGCCGCGACAATCTGGTCTCGGATCTCGTGATCGGCTGGGCCACGGGCGCTGGGCGAAGAAACTGATGGCTGGTTCATGCGAGCAGCTTACGCACCCTGAAGGTGGTTGACAACTTGTGACCAAATTGTAATATCGTCACAAATCGATCATTCCGAAGGTATCACATGCACCCTCCTCGTTTTGCCGTCTTGCTGTGGTTCGGTATGGTTGCGGGTTGCGCAGTGGGCCCTGACTATTCAGAGCCCTCTGTGGAATTGCCTGAGCATTTTTTGGCGCAAACACCTAAAGCACACCAAGTTGATACAGCACCAACTGATCTCGCCGCTTGGTGGAACGCGTTCAATGACCCCGTGCTCAGTCAGTTGATCAATCGAGCACTTGAACAAAATCTCGATTTAGCTCAAGCAACAGCAAGGATCGAGCAGGCTCACGCGGGTTTGGGGGCAGCTAACGCAGCGCTTTTGCCATCGGCTACAGTCAATGGCCAGGCGGCCAGAGCCCGGCAGTCCGTGGAGACACCGTTGGGCCAAGTACTGAGTTCAGACCCATCCTATAATCGCTACGGTAGCGCCTATGAGGCGAATCTGAATGCAGGTTGGGAACTGGACGTATTTGGCGGACTACGCCGAGGCAAAGAGGCAGCCTTCGCCGATTATCAGGCCTCCCAAGCCGGAGCGGTTGCCACACGCCTCGCGGTGGTAGCGCAGACTGCAGACCTTTACATCAGCATCCGTGGCCTGCAAGCACGCCTGGAAATTGCCCGAAAGCAAGTAGACACGCGACAACAACTGCTCACCACCACCGAGCACCTGTATGCAAAAGGAATAGCTGCTGAACTGCAGTTGAACCAGACCCAAGGGTCGCTGAATCAAGTACAGGCAACCGTACCGGTACTGCAGGCGGGCCTTGCAGCTGCGATGAATGCTCTGGATGTCATGTTAGGCAAACCGCCGGGTACTTACAGCGCGCAATTGATTAAGTCGGCGCGCATCCCTGATGTGCCAAATCTCGCCAATATGGGCTCTCCGGCCGATCTGCTGCGTCGGCGTCCAGATTTGATCGTCGCTGAGCGCCGACTGGCGGCATCGAATGCTCGCATCGGCGAAGCCATCTCCGAGTACTACCCCAAGTTTTCTGTGGGTGCGCTGCTTGGCAGCGCTACATCGGTATCCAGCGGGAATCTTTTCAGCAACGGTGCCAGTCAGGCCTCGGCGGTCCTGGGACTGCGCTGGAGGCTATTCGATTTTGGCCGCATCAACGCCCAAATTGACTTGGCGAAGGGTCAAGAAGCCGAAGCGATAGCCGTTTACCGCCAGTCAGTTCTACGGGCCTGCGAGGATGTCGAAACCGCTTTTTCGGCACTGATCAACCGCGAGCAGCAATCCGAAAAGCTAGCCCAGGGCGAGTTTGCTTATGCGAAAGCACGAGCGACGTCGTTTACCGCGTATGAAAAAGGCGTGGTCAGTCTGATAGAAGTATTGGACGCCGATGAAAATCTTTTAGCGGCATCTGATGGTAGAGCCCAAGCACAAACTGAATCGGCTCGCGCTGCAGTGGCCACATTCAAAGCATTGGGCGGCGGCTGGCAGCGCGAAGACTCAAATGGCCGTTTGATCTCGAGTGCACAATGAGCTTGCACGTGCTCGTCTACAACCTGAAACGGGTCATGAAAATCTTCGGTACCCATCACTTGATGAAGGCGTTAACGGCGTAAAAACCGGTCTGTTTTTTACTTCTCCCGGTGATCTGATGCGCAGACGCAGCTCTTCCTGAGCAGGAATTTCAACACGCGTAAAAAGCGCGGGGTAAAGGCGCTCTGGCCGAACAGGTTCGCTAGAGCGCCAGGTTGTAGTCCTTGAGCCAAGCCCCAGGGAGAGCGCCGTTTAAAGTTCGGCCAGGCGACAACGCTGAACACGACCAACACTACTGCGCCAACGCACGTAAAGTGGAGCAGCAGAATGATCGACAAACGCCAAAGGTTGGTTACAGCACGAAACCTGTCGCAGATGAAGCCGATATCAAAACCAGGTTTCCATCTGTATGCCGTACTGCCATACACCTCCGGCGTTGAAGTCCGACTTGCCGAAGTTGTCTGTGGAACTGTATCGGTCCAGGTCCGAAGACCAGTTCATGAGGCTTGCGAATACTCGCAATTCGGGACGTGTGAGCAGGTCTCCAACGTCAGGTTTGAATGTCGGGGCGATAGTGAATTTCCAGAAGTTGCCGTCGACCGCATTACGTTGTAGATAACCCTTGGGGTCGAGGTTCATGGTTTGCCAGCTCAACTCGTAGGCCATCTCGAAATTGCTGTTGATTTCATTGGCCAAACGCACGTTCAGTGTCATCCAGCGGTAGTCATCACCTTTGACGTATCGATCCTTGCTCTGTTCGGCCAGCAAACTGGGGCCGACTCGCCAACCAGTCGCAAGGGGTGTCTCGCCGTAAAGCGCCAGCCGCAGAGCGCGGGCGTCGTCGATCAGTTCGCCATCCGAACCGATGTTCTTGACCTCTGCCCCCAGACCTTGCCCATAGAGCAGCGCCGTTTTGAAGAAGCCTTCCCTGCCGAAAAAGTCTTTCTGGTGATTGGCCAGCATGCTGTGCAAGCCGGAGTCCGCAGGCGTCAGACCCGCTTCATTGGTGCGGGTGCCGATGTCGTTTTTCTTTGAGCCAATGGCATTGAACATCCACTGCCACTGACCACCATCGAAGTACTGGTTGGAGGTGAGGATGTAGCTTTCCACATCGGCATTGATACCGCCCTCACTGAAATCCCCGTAGTTACGCCCGATCAAGGAGTAATTCGAACGCCAATTCTTGCTCATTTGCACATCGTAGATACCACCCCCCGTACCGGCCAGAAAGACGACGTCCGAGTCCAGCCAGTGGATATCGAAATTGTCTCTATCGAATCGCTTGCCTGCCCACAGGGTGGTGTTCTCGAACACTGAATTGCCCTTGAAGGCGGCGAGATGATCGAGTTCGGTAAAGACCTGACGCACGTTCAAATTGCTTTCGTCGGCCGTCCAGTCATTGGAACTTTCCACACCATCGGCGATGGAAACCGTGAATTTGGAATGGGTGCCGTTCTGCGCATAAGCCTCTTTCGACAGGTCGATGCGCATGTAGGTGTCGTCTTCATTGCCGAGTCGCCCGACGGCGCCACCGACTGAACCGGCCGGGGTTGTATAAGGGCCGCCACGCCCACCACCCAGCCCATCGTTGATCAGCAATCCGGAGCGAGCGTAACCCTTGAAGCTGAACCCGTCGGTGAGGTGTCCGGTACTGCCCTCTTTCTCCATGCTTTGCTGACGGGCTTCGAGTTTTGCCAGCCGGGTATCCACAGTGGGCGCCACAGCGGCTGTCGCAGTGGACGCGGCAGGCTGCAAGGCGGGAGTGGCGAGTTTGATCTGCTGCAATTCCCTGGCGAGCGCCTGGGTTTGCTGTTCGGCTGCGGCCGCACGCTTTTCCGCGGCGCTGGCACGGGCTTCAAACGCGGCCATGCGTTCTTCCAGAGTCGCGGCCTGAGAGGTGGCCGCTGAGGTGCCAAGCACGCCTGCGAGTAGCCAGCTTGATGCTTTCTGCATGTGGATTTCCCTGTTTTGTTTTTATTGTTTTGTTCCCGCGACCGGCCTTTTTTTTCTTAGGTATGAATTGTCAAAATTGACGAAAAAAAGGATGCCTCATCGCAAATACGCTGCTACATTTGGCGATGTTAACGTTAACTTCTCTAAAAACAAAAATAAAGAGGGCTTTATGAAACAGCTGAAATCTCTCCTTCCAGCAGCGCTGCTCACCCTCTGCGCCGGGCTTCCATCCCTCTCGAGTGCAGCCGATTTAACGATCTCGTGCGGTGCGGTAGGTGCGGAATTGCAACTCTGCAAGGAGGCTGTCGAGGCGTGGTCGAAACAGACCGGCAACAACGTCGAGGTGGTTTCCACGCCTAACTCGGCAACCGAGCGGTTGTCGTTCTACCAACAGATTCTCAGTGCGCAATCCAGCGACATCGACATCATTCAAATCGATATGGTGTGGCCGGGGATGCTGGCCAAACACCTGATGGATCTGCGCGAGGTGCTTCCCGCTAACGCGACCCAAGGTTACTTCCAGGCACAGGTGGATAACGCCACGGTGAACGGACGGCTGGTGACGATGCCGTGGTTCACCGACTCGGGTCTGCTGTACTACCGCAAGGACTTGCTCGAGAAGTACAACCAGCAGATTCCACAGACCTGGGAGGAAATGACCGCTACCGCCAAGAGTATTCAACAGGCCGAGCGCAATGCCGGGAATCCCAATGCATGGGGGTATGTATTTCAGGGGCGCGCCTACGAGGGCCTGACGTGCAATGCGCTGGAGTGGATCAGCAGCCAACCGGAAGGCGGACTGGTCAATTCACGAGGCGACATCGTGGTCAACAATCAGGCCTCAAGAACAGCTTTGACCCTGGCGAAAAGCTGGGTCGGAGACATCTCCCCGCGGGGCGTGCTCAATTACACCGAGGAAGAAGGACGTGGCGTATTCCAGTCGGGAAATGCGCTGTTCATGCGTAACTGGCCGTATGTCTGGGCCCTGGTTCAAAGTCAGGACAGTGCCGTAAAAGACAAGGTCGGTGTCGCTCCCCTGCCCCGCGGCGGCGAAGCCGGCACCCATGCATCCACTCTCGGTGGCTGGGGCCTGGCGGTATCGCGTTACAGCGCCCATCCAAAACTTGCCGCAGAGCTGGTGAGCTACTTGACCAGTGCCCAAGAGCAAAAACGTCGTTCCCTGATAGGCGCCTATAACCCGGTTATCGAGTCGCTGTATCAAGATCCCGAATTGCTCGCGGCAATGCCTTATTACAGTCAGCTCCACAGCATTCTCAACGATGGGGTCATGCGCCCCGCATCAGTCACTGCCGATCGCTATCCACGGGTCTCCAATGCGTTCTTCGATCGAGTGCATGGCGTGCTGGCGGGTGAGTTGCCTGTCGATCAGGCGCTGGCCGAACTGGAAAGCGAACTCACCCGCATCAAACGCCGGAACTGGTAAGCCACAAGGAAGGAAATCACCATGTCTGTCTCTTCTACCCACGCCCCCTGTGACGAGCTCCTGCTCACCAGGGAAACGCCTGTACAACGTCGCCGAGTACGCGCTGCCTGGCTGTTTCTGACGCCGATGTTGCTGTGTCTGGCCCTGGTGGCCGCCTGGCCGCTGCTACGGACATTCTGGTTCAGCCTGACCGACGCCAACCTGGCGGATACCGGTGGCGGAACCTTCATTGGCTTGAGCAATTATCTGTTTCACAACGGTTCCAGCTGGTCGGGCATTTTGGTCGATCCACAATGGTGGAACGCCGTGCGCAACACGTTACATTTCACCGTGGTATCGGTGGGGCTGGAAGTCGTACTGGGACTGCTGGTGGCGTTGTTGTTGAACATCAAGTTCACCGGCCGTTCCCTGGTGCGTGCGTTGATTCTGATTCCCTGGGCGATTCCTACCATTGTCTCGGCGAAGATCTGGTCATGGATGCTCAACGACCAGTTCGGCATCATCAATCACCTGATGCTGAGCCTCGGCCTGATTGAAGCGCCTCTGGCCTGGACGGCGGATGCGGACCTGTCGATGTGGGCGGTGATTATCGTCGACGTCTGGAAGACCGTCCCTTTTGTCACGCTGCTGATGCTGGCTGCCTTGCAGATGTTGCCGAGCGATTGCTACGAAGCCGCCAGGGTCGATGGCATTCACCCGCTGAAGGTGTTCTGGCGTGTCACGCTCCCCCTGCTGATGCCCGCATTGCTGGTGGCGGCGATCTTCCGCATCCTCGATTCCCTGCGAGTGTTCGACGTGATCTATGTGCTGACCTCGAACTCATCGAGCACCATGAGTATGTCGGTCTATGCTCGCCAACACTTGGTGGAGTTCCAGGACGTTGGTTACGGCAGCGCGGCCTCGACGCTGCTGTTTCTGGTCGTTGCGGTGATCGCCATGCTTTACCTCTACCTCGGACGCCGTCAACTGGAGGTCCGGTCATGAACCTGCGCCTACTGAAAAAAGCGCTGTTGCGCCTCGGGTTCTGGTGCCTGATCGGGGTTTTGCTGCTGTACGCGGTCTTCCCTTTCTACTACGCCATCGTGACTTCGCTGAAGCCGTCCAGCGCCTTGTTCGAGGTGAGCTACTGGATCGATAACCCCGACTTCTCCAATTACGCGGCGGTACTCCATCAAGCCTCATTCCTGCGGGCGATCGGCAACTCGCTGGTGGTTGCGCTGTGCGTGGTGACGCTGGCGCTGTTCCTCAGCCTGACCGCAGCCTATGCCTTGGGCCGGGTGAAATTCCGTGGGCGTGGCACGGTCTTGATGATGGTCCTTGGTGTGTCGATGTTTCCTCAGGTCGCGGTGCTGTCGGGGCTGTTCGAAGTGATCCGCGCACTGGGTCTGTACAACACGTCCTGGGCATTGATCCTGAGCTACACGATTTTCACCCTGCCCTTCACCGTCTGGGTGCTGACCACGTTTATGGGACAACTGCCCCATGAACTGGAAGAAGCGGCAATCATGGATGGCGCCTCGCCTTGGGTCACGCTGACCCGCGTGCTGTTGCCGTTGCTCTGGCCCGCACTGGTCACCACTGGTTTATTGGCCTTCATCGCAGCGTGGAACGAGTTCCTGTTTGCCCTGACCTTCACCCTCACCGACACCCAACGCACGGTGCCGGTCGCCATCGCCTTGATTTCCGGCGGCAGCCCCCATGAGTTGCCTTGGGGGCTGTTGATGGCCGCCTCGGTGGTGGTCACCGTCCCACTGGTGATTCTGGTGCTGATCTTCCAGCGCCGAATCGTTTCCGGTCTCACTGCCGGCGCGTTAAAGGGTTGATGCCCAACAAAGACAAGGAACAGCATCGTGATCAAATTGAAACTGGACAACGTGAACAAACAATTGGGCGGCATGCGGATTCTTCGCGACGTCAGCCTGGAAATCGCGGCGGGTGAATTCGTGGTGTTCGTCGGCCCTTCGGGCTGCGGAAAGTCGACCCTGCTGCGGCTGATCGCCGGACTGGATTCGATCTGCGGCGGCGACCTGCTGATCGACGGGCGTCGGGTCAACGACCTGGAGCCGCGCGAGCGTGGTGTCGGTATGGTGTTTCAGTCTTATGCGCTATACCCGCACATGAGCGTCTACGACAACATCAGCTTTGGTCTCAAACTGGCCAAGACGGAGAAGACCAGCCTGCGCGAGCGCGTGCTGAAAACGGCGCAAATCCTGCAGTTGGACAAACTGCTGCAACGCAAGCCAAAGGAGCTGTCTGGAGGACAGCGTCAGCGTGTAGCAATGGGCAGAGCCATGGCACGGGAGCCGGACATTTTGTTGTTCGATGAGCCGCTCTCCAATCTGGATGCGTCCTTGCGGGTGCAGATGCGCAACGAAATTGCCCGGCTGCATGATCGGCTGGGCTCGACCATGATCTATGTCACCCACGATCAGGTTGAAGCGATGACCCTGGCCGACAAAATTGTCGTGCTCAATGCCGGTCGCGTGGAGCAGGTCGGCTCACCGCGCGAACTCTATGAACGCCCCGCGAGCCGCTTTGTCGCCGGCTTTCTTGGTTCGCCCAAAATGAACTTTCTGGCGGCGCGCCTGCATGCCTCAGGCAAAACCAGTCTGGTCGATTGCCCCGTATTGGGTATGACTTCCCTGCCCTTTGACAGCTCGAACCTGGCAGCGGACGCGCAGTTGAGCCTCGGGATTCGCCCGGAACACGTGTCGCTCAAGGCGGCAGACGGAACCGCCGGCGTCGTCGTGATAGTGGTCGAATACCTGGGCAGCGAAACCTATGTGCACCTCGATACAGGTCAGGACGAGCCACTGATCTGTCGTTGTGAGGTTAACGCCGGATGGCAGGTGGGTGATCGGGTCGAACTGCAACTGGAGATCGGCAATCTGCACTTGTTCGACGCCGACGGCGCGGCCCTGGAGCGCCACCCACAAGCCATTGAAAACCCGCCAAATGACGTCTCTCTGCGCTCAGTCCGAGCACGCGCCCTATGACCTTGTCTTTGAATACTATGAGCGATCCAACGTCTTCTTCTCTTGACCTCGCGCAGCATGCACTGAGTGACGCCCTGTCTCGCGTCATCCAAGATTATCGACCCGGTTATCATATTGCTCCCCCGGCAGGCTGGATGAACGACCCTAACGGGGTGGTGTTCTTTCGTGGCGAATACCACGTTTTCTATCAGCACTACCCCTTCGAAGCGAAATGGGGCCCGATGTATTGGGGGCATGCCAAGAGCGCCGATCTGGTTCATTGGCAGCACCTGCCCATTGCGCTAGCACCCGGCGATGACTTCGACCGTGACGGCTGTTTTTCCGGTAGTGCGGTGGTGTGTGGAGATACCCTGGCGCTGATCTACACGGGGCACACTTGGCTGGGGGACGTGGGTGACGAGCGCTCGATCCGTCAAGTTCAGTGCCTGGCCACCAGTGTCGACGGCGTCCGGTTCGTCAAGCATGGCGCCGTCATCGAGACAGCGCCGCAAAACGCGATCATGCACTTTCGTGACCCCAAGGTATGGAAGGAGGATGACTACTGGTTCCTGATTGCCGGCGCACGTCTGGACGATATGCCGCTGCTTCCGCTGTACCGTTCCACGGATCTGCATACTTGGGAGTTCCTTGATTATGTGTCCAGCGGCAGCGAGGGCGATGGCTATATGTGGGAGTGCCCGGATCTGTTTCGACTGAACGGTCGCGATGTGCTGCTGTATTCCCCTCAGGGCATGCAACCCCAAGGTTACGAACGGCTCAACAAGTACCAGACCGGTTATCGAGTGGGCCGACTCGACAGCGAGTGGCACTTCACCGGCGGGCCTTTTATCGAGCTGGATAACGGCCACGATTTCTATGCCGCGCAAACGCTCCTGGCCGCCGATGGTCGGCGCCTTGTGTGGGCGTGGCTCGACATGTGGGAAAGCCCTATGCCGAGCCAGGCCCATCACTGGTGCGGCATGCTGGGTTTGCCGCGCGAACTTGAACTGTGCGCCGATCGCCTTTGCGTGTTTCCGGCACGGGAGCTCACTGCTCTACGCCAGACGCCATTACCGGGTACGTCCTGGTGGGATGAAGCGGGAACCCGGTGGGTGCCGGAAGTGAATGGAGATATGCTCGAAATCCATGTGCATCTGGATTTGCTCGGCTGCACCGACGGCCACCTGGGAATCGCCTTGCGTTGCAGCGACGATGGCGATGAAGAAACCCTGCTCTACTACGATGCGTCACTACAGCGTCTGGTGCTTGACCGTAACCGCTCGGGTGCACAAGTCACCGGTCAGCGCAGCGTGGCGATAGACCCGACACAAGAGTTACTGGTACTGCGTGTGTTCCTCGATCGCTCGTCCATCGAGGTGTTCGACGAAAACGGGCGCTTCAGTCTCAGCAGTCGCCTCTATCCGCGGCCCGACAGTCTGGGCGTGAAGCTGTTTGCCAGCGGGAGTGGCGGGCGTGTCTCGATTCCCAAGGTATGGCCTCTGGCCTCGGGATGGCTATGAGCAGCGTCATTCGAGTCGCGAGAAGCCCGGGCCCTGTGTCATGATTCTGCGTCAACCTGACCGGCCTCGCCTCGCATGACTTCAGTGAAAGACGTTGCACAGCTGGCCGGCGTATCCCTGATGACGGTTTCTCGAGCGCTCAACAACCCGGAAAAACTGAGCCCCGAAACCCTTCTACGGGTGCGTCGCGCCATTGATGAACTGCAATTCGTACCGAGCCTGTCGGCGCGCAAGATGCGCGGCGACAACCTCCAGTCGCGAACCATCGGTGTGTTCGCTCTGGACACCGCGACAACACCGTTCGCGGTCGAGTTGCTGCTGTCCATCGAACAGACCGCGCAGCAAGCAGGCTGGAACGTATTTATCCTTAACCTGCTAAGCAACCCGCCCACCGACCAGAACATCGACCTGATGTTGTCGCACCGTCCCGACGGGTTGATCTTCAGCGCCATGGGGTTTCGCCAGGTTTGCATTCCCGAGCGGCTGAAGAGCAAACCACTGGTACTCGCCAATTGCCTGGCCGATGACAGTCGCCTGGTCAGTTATGTGCCAGACGACGAAAAGGGGCAGTATCGAGCCGTACATCACGCGTTAAGCCAAGGCTATCGGCGCCCGCTGTGTATCAATCTGCCAAAACAGAGTCTGGCCTGGGACCTGCGACAAAAAGGCTTGCAGCGTGCCTGTCAGGCATTCGGCCTGGCGCCTGACGCACTCCTGCAATACGACCTTTCCGATCATGACGCCTACGGTGAAACCGCAGCCATCCTCGACCGACATATCATCGAGGGTCGCCCCCAATTCGACATTCTGATCTGTGGCAATGACCGTATTGCCTTTTGTGCCTATCAGCTGTTGTTGGGCCGTGGCCTGAAGATTCCCGCCGATGTCGCTGTGCTCGGCTATGACAACATGATCGGCATCGCCGAACTGTTCATCCCGCCGCTGACCACGGTGCAACTGCCGTATTACGAGATCGGTCGCAATGCTGCCCGGCACCTGATCGAGGCCCTCGAGGTATCGGGAGCCCAGCCAGTTGATTGTCCATTGGTGGTCAGGGCGTCGCTATGACAGGTTGCGCCAGCTAGGTTGTCAACGATGCTGCCAGCGGCCGAACGAACCTGGTCTTAGGCACATTGGGAATGTGCTGGCGCAAAGGTACGGAGAGCGACCCGGGGGTCGCCGACCTGCTCGATAGCCTGCGCTACGCGTCAGCCAATCAGATCGAGCTTCCGGATGCTTGCTGAAGGTGGAGCGCTTTTTCCAGAAGCTGAAGCAGTTTCGCCGGATCGCAGATGGGGCCGCTGGTGCGCTAATCGGGGGCTGTCCCCGGTTTACGTTATTCGGGATATCCGGGAGGGTGCCATGGCAGCTGTTACCGATACGCTGAAGCTGTTTCTCGCCGGCGACGTCATGACCGCCCGCGGCATCGACTCAGTACTGCCGCATCCTGGCGATCCGCGGCTTTACGAAGCTTACGTCAAGAATGCCGGCGATTACGTCCGGCTGGCAGAACGACTCAATGGCTCGATTCCCCGCCCAGTCGATTTCACCTATGTCTGGGGCGCTGCGCTGGATGAGCTCGAACTTCGCCAGCCACACGCACGCATCATCAATCTGGAAACGGCGGTGTCCCGCCGCGGACGTCCGGAGCAAAAGGGCATCAATTACCGCATGAGCCCGGAGAACTTCCCGGCCATCAACGCAGCCGGCATCGACTGCTGCGTGCTGGCCAACAATCATGTGCTGGACTGGGGGGCAGCGGGCCTGGCCGATACGCTAGATACCCTGTCGAGCAACGGTATGTGCAGCGCCGGCGCCGGGCACAACCGTCAATCTGCCGAAGCGCCCGCCGTGCTGCCGCAGCCTGGCGGGTGGCGCTTGCTGGTGTTTGGCCTCGGAGCACCCGACAGCGGCATTGCGCCAGACTGGGCCGCCACGGATAGGCGCGCGGGTGTCGCGCGGCTGGAGGATCTGTCGATGCAAAGCCTGCGCCCTGTGGCCAAACGGATTCTCGAGGGCAAAAATCCGGGGGATCTGGTGATCGCCTCCATTCACTGGGGCGGCAACTGGGGGTTCGATATCCCGCGCGAGCAGGTCCGGTTCGCCCATGCCTTGATCGACGAGGCCGGAGTTGACGTGGTGCACGGGCATTCCTCGCACCACGTCAAGGGCATCGAGGTGTATCGCGAACGCCTGATTCTCTATGGCTGCGGTGATCTGCTGAACGATTACGAAGGCATCGAGGGCCACACCGCCTTTCGCGGCGACCTGGGGCTTCTATACTTTGCCTCGCTGGGCCCGGGCGGGCACCTGCAGTCGCTGGACCTGATACCCACCCGCCTCCATCGATTTCGCATCTGTCGCGCCGAAGGGGATGACCGTCAATGGCTGCACGACACCCTTTCTCGCGAGTGCGCACGCTTGGGCAGCAGCATCCAGCCGGGCGCGAAAAATGCCTTCGAGTTGCGTTGGCAGGAGCGTCTGGACCCGACTTAAGTAACCGCTCCACAAATCCCCACCCTATCCAAGGCGGGGAATGTTTTTTCAGAGGATGTCGCGGCAAAAGCCAACGAAAGACTTTTCTTTGGACGAAAAAAAATGGACCTCTTTTCAGAGATCCATTTTTTAATGCTTGGAGCGGGAAACGAGACTCGAACTCGCGACCCCGACCTTGGCAAGGTCGTGCTCTACCAACTGAGCTATTCCCGCGTCTTGGTGAGGCGCATTCTATAGAATCCAGATGCCCCGTCAACCCTTTGATTCAAAAAAGTTTATTTCTTTTCCACGTCGGTCTTCAGATGCGGCCAGGCAGCCCGCAAATACTGGACCATGGACCACAACGTCAGGCCCGCGGATATCAGCAGCAAGGCGTAACCCAGCAGCACCCAGAAGGTGAAATCCGACGGATTGGCCAGCAGGATCACCAGCGCCAGCATTTGCGCGGCGGTTTTCCATTTGCCCAGGTTCGACACGGCGACGTGAGCGCGGGCGCCGAGTTCGGCCATCCATTCGCGAAGTGCCGAGACGACAATCTCGCGACCGATGATCACGGCGGCCGGCAGCGTGAGCCACAGGTTGCCATGTTCTTGCACCAGCAATACCAGCGCAACAGCGACCATCAGCTTGTCAGCCACTGGATCGAGGAAAGCCCCGAACGGTGTGCTTTGTTCCAGTCGGCGGGCCAGATACCCATCCAGCCAGTCTGTGGCGGCGGCAAATGCGAACACCGAGGCGGACGCCAGGTAGCTCCATTGATACGGCAGGTAGAACAGTAAAATGAAGATCGGAATGAGCAGGACGCGTAGTACGGTAATCAGATTAGGGATATTCATCGGCACAACTGGCTACGAGGTGAGGGGGCATTCTACTCGCTGTGCAGATTGGCATAAATCAACTCTGCGAGCTTTTTACTGATCCCGGGTGCTTTGGCGATCTCTTCGATGCTGGCACGAGACAGCTCCTGCAATCCACCAAAATGTTTCAACAAATCGCGGCGACGGGTCGGTCCGACACCGGCAACGCCTTCCAGTGTAGACGTGCGCCGAGTTTTCCCACGACGGGCGCGGTGCCCGGTAATCGCGAAACGGTGAGCTTCGTCGCGTATCTGCTGGATCAAATGCAGCGCGGGGGAATCGCCGCGCAAGGTGAATTCGTGGGCAGCATCGTTCAGATACAGGGTTTCAAAACCGGCCTTGCGCGTGGCGCCCTTGGCTACGCCCAGCAGAATCAGATCAGGCACGGCCAGTTCATTGAGCACGTCGCGGGCCATGGACAGCTGCCCCTTGCCACCGTCCACCAGCAAAATGTCCGGCAGCTTGCCCTCCCCGTCCTTCAGTTTGCTGAAGCGTCGGGTCAGGGCCTGGTGCATTGCGGCGTAGTCATCGCCCGGGGTGACGCCTTCAATGTTGTAGCGACGGTAGTCGGACTTGATCGGACCTTCGGGACCGAACACCACGCAGGATGCCACGGTTGCTTCGCCGCTGGAGTGACTGATGTCGTAACACTCCAGGCGCTGTGGTGGCTCATCCAGATTCAACACTTCCGCCAGGGCATCGAAACGTGCAGCAACGTGTTGACGGTTAGCCAGGCGCGCTCCCAGTGCCTGCTCGGCATTGGTGACCGCCAACTGTTGCCAGCGTGCTCGCGTACCACGAACCCGATGACTGATGGTCAATTCGCGACCGCGCAGCTCATCGATGGCCGCGATCAGGGTCGGGAAGTCTTCGTGAACCACGTTGACGATCAGTTCGCTCGGCAAGTCGCGCTCGGGACTGCTGATGAAGTACTGGCCGAGAAACGCCGCCATGACTTCAGAAACGTCCTCTTCAATACCCACCTGCGGAAAGAAGTTCTTACTCCCCAGCACCCGTCCACCACGCACACTGATCAAATGAACGCAGGCACCACCCGGATTGACAAACGCGGCGATCACGTCGACATCGCCCGTCCCGCCTTCCATGCTTTGCTGGTCCTGGACCCGGCGCAGTAATGAAATCTGATCGCGCAACTCGGCCGCACGTTCGAACTCGAGGTTGATCGCCGCCTCTTCCATTCCGGCGGATAACTCATCCGTCAGCGCATTGCTGCGCCCTTCAAGGAACATCACCGAGTGCCGTACGTCTTCGGCATACACCTCGGGCTCTACCAGTCCTACACAAGGCGCCTTGCAGCGTTTGATCTGGTATTGCAGGCAAGGACGCGTGCGGTTCTTGTAATAGCTGTCTTCGCACTGACGAACGAAAAACGTCTTCTGCAGCAGGCTCAGGCTTTCGCGAATCGCGCCGGCGCTGGGATAAGGGCCGAAATATTTGCCCTTGGCCTTTTTTGCACCGCGATGGATGCTCAAGCGTGGAAACTGACCATCCGAGAGAAAGACGTAGGGGTAGGATTTGTCGTCGCGCAGCAGGATGTTGTAGGGCGGACGCCATTCCTTGATCAGCGTCTGCTCAAGCAACAAGGCTTCGGTTTCATTGGCCGTAATCGTCGTTTCGACCTGAGCGATACGCGCGACCAGCGCCGCGGTCTTGGGTGCAAGACCGGATTTGCGGAAGTAACTCGACAGGCGATTCTTGAGGTTCTTGGCCTTGCCGACGTAGAGCAGGCGTGCCTCGCTGTCGAACATGCGATACACACCGGGACGCCCACTGACCGTCGACAGAAAGGCGCTTGGATCGAAGACTTCAGTCATTTTCAGAGACTGGCATCGACCATGCCGTGACGGACCGCCAACAGCGTCAACTCGACGTCGCTGCTGATCGAAAGCTTTTCGAAAATGCGGTAACGGTAAGTGTTCACGGTTTTTGGCGACAGACACAGTTTGTCGGAAATGATCTGGACCTTCTGACAGCCGACAATCATCAACGCGATCTGGATTTCCCGCTCCGACAAGGCATCGAAAGGCGAATCATTGGTCGGCTGGAAGGATTTGATCGCCAGTTGCTGTGCAATTTGCGGGCTGATGTAGCGCTGCCCGGCAAACACCAAGCGGATAGCCTGGACCATTTCCGGCAATCCTGCACCCTTGGTCAGATAACCCGCGGCACCGGCCTGCAACAACCTTGTCGGAAACGGATCCTCCTCGCACACGGTGACCGCGACGACTTTGATATCCGGATGACTGCGCAATAATTTGCGCGTGGCTTCAAGACCGCCGATGCCGGGCATCTTGACGTCCATCAGTACCACATCGGGTTTCAACTCACGCGCCTTGAGCAGGGATTCTTCGCCTGACTCGGCCTGGCCGACTACTTGCAGGCCATCGATGTCAGCCAGCATTCGTGTAATGCCTGTACGAACGAGATCATGATCATCGACTACTAGCACCCTAATCAAGCAGACACCTCGCGATATGGTCCTATTGGGTTGCCGACACCTTAGCAAAAAGCGACTGGCAGACCTAGCGGCAAGCGTCATATAAAAAGTTTCAATACATCTTGAAAGGCTTGTCGTAAGCGTGTTTCAGCCGGGTGAAGCATCGATATCACGCTGCATTCTCAGGAAACACTCGTCCGTGCCAACCACCTTCAGGCCCTTTCTCTCATACAACGCTTGCGCGGGATTGTTTTCAAAAACCGTCAAACGCAATGCCGGACGCCGTTCCTTGCACGCCATGGCGAATACCTGATCGATCGTCCAGGAACCGGCGCCCTGCCCTCGAAACGCTTCGATGACGTGCAACTCGCGAATGTACAGGGCTTTGGCATCACGACTCAGACTGACGTAGCCCACCAATGCCTCGTCGCGCGCAATCAACCAGTTCTCGCGCCCTGCCCAGCCCACATCGAAACCTTCGTCCTGCCACAGCAGATCGTGCTGAATGTAATAGCGCAGCATGTTTTTGCGGGTCAGTTCACGAGCGAAGTCGAGGTCCCGGATCGTTGCCGGACGCAATTCAAATGCCATCAAGCCTCCGCGACAGCCACTATTTGCCCCTTCCAGCCATCAGCATCGCGGCGAGCTACGACCATCAGGTTGCCTGTACCCGGTGCGGCCGCTACCAGCGAGCCGTCCGAGGCCCAAATCGCACTGCGTCCCGCCGACTCCCAGCCACCCGTTGCACCCCCATGGTTGGCCATCAGCACCGCCATCGAATGAGCGCTGGCGTAACCTTGCAATAACGCGGTGTCCGGGACGAAGCCGTTTTCCGTGATCAGCACGCCCGCCGCATAGAGATCGGCGCCTTGCTGCGCCGCCGCGGCGGCATGACTGGCGTGAGAGAAATCCGCGCACACCGCCAACGCGACCGTATCGGCACCTATGGTCAGGGTCGAACCGCCGGTTCCCGGTGCAAATGCCACTTCCTCGCCTGGATGCAGATGTTGCTTGCTGTAGATCCCGAGCGATCCATCAGCGCCCAACACCAGCGCCCCAATCAATACGGGCGAATCCTGCGACAGGCGAATCGGCATCCCGACGACAGTGGTCACACCGACTTCCCGCGCGAAATCCCGAAGCGGTTGCAAAACCTCGGCGTCTGGCGCGATAGCCAATTCAGCCGCAAGTCCACGCTCGTACCCGGTCAGCGATAACTCCGGGAACACCAGCAATTGCACGCCCTGCTCCGCGGCAAGTTGCATGAAGCGCTGATGCCGCACCATGTTTGCGGCAAGGTCACCGGCGATGGAGATCGATTGAGCAGCGGCGATGATCAGGGGCGTCATGGTTCGTCCTTGTGACGTTGTACGTAAGCGGAACACAAAGTGTGTCACAACCGGTGACGCACTCAAGCGATAGAAAATGCCGTCGGTGATCGATAGCATTTTCTGATTGAATCCGTGTACCGGCCTCTAGTAAGCTCGGCGCACTCATTGGAGACAAATCATGTTCAACGCCCTCTCACAGCTTCGTACCGTCAGCGCCCTGCGCTCGGTGGCGGCTGCCCGGGTGAATGACGTTTGTGCTCCGGTCAGCTTTTATTTTGGGTATTGGTTTAGCCACTGGCGCGCCTGATACCCACACGGCGCCCACTTTAAACGGGTCGCCACCAGAGAATTCTCAACCCCCGGTCGGCTTCCCGACCGGGGGTTTTGTTTTTTCAGCCCCGCACATTTTTAGCGACACACCAGACAACCAGAGGATTCAACAATGAACTACGCCACTTATTACCGTTACGACAGTTTTTCCGCCTGGCGATTTAGCAGCCTCCGCTCGGGACAGCCTGCCGCCTCCGATCGGTCACCCACAGGTGGCAAGCACACACACGCAGCCAATCCGGCCAATTGTCGAACACCCCAGTAGGGCCGAGTGCGCGGGAACGAACCCGCCGCCAGCCCAGGAAGCCCGAATATGAACTCGTCCGTCTCTGCTCTGCCGCTGTCCACCTTGAGCCCTGCCAATGAAGCGCTGACCCTGCGTCTGCCCAGCTCATTGCAACTCAAACAGCAACTGCCACTCAGCAACGTCCTGAGCCAGCAAGTCACCGCCCACCGCCAAGCGGTACGCGCGATCCTCAACGGTGAAGACTCCCGTCTGTTGGTCATTGTCGGCCCCTGCTCGATTCACGATCCTCAGTCCGCCCTCGAATACGCCGGCAACCTCGCCCGCCTCGCCGCCGACGTCAGCGATGAAATGCTGCTGGTGATGCGCGCCTACGTCGAAAAACCCCGCACCACCATCGGCTGGAAAGGCCTGGCCTACGACCCGCAGCTTGACGGCAGCGACGACATGGCCGGCGGCTTGACGCTGTCCCGCGAGTTGATGCGCGAAATGCTCCGCCTGGGACTGCCGATTGCCACCGAACTGCTGCAACCGATGGCTGCGGGCTACTTCGACGATCTGCTGAGCTGGGTCGCTATTGGCGCTCGCACCACCGAATCGCAGATCCATCGGGAAATGGCCAGCGGCCTGAGCATGCCGGTCGGCTTCAAGAACGGCACCGATGGTGGTGTCGGTGTGGCCAGCGACGCCATGCGCTCTGCCTCCCATCCGCATCGCCATTTCGGTGTCGACAGCCAGGGTCATCCGGCAATCATTCAGACGCCGGGCAATCCCGACACCCACCTGGTGCTGCGTGGCGGACATCGTGGGCCGAACTACGACCGCGACAGCGTCGCCCGGGTGAACAGCGACTTGACCAAACTGAAGATCCCGGCCCGGATCATGGTCGACTGCAGCCATGCCAACAGCGGCAAAGACCCATTGCGTCAGCCAGCGGTGTTTAACGATGTGCTTGAACAGCGCCTGCAAGGTGATCGTTCACTGATCGGCATGATGATCGAGAGTCATCTGTTCGAAGGCTGCCAACCGCTGAGCCCGTCCATGCGTTACGGCGTGTCAGTCACGGACGGCTGCCTTGGCTGGAGCGGGACGGAATCATTGTTGCGCCAGGCAGCCGACCGACTCAGAGCGCAGAGCAGCGATCAACAATCGGCGTGAGCCATACCCTCTTCCAGTCCTCCCATCGAGGACTGGACGTCGGAATCGAGACACGATTAACAGGCAAAGGGTGTTCCCGGAGTAGGCCATCGCAGTAAAACGCTCTGTTACAGATAAAAAGATGTCCAAATATTCCGACCAAGACCTCATGTACTTTCGAACTTTCGTACATTTTCTATTCCGTTTTCATCAGGTTACAGCGGCTTTTTCATACAACGTCGAACAGCGGGTGTGCTTTAGAGTGAGCCCATCAACACACCTCTGAACGACTGTGAAAAAGGAAAGAACATGCTACGGAATGCAACTACTCAGTATCCGATCCTGTTGGTCCACGGGCTCTTCGGCTTCGACCGCATCGGCAAGATCGAACTCTTTCATGACGTCAAGCAGGCCCTCAGGAGTGCAGGCGCAAGAGTGTTCATCCCGCACCTGTCGGCTACCCATAGCAATGAAGTCCGCGGCGACCAACTTCTGGCGCAGATCGAACGGGTACTGGAAGGAACCGGTGCAAACAAAGTCAACCTGATCGGCCATAGCCAAGGCGCACTCGCTGCACGTTACGCGGCAGCGACGGCGCCGGAGGCAATCGCTTCGGTGACGTCCGTCAGCGGACCGAATCACGGCTCGGAGCTGGCCGACTTCTTGCGCAAGGCGCTGACGCCCGGCCGCCTGCCGGAACATGTCGCCGCGACGGTTGCAACGTTGTTTGCAGACTTTCTATCGTTGCTCAGCGGCCACCGTCACCTGCCGCAGAACGCCATCGCCGCTCTGAATGCCCTGACCACCGAAGGCGTAGGCGCGTTCAACGACAAGTACCCCCAGGGATTGCCGAAAACCTGGGGTGGCAAGGGTCGCGAACTGGTCGACGGCGTACGTTATTACTCCTGGAGCGGCACCCTGCAGGGCGATCTCCTCGACAAAGGGCTTGATGCACTGAGTCCGCTGCACGGGTTTCTCCGCGCCTTTTCCCGATACTTCACCACCGAACCCGAGCAGAACGACGGCCTGGTTGGCCGCTACAGCTCCCATTTGGGAAAAGTCATCCGGTCCGACTATCCGCTGGATCATCTGGACAGCCTCAGCCAGACCGCCGGTCCGTTGCGCAAGGGCATCGACCCGATTGCCCTGTATGTGCAGCATGCGGAGCGTCTGAGAACTGCCGGCCTATAAAGGAATGCCCGCGATCTGTGCGGGCTGGAGGGAACTTTGAGGAGAAATAGACCACTGAATCCGGTAGGCTCCGCACTTTACTGAACATTGAAAGGAGTATTTCACCATGGCTAAAGCCACTGCCCGTCACATCCTCGTTGCCAGCGAAGCCAAGTGCAACGAACTGAAAGCCCAAATCGAAGGCGGCGCTGATTTCGCCGAAGTCGCCAAAGCCAACTCCACTTGCCCTTCCAGCCGCCAGGGCGGTGATCTGGGTTCGTTCGGTCCAGGCCAGATGGTCAAGGAATTCGACGCCGTGGTCTTCAGCGCACCGATCAACGTGGTGCAAGGCCCGGTCAAGACCCAGTTCGGTTACCACCTGCTGGAAGTGACCAGCCGTCAGGACTGATCAAGCCTTAAGTTTTCTGCACAACGGCCCGCCTTTTGGTGGGCCGTTGTGTTTCGGATACGTGATACGAGTGGCGAGGGACGCGCCGCTAGCGTACAAATTGTGGTTATTGACCACCCGGCTCTAAGGCTGACAATGCGACTGGCGTTCCCTACTTTATTGTTCACGGCCTTGGCCCTGTTGTTGAGCGTCACCGGTGTGACTGCAGCACCGCAACATGCGTTGACCGTGTACGGTGAACCGGCGAAGTATCCTGCCGGCTTTAGTCATTTTGCCTACACCAACCCGCAAGCCCCCAAGGGTGGCAAGATGCGCCGCTCGGCCGTCGAAATCGGTCATTTCGATCATATGTTGCCCTATATCGATAAAGGCATTGGCGTCACACAGATCGACGGCCTGCTTTACTCGCCCCTCGCCCAGCGTTCACTGGATGAGCCTTACACCGTGTACGGCCTGGTGGCACAGAAGATGGAGCGCTCGGACGACGGTTTGTTCCTGCGCTTCTACCTGAACCCCAAAGCCCGTTTCGCCGACGGCAAACCGATCACGGCCGAAGACGTTCGTTACACCTACGACCTGTTGATGACCCAGGGCAGCCTGCGTTATCGCACCCAATTTGCCGACGTCAAAGGCGTCGAAGTGGAATCACCTCTGACGGTTCGGTTCGACTTCAAAAGCAATGAAAACCGTACCCTGCCCCTCGATATCGCAACCTTGCCGGTGTTTCCCGAGCATTGGTGGAAGACTCGCGACTTCGCCAATGGGGGCGGTTACGAGCCACCTTTGGGCAGCGGCCCCTACAGGGTAGGCAAGGTCGACTCCGGTCGCAGCATCACCTTCGAGCGCAATGCCGATTGGTGGGGCAAGGATTTACCGGTCAGCCGCGGCCTCTACAACTTCGATCATTTCAGCATCGAGTATTTCGGCGATACCGACGTCGCCCGCCAGGTCCTGCGCGGCGGAGCCTACGACTACAACCGAGAATTTTCCGCCACCGGTTACTCCATCGGCTACGACGGCCCGGCCCTGAGTGACGGGCGCCTGCAAAAGGCGCATCTGGCAACGCAAGCTCCCCAAACGGCTCAGGGCTTTGTGTTCAACCTGCAAAACCCGCTGTTCCAGGACCGTCGAGTGCGTCAGGCGCTGGCCATGCTCTGGGATTTCGAGTGGAGCAACCGGCAGATGATGCGCGACATGTACATTCGCCAGCAGAGTTACTTTTCCAACACCGACCTCGCCGCCCGACAACTGCCGGACGCCGGCGAACTGGCGATTCTCGAACCGCTGCGCGGGCAGATCCCCGACGAGGTTTTCACCCAGGTTTTCCAAGCACCGAAAACCGACGGCAGCGGCGTGATACGCGACAAGCAGTTGCAGGCACTCGATTTGCTCGAACAGGCCGGCTGGAAACCCGATGGCGATCAACTGGTCAACGCCGAAGGCAAGTCATTGAGTTTCACTTTCCTGGTCAGCCAGAACGGCATGGACCGATTGCTGCTGCCTTATAAGCGCACCTTGAAACAGATCGGCATCGACATGAACATCCGCCGCATCGACTCGTCCCAATACGTGAATCGCCTGATGAGCCGCGACTACGACATGATCGTCACCGGCTACCCGGTCACGACGTCGCCCGGGGGTGAACTGCTCAATTACTTCGGTTCGGTCTCGGCCAACGACCCTGGCGCCAATAACTACATGGTGTTGAAAAATCCGGCGGTCGACACACTGGTCGCCGGACTGATTCGCGCCACCACCCAACCCGAAATGCTGCACTACGCCCACGCTCTGGACCGGGTGCTGCAATGGAACTACTACTGGATTCCCAACTATTACCCACCGGGCAGCTCCACCGTGTGGTGGAATCGTTTCGGCAGGCCCAACGAGCAAGCGAGCAATGACGAAGCCATCGAGAGCTGGTGGGAAATCAGCACCACGCCGCTGACCAACCAACAGATGACCGCTGAGCAAATCAGCCGTGGTAAACCCGGAGGGCCGCACTGATGTGGGCTTACATACTGCGGCGTCTGCTGCTGATCATTCCGACGTTGGTGATCATTCTTCTGGTCAACTTCATCATCGTTCAGGCCGCGCCGGGCGGCCCGGTGGAACAGGCTATTGCGCACTTGCAAGGCATCGGCGGCGCGAGTGTCGGTGGCGGTTCCGGCGAACGCATGTCCGGCACCTCCCGATCCAGTCGCGGCCTAGACCCGCAACTGATCAAGGACATCGAAAAGCAATACGGCTTCGACAAGCCGGCGCACGAACGCCTGTGGCTGATGCTCACCAGTTACGCGCGCCTGGACTTCGGCAAGAGCTTTTTCCGCGGCGCGACCGTCACCGACCTGATCCTGGAAAAAATGCCGGTGACCATTTCCCTTGGGCTCTGGGCGACGCTGATCACCTACCTGGTGTCGATTCCTTTGGGCATCCGCAAGGCCGTGCACCACGGCAGCCATTTCGATATCTGGAGCAGCACTGCGATCGTCATCGGCTACGCCATGCCTGCGTTCCTGTTCGCGATGTTCCTGATTGTGGTCTTCGCCGGTGGCACCTCGCTGAACTGGTTCCCGGTGCGCGGGCTGGTCTCGGACAACTTCGAATCGCTGTCGACCGTGGGCAAAATCGCCGACTACTTCTGGCACCTGGTATTGCCGGTGACTGCGCTGGTGATCGGCGGGTTCGCCACGCTGACCATCCTGACAAAAAACTCCTTCCTCAATGAAATCACACGCCAATACGTGGTCACTGCCCGCGCCAAGGGTCTGAGCGAACGCCGAGTGCTCTACGGTCACGTGTTTCGCAATGCCATGCTGCTGGTGGTCTCGGGGATTCCCCAGGCGTTTATCAGCGTATTTTTCGCCGGCTCCCTGCTGATCGAAGTGATCTTCTCCCTCGACGGCCTGGGTCGCATGAGTTACGAGGCCGCGGTTTCCCGGGACTATCCGGTGGTATTCGGTTCGCTGTTCATCTTCACGCTGTTCGGTCTCTTGATAAAACTGGTCGGCGACCTCTGCTACACCCTCGTGGACCCGCGTATCGACTTCGCCGCGAGGAACGCCTGATGTTCAAGCTCTCGCCGTTAGGTCGGCGTCGTTTCGAGCGCTTCAAGAAAAACCGTCGTGGCTGGTGGTCGCTGTGGCTGTTTGTCGGCCTGTTCCTGCTGACCCTCGGTGGCGAGCTGATCGCCAACGACAAACCGCTGATCGTCAGCTATCAGGGATCCCTCTACTTCCCGGCCCTGAAGCGTCATACCGAGCAGGAGTTTGGCGGGCAGCTGCCGTTCCAGGCGGACTACCGCAGCGATTATGTGCAGAAGCTGATTCACCAGGACGGTGGCTGGATGCTGTTCCCGCCAATCCCCTTCAGCGACGACACGCCGAACTATGACCTCAACCAACCGGCGCCCAGCCCTCCGACCAAGGTCAACTGGCTGGGCACCGACGATCAGGCGCGGGATGTGTTGGCCCGAGTGATTTTCGGTGCGCGGGTGTCGATCCTGTTTGCCTTGATGCTGACCTTTGTCAGCGCACTGATCGGCATCGCGGCCGGCGCCCTGCAAGGCTATTACGGCGGCTGGGTCGACCTGATCGGTCAACGGTTGCTGGAGGTTTGGTCGGGGCTGCCGGTGCTGTACCTGCTGATCATCCTGTCGGGGTTTGTCGAGCCTAATTTCTGGTGGCTGCTGGGGATCATGGCGCTGTTTTCCTGGCTGGCCCTGGTGGACGTGGTGCGCGCCGAGTTCCTGCGCGGGCGCAACCTGGAATACGTCAAAGCCGCCCGGGCGCTGGGCCTGACCGACCGCAAGGTGATCGTCCGGCACATCCTGCCCAACGCAATGAACGCGACGCTGAGCTACCTGCCGTTCATTCTGACCGGAGCGATCTCCACCCTCACGGCGCTGGACTTCCTCGGTTTCGGCATGCCTGCCGGCAGTGCATCGCTTGGCGAGTTGATCGGTCAAGGCAAGCAGAACCTGCAAGCGCCGTGGCTGGGGCTGACGGCGTTTTTCACCCTGGCGCTGATTCTTTCTTTACTGGTGTTTATTGGAGAGGCATTGCGAGATGCCTTTGATCCCCGGTCATGACGCGGACAGCTGATATGAGTAACAACCTGATCGAAATCCGTGACCTGCGCGTCGCCTTCAGTGGCCAGACCGTGGTGCGCAATCTGTGCCTGGACATCCGCCCCGGCGAATGCCTGGCACTGGTGGGCGAGTCGGGCTGCGGCAAGTCGGTGACCGCTCACTCGATCCTGCAACTGCTGCCCGAGACCGGCACCGAAACCACGGGCAGTATTCGCTACCGTGGCCGGGAGCTGGTCGGCGCTCCGGCCAAGGTATTGCGAGAACTACGGGGTAACCGTATCGCGATGATCTTCCAGGAGCCGATGACCTCGCTCAACCCATTGCACAGCATCGAAAAGCAGATCGGCGAAACCCTGCTGCTGCACAAGGGCCTGGCCGGTAAAGCGGCGCAAGCGCGGATACTCGAGTTGCTGCATCTGGTCGGCATTCAAAAACCCAAAGAGCGGCTCAAGGCCTACCCCCATCAATTGTCCGGCGGCCAGCGGCAACGGGTGATGATCGCCATGGCCCTGGCCTGCGAACCGGAGTTGCTGATCGCCGACGAGCCGACCACCGCGCTGGACGTGACAGTGCAACGCAAGATCCTGCTGCTGCTCAAGTCGTTGCAACAGCGACTCGGCATGTCGCTGCTGCTGATCAGCCACGACCTCAATCTGGTGCGCAGCATTGCCCAACGAGTCTGCGTGATGAAGGCCGGGGAAATCGTCGAGCAGGCACCTTGCGAAACGCTGTTTACCGAACCGAAACACCCTTATAGCTGCGTACTGCTGAACGCCGAACCGGAGGGTGAAGCCCTGCCTCGGGATGAGCGCGAGAACGTGCTGGAAGTGGACAATCTGCGGGTGCAGTTCGCCCTCGGTGGCGGGCTGTTTCAACGCAAGACTTATCTAAAGGCCGTGGACGGTATCAGCCTGAATATTCAGCGCGGCAAGACGCTGGGTATTGTGGGCGAATCCGGTTCCGGCAAGTCGACGCTGGGTCAGGCGATCCTGCGCTTGCTCGATTCCGAAGGCAGCATTCGCTTTCAGGGCGAGGCGCTGGACGGTCTGACGCAAAAGCAGCTGCGACCGTGGCGCAAGAAAATGCAGGTGGTGTTTCAGGACCCCTTCGGCAGCCTCAGCCCACGGATGTCCGTGGCGCAGATCATCAGTGAAGGCCTTGAGGTGCATAGCCAGCTAACCGCTGACGAATGCAAAGCCGAAGTGATTCGGGCACTCGAAGAAGTCGGCCTCGACCCGCAAAGCCGTCATCGCTACCCGCACGAGTTCTCCGGCGGCCAACGCCAACGCATCGCCATCGCCCGGGCACTGGTGCTGAAACCTGCGCTGATTCTGTTGGACGAACCGACTTCGGCATTGGATCGTACGGTGCAAAAACAAGTGGTCGCCCTGCTCCGCCAACTTCAGGAAAAACATGGCCTGACCTACCTGTTCATCAGCCACGACCTGGCGGTGGTGCGCGCACTGGCTCACGACATGATCGTGATCAAGGACGGCAAAGTCGTGGAAAGCGGTGCCAGCCACGACGTGTTCGATTCGCCGCAGCATCCGTATACCAAGGAGCTGTTGGCGGCGGCGCATCCGCGATAGTTCTACTGCACGCCCTGCTCCTGAGGGTTGAAGACGAACACCTGCCCCGGGATTGCGTTGAGCGTCACACGCATGATCGGGATGTAGCGGCCGGTCACTTGAAAATAATCCTTCTGGTCATTTTGCGCACCTGCCAGCCCGTTAGTACCGTGATGTGACAGGGTCGTATAGATGAACGCCTCTATTGGCAACTGATTGGGATTGTTCTGCGGCCAGGCGGCGAGAACCGGCTCGTTCCACCCAAGCCGGTCATTCGAATGCAGGCGTACCTCGATACTGAGTTGAAATTGCTGTGGGTCTGTATTGAACGCACAAGACGAATAAGGGTTTGCTGCATAACGCGCAACCCATGTCGCGACACTGGTAACACCCACTTCACTGCACAGGCCACCGTGGACACGGCATGTGTCTGACGACCCTGTCGCCGAATGCCCATCAAAGGGATAGGAGCAACGCAGACTTAATGGATTCCCCGCTGGCGCCGATTGTTCACGAATAACAAAGCCCTGCGCTTGATAGAGCTTGGTGACATATGTATCCGCTCTCAGGTAACTGAACGAAACGCCATTGCCCTTTACGGACCCCGGACTTGGATTCCACGAATGAAAGGCAGTCGATTGGTCTGTCGTGCGAATCAACACCCCATTGCAATAAAACGCTGCTCGTCCATCCCGGCATACCGGTGACGTATCGGCATACCGTGCGTTCAACCGGGCTGCCACTTGATACCCGACATACAGTTGATCGTTCTGGCTGAAACCAAAGAGGCTCTGTTGCGCATCATCGCGCTGCAACCGCAGGACCGGCAGCCACTCGCCGGTTGCCTGAAAGAAATCCAGTTGATCCTTCTGCGCCCGTCGTAGCGCGCCGGCCGTGCCCACGTCATAGAACAATGCCTGCACTGGCATCCGTGCTGGCAACGCATCATCCCAGTTCGTGACCAACGCTTCGGAGTCCGACACATCCGGCACGACATCAAGCTGCTTGCCCACTCCAATCGCCGTGAACACGCTGGTCAATACGAAACCGTTTAGGCGCTCCGCAGGCATCGGTGCACGATCTGTCCGCCAGTAGTCAAAACGTACACCGGCGGCATCCGCTTCCGGAGCGAGCGTCCAGAACGTGGCGGTCGGCACGGCGGGAGAACGACGCGCCAACACACCACTGCAGTGATACACCGTCGTGTCACCGACACAGACGCTGGACGTCTGCCGATACTGAGCATTGAGCAGCTGCGTCACTTGAGGCCCGGAAATCGCCCACGCCACTTGGACGGTGACCAGACACATCAACAGCCCGACAAAATACCGAACAACTTGCTTTCCTTGCGCCATGGCAAGCACTCCCGTTGAAATAACGTTGCCGATCAAGGACGGTTTTTCACGGGGAGCTTTGATCCGACGGGTCGTAGACAAAGGGTTTGCCGTCAGGCGAGTCGAGTGCGACGCGAAGGATCGGCACCGCTCGGGTGGTTTGCTGATAAAAGTCTTTTTGAATAAGCCGAGCCCCCACCAGCCCCGTAGAATTGGCGACCGTAAAAATCGCCTCCAACGGCAGTTGCTGAGGGATGTTCTGCGGCCATGCGGCGATGATGATCTCGTTCCACTCACGACTGCGGTTTCGCACGTCGACGTGCAACTGCACCTGTGCCGTCGTTACATTCAAGGAACATTTGCCGCTACCCTGTGCGTTGTAAGCCGCAACCGTGGTGATTCCCATCGAGTCGCAATACGGCCGGCAACTATCGGGAATACCGTTGGTTCCGGCATTCAGCGGGTAGAAACAACGAACCTGGGCCTGATAGGGCGTCGGTGCAGCCGCCTCCTTGAATATCAGACCTTGGACGCCCGCGATACGCACCATTCCCACATCAGCTCTCGCCCATGAAAACGAAACGCCGTTGCGCCCCACCGAGTTGGGGCTAGGGTTCCACGAATGAAACTGCGTTGAAGCGTCCGTGCCGCGAATCAGCACACCGTTGCAATAGAACGCCGCACGGCCGTCGCGACAGGTGGCGGATGTATCAGCAAACCGTGCATTGAGCCGGGAAGCCACCTGGTACCCGACATACAACTGATCCTGCTGATTAAAGCCAAATACCTGTTGCCCTGTGTCATTCAGATCAAGACGCAGAATGGGCAGCCACGCTCCCGTTGCCTGGAAGTAATCGCGCTGATCACGCTGCGCGGCGAACAAGCTCGCGGGCCAGCCACGGTCATAAAACAATCCCTCGACCGGCAACGACTGTGGCGCCTGCTCGTTCCAGTTGGTAACCAGCACTTCACCGCTCAGGCTCGGCTGCGTCACATCCAGCAGCTTGCCCAGGCCAATGGCGGTGAATTTGTCCATGAACACATACCCGTTCTGCAGCACGGACGAATCTCTCGCGATATCTTTGCGCAGATAAGCGAATCGCTCGGAACCGGCGCCGACCGCCTCTGGGCTGAGCATCCAGAAAGGTCGGCCCTGACTGACCTGCGAGCCACGCACCATAACCCCACTGCAATAGTAAGGCTGCGTATTACCGACGCATGAGGAAGTGTCGATGACATAGCGACTGTTGAGTACTTGCGCAACTTGCGGGCCGGTAACGGCCTGGGCAACTCCGCCAAACAGCAGGCAAAGCAATAGCGTGCTGTGAACCAGCAAACGATAGATGTTCATGGAGTTTCTCCTGGTGCTACGTCATGAGCGTTCTCAGCGCATGGAAATGCCCAAAACCTGATGTGACTCATTCAGGTCGACCGAGGTAGGGTTGGGATCCAGTGGGTCGTTCTCCGGCTTATCCAGATCGACGATCCATGCGGTGTTGGCCCCGTTGAGTTCACCGGTCCAAAATGGATAAGGCAGGCGCCCGAAGTAATCGGTCAGTGACCCTGCACTTTCGCTGTAAATATTCATCAACTGTCGCAGTTGGGCCAATGTGGCCGTATCCAGCCCGGCTGTGACGCAGGCGTCGCGCATTCCGGACCAATTGGCGGTGGCCGTCAGGAAGTGCAGTTGGCCTATCCCGGTAACAGTCAGGTTGTAGCGCTTGGTTTGGCCCTGACTATCGGTCGCACTGATCGTGCAGATGCCGTTGCCAGTGGCGGTCACATCTCCTTGTCGTCCCGCGCTGGCAACCGCGGTATCGCTGCTGGCGTATTCATAAGGTGCAACCCCCCATGCGGCCGCTCGGGTAAAACGGCTGAACGAAGGCGAGTTAAGCGGCGGTTTGCCGGTGACCACCACATAGTTGTAAGTACGTAGATCCAGCGTGTAGTCACCTTCAAAACCGGCTTTGATTTCAAGGGGCAATCCCCGCGAAGTGTGCAGGCGGTTTGCGTCGCGCCAGATTTCGTAGGACACCTGAATCTCGCGTCCCAGGTACTCGGCGAATCGCTCAAGACGCTCAAAAAACACTATCGGCTTACCGATCTGGCGATTGCTAACCGTGATGCTGTTGAACTGTGTAGCGGTACCTCCCGAGGTAATAAAAAGGCGTACCTGATCAAGGATTGCCATGTCGACGTACGCAGGCACCTGAACCGTCGTTTCCGCCTCCGGTGGTTGCGGATCCAGCGTTCCGTCGATGGCCCGATCGACGGTCGGAGCAGCCAGGGTTGCCATGACACCACTGATTTCTTCGCTCATTTCAGTCACCTCTAAGTCAGTCGGGCACTCGGCGTCCTCACGACGCACGAGTGACCGCAGGGTTGTTGTCAGGACTGTTGCAGGGCGGCCGGATCAACCTCCAGGCCGGCCATTTCCACGACCGGCGCCGTAGGATCCACATAAGACACAAAGCCATTGACCGCCGACGATCCCGCCAGGGCCGTTGCATGGCCCCATGTGACCACGCGTTTGTCGGACGTCAGGGCGATAAAGCCGTGGGAGTTGGTGTAAATGGCGACGACATTGACCAGTTGCGCACTTACCGGTGTGGTATCGCCGCCCAATGAGACATTGCCCCAGGCGAAGACCCGGCCGTCGGCGCACAACACGGCAAAGGCATGCGAGGTGCCCACCACCTGAATGGCATTGGTCAGAACAGCGATGTTCGCAGGAACCACCCCCGCAGGAGCCGGGCCCCAGGCAGCAACGCGGTTGTTTTCAGTGATGCCGGCAAACGCCTGCCACGTGGAGGCCACATCAACAAAGCGCAACGTGGCGATGCCCGGATAGCTGCTCAATACCCCACCGTGTGTGGATGCCCCCCATGGGAGGACATTTTTACCAGTGGTCAACGCCACGAACGCACGGGCATTGGCGCAGCACAGCCGTTCGATGTCTGTGCGGTTGGCAATGTCTGCCGGGAGGGTGCCGCCGTAGGCCGTGTCACCAAACGCGAATAGCCGTTTGGTCTTGGTGATGCCGCCAAACGCCCGGTAAGAAGCGATGATCTTGTCGACATTGATAACGCCTGGAACAGGGTTGGCGACGCCCCCTGCAGCGGCGAGCCCCCAGGCGGTGATAGTCCCGTCATTTCGCTCTGCCGCAAACGCCAGACCACCATTGAACACGCGCCGGATATTGGTCACGCCGCCCGTAGGCAGAGTGCCGCCGTTGGCTGCGTTGCCCCAACAGCGCACTTCCCCGTTGGTGGTCAGTCCGGCAAACGCGAATCCATTGCAGGCAATGGTCTGGAATCCGCTCGGATTGACGGAACCCATGCTACCGCCGGTGGCAGCGTCCCCCCATGGCAGCGCTATCCCTTCCTTGGTCAATGCCACATAAGCACCGCCGGTACAGAACACGCTTCGCAAGTTTTCGTGGATCAGATAGACCGCGGGGATATTGGCACCGTAAGTCCCGTTGCCGAACCCGCTCAGATCCCGGCCACCAGCGGCGCCTCCGCCTGTCACCCTGGCGTCGCGCAGAACCACCACCGCTGCCGCGCCGCTGGTATTGTCATCCACGCCATTGCCGCACACATTGACGGGGTTGAGTGTCATCTGGCTGGTGGTGGATCGCACCTGCAGGGCCTTGGCCGAATTCGTGTCGATAAAATGGTTACCGGCTACCCAAGTCGTATCGCCTACATAGCGCCATTCCGCGAGCATTGGCTGGAGTGTCTGCGCGTTGAACGCCCACATCACACTGGGCACACTCGAAGATCGATAAGTGTTGGAGTTATGGCGGGCACCCATGACTTTCAAGGCTCCCGATCCGATCACTCGGCGCACGTCGAACGATTTGGTGTCCGAGGCTTCAACCGGCCCGCCCACCTTGCGCTTGATGTTGTAGGCCAGAGTAAAGCTGCCTCCGTTGTTCTGATCGATGAGCGCCCGTGGAATCTTGAGGTTCAGTTCCCTGCTCTCATCACTCTTTAAGATGGTGCGGACAATCGGAGTACTGCCGCTGGGCGTGAGCGTGACGACATCCCCTTCCCGGAGTTGCGCGGTCACGCCGATCTGGGCATTCGCACCATCGGCGGCCACATCATCCGGGTTGATCTGATCCCGGTTGGCGCCTTGCGCTTCGCTGATGGCAGGCAAAGGCAACGCCGCCACTTGAATGCTCAGCAGCAATACGTCCGAAGGCTGTTCGCCGCCGGCAACGCGCTCGACGAGGTAGGAGACGCGAACGCCCAGGTTTTGATTGGCCTGCACGTACTGGTAGGGCACCTGGTGAGTGAACGGCTTGCCTGCATCGTTACCCGAAATCGGCCGTTCGTAAGCGTAATCACCGCTGGAGGCATCCCCGTCCCAGGACAGAATGAGGTAGTCGCCACTTTTCAGGTCGGCGCCATCGATCACCACAGAGGCGCCTTTAGTGATCGTGTCGCCAGGCTTCAATACACCGTCTTCGCTGGCCTCGAGCACTTTGGGTTTCGGTAAGGGCTGCTTCGCGCTGGCACCGATGCTGACCGTGGTGGTGGCTGCAAAACGCTCCGTTCCCGAGCCGTCCGTAGGTTCTGCCGAGTAACCGATCGTCAGCGTGTAACCGACATGCTCCTTGAGGAAATCATGTGGCAGGTAAAACGACACCGAAATGTCGACATCGCGGTCGTCGATATCGACCGAATCCTCATAACGCTGCGAGTCCGCCGGGTTATCCGATTGGTACCACAGATAAACGCTATGCCCCTTCATGTCCTTGAACGGCGGACATTGAAGCTCAGCATCCGCAAAGGGTGGCAACTGTTCGGGGTCCAGAACGCCGTCCACCGCATCCACAATGATGACGGCCTGCAGATCGGGCTTGGGTTCTCCGACGCGTACCGAATAGCGCAATGACTCGGCGGCCAGCGGGTCGTCCGCAGTGGAACCCACCTTGTAATAGACTTCCAGCGGCCCGCCGTCGATCTTGGAAAGAAAGCTCACCGGCATGGGAAAAGTCATGTCCCGTGCGGCCTGAGAACTGCTGATGCGTCGTCCACTGTCAAACAGATGGACAACCCCGCCTGGCGCCGTGCCAATGGCATAAAAATGCAGCCAGACCTGAGGGGCGATTGCCGCGTGGGGAGAAACGATCCCGGTCGCCGCTTTGGCGGGGTCAATCACGACGCCAGTAATTGGCAAGATCTTCGGTGCCGGCAGGTTCACAGCTGTCCCTTTGAGCCACACGGTGGTTCGACTGGAGCGCCGAGTGTCACCACTGCTTTTCTTGGTCAGCTCGTAGCGAAAGTAGATGTGTTCCCTGGCCAGCTGTTGAGCAAGCACGTTAGGCATAAAAAACCTGACAGTACTGTCAATTTGTATAACGGTCTTGGTCTCGGTGAACACAACAGACTCAACGCCGTCCTTTATCTTGGAGACCGACAGTTTGACGGTGTCCTGCAACTCGAAGGTCGGCGATCGGGTGACGACATCAACCTGGATGTCCTTAGTACCCAACGCCGCCAGGTCATAAAACAACTCACCAGTGACCGGGTCGACCTGCACCGCTTCCAGGATGACCGGACGCAACAGATCACCAATCACCTCGACATACACGGTGGTGCGCAACGACCAGTCGCTGGCACGGTTATGCACTTCATCGAGCGGCCGCCAGATGAAAATCTGGTCTCCGTTGCCGGCCTTCTGGATGACGTCCAACGGTACCTTTTGCTGGATTTCCTGGCCAACCTGATCAAGGCCCACCGTGATGTAAAACTCATACCCGCCCCAGCTGCAGGTAATGACGTCAAATTGCCGCATGTTCGGATAAGGCCGGATAGCGAATCTCACCCCTTCTGCGGACTCCGCCAGCTCCTTGGTCACTCCGCCGGCCGGAACATTGAGCAATACAGGCGCCAGAAGCCGGTAATGACCGGGGCGATCTGGCTGTGGATCCGCACCGCCGGGTAGCAGCGTCCTGATGAATACCTCCAGGAGTGGAGATGTTCCAAAGTTTTCGCTGTTGCGAGTAATGACGTACCAGAAGGTCTGAAAACCCGCTACGAGCAAATGCCCCGGCAAGAACACATGGGAGATCTCATTTTCCTGACCTTCCAGTAGATTGAACGACAGCAAGGGCGTCGGATCGAGACTGGAGAAGATCTGGATGTTGTCACCCTGTTTGGAATTGGTGTAGGGGTCCACGTTCACCAACAAACCATTGGCATTAGAAGTGATCATGCTGCGGTTGACGCCAAACCGGTTTGGATTGGGTGCACCGTCGGCATCGTGGATTTCCGGAATCTGACCCGGAATGTTAATCGGCGCCAGCGCCAGAACTCCCTCGCTTTGTTCTGAAAGCGATTCCGGCAACAACTCTTCCGTGGTCATTTGCAGTCTCCCATCTCAAGTAAGGCGCTCACTCGAGCAACAACCATAAGCGCCGGATGAGTGCATTGAGAGCCTGCTGCAACGTAGGCGCAACTGTCATAAATAACAGGTCAACGGGTGTTTCCGACGAACGGCACCTCCCTCCTGCTTCCATGTGCGGAATGAAAAAGAACACTGAAATGGTAACCAGGGAGCCCTCCCCGGCATAATGCCGCCCACGCCAACAGGCTCATTGCGCGCATGCCGGCGAGCCCACTCATTCTGGAAATGCGCCATGAACACCACCGAAAGCCTCAAGGACTACCAGCGCGTTCGCCTGCTGGCGATCCGTTCGTTGTTCGAGATCATCGAGCAGTCCAGCGAAGGCACGGTGATTGTCGACCGCGACGCCAACATCGTCTGGATGAACGAGCGCTATGCCCGACGCTTCGGCCTGGAATCGGCGGAGGTGGCGATTGGCAAGGCCTGCGAAAGTGTGATCCCCGGCAGTCTGTTGCGCGAGGTGGTGCGCACCGGTCGGCCGATCTTGCTCGACATGCAAGACACCCCCAAAGAACCACTGGTGGTGATGCGCCTGCCGATTCATGACGACGCCGGCGTGGTGATCGGCGCCATCGGGTTTGCGCTGTTCGACGAATTGCGCAGCCTCTCGCCGATGCTCAAGCGCTACATGAGCATGCAGGAAGAACTGGCCTCCACCCGCTCGCTGCTGCGGTCGCGGCAGACCAAGTACAACTTCGCCCACTTCATCGGCACCAGCGCCGCCAGCCTCGAAGTCAAACGCCGCGCCCGGCGCAGCGCGAGCGCCGAGTCTCCGGTGTTGCTGCTCGGTGAAACCGGCACCGGCAAGGAGCTGCTGGCTCAGGCGATCCACGGTGCTTCGCCGCGCGCGCACAAAGCCTTTGTCAGCATCAACAGCGCGGCGATTCCCGAATCGTTGCTGGAAGCGGAATTCTTCGGCACCGCGCCCGGCGCGTTTACCGGTGCTGATCGCAAGGGCCGTGCCGGCAAGTTGCAAATTGCCCAGGGCGGCACCCTGTTTCTCGATGAAATCGGCGACATGCCGTTGCCACTGCAAAGCAAATTGCTGCGGGTATTGCAGGAAAAGGAATTCGAGCCGGTGGGCTCCAACGAAGTGATCCAGAGCGATGTGCGGGTGATTGCCGCGACCTCCACGGATCTGGAAGCCGCGATCAAACGCGGCGAATTTCGCGCCGATCTGTATTACCGCCTCAACGTACTGCCGATCCAGGTCCCGCCGCTGCGAGATCGACTCGACGATCTTCCGGCCCTCAGTGAAGCGATCCTTGAGGAACTGCGCAGTCAGCACGAATTGAACCGCGAAGCCCTGGATCTGCTGGGTCAACATGCCTGGCCAGGGAACATTCGTGAACTGCGCAACGTACTCGAACGCGCCGCACTGCTCAGTGATGACTTGATGCTGAATGCCACGGATATCCGCGCGGCGATTGGGACGTTCACACCGGTAGAGCGCGTGGCGCCTGTAACGATTGAGTCGGTTGCGCATGAGACTTTCAGTGAGGCTCGAGAGCGGTTTGATCGACAGTTGATTGAAAGCACCCTTGCGCAATGCGGGGGGAAGGTGATTGAAGCGGCGGTGCGATTGGGGCTGGGGCGGTCGACGTTGTACAAGAAGATGGTGGCTCTTGGGATTGCGGAGTCTCTATAAAGAGACATACATCTCCACTTGTAGACAGACCATCGCGAGCAAGCTCGCTCCCACAGGTTGACCGCGCCGCGCAGAAGAATTCGGTCAAATGTGGGAGCGAGCTTGCTCGCGATGAGGCCGGCATTACCAATACAAGTCTCAAACCAGAGACACCCAACTGAAACCCAACTCAAACAATCGATATATATCCTTATATTTCAATAGCTTGCGTGTCTGGCACGAAACTCGCTAAAGCCCTCTCCCACAACAGATCCACCCTAAAAAAATAACAATCCAGGAGACACACCATGAGTGTGATCATCGCCTTGGCAGCCCTCACGCTGCTAATGCTCGCGGCTTACCGTGGCTACAGCGTTATCCTCTTTGCCCCGATTGCCGCCCTCGGCGCCGTTCTGCTCACCGACCCTTCCGCCGTCGCCCCCGCCTTCACCGGGGTGTTCATGGAGAAAATGGTCGGCTTCATCAAACTGTATTTCCCGGTATTCCTGCTCGGTGCAGTGTTCGGCAAGCTGATCGAGTTGTCGGGCTTCTCGCGCTCCATCGTCGCCGCGGCGATTCGCCTCCTCGGCACGAGTCAAGCGATGCTGGTAATCGTGCTGGTCTGCGCCCTGCTGACTTACGGCGGCGTATCGTTGTTCGTGGTGGTGTTCGCGGTCTACCCGTTTGCCGCTGAAATGTTCCGCCAGAGCAATATTCCCAAGCGACTCATCCCGGCGACCATCGCCCTCGGTGCATTCTCGTTCACCATGGACGCCCTGCCCGGTACCCCGCAAATCCAGAACATCATCCCCAGCACCTTCTTCAACACCACCGCTTGGGCCGCGCCCTGGTTGGGCCTGATCGGCGCGATCTTCGTGGTCTGCGCCGGCATGCTGTTTCTGCAGCGCCAACGCAACAAGGCTCAGCGCGCCGGTGAGGGTTATGGCACCGAACTGCGCAATGAGCCGGAAACCGCTGCCGACATCAAACTGCCAAATCCATGGATTGCACTGTCGCCTCTCCTGGCGGTGGGCATCATGAACCTGCTGTTTACCCAGTGGATTCCGCAGTGGTACGGCAAGACCCACAGCCTCGCGCTGCCGGGCATGGCCGCGCCGGTGACCACCGACATCGCCAAGCTCACAGCGATCTGGGCCGTTCAAGCTGCTCTGCTGGTCGGCATCATCATGGTGCTGGTGTTCGGCTTCCAGGCGATTCGCGGCAAACTCGCCGAAGGCAGTCGAAGTGCGGTCGGCGGTTCGTTGCTGGCGGCGATGAACACCGCGTCGGAGTACGGCTTTGGTGCGGTGATAGCCTCCTTGCCGGGCTTCCTGGTATTGGCCGACTGGCTCAAAAGCATTCCCAATCCGCTGGTCAACGAAGCGATTACCGTAACCCTGCTGGCCGGCATCACCGGTTCTGCGTCGGGCGGTATGAGCATTGCGCTGGCGGCAATGGCCAATGACTTCATCGCAGCGGCCCACGCCGCCAATATCCCGCTGGAAGTGCTGCACCGGGTGGCCGCGATGGCCAGTGGCGGCATGGACACCCTGCCGCACAACGGCGCGGTGATTACCTTGCTGGCGGTCACCGGCCTGACTCACCGCGAAGCCTACAAAGACATTTTCTGTATTACGCTGATCAAGACCCTGGCGGTTTTTGTGGTGATCGGTACTTTCTACGCCACTGGCATTGTGTGAGGTATTCATGACAACTCTTTCGGGCAAGACTGCACTGGTCACCGGTTCCACCAGCGGTATCGGCCTGGGCATCGCCCTCAGCCTCGCAAAGGCTGGCGCCAATCTGATCCTCAACGGTTTCGGTGATGCATCCAAAGTGATTGCCGAGGTGGAGCAATTCGGCGGCAAGGTCGGCCATCACCCGGCCGATGTGAGCAACCCTGAGCAGATCGCCGACATGATCGCCTACGCCGAGCGTGAGTTCGGTGGCGTGGACATCTTGGTCAACAACGCCGGTATTCAGCATGTGGCGCCGGTGGAAGACTTCCCGGTAGAGCGCTGGGATTCGATCATTGCGATCAATCTGTCATCGGTATTCCACAGCACCCGCTTGAGCCTGCCAGGCATGCGCGCCAAGGGCTGGGGGCGGATCATCAACATCGCTTCGGTACACGGCCAGGTCGGGTCCGTGGGCAAGGCGGCTTACGTGGCGGCCAAGCATGGGGTGATCGGTTTGACCAAGGTGGTGGGCCTGGAAACGGCCACTACCAACATCACCTGCAACGCCATCTGCCCAGGCTGGGTGTTGACGCCGCTGGTGCAGAAGCAGATTGATGACCGCATCGCCAAAGGAATCGACCCGCAACAGGCGCAGCATGATTTGCTGGCCGAGAAGCAGCCTTCGCTGGAGTTTGTGACGCCGCCACAATTGGGCGAACTGGTGCTGTTTTTGTGCAGCGAGGCCGGTAGCCAGGTGCGTGGCGCGGCGTGGAATATTGATGGTGGGTGGTTGGCGCAGTAACCCACCGCTAACCCCTGTGGCGAGGGGATTTATCCCCGTTCGGCTGCGAAGCAGTCGTAAATCCTGCGCTCTCGGTATGTCAGTCATACCTGAGGTGCCGGGTTTGGGGCGGCTTCGCCACCCAACGGGGATAAATCCCCTCGCCACAAAAGGCCGACTGAATGCATTAATAAGAAGAGGCAAGCCATGTCCGACATCCTCTGGCAACCCAGCGCCAAGCGCATCGGCAAGACTCGCATGGAGGCCTTTCGGCGCGTCATCAATCAGCGACACAACCTTCACGTCGACGACTACCCTGCCCTGCATCAATGGTCCATCGATCAGCGTGAAGCGTTCTGGCAGGCCATCGTCGATTTCTTCGACATCCGTTTCCACGATCAACCGGACGCTGTGCTGGTTGAGGGCGCGCAAATGCCCAGCGCCCAATGGTTTCCTGGCGCCACCCTGAACTTCGCCGAACACCTGATGCGCCGTCGCGACGATGCCGTAGCGGTCATTGCCATCGGCGAGAACGGCCAGCGTGAACACCTGACCTGGGCAGAACTGGCCGAGCATGTCGCCGGGTTTCAGAACAGCTTGAAAGCCGCCGGTGTCGGCCTCGGTGACCGCGTCGCGGCGTGCATGCCCAATACCTGGCAAACCCTGGTGGCGATGCTCGGCACCACCAGTTTGGGAGCGATCTGGTCCTGCTCTTCGCCGGACTTCGGCACCCAAGGGGTGATTGATCGCTTCGGCCAGATCGAGCCAAAAGTGCTGATCACCTGCGCCGGTTACCGCTATGCCGGCAAAGAGATCGACCAGACCGCCAAGGTCAATGAAATCCTCGAACGCTTGCCGTCCTTGCAGCAGTTGATTGTTGTGCCTTACGCCCGACCGCAAGCGCACATCGAACACTTCCACACCCGGGCCAACGTGACGCTCTGGGATGATTTCTACGACGTGGGCGGCGAGCCGGATTTCGTCCCAGTGCCCTTCGCGCATCCGCTGTACATTCTCTACTCCAGCGGCACCACTGGCGTGCCGAAATGCATCATTCACAGCACCGGCGGCGTGTTGCTGCAACACGTCAAGGAACACGGATTGCATTGCGACCTCGGCCCCGGCGACCGGTTGTTCTACTACACCACGTGCGGCTGGATGATGTGGAACTGGCTGGTCTCGGCGCTGGCCGTGGACAGCACGGTGGTGCTGTACGACGGCTCGCCGTTTCATCCCGCTCCCGAGCGCCTGATCGACCTGATCGACGACGAATGCATCAGTGTCTTCGGCACCAGCCCCAAGTACCTTGCGACCCTGGAAAGCAGCGGCATCAAACCTCGCGAAAGCCATGACCTGAGCAGCCTCAAAACCGTGCTCTGCACCGGTTCCGCGTTGTCGCCGCAGAGTTACGACTACGTCTATCGCGACCTCAAGCCTGACCTGTGCCTGGCCTCGATGTCCGGCGGCACCGACATCGTGTCGTGTTTTGTGAACAGCAATCCGCTGCAACCGGTGCGCCGTGGCGAGATACAAGGCAAAAGCCTGGGTATGGCGGTGGAAGTCTGGAACGACAACGGCCAGCCGGTGATCGGCGAAAAAGGTGAGCTGGTGTGCACCCGGCACTTTCCGGCAATCCCCATCGGGTTCTGGAATGATCCTCAGCAGGAAAAACTCCGCGCTTCGTATTTCAGTCAGTTCCCCGGCGTCTGGGCCCAAGGCGATTACGCGGAACAATTGCCCCACGGCGGGATGATGATCCACGGACGCTCCGACGCCGTGCTCAACCCCGGCGGCGTGCGCATCGGCACCGCGGAAATCTACCGTCAGGTGGAGAAAGTCCCACAGGTTCTGGACAGCGTGGCCATCGGTCAGCAATGGCAGGACGACGTGCGGGTGGTGCTGTTCGTGCGATTGCGTGACGGCGTTGAACTGGACGAAGCACTGCAGCAGCAGATCCGCCAGGTCATCCGCGCCAACACCACACCGCGGCATGTGCCGGCGAAGATTGTCGCGGTGACCGATATACCGCGGACGATCAGCGGCAAGGTCGTTGAGCTGGCGGTGAGGAATGTGGTGCATGGCCAGAAGGTGAAGAATACCGACGCCCTGGCCAATCCCGAAGCGCTTGAGCAGTTTCGGGATCGGCCGGAACTCGACACTTAAACAATCATGCAGTGTGTGTTAATTCATGTGCGAACCAGGTGGGCGCCTTCCGTTGGCGGGATTTGGCGCAATAGAGTTGTTCAGAGTGATCAGAACCGGCTCGTCAATCGCGCTACCGGGGTTTGCTTCAAGCGCGCCGCGCAGGGTGGACATATTGAGTTCATAACTACCCTTGTCCGTATACAGCTGGCTCAGCAGCGAGGTGGTCACAGCCAGTGAGTCAGCATTTTCAAAGGCCTTGGAACTGGCGTGACAGGCACGGCCCTCATCCGTAACCGGCAGACGGCCCGACGCCAGGTTCAGCAGCGCAGCCACATCCAGCCATTGCCCTCTTTCGCCGTTGCGTCCCGCATCGCGGGCATAGCTGACATCATCAGTCTGTGCCGCACCGTGGAACACCTCATGAATCAAGTCGTCTGCCACCACGTCATGGTTGAAGCCCAGACCGATGAAGTGCTTGTTGAGATTGGGCGTATAGATTTCGATGAATGTCGTGGCGGATTTGTCTGTTGCACCTTTCCATTGCTGGTAAGCGTTCGGGTCGAAAGCGGCAATGTGGTGGGTATCCTTTAGCGGATCGAGGAAAAAGTTGCTAATGGAAAGACCTGCAAAGTCTGCCCTGATCAATCTCAAATAGTTCAACAACCGTTCGAATGCATCGCTCGAGTTGTTTCCCATCAGTGCCTTGATGATTGCGTTGCGTTCCTTCGTGAAGTCATGACTGGTCAAGACATTGATCGCGTTTTCGATTTTTGTACGCGCCAGCGGCAAGCTTTGCTCAATGAACTGCCGGGTGTAGCTGACGGGCAATGTCCTAACGGAGCGCGGCAACCGGACGGGTGCCATAAAGGTGAAGTGACTTAGCTTTGGGCCCCAGGGTTTGCCTAACCTATCAAGGGCATACCATTGAAGGTTGTTACGCGTCGCCATGACTATGAAGGTTTCACCGGTAGCACCAAGGGGCCGCCAGGTACCCTGTCCGGTGGTATCGGCGCTTTTGGCTGCGCGAACCAGGTCGTAGGTTTTATGACGGCCATTGAGTTTGTGCAACTGGGACTGCGCCAGTCCGAACATCTCTTGAGCCTGCCTGTTAAAGCGTAGCGCCCCCTTATGGATGAGTTTCCCGGTTCCGAACAATGCCGTAGGCACGCCATCCACGGGGTTGAAGACGGAAACAGATGTGACGAAAGCGAGCTTGGTCAGACGGGCGGCTTTGGAAGCTGTGGAGATAGCCTTCGCCGAGATGCTCAGTGCTTTGGCGCCAGCCCCCAAAAACGCCCCAGCCAATGCGATGGCATCCATAACGCAGCCATATATCCCATCGACAATCTTATCGTCCTCCCCGGAAGATAGATCCTCGATGCACTTTTTAAAGGGAACAATCAGATCAACAAGGTACTTCCCTCTTTCTTCTGCGTCCTTGCGCTGGCGTTCAAGCTCTGTTGGCACGGTGTTGACGACTTTAAACTCATCAAACGTTATTACCGGACGATTGTTGACGATGAACTCGGCGATCCGAATAATTTGCGGATTATCAAAATTTTTAAAAATGCTCTGCTGCCGCAACGTCGGCGTAGCAGGCGCGGGAAGTTCACCCAGCTTTTCAATAATCGCCATGCCGCCGGCCGAATCGGCTTCTGAAAAACCGTGAGCGTATTCACGAAGAATGATCGGTAAAGATTCCAGAGGCGTCGGTGTCACCTTCGCATTAAGGTCACCGTTGAAATCCATTCTGGCGGCGCCCTGCAATTTTCCTGTTTTGGTTATCAACGCACCTAGCGTGTTGTTTCTACGTAGTTCTCCACGCAAGGTAAACAGTTCATAGCATGAAACAGCGCCTCCATGAGAAGCGTACATTACAATGCCAAATCGCCCCGTGACAGCATCTTTGTTTTGTTGGGTTTCGTAGTCTGTTTCACGCGTAAGCGCCCCCCCCAAATTCCTGGAAGATGTCTCTACCGCCGCACTGCGAAGGGTAAAGAAAGTGATCTTACCTTTCAGAAAGGTTTCCAGATCAAAGGGAAGCATGTGTGAAAGGGCCAACTTCACATTTGTGACAACCGCACTATTCAAATTCGCGAGATAATTCCACAACTGGAGGTGAAACTCATGATTATTGGACGGCAGTCGCCGCAATTGCGGATAGCGGCTGTAAATACTGACTATGGATGGATCATAAAAAGTTAGCCTTTTTCTACTAACAGTAGCTGCCAATAAATCGGGCGTCGTGGAAAATTGGTTGTCGGGAAAAACACCACGTAGATCCCAATTGCCAGTCACCAAATCACCGGACATATGCAACTCGACCATGGACATGGCGGTAGGTGAGGCAGATAGGCCTGGCTGTTGATAGATAATTTTTTCTTCCAGGAAATCACAAGCGGGCGCGACTCTGTTTACCGCCGCCCGTGCAATGTCTTTTCTGCTTGGTATGGAGCAGGAGTATGCGCGGGCAAGGTGCGTGAAGTTTTCCGCGTACTTCTGGAACACAGTTATTGCCCGTTCAGTGGTCTCCTTTTCCGCTGGAATGAGTTCCTTCGTCGTCACCACACCGTTAATCAGCGCCCAGTCAACGATTGGATCGATCATTGCCAGATCCCGCAGATGTTTCAGCGATTCACTGACAGGCTCCAGATCGGCATATGCCATGATTTGCGCATACGTCATCGCACGAGAAGCCCCTTTCCTGACCGCCTCCGCCAGCACTACCCCGCGGCAGAAGGACACCCAACCAACCGAGCCCATCATCAGTGACGCCGGGACAACCTTGACCAGAAATTCTGGCGCGATTTCCGCCAGCAGCAGGTGCGATGCCATTGGGGCCAAGACAGGACTCACCCACCCTTTTGTGTGTAGAACGGTTTCCAGCTCCTTGCGCACGACCGACGAAGATCGCTCGACATTGGTCGGGGCATACAAATCGAGCCCGCCGATACTCTTTCTGCCTTGAACTCTACCGATTTCTAGATACAGCTCCAGCAAAATAGCCGTTATCAATAGTTGCGCAAGATCCTGTGCAGAGACGTCTTGCCCGGATTTTGCACCGAACCAGTCCAGTTCCTTCAGGAGTTCCCTGGCGCAGGCTTGGGCCGCCGGATGCATGACCAACTGAACGATACGTTCGGCGGCGTTATCGTGCCTCACACGGGCGCCACCTGTTTCGCGATTTAGCTTCTCCAACAGTTTTTCGTTCGCACCTACAAGTTTGCCAGTGGCCTGCCGAATAGCTGCACGTTGCTCAGCCGACAATACGGCTAACGATTGATCATCGGTGATGATCTGCCCCCAATAATTGCCAAAATGATCGACTTCAGAACTATCAAACTCTAAGTAACCGATCAGATTTCTGACCTGCGCAACTGTCTTTGGCACATGGAAGCCATAAAATTGAAGCCACTGATCGATAATCACATAGTTGTCCGTCCACAGGCAACCTCCGGCCTCTTTGGCAATGTCCACCAAGATATCCATTGAAGCTCGGACATCCTGACGCTGGGCATATCCCTGCGCGACGAGATCTATCCAACCATAGCCAGTACGCACTTCCAGCTTGCCAGAATGGGTAACACGAACAAGTTCGGCGTCCGTGTTTTCCTGGGTTAGTGCGCTTCTTATTGCAACCGTACTGAGCAATTCGTTCAACAGAACGCTTCCCGGCACATAGACCTCATACAAAGATGAGCCATTCTGCAACTCCATCTCGTAATCAAACCAGTCTATTGGTTCGTCGCCATTGTAATTTGCCAGACAAGCTTTCAGTTCGTCCAAAATCAATTTCCGCTCAGCTGCATCCGCGTCTTGACGCAACTGCTTCTCCCTGCCGAAATCACCCAGAGGCTTATAGAACTTATCCCTTAATTCAAAATGCATAGCCCAATCCTTAATAAATTAACTCACTGATTTATTCAGCCTGGGCAGATCTTACTTATCCAGGCCGAACAATCCAGAGCCAATCTATTAAGTAACATTTCCGACAGACCAACCATAGTACAACTAGCCAGCCAAAAATCAGCCCATCAAGTCCCGCGCTCCGAAAATCAAGTAACTTACAGAGGTGGCATCCCCCTAAAATTTCAGATGTAACTTCAGGCGATTAGTCAACAATCAGCATACTTTAATTCTTCTCACCGATAACACCTGCGACAACCAACTTGTTAAAGGAGCTGTCGAAGGCAGCTCCTGTGGAGTCAGTCCATCAGCCCCCATTCACCCGGTGGTGTATGGGGGCCGGGCGTGGCCTCAGCGTGCATTTTCAGCCGCAGGCGCAAATTGTTTACCGAATCCGCATGCTTCAACGCCTCCTCCTCTTCGATAGCCCCTTCTGCGACCAACTCGAATAGCGCACCGTCAAATGTCTGCATGCCCAGCTGGGCGGACTTTTCCATAATGCCCTTTAACTCGTCCAATTCATTGCGCCGAATCAGGTCGCCTATGGTTGGCGTCCCGAGCATCACTTCCACCGCCGCCCGTCGCTGACCGTCCCGGGTGTGCACTAATCGCTGGGAAACGAAGGCCTTGAGATTGTTGCCCAGGTCATGCAGGAGTTGCGTCCGGCGCTCCTCGGGAAAGAAATTGATGATCCGGTCCAGCGCCTGATGGGCGTTGTGGGCATGCAGGGTGGAAATGACCAGATGACCGGTATCGGCAAACGCCAGCGCGTGTTCCATGGTCTCGCGGTCACGGATTTCGCCGATCAGCACCACATCCGGGGCCTGGCGCAGGGTATTTTTCAATGCGGCGTGAAAACTGCGGGTATCAACGCCGACCTCACGCTGATTGATGATCGACTTCTTGTGCCGATGGATGTATTCGACCGGGTCCTCGATGGTGATGATGTGGCCACTGCTGTGGCGATTGCGGTAGTCGATCAACGCGGCCAAAGAAGTTGACTTGCCCGAGTCGGTAGCGCCGACGAACAGCATCAGTCCTTGTTTGAGCATCACCGTTTCGAGCAGCACCGGCGGCAGCTTGAGGTCTTCGAAACGCGGAATGTCGAGTTTGATATTGCGCGCCACAATCGACACATCGTTGCGTTGTTTGAAGATATTGACCCGAAAGCGCCCGACACCGGTCAAAGAGATCGCCAGGTTCATCTCCAGGTCCCGATCGAACTCCAGACGCTGTTCGGCGTCCATGATGGACGCGGCAATGGCCGCGACTTCTCCCGGTTTGAACGGCTGATCGTCCAAGGGTTTGAGCACACCCTCGAACCGTGCGCTGGGTGGCGCACCGGTGGACAGAAAAAGATCGGAGCCATTCTGGCTGGCCAGGAGCCTTAACAGTGCATCGATTTCCATGGCAAAAAGCACCCGCGAAGCATTCAATGAATAAAAATGACCCAAAACGGGTCATCCAGCGTCTACTGCGGTACAAGGATAGTTGACACCGTTACACCGACTTAAGTGCAGGACATCTTGATGAACGCATCACCGACCGGCAGCGATGCCCAGGCCTTGATTGCCCGACTGGACTGGAGACGCAGTCCGCTGGGCGCCGCCAGTACCTGGCCGCAGAGCCTGCGAACCGCCGTGGATATCGTGATTCATTCGCCGATGCCCATGCTGTTGCTGTGGGGCCCGCAGCTCACACAGATCTACAACGACGGCTTCGCGCTGCTCGCCGGCAGCAAGCATCCACACGCATTCGGACAGCCGACACACCTGGTCTGGCCTGAGTTAAAAGACTTTACCGACCCCATTTACAGCGCCGTCCTACAAGGGCAGGTGCGGACCTACAGCGAACAGCGCTTCACCTTGCAGCGTGATGACCATGATTCCGACTTCTGGCTGGACCTGACCTACAGCCCCATCCGCGATGAAAGCGCCCAGGTCGCCGGGATTCTGGTCACGGCCATCGAAACCAACGAACGCCGACGCATCGCCCTCGAACTCGAGCAGCGTTCGGCCGCCAGCCTCAAGGCCCAGCACGAAACCGAGGAGCGTCTGCAACTGGCCCTCGCGGCCACCGACGCCGTCGGCACCTGGGACTGGGACATCAACGAAGACCGCTTCATTGCCGACACCCACTTCGCCCAATTACACGGCATCGACCCGTTGCTCGCCAATCAGTTGCCCATCAGCGCCTACCTTCAGGGGGTGCACCCGGAAGACCGCGCCATGGTCGCCCGCAGCATCAAGCACTCCATCACCCACGGCACCGAGTACGCCGAGGAATATCGCCTGCTGCAAGCCGACGGTCAGCTGCGCTGGGTGTTTGCCCGGGGTCGTTGCTACAAGGATCACCATGGCCGGCCGATCCGCTTCCTCGGCGCCGCCCTCGACCTGACCGAACGAAAACACACAGAACAAGCCTTGCGACAAAGTCAGACCGAGCTGCAACTGATCATCAACGCCATGCCGATCCTGATCAGCTACGTGGACCGCGAGGAACGCTTTCGCCTGAACAATGCGGCCTACCTCGACTGGTACGGGCTGACGCCTCAGGAGCTCTTTGGCAAAACCATCCGTGAAGTACTGGGTGAAAAAGCCTATGCCTTGCGCGCCGAGTACATCGCCCAGGCGCTGTCCGGCAAACCTTGTTGTTTCAGCATCCGCACCCCGCACCGTGACGGCAGCATCCGCCATGCCCTGATGAACTACTTGCCGCGCCACGGCGCGGATGGTGCGGTGAATGGTTTCTACATCTTTGTGATCGACGAAACCGAGCGCAAACAGACCGAAGAAGCCCTGCGCAATCTCAACGAAACGCTTGAAGAACGAGTCGCCGCCCGCACCCAACAGTTGGCCGAAGCCAACCAGCGACTGCAGAACGAGATGTTCGAACGCGAGCGCGCCGAAGAGGCGTTGCGCCATGCGCAGAAGATGGAAGCACTCGGCCAGCTCACCGGTGGCATCGCCCATGACTTCAACAATATGCTCACCGGGATCATCGGCAGCCTCGACTTGATGCAGCGCTACATCGCCGACGGGCGTGCCGCCGAGGTGGGCCGTTTCACCGAAGCGGCCGTGTCCTCGGCCAACCGCGCCGCCGCCCTGACCCATCGCCTGCTGGCGTTTTCCCGGCGTCAGTCACTGGACCGCAAGCCGCTGAACGCCAATGATCTGATCCATTCCCTGGAAGATCTACTCAGTCGGACCAAGGGCGATCACATCGAGCTCAAACTGCAACTGGCCGATGACGTCTGGCCGGTCAGCACCGACGTCAGCCAGCTGGAAAATGCCCTGCTGAATCTGGTGATCAACGCCCGAGACGCCATGCCCGATGGCGGCGAGTTGCGGATTGAAACCGCCAACGTTTACCTCGACAGCAGTGACATCAACACCCTGGAACCGGTCAAGGCCGGGGATTACCTGATGATTGCCGTCAGCGACAACGGTAGCGGCATGACACCGTCGGTGCTGGCCAAGGCCTTCGACCCGTTCTTCACCACCAAACCCATCGGCCAGGGCACCGGTCTTGGGCTGTCGATGATCTATGGATTTGCCCAGCAGTCAGGCGGTCATGTCAGCCTGTTCAGCTTGCCGGGCCAAGGCACCAGCGTTCGTCTGTACCTGCCGCGGCTGCACGCCGCAGAGCCCGAAAACGTCCTGATGCCGGTCACCAGCGAGGCACCGGCCGCAATTGCCGGTGAAACCGTGGTGCTGGTGGAGGACGACCCGGCGGTGCGCATGCTGGTGCTCGACCTGCTCAACGAGCTGGGTTACCACGCCCATGAAGCCAAAGACGCGAAGACCGCACTGCCCCTGCTGGAATCCGACCTGCGAGTCGATTTGCTGGTCACCGACGTCGGGCTGCCGGGGATGAATGGTCGGCAACTGGCGGAAATTGCGCGCCAGCACCGCCCCGAACTCAAAGTGCTGTTCATGACCGGTTACGCGGAAAAAGCCGCCGAGCGCCAGGGCTTTCTGGAGGAAGGCATGGACATGGTGGCCAAGCCCTTTTCCATTGACCTGTTGGCCAACAAGATTCGCGAGATGATCGGTCAACCGGACTGAGTTAAGGCATAATCGCGCGCCCCCCGCTGGCACCAACATAGCCACCACCGTTGCAAGGTACCTGCCCCAATGAAAGCTCAAGCCCGCCATATTCTGGTAAAAACCTCGGAAGAAGCCGAACAGCTCAAACAACGCATCGCCAAGGGCGAAGCCTTCGATGTGCTGGCCAAGAAGTATTCCACCTGCCCGTCCGGCAAGCGCGGCGGCGACCTGGGTGAAGTGCGGCCCGGGCAGATGGTCGGGGTGATCGATGCGGTGATCTTCAAAAAACCGCTGCGCGTGGTGCACGGGCCAATCAAGAGCAAGTTTGGCTATCACCTGGTGCAGGTGTTTTACCGGGATTGAAGAATCACTGTAGGAGCTGCCGCAGGCTGCGATCTTTTGATCTTGATCTTGCTCTTGTAAATCAAAAGATCGCAGCCTGCGGCAGCTCCTACAGGGGGTCGCGTTCAGTCTTTGGGGATCAGTGCCCCCGGCACCTGAATCACCCGACTCGCCAAGCGATGCCCCGCTTCAGCAGCCTCAACCGGGCTGCCGCCTTTCAGGCGACTGGCCAAATACGCCGCGCTAAATGAATCCCCCGCCGCCGTGGTGTCCACCACTCGCTCGACCACCTGCGCCGGCACTTCAAATGACTCTCCATCACAACGAATCAGACACGCCTCGGCGCCACGTTTGAGTACCACCTCAGGCGTGCCAATCTGCTCGTAAGCCGCAAACACCGCTGCGCAATCGGAAAAATGAAACAGCGCTTGTTCATCGTCGACGGTCAGCAACGCGAGGTCGACATAGGGCAGAACGCTGCGATAGACCGCTCGTGCGTCCTCGATCGACGCCCATAAACGTGGCCGGTAGTTGTTGTCGAACACGATCCGCGCATCCCGCTGCCGGGCTTCGATCAGGGTTTCCAGTAACTTCTCCCGACCTTGCACACCCAATATCGCCAGAGTGATGCCGCTGAAATACAGCACGTCGTAATCCGGCAGCGCCGCCAGGATCGGCGCGGCGGCCGGGGTAGTGAAACAATCACGGACTGCCGCCTCGTTGCGCCAGTAAAGAAAACGCCGTTCGCCGGCAGCGTCAGTCTGGATGCAATACAAGCCGGGCAATCGGCCGGGCAAGCGCTGGACCATACCGAGCCCGATGTTTTCGTCCGCCCAGCTCTGGCACATGGCATCGCTGAAACTGTCGTCACCCAAGGCGGTGACGTAATCCACTGTGCCGCCCTCGCCCAGCTCCCGGGACAGGTAGACCGCCGTGTTCAAGGTATCGCCACCGAAACTCTGTTGCAGGCTGCCGTCGGCGCGTTGCTGCAACTCGATCATGCACTCGCCGATCAGGGCGATGCGCGGGGTGTTGGGGCCGAGAGTGCTGATGGTGTTCATGTTGTGGGGTCTCTGGTGTTTCTGTGTTGTCTGGCCGACCGTCATCGCGAGCAAGCTCGCTCCCACAGGGATTGTGTGAACACTGAAGATCCCATGTGGGAGCGAGCTTGCTCGCGATGGCCGCGCCTCGGTCTCAAACCTTAGAAACAGGTTTCCATGGTCTCGATGACATTCAGCTGCTCATCCACCAGACACCCGATACGCCACTTGTCGAACGTCAGGCACGGGTGCGAAGTACCAAAGGAAATGATGTCCCCGACCCGCAACTCAACCTCCGGCGCCACAGTCATGAACGCATGCTGGTCCATCACTGCCGTCACCTTGCAGGCGCTGACATCATCGCCCGTCGCCGGCACCACGCCCGCCTTGTAACGCAGTAACGGCACCGGCAACCCGGCGTCGTAAGCCACGTCGCGTTTACCCAGGGCGATCACCGCAAAGCCCGGTTCCGGCAACGACTGCACGTGAGCCCAGACTTCCAGTGCCGGGCGCAGGCCTTCGTGCAGATCACTGCGGCGGTCGAGCACGCAGCATTGCGCTTCTTTGTAGATGCCGTGATCGTGCGCCACGTAGCTGCCGGGACGCAGCACACTGAGGAAACGCCCGCCGGCGTTCTGCGCTTCGAAGGATTCAGCGATCAAGTCGTACCACGCCGAACCCGACGCAGTGATGATCGGCTTGGGAATGGCGAACGCGCCGCTGTCCTGCAATTGCACGGCCAGGCGCACCAAAGAATCAGCGAACGCACGGATGCCGCTCACCGCGTGATCGCCGTGAATCACCCCTTCGTAACCTTCGATCCCGGTCAGCGCCAGGGCCGGTTGTGCAGCAATGGCTTTGGCCAGCGCGACCACTTCGTCTTCCGTGCGGCAACCGCAACGACCGCCGACCACGCCGTACTCGATCATCACGTTCAAGCGCACACCGCGCGAGGCGAAATACGCGCCGAGGTCAGCGACGTTGTCCGGGTGATCGACCATGCAATGGAAATCGAAGGCCGGATCGGCCAGCAGATCGGCGATCAACGCCATGTTCGGCGTACCGACCAATTGGTTGGCCATCAGCACCCGATGCACGCCATGGGCGTAAGCCGCGCGGGTTTGCGTGGCGCTGGCCAGGGTGATGCCCCAGGCACCGGCGTCCAGTTGGCGGCGAAACAGCGCCGGGGTCATGCTGGTTTTGCCGTGGGGGGCGAGTTCGGCACCGCTGTTGCTGACAAAGGTCTGCATCCAGCGAATGTTGTGTTCCAGCGCTTCGCGGTGCAGCACCAGCGCAGGCAGGCTGACGTCGCGCACAAGATTGGCGCCTGTGTGGGCAAAGCCCTTTTCCACGGTGGCAGTATTTTTGGCAGAAAACATGGTCGAACTCCTCACATTCGCGGCCGCAGGCAGCCGCTGTTATTCGTTGATGCGACGGGCCAGGCTGTTGGCACTGTCGATCAGCACCCGGCGATAGTCGTTGTAATTGTTCTTGGCATCGGCCCGTGGGGCGACGATGCACAGGGTCGCAATGGCCACGCCGTTCGGGTCTTTGACCGGGGCGGCGAAGCAATGGGTAAAGGTGTCGGCAACACTATCGAAAGAGAAGAAGCCATCGATAGCGGCCTGACGGATTTCACCGAGAAACTGTTCAAGCGGCAGGCGTTCGCCGTTGGGCAGGATGAAATCGTCGTGATCAATCAGGTCGACGATTTCCTGGTCGCTCAAGTGCGCCAGCAGCAGGCGCCCGGAAGCGGTCCAGGGGATTGGTGCGTTCTCGCCGATGTCCGAGGAAATGCGGAAGTGCCGCTCGCCCTCTTTCATCAAGGCCACGGTGTATTTTCGTCCGTTGAGCAGGCACATCTGCGCGGTTTCGCGGGTCTGGCTGACGATCTCTTGCAAGGCATGATCGGCCTCGCGAGTCAGGTCGAAATGGCGTAAATGCGCTTGCCCGAGGAAGTACAGCTGACGGCCGAGGTAGACGTGACCGTCCTTGCCCACGGCCTCCAGAATCCGTCGCTCCAGCAGGGAGGCAACCAATTCGTAGACCGTGGATTTCGGGCTGCCGATGCCGCTGGCGATTTCGTTCGGGCGCAGGGGCTTGCCGACTTCCTTGAGGAAATCGAGGATATCGAACGCCCGGTCCAGACCGCGAGCCCGGCGCTTGATGGTGTCTTCGGTCATGTCAGTGTTCCCATTCAAAGTCGCCCTCGTAGGAGCTGCCGCAGGCTGCGATCTTTTGATCTTGATCTCGCTCTTGCGACTCGTCCAAAAACGCCAAAAGATCGCAGCCTTCGGCAGCTCCTACAAGGGCCAATCAGCCGCACTCTCGGTTCAGGCCTTTTTCTTGTACGCGATGCAGTCAATCTCGACCTTGCAATCGACCATCATATTCGCCTGCACACAGGCCCGGGCCGGAGCGTGCTCGGGTTTGAAGTACTCGGAGAAGACCTTGTTGAAACTGGTGAAATCCCGCGGATCCTCCAGCCACACGCCAGCACGCACCACGTCTTCCAGGCCATAACCGGCCTCTTCGAGAATCGCGATCAGGTTCTTCATGGTCTGGTGGGTCTGCTCGACGATGCCGCCAGTAATGATCTCGCCATCCAGCGCCGGTACTTGCCCGGAGACGTGCAGCCAGCCATCGGCTTCAACGGCGCGGGCGAAAGGACGAGGCTGACCGCCAGCGGCGGTGCTGCCGGTGCCGTAACGAGTAATGCTCATGAATAATTCTCCTGATTGAAAAGTGGATATTTAAAAACGCGTGTTCTTGAGAAATTCTGCCAGGCGCGGTGATTGCGGGCGTTCGAACAGCTCCTTGGGTGGCCCCTGCTCTTCGATTCGTCCCTGATTCATGAAGACGATCTTGTCCGAAACCTCGAAGGCGAAGCGCATTTCGTGGGTGACCAGCAACATGGTCATGCCTTCATCGGCCAGGCCCTTGATCACGTTCAGCACTTCGCCGACCAGCTCCGGGTCGAGGGCCGAGGTGACTTCGTCGAACAGCATCAGGCTCGGGTTCATCGCAATCGCCCGGGCAATCGCCACGCGCTGCTGCTGACCGCCGGACAACTGACCGGGGAAGTGATCGCGGCGTTCCAGCAAGCCGACCCGTTCCAGCCATTTTTCCGCCAGGGCCACCGCTTCATCCTTGTGCAGCTTTTTGACCTTGAGCAAACCGAGGGTGACGTTCTGCAACGCCGTGAGGTGCGGAAACAGGTTGAACTGCTGGAACGCCATGCCGGTCATGGCCCGATGCCGGGCGATGACCTTTTCCGGGTGTCGCACGCGCTTGCCGTTGACCTCGTCATAACCGATGGACTCGCCATCGAGCATGATTTGCCCGCCCTGAAACTCTTCGAGCATGTTCACGCAACGCAGCAGCGTGGTCTTGCCCGAACCGCTGGAACCGATCAGCGTCACGACGTTGCCGCGCTGCATGGTCAGGTCTACGCCCTTGAGCACTTCGAGCTGGCCGTACTTTTTGTGCAACCCGCGAATGTCCAGCAGGGGCTGACCGTTTTGAGCTTCTTTTACGATAGAGAGCGAAGATTGAGTCATGGCAAGGCCACCCGCTTTTCAATGTGCCGGCCGAGTAATTCGATGGCGTAGTTGATGACGAAAAACAGAAATCCGGCGAACAGGTAAAACTCGAGGGTCATGAAGGTTCGGGCGATGATCTGCTGCGTGCTGAGCAACAACTCAGCCACGCCGATCACCGACAACAGTGTCGAAGCCTTGACGATCTCGGTGGAGGAATTGACCCAGGTTGGCAGGATCTGCCGCAGCGCCTGGGGCAACAACACGTAGCCCAGGGATTGGAAAAACGTCAGGCCGATGGCCTTGCTCGCTTCCATCTGCCCACTGGGCAGTGCTTGCAACGCGCCGCGCACAATCTCGGCGACGTGGGAGCCGCAAAACAGCGTCAGCCCCAACGCACCGGCTTGAAAGGCACTGATCTGCCAACCCAACGCCGGCGCCATATAGAAGCAGGCAAGCACCAATACAAACACGGGCGTGCCGCGAATGATGTCGACGTAAAACCGAAACGGCGCGCGCATCCAGAACTTGCCGTAGGTCAGCACCAGACCGGCGACGATGCCGACCATCGTGCCCAACAGAATCGCCAGGGCAGAGACCTGCACACTGGTCAAAAAGCCCTGCCACAAAACTTCCCGGGCAACCCACAACTCATGCAACCAACTGGGGGATTCGTACATGTGGCCTCCTATCGGCGAATCGCCAGACGCTGCTCGAGGTAACGCAGCATCATGGCAATGAGGTAACAGGCCGCCACATAGAGCGCTGTGGTCACCAGCCAGGTTTCAATCACCCGGTAGCTCTCGACATTGATCTTGCGCGCGTAATAGGTCAGCTCCGGCACGGCAATCGCCGCGGCCAGCGAGGTGTCCTTAAACAGCGAGATGAAATTGTTCGACAGCGCCGGCAGCACATTGCGCAGCATCACCGGCACGGTGACGTACGCCTTGACCTGCCACTCACCCAGACCGATGGCCAACCCGGCTTCGCGCTGGCCCTTGGGAATGCTCAACAACCCGCCGCGGAACACTTCGGTCAGATAGGCGCCGGCATACAGCGACAGCGTGATGATGAACGACGGGATCTTGTCCAGACGGATCCCCAGGCTCGGCAAGGCGAAGTAGATCAACAGAATCAACACCAGAATTGGCGTGTTACGGATCACCGTCACATACACCGACGCCAGCACCCGCAATGCTCGGTGCTTTGACAGCAAAGCAAACGCCATCATCAGGCCGATCACGCAACCGATGGCGATCGACACCAGCGCCAGCTCAAGACCCAGACCGAGCCCCGCCAGCAAGGTGTCGAAATCGCGCCACACGGCGGCAAAGTTCAACTGATAGTTCATGGTCAGCAGTACCTTGAACGGGGCGATTTATGACCGCCCCGCTCTCACGGGATCATTTGAATTCGACGGGGAAACCGATGGCGGGCGACGGCAGATCGACGCCGAACCACTGTTTGAAGGAGGCCGCGTAGGTCGGGAACTCCACGCCTGTCATGCCTTCATGCAAAACGGTGTTGACGAAGTTCAGCCAGTCCTGATCGCCGCGTTTGACCGCGCACGCGTAAGTCTGCGGGCTCCACGCGTAGGCCGGGCTGCGATAACGACCCTGGTTTTGCACCATCAGGTATTTCACCGACGACTGATCAGTGGCCGCGGCGTCGGCACGGCCGGAGTTCACTGCCTGATACATCAGATCAACGCTGTCGTACTGATCGACCTTGGCCTTGGGCAACGCCTGATGCACCAGTTCTTCGGCGTACACGTTCTGCAACACCGCCACAGTCACGCTGTCGCCGCCAGCTTTGAGGTCTTCGATTTCCTTGTACTTGCTGTTGGCCGGCAGCAGCAGGCCGACACCTTCGCGGTAGTACGGCAGCGTGAACGCCACTTGCTGCGCACGACTGGCGGTGACGGTAATGAACTGACAACTCATGTCGACCTTGTCGGTCAGCAGGTTGGGAATCCGCGCATCGGACGACTGCACCACGAACTCGACCTTGCTTGGGTCGTTGAACAACCCCTTGGCCACCATCCGCGCGATATCGATATCAAAACCCTGCAACTTGCCATCCGCTCCCTGGAAGTGCCACGGCGCATTGGTACTGCCCGTGCCCACAATCAGTTTCCCGCGGGCCAGCACGCTATCGAGCTTGCTGTCCGCCGCATGGGCCACGCCCATAGCAGCAGCCGAAGCCGCGAGAACAAAAAAACACGCTTTAAACAAGGAAGGTCGGCGATGCATGGCAAGCACTCCAGGGTGATATTATTCCGTTATACCGGACGTTGGTATGTAACAACGGAATAGACAGCAGAAAGTGTGCCACAGGATGTGAGGGGAATGTTGGGGAGATTGAAAAACCAGGTGAATCAATAAGATGGGCAACGCACAGGCAACTCTGTTACCCAACGCACACGTCGAGCACCGCTACCGTTGGCCACAACGCACGGGTACTTGCACCACATTTGAAAGGTAGCGATTCAAAATGAAGCAGCGCGTTACCTGTAATTTCTGACAGTAGACTGATCGCGGCTGATTCCTTTACCGTCAACAGGCACTCGACGCACTGTGAAAAAGGAGATTTCAATGAGCTCGACAACCACCCATGCAGCGCTAGCCCCGGTCTACCGCAAGGCCCTGAAAACCTGGCGCCCGGTGATCCTGTACTTCGGCAGCCAGCAATGTCCCGCCTGCGAAATGGCCGGACCGGTGTTTCGCCTGATCGCCGAGCCGTATCGGCATCACGCGCAGATCTACATGCTGAACACCAGCGAATCCCCCCGCCACCCGGACGTCACCGGCACCCCGACCGTGCTGTTTTACAAGGATGGGAAGCTGCTGAAGAAGCTCAAGGGAATCGGCACTGAGCAAACCCTGCAAGAAGACTTCGCCAGGCACATTGGCAAGGTGAAACCCAGATACACGGCTCGCAAACCAAGCCATGACCTGGCGTGGTTGCGTCAATCCCTGCGGACCCTGTGCACTGTACCTCAGGCACGTCAGGTGGGCAGGGCTTGAGTTGTCTGTCGCCGGATAGAGCGCTTTCGCGAGCAAGCCCGCGAAGCCCCCTCAAATCCGGCGCAAAATTACCCGTCGATACGCGCCAGCAACACGCGCGTCACCCGCCGCTCTTCAATCGCCACCACAGTCATCCGCCAGCCTTCCCACTCATGGCTGTCACCGATCATCGGCAGGCGATCCAGCAAGCTCATCACCAGTCCGGCCAGGGTCTGATAGTCGTCGCCGGGCTCTGCCGCAAACCCGGTCCGCTGTCGCACGCGCGCCAGGTTCAACGCGCCACTGACCATGAATCCGCCCTTCTCCTCGACCACATCCGGACCCTCGATTTCGCTGGCGTCAGGCAATTCGCCAGCGATCGATTCGAGAATGTCGGTCATGGTCAACACACCGACGAAGTCACCGAACTCATTGACCACAAACGCAATGTGCGTCGAGGCTTTGCGCATCTGCTCCAGGGCATTGAGGATCGAGTAACTGTCCAGCAAGTTGATGGTCTTGCGCGCCAAATGCTCAAGACCGGGCGAGTTGCCGGCCAGGTACTCCTTGAGCAACTCCTTCTTGTGCACGAAGCCCAGCGGCTCATCCACTGCGCCATTGCGAATCAGCGGCAGGCGCGAATAGGACGAATGCATCAGGCGTGTACGAATGGCGTCGGCATCGTCGGACAGATCGATGTGATCGACATCGGCGCGCACGGTCATCAAAGTGCGGATCGGCCGCTCGGCGAGTTGCAGCACACCGCTGATCATCACTCGCTCGCGACGGTCGAACAGTTCGGCGCTCGGTGCTTCACCGTTGTCCAGCATGTCGGCAATCTCCTCGCCGACCTCCTCCACCGCCAGCTTGCGGCCACCGAGCAAACGCATCACGGCGTGGGCCGTGCGTTCACGCATCGGTCGCAGGCCCTGCAAGGATTTTTTGCGGCGAGCCCGGGCGATCTGGTTGAAGATCTCGATCAGGATCGAGAAACCGATGGCCGCATACAGGTAACCCTTCGGAATGTGGAACCCCAGGCCTTCAGCGGTCAGCGCGAAGCCGATCATCATCAGGAAGCCCAGACACAGCATGATCACCGTCGGGTGTTCGTTGACGAAACGGGTCAGCGGCTTGCTGGCGACGATCATCAGGCCGATGGAAATAATCACCGCGATCATCATCACCGCCAGTTCATCGACCATGCCCACAGCGGTAATCACCGCATCCAGAGAGAACACCGCATCGAGCACAACAATCTGCGCCACGATCGGCCAGAACAGCGCGTAAGCCGCGTTTGACGAGCGCTGGCCGACATGGCCTTCGAGCCGCTCATGCAATTCCATGGTGGCTTTGAACAACAGGAACACACCACCGAACAGCATGATCAGGTCGCGGCCGGAGAAGCTCTTGTCGAACACCTCGAACAGCGGCTGAGTCAGGGTGACCAACCAGGAAATACTCGCCAGCAGGCCCAGGCGCATCAGCAACGCCAGGGACAAACCGATGAGCCGCGCACGATCGCGCTGCTCGGGCGGCAGTTTGTCGGCGAGGATTGCGATAAACACCAGGTTGTCGATGCCCAGCACCAGCTCTAGCACAATCAACGTCAACAGGCCCAGCCAAGCGGTAGGGTCAGCTATCCATTCCATAAAAATGTCTCGATCTCTTCAGTGAATTCAGAATGCCGGGCACGGCAAGGCGCGGCGCGGAGGCCGTGGAACTGCAATGTAAAAGGTATTCAGAAGTCGAAAGACTGGGTGTTTCGCGTGCATCAAGACCGCGTAGTAGCGCGAGGAGAAAGGATAACCGGGAGGCTCCGAGAGGGTGTTCATGCACGTCCTGAAAGGAAAAAGGCCTTGAAGCGTACAGGTGAAAGCGACATTTCCTACAGTTGGAAATCATTACAAAATCTGTAATCAGCGATTTTTGACCTGCTCGATATACCTCGCCACCGCCGGTGATTTTTCGAATCGCCGATAGATCAACGACAACCAGGAGCTCGCCTCACACCCATTTATCGGCCGGTACAAGACACCCGGCAGACTGACATGCCCGACCACCGATTCTGGCACCACCGCCACGCCCTGCCCCAACGACACCAACGCAATGACCGCCACCAACCCACCCGGTTGCGCACCCAGTTTCGGCGCAAATCCGCCTTCGGCAGCGACTTGCAAGGTGCCGCTGATTTGCTCCGGCAGGATGAACGTCTCGTTCTGCAAATGTTCCGGACCAATCTCTGGCAATCGGCACAGCCAGGACTCGGCCGACACCGCCAGCACAAAACCTTCTGCGTCCAGGCGAATGGCATCCAGGCCTTCCGGCAAGGTCATGGGTGAGCGGACATAGCCAATATCGAAACGCCCCTCGACCACCATCACCGGCAATGACGCCATGGGACTTTCCCGTACGTTGAGGCTGACGTCTGGACACTCGCGGCTGAAGGCTTGCACCTGTTTCTGCAGCAAGCCCGAATACACCGCCGAAGCCACGTAACCCAGCTCGATATGGCCAATATCCCCGCGCCCGGCACGCTGGGCGTTGTACTGAGCGTATTCGAATTGCCGCACCGTCGCCTCGGCCTCGATCAACAGCGCGGCGCCGGCCTCGGTCAGGCTGACTTCTCGTGTCTGGCGCACGAACAATCGCGTGCCGAGTTCGTTTTCCATGTCCTGGATCTGTCGAGTCAAGGTTGGCGGTGCGATACCGAGTTGTTCGGCGGCGCGGGTGAAGTTGCCTTGCCGGGCAACGGCGAGGAAATAGCGAAAATGGCGAATATCCATCGGTGCGTTAGCTCAAAGGTAATGAAGTGACAAGGCGTACCTAACAAGGAAAGTAGCAGCCGGCGATAAGCTGCACTGACTTTCACAGTAGAGAAACGTTGCCATGCCCGTCAAACCCAAGGTGAGCCCGCGCCTGACATTACTCACAGCCTCAGGCGTTTGCTCGCTGATCGTTCTCGACACCAACATCGTCGCCGTGACGCTGCCTACGATCGCCCGCGACCTGGGCGCAAACTTTGCCGACATCGAATGGGTGGTCAGCGCTTACATGCTGGCCTTCGCCGCTCTTTTGTTGCCGGCTGGCAGCATCGCCGACCGTTTCGGCCGGCAGAAAACCCTGCTCTGCGGGTTGGCCATTTTCATCCTCGCGTCCATCGGTTGCGGTGCCGCGCCCAATGCGCTGTTCCTCGACATCGCCCGGGCGATCAAGGGTGTCGGCGCGGCCTTGCTGCTGACCTCGGCCCTCGCCTCCATCGGCCACACCTTTCACGATGAAGTGGAACGGGCCAAGGCCTGGGCGTTCTGGGGCGCGTGCATGGGGGTGGCGATGACCGCCGCGCCGACGGTCGGCGGGCTGATCACCGAATACATGGGCTGGCGCTGGATTTTCTACCTCAATTTGCCGGTGGGATTGTTCCTGATGGTGATGGTCTGGCGCGCGGTGCCGGAGTCCCGCGACACTCAGTCCGCACGCCTCGATCCCTGGGGCAGCCTGGCGTTCAGTGCGAGTTTGCTGTGCCTGATCTGGGGCCTGATCGAGGCGAACCGGATCGGCTGGAGCAACCCGCTGACCTACGCTCGGCTGATCGGTGGCGCTCTGTTGCTGGGGTTGTTCGTGGTAATTGAGCGGATGCAGCGGCGGCCGATGGTCGACCTGCAACTGTTCAAGCATCCGCGTTTCATCGGCGCGCTATTGGGCATGTTTGCCTATGCCGGTTGCGCTCAGGTGATGATGACCCTGCTGCCGTTCTACCTGCAAAACGGCCTGGGTTTCTCGGCCATCGCTTCAGGTCTGGGGATGTTGCCGTTTGCCCTGACGATGCTGATTTGCCCGCGCATCGGCGTACGTCTGGCGAGTCGATTTGCCCCCGCCACATTGATGGCCGCCGGTTTGACCCTGGTCGGCAGCGGCAACCTGCTCAGTGCCTGGGCGGTCAGCAGCGGTGGTTACCTGCCCTTCGCCTTGGCGATTGCCGTGACGGGTGCCGGTGCCGGGCTGCTCAACGGCGATACGCAAAAGAACATCATGGCTTGCGTGCCACGGGAGCGCACTGGCATGGCCTCAGGCATGAGCACCACCATGCGTTTCAGCGCAATCGTGCTGGCCATCGGCGTGTTCGGTGCGTTGCTGTCCAGCCATACCGAGCTGTTGTTGCGTACGAGCCTGACGGCACAAGGTGCGCAATGGCTCGGCCAAACCCAGGGCATCGCCTCGCGGGTGGTGGCCGGCGATATGACGGCGGCGATGGGCCTGTTGCCGGAAACCGCGCGCTCGGTGGTCGAACCGATGGCCCGGCAAGCCTTCGTCGGTGGTTTCAGCCTGCTGCTGTGGGTCGCGGGATTGTTGGCACTACTGGGTGCGCTGGTGGTGGGCACGCTGATGCGCAATCCGATCCCCGCTCCGTCGATCGCAGCTATCGGCGCGAATGCTTGAATGACGCCAGCACCCGCTCGGCATTCGCATCGCAGCCCATGCCTTCGGGTTTCGCCTGTATGTCGTCGATCACCGCCAGCAGCTTCGCCTTGCTCTGCGCCAGGTGCAGCTGCATTTCTTCGATCTGATCGACTTTGCGCTTAAGCCCCGCCAGCAGTTCGTCGTGCTTGAATTCACCGGTGATGGTGTCCGGCATCAACTGTTTCAACTCTTCCAGGCTGAACCCGGCCTGCTGGGCGCATTGGATCAGGTACAGAGTCTGCAATACCTGCTCGGGGTAATGCCGGTAGCCGTTGGCCCGACGTTCCACTTTCTGGATCAGGCCCTGGGCCTCGTAAAACCGAATACGCGACGGGTTGAAGCCACTTAACTCCGCCAATTCACCAATCTTCATCTCAGCCTCATTTGCCTGCTTGACATTAAAGTTAACTTTAAGCTTAGCCTCTACTCATCACTGATGAGGAGTCAAGCATGTCGCCCTTCCAAGTATTGAATTTGCCCAACGGCCAGACCATCGGCAACCGCATCGCCAAAGCCGCGATGGAAGAGAACCTCTCCGATACCGGGCAGGCACCCGCGGATGCCTTGTTCCGGCTGTATCAGGCGTGGGCCGAAGGCGAAACCGGACTGTTGCTGACCGGCAACGTGATGATCGACCGCCGCGCCATGACCGGTCCCGGTGGCGTGGTGCTGGAAGATGAACGGCACCTTGAACGCTTTCGCCAGTGGGCCAGCATCGGTCGGGCCGGTGGCGCGCAGTTCTGGATGCAGCTCAATCATCCCGGCCGTCAGACCATGGCCAACCTCGGCCAGCAAGCGTTGGCGCCTTCGGCGGTGGCGCTGGACCTGGGCGCGTTCTCGAAGATGTTTGCCGAGCCCAAACCCATGAGCGAGCGCGATATCGAAGACGTCATTCAACGCTTCGCCACCAGCGCGGCCCTAGCGGAAAAGGCCGGTTTCACCGGAGTGCAGATTCATGCCGCACACGGTTATCTGATCAGCCAGTTCCTCTCGCCCTTGACCAACCGCCGAACCGACCGCTGGGGCGGTTCTCTGGAGAATCGCGCGCGCCTGCTGATCAACGTGGTCAGCGCCGTGCGCAAGGCCGTGTCGCCGTCATTTTGCGTGGCGGTGAAGCTCAACTCGGCGGACTTCCAGCGCGGCGGTTTCGACGCAGACGATGCCCGGCAAGTGATTCAGTGGCTCAACGATCAACCGATCGATCTGCTGGAACTCTCCGGCGGCAGCTACGAGGCCCCGGCCATGCAAGGCGAGGCACGGGATGGTCGCACCCTGGCGCGTGAAGCGTACTTTCTGGAAATGGCCGGTGAGCTGGCCAGCGTGGCGAACATGCCGGTGATGGTGACGGGCGGGATTCGACGCCTGACGATCGTCGAACAGGTACTCGACAGCGGCATCGCCATGGCCGGGATCGGCACGGCGCTTGCGATTGAACCTCAACTGGTCAAACGCTGGCGCGAAGGCCAGAACAGTCACCCGCAACTGCCGCCGATTCTCTGGAAGCGCAAACCCCTGGCGGCACTGGCGAGCATGGCCGTCGTGAAGTTCCAGCTCAATCGCCTGAGCCGTGGGCGCAAGACCCGTCCCGATGTTTCGGCGCTATGGGCGTTGATTCTCGACCGCGTGTACATCGCCCGGCGTACTCGCCAGTACCGGCAGGCGATGGGAATGAAGTAGTCAAGTTGTCGAAGATCAAATGTGGGAGCGAGCTTGCTCGCGATGGCGCCCGGTCAGTCAATATTGATGTAGCCTGACACACCGCTATCGCGAGCAAGCTCGCTCCCACAGGAGGTGCGTCTGCCCCGCGAGCGTGTTTACCGTCCGGAAAAACGCAATCTGGACAGCTGACGCAAATCCCCGTCGAGGTAATAGTCGTCGGTCCAGCTGTCATCCGCCGCCAACGGATGGACCTGCTTGAGCGCGAGTTTTTTGGCGAAGTAGCGAAAGCGGTAATGCTCGTAGAACCGCAGCAGTTCCAGACCGTAACGGTCTGCCAGATCGGTATCACCGCGAATGATCAGGTAGTTCTCGTCATTGCCATTGCTGGCCGCGGCACTGAGGTTATGGCTGCCGCTGATGATCGTCGGCGCATCGCTGGTGAAGTCCGTCACCACGGCTTTGGTGTGCACCAGCAGGTTGCCCTTCTGGCCTTTCATGTTCTCTCTGAGCCAGCCTTCCAGCCCGGTGTTGAGTAGCGCGGTGGCGGCGAATTCGGCGGTGCGGTCGGCGTGGAAACCGGTGATGCGGCTGGCGGTGTTTTGCAGTCCGTAACGCAAAATGTCGTCGTGGGGCTGGCCGAGCAAGGCGTTCAGGATATCGTCGGACAAGGCGAACGCGGTGACGAACAGCACGTCCTTTTTCGCGGCGTTGATGATCTCCTCGAACGCTTGCAGATCCCCTTTTCCCGAGCGCGGAGAGAAACCGGCGAACATCGGCTGCAGCGAATCCATCGGATTGTTTTGGGTGATCCAGTTTCGGGTGGCGCCGACATCCGCCGGGTTTGCCCAGACCTGCTCGAAGGTGTGCAGATAGCTGGCGCTGACGCGTGCGTCGTCCAGCACATGCACCACATTGGCCTGGCGGTAAACGCCGTTGGGCGTGAAATTGGTGCTGCCGCAAAGCACCGCTTCGGGTTGACGTTGCCCCCCCGTGTCGAGCCGACTCAGCACCATGAACTTGTTGTGGAAGATATTGTGGGTGACCCGCCCGCGCTTGTTCTCTGCCGGGATTTTTTCCAGGCTAGCCTCGTTCATGGTGGTGTCCTCATCACCCGGTTGAGCGTGATACAGGACTCGAACGTTCACCCCACGTTCGAACGCGGCATTGACCGCATCGACAATGGCCTGCAATTCATACTCGTAGATGGCAATGTCCAGCGCCCACTGGCCATCCATCGCACGCTCGATAAACCCCAGCAAGCGCCCGAGCAAACCGTTTTCCAGCCATTGCCGCGGGACATCCGGCCAGGCTTCGATGGGCAGGTTCTTGTTGGCGCTGATCATCGCGTCGAGTTCGGGAAACTTGCGCTGGAACGCCTGACTGGCAGCCACCGCGCGATTGAAGATCACGCTTTGGTTATTCGGCTGACCATTGTCGGAGGTGACCGTGACTTCCAGGAATTCACCCAGTTGCAGCGCATCAACGCTGCCGTAGGCCAGGTGGATTCGGTAATGGATCGTCATCCCCGGATTGACCGCGTAATCGGCCCAGCGAAATTTCTGTAATGGCGCGATATCGCTGGGGGTCGCGTGAAACTGGGGAAACGTATGCACCTTGCCGGGGAAGGTCAGGCTGTTGAACAGGAACAGCCAGGGCTTGGGGCCTTGCTGTTTTTCGATGGCGAAACCCAATAGGCCTTTGCGGCGGTGTTCGGCCAGGTCCATGGCCAACAGCACGCCATTGGTGCCGGCGTAAGCCTTGACGCGGAAATCGTCCTGATGGTTGACGGCTAGAACGCGCATTTTTCACTCCTGTGAAGATCAAAAGATCGCAGCCTGCGGCAGCTCCTACGGGTGTACGCCATTCATTGTAGGAGCTGCCGCAGGCTGCGATCTTTTCGGCTCACGCCATATCATCGATATGTCGATAATCAGCACGCAACTCAGTCGCCAATGCCTTAGCCCGCCCAAGCCGAATCGGCCCGCGTTCGATGTCTATCAGCAGCCCCGGACAATCAAGCACGGGCAACATCGACCAGTCCTTCAATCGGCCATCGGTCACCAGCAACAAGCGCTGCTGTTCCGCCGGAAAACGCTTCTGCCTGACCGCCAGCCATCGCCCCGCCTCACCCAGCGCCGCCAGTAATGGCGTACCACCGCCCGCTCCCAGCCCATCTAACCAATTGCGTAAACCGGCGGAGGCTTTCAACCCTTGCACCTGCCATTTCGGCACATGACCACTGGCGGTGAGCAACGCCAGGCGCGCGCGCTGGCGATAGGCATCGTCGAACAGTTGCGCGAGCAAGCCCTTGGCATCGCTCAACGCCTGATGACGGCGAGTCGAAGCCGAGGCGTCGACGATCACCAACCACAGTTCGTGAGGCGAACGGGTGCGCAGGTGAAACGAGACATCGGCGCGCTGACGCGGGCGGCCGTTCAACAATGTGCCCGGCCAGTTGATCGAGCCGCTACGCGCCGCGTGACGTTTACCCTGCTTGCCATTGTCCAGCCGTCCGGCGCGGGGTCTGGCATTCGCCCCCGCATCAGATCGAGGGCGAATGCCTAGGGCTTTTTTGGCCAGCTCGGCACGTCACGTCGTGCGCCGACCGGGAGCGCCTGAGCGGGCATTTCACCCCATTGGCCCTGGCCTTCGCTCGGGTTGGAATGCTGGATAGAAGGCGGCTGACTTTGTTGCGGCGCCGGTGGCGATGGCTCGCGGCGACGATGGCGCAAGGCAAACTCGGCGACGGCGTCGATGTCTTCCTCGGCGATGGTGCTCGCCCCACGCCACGCCGCGTGGGCACGCGCCGCGCGCAACCAGACCAGATCGGCGCGCAAGCCATCGACCCCGGCAGCAAAGCAGCGCTCGGTAATCTGCGCCAGTGCATGATCGTCGAGCGGGATGCTTGCCAGCGCGCTGCGCGCTTTCTGACAACGTTCGCGCAGAGACTTCTGTTGGCTTTCCCATTCGGCGCAGAAGCTGTGGGGATCGCTGTCGAAATCCAGCCGTCGCCGGATGATCTGCCCGCGCTCGGTCGGTGCTGTGTGGCCACTGAGGGCAACGTTCAAGCCAAAACGGTCGAGCAGTTGCGGACGCAGCTCACCCTCTTCCGGGTTCATGGTGCCGATCAGCACGAACTTCGCCGAATGCCGATGGGAAATGCCGTCGCGTTCGATCAGGTTGGTGCCGCTGGCGGCCACATCCAGCAGCAGGTCCACCAGGTGATCGGGCAGCAGGTTGACTTCATCGACGTAGAGCACGCCGCCGTCGGCCTTGGCCAGTACTCCGGGGGAAAACTGTGCGCGACCCTCGCTCAGGGCGGCGTCCAGGTCGAGGGTGCCGACCAGTCGTTCTTCGGTGGCGCCGAGCGGCAATGTCACGAATTGGCCGCTGGCCAGCAAGTCCGCCAAGCCACGGGCCAGCGTTGACTTGGCCATGCCCCGGGGGCCTTCGATGAGTACGCCGCCGATTTTCGGGTCGATGGCGGTCAGGTAGAGGGCGAGTTTCAGATCGTCGGCGCCGACCACGGCGGAGAGGGGGAAATGTGGGGTGTCGGTCATGTCGGGTTTCTCATCATGGTCGGTGATTACTCTGTGGCGAGGGAGCTTGCTCCCGCTGGGCTGCGCAGCGGCCCCAAAAAATCAGATACACCACGGTTTCAGGTTTTACGACTGCTTCGCAGCCCAGCGGGAGCAAGCTCCCTCGCCACAGGTGTCCCCTGTTCTCCAGTCAACTGTCTTCTTCTATGTCGAGCAACAGACTCTCCAACGCCTCCCGATACTCACCCGGCTCCTTCCACATCCCCCGCTGCTGCGCCTCAAGCATCCGCTCAGTCATGTCACGCAACGCATGCGGATTATGCTCACGAACAAAATCCCGGGTCGCCGGATCCAGCAAATACGCATCCGCCAGCAACGCATACTGGTGATCATCGATCAGCTGCGTTGTAGCATCGAACGCAAACAGATTATCGACCGTCGCCGCCAGTTCAAACGCGCCTTTATAGCCGTGGCGTTTCACGCCATCGATCCACTTCGGATTGGCTGCCCGGGAGCGAATCACCCGGTTCAGTTCTTCCTTCAACGTGCGGATTTTCGGCAAGTCCGGCTGACTGTGATCGCCATGGTAACTGGCCGCCGCTTCGCCACTGAGGCTTTCCACGGCCGCGAGCATGCCACCCTGGAACTGGTAATAGTCGTTGGAATCGAGCAAGTCGTGTTCACGATTGTCCTGATTTTGCAGCACAGCCTGAACCTGGCTCAGACGGTGAGCGAACTGAGCTCGCGCCGCAGTGCCTTCGTCGGAGCCGCCGTAAGCGTAGCCGCCCCAGTTCAGATAAACCTCGGCCAGGTCGTCGCGACTTTGCCACAGACGACCATCGATGGCGCCCTGCACGCCTGCGCCGTAAGCACCGGGTTTGGCGCCGAAAATTCGCCAACCGGCCTGACGCTTGGCCGAGTCTTCATCCAGCCCCGTTTGCATCAATGCTTCGCGCTCGGCACGCACTTTGGCGGCCAAGGGATTGAGGTCGTCCGGCTCGTCGAGGGCGGCGACCGCTTGCACGGCGGCGTCGAACAGGCGGATCAGATTGGCAAAGGCATCGCGGAAGAATCCGGAGACGCGCAACGTCACGTCCACGCGCGGACGGTCCAGCAGACTCAACGGCAGAATTTCGAAGTCGTCGACCCGCTGACTGCCCGTGGCCCAGACCGGGCGCACGCCCATCAGCGCCATGGCCTGGGCGATGTCGTCGCCGCCGGTACGCATGGTCGCGGTGCCCCACACCGACAGACCGAGCTGGCGCAGGTGATCGCCGTGGTCTTGCAGGTGTCGTTCAAGAATCAGGTTGGCCGACTGGAAACCGATGCGCCACGCGGTGGTGGTCGGCAGGTTACGCACGTCCACCGAGTAGAAGTTGCGCCCGGTCGGCAACACGTCGAGCCGACCGCGACTCGGCGCACCGCTCGGGCCGGCCGGCACGAAGCGACCGCTGAGGGCGTCGAGCAGACCGCGCATTTCCGCCGGGCCGCAGGCGTCCAGCCTTGGCGCGACGACTTCGCGCAGGCTGTCGATGATGGCGTGCACCTCGGCCCAACCTGCCTCCTGTGGGAGCAGGCTTTTGTGGTGAGGGGATTTATCCCCGTTGGGTCGCGAAGCGGCCCCTGAAAATGGGACTGCTGCGCAGTCCAACGGGGATAAATCCCCTCGCCACAAAAGCTCGCTCCCACTGGGTTCGGGGGTGGCTAATGTGTTTGAGATCAGCTGCGTGGCAAACAGCTCCAGACGTTCGCGGGTATCACCTGCTGTGCGCCAGACTTCATCGGTGAGGGATTGCAGTTCAATCGGACGCGGCCCGGTCCAAGGTTCGGCAAGCGCACAATCCAGCGGATCGAAGCCCAACGTGAACGCCTTGGCCAAGGCCCGCAGCAGACTCGATTGCGCACCACGCCCATCGCCACGCGGAATACGCAACAACGCCAACAACGTATCGATACGCAAACGCCCGGTCGGCGATTCGCCGAAAATGTGCAGGCCGTCGCGGATCTGCGACTCTTTCAAGTCGCACAAATAGGTGTCCAGACGCGGCAACCAGATCGCTGCATCGGCATCACTGTCGAGTTTCTCGTCGAGTTGCAGTTCGCGGTCGATGTGCGTGTCACGCACCAGTTGCAGGATGTCGCGCTGCAATTCCCGGGCACGACGCGGATCGAGCATTTGCGCTTCGTAATACTCGTCGGCGAGTAATTCGAGGTTGCGCAACGGGCCGTAAGTTTCGGCGCGGGTCAGCGGCGGCATCAGGTGATCGATGATCACCGCCTGCGTACGGCGCTTGGCCTGGGCGCCCTCGCCCGGATCGTTGACGATAAACGGATAGATGTTCGGCAACGGCCCGAGCAGCGCATCTGGCCAGCAATTCTCGGACAGCCCGACGCCTTTGCCCGGCAGCCATTCGAGGTTGCCGTGCTTACCGACGTGGATCACGCCGTGGGCGCCGTAGGTGTTGCGCAACCAGAAATAGAACGCCAGATAACCGTGAGGCGGCACCAGGTCCGGATCGTGATACACCGCGCTCGGATCGACTTGGTAACCGCGCGCCGGTTGAATGCCGACGAAGGTCAGGCCAAAGCGCAGCCCGGCGATCATCATTCGGCCGCCACGGCACATCGGATCGCTTTGAGGCGTGCCCCAACGTTCCAGCACGGCTTGGCGATTGGACTCGGGCAAGGCGTTGAACATCAGCAGGTAGTCGTCCATCGACAGACTTTGCTGACACGGGCGCTGGTCGAGGGTGTCGAGGTCGTTGCTGACGCCGCCGAGCAATTGCTGGATCAACGCGGTGCCGCTGTCCGGCAACTCGGCGGGTAGCGGATAACCTTCTTTATGCAGCGCACGCAGGATGTTCAGCGCCGCGGCCGGCGTGTCGAGGCCGACACCATTACCGATACGCCCGTCACGGGTCGGGTAGTTGGCGAGGATCAGGGCGATGCGTTTTTCAGCGTTGGGCACTCGCGCCAGATCAATCCAGCGCCGCGCCAGTTCGGCGACAAAATCCATGCGTTCCGGTTGTGGTCGATAGCAGACCACATCGGATTGGCTGCGCTCGCTGCGCCAGGCCAGGTCCTTGAAGCTGATCGGTCGGCTGATGATCCGCCCGTCCAGTTCCGGCAGCGCGATGTGCATCGCCAGATCACGCGGACCGAGGCCCTGTTCGCTGGCGCGCCAACCGGGTTCGTTGTCCTGGGCGCAAATCGCCTGGATCACCGGGATGTTGCGGCGAAACGGTCGCAGGTGCGGCGCTTCGGGGCTGGATTGCGCAAAACCGGTGGTGTTAAGAATCACGCCGGCTTCGACTTCGTCCAACAGGTCCTCGACCACGGTCAGGCAGCCGGGCTCTTTCAAACTGGCCACGGCAATCGGCAAAGGGTTTAACCCTACCGCCTGCAAACGCTGGCAGAAAACATTGATGAAACCGGTGTTCGCCGCCTGCAAATGCGAGCGGTAGAACAGCACCGCCGCAACCGGTTGACCGGCCTGCCAGTCGGCTTGCCAATCCCTCAGTTCAGCGGGGCTTTTATGCGGATGGTAAATCGCCGTGCGCGGTAGGGTTTGCGGCTCGGCCCAGGCGTAGTCGCGATCCAGCCAACGATTGGCGAGGCAGTGGAAAAAATCGAGGGCATTGCTCATGCCGCCCTGACGCAGAAACTGCCAGAGGCGATCGCGGTCTTCCGCACCCACCGTGCTTAGCTCGCTGAGTTCCGGGTCCGGGCGGTCATCGCCGGGGACCAGAATCAGCTGCACGCCGCGCTCCGACAGTTGGACCAGTTGCTCGACGCCGTAACGCCAATAGGCGATGCCACCGTGCAGCGAAATCAAAATGACCTTGGCGTGGCGCAGCACTTCGTCGACATACAGGTCGACCGACGCGTGGTTCTGCACCTGCATCGGGTTGGCCAGGCGCACGCTCGGGTAATCGTCGGGCAACTGCTGCGCGGCTTCGGCGAGCAGCGCGAGGCTGGAGTCGCCGCTGCACAGGATCACCAGCTCGGCGGGGGTTTGTCCAAGGTCGGCAATGTTGTCATCCGACACGAAACCGCCGGGCTGGGTCCTGAGCAGGTGCATGGCTTAAACGCTGAGCGCAGCGCGCAATTGCGCTTCAAGCAGAGTGGCGTCCAGTTCCTGACCGATCAACACCAGACGCGTGGTGCGCGCTTCATCGGCGCCCCACTGACGGTCGAAGTGCTTGTCGAAACGTGTACCCACGCCCTGGATCAGCAGGCGCATCGGTTTGTTCGGGATCGCCGCGAAACCTTTAACGCGCAGGATGCCGTGCTGGACCACCAGTTGGGTCAGCGCGTCCAGCAGCAGGCTTTCGTCGGCTTGCGGCAGTTCGATGGAGATGGAGTCGAAGGCATCGTGGTCGTGATCGTCTTCGCCTTCATGGTGGTGATCGTGATGGCTGTGACGGCTGTCGATGTGTTCTTCGGAGCCGGCGCCGAGGCCGATCAGCACGTCCAGTGGCACGCGACCGCTGCTGGCTTCGATGACTTTCACCGCAGGCGGCAGTTCTTCAGCGACTTCCAGGCGAACACGGGCCAGGTCTTCAGGGCTGATCAGGTCGGCCTTGTTGAGGATCACCAGGTCGGCGCTGGCCAGTTGGTCGGCGAACAGCTCGTGCAGCGGCGATTCGTGGTCCAGGTTCGGGTCGAGTTTGCGCTGGGCATCGACCTGGTCCGGGAACGCGGCGAAGGTGCCAGCGGCGACCGCTGGGCTGTCGACCACGGTGATGACCGCGTCAACGGTGCAGGCGCTACGGATTTCCGGCCACTGGAAGGCTTGCACCAGCGGTTTTGGCAGGGCCAGGCCGGAGGTTTCGATGAGGATGTGGTCGAGGTCGCCGCGACGGGCGACCAATTCGCGCATCACCGGGAAGAATTCTTCCTGAACGGTGCAGCACAGGCAGCCGTTGGCCAGCTCGTAGACGCGGCCGTTGGCTTCTTCTTCAGTGCAGCCGATGGAGCACTGCTTGAGGATTTCGCCGTCGATGCCCAGCTCGCCGAACTCGTTGACGATCACCGCAATGCGACGGCCCTGAGCGTTGTCGAGCATGTGCCGCAGCAAGGTGGTTTTGCCCGAGCCGAGGAAGCCGGTAACGATGGTGACGGGGAGTTTGGCCAGTGTTTTCATCGGATGCCCTTTGGCAAGGTGGCGGGCATACGGGACGACGACCGCTGCTGCATAGGCGCGCGGAAGATTTCGCCACCGGATCACCCCGCCCGGTTGTAGTGAGAATTCGTTTCGAGGCAGGTCTCCTGGCTGACGGTGTGCCGGGCTTGTGGGCCTGGCATTCGCTGCGCCTTCCCGCGAACCCGTTGCACAGGGTTTGCAGTGGCGTGGCAGCGAACATCACCGTTCACAGTTGCGGGGGCAGCCGCGGCATCGACCGCGTTCCCTTCTTAGCTTCGACAAACGCCGAAGAACCTCGAAAGCGCAAGGCTACGCATCGTGTGGGGGCGGGTCAATGTCTTGTGCCGACCCTCAGGACGCTATCGCGGGCAAGCCTTGCTCCTACAAGAGCGCCGCCGTCCTGTAGGAGCAAGGCTTGCCCGCGATTGACGCGCCTCAGTCCCGAGTTGAGAACCCATGCCAATTGACTCTCCGCCCCCGCCCATGCTCTCCTACACGCCTTGTTACGGGTGCCCTTCACAGGGTGAAACGGGAAACCGGTGAATCATGTGCTTTACTCTAAAGTCATGTCAGTCCGGTGCTGCCCCCGCAACGGTAAGCGAGCGAAGCGTCAGATCCACTGTGCCAGCAGTTCGGCATGGGAAGGTGATGCTTGCAGGTCAAGGCGAAAGCCTGCGCCCCTCGTGAGCCCGGAGACCGGCCCGCAACACAAAGTGACCATTACGATCACTGAATAACAAACCCGCGGTGGGCGGGCGCTGTTTGAACCTCTGCGTGCCCGACTCGCAGGGGTCTTCCATGCGCTCTATATCACCCGCTGACAGACCAGAGGGAAGCGCCATGTCGATCATCAGCAGCACCGGCAGCAACACCGATAAGAGCACCGCCAGCACCACCACTACCCTGACTCAACGCCTGACCGCCGCCGCATGCGCGTCGATCCTGGGTGCGTGCCTTGTGTATTTCGCCGGTTTCTCGCACATCGAAGCGGTGCACAACGCCGCTCACGATACCCGCCACAGCTCTGCATTCCCGTGCCATTGAGACCTGCTGACATGATCAAGCGTATTGCGCAAACCGCAGGGTTCACCGGGCTGCTGGCCGCCCTGTTGCTGACCCTGCTGCAAAGCTTCTGGGTGGCTCCGCTGATTTTGCAGGCCGAGACCTACGAAAAATCCGAGCCCGCCGCTGTTGAAGTTCACGAACACGCCCCGGGCGCTGTCGCCGCTCACACCCACGACGCCGAAGCCTGGGAACCGGAAGACGGCTGGCAGCGCGTGCTGTCCACCACAGGTGGCAATCTGGTGGTCGCTGTCGGTTTCGCCCTGATGCTCGCCGGTCTCTACACCTTGCGCGCACCGACCAAAACCTCCCAAGGCCTGCTTTGGGGCCTGGCCGGTTACGCCACGTTCGTGCTGGCACCGACCCTCGGTCTGCCGCCCGAGCTGCCGGGCACTGCCGCAGCTGATTTGGCGCAGCGGCAGATCTGGTGGATCGGCACGGCTGCCTCCACCGCGGTCGGCATCGCATTGATCGTGTTCAGTCGTCACTGGCTGATGAGAGTGCTCGGCGTGGCAATCCTGGCTGTTCCTCATGTGATCGGCGCACCACAACCGGAAGTCCACTCGATGATGGCTCCAGAAGCCCTGGAAGCTCAGTTCAAAATCGCTTCGCAGCTGACCAACGTGGCATTCTGGCTGGCCTTGGGCCTGATCAGTGCCTGGTTGTTCCGCCGCAAAAGCGATAGTCAATACCACGCATGACTGAGATCAGCACAGCGCCGACTTTAGTGGTCGGCCTGGGCTGCCAGCGCGGCTGCCCTGTCAGCACGCTGCGGGCGCTGCTCGATCAGGCGTTACAGGCTCATAAAATCGAACTTCACCAGATCAAGGCCCTGGCCAGCATCGACCTGAAGCGCGAAGAGCCTGGCTTGATCGAATTGGCCGAACAGCTTGCGTTACCATTGCAGTATTTCAGCTGCGAACAATTGGCCGTCTATCAACCGCAACTCAGCCATCGTTCAGACATCGCATTCGAACGCACCGGCTGCTACGGCGTCGCGGAAAGTGCCGCCCTGGCCCTGGCCGAACACCTGGCCCAGGCACCGGCAAAATTGCTGATATCACGACAAAAATATGCCCAGGCCACCATGGCATTGGCCGGCGCTGCATAAAATCCCCGATAATCCCCGCCTTCGATCATGAGCAATCTTCATCTGAAGCCTTGCCCAGCCCCTTTTTCTCACAGGAACCGACGATGACCGTCTACTTCATTGGCGCAGGTCCCGGCGACCCGGAACTGATCACCGTCAAAGGCCAACGGCTGATTCGCAGCTGCCCGGTGATCATCTATGCCGGCTCCCTGGTGCCGACCGCCGTGCTGGATGGCCATCGCGCCGAACAAGTGGTCAACAGCGCCGAACTGCACCTGGAACAGATCATCGAGCTGATCAAATCCGCCCATGCCAAGGGCCAGGACGTGGCGCGGGTGCACTCTGGCGACCCGAGCCTTTATGGTGCGATTGGCGAGCAGATTCGCTACCTGCGCGAACTCGACATCCCGTTTGAAATCATTCCCGGCGTCACGGCCACGGCGGCCTGCGCGGCGCTTCTGGGCGCGGAACTGACGTTACCGGACGTGTCGCAGAGCGTGATCCTGACCCGCTACGCCGACAAAACCGCGATGCCCGCCGGCGAAGAGCTCAGCAGCCTGGCGCAGCACGGGGCGACCATGGCGATTCATCTGGGGGTCAATCATCTGGAGAAAATCCTGGCCGAATTGCTGCCGCATTACGGCGCGGATTGCCCGATCGCGGTGATTCACCGGGCGACCTGGCCGGATCAGGATTGGGTGGTGGGGACGCTTGAAGACATTGCCGCGAAGGTTGAAGCCAAGGGGTTTCGACGCACGGCGTTGATTTTGGTGGGTCGGGTTTTGGGCAGTGATCACTTCAGTGAGTCATCGCTGTACCGTGCCGGGCATGCGCATTTGTATCGGCCATAGGGCCTCATCGCGAGCAAGCTCGCTCCCACAGTTGACCGCATTCCAATGTGGGAGCGAACTTGCTCGCGAAGGCGTCATTGAATTTGACCCATAAAAAAACGGCACTCACGGGTGCCGTTTTTTTATGTCTGCAGCGAACACCTTACTTAGTAGTAGGCGTTTTCTTTCTGCGTGTGGTCGGTGACGTCACGAACGCCCTTGAGCTCTGGAATGCGCTCGAGCAAGGTGCGCTCGATGCCTTCGCGCAAGGTGACGTCTGCCTGGCCGCAGCCTTGGCAACCGCCGCCGAACTTCAGCACGGCGATGCCGTCTTCGACCACATCGATCAGGCTGACCTGACCGCCGTGGCTGGCCAGCCCCGGGTTGATCTCGGTTTGCAGGTAATAGTTGATACGCTCGTTGATCGGGCTGTCGGCATTGACCATCGGTACTTTGGCGTTTGGCGCCTTGATGGTGAGCTGGCCGCCCATACGGTCGGTGGCGTAGTCGACTACCGCATCGTCCAGGAAAGCTTCGCTGAACGAGTCGATGTAAGCGGTGAAGCTTTTCAGCCCCAGCGCCGTGTCTTCAGGTTTTTCTTCGCCCGGCTTGCAGTAGGCAATGCAGGTTTCGGCGTACTGGGTGCCAGGCTGGGTGATAAAGACGCGGATGCCGATACCTGGGGTGTTCTGCTTGGAGAGCAGATCAGCCAGATAATCGTGGGCGGCGTCGGTAATGGTAATAGCGGTCATGGAAACTCCTCGCAGGCTTGGGCGCAGTTTACGCCAATCATCGCGCCGTACAAAGTCCTAGTATTTTTGTCGGGAAAGAGCTGGAACTGCCTCGATAGCCAATTCGCCGTCGATTCGGCCTTTAAGCCACCGATAGCTGCATTTTTCCACCCATTCGTAACTTGCCCACGAGCCCAGACCGATTGTCGCGGCACAAACGGCGAACATCACGTAGGGATTGATGCCATAACGCTGTGCGACAAAACCACCCGCAGACAGCACCAACACGTGCATCAGGTACACCGAGTAGGAGCAATCGCCCAGCAGTTTGAGCACCCGACTGTTCTCGAAATAGCGCTCCAGCGCCATGCACGCCATCACCAGCACCGCGCTCGGCAAGCCCCAGGCCAGCAACCGTGGCTGCGGCGCCAGGTGATAAATCGCCAGCAACGCGCCGCCAATGCCCAGCAACGGTAGCCACAATCCGGGTCTGATCCAGCCGCGACGGTAGATCATGCCGATGGCGATCCCCAGCAAGAATTCATAAACAATGTCCGAGCGGTAGAACTCGCTGATCCAGCCGTAGCCGGTCCAGACCTGACCCACGGCAAACAGTAGCGCGGCGACAATCAGCAGCCGAACCTGCAAGCGGAACAGCAGCGCCCAGGCAAACAGCACGTAGAAGAGCATTTCGTAGTTGAGGGTCCAGCCGACGTTGAGCGTCGGATAAATCCCGTAGCCACCGGGGTTTTCAGTAGGAATGAACAACAGCGACAGCAGGAAATGCGACCAGTTGACGGTCTGATCCGGCAGAACCGGTTGAGCGAATACCACCAGCAGCGCCATCAACACCGTATACAGCCAGTACGCCGGAACGATGCGGAACAGCCGATACAGCAGAAAGCGCCCCGGCGGCAGTGATTTGCCCTCGGTGGACAGGAAAATCACCAGACCACTGATGACGAAGAAGATGTCGACGCCCACCGCGCCCTTGTCGATGAACATCTGCCCCACCGGTCCACGGGCCTGGAAGTCGAAGAATATCTGCATGAAATGGTGGCAGACCACCGTCCAGGCCGCGAGCGCGCGCAGTGCCTGTACTGAAATCAACATCGACGGCCCTCCCGATCGCATTCCCCAAATCACCACAGGGTTTTTGTGGTGTCTCTGGATTGGGACAGCAGCTGCGATTCAAAGGTCGATCAAAGATTCTCGTACCGGTTCATGTCCAGCACGCCCTCTTCCGCCGGATCGGTCTCATGGACGTACCGGCTCAGGTCATGGAAGTAGAACCAGAACTGCGGATGGCTGCGGCGAATCCCCCAGCGCTCGACGATTTTTTCGAAGCGATTGGCGTCCTTGGCATTTTCCATCTCGTCCACGAACTCAGGCACTTGCTCGGCCGGGATATTGAACATGAAGTTCGGATAGCTGCTGAGCACGCCCGGGTAAATAGTCACTGTGTCGAGCCCTGGCTGATACCGCAGCGATTCACCGAGCAGGAACGCGACGTTACTGTGCGCGCGATTGCGCAGCAGGCTGTAGACCTCGCGCTTGCCGCTCGCGGTTTCGATGCGCAGCAGGGTCGCTTCCGGCAACTGATCGATAACCTTCAGCCCGGCCGCCGGACGCGAAGTCAGGCGACTCAACGCCTGCTCGGCGCTCTGCAAGGCCAGATCGATGTTCGGCCGCGAGCAATAAGCGCCGTCACAACGATTGATCGGATCAGGCTTGGCGTTGAGGTCGCCGTAACGGGTGAGCAACTGCAGGGCGAAATTGCGTTTCGGGTCCTTTTCGTCCAGTACCAGCGCCGTCTCTTTGTCGTTATCGATGGCCTCGTAGTCCAGCCACATCTTGAATTTGCCGCCGCTCTGGTACCAGTCGTCGAGGTAGTCGTCCCGCGAATCGGCCGGCATCAGACGCAGGAAATTCTGCTCAGCGCCGTTGCGGATCAGATCGAAGTACAGCCGGGTTTGCGCCTGATGGGAAACATTGCCGAACACGTCGAAGTTGACCGCCAACTGATAATAAGTGCGCTCCAGCAGCGGGAAGTCGAACAGCCACATCGTTTGCGGCACGTCACCGATCAGGCCTTTGTTCACCGAGGCACTGTCGAAATGCCGGAAGATCGTCAGCAAGGCGTTATCGTTGCCGGCCCATAAGCTCGACCAGCTCGGAGCCGGCGCATCAGCGTAACTGTCACGGCGCAGCGCCTCGTACTCGTTACGCTTGTCGCGGTAGTCATGCCACACGCTCAGGACGCTGCCGACATCGTCGTTCTGACCCGGCATCGCCAACAACGGCGTGGCCTGGCCGCGATACTTCGGATCGATGATGTAGAGGTCGTGCTCAGGCGCCTGGAACATTGCCCAGAAGTTATCGCGGATCACGTCGGTGGCGATCTGGCCGCGGCACACCGGGCCGCGAATAAATGTACGGACGAAGTATTCGGCGTTATCGAGCATGAATTGATAACGCGCCTGGGCCGGGATCGCCTCGAACGTGGTGAACGGATTGGCCCGACGCTCCGGCCCGTAGCCTGGCAAGGCGTTGACTTGCCAGTTGCCGTTATAGAAGAGGCTTTTGATCCGTGCCATCTTCGCCGCGCTCAACGGGTAAGTGATGTGGGTCTTCTGCACAATCACGCCTTGCACCGGCCACAAGCGGTAATACACCTGAGTGCCCGGATCGTCATTCGGACGGCGAGTGTTGATCAGGTCGATCGGCTGACCGGTCGGCGTGCGCGAACGTACCCATTGAAAAAAGTGCCCCGGCTCGCCGTCCTTGAAATAAAGATGAGCGAGAAACCAATGCTCGAACAACCAGCGCCCCACCAGGCTTTGCCGTGCGCCTGGTGCATTGAGCAGGTTTTCCCACTGCACCACCTGCAGCGCTTCTTTGGCGCTTGGCACCAGGCCTTGCTCGTCAATCGGCGCGCCGGACGCCAGCCAGCGTTGCAGCGTCTGGTATTGCTGATCGGTCAGGCCGGTGACCGCCAGCGGCATGCCCTCTTTGGGATGTGATTTGGCGTAGTTGTCAAACTCGGCCGGCAGGGTGCACATGTTTTCCCGGTTCAGACCAAGGACGATGTCCTCCGGCAGCTTGGCATTGGGTTGCAAAGGGGTTTTATGGCCCTGCTCAAGCATCCGCGCCATCAACGCGGCCTGACTGCCCTGAGCGTCGAGTACCGAATAAAAGTCCTTTTGCTGCCAGGCGCGTTTGCCGAAGGCGTCATAAAACAGCCGGGTCGGCGCGGCAGCCTGGCGGCGTTCGCCGTCGTAGACCGGGATCTTGGTCGCGCCACGGTTAGCGCCTTCGCCACTGCCCAGATTGAGCTGACAGGCGGCGTCATAGCAGGCATGGCAGGCCACACACTTTTCGGTGAAGATCGGTTGAATGTCGCGGCTGTAGGAAATGGCAGAGGAAATGGCCGGATCCTGCGCGGCAGCGCCCCAGCTTAAAAACAGCAAAACCATGCTGATGACGCGATAAGACATATCCCTGGTCCCGATCATGAAAAAACGCCGCGATTCTACCGGTCTGCACCCCACTCCAACATGAGCGATATTCATGCAAAACCGGGACATGCTCTAAAACCGCACAGGTTTGCTATTATCCCGCCCCTTCGTCATGGTCTTTCCGAGTAGTCCAAATGTCCGATCGCAGTGTTCGCCTTCAAGCTCTCAAGCACGCCCTCAAAGAGCGCATCCTGATTCTCGATGGCGGCATGGGCACGATGATCCAGAGCTACAAGCTCGAAGAGCAGGATTACCGCGGCAAACGCTTCGCCGACTGGCCAAGTGACGTCAAGGGCAACAACGACCTGTTGATCCTGACGCGCCCGGACGTGATTGGCGCCATCGAGAAAGCCTACCTGGATGCCGGCGCCGACATTCTGGAAACCAACACCTTCAACGCCACCCAGGTGTCCCAGGCCGATTACGGCATGCAGGGCCTGGCGTACGAGCTAAACGTAGAAGGCGCACGTCTGGCGCGCAAGGTTGCAGACGCCAAGACCCTGGAAACCCCGGACAAGCCGCGCTTCGTCGCCGGTGTTCTCGGCCCTACAAGCCGCACCTGCTCGCTGTCGCCTGACGTGAACAACCCCGGCTACCGCAACGTGACCTTCGATGAACTGGTGGAAAACTACACCGAGGCCACCAAAGGCCTGATCGAAGGCGGCGCCGACCTGATCCTGATCGAAACCATTTTCGACACCCTGAACGCCAAAGCGGCGATCTTCGCGGTGCAAGGTGTATACGAAGAACTCGGCGTCGAATTGCCGATCATGATTTCCGGCACCATCACCGATGCCTCCGGCCGTACGCTCTCCGGCCAGACCACCGAAGCGTTCTGGAACTCCGTGGCCCACGCCAAGCCGATTTCGGTCGGTCTGAACTGCGCCCTCGGCGCCAGCGAGTTGCGTCCGTACCTGGAAGAGCTGTCGAACAAGGCCAGCACCCACGTCTCCGCGCACCCGAACGCCGGCCTGCCGAACGAATTCGGCGAGTACGACGAACTGCCGTCGGAAACCGCAAAAGTCATCGAAGAGTTCGCCCAAAGCGGCTTCCTCAACATCGTCGGCGGCTGCTGCGGCACTACGCCGGGCCATATCGAAGCCATCGCCAAAGCGGTGGCCGGTTATGCGCCGCGTGAAATTCCGGATATTCCAAAGGCCTGCCGCCTCTCGGGTCTGGAACCGTTCACCATCGATCGCAACTCGTTGTTCATCAACGTCGGCGAGCGCACCAACATCACCGGTTCCGCCAAGTTCGCCCGCCTGATCCGTGAAGACAACTACACCGAAGCCCTGGAAGTCGCCCTGCAACAGGTCGAAGCCGGCGCCCAGGTGATCGACATCAACATGGACGAAGGGATGCTCGATTCGAAGAAGGCCATGGTGACCTTCCTCAATCTGATTGCCGGTGAACCAGACATCTCCCGCGTACCGATCATGATCGACTCCTCCAAGTGGGAAGTGATCGAAGCCGGCCTCAAGTGCATCCAGGGCAAGGGCATCGTCAACTCCATCAGCATGAAGGAAGGCGTCGAGCAGTTCATTCATCACGCCAAACTGTGCAAACGCTACGGCGCCGCAGTCGTCGTGATGGCCTTCGACGAAGCCGGCCAGGCCGACACCGAAGCGCGCAAGAAAGAAATCTGCAAACGCTCCTACGACATTCTGGTCAACGAAGTCGGCTTCCCGCCGGAAGACATCATCTTCGACCCGAACATCTTCGCCATCGCCACCGGCATCGAAGAACACAACAACTACGCTGTCGATTTCATCAACGCCTGTGCCTACATCCGCGACGAACTGCCGTACGCGCTGACCTCCGGTGGTGTGTCCAACGTGTCGTTCTCGTTCCGTGGCAACAACCCGGTGCGCGAGGCGATCCACTCGGTGTTCCTGCTGTATGCGATCCGGAACGGCCTGACCATGGGTATCGTCAACGCCGGCCAACTGGAGATCTACGACCAGATCCCGGCGGAGCTGCGTGACGCCGTGGAAGACGTAGTGCTCAACCGCACTCCGGAAGGCACTGACGCCCTCCTCGCCATTGCCGACAAGTACAAGGGTGACGGCAGCGTCAAGGAAGCCGAGACCGAAGAGTGGCGCGGCTGGCCCGTCAACAAGCGACTGGAGCATGCACTGGTCAAGGGCATCACCACGCACATTGTTGAAGACACTGAAGAATCCCGTCAGTCGTTCGCTCGCCCGATCGAAGTGATCGAAGGCCCGCTGATGTCCGGCATGAACATCGTCGGCGACCTGTTCGGCGCCGGCAAAATGTTCCTGCCGCAGGTGGTGAAATCCGCCCGCGTGATGAAGCAGGCCGTGGCTCACTTGATCCCGTTCATCGAACTGGAAAAAGGCGACAAGCCGGAAGCCAAGGGCAAGATCCTCATGGCCACGGTAAAAGGCGACGTGCACGACATCGGCAAGAATATCGTTGGCGTAGTGCTGGGTTGTAACGGCTACGACATCGTCGACCTCGGCGTAATGGTGCCGGCGGAGAAAATCCTGCAAGTGGCCAAGGAGCAGAAGTGCGACATCATCGGCTTGTCCGGTCTGATCACGCCTTCGCTGGATGAAATGGTCCACGTCGCACGCGAGATGCAGCGTCAGGACTTCCATCTGCCGCTGATGATCGGTGGCGCGACCACCTCGAAAGCGCACACGGCGGTGAAGATCGAGCCGAAATACAGCAACGACGCAGTGATCTACGTCACCGACGCTTCCCGCGCCGTGGGCGTGGCGACGCAGTTGCTGTCCAAGGAATTGAAGCCCGCGTTCATCGAGAAGACTCGCCTGGAATACATCGAAGTCCGCGAGCGCACCGCTAACCGCAGCGCCCGTACCGAACGCCTGAGCTACCCGGCGGCCATCGCCAAGAAGCCGCAGTTCGACTGGAGCACTTACGAGCCGGTCAAACCGACGTTTACCGGTGCCAAAGTGCTGGACAACATCGACCTGAAAGTCCTGGCCGAATACATCGACTGGACGCCGTTCTTTATCTCCTGGGACCTGGCCGGCAAGTACCCGCGCATCCTGCAAGACGAAGTGGTCGGTGAAGCAGCCACCGCGCTGTTCGCCGATGCCCAGGAAATGCTCGCCAAGCTGATCGACGAAAAGCTCATCAGCGCCCGTGCGGTGTTCGGCTTCTGGCCGGCCAACCAGGTGCGTGAGGATGACATTGAAGTCTATGGCGATGACGGCAAGCCGATTGCCAAGCTGCATCACCTGCGTCAGCAGATCATCAAGACCGACGGCAAACCGAACTTCTCCCTGGCTGACTTCGTTGCACCGAAGGACAGCGAGGTAACCGACTACGTGGGTGGTTTCATCACCACCGCCGGGATCGGTGCCGAAGAAGTGGCCAAGGCCTATCAGGATGCCGGTGACGATTACAACTCGATCATGGTCAAGGCACTGGCCGACCGTTTGGCCGAGGCTTGCGCCGAGTGGCTGCACCAGCAGGTCCGTAAAGACTACTGGGGTTACGCCAAGGACGAGACGCTCGACAACGAGGCGCTGATCAAAGAGCTATACACCGGTATCCGCCCTGCCCCGGGCTACCCGGCCTGCCCGGATCACACCGAGAAATCCACGCTGTTCAAGCTGCTGGACCCTGATGCCTCGGAAATGAAAGCCGGCCGCAGCGGCGTGTTCCTCACCGAGCACTACGCCATGTTCCCGGCGGCAGCGGTCAGCGGTTGGTACTTCGCTCACCCGCAGGCGCAGTATTTTGCCGTGGGCAAGATCGACAAGGATCAGGTGCAGAGCTACACCTCGCGCAAGGGTCAGGAGTTGAGTGTGACCGAGCGTTGGTTGGCGCCGAACCTGGGTTACGACAACTGATGGTGGTCCCGGGAGTCGACTGGTGCGACTCCCGGGGTTCTTATGAAAGCTGCAGGGTTAACGTTACGGCCCCACCAGCGTCCGTTCTTTTTCAGACAATTCGCGCAGCAACTTTGCTTGCTCGAAGAGAAGGTCTGCCTCTATCGCCTGCATTGCGGTTTTGAACTGTTCCTGCGCGCCTTCGCCGTAATTTGGATACGCCTCGTCTGCATCATGCTCTCTGCCTGCGAAACCCTCTCGCACCTGGGCGAATCGTTCAGGGTACTTGTCCTTCAAATAGTCGCTCCAGTACTTGCGACCGACCAAATCATCAATAAATGCCGATGACTGTTCTGCCGCGATCACTTCAGCAAGGGCCGCATCCAGCATGGCAGGCGTAACGTTGCCGCTGTAGCGCATGCCTCTTGGTTGCCCCGGCAACTCAAGTCGCTCGGCAAGGCCGATACGATAGGCCAATCGCACTTCCGCCGGATCAGTTGAACGGCGGCTTGCCTGTCGCTGGACAATGTCGCGGTTAGCGATTTCCTCGACTTTCCCAAGACGAAACAGGCTCCTGCCAAGTCTGAACAAGACGTTGCCTTGTTGGCCTGGGGAAATTGACTTCGTGGTCTCAAATTCGAAAGCCTTGACTTCAATATCGCTGAACAACAGGATTTGACCATCAACGCAGGTTGCACCAGACCTCGCCATCTCGAATATCGTATCCCTCAGACCTGCGTCGCTATCGGCCACCCTCAGTACGGTATGGACCCGCCGCACTAGATCAGCACGTCCCGTCAGGAAGTCTGTCGTACCTTCCATTCTGGTCAGCAGATTGAAGAAGAACTTACTGTTTTGCGCTTGCTCGAAGCCTTTCCATATCCGTATCAATTCCTCTGAGTCGGCTGCTGACGGAGCGATCCATCGCTCACGGGCGTCTGTACCTGTCACCTCATCCATATCCACTTCAACGTCACTTGCGAGCGAGTCATCGCTATCGCTGTCGTTAAAGCTGTCGCTGTCGCTATTGCGGTCAAACCGCCCCAGCGCCTCGTCAATCGCTGCTGGCGTCCATCCCACTATCTGCTCGCCCGCCTGCACCTGATTACGCAGCATTAGCAGGCTCACGCCATCCAGAGCTTCGTTGCTCGCCAGATTCGTGCCCGCACGCAATACCCTGTGCTCGTCGGCCATCAGGACCGGTGGAATGGACTCGATCATGTTGTCGCGCAAATCCAGTGCACTGAGCGAAGGGAGATGAAGCGCTCCCTGCGGCCAGATGACCAGGCGATTGCCACTCAGATCGAGGGCCTGCAAACGGGTAAGAGGGCTGACATCCAGCGACTCAAGCCAGTTTTCCGCCAGGTTCAATGACTCCAGGCTGCTCAATCCTGCAAGCTGACGACGGAGCTGAGGCGCATTGGAAAAACGGTTATTGACTGCCGAAAGTCGCTTGAGGCTGCTCAATGAGATCACGGAATCTGGCAAGGCATACAATGCGTTGGCATTCAGCGCCAGGGTATGAACATGAGTAAACGCGCCGAGGAAATCGCTTAGCCCCTCCTCTCTGAGATAAACATTGTTCAGGTTCAACACACCGACATGAGCGAAGTCGGCGGGCAGAGCCGGGAGATTGCCCAAGGGGTTATCGGACAGATCAAGGATATAACCACCCGATGCGCGCTCCACGGCCTTCGCCCCGCGGAGGTTCTGCCTCCAGCACGCCATTATCCGGTCAGCCGCCTGACGACGCTCGGTGGCTGCAATCCACACCGGAGGAGAGGATTCACCCATCCGCTGTGGTGGGGTTTCGATCCATGTGTTCAGGGTCTTCGTCAATGCCTGATGTTGTCTGTCCCATTTGGCCAATTGCACATACAGGGGACCAGCGCCGCCATGGCGTAACGTCAGTTCATCAATCAACTGTATCGCCTCGGCGCCTGGCAGATCCGGGTCAAGCCTTCGCAAGCGGGCTTGCGGGGTCAAGCGTGTCAGGTCATTACCAGGTACAACGGGCAGCGGCAGTAACAAGTCCGGATTTTGTCCGACCAAAGCCGGAAAGTACTCTGGTTCACCCATGGTAATGCCCGCCTGCAAGCTGGCTCTGGAAATACCCATGGGTGTTTCGGAAGAAGTACTCGCCAGCAAATCGGTGCGGGCCTTGGCCGTCAACCGACAGCCAGTCATATCGATCCATAGAGCGTCATGGCCGGTCAGGGCAGCCTCAGGAATCGTCGTGATCGCGCTGTTATTCAACTCGAGCCTGCCGAGGCCGGACAAGTCCAACGCGCCTTTTGGCCAGTCTTTAATGGCGGTATGACCCACACGCAAGGTCTTCAAGCGGGTCATGGCCCTGACATCCAGCGAATCGAGCCGGTTATAACGCAAGTCCAGGCTTTCAAGGGCAGACAACCGGTTCAAGCGTTGCTGCATACTCGGGGTAATTGTCAGGTAATTTCGGCTCAGCTCCAGATCACTGAGTTTTCCGAGGTTGCCCAATGCCGACGGAAGATCCTGCAGTTGATTGCTACTCAGATCCAACTCGCGAATGTCGGTGAAGCTGCTCAAAAAACGACTGAAATCCTCGGATGAGGCCGCCACACCCGACATTTGCAGGGTTTGCACATGGGCAAAATTCGTTGCTGACAGCGCTGGCAGTTCAGGCAGATCGCCCAGCGCCCAGCAGGACAAATCAAGATTCGATGAAATGATTTGTCGCGGCATGACAGGCCATGGCCGCACGGTTGAAGGTCCGGCCTGAGGTTGCGAAGACTGTGCCTCCTCCGTACTGCCATAGCGTTTACGCAGACCATCACGCCAGCACTCACGGATTCGCCGGGCAACGGATTCTCGTACCCGAATGTTGACCTGCCGGCCATCGGCTCTTGCTGTTCGCTGCTGCCACGCCTCCAGTTGCTGACGCAATGCCTGTCCATCCTGGCGCAGTGCATTGATCCGCGCCAGCAACGCCCGCCCTGCCAACCCCTCAGCCTTCATTCGCCCAAGGGCAATCTTCGAACGCTCGTCTCCTGTCTCCAAGGCGTCCTGTAGCGTGCCTTGGCAATAACGATCCAGCATTTGCCCGCTATCCAGCAAATGCGCAGGATTGTCGTGCACATACTCGTATGCCTTCACGAAGTCCTCAGTGCTCAGCCTGGCCCAGTTGAGTTTCATGCCAGGCCACAGTGATTCATGACCGGATAGCCATTCAGGGGGAAGTGTCTTGACGTATGAGTGAGTGAGATCCAGCGACCTGAGCTGCGGCAATTGCAGAGCGCCCTTCGGCCAGGCTTTTGTCGTCCCGGACACACTCAACGAACGCAGATGAGTCAGGCGACTGACATCCAGCTCGCCCGCCATGCCGATTACGTCCAATCGTTGCAGTTGTGGCATGGCGTCTATCACGGATTGGACAGTTTCGGTGAATTGCGGAGTCAGCGCCCCTGCCATCCGCAGTCCATGAATACTCGGCAGTGCCTTTAGCCTCTCGGCCAGTTGAACCCTATCGACGCCATCCGGGATCCCCAATGTTAGCGACCGGGCGTTGGGGAACTGGCGCACAAAGGCTTCCGGTGTCTGACTCAATACCCCACCAACGCTCATATTCAAACCACTTACGTGAGGAAAATTGCCGGCCAGTTCCGGCAGGCTGTCTGCAGCGCCCACGTCCAGATAAATACCGGCATCGCCATCGTAAATACCCCTCTGCTGCCAGACGTTTTTAATGTTTCGTGCGACATGATAGCGGACAGTATTCTGGCCGCCGCTGGCTACCCATTGTTCGAGCTGTGCCGTCAATGCCTCGTATTCCAGGCCCCGCATGTTCAGAAAATGGGCGATCTGCGTTTCGGTCATGCCATCCAGCGCAAGCTGGATGACCATTGATTCCGCCAACTCATCGGTGAAGTTCGGGTAGACATCCCGCAACCTGGAGACCAACGAGGGATTCACCGTTGCGCCGGCACCTCGCCCGCTCAATGGGTAGCCGACCCTGCCGTCGGCCAATCGCACTGGCGAACGGAATCGTGGCGTGGTGGCGTTGGGCACGAGGGTTTCCATCATCTGCTCACGGTGGCCCATGGCATAAGTGGTCAATGTCTTTTGTAACTTGGCACCCTGCGCCACATTGGGCATGCCCAACTGAGTGCGGATGTCGTCCGGCAACGCATGCATGACCGAAGAGAAAAAGTTGTCGCCTTCTTTCGGCACGCTGTGCAACGAGTTTTTTTGCTGGTCGAAGGCCTGGAACTGGTTGGCTTGATGTTGTTGATAGCCGTCCTTGACCAGGTATTTGACTTGCTCGGCCGTCTCGCTGCCGATGCTGTCGAGCAGTTTTCCGCCGCAATCGCCCTGACGAACTTCCAGGCGCAGGTTTTTCGGCCAGCCGGGGAGTTTTTCCAGGCTGTGCAGCGCCAGGCGCTGGCTGTCGGATGACACCATGCTCTCCAGCTGCAATCCGGCCAGAGCCTTGTTCAGCCGAGTAACCCAGGCGCGCGCACGCCCCTTGAGCAACAGACTGGTGGGGAGTCGGCCGGTTTGTTTGATGTGCAGCCGTTCCTTGGCTGTGGCATTGGCCAGGACTTCCTGCGCCGCGTCCGTCGACAGACTGGGGAAAGTACGTTGCAGTGCCTGAGTTTCACGCGTTGTTGCCGTGGAATCCTGGCTGAGTTTGCCGAACAATGAGGTTTTTTTGCCCGAGAGGTGGGCGCCAAGCTGTTGTCGAAAAACCGTTTCACGCTCTGCCTCGACCCGCGCACCTTCACCCCCCAGCAAGCGAACGACTTCTTCCTCATCCAGTGCCGCAAGCACTCGTTTGGGCAATTTCCCGGCAGACACATCCTCACGGGAAATCCTGATGCTCGGCTTCGCGGGTGTCGACGCCTTACCATAGCGGGACGAAGCACCGCTCAGGCTTGCGTTGTCGAACACGTCGATCACCCGCCCCTGCGGCCAACGCGGCATATTGATCACTTGCGGCAAGATGTCGTTGTAGCGGCTGTCCGGCACCGGCTGATCGAGACGAATCTGTTCAATCATTTCATTGAGCTGACGGTCGATTTGAAACTGCCGCAACGTGTCGGATAACGCTGATGGCAAACTCAGGTTATCCATATGGATCTTGCGCAGCACGCCGTCGTCAACGCCGCTGATATCGGCGATTTTCTCCAGCGTCGCCGCGTCAAAACCGTCGGTGACCGGGCCAAGACGTCGTAACAAGGTGGCACGATCCCACTCCAGCGGGCGCTCGAAACGATGACGCCACGCGCCCTCACCATTGTGTTCAAGAACGGGGGAGTAAGCGTCCGGGGCCGTCGGGTGTTTGAGACGCCATTTGTTCAGCTTGGGGTCGAAGGTTTTTTCGTAGACGTTACCGTCGAGCCTGATATAGGTGTTGCCGCCCACTTCATACTGCCCAAGCGTGTCGGGCTTGAGCCCCGCCGGCAAGACCCTGTCGCTCAGGTAAGGCGTCAAGCCAGGCCGCCACAACTGTTCGCTGCCAAACGGCAATTTGACCTTGACCAGGCCATCGACGATGGGTGTGGACAGCACTTTCGGCGCTCTACTGGCAACCGCGCCTACGGCCGCCATGAATGCGATGTTCACGGCCACTGATTTCAAATAACTCCAGGCCTGATCCGTGTCCCCGATGCTCCAGGCTTCAACCCCGTGATAAATGTCTGTGGTCAGTTGCACAGCCATCACGGCCATCATTACCTCGCCCAGACCGGGCACAAAAAATGCGGCCACGTTGAGTATGTTCAGTCCCCACTCGGCATAGCGGGCGAGTCGTTCATACTAGGCGTCATGATCGACCTTGGCCGTCGGCACCGCCAGTTGCTCGGCAGTCTCCTTGAGGCGCGTCTGGTGCCGCGTGTACAGCTCGCCGAACAGCTGCGTGTCAAAAAATTCTTCACTGATATCAAGAGCCGGCTCGTCCCGGTAAACATTTTCATAGATTCCGTCCATGTGCCCCAAGAGGGTCTGTTTACGGTAAGGGAAATCCGGGTTCCATTTGAGTGTTTGCAGAGCAGGCTTGATCTTGCCGAGGAACTTGCCCGCCTCACCGTGGGGGATGAGCCTGAGGAAAGAGCGCTGGTAATTCACATCGCGCAGCCTGTAGCTCAGGTCATTTTCAAAGGACTTGAGCGAGGCATATTCCATGACCGGCGCCACCGGATCACCCGGAATACAGACGATGATCCGCGAGTCCTGGTAACCCAGTACGTCAAACAGGTCTACACCGGGATTGATCCAGCTGAAGTTGATCTTTTTACCTTTGCGCCGGCTTGCGCCAATGACAAACAGCTCACTGACAGGCGACCCCAGCACATGCAACTGACTGCAAGTGACGCGCTCACCGTCCAGTGTTGGCGATTTGTCGCCGTTGAGCACGGCGAGCAATGTGCGGTAGGCCGATGGCGTGATCAGCGATTTGAGGTGGGCGATATGGGCATGCACCCGCAGACTGTCCTTCCACGCGCCGATCGTTTGGGTGCGCACGGTGGCCGCCCTGCCCGCTGCGTCAAACATCGCCGTCAGGTGTTCCTGATACTGCTTGCCGATATCCAGTTCACGGCATAGCGAGGCGAAATCGGCGGGTTTTATCGGTAGCTTCTTGATCCTGTAGCGCGTTGAAGGGCCCTTTTGCGGATAGTCCCAACCGTAAGGTCCTCCTTGAGTTTCCAGATTGGCAGCCCGTTTACCTCGTTCAGCAATGACGTCACCTTCATCAAATGCCTGGCCTTCTTCAAAATTGCGCAGTGCCAGTTGCAGCAGTGTCTGGCGAGTGATGAGCGAGCCTGCAAAGGGCTCGTAGAGCCAGGTCTGCGCAACATCAATTTTCAACCCGAACTTTTTTTGCAACGCCGCTTCGAGCAACGGTTGCGCGAATTCGGTGACCCCTTTGAGCCCGGTGAGTGTTTTTGCCAGGATTTCGTTGGAGGTTCGACTGCGCTTCTGGTCGTCCCGTACAGTTTGTCGTTGGTCGCTGGAGGCCTTCTGAAACCAGTCCGGCATGGCATTTTCGGCCAGGCCTCCCGGTGTTCTCGCCCGATCCAGAGCCCGGATGTTTGCCAGGGTCAGGTGGCGTATCCGATCGCGCAGCTTTTTTTTGATGAAATGGTTGTGAAGGCCCTTTTCCTGGGCCGATGGGATTCCACGCATGTGGCAATACCTGATGCTGTTAAATGAAGCACCAGTCAATCAGCAGGTTTGCCGTCCAGGGCGGTACATATTTATACCGGGTAGCGCTGGGGGCGATCTTCTTTCCGTGGGTTGTCTATGCTTGTCTTACTCAAACAGGAGACGAGGGGTTTATGGACGATCCAGGCGACAACAAGCCGCCCACTTTCTGGCAGATGCTGCACAGCGTCATGGCGGCGGCGTTCGGGGTGCAGAGCGGGAAGAACCGGGCGCGGGACTTCACTCACGGCAAGCCCAGTCATTTCGTGATTTTGGGGATTTTGTTCACGGCGGTGTTTGCCTTGGCGCTGTACGGCATCGTGCAACTGGTGGTGCATCTGGCCGGGGTTTAGCGCATCAAGGTTTGCAGGCTGAACGGATAGCGATATGACGTCGGCCGGCCCTTGGCTGAAAGACGACGGAAGTCCACACCGTAATCCGGTGATTCCCCCATGGCCAGCAATCGCCTGGCCTGCGCCTTGTCGATCAGTTGCAGCAACGGGATTCGCCGGTCTCGGCCGCCGTAATGGGTGAGATCCACGCCCTGCTCAAGATCATGCAACTCCACCAGCGCCCAGCCGCCCAACGTGAAGTGCCCGCCCACCAGCACGCTGATGCGTCCGTCGACCGTCGCCTGTAACGCCGCCGGCGAGGTGTTGACCGCACTGAACAACGCATCCTTGCCGGGTGTCCCACCCGTCTCCGAATACGCCTGCATGGCGCCAAACGCCATTTCATCATTGGCTGACCAGACCAGCGAGACCTTGGGGTAACGCTTGAACAGCAGTTTGGCCTGTTCATACGCCCGTTCCCGGGTCCAGCCGCTGTAAACCAACTGGCGCAAACGCACTTCCGGGTGTTCGGCCAAGGCCCGCATCATGCCTTGCTCGCGCAGTTGCGCCGAAGGGGTGATCTTCAGACCGGAAAACGCCAGCAACTCGATGATTTGACCGGGCTCCGCGGGGGGATGCTGGCGAATCAGTTCCTTGAGCATCAGGTAGCCACCCTCCTCATCGTTGGGCACCAGGCTGCCCAATTGATCGGAGCGATCCCCCAGCAGACTCTGCTGATTGGCCGTCAGCGAAGCGTTAACCATAAACAGCTTTACCCCGCTGCCCTGGGCCAGACGAATGATCTGTGGGGCGACGTACTGTTCGTTGGCGAACACCAGATAGTCCGGACGATCGGGGCCTTGCAGCGCCTGACGGGCTTGCGCCAACGTGAGCTCCGGCATGCGTCGGGAATAGAGAATTCGCAGATCAATGCCCAGATCCGTGGCTGCCGCCTGCATGAATTGCGAATAGCTGACCCAGAAGGCTTCGTCAGTCTTTCCGGGGCTCAGGAACAATACCGATTCCGCGCGCGCTACGGGGCCGTAAACCGCGCCAAACATCAGCAGGAATGAGTAGAAAAACTTCAACATTGATCGTCCGAGCCCCCCGGCAATTCGCCGCGCATTATAGCCAGCGAAGTCCCGGAAAACGGCGTTTATTCGGGTTATTGTCCGACAATCGTCGGAATCGGGCCCGGACGGGGTCGGTTATTGATGGCTGACCCAAAATACCGCTGTGCTCACGACCAGGATAATCAGGAACAGAATTGCCCAAGCATCGACCGTGCTATCGGGTTTTGACGTTTTGGTAGGGTTGCTCATTGCATCGCCTCTTGTCGGTTTTATCGGTGATTGCATAAAGACTCGAGCACAGTTAAGACGATGATTGCCCGCACCACAAATGTGGGTTTTGCCTCATTGGATCTCATTAGTCGTTTTGGTTCTTTACATATACTCAAACATCACTTTTGCGCATAACTGCAAACTGGTATCTTGCCCCGGCTCCGTTGGGAGTGCGCGGCCGTGCGCGCAGAATTGCCGAGGCAGTATCGGAGACTTCAGCAAGCGAAAAACGCAACTGGATCCGACCGGCCCAAGCCTGAGAACAGGACTTATATGTACGTATACGACGAGTACGATCAGCGGATCATCGAGGACCGCGTCAAGCAGTTCCGTGATCAGACCCGACGCTATCTGGCAGGCGAGCTGAGCGAAGAAGAATTCCGCCCCCTGCGCCTGCAAAATGGCCTTTATATCCAACGCTTCGCGCCGATGTTGCGGGTGGCGGTGCCTTACGGCCAACTGACTTCGCGCCAGACGCGAATGATGGCCAAGATTGCCCGCGACTATGACAAGGGCTATGCCCACATCAGCACCCGGCAGAACGTACAGTTCAACTGGCCGGCGCTGGAAGACATCCCGGACATCCTTGCCGAACTGGCAACCGTGCAGATGCACGCGATCCAGACCAGCGGCAACTGCTTGCGCAACGTCACCACCGACCAGTTCGCCGGTGTCGCTGCCGACGAGCTGATCGATCCGCGCCCGTGGTGCGAGATCGTCCGCCAATGGACCACGTTCCACCCTGAATTCGCTTACTTGCCGCGCAAGTTCAAGATCGCCATCAACGGTTCGACTTCCGACCGTGCGGCCATCGAAGTCCATGACATCGGCCTCGAGCCGGTGCACAACGCCGCTGGCGAGCTGGGCTTCCGCGTGCTGGTGGGTGGCGGCCTCGGCCGTACCCCGGTGGTGGGCGCGTTCATCAATGAATTCCTGCCGTGGCAAGACCTGTTGAGCTACCTCGACGCCATCCTGCGGGTCTACAACCGCTATGGCCGTCGTGACAACAAGTACAAGGCGCGGATCAAGATTCTGGTCAAGGCCCTGACACCTGAAGTCTTCGCGCAAAAAGTCGATGCGGAAATGGAGCATCTTCGCGGTGGCCAGACCACGCTGACCGACGCCGAAGTGCATCGCGTCGCCAAACACTTCGTTGATCCGGAGTACAAGGCTCTGGACAACCAGGCCCTGGCGTTGGCCGAACTCGATAAAGAACACCCGGGCTTCGCGCGCTGGCGCACCCGTAATACCCTGGCTCACAAGAAGCCAGGTTATGTGGCCGTGACCCTGTCCCTGAAGCCGACCGGTGTTGCACCGGGCGACATCACCGACAAGCAGCTCGATGCCGTTGCCGACCTGGCCGATCGTTACAGCTTCGGTCAGCTGCGTACGTCTCACGAGCAGAACATCATTCTGGCCGACGTTGAGCAGTCCCAACTGTTCGCGATGTGGGGCGAGTTACGTGAGCAGGGTTTCGCCACGCCGAACATCGGTTTGCTGACCGACATTATCTGCTGCCCGGGCGGCGACTTCTGCTCCCTGGCCAATGCCAAGTCGATCCCGATCGCCGAGTCGATCCAGCGTCGTTTCGAAGACCTGGATTACCTGTTCGATATCGGCGAACTGGATCTGAACATCTCCGGCTGCATGAACGCCTGTGGTCACCACCACGTCGGCCACATCGGCATCCTCGGGGTGGACAAGAAAGGCGAAGAGTTCTACCAGGTGTCCCTGGGTGGCAGCGCCAGCCGTGACGCCAGCCTGGGCAAAATCCTTGGCCCGTCCTTCGCCCAGGAAGCCATGCCTGACGTGATCGAAAAGCTGATCGACGTGTACATCGAACAACGTACCGAAGACGAGCGTTTCATCGACACCTATCAGCGTATTGGCATCGACCTCTTCAAGGAGCGCGTCTATGCAGCGAATAATTAAGAACAACGAAGTCGTCGACGAAACCTGGCACTTGCTGCCCAAGGACTTCAACATCGACGAGATCAGCAACTGCGACGACCTGATCGTCCCGTTGCAGCTGTGGCGCGAACACAGCCGCATGCTCAAGGCCCGCGATGGCGGCCTGGGCGTATGGCTGGATGCCGATGAAGAAGCGGAAGAAATCGGTGACGACGTGGAAAATTTCCAGGTCATCGCCCTGAATTTCCCGGCCTTCACTGATGGCCGCAACTACTCCAACGCCCGCCTGCTGCGTGACCGTTATGGTTTCAAAGGCGAATTGCGGGCGATTGGCGATGTGCTGCGCGACCAGCTGTTCTACTTGCACCGCTGCGGTTTCGACGCCTTTGCGATCCGCGCCGATAAAGACCCGTATGAAGCCCTTGAAGGTCTTAGGGACTTCTCGGTGACCTATCAGGCTGCTACCGACGAACCGCTGCCGCTGTTCCGTCGCCGCTAAGTACGCGTAAAACAAAAAGCCCTGAATCGGACATCCGGTTCAGGGCTTTTTTGTGTCCGGCGTAAACGATTACGCGACGGTGCTTACCAGAAGCGTTGCTGGGTCAACCGGCTCCACCAGCTCAGCAGCACACGATCCACCGAGCCGCTGGCCGCCATGCCGATGCGTTCCTGCAGGCTTTTACGTTCGGCGTAGTGCAAGTGGTACAGCTCGGACTTCTTGGCACGTTCGGCGAGGTATTCATCGCTGGTTTTCAGCTCGTCCACCAGTTGCTTGTCCAGCGCTGCGATGCCGAGCCAGATTTCACCGGTGGCCACTTCGTCGATGGCCAGTTGCGGGCGATAGCGGGAAACGAAGTTCTTGAACAACTGGTGAGTGATGTCCAGGTCTTCCTGGAACTTCTCCCGGCCCTTCTCGGTGTTTTCGCCAAACACCGTCAGGGTGCGCTTGTACTCGCCCGCGGTCAGCACTTCGAAGTCGATGTCGTGTTTTTTCAGCAGGCGGTTGACGTTAGGCAGCTGCGCCACGACACCGATTGAGCCGAGGATCGCGAACGGTGCGCTGATGATCTTCTCGCCGATGCACGCCATCATGTAGCCGCCGCTGGCCGCGACCTTGTCGATGCACACGGTCAACGGCACACCGGCATCACGGATACGCGCCAGTTGCGAGGACGCCAGGCCATAGCTGTGAACCATGCCGCCGCCGCTTTCCAGACGCAGCACCACTTCATCCTTGGGCGTGGCGAGGGTCAGCAGCGCGGTGATTTCATGGCGCAGGCTTTCGGTGGCCGAGGCCTTGATGTCGCCGTCGAAATCCAGCACGAACACCCGAGGTTTGGCTGCCTCAGGTTTTTTCTTTTGCTTTTTCTCGGTTTTAGCTTCGACCTTGCGCAAGGCCTTGAGCTGGTCCTTGTCGAGCAAGGTCTGCTCCAGGCGATCGCGCAGCCCTTTGTAGAAATCGTTGAGTTTGCTGACTTGCAACTGGCCGACCGACTTGCGTCGACCTTTGCTGCGCAACGCCGCGAAACTGGCCAGGACCACCAGAATGGCGATCACCAGTGTCACGGTCTTAGCCAGAAAAACTGCGTACTCGGCAAAAAACTCCACAGGGACTCCTTTAATACGATGCGCTGCAAAAATGCGCGCGGGATACCTCCAGCATACCCATGCACCGCCCCGGCGACCAGCCGTGAAACCTCTGGCAACAGCCCTGTAACGGGCATTTCAAACAAGCGTATGTTTTTTCATTGACAGCTCACCCTCATCCTCATAACCTCGCCGAACCTTCAACGTACCGGGATGACGCGGACGTGGGCAGTATCTATTTGATTCGACATGGCCAGGCCTCCTTTGGTGCAGACGACTATGACGTCCTGTCGCCGACCGGTATTCGCCAGGCAGAAGTCCTCGGTCAGCACCTCGCCGAGCTGGGTATCAGCTTCGATCGCTGCCTCTCGGGCGACCTGCGCCGCCAGCAACACACGGCCAACAGCGCACTGGAACAGTTCGCTGCGGCAGGCTTGCCGGTTCCCGCGCTGGAAATCGATTCCGCTTTCAATGAGTTCGACGCCGACGCGGTGATCCGCGCGCTGCTGCCGGCCATGTTACCGGACGAACCCGAAGCGCTGCACATCCTGCGTAACGCCGCGCAAAACCGCGGCGAGTTCCAGCGCATCTTCGCCCTGATCATCGAGCGCTGGCTCGCCGGCACCTATGACACACCGGGTCTGGAAAGCTGGCTGGGGTTTGTCGAACGGGTGCAGGCCGGTCTGCAGCGCATTCTCGAACAGGCCGACAACACCCAGAAAATCGCCGTGTTCACCTCCGGCGGCACCATCACGGCCCTGCTCCACCTCATTACGCAAATGCCGGCAAAGCAGGCGTTTGAACTGAACTGGCAAATCGTCAACACCTCGCTCAACCTGCTGAAGTTTCGCGGTCGCGAGGTGGCTCTGTCTTCTTTCAACAGTCATGCGCACCTGCAACTGTTGAAGACCCCGGAACTCATCACGTTTCGCTGAGTCCGGACTATTGTGACCCTGGCTGTATTCACCCAGCTCTAATTACCCAAGAAAGGATCGAACCATGACCTCCGTAGCTGATGCCGTACAAGCAATGAAAGCCAAGTTCAACCCAGCCGCTGCTGCCGGTCTGGACCTGGTATTCGGTTTCCGCATCGACGACACCAAGAACTTCTCGCTGATCGTCAAGGACAGCACCTGCGAGCTCCAGGAAGGCGAAAACCCGGACGCCCAGGTGACTCTGGTCATGGACGGCGAAACCCTGGAAGGCATCGTCAGCGGCGAAACTGACGGCATGCAAGCCTTCATGGGCGGCAAACTGCGCGCCGAAGGCGACATGATGCTGGCCATGAAACTGTCCGAGCTGTTCCCGGCCTAAGCGCGCCGCTCCCGACCTTCGGGGGCACGCCTGGCTGCAAACGAATCCCGCCCCTCGTGGCGGGATTCGTCGTTTTTCGCCATCGGAAAACGGCTACCTGTGGATTTGCCGTCTATATTCCTTCTGGCCGCATGCGTCAGACATCGGCTGTTTGCCCTCGCTTTTTTATGAAGAACCTTTGCGCGGAGCACTGCCCATGAGCCCACCTGACGACCACGACGGATTTAACCGCCGACGTGTACTGCAAGGCCTTTCGGCAGGCGCCGTCGGTGCCTGGATCAGCCCGCTAATCGCAGGGAGTAAAACCATGCCCGACGCCCCCGCCGACCTCATCCTGTACAACGGACGCCTGCACACCGTCGACCGCAAAAAACCTCAGGCCAGTGCCGTCGCGATCAAGGACGGACGCTTCGTGGTGGTCGGCAGCGATGCCCAGGCCATGGCCCTGCAAGGCCCCGGCACACAAATTATCGACCTGCACGGTCGCACGGTGATTCCCGGCCTCAACGACTCGCACCTACACCTGATCCGTGGTGGCCTCAACTACAACCTAGAACTGCGTTGGGAAGGTGTCCCCTCACTGGTCGACGCACTGCGCATGCTCAAGGATCAGGCGGACCGCACGCCCACGCCGCAATGGGTGCGAGTGGTCGGTGGCTGGAACGAATTCCAGTTCGCCGAAAAACGCCTGCCGACGATTGATGAATTGAACAAGGCCGCGCCGGATACCCCGGTGTTCGTCCTGCACCTCTATGATCGCGCACTGCTCAACCGCGCCGCGTTGAAGGTGGTCGGCTATACCCGTGACACGCCGAACCCGCCGGGTGGCGAAATCCAGCGCGATGCCAATGGCGACCCGACGGGCATGCTGATCGCCCGCCCCAACGCGATGATTCTTTACTCGACCCTGGCCAAGGGCCCAAAACTGCCGCTGGAATACCAGGTCAACTCCACCCGCCAATTCATGCGCGAACTCAATCGCCTGGGTGTCACCAGCGCCATCGACGCCGGCGGCGGTTATCAGAATTATCCGGACGACTATCAAGTCATCCAGCAATTGGCCAAAGACCAGCAGCTCACGGTGCGCATTGCCTACAACCTGTTCACGCAGAAACCCAAGGAAGAGCTGACCGACTTCAAGAACTGGACCAGCACCTCCCACTACGGTCAGGGCGACGATTTTCTAAGGCACAACGGTGCCGGGGAAATGCTGGTGTTCTCGGCGGCCGACTTCGAGGACTTCCTCGAGCCCCGCCCCGACCTGCCGCAAACCATGGAGCAGGAACTGGAACCGGTGGTCCGCCATCTGGTGGAACAGCGCTGGCCATTCCGTTTGCACGCCACGTACAACGAATCCATCAGCCGTATGCTCGACGTATTCGAGAAGGTTAATCGCGACATTCCATTCGACGGTTTGCCGTGGTTCTTCGACCACGCCGAAACCATCACACCGCAGAACATCGAACGGGTAAAAGCCTTGGGTGGCGGCATCGCGATCCAGGACCGCATGGCATTCCAGGGCGAATACTTCGTCGACCGTTACGGTGCCAAGGCTGCCGAAGCCACGCCGCCCATTGCTCGCATGCTGGCGGAAGGCATTCCGGTCGGCGCTGGCACCGATGCCACGCGCGTCTCCAGCTACAACCCCTGGACTTCGCTGTATTGGCTGGTCAGCGGTCGCACCGTCGGTGGTCTGGCGCTGTACCCGCAAGGCTTGAGCCGCGACACCGCGCTGGAACTCTTCACCCACGGCAGCGCCTGGTTTTCCTCCGAACAAGGCAAAAAAGGCCAGATCAAGGTTGGGCAACTGGCCGACTTGATTGCGCTATCGGCGGACTATTTCCACATCGAGGATGAAGCCGTCAAATGGATCGAATCGGTACTGACCATCGTCAACGGCAAGATCGTCTACGGCAGCGTCGAGTTTGAAAAACTCGGGCCGCCTCCAGTCCCCGTGGTGCCTGAATGGTCGCCAGTTGCCAAAGTACCGGGCCATTGGAAACCCCTGGCGCCGCTGACGGCGCAGGTTCATCAATGTGTCGGGGCTTGCGCGGTGCATGCGCATAGTCATGAGCGGGCGCGGCTGTCCTCGGCGCCTGTCAGTGATTTCGCCGGTTTCTGGGGGGCCTTTGGTTGTTCGTGTTTTGCGTTTTGAAATGAGCCGCTAAAAGATCGCAGCCTGCGGCAGCTCCTCGAACCCTGTAGCAGCTGCCGAAGGCTGCGTTCGGCTGCGAAGCAGTCGCTAAACCATACGCTGCGGTGTCTCAGATAAACCGCGTGCACAGGATTCACGACTGCTTCGCAGCCGAACGCAGGCTTCGCCAGCTGCTACATGAACTGATGCGGCGGTATCCGTTTACAATGGCGCACCTCCGACACCGGCCGCCCCATGGACATCGATCTCGCCCGTACCTTTCTGGAAATCGTCCGCCACGGCAGCCTTGCCGCGGCGGCCGAAAAACTCCACGTCACCCAGACCGCTATCACCGCGCGGGTACAGAAACTCGAAAGCCAGCTAGGCAGTACGTTGTTCGTGCGCAACCGCGCCGGTGCGCGCCTGACGCCTAACGGTGAAGCCTTCGTGGTCTACGCCAATCAACTGGTCGAAACCTGGGAAGCGGCGCGACGGGACTTGCCGTTGCCCGAGGGTTACCGCGACGTGTTGCACATCGGTGGCGAGGTCAGTCTGTGCAACCCGCTGATGCTCAGCTGGGCCGGCGCGCTGCGCGAGAAGATCCCCAGCCACGCCCTGCGCATGGAAATTCGTGACGGTGAAAACCTGCTGCGCCAACTGGAACTGGGGGTTCTGGATGCGGCGCTGGTTTACCAGCCCGAGTATTGGCCACGTCTGCAAGTCGAACAGGTGCTGGAAGAAAAACTGGTCCTCATCCGCCTGGCCGCAAGACCCGATCCCTACGTGTACATCGACTGGGGCCCGGACTTCCGCCGTCAGCACGATGCGGCCCTGCCGGAAAAAGCCAAAGCCGCGCTGAGCTTCAACCTCGGCCCACTGGGCTTGCAGTACATTCTGGAAAACGGTGGCAGCGGCTACTTCCGCACCCGGGTGGTCCAGAGTTATCTGGAAAGCGGTGTGCTGGAGCAAGTGCCCAAAGCCCCGGAATTCAGCTACCCGACCTATCTGGTTTACTCCCGCGACCGCGACTCGGCGACCCTGCAACGCGCCTTCGACCTGCTGCGCGAAGTGATCAAATCCGACGATGACTGGTCGCAACGCTGGAACCCGCTGACCTGAATCCGGTTTGCACCGGATCATGGCATTTGTGACCTCACGCTTCGCCCCGCCTGAAACGCCGGGATCGTCTAATCTGCTGGAGATAACAATAACTACAGGTGATTGCAGTGAGGCAGACCACCGAAGCATTCCGCGCCCGCTACCGCGCTGCTATTCATCCGCTCTACAACCCATGGCTGCACGGCGCTTTTGTGCTGCTGTTCGGGTTGCTGGCCATCGGCGGATTCTGGAGCACCGTGCACCAGGTTCAGCCACTGGAATGGCTGGCGATGCCATTGACGCTGTTGTTCTTCAACTTCGGCGTGTACATGGTCCATCGGCACCTGGGGCATCATAAAAAGAACTTCGCGCGAATGTTCTACGCCCGCCATGCCGGTGACCATCACAGCTTTTTCGCCCCCGGCCACATGACCTACGACAGTGCCCGGGACTGGCGGGTGATTCTGTTTCCAGCCTGGTTGATCGTGTTGCACACGGTCGTCATCACCCTGCCCGTCTGGTGGCTGCTTGAGCAGTTCGATGCCAACGTCGCCGGGTTGTTCGGCGGCTGCCTGGTCCTCGGCTACCTGACCTATGAGGTATTCCATGCCTGCGAGCACCTGCCGCCGGAGAACCCCGTCACACGTTTGCCGTGGATCCGCCAGATGCGCCGCCTGCATGAACTGCATCACCGTCGTGAGCTGATGCAGGAACGCAATTTCAATATCGTTTTTCCGCTGATGGACTACCTGTTCGGCACCCTCTATTGGGAGCCGGAGCCGATGGACCTGCACCCGACGAGAACGGCCATGACCCGCATGCAGCATCAGATCGATATTGCTGGAGACCCGATTGACGTGCTCGCCTACGCCAGCACCGTGACCCGTTGGCCGGAGTGGCATCCCTCGTCCCTCAAGGTCGATGGCCAGAGCGGTCCGCTGCATGCCGGAGGGCGGTTCGAGGAAGACATCAAGGCGGGCGGGCGTGAGGGACACTTGCACTGGGAGGTTAACGAATACCTGCCAGGACGCCGCTGGAGTGCCTGGGCCCATGACGATCACGGATTGTCTTTAGTGGTGACTTACGAGTGCGAGGCCCTGGGCGCTGGCACACACTTTGTCCGCACCCTGGAGTATCGGTTCAGCGGCCTGGCGATGCGCATTGCCAATCGACTGCTGCTCAAGCGCCGCATCGATCGTGAGTCGGCAGCTTCGATGTTGGCATTGCGCGAGATGGCGCAAAAACAATTGGCCCCGGCAGGAGTCAGCGCGTGAGTCGAACCGTCAAGTTTCGCCATGTGGTGTTGCTGGTGATCGTCGCCATCGGCGCCTTTCTGCTGCTGATGCCGACCAAGGTTCAACCGGTGGCCTGGACACCGCCACCGGCGCCCTCCCTCACCAGCGGCATCTACGCTGACAATCAGCGCCTCAAAGGCGTGGAGCGCGTCGGCGTCGCGGATATCGACGGCCCGGAAGCGTTGCTGCTGGAGGAAGACGTCCTCATCACGGGTTTGCATGACGGCCGATTGATCCGTACCAGCCTCGACGGCAAGGTCACCAAGGTCCTGGCCGATACGGGCGGCAGACCCTTGGGCCTGGCCCGTCATCCCAACGGTCTGCTGGTGATTGCCGACGGGGTCAAGGGCTTGCTGTCACTGGATGCCCAGGGCCGATTGATTCCATTGACCACGGCGGCCAACGGCGTGCCCTTCGGTTTCACCGACGACGTGGCGATCGACAAATCCGGGCACTACGCCTATTTCAGTGATGCCTCCAGTCGCTTTGGCTACGGCAGTGACGGCGAAGCGATAATCGAGCATGGCGGCGATGGCCGCTTGCTGCGTTATGACTTCCAGACCGGAAAGACCGCGGTTCTGTTGGATAAGCTGGAATTCGCCAACGGCGTGACCCTGGGCCCGGACGATGCCTTTGTGTTGGTCAACGAAACGGGCGCCTATCGCATCAGTCGTTACTGGCTGAGCGGGCCGAAAGCCGGCACCCACGATCTATTCATCGACAACCTGCCAGGATTGCCGGACAACCTCGCGTTCAATGGTCGCGACCGTTTCTGGGTGGCGCTCTATGCACCGCGCAACGCATTGCTCGATGCCACCGCGCCGCATCCCTTCGTGCGCAAGATGATCGTGCGGGCCATGACTTTCCTGCCGAAACCGGTTGAGAAACGCGCCTTCGCGCTGGGCCTGGATCTGGACGGTAAAGTCATCGCCAACTTGCAGGACGGTAGCCGCGACAACTATTCGCCGATCACCACCGTTCGTGAGTATGGGGATTGGTTGTATTTTGGGTCGTTGAAGGCCAAACACATGGCGCGATTACCGTTGAGCACTGCGCTGCAGTAAAAATCAAAAGATCGCAGCCTTCGGCAGCTCCTACATTGATTCCGCGTACACCTGTAGGAGCTGCCGAAGGCGGCGATCTTTTGATCTTGGTTTACCGCGGATCCACCTCACCCTCGCGCACCGCATTATCCGTTTCTTCAAGCACCCTTTTCCGGGTCCATGACGGTGGAGTCATCCTCGTCCAGCGGGATGGCCCCTTCGTTATTCGGCAGTTCGTCGATGCCCGGTTCATCTTCCGGATTGACGGTGGTGCGTCCTGGACTCAAAGGCTCGGGATGTGTGGGGATGGGGTCGTAGCCACCCTGCTCTTCGCTGGGGAACTTTGCTTTACCGGGGATGAGTGGTTCGGTCATGGGGCACCTCGCATGGAGCCGTAAATTCGGACTCTGAACATTCGAGGTGCCGGTATTTATCGCCGTTCCAATTTTTCAGTCACCGATCGTCGGTGACCAGACAGGGCGCGTCAGGACGGCGTCTGGAGTCGATCAACGATCTTTTGCTTAACCTCCACGCGCTTCGCCTTGAGTTTCTTTAATGCGTCATCGCTGGGCGCATCCGATTGGGCGGTTTCAGCCTTGACCACCTCGGCGTCCGCCTGCGAATACTTGTTGATCAGTGAATCCAGTAACGGATCCTTGGTGCGTTTTTGCTGGATATCTTCCTTTGAAAGCTTGAGATCCTGATAAAGGTCGTGTGGCACCGGCATGGAACACCTCCGTTTGTTGATCGGAGGCAAACGCGATCAATTGCGTTCACCAACTATCAGAATGGCCTCGGTTAGCCGGTTCTGTCGACCGCCTATCAGACCAGCGGTGCCCGTTCGTCGCCATGCCGCAAACGCAATAAAACCTTTGTCCACTCGTCGACCTCCACAGATTAACGATCAATCGATCGCCCATGAAAACCTGTGTGGAGAATAACCAATGGACGGATTTACCCTGCGCCACCTCAGTTTGGCCGTTGCCTTGAGCACCTGCATGGGCACGGCGTTCGCAGCGACTTCAAATGACTTCGTCGACAGCGCGGCCGCGGGCGGTATCGCGGAGGTCGAAACAAGCCGACTGGCCCTGGAAAAAAGCTCATCGGCAGACATCAAGGCATTCGCCAACATGATGATCACCGACCATTCCAAGGCCAACGATGAACTGGCGGCGCTGGCGAAAAAGAATGACATCAAGGTGCCGGACAGCACGACGCTGGTGAAACAGGCGAAAGAGAAGATCCTCGACTTGCGCGATGAATCCTTCGACGCGGCCTACGCCAACAATCAGGTGAAGGCCCATGAAGACACCCTCGAACTGTTCAAGAAAGAAGCCAATACCGTGACGGACGACAGAACCAAAGGCGCCACGGACCTGAAAGGTTTCGCGCAAAAAATGCTGCCGGCGCTAGAGAAACATCTGGATATGGCAAAAAAACTCCAGGCTGCTCACCCCAGTAAATAACGCCCACAAAAAGGCCGCATCGATTGATGCGGCCTTTTCACGAATTGACTAGCCGCCATCGGTGTCGATGTCGGCATCGGTGTCATCTCCGGGTTTTGGCCGATCGGGATTCGGCTTGAAACCGGGGCTGAACTCATTGTCGTTATCGGTGTTGAGTTGCTTCTGGTCGACCGCTTTGTCTGCGCTTTCCGGTTCAGCGGTTTTCGCCTCTTCCTCAAGATCACTGTCATCTTGCATAAGTACCTCGTTCATCACATGTGCGCGGCTGAAACAGTCGGGCCTTGAAGATTCGAAGCCGCCCGGCAAGCAACGTTCAATCGAATGGATCACCGACCCTTTGACTATGCTCAAGTGAACGGACACTTGTTGATCATGTACCGCTGTTGGTCATTGCTCTGGAGCCTGTCGATGAAGCGTGACATCCGTTTGCTGATCGTCGACGACAACATCGCCACGCGCTACGCCCTGCGCCGACGCCTGGAACGACACGGCTATGAAGTACTCGAAACCGGCACCGGCACCGAGGGCCTGGAGCTGATCGACAGCGTGACGATCGACGCGCTGATCCTCGACGTCAATCTGCCGGACATGAGCGGCTTCGACATCGTGCGCAAATTGCGCGCCGAACCCGCCACTGCCCTGCTGCCGGTGATTCAGGTCTCGGCGGCCTCGATCCAGACCGGCGACATCATTGCCGGCCTGGACGCGGGCGCCGATGCCTACCTGATCCACCCGGTGGATCCGGATGTACTGCTCGCGACCTTGCGCACCTTGCTGCGGGTGCGTGATACCGAAAATGCCCTGCGCGAAAGCGAGGCGCGGTTTCGGGAAATCTTTGTCAATGTATCGGCGCCCATCGCCGTGCTGGATGCCGAGTTGAAGGTGCATGAATGCAACCATGCCTTCGCGCAGCTGATTCAAGACAACCTCAACCCGGACACCCTGCGCGAGTGCTTTGCCGAGGATCAGGACGTCGTCATCGAGGAACTGCGCCTGCGCCTGGCCTATGGCGAGCGTTGGAAAGGCACCCTGAGCATGCGGGTCCACGGCGAGACTCGCGAAACCGAGTGGCAGATTTCGCCGTACCGCACGCCGGAACTGAGCCTGGTGTTTGTCGAGGATGTCACTGAACACCGACACCGCAAACGCTCGCACCTGGCCCGGCTTGACGACGCCACTACCCAGTTGGCCAAAGAAGTCGCCGAGCGAGCGCGAACCGAAGCTCAACTGCTGCAAGTGCAGAAAATGGATGCACTGGGCAAGCTGACCGGGGGCATCGCCCACGACTTCAATAACTTGCTTACTGGCATCATCACCAGCCTGGAACTGATTCAAAAACGGATCGCCGCTTCACGCACCGACAAGGTTCAGTTTTACGCCGAAGCCGCCTTGAACTCGGCCATGAGTGCCGCGTCCCTGACTCATCGCCTGCTCGCCTTCGCCCGCCAACAGCCACTCGATACCCGGCCCGTGGACATCAACGAACACGTGCGTTCCCTTGAAGAACTGCTGGTGCGCACCATCGGCGAGCGCATCACGCTGAAACTCGAATTAACCTCTAAACCCGCCATTGCCCTGGTCGACCCTATTCAGCTCGAAAGTGCGATGCTCAATCTGGTGATCAATGCTCGCGATGCCTTGCCCCAGGGCGGCAACATTTGGGTCAGCACCTATGCCGCCTATTCCCATGGCGACCCCAATCTGGCCGATGGTGCGTATGTCGCGTTGTCGGTGCGCGATGACGGTACCGGTATCGAACACAGCGTGATCGACAAGGTGTTCGACCCGTTTTTCACCACCAAGCCGCTGGGCCAGGGCACCGGGCTGGGGTTGTCGACCCTCTACGGGTTCGCCCGGCAATCGGGTGGCGATGCACACATCCGCAGCGTCGCGCGTCGCGGCACCGAAGTCACCATCATGCTGCCGGCCAGCTCTGACCCCACAGCCGGCGATGCTGAGCCAGGCACCGGCGATCATCAGGGTGCCGGCGAACATGTGTTGATCGTCGAGGACACGCCGTCGGTGCGCATGTTCGTGGCCGAAGTGTTGGTGGATGCCGGTTACCGTTGCACGCAGGTGGGCGACATCGAAAGTGCCCTCGAACGCCTGCAAAACGATGAGTCCATCGACCTGCTGCTGACGGACGTCGGACTACCACGCATGAGCGGCCGCGAACTGGCCGATGTGGCACGGAGCTGGCGCAAAAAGCTGCCGATCCTGTTCATGACCGGTTATGCCGAAACCGCCATCAACCGTCAGGTGTTCCTCGGCGATGGCATGGAGATGCTGATCAAGCCGTTCCAGATCAATGAACTGCTGGGCAAGGTGCGGCGCACGCTCGACAGCGCTTAAAGATCAAAAGATCGCAGCCTTCGGCAGCTCCTACAGGTGTACGCCGATCCTTTGTAGGAGCTGCCGAAGGCTGCGATCTTTTGATTTAGCCCAGGACTCTGGCCAAAAAGGGTGCCGTCCGGCTCTTTTTGCTGTTGGCGACTTTCTGCGGCGTGCCACTGACGACAATCTTCCCGCCCTGATCCCCCGCCCCCGGGCCGATGTCGATCACCCAGTCACTCTGCGCCACCACGCGCATTTCATGTTCGACGACGATCACCGTATGCCCCGCCGTCACCAGCGTATTCAACTGTTCGAGCAAGCGATCGACATCCCTTGGATGCAAACCGGTGGTGGGCTCGTCGAGCACATACAGGGTTGCCCCACGCTGGTTGCGTTGCAGCTCGGTGGCCAGTTTGATCCGCTGGGCTTCACCGCCCGACAACTCGGTCGCCGGCTGGCCGAGGCGCAGGTAACCCAGGCCAATATCGCGCAGCACCTCCAGCGAGCGGCGAATGCCCGGTTGCTCGGCAAACACCGTGACCGCCTCGTCCACCGTCAGTTGCAACACCTGGGCGATGTTCAATCCTTGCCAGATGATCGCCAGCGTCTCGGGGTTGTAGCGTGCGCCGTGACAGGTCGAGCACGGTGCATAGACGCTGGGCATGAACAGCAACTCGACGCTGACAAAGCCTTCACCTTCGCACGTCGGGCAACGGCCCTTGGCAACGTTGAAGGAAAACTGGCCCGCGTCGTAACCCTCGGCCTGCGCCTCGGGGGTTGCGGCGTACAGTTTGCGCACGTTGTCGAACAGCCCGGTGTAGGTCGCCAGGTTCGAGCGCGGTGTGCGGCCAATGGGTTTCTGATCGACTTGCACCAGGCGCTTGATCGATTCCAGTCCCGCCGAGACCTGACCGCCGCTGACTTGCGGTGCTTCATCCTCAAGGCTCAACGCTTCTGACTCGCTGTCGCTGGTCGCGCGCCCGAGATGCGCGCCCACCAGTTCCAGCAGCGCCTGACTGACCAGACTTGATTTACCGGAACCGGAGACGCCCGTCACCGCGGTAAAACAGCCCAGCGGAAACTCGACGCTGAGGTTGTTCAGGTTATTGCGGGTGATGCCCTCGAGCCGTAGCCAATCGTTCGCCTTTCGGCTGGCTTGGGGCTGAGTGACCTGCTCGGCGAACAGATAAGCGCGCGTCTGCGAGTTCGTCACCTGCGCCAACCCTGGCGGCGGTCCGCTATACAGGATTTGGCCGCCATGCTCGCCGGCCGCCGGGCCCACGTCGATCAGCCAGTCGGCGCGGCGCATGGTTTCCAGGTCATGTTCGACCACGAACAAGGTGTTGCCGGCGGCCTTCAGACGTTGCAGCGCTTCGAACAATGCTTCGCCATCTGCCGGATGCAGACCGGCCGACGGTTCATCCAGCACGTAAATCACGCCGAACAACTGCGAACCCAATTGCGTCGCCAGGCGCAGACGTTGCAACTCACCGGACGACAGCGTCGGCGTGCTGCGTTCCAGCGCCAGGTAACCGAGCCCCAGATCGGTCAACGTGCTGACCCGTTCCAGCAAGTCCTGAGCGATCCGCTGCGCGGCCAGGCGTTTCTCCACTGACAGGTTCGGTGTGTGGCGTACATCCGGCGCGTTGGCGTGACCACTGGCGCCGTGGGCCACTCGTTGCTCGCGGGCTTCGCGGGTCTGGTCGTGCGTCAATACTTCGCCCGCCGCCTCGGTCTGTTCGAGGTAGCTGTGAGCGGCCACCGGTTTCAAGACTTCGGCCACTTGCAGCAACGGCATCTGCGACAGTTCGCCAATGTCGTAACCGGCAAAGGTCACCGACAACGCCTCGCGTTTGAGCCGTTTGCCGTCGCACAACGGGCATGGGCTGCCGAGCATGAATTGCGAGACGCGCTTTTTCATCAGCGCGCTTTGGGAATGGCTGAAGGTGTGCAGGATGTAGCGCCGGGCGCCGGTGAACGTGCCCTGGTAACTCGGCTCCATGTTGCGTTTGAGCGCGATTTTGGTTTCTTCGGGAGTGAGCCCGGCATACACCGGCACCGTGGGCGTTTCTTCGGTGAAGAGAATCCAGTCGCGCAGTTTTTTCGGCAGATCGCGCCAGGGTTTGTCGACGTCGTAACCCATCGTCACCAGGATGTCGCGCAGGTTCTGTCCCTGCCAGGCGGTGGGCCAGGAGGCGACCGCGCGCTGGCGAATGGTCAGGCTCGGGTCCGGGACCATCAACGCTTCGGTGACTTCATACACCCGCCCCAATCCATGACATTCGGGGCACGCGCCCTGGGGCGTGTTGGGCGAAAAATCTTCGGCATAGAGCATCGGTTGCCCCGGCGGATAACTGCCGGCCCGGGAATACAGCATGCGGATCAGGCTCGACAACGTCGTCACGCTGCCCACCGAAGAGCGCGTGCTCGGCGTACCCCGTTGTTGCTGGAGCGCCACCGCCGGCGGCAAGCCTTCGATGGAGTCGACGTCCGGCACCCCGACCTGATCGATCAGGCGCCGCGCATAAGGCGCCACGGATTCGAAATAGCGGCGTTGCGCTTCGGCGTAGAGGGTCGAGAACGCCAACGACGATTTCCCCGAACCGGACACGCCAGTGAACACCACAAGGGCGTCCCGCGGGATGTCGACATCGACGTTTTTGAGATTATGTTCCCGGGCGCCGCGCACCCTGACCATGCCGGAGGGGGGATTGGAAGTCATGAGCAGCCTTGATTGGAAGGTTCAAAGAAATGCGGTTCACCTGTAGGAGCCGAGCTTGCTCGCGATGGCGATCTGTCTGACACACCGCCATCGCGAGCAAGCTCGGCTCCTACAGGGTGATCGTTCCCAGGGTGGATCGAGTCAGCCGTTGAGCACGGTGCGCACCATTTGGGTCAGCGCCTCGGGCCCATAAGGTTTGCTCAGCAAGTAAGTGTCGGGGCTGAGTTGGTGATTGCGCGAAATAATGTCACGGGTGTGGCCCGAGGTGAACAGCACAGCCAGCGGCGGTGTCTGCATCTTGGCCCAAGCGGCCAGGTCCGAGCTTTTGATCAGGCCGGGCATGACCACGTCGGTGAAAATCAGGTCTACCACGGCGCCATCCAGCAACATCTGCATCGCCACGTCACCGTTGGCCGCCGTCAGCACTTGATAACCTTCTTCGCGCAGTAACTCCACCGCGGAGCTGCGCACCGCCTCGTTGTCCTCGACCACCAGAATGGTTTCGTGTCCGCCTCGCTGTTGCGGGTCATGACGTGTCGTTTCGTTGAGTATCGGGCGCAGGCTGCGAGGGAAATACAGCTGCACCCGAGTGCCCTGCCCGACCACGCTGGAAATCTCGATATGCCCGCCACTTTGCTTGACGAAACCGAACACCATGCTCAGGCCCAACCCCGTACCCTGGCCATCGGCCTTGGTGGTAAAAAACGGTTCGAAAGCCTGCGCGAGCACCTGCGGCGACATGCCGATACCCCTGTCAGCCACCGCTACGCAGACATAGTCGCCGGCAACGATGCCCTTGCCTGCACAAAACTTGCTATCAAGGGCAATGTTCTCGGCGCTCAGATCAATGGTCCCCTCGCCGTTCATGGCGTCCCGGGCATTGATCGCCAGATTGAGAATGGCGTTTTCCAGTTGATTGTCGTCCACGTAGATGTGCCAAAGAGCTTCAGCCGCGGCGACATTGATCTGGATGGTTTCCCCCAACGCCCGCTGCAACAACTCCCCAAGTCCATCGAAGACTTGGCGCAGATCGCAGACCGCTGGCGACAAGGGCTGACGACGGGCGAACGCAAGTAGTTGCGAAGAGAGCTTGGCGCCACGTTCGACCGCGGCAATCGAAGCGCTGACCCGACGCTGCACGTTGGCGTTGTCCGGTTCATGCCGAGCCAGCAAGTGCAGGTTGCCGGCGATCACCTGCAACAGGTTGTTGAAGTCATGGGCCACACCGCCGGTGAGGCCGCCGATGGCTTCGAGCTTCTGCGATTGACGCAATTGTTCTTCAGCGGCCAGCCGCGCTTCGACTTCGTCGGCAACGCGTTGCTCCAGGTTGCGGGTGAACTTGAGCAGGGATTCTTCGGCGGTCTTGCGTTCGTGAATGTCGATCAACACCCCGGGAAAACGGAACGGTTCGCCCTGCTCATTGAACTCGCAGCCACCACTCGCCTGCACCCACATATAACTGCCATCCGGGCGCAAGACCCGATACTCGGCGTTAAAGGGTTCGCCGGTTTCCACTGATTGATTGATCTGCTCCTGCACCCAGCTGCGGTCATCGGGATGGATCCGTGCTTCGGCGATGTCCGTTGGCAGGTCGGCCAGGTTTTGCTCCGGCGGGTAGGAAAAGGTGCGGGCGAAACGCTCGTCACCGGAGAGCGCATTGCCCTTGATGTCCCAGACGAACGAGCCGAGTAAAGCCCCGGCATTGAGCGCCAGGCGCACCCGTTCGTTGTCAGCATGATAGGCGTCCTCAGCGGCCTGACGGCGGCGCTCGGAAATCACATGTTCGGTGGTCTCGACCACCATCGCCATGACCCCGGCCGGTTTCCCGTCATCATCCGCCACCGGGCTGTAATAGAGGTCCAGCCAGACGTCTTCGGGAACCCCATCGCGCAGCAACTCCAGGACTTTGTTGCGATAGGACAAGGTGCCGCCGGCCAGGCAGGTGTCGACCACCTGCCGATTGAATTCGGCGACTTCCGGCCAACCCAGTTCCACCGGGGAGCCCAACAGGTAAGGATGGCGGCCACCGGCGAACTTCGAGTACGCATCGTTATAGATCATGTAACCGGGTCGGCCCCACAGCATCACCATCGGCAGTGGCGACGCGAGCATCAACTGCACCGCACTGCACAAGCTTCTGGGCCAGGTGTCGATGTTCCCAAGCTCAGTCAGGCTCCAGTCGAACGCACGGATGCGCCCGGCCATTTCACCGTTCCAGCCTGCACACCCATGGCTATCGTCTAGAAACTGCATTGACTGACTCTGTATCCCTGTAGATGACTGGCTTAAGGGATCGCAACGGCATGAGGACGGCGCGTGCCCGTTTGTTTCGAGCATCGCCGTCGCCAATGGTTTCATAGAGGTTAGCTGATTCTTGATTTGCAGATTTTTGTGGGTTTGCCCTGATGGCTTTGCAGCTGCAAGTACTGTGTTGAGCATCAAACCTCGATCAGGTGCTTGAGCGGGTGGTAGCCGGTTTTCAGCGTGGCGGCGACGTCGAGAATGGCCTTCTCGATGCCATTCAAATGCATGCAGGTCAGTTCGATCGCGGCGCTCTGGTTGCCGGCTTCGATGTACTCGATCAGCCGCAGGTGCTCGTCGTCGCGGCAAGCTTCATGACTGTCGTCATCCAGCGCAGCGGCGTACAGCGAGGCGCGGGAAATCAGCTTGCGGAACCAGTCCAGCAACACAGGGTTGTTCAGGCTTTGCGCGAGTTTGATGTGGAACTCACCAAGCAGATGAATCAACCGTTCATGGTCGCCGCTGCGGTGCGCTTCATCCTCCAGCAACAGGTGATCACGCAGATCCTGGGTCACTGCCGTATCACGTCGACGACAGAGCTCGGTGACGATGCCGATCTCGATCAGGCGCCTCGTTTCAAACAGCGAGCGAATCTCCTCATCACTGGGCAACGACACCGACGCCCCTTTGTTGGGCTCGGTGGTGACCAGGCCATCGGCCTCCAACTGCTTGAGCGCGGCACGAACCGACGTCCGGCTGACATTAAAAAGTTCGGCCAATGACGCTTCGCCGAGCTTCATCCCGGGACGCAATGAACGTTTGCTGATCGCCTCGTAAACCCCTTGGTAGACGCGGTCGACCGTGGTCTCGAGTTTTTTCTCAGTCATCTGAACACTCCTTTAGCGCTAAACAACCGGCCCCAGGCGATGAGCAGCCTTTGAAAAAGGGGGTTGCACGAGCAGATTAATCCGGTTATTTCTAGATTGCATCCAGATATTGCATACAATAATTAGAGGAATGCACCAATATGGGTCATCCAACAGCGATTGAAGTGCGTAACGTCTCCAAGCGGTATTCCGACGATCCGGGGCTGGCTCCAGCCCTCGACAACGTTTCAGTCGACATTGCCGACAATGAATTCTTCACCCTGCTCGGCCCTTCCGGCTGCGGCAAGACCACCTTGCTGCGCACCATCGCCGGCTTCGAACAGGTCAGCGAAGGCGAGATCCGTCTGGCGGGCGAACCGGTCAATGATTTGCCACCGTTCAAGCGCCGGGTCAACACAGTATTCCAGAGCTACGCGCTGTTTCCGCACATGAGCGTCGCGCAGAATATCGCCTTCGGCCTCGAGATGCAGGGTCTTGATCGCAAGCTGATCCCGCAACGGGTCGATGAGATGCTGGCGCTGGTGCAAATGCAACACCTGGCCCAGCGCAAACCGGCCGAGTTGTCCGGCGGCCAGCAGCAGCGCGTGGCCCTGGCCCGGGCCCTGGCGCCGAAACCCAAAGTGCTGTTGCTCGACGAACCGTTGTCGGCGCTGGACTTGAAGCTGCGCAAGGAAATGCAGGTCGAACTCAAGCGCGTACAGAAGGAAGCCGGGATCACCTTCATTTTCGTCACCCACGATCAAGAAGAAGCCCTGACCCTGTCCGACCGTATCGCCGTGATGTCCGCCGGCAAGATCCTGCAAATCGGCACACCGAACGATATCTACGAACGGCCGCAGCACCAATTCGTTGCGCAGTTTATCGGCGACATCAACTTCCTCCCCGGCCACCTCAAGCGCGGCCAGCAGAACGAAAAGCTGTTCGTGCCGAGCGGCATGCCGGTGGAAATCCCCTGCCCGGCTCAAGGCTTCGACGGCACCAAAGTGCAACTGGCGTTCCGCCCGGAGCGCTCACAATTGGTCGACCTGGAGCAACCGCATCACCTGCGCGGCGTGATTGAAGCGGTGTTGTATGTCGGCACCGCGACCCTTTACCAGTGCCGGTTGAACAACGACATCAAGGTCATGTTGCGCGAGAACAACGAAGGCCTGAACCGCGGTCGGGTGGTCGGTGATCGCGTCGCGGTCAATCTGCCGCCCCACGCCTGCCTGTTGATGGAGGCCTGAGATGAGCGTCAGCAGCACTTCTCCCGCCCTCAACCGTGCGCTGTTGCTCAGCCCGGTGGTTCTGACTTTGCTGGCGCTGATCGCCATTCCGCTCGGCATCATGGGCTACATCAGCCTGTTGCCGCGCAACGTGTACGGCGGCGTCGACTGGCAGGCCAACTGGCAATTGCAAAGCTACGTGCAGCTGTTTTTCCAGGAAGGTTTCGACGGTGAACTGGAGCTGAACTGGGTCTACGCCCAGGCGCTGTTGCGCTCGGTGTTCCAGGCCGGTGGCACCACGTTGCTGTGTTTCCTGTTCGGCTTCCCGGTGGCGTTGTGGATGTCGAGCCTGACACCGCGTCGACGCAACCTGATGGTGTTGCTGATCACCATTCCGTTCTGGACCAACCTGCTGATCCGCAACTATGCCTGGCTGATCATCCTGCGCGAGCATGGCTGGGTTGCTCAGAGCCTCAACGCGCTGTTCCCGCAGGCCGGTGGCATCACCCTGCTCTACAACGACTTCGCGGTCAGCGTCGGGCTGGTCTACAGCTTCCTGCCGTTCATGATTTTGCCGATCTACTCGACCCTGGAAAAACTCGACTGGCGTCTGGTGGAAGCGGCCTACGACCTCGGCGCCAATCGCTGGCATGCGTTGCGGCGGATCATCCTGCCGCTGTCGATGCCCGGCGTGATTGCCGGTGCGCTGCTGGTGTTTGTGCCGAGTCTCGGCGCCTTCATCACCCCGGCGATTCTCGGCGGCGGCAAGACGCTGATGATCGGCAACCTGATCCAGCAACAGTTCGGCACCGCGCGTAACTGGCCGCTGGGCAGTTCGCTGTCGTTCCTGCTGCTGGGGATTCTGCTGCTCTCCCTGGTGCTTTACGCCCTTTATAGCCGCAGCACCGCCAAGACTCTGCGTCGGGGAGCTACCGCATGATCGCCCTGCACCTGAAAAAACTACCGCTGACCCGCGAAGTCAGCCTGTTGATCCTGGCCTATCTGTACGTGCCGATATTCGTGCTGATCGCCTACAGCTTCAACGCCAACCGTTCGGCCACGGTGTGGACCGAGTTCTCCTTTGCCTGGTACGGAAGGATTCTGGCCAACCCGTCGATCCAGACCGCCGCGCTGAACTCGATCATCGTCGCCGGCATTGCCACGGTCTGCGCCACGGCGATTGCGCTGCTCGCGGCGCTGGCGACGTACCGACCGTTCTATGGACAGAAGATGGTCGAGGGCGGGATCAACCTGCCGCTGATCCTGCCGGAGATCGTCACCGCCGTGGCCACGCTGCTGCTGTTCATGGCGCTGGGGATCAAGCTCGGTTTGCTGACGGTGATCGTCGCGCACATCGGCTTCTGCATTCCGTTCGCCTACCTGCCGATCCGTGCGCGGCTCAATGACCTCGACAAGAGCTTGCTGGAGGCGGCGAACGATTTGTACGCCAACCCGTGGCAGGTGTTTCGCCGGGTGACACTGCCGCTGTTGTGGCCGGCGGTGTTGTCCGGTTCGGTGTTGGCGTTCGTGGTCAGCCTCGACGATTTCATCATGACCTTCTTCGTCGCCGGACCCGGTTCGACGACGTTGCCGGTGTACATCTTCTCGGCGATCAAATCCGGCGTCACGCCGGAGATCAACGCGATCTCGACCCTGATGCTGGTGATTTCCATCGTGCTGGTGGTGCTGGCCTTCTGGCTGGGACAGCGCGGCAAAAACCAATGAGCCCTTTCCTTCGCGGTACTTTCGGAGCGTAAAACCATGATGTTGAAAAACACGATCTTCAAAAGCATGCGTTACGGCGTCGCCGGTCTGGCCCTCAGTTGCTTCAGCGTTTTCACCGCGCAGGCCGCCGAACCCAAGGAATTGTTCTTCTACAACTGGACCGACTACTACCCGGTGGACCTGCTGGCCAAGTTCGAAAAGGAGACCGGGATCAAGGTCACCATGGACGGCTACGACAGCAACGAAACCCTGCTGGCCAAGTTGCAGGCCGGTGGCGCGGCATATGACGTGATCGTGCCGTCGCAGTCGATCATGCGCACGTTGATCAACCAGAACCTGCTACTGCAAATCAACGCGTCGACCCTGCCCAACTTCCAGTACGTCAAACCGGCCTTCCGCGACCCGAGTTTCGACCCGGGCCGCAAGTTCTCCGCCCCGTACCTGTGGGGCACCACCGGGTTTTCCTATGACAGCGCGCGGGTGCCCGGCGGCAAACTGGACGATTCGTGGAAAGAGTTCTTCGAACCACGCAAGGAACTGGAAGGCCAACTCGCCGCCCTCGACACCTCCAGCAGCGTGATCAACGCCGCCAGCCATTACCTGAACGTCGACGAATGCAGCGAAAACCCGCAGGACGCCAAGCGCATTCTGGAGCTGCTGCAAAAACAGAAACCGCACTTGAAGATGTACAGCTCGGACAACACCGTCGACCGCATGGCCTCCGGTGAAGTGATCATGATGCAGAACTGGAACGGTTCCACCGCCCGGGCCACGTTGCAAAAAAGCACCATCAGGTACGTGTACCCGCGCGAAGGCCTGGCGATGTTCCAGGACAACTTCGCCGTACCGAAAAGCGCCCCGCACCCTGGTAACGCGAAGATCTTCATCGACTGGATGATGAAGCCGGAAAACGCCGCCGCCGTGTCCAACGCCATCGCCTACGACAACGGCATCCAGAGCGACAAGCTGATCGACGCCAAATGGCGGGTGATGGACGCGATCAACATGCCCGACGAGTTCGCCTCGCGCCTGCGCCCGGAGAAAGAGTGCAGCAACAAGGCGCGTGAGCTGCAGGACCGGATCTGGTCGAAGCTCAAGGGCTGATCAGCTGACTTGAGACCGAGTCGCGGCCATCGCGAGCAAGCTCGGCTCCCACAGGGTATTGGGTTGTTCACACATTCCATGTTCAACACAAAACCACTGTAGGAGCCGAGCTTGCTCGCGATGAGGCCCGCCCAAACACCACAAAATTTGAGGCTTGATATGACCCAACCCCGCTGGCTGCGCAACGTGCGCCCCTACGGCTCCCCCGCCGAAGACCTGCTGATCGAAAACGGCCTGTTCAAGCAACGCCGTCCTGCATCAAGCGCCGCACTGACCACCACCGACATCGACGGCCAAAACCAGCTCCTCACCCCGGCCCTGGTAGAAAGCCACGTCCACCTCGACAAAACCCTCTGGGGTCAACCCTGGCGCCCGAACAGCGCCGGCCCGACGCTCAAGGACTACATCGCCAACGAGCGCCGCGTGCTGCGTGAAGTCCAGGCGCCGATTGCCCAACGCGCCGGCGCCTTGCTGGAAAACTGCATCGCCCGTGGCTCGCTGACGATGCGTTGTCACGTCGACATCGACCCGGAATTCGGCCTGCGCCACGTCGAGGCCATGCAACAGTTGCGCGAAAGTTACCGCGACCTGATCGACCTGCAACTGGTGGTGTTCCCACAAACCGGCCTGATCAGCCGTCCCGGCACCGCCGAACTGATGCGCGAAGCCATGGCCCTGGGCGTGGAAAACGTCGGCGGTCTCGATCCGTGCGGCATCGACAATGACCCCATCGCCCAGCTCGACTTCGTGTTTAAGCTGGCCAGTGAATTCGAACGTGGCGTCGACATTCACCTGCACGACAAGGGCGAACTGGGCCTGTGGCAGATCGCACTGATCGCCGACTACACCGAACGCTTCGGGCGTCAGGGTCGTGTGATGATCAGTCATGCGTACTGCCTTGGGATGTTGCCGTGGAGCCAGGTCAAACCGGTGGCCGAACGCCTCGCGGCGCTGGGCATTTCGCTGATGAGTTCGGCGCCAGCCGATTGTGCTGTGCCGCCGTTCCTTGCGTTGCGCGAGACCGGGGTGAACGTGTGCCTGGGTTCGGACGGCATTCGCGATGCCTGGTCGCCCATGGGCAACGGCGACATGCTGGAACGGGCGATGCTGCTGGCCTTTCGTTTCGACTTGAACAAGGACGATGAACTGGCGGCGGCGTTCGAAGCCGCCACGGCAAATGGTGCTCGGGCGTTGGGCTGTGAAGGTTATGGAGTGGAGATCGGTGCGCCGGCGGACTTTTTGCTGATGCCGGTGCAGACGCTGGGTGAGGCGGTGGTGTCGCGTCCGGTGCGGCAGGTTTATCGCGGCGGTGAGTTGATCGCTACAGCTGGCAAACTTTTGGACAGTCGCTTGTGAAAAGGATTGGATTGAAAGCCAGTTGCGTGGTCGGGTTCGACGGCACCCAGCATGTGCTGTGGCGCGACGGCGAAGTGGTGTTCGAAGGTTCGCGCATCGTGTTTGTCGGGCGTGACTATCCGGGCCCGATGGATCAGTGGATTGATTACGGCAACGCGTTGATCGGTCCGGGCTTCATCGATCTGGATGCGCTCGGGGATCTTGATTCGACGGTGTTGACGCTGGACAACGGCGATGAACGCGACATGGGCCGGATGTGGTCCGAGGACTACCTGGCGGCGGGTCCGCGGGAGAGTTACAGCCCCGATGAAGAAGTCTTCAAATACCGCTACGCCTTCACTCAGCTGATCCGCAACGGCATCACCACCGCCATGCCGATCACCTCGATGTATTACCGCGAGTGGGCCGAAACCTACGACGAATTTTCTGCGGTGGCCGGTGTGGCGGCCGAGTTGGGGCTGCGGACTTACCTCGGTCCCTGCTACATGAGCGGCATGGGTTACTGGCGCGCCGATGGAAGCCTCGGGCATCACTGGGATGAAGCGCGAGGCATGGCCGGGCTCGATGCGGCTGTCAGGTTTTTCCGTGATTTCGACGGTGCACACGAGGGTTTGATTCGTGGCGCGCTGCTGCCGGACCGCATCCAGACCTGCACCCCGGCCCTGCTGCAACGCACTGCCGCGCTCAGCCTGGAACTGAACGCGCCGATGCGTTTGCATTGCTGCCAAGGGCTCGGTGAGGTGGCGATGGTCGAGCAACTGCGCGGCACTTCGCCGCTGGGTTGGTTGCAGCAACTGGATCTGTTGACCCCGCGCAGTCTGCTGCCCCACGGCATCTACACCTCCGGCGATGACGATCTGCAACGCGTGGTGGATGGCGGCGCGAGTCTGGTGCATTGCCCAGTGGTGTTTGCCCGTGACGGCGAGGCGCTGAACTCATTCGGTCGCTATCGGGCCAAGGGCATCAACTTCGCCTTGGGCACCGACACCTGGCCGGCGGACCTGCTGGAGAACATGCGCCAGGGTTTGAACATCGCCCGACTGATGGAGGGCGGCAACTCGCTCACCTCCACGCTGGACCTGTACAACGCCGCCACCCTCGGCGGCGCCAAGGCTTTGGGCCGCGATGATCTGGGCCGCTTGGCGCCGGGCGCCAAGGCCGACATCACGGTGTTCAGCCTTCGCGGCCTGCATTTGGGGCCGCTGTTCGACCCACTGAAAAACCTGGTATTGGCCGGGCGCGGTGACGACTGCATCGCCAGCTACATCAACGGCCGCTGCGTGATGCAGGACGGTCAGGTTCAAGGCGTCGACTACTCCGCCCTGCAACGCCAGGCCCAACAACAATTCGAAAAACTGATGCGCAGCCACAGCGACCGGGCCTTCGGCCAACCGGACTGGAAAGGCCTGTTCAAACCGGCCATCCCGTTCGCTGACGACTACAGCGCACACGCGCCGCTGAGCGCGATTGATCCCCTTCTTTAGAGAGTCCTGCCCATGCAAAGCTTTGACTTCAGCCAATTGAGCCCGCGAGACAAGTACAAGATTCTGATCGGCAGCGTGGTGCCACGGCCGATTGCCCTGGTCACCACCATCGACGGCGAAGGTCGGATCAACGCCGCGCCCTTCAGCTTCTTCAACGCCCTCTCGGCCGACCCGCCGATCCTCGCGTTGGGCGTGGAAAACTACGGTGACCAAAGCCCCAAGGACACCACGCGCAATATCCAGCTCAACCAGGAATTCACCGTGAACATCGTCAGCGATGCCCTGGTGGAAGCCATGAACGTCTGCGCCGTGCCGTTCGCCCCCGGTTTCGACGAATTGACCGCCGCTGGCCTTACCGCGATTCCCGGCACCACCGTCAAGTGCCCGCGAATTGGCGAAGCCCCCGTGGCGCTGGAGTGCCGACGGATGATGGCGCTGTCCATTGGGCAGTCACGGGAGATTATCTTTGGCGAAGTGCTGATGGCCCATGTGCGGGATGAATTGATCGACCCGAAAACCTTGTACATCGATCAGTTGGGGCTCGATGCGATCGGGCGGATGGGTGGGCATGGGTATGCGCGTACGCGCGATTATTTTGATTTGCCGACACGGTCGTTGCAGGCGTGGACGGAGGCGCCGGGGGGTGGGGAGCGGTTTTGGCCAGAAGCCAAATAGAACTCTGCCCACGTACCCAAACCCTGTAGGAGCTGTCGAGTGAAACGAGGCTGCGATCTTTTGATCTTGTTTTTAAAAAGCAAAGTCAAAAGATCGCAGCCTCGTTTCACTCGACAGCTCCTACAGGGGGTGTTGTAAGGCAGAGATCAGTGGAAATCCCGGCTACGCACGCTAATGCCGTCGAGCAACGGGCTCAAATCGCTCAACCGTCCGGCAATCAAATGCCGCACTTCGCCCTCCTTCTCCCAGCGCCCATCAACCTTGAGCAATTGCGAGCCAACCAACACCTGGCGCTGCCGGTCGGCCAGGTCGCGCCAGACAATGACGTTGACGTTGCCGAACTCATCTTCAAGGGTGACAAAGGTCACACCACTGGCGGTGCCCGGACGTTGTCGACCGGTCACCAGCCCGGCGACGCTGACCGGTCGTCCATGCTCGACCTCCAGCAGTTCCTTCGAACTGCGGCAGCGCCGGGCTTTCAATTCACCCCGCAGCAACGCCAGCGGATGCGGACCGAGCGTGGTACCGACGCTGTTGTAATCGGCTAGCAGGTCCTCGCCGACGGTGGGTTTGGGCAACGACACCGCGCCCTCCTCCTGACTCGGCAGACCGGCAAACAAACCGAGCTGTTTCTGCACACCCGCCACTTCCCAGCGAGCCCGATGACGGTCACCGGCCAGGCCACGTAGCGCACCGGCATCGGCCAGTTGCTCCTGGGCACGGGCGTCGAGTCGCGCCCGTTCGCCGAGGTCGGCAATGTCGATAAACGCCCCCTTCGACCGTGCGGCTTCAATGCGCAGGGCATCGTCCTCACGAAAGCCCTTGATCATCCGCAACCCCATGCGAATCGCCGGTTGAGCTCCGGTGATCGGTTCGAGACTGCAATCCCAGTCACTGGCGCGCACGTCCACCGGGCGAATCTGCAAATGATGCCGGCGCGCGTCCTGCAGAATCTGGTCCGGGCTGTAGAAACCCATGGGCCAGCTGTTGATCAGCGCACAGGCGAAGGCCGCCGGCTCGTGGCATTTCAACCAGCAACTGGCGTAGGTCAGCAAGGCGAAACTGGCGGCGTGGGACTCGGGAAAACCATAACTGCCGAAGCCTTTGATCTGCTCGAAGATCTGCGCGGCAAACTCGGCCGTGTAGCCGTTTTTCTTCATCCCGGCGGCCAGGCGATCCTTGTGCGGCTCCAGCCCGCCGTGGCGTTTCCAGGCGGCCATGGAGCGGTGCAACTGATCGGCCTCGCCGGGGCTGTAGTCGGCGGCGACAATCGCAATCTGCATCACTTGTTCCTGGAACAGCGGTACGCCCAGGGTGCGCTTGAGTACGGTTTCCAGTGCCGGGGACGGATAGATCTCCGGTTCTTCCTTGTTTCGGCGGCGCAGGTACGGATGCACCATCCCGCCCTGGATCGGTCCCGGACGGACGATCGCCACTTCAATCACCAGGTCATAGAAGGTCCGGGGTTTGAGCCTCGGCAGCATCGACATCTGCGCCCGGGACTCGATCTGGAACACGCCAATGGTGTCGGCACGACCGATCATGTCGTAGGTTTGCGAGTCTTCGGACGGGATCGTCGCCAGGCTCAGGTCCCGATGGCGATGACGGCGCAACAGATCGAAACAGCGGCGGATCGCACTGAGCATGCCCAACGCCAGGATATCCACCTTGAGCAGCCCGACGGCATCGAGGTCGTCCTTGTCCCACTGGATGATGGTACGCTCGGCCATGGCAGCGTTTTCCACCGGAACCAGGCTGTCCAAAGGCTGCTCGGAAATCACGAAACCGCCGGGGTGCTGGGACAGGTGTCGGGGGAAACCGATCAGTTGCCCCGTCAGGCTCAGCACCCGGCGCAGCACCGGGCTCTCGGGATCGAATCCGCCTTCAAGCAGGCGTTCCACGGGCGGTGTTTCATCACTCCAGTGGCCACAGCAATCGGCCAGGGCGTTGATCTGATCCGGCGGCAAACCCAAGGCCTTGGCCACATCACGCACCGCGCCAGCCGCGTGATACGTGCTGACCACCGCCGTCAACGCCGCGCGGGTCCGGCCATACCGCTGGAACACGTACTGCAGGACTTCTTCGCGGCGTTCGTGTTCGAAATCGACGTCGATGTCCGGCGGTTCGTTGCGCTCTTTGGAGAGAAAGCGCTCGAACAACAGCGTGGTGCGATCAGGATCGATTTCCGTGATGCCCAAGGCAAAACACACCGCCGAGTTGGCCGCCGAACCACGGCCCTGACACAGGATTTTTTGCTCACGGGCGAATCGCACAATGTCGTGAACCGTCAGGAAATAGCTTTCGTATCCCAGCTCGGCGATCAGCTCCAGTTCCTTGTCGATCTGCGTCAGCACTTGGGCCTGCGGGCCTTTTGGCCAGCGCCACGCAATGCCCTCCTCGGTCAAATGACGCAGCCAGGACGTGGCGGTCTGGCCTTCTGGTACCAACTCCCGGGGATACTGATAACGCAACTGCCCGAGATCAAAAGTGCAGCGCCGGGCGATGTTCAGCGTTTCGTCGAGAAGTGTTTGTGGATAGATCGATTGCAGCGCATCGAGACTGCGTAAATGCCGCTCGCCATTGGGATGAAGGCGCAGCCCGGCCTCCGCCACCGGCACGTGATGACGGATCGCGGTCATGGTGTCCTGCAAGGCGCGTCGCCCACGGGCGTGCATGTGCACATCACCGCTGGCCACTGCCGGGATTCGCAGTTCGCCCGCCAGGGTCAGCAGCGCAGTCAGTCGTCGGGTATCGTCCTGGCCGCGATGCAGCTGGACGGCCAGCCACAGACGTTCGGCGAAGGTCTGCTTCAGCCAGTGGCCCTGTTCAAAGTCATCGACGGCGTCCGGCACCCACAGCGCCAACAGCCCCGGCAAGGGCTCGCTGAAATCTTCCCGCAGCACTTGATACTGGCCTTTCTGCGTACGGCGCCGCGCTCGGGTAATCAGTCGGCACAGGGTCTGGTAACCCTCGATACTTTCCACCAGCAACACCAGTTTCGGACCGTCCTCGATGCGCACTTCGCTGCCGATGATCAGTGGCAGCTCCACGGATTTGGCCGCTTGCCAGGCGCGGACGATACCGGCCAGGGTGCATTCATCGGCGATCGCCAGGGCCTGATAGCCCTGATTTTTCGCCCGCTGAAAGAGTTCGAGGGCACTGGAAGCACCGCGCTGAAAACTGAAGTTCGACAGGCAGTGCAGTTCGGCATAGTCGATGCTCATGCGAACCAGCCTTGCAGCCACAACGGGCCGTCCTCACCGACCGCACGATAGGCCCAGCCCTGCTGGCCGGAACGGGTTTCGATCAGGAAGTAATCGCGGCGCACATCGGCACCGTCCCACCAACCGGACTCGATGCGTTCCGGCCCCATCAGGATACGCGTCGAACCTTCGTGCACCGCCAGCGGTTCAGTCAGCAGCCAGCCCGGACGTTGCACCGCAGGCAGCCCTGCACAGCGCTGACTGTCGGCACTGGCCTGCCACGCGCATTCCGGTCGGTGATCGGCCTGGAACCGCAAACCCTGCACCGCGTCATCTCCCAATCGCGCGCGCAAGCGTTCGCGCAGTTGCTCCCACGGCAAGGACTGCTGCGGGCGGTCGTCGAACAGTTCCTGACGCTGGGGAACGAAGGCCGGCAAGTCTTCGGCGCGCAGGCGAAAACCGCGCACCGGGGCCTCGACCTGGACGTGCTCCAACCGGCCCCGGGCCAGCTCAAAGAGCATCGCCGGATCACGTTCGGCGCTGAGCAGGCCGACCTTGATGACGGTGTCCGGCAACCCGGCGTGTTCCAGGTGCAGGTCGAAACGCTGCACGCCGCTGTCCCGACCGCAAAGAAACGCCGACAGGTCGCCGGTCAGCCGGCGTAACGGAAACAGCAGCGCCTGATGGGACTGCACGTCGAAGTTGAGCTCGATGCGCACATCGAACCGGTCCGGCGGCAAGTAGAACGCCAGCGCCAGCCGCCGTAACCCGAGCAAGGCGTCCAGATGCTTGAGCACCTGGGCCTCGAAACGCCGGGCCAGGCTATGGCGAGGCAACGCCTGAATCTGACTCAAGGTGCGTAACCCCATGCGCGACAACGTGGTGGCAACGCTGGTTTCCAGCCCGATCCGATCGATGGGCAACTGCCCAAGATGATGTTGCAAGGCTTGGTCGTCGGGCACCACCAGACCGTCATAAGCGTTGGCCAGCACCCGCGCTGCCACCGGGTTGGGGGCAGCAACAATCCGATGGCGAAAGCCCAGCTCGCCGAGCTCGGCCCGCAACCGCGCCTCGAACTGCGGCCAGGCGCCGAACAATCCCAGGCTGGACTCGATTTCAAACACCACCGCACGCGGGTAATGCACGCTGACTTGTGAACTGAATCGATAAGCCCAGGCGGCCAGAAACTGCTGCCAGTGTTCGATCTCGGCAGCGTCGTATTCAGCCGTGACAAACCCTTTGCTCAAGGCCTGGGCGGCGGTCATCGACTGGCCCGGGCGCAAGCCCAGCGCCCGGGCCGAAGCGTTGACCGCTTGCAACACCCGACGCTGGGCCGGGCCGGTCAGCAACGCCAGCGGCTCATCGGGATCGGCGCGCTGACGCAGTACCGCGTCCAGCGCCAATTGCGGGAAGAGAATGCACACCCAGCGCATGGCAACCTCAATGTCCCATGGGGAAGGCAATCGGCGCCGAACGCGCCAACCCGCCCCGGCACTTGAGCACACGCAATTGCGCAGGCTTGGCATCGATGGCGATGCGCAGCGCCGCTGGCGAAGGGTTGATCGCTTCATAGATCGAGCGGTAGGCAAACGCCAGGGTCGAGCCGGTTTCCGCCGCCACCTGCAAGCGCCGCAACGCCCGGTCATCGGCCTTGTGCGGCCAGCACAGCACTGCGCCGCAACTGCCCGAACGCAGGCATTGTTCCGCTGCCCACAGCGCATCGCGCTCGCTGGCCTGGATGATCGACAACTGACGCAGATCGACCCCGGCGTTCTGCCAGGCCTGGGGGTATGGCACGTAAGGCGGCGCCACCAGCACGATGCGCTCGCCCGCGGCGGACAACCGCGCCAGCGCCGGCCACACCAGTTGCAACTCGCCAACACCCTGCCCAGCCAAAAGGATTTCGGTCAGTGCCGCTTCCGGCCAACCACCCGTAGGCAACGCTGCATCCAGCGCGGCATGCCCGGTGGGTTGCGGGCTGACGGCCGGTGGCGCAGGCCGGCCCTTCCAGACCTGGCCGCCATTGAACAGCGTATCCAGCGCAACGACGGCGCCCATCACCCTTGTCTCACCAGTCCGCAGAACACCCCTTCGATGGCCAGGTCCTGACTGGCTTCGACGATGATCGGCTTATAGGCCGGATTGCGTGGCAGCAATCGGACAACCTCGCCGACCCGTTCGAAACGTTTGATGGTGACTTCCCCGTCGAGTCGCGCGACGACGATCTGGCCGTTGAGCGCCTCGGGATTGCGGTGCACGCCCACCAGATCGCCGTCGAGAATGCCGTCCTCGATCATCGAGTCGCCCTGGACCCGCAGCATGTAATCCGGCACCCGCGAGAAGATCGACGGGTCGAGCAGCAAGCGGCTGTGAACCTCGGCATCGGCACCGATCGGCGCACCCGCTGCTACCCGACCGAGTACCGGAATGTCCAGCAACTCGGGCCGCGCCGGTTGCCCGAGCAAACGAATGCCCCGGGCCTGATGCGGATTGACCTCGATGAAACCGGCCTCGGTCAGCGCCAGCACATGCTTGCGCGCCACGCTACGGGAGGCGAAACCGAACGCCTCGCTGATTTCAGCGAGGCTCGGGGACTGACCGTGCTCGGCGATTCGATCGCGGATAAAGGTCAGGATGGCGGTGCGGCGGGGAGTTAAAGTCGTCATGGAGTACATTTGTACTCTTTTGGCTTTTTTCTGGCAAGAACTTGTAGGAGCTGTGTAGGAGCTGTCGAGTGAAACGAGGCTGCGATCTTTTGATCTTGCTCCTTAAAAACAACATCAAAAGATCGCAGCCTCGTTTCACTCGTCAGCTCCTACAGGTTTCAGGTGAGTCCTGAGAGGTAAGGCCAAGGGTAGATGCCGCGTTCGTGGCCGTCGCTGAAGATCAGTTGCACGCCGTAGCCCTGCTGGTTGAGTTCAATCACGCGGATGCGCTCATCGACTTTTACCGTCAACCCTTGCAGGCGAAACGCCCGGCACTGCGAACACGGACACTGTCGGCGCAACTCAGCGTGATCCAGCAACTGCTCCCGCCCATCCGGCCAGTTCAACCGCAGCTGCTGTTTGCTCTGGGAATTGCCAATCGCCACCGGGTTCATTGCAGTTGACTCAAGGCGATGCGCACGGCTTTGCGCACTTCCGGATCACCATCGTCCTGCGCTGCTTGCAAGGGTGCGATGGCGCCTCGGTCGTTCAACTCTCCGAGCGCCAGCGCAGCTTCCTTGCGCAGGTTGCTGATACGGTGGCCGAGGGTTTCGATCAAAGCTTCAAGGGCCGGGACGTAACGCAAACGACCGAGGCTACGAGTGGCACGCAGGCGGACTTGCCAGTACGCGTCACTCAAGGCTTCGACCAAGGCCGGGCCGGCGTCGACGTGACCGACCTTGCCCAGCGTGGTCGCGGCTTCTTCGCGTACTTGCCAGGCGGCGTCCTGCAAGGCGTGGCGCAGCGCCGGCAGCACGTGGGCGTCGGAGGCCAGGCCAAGGGCACCGGTGGCGGCGCGGCGGACTTCGGTGTCCGGGTCGTCACTGGCCAATCGAGCAAGCGCCGGCAAGGCATCGAGCTGCTTGAGCCAGCCGAGTACGCCGACAGCTTCGCGGCGGACACTGGCGTCTTCGTCGGTCAAGGCCCCTAAAGCGGCAGCGGCGGCATCAGGAAAGCGCAACTCACGCAATGCCCGGAAAGCGGCGATGCGCACGTTGATGTCGGCATGCCCGGTCCACGGCAGAATCACCCTGCCCGCCGCTTCGGTCTTGAGCAAGCTAAGGCTTTGCGCGGCGGCAGCTTGCACGGCTTGGGAAGGATCGGTCAGCGCCTGACACAGCGCTTCCACCACCGGTTCGTCCTCCCAGGCTTCGAGCAATCGTGCGGCTTCGGCGCGGACCTCTTCGGTCGGGTCTTCAGCCAGCCGATTGACCAGCCAAAGCAAACCGTCCGGTTCTTCAAGGTCGGCCAGTTCGATCAGGGCAATTCTGCGCACGCCGGGATCTTCATCCGTCAGGCGCGGTTGCAGGGCGAGAATGTCGTCGTTATCGGTTACATCGAATAGAGAGGTCATAGGGCAAATCGCGGCAGTTTGTTTTCAAGGGGAAGTCCGAGAGGGTTCAGGCGCGGTAACTGCCGACCGTCTTCGTGACGCAGCAACTCGAGGCAATGACGCTTCAAGCGGGAGAACGCGTGGCTGGTGACCAGTTCGGTGGTGCGTGGCCGAGGGAAATCGAGGCGCAGGTCTTCGATGATCCGGCCGGGGCGCGAACTCATGACCAGCAGCCGATCGGCGAGGAACAGCGCTTCATCGATGTCATGGGTGACGAACACCACGGTGGTGCGAATTCGCGTCCAGATGTCCAGCAGCAGCTCCTGCATGTTCAGCCGGGTCAGCGCATCGAGGGCGCCGAAGGGTTCGTCCATCAGCAACAGGCGCGGGCGGTTGATCAGCACCCGGGCGATTTCTACCCGTTGCTGCATGCCACCGGAGAGTTGGTCAGGCCAGCGATCGGCAAACCCTTCGAGACCCACCAGGGCAAGGATTTCGTCGGCAGCTTTGTGGCGCTCGACTTTTCCGATGCCGCGCATTTTCAGGCCGAAAGCAACGTTGTCGCGCACGGTGCGCCAAGGGAACAGCGTGTGGTGCTGGAACACCATGCCGCGCTGCGGCGACGGGCCCGAGACCGGCGCACCGTCGACTTTCAGGGTGCCGGTTCGCGGTTGCAGGTGACCGGCCAGCGCGCCGAGCAGGGTCGATTTGCCGCAACCGGACGGCCCGAGAATGCACACGAATTGCCCCGGTTCGATCTGGCAATCCAGGCCTTGCACGGCTTCGAATGCTTGCTTGTCTTCGCCGAGGACGATGGACAGTTGGCGGATGTCGATCCGCCCTTCGGGGGTTTGCATCACGCTCATCAGACTTTTCCTCGTGGTCGGTGCCAAGGCGTGAACAGCCCGCCCAGACGTTTGATCAGCAGGCTGCTGCCCATCCCCAGTACGCCAATCAGCAACATGCCGACCACGATGTCGGCGTAGTTCTGGATGGTGTAGGACTCCCAGGTGTAATAGCCGATGCCGTACTGGCCGGAGATCATTTCGGCGGTCACCAGGCAGAACCATGAGGTGCCCATGCCGATGGCGAGGCCGGTGATGATGCTCGGCGCAGCGCCGGGCAGGATCACCTCCAGCAGAATCGCCCGGCGCCCTGCCCCGAGGCTTTTCGCCGAGGCAATCAGCCGTGGGTCGACGCCTTCGACGCCATGCACGGTGTTGAGCAAAATCGGGAACAGCGCGCCGGTGAAGGTGATGAAGACCATCGACAGCTCTGACGAGGGGAACATCAGGATCGCCAGCGGAATCCAGGCCACGGCGGGGATCGGACGCAGGACTTCCAGCGGTGGCAGCAGCAGGTCTTCAGCCCATTTCGAGCGACCGATGGCCAGGCCCAAAGCGATGCCGATGATCAGTGCGCTGAGATAACCGGCGAAGACCCGGCTGAGGCTGCTGCCGAGGTGTTGAGCGAGCTTGCCGGAGTCGCCGAGGCCGAGGGCTGCTTCGATGACCGCCAGTGGCGTCGGGACGTTGGCGAAGGTGACCAGGCCGAGGTTCCATTGGTGGCTGGCGGCGAGTTGCCAGAATAAAAGGCAGAGCAGCAGTGAGGCTGTTCTGGGGATCCAGCGTGAAAATGATCGAGACATACATAACTTCCAATGGCGAACACATCACCTGTAGGAGCTGCCGAAGGCTGCGATCTTTTAGCGGCTTCAAAGCCACCGAAGAGCAAGATCAAAAGATCGCAGCCTTCGGCAGCTCCTACATTGACCGCGCTTCAATCGCGAGCCATCAGGCCAGGGGGATCTGGTTTAGCGAACGGCAACGGCCTGGGTGGTGGCGTCGGTGAAGTCGAAGACTTTTCCGCCTTGGGCCGTGGCGAACTGTTGGGCCTGGCCTTTGAGCAAAAACGCACTCAGCCGCCCCTTCGCATCACTGGCAAACCACGCCTGATCCGCCAGCAACTTGATCCCGCTGTCACTCGCCTGGGCATACACCGCGCGGATGTTTTTGCCTTCCTGCTTCAGGCCGGCCAACGCGGTGAACGCCGACTCTGCCGAGGCGTACTGCCGAACCTTCGGCTCACCCCGCACCCAGATCTCCGCCACATGGCTGAAATCGGTGATGGCTTTGCCGCTCGACGCATCCACCGCCTTGAGCGGCGTCTGCCCGTAGTTGGCCAGTTGCGCGGTGTAATCCAGATTCGAGGACTTGAACGCGGCGCGGATGTATTGGTCGTCGATGAAGGTATTGAGGTCCAACCCGCGATCCGCCTTCTTCAACAACTTGAGGGTATCGATGGCGGTCCCGACGGCCTGACGGTATTCCGGCTTCCAGCTCAGATCGCGGGTTTGCACGCCCAGCGGACCGTGGAACAGGTAATTGACCTCGGCATCGACGCCGGTGACCTTGGCGATCAACTCGCTGTATTTCTCCGGCTCAGCCGCGAGCAACTGATTGGCTTCGATGCTCGCCCGCAGGTAAGCCACGACGATTTCCGGGTACTTCTTCGCATAGGCCTGATCCACCAGCGCACCGTGGAAGGTCGGCGCATTGGCCTGGGCGCCGTCATAAATCTTGCGAGCGAAACCACGGCTGGGGAACAGTTCGGCGAACGGCACGAAGTCGGCGTGGGCATCAATCTTCCCGGCCTGCAATGCAGAGCCGGCGACTTCGGGCGGCTGGGCGATGATGTTCACGTCTTTGAGCGGATCCCAGCCTTGGGCAGCCACAGCCCGCAGCAACATGCCGTGCGCCGTCGAGGCGAACGGCACGGAAATGGTCTTGCCCTTGAGTTCGGCCAGCGACTGCACGCTCGAGGCGCTCGGCACCACGATGCCGTTGCCACTGCCCTTGATGCTGCCCGACAGTACGCTGATAAACAGGCTGTGCTTGCCCGCGGTTTCGAACGCCACGCCGTTGAACGAGCCGGGGAAATCGGCCATGGCGCCAAAGTCGAGTTTGCCGGCGACCATTTCGTTGGTCAGGGGCGCGCCGCTGGTGAAGTTTTTCCACTCCACCTCGTACTTGGCGTCTTTGTAGGGGCCATCGTGGGGCAGGTATTTGTCCAGCAGGCCCAGCTCGCGAATCAACAGACCGCCGGCGGCGCAGTTGATCGTGGTGTCCTGGGTGCCGATGGCAATGCGGATGGTTTCGGCTGAGGCCGACAAGGTGAATGAGGCCAGTACCAGACCGGCTAAAGCTGCACGCAACATGGGTGTGTCCCCTCGAATCATTTATTGGATGTTCGTCTCCGCCACGATCAGGGCGCGGTGGGAAACGAGGGGTGTTTTGAAGCAAGCGTCCGGGGGTTACCGGATGGCTTTTTTGTTGTCTGGGCCGGCCTCATCGCGAGCAAGCTCGCTCCCACAGGTTTCGTGGTGTAGGCAGGATTTGCGGCTGGCTTCGATCCACTGTGGGAGCGAGCTTGCTCGCGATAGCGTCCGTTCAGATCAGCGCAACAGATACGGAATTTGGACCTTCACCGCCCCGGTCGGGCAGTCCTTTTCACACGGCATGCAGTACCAGCATTCGTCGAACGCCATGTAGGCCTTTTGCGTGGCCGGGTTGATCGCCAGCAGGTCCATCGGGCACACATCGACGCACACGGTGCAACCTTTGTGGGCAATGCAAAGGTCCTCATCGACCGTGACGGGCGCGTTGGAGCGGAAGAAGATTTCCTGGGGTTGATAGGCCATTTCGCGGTCTCTCTTTTTGTGATGCTCAGGCAGCAAAGGCACCGACACGCAGCCGGTCGTAGGCCTGCATTTCATCGGCGTCCAGCGGGATGATGTAAGGCTCGACGGCTTTCTTGAAACTGGTCATCTGGCCGTCGTCGCCCTTTTTCAGGTGGCAATGGCAGAACCAGTCGCTGTCGTTGCGTTGCGGGTGATCGACCCGATAGTGGTAAAGCCCCCAGCGACTTTCGGCGCGGAACAACGAAGCGCGGGCGGCCATTTCGGCGCAGTCGCGAATCATGCTGACTTCCATGGCGCGCATCAGTTCGTGGGCGTTGTGCGCCTTGATCTGATCTAGATCGCGCTGGATATCGCTGAAGCGTTGCAGGCCAATTTGCATCTTCTTGGTCACTTTCGGCGGTTGCAGGTAGTCGTTGACGAAGCGTCGCAGCTTGTACTCGACCTGAGCCGGCGGCAGGCCGTGTTCGCGGTCCAGCGGTGCGTAGACCCGGGCTTTTTCTGTTTCGATCTGCTGGGCATCGACCGTCGAAAACTCGCGTCCGACGACAAAATCCGCCGCGTTGGTGCCGGCAAACCAGCCGTAGGTGAACGCGCCGAGCATGTAGTTGTGCGGCACGGCGGCCATGTCACCCGCCGAGTACAAGCCCTTGACCGAGGTCTCAGCCTTCTCGTTGACCCACACGCCGGAGGCCGAGTGACCGCTGCAAAAACCGATTTCCGAGATGTGCATCTCGACCATTTGCGTGCGGTAGTCGGTACCGCGATTGGCGTGAAACTGGCCGCGACTCGGACGTTCGTTGCTGTGCAGGATCTCTTCGATGTTCTGGATGGTTTCCTCGGCCAGGTGATCGAGTTTGAGGAACACCGGGCCGTTGCCGCTTTCGAGTTCCTGGTGGAACTCCCACATCATCTGGCCGCTCCAGTAATCGCACTCGATGAAGCGTTCGCCCTTGTTGTTCGCGGTGTAGCCGCCTAACGGACCGGTGACGTAGGCGCAGGCCGGGCCGTTGTAATCCTTGATCAGCGGGTTGATCTGGAAGCATTCCAGGTTCGCCAGTTCGGCCCCGGCGTGATAGGCCATGGCGTAACCGTCGCCAGCATTGGTCGGGTTTTCGTAGGTTCCCATCAAGTAACCCGAGGACGGCAAACCCAGACGCCCGGCGGCGCCGCAGCAGAGGATCACGGCTTTGGCCTTGATCACGTGGAAGTCGGCGGTGCGGCAGTCGAACCCCATCACACCGTTGACCGTGCCCTCTTCGTCCGTCAGCAATCGCGTGCAAACCAGGCGATTGGTGATGCTCACCCGCGCCCGTTTCAACTGGCGATACAGGACTTTTTTGATGTCGTGCCCTTCCGGCATCGGCAGCACGTAGGCGCCCATGTGGTGGACCTTTTTCACCGCGTAGTCGCCGGTCTCGTCCTTCTCGAACTTCACGCCCCAGCGGTCCAGTTGCTCGATGGTTTCGAAGCTGTGGGTCGCGTAGGCATACACCGCTGCCTGATTGACGATGCCGTCATTGGCGATGGTGATTTCCTTGGTGTATTGCTCGGGCGTCGAGTGACCGGGAATGATCGCGTTGTTCAGGCCGTCCATGCCCATGCTGATCGCCCCGCTGCGTTTGACGTTGGCCTTGTCGATCAGCAGCACGCGCAAATCGCGGTTGCGTTCCTTCGCCTTGATCGCCGCCATCGGTCCTGCGGTGCCGCCGCCGATCACGACGATGTCGTATTCCTGTTCGAGCGTCTTTCTAGTCATTGAGCCGTGAGTCATGCCTGCGCCCCTTTTTGCCGGTCGATCCGCAGGCGGTACTGGAAGGCATCGCCGCGGTAGTAAAGGTGTTCGAAGTCCACGGGTTGGCCGCTGGCATCGTGGGTCAGGCGCTCGATGCGCATGATCGGCGAGCCGGGCTCGACGTTCAGCGCCTGGGTCAGGTCGCTGTCGGCCAGCACCGCGTCGATGGCCAGATCCGCGTGACCGAGGGCCAGGCCGCAGTCGTTTTCCAGGATCAGAAAAATGTCACGGGTGACCAGATCGGCCTTCTCCAGGCGCTCGCCGATGGCCTTGGGCAGGTAGGTGATCTCCAGGGAAATCGGCTCGCGGTTGATCAGCCGCACGCGTTTGATCTGCGCCACCGTCTCGCCTTCGGCGACTTGCAAGCGCTCGGCAACGAGTTTGTCGGCGGGAATGAATTTGAAACTGCGCAGGCGGTTGATCACCTCGTAGCCGCGACCGGTCATGGACTCGGCGAGGCCTTGCAGGGTGCTGACGTTCTGGAAGGTTTTAGGCTTGGCGACGAAGGTGCCCTTGCCGTGGATCTTGAAGATCAGTCCTTCTTTCTGCAGATCGCCCAAGGCCTGGCGCACGGTGATGCGGCTGACTTTGAACAGCGCGCCGAGTTCGCTTTCGGAAGGCATCTGGCTGTCTTGCGGGTATTCGCCGTCGAGGATGCGGGCGCGAAGCACATCCCGCAGTTGGGTGTGCAGCGGAACGCTACTGAGGGAGAGAACGTTATCGGTCATGGAAGATCACTTGTCATAACGAGTTATGACGTGATCTTAAAGTTCTAATGACAGGCTTGAGAAATACTGTTTGAGCATAAGGTTAGAAGATCAAAAGATCGCAGCCTTCGGCAGCTCCTACAGGTGTACGCGATGCCATGTAGGAGCTGCCGAAGGCTGCGATCTTTTGACCTTTTATCAGCCGCGCTTGAGGATCTGGTCCATCACCCAATCGGTTTTCAATGCCTGTTCGGCCACGGCCGGATGCTGCGCCTCACCCCGAATGTGCGCGTTCATGCCCAGTACGTGATGCCACTGGATGTGCTCATGATTGTCGATGTGCAGGCTGAGGCTTTCATCGGCTTCAAGCTGAACCGGATGTTCATCGAATACGGAAAAGCTGATCCGGCCTTTGCTGCCGATCAGCTCGACCCGATCTTCACGTCTGTCCGCGACGAAATTCCAGCAGCCCATACCCAGGGCGCCCGAAGCAAACCGCCAACTGGCGCTGACGGCATCCTCGGCGGCATACAAACCGGCCTGGTGCGCGGTAAACCCGGCAACTTCGACGATGTCACCAAGCAGGTACTGGAACAGGTCGAAGCCATGACTGGCCAGGTCGGCGAAATAACCACCACCAGCAATGACCGGGTCGGTGCGCCAGTTATCTGTACCGCCAAGATCGGCCGGAGATGGCGCTTTGGTCAGGGTCCAGGTCAGGTGCCGGACCTCGCCGATCCGCCCTTCTTCCAGCCATTGCCGCACCTGCTGGAAGCGCGGCAGTGAACGTCGGTAGTAAGAAACAAACAGGTGCAATCCGGCATCGGCAAAGACCTTTTGCATCTCACGGCTTTGCCCGGCATTCAACGACATCGGTTTTTCGACGCAGCAATGTTTGCCGGCGGCGGCCACCCTCAAGGCGTAAGCGTGATGACTGTCAGGTGGCGTGGCGATGTACACCGCGTCGACCTCGGGATCATTGATCAGCGCGTCGACGTCGGTGTAGACCCGAGCGATGCCGTGGCGCGCGGCATAATCCGTCACCGCCTCCAGACGCCGGCCCATCACCGCCACCAGCGCCGAGCCGGGCGCCTTGTAGAAGGCTGGCCCGCTCTTGCGTTCAGCGACGCTGCCACAACCGATCATGCCCCAGCGCACCACGTTCATACTCACTCCCTGATGTTTAGCCGATGCGCAGCGCGCGCAGGTCCAGATGACCGTCCTTGAGCGGCGGGCACCAGTAGTAGCCGCCGGTGATCGGCCGGCTGATGCGGTACAAACCGTCGGTGATGCCGTCTTCCAGACCGCTCATGCGGCGCAGTTGGGCTTCGAAGGCGTCGAGGGAGAAACCGAAGGCCAGGAACATCAGTCCGGCGCGATCGCCTTCGATCCAGGGCATGGAACGGCGCACCACGAAGGCTTCGGGGGCGAAGCTTTCCTGGGCGGTGCGTTTGACGTGAGCGGAGATCGGCGCGTCGTCTAGCTCTTCGTTGTCGCTCAAACGGCGGCCCATGATGTTGTCCTTCTCATGGGACGGCATCCCGTGGAAACCCTTCAGGTCGTGCTGCCACTGCTGGATCGCGGCGAAGCTGCCGCCGACCATTCCGTCAGCGCCGTCACTCACCAGCGCAGCGGCAACGGCGGCTTCGTCGTGAGGGTTTTCGGTGCCGTCTTCGTAACCGGTCAGGTCGTGGCCGGTGAGGTGGCGGAAGGTTTCGTTCATCTGCACCAGGCGCAGGGCCGGGGCCAGCGCGGCTTCGATGGCGTTGCTGCGGTTGAGCAATTCGCCACGGTCGACACCGTGCAACCAGCACCAGAGCGCGTGCTGGGTCGACGGGTTGTCGACGCCGACGCCGGTCAACGCTGGAAAGGTGCGCAGGCCTTCGATTTGCCCCTTGAGGGCCTTGACCAGGGATTCACCGAAACCGACCACTGCCGACTTCCCGTCCACCAGCCCCTTCAGATTCTCCAGCGCGGCCGGCAAGGCAGCGACGGATTCGAGTGCGAAGAACATATGACGGGCTTGAGGCGGAACTGGGGTGGCGAGAATGCCCGGCTGGTAGTAACTCATATGAACTCCTTTAGAAAGAGCGCGAAGTTTAACCGCAGGATCGTTACTTGTGTGTTTTCAGGGCAAAAGGTCGCAGCCTCGTAACCCTGTAGCAGCTGCCGAGCCTGCGAGGCTGCGTTCGGCGGCGCAGCCGTCGTGAAATCGGATATTGCGGTGTGTCAGGAAAACCTTGCGTACAGGGTTTGCGACGGCTCCGCCGCCGAACGCAGCCTCGCAGGCTCGGCAGCTGCTACGACGACCCGCAACGTCGAGCCAAAAAAATCATAAGATGAGCCATGACAAGCGAGTCCGAGGTCTGCTAAAACGATTCATCAGTGCATCACCCAAATCCATACGGGGTAGCGACATGACCACAGCACACATCCTTGGCAACCTGTTTCCCGACGCGAGCGACATCCCGGAAAAATACCGCCTCGACGGCCAGACCGAACAGCGTGAATACCTGGTCGACGGCGAGCTGAAAACCTGGTCCGGGCCCCTCGCCCAAGTCCGCAGCCCGGTGTACCTGACGGGTGAAAATGGCGACGAACAAGTGATCCTTGGCAGCACGCCACTGCTCGATGCCGACACCGCATTGACCGCCCTCGACGCCGCCGTCCGCGCCTATGACCGGGGCCAGGGTCTGTGGCCGACAATGCGCGTAGCCGAACGCATCCAGCACGTCGAAGCCTTCCTCGGACGCATGCGTGAACAGCGCGAAGCCGTGGTCAAGTTGCTGATGTGGGAAATCGGCAAGAACCTCAAGGACTCGGAGAAAGAGTTCGACCGCACCTGCGATTACATCGTCGACACCATCAACGCGCTCAAGGAACTCGACCGCCGCTCCAGCCGCTTCGAACTGGAGCAAGACACCCTCGGCCAGATCCGCCGCGTACCGCTGGGTGTCGCGTTGTGCATGGGACCTTACAACTACCCGCTGAACGAAACCTTCACCACGCTGATCCCGGCGCTGATCATGGGTAACACCGTGGTATTCAAACCGGCCAAGCTCGGCGTGCTGCTGATTCGTCCGTTGCTGGAAGCGTTCCGCGACAGCTTCCCGGCCGGGGTGATCAACGTGATCTACGGCAGCGGCCGCGAGACCGTCAGCGCGCTGATGGCCAGCGGCAAGATCGATATCTTTGCGTTTATCGGCACCAACAAAGCCGCGAGCGACCTGAAAAAACTCCATCCAAAACCGCACCGCTTGCGTGCTGCGTTGGGCCTGGACGCGAAAAACCCCGGCATCGTGCTGCCTGAGGTGGATCTGGACAACGCGGTCAGCGAAGCGCTCACCGGCTCGCTGTCGTTCAATGGCCAGCGCTGCACCGCGCTGAAAATCCTCTTCGTCCATGAAGACGTGGTCGACGCTTTCATCGAGAAATTCAACGCCAAACTCGCCGGCCTCAAACCCGGCATGCCGTGGGACAGCGGCGTGGCGCTGACGCCGTTGCCGGAAGCGAGCAAGGTCGATTACCTGCACTCCTTGGTGGCGGATGCCGTGAGCAAAGGCGCGACAGTGGTCAACCCAAATGGTGGTGAAGCCCGCGCATCATTCTTCTACCCCGCCGTGCTGTACCCGGTGACGCCGCAGATGCGTGTCTATCAGGAAGAACAGTTCGGCCCGGTCGTGCCAATCGTGCCTTACCGACATCTGGACACGGTGATTGATTACGTCCTGGAATCGGACTTCGGCCAGCAGTTGAGTATCTTCGGCACCAACCCGGTGGCGGTCGGCAGGCTGGTGGACACCTTCGCCAACCAGGTCGGCCGGATCAACCTCAACGCCCAGTGCCAGCGCGGCCCGGACACCTTCCCGTTCAACGGCCGCAAGAACTCCGCCGAAGGCACGCTGTCGGTGCATGATGCGCTGCGGGTGTTTTCGATCCGGACACTGGTGGCGACCAAGTTCCAGGAAACCAACAAAGAACTCATCAGCGAGATCATCAGCGGACGCAGTTCGAGTTTCCTGACCACCGATTACATCTTCTGAGGAGACCGAGCCTGAGCACATTCAGAGCCAATCGACTGCCACCGCTATTGCGCCGACTGCTGCGTCCGTTGCTGGACCCGTATCGGCGCTATCGCCACGCCAGAGTGATCCACGCGGTGCGTGTGTCGCTGGGGTTGCTGGCAACGATTCTGCTGACCACCGGCATCAATCTGCCCCACGGTGAGTGGGCGTCGGTGACGATGCTGGTGGTGATCGGCGGCTTGCAGCATCACGGCAACATCGGCAAAAAAGCCGCCGAGCGCGCCATCGGCACCTTGATCGGCGCCGGCGTTGGCTTGCTGCTGGTAGCGCAACAGGCCTGGCTCGGGATGCCGTGGCTGACCTATTTCGCGATGGCCGTGGTTTGCGGGTTCTTCTCGTACCACGCCATCGGCAAGGGCGGTTACACCGCGTTGCTCTCGGCGATCACCGTGTTTATCGTCGCGGGACATGGCGATAATCCGATCACCGACGGGTTGTGGCGTGGGGTGGACATCCTTATCGGCATCGCCCTGGCCCTGGCGTTTTCTTTCGCCTTGCCGCTCTACGCGGTTTATTCCTGGCGCTACAACCTGGCCGATGCCTTGCGCGACTGCGCGACGATCTACGGGCGCATCATCAATGGCCAATCGGTCACCGATGACGAACACCATAAACTCGTGGGCCGCCTGAATACGGTGATGGTGCAACTGCGCTCGTTGATGCCGTCGGTGTCCAAGGAAGTACGGATCTCCATGACTGAACTCGATGCGATTCAGCGCCACTTGCGGATGTGCGTCAGCACCCTGGAAATCCTCGGCAATACCCGACCGGATGCCAATGACCCCGATGCCATGGCCCATCTGCAATCGGCCTTGAAAGCCGAGCATCGGCTGATTCGGGTGCAACTGATTGGTATGGCCCGGGCGCTGAAATCCGGTGCGTCCCAGCGGCTCAGTCGGCCCGTCGAACTGCCGTCGGATTCAAGCCTGACCGCGCCGGTTTACAATCCGCTGGACGGCTACCGGTTATTGGTCCGGCAATTAGCCGCCAACATCGGCGAGATGCGCCAGCGCTTGGCCAAGACGGCACCGCGCTGGAACATCTGACGTTTCTTTACGGCTTACTGCGTCGTCACCGTCCGACGAAACTTGAGACTCCAACCCTGTTGCATGCCGGCAGCGGCCAACAGAATCGCAGCAACACCGATCCATTGCAGCGGCTCCAGGCGATGGCCGAAGGCAAACCAGTCAACGAAAATCGCCGCAATCGGGTAGATGAACGACAGCGCACCGGTCAATGCCGTCGGCAGTTTTTGGATCGCTCCGTAGAGCAGCACGTACATCACGCCGGTGTGGACAATGCCCAGGGTGACCAGACTGGCCCACGCGCTCGGCGCTTGCGGCAGTGCCGAAAAGTGCGCGAATGGCGCGAGTAACAGCACGCCGGTGGTGACCTGAATCAGCGCGATCAGATGCGGCGGTGTGCCGGTCAGGCGTTTGATGATCAACGCGGCAATCGCGTAAAGAAATGCCGCCCCCAGCGCCAGAGCGATGCCCATCAGGTAATCATTGCCGCTCTCGCCCTGCCCGCCATGTGCGCTGACAATCGCCAACATCCCGAGAAACGAAATGCCCAGCCAGAACAGTTTTTGCAGGGTGATTTTCTCGTTGAGGAACAACGCAGCCAACCCCACCAGCATAAACGGCTGAACGTTGTAAACCGCGGTGCCGATGGCAATCGAGGCGCGGGAGTAAGAAGCAAACAACAGTACCCAGTTGCCAACAATCGCCACGCCGCTGAGCACGGCCAGCAAGAACGTGGTGCGGGTCAGAATGCCGGGGCGCAGGAAGCCGAATGCCGCGCAGATCAGCAACAACGTGCCGGCGCCGAACACGCAACGCCAGAACACTACGTCCAGCACCGGTTGCCCGGACACCAGCACAAACCAGCCGATAGTCCCGGAAATCAGCATGGCGGCGGTCATTTCGAATGACCCGTGACGTATTGTTTTGTCCATCATCAGACTCCTGTGTTTGAGCCCAAAGTATGCCAATCCGCCGAGGGGCTTCTCCAGCGCAAAAAGCAGGCTAAACTCGATTTCTGCCTTTTTTATCAAGGCAGTTTGAATTTATTGCCTAATAGGGGTTTCGCCATGACCGACGATATCGACCAAGTGCTGATCACGGCATTGATGGAAGATTCACGCCGCTCGCTCAAGGCTCTGGCACAGATCAGCGGCCTGTCCTCGCCCAGCGTCGCCGAACGTTTGCGCCGCCTCGAAGAGCGTGGCGTGCTCAAGGGCTACACCGTCGAGATCGACCCCAAATGCTTTGGCTATCAACTCCAGGCCATCGTCCGTATTCGTCCGCTGCCAGGCCAGCTGCAAGAAGTGGAGCGGCAGATCCAGGCCATCCCGGAGTTCACGGAGTGCGACAAGGTCACCGGCGACGACTGTTTCATCGCACGCCTGCACGTGCGTTCGATGGAACAACTGGACACCCTGCTCGACCGTCTAAACACCCACGCCGAAACCAACACTGCAATCGTCAAGAAAACCCCGGTCAAGCGTCGCTTGCCACCGATGGCGTGACCCTTTACTCAAATCGCAGGCAAGAAAAAACCCGCCGAAGCGGGTTTTTTCCTCAAGGCTGACGATTAGTCATCGCGGCTCATGATGCCGAACAGCTGCAACAAGCTGATGAACAGGTTGTAGATCGATACATACAGGCTGATGGTCGCCATGATGTAGTTGCGCTCGCCGCCGTGAATGATGGCGCTGGTCTGGAACAGAATGCAGACCGAGGAGAACAGCACGAAACCTGCGCTGATCGCCAGTTGCAGACCGCTGATCTGGAAGAACAGGCTCGCCAGCGTCGCACCCAGTAGCACGAAGAAGCCTGCGGTGATGAAACCACCCAGGAAACTCATGTCCTTGCGGGTAATCAGCACATAAGCCGACAGACCGCCGAACACCAGCGCAGTCATCGCGAAGGCCGAACTGACCACCTCGGCGCCGCCCTGCATACCCAGGTAACGGTTGAGGATCGGGCCGAGCAGGAAACCCATGAAACCGGTCAGGGCAAATGCCGACACCAGGCCCCAAGCCGAATCACGGAGTTTGTTGGTGAGGAAGAAAAGGCCGTAGAAACCGATCAGCACCACGAAAATGTTCGGGTAGCCGACACGCATCTGCTGAGCGACAAACGCCATCACGCCACTGAATGCGAGGGTGAGAGCGAGTAAGCCGTAAGTGTTGCGCAGGACGCGGCTAACCTCTAGCTGCTCAGCCTGCACGCTGTTATTAACTGCGTAATCCTGTTCGCGCATGGCGACACTCCTGTTGGTTTGAAACGTTCAGTCGCAAAGATCATAACAGACGCCCTGTAACAAGCTATGCAGAGAGTTTGACAGTGTGTTTCATTCAGGTATTATGGCGCCCGCAACGCAAACGGAGGTGTGGCCGAGTGGTTTAAGGCAACGGTCTTGAAAACCGTCGACTGTAACAGGTCCATGAGTTCGAATCCCATCGCCTCCGCCATCTTTATACGACAAAGCCCTGATTATTCAGGGCTTTGTCGTTTCTGGGGTTTGGGTGGCGGCTCTTCTTTTTGGAGGCGTTACAAAACTATTTGGTAACCGTTACAAAACCTTCCGGTTTTCCCATCCTACGGCGTCCTACCGATCGTTAAACATCCTTCATGTAACGCGATGCTACGCTGTCCTCAAAACAGAGGATTTGCGATGCCACATTCAGACCTGCTCCCTTCCCTGCTGTACAAGATCAACGAAAACCAACTCGCCTTGGAGGCCGCCATCCTGGAGCTTTCCAATTGGGTCGAGGCCCGCGGCTCGGCTGATATCGCCGACAACGTACGCGGCGCCTTGGACACCATCGATAAGAACGAAGAGTTCATCAAGCTGACGCTGGCGGTGTTGATGGCGCCAGAGTGACGGTAATCGGTCGAAGAACACACTCGCCCCCCAGCACCCCATGCTTGCAGGGGAGCTAAAAAGCTTTACAAATCAGCCCTTTGGAACGGCGCCCTATGCAATCGATGCCGTACCGTGCTTAACCGTGATTTACGTTTCCCCGCAAAAGTCCCTACAGGCTTTCGACGAGAAAGACCCTGCATTCCGGCGTTCTGCCGATCGAACAAATCCATGCCGAACCTGACCGCGAGTACTACGCTTTCCTTCATCTAAAGAGGAATCGCGATGCCCAACTCAGACCTGCTCCCTTCCCTGCTGTTTAAGATCAATGAGCCATCCTGGAGCTCTCGAATGGGTCGAGCAGCGAGGCGCGGACGACGTCGCCGACAACATGCGTGGAGCCATGGACACCATCGACAAGAATGAAGAGTTCATCAAGATGACGCTCACGGTGATGTTGGCGCCGGAGTGACTGCAAATAAACGAATGCTATAACCTTGGGTCTGCTCAAGCCCCTCAATGAGGTAGCCGCCGCACAAAATAACAAGGTGCGTTCGTGATGGCGGTTTACTATCATGGCTAACGTTGGCCATGCAGAAAAATTTCACCAACATTCCAGCCATGAGCATAGGCGCTCTTGATAACTAAGGATAGGCAATGCTGCCGTTCAGAAAATTTCTCGCTTTCAGTCTCTTATTCATATCATTATTCCCCTGCATATCCAATGCGGGATTATATAGCTCCGACTACAACAACTTTAGCCATTTAAAAAAGAAACTCACCGACGTCAACAATTATCGATATGCAGCTCTTGTTTACCCCCCTCTGAACGGAAATAATTTTGACGTATATTTAATTCTAGCGAAAACCTACGCAGAAATCTTAGAAAAAGATATGGGTATAAAAATCCAATTAGACGAAACCGACGCCTTACACATCCAAAACATCCAAAATTTTAGAAACTATGCAACACAAGAGATAAGTCGGAAAGATTTCGAGCCAGGAAATAGCAGCTGCAGCATTGCCACAACATTCCTATACCCATCCGCCGTATCAGATTTGCTCCGCATTATGGGGACAGATATTATCGCCAAGGACGACCCTGCGATACGTGCTGAGATCTTCAATGAGTCAAAGCAATATCTTGCTGGAGATCTCAGCTTGCTTATGAAAATGTGTGATCGCTCAAAGTTTAGAGAGCAAAATAATGCATTTACGGAGTTTCTGAAGGCCCTTGAGAAGGCACAACCTTACATTCTCAGCGAAGTCAGGATGAATTTGCAAAGAACACATGCTATTGCTGCATCTGCGGCAGAAGACGCAGCACGCGCAGCAGCATCAAAAAAAGCATTAGAAGAACGCGCCGCCAAGGATAAAAAAGATCAAGAAATTGAGAACGCCCGTGAGGCGAAAGTAATTGCCGATCGAGAAGCTGCGTTGGCAGAAAAGAAACGACAAGCCCAACTTCAAGAAGATGCTCGTCAAAAAGCGCTCGCTGCTCGCACACCAGAGCAGGTACAGCACGATCAGCAACAGAGCGAAGACATCCACCGCTGCTACAAATTCGCGGCAATGTATAAAGTAGCCACCGAAGCTTATAATCGAGGCTATTCTATCGAGCAATCTCAACTATACCTGGTCGATTTAAAAGGGCTCAAGGGTGAAGATGCTGATGCAATGAGAGATACGATTAAGATTGTTCCTTTAACCCATGCAAACGACACTCCAATGCAAGCGTTTACATTTGAATATGATACTTGCTTAGCTTATTTGTCCAAGAAGCACGCAGCGATACCAAAAGGATAAGCATAACTAATTCTTGACTCTAGAGCCTGGGAGTTCCCTTCCTATGGGATCCCCGGCTTACCTACTCAAAATTCAATCGGAAACTTTACAGAAGTTAATAACAACTTCAAGTTTTCCTGCTGCATCGCTTCCGAGCGAATACATCCACCTATCGCAGTAGTGAATTGCTGGTACATCGCTGGTAACCTCGCCGCCACGTTCGCCAATCATTGAGGGATGGAGGCGAAACTAGAAGCCCCGAAGCCACGAAACTTCGGGGCTTTGCTTTTTCTGAGCCCTCCTACCGGCATCCCCCGCCGCTCCAGTGCTACGCTGACTTCTTCACGGAGGATTCGCGATGCCGAACTCAGACCGGCTCCCGGCATCACGGCGTAGTGATTGCTTCTTTATGAAAAAACCAAGCTAATAGAAAGGTATTTTAGACCTTTTAGTATTTTACGGAGATCAAAGCCATGCCGAATGATTCTGACGATTATGATGATGGTTCCGAGGATAGCGCACGGAGCAAGGACTGGGATATGGAGCCTGGTGATCCAGGTTGGCTTGGCGACGAGGATTGATCGAAGTTACCCGCACGTATAATAGAAAGCCCCCCGAAAGGTGGGCCTTTTTTATTTTGGTATTCCGCCGTCTGTAAGCGTCTGCCGAAGTCACCTTACGTACGCTATTCCAGAAATCCACTGATGCAGCAGTACTATCTGGAATGGCCTGCAGGTCTTGTATTTCAACGGCGTGCATTGACGATTGTCTAAAACCCTAACCCGACATAAGCGCCTTTCGGACCAATGAAACCGAGCAAGGACGAGGTAGTTTTAGACAGCTTTTCACTCTTCATCGACCACCCCTATCACGAAAGACGCGACATTTAATTATGACGTCTATAGGGGCGCGACCGGGGGATAGGCCTTTGAATCTAAAGGCCCGGCCCCAACGTTTCCCCGATGCACTCCGTCATTCCCCGATAAATTGGCCCAGGAATTGGCCCATCCATCTTTGACTTCTGCAAAGCGAACAGTCCAACACAAGATCACACCTCAATGAGTCAGCCCAGTGAAGCATTATCAGGCAATTGACCATTCAGGTAAGGGATTACCCTAGAGACATTGGATTGCCGCAGACTTACATTCGCTCACCCGCAGGGACGCATCTCAACCACTCACGCCTAAGGTACGGAGTACGATGCGTTATCTAGTCTTCATCGTCGTAGCTATAGTCGTTATCACACTTGGTGTAGCGCCGTATGGCTGGTATCGCCATCTGCGAGACGACGAAGATGACACCGTTTAGCCTGCGCTCCACCCGAAAACCCTATCGACCTATCCCCATCCTCCGACTTCCTGTCGACAACCCAATCACACCTCCCTGCACCACCACGACTGCGCATACAGGCAGCCGTCGATTTCCTCAACGCCAATCAGCACGAATATCTTGACGTATGAAGTGGCCTCCCTATGAGCGCCTCCATGCTTACCAGGCTAAGCGGACGCCCAATCGCACCATTCATACGGCCTGAGACATGTCACCTTCCCGAATTATGGACAAGTCGCTCAACGAAGAACTCCATATGCCCTCTAGGGGTAACCGGCAAAGGCCAAGCGTCGACCTTTAAAGCGATTCCGTGAAATGCTTGGGCGCACTTCGAGTGCGGAAAGTGTTCGTAGACCGCTCGCTGCTTCTGCACAGCCTTGCGCACACTTTCGTCGTAAGGCACCGCGCCGACGTATTGTAAGGCGACGTCAAGGAAGCGATCCGTTACCTTGGTCAACTTGGCGAACAGGTTGCGCCCTTCCTGCGGGCTCTGGGCCATGTTGGCCAGGACGCGGAAGCGGTTCATGCCGTAATCGCGGTTCAGCAGTTTGATCACTGCGTAGGCATCGGAGATCGAAGTCGGTTCGTCGCAGACCACCAGCAGGACTTCATGGGCCGCCCGGACGAGACTGACCACCGACGCGCCGATGCCCGCAGCTGTGTCAATCACCAGCACATCGAGACTGTCACCGATTTCACTGAAGGCCTGGATCAGGCCGGCGTGCTGAGCCGGAGATAAATGAACCATGCTCTGGATGCCTGAAGCCGCGGGGACGATTCGTACCCCGCCCGGACCGCGCACAAGCACATCGGATAGCTCACAGCGACCTTCGATTAAGTCTGCAAGCGTGTACTGCAGGGAAAGCCCCAACAGGATATCGATATTCGCCAAGCCAAGATCGCCATCAAGCAATACGACTCGCCTTCCAAGTTTCGCCAGCGCCACTGAAAGATTCACAGCCACAGTCGTCTTGCCGACGCCGCCCTTTCCGCCGGTCACGGCGATAATTTGTACAGAATGCACACCATCCATGTTGTTGATTCCCTTCCATGTGCCGCGCGTGCGCGTAGTCGCTAACTATTCCTAGATGCACAATGGTAACTGAAAGTGCAGACACATGGCTCTTAGCTATATCACAGGATCACCAGAAACGCTGTAACCCACTAAATGGCAATCACGCGAACCAGAACTGCCACTGCTACGCTGATCTCTTCACGGAGGAATCGCTATGCCAAACTCAGACCTACTCCCTTCCCTGCTCTTCAAGATCAACGAAAACCAGCTCGCCCTTGAGGCCGCCATCCTGGAGCTTTCCAACTGGGTTGAGGCACGCGGCTCAGCTGACGTCGCAGACAATGTGCGCGGCGCCTTGGACACCATCGATAAGAACGAGGAGTTCATCAAGCTTACGCTCGCGGTGCTGATGACACCCGAGTGACAGCAATCGATCGCCACGCTAAGTCCCTAGCACCCCATGCTGGGGACTGTAGCGACCCAAGCAATTGTTTTATAAGGATAACAGCCCTTTCTGGGGGTGGCAAAACATCCGCTTTTTTGTGCTTATGCAAACGGTAAACCGTGGCTTGCAGCGTAGGTTTTGCGCAGCATCCAGCAGCGAAAAAGCGGCAGCTGCGACCTTCCTGAAAACTCTTGTTGAATATGCTCACGACCTCTGGCATTTTCGCGCCAGTCCAGTTGGGTTGCTGCCGCCACTCTCGCTGGAGGTCGCTTACACGGGGCCGTAAACAGAGAATAGGCAGCATGAAGTCTGAGCCTCCCCGCCAGCTGCTGTATGAGACTGGGAGAACAGTAAGGGAGGGAAGCCTCATGGGCGTTACCAAACAAACTGGTTCAGCAGCTTTACACGAACGCCTCACAGCGTTCGGTGGCGTAGTCAGCGTACTTTGTTTCGCTGGTCTCACTCCAGTAACCGCAGTTGTACTGGTGTTAATCGTCGCAGCCGTCTTGACGAGGATGTGAAGCTAGAGTGGTCCGTATGCGGGCGGGCCACTCGACCTTTTTCTAGATTCCAACCTTCTTCTCTCACGATACGGGCACCACCATGTCAATGTCTGCTTGAGCAAGCTGCAAGCCCTGCTGCTCTTGGATTTCACAGAACGCCCATTCACATCATGAGGCGTCAACAATGGCCAATTTCCGCTTACTTCCGTCCGGCAACTGGAACGCTCAGGTCCGGCTAAAGGGTAAATCTCCCCAATCGAAAACCTTCAGCACCAAAGCCGAAGCAGAGTCATGGGCGAAACAAATCGAAGCCGTTACGGTGGATCGCAAGCATCACACTATATATACGTTGGGCATAACCTACTGCGAGATGATGCTCAAGGGTAAGGGCAGCTACGACCACGCCCTGAAGATCGTGGAACATCTGGGCAGGCACTTCACCCAGCCAATTCACGAAATCACGCCGCAAATGATTAATGACTTCAAGATTATGCGATTGAAGAAGGTGAAGCCGTCCACGTGCAGAACGCAACTTGCATTCATGTCCCGCTTTTACAGGTTTGCCAAACGCGGCCTACTGATCGACATCCCCAACCCTGTCAGTGATATCGCACTCCCAAAGCCTGGTCGGTCTTCAGACAAGGTGATTAGTGCAAGTGAGCTTGAGCGGTTACTGGCAAAGCTGTCACCCATCATGAAACCCATTGTCGAATTGGCATATGAGACTGCCATGCGCCGCTCTGAGATCCTAAAGCTGACCAAAGACTGCCTGCACCTCAAAGAGCGGATTGCCGATGTGATTGATGGAAAGAACGGCACACGGTCAGTTCCCCTCACCCACCGTGCAGTGGAAATTCTCCAACTCGCCCAACTGTGTGCCACCGTAGAACGTCACCCGAACAACCTGATCTTCCCCGTCACTCCACATGCAGTTTCTCAGGCAGTGCGATTGGCACGAGTAAAGGCCGGCTTGGACAGTAGTGTTCGACTGCACCAGCTCAGGCACACCAGAATAACGAACGTCGCAAAAAAGGGGTTCAACAACGCCCAGATAATGATCGTGTCAGGACACCGGGATACACGATCCGTAGCGCGATACTCCCACCTCAACGTCATGGACGTTCTTCACCTCATTGACTGATTGAGTTGTCTAGACTGCCTCGCCAGAATGCATCCGTTTTGGTTGGGCAGTTCATTAGCAAACTCAGCTACTCGACGTTGCATCGTTAATATGCTTCTTCAGTTTCTTCCAGTGAGGGCGAAGTTGCTTCCTTATAGATTGGGAGTCCATAATTTTTGCGGCCCTGAAGCCATAGGTAATAAAGTTTCTACGCCCTACACAACTGTAACCTCGATAAATCGCCCTTAGAAAAAGTTCTCGGGGAGCTTCTCCCCTACCTGCTCGAAGGCCGTTGCAACGATCCATAGCCTTTTTGGTAACCCAGATTTTCTTACGCATCTTCTTATAATAACGGGTAATCGACGATGAACGAATGTGTTCATGCTGACCGTCAAACGAAAAACCTAGATAATGAACCGGCTTATCAGCCCTGAGCTTGCCAGACGAATCATAAGTGAAATGCCGAACCTCGGTCTTTGCATGTTGCAAATCAAGCTTCAACTTTTTCACTTGCATATCAACGAAGTCGTGAATAGCTATTTCATGTTCTAAATCACAGATGATAAGTAAATCATCACAGTATCTGAAAAAAACGGATTCGGACAAAAACAGAAAGTCACGCAACGCCAGATCAAATTCCAACATATACATATTGGAGAGTAGCGCACTTATTGGCGAGCCTTGAGGAATCCCACGGGAATCAGGACTAACACTTAACAGCCCACCACCTCGCACCTCTTCACGAAATTGCTTCGCAGAACAAAGACGTGCATCGCTTACGCACGGGTTGTGCAATGACACTCCAAGCGTCTTGTAAAGATCAATTTTGTCGACCTTCGCGCTCTTCGTGATAGACCGATAAACAGAAAAATGGTCATCCGGCAGCATCTTCACATCAAGCAGCTTTGACCAAGCTTGCTTCAATATAGAGTGATCGATGCGATCGAAAAACTTCTCTATGTCGAAAGCAAGCACGCAACACTCACCCCTGGCCCTAATTTCTTCAAAGGCATCGTGTGCAAAGTGAATATTATTTTTCGAGTCAATAGACCGGAAGGCCAACACCGAAGTGTGAAGCCCTCTTCGGACCAACTCGGCCTCGTATTTCTCACTTAGGAGAAAACAATAGTACGCATATATATGTGAATCCAAGTGTGCCGCGTAACTAATCGGCCTTGGCTTTGGTTTTTTAGTAAAAACACCACGACCTTTATCAAGGCGATATTTCAAAACTTGAGAAGTATAAGTAATAAATGGATAAAATGAATGCTGCGCGACCTTTTTAGGCGATGTCACAAAGTCATAAGCAGGCTTCTGACCAAGAGGTCTATCGAAGTGCAGGTATTTCCTTGGCTTATACCACGGAAGATCTTCCATGTTCTTTCCACCTTGATAAGCCAACCGGTGGGACTAGGATGGCGGCAATCCCGAACCGCCCCACCGGCTAAACTTAATGCTCTAAACATTATCCATCTTTTCAGACTAGGCCGCGTATTGCTAGAGATGACGTATAGTGTCAGTATCACGATTACATTTGGAGATTCTCGATGAAGAGATTCCGCACGCTGTTGCTCGCCGTGTGTATCGCAGTAGTAAATAACTATGCGCGGCTTGACAACTTGTGATCCACCTCATGGCCAACTGCCACAAGCAGGATCGAATCTACCATAGCCCCAGCGTAACGCCTAGCCAAAAACATCGACAAAACCCACCTCTTACAAATCAACGCTCCTCTGCGGAAGCAATGTTGATGCGGTGCAGATCCGTCGGGGGACTAAGGTCTAGCCATTTGCTCGTAGACCTCCAGCCCGACATAACAAGCCCTGTTCATCGCTAACCGACTCCTTGAGTGGCAGTGTGAAAAGGTGCGTGCGAGCCTGGGCTTGCTGAAGCCGGTGCAGGTGGTGGGTGTTCCTAAAGAGAAGCGGACAGTCTTGGCCCTGGTCGATCCGAGCGTGGCCAGCTTGACTAGCCAAGATATCGCCGATCTTGTGGGGAGTCGCCACCAAAACGTTGTACGGGCCATCGAGCGTCTAGCAGATCGGGCGGTAATTCAACTTACTCCAATGGAGTACGTCCAGAATTCCAATGGGCAGACGGTTGGTCGAATGGTGTTCTCCGGAGAACAAGGTAAGCGTGACTCGATCATCGTAGTGACTCAGCTCTCTCCAGAATTCACCGCTCAATTGATTGATCGCTGGCAGGAACTGCTGACTGAACTGGCCAAGGCTGTCTCGCCTCAGGGTGATGGTTTAACGATGAGCGCCTGGAGATTGCATCTCTAACCGGGAAGCAGCACGGGCACATGATGCGTGACATCCGAGGGATGCTGGAGGATCTGGGAATTTCCACTCAATCCAAATTTGGAGCGAGTAAAAAAGATGGCTCTGGCCGGGCGGTTCCTTACTACAACCTTCCTCGTCGGGAAGTAGACATTCTGTTGACAGACTACAGCACCACAATGCGTGCGGCAGTTATCGACCGCTGGCGTGAACTGGAGGCTGAGGTGGCCAAGACGCTCTTGCCCTAGGTCGATGTTGTGACAATGAGCAGCCTAGAGATTGCTGAGCTGACTGGGAAGGATCATAAGAACGTGTTGGCAGATGTACGCAACATGCTCAACGCCTTGAAATTTTCCACGGCTGAGTTTTCAGCCATGAAAAAGGCCGGTAATGGTCGCGAGTACGAGGTGTACAACTTGCCGCGTGATCTGACTGAAACGTTGATCACCGGATACAGCATCCCGCTTCGCCATAGGGTGGTTGTTCGACTCCGTGAACTGGAAGCCCAGGTAGCGAAGCCATTCCAAGTACCTACCACACTACTGGGTGCCTTGCAGTTGGCTGCGGAACTCGAAGAACAACGTACGTCTCTGGCTCATCAAGTTGAAACGCAAGTGCAGAAAATCACTGCGGATAAACCAAAGGTCGATTACTACAAGAAAGTTCGTGAGTCTGTGAATACTGAAACCATTGGAGACTTCGCTAAGAAACTTGAGTTCGGTGAGATAAAGTTGTTCAAGTGGCTGCGTAAACAAAACATCCTGATGGCAGATAACAGCCCTTATCAGCGTCATATTGATGCAGAGCACTTCCGAGTTCTCGATAAGGAAACCGAGAAGAACGGAAAGGTTATCACCTACAGCCAAACCGTTTTGACGGGTAAGGGTAAGACCTATGTACAGAGGCGTCTGGCCCGAGCTGGCAATCCTGACTTGACGGAATAACACCTGATGTATCGCGATGCCGTTGAATACAAACCGGGGCATTGGCTTGCTCCGGGGAGTAAAGCCCTGGAGCTGTACAAAGAAAAGAAGTGGGCAGAACTTCAAGCCCTTCTAAAAGAAACCGATGCTGCATGACAGAAGTTGTAGAGACGTTAGTAAACCAAGATCAAACTGATTAGTTGACGGTACACACCTGCCACCCAAGCCCCCTGCGAGCCTCGTTAAAGCACGACAACAGTAAACCAAGCCAATGGATACAGCAGAGAAAGAAGACCGCCCTAACGAGCCTTGTACGCTCTTAAGGCGACAACGCAAGTTAAATGTAGATTCTGCCTATAATTGACCCATTATTATTTGCTTGACGCCCCACTCCGACGCGTTATCATTCCCATCCTAGTCGCAGAGACTGGCACCCGCAACACCTCCCCTACCTGACAACTACCTCGCATGTTCAAGCCAATAGGCCGCTGAGCAGAGCGAGTTTCGTGCTGTCTGCAATAAGGGTCACGCGTTCCCAACCGACAATAGCCGGAACACACCGAGGGTTTGCTTATGAACTAACAACATCCCAATGAGTAACATGAATATGAAATCGCAACTTCTTAATACCTGCACTACCAGAATACTTACGCAGTCCGAACTCAAAGAGCTGGATGCACGCATTGCCGCTAACGCCAATAAGTGGCTAGAAGATAACGCACCGATAGTCAGCGGCAAGATTCCTCGAAAGCCAAAAAGTGCTCGTGGCCGAACAGCCAAGATGATCCTGAACCCGTTCTTTGGATTCATCGGCCCCTACACGTACTGGGAACGTTACCCAGTATTTGCCCAGGACATCATAGACGGTGTTGCCCGGCTTGATTGGCATGATCGCCCCATCGGCGTGGGAGGCAAGTCGATGCCACTTTCTGTACACAACCTGGCACTTATTCTCGAATCCCTCTCCATCGTAACCACCGAGGCCGTAGAAGACCTGCTGCAACTGAGGGAGAGGCACGCCAGGCGTTACGTGAAAGCAATTGAGCTGATCATTCCACGGATGATGAAGAGTCGGCCCCGCTCCCTTCTATACGAGATGGAAGACATCGAGCCCGAGCAAAAAGCTTGCGAATGGGAAGATGGCAATGAGTCGAGCACACCAAGCCCCGAAGAGCTGGCCAAACTACACCACGACCTGCGGACATTGACCCGGTACAAGACAGCCGAAGAATACGAAGCGGAGTTGGGATGCATTCCACGCACACCGAACATCGTCGACTTCCCCCCCCGTCAGCAGCACCCGAAGAAAGCCCAAGTGTTGCAGATGCTGGTAGATGGTGTAACGGGCAAAGCCATTGAGCGAGAAACTGGCGTGTCTCCAAAGACAATCAGGAAGTGGCGGGACGATATGCTCGCCGCACGAGCAAAGTTGCAGGCCGCGTAACCTTCACCATCTTGGGGGGGGGACCAATTCGGCCGCATGTATCAAAGGCAAGTGCCAACTTCCGCCAAAGGGCGGAATGGGGCACAATCGCCAAAGCGGAGCTTTGAGATTAACTACCTCTATAATATATTTAACTTGTGACGTTACCGTCACTAGCAATAGCCTGTGCCTGTGGGCACCAGTACTTCCTGCACAATTCAGAGCAAGAGCAACAGCGGGAGGGGGTCACCCCCTATCCTCCCTTCTTGAACCTCTACAGTTATTAACTAACCATATTACTTAATAGAGGGTTACTGCGTGACGTAAACGTCACAACTAACTTGGCAAGACAATAACTCTATCAGTAGGGTGGAGTGGTGCTGCACCACCCTGCTCTTCGCTTGTAACATGCCGAGAGGCATAAGATATATTGCTCCGTGGCGGAACGCCACACATTACCCCCTGCTTGAGTTTACTCTACCGGGCGTGAACATCAGGATCTTCATCTGCCACCGAGACAACCAAGTGTAAAACCAACAGTAGAAGGAACAGTGGAGCAATTAGAACTAACTGGGAACAGAAGCCACCCACAACAGCGAAACAAAAGCAACTAATTTAGTATGAAGGTATTGACTTCTACAGATATCGTGGTACTATAAAACAGTGACAGAAACAACTAACACACCCTCCCCGTAACACCTTCAAGAACATCCAGTCTGCAACAACTTAGTTAGGACTATTCCTTTCCTTGCTGAGTTGCCTTGTCCTGTTTCCGATCCAGTGCAGATGATCGGTAGTTTCATTGGAAGATAGTTGTCAGGATAGGCTTAGACGTTTCGAGATTTCAAAAGCCTTCAATGCCCCGCCTTGGCCAGAGGCTGCAACGAACTGGTCACTAATTCGCTCTGCAATAAAGCAAATACCGCACTTGCCCATAACGAGTGCACACACTAGCAAAACCAACCGCCCGCAACCTCAATCCCGAGGAACGGGTTTTATCGTCCTTAAGAAAGGTCAACATTCATTCAGAGGTAACTACCATGGCACAAAGACCACTTCGTTTAAAAACCTGCATATCGTGCGGTCGCAACTTTTACAGCCGGTCGACACTTAGCAAATATTGCTGTGTTGCTCATCAAGTCGCATCTTGGCGATCACGTAATAAGTTCACATCAGAGCAGCTTGAACAGCAGTTCGTCACACAAGAGTTGGAGAACACCAGCCAGCCACAACAGGAGGCAGTTTGATGAATAACAACACTGTTTGGCTTGAAGTCGATAAGACCAATCAAGCAATTCTCTCTTACTTCTTGGAACAACCAACTACGCCAAGTGACAAGGTTGATTATGTCCAAGCAACTCAGGCCGAGCTGACTTATCTCTCAACCCTGGAAGAAGCAGTATTCCCAGATGGGATGGTCGCCACCATTGACGACTTGATGGCGCATAGAACGCGTGTCCAGGCAGCCAAGAAGGCCAAGGCTGCCACACCCACAGGGGCCGCTTCTAAAGGCTCTCAGCAGCCCGTAAACAGCGCCAGCAAGCCCAACTCACAGACACCCAAGCAAACCGCCAAGGCACGCTTTATCGCGGCTTTGAAACAGCATCGCTCAAACAAATAAACAAGGAACTACTATGAACTTTGAATACGGCATCACAGTCGCCGAAGTCTTTCCGCACAATGATGAAGAATTGCAGGAACTGATTAATAAGCGAACGACTCGTTACAATAACAACTCCGAAGGGCTCTTTAGTCAGGACATGGGAGCCCATTGTGATTGGGTGAAATATGCACCTCTGGAAATTTCCCTAATCGAACTTCAGGACGTTATCAAACAAGGCTTTACCATCATCAAGGTAGTTACAGAAGTTCTTTACTTCAAAGCTATCTTACGCAAACCGGATGAGGTGATTGCCGTCGAACTTCCTAAGGTGGCAGAGCTGGCCCGACAAGAGTACGAGCTGGAACGGTACGAGCGTAACCGCGTCGAGACCGCCAGATTGGTAGCCATCAACGTACAGCAAAGTGAACGAGCAGCAGAGGAAGCAGCCGCAAAACTGGCAGCAAAACGCCAAGTGTCCGAGGGACAGAAAGCCCTGGCGGAGTTGTTGAAAGCCCACGCCAAGCCCGAGGCCAAGCAGGCGGATGCGGCAGCATGAGCGACCAGCCTTCCACCCCCAACAGGGCGCTTGGCGTGACGTTTACGGCCGAAGACTTTCACACGCTGGCGTACCACGCACGCCGCCACCAGATGCCCATCAGGGAGTTCATCGAGTACATGGCGTGCTCTTACGTCGCCGCGATGCGGCAGCAAGAACAGGCATCGAAGGGCAAGAATCGGGGTGATCAATAAACACCTACTGGCTGACCTGGAGAGCGAATAGGAACTATATGAGAACCATTCTCGCATCTATTACCTACAGGTGGGCATTGCAGCCTTCCAGCGGGAGTAGATCGAGTTAGGGCCAATGGTTACGGGCACCAGGGTCTAGCCGATTGCCCCACACACGCGTGTTCCCCGCCGTACACGCCAGATTCCCCTACACCTGCTCGATCAAAGCACCACGAATCGCCGGATCGGCCTGCACTACAGCGGGGTGGTCAGTCATTTACGTGTGGGCGCCAAAGGGCTGCACCAACCCCTTGATCCACCCACCCCAGTCAGTCGTCCCGCTGATCCCTCACGTATTCCCAGACCGCCCGCAGGGTCTCGTGCAATACCGCCCTGAGTACCCACTGTCCTACTGCTTTGAAGAGTTGTCGCATGGTTATTCATCCTCTGATCCCTAGTGAAACCCCTATGCGGATCTTAATCTGGTCGGGTACAGGGTTCAAAGTCGCATCATGTGTATAAGCCTGCATCGAGCTGGAGTGCGTATACGGGCTCTGGTGCGGCAATCAGACAAGCGGTCTACCAAGCCACCTTGCAGAGGCATCCAGTACAACCAACAACCCCCAAAAAAGAGACCTTAACAAATCGTTGTCGAACGCCATCAATATGTTAAGATTGATTCACACTAGATCAGCAGGGGCGAACAATGAAACAGGTTGTGGCTTACGCAAGGGTTTCCACAGACGATCAGTGCTTGTCCGTCGCTGGTCAGTTCGCTGCCATCAAGATCGCTGCTGAGGCCAATGGCTGGCACATTGCTGCTGAGTTCACCGACCAAGGGGTGTCAGGCAGTATTGACCCTATGGAGCGCCCACAGTGCCGCCTTGCTCTTGCGATGGCGAAAGGTTTGGATTGCCCGGTAGTGGTTCACCGTCTTGACCGTCTTGGCCGTGACCATGCTCACTTCGCTGTTCTCCAGAAGAAATACGCCATCATCGAAGCCGAGGACGTACACGGCAGTAGTCTGGTACGCAACATCAAGAGTCTTCTCGCTGAGGAAGAGCTAATCAAGATTCGCCAACGCACCAAGGATGGTCTAGCCGAACTGAAGAAAGATGCTGCCAACGGTGATGTTGAAGCCCAAGCCAAGATTGCGCGTCGTGATGCAGGGCGTACAAAGGCTTGGGCTGTCGGTAATGGTGCCGCCCTAAAAGCTAAGAAACTGAATGCTGACAATCGGGCTGATGCAATCGCTCATCACATTAAGGCGTGCTTGTACGATGGCTGTACATCCTTTGTTGCCATTGCTCATTGCCTCAACTCTAAGGGCGTGACAACAGCTAAAGGAAGCGTATTCCAGCCCATGACCGTTTCCCGCCTCATGACTCGGCTTGAGTTGTCATTCAGCGTCAAAGCCTGACTTCACCAGTGTGCCTCTAGCCGCCTACGGGCGGCTTTTTCCTTTCCGCGATATTTCAAAGTTTTAAGTCCGAGCAGCGAGGTGGCATGGGAATGGCTCTTAACCCCGACCCAGCCTAAGCAAGAAATCTACCTTTTCGCCAAATGCTCCGCCGATATTCCCGTCCAGGTAATGAGGGTGATATTGGCAAAAGGCAACGTTCCATTTTGAAAAGTTCAAGTATCGCCGGGTTAGGAAAATGGTCCCTTTGCCGGAAGTCGATATGTACCTCTAAACGCACGCTATACTAGAAAGCCGTGTGCCATCACTGGCCAAGCGATTTCCTGAGGAAAACATGAGTAACCAAGCATTGGATTTACTAATTGAATGCGAGCTACTTAAGTCTAATGGCAGCGTTATCGATTTAGACAAGGTGTCCAATGAAGAGTTGTCTCGACGGTTCTCATATTTCGTCGTAGCAAGACAAGGAAGCATTTATACCGAGGTTGAAAAATACCCTTTAGACTCAAAGCTCAACGCTCAATTCAGTACGTGGTCTTCAAGATTCTCCAAAGAGAATACTCTTTCTTCTCTACTTATTTATAATAGAGTTGCTCTAGATGATCCACTTGTCTCCTCCCGGCCGGGTATCAGCATTGATAACTTAAAAGCCGGCCTAGAGTTCTATAGCTGGCTTCATCCACTTATAAGGGCTGGGTTTGTAACTGTCTATCCTATCAGTTATTACGAAAAACCTAGCGAAGAAATTCCTATGTTCTCCTCGAAGGACGCGTTCAGATCTTCAATCTCCCCAGCGATCCATGATTACGCCCACGCTAACGCAGTCCTAAAGTCAGTGATGATGGATGATGAGGGGCAAATGTTAGTTATGCGCGAGGACGCAAGCATTAAGCGGCGTACCGCCCTGAATGTGGACTTCGTGAATGATCGACTTTACTCGGGGGTTGGCTTATTCAAGTTTACAACAATTGAGAATGCTAAAAGGGATGGCGACAGAATTACTTATCAGCAGCACTGGGACAAAGACGGAGTATTATCCGAAGAAAAGTTTAAGCACTGGGCCTATCAAGCCACCAACCAAGCTATAATTGCTCGCTTGAAAGCAATTTGCAACCAAGTGTCACTAGCCCAAGAGCTGGGGCATACCTACATCACCGAATCCGAATTCGAATCTACGCTTCTTTCACTATCCAACACGCAGGGGGCGAAGCAAATCTCACCATGCGTTAAATTTCTCAATCTTAATGACGACTTTTTAAATGTCGAATCCCCACACACCATTATTGAGTTACGAGATAAATACCCTACCGCTTTCGAACGCTTCAATAGCTCCCTTATTTCAGTTAGCGAAGAGCTTCACGGAATTGATGACGAGAAGTTTGGGGATAAGTCTCGCGTTCTCTTTCAAAAAGAAATTATGCCTCAGGTAGACGAGGTTCGAAGTGCAATTGGTCAAATCAGTTCAGGGTTCGTAAACGGTACAGTAACGTCTTTTTGCGGAGTAGGACTTGCAATATGTACTGGCTCGGTGCTCCCTCTCGTTTCTTCGCTGGTGATTTCAGCAGTACAAGGGGTCAGTGCAAGTCTGCCCGCGCTTCGAGAGTTTCAACTTACGAAAAAGCGCCCCAGCTACATTTGGCATCGTTTGGCAAAGCGATGAGATTACTGTTAACACAGCCGCTCGTCTGCGGCAGGGTGAACTAGGATTCTCGCACCATCACTCAAGGAAGATAGCCATGTCAGTTAACTTAGAAGCCAACATCGCTACAGCGGACGCTCTAACCCTTCTATTACATAATCAGCACGCCCTAGCTGCCTCGATGGAAGAAGTAATCAAGTGGCTCTCAGAGAACGGAGTAGGGATTGTCGCCGATAACGCCATGACTGCCATGGAAACGTTGGATACGAATGCTCAAGGGATCACTGACGCAATCATGCGACTACGCCTTTGATCGCTGACAGCCAGAGAGTAGCAACCTACAATCTGTCCCGCTCGCCCGGCGTGGACAGTGCCCGTCTTCGCTGGATGCAGTACACCACGCTGGGTGAGCCCCATCTTATTTTCCCAGCCTGAATCTGGATCGCCTCAAGAGTTGCACTCTGTTTCGCGGCGGTGCTTGGGATTCTGTGGAAAGAGGTCTTGGTCATCCCTTACACGGGAAGGCTCGCTGCAAAGCAAACAGTATCAGTATCCCGTCGTCCAGATTCAGCTTCTCAGGATGTCTCTCTAGATATTTCACAGCGATTCTTGCCGCCTGAATGTTTGGTGGGCTAGGAGTTGGCAAACAGGTTTGGGCTTCCTCGGGGAGAGCTGGGTTCGTCATTCCACGCAGAGAAGTCACCCCATTTATGACCCCGATGCAGGTTCCAGCACCGAATGCGTCGCCTTCCTTCCCGTTGGTTTCGAATAACTTGACTGCCGACTGACAGTCGCTCAGTAGTTGATTCCCGTCTGCCATCGCCTGACCACATACCGCCAACCCAGCCAGTGCAACCGCCCCAATCCATGCCTTCATGTTGAGTTGCCGCCTCATTTGCCATCGTCGCAGTTGACGTAGTGCCCAAGGGAGATGATGCCCGCCGTTCCTCGAGTGAGGTTGTCAGTCAAGTTCTGAGAGCGAAGGACAGCTCCGTCACGGATCATCAGCCAATACACTTGATTGCCGGTGTAGCCACCGTAGGAGTTTTTGGCATTCAGTAGCGTGCACACCGAGTACCCGTACACAGGTTTCCTCTCGGCGTACATGTACTCTTTCCGGGGCTTGCTGATCTTCTTGAAGATGACGGATGCAGGATCTTTCATGCTGTCTTCACTCCAGCCCTTCACCACCGCCTCATACTTCTGAGGGTACTGACCGTAGTCGGCAGCGGCTAACTCTGCGGGTGTAGGGTCTGGGGCCATTAGGGGAAGGGGTGGGTGATTTGCCGCACATCCAGACAGTCCCACGCTAACCAGTACAACCGTTGCCGCTATCCATGCCGTCATGGCGAATTCCTTCTGAGTGATTGAGCCATGTTAGCGGGTGCAGTAGCTGGCTGCCATCACGTCACTCGGTTGACCTGGGCCTAGGTCTTGTCCTTGGGTGCGTAGTCACCGTATGCATACCCCAACTGAGTCTTCCCTTGTTCCCGCTCTCGACTGTACATGTCTGTCAGCGTCCACTTCAGCCGCTCGTGTTCAACCTTCAGGGCGGCCAGCTCCGTCGAGCTTTCCCGGTACATGACGATCAGCCCGGCGATGTTCTTGTGTGCCCTGCGTAAGTCCCGGCGTGTGCTGTCCAACTCAGCACACAGCAAATCACACTGATGCCTCAATAGCTCCACGTGGGTCGGCATGCCCAGCTCAAAGCCAGAATCGTCAATCAAATCGTCTTCCATCACTGCGCACCAAATACTGTATATGCGAACAGTATATTGATGGGCGGTGATGTTCAATCTGCGGGTGATGGGTGGGGAAGGAAGATCGACATATAGAGGAAGGATCGCCCCGAACGGCTAGGCACTTTCGGCGTTCACATTGCTCAGTGTGAACGGACCCTATAAATTGTGAACGTTCTGCAGGAAATCCAGACAACAAAAAAGGGCCCACCTTTCGGTGAGCCCTTCTAGACCGCCCAGCAGAGCGGATTTTGTTTGGTAGGCGCGATTGGACTCGAACCAACGACCCCCACCATGTCAAGGTGACCCCGAAGCACGCGCAAGCTAATGATCTGTAAAGGAAAATAGGTGTTTTCAGGAGCTTTCAAAATGCACATACCTCCCTATAAGAATCAATAACTTAGCGTTGGATATTCCTACAGTAGCCCTCTCCTTCCTCCGGCTTTCTGCCGACCGAACACAAACCCCTGCATTCACCTGTAGACTTGCGCAAAATTTTTTGCCAAAAACTATCGGAGCTGTCTATTTCATGCATGAAAAAAGCCTATCGTACCGACCAGACATAGACGGGCTGCGAGCGATAGCTGTCCTTCTGGTTGTGTTTTTCCACATAAATCTAAACTTGGTCCCTGGTGGATACATTGGTGTAGATATTTTCTTCGTGATATCAGGCTTCCTGATTACTAAAATTATTCATAAAGAAATTACAACTGGGAGCTTTTCTATTGCAGGTTTTTATGCACGAAGAGCCAGAAGGATTATACCGGCATTCGCATCGGTAATTATCGTAACAAGCATCTTCGCATCTCTTCTACTATATCCAAGCGAGCTTGTTAATTACGCAAAATCCGCTATTGCCTCTTCGCTTTTTTCGGCAAACATATATTTCTATTCTTCGCTGGATTACTTCTCACCTTCCGCAGACGAGATACCTCTTCTACATATTTGGTCACTTGGAGTGGAGGAGCAGTTCTACATTATTTTTCCACTTATCTTGATCTGCGCGGCAAAGATTAGGCTTCCGGCTTCAATCGCAACCTGCGCACTGTTCTTAGCTTCCGTGGCAGCATCGGTGTACATGCTGGAAAAAAGCCAGCCTGCTGCGTTCTACCTGCTGCCATTTAGGGCCTTCGAGATACTCATAGGGAGCGCGGTAGCTCTTTCTTTCTCAAAACATACGCCCAACAAAAACTCATCAACCTTGCTGTTTATTGCTGGCATCTTGTGCATAGCAATTGCAAATATCTTTTACACTCACAACACAAAATTTCCAGGACTCGCAGCGCTACTCCCTTGCGCCGGGGCCGCATTAATAATTATTGCTGGCCAAGCCAACTCGGCGCCACTCTCGAAAATGCTTGGGGGAAAAACCCTAGTCTTTATCGGCAAGATATCGTTCTCACTGTATCTCGTCCATTGGCCTGTAATTGTTTTTTTAAAGCGCTTCAATCTTGATATCAATGAATATCAATTCGCCGTTATAGCCTTTTCACTATCGATGATACTCGCTGTGGCAAATTACCAATTCATTGAAAAAAAATTCAGACACGTGAAAGAAAATGGAACAACAGCAAAAACTCTGACGACAGCACTAGCGGTGCTTGTATCAATGATTGCCGTGAGCATTGCAACCATTTCGAATAATGGCTTTGAAGATGACTCAAACGCCCGACTGAACAAAGTTCTTTCATATTTAAAATATGATGCAACTGCTGATTACAGGTCAGGAACGTGCTTTCTGAACCCCGACCAGATTCCTTCTTCGGTAGACATTTCCTCCTGTTTGCCAGACGCCCACGGGGAAAAAGCAATGCTGTGGGGCGATAGTCATGCCATTCAGTTTTATCCGGGAATGAAAAACATGATGCAAATCAGGGGCTACTCTCTGGGAGCGCTAACGGCATCTGCTTGCCCTCCTATTTTGGGGCAGGCCATCGCGGACCGACCGAATTGCGTTGCCTTCAACGATATGGCCTACCTCGAGATCCTGAAGGTCCACCCTGACGTGCTGATCCTTTCGGCAAATTGGAACGCAGCTGTAGATCAGAGCATGAATAAGCTCGACGAAACGGTAAAGAGATTTGCAGGCACTGGTATCAAGGTCTACATCCTTGGGATATCCCCAACTTATAAGCGCGCCGTACCTATAATCATTGCGGACCAGATGAAGTCTGGACAAGTTGATTTCTCGGCACCTAAAGATATTGAACAAGACTGGATAACCTACAACGAGACAGCCATGGCTGATAAATTCTCGAATAGGTCTGACGTGAAGTACATCTCTGTCATCGAAGCCGTTTGCCCGGCAGGGAAGTGCCCGCTGGTCGATGCAGGAGGGATTCCAGTTCACTTCGATGTTTCGCATTTGACGCCTGAAGGCTCTCGGCTTATGTCCAAAAACATCATTAGCGAGATGTTTAATTAACCGCATTATTTCGGAGAGGTCCTCCCCTCTCCACTCACCTCCCTTACGAAAGCCTGGCATGCAGCCAGTGCAATCAATCCTTGGTCGCCGTCGTCGGTGATTCCGATAATTCGTTGAGCATGCGCGGGGTCAAGTCGGGCACGCGCTCCTCCATGAACCACGCCGCTGGCTTCGGTACCGGCGGGCACTGAACAGCCACCGGCTGGATCCGCGGCGTCGATGAGGACTGACAGCCGTAAATCAGAAGTGGCAAGGCGATCGCGCAGGCGAGCCTGATTGGTTTGAGCATCTGTCAGTTCCTTATGGTGGATTTGGTCGGTGGTCGAAAGTCGCTGCTCCAGCGCCAGGCGCTTGTCCTGATCGGCGCGCACCTGGGCGGAGGCCGCATTGCCAATGGCAGTCAGATCGCCCTGATGCAGGCCAGCCTGTTCGGCGAGCTGCTTTCCGTAGCGCCAGTCCTGAACCTTCCACGTGCCGCCGGCGATGGCCAACAACAGCGTCAGAATGCCGATCAGCCTCCACGGAATAGCTATTGGCATTGCTCGTCCTCCCAATCCGGCAGGTCAACGGTCTTCCCGGCCAGTGCGTGCGTACAGTCGCCGAGGAACTGAATGCGTCCGTCGGTAACGAACGAATGGCACACTCGATCCCCGTCAGACCATGAGTAACGCACCAGCACCGAAGGGGTGAACGTCGGGCTATCCAGATTGCCGTTCCAGCCCCAGCGCGACCCAGCGCCGGGGCCGTGCATGATCCGGTGGACCATCTCGCAGCCAGGGCACTCGAACCAGAGACTGCCCTCCTCGGTCGTCGCCAGCGCGCGAGACAATCTGCGAAAGGCTGTCATGGCACGTCCTTGAAGAAGACGTGCCCGCCGATAACCACCGTCTTCGTGGCCTTCGCCGCCCAATCCGGGGGCTTCTTCATGGCGGTTGCATAATAGTGCGTGGCGCCCCCTGTAGGATCCGGCACCTTTCCATCGATCACCTGGTCACCGGCAATGCGCGCCTGTGCCAGTTCGCGGAACGGGATCTGCTTCGCGCCACTCAGGGAAGCGAAGTTCGGATCGCTCTTGTTCCAGCAACTGAACTGGTACGGCGCTTGGCACACACCGGCATAGCCCTCCCCCCACCACGACTGCGCATACAGGCAGCCGTCGATCTCCTCCAGGCCACTCAACGTGAACGCGTTGGTCGCCATCCCTGACAACCTGGCATCCATCAACGGAAGAAGCGGCACCGCATCAAGTGGCATGCCGGCCGGTCGGATCTCTGCGATATCGCTCGTCCTGTTCAGCTGCTCGCACATCTGGTTTCGGATGTTGATGTCACCACGGATGCCGACCGTTTGCCGGATCGCCTTCCACTCCCGGGCGACACCCTTCTCTCTCATGACCGTAATAAGGAAGTACATCTGCTTGCCCAGCACTGGATAAAAAACCAGTATTGCAATCGTTTCTCCTAGATTTAAGGAATTGCATTACAAAGACGATGGGCTGTATTTCATTGGGTATGACGATCGACTATTCTTCTCGATCAAACAGGGCTCCGCCCAAGGAAAAGGAGTGGTACGGGAATCATGAAATACTTTTTTGTCATTGGCATTTCCCTGGGGCTGATCTGGTGCGTCGCGCTATTTGTAGGCGTCTGCTCACAGCTTAAGCAAGCCGTAAAGCACAGTCTCGACGGGGTTCAAGCACCGATCGAATCGAACCCAGTGCTTACCGGAACGTTGAGAATTTTAGGGCTGAGCCGGCGAGACCGGCTGACATGCTCGATTTTCATCTTCAACGCACTGATGCTTTGGCCGATTACGCTTATTGTGGCCGTACCTTTGATCAACGCCTTTCGCACGAAAGAGCGGAGTCATGTCGAAAAAGGGCAAGAAACCCAGCACGCCACCATGTTTCTACAGCCAGACAGATCAATGCTTCATGTGCCAAATATGCAAACGAACATTAATCAAGCAGTGTCCAGTTGATTTAGGCTCAGCGCGTATGTAATGAGCGACACACGCTCATTACATACGCTTGAAGCGTCCTAAGGGCTGCTTGGTCGGCGATGATTCCGGCTCGGATATCCGAAAACAGAAGATCCAGAAGCTGCAGAGAGTTCGACGGCGCCAGCATCAACGCGCTCTAGCTTATGGCACATCCTTGAAGAAGACGTGGTGTCCGAGCTTCAGCGTCTGCTTCGCTCCTACGGTCCAAACCGGTGCTTCCGGCATGGTGGTCGCGTAATAGTGCGTGGCCCCGCCGGTGGGATCAGGCACCTTGCCGGCCAGCACCTGGTCAGCAGCGATCCGCGCTTGGGCGAACTCGCGAAACGGAATTGACTTCGCGCCACTCAGGTAAGCAAAGTTCGGGTCGTTCTTGTTCCAGCAGCTGAACTGGTACGGTTTCTGGCACACGCCTGCATAGCCCTCCCCCCACCATGACCGATCCTTGCCGTCGTTCACACGGTTGCGGATCGTCCAGGCAACGGCAATCTGGCCGGACAGTGACTCACCGCGCGCCTCACCCCATAGCGTGCGCGCGAGGATATCTCGGTCTTTGTCGGTAACTGGCATCACTTTTCTCCAGGCAAAAAAAATCCCGCTCGTTGGCGGGGTGCGTTGTTGGAGCTCGCGGCCTACATCAGGTCGGCGGCCCGGGCATCGGGGCTGGCTTCGATCGCGGGCGCTACGGGCTCCATCGGCCACACCGGCGCGGCATACCAAGTCGGTTGCGCGGTGACTTTGCCCAGAGCGAACTTGTAGGTCTTCCAAGCTTTAAGGTTGATCAGCAGCGCGGCCTGCTCTGCTTCGTCTGCCTCGGTGGCCTCCCCAGCATCGATGCCGTAACCGAGGGTATCGACGCGATCCTGAACACGGGCAATCTGCGCAACGGCCCTGAGGTTTTTCTCCGAGAGCCCTGCTTTCGCTTGAGCAAGGTGCGCGGCCTGAGCAGCAGCGTCCTTCATGGCCTGGGTTATGAGTTGGGACCAGTCGATGTTCATGCGGACTCCTCTGAAATAGGTTCAGGAGCGGGTACTGGCTCAGGAAGAGGTTGAGGAAAAATCACCGGGCCGTCCGGTACGTTCATCAGGTCTGCCGGGAAGGCCTGCGCCGGACTGTAGTTCTGCGGGTTTGGCAACACCAGTGTCAAAACCAGCTCATCGCCGAGGTTTTCCACATCGCCGGCGAACCACTCCGACGCGATTGCCGCACGAGGAAGAGTGTCGCCGCTCTCCATTTGGGAGAAGTCAAATGGCTCGCCGTTCACGATGAGAACATTGCCGGTTTTCACAACCACCAAAAGATCATCGCGGCGTTGCGGTGAAAGTATGATGCGCATTAGAACCACCGTCCTACAGCCGAGTAATCGACGCAAAGTTGCATTTGACCACGGCTCAGTTGAGTAAATACGTAACCAGATGGCCATTGAGTTGTAGAGTTTATTAGGGTGCCCGCCGGAAGAAACCAACCCTCGCCCACCTCAAGAGCGCCCTGAATCGAAATTGCTGGGGGAGATATAAAAGCTACAGGAAAGTTACGGGCAATTTCTTGCGCACCACCGAAAAACAGCGGGCCCGTGGCCGTGGCCATTGTGCGAATCACGCGCCACTTAAACCAGCAGAGCATAGTGCCATCTGCAAACTTTACGTACTCACCATTCGCATTGGAGCCACGCTCAATAACACCGCCTGTAGGAACTCCGCTAGCCTGACTCACTGTGCCGAGGATGTTAGATTTTTTGTAATTAACCAGGTCTGCGGCATACAACTCATCAAAATTTGACTGAGCCTTTGTGAACGCACTGCGCGGCGTGTCACCACCGACACCAGTCGGCGCTGTTCCGAGTGCAATTGTCTGCTTAGCCATTTGGCTTACCTTACTGTTATTAATAAAAAGTCGAACTTTGCGGGCTGGGGCTAATTAGCTTGATCCAATATTGATTTGCCATCGCACGCAATGCATCAGCTGAATCCTTTATGCCTCCCTCTACATCTCTGGTCTACCTACCCTGCTGTTGGCAATAAATGCAGTACTGGTGCCGATCACGGCATTGGAATTTTGGACGAAGGAAACCGTACCGGCTTTGCACCAAGGCATCGATTATCTCCAGAAGAATTTAGGTTCAGGCCAGCAGTTTGGCGCAAAGGAATGGGCGGTGCCCTTGATCGGTCCAGGCGGTGGTTGCGAGGCTGTACATCATGATCCGGCCATTGGCGTAATCGACGCCAAGGGCGCAACCGCCACCCGACGCATTGTTGTGGCAGTTCATGGCGAAAGGGTTCAGGGAGACATACTCGCCTGAACCGAGCACCTTGTTAATTCCCCAGAAATACCGGTGTCCCACGGTCAGCTGCTCTTCTCCGAGGTACGTCCAGTTTCCTGCCGCGAAGGTCACGACAACCGCCGGAGCGCCACTGTCGTAAACAAGCGCCGCGTTCTGATCCCACAACCGCAGGCCATAGGCCGCCGTGCCCATGGACGCCCAAGCGGCCGCGAAATACTGGCCGCTTAACGTGGCGTTGACGTTGGATGCCTTCATGGTGAACCCGGTCCAGTTTCCCGGCCCGCCGGTGAACCACACCGATATCGGAACCTGGATCGCCCCCTGATCCGGGCGAACGAACACTAGCGGCGGGTCCTGGCTTGTGATTGCTCTGGCAAATACCCCCGACGCATTGGTAGTCCCTGAATACGCCCCCTTGGTGAGCATGCAGAGTCTGGGGGCCTCGGCGTCAATTTGAACAAATGAATTGTCGTTGATGCTCTGAAATCCAAAACTCATGTCGAGTACCTTATCGCGTAGGCCTTGGCGGCAACCGTTGAGCCAATAGTGGAAGCACTTGAAGATGGGTTTTTTCTCCTGACAACCACCTGGCCCACCGCCGTCGTGACGAACGGATAGGACTTTTGGTTCCCGCTCCCGTCGGTTTCGGATGACTGCACATCCTGTGCCCTTGTCGGAATGATCATGAACACGCAGTTGGCCGGGTTGAAGCCCGGAATGCTCAGCGTGTAGTCGGGCGCGACTCCACTGAAGTCGATCACGCCCTGCCAGATCACCTGGTAGGTGAACGAGTTGGTGTCCATGGCAAGCTGACCGCTCTCATCAAAAACACGCAGACCAAATAGAGCCATTGATTACCCCAGATAGCCGAGACGGACGCGCAACACGTTGTTGGCGTCATAGACAGAGACGTTCAGCGAGTTGATCACCAGCCGGCCTTGCCCGGGAACAATGCCGTTGATCTCAAGCGTTCCGTCTTTGTTGAGAATCCAGCCTTGCTGGCCGGCGATGTAGTTGGTTGAGCTGATGTAGCTGCCGATCTTCGCGTTGGTGACCGTGCCGTCCTGAATGAACGCCGACCGGATGAACACCTGGCCACCAGTCACAGCAAACGGCGAGGACAGTGTTCCGTTGATGCCGTTGACGACCGCGAACGTATCGGCGCTCACCAGAAAGGTACTTTGCAGACCCGCCGGGCCGTTCTCAATACCCAAGCCGACACCCGCCGCCACGTACTGTCCCTGTGAGTTGACCTGCAGCTTCACCGTCCACATAGCGCTAGCTTTACCATCAGCTGTAATCTGCGCTTGAGACACCTGTTGAACAACGGCTGTGTTTGCTTGAGTTAATGTGATCGCGTTACCAGCCAGGTCAATTGCTTGGTCACTCGATACCTGAATAGTATCAACGCGCCTACCGACAGCAATCCCGTCCTCGATCCGAGCTGATTGCTCGGACCAGACGCCGACCAAACTGGCGGTCGATCCGGCAAAGCCGGTGTCATCACCGCCCAAGGCCGGATTAACCTGCGCATAGATCCCGTCTACGCGGTTAGTTTGCGTGGTCAGCTTGCCGTCGATTAGCGAAACGTTCGTGTTGGTGTCGCTGATCGCCGTTGCTTGCGCGGTCAGGTTCGTTTCGGCAGTGGTGACTCTATTTGTCAGGCTGGTAGCTGCATTGCCCTGGCTGGTGATCGTTCCCTCAGCGCTGGTTACTCGAGTCGTCAGGCTGTTGACCGCTGCGGCATCGGCTTTTGTGTTCGCCACCGATAATGCATTGGCCGCTGCTGCTGCCGCGTCTAACGCAACCTTGTCGGTCACTGCAGCCCATGCCGTACCTGTCCAGCGCTTCGGAGTATTGCTCCCTCCCGTGATATCAATCCATAGGTTCTGCGCGAGCTGGTCAGCTGCCGCCGGCGCTGCAGTCTGGACCAGGACCTTACCTTTCGATCCGGCCAGAGTATTTGCGGCATTGGCAACGTTTTGCGCAGTAGTGAGGTTGGTGTTGGTGGTGGCCAGACTGTTGGTCAGGTTGGTGATGTTCGACCCTTGCGAAGTGATCGTGCCTTCTGTCGAGGTCACCCGCGAAGTCAGCGAGTTGAGCGCCGCCGCATCGGCCTTACCAGCCACAGTATTGTTCAGGCTGGTGATCGCGCTGCCTTGGGAGGTGATATTTCCTTCAGCTGTGGTCACCCGAGTGGTCAGGCTGTTCACTGCCGAAGCGTCTGCCTTTGTATTGGCGACAGCCAGCGCATTCGCCGCTGCCGCTGCCGCGTCAGTTGCCGCCTTGTCAGTGACTGCCACCCACGCGCTCCCGGTCCAGCGCTTTGGGGTATTCGCATTGCCAGTGATGTCGATCCACAAGTTCTGCGCAAGCTGATCAGCCGCCGCTGGCGCAGCGGTCTGCACGATCACTTTGCCTTTACCACCAGCCAGCGTATTCGCCGCATTCGCCGCAGTTTGCGCGGCAGTCACGTTGGTATTGGTGGTAGTGAGACTGGTATTCAGTCCGGTAATCGCCGAACCCTGGCTACTGATTGTCCCTTCGGCTGAAGTCACGCGGGTGGTTAGGCTATTCACCGCCGAGGCGTCCGCTTTGGTGTTCGCGACGGAAAGCGCATTCGCCGCTGCTGCCGCTGCATCCGCTGCAATTTTGTCCGTCACCGCCGTCCAAGCAGACCCAGTCCAACGTTTAGGGGTATTGGCACCACCAGTGATATCGATCCAAAGGTTCTGAACCAGTTGGTCGGCGGCAGCAGGCGTCGCGGTTTGCACCAGAACTTTGCCCTTGCCACCGGCAAGCGTACTGGCAGCATTGGCGGCGTTCTGCGCAGCAGTTACGTTTCCGTTGGTGGTGGTTAGACTCGCTTGCAGGCCGGTGATCGACGTGCCTTGAGCAGTATTTACTCCCTCAATATTGGTGATTTTGGTTTCGGTGGTGCTGACGCGCGCGGCCAAGCCGTTCGAGTCCGTCACGATCTGGCCCACGTCCAACCAGTAAGTGGTGTTAGGCGGTGCTACCGCCCCGGTCAAGTCCACCGGCACCGCAACCTTGGCCTGGTACAAACGATCATTCAGCCGAGTGGATGAACCAGCCGCATAAGCTTTGTCCTTCTGATACTCGGCAGAGTTGGCAATGTCGCTGACCTGGTCAATTTGTTCCTGAAGTTGATCGGTAACCTCGGTTACCTGGTCGTCCAACTCCTTCAAACGATTGTTCACAGATCCAAGCAGAGTCGACGGACCATCGATCAGCTCGATACGGTCCAGCAGGTCTTTGCCCAGCTCGGTCTCCCCAATCTGCCCAGCGATTTGATCAAGGATCGGGCCGGCTTCTGCGCTCGTCTGGCCCATCACTCCCAAGCCAATCGGATAGAACGGACCAATGTTGCCGGTTCGATCCACCAAGCGCGCCCAGAAGAAGAACGTCACCCCCGCACGCAAGCCCAGCATCGAGAAATCGCTTTGCGGGTAAGACAGGTCTGTCAGCTTGGTTGCCGCCGGCAGACTGGTCGTCGGCCCATACCAAATCTCCGTGCGCTGGGTGTCCTCGGCGCCAGCCGGGAAGCCCCACTTCAGGTAAATGCCGAACAGCAGCGGCGTGGCCGTCAGGAACGACACCGCCGGTGGCAATCCTTCCTTCCCCTTGAGGTTGGTCAGGATCGAGTTACGCCAGACCGACGAGATGTCGAAGGCACTGACCGCGCGGACGCGAGCCACGTAGGCGCCGGCGTAGATACCCACCACGTCGACACTGGTCATGCCGGTGCGCTGCAGCTTGATCCAGTTGCCGCTGTCCTTACGCCACTCAATGTCGTAGCCGACTGCGCCAGCCACTGCCGGCCAAGTGATAGTCATGGTGGCCACGGCGATGCCCTGGGACACAACCGAGTTTGACGTAACGGTCACGCTGGCCGGCGCCGGAACGACGGTGATCGGAATCACGCTGATCGGCCGCTCTTCCAGGCGTGCGCCAGTGTCGATGAAAGCGAACTTGCTCGGGTCGTACTGCAGAGCGCTGATTTCGAAGTCGCCTTCAGCGGTGCGCCTGGTACGCAACACGCGGTACAGCGGGATCGCCAGATCATCGGCATCCAGCGCCCACTGGAGCTGCGCGAGCGGTGGCTCGCTGTAATTGGTGGTGACGGTCACGGCGCGGCCATTCACGCTCTGCACGGTGCGACCTTCGGCCCGCCCACCTGGCAAGTTGATGATCAGCCGATCACCGGCCTTGGCCTGGGTGTCACGATCCAGCGTCACAACGCGGCCGGCTACAGCAGAGATACGCCCGCCGATCTCACGGCCAGCCAGCAGCGAATCTGCTACTGGAATGATGTGGCCAGGAAGCGGAATCACGCCCTCCATGCCGGTTTTGAACGACACGGTGCGGTCCTGATTGTTACTCAGGATCGCCCACTTGCCGCGGCGCTGTGCCTCGGAAGCCCGAGTGCAGCCGATGGCGCTCAGCTCGATAGGCTTGTCGCCCATGCGGCGCTGAAGGTTCAGGTCCGCGAATGGAATGACGTCCGTGTCGTAGTTGTTCGCCGGGTTGTCGTAGCTGACCAGGGCCCGAGTGTAGCGGGTCTTCGCCGAGGCGCTGCCGTACGAAAACTTCCCATCTATGACGTTGGCGCGGGTGAACACATAGTCAAAGTCCTGCGCACGAGGCATATCCGCCTGCATCACCAGTTGGCCCTGAGCCCAGTAGGTCATTCCCCGGTAAATGCCGGCGATGTCGCGCAGCAACGACCAGGCATCAGCTTTGCCTTGCAGGTTCATATCGCACAGGAAGCGAGGCTCTACACCGCCTAGGCCATTCGGCACCAGCTGGTCGCAGTACTGCGCAATCCGGTATAGCTCCCACTTGTCGACCATGAACGACTTGATGCGCTTGCCCAGTCCGAAACGCTCTTCAGTGCAGATGCCGTACGTGATCCAGGCCGGGTTATTGGTCCAGGCCTGTTTCATGGAGCCATCCCAAGTCCCGGTGTAGGTCCGGGTGATCGGGTCGTAGTTGCTTGGCACCTGCCACTTGCGCGCGCGGCACTTCACGGTGACGGCTGGAATGTTGGTGAACTGCTCGGCATCAAACTCGATGTAGAGCAGCGCGGTGTTCGGATAGCGAAGCTTGGCGTCGATCACCTCGGTGTAGCCGGCGATCAGCATGGTGTCGGCGATCTTGTTGCTGTTCTGGTTCGGTGTCAGTCGGCGTACGCGGATCTGCCAGCCGACGGTGGCGTCCGGCAGGTTGATGCGGGGCGAGCGCTCGTAACGCGTGGTGGTCTTGCCGTCCACTGCGTCGACCAGCACCTGCTGATAGGCGCCGCCGTCCGTGGCCACGTCAATCGCATAATCGATGCGATAGCCGCCAATGTTGCCTTCGTCGTCCTGACGCTGCAGTGCAGGCCAGGCGAGGCGCACACGAACGGCGGAAAGCTGAATGTTGTTGATTGAGCGAACCCATGGCGAGTCGCTGCGAAGCTCAACGTTCAATGAGGTTTCGTTCTCGACCGACGGAATACCAGGGATATAGGTCTGATCCACCGAGCCAGAGCGCCAGTCCCACTTCACATTGGGGAAGTTGTAGTTGCCGCTGGCATCGCGGATCGGGGTGTTGTCCAGGAAGATGCTGTAGTCGGTCGGGACCTCATCAAACTCACCCTCGCCCACGGCGATCAGTAGCTTGGCCAGGTTGGTCGAGCGCAGGCTATCGCTGGCCTCGGCCGGCGACTTCGGCTTGCTTTCCCCGCCCTTCGCGCCGTGGATATCGATCATCTGTGCTGCGCCCATACTTTCCTCCAGGCGAAAAAAAACCGCCTCATGGGCGGCCTGCTTGCTGCGTGCGGATTACGCTTTGTCTTCGGCAAGGATCGATGCGGAAATGATCATTCCGCCCCATCGACGATCGCCGATGCAGATCGGTGCCGGGTTACCGCTGGCCGTGGTGTTTTTTGCAGAGCCGAAAGCATACGACGGTGAGTTTTCAGGGGATGCGCTTTGCTTGAGGCCGCCCGCTTGGGGGCTGAGCATTTGGATCACACCGCCGATGACCATTGCAGCGCCCACATTCAATAAATAGGGCGATATAGGGTTACCAGGCACGAAGTAATTCCCGATCAGCGCCGCGGCGATGAGAACAACCCCCATTACTGTCTGAAAGGTCCCGCCACGCTTGCTACCCTCTACAACAGGGACGATACGAATCTCGCGAGTTCCACTTAGCGCGAATTCATCCTCAGAAGAATTTTTGCGATTCCTGAAAATGGCGAACCGCATGCCAAGGCGATCAAGGCGCTGAATTTCCTCTTGGAAACCAGCGATCGTTGCCTTCAACGCCTTGAAGGCTTCCCAGGTCTGACCGGAATCAAGACTACGCCGATGCACTCTGCCGAACTTGGCAGCCAACGAACCGGATAGTTTAATTGTCGTCATGGGTTGATAGCGGGCTGCTGTTTGCATCCTTTTTCTCCAGGCATAAAAAACCGCCCGAAGGCGGTAGATGCTCATTATCGAATGGAGCTCGGCCTGATATCGAAGCCGGCTTGATCTCCACCCACACGGAATAACCTTACTTGTCCTGCCTTCAGCGAGGCTGACTGCTCCTTCATCATGTCCGTGAAGCTGCACAGCCCGCCGCCACTTTTATCTATCCCCATACCGACTAGGTGATCACCTGCGGGAACCCGAAACTTTACTACCTCGCCCGTATCTATTCTCGCGGCTACCTCGCCATCGAGATATATCGCCAGAAAGCACCCGCCCCCCATCGAACCAGTATCTCGAGCCACAACAATTGTGCCATAGGGTACGGAAGGCTCTGCCTGGTGCGAGAAAACGCGGTCTTTTGGAATAGGCTCCGCTTGGCTTAGCGGAACAGGCGACGTCGAGCACCCGGCCAGCAATGCGACTGCCAACGCTCCTACGAATAATTTCATGCGGGTCACTCCTGTGGGAAGGCGAGCAATGTAGCATCGAGCGGCTCAATTAAAAAAAACTGCTCGAACTGAGGACCGCACCTTTTACGGATCTACGCTTTCAGCGATTCGCCTTACGTCACTGATCAGGTGCCGGTTGGTAAGTGGTTGTCGGCGCGTAATGAATTACTGACGCGGCCATATATTCTCCGGAATAAAAAACCGCCCGAAGGCGGCTTAGAGCTCACGTTTATTGGTACTCGACATAGGGACCGAGGACTAACCCTGTCATGTCAGAACTCACCCGATAAATCACCTCTTTATTAGCTTGAGCGTTAGCGGCAACCGTCCTAATAGCTGGCCCCGCACACAGCCCACTACCCGGTCCTGCACCAATATTTAGCGAGCCTGGTTCGACAAAAAACGATGCTTTCTCGCCAGAACCAAGTTTTGCCGCCCTCTTGCCATCTACATAGATGACAAAGTCGCAGGCTGACGAATTAACCCCGCCATCCCTCACCACCGTAACGGTCCCATAAGCACCCGCAGGTCTTGACTGGAAGGCGTAAATTTCGTCACTTGGAGCCTGCACGGCTTCGCTCACAGATATCGGATTAGAAGAACATCCCGCCAACAGCATCACCGCCACTGCACCAATCAAAATCCGCATGATTCTTCCTCGTCCTGAAACGGGTGACTGTAGCTGGATACTGTCCGGACATCCAGTGTGGACGAAACGCCAGTAGTGAAATCAGCCAAGCAATAGTAGCATTACGCCACCAAGCCAACACTTACTACTGCGCCCTATTACGGATTAATTCAATATGGATAGCTTCTCAATACCTCCTACGATATATGTAGCGTTCGGCGTTATTACTGCTGCGTTACTTGCTGGATTTTTCTCATTCTTGAACTTGATCAGTGCAAAAGAAAATAAAGTTTCTGAGTTCCGACTAGCTTGGGTCGACGGCTTAAGGGAAGAAATTTCAGTCTACACTGCAGCAGTTCAGGAACTAGTTAGAGTAGATGGTCAGGGGCTTTATGACCATGGCGGTGATACCGAAGAAATGAGCGAGGCCGAATTAAATCGCGAATGGTACCTTGAAACCCGTGAAGTTTACGCTAGAGCTGCCGAAAGCCTTTCGAAAATTCAGCTTAGGATAAATCCGAAACATATTGAAGAAAACCCAACAGGCCCCGAAGCAAAGTTGATGTCCAGCATTCTCAAAACACGAGATTTATTTAATAACGGATACTACAAAGAATCCTCGCTATTCTGCTTAGACATAAGAGACGCAGCAACTCCCCTACTGAAAAAAACTTGGGACCAAGTTAAAAAAGGAGAGCCGGGATATAGAATAATCCGAGCAAGCGCGTTGACTATTATAGTAGCCGGAACGGTTTTCGTTTCTGGCTTCGGTTACTACCTGATCAGTCATCCAATAAAAATTGAGCACGACCTGCAGCGACCTGAGCCCACAACTATAATCAACCAATTCAACGGCGAGAAAACAGAAAACCCATTGACGCAAGTCTCTACCGATGCGCCGTCGGATAAAAAGGCAATCGACCCACGGACGTTTCTTAAGCCTTCCGAGAGTGAAGCACCAACTCCTCCCAAATCAGATGGCACCGTTAAACAGTAAGATTCAAAATGTCAATCTCAACTGATTACCGGGGCAAATACTTTAGTGCTGACACTAACAAGTCTCAGACTGTACGAATCCCCAGTAACGCCAAACCACCTGCTGTAGTAGCGTTATGCCCCACTGACAGAGGTGCCTATGAAACGCAATGCAGAGATGTCACAGCAACTCACCGAAGCTCTAGCGAGCACGGAGATCGGCAAGTCATTGGTGATGAACTTCCGTGGAGCTCCGACACCAGTAGAGGTGAAATACACCTTCACGGGTGGATGGGTGATAACGCAGAGACTAATTCCTGGGATGCCGCTCGAAATAATCCGTGGCGAAGATGGCCACCTTCAGCAAATCGATATAACACTATTGCCGCATGACGGCCTGAGCAGTGCCGATTAAGGATTCCCCAGTCCTTTGCCTGCAAGCCCAAGGACTGGGATTGCGCCAATTTCGGCGCGCTTATGACCTGGAGGTCAAATGGAACAGCTTTCACCTTTCGAACAAGGTGTGTTGATGGCACTAGTCTCAATATCTGCAACCATTCGAGCAACACCTGGCTTTGATGGCGTAGCACTCACCAAAGCAGCCCAATACTTTACCGATAACCCCGCGCAGGGTTGTGAAAGTGGTGCGGCTAAAGAAGCTTACGAATGGCCGCTAAACCTTTTGAAAACAGATTTGGCACAGCTTCAACAGATGCTCCACGCAGATAAAACTCGCAATTAATTTCAACGGCACCGTTCTTCGAAAGCCGCCAGATGGGTTCGCCGCTGGCGGTTTTCGCTACTGACTCAATCACGCTTTCCATGTTTGTCTCCCGCGGGACAGGCCGCATCATGTGGTTGGTTGTGCATTTTTGTGCCTGAGGATCAGGCGTGTTCGGTCCAGCCATGGGCCACCGAAGACGATGATCTCGCTCGGGCGACCGTACAAGTGGTGCAGCAGGAAAGGACCAGATCCGAAGGTGGCAGCATCCTCACCCTGTAGAGCCGGATCGGAGCCAAGGAAGATTCCGGCGTGGTTTGGATAAACCGTTCGCCCGACCTCCATGACGATCATGTCGCCGCGTTGCGGCTGGTCGACCTTATAGAAGCCGGCCGCCTCGTAGTTCGCCTCGTACAGGCTGGCGTTGTCAGTGCTCTCCCACCAACCATCAGCGCGTTTGAAGGCTTCGAACTCCAGCCCCCACTCGCGCTTATACCAATCGGCACAAACCTGCCAACAGTCCCAGGCGCCGTGCACGAATGGCCGCTTCAGCAAAGGGACGTCGCCACTCGGCAACACGGTGCGCAGGTCGCCCTCGGGCCAGCTCAGAATGTGCCACGGCATCGCTGTCGCTTCACACATCGCGAGGTCGCGTGGCGAAGGCCTGCTGGTGGCGTCCGGGTGCGAATGGACAATCCCGATCACCTCGCCGATATCTTCTGCCGCGGCGTACTCCTCCGGATCGATTCGAAACTCTTCGTTCGGCTCGGTCGAAATATTCCGGCACGGGTAATACTGCTGTTTTCGCCCAATGCTCAGCAGCAGGCCGCAGCACTCTTTCGGGTACTCGGCAACCGCGTGAGCCTGGATCGCGTTCAAGATGTGCTTGCGCATGGTCAGCTCCGGGCGATCAGGGAAACGGCAGGAAAGCCGCCAAACGGCAGCGAGTTGCCCTCACCGAAGCGCGGAATGCAGCCCCGACCCAGCGTGGCGTCACACTCATCCAGTTCGGGGTTATAGGTGGGCACTCCGTCCTTGGTGAAGTAAGGACCGGTGTAACCGCAGTTCGGCCCACGGTAGCCGCCTGTAAGGCACCAGTGGCACAAGGTGGTCGCCTGCCTCCCGATGGATTCGCCACCGACGTCGCCCGGGCTGGCTAGCTCCCAGCTGACCATCTCCCCGTCCTCATTCGTTTTCTGGTCGATGTACCAGACCTCGATCGTCTCTTGGGTTGGGTCAGCTGCTGGGTTTCCGGCCGGAAAGTTCTGCGCGTCCAGGTACGTGCCCAAGGTGTGCCGCATGGTCAGCTTGAACTCGAGCAGATCGTCAAACGCCAGACATAGCGCAGTGATGCGTCCGTTAACATTGCCGACTGACAGCGAAGGCCGTACCGCGGTGCCGTCGCCATTGGCCTCAATGCCGTCGATCTGCATGGGCCAGGCACCGTACTCGTTGCCCTGGAACCAGATTGGCTTCGCGGGCAGCTGGTCAGCATCCGCACCAGCGGCGATCAACTCTTCGGGTGTATGCGGGATGGCATGCCCGTGGAAGCGCAGCACGTCCGCCCCGTAGTCCGAGCCGTCCAATTCAAAGAGCAGCACTTCGCTGCCAGGCTGAAGCACCTGGATGTCACTGATCAGCGGCATGGTTGCCCCTTATGGTTGGAATGCACGGTCGAAAGTGGCAGTGAGCTTGAATACGCCCCCACCCATGGGAGTAGGAACCAGCTTTTTACAGGTGAACAAACCCAGTTCGCCGAGTGGAGTGGTCCAGAGGAACGCCTTGGCGCCAGCGTGCCGATCAAAAAACGCCATGATCTCCAACACCTTGGTCTTGGGCCCGGTGTAGGAGATCGGGTAGGAGTCCTGTTTGTTGTTCGGCCCGTCGCCAGACTCTTGCTTGTAGCCATCGCCAAACTGCGCGGTGCGCACCCGATAGGTGATATCGGGTGCGTCTCCATTTTGCGTTGGCCAGGTGAAGCGCTCGATCGCCATCAGGCTCTCCCATTTACGTTTCGGAAGCTGACACCGCCAGCACGCCAAGAATCAGCCACAGCTTTCTCGGCCGCAGACTTCATTTGCGTTTGAAGGTTTTGTGCTAGTGCTTGCTGATCGAGCTGCATGCCTTCCGAGCTTCGGTCTTGCGTGACCACACTGACCGGAGCGCTGATGCTGATCGACGTACCCGAACTACCGCTGCTCAGTGCAGCGACACCAGGGCCACCGCCAGACGTCAGCGGCGTGACGCTGCCGCCATTCGCGCCGGTCATGAGGAATGACCGGCCGCCTTCGTTGTACAGCTCCGGCCCCAGCTCGTTGACTTCGTACAGAGAGTTTGGTGCGACAGGCCCGCCGGCTGCTCGGTACCCGGAGAAGTCGACGTTGTCATAGCCCGCTTGCGTCGACCCCGCCGAAGTAGGAGTGGAGCCGCTGCCGACGAAGTAGCTGGTAGCGGCGCCGGCCAAACTGCTCAGCAGCGTCGAGCTGGCCTGACGAGTTGCAATCCGCGCCATATCCGCAATGATCGATTTCGCGAAATCACCAAACGACAGCTTCCCAGTCATGGCGAAGTTGACGATCGCGTCTTCCATCGAACTGAAGGCGTTGGTGAACAAGCTTTTCGTCTGCCCGGCAACATCCCGCGCCGACTCCAGGTAGTTCTGCCACGCCGACGATGCGCCGGCGCTCCAGTCGCCCTGGGCGGCGGTCATCTCGTCATAGTTGGATTGCACGGTGTCGTGCAGATCCTGCTGAGTGGTTTTCAACGCAGCCAGCTTGGCGGTGTATTCGTCGAGGCTCATGCCGCGCGAGCCGTCACCGTACTGGCTGGCTAGGTCAAGTTTCTGCGAGTTGAAGCGGTCGTCGATGGCGTTCTGTTGATCAGTCATGCCGCGCTGTCGATCGCCTTGGCCAAGACCTGCCGCGGCGCGCTGCCCCTGCTGGCGCAGCGTATCGACTTGCTGCTGCAACGCGCTGGTGTAGGTCTGAACGGCCAGCTCCTGCTTTTTCAGCCGGCCCTGCTCGTTCGTTGCCAGCACATCCAGTTCACTGTCCGCAGTTTTCTGCGCCTTGAGCATGTCGGTGCGAGCGTCGGCGATCTTCTGGTCGAGCTGAATGCGCTGCTCGCCCGTGGTGGTCGCCTTGCCCTTTGCCGCCTCGAGAGCGGCAATTTCCGCCTCATAAGCAGCAGTGACCTCGTCCCGCTCGTTGCCGATCAAGGCTTCGCGCTTCAGGAGATATTCCTGTTGCGAGATCAGCCCGGCCTTCTGCGCGGCATCCAGTTGTTTCTGGGTGTTCGAGTAGTCGGCCTGAATTTCCTTGAGGGCATTTTGAGCAGCGTTGTAGCCAGTGAGATCGACAGCTCCAGCCGATGCGGCTTTAGGGTCCTTGTTCTTGTCCTTGATGTTCTGAAGAGTCTTGGCGACATAGTCAGCCTGAACCTTCGGATCATCAGGATTTGCTTTCTTAAGGACCTCGACATCGCGCAAATAGGCCTTGGTCAGCTTGTCGCGCTTCTCGGCATTCGTGAGGTTAGAGTCGCTGAGTTGCTTAAGGCGCTGCTCGGCCTCAATGCCTTCCTTCTGTACCGTCAGATTGAGAGCCTGGGCCTTATTTTTTGAGTCCTGCATATCACGTTGCTTTACAAGAAAATCGAGCTCCTTCTTTGAAGCATCGAGTTTCTTTTTGGCATCGGTGTCATCGGGGTCCGCCTTGAGCGCGCTTTGCGCAAAAGCCACGCTCTGCGTCAGCTCAGCAATCCGTTTCGCTGGGCCCTCGTCGCGACCGATGTTTTTGATCGCATCGAGCGACTTCTTGGCTTCGTCGGTGATGCCTTTCCAAGCCTTTTCGATAGTGCCAAGGTTCTGGGTGATTTCACCCGACCGGCCTTTTACGGTCTCGGCGTAGGTATCCGTCAGCAGCTTCGCGGCGCCGATGGTGTCGCCCTGCTCTTTCAGAGCGACAATCTGCGAATAAACAGAAGCCGTCAGGAAGTGATACTGATCGTTCAGTTCCTTCGCGGCAGCGACTGGGTCCTTCGCAATTTTGACGAACTCGGCAATGGTCGCATCGACCGACTTTCCGGTGGCGTCCTCCATCGCAGCGGCGGCGTCGGCGATATCCTTAAAGCTGTCGCCGGCAATCACCCCGCTGGCCGCCAGCTTGACCAAAGACGCGGCAGCTTCGCTGGTTGTACCGTTGGTGGCGCTCACCTGCTGAGCCAGGTCAGCCAGCTTGCCCGCCGAAGTGCCGGCAATATTGCCAGTGAGGATCAGCGCTTTGTTGTACTCGTCAGCCTCTTTACTGCCTTGGCTGTAGCCATAGATGAGCGTTCCCAGCGCGACTGCCGCAGCCACAACGGCAAGCGCCATGCCGGCAGCACTGAATGAAATGCCACTCATTGCTGGCTGAATAGCACCGACAGCCCTCTGTGCGTTTTCCGCAGCCTCAGCCGCAGTGTTCGAACTCTCAGCCAGGTCCGACAGGCTTTCACCCGCCTCGTCGGCATTGTCAGCGACATCCTTGGCATTGGTAGCGATGCCGGCGAGAGACTCGCCCAGCACTGCCGCTCCGGCGCCACCAGTGAACAGCGAGCGGAATTTGTCCTTCAGCGCGTCGAAGGTATTGCCGACACCACCGAATGAGTCCTTGATCTGCCCGCCCTGCTGGATCAGCACCATCAGCGGGTTCTGACCACCGGCCAGGCTTGTGAAGATGTCGGTAAACTGCGCAGGGAGCTGACGCAGAGCCTGCTCGGTCTGCTTCGAGTTGGCGCCGGTCTTGCGCAACCCTTCATCGAAGTCGCCCAACTTCTGCCGGGACGCATCAATGCGGGTCGAGTACTCACGGAATGTCTCAGCGTCGATAAGGCCGGCGGACTTGTACTTCTGCAGCTGCTCCTGCTGCTGATCGAGCTTTTCGAGCGCGGCCATGGCCGGGTTGATCTTGCCGAGAAGCGCTTGCAGGCCTTCGGCTTGAACGCCGGTGGCGGCTGCGGCCTTCTTCGCCGCCTCAGCCTGACGATCTGTCGAGCCGACCAGAGCGTCAGACTCAGCCTGCAACCGTCGCTGAAGTGCTGCCAGGCTGCTGACCGAGGAACCTGAATTCTCCAGCGCGGCGGCATTGGTATTCACGCTGGCGGTGAGGCTCTGGTAGTAATCGCTCGACTCCAGCGAGGCCTTGGCCATGGCCGTCAGACGCTTCATTGCGTCTTCAGTGGACTCGGACAGTTTGCCCTCGGCCGTGGCCAGGGCAGTAGACGCAGTCGCCGCTTTGTCGAAGCCAGCAGCAACGCCGTCAGCAGCTTTCTCAGCCTTGACGCCAGCCTGGGCCAGACGTTCCAGATCCGTGGCAGCCTGGACGGCATCGCCCGAATTTACCTCGATGCCTAATTGCGCGATTGTGCCCGACATGAGTGCTCCATTACTTCGATTCGCTCATGACGAGCAAGGCCTCGACCTCCATTACCTGAAGGTCGGGAAAAATCTCAGCGATTTGTTTTTTCTTGATGCCGAGGTAGCCGGCCACGTCGCGAATGGACGTGTAGTCGAGCCCGGTGGCGCCACACGCCCCTGTACGCCACTGCGTGGACAAGGCATTGAAGAGGCAGAAGGCTGGCCAGTTATCTGACCAGACTTCGCAATCATCACCGTAATCCTCAGCCGAGAACCCAAAGGCATCCTGTCCTTTTATGCTCGGCTGGTAGAGGGCACGTGCGACGCTGGTCAGTTTCCCAGGCGGGCCGAAGCGAAGGCTTTCTGATAAGCATCGACAATCGCATCACCAGCGCCGGCCGATGTTTCCACCAGCGCGCGGATCGACTCAGGGCTCAACTTGTCATCAAAGCCCCAGCCCGTGACTAACTGAGCGACCTGTTCCACCTGGCGCTCGATGTGAGAGTCAGTGATCTCGATCAGCGTGAGGCCATCACCCTTGGCCTTGAAGCGCTCCTGATCTTCCTTGGCGCTCTCTTGCCATCCCGCGAACAACGCAGCGAGTTCCTTGCGGTCGCGATACTTGAGCTCGAACGGCACCTTGATTGTGGTGCCCCCAACGCGCGGGATATCCACGTCGGCTGTGAAGGTGGGGTTTTGGGCAATCTTGAACTTGGCCATGGGTGCCCCTTACGCGGCGTAGCGGATGAATTTAGCGACCACGGCAAACACGGCGGTGACGGCCATGATGTTGTTTTTGGTCAGCGTGGGCACGTTGTCGAACGAGGCGAATGCGTTGTAAACGATGACGCCGCCGGACGCGAGGTTCACTCGGACCGCCCGGGGTGTCTTGTCGTCGTCAGCTGTCAGCAGCACATCGTTATGCGGAAGGCTCGGGTCATCCGCCATGGTCAGCGTGAACGACAGTGCCGACTTGGACGTTGGAATCTGGTGCTCATCGTCCTCTTCGAGGAACGAATACGTGACGTTTTGCTGCTCGCCACCGGACTTGCTCGATTCCGTGACTTGGCTGATAGGCGTCCAGGTCAGAATCTTCCGAACCGAGCCGCCGCCCGCGCCAGCGATGAAGCGCGCAGCATTAAGCGTATTGACCGATTCAAGCACGAAAGCGTCAGCGGTCACGCTCTTGATCCGAACGACGCGATTGTTCAGGCGGGCCCAGCCAGACGTCACTTCGACATAATCACCCGACTCAAGATCGTGACCGACAGACGATACAGATGCCTCGGTTGCGTTGGTGATCGCGATAAAAATTACCGACGTGTCATAAGACGCTGCGATACCGACAGTCGAGCCGTTTGGTAGAAACACACTCATTGGTTTTTCCTCTTTTCAGAAATGACAAAACCCGCTCAATGGCGGGTTCTGGGTTTGCCCAATGGGCGGATTAGTTGGTGTCAGCTCGGTACAGGAATGAGACCGGCACGGTGAATGTGGTGTCATCAGCGATGCCGGGGCCAGGGTCAACCGGCGTCATGGTCACGACGGTCAGCGCGCCCTTGGTATTCCGCTCGTACAGCGGGAACAGCGCGGCGATCTGGTCGGCCAGCACGCCGACCGCACCGCGATACTTGCCCGATGGCGTCACGATGCTGACCTGAAACACGCCGGTGTACAGCTTGTGGTCGCCGCCGAGCGTGTTGCTCGCAGTGTCCGCTGGCAGCGTGAACGCCTTCAGGTAAGTGACGCCGTCCACTGGCGTGTAGGCCTCGTTCTCGACGACGACCTTCAGCGGAACCGGCAACGCTTTCGCCCAGTTGATCAGCTTGGCCTCGTAGATTGAGGCGATGATGTTGTGGCTCATACCTGGTTGTTCCTGATGGCCTCCAGCACGATTTGCTGGAAGCGGGCCACGGTGATGCGGACCATGCCGCCAGGCGCTTGCGTTGAATGCCCAAACTCGAGCGGGATCGCGTACCCGAGACTATTGGTGATGTAGCAGGTGTCACCCGCCTTGAACTCGATTGCACCGGCAACGATTCGCGCAGTTGATTTGGCTCCGCTCGGATCAACCTCTTCGGTCGTGGTGCTATTCGGGGCGCCAATGCTGAACATCCAGTTTCCGCGGAACCGGCCGCCGACGTAACCACTCGGCGCGGAGATGTCCATGCCGTCATCCAGCTTACGGCCAGGCTTGAGCCGTCCCGCCTTCGTCAGGTTGGTCGGATCGCTGCGCAGGCCGCTGTTGTGATCGTCCACGGCCTTGTTGTACTGGCTTGCGACGGCGTTTTGCGCCCAGATTTCAGGATTGCCCACCGGGGACATGCGGATAACGCTGTTGCCGACTTCGATGATGATCTCGCGCAGGCTAGCGTCGATGGCTTCCGTGGCCTGGGCCGCGAACTCGGCGAGGCTCAGCGCGAAGCTTCCAGACTGGCCGGAGCCTGCGCGACTCATGACCGCACCTGCAATTCGTACAGAATCGGCGTGCCGGCCGGGTTGATCTCTTTCAGCGGCGGAACGATTGACCAGGTGCGACCTTGAACGATGACCTTGTTCAACAGGTCCGGTACCCACACCAGTCCCCGCGCGGCGATCTTGAGCTTCTTGTCGCCTTGCTTGATGAGGCTGTTGTTCTGGAATTCTTGACCGGTGAAGTCGAGCAGGATGCCTTGGGCGGTCTGCTCCGTGACGGTGTCAGGTGGCGCACTACCGGCGTCCGGATCGTACTCGCCGACGGTGATTGCCCGAATGGTCACGGGCTGGCCGAACTCTGTGATCATATCCAGAGCCATCACGGCCATTTCGTCGTAGAAGGCCATGGTGGCTCCAGATGTGAAAAGCCCAGCGTGATGGCTGGGCTTTTTTATGTTTCGCTTTCGTCCCAAAGTTGAGACAGCTTATTTCTTCGGCGAAGCAACATCGCGTCCGCATAATGGGCCGCCTCATCTGCTAGGACAGCCCCATCGGTTGGTTCTCTCGAAGCGATAGCAGTGATTGCTGCAGCTGCATACAAATCCCACGCTTCAAGTTCCTTTTCGGTAACGCTTTTTCTGTCAGCCATTTGGAGCTCCATTAAATTAGCCCCAACGCTACCACTATGCGCGAACTGCAAACAGGCCGCGCCGCTGCAGGTAATCCGCAAACTGAGTAGCGCTCGGCCGATCCGGCGCCGCCGGCAATAGTCGGCCGCTGGTGTTGGAGATCGTCGCGTACTCGCGGGTCACCGCGCCTTCGACACGCTCCAGCGTCACCGCGCCTTTGCGCTTCTCCACTGGGTCGATATCGTCGGTGTGGATCTCGGCGGCCAAGGCCATCTGTCCATATTGGATTCGAGCCGGCAGGTAGTTGTCGGGCTTGATCTGACAATCCAGTTCAACCCCTCGCCGCGGCCAGGCCAGAGCCTGATCGCTGTCCATCTTGCGCCCCTTCCAAGTCATGCCATCCATCGCCAAGGCGGACCGACGAAGCAGTGCTTCTTGCGCTGGCTCGTCCGCAGGGATGGTCACGCCAAACTTGCCGGCGTACATGACCAGGTCCGCGGCGCTCGCGTAGCTTTCGGCGTTTGGCTTGCCGGTACCGTCCTCGATGATGAGTGTCATGAATCAGCTCGCAGGAATGAGTTTAAGAAGGTCGAGCTTCGGAGCTTTGGCATCATATTCGATGCCTTGAGCAATCAACCACTCGCGTAATTCGCCGACACCCATTTCCTTGGGATCGGTTTCGAACTCGCCTTGTTCACTGCCAGAAACTACGAGAGTTACGTCGACGCCCGCCGCCTCGTAAGCAGCAACGATCTCCGGGTAATCGCCAACGATCATAACCTTCGTTGCATCGCGCTCAATCAAACGAAAAAGATCGGGATTGCGGTAGCGCTTTTCGGGATCGAAGCCATCAAGCTGATTGCTGTAAGTCAATTCCATGAATATCTCCGTTGCGGCCATTGCTGGCCGCGTCCTAGGGTTGTTATTAGCCGCCAACCGGAGGCGTAGCAGTCAACTTGATCATCACGCCGGCGGTAACCTTGTTGCTGCCGGCATGCTTGACCCAGTTGGCAGCAGAACCAACGGCGGCCAGCGTAGGGTTAGAACCGCCAGTGGCAGCCTTCCAGCTGTAACCCAGAACATCGATGTTCACGGTACCTTCCGCACGGTAGCCAATGCCGAGGTTTTCTTCGTCGTTCACCTCGTACGAACGGAAGCCAGGGGCCTGGGATTCGGTGATCGTCACGGCATTCGGAAGCAAACCGAAGATCACGTCGGCCGGTGCGGTATCGGTCACCAATACTGGCTTACCCAGGGTACCCGGCAACCCGCCGTAAATTACGACACCGGCTTCTTCGTAGATCTTGTTGGTGATCGCCTCGTCGACAATGTCGAAGTAGGCGCTGGAGTGCATGACCCAGAGCGCGATCCGGCCGAATTTGTCACCGAACTTACGCATACCGCGCGTCAGCGTCTTCTTGCCATCGGTTTCGATGTTGGCGGAAACCACCATGTCGGTATTGGAGCCAATGGCAGCACGAAGGCCCGCAGTGGCGTACTGAATGAAACCTTCCAGGGTCGCGTCAGCCACGTCGGCTCCGACGATTTGGGAAAACTCTTCGACCGGGCGACCGCGGCGTTTGAATGCCTCCTCGGTCGTCTGGTACGGACCGTACTTCCACGGTGCTTTGACACCCACCGCTTCGCCGGCGCTGATCTTCTTGGCGGTAACCTTGCCTTCAGAGTTAACGTCGCGGTGCTCCAGCGAGCCGTTCAGCTTGTACAGAGCACGCTTGCGGAAGTCGCCTTCGATCAGCTCGTTATCGAGCACCATCGCGCCGTTGGACGACGCGTTGAAGACATCCAAGTTGTCTTGAACACGCTCCAGGTATGCGGTTTGCGCCTCATCGTTGTAGATGATCAGGTCGCTGTTAACGGTTGTAGCCATGGGTCAATCCCCTTACTTGGGCAATTGCAGATATGCGGTTTGGCCGTGCTTGCGCTGATAGTCGCGCTTTTGCTCGGAGGTCATTTCGGAGCGTTTGAATGCAGCCTGGCCGCCACCCCCGCCCGGGGCATTTGTTCCCTGAGCCCTTGGCCACAGGTGAGGTGCGCTTTCGCGCAGAGATTCCGCCCATTCGAGCGGAGACAGAGGGCTCTTTCCGTCTTTGCCGAGGATGGCCTGGCCTTCCTTGTCGACAGCAACAGCATCACCCTCTTCGTTGAGGGTGAATTGCCCACGCGCGCGCAGGATCAGATCCTCCGTCGCTTCAGGTAATGCTCCGGCCTTGATTGCTGCGGCGCGAATCGAGTCTCCGAGTACCTTGTCTCGGAATTTGTTCGCGAACGACTCGGACTTATCTGCCCGGGCTTTCTCGCCAGCCAATTGCTTGTCGAATTCACCGCGCAGACGCTCTGTACGCTTACCAAAGACCTCATCGATCTTGCCTTCGGTAAGCAGCTTGGTTTCTTCATCCTGTCCGGCCTTGGTCAGCAGTCCTTTCACGGCATCAATATCGATGCCTTCGAACTGCGTTTCGAACTGGCTCAGCTTGCCGGAGGTATCTTTCAGCTTGCCCAGCAGCTCAGTGTTCTTGGTTTTCAGTCCAGAGACGGATGCTTCAACGGCAGTCGCGATAGCGGCCTTGATTGCCGGATTTTCCAGGTCGATTTCGTTTTCTTCTGCCACGTTGATTCACCCCTTGGGTTTTGTGCCGCCCGCTTTGCAGGCATAAAAAAACCCGCCGAAGCGGGTTAGGTTCAGTAACTTCAAATGTTTAAGTCAAATCGGTTAAGAAGAATGTTGTCCATCTGCCTTAAGCTCAACGAGCTACCTAAATCATCTTGGAAAAGCTCTCGCGCTCGTAAAAAATGATCAACATAAGTCCTGTAGTTTTTTGACTTGCCGGCAGTTGTGTATGCAAAGACCCATTCCTGCTCGTCTGCAACCCATTTCAAAGCGACCCGGGCCCGTGAGTCCATCATGGGGAACAGCTTCGGCCGATGAAAATGAAGATACTTCGAGGCAAAGCTGCTGCAATCCTTTTCTGTAATTGTGGTGATTGCCTCGCACAGAAAGGCGTGGACCTTTACAACATCACCAACTAGCACTGGCGTCAGCTCTTGGTGTTCATCAAGCATATCCAGCAGTTCACTGACCATCGAATTACCAATAGTCTGCCCCAGCAAATCATAGAAATTTGCCGTGCCACTGACTGGATCTATTTCACTCGGCGTCCGCCTCTCTGCTGATGCCGAAAGACTCCGCCCAATGATCAAAGCCTTCGATGCAATTTGCGCCTTGTCAGTGTTGCTCGGGTTATCCCGCACAAATTGATAAAGCAACCGGTTGGCTGGAATGAAAATCCCACAACCTTCATCTGTACCAATGATCTCCTTGGTCAGATACGGAATCGCAGTTTTTTTAAGGCGCATGCATGACTCCCTGTGTATGTCATGCACACCATAACGAAGCGAATTAGGATTTCAACTCAATCCAGCCCGTTCAAATGCCAGTGGTTCCAAGCCCTTCATCTGCACCAAGGTCATTGGCGAAAAATTCCGATCAAGCTGAAGCTCAGCGAAACGCTGGACGCTCAGCCCGCCTTCTCGGAATAGCTTCGCCCGTACCGACCCAATAGCCACATCCTGAAACGAAGCCGGCTGCTGCTGTAACCAGTGATAGTAATCGAGGCTTGCGCTGACCTGGCCTGCGCCATCAGCCCCCACCGAAGCCCGCGTAGCGCCTTTGCCGAACATCTCGCTGAGCTTGGTCAGCAGAATGAAGGTGGTTCGGCAGTTCGGGTGGAACGGCGGCCTGGGCCCAGAGTTGACGGGGAAGCGCCGCTTATCCATCGAGCGACATCGCTGGCTAGTCTTGCTGTCCAGCGTGGCGACCATTTCAATCTCGGCCACGATATCCGTATTGGCCTTGGCCACTTCCATGCGCGCCTGTGACGACACATGCTGAATCGCGGTGTGCATGACCGTGCTGGCATTGCGGTTGGTGGTGGCCAGGATGCCGTCTTTGTACCCCGCCGCCTTGGTCCCGCGAATGTTGCGGATGACCTGGAAGTTCGTCTGCCCTTCGAAGAAGCCCTGCCGAATCGTGCCGGTAACGCGCTCCCGTTCGGAAGTGGTCCAGCCCTTGATGAACGACTTCAGCAGCTTCCCGCCACCGGTGCCACGCACGCTTAGTGGATTGGTCAGCACTGCCGACCTGATGGCTGCCGCCGTCGGCGCTGCGACGTCGAGCGACACACCGACCGGCGCAGACCTCGCCAAGCTCGTCGCCTCAAACTCAGCTTCGTAGTTGGCAATGTCGATCAGATCGAGGTTCAGTTGCGCGCTGTAACGATCGAAGATGCCCAGCAGCAGGCTGTCGACTTCCTTCAGCAGCGCCTCAAGCCGTTTGACGTTGTACTCGGTCAGATCTGACTGGGTAAGTCGATCGCGGATCGAACGGTCAATCTCCTTGAGGAAAGGCGCGAACTTACCAACCTCCCCGGCCTTCAATTTTTCGAGGAAGACCGCGTGCCGGATCGTGGTGTCAAGGATTGCTTGGTTTGCCGCCATTTGGTGTTACCTCATCGTCCAGACCCAAGCCATCGCTCTGCTCTTGAAGCTCGCCATCGATCTGCAAGTCCGTGCGCTCCGGGGCAATCAAGCCCAGTTTGCGCAGGTAAGACCTCAGATCCGCCTTCGCGAAGCCGCCGTTCTGCCACAGAGCAACCAATGCCGTGATCATTTGCGGATCAGCCGTCAGCTCGACGAACTCCTGATTGACCTGGTACGCGACCTTGTCGGTGATGCCCATGTAAAGGCCGCACCACATGATCGCCCGGGTGTATGCCTCGCTAACGTTGGCCACGCAGCCGGCGAGTACCGATGTCGACGCAGATTGATCGCCGCGGGACTCTGTCGCCGTTTTGGCTGCCAGTGATGCGCCAACCATTCGCGCCCCCAGCTCGATCATCATCTGGTTCTTGTCGGCCATGGCCTCCTTCACCAGAGTGTTTGGCAGTGGCTGCGAGTACCCAAACTGGCCGCCAGCAGGAAGCAGCATCGGCGCCCGAGAGCCAACGTAAACGCCGTTTTTCTCCATATGGTCGCGCCACTGCTCATCAAGTCCAGATATCCATGGCTGGGCTTGTCCGCACCAGAAGACGCTGTCTTCGTAGTCTGCGCTGTTACGGTAATGCCCCAGGTTGATGATCGCGATGTCGTAGAGCGGCGACTCGTCGATGGTTGGATCGTTGTTCTGTGCACCGATGAAGGTGAACGGGATTTCCTTGAGGCGCCCGGTAATGCCTTCCGGCGTGAATGTCTCGGCGACCTCAAGCGGACCGCCTCCTCTCGGGCCAGAGCGGCGCCAGACTCGACAGATAAAGCCTTCATCCTCAAGCGCAAGCTCGCGGAACTGCTCGACAGCTTTGAACCCGAAGCCGTCCTCGATCTCCAGCATCTCCCGCAACACGACCAGGGTCAGTACGTTGTGCCCGTTCACCATGCCGGTGCGCCAGTTGATGATGTCCTCGGCGCAGTACGACAGGATTACCGAATGGCCACCGACGCCTTTGTCCTGATGGTAATCGACGTACAAGCCGTGGCGGCCTGCCTCAAGCACCTTTTCCAGCGTGCCTTGGGAGTGCTGGTAGATGCTCACCCCGGAGCCGTTGGCATTGTCCTGCAAGTACTCCAGCTTCTTCGGCGCGGTAAGCGTCGGGTCTTTGTGAAAAGCCAGGCCCAGCAAGCCATTGCGTGTGTGGCCAGTTGCGTTTTTGAACACCGCCCGCTCTCGGTAGGACTTGTTCCGGTCGATGTTTTCGGGCGACTTGTCGTGTGCGTTTATGTACGGCAGCCGAGAAACAACCCGGTGCTGGCCGGCGCAGACATCGCGCACGGTTGCCCAGCGCTCCAGCGCTTCGATGTAATCCGCCCGCTTGAAGGAGACGTCGTTGCTCATCGGGCGAATCCCATTTTGATTGCGGTGACCGGCTTGATAATCGGGTACTCGCGGTGAATGAAGTAACCGCCGCCATCGTTGGCGTGGTCATTGCCCTGGCTCTTGTCCGGCTCGCCGTTGGGCGCCCAGATTTGCTGTTCAAGGCCGTCGGCGTACGTTGGGCATGTGAACGGGTTCACCAGGTAACGCCGCTCGCCCTGCGCGTTGCAGAACATGGCGTTCATGGCGTTGATTCGATCCTTTACCGGAGGGTTGGCAGCCGGCGCGATGACCGTGAAGCCCGCCTGCTTGAGCATGGCGATATCGGTGACGCTGGCGTTGACCGATTTGCGTGAATCACCCGAGGCGTCCGGGTAGATCCGAATCTCGCAGGTCTTCTTGTAGTCGTTGCCGGTGTGCTCCCAGTAGCGTTCCTTGATGCGACGGATCATGTCCGGTGTGTCGTAGCCATCCATCAGTTCATCGACCGCTCGGGGTAGACCCTGATCGCGCTTGACGTGTGTGACCGCCGCCATCTTGCCGACGTTGAAGTCCATGCCGATGAACAGTGGCTCGCCCGCCTGTACGGTGTCGAAGCACTGATTCAGCTTGCGGTCGTAAGCGTGGTAGATCGATCCAGACGTCAGGTTGACGAACTGGCCGTTGAGGTACGCGCGGATCAGTTGCTCGGGATACGACTCTATTAGCGACGAGATATAGTCGTCGGGCAGGTTGAGTTCGTTGTCGAACGTGCTGGCCTGCACGAGGCCGTACATCTCGTTGAGCTTTGGCTTGTCGCGTAACTGCTTCACGAACTGCAAGAAGACAAACTTGAAGCCTTCCGGCGTGGTGGTCACGTCGACGCCGTTCTTCAGCCCCGGCAGGTTGTAACGCATCCGGGCAATGATCTTGCGCCAGGCCTGCTGAGCCTTGATCGAGGTCAGCACGTCCAGTTCGTCCACCAGGGCATGGCCGATCTTGAAACCGACAATCGTCTGCGGCTTCTCCATCGACCGGCAAATCACAGTGCCGCGATACTGCCGACCGCTGTAGATGTGAACCTCGTGGTTCGCCTGGTTGATTTTGGTCTTCAGCCCCCAGTCGTAGGCCACCTCTTCCACCGTCGGATAGAAGATGTCCCGGATCTGCGGGTAAGTCGGTGCGAAGTAGCCAGCGTTGACGCCGGGCCATTCCATGAAGTGCTTGCACAGCGCCGAGCATCCGACCCAGGTCTTGCCTGAGCCGAACCCTGCGACGAATGCGCGGAATTTGTTCGGCAATAGAAGGAACTTCGACTGCGGAACGTTAAGGCTCGGCATTCGGCTTCCTCGCATCCACTACATCGACCTGGATGCGGGTCGGGATTGCCGGCTCGTCGTCAGGCTCGTCCTTCCGATTGCGGTTGACGTAGATGTCGCCGACTTCCTTCGCGGCCTGCTCCAACAACTGGGCTGTCAGCGACATATTCTTGGACTTCTCGGCCTTCTCAGCCATACGGCCAAGCGTCCGGAGCCGATATGCACGGTTAGCGATCGGGATCTCTGCCGTCTCTTCACGGAAACGCTTGCGAGTATCGTGAAACAGCATCACCCACTTCTTCGCCAGATTGACGCCGGATCGTTTGGTTGGGTCGTGCGACTCGCACAACTGCCGGGATATCTCGACGCCAAATTCTTGTTTGACGGCCTCTACCACCTGCGACGGTGTGTCAAAACACGCCAACGCCTGAACGATGAAGCCTTTCACCTCATTATTCAGGGTTGCCATATTTGGGATTCCGTCTAATGCCTGTCAAAAACTCAGGCCGACTTGAGCAGACAGGTTCCGCAGGCCCTCGATATGTTCAATTTCCCCACCTCAGCAGGTTTGTTTGCAGCGTCCACCAGATCTTGCACATCAGGGCTCGCACCGTAGCGACGGACCACACCGATGAACTCTTCGACGTCGTGCCCGCGCATCTCAAGCTTGGGCAATCCTTCCTGTGTGAACTTGGGCGCGCCGTACTGATCTTTGGCCTGGGAAATGTGATAGAGCTCATGCTCGACCAGCGCGCAGAAGTCAGAGTCGGAGCACTGTGAGCAATAATCGGCAGCCAGGGTGATGATGTAGCCGGCACGCAGCCGAACCAATCGAACATCTGCTGTTCCATCCGGGCTTTCTGCCAGCCACCGGCTCGGAACGCCACCTGTTCGGCCTGTCCAACCACAGCGCGCCCCTTCTTGCTGAAAGCTGACGATGCCCACATCACCCGGATATCAGCATCCAGTAGATGAGCATGGTCTTCGTTATGAATGCTGCTGGTGTCGGCAAGGATCTCGGCGTTCAGCCACTCCCACACTTCTGGAGCTGGAGTCAGGCGGATGCCGAAGTCGGACAGGTCGAGTAATTCAAGAAGTGACATTGGCGGGTGTGGCCTGGCCATTTCGCCCTCACAATAAAAACCCCGCACTTAGCGGGGCCTGATGTTTTTCAGTTACTGCTTGAAAGCCGGTGTGCTGGCAATGCAATAAAGCAATGATTTCGCAGGCGCGCTTATCGAATTGCTGTGGGGACCAACGTTAGCAACTTCGATCTCAATGTTGCCCTCATCGCCTAGCAACACATTCCCGAATCGGCTAATCCTGATTGCCCATATGGGTGTCCAAATTTCCTGACCTTCTTCCGATACTACGCTCTTCTCAAACACGTATCGTCCTGTGATCACATCAGCGACCAGCTGGATTACCAGTCGACCTCTAGCCGTGCCATAGGGAGTCACGATTGTGGAGCGAAAGTCATTTGCTGCTGTAAAGGCAACAGCATAATTACTTTGAATGTGCTCAAGAGCAAAGAATCTAGAAAGACCAGTCAGCAAATAGCCACAATAAGCCTGAATATTTCCGCAATCGTTGCCGGTACTGTCAAGTAATCTCTGCTTGCTCAAATCAATTTGCTGAAAAATCATGATTAACTCCCGTCCTAATTGGACAGGCAGTATGCCAGCATCAAGGATCAATCCACCATGATGTTGGTCTGCAAATGGGCGTGCCCGTGCAAGAGAGATACGACCAGGCCCTGAGGCAGGCCGGCATCTTTGGCAGCACTCACAGCCTTGGCGATGGCGCTATCCAAATCGGTGACGGCCTTGTTGATTGCGGGGCTCAGTGGCAATGCGTGATGCAGTCGGGTGATGTTGGTCATGCTCACTCCAATGTCGCGACACAATTTGCTGATTCGCGAAACGTGTCGCGGACTACTTGCTCTGGCTGCGCTTGATCTGGGCGTCCACCTGGTCGGCACACGTGTCCAGCAGCTTGATGGCTTGGTCCTTCAGCTCCCACACATCACCATTCAGGCGAAGGTCAGCCTCAGACGCAGCCGCGTCGATCCGCTCACAGGGGATTAGCTCAGGCGCTTCAATCCTTACTGCCGTTGCCTTAGTTACCACTGGTGGGCTTCCCGCGCAGGCCGTCAGGAAGAGGCTGAGCAGCCCAGTCACGAACAGGCTTGCTGTTGCGCTTGAGGTCTTCAAAGTTCTTCTCCGCCTTTTTGGCTTTGTCTTCGCTGGCCTTGATTCGTTTGTTCAGGTCTTTCAAGTAATCAGCGTTGCGTTGGGCTTCGGCGCGCAGGGTGGTGATCGTCGCCTGACTCTCGGTGTTGGCAGCGATGGCGTCTTGCTTGCCCTTGGCCTCGATCGTCACCTGCCCCTCAAGCGCAATGACCTGGTAGTGCTGGATGCCCAGCAACAGGCAGGCAACGAGCGCGATGATTGCTGCGGCGGCAAAGGCCTTCATAGCGAATCCACCTTGCGACCCAGGAAGCGGGTCACCATCTCGCGAATGGCTGTCACGCCAAGGAAGCCAATGGCGCCACCGGCAGCAACAGAAAGATTCGATGGCCACTCCATCCAGGCGATAACGCTACTGGCTGACAGGCTCAGGCCTCCACAGATCAGCGCTTCGAAGATGATTCGGCGCTTGCTGGTTTCTTTGGCGTCGTACAGCACGCGCAAGAGGGAGATGAGGATCGCCATAATTGCGCCCTGTAGGAGTGGATTGCTCATTGCCTCCCAGAACTTGGCCCAGCTCTCAGGTCTGTCTGGCATGGCAGGCATCCGGTGTCCTCCCTCATGGGGAGATTGATAGGTCCGACTCCAACAGCACTCCCAGCTCAGAGCGATGGGCGTGGCGGAGTCGAAAACGAAAAAGCCCCAGCAGATGCCGAGGCTCGAAATAGGTGCGAGGGTCTTTCCCCTCCTGTCTGCCGAAGTCCTTCTCTGCGTCGACGCCCCTTTGCATCGATCTCGCAGTACAGTCTCGCGCCACCCTGGAGCATGTACGGCCAGGGTGCGCGGGCTGCCGGTGTTTTCTCGTAGTGAGCATATGACCGCGTGCTACCCTCGGACGCTCGAATTAAACGGATGTACGCGGCTCATGGAATGCGGATACACGATCTGATGAGCCGTAAAACGAGAGGCAAAATATGCAAAACAACAAACACCATCCAGCACTGATCGCTATTACCTGTCTTTTCCTAGCAGGATGTGACTCCAAGAAGGATGAGGTTTTCCAGGTCGCACGCTGTGTTATGGCAACTGAGACTGTAGGCGGGGCAACCCCTGGCGACGTGGGGATCAAGGCCGGTCAAGCAGTTGCTCAATACATGAGCGAGCATGACTTAGACATGAGCCAAGAAAAAATTGTAGCTCTAGGAAAAAAAGCACGAATAGACATAACTGGGGATCCGGAGTTGCCAATGCCAGCTCAGATTGATCGGGCAAAAAAGATTATGGCTTCAGAGCCGTGTAAAAAGAGCCGCCCCTGATTAATGTGTGCCGCACGCTAATTTTCGCAAATGAAAAACCCGGCACAGTGGCCGGGCTCATTAACTGGGAAACAATTAGGGTTTGGGATGCTCGCTCGACACCGAATTGTTGGCGTCCACATCGACCATTTCTTCATCGACAGGCGCTTCGTCGTCCGGAGGCAGCGGAACCTCAGGTTCTTTCCCCTTGGGATCATGGCCTGTTTCGTTATCAGTGCCGCCCGTTACGCCCTGCTGAGATTTGTTTCCCGGGGCATTCTCGTCTATGTCCATGCTGGCTCTCCGTTCTGATGCGCGGGATGTCCGTGCTTGTACATGAGAGATGACAAAGCATTGCAAGTGCCGAGCAGTGGACGAACGGCGGGAACAAAAAACCCGACGCGATGGCCGGGTTGCGGTTCAACTTGCCGAAGGCAAAATACTAACTATGGCGAAATGATGCCCTCAGCCGTGCGGGAAGTAAAGCCCTTTCTGTCCCTTTTAGTTCCATGGCCTGTCATACCTATTGAACGTGGATTTATGCCGCCTCTTTCATCTTGTAAATTACCCCACCAATTGGGCTCAGCGCGCGGGCATCTATGTCGTAGCAGGCATCGAAGCAAAGCTGCACGAATGGCTCCCAATCCCTGCCCCATGCGGCAGACGGAAGCTTGACGTCGTACTCCCCTTCCATCCATGCACGGAACAATTCTGGCTTGATCAGCGGATCGGCGTTGGCCGACTGCCCGCCCTGATGCATGTACCGATAGCGGCGGAAGACACCCTTGGCGACATACTCGGCCCGCTCCCGCTTGCTGGCGGTCATGCGCTCCACCCGAGAGCATGCTAGGTTGAAAACCGCACCTTCGGCCTCCTCCCGATCATCATCTGTCGGCTCTGCCGCATACATGGCATTGCCGAAAGCCCGCAGTTGAAAGTGAAGTCGTGCAATCGCTGATTGGATGTGGCCGGCCAGCGCTCCGTGCATTGCGGGGTTCGCTGTCGGACCGCGCTCAGTGCTCTGCACCACCACGCCCAGTTCAGCAGCGTCAGAAGTCTGGCCGGGGGCCGGGTTGTAGTTGCAGTCGTGCCAAGCCTGGCGCGCGGAATGGATTTTCATGCTGCTATCCCCTTCAGCTCTCTTGTTTTTGCCCGGTAGTCGGCGGTCATCACCTTCAGCTCTTCGACGGTGTACTTCTTCGGCTCATGCGGGCCTTCCAACCAGTCGACCTGCTCGGCGCCGATCCGCTTAACCAGCGCGATGCGGTAATTCACGATGTTCCCGGACAGCTGGGTGTTGCACGGTGAACACTGACGGTGGCAGTTCAGCGGCTCGAAGCGCAGTGCAGGGTTGCTCCCGACGGTCCGGTAGTGCCCTGCGTCGTATTTGCCCTGATGGTGGCGGCCGCAACTGATGCACGGCAACTCGGCATCCCGCTCACGCACCCAGGCGTTGAAGGCGATCTGCGTGTCCTTGAGGTGCTCGGCCCGGCTCTTCAGCTTCTCCTTGCGGACCTTGATCTCTTTGCGCTCGATCTGGGCCAGCGACTTGCGCGCCCTCTCCTGATTCACGTCCTTGATGGCCAGTCCGCACTTAGGACTGCACACGGCCTGACCCAGGCGCTGCGGAGGAAAGCTGATGCCGCACGCCGGGTTCTTGCACTTCTTCGGCTTGGGTTGCTTGGCGATCATGCAGCCTCCTTGCTGAGCAAATCGGTGAACACGACGCCTTGGCCGGTGAAGAAAGTGGCGATGCGGTCGGTGTACGCCACGCCCTGGGCGCGGTTAAACAGGCTGGTAACGGGGAAGCCGTCAGGGCCGAACAGCTTGCACTCGCCCATCATGGCCAGCTTCTCCTCGTAGGGCAGATGGCGCATGACCCGATACCACGCTGCCTGGAACCCTGAGTCCTCGTTCAGCAGGATCTGCACGCCGAAGTGCAGCTTGCAGTAGCGCCGAGCATCGGCCGCGTCGCCGATCTGGGTCATCTCGGCGATGCGCTTGTACATCCCAAACCACAGAGAGTTCTGATCGAGCGTGCGGTCCTTGCCCGGGCGCAGGGATACCACGACGAACTTTTTGTCGCGGTACATGGTGGTCAGGCTGGTGATTGCCTCGGAGAGCTTGGCCTGACTGTTGACGCTGATCTTATCGGTCATGATCAAAACCCTTCCTTGCCGCGCTGAGATTCCCACTCAAACGGAATGACGATCACCCCGCCCTCTCGCAGACGATCTGCGCAGCGCTCGCCGATGGCAGCCGGTAACGCTTTCGCATCCAGGTTGGAAACGATCACCGTCGGGCGCTGCTCCTCGTACCGGCCGTTGATGATTGCGAACAGCGTGGTCAGCTCGAAGTCGCTGGGCTTTTCCTTGCTGACGCCGATTTCATCGAGGATGAGCAGCGACGGGCTGACGAGGCTCGACAGGATCTGGCTTTCGCTCTGCTCGCTGGTCCGATCGTAGGTAGCGCGGATGGCTTGCAGGACCGAGCCGACAGTGCGGTACACGGCGGTAGCGCTCGACCGGGCCATGATCTCGTTCGCGATCGCCACGGACAGGTGCGTTTTTCCAGTACCAGGCTTGCCCAGCAGCAACAGGCAACGACCCGACTCGGCGATCTGCGAGAACTCGGCGGCGTACCGGCGGCAGGTATTCAGCGCCTTGTGCTGCTCGGCGGTGGTGGCCACGTAGCCATCGAAGGTCTTGCCAGCGAAGCGCTTCGGGATTAGCGCCGAGCCAAGCTTGCGCTCCATGGCCATGCGGAGCATCAGCGCCTTACTCTGGCGCTCGGACTCATCCGTCGCTTCCTGGGCAATGCGGGAACATTCGGGGCAACCGGTCTTCAGCTCGCGGCCGATGACCGAGAAGATCTTCTGCTCGAACTCGCCGTGGGCGTCACAGTCGGCGGGCTGGATGCGAGTTCCCGGCGGGAACTCAGGGGTTGTCGGAACAGGCTCAGAACGCATAGGTGCCATCCTCCCGCTTGATCAAGCCTGCGGTGTAGTCGCGGTCAGCGAAGCCAGTGTGGCGGCTCAACGGGGCAGTTTGGGCGACGGGCTGGTCAGCCAGGCGCTTGGCGATCCACTCGGCCTTGAAACCCTGCCATCCAGCGGACAGTGCCTCGGTCATGGCGGTCTTCACATCGATCCCGTGATAGGCCTGGCACTTGACCAGTTCGGCGTTCAGCGAATCCCAGACGGTCTCGGTGGTCGCGGCGCGCTTGGTCTTGCGCAGGGCCAGCCAGTCGACCAGCAGTTGCTCAGGAATGGCGTTCGGGTTGTTGGCCAGCATCTGGGTTTTACCGAACGGCTTCTTACGCTCAGGCTTCGGCGGAGCCAATTGCGCTTGGGGCGGATTAATCTCTTTCGAAGAAAGAGTTAATAGGGGTTCTTTCTTTGTATAAAGAAGGCAAGTTGCCGTTTTGGTCTCACTCGCATCAGGTCTCAGTGAGACGATTTGGGCTGAGTGAGACGTTTTGGTCTCAGTGAGATTTACTGGCTTTTCTTCGTAGAAGGACCACTCGCGAATAGGGGAAATCCCGATATCACCTCGGCTTCCACCTACACGGAAAATGATTCGACGCCCCAGGAGATGACTGATCGCTTTCGACGTGACGTCTCGGCGCATGTTGGTCTGCTTGCCGATATCGTCGGCGGTCAGGCGCTTTGTTTCGAGTTGATAGCCGATGGTCTGCCGTGCAATGGCCATGAGAACGCGCAGTTCGCGCGCTGGCAGGTCAACCGTAGCCAAAGCCTCCATCAGGCTGTTGTCCATACGGGTGAATCCCCTGCTGCTGTTCAGCTGGATGATGTTGTCGGGGGTCATTGCTTGACTCCCTGAGAACGAGATTTGAGGCGCGACACGTTTTCGGAATTAACAAAACGTGTCGCGACATGGTTCGGGGTATTGCTTGAATCGGGTTGGATCTGCATAATCTGCCTCACAAAGTGTTATCGAATCAGCCGACCTCGTACGTCGGCTTTTTTGTGTCTGAAATTCAGGCAACCTTCAGCGATTCGCGCAGAACGTTCAGCGCGTCGATGGCTTCCTGGATGGCTTTGTCGCCTTGGGCTCTTTCGTGCTGGCTGATGTGGTTGTCAGAAGTGGCGTCGAAGATCAGTCGGCCCACGTCGCCGCACTCGGCGGTCAAATGGCATAGCGCGGCCATCAGTGGTTTCGGCTCTGGACGCTTGCGCAGCACAACGTCACATTCGAACTGGTTGGTGAGTGCGCTCAACACGCTCAGGCGCCCTTCCAGTGGCAAGTGAGTCAGAACCATCCCGAGCATCTGGATGTTCATCTTGTGATTTGCCCGATTTGGGTTCGCGCAGTCCAGTAGAGTGGTTTCGTTCACGCCCATCCGCTTGGCCAGCGCAGTGCCGCCGTCAGCCTTCACTTCCCGGTGCAGCGTTCTTTCAAATTCTTCCATTGCGAAATCCCCTCTTCTTCTCGCGTGGCACCGAGCCACTGCTTCCGCGATCATTCATTCATCAACTGATCAGGGACGAATCCATGACCTTCTGTTCTTCTTGGCCCCTTATTAGGTGCCAGCCCCGCTTGGCCCAATCGCTGCCAAGCTGGCCCCTAATAAGGGGCCAGACCGTTACCTCACGGGGAAAATTGAAACCACGTTCCCGGTCCGAGCTTCTTGTGCGCAGTGATCAGCGAGGCGTCTTCGCAAGTTTGTTTTATCCGTTGCGAGGCGAGCAGCACTGCGCCGCTCGACCGCCAGCTCTGTCATTTGCAAAATCCGGTCAGCGAGTTGATCCATGCCGATACCAACCTCGTCTGCCCAGCGCTCAAGCTCGTCCTTCTCGTCCTGCGTGTACTGCCCTACTTCGGGTATTGCAGACATTGGTGCCTCCTCCATGGCCTAGTCAGGCGCTAAGTTTCTTGTCGTTAACCTGGGAAATCGTGTCCTGCTCTCGCCTGGCTTTCAGAGCCGCACGTATGAGGTCGCGAACTAGCGCACCAGGCTGAATTTTCAGCTCGCGGGCCAGCTCGCCCAGCGCTGGAAAGCCGTCCAGTTCGTCCGGCTCGCCGTCATCGATCAACGGGAAGTACCCGTAATCCTCCTTGAACCGCAGAGCCGCCAACGTGAGGTCGCGAACCAAGGCGCCCGGCTGAATCTCACGCGCTAACGCTTCCACTTGGAGAGCGGCGTAAGCGGCGTCATTGAGGCGAGACTTCAGCTGGTGGGTGTTGCGATGCGTCTTGTTGCCGTAGGCCATGGGCTCACTTCCGGGGTCGGTGTGACGGGGCTGGGTTAGGCGGCGGACTGCTTGTTGTGCGCAGGAAATGGCTTCAACTCCTGAGCCTCAAAGGAGCCATCGGAACGCTCGGTTACATAAACCTCGCGATCGGCTCTTAAGGCCTTGCTGATTCCGCCTTGGCTCATGCGAAGCGCTGCTGCGGCTTTGATCTGCCCAACACGCGCGACAAATTCTTTAAGTGGTGTGCGTTGCATACGGATTCTCCTGCGCTATGCATACTCAAGTATTACCTGCGGTCTTTATTAAGTCAATATCGGCGGTCTTAGTATGTTAATACCTGAAGTAATACAGTCGGCAGATGAATAAACCGACCAAAAAACGCTCGCTCAGCGACATCGAAATGGCTGAGTGCGAAGCGTTAAATGCCATTTACAAGGCAAAGAAGAAGTCCCTGGGGATCAGTCAGGAAAAAATCGCGATCGAGGGGTTGAAGGCGAATAGTCAGAGCGCGGCCAGCCATTACTTGACTGGCCGAAATGCTCTTAACATCGAAGCCGCAGCCGTCTTTGCCCGCTATCTTCAGGTGCCGGTCTCAGATTTCAGTGAGCGCCTGGCAAAAGAGATCAGGGGTATATCCGGTTCGTCCGACTCAAACGTTGGCGATGCGCGCCAGCAGGTCGAGTCCTACCGCTACCCGGTAATCAGCTGGGTCGCTGCAGGTGCCTGGGCCGAGGCAGTCGAGCCCTACCCTGCCGGCTTCTCAGATCGCTACGAATTTTCCGAATACGACTCAAAAGGTCCGGCTTTCTGGCTTGAGGTCAAAGGCGACTCGATGACCTCGCCTGCCGGGCAGAGCATTACCGAAGGCACACTGATCTTGGTTGACACTGAAGCCGAGGCCGCACCTGGCAAGCTGGTGATCGCCAAGCTGCCAGATAGCAACGAGGCCACGTTCAAGAAGCTGGTCAATGATGGCGGGAGACTGTTCTTAAAGCCGCTGAACCCTGGCTACCCGATTGAACCGTTTGACGAGCAATGCCGGATCGTGGGCGTCGTCGTGCGGGCGCTGCAGAAGTTCTGACAATGCCAAAGAAGCGTCCGGCAGACCCAGCTATAGCAACCGCTGCAGACATTGAAAGATCTATCCAGGCCCTGAACAAAATGGCTGAGCGCCTTTGGGGCGATGGTCGGAAGATCGAGGCGAAAGCCCTCCTTGATGCCTTGGATTCTCTAAATAGGGCGCTCGATCGGATCAGGATTGGCGAAAGTCGTAAGACTCTTCATTGAAGACCGCCATGAACTCATTGGAAGGCCTAAAGCGGCCAGAATGTGTGAGGCATAGATGACACTCACCAAGCCCAACCAAGAGCTGCGCCGCGAACTCAAGACCCTAGGGTTTGATATCGAGCAAGCTGCAAGCGAAGTGCTCAACATCACTAAGGACTGCCGTGATGTCGAGGTGGCAGCCGTCCTGAAGCTGATTGCGAAGCTGTATGAGGATGCAGATCGGCTTGCGGCGCTTGCGGATGAGGTGAAGGCCGGAAGGATTGTTCACGATCCAGAGATGAATAGATGGCCTGGCGGGGATATTTAGGAGGAGATCATGGGACTCAACAAACCAGAGCAAGACCTGAAGCGCGACCTCCAGGGCGAAGGTGGATGACTGATGGATTTTTTATCGGCCCTCAACGACCTATTTGATGCGTTATGGATGGGCTCGAACGCATCTAACCGTAAGCGGGTGTTCTCACCTGGCTTCATTGCGCTTTGCGTGGCAGTGGCCACCATAGAGTTAGTGGTGCTGAACGGGCTCTATGGGTAGCCTTGGCAATGCTGGTAGGGCATGCGGATGAGGTGAAGGCGGGAAGGATTTTGCGAGGCTGGGACGATCCGGCTTGATTGATCGGAACACCATCTTTACACTAGGTGTAATGACGTCACTTGACGCTTTTTACGCCTTGATCTAGAGTAGCGCCATGGACGTTGAATTCGACGATGAAGACCTGGATAGACTTGAGGTTGAGCCTAGATTCACAGCAGGTCATTCACAGGACGTAGTCCGCGCCTTCCGAAGGCGTATGCAGCAAATTCGTGCGTTTAGTGATGAGAGAGATCTATACGCAGTGAAGTCGCTGCACTGTGAAAAATTGAAAGGAAGCAGAGAAGGCCAGCATTCGATCAGACTAAATCTACAGTGGCGTCTAATTCTGGAAATCAGAGGAAATCACCCCTGCAAAGTCATCGGAATCGTTGAAATAGCCGACTATCACTGACAGGAGAGTTATTATTATGAGCGCACGCGTGCCTGCTGAAGTATTTCCGCCAGGAGAGTTCCTGCGGGAAGAGCTGGAAGCGCGAGAGTGGAGTCAGCAAGAACTTGCAGACATTCTGGACCGCCCGCCGCGCCTTATTAGTGAGCTGATCGCTGGGAAGCGAGCCGTAACGCCTGAAACAGCGAAAGGGCTTGCCGAGGCTTTCGGAACATCTGCTGAGTACTGGATGAGTTTAGAGAGTCAATACCAGCTCTCTAAAGTTAAAACAGAACACAGTAGTGTCGCTAGAAAGGCTAATTTGTACAGCAAATTCCCTGTACGGGAAATGCTTAGACGCGGTTGGATTCAGGCAAGTGAAAATCTAGATGTTCTTGAGCAACGGTTTTGTGATTTTTTTAACATACCTACACTACAAGATCATCCAAATCTGACTCACTACGCAAAGAAGACCGATGTTGCTTTGGATGTTACTTCTCTTCAGCTTGCATGGCTTTTCCGTGTCAGGCTCATGGCCGACAGACAGGTCATTACATCTTATAAAAAAGAGAAGTTGCTGGCTGCCGTAGACAGTTTAAAAAATTTACTGCTTTCCGCTGAAGAAATTCGACACGTACCAAGAATCCTTGCGGAAGCCGGCGTTCGACTAGTTTTTGTAGAGGCTATATCTGGTTCACGAATAGATGGTGCCTGCTTCTGGCTATCGGAGGACAAACCAGTGATCGGCATGACCCTTCGTTACGACAGAATAGATAATTTTTGGTTTGTACTGCGGCACGAGATTGAACACGTTCTAAGAGAAGATGGACGACATTCCGACATGCCGATAGTAGACCTTGATTTAGGGTCTACTGATGGAGAGCTAGACGAGTGCGAGAAGCTTGCCAACGAGGCGGCGCAAGAATTTTGCGTTCCAGTCAAACAGCTTAACGATTTTGTTTCTCGCGTTCAGCCGTACTTTTCAGAGCAAAAGGTTATTTTGTTCGCACAAAGAATTAAAGTCCACCCAGGGATAGTTGTAGGCCAGCTCCAGAGAAAGCTTGAGCGCCACGACTTCCTTAGAAAGCATCAAGTTAAAGTAAGAAGCTTCGTCTTGCCCTCGGCTGATGCCGATGGCTGGGGATCACTTTCAAGCTGAAGGGGTACTTATGACTGCTTATTCCAATCAGATAAAATTGTATCTTGAACGATACAAAAAAGAAGTCGGTGATGATGGCCTGATTGATGCTCACGCGATTGCGGCGTGGGCATATAAGAACGGCCTACACAAACCCAACACCAAAACAATTATTGACGCGATTGCTTCAGATATTTCTCAAGCTTTTCGTGAAGAGTACAGAACCAACAAGAATGGTCAGCGTTACAGAGCAAAACACGCTGTCAGATCGAAAAAAGGCAATAAGACGCTTTCGCTCTGGGCTGATATTGATGACGAATTAGCACCTCGAGAACACTTCGTGAGGTCTTTCGCTCAGCGTAGACAGCAAATTGTCGGTGATTGCTATCAACTGAAAACAGACGTTGATGTGTACAACACGAAAGATCGCTCTCAGGAGCCAATACAGATAGTTCTCGACTTCACATATGACGTCGAGGAGCTTCAGCTCCCCTTTCAGGACAGTGCTGCTGCGTAAACCAAAGCCCGACCCAGCGCCGGATTTCTCGTATCTGACCTGTCACGCCTTCGTCACACCGACCAAGCACACTGCAATCAGCCAAAGGGATTTGGCCACGTGCATAAAGAGCCCGGCCTAGCGCCGGGCTTTTTCATTTCTGACCGGTGCCGCCCATGCACTCTGCGGTGCTCGCGAAAGATGTTCCCGCCTGCTGAACCAGCTTTCGCCACTCGTCGCTACTGATAAGTCCGGAGCGCTCCATGTGATCCGCCGCCCTGAGCAACTTATCGTAGCGAGCCTCGTCGCTTATGAGCTTTGCAGGCATAGAGAACAGCTTTCGCCAGTTAACCAGCGCCTGCCTCCTCAAATCGTCTTTCATAAAATCCTTGTATTGATTGTCCCTATAGCTGCGCGATTTATCGAGTAACTTACTGAACACAAGACACGATCAAAGCTTATCACTTGCCGGGCTTTTCGCTTCTGTCTTGCGCCTCCGCAGACACCGCCTACACTGAGCCTGCCGAGTCTTACTCTCCTTTCTCTCGGCATTGGCCCGCCCGTGCGGGCCTTTTTCTGCCTGCTACGCTTTCCTCACACCAAAGAGGACCAGCCATGCCAGACGATCCCACCCCCGCCCTGCTCTACCGCATCAACCAAAATGTCATGGCTCTCGGTAGCGCGATTGAGGAAATCAGCATCTGGATCGATCAGCGCGGCTCTACAAATACGCATGACCGAGTCAGTAAGCATCTAGAGGTGCTGGCAGACAACAGTGACGCCGTTGCTGAGCTGATGGCCGATCTGATAGCCAGATGGAAACCAGAAGAAGAGATTGATCCGGAGGACTGAGCTCGCCCAATGATGGCCGTGCGCCATGAATGGTAGAGTCCGGACTCAATTATGGGAGGGATCCAATGAAAGGCTTTGGGACATTTGCGCTGATTGTCGGCATTTGCTGGTTGGTATTCGCGTTAAGCATGGATGTGTCGGTTTCCACTGGCGCCGGCGGCAGAGTTAACAATCTGGGACTCATGGCTGACCGCCAGGTGCACACGATTGTCGGCGGAATGATCGCCTTGGCCGGCCTGCTCATCGTATTGCTCGGCGGCAAGGTTGCTGGTGCGTCAATAATCACCGAGATTAATACGCGCCCCTGCCCTCTCTGTGCAGAGACCATCAAGAACGCGGCCATCAAGTGCAAGCATTGCGGCAGCGATGTTGAGGCGGCCAAGCCTCAGCAGTTGACGGTTGGCTGGGTGGCCTCGACTGCGTGCGAGGACAAGGAGGAGCGGGATCGCACTATTGATGTGATTGTCGCGGCAGGCTTACCCGTTGTGCCTATGGTGGGCATGGACGTAGGGGCTGGCCCATTCAAGACCAAAGAAGATGCCAGGCAGGCCTTGGCAAATCTGCGAGACGGCCCGAGACTTTTTAGCGAGATCGTTTATCGAGACTCGGTCAGCGGCAAGTACCCGCCGAACTTTGATAGTACTGAGAGCAAACCATTGTACGGATGGACCGTCCGCATTCCGGATGTCGGCTCAAGAACCGAGGATGTTGCTGATCTTTTGACAAAGATAGACCTTCCACTTATGACTACCGATGGCGGCACCATAGTCACCGGCCCATATGAGAGCGAAAAGGCAGCAAAGGCAGCTGTGATTCGTCTTGGCGATATCCATAACATCCAAAGCAACATGTATTGGGTTCCGCCCGCCTAATAACCGCGACCGAAGAGCAAGATAAGCCCGCCGCTGAGCGGGCTTTTTTGTGCCCGGAGAAAAGGTGCTTACAAGCCCCTGCTGCCGAAACAGATAGGCCAATGTTTCTTGCCAAAATATGGCAGGAACAATACTGTACATACATACAGCTATAGCAAGGAGCTTTCCATGTCAAAAATCGCGTCACCCGCTTCGCAGGCCAGAGACTCATATGAATTGGTTGGTCGGCGCATCCAGCGTCTGATAGCTGCGCCTGGTGTCCAAAAGGTCCAGGCCATCACAGTCACCAGGCTTGAAGAAGAACCCGCTGAAGCATGGCAGCAAGTCCTTCAGGAGATTGAAGACACCAGCGGAGTACGCATGGAGCGTCTTGAGAGCGGCGCGGTAAGGATTGGGTGGCGAGAGTACTGCGAAGCTTGAATTGAGCCCGCCATTGAGCGGGCTTTTTATTACCTGCGATTTATTTTATTACCTGCGGTCTTGACGAATAATATTATCGCTAGTAATGTTTGTTCCATCGCAGCCGGCACCCAATCAGGGACCGGAAGAGAAGGGTCGAGAGACCTGCCGCTCTTTAGCTCCGCCGCTTCACCTTGCCGGATCACCACCGGCCCAGATTCAAAGGCAGCGATGAACCGGCCTCAACGGTTCAGAGGGTTGGCAACTGACCCGGGCGTGCAGCGTAAAACGCCAAGAACAGTTATCCAGCGGGAGAACAAGCCGAAAGGCCCGCGGCTGGAAGAACAATTTGAGATAGGCCAGTGATCGACGCCAGTAGCGGGTCACTGCCGAAGGCATCACCTCTGTCCATTCGTAGAGTGGGCTTTGGGATGCGGACGAAACTGCGGCCTATAACCGCCCACCTGCATCACAACCAACTACCGAGGAATGCTCGGGAGTTGCCCACGTCACGGAGGATGCGCCATGAAGTAGCTGAACGATTCACCCGCGAGGCGCAGCAAGCCTGAAGGCTGCGCTCAACACCCATACAGGCAGCGGACAGTAGGGCTGATGATGTCACCGCGCATCGGCCAATAGGTAGGCCCAACCGAAACGACGACGATGTACCGCAGGCGAGTCCGAGGGCATAGCTGGCCAGACTCGACGCATCCCGGGCAGCTCCGGGCGCCTGCATCCTTCCCTATCAAACCAAAAAGAGCGCATTAGCAGGTGCCACGCCAGTCTCGCGAATGGGTAATCAACCAGGCGGCGAGCCCAACTTAAAAACCGGGATTCGAGAACTGGATATAGATACCAAAGCTTGCGAGAACTACCCAGAAAATCACAAAAAGCCATGGGGTTCTCATAGAGAACTGAAGGGATTTGCAATACCCCTTGTGACTGGACTCTGCTTCGCAGAACAGGGGCGAATCATCATAGTTAAGCCCCATTGCGGGCTCGCTGCGCAAAAGATGGCTTTGCTTGAAATGCCAGTGATCAATTATTGCGTAAGCAGCTCGAATCCCTGGCCACGCATTCAGCGAACTCACAATCCCGAGTAAGGCCATCAACAAAGGCACAACCAAGGTGAAGATCTTGCTCCATTCCGGGTTGACGTTGGCCATTGAGGATGCGAACGCAATCACCAAAAACGATTGCGCCGTCAGATTCGCATTTGTTCGATTCGATAGCAGAGTGGTTTCGTACTGAATTTCTCGACGATAGAAATCGAGACGGTCTTTCGGAGTTCCGAATAGTAATGCATCAGTTGGGAGACGCTCATGCGTACTGACCTTCTCGGTAATGATCTTAGACACAGTCGCTCACCAAATATGGATGAATTAATTTAGAAGCCCTTGGGCGTCAGTGGTTCATTACATCTAACACCCTTCCCCGCCTCTACCCGCATGCACTCCCCTCCGCGCCCAACGGCAACCAGCGGAACGGATGAGTGCAGCCGAGTTTTGTTGGATCAACACCCGCCACTCTGGAGGCGACCATGGCAACCAGCTATGCAGACGGAGCGCAGGCCCGGGAGTGGGATCGGCGCTACGACGCTTGGGGGCGCGAGAAGAAATCGCAGCCTGAAGAGTTCCACGATTACGAAGCTGAAGCACTCAAGCGCAACCAAGCACTGGCAGACCGCGATGTTCGCTTGCTTGCAGAGCGCAAGGCGAGTGCGAAACGTGTAGCCGCAGCGGTCGATGCCATCGGTGAGTTTTGGGGCTTGAAGGAGACGTCAGCATGAGCAGCCAGCACGATCTTGCTACCGGCATGCTTGATGGCTACATCCAAAGCATGATCGACCCGCAGTGCAGCGCCGTAGCGGTAAAGGCATCAGCCAACACCGCAATCCTCATCTTCCGCACGCTGAGCATCATCAGCGCCGACGAAGACGCCAAATACACCGAGCGTTTGCGCTGCACTTTTGATATGCGGCAAGGGAGAACGTCATGACCACCGCACCAGTGAAAACCCTGATCGACGAACAGCTTGACGACATCGAGCGCAAGATCGCCCTGCTCGGCTTCGGCCTGCCCTTCAACGAGGTGATCGGCCGCAAGCGCGAAGAGCTGGTCGTCAACCTGCCGCAGCGCTTGGCGCCGACCATGAAGGGTCGCCGGATTGCGGTGAGGGTTCGGTTGTGAAGACCTTCTACTGGATTCTCACCGCCGGCCTGGTACTTGTGCTGATGGCCTACAACGTCTCTCGAGACGCATCCAGCGCCTGCCAAGTGCCGCAGGAGATGACTTACCGGGTGCTCCGGTGACCAGTCGCCAGCGGGCACGACGCCTGCTGATCTGGCGCGGCTCTCTGCCTGTCCTCGCCCTCTTCGCTTTCCTGATGCTGCTCAGCGCCCTCGCTGATCGCGTCACTCAATAACTCTCACACCTTTCAAAGCTGCGCACCGCGCCGCAAGGAACTGTCATGTCCGCAAATACTAAACAAGCACTCGCGCAAGAAATGAACGAAACCGACAACGTACTAAAACCTGTAGTCCCTGCGGTTGCCGTCACCGACATCGCCGAATACCGGCCGCACGAAGAACAGATCGTTCGTCTGGAGACCACTTACGCGAAGCTGGTCGTTGACTGCTCGACCAGCGAAGGCTTGGCGAATGCGAAGGAAGTTCGCGTCGATATCCGAGACGTGCGCTATGCCCTGGCGAACACCACCAAGACGGCGCTCGTTCCCTATCAGCAGAAGGTCAAGGATGCCCAGGCGCGCGTGAACCAGGTTAAGGAATTCGGCGAGGCGCTGAAGGATCGAGTCTTGGCAATTGAAACGCCTGTCGACGAAGCAATTAAGGCCGAGGAAAAACGCGTAGCTGACGCCAAGGCTGAGCGCGAGCGTGTCGAGGCTGAACGTGTCGAAGCCATCCGGGCAAAGATTACCCGCTTCAGCTCTGTCGCTGCTGCATATGCAAGCCGTAGCGCTGCCGATGTGGCGGCCATTCTGCAAGGCGTCAAGGAATCGGTGATCCTGCCCGAAGAATATGCCGAGTTCGAAGCTGAAGGCACTATCGCTCGCGACAACGCTATTGATCAGCTTGAAACGCTGCACAAGTCTGCGGTTGAACGAGAAGAGGCTGCCGCCAAGCTGCTGGCCCAGCAGAAAGAACTTGATGAGCTGCGCGAGAAGCAACGCATTGCCGACGCTGAAGCCGAGGAGTTGCGCAAGCAACGCGCCGAGGAAGACCGCCAGCGTTTGAAGAAGCAGCAGGATGATCTGGACCAGCAGCGCCGCGATATGGAAGCACAGCAACGCCAACAGCGTGAGCAGCAGGAAGAGCAACAGCGCCAGCAGCGCGAACGCGACGCACAGTATCAACGTGACCAGGAAGAGCTGGCTCGTTTGCGCGCCCAGGCTGCCGCACCGGTTCCAGTCACCCCAGTGGCTACCCAAGTGGTCGCAGAGAAGGCCGAAGTCACGCCTATCAGCACACATGCGGCTGCTGAATCCTACGACGTAACTACGGCCGCCCCATCGGTTGACGACATTGTCGAGGTTGTAGCCCTGGGCTTCGACGTGGACCTCGACACTGCTCGCGCCTGGCTTCAAGCCATCCGCTTCTAACCACCCTTTCCATCTAACGGCCGACCCACTCCTTGTCGGCCACGGAGAGCGCAATGACTGACTCAGACACCCAAGCCCCAACTGGCCTTGCCACGTACCACGATCCATCGCACAACGCAGCTGCGCTCATTCTCGACCCGGGCACCATGAAGTCAATGAGCGACCTCGCACTGATGATGTCGAAAGGCGTGACAACAGTCCCCAAGCATTTGAAGGGCAATCAGGCTGACTGCATGGCGGTAGTGCTGCAAGCGATGCAGTGGCAGATGAACCCATTCGCTGTTGCGCAGAAGACATTCATCGTCAACGGCGGTGCGTTGAGCTACGAGGCGCAGCTCGTCAACGCAGTAATCACCGCCAAGGCACCAGTCAAGGGTCGCTTGAACTTCGAGTGGTTCGGCGCCTGGGAAAACGTCATCGGCAAGATGCGCGAAGTCACCAGCAAGACCAAGAAGGACGAGGACACTGGCGAGTTCAAGAAGTACCGCGTTCCGGCCTGGAGCTTTGACGACGAGAGAGGTCTCGGGATCAGGGTCTGGGCAACCTTCAAAGGCGAAGACGAGCCACGCGTTCTGGAGCTTCTGCTCACCCAGGTCCGCACGCGGAACTCTACGCTTTGGGCGGAAGATCCCAAGCAGCAGATTGCCTACCTGGTGACCAAAAAATGGGCGCGACTCTTCTGCCCTGACGTCATCCTCGGCGTCTATACACCAGATGAATTCGAAGACTCGTACGGAGGCGAAATCGATATCACCCCTGCGAAGCAGGCTTCAAACACTGCTGCCGCTGCTGGTGTGTCGTTCGGCCCGAAATCCCCGTCGCCGGAAATCGACGGAGTATTCGCAGACCTTTTGGTCGTCGCGAAGCAGCAGGACATCGAAGCCTATGCGACAGCCTGGGCAGGTCTCAAGCCTAAGCAGCGCGCAGCGATCGGCCTGGAATGCCACGAAGCGCTCAAGAACATGGCGGCAACCGTTGATGGCGACTTTACCGATATGACTGGCACCCACGACGGCCTGTCTCAGGCCGAGGAAGCGGCGTAGTGAGAACGGAACTTCAGGGCACTGAAAAGTGGCATGCAGACCGATCTGGCCGAGTGACAGCCAGCCGGTTTAAAGATGTGATTGCCTGGGGGAAGCCTGACAAAAATGGGAAGCGCGAGCCTATGGGGGCGCGCACCTCATACATGCGTGAACTGTGCTTTGAGCGTCTGGCAAAGAAGTCCAAGCACAACGTCAGCAGTGCTTCCATGAAGTGGGGTCACACCGAAGAACAGAAGGCTCAGGACGCCTACGAGATGCTAACCGGCAACATCGTCATACCGTCAGAGTTCATCGTCCACCCGAAGTACGACTGGCTCGGCTGCTCGCCAGACGGCCTGATCAACGATGACGGCGGCACCGAGTCGAAGTGCCCTTTCAACGAGGCGATACACGTCAAGACTTGGCTCGAAGGCATGCCCGAGGAACACATGCCGCAGGTCCAGGGCTGCATGTTCGTTACGGGACGGAAATGGTGGGACTTTCTGTCGTTCGATTCTCGCCAAGATGAAGAGTGTCAGCTCTACATCGAGACGATTCACCGCGACGAAGACTACATCGCCAACCTGCACAAAGAGCTGGTCCAGTTCAACCTGGAACTGAATCGCATGGTTGATGAGGTCGCGGACAAAGCCAGGGCGCAAGCCCATCGTTTAGGAGCCTGATCATGATCAGCAACCACCTCAACTTAGTCGAGCAGCAGCGGCAGAACGCTGAATCAATCTCCAACCGGATCGCCGAGTTCCTGGCCGCCGGCGGGCAAATCGCCCAATTGAAAAACCCACCACGTAACCCACTGCCACCTCCCCGCTCACAGAAAATCGACCCCGGAACGATCCTCAAGAGAAAGCCCAAGGCGTTGACAGCCGCTGATCGGAAAGCTCTCCGGCTAATGGCGGACTCACTATGAGCAAACGAAAGCCTCATAACCTCAAGGCTCGCATCGACCGCTCGTGTCGTTCGCTGCTGGCCACCAATCACGTCGCAGTGGTGAACATCGACCCCAGTGGTCGCCAGGGCATGATCAATTACAAGTCGCTGAAGAACATTGCTCCCGGGAAGATTGGCCAGGCAGTGTGTGGCATTGCCCATCGCTGGACGATCTACCTCAGCGCTCTCTGTATTGATGCTCGCGGCGACCGCTACAGCAAGTCGATTGAGGTGGCTCCAGACGGAGTCTATCTCTCCGACCACCTGGAAGACGTGATCGAGCGCTGCTACAAGGATTTGCGCGACTCAGCCAACCAAAGCCAGATGGTGGCTTCTGGCTGGATCGCGGTTCCGGAATCCTTGTCGCTCGACGAAGCTCACGCAGCGCGAATTTTTGAAGCGGTCGGGGCCTGGAATCAGGTCAAGGTAGCAGCGTGAGACGGTTCCGCGTTCAGCAACGAAAACGACAAACCTGGCTGGCGATGCCGGCCAGTGGCATAGAAGAGGTTGACCATGGCCAAGAGTGGACAAGAACGATCGGCGAAGGCCGCCGAGAAGCGGATCGAGTACGACGAGAAGGAATTACGGCATCGCTGCCGGTTGGGCACTCGGCAGAAGCTTGACGAGTTGATGGCCTGGAACGGCATCGAGGAAATCAACGAGGCGGTGCAGAACCTGATTCTAAACGCGCATGCCCTGGGCCCGAATGGGTCGGCCAAGGTGATGGCAATCCCGCGACACGAAATCGTATTTAGCGAAAACGTGTCGCGGGCATTTGAGCGGGAAAGCCTGCGCGAGCTAAGTAAAGACCCAGGCGACCTACCGAAGCACATGATGAATGCGCTCCAGAGTTAAGTGGCGGAAAGCTGCTCCTTGTATTCCTTGGTGTACCCAACAGCCAGCGACTCTTTCTGCTTATCGTCCAGAATCTTACCAGCCATCTGGAAGAACTTTTGCTCCTCCTCTTTCAAGTGGTGATGCACTTTTTCAGAGAGCTTTTTGGCGGTAACCAGCCAGCCGGGGGTGGACATCTCTATCTCGTCCAGCTGCTCCATCAACTCATCCATTTCGTGGTGTTCTGAAATGGCGTGACGACTCAAGTCAACGCCGTCGTCGTACTCCATTAGCGGCATGTAGAAAAAGCGCTCTTCCGCAGTTTCGTGAGCTTGGAGCTCAGATTTGAGCTGTTTGTACGCCTCGACGCGCTCCGGGCTTTCTCCACTGGTCTGGATAAGTGCATCAGCGTAGGTGCGCTGCCGTTCATGGCTCTCACGCAAAGCTTCGAAGATATTCAATGGCGTTTCTCCAAGATCACTTCCAAATACGGAAGCACTTCTGATTAGACCTCGAGCAAATACGGAAGCACTTCTGATTAGACCTCTTCGAGAGATCGCCGGTTCCACAACCACCCCACTGTCGCATCCGGTCACGGAGGGCGGCGCCTGACTGGATATATCCCATGAGCACATTCGCTGTGTTTGGCATGACCCGCGCTGTCGCCCTGGCTGAAGCCAAGAAGCGCACCAAAGGAACCCGCAAAAATGTTAAGGCGCCTAGCGGTGTCGAGCCGATACCGCTGACTGAATGGCTGGATCTGGTCGAGAAGAAGACCGAGCAAATAATGGGGGGGGTACGGTTCGTCAGCTCTCTCCGCTGTTTGATGCGCCTCAGTACGCTGAGCAGTTCATAGATCTGGCCCGCAAGACGATTCAGTGTCGCGACATGCTAATCAGATCGAAGAGCGTTCTGAACGACGCCCAAGGCAAGCCGATCATCAATCCCAAGACGAAAGCGCCAAAGGTTGGGTTCGCCGACTGGAAGCCCGCGAAAACCGAACAGGCCGCCTGACCCACCCTCACCCACTTGCGCTGAACGTCCTGGCAGGATTTCTGCCGCGCGGAGGGAATAAATCAACCCGTTTGAACGTTTCACTGATCCCGCGGGTCAACACGTACCTACTGGCCAGACGGATTTCTAACGCTGAATTGCACGTCATCCACGACGGGTACGTGTTCTTGGTCACTCAGGCGGAAAACCATCGCCCTCAGCATCATGTCGTTCTGTCCGGCGTCGCCCACGTCGAAGAGCCTCTTTCTGAGCTCGCTGACTCGAACGACCTTTGCGCTTTCCAACAACCCGGCTCCTAGCCCGAGGAATCCATCATGAAATACCAAGTCGTCGATCGCTCTATCAACGGCACCGCGAAGTTCGCAGTTGATACCGAGTGCGGAAAGAACGTGGATTCATTCTCGACCATCAAGGAGGCTCGGGACCATGCGGCATGGCTAGAATCCGAATATGAGCGGATCAGCGAGACTCTCTAGCCGCCGTCCCGCCCAAAGGAATAAACACCTGGCAGAGAATCGCCTATTACCTTTTTCCGCCAGGCTTGATCCAGCCTTGCTTCTTGGCCGGGGAGCCGCCGGCGGTGGTCGCGATACAGGAAAGCCGAAAGTCGATCCTGTACGAACTCAATCGAGCCTATGTGGCCATGGCTCAACGCTGGATCGCGGAGGCCTGGCTCAATGGCGCGACGCAGATGGACGTGTTTCACGATTCCGCGCCTTCCGCCTGACCCACCCCACCTATTGCGCTGAAGGTTCTGTAAATCGGTCTATCGCGTTCCTGTAGGTCGCAAGCTCGATGATCTGCCGCAAGCAAATGACGACTTCCAGCTTCTGCTTGTCGTCGGGGATCCCTACTCGCTTGAGCATCATTTGAGCGTCTTCCTCGATTGCCGCGAGTGCATCGATATCGCTTTGCAGTCTCATGTCGGCCTCCCGCCAGGCTGAGTTCGACATAAATAAATACCCCACTTCAACGAATCACGCCAGCCGGCGAGGATCCCCTATGTCCGCACAACAGAAAAAATCCCAGTTCATCCATGGCCAGCCGAGCATGGGACTGCCTTTTCAGAAAGAACTGGTGGTGGATCTGTTCGCCGGCGGAGGTGGTGCAAGTACAGGAATTGCCAAGGCTTACCGTGAGCCGGATGTCGCGGTAAACCACAACCCGATCGCCTTGGCCGTGCATCGCGCCAACCACCCAGAAACAGCGCATTACGTCGCCGACGTGTTCGAGGTCGATCCGGTCCTTGCTACAGGCGGCCAACCGGTCGGAATACTCTGGGCTTCGCCCGACTGTCGTCACCACAGCAAGGCGAAGGGTGGCGCACCGCGCGATCGCGGTGTACGCGGCTTGGCATGGGTGGTTGTCCGTTGGGCTCACGCTACGCGCCCGCGACTGATGTTTCTCGAGAACGTCGAAGAATTCTGCGACTGGGGGCCAATCGACGACGAAGGTCAGCCGATCAAGGCCGAGCGCGGCCGCACTTTCAAATCATTCATCGCCGCGCTCAGCACCGGGTTGGCCGCCGACCATCCGGACATGCCGGAGATCCTTCAATCCATCGGGGACTTCGTGCCGATCGAAAGTCTGGTGCGCGGCCTCGGTTACAACGTCGAGTGGCGCGAGCGCATCGCAGCCAACGCCGGAACTCCGACCATTCGCAAACGCCTGTACCTGGTAGCACGCAGTGACGGCAAGGCGATCGTTTGGCCGGAACCCAAGCGCCACAAAAAGCCGACGGCAAAACAGCAGCCTTGGCGCACGGCTGCCGAGTGCATCGACTGGAGCAATCTCGGCCGCACGATCTTCCGTGAAAGGCCGATGGCAGTTAACACAATGCGCCGCGTGGCCAAGGGCTGTTGGCGTCATGTGCTGACAAGCGCGAAACCGTTCATTGTCCCGATGCGCGGCACCTCGGAATCGCACACCAGCACCCACGGAGTGGACGAAGCGCTGTCGACCATCAGCGCCGGAGGCACACATCACGTGCTGATCCAGCCAGTGGCGGCGCCATTCCTCACCGAGTGCGCCAACGGCTCAGCGCAGCGCAACTTCAGCGCGGTCGAGCCGCTGCGCACGCAAGTCGCCCAGGTCAAGGGTGGGCACTTCGCGCTGGCCGCGGCGAACATGGTCACTCTGCGAAAAGGTTCGGATGGTGCTGATGTCGACAACCCCCTCGGCGTGGTCGCTACCAGCACCGGGCACCATGCTGTATCGGCCGCATTCTTCGAACAGGCGAACGGCGGGTACTACAAAGGCGACGGCCGATCGGCCTATGACCCGATTTCGACCATCTGCCAATCCGGCGCCAATCAGCGGCTCGTGAACGCCTACCTGGTGAAGTACTACGGAAACGAGAAGGACGGAATTTCGCTCAACGAGCCAATGCACACACTGCCGACGAAAGACCGGGTCGCAGTTGTCGAGACGGTTCAGGTGCCTGACACGCTAACGCCCGAGCAGATGGAAGGCGCCCACCGCTGCGCCGCCTTTATGCATGAATACCTGCCGGAACACTTCAAAGACCCGGCCGAAATGGTGATGGTCGGTGGCTATGTTCTGGTGGACATCACCCTGCGCATGCTGCAACCGCCAGAGCTGAAAGCGGCACAGGGTTTCGACCGGGACTACATCATCGACCGCGGGCTTTTCGTTGACCCGGTCACCGGCGCAGAGGAATGGCGCGACATCAACAAGACGGACCAGGTCCGACTGATCGGCAACAGCGTCTGTCCGGACGAAGCCGAAGCCTTGGTCAGCGCCAATGCCGCAGACATCATCGAGCTTTACCAGCGCCTTGCCGCTTGACTCACCCCCACCTATTGCGCTGAACGATATGGTCTTTATCCAGCGCTATACCGCATTTGGCTCGACGACATTTTGCTGAAAGGGTGATCTCCGAGATTTGCTTCTCTGTGCAGCTCATAGATCATCGTTCTGCATGCATCGAAGCACGATCGGACATTAGCGTTGGTCAAGCTCATCTGCCACCCAACGGGGATTTGCTGCTGATGCGGCCATATCATGTCTTCAGACTCCATGGAGAATTTGTGTGTCTCTGTTCTCCCGTGGGCCATCGTATTTCTGAATTCAATTGCAGACTCTACCAATGGATATGCATCTTTAATGGATATCCCTGACAAGCCAACTTTTTGCCTGAGTAGTCGATACTTACTCCAAATACTAGTTTTTTTGTCGGTGCCGTTATTCCACTCCGGATACCCTTTAATCTCCCCAAGATGATTGAAATAGGCCTCGACAAGAAAGCTGCTTAGGACCATGGCATTTAGCAAGTGGTAACTTCTTCCCTCCTCCTGCTCCTCTGCGGTTGTGAGCGCTGCTCGAGCTCCAACGTGAAAAAACGTGTAAGTGATAACCGTAGTTTCACCGCTTACCATCCCAACCATGTTGAATCCTTATTACTCGAGTTTGACTGATTATCGTAGCACCTCACTGCGATCCACCACTGAACAGATCAAGCAGTCCAGTTCGGAACATCACATCGGCTAAACGGATCAAAGCTGCAATCAGGTTTAGCCATTCGGTTATTCGTTTCATGCAGTAGAACTCCAGCTTCGTTGGGAGCCCAAAGATGTGGATGGTCACTTCATTGGGGTTGGCCATCACAACTATCGGGACGATCAGTACCCGGCCTGTGGTGGCCATGCTGTTGATTTTCCCGCTGAAGCTTTGTCTCTTCCTCTTGGGCTTTTTCCAATTCACCCCTCCCACCGCCCGGGCATGACCCGGCATAGGACGCTCCATGCCCACAGAAAACAAACCGGCCGATCCTGGCTTTGACCTGAACACACCAGATGGCGGACGCGGCTACATCGCCCACCTGTGCAAGACCGTGCTCAAGCGTCACGACTACCGTCAGTACATCAATGAGCGGCTGGCCGGCGACTTCGCGTGCTCGCTGGCGCAGCACTTCGAGGATATCAAAGCTCGCGAACAAGCCCTGCAGCTGCGCCTGAACGCAGCGGATCAGCGGATTGATGAACTGACCGCGAAACCATCTGATGCCGAGCGCGAACGCCTGTGGGCAATCATTGAGAATTACCCGAACGGCGACCCGCTCGAATACAACGCAGCTGTGCGCGCTATCACTCAAAGATCGCAGTAACTCCCTCCCCCTTCAAAGTCAGCCTCTATAGCGGCAAAGGACAGGTATTGCCCAATGAAAAGAACAGTCGTTCTGACCGGAAAGGCGGTCGTGAATTTTCGAAAGGTGATTGAGGACATCGATGACGATGAGGTTGCCGAGTTGGTGGCCAGCGATGACTTGCGCGGGGCGCGGGGCGCAGATCGATGACGACGACCTGCTCGACATCGAGTGGATTCATGATGATGTCGACATCAAGGTAACGCCATGATCGCCCTCGCCTACATGGCCTGGCTCATCTACTCGGGGCCACGGCGATGAGAAAAGTCTCCCGCCTTGTCATCGATCCTGAAGCGAAATATGGCTTTCGATGGGACCAGGCGACGTATGAAGAGGCCGAGCAGATCACGGGCTTTCGCCTGGATCGACGCCTCAACTACTCGATCAACCGCGATGGCGAGGTCGAACAGCAATCCGTCTGCACCATGCCTTGCTCGGGCTGCAGTTGCGATTGCTCCAGTTGCTGCTACGGCTACAACGCTCATGCGCCAAGCGGGTGCAGTGAGTGCGGTCACACTGGCCGCCGACGCATGCATTTTGGATTCCCAGCCACCCCGTCAGCCCGCAAGAAACCCTAACCCATTCCCCACCTTCTGCCGCCATGCGCGGCATGGAGCATCATCATGGAAACTGAAATTCTCTCGGACGAAGAGCTGGCAGACCTCACCGGCTACAAAGCCAGAGCCTACCAGCGGCGCTGGCTGACGGATCGCCAGTGGGTATTCGTCGAAAGCCGCGGTAAACGCCCGCTGGTTGGTCGGATGTACGCCCGCATGAAGCTGGGCATGATCTCCCCCGCCATCGCTGACCCTAACCCACCGCCGGCAGCTCCGGCATGGACGCCAGACTTCTCGCGAGTGAACTGATATGCGACCCCGCAAGGCCGAAACACGCAATTTGCCGCCCCGAATGTATCAATGGACGCGGCCACGCAAAAGCGGAAAGGACTGGATTGCCTACTACTACCTGGACCTGACCGGCAAGGCGATCCCATTGGGCAAAGACCTGGACCTGGCCAGGATCAAATGGGCAGAACTCGAAGCCAAGGAAAAACCCCTCGACCTGCGCACCATGAAGGGCATCTTTGACAGGTACATCCGCGACATCGTCTCCAAGAAAGCGCCGCGCACCCAAAAGGACAATCTATCGGAGATCAAGCAACTGCGGCCGATGTTCGACAGCGCACCCATCGACTCGATCACCCCGGCGACGATTGCCGGGTACCGGGATGCACGGACGGCAAAGGTGCGGGCGAACAGGGAGATCGCCACCCTTTCTCACGTTTTCAATATCGCCCGGGAATGGGGGCTCACGACCAAGGAGAATCCGTGCCAGGGCGTGCGCAAAAACAAGGAAACGCCGCGGGACTACTACGCAAATGATGTGGTTTGGGATGCTGTTTACAAGAAGGCAGCTCAAGAGCTGAAAGACGCGATGGACCTGGCTTATCTGACCGGGCAACGGCCGGCAGATGTTCTGGTCATGAGGAAGGATGATGTCGAAGGGGAATATTTGGGGGTGCAGCAGAAGAAAACGCACAAGAAGCTTCGTATACAGATGACCGCTGACGGTGAGGCAAACAGTCTTGGCCGGCTGATCGCCGAGATATCCGCACGCAACGCTCATCACGTCTCGAACTATCTGATTGTAAGTAGGCACGGAAAGCGGATGACCGCGACGATGCTGAGAAAGCGTTGGGACATTGCGCGCGAGAAAGCAAAGTTGGCCGCGATCGAGATCGGCGACGAGCTGCTAGCGACAAAGATAAGTGGATTCCAGTTCCGTGATATCCGGCCAAAAGCTGCGTCGGAAATCCTCGACGTCGGCGATGCGAGCCTGCTCCTGGGCCACACCAAGGGCGACATCACGGAACGCGTTTACCGCCGCATCGGCGCCATTGCAAAGCCGTCAAAATAGCCCGAAAATCCGTTACAAAACTCAAACTCCGCCCCTTGTAGAATGCGGTCTACAGAGGTGCCGAAAAACAAAAGTACTGTAACGAAAAACAGCTACAGGCCACGGTTTCAGCGGCTTTAAATAGCGGTCTTGAAAACCGTCGACTGTAACAGGTCCATGAGTTCGAATCCCATCGCCTCCGCCATATTTGTACCGACAAAGCCCTGATTATTCAGGGCTTTGTCGTTTCTGGGGTTTGAAGAAATCAGCGCCGCTCGGCCTGTGTTCCATAACTATTCTGGAAGCGTTCCAGACTCAACAAGCCCGAGCAAGACTTGAAGCGCGACCTCCAGGGTGTCGCCTCCGATCTGAAGTGGTCAGCGGTGGAGCTGTTGCGAGTCGCCGAACGGCTGAGCTTGGCCGGGAACGAGGCTGATCGTCTGGTGCAATGCAAGAACCTGAGCAACATGTATCTTTTCGAAGGGCTGGGCGCTAGCGGTACGACCGGTGTTCCGTCACTGTTCCCGTCTCGGGATCCTTCGAGGCCTATGGCAATACACCAGCGTATGATTGCGATGAGCTGCACCAGAGCGGAAAGACAGCCGCGGTTGGCGTTATAGGCTCAACGGATCAGATATGTGTTCTGGTGGCCGATACTCTTAAGCTAGAAACTGAAGGCAAGTACTGCCCTGCAGAAGGGTTACTCAATGCTGAAGAAGCAACCGGAAAGCAAAGCAGCGACTGCCAGGGTTCTTCATTGAAACGCAAACGTCCCAGCTGAAGGCTGGGTGTATTAACAGCGAGGCAGATTGCTGATGGGGTTACTCGAATTTTTATCCGACCTTCTCGGTGGTCTCGCTAATCTCCAGCCTTACGAAAAGCCTCGCAGGGTCTTCACGCGCGGCTTTGTTGCATTCTGCGTGTTGGTGGCTGTTTTTGAGCTGATAGCGCTGAACCAGTTCTATGGCGCGCGCGGCTGAAATCTAGCTACCCGATCGTCGATTTATAAATTGAAATGGAATTTATGAAAAAGCTGCTTTTCTCGCTCTTTATGGGCTTGCTTCTTTCAGGTTGCGCCAGCACGCCTCCACAGCTGCCCCCGAATGCTTCGTACGATTGCGGAGCAAAGAGATAGGCTCTACAAGCCATGATATCCGCCCGGCCCAGCGCCGGGCTTTTCGTATCTGTCTGTCACACCTTCGTCACACCGACCCAGCACAATGCAGTCAGCCAAAGGGATTTGGCCACGTGCATAAAGAACCCGGCCTAGCGCCGGGTTTTTTCGTATCTGCGACATGCTTTTCACAAAGCGCTCACGGAATGGAGCGCAGATTGATCGGACAAAAGGATTTGACCCCATACAGAAAGCCCGCAATACGCGGGCTTTTTGTTGTCAGCCATTCCCGCTGCTAAGCTCCCTACTCCCTCGAATGGAGTCGAAGCTATACCCTCCCCCGAATACTCTCTCCCTGATGTCCTTGAACGCCGGCATCACAATCAACTCGCCCTTGAGGCTGCTCTGAACATCACCACGACTGGTGAAGATGACAACGGTAACGGGCCGGGCGCGCGAGTAACGCCGCACTATGCCGCCATGGCCGAACGCCGAATTGCAGCGGCCTGGCTCGACGGCGCGGCACAGATGGACGTTTTTCACGACTCTGCGCCAGCCGCCTGCCCCACCCTAACCTATTGCGCTGATTACTGTTTTCAAGCCGAAAGATCAGGCCCAAGAGTCAAATCGATGTCTAGCCTCGCCAATGCTTTACCGCGTGCTAACGCCTCATTGAAGCTGTTGTACTTGGCATTTTCACGGATTGCTTCAACCTGCCTTTCTTTGATCTCAACAGCGATTCTAAGTCCTGTTGGCACAGAATCACTGTCGCTATCCCATTCGAAATCAATCTTCGCTTTAACGCCTCGATGCTCATAAACAACTGGGTACGGCCTATCCACTAACACCATTTCGCTCTCCTTGATCCGGCTCCATGCCGGGCCGAACACAAATACCCCACTTCAACGAATCACGCCAGCCGACGAGGATCAGTTAAGGCTAAAGGCCTGAATGAGCAGCACCGCGTCATCGCGCGATTCAACCTTTATGGCCCAGTGCTCATCATTGGCCTTGTGGGAGTCATCAGTGAAGCTGTCGGGAAGTCAGCCGCGCAGCTCCCCCCAAGTCCTCAGTTTTTTAAAGCAGACTGATCTGAAACAGAACACCTCACGATGTATGGCCAGGGTTGACGTAGCACCCACCCCACCTTTTTCAGCCCAATTCGCTCTCCCGTATAAGCTTCTTGTTAATCTTCCCAACGCTTGTTTTAGGGATCTCAGCAACGAACTTGAACTGCTTGGGGATCGCCCATTTGTTGATGCGGCCACGCTCGACAAATCCTTGAAGGTGCGTCTCCAGGATCTTGCGGTCGAGATACTGCCCGGGCTCGCACACCACCAGCGCCATCGGCCGTTCGCCCCATTGCTCATCGGCGATGCCCACCACCGCGACCGACATGACCGCCGAGTGCTCGCTGATCAGGCTCTCCAGTTCCAGGGAGCTGATCCACTCCCCGCCTGTCTTGATCACATCCTTGATGCGATCCTTGATTTCCACTCCACCCAACGCGTCGATAGAGGCCATGTCGCCGGTGTGCAGCCAGCCGTTGTGCCACAACTCGGCGCCCTTTTCGGGCTCCTTCAAATAGCCTTGGGTCAACCAGGGTGCGCGCACCACGATCTCGCCCAGGGACTCGCCGTCATGGGCAACGTCATTGCCACTGGCATCGATGATTTTCAGGTCGACCATCGGTACAGGCGTGCCCGTCTTGATGCGGGTGGCCAGTTGGGCTTGCGTGGATTGATCGAGGTCTTTGTCACGCAGGTAAGTCAGGCACAGCAACGGACAGGTTTCCGACATGCCATAACCACTGTGCACCTGAATACCTTTGGCGTTCGCTTCGCTGGCAATGCCTAAGGTCAGCGCGCTGCCGCCCAGGAGCATTTTCCAGCCATCAAAACGGGTCTGTGCCGCTTCCTCGCAGTTCAGGATCATTTGCAGAATGGTCGGCACACAGTGGGAGAACGTGACCTTCTCCTCTCGATACAGCCTGACCAGGCTGTTGGGCTCGTAACGACCGGGGTACACCTGCTTGATTCCCATCAGGGTGGCGACATAGGGCACACCCCAGGCATGCACATGAAACATCGGTGTGATCGGCATGTAGACATCATCGGAGCGCAGCAGCGGTAACCCCTGATAGACGCCCAAAGTGCCCACGGCATTCAAGGTGTGCAAGACCAATTGGCGATGGGTGAAATACACGCCTTTAGGGGCGCCAGTGGTGCCCGTGGTGTAGAAAAGGGTCGCGACGGAGTTTTCATCGAAGTCGGGAAAGTCGTACTGGTCGGCCGACCCGGCCAACAGGTTTTCATATTCCCCCAGCACCGGTAGCGACGTGTGAGTGGCTGTGTCGTCCGTTAGCTGCAGGTAACCTTTGACGGTTTTGAGCTGCCCCTGAATCTGTTCAACCAAAGGCAGAAAATCGTCATGCACCAGCACCAGGTCGTCCTCGGCATGGTTCATGGTGAAGAGCACCTGATCCGGCGAAAGACGGATGTTCACGGTATGCAGCACCGCGCCGATCATCGGCACGGCAAAGAAACATTCCAGGTAGCGATGGCTGTCCCAGTCGAGCAGGGCCACGGTGTCCCCGGCCTTGACGTCGGCAGCGGTCAAGGCGTTGGCCAGCCGGCGGATCCGCTGGTTGAGGGTCTGGTAGCTGTAGCGCAGTTTGTCGGCATACACGATTTCCCGGCCCGGCTCGTAGCGCACGCCGGACAGCAACAATTGCTTGATCAGCAAGGGATAGGCATAGGCGCCGTCGGCGGGCGGAATTATTTTTGTCGCCATCATGGTTGGGGTTCCCGGTTCTTTTTACGTGGGCTCAGAACTGCTCTGCATCCAATTGATAGAGGCATTCGCTGCCTGCCTTGGCCGACGCGCTCAACGAGTGGATGCGTGGCAGCAGACGGGCGAAGTAGAAGCGCGCGGTGGCCAGTTTGCTGGCGTAGAAATCGTCTTTGGAATGCGTGCTCATGGCGGTTTTGGCCATTCGCGCCCACATGTAGGCGTACGCGGTGTAGCCGAATACGTGCAGGTACTCGACCGACGCCGCGCCGATTTCATTCGGGTTGTTCTGGGCTCGGTCCAGCAGCCATGCGGTCAGTTCGTCGAGGGTGTCGACGGCGGCGTTCAACGGTTGGGTGAACTCGCCGAGGTCAGCGCAGGCATTGGCGGTAAAGTTGCGGATTTCCGAAGCGAACAGCCGGTAGAGCGCCCCGCCGCTGCCGACGATTTTGCGCCCGGCCAGGTCCAGTGACTGGATGCCGTTGGTGCCTTCGTAGATCTGGGTGATGCGCACATCGCGAACCAACTGCTCCTGGCCCCATTCCCGGATGTAACCGTGGCCGCCGAAGACCTGCTGGCCATGCACCGTGGTTTCCAGCCCCATGTCGGTGAGGAACGCCTTGGCCACCGGGGTCAGCAGCGACACCAGTTCCTGGGCACGGGTGCGGGTTGCCGCGTCATCGCTGTACTTGGCGGTATCCAGTTGCAGGGCCACGTAGCTGGAGAACGCGCGCCCGCCTTCGTTCAAGGCCTTCATGGTCAACAGCATCCGCCGTACATCCGGGTGAACGATGATCGGATCGGCGGCTTTGTCCTTGTTCTGCGCGCCCGTCGGCGAACGGCTTTGCAGACGGTCACGGGCGTATTCGACGGCGTTCTGGTACGAACGCTCGCCCAACGCCAAGCCCTGGATACCCACGCCCAGACGTTCGTAATTCATCATGGTGAACATCGCCGCCAGGCCCTTGTTCGGCGCATCGATGATCCAGCCAGTCGCCCCGTCAAAGTTCATCACGCACGTGGCTGAGGCCTTGATGCCCATCTTGTGCTCGATGGAACCGCAGGACAGCGCGTTGTGCTCACCCAGCGAGCCATCGCCATTGACCAGTACCTTGGGCACCAGAAACAGCGAAATGCCTTTGGGACCGGCGGGCGCATCCGGTAACCGGGCCAGTACCAGATGGATAATGTTTTTGGTCAGGTCGTGCTCGCCGCCGGTAATGAAGATCTTGCTGCCGCTGATCTTGAAACTGCCGTCGGCCTGAGGTTCGGCACGGGTGCGAATCAGGCCCAGGTCTGTGCCGGCATGCGCCTCGGTCAGGCACATGGAACCGGTCCAGGTGCCGGCGTACATGTTCGGCAGATAGCGCTCCTTGAGTTCCTGACTGGCGTGGGCATTGATCGACAGGCACGCACCGGCGGTCAGCATCGGGTACAGGCCGAACGACAGGCTTGCCGAGTTGACCATCTCCTCGACCTGAGCCGAAATCGCCTTGGGCATGCCCATGCCACCGAACTGCGGATCACCGCCAACACCCACCCAACCGCCGTCGGCGAATGCCTGGTAGGCCGCGACAAAACCATCCGGCGCCGTGACCGTGCCGTTGCTCCAGGTGCAGCCCTGTTCGTCGCTGTTGCGGTTCAGCGGTGCGATAACTTCGCCACTGATTTTGCCGGCCTCTTCAAGAATTGCGGCGGCCGTTTCTTCATCGATCACCTCGGCCAGGCCAGGCAATTGGGCCCAAAGCCGGGACACCTGGAAGACTTCGTTGAGTACGAAGCGCATATCGCGCAAAGGAGCTTTGTAATCAGACATGGTTGGCTTACTCGGAAGTGGTCAGGGCATGCGGCACGCCCTGGCGTTGAGAGATTTCAGTGTTAGCGGTCTGTGCATCAGGACCCGGCTGAAGCGCCCGTTCGCGCAGGAGGAAATAAGACAGGGCAGGAATCAGCACCAGCGCGCCCAGCATGTTCCACAGGAACATGAAGGTCAGCAGGATGCCCATGTCGGCCTGGAACTTGATCGGCGACCAGACCCAGCACACCACGCCGGCCGCCAGGGTGATGCCCACCAGGCCCACGACCCGGCCGGTAAACGACACGGCGTTGCGGTAAGCCTGAGACAGCGGCAGGCCCTGGCGCTGGTAATGCAACTGCACGCTGAGCAGGTACAACGCGTAATCCACACCGATGCCCACGCCCAATGCGATCACCGGCAGGGTCGCGACCTTCACGCCAATGCCCATGGCCACCATCAATGCTTCGCAGAGGATCGACGTCAGCACCAGTGGCAACAGGGCGACCAGGGTCGCGCGCCAACTGCGGAAGGTGATCAGGCAGAACAACGTCACCGCCGCATAGACGTACAACAGCATGGTGCGATTGGCCTCGCGCACCACAATGTTGGTCGCTGCCTCAATCCCGGCCGACCCGGCCGCCAGCAGAAACTGTCGATCTTCGCTGTTGTTGTCCCGGGCGAATTTTTCGGCGATGCCCACCACGGTATCCAGGGTCTCGGCCTTGTGGTCCTTGAGGAAGGTGATCACCGGCATCAGTGAACAATCGGTGTTGAACAACTCCGGGGAGTTGACCGAGGCTTGCTGCGCGGCGTAGTTCAGCACGTCCTGATTGCGCTGGATGCTGTTGAGTTTGGGGTTGCCTTCATAGGTGCCGGCGGTGATTTGGCGCACCGCGTTGACCAACGACGCCGTCGCCTGCACGCCCGGGTACTGCTGCAGCTCCCAGGCCAGTCGGTCGGCGAGGATCAACGTCTTGTAGTTCAAGCAGCCTTCCGGCGCAGTCTTGATCATCACCGCGAACAGGTCGCTGGACAGCGCGTAGTGACTGGTGATGTAGGCGTTGTCACGGTTATAGCGAGAGTCGGCACGCAACTCCGGTGCGCCACTTTCCAGATCGCCGATCTTCAGTTGCAGGCTGACCATGAAGCCGCCGATGCCCATCAGCACCGCGACCAATACCGCCCCTGTGGCCCACTTGCGCGTGGTGAATCGGTCGAGCAAGTCCCACAGTTTGCCGAAGCCTTTGTGCCCTTCTGCGCGCGTGTCGATTTTCAGCGCACGCTCGGCAGCCTTGGCGCCGACGCCGACATACGACAGCGCCACCGGCATCAACAATAGCGAGGTAAAAATCAGCACCGCCACACCGATACTGGCGGTGATCGCCAGATCCCGGATTACCGGAATATCGATCAGCATCAGTACCGCGAATCCGACGGCGTCGGCCAGCAGCGCGGTGACGCCGGCAATGAACAGACGGCGGAAGGTGTAGCGTGCGGCGATGAGTTTGTGGGTGCCACGGGCGATGTCCTGCATGATCCCGTTCATCTTCTGCGCCGCGTGGGACACACCGATGGCGAAGATCAGAAAAGGCACCAGCACCGAGTACGGGTCAATGGCATAGCCGAGCCAGGCGACAATGCCGAGTTGCCAGACCACCGCAATCAGCGAGCAGCCGACCACCAGCAAGGTGCTGCGCACGCAGCGGGTGTAGGCGTAAATGATGATCAGTGAAGTGACCACGGCCAGGCCGAAGAACATCATCACCTGAATCAGCCCGTCGATCAGGTCGCCCATCAGTTTGGCGAAACCGATCACCCGGACTTTGTATTGGCCCTTGCCCTCCTCCCCGGCCTTGCGTGCAGCGCTGTCGCCGGCAAATTCGATCTTGTCGCGCAACTGCTCTTCGAGCATCTGCGAAAAGGCGTGGTAGTCGATGCGTTGACCGCTGGCCGTGGCCTTGTCCAGCAGGGGGACGATCAGCATGCTCGATTTGTAGTCGCTGGCCACAAGGCTGCCGACGATACCGGCGCGGGAAATGTTCTGGCGCAGCTGTTCTATTTGCTCAGGCTTGCCTTCATAGGTGTCGGGCATCACCGGGCCACCCTGGAACCCTTCCTCGGTGACTTCGGTCCAGCGCACCGCCGGGCTCCATAACGACTTCATCCAGGCGCGGTCGACGCCTTCGGTGAGGAACAATTTGTCATTGACCTGCTTGAGCACGTCCAGGTAACCGGGATCGAAAATATCGCCCTGAGTGTTCTCCACCACCACCCGCACCGAGTTGCCCAAACCGCGCAACGACTGGCGGTTTTCCAGGAAGTTCTGGATGTACGGCTGACTCTGCGGAATCATTTTTTCGAAGCTTGGACGCAGCTCCAGGCGAGTCGCGGCCATGTAGCCCAGCACCACGGTGGCCAGCGCCATCAGCAGCATGAACAGCGGACGGTAGTTGAACACCAGCCGCTCCAACCGATTGCCGGATTGGCGGTCGAAGTCCCGCAGATCGCGGATCACCGGCATGGTTTCTTGTTTGATATTGCCCATGTCTGGGTTCTCGCTCTAAGGGTTCGAGGGCTTATTCAACGGACAGCGTCCGTGCACCACGGCTGCCAACCACCACCAGCGCACCGTTGGCGGCGCGCGTGACGCCAGTCACCGGGACCGGCTCGGCTTGCTGCACCCAGTGCATTTGCGCATCGGTGCCCTGGCTCACCAGCATCTGTCCACCCTGGGTGAACAAGCGGTAATCACCATGGGCATCGACGATGCCGGCGGTGATGCTGACGTGCAGGCCACTGTTCTGCGGGGTCCAGCTGAGACCGCCATCGGTGCTGCGCAGCACATTGCCGCGCAAGCCATAGACGAGCGCTTCCCCGGGCTTGCCGAGCACGCCGAAAAAACTGCCCTGATAGGGTGTTTGCACGGCGGCGAACCGCTGTTGGGTGTCATCCCATTTCAGCAACAAGCCCTGCTCGCCGGCGATGTACAGCGCATCGCCGGTGGAGGCGATGGCGTTGAGGTGAAAGCCCTGCGGGTTGTCGGTGCGGTCCTGGAACGGTGTCCAGCTCTGGCCGCCATCCTCGGTGCGCAGGATCAGGTTAAACACCCCGACCACATAGCCGAGGTGCTCGTTGGCGAACCAGACATCGAGCAAGGGTTTGTCGGCGCCCTGCGCCACCAGACGCTCACCTTCGGCGACCAGCAGTGGCCATTGTTCGTTGTCAGGTTCTGCACGGGCCAACGCGCTGTAATGCTTGACCAGCAAGGCCCCGATTTCGCGGCCGTCCAGTTGCTTGCGCCAGGTCGCACCCGCGTCATTGCTGTGCAACACCACGCCGTCACCGCCCACCGCCCAGCCCTGGGTGGCGGAAGGAAAACTCACGGCATTGAGGTCGGCACTGATCGGCACCGCGGCCTGTTGCCAGTGCTTGCCGGAATCATCGGAAAACAGAATATGGCCACGCTGGCCGACGGCGATCACGCGCTCACCGGCGCGGGCCATGCCGGACAACGGACTGTTGATGGCCAACGCACTGACCCTGGCGGGCAAGTCCAGCACATCGACGTAATCGGCCGCGTGGGCGACGCCCTGCAACAGGCCGAGCACAACGCCAAACGCCACCTGCAAATAATTCTTATACGAACACATACCGCGTCCTCTTCGGAAAACCGCGCCGGGACACACATCCGTGTGTCTGACGTTCACACCTGGCGCCCGCGACGATCGGCGTGCACCGACCACCACACGGTCCACGCCTTGTGAGCAGTGGACCCTGTGGGCGTTTTTTTGCGGGGGCTTAGCGAATGCCGCTGCCGGCCAGGGATTCCGACGACCATTGCGCCTTGGAAAGCGGATCGATGTACTTGATGCCGCCGTAAGGCCCGACCACGCCGTTGATGTTGTAGGAACCACCCACCAGGTCATAGATCATGAAGGGCGTGGAATCCGGGATCTGCTTGTCGTAGCTCTGGCTGAGGAACGCGAAGGAGCCACGGTACAACTGCCCACGGGCGTCGTATTGGTCGGAGGCCAGAGCGGTCCAGCTGTCTTCATCGAGGTAGAAGCGGCGCTTCTGATAGATGTGTCGAGCGCCGGCCTTGAGGTTGCCCTCCACCACCCAGACGCGGTGTTTTTCCCAACGCACGTAATCGGGAGCCAGGTGATTGGCGGTGGTCAGCGACTTGGGATCCTGGGCGTAAGTCAGCTTGTAGGTGTTGTAGGGCACGATCATTTCCTGCTTGCCCACCAGCTTCCAGTCGTAGCGGTCCAGTGCACCGTTGAACACGAAAACATCGTCGTAGGTGCCCGCGCCAGCGGTGCCGGGGTTAGGCGTGTCGTAGGCCAGGTTCGGTGCCAGCTTGACCCGACGCTGGCCCGGCAAGTACTGCCAGGCGCGGCGCGGTTGCTGCAGAGGATTGGCGGCGTCCTTGAGCATCACCGCTTCACCGGCCCGGCGCGCAGGGCCGGTGTAGGACAGCTTCATCTGGTAGTACACGTCGGCGCTGCTGATCGGCTGCGCCAGGTTCTCGTAGATCGGATAGGAAATGAACGCCTGCCCGGTGGTCGCCAGGCTCGGCACGCCGGCGGAGTCGACGTTCCAGGAGTCGTACTTGGAATTGATGCTCACGCCCTGATAGCGCAGCAGGAAGTTCCACATTGCTTCGTTGCCCGACTGCGGGATCGGGAACGGCACGCCCGGCAGCACGTTATCGATGGCCAAACCGCCTTCGAGGGACTTGGCGCCGCTGGCATTCTTCACGCCGTTATCGAGGATGGCTTTGGGCAGCGAAACGGTGCGGTGGGTCGGGTAGACATTGACGTGAAAGCTCGGGAAACGTTTGGCCAGTTCCGCCGTGGTTGCACTGAGCATGCCCTTGTACTGATCAACGTTTTTGCCGTCGATCACCAGCAACGGTTTTTCGTTGACGAAGGGATCCGGACGCATGCTGTCACCGGATTTGAAACTGGCTGGCGGCGTGGTCAGGCCACCGTCATAAGCGGGGATGGAACCATCAGCGTTCCCGGCCTTTTCGGCGCCCACCAGGGTCAGGCTGCTGCCCAATTTAGCAACGTCCTGAGTTGAAACAGCGGCCTGTGCCTGGGCGGCAAGGACCATGGCCAGCGAAGCGGCCAACACGGTTTTTGCGAATTTCATCTTGTTATTCTCCTGCTTGCATTGAGCAAATCAGTGGTGAATCAAAAAGTGGTTTTCATCGTCAGGTAAACGGCGCCACGGTCCTCAGTCGTTGCACCACCACCGGAGAAGGCCGAGTAGCCACCGGCGTAACAGGCGTAGTTTTCATTGCCGCTAAAGGCATTGGGTGTGGAGCCGTCGCCGCTGCCGGCATTGGCTGCGCCGGTGCTCAGACCGCTGGCGTCGCACTTGTCGGTCTTGCCGAAAGAGTCCACGTACTTCAGGTCAACGAAGTATTTGTTGTACACAACGGCCCCGAGGCCGATGGCGTAGTTACCGGTGTCTTTGGCACCGCCACCGGACACTGGTGAGACGCCGTCGAGACCGACGTTGATGGACATCGGCGCGTTGAGGTCGACACCGGGAAACACCTGGTACCAGGTCGGCGTGAAGTTGACCGCGATGCCCCAGTTGTCCCGGGTCGGCTGGTCGATGCCGCGATAGGTGTCCTTGCCCTTGTAGAGCGCTTCGTTCTTGCTATCGAGCTTGAGCAGGTTGCTGTAATACAGCTCGCCAAGCAGGGTTGCCGAATCGAACACAGGTGTTTTAGCAATGGTCATCAGACCGTTGAGCGTCCAGTGCAAGGTGTCGCCGGTGGCGGCCATGCTGTCGCCCTTTTGCGGGGTGTCGTAGACCACACCGGTGGCAGCCGTACGCGCCGGCAACAGGCCAAGACCCGCGCCCAGGCCCAGCGGACTGTTAGTGCTGACCACCGCCGGAATACTGGCCAGCGGCATGTTGTGTCGAATGTTCAGGTCCGAACCGACGCTCACACCGCCCACATCCTTGGACAGGCTCAGGCCAACGATCTTGATGTTGTCGGCATAGGCCATTTGATAGGTGGCGGTGCTCAGCGAGTTGAGCGTATTGACCACCGCAGGCACTTGCCCTGCCGGCCGGGTGCCGTTGGGGTTGGCCGAACTCAGGCCTCTGGCATCCAGCCAGGCTTGCGGCAGGATTTCCGAGGTTTCGCGGTAGTAAACGCCGAGGGTGCCATCCAGCCAGGCCGGCGACCACTTGGCCATAACGCCCCAGTCACCGCGCTTGTCCGGCGTCAGGTCGTGACCGCGACGCACGTTGGTCAAGCCGTTGCACGGCGCCAGACCGCACCCCAGTGGACTGCCCGGCACCACGCCATTGGTATTGCCCAGCAGGAACGACTGCGCACCGAAACCGACCAGATCGGAACCACCGTAATAAGTGCCCGCTTCCGGCAGGCGCGCGGCATCCCAATCGAGGAAATACTGAGCGCCCACGGTCAACTCGGGATTGACCGTGAATGACATCGACAGCTGATTACGCGGAACGAACAGCTCCTTCGCTTCAGTGCCCGGCGAGGCGGCCAGTTTGGCCAGGTCCAGGCCGGATTGGCCGTAACTGATCGAGTGCACCGGGTTGAGAATGGTCTCGCCCCAGAACACGTTGTGCTGACCGGCCTTGACGCTCAGCAGCGATTCCTCGCCCACTTCGGTGCTGTAAAACACGAAGGCATCGAGGATTTCGCCGGACGGACCGGTGTAGTAACGCTGGGCATAGTTGCTCAGGTGCGGGCTGCCGTTGCCGACGTTGTCACCGGTGACCGCGGCCAGACGTGGGTCGTTGGCGACCAGCCCCGACCTTGCGTCGTTGCCGTTGACGAACGGGTTGGAATTGGAACCGGTGTTCTCGTAGGCCTTGTCGTACCAACTGGCGGCGCTGACACGGAAACCCATGTAGTTCTGGTAGACCACATCCATCTCGGTCAACAGGTCAACACGGTTGGTGATGTTGGTCCCGGCCTTGCGGAAGTTGTAGTCGCCGTCGTTGTTGTTCGGCGTTGCCAGCATGCGTTTGTCAGCGCTTTCGGTGCGTACGCCGTAGTTGTACTTCACGGTGTTATCAAGACGCACGGTCCAGTCCGGGTTACCTGTGTCGAGCTCTACCGCCTGCGCGACCGGCATGGCTGCGGCCAGAATGGCCGAGGCCAACAAGGTGTAACGCGAGGGTGCGAACCCGTGACTCTTATTGTTGTGCATTGCGTTGTCTCCGCCTTTTTGTATTTGTTTTAAGCGCAGCCGCCCTCGCGCAACCCCTTGTTCCAGGGGTTTACGTTTTCAGGAGTGAGGGCAATTGCCGGATGGCGCGGGCCAACCGGCGCCTGAGTTAGCGATCCAGCTCGAGGATGAGTGCTTCGGCGTGTGGCCAGTGCCCATACCCGGCAGCAGGATTGAGATGACCGACTTCGCCGAGGTTGAGCAGTTCGCTGCCCCAGCCTTCGGCCATGCGCGTGGCGGCGTTCAGGCTGGCGAGGTGGTCGTTGCTACTGGCGGCCACCAGACTGCGGAACGGCAGCCGGCCTTTAGGTAGAGGGTCCCAACCCTGGGTGCGCAGGGTTTCAGCGGATGGATAGCCCTGCGGCCATTGGGCATCAAGGTCCGGTGGAGCGGCCAGCAGCGCGCCTTTGATCGGCCGACTGTGCCGGGCAGCCCAGTGCGCAACCATCAACACACCGGCGCTGTGAGCGACCAGAATCACCGGCCCGTCGATCTGCGCAAGTGTGTGTTGAATCGCTTCGACCCGCTTGCTGCAATCGAGCTTGTCGGTTTCCAGCGGCGGCACACTGCGTACCTTGCACAGCCTGGCTTCAAGCAGCGTTTGCCAATGCTCGGCAACGTGCTCGCGCAGACCCGGTACGATCAGAACGGTTGCGGCAGTTTGCAGTTTGTCCACGTCAACACCTTCGCTTTCTCGATGACTCGACTGGCTCTGTTCGCCAGGGGCTTCTTGTAGGACTGACATTAAAGAGCGCCCGCCCGAGGCGCTTTTCATTGGACGTCAGGCACTTTTCTTTTCATGACAAATTTCCTGGTGTTGGCGCACAGCGACCATTGGTCGAAAGTCTCCGCAAGTTCTCTACAGCTCACTGTAATCAATGGATGAGCGTCGATTGCTCCACAATGACGGTGTGATTTTGGACAGCATTGGGCGAGCGCCCTCGACAACGTCGCAACTGTTCAATTGTTGATGTGCTGGATATAGTCGCCACGCAAATTTGAATCGCAACCGGCCCAGGAAAGACCTTCGCATGCCCAAGCTTGTTCGCGCCGCCGTCTTGACCAACTACCTGGATGTCTCCCAGTACCTGGGATTCAACCCACGTGATGTACTGGCCGACGTCGGCTTGAGCAAAGCCCAGCTGCAAGCCCCTGAACACCGCATTCCCATCGATGCCGCCGTGCGTCTGCTGGAGGACTCAGCCGCCGCCAGCGGCTGCCAGAGCTTCGGCCTGAGCATGGCCGAGTCGCGCCAGCTCTCGCACTTCGGCGTGGTCAGTCTGCTGCTCAGCCACCAGCGTACGTTGCGTGATGCGTTGCAAGTGTTGGTGCATTACCGGCATCTGATGAACGACTCACTGGCCCTGTTCATTGAAGAGGCTGGCAAGCTGGTGATCATTCGCGAGGAGGTGGTCCCTGAAACGCCGATGCCCTGCCGACAAGCCAATGAACTGGCGATCGGGGTGATGTTCCGCCTGTGCGCCGCCCTGCTCGGCGCACACTGGCAACCCTACAGTGTCAACTTCACGCACCAGCCTCCCGATAACCTGCAACTGCATCGCCGTCTGTTCGGCTGCAAACTGGAGTTCGGCAGCGAGTTCAATGGCATTGTCTGTCCCAATGCCAGCCTTGACATGACCACCCCCCATGCCGACCCGGCCATGGCACGCTATGCCCAGAGTTACCTCGACTCGCTGCTGGGCCACGAAGACCCTTCGATGCTGTTCGAGGTGCGCAAAGCCATCTACCTGTTGTTGCCGATGGGACGCGCCACCATCGAGCAGATCGCCCAGACTCAGGGCATGAACGTTCGGACCCTGCAACGCCGCCTCAAAGACGACGGCTGCGCCTTCAACGACCTGATCAACGACGTGCGCCGTGACCTGGTGTTGCGCTACCTGGAAAACCCGAATTACTCGCTGGGCCGGATCGCCGACATGCTCGGCTACTCCATGGCGAGTTCCTTCACACGCTGGTTCATCACCCAGTTCGGCATGCCGCCGGCCGCTTGGCGCAGCGCGCAAAAACAACCCAAGGTACCCAGCGAACCGAGCGCCCTGCCCGGCTCCTCGGAACCCTGGGACGACTGAAAGGGACGCAAAAAAAAGCGGCGACTGCTGGTACAGTCGCCGCAAAAACGGCGTTCGTGACACCGGCCGAGGAGTCCTGTGGCGAGGGAGCTTGCTCCCGCTGGGCTGCGGAGCAGCCCCAAATCAGTCGCCGCGTACTTTCTGAAAAAATACAGTGGTCTTGGAAGAGGGGCGCTTCGCACCCCAGCGGGAGCAAGCTCCCTCGCCACAGTGTTGTGTGCCTACATTCCCCAACGCAGCAACAACAGCACCAGCACGACAAGGAACACCGTCTCCCCCACCATCAGCAGGATCGGCTTGATGCCGACAGCCGCCAACTCCTTGAGCTGGGTTTTCATACCCAGGGCGCTGATGGAAACCACCAGGCACCAGCGCGACAATTCATTGACCGATCCCTGCACCACCGGGGCCACCCATCCGGTGCTGTTGATACAGGCCAGAATCAGAAAACCGACGGCGAACCAAGGCAGCAGCGGCGGTCGTTTGCCGGTCGGGTCGGCGCCCTGCATGCGGGTAATCATGGCGGCGCAGACGATCACCGGAAGCAGCATGGCGACCCGCATCAACTTGACCACCGTGGCCGTATCACCGGTCTCGGTCGACATGCTGTAACCGGCACCGACGACCTGGGCGACATCGTGGATGGTGGCGCCGAGGAACACGCCGGCCACTTGTGGCGACAACGACAGCCAATTGGCAATCATCGGGTACACGATCATCGCCAGGGTCGACAGCGCCGACACCCCGATCACCGTGAATAACGTCGCGCGTTCTTTCTGCGGATGATTGGGCAATGCCGCCGCCAGCGCCAACGCGGCCGATGCACCACAAATCGCCGTGGCGCCACCGGTGAGCATGCCGAACAAACGCTGGAATCCCAGCGCCTTGGCCGCGATCACCGAGACGCCGATCGTCACCACCACCAGAATCACCACCAGGGCCACAGGCTTCCAGCCCAGCGCGGCAATCTGTTCGAGTGTGATGCGCATGCCCAGCAACGCCACGCCGATGCGCAACACAGTGCGCGCAGTGAACTCGATGCCGGCCTTGCAGACGCCGTCACCGGACAGGAAGTTGAGCGCCATGCCCAGCAACAAAGCGAACAGCATCACCGGCGCGCCGTAGTGCTCGGACAAAAAGGACGCAGCAGCTGCAACGATCAGACTGACGACAAAACCCGGCGCCAACTCGCGCGTTCGGCTGTGGATACGGGTGAGAGCGATGGCGCTCATGGCGCGGCCTCCTCGGGAACGATGACGATGAATGCCTGGCCGTCGATGATCTCGACCGGGTAGTTGGCGACTTTGACAGCAGTGGAATTGAGCAAGTAGCCGCTGCGCAAATCGAAGCGCAGGCCATGGGCGCAGCACTGAATCACCCGCCCCTCAAGACGCCCGCCACACAGCGAGGCGCCCTGGTGCGGGCAACTGTCGTCGATGGCGAACAGGTCACCTTCGACGTTGAACAGCGCCAGGCTTTTGTCATCGAATTCGAACAGTGCACGACCGCCCGCCTGCGGGAATTTTCCGGCAGGCACGGGGATACGAAGGCTCATGCCGGTTGTCGCTCGTAATCACTTTCTTTCAGTGCCTGGCTCATGGCCTTGAGCAACGCCACTGCCGGTTGCGCGCCCACCACCGTCATGCCGCGGTCGAACTGAAAACTCGGCACGCCACTGCTCGCCCCGGGTGATCCGGCAAATGGCGTGGCGTCACCCATCAGGCAGTCGGCCAAGGCCTCGACATCAATGCCGCAGGAGCGGGCAATCGCGAGCAAGGTCTCACGGCAACCCAGGTCTTCGCCCTTCTGGAAATAAGCGGCGAACAGGCGCTCGAGCAAGATGTCACGCTGGGCAACATTGCCCAGCTCGCTGGCACGCTCGAAGAAACGATGAGCGTCTGCGGTGTTAGGCATTGTCGCGATGCGGCTAAAATCAATGGCCAATCCGACCGCCGCGGCAGCCTCCTGTACCTGGGCTTGGCGCATGACCACAGCGTCGGCATTGCCCAGACGCTTGCGATAGAAGTCGGCGAAGGGCTCACCTTGTACCGGCAACTGAGGCAGCAACTGCACGCCATGCCACTCCGTGGTGATCTGCACACCCGGGTGGCGACTGCGAAACTGTACTTGCGCATGCTCCAGTTGACGCTTGCCGATCAGGCACCAGGGACAGATGAAATCGAAGAACACATCAATACGTAAATGACCACTCACAACTTCACCTCTAACACGGATTCGTCCACCGGATCGATGACCCGCTCACCCTTAAGCCGGGCAATGTCCTTGTGGTAATGACACTTGGCATAAAAGAACACGGCCGCAGCCGCGATGCTGACCAGCGGCACTAACTGAAAAGCAGCCTGCAAGCCGATTACGTCGGACACCCTGCCGGTAATGAACGGCCCAGGCGCCAACCCCAGCATGTTGTTGGCCAGGGTCAGCGTTGCGAAGGCCGTGCCGTGGACCGAGTAATGGGTCAGGTTGGCAACCATCGCTCCGCAAGGGCCGGTCGTGCCGGCGGCAATCAACATGCCGAGGCAGATCAGCGCCAATTGCACAGGCCCTGCCGGCAGGGCGAACGCCGCCGACAACAGCAGGCAACTGCCCAGGCAATAGGCGATGGCCAAAGTGACTTTGCGCTCCGGCGAATGGCGCGACAGTCGATCGCTGAGCATGCCGCACAGGATCATCCCCGCACCGCTGCACAGCACGATGATCGCCGCGACACCGCCCGCCTTGTCCGTGGCCATGTCGTAATAACGATTGAGGTAACTGGGCATCCACACAATGACGGTGCCGCCGACGAACAGTTGCAAGCCACTGCCGATGTAGGCAGCGATTACCGAGCGGCTGGAAAACAGCGTACGCAACGGACGCTTGACCGCTGCCGCCACCTTGTTCGCCGCCAGGGAGGCACGTTGCGGCGCAATGCGTGCTTCCTTGACGATGACCGGGTAAAGCACAGCCAGCAGCAGGCCGAACAGCGCCATGCCGGCAAACGACCAGCGCCAGCCAAGCTTGGCGGCGATTGCACCGCCCAGCGCCATGCCTAATACCGAACCGAACATGCCACCCGCCATGAAGGCACTGGCCAGCGTTGCACGCAGGTGTTTGGGAAACACCGAAATCACCACCGCGATGCCGACGCTGCCGTACGCCGCTTCGCCGACGCCGACCATGAATCGTGCAATGAACATCTGCTGATAGTCCTGCGCCACTGCGCAGCCCAGCGTCGCCAGACTCCACAGCAAGGCCATCAGCGCCAGGCTCTTGACCCGGCCAAAGCGATCCGCCAGCAATGACAGGGGAAACGTCAGCAGCCCCACCATCAGCGCGACAATGCCACTGAGCAGACCGAGCTGGCCGTCGCTCAGGGCCCATTCGCCCTTGAGCATCGGGAACACCGCGTTCAACACCTGGCGCGACATGTAATCGGAAATCAACAACCCGAACGTCAGTGCAAAGACGATCCAGGCGTACGGGCGCGCAACACCGACAGCACAGTCGTCATCGTCTGCGGCGATTGGGTGAAAGGCCATGCAGCCTCCTCAAAGCTTTGTTTTATTGTTGTTATCAAGCGTGTTGCAGTGCAGCGAGCGGGAGGTGTTGACCTCCCGCCTCGTCTGCCGATCAGCCGCGTTGCGGCACACCTTTCTGCCCAGCCTTGCGGTTGGGGGCCATACCGTTGGCCAGCAGGGTTTCTTCGATGCTCTGGTACTGCACGCCGATGCGGTAGATCTCACGGGCTTCTTTGCCGGTGGCGATTTCGCGACCCAGTTCATGAGCGATGCGCACGGTCTGCTTGATCTGCGCAACTGAGCCGAAACGATCGCCCTTGTGATCAATGATAGTGTCTTCATTGCCCACACGCGGGTGCATACCCATGGCCATCGACATGGTGTTGAATGGCATGACGTTCTTGAGCAGCGACTCGGAGGTCAGGGTGCAACCGTCTGGCGCGCGGTGGATGAAGTTGAAGAAATTGAACGGATTGGGGCCATCGAAACCGCCACCGATACCGATCCAGGTCAGGTTCAACGGGCCCTTGTAGACGCCCTTGCGCACCAGACGCTCGAGGGTTTCCATCGCATGCATGCCGGTCAGCTGGAAGTGCGGCTGGATGCCGTTGTCCATCAGACGCTTGAGGTGTTCGGCGACCCAGGCCGGGCCTGCCGGTACGGTCATTTCGCTGTAGGCGGCCTGAAACAGCGGATTGGCCAGGGACGTGCCTTCCAGGTATTCCGGATACAGCAGCTCCATGATGTTCATCTGGGTGGTGTTGATCGCTACCGTGACCTGATCCGGTTTTGGCGTCAGCTCGGCCAGCATGTGTCGCGTATCGTCAGACAGCCACTTGGCGGCTTCGCCATCGCTTTCCGGCGCGAAGGAAATCGAACCACCGACCTGAATGATCATGTCCGGCACGGCTTCACGCACGCCAGCGATCAACTCGTTGAATTTGGACAGACGCTTGGAGCCCTTGCCGTCCAGTTCGCGCACATGCAGGTGCAGAACCGTGGCACCGGCCTCATAACACTCGACCGCTTTTTGCACCTGTTCGTCCATGGTCAGCGGGATGTCTTCGGGGAAGTCTTCCGGCATCCATTCCGGGCCGTACGGGGCCACGGTGATGACCACCTTTTCCATGTTTTCCGGGTGCAGGGAATCGTCGAAGAATTGCATGAGTTACTCCTGTTTTTATGATTGTCGCGCCCACCCGGGATCGTGCCGGGCAGACGTGTTTACGAGTGCGAATGCAGAAGGGGTCGATCAGTAGGTCTTGTCGCCGATGATTCCGGCACGCTCCATCTTGCGATGGCACGGCGGGTAATCCATGACGGCGTAGTGCTGGGTGCTGCGGTTGTCCCAGATGGCGATGCTGTTGGGCTTCCAGCGCCAGCGCACCTGATACTCGGGGATGTAAGCCTGGCTGATCAGGTAGCGCAGCAACTCGCTCGCGCCGGGGTTGGCGTCCTGGCCGAAGCGCACCCGCTCGGGGGTGTGGTAGTTGCTCAAGTGTGTCGTGAAGGCGTTGACGAACAGCACCTTCTCCCCGGTTTCCGGGTGGGTACGCACCACCGGGTGCTCGGCATCCGGGTACATCGCCTTGAGCGCCAGACGCTTGTCGATTGGCATGGCGGCACCGAAACTCGCTTCGATGCTGTGGCGGGCGCGCAGGTCGGCAATCTTCACCTTTACGTCCTCCGGCAAACGCGCGTAAGCCTCGACCATGTTGGCCCACATGGTGTCGCCGCCCACCGGCGGGCACTCTACACAGCGCAGCACGCAGCCCATCGGCGGCGCCTCGCGCCAGGTCGCGTCGGTGTGCCAGGCGTTTTCGTAGCGGTCCATCGGCTGGTCCGGGTTCTTGTAGATGCGCACCAGCCCGGGATGATCCGGATCGCTGCCGGCCACCGGATGATCCTCCAGTTCGCCAAAGCGGCGAGCGAATGCCACGTGCTCGGCGCGAGTGATGTCCTGATCGCGCAGGAACACCACCCGATGCTTGAGCAACTGAGCACGAATCTCGGCAAAAAGACCGTCGTCATGCACCGCATCGGCGAGGTTGACGCCCACCAGCTCCGCGCCAATGCTGCAGGTCAATTGTTCGACTTTCATGGCAGACGACTCCCTTAAATGACGAAAATCGACGAGCCCGTGGTCTTGCGTGATTCCAGATCGCGATGGGCCTGGACGGCATCCTGCAAGGCGTAGTGCTGGTTGATCTCGATCTTGATCCGACCGCTGCCAACGTGGTCGAACAATTCGCCGGCCAGGGCGGCTTTTTCCGCCGGGTCGGCGATGTAGTCGGCCAGGGCGGGACGGGTCATGAACAGCGAGCCTTTCATCGCCAGCAGTACCGGATCCAAGGCCGGGATCGGACCGGATGCCGTGCCGACGCACACCATCAGGCCACGACGCTTGAGCGAATCCAGCGAACCCATGAAGGTGTTCTTGCCGACGCTGTCGAACACCACGTTGACCCCCACGCCGTCAGTCAACTCGCGAACGCGCTGGGCGACATCTTCGTGGCTGTAATTGATGACATGGTCGCAGCCATGGGCCCGGGCAATTTCACCCTTGACCTCAGTGGACACGGTACCGATGACGGTCAGGCCGAGCAGCTTGGCCCACTGCGAAACGATCAGGCCTACGCCACCGGCAGCGGCGTGCAACAGAATGCTGTCGCCGGCCTTGAAATCGTAAATGCGCCGCATCAGGTACGAGGACGTCAAGCCGCGCATGGTCATGGCGGCGGCGGTCTCGAAACTGATGGTTTCCGGCAGCTTGATCAACGGCGCGGCCGGGATCAGGCGTTCGGTGCTGTAGGCGCCCAATGTATTGAGAAAGCCGGTGTAGGTGACGCGATCCCCCACGCGCACATTGGTAACCCCCTCGCCAATGGCCTGGACCACACCGGAAGCTTCAACCCCCATGCCATTGGGCATCGGGATCGGGTATGTGCCATTGCGAAAATAGGTGTCGGCATAGTTCAGGCCAACCGCCACATGACGAAGACGAACCTGGCCTGGACCGGGGTCGCCAACTTCGACCTCCTCATAACGGAGGACTTCGGGACCACCGGTTTCGTAGAAGCGTACGGCTTTGGCCATTTTTTCTTATTCTCCAGTCTGCAAGATGGGCGTGCTGCGTCGAATTGCGCTGATTGGACTGTAGGACGCCGTCTGGCGAGTCGCTTCTCATCAGACGACAATGGCTTTTCATTTCATGACAACTGCCTGGCTGTACGAATCCCGGAAACGAAAAAGCCCGGCGAGTGGGCCTGATGCTGTTTGCTTGAGGTTGGGTTCATATCCGTTTCTGCGGTGATGGCTGATTACGGTTTCGCTTTTACAGCGAGTCACTTTCGAAAAGCGCGAAAGTAACCAAAGCGCTTCTGCCCCTGACGTTCGGTGCCTCGCCTAGGCTCGGCATGCCCTCGCTCCGGTCCTGCTCCGTGGGCCCGCCGCCATCGGCCATCCATGGCCGGGGGCGGCTAACCCGGCATCCATGCCGGGTTGCCCACTGCGCAGAACCTCCACTCGGCCTCTCGAGGCGGCGGTGCATCAAGATCAAAAGCTGCAGGCGAGCTAACGCTCGGCCTGTTGAGTGGTGAGAAGCGTGCGTACACCGCCTCCCCCTGTAGGAGCTGTCGAGTGAAACGAGGCTGCGATCTTTTGATCTTGCTGTGGCTGTTGCTTCAGATCTGCCGCCCCTTTCCCAGAGGCCGAACGCAGGCGTTGCGCAGGGGGCACCGCGGCAAGGATGCCGCGGTAGCCGCCCCCGGCCATGGATGGCCGATGGCGGCGGGCCCCCGGAGCAATGCCGGAGTGAGGGCATGCCGAGCCTAGGCGAGGCACCGAATGGCGGGGCAGAAGCGCTTTGGTTACTTTCCGCCGGGCCGCGCAGGCTTTTCGAAAGTGACTCGCTGTAAAAGCGAAACCGTAATCAGCCATCACCGCAGAAACGGATATGTACCCAACCTTAAGTGAACAGCATTACGGCAAGCGGGCCGGGCTCAATGAAGCTGGCGTTGTCTCTGCAGCTCCGTCTTCAGCCAGGTACTCGTCGGCTGGACGCCTGTTGAGCAACGCACTTCATAGGCTTTGCCATTCATGCTGCTTTTAGTGGCAGCGAGATCAATGAAGTCTTCCGCGCTGCTCACCATGTTCTTGCCTTCGAGATAATTCAGCTTCTTTTCGAGATGTGCCCGAGCCTGGGGTCCAGGGTATTCACTGCCGTTGCGCACGAACTTGCACTCACTGCGCTCCACAAAATCCAGCAAGCCCTTTATCTCCTGGTTTGCCTGTGGCGTGGTTTGAGCCTGTGCACCGCCCGCCACCGCAAAAAGGCCGATAGAAGCAGTGATCAACCATTGGCGAAAAATGGGCCGAGTCACCGCTACTTTCAAAATCCACATGATACTTCCTTGTCTAAAAGGCGTGACTGTAGCGCGGCGTCGCCCGAGCAGCCAGCAGAACGCTGAGCGATGTTGCTCGTTCGAAAGAATCAATCTGTGGAAGAGAAAGGGGATCAATGAGCCCAATGCCTCTGTGCGCGAGCAGTTGGCCAAAGTCGCTGTTACTTATCCCTGTATCGGCATCAGACTCATTGATCGTTGCCCAGCTCAATGTTGGGCGATTTCCATCTAACCGAATGGAGATGCATTGGCGCGTCAATAGCAGCCATGCACTATTTTTTTAACAAAACAACTTCGGCACGTCTAATCACCTTTTTCCCCGGCCTTATAGGCTCAGGAAATATCGGCACCACCATTCGTCGCATCAAAAACCTTGCGCGAATTTTTTGACTATTCCTGGCTTAAGGTTTGCACAAGACGCTCGTAGCAGCCACAGAACGACGTAATTCTGACACGGCAGCACTTTAATTAACGCTTAGGACGCCAGCGATGCGCTTGGTCAGTCACCGGGAGATGTAACGTGTCAACTCTCAACGAAATCGCAGCGAACCACGCGAGAATGGCCAAGGCTCTTGTCGAACAGTCGACCGGGCTGAGTGAGCGCCCCACCCAGATAGTGGAGAGTTTCGAAGTTCCATCCATGGATTCGCAACACATGCCTCTGCACCTTATCGCCGGCGTGCAGGACAACCATTTCGGGCAAGCGACGGCCTACTCGCTCTGACGATGCTTGATCCGGGCAGGCGGTGAAGGACTGCCTCCCGGCGCGCTAACGATCGAGTACCACTTTCTGGCCTAAACTCAACTGACTAGCCCGTTGGGGAGCTGCCGGAGTGGCATTCCCATGCTCGAAACTGTAGAGATGTCGCGCGTGAAGCACTTCGCCGCAAATGTTGCCGGCCGGGATTTCGCGGTCGGTGATATTCATGGCCATTTCACTGGGGTGCAGGCCGCTCTGGATGCAGCCGGGTTCAACCGCTTGGTCGATCGGCTGTTCAGTGTTGGCGATCTGATTGACCGCGGGCCCGAGTGCCGTGATGCGCTCGATTGGCTGGACAAACCATGGTTCCACCCGGTGCGAGGCAACCATGACGACTACGTGGTGTATTTCGATACCTGCGACATCGACAGCTGGCTACTCAACGGGGGCTCATGGTTCACGGGCCTGTCATTGATCGAGAAGCAAACATTCGCGGCGCAGTTCGCCAAGCTCCCTATCGCGATCGAAGTCGAAACGGCACACGGCCTGATCGGCATTGTGCACGCCGATTGTCCATTTCCATCATGGCAGCAGCTGCGAAAGGAACTGGAGTCGCCGGAAAGCAACAGGCGCCTGCAGGAAGCGCAGCACTACTGCATGTGGTCACGAAGGCGGATCGATCAGCAGGAGACGCATGGCGTTGAAGGCCTGCGCGCACTGGTCGTAGGGCATACGCCGCTTTACATGCCCGTCAGCCTTGGCAATGTGATTCACATCGATACGGGTGGCTGGAGGCCGGACCGTGGTTATTTCACCCTGCTGGATCTCGAAACGCTCCAAACCATCCCCGCAAGCTGACTCAACACGGATCGGCCAACGCCATTCACTCAAAAAAAACCCGGCCTCATCAGCCGGGTTCTTTTTTAGCTATTCAGGTGGCATCACTGCCACCGACCATCAACAGCACTTCGGCCCAGCCTTGCTTCCGTAACGAGCTTCCTGGCGCTCCCGAAAGAACACCTCATAACTCATCACCGGCTTGTCCGGGTGCTTGGTTTGCATGTGCTCGACGTAGGTGTCGTAGTCGGGCATCCCGACCATCAGGCGCGCGGCCTGACCGAGGTATTTACCGAGGCGACTCAGGTCATTGAACATGCTGCAATCCTCGATCAAGCGTCCGGCAGTGCCTGGAATGGCGCTTCTTTATCCGTACGTTCTTTAGTGCCCCAAGCGGCGATACCGACCTTGAGTGCAAAGAACAGGATGCTGAAGACCACCAGCAGGAACAACGCGGTCAGCGTTGCGTTGGTGTAGGCGTTGTAGATCACGTGCTGCATCTGGTCGATGCTCTTGGCCGGGGCGAGGATCTGACCGTTGGCCAGGGCATCGCTGTACTTCTTGGCCAGGGCCAGGAAACCGATCGCCGGGTTGGCATCAAACAGCTTGATGAAGCCGGCGGTGGTGGTGCAGATCAACAGCCACACGGCGGGCAGCATGGTGACCCAGACGTAGCGCTGGCGTTTCATTTTGATCAGCACAACGGTCGCCAACATCAGTGCGATACCGGCCAGCATCTGGTTGGAGATACCGAACAACGGCCACAAGGTGTTGATGCCACCCAGCGGATCGATCACGCCCTGATACAGCAAGTAACCCCACATCGCCACACAACCGGCGGTTGCGATCAGGTTAGCGGTCCAGGATTCAGTGCGTTTCAGCGCTGGCACGAAGGAACCGAGCAAGTCCTGCAGCATGAACCGTCCGGCACGGGTACCGGCATCGACGGCCGTCAGGATGAACAGCGCCTCGAACAGGATCGCGAAGTGGTACCAGAACGCCATGGTGTTTTCACCCGGCAGAAGGTGGTGCAGGATCTGCGCAATACCGACTGCCAGGGTCGGCGCACCGCCGGCACGGGCCAGGATGGTGGTTTCACCGATGTCCTTGGCCACCGCTTGCAGCGCTTCCGGGGTAATCGCAAAGCCCCAGCTGCTGACGGTCTGAGCCACCGTAACAGCATCGGAGCCGACAAGCGCCGCCGGGCTGTTCATGGCGAAGTACACGCCCGGTTCGATCACCGACGCAGCAACCATTGCCATGATGGCGACGAAGGACTCCATCAGCATGCCGCCGTAACCGATGTAACGGGCATGGCCTTCGCTGGCCAACAACTTCGGCGTGGTACCGGAAGCAATCAGCGCGTGGAAACCGGAGACCGCGCCACAGGCGATGGTGATGAACAGGAACGGAAACAGACCTCCCTTCCACACCGGCCCGGTGCCGTCGACAAACTGGGTGAGTGCCGGCATTTTCAAGTCAGGCATGGTGATCAGGATGCCGATCGCCAAGGCCACGATGGTGCCGATTTTCAGGAAGGTCGACAGATAATCTCGCGGCGCCAGAATCAGCCACACCGGCAATACCGCGGCGACGAAACCGTAGCCGATCAGCATCCAGGTGATCTGGATCCCGGTGAAGGTAAAGGCCTTGGCCCAGACCGGATCAGCAGCAATCTGCCCGCCCAACCAGATCGAACCGAGCAGCAACAGCACGCCGACCACAGAGATTTCACCGATGCGGCCCGGGCGGATGTAGCGCATGTAAATGCCCATGAACATCGCGATCGGGATAGTCGCCATCACCGTGAAAATGCCCCACGGGCTTTCGGCCAGGGCCTTGACCACGATCAACGCCAGCACCGCGAGGATGATGATCATGATCAGGAAGCAGCCAAACAGCGCGATGGTGCCGGGGATGCGGCCCATTTCTTCACGGACCATATCGCCGAGGGAGCGTCCGTTGCGGCGGGTGGACATGAACAGGACCATGAAGTCCTGAACGGCACCGGCCAGCACTACACCGGCAATCAGCCACAGCGTCCCGGGCAAATAGCCCATCTGCGCCGCCAAGACCGGACCGACCAGCGGCCCCGCGCCAGCAATGGCGGCAAAGTGGTGACCGAAGAGCACGTGTTTGTTGGTCGGCACGTAGTCCAGACCGTCATTGTTAACGACAGCGGGCGTGGCACGATTAGGGTCGAGTTGCATCACTTTGGTAGCGATGAACAGGCTGTAGTAGCGGTATGCGACGAGATAGATAGCGACTGCTGCGACTACGATCCAGAGAGCATTGATCGCTTCGCCGCGGCGCAGGGCCACGACACTTAGCGCAAACGCTCCCAGGACAGCCACGGCAAACCAGGCGAGGTGTTTAGCCAGACGGGGCATAGCGTGTCTCCTGCCGACAGCCAGTGGACTGCGGCGGTAATTTTTATAATTGTGTCCGCTGTGCGGAGCTGGCCCAATATCCCCGCATGCCGTCTACAAATAAATCCGCGTTACTACGTACGTGGCGCCTACGTAGTTCTACGTAGATGTCGCCTGATACACCGCCATCGCGAGCAAGCTCGCTCCCACAGGGGATTGGTGTCATCTGCCAGAGATTGGTCGGCTGTCAGGCCACCAAGGTCAAGATCAAAAGATCGCAGCCTCGTTGCACTCGACAGCTCCTACAGGGGAATCGGCGTACGCATTTCGCTCCTCACCACTCAACAGGCCGAGCGTTAGCTCGCCTGCAAGCTTTTGATCTTGATCCACCCGCCCCTTCGGGAGGCTGAGTGGAGGTGTGCATCCGGGGAGTGGCGCGCAGCGCCGTTCGACGCAGTCGAACACGCTGCATGTAGGTCGTCGCGAAGCAGACCGGAGGGCAGTGTCCCCGGATGGATACCGGAACGAAGGAACGCCGAGCCCAAGCGAGGGGCCGGACGCTCGGGGCGAGACTTTTTGGTTACTTTTGAGGCGTTTGTCAAAAGTGACTCGCCGTAAGGGCGAAACCCTAAGCGGCCGTTACCGCAGAAATGGATATGTACACCTGAGGTCATTCCGTCCAGCACCGCTACTGGACCCGCGTATCTTTGGCATATGATGCCGGGCCTTAGCCTCCCCTCAGTCCGGTCAGGAGCCAAGATGCAGCTCAAACACAAAATCGTCGCGCTCGGGATTCTGCCGCTGGTATTGGCCATCGCCGTCATCTGCGCGCTGGTGATCTCCATGAACCGGCAACTGGGTGAACAACAGGCACAACTGATCGAAGACAGCATTCTGGCGAGCAAGCGCGCAGAACTTAAAAACTACGTCGAAATGGCGCAAAGCCTGATCGAACCGCTGTACGACGACGGCCACGGTGACGAACACGCACAGCAACAAGTGCTGGAAGAACTGCGCAAGCTCAGCTTTGGCATCAATGGCTACTTCTTCGTCTACGACCACGAAGGTCGCAGCCTGATGCACGCGCGCCAGTCCGAGCTGGTGGGCAAATACCTGTGGGACATGAAGGACCCTCACGGTTTGCCCGTGATCCAGGCGTTGCTCAAAAGTGCGCAATCGGGCGAAGGCTTTCAACGCTACGCCTGGAACAAACCCTCTTCCGGCCAAGTGACCGACAAGCTCGCCTATGTGGTGATGCTGGATCGTTGGGGATGGATGCTCGGCACCGGCATCTACCTTGAAGACGTTGAGCGCGCGACCCAGCAAGCGCGTGACGAAGTGGCCCAGGGCATTCGTAAAACCATGCTGGCGATTGCCGCGGTGGCCCTCGTGGCGGTGCTGTTTGTCTTCGCCAGCGGCATGACGCTGAACGTCAGCGAGCATCGTCTGGCCGACAAAAAACTGCAGCGCCTGACTCAGCGTATCGTCAGCTTGCAAGAGGAAGAGCGCTCGCGGGTTTCCCGTGAACTGCACGACGGCATCAGCCAGCTACTGGTCTCCATCAAGTTTCAGTTCGAGCTGGCCAGCCATCTGCTCGAGAATGGGCAAGCACACGACAAGGGTTTGAGCACGTTGAGGGACGCCACGGAACGCCTGGGGGAAGCGATTGGCGAGGTTCGCAGCCTCTCTCACGACCTGCGTTCCTCACTGCTCGACACCTTGGGCCTGCCGGCGGCGATCGGTCAACTCGCCGCGGAATTCGAGCAACGCAGCGGCCTGGTAGTGACCTACAACGACAACGAATTCGACTGTCATTTGGTTGATGGGGCAGCGGTTTCGCTGTTTCGCATCGTGCAAGAAGGCCTGACGAATATTGAACGACACGCCCAGGCTAAAAACGTCTCCATTACCCTGCACGGGTCCGAAGATTCCATACGATTGACAGTGGTCGATGACGGTATCGGTTTCAACGTCGCCCAGGTCGAACGTCGTCACGCGGGCATTGGCCTGCGCAATATCCGTGAGCGTGTCGAGCATTTTGGTGGACGATTCGACCTGATCTCGATGCCGGGACGAAGTGAGCTGGACGTTTGGCTGCCAATGAAAATGCCCGGTACAACACGCTGACTCGCCCCCTGACAACAAGAGTGAATACCCGCGATGAACCTGCCCTACCCGATCCGCGTCGCCCTGGTCGACGATCACGCCCTGGTCCGCGACGGGATCAAAGCACTGCTGGCGGTCATGGCCCCCCTGGAAGTGGTGGGCGAAGCCGAGAGTGGCGCGGATGCCATTGAAATGGTCGGGCGCTGCCAGCCGGACCTGTTGCTGGTCGACATCAGCCTGCGGGACATGAACGGGCTCGAGCTGACCCGGCTGTTGCGCAGCCAGTACCCGTCGCTCAAGGTGCTGGTGCTCAGCATGTACGACAATAATGAATACGTCAGTGAGTCCGTTCGCGCCGGGGCCAGCGGCTATGTGCTGAAGAATTCACCGTCGCGGGAAATCATCGCGGCGATCGAAGCCATCGCCAGCGGCGGCACGTTCTACAGCGCCGAGATCGCCCAGCGGCTCATCGCCGATAAAAATACCGACAACGAGCTGACACCGCGCGAGAGCCAGGTGTTGTACAAGATGGCTCAAGGGCTGAACAACAAAGAGATGGCCCGCGAACTGGACATCAGCGTTCGCACGGTAGAAACCCATCGCCTGAGCATCCGTCGCAAACTCAACATCGACAAACCGGCGGCCCTGGTCAAATACGCGATCGATCACGGGATCATTTCGCGGTAGCGGATATGCATCATTTGCCACCGTGATTTTGATGCACCGGGTCAGATTGAGCGCACCGGTCCGAATTTCAGGCAAAAAAAATCCCAGGCAGCTGATGGACGCCTGGGACTCAAAATGCATAAACCGTGGTGGTGAACGCGGGGCGAATATTACTTAATATTTCTGCCTGTAACAAGATATTTTGATTCACTATCCAGTTACTAAAACGTCTAACTCATTAAATATCCACACATTTTTTATGGACGAGCACCGACAAGGACTGATTTAGAGGTACCAGCGATACTCCCGCGCACTGATGTCCTGCAGGAATGCCAAATGGTCCTGGCGCTTGTTTTCGCAGTAGACATCTACAAACTCAGCCCCCAAACCCTCGCGCAGCTGCGCGTTGTTTTGCATCGAACGCACGGCCTCCAGCATCTCCAACGGGAAGTCGATTCCGCTGCCACGATCTTCGTTGAGGGATGCAATCGGTTCACGCCCCACTTCCAGCCCTTGCTCCAGCCCGACCAGAATCGCCGCCAACACGAGATAAGGATTGGCATCCGCGCCCGCCAGGCGATGTTCGATGCGCAGATTTTTAGCGTCCGACTCCGGCACCCGCAGGCAGGCGTCACGATCTTCAAAGCCCCAACTGGCGCGCGTCGCGACATTCACCGTGCCGCTCAAGCGACGCATTGCGTTGTGATTCGGTGCAAAGATCGGCATGCAATGCGGCAACACTTCAAGGCAACCGGCCACTGCATGGCGCAGCGCCTGCTGATTGTCAGCCGCCAACAGGTTGGTTCCCGCCTCGTCGTAAAGGCTCACATGCACATGCATGCCGCTACCGGGGTGCTGCAAGTAGGGTTTTGCCATGAAGCTGGCGCGGTGGTTGTGCTTGAGGGCCACGCCCCGTGTGCTGCGGCAGAACAGGGCCGCCCAGTCGGCCGCACGCAGGCCGTCGTCAAGGTGACCGAAATTGATCTCGAACTGGCCCGGGCCCAGCTCCGCAGTGATCACCGTGGCATCGATGCCTTGCGCCCGCGCCGTCTCGACCATGTCATCGAGTACCGGTGAAAATCTCGACAGCCGTTCGATGTGCATATTCGGCTGATCATCGGCATCGTCGGTCAGCTGATCGCGAGGGAACTGTGGCAAGCCGTCACGTAGCTGACGATCGAACAGATAGAACTCCAGTTCGAACGCGACCACAGGGAAAATCCCTTTTCGGCCGAGGCGCTCGAGCACCTGCGCCAACACTTCGCGCGGCTCGAAGACGATGGGCTTTTCAGTACCGCTTGAGGTAATCAGCATCTGCCCCAGCAGTTGTTTTTCCCAGCTCACTGGCTTGAGCGTACCGGGCACCAGGCGGCGTGGAGCATCCGGGTCGCCGTCGTTGAAACAGTAGTCGCCGATTTTGAACAGACCGCCCTGCGTGCCCAGCAACACACAGTTTTGCGGCAGCTTGAGCGCGCTGCCTGCGGCGACCTTCTCGAGCATTTCTATCGGGTAACGTTTACCGTAAAAATGCCCGGGGATGTCCAGGGAAATCAGGTCAACGTAACGCACCTGCGGGAAGCGCTGACGAAACGCGCGAACCTCAGCAACCAGATCAGAGCAGACAGCATCCATCGTTAGTGTTCCTTGTTGTTTTTATCAGGTGTAAACCCAAAGCACTCGGGTGAGCTGATCCGTGAGGTTGCCGTAGCGACAATGCGTGTGACTGGCCAGCTGAAAACTGTCGCCGGTGCGCAATGTCACCGGTTTATCGTCGTCCAGCCACAGCGTCAGCTCCCCCTCGAGGACATAGCCACCTTGCTCCGAGCTGTCGTTCATGTGCCGATCACCACTGCTGGCGCCGGGCTCCAGTTGGCTTTCAAGCATTGAAAAGGACGCCCTCATCTTTGGAGAGACGAGGATGTCGGTAATCCCGTCGGCGTAATACAGCGTGCGTCGCTCATCCGGACGGGTCACCCAAGGCAATGCCATGGGCTTTGGCAAGCTGTAGAAATAGGTAGTCGGCACGCCGAATGTTTCGCTGATGGCGGTCAAGTCCGCCACCGTGGGACGTGACAACCCCCGCTCGACTTGCGAGAGAAACCCGACCGAACGACCGATTTTGTCCGCCAGGTCTTTCAGCGTGTATTTTTTGTGTTTGCGCAGGTCCTGGATCAGGATCGCCAGCGCCGAGATTTCTTCTTGCATGTCCATCTAAAGGCTTCCCGAAATTGATGCTTCAAATACTGTCGCGCAGCCGATACCAGGCCTTGCCGATGGCTTCCAGCGGTGCTGCCAAATGCTTTCCACCGGGAAAACTGCCGTTGATCAAACCCTGATACAACGCCAGCTCATCCGGCAGGCCAAGTATCGCGTCGGACACGGCACGCGCCCCGGCCAATGTCGGCAGCACGCCATGCCCTGAGTAACCCTGTAGCCAGTACAGATCGCCACGTCGACCGATGTCAGGCGTGCGCTTGAGGGTCAGATCGATGTGTCCTCCCCAGGCAAAGTCCAGTTCGACGCCCCTGAGTTGGGGAAACACGCGTTCCAGATAGGGCCGTGTCGCGGCGGCGATGTCCTTCGGCATGCCGCCCAGGTAGGTGCAACCACCGCCGAACAACAGGCGGTTGTCCGGCGTGCGACGGAAATAATCGAGGACAAACTGGTTGTCGGTGACGCACACATTGCTAGGTAGCAACGCGGTCGCCTGTTGCTCTGAAAGTGGCGCGGTGGCCACCTGGTAAGTGCCAACCGGTAACACGCAACTCGCCAATTGCGGGTCAAGCCGATCAAGGTAGGCATTGCACGCCAGCACCAGCACGTCGGCGCGAATGCGACCGCGTTCAGTGGTGACCACGTAACGATCGCCCTCTTCGCGATAACTCAGCGCCTTGCTCTGTTCATGAATGCGTCCACCGGCCTGTTCAATCGCAGCGGCCAGGCCGAGCGCCAGTTTCAGCGGATTCAAATGCCCGCCTTCAGGATCAAACAGGCCTGCCTGGTAACGCTCACTGGCGACCCAATCAGGTAACGCTTCGCGCGCAATGAACTGCAAACCATCGTGGCCCCACTTGTGGCTGGCCTCGTGTTGCCATTCTGTCAGCAGACTCACCCGACGCGGCATCACTGACGTCCAGAGGTGACCGGGCCGATAGTCGCAATCGAAACCATGGCGCGCGGGCAAGTCTCGCAACTCCCGGGCAGCCCAACGCATGCTGTCCCATAACCGGCGCGCGCGCTCATAACCCAGCGCCGCCTCCAACGGCGGCATGTCACACGACCAACCGAGAATGGCCTGACCGCCATTGCGACCGGAGGCGGCCCAGGCCACCCGACTGGCTTCCAGCAACGTCACGCGCTTGCCGGCCAGGGCCAGACGCAACGCCGTATGCAATCCACTGAAGCCGGCCCCGATGACCAACACTTCGGTGTCCTGCTCGCCCTCCAACGCGGCTCGATCGAACAGACGATCGGCGCAGGTGTGGGCGTAATAGCTGGCGACGTGCTGGGTAGATTGCTGAAACATGCAGGCCTCGTGAATTTTTATACTTATATTTTCATGAAAAAGTACACGTTAAATTTCACGACCGCAACCGTTCAAGGCGCAAAAAAAATCCCGCCCAAGAGAACCCTGGCGGGATTTTTTCTAAACAGACAGCGTTATCGAAGCAACGCTGCCGACGTTTCAGGCCACAGGAATCATCGGATCCGCTGAAGCCAGCGCAGTGACACGATCAGCCGCGGGCGGGTAGATCCACATCGTGTTGATCTGGGTCTTCAACGCCTTGGCTTCCTCCTTGACCAACTTCACCTGGCGGTCCCAACCCTCGGTGTAGACCGCTCCCCAGGCACCCAGATCCAGACAGGTCACGTATTTAGGCTGGCTGTACGGGGTCGGGTCCACGCCCAGGATCTGCGCGGCCACGTTGTTACCGGCATGACGACCCAGCGAGATGGCGTGCTGACAGGTCATCAATGCGAAGTTGCCGATGTCATCGCTGGCGGCGTAGGCGACGTCGCCGGTGGCGAAGATGTCTTCCTGACCAATGACTTTCAAGTGCGCGTCGACGTGCAGACGGCCCAGGTGATCGCGTTCGGCCGGGATCTGCTCGGTCAACGAGCTGGCGCGCACACCGGTGGTCCAGACCACGGTTTTGGCATCGATGCGCTGACCATCGGTCAGGGTCACGCCGTTTTCATCGACGGCGACGACCGACGATTTCAAGCGCCATTTCACGCCGGTTTCGATACTGGCTTCAGCAATCGACTCGGCGATTTCGGCGCCCATGGACCCGCCAACCTTCTCGCCACGATCAACGATGATCACTTCGATGTCGGCACGATCACCCAGGATGGCACGCAGACGCGCAGGCATTTCAGTCGCGGTTTCAATCCCGGTGAAGCCACCGCCAGCCACCACTACGGTGTTGCGAGCTTTGCTTTCTGGCAGGTTGACCAGGGACTTGAGGTGATTTTCCAGGCGTACAGCCTGTTCAATCTGGTCGACGTCGAAGGCGTGTTCCGCCACACCTGGAGTGTTCGGCAGTGCCAGACGGCTGCCGGTCGCCAGAACGAGTTTGTCGTAGCTGCACACTTGCTGGTTGCCCGACGCATCGACGTAGCCGACACGTTTTTGCTCAACGTCGATGGTCTCGGCAGAGCCTTTGATGAAATTAACGCCGACCGCATCAAACAGTTCGCCGATCGGTGCGGCCAGTTGGTGAGCATTCGGCTCGTAGAAGCGCGGACGGACTCGCAGCTCGGCCTGAGGGGCCAGAACGGTCACTTCAACGTCGTTGTGACCATGAATGTCGAACAAACGCGTGGCGCTCAAAGCCGTCCACATGCCACCGAAACCTGCGCCGATAACCAAGATGTGCTGTTTCATTTTTAACTCCGGGGAGAAAGACCAAGTGATGAATTCGTTAAAGGTCACGCTCTTCGGTAGCGACTGCTTACCACTGCTGACCGGACAACGGCGACTATATTGATCCTAGTTACTTGGCACAAAACGAAATTACTGATGGTTAGTATCGAAAAGTTTGATTTGTCCATAAAAGGCTTATGAACAGCCAACTCTGCCGCACAACAAGCAGTTAATACGCGACCGGATGCGTTGCTCGACTCGCTTTCCGCTGTTAACATTTACGACAACTTTAGTCGGAGATTGATATGTCTCTTTACAGCGCAGGCGTTGAGTACGGCATTCATTGCCTGATTTTTTTGGTGGGCAATAGCGGCGACACCCGTGAGGCGAGCGTGCGTGACCTTGCTGAGCTGCAAGGCGTACCTCAGGACTATCTGGCAAAAATTTTCACCAAACTGGCCAAGGCAAAACTGGTGGTCGCCACTGAAGGCGTGCGCGGCGGGTTCAAGCTGGCCCGCCCTTCTGACGAAATCAGCATTCTGGATATCGTCAATGCCATCGACGGCCAGAAGCTCATCTTCGATTGTCGAGAGATTCGGGGGCGTTGCGCCTTGTTCGAAGGTTCCGCGCCGGCGTGGGCGCTGGCAGGTCCTTGCGCAGTTCATGCCGCCATGATGACCGCGCAGAAACGCATGGAAGACGCCCTCGCCCAGCAGACCATTCTTGATCTCGCCAGGAAGGTCGGACGAAAAGCGCCGGCGCAATTCAATGCTCAGGTGGACAACTGGATGAACGATCGTCGGGAAAAGAAAACCAGTGCGAGCACTCAGGCAAGCGGCGACCCGATCATCCAGGTGACCGATATCACCGACTAACCCTTAAAGGCAATCACGCACTGCCTGACGCAACGCCCCGGATTTCGCCCAAGGCGGCCCCTGATAAAGCGACACGTGGCTGCCATCCTTGGATTTCACTATGTCCACGATCTCGTCGGCCGTGATGATGCTCGGTGCCGTGACCCTGTAGCCATTGGAAATCGCCGATTGGGTCGTGTTGGGTATCTCCTTCTGCCACGCCGGCAGCACGCACGCGGCATAGTCTTTTGGCGCCTTGTTGCTGTACTTGCTGACATTGGGCTCACCTGGCACCAGGGACGCGGGCAACGAACAGCCCGCCAGCAACGCCAACCCTACTCCCCCAATCAATTTGCGCATGACGCTTCCTTAACCCGAAAAAAGGGAATGTAGCGTGTCGCTGTCCAGACATCCATCCGCTGCACTGAACTCAGCAAGGGGCGTTGTGATCGCCGGGATGCGGATACGACCTCTCGTTCAGATAAGTCATCCATCTTTCGTACGCTTCATGCTGCCATTGAGTGACCCGCTCCCATTCCGGGCCGCTCAACTGATGTGCAGAAATCAGTTTCATCATTTCCGTGGTAGCCGCGTCCAGATCAACCATCAGCTCATGGGCATGAAATCTAAAGTCATCAGTAGCCGTCATTTGAAGTTGCCTCGCCCTAGCAAAAATTCAATACCTCACTACGACATCAGATCTGCGGGTTCGCGTTCTTTTTCCCGACGAAAGGCTGCACCAACGGTCCAGACGAACAAAACGTCCTGACTCGGGAAATGGGACTAAAATTTCGTAGCGGGGATTGGCAGGAGGTCATCATGTGGCTTAACGAATCTGAAAACGAACTTCGGCGTAACCTGCAAAGCGTTGCGTCGGATTTGAGATGGTCAGCGGTAGAGCTTTTGCGCATCGCAGAGCAGCTACGCCTGGCCGGCAATGATGTGGATGCGCAAGCAACCCTGAAGCTGTGCGAGTTGTTTCAGGGAGATGAAGAACGACTGAAGGGTTATGCCGAGGAAGTGAAAGCCAAGGTGATCACTCGAACGAAAACTCATTAGCAGGAGCACCGCCATGCACAAGCCTCTATGTGCGCTGGTCGTTGTATTGGCCGCGTCGGGTGGCTGCAGCTCCGAATCGCGTGTCTATCGGGATCAGCCGCTGGTCGCAAAGGTCGAGACCGGTATGAGCAAGGATCAAGTCCAGCAGATTGGCGGCCAGCCTTTATCCATAACGGATCGCACCGTTGAGCCTGGCACTTGCTTTGACTACAAGCTGAAGCAGGCCGGCCATCAGCAGACGTACAACGTCAGTTTCGATGGCAGGGGCAAGGTCGACCATACAAGCTTCATGACCTGCGCGGAATGGAGTAACGCACAGCAAAAAGCCCGAGAGCCCTCCCGCAGCACCGGCGGCGGCGGTTATTAGCGCGGGATCTCAGCGCCCAACAAAGAAAAGCCCCGGCGAACCGGGGCTGCAAGTGCGCTATTTATCTGATTTCTGGCTGCGTGCAGGCCGACTTGCCTTGGCCTTGTAGCCGGGAAGAGCGGCCGCAAAGGCCAATGCTTCCTCTCTACTGCCAAAGGCTCCAAGCCGGTCACCTTTGGTGCACACCCGCCACGGGCCGTTGTTCACGCTGAGTACGTCATAACCGTTCATGTGCATTTTGGTCAGCATCGGAACGCTCATAGTCACCTCCATTTCGGCAGTGATGATCCTGGATTCACTTCAATACCTTACACCCGACCTTCCATGAAGTGCGGACCAGACGTCGCGCCAGGATTCCGACATCCGGTTGCACTTTCAACTTCGTCCATCACTCCAACCATTGAGACAGACACCCCGGCTCGAATATTGCATTTTTATGACTGATTTATGACAAACGGCAATCAGGTAACACATGAAAGTACGCGCGACCGTCATTTGCGAGCAGGACCGGCACATTCTCCTGGTGCGCAAGCCAAGGAGTCGCTGGATGCTGCCCGGCGGAAAGGTTGAGCGTGGTGAAGCCATTGCCGACGCCGCCACGCGAGAGCTTCAGGAAGAGACAGGGCTTGGGGCCGACGGGTTGCTGTATCTGATGGAGTTGCAAACGGGCAGCACCCGACACCATGTGTACGAGGCCTTTGTGGCGAACGCGGATGAGGCCCGCCCGCAAAACGAAATTTTCGATTGCATCTGGTATCCGCTGGACGCAGTCCAGAACCTGAACACAAGCGACGCCACGCTCAGAATCATCAAAGCGTTTCAGCGTCGCCTGTAAGTTGCTCAGCCCTGGTCTCCGCCACCGACCGGCATGATCATGCCGGTGATATAGGACGCTTCGTCGCTGGCCAGAAACAGAATAGCGCTTGCCTGTTCATCCAGCGTGCCATAGCGCTTCATCAAACTGCTGTCGAGCGTCTGGTCGACAATCTGCTGATACCAGACCTTCTCTTGCTCACTCTGATCGGCGCTGTTGCGCGGAATGACTCGCGGCGGCGCTTCGGTGCCACCGGGCGCGGTGGCATTGACTCGAATCCCGCGACCGGCGGTTTCGAAGGCCAGGCAAGCGGTCAGCGCGTTGACCCCACCCTTCGCCGCACCGTACGGCACACGATTGACACTGCGCGTGGCGATGGACGAAACGTTGACGATAGCGCCACTCCCTTGTTCAAGCATGAACGGCAGCGCGGCATGACAGCACCACAACGTCGGGAACAGCGAACGGCGCACTTCGGCCTCGATCTGCGACGCTTCGTAATGCTCAAAAGGCTTGGTCCAGATCGTCCCGCCCACATTATTGACCAGCACATCCAGGCGCCCGAAACGCTCGACGGCGGTTTGCATCACGCGGCTGCATTCGCTGTATTGCTCAAGATCGGCGGTCAGCGCCAGCACCTGGCTGCCCTGCCCCAATTGCTGCTGAACCTCAAACACCAGCTCGGAGCGATCGACCAGAATCAACCGCGCCCCTTCCGCCGCCATGCGCTCGGCAACACGCCGACCGATGCCTTGGGCAGCGCCGGTGATCAGCGCGACTTTCTCGTGGAATCTGTTCATACATACCTCGTGTTTGCGCCACCCCCTCCGTAGGAGCTGTCGAGTGAAACGAGGCTGCGATCTTTATAAGGGCGACATCAAAAGATCGCAGCCTCGTTTCACTCGACAGCTCCTACAGGGACAATGTCGCAGAGAATACTTACGCCGCGCTGGCGGCAAATTTCTCGTAGTAAAAGTTTGTCGGCGCGATGCCTTTTTCACGGATGAACTGGCTGACCGCCTCGACCATCGGCGGCGGACCGCACAGGTAGACATCGACGTCGCCTTCGTTCAAATGCTGCGGCTCGATGTGCTGGGTCACGTAGCCCTTGAGCGGGTGCTGGCTGTCCGGGTTGGCCACGCAGGCACTGAAGCTGAAGTTCGGGATTCGCGCGGCAAACGCTTCGAGTCGATCCATTTCCACCAGATCGAAATCGTTGGTCACGCCGTAGATCAAATGCAGCGGATGCTCACTGCCCTGTTCGGCGATTTTTTCCAGCATCGCCGTGAATGGCGCCAGCCCCGTGCCGCCGGCCAGCAGCAACAACGGACGGCGGATATCACGCAGATAGAAACTGCCCAACGGCCCGGCCAGGCTCATGCTGTCGCCGGCCTTGGCCATGCCGGTGAGGAAGCTGCTCATCAAGCCGCCGGGCACGTTGCGGATCAGGAAACTGACTTCGCCGTCACGCTGCAACGAGCTGAACGAATAGGCGCGGGTCTGCTCGCTGCCGGGAATTCCGAGGTTCACGTATTGCCCTGGCAGGAACGCCAATTTGCTCAGGGCTTCGCCCTTGATCGACAACGCGATGGTGCTGTCGGACAACTGGCGCACGGCGCTGATGGTCGCGTCGTAACTGGCCTGACGGGTGCGGCACACCTCGGATGAGGTCGGCACGCGCACCACGCAATCGCTCTGGGCGCGCATCTGGCAGGTCAGGACGAAACCTTGCTCGGCCTCTTCCGCGCTGAGCGCGTCTTCGATGTACTCCTCGCCCAAATCATAACGGCCGGCCTCGGCGAAGCACTTGCAGGTACCACAGGCGCCGTCGCGGCAATCCAGCGGAATATTGATGCCTTGGCGATACGCGGCATCGGCCACGGTTTCGCCGACATTGGCGTCGATGAATCGGGTGACGCCGTCTTCAAAATTGAATGCAATGGAATGAGTCATGACCGCTGCCTCACAGGTGGTAGACATCGATGACCTGGCGAACGTAGTCGTTCTTCAGGATCACTTTCTTGGCCTTGATCAGCGGGTTTTCACCGCGCACATCAAGGGTGTAGAAACTGCTGCCGAAATAGCTGTCGACGGTCTTGTAGCGAAAGCTCAGGGTGTGCCAGTTGAAGCGCACCTTGCAGAAGCCGTCGGCCTGTTCGAGCAGCTCGATGTTGCTGATGTTGTGCGAGGTGCGGGTGTCCGGCATGGTGGCGCTGGAACGCTCGGTCTTGATGCGGAAGACGCGGTCTTCCAGACCTGTGCGGTTGCCGTACCAGATCAGCGAGATTTCCCGTTGCGGGTCTTCGGTCAGCTCGTCGTTGTCGTCCCAGGACGGCATCCAGAACGTGGCGTCCGGGGCGTACAACTCCAGCCATTCATCCCATTGCCGGTCATCGAGATAACGCGCTTCGCGGAAGAGAAAGTCGCGCACGGTGTCATAAGTGATGGTCATTGCACGGCCTCCACAGGAATCAGGTCGGACTGCTCGGCGGCCAAGGCCTTGAGCATGGTCTGCTGCCAATACTTGTGTTGCAGCACGAACAGGCCTTCGTCTTCGGTGCGCACACCGCTGAGCAGCGGATGCAGGTCGATTTCCTTGGCCGCTTCATCGGCGCCTTCGATCCAGTGTTCGGCGCCACGGGACATGTCGTTCCAGGCGGTCACGCTGCCCTGATAGCTGGTCTGGCAGGAACGAAACTCTTCCAGATCATCTGGGGTGGCCATGCCGCTGACGTTGAAGAAGTCTTCGTACTGACGAATCCGGCTCGAACGGGCGTGGTCGCTTTCGCCTTTGGGGGCGATGCAGTAAATGGTGATTTCCGTGCGGTCGACCGAGATCGGCCGGGCGATGCGAATCTGCGAGCTGAACTGGTCCATCAGGTACACATTCGGGTACAGGCAAAGGTTGCGCGAGTTCTCGATCATCCAGTCGGCGCGGGCCTTGCCGAAGTCCTGGGCCAGCTCATCGCGACGCTCGTACAGCGGACGATCTTCTGGGTTGGACCAACGGGTCCAGAGCAGCATGTGGCCCTTGTCGAAGGAATAGAAACCGCCGCCCTGCTTTGCCCAGCTGCCGGCACTCATGGTCGGGTTGCTATCGCCGGCCTCGCGCTGCTTGCGCTGGTTCTGGGTGGCAGCGTAGTTCCAGTGCACGGAGCTGACGTGATAGCCGTCGGCACCGTTTTCGGCGGTAAGTTTCCAGTTGCCTTCGTAGATGTAGCTGGAGGAACCGCGCAACACTTCCAGGCCATCGGCAGACTGGTCGACGATCATGTCGATGATCTTTGCCGACTCTCCCAGGTGTTCAACCAACGGCTCGACATCAGCCTTGAGGCTGCCAAACAGGAAGCCGCGATACGACTCGAAACGCGCGACTTTGGTCAGGTCGTGGGAGCCTTCGCAGTTGAAGCTCGCCGGGTAGCCCGCTTCGGCCGGATCCTTGACCTTGAGCAGCTTGCCGGAGTTGTTGAAGGTCCAGCCGTGGAATGGGCAGGTGTACGAGCTCTTATTGCCGGATTTGTGCCGGCACAAGGTCGCGCCACGATGGCTGCAGGCGTTGAGGAACGCATTGAGCTCACCGTCCTTGTTGCGCGCGATGAAGATCGACTGGCGCCCCATGGTGGTGGTGTAGAAGTCGTTTTTGTTGGGGATCTGGCTTTCATGGGCCAGGTACAGCCAGTTGCCTTCGAAGATGTGCTGCATCTCGAGATCGAACAGCCGCGGGTCGGTGAACATCTCGCGCTTGCAGCGATAGATGCCCTGTTCTTTGTCATCTTCGAGCAGGGAGTGAAGGTATTCGGGTCGCAGGGACATGGCCGCCGCCTCCATTGTTTTTATTCAGGCAGGGCCATGCTAGGACGGGGGGAAGTGGCGGACTATCCGCTGGGTGCAGACCTTTATCCGTTTTGTGCAGAACACAAAAAACCCCGTAGGAGCTGCCGCAGGCTGCGATCTTTTGATTTTGTTTTTGAAAAGCAAAGTCAAAAGATCGCAGCCTGCGGCAGCTCCTACAGGGTCCGGTGTTTCAGTGGCGGCGTTTGAGGGTGTCCGACGGCAGTTCGCCAAACTGTTTGCGGTAGCTGTCGGAGAACCGGCCCAGGTGCAGGAAGCCGTAATCCATCGCCACTTCCGTGACGTTGCGCACGTTGCAGGTCGGGTCGCTCAGGCAGGCGTTGATGCGTTCAAGGCGTTTTTGCCGGATGTAGTTTTTCGGCGTGGTGCCGGCGTTGCGTTCAAACAATCCGTACAACGAGCGCAGACTCATCCGCGCCTGGCGTGCCAGTTCTTCGCTGTCGATGTCCTGTTTGAGGTGGCCCGAGATGTAGTCGGCAATCACCTCGAACGTGGCCGTCTGTGAGCCGAGACTGATCCGGCTGACATTGGTCTTCATCAGGCTGAGCATCTTGCTGACGATGATCTGTGCGTAGTGCTCCTGCACCTTGGGAATCTGCTCGGTGGCCTCGGCTTCCTGGCAAATCATCGCCAACAGACCGACAAAGCCTTCCAGTTCATCGAGCTGATAACGGTTCTCCAGAAACCGCACGCCCTGCCCCGGATAGCGCCAGCGCTGCTCATCGCACACGGATTCCAGCAACGTAGTGGGGACTTTCAGGATGAATTTTTCGCAATCGTCGGAATACGTCAGGTCCACCGGATCGTCGGGATTGATCAGCAGCAACTCGCCGGGTGCAAAGTAGTGTTCCTGGCCGTGGCCGCGCCACAAGCAGTTGCCACGCAGCAACACTTGCAGGTGATAGATGCTTTCCAGCGCACCGGAAGTGACCCGTACGCTGCCGCCATAGCTGATGCGGCACAGGTCGAGGCTGGCAAACTTGCGATGATTGAGGCTGGCCAGCGGTCGCCCGGCCCGGGGCATCAGAATGCAATGATTACCGACATGCTGATTGACGTACCCCGACACCGCGTAAGGGTCGGCGTGGTCGAATACGGTGCTGCGCTGACTCAACAGTTGCGCTTGCATCATCGGGTCACTCTCATTGTTGTTATCGGTTGCGTCGGGGCATTCTAGAACAGTGTGTCAGGAGCTTGAGATATTTCCGGCGAGCTGCACAAACCCTTGTGGGAGCGAGCTTGCTCGCGATGACGGAGTGCCAGTCAACATCAATGTTGAATGTTAAACCGCTATCGCGAGCAAGCTCGCTCCCACAGGATTCCGCCGTCAGTCCTCGAGTGCGCGGACCCGCTCGTGGCGTTGCTGCTCGTCGGGTTGCGCGGAGGTCTGCAAGGTGAAATCGAAGTCGATTTCGGCAAAGCGACCGCTGACGCCGTGGGCCGCTGCACGCTGTTGATCGTCGCTGAAGGTGATCTTAGCGATCAGCTCGTCACGGGTGGCATAGGCGAAATCGTCGTGCAGGTATTGATCGCCATCGAGGTTGATCTGGGTGGTCAGGTGACGATGATCCGGCGCGGAAATGAAGAAGTGAATGTGCGCCGGCCGTTGACCATGACGGCCCAGTTGATCGAGCAGTTGCTGGGTCGGACCGTCCGGCGGGCAGCCATAGCCCGACGGCACGATGCTGCGGAAGCGATAACGACCCTCGGCATCGGTGACGATACGACGACGCAGGTTGAACTCCGACTGAGTGGTATCGAAGTAGGAGTAAGTGCCGCCGGTGTTGGCGTGCCAGACATCCACCACCGCACCGGCCAACGGTTCGCCGGCGGTGTTCTTGACCTGGCCCTGCATGAACAGCACCACACCCGGATCGACGCCATCATCCAGTCGTGCTTCGCCTTTCGACAGCGGCGCACCCGCCACGTACAGCGGGCCTTCGATGGTCCGCGGTGTGCCGCCGGCCTTGCCGGCCTGCTCGTCTTCGGCGTCCATCAGCAGGTCGAGGTAATGTTCCAGACCGAGCCCGGCCACAACCAATCCGGCCTCTTGACGCGCACCCAGCACGTTGAGGTAGTTGACGGCTTTCCAGAACTCTTCCGGCGTCACGGCCAGGTCTTCGATGATGTTCACCGAATCACGCAGGATGCGGTAGACCAGGGCCTTGACCCGCGGGTCGCCGGCGTCGTTGAGCAGGCCGCTGGCCTCTTCAAGAAACTTCTGGACACTGGCAGTGTGGGAAATCTTGACGTTCATTTTGGTGGGTTCCTCATCTTGTAATTATTAGCGTAGCGAACTGAACAGGCTGGGTTCAGCGGTCATCCTCGCGAATGGAAGAAGGATGCCGGCACATCGCGTCGACCTCGATCGCCATGTACGGAAACAGCGGCAATTGCATGAGCAGGTCGTGCAGTTCCTGAACGCTGTCGACGTCGAAAACGCTGTAATTGGCATAGTGACCGGCGATCCGCCACAGGTGACGCCACTTGCCCTGCTCCTGCAGGCGCTGGGCCAGGGCTTTTTCGTCAGCCTTCAATTTGGCGGCTGCTTGCGGATTCATGTCGACCGGCAGATTCACGGTCATTTTTACGTGGAACAGCATAGTGCTCTCCTCAGGCGTGATGAATGGCAGTAGACGTTTTGTCACGACGGAAGAACGCCAGACGTTCTTCATCGAGGCTCAGGCCCAGGCCCGGTGTTTTCGGCACGTGCAACTCGAAATCGCGATAGACCAGCGGTTCGCTGAGAATGTCTTCGGTCAGCAGCAATGGGCCAAACAGCTCGGTATCCCAGGCCAGTTTATTCAGCGTGATAAAGGCATGAGCCGAGGCCAGGGTGCCGATACCACCTTCGAGCATGGTGCCGCCATACAGGCCGATACCGGCCGCTTCGGCAATCGCAGCGGTGCGCAGCACGGCGCGCGGACCGCCGTTCTTGGCGATTTTCAGGGCGAACACCGAGGCCGCGCCTTCACGGGCCAGGTTGAACGCATCTTCCACGCACTCGATGGATTCGTCGGCCATGATCGGCGCAGGGCTCATGGCGTTCAGGCGCGCCATGCCGGCGCGGTTATTGCGCGAAATCGGCTGTTCGATCAGGTCGATACCGTTGGTTCCCAGGATTCGGCAGGCGCGCAACGCGACCGCTTCATCCCAGGCCTGATTGACATCGACCCGCACACTGGCGCGATCGCCCAAGGCTTTCTTGATTGCAATGACGTGGGCCAGGTCGCGGTTGACCTCACCGGCACCGATCTTCAGTTTGAAGATTCGATGGCGGCGCAGGTCGAGCATTTTTTCCGCTTCGGCGATGTCCTTGTCGGTGTCGCCACTGGCCAGGGTCCACGCCACTGGCAGGGCATCGCGAACGCGGCCGCCCAGCAACTCGCTGACCGGCAACCCAAGGCGTTTGCCCTGAGCGTCGAGCAAGGCGGTTTCGATACCTGATTTAGCGAACGTGTTGCCACGGATGCTGCGCTCCAGGCGCAACATCGCGGCGTTCACGTTGGCGCTATCCTGGCCCAGCAGCAGCGGCGCGAAGTGTCGGTCGATATTGGTCTTGATGCTGTCAGGGCTTTCGTTACCGTAGGCCAGGCCACCGATGGTGGTGGATTCGCCAACACCTTCAATGCCGTCGGCGCAGCGCACGCGAATGATCACCAGGGTCTGGCTCTGCATGGTGTGCATCGCCAGCTTGTGCGGGCGGATGGTCGGCAGATCGACGATGATCGTCTCGATCGATTCAATGGCTGTTGCAAGCATGTCGATACCCGTCAGGTTCTTAAAGTTCTGGAACCGATTCTGGTACGGCTTTTTTCGGGAAGCCAATATAGAATTGGTCTGACTTGATACCTTTAAGGTATGCAACCGACTTGCGTCTGGAGGTTCCATGGAACTGCGTCACCTGCGGTATTTTCAGGTATTGGCTCAAACCCTCAATTTCACCCGTGCCGCCGAGCTTCTGCACATTGCCCAACCACCCCTGAGCCGGCAGATGCAGCAACTGGAGGATGAACTCGGGGTGTTGTTGCTGGAACGCGGGCGGCCGCTGAAGCTGACCGATGCCGGACGGTTTTTCCATGAGCACTCCACCGCCCTGCTCGAGCAACTGGGCAAGGTGTGCGACAACACGCGACGGATCGGTCTGGGCGAAAAGACCTGGCTGGGTATCGGTTTTGCTCCATCGACGCTCTACGGCGTGCTGCCGGAACTGATTCGCCGTTTGCGCAGCGGCGAGCCCCTGGAACTTGAACTGGGGCTCTCGGAAATGACCACGTTGCAGCAAGTACAGGCGCTCAAGGCCGGGCGTATCGATATAGGTTTCGGCCGAATCCGCATCGACGATCCGGCGATCATCCAGACTGTGTTGACCGAGGATCGGTTGGTCGCCGCCCTGCCCGCCGGTCACCCATTACTGGCCGGGCCGATCAGCCTTCGCGAATTGGCGAAAGAACCCTTCGTGCTGTACCCCGGCAACCCGCGGCCCAGCTACGCCGACCATGTCATCGCATTGTTCGAATCCTATGGCGTGAGCATCCATGTGGCGCAATGGACCAACGAGCTGCAAACAGCCATCGGCCTGGTGGGAGCGGGAATCGGCGTCACCCTGGTGCCGGCCTCGGTGCAATTGCTGCACCGCGACGACATCGGTTTCACGCCGCTGCTGGAAGACAACGCGACCTCGCCGATTATTCTCAGCAGGCGCGTGGGCGACGTATCCCCGGGGTTGAATCATTGCTTGCAGATGATTGATGAACTGCAGCCGCGGGACACTACAGAGACAACCCGAGATTAAGCGCGCAGTCCGACCCGCAACGCATTCAAGGCGTCCGCATGACAAATTTCAAAAGCTTCATTTTTACGTTCAGGTTCAACAAACAGGCCATCACTTCCCTATCGCTTGAAAAGCAGATTGAAAAAGCTGCCGGGTTTCTGCGACAGGCCGGGGCAATCAGCCCGCTTCTGGCCAACTGGTATTTGCAAGGAAAAAGCCTGAAAGACTCGCTTTCAACCGACATCAGTACCAACACTCAAGCGCTGATCGAAAAAGTAAAACACGCTCATGATCCGGAGCTTCCTGACCTGATCGAATTTTCGGTCTGGAATGCCATCCAGGACCCGCTTGAAGGTGGAGTCGCTTTTCATTACAGCGCGCACAATCTCGATTCCGTTTCCGCCATGTCCTTCGAAGACGCCGGTGCATTATTGATGAAGTGTGAGTCCCCGCAGGAGATGTTCACCAGAATCATTGGCATGGCAGTGAATATCTGGCCCGAAATTGACTGGGTCACTGTGGTACCGGCCAACTATTTCAGAAAAGGCCGTGCCTTCAAGGACCGGCAAACCATTGGATGGATTGGCTTCTGCCCTGAATCGTTGAAAAAGGAAGACTTTCCTCTGGCACAAAAACTGGTTCCCGTGCCAGACAGGGGAACCATTATCGTCAGCTGCCCTGAGGTTATGAACGAGCAAAACCTCGATCACTTTGAACGGGTTGGGAACATCGATACAAAACTGGTAGCGCTCGGTTATTTGCCGTTGTTTCTGAACTGAATCCTGCCAGGTGTCATTTGGCGTCCGCCCCCCAGATCCAATTCCAGAGCCCCGGTAATTTAACCGGCTGTGAACTGTCGCGAACGGTACGCGCCATGGCGGCCCGTTGCAGCGCTGCCGTGTCGTCGTAAAACGGCTTTTCTGCGGTTTTCACACCGGTAGCCTGTGCGCTGTCGAGGAGGATTTGCAGGTACTCCCGCGTGTGCCGGGCGGTGTAGCGATTGAGATCGTGGAAGGTCACCACCACCGGAATCACCCCGTCCACCACCGGTAACTCGCCAAGGGCGATGCGCTCGCGCACTTCGGACATTGAGCGCAAGAAGTGGGCCCGCCGCCGGGGGCTGGCGTTGAAGCCCCAGATCTTGCCGTCATTAGCGCTCAGGTCGGTCAGCAGCACATGCATGCCGTGTTGCTGATAGGCCGCGAACGTGCGCTTGTCGTAGTTCCAGAATGGCGGGCGCACTAGCGTCGGCGGCGCGCCGGTGATCGCGGCGATGTCGGCACTGCCTTTGTTCAGCGCCTGCTCCAGTTCTTCCGGGGTCAGGGAGCGGTGATTGGTGTGCGAATGGGTGGCCGTGTGGAAGCCCAGAATCTGCCCTTCTGCCTGTTCGCGGCGCATGACCTCGCGACCGATATCGCTGTCGCCGGCACGTGGCGCACGGGTCTGCACGAAGAACACCGCTTTGAGGTTCGGTTGCACCGGATTCGTCGCCAGACTGTCGAGCACCGTCATCGTCGGATTCCAGAAACTCGAGGCGCTGGGACCGTCGTCGAAGGTCAGCAGAAAACGGATCGGTGGTTGCGCGCTCAGACGCTGTTCGGTCTGCGGCGTCATTTCGATGGGAGAAGCGATACACCCAACCAGCCCTGTGGCGATGATGAGTGCAGAGAGAACCTTGAACAGCCGTTTCATGTTTTGCCCATTTATCCTTCGTCGGCCCGCAGGTCGCTGCAGGCCGAGGTTGGATAAGGGTACACAGTGTTTGGTTCCAGTGCTGCCCGGCATCGTGGGTTACTGGGCAAACGCCTGCTGAAACGAGCTGTCGATAATCGGCGCAGTCGCCAACGCAGCCGGCAGCGCTTTTACCTTGAACAGGAAGTCCGCGGTGCTTTGCAAATCCTTGGCGGCCTGCGCATCCACCGGGCCGACGGTCATGTGGGCCTGACGCAACCAATGGCGCGAGACGTTCTGGTCAAGGTTGGCTTTCTTCGCCCAGAGATCGGCGTACTCGTCGGTGTGGTTGTCGACCCAGGCCCGGGCCTTTTTCAGGCGCACCAGAAAGTCGGCAATGGCTTCGCGTTTGCTGTCGATCGACGGTGTCGAGGCGGCGATGGCGCTCAGGCCGGGCATCAGGTTCTTGGCGGTGAGGATCGGCCGGGCGCCGGAGAACAGAATCTGCTGGGAGATGTAAGGTTCCCAGACCGGGAATGCGTCGATGCTGCCCTGAGGCAACGCGGCGGCGGCATCGATCGGCATCAGCTTGATGAAGTCGACGTAGTCTTCCGGCAGGTCGGCTTTTTCCAGGGCACGCAGGGTCAGTTGCTGGCTCCAGGCACCGGGCCAGTAAGCGACTTTCTTACCCTTCAGGTCGGCGATGGTTTTGACCGGCGAATCCTTGGGCACCAGCAAGGCGATGGTGTCGGGGTTCTGCCGCGACACGCCGATCAGTTTCACCGGCGCCTGCTTGGCGGCGAGGAACAGAAAACCCGAATCGCCGAGAAAACCCAGATCCAGCGCGCCGGTGTTCAGCGCTTCGGCCAGCGGCGCGGCGGCCTGGAAGTGCTTCCAGTCGACGGTATACGGCGCGTCTTTCAGTACACCCGACGCCTCCACCGAAGCGCGAACGTTGTAGTAGTTCTGATCACCGACGTGCAGGACGACGGGCTCGGCGGCGTAAGCCAGTGGTGCGGCGAACAGTGCGCTGGTCAGCAGACTGCGCACGAATCGGGACAGGTTCATCGGGGGCTCCTTGAGGGTTATTGAGATAGACCATAACGCTCTTACAACAAGCTTTTTAAATTCGATTTATGCATAAGCTCATGACCAGCAGCGAACAGTGTTTGCCCAGCAACAGCGACTAAACAGACTGTTTTCCCTTGAACATTTCTCTGCCCCTGCTTCAGCGCCAAGGCCTTGAAAACGCTCGTCACGAAAAACATGGCACAGAGCCTGCAATATTCCTTTTATGCAGGAAGCATTTATAAAAAATGATTTTTTGGAAATAAGAACCTCGCCGCCTTGCCCGGAGCTGTCCCATGAAAACCACCTTCCGTGTTCCCCACGTCAGGTCTCTGCTCAGCGCCTGCGCCCTGGCGCTGAGCCTGCTACCGCTTGCTCAGGCCGCTGAAGCGCCACCAGCCGAAGTGCATCTGGATTACGCCTATTACTCGCCCGTGAGCCTGGTGCTCAAGCACTTCGGCTTTCTGGAAAAAGCCCTGCCACAGACCAAGGTCAGCTGGGTGCTGAGCCAGGGCAGCAACCGCTCGCTGGAATACCTCAACAGCGGCGGCGTCGACTTCGCCTCCTCCGCCAGCCTCGCCGCCGTGCTGAGCCGCGCCAATGGCAGCCCGATCAAATCGGTTTACGTCTACAGCCGCGCCGAATGGACGGCGTTGGTGGTGCGCAAGGACTCGCCCTACAAGACCGTGGCCGATCTGAAAGGCAAAAAAATCGCCGCTACCAAGGGCACCGATCCGTACCTGTTTACCCTGCGCAGCCTGCAACAGGCAGGCTTGAGCAAAGACGATGTGGAACTGGTGCATTTGCAGCACCCGGACGGTCGCACCGCGCTGGAAAAAGGTGACGTCGACGCCTGGGCTGGACTCGATCCGCACATGGCCGCGAGCCAGGTTCAGGCCGGTTCCCGGTTGCTCTATCGCAACACTGATTTCAACAGCTACGGCGTGGTCAGCGTCACCGACACCTATGCGAAAGAGCACCCGCAGACCATCGAAACCGTCCTGAAAGCGTACGAAAAGGCCCGCGACTGGGCGGTAAAAAATCCTGACGAACTGGCGAAACTGCTCGCCACCGAATCCGGTCTGCCGCTGGAAGTGGCCAAGCTGCAATTGTCGCGCACCGATCTGAGCAGCCCGCAATTGACCGCCAAGGACGTGATTGCCTCCAAGGCTGCCGCACCGATTCTGGTCTCAGAAGAACTGGTTCGTCGTGGGGTGAATGTCGATCAAGTGATCGACCAACTGATCGACACCGGCTTCAAAGAAACCGTGGCTCGTCGGTAAAAACAAAAGATCGCAGCCTGCGGCAGCTCCTACAGGGAAACGCATATCCCCATGTAGGAGCTGCCGCAGGCTGCGATCTTTTGATCTTGCTTCAAATCAGCGCTGTAAACCGCGCCTGTCGCGGATTCGTCGTGACCGGAGAAACCCCATGACCAGCAAAAGCAAAGACCTGCCCGTCAGCCTGACATTGCCTGCGCCGCACCGGGCCAGCGCCTCCCTGAACAACGCCTGGCGACTGCGCCTCAAAGGTTTGGCCTTGCCGGTGCTGATCATCCTGCTGCTGGAATTCGTCGTGCGTATCGGCTGGTTGCCGTCTTACCAGATGCCGGCCCCCAGCGAGATCGCGCTGACCTTGAGAGACCTCGCCGAAGGCACGCTGTGGAAGCACATCAGCGCCAGCCTGTTGCGGGTGCTGCTGGGTTTCGCCATCGGCGCCAGTCTGGCCCTGGTGTTTGCCGCGTGGGTCGGTTTGAGTCGCGAAGCCGAAGCCTGGCTGGAGCCGACGTTCGCCGGCCTGCGCTCGATTCCGAGCCTGGCCTGGGTGCCGCTGTTGCTGCTGTGGCTGGGCATCGACGAGACCTCGAAAATCGTATTGATCGCCATCGGCGCCTTCTTCCCGGTGTACCTCAACGGCGTCGCGGCAATCCGCGACATCGACCGCAAACTGGTGGAAGTCGGACAGATGTACGGTTTCAGCCGTCGCCGACTGGTGCGCCGCATTCTGCTGCCCGCCGCCCTGCCCGGCCTGTTCACCGGGTTACGCAGCGGCATGAGCCTGGCCTGGATGTTTTTGGTCGCCGCCGAACTGATCGCCGCGACCAAAGGTTTGGGGTATCTGCTCAGCGACGGCCGCGAGACTTCACGGCCGGACATCGTGCTGGCGGCAATCATCGTGCTGGCGCTGCTGGGCAAACTCAGCGACGGCATCCTCGCCGGCCTGGAGAAGCGTTTCCTCGCCTGGCGCGACACCTTCAACGGCCAAAGCGCAGAGGATTGAGCCATGACCGACCACCTGCTGGACATTCGCGTCGAGCGCAAAACCTTCGCCACCACCACCGTGCTCAAGAACATCCATTTGCAATTGCAACCCCGGGAAGCCATCAGCCTGCTGGGGCCCAGCGGCTGCGGGAAAAGCACGTTGCTGCGGATCATCGCCGGCCTGGAAAAGGACTTTGAGGGCGAAGTGCTCCGCAGCGCCGGGGAAGTCGCTTTCGTGTTCCAGGAGCCGCGGCTGATGCCATGGCTGACGGTCGAACAGAACATCGGTTTCAGCGCCGACAACCAATACGACAAAGCCTGGGTCGCGCAACTGATCGACGAAGTCGGTCTCGGCGGTTTTGCTCAAGCCCTGCCCAAAGCGCTGTCGGGCGGCATGGCGCAGCGGGTGGCGATCGCTCGCGGCCTCTACTCGCGACCGCAGGTGCTGTTGCTCGACGAACCCTTCAGCGCGGTGGACGCCTTCACCCGCATGAAATTGCAGGACTTGCTGCTGCAACTGGCCGAACGTCACGCCATCGCCCTGCTGCTGGTGACCCACGACGTGGATGAAGCGCTGTACCTCAGTGATCGGGTGCTGGTGATGGACAATCGCCCCAGCAGCATTCGTCAGGAGCTGGCGGTGCAACTGGCCCATCCCCGTGACCGGCGCGACCCGCTGCTCGCTCGCCTCAAGGCCTTGTCGTTGACCGAGTTGCAGCGCGCCCATGTGATCTGAGCAACTAAGCTGAAATCTCCAGTCAGAGCTCTTCAATGGGAGCTCTTCAATCAGAGAATCAGCCCATGTGCGGACGCCTGTCGCAGTACCGTGGCATTCACGATTTTGTCGCCGTGCTGAGCATCCCCGACGCGTTGATCAACCACGTCGGTGATGAACCGTTGACCCGCTACAACGCTGCGCCCACCACGCAACTCGCCCTTCTGCATCTGGAAAGCAACGGCCTGCACGCCGATTTTCAGCGCTGGGGATGGCGGCCGCACTGGGCGAAGGATCGGGCGGCTCCGATCAATGCACGGGTCGAAAAAGTTGCCCACGGCCCGTTCTTCCGGGCGATCTGGCCGCACCGCGCGATCGTGCCGATCGACAACTGGTTCGAATGGGTCGACGCCGGGGATTCGACGAGGCAACCGTGGCTGATCCGCCGACGGGACCGGGCGCCGATTTTATGCGCGGCGATCGGACAGTTTCCCGGCCCGGGTGGTGAGCCGCGGGCCGACGACGGTTTTGTGATCATCACCGCCGACAGTGCGGGCGGCATGCTCGACATTCATGACCGGCGCCCCGTGGTGTTGTCTGCGCCGCTGGCGCGGGAATGGCTTGACCCGGCCACCCCCAAGGAACGCGCTGAGCAGATGGTGCTTTTGCAGGGTGAAGTCAGCGAGGTTTTCGAGTGGTACAAGGTGGACAAAGCGGTGGGCAATTCAAGAAATCAAGGCGCGGCGCTGATTGATGAAAGGCCATAAACGTATCAATACAGACATATATGCGGGCATAAGTAACAGTTATATATACATATTCAACACTTAATCGTTACACATGTCGTTTCATCCAAGAAACACTTGGCTTTGTTTGCGATTTAACCTATTAACCGCCTGTCTGACATTTCGATACATTTCGAATAACTATGGATAGCATGCGCGCCGCATTCCCTTCGGCACCCCGCAATTGACCAAAGAGTCAATAAACCAAGGAAATCCTTACAACAACAAGCCTTGCAGAGAATTAAATTGCGCGACGATTTCACAATTAATCAAGTCGATGGTCTGGCGTGTGTTTATGTTTCGAAGACAGAACATTACCCACTCGACTGTTTTATCGGGCAATACATAAAGACCCGCAACCTGAATTCAATTGCCACTATCGGCGACCTCCTGCGTACAACCCTCGAACGCTATCCGGGTAAACCTCCGGTCATGGTCAACGAGCTGAACGCCTGGATCGACAAGACTTTGGGTTATCGGGCCTCCCACCCCGATTTTCTGACGTTGGAAGAGGCTTGAGTTGATGGACCGGGTTCATTCAGCCAAAGAACTGAACGAACCCGACATCGAGCCACTCTCAATAACTGAGCTTCGGTCCAAGGAGGAATACATGAGCAAACTCATCCCCTATGCCGTGCACTATATGTTCGACGGCGTTCGTCAGCACTTTTTCAAACTGGCCGAACAGTTTTCCGATGTCGAGGCGATACATTCGGCGTCCGCCCATGCTTATCCCGACTCCGGTCGTCAAATCGCCGAACACGCCAACCTCGAAACCGCGCGCATCAAAGCGCAGCAATTGGGTATTACGCACATTCGCTGGAATGAAGCGATTTAATAATCGCCCAACGAAAAGCCCCGCTTGATAGCGGGGCTTTTTTGTATATGCAGATCGGTCAAGGCTTCAGCGGACGCTCCTGGTCGCGATCTGACAACTCTTTACCGTCGTCGGGGTGCTTCCAGTCCGGCGTCGAACGCCTCTGCCGCTCCATCTCCTCTTCCGTGGGTTCATCCAGCTCTTCATCCGGGTCCGGACGCTTTGGATCATTAGCCATGCTCACCTCTCTTCCTGTAGGGGTCCCCTTTAAGCGTAGAACAGTTTCGACGGGAACGATTTAGAGCCACCAACGCAGCAAAAAGAAGAACCCCATGCTCAACAACATGCTGAGCAAGGTATTGCGGGTGTAAAGCACCAGCCCCACCGCCACCAGCGAACTGATCAGGTACGGGTTATCCCACTGCAGATTCAGCTGCTTGTCCGGCATGAACACGATCGGCCCACAGATCGCCGTCAACATGCCCGGCACCGCAAAACCCAGGAACTGCCGCGCATTGCTACTCAAGCGCAAGGGCAGCCGCGGCTCCAGAAACACATAGCGGTTGAGGAACACCAATAGCCCCATGCCAAAAATAACCGCCCAGACCATCATGTGCGTCCACCGTAGAATTTGTTGCAGATAAAGCCTGCGGTCATGCCCGCCAACCCCGACAACACCAGCGCCGAGCCCCATTGCCAATAGCTGAACAGCACCGAGCAGAACAACGACACCGCCACGCACACCACGGTCGGCACGTTCCGCACCACCGGGGTGATCAGGGCGATAAAGGTCGCCGCGATGGAGAAGTCCAACCCCAGATGTTCCAGCCCCGGAATGCTGCTGCCCAGCACGATGCCGGCCAGAGTAAAGAGGTTCCAGGCGATGTAAAACGTCAGGCCGACACCCAACGCGTACCATCGGTTGAACTGTTGTTTGTCATGCGCACTGGTCAGCGCGAACAGCTCATCGGTGAGCAAAAAGCCCAACCCCACACGCCAGCGACCCGGCAACGGTGAAATCACCGAACGCATGCTCATCCCGTAGAGCAAATGCTGGGAGGTCAGCAGCAGCGTGGTCAGCAGAATCGAAAAGATCCCTGCACCGCCCTTGAGCATGCCGATCGCCACCAGTTGCGCCGCCCCGGCAAACACGATGCTCGACAACCCCTGGCCTTGCAGGGGCGTGAGATTGGCCTCGATGGCCATGGAGCCGGCCAGCAGCCCCCAGGGCGCGGTGGCCAGGGACAACGGCATGATCGCCGCAGCGCCGCGAAGAAAGGCACTGCGCGGCATGAGTGAATTGGACATAACGCTCTACAACCAGGGAAAGTCTTCAGACTGTGCCAGCAGTCATGGCCGAAGGCTTGAACAATCTTGCGCACTTGGTCCGCGGCCAGGCACAACGGCAGAGTGCGTGCGGAGCTCGCTGATTTTCGCGATTGACAAAAATCGCGCCGGCTTTTAAAACTGAGCGCCTCATTCAGGGTGTAAGCAAGTATGTCCGCAACCTTCAACCTCAACACTGTCGTCATTGGCTTGAATGCCAAGGCGCAAGGTTGCGTTGCGCACGCCCTCAAATCGAAGAAACAGTCGCTCATGTGACCGGGGCGCGCTGTCCCGTCAGATGAGCTGACAGGACATTGAGCGCGACGGACACCCTCCCCTTGCTTTCTGCCTTCTACGCTTCTGACGGTGACGAATTCGGTCAACCTTCAGGAGTAAGTGCATGTCATCGTTTCAAGGTATCTGGGTCCCTCTCGTTACACCGTTTCGCAACGGTGCGATCGATTTCGTCGGCTTGCACCGGCTGGTCAATCATCTGCTGGAAAAAGGTGTCGATGGCTTTGTGGTCTGCGGCACCACGGCGGAAGCGGCGGCACTGAGCAAACACGAACAACTGGCGGTGCTCGATGCGGTGCTCGCGCAGGTGCCGGCGGAACGGGTGGTCATGGGCCTGGCCGGCAACAATATGACCGAGCTGCTGCAATTTCAGAGCGAAATCCTGAAACGTCCACTAGCCGGTTTACTGGTACCGCCGCCGTATTACATCCGTCCGTCTCAGGCTGGCCTCGAAGCGTTTTTCAAAACTGTCGCCGATGCCTCCAGCGTTCCGCTCATTCTTTACGACATCCCTTACCGCACCGGCGTGGCGTTCGAGCAGGCAACCCTGCTCAACATCGTCGCCCATGAGCGAATCGTCGCGATCAAGGATTGCGGCGGCAATCAGGCCAACACCCTGGCACTGCTAGGCAGTGGCAAGGTCGACGTGCTGTGCGGCGAAGATAACCAGATCTTCAGCGCCTTGTGCCTGGGCGCCAAAGGCGCCATTGCCGCTTCGGCTCATGTTCATCCGGAGCTGTTCGTGGCGTTGTATCAACAGATCCGCGACAACCGGTTAGTGGCTGGTCGAGCGACATTCTTCCAACTGCTGCCGCTGATTCACAGCCTGTTCATCGAGCCCAATCCCGCCCCGGTGAAAACCGCCCTGGCCCTTGAAGGCTTGATCGACGACGAACTGCGCGCACCGATGCAACGCAGTAGCGAAACCTTGGCGGTGCGCCTGAAGGAAGTGCTGGCGGCGTTGAACAGCAACAATCGATAGAGCGCCAGCAACCAGCCCGAGTACCATGGAGCCATTCGCATAACGCGTCAGGGAGTCGACATGCTTTACCGAATCGCCGCCGACGGGCTGGTCCTGTTTCATCTGTTGTTCATTCTGTTCGTGCTGTTCGGCGGGCTGCTGGTGCTCAAATGGCACCCCCTGATCTGGTGGCACCTGCCTGCTGCTGTGTGGGGCGTGTCGGTGGAAGTCTTCCACCTGACCTGCCCGCTGACCGAGTGGGAAAACCTCATGCGCGACGCGGCCGGACAAACCGGCTATAGCGGCGGATTCATCGAACATTACGTGTGGCCGGTCATTTACCCGGCGGGCCTGACACCGGCGATTCAGCTGGGACTGGGCAGCGTGGTGCTGGCGATCAACGTGCTGGTCTATTTTCGGCTGATCAGGCTGTGGAAATTACGCCGAGCAACCTGACACCAAGATCAAAAGATCGCAGCCTGCGGCAGCTCCTACACTGGGATATGCGTTTCCAGTAGGAGCTGCCGCAGGCTGCGATCTTTTGATCCTATCCGTTCAAGGATTCTGCCCCATGTTGTCGATTGAAGACCTCACGTTGCTGCAAGCCATCCGCGAAACCGGCAGCCTGTCGCGGGCCGCAGCCCACTTGGGCAAGGCGCCCTCGACGGTGTCCTACGCGGCGCGGCAACTGGAGGAACGCTTTGACGCCTTGCTGTTCGACCGTCGTCGCTACCGCTTGCAGCTGACCCCGGCGGGTGAGTTGCTGGTGAACGAGGCGGCGCGACTGATGCAGGACGTCTCGCGGCTGACCCAGCGGGTGCAGCAAGTGGCCAATGGCTGGGAGAGCCGGCTATGGATCGTCACCGATGAGTTGCTCGAATTCGAAGCGTTGATCCCGGTGATTCACGAGTTCGATGCGCTGGAGTCCGGCGTGCCGTTGCGCATCACTCAGGAAGTCCTCAAAGGTGTTTGGGAAGCCCTGCGTGAAGGCCGCGCAGACTTGATCATCGGCGCCACCAACGAACCACCAGCGATCCCATCCTTGCGCTGGATGCAACTGGGGGAAATGGAATGGGTGTTCGCGGTTTCGCCCAAGCACCCGCTGGCCAAGGCCCAGGAGCCAATTTCACGCGCCATGGTTGCGCAGCATCGGGCGATTGTCGTGGCAGATTCATCCAGGGTTACCGAGGGCAGCACCTACGGCGTCTCCGGCGGCCAACCGGTGCTCGCCGTGCCGACCATGCGCGCCAAGATCCTCGCCCAGTGTGACGGGTTGGGCGTGGGTTGGTTACCGAAGCATCGGGTCGGCTCGTTACTGAAAAACGGCACGCTGGTTGAAAAACAGATGGCCGATCCGCGCGAGCCGAACATTTTGTATGCCGGTTGGCGTGGCGATCATGACGGCCGCGCCCTGGGCTGGTGGCTGGAAAAACTCAAGCAATCGTACCTGTCCACCAAACTGGTTCAGGGCAGTGACCGGTTTGTTTGAATTCAGTTGGCAATGACGCTCATGTTCCGGCCGCTGGCCTTGGCCACATAGAGCGCCTTGTCGGCGGCAGCCACCAGGTCGTTGGGCTGGGCTTGTGACGCCGGATCATAAGCGGCGACCCCCAGGCTGACCGTCACCGTGCCTTCAGCCCCTTCACTGTGCTCGATACCGGCCAGCTGAACCGCGCGACGAATTTTTTCCGCCACCAAAAACGCCCCAACGTAGTCGGTCCCGGGCAGTACCACCGCAAACTCTTCGCCGCCATAGCGCGCAGCCAGGTCGCCGGGGCGCTTGATGTTGTCCCTGATGATCGTGCTGATGTTGCGTAAACACTCATCGCCGGCCACATGGCCGTAAAGATCGTTGAAGCTCTTGAAGTGATCGACATCGATCATCAGCAGCGCGAGGTGGGTCTGGTTGCGCCTGGCGCGGCCCATTTCGGCGAGGATGAACAGATCGAACTGACGCCGGTTGGACAGCCCGGTCAGTGCATCCTCCAGCGCCAGCAACTCAAGGCTGCGGTTGACCTCGATCAGTTTTTCCTGCGCATCCAGCAATACGCCCTGCACATGGTTCTGCTGCTTCATGAGGCGAATGAGGCGATAACCGAGGACACCGAGAAACACCAGGAATAACGAGACGATGCCGGCACTCAGCAGTACCTCATTACGCCAGGCTGCCAGGACTTCATCTTTATTCAGCGCCGCAAAGATGATCAGCGGATAACCGTCGACCCTACGAAAACCGACCACACGCTCGACACCATCCACATAGGACGGGACCGTTGCCGTGCCCGAATTGCCCTTGGGCAATAGCTGCGTGAACAGCGGCCCCTTGGCGACGCTGATGCCGACTTCAGATTCTTTGAACGGCCGGCGAACGACGATGGTGGCGTCGTCGGCGATCAGATTGATCACGCCGTTATGACCCATGTCGATGCTGTCGTAGAGCGCAAGGAAGTGGTTGAGATAGAGGCTTGCCAACGCCACGCCGGCAAAGCTGCCATCCGGATGATTGATCCGGCGGGAAACCGTCATGACCCATTCACCGCTCGAACGGCTCTTGATCGACGGGCCAATGTGAGGCCCACGATCGGGATGATCACGATGGAAAATGAAGTATTCGCGGTCGGAATTGTTGGCATCGGGCAGGGCCACGTGGTTGGAGTTGGCAACCCAGCGCCCTTCTTCGTCATAAACAAACAATCCATGGAGCTGGCTCAGCTCACTGCGCTGGGCACTGAGCAAACGCTCCAATCGGGGTACCCGGGCCTGGTCGATACCATCGTTTTCGAGGCGATCCACCAGGGTAAACAGCAGCGTATCGGCTTGCTTGATCGACGCCCGCGCTTGCGAGGCCAGGGTCTGGGCAAGGTTGGACATCGCCACTTCTTTGTCTCGCAGATGGTACTGGCGCGAGTTCCAGGCTTCCCAAATCACGATAGCCGTCATGGACAGGCACACCGCGACCAGCAGAATCACCGCAGAGCGAACCTTGAGAGTTGCCCCGGCTTGCTCGGCGACCCAAGGCACGCCATGACGGGATTGTTCAATTTGATTGTTAACGGACGGATGACCCATGACGCTCCTTGAATCCTGACCACAGGGCGAATCTTCCCGTTCGCCCTTTTTATGAACCCTGACGGGTATGAGCCGCCTGATGGGAGGCGACTATGCCTCATCAAACACCCGATAGGTTGATCTACGCGAGAAGTATTCGCATGGTTGTCTCGACAAACGGCGTAATTCACTTGCGGTTGGGGATATATCCGTTTCTGCGGTGATGGCTGATTACGGTTTCGCTCTTACAGCGAGTCACTTTCGAAAAGCGCGAAAGTAACCAAAGCGCTTTTGCCCCGCCATTCGGTGCCTCGCCTAGGCTCGGCATGCCCTCACTCCGGCATTGCTCCGGGGGCCCGCCGCCATCGGCCATCCATGGCCGGGGGCGGCTACCGCGGCATCCTTGCCGCGGTGCCCCCTGCGCAACGCCTGCGTTCGGCCTCTGGGAAAGGGGCAACAGATCAAAATCAAAAGCCACAGCAAGATCAAAAGATCGCAGCCTCGTTTCACTCGACAGCTCCTACAGAGGGGGCGGGGGTGTATGCACGCTCCTCACCACTCAACAGGCCGAGCGTTAGCTCGCCTGCAGCTCTTGATCTTGATGCACCGCCCCATCGAGAGGCCGAGAGGAGGTTCTGCGCAGTGGGCAACCCGGCATGGATGCCGGGTTAGCCGCCCCCGGCCATGGATGGCCGATGGCGGCGGGCCCACGGAGCAGGACCGGAGCGAGGGTATGCCGAGCCTAAGCGAGGCACCGAACGAAAGGGGCAAGAGCGTTTGGTTACTTTGCGCTTTTCAAAGTGACTCGCTGTAAAAGCGAAACCGATAGCCGCCGTGACCACAGAAACGGATATATACACGAAGGGTTTTACGCTACTTGAGACTTCCCGCCAAAAACTGCTGCAACCGCTCACTCCGAGGCTGCTCCAGCACGGTATTCGGTGCGCCCTGTTCTTCCACCCGTCCCTGATGCAAAAACATGACATGGTTCGACACCTGCCGGGCAAACGCCATTTCATGGGTGACCACCACCATTGTCCGGCCCTCTTCAGCCAGCTGCTGCATGACCTTGAGCACCTCGCCCACCAGCTCGGGGTCCAGGGCGGAGGTCGGTTCGTCGAACAGCATCACTTGCGGTTCCATGGCCAGCGCACGAGCAATGGCGACGCGCTGTTGCTGGCCGCCAGACAGCTGGACCGGATACTGCGTCTCGACCTTTGCCGGCAAACCTACCTTGGCGAGGTAATGCCGCGCCCGCTCCAGAGCCTCCGCCCGACCGACACCCAGCACGCTCATCGGGCACTCGATGATGTTTTCCAACACCGTCATGTGGCTCCACAGATTGAAGTGCTGGAACACCATCGACAACTTGCTGCGCATGACTTGCAACTGCGCGGGATCGACCGCACACAAATCCCCCCTTGAATTCTTGCGGGTGAGCAGCTCTTCGGCATTGACGATGATGCGCCCGGCTGACGGTTGTTCGAGATGGTTGATACAGCGCAAGAAGGTACTTTTCCCCGACCCCGAAGAGCCAATGATGCTGATCACGTCCCCCGCCCTGGCCTTGAGTGAGACACCCTTCAAAACCTCATGGCTGCCGTAGTTCTTATGCACATCTTCAACGATCAATTTATACATTCGAGCATGTCCAGTTAGGGGTCAGTGCGTCCGCGGTTTGAGGTAGCCAAGCCAATGCAGTTCGCCGCGACGAAACAGCCAGATCAGGAAAAACGCGCTGCCGGCATACAGCACCCCGGCGATCCCGAATGCGGCAAAGGATGCATAAGTCGCCGAGTTGACGTCCCGGGCAATCTTCAGCAAATCGGGAACCGTGGCGGTAAATGCCACCGAGGTGGAATGCAGCATCAGGATCACTTCATTGCTGAAAAACGGCAGGGCCCGGCGCAACGCCGACGGCAGAATGATCCGACGATAGAGGGTGAACCGGCTCATGCCGTAGGCGCTGGCGGCCTCGATTTCGCCATGGGGAGTCGCCCTGATTGAACCGGCGAAAATTTCGGTCATGTAGGCGCAGGTATTGAGCGCGAACGCCAGCACCGTGCAGTTGAACCCGTCTCGGAAAAACGCGTTGAGAAAGTCCTGGGAACGAACCACGTGCAAGCTGTACACCCCGGTGTAGAAAAACAGCAGCTGGATGTACAACGGGGTGCCGCGAAACACGTAGGTGTAACACCAGACCGGCAGACGGATCAGCGGGTTGCGGCTGACGCGGGCAATCGACAACGGCACCGCGAGCAAAAAGCCCGTTACCACCGAAAGAATGAGCAGCCACAAGGTCACCGCCAACCCGGAAAAGTGTGGCCCGTCACTCCACAGATACGCCTGCCAGTAGTTTTCGAGAATGCCGGTCATAGCGCAGCCTTCCTGACACCCACCGAATAGCGGTGCTCAAGCCACATCAAGACCACGTTGGACACCGTGGTGATGGCGAGGTAGATCAGGCCGCCGACCAGGGTGAAATAGAAGAACTGCATCGAGCCCTTGCCCGCATCCTGCGTGGCTTTGATGACATCGGTCAGGCCGATGATCGATACCAGCGCGGTCGACTTGATCAACACCTGCCAGTTATTGCCAATGCCCGGCAGTGCGTGACGGAGCATTTGCGGGAACAGGATTTTTCGAAAGGTTTTCCCGCGACTCATGCCGTAGGCCCTTGCCGCTTCGAGCTGGCCAGCCGGGACGGCCTGGAAGGCGCCGCGAAACGTCTCGGTAAAGTAAGCCCCGTAAATGAAAGCCAGGGTGATGACGCCGGCCAGAAACGGGTCGATGTCGATCTGAGCGATGCCCAGCCAATCGGTCATCCGGTTGAGCAGCATTTGCAGGCTGAAGAACAGCAACAGCATGATCACCAGGTCCGGCATGCTGCGAATCACCGTCGTATAACCGGTGGCCAGCGCTCGCAACAAACGGTTGGAGGACAACTTGGAACTGGCGCCGAGCAGCCCGGCCAGGACCGCGATCAACAATGACCATAACGCCAGTTTGATAGTGGCCAGGGTGCCCAGCAGGATCTGCGGGCCAAAGCCTTCCAGAAACATTTCACTCTCCTTGTTCTTATTAGGTCGAGGTGAAGGGATTGAGCAATTGTGGCGAGGGAGCTTGCTCCCGTCAGACTGCGCAGCAGTCTCTTTTTGGGGCCGCTACGCGACCCAGCGGGAGCAAGCTCCCTCGCCACAATTCGGTGTCACGCTTAGCTGACTGGCGTTTGGCCAGATGAGCGCTCGGTTTCAGGTATCGAAGGGGTATTACTTCGCGCCGTAGACGTCGAAATCGAAGTACTTTTTATTGATCCGCGCGTAAGTGCCATTGGCAAGAATCGTCGCCAGGGCCTTGTTCAAGTCTTCGCGCAACTCGACATCGCTCTTGCGCAAACCGATGCCGTCACCGACGCCAAAAAAGGCTGGGTCATCCAGGGTGGCGCCGGCAAATTCATAGTCCTTGCCCTGCGCGGTGCTGAGGAAGCCGTAACTGGCTTGAATGGCCCCTTGCAACGAGGCATCGAGTCGGCCCACCACCAGGTCCGCATACACCTGGTCCTGATTTTGGTAAGAGAGCACGTCGATGCCCTTCGAACCCCAGACGGCTTTGGCATACGCCTCTTGAGTCGAACCCTGCTCCACACCAATGCGTTTGCCCTTGAGCGACTCGAGGGTGGGCAGCAGGCCCGATCCACGCTTGACGACCAACCGGGCCGGCGCATTGGAGACCTTGTCGGTGAACGCAATCTGCTCCAGGCGCTTGGGCGTCACGGTCATCGACGACGCCACCGCGTCGAACTTGCGCGCCAGCAGCGCCGGGATCATGCCGTCCCAGCTGCTTTCAACCCAAATGCAGCGGGCCTTCAACTCGGCACACAGCGCCTCGGCGATGTCGACCCCGAAACCGGTCAGCGTGCCATCCTGGTTCTTGTATTCCAGCGGTGGATACGTGGGGTCGACCCCCAGTTTCAGGACTTTGCCAGACCAGTCGGCCGCGCTGGCCAGACCAGAGGCCGTCAACAACACCAGTGAAACAGCCGCAATCATCTTGTTCATTATTTTTGTTCCTCTCAGGCCCAACGAAAATACGGCGACTCAACCCAGAAAACGTTCGACCAACTTGACCCAGTAACTCGCACCGATCGGCAGGCAGGCATCATTGAAGTCATAGCCGGGGTTGTGCAGCAGACACCCGCTATCGCCCTCGCCGTTGCCGATCACCAGGTAACTGCCGGGGCATTTTTCCAGGACAAAGGCAAAGTCCTCACTCGCGGTGAAAGGCCGCAAATCGTCGATCAGTTGCCCTTCTCCCAACCATTCGCGCGCTACTTCTCGGGCAAACGCGGTGGGCTCGGGATGGTTAATCAACACCGGATGACAATGCTGATAATCGATGTGGGCCCGGGCGCCGAAACTGGCTGCCTGACCGTTGACCAATTCGGTAATCCTGACTTCGAGCAAGTGGCGAATCTCGGGAGTCAGGGCACGCACACTCAGGCTCATCTCGGCGCTGGACGGAATCACGTTCGAAGCGCTGCCGGCATGAAGGGAGCCTACCGTGATGATCGCCATTTCCTGCGGATTGACGTTGCGCGAGACGATGCTTTGCAGGGCGATCACGATCGAGGAGCAGACCAGCACCGGGTCGACCGCTTTGTGCGGCACCGCGCCATGACCACCGTTGCCGATGATTTTGATGTTCACCGTGTCGGCAGACGCCATGAACGGGCCGCTGTAGAACCCCAGATGCCCGACGGGATAACCCGGCACGTTGTGCATGGCGAATATCGCATCACACGGAAACCGTTCGAGCAGGCCCTCCTCCAGCATTTTCCGGGCACCGCCCAGGCCTTCTTCGGCCGGTTGAAAAATCAGGTTCACCGTGCCGTTGAACGCCCGGGTCTGCGCCAGGTGTTTAGCGGCCGCCAGCAGCGTTGCCGTATGACCGTCGTGGCCGCAGGCATGCATGACGCCGTCGATTCGGCTGGCGTAGGGCAAACCGGTGGTTTCCTGAATCGGCAGTGCATCCATGTCGGCGCGCAAACCAATGGACCTGCCCTCGCCATTTTTCAGGGTGGCGACGACGCCGGTCTTGCCTACACCCGTGCTGACCTCAAACCCCCACTGCGTCAAACATCCTGCAACCCGCTCACTGGTAGCGAATTCTTCAAAGCCCAACTCGGGGTGCGCGTGAATGCTGTGACGCAGCGCGATCATTTCCTCTTGGATGGCTGCAATACCCGGCAAGACTGGGTCGGCGATCATTGTTGTATTCCTTCGATAAGACCTGAGCGGTTGCTGAGTCGGATCTTAGGGAACGGGCTCTGGGCTGGGGAGGCCCAGTTTGGTTATGATGACAACCATGGGTTGTCACCAGGGTGAGCAGATGAAACTCCATCAATTACAAGCACTGATTGCCAGCGCCGAAACCGGCAGCATCCGCGCCGCCGCGCGTTCGCTGGACATCTCCCAGGCCGCCGTGACCAAAGCATTGCGCGAACTGGAAACCAGCCAGCAGTTACCGCTGTTCACCCGAACCCCCAGCGGCCTGAACTTTACGGAATACGGAAAAGTATTGCTGACCCACGCCCGGCTCGTGATCAAGCAACTGGAGCACGCCCAAACCGAGCTCGATCACATGCGTGGCAAGGCCCAGGGGCGGCTCTGTGTCGGGGTTACGCCCTGGATCGCCCTGACCTTCTTGCCCGAGGTGGTCCTGGCGTTTCGCGAGCGCATGCCGGAAATCCGCCTGGAGCTGTACGAAAGCCTGATGGCCGTGGCCCAGCCGCTGCTGCGCGATGGCAGCATGGATTTTGCCATTGGTCAGTTGCACCCGGCGCAATCGACCCAGGAATTTGCCTGCGAAACCTTGCTCGATTACCAGACGTCGGTGCTGGTCCGTCAGGGCCATGCCCGGCAGGACGCTCGGTCAATCCATGAGTTGCTGGAGCAGAACTGGACGCTGAACTACGCGCCGGACGGACACGACGGGCTGATGCAGGCGCTGTTCTGGAAACATGGTGCGCAGATCGATGAGAACCGAATCGTTCGGGCCCATTCACTGGCCATCTTGCAGATGATGGTCGAGCGGGCCGACATGTGTACCTGGGGACCGTCCATCGTGAGCGTTGCCCCGCCCTTCCTCGGCCGGGTGGTTGCCCTGGATCTGGCCGAGCAGTTCGAACCCCGGCAGCTGAGCATCGTGACCCGCCGCAATGGCTCGCTGAGCAATGCAGCGCTGTGCTTTACCGATTGCCTGTTGCAGGTCATTCGGCGCCATGCACGCTCGGCCAAAAAGGAAGACAGGGAACTGTTTGAAACCCTGCGCTTGCGGGTTTAGGTAGGGCGACTCGCCGTAAGCCAAGCCGCGATCCGTAGCAGCTGGCGAAGCCTGCGTTCGGCTGCGCAGCAGTCGTGAACCCTCAGTACGCGGTGAGTCTGATACACCTCATTGCCTGATCTTACGACTGCTGCGCAGCCGAACGCAGCCTTCGGCAGCTGCTACAGGGATCGCGTTGGCTGAATGGCATTAGATCCAATGTTTTAGCGTGGCGTCTGCTTCACGGCCTCGATCCAGGCGGGATTCAATTGCGTCTGATCAGTCTCGATGCCCAGCGCTTCCATCCGCGCCTTGTGCTGATCCATCTCGCGGGTCAATTGGCTGTGATCACTGGAGTTGCCGTCCAGCTCGTGCATCTGGCTCAACCCCAGATGGTAGAAACGCAGCAGCTTCATGGCCGTCGGATCCTCCTTCTCCACCGCCGCCGTCACCTGATGCATGACGTTGGTGATGCTCATCAGGCTGCGCTTGAGCTGCCAGCCGTAAACCGCCGGGGCCATCCATGGTTGGGTCCAGAACGTGCCGCGCATCAGCGCGGCCATCAGCAGCACCGACACAAACACGCCGCCGACGTTGAATCGCAGATTGTCGCCACCGGGTTCGCCGAACAGCGCCACCGCCGTGGTGGACAACACCATCGCCAGGGCCAGGAAAATCAAGGCTATGATTATTGTGCTGCGTCGCGTCTGGCTTCGATAGCGTTCGGGGTTCTGCGGCTGGATTTCGAACATCGCGACGGGGTTCCTTGAGGGCATGGGTAAAAAGGCTGCGGGGCATTATCGCCTCTGCAGGGGATTTAGCTATGCTGGGGCTCCTTTTCATCTTTTCATCGTCAAACGGGGAAATGGCGATACAGCGCAGTTCGTGCCATCTTCTTTCATGGATACATACTATTCGGATGCCATTTGCCTGTATGAAAGGCATCGTTTTAAGGATCATTGAATGACCCAACGACAAGTAATCAACGCCTCGGTCAGCCCAAAAGGCAGCCTGGAAACCCTTTCTCAACGTGAAGTACAGCAACTGAGCGAAGCCGGATCCGGCAGCACCTACACCTTATTCCGCCAGTGCGCCCTGGCCATCCTCAATACCGGCGCCCATGTCGATAACGCAAAAACCATCCTCGAAGCCTACAAAGACTTCGAAATCCGCATTCACCAGCAGGACCGCGGCGTACGCCTCGAACTGCTGAACGCCCCGGCCGACGCCTTCGTTGATGGCGAAATGATCGCCAGCACCCGGGAAATGCTCTTCAGCGCCCTGCGCGACATCGTCTACACCGAAAACGAACTCGACGCCCAACGCATCGACCTGAGCACCTCCCAGGGCATCAGCGACTACGTGTTCCACCTGCTGCGCAACGCCCGCACCCTGCGCCCCGGCGTCGAGCCGAAGATCGTGGTGTGCTGGGGCGGCCACTCGATCAACACCGAAGAATACAAATACACCAAGAAAGTCGGCCACGAACTGGGCCTGCGCAGCCTCGACATCTGCACCGGTTGCGGTCCTGGCGTGATGAAAGGCCCGATGAAAGGCGCGACCATCGCCCACGCCAAACAGCGTATCCACGGCGGCCGCTACCTCGGCTTGACCGAGCCGGGCATCATCGCCGCCGAAGCGCCGAACCCGATCGTCAACGAACTGGTAATCCTGCCGGACATTGAAAAACGTCTGGAAGCCTTCGTCCGCGTCGGCCACGGCATCATCATTTTCCCAGGCGGCGCCGGCACGGCCGAAGAGTTCCTGTACCTGCTCGGCATCCTGATGCACCCGGACAACGCCGGCCTGCCCTTCCCCGTGGTCCTCACCGGACCGAAACATGCCGCGCCGTATCTGGAGCAACTGGATGCGTTTGTCGGTGCCACGCTGGGTGAAGCCGCGAAGCAGCACTACGAGATCATCATCGACGACCCGGCCGAAGTCGCGCGTCAAATGACTCAAGGCTTCAAGGCGGTCAAACAGTTCCGTCGCGAGCGCAATGACGCGTTCCATTTCAACTGGTTGCTGAAGATCGACGAAAGCTTCCAGCGCCCGTTCGATCCAACCCACGAAAACATGGCCAACCTGAAACTGAGTCGCAACCTGCCGGCCCACGAACTGGCCGCCAACCTGCGCCGCGCGTTCTCCGGCATCGTCGCCGGCAACGTCAAGGACAAGGGCATCCGCCTGATCGAAGAGCACGGGCCGTATCAGATCCGTGGCGATGCGGCGGTGATGCAACCGCTGGATCAACTGCTCAAGGCCTTCGTCGCCCAGCACCGGATGAAACTGCCGGGCGGCGCGGCGTATGTGCCGTGTTATCAAGTGGTTGCGTAACCCGGCTAAAGATCATTCCCACGCTCCCGCGTGGGAATGATCTCGCGGCACTAATGCTCAGAGGTTATCCGCGTCGATCACTGCCTTGGCAAAGGCCTGCGGATCTTCCTGCGGCAAGTTGTGGCCGATGCCGCCGTTGATGAGTCGGAACTCATATTTGCCGGTGAAGCGCTTGGCATAATCCTCGGGAGCCGGATGCGGCGCCCCGTTGGCGTCACCTTCCATCGTGATGGTCGGCACCGTAATGACCGGGGCCTTGGCCAGCCGCCGCTCCAGCGCTTCATATTGAGGTTCGCCCTGAATCATGCTCAGCCGCCAGCGATAGTTGAAGATCGTGATAGCGACGTGGTCTGGGTTTTCCAGGGCAGCAGCACTGCGGTCGAAGGTCGCGTCGTCGAATTTCCATTTCGGCGATGCCAGCTCCCAGATCAACTTGGCGAAGTCGTGGCGATTTTTTTCGTAACCGGCCTGTCCGCGTTCGGTAGCGAAGTAGAACTGGTACCACCATTGCAGCTCAGCCTTGGGCGGCAATGGATTCTTGCCGGCGGCCTGATTGCCGATGAGGTAGCCGCTCACCGAGACCAGCGCCTCTACCCGCTCCGGCCAGAGCGCCGAAACGATGTCCGCCGAGCGCGCGCCCCAGTCGTAGCCGCCGAGCACTGCCTTCTTGATCTTGAGCGCATCCATAAAGTCGATGACATCACTGGCCAGCGCGGCAGGCTGACCGTTGCGAACAGTCTTGTCGGACAGGAAATGCGTGTCGCCGTAGCCTCGTGCATACGGGATCAACACCCGGTAACCCTTGGCCGCCAACAAGGGCGCCACTTCGCTATAGCTGTGAATGTCGTAGGGCCAGCCGTGCAGAAGAATCACCACCGGACCCTCGACGGGGCCGACTTCGGCGTAAGCCACATTCAGCAACCCGGCGTTGACATGCTTCAGCGGGCCGAACGAGTCCGCCTTGAGGGTGCCGGCGCCGGCCACCACGGGTTCTGGCGTCGCGGTTTGCGCATTGGCAGCACCAAGGGCACCTAACTGCATCAGCGCGAAAGCGAGGACCGATGGGCCAAAGAAACGACGACGTGAGTCGTTTTTTTTGCTCAACACATTCATCTTCATGGTGATTTCCCTGGAAGTCATTGACCGGGTGTTTTGGATCGACAGCGATGAGCGTAGTGAAAAGATCAGCCGCCCTGATTGCCGCACTCTGCGAATTTGCTGTAATCGAGGACTTTCTGCGCGCCGCTGGAATCGAGATAGGTCAGGCGGGCATCGACAATGCCGCAATTGCCGCCGCCGTTGTCGACGATGGAAACCACTTTCTTGATATCGAGGTGGGTGCCGTGAGAAGTTGTCTGCGACGGCGCTTGAACATCGGCATGGGCCGAAAAGGCTGCAACGTTCAGGACCGCGAAGAAGCTGGCGGCAATCAGTTTGTTCCAGTTCATGGTGATTTCCTCTGGGTTGCAATGGGCGGTGGAGTGAGGCAAGTCGGCTTGTCTCGATGGAACCCATTTAATCGGCCCGAGGTATCTGCCATGTGTCGTAAAACCAGGCGTATTAAGGCGTAAGGTGTCACACAGGGCGCCAGATACAGTGCGATACAAAGCGAATAACAAGAGGCTTGAGCGATGGAACATGTGAACCACATCCTGATCGTCGACGACGACCGGGAGATTCGCGAGCTGGTCGGCAATTACCTGAAAAAGAACGGCCTGCGCACCACCGTCGTCGCCGATGGCCGGCAGATGCGCAGCTTTCTGGAAACCAATCAGGTGGACCTGATCGTGCTGGACATCATGATGCCCGGCGATGACGGCCTGCTGCTGTGCCGCGAATTGCGCTCGGGTAAACACAAAGCCACACCGATCCTGATGCTCACCGCACGCAACGACGAAACCGATCGCATCCTCGGCCTGGAAATGGGCGCCGACGACTACCTGACCAAACCCTTCGCCGCCCGTGAACTGCTGGCGCGGATCAATGCCGTGTTGCGCCGTACGCGGATGCTGCCGCCCAACCTGCTGATCACCGAAACTGGCCGATTGCTGGGTTTCGGTCGCTGGCGCCTGGACACTACCGCCCGGCACTTGCTCGACGAAGACGGCACGATGGTGGCCCTCAGTGGCGCCGAATACCGTCTGCTGCGCGTGTTCCTCGATCACCCGCAACGGGTGCTCAGCCGTGACCAGTTGCTCAACCTGACCCAGGGCCGCGACGCCGACCTGTTTGATCGCTCGATTGATTTGCTGGTGAGCCGTCTGCGCCAGCGATTGATGGATGACTCACGGGAATCGACCTACATCAAAACCGTGCGCAGCGAAGGCTACGTGTTCTCCTACCCGGTGGAATTGCTCGGCGCAGAATCATAGGATTTTGTATCCGTCTGTATAAGAACCCGCGACAGATACGCAGACACCGATTTCGGCTTGTCCGAGCACACATCACCGATACACCCGAGCGTTTAACTGTGATCACCGGATAGCAGCAGCTACCGACCCACTCAAACTAAACGCACGGAGAATCACCCATGATCAACTTCTCGAAAGTCTCGTCCTTGGCACTCGGTCTGGCACTGGTTAGTGGTCTCGGCCTGTCGAGCCTGGCGTCGGCCCACACCGGCAATGCTGCATCCCCTGGCCAGGTTCAACAACTGCTGGTGGAAGGCGGCTCCGATCGTCTGATCGAGAATCGCGTGGCCGAAGGCGGTGCCGACCGTCTGCAAGAACTGCGTGAACGTGTGGCATCGGTCAGCCCGAGCAATGCCCTGCGCGGTGGTGTGGTTGTAGCGGAAAACCGCGCTGAGTTCGGTTCGAAATATCAGCGGTACTGATCGAGATCTACACAGCGGCAGAGATCAAATGTGGGAGCGAGCTTGCTCGCGTTGAGGGACTGTCAGTCAGCATCATTGTTGAATGACACACCGCCATCGCGAGCAAGCTCGCTCCCACATTTGACTGTGTTCCGTCAGACAAACCCCATCTGCATCCACCCTGCATGACACCTATAAGTCCTGAGATCTGACGCAATAGTCCGACAATTCCTCGGGACATCTACAGCACGCCCGTACTAAGATTTACGCCTCATTTGATCAAGGACGATTCATGAAGCGCATTGCCGGTTGCCTGTTGTCTTTCCTGACCTTTACGGCGCTCGCGGCGGATCTGAACCTGCTCACCGACAACCATCCGCCCTTGCATTTTCAGCAGGGTAACCAACTGGTGGGGTTTGGCGTGGACGTGGTACAGGCACTGGCCGAACGCACCGGCGACCAGGTGCACTTGCAACAAGTCCCTTTGCTGCGCGCCCTGCACGTCGCCACGACCGAGCCTGCCACCGGGGTGTTTACGGTGTTGCGCACCGCCGAGCGCGATGGCCTGTACCAGTGGGTCGGACCGCTGATGGACGTGGAAACGGCGCTGTATTCCGCTAACACCCAGCAACCGGTGCGCAGTTTGCAGGACGCCAGCACCCAGGGCCGTATCGCCGTCCCGCGAAAATGGCTGGCTTACGACTACCTGCGCAAGCAGGGTCTGAACAATCTGTACGGTGTGGAAACGCCCGAACAAATGATGCGTCTGGCACGTCTGGGGCGCATCGAGTTTGTGGTGGCCGACACCCTCTCCATCGCCACCCTCGCCCGGGAGGAAGGCTTGGCGCCCAGCCAGTTGCACTATCAGATGCCGCTGATGAAGCAAGGCACCTACATCGCGTTTTCCCCGCAGACCGATGCGCGCCAGGTCGCGCGCTGGCAACAGGCGCTGGACGAGATGAACCGCGATGGGCGCCTGGAACAACTCAAGCAGCGCTGGCTCAGCGACAACCCACCCCGCTGACAATGGATCAACGCTCTCGATAACAACTATGCGTCAGGGTGTTTTTTCATCGCGATGCTCCAGCACTACAGTGGCCACATCTTCTCCCCACTCTCTGGAGCACCATCATGAAAAGCATCATCGGTCTTGGATTCGCCCTTTCGGTTCTTGGCGCTACCTCCGCCATCGCCGCCCCACACGCCACCTCGCCAGTCGTTGCAGTGGCCAAAGTCAGCCAACCGGCCACTCTGAACGTGAACACCGTCAGTGTTGATCACAAAGACAGCCAGGCGAGCAAACTCTACGTCGCTGAAAACCGCCCTGAGTTCGGTTCGAAGTATCAGCGTTATTGATCAACGGCTTTGCGCCGCTTGAAACAACAAACCCCGGGTAGATCCGATCTACCCGGGGTTTGTTGTTTCTGAAGGTTTAGCCCGCCAACCGCGCTGCCAACGCCTTGGCCTGGCTCGCCACGTCAGTCACCGCCGTGCTTTCCCACCACATGCCGCGCAACGGTGGGCCCATGGCGAACAGGCGGCTGGCGACGTGTGCATCGGCATCCAGCACCGCGCCATCGACTGCCGCTGCAATCCCCAGCGCCAACGGCCCCGGCCGGACGAGTCCGCGCGCCAGTAGTTGCTGTGGCAGCGGTCGGGCGACCCGGCGCCAGTCGTATTCGATGCCGCTGGAGTTGATCAATGCCGCGCCGCTGACAACGGTGGTTTCTGATTCACCCCGACGGCGGATGCGGATACTGACTTCACCGCCCGAGGAAGGCTCCAGCCCTTTGAACGACGCCGCCTGAATCCGCAACCGCCCTTCCTTGTGCAACCGTTCCACCAGTTCGGCACTCAACGGCGGCGAGCGGTGGTGATGGCTTTCCCACCACGGCCGCACATGTCGCACAAACTGTCGACGCTGCGCGTCCGTCGCCTGATTCCACAAGCGGCCAATGTGCGCCCGCACGGTGTCGAGCGGCGCCTGCCAGTCGATGCCTTGAGCGATGGCGTCCCGGCAATGCCGACGCAGTTCGCGCACCAGCTGTCGCGGCGTGCGAATGCTCTGATCCTCGGCGAGAAAGTCTGCCCAGGCCGGTGGCTGACGACGTACATGAGGCAGCAAGCCATGCCGGGAAAACACTTCGATCGGCCCGCGATGCCCGGCTTGTTCCAGCGACACCACGGCATCGACCATGGTCAGGCCCGAACCGATGATCAGCACGGTCGACTGCGGATCGAGTTGCTGCATGGCAGCGACATCCCACGGATCAAGCGCAGCGGCGTTCAAGCCGCTGGATTCGGTCTGTGGAGTACGCGCAGCGGGGAACATCCCCGTGGCCAACACCGCATAAGCGCCCTGCAAGCGTTGCCCGTCACTCAACGTCAGCAACACAGAATCGTCTCGGGTTTGCAGGTCAACCACCTCGGCCCGCACATGCTCGACCGTTGACCCGTTCAACGCCCCCACCGCTTGCGCTTCGGCCAGGCGTTGCTGCACGTACAAACCGAAAATCCCCCGCGGCGGGAACAATTCGCTGACCGGCACATGTTGCTCATCAGACTCCGGCCAGCCGCCGGCCGCGATGTACTCGGCCAGCCATTGAGTCAGGTCGTCGGCGTTGTCCGGGTCGACGCTCATCCGCGCCGCATTGCCGTTGAGCGTGTGGCCCAATTCGACCGCGCTGTACGCTTCGCCCCGTCCCAGTTCGGCGCGGGGTTCGATCACCAGCACCTGGCGTTTGCCCGGCAAGCGCAGCAACTGCGCCGCCAGCATTGCACCGCTGAGGCCGCCGCCGACGATCAGGATGTCCGCACGGCGGATGGCGTCGGTGGCCTGTCCGCTTTGGGTTTCAGTCATGGCGTTCTCACTGATCAATGTTTCATCTCGAAAATCTCCTGGACGATAATAGGCGCCAAACCCATGAAGGTTCATCAAGCAGTACCAAAGTAGGACAGAGAAATACCGCTGACTTGCAGGATGGAATCGGTCGAGCTCATGCGATGTCCCGTTTGAATTCGGATAGCCAGGCAGGCGCAGGTTGAGCGTCGGGCGCGCGCGTGGCTTGCCAGATGAAATGCAGGTTTTGAAAGCCCAGCAGTCGGCGAACGCGGTTTTTGATCAGCCGTTGCAGGCCTTTTTCCGGGTGGGCGATGGCCCAGTCGCAGAGGCGTCGGCGCCAGGTGCCTTGGGGGGCGAGACGGCTGTCGATTTCGGCGGCCAGCAATTGCAGGCGCTCGGCCGATAACAGCAATCCCGAGGGTGCCACTTCACGACGGTCACGACTGGCACTGCCGGGGCTTTCCGGGAAGGCCAGTGATTGGCCGCTGGTCAGCCAGTGTTCGAGCAAAACGCTGAGGCCGGCCTGCCATTGGGTGCCCTCTTCGCTCCACAATGGCTTGCCTTGTGCCCAGCGGTTCAGGCGTTGCGGGGGTTCAACCGGGCCGAGCAGATCATCGAAGTTCAGCAGCGACTGGCCTTCGTTGAGCCAGAGCTGTCGGGTCTGTCGGTCCTGGACGAACGCGTGAGTGGGACGGCTGCGCCATAGATTTTTGTGCAGTGATTCGGAGTCGAGGTTGTCCGGCAAGGTCAGCAGTTCACCGCCGATGTGTAGCGCCGCCAGGGCCAGCAGCAATAGATTCGGCTCGAACGCACCGCTCAACGCCAGACGCGATTCTTTTGTGAATCCTTGCTGACTCAAACCATCCGCCAAACGCTCGACATCGCGTAAGGCATCGATCCAGCGCCAAACGAACCACTGACCATGGCGCTTGTGCCGCAAGGCCGGTTGCAAGGGGCTGACCTGAGCCCAGTGGCGCAACTGCTCCAAAGCCTGGGGCACTTCGACCCGCCACTCGGTGGTGTCCGCGATTGGCGGACGTTTGAGTTCGTGCACGCTCATGGGTGACCTCTTGTTCCTGGGCAAAAGCGCGCGGTGGTCCGCCGGGCTGAGATCTGTAAAACACCACCGTCCCCTGTGGGAGCGAGCTTGCTCGCGATGGCGGTCTAATAGGCGACATCGATGTTGGATGTGCTGGCCTCATCGTCGGAACGCCGCCCGGACCAAGCTCGCTCCCACAGGGGATATGTGTTGTGTTCAAGTCATTTAGGCAGTCGCGACTTTCTTCTCCTGCTGCCGCAACGCCGCGAGGTCTCGATAACCCGCGCCCGGATGAATCTCCGGCAAGCGCGGCCCTTCCCCAAACAACTTCTCGCGCAAGGTCCCCGGCGCGTATTCGGTTTTGTACACTCCGCGCTTCTGCAACTCCGGCACCAGCAATTCCACGGCGTCGATGAAGGTTTCGTGAGTCAGTGCATAGGCCAGGTTAAAGCCGTCCACATCGGTCTCCTCGACCCACTCCTGCAGCAAATCGGCGACGGTCTCCGGACTGCCGACAAACAACGGACCAAAACCGCCGATGCCCACCCAGTCAGCCAGTTCATTCGGGGTCCAGACCTTGTTCGGGTCCGCCGTGGAGAACGCTTCCACCGCCGATTGAATCGCGTTGGTATGCACATGCTTGAGCGGCTCATCGGGTTTGAACTGGCTGAAATCAATCCCGGTCCAGCCAGAGATCAACGCCATCGCGCCTTCATAACTGACCCAGGTTTTGTACTCCTCGAACTTGGCTTTGGCCTTGGCGTCGGTCTCGCCGAGGATCACGGTTTGCAGGTTGAAGATCAGAATCTTCGACGGATCGCGTCCGGCTTCGGCAGCACGACGACGGATGTCGGCAACGGTTTTCTTCAGCAGCACTTTCGACGGTGCAGCAACGAACACACACTCGGCATGCTCGGCGGCAAACTGCTTGCCGCGACTCGATGCGCCAGCCTGATAGAGAACCGGCGTGCGTTGCGGCGAGGGTTCGCAAAGATGAATGCCCGGTACCTGGAAGTGCTTACCGACGTGCCGGATCTCGTGGATTTTGCTTGGGTCGCTGAAGATCCGCCGCTCGCGATCCCGCAGGATCGCACCCTCTTCCCAACTGCCTTCCCACAGTTTGTAGCAAACCTCCAGGTACTCTTCGGCGAAGTCGTAACGGGCGTCGTGTTCGGTCTGGTTTTTCTGGCCGAGGTTCTTTGCGCCACTTTCCAGATACGAGGTGACGATGTTCCAGCCGGCGCGGCCCTTGGTCAGGTGATCGAGGGTCGACAGGCGTCGGGCGAACGGATACGGGTGTTCGAACGACAGCGACGCGGTCAGGCCGAACCCCAGATGCTCGGTGACCAGCGCCATCGGCGGAATCAATTGCAGTGGGTCGTTGACCGGTACTTGCGCTGCCTGACGGATCGCCGCGTCACCATTGCCGTTATAAACGTCGTAGATGCCCAGCACATCGGCAATGAACAAGCCGTCAAACTTGCCACGCTCAAGGATTTTCGCCAGATCGGTCCAGTACTCCAGATCCTTGTATTGCCAGGAGCGATCTCGCGGATGCGCCCACAGACCCGGCGACTGGTGACCGACGCAGTTCATGTCAAACGCGTTGAGACGAATTTCACGGGCCATCAAACCGCACTCCGAAAACTTGGGGGATGGATGCCGTTGAGGCGGAAGTTACCGATGAGGTGGAGTTTCCGATGCAACGGGTCATGCAGCGATCCAGACAACACGGTGCGTTGGCCGGTGAGTTCGAATTCAGCGTTGCTGACGGCATTTAGCGCGTCCGCGCTGGCCAGGTGCGACTCGGCGATGGCGACGCTGATTTCCGTGTCGTCATCAACGCTGTTCAGAAAATCTTCGGCGCGTTCGAGCAGCGCGGCGGCGACTTCAATGCGAATGTGCAAATCGCCGAAGCGGCTGATGACGTAAGGGTCATCCGTGGCTTGAGTCTGACGGACGAAACGCAAGGTCGTATCGAGCAAGCTGCGAGCGTTGTGCAGGTCATGCTGACTTTTCGCCAGGGAATGCCCGGCAACATTGGGTTGGGTCAAAGCGTTCATGGTGGGCTCCTCAGTTCCAGGCGTGGCGCGCAGGCTTCACGCCGTTGAGCAGGTAGTTGCCGATCAGGTGGTATTTCCAGCGTGCCGGGTCGTGCAGGGTGTGCGTCCGGGCGTTGCGCCAGTGGCGGTCGAGGTTGTATTTGCCGAGCACCGAGCGAGTACCGGCCAGTTCGAAGAGTTTGCTGCTGGCAAGCAAGGCGATCTCGGCGGACAGCACTTTCGCCTGGGCAACCACCAACGAAGCACGGGCCACCGTTTCTTCGTTGGGGTTGAGCAAGGCATGGTCAATGGCGCGACCGGCCTTTTTGAGGATCGCTTCGGTGCCGTGGACTCGCCATTCCAGGTCGCCAATCGCAGCGATGCTGAACGGGTCCTGCCAGCCGTGATCCTGTCCGCTGTCGATCCAGGGTCGGGCTTCGCGGGCGTAGCGTTTGGTTTCTTCCAGGGCGCCGACGGCAATGCCAGTGTCCACGGCAGCCTGAATGATTTGTGAAATCGGGCCGTCGGCGGTGGGTTCGTCGAAGGCCTTGTGGGCCGGAATGACCGCACTGAGCGGGACCTTCACCGCGCTCAGGGTGACACCGCCGCTGGCCGTGGTGCGCTGGCCGAAACCGTCCCAGCTGTCGATGACGGTCAAGCCGGGATTGTCACGCTCGATGAAGGCGATGAAGGCCTTGTTCTCTTCATCGACCGCCACCGCTGGCACGATGTGCGCGAACAAGGCCCCGGTGCAGTAGAACTTCTCGCCATCAATCTGCGCGGTGTCTTTGTCGAAACGGATTCGGGTTTCGAAGGCCCCGGCATTTTTGCTTTTGGATTCGGAGAAGGCGTTGCCGAAACGGTAGCCCTGCAGGACTTTGCCGAAGTAGTAACGCTTCTGCTCCTCGGTGGCGGTTTGCAGCAGGATGTCGAGCACGCCTAGATGGTTTTGCGGGATCTGGCCGAGGGACGAGTCGGCTGCGGAAATAATCTTGATCACTTCGGCGACGGTCACGTAGGACACGCCAGCGCCGCCGTATTCCTTGGGAACGGTGATGCCCCAGAGGCCGCTGGCGGAGAACTCGTCGAGCTCGGCGACTGGCAAGCGTCGCTCGCGATCCCGCACGCTGGCCTCGATGGCAAAGCGTGCGGCGAGCTTGTGGGCGACGGCAATCGCCTCGGCGTCCGAGCGGATCACATGGGCGGTGCGAGAGGGTTGGGCAGAGGCTGTCATGGGCCGACTCCGGGATCTGGTGAATGCACCAGAGCTTTTGCAGGAGTCGTGCCTGAAACTAAATCACTTTATTTTCAATATGTTAAAGAATCATCCGAGAAAGACTCGCAGCTATAAAACAGCAAAGTGTCTATCCAGTGTTGATCCGCAAACAGTTAGATCACCACATTTCGCACAAACCGCGCCGCCACCGGCCCATCGTTGCGATAGGCGTGGGGCTGGTTGCTGGCGAACATGTAGAACTCGCCGGCAGCGATCTCATGTGGTGTATCGCCCAGCATCAGTGTCAGGCAGCCTTCGAACACATAGATCTGCTCACTCCAACCCTCGGCGTCCGGTTGCGACGGGTAAATTTCCCCTGGTTGCAGGCACCATTCCCATTGTTCCACTTCACGGGTGGCGGTGGCTTTGGAGAGTAAAACGGCTTTGCTGCCAGGAATCTTCCCGGCCCAGGCCACTTCGTTGATGCGGCTCGGGTCGCGAGCATCCGGGGCCTGGATCAGGTCGCTGAATGCAACGTTCAGCGCTTCGGCCACGCGGTCGAGGGTGGTCAGGCTGACGTTCTTCTCGCCGGCCTCGATGGCCACCAGCATCCGGCGGCTGACCCCGGATTTTTCCGCCAGCGTCGCCTGGCTCATGTCGGCGGCGTGGCGCAAGCGTCGAACGTTTAGGCTGACGTGCTGGAGGACCGAAGCCCGCTGGGTAGAATCTTTGTGCACTATATTGCTCACTTAGTGGGGTTGGGCAGTATACTGCGCAACATTCGGCGCATTGTGCGTCCCCCTCAGGTAGCGCGCAAGGTCATGACGTCGGTGAATACCCCTCACACTTCCCCCCGTTTCTCGCGGTTCAGCAAGGCCGAGTGCGTGCTGGTGCTGATCACCATGGTCTGGGGCGGCACCTTCTTGCTGGTGCAACATGCGATGACCGTCAGCGGGCCGATGTTTTTCGTCGGTCTGCGTTTTGCTGCGGCGGCGTTCATTGTTGCGCTGTTTTCCTGGCGTCATCTGCGGGAACTGACGCTGTTCGAATTGAAGGCTGGGGCCTTTATCGGCGTGGCGATCATGCTTGGCTATGGATTGCAGACCGTCGGGTTGCAGAGCATTCCCAGCAGTCAGTCGGCGTTTATTACTGCGTTGTACGTGCCCTTCGTGCCGTTGCTGCAATGGCTGGTGCTGGGGCGGCGTCCGGGGTTGATGCCGAGCATCGGGATCATGTTGGCGTTTACCGGGTTGATGTTGCTGTCGGGACCAGCCGGCGCATCGTTCAATTTCAGCCCTGGTGAAATCGCCACGCTGATCAGCGCCGTGGCGATTGCAGCGGAGATCATTCTGATCAGCACCTATGCCGGCCAGGTCGATGTGCGACGGGTGACGGTGGTGCAATTGGCGGTCACCTCGGCGCTGGCGTTTTTGATGGTGGTGCCGACTCAGGAAAGAATTCCGGACTTCTCCTGGCTGCTGTTATGCAGCGCGCTGGGCTTGGGCGCGGCCAGTGCGGCGATTCAAGTGGCGATGAACTGGGCGCAGAAAAGCGTTTCGCCGACTCGGGCGACGTTGATTTATGCCGGTGAGCCGGTGTGGGCCGGGATTGTCGGGCGGATTGCCGGGGAGCGGTTGCCGGCAATTGCGCTGGTTGGGGCGGGGTTGATTGTGGCGGCGGTGATCGTCAGTGAGTTGAAGACCAAGGGTAAGGCTGCTGCAACTGAAGAGGAGTTGGAGCGGGAAACACAGGGTTAAGCCGCCATATCTGCGGCGCCTGATAGATAGCTATCGCGAGCAAGCTCGCTCCCACATTAGGTCTTTGGTGTACACATAACCTATGTACACCACGATTCACTGTGGGAGCGAGCTTGCTCGCGATGGCGTCAGACCGGTCAAATACAGGTTTTGGAAACAATGTGAATCAGGAATTTTCCGTCTACCTTGTAGGATTCTGCGACAGCTTGGCGTTTGGTGATCCGGGAGCTGGCACGTATGATGCTTCACAAACTTCCGCAGATTAGAAGCCTATGTCCCTGATAGTTCTACTGCTTCTGCCTTTTATCGGCAGCTGTCTGGCAGCCTTGCTGCCGCACAACGCGCGTAACACCGAATCTTTGTTGGCTGGTCTGGTTGCCTTGATAGGCACCGTTCAGGTCGCCCTGCTGTACCCGCAAATCGCCGATGGTGGCGTGATCCGCGAAGAATTTTTCTGGCTCCCCAGCCTTGGCCTGAACTTCGTCCTGCGCATGGACGGGTTTGCCTGGCTGTTCTCGATGCTGGTGCTGGGCATCGGCACGCTGGTTTCGTTGTACGCCCGCTACTACATGTCGCCGGACGATCCGGTGCCACGGTTCTTCGCGTTTTTCCTGGCGTTCATGGGCGCCATGCTCGGACTGGTGATCTCCGGCAACCTGATCCAGATCGTGTTTTTCTGGGAGCTGACCAGCCTCTTTTCGTTCCTGTTGATCGGCTACTGGCACCACCGCGCCGATGCGCGACGCGGTGCTTATATGGCGCTGATGGTCACCGGCGCAGGCGGTTTGTGTTTGCTGGCGGGGGTCATGCTGCTCGGCCATGTGGTCGGCAGCTATGACCTGGACAAGGTCCTGGCCGCCGGCGATCTGATTCGCGCACACGCCCTCTACCCTATTCTGCTGCCCCTGATCCTGATCGGCGCCCTGAGCAAAAGCGCGCAATTCCCCTTCCACTTCTGGCTGCCCCACGCGATGGCGGCGCCAACACCGGTCTCGGCCTATCTGCACTCGGCGACCATGGTCAAGGCCGGGGTGTTTCTCCTCGCACGGCTGTGGCCGTCGCTGTCCGGCAGTGAAGAATGGTTCTACATCGTCAGCGGCGCCGGCGCTTGCACCCTGTTGCTCGGTGCGTATTGCGCGATGTTCCAGAACGACCTCAAGGGGTTGCTGGCCTACTCGACCATCAGTCACCTGGGCCTGATCACCCTCCTGCTGGGCCTGAACAGTCCGCTGGCCGCCGTGGCCGCGGTGTTTCACATTCTCAACCACGCCACGTTCAAGGCTTCGCTGTTCATGGCCGCCGGGATCATCGACCACGAAAGCGGTACCCGGGACATTCGCAAGCTCAGCGGCCTGATCAAGCTGATCCCGTTCACCGCCACCCTGGCCATGGTCGCCAGCGCTTCCATGGCCGGCGTGCCGCTGCTCAACGGCTTCCTCTCGAAAGAGATGTTCTTCGCCGAAACCGTGTTCATCAATGCCACGGCCTGGATCGAGATGACGCTGCCCATCGTCGCGACCATCGCCGGTACCTTCAGCGTCGCCTACTCGCTGCGCTTCACCGTCGACGTATTCTTCGGCCCGACCGCCACCGACTTGCCACACACCCCACACGAGCCGCCCCGCTGGATGCGCGCGCCGGTGGAGTTGTTGGTATTCGCCTGCCTGGTCGTGGGGATTTTCCCGGCGCAGGTGGTCGGCCCGTTGCTGGCCGCGGCTGCCCTGCCGGTGGTGGGCGGCACCTTGCCTGAATACAGCCTGGCGATCTGGCACGGCTGGAACGCGCCGATGATCATGAGCCTGATCGCCATGTCCTGCGGCATCGTGCTTTATCTGCTGTTGCGCACTCAGCTCAAACACGGGCGTTTCAAGTACCCGCCGATCATTGGTCGGTTCAACGGCAAGCGCCTGTTCGAACGCAGCCTGGTGATCATGATGCGCCTGGCCCGTCGTCTCGAGCGGCGGATCAGCACCAAGCGCCTGCAAACCCAATTGTTCCTGGTGGTGCTCGCGGCCGTGTTGGCCGGGTTGATCCCGATGCTCCACAGCAGCCTGAGTTGGGGCGACCGGCCGAAGATTCCGGGTTCGATTGTGTTCGTGACCCTCTGGCTGCTGGCGATTGCCTGCGCCCTCGGCGCGGCGTGGCAGGCCAAGTATCACCGGCTCGCGGCCCTGACCATGGTCAGCGTCTGCGGCCTGATGACCTGCATCACCTTCGTCTGGTTCTCGGCGCCGGACCTGGCCTTGACGCAACTGGCGGTCGAAGTGGTGACCACGGTGCTGATCCTGCTGGGTCTGCGCTGGCTACCTCGACGGATCGAAGAGGTGTCGCCGCTGCCAAGCACCCTGCGCAAGGCACGCATCCGCCGTATCCGCGACTTGCTGTTGTCGACCGTGGTCGGCGGCGGCATGGCGCTGTTGGCCTACGCGATGCTGACGCGCCAGACGCCGAACCACATTTCTTCGTTCTACCTCAGCCGAGCCCTGCCCGAAGGCGGCGGCAGCAACGTGGTCAACGTGATGCTGGTGGACTTCCGCGGCTTCGACACCCTCGGTGAAATTACCGTGCTGGTGGCTGTGGCCCTGACCGTATTCGCCCTGCTGCGACGTTTCCGCCCGCCAAAAGAAAGCCTGCAGTTGCCAGCCCAGCAGCGTTTGCTTGCACCGGACGTGGTCACTGACCTGGTCAACCCGCGTCACGCCAGCGATACCGCGCTCGGTTTCATGATGGTGCCGGCGGTGCTGGTTCGCCTGCTGCTGCCGATTGCGTTCGTAGTGTCGGTCTACCTGTTCATGCGCGGCCACAATCAACCGGGCGGCGGTTTTGTCGCAGGTCTGGTGATGTCCGTAGCGTTCATCCTGCAATACATGGTCGCCGGCACCCAGTGGGTCGAAGCGCAAATGAGCCTGCGACCGCTGCGCTGGATGGGCACCGGTCTGCTGTTCGCCACCGTCACCGGGCTTGGGGCGATGGCGGTCGGGTATCCATTCCTGACCACCCACACCTGGCATTTCGAACTGCCGGTGCTGGGCAACATTCACATCGCCAGCGCGCTGTTCTTCGACATTGGCGTCTACGCCGTGGTGGTCGGTTCGACCCTGTTGATCCTCACCGCCCTCGCCCACCAATCGGTACGCGGTCACAAGACCGCTGCCCTGCCCAGATCCGTCGCCACGAAAGGAGCCGTCTGATGGAAGAAGTCATCGCAATCGCCATCGGCGTGCTGGCCGCGTCCGGCGTCTGGCTGATCCTGCGGCCACGGACGTTTCAGGTGGTGATGGGCCTGTGCCTGCTGTCCTACGGCGTCAATCTGTTCATCTTCAGCATGGGCAGCCTGTTTATCGGCAAGGAGCCGATCATCAAGGACGGCGTGCCGCAGGACCTGTTGCACTACACCGACCCGCTGCCGCAAGCGCTGGTGTTGACCGCGATCGTGATCAGCTTCGCCATGACCGCATTGTTTCTGGTGGTGCTGCTGGCCTCCCGGGGCCTGACCGGTACCGACCATGTGGATGGCCGGGAGCCTAAAGAATGAATCTGATGCCGCACCTGATCGCTGCACCGATTCTGCTGCCGCTGCTGACCGCCGCCGTGATGCTGATGCTGGGCGAGAAACACCGGCCGCTGAAGGCCAAGATCAACCTGTTTTCCAGCCTGGTGGGGTTGGGCATTGCCGTGCTGTTGCTGCAATGGACTCAGGAGACGGGCGTCCCCGGCTCCATCGGCGTGTACCTGCCAGGCAACTGGCAGGTGCCGTTCGGTATCGTGCTGGTGGTCGATCGACTGTCGGCGCTGATGCTGGTGCTGACCGGGATCATCGGCGTCAGCGCCCTGCTGTTCGCCATGGCCCGTTGGGACGGCGCCGGTTCGAGTTTCCACGCGCTGTTCCAGATTCAGATGATGGGCCTGTACGGCGCATTCCTGACGGCGGACCTGTTCAACCTGTTTGTGTTTTTTGAAGTGTTGCTGGCGGCCTCTTATGGCCTGATGCTCCACGGTTCGGGCCGGTCGCGGGTGTCGTCGGGTTTGCATTACATCTCGATCAACCTGCTGGCCTCGTCACTGTTTCTGATCGGCGCGGCGCTGATCTACGGCGTCACCGGCACCCTGAACATGGCCGATCTGGCGCTGAAAATCCCGCTGGTGCCGGAAGCCGATCGCGGCCTGCTGCATGCCGGCGCGGGGATTCTGGCCGTGGCGTTCCTGGCCAAGGCCGGGATGTGGCCGCTGAACTTCTGGCTGGTGCCGGCCTATTCCGCGGCGAGCGCGCCGGTGGCGGCGATGTTCGCGATCATGACCAAGGTCGGCGTCTACACCTTGCTGCGCTTGTGGACCTTGCTCTTCTCCGGCCAGGCCGGCGCCTCGGCGTACTTTGGCGGCGACTGGCTGATCTACGGCGGCATGGCGACCATCGTCTGCGCTGCGGTGGCAATCCTGGCCGCACAACGTCTGGAGCGCCTGGCCAGCCTGAGCATTCTGGTGTCGGCCGGGATTCTGCTGTCGGCCATCGGTTTCGCCCAGCCCAACCTGATCGGCGCCGCCCTGTTCTATCTGGTCAGCTCGACCCTGGCATTGAGCGCGTTGTTCCTGTTGGCCGAGTTGATCGAGCGTTCGCGTTCGGCCAATGAAATGCCGTTTTTCGATGACGGCGATCTGCCGCGACCGATGGAATCCTTGCAGCCACCCAAAGGCATCAACCTCGATGACGAGCAGAAAGCCGTGGTCGGCCAGGTGATTCCCTGGACCATGGCGTTCCTTGGGTTGAGCTTCATTGCCTGCTCGCTGCTGATCATCGGCATGCCGCCGCTCTCGGGATTCATTGGCAAACTCGGCTTGCTCAGCGCCCTGCTCAATCCGTTGGGCCTGGGCAATGGCAGCGATGAGCCGATCTCAAACGCAGCGTGGGGCTTGCTGGCGTTGCTGATCCTCTCCGGGCTGGCATCGTTGATCGCGTTCTCGCGCTTGGGCATCCAGCGGTTCTGGACACCCGAGGAGCGGCCGTCGCCGTTGCTGCGACGTTTCGAATGCGTGCCGATCATTGCGCTGCTGGGCTTGAGCATTGCGCTGACCTTCAAGGCCGAACCGCTGCTGCGCTACACCCAGGCGGCCGCCCAAGCCTTGAACAACCCGCAGCAATACGTGATGGCGGTGCTCGGTACCCGTGCGATTCCAAGCCCCGAAGCCAAAGCCGCGGTAGCGGAGGTCACACCATGAAGCGTCTGTTTCCTGCTCCCTGGTTGTCGCTGGCGCTGTGGTTGCTGTGGCTGGTGCTGAACCTGTCGATGAGTCCCGGCAATCTGCTGCTGGGCGCGGTGCTGGGGTTCTGCGCGCCGTTGATGATGCGCAAGCTGCGACCGCTGCCGATCCGCATTCGTCGACCGGGTGTGATTGTGCGTTTGTTCTTTCTTGTCGGTCGCGATGTGGTGGTGTCCAACCTCGTCGTGGCCTGGGGCGTGCTCAACGCCGGTCGCCGTCCACCGCGTTCGCGCTTCATCAAGGTGCCGATGGACTTGCGTGACGCCAATGGCCTGGCCGCGTTGTCGATGATCTGCACGGTGATTCCCGGCACCGTGTGGTCGGAACTGGCGCTGGACCGCAGCATTCTGTTGCTGCACGTCTTCGATCTGGATGACGAAGCGCTGTTCATCCAGCACTTCAAGGCGACCTACGAGCGCCCCTTGATGGAGATCTTCGAATGAGCGCATTGCTGTCGAACGCGATCCTGCTGAGCCTGTTCATCTTTTCGCTGGCGATGATTCTGACCCTGATCCGGCTGTTCAAAGGGCCATCGGCGCAGGACCGGGTTTTGGCGCTGGATTACCTGTACATCATCGCGATGCTGATGATGCTGGCGCTGGGCATTCGTTATGCCAGTGACACTTACTTCGAGGCGGCGCTGCTGATTGCGCTGTTCGGTTTCGTCGGCTCGTTTGCCCTGGCGAAATTCCTGCTGCGTGGCGAGGTGATCGAATGAGCGCTGAACTGTCTCTGTGGGTGGAAATTCCGGTGGCGATCCTGCTGGTGCTCAGCAGTCTGTTTGCGCTGATCGGCGCGGTTGGACTGGTGCGGATGAAAGATTACTTCCAGCGCATGCACCCGCCGGCGCTGGCGTCGACCTTGGGCGCCTGGTGCGTCGCGTTGGCCTCGATCATTTACTTTTCGGCACTCAAGTCCGGGCCGGTGCTGCATGCCTGGCTGATTCCGATTCTGTTGTCGCTGACGGTGCCGGTGACCACGCTGCTGCTGGCGCGGGCGGCGTTATTTCGCAAGCGTATGGCGGGGGATGATGTGCCGGCTGAGGTGAGTAGTCGGCGCACAGAGAGCGGGAGTTAGACGCCAAAAGATCGCAGCCTCGTTTCACTCGACAGCTCCTACAGGGGAATGCATAACCCATGTAGGAGCTGTCGAGTGAAACGAGGCTGCGATCTTTTGATCTTGCTTTGCCTCAGATCCAGGCAACGGCCAACAACCCGGCCCCCAACACCACACACAACGGCGAATACGCCCACGTGTCGAGCCGGGCAAACTTCGAATCCTTCACCTGCTTGAAGAACCCTATCAAATTCGAATCGCCAATCGCCCTGGCAAACATCACCATCGCAATAGCGCTGATCACCCATTGCAGCGCCGAGTGATGCACCGTCGGCAAATACAGACCGACCCGCAAGCACACCAGCATCGCAATCAGCAGCAACCCGACCGCCACCAGCAACGTGGCGAAGCCTGAAGGCTTGAAGGCCGGCCTGGGTTCTCCGCCGTCCTCCGTGGATATTCGCGGGACCGCCGCCTCGCTACCCAACGTGCCACCCGCCGCCCAGTACAGGTGGATCAGGCTGATCAACAGGAAGATGGCAGCCATCCATTGCGCGATCAATAGGCTCATGTTCGGACTTCCAGCGTGAAATGTCGCAGCAGAATGAACTTCCTTGAACGATTTTGTAAGGGTATTCGTCATCGGCGATGATAAAGTGCCGCTCCATGAAACTCGCCCGAACTGATCGCACATTGATGGCCTGGATGCTTTATTGCTGCGTCCTGTTCAATGTGTTCGCCTGCAGTATCGGTCACGGGCAAATGGTCGGGATGCAGCTCAACGGCATCGGCGGCCAGTTCTGTACCGTCGACCCGGCCAGCCAGCTGCCGGCCTCGTCGAACACTTCCGAAGACAAACTGCCGACCCTGTCCAAGTCCTTCGGCTGCCCGTTGTGCTCCACCGGCGGCATGGGCCCGGCGCTCAATTCCAGCCTGACCCTGGCGATCCTCCCGCAGCAACACAGTCCGCCCTTGGCCGTCGTCGCCAATGCTGACCTCCCTGCCCGCTTCACCTGGCCCTCGGCCAACCCTCGCGCTCCGCCTGTCGCCTGAATTTCTTCGCCTTTTCTGATCAGCCCACCTCGCCAACGCGTGGCATTGGCGTGTGCGCTGTTTCCTAGTCAAGCATTCAGGATTCATCGATGAAACGCATTCCTTTACTGGCAAGCCTGTTCGGCTGCCTGTCTGTAAACGCTTGGGCGCAATCCACAATCGACCTCGCGCCCATCACCATTGATGGCGAAACTGCGGCTGAGCCAGGGCTGAGTCTGGATCAGTCCAGCGGCATGGCGTCGCGGCTTGGCCTGAGCGTGCGCGAAACCCCGGCCTCGGTGGCCGTGGCCAACCGCAACGACATCGAGCGCCACGGCGCGCAGAACTTCCAGGACGCCGCCAACACCTTGCCGGGCGTCAATGCCAGCGCACCGCCGGGTTTCGGCGGGTTCGTCTCCTACCGCGGTTTCACCAGCAGCCAGATCACCCAGATGTTCAACGGCATCAATGTCTCCGGCGGCCTCGCCCGGCCGGTAGACGCCTGGATCTATGATCGAGTGGAACTGGTGGGCGGCCCGTCATCGCTGATCAATGGTGCTGGCTCCGTGGGCGGCTCGCTGAACTACGTGACCAAACTGGCCACTCGTGAAGAGCAAGCCGTCGAAGGCCGGGTCAGCTACGGCAGCTACGACACTACCGAGACCGCATTCGGCCTCAACCACGCCCTGAGCGATGCCAGCGCGGACGTTCAGCACTATGCGCGGCTCGACGTCAGCCACAACACCGGCAACGGCTACATCGACCGTCAGGAGCGCGATGCGTGGAGCGTGGCGTTCTCGCTGCTCAGCGACCTGACGCCCAGCCTGTCCCACACCCTGGCCCTGGAATATCAGGATGAACACGAAGACAGCCCTTACTGGGGCACCCCGGTGCTCAACCCCAAGGCCGGCGAATTGAAGATCGACAAGCACAACCGATTCAACAACTACAACGTCGAGGACGGCCGCTACGAGCAACGCACGATCTGGGTGCGCTCGATCATCGACTACCGGATCAACGACAGCACCAGCCTGCGCAACACCCTTTACCACCTCGACAGCCAGCGCGATTACCGTAACCTGGAAACCTATCAGTACAACGCCGACAACAGTGCGGTGAATCGCTCCACGGCGTATCAGGTCCGGCATCAGGGCGAGCAGAACGGCAACCAGTTCGAACTGCGTCACGACAACACGTTGTTCGGGCTGGACATGACCTGGTCCGGCGGCTTCGAGTACAAGGTCAACCAGACCACCAACTCGCCGCTGAACGTCAAAGGTGCCAGCACCGTCGACCCGAACAACTTTCAGCCGGGTCACTTCTATGACATCCCGGGCACCCGACCGGGTTTTGTCAGCGACAAGACCAACGAAGTCACCACCAAAGCCCTGTTCGCCGAGAACCGTTTGGCCCTCACCGACAAACTCGCGCTGCTGACCGGCCTGCGTTACGACGACATCGACCTGGACGTGACCAACCACCGAGTCGTGACCGCCAGCAATCCCCGGCACCTCAAGCGCAGCTGGGAGCCGGTGACCGGCCGGGTCGGCCTGACTTACCAATTCATTCCCGAAGCCAACGTCTACGTGCAATACAGCACCGCCGCCGAACAACCCAACGGCACGCAGGATTTCGACGTGTCCACCGGCAAGCAATGGGAAGTCGGCAGTAAATTCGACTATCTGGACGGCCGCGGCTCGGCGACGGTGGCGGCTTATACGATCGAGCGAAAGGACTTCGCAGTCACCGATCCACTGGATCCGACCAGCAGCATTCCCGTGGGTCAGCAGACGTCCAAAGGGATCGAACTGGCCAGTTCGTTCAGGATCACCGACAAGCTGTTGGCCGAAGGTAATTTCGCCTGGGTCGATGCGCAGTACGACGAATTCAACGAGAAGAATGCCGCGGGTGTCGTGGTTTCACGCAAAGGCAACACACCGACCAACGTGCCGGACCGGGTCGGCAATCTGTGGCTGACCTATGACTTCGCGCCGCAATGGCAGGGCGGTGTCGATGCGCGGTATGTGGCCTCGGTGTTTGCCGACAGCGCCAACACCCTGACCGTGCCGTCGTACACGCTCTACGGAACGTTCCTCAGCTACAAGGTCGATCAACACACCACCGTCACCGGCCGGGTACGCAACCTGACCAATGAGGTGTATGCCGAATTCGCGCATGTGTCACCGGCGTATTACCTCGGTACGCCGCGCACCTTCGAGTTGGCGGTGCAAACCAGGTTCTAAGACCGCGAGCAGAACTGCTGTCTTGTAGGAGCCGAGCTTGCTCGCGATGGCGTTTTCAAGGACGCCATCGCCGGCAAGCCGTGCTCCTACAAAGGTCAATCGCTCACTTCAATTCGGCGGAGACTTTATCCGCCACTTCCTTGGGCACCCAGGCCTGCCACACGTCCGGGTGCGCCTTCATGAACGCCTGCGCCGCCTGACGTGGCGGAGTGTGTTTTTCGCTCATCTCGGCCAGTGCCTTGTTCAATGGATCGATTGGCAAATCGACCTTGCTGAAGAACTCGGCAATTTGCGGATACTGTTTCTGGAATGGCGTGGACACGCCAATGGACAGCTTCGAGGGCAGTGAGCGCGTCGGTTTTGGATTCGGGTCGTCGGCGTTGGTCAGGGTTTTCCAGGCATCGGCATCGAACGGCGGCTCTTCCAGCTGAATCAGTTTGAAGCGGCCGAGCAATGGCGTAGGCGACCAGTAATAGAACAACACCGGTTTGCCGCGCCGAATCGAAGAACTGATCTCCGCATCCAGCGCTGCGCCGGAACCGCTGCGGAAATTCACATAGCTGTCGTCCAGCCCATACGCCTTGAGTTTCTGTTTGTTGACCACTTCCGACGTCCAGCCGATCGGGCTGTTGAGGAAGCGCCCCTTGCCCGGGGATTCCGGATCGCTGAACACACCCTTGTATTTCGGCAGGTCGCTGACACTGCGCAAGTCCGGCGCCAGCGGCTTGATGCCTTTCGCCGGGTCGCCCTTGATCACATACTCGGGCACCCACCAGCCTTCGGTAGCACCTTTGACCGTATCGCCGAGACTCGCGACTTTGCCTTCGGCCTCAGCCTTGACCCAGACCGGACTGCGACCGGCCCACTCTTCGCCAATCACCTGAATGTCATTGTTGGCCAGTGCGGTCTCCAGGGTGATGGTCGTCCCCGGCAAGGTATCGGTCGGCAGCCCGTAGCCCTTCTCGACGATGATCCGCAGGATATCGGTAATCAGGCTGCCGCTTTCCCAGTTCAGATCGGCGAAGTGGATCGGCGCTTGGGCAGCGAACACTGGAACGGGTGAAGCCAACAATCCGAAAGTGGCCAGGGTAGCAGCCAGCAACCGTCGAAATCCGTTCATGCTTTTGCACCTCGTGCTGTTCACAGCAATAGCAGGATGGCCTGGCAGAAGACCGCAAAGCCTCTGAATACTCAGTCAACTGACTGTAGTAGAGGTTCCTGCTTTCGAGGGAGGTCAATCAGTTTTCGGGAGGTTCCTGCAAGCGCGCCAGCGCTCTTCGTACCATGCTGGCGTACTCCGCCGGACGCAACGTATAGATCTGTGACGCCACCCAACCCAGCCATGCACCTTGCAAAACGGCCTTCTGATCGAACATCCGCTGGGCTTCGGCTTGCGCACTGGCCTGGTTCTGTTCGTGGAAGTCGGCGCGGGTCAGGGTCATTATTCGCTGGCCTTGAAGGTGACCAGTTCACCCTTGCGCCACTTGGCAGCCTTGGCGGTCACGGCTTTCAGGGTTTTGGTCAGGCCTTCCTGCAACTGTTGGTGAGCGGCGAACACCATCACCACGCTATGACCTTCCTTGAACACGATCCCGTGACCATCAGCGGTGGTGACGAAGGCGTAATCACCCAGGCCGTAAACCGTCAGTTTGATTTCGCGGAACTTGATGTCCAGCTTGCCGCCTTCGCGACTGGGTAATACAGAGGCGCTGAAATGATCGCCGACCTTGAGTTTAAGCCCTGGTTTGTCATCAACCACCAGCGCCTCTTCGGTGTCGATCTCGGCAATATAAATGCCTTCAGCGTTCTGTTCGGTGATGTAAACAAAACGTGACTGGAACTGTTTAACCAGCTTTGCGCGCAAATCACCCAGCACGAACAAAGCATGCATATCGAGATTACTTACTGCCAAGGAAACATCCCCACATCTGAAAATGATGCTGCACGCAGGAAAACAGCGCACAGCAGAAAAAAGCGGCAATGCCGAAGGTGTAGCCAAATGACCCGGGTTGAAATCCTGAAACGAGCAGAGCGCTCATCCATCGCGAGGTTTGAGAAGACTACTGGAACAACACTCACGTCGTCTTGCCTGGCGTTCGTCAGAGGTTGAAGGAAAAAGCCCTTCCGACGGCCAGAAAAACGGGACTACCAACTTTAGGGAAAAAACTCTTTAAAAAAAGCACTTTTCCGACATATCGCCAGCAAAAAATTGCTTTAGATGAACATCGATCGCCAAACACTGACAGTGATTCTAGAGCAGCGATGCTCATCGAGACTACCCAAAACCACGTACGCACGTCGGTAAAACAACGAAAAGGACTTCATATGTGCACGCTGACACATTTTGCTTACCCTCAGGCGCCCAATACGAACAGCTCGAGGACACTGCCCCCAGGGATGTTTCAACCGCATGAATACTACCCTGAAGAGCTCGCCGGGCCACGCTTTCAGGTCATTCTGGCCGGCAATGCCTTTTTTCATATCAAGGAAATTTCCACCGGCCGCGTCAGAGGTTTCCGCGGCAATCATAACGAAGCCTGCGCCCTTGCCCGCTCGCTCGAGTTACGTGGTTGACGGTCCCGCCACGTTCATTTCCATAGACGCTTCGTCATGCCGGCGACTTAACTCAGCCGCCGGCATGCAACTACTGCCATACTGCCCGACCAATGAAACCCGTCCCCAGGGTGGGCGGCGTTCAAAACAACAGAATATTTCAAGGGAAGGCTGCTACGTGACGGAATTTGATATCGGTGAATTTTTTATCCGGGGCGAAGCCAGAGAAGTCGAAGGCGAATTCCAGGCAGTCATTATCATGCGTGCCAAACCACCGCTGACCACCGTGACCTATCACCAGGTCGAGAAGGATCGCTGGTTCAAGACGTCAGACGTCGCCGCCGTTGCCGCGCAGGAAGCCGCCAAGGCGCTGAAGCTTGCGGTCGATGAAGGTGCATTGAAAGCCTGATAGTCGGTTTGCAGTCTATGCTCACTTCTGCATTTGAACATCGCCATCGAACTCCTGAAGCGCGGCTCTCTCAGATGTATTGAAGCCGCCCCTCAGATCTCGCACTCGACGCGACCCGCAAGGAGATGAACATGGATTCACCGACACATGACTTGAAAGGTTTGTTCGACCAACTCGGTCTGGACTCCAGCGAGAAGGCCATCGACGATTTCATTGCCAGCCATTCACCCCTGGCCGACGACAAGAAACTCATTGATGCCGAGTTCTGGACCCCGCAGCAAGCAGGCTTCCTGAAAGAACAATTGCGTGAAGACGCGGATTGGGCACGGGTGGTCGACGACCTGAACCTGCGCATGCATCAGATCCACTAGCCTCTGATTCCATGCAGGCTGTCGGGTGTTTCGGCGTTCAGTTGCGCCAACCAGGCAGCCCTGCACTCCTGCGCCTCTTCGCGACTTGAGAATGCCGTTCCGCGACGCTCGCCATTCAGCAGCACCACCCAACAAACGCTCTTCCCCAGCGAACGCAAACTGGCAGGCACACCGCTGCCTATCATGACTGCGACATCGACTTTGCTTTGCATGCTGACCTCTCGAATTTCATTAGCAACCTAACTATGTAGGCATGGTAATGAGTTCATCGGCGAGGAAACAGCAACGGCGCTGCACAGATTAATTGCCAGAATCGCAACAATGCCGCGACGTTGTTCACTTACGTGTGTATGTGGTTTTGCCGTGATAGTTGCGGCGGCTGGGTACATATCCGTTTTTGCGGTAGTGGCGGCTATCGGTTTCGCTTTTACAGCGAGTCACTTTCGAAAAGCGCGAAAGTAACCAAAGCGCTTCTGCCCCTGTCGTTCGGTGCCTCGCTTAGGCTCGGCATACCCTCGCTCCGGTCCTGCTCCGTGGGCCCGCCGCCATCGGCCATCCATGGCCGGGGGCGGCTAACCCGGCATCCATGCCGGGTTGCCCACTGCGCAGAACCTCCACTCGGCCTCTCGAGGCGGCGGTGCATCAAGATCAAAAGCGGCAGGCGAGCTAACGCTCGGCCTGTTGAGTGGTGAGGAGCGTGCGTACACCCCCGCCCCCTGTAGGAGCTGTCGAGTGAAACGAGGCTGCGATCTTTTGATCTGGCTGTGGCTGTGGCTGTGGCTGTGGCTTTTGATTTTGATCTGTTGCCCCTTTCCCAGAGGCCGAACGCAGGCGTTGCGCAGGGGGCACCGCGGCAAGGATGCCGCGGTAGCCGCCCCCGGCCATGGATGGCCGATGGCGGCGGGCCCCCGGAGCAATGCCGGAGTGAGGGCATGCCGAGCCTAGGCGAGGCACCGAATGGAGGGGCAAAGCCTTTTGCTTACTTTTCGGCGTTTGGAAAAGTGAGTCGCTGTAAGAGCGAAACCGTAATCAGCCGTTACCGAAGAAACGGATATGTCCCCAATCCAGCCCCAACCCCAACCCCCGTTAACAACAACGCCAAACAACTCAACGAGGATTCTCGGGTTTATAGCCCAATCGCAAACCACCCCAATGCCGGCCCTTGAGCATGATCGGCACCGAAAGGTCGTGCATCAGCTCACCGGTGTCGCGGGTGTAGGTTTGCAGCAGTACCGCCTGCTGGTGACTGCCGCAGCGGATCCCGGTGCGGTCGGCAAATTTGCGTTTGGTGCGGTTCTGCAAGGTATCGACCTGCGCATCACCGGTCAGTGGTTGGCTGAAGACCTTGTTGTGGGTCGGCACATAGCCCTGCTGCGTGCAGGCGATGGCGAACACCAGGCCTTCATGGCGCGGCAACAAGGGTTCCTGGATCGCCGGCAAGACCTGATCGGCGTAGCGATCGAAACGGGTCTGGAACTTGGCCGGGCTGGTGTTGGGAATGGTTTGGTAATTGCGGTCAAACAGGTCATCGAGGCTCACGCGGCCCTCGTCGATATCCGCTTCAAAGCGCGCCGCGATCTGACTTGCGCCTTCGCGGGCCAAGTCATAAATCCGCTGGTGGTAGTCATCCAGTCCGACTTCGGCGAGGCGTTCGCTGATGGTTTCGGCCTGACCTTCCATTTGCACGGCGGCCTGGGCCAGGCGCTGGGTCTGTTGGTCGCTGATCGCCAGGTCGCTGCGCATCTGTTCGATGGCGTGAAACAGGCTATCGAGTTGTTCGCGGTTGGTGTCGGCGCCCCTGGCGATTTCCCCGACCTGGCTTTCGACGCCGGCAGCCAGACGTGCAATGTTCTCCAGGTGCTGACCGGTGTGCTCGACCTGCTCGACACCGGTGTCGAGGTCGCTGGACAGTTGACGGATCTGCTCCACCACTTGCGCGGTGCGTTGCTGAATATCAGCAACCATTTCCCCGACTTCGCCAGTGGCCGTTGCCGTGCGCGCGGCCAGACCGCGAACCTCATCGGCCACCACCGCAAATCCGCGACCATGCTCGCCGGCCCGCGCCGCCTCGATAGCCGCGTTCAAGGCCAGCAGATTGGTCTGGCTGGCGATGGACTGGATCACCAGGGTGACCCGTTGGATATCATCACTGCGCAGGCTCAGGGCCTCGATCAGTTCACGGCTGTTGCTGGCGCGCTGACTGAGTTGATGCATACGGGCGATGGACTCGATCAGCTCCGTACGCCCTGCCGCGCTGCTCCGATGAGCCTCGCTGGCCGCACTGAGGGCTTCCCGACTGAGTGTCGAGGTGGCTTGTTCGGTCGCGATCATCACTTCGGCGTTGCTGACAATCTGAGCCGCGGCACCGAGCTGCGATTGCAGTTTGTCGGCCAGTTGCTTGACCGAAAAGGCCACACCGGCGGCAGACAACGCGTTATGACTGGTGGTGTAGGAAAGATCGCGAGTCAACTCGGCAATCGCGCTGGCGCTGTCGACGGGGGTTGCTTCAGGGGTGGCGCGCGAGCGCAAGCGCGGTAGCCAGATCACCAGCACCGCCAATGGCAAGCCAAGGTAAAGCGACCAGCCGCCCAGCGTCATGCCGCACAACAAGAGCATCAGGGCGATGCTTTGCAGAGTTGGCGTCAGCCAAAGGTTTTTCGGCAAAAGCACGGGTGCAGACACTGCTGCAACCACAGATCCGTCACGCGTCATCTTCGTCACCCCACGAATAATTCTAATTGTTGTATCGGCATTAAACGCCACTACAAGGCCATTATCTATGGTCCATTAGTAGTGGGCCTTGCAGCAGATCAATAGAAGTGCGCGGGTTTTTCGCAGACGAAAAAAAGCATCGCGGGCAAGCCTTGCTCCTGACAGGAGTGAGGCTTGCCCGCGATGCGGGGCGTTACGGAATCAGGCCTGACGCTGGTGCTTGTCGATCTGTTCGTGACGCTCTTGAGCTTCGATGCAGTACTTGGTGGTCGGGCTGATCAGCAGGCGCTTCAGGCCAATGGCCTCGCCGCTGTCGTCGCACCAGCCAAAGCTGTCTTCCTTGATGCGTTCCAGAGCCTGTTCCAACTGAGGCAGCATACGTTGGTCGCGATCGATCGCGTTCACCAGCCAGGTGCGCTCTTCTTCAACAGAAGCAGCGTCGGCCGGATCGGCCGGGGTGTCCAGGCTTTCGATGGCGATGCGATTCTGTTCGATGCGCTCATGGGTTTCGACTTTCATGTTCTGCAACAGCTCAGAGAAAAAAGCATGTTGCTCGGCATTCATGTAGTCATCCGCCGGCATGGCCAGCAACTTGTCCTTTGTCATTGATATCTCTATAAAAAAACGTGCATTAAGGCGAATTAGGGAGCGTTCCGGCGGACCTGGGTCGGCCATTGGAACGGCGCCGTTTAATTCCAAGCGCCACCCGGCACTCAATTTACGAGGGGCGGCAGTCTAAGGCCGACTTGAGGCCTCAGCAACTGAAAAGACAGCGAATTTGTCCGACAAAGCCCTGAAAGTGCTCTACGGCGGTCTTTGCGATGGTTATCGGAGTGCGTTTATAGCAAGAAATTCAATCGAGCGGCTGTATATAGAAGACAAACGGCTGCGCCACGCGGGTCAGGCGTGGCGCATTGGCTGCTTTATCTGAGACTCAGCGCTTGAGTTTGCGCTTGTTGCGGTACTGATCGATGACTACTGCCACCACGATGATCAGGCCTTTGATGATGTCCTGAATGTAAGCATCGACGCCGACAAAGGTGAAACCGCTGGCCATGACCCCGAGGATCAGAGCGCCGATCACCGTGCCGGTGATGCGCCCTACTCCGCCGGCCAGGCTGGTGCCGCCGATCACTGCTGCGGCAATCGCGTCCAGCTCATAAGACATGCCCATCCCGGCTTGCCCGGTCGCGGCCCGTGCCGACGCCACCACACCCGCCAGGCCTGCCAGCAACCCGGCGATGCTGTAGACGATCACCAGATGCCGCTTGACGTTGATCCCCGAGGTACGCGCCGCCTGCATGTTGCCGCCGATGGCGTAGGTGTACTTGCCGTACTTGGTGTACCGCAGGGCGATATGAAAGATCACCGCGACCACCAGGAAAATGATCACCGGCATCGCGCCGTGTCCGATAGCCGTGTAGGAATCCGAGAGCATGCTCACCGGTTGGCCTTCGGTGTAGTAACGCGCGAGGCCACGGGCCGAGACCATCATGCCGAGGGTGGCAATGAACGGCGGGATACCGGTAATGGCAATGATGCTGCCGTTGATCGCCCCCGCCAGCAGTCCCACCCCGAGCCCGGCAATCACCGGAATCCACACCGGCAAGTCAGTGAGCGACGGGAACACCGCCCGAGCGAAGTCCGACGTCTGGGCCAGACTGGCAGCGATCATCGCCGACAGCGCCAGCACCGAGCCGGACGACAGGTCGATACCCGTGGTGATGATGACCTGGGTCACGCCGATCGCCAGCAGGCCGATAATCGACACCTGCAGAATCATCAGCACCAGACGCTGGGAGTTCATCAGGAAGCTCTGGTCGCGCACGATCCAGCCAAACACTTCAAAGACCAGGCCGATGCCAATCAGCACCAGGAAAATACTCAACTCGGTCGGAAAGCGCCGGCGACTCTTGACCGGTGCCGTTGCTGGCTTGTTTTCCAGTATCGCGTTCATAAACACTCACCCTTCTAAAAAATCCGGCATCGAATACATACCCTGTGGCCAGTGATTGCCTGTGGCGAGGGAGCTTGCTCCCGCTGGACTGCGCAGCAGTCCCATTCTTTTGGGGCCGCTTCGCGACCCAGCGGGAGCAAGCTCCCTCGCCACAAGCAAGCTCCCTCGCCACAGAACTGCGTTCTCTCTTGCTTAGTGAACCGCGGACATGCCCGAGGCCAATTGCATCACTCGTTCCTGGGTCGCTTCGCTGCGGTCGAGGGTGCCCATCAGGTCGCCCTCGTGCATGACCATCACCCGGTCGCTCATGCCGAGCACTTCCGGCAGTTCCGAGGAAATCATGATCACCGCCATGCCTTCGCTGGCGAGGTAGGAAATGAGCCGGTAGATCTCGGCCTTGGCGCCGACGTCGATACCGCGGGTCGGCTCGTCGAGAATCAGGATCCGTGGATTGGTCATCAGCCAGCGAGCCAACAAAGCCTTCTGTTGATTACCGCCGGACAAGGTGTCGATGCACTGCTCCAGCGACGGGGTTTTGACCCGCAGCTTCTTGCACATGTCTTCGCACAAGGCGCGCAGGGCTTTTTGCTGGATGAAACCGTGGCCGGCGTAATGCGGCAACACCGCCATTTCCATGTTCTCCAGCACCGACAGGCACGGGAACAGGCCGCTGAGCTTGCGATCCTCGGTCAGTAACGCGAAGCCCTTCTCGATCGCCATGTGCGGATCGCTGATGCGCACCACTTCGCCGTCGAGACGAATCTCGCCACCGTCGCTCGGGGTGATGCCGAAAATCGCTTCGGCAACGTTGGTCCGTCCCGAGCCCATCAACCCGGCGATGCCGAGGATTTCGCCGGCGTGCAGGTCGAAGGAAACATCCTTGAAAATGCCCTCCAGTTTAAGGTCGCGTACCGACAGCAGCAGATCGCCGATCGGCTTTTCACGCTCCGGGAACAACTGGCTCAGCTCGCGGCCGACCATCATCGAAATCAGGCTGTCGCCGTCCATGCTGTCAGCCCGCTGCAGGCCGATGTAGGCGCCGTCACGGAACACCGCCACTTCATCGGCGATGCTGAACACTTCGTTCATCTTGTGGGTGATGTAGATGATGCCTTTGCCCTGGCTCTTGAGGTCGGCAATGATCGAGAACAGATGCGCGACTTCCTTGTCGGTGATGGCCGAGGTCGGTTCATCCATGATCAGGATGTCGGAATCGTAGGACACGGCTTTGGCGATCTCGACCATCTGCCGTTCGGCGATGCTCAGGTTGCCGACCTGCTCTTCCGGATCGAGGTTGATCCGCAGGCGTTCCAGCAGTTTCGCCGTGCAGCGGTGCATTTCACGGTGGTCGATCATGTGGAAACCGTTGAGCTGCTCACGGCCGATCCAGATGTTCTCGGCGATGCTCATGTGCGGCATCAGGTTGAGTTCCTGGTGGATCATCGCGATCCCGGCCTGGAGCGCGGCCAATGGCGTTTCGAAAACCACCGGTTTGCCTCTCAGGCGAAGTTCACCGGCGTCCGGCTGATAGATGCCGGCAATGATTTTCATCAGGGTGGATTTGCCCGCGCCGTTTTCGCCCATCAGGGCGAGCACCGAACCGGGGCGTACCCGAAGCTGCACATCGGACAAGGCCACCACACCGGGAAATCCCTTGCTGACGTTGATGATCTCCAGCAGGTACGGCTCATCGACAGGTGTTGCAGCTGGCTGGATACCCACCAACGGGGTGCTCGAAGCAGTCGCTGAAGCGAACATGATCAGGTACTCCATCAGCAAGGTCGCGGTCGCAACCTTGCGTGTTTATTGTTGTTATTGAACGGATGGGCTATTTGAACGTGTCGACGTTTTGCGGGGTGATCAAGCGGTATGGCACCCACACGGCCTGTTCAACCGGCTCGTTCTTGGCCATTTTCACGGCGGTGTCGATCGAACCGTCGGCCTGACCCTTGGCGTCCTGAAATACTGAGACCGCCATGCTGCCTTTCTTAATCGCGTTCAACCCGTCGGGCGTGCCGTCGACACCGGCGATCAAAACGCTGCCTTTGTCGACACCGGCCTGACTCAGGGCCATGGCGGCACCAATGGCCATTTCGTCGTTGTTGGCCACGACCGCATCGAACTTGCGGCCCTGGGTCAGCCAGTCGTTGACCAGGGTCATGCCCTTGTCCCGCGACCAGATGCCGGTCTGCTCTTGTTCGATCTTGATGTTCGGGTATTTGGCCAGAACGTCTTTGACGCCCTTGGTGCGGTTGGTGGTGGAGTTGTTCGCGAGGTCGCCCAGCAGAATCACGATGTCACCCTTGCCGCCCATTTTGTCAGCCAGGTACTGCATCTGCATTTCACCGGCCTCCAGATCGTTGGAGGCGACAGTGACCACGCCTTTGGGCAGCTTCAGGTCATCGGGGCGGCGGTTGACGTAGACCAGCGGGATGCCGGCCTTGACGGCGGCTTCAGTGATTTTCCGGGTGGCGGCGGTATCCACCGGGTTGACCACGATGGCATCGACCTTCTGGCTGATGAAGCTTTCGACCTGGCTCAACTGCTTGACCACGTCGCTGCGGGCGTCTTCGAATTGCAGCTGCACGCCCTCGGGATAGGACTTGGCTTTCTTGTCCATGGATTCGCGCAGGTAGGTCAGCCAGGTGTCATCGAATTGGGACATGCTGACGCCGATCTTCATATCGGCGAGCGCCGCGCCACTGGCAAACATCAGGGACAAGGCAAGTGAGGCGAAGCGGATCTTGGTCTTCATGAAAAGTCTTTCTCCACATTCTTGTTGGTTTTATGGATGAGGCGTGACGATTTCAGTAAGCAGGCAAGCAGGAAAAGGGTTGAAACAGGTTGCGAGGCAGGTCGCTGAAAATGACTTTATTAGAAAATAATTTCTATATCAACTCATTTTAGAATTTTATTCTGATTTTATTCCATGGCTTTCAAACTGGCTCAATTCCACCACTTGATGCCGCTCGGCGCTCAGTCGCGCAGCGTCTAGCACGCGGGTGGTCGCCAGTGCATCACGGGCGTCCACAGGCAGCGGGCCACCGCTCTGCAATGCGGCTTGGAGCTGTAAATAGAACTGATTCCAGCAACCGCGCTCGGAGGGAACCCGCTCGCGCACCTCACCCTGTTCGAACCAGCCCCAGCGGCGATGCTCTTCAACGCCCCAGCGCTCACCTTCGGATTTTGGCGAGAGCCCCGCGAGCGCCGAGGCTTCTTGCCCGTCCAGGCCATCAACGCTGTAACAACCTTGGGTGCCGGTCACCCGAAAGCGCGGGCCGGGGGTGTTTTGCAGGCAGCTGCCGCCCAGGTGTGAGGCCACGCCACTGGCATGGGTCAGGGACATAAAGAAGCCGTTATCGAAGACCTGGCCTTTTTCCAGGTAATCCAGTTCGGCGTAGACCCGTGTCACCGGGCCGAACAACAGCAACGCCTGATCCACCAGATGGCTACCCAAGTCGCGAAGGAAGCCACCGCCACTGCCGTTGTTCACCGCCTGCGGTGAGTAACGCTCGATCCGCGATTCGAAACGGGTGACCTGGCCCAGCGCACCGGATTCGATGAGTTTGCGCACGGTCAGGAAGTCCGAATCCCAGCGACGGTTCTGGTAGACGCTGAGCTGCACGCCCTGGCGCTCGGCCATGGTGATCAGGGTTTGCGCTTGCTGCGCATCAGCGGCAAACGGTTTGTCGCTGACCACCGCCACACCGTGTTCGATGCCATCGAGCACCAGTGCCGGACGACCCTTGAGCGGCGTGGACACCACCAGCACATCGATCCCGGCCTCCACCAGTTGGCCGATGCTGTCGAACGCTGGCACCCCTGGGTGCTCGGCCGCCAGCAATTGTCGGCGCTCCGGCGAACGGGTGACCACACCCACAAACTTCGCCGCCGGCAAACTGCTGATCAGCGGAGCATGGAAAAACCGGCCGCCATGGCCGTAACCGACAAGTCCGATACGCATGAGATTCTCCTTATAGAACGCGGCCCCTGTGGGAGCGAGCTTGCTCGCGATGGCGGAGTGTCAGCCGACAGAGATGTCGAATGTGCTGACGCTATCGCGAGCAAGCTCGCTCCCACAGGGTTTTGTGTAGGTCTTAGCGACAGAGTTCGCTTTTGACTCGTTCAAGCATCATCCGGTTGGATTCATCCGGCCGGTCTTCCCAGGCAAATACCGAGACTGTGGCGATGCCGTCGAACTGGATCTCGCGCAGGGTACCGAAAAACGCGTCCCAATCGACTTCACCCTGACCGATGTCCAGATGCTGATGCACGGTGGCAACGACACCCGGCGGGTTGACGATGTAGCGCAACCCGGAAGAAGCCTTGTGGTTGTAAGTGTCGGCGATGATCAGGTGGCTCAGCTTTGAGCCAGCGTACTTGAGCATCGAGGCAATATCGCCTTTGCCGTCGTCATAGAAGAAGGTGTGCGGCGCTGCGTAGAGGTAGTTGATCCACTCGCGATCCAGACCGCGAATGATGTCCACCGACTCGTTGTTGCGCTCGCAGAAGTCGTAAGGGTGGGCCTGGATATCAAGCTTGATACCTTCGCGTTCGAACTCCGGGATCAGCTCGTCCATGGAGCGCATGAACTGGTTCTCGCACACCAGCGGGTTGTCTGACTGGCCGGTGAACTCGGTGTTGACCAGCTCGCAGTCCATCTCCACGGCAATCTGGATCGCCCGTTTCCAGTTGCGCACGGCGGCAACACGCAGGCCTTCGTCGGCGGCGGCCCAGTGGTACATCGGTAATAAGGAAGAAAGTTTGACCCCGGTATCGCTCAGGGCTTTGCGAAATTCCTTGATCCGCGCCTTGTCGACCCGCGGAGCTTTGTAGAACGGCAGGAAATCTTCCCGAGGCGAGAGTTCGATGTGTTCGTAACCGAGCTCGGCGACCTTATCGACCATCTTGCCCAGGGACAGGGTGCGGTACATGTAGGGGTCTAGTGCGATGCGCATGTTTTTCTCCTTCACCCGAAATCGACACTGCCCCCTGTAGGAGCATGGCTTGCCCGCGATGGCGCCAGTTCTGACACACCGCGTTATCGTTCATCGCGAGCAAGCTTTGCTCCTACAGGGGATCGGGTTAGCCGTAGAAGTGTGGGCGGTCAGGGAGAGTAACTTGAACGATCGCACCGCTGTTCTGTGCTTCGATGCACGCGTCTGCTGCGACGGCAGCGGCGAAGCCATCCCACGCCGAAGGCCCACCGACCTGCCCGGCCCGCACACCATCAATGAATGCCTGCAACTCAACGTCGTACGCCGCGATGAAGCGATCCTTCCAATCCATCAGAATCGCGTTGGACAACTTCGCTCCGCTGCGCAACTGAACCTGCGACGGCTCCGGCAGTTTGGCGATGCCGGTCTCCCCCACCACTTCGCACTGGATGTCGTAGCCGTATTGGCAGTTAACGAACACTTCCACGTCGATGCGCGTGCCCTTGGCGGTTTCCAGCAGCACGATCTGCGGGTCTTTCAAATGTGCGAGGGCCTTGCTGCTCTTGCGCGGGAACACCACTTGCACTGACACGTAATCGTCATCGAGCAACCAGCGCAATACATCCAGCTCATGGATCAGGGTGTCGGTGATCGCCATGTCGGTCTTGTAGTTTTCACCCACGGTCGGGTTGCGGTGCGCGCAGTGCAACATCAATGGCTCACCAATCTGACCGCTGTCGATCACGGCTTTCAGTGCCCGATAACCTTCATCGTAAGGACGCATGAAACCGACCTGGACCAAGCGTTTGCCGTGGGCCACTTCGGCCTCGACGATTTTGCGGCAGCCTTCAGCGGTGACGGCCAGCGGCTTCTCGCAGAACACCGGTTTACCCGCGGCAATCGCCGCCAGCACGAACTCTTCGTGGCTCGGGCCCCAAGAGGTGACGAGGATCGCTTCGACTTCCGGCGCCTTGATCAGCGCGTGGCCGTCGGGATAAACCTCGGCGGTCAGCTTCAGATCGGAAACCACGTTCGCTGCTTGTTGCAAATTGATGTCGGTGACCGCGACTACCTGGCTGTTAAGCAAGGTCTGGCTGCAACGACGAATGTGATCCTGGCCGATGGCCCCGGTGCCGATGACGCCGATCTTTAAAGACATGTAATGACTCCTGGATTTGTAGTTGTTCGTTCAGGGCAAAATCAGTACTGACGGGCCTTGGCCAGTCGTTCATTCAGGGTCTTGGCCACCGCATCGGTACGCGCGCTGGTGGAGACTTGCGCCACGCCGACCCGCCACCACGACAGGTATTTGTGAATCATGGTTTTGGGCAGGACCTTGATGTCGATCAGCGTCGACACCGTCTGCAATCGCGCATCGGCCAATGCAGCTTGCAGTTCTTCGACCGTGTTCACTTTGTAGGTTTTGCAGCCATAGGCCGCCGCGCTCATGGCGAAATCCACCGGCACGAACCCGCCGTCGAGCTTGCCGGTTTCCGGGTTACGGAAACGGAACTCGGTGCCGAAGCTGTCCATGCCGTGTTCCATCTGCAGATTGTTGATGCAACCGAACGTCATGTTGTCGAGCAACACCACGTTGATCTTGCGTCGCTCCTGAATCGAGGTCGCCAGTTCGGAATGCAGCATCATGTAGGAGCCGTCGCCGACCAGCGCATAGACCTCGCGATCCGGCTCGGCAAGTTTCACACCCAGTGCGGCGTTCACTTCGTAACCCATGCAGGAATAGCCGTACTCGACGTGATAGGTGTTCACCCCCTTGCTACGCCAGCTGCGCTGCAAGTCGCCGGGCAGGCTGCCGGCGGCGGCGACGATCACGGCGTCATCGGCGAGGGTTTCATTGAGCACGCCGAGCACGCGGCTCTGGGTCAGGCAGGAACCGGTCAGCTCGATGAATTCGCGCAGCACCGCCGGGTCCGTGTGGTCGTTGATTTCCGGGATGAAGTCCTGGGTCTGGTATTCGACCTGATAGATACGGTCGACTTCCTCGTCCAGTTGCGCCTTGGCCTGGCGCGGTTGATCACCCCATGCAGAACGGTAATCGCCCAAGGCTTCAGCCAAGGCTTGCAGCCCGACTTTGGCATCCGCCAACAGTTGCACGCCGTCGAGCTTCAGGGCATCGCAGGGACTGATGTTGAGGTTGAGAAATTGCACGTCCGGATGCTGGAACAGGGATTTCGACGCGGTGGTGAAATCGCTGTAGCGGGTGCCGACACCGATGATCAGATCCGCATCCCTGGCCAACAGATTCGCCGCCAGACAGCCAGTTTCGCCAATGCCGCCAACGTTCAGCGGATGACTGGACACCACCGCACTCTTGCCGGCCTGGGTTTCGGCGAAGGGAATATCGAAGCGCTCGGCAAACGCCTGCAAGGCGGCATTGGCGCCGGAGTATCTGACCCCGCCACCGCAAATGATCAGCGGTTTGCGCTTGCCTTTGAACAGCGCCAGCGCATCACCGAGCATCGCTTCAGTTGCTGGACGACGCTCAATGCGGTGCACGCGTTTTTGCAGGAAGTAATCGGGGTAGTCGTAGGCCTCGGCCTGCACGTCTTGCGGCAGGGCCAGGGTCACCGCGCCGGTTTCGGCGGGGTCAGTGAGCACACGCATGGCGTGGATCGCCGCCGTCATCAGTTGCTCGGGACGGTTGATGCGGTCCCAGTATTTGCTCACGGCCTTGAACGCGTCGTTGGTGCTGATGCTCAGGTCGTGGAACTGCTCGATCTGTTGCAGCACCGGGTCCGGCTGGCGGCAGGCATAGACATCGCCGGGCAACAGCAGCAAGGGAATGCGGTTGGCAGTCGCCGTCGCGGCGGCGGTCAGCATGTTCGCCGCACCTGGGCCTACCGATGAGGAGCAGGCGTAGATCTTGCGCCGCAGGTGTTGCTTGGCGAAACCGATGGCGGCGTGGGCCATGCCTTGCTCGTTGCGACCCTGATGGACGATCAGGTCGCCGCTGTCCTGTTCCAGAGCCTGGCCCAGACCCAGCACATTACCGTGGCCGAAAATGGTAAAGATCCCGGCGACGAATTTGCTTTGAACCCCATCGACCTCGATGTACTGGTTATCGAGGAATTTCACCAGGGCCTGGGCCATGGTCAGTCTTGTTGTGGTCATAACCGATCCTTTCAAATACACACCCGATCCCTGTAGGAGCTGCCGAAGGCTGCGATCTTTTGATCTTGATCTTTAAAATCAAAAGATCGCAGCCTCGTTTCACTCGACAGCTCCTACAGGGGGAGGTGTCAGGCCAGGGATTTCTGTAGGTGATCCATGCTCGCGCCGATCGCCTGCTGGATATCCGCGAGGCCATGGACGCTGTCGGCAAACGGTTCGAACGACAGGTAGCCGCTGTAACCGCTGCTGAGCAAGGTGTCGATTTGCGCCGCGTTGCCGAGGATGTCGCCCTCGCCCACCAACACCCGATGCCCGTCACGAATGCTCGCCAGCGGTGCCTCGGCATCCTCGACACCGGAGATGTGCACCAGCCCGGTCAGCTCGGGGAAGAATTCATGTTCGCTGGCCAGGTGATGGTGGAAGGTGTCATGCACCAGACGGAACACATCCAGCCCACCGATGGCCTTGATCGCGTCCACTGCCGTGCGCTTGCGGCGCAGTGAGCATTCTTCGAAACCCAGCGGTTCGATGAAACCGAGAATGCCGTGTTCGCGCAGGATCGGCGCCAGTTCAGTCAACGCCGTTCGCAAACCTGAAGCACGTGCGGCCTCGTTACGCGGATCGGCACGGTCGTTGAGCGGACACATGACCAACCCCTGTGCGCCGCAATCACGGGCATAAGCGGCCAGCTTCAAGGCCTGTGCACGGCGCTCGTCATTCCACACATCAAACGGATACAGCGCGTTGATCGACAGCACGGTAATGCCTTGGGCGGCACACAACTCACGGACGCGCTCGGGTGCGGTGCCGTCTTCGATCTCGACGCCTTTAAGGTCGTTGCGAATTTCGATGGCGTCGGCCTTGAGGGTCACCGCCAACTCGATGAACGCCGGCAGGGACAAACGTGGGGCGACCATACGGTTCAGGGCGAAACGCAGGGGTTTGCTCATTATTGTTGTTCTCCGCACAGGTGAATTAGTTGGCCGTCGGCATGCTGAATTCAGGGCCCTTGGCAATGCTGTCGGGCCAGCGCTGCATCACGCTTTTGTAGCGGCTGTAGAAGCGGATGCCTTCTTCGCCGTAAGCATGGTGATCACCGAACAGCGAGCGCTTCCAGCCGCCGAAAGAGTGCCAGGCCATCGGCACCGGAATCGGCACGTTGATGCCGACCATGCCGACCTTGATGGTGCGGGCGAAGGCTCGGGCGATGCCGCCGTCGCGGGTGAAACAGGACACGCCGTTGCCGAACTCGTGGGCGTTGATCAACGCGACGGCGCTGGCGAAGTCCGGCACCCGAACGATGCCCAGCACCGGACCGAAAATTTCCTGCTGGTAGATGCTCATCTCGGTCGTGACGTTATCGAACAGCGTCGCGCCGACGAAGAAGCCGTTCTCGGCGCCCGGCACCTTGAAGTTACGACCATCGACAATCAGCTGCGCGCCCTGGGCCACGCCTTCATCGATGAAACCTTCGACTTTGGCCTTGTGCTCGGCGGTCACCAACGGCCCCATGTCACTGTCAGCCTTCAGGCCATTGCCGACTTTCAGTTGATCGATACGCGGCAGCAGTTTGGCAATCAACTCGTCGCCGACATCGCCCACCGCCACGGCAATCGAAATCGCCATGCAGCGCTCGCCGGCCGAGCCGTAAGCCGCGCCGATCAAGGCATCCGCCGCTTGATCCAGATCCGCATCGGGCATGACGATCATGTGATTCTTCGCCCCGCCCAGCGCCTGCACGCGCTTACCGCGGGAGGTGGCTTGCTGGTGGATGTATTCGGCAATCGGTGTCGAGCCGACGAAGGAAATCGCCTCGATGTCCGGGTGTTGCAGCAACGCGTCGACGGCGGTCTTGTCACCCTGAACCACGTTGAACACACCGTCCGGCAACCCGGCTTCGCTCAACAGTCGGGCCATCAGCAAACTGGCGGACGGATCGCGCTCGGACGGCTTGAGGATGAAGCAGTTACCGGTGATCAGCGCCAGCGGGATCATCCACAACGGCACCATTACCGGGAAGTTGAACGGCGTGACGCCGGCACACACGCCCAGCGGCTGACGCAGGTTCCAGTTATCAATGCCGCCGCCGATGTTGTCGCTGAACTCGGTTTTCAGCAGGTTGGGCGCACCGCAGGCGTACTCGACGATTTCGATGCCCCGGGTGACTTCGCCCTTGGCGTCCGAAAACACCTTGCCGTGTTCGCGGCTGATGATTTCTGCCAGCTCATCGTGATGTTGGTCGAGCAATTCCTTGAACTTGAACATCACCCGCGAACGGCGCAGGGACGATTGTTCGGACCAGGCCGGAAAGGCTTTCAGGGCCGAGGCGACAGCTTCGTCGACGGTCTTCTGGCTGGCCAGCCCGACGCGCGCCTGAACGCTGCCGGTGGCCGGGTTGAAGACGTTGCTGAACCGTTCGCTGCTGTCTTGCACTTGACCGTGGATGTAATGGCCGATTACCGGGGCGTCGCTCATTGATCGTGTTCTCCGTGCAGATGTAGGAATTCAGAGATCCATCAGCCAGCTGTGCTGCGGATCGTTATGGAACTGCCAGACACGTTTCGGGCCGGCCATCACGTTCAGGTAATACGACTCGTAGCCGTACGGCACGCTGACCGGGTGATAGCCCTTGGGCACGACCACGAGGTCGCTGTTTTCCACGGCCATGGCCTGATCGATGCTGCGATCGTCGGTGTAAACCCGCTGGAACACGAAGCCCTGGGGCGGGTTGATCTGGTGGTAATAGGTTTCTTCGAGAAAACTCTGGTGCGGCAAATCGTCGGTGTCGTGTTTGTGCGGCGGGTAGCTCGACGAGTGACCCGACGGCGTGCGCACTTCCACCACCAGCAGCGAATGGGCCGGTTCAGTGTCCGGCAGAATGTCGCAGACGTAGCGGGTGTTGGCGCCTTTGCCGCGCACGCTGCGTTTCATGGTGTCGGGTTTGATCAGCCGTGGGCCGAGGCCGTTGCTCGTTGAACCGGGCGCGGCGCACACAGCGATTTGCACATCGCTGAGCGCGACCACTTGCGCCTGACTGCCGGGTGGCAAGTACGCGGCGAAGGGGGATTTGTCTTCGAACACCGACTGGCGATCGCCGATGTTGTCCCAGTCGAACGCGCCCTGCCCCGGCGCTTCACCCTTGATGCTGACCCGGCCGCTGAGCAGCACCAGGCACAGTTCTTTATCACCGGCGGAAACCGGCAGGGTTTCGCCCAGGCTCAGGCGGTAAGCGGCGAAGCCGACGTATTCCAGCTCACCTTTGCCCAACTCGACCATGGTCCGGCCACGTGAATTGCTTTTGACCAGCAGGCTCATCATTTAGTCCTCTCGTCGAGCAGCGCACGCAGGGTGTCGTAACCTTTTTTGGCGTAGACATAACTTGGCGCCACCGCTGGGTCCTGCTCGGCTTCAACCACCAGCCAGCCGTGGTAATCGGCAGCCAGCAGCTCGTCGAGCAAGGCACCGAAATCGATATCGCCATCACCGGGCACGGTGAAGGTGCCGTTGATGATGCAGTCCGGGAAGCTCCACAGGTTGTTGCGTGCCAGTTGCACCACCGGTTTGCGCACGTCCTTGAAATGCACGTGGCAGATGCGTTCGATGTGTTTGCGCAGCACCTGCAACGGTTCGCCGCCACCCATGTAGCAATGGCCCGAATCGAACAGCAGGCCGACTTCGCTGCCGGTCAATGCCATCAATTTATCGATGTCGGCCGGGGATTCGACGTAGGCGCCCATGTGATGGTGGTAGGCCAGGCGCACGCCTTGGGACAAGGTGAAGCGCGCAAGCTCGGTGAGCTTGTCGGCGTATTCCTGCCAGGCGTGTTCGGTGTGGAATCGCGGGCGTTCTACCAGCGGGATGCGCTGGCCTTGAATGGAATCGGCGACTTCACCGTACACCAGCACCTTGGCGCCGTTCTTCGCCAACAGCTCGACATGGCTGCCGATGGCGTCGATTTCTTCGGCCACCGAGCGGCGGGCCAGACGACTGGAATACCAGCCGGACACCAGCGCCAGGTCGTATGGCCGCAGCACGTCACCGACGCCTTTGGCATCTTTGGGGAATTTGCCGTTGAGTTCGAAACCTTCGTAGCCGATTTCCTTGCCTTCGCTCAGGGCGGTGCTCAGCGGCGTCTCGCCACCGAGGGACGGCAGGTCGTCGTTGCTCCAGGAGATCGGGTTGATGCCAATTCGAATAGCGGGCATGGCTGCACCTTTTATTGTTTTCTAAATGAGATCACTGCAAACCGACCCTGTAGGAGCAAAGCTTGCTCGCGATGCTTTTTGGCGTTCTTGAGGGCCCCATCGCGGGCAAGCCTTGCTCCTACAGATCTTCTGCGCTCAGGCGCGGGCTGTGCGCCAAGCATCAATCAGTTCGACGAACGTGCCCTGCACCTGACGGATCAGCGCTTCATCGTCGATTTCACCGGCCATCCACGCGCGGCTCGGCTCCTGGAAAATCGTCCGGCCGACTGCAAACCCGCGGCAAGTCTGGCTCTGGCGGGCTTGTTGAAACCCTTCGGCCAGTGCCGCTGCCGGTGCATTCAGCCCCAGCAACACCACGCCTCGGCAGTACGGATCACGCTCTTGAATCAGTTCGTCGAGTTGTTTCCACTCCTCGGCGCTCTGCGCTTCGATCTTCCACCACGCCGGGTAAATGCCCAGGTTGTAGAGGCGTTTCAGCGCGCGATACAACACGTCCGGATGGGTCGACGGATGATCCTTGGGCGGGATGATTTCCAGCAGCAGTTCATGACCACTGACCTGGGAGGCCTGGTACAAACCCTTGATCTGCGCTTCCTGTTCCAGTCGCAGCAACGGCTCATCGTCCGGGTGGAATTGCACCAGGCACTTGATAATTTGTTCCTGCGGCCAGGCGATCAGGTTGCTGCCGATGGAGCGCCCATGTTCGAAAGCCAATGGCCGCGAACCCTGCACTTCCACCGGACGCGCCACCCACCAGCCGCGACCGGTGGCGGCGTTCAGCGAGTCCTGGCCGAAGCGTTGATCGGCCAGCAGCCCGACATCGGCCTCGATGCCCTGCGCGCGCAAATCGGCTTCGACCCGCTCCACGGCTTTGATAAACAGTTGCTTGAGTTCGCCGATGGCGCTCAGGTCGCGACCGCCCTTGTGCGCCAGTTCCACCAGTTGCCCGCGATGGTCGAAAGCAAAAATGAACAGCTGCTTCCACTGTTTGCGCGGCACGCTGACCTGATGCAGACGCTGCAACACCGCGTCCTGATCCGGGCGAGTAATCGGCACCGGGCTGTTAAACAGATAGTCGAGTTCGGCGCGGGTCGGCATTGCCGGTGCGCAGGCATGGCGCGACACCACCAGACCGCCGCAGGCATTGGCCAACTGGCAGCAGCGCTCGTCGCTCGCATCCTCCAGCCAACCGGCGAGGAAGCCCGACATGAAGGCATCGCCGGCCCCAAGCACATTCAACACTTCCACCCGAACGCCGGGATAAATCGCGCCGTCTTCGAGACGCTCCGGAATGACGCCATGAATCACCGTGCAGCCTTGCGGGCCGAGCTTGACCACCAGGGTCGCCGCGCTCAGGCGCCGCACATTGCGCAGCGCGGTGAGCAAATCCTCGGAGCCGCCGGCAATCAGGAATTCTTCTTCAGTGCCGACGATCAGGTCGAAACGCGGGAGGATTTTCTGCACATGCTGGCTGACGTTCTGGTCGGCGACGAAACGGGTTTCGCCGTCGGCCTTACCGGCCAGGCCCCAGAGCACCGGGCGATAGTCGATGTCCAGCACCCGCTTGACGTTGTGCTTCTCGGCGTAATCCAGCGCCTGGATGCTCGCCTTGTAGACGCCGTCGGTGGAGAAATGGGTGCCGGTGATCAGCAAGGCTTTGCTGGAAGCGATGAAGGCTTCGCTGATGTCTTCGGCCCGCAGCGCCATGTCGGCGCAGTTTTCGCGGTAGAAGACCAAAGGAAAGGTTTCGCGATCCTTGAGGCCCAGCAGGACCATGGCGGTCAGGCGTTCCGGATCGACCTTGATGCCGCTGACATCGCAACCTTCGCGGGTCAGGGATTCGACCAGGAAGCGGCCCATATGGTCGTCCCCTACCCGGCTCAGCATCGCCGATTTCAGGCCCAGCCGAGCCGTGCCGAAAGCGATGTTGGCGGACGACCCGCCGAGGTATTTGGCGAAGCTTGAAACATCTTCCAACCGCGCCCCGACTTGCTGCGCATAGAGGTCGACGCCTAGGCGCCCCAGGCAAATCAGATCCAATTGACGCCCACTGGCAAAACGAGTCTGGCCCATGCTGGCTCCTGTTATTTTTATCAGCCTGCGTCCGGGGCGATGGTCGCGCCGAACACTCTTGGTGGATGCAGACTAAAACGTCCGGGACCGAACAATCAATAATTATTCTAAATATTTTTTATGTAGAATATTTTTTCCAATAAACGTTGGTACAGGCGTTTCAGTGGCAGTGCATCGTTTCAGCACACCTCGTACTGACCGCAAGCTCAAGATTTTATTCCGGCCTACCCTGTAGACTGCGCACAGCCAACCTATTGTCAGGGGATGACGCAATCCGTCCTCCCTATAAGAACAAGCCAGAAGGATTCCTTATGACCCGCACCGATCAGCCGGCGACGACCGAGAGCACGCCCGACAGCGATCTCGCCAGCCCCCCGATCAATGCCGAGCGTCTGCTGCAGCTGATCACCAACGAATACGAAAGCCTGCCGCGCCAGCTCAAACGCATCGCCAGTTACATGAGCCAGCAGAGCGACCGGATCATGGTCGACCGCATCAGCGACATCGCTCGCGAGTGCGAAGTGCACCCGTCGGCGATCGTGCGGTTTTCCCAGCGCTTCGGCTTCAGTGGCTTTAGCGAAATGCAGGCGCTGTTCCGCGAGGCCTATACCCACAAGACCACGCCGGTTCAGAACTATCAGCAGCGCATTCGCAGCATGATCGCCAACAAGTCGCAGAAGGCCAGCGGCGGCGACCTGGCGCGCGAGTGCATCAATGCGACCCTGTCGGGCATCGAACGGTTGGGGCTGGAACTCGATGACCAGGCCTTCGACAAGGCCGTCGACCTGGTGGTGAATGCCGACAATATCTACGTGGTCGGGGTGCGCCGTTCGTTCGCGGTGGCCGACTACCTGGTCTACAACCTGCAGCACACCAACAAGCGCATCCATCTGGTCTCGGGGCTCGGCGGCAGCTACCGCGAGCAGATGCGCAGCGTGCGCGCCAATGACCTGGTGATCGCCATCAGCTTCACGCCCTACGGCAAGGAGACCCAGCACTGCCTGCGCATTGCCCAGCACCATCAGGCCAAAACCCTGATCATCACCGACAGCAACCTCTCGCCCCTGGCCAAGCGCGCCAACACCGTGCTGCTGGTCAACGAAGGCAGCTCGTTTGCGTTCCGTTCGTTGAGTGCGACGCTGTGCCTGTGCCAGGCGCTGTTTATCGCTGTGGCCTATAGGCTGGAATTGAAGGTCGATGAGATCCACGAACAGGTCGGCTTCGAAGATTAGCGCCCACGCCGTTTGCAACTCGCTGAAGCTAAACTAAGGTTGTCCACCCCGAAATGGACATCTGAAGGAGCGGTTCAATGAAGCTGATCGGCATGCTGGATTCACCCTACGTGCGGCGCGTCGCCATCTCCGCCAAACGCCTTGGCATCCCACTGGAACACCAGTCGGTTTCGGTGTTTCGGCATTTCGAGCAATTCCAGCAGATCAACCCGGTGGTCAAGGCGCCCACCCTGGTGCTCGACGACGGCGAGGTGTTGATCGACTCGACGCTGATCATCGACTACCTGGAAGCCTTGGCCGGTCCTGGCAACAGCCTGATGCCCGACGATCTCGATCAACGCCTGCGCTCATTGCGCCTGATCGGCCTGGGGCTAGCGGCGTGTGAAAAGTCCGTGCAGCTCTACTACGAACGCAACCTGCGGCCAGCGGAGATTCAGTTTGAACCGTGGGTTGAGCGGGTCGAAGGACAATTGGCGGCCGCCTATTCGGCGCTGGAGCGGGAGCTGGAAATGCAGCCGCTGAAGACTGACGGGACGATTGCTCAAGACGGGATTACGTTGGCGGTGGCGTGGAGTTTCACCAACCTTGTGGTGCCGGATCAGGTGGATGTGAATCGGTTTCCACAGATCAGTGCGTTTACGGCGTATGCCGAAGGGCTTGAGGACTTTGTCAGTACACCGATCGAATAATGGCTTGAAGATCAAAAGATCGCAGGCTGCGCCAGCTCCTACAGGGATCCGCATACACCCGTAGGAGCTGGCGCAGCCTGCGATCTTTTGCCTTTGTTCCATTCCAGGCAAGTGCCCCAGCGTAAGTCAGTGCATGAACAGGGCAATCAGGATGATGATCGGGATCGGTACGCCGAGAAAGAACAGCAGTAATGAGCGCATGATAGTTCTCCTGGGTTAGCGAACAGGCAGTTGAGTAGTGGTCACGTAATCGTTGCTTTCCAGATACACCACGGCATCCCGACGACGGCCGCCAAAGGTTGCAGCGAGGCTGGCGAAAAACGCACCGATCAGCAGCGCAATGAACATCCACAGCGAAGTCCAGGCAGCGACTTTGGCAGCGGTGTCGGCGGCTTGTTGGGCGGCAAGTTTGGCGTCGGCCACGGCTTTTTGCGTGCGGGCATACACTTCATCAACGCGACGTTCCGCGTCCGCTTGAGTGAGGTTGGTCCGTTGGGCGACCAGTTGCGCCAGGTAGATGCGATCTTCGGCAGCCAGTTGACCGTTGTTGCTCAGGTTGCGCACGAAGATGCGCGTCACGGTGCCATGAACGGCGTCATCACTGACCGCCGCCGGACGGTCATCGCGGAACAGGCTGTCGACGAAGTAACCGTACTGGTCACTGTCAGTGTTGCCGACAGCCGTGCCGGCTGCTTGAGTCGCGGCACTCGCGGCGCCACCGACCATACTCGCCCCGGCCTGCACGCCACCGCTGACAATGCTGCTGACCGAGCCGACCACCAGCGTCGCCGTCACCAGCGTTGCCACGCACCAGGCCAGGAAGCCATGGGCGGTGTCACGGAAGTAAACCTCATCACCGTGCATGTACGCCCACTTCACCCGCAGACGACCGGCGATATAACCGCCAAGCCCCGACGCCACGATTTGCGTAGCGGCCAGCCAGACAATCGTTGAAATGCCCAGGCCCTTGGCGCTCACCCCTTCATTGGCCCACGGCGACACCGCCGAAAAACCCAGGCCAAAGCCGAGCAGCACGAGAATCAACGATAACGCCGCCGCAGCAGCAGCCCCCGCGAAGATCGCCCCCCAGGACACGCCAGAGAGCGTGCTCGTTTCTTCTGCGACAGGATAGAAACCATCAGAGGATCTATTCATTGTTATATCGCTCCAGGCAGGAAAGATGGTGTTACAACTCTTCAACGGAGGAAGTGCAGTCCCCGTGCCAGTCGCCGACTTTAAATAAATCGCTGGTTTTCAATCACTTATAAAGTTTGAACTTCCAATGGCCATGCAATTTGCAAGAAACCGGCATTAGCAGCGTGTTTTATGCATTGATCAAAAAGGTACCTGCATGAAGTTTTATTTAGAAAGCCCGCACCCATTTCTTGGCAAAATGCCGCTCAACGTTGAGTACTCCTAATCAGGCCCGCCCTATGACCCGCATCTTGACCATCGAAGACGACGCCGTGACCGCCCGGGAAATCGTCGCCGAACTGAGCAGCCACGGCCTCGACGTGGATTGGGTCGACAATGGCCGCGAAGGTCTGGCGCGCGCGGTCAGCGGCAACTACGACCTGATCACCCTCGACCGCATGCTGCCCGAGCTCGATGGTCTGGCGATTGTCACCACGTTGCGGACCATGGGCGTGGCCACGCCGATTCTGATGATCAGCGCCCTCTCCGACGTCGATGAGCGTGTGCGTGGCTTGCGCGCGGGCGGTGACGATTACCTGACCAAACCGTTCGCCACCGATGAAATGGCCGCCCGGGTCGAAGTCCTGCTGCGCCGGCAGAACACCGTGACCGCCCAGGCCACCACACTGCGGGTGGCGGATCTGGAGTTGAACCTGATCAGCCATGAAGCCAGCCGCGACGGTCAGCTGCTGACGTTGTTGCCCACCGAGTACAAGTTGCTGGAATTCCTGATGCGCAACACCGGGCAGATTCTGTCGCGGATGATGATTTTCGAAGAGGTCTGGGGTTACCACTTCGACCCCGGCACCAACCTGATCGACGTGCACATCGGCCGGCTGCGCAAGAAGATCGACCCGCCAGGCAATGTCCCACTGATTCGGACCGTGCGAGGCTCGGGTTATGTCATTGCTGAACCCCTCTAACGGCTGGCGTTCATCCAGCAGCCGTTTGCTGGCGCTCTACAGTTCGCTGTTCGTGATCTGGAGCGGGATTCTCATGGGGGTCATGTACTACGATGTTTCCTCTTATCTGGACAACCTGGCCAAACACTCTCTGATGCAACGTCAGCATTTGTTTTCGCGCTTTCAAGGCGAACAATTGATGGACGCCCTCGCCGTCAGCATGACCTTCGACATTCGCGGCATCGACGCCTATGGCCTGTTCGATGGTCAGCATCGCTACCTCAATGGCGCCCTGCGGCACATTCCCGAAGGCCTGCCGCTGGACGGCAAGATTCACATGCTCAGCGACTGCGCCGACTCCGACGACCCGACCCTGCCCGCCGACAGCTGCGACGCGGTTGCGACACAGACCAAGGACGGCCGCTGGCTGATCCTGGTGCGGGACAACGGTTCGTTGTTCGCCGTCACCCGGATCATCCTCCACGCGTTGTTCTGGGGTGTGACCCTGACGATCCTGCCGGGCATCGTCGGTTGGCACCTGTTGCGGCGGCGTCCGTTGCGGCGGATTCGTGCTATCCAGGCCAGTGCCGAGGCCATCGTCGCCGGCGACCTGACCCGCCGTCTGCCACTGTCCAATCGCCGCGATGAGCTGGACATGCTCGCCGCCATCGTCAACGCCATGCTCGAACGTATCGAACGCTTGATGAACGAGGTCAAGGGCGTCTGCGACAACATCGCCCACGACCTGCGCACACCGTTGACGCGCCTGCGGGCGCAGCTGTACCGGATTCAGCAACAGGCTGATGAGGGTTCGACGCTGGCGGTGCAACTGGACTCAGTGCTCGGTGAAGCGGACACCTTGATGGCGCGTTTTCGAGGGTTGTTGCGGATTTCCGAGCTGGAAGATCGTCAGCGGCGTTCGGGTTTTGTGCAGCTGGATCCGGTGCCGTTGTTGCAAGAGTTGCACGACTTTTATCTGCCGTTGGCGGAAGAAGGCGAACTGGTTTTCAAGCTGCAACTGCCGGAGTCGTTACCTTCGCTGAACGGTGATCGAGCGTTGTTGTTTGAGGCGGTGGCGAATTTGTTGAGCAACTCGATCAAGTTCACGCCGCCGGGTGGCGAGGTGATTTTGCGGGGGGTCAATGAGGGTGGGCGTACGCGGATTGAAGTGCTCGACTCGGGTTCCGGGATTCCGGAGGCAGAGCGGGAGGCAGTGTTCCAGCGGTTTTATCGTGCCGATGGTGGTAATCAGAAAAGCGGGTTTGGGCTGGGGCTGTCGATCGTAGCGGCGATTGTGAGCCTGCATGGGTTTACGCTTGAGGTGGGCACCAGTGAACTTGGAGGGGCGCGGTTAGTGCTGGATTGCCAGCAAAGTTTGATGCCCCCCGCTTGATCGTTCCCACGTCGAGGCGTCGAACCGTCCGCGTGGGAATGCAGCCCGGGACGCTCCGCGTCCCTTTCGAGAGCTGGAACGCGGAGCGTCCCTTGAGGCATTCCCACGCAGAGCGTGGGAACGATCATGCCAAGCCCACCACCCCTTCTTCATGCATCTGCCGCAACAACACCGCCCCACTTTCCATAAACTCCGGCGACCCAGCCATCCCCGCCTCCACCGCCAATCCTTCCAGCTGCTCACGCCCGTCCAGTTGAGGAAATTCCTCAATCCGCTGCAACAACCGCCACGCCAGCGGGCTCAGTGCAGAAAACTTCACACTCCAGTCCTCAGCCCGACGCACCAGCAACAATGTCGGCTGAGCCGGCGCTGTCTGCGGTTGATGATCCGGCCCCACCAACTGCACCGGCCAGGCATACGCCAACGGCCAGGCCAGCGGCGAAACCTGCAACGGTCGGTCCAGCAACAACCCGGCATCGCTCAGCGGCAACGGTTCCGCCTCGGACTGCTGCAACGCCATCTCGATCCATTCGTAATGCGCCAGTTCCACCATGAACGGCGGCCACGACCCTTCGGCCAACGCTTGCGGCTCCGAGGCCAGGAACTCGACAAACTCCTTGGCGATCTCGCCGAATTTCGGCGTGTGCGCGCGGTAGTCGCGCAGGAAAATCCGAACCAGTGAACGCCAGTGTTCATCACCGAGAATCTTGATCAGCGCCGGAAAAGTCCCGCCGAGCAATGACGACAGGTTTGCGAAAATCAGGTCGCGGTAAACCTGCGCCCGTGTCACGTCCATCCCGGTCGGTGGCGCGCAATGATCGGGATCGCGCAGGTAAAGACCCAGGGTGTTTTGTTGCTGAAACAGGCTCGGCTTATCCACGGTTCACCCCCTCGGTTTGCAGGCGGCGAATGGTCTGCAACTCGGCCACCAGTTCGGAAAATGCCGGAAAGTTGAAATCCCGTTCCAGCAGCGTCGGCTGCGCGCCGAATCGAGCGTAAGCCTCAGCCAGCAACGACCAGACCACCGGTTTCACCGAGGCGCCATGGGTGTCGATTTTCAAGGTGTCGGACTCATCGAAATGCCCGGCCACGTGCATGGCCACCACCCGGCCCGAATCGATGCCGGCCAAAAAGGTCTGCGGATCGAAACCGTGATTGATCGAGTTGACGTAGACGTTGTTGACGTCCAGCAGCAGGTCGCAATCGGCTTCGCGCAGCACCGCGTTGGTGAAGGTCACCTCGTCCATGTCTTGCTGTGGCGCGGCGTAGTAGGAGACGTTTTCCACCGCCAGGCGCCGACCAAGAATGTCCTGGGCCTGACGAATTCGCGCGGCAACGTGATGCACCGCTTCTTCGGTAAAGGGCAGCGGCAGCAGGTCGTAAAGGTGACCGTCATCGCTGCAGTAGCTCAAGTGTTCGCTGTACAGCGGCACCTTGTATTGATCGAGGAAAATCCGGACTTCCTGCAGAAACCCGACGTCCAGCGGTGCCGGGCCTCCCAATGACAGGGACAAGCCGTGACAGGACAACGGAAAACGCTCGGCCAAGGCACGCAGCGCATGACCATGAGCGCCGCCGATACCGATCCAGTTCTCCGGCGCAACTTCCAGAAAATCGAAATCGCCCACACGGGCTGCCTGAAGGTCCTTCATTAAACCGCGACGCAAGCCGAGCCCGACGGTCGCCTTCGCTGATGTGATGGGGGTCTGCATGATCTCGATCTCAATGATTGTCAGGACGGAATCACAGTTAACCGAAAGGGTGTATCGGGTCTGTGTTCCGCTCTGGCAGAAAATCGCAGCGGTTGTATCGCCGGCGGGTCTGTACACACTGTGGTACAGACCCGCCGTTGCGCGTTACGCCAGGTCGTACTTCTCGCGCACCAGATGGCCAATGCCGATGCGATCCAGCACGGTCATCGGGCACAGGAACGTCACGCGCACGGTGCCCGGCAAGCGGCTAATGTCGATCGAACCGGTGATGGTCGCGCGGTTGAGCACTTCGTCGTATGGCAGACCGGTGACCGAGGCGGCGCGTTTCAAGCCGTTCTCTACTGCGACGTTGAGGTTCTCGCCGCTGCCGATAAAGGTGATCGGCCCGCTCTGCTCGATGTCGTGCTGACCCCAGCGCTCGCCCAGCTCGCGGACTTTCTGCCGCTGTTCGGCATTCATCGGCCGAGCCATGGGCGGCAAGTCGTCGAGGTTTTGCAGCAGGATCGGCCCTTCCAACGTCAGGTTCTTCACCACCTCCACCACTACTTCAGTTTCCCCGGAGCAATCGGTGGCATGCCCGGCGATCTCGCCGTTGCCCTGCTGGGCGTGCATGTCGCCCATATACACGCCGGCGCCTGGCACCTTGACCGGGCAGATCAACACGCAGCCCTCGCGGATCGAGTTGGTGTCCATGTGACCGTCGGTCTTGGCCGCGTGAAGTTCTTCGCGGGTCATGCCGAAACGGTGCGGCGCGCCGATCAGGTATTGGCCGAAATCGGCGCAGTTATGGGAGTCGGGCAAATCTCGGGACGGCGTGGTGCCGATGTTGCCGAGGAACGGCCGCATGTGCGCCGCCACACCGGGGATGTCGGCGCGCGCCAGGGACAGGATCGAATGTTGCGCGGCGAATTCCGGCAGCGCCGACATCTCGGCTGCGTTACCGGCCAGTTGATTGGCGACGTCCTGATTGACGGTCAGACTGACCTGATTCTGCGCATCGAACACAATTACGTAGCCATGGCTGAAGCGAAACGCGCTGACCTCGGCGCCACAGGTGTTACAGCGAATCGCGTCCTCGCCGATGCCTTCGACATGGCTGGCCGGGTGTTCGGTGCCGCACTTGGCGCAGAATTTGGAAACGAACGGATCGCCGTTGTAGCGACCTTCAACGAATTTCATCACCCCGGACGAAGTGGCCAGCGAAGTGACGCGCATGCTTTTGATCTTGATCGCCACCGCGTCGCCGATTTCCGCACCGGCGATGGCCACCGGTTGCGTCACTTCGTGGCCACCCTCGAAGGCCGGCGTGATCATCGGCCCCCAACAGCCCGGCGGTGTGCCGGTGATCAGGGTGCCGCCGTCGGCCAGTGGCCCGAGCATCGGCTGGCTTGGGCCGATGATGCCGCTGGTGTAGTGGTCGACGCGCAGGCGATTGACGGGTGTGGGTTTCAGGTCGGTTTCAGGCAGGAGCGTGGTCATTGTTGTCCCCTTCACGGTGTATAGGGTGCCAAATGGCCTACGCAGTTCATCGCAGGTTTGTATCTCGCCTGTGTTCGGCAGTGCCACGGTGTTCGGGGGAACTGTATCGGGAAGCCAGTTAGATACAGTGCAATACACACCACAAATCCCTGTGGGAGCGAGCTTGCTCGCGATGGCGGTGGGCCAGGCAACATCCTTGTCGACTGATAAACCGCTATCGCGAGCAAGCTCGCTCCCACAGGGGTGGTGGCAGTCAGGGGAAATGTGGCCCCCAAGGGCTTTCGTCGCTCAAAGAAGCGCTGCACAGCCCCCGGACTAAACTTAGTGCACGCAGGGCGCGGTTATCGTCCTGTTCATTCCCACGACCACCGCCCAGAGGTGAACGCCTCGAAAAACAAGGCTTCTGGACTGTGATCCTGCTGAAGGAGCACACGTGATGGACGAGGCCAGACTCAATGATTTCATGGGCAAACTGGTGAACGACATGGGCGGCGCGGCGATGCTTGCCAACGTCATCCTCGGCGAAGAGCTCGGACTGTACCGGGCCATGGCCGACAGTCAGCCAGTCACCCCGGAAGCCCTCGCTGACAAAACCGGCTGCAACACCCGCCTGCTGCGCGAATGGCTCAGCGCCCACGCCGCTTCCGGCTACATGGAACACCGCGACGGCCAGTTCCGCCTGCCCCAAGAGCAGGCCCTGGCATTGGCGATCGAAGACTCACCGGTCTATATCGCGGGTGGCGTCGGGGTAGTCGCATCGTTTTTCCATGACAAGGACAAACTGGTCAACGCCATGCGCGGCGATGGTGCCCTCGCCTGGGGCGATCACCATCCGTGCATGTTCAGCGGCACGGAGCGGTTCTTCCGGCCAGGTTACAAAGCGCACTTGGTCGCCGAATGGCTGCCAGCACTCGAAGGCGTGGTCGCCAAACTGGAGGCTGGCGCCAAGGTGGCGGATATCGGCTGCGGCCACGGCGCATCCACCGTGATCATGGCCCAGTCGTTTCCGGATTCGCGGTTTGTCGGTTTCGACTACCACGCGCCCTCCGTCACCGTCGCCACCCAGCGCGCTGAAGCCGGTGGCGTGTCCGGGCGTGCGCGGTTCTTCCAGGGCACGGCAAAAAGCTTCCCCGGCAACGACTATGACCTGGTCTGCTACTTCGACTGCCTGCACGACATGGGCGATCCGGTGGGCGCGGCGCGGCACGCTTATGGCGCGCTGAAACCGGACGGCACGGTGCTGCTGGTAGAACCGTTCGCCAATGACTCGCTCGACGACAACGTCACCCCGGTTGGCCGCTTGTTCTACGCCGCCTCGACCTTCATCTGCACCCCGAACTCGCTGTCCCAGGAAGTCGGCCTCGGGCTCGGTGCCCAGGCTGGCGAGGCGCGTTTGCGCAAGGTCTTCACCGAGGCGGGGTTCAAGACGTTCCGGCGGGCTACGGAAACGCCGTTCAACCTGATTCTGGAGGCGCGTAAGTAAACACTGCTGACGGTTGATGGCTGACGGTCTACTGTAGGAGCTGCCGAAGGCTGCGATCTTTTGATCTTGATTTGGCGATGTTGAAATCGCTGAAGATCAAAAGATCGCAGCCTTCGGCAGCTCCTACCGGCCCTCCGGAGTGTTGAACATGCTCGACAGCCTCATCCGCGAACAACTCGACCACCTTCAGCAGTTAATGACCGACCAGCCGTTTGTGGTCCTGACCGGCGCGGGCATCAGCACTCCGTCGGGCATTCCGGACTACCGCGACAACCAGGGCGTGCGGCGTGGCCGGCAGCCGATGATGTATCAGGAATTCCTCTCTGCCCCCGAATCCCGGCGACGCTATTGGGCGCGGGCGATGCTCGGTTGGCCGCGAGTGCGCCAGGCCCAGCCGAACGTGGCCCACGAAGCCTTGGCCAGTTTGCAAAGTTCGCAGCAGATCAGCGGGCTGATCACTCAAAACGTCGACACCCTGCACGACCAGGCCGGCAGCCATGACGTCATCGAACTTCACGGCAGCCTGCACCGGGTGCTGTGCCTGGACTGCGGAAAACGCAGCGAACGGGATTCGATCCAGCAATTGATGGAAGCGCAGAATCCGTATCTGGCAGGGGTGGATGCAGTGCAAGCCCCGGATGGCGACACGCTGCTGGATGCGGCGTTTGAGGCGCGGTTTCAGGTGCCGCATTGCCCGCATTGCGCGGGTGAGCGGATGAAGCCGGATGTGGTGTTTTTTGGCGAGAATGTGGCGCAGGTGACGGCGGCCAAAGCAATGGCGGCGGTCGAAAAGGCTGCGGGGTTGTTGGTGGTCGGGTCTTCGTTGATGGCGTATTCGGCGTTTCGGTTATGCCGGGCGGTGGCGGATCAGGGGAAGCCATTGATTGCGATTAATTTGGGGAAGACTCGGGCGGATGACCTTCTTGATCTGAAAATAGAAGCGTCGTGCGAGCAGCTTTTGCCGTTGCTGGCTGAGCACCTGAGCACTTAGAAACTGAAGAAACCGAACCCCTGTGGGAGCGAGCTTGCTCGCGATGAGGTCGGCACATTCAACATTAATGTCGCCTGACACGACGCCATCGCGAGCAAGCTCGCTCCCACATTGGATCTGTGTTTCATCGCGCAGAAAGGCGCTGGCTCAGGTTTTCTTCTTTGAGAATATCGAACAACGCCTGAGCCGCCGCCGACAGTTCAACCCCAGGTTTGGTCAACACCCCAATCGCCCGCTCCACCACCGGATCGCGCAAGGTAATGCACCGCGCCCCGAGTTCCAGCATCTGCCCGACACACAGCGCCGGCACCGCGCTCACCCCCAATCCACTGGCCACCATCCGCCCAACCGTCGCCAGCTGATGGCTTTCAAACTCCACCGGCAATTTCATCCCTCGCGCCTGCAAGTGTTCTTCGAGCATCACCCGTACCGTCGACGGACGCTGCAAAGTGATGAACGGTTCCTTGAGCAAGGTCTGCCAATCGATGTCTTCCCGTTCGGCAAAAGGAGAATCCTTCGGCACAACGGCCACAAACCGGTCCATATACAACGGCGTGAATGCCAGCGATGAACTCTGAGTCGGTTCAAACGCCACCCCCAGCTCAACCTGCCGATCACGCACCATCTCCAGCACCTGCTCGTTGATCACGTCATTCACCGTGACGTTGACCTTGGGATAGCGCGCGCGGAAGGTTTTCAGGATCGGCGGCAGCAGGTTGCCGGCAAACGACGGCATCGCCGCCAACGTCACGCGACCGCGCTGGAGGGTGAAGCGTTGGCGCAGCTCATCCTCGGCGTTATCCCAGTCGGCGATCAGGCGACGCGCCAGTGGCACCAGCGATTCTCCTTCCGCGGTCAGCGCGACATTGCGCGTGTTGCGGGTGAACAGGCGCCCGCCCAGCCCCTCCTCCAGCGCCTTGATGGTCAGGCTCAAAGCCGATTGCGACAGGTGCAACCGCTCGCAGGCCACGGCGAAACTCAAACTCTGGGCTACGGCCAGGAATGCGCGGATCTGCTTGACTGTCATGTGCGAGTTGCTCCAGTACTTAGGAGCACGGCTTGCCCACGATGGCTTCCTTGAAATCGCCATCGCGAGCAAGCTCGCTCCCACAGGATTGATTGGTGAGTTTTATCTATCAATCAACCTTAAAAATCAACTTAACAAATGAATCCTTCAGCGAGACACTCCTATCCCATACGGCTAGCCAGCCGCCCACAAAGAATAAAAGAGGTGCATATGGCAGGTTTCGACAAGCGCGTGAGTTCCTACGAGGAAGCTCTGGCAGGTCTTGAAGACGGCATGACCGTGATCGCCGGCGGCTTCGGTCTGTGCGGGATCCCGGAAAACCTTATCGCCGAGATCAAGCGCAAAGGCACTCGCGACCTCACTGTGGTTTCCAACAACTGCGGTGTCGACGGTTTCGGTCTTGGCGTGCTGCTGACCGACCGCCAGATCAGCAAAGTCGTCGCCTCCTACGTCGGCGAAAACAAGCTGTTCGAAGAGCAACTGCTCAAAGGCGAAATCGAAGTGGTCCTGACCCCTCAAGGCACCCTCGCCGAAAAAATGCGTGCAGGCGGTGCCGGCATCCCCGCGTTCTTCACCGCGACCGGCGTCGGCACCCCAGTTGCCGACGGTAAGGAAGTCCGCGAATTCCATGGCCGCAAGTACCTGATGGAAGAGTCCATCACCGGTGACTTCGCCATCGTCAAAGGCTGGAAAGCCGACCATTTCGGCAACGTCATCTATCGCCACACCGCCCAGAACTTCAACCCGCTGGCCGCCACTGCCGGCAAGATCACCGTGGTCGAAGTCGAAGAAATCGTCGAACCCGGCGAGCTGGACCCGGCGCAGATCCACACCCCTGGCATCTACGTCGACCGGGTCATTTGCGGCACGTTCGAGAAGCGCATCGAACAGCGCACCGTGCGTAAGTGATCCCCTGCCCCCGGACCGAATGAAGGAATAACAACAATGGCACTTTCCCGCGAACAAATGGCTCAACGCGTCGCCCGCGAAATGCAGGACGGCTTCTACGTGAACCTGGGCATCGGCATTCCGACCCTGGTCGCCAACTACATTCCTGAAGGCATGGAAGTCATGCTGCAGTCGGAAAACGGCCTGCTCGGCATGGGTCCTTTTCCTACTGAAGAAACCATCGATGCCGACATGATCAACGCCGGCAAACAAACGGTGACCGCGCGTATCGGCGCGTCGATCTTTTCCTCGGCCGAGTCCTTCGCGATGATCCGCGGTGGTCATGTCGACCTGACCGTACTCGGTGCGTTTGAAGTGGACGTGGAAGGCAACATCGCCTCGTGGATGATCCCCGGCAAACTGGTCAAGGGCATGGGCGGCGCGATGGATCTGGTGGCCGGCGCAGACAACATCATCGTCATCATGACCCACGCCTCCAAGGACGGTGAGTCCAAGCTCTTGTCCAAATGCAGCCTGCCGCTGACCGGCGCCGGGTGCATCAAGCGTGTGCTGACCGACCTGGCTTACCTGGAAATCGAAAACGGCGCGTTCATTCTCAAAGAACGCGCACCGGGCGTCAGCGTCGAGGAGATTGTCGCCAAGACCGCCGGTAAACTGATCGTGCCGGATCACGTTCCGGAAATGCAGTTCGCTGCTCAGTGAGGAATCATTCCATGCAAGAAGTCGTCATTGTCGCCGCCACCCGTACCGCCATCGGCAGTTTCCAGGGTGCCCTGGCGAATGTTTCCGCCGTTGACCTCGGCGCTGCGGTGATCCGTCAGTTGCTGGCGCAAACCGGCCTGGACGTTGCTGAAGTCGATGAAGTGATCATGGGCCAGGTGTTGACCGCCGGCGCCGGGCAAAACCCTGCGCGCCAGTCCGCGATCAAGGCCGGCCTGCCGTTTACCGTTCCGGCGATGACCCTGAACAAGGTCTGCGGTTCGGGCCTCAAAGCGCTGCATCTGGCCACTCAGGCGATTCGCTGCGGCGATGCCGACGTGATCATTGCCGGCGGCCAGGAAAACATGAGCCTGTCCAATTACGTCATGCCGGGCGCTCGCACCGGTCTGCGTATGGGTCACGCGCAAATCGTCGACACCATGATCAGCGACGGCCTGTGGGATGCGTTCAACGATTACCACATGGGCATCACCGCCGAGAACCTGGCTGACAAGTACAGTCTGACTCGTGAGCAACAGGACGCCTTCGCCGCAGCCTCGCAGCAGAAAGCCACGGCCGCCATCGAAGCCGGGCGTTTTGCCGACGAGATCACGCCGATCCTGATTCCTCAGCGCAAGGGCGATCCGGTCGCCTTCCAGGTTGACGAACAGCCACGGGCCGGCACCACGGCTGAAGCGCTGGGCAAACTGAAACCAGCCTTCAAAAAGGACGGTTCGGTGACCGCCGGTAACGCCTCGTCCCTGAACGACGGTGCCGCCGCCGTAATCCTGATGAGCGCGGCAAAAGCCAAGGCGCTCGGCCTGCCCGTGCTGGCGAAAATCGCCGCTTACGCCAATGCGGGCGTCGATCCGGCGATCATGGGCATCGGCCCGGTATCGGCGACTCGTCGTTGCCTGAGCAAGGCAGGCTGGTCCATCGACCAACTGGACCTGATCGAAGCCAACGAAGCCTTCGCGGCGCAATCTCTGGCGGTCGCCAAGGACCTGGAATGGGACCTGAACAAGGTCAACGTCAACGGCGGCGCTATCGCCTTGGGCCATCCGATCGGCGCATCGGGTTGCCGAGTGCTGGTGACTTTGCTGCATGAAATGATCAAGCGTGACGCCAAGAAAGGCCTCGCCACCCTGTGCATCGGTGGTGGTCAGGGCGTGGCACTGGCGATCGAACGGGCGTAAAGCGTTCAACAGACGGCGCGGGGACCCACGAAGATCCGTTCGCCGTCTGGCAAAACACCCGGTGCGACTCACGTCGCACCGGGTTCTACAGTCAGTCATAAATCTACGCTGCGCCGCATACTTTGTAGCAGCTGGCGAAGCCTGCGTTCGGCTGCGAAGCAGTCGTTAATTCAGACAATGCGGTGTCTCAGGAAGACCGCGCACTCAGGTTTGACGACTGCTTCGCAGCCGAACGCAGGCTTCGCCAGCTGCTACAGGTTGTGTTGTCAGGCAAATTTCACCAGGTTCAGCACCGGCAGCGGACCGCCTGGAAACTGCACCAGCCGCGCCCCGACGCTCAATTCCCCAAGATCAATCCCGAAGAAGCCCAGCTGTTCGATCAGCGCCGCCACTTGAGCTTTTGCATCGGCATCATCACCCGAGAGAAACAGCACCCGCCGCCCGCCCTCTGCTGTCGGATCGCTCTCCAGAAAACGCGCCTGAAGGTGATTGAACGCCTTCACCACCCGCGCACCGGGCACCCACTCGGCAAACACTTCGCTGGACATTCGCCCCTGCAAATCCACCGCTTTGAACGACGGCGCCTCGATTGAGTTGTTGGCGTCGATGACAATCCGTCCGCCAAAATCCGGCAGGCCGGCAAGCGCGGTCGGCAACTTCGACCAGTTGACCGCGACCAGCACGATAGCTTGTGCGGCGGCCTCCTCGCGGGCTCCGGCACGCGCCGTTGGCCCGAGTTCTTCCACCATCGAGGCCAGGCTTTGCGGGCCACGGCTGTTGGCGATAACCACTTCAATGCCTTGACGCGACAGTGCTCTGGCAAAAGCTGCGCCGATTGCGCCGGCGCCGATGATTCCGATGGTGCTCATGGTTTTTCACTCCGAAGGTTGTCGTTGGAGTGAATACTGCACTTGTCATTAGCACTTGATTAGCGGGTAATGTTTTGAATGATTTTCAAGCATGACTAGCAGGTGCCTGCCATGGAAACCCTCGCCAACCTCGAATCCTTCGTCCGCAGTGCCGAGACCGGCAGTTTTTCCGCCGCCGCACGGGTGCTCGCGCTGACCCCTGCCGCTGTCAGCCGCAACGTGGCGATGCTCGAACGCAACATCGGCGTGCGGTTGTTCCAGCGCTCGACCCGCAAACTGTCCCTGACCGAAGCCGGGGAACGCTTTCTGACGAGCATCGGCGGCAATTTGGAAGCGTTACAGACAGCAATCAGCGCGGTCAGCAGCGACCAAGGCGAGCCGGCGGGCGTGCTCAAAGTCAGTCTGGCGCCGACGTTTGGCATCGGTCATGTCTTGCCGCTGCTGCCGGCGTTCCTGGCGCGCTACCCGCTGATTCGGCCGGAATGGCACTTCGAAAACCGCCCCGTGGATTTGATTGCCGAGGGGTATGACGCGGCCATTGGTGGCGGCTTCAAGTTGACGCCCGGGGTGGTGTCGCGGACGTTGGCGGCGGCGCATGTGGTGGCGGTGGCCTCTCCCGCCTACCTCGCAGGACGCAACCTGCCCGACAGTCCGGCAGACCTGTCCGGACACACCGGCATTGTGATGCGCGGCACCCGCACCGGGCGGATTCGCCAATGGCTGATGCACGATGGCGCGGGCAACGAAGCACCGGCCAATTTGAACGAAAACATCGTGCTCAATGACCCGGCCGCCATGCGCGAAGCGGCGATACTCGGCCTGGGCGTGACGCTGCTGGTGTTGCCGGATGTGCTGGCGCATATCCAGCGTGGCGAACTGGTACGCCTGCTGCCCGACTGGCACGCGGACGCGGGGCCGATTTCGCTGTATTACCCGAGCCGGACGTTGATGCCGGCCAAGACTCGGGTGTTTATTGATTTTGTCGTTGAGGCGTTTGAACGGGGTTGAAGATCAAAAGATCGCAGCCTGCGGCAGCTCCTACAGGAGTACGCATTCCCATGTAGGAGCTGCCGCAGGCTGCGATCTTTTAAAGATTCACACCAAGAACTGCAGAATCAACCAGCTATTCGCCCCACTGATCACCACAAACAACCCCCACGCCAGCACCCGCGTCGGCCACCGATTCACCAACGGCCCCATGAGCGTGTGATCGTTGGTCATGCGAATCAGCGGATACAACGCAAACGGCAATTGCAGGCTCAACACCACCTGACTCAACACCAGCAGCTTACCGATCGCGTCGTCGCCCATCATCCAGACGCCAATAAACGCCGGGATCAGCGCCAGCCCGCGCGTGAGCAATCGTCGTTGCCAGCAGGGAATCCGCAGGTTCAGGAAGCCCTCCATGATCACTTGCCCGGCGATGGTCCCGGTGAAGGTCGAGCTCTGACCCGAAGCCAGCAACGCGACGCCAAACAACACACTGGCCAGCGCCCCGCCCACCAACGGGTCGAGCAGGTGATAAGCGTCCTGGATGTCGACCACGTCGGTATGCCCGGTCTTGTGGAACGCCGCCGCGGCGAGGATCAGGATCGCCGCGTTGACCAGCAACGCCAGGGCCAGGGAGCCAATCGTGTCGATGCGCGCCAGTTTCACCGCGTCCTGCTTGCTGGCCAGGTCCTTGCCAATCATCCGGGTCTGCACGATGGAGGTGTGCAGGTACAAGTTATGCGGCATCACCGTGGCCCCGAGAATACCGATGGCCAGGTACAGTGGCGCGGCATCGCCGATGGCGGACAGTGACGGGGTGAACCCTCGGGCGACGTCCGGCCAGTAGGGTTTGATCAACAGCAATTCAACGAAGAAACACACGCCGATAGTGCCCACCAGCACCAGCATGATTGCTTCGAGTCGGCGGAAACCACGGTTTTGCAGGGCCAGCACCAGCAAGGTGTCGAACGCCGTGAGCGCGATGCCGAAGGTCAGCGAACAGCCCAGCAGCAAATGGAACGCCAGGGCGCAGCCGAGCACTTCGGCCAGATCGGTGGCGATGATCGAGATTTCCGCCAACACCCACTGGGTCCGTGCGGTCCGCGTGCTGTAGCGCTCCCGGGACAACTGCGCCAGATCACGCCCGGTGGCAATGCCCAGGCGCGAACACAAACACTGCACCACCATCCCCGCCAGGCTCGCCAACAGCACGACGAACAACAAGCTGTAACCAAACCGCGAGCCGGCCTCGATGGCGGTCGCCCAGTTGCCGGGGTCCATGTAGCCGATGGAAACCAGCAAGCCAGGACCGGCAAAGCGCAGCATCCGGTTGAAGAACGAGGCGCGGGGATCGACGGCAACACTGCCGGCCACTTCCGGCGGACAGAACGGCGCCGTGGCGGTTTTGGGCAAACTGAATTTCACGTAAACATCCAGAAACAAGTGGAAGGGGGCAGCTTAGACGTTCACTCATTCGGCTGTACATGCAAAACCCTGTAGGAGCTGCCGCAGGCTGCGATCTTTTGATCTTGATCTTCGGCGAAGCTGAAATTGCTGAAAATCAAAAGATCGCAGCCTGCGGCAGCTCCTACATCAGCATTGAAGCCCTGATATTTGTATACAAAATCACGACATCTATAGAGCAATCAGTCACCCACAATGCTAACGTTGCCGCCTCACTCAGGTCGGAGGTGCGTGCGTGCTGCTACTCAAACTGCTGGTCATCCCAGGGTTTCTCTTGTTGATTTCCCTGGCCGGTAAACGCTGGGGACCGAGTGTCGCCGGTTGGCTGTCGGGGTTGCCGGTGGTGGTCGGGCCGATTCTGTTCTTTCTCGCCATCGAGCAAGGCCAGGTGTTCGCCGCTCAATCGGCGACGGCAGCACTGTCCGCAATGTTCGCGATGATTGCCTTTTGCGTGACCTACGCTCAGGTTGCACAGCGCGCGGGTTGGCCGTGGGCGCTGGTGATTTCGCTGTTGGTCTGGGCCACGGCAGCGGTTGTGCTGTCGTTGATTCCGCCATCCCTGGTGTTCTCGGTGATCGCCGCCGCAACCGCCCTGCTGGCGGCGCCGTACCTGTTTCCCTCGGTACAGCCGATCGTTTCAAGCCCGGCGCCGAAGTCCGACAAATTGCTGTTGCGCATGTTTGCCGGCGCCCTGCTCACCCTCGCTGTCACGTTGCTGGCCAGCACCGTTGGCGAACGCTGGAGCGGACTGCTCGCCGTGTTCCCGGTGCTGGGCAGCGTGATGGCGGTGTTCTCCCAGCAAACCCGCGGGCCGGCGTTTACCGCTGCGTTGTTGCGGGCGACGGCGACCGGGATGTATTCGTTCGCCGCGTTTTGCCTGGTGTTGGCGTTGGCCTTGCCAGGCATGGGTTTGAGCGCGTTCGCCCTGGGCGTCGCGGTGTCAGTGGGTATGCTCGGGGTGACCAAGCGCTTGTTGGCCAAGCCGGTGAGCCCAACGGCGGACGCTGGACGTACGGCAATCAAACGCTAAGCTGCTTGATGTCATCGGGCCAGGATGGTCGCCCGCTCATCGCGCTGAAGGAACAGACATGACTCCGCTTCGAAACAGCCACAGCGCGACGGCCGTCGGCGTGATTGCGATAGTGCTCTGGTCCTCCCTGGCTTTGCTGACCACCCTCACCGAAGGCATTCCACCGTTTGAACTGCTGACGCTGGGTTTCGGCGCGGCGTTCGCGGCGAGCCTGGTGATTCTGGGCCGACGCGGGATCGCCGGGTTCACCAGTTGGCGCCAGCCCTGGGCCGTTTGGGCGACCGGGTTCGTCGGAATTTTCGTTTATCACGCGCTGTATTTTTTCGCGCTCAAAGCCGCCCCGGCGGCCGAAGCCAGCCTGATCAACTACCTTTGGCCGCTGTTACTGGTGTTGCTGTCGGCGTTCTCGGCCGGAGAAAAGCTGCACAAGCGGCAATTGCTTGGCGCACTGCTGGGCCTGGCCGGCACGGCTTTCATCATGCAGCAGCGCGCTCCGAATGCTGATGCCGCGATGCCCATCGCCGGTTATCTCGCGGCGTTCGGTTGTGCGCTGATCTGGTCGGTTTATTCGGTGATCAACCGCCGGTTCAGCGAAGTACCAAGCAGCATCATTGGTGGCATCTGCGGTCTGGTCGCCGTGGCCGGACTGGTCTGTCACCTGGCCTTCGAAACCACGGTACAGCCTGACTTCAGCCAATGGACTGCGATTGTCGTCCTCGGGCTTGGACCGGTAGGGCTGGCGTTTTTTGCCTGGGACCACGCCACCAAACACGGCAGTCTGGCGACGCTGGGAGCGCTTTCCTACTTGGCGCCGCTGATTTCCACGTTGTTGCTGATCACCGTGGGGCGCAGCCATGCCAGCCCGATTCTGATCGTCCCCGCGCTGCTGATTATCGCCGGTGCAGTCATCGCCACGTCGCGATCAACCGCTAAAGTGCCAATAACACGTTCGATAGTTTCGAACGAGTAAAGCAAAAAGCTCGCACGTCAATCGAACGGGTTTACTTCAACATCAGCCTCAGTTGAAACCAATCACTGACTGAGGCCTACACCATGAAGTTCTTTTTCCACCCTTCGCCCAACCCGATGAAAGTCGCCCTGCTGCTCGAAGAGCTGCAAACGCCCTACGAATTGATCGGCGTCGACACCTTCAAGGGCGAGCAACACCTGCCGGCATTTTTGGCGATCAACCCGAACGCCAAGGTGCCGGCCCTGGTCGATGGCGACGCGACTGTCTTCGACTCCCAGGCGATCCTGCTGCACCTGGCGCAAAAACATCAGCGCTTCCTCCCGACCTCAGTGGCCGGGCAAGCCGAGTTACTGTCATGGCTGATGTTCATCGCCACCGGCCTGTCGCCATTTTCCGGCCAGGCGGTGCATTTCCTGCACCACGCACCGGAAGACCTGGCGTATGCGAAAAACCGCTACCTCAAGGAAGTCGAACGCCACTACCGCGTGCTCGATCAGCGCCTGGCCGACCATCAGTACCTGGCCGGCGACACCTACAGCATCGCCGACATGGCGCTCTGGGGTTGGGCCAATTACGCGCCGTACATCCTCGGCGAGAACGGTCTGGCGGCGTACCCGAACGTCAAGCGACTGTTCGATGAAATCAGCGCCCGTCCGGCCGCCCAACGTGCCCACGGCCTTAAAGAGAAACTGGTGCTGAAGGCTGAATTCGACGAAGAAACCCGTCGCAACCTGTTCCCGCAGAACCAGACGCAGTAACCCAATCCCAGCGTGCGAAGGTGATGAAATGAGTGATCAAGTCGCGTTTATTGTTTACCTGCCGGCCAAACCGGAACGTTTCGCCGAAATGAAAGAACGGCTGCTGGACGTGGTGCACCAGATGTCGGCCGAGCCGGACTTCGTCAACACCTGGGTCCACCAACTTCAGGACGACCCGAACACCTTGGTGCTTTACGAAACCTGGAACTGCAGCAAGGACGACTTCATCACGCGTCACCTGAGCAAGCCGTATCGACAGGCGTATGAACAACTGCTCCCGCAGTTGCTGGTCAGCGAACGTCGCATTGAGTTTCTGGATGTGATCAAGAGCTATCCGGTGCGACGTGGGGTCTGAGAGGACCTTCCAGCGTGACCACGAGCCGCGTGAATGCTGCTAAACAGCGAGGGCGCAAGCGCCCTCGCTACCCGCCTGGCTACTACCCAGGCTTGTGGTTATCCAGTACGCGATTGACCGCTAACTCCCCCAACATGATCACCCGTTGCAGCACCAGCATCGTTTGCCGTCGTGGGCCGTCCGTTAAGTCGGTGAGATCGTTGACTATGGCGCTGGCTGCTGCCAACGATTCGCAGGCCTCGACAAGCAACGTTTCGTCATCCACCGCTGCGTCGATGGTGAAAATGGTGCTGGGCTTGCGGGGCGGTATCTGCGTTTTCGACGCCCCGGGGTTGAGGTAGAAGCTGAGTGCGCGGTCGGCCGCCTCTTTCATTTTCTTGGGGTCAAGATCAAGAAAGGCGTCGTAGGGTAACGGAACGGTATTCGGGGGGTTGGGCGTTACCTTGAACATAGTTAGAACTCCTTATGCCGTGAATAAAGAGCCAACCAACCTCGCTACCAAACGAAGGGTGGTGGCCATACGCAGGTTGGTAGACCGGGACATAAGGAAACCGGCGCACCCGAAGGTGCCCTGCGCATGACCACCATAATGCCGAGACGAAAAAAACGCCGCGAATGGTGATGCTGTGCACTCCTTACATCCGGGCTACCAAACCCGATCGCTGTTTTTCAGCGACGGGGAAACGATAAGGCCCAGTACCAAGGCGCACAAGCCGGCGGATTCTGGCGCACGCGTAGGTAACGACGCAAGGCGTTGTAGCCGTTAGGACGTAACAGCGGGTGTCTTTAAACGCGTACGTTAAACGCATGAAAGCGTTCAGAAAATTGAGGAAACGTCTGACGTTTTTTTGGGGTTGGTTGTCGGAAGCGAGAGGTTTAGTGTGGTTGCTCCCATCAGGTAGAGATATGGGGCCACGTGGTGCTTGGCAGGGTGCACTTCATCTTGACACCCACGACAGCGAGCCACATACCGATGAGATTGCTAGGTATTGATCCCGGAGGTCACTATGAGCGCCGAACTTTCCCCCATCGTTTCAGAGTTTGAAACCGAAGAGCAGGCCGCCAGCTACGACCGTTGGTTCCGTGCCAAAGTGCAGGCGTCGCTCGATGATCCACGCCCGAATGTCCCGCACGATCAGGTAATAGCTGATATGCGATCCCTTATCGAAACCAAGCGCAATAAGCGCAATGCTGGTTGAGTGACGGCGCCGAAGCGCGGGCTGAACTGTGGCAAATCATTGATTATATTGGCGACCGCCACCTTGTAGCGGCGAGCGAGCTGTACCAAGCCATCGAGGCTGCTACCTCAGCCCTTCTGCAACATCCCTACCTTTATCGATTTGGTCGTGTACCCGGTACGCGGGAAATTGTTGTGCACCCCAATTACTTGGTGGTCTACCGGGTGACGGATCGAATCAAGATCGTGACCGTTTTGCATGCCAGGCAGGAATACCCCTGACTCCCAATCAGGGCTGGTTGCTATGGTCTGTGCAAAAATTTTCCAAGAATCGAGGTCGCGTCCGACATTTTTTTTGGGAGTGTTGCGGTGTGGCCGCACCTTAAGCAAACAGTGAACCCATCTTTCCATCCCCGCTAAGCTGGCCAAAGGAACGTGACCGTCCGTTAGACTGCGCTGGAATGCGCCGCAACCTCCATGGGATGATCGCCCCCCACCGCGAGACCGACCATCCCCTGGAGTTTTTGAATGTCATTGTTGAGTAAAAAAACCGTTGTCCTGTTGCTGACGGCGGTTGCCAGTCTGGGAGCGCTGAATGCGCAGGCCGCCAAGGCCACTGCCGGCGATACCGCGCCCGCACAGAAAGTCTCGATGCTCGGCGGCAAGTTCACGTTCACCCTGCCCAAAGGTTTCATCGCCAACCCGCTGCCTGCCGGCGACGCGGCCGCCGGTACCGCCGGGGCAACGGGCACCATGTATACCAATCAGGCGACTAAAACCGTAGTGATCGCCGCTGAAAACACTATCCCCGGCGGCCTCAACGTCAAAGACAACGACGGTCAGTTCCTCGACTCCGCGGCGTCCGACTTCGCCACCGAACAAGCCACGGCGCTGCCGGACTTCACCAAGCTCAGCGAAAAAAGCCTGACTCAGAAAGGCACCGGCCTGGGGCTGCGGCAGATTGACAGCACCGCCACCCAGGGCGGCGGCAAAACCCTCGACACCACAGTGATGGCCGCGTCCAACACGCGCATGGCGATCGTTCAGGTAATTTCCCGCCTCAGTGACAATGCTGGCCACGAGACGCTGGTCAAGCAGATCGTCACCGGCAAGTGAGCATCAGGGATTGAGGCGCTGCAACCAGGCGCTCAAGTCCTGCATCTCGGTGGCAGTGATGCTGTGACCGACGCCAGGGTAGGCATGAAATTCAGGCTTGAGTGACAGGCTTTGCAACAGGCTGTCGGCGTCCGTGCCGTCAATGTACGGAAGGCGTTTGTCCGCAGTGCCATGACCGATGAAAATCGCCAGCTTCTGGCGCTTTTCATCCGGTTTCAGTTCGGACTGGAGCACCGGCAAAATCCGCCCGCTCAACGCCGCGATCCCGCCCACCGCCTCGGGATGACGCAGGGCCACCTCGTAGGACATGATCGCGCCCTGGCTGAAACCCACCAGGAACACCTTTTTCGGTTCGGTGTGATATTTCTTCGCCGCTTGTGCGACGAAATCCTGCAGCACCTGACCGCTGGTCTTCAGATCATCGGTCTCACCGTCGTAGGCCGCGTTGCCCTTCTCGCGAAACCACTTGTAACTACCCTCCTCCATCACTATCGGTGCGCGTACCGACAGGTAGTTGTATGACGCGGGCAATTCATCCTTGATGTCGAACAGGTCCTCCTCGTTACTGCCAAAACCGTGGATGAAAATCACCAGGGGCTGATTGCGCGATTCGGGGTTGGCCTGCTCCAGGTACTTGAGCGGCAGATCGGTTTGCAGCGGGGTTTGAGCGTGGACGGCGGCGGACGCCAGGAGTGTCAGCAGAGCGAAAAACTTCAACATAAACCTTCCTTCACAGAGCGCAGGATTCGGGGCAGAGCCTAACACTGTGAAGCTTGCCGGGGGATTATGGGTGTTGCTGATGCCGCCATCGCGAGCAAGCTCGCTCCCACAGGGGAATGCATTTCAAATGTGGGAGCGAGCTTGCTCGCGATGAGGCCCTATGACGCTACGAAGATTCCTCGGTTAATCGTTGATGAGTTTCCCGACCCGAATCGGCTCGCGCCCCGCGACTTTCGCCTGCCATGTACCGGGCTGGGTGTAGCGCCCGCGATCAATCGCAAACAACACGCCACTGGTCCCGGCGCGAACCGTGGTAACTCGATCATTCAGCGGATCGACCACCTCAAACAGCGCATCCCCCTTCTCCACCCACTCACCCGAATCGCGCAGAAAACTGACGACCCCGTGATGCGGCGCGAACAAGTATTGGGTGCCTTCGAACGGCATGCCTTCACAGCATTCGCTCGGGGCCGCAGGCCAAGTGCCTTTGATGAAACCCTGCTCGGCGAGGAACCCGAGAATCGCCTCGCAATTGGCCTGAGCCTGATCGACTCGCGTATCACCCATGCTGCCCAGTTCCAGCGTCGTCGCAAGATTGGCCGGCGGAATCGCGGCCTCAGGGAAAGCCCTTGCCAGACGCAACCACGGCGTTGAACACGACTCATCGAATGAGCTGCCGCCGGAATCTTCACAGAGCAACGCCACCCCAGCCTTCAAACGCGCCGCCAGGGATTGCCACTGCGGCCAGTGTTGCGGCAAGGCATACAGATGAATCGCCGCGTCGAAATCACAATGCAGATCGAGGGTGATATCGGCATCACAGGCGTGGCGCAGCAGCAAGCGGTGCATGGCTTCAAGCTGCGAGGCCGGTGCCGCCAAATCGTCGAGTACCTGGCCCATGGTCTGGCGAATCAGCGCAATGTTGGCAGCCGCATCACTGCCCAAGCGATCACCGATCAACTCGGCCACCGGTGCGCTGAGTTCGACGAAGGAGCGGTTGAAGTTCTTGCCGCTACCCAGCTCGAAGCGGCCCATGTGGCTGCCTTGCAGGTGTTGATCGAGGCCGATGGGATTGGCCACCGGAACCAGTTCGATCACGCCCTGCAACTGGCCCTGGGTTTCGAGTTCGGCCAGGCGCTTTTTCAGTTCCCACGCCGTGCGCATGCCCGGCAGTTCATCCGCGTGCAGGCTGGCCTGGATGTAGACCTTGCGAGTGCCCGCGCCAAAACGAAACACGCTGAGGGTGCGCTCGGTGCCCAGGTGACTCCAGGGCAGTGAATGATCGATGCGTTGCATGGAAACTCCTGTTGGCTCTGATCGCCGTTCTTCTGTAGGAGCTGCCGCAGGCTGCGATCTTTTGATTCTGCTTTTAAGACAAGATCAAAAGATCGCAGCCTGCGGCAGCTCCTACATGGGATGTATGTCGCAGGATAAATCACATAAAAAAAGTGGCAACCGCGTCAACGGTTGCCACTTTTTTGAACGGCGTGATTACTGGCCGTAAACGTCAAAGTCGAAGTACTTGTCTTGCACTTGCTTGTACTTGCCGTTGGCGCGAATTTCGGTGATGGCTTTGTTGAATTTGTCCGCCAGCTCGGTATCGCCCTTGCGCACAGCAATACCGGCGCCGCCGCCGAAGTACTTGGCGTCTTCGTAGGTCGGGCCGACGAAAGCGAAGCCTTTACCGGCGTCGGTTTTCAGGAAACCGTCGTCCAGGTTGACCGAGTCGGCCAGCATCGCGTCGAGACGACCGGCGACCATGTCCAGGTTGGCTTCCTGCTGCGAGCCGTAGCGAACCAGGTTGATCCCGGCCGGCACCAGCACTTCAGTAGCGAAGCGGTCGTGAGTACTGGCGCGCAGCACACCGACTTTCTTGCCTTTGAGTTCGGTCAGCGGGTCCTTGATGTCGGTGCCTTCCTTCATCACGAAGCGTGCCGGGGTGTGGTAGTACTTGATGGTGAAGTCGACGTTCTTTTTGCGATCGTCGGTGATGGTCATGGACGACAGGATCGCGTCGATTTTCTTGACCTTCAGGGCCGGGATCAGGCCGTCGAACTCTTGCTCGACCCAGGTGCACTTCACTTTCATCTGCTCGCACAGCGCGTCGCCGATGTCCACGTCGAAGCCGGTGAGTTTGCCGTCAGAGGTTTTCATCGAGAATGGCGGGTAACCGGCTTCGATACCGAGGCGGATCGGCTTGGCGTCTTCGGCCACAGCCGTCAGGGACAACATCGACAGTGCCAGGGCACCGAACATCACTAGCTTCTTCATTTATAACTCCTGTGTGCGGAGGCTTTTATTGGCAGCTTTCGGTAGGTGAAGACCGAAGTGGCCGGCAGTCTAGAGCGGCTCAAGGAGGGTCAATTGTGTTTAAGCGACAAATACTTATATAAAAGTGGCCGGCGGATTCAAGTCCCTTGAAGCGTGCGCCAAGCCGGTGCAAAGACTGTAGGACAAGCCTTTTTTTCAGACAAAACCTACAAGCAAAAACTACAAGAGAGCCCTTATGCCTGCGTTGAACCTGATCCAGCATCACCCCGCCGAAGGTCCCGGTGCCATTGCCGCGTGGGCGGCATCCCGAGGTTTGACCCTGAACGTGTTTCGCGCCGACCTCGGCCAGTTGCCGCCAGTCAGTGCAGCCCCCGTGATCCTGTTGGGCGGGCCTTATGAATCCAACGGCGGGCCGGCCTGGCTGGAAGCTGAACGCCAGTGGTTGGCGGGCAGTCTGGATCAAAGCGCGGCGGTGTTTGCGATTTGCCTGGGGGCGCAGTTACTGGCGCTGAGTCTGGGCGGGAAGGTGCGGCGGATGGATCGGACCGAAACCGGTTGGACGCCCGTGACCTTTGTCGATGGCCAGACGTTGCAGGTGCTGGAATGGCACGAAGACGCCATCGACCTGCCGCCAAACGCACAGCTGCTGGCCAGCAGTGATCAGTGCGAACAGCAGATGTATTGCGTCGGGCCGACGCGGGTGGGTTTACAGTTTCATCCGGAGTGGACGGCTGAATCGGTGGCAACGCTCAATGAACACTTTGCCGACGAGTCACCGCTGCCCCGGGGTCAACAGGAGAGCGCCGCCTATGCAGCCGTGTTCGAGTGGTTGCAGGCGACGCTGGATGGGTGGTGGGCATCCGTTTAACAGATCGCAGCCTCGTTTCACTCGACAGCTCCTACAGGGGATCGCGTAGAACTGTAGGAGCTGTCGAGTGAAACGAGGCTGCGATCTTTTCGAATACATCAACATTCGCAACCGATCACGGTGCTGGCAGGCCGTTGCACCGCAACACTCAACTCAAACCCTTCATCCAGCCACCCGGTCACCCCGCCGATCATTTCCTTGACCGGGTAACCCAGCGCCGCCAGTTTCACAGCAGCCTTGTTGGCACCGTTGCAGTGGGGCCCGGCGCAATACACCACGAACACGCTGGTTTTCGGGTAGGCCGCCAGACTTTCAGCGCTCAGCAGTCGCCCCGGAATATTGATCGCTTCCGGCACATGGCCACGTTCGAACGCGAGCGGGCCGCGCACGTCCACCAGGACAAAATCCACCTCGCCGGCCTGTTGGCTGCCGTGGACGTCGGAACAATCGGTTTCGAAGGTCAGACGGTTGCTGAAATGCATCAGGGCGATGGCCGATGGGGCGGCGGGAATCTCGCGGACCAGGCTGGTCATGGGCTGTACTCCAAAGTCTCGGTGGGTGTGAGAAGACTTTATCCGCCCGACGCTTGCGGCTACAGTGGCGCACAAGACACTCACCGGGAACTTTCCGCCAAATGCAGCCCACCCCTGGATTGGTCGCGATTCTGGCCTACGACGGCCTCTGTACATTCGAATTCGGCATCGCCGTGGAGATCTTCGGCCTGGCACGTCCGGAGTTCGACTTCCCTTGGTACGAGCACCGGATCGCCGCCGTGGATCAAGGCCCGATGCGCGCCATGGGTGGCATTCAGGTACTGGCCGATGGCGGCATGGAACTGCTCGAGGACGCCCGGACCATCATCATTCCCGGCTGGCGTGATCGCAACGCCCCGGTGCCTGAGGCATTGATCGCAGCCTTGCGTCAGGCCCATGCACGGGGTGCGCGGTTGTTATCGATCTGCTCGGGGGTGTTCGTGCTAGCGGCCACCGGTTTGCTCGACGGTCGCGGCGCCACCACGCACTGGCGCTACACCGCTGAGTTGGCCGAGCGTTTTCCAAACATTCTGGTGGACCCGGACGTGCTCTATGTCGATTCAGGTCAGCTGATCACCTCGGCCGGCAGCGCTGCCGGCATCGATGCCTGCCTGCATTTGGTGGCGCGGGACTTCGGTACGCAAGTGGCCAACTCGGTGGCGCGACGGCTGGTGATGTCGCCGCAACGCACCGGCGGTCAGGCGCAGTTCATTCCGACACCGGTCAGTCCTACGCCGCGTAGCGATTTGTCGCGCGTCATGCAGTGGGCACGCGAGCGTTTGCATGAACCGCTGGAGGTGCGCGAGCTGGCGAGTGAGGCGGCGATGAGTGAACGGACGTTTCTGCGCCGCTTCACTGAAGCCACCGGCATGCCGCCCAAGGCGTGGTTGCAGCATGAACGCCTGGGCCGGGCCCGGGAGCTGCTTGAGAGCACCCACCAGAACACTGACCAGATTGCCCAACGCTGTGGGTATCGCTCGGTGGAGAGTTTTCGGGTGGCGTTTCGCAGCGTGGTAGGGGTGCCGCCGTCGGTGTATCGGGAGCGGTTTGGGCGGGAGGTTAAAGCAATAATCTGAGGTGTGTTTGAGGGCCTCATCGCGAGCAAGCTCGCTCCCACAGTTGACCGAGTTGTCTGGACGGCCGCGGTCTATGTGGGAGCGGGCTTGCTCGCGAAGGCGTCAGCCCAGACACCAGTGCACTTAAGGCTTACGCAGCAGATACGTATCCATAATCCACCCATTCTCCAACCGGGCCGCCTTGCGCACCCGCTCGATCTCATCCGCCACATCCTTGAGCTTGCCGCTGATCAGGATTTCATCCGGCGTCCCCAAGTAGGCCCCCCAGTAAATCTCCGTCTCCTGGTCTGCCACCCGATGGTAGGAATCTTCTGCATCCAGCATCACCACCAGGCTGTCGGCATCGCTCACCTGCCCCGCCGCCAGCCGTCGACCCGTGGTGATTTCAATCGAGCGGCCAATGCGGTTCAGCGGCACCTTATGCTGCGCCGCCAGCGCCTGGACACTGGTGATGCCGGGGATCACTTCAAATTCGAAGACGCAGCGACCCGAAGCCAGAATCGCCTGCAATATCCGAATGGTGCTGTCGTACAACGCCGGATCGCCCCACACCAGAAAACCGGCGCACTGGTCGTCAGTCATTTCCTCGCTGATCAACCGTTCGAACGTCTGCTGTTTGGCCAGGTTCAGGTCTTCCACGCTGGCCTTGTAATCCACATCACCGCGTTCGCGCTCCGGGCTGTGGGCTTCAACGAAACGGTAGTCGCGATCGGTGATGTAGCGTTCGCAGATCTCGCGGCGCAGGTCGATCAGTTTGTCTTTGCTCTGGCCCTTGTCCATGAGGAAAAACACGTCGACGAGGTTCAGCGCTTTCACGGCTTGCATCGTGATGTAGTCGGGGTTGCCGGCGCCGATGCCGATGACCAGAAGTTTTTTCATCAACGTGTTCCCTCAGGGTCAGTGCCCAGCAAGCGTAAACGCCAGCGGCCGTTGAACCGCAACTCGATGGCCGACAGCGGTTCAACGTCGATCAGGTTGAACGCTGCGCCTTGCAGCACCTGCGTCAGCGCGGCGCGAATGACAAACGGATGGGTGATGGCAACGATGTGCCCCGGTGTGGCCTCTAGCGTTTTCAGCCAAGCGGCCACCCGCTCACCGAGTTGCGCCACCGACTCACCACCGTGGGGCGCAGCATGCGGGTCATCGAGCCAGATCTGCAGCGTTTCGGCTGCGGTTTTTTGCAGATCGTCGATCCGTACGCCTTTCCAGAGCCCGAAATCGCAATCCCTCAATGCCTCGACAATCTCTACGTCGCTGCCGAACAACTCGGCGGTTTGCCGGGTTCGCAGTTCAGGTCCACACACCAGTCGCGGCGTCCCTTTGAACTGAGCACGACGCGATCCCTTTGCCGATTGCCAATCCATTTCTATTGGCTCATTCGTAGGAAAACACGCCAATTTTTGTGCGACGGTTCGAGCGTGGCACATCAGGGTCAAACGGGTCGCCTGCACGAAGGATCACTCTGTTGATGGAAACTGAAACGGCGTGACGCCGAAAATAATTGCCCAATTGTGCCGCAAGAAGCGCGATCCAGGGCGTTTCGTTTGATCCGGCCATCCAGGTTCGAAAACTCAATACACCTGAAAAAATCAGCGATATCCGACACCTCTATGGGCGATGACCTACAAGCTCAGTCGACTTCCATGTAGCCCAATGCCCACGGGGTTTTCGCCCTGTTTTGGGGCTTTAAAAAACCATCGAAAAATTCACTAGACATGTTGAGTCCGCTACATAAATACTGTTTTAGCAATTTATGAAATGAAACCGACATATCCATCCAGCAGGAGCCCGGATGCCTTCTCTCAGAGACCTGATCACCGATCCCGGCCTGGACCTTACGCCGTCGGAACGCAAAGTCATCCGTGCCTTGCTGGACCAGTACCCGCGTAACGGACTGGGCCCGATGTCACGTTTGGCCGAACATGCCGGTGTCAGCGATCCCACCATCGTGCGACTGGTGAAAAAACTGGGTTTCAGCGGTTATGCCGATTTCCAGGATGCCCTGCTCAGCGACATGGACCACCGCCTCCGCTCCCCCAGCGCCCTGTTGCAACCTCGTGCTCATCTGCAGAAAGGCGACGCCTGGAGCCAATATCTGGCGCACAGCCATCGAGCGCTGGTGGACACCCATGCGCTGACCCAACCCGAAGATGTGCGGATTCTGGTGGAGTGGCTGCTCGACACCCGCCATCAGGTGCATTGCTTCGGCGGGCGCTTCAGCAGTTTTCTCGCCAGTTATTTACTCAATCACCTGCGCTTGCTGCGTCCGGGCTGTTTCGCCCTGGAAGACAACGCGCAACTGCCCGACCGATTGTTTGACGTGCAGCGTCAGGACGTGGTGCTGGTGTTCGACTATCGCCGCTACCAGTCACAGGCCCTGCGCGTGGCCAATGCGGCGAAAAGTCGCTATGCACGCGTGGTGTTGTTCACCGACATCTATGCTTCACCGTTGCGGGAAATGGCCGACCTGATTATCAGTGCCCCGGTGGAGTCGGTGTCGGCCTTCGACTCCCTCGTCCCGGCGCTGGCCCAGGTCGAGGCGCTGATAGCCTGCCTGTCCCTGCGCAGTCCGGGTCTGGCCGATCGCCTGGAAGGCATCGACGCCCTGCGGACCGACTTCGATACCCACCTGCTGGAGGATAAATAAGGATGTTTACGCTCCCCCACCGCTCGCCTCGGGATTTGCCATTCGTCACCGATCACACCGCGCTGTTGCTGGTAGATATGCAACGCGCCTGGCTTGAGCCGCAGTTCGACCCGCACCTCAACGGACCGGACGCCGAGTACTTCCTGACCCGCACCCACATGCAGGTGGTGCCCAATCAACGCCGGTTGCTCAGCGCCTTTCGCAGCGCCCGGCAAAACGTGCTGCACACGATCATCGAAAGCCTCACCGCCGATGGCCGCGACCGCTCGCTGGACCACAAACTCTCGGACATGCACTTGCCCAAGGGCAGCCCGCAAGCGCGGATCATCGACGACCTGACCCCGGCAGAAAACGAAATCGTGCTGCCCAAGACCTCGTCCGGGGTCTTCAACTCCACCAACATCGACTACGTGCTGCGCAACCTCGGGACGCGGCACCTGATCATCGCCGGCATCGTCACCGACCAGTGCGTGGACATGGCCGTGCGTGACGCCGCCGACCGCGGTTATCTGGTGACGCTGGTGGAAGATGCCTGCGCGACTTACACCCCCGAGCGGCATCAGGCCTGCCTGAATGCAATCAAGGGTTACTGCTGGATCACCGACACCCAGACTGTGCTCGGCCGGTTGCAGGAGATGCAGCCATGAGCGAGCGCCTGTTGCCACTGCCCATGACCACCCTCGTCACCACTGACCTGATCGGCGTGACGCGCGGGCGCTCCTTTCCCACGGACGAACTCGAGCACTATCAAAGGACCGGTTGTGGCTGGGTGCCGGCCAACAGTGCGCTGACCCCGCAAGACATCATCGCCTACGCCAACCCGTGGGGCGCTTATGGAGATTTGCGGCTGATGCCCGATCCGGCCAGCCGAGTGACGGTCAGTAACGGACCGGATGCTAACGCGCCGGCGCTGGATTTTATTCACAGTGATATCCGCGAAACCGATGGCCGCCCGTGGGGTGCCTGCCCGCGTACGGTGTTGCGCAATGAGGTAGAGCGTTATCGCGCCGAGTTGGGCATGCAGGTCAATGCGGCGTTCGAGCATGAATTCAACTTGAACACCGGCGACGTTGAACACCTGGCGTTTTCGCTGCAAGCCCAGCGTCAGGGTGCCGAGTTTGGCGGTTGGCTGCTCAGCGCCCTACGTGCCGGTGGCGTCGAGCCGGAAATGTTCCTGCCCGAGTACGGTAAGCATCAATACGAAATCACCTGTCGCCCTACCCTTGGGGTGGCCGCTGCCGACCGCGCGGTGAACGTGCGTGAAATCACCCGCGAGATCGCCCGGCAAATGGGCCTGGCGTTGAGCTTCGCGCCCAAGACCTCGGAGCACGCGGTGTGCAACGGCGTGCACCTGCACGTCAGCCTGCTGGACCTGGCCGGCCAACCGGTGATGTACGACGCCGGCACCACCAATGGCTTGTCGACCCTCGGCCAGCACTGGGCCGCCGGCATCCTGCATCACCTGCCCGCACTCTGTGCGTTTACCGCGCCGACGCCGGTGTCCTACGAGCGTTTGCAGCCTCATCACTGGAGCGCGTCCTATGCGTGCCTCGGGCAACGCAACCGCGAAGCGGCGCTGCGAATCTGTCCGACGACAAGCCTGGGCGGCAAATCGGTGGCATCGCAATACAACCTGGAATTTCGTGCCATGGACGCCACGTCCTCACCACACCTGGCCATGGCCGCGGTGCTGATTGCCGGTCGGCTGGGCATCGAGCAACGCCTGGCCTTGAACGCAATCACCGATGAAGTCCCCGACTCCCTGAACGAAGAGCAACGCCAGGCGCGCGGCATCGTCGCCCTGCCCGCGTCCCTTGCCCAGGCCCTGGACTGCCTGCGCAACAGCGAGGCACTGATTGAAGCCCTGCCGAGCGCGTTGCTGGACACCTACTTCGCCCTTAAAACCGAGGAACTGACGCTGACGGAACAGCTGTCGTCCGCCGAACGCTGTGAACACTATGCGCGCCTGTACTGAATCTGCTGAGCTCGGTCTATACACCGAGCCCGCGTACACCCTGAGCCGGGAAGACTCCGGCCACCCGTTGATTCTGGTGTGCGAGCACGCCAGCCGTTTTATGCCGGCCGGGTTAAATGACCTGGGCCTGAGTCACGAAGCGGCCCGCGAGCACATCGCCTGGGACATCGGCGCCCTGGCGCTGGCCGAGGGTTTGTCCCGAGCATTGGGCGCAACCCTGTTGGCGGCCAATTATTCGCGGCTGTTGGTCGACCTCAACCGACCGCGCCAAGCCCCGGACAGCATTCCGGCGCAGAGCGAAATTTATCAGGTACCAGGAAATCGGGATCTGGACGAAGCCACCCGCGAGTACCGTCGGCAATCTTTGTTCGAGCCGTTTCACTCGCGTCTGACAGACTTGATCGACGAACGTGTCGCTCAAGGACGACCGGTGCGGGTGGTGGGGATTCACAGCTTCACGCCGGTCTATCACGGCCAGCCCCGCGTGCTTGAAGTTGGCGTGTTGTATAGAAAGGCCAAGGAATATGCCCAGCGCTTGATCGATGGCTTGAGTCAGCATCCATTGAAGGTTGCCGGTAATGAGCCGTACAAAATCAACCCGCTGGGCGACATGACCGTGCCGGTCCACGGCGATGCACGAGGGCTGGAATCGGTGTTGATCGAGGTGCGCAACGACCTGCTGCGTACGCCTGAAGACATCAATCGCTTTACCGAATACCTGGCGCCGTTGTTGTAAAGGAATCGCTTCAAACTCGCAGCTTGTAGCTGCGTTCATATCAAGGAGAACGGCTTCATGGAAATAGAAGAATTCGGCTACAAGCAAGAGTTGAAACGCAGCCTGTCGCTGACCGACCTGGTGGTGTACGGGATGATCTTCATGATCCCCATCGCACCGTTTGGTGTTTATGGCTACGTCAACGCAGAGGCACCGGGGCTGGTACCGCTGGCCTACATCATCGGCATGGTGGCGATGCTCTTCACTGCCCTGAGTTACGGCAGCATGGCTCGGGCCTTTCCGATTGCCGGTTCGGTTTATTCCTACGCGCAACGCGGCCTGAACCAGCACGTAGGGTTTATCGCCGGTTGGTTGATGCTCCTCGATTACCTGCTGATTCCGCCGCTGCTGTATGTGTACGCGGCCATGGCCCTGAATCATTTGTACCCGGACATTCCGAAGGTCGGTTTCATCCTGGCCTTCCTGGTCAGCGCGACCTTCGTCAACTTGCGGGGCATCACCTTCACCGCGCGGATGAACATCATCTTTCTGCTGGCGCAACTGGTGGTGCTGGGGATCTTCCTGTTCTACGCCTGGAACGCGCTCCACAGCGGCGGCGGTAACGGTCAGCTGACCCTGGCGCCGTTGTACAACCCCGAGACATTCAACTTCGCCCTGCTGATGCAAGCGGTGTCGATTGCGGTGCTGTCTTTCCTCGGTTTCGATGCGATTTCCACCCTCGCCGAAGAGATCAAGGGTGACCCGGGCCGCAGCGTCGGCAAGGCCGCGCTGATCACGCTGGTGGTCATGGGCGTGATCTTCGTCGTGCAGACCTGGATTGCGACAGATCTGGCGGCCGGCATGGGGTTCAAATCGGCTGACACGGCTTTTTATGAAATCGCTGAACTCGCGGCCGGCAGCTGGCTGGCAACCCTGACCGCCGTGGCGACAGCGCTGGCCTGGGGCGTTGCGGTGGCAATCACCTCTCAAGCAGCGGTGTCTCGTCTGCTGTTCGGCATGGCCCGAGACGGCAAGCTGCCAAAGGTACTGGCCAAGGTTCATCCCAAACACAACACACCGTACGTGAGCATTTATCTGGTGGCCGTGCTGTCGCTGGTGATCTGCTACCTGTTCATCAACTCGGTGGACACCCTCACCTCACTGGTGAATTTCGGCGCACTGAGCGGTTTCATGTTGCTGCACCTGACGGTCATCAACTATTACTGGCGTCGGCAAAAATCCGGACAGGTGATCCGTCACCTGATCTGCCCGGTGATTGGCTTCATCATCGTCGCGGCGATCATGTACAACATGGGCGTCGATGCACAGAAACTCGGCCTGATCTGGATTGCCCTGGGCCTGGTCTACCTGTTTGTACTCAACAAACTGGGCACCCGTGCGGTACTGCCCGACCCAAGCAACGTCTGACAAGAAAAAGAGCGGCGTCTGACAAAAATTCAGGCGACCGCCGATTGAACGCGTGGAAACCGACAGTGATAGTCAGGTTCGGTGCCAACCGCCGAGCCCTTTGATACAGGAGTGCATCCATGCTGGTCTTACGCCCAGTCGAGTTAACCGACCTGCCCCAGTTGCAGCAACTGGCGCGCGACAGTCTGGTAGGCGTCACGTCTTTGCCGGACGACACCGAATGCCTGCGCGAGAAGATTCTCGACTCCTGCGCCTCATTCGAAAAAGACGTCGAGGGTCATGGCCCGGAGAACTACTTCTTCGTGCTGGAAGATCTGACCCGAGAGCGTTTGGTGGGCTGCTCGGAGATCCTTGCCACCGCCGGTTTCAGCGAGCCGTTTTACAGTCTGCGCAACCGGCACTTCACCAGCGCCTCGCGGGAGCTGAACATCGAGCACGGCGTGCCCGCGCTGTCGTTGTGTCACGACCTCAGTGGCCATACCTTGCTGCGAGGTTTTCATATTGACGCAGCGCTGGTGCGAACACGGTTCTCTGAACTGCTGTCCCGGGCGCGGCTTTTGTTCATCGCCACCCACTCGCAACGATTTTCCGAAGCCGTCATCACCGAGATCGTCGGCTTCAGCAGCGATGAAGGGCAATCGCCGTTCTGGGATGCGGTGGGCAAGCATTTCTTCGACCTGCCCTACGCCGAGGCCGAGCGGCTTTGCGGCCTGGAAAGCCGAACCTTCCTCGCTGAACTGATGCCGCAATACCCGATCTACGTACCGATGCTACCCAAGGCGGCGCAGGACTGCATCGGCCGCATCCACCCCGATGGCCAGGAGGCTTTCGATATCCTCGAGCGCGAAGGCTTCGAAACCAACAGCTACATCGACCTGTTCGACGGCGGTCCGACGTTGTATGCGCGCACTCCCGGCATCCGCTCCATCGCCCAGAGCCAGACCGGCACGGCGAAACCGGGTGCGGCCATTGATGCCCTTGGCAGTTATCTGGTGTGCAACGATTCGCTGAAGGACTATCGCGCCATCGTCGCCGATCTGGATTACCAGGCCGGACAACCTGTGAAGTTGAGCGCCGAGATGTGCGCCGCCCTGAACGTGACCGAAGGCAGCCCGATCCGGCTGATCGCCCTGTGAGCATCACCCGGCCTCGCGCCCAACGACAGCGCCCGAGCGGGCGTGCAGAAGGAGTTGCATCATGATTGTCCGCCCGGTTCACGTCACCGACCTGCCCGCCTTGCTCAATCTGGTGCACCAGGCTGGCCCCGGCTTCACCACCCTGCCGGCCAACGAGGAACGCCTGAGTCACCGGGTGCGCTGGGCCCAACGAACCTTCGCCGAACAGGTCGAACGCGCCGATGCCGATTACCTCTTCGTACTCGAAGACGACGATCAGCAACTGGTGGGCGTCAGTGCCCTGGTGGGCGCCGTGGGGCTGCGCGAGCCCTGGTACAACTACCGGGTCGGGCTCACGGTCAGTTCATCACCGGACCTGGGTATTCAACGGCAGATCCCGACGTTGTTCCTTAACAATGAAATGACCGGCCAATCGGAGATTTGCTCACTGTTTCTGCGACCCGATCAACGCCAGGGCAGTAACGGTCGATTGCTGTCGTTGGGGCGTTTGTTGTTTGTGGCCGAGTTTCCGCACCTGTTCGGTGACAAACTCATCGCCGAACTGCGTGGCAGCGCCGACGAACATGGCTGTTCACCGTTTTGGGACAGCCTGGGCCGGCACTTCTTCAAGATGGATTTCAGCCACGCCGATCACTTGTCGGGGCTGGGCAGCAAGTCGTTCATCGCTGAACTGATGCCACGCCAACCGCTCTACACCTGCCTGCTCACCGAACAGGCCCAGGCCGTGATCGGCAAGGCGCACCCGAACACGGAACCGGCGCTGAAAATCCTCACCGCCGAAGGGTTTGCCCATAAGGGTTACATCGACATCTTCGACGCCGGCCCGGTGATCGAAGCCCCGGTCTCGAATATTCGTGCCGTGCGCGACAGCCAACCGCTGCTGCTGGCCATCGGCACGCCCGACGAGCAGGCCCCGGTGTGGCTGATCCATAACCGTCGCCTGGAAAACTGCCGCATCACCGCCGCCCAGGCCAGACAGGTGGGCAACAGCCTGATCGTCGACCGCCTCACCGCCAAACGCCTGCAACTGCAACCCGGCAACTCGGTACGCGCCGTGCCGCTGCTCAATCAACAACAGCAGTTGGTGGCGGCCTGATCTACCCGCCATTGTGGCGAGGGAGCTTGCTCCCGCTGGGCTGCGAAGCGGCCCCCCAAGCCGATACCACTTTTCTTCAGACAGTTCGCGTTCGTTGATTTTACGACTACTGCGTAGTCGAACGGGAGCAAGCTCCCTCGCCACAGGAAAGGCGCCATCTTCCCAGTGCAAAATCGTCATCATCCTTCCCCCGCTCGCGTGATAGCCTTTTGTTCCTTCGGCGTTGACACTTTTGCTCAAGCCCTTCCATTCCCATTGCAGTGGTGGAACTCATATGTCCAGGCTTTCTCATCAAGATTTGCGCCGTAACTTTCGCGAGCTGTTCGCCTCCAACGCCTGCTATCACACGGCGTCGGTCTTCGACCCGATGTCGGCCCGCATTGCCGCTGACCTGGGTTTTGAAGTGGGGATCCTGGGCGGTTCGGTCGCATCGTTGCAGGTACTGGGCGCCCCCGACTTTGCCTTGATCACCCTCAGCGAGTTTGCCGAACAGGCCACTCGCATTGGCCGTGTTGCCCAATTGCCGGTCATCGCCGACGCCGACCACGGCTACGGCAACGCGCTCAACGTCATGCGCACCATCGTCGAACTCGAACGTGCCGGTGTGGCCGCCCTGACCATCGAAGACACGCTGCTGCCCGCCCAGTTCGGCCGCAAATCCACCGACCTGATCGGGGTGGCGGAAGGCGTCGGCAAGATTCGTGCGGCACTGGAAGCCCGGGTCGATTCGGAAATGGCGATCATCGCCCGCACCAACGCGGGGATCCTGCCGGTGCAGGAAGTCATCAGCCGTACCTGTCATTACCAGCAGGCCGGTGCGGATGGGATTTGCATGGTGGGCGTGCGGGACTTCGACCACCTCGAACAAATCTCCGAGCACCTGAGCGTACCGCTGATGCTGGTCACCTACGGCAACCCGTTGCTGCGCGACGACAAACGCCTGGCCGAACTGGGCGTGCGGGTCACGATTGATGGTCACGGCGCCTATTTCGCGGCGATCAAGGCGACTTACGACAGCCTGCGGGAACAACGGCAGATCTTTACCCAGGCGTCGGACTTGAGCGCTACCGAGCTGACTCATACCTATACGCAGCCTGAGGAATACATCCGTTGGGCGGAAGAGTTTATGAGCGTGAAGGAATAACCGTTCAGTGCGTTTGACGGTGTGAACCGGTCCGACGCCATCGCGAGCAAGCTCGCTCCCACAGGTGATTGCAGGTGTACACAAATCATGCATCCACAAAAAATCCCCTGTGGGAGCGAGCTTGCTCGCGATGGCGTCAGTTCAAACACCGCTAAATCGCGGTTTTGAATCCCTCCTCCCCCTGCAACGTCCGCGCCTGAACCACATCCAGCCTTCGCGCATCAGCAGATGAGCCGAACATATTGGTAGCTCCTTATTAACGAGTTCCCACGTGTTCGACCGGCCAAGATCGTCGCGGAGCGTTGTGGGGTGGTTTTGACGGCGGTATCCGGCTTGAGAAACACCCCTCACCCTAACCCTCTCCCCAGAGGGTAGAGGGGACTGACCGTGGGTTTCTTGAGGAATCCGGCGACGTGAACGACCGAGTTGAATGCGATTTTTAAGGGATTTGCTGTTGGCCGAATCCAAGTTCGACTCAATCTCTCAGGTCGCAGTAAATAGCCAAAACAACTCGGTCAGTCCCCTCTACCCCCTGGGGAGAGGGTTAGGGTGAGGGGTCGATCCAACTGACCCACCACCCCCCTCAAAACCGCACTCAATTCAATGAGCCTTAGCCAACTCCATAATCATCCGCGACAACAGATAAATCCGCGGCGCCACGCTCTCAACCTCCGCGTATTCCTCCGGCGTATGAATATTGCCGCCCACAATCCCGAACCCATCCAGCGTCGGTGTACCCACGCCCGCTGACAGGCTGGCATCCGCCGCCCCACCACTTCCCTCTTCCGTCAACTTACGGCCAATCTCCCCATAAATCCCCTGAGCCATGGCCATCAACCGATCCGATTCCGGCGTTTGCGGCATCGGCGGCAATCCGCGCTGAAGTGTGGTGGTGACTTCGGTGTCAGCAATCAGCTTGTCTTTCGATACCCGCGCCAGATCCTTCTCGATCCGGTCAAACTCCTCCGGCACCGCCGCCCGCACGTCTGCCTTGGCGGTGGCTTGATCCGGAATGACGTTGGTGCGGTCGCCGGCCTTGAGTACGGTGAAGTTGATGGTGGTTTTCTTCTCCGCGTCGCCCAGTTTGCCGAGCTGCAAAATCTGGTGCGCCGCTTCCATGGCGGCGTTGCGTCCCAGCTCTGGCGCGACACCGGCATGAGCCGCCTTGCCCTTGACCTCGACCACGGCGGTGGCACTGCCTTTGCGCCACACCACCAGGCCATCCGCCGGGCGGCCCGGTTCGAGATTGAGAGTGACGTCGTGGGCCTTGGCGGTTTTCTTGATCAGGTCGGTGGCGATGTCCGAGCCGGTTTCTTCGCTGGCGTCGAGCAGGAAGGTGATTTGCGCGTAGTCCTTGAAGTCGAGATTTTTCAGGACTTTCAACGCGTAGATCCCGGCAACAATGCCGCCCTTGTCATCCATCACGCCCGGTCCATAGGCGCGGCCGTCCTTGATGTGGAACGGACGCTCGGCGGCCGAACCTTCCTTGAAGACAGTATCCATGTGCGCCATCAGCAGGATTTTTGCCTTGCCGGTGCCTTTCAGGGTCGCGATCACATGGCTGCTTTTGTCCGGGGTATTGGGCACAAGCTCGATGGTCGCGCCGAGTTTTTTCAGTTCGTCGATGGCGATGTCGCTGACTTTCGTCAGGCCCGGTTCATAGCCGGAACCGGAGTCGATGTTCACCAAACGTTCCAGTAACTTCAGGGCTTCGCCCTTGTACTGTTCGGAATCGGCGAGGACTTGTTTGTGTGGTTCGGCGAAAACGGCGGGAGCGAAAGCGCCAAGGGCGAGGGTCAGGCCAAGGCTGGTGGCCAGCAGGGAGCGAGGGAGTTTGAACGTCATGAATCGATCCTTGTTTCGTGTCGGGGGGTGAAAAACACCCTACCTGACTACGGCGCAAGGCTCTAGACCGAATGCGACACTTGCAACGCGAAGAGCGGACGCGGAGCGTCCATGGCTGCATTCCCACGCAGGAGCGTGGGAACGATCAGGTTTCACACCGAATCGAGTAATTCGTGATGCGGTTCGCCATCGCCGCAACAGATGACGCGGTTGCGACCGGTGGCTTTGGCTTCGTAGAGCGCCTGGTCGGCGTCGTTGAGCCACCGGGTTGCGTCGGTGTGGGCCGGGTTGAAGGCGGCCAGGCCGATGCTCAGGCTGACTGTCAGCGCCGGGCTCTGCTCATAACCCAAAGTGGCGAAACGATCACGCAGGGCATCCATCGCGGCCGCGGCACTCGTAAGCGGAAGGTCCGGGAGGATCACGCAGAACTCGTCGCCACCGTAGCGCCCGGCAACATCCGCCGCGCGCAGGTTCTGCTTGAGCATTTTGCTCAACTGGCGCAGGACGATGTCCCCGGCAACGTGGCCGTAAGTGTCGTTGATGGTTTTGAAATGATCGATGTCGATCAGCGCAATCGCCCCGCCCTGCTGCTGCCGTTTGCAACGCTGGAATTCGATCTCCAGTTGATCCTTCCAGGCGCCGTGGTTCAGCAGGCCGGTGAGGCTGTCGGTGCGGCTCAGGGCCAGCAATTCACGCTTTTGTCGGCCGAGGGTGTAGGCCTGGCGGAAGCAGATCCAGCCCAATGCCAGCGGATACAAACACATCAAGGGCAAACAGGCATACATCTGCAGTTGGCTGGTTTGCGGGATGAAGGCGGGGGAGAAAATCAGCAGTCCGACACCCATCCCGAGAATCTGCGCCACGGTTCCCGCCAACAGGAAACGTAAACCGCCAATGGCCACATTGTTCATCGCCATCATGGCCAGGGTCGTCGCGCCGGGCAGCGGATTGAAGTGCATGGCTGCGACCCAGAAGCCGCCGAGAAAGGCGTCCACCAGCAGGTTGCGGTGTTCGGCGTGATAAGGCACTTGCGCGCGGCGTGCCCATTGATAAGCCAGGTGCGGCCAGAGTACGCCGTTGAGCAGCATCGCCACCCACACCCACGGTGCAGGGTTGAGTGGATACATCGCCGCGCTCACGAGCAACAACCCCAAAGCCAAACCCAGGATTCGCGATGTATAGAGCCTCCTGGCCAGTGAAAGTCCTTTTCCTCCCGTTTTTTCCATAGAGGCCTCTGCGCCACTGAACGGAACTTGAAAACACAAGGGTTTCAAGTGTGGTGAGAGTCTATCAGGGCAACGGCAAATAGCCATCACCGGCTGGCGGTCTGAATACCAAGGCATAGGCATGAGGCGAGTGCCCAATGTTTGGCTATACATGAAAGGAGGGTTCGATCAATAACGATAAAAAAGGAGGCCCATGCAAACCTTTCAAGTGTTGATCATCGGCAGCGGATTTGGCGGCCAGTGCGCGGCGATCAATTTGCTCAAGGCAGGCATCAGCGATTTTCGCCTGCTGGAACGACGTGACTTTTTCGGCGGCACCTGGTGCCAAAACACCTACCCCGGTGCCGCGGTCGACGTGCCCTCGCCGCTCTACTCGCTGTCCTTCGCGCCCTATCGCTGGACGCAAATGTTCGCCGAGCAGGCCGAACTGCATCACTACACCCAGTACGTGGTGGAGCACTTCGGCCTGCGAGACAAGGTGGAACTGCAGGCCAATGTCGAGCGCATCGAGTGGGACGACGACGGTAAACGCTGGACGGTGCATACCGCCAGCAAAGGCATGTTCCATGCGCAGTTCCTGATCAACGCCACCGGGCCGTTGAGCCAGCCCGTGATTCCACACTTCGAGGGCCAGGAGCGGTTTCAGGGTAAGACCTTTCACACCAACAACTGGGATCACACCTACGATTACCGGCGAAAACGCGTGGCCATCGTTGGCAGCGGCGCCAGCGCGGCCCAGGTGATTCCGACGATTGCCCCGGACGTCGAGCATCTGCATGTGTTCCAGCGCACACCCCACTGGGTATTGCCTCGGGGCGACCGCGCCTTTGGACCTTTCCAGCGTTGGTTGCTGGGGCTCAAACCGGCCTACAAACTGTTGCGCTGGATGATCTACTGGCTGTTCGAAACCCGAGTGATTGCCTTCAAGTATTCGAAACCAGCGATCCGCTTGGTCCAGCAACACGCCCTGCGCTTCCTCAAACGGCAAGTGCCAGATCCGGAACTAAGGCGGAAACTGACGCCCGACTACGTCATCGGCTGCAAACGGGTGATCATCTCAAGCACCCTGTACCCGGCGCTGGGTCGCAGTAACGTGAGCCTGCACAGCCGCGAGCAAGGCATCGCCGCCATCGATGAAACCGGCATCGTCACCGAGGACGGCCAACACATCGACCTGGACCTGATCGTCTGGTCCACCGGTTACGACGCCACCGACGGGGTGATTTCCTACCCGGTCACCGGCAAAAACGGCACACAACTCAAAGATTTCTGGGCCCAGTATCCGCGGGCCTACCTCGGCACCAGCCTGCCGGACTTCCCCAACCTGTTTATCGTCACCGGCCCCAACACGGGCATTGGCCACACCTCGGCGCTGTTCATCATCGAGTCTCAGATGAACTACATTCTCGATTGCATCCGCACGTTAAAAGAACACGGTTTGCGCAGCATCGAAGTACGCCCCGAAGCAGAACGTACCTACACTGAAATGATCCACCGGGAGATGGAACGCACGGTATGGAAGTCCGGGGGCTGCCACAGTTGGTATCAAAGCAAGAGCGGTCATGTGATTGCGATGTTTCCGGGGTTCAGTTTCAGCTATCACCGGTTGACCAGGGCGCTGAAACCCGCCGATCACATTCTGTCCTGATCACGTAGAAGGAAGATGCCTGATGCTTTTGTTGGTTGTCGCACTCGCAGTTTTCGTGGCCTGGAGCTGGTTGAGTTACCCGGCCATCGGTCATTGGCTCTATGACTTGAACATGTCGATAGAGGCCAAGCTGTATGGACTGCACAAAATTGTCGTGCCGATCGCCGAAATGACCGTCTCGACCTGGCAAGGCGGGCCGTACGAAGCGTCCAGCAGCGTGCTGATGCTCCACGGCTTCAGCGCCGACAAAAATATCTGGCTGCGCTTTGCCCGGCACTTTGTTGGCAACTATCGGGTGATCATCCCCGACATCGCCGGCCATGGCGAAACCGGCTTCAAGGCGGGCGGCGGCTATGACATTCCCTTGCAGGCCAAGCGGATGATCCAGTTGCTCGATGTCTGCGGCGTCGAGAAAGTCCATGTGATCGGCAACTCGATGGGCGGCTACATGGCAGCGTGGCTCGCGGCCACGTACCCGGATCGTATTGTTTCGGTGGCCCTGATCGACCCGGCAGGTGTCACCGCCCCCGAAGCCAGCGACCTGGAGCGGCATTTGGCCAAGGGCCACAACCCGTTCCTGATTCATTCACGGGAAGAATTCCAGCGCTTCTACGCCATGACCATGGCCGAACCGCCGTGGGTACCCAAAGTGGTGCTGGACGCCATCGCGCAACGCTATGAACAGCAATGCGAGGAGCTGGAAGAAATCTTCAGGGACTTGCGCGCCAGCCCGCCGATGGAGCCGAAACTGCCCGACATCAAGTGCCAGGCGCTGTTGCTGTGGGGACACAAGGACCGCTTGATCGATGTCAGCAGCGTGGCGATCTGGAGCAAAGGCATCGCCGATCTGCGAGTGGAAGTCTGGGACCACACCGGCCATATGCCGATGGTGGAACAACCGACGAACACGGCGCGGTTGTATCGGGAATTTTTGGCATCGCTGCGCTCGGAACTTCCTGTGTAGCAGCCAAACACCGCGACCCTGTAGCAGCTGCCGAGCCTGCGAGGCTGCGTTCGGCTGCGCAGCAGTCGTGAAATCAGCCACTGCGGTGTGTCAGAAGGAACGTGCATACAGGGTTTGCGACTGCTGCGCAGCCGAACGCAGCCTCGCAGGCTCGGCAGCTGCTACAAGCTGCTACAACCAGCAGTCCTTTGCAGAATGAAGTCCGTAAGATTCTTCGTTTGTCGGCGCCGCGCAAGGCTGCGATCTTTTCTCGCATCCTTTACGTCACCGCATCAGGAATTCTTTCATGAGTCACCCGAACTTCGTCAGCCCTGACCTGATCCGCCAACGCTTTTCCAAAGCGATGTCCGACATGTACCGCGAAGAAGTGCCGCTGTACGGCGCGCTGATGGAACTGGTGGAACAGACCAACCGTCACGTGCTGGACAGCGATCCACAGATCGCCCGACAGTTGAACAGCACCGGTGAAATCCAGCGCCTGGACCTGGAGCGGCATGGCGCGATCCGTGTCGGCACCGCCGATGAACTGGCCACCCTCGCCCGGCTGTTTGCAGTGATGGGCATGCAGCCGGTGGGTTATTACGACCTGACTCCGGCCGGCGTACCGGTGCACTCCACGGCTTTTCGCGCGGTGCATGAAGCGGCGTTGCAGGTCAGCCCGTTCCGGGTATTCACCTCCCTGCTGCGCCTGGAACTGATCGAAGACCTGGAACTGCGAGCGTTCGCCCAATCGGTGCTGGATAAGCGTTCGATCTTCACGCCCACTGCGCTGATGCTCATCGAACGCGCCGAAACCCAGGGCGGCCTCACCGAACAGGAGGCCCAGGACTTCGTCGAGCAGGCGCTGGAAACGTTCCGCTGGCACCACACCGCCACCGTGACCGCCGAGCAGTACCGCAAACTCAGCGCCCAGCATCGCCTGATCGCCGACGTGGTGGCGTTCACCGGCCCGCATATCAACCACCTGACGCCGCGCACCCTGGACATCGACATCGTCCAGGCGCAAATGCCTGCCCACGGCATCACCCCCAAAGCGGTGATCGAAGGCCCGCCCCGCCGTCAGTGCCCGATCCTGCTGCGCCAGACCAGTTTCAAGGCCCTGGACGAGCCTGTCTCATTCACCGATCAAGCCGAGAATCGTGGCAGCCACAGCGCCCGTTTCGGCGAGATAGAGCAACGCGGCGCCGCGCTCACCCCCAAAGGCCGGGCGCTTTACGACCGTTTGCTCAACGCTGCCCGTGATGAATTGAAAGACTTCCCCAATGAGGCCAATGCCGCACGTTACAACGCGCTGATGGCGCAGCACTTTGCAGAATTCCCTGACACCGTTGAGGGCATGCGCCAACAGGAACTGGCGTACTTTCGCTACTTCGTCACGGAAAAAGGCTTGGGAGCCGATGAGCTGAAATCGTGGTCGCTGGAGGATCTGCTCAGCGGCGGGTATTTGCGGGTTGAACCGTTGGTGTACGAAGATTTCCTGCCGGTTAGCGCTGCGGGGATTTTTCAGTCGAACCTGGGGGATGCAGCACAAACCCACTATGGCGTGCAGTCGAACCGGCAGGTGTTCGAGAAGGCGCTGGGACGATCGACGATTGATGAGTTGGCGTTGTATGCCGAGACGCAGCGGCGCTCGATCGAGGAATGTTTCGCCGCTATTACGCGATGACACGTTGAAAAGATCGCAGCCTGCGGCAGCTCCTACATGGGAACGCGAACTCCTGTAGGAGCTGCCGCAGGCTGCGATCTTTTGATCCTATTTCAGCTTCGCCAACAACGCCTCAGCGGCAGCCTCGGACGACGCCGGATTCTGACCGGTAATCAGCAAACCATCGGTGAGCACATAACTCGCCCAGTCAGCACCTTTGGAATAGACACCCCCCTTCTCCTTAAGCATGTCCTCCACCAAAAACGGCACAACCTTCGTCAGTTGCACCGCCTCTTCCTCGGAATTGGTGAAGCCCGTCACGCGCTTGCCTTTGACCAGCGGCTGGCCGTCCGCGCCCTTGACGTGACGCAACACACCCGGGGCGTGGCAGACGGCCGCGACCGGTTTGCCCGCCTGGTAAAACGCCTCGATCAGAGCGATCGAAATTTTGTCTTCGGCCAAATCCCACAGCGGGCCATGGCCGCCCGGGTAGAAAATCGCGTCGTAATCTTCAGCCCTCGCGCTGCTCAGCAGAGCGGTAGACGCCAATGCGGACTGGGCGGCGGAGTCTTTGCGAAAGCGCTCGGTGGCCGCGGTTTGCGCGTCCGGCTCGTCGCTTTTTGGGTCCAGCGGTGGTTGACCACCCTTGGGTGAGGCCAGGGTCAACTGAGCGCCCGCGTCTTTAAAGGCAAAGTACGGTGCGGCGAATTCTTCCAGCCAGAAGCCGGTTTTCTTACCCGTGTTACCCAATTGATCGTGTGACGTTAGAACCATCAGGATTTTCATGTCGTTCTCCTTGAGTTCGCAGATGTTCATTCATCTCGGCGCTGAGTTTGACCTCCAGGCTGAAGCATTCGTTGCACCTGTCACCCTAGCGGTTCTGCTACCGGTTCTCGGCAAATCAGACGATGGGTCACCGAATGATGGCTAACCGCCTTGATGCGCAAGAAGTTGCGCACTCAACGCTGCGAAAGCCCTTCCCGGATCGCTGATCGCCCGGCCTGTCAGGCGCCCCAGCCAAGTGCGCAAGAAGTTGCGCAGTACTGCGCAACTTCTTGCGCACATTCACAGGCGATCGCCGCCGAACATTCTCCGCGAGCTCTGAAAATTCTCTCAACCATCTGATTTATATAGGCTTAATCGTTTCTGGCACGGACCTTGATAACAGTCAGGCACCCACCGGGCGATACCGCCTCCCGGGCACCCTAACTTTTAGCAAGGAGCACATCCATGGCTACACCAGCGTACATGTCCGTCACTGGCGAGAAACAAGGTCTGATCACTGCCGGCGCATTTACCGCCGACTCGGTTGGCAACACCTATCAGGAAGGTCACGAAGACCAAGTCATGGTTCAGGCTTTCAGCCACGACGTGATCATCCCGCGTGACCCGCAGTCCGGCCAACCAACCGGTCAGCGCGTCCACAAGCCAGTTGTGATCACCAAGGTGTACGACAAGGCTTCGCCACTGCTGCAGGCGGCTCTGACCTCCGGCGAGCGCATGAGCGAAATCGTTATCCAGTGGTACCGCACCTCGGCTCAAGGTACCCAAGAGCACTACTACACCACCAAACTGGAAGACGCGATCATCGTCGCCATCAACAACAAAATGCACAACTGCCAGGATCCGTCGAACTCGCACTTCACTCACCTGGAAGAAGTGCAATTCACCTACCGCAAAATCACCTGGACCCACGAAGTATCCGGTACTTCGGGTTCCGATGACTGGCGTCAGCCGGTCGCCTAACTCAGGCCGACCGTCTCAAGCATCGGCCAGCTCTGCTGGTCGATGTTGTTTTCGCCCTTCCAGAATTTTCGCGTCCGCAAGCTCCCTGCACGGGTGCCGGCGAGCGCCGCTGCACTGCACGAGGAACAAGGGATGTTCGCGCCGGCCAATCAGACTCACTTTGCCCTGACCATCGAAGGTCTTTCCAGCGACTTCCAGGTTTTCTCCCTGCAAGGTCGGGAAGCCATCAGCCAGCCTTTTGTGTTTGAGGTGGAGCTGGTCAGTGAACAGCCGTCCCTGGACCTCGAGACCCTGCTGCACAAACCGGCCTTCTTGCAGCTCTCGCCTGACGGCAGCGGCATCCATGGCCAGATCTACCGCGCCGCCCAAGGTGATTCCGGCAAACGCCTGACCCGGTACGCGGTGACCCTGCGCCCGCAACTGTCTTACCTGGCGCACCGCATCAACCAACGCATCTTCCAGAACCTCACCGTGCCGAAAATCATCGGCAGCGTCCTCGAAGAGCACGGCATCCAAAGCAACGCCTATGAATTCAAAGTCGGGGCGATTTATCCGGAGCGCATCTACTGCGTTCAGTACGATGAATCGGACCTGCAGTTCATCCAGCGCCTGTGCGAGGAAGAAGGTATCCACTACCACTTTCAGCACAGCGCCACCGCCCACAAACTGGTGTTCGGCGATGACCAGACGGTGTTCCCGAAACTCGCGCCCGTGGCCTACCAGCAAGACTCCGGCATGGTCGCCAACGACCCGGTGATCAAGCGCTTCGACCTGCGCCTGGAAACCCGCACCAGCCGCACCACCCGCCGCGATTACGACTTCGAAAAACCACACTTGACGCTGGAAAGCGAAAACCGTGGCGACGCCCTGCCCGACCTCGAAGACTACGACTACCCCGGCCGCTTCATCGACCGCGAACGTGGCAAGCACCTGGCCAAACGCGCCCTCGAACGTCACCGCAGTGACTTCCAGCTCGCCGAAGGCAAAAGCGATCAGCCGTTGCTGGTCAGCGGCCACTTCCTGGCCCTGACCCAACACCCGAAAGCCAAATGGAACGATCTGTGGCTGCTGACCGAAATCCTCCACGAAGGCAAACAGCCGCAAGTGCTGGAAGAGTCAGTCACCAGCGACACCACCAAACTGAAAAACGATTTCCACCAGGGCTACCGCAACCGTTTCCAGGCCACCCCGTGGGACGTGCCGAACCGCCCGCCGCTAACACAAAAGAAACCGCGCATCCTCGGCAGCCAAAGCGCCGTGGTCACCGGGCCAAAAGGTGAAGAGATCCACTGCGACCAATACGGCCGCGTCAAAGTGCAATTCCACTGGGACCGCGAAGGCCAAGCCGACGACAAGACCAGCTGCTGGCTGCGCGTCTCCTCCGCCTGGGCCGGCGCCCACTACGGCGGCATCGCCATCCCACGCATCGGCATGGAGGTGCTCGTCACCTTCCTCGAAGGCGACCCCGACCAACCGCTGATCAGCGGCTGCCTGTACCACAAGGAAAACGTCGTCCCGTATGCCCTGCCGGCGAACAAAACCCGTAGCACCTTCAAAACCCTGAGCTCCCCCGGTGGCGGCGGTTACAACGAACTGCGCATCGAAGACAAAAAGGGCCAGGAACAAATCTTCCTGCACGCCCAACGCGACTGGGACGAAAACGTCGAGCACGACCAGAAAATCCGCGTCGGCAACGAACGCCACGACACCGTCGAGCAAAACAGCTACAGCGAATTCAAGGCCGAAGAACACCACACCGTCTACGCCGACCGCAAAGTCGAAACCCGCGCCAACGACCACCTCACCGTGGGCGTCAACCAACATATCAAGGTTGGCACTGGGCAATTCATTGAAGCGGGCCAGGAAATCCACCTGAGCAGCGGCATGAAAGTGGTGCTCGAAGCCGGCAGCGAACTGACCCTCATCGGCGGTGGTAGCTTCATCAAGATTGATGCCGGTGGTGTGACCTTGAGCGGGCCGGTGATCAACATGAACTCCGGCGGTAGTCCGGGGAATGGCACCGGCGCAGCACCTTTGCTGCCGGGGCCGTTGAAGCAGGCGGACACCGACAAGGCGGGTGAATTGCTCGTTCCTGCCCTGCGTCAGACCCTGCAACGAGCCGCCACAACGGCTCAGCCAGTCTGCGAGATCTGCCAAAAACTGGAAGCGATGAAATGATCACTGGCATCTCGCGTTATCTGCTGCTGGATGGAGCACAGATCGAAAACCTGCCGGCCCGTTTGTACAGTCTGGATGACAACCCGATTGCAGAATGGCTCTATCACGCTACGTCCTATCAAGCGGTGTTTGATGTCGGTCCAGCGCTGGTCGTCTTACGCACTCAAAGTGCACTTGAACAAGCGTTCATGGATCACTGGCAACACGATGCCGGCCTCGTCATCGAAAGCGATGCACCCATGCAGTTATTGGCGGAGCATCTGCGCAGCCTGATCCACGCACGGGTGCCCGGTGATGCGTCAATGCTGTTTCGTTACTACGACCCACGCGTCATGCGTCACTGGCTGCCAGCCCTGAGCACAGCCGAAAAAGATCACCTGATGGGGCCGGTTAGCCGCGTGCGCCTACCCGCGCGCGAAGGTCAGGAAGAACAATGGATCGTGCGCGACCACGATCAACAAAGCGCTCAGCAATATGCCGAGCGTCCCTGGCTGTATCTGGATGAGCAGCAGCTGCAACAGCTCAATCAAGGCAAACTGGACATGTTCGACCAGCAACTGCTGGAGCACGTGCGCCTCTACTTCCCTGATTGCCTGAACCAACGCACGACACAAGAACAGCAGGAATGGGCGGTGCAGTGCCGCGAAAGCGCCGCCGGTTACGGATACTCGGCGCCCAACGAAGTGGTGCGTTGGTCAGCCTTGGTAGCCGAACACGGCACGACGTTTCCACAAGCGCCCGACCATCAGATTTACCGCGAGATTATTCAACAGCCAACGCTTAACGCCACACAACGCCTGGATGCCTTGTTGGTGGAACTGCATCGACACTGCCTGTTGACTGACAAGGAGTCCTTTTCATGACCGCTCAACCACTCGATAAAAATCGCAACCTGGCCGCCGCCGATCAGGCCGCACAATGCCAGTTCGGCGACGAAGACTTGTCGAGTCCGGCAACCACCTGCCCCGCCCGTCAACCGGAAGTGTTCGTCGTTCCAACTCGCTACGCCATGGCCGAACAGGCTGCCGAACACGCTAACTTCATGCCTTCCAGTCCAACCCAAAGCCACCCGATGGCGTTGCGTCGCTTGCGTGCGGGTTACGTTTATCTGTGGCATGCCGAAGGCCCGCTAAAACGCTATGGTGTAGGAGCGGACGGCCTGCTGGTGGAGCAATCGTTGACACTACCCCACGCCGAAATCGCGACAGGCGAAAAAGCCGGCATACCTTTGAATAAGAGTACCGATGCCTGGATGCTCTATAGCGAAGTGCCATTAAGCGAAGACGCCTGCGAACGCCTGAAAAAGAATGGCGAACGGCGCAAGCGCATGCGCCAGATCGGGCTCACCGAAATAGCTAAAAGCCTTTCGGCCAAACACTGCCCGCCGCTCGCCAAAGCCCTGGAGTTGGTGGCCGAACTCATGCCTAAAGTGCGTGACCAGGCCTTGGCGCATGATTATCAGAAGAACGGTGCGACTTACCGTGAAGGCGTGAAAGAACAAGGCAAAGCCATGCACGCCGCGCCAACACAGGACAACATCAAGGCCTACTCCGCCAGCTCACAGGATTTGCGCGAGCGTGAAGATGCGGCCGGCGCACAACCGCCTGGCAAGCCGGTCGAGGAGCCGGGAACCTGGAGCGCCAGCCCTTGGGAGCTGGAACCCACCCAAGCCTGGCTCGATGCAGCCAAACAACAGTCGGCACCGCTTTATGGGGTGTTTGCTGCGCTGGATGATGATCTGGGTGTGCTGCGGGATATTAACCATGAGCAAGAATCGGTCGAAGCGCGTCATGAACAGTGGGTCGGCGATAACAACCTGCGTCTTAGCATCGGGGGGTTTGTTCGCAGCCTGATCACCGAGGACGGGGCCGAACTGGCCGGCACACTCAGCTACCGCTATAAGGATCGCGACATCACCCTTACACCCGATCAGGGTCGGGTCATGCTCGATGCACAGCATCAGCTGGATGATGAACTCAAGGCCGAAACCAAGGCCCGCCAGTACGGTGGTCAGCCTGGCAAAGCTGAAGCCACCGCGCGTGATGCGCGTATTGCCACGATCGTTGCGCCTGTGCGGGCCTTTATTCCGGCAGATTTGTACAACGAAGCCGAATACGTGGTGCGTGAATACCGTGCCGAAAAACAGGCCAACCTCGACAATAAGTTCCTCAGTGCCAAGGTGGGCCAATACATCGATCTGGAAGCGATGAACTCCTGGCTCGATACGACCGCCCCCATGCATTTTCAACAGATTGAACAACGTCATCAAACGCTGTTTACCGACAGGGAGGTGTACCTCAAGCGTTCAGGCAACGGCACCTGGTTTGTCGATTACTACGATCTGGACACTCGGCACTGGTTGACCGAACTGGCGACCGGTTGCCTGACCGCCCAATGCATTCGTGCCCAGGGCGCCGAGCAATACGCCGACTATGTGCGGGCGGCTGATGGCGGCGCACTGACGCAACTGTTCCGCGCCTGGACACCCTCGATCGATGCGGGCATTAACGACACCACCCGCCTGGGCGAGCTGATGGCGGCACTGGCGTCCGAGAATATCGCCGCGACCCATCAGGCACTTGCGCCACTGACCGCCCCGATTCTGGACGACCTCGCGACCATGGCCCGAGATGCCAATAGCCCATGGAGCATCCTGGTCAACCGTCTGGCGGCAGCCTTGTTGTTGCTCAAAGGTGACAAAACCTTCAGCAGTTCCTGGTTCGGCGTTTTCGTCACCGCTCGCCTGGGCAGCGACACGCGCTTACAAGCCGTGATAGAAGGTGGCCGACAGATCTGGAAGTTGCTGGGACAAAAAGCCGAAGGGATAAGCCAATGGGCTAGCACTACGGGAAAAGCCATTGGCAACGGCCGCGTGGCAGGCATCATAAACTCCTCTGCTGTTACCAATAGCGGAGGCGTCGTACCACTCGCGGCGTTGCTGCTGAATACGTTCAACGCGAGTAACTACTTGAACCAGGCTGGGGCCGTGGAGGGGATGGACAATCAGCGTGTGAACGATACCGCTTCCGCTTCGTTGTATGCCGCTGCTGCGTTGGTGGCGGTGATTGATAGTCAGGTGCGGAAGGGGTTGGGGAAGGAGCGATTCCTAATTCGTTCAGCTGCGGCTCCAACCCTCACCTTGTTTGGTGGGGTGATTGGTGGGTTGTCATTTGGTGCGGCCGTTAACGAATACAGGTCTTTGCAAATACAGCTGGAGAGCGCACAAACGCATATTGATCCGTGGCTGACGATGCGCCAGACCGTGGTGGCGGGACAGATCACCGCTTATGGCGCCCAGGCCCTACTGGGTGTATCTCAGACAGGCAGAGCTCTGGCCGGCCTGATCGAAGTCGAAGCCGCCATCATGCGTTATTCGTTGTGTATGGGCCCACTGAACTGGGTCATTGCGATATTGGGTGTGCTGTACCTGATCACCTGGTTTTTTCAGCAGACGCCGATGCAAAACTTCCTCAACTTCTGTTGCTGGTCAAAAGTGCGAGCGGGCAATCTTGACCCTATCGCGGCCAAGGCCCAGCAAGACGAACTCAACCTGCTTTATAGCATCCTATACACCCCCCGAGTCAGCATGGAAAGCCGCTCGGTGATGGCCAGTTCCAGTGGTCCTTCCGGGCTGACTTCCCAGAGCGCCATCAATGCCCTGACCATCGACTTGCCGGGCGCCGAACCTGGCAGTGCTTACCTTGAGCTGAGCATGGCCGGCGATCCGGTTGACACTCAAGCGTCTCGTGACCTGATCAAAAACAGCCCTTACTCCGCCTACAAAACACCGCGCCCATGGCGCGACCTGACACCTTACTGGCTCGAAACCAGCACCTGCATCTGGATACCGTTCCAGGAGGGTCAGGGCTTGCGCCTGAGTGGCGCCTTCACGCCCCTTTCGAACGTCTTCAGTACACCGCCGGGCACGCTTTCCCTTCGGTTGCGGTATCGCACGCCATTGATCGCGATGCTGGGCGGCGATCGTTTTGTCGGTGGTGCACGGGGGGTGGCCTTTACCCTGAGCGATAACGCCGGAGTGATTGCCCTGCGGGATGATCCGACACCTGAACTGGATCGTGTGCCAAGCTACCCGCTCGGCGATCAGCAACCCGAGTCGATTTACCTGCAACTCAAGGACAAGACATGAGCACGCCACCGGCAGGCACCACAAAAAAGCGGTTGTTTTCGCGCAACGATTATTTGGCGCCATTGCCCATCCCCACCGGGGAAAAGCCCTGCGATGTGCTTAACACCATCTGGCGCAAGAACGAGGTTTTTCTCGACATTGGTAATTACAGTATTGGCTCGGCGGTGATGGTGATCTGGCCGATGGTAATGCTTTTTGCGCTTCTGAATTACATCACGCCTGACCCTCTGATATGGGGGGGAGGATTAATTATCGTGGGCATCCCTATCTGGTTTGTGATCCAGGGCCTGTTCCGCGATGTCCCCTTGCCCGTGCGCTTCAATCGGCAACGCCGAGAAGTATGTGTGCCGCGAGAGAATGGCGAATATTGGCTGGTGCCCTGGGAAAGCGTCACGGCAGCAGCCACGCAACAATCCTCGGTGAGCCAAGCCGGTAAAGCCACCATGGGCTTGTTGATCATCGGCTTCGAAAACCCAGACCCGCTGGCCAAAGAAGACAACAAACATTTCTCGTTTGGTTTTAACTGTGGCGGCGGCACCACGGCCATGGCGTTGTGGGAGTGCATGCGCAGCTATATGGAGATTGGGCCGGACGCTGTGGAGGATCAGACGGCACGCTTCGATAGATCTAAAGGAATATGGGCGACCTACCTGGACGACCTTATCAAGGCTGCGAAGTTGAGAGGCTGGCTTATTACCGTTTTGTGGGAAGGCTTCTGTGGGATTTTCATTTTTAATACGCTATTGATCGACGTGCTTGAGCGCTGGAAATTGAATCCACCACCAGACCTGCTCTACCCCGACATCATCGAATGGTCCAAACCACTGCCACCCGAGCAATGGGCCAAGAGATCCCCAGAACTGGAAGAAGCCATCGCCAAGCGTGAGGCCGAATTAGCCGCGCAGACGGTTCAAGAATTAGCTTGATGGAGAGTAGCCGGACTTATAACCCAAGGACAACGCATGAGCACGCCAACGGCAGGCACCACAAAAAAACGGTTGTTTTCGCGCAATGATTATTTGGCGCCATTGCCCATCCCCACCGGGGAAAAGCCCTGCGATGTGCTTAACACCATCTGGCGCAAGAACGAGGTTTTTCTCGACATTGGTAATTACAGTATTGGCTCGGCGGTGATGGTGATCTGGCCGATGGTAATGCTTTTTGCGCTTCTGAATTACATCACGCCTGACCCTCTGATATGGGGGGGAGGATTAATTATCGTGGGCATCCCTATCTGGTTTGTGATCCAGGGCCTATTCCGCGATGTCCCCTTGCCCGTGCGCTTCAATCGGCAACGCCGAGAAGTGTGTGTGCCGCGAGAGAATGGCGAATATTGGCTGGTGCCCTGGGAAAGCGTCACGGCGGCAGCGACGCAACAGTCCTCGGTGAGCCAGGCCGGTAAAGCCACCATGGGCTTGTTGATCATCGGCTTCGAAAACCCAGACCCGCTGGCCAAAGAAGACAACAAACATTTCTCGTTTGGTTTTAACTGTGGCGGCGGCACCACGGCCATGGCGTTGTGGGAGTGCACACGTAGTTACATGGAAGTAGGACCTGACGCCGTCCCTGAGAGCCGAGTGGGTATTGCGCCGTACGAAAAAACGCAAATCGGATCGCTCATCATCGATCTGCGTAAGGGTGACCTGATAGGTGTTGTATGGGGGATATTCTGCATTACGATTTTGGGGACATATTTCGCGGAAAAGTTGCAGAACTTGAAATTGTCTTACCCGCCTGACCTGCTCTACCCCGACATCATCGAATGGTCAAAACCACTGCCCCCCGAGCAATGGGCCAAGAGATCCCCAGAACTGGAAGAAGCCATCGCCAAGCGTGAAGCCGAATTAGCCGCGCAGACGGTTCAAGAATTAGCTTGATGGAGAGTAGCCGGACTTATAACCCAAGGACAACGCATGAGCATGCCAGCGGCAGGCACCACAAAAAAACGGTTGTTTTCGCGCAATGATTATTTGGCGCCATTGCCCATCCCCACCGGGGAAAAGCCCTGCGATGTGCTTAACACCATCTGGCGCAAGAACGAGGTTTTTCTCGACATTGGTAATTACAGTATTGGCTCGGCGGTGATGGTGCTGTGGCCAATGGTGATGCTGTTTTTGGGACTGGCCTTTGCTTTTAGAAATATTTCCCCCGATCTCAGTGTGTTTACTCTTGTAGGAGGTGGAATCATTACAGGTATACCTGCGCTCTTTATTGTTCAAGGCCTATTCCGCGACGTCCCCTTGCCCGTGCGTTTCAATCGGCAACGCCGTGAGGTCTGCGTACCGCGGACGGACGGCGAGTACTGGATTGTGCCCTGGGAAAGCGTCACGGCAGCAGCCACGCAACAATCCTCGGTGAGCCAGGCCGGTAAAGCCACCATGGGCTTGTTGATCATCGGCTTCGAAAACCCAGATCCGCAGGCCAAAGAAGACAACAAACATTTCTCGTTTGGTTTTAACTGTGGCGGCGGCACCACGGCCAGGGCGTTATGGGAGTGCACACGTAGTTACATGGAAGTAGGACCTGACGCCGTCCCTGAGAGCCGAGTGGGTATTGCGCCGTACGAAAAAACGCAAATCGGATCGCTCATCATCGACCTGCGTAAGGGTGACCTGATAGGTGTTGTATGGGGGATATTCTGCATTACGATTTTGGGGACATATTTCGCGGAAAAGTTGCAGAACTTGAAATTGTCTTACCCGCCTGACCTGCTCTACCCCGACATCATCGAATGGTCAAAACCACTGCCCCCCGAGCAATGGGCCAAGAGATCCCCAGAACTGGAAGAAGCCATCGCCAAGCGTGAAGCCGAACTGGCTGTGCAGACGGCGCATTGAGTAAAAATTAAGAAGCGTAGAATTCCAGCGCTTAGAAGCCCAAGGATAAGGCATGACTTCAGCCATACCCGGCAGCCGCAAGGGACTGCTCTCACGAGAGGACTATCTGGCACCACCAGCCGTTCCGACGGGGAAAACGCCCAAGGATGCGCTTAACACCATTGGGCGCAAGAACGACGTTTGTCTTGATATTGGCGCTTACAACATCGGTTCTGCCGTCATGGTTATTTGGCCAGTACTGCTTATGAGTATTTGGTTCGTGCATCATGAGAGCACTTCCGAAGGATATTTTGGGGGGGCATTAGCGCTTTCGTTATTTATTGTTGGCATCCCCATTCTTCTAGTCTTTAAAGGCTGTGACCGACGCAGCTTACTGTCTCAGAGGTGGCTGCGCGATTGGGCGTGTCCGAAACAAAGGCGAAACAAATCGGACAGATTTATTTTCTACGCAATCACGAAAATAAATCCGCCCCCTTTTAGCGTCGTCTTAGTGTCAGATCTGATCGAACCACTTTAAATTGGACCTATATTAAGGCGGAGACTCTAAATGCATGACAACAAGTACGATCGGTTACCCCATGCGGGTGACTTTGAGAGAAAGTCAGGCACCGAGATAGTGTACTTATCTCCAAAACCAGTACCTACGGGCATGCCTCCAATTAGCGCACGCCAACTGCATCGTAACGCTAATAAAACTTTTTTGGATTTTGCTATAGGGCAAGGTAACTTTGAGTTTATGGCGAGAACCGGCATCGGCTCGATAATGCTAATCGTGATATTATTATTCTTTTTTTCAGGTTTCGCCTCTTGGATTAGAAGATCTCAAGAACCTTTTCTTAGTGCTTGGTTGAGTTTTTTCTTCAACCCCGTGCTGTGGTCAATTATTGGAGCGATCTCTTTAACGTATATTTATTTTTTCTTTCAGGCAGCTCACCAAGTATCTATTCACCCACCCATCCGTTTCAATCGAGAGCGTCGCGAAGTTGTATTTACCCCAAAAAAAGGCGACAAACCGCGCTTTGTACCTTGGGAGGATGTCATTGTTTGCGTATCGGTGGGAAAGCTCATTACTCAATATTCAGTAATGCCTGAATTTAAATTACTGATTGGCTTAAGAGATGCCAACACAGATGATGTGCTGTGGTCTGTGATCCCCAGTAGCAACTTGAGTCTTGCCGTTTCTGAGTGGGAGGCAATTCGTGTCTATATGGAGGAAGGAATGGTTTCCTTACCACCAGATCAATCAGATGAGCTTGAGGAAGGTACTGTCGATTTTTTCCATTTGTGCCGTCGCAGCTACCGTGCGGATCACTCCTTAGTACGTTACGCGTGGAGCTTTTTGACGATCCAGTTTTTCAGCGGTTGGACGTTGCCCTGCCACATCTCTGGCTGGGCCAACAACCGCCCCAAAGCCGCCTTCCCTAAAGAAGTCCTAGAGTGGTCAAAACCTCTCCCCGTCGAGCAACACGTTATGCCAAGCGAAGCGTTGCTCGAGGAGAGTTCTGAAATCCGGAAGGCCTTTGCCAAAGGACAAAACCTGCTGGATTACTTCAAGGTGAAATTTACAGAACCAACTCAAGAACCCGAGCCCACCACCTGACGAGATCTGTCCCTTGGAAAATAAATACGATCGTTTGCCTCACGCAGGCGATATCGAGAGAGAACTGGGTACTGAGACAGTCTATTTATCACCAAAACCGTTACCCACTGGAGTGCCGCCTTTCAGTGCGCGCCAACTGCACCGCTATGCCAATGAAGTTTTCTTAGACTTTGCCATTTCTCGAGGAAGTTTTGAGTTTATCGCCCGAGCAGGAATTGGGGCGGTGATGTTCCTGTTGATTTTTCTTTTTTTTACAACGGGGTTTGGCTCTTGGCTAAGAAAAGATGTAGAGCCGTTTTGGAGCAGTTGGCTGGATTTCTTTACAAGCATTGCGGTTTGGGGCTTTGTGGGAGCGCTTGCCACTCTTTACCTTTGCGTATTCTTCTTTGCAATTCGCCAAGCCAGCAATCAACCTCCCATACGCTTCAATCGCCAACGTCGGAAAGTTGTTTTTGTTCCCAAGAAGGGAATGTCCCCTCGTTATGTGCCGTGGGAAGAAGTTATCGCGAGCGTTTCAGTTAGCAAGCTGATCACTCAATATGCTGTAATCCCCGAGTTTAAACTAATGATCGGACTTCGCGACAAAAATGGCGACGTACTGTGGGTCAGTGTTCCTAGTGGAAACTTGAACCAAGCCATAGCTGAGTGGGAGGCTATACGCGTCTATATGGAAGAAGGGCCTCAAGCATTACCCATGGGGCAATCAGATGAATTCGAAGCAGGCTCAGTCGCGTATTTCCATATGTGTAGAAAAGGATACCGTTCTCATCATTCATTCCTTCGGTATGTCTGGGGATTTTTGATAATTCAGTTTTTTAGTGGCTGGACGATACCTTGTTACATCGCAGCCTGGATCAATAACCGCCCCAAAGCCGCGTTCACTAAAGAAGTACTGGAATGGTCAAGACCTCTCCCCCTCGAGCAACACGTTATGCCGAGCGAAGCGTTGCTCAAGGAGAGCGCCGAAATCCGGAAAGCCTTCGCCAAAGGGATGTTGTTCCGCGGAAAATATCAAGACTACAAGCCTGAATGAGCTGGCTCAAGAATTAAAAACTCTGGGAGTTCCTGAAGGTTATTACTCCATCGGGGTTAACAGGGATGAGCGAACCTGTATTATTTTTGATGTTGTGAAATGGATCGTTTATTATTCTGAGCGAGGACGAGTGGAAGACCTCAAAGAATTTTCGAGCTTTGCAGATGCAAAAATTGAGTTCCTAAAAAAGATCACTTAGAGTTCGCAACTACATTAAGCCCAAAATCAGCCCCCCCCATTGCCTCAACAGGGGACAACAGGGACAGATTTGGTTCCACGCAATTTTGAAAAAATAAATCTATCCCCTTTTGGTTCAAGCCAACTTGAGGACTGGGAAAAACCTCAATGAAAACCAAATTTCAGATCGCACTAGAAAACAATGAGCCCTCGGAGTTCTTTAAAGGCCAAGGACAATATTTTTCCCGAGCCCCTGACTGGGGAGATCATCTCTATATCAACAACTGGCAAGGTCTCTGCGGACACCTAAAATCTAAAGAAAGCCCAAATAAAATACTACTTGACGTATTCAGTAAATATTTAACATCGCTGCAGAACCGCTACGAAGATGCGGATTCCTTGCTGTTAAATATAAGCTGTTATTATCTAACGCGAAATGACACACCGTTCATGTCCGAATACAGCTTTGACTTAATAGCGAACCTTAGCGAAAGAAACAAAAAAACAATCGGCGAACTGTTCAGGCTTCTACGTAGAGAGTACGCCAACCAAAATGCTGGCAAGCCTGTGATTAGCCTTGACCAATTTCTGTCTGAAATAAAGACAAATGGTTGCAGTTTTGATCTAGAAAAACTTTAGCTAACATCAAGAAAAAAAGGCGAAGAAAAACCAGGATAGATTTTTTCTAAACAGAAAAATCGGGAAATAGGAGACTAGTTTATTTTCTATGTAATCACAAAAATAATCTGTCCCCTTTTTGATTGGAGAGGCGTCCGTTTGGTAATTGATTCTATCCATACTACCGATGCACCCGGTGTATCTACCATGACAGAGGTCCTAGTTAAATGACAGTTCAAGCCTACGTGAAAAAATCCGACAGCGATTTTGTTAGAGTAAAGATTCTTGATGCAAAAATAAAAGAAAAGCTTATTGGCATTGGTTTCACAAATGACATCGATCTTAATGAGTACAAAATCATCACACCAACCGATGAAAAAAAAGCCGGAGTGTTTAACCAACTAAGGAATCTTGAAGTTTATTTTTCCGATGGTAGAGAGTGGTGCCCTGCCGAGATATTTGAGTACCTAAGAGACAAGGGACTATTAATCGGAAATTTTACAATGATCAGCTGGACGGCCCCTGACAAGTATTTTATTACCACTGACAAATGACACATCAAAAAGCAAACAAAAGAAAACAAAAGAAAACAAAAGAAAACGGGGCGGATTTATTTTATATACTGATAATGCAGGCAGTCTAATCACCGTGACTCCTGGGACAATCAAATGAAACAACCGGAAAGCTTGATGGACCATACAAAACAAAGTGGACAGATTTATTTTCTACGCAATCACGAAAATAAATCTGTCCACTTTTGTAGGCTTTTCAAAAAAGAGCTTGATAACTAAGGAGCACCGCCAGTGTTTATAATCAAAACAAACCTAAAAACAAATTCATACATTGGTGGCAACCCTATACTTCCACCAGGAATAGACGCACCTAAAAGCAAAAACGGCGCCCCTTTAACTTTTTCTTTACAATTGAGTTCCCTACTACCCACAAACTCAGCGGATACACATTAAGCTTTTTCAGCGCAACAGCAGACACGGATGAAGACCTTACGATTCCACAAATGCTTAGCACCGGCCTAAAAAATGCGACCATTCCAAATGGCTTCCTAATAACATACCGAAAGCTACTCAAAGTCTACCTATTTAAAACTGAAATAACTCTAAAAACAGAGAACAATAATTCCGATATAAAACAGCAGTATCTGGAGTTTTCACCAAAAGAGGATGGAGATATATTTGGGTGGACAGGATTGCCTCCAAAATGGATACTTGAAGACGAAGCTCTATCTACTTACGAAGTGAAAACTTCGACTTTCTGCTTCAAGTAAAACGTGATCAAACTTTTGTGATCACGGATACTGCTCCTCCACAAAAAGAATTCGATATATTTTGTGGATTAAAAGATAGAAAAAAAATAAACTACTTCTTTTTCAATCAAAGTTAAGTATTTTTTTCGGTCAAACTTCAGATGCACATGAAAATAACGTCTACATTATCACTCAATGAAAAAGGAACAGGTTTATCATGTGCGCTCACAAAAGTACCCCCGTTCCCTTTTTTGCTGCTGAATGGGGCATGATTTATTCACTGCAAGGGAGCCGTATATGAAATTCGACTGGAATTCTTTTGGGATTGATCCAGGATCTTCAGTTGATTGCGATACGATTTTCCAAGTACAAAAACTACTTGGTGTAGTTTTCCCAGAATCATTTTTGAATCTAGTCACATACTCCAATGAAGCTTCTCCAGAAATATCTTCATTTTCATATGGAGATGAAGAAACCTGCATAAGCGAGTTCTTTTCTTTCTCGCCTGTTGTCACCCCGTATACCATCACATGGTATTTAGGGGCAGGAAGACCCCTTGGCCTTCCCAAAGGAATGGTCCCTATCGCAAGGGATGCAGGTGGTTACCTGGTTTGCCTGAATTTCAAAACGTTCTCAATCACTGTTGAGATTTTTGATACAAACTCGCGCAACGTTTACTTTATTGCTAATAGCTTCGATGATTTTGTTAACTTGTGGAGCGAATAGAGGGCTTTATAGTTGAGGAAACAAAGGGGGACGAAATAACGGGGGCAGATTTATTTTCCACGCAACCACGAAAATAAATCGGTCCCCTTTTATTCGCTGCGCCGATGCTCTGCCTTCAGGACTAAAACATTGAGGAAGCAAAAAATGGGCTCGAAAAAAATCGTTTCTATTTGGACGGCGAACACCGATTGGGAACCGTCTACGCTTCGAGATGTGATGAGCCCAGAGTATTCTGACGACGGAGACTTTCTTGGCTCTGAGTTCAGCAAGGCTTTCTCACTTGGTTTTGTTGACGATGACACTGTCGAAGCAGATAAAATCGAGCCAACAAACTCTCTAATAGATGCAATTTACGGGTGCTCATACGACCTTGACATCGCGTCTGACATGAAAAATAAAAATGCCCCTCTGACCGAAGCGCCTATAGACACCATAGTTGCAATCTACGACTGCTCCTTCTCGGACACCCCCAAAAACACTAAAATCAGAAATAATCTCTTTACATACCGCGGATGTTTTGAATACCAAGACTAAACTCTCAGAGGATAGAAACAAAGGGGACAGATTTATTTTTCACGCAAACACGAAAACAAATCTGTCCCCTTTTCTGTCCAGCCAATATGAAGCGCATCACGACGTAGAATATAAACGCCAGGAGAATTTACAAATGAATTTACAAGACCAAAAGCTACCAGCAACAGACGCAGACATAAAAAACTCAGAGCAACAGCTAAATATAAAATTCCCAAAAGAATTCAAAGAGTTCTACAAAATAAACAACGGAGGCCACTCGGAAGTGAATTTGTTTGAGCTTAATGGTAACGGCTATAAGATAAACGAATTCCTACCTTTGAAATATGGGGGCGACACTATCGAGTCAACCTACAAAGAGACATTCGTTGACAACTCATTAATGCCGAAAAACCTTGTTCCTTTCGCTGCTGATGCGGGAGGGGACTATTTTTGTTTCTCTATCAAAGAAAATGAATATGGCAATATTTACTTCTATGAATCCGAATACTACGGCAACCCTGTCAGATCACATGTTTTTTTAGCTAACTCGTTCTCGGAGTTCCTAGAAAAGCTTGTAGTTGATATTTAATTTAGAAAAATAGGGGACAGATTTATTTTCCACGCAATCACGAAAATAAATCTGTCCCCTTTTGGTTAGAGATGAGCATCTATATAGATGGCACGGTGGCAGCTTCCAAAACGAGACCAAAGGAAAGCCACTTAACCCACTGGTTCCTGAGGATTTTTTGAGCCATGACTAAGATAAGTATTGCTTCTGCTGCCCCCACTAGCGACCTTGAAGTTGCAAAATTCCTGCACCAACGATTTAAGATGTCGCTGATTGGCTCACAAAAAAACTCGCCATGGGCGATAAAGGTTTTTTTTACACATGTGATCTCTACGGAAATGACCATGTTCAGCGCGACAAGGATATTCGCGACTTAATTGCCTTCTTCAGTCAAAAGAATCTTCCTCTCCTGCTCTTAGAAATAGAAGATGAACAAGAGTGGGGGGATTTAGATACAGACAATCTTAGTCAGTATTCAATATCTGAAGAGGAACTGCTGAACGCTCTGGACTCATCTAAAGGGCTTTACGAGTAACTGACCCTTTCTTAGTACGTATAAGAACATCCCCTTTGGCTCTTCTACGCCAGGGATGACAAGGGCAGCGTCACGGTTACTAACGCCGACGGCAGCGAAGAGGCCTACACCCATGACGATCAGGCTCGACTGGTCGCCAAGGTCGATCCCGACGGTGCGGAACACCTCAAGGCCTACGACGACAAGGGCCGCCTGATCGCAGAGAAGGATCCACTCGGCGCCGTCACCGAATACCAGTACAACGACGCCGGCCGACTCGTCGCTGTCATTCCACCGGAAGATGCACCGACTACCTACGAGTACTACCGCGGCTTCGTCCGCGTTGTGAACCGTGGTCCGGCGACCTGGAAATACTGGCGCAACGACCAAGGCGATATCACCGAACAAATCGACCCAGACGGCAATTCGACCCATTACAGCTACGACCGTCAGGGCCGTCTGCTGGAAATCCGCCACCCCGACGGCAGCCGTCATCAGCTGGGTTGGAACAATCTCGGCCAACTGCTCGAAGAACAGCTGCCGGACGGCGGTCAGCGCAAGTACCGTTACGACGCGTTGGGGCGGCAAATCACTCGCCAGGACGAAAGCGGCGCGATCACCCAATACCAATGGGACGCGGCCAACCGCCTCGCGCAAATCACCCTGCCCGGTGGCGCAACCCGTGCATTCACCTACAACGCCTACGGCAAAGTCACCGCCGAACGTGATGAACTGGGTCGCGTCACCCGCTTCGAATACGCCGATAACCTGCACCTGGTCAGCCGCCGCATCAACCCGGATGGCAGCCAGCTGCGCTATCGCTACGACAACTCGCGCCTGCTGCTCAGCGAGATCGAAAACCAACGTGGCGAACACTACCACCTCGACTATTACCCCAATGGTCTCATCCAGCAGGAAACCGGTTTCGACGGTCGACGTACCGCTTACGAATACGACCTCAACGGCCAGTTGCTGAAGAAAACCGAGTTCGGCGACGACGGCAGTGAGCTGCTCACTGAGTACCAACGCGACACCGCTGGCCGCTTGCTGGTGAAAACCTTGGCCGATGGCGAGAAGATTCACTACAGCTATGACGCCCTCGGTCGCCTCGTGAACGTCGACGACGGCCACTGGCCCCTCGCCTACGAATACGACCTGCAAGACCGGCTGATCACCGAGCACCAGGGCTGGGGCACCCTGCGTTACGAGTACGACCAACTCGGTCAACTCAGCCACTGTCGCCTACCCGACGGCAGCAAACTCGACTACCGCCACCAATCCGACGGTCGCCTGAGCAGCATCGACCTCAATGGCTCGCGCCTGACCACGCACCAGTTCAGCGCCGGTCGCGAACAGCAGCGTCAGCAAGGCCTGCTGCTCAGCCAATACCAGTACGACGAACAAGGCCGACTGCAAGCCCACAGTGTCAGTCAACAAGACCGCAATCTGTTCCAGCGCCGCTACGCCTACGACGCCAACGGCAATCTCACCGGCATCGATGACAGCCGCAAAGGCAATCACAGCTACCACTACGACCCGCTCGACCGCCTGATCAACGTCCGTGGCACCACCCCGGAAAGCTTTGCCCACGACCCAGCGGGTAACCTCCTGGGTCAAGACGACCAGCCAACTACTAACCTGGCCAACGTAAAAGGCAACCGCCTGCTGATGCAAGGCGACCGCCATTACGACTACGACGCCTACGGCAACCAGATCCGCGAACGCCGGGGCACGGGGCAAAGGCTTGTCACCGAGTACCGTTACGATTGCCAACACCGCCTCATCGGGGTCAGCCTTCCCGGCGGTAGCGTCGCAAGCTATAAGTACGACGCCTTCGGCCGTCGAATCGCCAAAACCGTCGATGGTCAAACCACGGAATTCCTGTGGCAAGGCGAGCGCCTCATCGCCGAAAGCGCGGACAACCGCTATCGCAGCTACATCTACGAGCCGGGCACCTTCCGCCCCTTGGCGATGCACGATGGTGAAGGCCCGCTCAAAGCCGAGCCGTTCTACTACCAACTTGACCACCTCGGCACCCCGCAGGAACTCACCGACTACAGCGGCGAGATCATGTGGTCGGCGAAATACCGCGCCTACGGCAACCTCGCCACCCTCGACGTTGCTGAAATCGACAACCCTCTTCGCTTCCAGGGTCAGTACTTCGATGCGGAAACGGGCTTACATTACAACCGGCATCGCTACTACAATCCGGGCACTGGGCGGTATTTGACGCCGGATCCGATCAAGCTTGCGGGTGGGTTGAACAACTACCAGTACGTGCCTAACCCTACGGGGTGGGTGGATCCGTTGGGGTTGGACAACTGCCCAGGAGGCCCCAACTGTAAGCCTACAAGTTCGGCGGAGGATCCGGCGTCTACAGCCAAAGTAGATGAAGGGACGCCAGAGACACCAGGTAAATATACTGTAGGTCCTTATAATGAAATTAAGGGTACCGTACCGGGTCTGGATGCTCATCACGTCGGGCAAAAAGCGCTAATGAAAGAGATGATTTCTGGGTATGATCCGGCTACAGCACCGTCAATTCTCGTTCCTAAGGTAGGTCATACAATCAAAGGTCCAAATGGTATTGTCTCTCGGAGCACTGCAGGACTGGCAAATCCACGACAGGTTCTTGCACGTGATATTTTTGAACTTCGACGAGTATATAAAGATGTACCGAACAAACAACTACAAACGCTGATAAAAATGAACAAAGACTCCTACCCTGACGCGTCTTCCAAATGAGCAGCTATCAAATGAATCCGAAAGACTTTGTAATTGGGCTCAAAACGACTGTCGTAGAAGAGAATCTTTCTATTTACAAAGATCTATTTTCCAGCACCTCAATCAAAGATGTGACTGATGAGTACTGGAAGCGTGCATTAACCCTATTCAACTCATTGCCTGCCGAACAGCAAGAAGTTTTCTTTGAGGTGATTAGACAGGCAATGGTGGACACAACTTCTAATATTCTAGGGGTCATCGACGGAGTCAGCGTAATAAATGGTGAAAGTGATGAATTCTCGCTCACGTATGGTGACGATAAAAAATCACTAACAGGTGATTTGCAGAGTTTGTTTTTGGCAGAAGAAGAGAAGGCATAACATAGCTCCAGAATCATATTAGCAATGTGTTGGACCCAGCTTTAGATTGAATAGAAAGTTAATAACTCGTTCAAACAAATCTACGGCTTCACAGGGACCTGCCGCTCACTTATCGTCGCCCAGTCGGGGCTATACGGTTTAAAAAGGGGACTACAAAATTGGACAAAGGAGGCAAAGTAAATCACCCATCTGGAAGAAATAAAAACCCTGACGCACCTGTAGACAGCGAGCTATTTGACAAAGAGGTTCCTCAATGTTGGAGGGGTCGTGCAGCCAAGGTAAACAAATGATACCCAAAGGTTTAGTTAGCCTGATAGAAAGGCAGCCTGGAAACATACATAGAACCGACAAGGACTTGGCTATAAGTGCCCTTGAAACACTTGGGGTCTCTCCAGACAGCGAGTTCGGTAGTATTTATATAAATTACCTACCTGCTAATTTTCAGAGCTCTGTATCTGACGAATACATTTGTGACGTATCCGAGCCCACAGAGCAGATTCTGATGGGGACTGAGTTCATTCACGACATGTGGGAGCCACCAGAAAATTACATAGGCTTTACCTCCTTGCAAGGTGAAGGAGGTTATTTGCTCGACAAGAATAGTGGTGGCGTTTGGGACTTCGACTTAGCTCAACGAGAAGACTTCGTATCTGGTCTGACTCCTCCAAAATGGAGTGGTTTTTTTGAATTTGTCAGGTGGTATCTTTCGATAACAAAATAAAAAATGAGACTAAAAAATGGAACAGATTTATTTTCCACGCAATCACGAAAATAAATTTGTCCCCTTTTGGTTCCTTTTGGTTCTCTACTGCCACTGCCCCAGATAAACGTTGGTACCCCCTATTGGTCCTTCAACCAGTGCTTTCACCCCGGACAGGAGTCCACCGCATGCCTTACCCCGATCTGCAAAACGCTGTTCAACGTGCCGGGTTCACCATCACTGATTACTCGGATCAACGAGCCTACTTCGGCTGTTGGTCGCTAACCGTCGAAGGTCATGGGTACACCTATTTAATCGTCAACGAAGGTCGAGACGGTTGGCTGATGTTTCATCGCTCAGACGCGGCGGGGACAATGACTGAGTTAGACAAGAAAGAATCGGCCTGGATGGATGACGCCGACAAAGCAACCCAATGCCTGATCTGGCTTTCTGACAACAGCCCTGCCCCACAGCCCCACAAAGTCCGCAGTTACTACGTGATCGCCGAAAAGGATCTTGTACCGCAGCAGCCCCATAGTTCTGATTGGCCCAAGTTGATTGGCTACTGCTACGACGATGCTTACTTCTTGTTTTTTGAAGGCAAGGGTCATGGACTGGCTGGGACAGCAATGCCGGCTTGCAAAGCGAAAAGACCTGAGTGGCTGGCGATATTCGCGGCGCTGGACGTGGAGTGGTTTCTGGACTTTCTGGAAACCTCGCGGTTCACGTCAGAGGAGGCATTTGTCCTGACGTTGAATGCCAAAGTTGGCTCACTCAGCGTCTGTCGATATTAAGTGAGAACTGTCAGTAAAAAACATTCAGTCAAAGCCTCTATAACTCCGGCAGATAGCGGCTTTTTGCCGACGCTGCGTTCATAATTGCGCCGGCATCAGTCATTGCCACCCGCATCAAATTAACCGGATACACACCCCCCAAAGGAATGAACCCTTGTTTACCATCGCACAACCATTCGCCCTGCTTTTGGCATTGCCCCTTTCCCTTGAAGCCGCCGCGCTGTCACTTCGATCAGAACAGCGCGCTGACGGTACAACCGTTGCGCCTCTGCCACTGCCTACCGGCGGCATTCCCCTGGAGCATTTGGGGCGATGGCTTTCAAAAGATGGCGAGCGCTTTCAAATATGGCATTGGGGACGAAGTTAAATGCCAGCTGTCCGCCAATCTTTTACCCAACCCTGCCTTACGAATCACGGCCTATGAACCGAATTCGAAGACCCGTGAAAACGCGTTCGTGACGCTACTGACCACCACCGAACGCCCCGCCAAGGTGAGCGCTCACTGGCGCTTTCAAGATCCAGCGCTAATGAACGCGATTCACAGCGGCTTGGTCAACGTTTCACCCTCGACGTCTATTACCACTCGCGATAATCGCAGAACGTGGATGGTGGTCGACCAGATAGCACTTGAATTTGGCTCTATCGGACAACAGACGATACATCCGGGCCAACTTGGTCGCACAGACCAAAGCGGGATGGAGGCATTATGTGCCAAGAAAGGCGAAGCGCTTGGACGACCGTTTTCATTCTATTTAGGGGACAGCCTGGATCGTTTGAGCCATGTCGAATACTTATGATCTGCGCAGATCTCAAGCCGATGCCTCTATGACAATGGCGCGCTTCTGCACGGCTTTGCGCTAAATAAAAAAACGGGCGATCTAATGATCGCCCGTTTTATGCATTTCAAGTCAGCAAACCTTCCTCAACCTCATACTTAACCACCACCCGATTCTTATAAAGCCGCTCACTCTTCAACACCTGACTCTCCTGCCCCTTGCTCCTGACCTCCCGCCATATCTCGTTCTCGCGAAAAACCCGGCCACCGTCTCGCACAAACCGATGCCCAAGTTGATAAACGTGATACCGAAACTCTCTCACCTGATCGCACAACAACTCCCCTTCCAACTGTTGCTCGGCGACATTGAGCTTTAACTGAAAATAACGATCGGTCGGGTTATGCAACACCAGGTCAATGTAGTTGTAAAAGATCGCAGCCCCGGAGCCGAACGGCAGTACTCGCCCTTCGTCAGGAAAGGGATCGAAGCTGTGGTTCGACCGCTCAACCACGACCAACGGTGAGTGAATCGCCATCCAGTGAATCAAGTTGCTCAGTTGGCAGATCCCGCCACCGATGCCGCTGCGTGCTTCACCAAATGACAGCTCCATGCCTTCGACATAACCGCGTTTGCGGGTGGGCCGACCCACGAGGCGGCAGAATGAAAAATATTCGCCAGGACCGATGATGACGCCGTCCATCGAATCGACGGCCAGTTTCAGGTTGATGACTTTGTTGTGTTGCAGTGCAAGATCGGAGTTGCCGAGTTTGCGGATCAGTTTGGAGGTGTGCTTGAGGTAGCGAAATGGCAAGCGGGAGACGGTGTTCAGCGAAACAGCGTATTGCTTGCGGGAGAAGCGCCAGGCCAATTGTCGGAACAGTCTTTTTTGCCACACGCGGAGCCAGTAAAGCACCGGGTGGTAGAGGGAGAGTGGTTTCATCCGTGTCAGAACGGCGGCAGCCGTTTTCTTCCTTGATCTGCAAAATGCCGCGCATTTTAACGTATTGCTGCAGGTGTGTATCGCACGTCGATAAGGTGTTCGCCCAGTGTAATGGCCTGGCAATCCATGCACCGGTAAAGAGCCCTGACACTGGGCGAACGGGAAGTATTTTAATTGAAGTTTTCGAATATGTCCGCGTATATGAACATGAAATTTATCGAAACAACTTTCGATTAAATGTCGGCCCAAATACTATTTACAGACCTCCATAACTCACCAGTTAGACCATTAAAACTGATTGTTCTTATACAAAAAAACTGCACAAGAACAATCAACCTATAGAGCTAATACTCAACTTCAGTGCTTGCTGGTCACTGTCAATATGTCGGTATAGGTGACAACGACACTCTGTCCAACTTTCAGATCTTTCAATTTCGCTTGAACTTCGGGTCTTACGACGTCAACGGTCTTGGACTGGCCGGCGGGGTTTTCGAAGGTTACCTGGTTTTTCTTCACGTCAATTTTGGTGATTTTCAGTTGGACCTGCACCTGACGGTAGGCTTCGCCGCCCGGGTTGTCGCTGCCGGGGGCTGCGCGGACTTCGCCAGCGCGTTCGACGGTGCCTGGCAGGCCTTTGTCGACATCGGTGTCTAGGTAGGCGGCGACAGAGCTAGTAACCGTGACTTCGACTTGGTCGCCGACTTTCAAGTTGCCGAGGTTTTTGGCCTTGTCGGTCAATTGCACATGGACCTGACGACCTTCCGGCCCCTCCAGGACGACCTGGTGATTGGCAGCATCGACCGAGACAACTTTGGTGGTGACCTGATCCGCCTCCACAACGGCAGACAGCGGAATGTCCGCAGCCATGGCGCCAAGGCTGGCGGCAGACAGCAAGGTAGCGAGGGTGATGGCTTTAGTCAGTGCGTGAAGTTTCATAAGCGGTACATTCCCTGTGAATTGGAGGCAGCAACGAGCGCTGAACCACCGTCCAGCGCCCTCTGCGCAGATGAGCATAGACGCTGATCAGGGAGTGTTCGCAGTTTCTTGTGCGGTGGATTCACCGCTTTCTGTGCCCTTGCCGCTTTCCTTGCGCCGGGTCGGATCGGTCGGGCGCAGAGCGTCGTTGTCGCGCTCGACTTCTCCCGGTGGCCGCGGTTCGTCAGGGTGTTCAGTGGGGGTCGTCGGTTTCATGTGGGTTCTCCTCAAGCCTCGGGATCGTCAACCTCTTGGGCGACGTTCACGGCAGGCGAATCTTTATGGGATTGATCGGCCTTGGCCTTCAAGGCTTGCCACTGTTCCAGGTCAATGGCGCCCTGCCCCAGCAAGTCGTCGGCCACCCGCAGCAGTTCGGCGTAATGGGCGTCGGGGGATTGTTGCCAGTAGGCCTTGTCTTCGAACAGGCGCTGCCACGAATCAAGGTCAGGCGGTTTCAGGTCTTCACTCATGGCGGGCTCCTGTGAATGGGCTTCTAAAATTAGGAGGCCATCGCTCTGCCGAGAGTTCCGACTCAATACCCGGTCATTTCCAGATATCCCTGCCCACCATGGCTGCCGCTCAATTGCACCGGCCCTTCCCAATAGGGAATGCGCAAAGCCATCCACGCATTGGGGTTGAGCGCGCTGATCGAGATGTCGAGGTGTTTGTCGGGGATTTTGATCGACCAGCGTACCGGCATCGAACGCCCGGCGACTTTGGCGGTGTCTTGCGGGGTGAGGCTTATGTCTGCGGCGTGCAGCAACTGCGTCTGGCCTTGAGTGTCGATCCAGGTGCCGGTGAGGTAAGGCGCGCCGTCCTTCTGCCGCATGCGGTAGAGCATCACCTGCTCGCCGCTGTCCAGGTGCAGGGAAAGCCAGTCCCAGCCGGTCTGGTTGGCGGTCAGCGGTTGGCTGCTCCACTCGCGGTCGAGCCAGGCCGGGCCGCTGACTTGGTATGTTTTGCCGTCGATATCCAGCGAGCCGCTGGCCTGAAAAAACGGCTGACTGTAGTAGTACGACGCCTGCCCTTGTTCGGATTTCTGACTGAAGCCTTTGTCGCCCTGAAGCACCAAGGGACGTGCGGAGGTCAGCCGCAGTTGATAGCCAAAATCCTTGTCCCGGGCGCTGAGTTGAAGATCCGCCATAGGGTCGGAACCCTGACTGCTGAAACGCCAATCATCGATCCACGCGTTGAACGGCGTGAGGCTCACGCCAGCCTGGCCAACGCCACCACGGGCGTAACGTTCGGCGGCGTGATGCACTGTCGCCGACGTCACGGCCGCGTGGCCAAGCCAGATAATTTGATTACCCCAGCCAGCCACTTCGGGCGTCGCTTTCAAGGCGCTGCGAAACAACGTCCACTGCGCGCCGAACTCGCGTCCCTGATCGTCCTTTAGGTTGGCGGTGACGTACCACCATTCAATGCGAAAACCGTCATGAGGACCGTGATCCGCCGGAAAACTGAACACCCGACAGGGCACCACTGGCGTAAACGCGGCGGCCTGATGACCCAGCCCCGCGAAGCCTTTCTCAACAGGCGCCGAGTTATCGCAGCCGCTCAATAACGCCAATAGCAACACGCCGACCTTAATCTTCATGAGCAAACGTCCTCAGCAGATCCGCCGGTTGCGTGCGATACAGCGAATACAGTGGCCACGCCGACGCCAGCAAAGTCGCCAGCAGCGCCAGCCCCATCAACTGCAACAGCTGCAGCGGAAACACCCGCAGCGGCAAGCGCCAGCCGAAGGCCTGGACGTTGATCACCGTGTCCAGGCACCACGCCAGTGCGATCCCCAACGGCAACGCCAGCACCAGGGTCAGCACCGCCAACAACCAGGTCTGCCCGAGATTGAGCAGCATCAGTTGCCGGCGAGTCACGCCGAGCGCCCACAGAGGGGCGAGTTGCCCGAGGCGGCTCTGACTTTGGGTCAACAGGCTGATGAACAGCGCCACGCCCGCCACACAGAGGGTCAGGCTGTTAAGCGCAGCGGTCGCAGCAAAGGTGCGTTCAAACACTTGCGTGGACCAACCCTTGAGCCGCGCCTGATCAACGATGCGGCTGTCCTCCAGCGTGAAGCGCGTTTGCAGCGCAGTCAGGAAATCAGGGATCAACGTCGGGTCGATGCGCAGGTTGAAACGGCTCGGTGTCAGCTGCGGCCAACCGCGCAGCAGATGGTTGACGTTGACCAGCATGTGCCCCTTGGGATTGCCGTAATCGGCGTAGATGCCGACGATCCGTGGCGACCAGGCGCCGTTCGGTGTAAGAATCGTCAGGTGATCGCCAAGGCGCACCTTCAGCCGACGCGCCAGTTGTTCGCTGAGCATCAGTGCATCGTCCTTGGCCAGTCGGTCCCACGGGTTGTCGCCCAAGGCTTCCAGCAGCGGCCAATGCTGGCGATACGTCGGGTGATCGATCACGCCGAAGACGTCCGCCGGCCAGCCTTGCAACTGGATCGACACTTGCCAGCTGGGCAGCACCGCCGTAAGTCCGGGTTGCTGCTTGAGCCAGGTTTGCAGCTCTCTGGCCTGGGCCGGATTTCGCGGATTGACGTACAGTTCGGCGGTCAGGCGTTGTTCGAGCCAATCGCTGAAGGTCTGACGGAAACCGGCCGTCATGCTGCCCGCACCAATGTTCGCCGCCAGTGCCAACAACAGCGCCATCAGCGCCAGGCTCAGGGCCGGCAGTTGCTGACGGCAGTCGGCGAGAAACCATTGGCCGAGCACCGAGCGACTGCGATGCAGCACGAGGTTCAACACCCAGTTGAGCACCACCGGCAACGCCAGCGCAGCGCCGATCAACAGTGCCGCCATCAGCACGAAGCCACTGCTGAGGCTGTCGCCAAAGATCAACGCCAGCAGTGCGATCACCGCGGCAACAGCGGCAACCCAACCCTGACGCCGCAACCAGCGCGCGTGAGCCTGATGCCAGGCTTGCGGGTCGGCCAGCGCCAGCAACGGCAAGCGTGCGGCCCGCAACAAACTGTTTGCCCCCGCCAACAACGCGCCCAACAGACTCAGGCCGACACCGCTGAGCCACCACCACGGACTGAGGCTCAACTGCCCCGCCACTTCGGCGCCGTACAACCCGCGCAGGCTGGCGGCGACATCCGGCAACAGCACGCTGGCCAGCAGGTAGCCGCTGGCGACCCCGACCAGTCCGCCGATCAACGCCAGACCACCCAGTTCAACCGCCAGACAGGTAATCAGCATTCGCGCACTGACGCCGCAGGCGCGCAGGGTTCTGAGTAAGCCACGGCGTTGTTCCAGCGCCAGGCCGATCGCGGCGTGGACGATGAACAGGCCGACCACGAATGACAGAAAACCCAGCGCATCGAGGTTCAGGTGAAAGCTTTCGGTCAGGCGCGACAAATTGTTCTCTTCGCCGCTGGTCTTGAGCTGCAGCTGCCCCTTGAATTGATCAGGCAGCGGCGCGGTGAAATCCTTCGGCAGCAGCAGGCGTGACAGCTGATCCGGCAGGCCGAGAATCTGCTGGGCGAAGCCGATGTCCACCAACAACACACCGGGAGCCATATCGGGTTGAGCATGCAGCGGCGGCAAAGTCTGGCCACTCAAACTCACCGGGCGTTCGCCCTCGTGCAGCCCCAGTGCCTGCAACGTCTGCGGCGAAATCCAGGTACTGCCCGGAGGGCTGAAAAACTCGACGATATGTTCAATCGCCAACGCCTGCCCGGCCACTGCGGAACCGACGGGCAGCGACACCGGCTCGATCCCCATCAGCTGCAAGCGCTGGTCTTCATGGCCCTTGAGCGTCACCCGACCTTGCAGGACCGGCGACACCGGCCAACCCAAACGGCGCAGGTCAACAAACACGTGTTGGGAAAAGGTTGCGCCACTGGGTGAACTGAGGCTGGCCTGGGGTTCGCCGCCGATCAACTGACTGGCCCGGGCATAGCTTTCACGCGCCTGGCTGTTCAGCGCCTGCACGCCGGTCAGCAGGCTGGTGGCGAGCCAGAGCCCGGTCAGCACACTGAAAAACTGCACCGGATGCTGCCACCAATGACTGAGCAGCGCCCGCAGCGTCTCGCGAAAGACCCGCACCTCAGCGCTCGTCCGCGCCAGCCAGTCGGCCACCGTGGAGCACCACTTTTTCGGCCAGCCGCGCGGCAACCCGTGGGCTGTGGGTGACCATCAACAAGGTGGTGGGACTGTCGTCGAGCAACTCCAGCAACAACTTCAAGACCTCATCGCTGGTGGCTTCATCGAGGCTGCCGGTCGGTTCGTCGGCCAGCAGCAGTTTTGGCTGCGACGCCAGGGCACGGCCCAGCGCGACCCGTTGCTGCTGGCCGCCGGACAGCTGTTCCGGATAACGCTGCAACAAATCACCCAAGCCCAGACGTTGCACCAGATGCGCCTGCCAGCGCGGATCATGGCGCCCCGCCAATCGCGCCTGAAAGGCCAGATTGTCCTCCACGCGCAGACTGCCGATCAAGTTGAACTGCTGAAACACCAAGCCGATTTCGGTCCGCCGCCAGTTCGCCAGTTGCCCTTCGTTCATCTGCTCCAGCCGATGTTCGCCGCTGCGGATGCTGCCGCGATCAACCTTGTCCAATCCGGCAATCAGGTGCAGCAAGGTGCTCTTGCCACTGCCCGACTCCCCCATCAACGCCAGGCTGCTGCCGGGTTTCAAGGTGAGGTCGACACCTTGCAGAACCGCTAATGGACCCTGGGGAGTGGCGTAGCTTTTGAAGACGCCTTGGACCGAAAGCATGGGGGAAACCGTTCGATGTGCGTGGAGCAAGGATAGCGGACGGTAGCAGCACCGCGAATAGGCATCATCAAGGGCTGCGTCGTTCGGGCAGCAACGTCCTGAGACCGAGTTGCGGCTATCGCGGGCAAGCCATGCTCCTACAGGTCTTCATTGCGCACAGCATGTGTGTTCGATCACGATCATCTGTAGGAGCAAGGCTTGCCCGCGATGGCGTCTGCCGATTCAGTACATAGCTTTATGCCCGGAACCTATCGCTTCACCGCCACCCACGTAAAACACAACGGCAACTGCGCCGTTTGCTGCTCATACCGATCATAGAGTTCCTCGCGGTTGGAATGCGGGTACTCCTTGAAGTGGCTGATCTGCAATCCGGCGTCGATGGCGCCGGTGAAGATGGCGCCCAGGGTGTGGACGAACCAGTAGGACGGAGCCGCCTGCTGGTCGACTTTGCCTTCGTAGACGATCGGTTGGTCCTGCACGAAAGGTTCGCTGCGAAAGTACGAGCTGTCCGGCCGATACGGATCGGCGGACTCGGGGTCGAACATTTCGAGGAAGGGATGGGTTTCGTACACCACCAGGCTGCCACGGGGCTTGAGGGTTTGCGCGACGTGGCGGAAGAATTCGCCGATGTCCGGCATCCAGTTCAACACGCCGATGGTGATCAGGGCCACGTCGAAGCGGCCATGAAGTTCAGGCGGCAAGTGATGGATGTCTGCCTCGATGAACTCAGGCGCATGGGGTGAGCGTGACGCCAATTCCCGCGCCTGATCGAGAAAGGCCTCGGACTGGTCGACACCCACGACGTGGCGGGCACCCAACGCAAACAACGACAAGCTTTCGCGGCCGTTGTTGCAGCCCAGTTGCACCACGTCCTTGCCGTCGACACCCACTTGTTCCAGCAAACCTCGGAGGGTGTCGTCCATGCAGCAAAAATCCCTGTCACCCACAGCCGTCAAACGGGCCTGCCATTCGGGGGTGTCCTTGTGGTGTCGGGCGGAGTCATTCCAGGCATCGCGGTTGCTGGCGATGGCTTTTTCTTTTGTCGGCATTTCCATTGCGCGCTCCAGACTGGGTCTTGATTGACCGGCACGAGTCTAGATCAGGGTTTCGAAAATCCCCATTGAGTCTTTGTTCAAATCTTGTAATCCGGGCATCGCGAACGCGCGCTCGTACGGGAGCTATAGTTAATGACCTTGGGGAATTGCGGGAAAAACCGATTTCGCAGGTGCTGCCATGAAAACAACCGATCTGAGGCTACTGCTCGCCCTCTGCCTGATCACCACAACCGGTGCTCACGCGGACGACAGCCTGACACCCACTACCGATTACAGCAGTGAGTTCAACTATTACGGGGCCGACCAACCCTTCGCTCACCCCGTGCCACCGTCACTGAGCACGGTGCCGCCCGGCTCGTACATCCCGACAGCGCCTCAGGACTTCATCCCCGTTTCGAGTCAGCATGAGTTCTCCGACTCACGATTGCCGACGGTAGCGGATGCCACGGTTCGAGTGTTCATCCGCTCCTACGATCAGCAACGCGGTGTCTACGTGAACGAAGAAGTCCTCGACCCCACATGCCTGCTCGCGTGCCTCAGCCGTCAGGGGCCATTGATGCAATAAGGCCTACCACTGGCGTTTCTCCGGGCGCGCGAGGCCGAGCTTCTCGATTCGGTAGCGCAGCATGTCGCGGCTCAGGCCCAGCAGCCGTGCGGACTTGGTGACGTTCCAGTCGGTCTTGTCGAGCATCTTGCGCACCATGTCGCGCTCCACTTCCGGCAGGTTCATGGACTCGGTGCCGTTGTAAGCCGGACGCGGCTCGTAGTGTTGCGGCTCTTGCTGGAACACCAGCGGCTCATCCACCAGGCTCAGGCACACGTTCAATTGATGGGCGGCGATGGTGTCGCTCTGGGCCAGCAACACGGTTTGCTCAAGCATGTTGCGCAACTCGCGCACGTTGCCCGGCCAGCTGTAGCTGAGCAGCAATTCTTCAGCCTGATCGCTGAAATACAGGTTCGGTTTGCCATAGCGTTTGCCGTGGATCGCCAGGAAGTGCCGGGCCAGCAGCAGGATGTCTGCGCCACGGGCATACAGGCGCGGCACCTTGATCGAGATGATCCGTAAACGGAAGAACAGATCGCGGCGGAACTTGCCCTGCTGGACCATTTGTTCAAGGTTGCAGTTGGTGGCGCTGATCACCCGCAAATCGACCTTGCGCTCCTTCACCGAGCCGACCCGACGGATGGTCCGGTCCTCCAGCAGCTTCAGCAGTTTGGCTTGCAGCAACAGGTCCATCTCGCCGACTTCATCGAGAAACAGCGTCCCGCCATCGGCCGCTTCCACCAGCCCGACGCGGCGGTCCTTGGCGTCGGTGAAGGCGCCCTTCTCGTGACCGAACAGTTCCGACTCCACCAGGTTGGAAGGAATCGAGGCGCAGTTGAACTCAATGAACGGACCTTTGCTGCGCGGGCCGTCAAAGTGCAACGCACGGGCCACCAGTTCCTTGCCGGTGCCGGTCTCGCCTTCCACCAACACCGGAGGCAGATCGGTATTGGCCATGCGCCGCTCGGCGTCGAGTAACTGGCCAATGGTGCTTTTCAGGTACTGCATCGGTGCCGATTCACCGATCAATGCCTGCACCCCTGACTTCTGTGCTTCGCGTTCCTGATAGAACGACAGTGTGCGTTCCATTCGATCGGTCGCCAGGGCCTTGTCCAGCAGCAGCTTGAGCTCCGGCAGCGCCACCGGTTTGGTGACGTAATGGAAAGCGCCCTCTTTCATCGCCACCACGGCGTCTTCGACGTTGCCGTAGCCGGTCATCATGATCACTTTCAGATCCGGCGCGCTGATGCGCAGCTTCTGGATCAGGTCGTGACCGCTCATGCCCGGCAGCGAGTTATCGGTCAGCACCACGTCCGGGACGAAAGTGCCCAATTGGTCCAGCGCGTCCTCAGCCGAGTGGCAGACCGTCACCTCGAAGTCCTTGCGCTCCAAGTAGGTCTGAATATTCTCGGCGAGGAGTTCATCATCCTCGACCAGCAGAATGCTGTGCTCCATATACCCCTCCCGTTGCCACTTTAAAATTGAGACAAACGCGGGTTCCTTCCTGCTCTCGGCTGGTCAGTTCGACCGAGCCTTCGAAACGCTCCATTATTCTTTTGACCAGGGCCAGGCCCACGCCCAACCCTCCTTGTTTGGTGGTGAAAAACGGCTTGAAGGCCATTTGTTGTTGCTGTGTGCTCATGCCCTTGCCGGTATCGCTCAGGGTCATGCGCACGAGTCCGGGGTGCGGCGTTTCGATATCGATACTCAGCACGCCGCCCTTGGGCATGGCTTCCAGGGCATTGGCAAACAGGCTATTAAGAATTTGCGTGAGCAACACCTGTTGGCTGATGACCGGCGGACAACTCTGAGGGGTGAAACGCACGTCGATGCCGGAGCGTTTAATCAGCGCGTCAAACGCACTCAACGTGTCGTCGATGACCAGTACCAGGTCTACCGTTTCGTAGTCGTCGTTCACGGGTCGCAATGACACCAGCAACTCCCGAACCCAGCGCGACATGCGGTCGACCTGACTGATGATGTCGCCGATGTTCTTCTGTGCGTTCTGGCTGGCGATTTCCTGAGCCAGTTCGGCGCTGGAACGAATGTTGGCCAACGGATTGCGCAAGCTGTGGGCCACCGCCGAGGACATTTCCCCCAGCGCGACGAAGGTCTCGTTGCTGATCAGTTGTTTCTGCTGGCTCTGCAGCAGCCTGGCCGCATGCCGCACAATCCAGAACAGTCCGAGGTAGATGGCCAGGCCGCCGAGCAGGGTTGCCAGCCAGATCGACTTGAAGCCACGCTGGATGCGCTCCACCAGGTCCGCGGGTTCCTTGTAGATCTCGACCATGGCGATCACTTTGCTTTTGTCGGCATTGAACATCGGGATGTAGTTCTCGATGAACAGGTATTCAGGCTCGCGCAGCAGTTGCTGCTCGGGACGTTCCTCATCGATTTCGTGGTAGCTGGTGGACACGGGTTCCTTCATTTCGAAAGACTCGTCCAGTTCCTCATCACCTTCGACGCGCATGCCAATCATTTGCGCATTGGTCGACCAGACCACGGTGCGATCCAGGGCGTACACCACCGCCAACAGCGTGTCCGGCAGGTGTTCGACATGATCGAGAAACTCTACGCGGGCAGCGGCACGGGCCGCCGGATCTACGTCGGGATAGGCAATGTCATCGCGCGGATCAAGCATTTCACCCATGGTTCTTTGCAGGGAGATGCCGGCATGGCGAATTTCTGCATCACCAATGGCCTGAATGAACTGCGCAGTCAGCATGGAATCGCGCTCAATACTCTCATCGAGGACGAAACGCGTGGACACGTAGCCCAACCCCAACGCCACGGCGGCGATGATGAAAAAGCTGCCCAGGGAAAACCAGCGCAGCAAATTGAACTGTCCTCGCCAGCCCTTGCTTTCTGCTGCCGGCATTGCCGACGCAGGTATTTTTTGTTGTTCTGGTATCTGCATAGGACCTTCCCCGGATGCCTTGCATCAAGCCTTTTCAGCCGTGTTTCGGATCAGTGTAGGTGGCATTGATCGAGACTGACGGCCCCACTGATAGTATTTAGCCGCTATTGTGTTTGCGCCGCCTGTAGCGGTTGCTGACGATCGGTTTCTTCCTGCAAAAAACCCACGATGGACTGCGCCGCGTTCTCATCCAGGCGCAGGTTGGGCATGGGGATTTTGTCGAAACGTTCAAACAGCTCCAGCGCGATCGGGTCTTTTTCCGCCAGCATGCGGTCCGGCTCGCGAATCCAGCGACTCAGCCAGGCCGGATCACGCAGGCGAGTGACGCCGATCAGGTCCGGGCCGATGCTGCGCATGCCGATACCCTGCCCGTCCATCGGACCCAGGCTGTGGCACGACGCGCAGCGGGTGCGAAACAGCTCTTCGCCATTGCTCGGCGGACGAATCTCGGGCGCATTCGCATAGTTTTCTTCAATGCTTGGCTGTTTCCAGTTCTGCAGCGTATTGGCCAACTGATCGGCCAGAATCCACGGGTTTTCGAAAGGTGAAGCTTTCATCCAGCGGCCTGTCGTCTGGTTGCCGACGATCAGGCTCAGGTTGTGGTCCTTGTTGCGCCCGTTGTCGACGCCTTCGATGAACAGCCCGAGTTTTTTTCGCAGATCGGTGACGTCGGCAAATTCCCCGGTGAGAAACTTCCAGCCCGGCCCGACCTTGAAGCGTTGTGCATAGGCCTTGAGCACTTCAGGTGTATCGCTTAAGGGATCAATGCTGATGGAGTAGAAAAAAATGTCCTGGCCGACCCGGTCCCCCAGCAAATTCTGCACCTGACGCAGGCGCGCGGTTTCCAGCGGGCAGGAGTCGCTGCACGTAGTGAAGATGAAATTGATCACCACCACCTTGTCCTTGATCAAATCATCGAAGAAACGCACCTGCCGACCGTCCTGATCGGTCAGCAAGGTGTTGGGGAAGTAATCGCCGCCCCAGGGTGTCGCCGACTCCGTCGGTGACGCTGAACCCGACGGAGCAGCGTCATGTGCCACCAGCACCCAACTGGCCAGCAGGCAGGTGATCAATACCAAAATCAGGTGCATGCCCAGGGCGCGGGAGCGCGGCGTGTGCATTTTCATGTCGGCTCCCTCGCGGTTCATGGTTTGGCCACCGCTTTAGGGCCGGAGCCGTCGCCAATGCGGAAGGTTGGCAGCGCGGCGGAGTTCACGTAGCGCACACCATCCCAACTTGGCAGCGGTGTCGGCATCAGCTGGAATTGCCCGGGTTTCTCAATGTCCCAGCGCAGCAGCATGGAGTTGTCCTCATGCTGAGTGTTGTGACAGTGCTCCATGTACGTCCCGGCGAATTCGCGAAAGCTGATCGCCATCTCGACGTTGTCCAGGCCATCCTTTTCCGGGCCGATGCGGTACACGTCCTTGCGTGCCCATTTTTCCCATTCCGGTGGTGCCTTGCCGCCGCGACTGAGGATGATCCCCTCCTCGAAGTGCACATGCACCGGGTGGCTCCAGCCCTCGCCGCCGAGCTTGATGTTCCACACTTCCAGGGTGCCGAAACCGGTGACACCGGCATCGGTGGGGCCACTGGCCAGTTGGGGAGAGGCGTTCAAACGCCGTGGGTCCATGGAGAAACCGAAACCGCCATCCGTCTTGACCGTCCACGGTGCTTCATCGGTGCCATCGGAACGGCCGAAGGTGAAGGTGCGGTGACGGGCTTTGGCCAGCAGCGCCTTGTCGGCGGTGTTGTCGCGGTGAAGCTTCAGCGGGATCATCACCAGGCCTTCAGCCTTGCCCGGTTTGGCTGGTTCATAAGCAGCCGGGTCCATGGCCAGGTCCTGGCCGGTGTACGCCTTGACGTTGAATTGCAACACCTTGCCTACCGCCGGGTCACCGTCTTCCCACTTCGGCCCCTTGCTGGTTTGCTTGATGATCGCCTTGTATTTCTCGGACAGCACGTCAGCCAGGGAGACGGGTTCTTCCGGGCCCTTGCCATCTTCGTGCACCAGCACGTTGACGAAGAACAGCTTGTCGCCCGGCTTGATCCCGTTTTTCGCGAAGTTGACGATGATGTCGAAACGCTCGGCGATGCCCATGGTTGGCAGTATCGCGTTGTGGTTCTGTTTATCGCCGTCGGCATCCAGGTCCATGCTGCCGTCGAACGGCACGCTGTGTTCCATGATGTTGCCGTCGTTGGCAATCATGTGGAACGGCACGCGGGCATACGACACTCCCGACCCGGCAGGCCCTTTGAACTCCCCGCTGGTGCCCTTGATCTCGCGCACCAGCGCCAGTTTGAAGTAGCGCGACACTGAGCCATTGAGCATGCGGAACCGATAGCTGCGGGCGCGCACATCCAGGGACGGTTTCCACTGCCAGTTGACCAGCACCTGATCACCGAGGAAGCCGTTGGTGTTGAACGGGTTGAACCACAGTTGACCGTTCTTATCCCACGCCTTGTCGGCAAACAGCAGGTTGACGTCGTAGTCGCGGTTACCCCAGGGCAAGGCGCTGCCACTGGGAAGACGCAGGTTGACGCCGTCATTCACCGATTCATTGCCGCGGTCCAGGGCGCTGTAGTAGTTCATCATCGCCGCGTTGCCCTTGTAGACGTTCTGCGCGGTGAAATCGAGCATGTGGTCGTGGAACCAGTGGGTGCTCATGGTTTCGCGCCAGTCGCCACGGATCTTGATCGTGCCGTTGTTGCAGGTCTTGCGGCTGGGGGTGAGGTCATTGGTCCACAGGGTTTCGCCCGGCGCGCACGGAAAAGCTGCACGCGGGTCTTCAGCCTTGGTGTTGATGCTGTCGTAGCCGGCCAACTGGATCGGCCAGCGATAGTCGTAAAACTGCCCAGGGAAGAAAAACGCATTGGCATAACCGTCACTTTCCGCCGGTGCGTGACCGTTGTGTTCGTGGGTGGTGATGGTGTGCAGACCAAACCCCATGTTCGCCGACGGGTCGATCGGCAAGCCGTTGTAATGGCGCATCAACACGGGTTGCCCATAACGCACCATGAGCAATTTGGGCGGCAAGGTGCCGTCGAAGGTCCACACCGAGTTGTGATTCTGCACCGGCATTTTCGGGTGGAAACGCGGATCGACGCCTTTGGCGGTGCCATCGGTTGCCGGTACACCAGCCACGTTGTGATAGAGGCCGCCGGGGCCAAACTCGCCCAAGGCATAGCCGTGCATCTGACGACTATCACGCGAACCGGTATTCAACCGTGCGCCGGTTTGCACGGTTTTATAGGCCATTTGCGGGTAAAACTCGTTCCAGCGCTGGTGCGACCAGCCTTTTCCTGGCGGACGGCCTTCAGCCGACGAGCCGATACGGCGGTTGAGGAAAAATTCGATCTGCTTCTGCCAAGGGTTGCGGTCGACCACGTTGGAATACTGGCTCGGGAACGGGGTCAATCCCGGTTGACGCATGAAAGCGTCGAGCGCTGCACTCGGCGGGGCGCTACGAGCGGCGCTGGTGGGATCTTGTTGCGGCAGCGGGCCAATGGCGGCCGGTGGAAACGGCAATGGCGCCGCCGGCGTGGTGGGGTCGAGTTTTTCCGGGCCGAATTCTTCGAACAGCACCAACTGCTGAGTAAACGGCAGAGCGCCATACAGTGGACTCGGCTTGCCGTTGGTGGGGTAGTTGAAACTGGTTTGCAGCGCTGGCGGCAGGATATTTTCCACCCGCGTGGTGCCTTTGTTGCCTTTGACGCCAGCCGGCAAATCGAAGGAATCCAGGTTAGCCGGGGGCATGGTCAAAATGGCGTTCAACGCCGCTGCTTTGTCAGCCGGTTCATCGTGGTAAGCCGAGGGGTCGGAAGGTTCTGGCTGTCGCTCGTCGTCGATGGGGCTGGCACGCAGAGTCGCTGTGCCCAGCGTCATTGTCAGAAGAACGCTCAGAGGCGTCAGGAGGCCGAGCAATTTGAAGGGGTATCGCGATTTTCTGTCCATCACCAGCCGCCTCGAAGTCATGATTCATGAAGGGGGTAATGGGGGTGGTGCAAGGAACTCGCCAGATGTAACCGTTTTTTACGAAAGTATTAATACTCATCAAAACAATGGCTTATCAATATCAATGCGCCATTACTGGGGAAACGACTGGGGAATGACACCCGCTAACGGGGAAAGTTCACACCCGTTTTCAGGGGACCAATTTGAACGACAGACGGACACTCGTGCCCTCGCCTTCACGGCTTTCCAGGGTCACCGCACCGCCAAACCGCTCCATGATCCGCTTGACCAGCACCAGCCCGACACCCAGCCCACCTTGTTTGGTGGTGAAAAACGGCCGGAAGGCCATGCTGCGCTGTTCTTCGTTCATGCCTTTGCCGGTGTCGCTCACCACCACGCTGAGGCCACGGGAATCGGTTGGCTCCAAGGTGATGGTTAATGTGCCGCTCTTGTCCATGGCTTCCAGTGCATTGGCCAGCAAACTGTTGAGGATCTGCGTCAACTGCACCTGCTGGCTCAGGACCATGGGTGTCAGCTTCGGGTCAAACACCACGTAGATCGAGGCTTTGGCGATTTGATGCTCGAAGGCCATCAGGCTGTCATGCAGCGCCGCCACCAGATTGACAGGCTCGGCTTCATCGTTGAGCGGACGCAAGGATTGCAGCAGCTCCCTCACCCACTTCGACATGCGATCCACTTGGCCGATGATGTCGTTGATGTTCTTGTGGGCCGGGCCGCTGTCGAATTCCAGCGCCAGTTCGGCACTTGAACGGATGGTCGCCAGCGGATTACGCAAACTGTGGGCGACCGCCGACGACATCTCGCCCAGGACGACAAAGGTTTCGTTGGTGATCAGTTGCTTTTGTTGCGCCGCCAGCAAAATGGCCGCCCGGCGCACGATCCAGTACAGCCCCAGGTAAATCAGCCCGCCGCCCAGTGCAGTGGCCAGCCAGATCAACACCAGGCCGCGCTCCATGCGGCTGATCAGGTCCTTGGGTTCCTTGTAGATCTCGACCATCGCCGTGACTTTGTCGCCGTCGGCATCGAACAACGGAATGTAGTTCTCGATGAAGATGTATTCCGGAGGCGTCACGAACTTCTGTTCCAGGCGGCTCTTGTCCACATCGTGATAACTGGCCGACACAGGAGTTTTGGAAGCAAAGGCTTGCTCCAGGTCTTCGTCGGCGTGGATCGTGGTGCCCATTAACGCCGGGTTGGTCGACCAGATCACCATGCGGTCGGGGGCATAGATGTTGGCCAGAATCACGTCCGGCAAGTGCTCGATATGGTCGAGGAATTCGCCCCGGGCAATGGCGCGGGCCAGCGGGTCGACGTCGGAAAAGTTTTTGTCGTTGCGCGGATCGAGCAGTTCGCCCATGGTCCGCACGTTGGGAATCGATACGTGGCGCACCTCGACCAAGGCAATCGCCTGAATGAACTGGGACGTCAACAACGCATCACGTTGCACGCTTTCGGTAATCACGAACCGGGTGGACACCGCCCCCAACGCCACCGCCACCGTGCCAATCACCGCCATGCTGATGAGCGAAAACCAGCGCAGTAGATTGAACGGCTGCTTGCGCGAGCTCAGGCGAATATCACCCCCCTCGGCCTGGAGTGTTTGAGTAGGCATGTCCATGGACGTGTTCCCGACGATTCCCCTATAGGGTTATAGCCCACTCATGGCCGATTGCCCGACGTTGGGTCTCGTCCCCCCACTTCTTCCTTATCCCCATCTACCCCCAATTCTGGGGACAGTGGCCCGCGCCCAAAAACCGCGCCCCGATGCCGCTTGTGAGTGACACGCCCGTGACTCGGGCCTCTGCCGACCGTTTTCGCCGGTTGGTATGGAAGTTGCCGAACCCCTCTCAACTGACCCGTCTCCATCGGGCAGGCATTCCGATATAGAGGGCTTAACTCATGCACCCTTTACTGTCCAAAACCGCGGCCGCCCTGGTCGTTAGCGCACTGGCCCAAGGCGTCGCCCAGGCGGCGCTGTTTGCCGTCGATCCCGGCCCCTATGTGCCAGCCAATGGCTCGTTCGCCGGCTGGTATCAGGACACTCATGGTCGAACCCTCGAGCTTTGCCTGTCCAAGGCCGTCAGCTCCAGGGTTGCCAGCGCCCCCGGTGCACCGGCCTACATGTGCCTGTTGAATCCGACCCCCGGCGTTTTCGACGACACGCAGCCCGTCGTTTTCCCGAGCAACTTTCCCGATGAGGCGTTCTGGTTCACTGGCGACGGCTCGATCGTCGATGCCGCGCGGGGCATCGACCTGACCTATGTCAGCGCCGTGGAAGCCGCCTTCTCCGCTGAAGAACCGGTAGACGGCGACCAGGTCAGTTTTGGCCGCATCCGCATTCGGGTAGATGTGCCGACCGCCGGCGTCTACACCATCACCCACCCCTACGGCGTCGACATATTCGACGTTCCTGCCGGTGGGCGCCGCGCCATCAACATGACCCGCGACATCGGCATCGGCACTCCGAAAACCTATGACGGCGCACTCAAGAGTGACATCGGCCCGTTCCTGCGCAGCATCAACGGCCCCTATACCGAAACCAACCCGGTGACCGGGTCGGCCGAGCGGTTCGTTGGCGATCCGAATCTGGAAGAAGCCTTCACCGGCAGCCCTTTCAATACCAACTACATCCGCATCGAAGGGCCTAACGGTCTGGACTTGCGCACGACGGTAATGGCCATTTCCGGCAAGTTGGCGACCGTGGTCCGGCCCACCCCGATGATCACCAACCGCAGCACTTACTCGCGTAAGGCCGGTGAAAGCGCACCGGTGGCGCAGCAGGATGTGTTTGTCATGGCCCCACCGCCACCGGCCACCGTGACCCTGGACAGCAACAGCCCGGTGCTGAACCTGACCGAGGCTGATACCTCCGGCCACTGGTACGCCCAGTCCTCAACCAACCCGACGTTGCCAAGCAACCTGGTGGTGACCGCCGACAACCACCTGGCCATTCCCAGCAGCACGCCGACCACGCTGTCGACGCCACTGACGGACCTGGTGGTGATCCAGACCGCCCAGTACAGCTTGAGCACCGCGCAAATCACGGTAGTGGCTTCGACCAGCGATGAAACCTCGCCGCCGGTACTCACCGCCACCACCGGCACCGGTGTCGCCATAGGAGCCCTGAGTGGCGATGGTGCAGTGAAATCCCTGGCGACCGGCATCTCGCCGATTCCACCGGCCAAAGTTCGAGTGACGTCATCCAATGGCGGCAGCGACACCGAAGAAGTGGTCATCGTGCAATGAACGCACACATGCCCAGATCCTCATCAGGAGGCATCATGAACAAATTGCCACGCCTGGCGCTCAACGCCCTGGGACTGACTCTATCGCTGTCCGGCAGTGCTTTCGCGCAACTCGCTGCCGTCGACCCCGGCCCCTACACCTTTGCCACCGGGAAATTCCCGATGTGGTATCAGGACAGCACTCTGCTGTCGCTGGAACTGTGCCAGTCGCGGGCTACCAGCACGCGGGTACCGAGCGCTCCTGGCGCGCCAACCTACATGTGCATCCTGAATCCGGAACCGGGGTTTTTCGACGACACCCAGCCGATGGTGTTTCCGGATAACTGGCCACCGGAAGCGTTCTGGTACCTCGCCGAGACCAGCATCAATGATGTCGGCGGCTATGGCGTGGATGCCTACGTGGCCGGGGTCGAAGCGGCATTCACTGCGGAAGACCCTATCGACGGCGACCAGGCAAGCTTTGCGCGGATTCGTCTGCGGGTGAACGTGCCTGTGGCCGGGACCTACACCATCACCCACCCGTACGGCGTGGAAACGGTCAACGTCACCACACCGGGCCGCCGGGCGATCAACATCACCCGCGACATCGGCATCGGCGCACCGGGCAACTTCTCCGGCGCTCTCAATGGTCAGGTCGGGCCATTCCTGCGCAGCGTCAACGGCCCCTACACCGAAGTGAACCCGGACACCGGTTCCATCGAGACATTCGTAGGCGATCCGAACCTCACCGAAGCGGTCACCGGTAGCCCGTTCAATAACAACTTCCTGCGTGTGCAGGGGCCTGCCGGGACCATCCAGACCACCCTCTTTACCGTGTCCGGCAAAGTCCTCGACAACCGTGCGCAAACCCCGGTGGAAATTGGCCGCGCCACTTACCGCCGCACCTCTACAGGCCCGGGCACCAGCAGTACCCGGGTAGAAGTGTTTGGCAAGTCGGCCAACGGTTCGAGCGTGTGTTTCCGCGAAACCGTGGCCCTGGTGCCCGGACCACCGAAGACGCCATGCCTGACCAACATGCTCGGCGACAACACTGGCCTGTTCTTCGGCCAGCGCCTGACGGGTGCCACCGTGCCTGCGGTGGTGGTGGTCACCGCCACCAACCCGGCCGGCACCACCCGGCCTACGGCAGTGTCGAGCAAGGTCGCTGACCTGGTGAAAATCCAGACCGCTCGCTACAGCTGGAGCAATCACAGCCTGCTGATCGAGGCCACGTCCACTGATGAAGTGGCGGTGCCAGACATGGTCGCGCAGGGTTACGGACGTCTGTCGAAAACCGGCACCCTGCAAAAAATCACCGTCGCCGATCTGTCCCAGCCCCCCGCAACTGTCACGGTCAAATCCGCCGCAGGCGGCAGTGACACCGAGCCTGTCGTTGTAGTTGGTTCCGCACCGAATACCGGTGAGAACCAGGCGCCACTGTCCGTGGCCGACACCGGCAGCACCAGCTTCGGCGTACCGGTCACCCTCAACCTGCTGGCCAACGACAGAGACCCGGATGGCAACACGCCGCTGAGCATCACCGCGCTGACCCAACCGGCCGCAGGCCAAGGCACCGTGGCGTTGAGTGGCACAACTGCGGTGGTCTACACCCCGCCCGCCGTGGTCACTGTGCCGTTAACCACGACCTTCACCTACAAGGCTCAAGACATCAAAGGCCTGGCTTCGGCTACCCCAGCGACCGTGACCATCACCGTGGCGCCTAACCGGCCACCGGTGGCGGTTGCCGACAGCATCGCAACCCTGGGTGTGGCGGTTCCGATCAACGTGTTGGCCAACGACACCGATCCGGAAGGCAACGTGCCTTTGGCGGTCGCCAGCCTGACCCAACCTGCAGCCGGCCGTGGCACGGTCAGCAGCAACGGCACGGTGATCACTTACACCCCACCGGCCACGGTCACGACGGCCTTCACCACGACCTTCACCTACATCGCCCGGGACAGCTTCGGCGCCCTGTCGACACCGGCCACGGTCACCGTGCAAGTCTCGCCAAGGCCTGCTGCGGAAACCTTCACGGTGACCACGGCGACGGTGTCGGCTCGCTCCAACAACCGCTTCACCTGGGACTTTGCAGGGACTTCATCGGTGATCACCGGCAACACCATCACCATCAGGGTCTCCACCCCGACCGGGCTGGCAACCCTGGGCACCACCACGGTACCGGCGACCGGTCGCTGGAGGCTGACGGTGAACAACACCACGACGGTGATTCCATCGGCGAACCCGACAGCCACCATCACCTCGTCCCAAGGCACCGTGCGCACGGTGTCGCTGATCTCGAACTGAGCCCTCGCCCCACCCACCGATTCGGTGGGTGGGGCCGGCCTCTTCCCAAAGGACGCAGCCATGAAAACCTCGACCGCCGCCCTGCTCTGCCTGCTTCTGCTTTGCAGCAGTGCGGGTGTGCGCGCCGATGACTTGATGGAAAACGATGACCTGGGTCCCGGTGGCGACCTCGGCGAGTTACCACCACCGATTGGCCAGCAAGCACTGATCGATCAGAACGGCCAGGCCAACGTTGCGTTGCTGCAACAGAACGGCCAGTCGCTGCTCGGTCGCATCGTCCAGTCGGGCAGTAATCAGGAAGCCTACATCCTGCAACAAGGCAGCGACCTGATGGCAATGATCACTCAGCAAGGTTCCGGCAACGCCGCCTCGATCACCCAGACCGGCAGCCACAACCGCGCGCAGATTTCCCAGAACGGCAACAACAACGACGCCAGCATCGATCAGGCCGGCACGGGGCTTTCAAGCGCCGTGACCCAGTCCGGAAACGGCATGAGCGTTTCGGTCAAACAATACCGCTAAAGCACTGCACCATTTGGAGGTTTCATCATGTTCAAACTGACGCCCCTCACCGCTGCCATCCTGGTCCTTGTCAGTGCCCAGGCGATGGCCGACGACAGCGTTTCCACCCAGGACCAGGTCGGTACCGCCAACATCGCCGACGTGAAACAAACCGCGGCCCCGTTCAGTACCGCCACCCAACAACAACTCGGCGAGGGCAACGACGCCGCAGCGGTGCAAGACAACGCCACCGGCACTATCACCCAGGATCAACTTGGCGACTTCAACGCCGGTTACGCCGAGCAACTGTTCGAAAACGGCGACACCATCACCCAGCAACAGGTCGGCAGCACCAACACCAGCCATGCCAGCCAGTCGATAGGCGTAGGCGGTAACGAAGTGCTGCAACAACAGCAAGGCAGCGGCAACTTCTCGTTCATTTATCAGGACACTCAGGAAGGCACCCAAGCTCAAACCTTCCAGTTTGGTGACAGCAACGAGGCCAATGTCGAACAGATCCAACTGGGCACTGCCAACAACGCAGTGATCATCCAGTACGGCACCGCCAACTACGCCACCGCCGAACAGATCGCCCACATGGGCGGCCAGATCAATCTCAACCAGGCGGGCGAAGGCAACTACGCCTATGGCGACCAGCGCGACGGCAACGGCGGCACCGTAACCATCAACCAGTTCGGCGACTTCAACGGCGCCGAAGTCTGGCAAGGCGGGCAAACCGCCAGCGAGGCCACCGTCAACCAGTACGGGCAAACCAACGAGACCGTGATCGACCAGAGCTTCGGCGAAAACAACGTCGCCCAGGTGCTGCAAGTCGGCGACCTCAACGCGATTTATGCTGACCAGTTCGAATCCGTCGGCTCGACCCTGGCGCTGTACCAGCAAGGCACCGGCAACGTGCACTTCACCTACCAGAAGGGCGACAGCCATGTGCTGAACGCTACCTCCGTGGGTAGCGATAACAAGGTCTACGCCAGCGACTGGAAAGGCCCGGAAAAGGGTGGCCAGTTCGGCAGCAACCAACGTGCAACCGTCAACCAGAACGGCACCAACAACACCGCCAGCTTCAAACAGGACGGTATCGGCCACGTGATGACCACCAACCAGACCGGCTACGGCAACAAAACCACCATCAAACAGGCCGAAAACTACAACGAGCTGTACTTCGACCAGAACGGCAGCGACAACATCCTCATCGCCGACCAGCGCGGCACCTCAAACCTGGCCCAGGGCAGCAGCAACGGCATCGGCAACACCACCAACTTCGACCAGTCCGGCACCATGAACGTGGCCTACGTCACTCAGGGCGGCACCGGCAACATTGCCACTGTCACTCAGAGTGGCATGACCCAGACTGCAACCGTGCAGCAGCTGGGTACTGACAACAAGGCGACTGTGCTGCAGCAATAATCACAAGGCGTAAAAAAACCGCGACCCTGGGTGGGGGGGCGCGGTTTTTTTTGGGCTGTGAACACGATCCCTGCAGGAGCATGGCTTGCCCGCGAAGAACGATGACACGGTCAAACTGCCGAACGCCTAACTGTGGCGAGGGAGCTTGCTCCCGCTCGGCGGCGAAGCCGTCGTAACACCAGTGAATGCGGTGTGTCAGTAGAAATGTGTTTGCCGGGTTTGGGGCCGCTTCGCAGCCCAGCGGGAGCAAGCTCCCTCGCCACAATGGTTCAGCGGTTAGCCCTGCGGATCGATGTTATCCAACGCCCGATTTACCGCCAGGTCGGCCAGCATGATGACCTGCTGAATGCCCAACAACATGCTGCGCTGTGGCCCCTCGACAAACACCGCGAAATCACTGGCCATGACTCTCGCCGAAGCCAGCGATTCACAGGCGTGGGCCAACAGGCTTTCGGTGTCCATGTCCGCGACGATAGCGAACATTCTGCTGGGATTGTGGGGGGCGGAGTTTTTGAGAATGGCAGGGTTGAGGTGGAGGTCGGCGGTAGTGCTTTCGGTTTCTGATTCGGGGGGATTGGGTGTGGGTTTGAGCATGGTGAAGCTCCTTTGGAAAATAGCGCCACCAGTACCTGTCGCTAAACAAGTAAGGGTGGCGACTGTATGCAGGTTAGCGAACCGGTCAAAGGCACCCGGTAGACCCGAAGATCTCCCGCATACAGCCACCATAACGTAATTGCAGACGTCAAAAGTCTGCAAGAAAGTCTGGAGCACTGATGCACTTTGAATAGTCCGGGTCGCTAAACCCGGCCGCTGAATTCAGCGGCCCGGAAACGATAAAGACCAGGTACAAAGCACACAAGCCGGCGGATTCTGGCGTAGTCGTAGGCAACGGCGCAAGGATCTGTAGCTTTCAGGAAGTAACGCTAAACGCCATTAAACACGACCCTCGAATCAGCACATATTCCCCCTGTGGGAGCGTGGCTTGCCCGCGATTGGTCCTTCAATCCAACCAATAACCCGCTGACAAACCACCCTCCCCCAAACACCGAGAAAAATTCGGACTTCCCCTACAAACCAAAACGAATCCCCCGGCATCCACCCTCAAGCCCCATCGCCAAAGTGCCCTATTTCCAAGGATCGGGCACAACGCGTGACCAAACTCATCCCCCAACACCAACTCGCCGGCCAGAGCGGCCAGGTGCTCGACAGCCATCAAGCTGCCGATGCTCTTCGTCAGGCCCTGAACTACCCATACGACTTACAAGGCTTCGACGACCTGCTGAATGCCGTAGGTGCCAACCACTCCAACTACATGCAGGCCGCCCACCAGCAAAAACTGATCAACGCCGTGAGCAACGGTGATTGGGTAATGGTCACGCCTCGCGTCAATCTGGATAACAGTGGCGGTTCATGGAATGGTTTCAAACCCAAACCCGAACCACCACCGGCGCAACATCTGGTCGAAGATCACGCCTTCACGCAGCCCAAACCGGCGGAGTCCGGATTTCACATAATTGAAAAGCCCATGAGCCTTGAGTCGCTGGAACGCTCGCTATACGAGAGTTCGCCAAGTGATGCGCTACGTCGCGAATTTCGTTCGCTCAATCGCCATCTGGGTGAACACGTGAAACCGGGGCAAATGGTGATCTTCAGCGATTCACGGCACTACATGTGCCGGCGTGAAGAGGCGCAGATGATGATCGCTGCCGAGAAGGTCAATGACGCGCTCAAGGATCTGAGTGATGAAGAGGCGTCGTTCATGGTTGAGCACCATGAAGTGATTGAGCCGTTTTTGGAGGTGTCTGCGGGGTCGCTAGGGGTGGCGTCATTCATGATTGGGCAGCATCTGGAGAGTCTTAAAAACAATCTGAAAAATCTGGAAGAGCTACATCAGCAGCAATACCGACAGTACGGTCACCTGAACTCCACGGAATTTTTTGCCAAGCGTAAACGCATCATGGCGAATCTGGATGCCGGGCTGGGACCGCTGGTGCGTAAAGGCACCGGAATGGCTGATCATCCAAAGCTCAAACGAGCGCTGGGGTTGTCCACTCGACGAACAATTCACCGCTGGGATAAGGCCGGGGCACCGATGCAGCTTCCGGGCTATGCCACAAATATTGATGGAGTGGCCCGAGCGGCAAAATATATGCAAGCCGGTGGTTATGTCGGCATTGGCTTGGCGACTGCAGCCGCCAGCATGCGGATCAATGAAGTTTGTCGGGCAGGAGCTGATGAGCCCTGTAGGAAGGTGAAATATATCGAAGGAGCAAAGCTGGCGGGCAACGTTGGTGGGGCTGCCATTGCAACGACCTACACAGCACCGATAACGATGGAGTATTGCGCAGGTGTGGCGTTGAAAACGCGCGGTATCGGTGGAGTGATTTGCGTCTTGGTCATAAGCGGTGCGGCAGCATCGGCAGGTGGAAATGCAGGTTCGAAAGCCGTCGAATCAGCAGCTGAAGTCTTATATGAAGCTACTGTCCATGATTGAAATAAAATTGCTTTACGCCGCGATCGTGGTTGCGTTGTTCTTCTTCATTGCTCTCAACCTGGCGGTGGTGGTTTATGTAAGCTTTTTCAAACTCAGCGAAATGGAGTCTCACCTCACTCACTGCTACCTCATTCAGGCTAACAACAAGGGGGGTAATGGCTTGTACAGTCGCAGGCATCGGCTCAACTTGATCACCGCCATAATCCGCAAACGCCCCTCTAGGCTCTTGCTGGATGATCCCCTTGCACTGGAAGACATACAGCGTTTTCCTTTGCACCTACGGCGCTGGATAGAAATTCCGTATCGAATCAATGCATGTTCTGTCTTCGGCATATTTGTTCTCTGGGGATGGACTGAATACCTCGGATTGGTGAAGTAAATGAGGCAATGTTGATTTACGGTGATTCGGTAGTTTTAGTCACCGTCTTCGCTTGCTAGCTCTGCTCCCACATTTGATCTGGGAACATCTGTCAGAGCTTAGTCGGCTGTCAGGCCGCAATCGCAGGCAAGCCAATAACCTACTGACAAACCACCCTCCCCCAAACACTTAGAAAAATTCGGACTTCCCCTACAAGCCAAACCGAATCCCCCGGCATCCACCATTGAGCCCTATCGCCAAAGTGCCCCGTTTCCAAGGACCGGGCACAAAGCTTGTGACCGACGGCGGCGAACTGATTGGGCAAGAACTCTATGAGCATTCTGAATAATGGAACTCACTAGATCAACACTCGCCTGGGTCTGGGGAGCGCTTATCCTGCTGAGCCTTTTCGACGTAGCTCTCATTTTTTATGCTGCTCACACAAAACTCGAAGCGCTGGAAAAGCATTTCAAACAACTGGATTCCATATGCGTCAACCGCCTCACGTGGGGCACGGGGCATCATGGAAGAATTTTTCGTCTGGCCGCAATCAGCGCTTTAATCTCGTCTAAAAAAATTCAGCGCCAGGAACCCTTATCAGTTGAAGAAGTGAAACGGTTGCCTAAAAGGCTTAAGCGCTGGGCAGCGTATCCATTTCATATTGCCTATTTCGTTACAGGGGCGGTGGTGGTTCTTTGGCTATATGGGAAATACACCGGCCTACTCAAATGAAGAACCAGCAGCTAACTCTACGACCCAATACGAGTCCCTGAGATTTACTGCCTGTTCATTCTTCGGTTTGGTAGCGCTTTGGCCGCTGGGGAAGGCCACTGGGCTACTGGGCGTACACCCTGTGTGAGATAGGTCGGCTATCAGGCCGCCATCGCGAGCAAGCTCGCTCCCACAATGGATCGGGTACACCTTTCGCTTCTCACCACTCAACAGGCCGAGCGTTAGCTCGCCTGCAGCTCTTGATCTTGATCCACCCGCCCCTTCGGGAGGCTGAGTGGAGGTGTTCATCTGGGGGGTAGGCGCGCAGCGCCGTTCGACGCAGTCGAACACATCGAGAGGAGGTTGAAGCGAAGCCAACCGGAGGCGATGCCCCCAGATGAATGCCGGAGCGAAGGAACGCCGAGCCTAGGCGAGGGGCCGGACGCTCGGGGCGAAGACCTTTGCTTCCTTTGGGGCGTTTGCCAAAGGGAGTCGCCGTAAGGGCGAAACCATTAGCGGCCGTTACCGCAGAAATGGATATGTACACCTGAAAGAAATAGGTCGGCTATCAGGCCGCCTTCGCGAGCAAGCTCGCTCCCACAGTTGGACTGGGTACATCTGGGGGAGACTGGTCGGCTATCAGGCCGCCATCGCAGCGATGCGGCGACCCGACAAGCCAGCTTCCACAGTTGGACTGGGTACATCTGGGGGAGACTGGTCGGCTGTCAGGCCGCCATCGCGAGCAAGCTCAGCTCCTACAGTTGATCTGGGGACATTTGAAAAAGCCAGGTCGGCCCGAAGGCCGCCTCGGCTCACTCCTCCTCACCCTCAGGTACAACCTTGTTCTGAGTCAAATACCGGTCAAGCGTCGCATTGTTATCAGGCGAAGAATTATCCCCCGCCACCTGCCACAACCGCCGCTCAATCCCCTGGGCCAAAAGGTGCCCAACAGCCGCCTCGATCGCCGACAACACACACAACTGCGCCGGCTCGTTCGTGGTGTACCCGACCTCAGCCTCCAGCAACTTCTTGAACTCGATAAACTTGAACACCCCCGCACTGCGCCCAACAGAATAAATCGTCTTGCTGGTCATCACATTCGCCAACACCTGCCCACTGCGCACATCCACCGCACGAAGATTCACCGACACCTGATCCACCCGATACTCCCGGGAAATATCGATCCCCAAATACCGCGCCCCTTCCCCACCGCTACGCACGTTGGTGTCATAGGCAATGATCCCGCCCTCAAGCATCAAATTGGCCGCCTGCAACGGTGGCAACTCACCCTGGATATTCACCGGCGTATTCGGTTTCTTCTGCGAGGCGCGAATGATCTTGCGCTCGGTCAGCAAGTTCTGCAGCCCCTCACGTTCCAGCACCACAAACCAGCCACTGGCCTGCAACGCATCCATCAACATGCTCGCCGCGCCCTGGGTCACGCTGGTGGAAAAAGAACTGGCCGGGGTCGGTTTGTACTGCCCGGTCTGATCCCGGAAGCCATACACCACCGCCATCAACCGCCCCTTGGGTCGTGGCATGTTCAGCAAGTCGTAATAGGTCGACGCCCGGGGTGTCAGGGTCGGTGATTCGGTGTCCTGCTCGGCCCCCATCGGCTCGCGCAAACTGCACCCTTGCAATGCCGCCAACATCAGCCCCAGCGCTATTATTTTTTTCATGTCCTTAACTCCCCATCGATCCAAGTCCCCGTCAAGGGGCCAGGCCATTCACCTGGATTTCGGAAACTTCACCGGTCGCTCGGTCGGTCACTTCAATAGTCAGTGCACCGGAGTCGTCGATGACGTTCACAACAAAAGCGTCAGTGGTCAGGCTCCCGGCATTGCCCGCGGAGATGTTGTCCATCAACTGCCCCAGCAACCGTGATTGCAGCTGACTGGTGAAGCGCTCCAGGGCCGACGTGCCGGCCGCGCTGGTACGGTTCTTCAAGTCAGGGTCGTCGTAATCGTTCTGCGCCTGGGCGTTGTTGAGCAACCAGGTCCCGTTCAGCGGGTTGCCGCCAAACGACGGGTTGATCGGCGTGTAGACCAGCTCCGTGGCCTGGACCAGCCCACAGCTGCCTGCCCCTGCAAACCAGAAACCCAACAACCACATGCCTCTGCGTTTCGAGAAAGTTCCAGTGTTCATAGTTCGTCCCTCTCAAGGTCGGTGGTGTCCTGCAACAAGGCTTCCAGCTTGCGCTGGACGATCTGCACGCGGACCAGATCGGCAGCCTCATAAGCCTCGTCCTTCAACTCCACGGTGTTCGGCGGCAGGAAGCGCCGATAAACCAATCGTTGCTGAAATTCCACGGTCACCAGGCTGCCCCAGCGTGCCGAAGGTCGTTCACGCACCACCAGGTTGAAGTCCATCGGACTGGTGGCGCGCAGGCGTTCACTGAACGAGTAGTAAAAGTCGTGGCCGATGTGCGAGATCGTGTCGTCGACGATAAAACCCAGCATTTCGTCTTCTTCGGCGGCCGAGACGAAGGACGTCATCAGCATCAGCATCAGGACCAGGGCCGGCAGCCAGTGTCTGTTCATGGCAGCACCGCCCCAACGCCTGAGGCGTTTTTGGATTGGCCTTTGGGCGCGGACGAGCCATCGAGGAAGGCTTTTTCGGCCACGAACTGCCAGTCCTTGTAACTCGCCATGCCGGTGAAGTCCGACCATTGACTGGGGAAATCCGCCTGCTTGAGCGGCGTGTCCGTGGAGGGGCTGCTGAGGCCGGTGATGCGTCCGTCAAAACCGCGCATCAACGTCCATTCGCCACCACCAATCGGGTCCGGGTAGAGGTTGCGCAAGTGGTGTTTGGGCGACGGAAAACGCTCGTCCTGCAACAGGTCCGCCAGCTCTTTGGGGTACTGGGCCAGGCCAGGTGAACTGCGGTAATAACTGCGCAATGCCTGAGCGTATTGAGTACCGACCCAGAGCAACTGGCGTTCACGATCACGGCGCGATGCCGTGGACCACAACTCACCGGCGCTTGCCAGGCCCAGGCCCATCAGCATGATCAGAAACAGCACGCCCAGGTAAGTGAAACCCGCCTCATTCGAGGGCTTACCACTCGGAATAAAGGCTGCCATCACGCGCCCTCCCTGTGGCCCCGCTTTTGATATCAGCAACCCCGCCCGGGACGCCGTCAGGCGGCGCCACCAGCACCCAGAGGTCTTTGCGTTCGGCAATCGGGTCCATCGGCGGGTTGCGCAGGTAACGCTGCTCGACCAACTGTTCGATGGAGTCGGGATAACGCCCGGTGTCGCCGTAGTAGTGGTCCAGTGCTTCGCGCATGGCCGACAGGCTCTGGCGCAGCGTGGTCTCTTTCGAGGCCTCGAGGCTGTTGAAATAGCGTGGCATGGCGATGGTCATCAAGGTGGCGATGATTGCCATGACCACCATCAGTTCCAGCAGGGTAAAACCCTTTTCCCGACGCATAATCTCACCACTCCCGGTAGGCGATGCCGTTGAGACCCTTGCCGCGCGCCTTGGAGTAGACGTCAAAAACGTCTTCGCCTTCGCGCGGGTTCTGAGCCGTGCTGTCGTAGGAGCGCACGCCCCAGCCGCCTTCGTCGTTACGCTTGACCGGCGCCAGCGGGTCATGGGGCACGCGCCGTAAAAAGAAGAACTTGGCACCCTTGGCGCTGCGCACATCGCGCACACCGTCCACCAGCACTTGCAGGTTCGGTGGGTAGCCGCTGCTGTCCAGGGATTTCTCGATGTAGCCGGCGTCGAACGCCCGTTTGTAGGCGTCGATGGCATCGCGAATCTGATACAGCGCCGTGCGCAGTTCCTGCTCCTTGCCCCGGCGCACCACGGTCTCGGTCAGCGGCGCGGCCATGCCGGCCAGCAGGCCGATCAGGGCCAGCGTCACAACGACTTCGATCAGGGTAAAACCGCGTTGCGAGGCGTTCATGATCAGGGCTTCTCGACGACAACGCGGGTGGATGCAACCGGAGCACCGAGGGTCTCTGTGGGGCTCGTCGAGTCCATCCCACGGTCCGGTGCCTGAATGTGCATGCTGGTTTCAGTGCCGGTGGTGAACTCCATGTCCGACGGGCTCTGGTACGGCAGGTTGCGCACGATCCGCGGCGTGATCGACAGCACCAGCTCCGACTTGCCGACGGTGTCCTTGTTGCTGCCGAACAAGCGGCCAAGACCTGGAATGTCGCCAAGGCCGGGGATTTTGTTGCCGGTGGCGCCATGGTCGTTGCGCATCAGGCCGGCGAGGATCTGGGTTTCGCCGTCATGCAGACGCAGGGTGGTCTGGGCGTTGCGGGTGTCGACCTGAACCGGAATCGTGCCCTGGCGGGTCGGTTCCAGCGGCGTGGCGTTACTCACTTCCAGGGCGATTTTGATCGCCACTTCGTTGTTCAGGTGCACGGTCGGCTGTACTTCAAGTTTAAGACCGACATCGAGGTAGGTGACGCTTTCGGTGATCACCGGCCCTTGAGTCGAAGGCACCGAGGTGGCACTGATGATCGGTACGCGCTGACCAATGTGGATGCGCGCCTGTTCGCGGTTGCTGACCCGAATCACCGGGCTGGCCAGGGTGTTGATGTCGTTGTCCTGGGCGTTGATCTTGGCCTGCGGCGACGGCGAGATGGAGATCCGGCTGGAGTTGATGCCTTTGAGTTGATCGAGCAGAGTCACGGCCGAGCCGTCGCTGTTGACCACGCCGAAGGTGTTCGGCCATTGCAGGCCAAGGTCGAGAATCCGCTGGGTGGCGACTTCCATCACCTCCACTTCCAGCACCACTTCAGGGTTGGACTGGTCCTGCGATTGCAGGAGTTTTTCGGCCATGCGGACAGCGTCTTCAGAGTCGCGCATGGTCAGGGTATTGAGGCGTTCGTCGACGAACACATCGCGGGTCTTGAGCATGGTTTTGATCATGTTCAGCGCGGTGTTGGCATCGATGCTGGTCAGGTAGAAGGTGCGCATCACCAGCTCTTGGTAATCCTTGAGCTTCTGTGGTGAGTCCGGGTAGATCAGCAAGGTGTTTTCGTTCACCACTTTCTGGTGCAGCTGGTTCTGTTGCAGCAGCAGTTCCACGGCGTCTTCGATACGCACGTCACGCACGAAAATGGTGGCTTTCATGTCCGGGCGCAGATCCTTGTCGAAGATGAAATTCAAACCGGCGACCTGCGACAGCACTTCGAAGATGGTTTTCAGGTTGGCTTCGCGAAATTCCAGGGTCACCGGCCGATCGAGACGGGTCCGCAGTTGTGGATACGGAACCACGTTGCGGCTTTGCACCAGGCGGACGTCGCTTTGCAGCTCCAGCGCCCCTTCATTCTTCGGGTCCAGCTCGAGGATCTGTTTCACCTGGCGGTCGGCGCCGTAGATGTCACCGCGACGCAGGTCACCACGGGCCAGTTCGAGTTTTTCATCCAGGCTGCGCATGTGATCGAGCTGACGCAGCGAGTCCTGGGCACGGCGGTTGTTCGGTTCGATGGTCAACACCCGGCTGTAAGCCTGGCGGGCAGACGCGAAATCACGCAGGGCGCGATCCATGTCGCCCTGGGTCAACAGCGCCGTCACTGCACGAGCACGGCCGCTGTTCAGGGCCAGGTGCAGCTCGGTGTCGCGAGGGTTTTCCTTCAGCCCTTCCTCGATGCGGGCCAGGCCGGCTTCGTATTGTCCGGACTCCATCAGGTCGGTCGCCTCTTGCTTGGCAACCTGCGCCGAACTGCACGCGGCCAGTCCTGCACAAAGGCAAAGGTTCATCAGCAAACGGGATCTGTTCATTGCGTGCTCCCCACAGACAAAGTCTGAGACAAATGCAAAGGCAGGTAGACAAAGCTGAGTTCCACGTCGGAAATCCCCTCGATCCGCCAGGTGTCGTCGATCACATCCCCCTTGCGCACGACGTATATTTTTTCGCCGTTCTGCAAAAACACTTGCAGGTCGGAACGGTCATTCAGCTTGCCAATGAACTGGAATGGCATCGGTGGTGCCGTGGGGACTTGCACCACCGGGGTCAGGTTGACGGGTTGTTCGGTGACGGTGGCGAGCTGCGGCGCAGCCTTCCAGCTCCGGGCGGCGAACAGGTCGCCAGCCGGGCTCAGGTCCTTGATCGCTGCCGATGTTTTGCCGGCGGATGTTGCGGGCAGCACACCACGGGTTTTGCTGTTGGTCGGGGTGGCCACGGCGGCCACCGAAGCATCGCCCTCCTCGGACGACGAGGTGAAGTATTCAGGCAACCAGGTCAGCGCCGCTGCCACGCCGAAGAACGCCACCCAACCCACTACGCGTTTGGTATTCATCATGACCTCGACAGGTAAAGGGTCATGCGGATCCGCCCGGTCAGGTCGGTGTCGGCGATTTTTTTACGCTGAAACTCCACGTCCTCCACCACCACCGCCGGTAGCTGGCCGAGCAAGGCGTGCAGGAAGCGCCGCAGTTGCGGGTAGCTGCCGCGCACCGGCAGCAGAATCTGATAACGGGCCAAGTGTGTCTTGGGGTCGATGCCCAGGGAATATTCGCCACGGGCCAGGGTGATGTGCTCCTGAGCGGCCAGTGCGTAAATCTTGTCGATGGCCACGGTGGCCTGCGGCTGGGACGGCAACTTGCTGCGGAAATCGTCGAGCTGACGTTGCGGCACCACCGGCGCGGCGATACTGCCGTCTTCGACTTTGGCCAGGTATTCACCGGCTTCGCGCGTCTGCTGGCTGAGGGTTTGTAGCGACTGCCAGTCCGGCATCAAGCCGACCAGGCCATACACCAGCGCCAGCAGCAACATCGCCAGCCCTGCCAGGCCGGGAATGCCCAAGCCTTGCAGGTATTCGTGGACGATCAATCTAGGGATTTGCATCGCCGATCTCCCAGCTAGCCGACAGGTTGAATTGCACCGGGTGTTCCGGCACGTTCGCGACGATTTCGTGGCTGAGCAGCGACACATCGGACAGCTCGTCGCTGGCTTCGAGGCTGCGGTGGAAGTCGAGCATGGCTTCCAGATCCCGCGCTTCGGCACTGATTCGCACTTGGCCTTTGCGGGCATCCGGGGTCAGGGTCAGCAAGGCAATGTCGTCTCGGGGCATGGCTTCGAGCATGGCGAACAGACGCTCCCAAGGCCGGCGCAATTGCTGGGACACCTTGCGCATCTCGGCCAGGTTGTGCGCCTGTTCGCGGGTTTCGGCCGGGGTCAGGCTGACCTTGCCGCCCATGTCGCCGGTGAGTACGCGCTGAGTGGTTTGCAAGTGGCCTTGCTGTTGCGCGGCCTGTTCGCTGAGGTGCTGCTGAACCAGCACGCAGGTCAGCGTCAACACCACGCCACCGACCAGCAAGCTCCAGCCCAAAGGGCCCGAGCGACGGCGCGGCTGGAAGTCGAGCATCAGGGCGCGCATGTCAGGCCACCGCCCGGGACATGACGTACAAGCCATCGCGTACGGATGTCCGGTGTTCTTCGAGGGTGCGCAGGTGCACACCGGGTACGTCAGGGTGCGAGTCAATGCGTGCCGGCGCGTGCAGGTAAACGTTCAACGGCCGCTCGCTGGTGGACGCCTGCAATTGGCTTTCACGACCGATCAACGCAGTCAGTGCGGCGTCGCTGTCGCTGCTGCCCACCGAACGCACCGCCGCCCAGCGCCCTTCCCGCGCCAGCAACAACACACTGCGCACTGGCTCGGCGACGACGAACAGGAAGTCGCCGGCGTCGAAGCTTTTATCGAAGTGATTGAACGCCGCCATCAGGTACGGCTGCACCGAACGCAGGCGCAGGCCACGCCCCGTGACCAGCGTGCGCAGATGCGTCAGCAAGTCCTGCGGCAGCGCGGTGGCGACCCGGTCGTAACCCGCCGGCTCAGCCGACAGCACCATGTTCCAGGGTTGCGTCGGTACGCCGTAAAGGTCTTCGAAACACAGTTGGGCAAACCCGAGCAATTCGGCAGGGCTGTTGATCTGTTCGCTCCAGGGCACCAGACAGAAGCGGCTGAAGTGCCCGGAGATCACCACACTCAATTCGGCACCGGGACGGGTGTATTCGCCTAGCAGACGGTCGAGGGTTTCCAGCGCCACGGCCCAGGCATGGAAGCCTTCGTCGATAAAACCGACGCTGCCCAGCCACAGGGTTTCACTGCCACGGCGCTGGCCCAGACCGACACCACTGGCGCCGAGCACGGCAACAAAACGATCACGAGATAAAAGTGACACGATTGATCTCCTCGAGCGTGGTCCGCCCCTCTGCAACCAGTTCCAGTGCCGACTCGCGCAACAGGCGCAAGCCACGGCTGCACGCCAGGGCCTTGATTTTCGAAATGGGTTGGCGCTCGACGATCATTTGCCGCAGTTCGTCGTCGAGGTGCAGCAGTTCGGCAATCGCCGTACGCCCGCGGTAACCGGTGCCCCGGCAATGACCGCAGCCCTTGCCGTGGACAAAGTGGTAGTGATCGACCTGTTGCGGATCGAGACCGGAGAGGCGCAACTCTTCATCGGTCGGGTAAGCCGGCGCGCTGCAACTGGAGCAGACCAGGCGGATCAGCCGCTGGGCCAGGACCGCATTGAGTGCCGACACGAGGCTGTAAGGGTCGATTTCCATCTGGGTGAACCGGCCGATCACGTCGAACACGTTGTTGGCGTGAATGGTGGTGAACACCAGGTGCCCGGTGAGCGCCGATTGCACGGCGATCTGCGCGGTGTCGGGGTCGCGGATTTCACCGACCATGATCTTGTCCGGGTCATGACGCAGGATCGAGCGCAAACCCCGGGCGAAGGTCAGGCCTTTCTTTTCGTTGACCGGGATTTGCAGCACGCCCGGCAGTTGGTATTCCACCGGGTCTTCAATGGTGATGATCTTTTCCACGCCGTGGTTGATCTCGGTGATCATCGCGTACAGCGTGGTGGTTTTGCCGCTACCGGTGGGGCCGGTCACTAGCACCATGCCGTAAGGTTCGGCCGCCAGCCGACGCAGATGGCGCAGGGTTTCTTCTTCGAAGCCCAAGGCTTGCAACTGCACGCCGCAGACCTTGTCGGCCAGGTCCTGTTTGTCGAGGACCCGCAGCACCGCGTCTTCGCCGAAAATGCTCGGCATGATCGACACCCGAAAGTCGATCTGCCGGCCGCTGATGCCGATCTTGAAGCGCCCGTCCTGGGGCACGCGTTTTTCGCCGATGTCCAGTTCGGCCATGACCTTGACCCGGGAAATCACTTGCTCGGCGAATTCGCTGCCCTGGATTTTGCTGATGTTGTTCAGCACGCCATCGATCCGGTACTTGATCACCAGGCCGCTGCCGGTGGTGCCCAGATGGATATCACTGGCGTGCATTTTCAGCGCGTCGTAGAGGGTCGAGTTGACCAGTTTGACGACGACGCTGGCGTCCTCGCTGATGCTGGTCAGGGACAGGCTTTGCAGGGTATCGATTTCGACATTGGCGTCGGCCTGGGCGTTGAGCGATTCCACCGCGTGGAAGCTCTCTTCGTGGCGGGCCAGGTAGGCCTTCAGGTCGTCGGCATGCACCAGGTACAGCGGCGCACCGTGCAGGCAGTCGTCGATCCAGGCCAGGCGTGAGGTATCGAAGGGGTCGGCAAAGACGCCAATGACCGCATCGTCGTGACGCAGCAGGATGAATTCGCGTTTGAGGCATTGGGCCAGGGTGACCCGGTCGAACACCGGGGTGGCTTTGAACAGGCTGTCGGTGTCGAGCACCGGATAATGCAGGGTCGCGCCGAGGCACTGGATGAAGGGCATGGGGGCCAGTTCGCACAACCCCCCGAGGGCTTCCAGTACCCGTTCACCGGAACTGGCGGCCAGGGAGCGTGCCTGGGCCAGTTGCTCACTGGAAAAGCGAGACGGTACACAGTCCAACAGCGCCGGTTCGACGGCAAGGAATAGACGGTCCATGGCATGCTCTCCAACGCCGGGGGCTTTGAGCCCTGTCGACGCGGCAGGCCATTGCGGCGGATGCCGGAACGTCTTGTCGCGCCACTACTCCCCGGTGAGCAATTGTTCGTCGTCTGGTGCCATGGAGGTCGATAGACTTTGTCGACGTTCTGCCAGCACCCAACTGCCGTCGTACAACTGCAGCGGGAAACTCTCGGTCCTGCTCTGGCGTCGTTCGACAAAACCTTTTGAATTGCTCATGCCTGCTTTGGCTTCGCGCTCAATCCCCAGAAGGTCGCAGACTGCTCGGGCCAATTCCGCCAATGGAAACGGTTTGAACAGGATATGGCTGACTCCCAGTTGCCGGGCCCGCTCACAGACTTCAGCGGTTGGGTGCCCGGTAATCAGCACAAAATGACACTTCCTGTTCTGGCGGACAGCATCGAGCACCTCAAAGCCTTCCATGTCGGGCAAGCGGTAATCGAACACCATCACATCGGGTGCAAACTGTTCGGCTTCACCGATACCCGTCACACCGTCACGTGCAATCCGGACGTCGAGCTCTTGCGCCTGAAGGTAATCCTTGAGGTTTTCGGCAAGGAGCTGTTCGTCTTCGACAACCAGTACTTTGTTTAACAAGGTCGACTCCTTGAAACCGCAGGTCCGATGTTCCAGCCCTGGGAGTACGCGCCTTCACTGAGGCTAACGCACACTTCATGCCAGGCTGAGCGCCGGTTTTTTACCGTTGCACGTCTTTGATTTTCATGAAAAAACCATTTCGTCCAGAAACTCCATCCCCCAAAGGCGGGGAAGCACTCGGATACGCCTTGAAGCTTTTCCCCACTATTGGGGGGGAACCTTCAATCATCGTCAATCCGTTCGATTCGATTGCTTGATCGCAGCTGCGCGAGAACCTGAAGACGAGCTTGAGCCTGTTGCTGTCGGGCAAGGTAAGCCCGGACCATTTCAAGCCCTTGCACCTCTGAGACATCGGTCGCCTCCAAGTGGTTCTGTAGGTAGATTAAATGCCATCCCAACGGCGTACGCACCGGTGCACTGACCGTCTCCGGTGCCAGGGCAAAGGCCGCGGCTTCGAACTCAGGCATCATCCGCCCACGAGGAAAATAGCCCAGATCTCCGCCCTCGCTAGCGGAAGCGTCTTCGGAACCGGCCCGGGCCACGCTGGCAAAGTCTTCACCCTGACTGATTTTCACACGCATCTCCTCTAAGCGTAGCCGGGCTGCTTCAACTGTGGCGGCATTAGCGCCTTGAGGCACTTTGATCAGGATGTGCCGTGCCTGGATTTGTTCCGGCCGGCTCATCTCGGCGCGATGCTCTTCATAGAACGCACGGACCTGTTTTTCGTCAGGCCCGGCGACCTGGGTAAGGTCGGCAAATACTTGCTGGGCCGCGAGCTCACGGCGGGTGTACTCGGTGTAACCGACTTCGTCGAAACCGGCCTCTTCCAGGCGCCGGGCGAACATGTCGCCACCGCCCATGGCCTGCCGGGTCTGATCGACCTGGCGTTGGACCACCGCGTCACTGACCACCACCCCGCGCTTGACGGCTTCTTGCCAGAGCAATTCTTTGTCAATCAAGGCTGTCAGTGCCGCCTGACGTAATTGCTTGTAAGCCTTGGGGTTGCGGATGCTGCCCACCGCCCGGCCCTGGTCCTCCAGGTATTCGGCGAAATAGCGCTCCAGGCGAAATTCGGAAATTTCCTCGCCATTGACCCGCGCGGCGGCCGGGCCATTGCTGCAGAACGCCACGGGAACCCACAGCGTGAGCAGGAGCAACAGAGTCTTGAGCGTCATGATCGAGACCTCCAGTCAGGGTGTAGCGGCAATGGGTTTATAGGGCGCGACCAGATAGAAGCGCTGGTCGGGCAAGTCCACGGTGACGATATGCGCGCCACGCAAGCCGAGGCGGCGGCCCGGACCGAAGCTGATCAGCGGGGTCAGCCCGGTATCGAAGTCATGCAGGCCTTCCAGCGCACTGATGAGTTTCTCGCGGCTGGCGTCGCGCCCGGCCTGTTTCATGCCTTCGCTGAGCAGCAACATCGAACTGAACGCGCCGACTTGCAGCATCGCATGCTGACCGCCGAGCCCCTGGCGTTCGCGCAGTTGGGTCAGGGCCAGGCGTCCGGCCAGCGTCCAGTCACTGGGCACGAACGGATAAGCCAGAAACACCCGCCGGGAAAAATCACTGGGCACCTGCAACAGATCACCCGCCACCTGGTTCGACGCAGCGAACAGATAAGGCACCTGCCCCGCCGCCTGCAAGCGCTCGGCGAGGTGACTGAAACCGCCCCCGCTGCCCAGGTAAAACACCGAACGCGAGCCCAGTGGCAATTCGTCCTGCGCCGAGTCGTAGACTTTCAGACTGACCTTTTGCCAGTCGTGATCCTGCAAGTACTGGCCGAGGCTCTGCGCCGCCAACCGTTGACTGGGTTCGTCCGGGTAGGTGATCAGCGTCGGTCCCTGGAGCACCCGTAAATTAACGGTGGCGTACTCGGCCAGGGCGATCAGTTGCTCGCGCAACCCCGGCAGCGGTTCGAAAATCTGCCGACTGGCCTGCGCCGTGCCCAGCAATGACAGCGGTCCGATCAGCGGAACGCCGGCCCGTTCCAGGCGCGCGGCCAGGTCCGAGTCCAGTGCCGGCGCCAGCGGCGCGATCAAGGCGAACACCTGTTCCTGCTCGATCAATTGATCCAGCGCCTGCTCGGCACTGGCGCGGTCCGGGCCCGGATCGATGATGGTCAGGCGCAACTTCCGGCCATGAATCCCGCCCGCTTCGTTGATTCGCGCCACGCTGCCCTGGAGCACCGCCGCCACCGTGGCGCCCTCCTCGCTCAACGGTCCCTGATGTGGCAACAACGTGCCCAGGTGCAGACTGTCGGGGGTCAGGCCGGGGTCGCGGTCCTCGGCCACGCGCTTGAGGTAGGCCGTGAGGTTGCGCTGATCATTCATCGACAGGACGAAGCGCGGCATCGCCGGGTCGAGCCGATTGTTGCCCGGATCACGTCCTTCCTGAATGGCACGCGCCAACGTGCCTTCGGTATACGCCGGGTACGCACGGCCATTGATTTGCTGCTGGCCGTAGGTGCTGGTGAGCCGCGACCAGCTGAGGTCCGGCGGTCGCACCCCGCCTTCGGGTCGCCCGAGGCCATCGGCGCCGTGGCAGTTGGCGCACGGCAGGCTGGTGGCCGACAACAGTATGTCCGCCGCCCCGACCCGCGCCATGATCGGCTCGCCACTCGCGGACACACCCTCGCGATACAGCCGTTTGCCGGAGCTTTCGCTGGGGCTCAGCGGCAACGCATCAGCGGCGAAATGCAGGCCGCCGAGCAGTAGCAGGCCGAGAGCGAGTGAAGTTCTCATGGCGCGGGCTCAACGACCGGCCACGGGCATTGTCAGCAACTGCAAGCGCTGAGCAATGGCGGCGGCCGGGGCATCGGGACGGATTTTGCTCCAGCGTTTGTTGGCCACGTCACCCACAATCAATTGTGTTGAATGCTGCTCGGGGGTCGGCACGATCTGGCCGATGCGCCCCAATACAAGGTCCATCTGTGCCTTGTCGCCGGTAAGAAAAAGCCAGTGGGGGCCATCGACGCCCTGCTTCAAGGTGTAAGCCTTGAGTACCGCCGGGGTGTCCCGCAGCGGATCACTGGTAAGGGAGATAAAAGTGATGCCGTCGGCCTTGTCGCCCAGCAACTCACGCACTTCCTTGAGCTTGCGGGTGATCAGCGGGCAGGCATCGTTGCAACTGGTGAAAATCACATTGAGCAGCACCACGCGGTTCTGCAGTGCGTCGCTGTAGAAACGCAGGGTCTCGCCGTTCTGGTCCTGCAACGGCGTGTCGGTGAACCAGGTTTTCGCATCGCGGGTGCCAGTGCCCGTAACCAAGCCGGGCGATGCGGCAACGGCGGCCACTGCGGGTGCCGGCTCTTCGTGCCCTTCGTGGGCGGATGCCAGCGAACTGAACAGGCAAAAGCAAACCGTCAGGGAGATCCAGTCGAGGGCTCTCATGGCTGCTGCTCCATAGCGATGGCGGTGTGCTTGGCGTGGGCGTTGCGCTGACCGCTGAGTTTCTCCACTTCACGGGCCAGCACCGTCGGGTCGGTGAAGCCGTAATAGCGGGTCCAGTGACGGCTGTTGCCATCCCCCACGAGAATCAATGGCTGATGGCTTTTGAAGTCCCCGCTGAAGGTGCCCAGCCCCTTGAGGGTTTCGTTGATCGACTGCGAGCTGCCGGTCAGCCAGCTCCAGCCCGGGCCTTTCTGGAAGTTGCGGGCGTAGTCGTTGAGGCGTTTGGCGTCATCGCGCTGCGGGTCGATGCTGATCGACACCAGTTGCACCTCGCCGCCGACCCGGGCACCCAGCTGTTTTTGCACCTTGCCCATGATCGACGACACCACCGGGCACACCGTGGTGCAACTGGTGTAGATGAAGCTCATGACCACGATCTTGTTGGTCACCAGGTCTTTTTCCAGGCGCACCGCTTTGCCGTTCTGGTCCACCAGCATCACGTCGGCGAACTTGACTTGGGCGCTTTCCGAACGGGCGCTTTTGGCCGGCATTTCGTGACCGGCGTGTTCATCCGCCGAGTGGGCCAGGGCCTGGCCGATACCGGCAGCCAACAGGCAGAACGTCAGCAGTCCACGGTGTGCGAATCGGTTCATGTTGAAACTCCTTTTTAGTGGGCATCGCCGGGCAGGACCCGAACGCTGGCAAAAGTCTTGTCATCGAAACTCGCGCCCAGCGACGCCGCGCGCACGTGCAGGTACCAGGCACCGTTCTGGTCGAGGGTCACCGGGGCTTCATAAACGCCGTCGCCCACTTCCAGCGCGGCGACTTGCTGGACCCGGGACGTCGGGGCCCGGAAGTAGCGCACCTGAACGTCCTTGACCCCGCTGCGCTGTGCCTTCTGCTTGCCCTGAACGATGCGAAAACGCACCACGTAAGGACTGCCGAGGGCGGCCGTGGACGTGTCGAGCATGAATTCCACCTTCGGCACACCCGGGTGCCGGGCGAGGCTTTTATCCGGCTCAACCAAGGCCGTGAAGCAATGGATGATGTTCGGCTGGTTCAGCAGGAAGGCCACGTCGAAACGTCCGGCGGCGGGCAGTTTGATCCTGGCGCTGTACAACCCCGGCTCGACTTCGCGCAGGCTGCGGTCGATGACCATCGCCGCCCGCGCCACCTGCCCGCGATTGGGGTAGCCGGACATCGGCGCGTTCATGCCTTCGGCGTAGAAGTAGGTGGTGTTGTCTACCGGGTTGACCACAAACACCGCGTTGTCGTCCCGCGACACCGCCAGGCTCGATGCCAGCGGCAGGTCACCGGCCAGCCGTGGCGCCTGAGGTCCGGCTTCGAAACCCTGGCTGATCGGCGTGCGGCCTTCGCCCAAGGACGACAGATTGATCATCGTGACCTTGGCCGAGGCCAGTCCGCGAATGTAGGCGTAGGCCTTGGTGAACACCACTTGATAAGGTTCGGCGGACACGTCCAATTCATGGATCAACGAGTCGGTGGCCGCGTCGATCACCGAGGCCTGGTTCTCCAGGGTGTTGAGCACGATGCCGAAACGACCGTCAGCGCTGAACCCCATCGGGCCCAGGCCCTGTTTCACCTTGATCACCCGCCGTACCGCGAGGCTGGTTGTGTCGACCACGGTCACCGTGCCGTCCTTGCCATCGGCGACATACACCGCCTGGGACAGCGGCGAGTACGCCACGGACAACGGGTGCGAGCCGCTCTTGAGTTGCTTGCTGATGGTCAGGCTGGCGATGTCGATAATGCTCAGCGTCCCGTCATCGCGGTTGGTGACGAAGGCAAAACGACTGTCCTTGCTGAAGGCGATTTCGTGATGCCCGGCACCGGTGGCCAGGTGTTTGAGCGTCTTGAGGCTGTGCGTGTCGATCACCGTCACTCCGGACGCCTCGGGCGATTTCGCGTTGTTGCCGACCCACAGCAAACGCTCATCCGGTTGTAATGCCAGCCGTACCGGGTTGCTGCCGGCGGCGACCGAGTCGATCAACTTGAATTGCTCGCTGTCGATCACCGCAATTTCATCGGCGGTTGGCATCGAGACGAACGCCCGCTTGTTGTCTCTGGGCGTGACCCAATCCATCGGCGGTTGCTTGATATCGATCCGCGCCATCGTGCTGGTGATGCCGCCCACCAACACCGACGGGTCGACCACCGAGACGCTGGCATCGCGGTTCATCACCAGCAGGAAGTAGCTGTTCAGATCGAGCAACGGCCGCGCGCCGATGCTCGATTTCAGAAACACCCCGACCCGGGATTTGCAGCTTTGATCGCGGCCCTGGGCCTGGTCGGCGGCGACGGTTTCCGGATCGAGCCAGGCACCGGGTGAGACACCCGACAGTGGCTGGCCCGAAGCGCTGTCAGTGACCCGAAAGCGCACGTCGGCGAATCCACCCTCGCGCAGCACGCCGTCCTGCGCCAGCGGCCGCACCTCGAGCGCCACCGACACCCCGTCACGCTCAAGCGTCTGGCCACTCCAGGTGTCCGGCAACGCGATCTCGCTCAGCTTGGCCGGGGGCGTCGTGCGCCATACCCCCAGCCAGATCAGCGCCACCCCCACAACGAGCGCACATCCGGCCACTTTGATGGTCCTGTTCATAACACTTCTCCCCTTTCTAATCTGAGCCTGCCGTAACGCGCCCCTGTGGGAGCGAGCTTGCTCGCGATCGCGGTCTGACAGTCGACATCAATGTTGAATGTGCTGGCCTCATCGCGAGCAAGCTCGCTCCCACAGGTATTGCGTTATTTCCCTGCCCTACGGGGCCGGAGCCGGTTCAGGTTCGTTGGTCACCCGCAGCAATCCCCAAAGCCCGGCGGTGTTGCCGTAGGCGCCGTAGTCGCGGAACAGGTAGTCGCCCGGTATCGCGTTACTGCCCCCGGCGCTCGGGTGCATGAAGCTGAAGTGCGCCGCCGGCAAGATGCTTTCGTGGGCGCCGATGTACATCGACATCGGGTTGTAGCCGAACCGCACCGAGCCCACTCCTGGCGTACTCATCGGATAACCACCGGTATCGCTCTTCTCTGACTGGAACGGGTTGACCGACCAGACGTGACCATCCAGTTGGAAGGTCGTGCCACGGCTGCCACCGGTGGGCATCATGATGTGCGTGCGGAACGGTTGCCCCGGTTTCACATAGAGCACCGGCGTCTGCGGATCGCCTCCCACCAGCGCATTGCTGTACGCCATGTGCGCGTTGGGCACGTCGCCGTAGCCATGGCCATCGGCGTGACCGAACGGCGCATCCGGCGCCAGCCCGAAGCGGAACCACAGCGGCTCGGCCCGGTAGTTGATGGCCATGCTGGAGTTGTCCTGTGGATCGGTCGGCACACCCAGGCCTTCCGCCGCAATGCCTTCCACCGGCCGGCCGTTGGCCCAGCGAATGTTCAGGGCTTTCTGCCAGACCATCGCAAAATCGCGGTAGGTGGTCTGCCCCGGTGCGGTGACCGTCGCTGAGACTTTGCGTGCATCGTCAACCCAGGTCGCGCCGACCGGCAGGATGCTCATCGCACCACCCAGGCCTTTCTGCGGCTGCTTGATGACGTCCGCCGGGGTGAAATTCAACCCGCCGAACTCCACCGCCGTGGCGTTGATGTTGTCGACACTGCGGCCCAGTTGCGTAATCGGTTTGCCTTCACGCTCCAGGTGCCCGGCGTAGTACTGATAGGTCCGCGTCGGGTATGCGCCGACAGTGCCAACACGCGGCGGCACGGTCTGGATCGGGTTGGCGCCGACGTTGGTGCCGTCGGATTTGGTGATGTCGTACGACAGCAGTTGCGCGTGCAGACCCACATGGCTGGACGGCCGCATCAGGTTGTTGCTGAAGGTGGTCGCGCCCAGGCCGTTGTTGCGATCACGTTTGACCATGCCTTGCATCACCGCCGTCTGAGTCAGGTCCGGCATGACGATGGGCAGACGGTTTTCCAGGGTGATGTTGATGCAATCGCCGGCCGCCGCACGCAGCACCAGCGGTTCGACTGGCACACCGGGTTTGAGCTTGCCGGTGATCGGATCGAGGTCGCCCTTGCGCACATAAAGGATCGCCGTCGGGTCATGCAGTGGCCCGCTTTGCCCGCCGATGGTGAAGGTCTCTCCGTCTTCAGGATCGGTCACGGTGACCTGCGGAATGCTCACCGTCCGCGAGTTGAACACCAGGGTGCCACCCGCCGGATTCAATGGCCCGCCGACATGCTGACCCATCCCTGCCGGATCACCGATGGACAGGTTCAACGGATTGCGCAGGATGTCGTTGGCCAGTGCCGCGACCACTTCATAGTTGCGTTGTGGTGTCGGCCGGGTGCCGATGCCATTGGGGTTGGCGCCGATCCGTGGGCAGATGCCATCGAACGCCACGGTGTTGCGCATACCGGCCGGTTTCGCGTTGTTCGGCAGCGCGAACAGGTCGCTGCGTTGGGCCGTGTAGTTGCGCATCACGCCCCAGATCCCGCTCCAGTAACCTTCCAGGGAGGCGTCCATCGAGTACAGGTAATCCCCGGTGGTCGCGGCCGCGCTGGAGATCATCGACACCGGCGCATTGAAGCCCATCTGCTCGGAGATCCCGATCATTTGCGACGAGCGCCAGCCGGAGTTGGAGCTGTTGCCGAAACCGGAACCGCTTTGCAGCCACTTCACGCCGTGCAGGGTTACGTTGTGCTCTTCTTCGTGACCACCGGCATGCACCCGCAGCCGCACGTTGTCCCCGGTGTAGGTGCGCAGCATCGGGGTGAACGGATCACCCGGTTCGGCGCCGCCACGGTTGATGTGTGGCGGGAACAGCGTGGTGCCGCCGGTTGGACCGGTGGCCGCGGTCACCAGGTTCGGCGCCAGGTTCATCGCCGGGATGGCGCGGTCGGTACGGCTTTGCATGGCGTACGCGAGGTCGCCGCCGAGGCCGTCGGCCTGCATGCCGCGCTTGCCGTCCGGGCCGACCTTGTTCGGGTCGTACACCCGCAGGGCGAGCGGTTCGTTGCGGTAATTGACCACGAACATGCCGGGGTCATCGACCGAGATCGCTTGTGGGCATGGCCGGGTTGGGCAACCGGGCACTTGCCCGCCTTGCACTTCGACAACCCCTTCCAGCAGGGTGCTGGCGTTATTGCGCACCGGCGGGTTGATCGCGTAGCGGAAGCTGTCAGCGGTGGCCGGGAAGGCTTGTGGATTGGGCACGCCATTCGGGCCAGCGCCGACGTACACACCGGCTTCATAGGCGTGCTGGAAGTCGCTGTATTCGAGGAAGAACTCACGGAAGCTGTCGTTCTTGCCGTCGCCGTCCAGGTCACCGGTGGACACCACCGCTTGCCACGAGGTTGGCCCGCCGTCCTGCCGCGCGCCGCTGTACAACGGCTCGCCGGTTTCGGCGTGGAACCAGGTCGAACCGGCCGGTTCGGCCAGCACCGTGGCGTACAGACCGATCTGTTGGTGAGTCGATGGACCGAGGTGGTCGTGGGTGAAAATGGTTCCCAGGCCACGGTCGACGCCTTTGGCGTTCACCACCGGATCGACAAACCAGCGCTGCATCGCCGTTCGCGCGCCAACCCAGTCGGCCCGGCCGTATTGGCCAAAGAACGGGTGAGCCTTGGCTTTCGGGCAGGCCGGCGTGCCATCACGAGGATCGGTGCCTGCGCACTGGTTGAACTCGCGAATGGCGTGGATGCGCTCTTGCACTGCACCCGGGGAAAGCACGCCGTCTTCGTAGTTCCAGCCGTTGGCCGAACCGTCGGCCGCCGTCAGGTCCCATTTCGGCAGGTGAATGTGCTGGCCGATCACGTCGGTCGGCGTGCGCACCTGATAGTCGTCCATTTCATAGGTGGCCGGCACCAGGTTGGTTTGCTGGTACTGCACGCAGTCGAAGGTGTTCATGCGCATCACCAAAGGCTCTGGCGGACGCTGCTTGTTGATCACCGGCCAGGCGTCTTCCCACAGCGCGAGAATGCGCGCTTGCGGGAAGTGGTAACCGACCTTGTTGTAGACCGCATCGAACTGGATGTTCGCGGCTTTGTAGACCCGTGGACGGTCGGCGGTGAACGTCGAGGAACCGCTGAAGGACATCCCGTCAATCCGCTCACCGCTGTTGAACTCGCCGGTGCCGGCGCTGCTGGTCAGGCGTTTTTGCCGATCATCCATGCACGGTTCGTAATACGGTGCGCCCGCAATCGGCAAGGCGCCGTTGGTGCGGAAGTTGCGCGCCACGACTTGATTACCGGGCAGCACGGCGAAGCTCGGATGGTCTTTTTTGGCGTGGAAGGCCATGGCCGCCTGTTCGACTTCGGTGCCCTCTTCCGGCATGTAAATCGGCTTGGCACGCGTCACTTCCTTGGAGAAATCCAGGGACGTGGTAATGGTGCGCGCCTGGCCACCGGAGGAGAAACCGTCCAGAGAATGGCGCCCCAGGCCACCGTCCCAGCCACCGGACTGAGCCGGGTCGAGATTGGCCCACAAGGCGTTGCCGCTGGTTTTCAAGGACTGCGCCTTGGCAGCGTCGAGCATGTCCAACGGTGGGGTCGGTGGGCGCTGGCCGACCGAGCTTTCCATGCCGCCGATCCAGAACGGATAGCCAGGGTTTTTCAGGCTACCGTCGGCATTGCGGTTGGCTGCACTGCGATCCACCAGGGCCAGGGAACCGATGGCCTGAGCGCCGCCGTTACCGCTGAGTTGTTCGTCGTCATCCTCCTCGTCATCGTCATCGTCGTCATCGCCACCGGCTACCAGGGTTGCGCCGATTTTCGGCACGACCGCGACTTTGCCCGGCATCGGCGCCATGGCTTTGCCTGGCAGCGGCACGACGGCTGGAATCGGCGTACCGGCAACGATCTCGCCATCGGGCAAGGCCCGAGCGCCAGCGGCCGGTTTACCGCTGCGCAGTGCATAAGGTTCGCTGTGATAACCGTCGGCGCCCTGTTGGGAAACCTCGAGTTTGGTGCCTTCTTCGAACACGTCATGCACCCGCCACATGCTCCACATGCCTTGGGCAAAATGCGGGTAGAAGTGGCAGTGATAGATCGCATCGCCCGCGACCCGGTTGCGGTTGCCCGAACCCCCGTTGGCGATTTCGTAGGTGTAACCGGCGCCCGGACCGATGCCTTGGGCGTCCACATAGTCGGAGTTGTCGTCGTTGGGGTTGAACAACCACTGGTGCCCGTGCAGGTGGAAAATGTGCTGCTCGTGGCCGTTGTGGGTGTTGCGGAATTTGATGAAGTCGCCGATGTAGCTGTGGTTGACGTTGGACGGCTCGGACGGGTACAGCGCCATGGTCGCCTTGACCCCGATCTGATCAGCGCGGGGTACTTGACCGGGGAGAATGCCTTCCAGACCGGCGTTGGCCGGCACGTCCACCAGCATCGCCACATCGCCGACGGTGTGCGAGCTGAGGAAGAATTCTTCATAGGCGCAGGACAGGCAATCGTGCATCGGCCCGACACCCAAACGGTTGGCGACCACTTCGGCGCCCATGCCGCCGGAGCCATAGTTGATCATGAACGAATCGCGAGTCGGTTCCAGCACGTGGGCCATCACCGGGTCCGCCCAGTAAGCGGGGAACGCCTGGGTCGCGGCGGTTTCATCCTGGAATTGCGAGGCGAAATCGCGGAATGGTTCCAGGCGATTCGGGATCGCCGGGTTGCGTTTGCCGATGGCTTCCAGCGGATAGGTCGACGGCGGGAAGCTGCCGTCGGCGTTGCTGCCCATCACGATCGCGTCGCTCTCGCTGGAAATGATTTCATTGCCGTCGACCATGTTGATGATCGGTGTGCCGGCCTTGCCTTCACGGATCCACGGCTCACGCTGCGGGTAGCGCGCCTGGTAATCGACAATCGGTTGACCGGCCGGGGTGCGGCCGACGCTGGCCAGGCGCATCTCCTCTTCGGTCACGGTGTTGCGATAGGTGCGGCCGCCCTTGGGCACCACTACCACTTGGCCGAATAGCCCGTTGGCCACGTTGCCTGCATCCCCTTCACCGCCGAAGGTCGCGCCGCGGCTGCTGGCAGCAAACGCCCCTTCGCGCTCGGCGTACAAGGTGTAGGAACGGGTGGCACCGGGGGCAATCAAGGTATTGGCGTTGCGCCCGGTATAGGACGCAATGTCGTCGATGCTGTTGACCGCTTGCATGCCATTGACCTGGAAGCCGACGTGGCGGTCGGCGACCTGTTCATCGACCTTGAATTCGTCTTCGTTGCCGATGGCGACTTCGCCCTCAATCTCACCCTCTTCCTCCTCCCCGTCTTCGTGGCTGCCGGGGTTGGCCTGGTAGGCGAGCAGGTTCTGCAGGTTGATGGTCAGGCAGTCACCGGCAGCGACGCGCAGTACCAGTGGACGCGGACGCTTGTCGGGCCGCAGCGAGACTTTGCCCGGCACCGCCGCCCCGCCCCGGGCCAGGGACATCTCGTGGTCATCGACCACATCGCGCCGCAGGGCGAACATCATGCCGTTGACGTTCTGTGCACCGAGGCGGTTGAACATCAGCGGTTGATCCAGCGCCACGACGTTGGCCACCAGATTGCGCTCGCAGCGCACGGCCGCGTCGGCCAGCTCGATGCCCAGTATCGACGTCACCAACAGCAGCAATTTGAACAGGGACGGAGCGTAGGGTATGCCGGTCATGATCACGGGCCTCGCTGTGGTACTCATTAGGAATAAGTCTCGACAAATCCCCTTGAGCAATCCGCATGCCATAAATAATTTAGTTATTTTTCAATCGGTTATATGAACGACTTAATAACTCGGGGGATATACCCCACCCATTTCCCCCACTATTCGGGCTGAAGATAACTTCCCCCAAACGCACATCCCGTAACAACCGTCGAAGTCGGCGTTCGGCTCTGTAGCAGCTGTCGAGCTTGCGAGGCTGCGTTCGGCTGCGCAGCAGTCGTAAAACCTGAGCGCGAGGTATTGCTGAAACACCGTGTCGTCTGAACTCACGACTGCTGCGCAGCCGAACGCAGCCTCGCAAGCTCGGCAGCTGCTACGGGACGATTGCGGTCTTCGGTCGGCGGTACGGATCGGGTTGCCCCACATATGGGGGAAACCCCCAATCACAACGGCGCATCCGCGGCCAGGCCCTGCAAGCGTCGGTATTGGCGCAAGACACTGGGCACGTAACGCTGGGTTTCGGCGAACGGCGGGATCACCCCGCCACGGCTGAGCACCGCTTGCGGCCCGGCGTTGTAGGCCGCCACGGCGAGGCTGATGTCGTTATCGAACAGGGTCATCAGGTGCTTGAGGTATTTGGCGCCACCCTGAATGTTGGCTTTCGGGTCGTAGACATTCTTCACCCCCAACTCCCGGGCGGTGTCAGGCATCAATTGCATCAACCCGCCCGCGCCCTTGGCTGACCGCGCACGGGAGTCATACGCGGACTCGGCCTGGATCACCGCATGCAACAGCGCTGCCGGTAATTCATTGGCCATGGCAGCCGCCGAAACCAGCTCGGCATAGGGCTGCCGGGCAATCATCTGCGGTTGCTGATCCATGCTGACCCGGGCGGTTTCAGTCTCGTGAATCACCCGTTCATAGGTGCGGCCGGGACGGTGGACATTGGACAGAACATAGCTGCCCTTGGCGTCCACGGAAACGAACACATCGGCCTGTACGACGCCGGTCAGCACCAGCAGACCAAGCAGTCCTGTGGTGAGTGTTTTCATTTTTTCGCCTCCCCTTCCCGGCCCCGAAAAATGGGGCTAATGCCCCAATGGCCGGTAGTAAACCAGCCGCATGCAAGCACTGCGCCGGATGCGCAAAGGCCCGTAACTCAGGGGTTGCAGAAGAATGCCCGGGCCTGTGCATGGCAATTGCATAAGCCTTCACGGCGACCCTTCTGCCGACTGTGTGAGGTCATCATGAATCAGCGTTTGCGTTCCGCCCCGCGTACTCAACGCGGGTTCACCCTGCTCGAACTGTTGGTGGTGTTGGTGGTGCTGGGGTTGTTGGCTGGCATCGTCGCGCCCAAGTATTTCGCCCAACTGGGCCGCTCCGAAGTGAAGGTGGCCAAGGCGCAAATAGAAGGCCTGGGCAAAGCACTGGACCTGTACCGCCTGGAGGTCGGTCATTACCCGTCGACCGAACAGGGTTTGCAGGCGCTGGTCACCGCACCCAGCGATGAAACCAAATGGACCGGGCCTTACCTTCAGAAAAAACTGCCGCAGGATCCATGGGGCCGTAACTACACCTATCGCTACCCCGGCGAAAACGGCGAATACGACTTGTTGTCCATGGGCAAGGACGGACAACCCGGCGGCGAAGGCGAAAACGCCGAAGTCACCAGCTGGCAATGACGGGAGGCGATCATGCGTTTTCATCTCAAGGCCGTTGGCAAGGCCGGCGTCGTCTCGATGACCGTCGAGGCGCTCGGCCACAGCGAAGCCCGGCGCATCGTTGAAGACCAGGGCTACCGGGTGATCAGCCTGTACGCCGAGCGTCACTGGCGTGCGCTGCGGGTTCGACAGCGCGAGACCTTCAACCTGGTGCTGTTCAGCCAGGAACTGACGACGCTGCTCAATGCGGGCCTGCCGTTGATCGATGCGCTGGAAAGCCTGGCGGAAAAAGAGAACGCGCCCCAGGCCCGCAAGACCTTGAGCGAACTGGTGCGCCTGCTTTATGAAGGCAAATCGTTCTCCCAGGCATTGGCCCAGTTGTCGGCAGTGTTCCCTCCTCTTTACGTTGCGTTGGTTCAGTCCAGCGAGAAGACCGGCGCCGTGGGCGATGCCTTGGGCCGCTATGTCAGCTATCGCCAGCGCATGGACGAGGTTCGGCAAAAAATCGTCAGCGCTTCGATCTACCCCCTGCTGTTGCTGGTGGTGGGCGGTGGCGTGGTGTTGTTTTTGATGGGCTACGTGGTGCCGCGCTTCAGCCTGGTGTTCGAAGGGCTGGGCTCGAACCTGCCGTGGCTGTCGCAGATCCTGATGAGCAGCGGGATGTTCTTGCACGCCCATCAGGGCGAATTCTTCGGCACATTGCTGGCGATCATCGTCGCCCTCACCTTCCTCCAGCGCCAACCGGCCTTTCGTCGGGGCCTGGACCGTGTGATTGAAAAACTCCCGGCGGTCCATCAACGCATCTTCATGTACGAACTGGCGCGCTTCTACCGTTCGCTGGGGATTCTGCTGCAAGGCGGGATTCCCCTCGTCACCGCCATGGGCATGGTGCGCGGCCTGCTCACCGTCGCCTCCCGCGCGCGCCTGGACCAGGCCTGCGAACGGGTGCGCGAGGGTCAGTCGCTGTCGACCGCCCTGGAACTCAATCATCTGGTGACACCGGTGTCCTTGCGCTTGCTGCGCGCTGGCGAACAGTCCGGCAACCTGGGGCAAATGATGGAGCGCAGCGCCGACTTCTACGACGAAGAAATCAGTCGCTGGATCGAATGGTTCGTGCGGCTGTTCGAACCCTTGCTGATGACCTTCATCGGCCTGCTGATCGGGGTGATCGTGATCCTGATGTACATCCCTATTTTCGAGCTGGCCTCGAGTATTCACTGACCCTCTGGAACGGGGTCGAGTTGTACCGTTCATCGTTCATCCACGTTGCAAATGAATTAATCAGCGCGCTGCGGTGTTCACCCATTGAATCGAGCAGCACGTTGCATTGTTCATCAACGTTCCAACCCGAATTAAGAAGACGGAGAACGACATGCACATCAACAAGCTTTTACTGGCAGTAGCGATTGGCGCAGTTCTGTCGGCGTCTACCGTATTGATTCCGGACAGCCTGTCCGGTGTATCGAGCGCACAGGCCAAGGACGGCGGGAGTGGCGGAGGTGGCGGCTCTGGTGGCGGGGGCGGTGGTGGCTCTGGCGGAGGGGGTGGTGGCTCTGGCGGCGGGGGCGGTGGTGGAAGCGGTGGCGGCGGCAATGGCGGTGGTCACGGTGGCAGTGGCAGTGGCGGCAATAGCGGCGGTCACGGTGGAAGCGGCAGCGGTGGCAACAGTGGCAGTGGCGGCAACAGCGGCAGCGGCCACAGTGGCAGCGACCATGGCTCGGGCCATTCCGGCAACTCAGCCTCATCCTCTTCAGGGCGTAGCGGCACTCACGCCGAACCGGGGGATGATCACGGCGTTCATCACGCGGGCGAAGTCGGCCACAATCGCGGGGTTCATCACGCCGGTGAAATCGGCGACGATCACGGCGTGCATCGCGCGGGTGAAGTCGGCGATGACCACGGCGTACATGTCGGCGGTGAACCAGGCGACGACCATGGTGTGCATGTTGGTGGCGAGCCAGGCGATGACAAAAGGTCCTGACAACCGCTGATGCCCAACCAACACAAATCCCTGTGGGAGCGAGCCTGCTCGCGAAAGCGGAGTGTCAGTCGACATCAATATTGACTGATACACCGCCTTCGCGAGCAGGCTCGCTCCCACAGGGGCATGTGCTCATGCTCTACAACACACCCTCAGTCTGATCCAGCCGCTCACGCAAAAACTCGATCAACGCCTGCACCGGCCGCGAACTCTGGCGGTGCTGTGGATAGACCGCCGACAACGTCAGCGGCTCGGAACGAAACGCGTCCAACACCGGCACCAGCCTGCCGTCCTTCAACGCCGAACCGACAATGAAGGTCGGCAAGTAAGTAATCCCCATGCCGGCAATCGCCGCGTCCCTGAGCAATTCACCATTGTTGACCCGCATCCGCCCGGTGACATTGACCACCAACGGCTTGCCCTGCCCTTCGAAACGCCATTGCACCTGGCGCCCGTGGCCATAAGGCAGGCAGTCATGGCTGTGCAAGTCTTCGGGTTTGAGCGGCGTGCCGCGCTCGGCCAGGTAAGCCGGGCTGGCGCAGTACACCCGCTGTATGGAGGCGATGCGTCGGGCGATCAGCGTCGAATCCTCCAGAATGCCGATGCGCAGCGCCAGGTCATAACCCTCACTGAGCAAATCCACCGGCCGATCACTGAGGTCGACCTCCACCGTGACGTCGCGATAACGTTTCAAAAACACCGGCAGCAAACAGCCCAAATGCGCCACCGCAAACGACAACGGCGCGCTGATACGAATAGTGCCGCGGGGCTCGGTGGTCTGGCCGGCGATGCCCTGCTCCACTTGCTCGACTTCGCCCAGCAGGCGCAAGGCTGACTCGTAATAACTCTGCCCCAGTGGCGTCACGTCCAGTCGCCGCGTGGAGCGATTGAGCAGCCGCACCCCCAGACGCTCTTCGAGTTGCATCAAGCGCCGGCTGACAAACTGCTTGGACAGGCCCAATTGATCGGCCGCCGCGGTGAAGCTGCCGGAATCCATGACCTGGCAAAAAATACGCATATCTTCGAACGGGTTCATTGTCACGCCTTGGTTGACAGTCAAACATTTTATAGCCGCTTTTTCCTTTTTAGACACCTTATTAATCTGTGTCCACGGTGCAGCGATAGCCGCTGCTTCTACACCAAACACACAATTAAAAAGGAATTAACCATGAACATCGTCAAAAAATCCCTGACCGCTTCCCTCCTCGCCCTGGCCGTAGGCAACGCCTTTGCCGCTGGCAGCCCGGGTGTCGAACACAACACGCAAGCCTTCCTCGAAGCCCTCGCTGCCGGCGGTGGCAAGCCGCTTGAGCAACTGAGCCCTGCAGATGCCCGTGCAGTACTGACCGGCGCGCAAAACTCGGTGAAGGTTGATCTGGCGGGTGTGGACGTCAGCGACCGTACGATCAAGGTCGATGGGCAAACCATCAACCTGAAAATCGTGCGGCCGGCCAAGGTCAAAGGTGAATTGCCGGTGTTCATGTTCTTCCACGGTGGTGGCTGGGTGTTGGGCGATTACCCGACTCACCAGCGTCTGATCCACGACCTGGTGGTCGGCTCCGGTGCTGTCGCAGTCTATGTCGATTACACGCCGTCGCCGGAAGCTCACTACCCGACCGCGATCAACCAGGCTTACGTCGCGACCCGTTGGGTGGCCGAGCATGGCGAGGACATCGGCGTCGATGGCAAACGCCTGGCCGTGGCCGGCAACAGCGTCGGCGGCAATATGGCGGCGGTCGTGGCCTTGATGGCCAAGGAACAGAAAACTCCAGCGCTGCGCTTCCAGCTGTTGATGTGGCCAGTGACCAACGCACAGTTCGACACCGGGTCTTACCGGCAATTTGCTGAAGGCCACTTCCTGACCAAGGGCATGATGAACTGGTTCTGGGACAGCTACACCACCGACACAGCCGAGCGTGCGCAGATCCATGCCTCGCCGTTGCAAGCCAGCGCCGAACAGCTCAAAGATTTGCCAGCGGCTCTGGTGCAAACCGCCGAGTTCGACGTGTTGCGTGACGAAGGCGAAGCCTATGCGCGCCACCTCGACGCGGCCGGGGTGCCGGTCACGGCCGTGCGCTACAACGGCATGATTCACGACTTCGGCCTGCTCAACCCACTGAGCCAGATTCCGCAAGTGAAAGCAGCGGTTCGCCAGGCGGCACTGGAACTCAAGACTCACTTGAACTGAGTCCACCTCGCCACACAGCAATGTGTGGCGAAGCTGCTTGCCCTTGTAGTAGCTATGTGGCGAGGGGATTTATCCCCGTTCGGCTGCGCAGCAGTCGTGAAACCTGAATACAAGGTCGTTCTGACACACCGAATTGCCTGATTTTACGACTGCTTCGCAGCCGAGCGGGGATAAATCCCCTCGCCACAGTTCGACAGCTGCTACATAAATCGAAAGCGTTATTTTAGCCGGAGTTTCCCCATGTCCTTTTTCCTCGCCCATCTGCTGTCGTGGAGTGCCCTGCTGCTGGTGATCGACGCCGTGCTCTGGCACCTCGCGCCGTTCAAGCATCGCGTCACGCGGGTTGGCGTGCGGCTTGCGCTGTTCGTGATGTTCAGCGCACTCGCGATCAATGCCGGCGTGAGCCCGTTGCAGGCGCCGCTGTTCGCCGAGGATCGCGTGGCGCAATCAGGCGCCACGGCGCTGGGGATTCTCTGGTGGCTGTACGCCGCACGGGTGCTCACCGAAGTCATCGGTCTGGTACTGATGCGCCGCATCGGTCACAGCGGTCGGTTGCTGCAGGATGTCATCGGCGCGCTGGTGTTTCTGATCGCCATCGTCGCAGCGGCCGGTTATGTGCTGGAGCTGCCGGTGAAAGGTTTGCTGGCAACTTCCGGCGTCGTGGCCATCGTCGTGGGCCTGGCGTTGCAAAGTACCTTGAGCGACGTGTTTTCCGGGATCGTGCTCAACACCACCAAGCCGTATCAGGTGGATGACTGGATCATGATCGACGGCGTCGAGGGCAAAGTGCTCGACATCGACTGGCGCGCCACCCACCTCCTGACCAGTGCCGGCAGTACCGCGGTGGTGCCGAACTCGGTGGCGGCCAAGGCAAAAATCGTCAACCTCAGTCGGCCGAACAACATGCATGGCGTGTCGATCAGCATTCAGGTGCCTAACCACATTCGCCCGCGTCGGGTGCTGGATGCACTGGACCGCACGCTTCAGGGCAGCAGCAGCTTGCTGCTCAACCCGGCACCGAAAGCAGTGCTGAAAGAGTCTGGCGAAACCATGTCCGAATACGTAGCCAGCGGGTTTATCGCCGAGCTGGGTAAAAAAAGCGAAGTGCGCAATCAACTGTTCGACCTGGTGCATCGGCACCTTGAAGCGGCGGGGATTTCCCGGCAGCTCGATGGCGTGATTGAACCGACGACCCGCGCACGGGCGTTGCTCGATGAAGTGAAAATCTTCCGTTCCTTGAGCGAGGATGAGCGTGATCAGATCGCCGAGTCGATGGTCCCGCAGCAGTACGCGGCAGGTCAGGTGGTACTGGAATTGGGCGAAGTGCCAGACAGCCTGATGGTGATCGCCACCGGCGTGGTCAGCGCCACCGTGCCCAATGGCACTGGGCAAACCGAAGCCGGGCGTATGGGGCCGAGCGAAGTCATGGGCGAGCAAAGCATTCTCGCCGATACGCCCTCGCAGGCGACCTTCACCACATTGACCTCGTGCATCATTTACCGGATCGACAAATCCCTGACCCGTAACTGCATGGAACAACGTGTCGAAGTGGGTCGGGCGTTGAACAAGCTGCAGGCGGTCAGACAGCAGAGCAGTCGGTTGGCGTTGATGACCACACCGGTGCCTATCAGGAAAAGCGGATTCCTGAGTTGGCTGCAGAAACGTCAACACGCTTAGTTTTTGTGGTGAAGAGCTTTATGTCAGACAAAAAAATGCCCGCGCATTCGCGGGCATTTTTCTGAGCGATCGCAAACTTACTTCGACGTCAGCACCGAGTAGCTGTTCATCAAATTGCGGTAGTTCGGAATGCGCGGCGACAGCAGGTTCGCCAGGCCTTCCATGTCGTTGCGCCAGTCGCCCTGCAGCTCGCAGGCCACCGAGAACCAATTCACCAGTTGAGCACCGGCCGCCGCCATGCGCGCCCAGGCTGCTTGTTGCACGGTTTCGTTGAAAGTACCCGAGGCATCGGTCACCACGAACACTTCAAACCCTTCAGCCAGCGCCGACAGCGTCGGGAACGTCACGCAAACGTCGGTGACTACACCGGCGATGATCAGTTGCTTACGGCCAGTGGCTTTAACGGCTTTGACGAAATCTTCGTTATCCCAGGCGTTGATCTGGCCTGGACGCGGGATATACGGCGCGTCTGGGAATTGCTCTTTCAACTCGGGAACCATCGGGCCGTTCGGGCCGTTTTCGAAGCTGGTGGTCAGGATGGTCGGCAGCTTGAAGAACTTGGCCACATCGCCCAGGGCCAGTACGTTGTTCTTGAATTCGTTTGGCGAGAAATCCTGAACCAGCGAGATCAGGCCCGTCTGGTGGTCGACCAACAGCACAACGGCGTCATCTTTGTTCAGGCGTTTGTATGGAACGTTGCTCATGTGAAACTCCTCGATGGGTGGGTGTTACATGCGACGCCGACGTGAAGGGTCGGCGCTTTTTTTGATCGTCAGAACGCGAAACACGAGCAGCCAAACGCGCCCCAGAAACCCGCGAAATCGCTGACCGGTGCATTCGACAACCGCGCCTTTTCATGGCTATGGGAATGCACGCCGCACGGCCCGCTGCAATGGTGAACCTGCGCCTGCATCGGTGAGGTCGGACGCCAGTGCCCCGGTACTTTCACCACCGGCGACCAGTCCGGCAGCACCGGTACGCTGGCCGGCCCGAGTTTTTCGAAGTCACCGGCGGCGTACACCACCTTGCCGCCGACCACGGTCAACACCGACTCGATCCACTTGATCGCTTCTTCGTCGACGCTGAAAAAATCCGCGCTCAAGGCTGCGACGTCAGCCAGTTGGCCGACCTTGATCATGCCTTTCTTGCCCTGCTCGGAAGAGAACCAGGCGCTACCGTGGGTGAACAGCTCCAGTGCGGTTTGACGAGACAAGCCCTCGGCATGCAGTTCCAGGCCACCGACCGTGCGACCGCTGACCATCCAGTACAGCGAAGTCCAGGGGTTGTAGCTGGACACTCGCGTGGCATCGGTGCCGGCGCCGACGGGTACACCTTCGGCCAGCATGCGTTTGATCGGCGGCGTCGCTTCGGCGGCTTTGGCGCCGTAACGCTCAACGAAATATTCGCCCTGGAATGCCATGCGATCCTGAATCGCGATACCGCCACCCAGCGCCCTCACCCGCTCAATGTTCTGCGGTGTAATGGTTTCGGCGTGGTCGAAAAACCACGGCAAACCGTTGAACGGAATGTCGCGATTGACCTTCTCGAACACGTCGAGCATGCGGCTGATGGATTCGTTGTACGTGGCGTGCAAACGGAACGGCCAGCGCTGCTCGACCAAGTGGCGCACCACCGGCTCCAGCTCGTCTTCCATGGTTTGCGGCAAGTCCGGACGCGGCTCAAGGAAATCCTCGAAATCCGCCGCTGAAAACACCAGCATTTCCCCGGCGCCGTTGTGCCGCAGGTAATCGTCGCCCTGATGCAGGGTCACGCTGCTGGTCCAGTTTTTGAAATCGGTCAGCTCTTCCTTGGGCTTCTGGGTGAACAGGTTGTAGGCGATACGAATGGTCAGTTGCTGGTCTTTGGCCAACTGCTCGATCACCTGATAATCGTCCGGATAATTCTGGAAACCGCCGCCGGCATCGATGGCGCTGGTCAGGCCGAGACGGTTGAGCTCGCGCATGAATTGGCGGGTGGAGTTGACCTGATACTCCAACGGCAACTTCGGCCCCTTCGCCAGGGTCGAGTAGAGGATCATCGCGTTGGGCCGGGCGACCAGCATGCCGGTCGGCTCACCGTTGGCATCGCGCACAATCTCGCCACCCGGCGGGTTCGGCGTGTTGCGGGTGTAACCGGCCACGCGCAACGCGGCACGGTTAAGCAAGGCGCGGTCGTACAAATGCAGGACAAATACCGGGGTATCCGGCGCGGCCTGATTGAGTTCTTCGAGGGTCGGCATGCGCTTTTCAGCGAACTGGAATTCGTTCCAGCCACCGACCACACGCACCCATTGCGGCGTCGGCGTGCGGTCGGCCTGATCCTTGAGCATGCGCAGCGCGTCGACCAGTGAGGGGACACCTTCCCAGCGCAATTCGAGGTTGTAGTTGAGGCCACCACGGATCAGGTGCAAGTGCGAGTCGTTGAGGCCGGGAATGACGCAGCGCCCCTTGAGATCGATGACCTGTGTGCCCGAACCGCGCAGGGCCATGGCGTCGGCGTCGGTGCCGACTGCGACAAAGCGACCATCGCTGATCGCTACAGCGCTGGCGCGTGGGTTTTCACGGTCAACGGTATGAAATTGGCCATTGAATAAAATCAGATCGGCGTTCATCGCGTTTCCTTGGGCTGAGTGGAAGAGGACAGCCAGGGCGCGAATAACCGCGTCGCCATCGGCATGAACAGGTACACCACCGAAACGACGATGGTCAGCGTGATCAGGAACGTGGCAACCACGTAATTGGACAGGAAGGCGTTGAGCTGCAGCAGCGGCCCCCAGATCAGCGGCACCAGCAAGGTGTGCGGCAAAATCACCAACAACGTCACCACGGCCTGCTTCCAGCGCGGTGGTGGCGGCGAAGCGGCGTCGGCTTGCGGCGCGAACCAGAATTCATTGACCGGATTGACCTCGGTCTGGTCGCCGTCAGCGAGCATCGGCGTGGCTTCGTTGACCAGTGCCAGCCGTTGCGGCGAATCGAGCCAGCGCTGCATCGACTCGGTGGAGCAAAAGCGCAGCACGCAGGTGTACAGGTCAAGGCCGGCGTTCTTTCCGCGAATCACATCGACGCCCAAGTGCCCTTCCTGCTGCCCGGCAATGCTGACAATGTTGCGCAACCAGGCTTCGTAGGGCACTTCAAACCCCGCCTTGATCCTGTGCTTGATGACCAGTGTCACGACTTCCTCGAAACGATTGGATTCAGGCATAACGCAAAGCTCCAGGGAAACGGACATTGAGCGCCAGCCGTCCCGGCCCGGCGATAAGAAGGCTGGTGAAAAGAATCAACAGCAGCCAACCGAACTGCCCTTCATCGAGGCTCCATTGCGCATGCACCACCAGCAGCGCAATCAGCAACACCGCCAAAATCGGCAGACACGCCAAACGCACAAACACCCCGGCGGCGATCAGTAACGGACACAGCACCTCGGCGAAAATCGCCAGCATCAGCGTGACGTTCGCACCCAGGTGAAACGGGTCTTCGATGGTTTGCAGTTGAGTGCTGTAGTTAAGCAGTTTCGGCAAACCATGCACCCACAGCAGAAACAAACCACCGCTGACCCGCAAAAAAAACAGCCCGAGATCCTGGGCTCGTTCATCCCATCGCGAAGCGTTCATGGGCCACCTGCTCTAATGAAAAATCACCGGCAGCGATGTGCCGGAACGTCATTCGATAGTGCCGGTGTGGGGGCGGGGAAAATTGGATGTGTGTGCTCTTTTTGTGTATGAGCCTGGATCTGAAAACTGACGAAGATCCCCCGTGGGAGCGGGCTTGAACTGGCCTACGATGGCGGAGGGTCAGCCAACATCACTGTCGACTGGAAAGACCGCCTTCGCGGGCAAGTCGGATCGCCGCACCACCACTCCCACAGGGGATTGGTGTCATCTGCCAGAGATTGGTCGGCTGTCAGGCCGCCAAGGTCAAGATCAAAAGATCGCAGCCTCGTTGCACTCGACAGCTCCAGGAGGATCGGCGTACACGTTTTGCTTCTCACCACTCAACAGGCCGAGCGTTAGCTCGCCTGCAGCTTTTGATCTTGATCCACCCGCCCCTTCGGGAGGCTGAGTGGAGGTGTTCATCTGGGGGGCAGGCGCGAAGCGCCGTGCGGCGAAGCCGCACACATCGAGAGGAGGTCGAAGCGAAGCCGACCGGAGGCGATGCCCCCAGATGGACACCGGAGCGAAGGAACGCCGAGCCTAGGCGAGGGGCCGGACGCTCGGGGCGAGCGTTTTTTTGCTTACTTTTTTTAGGCGCTTGTAAAAAAAGTGAGTCGCCGTAAGGGCGAAACCGCCAGCCGCCGTTACCGCAGGAATGGATATGCACTCGGCCAAAAAGAACCTGGTCGGCCCGAAGGCCGCCACGTTCAAGCCGAAATAGGCAAAGGCCTCGACATGAACTCACTGATCCGCAACCGCAACCATCGCTCCGCCGGATCGTTGTCATGCACCCCGCTCCAGGCCATCGAAAGCTGCGCCGCTTCAATCGGAAACGGCGGGTCTTCGGCCCGCAACGCACAACCCTCGACCAACGCGCACGCTGCGTAATCCGGCACGGTAGCGATCATCTCGGTCCCGGCCAGCAACGCCCGCAACCCACTGAATTGCGGAACGCCCAACACCACCCGCCGACTTCGTCCGATCTTCGCGAGATCAAGGTCAATGTTGCCGCTCAAATCCCCCGAAAACGACACCATCGCATGCGGTCGTTCGCAGTATTCATCCAGCGAAAGCGTCCCCGGCCGTTTGTCACCGCGCAGCACCTTGCACGGAATATCCCGCAACGTCTTGCGCTTGGCGTTAGCCGGCAGATCCGTGGTGTAACTCACCCCCACCGAAATCTCCCCGGACGCCAGCAATGCCGGCATCAGCAAATAATTCGCCCGCCGCACGACCACGATGATCCCTGGTGCCTCTTCCCGAAGCTGGCTCAACAATGGCGGAAACAAGCCGAACTCGGCGTCGTCCGAAAGGCCAATGCGAAACACATCGCAGCTTGTCGTCGGGTCGAATTCCTTGGCCCGGCTCACCGCCCCGGAAATCACATCCATCGCCGGTTGCAGCTCCTTGAGGATCGCCAGTGCCCGCCCCGTCGGCTCCATCCCGCGGCCATTGCGCAACAGCAGCGGATCATCGAACAGATCCCGCAACCGCCCCAGCGCCGCACTCACCGCCGGCTGCCCCATGAACAGTTTTTCAGCAACACGGGTGAGGTTCTTTTCGAACATCAACGCTTCGAAAATCACTAACAGGTTCATGTCGACGCGGCGCAAATCGTTACGGTTCACAGGCAGATTCCCTCGTGTGTTCAGCCAGGCACCAAGCGGTGGACTTTATTCGATCAGCGGTACGTTGGCCGCACGTTTGTAAGGACCGTACTCCACCGGTATCCATTGGAAATGCTTACCCTCTGCCGCGATATGGCCGATGCCCGGAAACGGCAAATGCGCCGCCGTTACCCAGACTTTGCTCGCCGCTGCATCGCTGAACACCTTGGCGCGACTCCTGATCGCTTGCTGACTGTTGACGTCAAAGCCGATCGACACTTCAGGGTGCTCGAACTGCACCGCGAGGTTATGCACCAGGTCGCCCATGAACAAAATGCTCTGTCCCTGCGAGGTGAAACGGTACGTGGTGCTGCCCGGTGTGTGACCGGCTTCGAGAACTGCCTCCACACCCGGCAAGGGCGACTGACCGGCATCGAACGTCTTGAAGCGACCTGCCGCGACGTAGGGCGCGGTCGAGTCCTGGGCGATTTTGAAGTACGGCTTGGCACCCTCGGGCGCCTTGGCGAGGGCCTGGGGATCAAGCCAGTAGTCGGCTTCTGCCTTCGCAGCAAAGACCGTGGCGTTGGCGAAAATCGGTTTCTGTTGGCCGTCGACCAGTCCGCAGACATGGTCCAGATGCAGGTGGGTCAACAAAATCGTATCGACCTGCGCAGGCTCATAACCGGCGGCTTTCATATTGTCTGACAGCATCCCGGCTGTAGCACCAATGCACTGGCCGGCGCCGGTATCGACGAGGATCAACTGCTTGCCAGTGTTGATCAGAAAGGCGTTGAACGCGGTTTGTACGCCCGGCGTTTCAATCGAACGGCGAGCCAGCAGCGCGCGGATCTGACTTTGGGTCAGGCCCTTGAGCAGTTTGGGCGACAGATCGTTGTAGCCGTCAAACAACGCCGTCACCTCGTAATCGCCCACCGCCAACCGGTAGTAACCCGGCACTTGTGTGCCGACTTGCGCCGGTGCCTGAGCCGAGGAAATACCGGACGCCAGCGCCACCGCGAGCCCCAGCGCGCAAACCAGAGAATGTTTCATGCCACCACCTTGGTCGAGTCAGAAGAGCGGCCACGCACAACACCGCCAGATGACGTCGATTTTGCACGGCTCGCCCCCGAAAAAATTGCAGCAATGTGCTGAGTTAGTGCCGTTGGTTGCCACCTGCACGGACGGAATTAACAACGTTTAACTCGCCTGCCAGAGCCCTGCGACCAAAAATGAAGCTCACCGACACGGACATTTGTCATGGCCAATTCTCAGCAAAACGTCGCCCGCGCGACGGCCACTGAATCGCGAAAGAAAAACACCGGCGGCCTGACCCCGTGGCGCGAAAGCCTGGCCAAGCAACTGATCCTCGAGCACCTTGGTGAAACCGTTGAAGTGACCGAACTGGCCCGCGCTTGTTCCCTTTCGCGCAGTCATTTCTCCCGCGCGTTCAAGTGCAGCACCGGGCTCTCACCTCAAGACTGGATTCGCAACCAGCGCATCGCCCGCGCCAAGCAATTGATCCAGAGCACCGACCTGACGCTGACGCAAATCAGTCTCGAATGCGGCTTCTGCGATCAGGCGCATTTCTGCCACATCTTCACTCGCAATGAAGGCATTACTCCGTTTGCGTGGCGTTGCCGCACCCTGCGTTCCCTGCCCCACCACCCTGCCTACACCGATCAACGTCGCGCGCAACAAAGCTCGACACCGCACGCTTCGTAGCAGCTGTCGAGCCTGCGAGGCTGCGTCCGGCTGCGAAGCAGTCGTGAAACCTGATGACGCGGTTTACCTGAAACACTGCGTTGGCTGATATTACGACTGCTGCGCAGCCGGACGCAGCCTCGCCGGGGCTCGACAGCTGCTACAGAGTTTCCATGGCATAGGATCGGGGGCCAGGGATTAACGCTTAGTCCTTCAAAAACGCCAACAGATCAGCGTTGAGCTGATCCTTGTGGGTATCCGTCAAGCCATGGGGAGCGCCGGGGTAGATCTTCAACGTAGAGCCTTTCACCAGTTTTGCAGACGCAATGCCCGCCGCTTCGATCGGCACCACCTGGTCAGCATCGCCATGCACCACCAGCGTCGGTATGTCGAACTTCTTCAGGTCTTCGGTGAAGTCGGTTTCGGAGAACGCCTTGATACAGTCATAAGCGTTCTTGTGGCCGGAGGTCATGCCTTGCATCCAGAACCAGTCGATCATGCCCTGAGATGACTTGGCGTCCGGTTTATTGAAGCCAAAGAACGGGCCGCTTGCGAGGTCGATGTAAAGCTGCGAACGGTCGGCCAGGGATGCCTCGCGAATGCCGTCAAACACTTCGATCGGCAGGCCGCCGGGGTTGGCTTCAGTCTTGAGCATCAGCGGCGGCACCGAAGAAATCAGCCCGGCCTTGGCCACGCGCCCGGTGCCGTGACGACCAATGTAACGCGCCACTTCGCCGCCGCCGGTGGAGAAGCCGAACAGCACAACGTTTTGCAGATCCAATAACTCGATCAACTGCGCCAGGTCATCGGCGTAGGTGTCCATGTCGTTGCCGGTCCATGGCTGGCTGGAGCGGCCATGACCGCGGCGATCATGGGCGATCACCCGGTAGCCTTTGGAGGCCAGGAAGATCATTTGCGATTCCCAGCTGTCGGCGTTCAATGGCCAGCCGTGACTGAAGACGATGGGCTGACCGGTGCCCCAGTCCTTGTAGTAAATCTCGGTGCCGTCGCGGGTCGTGAATGTACTCATGCAATTTCTCCTTAGCGAGTGTTGGGGTGTTTCAAACCGGTGAGTGGCCCATGCGTTCGGCGAGTCGCGCCACCCGCTCGCCGAGGTGGGCGGCGGTGCAGCGGTCTTCGGGCGGTGGGGCAAAGTCCGGGGACTGTTCGACATTCGACTGGGCCATGGCGCCGAGCGAGCTGCCCAGGCGATTCAATTGCCCATCGAACATGCCCGTACCCGAACGCGCCGGCAGCAGGTCGAGGCCGACCCAGATCATCGAATGCTGCGCGGCGAACACCGCCATCTGCAGCAATGTGTTGAGTTTGTCGCCGCACAGGCAGCCGGAGTTGGTGAATCCGGCCGCGAGCTTGTCGCGCCACGGCTGGGCGAGGTAGAACGCCGCCGTGGCTTCCATGAATCCCTTGAAGGACGCCGACGCGCTGCCCATGTAAGTCGGGGCACCGAAGATGATGGCGTCAGCGTTGTGCAAACGGTCCCAGTGCTGGTCCACGTCCTCAACCGGAATCAGCAGGCAGGTGCTGCCCAGGTGCCGTTCCACCCCTTGGGCCACGGCTTCGGCCATGACCCGGGTGTGCCCGTAGCCGCTGTGATAAACCACCACCACGTTGCTCATTCCAGCGTCCTATTGAGGTGTTAATCCCTTTGCAACACCACCGCTCCCACAGACCGGCGGAAGTTGAAGCAGCAGAGTTTTGGGCGTAGACCAGATGCAGCACGAGTTAAACGTTGTTAATTTTCATTGGCGCGCCAAAAGCCGCAACACGTGCTTTGCTACGGTGGCGCCCAGTAAACGCGGCACCTGCCATTGGCGCCGGGCACAGGCAGTCGCAGCGAACACCCGACAGTCAGGCGAACCCGCGTTGCGTTAAAGGAAAAACCTGAGGAATATGCTCGAAAACCGCGTACCAGACGGCTGCAAGCAGGAGTGACCCGTTGACCCTTTCCCCCGTAAAGGCCATCCATTTCGGCCCCTACCGCATCTATCCCGGACAACGTCTGGTGATGGAGGCCGACCAGCCTTTGCGCCTGGGTCGGCGGGCGATGGACATCCTGTTGATCCTGCTGGAACACGCGGGGAACGTGGTCAGCAAGCAAGAACTAATGGCCAGGGTCTGGCCCAGAAGCGTGGTGGAAGACATCAACTTGCGCGTGCACATGGCGGCCCTGCGCAAAGCCCTCGGCGACGGTCAGGCCGGTCAGCGCTACATCATCACCGTGGCCCAGCGTGGCTACAGCTTTGTGGCGCCGTACTCGCTGGAACAGATCGAACAACCGCCCGAGGGCGAACGGCCCATGCCAAGCGGCCACAACCTACCGATCCGCCACACGCGCATGATCGGACGCCAGGCCTTGGTCGACAGCCTGATGACGCAGCTGCCACGCCAGCGCTTCATCACCCTCGTCGGCCCGGGCGGGATCGGCAAGACCACCGTGGCCCTGCGCGTCGCAGAACAACTGATCGGTCGCTACCGGGACGGCATTCGCCTGCTGGACCTGGCGCCGATCAATGACCCGATGATGATCACCGCGCATCTGGCCACGCTGCTGGATTTGTCCTTGCACGACGCCGAACCGATGAGCGGTCTGGCGGCGTTTCTGCGCGAGCGCCAGATGTTGCTGGTGATCGACAACTGCGAACACCTGCTCGACGCGATTGCCTTGCTTTGCGAAAGCCTTCTTCGCGCAGCGCCGCAGGTGCACATTCTGGCCACCAGCCGCGAGAGCCTGCGCGCCGAAGGCGAATTCGTTCAGCGTCTGGAGTCACTGGATTTTCCGCCGCCCATCGCCGTGCTCGATCGCGCCCAGGCGCTTACGTTTTCGGCGCTGCATTTGTTCGTTGAACGGGCCATGGCCAGCCATGACAGCTTTGAATTGACTGACGACGAACTGCCGCTGGCGATTGAAATCTGCCGGCGCCTGGACGGTATTCCGTTGGCGATCGAACTGGCCGCTGCACAAGTCGGCAGCTTGGGTGTGAGCGGGTTGCTCGCGCAACTGCAAGGCAGTTTTCGCCTGCTCACCCAGGGCTGTCAGTCGGCGCTGGGTCGCCACCAAACGCTGCGCGCGACCCTCGACTGGAGTTTCGAACTGCTGAACGCCTGCGAGCAAACCTGCCTGCGTCGACTGGGCGTGTTCCGGGGAGGGTTCACGCTGGAGTCGGCAGCAGCGGTGATCGTCGGCGAACACATCGAGCCCGACGTGGTGTTCGGTTCGATCACGCAACTGGTGGCCAAGTCGCTGCTGAACGTCGAGGTGGGCGACGAAGAGGTGTTCTATCGATTGCTCGACACGACCCGCAGCTACGCCCTGGAAAAACTCGACCAGGCCGCTGAAATTGCAGACACCCGAGGACGCCACGCGGAACGCTGCCTGGCCTTGATGCATCAAGCGCACACTGACTGGGAGCTGATCTCCACGGGACTGTGGATCGAGCGTTACGCGCGCAGCCTGGAAGACATTCGTTCGGCCCTCGACTGGGGCTTGAATGGACAAGGGTCGCAGACGCTGGCGATACGCTTGGCCGCGACGTCGACGCCACTCTGGCAGGAGTTTTCGCTGCTCAAGGAACATGGCGTTTACGTACGCAAAGCGCTAGCGTTGCTTGAGGCGGCGCCCGAGCCCTGCCCTCGTCTGCACATGACGCTCAAGCTCGCCCTCGGTAGCTCCTGCTATCACACTCAGGTCGGCACGACGGAAACCGTCGAGGCGTTCGTCAGCGCCAGAATCCTGGCCAGACATTGCAACGATTTGGCCGGTCAGTTGCGGGCGGTGTCCGGGCACATGGCGGTCAATCTCTGTTGCGCCAATTATCAAATGGCCCTGGAACAGAGCCGGCAATTCGATCGGTTGGGGCTGCACGGCGATGCGGTGTTGTCCCTCAGCACACATCGCTTGCGGGTGCTGGCGTTGCACTTTGCCGGGGACCAGCAGCAGGCGCGGATGAATGCCGAACAGGTCCTCCAGCGCATGGCCCAGAGCGGCCACCTCAACCGTTTCACCTACGGTTTTGGCGTGCACTACGATCAGAGCGTCGCCGCCTTGACGATTCTGGCGCGCATCCTCTGGTTGCAGGGGCAACCGGAACAAGCCTGGCGCACCGCCCGGCAAGCGCTGGACATTGCGATCCAGATCAACCACGGCACGTCCATCTGCTACACCCTGGCGCTGGCCGGTTGCCTGATCGCTCACTACAACGGCGATACCCGTACCGCTCGTGAACTCTTGCGCCTGCTGCTGGAACAAGCACAGAAACACTCGGTGCTGCTGTTCTACACCTGGGCCCGGCACTATGCGCAGGTGATCGACCGCGCCGAGGTGCACTTGCCTCTTCAGCTAGGCGTGGGGCTGATCAAGGACATCATGGTCACCCTGGATTGCGGTTTCGTCGATGACGCCCTGTTGCAACGGGCCGACACCGGTACGGCCGGCTGGAGCACGGCGGAAGTTCTGCGGGCCCGGGCTGATGCGCTGCTGGCCGAGAATTGCCCACTGAAAACCGAAGCGGCCGAAGCCGTGTTGAACAGGGCTTTAAACGTGGCGAAACATCAGGGTGCCCTGGCCTGGGAACTGCGCAGCGCCACCTCACTGGCTCAACTTTGGCAGCGTCAGGGCTTGTATCAGCAAGCTCATGAGCTGCTGGCACCGATCTACCATCGGTTCACCGAGGGATTTTCTACACCGGACCTGAGTAAAGTCCGTCAATTACTCGACGAGCTCCATGGGCAACTGCACGCCTGAGACCCAGCGCGCCCGGCTGATGTGGTGCCAATAGCGCCGCTCAAACGCCCGCAGATGGCCGCTGTGCTCGAGCTTCTCAAGGGCATACGTGCGCGTGGTGTTGAGTAAGCGATAACGGGCTGTGCCGTTGACCTGATCCATCGAGAGCAACGATTTGGCGACCAATCGCTTCACCAGTTCCGCCAGTTGATTGGGTTTCAGCTCCACGCAACTGCACACGCCAATCGCGGCATCGAGGGTGAAGGACATTTTGAACACCGACAGGCGCTGCAATACGGTTTGTTCCAGCAGGCTCAGCCGCTCATAGCTCCAGTCCAACGCAGCTTTGAGCGTCTGATGTCGGGGCACCGCCGTGCGCCGGCCTTGGGTCAGCAGCTGAAGACAGTTATCCAGCTGAGCTTGCAAGCCGACCAACGCCAGCGCGTGGATCTGCGCCGCTGCCAGTTCAATGGCCAGTGGCAACCCATCGAGCCGCCGACAGATTTCACGGACCGCTTGGAGGTCTTGTTCGCGCAAGGTAAACCCTTGTTGGCGGGTTCGGGCACGACTGACGAACAGCTGCACCGCCGAATACCCCATGGCTTCGGCGACACTGTGCAACGCCGACACCGGCGGCACCACCAGAGACGGCAGACGCTGGACCGTTTCTTCTGCCGCCTGCAAAGGCTCGCGGCTGGTCACCAGAATGGACAGTCGAGGCGCCGACACCAGCAAATCCTCGACTAGTGTTCGGCAGTGTTCCAGCAGGTGATCGCAGTTGTCGAGCACCAGCAACGTGTGCCGGTTTGCCAGCCCGTCCAGCGTCGTGCCGATCTCCCGTTCAAGGGTCTGGGTCAGATGATCGACCACTCGCGTGGGGTCATCGATCGCCGCGAAATCAATCAGCCACACACCATCTTCATAGTGCTGCAACAGCAGTTCGGCGACACGCAACGCCACCGTGGTCTTGCCGACGCCGCCGGGGCCAACCAGCGTCATGAGACGCCGAACCGGTAACTGCCGGACGAGACTGCCGACCATCGAATCTCGGCCGGTCACCGGCGTGAGTCGTGCAGGCAGGTTGTGCTGATGTTTTTGAACGGTCTCGATCAAGACCTGCGTGCCCGCAGACGAAGGCTGCACCGGGGCGATAAAGCTATAACCGCGTTGGGGAATGTTGACGATGTAGCGCTGGCCATTCTGCCCGTCGCCAAGCGCCCGGCGCAGGGCCGCAATGTGCACGCGCAGGTTGATGTCCTCGACCACGGACGTCGGCCAGACGTGAGCAATCAGTTCGTCCTTGCTGACCACATTGCCGGCGCGCTCGACCAGCACCTGGAGGATATCCAGTGCCCGACCGCCCATGCGCAACGGCCGGTCACCTTCCAGGATCAGCCGTTGCCGCTGGTGGAATGCGTAGGGGCCGAATCGCAACACCGCATCGCTGTTTAAATCTCTGAGGCTGTTCATGCACATTCTCGTGCTGAAACCTGGCCCGGCTCACCGTGCAGCACATCCATCGCACGCGCCCTCCAGACTCCCGCATCTCCATTGCAAAGCGTTCACCCGTATCTTGGCAGGCCTCAGTGACGGTACAACTGCCACGGTGGGAGTGTCACCGCCATCTGGGTGCGCAGAACGGACAAGAACGCTCTAACTGAACTGTTCACGGTATTGGGACGGGGTCAGACCGAGCTTTTCACTGAACAGAAAACGCATGTGCCGTACGCTGCCGAAGCCACTTTTGAAGGCCACGGTCTTGAGGGGCAATTCGCTGGTTTCCAGCAGGCTCCTGGCGCAGTCGATACGCGCACTTTGCAGAAATTCCATGGGCGTCATGTTCACTTCCCGGGCAAACATCCGGGCGAAGTGCCGTGTGCTCATGTTCGCGAGGCTGGCCATGCGTTCGATGCTGAAGGCTTCATCGAGGTGTTCGAGCACATTCCTCTGCACACGGGTGATCGGCGTTTCCTGCGGTGCGACAGCGGCCATCAACGGGCTGAACTGCGCCTGCCCACCCTGGCGTTTCATGACTACCAGCAACACCTTGGCCACGTCCAGGGCGACTTTCTTGCCATGGTCTTCGGCAACCACCGCCAGCGCCAGGTCAATACCGGCGGTGACGCCGCCGGAGGTGATGAGGTTGCGGTCCTGCACGTAAATCTGATCGGTTTCGACGGTGGCCTTCGGGAAGCCCTTGATCAATCGTTCGGTGTAATGCCAGTGGGTGGTGACACGATAACCGTCCAGCAAACCGGCATGGCCCAGCACGAACACGCCGGTGCAGATCGAGCCGAAACGCTCGGCGCGACCGACAGCGGCTTTGAGCCAACACAACAGCGGTGGATGTTTTTCGTTGTAGGCGCCCGGACCGCCCGGCACCAGTAATAGGTCATACGCGCGATCTGCCTGATCGATGTGCAAATCGGTCTGAACGCTGACGCCGTTGGAGGCGCGCAGTACGCCATGTTCGGTGCCGATGGTCGACAGTTCGTAACGGTCATCCGCTGCCAGATATCGATTGGCGATGGAAAACACTTCCATCGGGCCTGCCATGTCCAGCAGGAGAAAGTCCGGGAACAACACCATAGCCACGGTTTTCATGGGTTCAAATCACTGAAGTCATAAGAAGGTCAGTCTGCGGGGCACCCAACTTTTGATGGGAGTGCCTGGCATCCAAAGAATGCTGTGCATTATGGCCAAATGTGGCATCAGCGTCGGAGAAGAATACGTGATCGCTTGCCGATTATTGTCAACCTGAACAGGACAGTATTTCAATTTTCATCTACTTATTGCATCAGCCAGTAACCATTAACCTTCTCCTCACTCGGACGAATCAACGTCCCCACAGGAGATTTCATCATGCTGACCCTTCGCAAAGCTTCCGATCGCGGCGCGGCCAATCACGGTTGGTTGAAGTCGTTCCATACCTTTTCCTTCGCCAATTATCGCAACCCGAAAGAGCAGGGTTTTTCCGACCTGCTGGTGATCAACGATGACCGGGTTGCCGCCGGTAAAGGTTTCGGCCAGCACCCGCACCGCGACATGGAGATTTTCTCTTATGTGCTCGAAGGTGCTCTGGAACACAAAGACACCCTGGGTACTGGCTCGGTGATCCGCCCGGGTGACGTGCAGTTGATGAGCGCCGGCAGCGGCGTGGCACACAGTGAGTACAACCACTCGGCCACCCGGCCGGTGCACTTCCTGCAAATCTGGATCGTGCCGGACGTCAGCGGCGCCAAACCGCGTTATCAGCAAGAGCACTTCAGCACGCAGAAGAAACGCGGGCGTCTGCAACTGATCATCTCCCCCGACGGGGCGAAGGGTTCGCTGAAGGTGCGTCAGGATGCACGGGTGTATGCCGCGCTCATCGACGGTAAGGAAAGCTCTACTCTGGAATTGGCCGCAAACCGCTATGCCTATGTGCATGTGGCCCGCGGCAGTGTTGAACTCAACGGCGTGCCATTGCAGGAAGGCGATGGCGTGCGGGTTCGCGATGAACAGGTGCTGACGTTGAGCAACGGTGTCGATGCTGAAGTGCTGGTGTTCGATCTGCGCCCTCAAGAACTGCCGGAAATGCCATGACTGTGAATCGCCTGGGGGCATCGAAGCCCCCAGGCCTCACTCGCCCGTCCCTGAAAACACCGCGACAATTTCATCAATCACTACACGGACTCTGGCGGTATGCCGCAGGTCTGCGTGGGTTACCAGCCACACGTCATATGGCACCGGTCGCGTGCGCTCCGGCCACAACCTGACCAGCCCGTCCCTATCCCCCATGTACACCGGAATTTCCCCGAGCCCGATCCCTGCAACAATGGATCGGCGCACCAGCAGACTGGAACTCAGGCTCGAGACAATGCGCCCGCGACCCAGCGGTTCCGAGACCAGCGTCATGTCTTTGTTGCCTTGCAGATACGGCTGATACACCACCAGATCATGCCCCTCAAACGCCGAGCCCGGCTCCGGCGCACCATGGGCATCGACATACGCTTGAGACGCGAAAAGACCCACCGGCCAGCGGGCGATGCGCCGGGCGATCAGGTCCGGGTTGTCCGGCCGGGTATTGCGCACGGCGATATCGGCTTCGCGTTTGGACAGGCTGAGAATCTGCGTCGAGGCGTCCAGTTGCACGCGCACGTCGGGGTGCTGTTGATGCAGGCGAGCAATCGCCGGGATCAGGAAGTCGATGGCCAGGGAGTCCGTGGTGCTGACCCTTACGAGCCCGGTCAGTCGATCGTCGAGGCCTTGAATCCGGCGCTCCAGTTCGAGTGCCGAATGCTCCATTTTTTCCACCGCCCGCAACGCGGCTTCGCCGACAGCCGTCAACGCATAACCCTCGGAGGTGCGCAGGAATAGCGTGGCACTCAAGGACTTTTCCAGGGCCGTGATCCGCCGGCCGACCGTGGCCTGATCGACACCCAGCACCCGCGCCGCGCCCCTTAGCGTCGACTCTCGGCACACCGCCAGAAACACCCGCGCGTCATCCCAATTCATACGGCTCTCCAACTGATGCATAGATGCATCACTCTAGCGCGAAATCGCTGCATTATTGCATTCGTAAACCACGATAGGCTGGAGGCCAGCAAAACTTACAGGACCGTTATCATGCACAGCACCTCGCCCACCCTGCGCAACGCGATCTGGCTGCCGATCTTTGCCGGCCTCTGCGCCAGCCTGGTCAGCATTGGCCTGGCGCGATTTGCTTACACGCCGTTGATTCCATCATTGATCCAGGCGCGCTGGTTTTCCTCCAGCGACGTGGTCTACCTCGGTGCCGCCAACCTAGTCGGTTATCTGATCGGCGCACTGATCGGCCGCCCTTTGGCCCAACGCACCTCCAATACAACGGCACTGCGTCTGATGATGCTTGCCGTGACCTTGTCGTTTTTCGCCTGTGGTTTTCCGTTGTCGGTGAGCTGGTTCTTTGGCTGGCGCCTGCTGTCGGGCATTGCCGGTGGCGCAATCATGGTGCTGGTGGCTGCCACGGTGCTGCCCCATGTGCCGGCATCCCGCAGAGGCTTGGCAAGCGGTGCGATTTTTCTGGGCATCGGTCTTGGCATTGCCGGGTCGGGAACGATTGTTCCGCCGTTGCTAAGCCTTGGCTTGCAGCAAACCTGGTTTGGCCTCGGTCTTCTTTCGCTGCTGCTGACCGCTGCGAGCTGGTTCGGCTGGCCATCAGACTCGCACCACGCGACCACCACGGCGCTGGACAACACTTCGTCGACACCGACCGACTCGCGCGTGTACCTGTTATTCGCCCAATACGCGTTCATGGCCGCCGGACTCGTGCCAGCGATGGTGTTCCTGGTGGATTACGTGGCCCGCGGGCTCGGTGCCGGCTCGCACATCGGTGCACTAATCTGGGTGATGTATGGCGTTGGCGCGATTATCGGGCCGGTGAGTTATGGCTTTCTGGCCGATCAACTAGGCGCGAAACAAAGCATTCGGCTGGTGCTGGTGGTGCAGGCGATTGCCGTCGGCCTGCTTTCGATATCGAGTTCTTTCGCAGCGCTGGCCCTGCTGGCGGTGATCCTCGGCTCATTCCCGCCGGGCATCGTCCCACTGGCGCTGGCACGGGTTCACGAACTGATCCCACAGCATCATCAGCAGCAAATTGCCTGGAGCCGCGCGACGGTTTCCTTCGCCACGTTTCAGGCCATCGCCGGGTTTGCGTATTCGGCGTTGTTCAACGCCAGCGGCGGCGATCACGCGTTGTTGTTTGTCATTGCCGCCGGCGCCCTTGTGGTTGCACTGTTACTGGAACTGGGGATGCGTTTGTTGAATCGTCGCGATCAGCCGATTCCGTTGTGTTGCCCATAAAGCCTGCGATCTTTTGATTTTCCCCGCCAAGACGCGGTCCCACTTTCTGAACACCTTCACAACAGGACGCCGACATGACTCTGCCCCAAACCATGACCCTGATTGAAATCACCGAACCCGGTGGCCCGGAGGTTTTAAAGGCACGTCAGGAACCGGTTCCAACCGCCGGTGCAGGCGAAGTGCTGATTCGCGTACACGCTGCCGGGGTCAACCGCCCCGATGTGATTCAACGCGCCGGCAAGTACCCGATGAAACCCGGCATGAGCCCGATTCCCGGCCTGGAAGTGGCCGGTGAAGTGGTAGCCATCGGCGCAGGCGTCAACGAATTCATTGTCGGCGATAACGTCTGCGCACTGACCAATGGCGGCGGTTACGCGCAATATTGCGTCGCACCGGTCAGCCAGACGTTGCCGATTCCTGAAGGGATGGATTGGGTGCACGCCGCGGCGGTGCCAGAAACTTTCTTCACGGTGTGGGCCAATCTGTTCGACATGGGCGGCGCCAGCAAAGGCCAGCGCGCATTGATTCACGGCGGCACCAGTGGCATCGGCACGACCGCACTGATGTTGTGTCGCGAGTTTGGCATCAAGGCATTCGCCACGGCGGGCAGTGAGGAGAAGTGTGCGGCGATCCGCACGTTGGGGGCCGAGGCGATCAACTATCGCGATCAGGACTTCGTCCAGGTCATCCAGGAAAAAACCGCCGGCAAGGGCGTCAATGTCATCCTCGACATCATGGGCGGTTCGTACCTGAATCAGAATATCGCGGCGTTGGGCATGGACGGTCGGCTGGTGATGCTGGGCTTTCTCGGTGGTGCTCATGCCAAAGACGTTGACCTGCTGGCGATCCTGGGCAAACGCGCGACGATCACTGGCTCACTGATGCGCGCGCGCACCCGTGAAGAAAAAGCCTCGATCGCCGAACAGTTGCGCGAGTACGTCTGGCCCGTACTCGCCGCTGGGCGTTGCCTGCCGATGATCGACAAGGTCTATCCCTATACCGACGCGGCACAGGCTCATGCACGGATGGAAGCGGGTGATCACATCGGCAAGATCGTCTTGCGCGTGGACTGATCAGTACCCCTCACCTGCCGCCTGGGCGCCGCTGATGATCGCGATGCCCGAGCTGGTGCCCAGTCGGGTGGCACCGGCTTCGATCATCGCCAGCGCGGTCGGGTAATCGCGCACACCACCGGAAGCCTTGACCCCGATGATCGCGCCGACGGTGCGGCGCATCAGCGCAACGTCTTCCACCGTGGCGCCGCTGCGGCTGAAGCCAGTCGATGTTTTGACGAAAGCGACATTCAGATCACGGCAAATCTCGCAGGCCTTCACTTTTTCGGCGTCGGTGAGCAGGCAGTTTTCCAGGATGACTTTCAGCGGCACACTGCCGCACGCCTGTTTGACCTGGGCGATGTCGTCCCGCACTTGATCGAACAAACCGTCTTTCAACCCGCCGATGTTCAACACCATGTCGACCTCCCCGGCACCGGCGGCGATCGCCCGCTCGGCTTCGAAGGCTTTGGTCTCGCTCAGACCGGCACCCAGCGGGAAGCCGACCACCGCGCAGATGTTGACGCGTTGCCCTGCAAGGCACTGAGCCGCATGAGGGACTTGCCCCGAGTTCACGCACACCGAATAGAAGCCGTGTTCTACGGCTTCGCGGCACAATGTTGCGATTTGCTCGCGGGAAGCATCGGGCGCCAGCAAGGTATGATCGATGTACTGCGCCAACGCTTGGGGTTCGAGGTGTGCCATCGCAAAAACTCCTGTTTGTATATTCAAATGCCCCTGCGCCACAATCGAAGGTGATTTGCGCAAAAACGTTACAAATCTCACAAATAATGTTACTTAAATAACACCAACAATCAACCCCGGAATGCCTGTGGACAGTAAAAAAGCCGAGCGTCTCAAGCTGATTCAACAAGCCCTGCAAGACCAGAGCGCCATTCATCTGCGCGAGATGGCGGCGTTGCTGGACGTGTCCGAGATGACCCTGCGCCGCGACCTGAGCAAGTACACCGACCACCTGCGGCTGCTCGGTGGCTACATCACGAAAATTCACGACGGCAGCGAGCCCGGCGATTACCGCGTGGCCGAACAGGACACCCGGCACGTTGAAGAAAAGCGTCGCATCGGCAAACTCGCCGCCGGGTTTATTCAACCGGGCGACACGGTGTTCTTCGACTGCGGTACCACCACGCCTTTCGTGGTCGATTTCATCCCCGACGAGCTCGAATTCACCGCGGTGTGCAACTCCCTGAACGTGCTGCTCAAACTCTCGCAAAAACCCAACTGCCACATCGTGGTGTGCGGCGGCACGTTCCACCGCAAGAACCAGGTGTTCGAGAATCAGACCGAAACCGGCATCCTCGACAGCGTGCGCCTGACCTGGGCCTTCGTTTCCGCTGCCGGCATCAGCCAGGACTTCGGCGTGACCTGCTTCAACTTCAATGAAGTGGAGGTCAAGCAGAAGGTCCTGCGTCAGGCGCAACAGCGGCTGTTGCTGGCCGACCACAGCAAGTTCGACACGGTGCGCACCGCGCACTTCGCCAACCTTGAGGACTTTCAGTTCGTGGTCAGCGACAAGAAAATCCCCAAGGCCTACCGCGACGCCATTACCGCCAGCGGCGCGCAGTTGATCATCTGATCAGGGCCTGTTGTTCCGCTGCACTGAGGTAACCGGTGGTGACGCTGAAATCAGCCGTCGCCCCCGCTGCCAGTGAACGCACGTGGCCCTTGGCAGACTCTGCCTTGTACCCTTCCGGCTCGCAGGTGGCCGGTAGCACGAACGCCGCTACTTGCTGATCGGGGTTGTGCAGGATCCAGCGCGCGGCATGGTCGAATTGGTCCGGACGGTAGCGGGTGTAGAACGCCGCACCGTTCGGATGGCTCAGCAGAAAATGCGCATGACCGCGGTCATCCGTCCGGACGCCGTCGAAGAAAAACACGATCTCGGGATCGTAGAGTTGCGGCTGATCCAGGCATGTGAACTGCTCCGGGTCTTCCGCCAGCACCTGCATGTACTCAGTCCAGGCCGGCGTCGGTTTCACGTGCGCCGGCACGCTGCTGCGCAAGCGCACACGCTCGAAGCCCAAGGGCTCAATGAAACGAGCGCCTTCGACATAGGCGTAATTCATGTGCGCCATGTACATCAGGTCCATCGGTTTGCCCGCGAGATTGGTCACCTGCATGGCGATGTCGAACAGCCCTGAATCAGCACGCAAAGTCACACTCGGGCTGGCCAGATAGCGGTCACCAAAACCCTGCGCGTATTCGTACTCGCCGCCCAGTCGCAGGTATTGACCAGCGCTGTCTTCACCGACCTCCAGCCACGCGCGATCCATCGCCGCGCAAGGCATCTCGCCGTGTAAAGGATGATCGTCCTCGGGACTCGGGCAACCGTTGCGCAGCAGGCCGCTGTGAAACATGAAACAACCGTAGGTGCCGATCACCGTTGGGCTGGGTTTGGGCTGGTTGAACAGGTTGCGCATGGTCAGGTCACAACCGTCGAACACGGCGGACCAAATCATCTGGCCCTGATACGGCAGTACTACAAGACTGCCGCGACGGTTGGCCAACTCCACCGCCAGCACACCGCTGGGGTAGACCCAGGCGCTGACCGTGAACGCCTCGGATTCCAGCAACGCCTTGCGCGCCTCGCCAAACTGCGACGGATGAAGATTGATCCGCGTATTCATGACGCGGCCACCGCACCTACCGGTGCCCGTTCGCTGTCGGAATGACGCAAGCAGCGTATCGCGTACATCACGATCACGATGAAGCACAGCAACGGCACGCTGTAGGCCAGTTGCATGTTGCCGCCGCTGTAATCGGACAGCAGACCCTGGAAGATCGGAATCACCCCGCCACCGACAATGCTCATCACCAGCAGCGAACCGCCGACGCCGGTGTCTTCACCCAAGCCGTCAATGGTCAGGCCGTAGATGGTCGGCCAGCACGGACCGAGGAACACGCTCACGCCAACCGCTGCGTATACCGCGGTGATGCTCGGCACCAGAATCGTGTACGCCAGCAACGCGATGCACAGCACGCCGTACACTGCCAATACCTTGGCCGGGTGCAGTTTGCGCATCAGCACGTTGGCAATCAGCTTACCGACAAAGTACGCGGCGAACGTCGTCAGCAGGAACCACGACGCGCTGCGTTCGTTCATGCCGCCCAACTGCATCGCCAAACGGATGGTGAAACTCCACACACCGACCTGGGCCCCGACGTATAGAAACTGCGCCAACACACCAAAGGTAAACCGCTTGTTACGCCACAGCCGCGACAGGCTCTGGCCGAGGCTGGCGGTTTTCTTGCTGCTCGGTTGATTGCCTTTGCACGCGGGAAACCGGGTGATGGCGATCAGGATGAACATTAGCACCAGCACTGCGATCATCCATTTGTACGGCAGCAACGTGGACTGGATCATTTGCAGTTGCTGGACCGCCGCGTCCGAGGTGCTCATTTGCGTGAGTTGCTCGCGGGTGGCGTCGGTGTCCTTGAACATCACAAAGCTGCCGACATAGACCCCGGCCATCGCACCGAACGGATGGAAAGTCTGGGAAATATTCAGGCGACGGGTACCGGTTTCACGCGGGCCCATCAACGTCGAGTAGGTGTTGCAGGCGGTCTCGAGGAACGACAGCCCCGCCGCAATCACAAACAGTGCCAGCAGGAACATGCCGTACTTGGCGGTCGATGCTGCCGGGAAGAACAACAGGCAACCGAACATGTACAGCATCAGGCCGATGAGGATGGTGGTCTTGTAGCTGAAACGGCGGACCACCAGTGCGGCCGGTATCGCCACGAAGAAATAACCCAGATAAAACGCCGACTGGACAAACGCGGTCTGGAAATCGCTGAGCAGAAACGCCTTCTTGAAATGCGCGATGAGCACGTCGTTCATGCTCGCGGCCGCCGCCCATAACGCGAAGATGCTGCATAGCAAAATGAAGGCGAACCAGGGCGTGCGGTTCAGGTAGAAACCATCGGGCGTCTGTTGGAGCGGAGGTTTTGTCATTGTTGTTCTCCGTGGTGAGCTTCGGGATGTTGGAGCGGTTGAATCACCTCAACGTCAGGCGTCGAGGCTGCGCTGGAATTCAGCGAATGCGTGGGCGTCCGGGTAGGACGTCTGAGTGCCCAGGCCCGTGACCGAGCAGGCGGAATACGCCACGGCCTGGGTCATGGCGGCGCGGATATCGCGGTCGCGGCTCCAGTGATGAATGAAGCAACCGATGAAGGCGTCTCCTGCCCCGGTGGTGTCACGCGCGGCGACAGACAGGCCGGGAATCTGAAACTCGCCCTCCTCGCCGACATACAGCGCGCCTTGCTGGCCGAGGGTCACGATGACGTGGCGAATGCCGCTGGCAACCAATGTCTGGACGGCGTTATGGGCTGACTCCGGCGAGTCCACAACCTGGCCGGTAATCAGCGCCAGCTCGGACTCGTTGGGCACCAGGAAATCCAGTTGCGCCAGGTGTTCACGGCTCAAGCCCGACAAGGCCGGCGCCGGGTTGAGCAGCACCGGAATGTTGTGCGCGCGGCCGAACTCGATGGCGTAGTAAACGGTATCGACGTTGATTTCGAGCTGCAGAACGATCAGCGAACACTCACGCAATGCCTGAGCGGCCGCGTCGATATCTGCCGGGGCAAGGTGCGCGTTGGCGCCTTTGACGATGAGGATGCTGTTGTGCGAGTCAGCCTGAACGAAGATCGGCGCCACCCCGCTGGATTCGCCGGGCACGCGCTGCACGTAACGGGTGTCGATGCCAAAGCGCTGGAAGTTGGCCAGGGTGTTGTCGGCAAACAGGTCATCGCCGACCTTGGTCAGCATCAACACCTCCGCCCCAAGCTTGGCGGCGGCAACCGCCTGATTGGCGCCCTTGCCACCACACCCGAGGGCAAACCCCGGCGCTTCGAGCGTCTCGCCCTGGGCCGGCATGCGATCGATGTAGGTGATCAAATCCACCATGTTACTGCCGATGACTGCGATCTTGCTCATTGCTATCCCACCTTGATACGGCTTGCCAGACTGACGCTGGCGTTGTTGTTTTGTTATTTAAATAACATTTTGTGTGATTGTTCAATCTTTTTGTTGGGTAGGCTCATAGGCAAAGACGAGCGGCTTTGCGAGCAGGCTTTAAAGCTTCGCGGGCAGGAACGGCCTCATCGCGAGCAAGCTCGCTCCCACATTGGAATGCGTTTCCCTGTGGGAGCGAGCTTGCTCCGGGCGGCGTTCCGACGATGAGGCCCTGAGCATCACCGACTGATCTGGACCATTCATACGACTGTCGAATTTATCCCCACCTTTCCCCACGCTTCTGTTAAAACCCGAGCTTTCCTTTTCATCCTCCGGACCCCTGCATGTTTTCGAATTTGATGAGCCGTCTGCGCCGACGCTGGCTGCCGCTGCTGTGCATGGCCGTGCTAGTCGTCGGCTTGCCGGTGAGCTGCGGCGTGCTCAAGTACACCGAGCGTGAGTTGCTGTTTCGTATTGAACCGGGCAACGCTGGTTGGTATCGCGGCCTGCCACAGGACGTTCAGGAATTCGACATCAAACCCGCCAGTTTCAAGTCCGGGCAAAACCTGCATGCCTGGTGGTGGCCGGCCGCGCGTCGCGATGCGCCGTCGATCCTCTACCTGCATGGCGTGCGCTGGAACCTGACGGGCCAGGCGTTCCGCATCGAGCAATTGCGCGCAATGGGCTATTCGGTACTGGCCATCGACTACCGCGGGTTTGGCCAGAGCAAGGGGGATCTGCCGTCGGAAGCCAGTGTTTACGAAGACGCTCGAGCCGCCTGGGAGCGTTTCACCAAGATGCAACCGGACGCCAGCAAGCGCCTGATCTACGGCCACTCACTCGGTGGCGCGGTGGCTATCGACCTGGCGGCAGACTTGGCCGCACAGGCGAAAAAGGACCATGGCGTGGTGCCGGTGCGCGGTCTGGTGATCGAATCCACTTTCACCTCGCTGGGCGATGCCGTGGCGCAAGTGGCCGACAGCAACCTGCCAGTAAAATGGTTGCCGGTGCGCTGGCTGCTGTCGCAGAAATTCGATTCCATCGACAAGATCGTCGACATCAACATGCCGCTGCTGGTGGTCCATGGCCTGGCCGACCCGTTCATGCCATCGCGATTCAGCCAGCAGTTGTTCAATGCCGCCAACGAACCCAAGCACCTGTTATTGGTGCCCGGTGGTACGCACAACAACAGCATGAGCCGGGGCGGCACCCAGTATCGCCAGGCACTCGAAGGTTTGATGAAAACAAAACCAACACAAATGGCCGGGCCGGCAGTGACGCGGGTTTCTCGGGAGTCTTGAGATCTATCGGTAACCGCGGGCCTGCAAATCAAACAACTGCGCATAGCGCCCGCCCGCGGCCACCAGACTGTCGTGATCGCCCCGCTCAAGGATCGCGCCCTGGTCCAGCACGATGATGTGGTCCGCATTGCGCACGCTGGAAAACCGGTGAGAAATCAGCAACGTCATCCGGCCTTCGGTGTGCTCACTGAAATGCTCAAACACCGCCGCTTCCGCTGCTGGGTCGAGTGCCGAGGTCGGCTCATCCAGAATCAGGATATCGGCGTTGCGCCGCATGTAGGCGCGCGACAACGCGATCTTCTGCCATTGCCCGCCGGACAGCTCCTGGCCGCCGGCAAACCACCGCCCCAATTGCGTGGCATACCCTCGATCCAGCCCCTCGATGAAGGGTGCGGCCATGCCCTCGGCGGCGGCCTCCTGCCAGCGCTGTTCATCGTTGAACGCCAGCGTGTCACCCACACCAATGTTCTCGCCGACGGAGAATTGGTAGCGGATGTAATCCTGAAAAATCACCCCGATGCGCCGCCTCAGCGCGTCTTCTTCCCACGCTTGCAGATCGCTGCCGTCCAGCAGGATACGGCCCTGATCAGGACGGTACAGCCGCGTCAGTAATTTGATCAGCGTGGTCTTGCCCGAACCGTTCTCCCCCACCAGCGCCACACTGTGGCCGGGCACAAGGTGAAGATCGATGCCTTCCAGCGCGGCGCGACTGGATCCCGGATAACGGAAGCCGACGTTTTCGAAACGCAGGCCATCGCCGGGGACCGCGCCCTCGGTGAGGTTGCCGGTATCCGCCACAACAGGCTCGGCCAGGTATTCATAAAGACTGGAGAGGTAAAGGCCATCCTCGTAGAGACCGCTGATGGCACTCAAGCTGCTGCTCACCGCCGTCTGCCCCTGCTTGAACAACACCAGGTACATGGTCATCTGCCCGAGGCTGATGTTGCCATGAACGGTATCGACCACCACCCAGGCGTACGCCAGATAAAACGCGCCGGTGCCCAGTAGACCGAGGACAAATCCCCAGCCGTCCCGACGTAACGTCAAGCGCCGGTCTTCGGCATAGAGCCGCGCGAACGTCTCGCGATAACGCTTCAACAGCAGCGGCGCGAAACCGAACAGTTTGACCTCTTTGATGTAGCCCTCGTGAGAGAGCAGCGTTTCGATGTAATTCTGTTGTCGACTCTCCGGTGCGCGGCGGGTGAACAATCGAAAAGCATCGCCGGAGAAATGCGCTTCGGCGAAGAACACCGGCAACGCACCGACCACCAGCAGCACCAGCGCCCAGGGCGAAAAATGCACCAGCAACACACCGAAGCTGATCAACACGATCAGGTTCTGGATCAGCCCCAACGACTTCATCACCAGCGCCAACGGCCGGGTCGAAGCCTCGCGGCGCACCCGAACCAGCTTGTCGTAGAACTCCGAATTCTCGAACTGCACCAGCGATAGCGTCTGGGCCTTCTCCAGAATCATCGTGTTGACCTTCTGCCCCAACTGCACCCGCAACAGCGATTGCTGGACCGACAGCGCCCGCTGAGCCCCGGACAGCAACGCGAGCACGCCCGCTTCAAACAGCACATAGCGCACAACCGGCCACAACGGCGCACTGCCCTGCTGCGCGTGCAACTGCATGGCAGTGACGACCGCATCGACAATGCGTTGGCCCAACCAGGCCGCCAATGCTGGAAGTACGCCGGCGATCAGGGTAGCCAGCACCAATCCCAGAAACAGTCCGCGAGACGTTGCCCAGACCAGCAGCAAGGCGCGTCTCGCCTGGTCGAGTAATGAGGTGAAACGATCAAGAACAGGGTTCACTCTGTGAGCTCCCCCTGATACCTCGCCCGATACCGTCCCGGACTTTCTCCCGTCCACTTCTTGAACGCCCGATGGAACGCACTCGGTTCCTGAAAGCCAAGTTGCTCGGCAATGTCGCTGATGCTCGCTCGACTCTGTCGCAGCTGTTCGAAGGCAACGCCACGCCGCACCTCGTCCTTGATCTCCTGATACGAACACCCTTCACGCTCCAGCTTTCGGCGGAAGGTGCTGGGGCTCAGGTGCTGTTCCAGGGCGAAGGCCTGCAAGGTCGGCCATTGGCTGTAATGGCTGTTACGCAGGCGCTGATGAACCTGCGACGCCAGGCCGTGTTGATTGCGAAAACGGATCACCAGCCATTGCGGCGCGGTGCGCAAAAACACTTTCAGGGATGCCAGATCCTGAACCACCGGCAGGCGCAGATAGTGGCTGGCGAACTCGATTTCGGTGCGCTCCGCGCCAAAGGTCAGGTTAGGCCCCCAGAGCAAACGGTCATCGCTGAGCGACACACGTTCATGGCGAAAATCTGCGCGATCGATGGGGATGCGCCGGCCACCCAGCCAGCAGAGCAGACTGATCATCAACACCAGAAACGTCTCCTCGCCCAAACGCCTGACGTCGCTGTTTGGCGAGTGGTTCTGCAGGCTGATCACCGCACGTTTGCCGCGCACTGTCAGCGTGCCGCGAAAGTCCTGGAGGAACAGCGCGAAATTGGCCAGGCACTGGCGCATGGCTTTGTGCAGGTCAGGTTCCTGAATCAATGCCCGGCAGATCAGGGCGAAACTGCCCGGCGGCATGCCATGGGAGTCGAGCCCGAAGAACTCATCGTTGAGCTCGCGGATCTGAATCAACCACAACGCGGCAAACGCACTCGCCGGCACACGCGCAGTAGGCTGCTCCATCAACGCCGGGTCGATGCCAGCCTGTTCAAGCGCAGCCCTCTGACGTTGCGGATTGTTGCCCAGCCCATGGATCATTGCCTGCACGAAGTAGGCGGAAACCGAGTCCTTTTCCCGCATGTGAACGCTTCTCTCCCCATCACCCGAATGGCAAAAAACACCAGTGCCGTTGAACAGTTTCGGCATAGGACAACCGCCCTGCCGGCTCTAGACTCGCGGCCAATAGTACGCCTTCGGCCACTACGGCGGCCAAGGTATCGCGGGATTTGATCGGAAGGACAGAACATGAATCTGCAAAACATCGGCGTGATCGGCGCAGGCACCATGGGCAATGGCATTGCGCAAGTCTGCGCCTTGGCCGGTTTTAACGTGACCTTGCTCGACATCTCCGAGAGCGCCCTGCAAAAGGCCGTCGCAACCGTCAGTAAAAACCTCGATCGACAGATCGCCAAGGAAACGCTGACGCAAGAGCAAAAGCTCGCCGCCCTCGACAAGATCCGCACCAGCACCGACTACAGCAACCTGCAGAACGTACAACTGGTGATTGAAGCCGCCACCGAAAACCTCGACCTGAAACTGCGTGTGCTGCAACAGATCGCCGCGCAGGTCAGCGCCGACTGTGTGATCGCTTCCAACACGTCTTCGCTGTCCATCACCCAGCTCGCTGCCAGCGTGAGCCAGCCTGAGCGCTTCATCGGTCTGCACTTCTTCAACCCGGTGCCGGTGATGGGCCTGATCGAGGTGATTCGCGGTTTGCAAACCAGCGACGCCACCCACGCCCTGGCGCTGGACATGGCGACCACTCTCGGAAAAACCGCGATCACCGCGGGCAACCGTCCGGGCTTCGTGGTCAACCGGATTCTGGTGCCAATGATCAACGAAGCGATCCTGGTGTTTCAGGAAGGCCTGGCCAGCGCCGAAGACATCGACGCCGGTATGCGCCTGGGCTGCAATCAGCCGATCGGGCCGTTGGCGTTGGCGGACCTGATCGGTCTGGACACCGTGCTGGCGATCCTCGAAGCCTTCTACGACGGCTTCAACGACAGCAAGTACCGCCCTGCTCCACTGCTCAAGGAAATGGTTGCCGCCGGTTACCTGGGGCGCAAAACGGGGCGTGGCTTCCATGCCTATGCCTGAGCGTTGCTCGCGCTTTGCCGAGTACCGGGACAAAGTGCTGGAGCTGTTCGCCTGCAAGGGTTTCGGACAGGTCGGCATGCGTGAGCTCGCGACCTGCCTGGGGCTCGCTCCCGGCTCGTTGTATCACCATTACCCCAGCAAGCAGCACTTGTTGCTCGACTTGATCGAGGAGTTTTACGAAGAGCTGCTGGCCACCTTGGGGCGGATCGAGCAAAAGGCGCCGGCAAAACGTGACAAACTCCATGCGCTTATCCGAGCGCATTTGAACCTGCATCAGGAGATGCCTTGGCATTTTCGTCTGGCAGAGCGTGACAGCGGCTGCCTGAATGAAGAGCAACAGGAACGGGTTCGGCAGCTGCGCGAGCAATACGAGCGCAAATTGTTGCTGATGCTCGGGGCCCGGTCCCACTTCAGTGAACAGGGTCTGCTGGCCGCCGGACATGCCATCGCAAACTTACTCAACAGCGCGCCCGGCTGGTTGGCGCAACATTCGCTGGATGAGCGAGAGCGCGTTGAGCTGTTGGAGAGTCTGGTGAGTGGAGCCATCGAACGTTTGCTCCGCCCCGCGGCTCCACGGGCAGTGGCTTGAGGCGTAGGCACCGGAAGCCATAAGCCACGTCATCTCAATAGAAAAAACATCTAAACGATTCCTGCCAATCACGACATCTAACGCTTTGCTAATGGGAGCCCAATCACTGCGGAGCCGGAGGTGAATTCGGCCTCTCTTCGCCTCTTCGTAACCGGGAGCAAAGCATGAAAATCAATCCCTACCTGATCTTCAACGGCGACTGCAAAGCCGCCTTCACCTTCTATGCCCAAAGCCTGCCAGGCCAGATCGAAGTCATGATGTCCTTCGGCGAAAGCCCCGCGCGCGAGCACTTTCCGGCGGACTACCACAACCTGATCATCCACACCCGCCTGCTGGTGGGCGATCAGGCGATCATGGGCTCGGACACAACCCCTGATCGCCCTACTGACGAAATGAGCGGCTGTTCGGTTTCACTGAATGTCGACAGCATTGCGGAGGCTGAACGGGTGTTTTCTGCGTTGTCGGACGGCGGCAAGGTTGAAATGCCACTGGAAACCACGTTCTGGGCGGCTCGCTTTGGCATGTTGGTTGATCGGTTTGGTGTGTCGTGGATGGTGAATTGCGAAAAGGATCAGTGAAACTCACTTTCTCAAGGCATGAAAAAGCCCAACCTGAAAAGGTTGGGCTTCTGGCAACTGCCGGACCGTCTGCTACCGTCAACACGCTACCTCTTACAGCAGCGGATTGTTCGGAGGAACCCCACTATGCCTGCCCATGACATGCCTTGGTCCACTCGTTTCAAACTGTCACTGCTGACTGGAGGGCTCACCGCCACTCTGCTCGCGCTGAGTGGGTGCGCCACCGTCGACGCCCAGACCACTGCCTATGTGGGCGTGGAGCATCCCGCGCCGACGCTCGCGAGCGAGGTCGTGGTGCTGCGCACCGAGCCTCTTCGCCCTCACGTCCGATTGGGTGAGGTGGTCATCGACGCGAGCGTCGAGCCTGCTCCTCCCATCACTCAGGTAGAAGAAAAACTACGCGAAGAGTCCGCCAAGCTCGGCGGCGATGCCGTGGTGGTGGTCTACGACCATATCCAACCGGTGGGTGCCTATGTCAACGGTCCACTGTGGGCTCGCGACGTAAAAACCATCGAAGGTCGGAAACTCAAAGGGATTGTGATCAAGTACCGGTAATGTCCGTTCGCACTTTCCTGCGGACAAAACAAAACCCCTACCTGCATACGCAGATAGGGGTTTCGGAATTTAATCTTGACGATGACCTACTCTCACATGGGGAAACCCCACACTACCATCGGCGATGCATCGTTTCACTGCTGAGTTCGGGATGGGATCAGGTGGTTCCAATGCTCTATGGTCGTCAAGAAATTCGGTAGCCAGGTCGTGGGCCTTTGCAGGTTCACGCTCCAGCGAATGGGTATGTGACAGCTTGGTGTTTGGTGAGTATCTCGAACTTTCGGTTCGTTTCGTCTTCACACACCGCAATCTGGCCTCTTTCGAGTTCACAAATTGCTTGGGTGTTATATGGTCAAGCCTCACGGGCAATTAGTATTGGTTAGCTCAACGCCTCACAGCGCTTACACACCCAACCTATCAACGTCGTAGTCTTCGACGGCCCTTCAGGGGACTCAAGGTCCCAGTGAGATCTCATCTTGAGGCTAGTTTCCCGCTTAGATGCTTTCAGCGGTTATCTATTCCGAACATAGCTACCCGGCAATGCCACTGGCGTGACAACCGGAACACCAGAGGTTCGTCCACTCCGGTCCTCTCGTACTAGGAGCAGCCCCTCTCAAATCTCAAACGTCCACGGCAGATAGGGACCGAACTGTCTCACGACGTTCTAAACCCAGCTCGCGTACCACTTTAAATGGCGAACAGCCATACCCTTGGGACCGGCTTCAGCCCCAGGATGTGATGAGCCGACATCGAGGTGCCAAACACCGCCGTCGATATGAACTCTTGGGCGGTATCAGCCTGTTATCCCCGGAGTACCTTTTATCCGTTGAGCGATGGCCCTTCCATACAGAACCACCGGATCACTAAGACCTACTTTCGTACCTGCTCGACGTGTCTGTCTCGCAGTCAAGCGCGCTTTTGCCTTTATACTCTACGACCGATTTCCGACCGGTCTGAGCGCACCTTCGTACTCCTCCGTTACTCTTTAGGAGGAGACCGCCCCAGTCAAACTACCCACCATACACTGTCCTCGATCCGGATAACGGACCTGAGTTAGAACCTCAAAGTTGCCAGGGTGGTATTTCAAGGTTGGCTCCACGCGAACTGGCGTCCACGCTTCAAAGCCTCCCACCTATCCTACACAAGCAAATTCAAAGTCCAGTGCAAAGCTATAGTAAAGGTTCACGGGGTCTTTCCGTCTAGCCGCGGATACACTGCATCTTCACAGCGATTTCAATTTCACTGAGTCTCGGGTGGAGACAGCGCCGCCATCGTTACGCCATTCGTGCAGGTCGGAACTTACCCGACAAGGAATTTCGCTACCTTAGGACCGTTATAGTTACGGCCGCCGTTTACCGGGGCTTCGATCAAGAGCTTCGCGTTAGCTAACCCCATCAATTAACCTTCCGGCACCGGGCAGGCGTCACACCCTATACGTCCACTTTCGTGTTTGCAGAGTGCTGTGTTTTTAATAAACAGTCGCAGCGGCCTGGTATCTTCGACCGGCATGGGCTTACGCAGTAAATGCTTCACCCTCACCGGCGCACCTTCTCCCGAAGTTACGGTGCCATTTTGCCTAGTTCCTTCACCCGAGTTCTCTCAAGCGCCTTGGTATTCTCTACCCAACCACCTGTGTCGGTTTGGGGTACGGTTCCTGGTTACCTGAAGCTTAGAAGCTTTTCTTGGAAGCATGGCATCAACCACTTCGTCACCCAAAGGGTAACTCGTCATCAGCTCTCGGCCTTAGAATCCCGGATTTACCTAAGATTCCAGCCTACCACCTTAAACTTGGACAACCAACGCCAAGCTGGCCTAGCCTTCTCCGTCCCTCCATCGCAATAACCAGAAGTACAGGAATATTAACCTGTTTTCCATCGACTACGCTTTTCAGCCTCGCCTTAGGGACCGACTAACCCTGCGTCGATTAACGTTGCGCAGGAAACCTTGGTCTTTCGGCGTGGGTGTTTTTCACACCCATTGTCGTTACTCATGTCAGCATTCGCACTTCTGATACCTCCAGCAAGCTTCTCAACTCACCTTCACAGGCTTACAGAACGCTCCTCTACCGCATCACCTAAGTGATACCCGTAGCTTCGGTGTATGGTTTGAGCCCCGTTACATCTTCCGCGCAGGCCGACTCGACTAGTGAGCTATTACGCTTTCTTTAAAGGGTGGCTGCTTCTAAGCCAACCTCCTAGCTGTCTAAGCCTTCCCACATCGTTTCCCACTTAACCATAACTTTGGGACCTTAGCTGACGGTCTGGGTTGTTTCCCTTTTCACGACGGACGTTAGCACCCGCCGTGTGTCTCCCATGCTCGGCACTTGTAGGTATTCGGAGTTTGCATCGGTTTGGTAAGTCGGGATGACCCCCTAGCCGAAACAGTGCTCTACCCCCTACAGTGATACATGAGGCGCTACCTAAATAGCTTTCGAGGAGAACCAGCTATCTCCGAGCTTGATTAGCCTTTCACTCCGATCCACAGGTCATCCGCTAACTTTTCAACGGTAGTCGGTTCGGTCCTCCAGTTAGTGTTACCCAACCTTCAACCTGCCCATGGATAGATCGCCCGGTTTCGGGTCTATTCCCAGCGACTAGACGCCCTATTAAGACTCGCTTTCGCTACGCCTCCCCTATTCGGTTAAGCTCGCCACTGAAAATAAGTCGCTGACCCATTATACAAAAGGTACGCAGTCACCCAACAAAGTGGGCTCCCACTGCTTGTACGCATACGGTTTCAGGATCTATTTCACTCCCCTCTCCGGGGTTCTTTTCGCCTTTCCCTCACGGTACTAGTTCACTATCGGTCAGTCAGTAGTATTTAGCCTTGGAGGATGGTCCCCCCATATTCAGACAAAGTTTCTCGTGCTCCGTCCTACTCGATTTCATGACTAAGAGATTTTCGCGTACAGGGCTATCACCCACTATGGCCGTACTTTCCAGAACGTTCCGCTAATCTCAAAGCCACTTAAGGGCTAGTCCCCGTTCGCTCGCCACTACTAAGGGAATCTCGGTTGATTTCTTTTCCTCAGGGTACTTAGATGTTTCAGTTCCCCTGGTTCGCCTCTTAAGCCTATGTATTCAGCTTAAGATAACCATCTTATGATGGCTGGGTTCCCCCATTCAGACATCTCCGGATCAAAGTCTGTTTGCCGACTCCCCGAAGCTTTTCGCAGGCTACCACGTCTTTCATCGCCTCTGACTGCCAAGGCATCCACCGTATGCGCTTCTTCACTTGACCATATAACCCCAAGCAATCTGGTTATACTGTGAAGACGACATTCGCCGAAAATTCGATAATACTCAATTAAGAGCAACTCACAAATTTTACCTTAGCCTGATCCGTTACCAGTGAAAGTAACGTTCAGTCTATCTTTCTATCACATACCCAAATTTTTAAAGAACGATCTAATCCAAAGACTAGAAATCAACATTCACCATCCTACGATGGAATGCTCATTTCTAAGCTTTCAACAAACAGAAGCAGTAGTGGTGGAGCCAAACGGGATCGAACCGTTGACCTCCTGCGTGCAAGGCAGGCGCTCTCCCAGCTGAGCTATGGCCCCGTATTTCTACAGGTTCCCACACAAAATTGGTGGGTCTGGGCAGATTCGAACTGCCGACCTCACCCTTATCAGGGGTGCGCTCTAACCAACTGAGCTACAGACCCAATTTCGGGCTGCTTCTTTATCGTCTTCTTCAATGAATCAAGCAATTCGTGTGGGAGCTTATGGAGCAGCTGATGTCGTCGATTAAGGAGGTGATCCAGCCGCAGGTTCCCCTACGGCTACCTTGTTACGACTTCACCCCAGTCATGAATCACACCGTGGTAACCGTCCTCCCGAAGGTTAGACTAGCTACTTCTGGTGCAACCCACTCCCATGGTGTGACGGGCGGTGTGTACAAGGCCCGGGAACGTATTCACCGCGACATTCTGATTCGCGATTACTAGCGATTCCGACTTCACGCAGTCGAGTTGCAGACTGCGATCCGGACTACGATCGGTTTTCTGGGATTAGCTCCACCTCGCGGCTTGGCAACCCTCTGTACCGACCATTGTAGCACGTGTGTAGCCCAGGCCGTAAGGGCCATGATGACTTGACGTCATCCCCACCTTCCTCCGGTTTGTCACCGGCAGTCTCCTTAGAGTGCCCACCATTACGTGCTGGTAACTAAGGACAAGGGTTGCGCTCGTTACGGGACTTAACCCAACATCTCACGACACGAGCTGACGACAGCCATGCAGCACCTGTCTCAATGTTCCCGAAGGCACCAATCCATCTCTGGAAAGTTCATTGGATGTCAAGGCCTGGTAAGGTTCTTCGCGTTGCTTCGAATTAAACCACATGCTCCACCGCTTGTGCGGGCCCCCGTCAATTCATTTGAGTTTTAACCTTGCGGCCGTACTCCCCAGGCGGTCAACTTAATGCGTTAGCTGCGCCACTAAGAGCTCAAGGCTCCCAACGGCTAGTTGACATCGTTTACGGCGTGGACTACCAGGGTATCTAATCCTGTTTGCTCCCCACGCTTTCGCACCTCAGTGTCAGTATCAGTCCAGGTGGTCGCCTTCGCCACTGGTGTTCCTTCCTATATCTACGCATTTCACCGCTACACAGGAAATTCCACCACCCTCTACCATACTCTAGCTTGTCAGTTTTGAATGCAGTTCCCAGGTTGAGCCCGGGGATTTCACATCCAACTTAACAAACCACCTACGCGCGCTTTACGCCCAGTAATTCCGATTAACGCTTGCACCCTCTGTATTACCGCGGCTGCTGGCACAGAGTTAGCCGGTGCTTATTCTGTCGGTAACGTCAAGACACCAACGTATTAGGTTAATGCCCTTCCTCCCAACTTAAAGTGCTTTACAATCCGAAGACCTTCTTCACACACGCGGCATGGCTGGATCAGGCTTTCGCCCATTGTCCAATATTCCCCACTGCTGCCTCCCGTAGGAGTCTGGACCGTGTCTCAGTTCCAGTGTGACTGATCATCCTCTCAGACCAGTTACGGATCGTCGCCTTGGTGAGCCATTACCTCACCAACTAGCTAATCCGACCTAGGCTCATCTGATAGCGCAAGGCCCGAAGGTCCCCTGCTTTCTCCCGTAGGACGTATGCGGTATTAGCGTCCGTTTCCGAGCGTTATCCCCCACTACCAGGCAGATTCCTAGGCATTACTCACCCGTCCGCCGCTCGCCACCAGGTACAAGTACCCGTGCTGCCGCTCGACTTGCATGTGTTAGGCCTGCCGCCAGCGTTCAATCTGAGCCATGATCAAACTCTTCAGTTCAAACATCTTTGGGTTTTTAAGAAACCCTAAACTTGGCTCAGCAATCGTTGGTTACATCTTTGATTTCTCGCGGAGTAACTTGTGATGCTGATAATCTTGTTGACTATCAGTCTGACTCCACAAGCACCCACACGAATTGCTTGATTCAGTTGTTAAAGAGCGGTTGGTTAAGATCTTTCGTCTCAACCGAGGCGCGCATTCTACAGCAGCCTCTGTTGCTGTCAAGCGGTTATTTTCCGAAGTTTTCAAAGTTTCCTTTGCAACTTCAACCACTTGCGCTTTCGATCTCTCGTTAGCGGGAGGCGAATTCTACAGCGTTACTCGCTGCTGTCAACACCTCTTTTACACCGCTTTCGACCGAGAAGATCGAATCGTCAATCGAGCCAAACAACCCCGCTCAATCAACTCCTTTTGGGCTTCGATGACCTGAAGCAACTCGCTGTCAAAAACTGCGTAACTCATTGTTTACCAAGGAGTTTTCCGTTTCGACTGCGCCGGAAGTGGGCGAATTATAGACTTCCAGCATCTGCCGTCAACTCTTAATTGCGTTTTTCTATCAATCACTTGCAGAACACCGGAAAACAGCCCGTTTCCCCTCTATATAGAAGAGCAAAACGAATCCTTCTATATAGAGGGCGGCCCAATCAGCTGCCGTACACTTTCGCCGCGGGCACCGCCCTGGCCATCAATTGCTCTACCGCCTGCCCCACCTCTCCCACCGCCCAACGCCCTTGCCTGTCCAGTTCCGGACCTCTACGCCAGCCGTCAGCAATCGACAACTTGCCGCCCTCGACTTCGAACATCTGCCCGTTGACCGCACTGGACGCTTGCGAGCCAAGCCAGACCACCAACGGCGCAACGTTTTCCGGAGCGAAGTAGTCGAAGCCCTCTTCAGGTTTTTTCATGGTATCGGCGAACACCTGCTCGGTCATTCCGGTGCGCGCGGCCGGGGCCAGGGCGTTGACGGTTATGCCATAGCGCCCCAGTTCGGCCGCCTGCACCAGCGTCAACGCAGCGATACCGGCCTTGGCAGCGGCATAGTTGGATTGACCGATGGAGCCCTGCAAACCGGCCCCGGAACTGGTGTTGATGATCCGCGCACTCAGCTGCGCACCACCCTTGGCCTGCTCGCGCCAGTAACGCGCGGCGTGGCTGGCAATACAGAAGTGGCCTTTGAGGTGCACGGCCACCACCGCATCCCAGTCGGCTTCGGTGAGGCTGGCGAACATGCGGTCGCGGCAGATGCCGGCGTTGTTGACCACCACGTCCAGGCTACCGAAGGTTTCGATGGCCTGGCGCACGATCAATGCCGCATCGTCGTAGCGGGTGATGTCGTTGCTGTTGGCCACGGCGCTTCCACCCTGCCCGAGAATTTCGCCGACCACGGCCAGCGCCGCTTCACGATTGATATCGTTGACCACCACTTTAGCGCCCTCGGCGGCGAAGGCCAGCGCGTAGGCCCGGCCCAGACCACCGCCGGCACCGGTAATGATCACCACGCGGTTCTCACAGATTTTCATGTTCCTGCTCCCTTCAAATACATCGCTTACAAGCGTTCGATAATCGTCACATTGGCCTGGCCGCCGCCTTCGCACATGGTCTGCAAGCCGAAGCGTCCCCCGCTGCGCTCCAGTTCATGCAACAGCGTGCACATCAACCGGGTGCCGGTGGCGCCCAGCGGATGGCCGAGGGCAATCGCCCCGCCGTTGACGTTGGTCTGTTCATGGGGATAGCCCGTCTCCTTGAGCCAGGCCATCGCGACTGAGGCGAAGGCTTCGTTGATCTCCACCCGATCGATGTCTTCCAGCTTCATCCCGGCTCGCTTGAGTGCATAAGCGGTGGCCGGGATTGGAGCGGTGAGCATCCAGATCGGATCTGCGGCGCGCACGCTGAGGTGGTGGATACGCGCGCGCGGTGTCAGTCCGTAGCGTTTGAGTGCTGTTTCAGAAACGATCAGCATCGCGCTGGCCGCGTCGCAGGTCTGGCTGGACACTGCTGCGGTCACCCGGTCGCAGCCAAACAGCACGTCCAGTTCGGCCATTTTCGCCAAACTGGTCAGGCGCGGTGTTTCGTCGTGCACGACTCCGGCCAGTGGCACGATCTCCCGGTTGAACCGCCCTTGCTCGATGGCCCGCAACGCCCGCTGATGGGACTCCAGTGAATAGGCTTCCAGTTGTTCGCGGGACAGCCCCCACTTCTCGGCAATCATCTGCGCCGAACGGAATTGAGTCGGCGGTTGTGCGCCATAGCGCCGGACCCAACCTTCGGAGCCGCTGAACGGATCTCTGAAGCCCAGCGGTTCAGCGGCGATCATCGCCGAGGAAATAGGAATCTGGGTCATGGTTTGCACGCCGCCGGCGGCGACCACATCCTGGGTGCCGCTCATCACCGCTTGGGCGGCAAAGTGCACCGCTTGCTGGGACGAACCGCACTGGCGATCGATGGTGGTGCCGGGTACCGCCTCCGACAGGCCGGCGGCCAGCCAACAGGTGCGGGCAATGTCCCCGGCCAGCGGGCCAATGGTGTCGACACAGCCGAAGATCACGTCGTCGTAATCGTCATCGGGGATGTCGTTGCGTTGGACCAGTGCGCGCAATACATGGGCGCCCAGATCGGCCGCGTGAATCTGGCTCAAACCACCCTTGCGCCGTCCGGTGGGCGTGCGCAGGGCGTCGACAATATAGGCTTCAGGCATGTTGTCTCTCGAAAAAAAGGTGGAACTCGTCAGAAAGTCTGGCCGGCACCTAACGGCGGATTGCCGTCGAACAAAGCCGCGCGGATCCGCCCTTTGTGAAGGCCGCGATCACCCCAGATCTTGTCCAGCGCCCAGGCGCGTTTCATGAACAAGTGCAGGTCGACTTCCCAGGTGTAACCCATGGCGCCATGGGCCTGAATGGTGTTTTTCGCAGCGAGCATGGCGGCTTCCGAAGTTGCCAACTTGGCATGGGACACCAGCACTTCCTGTCCCGGTTGCTTCTCGGCCAGTGCATAGGCGGCGCGATACAGCGGCCCTTTGGCGAACTCGATCTGCACCGCGACGTTGGCCATCAAATGCTTGACCGCCTGGAACGAACCCACCGGTTTGCCGAACTGTTTGCGTTCAAAGGTGTAATCCACCGCGAGGTCGACCATGCGTTTGGCCAGCCCCAGCATTTGCGCGGCACAGCCCAGCGCGCCACGATTAAACGCGGCGGCCCACAAGCGTTGGCCCTGTTCACCAGCGGCCACGCAGGTGGCGGACGTTGGCGTCCAGTCGACCTGAAACAGCTGACGACTGGGATCGACCGACACATTGCGGGTCAGGCGCACCGCGCCAGGTTCGACCGCATGCACCTCATCGCCATGAGCCAGCAACAACAAATCGGCGACATGAGCATCGCTGACCAGCGGGTTACCCGGTTCGGCAATCGCCAATCGTGCGCGGCCTTCGGCGACACGTGCCAGCCAATGTTGTTTGAGTGCCACGTGGCGCTCATCAAGGGCGGCGAGCAACGGCACGCCGATCAGCATCGTGTCCACTAGCGGCTCAGGCAGACCGGCATAACCACATTCCTGAGCAAGCAGAATGAAGTCCAATTCATTCATGCCCATCCCGTCATGCGCCTCGGGCACGGTCAGTGCGGTCAGGCCCAACTCCACCAATTGGGCCCAGAGCTGATCGCTGCGCCCGCTGTCGCTGAGCCACAGTTCACGAATGCGCTCCGGGGTGACCTCGTTGATCAGAAAACTTCTGACGTTGTCCTGGAACAGCAACTGGTCGCGGCTGAAACTAAAGTCCATGGTCTATTCCTCAGGCACGCGGCATGCCGAGCATGCGTTCGGCAATGATGTTGCGCTGGATCTCGTTGGTGCCGGCATAGATCGGTCCGGCCTGGGCAAACAGAAAACCTTCCAGCCAATGGCCGACGTCGCCCGCAGCAGGTGCTTCGGGCAGCAGCTCGCCACGCAAGCCGAGAATGCTCATGGCGGTGTCGTGCATGCGCTGATCGAGTTCCGACCAGAAGATTTTGTTGGTCGAAGACTCCGGTCCGATCTTGCCGCCCTGCACCAGTTGCGAGGCGGTCATGTAGGTGCTCAGGGTGTAAGCCTCGGCGTCCAGCCAGGCGCGCATCACCGACTCGCCAATGGCCGGGTCACGGTCAGCCTGCTCGCGGTTGGCCTGGTACAGCTGCACCAGTCGCCGAGCGGTTTCCTGAAAACGTGCGGGTGAACGCAGCAGCAAACCGCGCTCGAACCCGGCGGTGGACATCGCCACATGCCAACCCATACCCTCTCCGCCCAGCGCGTTTTCCACCGGAACCTTGACGTCGTCGAAGAAAATCTCGGCGAACCCGGGCAAGCCATTGAGCTGAGGAATCGGCCGTACCGTGATCCCCGGACTGTCGAGCGGCAGCAGAATAAACGTCAGGCCCTGATGGCGCTGCGAATGAGGGTCGGTGCGGAAGATACCGAACACCCAGTCAGCCCACACGGCGCGAGTCGACCAGGTTTTCTGGCCGTTGATCACGTAATGGTCGCCCACCCGTTCGGCCTTCGAGCGGATTGCCGCCATGTCGGAACCCGCGCCTGGCTCGGACCAGGCCTGGGCCCAGATATCTTCACCGGTGGCCATGCGTGGCAAAAAGCGCGCTTTCTGTTCCTCGCTGCCATATTCCATCAGCGTCGGGCCGAGCAGGAAGATGCCGTTCTGGTTAACCCGTGCAGGCGCGCCAGAGCGGTAGTACTCCTCCTCGAAGATCAACCACTCGATCAAGTCGCAACCGCGCCCGCCGAGATCGATCGGCCAGGTGACCATGCCCCAGCGACCATCGTTAAGCCGGTTTTCCCAGGCACGGTGCTCGGCAAAGCCTTGCTCGGTGTCGAACGATTGCAGCGGTTCGCGGGGTACATTGGCCGTCAGCCAGGCTCGCGCTTCGGCGCGAAAGGCCTGCTGGGCCGGGGTGTATGTCAGGTCCATGAGAGTGCCTTCAGCCGTTGAAGTGGGCATCGCGCTTCTCGACGAACGAGTCGCGTGCTTCCTGTGAGTCCAGTGAGCGATAGGCCTCGAGCGTGAAGCCCTGCTCCCAGCGATATTTGTCTTCCAGATTGCCGTCTTCGATACCGCTCAGCGCTTCTTTGGCGAGGCTGATCATGGCCGGGCTCTTGGCGGCGATGGTGCGGGCGATCTGCAACGCGGCCTCACGCAAGTCCTCGCGCTTGACCACACGTTCTACCGCACCCAGGCGCCAGGCCTCGGCGGCGTCGATCATCTCGCCGGTGAAGTACATGTGACGGACCTTCTGCACCGGGAACAACCGCTGCAAATGCGCGCCGCCGCCCATGGCGCCGCGATCGACCTCAGGCACGCCGAAGCTGGCGCACTCGGAGGCCACCAGAATGTCGGCTGCTCCGCAGATGCCGATGCCGCCGCCGAGGACGAAGCCGTGTACGGCGACGATCACCGGTTTCGGATTGCGGTGGATCGCCTTGAAGCTGTCGTAGTTGCCTTTGTTCACCGCCACGATCAGGTTGCCGTCGGCGGCCAGTTCCTTGATGTCGACCCCGGCGCAGAAGCCGCGCCCTTCGGCCCGAATCACGATAACCCGCACGCTGGCGTCGCGACCGAGGCCTTCGATCTCGCTGGCGATATCGGCCCAGCCCTGGCAGTTGAAGGCGTTGACCGGTGGCTGGTTGAACACCAGTTCGGCAATGCCGTTATCGATACTGACGCTAAATGGTTTCATGCCTTTCCCCTTCACGACACACGGCGGCACAGCTCGCCCAGACGCGCTTCGGCGTCTCGGACGATCTGTTCAATCAATTGGGCGCAGCTGGGCAAGCTGTCGATAGACGCGGCGATCTGGCCGGCGGGCAGTACACCTTCGGCGGGTAACCCATCGACCATGGCTTTCTGAATCACCATCGGCGCGTTGGCGGCCATGATGCTTTGGGCGGCCGTCAGCTCACCGCTGCCGCGCATTTTCAAAACACTGCCGAGCAGTTGCGTCAGGCTCATGCCACTGTGGCGGCGGTACGCCAGACCACTCTGGAATGCCAACAACAAGCGTTTGAGAGCACCACTCGCTTCAAGCTGGTTGAGCAATTCGTTGCGAATCATCCGTTGCGGCATACCGTCGATGGCGCGACTGATGATGATCGCCGCCGGGTCCTTGACCGCGAGGTAACGCGACAGGGTCGCCTGCGGCACCGGACTGTCGGCGCACATCAGAAAGCGCGTGCCCATGGCGATGCCTTCGGCGCCGTAGGCCAGGGCCGAGACCAGGCCTTTACCATCCTTGAAACCACCGGCGGCCACCACCGGCACCGAGACTGCGTTGACGACTTGATCGAGCAGCAACGAAGTAGGCACTGACCCGGTATGCCCGCCGCCCTCACCGCCTTGTACGGTGACCGCATCGGCGCCCATTTCCACGGCTTTCTGCGCGTGCTTGAGCGCTCCAACGGTGGGGATGCACACCACGCCGGCGTCCTTCAGACGGCTGATCATTTGCTTGCCGGGCGAGCGGCTGTAGCTGACTGCCCTGACGTTGTGGCGCAACACCAGCTCGACGATCTCTGCGGCGTTGGCCTGGTACATATGAAAATTGACGCCGAAAGGTTGATCGGTCAGGCGCCGGGTTTCGAGGATCGCTGCCTCCATCCGCTGAGGCTCGATGGTCGCCCCGGCGAGAAAACCGAAGCCGCCGGCATTGCCCGTGGCCGCCACCAGTTTCGGGTCGGCGACCCAGCCCATCGCGGTCTGGATGATCGGGTAGCGGCAACCGAGCAATTCGGTTAGGCGGGTATTCAAAGAGATCGCCATGCTCACGCCCCGCCCGAGGTGCGTTGCGAACTGGCCATGGCCTTGGCGTCATATCCGCCGAGTCGGTCACCCGACACCAGTTGATTGTGGGCGTGGGCGAAGTGGTGCAGGCCGAAGACCATGTCCATGGTCGCGCGCTTGCCCATCAGGTCTTCGGCGTTGTTGACCGCCTGCTTGCTCAATTGCAGACCGAGGCGCGGCATCTGCGCGATGCGTCCGGCGATGTCGAGGGTTTGCTGTTCCAGTTCATCGCGGGCCACTACCCGATTGAGCATGCCCATCTGGTAGGCGCGCGCCGCCGGCATGCGCTCGCCGAGGAACAGAAATTCCTTGGCAATGCGCGGGTTCAGCTCATGCACATGGGCGAAATACTCCACCCCGGGAATGCCCATTCGCACCACCGGATCCGCGAAGTAAGAATCCTCACTGGCGACGATCAGGTCGCACACCCAGGCCAGCATCAGCCCGCCCGCGATACACGCCCCCTGGACCATGGCGATGGTCGGCTTGGGCATTTCGCGCCAGCGGCGGCACATGCCCAGATAGACTTCCTGCTCTCGGGCGTAGAGAAACTCGCCGCCCGGCTTGTTGGTGTGGTCGTACCAAAGGCTCGCGCGGTCGAAGGTTTGATCGACGTCGCGACCCGGCGTGCCGATGTCATGCCCGGCGGAGAAATGCTTGCCGGCACCCCGCAGCACGATGACTTTCACCTCATCGTCATCGCAGGCCCGGCGAAACGCCGCGTCCAGCGCGTAGGTCATCTGCGAGTTCTGCGCGTTGTGGTACTCGGGGCGGTTCATGGTGACCAGGGCCACCGCGCCGCGCACCTCGTAAAGCACCACGTCGGCCTCGTTCTTGTCGTTATGTTCAGCCATCACTTTTCTCCGAAACGGGGGCGCTCAGCGTTGGCCTGGCGGATTGTCTTTGAGCTGGCTGGCACGCAGGTTGTGCGGGTCCAGGCGCTGGATCAGCTGCAATTGCTCGATGGTCGGGGAAGCCGTGGTTGGGCAGTCTTGCGGCACATGCAGGGCAAACCCTGTGTTGTCCTGAACCTCGGCCACTGTCACGCCGGGGTGCAGCGAGCGGATGCGCATTTGCCGGTGCGGGCCCAGGAAATCCAGCACGCAGAGGTCAGTGATGATCAGGCGGATATCGATCTCGTCCAGCGACCAGCCGCGCGCCAGACGCGCCGGGTTGTAGCCGACCGAGGCGACCATATCGACCTCGCCTTCGACGAACACCCGACGGTTGTGGCTGGGCACGCAAAAGGAGTTGGCGTGGCTGATCGAGTTGCCGGGGAAACCGCGCACACCGAGCATTTGCGCCTTGGGTTTGGCGTAATCGCCAATGCACGAAATGTTCGCCTGGCCGAAGCGGTCGATCTGGGTCGGGCCGACCAGCGCATGGCGCTTGCCGCCCCACACGTTGTCGAAAATCCGCGAGAACCCCATCCAGCTGTCACGCTTGGGCTGGTAGCCGTTTCGCGCGCCGAGCGGCACCGGCTCGGCGACCATGTAGGCTTCGGAGTCGGTCATCAGCAGCTGCGGATTGCTGCTGAGCATGGCCAGTGACGCGGCGAGGCGCGGGATCACACCGATGCCGCTGGCCAGAACCTCACCATCGTCGCGCCAGGCTTCGGAAGCGGCGCAGATCATCAATTCGGCGAGGCTGTAAGTGGTAGTGCTCATCGCAAGGCTCCCTTAAAAAATCGGCAACGGCAGTTGGCGGATCACAGCCAGGCCGCCGACCTTGTCCAGGTACTGTTCGTGAGTGCAGTCGACGTAGTCGCGGACGTAGCCCTGCCAGCCATCGACCGCCTGGGCCGAAGCGTTGTAGGCCTTGAAGTGCGCCACGTCGAAACCGTACAGCGGCGCGCAGGAAGACGGATGCGCGCCGCCCGGCACGTGGGCCACCGCGGTGGTCAGGTTGCGTTCCCAGAACACTTGATGTGCTTGCCCGGCATCGGCGTGGAAATACTCGCTGTCCACCAGTTCGTCGCAGGTCACGTAGCTGCGGGTCGCGGCACGTACGAACAAGTCATCCATGTAGTGATCGGGGCCGCTGATCTGGCACACACCGCGCGCATCGGCACGGTCGACGTGGATCAGCGCCGCATCGAGTTTGAGCGCTGGCATCGCGACCCAGTCCTTGCCATCGGCATAGGGCGAGGCAATCAGCTTGATCTGCCGGTTGTAGCGCAGCACGTCCGTGCCCAGACCAACTGCCGTCGGAATAAACGGCACATTCATCGCTGCGGCCCGCAGACCGAGCAGGAGCATGCCTTCGTCGATTTCCATCACCTCCAGCGCCGCCTCTTGGCGTGCCTTGCGGAAGTACGGTTCCAGTGGAATGAAATCCAGGGAAACAAAGGCGAACACCAGCTTCTTGATCTTCCCGGCCGCGCAGAGCATGCCGACATCCGCACCACCGTAGGCGACCACGGTGAGGTCCTTGAGGTCGGAGCGCAGAATCTCCCGCACCAACGCCATGGGTTTACGCCGCGGCCCCCAGCCACCGATGCCGATGGTCATGCCGTCACGCAGTTGGCCGACCATCTCGGCCGTGGTCATTCGCTTGTCCATCGTCATCGTCCTCATTGGCGACCGACACTGAAGTCGTGGCCCCAGTGGCTGACCACTGTGCTTTCAAAAGGTGTGTGGCGATCCCAATCCACCACCAGGCCATCGCAGCCGTATTCCAGGTCAAACCCGGATGGCGTCTTGATGTAGAAGGAGATCATCTGATCGTTGGTGTGCTGGCCCAGGGTGGCCGACAGCTTCACACCGTTGGCGTGCACGCGATCGAGAGCGCGACCGACTTCGTCCAGCGCGTTGACCTCGACCATCATGTGCACGCAGCCGTGGGGCATCGGGCACTCGAAGATCGCCAGCGAGTGGTGCCGACCGTTATTGCAGTGCAGGAAGTGGATGCGTTTTTGCGGTTCGGCCGGGTCCGGGGTGAAGCGGACTTTCATCAGGTCGGACAGACCGAAACCGAGGACTTGCTCGTAGAAATCCCGGCAACGCTCGAAGCTCGGCGCCGGCAGTACCACGTGGCCCATGCCCAATTCGTTGGTGACAAAACCCTTGACCCCGACCGGCGAAACGAAGCGCGCGAAGTCTTGCAATGGTCCCCAGAACAGTTCGTGGCGATTGCCATCCGGGTCGCTGAAGTGCACCAGCTCCTGGACCTTGCGAACCTCGGCCTGGGCCACGGTGCCACGGGTGACTTGTACATCGGCTTGTTCCAGAACGCTGACAGCGTGTTCGAGCGCCGCTTTGCCAGGCACTTCCCAGCCGCACGCACCGAAGCCGTTCTCAGCGCTTTTCTCCACCAGAATGCGGTAATGGCGCTCGTCCATTTTCAGGTACAGCCGCTCATCGTCATCGCTGCCGGCCACCATCATGCCCAGCACCTGGCTTGCGTACTGACGCCATTGCGCCAGGTCGCTGGATAACAGGGTGACGTAACCCAGACCACGGATATCCATGGATGCACTCCTCGTTCTTTTTCTAAGGCCCCGCCGCACTCGGCGGCTGCCGGGGGAGACTTTATGCAGGGCTATTCAAGCGGGTTTGCGTGGGAGGAACATCGTCCAATGGGACTAGCGGAAATGACGGGGTGAGCACATAAAAAACTGTGGGAGCGAGCTTGCTCGCGATGGGGCCATAACATTCAACATTGATGTTGGATGTAAGACCGCTATCGCGAGCAAGCTCGCTCCCACAGGGGTGATGTGGTGTTCAGATGCTTAAGTGGCGGGTTTTAAGCCTTACGGAAATGCGGAATCACTTTCTCGCCAATGTTGCGCAGGGTTTCCAGTTGCGCCCATTGCGGCACAGTGCCCATCTGGCAGATGAACAGGATTTCGTCGGCACCCGCATCGATCAACCGTTGCACGTAACCGATGCAATCCTCGACGGTGCCGTAGGCGTGGTTGGGGTTCATCATCGCCATGGTCGGGTCGGAGAAATCGACGCTGACTTCTTCCGAGGCGAAGCGCGACTTGATCACGCTCTGGCCGTTGCCATCGACGAAGGTGTCGTCCTTCCACTTCTCCGGGTCCGGACGCTCGCCACCGCCGTACCAGTAGCCCAACGACTCCATGAAGTAACGCTGGCCACGAATGCCGATGCGGCGCGCCTCTTCGTTGTTTTCCAGCACGATGGCCGGGCACAGGGCAGCGATGTGACGGTTGGGACGGAAACCCACTTGTTTCTTCTCGTCGCGCTTGTCCCAAGCCTCGTGGTACACCTCGACTTTCTTGGCGATTTCTTCCGGGCCACCGAAGCCCAGCACCAGGGCGCCCATGCCGCGACCGCCGGCGTTTTTCAGCGACTCGGTGTTGGTGCAGGCCAGGTACATCGGCGGGTGCGGGTCTTGATAAGGCTTGGGATGGATCGGCCGTTTCGGGATTTGCACGAAGTCGCCGTTGTGTTCGATTTCGTCCTGCACGAACATTTTCGGGATCAGATACATCATCTCGTCGATCTGCGGCTGCAACGTGGCCAGGTCATAACCGAAGGTGCCGGCCTCCTGCTGGGTGCCGCCCTTACCGACGCCAAAATGCACCCGGCCCTTGGACAACAGGTCGAGGGTCGCGATGCGTTCAGCGACTTTTACCGGGTGGTTCATCGCTGGTGGCAGGCAGACCACGCCGTGGCCGATGCCGATGCGTTCGGTCTTGCCGGCAACGAAGGCCAACATGGTTTCCGGCGCGGACATGTGCGAGTAGTTACTCAGCGCCGTGTGCTCCACGCACCAGAAGGTGTCGAAGCCGAGCTTGTCGGCCAGCACGGCCTGCTCAACGGTGTCTTCGAAAATCTTGCGGTCGCCTTCGCGGCTGGAGTCCACCGTCTGGGCTTCGTAAATCAGTGAAAATTTCATGGTTGATCCTTGTCTTGATTGGGTGCGCAGTCGGCGCCAGAGACCTGTGCCTTGCCCCCATGCTCGGGCATCGGCGGGGCGCTCGAATCACGCAAACGGACTAGCCGAGTCATAGGAAAAAGTCAGAGAAAAAAGTCGTTGCTGTCCTGGCCCATGCTGACCCCGCCGAGATTCCAGGCGTACTTGGCCGGGTTGTTCGCGACGTGGGCGCGGCCGGTGTGAATGTCGCGGAATGCCCGGTTAATTGCGTGGCTGCGGAAGATGGTCGAGGCGCCGCTGTTGAACATCAGGTCGGCAACCGCTTTGGCGCACTTGTCGGCCACCAGCGCCGAGTCGTAACGCATCTTCACCCGCTCGGGCATGCTCAATGGCTCCGCGCCTTGTGCCCGTTGCAACATCAGAGCGAAGTTGCGCAGCAGGACGGTTTTGCACTCGTCGACGCAGACCATGGCGTTGGCCAACGCGGATTGCGCGGCGGGGTCCTGGACCATTTTGCGACCGTCGTTGACCCCGACCCGCGCGCGGTTGTGCTCGACAAACTGATCCACCGCGCCCTGCAGGGCACCAATGGCCGAGGACGACACCGCCCGCACAAAAATCTGCCCGAATGGCAGACGGAACAGCGGCGCGGTGTTCACTGCGTTACCCGGACTGTCCTGCATGAAACCGTCGAACGCCCGATGAGTGCGGTACTCCGGAACGAAGGCGTTCTCCACCAGGATGTCGTGGGAGCCGGTGGCTTCCAGGCCCATGACATTCCAGTTGTCGAGCACCTGGTAGTCGCTGCGCGGCACCAGGAAAGTCCGATAATCCGGCGCCCCGCCCGCCTCCTCCGGTGGCACCAACGCCCCGAGGAACACCCAGTCGCAATGCTTGCTACCGGAAGAAAACCCCCAGCGCCCGCTCAGCTTGAAACCACCCTCGACCCGCTCGACCTTGCCCACCGGCATATAGGAAGAAGAGATCAGCACACTGGAGTCGGCGCCCCAGACATCCTGTGCCGCACGGTCATCAAACAGCGCCAGTTGCCAGTTATGGATCGCCACCACCCCCAGCACCCAGGCCGAAGACATGCAGCCTTCGGCGAGGGTCATCTGCACCTCGAAGAAGTCCTTGGGTTCCAGTTCATAACCTTCCCAGCGCGATGGCTGAAGAATGCGAAAGAACCCGGCGTCGTGGAAATCCTTCAGCGTTTCTTCAGGCAACTGGCCGGCTTGCGCGGCGTTCAGGGCGCGTTCACGCAAGATCGGCACCAACTCGCGGGCACGTTGGCTCAGACGCTGGCGAATCAGGTCTTGGTTGAGCATTTTTATTGTTCTCCTCGGTTCACCCCATCCGCCGGGGCGCGCGTGCAGCGGGGCGGATGCAGCACCGGTGGTGCTCGCCTCCACAGCGGCATTCAAGCAATGCGCGCGGCGGTGGGCATCCCTCAAACGGACCATGTGCCTAGGAGAAGAGCGAAAGAATGCAGCCTCCGGTAATTCCTGAAGCCGTTGAGTCAACCTTGAGCGGTTCGCTGGCAGATAGACCGCCATCGCGAGCAAGCTCGCTCCCACAGGGGAACGGTGTACATCTGCGAGACATTGGTCGGCTGTCAGGCCGCCATCGCGAGCAAGCTTTGCTCCTACAGAATCAAAAGCAGACCAGACGCACGCCTTCCGCTTCCCACCACTCAACAGGCCGAGCGTTAGCTCGCCTGCAAGCTTTTGATCTTGATCCACCCGCCCCTTCGGGAGGCTGAGTGGAGGTGTTCATCCGGGGGGTGGGCGCGCAGCGCCGTTCGACGAAGTCGAACACATCGAGAGCAGGTCGAAGCGAAGCCGACCGGAGGCGATGCCCCCGGATGGATACCGGAACGAAGGAACGCCGAGCCTAAGCGAGGGGCCGGACGCTCGGGGCGAGCCTTTTTTTGCTTACTTATTTTTGGCGTTTGAAAAAAAAGTGAGTCGCCGTAAGGGCGAAACCGCCAGCCGCCGTTACCGCAGCAACGGATATATACCCGGACAACCAACAACCTGGTCGGCCCAAAGGCCGCCAAGGCCTAGTCCCCTCGGACGATGTTACAGCGGGGCGTCAGAGCAAGAATCCATCGCACTCCATGCACAAACGAAAGGGCTAGTGCGATGAACGACATCAATTTGAAAGCCGACATGCTCCAGGCCATGCGCCGCCTGGCCAAGTCAGTCACCATAATCAGCACCAATAACGGCTCCGAGCGCTTCGCCATGGCCGCCACGGCAGTCGACTCCCTCAGCACCGAACCACCATCGCTACTCATCTGCATCAACAAAACCGCCTCCCCCCATGCCGCACTGGCGACCGGCGCAGACTTCTGCGTCAACATCCTCGGCATCGAACAACAAGACCTCGCCCACCTGTGCAGCGGCGCAATCAAAGGCGAAGCACGATTCGACCGAGGCAACTGGCTGACCAGTGCCGGCGGCATTCCCTATCTGGGAGACGCCCAATCGGCAATCCTCTGCCGGCAAGACGGCCACTTCAGCTACGGCACCCACACCGTCTTCATCGGGCGCATCCTGCAAATCCACACCAGCGAAGCGATCACCCCGCTGGTCTACCTCGACGGCACCTACACCACCACCGCCAAACCCGCACCCTCCTTCGCTGTCGCCGGCTGAGGCCTGAAAAATGGACAGCCTGAACGGGTTGACGGCGTTGCGAGTGAGCAGCGCCGACCAGCTGAACTGGGATGACCGCTGCGATCTACTGGTCGTCGGTTTTGGCGGCGCCGGCGCCTGTGCCGCCATCGAAGCGGCCAGTCGCGGATTGGCAGTGCTGGCGCTGGACCGCTTTGAAGGTGGCGGCGCCACCGCGCTCAGTGGCGGCGTGGTGTATGCCGGTGGCGGCACGCCGTATCAACGCCAGGCCGGCTATGACGACAGCAGCGAAGCGATGTTCAACTACCTGCGTCGCGAAGTCGGCGAGGCTGTCAGCAACCAGACCTTGCGCGAGTTCTGCGAAGGCAGTGCCGAGCAACTGGCGTGGCTTGAACGTCAGGGTGTCGCGTTCGAATCCAGCGTGCCGCCGCATAAAACTTCGTACCCGAGCGATCAGTACTACCTTTATTACTCCGGCAACGAAGCCGTGCCGGCCTATGCCGCCATTGCCAAACCGGCACCTCGCGGTCACCGCACCAAAGGCCCCGGCATGTCCGGCGCCAGCCTGTTCGCCCCGCTCAAGGCCAGCGCTTTGCGTCACGGTGCGCGCCTGCGCAGCCAGTGCGAAGTGCGGCGGCTGGTGCTCGACACCAGCGATCACGTGTTGGGGGTCGAAGCCTGGCACCTGCCGCCCGGTAGCCCCGCCGCCCGTCAACATGCGCGGCTTTCGCGCTGGGCCAGCGCCATCCACATGTACGCCCCGGCATTGGCCGACCGTTTGCGCGCTCGCTTGCGACGCATCGAACAAACCAGTGCCGAACGCCAGCTGATTCGCGCCGAACAGGGTGTGTTGCTGAGCAGCGGCGGTTTTATCTTCAATCGCGGGTGGGTCCGCCAGCATGCGCCGCAGTATCTGGCCGGTTTGCCGCTGGGGACCACAGGCTGTAACGGCAGCGGAATCGCCCTGGGCCAGAGTGCCGGTGGCAGCGTGGCGCGGATGAATAAAGTCAGCGCCTGGCGTTTTATCAATCCACCACTGGCCTGGGCCCGAGGATTGATCGTCAATGCTCGGGGTCAGCGTTACGCCAACGAAGAAATCTACGGTGCGACCCTCGGCCACGCGATGGTCGAAGAGCAGGACGGCCGCGCGATTCTGATTCTCAACCGGGCGCTGGTGCGCGAGGCGTTGCGTCAGGTCGGACCGGGAAAAGTCTGGCAATTCCAGCGCCTACCGGTGCTGCTCAATTTGCTGTTTAACGCCCGGCGCAGCAACAGTTTAACGAAGCTGGCCAAGCGTTGCGGATTGCCCGTCGAGGCCCTGCGACAGAGCGTGGAAACCTATAGCCGCGCTGCGCGGGGCGAAGTCGTTGATACGTTCGGCAAGTCGCAAGCCATGCTCGCCGACATGGACCAGGGGCCGTGGTACGCCCTCGATCTGTCCTTCGCCAGTCGCCTGTTTCCCTGCCCGGTCATCACTCTTGGCGGGCTGAAAGTCTGCGAGCTCAGCGGTCAGGTGCTGGACCACGCCGGTCAGCCGATCCGGGGTCTTTACAGCGCCGGCCGCAATGCCGTCGGGGTCGCTTCCAACCTTTATGTCTCCGGCCTGTCGCTGGCCGATTGCATCTATTCCGGTCGCCGGGCCGCTGCCCATCTGGTCGATCAAGTCGCACTTCGAACCACACGCTCAGGAGAACAACAATGCAACGTGTAGAAGGCAAAGTCTGCATCATCACCGGCGCCGCCAGCGGCATCGGTCGCGAAGACGCCCTGCTGCTGGCCCGCGAAGGTGCCAAAGTCGTGCTGACCGATCTCAACGAAGAAGCCGGACGCCAGGTCGCCGCAGAAATCGGCAGCAATGCGCTGTTCATTCGCCATGACATCGCCAGCGAAAGCGATTGGCAACAAGTGATCAAAACCACCCTGGAACACTTCGGGCGCCTCGATGTACTGGTGAACAACGCTGCGATTCTGGCCTTGGGCAGCATCGAAGACACCACGCTGGAACTGTGGCAGAAGGTGCAGAAAATCAATGGCGACGGTTACTTTCTCGGCTGCAAGTACGCGATCCAGGCCATGAAGGAAACCGGCGGCGGCTCGATCATCAATATGTCGTCGGTGGCGGCGCTGGGCGCGATGCCAATGTTCTGCGCCTACTCGGCCTCCAAAGGCGCGGTGGCGGCAATGACTCGCTCGATTGCCTTGCACTGCAAGCAACAGGGCTACCGCATTCGCTGCAACAGCGTGCACCCGGATGGCGTCAACACGCCGATGACCCAGGCCTTGACCGGCGGCCAGCCGATCCCTCAGGAAGCCCTCGACCAAGACCCGATGAATCGCATGTGCGCGCCCCGGGACATTGCCAATGTGGTGCTGTTCCTCGCCACTGACGAGTCACGTTTCGTCAACGGTGCCGAGATCCGCGTCGACAACGCCCAATTGATCAGCGGGCTCTGAGGCCGAGGTGAACATGGGCACGCAACAGCAGAACCTGACACCGGCCGAATCAACAACGGGGAGCTATTCATTGCAAGTGTGCGCGGTGATCGACGAGACCTTTGATGCGCGCTCGCTGGTGCTGGATATACCGCCGTCACTGCGTGAGCGCTTTCGTTACAAACCGGGCCAGTTCCTGAGTTTTCGCGTGCCTTGCGCCGGCAAGCTGTTGACCCGCTGTTACTCCATGGCCAGCTCACCGCTGTCGGATGCACTGCCTAAGGTCACGGTCAAACGGGTCGAAGGCGGCCGGGTGTCGAACTGGATGAACGAAGTACAGGTCGGTGACTGGCTGGAGGTGTTGCCGCCAGCCGGGCATTTCTGTTTGGACGAGGAGCAATCGGTTGATAGACCGCTGGTGCTGTTCGGTGGAGGATCGGGCATTACCCCGGTGTTTTCGATCCTGAAATCAGTGCTGCGCAGCAGCCAGCGGCCGATCAAGTTGATCTACGCCAACCGTGATGAAGCCTCGGTGATTTTCAAGGATGAGCTGCGTCAGTTGATCAAGGCGCATCCTGATCAACTGCACGTGGTGCACGTCCTCGACTCGGTTCAGGGTTTCCTGACCGACGCCCAGGTGCGTCATCTGCTGCGCGGTTCGGCCGGCGGTGACTACTTCATCTGCGGACCGGGACCGTTCATGGACACCGTGGAGCGCACGCTATTGGGACTGGGCGAAGCCGCCGAACGCATCCATGTCGAACGTTTTGTCTCGCCTCCGGATCCCGACGAACTACTCGCTGAAGCAACCCTGGCTCGGGCCGCGGCCCTCGGATCGCAGTGCGAGGCGTTGATTGTCGAGCTCGATGGTCAGCAACACGAAATTGCTTGTCATCCTGGCGACACCCTGCTGCAAAGTTGCAAAGCGGCAGGCCTGGACGTGCCCTCTTCTTGCGAAGAAGGTTTTTGCGGGGCCTGCATGTGCGTCGTCGAGGAAGGTGAGATCCAGCTGGCACGCAACGATGTACTCAGCCCCAAAGAGTTGGCCGAAGGCTGGACGCTGGCCTGCCAGAGCCGTCCAACCGGCGCCCGGGTACGGTTGAAATTCCCTGACTGAGTACGCGCTCCCCTGTAGGAGCTGTCGAGTGCAACGAGGCTGCGATCTTTTGATTTTTCAAAGGCAAGATCAAAAGATCGCAGCCTCGTTGCACTCGACAGCTCCTACAGGGGGGGTCGAGAGCCACAGCATTCCCCAATTGAGACGCTCTGTCGCCATAGTCTCAACGGACGATCACCTTGGCCGGGGCTGCGGTTAGACTCGGCCACAGCATTAGCCCACAACAATAAAAGAGGTGCAGTTATGGCTCGTTTGCAGAACAAGGTCGCGGTGGTTACCGGCGGCGCTTCAGGGATCGGTCTGGCCTGTGTGCGCCGCTTCGCCGCTGAAGGCGCGCAAGTGGTCGGGCTGGACATCGGCACCGCACCGACGGATTTCCCTGGCCTGTTCATGACCCTCGATGTGCGCGACGAAGCGCAGGTCCAGCAAGTCATGCAAGAAGTCATCGGCCACTTCGGGCGCATCGACGTGCTGGTCAACGCAGCCGGCGTCGCCGATCAGGGCAGCGTGACCCAGACCACCACCGCCAACTGGCAACGGGTGATGGACATCAACCTGACGGGCAGCATGCTCACCAGCAAATACGCGCTGGAATCGATGGTGTCCCAACGCAGCGGTTCGATCATCAACGTCGGCTCGATCTTCGGCCTGCAAGGTTGCGATGGTAACGTCGCCTATAACGTCTCCAAGGGCGGCATCAACCAGCTGACCCGCTCGATGGCCATTGATTACGGCTACGCCAATATCCGCGTCAACGGCTTGTGCCCTGGCCTGATCGAAACGCCGATGACCAGCATGGTCCGCGAGCAGGAAGCCTTCCACGCTTTCTTCGCCTCGCAACACATGCTCAACCGCTCCGGGCAACCGGAAGAAGTAGCCAACGTCGCGCTGTTCCTGGCTTCAGACGAAGCGTCCTTTGTCAGCGGCCAGATGATCGCCGTGGACGGTGGTTTCTCCGCCGGTCGCCGCTTCGCCCCGCCCGCCCAGTAATTCGCTATCCGGCCGGGCGCCCTGCCCGGCCCACTCCCTTTTTCGCCACTGTCTTCTAACCGGGGAGGCCCCATGCCGCCTGTCGCAACCGCACTGACCATCGCCCAACTGTTCGCCAACGCTGCCCAGGCCTACGGCGACCGCCCGGCCATCGAGGATGACGGGCGTTCGATCAGCTACCGAGAACTCGACCAACTGCGCCGCCAAGCCGCCCGTGCGTTACTGGCGCTGGACGTTCAAGCCGGGGATCGGGTGGCGATCTGGGCGCCAAATATTTGGGAATGGATCGTGGCCGCCGGCGCGTTACAAAGTGTCGGCGCAGCACTGGTGCCACTCAACACCCGCATGAAGGGCAGCGAGGCTGGTTACATCCTTCGCGAAAGCGGTGCCTGCGTGCTGTTTGCCATCGGTGAATTTCTGGGTGCCGATTACCCGCGCATGCTGGCGTCTGAAGCACTGCCGGCGCTGCGCCAGATCGTCACCTTGCGCGACGGTGGATCGGGCACCCTGAACTGGGATGACTTCCTCGACCTGGGCGCAGACGTGTCGCAATTGGCGCTGCAAACCCGCGAACGCAGCATTGGCCCACAAGCGCTGTCCGACCTGCTGTTCACTTCGGGCACCACCGGCAAACCCAAAGGCGTGATGACCAACCATGGACAAAACCTGCGGGTGGTGCGCGACTGGAGCGAGGTGGTCGGTTTGCGTGAGGGCGATCGCTACCTGATCGTCAATCCGTTCTTCCATTCCTTCGGTTACAAGGCCGGTTGGCTGGCGGCGCTGATGCGCGGCTGCACCATCGTGCCGCAGCAGGTGTTCGATGTGCAGGCGGTGCTTGAATGCGTCGAGCGCGAACGGATCACCGTGCTGCCCGGCCCGCCGACGCTCTATCAGTCATTGCTTGCCCATCCGCAACGCAGCGAATTTGACCTGACGTCATTGCGGGTAGCGGTGACCGGTGCTGCGGCGATTCCGGTGGAGATGATCCGGCGCATGCGTGACGAACTGGGGTTTGCCACCATCGTCACCGCCTACGGTCTTACCGAAGTTTGCGGTTTTGCGACGATCTGCCGTCCTGGGGATTCGCCGGAATTGGTCGCCAACACTAGCGGCCGGGCCATGCCTGGTGTGGAAATCCGCTGCGCTGGCAGCACGGGCCACAGCCAACCGGCCAACGTTCCCGGCGAGGTTCAGGTGCGCGGCTACAACCTGATGCAGGGTTATTTCAATGATCCGCAGGCCAGCCGGGAAGTCCTCGATGCCGACGGCTGGCTGCACACCGGGGACATCGGCGTGCTCGACGAACAGGGTTACCTGCGTATCACCGACCGCCTCAAGGACATGTTCATCACTGGCGGTTTCAACGTGTACCCGGCGGAGATCGAACACTGTTTGCTGACCTACCCCGGCGTGGCCCAGGTTGCGGTGATCGGCATCCCCGATGAACGTCTTGGTGAAGTGGCAATGGCCTTCCTGCTGCCAGCTCCGGGCATTGAGATCGAGCAGGCCCGATTCCTCGCCTGGTGCCGCGAGCAGATGGCCAACTACAAAGTCCCGCGCCGGGTGCGGGTGCTTGAGAGCATGCCGCTGAATGCGGCAGGCAAAGTGACCAAGAATGTGTTGCGTGAGTGGGCCTTGCAGCCAGTCAATTAAACGCAACCCCTGTGGGAGCGAGCTTGCTCGCGATAGCGGTGTGTCAGCCGACATCAATGTTGGCTGTGCTGACCTCATCGCGAGCAAGCTCGCTCCCACAGGGTTTTGTGTTGGACCTGCCGGATGTGGGCTAGACCACTCGTGCCGGATGCTGCTGGCGCGGGTCGCCGAGCATGGCGCGGTGGGAAGGTGGCTGGCGGCCGCCGGCTTCGCTGATGCCGTAACCGGCGGCTATTTCGGCGGTGATTAATGTCTGCCCGGAGAACGTCATTTCTCCAGTCGAACACAACCCCTGTGGGAGCGAGCTTGCTCGCGATAGCGTCAGGTCAGTCAACATTGATGCTGAATGTACCGCCGTCATCGCGAGCAAGCTCGCTCCCACAGGGTTTTGTGTGCGCCTTACCGACTGTGAATTCAGATCACCCGCGCCGGATGTTGCTGGCGCGGGTCGCCGAGCATGGCTCTGTGGGAAGGTGGCTGGCGGCCGCCGGCTTCGCTGATGCCGTAACCGGCGGCTATTTCGGCAGTGATTAATGTCTGCCCGGAGAACGTCATCAACTGCGGGTCATTGAGCAATGCGTGAATCACCCGGCCATTGAATTGCGGGGTTTCGGCATCCGCCAGAAAGGCCTTGTATTGCTCTCCATGCTGCTCGCCGGCAATCCGGGTGCGTTCGGTCAGTTGCGGGCCGAGCCATAGCGATAACGCCGCCACGCCCCGCCCCTCGAAGTCGATCGCCATGTCGGCCGCCAGTTTGTCGCAACCAGCCTTTTGCGCACCATACGCGGGGCCATGCATGTAACACCCGGCACCGAATGACGAGGTGAAACAGATCAGCCCTCGACTGCTGCGCAGCAACAATGGCGCGGCGTGATAACTGGCGACATAGGCCGAACGCAGACCAACGTCGAGGATCCGCACCAGGTCCAGCGGCTTCTCCCAGAAAGGTCCCGGTTCAATCAACTGGTCATGAATGAACGCGGCATTGTTCACCAGCAAATCCAGTTGCCCACATTCCTTTTCAACCCGGGCGAACAGTGCCTGGACCTGCGCATCATCGGCATGATCGCAGACCACCGCGATACCCCGCCCACCCGCCGCAGTAATTGCCGCTGCCGTGTCCTCCAGCGAGCCGCGCAATGCATGCCCGTACAAATTCGATCCACCGTGCTCCGGCGCACGTCCGGTGACGAACACCGTCATGCCCGCAGCGCCAAGGGCCAGTGCGATGCCCTGACCGACCCCGCGACTGGCGCCCGTCACGACCGCAACTTGATTGCGTTGCTGATTCATTCGACGCTCCTGAACAGGCTTTTGGCCGAGCTGGTCTCGCTCTGACACTTGATGTGATTGGCCGCCACGTAACCGAAGGTCATTGCCGGGCCGATGGTCGAGCCGGCGCCCGGGTACGTGCGCCCCATCATCGAAGCGGCGCTGTTGCCGATGGCATACAAACCGTTGATGGGTTGCCCGTCCTCATGCAACACGCGGGCGTGAACATCGGTCAGCAAACCACCCTTGGTGCCGATATCCCCGGCATCAATGCGCACGGCGTAGAACGGACCTTTGAGCAACGGCGCCAGGCAAGGATTGGGCTGCACATTCGGATCACCGTAGTAGCGATCGAACAGCGATTCACCTTTATGGAAATCTGCGTCGACACCCTGCACAGCCATGCCGTTGAAACGCTGCACCGTACGGACCAGACCGGCACCGTCGACGCCGATTTTTTCTGCCAGCGCCTGCAAACTCGCAGCCTTGTAAAAGTACTCACGCAGATGCTCGGGCAGCTGCCAATCGGGCTGTGCGTAGCCTGGCAGTAACGCGCCACAGGGGTACTTGCGGCGGAATTCGGCGTCGAACACCATCCAGCACGGCACACTCACCGCGCCTTCGCGATTGTTGGCGTACATCGCGTAAACGATATCGGTGTAGGGCGCGGCTTCGTTGACGAAACGCTCGCCGGCAGAGTTGACCAGCACGCAGCCCGGCAAGGTCCGTTCGACGAACAGTGCACGCTGCTTTTCTTCGCCCTGGACATGGGTGGTCGGCGCCCACCAGCTATGGTCCATCAGCGCGGTGCGAGCACCGATTGCCTGACCGGCGCGAATGCCGTCACCAGTATTGTGCGGCGGTGTGGCACTCCAGTTGGCCTGGGTCGGTTGTGGCAGATACTGCGTACGCATCGCCTGATTTCGCTCGAAACCACCGGCCGCAATGATCACGCCGTAGCGTGCCTTGACGTTGAGTAACTGCCCGTCGCGACAGACGCGAGCGCCGCCAACCCGATCACCAACGAGCAGCAGTTCTTCCAGTGCACAGTTCAGCCAAAGGGACTTGCCGCGATCCTGCAACGAACAGCGCAAGGCGCCGATCAAGGCATTGCCAAGGGTCAGGAAACGGTCGCGACGTGACAACCGCCGGCCTTCGCGGTCACGCCAGTAACGCCACATCACCCGCAGCGTCAGTCGCAACCAGCCAGGGCCACGGCACAACAGAACCTGCGCCTCTTTCATGGTCATCGCCATGCGTCCCATCATCAGTGTTCCGGGGGATGGCGCACGCATGCGCAGAAATTCCTCACCCAGTTCGGCGGCGTCAAACGGTTGCGGGTCCATGGAGCGGTAGCCCGGTTTTCCGCCTTCGACTTCCGGGTAGTAATCGGCATAGCGAGGCTGCGCCTCGAAACGCACGCGGGTCTGTTGTTCGAGGTATTCGACCATCTCGCGACCGTGTTCGACATAGGCTTCGATACGCCCGTCATCGATCTCGCCATGGGTCACCGCACGGATGTAGGCAATCGCTTCGGCTGCAGAATCGCTGCCGCCCAGGGCTTTGATCCGGTGGTTGTCCGGTATCCAGATGCCGCCGCCAGACACCGCCGAGGTGCCGCCGTATTCGGCGCTCTTCTCGATCAATAGCGCATTGAGCCCCAGATCGTGGGCACGCAGCGCCGCAGTCATTCCCCCCGCTCCGGAGCCAATCACCAGTACATCGCAGCACTCATCCCATTTGATCCCGGCAGCTTTCATGCGATCACCCTTGCTCAGCGCCCATCAGGCAAAAACCGCCGCCGCCAGATCTTCGCCCGGTGCAGTCGGTCTCGGGATTGTTCGCCGCGTGCCCTGAACGGTCATCGTCCGATGGGACTAAGGCGATGGGCGCCCCAGCCCCGTGCAAATCGCTTAGTCCGCTTGGACGATGTTGCGCCCCAAAGCTGACTCCATAGTCGCCCACAGCACCAATCACCCCCCTGAAATGCAGGTCGGGCAGGTCTGACCTGGGCATGAGGACGACATGATAAAAACAATAATCGCCCCACAATCGCTGCACCCTCGCGTACAGCTGGCCATGCTCTTGCTGGCTGGTGGACTGGGCAGTCAAGCCAGCGCCATGAGCTTCCAGCCGAACGAGGATTTGAGCGTCGACTGGGATACCACACTGACGTACAGCCTGGCCTGGCGGACCGACTCTCGCGATCACAAGCTGACGGCCAATGCCAACGGCAACGATGGCGACAACGCGTTCGACAAAGGCAGCCTGATCAACAACCGCAGCGGTTTTCTCACCGAGGCCAACATCAAATGGCGTGAGGACTACGGCGTGTTCCTGCGTGGGACGGGCTTTTACGACAACGTTTACGATCAGGGCAACGACAACGACACAGGCACCTCGAACTGCTTCGCCGGCGGTCATTGCAACCGTCCCGACCGTTTCTCCCAGGACACCATCGATCAACACCGCAATGAACTGCGCATGCTCGATTACTACGCGTATGGCACCTGGGACATCGGCGGCCACAACTTCAACGCGCGGCTCGGCAATCAGGTTGTGAGCTGGGGTGAAAGCCTGTTCTACCCCGGCATTTCCGCTGCCCAGAGCCCGGTGGATGCAACCAAGTCGACCACTCCGGGGGTTGAGGTCAAGGAGATCCTGCTGCCCGTCGGCCAACTGTTTACCCAGTTCAGCCTGACCGACAGCCTCGATCTGCAGGCCTACTACCAATACAAATGGGAAAAGACCCAGTTGTTCGGCGTGGGTAGCTACTTTTCCACCACCGACTTCATTGACGAGGGTGGCTTCAACGACGCCAGCGGTTTCCTGACGCGCCTGGGTGACGACAAGCCGAGCGACAGCGGCCAATACGGTGTGGCCCTGACCTATGCGGCAGAGTCGCTGAACAACACCGAGTTCGGCCTCTACTACTCGCGCTACCACGACAAGACCCCGTCGCTGGATTTCCAGACCGACCTGGGGCACTACCGGGTGCGCTACTTCGACAACATCGACCTGTACGGTGCGAGTTTCTCCACGGTGCTGGGCAGCGTGAGCTGGGCCGGTGAAGTCAGCTACCGCGACGGTCAGCCAGTGATGGTCGACAACGGTTTCTCAAGCCCGGTGCGCGGCAAAACCATGCAGGCGCAGACGTCGATGATCTACGTGCTCGGCCCGACTTCATGGGCCGACAACACCACTCTGACTGGTGAGCTGGTCTACAACACCGTGCTCAGCAACGACAAGTCGGAACCTGTGACATTCGCCCCCGGCTTCTCGCAGCCGGGCACCGACAGTCTGGTCTATGACCGCGACGCCTTCGGTTACACGGTTCAGGCGAACTTCGATTACAACAACGTGTTCAGCGGCTGGGACATGTCGGTGCCCGTCACCTACAGCACCGCCGCCCAGCATGACAGCGCACTGGTGGGCTCGATCAACTCAGGCCAGGGCGACGACCGCGCGAGCATCGGCAGCTCGTGGCGCTATCTGGGCAACTTCACCGTCGAAGCCCGTTACAACGCCTACCTGGGCAACGCCAACAACGCCCCGTTGGCCGACCGCGACAACGTCGCCCTCAACTTCAAATACCGGTTCTGAATCCCCTGATGGAGGAGCACAGCATGTCTAGATTTACCCACACATTGTTGGGCACGGCGTTGGCCGTCAGCCTGCTCGGCAGTGGCCTGGTTCAGGCCAAAATCAGCAATGAAGAAGCCGCACGCCTGGGTCAGGACCTGACCCCGATGGGTGCCGAGAAGGCGGGCAACGCCGACGGCAGCATCCCGGCCTGGACCGGAAAATGGCGCGGATTGCCGCCGCAGCTCAAATACGCTGGCCCCGGCACGCCGTACCCGGACCCGTACGCGGCAGAAAAGCCGCTGTTCGTGATCAACGCGCAGAACATGGACAAGTACGCCGACAACCTCACCGATGGCCAAAAAGCGTTGCTAAAACGCTACCCCGCGACCTTCAACATTCCGGTGTACCCGAGCCATCGCGACTTCCGTTTCGATCAGCGCCTGGAAGACCTGGTGAAGAAAAACGCGGTCAGCGCCGAACTGGCCAACGACAACAACGACACGCAAAACGCCTGGGGCGCCTCGCCGTTCCCGATTCCAAAGAACGGTAGCGAGTTGATGTTCAACCATACGCTGGCCGGACGCGCCAATACCGAAGAGGCCAACTACGGTCAGGCGGTGGTGTACTCCAACAAGGAACGTGTGCTCGAAGAGGTCAATTACAAAATCTTCTCGATCTGGTCCAGCCCGGATAAAACCCTGGAGAGCGCCAACGGCATTCTCACCAACTTCCTGATCACCACCCTGGAGCCGGTGCGCAAGAAAGGCGAGATTGTCGTCGGTCACGAGTTCATCAACCCGACCGCCTCCCCTCGCCAGGCCTGGCAGTACAGCCCGGGGCAACGTCGAGTACGTCGTGCACCAACCGTAGGCTATGACTCACCGAGCGGCGCCGGCGGTTTTCGGGTGTATGACGAAGACCGTTTGTTCAACGGTGCACCGGATCGCTACAACTGGACCATCGTCGGCAAGAAAGAAATCTACATTCCGTACCACAACTACAAGATCGACGAACCAGGTGTGACCACCGATCAGATCCTGGCCACCACCGGCCACATCGATCCGCAGTACATGCGCTATGAAAAGCACCGCGTCTGGGTCTTGCAGGCAACACTTAAAGAAGGCGCCCGGCATGTTTACGCCAAGCGTGTGTTGTACCTCGACGAAGACTCCTGGGCCGCAACCCTGGCCGACAACTACGACAGCCGCGGCGAGCTTTGGCGCACCAACATGCAAACTTCGATCTACGCCTACGAGCTGCAGCGCTACCACGCTCGCCTCGGGATCTACCATGATCTGATCGCTGGTTCGTATCTGGTTGACCGTATGTTGATCGATCAAAAACCCGCCAAGCTCAACGCCACTGCCTTCACTGAAGACGAATTCACCCCCGGCAACCTGCGCAAACTCGGCACCCGCTAAACCCTCTGCGCCCTGACCGATTTACTCGGTCGGGGCGTTGTGCTTTTTTGAACTCGCTCATTTCACGGAAAACTCCCCATGAATAAATTGCTCACAGGCGTCATCGCCGTGGCCAGCGTCAGCCTGTCGATGCAGGCCAATGCCCTGAACATCCTGCTGACCAACGACGACGGTTGTCGGGCACCCGGCATCGATGCGATGTACCGCGCGCTGACCGCCGCCGGGCATCAGGTGACCCTCGTTGGTCCGTTGAACGACAGCAGTGGCATCAGTGCAGCCAGCGTGGTCGTGCCCGGGCAGGCGTTGGCAGTGACCGAGTTGGCGCCAGGCAAATTTTGCGTCGGCCCACCCGAGGGCTACACCCCGCCCCCGGGCAAGACTTCCGCCATCGGCACCCCGGTGGATGCAGTCAATGTTGGCCTGGACGTGCTGCTCAAAGGCAGTCCACCAGACCTGGTGGTGTCGGGCAGTAATTTTGGTGAAAACGTCGGCCCGCTGACGCAAATGTCCGGCACCTTGAACGCAGCGGTCCGCGCAATGTTCAAGGGCATTCCGGCGGTGGCGGTGTCGACGGCCATCGACATGGACTTGATCATCCGCGACCAACAGGCCGGCTACCGCAAGACCCTCGGCGCCATGGACGACACCGCCCGGTTTGCGGTGAAGGTTATCGAGCAGGCAAGTCACGCGGGTGCTCAAGCCAAACAGGCCTGCGAAAAAAACAACCTCGGCTGCGAATTGAATGTGCTCGGTTTGCCGGGTGTCAGCGGGTTGAATATCAATTACCCGGCACTGGCGGCCAGCGACGTCAAAGGCGTGAGTTTTGCCTCGATCGGCAATTGGGACCGGGTGAACTTCACCTCCCAGCGCGGCGCCGACGGCGTGGTTCACGTCAACCTGGTCGCCCCGCCGACACCGACGGCCGCCCAACAACAGGCCGATGCGTATCAGCTGTGGCAGGGGCATGCGGTGATCACCGTGATCGACGGCAACATGAGTGCACCGGGTGCGGTGCAGGATCAGGCGAAGGAAATGTTGCGAGACGTTAACCCTTGAGACAGCGCAAAACCTGTGGGAGCGAGCTTGCTCGCGATTGCGGTTTGACATTCAGTATTGATGTCTCTGACACGCCGCCATCGCGAGCAAGCTCGCTCCCACAGGGTTACTGGGTGTACACAAAATCTGCGAACACCCCGAACTATTGTGGGAGCGAGCTTGCTCGCGATGAAGGCGACACGGTTTCTGATCAAACCCAAATCGCATCCCACAGCGGATACTCGCCCAGCTTCTCTACCAACCCTGCCCGCAATGGGTTGGCAACGACATAACGAGCAAGTTTTACCAAGTCCTCATCTCGCCGCAGCGCCCGATCGTGATAACCCTGCTGCCAAAGGCCGCCTCGACGACCGGTAGACATGTTCACCGCCCGCGTACTCAATGATTTGGTTTTTTGCATCAGTTCACTCAGTGAACACTGCTGCAATTCGATCAACCAATGAAAATGATCGGGCATGACAACCCAGGCTAAAGAGTTCGCCCAGCCTTGCTCCTGGGCACTTCGAAATTGGTCGACGACCATCCTGCCCAAGCCGAAATCCTTGAAAACGGGTTCTCGGCCAAGTGTGTTGGTGGTCAGCAGATAAATCCTGTTGGGTTCGGGGTAGCGGCCGACGCGTAGGCGATGCGAAGCGGGTAAGTCAGGCATTCCTTTGCCTCTCTCATGCTGATGTCATGAGAAGGCTAGACCTGTAAATGCCAGCGGGTGAGGCAGACTTTGCGCTAAATGTTTCTGATAGATAGCTATCGCGAGCAAGCTCGCTCCCACAGGGGTAGTGGGTGTACACAAAATCTGAGAGCAACCAAAATTACTGTGGGAGCGAGCTTGCTCGCGATGAGGTCAGCACATTCAACATTGATGGTGCCTGACACTGCGTCATCGCGAGCAAGCTCGCAGGTTATGTGTTCGCTTGAGATAGCGCCCTGCGCAGGTCTACCGCGGCATCGGACAACGCGTGCGCAGCGCGCTCGACAAACGGCGCCATGCTGATAAATCCGTGAATCATGCCCTCGCAGCGCTGCACGCGCACCGACACGCCGGCTTCCCGCAGACGCAAGGCAAACGCCTCGCCCTCGTCGCGCAGCGGATCAAACTCGGCGCTGATCAGGGTGGTCGGCGGCAAGTCCGACAACCGGTCGGCGCGTAACGGCGAGGCCAAGGGATCATCCCCCTGATCGGCATCCCGCAGGTACTGCTGCCAAAACCAGTACATCATCGCACCGGTGAGGAAATAGCCCTCGGCAAAATCCTCATAAGACTGACTGTCGCAGCGTGCATCGGTGACCGGGTAAAACAGGCATTGATAGCTGATTTTCGGCCCCTGGCGTTGCGCCGCCAGCCGACTCACGGCGAGCGCCAGGTTGCCCCCGGCACTGTCCCCGGCCAAGCCCAGCCGGTTGCCATCAACGCCCAGTTCAGACGCATGCTCGACCAGCCAGCATGTGGCCGCATAACAATCGAGCGGTGCCGCCGGGAACTTGTTTTCCGGCGCCAGTCGGTAGGCGACCGACACCACCACCGCCTCCGTCAGACTGGCGAGTGAACGGCAGAGGTTGTCATGGGTGTCGAGGTTGCCCATGACAAAACCGCCTCCGTGGAAGAACACCAGCAGCGGCAGGTTGTCCTGCTCCAGTGGCCGATACAGCTGCGCATCCAGCTCGCCCGTCGCGCCGGCGACCCGCAGGTGACGCACTTCGATCATCGGGTCGCCGGGGATGGCGGGTAGCAGGTTGTCGGAAAACTGCCGATATTGCTTGGCATCGAGCTGGCTGAAGTCGGGCTCCGGCAGATCGCGAAACTGCTGGAGCACGGCGGCGATCTGCTTATCGAGCGGCATCGGCATTTCCCTCTACATCGGTCATCTGAAACTGCGGATTGGTTTCTTCCAGGATGCTTTGCACACGTCGCTCCAGCGCCGGTTTGAAACCTTTGTGAGGGAAGACCCAGAAGCGTTTTTCAGCGATGGCGGCGAACACCTGCTCCGCCAGTTCGCTCGGCGTCATGCCTTGGCGGATGCTGCTATCGAGCAATTGACTGAATGACGAGCCGGCCGCGTCCACCACTTGATTCGACGCCATGATTTCACTGGCCACCGGCCCTGGGCACACCACCGAGACCGATACCGGCACACCGAGCATGCTCAATTCGTAGTGCAGGGTTTCCGAGAGTGCGACCACTGCCTGCTTGGTCACGTTGTAAGGCGCCATCAACGGGCTGCTGAGCAAGCCCGCGAGGGACGCCGTGTTGATCACATGGGCCGCCCGCCCCTGGCGCAAAAACAGCGGCACGAAACTGCGAATGCCATTGATCACACCGTTTAGGTTGACGTTGAGCATCCGTTGCCATTGCTGCGCAGTGATTTCCCAGCTGTAGCCGGTCTGCATCACTCCGGCGTTGTTGAACAGCAGATCAACCCCGCCAAAGTGCTCGAGGGCGATATCGCGCAAGCGCTCGACTTGCGCCAGATCGCCAACATCCGTGACGCAAGCAATCGCCTGCGCACCACCCGTCTGTAGTTCATCGCACAGCGCTTGCAACCCCGGCCCATCGAGATCGGCCAGCACCAGGCGCATCCCCAGCCTTGCCGCATGCTCGGCCAAACCCCGGCCAATACCACTGGCGGCCCCGGTAATCACCGCAACCGGCCCTTGTTCATTGCTCATCGCCAACTCCTGCACTGGGTCCAATGGCGTCAGTAGAGCGGGCGGGCGTAAACCGGCCATCGTCCATTCAGACGATGCCCGCTTCTACAGGGGCGGCAGAATCCGTAACAGGCGCCAAGCCCGTGAACCCTGGGAGAATAATAAGATGAGTACCTTGCACCGCATCGAAGCCAAACTGCTGGAAGACCGCTACGCCCGTGGCTGGCACTGTCTTGGTCTGGCCGCCCAATACCGCGACGGCAAAGCCCATCGTCTGGAGGTGTTCGGCACCCGGTTGGTGGTCTTTCAGGGCGAAGACGGCGAGCTGCATATTCTGGATGGCTATTGCCCGCACATGGGCGCCGACCTCAGTACCGGTTGTGTTGAAGGCAACTCGATTCGCTGCCCGTTCCACGCCTGGCGCTGGGGTGCCGATGGTGTCTGCGATGACATTCCTTACGCCAAACGCATTCCGCCACGGGCCCGGCTCAAGAGCTGGCCACTCATGGAAGAAAACCAGTTGCTGTTCGTCTGGAATGACCCGGAAGGCAACCCGCCGCTCCCTGAGCAACGCATCCCGCGCATCGACGCCTGCTTCAGTGAAGAGTGGGCCGCGTGGGAAGTCGCCGAATTGCAGATCGGCACCAATTGCCGCGAATTGATCGACAACATCGCCGATATGGCGCACTTCGGCACGGTGCATGGCGCGCCCGTCGAGGAATTCAGCAACGTCTTCGAAGGTCACCTGGCCACCCAGATCATGAGCGCCCGCAGTGAGCGCTTGTCCGGCGACAGCGCGTTGAGCACCGTGGCTACCTACTTCGGCCCGGCCTATCAGATCACCGAAATGACCGGCGCGATGAACGGCCAGCCGATCCATTCGATCCTGCTCAACTGCCATGTGCCGATCGACCTCGACAGCTTCACCCTGCGCTATGGCGTGCTGGTGAAAAAGATTCCCGGTCTCAGCGAAGAACAGAATCAGGCGATGGCCAAGGCCTACGTGCAACAGGCCCAGGAAGCCTTCTACGAAGACGTGACGATCTGGCACAGCAAGACCCGCGTCGACAACCCGCTGCTGTGTGACGGCGATGGCCCGGTCTATCAGTTGCGCCGCTGGTACGAGCAGTTCTACACCGACGTCGCGGCGCTCTCGGCCGACGTGCTGGAGCAAAAACGGTTCGTCGTGCGCGCCAGCGAACGGGCCTGAACACAGCGGCCTTTCGCGCTCCCTGCGCCTGACCGGCAGCCGCCCGTCAGGCCTTGAGCCCGAGCGTTGCAAGGAGTCGATATCGGCGCTTATTCTCGGCCACCGCCAACGCTAATAATAAAAACGGTTTTCCCTATGCAACAGAGCCTCAGCCTCGATACGTTCAGTGATTTGATCGGCAACCTCTATCAGGGACCGCTGGAAACCATTCCCTGGGCGACCTTTCTCAACCAGCTCAACGTGTACTTGGAAAGCAAGTACGTGACCTTCATCCTGCGTCCGCCCAGCGCGCATGTGGATGGCTTGATGGTCAACACCACCGGTACGTCGACCGAGGCGACCGCGTCGTACAACAAACACTTTTTCACCCTCGACCCGTTCGTCGACCTGCCCAACCGCCAGGTGGTGACCCTCGCCGAGTTCGTGTCCAACGACGATTGGCAGCACTCGGAGTTCTACAAGAATTTCCTCGAACCGGTGGATGTGTTCCACATTCTCGGCGCCGACATCAACACCTGCGACGGCGCCCAGTGCCGTATCCGCATCAGTCGCGGACGCGATGACAAGGCCTTCGGCAACGAAGAGAAAGCCTTGCTGACGCACTTCATCCCGCACCTGGAACGCTCGATCAAGATCCACATGCAGCTCAATCGCATCGAAGCCGAGCGCAACCTCTACGCCGGCGCGGTGAATCAGTTGGCGGTCGGTACGATCATCCTCGACGAGGCTGGCAAAGTGCTCCAAACCAACCAGGTCGCCGATCGGCTGATCCAGGAAAAGGACGGCATCAAACTGGTCAACGACGGCCTGCAAGTCGGTACGGCACGTGACACTCAAGAGTTCCGGCGCCTGGTGAAACAATCGCTGCTCTCGCAAAAAAGCAGCAACCCGTCGGTGGTCGAAGCCCTGCGCGTGCAACGGCCGTCCGGGCGGGCGGACCTGGGGATCATCGTGCGCTCGGTGCCGTTGTCGGACTGGAGCGAAGGCAAACAATGCCCCACCGTGGTGATTTTCATCAGCGACCCGGAGCAACAGTCCACCGCGCCACAGGAGATCGTCCGCGCGCTGTTCGACTTCACCCCGGCCGAAACTCAACTGGCCATGTTGTTGGCCAACGGATTAACCCTCGACGAAGCCTCCGAAGAGCTGGGCATCAGCCGCAACACCTCGCGGGCACACCTGCGGTCAACCTTCTCCAAGACCGGCGTGACCCGCCAGACCATGCTCGTGCGGCTGATCCTGCGCAGCGTGGCGACCCTCGGTTAGCGTTCCACCTCCGCCCTCGTCCGCTCGGACGATGGCGGCCACCCCGGCATGGCGCACAGTGGTTTTATCCCAACCAGGGGCCTGACCATGCGCAACTGTCCAACCATCCTCAAGACTGAATTGCTGGCTGAAAGCGGCTATTTTCAGATCGAAGCCTTGCACCTGCAATTCAGCAACGGCCAGCAGCGGGTTTATGAACGGCTGCGCGGCACCGGCTATCGCTCGGTGATGCTGGTGGCGATGCCCGATCCGCTGCATGTGTTGCTGGTCCGTGAATATGCGGTCGGCGTGGAAAAAACCGTGCTTGGCCTGCCCAAGGGCGGCGCGGAGCCTGATGAAGACTATCTGCAAGCGGCGCAACGCGAACTCTGCGAAGAAGTCGGGATGCGCGCTGCACGCCTCAGCGAACTGGGCGAACTGACCCTGGCGCCAGGTCACCTGTGCCATCGCTACCGGGTGGTGCTGGCCGAACAGTTGAGCCCCTGCCAATTGATCGGCGACGAGCCCGAACCGCTGGAATGCCTGCGCGTGCCGCTGGCGCAGATCCCCGACCTGGTGGCCCGCGGCGAACTCAATGAAGCACGGGCCATTGCTGCACTGTTCATGGCCATGGGGGCATTGGCCCGACGTGGCTGAAGCTAATACCAGACAATTCGCAAACCTGTGGGAGCTTGCTCCGGGCGGCGTTCCGACGATTAGGCCGGCACATTCAACATCGATGTCGCCTGACACACCGCCTTCGCGGGCAAGCCTCGCTCCTACGATGAATCGCGTACATCCGCAGCTAACCGGTCGGCTTTCAGGCCGCCTCGGCTGCTTTTGATGTTGATCTACCCGCCCCTTCGGGAGGCTGAGTGGAGGTGTTCATCCGGGGATTGGCGCGTAGCGCCGTTCGACGCAGTCGAACTCATCGCATGTAGGTTGAAGCGAAGCCAACCGGAGGGCGATGCCCCCGGATGGATACCGGAACGAAGGAACGCCGAGCCTAAGCGAGGGGCCGGACGCTCGGGGCGAAGCCTTTTGGTTCCTTTTTGGCGTTTGAAAAAGGGACTCGCTGTAAGAGCGAAACCATTAGCGGCCGTTACCGCAGGAATGGATATGTACACCTGTAAGAAAATGGCCGGCTGTCAGGCCGCCTTCGCGAGCAAGCTCAGCTCCTACAGGTAATCGCCGATCAGGACGAATGTCATCAACTAGTCCATTCGGACGAAGCCACGTTCCGCCAACCGCAATACCTTGCCTCTACAACAATAAAATCCGTGTCGAGACTCGCTATGCGAAAAGCCACCTGTGCCCTGTTCATCATCGTCTGCGCCAGCAGCACCGCCAGCCTGTGTCAGCGCTTCAAGAATGAAGCCTACCGACCGACCACGGCGTTCATCAGTTGCTCGGCCAGTGCCATCAATTGCTATCCCCCGCTGGTGCACAATCTGCTCCCATAAAAAAACCACCGGGCCTGCAAGCAAGGCCGGTGGCTTTTTGTGATGTCGCCAGATCAGGTTGGCAAGACACCCCGCGAACGTGACAGGGTCAGCGCCAGGTCTTCGATCATGTCTTCCTGACCGCCGACGGTGCCGCGTCGACCCAATTCCACCAGCAGCTCACGTGCGGCAATGCCGTACTTTTGCTCGGCACGTTTGGCGAACAACAGGAACGAACTGTAGACCCCGGCGTAACCCAGGGTCAGCGCATCGCGGTCGAGGCGTATCGGCTGGTCCATCATCGGCACCACCAGGTCCTCGGCAACGTCCATGATCCGGTACAAGTCGATGCCACTGTTGACGCCCATCCGCTCAAGCACCGCGACAAACACTTCGAGCGGCGTATTGCCTGCCCCCGCGCCCAGCCCCGCCACCGAACCGTCGATACGTGCGGCGCCCGCTTCGATCGCGGCAAGGGAATTGGCAATCGCCATGCCCATGTTGTGGTGACCGTGAAAACCGACTTCGGTCCCGGCACTCAGCCCTGCTCGCAATGCAGCGATTTTCTCAGTGACTTCATCAGGCAGCATGTAGCCAGCAGAGTCAGTGCAGTAAATGCAGTTGGCCCCATAACTCTCCATCAACCGCGCCTGCTCCAGCAGTTTTTCCGCGCTGACCATGTGCGCCATCATCAGAAAGCCGACGGTATCCAGGCCCATCTTCGCGGACATGCCGATGTGCTGGCCGGAGACGTCCGCCTCGGTGCAGTGGGTGGCCACACGAATGGTCGACACCCCGTGTTCATGGGCCATTCTCAAATGATCGAGGGTGCCGATACCCGGCAACAACAGCGCCGAGACCTTGGCCTGTTTCATACGCGGGATCACCGCCGCGAAGTATTCCTCGTCACTGTGGGCGGGGAAACCGTAGTTCAGCGACGCACCGCCCAGGCCATCGCCGTGGGTGATTTCGATCAGCGGCACGCCGGCCGCATCGAGACCGGTCGCTACCGAGATCATCTGTTCCAGACTAATTTGATGCTGTTTGGCATGCATGCCGTCGCGCAGGCTCATGTCGTGCAGACGGACGCTCTTACCTTGCAAATTCATGGCAATTCTCCACTCAACGGACGGGCAGTTGCAGGGTGCCCTTGTGGGCTTCTTCGGCGAACATCTCGGCGGTACGCAGCCCCGCAGCAGTCATGATGTCGAGGTTGCCGGCGGACTTGGGCAGGAAGTCGCCGAGGCCTTCGACTTCGATGAAAATCGACACCTTGTGCCCATCGAATACCGGGCCATTGATCAGCTTGTAGCCGGGAACATAGCGCTGCACTTCCTTGACCATCTGCAACACCGAGGTGCGAATGGCGTCCTGATTCGGTTCGTCATCCGTCAGGCAGTGGATGGTGTCGCGCATCATTAGCGGTGGCTCGGCCGGGTTGATGACGATGATTGCCTTGCCGCGTCGGGCGCCGCCGATCTTCTCCACCGCACCGGCCGTGGTGCGGGTGAATTCATCGATGTTCTGGCGAGTGCCCGGGCCGACCGAACCGGAGGACACGGTGGCGACGATCTCGCCGTAACTCACCGACTGGACCCGCGACACTGCCGCGACCATCGGAATGGTCGCCTGGCCACCGCAAGTCACCATGTTGACGTTCATCGCCAACGTCGCCGCATGCTCCTTGAGATTGACCGGCGGCACGCAGAACGGGCCGATGGCCGCTGGCGTGAGATCAATCATGATCACCCCAAGTTCGTTGAGCTTGCGGCTGTTTTCCGCGTGTACATAAGCCGACGTGGCATCGAAGGCGATGCGAATATCATCGTCGAGCACATGGGGCAGCAGTCCGTCGACGCCCTCGGCCGTGGTTTTCACGCCCAATTCACGGGCGCGTTTAAGGCCTTCGGATTGGGGGTCGACGCCGACCATCCAGACCGGCTCGATCCATTCCGATCGATACATTTTCATCAGCAGGTCAGTGCCGATATTGCCCGGGCCGATAATGGCCGCTCTGAGTTTCTTGCTCATCCGGTTAAACCCCACAGGTCAGGCGCAGAAAGACACCTGGGCACTGCCCAGGCCATCGATGGTCAGAGAAAAAACGTCGCCCGCACGCGCTGGCTCCAGCGGCACCAAAGAGCCTGAGAGAATGATTTCCCCGGCCTTGAATGGAATACCGAAAGCACCCAGGGTGTTGGCCAGCCAGGCCACGGCCGTCAGCGGATTACCCTGCACCGCCGAGCCCAAACCTTCGCTGAGAGGCTCGCCATTCTTGAACACACGCATGCGCAAGTTGGGCAAATCCAGCGTCCGAGGATCGACCTGAACATCGCCCAGCACGAACACGCCGCAAGAGGCGTTGTCGGCGACAGTGTCTTGAATACGGATCCGCCAGTCATGAATCCGTGAGTCGACTATCTCGAAGCACGGCATTACGTATTCGGTCGCATCCAGCACGTCGGCTTCGGTGACACCGGGGCCGATCAGATCGTGCTTGAGTTTGAAGGCAATCTCGCCCTCGGCGCGCGGCTGGATCAGTTTGTTCGCGGCGAGGGAGATTTGCGCGTCATTGGCGAATGACATCTGCCGGGTGATGAAGCCGAAATCCGGCTGATGCACGTTGAGCATCTGCTGGACCGCCGCCGACGTTACGCCGATTTTCTTGCCGACAATCCGGTCACCGGCGGCCACCCGGCGTTCGATGCTGTAGAGGGAAATATGATAGGCGTCTTCGATGCTGATCGATGGCCAGCGCTCGGTCAGCGGCGCCAGGGTGGTGCCGCTCAGCAACGCCTGATACAGCTCTTCGCCGAATTGACGGCGCAGTTGCACGCTCATCGCTGTGCCTCCTGAAAAAATGCCAGGCACTCACGGTTGAACAGTTCACGGTGCTCGACCATCACCCAATGCCCGCATTCGCTGAGCAGTACAAAGCGAATGTTCTGGCAGTGCTGCATCATCGTTTGCGCGCCAGACACCGGGCAGAATTTGTCATTCATGCCCCAGAAACCGAGGATCGGACACTGCAACTCGCCGAGGCGCGAGGTCATGTTGGGCACTTGCATGGTCGACAACACGCAGACCGGTTGCTGTCGCACCACTGCGACCCGCTCATTGACCGTTTCTTCGCTGATCAAGGACTCATCGAACAGTTGCAGCGCCAGCAGCCGGCGCATTCCGCCCGCATCGTGCAGTTCACCTTTGGCGAAAGCCGCACCCATTTTCTGGATGCCTTCCATCTGCAAGTAATACTGTTCTTTTTCCATCAGGCCGCCGGGCGCCATCAGTACCAGCCGGCTGACCCGCTGCGGCTGGTCGAGGGCCAGTTTGATCGCGATCGCACCGCCCAGAGAATTGCCGACCAGCACGCATCGCTGGATATCCAGGGCATCGAGCAAACTGCTCAAGGCGTCGACAAAGAAGTCCAGGGTGTAGAGGGTGTCTGGCTTATCTGAAGTGCCATAGCCCGGCAGGTCCGGGACGATGACCCGATAACCGGCCTCGGCAAACACCGGGTAGTTCTGCTTGAAGTTGCTGTGGCCGCTGGCGCCCGGCCCGCTGCCGTGAATGAAAATCACCGGCTCGCCGCTGCCGATGTCCTGCCCGCCGATATCCAAGTAGTGCAGCTGCAAACCCTGCGGCAGCGTAACGAAGTGCCCTTGCGCTGATGCGCTCATAAGGTGTCCTCCCGGCCTGTTGTTGTCGCCGGATTATTCCGAGCGCCCGGGCAAACAACATCGTCCGACAGGACTACGCCGCCCTAGTCTTTTCGGACGTTGGCTGCCGGGTGCTACGCACCTAGCATCGGCAGCATTCCCGAGCGACAGAACGAGGCACCTCATGCTTGATCCGATGGACTTTCGCGGCAAAGTGGTACTGGTCACCGGCGGTGGCAAAGGAGTCGGTCGCGGCATCACTCAGCGTTTTCTCGACTGTGGTGCCGACGTGGTGATCTGCGGTCGCGAAGCACCGGACACTCTGCCTGCCAGCGCTGGGCGCGAGGCGCTGTTTCTGTCCTGCGACCTGCGGGATGTCGAGCAGTCCGGGCGGTTGATCGACAGTATTGTCGAGCGCTTCGGTCGCCTCGATGTATTGGTCAACAACGCCGGAGGCTCACCGAATGCCGACGCGGCCAGTGCCTCACCGCGCTTTAGCGAAGCGATCATCCGCCTCAACCTGTTGGCGCCGCTGAATCTCTGTCAGCAGGCCAATCAGGTGATGCAGGCGCAAGCCGACGGTGGCGCAATCATCAATATTTGCAGCGTCAGCGCGACCCGTCCCTCCCCCGGCACTGCTGCCTATGGCGCGGCCAAGGCCGGGCTGCTGAACCTGACCGGTTCGCTGGCCGTGGAATGGGCACCCAAGGTGCGGGTCAACGCTGTGACGGCCGGGTTGATTCTCACCGAGCAGGCGGCCATGCATTATGGCGATCAGGCGGGCATTGCCCGGGTGGCAGCGACCATCCCGCTGCAACGGCTGGCGGCTCCGGAAGACATCGGCGATACCTGTCTGTACCTGGCATCAACGCTGGCACGTTATGTCAGCGGCGCGGACATCACCGTGCACGGCGGTGGCGAACGCCCGGCGTTTCTCGACGCGGCACAATCCTGAAAAGATCGCAGCCTGCGGCAGCTCCTACATTTATTGTGTACACCTGTAGGAGCTGCCGCAGGCTGCGATCTTTTGGCCATTTCATTAAAACAAGAGGAATCCCGACATGCCTGCGATAGCCAGCCACAGTGTTTTGCTGGATCTCAGCCCATCCGCCGCATGGGCCAAACTGCGCGACCTGAGCCTCGCCCCACACTACGTGCCGGGCCTGACCGGCTGCCAGTTTCATCCCGGCGCACGAGAAGGGGTTGGCGCCAGTCGCCGAGTGTTCCGCAAAGGGGGGCAGTGGCTGGATGAGAGTGTGGTGCAATGGCAGGAAGGTGTCGGTTTTGTGCTGATTTTGCACAAGGCCAGTAGCGGCGCGCCCTTCCCGTTCCGCGAGGCCAGCTTCAGTTATGCCTTGCAGGCCGAGGGTGAGGCGACACGCATCACCACCCAAATGAACTACAGCCTGCGCGGTGGCCGACTGGTGGAATGGTTTCTGGCTAAGGCGTTCAACAACGTCGTGCGCGAGATCGCCGAGAACCTCGAGGCCTATTACGAAACCGGGCAGACGCAGAATCGCGACTTGCTCACCGCCACGCCTCAGGAACGCACCCTGTAGCGTAGGAGCGCGCTTGCTCCGGGCGGCGTTCCGACGATTAAGCCGGCACATTCAACATCGATTCCACCTGACACTCCGCTATCGCGAGCAAGCTCGCTCCCACAGGGGATTACTGTCGAACACCAATCCAGTGTTTCTGAAGATCGAATGTGGGAGCGAGCTTGCTCGCGATGAAGCCGGCACATTCAATATCGATTCCACCTGACACTCCGCTATCGCGAGCAAGCTCGCTCCCACAGGGGATAATTGTCGAACACCAATCCAGTGTTTCTGAAGATCGAATGTGGGAGCGAGCTTGCTCGCGATGAAGCCGGCACATTCAATATCGATACCGCCTGACACTCCGCTATCGCGAGCAAGCTCGCTCCCACAGGGGATTACTGTCGAACACCAATCCAGTGTTTCTGAAGATCGAATGTGGGAGCGAGCTTGCTCGCGATGAAGCCGGCACATTCAACATCGATTCCACCTGACACTCCGCTATCGCGAGCAAGCTCGCTCCCACAGGGGATTACTGTCGAACACCAATCCAGTGTTTCTGGGGATCGAATGTGGGAGCGAGCTTGCTCGCGATGAAGCCGGCACATTCAATATCGATACCGCCTGACACTCCGCTATCGCGAGCAAGCTCGCTCCCACAGGGGATTACTGTCGAACACCAATCCAGTGTCTTCTGAAGATCGAATGTGGGAGCGAGCTTGCTCGCGATGAAGCCGGCACATTCAATATCGATTCCACCTGACACTCCGCTATCGCGAGCAAGCTCGCTCCCACAGGGGATAATTGTCGAACACCAATCCAGTGTCTTCTGAAGATCGAATGTGGGAGCGAGCTTGCTCGCGATGAAGCCGGCACATTCAATATCGATGCCGCCTGATACTCCGCTATCGCGAGCAAGCTCGCTCCCACAGGGGATAACTGTCGAACACCAATCCAGTGTCTTCTGAGGATCGAATGTGGGAGCGAGCTTGCTCGCGATGAAGCCGGCACATTCAACATCGATGCCGCCTGATACTCCGCTATCGCGAGCAAGCTCGCTCCCACAGGGGATAACTGTCGAACACCAATCCAGTGTCTTCTGAAGATCGAATGTGGGAGCGAGCTTGCTCGCGATGAAGCCGGCACATTCAATATCGATACCGCCTGACACTCCGCTATCGCGAGCAAGCTCGCTCCCACAGGGGATAATTGTCGAACACCAATCCAGTGTTTCTGGGGATCGAATGTGGGAGCGAGCTTGCTCGCGATAGCGGTGAGTCAGGCGACCATTTCGTCGACTGATACGCCCTCATCGCCGGAACGCCGCCCGGAGCAAGCTCACTCCCACAGGCCTCGCAGGCTGGGCAGCGGCTACAGGGATTTATGCGTGGCTTTGGGCGGTCAGGTTGACTTCGCTCCAATAGGCTTTCATCGAGCCAATCTTGCCGTCCGCATCGAACTCCATCACGTCGATCACATGAAGCGAGCACGGTTGCCCGGCCCATTCCATATCGACCCGAAACGGCATCGCCCCACAACCGTTCAACGTCGCCCGAACCGGACCGGTCAGGGTCGCCGAGACCTTGCTCGCGCCCAGCCCTTCGCGGTAGAAACGTTCGATGGCAACAAGCCCCTGAATCGGCGCCTTGCCGACCGGGTCTTCGACCACTGCATCCTCGCTGTAAAGCGCAATGATCCCGTCGATATCACCGGCGGCCACCAATTCCACATAACGCGCCATGGTCGCTTGAATCTGTTGTGCACTGATCATTCAGACCACCTCGAACAGTGCGGCGGCACCCATGCCACCGCCGATGCACATGCTCACTACCACGTAACGCAAACCGCGGCGCTGCCCCTCGACCAACGCGTGACCGACCATCCGCGCACCGGACATGCCGAAAGGATGGCCCACCGAAATCGCACCACCGTTGACGTTCATGCGTTCAGCGGGAATGCCCAGGGTGTCGCGGCAATACAGCACCTGACAGGCGAACGCCTCGTTCAACTCCCAGAGGCCAATGTGGTCCACGGTCAGTCCATGGCGCTTGAGCAGTTTCGGGATGGCGTAGACCGGGCCGATGCCCATCTCGTCGGAGTTGCAGCCAGCGACCGCCATCCCGCGATAAATCCCCAGCGGCTCCAGGCCACGTTTCTCGGCCAATTTGGCACTCATCAACACCGAGGCCGAAGCACCGTCGGACAGTTGCGAGGCGTTGCCGGCCGTGATGAAGCGGCTCTTTTCACTCCACTGACCGCCCGGCCACACCGGTTCCAGCGCACTCAGGCTTTCGCGGGTGGTGTCGATGCGGTTGCACTCGTCGCGCAGCAGGGTGACGGTCTCAAAGCTCGTTTCGCCACTGGCCTTGTCGAAGATCGCCTTGCGGCTGGTCAGCGGCGCGAGTTCACGGTCGAACAATCCATTACTCTGGGCCAGCGCGGTACGCACCTGGCTCTGATAGCTGTATTCGTCCTGTTCCTCGCGGGAAATGCCGTAGCGCGCGGAGACGATCTCGCCGGTTTCGATCATTGGGATATAAGCGTGCGGATCCAGCTCAATCACCGAGCCTGACTGATTGCGGTACAGGTTCTTGTGCTTGTTCTGCACCAGCGAAATCGACTCCAGGCCACCGGCCACGGCAATGTCGATTTCGTCGCACATGATGCCTTTGGCTGCCATGGCAATGCTCATCAGCCCCGATGAACACTGGCGCTCGACCGACATCCCCGCGACCGTGGTCGGCAAGCCGCCGGCAATCGCGCACAGACGCCCCAAGTTATAAGACTGCGTGCCCTGCTGCGCCGCCGCGCCGATGATCACATCGTCCACTTCGCCCGGCTCGATGCCGGCGCGACGCACGGCTTCGCGCACCACATGGCCGCCGAGCTGCGGGGCGTCGGTATCATTGAATGCACCGCGAAAGGCTTTGCCGATCGGGGTACGGGCGGTCGAAACGATGACGGCTTCTTTCATGCTGGATTCCTCGAATGTTCTGCTAAAGGGTTCACGCGGGGTAGTAACGGCTGATGGTGTCGACCACACAGCCGGGACGTTCCTCGCCGTCGATTTCGACGCTGACGCGAATGGTCGCCTGAACGCCGCCCTTGACCTCCTCGACCGCCATCAATTGCGCACTGCCGCGCACCCGCGAGCCAACACGCACCACCGTGGGAAAGCGCACCCGCTCGCAGCCATAATTGACACCCATGGCAATGCCGCGCACCTCGACGATCTGCGGTAAAAACAGATTCACCAACGCCAAGCTTAGATAACCATGGGCGATGCAGGCGCCAAAGGGACCGCTGGCTGCTTTGAGCGGATCGACGTGAATCCACTGGTGATCACCGGTCGCCTCGGCGAACCGGTCGATGCGGTCCTGTGCAAGAACCAGCCAGTCGCTGACGCCCAGCACCTCTCCCACGGCATCGTGCAAGGCGAGGGGCGTGTCGAAAATACGTGGCATGTTCAAGCCCTCTGACTGGACACCGACAACACTTCGCCGGTCATGTAGGAGCTGTAGTCGCTGGCCAGAAACATCATCACGTTGGCCACTTCCCAAACCTCGGCGGCACGACCAAACGCTTCGTTGGCGGCGAGTTGATCAAGCACCGCCTGAGGGGCGGACTTACGCAGGAAATCGTGCAACGCAATGCTCGGGCTCACCGCGTTGATGCGGATCCCATGGTCGGCGGCCTCGACCGCGGCGCAACGGGTCAACGCCATGACCCCGGCCTTGGCCGCGGCGTAGTGCGACTGCTCTTTCTGCGCCCGCCAGCCCAGCACCGAAGCGTTGTTGACGATGACCCCGGCGCGCCGCTCGATCATCTTCGGCAACATCGCACGGGTCATGCGCATGGTGCCGGTGAGCGTCACATCGAGGACCCGGCTCCACTCCTCATCCGTCATGTCCACCAGCAGCCGTGAACCACCAAGACCGGCGTTGTTGATCAGCACATCGACGCCCTGCAGATCGCGCTCGGCGCAGGCAATCAGCTGTTGAACCTGAGCTTCGTCAGCGACATTGCAGACCTGACCGAAGACCTGTTGCAGACCGGTCGTTTCGCGGATTTTCGACACCGCGTCGCTCAGCCGGCCTTCATGGATATCGCTGATCATCAAGGCGCGGCAACCCTCCTCGGCGGCACGCACCGCGGCGGAAAAACCGATACCGGCCCCGGCCGCGGCCGTGATCAGCACCGACTTGTCACGCAGCAGGCCGTGACCTGCAACATAGTGAGGAACAGACATGGAAAACTCCTTGGTCAGGTGCGCAGGCGCGGTTCTTTGGGCATTCCCAGGGCGCGCTCGGCGATGATGTTGCGCTGGATCTCGTTGCTGCCGCCGTAGAGGGTGTCGGCGCGACTGAACAGGTACAGCGATTGCAAACGGGTGAGTTGGTAAGGCGCGGCCTCAAGCACCTCGGCCTCGGCGCCGAGGACGTCCATCGCCAGCTTGCCGAGGCTGGCGTGCCAAGTGGACCAGAACAGTTTGTAGATGGTCGCTTCCTTGCGTAGCGACCCGTCCTGCGCCCCGGACAGCATGCGCAGCGAGTTGTAGCGCATGATCCGCAGTCCGCTCCAGGCTTCGGCCAGGCGCTGGCGCAGGATCGGGTCACGCGCGGCGCCATTGACCCGGGCGATGGCGATGATTTCATTCAGTTCATTGTGAAATTGCATCTGCTGGCCGAGGGTCGATACCCCGCGCTCGAAACCGAGCAACGCCATCGCGATCTTCCAGCCCTCGCCCGGCAAGCCGACGATGTTCGCGGCATCGGTTCGGGCGTTGTCGAAGAACACTTCATTGAACTCCGAGGTGCCGGTCAGTTGCTCGATCGGGCGCACGCTAATCTCTGCCTGAGCCATGGGCACTAGCAGGAACGACAAACCGCGATGACCGACGCTGCCGGGCTCGGTGCGGGCGATCACAAAACACCAGTCCGACTCATGGGCCAGGGAGGTCCAGACTTTTTGTCCGTTGATCACCCAAGTGCCGCGGGCTTCATCAAGCACCGCGCGGGTCTTGACGTTGGCCAGGTCGGACCCGGCCCCCGGTTCGGAATAGCCCTGGCACCAGAAGGACGTGCCGTTGACGATGCCCGGCAGAAAGCGCTGTTGCTGCTCGGCAGTGCCGAACGCGGCAATGGTCGGTCCGGCCAGCCCTTCGCCGATATGCCCCATGCGTCCCGGGCCGCCAGCGCGGGCGTACTCTTCGTGGAAAATCACTTGCTGGCTGATCGACAGACCACGCCCACCGTGCTCCGGCGCCCAGCCCACACATGTCCAGCCGCCCTCTGCCAGTTTGCGTTCCCAGGCTTTGCGTTCCTCGGGAAACATATGTTCGTCACCCGGGCCACCGCGAAAACGCAGGGGCTCGAATTCACCGCACAGGTTCACGCTCAACCAGTCGGCCACTTCCTGACGGAAGCATTCGTCCTGTTCGCTGAAACTGATTTTCATGGTTGCTCCCCAAGAATCGCCACGGCAATGCGCTCGCGATGCCAGGCAGGTGCGCCGAGAAAGCTTTCGCTGGCGCGGGCACGTTTGAAGTAGAGGTGCGGATCGTATTCCCAGGTGAAACCAACGCCGCCGTGCAACTGGATCGACTCGGAAGCGCAGTGGAAATAGGTTTCGGAGCACTGCGCCTTGGCCAGCGCCGCTGCCAGCGGCAGCTCGGCGGCCACCTGTGGGTCGCCTTCGGGATCGAGGACTTCCTGGGCCACGCAGGCCGCGTAATAACTGGCCGAACGTGCGCATTCGACCTGCAGCATCATGTCGGCGGCACGGTGTTTGAGCGCCTGGAAACTGGCGATGGGTCGACCGAACTGCTGGCGTTCCTGCATGTAGGCCACGCTCAGGTCGAGCACCTGCTGCGCGCCACCGGTCTGTTCGGCAGCCAAGCCGATGCAAGCCAGTTGCAGCACCCGTTCCAGGTGCGGCCAGCCCGCGCCGAACTCACCGAGCAGGCAGTCAGCGCTGAGGTACAGCCCCTTGAGCTGAATCCGTGCCTGACGACGGGTCTGGTCCATGGTCGGCAACATTTGACGCTCGATCCCTGCCTGGTCCGCGTCCACGGCGAACAGACTGATGCCCGCCTCGCCGGTCGATCCGGGAACCCGTGCGGCGATGATCAAGAGGTCAGCGCTGTGCCCGTCGAGCACATGATTGAGAGTTCCATCAAGCACAAAACCCTCGCCCTCGGTCACCACCGTGGCCTGAACATCCTTGGCCGCCCAGCCGTTGGCGCTGCTGAAGGCCAGCGTAGCGGTGAGGCTGCCGTCGGCGATCAACGGCAGCCAGCGTTGTTTTTGTTGTTCGTTGGCGGCCAGCAACAGCGCCGGTGTGGCCATGCAGGCGGTGGCGAAGAACGGCGAACACAGCAAGCGCCGGCCCATCTGTTCCAGCAAAATCGACAGCTCGACAAAGCCCAGTCCCAGACCACCGTACGCTTCGGGAATATGAATCGCCGGCCAGTACATTTCGCGGCACAGGCGCTGCCAGAGCGCCTCGTCAAAACCTCGCTCACTGACCATCGCCGCTCGCACGGCGGCAGAATCCGAGACATCGGCGAGGAAGCCCTCGGCCGATGCGCGGATCATTTCCTGTTCGTCGCTGAATGCAAACTCCATCGCGGCGCCTTCTGCTCGTTAGGCGGGGCACGCATGAAGCGACACCCCTCTGGCCTTCGAGTTTGGTGCCAGGGGAACACGAGAGAATCGTCAGGCTTGCCTAGTCCGAATGGGCGATGTCGAGCCGGTTACGAGCAAGCCTTCGCTCTGACCTGTTATCGGTTCAGCCGATTAAAGCCTGCGAATTATCGATTTGAGCTGTCGTCGGCGTCCCCCGAGTATGGAGCCACCTCCAACAACAAAAACAAAGGACCCGCCATGACTGCCCGATTCCACAATCCAGTTGATACACGTTTCGGCTGGGGCAGCCTTCTCGAGCTTGCCTCTATCACCGAAAACCAAAAAGTCGCCCTTGTCACCTTTCCCGAAGCTCGCGGGCTGGGATTGGTCGATCGTATTGAGGACCTGCTGGGCGACCGATTGGTGTACGTCATCGAGGATGTCCAGCCCAATCCGGACGTGGCTCAACTGCGCGATACTTATGAGCGCTTTTGGCAGGAGGCCGGCGAATGCCACGCCGTCATCGCTGTGGGCGGAGGCAGCGCCATCGACACCGCCAAGGCGTTGATCGTGGGCACCGAGTCGGGTCGTTTTGATGAATTGCTCGCGTTGCTGGCAACGGGTAAACCCTTCGTCCCGGCGCGTAGCAAGTTACTGATTGCGGCCCCGACCACGGCGGGTACCGGCAGTGAAGTTACCCCTTGGGCCACCATCTGGGACTCGGCCAGCCACAGGAAATACTCTCTGCACCTGGACAGCACCTGGCCGAAAGTAGCCATTGTCGATCCGCAGTTAATGCTGACGGTTCCGGCGGGGGTCACTGTTTCAACGGGCCTGGATGCCCTGTCTCATGCGCTGGAGTCGATCTGGAACATCAATGCCAACCCGATCTCGGACACCTTCGCCATCTCCGCCATCGAGGACATCCTGGAATGCCTGCCGCTGTTGCGTCATGACTTGTCCAGCAGGGAGCTACGATCGCGCATGGCATTGGCTGCACTCAAGGCAGGGTTGGCATTCTCCAATACCAAAACTGCACTGGCCCATTCGATCTCTTACGAAATGACCCTGCGCTACGGCCTGCCGCATGGTATCGCCTGCTCCTTCACTCTGCCGCTGGTGTTGGGCCTCGCCTGGGGTCACGACGAAGCGCGCGACCGAACCCTTCAGCGAATATTCGGCAACGACCTGCAGAGCGCTCAAGACCAATTGCGCGAGTTCCTGCATAGCCTGGGAGTGAAGACGGAGTTTGCCGACTACGGTGTAACGCCATCGGAAGCCGAGGAAATGATCAATTTCGCCATGCAGGGCGCCAGAGGCAAAAACTTCATCGGCTCACAGGCGGCCTAGCGCCTGCCAACCCCAACCAAGCACTGTCAGCGGCGTGACGAGCCGCGACGATTTCCTGCCGCACCCACAAAAGAGTGCACCCTCCGACGCCATTCGGGGGGACCGAACAATAATAAGGAAAAGATCATGAATCGTGCCCATACCATGCCTGGACTCGCAGTGCGCACCTCATCGTTCCGAGTAGCCCAGTGGCGCATGCTGCTGGCGGCGATGTTCTGCTATCTGTTTTTCTACACCGGTCGACAGACATTCGGTTTCGCCATTCCGGGTATCCAGGCCGAGTTCGGATTTACCAAGGAGCACCTCGGGTGGGCTTCGGCCGCCATGCTCTGGGCCTATGCCATTGGCCAGGCAATCAACGGCAACCTTGCCGACAAATTCGGCGGCAGACGCATCATGACCTTGGGTGCCGTACTGTCCTGTGGCGCCAACTGGGTGACCAGCTTTGCCGGTGGTTTTGCCGCTCTGATCTTGCCTTGGGGTATCAACGGTTATTTCCAGGCATTGGGCTGGGCGCCCGGGAGTCGACTCATCTCCAATTGGTGGAGTGCCGGCGAGCGCGGCAAGGTGTATGGCTTTTACGTGTTTGCCGCCGGTTGCGCCTCTGTCCTTTCTTACGTGACCTCAATCGTTGTGCTTGAGGTGATGCATCTGGAGTGGCGCTGGATCTTCCGGTTGCCCGTGCTGCTGATGCTGGCTGGCGGCATCATCTTCTATCTGGTGGCCCGTGAGCGTCCGCAGGACATGGGTTTCGAACCGCTCGCCGATACCGGCGTAGCCAATGCCGATGACAAAGACCACGAAGTGGCACACGGTGAAGTCGAATCGTCCGCGCAACGCTACAAAGCCGTTCTAAAGAACTTTCGTTTGATCATCGCCGCGGTATCCCTGGGATTCCAGAACGCTGCTCGCTATGGCTTGATCGTCTGGGTGCCGGTGCACTTTCTGGGTGCCAACTGGAAGAGCGGCGACAGCATGATCGATCCGAAATGGATTACGGTTGCCCTGCCGGTGGGCATGGCCATCGGCGCCCTCAGTAATGGCTGGGTTTCGGACAAGCTGTTCGGCTCCAAACGCTACCTGGCGATCATGCTCTACATGTTCCTCGGTGCAGCGACCAGCCTGTGGATGTGGAGCCTCCCGCCTCATAGCGCAATTGGCCTGGTGGCGCTGTTCCTCTGTGGTTTCTTCGTTTACGGCCCGGCGTCGAGTTTCTGGGCGCTCTGCCCAGACCTGGTCGGCGCAAAGCGAGCTGGCACGGCAACCGGCGTTATGAACTTCTCTTCCTATCTGTTCGCCGGCCTGGCGGAACCGCTGATCGGCAGTATGCTCGACAGTACCGGCAATACTTCATTGATCTTCATCGTGGTCACCGCTGCATGCCTGTGCAGTGCGGCGGTCGCGTTGTTCATCAGACGCTGATTGCGCAGCGGGGATGCTTGTAGACAGACAACGACTCAGGAACAGGATCTTCTATGTACCAGTACCACAAGTGGTTACGTTCCTTTCATGCGGTGGCGAAGACTGGCAGCTTCACCCTCGCCGCCGAGTACCTGAGCGTTGGTCAGCCGACTGTAAGTGAACAGGTCAACGCGCTGGAGAAGAAGTTCTCCGTGGAACTCTTTCATCGTCGAGGCCGTTTTATCGAAATGAGTTCGGCGGGACACAAGCTCTATGCGATCACCCAGGGGCTATTCGGCCAAGAGGATGAAGCGGTGCAACTTCTGCAAAGTTTCAAGCAACGCAAGACAGGCATGCTGCGCTTGGGTGCAGTCTCTCCTCCCATTGCGATGAACCTGACTTACGAATTGATGCAGCAGCATCCGGACATCGAGCTGGAAACGTCGTTTTCTCCCGAAAAAGAAACGCTGGACCGTCTCTTCAACTTCGATATCGATGTGGCGATTCTTGCGCTCTCCGAATTCGACCAGCGCTTTGATACTCAGCTTTATCGACGCTATCCGATTATTGCCGTCGTCCGCGACGACCATCCCTGGGCCAGTCAGAAAGAGGTGCATGTCGAGCAGATCAGCAGCGAGAAGTGGGTCCTTCGCGAAAAAAGCTCTCGCACACGCCAACTGGTGGAAGAGAGCTGCAAGCGCCTGGACGTCGCCCTGAACTGCGTCATGCAGTTGAACAGTCGTGAAGCCATTGTCCATGCCATCGCCAAGGGCATCGGCATCGGTTTCGTTTCGGCCGTCGAGTACGCCGAAACGCCGGGCACCAAGCCGATCACCTTCGTCAATCATCCGTTTTCGATCGACTACCACCTGTGCTGCCTGGGTATTCGAAGAAACCGGCCAATGATCGCGGAGTTGTTCGACTCCAGTCCAATACCGACAACCTGATTCCGTAACGCGTTTCAACAATCAATAGGCTTACCTCCTGGTGACGAGAGGGACGGCCTACCCATACCCAAAAATGGAGATTCGTCATGCACTACAAACAACCCACTCACCTGCAAGCCGTTGTTCTGGACTGGGCGGGCACCGTCGTTGATTTCGGTTCCTTCGCACCGACCCAAATTTTCGTCGAAGCGTTCGCCGAGTTTGGCGTAGCCGTTTCGCTGGAGGAAGCACGTGGCCCCATGGGCATGGGAAAGTGGGACCACATCCGCACGTTATGCAACCAGCCACAGATCGCCGAACGCTACCGTGCGGTCTTCGGTCGCCTGCCGACCGATGATGATGTCACGGCGCTTTATGAGCGTTTCATGCCGCTGCAAATCGAGAAGATCGCCCTGCACTCAGCCTTGATTCCCGGAGCACTGGATGCCATCGATGCCTTGCGCGACAAGGGCCTGAAAATCGGTTCGTGTTCCGGTTACCCGGCAGTCGTCATGGCAAAAGTGGTGGAGCTGGCGCGACAGAACGGCTACGTCGCCGACCATGTGGTAGCGACCGACGAAGTGCCCAATGGTCGCCCGCACCCGGCGCAGGCATTGGCCAACGTTATCGCCTTGGGGATCAGTGACGTCGCGGCTTGCGTGAAGGTCGACGACACTTGGCCCGGCATTCTCGAAGGTCGTAGCGCAGGCATGTGGACAGTCGCATTGACCTGCTCCGGCAACGCGCTGGGCTTGACCTACGAACAGTACAAGGCGTTGCCCTCCGACAAGCTGGCCGAAGAACGTGCCCGCATCATCAAGATGTTCGAAGGCTCTCGCCCGCACTATCTGATCGACACCATCGTCGAGTTGCCGGCAGTCATCGAAGACATCAATGCCCGTCTGGCGCGCGGTGAAACCCCTCAGGGTTCCTGACGCCATACGGCGGCTGACGCTGACAGTGGCCGTCCACGGACGGCCGCAACGGATAACAACAAGAGAGTCTCATCATGATCTACGCCCAACCTGGCACTCCCGGTGCCATCGTTTCGTTCAAGAGTAAATACGGTAACTACATCGGCGGCGAGTTCGTCGCGCCTGTTAAAGGTCAGTACTTCACCAATACCTCGCCAGTGAATGGCCAACCGATTGCCGAATTCCCGCGCTCCACGGCCGAAGACATCGAAAAAGCCCTGGACGCTGCCCACGCGGCCGCCGATGCCTGGGGCGCCACGTCCGCCCAGGCGCGCTCGCTGGTGCTGCTGAAAATCGCCGACCGCATCGAACAGAACCTCGAAATCCTGGCAATCACCGAATCCTGGGACAACGGCAAAGCCGTGCGTGAAACCCTCAACGCCGACATCCCGCTGGCGGCCGACCATTTCCGCTACTTCGCCGGTTGCATCCGCGCCCAGGAAGGCAGCGCCGCCGAGATTGATGGCAACACCGTGGCGTATCACATCCATGAACCGCTGGGCGTGGTCGGGCAGATCATTCCGTGGAACTTCCCGATCCTGATGGCCGCCTGGAAACTCGCCCCGGCCCTGGCGGCCGGCAACTGCGTGGTACTCAAGCCTGCCGAACAAACGCCACTGGGCATTACCGTGCTCATGGAGCTGATCGGCGACCTGCTGCCGCCGGGCGTGCTGAACGTGGTGCAAGGCTTCGGCAGAGAAGCCGGCGAAGCGCTGGCCACCAGCAAACGCATCGCCAAGATCGCCTTCACCGGCTCGACCCCGGTCGGCTCGCACATCATGAAATGCGCCGCCGAAAACATCATTCCGTCCACCGTGGAGCTGGGTGGCAAGTCGCCAAACATCTTCTTCGAAGACATCATGAAGGCCGAGCCGTCCTTCATCGAAAAAGCTGCTGAAGGCCTGGTGCTGGCGTTCTTCAACCAAGGCGAAGTCTGCACCTGCCCTTCCCGTGCATTGGTGCAAGAGTCGATCTACGACGACTTCATGAAAGTCGTGATGAAAAAAGTGCTGTCGATCAAACGTGGCGACCCGCTGGACACCGACACCATGGTCGGCGCCCAGGCGTCCGAGCAGCAATTCGACAAAATCCTTTCGTACCTGGAAATCGCCAAGGGCGAAGGCGCCGAGCTGCTGACCGGCGGCAAGGTGGAAAAACTCGAGGGCAGCCTGGCGACCGGGTATTACATCCAGCCGACCCTGCTCAAGGGCACCAACAAAATGCGCGTGTTCCAGGAAGAAATCTTTGGCCCGGTGGTGAGCATCACCACCTTCAAGGACGAAGCCGAAGCCCTGGCCATCGCCAACGACACCGAGTTCGGCCTGGGTGCCGGCCTCTGGACCCGCGACATCAACCGCGCCTATCGCATGGGCCGCGCCATCAAGGCCGGTCGCGTGTGGACCAACTGCTACCACCTGTACCCGGCGCACGCCGCGTTCGGCGGTTACAAAAAATCCGGCGTCGGTCGTGAAACCCACAAAATGATGCTCGATCATTATCAGCAGACCAAAAACCTGCTGGTGAGCTACGACATCAATCCGTTGGGCTTCTTTTAGGCCTCATGTCGCGGGTTGCCTAGTCAATGATAAAAACGTGCTCTGTCGTGAGGGGGCCAGGGTTGGGCAAAGGGAGTCAACTCAAATACCAGCCCCAGGCCCCGCCGTTGTATCGGGTGATCTGCTTGGTTTCGAGGTAGTTGCTGTAACCCCACTCACCCAGCTCGCGGCCAATACCGCTCTGCTTGTAGCCGCCCCAAGGTGCTTCCACGAAGGTCGGTTGCGAGCAGTTGACCCAGACGATCCCGGCGCGAAAGCGTCGGGCGACCCGTTCGCAGCGTGGAATATCACGCGACATGACTGCCGCTGCCAGGCCGAAGGGCGAATCATTGGCCAGGCGAATCGCTTCGGCTTCCGTGTCGAATGCGCGCAGGCACACCACCGGGCCGAAAATCTCCTCGCGCCACACCGAACTCTGTTCCGGCACATCGGCGAAAATCGCCGGGGTCAGGTAGTAGCCCTTTTGTAGATGGGCCGGACGAGTGCCGCCCGAGACCAGCCGCGCGCCCTCTTCCTGACCGGCCGCAATCGCTTCAAGGACTTTGTCCAATTGCCCTTGGCTGACCAGCGGCCCGAGTTTCACGCCGTCGGTAAAGCCTTGGCCGATCTGGATCTGCTCGGTGGCAGCGATCAAACGCTCCAGCAACGCCGGGTATAACGCGCGCTCCACCAAGACGCGCGAAGTGGCCGAACAGACCTGGCCCTGATTCCAGAATATCCCGAATAGAATCCATTCCACCGCAGCGTCGAGGTCACTGTCGGCGAAGATCACGAAGGGCGATTTACCGCCTAGCTCCAGACTGATGTTTTTGATCTCGGCCGCTGCCGCTTGCATGATCTTGCGCCCGGTCGGCACGCTGCCGGTGAAGGCGATCTTGTCCACGTCCGGGTGTTCGGCCAGCGGTGCGCCAGCCTCACGCCCCAGACCAGTGACGACATTCAATACACCCGCCGGCAAGCCTGCCTGATCGGCAATGCCCGCCAGTTCAAGGGCGGTCAGCGGTGTGAGTTCCGACGGCTTGAGCACCACGGTGCAGCCAGCCGCCAGTGCTGGAGCGACTTTCCACGACGCCATCAGCATCGGGAAATTCCACGGAATGATCGCTGCGACCACGCCCACCGGTTCCTTGATCGCCGAGGAACTGAAGCGTTCATCCGTCAAACCGATCGACTGCTCGCTGTGTTGATCCGAACCTTCGGCGAGGCCTGCATAGAAGTCGAAACAACCGGCCGTGTCGGCGATGTCCCACAGCGCTTCCGGCAGCGGTTTGCCGTTGTCGCGTACTTCGATGGCGGCCAATTCGTCCTGACGCGCACGGATGCCTTCGGCGATTCGCCGCAGTACGTGTGCCCGCTGCGCGCCTGTCCAGCGCGGCCAGTCACCTTCGTCGAATGCCTTGCGCGCGGCGCTGACAGCCAGGTCGATATCTTCCGACGTGGCGGCAGCGACCTGCGCCAGAACCGATTCATCGTTCGGGTCAACGGTCTCGAAAACGCCCCGCTGTACCGGCGCGATCCATTCGCCGCCGATGTACAGCCGTTGATAATCACGCATGGCAAACTCCTTCATTCTGCGGCTGCTCCAGCCGAATATTTTCCAGACGACTGAACGCGTCGACCCGCACCCCGCTGCCCACGCTCACCCCCGGTCCAAACACCACGCAAGGTTCGATACATACGTCCCTCGCCAGCTGCGTATCAGCACTGAAGAACACCGTATCCGCCGCCATCAGGCTGACGCCCGACTGCATGACCGCCTGGCGTCGACGCTGCTGGAAAAGCTGTTCGGCAGCATGCAATTGCTCGCGATCATTAACCCCGAGCACGTCGTCTTCATCGACCTCCACCGCCGTCACTTGCAGTCCCGCGCTGTTGGCCACGGCCACCGCGTCGGTGAGGTAGTACTCGCCTTGCGCGTTTTGGTTGCCGATGCGTTCCAGCAACCAGAGACAGGTGTCGGCACGCAAACCCATGACACCGCCATTGCAGAAGCCGACGTCCAATTCTTGCGGGCTGGCGTCCTTGGCTTCGCGGATCGCCAGCAAACGCCCCTCTTCCACCAGCAGTCGCCCGTAAGGCCCGGGACGTTCAGTGTGAAACCCGGCAACCGCAACCGCTGCACCGTCGATCAGCGTCTGACGTAACTGCAACAACGTCTGCGGGCTGATCAACGGTGAGTCGCCAAACAGCACCAGCACGCAGCCCTGCTCTTGGGCCTGCAACGCGGCGCGGGCGGCGAGCAACGCGTGCGCCGTGCCCAATTGTTCGTGCTGGGTAAACAGCTGCGCCGTGGGCGCGGCCACTTGCAAGTAATCGGTAACCGGCCGACTGCCAGCCCCCAGCACCACCGCTACTTGCTCAATGCCCGCCGCCTCGACCGCCGCCAGCACATGGCCAAGCAGCGGTCGATTACCCACCGGGTGCATGACTTTCGGCAGCTGCGAACGCATGCGAGTGCCCTGCCCGGCCGCGAGAATCACCGCCAGGGTTGACCAGGAAATGTTGTCGCTCATTGCGATCCTCCCAAGTACCGCGGCGTTAAACCTGATCGCGATAGAACACGTCGTCGGCATACGGATACCACCAGTCCTGAATCTTCGGCTGGTGATCGATGATGACCATTTTCGAGCGACGGAACGCTTCAAGGCCCTGACGCCCGAGTTCGCGTCCCAGACCCGACATCTTCCAGCCACCAAACGGCAGCGCGTCGTTGTCAATCAGTGGGTTGTTGACCCAGACCATCCCGGCTTCGAGACGCTCGGCAGCTTCCATGGCTTCGGCAAGATCGGTTGTGAACAGCGATGCGCCGAGACCGAACGGCGAGTCATTGGCCAGACGCACCGCTTCGTCGAAATCGCTGACACGGCAAATCGCCGCGACGGGGCCGAAACACTCTTCCTGGAGAATCTCCATGTCGCGGGTCACACCGGTGAGAATGGTCGGTTCATAGAACCAGCCCACCGTGTGCTGTGGCGGAATCCGCCCGCCGCACACCAGCGTTGCACCTTTGGCCACGGCGTCGTCGACCAGGCGCATGACCTTGTTGCGTGCGGCCTCACTGACCATCGGCCCGATTTCCGTACGCTCCAGACCATGGCCAATGCGCAAGGCGCGCGTACGATCGGCGAACTTCGCGACGAACTCATCGTGGATCTCATCGACCACGTAGAAGCGCTCTGCCGAGGTGCAAATCTGCCCGCTCAGGTGGAACGCAGCGGTCACCGCTCCCGCCGCCGCGACGTCCAGTGGCGCGTGTCTGGAGATGATCAGCGGGTCGCTGCCACCGGCCTCGATCACGCACGGTTTCATCTGTTCTGCACAGGCCACAGCCACCGCTTTGCCCGCCGCGACGCTGCCGGTAAAGGCGACCGCGTGAGTGCCGGTCGACTTCACCAGCAACTGTGCAGTCACCGCATCGCCCGGAACGCAAGACACCAGCCCCGGCAACAACGAGGTGAAATGCTCCATGAACTTGAGCGTGCAAAGGGTTGTGGCTTCGGCCGGTTTGACGATGCAGGCGTTACCCGCCGCCAGCGATGCAGCGACCGTCCAGCACATCAACAGGATCGGAAAGTTGAACGGCATGATGTGCACGCTGACGCCGTACGGCTCGTAACGCACATGCTGGAACGAGCCGATCTGCGTGGTGCCGGCGACCTTGCCCGCATCGTCCCGGGCCATTTCCGCGTAGTAGCGAAAGATCGGCGCGCAGTTCGCCAATTCGCCCATGGCTTCTGGAAACGGCTTGCCCATTTCCAGGGTCATCAACCGCGCGACTTCACGATTACAGGCGACGTTCTGTTCGATGGCATTGGCCAACTGATGCAAACGCGCGGCACGGCTTTTGGCGTCGATCAACCGCCATTGTTTTTGCGCAGCGGTGGCGGCATCGACGGCGGCTTGCACGTCGGCTTCGCCGCACAGGCCGACCTGCCCGACCGGTTGCAGCGTCGCCGGGTCAAGCACTTCGCGCGCGCGGGTATTCGTCAGGGGCAGGTACTCGGAATTGATGAAACGCAGGGCAGTGTCAGTGTTAAACGTGGCCATGGGATGATCCTTGAACCAATCGATAAGGGGTTTCGCGCAACGTCGCCAAGGTCGCGGGCGATAGATCCTCGCGCCAACCCGGTACGTGCCGGTTGAGCCAATCGCGCAGCGGAGCAAAGGCCTCAGCGTCCAGCGCTCGAACAAACAAACCGAGGGTGCGCGGCAGATGCGCCAGGTAACCGTGCTTGCCGTCGCGGCCCGCCAGGCGCACAAAAATACCCAGCACCTTGGCGTGACGCTGGGCGGCCAGCCGCCGGTAATCCTCGAGAAAACGCGGCGCATTGAGCTCCGGACGTTGCATCAGGTAGTGCGTCAGCAGCGCCACGCGCAATGCTTCGGGCATGTCGCGGCGAGCGTCTTCAAGCAACGACATCAAGTCGTACGCTGCCGCACCGATCAGTGCGTCCTGAAAATCCAGCAGCCCGCAGGCGGCGACGCCTTCGCGGCCTTCCAGCAGCATCAGGTTGTCGACGTGAAAGTCGCGCAACACCAGTGCTTCGCGACGCTGGGCGACATCGCTGCAAGCCTCGGCGAACAGTTTCAGAAACGACTCGCGCAGGTCGAGTGCAGCGTCCTTGCCAATCAGCAGCGGGATGTACCAGTCGATCAGCAGCGCACACTCGTCACTCAGTTGCCGGGCATCGTAGGGCGCCATTTCTGCCGCCGGTGGTGCGCGATGCAACGCCACCAACGCATCGACGGCCAAGCGATACAGCGCCGCTTCGGGATGCCCCGCCGCCAACAATCGGGTGTAGGTGTCGTGACCGAAATCTTCGATCAGCGCCAAACCCGCCTCTTCGTCAACCTGCACCAGGGCCGGAGCGGAAAGCCCCAGCCCGTGCAAGTGACGGGCGACCTGCACAAACGGACCGATCGGCTCGCTGTGCGGTGGCGAGTCCATCAGCAACAGACCCTCGCCGCTCAAGCGAAAATAGCGCCGGGTCGAGGCATCCGCCGGCAACGCAACCAGCTGCGCCTCGGCGAAGCCGGCACGCGCCAGAAAGGCTGCACGCTGGTCCTCGCGAGTTGGCGATAACGCACGTGTTTCAGTCATGGCAATCACCGGATCATGTAGACCTTTTTCACCGTCTCATGGACGGTGCATACGCCTTTCCAGTCCTTGCGGAAAAAGGCCGCCGTGTCGGGTTTGATCTCGATCACTTCGCCGGACTCATGGACATAAGTGCAGCGGCCTTCGAGAAAATGGCAGAACTCGTCGCTGGTGACATGGCAAAACCATTTACCCGGCGTGCAGATCCACACACCGCACTCAGACTGGCCTTCGGGGCCTTTGTGCAGCACCACGCCAGAGACATGGGATTGACCTTCGAGCATGGTCGGGATCACACCCCAATCCTTGACGTCGGTGATGCTCAGCGGGTCGTACAGAAACGGGGTAGTCATTGTTGCTCTCCAAAAAATAAAGGCTCAGGCGAAACACGCTTTTTGTAGCAGCTGGCGAAGCCTGCGTTCGGCTGCGAAGCAGTCGTAAAACCTGAGCGCGAGGTCTTCCTGAAACACCGCGCCGCCTGATTTGACGACTGCTTCGCAGCCGAACGCAGGCTTCGCCAGCTGCTACAAGTTGCGTTACGGATCAAGCCAGCATGTAAACGTTGCGCAGGGTTTCCCGGACGTGGCATTCGCCGGTCCAGCCAGCCGGGAACAACACCAGTGTGTTGGGACGAACTTCGATCACTTCACCGTCGTCATTGCGGTAAGTGGCATGGCCTGCGATGAAATGGCACAGCTCGTCGCGGGGAATCGACAGCCGCCAGCGACCGGGCGTGCAGACCCAAAGCCCGGTTTCCGGACTGTTATTCGGGCCTTTGAACAACAGTCGGCCGCTGGAGTGCGAAACGCCTTCGATGGCGTCGCTCTGCACGCCCCAGTCCACCAGGTCGGTGCGACTACTGACGGCTTCGAGGTACGGCGTGATGCCCGCCGTGGTGTTTTGCTCAGGCATTGTTAAGCACCTTGTCGAGAATGGCGGCCGCGTCCGCGGGCCCTTTGCGTGATTGCATGTGCACGCTGGTGTGCTGCAAACGTTGGCGCATCGCTTCGTCGTTGAGGCAGGCGGCGAGTTTTTCCGCCAACTGCGCTTCGCTCCAGTCGTAGCGATCGAGCTTGAAACCGTGACCGCTTTCTTCGGCGCGCATGGCGTTGTCGTGACCGTCCCAGACGTACGACATGACAATCGCCGGTTTGCCGAAGAACAGGCACTCGGTAAAGCTGTTGTTGCCGCCGTGGTGGATCACCGCATCGACCTGGGCAATCACCGACGGCTGCGGGAACCAGTTGGAGATCAGCACGTTGTCCGGCAGGTCCGGGTATTCATCGAGGTGCTCGCCGACATTGAACAGCGCGCGGTAAGGCAACTTGCCGACGGCGGTGATCAGACGCTGGAGCAGATCGACGTCGCCGGAACCGAGGCTGCCAAAACTGACGTAGAGCAATGGTTTGTCGTTGTTGGCGCGGAACTCGGGAATCTCGTACGTCGTATCGTGACGCACGCACCCTTGCAGGTAGTGGAAGCGCTCGGCCGGCAACGGATGACGGCGCTCGAACTTGACCGCGTCCGGGTACAGCAACAGGTTCATGTAAGGCGAGGCTTCGAAGAACGTGCCTAGCGGATACGGCTGCTCGCCATGGGCTTGCAGGAACTGGTTGAAGTCTTCGTGAATCGGCCCGATCACGTCTTCAAAGCGCTGCCGAAACTGTGCGTGACCGGCCTTGTCGTCGATGCTCATGCCCGACAGGTGCGGCGGGATATCCGGGTCTTCGATTTCGTTTTCCGAGCAGGAAATAATCCGTACCCAAGGCTTGCCGTATTGCTTGATTGCAGGGAACAGGATCACGTTGTCGACGCAGATCAAGTCGGGTTTGACCTTGTCCAGCACCGCCAGTAGATCCTTTTGCGCCCACTTCGCGGTGTCGACGATGGCGGCCCAGCATTCCTTTACGTAGTTGTCGATTTGATCAAGTGGCGATTTGCGGAAGTTGGGAATGTGGCCGTTGATGAAATCGACCCAGTAACGGGCCATTTCTTCGGCGGGCATTGGCGCCGACATGTTGACCATATGCTCTTCAAAACCATAACCGGCATACACGCCACTCATGCCGGGGTCGGTGAGGAATACAGCTTTGTGGCCGAGGGCTTCGCACGCCTGGGCGATGCCGACTGAGTTCAGCGCCGGGCCATAAGCGGCTTCCGGAAAGAAGGCGATCACTTTCTGTTTCATCGAGCGGTACTCCTGCCTGGTCTTTTTTTATTGTTCAGCGCGTCAGAACACGGGCGTGGCGAGCCTGCCAGCCGAGCCGGACGCTCATACCGATAGCAAAATGAGCAAATTCGAATTGCGAGGACGGCACCCGGACGATCAGCGCCTTGTCGCTGAGCGCCGTTTGCACATGCACGTTGGTGTCGAGGCCGTGATAGGCGATTTCGACGATGTTGCCGGTCACCCGATTGGCACAGTCGTCGCCCTCCTCCGCCAGCACCTGTAAACGTTCCGGGCGAACGACGACGGCAACCTTTTGCCCCGGAATCAACGGTGCGTCGGTCTCGACTGCCAGCTCCTGACCGTTGACACGCACCGTGCGCTCGCCCGAGCGCACGCCTTCAAACAGGTTGCTGACGCCGATAAAGTTGGCGACAAATCGACTGTTGGGATTTTCATAGAGTTCGGTCGGGCTGCCGCACTGGCAGACCTTGCCGCCATCGAGCACGGCCATGCGATCCGACATCACCAACGCTTCTTCCTGATCGTGGGTGACGATGATGAAAGTGATGCCGCTCTCGAGTTGCAGGCGTTTGAGTTCGAGCTGCATTTTTTCCCGCAGCTTTTTGTCGAGTGCGCCCAACGGCTCATCGAGCAGCAACACCCGCGGTCGTTTAACCAGCGCCCGTGCCAGTGCGACACGCTGACGTTGACCACCGGAGAGCTGATCCGGTTTGCGGTCCGCCAGCTCACCGAGCTGCGCGGTGCTCAGCACTTCATCGACCCGGCGACGGATCTCCGACTCAGGCAGACGCTCCATCTCCAACCCGTAGGCGATGTTCTTGCGCACGGTCATGTTGGGAAACAGTGCATAGGACTGGAACATCAGGTTCAACGGACGCTTGTTGGCCGGCAGCGGCGAGATGTCTTTGCCATCCAGATAGATGCAGCCGGCGCTGGGGGTTTCGAAGCCGGCGAGCATGCGCAACAGCGTGGTCTTGCCGCAGCCGGACGGGCCCAGCAGCGCAAAGAACTCGTTCTCGCGGATGTTCAGCGACACCTCGTCAACCGCCAGACCATTGCCATAAGACTTGCTGACCTTGTCCAGGATCAGTACCGCAGATGAATTATTCATGGGTGCGAGGAGCCTTGTTGAGACGCTGCGAAGCCAGCAGCGCGGTGATGCTGACCAGCATCACCAGCGTCGCCAGAGCGTTGATTTCCGGGGTGACGCCAAATCGGATCATGGCGTAGATCTGCATCGGCAACGTGGTGGAAGCCTGGCCGGAACCGGAGTTGAAAAAGGCGATGATGAATTCGTCCACCGACAAGGTGAACGAGAGCAATCCACCCGCCAGCACGCCGGGGAAAATCGCTGGCAGCAGCACCCGGCGAAAGGTGGTGAACCAGCTCGCGCCTAGGTCGATAGAGGCTTCGAGAATCGAATAGTCGAAGTGCTTGAGCCGCGTGCGCACCACTGCGCAAACGAAAGCGATGTTGAACACGGCGTGGCTGATGATGATCGAGTGCAGGCCCAACCCGACCTTGAGCAGGTTGAAAAAGCTCAGCAACGCAATCGCCAGGACGATGTCGGGAATGATCATCGGCGCCATCAACAAGGTGTCGACGACTTGCCCCTTGTCATTGCCCTTGCGGCGCAACTCGATGCCCAGCGCCAGGAACGTCCCGAGTACGCAGGCAATGAATGTCGCTGACAGCGCGACGATCAAGGTGTTGAGGGCCGCCGATAAAATGGCCGAGTTATGCGCCAGCGACACGTACCACTTCAGCGAGACGCCGCCCCAGGCCGTGGGCAAACCGGACTTGTTGAACGACAGCAGGATCAACACCAGGATTGGTACATAAAGGAAGGCATACACCAATCCCAAGTGCGTGCCGAGCACCGTGCCGCCAACCGAACGTGACTGACTCATGCGCGGCCTCCTTCAGCACGGCGGGCAACCAGTGCCTGAACGAACAACAGAATTAGCATGATCGCGATCAGGAAGAAGCTCAGCGCTGCACCGAACGGCCAGTCCCGCGCCGTGAGGAATTGCGAGTAAATAAGGTTGCCAACCATCTGCACCTGCTTGCCGCCCAACAGGTCGGCGGTAATGAAGTTACCGATGCTCAGGACGAAGACAAACACGGCTCCAGCGGCGACACCGGGAACGCTCAGCGGCAGGATGATCCGGCGAAAAGTCATCCAGCCCGAAGCACCAAGGTCTTTCGACGCATCCCAGAGTTCGTTGTTGATGCGTGACAGCGAAGAGAAAATCGCCAGGATCACAAACGGGATGTAGTTGTAGACCAGTCCCAGCACCACCGACGCTTCGGTGTACAGCAAACTGATCGGTTCGCCGCTGTAGCCGAACATTTGCAGCATCCGGTTGATCAAGCCTTCGCGATTAAGCAGGACGATCCAGGCATAGGTGCGGATCAGGTAGTTGCTCCAGAACGGCAGCATCACCAGAAACAGGAACACCGCTTGCCGGCGCCGTGGTGCGCGGGCAATGGCGTAGGCGGCCGGGTAGCCGATCAGCACCGCAAACACCGTCGCCAGACCGGCGATCTTTGCCGATTTGAGCAAGATGCCCAGGTACAGCGGATCGAACGCGCGCTGGTAGTTTTCCCAGGTGAACAGCCAGTCGATGCCACCGTAAGCACCGCGTTCGACGAAGCTGTAGACCAGCACCAGCAGGCACGGAATCACCAAAAAGGTCAGCAGCCAGCCAAAGCCGGGCGCAAGAAGCCAGGCCGACAGACGCCTGTCAGCATGCAAAGCACTCATTACCCATATCCTCCCGCCCCGGAACGGAGGCGGCTTGCGAGCGTGGCGAGGCATGCAGGGCATGCCTCGGATCGATGCGGCTTACGTTTTGTGAGGCTTAGTTCTGTGCCGCCATGATTTCGGTGACGGCCCGGGTGTAGGCCTTTTGCGTAGTGCCACCCAGATCGCGCAACTGTTCCATCTTCAACAGCTCGCTCGGGGCGATCGTCAAGTTGGGGTATTGCTTTAGCAGGTCAGCGGACAAACCGGCCATTGCGGCCTGGTTGGGGATTTTGTAGAGGATGTTTTCAGCCACCCAAACGTGGTTTTCCCTGGCGAGCATGAAGTTGACGAATTTGAACGCCTCCTCCTGATGCTTCGAGCTTTTCAGCACGACCATGGTGTCCACCCAAAGGTCGGAACCTTCCTTGGGCACGACAAACTTGATGGCCGCATTGGCTTGGGTGCCGTAGTTGCACCAGCCATCCCACGCGTGCGCCATCAGCGATTCGCCGGAAGCGAGCTTGGAGTAGAAGGTGGTGTCGTCGAACGCGAGGATGCGTTTCTTGGTAGCGATCAACTGATCGCGGACGGCGGCGATCTGTTTGGGATCGTTGTCATTGACCGACCAGCCCTTGGCCAGGAACCCGGCGCCGAGCATCCAGCGGTCGGTGGCGAGCATCGTCACTTTGCCTTTGAGCGCATCGCTCGGGTTGAGCAGTTCGTTCCAGCTCACCGGCGCCGGCGTGACCTTGTCGGAGCGGTAGCAGATCCCGGTGGTGCCCCAAGTGTATGGCACCGAGAAATGGTTGCCCGGGTCATATTCCAGCTGGGTCGCTTCGGGGTAGAGGTTTTTCAGGTTGGGGACTTTGACCGGATCGATATCGGCCAGCAGACCTTGCTTGTGCAGGACTTCGGCGAAGGGAGAGGAGACAAACACAACGTCATAGCCTTCACCGCCAGACGCCATCAGCTTGCCCATGATTTCTTCGTTGGTCGCGTGCAACGCCTTGTCGACGTCAACGCCGCTGGCCGCTTTGAACGTGTCCAGCGCATCCGGGGCCATGTAGCCGTCCCAGATCGAAATCACCATGTCTTTTGCACTTGCAGCCTGTGAAGCGATCGCCAGGGAGACGCTCAATCCCAGACACATAAGGCCTTTCAGCTTTCTCATAATACTCACCCGACGATTGATTATTTTTGTGTTCGAAGGCAGTACGGTGTAAAGAGAAACGATTGCTTGTGTTTTTTTTTAGAAATTAGGACCAGCACGATTCGATGTCAACGGTTTTTTTTGCGCCTGACGGTTTTGCGATGCATGGCATAAGATGAGCACCGGAGTCGATGCGACCAAAAGAGATCAGACGCTTGAGCACAACACCCGAGAAGAAACCCCGCACCAACCACCTGGAACTCGCCCGCCGGATTCTGGAGCACACCCAGGAAACCGGGCTGGCGGCCGGCGATCCGGTCGCCGAACAAGCGCTGGCGCGGACATTCCAGGTGTCACGCACACTGATTCGTGGCGCACTTAAAGTGCTGCTGGAAGAAAACCTGCTGAGTCATGAAGCCGGCAAAGGCTATCGACTGATCGCTCCACCGACCGGCCAGGCGTTCAATGCTGCATTGCCACAAGCCGAGGAAGAAGAGCTCGCGACCTCGGTGCTGCGCGACCGCATGGCCGGACGCCTCGGGGACAGCATCAGCATCAGCGAATTGATGCGTCGTTACGACATCGGCCGGCCGGCCGCTCAAAAAGCCCTGCAACAACTGAGTGAAAGCCAGGCCATCGAGCGCGGTCCCGGCCAGTCCTGGCTGTTTCGCCCTTCACTGAACAGCCTTGCCGCCCTCGAAGAAAGTCTCAAATTCCGACTGATTCTGGAGCCGGAAGCCCTGCTCAGCCCGCACTTCAACGCCGACCCACAACGCTTGGCGTTACTGCGAAGCGCTATGCAAACCTTGCTCTCGAGCCCCGTAGAGCATTTCGATATCCAGCAATTTCGCGAACTGGACATCAGTTTCCATGAACTGATTGGCCAGAGCTGCGGCAACCGTTTTATCGGTGACGCCCTGCTCCAGCATCAGAGCCTTCGGCGCCTGCCGAACCTGCTTCCGACCGTCAGCGTGCACCGCCTCCAGGAAGCCCTGCGCGAACATCTTCAAATCATCGCGCACATAGAGCGCGGACAGCTGGAGATCGCCGCCGACCTGCTGCGACTGCACCTGCGCCTGAGCGCCGCCCAGCGCCCGCAAACTGCCAACCGCGGCATCCCACAAGGCCAGTTGTTCGGGCGTCGCTGAACAGCTCAAAAAACATGATGATTTTTTTCATAAAATAAGACAGCATCCAGTCATCTTCAGGCACGGCGGGCTGTACCCGCCTCGGACGTCCTCGCCATGCACACACAAAAACTTATCGCCCTGTTTCCGGAAGCCAGTTTCGGCGCGGCCTTGAACTGCATTGGTATCGCCCAATCGCTGCGTGAGCTGGGAGCAAAACCGGTCTTCATCTGCCACGAACATTTTCAAGGGCTTTTCGCCGAATACGGCTTCGACGAGTACCCGATTCCACAAGCCAGTCCATTGTCGGCCGCGGAACACCAGCATTACTGGGAACGTTTTATCGAGCGCAACATTCCCTACTTCGACCAGACTCCGCTGGCACAGATCGACAGCTATGTGGCACCGGCCTGGGAAGCCATTATCGACACCGCGATTGAAGCGGAAAAACCGCTGCAACAGTTGCTCGGGCGCCTTAAACCGGACGTCATCGTCCTCGACAACGTGGTCATGTTCCCCGCCATCGCCAACGCGGGATGCCCGTGGGTGCGGATGGTTTCCTGCGCTGAAACCGAACTGCCGGATGCCGCCGTGCCGCCGTATTTGTCGGGTTGCCTGGCGGACGACGCGGATGCCCGCGAACGTTTTGCCGAGCATTACCGCAAAGCCGTCGCGCCGGCCCATGAACGTTTTTCGCAGTTTCTCGCGAGCAACGGCACGGCGCCCTGCCCACCCGGCCAGTTCCTCAACGATTCACCGTGGCTGAACCTGTTGCTGTCGCCGACGCCGGTGCGTTATGAACGCCAATCGCCGCTGGACCCGCAGCGCTATGTGTACCTCGACGGTTGCGTACGCCGCGAGGCGCCTTACATCGTTCCCGACTTCCCACGGCACAACGACGCGCCCCTGATCTACATCAGCTTCGGCAGCCTCGGTGCCGCCGACACCGACATGATGAAGCGCCTGATCGGGACCATCGAAACCCTGCCCTATCGCTTTCTCATCAACGTTGGCGCTTATCGGGACATGTACACCACCGTCCCGGACAACGTGTATCTGGACAGCTGGTTTCCGCAGCCGGCCGTGCTCAAGGAGTGCCAGTTGTTCGTCCACCACGGTGGCAACAACAGTTTCTGCGAAGCGCTGTACTTCGGCTTGCCGTCACTGATCATTCCTTACTGCTGGGACGGTCACGACAACGCCGCACGCGCCGAGGAAGTCGGCGTCGGCCGTTACTTGCCACGTTTTGCCGATCCACTGTCCGCGCTTCCCGCCACCCTCGAACAACTGCTGGCTGACCAGGCGATGAAACAGCGCCTCGAAGCGTTCAGCGAAAGTATGCAGGCGACTCGCGGCACGGACATTGCGGCGCGAGCGATCATGGCGCTGCCTGACGCCCGTCCCTGAGGATCATGAACACCTTGCGCACCGGCGTCAGGTTTTCCCACGTGCCTTTGAAGCCCGCGGCGACCACAAACGTGGCGCCGGTCTTGAACTCCTGGCTGACGCCATTGCTGTCGGTCAGACGAACATGTCCTTCGAGCAAATGACAGAGTTCGTCGTAGTCGCACTCACATCGTTCGAGGTGCTCCGGCGCTTCCCAAATGCCTGCGACCGCTTTTTTCTCCGGCGCCACAAAGTGCCGCCAGCTACGACTGCGATACGGGGTGTCGACCAGTTCGGGATCGCTGGTTTCCAACTCGACGATGGGCAAATCAGGGTTGGCAAAATCGATGATGTGATCAGGTTTACTCATGGTCATTCTCACTCCAGTTCAAGAATCAAAACCGATACCCAGCGCATCAAATCCTTTGAGCAGCCAGTCGCGGTGTCCGGTAAGGTCTTCACGGGCCAGTGAGCGCTGCGCCAGCGACACGCCCACATAACGCAGGGGCTCGGGTGGAAACGGAAAAGGTGCTGTCGAGGTCATTGCCAGTTTCGTGCGCTCGGTAGATTTGCCCTCGAGCAAATCGAGCATGGTCAACGCCGCGAAACGACTGGCCGACACGCCCTGCCCGGTGAAGCCTTGGGCGTAGGCAATGCGCCCGTTGGACGAGGTGCCGCAGAACATGGTGGTGCGTGCGGAGGTATCGATGATGCCGCCCCAGGCATGGCTGAACGTGACGTCCGCCAACGCCGGGAAAGCCGATTGAAATTGCCGAGCCAATGTCGCGAAGCTGTCGGGGCGTTGCGTCAACGCCTCATCACGCCGGCTCCCGAAGTGATAGATGGCGTCGTAACCGCCCCAGAGGATGCGGTTGTCTTCGGTTTTGCGCAGGTAATGAAACTGATTGCCACTGTCGGCAATCCCGTAGCGGCCGACCCAACCGATGGCGCGCAGCTGAGCATCGTTGAGCGGCTGAGTCGCTAATGCGTAGTCATAAATGGGAATGACCTTGGACTTCAGCTCACCTAGCAACGGCGGTGCGATGTTGGTGCCGAGTGCGACCTTGACCGCTTTGACAGAGCCCAGTCCGGTTTCCAGTACCTGATGATTGCCGTCTTGATGCAGTGCGGTCACCGGCGAATGCTCGAACAGCTGCACACCATGCGCAAGACACACGCGCCGCAGTTCCGCGACCATTTTCACCGGGTTCAGCAGCGCATAATTGGGCTCGAAAACGCCCGCAACATAGGCCGGTGAGTCGAGGTGTGACTTGAGCCTCTCGCCATCCAGGAATTCGCAGGCGATGCCAAAGCGCTCGTAGTTGCGCTGCATCGACCTTAGCCCTTCAACCTGCCAGGGCTGACTCGCGACATTCAGTTTTCCGGAGCGCTCAAACGCTACGTCCATGCCATAGCGCTGCAGATCTTCCTCAAATGCCACCAGGTTTTCCCTGCCCAGTCGCACCAGTTGCTCTGCTTCCCTGGGCCAACGTTTCAGCGCATTGGAAACACCGTGGGAAATACTCGGCGCACAGAACCCGCCATTGCGCCCACTCGCCTCGCCACCGCACTGCCCGGCTTCAAGCACAACGATGGTTGCTTCAGGCCAGCGCTGACGCGCCATCAACGCAGTCCATAGCCCGACAAATCCGCCGCCCACAATCGCAATATCACACGTCACTTCACCTGTGAGCCTCGGCGCGGCGATCGCAGGCGTTCGTGTTTCCTGCCAAACGGGATAAGGCCGAGCGTCCGCCAGGGACTGGTTCGCGATGTGAAGTGTCATGCGCTCATGCTCCGTAAAATTCCTGGGCTGACGCTAAAGTAATCACCGACGCTTTCACAGGCACAACGGGCAGGCAAACATCGCAGCGGACACGGGCGGAAAAGTACGGCTTCTGGAATACTCTGGGCTTCGCCCTGATCTGCACCCTGGAGTTCGTCGTGGAAGTACCTGATTTACCCACCACCCCAACCTTCCTGGCGGATCCTTCGAGCACACAGACTCATGAAGTTGCGGTGCGTTATCACGAGGCATGGAAGCGGCGCGACCTGGACGCCGTGATGGCGCTCTATCACCCGGCCATCGAGTACAACGATTTTTTCCAGAACCGGACCATCGACTACTCGCAATTGCGCGACTATCTCGCGGCAAGCATGCCGGTGGGATCAGAAGAGTTTCAGATTTACACCGATCGCTTGCGCATCGATGGCGACACCGCGTTCTTGCAGTACCGGGTGACGCTCAATGGCAGCGAGGGTCTTGTTTCATTCCGCACGGTTGAAGCGCTGTCGGTACGGGACGGGCTGATCATCAAAGTCAACGAACACGCGATGCTGGTCGGCCATGCCCCAACGTTAACCCGCCCGACCTATAGCGCTGAGGCGGTCAGTCGCTTGGGGTTATCAGCCCGTCAGGTCGGGGCGCTGGCCAATGATTTGCAGCAGTACTTCGAACAGACCAAGCCCTACCTCGATCCACGGCTGGACCTGTCGCATGTCGCGGCATCGACTGGCTACACACGCAACCAGATCTCGTTCTTTCTCAATCAGGTTCGGGGGCAAACGTTTTATACGCTGCTCAACCAGCTGCGCCTGGATGAAGCCCTTTCACGCTTGAGTGCGCAACGCCACGCCTCGCGCATTGATGAGATTGCCAGCGCCTCTGGCTTTAACTCGCTGTCCACGTTCTACCGTTGCTTCAAGCAAAAAACAGGGTGTTCGCCGAAGGCCTATTTGCAGCAACTGTCTCGTCCTGAATAAGGTTTACACCCATCCATAAGCCTTTAACTGGCCCTCCAAAACCTGCACAATCGCCGGCTTTTTTCGCGACAGGAAGTCCTCATGCAACGGATTGTAATTCTAGGCAATGCCGGTAGCGGCAAATCCACCCTCGCCCGCGCCCTCGGCAAGCGCCTGAGCCTGCCCGTGGTTCACCTGGACACGCTGTTCTGGGAGCCCGACTGGGTCGAACCCGACGCTGAGCAGTTCCGCACAAAGGTCCGCCAAGCACTCGCACCGGATGCCTGGATTTGTGAAGGCAACTATGCGCGGCGAACCTTCGACCTTCGGCTGCCCCGTACCGACCTGATCATCTGGCTCGATACGTCGCGGCTCACCTGTTTCACCCGGGTGATCATGCGCAGCGTAATGAACCGCCCTCGCCCTGACCTTGCAGCAGGCTGTACAGAGAAACTCGACCGGGAGTTCCTGACTTTCTGAACTTCGTGTGGACTTTCGATCGAGGCTATCGCCCTGGTATCGAGGCAGTGCGCCTGGCCATAGGCCCACAAATTTCTACGGTGCACTTGCGCGGTACCCGGCAGATTGCCGCATTTCTCGATAGCTTGCCCCAGGCCCGGCAAGGGTTTTGAGAGAAAACCCTCGGGTTCGCGAAGAAGTCCGTATGTCGCATAAAGAAGAGTCAGGTTTCGATGTGGCTTTTTTCGACTACCGTTATCCGTCAGCACTACCTCTGCATCCATAGACAAGCAGATAGCGGCACGAGTGCTTACGAATACATGCTCCCCACTTCGAGGATCAGACATGCATCCATCCTTTCTGCAGCGCATCGATGAGCTCGGCGCTCTGCTCGTCCACGACAATGCAGCACGCATCGATTTCTTCCGGCGCACTAATCGACTGAAGTCGCGCCGCGGTGTTCGCTTCCAGGTGGTGACCCTGCAGCTCGGCATCTTCCAGGTCATCGAGCGATACACTGGCAAGACCTGGGCCTACCGTTTCAACTACCGCGAGGCCATGGATTTCGCCATCCAACTCGAGGAAAAGTCCAACCGTCGCAAGGGAGTTGCGCGGCCTTCGGCGAGCTGATGCCGCATCCGCGAAGCGCGGTCGACGCACTGCGGGTTGACCGCCACCGCAGTCGATAGCTGACACAAGTTAGATCCGAGCGATTGGTGATGCTGGATGGCATAATCGCGAACGGTTCATAACAGGGGCGGATCAATGACCGCTGAAAGCTACGACCAACTCGCAATCTTTTCGGCCGTGGCACAGGAGCGCAGTTTCACCCGCGCGGCTGCCAAACTGGGCATGTCACAGCCTGCCCTGAGCCGGGCCATGCGTCAGTTGGAGGAACGACTGGGCGTCAGGTTACTTGCTCGCACCACTCGTAGCGTATCCCCCACGGAAGCGGGCGAACATCTGCTGCGAGTGATCGCCCCCAGATTCGAAGAGATCGACAACGAGCTGGCATTGCTCAGCGAATTCCGTGACAAGCCTTCAGGCAAACTGCGTATCACGGCCGGCGAGCATTCTGCGATCACGATCCTGCATCCCGTACTCGCGAAGCTGCTACCCGACAATCCCGATCTCAAGATCGAGATCATCGTCGACTACGGCCTGACCGACATCGTAGCTGAAGGCTTCGACGCCGGCGTCCGGTTAGGTGAGCAGGTCGCCAAGGACATGATCGCGATGCGTATCGGCCCCGACATGCGCATGGCAGTGGTCAGCTCCCCAGAGTATTTCGCTCGGTATCCGAAGCCAAAAATCCCGAGCGATCTCATGCAGCACAACTGCATCACACTGCGCATGCCGACTTATGGCGGCCTCTTCCTCTGGGAGTTCGAGAAGAACGGGCAAGAATTGAAAGTACGCGTGGAAGGCCAATTGGTGTTCAACAACATTGCCATGCGCCTGGAGGCCGCCCTCCAGGGATTGGGGCTGGCTTATATGCCAGAAGACCTGGTGCAGGAGCATGTCGCACAGGGTCGGTTGATTCGCGTACTCGCGGATTGGTGCGAGCCATTCTCGGGATACCACCTCTACTATCCAAGCCGACGCCAGAGTTCACCCGCCTTTACGTTGCTGCGTGAAGCCCTGCGCTATTCCAGCTGACAAGCCTGCGCGCTTGACGGGTGGCCGATCCCTGACTCACGGCCGCCCGGCCGTTTCAGCCAGATGTTTGTCCAGCGCCTCGCCGGCACGCTTGGCTGCATCAGCGTCACCTTGGTCGGCCAGTACCTGAGCGAGTTGACGCAATTGCGCAGCGCTCAGACCTACTCTCATGCTGGCAGCAATGTGCGAACGCAGTTGCGGCTCCACGCCGAGCGTGGCGGCCAGCGCTGCGACCGTAGCCAGTTCACGACTTTGCCAATCCAGGTTGTCTCGCTCGAAAATGTCGCCGAACAAATGCGCCTGCAAATATTGATTGATGACAGGTGCGAAGTCGAACAGCGGGCCCTGGACGGGTGCACCGGAAATGCGGGTCTGATTGGCCTTGCCCACGACCAGCAATTCAGCGCCGGTTGGAATCACACGACCGGGCTCGCGCCCCGGATCATCCTGAATGCCGCGTTGTTTGCGTGCGTCCACCACTTTCATCAGCTCGCCGAGTGCGTTGAGACTGCGCGGAAAGCCGGTGTAAGCGTAGAGCTGCACCAGGATTTCCTTCGCCTCGCTGACGGTCAGTCCCGCATCCAGCCCTTTGTTCAAGGCAGCATTGAGCATGGGCATGTTGCTTGTGGCCATGGAGGCTGCGATCAACAGGATAGCCTGCTGCTTGGCTGACAGCACCTCGGAAACGGCATGTTCGGCAGACGTTGCTTGCGGCGTCGCCGGACCTTGTGCGGTGTTTGGGTAATCGGTGACTTTCTCCAGCCATTGCACACTTTTGCCATCCACCACGCCGGTCACTGCCAGGTGAGTCATGGCGCTTGTCGGTGCGGCACCGTGCCAGTGCTTGACGCCCGGTGGGCAGACGATCACGTCTCCCGGACGGATTTCCTGCACGGGCTTGCCCCATTCCTGAGTCAGGCCCACACCTGCGATCACCACCAATCGCTGGCCTGCTGGATGGGTATGCCAAGCCGAACGCGCGCCCGGCTCGAAGGTAACGTAGGCTCCGGATGCATTGATTTTGCCAGTGGCGGGAAACAAAGGATCGACGCGCACCCGCCCGGAGAAATAATCCGCCGGCCCCGCTGCCGAAGCCTGTGTACCTGCACGTCGGATCTGCTGGGCAGTCAGGGATTCACTGGCATTGTCTGGTCCGGCGGCGCTGGCGAAGGGCGTCGCGGCGCACATTGCGATTCCCAAAAGGGTCTTGTTCATGATGACGGCTCCTTGAATTTAGAGCGTTCTGGCGTAAAACGCGGTCAGCTGGTCCATTGCGACGTCCACATAGGCAGGCACCCAATAGGTTTCGATATGGGTCGCGCCATCGATCAAGAACAGTTTTTTATCCTTCGTACCTGTGGCCTTGGCAAACGCCTGCTCCGACATGTACAGGCTGTCGGCCTTGCTGCCCGCGATCATCAGCAATGGCTTGTCGATCAGTTCGATCTGGTCCGTTGCATCGAAGCTCATCAAGTCCAGCAAGCTGCTCAAGGTGTACCTGAAAGTCGAGTTAGGATGGGCATGGGTTTTGCCGTAATACTCAAAACCCTGCCGATACAGATCAAACGGCAATTTGGCGATCTGCTCGTCCGTCAGCTTGGCATCCCCGGTGTAGAGAATTTCCCCGCCGGCCGCTTCCTGGGCGCGAGCAGCGGAAGCTTGCTGCAAGCGCTCCTGAACCGTGGACAGTTGCGAATCCCGGTAGCCATTACGGCGAACCAGCCCTGAATTGAACATGCTCAAGGTTGCGATCGACTGGAATCGCTTGTCGGTCTGTGCCGCCTTCAATGAATAGCCGCCACCGCCGCAGATGCCGAGCAAGCCCAAACGCGTACTGTCGACGCCGGGGTAGCGGGCGATGAAATCCGCCATGCCGTGGATGTCCTCGATGCGATACGCGGGTTTATCGACGTTACGCGGCTGACCGCCGCTGGCGCCCTGATACGCCGCATCCGCAGTGATCGTAATGTAGCCCTGATCTGCCAAACGCTGGGCATACAGACCTGCAACCTGCTCCTTCACCCCGCCATTGGGATGCGCCACCACGACAACCGGATATTTCTTCGCCGAGTCATAGTTCGCGGGGGTGTAAACGTTGGCGGAAATGTCCAGGCCATTGAGTTTGTAGGTGACCGGATGGAGGTTGACCTTGCCCGGTTCGTTCTTCGTCAGCGCGCCACCGTAGGTCAATGTGAAGGGATTCTGCTTGTAGTCCGCGGCCTCAACTTCGGCTGCCGATATACCGATCATGGCGGCCAGAACGGTGGCCTTTATCGTGGTTCGCGTCATATGAATAATCCTGCTTTTTGCGACTTCTGAGGGGCTCGGCGGCCATAGCCGGCTCGTTTTCAATCCAGGTCTTTCTCGGCGAGAAACTTCGAAACCAGATCCGCGATCTCGACGTTGTTGAGGTCCGAGAAGGGAAAGTGGGAATTGCCCTTGATCCCGATCTCAGGCAAATGGATCAGCCTTACATCACCGCCATACCGGTTCACGGTATCTCGCCACAGGCGCGCCATCTCAAGCCGGGCGCGCCAGCTGTCTTGCGCAGGCAGACGCACCGGTTTTTCGGGGATGTTGTCGCCATAGAAGATGACGATGGGGATGCGGGTCAGCGCTTCGAACTGCGCCTTGGAGACGACCTGCGCCGAGAGTGTGTCGAACGCACTGGGGATCGGCGCGGGAATCTCACCTTCTGGAAACACGAAACTGCTGCCCGGCTCGAACGCCACGATGGCTCGCACATTGTGGCTCTTGATCGATGTCAGCCAACCGGGTCCGCCACCCTGCGAGTGGGTAAACAAGATGGCAGGCCCTGTCTTTTCCAGCAGCGCGGACACGCCATCGGAAACCACATCAATGTCGTAAGGACCGGTGTTGGGCGTCATCGAGCGGAAGAATTGCTCCAGCGCCTCCTGCCCGCGTGGAAACTGACTGCCCTCAAAGCTGTTTGGCCACACACCAATGCGGAACTGGTTAAACCACAGCTGCTCGTCCGCCACCGGTTTGATTGTGGTTTCAACCAGACTGCGTCCCGCATCGCCACGGCGCGGCTGGTCGATCAGGTAGGTGGAAAAGCCGCGACGCAGAAAGATGTTCTGGAACCCTTCTCGACCGTCGGCCGTCGTTTCCCAGGACTTCGCGGACTGCCCTGCACCATGCAACATGACAATCGGGAGCGGGCGAGCGTCGACCGGAACCTGGTAGAACGCATACACGTGATCGCCATGATAGGTCTGGCCATCAGGCTTCATCGGTGTGTACGGATCAAAGACACCCGGTTGGGTCATCAGCCCGCCGCCGGCCATCAGGCTTCCCTGTTTCTCGATGATCAGCGGACTGCGATCGCCCGCCTCCACGACCGCAGCGGTGCACAGAGCGAAACAAAGGGTGCCCGCCTTCGCTACGGCGGGCATGCACTTGCGGATGATGTGCTGGGTCATGGATTGCTCTCGGCTTGAATTCGCAGAGAAGCAACTTACCCTTCGACTATTGATTGATAAACAGCACTAATCGGATAGCACTAATATCAGAATCACATAAATGTGATTTATGTGCCCCCTTCGGTCAGGCTGGAAACGGCCCCCCATGACGCGTTAAGCCCGTTATGTCGGAAGGAGTCCCGCCTCTTGATAGCTCTGAACAAGTTCGTCGAATAAACCGACATCGAAGCGCGTTCGGGCAATCATTTGAGCGCCAGCAACGGCGGTGTAAATGGCGCGGGCACGTCGCTCGCACACTTCAATGTTTCCCGAGCCCATATCAGAGAGTACTTTCGTCAGCCACGCCACATTGATGTCTGCAAAGGCCAGCACTTCACTCTTCACCTCCTCAGGCAGGTCCTGGTATTCCGCAGCCATGAAGCTGAACAAACACAGCCTGTTGCCGTTTTCCAGGGATGTTCGGAAGATGCTCGGGTACGCCTGCAGGCAGCGAATCGGATCGGGGTTTTCACCGCGCAGGGCTTCCAGAACACTGGCCGTGTCCTCCCGGTATCGTCTGGCTACTGCGGCGCCGAGGTCGGCCTTGCTTGAGAAATGGTAATAGATACTTGCGTTCTTGATTCCCACCGCATCAGCAATGCTTCGGAAATTGATCCCACTGTAGCCGTGGGTTTGAGCGGCCCCTTTGGCGGCTTCCAATATGGCTTCCCGGGCATTTTCGCTCACGTTTTCATTCCTCGATTCTTTGATTGGCGTGGTCATTTGGCGCGATCTTACTCGCATATTTCACAACCTGCCAACTGGTAGGTAGTTGTTGACAACACAGAAACAAGCGCCCAATCTCCACCTACCACTTGACAGGCAGGTAAAGAAATCATGACCTTTCAGCAGCAACACTCCGACGCGTCGAAACTCCCAATGATGAAAATTTACGACTGGTACAACGGGCCCTACCCGGCGCGGGTCCGTATCGCGTTAGCAGAGAAAGGCCTGTTGTCCCGGATCGAGTTTGTACCGGTCAATCTTTGGACAGGCGAGCACAAGCAACCAGCGTTTCTAGCCATCAACTACTCCGGAACACTTCCCGTCCTGGAGTTGGCCGACGGTACGCTCATCGCGGAGTGCACCGCTATCACTCAGTACCTGGATGTTCTGGATAACAACCCTGTGCTCACCGGTAAAACACCCACTGAGAAAGGCATCATCCATATGATGACCAAGCGTGCGGAAATTGAATTTCTGGATGCTGTCAGCGCGTACTTCCATCACGCAACGCCTGGGCTTGGGCCGGACGTCGAGCTTTCCCAGAACCCTGAATGGGGTGAGCGGATGCGGGACAAGGCCGTAAGGGGGATGCACTATTTCAACAGCATCTTGAAAAATCACCCTTTTGTGGCGGGCAATGCTTTTTCGATGGCCGACATTGCGGTACTGGGCGGCATGATTTTCGCCTCGCTGGTGAAACTGCCTGTACCTGATGAATGTGAAGCATTGCATGCGTGGCATGCCAGAATGAACGGGCGATCAAGCGTCCAGGAATGGCGCGCTATGGTGAAACAAGGCGAGCCAAAAAACTGAGAAAGAATGCATCTGGGGATGCCTCATACGCATTCTGGCCGCTTTAGGCCTCTCAATGAGTCCATGGCGGCCTTCAATGAAGAGTCACAACCCTGCGGCTTTCGCCAATCCTGATCCGGTCCAGTGCCCTGTTTAGAGAATCCAGGGCGTCAAGGAGAGCTTTCGCCTCGATCTCTCGACCATCTCCCCAAAGGCGTTCAGCCATTTTGTTCAGGGCTTGGATGGCGTGCTCAATTTCATGAGCAGTAGCCGTCGCTGCTACTTTACTTTCCGTCTTTTTCTTCGGCATTCAGTAACCCTTCTGCAGGGCATTTGCTCTGTCTTTCAATTGTTAGCGCTACAAAGGATGGAAGGAGGAAGAGATGCCGGGCTTTCATGAAGTGTGGGCGCTGTCACTGCACCTGTACAAGAAGCTCAGGTCAATTTGGCGAGGCGCCACTCAAATTTTCAATCAATGACGGGGTCACCACTGCGCGATATCCATCAGCATTTGGGTGCAATCCATCCGCAACATACTGATTAAACAGGTCGGGATTTGATTTCAAGACCGCCTCCCATCTTGGATAATTGTCGATCAGACGAAGTCCCCTGGCTTTTGCGACATCCCGGTACATCTGGAAGTAATCCCTTAACGTCGGTCTCTGCACTCCAGAGCGTCCAATCACTGGATTCGTCACCATTAAAATGATCTCCGTCGATGACTTGGCAGCCTTGATCCGGTCAATCATTAGCTCGAGGTTTTTCCGCGCTTGTTCGACGGTGGTTTTGTTGGGAAGGAAAGCGTCGTTGATCGCGAATTCGATAAACACCGTATCCGGGCTTTTGGAGATAACTCGACTTTCGAGATTTTCAACACCCCATCCCGACCACATCGAACCCTTGCCACTATTTATAACCGTGGCACGTCCAGGGTAACGCTGATTCAGATCATCCCCAAGCTGCTGCACCCAGGCGCCAAAAGCCGTCAAGCTCGTACCATAAGCTACGACGGTCTGCGCCTTGCCAGCATCAAGGTTTGAATAGAGATCGCTTTCCTGACCAGCAAAGCTGGCCGCGCTTAACGAAAGTAACATTCCAGCAAACAGAGCCTTGGCCCACAAACCATTCATTCAACTGCCCCGATCTTTTCACAGCTGGCAAGGATGAACCTGTGAGCTTGAGGCGTCCACAGGTGGCATTGAGCCTCACCCCGTAAGGTGTGGGCGAGAATGTCTCGGACATTTGTCCGGAAAGGATGGGCAGAAAATTGCAGGGCATGCGAGCGAGGGCATGGCCAAAAACTACCAGCGGTACCACGAGAAAATCGTCTGGTCCGAGGCGATTCCGGACCTGAATATCAGCGAAATCACCGGGTAGTTTTGCGCGGGTTTTGCGCGGGTCTGAAACGAGAAAGGGGATCAAGCCGCTAAGTGCTTGATCCCCCTACGAAATATGGTCGGGACGGAGTGATTCGAACACTCGACCCCTAGCACCCCATGCTAGTGCGCTACCGGACTGCGCTACGCCCCGACTAGGCGTGAAACCCGTTCCTCTTCTCGAAGAACGCTCAAGAATATATCGCAAGCTTTTGAAAACTGGAAGTATTTAAAAGCAGGAAATTATTTCTTGAGCACAACCAGTACATCTTCCAATTCAGCGATCATCTGCCGAATCATTTGCTTGTATTGAGTGGTGTCATCTTTGGCTTCATCGCCGGACAAACGCAGACGTGCGCCGCCGATGGTGAACCCCTGATCGTAAAGAAGCGCGCGGATCTGCCGGATCATCAGCACGTCTTGTCGCTGATAATACCGGCGGTTTCCGCGGCGTTTGACGGGGTTGAGTTGAGGAAACTCCTGCTCCCAGTAACGCAGCACGTGTGGTTTTACCGCACACAGCTCGCTGACTTCACCAATGGTGAAGTAGCGTTTGCCTGGGATGACGGGTAGCTCGTCGTTATGACTTGGTTCCAGCATAAGCCTCAACTCGGGCCTTCAACTTCTGCCCTGGACGAAAGGTGACCACACGGCGAGCCGTGATCGGGATTTCTTCACCCGTTTTCGGATTGCGGCCAGGCCGCTGGCGTTTGTCCCGAAGGTCGAAATTGCCGAAACCGGACAATTTGACTTGTTCGTTGTCTTCAAGAGCGTGCCTGATTTCCTCAAAAAACAGTTCGACCAATTCCTTGGCCTCCCGTTTATTCAGGCCCAGCTCCTCATACAGACGTTCCGCCATCTCAGCTTTCGTCAGAGCCCCCATACGTCACTTCCTTAACGTGGCGTTCAACCTTTGTTCGAGCGAGGTGAGGATGTTTTGCGTCGTGGTATTCACCTCATCGTCATTAAGAGTGCGCGATGGATGCTGCCAGGTCAAGCCGACGGCAAGGCTTTTTCTATCAGGATCAATGCCTTTACCCTGATACACGTCAAATAGCCTTAGGTCTGTCAGCCATTCGCCTGCATTTTCACGGATTACGTCCAGTACAGCACTGGCCGAGACGTCCTTGGCCGCAATCAGTGCCAGGTCACGACGCACTTCAGGAAAGCGCGATAACTCCTGGAATTTAGGCATTTTGCCCAACGCTACTTCGGCCAAAACCAGCTCGAATACGAAGACTGGACGATCGAGACCGAGGGCTTTCGACAATTCCGGGTGGATAGCACCGACGAAACCGACCAAGCGACCTTCACGTTCGATGCGCGCGGTTTGACCCGGGTGCAACGCAGGGTGTTTGCCCGGTACGAAAGTGAATGAATCCAGTGCACCGGCGAAGCCCAGCACCGCTTCCACGTCAGCTTTGACGTCGAAGAAGTCCACCACATCGCGACCTTGTGCCCAGCCTTCCGGCAGACGACTACCGCAAACAACACCCGCCAGCATCGGCTCTTGCTTCAGGCCTTCCAGCTGACCGACGAAACGCAGGCCGCTTTCGAACAGACGGACGCGATCCTGCTGACGGTTCAGGTTGTGCTGAAGTGCCTTGACCAGGCCTGGCCACAAGGACGAGCGCATCGCGGCCATGTCGTTCGAAATCGGGTTGGCCAACAACAGCGGTTCGACACCTGGATTAAACAGCTCGAACTGTTTCGGATCGATGAAGCTGTAGGTAATCGCTTCCTGATAGCCACGGGCTACTAGCAGACGGCGCAGCTCAGGCAGATCGCTACGCGCTTCAGCCTTGGCCTGCGGCGCCAGACGAGCTTGCGGGTAACGAACCGGCAGACGGTTGTAACCATACAGACGAGCCAGTTCTTCGATCAGATCGACTTCCAGGCTGATGTCGAAGCGGTGGCTTGGCACTTCTACGCGCCACTGCCCTGCCCCATCGGCAGAAATCTTCAGACCCAAGCCGCTGAGCAGTTGCTCGACTTCGGCCGAATCCATTTCCATACCCAGCATCTGAGTGATGCGTTGCGCACGTAGCGTGACCGGAGCAATCTTCGGCAGGTGTTGTTCGCTGACGGTTTCGATGATCGGGCCAGCTTCGCCGCCAGTGATTTCCAGCAGCAGGCCAGTGGCGCGCTCCATGGCTTCACGGGCCAGTTGCCAGTCCACGCCACGCTCGTAGCGGTGCGAGGCATCGGTGTGCAGGCCATAGGAACGGGCCTTGCCGGCTACCGCAATCTGATCGAAAAACGCGCTTTCGAGGAAGACATCGCGAGTGGTCGCGGTGTTGACGCCACTGTGCTCGCCCCCCATGACGCCGGCGATTGCCAAGGCGCGGGTGTGGTCGGCAATCACCAGCGTATCGCTACGCAGGCTGACTTCCTGACCGTCGAGCAGTACCAGCTTCTCGCCTTCTTCAGCCATGCGCACACGGATGCCGCCATTGATTTCGGCGAGATCGAAGGCATGCAGCGGTTGACCCAGTTCCAGCATCACGTAGTTGGTGATGTCGACGGCAGCGTCGATGCTGCGCACGTCACCACGACGCAGACGCTCGACCATCCACAGCGGCGTTGGCTTGGACAAGTCAACGTTACGGATCACACGACCCAGGTAACGCGGGCAAGCGGCTGGCGCCAGCACTTCGATCGAACGCACTTCGTCGTGCACGGCTGGCACGACAGCAACCACCGGACGGGTGACTTCAGCAGCATATAGCGCGCCGACTTCACGGGCCAGACCCGCCAGGGACAGGCAGTCGCCGCGGTTCGGGGTCAGGTCGACCTCGATGCTGGCGTCGTCCAGACTCAGGTATTCACGAATGTCCTGACCGACCGGCGCATCGGCCGGCAATTCCATCAGGCCATCGTTGCCTTCGCCGACTTGCAGCTCGGCCTGGGAGCACAGCATGCCGTTGGACTCAACGCCACGCAGTTTGGCTTTCTTGATCTTGAAGTCGCCTGGCAGTTCGGCACCGATCATGGCGAACGGGATCTTCAGGCCCGGGCGCACGTTGGGCGCACCGCAAACAACCTGGAAGGTCTCCGAGCCATTGCTGACCTGGCAAACGCGCAACTTGTCGGCGTCCGGGTGCTGTTCGGTGCTCAGCACCTCGCCCACCACCACACCGGTGAATTCGCCAGCGGCCAGCGTAACGCTATCGACCTCAAGACCGGCCATCGACAGACGAGCAACCAGCTCGTCACGACTTACCTGCGGGCTTACCCAGCCACGCAGCCATTGTTCACTGAATTTCATCCTGCTCTCCTAAGAATTCGTTACGACTAGCGAAATTGCGCGAGGAACCGCAAGTCGTTGTCGAAGAACAGACGCAAGTCGTTCACGCCGTAACGCAGCATGGCCAGACGCTCAACACCCATGCCGAAGGCAAAGCCCGAAAACTCTTCCGGGTCGATCCCGGACATGCGCAGCACATTCGGGTGAACCATGCCGCAGCCCATGACTTCCAGCCAGCCAGTCTGTTTGCAGACACGGCAGCCTTTACCGCTGCACATCACGCATTCCATGTCGACTTCGGCGGATGGCTCTGTGAACGGGAAGTACGAAGGGCGGAAACGCACGGCCAGTTCTTTTTCGAAGAACACGCGCAAGAACTCTTCGATGGTCCCTTTCAGGTCGGCGAAGTTGATATCGCGGTCGACCAGCAGGCCTTCGACCTGGTGGAACATCGGGGAGTGGGTGATATCGGAGTCGCTACGGTACACACGGCCTGGGCAGACGATGCGGATCGGCGGCTGTTTCGATTCCATGGTGCGGACCTGTACCGGCGAGGTATGGGTGCGCAGCAACATGTTGGCATTGAAATAGAAGGTGTCATGCATCGACCGGGCCGGGTGATGGCCTGGGATGTTGAGCGCTTCGAAGTTGTGGTAGTCGTCTTCGACCTCAGGGCCTTCGGCAATGCCGTAGCCGATGTGAGTGAAGAACTGTTCGATACGTTCCAGAGTGCGAGTAACCGGATGCAGACCACCCGAGGTCTGGCCACGGCCAGGCAGGGTCACGTCAATGGACTCGGCGGACAGTTTGGCGGCCAGATCGGCCTCTTCAAACAGTGCCTTGCGCGCATTGAGAACCTCTGTGACACGCTCCTTGGCAACGTTGATCAGGGCGCCGACTTGCGGACGCTCTTCTGCCGGCAAATTCCCCAGGGTCTTCATCACCTGAGTCAATTCGCCCTTTTTGCCAAGGTAGTGAACCCGGATTTGCTCCAGGGCATTGATATCTTCAGCGCTTTGCACAGCCTCTAGAGCTTGAGAGACGAGCGCGTCCAGGTTTTCCATGTACAGACTCCAGATACAAAATAGGGGAAGAGCTTGAAGGCTCTTCCCCTATTTATGACGTTTAACACCTGACCCCACAGAGGTGAGGCCGGGTGACTGTCGGGGGTACTTAAGCCAAGGTGGCTTTAGCTTTCTCGACAATCGCAGCAAACGCCGCTTTTTCGTTCACTGCCAGATCAGCCAGAACCTTACGGTCGATCTCGATGGACGCTTTTTTCAGGCCGGCGATGAAACGGCTGTAGGACAGACCGTTGATACGTGCACCAGCGTTGATACGAGCGATCCACAGAGCGCGGAACTGACGTTTTTTCTGACGACGGTCACGGTAGGCGTATTGGCCTGCCTTGATTACCGCTTGCTTGGCAACACGGAATACGCGCGAGCGAGCGCCGTAGTAGCCTTTAGCAAGTTTCAGAATTTTTTTGTGACGTTTACGGGCAATGACGCCACGCTTTACACGAGCCATGAGTTACTTCCTCTATTCTTGACTAAATTAACGAAGGCGCAGCATGCGCTCGACTTTTGCCACGTCACACGGTGCCAGCAAGCTGCTACCGCGCAGTTGACGCTTACGCTTGGTCGACATTTTAGTCAGGATGTGGCTCTTGAAAGCGTGCTTGTGCTTGATACCGTTAGCAGTTTTCAGAAACCGCTTAGCAGCACCACTTTTAGTTTTCATTTTTGGCATGTTCGGATACTCCGCATTCAGTTGATAAACATAATCAGAAGGCCTGCCGTGCCCTATTGATTACTTCTTCTTTTTCGGGGCGATGACCATGATCAGTTGGCGTCCTTCCATCTTAGGATGCTGTTCGACCGAACCGTACTCGAGCAAGTCACCTTCAACTCGCTTGAGGAGTTCCATCCCCAGCTCCTGGTGGGCCATCTCACGGCCGCGGAATCGCAAGGATACCTTGGCCCTGTCCCCATCACTCAGGAAACGTACCAGGTTGCGCAGTTTTACCTGGTAATCCCCTTCCTCCGTCCCTGGACGAAACTTGATTTCTTTAACCTGAATCTGCTTCTGGTTTTTCTTGGCCGCGGCAATCTGCTTCTTCTTTTCGAAGATCGATTTGCCGTAGTCCATCAGTTTGCAAACAGGGGGTACTGCATCGGCGGAAATTTCCACCAGATCCAGTTTGGCCTCTTCAGCCTTAAGAAGCGCGTCTTCAATTGACACAATCCCAAGCTGTTCACCTTCAGCCCCAATTAACCGAACCTCGCGTGCCGAGATATTCTCGTTGATCGGGGCCTTCGGTGCAGCTCGTTTATCTTGTCTCATTTCACGCTTAATAGTAATTACTCCGAATCTGGGCGACCACGCCGGGAAACCGCTTGAGCGAGGAACTCGGCGAACTGGGCGACGGGCATCGAGCCCAGGTCAGCACCTTCACGAGTACGCACAGCGACAGTCTGCATCTCGACTTCCCGATCTCCGATAACCAAGAGATAAGGAACCTTGAGCAAAGTATGCTCGCGGATTTTAAAGCCGATCTTTTCATTTCTCAAGTCAGACTTGGCACGAAATCCGCTTTCGTTGAGAGTTTTTTCAACCTCAGCGGCGAAATCAGCCTGTTTATCAGTGATGTTCATGATCACTGCCTGGGTCGGAGCCAGCCACGCAGGGAATGCACCCTCGTAGTGCTCGATCAGGATTCCGACGAAACGTTCGAAGGAGCCGAGGATCGCCCGGTGCAACATAACCGGGTGCTTGCGACTGTTGTCTTCAGAGACGTATTCGGCTCCCAGACGGACAGGCAGGTTAAAATCGAGCTGAAGGGTACCACACTGCCAGACGCGGCCAAGGCAATCTTTCAGCGAAAACTCGATCTTCGGACCGTAGAACGCACCCTCACCCGGCTGCAGATCATACGGCAGGCCAGCACTATCAAGGGCTGCAGCCAGGGCCGCTTCGGCGCGATCCCACAGCTCGTCGGAACCGACGCGTTTTTCCGGACGAGTGGACAGCTTCATCTCGACGTCTTTGAAGCCGAAGTCGGCATAAACGTCCATGGTCAGCTTGATGAAGGCAGCGGATTCGGCCTGCATCTGCTCTTCAGTGCAGAAGATGTGGGCGTCATCCTGAGTGAACGCACGCACACGCATGATGCCGTGCAGCGCACCCGATGGTTCGTTACGGTGGCAAGCACCGAATTCAGCCAAACGCATTGGCAACTCACGGTAGCTTTTCAGGCCTTGATTGAACACCTGCACGTGGCAAGGGCAGTTCATCGGCTTGATGGCGTAATCGCGGTTTTCCGACTGCGTGGTGAACATGTTGTCGGCGTAGTTGGCCCAGTGCCCGGATTTCTCCCACAGGCTGCGGTCAACGACCTGCGGAGTTTTGATCTCCAGGTAGCCGTTGTCGCGCTGAACCTTGCGCATGTACTGCTCGAGCACCTGGTACAGAGTCCAGCCGTTCGGGTGCCAGAACACCATGCCCGGCGACTCTTCCTGGGTGTGGAACAGGCCCAGACGCTTGCCGATCTTGCGGTGATCGCGTTTCTCAGCTTCTTCGATGCGCTGGATGTAAGCCGCGAGCTGCTTCTTGTCTGCCCACGCCGTGCCGTAAACGCGCTGCAATTGCTCGTTCTTGGCATCGCCACGCCAGTAGGCGCCGGACAACTTGGTCAACTTGAAGGATTTCAGGAAGCGTGTGTTCGGCACGTGCGGACCACGGCACATGTCGACGTATTCTTCGTGATAGTACAGGCCCATGGCCTGTTCGTTCGGCATGTCCTCGACCAGGCGCAGCTTGTAGTCTTCGCCGCGGGCCTTGAACACTTCGATCACTTCGGCGCGCGGAGTGACTTTCTTGATCACGTCGTAATCTTTTTCGATCAGCTGCTGCATGCGCTGTTCGATGGCGGCCAGGTCGTCCGGAGTGAAAGGACGTTCGAAGGCGATATCGTAATAGAAGCCTTCGTCGATGACCGGACCGATGACCATCTTGGCCGTCGGGTACAGCTGCTTGACCGCATGGCCAACCAGGTGGGCGCAAGAGTGGCGAATGATCTCCAGCCCCTCTTCATCCTTTGGCGTAATGATTTGCAGCGTAGCGTCGCTGCTGATGATGTCGCTGGCGTCGACCAGCTTGCCATCGACCTTTCCGGCCACGGTGGCTTTGGCCAGACCTGCACCAATGGATGCGGCGACCTCGGCTACGGATACCGGGTGATCGAATGAACGTTGACTGCCGTCGGGAAGAGTAATAGTTGGCATGGCGCCTCCTCTCCTAGTGGTGACCCCTACCAAAGGTCACGTGGGTTGGGATGAGCCAGTACAAGATCCGATCCAGGCCATTCAATGACGAACGCCTGCCTTACAGCGGCAGGAGCCTTGCGGCCAACCGGAAAACCGAACCAGAGTGACTGGGATTCAAATCAGGGTTATTCGCACATTCGCCGCTACCGGGACTGAAGGTCATCCGGAGCCTGCAAACGCCCGAGCCAGGCATGCTAGCACAGATGAACGGTCGTCGATGCACCGAGGCTTTGTCTTGGGGCAAATCGGGTAATTTTATGCCAGAGTGCTGAACTAGAACCCTGCTTTACCCCTCAGATAACAAGACATTGACCCACAAGGAGCATCCCAGCATGCATCTGAAACGTTTATTCGCAGTAGTCGCCCCCATCGTATTGCTGCTGCCACTGGCCGCCCATGCCGATTGGCCGAAGGGCGAACGCGAGAAATACATGGCTCAGTGCACAGAAGCGGCCACTCCGCAGATCGGTGCTGCAGCAGCGAAGGCTCACTGCGCTTGCGGCGCCGACGCCATCAAATCTTACCCTGCCCAAGACATCCAGTCCCTGATGGACAACACGGCCAATGACGCGCTGAAACAAAAAGCACTGACCCAAATCTCGTCGTGCAAAGCCGATAACAAAGCGAAAAAATAAGCCCGACAGAGCGCTTTTTGCGCCTGCAACGACAGTAAAAAGCCTCTGAAAAGCGCTTTTTCGTACAATTTATTCAGGTTTTACAGGTTTTTTTATTGTCTTTACTTTTGGCTGAAAGCCTTTTAAAACGGGGCTTGCAGCCAAACAAAGCAGCAAACGGAACGCGACTGCAGGGCAAACAGCACGTCCGGGGGGCTCCCAAAGCGAACATTTCGACTATGATACCCCGGTGTGCCCAGTTGGCCTGAGCAGCACAGCACTACTGAAAATATATGTTTCTTGGAGATACACCATGTCTAATCGCCAAACCGGCACCGTTAAATGGTTCAACGATGAAAAAGGCTTCGGCTTCATCACTCCTCAAGGTGGCGGTGACGACCTGTTCGTACACTTCAAAGCTATCGAAAGCGACGGTTTCAAAAGCCTGAAAGAAGGCCAGACCGTTTCCTTCGTGGCTGAGAAAGGCCAAAAGGGTATGCAAGCTGCACAAGTCCGCGCTGAGTAATTTTCAGCCGCACTAAAAAAACCCCGTCCATGTGACGGGGTTTTTTATGGGCGAAACAAAAGCCTGAAGCGATCAGCCGCAGTTGACGCGGGTGACGACCCGATTGGCATCGGTATTCAGGTTCAGGCGATCGGAGCGGTACTCCAGGGTCACCATGTCGGTGGGCAAGAGGAACCGTGCATTCTGCGCGCCTGCGCGAGTACGCGCCTGCTCCAGCAGTTCAGGCGAAGCCTTTTTGCCAATGGTGAATTCGGCAGCCTTTGCCTCACAACGGCTGTGACCCGTGTCAGTCGACGTGACAGGATCTGTTGTCGACTCGGTGGAGGTAGTGCTGCAACCGGCCAGCATGGCAACGGCCAACAAAGTACCCAATGACGCGAGCTTCCAAGGCATGAAGCCTCCTTTTTTCAATAGTTAAGCTGAGATCGTGCGACCGCCAATCTGGCGTTTTGTTTCACAGGGAGTACTAGCACCCCGCCCTCTCTTCGGACACGCGGCGAGTTTGCCTGAGCATCGTCCTGCCGTTTACCACTCAATCGTGACTGAATATGAACAGCGTTCAATAGACATCAATGTAGTCGAACGGCGGATTCGGCCAGTTCTCTTTCAGCGCATTGAAAATCTGCATAACCCAGACCTCATCACTGGCCGCGACCAACCCGACATAACCGGAACCCTTGGCCCACGTCTCCAGACGAAACAACAACCCGCTGATATCAGTGCCGCCCACAACGCCTGACGAAATGTAGGCGATGCCGCCCTTGGTGACTCGCAATTGAGTGTGCTCATCGTCGCTGGCAGAGGCCAGCAGCTGACGCACCGCCTCAAGGGTCAAGCCGTCAGGAGTGTTCAAATCGATCTGCACAGCACAGTCCTTGAAAATTCGTCAAAGACCAAGTGTCGCATAGCCCTCCCCTCATGCCTAAGTCGGAGTGCCAAAAGCCGCGCAAAATGGTTAACTCGACACACAGACTTTCCCGACTTCACGAGCGCCATCATGACCACCGTAAGTATCGACGCCGACATCAAAGCCAAGTGGCCACAGGGTCACAGCTCTTACAGCCCGGGCAGCCCGGAAGAGTTGGCAATCATTGGTATCGATCTATTGGTCAAGGAGCTGGGGACTGAAGCGGCGCAATCCTTCATCGCGCAGGTATTCGAGAAATACCCGGCCAACTACAAGGGCGCTGAATATAACGAAAGGGAGTGAAACCCGCAGGCTGGTGCCTGCGGGTGTGAAGCTTACTTCAGACGAGCCAGACGCTCGGTCAGCAGGTCAAAGAAGCCCTGGGCGTCGCCGCTTTCTACCCAGAACGCGTTCTTCGGCGCTTTCAGGCCGTCATACCAGTCGACGATGGTTTGGCCGAACGTCGGGCCTTCGCGGCTATCAACCACCACATTGACCGAACGACCGGTGAACAACTCAGGCTTGAGCAGATAGGCGATGACAGTAGCGTCATGCACCGGGCCACCCGGAATGCCGTAGTGCTCCATGTCGCCTTTGACGTATTCATTGAGAATATCGCCCACCAGCTTGCTGGCATTGTTGTTGATCGCTGCGATCTGCTTCAGGCGCGCTTCACTGGTGAGGATCTTGTGGGTCACGTCCAGCGGCAGGTAGGTCAGCTTCACGCCGCTTTTCAATACCACTTCCGCAGCCTGCGGGTCGGCGAACAGGTTGAACTCGGCCACCGGGGTGATGTTGCCGCCATTGAAATGCGCCCCGCCCATGATCACCACCTCCTTGATGCCCTGAACGATTTCAGGTTCCTGGATCAGCGCCAGTGCCAGGTTGGTCTGTGGACCGAGCATTGCGATGGTGATGCTGTGAGGCTTGGCGGCTTTCAAGGTGTCGATCAGATAGTTGACCGCATTGCCCTGGGCCAGACCTTTCTTCGGCTCATGTACGGTGACGCCCGACAGGCCTTCCTTGCCATGGATGTTCTCGGCATAGATCGGCGTGCGCATCAGCGGCTTCGGAGCGCCCGCGTAGACCGGCACCTCTTCGCGCCCTGCCCACTCGCGGGCCAGCCGCGCATTACGCGACGTCTTGTCCAGACGCACATTGCCGGCGACGGTGGTCAGCGCACGAATGTTCAGCTCTTGCGGCGATGCCAAGGCAAACAGCAAGGCAACCACGTCATCGGCACCCGGGTCGGTGTCGATGATCAGGTCGATCTTTTCCGCCGCTTGGGCGCTTGTTGCGGTAATCAGGGACAAAAGCAGCAGACTCCGGAGCAGGTGGTGCAATTTCTGAGCATAGCGGTGCATAGCGCACTCCTTGTGCGTGGGACAGCAGAAAAACAACAGCGAGTTAGAACGTAACCCCTGCCACCAGCACGATGTTGCAGTACGGCTGACATTCGCCTGTACGAACAATCGCCCGCGCCTGTCGGCTGAGGACTTTGAATTGGTCATGACTGAGCAGCTCACGCCGACCCAGCGCACCGTCGGCATTCAGCTCATCGAGTGTCGCCAATGCTGAAGGCTTTTTATCCAGGATCTCCTGGGCCAATACATGGCTCTCGACCTGCATTTCGCTGAGCACAACCTTCAATGTGCTGACGAAATCCGGGATACCGTGAGTCAGGGCCAGGTCGATCAGTTCAACGCCAGGTGGCACCGGCAGACCTGCATCGCCTATCACCACGATATCGCCATGGCCCAGGGACGCGATCAGCCGCGACAGCGCGACGTTGAGCAAAGGTGTCTTTTTCATGGTGCTTTAAAGGCCTGTACGTCGGACAAAGTGGGAATCGAGGGTTGCGCGCCAGCACGGGTCACCGACAGCGCCGCGGCGACCTGGCCGAAACGGATCGCTTCCGCTTCGCTTTTGCCGGCCGCCAGTGCGGCGGCAAAACCACCGACGAAGGTGTCGCCAGCCGCCGTGGTATCGACAGCTTTCACCTTCGGCGCAGGGAAATGTTCGAAGCCTTTGCCGTTGGCAAACAGCGAACCTTGAGCACCGAGGGTGATGATGACCTTGCCGGCCCCCATGGCGATCAACCGGGATGCAGCGGTTTCGGCAGATGCCAGAGAATCCACTGGCAACCCACTCAGCGCCGTGGCCTCACTTTCGTTGGGTATCAGGTAATCGATGGACGCGTACCAGTCCGCCGGCAGAGGGCGGCTGGCCGGCGCCGGGTTGAGGATCACGGTCTTGCCCAACTCACGGCCGCGCTTGAGCGCATGACCGACAGTGGCATCCGGGACTTCCAGCTGACAGATGATCACGTCTGCAGCCTGTAAGACTGCATCAAAACGGTCGATCACCGCTGGCGTCAGCGCACCGTTGGCACCGGCAACGATCACGATGGCGTTCTGGCTGTTGTCATCGACCACGATCAACGCTACGCCGCTGGAATCGTCAACGGTGCTGACTGCCTGGCAATCGATCTGCTCGGCCAGCAGCGCCCCGCGCAGTTCTTCGCCGTAGGCATCGCTGCCCACGCAACCGACCATCGACACCTGCGCCCCCAGCCTCGCCGCTGCGACCGCCTGATTCGCGCCCTTGCCACCGGAAACCGTGGCAAACGACTCGCCGATCAGCGTTTCACCACCACGGGGCAGCCGTGGCGCCCGGGTGACCAGGTCCATGTTCAGGCTGCCTATAACCACTACTTTTGCTGGCATACGTCACTACTCATCAATTCTGCTTCAGCGGTATTGGGCGAACACGCCGGCCAGCGGCGCAGTCGACTCCCGCAGGACAATACTGGGCGTCACGATCCGTTGATCGGTGGCCATATCCGGCGTGGCAATTCTTCTTAACAGCACCTCGGCCGCCATCTCGCCGAGTTGCAGGATCGACTGCCCCACGGTGGTCAGCGCCGGGTACACATAGCGGCTCATCTGAATATCGTCGAAGCCGATCACCGAGAGCTCTGTCGGTACACGAATGTTGCGCTCGGCCGCCGCTCGCAGCACACCGATGCCAATCATGTCGTTGCCGGCGAAGATCGCGCTCGGCGGGTTCTTTTCCAGCAGTATCGCGGCAGCGTTGTAACCGCCGGTGCTGGTGAAGTCGCTTTCCAGCATGCGCTCACGGGATACTTCGACACCCGCCTCTTTCAGGGCACGGCAATAACCGGCCAGACGCATCTGCGCCACGCTGGTACTCGCCGGGCCGCCAATGGTGGCGATGTCCCGATGCCCCAATTCCAGAAGGTGGCGGGTCGCCAGATAGGCGCCGTATTCGTGATCGATCCGCACCAAGTCGGCATTCACACCTTCCAGTCCACGGTCGACGATCACCATCGGCGTACGCACGCCTGCAAGGCCCTCCGCCAGCCCCGCGTCACCGCCAGCCGAAGCGACAATTAGCCCGTCGATGCGCTTTTCCAGCAGTACGCGCAGGTAGCTGCGCTGCTTGTCCGGGTTGTCATCGGAGTTACAGAGAATCACGCAGTAGCCATTACGCTCGCAGTAATCCTCGATGCCGCGCGCCAGTTCGGCGAAGTACGGGTTGAGACTGTTGGGCACCAGCAACCCGATGGTCGCCGTGGTTTTGGCCTTGAGGGACCGGGCCACGGCACTGGGCACGTAGTCGAGGGTTTTGATTGCTGCCTCGACTTTGACTCGCACTTCTTCGCTGACCGGCCGGGTCTTGTTCACTACGTGGGAAACCGTGGTGTAGGAAATTCCCGCGAGCGCTGCCACATCCTTGATTGTTGCCATGACTCAGGTCCGCCGGCTTGCGCGCTGACTGCGATAAGTATCAAGCACCACCGCCACTACGATCACTGCGCCGGTGATGATGCGTTTGGTGGGTTCGGTCGCGCCGATCTGCGCGAGACCGGCCGCCAATACGGAAATGATCAGAACCCCGAAGAACGTACTGATGACCGAACCGCGACCGCCCATCAGGCTGGTACCGCCAATCACGACCGCGGCGATCACTTGCAGCTCCAGCCCGGAGCCGGCATTCGGATCCGCCGCTTCCAGACGGGAAATCTGGAACAGCGCTGCGATACCGGCCAGCAGCCCCATCAGACTGAATACCAGGATTTTGTAGGGCTTCGGATTGATCCCTGCCAGACGCACCGCCTCTTCGTTGGTGCCGATGCCGATCAGGTAACGACCGAACACCGTACGCGTCAACACGGCCTGGGCAATGAAGATGATCAGCAAGGCAATGATGAACGACGGCGAGATGCCGAAGGCGATCGGGTTGGATAACCAGGCGAAGGCATCACCGATGTAGGCCGTGCGCGACCCGGTCATCTGATAGGCCACACCGCGGGCCATTTCCAGCACGCCGAGGGACACGATGAACGACGGAATCCGCCACGCCACAGTAATCGAACCCGTGATGGTCCCGGCCAGTGCTGCCGCCGCCATTCCGAGCAGCGCCGCAGGCAGTACGCTCCAGCCCCAACCAAGAATGGCCACGCTGACCGTTGACGCCGCGAGCGCGAGCACCGAGCCCACCGACAGGTCGATGCCGCCGATGATCAACACGAACGTCATGCCGACCGCCAGTACCATCAAGTCCGGAATCTGGTTGGCCAAGGTGCTGAAGGTGTCATAGGACAGGAAATGGCTGCTCAGAACCGAGAACAGCGCGACCATTGCCAGCAAGGCACCGGCCAGTCCCAGATAGGTGCCGAGGCCGTAAAAGTTGCCACTACGTTTGCCGGCAGTCACTGCAGTATTCATGCGAGATCCCTAGGCGCTGCTTCATTGAGCAACGCATCACGTTTTTGGTAGCCGGCGAACGCGGCGGCAAGCAAATCATCCTGGGTCCAGCTGTCACGCTCAAAGGTGTCGATCAGACGTCCCGCCGAGAGCACGCCAATGCGGTCGCAGATCAACATCAGCTCACGCAGGTCGCTGGACACCACCACCAGCGCTTTGCCTTGACGGGTCAGCTCACCAAGCAAGGCATAAATGTCAAACTTGGCGCCGACGTCGATCCCACGCGTTGGCTCGTCGAACAGCATCACCGAGCAATCACGCTCAAGCCACCGGCCGATCACGACTTTCTGCTGGTTCCCGCCGGACAGTTCCGACACAAGTTGCGTCGGGCTGGAACTGCGGATGCGCATGGCGTCGATCTGACGCTGGGCCAGCGCCATCTCGTCACCATTGTTGACGAAGCCACCGCTGGAAATCACCGGCATATTGCCCAAGGCAATATTCGCGCTGATCGATTGGGTCAGCAGCAAGCCTTCGCCCTTGCGGTCTTCCGTGATCAGGGCGATGCCATGACCGACCGCGTCAGCCGGTGAGCGGATACTGACAACCTGTGCTGGCGAACCGAGTGCAACAGTGCCGCTGTCCGCTGTATCAGCACCGAAGATCAAGCGCAGCAACTCGGTGCGCCCTGCCCCGATCAATCCGGAAATCCCGTAGATCTCGCCGGCACGCACTTCGAAGGACACGTCGCGAACCTTGTCGGAGCGGGTCAGCCCTTTGACCGTCAAGGCTGGAGCGCCGATCTTGCGCGGGCCCATGTCGATGTGTTCGCCGAGTTCACGACCGACCATCAGCGTCACCAGTTGCTCACTGTTGTAATTGGCCATCGGCTCGACGCAAACCAGGTTGCCATCGCGCAGTACCGCAATACGCTGGGCGACCCGCGCCAGTTCTTCGAGACGGTGCGAGATATAGATGATCGACACGCCGCGAGCTTGCAGACGAGTAATCTGCTCGAACAGCATCTCGACTTCACGGTTCGTCAACATCGCGGTCGGTTCGTCGAGGATCAGCACGTGGCAATCGCCGATCAGGTTGCGGGCGATCTCCACCATTTGCTGGTGACCGATGCCCAATTCGCCCACCAGGGTGTCCGGATCAATCGCGTCGAGGCCGACCTGGGCCATGGCTTCGATGGCAGCCTTGCGCAATTGCCTGCGACTGATCCAGCCGCCCTTGCTGGGCAGGTTGTCGAGAAACAGGTTTTCCGCCACCGACAGGGTCGGCAACAGATTGAGCTCTTGCATCACCATGCGGATGCCGAGGTCTTCGGCCTGGGTGCGGCTTGCGGGGCGGTAATCCTGCCCCTGGAATTGCATGTGGCCGGTGGTCGGTGTGACCAGCCCGCCGATGATCTTCGACAGCGTGCTTTTTCCCGCGCCGTTTTCGCCGGTCAGCGCCAGCACTTCACCGCGCATCAGCGTCAGGTCGATGCCGGTCAGGACCGGTTGGGCGTAGGTCTTACCGATACCGCTGACAGAGAGGACAGCGTTCGGGGCGGAAACTGACATAAAAACTCTCCATGCGCTCGCCCCGACGGGCGAGCACCGTTGTGTCGCCAGAAGGACTACTTGGTGACCAGCTCTACCGGAGTTTCGATCACGCCATTGGTGCCGCTGTCGACTTTCTCACCTTTGATGATCTTCAGCGCTGTTTCGATGCCGAACACAGCTTGCTTGGCTGCAAACTGGTCAGCGGTGGCCAGAACGCGGCCATCCTTGAGCATCGGCTTGATGGCGTTGATGTTGTCGTAACCGACCACTTGCACTTTGCCGGCCTTGCCCGCTGCACGCACGGCGGATACTGCGCCGACGGCCATGCTGTCGTTGCCGGCCAGCAGGGCTTTGACTTGCGGATATTCGCTGAGGATCGAGGCGGCAACCTTGTTGCCTTTGTCGATTTCCCAGTCACCGGACTGCAAAGAGACGACCTTGATCTGCGCCGCTTCCATTGCATCCTTGAAGCCTGCGGTTCTCTGCTGCGCGTTGGTGGTGGTTGAAACGCCTTCGATGATGCCGACTTCATCTCCGGCCTTCAGTTGCTTGGCCAGGTACTCGCCCACCAGACGCGCGCCTTTGCGGTTATCCGGGCCTACGAACGGTACGGTGATGTTTTTGCTTTTGACCACAGCCGGGTCCAGCTGGTTGTCGATGTTGATCACGGTGATACCGGCATCGATGGCTTTCTTGATCACAGGAACCATGGCCTTGGAGTCAGCCGGCGCGATGACCAGCGCATTGACCTTGGCCAGAATCATTTGCTCGACGATGCGTGTCTGGCCAGCCGTGTCGGTTTCGTCTTTGATGCCGTTGGAGATCAGCTCGAAATCGCCGGAGTGGTCTTTCTGATAGGCCTTGGCGCCGTCTTCCATGGTCAGGAAGAATTCATTGGCCAGGGATTTCATGACCAGCGCGACTTTGGGTTTTTCAGTCTCGGCGAAGGCCGAAGAGACAGGTAACGCGACGGATGCGGCAGCCAGCATAGCGACAGCGAGAAGACGTCCAGCGAATGGCAGCTTCATGGGTTCACTCCGATCTTATGATTATTGTGAGCAACGCTTGCGCTGGCGTAGGCTTCATTGCGCTCACCGATGGATAACCACCGGGAGCACCGCGCAAACGTTTGCGTAGACCGAACTATGCGAACCCTGCCGACATTTGTCAACGACCAGAAAAACCGTTTTGCGGGGGAAACCGCAAATGCCGGCATTCATGTCATACCGTCGTATTGACCACCGATCCTGTGCTGGAGCCCTTGGCCATTTCCTTGTAAAGGCTGTTGGCCGTTTCCAGTATTGCAGCAGTGGTATCGGCCATTTGCCCCTGAATCGCCATCACCACGGTGGCCTTCGCTTCAGGTGTTGGGTAAGACGCCGATTGGGCCGCCGCCAATTGTTGCTGTTGCTGACGCAACTGCTCTTGCAGTTCTTGCAGACGCTTGAGCAAAACCTTTTGCGCCACCGAGGCGTTATCGGCGCCACCCGCTTCAGTCGACGCCTGCGCACTTTTATCCAGGCCCACAGCGCCGGTTCTGACTTGCTTGCTGTCGCTTTCCTTCGTACCCAACGCTTGATTCGCGGCATCGGCCGTCTGATCGCTCAACGCTTGAATCGTAGCGGCGGATTTGTTGCCGCCGATGGTGACGCCTGCGGCGTTTGGGATACCAATGGATAACGACATGTGAACTCCTGAGTAGAAAGATCCTTTAAAGGAACATCGACCGAAGCGCGGGTTTCTTTAGCAGTGATTCGCAATCTTGCAAGGCGATTTGCTCTACAGAGGTCGTAGTACTTTTCGGAGAGCCGAACAGAAACGCTCAACGCGTTCGGAAACCCGGACAACAGACTGTGCAACCATTCTGGCCAATCAAATAAATACCGATACAAATCATCAAGTTAAAAGTTTTTCTCATTCAAAGTACGACTGGTACAGATCCTGCTCATCTCATTCACCCCAAGCGTTCAGATCCGCTTGGGGCGCATCTAGATGAACCTGCATCAGCACCGTCTCACTACTAGAGAGAAAAATAATGACATCTGCTTTCAAGACCTTCGTTCCGGGCGCTTTGGCCCTCTTGCTGCTCCTGCCTACTGCCCTTCAGGCAAAAGAAGTCGAAACCCAACAGAAACTGGCGAACGTGGTGATCCTGGCCACCGGCGGCACCATTGCCGGCGCGGGCGCCAGCGCCGCTAACAGCGCTACCTATCAAGCGGCAAAAGTCGGCATCGAACAATTGATCGCCGGGGTTCCGGAACTCAGCCAGCTGGCAAACGTTCGTGGCGAACAGGTCATGCAGATCGCGTCCGAAAGCATCACCAACGACAACCTGCTGCAACTGGGTCGTCGCGTGGCTGAACTGGCCGACAGCAAAGACGTCGACGGCATCGTTATCACCCACGGCACCGACACCCTGGAAGAAACCGCCTACTTCCTGAACCTGGTGGAAAAAACCGACAAGCCAATTATCGTTGTCGGCTCCATGCGCCCAGGCACCGCGATGTCGGCCGATGGCATGCTGAACCTGTACAACGCAGTGGCCGTGGCCAGCAGCAAAGAGGCACGCGGCAAAGGCGTACTGGTGACCATGAACGATGAAATCCAGTCGGGTCGCGATGTCAGCAAAATGATCAACATCAAGACCGAGGCGTTTAAAAGTGCCTGGGGCCCACTCGGCATGGTGGTCGAAGGTAAATCCTACTGGTTCCGCCTGCCGGCCAAGCGTCACACCATGGACTCGGAATTCGACATCAAAACCATCAAGAGCCTGCCTGACGTCGAAATCGCATATTCCTACGGCAATGTCAGCGATACCGCTTACAAAGCGTTGGCTCAGTCTGGCGCCAAAGCCATCATTCACGCCGGTACCGGCAATGGCTCTGTCTCGTCCCGTGTAGTCCCGTCGCTGCAAGCCCTGCGCAAGGACGGCGTGCAAATCATTCGTTCGTCCCACGTCAACGCCGGCGGTTTCGTACTGCGTAACGCCGAACAACCAGACGACAAGTACGACTGGGTTGTGGCGCATGACCTGAACCCGCAAAAGGCCCGCATCCTGGCCATGGTCGCACTGACCAAGACCAACGACAGCAAAGAGCTGCAACGGATGTTCTGGGAATACTGATTCGCCCTCGCCCGACCGGTTCCGGTCGGGCACTGCTTTCACCACTCGCCAACCAGGCGAGTGGCTCACGCCCCCTTCCGATATTTCGATAAAAAGTTTCCCTTCGTCCTACACCAAACGGAAAAAATTGCTGTCAGAGGATTTTCTTGAATTTTAAGCAGTTGCGAAAATGCTTACAGTTAAATACTGTATGCACGTACAGCTTAATAAGGATAATTCCGTGGCCAATACCTCTGCCTCTCCTGACTCCTATCAACGCATGGGCATGCGCGTTCAGAAAATCATCAATTCCCCCACCGCCCAAAAGGCCAAAGCAGCCTTGATCTTCCGTCTACCGGACGAACCCGTGGATGAGTGGGAACAATTGCTCGAAGAAATCGACGAGAACGACAACGTCACCCTCGCCTATCGCGACGATGGCGGCGTGCAGATTTTTTGGGTTGTGCCGAAGGAAGATTGAGTCAATGAGTGTCCGCTGGTTTGCTTTGCTGTTTTTGTTCATCACCCTCGGCGCCCAGGCTGGCGCCCCACGCACTTTCAACGAAGCCAAGAAAGTTGCCTGGAAGCTCTACGCACCGCAATCCACAGAGTTCTATTGCGGGTGCAAATACACTGGCAACAAGGTCAACCTCGCAGCCTGCGGTTATGTACCGCGTAAAAACGCCAAGCGCGCTTCCCGGATCGAGTGGGAGCACATTGTTCCGGCCTGGCAGATCGGCCATCAGCGTCAGTGCTGGCAAGAAGGTGGACGCAAGAACTGCACGCGTTACGATCCGACCTACCAGAAGGCCGAAGCCGACCTGCACAACCTGGTGCCGAGCATTGGTGAAGTGAATGGCGATCGCAGCAACTTCAGTTTCGGCTGGTTGCCGGTGCAGTCGGGCCAATATGGCTCGTGCCTGACCCAGGTCGACTTCAAGGCGAAGAAGGTCATGCCCCGTCCGTCCATACGCGGCATGATCGCCCGAACATACTTCTACATGAGCAAGCAGTACGGCCTGCGCCTGTCGAAACAGGATCGACAACTGTACGAAGCCTGGAACAAAACCTATCCGGTAGAGACCTGGGAACGTCAGCGCAACCAGAGCGTGGCGTGTGTCATGGGACGCGGCAACGAGTTTGTCGGCCCGGTCGACATGAAAGCCTGCGGTTAAGCGCTCACTGAAAACACAAAGGCCTCGGGTTTGATACCCGAGGCCTTTGTTCGTTTCTACCCGCCCACTTTGTTGTAGCGCCAGTAGCCCATCAGGTTGAGTGACTCCTTGGCAATGCCGCATTCCTTGATCAAGTATTTGCGCAGACTCATCACCGCAACCGTTTCCCCGGCGATCCAGCCGTAGAAGCCATCACGGGCAGACTCGGACGTTTCCCAAAGCATGTCTTCGTCGACATCGACTTCCGCCAGTTCCACCGCTTCGAATGCTTTAGCAGGTGACGGCAGAATGGCCCGACAGACCGCGTCGACCATCAGCGAACCCGCTCCAGTCGCGGTAGCGTGATCTCGAATCAGCCATTCAACTGAAAGCCCGGGCCAGTCAGGAACCGGCAAAGCATCGTCCACACTGTCTACTTCAAAAAACGCCTGGGTTATCGGTGGCACGGCAAGCGCTGCCAGCTCATCCAGAATTCCAAGCGCCGCGGGTAAAGCCGTGGCATCGGCGACCAGTAACAGATGCTTGAGCTGTTGAGGCGGCTTCCATTCGAAACCGCCCGCGTCTTGCGCCGAAAACTGGCGATCAGGTGCGACGATCTGGATCGGCTCCCCCGCTGCTGCATGGATTGCCCAACGGGATGCAGGACCGGTTTCGCCGTGCAACACGAAGTCGATATCCACTTCACCCTGCTCGGCACGCAAATGCCGGATGGTGTAAGTGCGCATCGCCGGGCGCTGGGCAACCGGCATCGCGCGGTAACGTGCGTACCAGCCATCTCCATGAGAGAGCCTGGCAGACGAACCGCCCACAGCCGGAAAGAACAGCTTCACGCGCTGATCCGGTGCCCAGGTCGCCATTTCGGTAACCATCGGACCGGCCAGAGTGACGCGCATCAAATGAGGACTCAGCGCCTTTTTGCGCCGCAGGACTGCGTCGAATATTTTGTAAGGGGTGGCGGAGGCCATGGGGCGGAACTCCTACTGGGAATCAACAGTGACTACGTCTAGAAACGAGTCAACGTGGATCCCCTTTAAGGCGTTCCGTCGAAAGCAGCCTGGAAAAGGACTGCTACTGGGCCACGGGATGTTCGACAACCAGCAATTCGATGTTCTGTTTCTTCGCCCGGGTGAGCGACGCGCGCACTTCTGTCTGTTTGGCCTCGGCCTCGGCTTTCGAACTGAATGGCCCGAGCAGAATCCGGGTCTTTCCATTTTCCTTGACGATATTGGAAACGAAACTGTGCTCAATCAGCCAGCCGCTCAAATCGCTGACCGCCTGAGGTGTTTCGCCTCGAACTTCGAGATCCCATTGTGGCGCGGACACCACCGAAGGTGCAGCCGCTGCTGCCGATTGCGGCTTTTGCGCGTCAACACTCTTGCCCTCACCGCATCCCGCCAGCGCCAGTACCGCAATTACCAAGACCATTTTGCGCACAACGCTTCCCTCAGAATGCTTAAAGCGGCAATTTTAGCATCCATGAATACTTCCCGAGTGCCGCAAAATGGGCTCAAAACAACGAGAATGATGGTTGCGGCCTCTGTATAGTTACGCCTTGGGAATTAATGCAGCATCTGCGCGTCAGAAAGAGGCACCCAAACCGTGAGACTTCGCACTAATCTATACATACCACCGACCTCTGCACTGTCCGAATCAGGTGCCCTACAAAGCAATCAAGGAGAAGACCATGCTGATACTCACCCGCAAAGTCGGTGAAAGCATAAATATTGGTGATGACATTACGATCACCATTCTGGGCGTTAGCGGCCAGCAAGTCAGAATTGGCATCAATGCCCCGAAAGACGTTGCGGTTCATCGCGAAGAAATCTATCAGCGCATTCAGGCTGGCCTCACCGCTCCAGACAAACCGCAGACCCCCTGAATCCTGCTGCAGTCAGTAGCCAGCCCGTTCGTTACAGCGCAATGGCTGGCTAAAGATTCATGCTCGGCATTTTGCTGAGCCCTCGCCTCCTCCCCCCATTACGTGAAGCCGATGCTACCGGCTTCGGCCAGGCCGTGGCTGTCAGACTATTCGCTTTAACCCCGACGAATCACGCCGTTATTGGCCGAAGGTCACACCGCGCGCCATGCCGGTGGCCGCAATCACCATCAACATCAACAACAGCGCTTCGATATGGCTGATGCGTGCAAACAGCCTGGCTCGGCCTTGGTCAATCGAAGCGCCCCTGCCCAAGGCGATCCGCCACTTGATCAAGGTGATCATTGGTGCCACTTCAAGCAGCAGAATGATCACGAACAGCGTCATCTTCAGATGGAACAACGGCTGATGAAGGTAATAGTCGGTGCCTTTTTCGTACCCACCGAAGGCCCGCATCAAACCTGTGATCAACAAAATACCCGCACAGATGCCCCATACGTTATCGGCAACCAGCACGCTGCGAACCTGCGCCGTTCCGGCGGCCAGGCGGCTTAACGCCGTCCCTCGGGTGAGCACCGCCCAGAGGCCCAAGGCAACAGCCAAGAGGTGAATCGCCGCAAGAAACCAGTGAAACAGCATAGGGATGCTCCTGACAGGGGTAAGGAAATTGGCTTGTCAGTAGTAGTCCAAAATCTGGAAATCTGCCTGCCAGACACCCACAGGCTGAGGGCGATTTTTCAAAGCATGCCTGCTCAAGGCGACATGACTGGCGAACAGCCAGCTATCCCCCTATCATGCCGCCCACTGGCCCTTGCGTAAGGAGTCAGAGGATAAACATTCAAAAGGGAATAGACGTGAAAGAGTTCGTAATTGGTGTAAACAACGTAGTTCTGTACGTCGCACTGGCCGTTATCTGGATCGCAGCAGTGGTCATGATCTTCGTTCAGGGCTTCTGGTCCGGGGCAGGCGTTTTCATTACCGGCACCCTGACGTGGTGCATCATCTCCGGCTTCTGGTTTGTACAGTCGGCGACTTATGAAGAACTGAAGAAGTTGAACGCCAGGTAAGATTGGTTTTAGTTGATTGGACCTACCACGCAGGTCCGACGTTGTTGAGATGAACCACGCCAGTAGTGATTCATGCTCTTCATGCAACATTTGTAACGAGGGGGCAATCCCCTCGTTACAGTGCCTGGCGACTACCCAGGCTTGTGGTTATCCAGTACGCGATTGACCGCTAACTCACCCAACATGATCACCTGCTGCGGCACCAGCATCGTCTTGCGCTGCGGGCCTTCCATTAGGCCGGCGATATCACTGGCCATAACGCTGGCGGACGCCAACGATTCGCAGGCAAGGACGGAACACATGAATCGATCAACTCCCACGCTGGTCCTGCTACCTGGAATGGACGGAACAGGTGAATTGTTCGCAGCGTTTGCATCCATCATGGAGCGCGAATTCGATACGCTAATCATCACCTATCCCCCCAATATTCCGCTGAACTACACAGCGCTGGAGTCGCTGGTGCGAGAGTCGCTGCCAACCGACCACCCATTCGTGCTGCTGGGTGAATCCTTCTCGGGGCCGATCGCTATTTCCTTGAGCGCCAGGCAACTGCCCCAGCAAGTGGGACTCGTGCTGTGCAGCACATTCGCACGCAATCCAAGACCGATATTCAGTCACTTGAGTTTTTTGCTAGGCGCACTGCCGTTCAGCCTTGCACCTGTCGGATGGATCAGCAAAGTATTGCTCGGCCGGTTTTCCTCGAGCGCCTTGCGCGAAGCTCTACGCCAGGCCATCACTCAAGTGAGCCCTTCGGTAATGCGCTCACGACTACGATCGGTTCTTACCGTTGACGTATCCGCCAAGCTCGCCCAAGTCAGCGTACCGACTATCTACCTTCGCGCTAAGCATGATTCGGTGGTTCCAGGGACAGCGTCTGCGCTGGTCTCTTCAATGAACCGTGATACACGAATCATTGAAATCGAAGCACCGCACTGTCTGCTTCAGGTTGCGCCTGAAGAGGCGGCCGGATACATCCGAACGTTTTTGAAAACGCTGGAAGGTATTTAAGGCTCTCGGTGCTATAGGCGATCAAACCCATGCCTCTGCCCTGCCTGACAGCAAGCGCTGCATCGATGCCGAGATCCAGATGTGAAGAGCCCAGCGCGATGGCTGGGCTCTGGTTATTTTCTGTTTTCCATCATCTTGTCGGCGAGAGCTTTGGCCCTTTCAATCAACAGGTTCTGCCTGTCTTCATGAGTAGCCCCTCCTACGACCGGCGCCGTCAAATTGCTTTCCGCAATCAACGCAGCGCAGAAGTATTGATCCCAAACAGCTCTGTCCACAGATACCTGCTTGTTCACTTGGTCGGCGATCATATGCGGCTCCTTTTGATGAGGTAGCACCGCTATCTTACGCCTGAATCACTGGCAATCCGTGCCACTGAAGCTAATCGGCAAACCGGGTGATCATTGACCGGCCCGAGGAGAGCCTGTCACCGCCGTCTCTCGCTAGCCGATGGCCAGCGCCTTCAGTCGTCTCTATCGTCACGATCACGATCACGATCACGATCACGACCGTGATTGCGTTCATACCCCTGATCATTGTCACGACGATCATATCTGCGGTCATACCCGCGATCATCGTCATACCCGCGGTCGTATCCACGACGGTAATCATGACCTCGATCACGATCTCGACCGTACCTTTCTCCGTCGTCCCAGTGAGGCCCACAGCCTCCCAACAGGAGAGAGCCCGAAATGGCCATGAACATTATTACTGCACGCTTCATTTGAACGTCCTGAATGCAAAGGTCAGCGATATGACCGTGAGGCTGCTCAATGATTCACAGGTCAGATACAGCAAGCCAAATCCAAAGCCTGAATTAACAACGCGCCCATTCCCCTACGACACCACCCGCATCCCCCCGCCCACCGGCAACCAGCAAGAGGCCCGAGTACTCACGAATACACGCACCTCCACACCGAGGGATCAGCCATGCAAATGCACCGACTGATGCAAGCGCAAGTCGCTGGCAACATAGCCCTGCCCCTCCACGCAATGGCGGCCACTGCCGATTTCTGCGCAATGATCGGCAAGGAGGTTCCAGTAAGAGCACTTCGCTTCAAGGTCGAACGTGTAGTGAGAAGAAAATCATCACTGAAGCACCTTCTTGAGAGGGAGCTTTGGGATGCGATCCGCATGTAAGATCAGATCATGGAAGACACAATGATCAGCGGTAAGTGGCAGGGACACTTTGGACGAGGCTTATCTCCTCGCGAACTGGAGTTCGTTCTTTATATTGCTCAAGGCCTGACGGCAAAAGAAATAGCCCGATTGGCCGGATTGTCACCTGGCACCGTAGCTAAACGACTCACCAATGCAATGTTCAAATTGAAAGTAACCCGGCGCACGGCAATGGTCGCTGAGGCAATCAAGCTCCAAATCATTACGCCAATTAAATCCGCCCAACCTCACTGAGCAGCGTTTCTTACGCTGCTCAGTGCATCGCTGCGGCTCTACGCTGATACACCAAGAGCAGCGCTCACATTGCCCAGTGTGAACGAACCCTTTAATTTGTGAACGCTCTGCAAGAAATCGAAAGCACAAAAAAGGGCCCACCTTTCGGTGAGCCCTTCTAGACCGCCCAGCAGAGCGGATTTTGTTTGGTAGGCGCGATTGGACTCGAACCAACGACCCCCACCATGTCAAGGTGGTGCTCTAACCAACTGAGCTACGTGCCTGCTGTGAGGCGGCATTCTACGGAATTCCGGATGGGTGTCAACACCTTTTTTCGAGCTAACCCTATGAATATGCAAAATATTTAATTTCGCCGCTGCAAAGAAGATTTTGCGGTGGCTGGCGATCGATTTTTATCTCGGGTAGGATCGATGCACTCGTAAAATATATTAAACAGAGGCTGCAGGATGGCGAACACCCCCTACCCGGAATCCTATTACGCCGCGTCGGCCAATGCGGTTCCGCCGCGCCCGGCCTTGCAGGATGACGTAGAGACTGATGTCTGTGTGATCGGTGCCGGTTACACCGGTCTGTCCTCTGCCCTGTTTCTGCTGGAAAACGGTTTCCGGGTAACGGTGCTTGAAGCGGCGAAGGTAGGTTTTGGTGCGTCGGGGCGTAACGGTGGCCAGATCGTTAACAGTTATAGCCGCGACATCGATGTGATCGAGCGCAGTGTCGGTCCCAAGCAGGCTCAGTTGTTGGGGCAGATGGCGTTCGAAGGTGGGCGGATCATTCGTGAGCGGGTTGCCAAATATAATATCCAGTGCGACTTGAAGGACGGTGGCGTATTCGCCGCCATTACCGCCAAGCAGATGGGCCATCTGGAATCCCAGAAGCGTCTATGGGAGCGGTTCGGTCACACGCAGCTTGAATTGATGGATCAGCGTCGCATCCGTGAAGTGGTCGCTTGCGATCAGTACATCGGCGGCATGCTCGACATGAGCGGCGGGCACATTCATCCGCTGAACCTGGTGTTGGGCGAAGCGGCAGCTGTCGAGTCGTTGGGCGGTACCATTTATGAGCAGTCGCCAGCGGTGCGCATCGAGCGCGGCGCGAATCCGGTGGTGCATACGCCTCAGGGCAAGGTCAGGGCCAAGTTCATCATCGTTGCGGGCAATGCGTATCTCGGCAATCTGGTGCCGGAACTGGCCGCCAAATCGATGCCCTGCGGGACTCAGGTGATCACCACTGAACCCTTGGGCGACGCGTTGGCCAAGAGTCTGTTGCCGCAGGATTACTGCGTCGAGGACTGCAATTACCTGCTCGACTACTACCGTTTGACTGGCGACAAGCGCCTGGTTTTCGGCGGTGGTGTGGTGTACGGCGCACGGGATCCGGCGAACATCGAGGCGATTATTCGGCCGAAGATGCTCAAGGCCTTCCCGCAGCTCAAGGACGTGAAGATCGATTACGCCTGGACCGGCAATTTCCTGCTGACCTTGTCGCGACTTCCTCAAGTCGGACGCCTGGGCGACAACATCTACTATTCCCAGGGTTGCAGCGGCCATGGCGTGACGTACACGCACCTGGCAGGCAAGGTGTTGGCCGAAGCGTTGCGTGGCCAGGCTGAGCGTTTCGACGCGTTCGCCGATTTGCCTCACTACCCGTTCCCCGGCGGACAACTGCTACGTACACCGTTTGCTGCACTGGGTGCCTGGTATTACGGATTGCGCGACAAATTCGGCTTCTGACCGAAAGATGCAAAAAAGGGGCAACTGCACAGTTGCCCCTTTTCATTTCAGCTCGGGAAGTCAGCTCTTTCGCTGATTGAGCCTCTGCAAGAATTCGGCCCTGCGCTGCTGGTCCATTTCCTCTTTGGCCAAGAGTTCGGGAAGCAGCTCGGCCGCACGCACGGCATCGAGGATGAAGACGCCGTCATCATCACCAATGGCCAGGTCCCCCGCCTGCACCCGAACCCCGCCCACATTGATCGACTGATTGACTTCCCCATGGGCGCCAATGCCGCGAGTCGTGTACGCACTGACGTCCCGACAAAAGATCGGCAACCCATGGCGACGCAATGCGCTGACATCGGTGACCGCACCCGACACCACCACCCCGGCCAACCCTTTGATCAGCCCGGCCAGGGTGCGCAGTTCACCCCAGCAGCCACACTCCTCGTCACCCACACATTCGATCACCAGCACGTCGCCCGGCTCACTCAGCAACAGCGCTTCACGCAAAATGCTGCCATCAGGTGGAAAGACTTTGACGGTGACGACATTGCCAACCATGCGGATATCGTTGAACAGCGGCTTGATCCCCCGCAGAAAGCCCCGATCGGAAAAATGGCCGATAGTTGACGAAGGGATCGACCGGTAGGCGTTGAGCAACTCCGAGTCGACGAACTGCTGGCGCGGGTTGATCTGATAACTCATCGGCATTTCCCCGGACGCAGCAGTGGGCAGGTCGAACAATATTCAGCGGGCTCAGTAGCCAGGTAGTAGAAGCAGCACGTTCGCCGAAAGCGAATGCTGCGCTGCCCCTCGTCGAGCAGTGTCGGCGGACGACGGAAGTGACTCAGCGGGTTGTAATCGAGGCCGAACAGCGCAGGCTCTGCCTGTGTCAGCAACCACCTGAAGTCCTCTTCATAGCGCTCGCGCACCGACGGTTCGTCGATTTTTGCCATGCGCTTTTCATACAACGAATACACGCGCACGGCGGTGTTCTCCCACAAGATGCGCCGTGAAACGCCACTCACACGGTTGAAGGTTTGCCACAGCGGCTTCAACAGCCCGGCAAACAGTGACTGCACCAGGGTTTCCCGCCAGGCCTCGCGCTCACCTGCCTCGTACGTCAGCGGCGGGGAATGAGCCAGCGGCATCGAAGACGTCCACAGCCCGTCATCGTGGCCGTATTCGATCACCGTGTTGTCCAGCGACAGCAGCAGTCCTTTGTCGTACACCGACATGGCGTACAAACAGGCCCCGGTGGCCAGGAACGACAGGCGCTTACCCAGCAGCGAGGCGGTGATCGCCCGTGACGGTGAGCCAATGACCGGGCTCAATGCGTCCAGCAAACGCTCGCACACATCTTCCTGCAACAGGTCACGCGCCATCAGCGAGCGTAATGGATCACGCTCGGCGCAGTCCTTCAACCGCAACCCACCGCCCAGCACGTTCCACTCTTGCGCGGTGAAGTGACGAGCCAGACTCATTGCGGCAATTCCCGACCAAACGGGATGCACATCGGCGTACCAAAAAACGGGTCAGGAATAATCCTGCAGTTGAGGTCGAACACGGTTTTGACCAGCGCCTGAGTCAAGACGTCCTCAGGCCGGCCCTGGGCAAATGCCGTACGCTCATGCACCGCAACCATATGATCCGCATAACGGCAGGCCAGGTTGAGGTCGTGAAGCACCATGATGATGGTTTTGTTCTCGAGCCGGTTGAGGTCGCGCAGCAGGTCCAGCACTTCAATCTGGTGAGCCAGGTCGAGGAAGGTCGTCGGCTCGTCCAGCAGCACGATGCCAGTGTCCTGGGCCAGGGTCATGGCGATCCACGCACGCTGGCGCTGCCCACCGGACAAAGCATCCACCGGCCGATCCGCCAGCGCTTGCAGACTGGTCTGCGTCAGCGCGCGATTGACCATGGTTTCATCCTCGGCCGACCACTGCTGCATCCAGCTCTGATAAGGGTATCGGCCCAGCGCCACGAGTTGGCGAACGGTAATGCCCTCGGGCGCCGTCGGTGTCTGGGGCAGGATGGCTAACTCACGCGCTACCGCCGCTGTGGATTTTTGCTGGATATCCACACCGTTGAGAATCACCGAGCCTTGCTGCGGTTTCAGCAGTCGGGCAAAGGATTTGAGCAAGGTACTTTTGCCGCAACCGTTACTGCCAATCAGTACCGAGATCTTGCCCTTGGGCAGTTGCATGTCCAGCGCGTCAATAATCACCTGGCGCTGATAACTCAGGGTCAGGCCGCGACTTGCAATCGACGTCATACGTTGAATTCCTTAATGACGCTGTTTAATCAATAAATAGAGAAAAAAGGGCGTGCCCAGCACCGCGACAAAGATCCCGGCCGGTAGATCCAGGGGCAAGAACAGCGTGCGCCCGACCAGGTCCGCCAGCATCACCAGATTTGCGCCAATCAGGGCTGCCATCACGGCCTGCCCAGCGAAACCGGGGGCCACCAGGCGTTTGGCAATATGCGGAGCAATCAGCCCGACAAACGCGATCGCCCCACCCCAGGCAATGGCCGCGCCGGCCAACGCCACACTCACCAGCAACAAACCGGCCCGCAGCCATTGCACGCGTACGCCGATGCCCTGGGCCAGGTTGTCATCCAACTGTTGCACCATCACCTGACGGGCCAGCAGCACCAGCAGCGGACAAATGCCCAACAACCAGCTCGCAAGCGCCAGCGGTTCGGGCCAACTGGCGCCGTATACGCTGCCAGTCAGCCAGACGTAGGCAGACAGGGTGGTGGTCAGCGGACTGAACACCAGAATGAAGGTGGTCGCGGCCGTCAACATCGCTGAGACGCCCACGCCGATCAGCACCAGTCGCAGCGGTGAGGTCCCTTGCTTCCAGGCCAGCAGATAAATGGCCAATGTTGCCAAAGCCGCACCGAGCATCGCCGCCAAGGGCAGAAACTGTTGCCCCAGCGTCGCGGACAAGAACGACAGGTAAAGCACGGCGGCGGCGCTGGCACCGCTGGTGATGCCGAGCAGGTCCGGCGATGCCAGCGGGTTGCGGATGATGCTTTGCAGGATCAGCCCGGACACCGACAACGCAGCGCCCACCAGCGCCGCCAGCACAATGCGTGGAAAACGCAGTTGCTCGACGATCAACGTCAGGCTGGCGTCCTGACTGGAAAACAGGATTCGCATCACCTCGAGTGGCGAGAGGATGACTTTCCCCAGCGACAACGAGCCGAGCATCACCAGCACCGTCAGCACCAGCGCCGCCGCCAACCGCCACCACGTGGAGAAGTTGACCCGCCGGGAATACCCGCCCCAACGCCAAGTCACCACCCTATCCATAACGACCTCCACGCCGGGCCAACATAATGAAAAACGGCGCGCCAAACAGCGCCGTCATCACCCCCACCGGCACCTCCTGAGGCAGGATCACAACCCGCGACAGCGTATCCGCCAACAGCAGGAGAATCGCACCGAGCAGCGCACAACCGGGTAGCAACCAGCGATGATCGATGGACAACCCCTTGCGCACCATGTGCGGCACTAGAAGACCGATGAAACCAATGCTGCCGGCCAACGCCACCGCGCTGCCCGCGAGACAGATCACCAGCACGCTCATCAGCAGCCGGATCAGGCCGGTTCGCTGCCCCAGCCCCGTGGCAATCTCTTCCCCGGCGTTCAGCACATTGACCTGCCCAGCCAGCAACAGAGCCCCCGACAACCCGAGCACTCCGCACAGCAACAATGGCGCAGCGGTCGACAGACTGCGTTCGGTCAGTGAACCGGCCATCCAGAACAGCACCGTGTCCAGTCCATCCTGATTCACTACCAGCAGCGCCTGACTGAAGGCGGAGAACAACGCAGCGATCGCCGCGCCCGCCAGCACGATGCGCAGCGGACTGAGACTGCCTTGTCCCATGTTGCCGATCAGCCACACCAGACAACCCGCCACGGCAGCGCCAATGAACGCCGACCATAACCAGGCATCCGGGGATGACAGCGAGAAGATCGAGGAAAACAGGATGATAAAAAAGGTCGCACCGGCGTTGATCCCGAACAGTCCGGGTGATGCCAATGGATTACGCGTCAGTGCCTGCATCAGGGCGCCCGCGACCGCCAGACTGGCGCCTACGGAAATCGCCATCAGGGTTCGCGACAGGCGCGTGGTGGTCACCAGCACATGACTGATACTCAGCGGGTCGGGATCGACAAACGCCGCGGCAATCTGTGGCAGTGGAATCCAGGCGGCACCGACCGCCAGGCTCAATACGCAGCACAGCAGCAACACAACACCCGCGCTGCACAGCTTGACTCCCGGACTCATGAGGCCACCTGCGCGGCGGCCACGCGGGCTACGTCGTCGAGCATCAGATTCGCCCCCATCATCCCGCCCGACAAACTCCAGGCGATGCCATCGACCTGCCACACCTGACCTTGCTGCGGGGCACGCATCTGCTTCCACAGCGGGTGTTGCACCAGGCTCTCGTAGTTGCGCTGCACCGCCGCGTTCTGCGCGCGCAGGAAGACAAAAAAGATGTCGGCATTCACCACGGCAAGACTTTCCTTGCTAGTGAGTTTGATCGACACCCCGCTCGCCTCCCGGCTGCTGTCACTCCAGTTGAATCCCAGTTCGGTGAGCACGGAGCCCGGAAAACTCGCCGGCAAGTAACTGCGGATGTGGTCTTCGCGGATGTCCAGAATCGACACCGTGGGCGGCCAGCGTCCGGCAAATGTCTGCTGCAGTTGCTGACACAGTTGTGCCACGCGCTGCTGCCATCGGTTCAGAATCTCGTCGGCCCGCTGTTGCTGGTGTAATGCGGCGCCCATCAGCGCCAGGGTCTTCTTGAATTCAAACACTTCCTCCAGCATCAGCACCGGGGCGATCTGCTTGAGTAACGGTGCAATGCGTTCATGGCGAAAGCGCGAGGCAACGATCAAGTCCGGCTTGAGCAGCGCGATGTCCTCAAGACTGGGTTGGGTTTCCAGCCCGACATGGGGTACAGCGCCCAGTGCCGTGCGCAAATAGCGATAGGTCGGTTTTTCGCTCCAGGAATCGACGACGCCACACGGGGTCACGCCCAACACCACGGCGCAGTCGGTGGCGCCCTGAAACAGAGTGATCACCCGCAACGGCGCGGCGCCAGCCTCGGCCCACGCCGGCGCGGAAAACCTGAGGGCGAGCGCCCCCAGGGACAGGCGCAACAGCGTGCGCCTGGAGGGTTCACGTAGCGGTTCAGGCATTACGATCGAGCCTGTGAAACGGGTTGACCACCTGCCCTTTGCCAAACGGCATGCTGCCAGGGCCGCCCGCGCGTTCGATCATCGGGGTGAGCAGCAATTTCTGCGGCCAATGTGGCGCTTCGAACAACTGGTGCTTGATCATGATCCGCGCCTCGGCGTCAAACTCGATGGTATCGATCAGCTCGTTGAGCACTTCGCCCATCGCCTTCCACAATTGGGTGGCCGGCAATGCGTAGACCTCAGCCAGCGTATCGATGATGGCGCGGAGGTTGACCTGAATACCCAGGGTCTGCAACCAGAACAGCAAGTCTTCAGGGCGATCGTGGTACAGCGTGTTGGCATGCCCCTTCTTCAACCGGTAAGCCGGGTCGGCCAGGCCGTTGCGTTCCAGCCACGGCACGAAGATGCGCAACGAATCGTGATCGCGCAACAGCAGGCCCTGGGCGTAACCGGCCTTCCACACCAGCACCGCATTCTGCCCGTGAATTTCACCGAGCATGCCGATGCGGAACATCCGCAGGTTGATATCGAAGAAGCTGTGGCACAGCTCACGGAACAGCGTCATCACCGACGCGGCATTGGCCGGCAGTTGGCGGTAGACCATCCAGTCATCGAAGAAGTGCTGATTGCTGCCCGGCAGCGGTGTGCCCAACGCAGCCATGGGCACCAGTCGGGTGTCCGGGTCTTCGAGCAGCGCGGGCGGATAGCCGCGAACCATGGCCGACAAGTGACGCGGTGCTTCGTCGAACAGCGTGGCGTCCGGCGGCATGAACGCCCACCATTTGGTTTCGTCGCACAGGTGCAGGGACTGCTGCAGCGTTTGATCTTTGCTCAGTGCCTGGCGCAGCAGCGCCTCGCTCAAGCCGCCATTGATCATTTTTACTGCGGGCAGGTAACGCGACGCGCCCAGCGAATAGATCGCCATCGGCAACTTGAGGTAATCGGCACTGTTGAAGCACGGGGTCATCGAGCGCAACGACGAGGTGGCGAAGAAATCACCGTCGGTGAAATCCAGTCGATGGCAATCACCCTTGGCGAACGCGTCGCCGAGTTGCGCCTCCAGCACGTGTTCGAACTGCCACGGGTGCACCGGCAGCGCGATGTGGCTCTGGGCAATGCCCCGCTGCTGCAGCTCTTGTTGCAAGTTGGCCTGCAACAGTGGCGGCAACAGATATTGGGCGGGATAACTCTGCGCCAGGTCCGTCACGCCGTCGCCGCATTGCAGCAACGTGCGATCGACCGCGACCCAATTGAGCGCCACCGGACGGGCGAATTCCGCCTGATACTGCTGATATTCCGCGTCGTCCAAACCCTGCTTGGCTTTGGCCAACGGGTGGTAGGGACGATCACGCAGCGAAGCCCACTGTTCCATGGTCAGGAAAAAGTCTGCGTTGCTCTTTTCCAGCAAGCGTTCGCTGTCAACCCGATGAGCCAGGGACAACTCGGTTTGCCGGACGCTGGTACGCAGCACATCCATAAACAGGGCGAAGCCTTTTTCATTGTCCGGGTAGCGTTCGGTCATCCCTGCCAACACCTGAGTCGTGAAGGCCTCGGGTGACAGCGCGGTCAGCCGGTCATTCTGCCGTGCCCAAACCGGCGTGCCCGGTACTTTTTCCCATTGCTGGGTTATACCGGGACGCAGGGCAATAACGATGCAACCTAGGGGATCGCTGGGCCATTCCCAGATCCGTTGTTCGGCGCTCAACCCGGTAAACGGCTGATCGGCCGATGACGATGGCGCCACCAGATTCAGCGGCTCGGTCCCGAAAAAATGTTCGGCCAGCAAACAATCGACCAGATCCTGCATCACCTTGTCGGCGGCCATTGTGGTGAAGTTCATCCGATTATTTTCCTTCTGCTGAAGTGGCGGCCAATTTGGCCTGGAGGGCACGAAAAGCGATGCCACGCTCGTCACCCAAAACAAAACTTTTAACGCCCCGACTCAACCACCGTTCGTGGTCGCCCGGTTGACGTGGAATCGCGCAATACGGCACGCCCGCGGCACTGGCTGCCTGCCAACTGGCGAGCAGCGCTTGCTGCACCTCGGGCCGGTCGATCTGCCAAGGCATGCCCATCGATTGCGACAAGTCGGCGGCCCCTTCGAGGATCATGTCGAGGCCGGGCACGGCAGCAATTTCCGCCGCGCGTCGCACACCTTCGGCACTCTCGATCATCGCCACGACCATGATTTGCTCGTTGGCCAGCGCGACGTACTCCGCCAGGCTGTGTTTGCCAAAGGCACCGGGGCGACCGGCATTCAGGCTGCGGGTGCCCTGCGGGTGGTATTTGCAGGCCCGAATGCTTTCGGCCAGGGGTTCAGGGCCTTCGATCATCGGCAAGACAATGCCCTGCGCTCCGCCATCAAGCAGGCGCAGCAGGGTTTTCGGGTTGAGGTCGGCCACCCGCACCAGCGGGGTCAGCGCGTAACTCTCGGCGGTGCGGATCATGTTCTCCACGGTTTCGGGGTTGATCAGCACGTGTTCCATATCGATGATCACAAAATCAAAACCCGCCTCGGCAATCAGTTCGATGGCCGCAGGCGACGGAATCGAGCTGATCAGGCCGTAGACCGGCTCACCTGTTCTGAGCTTCTGCTTGAGCAGATTGGTCCTCAGCATGATTGCGGCCGGAACGCGTGCAGCGGATTCGGCACCGATTTGAAACGACGTTCGCCGTCACCCAGCAAGCGACGCTTGGTCAGCTCTTCCACTTCATAGAACGGCGCGAAAACATCGAACGCTGCATAACGCGGACGGTGTTGCGGATGCTCGGACTGGTAAGCGGTGACCACCTCGGCGGTCATCTGCCAGAACAGGGCCTCTTCGAGCTGATAGTGCTGATGCAGGAAGATCGCCATCTCGGCCAGGGCGATGAAAAAGAACGAATCACAGGAAAAATCCCGGACCGCATTCAGGTCGTCGGTGAGGATGAACGAGTTGCGGTTGAGCTTGGCGTGGCTGGCGGGCAGCGGCACCAGGGTCGGGCACAAATCGGGGCGCCCCAGGTGCTGCGGCGAATAACGCACGCCGTCATGGAAGTCTTTCAGGGCAATGCGTTGTGGCCAGCCCTGCTTCACGATCAGGACGATGTTCTGCCCATGGGATTCCATGCCGATGCCTTCGGCGTACAGCATGTGAATGATCGGCGACACCGCAACCTGCAACAGTTGGCGCGTCCAGGCGTGCAGGCCGTATTGAGCGATCCAGGCATCGATGAACGGGGTTTGTGCACCGCTACCGTAGCGGTTATCCACGGAGCTCAAACCATTGAACGGCACCGCTTGCTCATCGTCTTGCAGGTACTGGTGAATGCTCTCGCGCCACAGGGTGCCCATCGTGCCGTAGGCTTGGGACATCCGCGTGGCGGGCAGGTGATCGTAGTCAAAACTGACGCCAACCACTTCGCCGAGAATCACAAAGCCAAGGTCGCGGGCGGTGCTGTCGCTGCCGATCAACTGCTGCAACCAGTCGGTGATGATCGGGCCGTTCATCACTGTATGCCGGGCCAGAATTCGGGTGCTGGAGGTGTTGGTCATGCTCAGCGCGAGCTTGACGTAAGGCCGCTGTTTCTCAGTGACGTTGGCCAGGGTGCGGATCGACTGCTGCGCCTGATAACGGTCATCCGTAGTGCCCAGATAGATCACCTCACCGCTGACCAGTTCTGGGTAGAACACGGGAACGATGACGTTTTCCCACTGCCACGGGTGCACCGGCATCAGCCAGTAATCGCCCATCGACTTGCCTTGATCGGTGAGGCTCTCAGCCAGTTGCTGCCAGCGCTGAAGTCCGAATTCCTCCTGGATAAATCCGTTGTAATCCAGGTGCTGCGAGATGTTCATCGCCCCGCAGGATTTGGCCACGGCCAGCCAGACAATCGCGATGGGCGCGGCAAATTCCGGCCCGTAATTGGCGTTGTCCTTGAGCGAGAAACCGATGCGCGATTTGTAGCAAGGGTGATAGCTGTGGGCGTCCATGAAGTGCTGTTCCAGCGCATCCACATCCAGTTGATACGCTGGCTTGGCCGCTTGATAACCCTGACTGCGCGATTGCAGATCCTTGAGCAGGGTCTGCTCCAGTTCATGGGTGAAGCGTGGCAGGTGCGGGCTGTCCTGTAGTTCGCTCAGCAGCTCCGCCAATGCTTGATGAAGGTGCGGCCGGCTGCGTACGCCCAACGCATTTACACGTTCGAGACTGGCATAGTCGAGGCGGATCAGCTCGAAGCTTTCGCTGAGCAATCCGCTGCAGTGGTACTCCACCGGTTGTTGCTGCGCATCGAAGCCGCTGACGACAAAACGGTACTGGCCGCCATCGAGCGGCGAATGGCGATACGGCAGGACGTTTTCATACAGCAGCGTTTGCAGCAGCTGGCCCACCACGCGCTGTTCCACTTGCTGATAGTGGCGGGGATCGGCCGTCGCCAGCCAGACGCCTGGCGCAGAGTCCGCAGCCTGATGTGTTGCCTGTGAAGAAGTCGCCATAGTCATAACCTTGTCCGTGAAAGAATTAACGGTGTTCGAGGGCTGAGGGCAACGCCTCGGCCGGCTCGTCGGATGCGTGAACGGGAAAACGCCAGGCACAGGGCAATGCCAGCAGGATGAGGATGCCGGTGGCCAAGAAGACCTCGCTGATCGCCCCTGGGGTCGCCACCGAAACAATGCCGCCCGCCGAATCGGCAGTCAGGCGGAATTCCAGCCACAGGGAGGCAATCACGATGGCCAGCGACGACACGAGACGACGGGAAATGTTGTTCATCGCCGCGCCTTGAGTGACCATCGGTTCAGGCAGCGCATCGAGCCCGGCGGTGGTGATGGGGATATAGGACAGGCCCAGCCCTGCGCCGCGGACCATCATCAGAAAAAACACCACACCGATTGAAGCGCCAGCCCCCAGCATGCCCAATCCCAATGTGGCGCCCCCGGTCAGCAGCAGCCCCCAAAGCACTACGCCGCGCGGGCCGTGACGGTCCAGCCACTTGCCGCCGAGATGCCCGAACAGGCTGGCGAACATCGCCGTGCACAGCAGAGACAAACCGGTCCAGATAGCGCTGTAGCCCATCACCACTTGCACCAGCAGCGGCAGCAGTACCAGGCATTCGAACATGCCGACCGACTGCACCACGGCGATGATCACGCTCAAGCGATAACCGCGCAGGGCAAAGATGCGCAGGTTGAGCAGCGGCGAAGTCCGGTTCAGTTCCAGTCGCACGAACGCCACCAGGCACAGGATGGCCGCCAGCAGCATGCCGAGGTTGAGCGGATCAGTGAGGGCTTCGGCATGGCGCAGACGGCCAACGGCGATCATCAGCAGACCGATGCCCGTCGCGATCAACAGGTAACCCGCCAGGTCGAAAGGTTTGCGTTCCGATGCTTCAGAAGCCGGCAGCACACCAACACCCAGGATCAGCGCCAGCAGGCCAATCGGCACATTCATCAGGAACAGCGAGCGCCAACTGAACCACTCCAGCATCAGGCTCCCGCACAAGGGCCCCAATGCCGGCGCCAGCATGACCGCCGCGCCCCATAGGCCGGTAACCCTGCCCCGCTCGCCCTTGGCGTACACCGAAAAAATGATCGCCAGCGACAGCGGAATCATCAGCCCGCTGGCGATGCCTTGCACCACGCGCGCGGTAATCACCAGCGCGATGGAGTTGGCCAGCGCCCCCAGCAATGAACCGCAGACAAACAACGCCACGCCCCACAAATAGAGGGATTTGCGTCCCACCCGCTGGCTGAGAAAACTGGTGAGCGGCATGGTCATGCCCATGCTCACCATGAACGCCGCCACAATCCAGGTGGCCAACAGCGGACCGATCTGAAAGGCCTCCATGAACGCCGGCAACGCCGGATTCAGCGAGCTGTTGTTCAGGCTGACCGTCAGCGTACCCAACAACACATTGACCACCACCAACCAGCGCGGGACGGCAAACGTCAATCCCACGGTGCGACTCCGGCTTCTTGCACAAACACCTGCGGCGGTCGCGGATGACAGAGGAAATCGGCGTGGGAGATGTTGTAGCCATAGGCACCGGCCAGCGGCAGCACCAGCATGTCGCCGACTTCGACACCAGTCAGCGGGTAATCGCGGCTCAGCACATCCTTGGGCGTGCAGAGCTGCCCGACCACGGTCCAGTCCTGTTGCAACGCGCCGGGTGTTGCTTGATGTCTGGGCAGATGAATGACCGGGTGATCATGTCCCTGGGCAACCGGCAAACGGAACTGATGGGTACCGCCGCGACAGACCAGGAAGTGCTTGCCGTGACTGGTTTTCGTGTCCAGCACTTCAATGGCGTAGTAGCCGCAGAAGGCGCTGATGAAACGACCGGGTTCAAAACGCACGACGGGCGCATCGGCACACGCTGCAAGGCTTTGCCCCAAATGCGTACACAAGCGCTGCCAATCGAATTGCTGCGGCCCGAGGTAATTGACACCGATGCCACCGCCCACATTGAGGTGGGTGATCGCCGCAGGATCGGCCGACAACGCCTTCCATTGCGGCCAGCGCTGCAGGTACAGATCGAGCAATTGTTCATGGCGTTCCACCAGCGACTGATGAGACATCGCATGCACATGGAAGCCCTTGAGCCGCAGGTGGCTGGCGTTATCGACCCAGCTGACCGCCTGAGCCAGTTCCGACTCATCGATCCCGAACGGTGTGGCCGTGCCGGCCATCGCCAGTTTGCTGGAGAGCGGCGACGGCAGTTCGGGGTTGATTCGCAACAAGACGTCTTGCACGTGCCCCGCTTCCAGGGCCAGCCGTTGCAGGCGGACGATTTCATTCAGGCTTTCGATGTGAATCGCTTCGACCTGATGTTGCAGCGCCGAACGCAAATCAGAGTCCAGTTTACCGGGGCCGGAGAAGATGAACGGCTTGCGCGTCGGGCAGGCCTGGAGACGATCGATCTCGCCGCCGGAGGAAATCTCGAACCCGTGTACCAACGGCGCCACAGCGGCGAGGATTTGCGGTTCGCTGTTGGCTTTGATCGCGTAGTAAAGCTCCACGCCTTTGGGGAGTGCCGCCATCACCTGCGTCACGTGCTGTTTCAGCGCGTCCAGGTCATAGATGAACAGCGCCAGCGGGTCTTCGTGTTGTGTACGGGCTTCATCGATGGCGGCCAATACCGCTGCGGGCAGCTTATCCATGCTTGGCCTCCTTGCCCCACGGGGACACCAGGCTGACGTAGCTGGCCTGGCGATCGGCCTTGGCCGCGAGGCGGACCTTAAGGTTGGTTTTGCAGGCAATCGGCTGACCGGCGATCAGTGCGTCCAACTCCGGCGCAGCGCGGGTCAATTCGGCGCGGATACTGACCAGTTGCTGCTCCACCCGTTGCCACATCAGCGGCGCCAAATGCGGACGTTCCCAACTCAGGGCCAGTACCGCCTCGGACAAGTTGTTGACGAACAGGCAATAGACAATGCGGTTCCAGCCTTGCTGGCGGGAATAGAGCAGCGACTCACGCACCCGTGGATGAACGTCTGCGTCGATCCGGGAAGCACCCAGTTCGTCGGTCAGTTTGACCCCTTCGAAATCCCGCAGCAGCAAACGTTGTGGACGACCGTTGTCATGCACCAGCACGCTGTTCTGTAGATGCGGTTCCATCACGATGCCGTGGTTGAAGAACAGCGCCAACACCGGCCGTAGCAACAGCGCTTGATAGTCGTCGAACCAGCTCAACAGCTGTTGATCGTCGATGTCATTGCCGTTGAACCGGCACAGGAACTCATGCACCAACGGCGGCAAATGCAGACCACGAGCGAACAACGTACCGGCCATGATGCTGCAGTCGGTGCCGGTTTCGAGGCAGAAGTTCTCCCGCAGGATTGCCCCGGTCTGTTCGCGGAACCAGTGGTTATCCGCTTCGCTGGCCTGTTGCGGCGCCCAGCTCAGATTGCCCGGTTCGGCCACCACCGAGAGCCCGCCAAGGGTTTCGGGCCGGGTCAGTTGGAGATTACGAAAGACTCGGTCGATCATCAGCGCGCTTTCCAATTCGTACCAGGCATTTTTCCTGACACAGTTGGTGATGCGCACGTTCAGCGAGCCCTTGATGAAGAACTCATGGCCCTCGATGTACCAGGTGCGGATGGACGCCGTGGGGTTGGCCATCAGCCCTGTGGCGCCAAGGTCGACGATGGCCGCGGATTTCAACAAACGCTGAACCCGACCATCCTGCATGAACAGCTGGGCCTGAACCGGATGCATGCAGATAACCGCGTGCCCTGGCCGCGCCTGCGCTTGATCGGCAAAACCGGCCAGCACTTGGGCTTTGCTCAAGCCGTTGGCCCCGACGTTCAATCCTTCCAGCGGCACCTCGAACAGGTGCAACGGCGTGCGGGCCTGGAATTCCGGGGCATAGGTTTCCTGGGCCAGATGAGCAGGCCACAGGCGCGCCTTGGGTGCCGGGTGATTCGGATGACCGAACCACAAGCCCTGCTCGCTGGCGAGGTAACCGCTGAGCGGTGCCGGGTGCTGACCGTCCATGTTGTGGCCGACGATGGCCGCGGTCAGCAACTGGCTTTGCAACACCTGATCCAGCAACTCGTCGTTGCTGGCGCGGGTCATGTGTTCGCACGCCGCGAGCAACTGCTCGACGAACTCGGCAAACCTCAGGCACGACCAGTCGCCCTCGCCACGCCGGGCATAAACGTCCGACAGGTAACGGTGACTGCCCAGACCATCACGGCGGTCCACCATCACAAAAAACTGCTGCTGGTTGGGCAGGTTGATGGTCAGGGGAATGCCTTTCCATTCAAGGCCCTCGAGGTAGCTGCCCGGGGCGATACCTTGCATCTGCGTCGGCCAAATGTAACTGAGGCAGTTTTCCGGCAAGGCGAACTCTTTGATCAAACAATTAAGCAACGCGCGCGTCGTCGCCAACTCACTGACCATATTCGATAAAACACTGCGATCTGGATGATTCATGGGTGCTCCACAGTAGCCCGCGAGGCCACTGGACACGTTATATGGCGAAAAAATTAGTTGCTGATCGAGCTGTTTAACAGCCGACGAAACTCCACGTAACGACATCACTTCACTGAACCTTTTAAAACAATCAGACGACCATCAAAGTTATTTGCAGCAACGTCATCAAACTGCAATTCGGCGCACTGCTAACGTAACTTTGATTGATTCATTCAAGGGCGCAACTGCAATAACGCTGCTGCCATCGCGTTATCAAAACGCTGGATAACTTGCTGGCATTGTTCATCGTCGATAATCAATGGCGGCAACAAGCGGATGACATTGCCCTTACGCCCGCCGCGTTCAAGCAACAGGCCTTGTTTGAAGCACTGTTGCTGGATGGCCACGGCCAGCGCCGGGTCCATCGGGAAATGTCCGTGGCGATCCGCCGGCTGGCGCTCGTCGACGATCTCGATGCCCAGCATCAGGCCGCGACCGCGCACTTGGCCAAGGGCCGGATAATGCGCCTGCAACTCGACCAGCCGGTCCTTGAGCCACTGGCCCTGGCACTCGGCCTGGGCGGCGAGGTTTTGCTGTTGCAGCACCTGCAACGTGGCCAGCCCGGCGGCCATGGCCATCTGGTTGCCGCGGAAAGTCCCGGCGTGATTGCCTGGTTCCCAGGCATCGAATTCACGACGGATGCCCAGCACCGCCATGGGCAAACCGCCACCGACCGCTTTGGACATGACGATCAGGTCCGGCTCGATGTCGGCGTGTTCGAAGGCAAACATCTTGCCGGTGCGGCCGAAACCGGTCTGCACTTCGTCGAGGATCAGCAGGATGCCGTGCTTGCGCGTCACCTCGCGAATCGCCCGCAGCCAGCTCGCCGGGGCACAGTTGACCCCGCCCTCACCCTGCACCGCTTCAAGGATCACCGCCGCCGGCAGTGACACGCCGCTTTCGACGTCTTCGATGAACTGGGTGAAATAGTGGGTCAAGGCCTCTACCCCGGCCTCACCGCCAATGCCCAGCGGGCAACGGTATTCGTGGGGGTACGGCATGAACTGCACCCCGGGCATCAGGCTGGCGATGGCATTTTTCGGCGCGGTGTTGCCGGTCAGGGCCAAGGCGCCGTGGGTCATGCCATGGTAGGCCCCGGAGAAACTGATGATGTTGTTGCGCCCGGTGTAGGTCTTGGCCAGCTTCAGCGCCGCTTCCACTGCATCCGCCCCGGACGGCCCGCAAAATTGCAGGCAGTAATCACGGCCCTGGTTCGGCAACAGGCTGAGCAAGGTTTCGCTGAAAGCGTCCTTGACCGCGGTGGTCAGGTCCAGGGTATGCATCGGCAGGCCTGAAGCGAGGAAGCTGTCGAGGCTGGCCATGACGGCCGGATGATTGTGCCCCAAGGCCAAAGTACCTGCGCCAGCCAGACAGTCGAGGTAAGTATTGCCCTCGACATCGGTAACCCAGAGCCCGTGCGCCTTGGCGATGGCCAGCGGCAACTTGCGTGGATAACTGCGTACATTAGATTCGAACTTGCTTTGTCGAGCCAAATAGTCGGCATTGGTTTTTTGCAATGGATTAGAGTGCAATACGCCATCATTCAACATCGCTTCACCCTCGTTAAATTCGATATGCAACTTATTCTCATTAACAAGTTGTTGCAACTAATTCTTACAACCCATTTGGAAATTTACATATAGCGATTTGAACTACTTTAAAAACCATCAGACACGCAAAAGACCAAGTTAATAAACCTGGTATGAACTCCGGAAGTGCCATGATCTAGCCATGATCTTTTAATGCGATTGACAACTTCGGTATAGGCTACCGACAGATAGCGACTTATACGCAAGTGTCTTGAATGTTCATTAACTGATGGGGTGCATATGTCCTTCCTCTATACGAATCAGGTCACGGCCCAACGATGGCGCCCCGGTCCCTGGGGCGCATGACACGGGTGAATCAGAAGTCGACAGTCGCCGAAAGGAGATAAGTGCGCGGGGTCGACAGCGTCAAGCCAGGCTCACTGTCATCCGAGGCCCCGGCCGAACTCCAGTAGCGCTTGTCCGCCACGTTCTCGACATTGGCACGCACAGTGACGTTCGTTTCGTCGACCTTGAACGCATAGCGTGCGCCCACGTCGAAACGCTCCCAGGAGTCGATTTCCTTGTTGTTGGACTGGTCCAGGTACTGCGAGCTGGAATAGATGCCGCGGCTGGTCAGGGTCAGGCCCTGTACGGTCGGCACATCCCACTCGGCGCCCAGGTTGACGTTGTATTTTGGCGTGGCCGGTGCCCGGTTGCCGTCGAAGGTGCCATTGGTGGTGTTGCTCAACTCGCTATCGATGTACATGACACCGCCGAGCAGACGGAAACCATCGAGCGGTTCACCGAACACACTCAGTTCCACACCGGTGTTCTCACGCTTGCCGTTCGGGCCGAAGACGCGTGTCGTGGCGTTGGTCTCGTAGGCTGGCTGCTTGATCCGGAACACGGCGGCGGTGACGGCGAACGCACCGGCGTCATACTTGGCACCGACCTCGACCTGGCGGCTGATGAACGGCGGGAAGATCTCGTCTTCGTTCACCGAGGTCGACGGCGCGATCTTGCCCTGGCTCAGGCCTTCCATGTAGTTGGCATACAGCGACAGCTTGTCGGTGGCCTTGAACAGGATGCCGCCTGACGGCGAAACCTTTTCCTCGTCGTAGCCGGTGTCGCCTCTGACGTTATCGGTCCAGTCGTCAACCTTCACGCGCTGCCAGCGGGCGCCGAGGGTCAGCAGCAACCGGTCATCGAAGAAACCCAGGGTGTCGGACAACGCCACACCGGTGGAGCGGTTCTCGGTATAGACCTTCGAATCCTGTCGCGTGGGTCTGACAGGCGTTGGTGTTGTCACGGGGTTGTAGAGGTTGCTGTTGGCCGCAGCATAACGGGCGCCGCCGTTTTCAAAGTCCATGTAGTAATAGTTGGCGGCCAGGTTGACTTCATGGCTCACCGGGCCGGTATGGAACCAGTTGCGCACCCCCGCCGTGCCCGTCCGGACATTTTCGTCACGGGTGAAGTCACGGGGTAGAACGCTGAAATTGCCAGCGTCGTTGGTGACCGAAACGGCATGACGGAGAAAGTCATGGTTACTTTTGCGCGCGCCCACACCGCCGTACAGCATGACGGAATCGTTGACATCGTATTCAGCGTTCACCGTGCCGAACGTGTCGTTGGTACTCGCCTTGCTCCAGGGCTGCGCATAGTTGCGGCGCACATCGCTGGCATGCGGAACCTGCGCGTTAGGGCCAACCTGTACGCGTTCCTGCGGTGCGTCGGTATCACGTTCGGTGCGCCCGATGTCCGTCGAGAGTCGCAGGCGTTCACCGCGAAAATCCAGGCCCAGCACGGCCATCTCGCGATCGACATTCTGGTGATCCCATTCGGTGTCGCCGGACTGCTTCACGCCGTTGAAACGAAGGCCAAACTTATTGTCTTCACCGAAGCGCCGGCCGACATCCACGGCACCGCCGACCTGACTGTCGGACGCGTAGCTGCCGGTGAACGAAGTGATGGGCTTGTCGGTAGCGCGCTTGGGCACCACGTTGATCCCGCCACCCACGCTGCCACGCGGCGAGATGCCGTTGATGAGCTGGCTCGGGCCTTTGAGGACGTCGACGCGGTCGGCCATCTCCATGTCGATCGTATAGGTCGGCAGGACGCCGTAGAGACCGTTGTAGGAAACATCACTGTTGAACAGGCTCAGCCCTCGAATGGTGAACTGCTCATAGCGCCCACCCGCTGGGTTGGTGGCGCGAACCGAGGGATCGTTGGCGATCAGGTCGCCCAAGGTACGCGCCTGCTGGTTTTTGACCACCTCACTGGTGTAGGTGGTCATGCTGAACGGCGTTTCCATAAAGTCTTTCGAGCCCAGCAAGCCTTGCGAACCGCGACGCGCGACTTGGCCGCCGGCATACGGATCACCGTCCACCGGGTCAATGGCACCGAGAATCGAGGTGGCGCCCAGTTGCAGGCTACCGCCTTCTGGCGCCGGGGTCAGGATGTACGCCTCTTCGCCTACCGGCTGCAGTTGCAGACCGGAACCCTGCAACAGTCGGGCAAAGCCCTCCTCCACCGCGTACTCGCCGGAAAGTCCAGGGCTGGTGCGACTGCCCACCAGTGCCGGGTCCACCGACAGATTGACCCCGGCCAGCCCGGCGAAACGGGTCAGCGCTGCACTGAGGCTTCCTGCTGGCACCTGATAACTGCGTCGAGGCGCGTCTTCGGCCCAACCGGCAGTGATGAACAACGGGCAGGCACTCAGACTTAGCAACAGACTCAAGTGCAACAACGGGCGCAGTCTGGAAGAACCCAGACGCGTACTGCAGGGCATCACTACGGGCATTGAGAATCTCTCTGATTTCGTTTCACTTGCCTTGAATGACAAGCGACGCGAAAAAAGGGGACACACCTCAAACACTATTTTTGCGCGGCAGTAACGTGACCCAGTAGCGGGTTCGCCTATGCACCTCCAGCGGCAGGCTGGCCGCCAGCAACGTCAGGATGCGATCGGTGTCTTCCAGACGGAAACTGCCGGTGACGCGCAGGGATTCGAGTTCCGGCTCCCAGCGCAACAACCCCGGACGATAGGTGCTGAGTTCGCGCAGAAAATCGCCCAGGGGCTGGTTCTGTGCCATCAACACGCCGTCGCGCCAGCCTGGGGCAAGCACATCGAAAGGTTCGACGCGCCCGGCACCCATCGCCTGAAGGCTGACTTGCTGGCCTGCGCGCAATGAAAAGACCGGTCCGCGCAAAGGCTGCAACTGCACCGCGCCTTTAAGCACTGACACCTTGCACCCCATCTGCCCCTGACGAACGCACACTTCGCTCTGACTGACGACCACTTGCCCGAAGTGCGTCTGGATCGTCAGTGGCGATGTGCCGGGCACATTCAGCGCTATTTCGCCTTCCACGAGTCTCAGCCGGCGGTTCTTCAGGTCGATATCGACGGCACTCGCGGTGTTCAATTGCAGCGAACTGCCATCGGCCAACTGGACTTTTTTGCCCTCCCCGGTCGCGGTTCGCAGATCAGCGCGCCAGACATCCAGAGGTAGCTGCCGACTGATCAGCCAGGCGGTCGGCACCAGCGCCACCGCCCCGACGGCGCGCTTGAGCACCGTGCGCCGACTCGTCTGCGGCCGATCCAGGCTGGCCATGGCCAGTGCCGACGGCAGGTCGGCAAAGCGTTGGCGCAAGAGCTGGGCTTTCTGCCAGGCCTGTTCGTGGCTGGGATGGCTGTCGCGCCAGTGCTGCAGATTGGCACGATCGCGATCATTGGCGGCGCCTGATTCCATGAGTGCCAGCCATTGAGCTGCAGCCCGCACGACTTGCCGGGCTTCGGCCGAAGGTGTCGAACCGATCACAGTTCCACCAGCAGGCAATGTTCATAGGCTTGCGCCATGTAGCGCTTGATCGTGCGCTCCGAGACATGCAGGCGCTCAGCAATCTCGTGATAACCCAAGCCCTCCAACTGGCTCCAGAGAAACGCCCGTCGCACCGCGGTCGGCAATCCATCGAGCAATTCGTCCAGAGCTTGCAGGGTTTCCAGCAGCAACCAACGTTGCTCGGGGGATGGCACGCACTCCTCGGGCAGCAGCGCCAAGGCGTCGAGGTAGGCCTGCTCCAGGCTGCGGCGCTTATAGAAGTTGCTCAGCAGTCGCTTGCCGACCGTCGCCAGATAGGCGCGGGGTTCTTGCAGGTCAGCGATGTGCTGGGAGCTGGCGAGTAAACGCACGAACGTATCCTGGCTCAAGTCCGCCGCATCATGGCCATTGCTCATGCGTCGCCTCAACCAGCTTTCGAGCCAGCCACGATGGTCGCGGTACAGGTCGTGGAAGGTTTGCGCCGCCGGCATCGCTGCATCACTCATCTAAAGGAACCCTGCGCGAAGAAATATTTTAAATGCGACTCATTCTAATTAGTGTTGATACTTCAAACCAAGCGCTTTATGCGTTTCGCCCCCAGGAAAAATTTGAATACGCGAATGAAAGACAGGTGTTTCTGCCACGCAGCCACCGGTTAGTCGGGGCTGAGCGTTATTGAGGGAAATCGTCGAAGAAAGTAAGAATTCGATGCACGGTCACACTTGGCCGGCAGGCGAACCCCTGTGGTTGCGGGGACAAGGAGAAAAGCCAAATCGCAGACACAAAAAACCCCGGTCTTTCGACCAGGGTCTTTGCTATCGACTCGAAGTAGACACTGGCTTTACCAGCAGCTTTCTTCGTAGCTCCAAGGCGTTCAGTGGGCCTTGAGGCAGATATGGCGCAGCGGACGGGACTCGAACCCGCGACCCCCGGCGTGACAGGCCGGTATTCTAACCGACTGAACTACCGCTGCGTATCGCTTTGGACTTGCGTCCAAGTAACTCGTCTGACTGGAAGCTTCGAGGCTTTCAATCTCGAATCAGAATAAATTCTGACTCGGTAAATATGGCGCAGCGGACGGGACTCGAACCCGCGACCCCCGGCGTGACAGGCCGGTATTCTAACCGACTGAACTACCGCTGCGCGTCGGTGGAGGCTTTTAAAAGCTTCCATCTTGCTTTCGCAAGACTCTCGGAAGTGGTGGGTGATGACGGGATCGAACCGCCGACATTCTGCTTGTAAGGCAGACGCTCTCCCAGCTGAGCTAATCACCCGTTTGCATCTCCGAGGCCGCGAAATTTACGCAGGTACCGATGCTAAGTCAATACCCCGCTTGAAGTTTTTCTGAAAAAGACAAAATCATGTCATTTCCCGCAGCGCTGCCAATGGCCACCTGCAACCTCAAACCGCTGCTGTCGCGGCCCCTGCTCGAATTACTCGCTGTAAATCATCTTCTTGGTCATGCCGCCATCGACCACGAACTCCTGGCCCGTGACAAAACCGGCATTCTTCGATAACAGCCAGGCGACCATCGCCGCCACGTCCTCGACCGTCCCTACCCTGCCCGCCGGATGCTGGGCATGATCGGCATCGGTTAGCGGTTCGGCGCGGCGCGCGGATGGATCTCGCGCATCGATCCAACCCGGACTGACAGCATTGACGCGGATTTCCGGCCCGAGGCTGATGGCCAAGGCATGAGTCAGGGCCAACAGGCCGCCCTTGCTCGCCGCGTAAGCCTCAGTGTCGGGTTCCGACTGCCCGGCGCGGGTCGAGGCCAGATTGACGATTGCACCGCTGTGAGCGCGCAGGTACGGCGCACAGTGCTTGGCCAGCAGCATCGGCCCACTGAGATTCACTGCCAGCACCCGATTCCAGTACGCCAGATCAAGGCTTTCAAGAGTGATGTTGTGCGGATCGGCAACCGCCGCGTTGCACACCAGCGCATCCAGACGCCCGAACTGCCCCAGCACCTCGGCGACGCCCAACGCCACTTGGCCTTCGTTCGAGACGTCCATGGCGATGAACCAGGCGTTGTCGCCGAGCACCTTCGCCACTTTCGAACCGCGCACCCGATCAAGATCAGTCAGCACCACCTGCCAGCCTTCGCTGATCAGCCAGGCCGAGATCCCCAGACCAATGCCCCGCGCAGCTCCCGTGACCAGTGCAACGCGGCCATTGGTGCCAGTGCTTGGCGTGGACAACTCGATCACAAGGCAGCCAACCCGCGCGCCAGATCGGCTTGCAGGTCGGCCACGTCTTCCAGACCGACCGCGATGCGGATCAGGCTGTCACGAATGCCCGCGGCTACACGTTCTTGCGGCGCCAGACGGCCGTGAGAGGTGGTGCTTGGGTGCGTAATGGTGGTTTTGCTGTCACCGAGGTTGGCGGTAATGGAAATCAGACGGGTCGCATCGATAAAGCGCCAGGCGCCCTCTTTGCCGCCCTTGACCTCGAAACTCACGACCGCACCAAAGCCTTTCTGCTGACGCAGGGCCAACTCGTGCTGCGGATGGCTTTTGAGACCGGCGTAATGGACTTTCTCGATACCGTCCTGCTGCTCCAGCCATTCGGCCAGTTGCTGGGCATTGGCACAGTGAGCCTTCATACGCAGGCTCAAGGTTTCCAGGCCCTTGAGGAAGATCCAGGCATTGAACGGGCTCAGGGTCGGCCCGGCAGTCCGCAGGAAACCGACGACTTCTTTCATCTGCTCGCTACGACCCGCCACAACACCACCCATGCAACGGCCCTGGCCGTCGATGAACTTGGTCGCCGAGTGCACGACGATGTCCGCGCCCATCTTCAGCGGCTGCTGCAACGCCGGGGTGCAGAAGCAATTGTCGACCACCAGCATCGCGCCTTTGGCGTGAGCGACTTTCGACAGCTCGGCGATGTCCACCAGCTCCGCCAGCGGATTGGACGGCGATTCGACGAAGAGCAGTTTGGTATTGGCCTTGATCGCCGCATCCCAGCCGGACAAGTCCGCCAGAGGCACGTAATCGACTTCAATGCCGAAGCGCTTGAAGTACTTCTCGAACAGACTGATGGTCGAACCGAATACGCTGCGCGACACCAGGACATGATCGCCGGCGCTGCAGAGGCTCATCACCACCGCCATGATCGCGGCCATGCCGGTCGCCGTGGCCACGGCTTGCTCGGCGCTTTCCAGCGCGGCAATGCGCTCTTCGAACGCGCGCACGGTCGGGTTGGTGTAGCGCGAGTAAACGTTGCCCGGCACTTCACCGGCAAAGCGTGCCGCCGCATCAGCAGCGGTACGGAATACGTAGCTGGAAGTGAAGAACATCGGATCACCGTGTTCGCCTTCCGGCGTGCGGTGCTGACCGGCGCGTACGGCCAGGGTGTCGAACGCTACGCCTTCGAGGTCGCTGTCCAGCCGACCGGCATCCCAATCCTGACTCATGCTGTCACTCCTTGCCTTGCTCTTTTAGTAGATACAAAACCGGCCCCTCAGGGCCGGTAGTTACTCAGTTGTTATACAGATCAATGATCGCACTGACTGCCTGCGTCTTGACCTTGGAGGCATCGTTACGTGCCTGCTCGATCTTGTTCAGATAAGCCTCGTCGACGTCGCCGGTGACGTACTGGCCGTCGAACACCGCGCAATCGAACTTCTCGATCTTGATCTTGCCGCCACCGACCGCTTCGATCAAGTCAGGCAAGTCCTGATAGATCAACCAGTCGGCGCCGATCAGATCAGCCACGTCCTGGGTCGAACGGTTGTGCGCGATCAACTCGTGAGCGCTCGGCATGTCGATGCCGTAGACGTTCGGGTAGCGAACGGCCGGTGCTGCGGAGCAGAAGTAGACGTTTTTGGCGCCAGCTTCGCGGGCCATCTGGATGATCTGCTTGCAAGTGGTGCCGCGAACGATGGAATCGTCCACCAGCATCACGTTCTTGCCGCGGAACTCCAGCTCGATGGCGTTGAGCTTCTGGCGTACGGATTTTTTCCGTGCAGCCTGGCCCGGCATGATGAAGGTCCGGCCGATATAGCGGTTCTTCACGAAGCCTTCGCGGAACTTGACGCCCAAGTGGTTCGCCAACTCCAGGGCCGCGGTACGGCTGGTATCCGGAATCGGGATGACCACGTCGATGTCGTGATCCGGACGCTCGCGCAGAATCTTCTCGGCGAGTTTCTCACCCATGCGCAGGCGTGCTTTATAGACCGACACGCCGTCGATGATCGAATCCGGACGCGCCAGGTACACGTGTTCGAAGATGCACGGGGTCAGGGACGGGTTGGTCGCACACTGGCGGGTGTGCAGCTTGCCGTCTTCAGTGATGTAGACCGCTTCGCCCGGTGCCAGGTCGCGAATCAGGGTGAAACCGAGCACGTCCAGGGACACGCTTTCGGAGGCGATCATGTACTCGACGCCTTCGTCGGTATGACGCTGACCGAAAACGATCGGGCGGATGCCGTGCGGGTCGCGGAAACCGACGATGCCGTAACCGGTCACCATCGCAACAACCGCGTAACCACCGACGCAACGGTTGTGCACGTCAGTAACGGCCGCGAACACGTCTTCTTCAGTTGGCTGCAACTTGCCGCGCTGGGCCAGTTCGTGAGCAAACACGTTGAGCAGCACTTCCGAATCGGAATTGGTGTTGACGTGGCGCAGGTCAGATTCGTAAATCTCCTTGGCCAGCTGTTCAACGTTGGTCAGGTTACCGTTGTGCGCCAGGGTGATGCCGTAAGGCGAGTTGACGTAAAACGGTTGGGCTTCGGCCGAAGTCGAACTGCCCGCGGTCGGGTAACGCACATGGCCAATACCCATGTGGCCGACCAGGCGCTGCATGTGACGTTGATGAAACACGTCACGTACCAGGCCATTGTCCTTGCGCAGGAATAACCGGCCATCATGGCTGGTCACGATACCGGCAGCGTCCTGGCCGCGGTGCTGGAGGACGGTTAGCGCGTCATACAGCGCCTGATTGACGTTCGACTTACCGACGATACCGACGATGCCACACATGCGACGCAACCCCTACTTAATGGATCTGAACTGAACACAACTCACTGAGGCGTTTTGGCCATCGGCAAGAGGTGCTCCTTGAACGGTATCTCAGCGGGTACGCTGATACCGCTGGCAAGCCACTGACTGCTCCACCCGAGAATCAGGTTTTTAGACCAGTCTGCAACCAATAGAAATTTTGGCACGAGCTGTGACTCTTTCCACCACCCGTCCTGCTGTACCGGCCCCAGGCTCAACAGCCCGACCGCCACGACCACCAGCAACACGCCACGCGCGGCGCCGAAGGCCATGCCGAGGAATCGATCGGTCCCGGATAGCCCGGTGACGCGAACCAATTCGCCGATAAGATAATTGATCATCGCGCCTACGATTAACGTGGCGACAAACATGATGGCACAGCCCGTGATCACACGGGCCGACGGCGTTTGGATGTATCCGGCGAGGTACTCGGACAATGAACCACCGAACATCCAGGCGACGACTCCTGCGATGATCCAGGTCACCAGCGATAGTGCTTCTTTGACGAAGCCGCGGCTCAGACTGATCAATGCGGAGATGGCGACGATTGCAACGATCGCCCAATCAACCCAGGTAAATGGCACAGTGCAGCCTACAGACGGATAAGGCGGCGCATTTTAGCAGAGCGCATGGCTATCGGTAAGCTGCGATTGTCAGTGCATTTCAAATCGGGGTGATAGTTTTAGCCTCTATCGAAACTGCACTCGCCCCTGTAGCAGCTGGCGAAGCCTGCGTCCGGCTGCGCAGCAGCCGTAAAATCAGGCAATTCGGTCTATCCGGCACACCGTGCAAGCAGGGTTTACGCCTGCTTCGCAGCCGGACGCAGCCTCGCGGGCTCGGCAGCTGCTACATAGAGCAGATTGACGTTCGTTAGCCACGCTCAGGCTGGAAACGCACAACAAAACCCTTGAGGTTCTGCTGGCGGCTCAACAAGTCACGCAGACGATCAGCTTCTGCCCGCTCGATCAGCGGTCCGACAAACACCCGATTCTTGCCGTCGGCAGTACGAATGTAGGCGTTGTAGCCCTGGCTACGCAGGGATTTCTGCAGGCTTTCTGCACTTGCACGGCTCGACAGACTGGCCAGTTGCACCGACCAGCTGACCGACAGGCCATTGGCATCGACGCGGCTTTGAGTCGTGTCCGGCTTGCCTGGTGCAGCCGTGATGGGCTGGCTAGGTGCAACCGTTGGCTTGTTGACTGGAGCAGGTGCCGGCGCCGGCGCCGGCGCGGCCGATTTGGCGGCAGGCGCAGGCGCCACCGGCACACTCGGGGCAATCGCTGTCGACGGCGCTTCTTGCTGAGCGATTTCATCATCACTCGGCACGGGTTCCTGAGGCAACGCTTGCGGCTCAGGCACCACCACCGGCTCGACCTGAACTTGCGGCACCGCAGGCGCTTGCGGCGCAGCCGGGGCTTCAACCGTCACTTGACGCTGTTCATCCTGACGGGAAAACAGCATCGGCAGGAAAATCACCGCCAGCGCCACCAGAACCAGGGCGCCAACCATGCGCTGTTTGTATGCCTTATCCAGCAATGCCATTTGCCGCTTCCTCCGTGGAGCGCCGGGCCAGCCATTCAAGGGCCTCGGCAACACAATAAAATGATCCGAACAACAGAATCTCGTCGTCGCTCGTCGCCAGCGCGCACTGCCCTTCCAGGGCGGCGGCCACGCTGTCATAGGACGTTACCGAGGCGCCAAGGTTCTGCAACGCCGCGTGCAAATCGGCAACCGGGCGTGCTCGCGGTGAATCCAGCGGCGCGACAGCCCATTGCTGGACACTAGCATTCAATTCACCGACAACACCATCCAGATCCTTGTCCGCCAGCAATCCGAACACCGCGAGACGCTTGCCGGCCGGTGGACGGCTGGCCAGACGGCGAGCCAGATACTCTGCCGCATGGGGGTTATGCCCCACGTCCAGCAACAGGTTCAGGCGCTTGCCCTGCCAGTCGAACTGACGGCGATCGAGACGACCAACCACCCGCGTCGCTGTCAGCGCTTCAATAATCTGCGCATCCACCCAAGGCAACCCGAGCAACAGGTAAGCCTGCAACGCCAGCGCGGCGTTTTCCATCGGCAGATCGAGCAACGGCAGATCATGCAGCTCGACCACTCGCCCTTGAGCGTCAAGACCGCGCCATTGCCAGTTGTGATCGGTTATGCCGAGGTCGAAATCACGCCCACGCAGGAAAAACGGGCAATTGAGCTCGCGCGCTTTATCCAGCAGAGGTTGTGGAGGATTCAGGTCGCCACACAGCGCAGGCGCGCCCTGGCGGAAGATGCCGGCCTTTTCGAACGCCACGGATTCACGGGTATCACCCAGATAATCCGCGTGATCGACACCGATGCTGGTGACCAGCGCCATATCGGCATCTACTACGTTGACCGTGTCCAGACGCCCACCCAGCCCGACTTCCAGCACCACCGCATCGAGACTGGCGTGTTGAAACAGCCAGAACGCCGCGAGGGTGCCCATTTCGAAGTACGTCAGGGAAGTGTCGCCACGGCCCGCCTCGACCGCTGCAAAGGCTTCGCACAGCTCGGCGTCAGTGGCTTCGACGCCATTGACCTGCACCCGCTCGTTGTAACGCAGCAGGTGCGGAGAATTGTAGACACCGACGTTCAGGCCCTGCGCCCGCAGCAACGAAGCCACGAATGCGCAGGTAGAACCTTTGCCGTTGGTGCCGGTGACCGTGATCACCCGAGGCGCCGGTTTGCCCAGTCCCATGCGGGACGCTACCTGTTGCGAGCGCTCCAGGCCCATGTCGATGGCCGAAGGGTGCAACTGCTCAAGGTAGGCGAGCCACTCGCCAAGGGTACGTTCGATCATATGTTGGCGGGTACCGGTGGAACCACGATTGGTTCGATTGGCGCGGCGACGAATTTCGGCGTCGGCAGGCCCATCATTTGTGCCAGCAGATTGCCCAGACGCGGACGCAGTTCCTGACGGTGAATGATCATGTCGATCGCACCGTGTTCCAGCAGGAATTCGCTGCGCTGGAAGCCTTCCGGCAGTTTTTCACGCACGGTTTGTTCAATAACGCGCGGACCAGCGAAGCCGATCAGGGCTTTCGGCTCACCGACGATCACGTCGCCAAGCATCGCCAGACTGGCAGAAACACCACCGTAGACCGGGTCGGTCAGCACGGAGATGAACGGAATGCCTTCTTCACGCAGACGCGCCAGCACCGCAGAGGTCTTGGCCATTTGCATCAGGGAGATCAGGGCTTCCTGCATCCGCGCACCGCCGGAAGCGGCGAAGCAGATCATCGGGCAACGGTTTTCCAGCGCGTAGTTGGCAGCGCGAACAAAACGCTCACCAACGATGGCGCCCATCGAACCACCCATAAAGGAGAATTCGAAGGCCGAAACCACCACCGGCATGCCCAACAGGGAGCCGCTCATGGAGATCAGTGCGTCTTTTTCGCCGGTCTGCTTCTGCGCAGCGGTCAGGCGATCCTTGTACTTCTTGCCGTCGCGAAACTTCAGACGGTCAACCGGCTCCAGGTCCGCGCCCAGTTCGGCACGGCCTTCAGCGTCGAGGAAGATGTCGATGCGGGCGCGTGCGCCGATACGCATGTGGTGGTTGCACTTGGGGCAAACATCCAGGGTCTTTTCCAGCTCCGGACGATACAGCACAGCCTCGCAAGATGGGCATTTGTGCCACAGACCTTCAGGCACCGAGCTCTTCTTGACCTCGGAACGCATGATCGAAGGGATCAGTTTGTCTACTAACCAGTTGCTCATGCTTTCTTTCTCCAGTACCGGCGGCCCGAACGCTCTGGTTCGCAGCCCCGCGTATGCCCTTGAGCTAAATTCATGTGTGTGGCGATGATCGATGGGTTGCCGGATCAGCTAAACGTGACCTGCGTACACCCCAAAAACCCTCAGCCATGCCTGTGGACGGCGGCAGTGTGCCAGCCGTCACATCAACGTAGGAGCTGACGAATGAAACGAGGCTGCGATCTTTTGATTTGGCTCTTCGCAGCCTCGTTTCACTCGACAGCTCCTACAACCGCTTTAATGAATGCCTGAATCTTTGCGTGATCCTTGATGCCCTTGCTCGCCTCTACCCCACCGCTGACGTCCACGGCATAAGGCCGAACCCTTGTAATCGCCTCGGCGACGTTGTCCGGCGTCAAGCCACCCGCCAGGATGATCGGTTTGCTCAAGCCTTGCGGTATCAGTGACCAGTCAAACGCTTCACCGGTTCCGCCGGGTACGCCTTCAACGTAGGCGTCGAGCAGGATACCGCTGGCACTTGGAAACGCATCGCATGCCGCCGCGATATCGTCACCGGCCTTGACCCGCAGCGCCTTGATGTACGGACGGTGCCAGCCTTCACACTCGGCCGCGGTTTCGTCGCCATGGAACTGCAACAGATCCAGCGGCACGGCGTCGAGGATTTCCCCCAACTCGCAGCGGCTGGCGTTGACGAACAACCCTACGGTGGTCACGAACGGCGGCAACGCCTTGATGATCGAGCGCGCCTGCTGAAACGTCACGGCCCGCGGGCTTTTGGCGTAGAACACAAATCCGATCGCATCAGCCCCGGCCTCAACCGCCGCCAACGCATCTTCTATGCGGGTAATCCCACAAATCTTGCTGCGAACGGCCGACATGTCGATAGAACCCCAAGGTAAATCCGAGAAAGTCCCGGATGGTAACAAAAGCGTTCGAGGGCGTCAGCCGTCAAGTTCAGAGAAGCCAGTGAGGAAGTGAGGCCCGATGTAACGCTCGGGCAATTCGAACTCGTCGCGGTACTCGACCTGCACCAGGTACAGGCCGTACGGATGCGCCGTCACCCCGCCGGACCTGCGAATACGGCTCTCCAGAACCTCTTTCATCCACTCCACCGGGCGCTCGCCGGCACCGATGGTCATCAGCACGCCAGCAATGTTGCGCACCATGTGGTGCAGGAAGGCGCTGGCGCGGATGTCCAGCACGATCATCTTGCCGTGGCGCGTGACGCGCAGGTGATGCAGCTCCTTGATCGGCGACTTGGCCTGACACTGACCAGCACGGAAAGCGCTGAAATCGTGAGTGCCGACCAGGTACTGCGCCGCCTCTGCCATGCGTTCGACGTCCAGTGGACGGTGGTTCCAGGTGATTTCTTCGTTCAGGTGCGCCGGGCGGATCTGATCGTTGTAGATCACGTAGCGATAGCGCCGGGCAATCGCCTTGAACCGCGCATGAAAATGCGCCGGCATGACCTTGGCCCAGCTGACACTGACGTCGTGAGGCAAATTGATATTGGCGCCCATGACCCAGGCTTTCATCGAACGCTCGACCTGAGTATCGAAATGCACCACCTGACCGCACGCATGCACACCGGCATCCGTACGCCCGGCGCAGAGCAGCGACACCGGTGAGTCGGCGACTTTGGACAAGGCCTTTTCGAGGGTTTCCTGCACCGTGAGCACGCCGGAAGCCTGGCGCTGCCAGCCGCGATAGCGCGAACCTTTGTATTCAACGCCCAACGCGATCCGGAAAAAGCCGTCGGCCACCATTTCGGCGGCCGGATTATCTATATTTGCCAAGGAGTGACAGCCTGCTGATGTACGCAAAGGCGGGCATTATAAGGCCGCTGGACGGGGACGCCAGTACAACAGGCGGTACTGCGTTGAATGTGATTGCCTCATCGCGAGCAAGCTCGCTCCCACATTGGACCGGTGTTGCTCAAACTATTTGTGTTCGACGCCAATCCCTGTGGGAGCGAGCTTGCTCGCGATAGCGGCCCGACAGCCCCCATCACATCCCGATAGAAACAAAAACGGCAGCCTCAATGGGCTGCCGTTTTGTTTACGCCTTACCGATCAATCAAGCCAGACGCGAAAGCATTTCCTTGGCTTCGCTCTTCTGACCTGCATCACCCTCGGTCACCACCTCGTTGAGGATGTCCCGGGCGCCGTCGGCGTCGCCCATGTCGATGTAGGCCTGGGCCAGATCGAGTTTGGTAGCGACTTCGTCGGTGCCGGAAAGGAAATCGAATTCCGGCTCGTCAGCTGCGGAGGCCATGGCGTCTTCCGCCGTGAAGCTCGGCTCGCCAAGGCTCTGGGACAGACGATCCAGTTCGGCGTTAACGTCATCCAGTTCGGCGGCAAACGCATCCGGAGCGTCTGGCGCGTCCATTTCGTCAGCCAGCGACAGGTCGAAATCGGCTGGCAGCTCCAGATCGTCCAGCGCAACCTCGGGAACAGCCGGCGCTTCAGCGGCAGGTAAATCCAGGTCCTTGACGCCGTCATCCAGGCTCAACAGGAAGTCGTCTTCGGCCAGGGTGGCCGGCGAGGCATCCCCACCAAGATCCATATCCAGGTCGAAGTCCGACAGGTCATCGAGGTTTTCCTTGATGTCGGTCTGCTGCTGCAACACCGATTCGAAGCTCAGGTCGTCGTCCAGCGGGAACTCGTCCAGCTCAGTCGCAGACACTGGCTCTGCTTCTGGTTCTGGTACTGGTGCAACCACTGCCGGAGAGGCGGTTTCCAGATCATCCAGGCTCAAATCGAAGGCACTGTCGAGGTCATCGGACTCTGCCTCTGGTTTTGGTTCTGGTGCAACCACCGCCGGAGAGGCAGATTCCAGATCATCCAGGCTCAAATCGAAGGCATTGTCGAAGTCATCGGGCGCTGCCGGTGCCGGTGCCGGCGCTTCAGGCTCGTCCTGCAGCAGATCCTTGACGTATTGCGCGTCCAGTTCGGCAGCGATCGCAGCGGCTGCGATACCACCGGCTGCCGCAATGACCATGGCCGGGAAGCGGCTCTTGAGTTTTTCGACCTGAGCAAAGTTGTCACCATTGGCCACCAGTTGGCGTTCCTGGGCAACGAATGCATTGCGGTCGCCTTGCTGACCGTAGACTTCCATCAGCTTGAGGCGCAAGTCACTGCGTTGTGGCTCTTGCTTGATCCCGTCTTCCAGCAAGGCCGCCGCCTGATTCAGACGACCGGCAGTGATGTGCGACTGCGCCTTGGTCAATACGTCGTCATCGCGCTCGCCAGCAGGCGATACCAGTGGCGCGGCGATCGGCGGCGTTACCACAACCGGAGCAATTACCGGGGCTGGTGCAGGCGGTGGGGTTGGCGCGGTAGCGAGCTTCACGCTCGGCGGCGGCACTTCCAGGTCATCGAAGATGCCTTTTGGCAGGTCGAGTTCAGCGGAGAACGCCTGCTCCTCGGCCAAGTCACGGGCCATGCGCAAATGCTTCTCGGCTTCTTGCTGGGCTTTGCGGCGACGCGCCAGCAACAGCAGCAAGAACAGCGCCACCACGGCACCGCCACCTGCCAGACCCAGCAGCCACGGATTGGTCAGCAGTTCTTTGAATTGCTGATCGTCGGATGCTGCTGGCGTCGGCTCGACAGGCTGCTCGACCGGAGCCGGCGTGGCCTCAGGCGCAGCAGCCTCTGGTGCAGGTGTTGCCGGAGCCGCTTCCGTAGGCGCTGCCGCAGGATTGGCCGCCAGTTCGGCTGACATTGCCGGAGCGGTCGCACCTGGTGCAGGCGCATCCGCCGCGCCTTCAGCCTGCAACTTGGCCAGTTGATTGTTCTTCAGTTCGATCAGGCGTTGCAGCTTTTCCAGCTGACTTTGCAGATCGGTCATGCGGCTTTTCAGTTCGGCGTTGTCACGACGAGTCGTGTCGAGGCTTTCCTGAGTCACGGCCAGCTTGTTGCTCAAATTCTTGGCATCACCCCCGGCGCCTTTGCCACCGGCCTTGCCGGACTCGGCAGAGACCAGGCTCAGCTTGTCTGTCGCCGCTTGCGACGAAGGGCCTTCGCCGCGAGCGCGTTTGGTGGCATCGAGCTGCTGCTGTCCAGCCCCGGACTTCGCCACATAGCGACGACCCTGACGCCACGCGGTGTTCTGCGCGGAGACTTCAGCAATGGCTTTCGGTTGCGGCAGGCTGGCGCTCTGTGCCTGATCCGGCATACGCAGGACCTGACCGGCTTTCAACCGGTTGATGTTGCCGTCGATAAAGGCATCCGGGTTCAACGCCTGGATGGCCAGCATGGTTTGCTGGACCGAGCCGCCAGTGCGCGCCTTCGCAGCGATTTCCCACAGGGTATCGCGCGGCGCGGTGGTGTATTGGGTTGGATTGGCGGCACCGGTCACCGGTGCGGTGACGGTTTGCGTCGGTGCAGGCTGCGCAGCCGCATCAGCGGTTTGCGGCGAGAATTTGGACGGATCGAGCAGCACGCTGTAATCGCGCAGCAGGCGACCGTTGGGCCACATCACCTGAACCAGGAATTTCACCATGGGTTCGGAGAGGGGTTTGCTGGATGTCACACGCAGGATGCTTTTGCCGCTGGCGTTGAGCACCGGGGTAAAGGTCAGGTCATTGAGAAACGCCTGGCGGTCGATACCGGCCTTGGCGAAATCTTCGGGCGAAGCCAGGCTCGGTACCAATTCGGCAGCGGTGAGGTCCTTGACGTCGAGCAACTCGATTTCCGCCACCAAGGGCTGGTTCAGCGTCGACTTCAGGGTCAATTCCCCGAGCCCGAGGGCATGCGCCATACCGGAGGACAGCGCCGAGGCGGCCGCTATTGCTAACACCAGTTTGCGAACTTGAACCATAGCCTCATCCTTTGTTTGAACATTCCTCGGCCAGCGAGAAGGTGTTGATAGTCGCTGCCGTAAGGCATTGCGCGCGGCGGCGAAGAGTCGTCGCGCGCGATCATTTCATTCATGCCACGCAAAACCCCGGAGGGAGCCTGCCTTCAGCAGTCCGGCCAAGCATAGCGCCCGGCTGGATTCATTCGACAATTTGTTGCCAAGTATCTTTTACAGGAGGTCTTTTATCAACAATTCAGCCACCTGCACAGCATTGAGCGCTGCGCCTTTGCGTACGTTATCTGACGTCAGCCACAAATTTAGTTCCGACAGGTCGTCGATCCCGCTGCGAACCCGACCAACGTAGACCACGTCCTGCCCTACCGCATCGCCTACCGGTGTCGGGTAATCTCCGGCTTCCACCAGCTCGATACCGGGCGCGTCTTCCAGGGCGGCGTTGACTTTTGCCAGGTCGATGTCGCTCGACGACTGCAAGGTCACGTTAAAGCTATCGCCAAAAAACACCGGGGCTTGAATGCAAGTGACGGAAATCTTTAATAAAGGTAGCGCCATGACCTGACGCAGCTCGCGTACCAGGCGTTTTTCCAGCAGCGTATGACCCTGCTCATCAGGCTTGCCCACTTGCGCCAGCAGGTTGAAGGCCATCTGCCGATCGAAGAAGGTCGGCTCCAGCGGACGCACGTTGAGCAACTCGGCCGTTTGCCGTGCCAGCTCGGTGACGGCTTCGCGACCCTGGGCGGAGACGGCCAGACTGGCGGTCAAATTGATGCGTTGCAGGTCGAGCAAACCGAGCAACGGCGCCAGCACTACCGCCAGTGTGGTGGCCGAAGGGCTTGGACTGCTGACCTGGAACGGCTTTTTCAAACCGGCCAGCACCTGCGCGTTGGCTTCAGGCACAACTTGTGGCGCCTGATCAGCCGGCAAGGCGCCGGACAGGTCGATCAGCGAGCAACCGGCGGCCGTGGCTCGCGAAGCGAAACTCAGGGTTACCGCCGGGCCGGCCGCGAAGAACACCAGCTGGACTTTACTGAAGTCGAACTCATCGACTTCCCGTACCCGCACGTTCTTGCCGCGAAACGGCACCGAATGACCGGCCGATTCGCTGCTGGCGAGCAGGTGCAGATTGCCGACAGGGAAGTCGCGCTCTTCGAGAATCTGCACGAGCGTTTCGCCGACAGTACCGGTGGCGCCGATCACGGCGATATCAAAGGACTGGCTCATGGTTCTACCTCTGGCGAAACGGGGGGAGCGGCACTTTACCGGGTGGTTGGCAGTTCGGCAATTTAGAGCAAAAGATCGCAGCCTTCGGCAGCTCCTACATTGGCCGCGTGCAAACCCGATCCTGTAGGAGCTGCCGAAGGCTGCGATCTTTTGCAGGCGACGAACATACCAAAAGAAAAAACCCGCACCTCTTTCAAGGCGCGGGTTCTTTTATTACTTCAACCGATCAACGCTCAAGCAGGATCCGCAGCATGCGACGCAGCGGTTCGGCCGCGCCCCACAGCAGTTGGTCGCCGACGGTGAACGCGCCAACGTACTGCGTGCCCATGTTCAGCTTGCGCAGACGGCCAACCGGTACGTTCAGGGTGCCGGTGACTTTCGTCGGGCTCAGTTCCTGAATGCTGGCTTCGCGGCTGTTCGGCACCAGTTTGACCCAAGGGTTGTGCTGGCTGATCAGCCCTTCGATGTCGGCGATCGGCACGTCTTTGTTCAGCTTGATGGTCAGCGCCTGGCTGTGGCAGCGCATGGCGCCGATGCGCACGCAGATGCCATCGACCGGGATCGGGCTCTTGAAGCGACCGAGGATCTTGTTGGTCTCGGCCTGGGCTTTCCACTCTTCGCGGCTCTGACCGTTCGGCAGTTCCTTGTCGATCCACGGGATCAGGCTGCCGGCCAGCGGTACGCCGAAGTTTTCGGTCGGGTACGCGTCGCTGCGCATGGCCTCGGCCACACGGCGGTCGATGTCGAGGATCGCGCTGGCCGGGTCGGCCAGTTGATCGGCGACAGCCGCGTGGGTCGCGCCCATTTGCTTGATCAGTTCACGCATGTTCTGCGCGCCGGCACCGGAGGCCGCCTGATAGGTCATGGCGCTCATCCACTCGACCAGACCGGCTTCGAACAGACCGCCCAGGCCCATCAACATCAGGCTGACGGTGCAGTTGCCGCCGATGTAGTTCTTGGTGCCCGCGTCGAGCTGCTGGTCGATGACCTTGCGGTTCACCGGGTCCAGCACGATCACTGCGTCATCCTGCATGCGCAGGCTGGAAGCGGCGTCGATCCAGTAACCCTGCCAGCCGGCTTCGCGCAGCTTCGGGAAGACTTCGCTGGTGTAGTCGCCACCCTGGCAGGTCAGAATCACGTCAAGGGTTTTCAGCTCTTCAATGCTGTAAGCGTCCTTGAGCGGAGCAATGTCCTTGCCCACGGACGGGCCTTGGCCACCGACATTGGAAGTGGTGAAAAACACCGGCTCAATAAGATCGAAATCCTGCTCTTCCAGCATCCGCTGCATGAGCACGGAACCGACCATACCGCGCCAACCGATCAGACCTACACGTTTCATCGCAACTACACCTTCTTTAAAAAGTGGGCCGCTGCTTTCAAAGTGAAAGTTGCAGCGGGCCCGAGAGATTACAGATTCCGCAGCGCGGCGACTACTGCGTCGCCCATTTCCTGCGTACCGACTTTAGTGCAACCGGTCGACCAAATGTCGCCAGTACGCAGGCCTTGGTCCAATACCAGACTGACGGCCTTATCGATCGCATCGGCCGCATCCTGCAGATTGAAGCTGTAACGCAGCATCATCGACACCGACAAAATGGTCGCCAACGGGTTGGCAATGCCCTTGCCAGCGATGTCCGGCGCCGAACCGTGGCACGGCTCGTACATGCCTTTGTTGTTGGTATCCAGCGACGCCGACGGCAGCATGCCGATGGAACCGGTAAGCATCGACGCCTGGTCGGAAAGAATGTCGCCGAACAGGTTGTCAGTAACGATCACGTCGAATTGCTTCGGTGCACGCACCAGCTGCATGGCGGCGTTGTCGACGTACATGTGGCTCAGTTCGACTTCAGGGTAATCCTTGGCCACTTGCTCGACGATTTCACGCCACAGCTGGCTGGAGGCCAGCACGTTGGCCTTGTCCACCGAGCACAGTTTCTTGCCGCGCACCATGGCCATGTCGAAACCGACACGGGCGATGCGACGGATTTCGCTTTCGCTGTACGGCAGGGTGTCGTAAGCCTGACGCTCGCCGTTTTCCAGGGTGCGAACGCCACGTGGAGCGCCGAAGTAGATACCGCCGGTCAGTTCACGGACGATCAGGATGTCCAGGCCAGCAACGATTTCAGGCTTCAGGCTCGAAGCCTCGGCCAATTGCGGGTACAGGATCGCCGGACGCAGGTTGCCGAACAGGCCCAGTTGCGCACGAATTTTCAGCAGGCCGCGCTCAGGGCGGATGTCACGCTCGATGGTGTCCCATTTCGGGCCGCCCACAGCGCCCAGCAGTACAGCGTCGGCTGCGCGGGCACGCTCGAGGGTTTCGTCAGCCAGCGGCACGCCGTGCTTGTCGATGGCGGCGCCACCGATCACGTCATGGCTCAGCTCGAAGCCCAGGCTGTACTTGTCGTTTGCCAGCTCCAGCACCTTGACCGCTTCGGCCATGATTTCCGGGCCAATACCGTCACCTGGGAGAATCAGAATCTGCTTGCTCATGCTTTCCTCATGTCATCAGTCGGTGCGCCCGTGGGCACGCCCGGAAAAAGTCTATCGTTCAGCCATCAGCACCAGCACATCGGTACTGAATGAACCATCGGCCTCAATCTCAAAATATTCGCGCACTTCATTACCCATCGACTGCTGCAACTCGAGGATTGCCGCGCGCATCACCACTGGCGTGCGCATGCGCTCGACCCAGGAGGTGTACTCCAGACGCAGCCGTTGACGGGTGGTGCTACGGGTATGCAACCCCGCTTCGCTGACCTGACGCAACCACTCGCCGGCGGAATAATCGCGCACATGGCTGGTGTCGCGCAGCACTTCGACGCTTTGCAGGTAAGTGTCGAACAACGGACTGCCCGGTGACAACACGTCGACGAACGCCGCCACGCCACCCGGCTTCAGCACCCGGCGAACTTCTCGCAGGGCCAGACCGAGATCGCTCCAATGGTGCGCCGAATAACGGCTGAAGACGAAATCGAACTCACCATCAGCGAACGGCAGACGCTCGGCGGCGCCCAGCACGGTGGACACGTTGGTCAGACCGCGATCGACGGCGGCACCGGCCACCACGTCGAGCATCTGCTGCGACAAATCGTAGGCCACCACTTCTTTCACCAGCGAGGCCACGTGAAAACTCACGTGACCGGCGCCGCAGCCCAGGTCCAGCACGCGGGCATCGCCCTGCCCTGCCAGTTCAGCCTGTAGCAACGCAAATTCGGTGCCCTGAGCGTGTACGGCGCTGCTCAGATAGGCCGAGGCCTGTTCACCGAATTGCTTTTGTACTACCTGACTGTGGGCGGTGCTGGTCATCGTAATGTCCTGATATTTGTGTTGTCTGGGCTGCCGCCATCGCGAGCAAGCTCGCTCCCACAGGGGTTTTGTGTACGCCGCAAATCCACTGTGGGAGCGAGCTTGCTCGCGATGAGGCCGGCACTACCTACCGAAAATCAAACGTCGCGAAACAACCACGGCTGGCTCGCACGGTGTTTGGCTTCAAACGCCGCAATCGCTTCGTGGTCCTGCAGGGTCAGGCCGATGTCGTCCAGGCCGTTGACCAGGCAATGCTTGCGGAACTCGTCAAGTTCAAAGCTGTAGACCTTGCCATCAGGCCGGGTCACGGTCTGGGCTACCAGGTCGACCTTCAACTCGTAGCCAGGATTCGCCTCGACTTGCTGGAACAGCTCATCCACTTCAGCGTCGCTCAAGATGATCGGCAGCAAGCCGTTCTTGAAGCTGTTGTTGTAGAAGATGTCGGCGTAGCTCGGCGCGATGATGCTGCGAAAACCGTACTCTTCCAGCGCCCACGGCGCGTGTTCACGGCTGGAGCCGCAACCGAAGTTCTCGCGGGCCAGCAGCACGCTGGCGCCTTGATAACGCTCGGCGTTGAGCACGAAATCCTTGTTCAACGGACGCTTGGAGTTGTCCTGGTAGGCATAGCCCACGTCCAGGTAACGCCATTCGTCGAACAGGTTCGGACCAAAACCGGTGCGCTTGATCGACTTCAAGAACTGCTTCGGAATGATCTGGTCGGTGTCGACGTTGGCACGGTCCAAGGGGGCGACCAAACCGGTGTGTTGGGTAAAAGCTCTCATGTGCGGTTCCTCAGATCAGTTCGCGAACGTCGATGAAACGACCGTGGACGGCAGCCGCCGCGGCCATGGCCGGGCTGACCAGGTGCGTACGGCCACCGGCGCCCTGACGCCCTTCGAAGTTGCGGTTGGAGGTCGAGGCGCAATGCTCGCCAGACTCCAAACGGTCCGGGTTCATCGCCAGGCACATCGAGCAACCCGGTTCACGCCACTCGAAACCGGCTTCGAGGAAAATCTTGTCCAGGCCTTCGGCCTCGGCTTGCGCCTTCACCAGGCCCGAGCCCGGCACCACGATGGCTTGCTTGATGGTCGAAGCGACTTTACGGCCCTTGGCGATCACCGCCGCAGCGCGCAAGTCTTCGATCCGCGAGTTGGTGCAGGAACCAATGAACACGCGGTCCAGTTGAATGTCGGTGATCGCCTGATTGGCGCTCAAACCCATGTATTTCAAGGCGCGCTCGATGGAACCGCGTTTGACCAGGTCCATTTCCTTCGCCGGGTCCGGCACGTTCTGATCAACCGCGAGGACCATCTCGGGCGAAGTGCCCCAGCTGACTTGCGGCTTGATCTGAGTGGCGTCGAGCTCGACGACGGTGTCGAACACCGCATCGGCGTCGGAAACCAGGTCTTTCCAGGCTTCGACCGCCATGTCCCATTCCGCGCCTTTCGGGGCAAATGGACGACCCTTGACGTAGGCCACGGTTTTTTCGTCGGCAGCCACCAGGCCAACACGAGCGCCGGCTTCAATGGACATGTTGCAGATGGTCATGCGGCCTTCGACGGACAAATCGCGAATGGCGCTGCCGGCGAACTCAATGGCGTGGCCGTTACCGCCGGCGGTGCCGATTTTGCCAATCACCGCGAGCACGATGTCCTTGGCTGTCACGCCGAACGGCAATTTGCCTTCGACCGACACCAGCATGTTTTTCATTTTCTTGGCGACCAGGCACTGCGTGGCGAACACGTGCTCGACCTCGGAAGTCCCGATGCCGTGGGCCAATGCGCCAAACGCGCCGTGGGTCGAGGTGTGCGAGTCGCCGCAGACCACGGTCATGCCCGGCAAGGTGGCACCCTGCTCCGGACCGATCACGTGAACGATGCCCTGACGCACGTCATTCATTTTGAATTCAGTGATGCCATATTCGTCGCAGTAGTCATCGAGAGTCTGAACCTGCAAACGCGAGACCTGGTCGGTAATCGCTTCGATGCCGCCCTTGCGATCAGGAGTGGTCGGTACGTTGTGGTCCGGGGTGGCGATGATCGAGTCGACGCGCCAAGGCTTGCGCCCGGCCAGACGCAGGCCTTCGAAAGCTTGGGGCGAAGTCACTTCATGGATGATGTGGCGGTCGATATAGATCAGCGACGACCCATCGTCGCGCCGTTTCACTTCATGGGAATCCCAAAGCTTGTCGTAAAGCGTTTTGCCGGCCATCAGACGGTTCCTCATCAGCTTTTTTCTATTTTCTATGCCTTGGGTCTTGCACGGTTCAATAACCCCTTGGCTTGTGAGGTCGATCCTAGGGGGTTACATTAAATAACTCAAATTCATATTTTTTATGCTTTGGATAACCAACTGGAATACTACAATGGACCTCGCCAACCTCAATGCTTTTATCGCGATTGCCGAGACCGGTAGCTTCTCCGGCGCTGGCGAACGGCTGCACCTGACGCAACCGGCCATCAGCAAGCGTATTGCCGGACTGGAGCAGCAATTGAAGGTGCGCCTGTTTGATCGCCTGGGCCGTGAAGTCGGCCTGACCGAGGCCGGTCGAGCCTTGCTGCCGCGGGCCTATCAGATTCTGAATGTGCTGGATGACACCCGCCGCGCCCTGACCAACCTGACCGGCGAAGTGACCGGCCGCCTGACCCTGGCCACCAGCCACCACATCGGCCTGCACCGCTTGCCCCCTTTATTAAGGGAGTTCACCCGACGTTACCCACAAGTGGCGCTGGATATTCAGTTCCTCGATTCGGAAGTGGCCTACGAAGAAATCCTCCATGGCCGCGCTGAACTGGCGGTCATCACCCTGGCGCCGGAGCCCCACTCACTGGTCAAGGCCACGCCGGTGTGGGACGACCCGCTGGACTTCGTGGTCGCCCCGGAGCACTCGCTGATCAGCCACGGCCCGGTCAGCCTGGCGGACATTGCCCTGCACCCGGCGGTATTCCCCGGCGGCAACACCTTTACTCACCACATCGTCCGGCGCCTGTTCGAAGCTCAAGGCCTGACGCCGAACATCGCCATGAGCACGAATTATCTGGAAACCATCAAGATGATGGTCTCGATCGGCCTGGCCTGGAGCGTATTGCCCCGCACCATGCTGGATGATCAGGTTGCGCGAATACCTTTACCAGGCATACAACTCACTCGCCAGCTAGGCTATATCCTGCACACAGAAAGGACGCTGTCGAATGCGGCACGGGCCTTCATGGCCTTGCTGGATGCACAAATCGATCTGCCAGGGACTCTCGGCTAAGCTGTGCTACGTGTCTATAGAGCCTCGAGTCACTGAACCTGACACCCCACTCAGCCAAGGCTTGCCAATGCCGAAATCTGTTGACCGTATTCCGCCGATGCCGCGTATACAGGCGCTTGACCCAAAACGGTCCGAGCAGAGCTGGGAAAGCGCCCCACAATTGCTGGCCGCCCTCAACGGTGCACGTTTGGGCGCCTGGTATTGGGACATCGAACGTGGGCAGATCAGCTGGTCGCGGGGTACCCAGGCGCTGTTCGGCTTCGACCCCCGGCAACCGCTGCCGGCGGATCTGGAATACCTCGACTTGCTGCCGCCAGAGGATCGGGCGAAAACCATTCGCGCCTTCGACGCGGTGATCGCCGGCGCCCCGCTGGAACAGGCGATGCATCACCGCATCCGCTGGCCCGACGGCAGCCTGCACTGGCTGGAGATCAACGGCAGCCTGCTGCCGGACAAACACGGTCGACCACGCATGATTGGCGTCATCCGTGAAATCACCCACCAGCGCCAGCGCGAACAGGCGTTGAGCAGCTCGGAAAAACGCTTCGCCACGCTGTTCCACCTGTGTCCGAACATGGTCCTGCTGACTCGCCAGGAAGACGGCCTGATCAGCGAAGCCAACCAGTATTTCGAAAGCCTGTTTGGCTGGCCAGTGCAGAACGCTATTGGTCGCACCACCCTGGAACTGGGCCTCTGGGTGCATCCAGAGCAACGGGCGCAACTCGTCGCAGCCACCAAGGCCAAGGGCGAACTGATCAACATGGAGGTGCAATTTCGTGCCAGCAACGGCCAGATCCACGACGGCATCCTCAGCGCGCAAAAGGTCGAGCTCGAAGGCCAGCCTTATCTGCTGAGTACGTTCCTTGACACCACCGAACGCAAAGCCGCCGAACATGCCCTGAAAGACAGCCAGGAGCGCCTTGATCTGGCGCTGGATTCAGCGCAACTCGGCACGTGGGACTGGCACATTCCCAGTGGCATGCTGTACGGCTCGGCACGCGCCGCCCAGCTGCACGGGCTGGACCCCATACCTTTCCATGAATCCTTCGACGATTTTTTTGAAGGCGTGCCCGGTGAAGAGCGCGACTCCATGCGCGATGCCTATCGCAGCCTGCGAGAAGGCCCTGCCGGCAATTATCAACTGACCTACCGCGTGCAACTGCCGGACGGCAGCTCGCGCTACCTGGAAAGCCGCGCCCGACTCTATCGCGATGAAAACGGTGCCCCGCTGCGCATGGCCGGTACGCTGCTCGACATCACCGACCAGGTTGAGCGGGAGCAGTTGCTGGTGGCGTCCGAAGAGAAGTTCGCCACCCTGTTCCAGGTCAGCCCGGACCCGATTTGCGTGACCCGTCAGGACACCGGCCAATTCATCGAGATCAACTCCAGCTTCACCCAGACCTTCGGCTGGAGCGCCGCCGACGTGATTGGCCGCAGCGCCGACGAAATCGGTCTATGGGACGCTTCGGCGCAAAGCCTGCGACGCATCGAGCAGGTCATCCGCGAACAGGGTCTGAACAACGTGGCGATCCTCGTTCAGCACAAAGACGGGCAAGCCCTGACCTGTGTGATTTCCAGCCGCCAGATCAGCGTCGGCGAGCAGCCGTGCATCGTCACCACCCTGCGCGATATCACTCAGCAGCAACGCTCGGAAGCCGCGCTCAAGGCCAGCGAAGAGAAGTTCGCCAAGGCCTTCCACTCCAGCCCCGACGCCATCACCATCACCGAGCGCGACACCGGGCGTTATCTGGAGGTTAACGATGGCTTCTGCCGCCTGACCGGCTACCGCGCCGATGAAGTGGTGGGTCGCACGGTGTATCAGGTCGGCATCTGGGCCGAGGAAAAACAACGTTCGGCGCTGCTCGCCGAACTCCAGATCAAAGGCCGGGTGCATCACCAGGAAATGCTCGGGCGCAATAAACGCGGCGAGTTGCTGACTGTCGAAGTCTCGGTAGAACCGATCACCCTCAACGAAACCGCCTGCCTGCTGCTGACCGCGCGGGACGTCAGCCTGCTGAAAAACGCCGAAGCGCAGATCCGTCACCTGGCCTACCACGACCCGCTGACCAACCTGCCCAACCGCGCCCTGCTGATGGATCGCCTGAGTCAGCAGATTGCCCTGCTCAAGCGCCACAACCTGCGCGGCGCCCTGATGTTTCTCGATCTTGATCACTTCAAGCACATCAATGATTCGCTCGGTCATCCGGTGGGCGATACCGTGCTGAAAATCATCACCGCGCGCCTCGAAGCCAGCGTGCGCATGGAAGACACCGTCGCGCGTTTGGGCGGTGACGAATTCGTGGTGCTGCTCAGCGGGCTCGAAGGCTCGCGCAACGAGGTCAGCGAGCAAGTCCTGCAACTGGCGGACACCTTGCGTGAACTGCTGTCGGAGCCGATGTTCCTCGACGGACAACGCCTGCAAGTGACCCCGAGCATCGGCATCGCGCTGATTCCCGATCACGGTTCGACCCCGACCGACCTGCTCAAACGCGCCGACATCGCCCTCTACCGAGCCAAGGATTCGGGCCGCAATACCGCGCAGATGTACCACAACACCATGCAGAAGGCGGCGAGCGAACGCTTGCGCATGGAAACCGACCTGCGCCTGGCCCTTTCCCGGGGTGAATTCCGCGTGCACTACCAGCCTCAGGTGGACGCCCGGAACGACCGCATCGTCGGCGCCGAGGCGCTGGTGCGCTGGAACCATCCGGAACTTGGCGCGCAATCGCCCACCGAGTTCATCAAGGTGCTGGAGGACAGCGGACTGATTCTGGAAGTGGGTACCTGGATCGTCGACGAAGCCTGCAGCGCCTTCAAACAACTGATCGCCAAGGGCCTGGTCGATCCGCTGGACTTCAGCCTGTGCGTGAATATCAGCCCGCGGCAATTTCGCCAAAACGACTTCGTCGAACGCATTGAGCACAGCCTCCTCATCCACGGCCTGCCCTGCTCGCTGCTGAAGCTGGAAATCACCGAAGGCATCGTGATCCAGAACCTGGAAGACACCATCAATAAAATGCGTAGCCTGAAAAAACTCGGCGTGAGTTTCGCCATGGACGATTTCGGCACCGGTTATTCCTCGCTGACCTACCTCAAGCGTCTGCCGGTCGACACCCTGAAAATCGACCAATCGTTCATCCGCGACGCCACCACCGACCCCAACGACGCCGAGATCATCCGCGCCATCGTTGCCATGGCCCGCAGCCTGGATTTGAAAGTGATTGCCGAAGGGGTAGAGACGCCGGAGCAGCTGGAATTCTTGCAGGGGCTGGGCTGTCATTTTTATCAGGGGTATTTGCACAGCCCGCCGCTGCCAGTGGAGGATTTTCAGAAGTTGCTCAAATGAGCGCAGTGCCCACACAACTTTTGTAGCTGCCTTGTGGCGAGGGGATTTATCCCCGTTCGGCTGCGGAGTAGTCGTAAAACTGTATGTGCGGTCTCCCTGAAACACCGCATCGTCTGATTTCACGACTGCTTCGCAGCCGAACGCAGCCTCGCAGGCTCGGCAGCTGCTACACGGAGGCGTGGCGCCGGGCAATTGCCAGTTTTTCTCTCAACCTGTAGGGTCGCGTTTTTTTACACCGCCTCAAAGAGATCAATCATGCAGGATGCAACCCTCCCCCGCCCGGCCTTGCTGGGTATCGATCTTGGGACCACCAATAGCCTGATCGCCGTTTGGCAGGAAGGTCGGGCACAGTTGATTCCCAACGCCCTCGGCGAATTCCTCACCCCTTCCGTAGTCAGCCTCGATGAGGACGACAGCATTCTGGTTGGCAATGCGGCACGCGCCCGCCTGACGACCCATCCGGAACGCACGGTGGCCGCGTTCAAGCGTTTCATGGGCAGTGACAAGCAATTCGAACTGGGCGGTCGGCAATTCAGTCCTGAAGAGCTGTCGGCCCTGGTGATCGGCTCGCTCAAGCAGGATGCCGAAGCCTGGCTGGGCCACCCGGTGCACGAGGCGGTGATCTCGGTGCCGGCCTACTTCAGTGACGAGCAACGCAAGCGCACGCTGTTTGCCGCTGAACTGGCAGGCCTGGCAGTGTCGCGCTTGATCAATGAACCTACCGCCGCCGCCATGGCATATGGGCTGCACGAGCAAAAATTCGAGCGCACGCTGATTTTCGATCTGGGCGGTGGCACCTTTGATGTCACGGTACTGGAATACGCATTGCCGCTGATCGAGGTCCATGCCTCCACCGGCGACAACTTCCTCGGCGGCGAAGACTTTACCGCGGCGTTGATGCAGGCCTGCCTGAAAGACTGGCAACTCACTGCACAGATGATTGATGCCCAGGCCTTGGCCAGCCTCGGTGACGCCCTTGAGCAACTCAAATGCAAGCTCACAGAAGGCGCGCAGCAACTGAGCTGGAACGGTGCCGGCGAGTTGCGCGAATGGTCACTGGATGAAGCGGCGGCGCTGAAAATCTGGGAGCCTCTGTTGGCCCGGTTGCGCGCCCCCATCGAACAGGCCCTGCGCGATGCCCGACTGAAGCCCAAGGACCTCGACAGCCTGGTGCTGGTCGGTGGCGCCACGCGGATGCCCGCGGTGCAGCAAATGGTTGCCACACTCTTCGGGCGTCTGCCTTATCGCCACCTCGACCCGGACACGATTGTCGCGCTGGGGGCGGCCACCCAAGCCGCGTGCAAGGCCCGCGATGGCGCCATCGAGGAACTGATCCTGACCGACGTCTGCCCCTACACGCTGGGCATCTCGACGAGTCGCGGTGAAGACGTCAGCGGCGCTTTCTCTCCTATCATTGAGCGCAACACCGTGATCCCGACCTCCCGGGTGCAACGCTTTTACACGACGCATCCACAGCAAGCGTCTATCCGCATCGCGGTCTATCAGGGTGAACGGCCGTGGGTGCGGGACAATATTTTCATCGATGCCTTCGACGTACCCGTGACACCCGGCGACCAGACGCAAGCCCTGGATGTACGCTTCAGTTACGACATCAATGGTTTGCTCGAAGTCGATGTGACCATGCTGGCCAGCGGTGAACGTCACAGCCACAGCATCGACCGCAGTCCCACCGGGCTTGATCAGCAATCACGGCAAAACAGCCATGAACGGCTCACCGCCCTGAAAATTCACCCGCGCGATGCGCTGCCCAATCGCACCCTGCTGGCGCGACTGGAGCGTGCCTGGATGCAAAGCCTGGGCGATGAGCGTGAACAAATTGCCGGTTGGCTGGATGCTTTTACCTCCGTGCTCGGTGGCCAGCAATCGGTGGAGATTGCCAGCCATCGCTCACAACTCAATAAGGCGCTGGACCAACTCCGCCTTTAACCATTGAGCCGCCGCAGGGTGGCCTGCAAACCACCGGGCAATGTGTCCTCACCCGCGCCGTCCGGCGGTACGCCATAGCGGTTGGGCAGTTTGTCGCCGGGAAAACCGAACAACACCAGCGGCAGAAACGGCAACACCGGCGCCAGGCAGCAGCAAACCAGCAACGTGGGAATTCCGCGACCGAGGTCATGCAAGCGCCTTAATACGGCACTGAGTAGAAACGCAACGCCCAGCAACATTACGGCAGGGGTGCCGCTGAAAATCGCCGCCACAAGGGTTATCAGCATGCATCCCAGTACCTGTCCGATAAATGCCGTGCGCCCCAGTCGCGAGCCTAAACGCCAGAACGCAGCGGATGGCGCGGGGCGGCTGTCGCTTTTGGCCAGCAGCAGGCGTTCGCTCCAGGACAGCAATGCACTGAAGGCAAACCGCAGACCCAACCCGTGAGCCGGATCATCCTTGGCTCGCTGCATGCGCTGCAAAATCTTCCCGCGCGGCACGCCGGCACTGCCATAGCGCGCCAAGCTCTTGAGCGCATCGAGAGCGAGGTAAAACGCCTCGCTGTCGATCCCTTCGCTGTCTTCCAGCGACGAGCGTGGTGGCCGCTTCGGCTCTCCTTTGATCAGACCGTCGCGAAACCCGTCGAACCAGTCCTCGGGATTGGTGACGGCGGAAATTCTGCCAAGTAAATAGCCACGCTGCTCGGCATCGAGCAGCGGGTCCTGATACAGCACGCCACACAACAACATCCGGCCCAGCAGATCGTTGTCGAACGCGCGGATGTCGCTGCGCATGCACTCGAACAAACGGTCATTGGACAGCAACTGTGTGCTGTCGAGTGCTTCCTGGACGCCAAGCAGTTGCCGGGCAAGCAAGGCATGAACCGGATCCGCCGCTTGCAGCCAGCCGAGCAAACCGCTCAGGCTGCCCTGCTCGCGATTCAATCGGCGCAACAGCGGCTGTAAACGAGCCAGCGGATGGTCGCGCGGAACATCCATCGAATCCACGCAGGCCGCCGATTGCGCGCCCAGCCAACGCTGTGGTTGATCGAGGGTTGCCAACAGGTACAGCGCTTGGCGATGCCATTCCCACACATCAAGCTGAGTCGCTATCGCGGGCACCAGCAGGCCCTGCTCGGCCAATTGGGCTTGCAGGTACACGCCGCTTAGTACCGGGTCTTGCTTGCCCAGCGCGAACGCCTCATCCAGCCGTGCCATTGCTCGAGCGTCGTAGGAGCGCAAACGACGCATCCACAGCAGGCTGAGCTCACGCGGCTCGCCCTTCTGCAGTTCCGGTGCGAGCACCGGGTGCGCGGATTGGCTGTCGAGAAACGCGTTCAGCGCCAACGGGATCGGCGCTTGAGTCAGCCAGCAGATTTGCTGTTCGGCCTGATACTTGAACCCTTGCAACACCAACGCGTCGAGCACGTCGAGGCTTTCAGGCGCGTCCAGCACCCGTTGCAGCAAGGGCACGTCGCCACGGTGCAACGCCCACGCATGCTGGTACAGCGTCTGCAGCTGCGGGTCATCGCTCTCTTCAAGCAGCCACGCCAGCAAAGGCAGTTCGTCGCCACTGATGCGCCATCCGACGAAGGCCGCCGCAATGCCGGCCAGGTCAAGTTGCCGGGCGTGGAACCAGCGCGCCAGCGTCTCCGGACGTTGAGACGGGCTGCCGTATTCCTGGGTGACATCGCTGAGGTCATGGGACCAGTCGCGGAAATTTTCCAGTCGATCAAAGGCCTGTATCAGCAACGGCAAACGCAACGGCTGATGGCGAGCACAGAGCTCCAGCAACCAGGTCGCGGCTTTCGGATGCTGATGCTCGTTCCAGAGCCGCACCCAGGCTTGCAAGGCCAGCTCCTCAAGCCCTAGCGCGCTGCGCTGGCGAGCCACCAAATAAAGCCAGTCGACATCCTGCGGCGCCAGCCGATGCTGTTCGCTCACGATGTCGAGAAAACCCTTGTTGCCAATTCCGGCCTGACTGAACTGCACGGCCAAACGTTGTAGCAGGCTGTCGTCAGCGGGCAGCGGTAGACAGGTGTGAAGGCTTGCGAAATGTTTGTAATCGGCCAGCGGTTCGTTGTGGTGCAGGTAGTTGAGGGTGCGCACGTACCAGAGGGTTTCCAGTTGCGCGGACGCCGACCAATGGGCCATCAGCGATGTGTCGAACGGATCCGGTGCATCGATTCGCTGGAGAAACTCATCGACCTGCTGTGCGTTCTCAAACGCCAAGTCCAACATCCGGCTTGCCCAACCCATACGTTGCGCCATCAAACGCGCGCAGGCGTGAGAAATCGGCCCGGCGTCGATCAACTGCCTCAGCAAAGCCCAACACACTTCATCCAGCGTCTCCAGCGACAGCTGATCAAGGTCGAGATTGAACGCTTGCCAGGCCTGCGGATTGAAGCGTCGCGTCGAGTCGAGCAGCAACGCTTCGAAGCTTGCTAACACTTGCTCGGCAGCACTTTGTCCGGCAACGACCAGTGCTTCGGTATCGAGGTCTTCCTCGCGAGCAAAGCGCAAAGCCACTTCATAGGCCTCACGCAGGGCTTGAAAGCCTTCCGGATCGGTCTCGGGGTGATGCTGCGGCAAGCGCGCGCGATAGGCACCGCGAATGGCGTCGTTGTCTTTGGTAGGCTCAATGCCCAAGCGAATCCAGCAACTCATGACCAGTCGAACTCCCCTAAAGTATCCGGGCGTTCCGGCAGGTGCAGTGGCATGTCCCAAGGCAGTTGCGCGAAAAGCGCCCGGGCATCGCGGTCGATTTTTTCAGGGATGACGGTGTTGCCCGGGTAGTCGCCCTGGCGGTCGTATTCGTGGGCCAGTTGCTCGTCGGCATTCCCCAGGCAACTCCAGAAGGCCTTGCCGACCATAAAAGCGTTCAGGTAGGTGGTCCAGCTGTCGTAGTAATACCGTGCGCGCGCCGCCATCCGACCATGCAGCCAAAGGCTTTCGGTCAAATCGATCCAGCCATGGAGCACCGCACTACGTAGCAGAAAGCCCATGCGTCCGATGTCCCAAGCGCGTATGCCACCCGGCCCACACTCTCCGAACGTGCGGCTGGCCAGTTCATAAAAGGCCCGCTGACGGGTATCGAGTGTGTCGATCAACGCTTGCCACTCGGATGGCAGACACCGTTCCCACTGGCGATAGGCTTCGTTCAGCCGTGTGGCGTGACCGGTATCAGCCGTGCGCAGCATTTCGAGCAGCTCTGGCCGCGTAGTGATGCCCCACCCGCCTTCGACATCAACGTGCTTGAGGTCAAAGCAATACGTGGCGGCGGTGTAATCGGCATCGGGGTTAAGGGCAACCAAAGGCGCAGAAAGCGCGTACAGCCAACGCTGTTGTATCTCGTCCATGAAAAAAAGCTCCGGGCCGACCAGGCAGAATGGGAGTCGGCAAACTGGCGTGGATTGTAGAGAAACCGTCGCAAGGCGGCAAAGCTCGCATGCCTGTTTTTTTCGCCGCAACAAAAAGGCCCCGACGAGTCGGGGCCTTCATTCAGCGGATTACAGCCTGCTCAGACGAATGTGTGTCTTCGAATGACTCAGTGCTGCAGCGCTGGCTTTTGCGTCCCGTTGATCGGGATGCGTTTGGCTTTCGCCTCTTCCGGAATCACCCGCAACAGGTCAATGCTCAACAAACCGTTGCTCAGGCCGGCGGCCTTGATTTCGATATGGTCCGCCAGACGGAAGGACAGTTTGAAGGCACGCTGTGCGATGCCTTGGTACAGATAAGTGACGGCTTCGTTCGCGTCACGCTTGCCGCCACTGATGGTCAGCACACCTTTTTCCACTTGCAGCTCCAGGTCTTCTTCCTGGAAGCCGGCGGCCGCTACGACGATGCGGTATTGGTCGTCGCCGTGTTTTTCGACGTTGTAAGGTGGGTAGGTGCTGCCTGGCTCGTTGCGCAGGGCGGTTTCGAACAGGTCATTAAAACGGTCGAAACCTACCGAGGAACGGAACAGTGGTGCCATGGAAAATGCAGTACTCATGATTCAAATCTCCTGAAACATATCAGCAAGTTTTTTTGTCTCCGCGACCCGAATTCGGCATCGCGTAATCCTTAAATAAGGACCGCTGATTGCTTTTCAAGAGATTATTTACTGTTTTTTTTCAGTTGGATTCAGGCTGCTTCGGACACCTGAAGACCCAGTAAACGCGAGACCTGATCCAGTTCGGTCTCGCGACGCAGCACGGTGAACAGCTCGACCGCTTCAGGGTAATTGCGGGTCAGCATCGCCAGCCACTGCTTCAAGCGACCCGGCGATTGGCGTGGCGTCATTTGCGCCTTGGCTTGCAGCCAGAAATCCTGAATCAATGGCAGCAGCTCGGCCCAGGTCATCTCGACGACGTCCTCACCGGCCCGCGCCATTGCGATTTGCCGTGCCAGGTCCGGGCGCGAAACCAGCCCGCGGCCGAGCATGATGTCCTCGACGCCGCTGATTTCGCGGCAACGACGCCAGTCTTCGACGCTCCAGATATCGCCATTGGCGAACACTGGAACCTTGACCACATCCTGCACCCGGGGGATCCATTCCCAATGGGCTGGCGGCTTGTAGCCGTCAGTTTTGGTCCGCGCATGAACCACGATGTGCGCAGCGCCACCTTCGGCCAGGGCCGTAGCACACACCAGCGCACCGTCCGGACTGTCGAAACCGAGGCGCATCTTGGCGGTCACTGGAATGTGCGCCGGAACGGCGCGACGGACATGTTCGACGATCTGGTTCAGCAGCTCAGGCTCTTTGAGCAGCACCGCACCGCCACGGGACTTGTTCACAGTCTTGGCCGGGCAGCCGAAGTTCAGGTCGATGACCTCGGAACCCAGTTCGCAGGCCAGCGCGGCGTTTTCCGCCAGGCACACCGGATCGGAACCGAGCAGTTGCACCCGCAGCGGCACGCCGGACGCGGTGCGGGCGCCGGTCAACAGCTCCGGGCCGAACTTGTGGTAATAGGCAGGCGTGAGCAGCTGATCGTTGATCCGAATGAACTCGGTCACGCACCAATCGATACCGCCCACACGGGTCAGCACGTCCCGCAGGATGTTGTCGACCAACCCCTCCATGGGCGCCAAAGCAATTTGCATGAAAAACACACTCAACGAAAAACGTGCGGCAGTTTACAGGTTTTGCTCATGTAGGTGCTGTGTAGGAGCTGTCGAGTGAAACGAGGCTGCGATCCTTTGATCTTGTTTTTTAAAAATCAAAGTCAAAAGATCGCAGCCTCGTTTCACTCGACAGCTCCTACACAGCTCCTACAAAGGAAGGTGTCAGGCCGGGAGTTGCAGTGCAGGGCCGTAACCCTCGATGAATTCCGCTGGCATGCGCTTGGGCTTACCGGTCGACAGTTCGATGCAGACAAAGGTGGTTTGCGCTCGCAGCAACGTGGTGTTGTCGCTGGGGCGTTTCAACTGGAAGTGTCGGGTCATTTTCAGGCGTTGGTCCCAATCGACGATCCACGTCGCCAATTGCAACTCATCGCCTTCATAGGCGGCGGCCAGGTAATCGATCTCGTGCCGCACCACCGCCATCGCCCGATCCAGCCGACGATATTCGACCAGGTCCAGGCCAAGGCGCTGGGAATGGCGCCAGGCACAGCGTTCGAGCCAGGTCACGTACACCGCGTTGTTCGCGTGACCCAGCCCATCGATGTCCTCTGCGCCCACTTCCAGATCAATGATAAATGGCGTTGCCCGATCCCAGCCCATGCCCCACTCCCGGTCAGAAAATTTTCACCGGGGCAGTGTAACGGATGCTCAGGCCGATTGGCGCGATTGCAGACTGCGACCGGCCAGCAGCGAGAGAACGCCTTCGATCACCCGAGGGTCAGCCAGTACCCGTTGATGACCACCCTCTTTCAGGCGCAGTAAACGACTGTCGAACCAGGCTTCGTTGATCAGCTGCGATTCCTTGACCGGAACGTAGCAGTCGTCTTCGGCATGAACGATCAGGCCGGGCATGTCGAGTTGATAGTGCGCGACATCCAGTGCCGCAGCGCGCATGCCGACGTCTTTCTCGACCTGACGAATGAACGCCGAGCGGGCTTTCGGTGGCAGCCGCACGTAACGGGCGAAACCGCGCAACACGCCAAGGATCCGAGCCGGGGCGGCGATCGTGACCAGGGTTTCGGTGCGCAAGCCCAGTTGAACGGCGAGCATGGCACTGGCGCCACCCATGGAGTGACCGATGACCGCTTGCAGCGGCGGCAACTCGGCAGCAGCTTCAAGCATGGCTCGGGCAAACAGCACGACGTTCGCTTCGTTGCCCGGAGAGCGACCGTGAGCCGGGCCGTCCAGAGCAACCACGGTGTAACCGGCATCGACCAACGCGGTGATGAGGCTGGCAAACTGCGTCGGCCGGCCTTCCCAACCGTGCATCAGCAACACCGCAGGGCCTTGCCCCCAACGCAGTGCCGAGAGACCGAAGCGCAGGGTGATTCGCTCGGACTTCGCCAGCAGCGGCAATTCCCAATCACGCGGCGGCAGTTCCCGCGGCGTCATGAAAGCCAGTCGCATTTTGCTCGCAACCAGTTTCGGTGCGAACCAGCCCAAGGTGCCATTAACGCCACGAACCCACTTTAACGTGCTCATCGCTCTCACTCCTCAGGCTAACGCCTTTAGGTCACAGCACCGCAGACTTGGCGGCGCGCAGCAATCGATCGGACAATTCTCCTGGCCCCAACGCGCGAGCCAAAGCCAAACCACCGACCATCAAGGCCATGTCGGCCAAGGCTTTGTCGGTGTCTTCCGGGCTGGCCGCCAACTGCGCGACCATCATTTCAACATGCTCATTCAACGCCACGCGAAACGCGTCCGGCAGGCGCCCCAATTCACCGACAGAAGCCGGAATCGGGCACGCTGAATCAGAGGAATCACGGTGTTTGCGTGACAGATAAAACGCAGCAACCAACGCGCGACGCTCTTCGCCGGTCAATTCGGCGTCCATGTCGGCGATCAAGCCACGGCGGTGACCGAGCAGCTGCTTGAACGCTTCCAGCATCATCGCGTCCTTGCTTTCGAAGTGCGCATAGAAGCCGCCGACGGTCAGGCCGGCCGCGCCCATCACTTCGCCCACGCTCGGTTCGGCCGGGCCGCGCTGAATCAGCGCTGCGCTGGCAGCCTTGAGGATGCGTTCGCGGGTTTGAGCTTTTTTATCGTTCATCGTTGCCTCCGAATATTACGACTAGAATATTATTCTCATAATAATTTTACGCAAGTCGTGGATGTGACCGCTGGTCTGAAGAACAGTTTGAAAGAAATAGAGGGATTTGGCCAAACGCCAGACAAACAAAAGGGCCATTCAATAATTGAATGACCCTTATAAAATCCCGCAGAGCGGGTAATCGTGGCGTCCCCTAGGGGACTCGAACCCCTGTTACCGCCGTGAAAGGGCGGTGTCCTAGGCCACTAGACGAAGGGGACGCAAAACCTTCTATACAACTGATCAGTGCTGAGAGCTGATCGATTCAAGGCCGGTGTGGCCAGACCTTGAACTGTAAAATTGGTGGAGCTAAGCGGGATCGAACCGCTGACCTCCTGCATGCCATGCAGGCGCTCTCCCAGCTGAGCTATAGCCCCGGATTTTTCGCCTCGCGGCGGAGCGACATCTTGCAACATCGCTTCTGTAAAACTGGCGTCCCCTAGGGGACTCGAACCCCTGTTACCGCCGTGAAAGGGCGGTGTCCTAGGCCACTAGACGAAGGGGACGCAAACCCTTCTATACAACAGATCAACGCTGAGAGTTGATCGCTTCAAGGCCGGTGTGGCCAGACCTTGAAGTGTAAATTGGTGGAGCTAGACGGGATCGAACCGTCGACCTCTTGCATGCCATGCAAGCGCTCTCCCAGCTGAGCTATAGCCCCTCATCGCTGAGGACGGGGCGAATCTTAATGGCGCATCGGAAGGCTGTCAAACTTATTTTTAAAATATTTCAAAGTTTTTTGCCGACATAACAATCACTTACCGCCCTCCCCCTGAAAAACCGGGGTGGCGCCGAAGAGCAGGATCAAAAGATCGCAGCCTTCGGCAGCTCCTACGCAGGATCAAACAACCTTAGGCGATGTTGCCCAAGAGTTTTTCCCACTCCTTGTTTTCCTTCTTCGACACGCCGCCCAGCAAGTCGATCGCCTGGCGCAGACGGAAACGGGTCAGGTCCGGGCCAAGGATTTCCATCGCATCGAGCACCGACACCGAGCTGGCCTGGCCAGTGATCGCGGCAAACATCAGCGGCATGGCGTCACGCAGCTTCAGCTCCAGGGATTCGACCACCGCTTGGATCGTTGCGGTGATGCTGTCCTTCTCCCACTGACGCAGGCTTTCCAGCTTCCACAGGATCAACTGCATCAACTGACGGACCTGATCGCCCGACAGCTTCTTGGATTCAAACAGCTTGGCGTCCGGGTTCACGCCACCGGCGAAGAAGAAACCGGCCAGCGGTGCGACCTGGCTGAAGGTTTCAACCCGACCCTGCACGTGCGGCGCGATCTTCATCATGTATTCCGGGTTCAGCGCCCATGTTTGCAGGCGCGAAGCGAACTCTTCCACCGGCAAGTCACGCAGCCATTGGCCGTTGAGCCACGACAGCTTCTCGATGTCAAAAATCGGCCCGCCGAGGGAGACGCGGCTCAGGTCGAAGTTGTCGACCATTTCCTGCAGCGAGAACTTCTCGCGCTCGTCCGGCATCGACCAGCCCATGCGACCGAGGTAGTTGAGCATCGCTTCCGGCATGAAGCCCATACGCTCGTAGAACGTCACCGAGGTCGGGTTCTTGCGCTTGGACAGCTTGCTCTTGTCCGGGTTACGCAGCAGCGGCATGTAGCACAGCTCCGGTTGTTCCCAGCCGAAGTATTCGTACAGCAGGATCAGTTTCGGTGCCGATGGCAGCCACTCTTCGCCGCGCAGAACGTGGGTGATGCCCATCAGGTGGTCATCGACGACGTTGGCCAGGAAGTACGTCGGCAGGCCGTCGGTCTTCATCAGTACTTGCATGTCCATGCGATCCCACGGGATCTCGACGTCGCCACGCAGCATGTCCGGCACCACGCAAACGCCTTCGCTCGGCACTTTCATGCGGATTACGTGCGGCTCGCCGGCAGCGAGGCGGCGTGCAACTTCTTCTTTGGGCAGCAACAGCGCACGGCCGTCGTAACGCGGGGTTTCGCCGCGGGCCATTTGCTCGGCTCGCATCTGGTCCAGCTCTTCGGCGGTGCAGAAGCACGGGAAAGCGTGGCCCATCTCGACCAGCTGCTGGCAGTACTTCTGATAGATGTCGCCACGCTCGCTCTGACGGTAAGGACCGTGCGGGCCGCCAACATCCGGGCCTTCGCTCCAGTCGATACCCAACCAGCGCAGGGCGTCGAAAATCTGTTGTTCGGACTCGCGGGTCGAACGCAATTGGTCAGTGTCTTCGATCCGCAGGATGAACTCACCGCCGTGCTGCTTGGCAAAGCAGTAGTTGAACAAAGCGATGTAAGCGGTACCTACGTGGGGATCCCCGGTAGGCGATGGCGCGATGCGAGTGCGGACGGTGGTCATGGCAAGTCTCGAAATGAAGATAAAACAAAGGGCGAATGGTAACAGGCGTTGCCCGCCCGGCTCCAGTGAGCAGGGCATTTAAGCCAAGGTTGCGTCTACAACGGGCTCTAGCCTTGGTGAATGGCCGATTATCAGCCGATGGCATTTACCCATCATTCGCTGTATGCCAGATTTGACCGCTGATAACTTTCCTTACAATTTCTCGACTACAGTCTGCCCATGCCTGCCCAACTCAAGCGTCGCCTGTCTATTTTCCTGCTGCTCGTCCTGCTGATTGCCGGGGGCTTTTTCGCCCAGTGGTTCTTCAAGGGGCGATTCTATGAAAGCACCGACAACGCTTATGTCCAGGGCGAGATCACCCGCGTGTCGAGCCAATTGGGCGCGCGCATCGAACAGGTGCTGGTGCAGGACAACCAGCACGTCGAGAAAGGCCAGCTGCTGATCAAGCTCGAAGGCGATGACTTCCACCTCGCCGTCGACCGCGCCAATGCCGCCCTCGCCACCCGTGAAGCCGAACGCCTGCAAGCCCGAAGCAAACTGACTCAGCAAGCCAGTCTGATCGCCGCCAGCGAGGCGCAAGTCGCCTCCAGCCAAGCCAGCCTCGGTCGTTCGCAGATCGATTTGTCTCGCGCGCAAACCCTGCGCAAACCCGGCTATGTCTCGGAAGAACGGGTGACCACCCTCTCCGCCGACAACCACATCGCCCGCTCGCAAGTGACCAAGGCCCAGGCGGATGCACAAAGTCAGCGCCAACAAATCAACTCGCTTGCCGCCGAGATCAAACGCCTCGACGCCATGATCGCCAACGCTAAAACCGATCTGGCCCAGGCCGAACTGAACCTGACCCGCAGCGAAATCCACGCACCGATCAGCGGCCTGGTCGGCCAGCGCGCTGCCCGCGAAGGCCAGTACGTGCAGGCAGGTGCTTACCTGATGTCGATCGTTCCGGATCAGGACATCTGGATTCAGGCCAACTTCAAGGAAACCCAGATTGGTCACATGCAGCCCGGCCAAAAAGCCGAACTGATCTTTGACGCCTACAGCGACATGCCAATCGATGCGCGAGTCGACAGCCTGTTCGCCGCCTCGGGCGCGCAGTTCAGCCTGTTGCCGCCGGACAATGCCACCGGCAACTTCACCAAAGTCGTACAACGGATTCCGGTAAAACTGACCTTCGCCGCGAACAATCCGCTGCAAGGCAAGATTCGTCCGGGCATGTCAGTCACCGCCAAAGTGAACATCAAAGACGCCCCTGACGATGGCCGGTGATCAACTGATCCGCCCGGTCGGCGAACCGACCCGGCGGGACTGGATCGCGGTCATGAGCGTGATGCTCGGCGCCTTTATGGCGGTGCTCGACATCCAGATCACCAACTCGTCGCTCAAGGATATTCAGGGCGCGCTGTCGGCGACCCTGGAAGAAGGCTCGTGGATTTCCACCTCCTACCTGGTGGCGGAAATCATCATGATTCCGCTGACGGCGTGGCTGGTGCAGCTGCTCTCGGCGCGGCGGCTGGCGGTGTGGGTGTCCCTCGGATTTCTCGCTGCTTCCCTGCTCTGCTCCATGGCGTGGAGCCTGGAAAGCATGATCGTCTTCCGAGCCTTGCAGGGCTTCACCGGCGGCGCGCTGATCCCGCTGGCGTTCACCCTCACGCTGATCAAACTCCCCGAACACCACCGCGCCAAAGGCATGGCCATGTTCGCCATGACCGCAACCTTCGCGCCCTCCATCGGCCCAACACTCGGCGGCTGGCTGACCGAGAATTGGGGCTGGGAATACATCTTCTACATCAATATTCCTCCAGGGCTGATCATGATCGCCGGTCTGATGTACGGCCTGGAGAAGAAAGAAGCCCACTGGGAACTGCTGAAAAGCACCGACTACATGGGCATTCTCACGCTGGGCGTCGGCCTCGGTTGTTTGCAGGTGTTTTTGGAGGAAGGCCATCGCAAGGACTGGCTGGAATCGAGCCTGATCGTGACCCTGGGCAGCATTGCGCTAGTCAGCCTGATCACCTTTGTGATCGTGCAGACGTCCAAGCCCAATCCGCTGATCAACCTCGGCATCCTGCGCAATCGAAACTTTGGTTTATCGAGTATTTCCAGTGTCGGGATGGGTGTCGGATTGTACGGCTCGATCTACCTGTTGCCGCTGTACCTGGCGCAGATCCAGAACTACAACGCCCTGCAAATCGGCGAAGTGATCATGTGGATGGGTGTGCCACAGCTGTTTCTGATTCCGCTGGTGCCGAAGCTGATGAAGTACGTCTCGCCGAAATGGCTGTGCACGCTGGGTTTCGGGCTATTTGGATTGGCGAGTTTTTCATCGGGGGTGTTGAACCCGGACTTCGCCGGGCCGCAGTTCAATCAAATCCAGATCATCCGCGCGCTGGGCCAGCCGCTGATCATGGTGACCATCTCGTTGATCGCCACTGCCTACATCCTGCCGCAGGACGCAGGTTCGGCGTCGAGTCTGTTCAACATCCTGCGCAACCTCGGCGGCGCGATTGGCATCGCCCTCCTCGCCACGTTGCTGGATGCGCGAACCAAGACTTACTTCGATTATTTACGTGAAACGATTGTGCCGACCAACCCGCAGGTGGCCGAGCGCATGGCGTCGCTGACGGATCGGTTTGGCAGTGAGACGGCAGCGCTGGGCAAGCTCAGTGAAATCGCGCATCAGCAGGCGTCGATCATGGCTTACAACGATGCGTTTCACTTTGTCGGGATTGCGCTGGGGATCAGCATGCTGGCGGTGTTGTTGACCAAGGCGTTGCCGGCGGGATTGAAGGCTGGGGAAGCGCATTAAGACCGAGGCGCCGCCATCGCGAGCAAGCTCGGCTCCTACAGGATAGGTGATCACCTGTAGGAGCCGAGCTTGCTCGCGATGGCGGCCTATCAGGCACCGCAAATCTCAGACGGTAATCAACCGCTCACGCAACTTGCCAATCTCGTCGCGCATCTGCGCCGCTGCTTCGAACTCCAGGTCGCGGGCGAGTTGGTACATTTTCTCTTCCAGCGCCTTGATACGCTTGGCGATCTCGCCCGGCGAGCGCAATTCCGCTTCGTACTTGGCGTTTTCCTCGGCGGCCTTGGCCATGCCTTTGCGCTTCTTGCTGCGCGAACCCGGCACGGTGGCGCCTTCCATGATGTCGGCAACGTCCTTGAACACGCCTTTGGGCGTGATGCCATTGGCCAGGTTAAAGGCGATCTGCTTGTCGCGGCGACGCTCGGTTTCGCCGATTGCCCGTTCCATGGAACCGGTGATGCGATCCGCGTAGAGAATCGCCCGACCATTGAGGTTACGCGCCGCCCGGCCGATGGTCTGGATCAGCGAGCGTTCGGAACGCAGGAACCCTTCCTTGTCCGCATCGAGGATCGCCACCAGCGAGACTTCCGGCATGTCCAGGCCTTCACGCAGCAGGTTGATCCCCACCAGCACATCGAAGGTACCCAAACGCAGATCGCGGATGATTTCGACCCGCTCCACCGTGTCGATGTCCGAGTGCAGATAACGCACCCGCACGCCGTGGTCGGCCAGGTAATCGGTCAAGTCTTCGGACATGCGCTTGGTCAGTGTGGTGACCAGCACCCGCTCCTCCAGCGCCACGCGCTTGCCGATTTCCGAGAGCAGATCGTCGACCTGAGTCAGCGCCGGGCGGATTTCGATTTGCGGGTCTACAAGGCCAGTCGGGCGGACCAGTTGCTCGACCACGCGACCGGCGTGTTCTGCCTCGTAATTGCCCGGTGTGGCCGAGACAAAGATTGTCTGCGGGCTGATGTTTTCGAACTCGTCGAAACGCATCGGCCGGTTATCCAGCGCGGACGGCAGACGGAAACCGTATTCCACCAGCGTCTCTTTACGCGAACGGTCGCCCTTATACATGGCGCCGACCTGCGGCACGCTGACGTGGGATTCGTCGATCACCAGCAAGGCGTCAGCCGGCAGGTAGTCAAACAAAGTCGGTGGCGCCTGGCCGGATTCACGGCCCGACAGGTAGCGCGAGTAGTTTTCGATGCCGTTGCAGTAACCCAGTTCGAGGATCATCTCCAGGTCGAAACGGGTGCGCTGCTCCAGGCGCTGGGCCTCAACGAGTTTGTTGTTGGAGCGCAGGTAGTCCAGACGCTCCTGCAACTCGACTTTGATCCCTTCGACGGCACCCAGCAGGGTTTCCCGTGGGGTCACGTAGTGGCTTTTCGGATAGAACGTGAAACGCGGCAGCTTGCGAATCACTTCGCCGGTGAGCGGATCGAAGGCGGACAGGCTCTCGACTTCGTCATCGAACAGCTCGATGCGGATCGCTTCGAAATCGGATTCCGCCGGGTGGATATCGATCACATCGCCGCGGACCCGGAAGGTCGCACGGGCGAACTCCATGTCGTTGCGGGTGTATTGCAGATCCGCCAGGCGACGCAGCAACGCACGCTGATCGAGTTTGTCGCCGCGATCCACGTGCAGCACCATTTTCAAATAGGTTTCCGGACTGCCCAGACCATAGATGCACGACACGGTGGTGACGATGATCGCGTCCTTGCGCTCCAGCAGTGCCTTGGTCGCCGACAATCGCATCTGCTCGATGTGATCGTTGATCGAGGCGTCTTTCTCGATGAAGGTGTCCGACGACGGCACATACGCTTCGGGCTGGTAGTAGTCGTAGTAGGAAACGAAGTATTCGACCGCGTTGTTCGGGAAGAACGCCTTGAACTCACCGTACAACTGCGCGGCCAGGGTCTTGTTCGGCGCCAGCACCAGGGTCGGACGCTGAATCTGGGCGATCACATTGGCGATGCTGAAGGTCTTGCCCGAGCCGGTCACACCGAGCAACGTCTGGTGCGCCAGCCCGGCTTCGATGCCCTCGACCATCAGGCGGATGGCTTCCGGCTGATCGCCGGCGGGCTCGAAGCGGGTGACTAGCTGGAATTCAGACATGAAAAACCTCTGGGTTCGCGCCTGTCCGGGCGAACCGGGCAGCAACGGGAAAGACCGCAAACGACCGATGTCGCCCGAGGAAAAAACTGGATTGTGCTCAATGTGGAGCCGATTGCCCTCGCTTTCAAGGCAAACGTCCTACATCGGGTAAAACCTTTGACGATGCCAATCGACTAACGGTCGAGAAATAATCGGAAAAACTTACCGTAAAAGCCGAATCGTCTGTCGCCATCAATCGCAGATGGCCTCTATACTAGCTCCCCGTTTGTGCACCGCTCTAGTGCATTCGGCTGGAGCGCGACACGTCCCTCCACTTTCCATTCAGAGCCGCCGCAAAATGAGCCTGTTCTCCGCTGTCGAAATGGCACCTCGTGATCCAATCCTGGGCCTCAACGAAGCATTCAACGCCGATACCCGTACCAACAAGGTCAACCTGGGGGTCGGTGTTTACTGCAACGAGGAGGGGCGAATTCCACTCCTGCGCGCCGTTGTCGAAGCCGAGACGATTCGCGTCGCTCAACACGCTTCCCGTGGCTACTTGCCAATCGACGGTATTGCCGCCTACGACCAGGCCGTACAGAAACTGCTGTTTGGCAATGACTCGCCACTGATCGCCGCTGGCCGCGTCATCACCACCCAAGCCGTTGGCGGTACTGGCGCGCTGAAAATCGGTGCCGACTTTCTCAAGCAACTGCTGCCAAACGCTGTCGTGGCGATCAGCGACCCGAGCTGGGAAAACCACCGCGCGTTGTTCGAAACGGCCGGTTTCCCGGTGCAGAACTATCGCTACTACGACGCCGCGACCCACGACGTGAACCGCGCTGGCTTGCTGGAAGACTTGAACGCCCTGCCGTCCGGCTCCATCGTTGTCCTGCACGCTTGCTGCCATAACCCGACCGGCGTGGACCTGAGCCCAGCGGACTGGAAAAACGTTCTGGAAGTGGTGAAAGCCAAAGGTCACGTACCGTTCCTCGACATGGCCTACCAGGGCTTTGGCGATGGTATCGACGAAGACGCCGCTGCCGTGCGTCTGTTCGCTGAATCGGGCCTGACCTTCTTTGTCTCCAGCTCGTTCTCCAAATCCTTCTCGTTGTACGGCGAGCGCGTTGGCGCCCTGTCGATCGTCAGCGAATCGAAAGAAGAAAGCGCGCGCGTGCTGTCGCAGGTCAAACGCGTGATCCGCACCAACTACTCCAACCCGCCGACCCACGGTGCAAGCATCGTCGCCGCTGTACTGAACAGCCCGGAACTGCGTGCTCAGTGGGAAGAAGAACTGGCTGAAATGCGCCTGCGGATTCGCGGCATGCGCATCCAGATGGTTGAGCAGTTGGCAAAACAAGCTCCACAGCGTGATTTCAGTTTCGTCGGTCGTCAGCGCGGCATGTTCTCCTACTCCGGCCTGACGGTTGAGCAAGTGACCCGCCTGCGCAGCGAGTTCGGTATCTACGCCCTGGACACCGGCCGCATCTGCGTCGCCGCGTTGAACCAGAGCAACATCGACGTTGTGACCAAGGCCATCGTTGCGGTGATCTGAGTCGTGCGGTGATACGAAAAACGGGAAGCCAAATGGCTTCCCGTTTTTTATTTGTCTCAGATAAATCCCAGCACAGCAAACGACCGCTCTAGACTGCACACATATTAAATGTGGGAGCTGGCTTGCCTGCGATAGCGGCCGGCCAGCCAACATCAATGTTGAATGTGATGGCCTCATCGCGAGCAAGCTCGCTCCCACAGGTTTTATGTACACCCGAGAATTCTTACGAGAGCCAACATGAAAAACGATGACCTACGCGCCGACCGCGATGAGCTGGACCACTTCGTGCCTCGCACCCCGGCCAAACGCAGTAACAACCTGGTGATGCAAGTCGCTGCCGGCGTGTTTCTCGGCGGCCTGGCCTTGTGGCTGGTGCAACTGGCCGCAACGATGCTGTACGCCAAGCTGATGCTCGCCACTGTCACCTTCGGCGGTTAGGCCAGTTCGGTTGCGCGCTGGCTGGCAGCGTCGTCATAGGCGACGTAGAGCGATTCGGCGACCTGGCTTTTGATGGCCTTGGCGCTTTCCAGGCCCAATACAAAACCTTCGGCCTTGCCACCGGCACGGTTCAATTCGTCAGCGGTGCTGGCCTGAGTAATTGCGTCGAACAGTTTTTCGGCGTGAGGGCCGACGCCTTTGGGCAGGCTGATCTGAGCGATGCTCATGCGAACACCCCGTTGTGACGAGGTGTGGTGGTTGGGTGATTCATGGCGCGTACCTTTTCGGCGAATGGCCGGCAGCGCGTGTAACCACTTCCGGGCGGCCATGGTAGTCCTCTGAGGCGATTCTGGTAACCGCCCACGGTCGATAAACCACCGTCCGTCCCCATGAATCCATCAATCCGCTAACAGGTGCTTGACTTCTCTTTTTGAATCAGTAACATACACGCCATTCCGCGATAGCTCAGTTGGTAGAGCAAGTGACTGTTAATCACTGGGTCCCTGGTTCGAGTCCAGGTCGTGGAGCCAGACAGCAATATCGAAAAGCCCCTGAATCGAAAGGTTCAGGGGCTTTTTTGTGGCCGGTAAGAAAGTCAAAAGATCGCAGCCTGCGGCAGCTCCTACAGGGGAATCGCGTACACCCGTGATTCATCGGGCGAACACAAACTCTGTAGGAGCTGCCGCAGGCTGCGATCATTTGATCCTGCGGCTATAAGCCGTCAGACATGCTCACTGCTTTTCGCATGGCTGGGGTGGTGCTCGTCCGATGCATGAACCGCCTCCACCACCGGAATCTCATTCCCGTCGCAGTCACGCAGTTTGCCTTCGCTGAAATAATCCCCTTCGCGCAACGCTGCCAGATCCTGATAACGCAGGACGCGCTCAGTACCGGCCGCAAACACTGACTGCTGATCCGAGTTACCGGCAGTGAGGTGGTTGAAGGTCAGGTTCAGCACGATCGCCATGATCGCCGACGAGCTGATACCCGAGTGGAAGATCGTGGCGAACCAGCTTGGGAAGTGGTCGTAGAAGTTCGGTGCAGCGATGGGGATCATGCCGAAGCCGATGGACGTGGCGACGATGATCAGGTTGACGTTGTTGCGGTAGTCGACCTTGGACAGCGTACGAATACCGCTGGCCGCTACGGTGCCGAACAGCACGATACCGGCGCCGCCGAGGACCGAAGTCGGTACAGCGGCGATGACGCGCCCCATAAACGGCAGCAAACCGAGGATCACCAGAAACAAACCGCCGGTAGCCACCACGAAGCGGCTCTTGATGCCGGTCACCGCCACCAGCCCGACGTTCTGGGCGAACGCGCTTTGGGTGAAGGAGCCGAAGATCGGCGCGATCATGCTCGACAGCATGTCGGCGCGCAGGCCGTTGCCCAGGCGTTTGGAATCGACCTTGGTGCCGATGATTTCACCCACCGCCAGGATGTCAGCCGAGGTTTCCACCAGGGTCACCATGACGACGATGCACATCGACAGGATCGCAGCGAAATGGAAGGTCGGCATGCCGAAATGGAACGGCGTCGGGAAGCCGAACATCGGGCCTTGAGTGACAGACGAGAAGTCCGCCATGCCAAGGAACACTGCGATCACCGTGCCGATAACCATCGCCAGCAGGATCGACAAACGAGAGATGGTCGCGCTGCCGACCTTGCTCAACAGCAGAACCAGCACCAGCGTCACCGCCGCCAAACCGATGTTCGCCATGCTGCCGAAGTCCGGGGCATGGCTGTTACCGCCCATGGCCCAGCGTGCAGCGACTGGCATCAGCGTCAGGCCGATGGTGGTGATCACAATGCCCGTGACCAGCGGCGGGAAAAACTTGGTGATTCGCGAGAACACCGGCGTGATCAGCAGGCCGATCAACGACGCGGCAATCACCGCCCCGAGAATCGATTGAAACCCGCCCTCCCCGCCACTGCTGACAATCGCCACCATCGTCGCGACACCAGAAAACGACACGCCCTGTACCAGCGGCAATTGGCAGCCGAAAAACGGTAAACCCAGGGTTTGCAGCAATGTCGCCAGCCCCCCTGCAAACAATGAAGCAGCAATCAACAAACCGATGTCCGCCGGCGAGAGCCCGGCCGCCTGGCCGATGATCAAAGGCACCGCAACGATGCCGCCGTACATGGTCAGAACGTGTTGCAGGCCGTAAGCCATATTCGCGCCGACCCCGAGATTTTCATCCTCAGGCCGTTGGTGTGAAACATGGGGCGTTTTCATGGTTTGGGGGGTTCCCTGGTTTTTGTTGTGCGCACACTGTATGCAAGACTCAGGACAAATGTCTATAGAGTTGTATACAACTAATCAGTCAGATGATGGACACATGGCCATTTCACACCTGAGCCTTGCGCCGCACCTTCCCTGATAAACTCTGCCGCTCCGCACTCTGGCGGACAATTACGGACATGGAAGCCGCCACCTTGAATAACCGCTCAGCACTCGAACACCTTGCCCGGATCCTGCCCCTGACCTTTGGCGCGTTTTGCACCGTGGTCGCCGTGCAAGCCCTGGCCATTGCCCTACCCTATGCCATGGATTCCGCCGACCTGGAGGTTGGCCTCTGGGTTGGTGTCGGCGTCTTTGTGCCCTTTTTGGTCGGAGGCGTGGTCTTCGGCATGGTGCCGCTGCTCGCGGGCTTCACGCCGCTGTACGCCTGGCTCAGCGCCAAGGGTTACGCCAACTGGGTGACTGGCGTGTTGGCTGGAGTGGCGATCGCCGGGCTGGTCTGTCTTCACCCTAAATTGCGGTTGCTGTGGTCGTTCTGGCTGATCGATGGCGCGGCAGTCGGGCTGATCACCCACTGGGCGTGGCGCCGAGTCCAGAAAATCCAACATGACGCAACATCCCGGGCCCTCTCACGACCATGAACACCCTTGAGCGATTCGCCCTTTGGCAGCCTGAAGCCCCCGACGACCCGAACCCCGAAGCATCAACGTTGATCATCGACGGCCACCGCTCAGCGCTGGCCATTTCTGGTCGCACGCTGCTGCGCCAATACGAAACCGCGTCCGGCTATCTGTTGGTGACCGACTTCGACTGCCCCTTTGAAGAAGCCGTGTGCTTTTCGTTGATCAGTAAAGACCTTCAAAACGTATTGGGCGAACACGTCGTCGGATGCATGTACAGCTCGTACTATCTGGATGAGCTGGTATGGCTGGATGAGGCGCACTTTTTCGCGACCTTTGCGGGCCTGGCCGATTATCGGTTTTACTTCACGATTCGCCGGTTCGGCATCCCCTGGATTTACCCGCGACTGGGCGTGGCGTGCAGGCGCTTTCATCCCAAGAGTGGAACGTGGCGGCGGGATATTCGTTAAAACGCGAGCCAGCGAGACTCATAGTCGGCGAAGCCAAAACCTCCCGGCAACATGACGCAAGGCAAGACGTGCACTACCTTGATAGAGGTACGCTCTCACTGAGACCACGATAGGACATCGACATGAGCAAGGCTGACCAACTCGCCGCAAAACTGAAGCAAACCCAGCACTCCAGCGCCGACGAGACACTTCGTGCAGATCACCAGATAGACAGCTGGCCTGCGCAGGTTTACGAGCTGTACCACCTCATCGAAACCTGGCTGGCGCCGCTCAGCGAAGCCGGGCTGAACATTCGGCGAGTGCCGACGCACGTCTTCGAGAGTCATCCCGATGGAGCGACCTACGACTACGCCATCGACCAGTTAGTGATTGAAGGCAACCACCACAGCATCACCTTCGACCCCGTCGCTCGTTTCACTGAGGACGGTGCCGGGCGGGTCGAGATCCGCACCCAAGGGAAAGCACTCTCGATGCTGCGAACCGTGAGCGAACACGGCGAGACACAGTGGTGGCTGCAGGCGATCGATCAATCCGGGCAACAGCCGGATGCGATTGCCATGACCGAAGACAATCTGCTTTCGGTGGTGCAGGAGGGGCTGCAGCTGTGAGGTTCAGGGCTGTTGAATCAGCCCTTCAATAACCCGGCGCAACGCCGCCTCCCGCGGCACCCGAATGTCGAATTCGCTGTGCAACAACCCCAGCAATTCACCCACATCCGTCACCTGCCGCCGTTCAGTTTCACTGCCGATCCGATGAATCGCAAAACTGCCGTTGTTCAGCGTGCGGCGCCACCCTTCGCCGGTGCGCGCCACCATCAGCTGCCTGGCGAACGACGATTCGGGATGGGTCGAGACGTACCAGTTGCCGACGGCGTAATCGATGTCTTCCTGGCGCTGCAAATCGAAAATGTACATCGCCCGCCATTCGCCGCCGACGTTAGCGCGCAGGGTGTAGCCATCCTCGTGCTGCTCGATGCGATAGGGTTCGTGAGGTGTGAACTGTTCAGCCGGGGTATCGAGCAGCAGCGGTGCGGTGGGCACCATGCCGCCGAAGCCGACGTCGGTGATGTAGCGCACGCCGCCCAGGGTTACGAGGCTCAAGCGGTGCGTACGGGCGGTCCATGCGCCTTCGGGTTGGCCCATGACCACTCGGCCGGAGAGGCCGCGAGCGTCGAAGCCCAGCGTCTGGAGCAGCGCCAGGAACAGGTTATTGAGTTCGTAGCAGTAACCACCGCGGCCATCGTGCAGGACCTTTTGCTCGATGGACGGCAGGTCGATGAGCACTGGTTGGCCCGACAACGTGCTGAGGTTTTCGAACGGAAAGGCGCCGGTGTGGCGCAGTTGAAGTTGGCGCAGGGTGTCCAGGGTCGGCGCCGGAGGCGCGTCGAAGCCCAGGCGTTGCAGGTACAACGCAAGATTGCTCAGGTGTGGCTCGCTCATTGCTCAGTCCTTATGCATGGGGCCGGATTTCTCCGCTGATGGGCGCCATGTATAAGGGATAAAGCAGCTCGACTGACAATTGATTTAGCCAATCGCCGCACACCTAAAGATCAACGCAGCTTGCGCGAACTCAAGCGAATCCACGTCGGCGCATGATCACTTGCGTGGGGCTCGTTGCGAACCCAGGCATCGACTCCGGCCTCCTGCAGATAAGGGCTCAGCGCCGGGTTAAGCAACAGATGATCGATGCGCAGCCCTGAGTTCTTTTGCCAGTGCTGGCGAAAATAATCCCAGAAGGTATAGAGCCGATCCTCTGGATAAAGATGGCGCAAGGAGTCGGTCCAGCCCTGGTTCAGCAGGCGCTGATAACACTCGCGGCTTTCAGGTTGCAGCAACGCATCCTTCAGCCAGGATCGCGGGTTGTAGATGTCCAGGTCGGTGGGCACCACGTTGTAGTCACCGGCCAGGACCACGGGATGCTCACTGGCCTGAAGCGTCTGCGCGTAGTGGATCAGCCGTTCGAACCACGCCAGCTTGTAATCGAACTTCGGCCCCGGCTGCGGGTTGCCGTTGGGCAGGTACAGGCAGCCCACCAGAATCCCGTGCACGGCGGCCTCCAGATACCGGCTATGGGTGTCGCTGTCATCACCCGGCAGGCCTCGACGACTCTCCAGCGGCTGAGCATCCCGCGCCAGAATCGCCACCCCGTTCCACGAAGACTGACCTTGCCAGATCGCGCCGTAGCCAGCGGCCTCAAGCTCGGCGGCGGGGAAAGCACTGTCGACCGACTTGAGTTCCTGCAAACAAGCGATGTCCGGTTGCTCTCGCTCAAGCCAGGCCAGCAAGTTCGGCAGTCGGGCGCGCATGCCGTTGACGTTGAATGTCGCGATTTTCAGGTTCTTCATGGGCCAACGCTCGCAACGCAGGGTCGATATCCAGTTGTGACCGGGGGTGCGTCCCGGCAGTTGCCTCTACGAGCGAGTCAGGCGACTAAAGGCACGCCCCTACACTGGAAACTCGTCATGCGACGCCTTGAGCAATGGCAGCAACGCCTGCTTTTCCATAGGCCGACTCAAGTAGAAACCCTGCACTTCATTGCACTGGTCCGAGACCAGGAAGTCCAGTTGCTCCAGAGTCTCGACGCCCTCTGCCGTCACGGTCAGGCCCATGGCTTTGCCCAGGTTGATGATCGCCTGCACCACGGCGCGGTCATTGCCGCCGCCGCTCATGGACGAGATGAAGCGCTTGTCGATCTTGATCCCGTCGAACGGGTACGTGCGCAAGTAACCCAGGGACGAATAGCCGGTACCGAAGTCGTCCATGTTCAACCGCACGCCCAGTTCCTTGAGCGCATTCATGGTCGCCAACGCGCCCTCCACATCGATGAGCATCACGTTTTCGGTGATTTCCAGTTCCAGACGACTGGCCGGCAAACGGGTCTGGATCAATGCCTCCCTGACGTCCTCCACCACATCGCTGCGGGCAAATTGAACAGGCGACAAATTGACCGACACCATCAACGCACCGGGCCAGGTCAGGGCCGTTTCACAGGCTTCGCGCAACACCCAGCGCCCCAAAGGCACGATCAGGTCAGTCTGCTCGGCCAAAGGGATAAACTCGTCGGGGCTCAGCAGCCCCTGTTCCGGATGCTGCCAGCGCAGCAACGCTTCCACCGAAACCACCTGCTTGCCGCCCATGTTGTAGCGCGGCTGGTAATGCATCACGAACTCGTTGTTCTTGATCGCCCGGCGCAAGTCGTTTTCCAGTTGCCGACGGTGCTGGATCTGATCGTTCATGTGCGGCGCAAAGTAGCACCAGGTCTTCTTGCCGTTGGATTTAGCCTGGTACAGCGCAATGTCGGCACACCGGATCAGCTCATTGGGAATGTGACCCTGACGCCGACTCAAGGCGACACCGATGCTCGCCCCGATGTGCAGCGTGTGATGCTCGTAACGAATCGGCTGCTGCAGGCTCTCGAGCAAACGTTCGCAGAACCGGTCGATTTCGGCGTGGCTGTCCATGCCGTTGAGCACCAGCACAAACTCATCACCACCGAGCCGGGCGACCAGATCGATGTCCCGCGTGCACTCGCGCAATCGGGTGGCCACTTCCAGCAGCACGGCGTCGCCAGCCGGGTGACCAAGGGAATCGTTGATCGGCTTGAAGTTATCCAGATCGATCATCAACAGCGCCAGCGCTGCCGAATGCCCTTTCTGCGCCAGGGCCTCATCAAGGAAACGCGCCAGTTTGTTTCGATTCGGCAGCCCCGTCAGGGCATCGTGCAACGACAGATGCTGGATCTGGGCATGGGCGGCGACTTCATCGGTGATGTCGCTGGCCGTTCCGCGATAGCCCAGCACCGCGCCCTTGCGATGGATCGGTCGTGCCGAAACCCGGCAAATACGCTGTTGGCCCGACTGATCGCGATAGGAGCAGCGCAAATGGCTGACGGGCTGTTCTTCATTGAGCTTATGCAGCCACTGGGACAAGGGCAGCGTATCGCAATTGAGCAGTTGCCCGATGTCCTGCCCTATCCATTGCTGATCGGAAAAACCGGTGACGGTGGCGAAACGTCCTGACAGATAAGAGATGCAATGCTTGTCGTCGATTTCCCAGATCCAGTCGGAAGCGGCCTCAGCCACGGCACGAAAACGCTCTTCACTGGCCTCCAGCGCCTGGTTCGATAAATCGAGGCTGGTGTAGCTGGCATCCACATGCCCGGACGTGCGCAAGACATAGCGGAAAAAATAAGCGGTCAACAACGCCAAGACCAAAAGCGCGCCGCCCAATGGCGGCAGCAGCGACCAGAGTAACTGGTGACCCGGTTGCTCAAGTCGGGAAACCAGGCTGTAACCGGTGCCCGCCAGTGCCACGGCTGGCCTGTCGGGCGAGATGGCGTTATTAGGCGCCAGGTTTAAATCATGCAAGCCGTAATCGGCGCTCAGGGCGATGAGCTTGTCAGGGCTTAATTGGTCGACGAACACCAGCACCGAGGTGCTTTGAGGATCGACCGCCGGCCTTTCGTCATTGGGGACGATCGCGGCAGCCGTCAGCAATGCCGGTTTGCCCTCGAACAGCGTGAACTGGCTGATCGGATCAATGAGGCTTTCCTGACTCTGGACTGCCTGTATCAGCGTCGCCATCGATGCCGAAAGATAGGTGGTCGCCGCCTCTTGCACCTGAACCCCGCGCACCACGGCGTATTTGGTTTGCTGATGATCGACCACGAAGACACCATCGTAGTGATCGATGCTGAACAAGGTTTTGCCCAGGTTCTGCTCGACGTAAGCCCACTGCACATCGACCTTGCCGTTCAAGTGGTCGTAAGCGGTCGTCCAGTTTGCATAGCTGGCGACGTAGTTTTTCGAGGCGGTGATGCGATTTTCCAGCGCACGCTGGGTATAGAACGTGGTCTTGGCCAGGTCCTGGGCGTCCAGCCGCCCGGCAATGTTGAACAAGGCCAACAGGGCAATCAGCACAGCCAGAACAAACAGCAAGCCGACGACCAACACCAGGTTACGGGTTATCGGCGTATGACGGGGAGCGGCGACGGTGGTAACGGCGGTCATATCCATGCACTTGATCCTGTCAATCGATTGCCTGATCGGGATGCGACGCTCGCAATGCTTTTTTTAACAGGGCACTCGCCGAACGTTCATTGACCATAGCAGCCATGCTGGGCCCTGACGCCTGGATAACGCAAGGCATTGCCGCAATTGAAGAACCGATAACACAACCATTGCCAATCGACGGCCGCTGCCCTGTAATTGTACGCATCGCCCGCGTACCTTTTGATGCCGAGAATGCCTGCTGATGGACACACTGGAAGGTCAACGAATCTGCCTGCGCCCCCTGCAATTGAGTGATGCCGATGCGCTGGTCAATGCCGCGCAGGACGGTGAACTGTGGAACCTGACCGTCACCGTCGTGCCGTCGCCGACCACCGTCGACAGCTACCTCAAGAAAGCCCTCGACGGCCGGGATGCCGGCACTGTGCTGCCCTTCGTCATCGTGCTCAAGGACACCGGCGAGGTCATCGGCTCGACGCGCTTCTGGAAAATCGACCGGCTCAACCGCAAGCTCGAAATCGGCAGCAGCTGGATCTGCGCCCGCTGGCAGAAAACCTTCGTCAACACCGAAGCCAAATACCTGATGCTGCGGCATGCGTTCGACACGCTGGATTGCGTGCGGGTGCAATTCACCACCGACGAAAACAACCAGAAGTCACGTAACGCGATCCTCAGGCTCGGCGCGCAGCAAGAAGGCATCGTGCGCCACGAACGGATCATGCCGGACGGACGCAAGCGCAACTCGGTGCGGTTCAGCATCATTGATGATGAATGGCCGCAGGTGCGGCTGAACCTCGAACAGAAGCTGGCCGAATAACACCTTCGCTGACACCTTGCTTGGGTGCGTCGCTATCGTTTGTTATCGCGCAAGAAAAGGAAGTCATGACATGCCCCTCATCCCCCAGCACTTCATCCTCCATGAAACCGAACACTGGGTCGTCAACCACCGTCTCAACTCGGCACTGCCTGGTTACGTGATGCTCGGCGCCCGAGCGAACGTCAGCGCGCTCCACGAACTGCCCGAAAGCGCCCTCGCCGAGTTCGGCCCGCTGCTGGCGAAAACTCAACGGATTGTCGAAACGTTGTTCAAACCCAAACGGCTGTACATTGGTCGATATGGACATGAGCCCGGCCATCCGATTCACTTTCATGTCATACCGATCTACGACTGGGTCGAGGATTTGTTCTGGCAGGATGAACGCTACAGAGTGCTCGAGACCTTCTCATCCCCCCACCCGGAAATCATCACCGATGGTGCCGAGCTGACGCTGTTTGTATGGCGTGAGTTTTGTGAACGGCCTGATCCGCCGACTGCACCGGAAATGACAGTAGAAGCAGCGATCAGCCACCTGCGCGAGGCTTTCGCCTGAAACGTACGCCGACCACTCGTCAACCAATCGGCAACCGCCCTGCCCTTCATACCAACATCAGGTAACGACTCATCTTGGAGACGCACCATGATGACCATCAAAATGACTTCGCTGTTACTGGCTGGAGTGCTGTCCGCCATGTCCGTCGGCATTTTTGCAGCCTCAGGCGATGGCGCTGATGCGACCGGTACCCCATCGGGTTCAATCGGCCGCTCGACAATGGCGCCCAACAATAACCTTGGCCAACCCTCGAGCGACCATAACGCTAGCGGCGGCAATAGCGGATCGGGCTCGTCGGGTGGCGGAAATGGTGGCAATGCCGGGAACAGCGGCTCTGGCGCGGGAGGAGGCACGGGCGCGGCGGGCGGTGGAACGGGCGGTGCCGGCGGCGGAACGGGCAGCTGGACGCGTAGAGACAGCCGATGATTGCAGATCGTCGGCTGCTGTCAGTTGGGTGCTACACACCGGCATGTGACCGCCGGCAGGTTCCACTTGCCGCTCAACACCTCGGGCTTGGGCCCATACAAACGCATGGTCAGATTGAACCTACCCTTCGCCCGTTGACCACACGAGTGAGCGTTGGAACCTTCCACGTCTTCAGCGCCTGTGCGTCCTCGGGCACGGTCTGCAGCGCTGCTTTGATTTCAGGGTCCAGCGCATCCATGTTGAAGGATTTTCCGGGCTCGATACCGATACGCTTCATCTGCGCCAGGATCGGTTGATCACTGATGTGCGCAGGGTGCACTTTGAGCAATTCGGCGGCGTAGGCGAAGTAGTCGGCCGCCGACATTGAGTCGACCTGGATCTTTGGCGGGGTCTTCATGTCCACGACCGGGTCAATGTTCACGCTGGCCGGCTCGGGGCTTTTACCCAGCCGAGACAACGGTGTCACGGTGTAGCCAGCCTGAATTTCGTGCACGGCCGCGTAGTCCGCAGCGCCGTTGGTCTTGGTGCGGCCAATGACCCAGACAAAGGGCGTAGGCGCCGGCAGATGGTTCAGTCCGGCAGGCACCGTCCCGGTCCAGCCCGGCGGTGTCACCAGAAACTGCCCCGCTTGGGTGCCCGTGGTGCGCCAGCCCGGTGAGGCGAATACATCGGTCCACATGTCGAGCATCGGCAGCAAGTAAAAACGCCCGGCCGTATCGGGCGCCGCGATCACCAGCGGTTCTTTGGTCAAATCCAGCCAGGCAATGGAATACAAGGTGTCGACGTTCGAGCGCACCACCCCTTTGAAATCTGCAGGTGGATACTGCGGCACGCTGACAAAGGTATTCATCGGACCTTTACCGAATTCCTTACCCGATTCGATGTTGGTGAATTGCTTGCGGGTGATGTCCATGGTCAACAGCGGATACAAATGAAGGTAGGCATCCACGCCGATGGAGTGTGCTTCTTCGGCAGTGACTTTCGATTGAGCATGGCTCGCGAGCGGAAAGATGACGCAGGCTGCAACGGTTAGAGCAACGGCTGTCAATGCTTGAGTAATCAACATTTTGACGATCATCCGTGCGGTGGGGAGGCCTGCCAGGATCGGCAGCGTTACCGCAACTCTAGACGATCAATTGAAGAGGATCTGACCGGCAGACAGCCGGCTGGCCGGGGTGTTGCGCGGGTGAAACAACATCGAGAGACACCTCAACGATCCGAACGCAGCAGTGCCTCGACACCGCCTTCCATCGACAGCACCGCCGAGCGGTTTCGCCCCGAATGCTTGGCTTGATACAGCGCCGCATCCGCACGTTCGATGAACACTTCCATGCTGTCTCGACCCGTCGGCACAAACGAATAACAACCCAGACTGACCGTCACGAAGCCCGAGGGTGAACCGCTGTGGATGATGTTCTTGTCCATGACGCTGCGGCGGATCTGCTCGGCCATCACCATCGCGCCGTGAATGTCGGTGTCGGGCAGCAAAACCGCAAACTCCTCACCGCCGTAACGCACCGCCAAATCGGCCTTTCGATGGCAGCAGCCCTTCACCGCCCGCGCCACTTCAGCCAGGCAATGGTCCCCCGCCACGTGGCCGTAAGCGTCGTTGTAGGGTTTGAAGTAATCGATATCGAGCATGATCAGGCTCAGCGAACTCGACTGCCGGGCGCCACGGCCGAACTCGATGTCCAGCGCCCCCTCGAATAGCCGGCGATTGGCCAGGCCGGTCAGGCTGTCGTGGGTCGCGATCAGCTTCAGCGCTTCCTTTGCCTTGCGCAAATCCGCCTCGACCTGTTCACCGACACGCACCTGATAAAGGAACATCCAGCCGAACAGCCCCACGCCCAACACCACCAGGGCAACGATGACCGTGGAGCGAAATGCTGTGTCGTTCCAATCCTTGAGTATCGAATCCCTGGACGAGGCGGCAGACACGACCAGCGGATAAGTGTCGAGCTGACGGTAGCCATACAACCGCACAACACCATCGACCAGCGAGCTGAACATCGCGTTACCGGAAGGCGCGTTGGGCAGCAATTTCTCGAAGATCTCGCTCTTGGCCAGTGATGTGCCAATCAGCGACTCCACAAACGGCCTTCGCGCCAGTAGCGTTCCGTCGGTCAATCCCAAAAACATCGAACCGTTGTCATCAATGCTGAAGCTTTTGAAGAACTGATCGAAGTACGCCATCTTGATACCGGCCAACAAGACGCCCTGGAAATTGCCATTCTTGTCGTTCACACGCTTGGATATCGGAATGACCCACTCGCCATTTTTTCGACTGCGAATCGCCGGCCCGATGTGCGCCAGGGAGGAGACGTTCTGCTGATGAAACTTGAAGTACTCGCGATCCACCACACCCGGGCCGCGTGGCAGGTCTTCGAAGGAGCTGACGATCCACTGCCCCTTCTGGTCGAACAGAAATATCCCGTGCAATTGATTCAGCGCCTGCACCCGCCGGGCGAACGTTTTCTGCAAGCGTGCCTTTTGGGGCGCGCCGAAACCGTCAGCCTGAATCCAGTCGGCCAGACTGGTCAGCACCAGATCGGCTTGCATGAAGGTGTCTTCGGCTTGTTGCGCCATGGCCCGCGTCAGGTTTGTAGACGCCACTTGCGCTAATGCCAGGTCATGCCGGCGCGACTGCTCCAGTTGCAGGTACAGCAAACCGCACAGGCTCAGGCACACGACCGCGATAAACAGCACCGCTGCTTTGCGCAGAGGTAACCGTTTCAACGTGACGCCGGTGGCGTTGTGCGGATCGTGAAGAGGGATAGGCAAAAGCTCGTCCTGTAAGGGTAAGGCATGGGTAACACCCCAAAACCCTTATTTTTTGTGAGCTTAGTCTACGGTGGGTTATGGGGCAAATGTCCTTTGGCTAGCCGCCGCATCGCACTGTGCAAATGCGCCCGAGCACTTTCTGCATCCCCCAGGCGCATTTGCTCATACGCCCGCTGGGCAATCTCATGGGGCACCGGCTTGAGTTCGCGCTGGGTCGCCATCGCGATCAACTGGACCTGGGCGGCACGTTCCAGGTAATACAGATCGTCCCAGGCTTCGGCGATGGTTGGCCCGGCGACGATCACCCCGTGGTTCTTCAAAAACAGAATGTCGGCATCGCCCATAACGCTGGCAATCCGGTCGCCTTCAGACTCGTCGAGCGCCAGACCGTTGTAGTCCTCGTCCACCGCGGTACGGCCGTAGAATTTCAAGGCCGTTTGCCCCAGCCACAACAGCGGCGGACCTTGCAGCAGGCTCAACGCCGTGGCGTGCGGCATATGTGTGTGAAACGCCACTTTCACCCTCGGCAGCTGTTTGTGCAGTCGCGCATGGATATAGAACGCGGTCGCTTCCGGCAGCCCGTCGCCCACCACGACATTGCCGTGAAAGTCGCAGACCAGCAGGTTGTCAGCGGTGACTTCTTCGAACGCGTACCCATAGGGGTTCACGAAAAACAGATCATCCCGGCCCGGCACCATGGCGGAAAAGTGGTTACAGATGCCCTCCTCCAATCCATAAAGCGCCGCCAGTTGAAAGCACGCCGCCAATTCCGTGCGAGCGGTGATGACGGCCTGCGAATCGAGATTCAGATCGGCGTAACGCGAGGGACGGGAACTGCCTGCAAGGGTGTGTGCCATGACGACTCCGTGTTTACCAGCCAAGGGATGTGAACAAGGGCACGACCTGGTCCAGCGTGCTTAATATCGCATCGGGTTGATAGTCCGGCAGCAACTGCCGCCCCGTGCCGCGGTCAATCCAGACGCAGCGAAAGTGCATGTCGCGGGCGGCGGTGTGGTCCAGCATCGGACTGGCGCAGATGTGCACCACCTGATCACGACTGACGCCGAGCTGTTCATGAGCGTAGTCAAACAGTCGCGGATTCGGCTTATAAGCACCGGCCTGCTGGGCGGTGATGACCCGGTCGATATGCCCACCGAGTTGCGCGACATTGCCGGCGATGATGTCGTCATCGGTGTTGGACACGATGCACAACTTGAACCCCATCGCCTTGAGCCGCGCGAGTGTCTCGACCACTTCGGGGAACGGCGGCATCCGCGGGATCGCCCCGGCCAGCCGCTGACTGTCTTCGGGCGCGCTCGCCAGCCCCAACTCCTCCAGCGCGAGGTGTAACCCCTGCGTGCTCAACTGGCGAAACGAGCGATGCGGCGGCAGCTGCTCCAGGCGGTGCTCATGCCGGTCGTATACCTCGATCAAGCGATCGACATCAACGGCGTGGTCGCCCTTGTCGCGCAAAATCTCGGCGACCACGGCCTTCAGGCCTTCATCCCACTGAATCAGCGTGCCGTAGCAATCGAAGGTCAGCCACTCGGGGCGCGGGGTGTTTTTGAGTGTCATGTTCGTGTCCTCTGAAAGGTGATCTTCAGACTACGAGCCATTGGTGATAGTGTGAAATTAAATTAATATCGACTCGTCAGTGATAAATCAAATATCAAGGAGTCCGCCATGCTCGACCTCGAACTGCTCAAGACCTTCGTCTGCGTAGTCGACGAAGGCAGCTTCACCCGCGCCGCCGAACGTGTGCATCGGACCCAATCCACGGTGAGCCAACAGGTTCGTAAACTCGAAGAACTGGTCGGGCATTCACTGTTGCTGCGTGATCGGACCGGGCAGAACGTCAGTGTCACCGAGCATGGCGAACTGCTGATTCACTATGCCCGGCGCTTGCTGGCGCTGTCCTCCGAGGCGGTTGAAGCGTTGGCCAGCGACCTCGATCTGGAGATTTTGCGCATCGGTGTACCGGAGGATTTCGACGCTCGGCGCCTGGCAGTCATTCTCGCTGGTTTCAACCGGGCCAGACCTGAAGCGCGCCTGGAAACCGTCAGCGGCATGAGCACCGATCTCAAACAAAAACTGAGCGCGGGCGCCCTCGACATTGCGCTGGTCAAGCGTGAACCAGACAGCGGGCCGTGCTGGGCAGCCTGGCCGGAAGTGTTGGTGTGGGTCAAAGGTGCAGGCGTGGATTCAGCCAACGGGGTATTGCCACTGGCGCTGTTCCCGCAGGGCTGCATCTACCGTCAACGAGCCATCCGCCTGCTGGATGTGGCTCAGCGCCCCTGGCGGGTTGCGTTTGGCAGTCATAGTCTGACGGGCATTCAGGCAGCGGTGGCTTCAGGTCTGGGCGTGTCGGTGCTACCCGCTTCGGCGGTATTGCCTGAACACAGTGTGTGCACCGACCTGCCCGAATTGCCGCCGACCGAGTTGGCGTTGATCAGCCGCGAGGGAGCGCTGACCGGGTTGCAACGGGCGTTGGTGGAGTTTTTGCGGGAGGAATTAGGAGCTGTAGGGAATCAATAATGGGTGCTCAGCGAGCCCCCATTTTTTGACGACCAACCCCATCAAGGTTTGAGCTTCAGATGTGCGTTGACTCTCCCGTTCTTTGGGTCGACTAACCAGTACTCATTATTGGCGACCTTCACTTGACTGCACTCGGTTGGGTACCCGTTAGGTATGACGCAAACAACACCTTCTTTCAGAGTCCATCGTTCTTTTTCCGGCGCGTTGGGCGCCATCTCGAACACATCGATACCATTGGGTAAAAAACTGATCGAGTACGGGTGACTGCCTTCTCTGGTAGTGCCATAGAACTTCTTGCCCACTAACGTGCTGGTGATTTGCCCATCATCAAGCGTAACCGCCGATGCTGGCACCGGTGGCGGTTCGTATTTGCTGGTGGTGACGCAGCCAGCCAAACAGACCATCAGGATCGACACGCCGAATTTTAGTAAAGTCATGCCACACCTTCCTTGTAAGTACCGGAAGAATGTCCGGATAAATCAAAGCTTAGGCGACGCTTTTTTGCAGACCCGACGCAAGTGCCGAACGGTTGACGGTCACTAAGTTACAAACAAAAAAATGGGCGCCTCGCGGGCGCCCATTTCAATAACGCACAAACAACCTTTAGATCAACTTGTCGATTTCATCCAATGTCACTCGAGGAATGAGCTCATCCGGAATCCTTGAGGAACTGGACAGGTTGTAGACCTGAAAATCTTCATCCACGACGTACTTGGACAAGATCTCGAACGACGGCAGGATTCTCGTATAAAAATGCTGATCGAGCAGGCATGGCGAGGCAAACGTGCCGGGTTTTTCGTAAAAACGGCTCACCGACTGATTCAAGTCGACACCTACCAAAAACACTTTGGTAAACCCCACGTGATACGCAATTTGCAAAGCCAGATAAGCCACGGTGCGGGCATCAAAAAAACCGCGTTTAAGGTTCTTGCTGAAACCGAGGGTTCTATTGCGGCCATTTCCGAGCTTGCGACTTCTGACGAGTTCTTTATCGGCCCTGAAAACCAGGTCTGTCCAGGAGAGCTTGGGTGCTCGTCCGAGTAAATACAGTTCGCCCTCAGGCGCTACCTTCGTATGCCAGATGTGCTCTTGCCACAGTGCAACCCGCTGACTAATACGCATGGCCTGTGAAAACAGTTCGGGTTGCTGCTGGGAAAAGCCTTGATCCGTACAGGCATAAAAGAACGGCTTGATACCTGTCTTGGAGAACATGGAGATGGCACCATTCATCGTGATCATCGGAACGTCTGCAAACCTTTCCTGCGGAAAATCTTTAGCGGACGCCCCCGAGGCAATGATAAACACGGCACCTTTTTGGATGTTGCGGCACTCATCGAGGTCATGCACATCAAGCATACCGGTGATGAGTGAGGTTCTTTTTTGCGCAACTTCCATGGTCAATTCCCTATCCCTTCACATCGATGATCGGTAACTATTTTGCATTGTGATAGTTTCCACGGGTGAGCCAACCTTGGGGCTTTACCAACTCCGGTATCTGCGACGGAGCGCAAAGGTTGACGCAGAGCGCTTGCATCGTAGGTGCATCAATGACCTGCAAGTCCCGCTTCCTTCACGGCCATTGCCGGTTTAGCCCCGTCGCGACAGTGGAAGTTCCTGCTCGTCGCACATCCAGAACGGGCAGTTCCGAAGGCAGATTCAGTCCCCGTAGTACTGCTGAATCGTACCCGTAGACATCGGGTTTAAACATCACTCGACCATCGTTACTCAGGTCCACGGTCCAGTAAGCCAACAGCACCGGTACCTTGACGGGCAGCCTGATGTTTTCGGTCTTGCCGTTAGCCAACTGGGCCTGTATCCCGGCGCTGTTCCAACGAACCGGGTCGTTGAACAGTAACTCTACTAACTGCAGCGGGTTTTCCACCCGTATGCAGCCTGAACTGGTGGCTCGGCGCGATTGGGCAAACAACTCGCGATGCGGCGTGTCGTGGAGGTAAATCGAATATTCATTGGGAAACCGAATGACCACCTGCCCCAGCGAATTATCCGGCCCGGCATCCTGTCGCAGCGTGATACCGCGCGCGTTATCCCAGTCGACGGTCGACGGATCGAGCACATTCCCCTCTCGATCAAGGGCTCTTATACGGTTGGCAGCAAGGTATCCAGGATCTCGTTGAATCTTCGGCAGCATATCTTTGACGAGGATCGTCGGTGGCACAGTCCAAGTGGGGTTGAACGTTACATAAGTAATCTCGGATTGAAACACCGGCGTACTGCGGAACGGCTTACCGACCTGAACCCGGGAACGCCATATCGCCTTACCGTCGCGATAAAGCGCCACTTTGTAGCCCGCAATATCAACGATGACAAAAGTGCCCTGAAGTTTGAACAGCAACCAACGCGCACGCTCCATGTTCACCCGAACCTGGTCGATCCGCGCCTCTACGGGCACATTCAACGCAGCCAGTGTCGCGGCCCCCGCCACGCCATCCGCCCCCAGGTATTGCTCGGTCTGATACTTTTTCACCGCCGCGGCGACGCTGTCGTCGTAATCAGTGCGTTGCTTCTTTGATGGGGCCAGATAACCACCCACCACCAAACGTGCTCGCAACTGCGCGACAGAGGCGTCATCCATGCCTGGCTTGAGCGATTGGCCTTCGGCAATCTTCGGCCAGCCACCCGCGTCCCTAACCTTGCGCAGTTGCGCCAGGCCCACGCGCAGGCTGCGGTAAACCGCCTCTTGTGGTGGCGCTTCGGCGAAAGCGCGCGCCACGTCATGAGCATCGAGCGCGGCGAACAAGTTATTCATGTCTCCACGAGGATCGGCGCCGACAGGGTCGAAATTCCAATGGATGTCCAGACGCGAAGGGTCAACCTTGCCGCGCCGCAATTGCAGCAGCGCCGTGATAAAGGTCCGGGTGGCCGCGATATCGAACGCCGCCCGTTGCGCCACCGTCGGCTCTGCTGCCTGCATCGATGCTCTGGCCTTCGCCAACTCATCAATATGAAAGTCCGCAGGGTCTAATCCATCGGCCTGGGTCTCGCTCAGGCTTTTCAATAACTGGATGACATCGCTGTCGTTCGCCCAGGCCGAGCGATAACTCCGATGCATGTAAAAATCCATGACCACGCGACTCGGGTCCACCCGTTGATGGCCACGGGAAGTGAGCAAGGGTGGAAACGATGAACTCAATGGCTCAAGTGCCGCCTGAATCGTTTGAGCGACGTAATCGTCAGGTGCTGCGCCAGTTCTGCTGATGACTGCAGATGCCGCCTCAATCGGCGAAGTTTCTGCAATCGCTGTGCCGCTGATCAGAAAGCCCATAAAAAAGATGCGGCTTATGACGAATAACCTTGTTAACTGCCCCATGGATAATCCTTAATCGCCCCGTATTCAACGGCTAGCATCCTGCACACTGCTAGACTCGAAACATTAATGTGAGACTTACATATGGCACTAGACCGCTTTGGTTTCCTATTCACGGCCTTGCTGCTGACGTTAGTTTCGGTACCGGCAGCCTACGCCGATTCGCTTGAAGCCGCGCTGCTCAAAGCAGCACCAGGCGCCAACGCCAAAGTCATCGGGCTGGCCGTACGCGCTACCCAATGCAGCTTGGCCCAAGGTAAAGCACCTGTCCAAAGACTTGCTGTCATCGACTACTCATTGCCTTCGACCGAACAACGGTTGTGGGTGTTCGATCTGAAGAAACGCAAATTGCTGTTCCACGAACTGGTTGCCCACGGTCGCAACAGCGGCGAAAACATGGCGGTCAAGTTCTCCAACCAGAATGAAAGCTTTGCCACCAGCCTCGGTTTGTACCGCACCCAGTCGAGCTATGTCGGCCAGAACGGTTATTCCTTGCGCATGGAAGGTCTGGAGCCGGGTTTCAACGACAACGCATTTGAGCGGGCGATCGTTATTCACGGCGCGCCCTATGTCAGCCCGGTTCTTGCCCGAGCGAATGGCCGGATCGGTAGAAGCCTGGGGTGTCCGGCTGTGCGGCCGGCGATTGCGCATAAGTTGATTGATTCGATGAAAGATGGGCAGTTGTTGTTTTCTTACTATCCGGATCAACGCTGGTTGAAGTCGTCTTCGTATATCAATTGCGGTGGCGGCACTGTGGCCGCAGCGTCAACGCCCGGTACACGCCAATAAATACGGGATGAACCTGTCAAAACTGTAATCCCCGCCTCAGCCTGCTGAAAGGCACCGCCCGTTAGCCTCGTCGTCAAGCTCCATCCAAGCTGACGGACCGGGAAAACGGCATGCATTCCAACACATCAAGACGCACCTTCGTGAAGGGGCTGGCCGCGGGCGGGCTCCTCGGCGGCTTCGGGTTATGGCGCACGCCTGTCTGGGCGGTCACCAGTCCCGGCGAGCCTCAGGTGCTGGCCGGCACCGATTTCGACCTGCTCATCGGCGAAACCCCGGTCAACATCACCGGCAACCCGCGCATCGCAATGACCATCAACGGCGGTATTCCCGGGCCCCTGCTGCGTTGGCGCGAAGGTGACACGGTGACGCTGCGGGTGAAGAACAAACTCAACGCCGACACCTCCATTCACTGGCACGGCATCTTGCTGCCGGCCAACATGGACGGCGTGCCGGGGCTGAGCTTTCACGGCATCGAGCCGGATGGCATGTACGTCTACCAGTTCAAGGTCCGGCAGAACGGCACTTACTGGTACCACAGCCATTCGGGTTTTCAGGAGCAGTCCGGCGTTTACGGGCCGTTGGTGATTGACGCCAAGGAACCGGAGCCGTTCCAGTACGACCGCGATTACGTGGTGATGCTGACCGACTGGACCGATGAAGATCCGGTCAGCCTGATGAAGACGCTGAAAAAACAGTCCGATTACTACAACTACAACAAGCCCACCGTGGGTGATTTCATCCACGACGTCAGCGAGAAAGGTTGGGGCTCCACGGTCGCCGATCGAAAGATGTGGGCCGAAATGAAGATGAATCCCACGGACCTGGCCGACGTCAGCGGCGCAACTTACACCTACTTGATGAACGGCCAGGCGCCGAACTCGAACTGGACGGGCGTGTTCCGGCCGGGCGAGAAGCTGCGCCTGCGCTTCATCAATGGCTCCGGCATGACGTACTTCGACGTGCGCATTCCCGGGCTCAAAATGACGGTGGTCGCTGCGGATGGGCTGCACGTCAAACCGGTGAGTGTCGATGAGTTTCGCATTGCGGTGGCGGAGACCTTCGATGTGATTGTCGAGCCGACCGAAGCGGCTTACACCCTCTTCGCCCAGTCGATGGATCGGACTGGCTTTGCACGCGGCACGCTTGCAGCGAAGGCTGGTTTATCCGCGCCGGTGCCGCCGCTGGACCCTCGACCGCTGGTGACCATGGATGACATGGGCATGGGCGGAATGGATCACGGCAGCATGGCGGGCATGGATCACAGCGCCATGGCCATGCCCGGCATGCAGTCCCATCCCGAGACGGAAAAAGACAACCCGCTGGTGGACATGCAAGCCATGACCACCGCCCCCAAACTCGACGATCCCGGCCTTGGCCTGCGCAACAACGGCCGCCGCGTCCTGACCTATTCCGACCTGCGCAGCACCTTCGAAGACCCGGACGGCCGCGACCCGAGCCGTACGATCGAACTGCACCTCACCGGCCACATGGAGAAATTCGCCTGGTCGTTCAACGGCGTGAAGTTCTCCGACGCCGAACCTGTGCGCCTCAAATATGGCGAGCGGGTTCGGGTGGTGCTGGTCAACGACACGATGATGACCCACCCGATCCATCTGCACGGCATGTGGAGCGACCTCGAAGACGAGAACGGCGAGTTCATGGTGCGCAAACACACCATCGACATGCCGCCCGGTTCCCGACGCAGCTATCGGGTCACCGCCGATGCGCTCGGCCGCTGGGCCTATCACTGCCACCTCCTGTACCACATGGAAATGGGCATGTTCCGTGAAGTTCGCGTGGAAGAATGAGGCGCCTACCCATGACCAGACTCACTCCAATCTCTTTGGCACTCGTGACCGCGAGCCTGACGCTCTCTTCGGCGATGGCCGCCACCGACGACATGCAGAACATGGATCACAGCCAGATGCAGGGCATGGACCCTAGCCAAATGCAAAGCATGGACGACAGCCAGATGCAGCCCGCCGCGCCGACCGAAAGCCGCACGCCGATCCCGGCACTGACCGACGCCGACCGCGCCGCTGTGTACGCCAGTCCGGCCGGCCACAAGGTGCATGACACAGCGCTCAACCATTACTTCCTCGCCGATAAACTCGAATGGCAGGACGCTGACGACGGCAGCACCCTGGCCTGGGATCTCTCCGGCTGGATCGGCGGCGACATCGATCGCCTGTGGCTGCGCTCCGAAGGCGAACGCACCAACGGCAAAACCGAAGACGCCGAAATCCAGGCCCTGTGGGGCCACGCGATCTCCCCGTGGTGGGACGTGGTGACCGGCATTCGCCAGGATTTCAAACCCGGCGACCCGCAAACCTGGGCCGCGTTTGGCGTGCAAGGCATGGCGCTGTACAACTTCGAAGCCGAGGCCACCGCCTTCATCGGCGAAGGCGGCCAAACAGCCGCGCGACTGGAGGGCGACTACGACATCCTGCTGACCAACCGGCTCATCCTGCAGCCGACCGCCGAGCTCAACGTCTACGGCAAAAACGATCCGCAACGGGGTATCGGTTCCGGGTTATCCAACACCGAAGCCGGTCTGCGACTGCGCTATGAAATCCGCCGGGAAATCGCGCCTTACATCGGCGTGACCTGGAACCGCACCTACGGCAAAACCGCCGACTACGCCAACGATGAAGGTGAGAATCGCAGCGAAGCACGCCTGGTTCTCGGTGTTCGCCTGTGGTTCTAAACGCATTAACTCAACAACCAAAAAAACAACCGCTTAAAGCGGTAAGAGGCCTTGCATGCGCATGATTAAAACGACCGCTGTTGCCATTGGACTGCTCATGAGCTCGCTCGCTCAAGCGCACCCGAAACTGCTCTCCTCCACTCCGGCGGAAGGTGCGGATGGCGCGGCACCCGGCAAAATCGAACTGCACTTTTCCGAAAGCCTCATGACCCAGTTTTCCGGTGCAAAACTGGTCATGACGGAAATGCCCGGCATGGCGCACTCCCCCATGCCCATGAAGGCCAAAGTCTCTGGGGGTAGTGATCCGAAAACCATGGTCATCACACCGCTTTCGCCACTGCCTGCCGGCACCTACAAAGTCGAATGGCGCGCAGTGTCGTCGGACACCCACCCAATCACCGGCAACGTCACGTTCAAAGTGAAGTGATTGATGAGCGACTCGGTCAGCATTGCCCTGCGCTTTGGGTTGTATGTGGATTTGATGCTGTTGTTTGGGCTGGCGCTGTTTGGGCTCTACAGCCTTAAAGGACAGGAACGGATATCGGGCGCGGTATTGCCGTTTCGGTCGATGTTGACAGGGTCTGCGTTGCTGGGCGTGCTGCTTTCTGTCCCCAGCATGGTGACGATGGCGAGCGCCATGAGCGGGGAGTCGGACTTTGCCGAGCTGCGTCCGCATATCGAGATGATGGTGCTTGAGACGGATGTCGGGTTGGCCTGGGTCGTGCGCATCATCGCGCTGGTTATCGCCAGTCTGGCGGTGATGCTCAATCACCGTGCGCCCGGATTCAGCCTGCTGATCGCGTCTTTTGCCGGCGCTATCGCCTTGGCCAGCCTGGCCTGGAGCGGTCATGGAGCGATGGATGAAGGCAGCCGTCGTTACTGGCATTTCATCACTGACATCTTGCATCTGCTGGCTTCGGGAGCCTGGTTCGGTGCGCTGGTCGCGCTTGCCTTGATGGCAAAGATCAACGATCTGCAAACCGAGGAACGCATCAGATTACTGGCTCGTGCAGTCAGCCGATTTGAATGGGTGGGCGCGGTGATCGTGGCCGTCATCATGGTCACGGGAGTGGTGAATTACCTGTTCATCGTGGGCCCAACGCTCGACGACGTATTGCTCAGTACCTACGGGATTTTGCTGTCCATCAAAATCGCGCTGTTTGCCGGGATGCTGGTGCTCGCCGCGTTGAACCGGTTTCACCTGGGGCCGTTTTTGCAGCGGTCGTTGCGTGAGGGTCAATATCGGGTCGCAGCGAATACGCTACGGCGCAGCGTGGTGGTTGAGTTGACAGCGGCGGTGTTGATTGTGGGGTTGGTGGCTTGGTTGGGGACGTTGAGTCCGGAAATGGAGATGGCGGGGTAATAGCTGGTCGATCGTTACGGCACGCCAGGCGCTGTAATCGGTCGCTCTGTGGTAAAACCACCACAACGACCACCCTGAAGGAACAGGCATGTCCATCAATGCCGCTCTGACCCCGGAACAGAAAGCGAGCATCCGGATAGCACTGGCTGAGGCGTTTGTAGACAACCCGGTCGACTACGCCTACATCGCCGAACAAATTCGGCCATACGACTTAAAAGCCGTAGAAGACATCCTTTACACAGAAGTCGCACCGGTCTGTTTCTGGAACCTGGAAGTGGCCGTTCCACCCATCTGGACGGGTTTCAAGGATGACTGGTTACTGAGTGAAATCGAAAAAACGTTGAGCGCACGAGCGTCGAGTAGGGTTCGTCGCACTTTCGCGAAAGTGAAAATCGCTTGGCTGCGCTACAGCTACGGATACGTCTGGAAGGAAATCCGGGAGTATTTATAAGCTTCTGGTGTTATCCATCGCCCCCACCCATTCCCCCACTGAGTCTCAAGGATGAAAAAACTGATCGCTGTTGCCGCGCTGATCTTGTTGGGCGTGCTGAATCTCGGTTACTACAATGCCGTTGAAGATGCCGAGGTCGAAACAATCCCCTTCATCAAGAAACACCCAACCCTGCAAATCAAGTTCTACAACATCCACGCCAATGACGGCGACACTCGAAAAGTGGAACGCCTGACGGATGAGCAACGCGCGTGGATTATTGATTACTGCAAATATCGGTTGGGAATCGAGACCGAATTGAAAACCCAGGATGATGTTGAGCGGTGCAGCAAAATGTAAGTACTCTCAGCCCCCACTCCATCATGGAAGCCGGATAACAATGAACAACCTGAAAAGCACAATGATGCTCGGTGGCCTGCTCGCTCTATCGTTTGCCGCTCAGGCAGAGCAATCGCATCTGGACAGCGTCATCCAACAGGGCCAATTGCGCGTGTGCACAACAGGCGACTACAAACCCTATACCGTCAAAGCCGAGGACGGCGAATACTCGGGCATCGACATCGCCATGGCCCGCTCGCTGGCCGACAGCCTGGGCGTGAAGGTCGAGTGGGTGCAGACCACCTGGAAAACCCTGATGCCTGACATGCTCGCAGGCAAATGCGACATCGGCGTCGGCGGCATCTCGGTCACGCTGGAGCGCCAGAAAAAGGCCTTCTTCAGCACCACGCTGGACGTCGACGGCAAAATCCCGCTGGTGCGCTGCGAAGATCAGGCGTTGTACCAGACCGTCGAGCAAATCAACCAGCCTTCGGTTCGTTTGGTCGAACCGGCCGGCGGCACCAACGAAGCCTTTGTTCATGCCTTTCTACCCAAGGCTCAATTACGCCTTCACGACAACGTAACCATCTTTCAGGAGCTGCTGGACAAGAAGGCTGACGTGATGATCACCGACGCCTCGGAAGCGCTCTATCAGCAGAAACTCAAACCCGGTCTGTGCGCGGTGAATCCGAAGCAATTCATGCAGTATGGCGAGAAGGCTTACTTGCTACCGCGTGATGACATGACTTGGAAGTTGTACGTCGATCAGTGGTTGCACCTGGCCAAAGTCACAGGCAACTACCAAAAAGTTTTGGGCCAATGGATAGCGACACCGGAGCCCAAATAGCCGCACGTACACAATCCATGTAGCAGCTGGCGAAGCCTGCGTCCGACTGCGCAGCAGTCGCCAACCCAAAGCACACGGCACATCAGGCAAAACGCAAAACGGCGGAAACACTTCCGCCGTTAATCGTCGTGCAACAACCCCGAACTGTACTCGCCGAAGCTGTTGCCGAGCGCACTGCCATGGAAATTCATCTTATTGGGGTTGTTGGTAGGCCCCGGACCAAAACCGGCAGACGGCAAGGTGGCTTCCGAATATTCGCTATGGGTGCTTGCACCCGAGCAGGCGCTCAATAGCAACGCACCACCGATCAGCACGATTTTTAAGAAGTTCGAGATCATTTTTCAGTTTCCTGTGGGTTGGAAGCGCGGGGACCTTAGGTAGTCATCCTATGCCGCGAGCCCGCCGGGAATTATGAAACTTTGCTCGGCGACAGCGTTGGTTCAGGTAGTGATTTCTTGACGCACAAAAGGGTGTTGCCCAGACAAACTGTTAAAAGAGCAACGTCCTACACGACTCTGGGAATTGTCCGTACACTTGCGCATTGCTGTGCCTTTGTCACGAGGCCTATAGTCCGATCCGCGTCCGTATGACGTATCGGGTTTGGCGACTCGATGACAACGGTAAAGAAACCTCCGAGCTCTTCTCGGAGGGTTTCTGAACGCACTTGGCTACCTGTTTTTTGGTGGCTGTGCGTGGGAGACCTTCGGGTCTGCCGGTTTTACCATTGTCCGGTTCGCCAACCCGCGTACAGCTACCACCCTTTTGTTTGGCGACAATTGAGTGGTAGGTCTTCCACCTACAATTGGTAACCACTCATGAAAGAATATATGGCTTTAACCAGCAACGCCGACGACCTTCCCTCGCTGTATGTAAACACCACCCAACCGCTGCACTCACTGCTCAGCACCGCACGCTACCGAATTGGCGCGGTAACACAGATCCTGGAAAACCTCGCGATGCGCGGCGACATCACCACGGACTCGGTGATACTCAGCGACTTCGCAATGCTTTGCTGCATACCCTTGCGCGATGGCTGCGATGTGCTGGATGTCGTTGCGCGACGTATGGATGCTGAACCGTCCTGACGTCACAAAGGGGCGCCCACCTGGACGCCCCGTTGGCCCATTTCTCTGATTCTTCGACTTCCTTCACTCACACGCGCTGAAGAACTGCTGCAAGACTCGTCTAACCCCCCGCACCCGCCCCGCTCTCCCGCACCACCGAGTTCCCTTTTACCGGCCTTTGCGGTGTGGCTAACCGCGTTACATAAGGCAAATATCGGCCAGGTGCAGCCATGCGGACCACCTAAAAAACGGACGACTTGATCTATTCACTGATTCACCATGGGGGACAGCGATCCAACACAAAAAAAACAGCTATCGTCATAAGTGTCGGTCTGTCCTAGACCAGTAGCGTACTGATGGAGTTCTTATGAAAAGGACCAATCTTACTGCTGTTGTCACCAGCCTTCTCGCGGGAACCGTCCCAACACTTTCTAGCGCTACATCTCCTACAGATCCAGTTTTCGCCTTTGGCTTGCTGGGAAGCTATAGCGTTCTCGAATTCACAGGGCACAGAAGCACAAACACCGAACACATTCCGGAAGGAGGGTTATTTCTCAACTTTGGCAACAAAATGACGGCTCAAACCGGTTTTATCTATCATGCGGAAATAAGCGGGCAGTACTCTGAAGAAAAGAATCAGACAGTAAAGGATGGCCAGGTCGACATGGATCTTGGATGGCGGACTGATTTGAACACGCGTAACTTTTTAGATCTATTGCTGGGCGGAGGATACAAATGGAATCGATTTCAACCGGAGTCTAACAAGTACGACATTGATCTCACCAGCCGCACTTCTTTCGCTAAAATTGCTGCTGGCTACAATCATCGGTTCAACACTACAACCCTGCGTTTTGAAGCGGGAATTCGAAGAGTAATAAATGGTGATTCGCAGCTAAAACTCCATGGAATCAGCAGCGAGAGTCTGGATTTAAAAGATAGCAACAATCCTTTTGCCGAGCTGAGTTTTCTATTTAATCAACTAGGATCGATTCCGGTCTTAGCATCCCTATACTACAACCGCTTCAATTATGACCTGGATGGTCAATTTGCAGTGACTGACCTCGACAAACAAACCAGGGAGGAATATGGCGTGAAATTGGGCTTGGTTTTTTAACCCAACGATGGATCTTTTCTATGGTTAACGGCCCTACCTGACCAAAAAAAGATCCTTTTCTGAAGAATGGTCAAGGCTTCTGGCGGCAAATGGCACCAGACGTCATTGCCGATCTTCTGCCCGGGGTTTTTCATATCGCGAACCAGTACCCGATGGTCGACCTCGTCCAGATCGGCCCATTGAATCCGAGTGATTTCCTCTTGGCGCCGAGTGGAGAACAACGCGAAGCCGGCTACTTTAAGCATATTGATAGCTGTCGGACGGCGTGCCTGAATGCCCTGAAAGTGCGTCTGTGGTTTGACGTCTCCCCCCTCTTCACTCATCCGCCACAGCGCATACTCCACCAACTTCTGACTGGTGATGTCGTTGTCGTGCAGCTTGCCAAGATAAGACTCGCCGATTGCATTGAGCGTGGCGAGCTTGGTTTTGCCCAGTGGCCGCACCTTCTTCATTTCGGCTAAGTAGCGCTCGATCATCTCCTTGATCGTCGCGCCCGTACGGTCTGCTCGCTCGATAGCGCCTGGTTGGTCCAGCTCGGTCTCGCGATTTCGAACCCAGGCCTTAGCGGCCACTTTTCGGGCGAAGATCTGGCTCTCTTGGTAAACTTGGGCACCGTCGCGAAACAGGCGTATTTGTGCCGTGTAGCTGACGCTGCCGTCGGTGCGTTTCCTTGCTCTGATCGTGGCCATGGTCACCTGGTACATTGCACCAACCACTGGTACAAAACGCCGCCCCCCCCAAATAAGCCTCAAACGCGTAGAGCAAAATGATACAGAATCTTGCTACAACCCAAGTAAATAAAGGCTCTACGGTGTCCAGACGGTTTAGCGTTGCGCCCATGATGGATTGGACAGACCGCCATTGCCGTTTCTTCCTGCGCCTACTCTCCAAGCACGCGCTCCTCTACACAGAAATGGTCACCACCGGCGCCCTCCTCAACGGCGATCACGATCGCTTCCTGCGTCACAACGAAGCCGAGCACCCGCTCGCCCTGCAGCTCGGCGGCAGTGTGCCGCTGGACCTGGCGATGTGCGCGCGTATGGCGCAGGAGCACGGTTACGACGAGGTGAATCTGAATGTCGGCTGCCCGAGTGATCGGGTGCAGAACAATATGATCGGTGCGTGCCTGATGGGGCATCCGCAGTTGGTGGCTGATTGTGTGAAGGCGATGCGGGATGCGGTGTCGATTCCGGTGACGGTGAAGCACCGGATCGGGATCAACGGGCGGGACAGTTACGAGGAGTTGTGTGATTTCGTCGGCACGGTTCGGGATGCCGGGTGCACAAGTTTTACGGTGCATGCGCGAATTGCGATTCTGGAGGGGTTGTCGCCGAAGGAGAACCGCGACATTCCGCCTCTGCGTTATGACGTGGCGGCGCGGTTGAAGACGGATTTTCCGGAGTTGGAGATTATTCTCAACGGCGGGATCAAGACGCTGGAAGCCTGTCACGAGCATTTGCAGACGTTCGACGGCGTGATGCTGGGCCGTGAGGCCTATCACAACCCTTATGTGATGGCCGAGGTGGATCAGAAACTGTTCGGCAGCACAGCGCCGGTGATCAGCCGGGCCGAGGCGTTGGCGCAGTTGCGGCCTTATATCGCCGCGCACATCGATGCAGGCGGCTCGATGCACCACATCACTCGCCATGTGCTGGGGCTGGGTACCGGGTTTCCGGGGGCGCGCAAGTTTCGGCAGTTGTTGTCGGTGGATATTCACAAGGCTAAAGAGCCTTTGGTGTTGCTGGATCAGGCGGCGGAGTTGTTGGAGGGGCGGTAACCGGAAAATCCCTAGCTACGTTAATGGAGTGTCATTGATGGCAACTGCGAGGCTAACGACGCAAGGACGAATTACCATTCCGGCGCAGGTTCGCACCTCGCTCGGGTTGGCCGCAGGTGATCACGTCGAATTTGTAACGTTGCGAGACGGCAGCGCTGAATTTTTGGCCAAGATGGGCTGCGCAAAATCGCAAAGGAGCTGAATCATGCCCCTAACTGAAAAAGAACTGATGGAACGGGATGCCAAACGCAATATTGGCGAAGAACTGTTGGCGTCGATTCTTGAAGTCAAAGCCGGCCTACACGGCGACGTTCACAAAGTTGAAGTAACCGAGGCTGCAGAGGCCCGAAGCAAAACCGGTCTATCGCAACCGAAGTTTGCGGAGCTGTTGGGCGTTTCCGTACGCACTCTGCAGGAGTGGGAACAAGGACGACGGTCCCCTTCTGGGGCTGCACGATCGCTCCTTCATATCGCCGCTATTCGCCCTGACGTTTTCCGAGACGTATTGTCGAACTGAAGTCATGACCGTGGACCTTCTGGGCGTTAACGGTCGCTCGGGTTGAACCTGTGGTCTGATTTGGCATCGTATTTACCGATACCGCGCCCCGCCTTTCAAACAGCCGTTTTCCGGATGTTGCCGCTGGGGCCCTCGATACGTACACACACCCTTGAGTGGCTGTCAGCGCTCGGGTAATGTCATTAGACCCATAGGACAGAGCACGCCCATGACTTCCAAGCTGGAACAACTCAAACAAATGACCACCGTTGTTGCCGATACCGGCGACTTCGAAGCTATCGCTCGCGTTAAACCCGTGGACGCTACCACCAACCCTTCCCTGCTGCTCAAAGCGGCGGCCATTCCCGGTTATGCCGAGTTGCTGAACGCATGCGTCAGCGACTGCAAGGGCGATGTGGGCCTGGCCAGCGACCGTTTTGGTGTTGCGGTAGGGCAAGAAATTCTGAAAGTGATCCCTGGCCGTATTTCCACCGAAGTGGATGCGCGCCTGTCGTTCGACACTGACGCCGTATTGAAGCGTGCGCACCGTCTGATCGACCTGTACGACAAGGCCGGCATTGGCCGTGACCGCGTGCTGATCAAGATCGCTTCCACCTGGGAAGGCATCCGCGCTGCCGAGATTCTGGAAAAAGAAGGCATTCAGACCAACCTGACGTTGCTGTTCTCGTTCGCTCAGGCTGCGGCGTGTGCTGACGCAGGCGTATTCCTGATTTCGCCGTTCGTGGGTCGCATCTACGACTGGTACAAGAAGGCCAACGGCAACGACTACACCGGCGCGGATGATCCGGGCGTGCAGTCGGTGACGCGCATCTACAACTACTACAAGGCCAATGACTACAAGACTGTGGTCATGGGCGCTAGCTTCCGTAACCTGAATCAGATCGAGCAACTGGCTGGTTGCGACCGTCTGACCATCAGCCCGGACCTGATCGATAAGCTGGCGGCGGATACTGGCAAGCTGGAGCGCAAATTGGCCCCAGGTCATGCCGGTGAAGCTCGTTTGATCTTGAATGAAGCGCAGTTCCGTTGGCTTTCCAACGAGGACGCGATGGCGACCGAGAAACTGGCTGAGGGTATTCGTCAGTTCGCTCGCGACCAGGAAAAGCTTGAGGCGTTGCTGCAAGCCAAGCTGTGATTTGATTTAGCTAGATGCACAAAGGGCGAACCTTGATGGGTTCGCCCTTTTTTATGCGTTGGTTTTGGGGCTGCTTCGCAACCCAGCGGGAGCAAGCTCCCTCGCCACAGGATCAGTGACGCTCGAGGGCGTTCACCAGATCATGGAATGCTTCACGATTGGAGTCGTTCAGGCCCATGAGGATCTTGTGCGCTTCGAGCACTTTGATCCGCACCACTTCTTCGGACTGATCCTGGTCTGGCAGGTCGGTCAGGCACTCAGGGCACGGGATCGGGCGGTCAACGATGTTGAACACTTGCTCGAAGCCCATGGACTGCAGCAGACGGGTGATGTCTTCGTGGGTGGTGACGACGGTCGGCAGCAAGCCGACCTTTTGCCGCGACAGGATCGACAGCTTGGCCAAAAGGCCAAGGGTGGTGCTGTCGATGCTGCGGGTTTCGGTCAGGTCGATCACGATTGCGTTGAAGTTCAACGCCGTGAAGATCCGCTCAATAGTCGCATCCAACGCCGAACACAGGGTCAGGCGAACTTCACCGACGAACTTCAGGACGAAGGTGCCATCCTGCTCGGCGAACTGGATTCTACCGGTACTCATTAAAGATTCCTGCTCAACACCAACAGGGCGATATCATCCGGCATCTCCCCTAGCGTGGCCAATCCAAAAACCTGCCGCAGACCATCCAGGCTGCCGCCCGCTGCCTTGACCCGTTGGGGCAAAGCCGCTTCTTTTTCTTTGAGTGTAGGTTCTGGCAAAAGGTCCAGAATGCCATCGGACATCAGCGTCAGGCTGAACGTCGGCGGCAGCTCCAGTACGTGGTCTTCGTAGGTGGCTTCATTGAAGAGGCCCACCGGCAGACCACGCCCTTCCAGATAACGAACACTGTCTGGCGTGTACAACACAGGCAACGGCAAATGACCACCGATGCTATAGGTCAACAAACCTGTCTCCTCGTCGATGACTCCACCGACCATTGTGACGTGTTTACCCAGCTTACAACTGATCAGGCCTCGGTTGATATGACCAAGGACCTCTGAAGGCTTGAATTCCGGCAATGTGCCGCTGCGCTTGGACTCGAACAGCAAGCGCGTGGTCATGAACTTCAGCAGCACGGTAACGAAGGCTGAAGAGGCGCCATGACCGGAAACGTCCGCCAGGTAGAAGGCTACCCGACGCTCGTCGACCCGAAAGTAGTCGACGAAATCACCCGACAGGTACAGCGACGGGATGATCTGGTGAGCAAACTGGAACTCGTCGATGGTCCAGGGGCTGACCGGCAGCATGTTCATCTGCACCTGGCGACCGGCGTTCTGGTCTTCCTGGAGCAGGTTCAGGCTGGCGGCGAGCTCGCGGTTGGCCTTTTCCAGCTTCTCGCGGTAGCGCTGGTTTTCCAGCAGCAGGCGCGCACGATCCAGGGCCCGGCGCACAGAGTGCTCGAGCACAGCCAGATCTTCGAGAGGCTTGATCAGGTAGTCCGCCGCGCCCAGGCGCAGGGCCTCGACCGCGTCGTTCATCACGCCGGCGCCCGAAACCACGATCACCGGGGTTTGTGGCGACAGCTCGGTGACCTGGCGAATGAGTTCGAGTCCGCCCATCTGTGGCATGCGCAGATCGCAGATGACCAAGTCGGGCTTGTCTTGCTCGAATACCTGAAGACCCTGCTGGCCATTGCTGGCCTGCAAGACGCTGAAACCACTGTCTTCCAAATAGGCGGCGAGGCTCGCGCGCACTACTTCGTCATCATCGATTATCAGCAGCGTGGCACTGGTTTTTGGCATGTGGGCAAACGGCGCCAGAATTAGGTTGGCGTAGCAGGCAGGGGCTTTGTCCCGGCTCACACTACTGGATTCGCTTTCTAGCCTCTCTACTGCACTGTTTTCGAGCGTTTGCCCTACACACAGGTACACCAGAGGTGCCCTTCTAAGGCGCAGACGGTACTCCCATCCGCGGGGCGTTTCAAGCTCACGCCGATGGTCGCTTGACGTCTTTCGATTTCAAATCACCGGGAGTTATAAGAACAGGCAAAACCGTAACGTAATGGAAGGTCCGAACCCATGAGTCAAACCGGTCCCGGAAGCCAAACGAAAGAAGGCGGCCAACCGGCCGCCCTCTTCGTTTTACCGGTCGAGATCAAAAATCGTCTTCGACCTGGCCGTCTTTGACTTTGAATTCGCGGTTCTGCAGGTACGCATTGCGGATGAAGGTGTACTTGTCGCCAGTGATCAGCTTCTCGCTCGACAGCAGATTGGCGCGGGTGTCGATGATGTTCAGGCCGAAGATCGAGTTACGCACGGGTACGTCGTTGATGTAAGGGTACGGGCCGGTGTAGCCGTCGACATACTTGGACGGCGCGTCACGCAGGGTGCTTGGGCCCAGAAGCGGCAGCATCACGTACGGGCCGCTGCCGACGCCCCAGTAGCCGAGGGTCTGGCCGAAGTCTTCGTCATTGCGTTGCAGGCCCATTTTGGTGCCCACATCGAAGAAGCCCAGCAGGCCGAAGGTGGTGTTGAAGATCAAGCGTGCGGTGTCAACGCCAGCGGCGGCCGGTTTGACCTGCAAGATATCGTTGGCAAGGTTGGTGACTTCACCGACGTTGCGAAACATGTTGTGGATGCCGTCTTCAAGGAACTGCGGCGTCACAAACTGATATCCCTGGGCCAAAGGCTTCAGCGCATAGGTGTCGAGCACATCGTTGAACTTGTAGATCGGGCGGTTGATGCTTTCCCAAGGGTCGTCTTCCGAGGCTGCCTGGGCAACGAACGGAACCAGCAATACGCTGGTAAACACACAAAACTGAGCTAGATGATTGCTCCAGCGCATAGAAAAACTCCTTGGATTGTACTGGCGCGGGCGCTTGGCCCAAGCGTTAAGCGGGCTAGTATAAGACGGAAAAGCCGCTTAAGGCAGCACTGTGCGAGGCAGCCTGCGGATCATTCGTGATGATTGTGAGCGATTCACATCAGTGTCACTCAACTGTCACCGTCGCCCCCTAGCCTTGAGGCTATTTCAGGGACGTTGATATGCCGCACGCCGAAACCTTGCCCCACATTGCTCCCAGCCTGACCGCCGTCCTGTTCGGCCTCAGTGGTTGCCTGGTGGATTTCGGCGCCCGCACACGCGCACACGGCGTCCCCTCTGCCATGCACGCCGAGGTCACGCCCGGCGCGCTGGATAGCCTGCGCAGCTTGCAGCATCAGCAGATTCCCTGTGCCTGGCTCGATGAACTCCCCCCTGCCCTCAGCCATTCCCTGGCCGCTGCCTTGCCTTCATGGATCAAACCCTCGCAACACCCCGAAACAAACAATCCATGGCCGGCACCGCATGCCTGCTGGCAAGCCCTAATGACATTGAATGTTGAACGACTGGAGGGTTGCGTGTTGGTCAGCGGCGAACCGCGATTGCTGCAAGCGGGGCTCAATGCCGGATTGTGGACGATTGGGCTGGCGTCCTGCGGCTCACTCTGCGGCCTGGCGCCCAACGAATGGCAGGCGCTGACTCAGCAGGAACGGGAATTCAAACGCGGCAAGGCAACGATGCAACTGTTCGGTCTGGGTGTGCATTCGGTAATCGATCACCTCGGTGAACTCGACACCTGCCTGGCCGACATCAGCCTGCGCCGGCTCAAGGGCGAAAAGCCCTGATCGAGATCATGCAGGTTGCGCGCGAGTGGATTAATCTAAAGGTCAAGCCATAGACCTTTGGCGTGCTGCTGCGGTCTATGCCAGTGCCTATCGATAAAAGGAAGAACGCCATGCCTGCCCGCGAACTGCAACAACAACTCAATACTCTGCGCGAGCAATTGGAACAGAATCCACCGCTGACCGAAGCCGAGCGCGAAGACCTGCACGCGCTGATGCAACAAATCGAACTGGAAATTGAGCTGGAAACCAAAACCCAGGACTCCAGCCTCTCCGACAATGTGAACCTGGCCGTCGAGCGTTTCGAAATCGAACACCCAACCCTGGCCGGCACCTTGCGCAACATCGTGCAAGCGCTGGCCAACATGGGGATCTGAACCCCGAATACGCAAAAGCCCCGCTAGTGATAGCGGGGCTTTTTCATCTCCAGCGTTGAAATCAAAAGATCGCAGCCTGCGGCAGCTCCTACAGGGGAATGCATTCCAATGTAGGAGCTGCCGAAGGCTGCGATCTTTTGATCTTATTGGCGGACCAGACGGTGGTTTGGCAGTTGAACGGTTTCAGTGCTGCGATACGGGTTGATGTCCAACCCACCGCGGCGTACATACCGCGCATACACCGTCAATTTCTCCGGTTTCAACAACCGCTGCAGGTCGAGAAAGATCCGCTCCACGCACTGCTCGTGGAAGTCGGAGTGCTGACGGAAGCTCACGATGTATTCCAGCAAGCTCGCGTGATCCAGCGCCGCGCCACGGTATTCCACCGCCACGCTGCCCCAGTCCGGCTGACTGGTGACCGGGCAGTTGGATTTGAGCAAATGGCTGTGCACGCTCTCCTCGACGATGCGCGATTCATCGCAACGCAGCAATTCCGGACGCGGATGCTCATAGTTGCTGACGCTGATGTCCAGATCATCAATGCACACGCCCGGCAATGCCACGACGCCTTCAGCCTCGACGTCCTTGAGGCTGCGAATCCGCACGCCGACCGGTTTACCGGCAGCGGCCGACAGGTCTTTGGCCAACGTCGCTTCAAGGCTCGCGGTGTCGGCAAATGGAGTCTGGTTCAGGGAGTTGAGGTACAGCTTGAACGACTTCGATTCGATGATATTCGGCGAATCCGCCGGGATAATGAACTCGCCAATCGCCACCACTGGCTTGCCGGACGGCAACAGCCACGACAGCTCGAAGCAGTTCCAGAAATCCACGCCCTTGTATGGCAGGGTTTCAGCCGTCAGGCCCAGCTCGGCCCATTTCGCGGTGCGCGGGATCGGGAACAGCAAGGACGGCGTGTAGGTGGCGATGTATTCGCTGGATTTGCCCAGCGGCGAGTGTTCGGCTGCGGGATGCATGGCGGAAACCTGACTGAAGAATCAGCGGATTCTACCAGCCTTTGCTCCCGCCTTTGAGTGCTTACTGACTGACAGTCAACTTGCCGACCATGCCGGCCTGGTAATGACCGGGGATGTTGCAGGCAAATTCCAGGTTGGTGGCCTTGGTGAAGGTCCAGGTCAGCTCGGCGGTCTTGCCCGGCTCGACGAGCACGCTATTGGGATCGTCGTGCTTCATTTCATGCCCCATACCGGCCATGGCGCCGTGGTCCATTTCCTTCATGCCTGTAGGCATCAGCATGCCGCTCTGCTGCATCTTCATCATTTCCTGCTGATGTTTGGCGTGCATTGCCGCGTCACCGAGGTTGAATTCGTGCAGCAACTGCCCTTTATTCACCAACACAAAACGAACTGTCTCACCGGCCTTGATATCAATCGCCTTCGGTGTGAACGACATGTCACCCATGACCACTTCAATGCTGCGAGTCGCCTTTGCCGCCGGGGCCGGCTGACCGAAGTCATAGGTATGCGCCGGGGCAGCCCACGCCGGCGAGCTCAACGCCAGCAAACACGCGACGCGCACCAGTGATTTGCGCAAAAACATAGTCGTACTCCAACAAGATAAGGTTCAGCCTGTGGAAAACTCTAAACTGCTGCGACTGCCCGCAACCTGACAGCCAGATTACAACTTTGTCAGGTTGACCTGTATTAACGCTGCCCACGGTATAAAGCGTTCGTTCCATTTGCCTCGAGTCGCCCATGAAACTGCTGATCGTCGAAGACCAACCGAAAACCGGCCACTACTTGCGCCAAGGCCTGACCGAGGCCGGTTTCAATACTGAATTGGTGGCGGACGGCAGCACCGGCCAGCAACTGGCGCTGACCGGCGACTACGCGCTGTTGATCCTTGATGTGATGCTGCCCGGTCGCGATGGCTGGCAGATTCTGCAAGCGGTGCGCGGTGCCGGCCTCGACACGCCGGTACTGTTTCTGACAGCGCGAGACGCGGTGGAGGACAGGGTCCACGGCCTGGAACTGGGCGCCGACGATTACCTGGTCAAGCCTTTCGCCTTCTCCGAACTGCTGGCCCGGGTCCGCAGCCTGTTGCGCCGTGGTAACGCCACACCTCAGGAAACCAGCCTGCAACTGGCGGACTTGCGTCTGGACCTGATCCGCCGTCGGGTCGAACGCAGCGGTCAGCGCATTGACCTGACGGCCAAGGAATTCACCCTGCTGGAAATGCTCCTGCGCAGGCAGGGTGAAGTCCTGCCCAAGTCGTTGATCGCTTCCCAGGTCTGGGACATGAATTTCGACAGTGACACCAACGTCATCGAAGTGGCGATCCGTCGTTTGCGCCTGAAGATCGACGATGAATTCCCCAACAAGTTGATTCACACCGTGCGCGGCATGGGTTACGTCCTTGAAGAGCGCCCCGCCTGATGCGTCGACTTTCGTTAAGCACTCGCCTGGCGCTGCTGTTTGCAGCGTGCACCGCCGTGGTGTCGCTGTTTGCCGGGGTGTTGTTCAGTCGGGCCAGTGAAGCGCATTTCGTTGAGCTCGATCAGCAGTTGCTCGACGGCAAGTTGATTGGTTTGCGTCGGGCACTTCACGACATTCAGTCGAGTGAAAGCGAAATCAAACTGGCAGATGAACTGAGCCGACAGGCTGATCTGTCGCTACGAATCACTGGCAGCGACGGCAAGCGCTGGTATGACAGCTCAACGCACCTGCCCCAGGCATTGCCGACTCAACCGGGTTTGTCCACGGTGAGCAGCGAAGGTACGGACTACCGCGTCCTCAACGCTCCGTTGTACCTCGACAAACCTGACTCGCCGCAGTTGACCTTGCTGCTGGACATCACCCATCACCAGCACTTTCTGCAACGCATGCAGCACCTGATCTGGCTGACGGTCGGTTTGTCAGCACTGGCCACTGCCCTGCTCGGTGCCTGGGCCGCGCGCAGTGGATTGCGGCCATTACGGCGCATGAGTGCAGTTGCCAGCGGCGTTTCAGCGCAATCGCTCAATGTACGCCTGCCCGAAGAAAACATGCCGCCAGAACTCGCGGAAATGGCCCACAACTTCAATGCCATGCTCGGACGCCTAGACGACTCTTTTCAGCGGCTCTCGGCCTTCTCCGCCGACATCGCCCATGAATTGCGCACGCCATTGTCGAACCTGCTGACCCACACCCAGGTCACCCTCACCCGCCCACGCCCCATTGAGGATTACCGCGAAGCACTGCACAGCAATCTCGAAGAACTGCAATGGATGGCGCAACTGGTCAACGACATGTTGTACCTGGCCAAGGCTGACCACGGGTTGTTGATGCCCAAGCGCGAACCGCTGGAGCTGGCGGAAGAAGCGGATCTATTGCTGGAGTTTTTTGCGCCGTTGGCGGAGGACGCTCAGGTCAGGTTGAGTCGTGAAGGCAGTGCGCGCATGGAGGGCGATCGCAGCATGTTGCGGCGGGCGCTTTCCAATTTGCTGGACAATGCGTTGCGGTTTACGCCGGTCGAAGGCGAGGTTCGGGTGCGGATTGTTGATCAGCCTAAGGGGTTGAGCTTGACGGTCGAGAACAGCGGCGACGGAATTGACCGGGCGTTGCTGCCGCGTTTATTTGATCGTTTCTACCGGGCTGATCCGGCGCGCCAGGAAGGCATTAGTGAACATGCGGGATTGGGGTTGGCGATCACTCAGTCAATCATCCGCGCCCATGGCGGGCAGATTCGTTGTGAATCGGATAACGGATGGACGCGGTTTGTGATTGAGTTGCCTAAGGGGGATTGAGGCCAGCAGGTCTGGCCCCATCGCGAGCAAGCTCGGCTCCCACATTTGACCGAGTTGACTCAGATCTAATGTGGGAGCGGGCTTGCTCGCGAAAGCGGTCTATCAGACTACGAATACCGCAACGCGGTAGCCGGCTCGACTTTCGCTGCACGCCATGCCGGGTAAACCGTGGCGAGGAAGCTCAGAATGAACCCGGCGGAGCAGATCAACACCACATCCGCCCCCTGCAGTTCGGACGGCAGGTTACTGACGAAGTACACGTCGGAACTGAAGATGTGCTGCCCGCTGACCCGCTCCATCCAGCCCACCAGCTCACTGACGTTCAGCGCCGCAATCACGCCAAGCACACCACCAATCAACGTACCGACAACCCCGATCACGGTGCCCTGCACCATGAAGATCGCCATGATCTGCCGCGGCGTGGCGCCGATGGTCCGCAGGATCGCGATATCCGCGCCCTTGTCGTTCACCACCATGATCAGGGTTGCGATGATGTTGAACGCCGCCACGGCGACGATCATCAGCAACAGCAGGCCGATCATGGTTTTTTCCATCTTCATCGCACTGAACAGACTGCCCTGCGTGTGAGTCCAGTCATCAGCCTTGTAAGCAGTGCCCAGCCCGCCAGCAATATCGCTGGAAACCTTCGGCGCAGCGTATAAATCCTTTACCGCCAGGCGCACGCTCTGTACCTGATTAGGTGCCCAGTGCTGCATCTGCGCGGCATCGGCCACGTGGATCAGCGCCATGGAACCGTCCAGTTCGGCGCCAACCTTGAACACGCCGACCACGTTCAACCGCTGCATGCGCGGAGTGATGCCGCCCGGTGCAGTGCTGACTTCCGGCACGATCAGGGTGATCTTGTCGCCGACGTTCAAGCGGAAGCGTCGAGCCGTGATCTCGCCGATCACCACGCCGAACTCACCCGGTTTCAAGGCATCGAGACGGCCCTGAACAATGTGCTGGGCGACGATCGACACCTTGCCTTCCAGCGCCGGATCAACGCCGCTGACCTGGATCGGCTGCATCGTCCCCTTGTAGGACAGCATGCCTTCCATCTCGGTGAACGGCACGGCGGCCGTCACTTCAGGATTCTTCATGGCCGCCGCTGCGACGGGCTGCCAATCATCGATCGGGTTGACGCCGACGATAGTCGCGTGAGGCACCATGCCGAGGATGCGCGAGCTCATTTCGCGCTGGAAGCCGTTCATCACCGACAGCACCACGATCATCGCCAGCACGCCCAGGGCGAGGCCGATCATCGAGGTCATCGAGATGAAGGAAACAAAGCGATTGCGGCGCTTGGCGCGGGTATAGCGCGCGCCGATGAAGATCGATAACGGTCTGAACATTCGCTGGGCACCGTATAAAAATAAAAGACCCGACGTACTGTTCAGTACGTCGGGTTTCGGCCAATCAGATGGGCGTCAGGTAACCTTCCTGCAAATGCAGGACGCGATCCATCTGGCGAGCCAGGTTCATGTCGTGAGTCACCACCAGGAACGCCGTGCGCATCGAGGTGCTGAGTTCCAGCATCAGATCCTGAATGCCCTGGGCGGTGTGGGAGTCGAGGTTACCGGTCGGCTCGTCGAGCATCACCAGGCCTGGCTTGTTCACCAGAGCGCGGGCGATGGCCACACGCTGACGCTCACCACCGGACAATTCGGCCGGTTTGTGTTCCAGACGATGGCCCAGCCCTACCCGCTCCAGCAATGCCGTCGCACGCTGACGCGCTTCCGGGATAGCCGTCTTGCCGATCAGCAGCGGCATGCAGACGTTTTCCAGCGCGGTGAACTCAGGCAGCAAGTGGTGGAACTGGTAAACGAAACCCAGCGACCGATTGCGCAGCAAACCGCGAGCCTTTTCGTTTAGCGCCGACAGCTCTTCACCGGCCAGCCAGACGCTGCCCTTGGTTGGTGTATCGAGGCCGCCCAGCAGGTTGAGCAAGGTACTTTTGCCCGAGCCCGACGTACCGACAATCGCCACGCGCTCACCCGGATGCAGCTCCAGCTGCAGACCGGCCAGAACCTCTACCGATTCCGGGCCTTCCTCGTAGGATTTGCCCAGGTCGCGGCAGCTCAAGATTGCTTTATCACTCATGCCCAACTCACTCATAACGTAGCGCCTCCGCAGGCTGGGTGCGCGCGGCACGCCAGGCTGGATACAGGGTGGCGAGGAAACTCAGGACCAACGCGGCGGCGCAGACCATCAACACATCCTGGCTCTGCACTTGCGACGGCAGGTAATCGATGAAGTACACGTCGGCGTTGAGGAATTTGTGCCCGATCAGGCCTTCGAGGGCCGAGATCGCGGCGCTGACGTTCAACGCGGCGAAGATCCCGACCACGGCGCCGATCAGCGTCCCGACCACTCCAATGACGGTGCCCTGCACCATGAAGATCGCCATGATCGAACCCGGCGTCGCGCCAAGGGTACGCAGAATCGCGATATCGCCCTTCTTGTCGTTCACCACCATCACCAACGTGGAAATGATATTGAACGCGGCAACAGCGACGATCAGCAGCAACAGCAGACCGATCATGGCTTTTTCCATACGGATCGCCTGATACAGATTGCCGTGGGTGCGCGTCCAGTCGCGGGCATAGAAATGGTCTTCGCCAAGTTGCTGGGCGATGCTCCACGCGACGCGTGGCGCCTGGAACAGGTCGTCGAACTTCAGGCGGATGCCCTGGACCTGATCCGGTTTCCAGCGATGCAGCTTGGCCAGATCCTGCAGATTGGTGATGCCCAGATAGCCGTCCAGCTCACCCGCGCCGACATGGAAGATGCCGACCACGGTAAAGCGTTTCATGCGAGGGAACATCCCGGCCGGGGTCACGGTGACTTCCGGTGCCACGAACGTCAGCTTGTCGCCGATCGCCGCACCCAACTTGGCCGCGGCCTTGTCACCGATGACGATGCCGAAACTGCCCGGCGCCAGGTCATCAAGTTTGCCCTGCTGCATGAAGTTATCAATGATCGAGACCTGCCGTTCCAGCGCAGGATCGATGGCATTGAGCAGGACTTTGGACACCTTGCCGTTGTTGGTCAGCAAACCCTGCATCTGGGTAAACGGCGCCACGGCCGTCACCTGCGGGTTCTGCTTGACCTTGGCGGCCAGGCTTTTCCAGTCGCTGATCGGTTCACCGGACTCGATGGTCGCGTGGGGCACCATGCCCAGCACGCGGGTGCGCATCTCATGGTCGAAGCCGTTCATGACCGACAGCACCACGATCATCACGACCACGCCGAGGGCGAGTCCGATCATTGAAGTCAGGGAAATGAACGACACAAAATGATTGCGACGCTTTGCACGGGTATAACGCGTGCCAATAAATACGAAGAGAGGTCTGAACATGTCGGGGCTTGTTCGGAGGGAAAAGGAACGTCCTTGTGGCGGGGGTCGATAACCAGCTTTACACTCAGACCACCGCCGCTACCATGGGTTCGCCATGTCGACATTAGATGAAGAAGATCGCCGCGAATACTACCGTATCGAGGACACGATCGCACTGGAAATTCGGCCCCTGTCCGCTCCCGAAGCCGCAGGCCAGGATGTGTTGCAGGATGCTTCCCCACTGTTCAACTTGCTCAGCGAGCTGCACCTGAGCGAATTCGAGTCACAGCACCTGTTGCGCCAGATCAGTGAGCGCGACCGGAACCTCGCGGCGTTCCTGAAATCCCAGAATAAACGCATCGACTTATTGAGCCAGGTGATCGCAATCACTGTGCTCGGGCAGATTGGCGAGCCGCAGCCGGTGATCATTTCCGAAGGCGGGATCGAGTTTCAGTATCCGACGCCCATTGCCGAGGACGCACACCTGTCAGTCAAACTGGTGCTGATGCCGCAAGCCCTCGGCCTGTTGCTGCGAGCCCGGGTCACCCATTGCGATCGCAAAGGCGACGGCTACGACATCGGTACCGAGTTCGAATACCCGACCGATGCCCAGCGCCAATTGCTGGCCCGCTACATTTTGCAGAAGCAGGCTCAGGAACGACGTCTGGCCCGCGAACAAAACGAATCAGGCATTTAATTTAAGGAAGAACCGTGACTCTCATCTACGGCCATCGCGGCGCCAAGGGCGAAGCACCGGAAAATACGCTGACCAGCTTTCAGCAATGCCTCAAGCACGGCGTGCGCCGCTGCGAACTGGACCTGCACCTGTCCATGGACGGCGAGTTGATGGTCATCCACGACCCGACACTCAAGCGCACCACCGACCGTCGCGGCAAAGTCGTCGAACACACGGCGGCCGAGTTGGTGACCTACGACGCGCGCACTGGAGGACCGGGCTGGATCAAACCGTGCCCGATTCCAAGACTGGAAGAACTGTTCGAGAAATGCGATTTCGAGCACTGGCAGCTGGAAGTCAAAAGCGCTTCGCGCACCCGCGCCGCGACTACCGTACTGGCGATTCGCGAAATGGCTCAGCGTTTCGGCCTGCTCGACAAGGTGACGATCACCTCGAGTTCGCGGGAAGTATTGAAAGCTGCGCTGGACTTCGTGCCAGATGTGTCTCGCGGATTGGTGGCCGAGTACGCCTGGCTCGATCCGTTGAAGGTCGCGCAAAGCTATGGCTGTGAGATTCTGGCGCTGAACTGGACCCTGTGTACGCCGGAACGCCTGCAGAAGGCGCAGCGTCAGGGGCTGCATGTGTCGGTATGGACAGTCAACGAGCCCGCGCTAATGCGCAGACTCGCCGACTTCGGCGTTGACAGCCTGATTACAGACTTTCCCGGTTTGGCCAGCGCCACGCTCGAGAATTGCTGAAATCGGTCTCCCCGGCCGGCTCAGGCCACCGGCCGGAGCCACTCAAAAAAGCCGGTTGAGGCCATCGTACGCCGCTACCCGATAGGCTTCGGCCATGGTCGGGTAGTTGAACGTCGTGTTGACGAAGTACTTCAGCGTGTTCAGTTCGCCCGGCTGGTTCATGATCGCCTGGCCAATGTGAACGATCTCCGACGCCTGATAACCGAAGCAGTGAACGCCGAGTACTTCCAGGGTTTCGCGGTGGAACAGAATCTTCAGCATGCCCTGAGGCTCGCCGGCGATCTGTGCACGCGCCATGCCCTTGAAGAACGCCTTGCCCACTTCGTACGGCACCTTGGCTTGAGTCAGCTCCTGCTCGTTCTTGCCGATCGAGCTGATCTCCGGAATGGTGTAGATGCCGGTCGGCACGTCGTTGACGAAGCGCCAGCTTTGGTTGTCAACGATGCTGCCAGCCGCCGAACGACCCTGGTCGTGAGCCGCACTGGCCAGGCTCGGCCAACCAATAACGTCACCGGCGCCGTAGATGTTCGGCTTGCAGGTACGGTAGGCCTCGTCCACTTCGATCTGGCCACGGCTGTTGACCTTCACGCCGATGTTTTCCAGACCCAACTGATCGGTGTTGCCGGTACGGCCGTTGCACCAGAGCAAGGCGTCGGCCTTGATCTTCTTGCCGGACTTGAGGTGCAGGATCACGCCGTTGTCCACGCCTTCGACGCGGTCGTAGTCTTCGTTGTGGCGAACCGTGATGTTGTTGTTGCTGAAGTGATAGCTCAGGGCCTGGGAAATTTCCGAGTCGAGGAAGCTCAGCAACTGACCGCGGTTATCCACCAGTTCAACCAATACACCCAGACCGCTGAAGATCGAAGCGTACTCACAACCGATCACGCCAGCGCCGTAAACGATGAGTTTGCGCGGGGTGTGGCCGAGGCTGAGGATGGTGTCGCTATCGTAGATACGTGGGTGGTGGAAATCGATGTCCGCCGGACGATAAGGACGCGAACCGGTGGCGATGATGATGTGCTTGGCCACCAGTTTTTCGACCACGCCGTTGGCGCAAACCACTTCAATGGTTTGCTCATCGGCGAAACTGCCGGTGCCGAAGAACACGTCGACGCGGTTACGGGCGTAGTAGCCGGTGCGCGATGCGACTTGTTTGGAGATGACTTTTTCGGCGCTTTTCAAAACGTCCGGGAACGAGAACCAGCGCGGCTCACCAATGGCCCGGAACATCGGGTTGGTGTTGAACTGCATGATCTGCCGGACCGAGTGACGCAGTGCCTTGGACGGGATGGTGCCCAGGTGGGTGCAGTTGCCGCCGACCTGGCGACGGCTATCGACCATCGCCACCTTGCGCCCTGCTTTGGCGGCGTTCATTGCCGCGCCTTCTCCCGCCGGGCCGGAACCCAGCACCACCACGTCGTAGTTGTAGACAGCCATGCATACTCCTCAGAACAGGCCGCGGCGCCCTCGGCACCTGCGGCTAAATCACGCCGATCTGCGGCGTGAAGGAACAATTTGGGGCCAGTGCAGAACCCAGACACAGTCTATATAAGCGTCAACGCCGCGCACATTAACCCTTGGTCGCGTCGTAGGCTAGTTTTGCCTGCACTACAACGCCAGTCTTTGCTGCTTGAATCGCCGTGATCACTCGGTTTTTCCGCCACTCAGGCGTTCAAAAGCCTGATTGGTTCGTGTGACGAAACCTGTATCGGCACGAATCACAAAGAATGCACCGATGTCATGCGTTTGGGCATAGTCCCAACCCCTTTCGGGACCCAGAATCAGCAACAGCGTCGATAAGCCATCGGCCATCAATGCTGAAGGATGAATCACCGTGACTGACGCCAGGGTGTGTAGGACCGGCGCCCCGGTGCGGGCATCGAAGGTGTGGGAATAACGCCGACCGTCCTGCTCGAAATAGTTGCGGTAGTCGCCGGAAGTGGAAACGCCGTAACCGTCGACGGCGATGATGCGCTCGGCCACTTGCTGGTCGTCACGGGGTTCTTCCAGAGCGACGCGCCACGGTGAGCCGTCGAGTTTTTTGCCGGCAGCCTTGAGTTCGCCGGTGGCTTCGGCGAGATAGTTGTGGATGCCCATTGCTTCGAGTTTTGCGGCAATAGTGTCGACTGCGTAGCCAGCGGCGATGCTGTTGAAGTCGACCGCGACCGCGGCGTCCTTGCACAGCTGATCGCCGTCGATGCGCAGGTGACTGTGACCGACGCGCTGCCGCACCTCGGCCAGCGCTTCGGCGCTCGGGACCTTTTCCTCACGCGCCTGCGGGCCGAATCCCCAGAGGTTGAGCAGCGGCTCCACCGTCAGGTCGTAGGAGCCTTCGCTTTGCGAAGACAGTTGCTCGCCGACGCGAACCAATTCGAGGATCGGCTCGGGCATTTTCTGACAATGATTGGCGGGCAGATCGTTGAAGCGCTCGATGTCCGAGTCGCTGCGATAGGTCGAGAATTGTCGATCCACTTCGGCGAGGATCTTTTCTACTTCGGCCTGCACCGCTTTCGGCCCGGGTGTGGAGGAATGTCTTACGTATTGAATGGAATAACGGCTGCCCATGGTCGGGCCGTCGAAGCGTTCCAGACTGTCGCCGTTGCCACAACCGGACAAAACGCCGACCAGCATCACAACCCCACTCCACCGTCCAGTTAACAAATCTTCATCTCCCCTCAAAACTGCGCCCGCCATTATGGGCTCAGGCTCGCACAGGTGCAGCGCTTCCAAACAAGATTTACCAGAGTGAGTATCTACAAATGGCTTCCAACACGAGCAAAGGCAAAGCGATTTTTCGCGTTGTCAGCGGTAACTTTCTCGAGATGTTCGACTTTATGGTCTACGGCTTTTACGCCACGGCCATCGCTAAAACCTTCTTTCCTGCCGATAGCGCTTTCGCTTCCTTGATGTTGTCGCTGGCCACCTTTGGTGCCGGTTTCCTGATGCGCCCATTGGGGGCGATTTTCCTCGGGGCCTACATCGACCGTCACGGCCGGCGCAAAGGCCTGATCATCACACTGGCAATGATGGCCGCCGGCACGGTGCTGATTGCCTGCGTACCGGGTTACGCCACGCTGGGCGTTGCGGCGCCGCTGATCGTACTGTTCGGTCGCCTGCTGCAAGGTTTCTCGGCTGGCGTGGAACTGGGCGGTGTGTCGGTCTACCTCGCTGAGATTTCCACCCCGGGTCGCAAAGGCTTCTTTGTCAGTTGGCAGTCCGCCAGTCAGCAAGCGGCGGTCGTGTTCGCCGGCCTGCTTGGCGTGGGTTTGAACCACTGGCTCAGCCCGGAACAAATGGGCGACTGGGGCTGGCGCGTGCCGTTCCTGATCGGGTGCATGATCGTGCCGGTGATCTTCGTGATTCGTCGCTCGCTGGAAGAAACCCCGGAATTCCAGGCGCGCAAACACCGCCCTACCCTGCGGGACGTCGTCCGCTCGATCAGTCAGAACTTTGGCATCGTCATCGCCGGCATGGCATTGGTGGTGATGACCACAGTGTCGTTTTATCTGATCACCGCCTACACCCCGACCTTCGGTAAAGCCGAGCTGCACTTGTCGGATCTGGATGCTTTGCTGGTGACGGTGTGCATTGGCCTGTCGAACTTTTTCTGGCTGCCGGTAATGGGCGCCGTGTCTGACAGGATTGGGCGCAAACCCTTACTGCTGGCGGCGACCATACTGGCGATCCTCACCGCGTACCCTGCCCTGTCATGGCTGGTGGCGAACCCGAGCTTCAGCCATTTGCTGATTGTCGAGTTGTGGCTGTCGTTCCTGTATGGCTCGTACAACGGCGCCATGGTCGTGGCGCTGACAGAGATCATGCCGGTGGAAGTTCGTACGACTGGATTCTCTTTGGCCTACAGCCTGGCGACAGCAACCTTCGGCGGGTTTACACCGGCGGCCTGTACGTACCTGATTCATGTGCTGGACAACAAGGCGGCACCGGGGATCTGGCTTAGTGGTGCGGCGGTGCTGGGGTTGATTGCGACGCTGGTGTTGTTCCGTGGTAACCGGCATGAACTGCGGATGGCGCAAGCAGCTGTGGTTGGCGACGCCTGAGTGACGCACAAACAAAAACGCCCCGACCAAAGTCGGGGCGTTCTCATGTGCAGCTGACGCTTAGCGCGGGAATGCAGGCGGGTTTACACCGGCCATGTCTTCCATCACGCGAACCACCTGGCAGCTGTAACCGAATTCGTTGTCGTACCAAACGTACAGAACAACGCGGTTGTCTTGGCTGATGGTTGCTTCAGCGTCCACCACGCCTGCGTGGCGCGAGCCAACGAAGTCGGTGGAAACCACTTCCTGCGAGTTGACGTAGTCGATTTGCTTATGCAGATCGGAGTGCAGCGCCATGTAGCGCAGGTACTCGTTCATCTCTTCACGGGTGGCGGCTTTCTCAAGGTTCAGGTTGAGAATGGCCATCGACACGTTAGGCGTCGGAACGCGGATCGCGTTACCGGTCAGCTTGCCGGCCAGCTCAGGCAGGGCCTTGGCAGCAGCGGTGGCAGCACCGGTCTCGGTGATCACCATGTTCAACGCGGCGCTACGGCCACGGCGATCGCCTTTGTGGAAGTTGTCGATCAGGTTCTGATCGTTGGTGTACGAGTGAACCGTTTCAACGTGACCGTTGATGATGCCGAACTTGTCGTTGACGGCTTTGAGCACCGGCACGATAGCGTTGGTGGTGCAGGAAGCCGCGGAAACGATCTTGTCATCAGCGGTGATTTCACCGTGGTTGATGCCGTGAACGATGTTCTTCAGCTTGCCTTTGCCAGGCGCGGTCAGAACAACGCGATCGATACCCGGGCAAGCCAAGTGCTGGCCCAGGCCTTCGGCGTCACGCCATACACCGGTGTTATCCACCAGCAGCGCGTCTTTGATGCCGTACTGGGTGTAGTCCACTTCAGTCGGGTTTTTCGCGTAGATAACCTGGATCAGGTTGCCGTTGGCGGTGATGGTGTTGTTGGCTTCATCAATGGTGATGGTGCCATTGAACGAACCGTGCACCGAGTCGCGACGCAGCAGGCTGGCACGCTTGACCAGATCGTTCTCGGCGCCCTTGCGGACAACGATGGCGCGCAGACGCAGGCCGTCGCCACCACCGGTTTTCTCGATCAGGATGCGCGCCAGCAGACGACCGATACGACCGAAGCCATACAGGACAACGTCGGTGCCGGTACGGCCGGAACCATTCTGCTTGCCGACCACATCGGCCAGTTCGTCACGGACGAACGCTTCGGCGGTACGGCCATTACCTTCAGCTTTGAATTTGACAGCCAGCTTGCCCAGATCTACCGAAGCAGCGCCGAGCTTGAGCTCGCTCATTGCCTTGAGCAGCGGGAATGTTTCGTGGACGGACAATTCGCTGTCATCGGACTGGCGATGGCGAGCAAAGCGGTGAGCTTTGAGAATCGCGATGACAGACTGGTTGATCAGACTGCGGCCATAGATCGAGCTCACCACGTTGTTATTGCGGTAGAGCTGACCGATAAGCGGAATCATCGCTTCTGCGAGTGCTTCACGGTCGATCCATTCACCAAGACACTGGTCGGGCTTCTGAGTCACGGGAACCTTCCACATGTAGGGGCAGAAAAAAGGGGCTACATTATGCCGCCGAGTGCCTCCCGTAGCAATGCGCGCCTGTCGCGCGGTCAGTAACAAATTCCTCTTCAAAAAAATGACGCACGGCTCAAGCCCAATAAAACCGTGGCCTGCAGCGCAGCCATTTTTTGGGAGACAACGCTGTCTTGTCTGTAACCCTCCGTAACACTCGGTCGTTTTGCCACTACATAATCAGTCTTTTTTACTAAAAAACGGGCCGATTTTGTCTTTACCACTACATTTCGCCCAACCTGCGTAATAGACACATCTGCAACTGACAGGCGGCACCCGGGACCGCTACAATTACCGACTTTGTCGCAACGCTTGGAGCTCAACCTTCCGTGCCCGTTCTGCGTCTACCGCTTCTCCCTGCCGCGGCAGGTAAACAGCACTGGGGCAACCTGCCCGGTGCCGCCCTGAGCCTGGCCATTGCCGAGGCCGCCAGCGCTGCCAAGCGCTTTACCCTGCTACTGACCGCCGACAGCCAAAGTGCCGAACGGCTGGAACAGGAGCTGAGTTTCTTCGCCCCGGATTTGCCGGTGCTGCATTTCCCGGACTGGGAAACCCTGCCCTACGATCTGTTTTCGCCGCACCAGGACATTATTTCCCAGCGAATCTCCGCGTTGTATCGGTTGCCGGAACTGAGTCATGGCGTTTTGGTCGTGCCGATCACGACGGCCCTGCATCGCCTGGCGCCGACCAAATTCCTGCTCGGCAGCAGCCTGGTGCTGGACATCGGCCAGAAGCTCGATGTCGAGCAAATGCGCACCCGGCTTGAGGCCAGCGGCTATCGCTACGTCGATACCGTCTACGAGCATGGCGAATTCACCGTGCGCGGCTCGTTGATCGATCTGTTCCCGATGGGCAGCAAATTACCTTTCCGCATCGACCTGTTCGACGACGAAATCGAGACCCTTCGTACATTCGATCCGGAAAACCAGCGCTCCATAGACAAGGTCGAAACGGTTCGCCTTCTGCCAGCGAGAGAGTTTCCGCTGCAAAAGGATGCGGTCACCCGCTTCAAGGCGCGCTTCCGTGAGCGTTTCGATGTCGACTTCCGTCGCTGCCCGATCTTCCAGGACTTGAGCAGCGGGATTACACCGGCCGGTATCGAGTACTACCTGCCGCTGTTCTTCGATGAAACCTCCACGCTGTTCGATTACCTGCCGCAGGACACGCAAGTGTTTTCCTTGCCGGGCATCGAGCAGGCGGCGGAGAACTTCTGGAACGACGTGCGCAATCGCTATGAAGAGCGTCGCGTCGATCCGGCCCGTCCTTTATTACCGCCGGCCGAGTTGTTCCTGCCGGTGGAGGATTGCTTCGCTCGACTGAAGAACTGGCCGCGCGTGGTCGCCAGTCAACAGGACGTTGAAACCGGCGTTGGCCGCGAGCGCTTCCCCGCTCGGGAGCTGCCGAACCTGGCCATTGAAGCTAAAGCCACCCAACCGTTGGCGGCGCTGGCCGGTTTCCTCGACGAGTTTCCCGGTCGCGTGCTGTTTACCGCCGAGTCCGCGGGCCGTCGTGAAGTGTTGCTGGAATTGCTTGAACGCCTGAAGCTGCGACCGAAAACCGTCGACAGCTGGCCAGACTTTGTCGCGAGCAAGGAGCGCCTGGCGATCACCATCGCGCCACTCGACGAAGGCTTGGTACTCGACGATCCGGCCTTGGCCCTGGTCGCTGAAAGCCCGTTGTTCGGCCAGCGTGTGATGCAGCGCCGTCGCCGCGAAAAACGCGCCGATGCCAACAACGATGCAGTGATCAAAAACCTCACCGAGCTGCGCGAAGGCGCGCCGGTGGTGCACATCGATCACGGTGTCGGGCGTTACCTCGGCCTGACGATTCTGGAAATCGATAGTCAGGCCGCCGAATTCCTGACCCTCGAGTACGCCGAAAACGCCAAGCTTTATGTGCCGGTGGCCAACCTGCATCTGATCGCCCGATACACCGGCAGCGACGATGCCCTGGCCCCGCTGCACCGCCTAGGCTCCGAGACCTGGCAGAAAGCCAAACGCAAAGCCGCCGAACAAGTACGCGATGTGGCCGCCGAGTTGCTCGACATTTATGCCCGTCGCGCCGCTCGCGAAGGTTATGCGTTCGCCGACCCGAAAGCCGATTACGCGACCTTCAGCGCCGGCTTCCCGTTTGAAGAAACCCCGGACCAGCAAACCACCATCGATGCGGTGCGCGCCGACATGCTCGCGCCGAAACCGATGGACCGCCTGGTCTGCGGCGACGTCGGTTTCGGCAAGACCGAAGTGGCGATGCGCGCAGCGTTCATTGCGGTGCATGGCGGTCGTCAAGTGGCGATTCTGGTGCCGACCACCCTGCTCGCGCAGCAGCACTACAACAGCTTCCGCGACCGCTTCGCCGATTGGCCGGTGAGCGTGGAAGTGATGAGCCGCTTCAAGTCGACCAAGGAAGTAAACGCCGCGGTCGTGGATCTGGCCGAAGGCAAGATCGACATCGTCATCGGCACGCACAAGCTGCTGCAAGACGACGTAAAAATCAAAAACCTGGGGCTGGTGATCATCGACGAAGAGCACCGTTTCGGTGTCCGTCAGAAGGAACAGCTCAAGGCCCTGCGCAGTGAAGTCGACATCCTCACCCTGACCGCCACGCCGATTCCGCGCACGCTGAACATGGCGGTGTCGGGCATGCGCGACCTGTCGATCATCGCCACGCCGCCGGCCCGTCGCCTGTCGGTACGGACTTTCGTCATGGAGCAGAACAAGAGCACGGTCAAAGAGGCCTTGCTTCGTGAGCTGTTGCGTGGCGGTCAGGTCTATTACCTGCACAACGACGTGAAGACCATTGAGAAATGCGCCGCCGACCTCGCTGAACTGGTGCCGGAAGCGCGGATCGGCATCGGCCACGGGCAGATGCGCGAACGCGATCTCGAGCAAGTGATGAGCGACTTCTACCACAAGCGCTTCAACGTGCTGATTGCCTCGACCATCATCGAGACCGGCATTGACGTGCCGAGCGCGAACACCATCATCATCGAGCGTGCCGACAAGTTCGGCCTGGCGCAGCTGCACCAGTTGCGCGGCCGGGTCGGTCGCAGTCACCACCAGGCTTATGCTTATTTGCTGACGCCGCCGCGCCAGCAAATCACGCCTGACGCCGAAAAACGTCTGGAAGCGATTGCCAATACCCAGGACCTCGGTGCGGGCTTCGTGCTCGCCACCAACGACCTGGAAATCCGTGGCGCCGGCGAATTGCTCGGCGATGGGCAGAGCGGGCAGATCCAGGCCGTCGGTTTCACCCTGTACATGGAAATGCTCGAGCGCGCGGTGAAGTCGATCCGCAAGGGCGAACAACCGAACCTCGATCAACCGCTCGGCGGTGGTCCGGAAGTCAATCTGCGGGTACCGGCGTTGATTCCCGAGGACTATCTGCCGGACGTGCATGCCCGACTGATTCTCTACAAACGCATCGCCTCGGCCACCGACGAGGAAGGCCTCAAGGACTTGCAGGTGGAGATGATCGATCGTTTCGGTCTGCTGCCGGAACCGACCAAGAACCTGATGCGCATTACCGCGCTGAAATTACAGGCCGAGCTACTGGGCATCAAGAAAGTCGACGGCGGCCCGCAAGGCGGCCGAATCGAGTTCGCGACGCAAACCCCGGTCGACCCGCTGACGCTGATCAAACTGATCCAGAGCCAGCCCAAACGCTACAAATTCGAAGGCGCCACGATGTTTAAATTCCAGGTGCCGATGGAGCGCCCGGAAGAGCGCTTTAATACTGTAGAGGCGCTGTTTGAGCACCTCATTCCGAAAACTGCTTGAAGGACGCCGCATGCGCCTGTTTCGCTTACTGACCTCGTTGACAATGTTAATAACAGCGCTGGTCACCCCTACGGCATTTGCCGATGACTTGTATCAGATTGAAATGATTCTGGTCCGCCAAAACGCCGTGCCCGCCATCGTCAGCCGAGCCGCACCGGAAGACTGGGCTGCAGGAGCTCAGCCCATCAGCCCCGACAGCCTGCGCACACCGAGCCTCAATGCTGAAGTGGAAAAACTCACCGCCAGCAATGAATACACGGTGTTGCTGCACAAGGCCTGGCAGCAGAACCTTGGCGAAGAAGCCAGCAAAGTCGCGATCAGCGAGGGCAAAGAACAGTTCGGCCAGTTCCCGATCGAGGGCACGCTGAGCATGAAACTGGGACGATTCACCGATGTGGATGCAGACTTCTGGGTCAACCAGATCGACGCCAACGGCATGGTCACCGCCAGCGAACGCATGAAACAGGAAAGCCACACCAAGAACGGCCAGCTGAACTTCCTCGACAACGGCCATCTCGGCCTGCTGATCAAGATCACCTCGCTGACTACCCCTGCGCCTCGGCCAGTCCCCGATGAAATTCCGGACTGATTGAAGTCCTTATGCCTCCGACCCTGAGCAAACCCCTGGCACCTTCCTGGGTCAGCCGATTCAAGGAACAGAGCCTGGAGCGTGGCCGTCGCTACGCTTTGGAGAACCGCGTCAGGATCGTCGAGGCCGGTGACGCCACGATCATTGCCGCCTGCGAGGGCTCTGGCGGTAACGTTTACCGTCAGACCATTCGCCTGCGCGAGTCAGCCAAAGCCACGTTGTTGATGATCGATGCCACCTGCACCTGCCCGGTCCACAGCAACTGCAAGCACTGCGCGGCAGTATTGCTGAAAGTGCAGGAAACCCTGGCCTACCCCGCTGCGGCGCAAGACGCCGAGCTACTCGAGAAACTTCAAGCCGTACTGGAAAACCGTAGCCCTAAGGCGCCGCCGCAAGTGCAGGTGGATAACGTGCAACCGGTGCCGCGCCTGTGGCTGGCGAGCATCGAGTTCAGCGCCTTCGAACCGCGCAATGGCAAGATGCAGCGTTATATTCAGCATCGCGCGGCGTTGTCTTTCAGCTATCTGGATGAATACGTTTCCGGGCAGAAGAACGCCGACATTCTGATTCGTCAGGAGACGCAAACGTTACGGATAAAACGCCACCCGGAAGTCGAACAGACCTACAGGGAGCAGCTGCGAATCCTCGGCTTCAAAATTGCCACCCGGCAAAGCAAGGCCTTGCCGGAAAGTGCCGGCGAACTGTTCGAGATGGTCAACGACAGCGCGTGGCTGACCTTCACCCTCAATGAACTGCCGAAGCTGCGCACCCAGGGTTGGGAGTTGCAGATCGACGAAGACTTCGGTTTCGACCTGACTGCCGTGGACGATTGGTACGCCACCGTAGAACAGGCACCGGAGCGCGACTGGTTCGATCTGGAACTGGGAATCATCGTCAACGGCGAACGGCTGAGTCTGCTGCCGATCCTGTTGAACCTGATGCGTTCCCACACCGAGATCCTCAACCCGGAACGCCTTGCACGACGTCGCGACGACGAGTTGATCCTGGTGAACATTCCCAATCGCCCGAACTCCGAGTACGGCCCGTTGCAGGTCGCCCTGCCCTTCGGCCGTTTGAAACCGGTACTGGCGACCCTCGGCGAGTTCTACTTGCAAGGGCCCGGCGAAACGACGCTGCGCCTGAGCAAAGCCGATGCCACGCGACTGAATCCGCTGGAAGACCTGCCGTTGCTCTGGGAGGGTGGCGAGCAAATTCGCACCTTTGCCCAACGGCTGCGGGACATCAAGGATTTCACCGCGACCGCACCGGAAGGTCTGAACGCAACCTTGCGCCCCTATCAGCTGGAAGGCTTGAGCTGGATGCAGTCGTTGCGGCAACTGGAAGTCGGCGGGATTCTCGCGGACGACATGGGTCTGGGTAAAACCCTACAGACCCTGGCGCACATTCTCAGCGAGAAGAACGCCGGACGCCTTGATCGGCCGTGCATGGTGGTGATGCCCACTAGCCTGATCCCCAACTGGCTGGATGAAGCAGCGCACTTCACGCCGCAACTCAAAGTGCTGGCACTGTACGGTGCCAGTCGCAAAAAGCATTTCGACACGCTGGCCGATTACGACCTGATCCTGACCACCTATGCGCTGCTGCCCAAGGACGTCGAACGTCTCGCCGCGCAGCCTTTGCACGTGTTGGTTCTGGACGAGGCGCAGTACATCAAGAACCCCAACAGCAAGGCCGCCCATGCTGCGCGCGAATTGAATGCCCGTCAGCGTCTGTGCCTGAGCGGCACGCCACTGGAAAACCACCTGGGTGAACTGTGGTCGCTGTTTCACTTCCTGTTACCCGGCTGGCTTGGTGATGTGAAAAGCTTCAACCGCGATTACCGCGTGCCGATCGAAAAGCGCGCCAGCGAAGTACGACTTCAGCACCTCAACGGTCGGATAAAACCGTTCCTGCTGCGTCGAACCAAGGAACAAGTGGCGACCGAGTTGCCGCCGAAAACCGAAATCATCCATTGGGTCGAGCTCAACGAAGCCCAGCGCGACGTGTACGAAACCATGCGCCTGGCGATGGACAAGAAAGTCCGCGACGAGATCACCCGCAAGGGCGTGGCGCGCAGCCAGATCATCATTCTTGAGGCGCTGCTGAAGCTGCGTCAGGTCTGCTGCGATCTGAGGCTGGTCAACGATGCCACCCTACCCACTCGCGGTAGTACGTCGGGCAAGCTCGACAGCTTGATGGAAATGCTTGAGGAATTGTTCGATGAAGGTCGGCGGATCCTGCTGTTCTCGCAATTCACTTCAATGCTGTCGTTGATTGAAGATGAGCTGAAAAAGCGCGGAGTCGAATATGCGCTGCTGACCGGGCAGACGCGCGACCGGCGCGCGCCGGTAAAAGACTTCCAGAGCGGCAAGCGTCAGATCTTTCTGATCAGCCTGAAGGCAGGTGGCGTCGGCCTGAACCTGACCGAAGCCGACACGGTGATTCACTACGATCCGTGGTGGAATCCCGCGACGGAAAATCAGGCGACTGACCGGGCGTATCGCATTGGTCAGGAGAAGCCGGTGTTCGTCTACAAGATGATTGCCAGAGGCACGGTGGAAGAGAAGATTCAGCATCTGCAGAAGGAAAAATCCGACTTGGCGGCTGGCGTGCTGGATGGGCGCAAGACCGGGGACTGGAAGTTGCAGAGTGATGATATTGAAGCGTTGTTTGCACCGCTGCCGGACAAGTTGGAAAAATAGCGGCGACTGTTAGATTGCCATCGCGAGCAAGCTCGCTCCCACAGGGTTATCACTGTACCTGTGGGAGCGAGCTTGCTCGCGATGGGGTCAACTAGGTACAGCGCCTGGCTCAGCCCTTGAGCACCCGAGCCAACGCCGACTTCACCGTGCCCATCCCGTCATGCAGCGCTTGCTCGATCTCGGCCATGGTGATCACCCCTGTCGACTTGCCCGCTGCCGGGTTCACCACCAACGCCAGACAGGCGTAATCCAGTTCCAGCTCACGAGCCAATGCCGCTTCAGGCATTCCGGTCATGCCGACGATGTCGCATCCGTCGCGCTCCAGTCTCGCGATTTCAGCGACGGTTTCCAGCCGTGGCCCCTGGGTGCAGGCGTACACGCCTTGACTGGCAAAACCAACGCCTTCAGCCGCCAATGCCGCGATTAGCTGCTGACGCAGGGCTTCGCTGTAGGGATAGCTGAAATCGATGTGGGTAACTTGTTCGAGACTATCGGCGAAATAGGTGTGTTCGCGACCACTGGTGTAGTCGATCAATTGATCCGGTACGCAGAAATATCCGGTGTCCATCACAGCATGAATCCCACCCACGGCATTGACCGCGAGAATCGCTTCGGCACCGGCCTGTTTCAGCGCCCAGAGGTTGGCGCGGTAGTTCACCTGATGCGGCGGAAAACGGTGAGGATGACCGTGGCGCGCGAGGAACAGCACTTCCTTGCCGGCGTACTCGCCGATCTGCACTTCAGCCGAAGGCGCGCCGTAAGGAGTGTCCACCGCCAATGACTGACGAATGCTCAGGCCTTCGAGTTGAGTCAGGCCGGTGCCACCGATAATCGCGTAAACCGTCATAACGAAAAGTCCTCAATCAATCAGTTGAGCTTCTTTGAGCGCACCGACGGCTGTCAGCCAGCGCGGGTCTTGACGGTATTCAGTGCTGGCGTACGACTGGCCGCGCATCCGCGCGATGCGCTCGGACGGCTTGACCTTCAGACGCTGGGCGGCGCTCAGGGCCAATTCAGCGGCCGCGCGATCGTTGCACACCAGGCCCATGTCACAACCGGCAGTCAGCGCCGCTTCAATACGGCTGGCAGCATCGCCGACCACGTGGGCGCCGGCCATGGACAGGTCATCGCTGAAGATCACGCCGTCAAATTGCAGCTCGCCACGCAGGATGTCCTGCAACCAGCGGCGGGAGAAGCCGGCAGGCTGGGAATCAACTTGCGGATAGATAACGTGGGCCGGCATGACCGCAGCCAATTGCTTGCTCAGTCGGGCGAACGGCACCAGGTCATTGGCGCGGATTTCGTCGAGGCTGCGCTCATCAACAGGGATCGCAACGTGGGAATCGGCCTCGGCCCAGCCGTGACCGGGAAAGTGCTTGCCGGTGGCGGCCATGCCGGCGCTGTTCATGCCGCGAATGAAGGCTCCCGCCAGCAACGCTGCCCGCTCGGGATCACCTTCAAATGAACGTGTGCCGACCACGGCGCTACGCTGGAAGTCGAGGTCCAGCACCGGAGCGAAACTCAGATCGAGGCCGACAGCCAGCACTTCAGTCGCCATGATCCAACCGCACTGCTCGGCGAGGTACTCGGCATTCGGGTTGTCGGCGATGGCGCGCATGGCTGGCAGTCGTACGAAGCCCTGACGCAAACGCTGAACCCGACCGCCCTCCTGGTCGACTGCCAGCAGCAGATCGGGGCGAATGGCGCGGATTGAGGCGCTCAACTCGCGCACCTGGCGCGGGTGTTCGATGTTGCGGGCGAAAATGATCAGGCCGCCCACTTCGGGTTGGCGCAACAATTGGCGATCTTCAGCCGTCAGCCAGGTACCGGCGACGTCCACCATCAACGAGCCTTGCAGGCCAGCAGTCATAGAGATTCCTTGATAACGATAAACCCGGCTCGCACAAAATCGCCGCCATGGGCTATGCCCGGCAGGTCGGCGATACAAATGGGGAGCGGGTTCAGAACGAGAGTCGGCATGGGCGGCTAGCTTAGCGGATGTCAGCTGCCGCGCCCACCCGTGTACGGTTAAACCTTGGCGGCAACCGGGGTTGATTTGCTGCGCGGACGTAGCTGCGCAGTGGCCATGGCCGCATCAGTCACGCCGGTTTCGGCGCGCATGCCCGCCGCCAGGAACGGCACCATCAGACGCATGACTTGCTCAATGGAGGTGTTGACGCCGAAGTCGGTCTCGGCAATTGCGCGCAGGGCTTTGATACCGGACATGCTGAACGCGGCGGCACCGAGCATGAAGTGCACGCGCCAGAACAGCTCGATCGGCGGAATACGCGGCGCAGCTTCGTTGACCAACATCATGTAACGGCGGAACACCTTGCCGTACATGTCTTCCAGATAACGCCGCAAGTGCCCTTGGCTCTGACTGAAAGCCAGACCCAGCAAACGCATGAAAATCGACAGATCGTTGCCGCTGCGTGGTTGCACCACCAGGGCTTGCTCGACGAGGATTTCCAGCAGCTCTTCAAGCGTCGGCTTGTTCTCCGGCTTGGCTTGACGCCGCTCCAGCTCTTTATCAAGGCTTAAGCAGAACGGCCCGAGAAAGCGCGAGAAAACTGCCTGGATCAGCGCCTTCTTCGAACCGAAGTGATAGTTCACCGCCGCCAGATTGACACCGGCCTTGCTGGTGATCAGACGCAATGAGGTTTCAGCGAAACCTTTTTCCGCGAACAATTGCTCGGCAGCATCAAGAATGCGTTCAACGGTTTCCGACTGGGCCATGGCTACTCCGCCTGACAAACACTTGTTTGAAACATACGTTTCAGCCTGTGCATTGTCAAGCCTGTCGGTTCGTTTTGAGAATGGTCGGTCAGCTATTTAACCATACAACTCGCGAGCGTGAATCAGCAGGCTTATCGACCGTCTGGCGGCCGACAAAAAAAGGGGCATTGCCAAGACCGTTCCACTGTATATAATCCCAGTCACTGTATAAAAAGACAGAGCGATCAATATGCTAAAGCTGACGCCACGCCAAGCAGAGATTCTGGCCTTCATCAAACGCTGCCTCGAAGACAACGGCTACCCGCCCACCCGTGCGGAAATCGCTCAGGAACTGGGTTTCAAGTCGCCCAATGCGGCGGAAGAACACCTCAAGGCGCTGGCACGCAAGGGTGCGATCGAGATGACGCCCGGTGCTTCCCGTGGTATTCGCATCCCCGGCTTCGAAGCCAAGGCCGACGAGTCCACCCTGCCGATCATTGGCCGAGTGGCTGCCGGTGCTCCGATCCTCGCCCAGCAGCACATCGAAGAGTCCTGCAACATCAACCCGTCGTTCTTCCATCCTCGCGCCGACTATTTACTTCGGGTTCATGGCATGAGCATGAAGGATGTGGGCATTTTCGACGGTGACCTGCTGGCAGTGCACACCACCCGCGAAGCCCGCAACGGCCAGATCGTAGTAGCACGGATCGGCGACGAAGTGACCGTCAAGCGTTTCAAGCGCGATGGTAGCAAGGTCTGGTTGATTGCCGAAAACCCTGAATTCGCCCCTATCGAAGTGAACCTGAAAGATCAGGAACTGGTGATCGAAGGCTTGAGTGTCGGCGTCATTCGCCGCTAAAGGAGGCTTTATGCAGTTCCCACACACATCACAGCAAGCCCAACTGCCGTTGTTCGAGGCTTTCATGGTGCAGCCATTGGCGCCGATCCTGAAAGACGTGGTCGAGTCACCCTGGAGCGCCGAGCCCGAAGTCTTCAGTGAGCTGTCGCTGCGTGGTGCAGCCGGGAACTGCCTGAACCTTCTTGCGCCTATTCTCAGGGAACTGAGTCAGGACCAGGACGCGCGCTGGCTGACGCTGATCGCCCCGCCTGCCAGCCTGACCCAGACCTGGTTGCGGGACGCCGGCCTTAACCGCGAACGCATCCTGCTGCTGCAACCGCGCGGCACTCAGAGCGCTCAGCAGTTGACCTGCGAGGCCTTGCGCCTGGGCCGTAGTCACACGGTGGTCAGCTGGCTCAACCCATTGAGCACAACTTCACGGCAACAGTTGATCAGCGCCGCCCGGATCGGGGACGCACAAAGCCTGAACATTCGATTAGGTTAACTGACAAACAATGCGCGCTTTGAACAGCGCGGGGCTTCTCCAAGGATAGAGAAGCCGACCTGTAGCGATATCAGAAAAAAACCGACGGGCGGGATCAATGAAGAACCCGAGCCCCCTCGTCCGTATTGAAATCGCCTTCAACCAAGCGTCCGGCCATCTGAACGCCGACGCTCAACATCGCCTTGGCGACTTCCACGTGCTGGCCCTGCAGGAACGCTTTGGCATCCTCGGAGAAATCCAAAGTAACCAGAGAACCCTCGTCCTCGGCCCTGCGCAGCTCGATACGGCCGTCTGGTAACTCTACAATTTCTAGAAAGGACGTTGGCATAAAGGTCTGTTCTCCACGAAAGGCGGGGATTATATAGGCATCGGCCAGGCTTCGCTCGGTAACTTGACCGGATGTCATTGCGAAGAAATATCTGCTAGCACTCATCCCTGAGCAGACAACCCATCGGGTCATCCTTCCCTCAACACTCGTTCAAACCTTCGCGAAACCGAATCGCCAACCCTTTGAGGTTCTGACGCCAGCTCTCCAGCTCTTCCCGGCTCAGCTCTTGTGGAGCCTCTTCTTCATCCAGGTTAACGGCGAGGATCAGCGGCTGCGTCACGTCACCCTTAGGCTTGTGCGGCGCCCGTGGCGGCTGAAACAGTGCGGCATGGGCCGCAAGCAGTTTGGCCAGCCAGGTTTCCGAATTATTGGCCAACTCGACCATCTCGGCCATTTCCGGAATCGCGATGGCTTCAAGCACTTCGCGCGTCAGCAATAACTCGGCCCGAGGCGCATTGGCCTGAGGCAAGCGATAGAAACCGGCGATTTCATGGCACAGCCCCAGCAACGCACCGTACAAGTGAAACAGGGCCGACTCGCGTCCAGCCTGGATCAGCGCCAGGGAGTTCATCGCCCGCCCCTCTTCGGCTCTGGCGAGCGCTTCCAGCGACAGGCCGGCGAAGTAAATCTTCTGGTTGGTACGGGTATAGAGTTCGTGGGCCATGACGGCAGCCTCCACAACGAAATAATTGCTTCACGCAGGTCAGACAGTGTCGTGGATCACCCGAGTTCACCGCAAGCACAAAACAAAAAGGCCGCATGAAAACCCGAGGGTTGTCATGCGGCCTTTTCAGCACAGCACCTGTTAAGCCTTGGCGGTCTTCGCCGGGCGCTTGTCTTCAACCGTCCACTTGCCGCCGTCGTAGTACGCCTTCCAGCCAGTCGGCTTACCGTCGACTTCAGTCTGTACGTACTGCTCTTTGGTTTTACGGCTGTAACGGATCACAGCAGGCAGGCCGTCCGGATCTTTCTTCGGTGCTTCGCAGAGGAAGTGGTACTTCGGATCGATCTCATCCTTGTGCGGCACAATTTCCATGACCAGCGGAGCACGCGTCTCGCGGTTTTTCGGGAATTGACTGGCCGCCAGGAACAGGCCGGAAGCACCGTCGCGCAGGATGTAGGTGTCGTTGACCTTTTCGCATTTCAGCTCAGGCATCTTCACCGGATCCATCTTCGGCGGTGCTGCATCACCGCTTTTCAGCAGTTTGCGGGTGTTCTTGCACGTCGCATTGGTGCAGCCGAAAAACTTGCCGAAACGGCCGGTCTTGAGCTGCATCTCGCTGCCGCACTTGTCGCACTCCAGGCTCGGACCTTCGTAGCCTTTGATGCGATAAGTGCCCTCTTCGATTTCGTAACCGTCGCAATCCGGATTGTTACCGCAGATGTGCAGCTTGCGCTTCTCATCCAGCAGGTATGCGTCCATCGCCGTGCTGCAGATCGGGCAGCGATGCTTGCCACGCAGCACCAGCGATTCCGATTCACCCTCGTCGTCCGCCGCGATTTCGTCGCCCGGCACCAGGTTGACCGTGGCCTTGCAGCGCTCTTTCGGCGGCAGGCTGTAGCCCGAGCAACCGAGGAACACGCCGGTCGATGCGGTACGAATCTGCATCGGACGCCCACACAACACGCACGGAATGTCAGTCATCACCGGTTGGTTGGCGCGCATGCCGCCTTCGGCGCTTTCGGCTACTTCGAGTTTCTTCTTGAAGTCGCCGTAGAACTCGTCGAGCACGTTTTTCCAATCGCGTTCGCCCTGAGCCACGTCATCGAGATTCTCTTCCATGCCGGCGGTGAAGCCGTAGTCCATGAGATTGGAGAAGCTCTCGGCCAGACGCTCGGTAACGATGTCACCCATCTTTTCCGAGTAGAAACGACGGTTGTGCAGCGCTACGTAGCCACGATCCTGGATGGTCGAAATGATCGCCGCGTAGGTCGAAGGACGACCGATGCCGCGTTTTTCCATTTCTTTAACCAGGCTCGCTTCCGAGTAACGCGCCGGCGGCTTGGTGAAGTGCTGGGTCGGATCAAGCTTGATCAGCTTCATCGCGTCGCCCTGAGCCATGTCCGGCAGCACGTCGTCATCACCAGGCTTGGCGATTTGCGGCATGACGCGGGTGTAACCGTCGAACTTCAGGATGCGGCCTTTGGCGCGCAACTCGAAGTCACCGGCACCGACGGTGACAGTGGTCGACAGGTATTGGGCCGGCAGCATCTGGCAAGCGAGGAACTGGCGCCAGATCAGCTCGTAGAGCCGCTCTGCATCGCGCTCCATGCCCGACAGCTTGCTTGGCTCGGTGTTGGCATCGGAGGGACGAATCGCTTCGTGAGCCTCTTGTGCGCCTTCCTTGCTGCTGTAGACGTTCGGGTTTTCCGGCAGGTATTTCTTGCCGAACTCACCTTCAATATAAGTACGCGCCATCGTCACGGCATCGACCGAGAGGTTGGTGGAGTCGGTACGCATGTAAGTGATGTAGCCGGCTTCGTACAAACGCTGGGCCATCATCATGGTTTTCTTCACGCCGAAGCCCAGGCGGTTACTCGCAGCCTGTTGCAGGGTGGACGTGATGAAGGGTGCCGACGGCTTGCTGCTGGTCGGCTTGTCTTCGCGCTTGACGATGCTGTAGCTGGAAGCCTTGAGCTTCTCCAGCGCGGCCATGGCCTGAGCTTCGTTAAGCGGCTTGAAGGCTTCGCCTTTCTCGCGGGCCACGTCAAAGCGCACGGTTGCGCCTTTGGCGGTGCCGAGGTCGGCGTGAACTTCCCAGTACTCTTCCGGGTTGAACGCGCGGATTTCACGCTCACGCTCAACGACCAGCTTCACGGCAACCGATTGCACGCGACCGGCGGACAAGCCACGAGCGACCTTGGCCCACAGCAGGGGCGAAACCATGTAACCCACCACGCGATCGAGGAAACGACGCGCCTGTTGGGCGTTTACACGATCGATGTCCAGCTCGCCCGGCTTGGAGAAGGCTTCCTGAATCGCTTTCTTGGTGATTTCGTTGAACACCACGCGCTTGTAGCGGCTGTCGTCACCACCGATGGCTTCGCGCAGGTGCCAGGCAATGGCTTCCCCCTCGCGATCCAAGTCGGTTGCGAGATAGATGGTGTCAGCATCTTTGGCGAGCCGGCGCAGCTCTTCGATGACCTTTTCCTTGCCCGGGAGGATCTCGTACTTGGCTTTCCAGCCATGATCGGGATCGACACCCATGCGCGAGACCAACTGCTTGCGCGCCTTCTCTTTCGGCGTGAGCACCGGACCTTCACCCGCGGCGGCCTTGCCGCGCTTGGCGGCTGGCTCTTTGCTGGCGCTAGCCGAACCGCTGGTGGGCAGGTCTCGGATATGGCCGATACTCGACTTCACCACGTATTGGTTACCCAGATACTTGTTGATGGTCTTGGCCTTAGCCGGGGATTCCACAATGACCAGCGATTTGCCCATGGATCAGAAAATTCCTGAATTCTAGAAGTGAAAGGCGGTTGGCGCCTGACGCGGCACCGCTATATATAGTGGCTACAAGGTGAGGTCAAGCGCAGGGTCTTGCGCGCACTCAGCTTATGGCTTGGAAAAAAGGCTCGGTTCGGCTTGCACCAAAGCAAAGCGTGGCACCTGTTCGCCGTCAACCTCGACCGACTCCAGGAACATGCTCAAGGGACGCACCCAAAAGCCGTAATCGCCATACAGGGCTTGGTAGAAGACCACTTCTTCTTCGGTTTCCGAATGCCGCGCAATACTGAATACGCGGTACTGCGGACCTTTGTAATGTTGGTAGAGCCCAGGTTGTATCGGCATGGTTTGGCCCTCGCTCAAATCTTTTAAAAATAAAAACAAAAAATAAATTCAGAAAAACAAAAACCGGGGCACTTGGCCCCGGCTTCCGTCAACGGAACGCTTAAACGCGTTCGAAGACGGTGGAGATGCCTTGGCCGAGACCAATGCACATGGTGGCTACCCCGAAGGTACCGCCATTTTGCTTCATCACGTTCAGCAGAGTGCCGGAGATACGCGCACCGGAGCAACCAAATGGGTGGCCCAGGGCGATGGCGCCGCCGTGCAGGTTAACCTTCTCGTTCATCTTGTCGAGCACTTTCAAATCTTTCAGCACTGGCAGGGCCTGTGCGGCGAAAGCTTCGTTGAGCTCGAAGAAGTCGATATCGTTAATGCCAAGACCCGCACGCTTCAGTGCTTTTTGTGTGGCCGGTACTGGACCATAGCCCATGATTGCCGGGTCTACACCTGCCACCGCCATCGAACGAATCACCGCCATAGGCTGAATGCCCAGGTCCTGTGCACGCTGCGCCGACATCACGATCATGCACGAAGCACCATCTGTGATTTGCGACGAAGTACCGGCTGTCACGGTGCCGCCCTTAGGGTTGAACGCTGGCTTCAGAGCCGCCAGGCTTTCCAGGGTAGTTTCCGGACGAATGGTTTCGTCGTAGTCGAACAGTTTCAGGAAACCGTTCTCGTCATAGCCCTGCATCGGGATGATTTCGTCTTTGAACTTGCCTTCCAGTGTCGCCTTGTGAGCGAGCTGGTGGGAGCGCACGCCGAAAGCGTCCTGTTGTTCGCGAGTAATGCCGTGCATTTTACCCAGCATTTCAGCGGTTAAACCCATCATGCCCGAGGCTTTCGCCGCGTACAGGGACATGTGCGGGTTCGGATCGACACCGTGCATCATGCTCACGTGACCCATATGCTCGACGCCGCCAACCACGAACACGTCACCGTTGCCGGTCATGATCGCTTGCGCAGCAGTGTGCAGAGCGCTCATCGACGAACCACACAGACGGCTGACGGTCTGGCCGGCAGCGGTGTGCGGGATCTGAGTCATCAGGGACGCCATGCGGGCGATGTTCCAGCCCTGCTCCAGGGTCTGGTTCACACAGCCCCAGATCACGTCTTCGACTTCGCTCGGATCAACCTTGACGTTGCGTTCCAGCAGTTTACTGATCAGGTGCGCCGACATGTCTTCGGCGCGGGTGTTGCGGTGCATGCCGCCCTTGGAGCGGCCCATCGGAGTACGACCGAAGTCGACAATCACGACGTCTCTAGGATTCAAGCTCATATATTCACTCTCACTCTAGTTGGGGGCGCTTAACCGAAGAACCGCTGGCCGGTTTTGGCCATTTCACGCAGTTTTGCGGTCGGGTGGTACAGCGCGCCCAAATCAGCGTACTGGTCAGCCAGGGCAACGAACTCTGCAACACCGATCGAATCGATGTAGCGCAGCGCACCGCCACGGAATGGAGGGAAACCAATACCGTAGACCAGACCCATGTCGGCTTCGGCAGCGGTTTCGACAATGCCGTCTTCCAGGCAACGCACGGTTTCCAGGCACAGCGGGATCATCATCCAGTTGATGATGTCTTCGTCGGTGACTTCACGCTGTTCGAAGACGATCGGCTTGAGCACTTCCAGTACCGACGGATCGGCGACTTTCTTCTGCTTGCCGCGCTTGTCGGTCTCGTAGGCGTAGAAGCCCTTGCCGTTCTTCTGGCCCAGGCGCTTGGCTTCGTACAGCACGTCGATGGCCGAACGACGGTCGTCTTTCATGCGATCCGGGAAACCTTCAGCCATTACGTCACGACCGTGGTGGCCAGTGTCGATGCCGACCACGTCCATCAGGTATGCCGGGCCCATTGGCCAGCCGAATTTTTCCATGACCTTGTCGATACGGACAAAGTCCACACCGGCGCTGACCAGTTTGGCGAAACCGCCGAAGTACGGGAACAGCACGCGGTTGACCAGGAAGCCCGGGCAGTCGTTGACGACGATCGGGTTCTTGCCCATTTTCTTGGCGTAGGCAACGGTGGTGGCAACTGCCAGCTCGCTGGACTTCTCGCCACGGATCACTTCTACCAGCGGCATCATGTGCACCGGGTTGAAGAAGTGCATGCCGACGAAGTTTTCCGGACGCTTGAGGGCTTTGGCCAGCAAGGTGATGGAAATGGTCGAAGTGTTGGACGCGAGGATGGTGTCCTCTTTGACCTTGTCTTCGACTTCAGCCAGAACGGCTTGCTTGACCTTAGGGTTCTCGACGACCGCTTCAACCACCAGATCAACGTGACCAAAATCACCGTAGGACAGGGTCGGACGAATGCCATTGAGTACTTCGGCCATTTTCGCCGGGGTCATGCGACCTTTATCAACGCGGCCCACCAGCAGCTTGGCGGCTTCAGCCAGACCTTGCTCGATGCCGTGCTCGTTGATGTCTTTCATCAGGATCGGCGTACCTTTGGAGGCCGACTGATAAGCGATACCGCCACCCATGATGCCAGCGCCCAATACGGCAGCCTGCTTCACGTCCTTGGCGATTTCGTCGTAGGCCTTGGCCTTTTTCTTCAGCTCCTGATCGTTCAGGAACAGACCGATCAAGCTCTGCGCGGCAGAGGTCTTGGCCAGTTTGACGAAACCGTTGGCTTCGACTTCCAGCGCCTTGTCGCGACCGAAGTTCGCGGCTTTCTGGATAGTTTTGATCGCTTCAACCGGCGCCGGGTAGTTCGGGCCAGCTTGACCGGCCACGAAACCCTTGGCGGTTTCGAACGACATCATTTGTTCGATGGCGTTGAGCTTGAGTTTTTCGAGCTTCGGCTGACGCTTGGCCTTGTAGTCGAACTCGCCGGAGATGGCGCGCTTGATCAGCTCCAAGGCAGCTTCCTGCAGTTTCTCAGGGGCAACCACTGCGTCGACTGCGCCGACTTTCAGCGCGTCGTCAGGACGGTTTTCCTTGCCGGCGGCAATCCATTCGATGGCGTTGTCGGCACCGATGATGCGCGGCAGGCGCACGGTACCGCCGAAGCCCGGGTAGATGCCCAGTTTGACTTCCGGCAGACCGATCTTGGCCTTGGTGGACATGACGCGGTAGTCCGCCGCCAGGCACATTTCCAGACCGCCACCCAGGGCGATACCGTTGATCGCGGCGACAGTCGGGACGTTGAGGTCTTCGAAATCGCTGAAAATCTTGTTGGCTTCCAGGTTGCCAGCAACAAGCTCTGCATCAGGCAGCTTGAAGTTTTCGACAAATTCGGTGATGTCGGCGCCGACGATGAACACGTCCTTGCCACTGCTGACGATCACACCCTTGATCGAAGCATCTGCCTTGATGGTGTCTACGGCCTGACGCAGTTCGTTCAGGGTTAGACGGTTGAACTTGTTGACGGACTCACCCTTGAGGTCGAATTTCAATTCGACGATGCCACTTTCAAGAGCCTTAACCGTGATGGCTTTACCTTCGTAAATCATCAACTGATCTCCACGATATGGAAGCTGAACAGTACACGCCGGACGCAGGCGAATGGCTCGGCAGGGACGGTTATCGTCAATGCTACGCCCATCCACCCGGCACACCCGCCAACGCGATAGTCGGGATTCTGTAGGAGCGGTTTGTAATACAAACGCTCAATTCATACGCCCGTTTGATTTGGGTACGTCACCTTCACGGAATTTCCGACAATTGTCAATCGCCCAAAATACGGGTTGAAACGCGACTTTCCGGTCATTTCCGTAACACGAAGACCTGCAACACGCGGCTGCATGTGAGGCCATTCATAGGATCAATAGTTAGAAAAGTCGCCCTAATTCGCTGCAGCCTATGTTTAACAAGCTACGCTGGCGGGACCTTGAGGAAAAAACATGAACGCCTTTGGGCGAATGCCCAGCGTAAGATCAGCGCCACACAGAATTACCGGCCTGCCTGGCCAACTCCAGCCCGATGATGATGTCGGGCTTTTTATTGCCTGTCTGTCGGACGTTTCGCGCCATTGCGGCGCGAAATTTCCGCGATTTATGCCAGCGCCTTCAGCACTGCATCAATATCCTGCAAAACTGTCGCTTCGCCCTTCTCGCCCCAATACAACGTGATCATTTGCTTGTCTGCTTCGACCTTGTAAACGTTGTCTGGCAACTTTTCGAAATGAATTAACAACGCCGGTTCCTCGCAAACCTCCTGCCACCGATTGACCCACACACCCGGCGCTTTTTGCCAGTAACTCCAGCACGCCGGTCGATTGCCACGCCGCGGTCGATGGTACTGGGCGCAAGGGCTCGGCGGCTCCTTGCTCAGCCAGTGCGGCCAGTCCTGAGGCGCCAGCTGCATCGCCAATCCGATGCGTCGCGCCTCCATGCGCAGGGCCATGCGGCCGCTCTGGTGGCGCGACGGCCGCAACCATGCCAGCGGACTCAGTACCACCAACAGGATTGACACCACTATCCAGACCGTCATATCTGTACTCCCGATTCTTGATGAGCGCATTGAGTCACTTTGAAAACAATGCGCTTGAAACCAGCCATACTTACCAATATTGCAACCCTCAGGAGGAGCACCTCATGCCCTACAACCACATTCTGGTCGCTGTAGATCTAACCGAAGAGTGCGATCCTGTAATCCACCGCGCTCGCGAACTGTCGGTGAGCAACGGGGCGAAGCTGTCCCTGGTGCATATTGTCGAGCCAATGGCCATGGCCTTTGGTGGCGATGTCCCCATGGACCTGTCACAACTGCAACAACAGCAGTTCGATCAGGCCAAGGAACGCCTTGACCGGCTGATCGTGAAGTATCCGGAACTCTCCAAGGAATACAGCCACCTGACCTACGGCCAGCCACGCCAGGAGATCCACCACCTGGCCAAGGAACAAACCTGCGACCTGATCGTGGTGGGCAGCCATGGCCGACACGGCCTGGCATTGCTGCTGGGCTCGACTGCCAATGACGTGCTACATGGTGCGCCCTGTGATGTGCTCGCGGTGCGCCTGATCAAAAGCTAATACTCGCAACCCTGTGGGAGCGAGCTTGCTCGCGATAGCGATCTAACATTCAACACCATTGTCGACTGTCAGTCCGTCATCGCGAGCAAGCTCGCTCCCACATTGAGCCCGTCCAGCCTCAAAAATCGCATTCCATACGAAAAGCCCGGCGCTCATCACTGAACGCCGGGCTTTTTTATAGCAGGATCAATCAGGCATCCAGCTCGGCCCAGCGCTCGACCATTACTTCGAGCTCAGCCTGCAACTGCTCCAACTGAGCGATTACTGCAGCGGTCTCGGCAGCAGGACGCTGATAGAAACCGGCATCGGCCATTTGCGCCTCAACGGTAACGATCTGCTGTTCCATGGCCTCGATCTGGCCCGGCAACATTTCCAGCTCACGCTGCAACTTGTAGCTGAGCTTCTTCTTCGCCACTGGCGCTTCGACTACAGCAGCGACTGGCGCAGCTTCAGCCGTCACGACAGCGGAGGTCAGGTCGGCTTTGCCGGACTTGCTCTCGGTCACGCCCAGCAGGCGCGGCGAGCCGCCCTGACGCAGCCAGTCCTGATAACCACCGACGTATTCGCGAACCTTGCCTTCACCTTCGAAGACCAGGGTGCTGGTGACCACGTTGTCGAGGAATGCCCGGTCGTGGCTGACCATCAGCACGGTGCCGTTGAAGGTCAGCAAGACCTCTTCCAGCAACTCGAGGGTTTCGACGTCGAGGTCGTTGGTCGGTTCGTCGAGGACCAGCAGGTTCGCCGGTTTGCTGAACAGTTTCGCCAGCAACAGACGCGCACGCTCACCACCCGACAGCGCCTTCACCGGCGTGCGGGCACGCTGCGGGCTGAACAGGAAGTCGCCGAGGTAGCTCAGCACGTGACGGCTCTGACCATCGATATCGATGAAGTCGCGACCTTCCGCAACGTTGTCAATTACGGTCTTTTCCAGGTCCAGCTGATGGCGCAACTGGTCGAAGTAGGCCACGTCGATGCGCGTCCCCTCTTCCACTGTGCCACTGGTTGGCTGCAGACCGTTGAGCATCAGCTTCAGCAGTGTGGTCTTGCCGGTACCGTTGGCGCCCAGCAGACCGATACGGTCGCCGCGCGTCAGGACCATCGAGAAATCCTTGATCAGGAACGGGCCGCCCGGGTGAGCAAAGCTCACGTTATCGAGGACCATGACCTGCTTGCCGGACTTGTCAGCGGTATCCAGCTGAATGTTGGCCTTGCCGGTGCGCTCACGACGCTCGCTACGCTCGTTGCGCAGGGCTTTCAGTGCGCGGACGCGGCCTTCGTTACGGGTGCGACGAGCCTTGATGCCCTGGCGGATCCAGACTTCTTCCTGGGCCAGTTTTTTGTCGAACAGCGCGTTGGCGGTGTCTTCAGCGGCCAGCGAGGCTTCTTTGTGCACGAGGAAACTGGCGTAGTCGCCGTTCCAGTCGATCAGGCCACCGCGATCCAGTTCGAGAATGCGGGTCGCGAGGTTCTGCAGGAATGAACGGTCGTGCGTGATGAACAGCACAGCGCCCTGGAAATCCTTCAGCGCTTCTTCGAGCCAGGCAATTGCACCAATGTCCAAGTGGTTGGTCGGTTCGTCGAGCAGCAACAGATCGGGTTCGGAAACCAGAGCCTGAGCCAGCAGGACGCGACGACGCCAGCCGCCGGACAATTCGGCGAGGGTCTTGTCGGCCGGCAACTGCAGACGGCTCAACGTGCTGTCGACCAATTGCTGCAAACGCCAGCCGTCACGGGCTTCGAGGTCGTGCTGGACGTGCATCAACTTGTCCAGGTCGGCGTCGGTGACGATGTTCTGGCTGAGGTGGTGATACTGCGCGAGCAGCTCGCCGACACCGTCCAGGCCTTCGGCCACCACGTCGAACACGGTCCGCTCGTCGGCTACCGGCAATTCTTGCGGCAATTCGCCAATCTTGAGGCCAGGTGCGCGCCAAACGGAGCCTTCATCAGGCTTCTGGTCGCCCTTGACGAGCTTCATCATGCTGGACTTGCCAGTGCCATTGCGGCCGATGATGCACACCCGCTCACCACGGGCGATCTGCCAGGACACCTTGTCCAACAACGGCATAGCGCCGAAAGCAAGGGACACATCGCTGAATTTGAGCAGGGTCATGAGCTTCTCCAAAAACCGGGCGCGCATTCTACCTGACTTGAGGCTTCAGAAGGCCGGCAATTTCACCTTCGCGACACTCTGCATGACAAATGTTGCGAACTGATGCTGACAGGCCGGCAAAGCTTTCGCCCGTTGCTGGCAAAAGGCTAAGCTACAGACAATTCAGTGCGGGCCATGCCCGCACTTGTCATGATTTCTCTGCCCGGACGTCTCATGCGCAGTCGCCTTTTCAGTCTTTTATCCTGTTTTCTTCTTTCTGCCACTGCCGTTCAAACCGCCCAGGCGGTGGACCTGTCCACCCAACGCCAGTATTACGATGAAGCCAAGCGTGCCCTCGCCAAGGGGGATACCGGCCCTTATTTCCGTTACAGCCAGGCCCTCAGCGATTACCCGCTGGAGCCGTACCTGGCGTATGACGAGCTGACCGCTCGCCTTAAAACCGCGAGCAATGCCGAAATCGAGAAATTCCTCGCCGAGCACGGTGACCTGCCCCAGGCCAACTGGATGAAGTTACGCTGGTTGCGTTGGCTGGCCGAACGTGGCGACTGGGCGACCTTCGTCAAGTACTACGACCCCAAGCTCAATTTCACCGAACTGGACTGCCTGAACGCTCAGTATCAGATCGGGCATAACCAGAAAGCCGAAGGTTACGCCAACGCCAATAAACTCTGGCTGACCGGCAAATCCCAACCCGCCGCGTGCGATGCACTGTTCGGGCAATGGGCTGCCGAAGGCCAGTTGACCGAGCAGAAACGCTGGGAGCGCACCAAACTTGCCGCCCAGGCACGCAACTATCCGTTGGCCAACAGCCTGGTCAACGGCCTGACCACCCTCGCCCCTCGCGGCCGCTTGCTGGTGGATGTGGCGCAGAAACCCGAACTGCTCAACCAGCCTTCACGCTTCACCCCGGCCGATGAGCCGATGTCTGACGTGGTCAGCCTTGGTCTGCGCCGCCTGGCCAAGCAAGACCCGGACAAGGCCATGGAGCTGCTCGACGGTTACGCCAGCAGCATGCACTTCTCCCGTGATGAGAAAGTGGCCATCGCCCGTGAAATTGGCCTGACCCTCGCCCGCCGCTTCGACCCTCGCGCGCTGGACGTGATGACCAAGTACGACCCGGAACTGCGTGACAACACGGTTTCCGAATGGCGCTTGCGTCTGCTGCTGCGCCTTGCCCGCTGGGACGATGCCTATCAATTGACTCGCCGTTTGCCGCAGGATCTGGCGACCACCAACCGCTGGCGCTATTGGCAGGCCCGCAGCCTGGAACTGGCGCAGCCGCAGAACCCGGAAGCGCAGACGCTGTATAAGGGCCTCGCCCGCGAGCGTGATTTTTACGGCTTCCTCGCGGCGGATCGCTCGCAGTTGCCCTACTCGCTGAACAACAAACCGCTGGTGCTCAGCCAAGCGCTGATCAACAAGGTCCGCAATACCCCAGGCGTGCGTCGGGCGCTCGAGTTTCACGCTCGCGGACAGATCGTCGATGGTCGCCGCGAGTGGTACCACGTCAGCCGCCACTTCAGCCGCGACGAAATGGTCGCCCAGGCGAAACTGGCCTACGATCTGAAATGGTATTTCCCGGCGATCCGCACCATCAGTCAGGCGCAATACTGGGACGACCTGGACATCCGCTTCCCGATGGCCCACCGCGAAACCCTGGTGCGCGAAGCCAAGGTTCGCGGCCTGCACTCGAGCTGGGTGTTCGCCATCACTCGCCAGGAAAGTGCCTTCATGGCCGACGCCCGTTCCGGCGTCGGCGCCAGCGGCCTGATGCAACTGATGCCCGGCACCGCCAAGGAAACTGCGCGCAAATTCAGCATTCCACTGGCCTCGCCGCAGCAAGTGTTCGATCCGGACAAGAACATCCAGCTCGGCGCCGCTTACCTGAGCCAGGTCCACAGCCAGTTCAACGGCAACCGCGTCCTCGCCTCCGCCGCCTACAACGCCGGCCCCGGCCGCGTGCGTCAATGGCTGCGCGGTGCGGACCACCTGAGCTTCGACGTCTGGGTGGAAAGCATCCCGTTCGACGAAACCCGCCAGTACGTGCAAAACGTGCTGTCGTACTCGGTGATCTACGGCCAGAAGCTCAACTCACCGCAACCGCTGGTGGATTGGCATGAGCGCTACTTTGACGATCAATGAGCCTGCTCTGAAGCGCTGACAAAAATGCCCGCATCGATTGATGCGGGCATTTTTTATTCGCGCCCAGAACGTCTACGCAGACTTGAGCCGTGCGGCAATCCGTTTGCCATGCGGGGTCAGACGATATTTTTGAGCTGGGCTGCTTGGCGACTCGGGATTGGTCATTTCAATCAAATCGGCAGCCAATGCCGGCCTGAGGTAGTTAGCCCGAAAGGTCGCCTTGTGAGCCAAACCGAGCTCAGTCATTAAGTCGCTGATTTTAAGTGGACCGTTAACATGGAGCGCTGAAAGCAATTTCCCTACTGGGTCGCTTACCAGGTCGGTTACTGGGTCGGTTACTGATTCACTAAGGGCCGCTTCCTCAAGCGCGAGACTCAATGCTTGCAGCATGAACTCGACAAAAGGCGTCGACTCAGCCAACTGATCGGCCGCCGACAATGCCGCGTAATAAGCGTCCTGCTGCTCTCGAATGACCGCTTCGACAGGCAAATAAGCCAACAACGGTCGCCATTGACTGAGTATCAAAGTCTGCCAAAGACGCCCCATGCGTCCATTGCCGTCGGCGAAGGGATGGATAAACTCGAATTCGTAATGGAAGACGCAACTAATGATCAGCGGATGCCAATCAGAAGCACCAAGCCACGCCAGCAAGTCTTCAATCAATTGCGCAACGCGACTCGGCGGCGGGGCCATATGGACCAGTTTATCGCCACGGTAAATGCCCACACCGGCTCGACGAAACTGCCCGCAGTCGTCAATCAATCCCCCCATCAGCAACTCATGGGCAAAAAGCAAGTCAGCTCGGCGACTCGGCTGCCACTCCGGCATAGCTTCATAAGCCGCAAAAGCGTTGCGCACTTCCTGGATTTCTCGCGGTAGACCAAGCACATGCTGCCCCGCCAGAACAGCCGTCACCTGCTCGATGCTCAGGGTGTTGTTCTCAATCGCTAGAGAAGCCTGAATCGTACGAATCCTATTGCTGCGACGCAGTTGAGGCGTCTGCCGACGATCATCCACAGCCGAAAGCTGACCGATCTGCTCACTGATCTCGGCGACCAACGCCAGCATTTTGGTGGTCAAGGTCAACGGAGGTTGATAACGGCTCATATCCTTTTCCAGGCTCGCAACTGTGGCCGACATAATGCCCGACCCCGGCAGCATTCAGCAGCACTCATTCACGCGGCCTCATGTCCATCGTTAAACTGCAACGCCGCCAACCGCGCATACAACGCGTTGCTCGCAATCAATTCCTGATGCGTCCCCACCGCCACCAGTTTCCCTTGGTCCATCACCGCGATCCGGTCAGCGTTTTTCACCGTGGCCAGCCGGTGGGCGATGACCAGCGTGGTGCGGTTTTTCATCAGGCTTGGCAGGGCTTGCTGGATCAGGTGTTCGCTATGGGCGTCGAGGGCGCTGGTGGCTTCGTCCAGCAGCAGGATCGGCGCGTCCACCAGCAATGCCCGGGCGATGGCCAGGCGTTGGCGTTGACCGCCGGACAAACCGAGGCCACCGTCGCCAAGATGGGTCTGGTAGCCGCTGGGCATTTGTTCGATGAAGTCGTGGGCATAAGCGATTTTCGCCGCTTCCTGAACCTGGGCCAGGGTTGCCGTCGGATTGCCGTAGCGGATGTTCTCTTCGATGCTGCCAAAGAACAGCGCCGGGGATTGCGAGACCAGGGCGAAGCAGCGGCGCAGGTCCAACGGATCGAGTTGAGTCAGCGGCACGCCATCGAGCAGGATGCGTCCTTCGGCCGGGTCGTAAAAGCGCAGCAGCAAGTCATACACCGTCGACTTGCCGGCACCGGACGGCCCGACCAACGCGAGGGTTTCACCGGCATTGATCGTCAGATTCAAACCATCGACCGCATAGCTTTCGGGACGCGACGGATAGGAAAAGCGCACGTCTTGCAGCACCAGGTCACCCTTCACCCGTTCAGGCAAGGTCACCAGGCCAGTGGTCGGTGGTCGGATGATGTTTTCCGAGCGCAGCAACTCGGCAATCCGCTCGGCGGCGCCGGCCGCACGCTGCAGTTCGCCGATCACTTCGCTCAACGTGCCGAATGCGCTGCCGACAATCAGGCTGTAAAACACAAACGCCGCCAGCTCGCCCGCGGAAATCCGCCCGGCGATGACATCCATTCCGCCGACCCAGAGCATCACCCCGACCGCGCCAAGCACCAGCACGATCACCAGGGTAATCAGCCAGGCCCGCTGGAAGATCCGCTTGCGAGCGGTGTTGAAGGCCTCCTCCACCGTTACGGCAAAGCGCTGCTCGTCCTGGATCTGATGGTTGTAGGCCTGCACGGTTTTGATCTGGCCCAGGGTTTCGGAAACATAGCTGCCGATATCGGCAATCCGGTCCTGGCTCAGGCGCGACAGGCTACGCACCCGACGGCCGAAGATCAGGATCGGCGCGATCACCAACGGCAACGCGACCACCACGATGCTGGTGAGCTTGGGGTTGGTGATGAACAGCAGGACGATCCCGCCGATCACCATCAACAGATTGCGCAAAAACAGCGACAGCGAAGAGCCGATCACCGATTGCAGCAGCGTGGTGTCAGCGGTCAATCGCGACTGGATCTCGGAGCTGCGGTTGTCTTCGTAGAACCCTGGGTGCAGGTAGATCAGATGATTGAACACCTGACGACGAATGTCCGCGACGACGCGTTCGCCGATCCATGAGACCAGGTAAAAACGCGCGAAGGTGCCAATCGCCAGCCCGACCACCAGCAACATAAACAGACCGATGGACTGGTTGAGCAAATGCGGCGACTGGGTCATGAAACCCTGATCCACCAGCAGGCGAATCCCCTGCCCCATGGACAAGGTGATGCCCGCCGTGACGATCAATGCGAGCAAGGCACCGACGGCCGGCCAGCGATAAGGCGCGATAAAACGCAGGGCCAAGCGCATGGCGCGCCGTTGACGGGACGACAGGATGGAGATCATTCGATGGCGCAACCAGTAGGGTTTGACGCGATCAAGCCTACACCGGTCGATGGGCTTGATCGCTGTAAATCATAATGAGTCAGGTTAAATATGACCGCAAAGCCTATGCCCTAGACGGTATTGGTCTAAAGTCCGGGTGGCAACACCGCGTTATTTCTGGTGGACTGATGTTGCCGCCTTGGAAAGATCGTAGGGAGTTGTCATAGCCCGGTCACCTGGCGGTTCTACAGTAAGCACACAACCTGATGAGGAGACAGGCCATGTCCTTGCAAAACAGCAGCGAAGACAAGATTGAAGTGATCCGCACGCAGCCAGACCAGTCTCTGGGTTGCTCGATTATCGATAAGGATGGGCGCGAAGTACCGATCACTGAAGGCATGATCCAGGACGCTTGCCGCGAACTGGAAAAGCGATTGGTCAAGCCTGCCGAACAAAAGTGATATAGCCACCGTCTTCTTGACCCGGCCTTTGACGGCCGGGTTTTTTATGGGTGCCTGTTTATATGGACTGGGTAGGAGCTGCCGCAGGCTGCGATCTTTTGATCCTGGCTTTTGATTGCCGAGGATCACAAGCAAGATCAAAAGATCGCAGCCTGCGGCAGCTCCTACAGGGGGCTGGTCAGGACTTTAGATTGCTGTTGCGCCCAACGCCGCCACAATCCTCTGCAACTCAGGCGAATCTCCATCAATGCGCACCTGCAACCCATCAATCTCACGCCGCAACGGATAATGCTTGCGCAGTGAATCGAACGCTGCACGCTGCTCATTCACATTGCCTACAAGGCTGCGACGGAAATCCGCATCGTCGCGGCGCGGGTCGTACACGCCACGGCACAACATGGCCAGCGACCAGGCCGGATCGCTGTTAGCGTTCAAGGTCACTTGCGACAACCAGGGTGCGGGCAGCAAATCGTTCAAGCTGATCTGGGCCGGTTGCCCGAGAAAATCGCAATACGCCTGATAAATCTGCGCGGTGCCACGCTGTCTGCCGTCGAGGCTGTAACCGGCAATGTGCGGCGTCGCCAGCACGCAGAGTTCGGCCAGTGCCACATCGACCTCGGGCTCACCTTCCCAGACATCCAGCACTGCTTGCAGGTCCTCGCGTTGCAGCAGCACCTGGCGCAGCGCGGCGTTGTCCACCACCGGGCCACGACTGGCGTTGATCAGCCAGGTGCCGGGTTTGAGCTGGTTCAAACGGTTTTTATCGAACAGATGCCAGGTCGACTGGGCGCCGTGTTTCTTCAACGGCGTGTGCAGGCTGATGACATCGCACTGCTCGATGATCTGTTCGAGGCTGACGTAATCGCCACCTTCAGCGGCTTGCCTTGGCGGATCGCAAACCAGCACGTTCCAGCCCAGACCTTGCAGAACCTTGACCAAGCGGCCGCCCACTTCACCGGCACCGACGACGCCGTAGGTGCGTTGAGTCAGGTCGGCGCCTTCGATTTCGGCCAGGGTCAGCAGACTGCCGAGCACGTAGTCGACCACGCCCCGGGCGTTGCAGCCGGGCGCGCTGGACCAGGTGATGCCGGCCCGCTGAAAGTAATCCAGATCCAGGTGATCGGTGCCGATGGTGCAGGTGCCGACAAAGCGTACCTTGCTGCCTTCGAGCAACGCGCGGTTAACGTTGGTCACCGAGCGCACCAGCAGCACATCGGCCTGTTCGACGGTGGCGCGGTCAATGGAACGTCCCGGCACCCGGCGGATTTCACCGAAACCTTCGAAGAAGGCATCGAGCAGCGGGATATTTTCGTCGGCAACAATCAGCATGGCAGGCTCCTTTGGCGGATCGGCAGTGTAGGCGGAGATGGCCGTAGTGGGCCAGCAAGCATTAAGGATCACCATGGTCCTGTGGCGAGGGGATTTATCCCCGTTGGGTCGCGCAGCGGCCCCTATTCCTGAATCCACGTTATTACAGACACACCGCGTGCACAGGTTCTGGGACTGCTTCGCAGCCCAACGGGGATAAATCCCCTCGCCACAGGGGATCTCGAACACCACTAGACGTCGATTACAAATCGCTAACACAGGACTTTTCCTGACCACTGCGTCAGGGCGTAGAATGCGCCGCCTTGCGCATCAACATCTTTGGACGTTTCGCCTTTGAATTCCGTGACTGACCGCCCCGCAGCTATTTCCCTCACCCGTCCGGCCCGGGTTCGCCTGGAGCTGAAAAACCTGCTCGGCCTGGCCTTGCCGATCATGATCGCGCAACTGGCGACCACCGCCATGGGCTTCGTCGATGCAGTGATGGCGGGTCGGGTCGGGCCGCGTGACTTGGCGGCCGTGGCGCTGGGCAACTCGATCTGGGTGCCGGTGTTTCTGTTGATGACCGGCACGCTGCTGGCCACTACCCCGAAAGTCGCGCAGCGTTTCGGCGCCGGCACCCACAGCGAAATCGGCCCGATCGTGCGCCAGGCACTGTGGCTGGCATTGGTGGTGGGTTTGATGGCGACCGGCATGTTGTTCAGCGCCGAACCGATTCTGCACATCATGAAGGTCGATCCCGAACTGATCGGCCCGTGCATGCAATACCTGCATGGCATCGCCAGCGGGTTGCCCGCCGTCGCGTTCTACCATGTGCTGCGCTGTTTCAGTGACGGCCTGGGACGCACGCGTCCGGCCATGGTGTTGGGCCTGTGCGGGCTGGCGCTGAACATTCCGCTGAACTACGTCTTCATCTATGGCCACTTTGGTGTGCCTGCCATGGGCGGTGTCGGTTGCGGTTGGGCCACGGCGATCGTGATGTGGGTGATGGCTCTGGGCATGGCCGGGTGGGAGCGCTGGGCGCCGGCGTATCAGTCGAGTCAGTTGTTCAGCCGTTTCGACTGGCCGCAGTGGTCGGTGATCAAGCGCCTGCTGGGCATCGGCCTGCCGATCGGCATCGCGGTGTTCGCCGAGTCGAGCATCTTCGCTGTCATTGCGCTGCTGATCGGCAGCCTCGGCGCGACGGTAGTGGCCGGGCACCAGATCGCGCTGAACTTCAGCTCGCTGGTGTTCATGATCCCCTACTCCCTCGGCATGGCCGTGACCGTGCGGGTTGGCCAGGCGCTCGGCCGTCAGGAACCGCGTGAAGCACGCTTCGCCGCCGGTGTCGGCATGGGCACGGCGCTGGCCTATGCGTGCATTTCCGCGAGCATGATGCTGTTGCTGCGTGAACACATCGCAACGATCTACACGGCTGATCCGACGGTGATTCATGTCGCTGCGATGCTGATTGTTTATTCGGCGCTGTTCCAGTTTTCCGATGCGATCCAGGTGACGGCTGCCGGCGCGTTGCGCGGCTATCAGGACACTCGGGTGACGATGATCCTGACGCTGTTCGCTTACTGGGGGATTGGTTTGCCGGTGGGTTACGCACTGGGCCTGACCGATTGGTTCGGCGCGCCGAGCGGCCCGAGCGGGCTGTGGCAGGGTTTGATCGTGGGCTTGAGTTGCGCGGCGCTGATGCTGTCGATCCGCCTGACGCGCAGTGCACGCAAGCGGATCCGCATCAGTCAGTCGGCGGGTTAAGCGAGTTTCTTGCGGATCCAGTAGAGGTAGGTGCCTGCCTCTTCGTGCTGCGCCACCAGTTCGTGGTCGAGAAACACGCAGAACTTGGGAATGTCGCGACGGGTCGACGGGTCGGTGGCAATCACCTTGAGCAGGCCGCCGGGCACCAGGTCACGAATGTGCTGGTGCAGCATCATCACCGGTTCCGGGCAGTTGAGGCCGGTGGCGTCGAGGGTGCCGTCAACCGGCGTATCAATCATTTCACTCATGATTCACTCCTGAAACTTGCCGGCATTGTCGCGCATTACCGGGTGTTCGGCCATCTGTGGCATAACGCCGTCCCCTGTGGGAGCGAGCTTGCTTGCGATAGCGGTGTATCAGTCAACAAAGATGTTGAATGTGATGGCCTCATCGCGAGCAAGCTCGCTCCCACAGGGGTCCGTGCGCATCAGCGGGATTTCGGTTTCTTTACGTCGAGTCGGCGCAGGTGGCAGGTCACTTCTTCACGGTCGTGATAAAGCTGCTTGCAGCCGATCTCGACCCGAATGCCGCGTTCCTTGAACCCGTCGGCAATGCGCTCCAGCAAGCGCTTCACTTCGGCGTAACGCTGTTTCATCGGCAGTTTGAGGTTGACCACCGCTTCGCGGCAATGCCCCTCGCCAATCCATTCTTCCAGCATCGCGGCGTTGCGCGCCGGTTTCTCGACGATGTCGCAGACCATCCAGTCCACCGGTTGCTTGGGCTTGAAGGTGAAACCGTCAGCCATCAAGTGTTGCACCAGACCAGTGTCCATCAGGCTTTCGGCCATCGGGCCGTTGTCGATCGCCGTCACCAGCATGCCGCGGTTGACCAGTTGCCAGGTCCAGCCGCCGGGAGCAGCGCCAAGGTCGACGCCAGTCATGTCGCTGTGCAGACGCTCATCCCACTGATCGCGAGGGATGAAATGGTGCCACGCCTCCTCCAGTTTCAGCGTCGAACGGCTCGGCGCCTCACGCGGAAACTTCAGCCGCGGAATGCCCATCGGCCACATCGCCGAGTTGTTCGACTCGGCCAGCCCCATGAACACTTCGCGGCCACTTTTGAAGGTCAGCAGCAGACGCGGTTTGTGGGCATCTTCAACCAGTTTGCCAGCGGCCATCAGCGCCTTGCGCAGGTGACCTTCGAACTTCTTGCAGAAGTTCGACAGTTCCTTGCCATCGTTGGTGTCGACCATTTCCAGCCACAGGCTGCCGCACAGCGGGAAGTCTGCCATGTGGGCAAGGATCACACTGATGCGGTCGGTTTCCGGCAGATCGATGAAGATCCCGCGAGCCCATTGGCGCGGGAAGATCAGATCGGCGAAACGCTGGCCACGCATCAGACGCTCGGCGCCGTCTTCTTCGGTGCAAATGAATTCGGCGCAGGCGCTGGCGGTCTTGGCCTTGGCATAACCGGCCACGTTCAGCCGCGCGGCGTGTTCGGAAATCTCGGAACAGACTTCGCTTTCGAAGCCCGGCCGGCAATGCATAAAGAGGGTGTTCATTCTTACTCCTGGGCAGATGGCGAGAAATTCAACCACTGCGCGATGCCCAGACTTGCGTTGAAGCAAAGCCTGTCACGAAAACCGGCGCATGATAGCCGAGTTCGGAACCTTGGACTTGCCGATAGAGTCCAGTTATTAGCCAGCTACTTAAAACAGGGCTAGTTTTAATGCTCTGCCCGTCCCCTCAGTCCGTAGCCGTGCGGACTCAAAGGAGTGATCGTAATGCCGTCCCTTAATAGCCTGAACACCCTTAAAACCCTGCAAGTCGACGACAAGACCTACCATTATTTCAGTCTGCCCGACGCTGCCAAAAGCCTCGGTGATCTCGACAAGCTACCAATGTCGTTGAAAGTGCTGCTGGAAAACCTGCTGCGCTGGGAAGATGAAAAAACCGTCACCGGCGCCGACCTCAGGGCGATTGCCGCCTGGCTCAAGGAGCGTCGCTCCGACCGTGAAATTCAGTACCGTCCCGCGCGGGTATTAATGCAGGACTTTACCGGCGTTCCCGCCGTGGTCGACCTGGCCGCCATGCGCGCCGCGATGGCGAAGGCCGGCGGCGACCCGCAGCGAATCAATCCGCTCTCCCCGGTGGATCTGGTGATCGACCACTCGGTGATGGTCGACAAATTCGCCAGCAGCAGCGCCTTCGAACAGAACGTCGACATTGAAATGCAGCGCAATGGTGAACGTTATGCGTTCCTGCGCTGGGGCCAAAGCGCCTTCGACAACTTCAGCGTGGTGCCGCCGGGCACCGGCATCTGTCACCAGGTGAATCTGGAATACCTGGGGCGCACGGTCTGGACCAAGGACGAGGACGGCCGCACGTATGCCTTCCCCGACACACTGGTCGGCACCGACTCCCACACCACCATGATCAACGGCCTCGGCGTGCTCGGTTGGGGCGTCGGCGGGATCGAAGCGGAAGCGGCGATGCTGGGCCAACCGGTGTCGATGCTGATCCCGGAAGTGATCGGCTTCAAACTCACCGGCAAGCTCAAGGAAGGCATCACCGCCACCGACCTGGTGCTGACCGTCACCCAAATGCTGCGCAAGAAAGGTGTGGTCGGCAAATTCGTCGAGTTCTACGGCGATGGCCTCGCCGACCTGCCGCTGGCCGACCGCGCAACCATCGCCAACATGGCCCCGGAATACGGCGCCACCTGCGGCTTCTTCCCGGTGGATGACATCACCCTGGAATACCTGCGTTTATCCGGCCGCCCCAGCGAGACCGTGAAACTGGTCGAGGCCTACAGCAAAGCCCAGGGTCTGTGGCGTCTGCCGGGCCAGGAACCGGCGTTCACCGACAGCCTGGCGCTGGACATGGGCAGCGTCGAAGCCAGCCTTGCCGGGCCGAAACGCCCACAGGACCGGGTATCGCTGCCAAATGTTGCGCAAGCGTTCACTGACTTCATCGACCTGCAATTCAAGCCCACCAGCAAGGAAGTCGGTCGTCTCGAAAGTGAAGGCGGCGGTGGCGTCGCAGTGGGCAATGCCGATCTGGCCGGTGAAGCCGACTACGAATACGACGGTCAGGTTTATCGATTGAAAAACGGCGCAGTGGTGATCGCCGCGATCACCTCCTGCACCAACACCTCCAACCCGAGCGTGATGATGGCCGCCGGCCTGGTGGCGAAGAAAGCCGTGGAAAAAGGCCTGAAGCGCAAACCGTGGGTCAAGAGTTCGCTGGCCCCAGGCTCGAAAGTGGTCACCGACTACTACAAGGCTGCCGGCCTGACCCAGTACCTTGATGAACTGGGTTTTGCTTTGGTCGGTTACGGCTGCACCACGTGCATCGGCAACTCCGGGCCATTGGCGGAGCCGATCGAAAAAGCCATTCAGGCCGCCGACCTGACCGTCGCCTCGGTGCTGTCGGGCAACCGCAACTTCGAAGGTCGCGTGCATCCGCTGGTGAAAACCAACTGGCTGGCCTCCCCACCGCTGGTCGTCGCCTATGCGTTGGCCGGGACGGTGCGCATCGACATCAGCAGCGAACCTTTGGGTACCGACAAAGAGGGCAATCTGGTTTATCTGCGGGACATCTGGCCGAGTACCAAAGAGATCGCCGACGCGGTGAACCAGGTCAACACCGCGATGTTCCACAAGGAATACGCCGAAGTGTTTGCCGGCGACGAGCAATGGCAGGCGATTGAAGTGCCGCAAGCGGCGACGTATGTCTGGCAGGACGATTCGACTTACATCCAGCACCCACCGTTCTTCGATGACATCGGCGGCCCACCGCCGGTGGTCAAGGACGTCGCCGGTACCAGAGTCCTCGCATTGCTCGGCGATTCGGTAACCACCGACCACATCTCCCCGGCCGGCAACATCAAGGCCGACAGCCCCGCAGGCCATTACTTGCGCGAGAAAGGCGTGGAACCACGGGACTTCAACTCCTATGGTTCGCGTCGCGGCAACCACGAAGTGATGATGCGCGGCACCTTTGCCAACATCCGCATTCGTAACGAAATGCTCGGCGGTGAAGAAGGCGGCAATACGATTTACATTCCCACCGGGGAGAGGATGCCGATCTACGATGCGGCGATGCGTTATCAAGCCTCGGGCACGCCGCTGGTGGTAATTGCCGGGCAAGAATACGGCACCGGCTCGAGTCGCGACTGGGCAGCCAAGGGCACCAATCTGCTGGGGGTCAAAGCGGTCATCGCCGAGAGCTTCGAACGGATTCACCGCTCCAATCTGGTGGGCATGGGCGTGTTGCCGTTGCAGTTCAAGCTGGATCAAAACCGCAAGAGCCTGAACCTGACCGGCAAGGAGACGCTGGATATTCTGGGTTTGACCGGCGTAGAGCTGACGCCGCGGATGAACCTGACGCTGGTGATCACCCGTGAAAACGGCAGCCGCGAGAAAGTCGAGGTGTTGTGCCGGATCGATACCCTGAATGAGGTGGAGTACTTCAAATCGGGGGGGATTTTGCATTACGTGCTGCGACAGTTGATTGCGTCGTAACTGACGCACAAACAAAAACACCGCCATCGCAGGCGGTGTTTTTTTGTGCGCCCTTTAAAAGGACAGAGACTTGGCAGAGCCGAAACTAATACTCAGTATTCCCTTCAATCTTGAAATGCTGAGCCCAACCATTCATCGAAGTAACAAAAGCCAAAACGGGTACCAGCATTAACAATGTCACAGCAATCACAGGCCACGTAATCATGTGCGTCCCCTGGTTCAGGATCATCCGGTAAAGCGCCATTCGAGCGAATGTCAGGCACTCATAGACATAGTCACACCCTGTGCTCTAAGCACTCCATCTTAAGGAAAAATATCAGTGCGCCAATTGCTGACTCGCGGGTATATCTGCCTAAATGCCCCACATTAGGTAGCGATGCCAGTCAATAAGGATGACCCTGATGCTCGTACTGCTCTGGCCGTACCTGACACTACTTTCTGCCGGCTATGTCCTCGCACTGACCTACGGGCAACTGACCGTCCAGGCAAGCATCGCTATCATCCTGCTGCTGCTCGCTGCTTTCGCCGTCCAGCAACAAAACTACCGCTTCGCTCGTTACCTCGGCCACACACTGTTCATCCTCCTGGCACTCGTCTTGGCGCTCCATATATGGCCGGGTTTTTACAATGCCAAAATGATCGTCCAGGAGCGCTTTACCGAAGACGCCGTGCCGTTCTCGATGAACCTGAATCTGGACAAACCGCTGATTGGCTTCTGGCTGTTACTGGTGTGCCCATGGATCGTCGGCCGACACTCGTTGCCGCAGACGTTAAAAGTAAGCGCCGTAGCCTTGAGCCTGACGACACTCGCCACGCTAGGAGGAGCCTGGCTGCTCGGGATCGTCGAGTGGGCACCGAAATGGCCAGATCAAGCCTGGCTCTGGACGAACAATAATCTTCTGCTGGTGACGCTGGTGGAGGAAGCGCTGTTTCGTGGCTATATCCAGGGTGGCCTGAGCCGACGCTTCAAAAATCTGCCCTACGGCGAAACCCTGGCACTGCTACTCGCTTCGTTGTTGTTCGGCCTTGCGCATTTTGGCGCTGGCTGGCAATGGGTGTTGCTGGCAAGTCTGGCGGGTGTCGGCTATGGCTTGGCCTATCGATTTGGCGGTTTGGGTGCTGCTATCGCGACCCACTTCGGTTTGAATCTGCTGCACTTTGGATTGTTCACTTACCCTATGCTCGCCAGCTAAACAGCCTCGATGTTGAGCAAACGGATCAAGTCTTCAGCCTCGGCCAAAATGCCACCAAAAAGGGCGAAATCAACTGCTTAGAAAGAGGGAACTAAGCGGCTTGACTCCTGTCGCCTACAGCGTTTAACCTCCCGCCCCACGAATGGAAGCGATCTGTCCTACGTCGACAGAGAGTCCTCTGAAAATGAATTCAAGCAACGCGTTTATCGCGCCGTTGTGCTGTGCGGTAAATACTCTTGAAGCCTCGCTCGCCCCTCCAAATCAAAAAATCCGTCATCTTTGCTCTGGTTTTACGCGAAGCGCGTGCGCGCATCGGTGATAGCCGCATGGGTGCGGTGTGGATGTTGCTTGAGCCGATTTGCCATCTGTTGATTCTCAGCGTGTTGTTCTCGTTGATTCGCGGCAGAAGCGTGGCCGGCCTCGACTTTCCGGTGTTCGTGCTGGTAGGCCTCGCGCCTTTTCTACTGTTTCGCAACATTGCGCTGCGCCTGATGGACAGCCCCCGGGAAAACCGTTCGCTGTTTGCCTACAAACAGATCAAGCCACTCGACACTTTTATAGCCCGTGCACTCGTAGAGTTCAGTATTTCCGCCACGGTCTACTCCATTCTGGTGTTCGGCTTCGCCTGGTATGGCTTCGATATGTCGATCAAGGCCCCCATCCAATGGATACTGACCATCTTGCTGGGGGTGTTGTTTGCCTTTGGCCTGGGCATGCTGCTCTCCCTGATCGCACACGCCATTCCTGGCAGCAAACTGTTCATCCGCATGATGTTCTTCCCGCTGTACTTCATCTCCGGCGTATTGATCCCGGCAGCCTATCTGCCACACGCGATGCTGCCGCTGCTGCTGCTCAATCCATTCCTGCATCTGCTGGAACTGATCCGCGCCGAGATCTTTCCTTACTACGTGCCAGTCGATGGCGTCTCACTCCATTACGTCGTTGCCGTCACCCTGGTTCTACTGTTTGTGTCGCTTGGCACCTACCGGGTTCGTCGACTGCATTTGATCTCCACCAAGAACGGCTAACCGCAGGCTTCCCGTGTTCGAGCTCAGAAACATCACCAAGTCGTACCTGACCCCCAAGGGGCGTCGCCACGTTTTCCGAGATCTGTCGCTAAAAATCCCCGCCGGAAAAAACATCGGCCTGATCGGTCGTAACGGGGCTGGAAAATCCACCCTCATGCGCTTGTTGGGTGGCGCCGATATGCCCGACTCCGGAACTGTTGCCACAGACAAAAGCATCTCCTGGCCCGTGGGTTTGTCCGGCGGCTTTCAGGGCAGCATGACCGGCCGCGAGAACATCAAGTTCGTCGCCCGCGTCTACGGCGCCGTGGGTGAAGCCATGCGCCAGAAAGTCCGCTATGTCGAAGACTTCGCTGAAATCGGTACCTGGATCGACGAGCCAGTCAAAACCTACTCATCGGGCATGCGCTCGCGCCTGGCTTTTGGCCTGAGCATGGCGTTCGACTTTGACTACTACCTGATTGACGAAGTCATGTCCGTGGGCGACGCACACTTCAAACGCAAGTGCGCCGAAGTCTTCGAGGAGCGACTGCAGAAGTCCAAGGTTGTGCTGGTCTCGCACAACATGAATGAAATTCAAAAACTCTGCGATGTCGTGCTGCTGGTGCGAGATGGCGGAGTGCAGATCTATGACGATGTCGCCGAAGGCATCAAGGCCTACAACACCTGATCGCCCTGACCATGGCGTGATTGTTTTATTTCAAGGATGCGTGTGCATATGAGCAGTACGGGTAAATTCAAGGGCTGGCGCCTGACTCTGGGGTTGATCGTGGTACCGCTGGCACTGGCCATCGTTTACTACAACTTCTTTGCCGTGGACCGCTATGTCAGTTCCGCGCAAGTCGTGGTTCGTCAGGAAGGCAGCAACCCTGGAGCCCAACTACCAGGACTCGGCATGCTGCTCAGTGGTACTAACCCGGCATCCCGGGAAGAAACGCTATACTTGCGCGAATACATCGTATCGATGGACATGATGCAACTGCTGGAAGATCGCCTGCACTGGGTTGAGCAATACACCGCACAACGCAATGACCCGTTCTTCTGGCTGAAGGCGGATACGCCGCGAGAAGACCTGCTTGAATACTACAAGCGCATGGTCTCCGCTCACTACGACGAGACGACCGGCCTACTCAAGGTTGAAGTACAGGCCTTCAGCCCTGAACTGGCCGAGCAAATGGTCAAGACCATTCTTGAAGCCAGTGAACACTTCGTGAACGAAGTCTCCCACAGCATCGCCCGCGAGCAGATGCGCTTCGCCCACGGCGAACTGGAAAGCGCGAAGAAGAACTACACCAAACGCAAAGAAGAGCTGCTGCGCTTCCAGAACGTGAACAAGGTACTGGACGGCAAAAGCTCTGCTCAGGGCCGTGCAAGCATTATCGACACACTGGAAGGCGAGTACTCCAAAGAGCGCGCCGTGCTGACCGAGATGCTCTACAAACTTCGTCAAGACTCTCCGCAAGTCAAACAGCAACAGCAGCGGGTCAACGCCATTCGTGAGCAACTGGCGACTGAAAAACGCATGCTGGTGTCGGCACCCGACGGCGACCAACTCAACGTGGTGGCCTCGCGCTTCCAGCAATTGATGCTGGACGCCGGCATCGCCGAAGAAACCTACAAAACCGCCGTCGCTGCACTGGATAACGCACGAATCGAAGCCAGCAAGAAGATTCGCACGCTGGTCACCGTGGTCACCCCTAATACTCCGCAGCTGGCCCTTTACCCAGAGCGCTTGTACAACCTGGCGACCATTTTCCTGGCACTGCTGCTGCTGTACGGCATTACTCGCTTCCTAATTGCATCGATCGAGGATCATCGTGATTAAATCCATTTCCAACCTGCCCCTTCGCCCCCTGAATTTGAGCATGCGAAACAGCGCAGTTGCGGGTTTGATGCTGGTGACTCTGACATTGGCAGGTTGCGGCGGCACCCTGTCCGGTGCTGGCCCCTACAAAGGCACCATTGAAAACAAGAACACCGCCTATGACCTGGTAGACATCAACGCAAACACAATTGCACCGTTCATGCGCTCACCGTCCAAGCCAGTCAAGGCAACCATTACCAGCCCAATGGCACAAAGCGTCCGCCTGATGGGCGGTGATGTGATTAGCGTGCTGATTACCGATAACGCCCCGGAAGGCTCCAGTCTGTTTGCGCCCCTCTCCACTGGCGGCACCCAACTTAAAGTGCGCATCGACTCGCAGGGCATGATTTCCCTGCCCTATGTCGGTCATCAGTTCGTAGCGGGCATGACCCTGATCCAGGTTGAAGACTTGATCCGACAAAAGCTCAAGGGCGTAACTTCCGACGTACAAGTGCACGTTGATCTGGTTGGCGACCTTTCCGGCTCCGTACTCGTTGCCGGGGCGGTGAAAGCTCCAGGGCGTTTTTCCACCCTGCAAGGACCGCTGACCCTTCTTGACGCCATCAACCAGGCTGGCGGTCCGCTCCTGGAGCCGCACCTGGTTAATGTCACTGTGCGCAATGGCGATCAGGCCAACACCTTCAACTACGAAGAAATACTTGCCGGCAATAACTTTGCCCTGAAACCCAACTCGGAAGTTGTTCTGGACCGCTCACGCCAGCGCTTCGTGGCAATGGGCGCCGTGGGCGAGCCTGGCTTGCACGATCTGCCGTCCCAAAATGCAAGCCTGCTCGATGCGTTGGGCTCCGTCGGAGGGCTGAAAGAGACCAGTGCGAACCCTCAAGGGGTCTTCGTGTTTCGAATGGGTGACTCCAATCCGAAACAACCCGCAAAACCAATCGTCATGCGTATCGACATGCGTGATCCGGCAGCCATTTTTTATGCGCGCCAAGTCATGCTCAAACCTGACGATACGATTTATGTGACCAATGCTGCTGTCTATGAATGGCAAAAGATCATTGGCCCCATCGTACAGACCCTCCTACTTGGACGTGCAGTTGGTGTGAGCCCTACGAACTGACAATCAGCCCCTCGACGACTGTCGCCTCAACCGTAACGAGGCGACAGATGATCACACTCATCCGAACCAATTCCCCTCGTGGATACTCCCGCTCCAGGTACTTGTTGGTACCGTACCGCCATTGTTAATAGCCCACCCCAATGAGTGCCTCAGATGGAAGCCATCAGCAGCAAAACTGTCCCCTCTTTAATCGTTAGTCAATCTGCTGAGGATTGTGCAGAAACCAGCACCGGCAATGAGAGCGTCTCACCACCCTCTAATGTAGAAAGTGCTTTTCAACGATTTGCACATAAAGCCAATGGCATCGATGCACTTGTTATGTGCGGCAACAATCCAAAAAGAGCAGTGATCTCTTTCACGAGTATGAACCCGGGGAAATATGAGCGCTGGTCATGGTTCCACAATAGACATAAGGAGGGATGCGAAGATCTATACATTATCTTCAGGGACAATGACCACCGCTACTACATAGGCAGCGACACAGCCCCAACACAAGTCCGCTACCACAAATTCATTAGCGAACACCTACAGAAGCACAACCTCACAAGTAAAGACACGTTTTTGGTAGGCAGTTCCATGGGTGGGTATGCCGCACTCTATTTTGGCTTTTGGATGGATGTTGCAGGGGTAATTGTTACCAATCCTCAAGTTGACTACCAGAGTTCGCGCAGACATTCCTTACAAAACTGGGAGCGCCAGATTCGCGAAGCAGGTACGAACTGGGTTGATCTTAACGATTTTATTTATAGATTCCCATCCAAACCCAAGCTCTACATAGAGCATGGCGATTACCCGGCAGATGCAGCAGCAGCACAAAAGCTTTTCTCAACACTTGACGACTTGAAGCTTACATATACGCGCTGTTATGTAGGCGGCGATCATAGCTCGACAAATATGAACGCACATTCACTATTTAAAATCATTGATTTCTGGGGACAATAATTTAAATCTGTCTGCCGCAGGCCGCAACACGGATTAATCATGCACACCAGAGTCTCAGACACATGGATTGCTTACCCCTTGACCGCCCCTACCCGCCAATCTTGCATTTTATAAAAAATGCCAAGTAACTTACACACCCCTTGGCATTTACAATAGCTCAAACCTTCTTGATCACTTCAAGCGCAATGTTACTTACACTAACAAAGCACTCCTCATCAAAAACCCTGAGACCAACACGAAGTTGTTGCACATTGTCAGGTAGAATAATCGGCATGGAAAACTGCTGCCTGCAATCTGCAATCAGATCTACATAGAAATGCCATCCAGACGACCTGGAAAAGGAATATTTGTGCTCAGTGGAGAATATTGGCTCCTGATCAAACTCTACTTGAACCACTAAAGCCTTGTGTTTTCTGACCGATTTGGCCGTGCAGTCGATGTTAAGCGAAACAATATAACCTGACTGACCTTCACTTGGGAGTTCTTGCGACGCCAACCAGTGTAGATCTAAATGATTTAAACCAAACTCACTCACACTTAAAGACCGAGAAAAACTCACTGTCTCTTCAGTCAACAACGAATTCTTTATACGATCGAATATACTTTTAGCGGCTACAGAGGCCCCTATATGACTAACATGAAGCTTGTCGTAGTAATAAATATCATTCTTCATGATCAACTTATCTAAATCGACAAGCTCAACAGATTCATTTGCCGCAAAGACCCGAACCCTGGAATTTATAAGCTTTAAATCTTCGTTACTTTGAATCTCAGGATAAGTACAAATATACAACTTTATACCGTGAAGCTTACAGATAAAACTTACAACCTTCAGGTTATCGACCAACTGATCTATATTTTCGCTTACGGATGATTTTGTCCAACTTTCACTTAAGTCTTCCGGAACAATATTTCCATGAAACTTACTGCGATTGCTATAGCCACACTCATACCTTAACGCCGCAAGATCATTTGACGATGTAACAAACACAACTGCTTTCGGTGCATGACAAACAACTTTATTCAACAAAAGATTAGTTGCATTTAAATTGGTAGTCCCTGAAACACCAGCATTTAAAACCTGATAGTCATACCCATTCGCCAAAAGCATTCTTTCTAACTGCGAAGCTATTCTTTTATCCTCGTCAATATAAAGATTCTCCACAAATGAATCGCCCATCAAGACTATTGTCCGAGGCGAGCATTGGTGGGTACCACTGACGATGTATCCATTCTCATCCGTCCGAACGACGTAAGCAGTATTCTTATCGAGCCGCGGCCGATCATTCAAATACGACTCATCGGGAGTGTAAGTTTTGTGAATGTTTGGCTGAAATTCTTTTAGTCTTATTTGTCGCTTTGACATTGTCACACTCTCGAAATTGCAAACTTCCACTAACGGCTGACAACAAGCTGCATATTAATTGAGCTCGATAATCTCAAACCCTGGAAGCAGGTTCAGCAGTTCACTGCCACTTTTCACACTTATAAATGTATTGTAATCCGGCGGATCTACAGAAACCGGCGGCGATACATGCTGCACAAGCTTCATTGAAGATTCGGATATTTTGTAGTACTTGTATCCAAGCGAACTGAAAAAAACAATAATATCATCGGTCTTCGCGGTAGGCAAAAGCTCACATATTATATCCGGCAAATATCTACCAATTGCCTTTCGTGCCCCCTTCATTATTAGATGCTCGGCCCCCTCTGCATCTATTTTTATTAACCCAACACCAGGAATTGCATTTGACTCAATGAAGGAATCAAGGGTAAGGGATCTGACTCTTTTTGACTCGTGAGGGGCACGCGTACAAGCATCAGGAACCATTGAAGATCCCGACACCAAAATATCCTGACCGGAATATATAAGTAAATCTATTTCCGAATCGCTATCTGATACAGCAAAATTAAAACAATTTATATTCGCGGCAGAATTAGCAGCTTTGTTTATCAAGAGCCTTGAGTACACTCGATCCAATGCTTCAACTGCGTAGATTTTAGATTTAGGACTGGCTTTGGATGCGGCGAGAGAATAAACACCAGAATAAGCACCAACGTCAAAAATGCTCACACTTCTTCGCGCCAATGCAGTCCACAATTTCAGGCTAGTACTTTCATACGCATCAATGCCTCTCCAGAAGTAAGCTTGCGCGACAAAATCGTCATTACTACTAAACATCGTAAAAGACGGCACACCAGAAATTTCTACATCAACAAAACCATAATAAGGCGATACTTTCGGATTTACCAACTGCTCCAATACATTCTGCGGCAAGTTATTTATGTACTGAAGTGCATTTTTTAAAGCGATTGCTCCTGCATTTTTTGAGTTTATGACATTCATGCGAAAGCATCACTTGATGTTACCGCCTGGGCAAAAGGCTCATATTCGATATAGGGCCGAAGAAACGACATCTCGCTGCAACTGACCAGTCTCTTGCCCTCACTTTCAAGCAGATTACTGGCGTTCACAATATTCCATATTTGAACACTAGTAAAACTATCTTCCAACTGCGGATTAGTTTCTGTATAAAATCTTGGCGACTCTACCTGATACCTTAGGTCGCACCCCAACAGGTATATATCGGATACACCTAAATAATAGGCCAGTTGAATCGCAAGCATCGTGGTCGTACAGCCAAAAAAATAACCAGCATGGAGATTTTTTGAGAAGCCGTCGCGCTGCAAGGCCGGAATGTAGTAAGTAGGGTTAGCTAACTCGCTGTGGTCTAGCTCTTTCAGCTCAGACCTGAGCACTCGAACTGTTTCTGGGTGAAGAGCTGTTGTCGCCAGATGCTTTTTTTCAGGATGGGCTATAAAGCGCGTATCAGATAATACATAGTAATTGGAATGGAAATTATGGCTAGCCTCCAGCAAAGTGGATGCATTCATTCCAATGGTCAACTCCCCCTTGAGAACAGAGAGATCTTCCTTCGCAATAGAAGGTCCATTTGCCAAAATAAAGGCGCGTCGCCCGGCCTCTTTATTTTTCAACGATTTGATGCTGTTAAATAATTTCATATGCTTTATCAAAGACCGTTGCCATTTTTTCTGGGGTAAGGTGGGCTTTAAAAAATTCGAAACTTTGCTCTTGGAGTTCAGCGGTTTTCTGCCAGTCATTGGCAAGATCTTCTAGCAAACCCGCAATACTTTCTCCGGTCGCATAGACGAACGGGGGAAACAGTCCGTCCGTGAAGTTCGAAAACACGGCTTTACAAAAAAAATCAGCCCTGTTAATGGTAACGTTGCCTGCTGCCAATCCCTCGATTGAAACCTGATGAAAACCGCCTGTGGCTATTTCATCAATGGTAACGTGACACGTCTTTCGCATAGCCATCAACGTTTTCGGAGCAACCGGTTCCGCGGGAATGATTGCTTCGATTTTTCCTAACTTCACAAGAGCATCTATAGCAACATCGAGCTTTTCAACGTACTTATTATTCCATCTACCAGGGCGCAGATGAGTAGGACTAAAAATCACACGAAGCTTTTGATTTTTTTGTCTTGGAGAAAAACTTGGAACATCATGGACTATGTTCGGTACGAAGATATGATCCTTATGAATCCTTGGCTGAAACTGCCCTACTACCAAATTGGCACTGAAGGGTAGATTGATTTCAGCATGCCTAGGCAAATATAGAGGCCCCTCTCTTAGCGGTGAATGCGCCTGATAGAAGTAACGCGCATTCTGATTACTATTTATCAAGCGCTCCGCCCATGCATCCGGTATATCATTATGCACATGTATAATGTCAGCCGCGTGAATAGCCGCATCAATTAGCGGCTTGGTAAACTCATTCTCTAGAATATATTCTTCTATGAATTTTCCAGCCAACGGTCCCTTGACCGGATAGTCATTCAGCGCCACTGCTATCGAGTCATGACCATTCAATCTTTGCGCAAGAGCAATTTTCGAAGGTGCTGCGACCAAAGGTGTCTGTGAAACATGAACAATCTTATACTTCTTTGACATCAAAAAGCCCCCCATCCATCAAACAAGCTTCAATCAGGTTCGTGGCGGGATGACCCGCTTCTACTGCTTCGCAAAGACTTCGATAACGCATGTAAGTCGACTCAAGCACTGCAATGCCCACGATTGAATTCGATGTTTTTTCGTAGATATCCATCATCGTTTTCGAATTTGTATAATCCGTCTTCCTTATTTTCAGGATTCCTTGGTGATGACGCTCGTCAAAATCAACGAAATCCACCTTATCGAAGGCAGATATCCCGCGAATATGCAAAGGCAACAACATATCGCGCTTTTTCGGAAAACCTTCTTGCAGAATTCGCCGCATAGCCAACGATATACCATCTACCGTTTCTATTTTAATAACACGCCTTAGCTTATTATTTTTTACATCTACAGCGTCCGTTGAAATAACACCATCTACAGAGTCTGGGTCGACAGACAAATCGTTGCGTGTTTTTATCAAGATTATCTTTTGCTCTACACCTGCATAACGCAGCGCGTTGCATACATTACTTGGGGCATTCAGCAAGAGAATAAAATTCAACAGAGATAGACTATTTTTATTCTTTACATCTATCCGATTTACAATTGACAAAGCCGATTGAGCTTCAGAAACATTAAACCTCCCAAACTTCATTCTTGAAGAATTCACATACTTAAAATCTTCAAATTGGTTGAGATCATCAATAATTTTTTGCACCAACGATTCATCTTCGAATTCGTGATGCATAAACGCGGTGGAGTAACCCGCTGGCTTCGACTCACTGACCCTAACTTCAATCCGCCCAGTTTGCTCTATAACAGTGCAATAGTCTCTGGACGGGACCAGGGCATTTGAATCCAAAACTACGCTCGGGCCAATTAAAGGCCCAGCAATCAAATCACTTACCGATGGGAGAACCATGAAGTCGGGGTGATCTTTAAACTCTTCTCTTAGCGCCATCAGCTTTTTTAGTTTGCGCTCAGAAATTTTCCTGCGCAAATACTTCGCTTCCGTCGAGTCTCGAAAAAAAGCGACCGGATGGAAAATTAATTTTTGAGTTTTCCTGACAAGTGTAGAGCTTTTCTTTTTTTTCATTTGTTCCTGCTGGCTTTGAACCAAGTCCTTTAGATAATTCTCTATGTTTACGTCGGGGCGGCGAATAATATTTTTTTTATTATCATTCTCAGCCAATAGCTGTGTTGTTCCTTCACGAAAGGCCTGGTTTAATTTGTCAGATACATTACCCTGATCTTTCCACGGTGTTTTCAGAGCACCTTCAATCTTCGATACGAACGATGCAATATCACCTGAGGGCACGGAAACCAAATTTGAGCCACCATCAAAATACTCCACCGCCCCCAAGTGCTGCCACAGTATTACTTTGCAACGAAATGCCAAGGCTTCTATGGCCACCATAGAGGCTGTTTCAAAAATACTAGGAACTATGACCACCGTTGAAAGTGAGTAAATCTCACTTTTCTGCATCAATCGACCATCAAAGAACGTTATATTTTTAAAACTATTCAGAACCGTACTGTCCGTGGGAGGACATACAATCGCGAACCGTAAGTGCGGAAGCCTGGAAATTATTTCTACCAGAGACAATATCCCCTTAAGCCGCTGAAATCGTCCGACGAAAGTCACATCAAATTTTTGTACATGATTCGTCGTAACAATTACCTTCGGTGCGGGATTAGGATAGGCATATGGAATTTTATTAAATTTGAATAGCGCACAACTGGCAAAATACGAAGCCCATGATGGAGAACTCAGATATCGAGCGCGTGATATTTCCTTTTGCTCTTTGCCAACAGCAGATTGGCAATAAGGCATACCCTGAACTGCCGCACCGAGACTTCTTGAACAATGCAACCGTATATGTATGGGATATGCTTCCGGCACCAAAAATGTAGCAGCGAGAGACTCGGGCGCCTCAATGCACATTATATTTTTTCTGAAACCCAGAATCTCAGCTTTCACTCTTATTCGAAAAGCCTCGATGGTTTCGAAGCTGCCGATCTGAATGACTCCCACCTCTAGACCTAGCGCGGTTAATTGCTCCCCCGCCAAGCGGACATAGGCCGTGACGCCGCTGTCCGCTCGATTGAAAGGATCAACAAATAAGTAAATTCCGCCACTAGAGTTTGCCACTTGAAAACCTTTCATCAATTAGGTAACCGTTGTCACCTTATAATTACCCATGCAAACGTCTTTTAGTTGAATTACTAGAACGAACTACAGGCTCCCTGACCTAATCCACATCCTCATGTTAATGAAGTCGATTGAAGCGGCGTATACGACCCACCTCCATAACGCAAACCTTCATTGGTCCAAAGGCTTGATCTAGGGTCGCAAGCAGAATGCTCAGTCAAAAATCTCCACAACCCCCACAACCTCATCACTCCCATCAGCCGTAACCGGCAACGCCCGAATCTTGTGATCCAGCATATAAGCCTCAGCCTCAGACAACTGAGCTGACGCCTTCACCGTATGCGGATTCGGCGTCAGGAAGGTCGCCACGGTTTCATTCACAACGCCCGGATTGCCCAGCAGCGCACGGCGCAGGTCGCCATCGGTGACGATGCCGATCAGTTTGTCTTGCTCCATCACCAAGGCCAGGCCCAAGCGGCTGGAGGTCATGACCAGCAGGCAGTCGTGAAATGAGGTTTCACGGGAGACTTTTGGCAAACCGGTGTGCATGACATCGCTGACGCGGGTCAGCAGTTTGCGACCGAGGCTGCCGCCGGGGTGGTAGCGGGCGAAGTCCATCGGTTTGAAGTCCAGCGCTGCGATCAGCGCGACGGCGAGTGCGTCGCCCATGGCCATGGTGGCGAGGGTCGAGGTGGTTGGTGCCAGGTTGTTTGGGCAAACTTCGCGCTCGACGGAAATATCCAGCCAGATGTCGGCGTGTTTGGCCAGGGTCGATTGGCCGTTGCCGGTCATGGCGATGATCTTGTTGCCGAAGGACTTCAGGCTCGGGATCAGCTTGATGACTTCTTCGGTTTCGCCGCTGTAGGAAATCAGGATCAGCACGTCGCTCGGCTTGAGCATGCCGAGATCACCATGAAAGGCTTCGGCAGGATGCAGGAACAAGCTCGGGGTGCCGGTGGAGGCGAAGGTTGCGACCATTTTCTGGCCGATCAGCCCGGATTTGCCCATGCCGCACACGGCTGCACGGCCCTTGCAACCGAGGATGAGCTCTACGGCGCGCTGGAACTCGCCATCGAGACGTTCTGCGAGTTGGCTAATGGCTTGCGCCTGGGCGCAGAGTGCATCTTTGGCGATTGGAAGGTGATTCATGGGGACGCTATCGTTCCTTGATTTGAGTGGCGCGTATGTTAACGGCTGAGTCGTCAGCAGGGAACGTTGGCGTGTGGGCTTTTCCGAATAATGCGTAGGAAATTTCGTCACCTCTGTTGTCATCCTGACCGCAAGCATGGCAATGCACGGATGGAATCCGTACTATCGCGCCTCCTCTGTTCGACTGTTACGGAGGGTGGCAAGGACACTGCGCCCTTCACTTGTGTGTCAGGCCAGAAACAGGATGGATGTTTACAGTTGGAACGCATGAGCACCAAATCGAATACCGAAACATCAGTCAGCGGCAGGCATGCGTTCTGGTTAAGCCACGCCACCCTGGAAAAACGCTTGGGCTTTCTCTTGCCGGGGTATCGGGCAGACGGATTTAGCATCATTACCACGGACCTCGCGTCCAACGCTTCCTTCGTCAATTACGTCCGCCATCACCAACTGACCGACCTCGACACCGGTGCAACACTGGATGTGGTCGAGAAGTCGATTCGCAAAGTCGCGTTTATCACTAGCCTGGAGTCGCGTTTCTATCGAGAGCGGGATGTCCTGGCCGAAAGTGTTCACTTCAAACACCCCGCGTGCCTGGGCGTTATCGAAACGCCCTGGGAAAGCCTGATTTTTACCGATTACGTGCAAGGGCGAGCACCTCGAATGGCGGCTATAGCCGTGAACGTGGCGCGGGGGATTGCCGAGATCGAAACCTTGTCCAGTCTGCACGTGCAGCGGACTTCGCGGTGGCAAGCGCACAGGTTCTGGACGATGGATTTTTTTCGGCCCTGGTATCTGTTGAGGTCACGTTTCAATTTCGAGCGCTTTTTACCTTCCGTGGAAAAGCTGGCCAAGCAGGATGACCACTTCATCGGTCTGGCCGAGCGTTTGCGCGCCTTGAGTCCGGCGCTGCGGCGAGTGGCTGCTGAGGCCAGGAACAGCCAGCGCTGCTTTTGCCATATGGATTATCTGCGCAAGAATCTCTTCCTCTCGCCCCAGGGGTTACAGTTGATCGACTGGAGCGAAGTCAAGGTTGGGCGAATTGGTTTCGATGGGGGCGCGTACCTGAGCGCGATCTTTCGGCGGAATGATTTGCCGGGCTTTATCAAGGTCCGCGATGAGTTTTTGCAGGCCTATGTCGAAGCGCTGGATGAACGATTCGACCGCCAGAGCGCGACGCTCAACCTCAACTATGTCTTCCTGCTGAACGCTCTGTGGCACTGCTTGCGGCCGGAGACGATTGCTGAGTACCAGAAGAAAGAAAAAATGCCGTCTTTGCGTGAGAAGTATGACTACTTGCTGACACTCCCCCTCCCCGTCAAATGACAAAACGCGCTGCTCAGCGCAGGCCGTTACCCAACGCGATAACGCCCAACATTTGTAGGAAACTTCCTACTTTTATCGTTATAAATTGTCGGCTTTGTATTATCATCCGCGCCCACCTATGGAAGAGCGTTGCCTGACGCGCTTTGGATTTTTTCGCGTCTCGCAACCGAGTGCGTCACTTACGGATATCCGCTGTTTTTTTATGGACAAAATCCTCCTGAATCGGCCGTGCTTGCTGGTGCTGTCTAAAGGCGCTCAGCAAGTCACCACCCTGCCCGCCCTGTTGCCCGACTATCGATTGCTGTCTGGTTCGACGCGTGATGTCGCTCAGGCCGATATGTTGCTGGCGTGGGGTCGCAAGCCAAGCGCCCTGGTCGCGCAACGGGAAGCGCAAAAAGCCGGTCTGCCTGTGCTGTCGGTAGAGGATGGTTTTTTGCGTTCGGTGGGCCTCGGCGCGGATGAGCCGCCGTTGTCGTTGATCGTCGATGACCTTGGGATTTATTTCGATGCCGAGACGCCGTCGCGCCTTGAAGTATTGATCCCGACAGCCTTGAGTGAAGCTCAAATTCTCCGCGCCCGGGCCTTGCAGGCGAGCTGGCGAGAAGAGCGCGTTTCCAAGTACAACAACGCCCGCATCGAGGCCTGCCCGTTGCCACAACCTTGCGTGCTGGTCGCTGACCAGACCAAGGGCGATGCCTCACTTCAGGGCGCTGGCGATGCTGATTTCGAGCGCATGCTCCAGGCTGCACTCGATGAGCATCCTCAGAGCACGGTAGTGGTCAAGGTTCATCCGGATGTCGTGGCGGGTCGCAAGCAGGGTCACTTTGATTTGGCTGCGCTGAGCAAGCGACCGCGCGTTCAGGTGATCAGCCGCAATGTTCATCCTGCCGAGTTGCTGAGCGAAGTTCAGGCCGTGTACGTGATGACCTCGCAACTAGGTTTCGACGCGTTGCTGTGGAACGTGCCGGTACGGACTTTCGGCATGCCGTTTTATGCCGGTTGGGGTTTGACCCGGGATGCGCTACCCGCGCCGATGCGTCGTCAACCGGTCAGCCTTGAACAGTTGCTGCACGCGGCACTGGTTGAATACCCGCGTTATGTCGACCCGGAATCCGGTCAGGCCTGTGAGCCTGAAGTGGTGCTGGCCTGGCTGGGTCTGCAACGACGGATGCGCAGTCGCTTGCCGGAACAGCTGCACATGTTTGGTTTTTCCAGATGGAAGCAGCCGCTGGTCACGGATTTTTTCAACGGTTCATCCATCCGTTTTGCCAAGCGTTCCGGTCATTTGAAAAAAGCCGGGGCAGTTGTGACGTGGGGCTGCGCCCATGACTCGGCCATGACCAGGCTTACCCACGGCAACCATGCAGGAAGAGTCGAAGACGGATTCCTTCGTTCAGTTGGCCTAGGCGCAAACAAGACTCGCCCACTGTCCTGGGTCTTCGACGACCTCGGTATCTACTACGACGCTACCCGCCCCTCGCGTCTGGAACACAACTTGCAGAACGATCCATGCAGCCCTGCCCTGCTCCATCGGGCAGGTGCTTTGCGGGAAGCGATTTGTGCGGCCGGCGTCACCAAGTACAACCTCCCCGGCACGCAGTGGAAACGGCCTGTCGGTGTGAACAAGGTGATTCTGGTGCCGGGTCAGGTTGAGTCCGATGCCTCGATTCGCTACGGCGCTCACCGCATACGCCGCAACCTCGATTTGTTGCGAGCGGTGCGCGAGCGCCATCCGCAGGCATGGCTGCTCTACAAGCCGCATCCGGAAGTCGTGGCCGGTACACGCAAGCGCGGTGATGACGAAGAGCTGACCGCCGACTGGTGCAACCAGGTGGTGGGCGACGTGCCCTTTCACCAGTTGCTGCAGGAAGTGGATGAAGTCCATGTACTGACCTCCCAATCCGGCTTCGAAGCTTTGCTACGCGGGATACCGGTCACCACGTATGGACAGCCATTTTATGCCGGATGGGGTTTAACCACGGATGAGGGCATGCACCCTGACGTTCAGGCGCGTCGCAGCAGACGGTTGAGTCTGGACGAACTGGTGGCCGGCACCCTGATCAACTACCCGATTTATGTAAGCCGCATCACTCAAAAATTTACGACACCTGAACGAACTCTATTGGAACTGCAGAACTGGCATGAAGTACCAGCACAAGGAAGGAAGCCAAGATGGCGCGAAGTGATTCAACGTTTACTCCCCAGCGCTTTGAGAACATCGCAAAAGAACAGTTGAACCCCGCTGGTACTGCAAGACGCTCCGTGTCGACCAAACCGCGCAACTCCTTTTTGTTCCTGCAAGGTGTCAGTTCCCCCTTCTTCGCCCGTTTGGCTCAAGCCCTGCGTGCCGAAGGGCAATGGGTCAAATCCGTCAGCTTCAATATGGGTGACACCCTGTATGGCAAGGGTTCGCGCGTGTTTTACTCGGCCCGGCCCGAGCAGCTCGAAGACTTCTATACCCAGTGCTTCAAGGCGGAAGGCATCACCGATCTGGTGCTGTTCGGTGACCGTCGTCCCGTGCATTTGCCGGCCATCGCGCTCGCGAAACGCCTGGGCGTGCGAGTGCATGTTTTCGAAGAAGGGTACTTCCGGCCTTATTGGGTCACGCTGGAACGTGACGGGGTGAACAACCATTCGTTGCTGCCACGTGACCCGGAATGGTATCGGGAAGTCGGCAAGCACATTCCGCGTTATCACAACGGCGACTCCTTCAAGTTGTCCTTCGCCTCCCGCGCCTTCCACGATGTGATGTATCACGTCGGCGGTGCCTTGAACAAAGTCTGCTTCCCGCACTACAAGACCCACGCGCCTTTTAACGCGGCGGTCGAGTATGCCGGCTACATTCGCCAGGGCATTCGTCTGGCGAGCGCCAAGGGACGTGATTCATCGGTCATCAGTGAAGTGGCGCGCAATCGCCATCGCACCTTCTTGTTGCCACTGCAGCTGGACAGCGATGCGCAGATCCGCGATCACTCGCCGTTCAAGCACATGAAGGATGTGTTGAAGCATGTAATGGGTTCGTTCGCCCGCCATGCCGGCAGTGACACGCGCCTGGTGGTCAAGAATCATCCCCTGACCCCGGGCATCGTCAACTATGACCGTATCACCCGGCGCATTGCCCACAAACTCGGCATCGCCGATCGCGTGGACTTCCTCGAAAGCGGCCACATGCCAACGTTGCTGTCCCACGTCGCGGGCGTGATCACGGTCAACAGCACCGTCGGTGGTTCGTCACTGATGCACAACGTGCCGACCATCGCCCTCAGCGACCCGATCTACAACCTCAAGGGGCTCACCCACCAAGGCAGCCTCGACGATTTCTGGCACACGCCGGAACCGCCAGACACCACGCTGTTCCAGCGCTTTCGCAGCACAGTGATTCACACCACCCAGGTCAACGGCGGCTTCTATACACGCTGCGGTATCGACATGGCCGTGAATAACTCGCTGGAAGTGCTGATGGCCAAAACCTCCAAGATTGAACGGTACCTATGACGCTGCACAAAAACCCACGCTGCATCCTTATCACCGGGGCCACGGGTGGCATCGGCGGCGCGCTGGCACCGGCCTATGCTGCGCCGGGTGTGACCCTGATTTTGCAAGGCCGGCGCACCGAGCGTCTGGAAGAAATGGCCGAGCAATGCCGCGCTGCCGGCGCTCGGGTCATCCTGCACGCACTCGATGTCCAGGACCTGGTGGCGGTGCGCGAATGGGTGACCCGGATCAGCGAAACCGAGCAACCTGACCTGATCATTGTCGGTGCCGGACTCAATACCGCCGCGGGTCCGAACTCGGAAGATGAAGTATGGGAACTGTCTCAGGCCGTGATCGAAGTGAACGTCATGGCAGCCATCGCTACTGTGCAGGCGGCGTTGCCGACCATGCGCGCTCGAAAGCACGGCCAGATCGCCCTGTTCAGTTCCCTCGCCGGTTGGCGCGGGCTGCCCGCCACACCCAGCTACAGCGCCAGCAAAGCGGCAATGAAGGCTTACGGCGAAGCCATGCGCGACCTGGTCGCCGCTGACGGCGTGCGGATCAACGTGATCATGCCGGGTTATGTCGAATCGAAAATGTGCTTTGAAATGCCTGGACCGAAACCGCTGCTGTGGAACCCGGACAAAGCCGCGCAACGCATCCGTCGCGGCCTGGCAGCCAACCAGGCACGAATCAGTTTCCCCTTCCCTTTGAACCTCGGATGCTGGGCCCTGGGTGTGATTCCCCCGCGGATGTCGTCTGTAATTTTGCGATGGCTGGACTACGGTGCCTGATTTCTTGAACAGTCCTTTTACCTGGGTCATCGTTGGCGGGTTTGTCCTGACCTGTCTGCTCGAAGCGTTGCTGATTCCCCGCCCGACCTTGCGTCGTCCACTGCGCAGCTGGCTGCTGCATGCCGGGGTGTGGCTGTTTTCGGTGGCCGTGCTGTACACGATCACCGGGCGCCCTTATTTCAGCGCGGTGAACGCCCTCGCCCTGTGGCTGCTGATCGTGATGGTGAGCAACGCAAAGTATCACTCGCTGCGTGAACCGTTTGTGTGCGCGGACTTTGAATACTTCAGCGACGCGGTGCGTTTTCCACGCCTGTACCTACCCTTCTTCGGCATCGGCAAAACCATCGTGCTGGCCCTGGCGTTTGTCGCCTATCTTGCGTGCGGACTGTATTTCGAGCCTGCCGCTGCGCAGGCGTTGCCCGTTGGCCTCGCTACGTTGGCGAGCGCCGTGCTGTTGCTGATTCTCGGCGGCATCAAGCCACTGCAACCGACTTACGATGCCAGCCTGGATTTGACCCGCTGGGGTCTGGCCGCCAGTTTGTGGACCTATTTTCGCGCAGCACGACGCAAGGTCGCTATCGACCAATTGCACTCGCCGTTCGCCCTCGATCCGCGTCAGGCGCCCGCCACGATGGGCACTGTGCTGCCGGATCTGGTGTCCGTGCAGAGCGAGTCGTTTTTCGATATTCGCCGGTTGTGGCCGGGCATCCGCGAACAGGTGTTGAGTCACTACGACGTGTTGCGCGGTGAAGCGCTGGCACACGGTCGCCTGCAAGTCGCGGCCTGGGGCGCCAATACTGTGCGCACCGAGTTCGCCTTTCTGACCGGGATTGCAGGTGACAAGCTCGGCGTGCACCGCTTCAATCCGTATCGCCATCTGGCGCGCCAAGGGTTGCCGAGCATTGCCGCCGAAATGAAACGCAAGGGCTACCGCACCGTGTGCATTCACCCGTACGCTGGCAGCTTTTACGGTCGCGATCAGGTGCTGCCGGCGCTGGGCTTTGACGAGTTCATCGACCTGCGCAGCTTTAACGATTCGCAAAAAGCCGGGCCATTCATTGGCGATTGCGCTGTGGCCGACAAGATCACTGAACTGCTCAATGCCAGCAACCGCACTCAGCCGTTGTACATCCACGCCGTGACTATGGAAAACCACGGCCCGCTGCACCTGGAAACCGTCGACGCCGCCGAATTGCCGACCTGGTTCGACCGCCCGTTGCTCGATGGCCTGCGCGATCTGGCGCCGTACCTGCGGCACGTCAGCAATGCCGACCGGATGCTGGGCCAATTGCGCGAGTGCCTGATGTCGCGACCGAACCCGACCGGACTGTGCTTTTTTGGCGACCACGTGCCGATTCTGCCCCAGGTGTATACCGCACTCGGTGCGCCGGATGGCGATACCGACTACTTCATCTGGTCCAACAAGGCGTTCAGCAGCCGCGCGGCCACGTCACTGGCAGTCGAACACCTGGCCAGGACGTTCGTCGACCAGTTGAGTCGCACCAAGGCTGCAAGCAAACCTTTGAGCCAGGCCCAGACCGCCCTCCATGACTGAGAATGCCTGCGAGCCGCTGCGGATCGTCCTCGGCTCCCGCTTGCCGGAGCGCGACGAGGCGATCGCGCGGCTGATCGCCTCGGGCCGTGGTTCGCTGGCCTTCATCCTCGGCGATGAAGCCTGCCGCTATCGGCTGCTGGCCCAGGCGATCAATTGGGACCGGATTCTGATTGCCTATCGCGGCCCCACTGCGCTCGGCTATGCCGCGTTCAAGCACCATCGGCGCGGGCCGTTTTCGCCGGGTTTCGGCCCCTTCCGGGGCGAGTTCGGCCGGCTTCGCGGCAGTGTGCGCTACCTGCTGTTTGTCATTACTGAATGCCGCGAGTGGTACTACGGGTTTTATCTGTATGGCTTGCGGGTGATCAAACCGGCGCGCCATCAAGGCATTGCTACCGCGCTGCTGACAGAGACATTCGAACAGGCTCGTCAAGCGGACTACGACAGGGTTGAGCTTGAGGTTCAAGTGAAAAATCAAGGCGCCCAACGGCTCTACACCCAGCAAGGTTTCGTCCGGGTGCGCACCACACCCGTGAATTGGCTCGGCCGGTTACTGCCCTTCCCTGCGGTGGTGAACATGCGCCGCTCACTGAAGCCCCAGCCATGAAGCGCGACGACATGAATCAATCGCTGGTCGAAGGCCCGGGCTGGATCGGCATCATGTCCCAATGGGTCATGTGGCGGGTGTTTCACCTGACCGAATTTCTCGACCCCGAAGGCAAGCCGTCGTGGCTGTGGCGTCGTGGCGCGAAAAAGCCCAAGGGGCTCAAGGCGATTTCCGGGATTGGCTACAAGCGCTCGTCAGACCATGCCCGGGTGCTGTGCAAGCGCTGGGACATTCCCTATATAGCACTAGAGGACGGTTTTCTGCGCTCCTCCTCCCTCGGGGTCGAGGGCGATACGCCGATGTCGATGGTGGTTGATCCGATCGGCATCCACTACCTGGCGGATCGTCCTTCGCTGCTGGAAAACATCCTCCAGCAACCGCAGCAGCTAACGGCCGAGGAACTGGCCACCGCCATCGAACTGATTGCGCTGATGCGCAGCAGTTGCATCGGCAAGTACAACAACACCCCGGACCTGAGCGACGATGACCCATTAGGTCGGAACACGCCGCTGGTGCTGGTGGTGGATCAAACCTACGGCGACTTTTCGATTCCGGGCGGCGGTTTGTGCGAGGCGGATTTCATCCGCATGCTCGATGCCGCACTGGCGGAAAACCCCGGTGCCGACGTTCGCGTACGGATTCATCCGGACTGCATGAGCGGGCACAAAAAAAGCTGCTTGCTCGACGCGGCGAAGGAGCGCGGGGTGACGTTGGAAAGTCGCCCTGTGTCCTGGGCTTCGCTGGCACGGCGGGCCGCGCGCGTGTACATCGCCACCAGCCAGGCCGGGCTCGAAGCCCTGATTCAGGGCGTGCCGGTGACGTGCTTCGGGCTGCCCTTCTATGCCGGCTGGGGTTTGACCGACGACCGTCTTGCCATCCCGCGCCGGCAGGCACGACCGACCCTTGAGCAGCTGGTCGCTGCGGCCTACATCCGCTATTGCCGCTACGTTGATCCGTTGACCGATCAGCGTTGCGACGTCATGACCGTGGCCCGTCAGCTGGCCCGGCAAAAACATCAGGATGCGCAATTTGCCGGCTCACTGACGGTGCTCGGCGTGCCCCGACACCAACAACCGGCCATCCGCAGCTTTCTCAACAGCCGCTGGGGCCGGGTGAAGTTCACCCGTGACAACACCGAGCTGATGACGCAAGTGGCTCGCGAGGACGGCAAACTGCTGGTGTGGGTTGCCGGTGAAGCGGCTGATTTGCACCAGCGTGCCGAGGCGCACGGCGTACCGCTGTGGCGCATCAGTCCGCACGTTTTGCAGGCACCGGGACGCCGCGCACCGGCCTCGCTGGTGGTGGATCGCAGACCGCACCATTCAGTAGCCCGGCAGCGGAAAATGGGGCTCGACGCAGATGTGCAGCGACTGGTGCACGTTCGCGGTATGCCCTGCAGCCCGGAACACAGTGCGTGTCCCGAGACTGGCCTGCTCGACAGCTGCGCGCGTTATCGGCAGATCCGACGCTACCTCAAGGGCATGCTCGGCCTATAACTTTTGCAGTTCCTGCGCCACGGCACTGACGGTTTCGGCGATTTGCTCCGGCGTGTGCAGGCACGACACGAAGAACCGGACACGGGCCGCTTTCTCCGGCACGGCCGGGTGCAGGATCGGCTGGGCGTTGATGCCTCGACGCGACAAGGCCCAGGATAATTGCGTGGCTTTGAGCGAGCTGCCGGTAATCACCGGGATCACCGCCAGCCCCGTGCTGGTGCCGGTGTCCAGGCCCGCCTCTTTGGCCAACTGCAAAAATTGTTGGCCCCGCGCCTGAAGCGTCGCCACCCGCTCACGGTCTTCACGCAGGCAACGCAAGGCGGCCAGCGCCGCGGCGGCCACCGGTGCAGGCATGCCGACGCTGTACAAAAAACCCGGCGCAAGAAACTTCAAGTGCTCGACCAGCGCCGCCTCGCCGGCAATGTAGCCGCCACAACTGGCCAGGCTTTTACTTAAGGTGCCCATCCAGATATCCACGTCACCGCCGTCCAGGCCGAAGTGTTCGCGGATGCCTTTGCCCGTCTGCCCCATGACACCCAGCGAGTGCGCCTCATCGACCATCAAAAACACCTTGTGTTTTTTCTTCAGCTCGACAAAACGCGGCAAGTCCGGGTAATCACCGTCCATGCTGTAGATGCCTTCAAGCACCACCAGCACGCGTTCGAAATGCTGGCGCTGATCGCTCAGCACCCGGTCGAGGGCTTCCCAGTCGTTGTGCGCAAAACTCAGGCGTCGCGCGCCGGACAATTGCACACCTTGCAGCACGCTGTTGTGGATCAGTTCGTCATGCAGGATTAAATCCCGCGGGCCGAACAGGTAACCGATGGTCGTCACGTTGGTCGCATGACCGCTGACAAACGTAATGGCGTCTTCCACTTCGTACAGGTCGGCCAGCTCGCGCTCCAGCTCACGGTGGATCGGCCGGTCGCCCGAGACCGGACGGCTGGCGGACACCGACGTCCCGTAGTGATCGATGGCCGCTTTCGCCGCCGCTGTCACCGCCGGGTGTCCGGAGTAACCCAGGTAGTTGTAGCTGGCGTAATTCACATAACGGGCGCCCTGGATCACGGTTTCCGCGCCCGCCAGGCCTTCATGCAATTTGAAGAACGGATTGGTCAGCCCGAAACGCGCCGCGCCGTCGAGCATGATCCGCAACTGCTGATAGCCGGGGTGCTGATCGAAACGATAAAACTGTTCCGACACGCTGTGCGCCGCACCGTTCACGCTCTCCAGCGAAGGCCCTGGCGCGACATTAGTCGTCTGGCGCAGGCGCCGCTCCAGAGCTTGCTGGATCAGCTTGTCTTTCATCGAGGCAGCAAGCCCGGGTGTGGATTTATTGGCCATAGTCCGAATCAGTTAATCAAACGAGTGAGGTTGGAATCCTGGCCATTGAGGCCATCGCTCAATTGCGCAATGTCCTCCCGGGACAGCTCCGCGCCGTGACGCGACAGCGCATCGGCCGCCCGCGATTGCAGCGTGTCGGCGCTGTTCTGCGGCGCGTCATGCTCCTGGTTGCCACGCAGCAGTTCGAGAATCCGCCCGGTCAATTTGGCGATGCTGGAGGTTTCGCTCAGTTCCATCACCGGTAGGCGAATCCCGAACCGTTCCTCGACCGCGACCACCAGCTCGACACTCATCAATGAGTCCAGCCCCAATTCTTGCAGCGGGCGGGTAATGTCGAGTTTGTTGGCGGGCAAGCGCAGGATTTCGCTGATTTCCTGTTTGAGCATTTCACCGAACAGCTCCGTCAGTTCCTGTTCATCCAGCTCGACCAGCAAACGCTGGATGTCGTCGACGTCGCTCTCCTCGTCCTGTTCACCGCCATTGAGACGGGCCAGTTCGCTGAACTTCGGCGTGTTCGCCGCCGGCAGGAAACGCGACAGCGCTTTCCAGTCCAGCTCCAGCACGCCGAGCCCGGATCGTTGCTGCAAGAGCAATCGCTCGAGGGTGTCCAGCGCCACTTGCGAGAGCAACGCCGAGCCGCCCATGCGACTTTGCAGGGCGTCTTTGATGTCCTCGTTGCGCGCGAGGAAGCCCGCATCGTCAATGGCTCCCCACAACACGCTGGTCGCGGGCAAACCCAGGGCCAGGCGATGGCGGGCCAAGGCTTCGAGCCAATGGTTGGCCGCTACGTAGTTGGCTTGGCCCGGGTTGCCGAATAACGTGGTTGCCGAGGAAAACAGCACGAAGAAATCCAGCGTCAGGTGCGCGGTCATTTCGTGCAGGTATTGCGCCCCCTTGGCCTTGGGCTCAAGCACCCGTTGCACTTGTTGTTGGGTCAGGTTGCGAATCAGCCCGTCGTCGAACACCGTGGCCGCGTGCACAACACCGCGCAACGGCTGGTCACCGGCTTCGATGCGCGCCATGACCGACTTCAGTTGCGCGGCGTCGGTGATGTCGCACGCCAGCGCTTGAACCTCGATGCCCTGCTCGCGCCAGACCGCGAGCATCGGCTGCGCTTCTTCGGTGGCGGCGCCACGGCGACCCAGCAACACCAGATGGCGAGCGCCTTTTTCCACCAGCCATTGCGCGGTGCGCAGGCCAAATCCGCTGAGACCACCGGTGACCAGGTAGGCGCCATCGGCCGACAGCTGCAACGCTGGCGGCTGAGCCACCGGTGCGCTGAAGACATTCTGAATCGGTGTGCGATAGGTGACGACGATCTTGCCGATCTGCCGCGCCTGCTGCATGTAGCGGAACGCTTCGACGACTTCATTGGCATCGAAGGCGCGGTATGGCAGCGGCGTCAGGAAGCCGTCCTGGAAAAGACCCATCATTTCGCTGAACAACCGGCGGGTCAGCTGCGGACGCTCGCTCATCAGCTGATCGGCATCGATGCCGAAGTAGCTGATGTTGTTGCGGAACGGCCGCAGGCCAATCTTGGTGTTCTGATAGAAATCGCGCTTGCCCAGCTCGAGGAAACGCCCGAACGGTTTGAGCACTCTCAGGTTGCGGTTGATCGCCTCGCCCGCCAGCGAGTTGAGCACCACGTCCACACCCCGGCCATCGGTGATTGCCAGGATGTCGTCGGCATACGCCAGCGAACGGGAGTCGAACACGTGCTGGACGCCGAGCAGGCGCAGGAAGTCGCGCTTCTCGTCGCTGCCGGCCGTGGCGTAAATTTCGGCGCCGCACCATTTGGCGATCTGGATGGCGGCGATGCCCACACCACCGGCCGCGCCGTGGATCAGGATCTTCTCGCCAGGCTCCAGCCGCGCCAGGTAATGCACCGCGTAATAGACGGTGAAGAACGTGCTCGGAATGGTTGCTGCCGCTTCGAACGACATGCCTTCGGGAATGCGCGCGACGGCGTTGGCATTGGTCACCAGACGGTTGGCGAAGCTCGACGGACCGAACCCGACGACGCGGTCGCCCGGTTGGAAATCTCCCTCGACCAACGCGCCTTTACCGCAAACCACACCGGCGAACTCAAAGCCCAGGGTCGGACCCGAAAATCCATTTTCAATGGCCTCATCGGAGAGCAGACCCAGGGCATACATGACGTCCCGGAAGTTCAAACCGGTGGCCTGGACTTCGATGTCCAGTTCATCACCGGCCGGTACCAGCGGTGGTCGGGCCTCCCAACGCAAATTGCGCAGCTGACCCGGTAAATCAAAGCCAAGTTTGACCTGGGCGGGCGCATGCTGGAGCGTGTCACCCGGCACGTCATTGGGCTGGATGCGCAAACGGGCGACGTAGCGATCACCAGCGGCGCTGATCGCCAGTTCGGTTTCACCGTCGGCCTGTAACAGCGCTGGCAGCAGTGCTTCGACACCGGCGTCGGTGGCCAGGTCGAGCAGGCGCACGCGGCAACCGACGGCCTCGTTGGCCAAGGTTCGACCGAAGCCCCACAAGGCTGCATCGGCCAGCCCTTGCACGGTGCTTTCGGTTCGAGCGCCAAGGGGCAGCAAATGAACGGCGGCGCCGGAGGTCAGCAACCAGCAATCCGGCGCGATACCTACGGCCTCACAGGCCTGAGTGATCGCGGCGGCCAGCATGCAACGGTCAGCCTGAGCCTCCAACCCTTGCGTGGCGAACAGGCCGGCCAGCATCACCACGTGGTGCGGTGCGGCGCCGGTCAGACGCAATTGATCCGCCAACCCGGCGGCAGAATCCGGGGCCAGCAGCGCAACGTCCTGGCCATGCTCGCACAAGGTCGAGGCCAAGGCGCGGGCAAATGGCGCGTCCGCCCCCTGTTCGCTGGCCACCAGCAACCAGTTCTGGCGCGCAGGTTCAGCGTCAACTTTAAGGGATTTCGGTGTGTGCGCAGCCGCCACCAACCAGTAGCTGCCGGAAGCCGTGTGAGGGATCAGCTCCAACGGCTCGGACACGGCTAGGCCATGACGCTGCAATTCCTGTTGCCAGAAACCTGGACGCTGCTGCGCCGACAGCCTTTGCTGTCCGTACCCGGCCAGCCACCAGGACGGTTGTGCGCCGAAGGTAAAGTCCGCCCAACGCGCGGGGTGTTGCGCCAACAACAGCAGTTCACCGTGAGCGCAAAGCCGTGTCGCCACGTGTTGCAGGCCTTGGTTGACCGCCTCCAGCGGCGCCAGGTCAGTGGTGACCAGCACCAGGTCGAAATCGTTGCCCGGTACCTGTGGCAATTGCGCGAAATCGCCCAAGGTCATGATCTGCAGGTGGGCAAAGTCCGCCTGGAGCATCGACACCTGATCAATGTTTTCCGCGCAGTACTGATAGTCGATGCGGTCGAAGTCCAGCGTCGCCGCGAGGTCGGCGGCCAATGGCACACCGTCAAAACCCAGCTCGAGAATACGCAGACGCTGGCCGTCAGGCAGCACGGCCAGGCGTTCGGTGATGTGCGCGCGCAGGCTGCCGAGCAAGGCGTGATAGCCGGCGGCGCCGAGCACCTGACGGGCCAATAGCGCCGGCGAGGTTTCCCGTGGCAGTAGTTGCGCGATGCTCACTTGCCCGCTCAACAGCGCCAGCAGGTGCACGCCGATACGACCGACCGAATGAATGATCTGGAAGTGTTCGGTATAACTGCGGAACAGTTCCTGCCAAATGTCTTGCGCGCTCGCACGCTCGCCTTGATCGGCCACTTGCCAGCTGCCTTCAGTGGTCAGGACGAGGCTGCCCTCTTCCACCGCCAGCGCCAGCAAATGATCGAGGTAACCCGAGAGCGCGTGCGCCTCCGGGCCCCAGCTCGAACGCTGCTGCAGCGTGAGTTCACCGCCAAGTTGCTCGATAGCTTCCCACAGGAAACTGCCGCACAGGTTGTCGAGCAGCGGGTCGATTTCATCGGCATAACGGACCAGCGCCGGATCGTTCGCAATCGCGGCAACCTGTTGCTGCAAGGTCGCGCCCAACAGCGAGCCCGTCAGCGGCGAACGAGGGCCAGCGACGGGATAGGGTTTGGCAATCCCGACGAAGTCCACCAGTTTCAGATCGCCGCTGCGATCCTTGTGCAGGCGCACACCGCGGAAACGCGCATCCTTGATGCAGATGACCGCACGGCCTTCGGCGTCGTACAGGGTGAAGTCTGCCAACAGCGAATGTTCCGAACGGCGCACTAGCCGGACCTGAGCCAGGCACGGCGGCAGGCTGCCCGCCGCGAACGCGATACGTCCGAGTTTGACCGGTATGAACGCCAGGCCCTTACGGCTTCTGGCGTCGCTGCTCAACAGTTGGGTGATCAACTGGAAAGCACTGTCGAGCAATGCCGGGTGCAAATGCAGGCTCGTGAGTTCCGCCTCGATCAGGCTCGGAACGGTGAGCCGCGCCAACACTTGATTGTCGTCGATCCAGCCGTCTGTCACCGCCTGATAGGCCGGGCCGTAATTGAGACCGACCGCACGGGTCAACGCCAGATGATCCGCCGAGGTGAAGTCCGGTGCGCGGCTCGGCAAGGCCGGCGCGGTGCCGGCGAGCAAACCGCCGCGGGCTTCGCCAGGAAATCTGGCGATCACATGCTGAACCCACGGTTCGGCCTGGGCCGTGCTGCGCGAAACAATGGACAGCGCACCGTCGGTGCTGTCGACCACCACTCGGACTTTCTTGCTGGAATCGGCATGCAGCAACAGCGGGCTGTGGATTTCCAGCTCTTCGATTTCCACGTACTCGCCCGGCTGATACTGCAATGCAGCGGCCAGCGCGACTTCGGTGAAACCGGCGCCAGGGAACAACACCGCGTCGCCGACCATGTGGTCGCCCAGCGATGGGAACAGCTGGGTGTCCAGGCGATTGTCCCAGGTCAGTTCATGCCCGGGCAGCGCATAGCCCAACAGTGGATGAACGCGCTCGCGCTGAAGGTGACCGGAAGATTCGGGTGTTTCCGGGTGCCAGTGACGCTCGCGTTGCCAGGCGTAATTAGGCAACTGCACGAATCGACCGGTGTGCGGGAACAGGCAGTCCAGCTGAATGTCCACGCCGGCGATCAAGACTTTGGCCACGGTGCGGTCGATTAGCTGCGGGGTTTCTTCGCCACGCAGATTCGTCGCGATCACGACGGCTTGCCGTTCCTGACGGCTGTGCGCGTCGGCCACGTACGAACGCAGAATCGGGTGCGGACCGACTTCCACGAACACGTTATAGCCCTGCTCGGCGAGCTTTTCGGTGGCGGACTGGAACAGTACCGGCAAGCGGATGTTTTGCCACCAGTACTCGGCGTCCAGTCGCTCACCGGCCAGTTCGTCACCGGTCACGGTCGAATACATCGGAATGCGCGACGGCCCCGGTACCACATCGCTCAACACGTCGATCAGCGCATCGCGGATCACGTCCATGGCCGGCGAGTGGAACGCGTAATCGAGGCCCAAACGCCGAACGAAGACCTGACGCTCGGTCAGCGCTTGTTCCAGAACGTCCAGTGCGGCTTGCGGACCGGCGACGGTGGCGCCCTTGAAGCTGTTCTCACCGGCGACCACCAGATCGTGGTGCAGGTTGAGCGTTTGCAGCAGGCTGGCGGTGTCTTCGCCGCTGAGACCGACCGCCGACATTTGCCCGCTGCCTGTGGTCAATCCTTGCAAGCGACTGCGGTGGTAAATAACCCGCGTGGCGTCCTTGAGGGTCAGCGCACCGCAGGCCCAGGCGGCGGCGACTTCACCCACGCTGTGCCCGGTGACAGCCATCGGAAGCACACCTTTTGCGGCCAGCATCCGCGTGATACCGACCTGCAATGCAAACAGCGCCGGTTGAGCAATCTCGGTCAATTGATAGCGGTCTTCGCCATTGTCGCCGGCCAGTTCCGCCCGCAGCGAGTAACCCGCCAGCGGTTCGAAAATGGCGTCCACCTCGGCCACGGCCTGATGGAACACCGGGTCGGCGAGCAACGACTTGCCCATGCCTTGCCACTGCGAGCCATTACCGGAATAAACGAACACCGGGCCTTTCGGTTGCTCCAGCGCCAGACCGCTTTCGAGCACCGCCGACAGGGTTGGCACCCCGGGATCTGTCGCAAAATCGAGCAGTGCCTGAGCACTGTGTTGAGCATCGGCGCCAAACACCACGACCCGCTGCGGGTGCACGTCGCGACGCACCAGTGACTGATAGGCAACGTCGTAAAGGCTTCCCTCGCCGGACTCTGACAAAAACTCCGCGAACTGCTCCGACTGAGCGGCCAGACCTGCGCTGTCCTTGGCCGACACAATCAGCGGCACAGGGTGATCGGTCGAGGCTGGTGCCTCATCGGCCTGCGGTGGACTTTCCAGAATAACGTGCGCGTTCGCACCACCAAAACCGAACGAATTGATCCCGACCACTAGTTTGCCGGTGGGCTTGAGTGCCTGGGTTTCGGTGACGACCTGCAAGTTGAGGTCGGCGAACGGGATATTCGGATTGAGCCTGGTGATGCCGATGGTGGCCGGCACCTGGCGTTTAATCACGCAGAAAAGCGCCTTCATCAAACCGGCAACGCCGGACGCGGCTTCAAGGTGGCCAATGTTGCTTTTGATCGAGCCGATCAGCAGCGGCTGGTCGGCAGGGCGTTGCTGGCCGAGCGCTTCGCCAATGGCGCGGCTTTCAATCGGATCGCCGACCGGTGTGCCGGTGCCGTGCGCCTCAAGGTAATCGATCTGCGTGGCGTCGATGCCGGCTATAGCATAAGCCTGTGTCATCAGTGCAATCTGCGCCTCGGCACTCGGTACAGTCAGACTCGACTTGTGGCCATCGGTGTTCGCCGCGGTGCCGGCTACTACGGCCAGGATCTGGTTACCGTCCGCGACCGCCTTGTCGTAATCCTTCAGATAGAACAGACCCGCCCCTTCGGACCGGACATAACCGTCGGCGGATTCATCGAACACATGGCATTGGCCTGTGCGCGAGAGCATCGACGCCTTGGAAAAAATCAGGAAGCCGAACGGATGAAGGTGCAGGCTGATACCACCGGCCAGCGCCTGTTCAATATCACCGTTCTGAATCGCCTGGCACGCCTGGTGAAACGCAATCAGAGAAGACGAGCACGCCGTGTCGATGGCCATGCTCGGACCTTGCAGGTCGTAGAAATAAGAGAGCCGGTTGGCCGCAATGCTGAAGGTGTTGCCCGTGGCGGTGGACGCTTCGATCGCCGACAAGTCATGCGCCAACCTGTAGCTGTAATCGACGCTGGCAATGCCCAGGTAAACGCCACAATCGCTGCCGCGCAGGCTCGAAGGCTTGACGCCAGCGTTCTCGAACACTTCCCAGCCGAGCTCGAGCAACAGACGTTGCTGAGGGTCCATGATCGCGGCTTCGCGCGGAGAAATATTGAAAAAGCCTGCGTCGAAGGTGGAGATATCTCCAAGCGAGCCAGACGCGAACGTATAGGACGTTGCCGGGTTGGCCTTGTCCGGGTGCAGGAACTCGTCTTTGGACCAGCGAGAAAAATCTGCTTCGGTGATGAAGCTCCGCTGGTCTAACAGGTGCGGCCAAAAAGTTGCGGAAGTAGAGCCAGGAAAACGGAACGACGTCCCAATGATTGCAACTTTTTTACGCATTGCTACGAGCCCTTTTCATACCCGGCCTTTTTTCAAAGGCTGGGCAACAATCAACTTCCATTAATTTAAATGCTGGAGCACCGGCGACACTTTATGACAGTCGTGTCGCTAAATCCTGCTTGTACCCAGCCAACGTCCTACATAAAACAGCGGCGAATCATACGCGCCCAGTCTCCTGAGGGAAACCTGAATAGCTCAACCACTGGGCGGGCCGGCCTTTTCAGCGCACTGCCGCAAATTTGAGACCCTCGTCCGATTTATAAAAAAGAATTCAATAAATTCGCGGCGCAGCCGACAACTTCTGAAAGCCTTGCGGATTGAAAAGCCATGCGTAACAACCAGCCTATTACACAACGCGAACGGACCTTCCCGGCTCAGCAACGGTTGATTTCCACCACCGATGCCAAGGGCGTGATCACCTACTGCAACGACGCTTTCGTCGAGATCAGTGGGTATTCTCGTGAAGATCTGATCCGTGCGCCGCATAACCTGGTCCGTCACCCTGACGTCCCGGCCGCAGTGTTCGCGCACATGTGGGGCACACTGAAACAAGGCTTGCCATGGATGGGCATTGTCAAGAATCGCTGCAAGACCGGTGATCACTACTGGGTTAACGCCTATGTCACGCCGGTTTTCGAAGGCAATCAGGTGGTCGGTTACGAATCGGTGCGGGTCAAACCCACCGCCGAGCAGATCCGCCGTGCCGAAGCGCTCTATCAACGCATCAACCAGGGCAAGTCGGCGATTCCTTCAACGGACAAATGGCTGCCGGTGCTTCAGGACTGGCTGCCGTTCATCCTCGTCAGCCAACTAAGCTTCATGATCGGTGCGTCGCTCAATTCCCAATGGGGTTTTGCGTTGGCCGCCGGCCTGTCGGTGCCATTGGGTCTGTTGGGGTTGAGCTGGCAACAACGTGGTCTCAAGCGCTTGCTGGTCCTGGCCGGGCAAACCACCTCCGACCCGCTGATCGCGCAGATGTACACCGACAGTCGCGGCGCTCAGGCGCGCCTGGAGATGTCGATCCTCAGCCAGGAAGCCCGCCTGAAAACCTGCCTGACCCGTCTGCAGGACACCGCCGAGCACCTGAGTGAGCAAGCGAAACAGTCCGACACCCTGGCTCACAGCAGCTCCACCGGCCTGGAACGCCAACGCGTCGAAACCGAGCAAGTGGCCACCGCCGTCAATCAGATGGCCGCCACCACTCAGGAAGTCGCCAGCCACGTGCAGCGCACGGCCGATGCGACTCAAGAAGCCAATCGCCTGACCGGTCGCGGTCGCGACATCGCCGGGGAAACCCGCGAAGCCATCCAGCGCCTGTCGGTGGTGGTCGGTGAAACCGGCCTGACCGTGACCCAACTGGCCAAGGACAGCGACGAAATCGGTGGCGTGGTCGATGTGATCAAAGGCATCGCCGACCAAACCAACCTGCTGGCGTTGAACGCGGCTATCGAAGCGGCCCGTGCCGGTGAAATGGGTCGTGGCTTTGCGGTAGTGGCTGACGAAGTCCGTCAACTGGCGCAACGCACCAGCGAATCCACCGGGCAGATCCATGCTTTGATCGCCAAACTCCAGCAAACCGCCAGCACTGCGGTGCAGACCATGGAGGCTGGCCATCGCCAGGCCGAAGAAGGTGTCGCGCGGGTATTGGAAGCGGATCAAGCACTGGTGGGGATCAGCGAAGCGGTGGCCAACATCACCGACATGACTACACAGATTGCTGCTGCGACTGAAGAGCAAAGTGCTGTTGCCGAGGAAATCAGCCGCAACATCAGCAACATCTCGCACCTGGCGGATCAGACTTCGGAACAGGCTCAACACTCGGCGTTGTTGAGTGAAGAGCTGACGAAGACAGCGAATACTCAGTATTCGTTGGTGGAGCGGTTTAACCGCTGATTGTTGCTGGAATCAAAGAACCCGGACGGCGGAAGCTTCCGGGTTTTTTATTGCCTTGTTGAAAGTTATGGTGCCTGAAAGATTGCTATCGCGAGCGAGCTCGCTCCCACAGGGGATTTGCAGCGGATGAAGATCTGATTCACATCACAAATCAAAATGTGGGAGCGAGCTTGCTCGCGATGAGGCCCTGCCCAACGCCGCAAACTTCACTGCAGAAACTCGGACACCTTCTGCGCCGCAGCCTCCAGATGTTGCTCATGGGTAAACCCGGAAGCCTTCAACGGCTTCAAATCATGATCCCCCGCCACCAGCCAGAACACCTCGATACTTGGTGCCAACGTGTAAGCCTCGACGGCCTCGCGATTCCCCAACGCATCCCGCTCGCCCTGCACGATCAACGTCGGCGTCTGAAGCGCGGCCAAATGCTCAACCCGAGGCTTCTCCGGTTTCCCCACCGCATAAAACGGATACCCGAGGCACACCAACGCATCGGCCTTTAGTTCATCCGCCAAAAGACTCGCCATCCGCCCGCCCATGGACTTGCCGCCAATGGCCAGACGCCCAGCGACATGGCGTCGCACCACGCCATAGACCTCACGCCAGCATTCCAGCAGTTTCGGTGCCGGGTTCGGTGGACGTTTGCCGCCATCAAGACGCCGTTGCGCCATGTACGGAAACTCGAAGCGCAGCACGTTGATCCCAGATGCAGCAAGGCGCGCAGCCATGTCGTTCATCCAGCCGCTGTCCATCGGCGCACCGGCGCCATGGGCGAGAATCAACGTCGTCGAGGCCGGCGCTGAGGCGGCATTCCACAACCATCCATGATCCCGCACACACCGCGCCCATTGATCCCCGTCAATACTGGCCTTGTGCTCTTTGTCCATGCTTGCCTCGCTTTTAGTCTGCCTATAACTCCAGGCGAAGGGAGCGTCTGCCGTGCGGCTTACTCGCAAAGACAGGCCTTCACTTCGGCTGAACCGTGGATGGGGAACCATGAACACTTCTATCAGTACCGCCTACAACTACAAGGTGGTCCGCCAATTCGCCATTATGACGGTGGTGTGGGGCATCGTCGGTATGGGGCTCGGGGTTTTTCTCGCGGCTCAATTGCTCTGGCCTGAACTCAACTTCAATCTGCCGTGGACCAGCTTCGGGCGTTTGCGCCCGTTGCACACCAACGCAGTGATCTTCGCCTTCGGCGGTTGCGCCCTGTTCGCCAGTTCGTTGTACTCCGTACAAAGGACTTGCCAGACCCGCTTATATGCTCCCGCAGTTGCCGCGTTCTGCTTCTGGGGCTGGCAAGTAGTGATCCTGCTGGCGGCTATCAGCCTGCCGCTGGGTTACACCAGTTCCAAGGAATACGCCGAACTGGAATGGCCGATCGACATCCTGATCACCATCGTCTGGGTCGCCTACGCCGTGGTGTTCTTCGGCACGATCATGCAGCGCAAGACCAAGCACATCTACGTCGGTAACTGGTTCTTCGGTGCGTTCATCATCACCGTGGCGATTCTGCACATCGTCAACAACCTTGAGCTGCCGGTGAGTTTCACCAAGTCCTACTCGGTGTATGCCGGTGCGACTGATGCCATGGTTCAGTGGTGGTACGGGCACAACGCCGTAGGCTTTTTCCTCACCGCCGGTTTCCTCGGGATGATGTACTACTTCGTGCCGAAACAGGCCGAGCGTCCGGTGTATTCCTATCGCTTGTCGATCGTGCACTTCTGGGCGCTGATCACCCTGTACATCTGGGCCGGTCCGCACCACTTGCACTACACCGCGCTGCCGGACTGGGCACAGTCGCTGGGCATGGTGATGTCGCTGATCCTGCTGGCACCGAGCTGGGGCGGGATGATCAACGGGATGATGACGCTCTCGGGCGCCTGGCATAAGTTGCGCAGCGACCCGATCCTGCGCTTCCTCGTGGTCTCGCTGGCGTTCTACGGCATGTCGACCTTCGAAGGGCCGATGATGGCCATCAAAACGGTCAACGCCCTCTCCCACTACACCGACTGGACCATCGGCCACGTTCACGCCGGCGCCCTCGGTTGGGTCGCGATGATCTCGATCGGCGCGCTGTACCACATGATCCCGAAAATCTTTGGCCGCACGCAGATGCACAGCATCGGCCTGATCAACGCGCACTTCTGGCTCGCCACCATCGGCACCGTGCTCTACATCGCTTCGATGTGGGTCAACGGCATCGCCCAGGGCCTCATGTGGCGCGCAGTCAATGAAGACGGCACGCTGACCTACTCCTTCGTCGAAACCCTGGTGGCCAGCCACCCAGGCTTCGTCGTGCGATTGGTAGGCGGTGCGATCTTCTTCAGCGGCATGTTGCTGATGGCCTACAACACCTGGCGCACCGTTCGGGCCTCGCAACCTGCCGAAGTCGCCGCTGCTGCGCAGATCGCCTGAGGAGGCCGCCATGAAACACGAAACAATCGAGAAAAACGTCGGCCTGCTGATGTTGTTGATGGTGCTGGCCGTGAGCATTGGCGGTCTGACCCAGATCGTCCCGCTGTTCTTCCAGGACGTGACCAATAAACCGGTGGAAGGCATGAAGCCCTACACCGCGCTGCAACTGGAAGGTCGCGACATCTACATCCGCGAAGGCTGCGTCGGTTGCCATTCGCAGATGATCCGTCCGTTCCGTGCCGAGACCGAACGCTACGGCCACTACTCGGTGGCCGGTGAAAGTGTCTGGGATCACCCGTTCCTGTGGGGCTCGAAACGTACCGGTCCGGACCTGGCCCGGGTCGGCGGTCGCTACTCCGAAGACTGGCACCGCGCGCATTTGTACAACCCGCGCAACGTGGTGCCGGAATCGAAAATGCCCGGCTATCCATGGCTGGTGGCCAATCAACTCGACAGCAGCCACACCGAAACCAAGATCCGCGCCATGCGCACGTTGGGCGTGCCGTACACCGACGATGACATCGCCGGCAGCGTGGCTTCGCTCAAAGGCAAAACCGAAATGGACGCACTGGTCGCTTACCTGCAAGTGCTCGGCACATCCATCAAGAGCAAGAGGTGAGCCATGGCCATGCCCTTTGAAATACTAAGCGTAATGAGCAGTGGAATGATCCGCGGCCTGGGCACGGTCGTGGTGTTCATGGCCTTCGTCGGCCTGACGCTGTGGGTGTTCAACGGCAAGCGCAATCCGGAATTCGCCGAAGCGCGTTTGCTGCCGTTCGCCGATGAACCGCTACCCGATGACGCCACCCAAGAACCTGAAACAAGGAGTACCCGGCCATGACCACCTTCTGGAGTACGTGGATCTGCGTACTGACCATCGGCAGCCTGATCGGCCTGACCTGGCTGCTGATCGGCACCCGCAAGGGCGAAACCAAGGGCAGCGTCGACCAGACCATGGGCCACAGCTTCGACGGCATCGAGGAGTACGACAATCCGCTGCCGCAGTGGTGGTTCATGCTGTTCGCCGGCACGCTGGTGTTCGCCGTAGGTTATCTGTTGCTTTACCCCGGCCTAGGCAACTGGAAAGGCATTCTGCCGGGTTACGAGGACGGCTGGACCGGCGTCCACGAGTGGGAAAAGGAGATGAACAAGGCGGACGCGAAGTTCGGGCCGATCTTCGCCAAATTCGCGGCGATGCCCGTGGAAGAAGTGGCGGCGGACCCGCTAGCGTTGAAAATGGGCGGTCGCCTGTTTGCCTCCAATTGCGCGGTCTGCCACGGCTCGGATGCCAAGGGCGCTTTTGGTTTCCCCAACCTGGCTGACAACAGCTGGCGCTGGGGCGGCAACGCCGACACCATCAAAACCACGATCATGGGTGGTCGCATGGCCGCGATGCCGGCCTGGGGTGAAATCCTCGGTGATGCCGGCGTGAAGAACGTCGCGGCATATGTGCGCCACGACCTGGCCGGTCTGCCGTTGCCTGCCGAAAGCGGTGCTGACCTGCACGCCGGACAGCAAGCGTTCAGCACTATGTGCGTAGCCTGTCATGGAGCAAACGGCCAGGGCACTGAAGCCATGGGCGCGCCGAATCTAACGCAACCGGCCGGCTTTATCTACGGTACAAGCCTGGCGCAGCTGCAACAGACCATTCGCCATGGCCGTCAGGGCCATATGCCGGCGCAGAACGAACTGCTCGGCAACGACAAGGTGCAATTGCTGGCCGCTTACGTTTACAGCCTGTCTCATGGGCTGAGCACCGAGCGTTTGCAGGCTGAAGGCAAACACGAATAAATCTCGACCGCTCTGCTGCCGCATTCTCCCGGATGCGGCAGTTCCCTGCCCCTTTGCGACCAAGTGTCGCACCCCTCCGCTAGTCCTCCTTTCGGTTCCCCAGATTCGGGTCTAAGCTTCCCCGATGCGGACTGGCATGAGCCGGTTCCAGGTCGACCCAACCCGATGTGTTCGACGAATCTGCTCGATGACAAGCCGCAAAGGCTGGTAGATACCGGCTGTCGTGCCAATTGCCATCTGTCACCCGATCGTTGTGTTTGAACACACCCCGTTACATCCGACCTGACCCCCTCACCATTTTCGTCTGCTGCGACATTTTGCCCTTGGGCAATTTTGTCCCTACGCGGCGCATGGAAAGGCCGCAGAATCAGCTTTTGAAAGCATTGACCCAGGTCATGGCGCGTTGCAATGACCCCCCGCTTTCTCCATACTTGCGGCCGATTTTTACTCCTAATAAAACACCCAAACCGTGGAACCTTAGAATGAGCACAGCAATCAGTCCGACTGCTTATAACTATAAGGTAGTCCGCCAGTTCGCCATCATGACGGTGGTCTGGGGGATCCTTGGCATGGGGCTTGGTGTCTTCATCGCCTCACAGCTTGTATGGCCGGAATTGAACTTCGGTCTGCCGTGGACGACTTTTGGACGCTTACGCCCGTTGCACACCAACCTGGTGATTTTCGCCTTCGGTGGTTGTGCTCTGTTTGCCACTTCTTATTACGTCGTGCAGCGAACCTGCCAAACGCGACTGATTTCCGACAGCCTCGCCGCCTTCACCTTCTGGGGTTGGCAAGCGGTGATCGTCGGCGCGATCGTTACCTTGCCGCTGGGTTACACCACCACCAAGGAATACGCGGAACTGGAATGGCCCCTGGCTATTCTGCTGGCCATCGTCTGGGTTACTTACGGTCTGGTGTTCTTCGGCACCATCACCAAGCGCAAAACCAAGCACATCTATGTGGGTAACTGGTTCTACGGCGCTTTCATCGTTGTGACGGCGATGCTGCACATCGTCAACCACGCTTCCCTGCCGGTCAGCTTCTTCAAGTCCTACTCGGCCTACGCCGGTGCGACTGACGCGATGATCCAGTGGTGGTATGGCCACAACGCGGTCGGTTTCTTCCTGACCACCGGCTTCCTGGGGATGATGTACTACTTCGTTCCGAAGCAGGCCGAGCGTCCGATCTACTCCTATCGCCTGTCGATCGTGCACTTCTGGGCGCTGATCACACTGTACATCTGGGCCGGTCCGCACCACCTGCACTACACCGCACTGCCGGACTGGGCTCAGTCGCTGGGCATGGCGATGTCGATCATCCTGCTGGCACCAAGCTGGGGCGGCATGATCAACGGCATGATGACCCTGTCGGGCGCCTGGCATAAGCTGCGCACCGACCCGATCCTGCGCTTCCTCGTTGTGTCGCTGGCCTTCTACGGCATGTCGACCTTCGAAGGCCCGATGATGGCCATCAAGACCGTCAACTCGCTGTCTCACTACACTGACTGGACCATCGGCCACGTACACGCCGGCGCCTTGGGCTGGGTAGCGATGATCTCGATCGGCGCCATCTACCACATGATCCCGAAACTGTTCGGTCGTGTGCAGATGCACAGCATCGGCCTGATCAACACGCACTTCTGGCTCGCGACCATCGGTACCGTGCTGTACATCGCTTCGATGTGGGTCAACGGCATCACCCAGGGTCTGATGTGGCGTGCAATCAACGACGACGGCACCCTCACCTACTCGTTCGTTGAAGCGCTGCAAGCCAGCCATCCTGGTTTCATCGTTCGCGCCCTGGGCGGTGCGTTCTTCGCCAGCGGCATGCTGTTCATGGCCTACAACGTATGGCGTACTGTACGTGCCTCGAACCCGGCTGAAGCCAAAGCTGCTGAACAGATTGCTGTAGTTGGAGCTCACTGATGAAGCATGAAGCAGTCGAGAAGAACATTGGCCTGCTGGCCTTCTTCATGGTTATCGCCGTCAGCATCGGCGGCCTGACCCAGATCGTTCCGCTGTTTTTCCAGGACGTCACCAACAAGCCGGTCGAAGGCATGAAGCCTCGCACCGCCCTTGAACTGGAAGGCCGCGACATCTACATCGCCAACGGTTGTGTCGGCTGCCACTCGCAGATGATCCGCCCGTTCCGTGCTGAAACCGAACGTTACGGCCACTACTCGGTCGCCGGTGAAAGCGTCTGGGACCACCCGTTCCTGTGGGGTTCCAAGCGTACCGGTCCGGACCTGGCCCGTGTTGGCGGTCGTTACTCTGATGACTGGCAGCGTGCGCATTTGTACAACCCGCGCAACGTGGTGCCTGAGTCGAAAATGCCGGCCTACCCGTTCCTCGTGGAAAACAAGCTCGACGGCAAAGACACCGCCAAGAAAATGGAAGTCTTGCGCACGCTCGGCGTCCCTTACACCGACGAAGACATCGCCGGCGCCAAGGATGCTGTGAAGGGCAAAACCGAAATGGACGCGCTGGTGGCCTATCTGCAAGGCCTGGGCACCATCATCAAAAGCAAACGGTGATTTAGATGGATATCGGGATGATTCGTGGCCTGGGCACCGTTGTTGTGATGGTGGCCTTCATCGGTCTGGCGTTGTGGGTATTCAGCCCCAAGCGCAAGTCGGAGTTTGAAGACGCGACCTTGCTGCCTTTCGCGGATGATCCCGAAGCCATCAAGCACGTCGAGCAAGCTTCTAGGAGTAACAAAGAATGACTACGTTCTGGAGTCTGTACGTCACAGTCCTCAGTCTCGGCACGATCTTCGCCCTGACCTGGCTGCTGCTGTCCACCCGCAAGGGCCAGCGCAGCGAAGCCACCGAAGAAACGGTTGGCCACTCCTTCGACGGGATCGAGGAGTACGACAACCCACTGCCGAAATGGTGGTTCATGCTGTTCGTGGGCACCATCATCTTCGCCCTGGGCTACCTGGTGCTGTACCCGGGCCTGGGTAACTGGAAAGGCCTGTTGCCGGGCTACAACTACCTCGATAACGAAAAGCAGACCGCGTTCGCCAACGGCCAGAGCGGCTGGACCGGCGTTCACGAGTGGGAAAAGGAAATGGCCAAGTCGGACGCCAAGTTCGGCCCGATCTTCGCCAAGTTCGCTTCCATGCCGATTGAAGAAGTTGCCAAGGACCCGCAAGCCCTGAAGATGGGTGGCCGCCTGTTCGCCTCCAACTGCTCGGTCTGCCACGGTTCCGATGCCAAGGGCGCTTATGGCTTCCCTAACCTGACCGACGCCGACTGGCGCTGGGGCGGCGAAGCGGAAACCATCAAGACCACCATCATGGGCGGTCGTCACGCTGTGATGCCGGCCTGGGCAGAAGTGATCGGCGAGCAAGGCGTTGCGAACGTTGCCGCGTTCGTACTGACCAACCTCGATGGCCGCAAACTGCCGGAAGGCACCAAGGCTGACCCGGTAGCCGGGCAGAAGCTGTTCGCCGCCAACTGCGCGGTGTGCCACGGTCCGGAAGGCAAAGGCACGCCAGCAATGGGCGCACCTAACCTGACCCACCCGGCAGCGTTCATCTACGGTTCGAGCTTCGCTCAACTGCAGCAGACCATCCGTTACGGCCGTCAGGGCCAGATGCCTGCGCAAGAACAGCTGCAAGGCAACGACAAGGTTCACCTGCTGGCCGCATACGTCTACAGCCTCTCTCACGGTGAGAAAGCGCCAGTGGCGGACGCCCAGTAAGGCAAACGCTTGATGCAACAAAAAACGGCCCCGCCAATGTGAATTGGCGGGGCCGTTTTGGTTTCGGCCGCTTATGGCCTGCGCTGTAGCGACCAACGGTGCTCCACTGCGCGCCTCCGAGATTGCGCATCAACTTGCCGAGTAGTAACGTTTCTACAAAGCACTTTCAGGGGGACATCCACGATGGCCATCACCACCATTTCCAGCCGTGAATTCAATCAGGACACAAGTAGTGCCAAAAAAGCCACGCGCCAGGGCCCGGTTATCATCACCGACCGTGGCAAGCCAGCTCACGTACTGCTAAGCATTGAGGACTACCAAAAACTGACCGGCATCAACGCCAGCATTGTCGAACTGTTAGTGATGCCGGAAGCGGCAGACATCGAGTTCGAAACCGAGCGTGCCGTGATCATTCATCGACCCGTGGACCTGTCCTGATGTTTCTACTCGACACCAACGTGATTTCTGAACTGCGCAAACCCCAGGCTGATGCAAACGTCGTCGCCTGGGCTAAAAGTGTTATCGCGCCACGTATGTTTATTTCGGCCATTACCTTGAAGGAACTGGAGACAGGGGTTCTACGGATGGAGCGTCGTGATCCCGTTCAGGGGAAGGTATTGCGCACTTGGTTGAAGCGACACGTCATACCGGCCTTTGATGCCAGAATCTTGCCGGTCGATGCCGCCGTGGCGCTACGGTGTGCCAGTTTGCATGTTCCGGACCGTGCCAATGAAAGCGACGCCCTAATCGCAGCGACTGCACTGGTTCATGGCCTCACAGTGGTCACCCGTAACATCAGCGATTTTCAATCCAGCGGCGTTGCGCTGATCAATCCGTGGGACGAATGAGTTCGTCGCCCTCGAAAACCGTCCATAATTCACAAGTCAATTGATTCAAGTCATTACACCGCCAGATGATTTCCACCAACGTGACCAAAGGTCGCACCCTTGACCTAGAGCGACAGGCGTATCATTACGCCACTGCAACACCTCTTTTTGACCGCGGTCGGCACGTACTGACCGAGGCATTTTTCCACTGCCGTGGGATGCAATGATGAGCAATCAGATTCCGGTACACGACGTTACCCCTGCCAAGAACGCGAACAACAGCGTCGACCTCTACGCCTCTCGAGAAAAAATCTACACCCGCGCCTTTACCGGCCTGTTCCGCAACCTGCGAATGATGGGCGGTGCCGGGCTGTTTCTGCTGTATTTCGGTACGGTCTGGCTGAGCTGGGGTGGCCATCAGGCCGTATGGTGGAACCTGCCGGAGCGCAAATTCTTCATCTTTGGCGCAACCTTCTGGCCTCAGGACTTCATCCTGCTCTCGGGGATCTTGATCGTCAGCGCCTTCGGCCTGTTCTTCATTACCGTGTACGCCGGGCGGGTCTGGTGCGGCTATACCTGCCCACAGAGTGTCTGGACCTGGATTTTCATGTGGTGCGAGAAGGTCACCGAAGGCGACCGCAACCAGCGCATCAAGCTCGACAAAGCGCCCATGAGCGCCAACAAATTCCTGCGCAAATTCAGCAAACACACGATGTGGCTGTTGATCGGCTTCGTGACCGGCATGACCTTCGTCGGTTACTTCTCGCCGATCCGCGAGCTGACCATCGACTTCTTCACGGGTGAAGCCGACGGTTGGTCGTATTTCTGGGTCGGTTTCTTCACCCTCGCCACCTACGGCAATGCCGGCTGGTTGCGCGAGCAGGTGTGCATTTACATGTGCCCGTACGCGCGCTTCCAGAGCGTGATGTTCGACAAAGACACCCTGATCGTTTCCTACGACCCGCGCCGTGGTGAAAGCCGCGGCCCGCGCAAGAAAGGCGTCGACTACAAGGCCATGGGCCTGGGCGACTGCATCGACTGCACCATGTGCGTCCAGGTCTGCCCGACCGGTATCGACATCCGCGACGGCCTGCAAGTCGAATGCATCGGCTGTGCGGCCTGCATCGATGCCTGCGACAGCATCATGGACAAGATGGATTACCCGCGCGGCCTGATCAGCTACACCACCGAGCACAACCTGTCCGGGCAAAAAACCAATAAACTGCGCCCGCGCCTGATCGGCTACGCCACGGTGCTGCTGGCGATGATTGCCTTGCTGATGACCGCGTTCTTCATGCGTTCGCTGGTTGGTTTCGACGTCAGCAAGGACCGTGTGCTGTACCGCGAGAACGCCGAAGGCCGGATCGAAAACGTCTACAGCCTGAAGATCATGAACAAGGATCAGCGCGACCACACCTACGTGCTCGAAGCCGCTGGCCTGCCGGACCTCAAGCTGCAAGGCAAGCGCGAGATTAAGGTCGCCGCCGGAGAGATTTTCAGCCAGCCGGTCGAACTGTCCAGCGCACCGGAAAAACTGCCATCGAGCACCAACGAGGTGAAATTCATCCTCAAGGATGCCGATGACGACAGCGTCCACATTGAAGCCAAGAGCCGGTTCATCGGCCCACAAGTTCGTTGAGAGAAGTGATCATGCCCGCAGCAAATGCCGCAAGTCCTTGGTACAAGCACCTTTGGCCGTGGATCATCATCGCCATCCTGGCGTGTTCCGTGACCCTGACGTTGTCCATGGTGACGATCGCAGTGAAAAACCCGGACAACCTGGTCAACGACAACTATTACGAGGCCGGCAAAGGCATCAACCGCTCCCTCGACCGCGAACTGCTGGCGCAGACCCTGCTGCTGCGCGCCAGCGTTCATCTGGACGACGTGACCGGTGAAGTCGACCTGCGCCTGAGCGGCAACAGCCAACCGAAAACCCTGGAGCTGAACCTGATCTCGCCGACCCAGCCGGAGAAGGATCGCAAGATCACCCTGGCACGCAGCGAAACCGAACAGGGCCGCTACATTGGCCAGTTGAACGACAAGGTCGACGGTCGCCGCTTTGTAGAACTGCTGGGCGTACAGGACGACAAGACCTGGCGCATGTTCGAAGAAGAACAGGTCAGCCATGACAAGGATCTACTGCTGGGTGATGAACCGCTGCAAGGCGCCGAAGACCTGAAGAAGTAGAAGCCTGCGCTTCGCGCATCGCGAGCAAGCTCGCTCCCACAGGGTTTTGTGAACGCCACAAATCCAATGTGGGAGCGAGCTTGCTCGCGATGAGGCCCTTCCGGACGATATAGACTTCACCTCATGACCACTCCACTCCCCTGCTACCACTGCGCCCTGCCCGTCCCGGCCGGCAGCCGCTTCACCGCTGCCGTCCTCGGTGAAACCCGCGAGTTCTGCTGCCCGGGTTGTCAGGCCGTGGCCGAAGCCATTGTGGCCGGTGGACTGGAGACCTACTACCAGCATCGCAGCGAGTCATCGGCCAACCCCGAAGCGCTGCCGGTGCAGTTGGTGGACGAACTGGCGTTGTACGACCGCGCCGACGTGCAAGCCCCCTTCGTCCGCCACGAAGGCGAACTCGCCGAAACCACCCTGTTGATGGAAGGCATCAGTTGCGCCGCCTGCGGCTGGTTGATCGAGAAACACCTGCGTGGCTTGCCGGCAGTGGCCGAAGCGCGTCTGAACCTGTCCAACCATCGCCTGCACGTACGCTGGGCCGATGCGCAACTGCCGCTGAGCCAGGTACTCAGCGAATTGCGCCACATCGGTTACGCCGCGCACCCCTATCAGGCCGACCGCGCCAGCGAACAACTGGCCAGCGAAAACCGCCTGGCCCTGCGCCAACTCGGCGTGGCCGGGCTGTTGTGGTTCCAGGCGATGATGGCAACCATGGCCACCTGGCCGGAATTCAACATCGACCTCAGTCCCGAGCTGCACACCATCCTGCGCTGGGTCGCGCTGTTCCTCACCACCCCAATCGTGTTCTACAGCTGCGCGCCATTCTTCAAAGGCGCGATGCGCGACTTGCGCACCCGGCACCTGACCATGGACGTTTCGGTGTCGCTGGCGATTGGCAGCGCCTACATCGCCGGGATCTGGACCTCGATCACCGGCGTCGGTGAACTGTATTTCGATGCGGTCGGCATGTTCGCGCTGTTCCTGTTGGCCGGGCGTTATCTCGAACGTCGCGCCCGGGAACGCACCGCCGCCGCCACTGCGCAACTGGTCAATCTGTTACCCGCCTCGTGCCTGCGCCTGAGTGCCGATGGCCAGAGCGAGCGGATCCTGCTCAGCGAACTGCGTGTAGGCGATCAGGTGCTGGTGCATCCCGGCGCGATCCTCCCGGCCGACGGCAAGATCCTCGAAGGCCAGTCGAGCATCGACGAATCCCTGCTCACCGGCGAATACCTGCCGCAACCGCGCACGCCGGGCGATGCCGTCACCGCCGGCACCCTGAACGTCGAGGGTGCGCTGACCGTGGAAGTCCTGGCGCTGGGTCAAAACACCCGACTGTCCGCCATCGTCCGCCTGCTGGACCGCGCCCAGGCCGAGAAGCCGCGACTGGCGGAAATCGCCGACCGCGCCGCGCAATGGTTCCTGCTGCTATCGCTGATTGCCGCTGCCGTCATCGGCCTGATCTGGTGGGAACTGGATTCTTCGCGGGCCTTCTGGATTGTGTTGGCGATGCTCGTTGCGACGTGCCCGTGCGCCTTGTCCCTGGCCACACCGACCGCCCTCACCGCCGCCACCGGCACGCTGCACAAACTCGGTTTGCTGCTGACTCGCGGTCATGTGCTGGAAGGTCTGAATCAGATCGACACGGTGATTTTCGACAAGACCGGCACGCTCACCGAAGGGCGCCTGGCGTTACGTTCGATCCGCCCGCTCGGCGCGCTCAATAGCGATCAATGCCTGAGCCTGGCCGCCGCCCTGGAAAACCGCTCCGAACACCCAATCGCCCGCGCGTTTGGCCGGGCGCCGCTGGCCGCCGAAGAAGTCCACAGCACGCCCGGACTTGGCCTCGAAGGCTTGGTCGGTGAGCAACGCCTGCGCATCGGCCAACCGGGTTTTGTCTGTGAACTCAGTGGCGCTGCTGTGCCGCTAATGCCGGACGAAGCCGGCCAATGGCTGCTGCTCGGTAACAGCCAGGGGCCGTTGGCATGGTTTGTTCTCGATGACCGCCTGCGTGCCGACGCGCCCGCCCTCCTCGCCGCCTGCAAGGCTCGCGGCTGGCGAACATTGTTGCTGTCCGGCGACAGTTCGCCGATGGTCGCCAGTGTCGCCGCAGAACTGGGCATCGATGAAGCCCGTGGCGGTTTGCGTCCGGACGACAAATTGCAGGTCCTGCAACAGCTGCACAAGGAAGGCCGCAAGGTGTTGATGCTCGGTGACGGGGTCAACGACGTGCCAGTGCTGGCCGCCGCCGACATCAGCGTGGCCATGGGGTCGGCCACCGATCTGGCGAAAACCAGTGCCGACGCGGTATTGCTGTCGAACCGCCTCGACGCACTGGTACAAGCCTTCAGCCTGGCTCGACGCACCCGCCGGGTAATCATCGAGAACCTGCTGTGGGCCGGGCTGTACAATGGCCTCATGTTGCCGTTCGCCGCCCTCGGCTGGATCACTCCGGTATGGGCCGCGGTCGGCATGTCCATCAGTTCGTTGACCGTGGTGCTGAACGCCCTGCGCCTGACTCGCATGCCAAACACGCCTGCGATCAACGCCACGCCAGAAACCCGTCCGCTGCCGGCCTGAGCCGCGCGGGCATGGAGTCCAGATGCCAGCTCTCTACGTGATGATCCCGGCCGCGCTGCTGATCGTGGCCATCGCCATTTACATCTTCTTCTGGGCAGTCGACAGCGGTCAGTACGACGACCTCGACGGCCCGGCCCACAGCATTCTGTTCGACGATCAGGACCCAAACCACAAGGCCGCGGTCGACGAAGCCAGCGGTCATCCGGCCAAGCCGGACGACAAGGCGCCACCCCATGCTTGAGTTGGCGCCGCTGCTGGTGTCTGCGGTGATTCTCGGTCTGCTCGGTGGCGGGCATTGCCTGGGGATGTGCGGCGGCTTGATGGGCGCGCTGACCCTGGCAATTCCCAAGGAACAACGCAGCCGGCGTTTTCGACTGCTGCTGGCCTACAACCTGGGGCGAATTCTCAGCTATGCAACGGCCGGCCTGCTGATCGGTCTGGCCGGTTGGGCGGTGGCCAACAGCCCGGCGGCGATGTTCATGCGCGTCATTGCCGGATTGCTGTTGGTCGCCATGGGCCTGTACCTCGCCGGTTGGTGGAGCGGCCTGACCCGCATCGAAAGCCTCGGTCGCGGCCTGTGGCGGCATATCCAGCCGGTTGCCAACAAACTGCTGCCGGTGTCGAGCGTCCCCCGCGCGTTGCTGCTGGGCGCGCTCTGGGGCTGGCTGCCGTGCGGGCTGGTTTACAGCACGTTGCTGTGGTCGGCGAGTCAGGGCAATGCGCTGGACAGTGCGCTCTTGATGCTCGCGTTCGGGCTCGGCACCTGGCCGGTGTTGCTCGCCACAGGGTTGGCGGCAGAGCGGGTCACGGCGTTGTTGCGCAAACGTAGCGTGCGGATGACGGGCGGATTACTGGTGATCCTGTTCGGCATCTGGACCTTGCCGGGGCCGCATCAGCATTGGCTCATGGGGCATTAGATCGGCGGCGCACCCATCGCGAGCAAGCTCGCTCCCACAGGGATTTGCAGTGTTCACAAAACCTGTGGGAGCGAGCTTGCTCGCGATGGCGCCCGTACAAACAACACAAATCCTGACCGTTGATGCAAATCAAGATGCCCCGACGCCGCACCCCATAGACTCGCTGACACTGCCAGCCTATCCGGGGGAATGCCCGCATGATGCTCGACGCCATTCGTTGGGATACCGATCTGATCCGCCGTTACGACCTGGCGGGACCGCGCTACACCTCCTACCCGACCGCGGTGCAATTCGACGGTCAGGTCGGCACATTCGACCTGTTTCACGCCCTGCGCGACAGCCGCAAAGCCCTGCGCCCGATATCGCTGTATGTGCACGTGCCGTTCTGCGCGAATATTTGCTACTACTGCGCCTGCAACAAAGTCATCACCAAGGATCGTGGCCGGGCCCAGCCCTATTTGCAGCGCCTTGAGCAGGAAATCCAGCTGATCGCCTGCCACCTCGACCCCGCGCAGAAAGTCGAGCAACTGCATTTCGGCGGCGGCACCCCGACCTTTCTCAGTCACGATGAACTGCGCCTGTTGATGGCCCAGTTGCGCAAAAGCTTCAACTTGCTGGACGACGATTCCGGCGACTACGGCATCGAAATCGACCCTCGCGAAGCCGACTGGGCGACCATGGGCCTGCTCCGTGAACTGGGTTTCAACCGGGTCAGTATCGGCTTGCAAGACCTCGATCCGGCGGTGCAACGAGCGGTCAATCGCCTGCAAAGCCTGGAAGAAACCCGCGCGGTGATCGACGCCGCCCGCACGCTGCAGTTTCGCTCGATCAACATTGACCTGATCTACGGCTTGCCGAGGCAGACACCCGAGAATTTCGCGCGCACCGTCGATGAAGTCATCAACCTGCAACCCGACCGCCTCTCGGTGTTCAACTACGCGCACCTGCCGGAACGCTTCATGCCGCAACGGCGAATCAACAGCGACGAGTTACCGACTCCGGCGCAAAAACTGGAAATACTCCAGGGCACCATCGAGCAGTTGACCAAGGCCGGTTACCGCTACATCGGCATGGACCACTTCGCGCTGCCCGACGATGAACTGGCGATAGCCCAGGAAGAATCAACCCTGCAACGCAACTTCCAGGGCTACACCACCCACGGTCATTGCGACCTGATTGGCCTGGGCGTGTCGGCCATCAGCCAGATCGGCGACTTGTATTGCCAGAACAGCAGCGACCTGAATCAGTACCAGAACACGCTGGCCAGCGCGCAGCTGGCCACCAGCCGTGGTCTGCTGTGCAACGCCGATGATCGCCTGCGACGTGCGGTCATCCAACAACTGATCTGCACTTTCAGCCTGGAATTCGCCGAGATCGAACACGCCTTCAACATCGACTTTCAGGGTTACTTCGGCGAACTCTGGCCACAGTTGCAGGGGATGGCCGACGACGGGCTGATCGAACTTGATAACGAACGGATTACCGTACTGCCCGCCGGACGATTGCTGGTGCGTTCGGTGTGCATGGTGTTCGACGCATACCTGGAACAGCAAAATCGCCAGCGGTTTTCACGGGTTATCTAGCCATCACCTCACTTGCTGGTCTACGAAACGCTGATTAACGACCCTGCGACGAAATAGCCGCGTGCCTGAACGTCCTCCCGTGGGTTACCCTTACGGCTTATGTGTGTTTTTCCCACAAGGATTGAAGAAATGTCCGAGCCAGTAAAGCTGCGCGCTCATAGCCAGGCCCATTGCAAGGATTGCAGCCTGGCCCCCCTCTGCTTGCCACTTTCTTTGAATCTGGAAGACATGGATGCGCTGGACGAAATCGTTAAACGTGGCCGCCCGCTGAAAAAGGGCGAATTCCTGTTCCGTCAGGGCGACACGTTCGATTCCGTTTATGCAGTACGCTCTGGCGCCCTGAAAACCTTCAGCCTGAGCGATGGCGGCGAAGAACAGCTCACCGGTTTCCACCTGCCGAGTGAGCTGGTCGGCCTGTCGGGCATGGACACCGAAAAGCACCCGGTCTCGGCGCAAGCCATGGAAACCACATCGGTGTGTGAAATTCCTTTCGACCGCCTCGACGAATTGTCGGTGCAACTGCCGCAACTGCGTCGTCAGTTGATGCGCGTGATGAGTCGCGAGATTCGCGACGACCAGCAAATGATGTTGCTGCTGTCGAAGAAAACCGCCGACGAGCGCATCGCCACGTTCCTGGTCAACCTGTCGGCCCGTTTCCGCGCCCGGGGTTTCTCGGCCAACCAGTTCCGCCTGAGCATGTCGCGCAACGAAATCGGCAATTACCTGGGCCTCGCGGTGGAAACCGTGTCCCGGGTGTTCACGCGCTTCCAGCAAAACGAACTGATTGCGGCTGAAGGCAAGGAAATCCACATCCTCGACCCGATCCAGCTCTGCGCCCTGGCCGGCGGTTCGCTAGACGGCTGATTTCGGCGTTTGCGGCTGAGCGAAACGGTTCAGCCGCCGTTATACTGCGTCGTTTGCAGCCTGCCAGGACACCTCGACGATGGTCTTCGACTCCTTCGACATCAAATCCCTCATCCGCCCTGTGATCGACTTTCCCAAGCCGGGCGTGATCTTTCGCGACATTACCCCATTGTTCCAGTCGCCCACGGCCCTGCGCCTGGTGATGGACAGCTTCGCCCACCGTTATGTCGAGGCTGACTTCACCCACATCGGTGCGATGGACGCTCGTGGTTTTCTGATCGGTTCGGTCCTGGCCTATCAGCTGAACAAGCCGCTGGTGCTGTTCCGCAAGCAAGGCAAGCTGCCGGCCGACGTTCTGGCCGAGGGTTATGCGACCGAATACGGCGAAGCCTTCCTCGAAGTCCACGCCGACAGCCTGTGCGAGGGAGATTCGGTGGTGATGTTCGATGACCTGATCGCCACGGGCGGAACGCTGATTGCGGCGGCGAACCTGGTTCGACGCATGGGTGCGCGGGTTCACGAAGCGGCGGCGATTATTGATTTGCCGGAATTGGGCGGGTCGCAGCGTTTGGAAGATATGGGGATTCCGACGTTTTGCCTGACGCAGTTTGCGTTGTCTGATAAATAGGCGGCGTCTGGGCTGACGCTATCGCGAGCAAGCTCGCTCCCACAGGGGTTTTGTGATCGCCGCAAATCCCCTGTGGGAGCGAGCTTGCTCGCGATGACGTCAGCCGCTACACCGCCGATTAAAGCCCCATCTGCTTACTGATGATCTCGTTCATCACTTCCCGCGTCCCCCCACCGATCGACAAGATCCGGTTATCGCGATACAGCCGCTCCACCAGGCTCTCACGCATATAACCGAGGCCACCCAAAATCTGCACCGCATCCGTAGTAATCCGGTCAGCCGTGTCAGTCGCAAAATTCTTGGCCATAGAAATCTCCTTGATCACACTCTGCCCCGCCGCCATTTTCGCCGCCTGGCGGTAGGTGAATTCCCGTGACACCTCCAGCGCCGTCGCCATTTTCGCAAGGCGATGCTTGAGCACCTGAAATTTACCGATGGGTTTACCGAACGCCTCACGTTGGCGAGCCCATTTCAGGCTCTCTTCCAGCGCCAGTTGTGCGGTCATGTTGGCCATTAACGCCAGCGCCAGGCGCTCGCTCTGGAAGTTGCCCATGATGCAGGCGAAGCCCATGTTTTCGGCACCAATCAGATTTCCTACCGGCACCCGGCAATCGTCGAAGAACAGTTCGGCAGTGTCCGACGCCCACCAACCCATTTTCTTCAACTGACGACCGACAGTGAAACCGGGCGTGCCCTTCTCGATCAACAGCAGGCTGATGCCACCGAAACCCGGCGCACCGGTACGCACCGCGACGGTGTAGAAATCCGCGCGGACGCCACTGGTGATAAAGGTTTTGCTGCCGCTGACCCGGTAGAAGTCGCCGTCACGCACGGCGCGGGTTTGCAGGTTGGCGACGTCGGAGCCACCGCTGGGTTCGGTAACGGCCAGGGCGCTGATCTTCTCGCCGGCGAGCACCTGAGGCACAACGCGATCGCGAACTTCGGGCCTGGCCCACTTGAGGATCGGCGGCAGGCCGATGTCCAGCGAGCCGAGCCCCGCCACCAGACCGCCGGAACCGCAGCGCATCAGCTCTTCGCTGGCGGCGACCTTGGCGAACAGATCACCTTCGTGACTGCCACCCAGGGCTTCGGGATAACCGATCCCCAGAATCCCCGCCGCGCCCGCCTTGAGGTAGAGCTCGCGGGGAAAGCTTTCGGCTTCTTCCCACTGGTCGATGTCCGGCAAGATCTCGCGCTCGACGAAACGTCTGACGCTGTCGCGGACCAATTGGTGGCTGGGGTCGAAGTATTCCTGAAAGGCAGGCATCGGCGAACTCCACTGAAGGTTCAGCGAAGTTAACCGAGCGCTTGCTTGGTTTTCAACAGGATTGTGTGAATCAGATGGACCGAAGCGTCTGCATCGCGGGCAAGCCATGCTCCTACAAAAGCAACGCGTTACCTGTAGGAGCCGAGCTTGCTCGCGATGGCGTCAGTCCAGACACTACAAGGTAATCGGCTTACGCCCGGCAAACGAATGCGCCAACGTCCCGCCATCCACCAATTCCAGCTCGCCGCCCAATGGCACGCCGTGGGCGATGCGCGAGGCGATCAGGCCTTTGTTGCTGAGCAACTGAGCAATGTAATGCGCCGTGGCTTCACCTTCCACGGTCGGGTTGGTCGCGAGAATGACTTCAGTAAACGTGCCCGCCTCTTCGATCCGCGCCAGCAGTTGCGGAATACCGATGGCTTCCGGCCCGAGTCCGTCAAGTGGTGACAGATGGCCCTTGAGCACGAAGTAGCGACCACGGAAACCAGTCTGTTCCACCGCGTAGACGTCCATCGGCCCTTCCACCACGCAGAGCAAGGTGTCGTCGCGACGGGTATCGGCGCATTGCGGGCAGAGGTCGTCTTCGGTCAGCGTGCGGCACAACCGGCAATGGCCCACCCCTTCCATAGCCTGGCTCAGTGCCAGGGCCAATCGCGAGCCGCCGCTGCGATCACGCTCGAGCAGCTGCAACGCCATGCGTTGGGCAGTTTTCTGACCCACACCTGGCAAAATTCGCAGGGCGTCGATCAGTTGGCGAATCAAAGGGCTGAAGCTCATGGGGAAAAGTCCGACAAAACAACGAGACGCGGTTTATACCCGCGCCTCTGTTTAGCGTCAATTACTCAGTCCTGGGCGACCCGCACAACCAGTTTGCCGAAGTTGCGTCCTTCCAGCAGACCGATGAACGCTTCAGGTGCCTGCTCCAGGCCATCGACCACGTCTTCGCGGAACTTCACCTTGCCGTCGCGCACCCACGGCGCCATGGCGCTGACGAATTCCGGCTGACGATCACCGTAGTCATCGAACACGATGAAACCCTGGATTCGCACACGCTTGGTCAGCAGCGTGCGCTGCAATTGCGGCAGACGATCCGGGCCGGTCGGTGCTTCGTTAGCGTTGTAGGACGCGATCAGGCCGCAGAGTGGAATTCGCGCCTTGGGCTTGAGCAACGGCAGCACGGCATCGAACACCTTGCCACCGACGTTTTCGTAATAGATGTCGATGCCCTCGGAGCACGCCTTGGCCAATTCATCGGCGAAGTTCGGGCTCTTGTGATCGATGCAGGCATCAAAACCCAGCTCATCGACCACATAACGGCACTTGTCCGCACCACCGGCCACGCCGACTACGCGCAAGCCTTTGATCTTCGCTACCTGACCGACTACCGACCCCACGGCGCCGGACGCAGCCGCAACCACCAGGGTTTCGCCGGCCTTGGGCTGGCCGATGTCCATCAGGCCCATATACGCGGTCATTCCAGGCATGCCCAACACCCCCAGCGCCATTGACGGGCTCGGCAGCCCGGACGGCACCGGAATGATGTCGCGACCGTCGCTGAGGCTGTGGCTCTGCCAACCGGTAGAACCGACCACCAGATCACCTTCGTGGAATTTCGGATTCAGCGAGCGCTCGACTCGGCTGACAGCGCCACCGGTCATCACCTCGCCGATTTCCACCGGTGCGGCGTAGGACGGCGCGTCGCTCATGCGTCCGCGCATGTAGGGATCGAGTGACAGGTAAAGGGTTTTGAGCAGCACCTGACCGTCGGCCAGGTCCGGCAGCGCAACGCGCTCCAGGCGGAAATTCTCCGGCGTCGGCGCGCCTACCGGGCGGGACGCCAGGACGATACGTTGGTTGAGGGTCAATGCTTGTGGCATGTGAGCTTCTCCTTTTGATCGATGAATTCGGCGGTATAGGGAGCAGACACTTGTGGTGATGGCGCGTTCGATGTTTCTACCTTTCATTGTGGCGAGGGAGCTTGCTCCCGCTGGGTCGCGGAGCGGCCCCCTTATCCCTAAGAAGAAGGGGACTGCTGCGCAGCCCAGCGGGAGCAAGCTCCCTCGCCACAGGGATTAACAAACCAGCAGAAACAAAAATGCCAGGCGCGATGCCTGGCATTTTTTTGTAGCCCATCCGACGCGCTTTGGCGAATCAGAATGGCAGTTTCATACCCGGTGGCAGTTGCATACCAGCGGTCATACCGGACATTTTGTCCTGGCTGTTGGCTTCGATCTTGCGCACGGCATCGTTGACGGCGGCGGCGAACACGGCCTCCAGCATCTCTTTGTCGTCTTCGCTCAAGCCTTCGACCAGGCTTGGATCGATGGTCACACGCTTGACGTCGTGACGACCGGTCATCACCACGGTGACCATATCGCCACCGGCTTTACCGGTGACTTCGGCGTTGGCCAGCTCTTCCTGCATCTTGGCCATTTTTTCCTGCATCTGCTGTGCCTGCTTCATCAGGCCGGCCATGCCACCTTTCATCATGGGAATCACCTCAAAAGTACTTGGATAAATACAGTGTCCGACCCTTTCGGCCGAACACCTTCAGTTATTAGCCCTGAGTGACCAGGGTCTCGACAGGCTCAATAGTATCGTTACGGACCACCGCACCGAACTGCTGCATCATTTGCTGGATGAACGGATCACCGTGGATCGACTCTTCAGCCTCGCGCTGACGGTTCGCACGGCGACGGGACGCGGCCTGGGCCGGGGTTTCCTGCTCGGGCTTGATCAGCTCCATGCGCAGGGTCAGCGTACGCCCGTGAAACTGGTTCAACGCATCGTTCAGCCGACGCTGTTGAGTCGCGTTGAACAACGCGCTGTGAGCCGGGTCCAGGTGCATCAGCCAGTTGTCACCTTCGACGGCAATCAGCGTGCAGTTGGCGGCGATGCTGCCGGTCATGCCGGAGATCGGAAGTTTCGGGAACAACTCCAGCCATTGCGCCGCCAGACCGGTGGCCGGCATGGCGGCTGGTTCAGGTTCGGCTTCCGGCGCTGGTTCAGCGGTGTGTTCGCTGGCCAGTTCATCGAGGTAGCTGTAGGCCGACTCCATGTCCGGCTCGATGTAGTCCTCGTCCAGCGGCGGCTCATCGTCCAGGTCCATGCCCGGCGTGGCGGCATCGACTTCGGCCACCGATGGCTCTGGAATCGGCGCAGCAGCCCACTCCGGCGCGTCCGGCACCACGCTGTCGGGGGTCGGCAATGGCATCGGCGCCAAATCGGGCTGTTCGCTGGCGGTTTCCAGCACCGGCTCGACGGCGGGTTGCTGAACGACTTCGGGTTCTATCGGGTCGTTCCAGGGTAGATCGACGAGAGCCTCGACTGCTACTGCCTCAACGACAGGCTCGGGCGCAACGACAGGCGCAACCGGCTCAGGCTCGGGCGCTTGTACTGGAGCAACCACCGCCGCAACCGGCGCAGGCGCGACAGGTGCAACTGCCGCAGCGACTACCGGCGCAACAACGGGCGCGGCAGCCACTGAATTTGCGGAATCAACTGTGGCTTGGCTGATCCCCACTGGCTTTAGCGGCTGCCTCGGGGTGTCCGTGGTGTCTGCCGGTCGGAATGCGAGCATCCGCAGCAGGACCATTTCGAAGCCACCGCGCGGGTCTGGCGCCAGCGGCAAGTCGCGACGACCGATCAGGCCCATCTGGTAATAAAACTGCACGTCTTCGGCCGGCAAGGCCTGAGCCAGTGCCAGCACCCGGTCACGGTCGCCATGACCGTTGTCGACGCCTTCAGGCAAGGCCTGGGCGATGGCGACACGGTGCAACACGTTGAGAATTTCCGAGAGCACGCCGTTCCAGTCCGGGCCTTGTTCGGCCAGATGACGAACGGCTTCGAGCAAAGCCTTGGCGTCGCCTTCGATCAGCGCATGCAGAACGTCGTAGACCTGACCGTGATCTAGCGTGCCGAGCATCGCCCGTACGTCGGCGGCCATGACTTTGCCTTCACCGAAGGCGATCGCCTGGTCGGTCAGGCTCATGGCGTCGCGCATCGAACCGTCGGCGGCGCGGCCCAGCAGCCACAGCGCGTCGTCTTCGAACGGTACGTTCTCGACACCCAGCACATGGGTCAAATGCTCGACCACGCGCTCCGGCGTCATGTTCTTCAGAGAGAACTGCAGGCACCGCGAAAGAATGGTTGCAGGAAGTTTCTGCGGATCGGTCGTCGCCAGGATGAACTTGACGTAGGGCGGCGGCTCTTCAAGGGTTTTCAACAGCGCATTGAAGGAATGGCTGGAGAGCATGTGCACTTCGTCGATCAGGTAGACCTTGAAGCGCCCGCGGCTCGGCGCGTACTGCACGTTGTCGAGCAGTTCGCGGGTGTCCTCGACCTTGGTTCGGCTCGCGGCGTCGATCTCGATCAGGTCGACGAAGCGGCCTTCATCGATCTCGCGGCACACCGAGCACTCGCCGCAAGGCGTTGAAGTGATACCTGTTTCACAGTTCAGGCATTTGGCGATGATCCGCGCGATGGTGGTCTTGCCGACCCCGCGGGTACCGGTAAACAGGTAGGCGTGGTGCAGCCGCTGGCTGTCCAAGGCATTGATCAGAGCCTTGAGCACATGGGTCTGGCCGACCATTTCGCGGAACGAGCGCGGACGCCATTTACGTGCAAGAACCTGATAACTCATCGAAAACCGTCGCAACTAAGGAACAGAAGCGGCTAATGCTATCGGAGCAAGGCCAAAATTGCATCCGGTGCGCTCGTCTAATCTGGCTAAGATGGTCTTTGGGGGGCTTTTATCGGCTCGGGTTTTATCAGCACCGGAGCGTTTATGCGGCGGGTCTTGGGGGCACTGCTGTTAATCAGCCTGAATGTCGCTGGCGCAGAGCCGCCATTGCGCTTCGCGGTGCCCGATAGTTGGGCGATGCCGATGGTGCAACTGGAACGCGGCCACCCCACCCAAGGCATCCTGCACGACGTGATGGTCAGCCTCGCGACCCAGGTCGGCGTGCCGGCCGAATTTCACGTGCTGCCTCGCACGCGAGTGCAAAACGCCATGGAGCACGGCGAAGTCGATATCCGCTGCTATGCGGCGCAGTCCTGGCAGCCGAATCAATCCGGGGATTACATCTGGAGCATTCCACTTTGGTTTCAGCGCGACATGCTGATCAGCCGGCCAGATCCGCTGACCTCAGTGACGCCTGCGAACTTGCCGCGACAAACCATCGGCACGGTACTCGGCTACAGCTATCCGACCTTGCAACCGCTGTTCGACGCCGACCGACTGCATCGCGAAGACGCGCGCAACCAGGAACAGGTGCTGGAAAAACTCCTGGCCGGACGCTATCACTACGCCGTGAGCAATCAATGGACGCTGGACTGGTTCAATCAGCGCCTGCTGCCTGGCCGGCAACTGCAAGGCGTGGCGGTTTTGCAGGAGCAGAGTGTCGGCTGCTATATCCGCAACGACCCCAAGGTGCCCGTGCAGCGTATTTTGCGCACCTTGGTGCGAATGAAAATGTCCGGGGAAATCGACGACATTATTCGGCTCTACATTGGTTCCGAGCCAGGCACACCCTAAGCGACTCCTCTGATCGACACGAAACCATTGTGGGAGCGAGCTTGCTCGCGATAGCGGTATGTCAGTCACCATCAATGTTGAATGTCAGACCGCTATCGCGAGCAAGCTCGCTCCCACATGGGTTCGGTGTTGATCACAAAACTTCAGCCTGCTTGATCCAGCACCTGCCATTGCGCCGGCGCGACAAAACCCTCGACCCAGCCCGGTACTTCTGCGGGCGGCATCGGCCGGGCAATGAAGTAGCCTTGAGCAACTTCACAGCCCAGGCGCAGCAACAATTCACCATGCTCGATACTTTCCAGCCCCTCGGCGATCACCTGCCGGCCAAAGGCCCGAGCCAGCCCAATGACCGCCATGGTCAGGGCCAGATCATCACGATCATTAAGGATGTCACGCACGAACGACTTGTCGATCTTGATGGTTTGGGTTTGCAAACGCTTGAGGTAGCTCAGGGACGAATAGCCGGTGCCAAAGTCCCCCAGTGAAAACTGCACCCCCAGCGCCTGACAGGCCTGTAAACAGGCACTGACATGTTGAATGTTCTCGATCGCCACCGATTCGACGATTTCCAGATCGAGCATCTGTGGGGCCACTTGGGCATGCCGGGCGAGCACGTGTTTGAGTCGGTCGACGAAATCCGCGCGCTGAAAATGTCGTGCCGCAATATTAATGCTGACTGGCCAGCCCTGCCCCGCTTGCTGCCAATGGTGCAACTGCGACAGGACCTGATCCATCACCCACTCACCAATATCGATGATCAGGTCCGTTTCTTCTACCAGCGGCAAAAACTCCCGGGCCGGCACCATGCCGTGTTGCGGATGCTCCCACCGTAACAACGCCTCGAAACCGACAACCTCGCCGCGACGCATGTTCACCTTGGGCTGGAAATGCACACGCAACTCACCGGCAGCCAGCGCCTGGCGCACGCGCTCGACCGTCTGGTGAGTGGCCTTGACCTCCTGATCCCGGGACACGTCGAACAAATGAAAGCGATTGCGACCGCGTTGTTTCGCCACGTACATGGCCTGATCGGCATGACGCAACAGGGTTTCGACATCTTCATTGTCGTGGGGGAACAAGGTGACGCCGATACTGGCAAACACATTGACGCCCTTGCCATGCAACGAGTACGGCGCCGAAATGGCGCCGAGCACCCGGTTCAACGCCGCACGCAGTTCCGGCAGATCCCGCACGTAACGCAACACCAGCACAAACTCGTCACCGGCCAGCCGCGCCACCACATCTTCGCCGCGCACAATGGTGCGCAAACGCTTGGCCACCTCGACCAACAGCAGATCGCCACTGGCATGCCCGTAGCCATCGTTGACCGCTTTGAAGCCGTCGAGATCGAGCATGCATACCGCCAGCGGGATGTTTTCGTGACGGGAGAACTCCAGCGCCTGATCCAGCAAATCCGAGAGGAACGCGCGATTCGGCAGCCCGGTCAGCACGTCATGCCCCACCCGCCATTGCAATGAATGCAGCAATTGGTGTTTTTCGCTGATGTCGAAACGAATCGAAAGATAACGGTCAACCCGTCCGGTGGCGTTATCGAGCACCGGCACCATGGTGCTGTCGACCCAATACAGGCTGCCGTCCTTGGCGCGATTACAAATTTCGCCTTTCCAGACCTTGCCCAAGGCGATGGTGCGCCACATGGCCGCGAAGAAATCGGCGGAGTGCAGACCGGAGTTGAGGAGACGATGATTCTGTCCGAGCAGTTCTTCGCGGCTATAGCCGGAGACAACACAGAACTGATCGTTGACGTGGGTGATCCGGCCGCTCAGATCGGTCTCGGAAAAAATGGCGGCAGCATCCACGGCCCTGCGGTATTTCTCATCCATGAGTCAGGCTCGCTGTGGCTAGCGGTGGTACCGCTCGACCCGTGCAGGATGCCCGGAAGAGGTGTTTTTATAGGTAATGCACAGAAACACGATGTCACTCCATGAACAGTGTTTGATGGCCTCCTGACAGCAGAGATCAACTAACCTTAAAGGCCCAAAATACCCATTTTGAGCGGCGATTCTACGAAACGCATCACATTTTGCAAATCAAGGTGATGGATCATGCAGTTGTCTAATGCAAAAATCTATCGTTAAGTTCTTGATTCTAAATGGGAATTAAGCGATGCAAATTTCAAGTTTGGGTGCGGCCATTCGGCGCTACCGCAAGGTCGCTGGGCTTACTCAGGCTGAACTCGGCGAAAAAACCGGTTTTGACCCCAAAACCATCAGCCGCTTCGAAACCGGCACCTACACCCCCAGCGTGGAATCCTTGTTCCTGTTTGCCGATGTGTTGGGTGTGAAGCTGAAAGCCTTTTTCGCAGATTTAGGCGATGAAGATGAACAGCGGGCGTATCTGTTCGGTGTCATACATAAAGCCACCCCGAAGGATCTGGGAAAGCTGATTGCAGCGGTTGACCAGGCCTTGTCCAAGCCTTAGTGCCGGAAATGAAAAAGGCAGATCTGTCGAATCGACACATCTGCCTTTTGCTCATTCAGGCGCCTGAAAAAACCGCCTCCGCTGGTAGTGAAGATCGTGCATCGATAGTGGCCATCCGATACTCTTCGCATGAAATTAATTCAAAATGTAAGGGACTACGATGAAACACCTCCGCCCGATCCTCATGGCAGCGCTGCTGTGCGCGCTTCACGCCCCCGTGCAAGCGGCCAGCAATCCTCCCCCGGCGCCCGCTGAAGTTGCCCAAGCGCAGCAAACGCCCGAACAATTTCTCGCCACCCTGAAGCAGCAGCACGGCACCATCACCCTGCCCTCCGGCATTGCAACGCTGAAGCTCAGTAAAGAGTTTTATTACCTGGACCCTAATGACACTGAACGCTTGCTGACCGACGGTTGGGGCAACCCACCCGGCCACAAGACCCTGGGCATGATCATCCCAAAAGCCGTGAACCCACTGACCGCCAGCGGCTGGGGCGTGATTGTCAGCTATAACGACGACGGGCATATTTCCGACGAAGATGCGGCAAAAATCGACTATGCCGACCTGCTCAAACAAATGCAGGAAGAGGATGAGGAAGACAATAAGGAGCGGCAGAAGCAGGGCTATGCCGGCCTGCACCTGCTGGGCTGGGCCGAACAACCGCACTACGACGAAACCAGCCACAAAATGTACTGGGCCCGGGAACTGAAAGCCGATGACGCCGAGGACAGCACACTGAATTACAGCATTCGGGTGCTGGGCCGCAAAGGTGTCCTGGAATTGAACGCTGTCGCGTCAATGGCGGACATGCCGATGATCAAGCAGGAATTACCCAAAGTCATCGCCTTCACCAACTTCACTGAGGGCAACCTGTACACCGACTACAACCCCGGAACCGACAAACTGGCGTCTTATGGCCTGGCGGCACTGGTGGGTGGCGGTCTGGCTGCGAAGGCCGGGTTATTTGCCAAGATCGGCATTTTCCTGCTGGCAGCGAAGAAGTTCTTGATCGTGGGGTTGGTAGTGATCGCAGGCTTTGTGCGCAAGCTGTTCAGTCGCAAGGCTTAAGGTTCTGGTCCTTCCGTGCTGCCGGGTGACGCCGGCAGCGCAGGATCTGCAGGCATGACAAACCCGCTACAGGACAGCGCAGCAGACGAACAAAAATAAGGTTTTTAAAAACGAGAGGTATCGGAGGATGTTGCGCGCTCAAGCCCTCGACTCTGAGGACGTGGCGTTATGGAGGCAACCCCACCAGCCACACCCCGGCACACAATGTTCCCGCTGTGGCTGCTTCCTTCCGGATCTGACCAGGTTCACGGGTAATCGTTGCGGGGGGACCGATGGGGTCACCATAACGACGCTCACCTGACGGCGAGCCGCGCCATTGTACCTATCTGAGACGAAGTTACAACCGTTCGGGCGGATTAAAAAATATGTGCTGCTTCAAGGACATGCAGATCCTGGAAATGATCGCGAACTGTAGCAGCTGGCGAAGCCTGCGTTCGGCTGCGCAGCAGTCGTAAACCCGTCACACGCGGTTTACCTGAGAAACCGCGCTGCCTGATTTCACGACTGCTTCGCAGCCGAATGCAGCCTCGCAAGCTCGACAGCTGCTACAAGCGGACTCAGGCGGCTACAGGTCTTGCAACACCTCATCCGCCCGGCCGCCCTCTTCCTGGATCACCAGGTGGATGAAGTGCAGCTTGGCGATTACTGCTGGCGGCAGGACGAACGGATAGAAATCCGGCTGCCCCATGCTGCGTGACAGTTCATTGAGCATGCCCGCCAGTTCGATCCACGCATTGACGAACGACAGGAACGCCGCGCCGCCGGGATGCTGTGGATCGTAGAGGGTACTTGGGGGAAACGGCTGATAGTCGAAGTCCATTTCCCTGGCACTCATCCCGAACCCCAACGCCGTATCCACCGCGTCCATCATGTGCAGGTAGTGAGCCCAGGTTTCGGCCCAATCCTCCCACGGATGCATGGTCGCGTAGGCGCTGACGCAATGTTGCTGCCAGTCGAGCGGCGCACCTTGCTGGTAATGCCGTTCGAGAGCGTCGGTGTAGCTGGCGCGCTCGTCGCCGAACAGGCTACGGAACGGTTCCAGCCAATGGCTGCTGGCGATCAGCCGGTCCCAGTAGTAATGCCCGACTTCATGCCGAAAATGCCCGAGCAGCGTGCGATAAGGTTCATGCATCTGCACCCGAAGCTGCTCGCGATGGGCGTCATCGGCTTCTTTGATATCGAGGGTGATCAGACCGTTGGCGTGACCCGTGGTTGGCGGCTTGCCTTCGAGGTCGACACCGATGAAATCGAAGGCCAGCCCCGTCTCTTCGTCCACGGTTTTGGGAATCACCTGCAAACCAAGGCTGACCAACTGTGCGACCAGACGCCGCTTGGCCGTTTCGACCTTGCGCCAGCGTTCGTGGTTTTCGGCAATCGACAGGTCGGGGATGGTGTGGTTCAGGCTACAAGCGATGCATAACGCATCGTGGTCATTGGCGGGGAGCAGCCAATTGCACGCGGCCGGGGAATCGAGGTTGGCGCAACGGCGGAAGACACCGGCTTCGGGATCGGCGTCGAGCAACCAGGTATCAGCCTGCACGCCGGGCTGCAGCGACGATAGGCGACTCTGCTCCGGTTGATAACCCAACGCCGCCGAACACGCCAGACACTGGCTGTTGCGAAAAAACAGCGACTGCCCGCAGCGGCACTGCCAGACCTTGCTGTTGCGCGAGCTTTCGCCGATGAAGGGCGCAGCGATGCGTGAACTGAGCTGTTCGAAGAAGCGGTACATGGCGATCTCTCCCTGGGGCTTGCCAAGACTAGATCATTCCCGGACCGTGATCGTTCCCGCACTCCATGTGGGTAAAATCAAAAGATCGCAGCCTTCGGCAGCTCCTACAGGTGCACGCCGATCCCCTGTAGGAGCTGCCGAAGGCTGCGATCTTGGCGATCTTAAACGTCGATGCCGTGCTTCTTCAGAAACTCGACAAACGCCTCTTCATCCAGAACCTTCAACCCCAGCTCATTAGCCTTCGCCAACTTCGAGCCGGCACCCGGTCCGGCGACCACACAATGGGTCTTCGCCGATACCGAGCCTGCCACCTTGGCACCGAGGCTTTCAAGTTTTTCCTTGGCGATGTCGCGGCTCATCAACTCCAGCGAACCGGTCAGCACCCAGGTCTGCCCGGCCAGCGGCAAGCCTTCAACGACTTTCTTCTCGCTCTGCCAGTGCATGCCGAAATCACGCAGCTGTTTCTCGGCGGCTTCAGCAATTTGGCGATTTTGCGCAACCGCAAAGAACTCCCGAACCGAAGTCGCCTGCTTCTCCGGCAGCGCCTGACGCATATCCAGCCAGTCGGCGCTGAAAACCCCTTCAAGCGAACCAAACTTGTCAGCGAGCTTCTGCGCCCCACCCGGCCCGACCGAAGGTATGTGCAACTTGTCGAGGAAGCCGCCCAGCGTGGTGCTGGCGGCAAACTCGGCACCCAGCTCACCCTGATCCTGAATCTGCATGCCGTGCTTGAGCAGGTCCTTGATCACCTGCTGGTTATGCGCATCTTCAAAGAAGCTGTGAATCTCATAAGCCACTTCCAGGCCCACGTCCGGCAAGTACGTGAGCACTTGCGGCAAGGCTTGCTGAACCCGCTCCAGCGAGCCGAGAGAACGCGCCAGCACCTTGGCCGTCTCTTCACCGACATCGGGAATCCCGAGGGCGTAGATGAAGCGTGCCAGGCTCGGCTTCTTGCTGTCTTCGATGGCGCTGAGCAGGTTCTTGCTCGACAGTTCGGCAAAGCCTTCGAGGTCGACGATTTGCTCGAACGTCAGCGCGTACAAATCGGCTGGCGAATTTACCAGACCTTCATCCACCAGTTGCTCGACGCTCTTCTCGCCCAGGCCTTCAATGTCCATGGCGCGACGGGAGACGAAGTGAATGATTGCCTGCTTGAGTTGCGCACCGCAGGCCAGACGACCGACGCAGCGGTACACCGCGCCTTCGCTGACGGTCTCGCGACCCTTGCTGCGCTTGACCAGTTGCGTGCGCTCGACATGCGAGCCGCAGACCGGGCACTTCTCGGGAATCTGTACTGGCCGTGCGTTGTCCGGACGGCGCTCGATGACCACTTGCACCACCTGCGGAATTACATCGCCAGCGCGGCGGATGATCACCGTGTCGCCAATCATCAGACCCAGACGCGCCACTTCGTCCATGTTGTGCAGCGTTGCGTTGGCCACGGTGACACCGGCCACCTTGACCGGTTTCAAGCGCGCTACGGGCGTCACCGCGCCGGTACGACCGACCTGGAATTCCACGTCGAGCAATTCAGTGAGTTCTTCCATGGCCGGGAATTTGTGCGCGATCGCCCAGCGCGGTTCACGAGCACGGAAGCCCAGCTCACGCTGAGAGGCAATGCTGTTGACCTTGAACACCACGCCGTCGATTTCATAGGGCAGCGAATTGCGGCGTTCACCAATGTCACGGTAGTAATCCAGGCATTCATCAATGCCATGAGCCAGTTTCAACTCATGACTGATCGGCATGCCCCAGGCTTTGAGTTGCTGCAGATTGCCAATGTGCGTATCAGCAATATCGGCCGAAATCTGACCGATGCCGTAGCAGCAAAATTCCAACGGACGGTTGGCGGTGATCTTCGAATCGAGCTGGCGCAAGCTGCCCGCCGCTGCGTTGCGCGGATTGGCGAAGGTCTTGCCGCCGACTTCCAGCTGCGTGGCGTTGAGGCGTTCGAAACCGGCCTTGGACATGAACACTTCGCCGCGCACTTCCAGGGTCGCCGGCCAGCCGGTACCGTGCAGCTTGAGCGGAATGTTGCGCACGGTACGCACGTTGACGCTGATGTCTTCGCCGGTGGTGCCATCGCCGCGAGTCGCGCCGCGCACCAGCACGCCATCCTGATACAGCAAGCTGACCGCCAGGCCATCGAGCTTGGGTTCGCAGCTGTATTCCACCGCCGCACCGCCGCCGAACAAGTCACCGACCGGCAGGTCGAGACCTTCAGTCACCCGACGATCGAACTCGCGCATGTCGGTTTCTTCGAAGGCGTTGCCGAGGCTGAGCATCGGCACTTCGTGACGCACCTGAGTGAACGCCGACAGCGCCGCACTGCCGACGCGCTGGGTTGGCGAGTCGCTGGTGATCAGTTCGGGATTGGCCGCTTCGAGGGCCTTGAGCTCATTGAACAACCGATCGTATTCGGCGTCCGGAATGCTTGGCTCGTCCAGCACGTGATAGCGATAGTTGTGCTGATCCAGCTCAGCGCGCAGCTCTAGAATGCGGTTTTTGGCGGCGGTCATGGGTGTTCTCTCATAAAGCAAAAGAGCAGCCGAGGCTGCTCTATCTCATATCATCAGGATCAAGAGATCGCAGCCTCGTTTCACTCGACAGCTCCTACAGAAAATCGCGACCCCTGTAGGAGCTGTCGAGTGAAACGAGGCTGCGATCTTTTGACCTTAGCGCTTCTGGGTCAGGGCACGACGTTCGAATTCAACGATGCGCTGACGGTAATGCTCAATCGTCTGGGCAGTCAGCACGCTGCGCTGGTCGTCTTTCAGTTCGCCGTTCAGCTCCTGGGACAGTTTGCGCGCCGCGGCCACCATCACGTCGAAGGCTTGCTTCGGATGACGCGGGCCTGGCAGACCGAGGAAGAAGCTCACTGCCGGTGTGCTGAAGTGGTCGATGTCATCCAGATCGAAAACGCCCGGCTTGACCGCATTGGCCATCGAGAACAGGACTTCGCCGTTGCCGGCCATGCTTTCGTGGCGGTGGAAAATGTCCATCTCGCCGAAACGCAGACCGCTTTCCAAAATGTTCTGCAACAGCGCCGGGCCTTTGAAGCCGGCAGCGTCGCGGCAGATCACGCTGATCACCAGCACTTCTTCGGCTTGCGGTTGTTCCCTGTCGCTGGCCGAACTCGAAGCCTTGGTGTCATCCGGAAAATCGTCGTCACGGCTGCTGAAGCTCGGGCCGCCGTCCAGATCCAGACTGAGGTTCATGTCGCCTTGCGAAGGCTCGCCATGACCACGCTTGCCGCGCTTGGAACCCGACTCACGCTGCTCACGAGCAGGCATGCTCACCGACGGCAGATCGTGTTCGTCCAGTTGCGGCTCTTTATGCGTATCCAGCACGCGGGGCGGGCCCAACAGCTCGGCGCTGGTGTCCTCGTCCGGCAAATTGGACAAACTTCGGTCGAGACGGAATTTCAGTTTCCCCTTGCCGCCGCGCATGCGACGCCAGCCATCGAAAAGAATACCGGCAATGACAATAATGCCGATGACGATCAGCCACTCGCGCAGACCGATTTCCATGTAATCCCGTGCCTCTATAAAAAATGCTGAAAAATAAGTGGTTTACAACTCGCAAACCGCTTTAAAACGTGGCGCCAACTCTATGTTCTGACAGGCGTTTTGCCCACGTATACGAAAAATTGACATTAAACTAGCACGACCAAAGGCAACTTTACACCGTCTGTCACAATGGCTTGCGCGAATATGTCGATTGGCCAGCAAGTCAGGGCAGGTAATTAAGTCCTACAACTCAAAAATACCTCTCCTGAAAGCGCCGACTCAGGCATCCACCATCGCCATCGCCTCCTCGACATCCACTGCCACCAGACGCGAGCAACCCGGTTCGTGCATCGTCACCCCCATCAGTTGCTCGGCCATTTCCATGGCGATCTTGTTGTGGGTGATATAGATGAACTGCACCGTCTGCGACATCTCTTTGACCAGCCGTGCGTAGCGTCCAACGTTAGCGTCATCCAATGGCGCGTCAACTTCATCGAGCATGCAGAACGGCGCCGGATTCAACTTGAAGATGGCAAAAACCAGGGCCAATGCGGTCAGGGCTTTTTCGCCACCGGAGAGCAAGTGGATGGTGCTGTTCTTCTTTCCTGGCGGCTGCGCCATGATCGTTACCCCTGTATCGAGTAGATCTTCGCCCGTCAGTTCCAAATAGGCGCGTCCTCCACCGAAAACTTTTGGGAAAAGGGCCTGTAAACCGCCATTGATCTGATCAAAGGTATCTTTGAAGCGGTTTCGGGTTTCCTTATCGATCTTGCGAATCACGTTTTCGAGCGTATCCAGCGCCTCGACCAAATCGTCGTTCTGCGCATCCAGATAACGTTTACGCTCGGATTGTTGCTGGTATTCGTCGATGGCCGCCAGGTTGATCGCACCGAGACGCTGAATCCGCGCGGCGATGCGTTCGAGTTCTTCTTCGGCGTCTTTCTCGTTGGCCTCGGCCACCAGCGTGGCGAGTACGCCGTGGAGATCGTAGCCGTCTTCCAGCAACTGATCTTCGAGCGCCTTGCGGCGCACGGTCAGGGCCTGCCATTCCATGCGCTGGGTTTCCATCTGGCCGCGAATCAATTGCGATTGCTGCTCGGCCTGGCTGCGACGTTTTTCCGCGTCGCGCAATTCGCGATCAGCGTCTTCCAGGGCGATCTGCGCAGTCTTGAGTTCTTCGTCGACGGTCATGCGTTTGTCGAGCAGCTCTTCGAGCTTGAGGCGCAACTCCTCCAGCGGCGCCTCGCCCTCCTCCAGGTTGAGGCTGAGCTGTTCGCGCTTCTCGGTCAGGCGCTCGGACTGCATTTCCAGACGTTCCAGCGCCTGACGCGTGGAGTCGTGTTGCGCTTTGAGCGAGCCCAGACGCACCGCCAGCTGATGCGCGTGATCCTTGTGCTGCCGGGCTTCCTGCCGCACCCGATCAAGTCGCTCGCGCAAGCTGTCGCGCTGGGCCAGCAGCAACTCGCGCTGCTCGGTGTCCAGCGCCATGCTGTCGAGGGCATCCTGCAATTGCAGACGCGCCTCGCCGATATTTTCGTGTTCCAGAGCGCGTTGCTCAGCCAGCTCGGTGAGTTCTTCGTCCAGGCGTGTACGGCGCAAGGTCAGTTGTTCGGCCTTGGCTTTGCCGGCGGACAACTGGGCTTTCAATTCGCCTTGCTGACGCGCTTCGTCTTGCAGCAGACGGCGCAGATGTTCGCGACCGTTTTCCTGCTGACGCTGTTGCGCCCGCAGGTTTTGTAATTGGGTTTCCAGGGTTTCGACCGTGGCTTCGCGCTCTTCGCGTTCAAGGCCCAGACGCTGGATTTCCTGGCCGCGGGCGAGCACACCGCTTTCCGCTTCGCTTGCCCGGCGTACGCGCAAAAAGTGCCGACCGACCCAGTAACCATCGCGGCTGATCAGGCTCTGGCCGGCGGTCAATTGATTGCGCAGGGCCAACGCCTGCTCGAGGCTATCGACCGGTTTAACCTGCCCCAACCATGGCGCCAGATCGATCTGCGCTTCAACTTTATCCAGCAAGCTGCCGGGCACGCGCACGCCATCAGTGGCGGGGCTGAGCAAGCGCAAATCGCCTTGGGCAAAACCGGCCAGATCGAAATCACCGAAATCATCCACCAGCACCGCTTGCAGGTCGGCACCGAGCACGGTTTCTACCGCCAGCTCCCAACCGGCTTCAACTTTAAGACCTTCGGCCAGACGCGGACGGTCCGCCAAATGTTGTTCGCGCAGCCATTCGGCAGTGCCGGTGCCCGGATCGAGTGCGGCTTGCTGCAAGGCTTCAAGGGAGGCGAGGCGACCGTTCAGACGCTGCAAATCGCCCTGAGCTTGTTGCTGATTTTGCAGCGCTAATTGCAATTCCTGACGCAGTTGCTCGAGGCGTTCGACCTGGGCTTCTTCACTGGCCTGCAAGTCTTCGAGGGTCGCTTCACTCGCGGCCAGTTGCTCGCTGAGCTCCATGATCGCCGCGTCTTCCGGGTCTGCCGAGAGCAACGCGCGCTCTTCGCCGAGACGCTTCTGACGATCGGCCAGGCGCTCCATGCTGGTTTCCAGCTGCTGGATCCGCGACTGCTGAACTTCGGACTGGCGACGCGGTTCGGCGGCCGTCAGGTTGAAGGTGTCCCACTGCTCTTGCCAGGCGTGCATGGTGGTTTCGGATTCTTCCAGCGCGGCGGCAGCTTCTTCGGCGGCGGCGCTGGTAACTTCCTGTTCGGGGGTGAGCATGTCCAGCTCTTCGCCCAGGGTCAGGAGCAAGGTGCGGTCGTGGCCCAGGTGAGACTCGGTTTCCAGACGCGCGCGCTCGGCTTCTTTCAGGTCGTCCTGCAATTGGCGCAATCGCTGCTGACCGTGCTGGATGCTCTGCTCGACCCGGGCGATGTCGCCGCCGACCGAATAGAAGCGCCCCTGCACCAGATTGAAGCGCTCGGACAGGTCGTGGTGCCCGTCACGCAAGCGTTCGATCGCCGCATCGGCATTACGCTGCTCGGCCACCAGCGCTTCAAAGGTGACTTCCTGATTGCCGATGATCGCTTCGCGCTGACCAACCTGTTCATTCAACGCCTGCCAGCGTAGGGCCGACAGTTGGGCCTTGAGCTGACGCTCCTCGCCCTTGTATTCCTGATACTTCTTGGCGGCCTCGGCCTGGCGGTACAAGCGTTCAAGCTGACGCTCGAGTTCTTCGCGCAGGTCGGTCAGGCGGGCCAGGTTTTCGTGGGTGCGGCGAATGCGGTTTTCAGTCTCGCGCCGACGCTCCTTGTACTTCGAGATGCCCGCCGCTTCTTCAATGAAGTTGCGCAAGTCTTCGGGCTTGGACTCGATCAGCTTGGAGATCATCCCCTGCTCGATAATCGAGTAGCTGCGCGGGCCGAGGCCAGTGCCGAGGAAGATATCCGTGATATCGCGGCGGCGGCATTTGGTGCCGTTGAGGTAGTAGGTGGTCTGGCTGTCGCGGGTCACTTTGCGGCGAATGGAAATTTCCGCGTAGGCCGCGTATTCGCCGAGCAGGGTGCCGTCGGAGTTATCGAACACCAGCTCGATGCTGGCCTGGCTCACCGGTTTACGGCTGGTCGAGCCGTTGAAGATGACGTCGGTCATCGACTCGCCGCGCAGGTTCTTGGCCGAACTCTCGCCCATTACCCAACGGACGGCGTCGATGATGTTCGACTTGCCGCAACCATTGGGCCCGACCACCGCCGCCATGTTACTGGGGAAGTTCACCGTGGTCGGATCGACGAAGGATTTGAACCCCGCCAGCTTGATGCACTTTAGCCGCACGCTTAAGCGTCCGTCAGGGCAGAAACCACCAGATCACTGCTGCGCTGGGCATACGCCGTCAGCACGATGCGGATCTGCGGAAAATCACGGGCCAGCACGGCGGCGAGCAAGCGTTCGAACAGTTCGAGGAACTCGCTCATCGAGGCCTTGCGCTGTTCCAGGGCGAGGAAATACGCGCGGCTCATGGCCGGCTGCAGATTCTCGACGGTTTCCTGCAAGTACGGGTTGTTGGCGAACGGATACGCGGCGCGCATCACACTGAAGCTGTCGTCGACAAAGGTGCGAATGTCCTGGCGCTCGTAGCTGGCGGTCAGACGCTGCTGGATTTGTACGAACGGCGCCATGTCGGCCTGGACTTTCCAGCCGCTGGCCACTGCATTGCCCAGCAGGATGTAAAGCTCGCTCATCAGCGTGCACAGGCTCTGGACCTTGTGAACCGTGAGTTCGGTCACGTGGGCGCCACGTCGCGGCAGGATCGCGATCAGGTGGCGACGCTCGAGGATCAGCAAGGCTTCACGGACCGAACCGCGGCTGACATTGAGGGCCAGCGTGACCTTCTGTTCCTGGATGCGCTCCCCGGGCTTCATTTCGCCACGAATGATGCGTTCGGCGAGGTGGTGAGCAATTTGCTCGGCGAGGCTGTCCGGCGCCTTGAACGTCATGGTTGTCCCTTCAAACTCTTCGATCTGCACAAGCGGCGCAGTGTACCGCACATAAAGGGTCATGGCGGAGTGCCCACTCGGCGGTTTTTGGCACGATTCAAGCAAAAAGCAGGCTATCCCGTGAGGGTCAATAATGAAGGAACGAGTCGTTGATCGACAAAATGCTATTTCCTGACCTTTAAGTCAGAAAATCATTGACCGCAAAGTCAGACCTGATAAATTCGGTTCAAGTCGGTTAACAACAATAATGAGTCTGCGAGGCCTTCCGTGATCCAGTTTTTACTTAACCAGGAACTCCGTAGCGAGCACGCCCTGGACCCAAACCTGACCGTGCTCAATTATCTGCGCGACCATGTGGGCAAACCCGGCACCAAAGAAGGCTGCGCCAGCGGTGACTGTGGCGCGTGCACCGTGGTGGTCGGCGAGCTGCAAACGGATGACGATGGCCGCGAACACATTCGCTATCGCAGCCTCAACTCGTGCCTGACGTTCGTTTCGTCATTGCACGGCAAACAACTGATCAGTGTCGAAGACCTCAAGCACCAAGGCGAGCTGCACAGCGTGCAAAAAGCCATGGTCGAGTGCCACGGTTCGCAATGCGGCTTCTGCACCCCGGGCTTCGTGATGTCCCTGTTCGCGCTGCAAAAGAACAGCGATCAACCGGATGCTCATAAAGCTCACGAAGCGCTGGCCGGCAACCTCTGCCGCTGCACCGGCTATCGGCCGATTCTGGCTGCCGCGGAACAATCCTGCTGCGGCAAGCAAACGGACCAGTTCGACGCCCGTGAAGCCGACACCATCGCTCGCCTTAAAGCCATCGCTCCCACCGACATCGGCGAACTCAACAGTGGCGACAAGCGCTGCCTGGTGCCGCTGACCGTCGCCGATCTGGCCGACCTCTATGACGCTTATCCACAGGCTCGCCTGTTGGCCGGCGGTACGGACCTGGCGCTGGAAGTCACGCAGTTCCACCGCACCCTGCCGGTGATGATCTACGTCGGCAACGTCGCCGAGATGAAGCGCATCGAGCGCTTCGACGATCGCCTGGAAATCGGCGCTGCCACTGCCCTCTCCGATTGCTATGAAGCCTTGAAAGCCGAGTACCCGGACTTCGGCGAATTGCTGCAGCGTTTTGCCTCGTTGCAGATTCGCAACCAGGGCACCCTCGGCGGCAATATCGGCAACGCTTCGCCGATCGGTGACTCCCCGCCCCTGCTGATTGCACTCGGCGCGCAGGTCGTTTTGTGCAAAGGCGAAGTCCGCCGCACGATGGCGCTGGAAGATTACTTCATCGATTACCGGGTTACCGCGCGTCAGGAAAGCGAGTTCATCGAAAAGATCATCGTGCCGCGTGCCAGCGCCGAACAACTGTTCCGCGCCTACAAAGTCTCCAAGCGTCTGGACGATGACATTTCCGCCGTCTGCGCCGCGTTCAACCTCCGCATCGACAACGGCGTGATCGCCGACGCCCGCGTCGCCTTCGGCGGCATGGCCGCAATCCCGAAACGCGCAAAAAACTGTGAAGCCGTTCTGCTCGGCGCCACCTGGAACAACGACACCGTCGAACGCGCCTGCGCTGCATTGGCCGAAGATTTCACGCCGCTCTCGGACTTCCGCGCCAGCAAGGAATACCGCCTGCTCAGCGCGCAAAACCTGCTGCGTAAATACTTCATCGAACTGCAAACACCGCACATCGAGACTCGGGTGACCGCTTATGTCTAATCATCACGCCGTAGAGAAGACCCAGGCCGAACTGGCTGAACTGTTCGCCAAGGACCTGACCACCGGTGTCGGCCGCAGCGTCAAGCACGACAGCGCCGCCAAGCACGTGTCCGGTGAAGCGCAGTACATCGACGACCGGCTGGAATTTCCGAACCAGTTGCATGTTTACGCACGCCTGTCGGACCGCGCCCACGCGAAAATCATCAGCATCGACACCCAGCCTTGTTACGCCTTCGACGGCGTGCGTATCGCCATCACCCACAAAGATGTGCCGGGCCTGAAAGACATCGGCCCATTGATGCCGGGCGATCCGTTACTGGCCATCGATGACGTCCAGTTCGTCGGTCAAGTGGTGCTCGCCGTTGCGGCGAAGGATCTGGAAACCGCACGCAAAGCCGCGATGGCCGCGATCATCGAATACGAAGATCTGGAGCCGGTGCTGGACGTGGTCGAAGCGCTGCGCAAACGCCACTTTGTGCTCGACAGCCACACGCATCAGCGCGGTGATTCGGCCGGTGCCTTGGCCACCGCCGAGCATCGTATCCAGGGCACGTTGCACATCGGCGGCCAGGAACACTTCTATCTGGAAACCCAAATCTCTTCGGTGATGCCGACCGAAGACGGCGGGATGATCGTCTACTGCTCGACGCAGAACCCCACCGAAGTGCAGAAATTGGTGGCCGAAGTGCTTGATGTGTCGATGAACAAAATCGTCGTCGACATGCGCCGCATGGGCGGTGGTTTCGGCGGCAAGGAAACCCAGGCCGCGAGCCCGGCGTGCCTGTGCGCAGTGATCGCGCACCTCACCGGCCAGCCGACAAAAATGCGCCTGCCGCGGGTCGAAGACATGCTGATGACCGGCAAGCGTCACCCGTTCTACGTCGAATACGACGTGGGCTTCGACAGCACCGGTCGGCTGCACGGCATCGCCCTGGAACTGGCCGGTAACTGCGGTTGCTCTCCGGACCTCTCGGCGTCGATTGTCGACCGTGCAATGTTCCACGCCGACAACTCGTACTACCTGGGCGACGCGACCATCAACGGTCACCGCTGCAAAACCAACACCGCGTCGAACACCGCTTACCGTGGTTTCGGTGGCCCGCAAGGCATGGTCGCTATCGAAGAAGTGATGGACGCCATCGCCCGTCATCTGGCCCTCGATCCGCTGGCGGTGCGCAAGGCCAACTACTACGGCAAGACCGAGCGCAACGTCACCCATTACTACCAGACCGTCGAGCACAACATGCTCGAGGAAATGACCGCCGAACTCGAAGAAAGCAGCCAGTACGCCGAACGCCGCGAAGCGATCCGTCGCTACAACGCCAACAGCCCGATCCTGAAAAAAGGCCTGGCGCTGACCCCGGTGAAATTCGGTATTTCCTTCACCGCCAGCTTCCTCAACCAGGCCGGTGCGCTGATCCATATCTACACCGACGGCAGCATCCACCTGAACCATGGCGGCACCGAAATGGGCCAGGGTTTGAACACCAAAGTCGCGCAAGTCGTGGCGGAAGTGTTCCAAGTGGAAATGGACCGCGTGCAGATCACCGCGACCAACACCGACAAGGTGCCGAACACCTCGCCGACTGCGGCTTCCAGTGGCGCCGACCTAAACGGTAAAGCCGCGCAGAACGCAGCTGAGATCATCAAGAAACGTCTGGTTGAATTTGCCGCGCGGCACTACAAGGTCAGCGAAGAAGACGTGGAATTCCACAACGGACACGTGCGGGTTCGCGATCATATCCTGACGTTCGAATCGCTGATCCAGCAGGCGTATTTCGCTCAGGTTTCGCTGTCGAGCACCGGGTTCTACAAGACCCCGAAAATCTTCTACGACCGCAGTCAGGCCCGTGGTCGGCCGTTCTATTACTACGCCTTCGGCGCAGCGTGCTGCGAGGTGATCGTCGACACCCTGACCGGCGAGTACAAAATGCTGCGCACCGACATCCTCCACGACGTCGGCGACTCATTGAACCCGGCGATCGACATCGGTCAGGTCGAGGGTGGTTTCATCCAGGGCATGGGCTGGCTGACCATGGAAGAACTGGTGTGGAACAACAAAGGCAAACTGATGACCAACGGCCCGGCCAGCTACAAGATCCCGGCAGTGGCGGACATGCCGCTGGACCTGCGGGTGAAGCTGGTGGAAAACCGCAAGAACCCGGAAGACACGGTGTTCCATTCCAAGGCGGTGGGCGAGCCGCCGTTCATGCTCGGCATCGCGTCGTGGTGTGCGATCAAGGACGCCGTGGCCAGTCTGGGCGACTACAAGCATCAACCGAAAATCGACGCACCGGCGACCCCGGAGCGGGTGTTGTGGGGCTGTGAGCAGATGCGGCAGTTGAAGGCGGCGAAAGCTGTTGCGGCTGAGCCTGAGTTGGCTTCGCTTTAAGACCGCGGCGCGGCTATCGCGAGCAAGCTCGCTCCCACAGGGGTTTTGTGAACGCCACCAATCAATGTGGGAGCGAGCTTGCTCGCGATGGCGGACTGACAGACAACAAAGATGTCGAGGTGAAACATGTACAACTGGATCGACGCCCTCGCCGACCTGCAATCCCAGGGTGAACCCTGCGTGTTGGTGACCATCATCGAAGAGCTCGGCTCGACGCCGCGCAATGCCGGTTCGAAGATGGTCATCAGCGCCACCCAGACCTTCGACACCATCGGTGGCGGGCATCTGGAATACAAGGCCATGCAGATCGGCCGCGAGATGCTGGCCAGCGGTAAGCAGGACACGCACCTTGAGCGCTTCAGCCTCGGCGCCAGCCTGGGTCAGTGCTGCGGCGGCGTGACCGTGTTGCTGTTCGAACCGATGGGCCAGGTCCAGGCGCAGATTGCCGTGTTCGGTGCCGGCCATGTCGGCCGGGCGCTGGTGCCGCTGCTCGCCAGCCTGCCCTGCCGGGTGCGCTGGATCGATTCGCGGGAAGCGGAATTCCCGGAACAGATCCCCCACGGCGTCCGTAAAATCGTCGCCGAAGAACCGGTGGACGAAATCGACGACCTGCCCGCCGGCAGCTACTGCATCGTCATGACCCACAACCACCAGCTCGACCTCGAACTCACCGCCGCGATCCTCAAACGCAACGACTTCGCCTACTTCGGCCTGATCGGTTCGAAGACCAAACGGGTGAAGTTCGAACACCGCTTGCGTGACCGTGGTTTCGACAGCGCCGTGCTGCAACGCATGCGCTGCCCGATGGGCATCGGCGAAGTCAAAGGCAAGTTGCCTGTGGAAATTGCCATCTCCATCGCCGGCGAAATCATCGCCACCTATAACGCCAATTTCGGCCAGCACACCGCCAGCGCCGGATCATCGATTGCCAAACTGCTGCCTGCTTCACGCCGCAGCCAAGCTTCGAATTAAAAAGCCTCGAACTGAAAAGCTCCGAACTAATTGAGAACCCCCATGCCTCTGACTCGCAAAGCCTACCGCGCCGCCATTCTGCACAGCATTGCCGATCCTGCCGAAGTCGGTATCGAAGCCTCTTACGAGTATTTCGAAGACGGCCTGCTGGTGGTCGATAACGGCCAGATCAGCGCCCTTGGTCACGCCAGCGACTTGCTGCCGACCCTGCCGGCCGACATCGAGATCACCCATTATCAGGACGCGCTGATCACCCCGGGCTTCATCGACACCCACATTCACTTGCCGCAAACCGGCATGGTCGGCGCTTACGGGGAGCAACTGCTGGACTGGCTCAACACCTACACCTTCCCGTGCGAAAGCCAATTCGCCGACAAGGCTCACGCTGACGAAGTCGCGGGCATTTTCATCAAGGAACTGCTGCGCAACGGCACCACCACCGCGCTGGTGTTCGGCAGCGTGCACCCGCAATCGGTGAACTCGTTCTTCGAGGCCGCCGAACAGCTGGACCTGCGGATGATCGCCGGCAAAGTGATGATGGACCGCAACGCGCCGGACTACCTGACCGACACCGCGGAATCCAGCTACGTCGAAAGCAAGGCGCTGATCGAACGCTGGCACGGCAAGGGCCGTTTGCACTACGCGGTTACCCCACGCTTCGCCCCGACCAGCACCCCAGAACAGCTGACCCTCGCCGGCCAGTTGCTCAGCGAATTTCCTGACGTGTACATGCAGACCCACATCAGCGAAAACCTCAAGGAAGTCGAGTGGGTCAAGGAGCTGTTCCCTGAGCGCAAGGGTTACCTGGACGTCTACGACCACTACAAACTGCTCGGCGAGCGCTCGGTATTCGCCCACGGCGTGCACCTGTGCGACGACGAGTGTGCGCGGCTGGCGGAAACCGGCTCGGCGATCGCCTTCTGCCCGACGTCGAACTTCTTCCTCGGCAGCGGCCTGTTCAACCTGCCAATGGCCGAGAAGCACAAGTTGAATGTCGGCCTCGGTACGGACGTCGGTGGCGGCACCAGTTTCTCGCTGCTGCAAACGTTGAACGAAGCGTACAAGGTCATGCAGATGCAAGGCGCCCGGTTGAGCCCGTTCAAGTCGCTGTACCTGGCCACCCTCGGTGGTGCGCGTGCGCTGCGTCTGGAAGACAAGATCGGCACCCTGCAACCGGGCACTGATGCGGACTTCCTGGTGCTGGACTACAACGCCACGCCGCTGCTCAGCTATCGCTTGAAGCAGGCCAATAACATTGCCGAGACGTTGTTTGTATTGATGACGCTGGGGGATGACCGGACGGTGTTGCAGACATATGCGGCGGGGAATCAGGTGCATCAGCGTTAAGATTTTTCGGGCATAAAAAATCCCCCGTCGCCGTACAGCGCGGGGGATTTTTATTGCCTGTCCGATCGCTATCGCGAGCAAGCTCGCTCCCACAGGGGAATGCATTTCAAATGTGGGAGCGAGCTTGCTCGCGATGGGTGCGACTCGGTCTGACTTATAGCTTCGCGACCGGCCGCCCTGGTTTCTTGGTCTGCAACAAATGCGAGAACACCGCATGCAAATCATCCGACGCGCTTTCTTCGTCGAGGTTGAGTTTGCTGTCGATGTGATCCATGTGATGCATCATCAGGTCCACCGCCAGCTCAGCGTTGCGCGCTTCGATGGCGTCGATCAGCTGCGTGTGCTCGTCGTAGGAACAGTGGGAGCGGTTGCCGCTTTCATACTGGGCAATGATCAACGAAGTCTGGGACACCAGGCTGCGCTGGAAGCTGATCAGCGGCGCGTTTTTCGCCGCTTCAGCCAGTTTCAAGTGGAACTCGCCCGACAGACGAATACCAGCGCCGCGATCGCCACGGGAGAAGCTGTCGCGCTCGTCGTTGACCATCTGGCGCAACTCGGCAATCTGCTCGGCAGTGGCGTGCTGCACCGCCAATTCAGTGATCGCACGCTCCACCAGACGCCGGGCCATGAACACCTGGCGAGCCTCTTCGACACTCGGGCTGGCGACGACAGCGCCACGGTTCGGACGCAGCAGCACGACGCCTTCATGGGCCAGGCGCGACAGCGCGCGGCGAATGATGGTGCGACTGACCCCGAAAATTTCCCCCAGCGCTTCTTCGCTCAACTTGGTACCGGGCGCCAGACGCTGTTCGAGGATGGCCTCGAAGATATGCGCATAGACAATATCGTCCTGGGTACCGCTGCGGCCGGCTTTACCTGCTCGCGGTTGTTTCTTTAGGGGTTGCAACTGTTCGTTCATGGGCACTCGAGTCGGAAGAACTGCGGCGAATTGACCGTGACTGTAATACGGCACAGTGGGTCGCTGGCAAGTATCGCGTAAAAAACACTGCGATTGTACACAATGGAGGGTGGCAACACGACTGTACGGCTGTTTGTCACTTCCGCTGTATTGCAACGACTGGTTACTTTTGAGTTTAGGCTTGAACGCAGAATCCATTGGAAGACTTCACTTCGGAACATCTTCATACGTAAAAAGGAACACCGCTGTCATGAACGACGCCACGCACACGCAACTCCGCCCCTTGGCCGATACGTCGCCTTCTGCGATCGTCGCCGGCTTCATCGCGATGATGACCGGCTACACCAGCTCGCTGGTCCTGATGTTCCAGGCCGGGCAAGCGGCGGGCCTGACCAGCGGGCAGATTTCCTCGTGGATCTGGGCGATTTCGATTGGCATGGCGGTGTGCTCGATTGGCCTGTCTCTGCGTTACCGCACGCCGATCACTATCGCCTGGTCGACCCCCGGCGCGGCGTTGCTGATCACCAGTCTGGGCGGCGTGACCTACGGCGAAGCCATTGGCGCCTACATTACCTGTGCGGTGCTGGTGACGATTTGTGGTTTGACCGGCAGCTTCGAACGGCTGGTGAAAAAGATTCCGGCGTCATTGGCCGCCGCCCTACTGGCGGGGATTCTGTTCAAGATCGGCAGCGAAATCTTCGTCGCCGCGCAGCATCGCACCGCGCTGGTATTGGGCATGTTCTTCACTTATCTGGTGGTCAAACGCCTGTCGCCGCGTTATGCCGTGCTGGCCGCACTGTTGATCGGCACGGCGCTTTCCGGGTTCATGGGCCTGCTGGATTTCAGCGGTTTTCATCTGGAAGTGGCGACGCCGGTCTGGACCACGCCGCACTTCTCTCTCGCCGCGACCATCAGCATCGGCATTCCATTGTTTGTGGTGGCGATGACTTCGCAAAACATGCCCGGCATCGCCGTATTGCGCGCCGACGGCTACACCGTGCCGGCCTCGCCGCTGATCACCACCACCGGCATCGCCTCGTTGCTGCTGGCGCCGTTCGGTTCCCACGGGATCAACCTGGCGGCCATCAGCGCGGCGATTTGCACCGGGCCGCATGCCCATGAAGATCGCAACAAGCGCTACACGGCGGCCGTCTGGTGCGGGATTTTCTACGGGATTGCCGGGGTGTTCGGCGCGACACTGGCGGCGCTGTTTGCCGCGCTACCGAAAGAGTTGGTGCTGTCGATTGCGGCGCTGGCGCTGTTCGGCTCGATCATCAATGGCTTGAGCATCGCCATGAGCGAGGTGAAGGAACGTGAAGCGGCACTGATTACCTTTATGGTCACGGCGTCGGGGCTGACGCTGTTTTCCATCGGTTCGGCGTTCTGGGGGATTGTGGCGGGGGTGTTGACGCTGGTGATTCTGAACTGGCGTAAAAGCTAAAAACTCGCAGCCTCGTTTCACTCGACAGCTGCTACAGGATGAATGCATTCCAATGTAGGAGCTGTGTAGGAGCTGTGTAGGAGCTGTCGAGTGAAACGAGGCTGCGATCTTTTGATCTTCCGGACATAAAAAAACGGCGACCCTTGGGTCGCCGTTTTTTTACAACATCAAGCTACCGGATTGATCGGCTTTTCCGGGTACCAGACGTCGATCAGCGGGCTGACGGTTGCTTCAGTCAGTTCGCTGCGGCCTTTGAGCCAGGCTTCAACAGCAGCACGCTGCTCTTCGGACACCGAGCCACGCTTCTGCAGGCAAACCAGACCGAAGTCGTCGCCGCCCACATAACCCAGACCGTTGGCTTCCATGGCTTCTTTCAGGAACGCGTCGAGGAAAGCATCAATGGCTTCATCAGCCAAATCTTCTTTGAAATCCAGGTTCAGTTCGAAACCCAGCTCTTGAAATTCATCGACGCACAGTTTTTTGCGCAGACGCTGGGAACGGTTAGTCGCCATTGGAACAATCCTCATAAGTAATAACGGGCGGCACTTTAGCAGTTTAAGGCGCCGATTGCCCGTCTCTCTGGGTTGCAGGCCCTACCGTCGGTAAAAAAATAGCGGATTAGAGGACCAGGGTACGGCACAAGCCGCTACACCTTGGGGCATAATGCCGACACTTTCATGACCGCTGAGGGAATTTATCTTCATGCCCTCGTCTTTTTTCCCCTCGGCTGTAGGGTTTTATTTCACATGATCAAATCTTTGCGTCCATTGTTACTGGCCGGTTTTCTGCTCCCTCTGGCCTTCTCTGTTTCCGCCGCCCCGATCAACACCTCGCTGTCGCCCAACGTTGAAAAAGCCCTCAAGGCCAGCAAGATGCAGGACAACGCCCTGTCGCTGGTGATGATCCCGCTCAATGGCCCTGGCACCCCGACGATTTTCAATGCTGACGTCTCCGTCAATCCGGCCTCGACCATGAAACTGGTCACCACTTACGCGGCGCTGGAAATGCTCGGCCCGAACCACCAGTGGAAAACCGAGTTTTACACCGACGGCACGCTCAGCGGCGGCATCCTCAACGGTAACCTCTACCTCAAGGGTGGCGGCGATCCGAAGCTGAACATGGAAAAACTCTGGTTGCTGATGCGTGACCTGCGCGCCAACGGTGTGACGCAAATCACCGGCGACCTGGTGCTGGACCGCAATTTCTTCGTACAACCGCAATTGCCGCAGTTCAACGACGACGGCAATGACGATAACAAGCCGTTCCTGGTCAAACCTGACGCACTGATGGTCAACCTCAAGGCCTTGCGCTTTGTGGCGCGTAACGACAACGGCCGGGTGCTGGTGTCGGTGGAACCGCCGATTGCCACCATTCGCATCGAAAACCAGGTCAAAGCCGTCAACTCCAAGCAATGCACCGGTGGCGTGCGTTACAACCCGGTGACTCAGGCCGATGGCAGCGTGACCGTGACGGTCGGCGGCCAGTTGGGCGAGGGTTGCAGCTCCCAGACTTATCTGTCGCTGCTCGACCACGCGACCTACACCGCAGGCGCCGTGCGAGCGATCTGGAAGGAACTGGGCGGCAGCATTCAGGGCGTGGACCGTTTGGCGCCAACGCCTAAAGACGCCAAGGTCCTGGCTCGGGCCTTCTCGCCAGACCTGGCGGAAATCATCCGCGACATCAACAAATACAGTAACAACACCATGGCCCAGCAGCTGTTCCTGAGCCTGGGCGCGCAGTACCGCACCGATGCCGACGGTGACGATGCCAAGGCTGCACAGCGTGTCGTGCGTCAGTGGCTGGCGAAGAAAGGCATCACCGCGCCGCACCTGGTGATGGAAAACGGTTCCGGCCTGTCCCGTGCGGAACGGGTGAGTGCGCGTGAAATGGCCGGCATGCTGCAAGCGGCCTGGAAAAGCCCGTATTCGGCCGAGTTCATCAGCTCGATGCCGATTGCCGGCACCGACGGCACCATGCGCAAACGCCTGAAGACCACGGCGATGCGCGGTGAAGCGCACATCAAGACCGGCACCTTGAATACGGTGCGGGCGATTGCCGGTTTCAGCCGCGACATCAACGGCAATACCTGGGCGGTGGTGGCGATCCTCAACGACAAGGCACCGTTTGGCGCGTCGTCGGTGCTGGATCAGGTGCTGCTGGACCTGTATCGCCAGCCGAAACTGCCGGAAACAGCTTCGGTGCTCTAACCCGATCTACAAAACACCACAGATCCAATGTGGGAGCGAGCTTGCTCGCGATGAGGACCTGACATTCAACATTGATGTCGATTGTCATACCGCTATCGCGAGCAAGCTCGCTCCCACAGGGGTGAGCATGCAGCTCTAGCTCATCTCTCCTTCTACCCGATCCCGTCCTGCCTGTTTCGCCGCATACACCCCCGAATCCGCCCGCAGCAGCAGCGAATCCGCGCCCTCCCCGACTCGCCAGCTGGCAATCCCGAAACTGGCGGTCACTGTCCCGACGCCTTCGATCGGCGAACTGCGCAGCCCTTGCCATAGCTGCAAGGCCAGGACATGGGCATGCTCGCCGTTGATATCCGGGCAGAGCACCATGAACTCCTCGCCACCCAGGCGACAGAACACGTCGGTGCGCCGCAGCCGATGGCCGATGCGTTCGCACACGATCTGCAACACCCGATCGCCGACCGCGTGGCCGTGCTGGTCATTGATACGTTTGAAGTGGTCAATATCGAGCATGATCACCGACAGTTCGCCGCCACCACGTTCGACCCGGGCCATTTCGGTGGTCAGGCGTTCCTGGAAATAGCGGCGGTTATGGATCCCGGTCAGAGAGTCGGTGATCGACAGCGCCCGCAGTTCTTCTTCCACCCGTTTCAAGTCGGAGATGTCCGAGACATAGCCGTGCCAAAGCACGCCGCCGCCGGGCAATTCCTCCGGCGTCGCCTCGCCACGAACCCAGCGCAGGCCACGTAGCGGCAGCTGCACGCGGTATTCCTCGCGCCAAGGGCTGAGGGTGTCCGCCGACGCCCGGATCGAGGCACGGACCCGGGTGGTGTCCTGCGGATGAATCCGCGTGAAAATCGCTTCGGCGTTGAGCAACATCACATCCGGTTCAAGTTCGTAGATATCGCGAATACCGTCGCTGGCGTAGATCACGCTGAAGCGCCCATCGAATTCCATTTTGAACTGGTAGATCCCTCCGGGCACATGGGCGCTGAGTTTCTTCAACAACAGGTCCCGTGCCGCCAGAGCCTCGTGGACCCGTTTGCGTTCAGTGATGTCGATACAGATCGCCAGGTGCCCGACCCACAAGCCTTGCTCGTCGAGGACCGGGGTCGCCAGCATGTTCACCGTCAAATGGCTGCCGTCGCTACGCAGCAGCGTCCATTCCCGCGCTTCGTGACCGCCCTCCTCGCCGCCCTCGACCAACATCGCCTGACAGGTCGGAATCGGTTTGCCATAACGCGCGCTCAGCTCCGCCGAACGTGCCAGGAGTTCCCGGGGCAGGTGCAGGTTTTCCAGGGTCATGTGGCCCACCACCTCGGTGCTGGTGTAGCCAAGCATTTGCTCGGCACCGGCATTAAAGGTCTGGATAACCCCGCGCAGGTCAGTGGCGATGATCGCCACTTGGGTCGCAGCATTCAGCACGCCACGCAACTGGCCATGGGTGCCGCGCAACTCCTGCTCGCGGGCGCGCAGTTCCTGGGTCCGTTGCTCGACCATTTTCAGCGCCCGTCGACGCTGACTGACCAGCACATAAAGCAAGGCACTGAGCAACAGACTGAGCATGCCGCCCAGCACCATCAGGGTGGTCACCGAAGAGTGATTGGCTCGCAGGAAGGCATCGCTGGGCTGAATGTCGACTTGATAGTCATGGTCGGCAAGCCGCAGCAGGCGGGTCGCGGACAACTCACTGGGCGCCGGTGTGTTGGGGGATTCATAAAGCACTTCGTGCTGATCGTCGTCTGTGGATAAGTCGAGGATGCGTACCGAAAGGTAGTCACGGCCAGCCTCCGGCAGCCCGTCCGCCAGCAACTGATGCATGCTGATCACGGCCATGACATAACCGTACGATTTCAACCCCGCCGTAGCCGGACTTTTGCGCAGCAACACCGGTGCGACCAGCAGCACGCCGCGCGCATAGGCCGGCTCGATACTGACCAGATGCATCGGCTGCGATACCGCCATGCCGCCGTGCTGATCGGCCCGTTCAAGGGTGGCACGGCGCAAGGGTTGAGCCCACAAGTCGTAGCCCAGCGGCGAACCCAGTTTGCTTTGGGTCTGGCTATACAGCACCGCCACGTACTCATCCCGTTCGGCCGCCAGTTGCAGTTGGCCGTCGGCATTGAGTTCGCGCAGGGTGAAGTCGGGTAAACCCTCTGCACGCACCTGGCGCTCAAATACCGCCCGTTCGGCACCGGTTACCCGCTTGGCGAAGGAATAGGCCTGAGTCCGGTGCAACAGCGGTTGGGTGTAACCGTCGAACTCCGCGCGGGAGACCGAATCGGAATTGGCAAAGAACCGGCGCAGGCCATCGAGGCGCTGCTCCTGATCTTCGAAGCGTTCTTCGATACGGCTGTAACGTTCACTGGCCAGCAGTTGGAAACGTTGCCGCAATTGATGGTGAAACAGATTCAGCGTCGACCACGCCAGCAATCCCGTGAGAATCCCGCCGACGATCAATACCAGCAGCGCGACCAGCCAGGCCGAGACATCTTCACTGATAAAACCCAGGATCTTCGGGCGCACGGCGTGCAACGACATAGACGCAACTCAAAACGCCAGGTGCGGGAAAGCCCATTGGCCATGCGTTGAGTTATAGCTATTAGCCATCAATTTGACCAGCACAGAAAGAAGCCAAGAGCCTTTAAAAATCAAGGCTCTGTGGATCCAATTCCTTCAAGTGTCAACGAGCCGTGATTTTCCATGCACGGTGGATCTTGCCATTACGGGCGAAATCCGGATCGATGGTCTGGGCAGTGATTTCCTCGACCGCATAACGCTCGGCAAGGTTTTCCTCGAGCTGGAACTTGCGGAAGTTGTTGGAGAAGTACAACACGCCGCCCGGGGCCAGACGCGCCATGGCCAGGTCGATCAATTGCACCTGGTCACGCTGCACGTCGAAGATCCCTTCCATGCGCTTGGAGTTGGAGAACGTCGGCGGATCGATGAAGATCAGGTCGTACTCGTCACGGCAGGCATCGAGCCAGGCCATCACGTCGCCCTGCTCCAGACGGTTCTTCTCGGAGAAACCGTTCAGCGATAAGTTGCGACGCGCCCAGTCCAGATAGGTTTTCGACAGGTCGACGCTGGTGGTGCTGCGCGCGCCGCCCTTGGCTGCGTGAACACTGGCGGTTGCGGTGTAGCTATACAGGTTGAGGAAGCGCTTGCCGGCCGCCTCTTTCTGGATCCGCATGCGCATCGGCCGGTGATCGAGGAACAGCCCGGTGTCGAGGTAATCCGTGAGGTTCACCAGCAGCTTCACGCCACCTTCGTTGACCTCGACGAACTTGCCCTGTGCCGCTTGGCGTTCGTACTGCTTGGTGCCGCTCTGACGCTCGCGACGCTTGACCACCACGCGGCTCTTGTCGATGTTCAAAGCCTGCGGAATGGCCGCCAGGGCATCGAACATGCGCGCCGAGGCTTTTTCCGGATCGATGGATTTCGGCGCGGCGTATTCCTGGACGTGGACCCAATCCTGATACAGGTCGATGGCCATGGAGTATTCCGGCATGTCGGCATCGTAGACGCGGTAGCAGTCGATGCCTTCACGCTTGACCCACTTGCCGAGGGCCTTGAGGTTCTTTTGCAGACGGTTGGCAAACATCTGCCCGCCTTCGCTCAAGCGCGGCTGCTCGATCACCACCGGTGCCGGTTTGATCGGGTTGCCGTTCTTGTTGTATTTCTCGTACTTGCCGGGTGCTACGTCGTTGTCTACGACTTCGACTTCGGCCTGCTCGCGCTCGACCTGACGCTGTTCCGGAGTGCGGCGTTCGCCGGTGACGAACTGGTCCGGCGTGACCTTGATCAGCAGCAATTTGCACGGCAACGCGCCGTTCCAGAACGAATATTGTTTGTGGCTGCGGATGCCCATGCGCTTGCCCAGGTCCGGGGCGCCGGTGAATACCGCGGCTTCCCAGTTCAAGCAGGCCTGACGCAGACGTTCGCCGAGGTTCTGGTAGAGATAGAGCAAGCTCGCTTCGTCACCCAGACGTTCACCGTACGGTGGGTTGCAGATCACCAGGCCTTTCTGGTTCTGGTCCGGACGCGGCTCGAACGTCCCGACTTCGCCCTGGTAGATCTTGATCCACTCGCTCAGGCCGGCACGTTCAACGTTGTTGCGGCCCGGTTGAATCAGGCGCGGATCGGCTTCGTAACCGCGAATCCACAGCGGTGGCTTGGCCAGACCGGCCGCGCAACGCTCAGTGGCTTCTTCGTGAAGCTTTTTCCACAGCGCCGGAACGTGACCGAGCCAGGCCGTGAAACCCCACTGCTCGCGACGCAGGTTCGGCGCCATGTCGGCGGCGATCATCGCAGCTTCGACGAGGAACGTACCGACACCGCACATCGGGTCAGCCAGCGCGCCGCCCTCGGCCGCAATGCGTGGCCAGCCGGAACGGATCAGGATCGCGGCCGCGAGGTTTTCCTTCAGCGGCGCCGCGCCCTGCTGCAAGCGATAGCCGCGCTGGTGCAGGCTGTGGCCGGAGAGGTCGAGGGACAGGATCGCTTCGCCACGGTCCAGGCGCAGGTGAATGCGCAGGTCCGGGTTGAGCTTGTCGATCGACGGACGATCGCCCTGAGGCGTGCGCAGTTTGTCGACGATGGCGTCCTTGACCTTCAAGGCGCCGAAGTGGGTGTTGTCGATGCCCGAGCCGTGACCGCTGAACTCAACGGCCAGGGTGCCATCGTTGAGCATGTGGTCTTGCCACTCGATATCCAGCACGCCGTGATAGAGGTCTTCAGCGTCTTTCATCGGGAAACGCTTGAGCACCAGCAGCACCCGGTTCGCCAGACGCGACCACAGGCACAGGCGATAAGCGGTTTCCATGGTTGCCATGCCGCGCACGGCAGAGGTGTGCTCACGCGCTTCTTCAAGGCCAAGCCCGACGGCTTCCTCGATGAGCAGGCCTTCAAGGCCTTTTGGGCAAGTGAGGAAGATTTCGAATTGATCGGACATTGGAATTTCAGAGCCTTTAGCTAAGTGAACCGGCAACGCATTGCCGGCCCGGTTTTCAATCAGGCGCTTTTCTAAAAGAGCGCCCGCGTGGCACGAAGGTGTGCCGTCCCACCCTTGCTGCTCGGGTTAAAAGAGCTTAGATGCAAAGACAGATAAAAAAGTTGATGCAACAAAATGTCATAAGTCGACCCTTCGTCGAATAGTCCCCCTGCTCAACAGGAGGCATTCTCACTAAAGGATTAACCCCATCATGCAGCGCGGGGCTGATCATACCGGGGTTTTGCCAATAAACACGGGACAACATCGTGTTACTTATCGCCATACCATCTTTATCGTTACGTCCTTATGACAAAACGATCATTCCCTCGATGTGACGCATTGGTTAGAACTCAATACAGGTTGACGCCGCAATGACGTCAACACCTTGGCTCGCGACGCCGGCAGCGAGCCCCAACGGCAGGAGTTTTTCTGCCAGACCTCGATTGAGGTCGACGCGATAAATACAGTCAACAAGTGAGGGCAACACCCTATGAGAAGACTTAAGCGTGATCCGTTGGAAAGAGCATTTTTGCGCGGATATCAATATGGCGTTGGTGGCAAATCCCGTGAGCTTTGCCCATTTACTCTACCGTCGGTACGCCAAGCCTGGATTAACGGCTGGCGAGAAGGACGCGGCGACAACTGGGACGGTATGACCGGCACTGCGGGAATCCATAGACTCAACGAACTTCACGCCGTCGGCTAACACAGGGCACACACTCCGACACGACAATCTGATTACGTAACGACTTACCACGCACGCCCCATCCGGGCGGCGGGCTTCGGCCCAGGGGCTCCTTCGAGGAGCCCTTTTTTATGCCTGCTCTCTGGCTAAACACAACTTCATGCCTGCGGCACTGACTAAACACTCTCTCACTGTAGGAGCTGCCGAAGGCTGCGATCTTTTGATTCTTGCTTCCTGGCAATCAAGATCAAGATCAAAAGATCGCAGCCTTCGGCAGCTCCTACGGGATTTAGCGCAAGGCGGCGATGGCGTCTACGGATTCACGAATCAACGCCGGGCCTTTATAGATGAAGCCGGAATAGAGCTGCACCAGGCTGGCACCCGCAGCGATTTTCTCAGCCGCGTGCTTGCCTTCGGTGATGCCACCCACGGCGATGATCGGTAAACGACCGGCCAACTCGGCCGCCAGCACCTTCACGGTGTGGGTGCTCTTGTCGCGAACCGGTGCCCCGGACAGACCGCCCGCCTCGTCGCCGTGCTCCATGCCTTCTACGCCGACGCGGCTCAGGGTGGTGTTGGTGGCGATCACCGCGTCCATCCCGGTTTCGATCAGCGCTTGCGCGACCTGAGCGGTTTCTTCGTCGGTCATGTCCGGCGCAATCTTGATCGCCAGTGGTACATGTTTGCCGTGGCGCAGCGCCAGTTCTGCGCGGCGCGTGGCCAGGTCGGCCAACAATTGCTTCAGCGAATCGCCGAATTGCAGGCTGCGCAGGCCCGGGGTGTTTGGCGAGCTGACGTTGACCGTCACGTAGCTGGCGTGGGCGTAGACCTTGTCCAGGCAGATCAGGTAGTCATCGACCGCCCGCTCAACCGGGGTATCGAAGTTCTTGCCGATATTGATGCCCAGCACGCCCTTGAACTTGGCCGCCGCCACTCGGGCCAGCAGGTGATCGACGCCGAGGTTGTTGAACCCCATGCGGTTGATGATTGCCTCGGCATCCGGCAGACGGAAAATCCGTGGCTTCGGGTTGCCCGGCTGCGGACGCGGGGTGATGGTGCCGATTTCGACAAAGCCAAAACCCAGTTGCGCAAAACCGTCGATGGCCGCGCCATTCTTGTCCAGACCCGCCGCCAGACCTACCGGGTTCGGGAAGTCGAGGCCCATGACGGTCACCGGCATTTTCGCCGGCGCCTTGCACAGCAAGCCGTTGAGGCCCAAACGCCCGCCCGCGCCGATCAGGTCCAGGGACAGATCGTGGGAGGTTTCCGGGGAAAGTTTGAACAACAGCTGACGGGCCAGGGTGTACATGGGCGGGTTTGACTCTGGGCTACGAAAAGTGGCGGCGATTATAGCCGGGCATCGGGGTTGCAGGCGAGGCGCACGACAAAATCAGCGAGCGATGGCATATGCCTTGCACCGTCACTGACATCAGCACTCATGCCAACGGCGGGATGAGTCGAAAGACAAAGGCGTCGACACTTGGCCTTGCTCTGGCAAGCAGCCCGGTCCGGCGCTTTTTTATGGAAGGTGTTTACTGATGATTGAAGTTCCAGCCAACCCTCTGGCCTGGGTCAACGGCAGCGATGCCCCGGAAAAGACCGAAATCAACCTCGGCTTTATGGCCCTGAGTGACTGCGCCTCCGTGGTGGTCGCGGCCACGCAGGGCTTTGCCCAACCTTATGGCCTGACCCTGAACCTCAAGCGCCAGTCGTCCTGGGCCAACCTGCGGGACAAACTGGTCAGTGGCGAACTCGACGCCGCCCACAGTCTGTACGGTTTGATCTACGCCGTGCATTTGGGCATCGGCGGTGTCGCGTCGACCGACATGGCGGTGCTCATGGGCCTGAATCAGAATGGCCAGAGCATCAACCTTTCCCATGGCTTACAGACTTTAGGCGTGACCAGTCCTGAAGCACTGGACCGACACGTGCACCAAAGTCGCCCAAAACTCACCTTCGCCCAGACATTTCCTACCGGCACCCACGCCATGTGGCTGTATTACTGGCTCGCGAGTCAGGGTATTCATCCGTTGCAGGACGTCGACAGCGTGGTCGTGCCGCCGCCGCAAATGGTCGCGCACCTGCAAGCCGGGCGCATCGATGGCTTCTGCGTCGGCGAGCCATGGTCCGCCAGCGCGGTGCAGCAAAACCTGGGGTTCACGATGGCCACCACCCAGACCATCTGGCCCGATCACCCGGAAAAAGTCCTCGGCTGCACCCGCGCCTTTGTCGAGCAATACCCCAACACCGCCCGGGCGCTGGTGATGGCGATACTGGAGGCCAGCCGCTTCATCGAAGAAAGCACCGAGAATCGCCGCAGCACCGCGAAGCTGTTGAGTGCGCCCGAATACCTCGACGCGCCACTCGACTGCATCGAACCGAGGTTACTCGGTGACTACGCCGATGGCCTGGGTAATCGCTGGCAGGACCCGCACGCGCTACGTTTCCATGGTGATGGCGAGGTCAACTTGCCGTATCTGTCCGATGGCATGTGGTTCATGACCCAGTTCCGCCGTTGGGGCTTGCTGCGCGACGACCCGGACTACCTGGGCGTGGCCCGTCAGGTCCAGCAACTAGACTTGTATCGAGAGGCCGCCACCGCTGTAGGTGTGGCCACGAGTGATCAGCCAATGCGCAGCAGCCAGTTGATCGATGGCAAGGTCTGGGATGGCCTGGACCCCGCCGGCTATGCCCGCAGTTTCAAGCTGCACGCCATGAGCGACAGCTCGCCCCTTCTCGCCAGCCGCTGACAGGAGACTGCGAATATGTTGCGTATCCTGCTGATCAACGACACCGCGAAGAAAGTCGGTCGCCTGAAGGCGGCCCTGACCGAAGCCGGCTTCGAGGTGATCGACGAGTCGGGCCTGACCATCGACCTACCCGCGCGCGTCGAAACGGTGCGGCCGGACGTGATTTTGATCGATACCGAGTCACCGAGCCGCGATGTGATGGAACAAGTGGTGCTGGTGAGCCGCGACCAACCGCGGCCGATCGTGATGTTTACTGACGAACATGACCCCGATGTGATGCGTCAGGCGATCAAGTCCGGGGTCAGTGCCTACATCGTCGAAGGCATCCACGCACAGCGCTTGCAGCCGATTCTCGACGTGGCCATGGCGCGCTTTGAAAGCGACCAGGCCTTGCGCGCCCAGCTAAACGCCCGTGACCAGCAACTGGCCGAGCGCAAGCGGATCGAGTTGGCCAAAGGGCTGCTGATGAAAATGAAGGACTGCAACGAGGAAGAGGCCTACACCCTGATGCGCCGCCAGGCCATGAGCCGGCAGCAGAAGCTGATTCAGGTGGCGGAGCAGATCATCGCCATGAGCGAGTTGCTCGGTTGAACCTCTGTAGTGCCTGAAAGGACGCCATCGCGGGCAAGCCTTGCTCCTACAGTTTTTTGTGTCGTTCACAGCATCTGAACTCACCCAAACCCCGTAGGAGCAAAGCTTGCTCGCGATTGGCCGCAACTCGGTCTCACTTATTGGCACAGATCTCGCTAGGTAATCACTACAGGTAACCAACGGCGGTTGCCCCACCTACGACAAAGACGTCGCTCACCTCATTTGCCCTTTGGCGAATCCGGTGGCGGCGTTTTTTTGTTTTGGCCCCACAGACCGGGGCCGGTGGTGCGGCCGATGCGGCGCCCCACCTGCAAGCTCATGACTCCTTCTCGAGACTCCTAACAGCTGAGGTGCGCGATGAATTCAAGCTTCTGGAAATCCGGCCATACCCCGACATTGTTCGCGGCCTTCCTCTATTTCGACCTGAGTTTCATGGTCTGGTACCTGCTCGGCCCGCTGGCAGTGCAGATCGCCGCCGACCTGCACCTGACCACCCAGCAGCGCGGGCTGGTGGTGGCCACGCCGATTCTGGCCGGGGCGGTATTACGCTTTGTAATGGGCTTGCTGGCTGATCGCCTGTCGCCGAAAACCGCCGGGCTGATTGGCCAGGTGATCGTCATCTGCGCACTGTTCGGCGCCTGGAAACTCGGCATCCACAGCTACGAGCAAGCGCTGGTGCTGGGCCTGTTCCTCGGCATGGCCGGCGCGTCCTTCGCCGTCGCCCTGCCGTTGGCGTCGCAATGGTATCCACCACAACACCAAGGCAAAGCCATGGGCATCGCCGGTGCCGGTAACTCGGGCACTGTGCTCGCTGCACTGATCGCCCCGGTGCTGGCGGCTGCGTTTGGCTGGAGCAACGTGTTCGGCTTCGCCCTGATCCCGCTGATCCTGACCATCATCGTCTTCGCCTGGCTGGCCAAAAACGCGCCTGAGCGTCCAAAAGCCAAGTCGATGTCCGACTACTTCAAGGCCTTGGGCGACCGCGACAGCTGGTGGTTCATGTTTTTCTACAGCGTGACCTTCGGCGGCTTCATCGGCCTGGCCAGCGCCCTGCCCGGCTATTTCAACGACCAATATGGCCTGAGCCCGGTGACCGCCGGTTACTACACGGCGGCCTGCGTGTTCGGTGGCAGCTTGATGCGTCCGTTGGGCGGCGCTCTGGCCGACCGCTTCGGTGGCATTCGCACCCTTTTGGGGATGTACACGGTGGCAGCGGTCTGCATCGCAGCGGTGGGTTTCAATTTGCCGAGTTCCTACGCGGCGCTGGCACTTTTCGTCTGCACCATGCTCGGTTTGGGTGCCGGTAACGGTGCTGTTTTCCAATTGGTGCCGCAGCGTTTTCGTCGCGAGATCGGTGTGATGACCGGTTTGATCGGCATGGCCGGCGGTATCGGTGGTTTTGCACTGGCAGCGGGCATGGGCGCGATCAAGCAAAGCTCCGGCAGCTATCAATTGGCCTTGTGGTTGTTCGCCAGCCTTGGCGTTCTAGCCTGGTTCGGTCTGCACGGCGTGAAACGTCGCTGGAGAACCACTTGGGGTTCGGCAGCCGTGACCGCTGCTCGGGTGTGAGGGCTGAATGAGCCTGCAACTGAGTTTTGCCGAAGCGAGCGCCATCGGCCCTCGCGAGGAGAATCAGGACGCCCTGCGTCTGGTGACTCCGGCCCCGGCGCTGGCGGCGAGCAAGGGTTACCTGTTCGCCATCGCCGACGGTGTCAGCCAGTGCGCCGATGGTGGTCTCGCCGCCCGCTCGACGTTGCAGGCCCTGGCGCTGGATTACTACGCCACGCCGGAAACCTGGGGCGTCGCGCAGGCATTGGATCGCCTGCTGCTGGCACAAAATCGCTGGTTGCAGGCCAATGGTGGTGGGCAACCGTTGCTCACCACCGTCAGTGCTTTGGTCATGCGCGGTAGGCGTTTTACCCTGGCCCATGTCGGCGATTGTCGGGTTTATCGCTGGCACGCCGACACCTTGCAGCGGGTCAGCGAGGATCACGTCTGGGACCAACCAGGCATGCAGCATGTGCTCAAACGGGCACTGGGGCTCGATCAGCATTTGGTGCTGGATTTTCTCGATGGCGAACTGCGGCTGAACGAAAGTTTCGTACTGCTCAGCGACGGCATTTGGGCCGTGCTGGGCGACACCGCGATTGCGGCAATTCTGCGCGATCAACCGGATCTGAACAGCGCTGCGCAGACCTTGGTCAGTGCGGCGCATCTGGCCGGCAGCCAGGACAACGCCAGCGCCTTGCTGGTGCGGGTCGATGCCCTTGGTGAAACGAGCATCGGCGATGCGTTGATTCATTTGCAGCAATGGCCGCTGCCGCCAGCCTTGAAACCAGGTCAGACTTTCGAAGGTTGGCAGGTCGAAGGGATACTCGGTCAGAGCCAGCAGTCGCTGCTCTATCGGGTACGCGATGGGCAACAACAACCCTGGCTGCTTAAAACCTTGCCGGGCGCGCTGCGTGACGATCACTTGGCCGGGCAGGCGTTGCTGTCGGAAGAATGGTTTCTCAAGCGCGTGGCCGGGCGGCATTTCCCTGAAGTCCATGCCGCCAGTCAGCGTCAGCATTTGTACTACGTGATGCGGGAATATTCCGGATCTACTTTGGCGGAACTGCAAGCAGATGTCGGACCGCTGCCTCTGCCGCAATGGCTGGATCTGGCCGAACGCCTGCTGCGCGCCGTTGGCATACTGCATCGACGGCAGATTCTCCATCGCGACATCAAACCGGAGAACCTTCTGCTGGGGGACGACGGCGAATTACGCCTGCTGGATTTCGGTCTCGCCTACTGCCCTGGCCTGTCTGAAGATCAGCCTTCTGCCTTGCCCGGAACGCCCAGCTATATCGCGCCGGAAGCCTTTCGCGGGGAAGCACCGACACCGCAACAGGATTTGTATGCCGTCGGCGTAACCCTGTATTTCCTGCTCACTGGGCATTATCCCTACGGCGAAATCGAAGCCTTCCAGCGTCCACGGTTCGGGGTTTCTGTCAGCGCCAGTCGCTATCGACCCGACCTCCCGGAATGGATTGCGCAAAGTCTGGAGCGCGCCGTGGCAGCGGATCCGGGTCAGCGCTTTGAAACGGCGGAAGAATGGTTGCTGCTGTTGGAACAGGGCGAGCGGCGCAGTTTGAGCGTGCGACCCAGACCGTTGCTGGAGCGCGAACCGTTGAAAGTCTGGCGAACCTTGGCGCTGGTGTCGCTGCTGGTGAACCTGGTGCTGCTGTTTTTACTGTTTCACACCTGAGTTTTTCACTGCCCCCAAAAGATCAAAAGATCGCAGCCTGCGGCAGCTCCTACGGGTGCCCACGATCTCCTGTAGGAGCTGCCGTAGGCTGCGATCTTTTGACTTTCTGCTTCAAAACCGGGCATCGCGCATTGAACCGGTGCACGGAAACACCCTCCTCCCATGACAAGAGCCCATTAATTCGGCATTTGTGCGACTTGGCACAACCACTGCATTACCTCTCTCACCATACATAAAGCCCAACCTTCAACGTAGAAGGCTGCGCTGCCCGAGAGAACGGGACAAGGACAAAGGCGTCCTCGCTAGGCAACTAGCGGGACGCCTTTTTTTGTTTGCGCAAAATTTGTCGAGCAAGACCTGAAAGCCCTGATGAGGCGGGTCCGAGCTCCCCCGGAGAACCTGATGAAAAAATTAAAACTGGTGATGATCGGCAACGGCATGGCCGGGGTCCGTACCCTGGAAGAACTGCTCAAGCTGAGCAATGAGCTGTACGACATCACGGTCTTCGGCGCCGAACCCCATACCAACTACAACCGCATCCTGCTCTCGCCCGTGCTGGCCGGCGAACAGACCTTCGAAGAGATCGTGCTCAACGATCTGGACTGGTACCTGGACAACAACATCAAACTGCTGCTCAACCGCAAAGTGGTGGAGATCGACCGAGTCAAACGCCGGGTCATCGCCGAAGACGGCAGCGAGGCCGAATACGATCGCCTGCTGATCGCCACCGGATCGACTCCGTTCATCCTGCCGATCCCCGGCAACACCTTGCACGGCGTGATCGGCTACCGCGACATCGCCGACACCCAGGCAATGATCGACACAGCGAAAACCCACAAACACGCCGTTGTGATCGGCGGCGGCCTGCTCGGCCTGGAAGCCGCCAACGGCCTGATGCTGCGCGGCATGCACGTCACCGTGGTGCACATCGGTGAATGGCTGCTGGAACGGCAACTGGACAAAACCAGCGGCCAGTTGCTGCAAACCGCCCTGGAAGCCCGGGGCCTGCACTTTCGTCTTTGCGAGCAAACCCAGGCCCTGCACGATGCCGGTAATGGCCGGGTCGGCTCGGTTGAGTTCAAGAATGGCGACATCATCCCCGCCGACCTGGTGGTGATGGCCGCCGGCATTCGCCCCAACACCGAACTCGCGGAAAAATCCGGCATTCCCTGCAACCGCGGGATTCTGGTCAACGACACTCTGCAAACCTACGACCCACGCGTCTACGCCATCGGCGAATGCGCCAGCCATCGCGGCATCGCTTACGGCCTGGTGGCGCCGCTGTTCGAACAGGCCAAGGTCTGCGCCAACCACCTCGCCCAACTGGGCTTCGCCACCTACAAGGGCTCGGTGACGTCGACCAAGTTGAAAGTCACCGGCATCGACCTGTTCTCCGCCGGCGACTTCATGGGCGGCGAAGGCACCGAAACCATCACCCTCTCCGACCCTATCGGCGGGGTCTACAAAAAACTGGTGATCAAGGATGACGTGCTGGTCGGGGCCTGTCTGTACGGCGATACGGCAGACGGTGGCTGGTATTTCCGGCAGATCCGTGAGAATCACGCCATCGACGAGATCCGCGATCACCTGATGTTCGGCGAAAACGCTTTAGGCGATGTAGGACACCAGGGTCAGGACAAAGCCATGAGCATGGCCGACACCGCCGAAGTCTGCGGCTGCAACGGTGTGTGCAAAGGCACCATCGTCAAGGCGATTCAGGAACACGGGTTGTTCAGCGTCGACGACGTCAAGAAGCACACCAAGGCTGCCAGCTCCTGCGGTTCCTGCGCAGGGTTGGTGGAACAGATCCTGATCAACACCGTGGGCGGCGCGGCGGACGTCAAACCGAAAAGCGAAAAAGCCATTTGCGGTTGCAGCGACTTGAATCACGGGCAAATCCGCCAGGCCATCCGCGAGCAGCATCTGCTGACCATCGCCGGCACGATGAGCTATTTGAACTGGCGCACGCCGAACGGCTGCGCCACGTGCCGCCCGGCGCTCAACTACTACCTGATTTCCACCTGGCCCGGCGAAGCCAAGGACGACCCGCAATCGCGGCTGATCAACGAACGCGCCCACGCCAACATTCAGAAAGACGGCACTTACTCTGTAGTCCCACGGATGTGGGGCGGTGTGACCAATCCTTCGGAACTGCGGCGCATTGCTGACGTGGCCGACAAATACAACGTGCCAATGGTCAAGGTCACCGGCGGCCAGCGTATAGATTTGCTGGGGATCAAGAAGCAGGACCTGCCGGGCGTCTGGAAGGATCTCGACATGCCGTCCGGCCACGCCTACGGCAAATCCATCCGCACCGTGAAGACCTGCGTCGGCAGCGAGTTTTGCCGCTTCGGCACCCAGAACTCCACGCAACTGGGCATCGAGCTTGAGCACGACCTGTTCAACATGTGGTCGCCGCACAAAGTGAAACTGGCCGTCTCCGGTTGCCCACGCAACTGTTCGGAAGCGGGCATTAAGGACGTCGGAATTATCGGCGTGGATTCGGGCTGGGAGATGTACATCGGCGGCAACGGCGGGATCAAGACCGAAGTCGCGGAATTCTTCGTCAAGCTCAAGACCGCCGAAGAAGTGCGTGAATACAACGGCGCGTTCCTGCAGCTCTATCGCGAAGAAGCTTTCTACCTCGAACGCACCGTGCACTACCTGCAACGGGTCGGCATGGAGCACATCAAGAAAGCCGTGCTGGAAGACCCTGAGCGGCGCAAGGCGCTCAACGATCGCTTGCAATTCTCCTTGTCGTTCGAACAGGACCCGTGGAAGGAACGCCTGGAACAACCGCTGCTGAAGAAAGAATTCGACGTTATCGCAGTGAAGAACCTGGAGGTGTCGGCATGAACTGGCTGGATATCTGCGCACTGGAAGAAATCAATGCCCTCGGCTCGCGGATCATCGCCGGCCCGAAGGGTGACATCGCGATTTTTCGTACCAGCGACGATGAGGTTTTCGCACTCGACGACCGTTGCCCGCACAAGGGCGGGCCACTGTCCCAAGGTTTGATCTACGGCAAACGGGTCGCCTGCCCGCTGCATAACTGGCAGATCGACCTTGAGACCGGCGAGGCCCAGGCCCCGGATATCGGTTGCGCTCACCACCATTCAGCACGGGTCGAGAATGGCCGGGTGTTGCTGGCCCTGCGGGAAGCAAGCTGATGAACCAGATCACCGCTTCCACCTGCTGCTATTGCGGGGTCGGCTGCGGCGTGCTGATCGAGCATGACGGCGAGCGCATTCTCGGCGTCAGCGGCGATCCGGCCCACCCGGCCAACTTCGGCAAACTGTGCAGCAAAGGCTCTACATTGCACCTCACCGGCGACCTCACGGCTCGGGCATTGTATCCCGAGCTGCGCCTGGGCAAAGGCCTGGCTCGCAGCCGCACCGACTGGGACACCGCCCTCGATCATGCCGCCAGTGTTTTTGCCGAGACCATCGCCGAACACGGCCCGGACAGCGTGGCGTTCTACATTTCCGGGCAATTGCTGACCGAGGATTACTACGCCTTCAACAAACTGGCGCGAGCGTTGGTGGGCACCAACAACATCGACAGCAATTCGCGCCTGTGCATGTCTTCGGCAGTAGTCGGCTACAAGCGCAGCCTGGGCGCCGACGCACCGCCGTGCAGCTACGAAGACCTGGAATTGAGCGACTGCGTGATGATCGTCGGCAGCAACATGGCCTACGCCCACCCGATACTTTTCCGTCGTCTGGAGGAAGCGAAATCCCGCCGGCCGCAGATGAAAGTCATCGTCATCGACCCGCGTCGTACCGACACCTGCGATCTGGCTGACCTGCACTTGGCGATTCTGCCAGGCACCGATGTCGCCTTGTTCCATGGGATTTTGCACCTGCTGCTGTGGGAAGACTGGGTCGACCGCGACTTCATCAAGGCCCACACCGAAGGCTTGGCCGAACTGAAAAACCTGGTGCGCGATTACACGCCGCAGATGGTTTCGCAGCTCTGCGGGATCAGCGTCGAGCAACTGCAGCAGTGCGCCGAATGGGTTGGCACTTCACCGAGCTTCCTGTCGCTGTGGTGCATGGGCTTGAACCAGTCCACCGCCGGCAGCGCGAAAAACAGCGCACTGATCAACCTGCACCTGGCCACCGGGCAAATCGGCCGCCCCGGTGCAGGACCTTTCTCCCTGACCGGTCAGCCAAATGCCATGGGTGGCCGCGAAACCGGCAGCTTGTCGAACCTGCTACCAGGTCATCGCGAGGCTGCCAATGCCGAACATCGCGCGGAAGTGGCGACGTATTGGGGCGTGGATCAACTGCCCGCAAACACCGGGCTCACCGCAATCGAATTGTTTGAGCAGGTGCGCAGCGGAAAAATCAAGGCACTGTGGATCGCCTGCACCAACCCCGCGCAATCAATGCCGGATCAAACCGCCGTGCGCGAGGCACTGCAAGCCTGCCCGTTCGTGGTGTTGCAGGAGGCCTTCCGCACCACCGAAACCGCCGCGTTTGCCGACCTGTTGCTGCCCGCCGCCAGTTGGGGCGAAAAGGACGGCACGGTGACCAACTCCGAACGGCGCATTTCCCACGTTCGCCGAGCCATCGTCGCACCCGGTGAAGCCCGCTCTGACTGGTCCATCACCGTGGATTTCGCACAGCGCCTGGAAAAACATCTGCGTCCCGGGCAAACCAGCCTGTTTGCCTTTGAAAACCCGGCACAGGTCTTCGACGAGTACAAGCAATTGACCCGCGGGCGTGATCTGGACTTGTCCGGCATCAGTCATGCACTGATCGACCACCTCGGCCCGCAGCAATGGCCCTTCCCCACTGGCGCCAGCGAAGGCACGGCCCGGCTGTACCTGGACGGAATTTTCCCGACGGCCAGTGGGCGTGCGCACTTCGTGGCCGACCCGTATCGCGCCGCCAAGGAACAACGCGACGCGCGCTTTCCGCTGACCCTGATCACCGGCCGCCTGCGGGATCAATGGCACGGCATGAGCCGCACCGGCACCGCCGCGCAACTGTTCGGCCACGTCAGCGAAGCCGTGTTGAGTTTGCACCCGGATGAACTGCGCCGGCATCGGCTGCAATCGGGCGACCTGGTCAGCCTGAAAAGTCGCCGTGGTGCGGTGATTGTCGCCGTCGGCGGTGACGACAGCGTGCGACCCGGTCAGGCCTTTCTGCCGATGCATTGGGGTGACCGCTTCCTCAAGGGTGGCGTAAATACCCTCACTCTTCCCGCCTTCGACCCGCTATCGAAACAGCCCGAACTCAAACACAGCGGCGTGCGCCTGGAACCGGTGCAACTGCCGTGGAACCTGTTCGCCCTGATCGAGGGCAATGTTCAACAGCATTTTGAGACGCTACGACCGCTCTGTGAGGCGTTTTCCTACGTCAGTCTAGGCTTGGCCGGTCGCGAACGCCCCGCGCTGCTGATACGCGCTGCTAGCGCCGTCGCGCCAGATCCGCAATTGCTGCGTGATATCGATCAATGCCTGGGACTCAACGATGGCCCGGTTTTGGCCTACGACGACCCACGGCGCTCCATTGGTAAACGGGTGCGGATCGAGAATGGCCGGATCACCGCGATTCGTCTGGCAGGCGAAACCCTTGCCCAACACTGGCTGCAAAGCCTGTGGCTGGAAGGTCGCGCTGACGAACAGCTGCGGCGCTGGCTGCTGGCACCGCTGAGCGCCCCACCGGGCAACGCCAATACGCCGACCGCCGGTAACAAAACCCTGTGCAACTGCAAAAACGTCAGCCAAAGCGCGGTCTGCGCCGGCATTAGCCGCGGCCTGGACCTGCAGGGTTTGAAACAAGAATTGGGCTGCGGCACGCAATGCGGCTCCTGCGTCCCGGAAATCAAGCGTTTGCTGGCCACCACTGCGCAGCCGGTTGCCGTCACCTCGTGAGGAAAAACACTATGAGCGCAAAAGTCTGGCTGGTGGGTGCGGGTCCTGGCGATCCGGAATTGTTGACCCTCAAGGCCGTGCGGGCGTTGAGCGAAGCGGATGTGGTGCTGATCGATGACCTGGTCAACGATGCGGTGCTGGAGCATTGCCCGCAGGCGCGGATCATTCCCGTGGGTAAGCGCGGCGGCTGTCGCTCCACACCTCAGGCATTCATTCATCGCCTGATGCTGCGTTATGCCCGCCACGGAAAATGCGTGGTGCGGCTCAAGGGTGGCGACCCGTGCATTTTTGGCCGGGGCGGCGAAGAGGCGCAGTGGCTGCGTGAACATGGGGTTGAAGTGGAACTGGTCAACGGCATCACTGCCGGGCTTGCCGGCGCAACTCAATGCGATATTCCGTTGACCCTGCGAGGCGTTGCGCGCGGCGTGACACTGGTCACCGCCCACACTCAGGATGGCAGCAGTCTGAACTGGCAAGCCCTGGCCCAAGGTGGCACGACGCTGGTGGTGTATATGGGTGTCGCAAAACTGAGCGAGATTCGTGAGCAGTTGCTCGCCGGAGGAATGGCGGCGGATACACCGGTGGCAATGATTGAAAACGCTTCCCTGCCGCACCAACGGGAATGTCGGAGCGATCTGACAGCGATGGAAGAAGATGCCTACGCCTTTGAGTTGAAAAGCCCGGCAATCCTGGTCATCGGCGCGGTCGCAGGGTGTGATGAGATCAAAAGATCGCAGCCTTCGGCAGCTCCTACGGGATTGGATTTGCACACGGTCAATGTAGGAGCAGCCGAAGGCTGCGATCTTTTCGCCACAACGCAAATCTCCCGCTAAAACCCAAATCGCAGACAAAGAAAAGCCCGGCCTAAGCCGGGCTTTTCAGAGCTGCGCGCTAATTACTTAGCGTTAGCTTCAACCTGCGCTTCTACGCGACGGTTTACAGCGCGACCAGCTTCAGTTTTGTTGTCAGCAACTGGGCGGGATTCGCCGTAGCCAACAGACTGAACGCGGGACGATTCAACACCGTACTGGTTGGTCAGAACTTGCTTAACGGCGTTTGCACGACGCTCGGACAGTTTCTGGTTGTAAGCGTCAGGACCGACGGAGTCAGTGTGACCTTCAACAGTAGTGCTGGTGGATGGGTACTGCTTCATGAAGTCAGCGAGGTTTTTGATGTCGCCGTAGCTGTTAGGCTTGACTACCGACTTGTCGAAGTCGAATTTCACGTCCAGCTCAACACGAACAACTTCAGCAACTGCTGGGCAGCCATCAGCGTCAACAGTTACGTTGGCTGGGGTGTCCGGGCACTTGTCAACGTTGTCGCAAACGCCATCGTTGTCGCTGTCGGAGCAGACTTCAGCTGGTGCTGGAGCTGGAGCTGCAGCAGGCTTGGAGCCGCCACCGAAGTTCACACCGATACCGACGCTTGGAGCCCACTCGGTGTCGCCCTGGTCGATGTTGTATTGAGCTTCAACGCCAGCACGGGCGTAGAAGTTCTCGGTGAAGTACAGCTTGGCACCGCCGCCAACGTTGGCGAAAGTGGAACGGTTACGACCGCTGGAGCCGTTCTGACCGATGCTTTGATCGGAGAAGCCAGCCGAAACGTACGGACGCAGCATGTCGCCCGGGTTGTTGAAGTGGTACAGAGCATCCAGAGCGGTGTTAGCGCCCTTGATGTTACGACCGTCGTCGGAACGCACGTTGTGCACTTCGTCGTAGCCCAGACGCAGTTCAACGTCGTCGGTCAGGAAGTAACCAACCGAACCACCGAAGAGGTTGCCGTTGTTCTTGAAGTTACGAGCGCTGTCGAATTGTTCTTTCTTTGCGAAGCCTTCGATTTCAACTGCGCCTTGGCCTTGTGCCAGAGCGCCGAAAGAAGTGGCGGCAATCAAAGAACCAATGGCCAAGCCCAAGGTGTTTTTCAGTTTCATCCGTTAAATCCCCATCTGGTGATTGTGAAGCAGTCCCGCAAACCGGGGGACAACTCGGCGGCAAGTCTATCAGAACTTGCCTACACGTAAGAGATATTTGCGCCGAACTAAGTTTCAGCAATGCCTGCAAATTTCTCACGCAATTTATCTAGAGCACGTTTGTAACGCATTTTTGTCGCACTCAAACCCATGTGCATGATATCCGCGATCTCTTGAAATTCCAGCTCTGCGACAAATCGTAGCACCAGAATTTCACGGTCAATCGGGTTCACATACACTAACCAGCGATCAAGTCCACCCTTGTCCTCAGGTTTCGGCGCCTTTTCTTCAGACGCTTCCTCGAGGGGGTCCAGACTCAAAGCATCCATCAAGCGACGCTTTCGCCGTTCTTTCCGATACTGCGTGATGCACTCGTTGTACGTGATGCTATATAGCCATGTCTTGAACTTCGATTTCCCCTCGAAGTTCTTCAGGCCATACAGCACCTTCAACATCACTTCCTGACAGACATCGTCTGCGTCGCGATCGTTCCCAAGATACCGCGCACAGACGTTAAATAATGTTCGCTGGTAACGCCGCATCAGTTCTTCATAGGCGCGAGTTACGTGAAACAGCTCGGTATGCGAGCGCGCGACCAACTCCTCATCAGAGAGCTCGCGGGGGTCGTAGCGCGTGGACAGCGATTGAGCTTTATTCAAAACAAGTCGGGCCGACAGTCAGGTCAATGTCCGCCGCAGCCCTTTTCAGGGCATTTCTGCGGCGGCATACATTAGCAGGGTTTGCCGGGTTAGCGGCTACTCACATGCTGTTCCAGGAGGATCCGATTGGAGAGAGAGACTAGCTCACCCTCATCGGTCAGCAATGTGGTCTTAACCGTGCCGATCTCTTCGATCTGACCTTCGACCTCGCCAACACGCACTTGTTGCCCAACCTGATACAACTCACGCACATAGATTCCCGCAAGAATCTGACCGGCAATTTCCCGGCTTCCCAACCCCATGGCCAGCGCAACCGCCAGACCAACGGTAATCAATACGATCACAATCACGTGGTTGAGCAGGTCAGTCTTGACCTCCAACTGGCTGATTGCGACCGAAATACTGATGATAATCACCAGGCCCTGGGCAATTCTCCCCAGGCCCGCAGCGTAGTCCAGCCCTACGCCCTCTGCAGCCCCCCGCACCAGCCCATTGGCCAATTGCGCGAGCAAAACACCCACCAGCAGCACCAGCGCGGCGCCGAATACTTTCGGCAAATACAGCGCAAGCATATCAAGCGTAGCCGAAACTCGCTCAAGTCCAAGGGATTCTGCGGCAGAAACCAGAAAAATCAGCAGAACGAACCAATAGACAATCTTGCCAATCAAGGTCGAGATCGGCACTTGAAGGCCGGCCCGGGACAGCAATTTTGTCAGACCGGTGCCGCCCATCAGGCGATCGAGTCCCAGCTTGGCGAGCAACTTGGACAACAAAGTGTCCAAAAGTTTCGCAACGACGAAACCCAACAGCAGCACAACCAGTGCGCCGAACAGATTCGGGATGAAATTTGCAACCTTGGTCCATAACGCAGTCATTGCAGTGACGAGGCTCTGAGTCCAGAGATCAAGTTCCATATTCAATCAGCCTTATCAGCAGTGCGAACGGTAGGTTTACGGTGGCGGGAAACCGGAGCGACATGGGCCGATCCGTTATTCAAGGCAATCATCAGCGCGGGCAACCAGCGGCCCAGCAGGCTGAACAGATCACCGGCGCCGACCTGGCGGTTGGCGGTTTTCAGTACACGCCCAAGGCACGCATCGTCGTCCCGGGTGGACGGTGATGCCTTGAGCATGTCACGCAAAGACTGTTCAAACGGATCGTGCATACGCACCTCTCGTGATGTCTGTGAAAGACGCGGTCAAATTTGCTCGGGTCACATGGCTCACCCTCAGACCCAGCGCAAACGTCGGAATAACCACCACTGCCCCAGCGCCACCGAGACCATCATCAGACACGCAATCAGGAAGCCATAGGGGCTCGCAGAGAACGGAATCCCACCGACATTGATACCTAAAAGACCCGCCAGAAAACTCATCGGCAAAAAGATCCCGGTGATGATCCCGAAGCGGTACATCGTGCGGTTCATTCGCACGCTCAAACGTCTATCTTCGGCCTCAAGGACCAACCCCACCCGCTCCCGGGTCAATTCCAGCTCCTCGAGATAGCGGGTCAGGCTGTTGTTCAATTCGTTCCAGTAATCACCGTCGTCTTCGACGAACCAAGGCAGTTTTATCCGTGTCAGCTGCCCGAATATTTCCCGCTGCGGCGCAAGAAAACGTTTCAGCGCAGCGGCCCTGCGACGGATCTGCAAAACGGCGCCGTGCTCGGGTGTATACCGTTCGTCGGCATCCAGCTTTTCTTCTTCCTCATCGACCACTTCCGAGAGGCAACTGACCAGATCCTGCACCTTGTTGGTGAGGTTTTGCGCCATATAAAGGATGAGTTCTGACGCCGTTTTCGGTCCTTTGCCTTCGGCGAGCTGCACCAGCAATTCATCGGTGGCGCGCAATGGACGCAAACGCAGAGAAATAACCCGCTGGGCTGACCCAAAAATCCGCACCGAGACCATATCTTCCGGCTCGGCGCCCGGGTTCAGGTTGACCCCACGCAAAAATAGCAGCAGTTCGCTGTCCGAAAGCTGTAAAAGACGCGGTCGGGTGTTTTCTTCAAGCAACAGGTCACAGCTGAATTCACTCAGACCACTGGATTTGCGCAGCCAGGTCTGGGTTTGCGGGTGACTGCGGTCCCAGTGCAGCCACAGGCTTTCATGGGCCTGCAGCTGCAAGTCATCGAGTTCAGTCCGGGCTATCGAACGCGCACCGCCTTTACCGTCCAGCACCAGGGCATGCACCAGCCCCCACTGCGCGTTTTCTTCCTCGAACATCCTCATCCCTATTCTTGAAACAAAAAGTCAGCGGTGCTTTATTCAGGCATCGCAAGCGGACTTGGCGAGATGATCACGCCATTGTTGTCCGCATAGATGTAGTGACCTGGATGGAAGGTCACGCCAGCAAAGGTTACGGCTATGTTGAGATCGCCGATGCCGCGTTTGTCGGTTTTCATCGGGTGGCTGGCCAGCGCCTGAACACCCAGATCGGTTTGCGCAATGACGTCGACGTCACGGATGCAACCGTAGATCACCAGCCCTTCCCAACCGTTTTTCGCGGCTTTCTCGGCGATCATGTCGCCCAGCAGCGCACGACGCAGGGAACCGCCACCGTCGACCACCAACACCTTGCCATTGCCCTTGAGCTCGGCTTGTTCCTTGACCAGCGAGTTATCTTCGAAGCATTTGATGGTCACGATTTCGCCGCCGAAGGAATCACGGCCGCCGAAATTGTTGAACATCGGTTCCAGCACCTGCACCAGCTCCGGGTAGGCGTCGCACAGGTCAGGCGTGAGGTAATGGTTCATCGAGAAACTCCTGTAAAGAGGAAGACAATCGAGGGTGTCAAAACGTGACCAGAACAGCTCAATGCGTCATATCTTAGCCGCAAGCCGAACAGAGCGAAATGCCCTTGTTAGAGCATCTGGCTCAGACCGCCGCAGCCAGATCCGGTTTTTCACCCATCAATGGCGTTTGCTGATCTGCCAACCAGCGCGCCACCAGCGGCCAGACTTCAGTCTGGGCGGCTTTGCTGACGAGCATCTCCACATGACCGAAATTATCGCCAAAGCCCTGCTCGCGACCCAGGTTGATAAATTGCTTATGCTCGGAACCCACCTGATCGAACAGCTTGCGACAAGCCCAGGTCGGGTCCTGATGGTCACCTGCGGCACTCACGGCCAATACCGGTAACTGAACGTCGGCCAATCCGGCCCACCAATCCTTGTCGGCATCGCCAAAGCGCCCGAACAGGCCATACCAGCGCATGCTTTCCAGGGCCAGGCCAATGGGCTCGTCCTCCGGGCCGCGCTTGAGCCGTGAACCGGACAGCTGGGCAAAACGTTTGAGAATGAAGCGCCCGCTCCACTCCACCGGCGGAATTTTCAACGGCCAATAGGTGCGGCTGACTTGAGTGCCGAAAAACGCCGCGGAAGCCACTACCGGCTCGCCGATGTACTCACCGCCCAATGCCGCCGCCAGGGTAATCCCGCCCAGCGAGTGACCGATCCAGTGCGGGATCTGGCCGCTCTGCTCGCGCACGAACGCGCCAAGGGCCGGCAAATCGTAACGGGCGTAGTCGGCAACGCGGTTCTTGCGGTAGTTCTGGTTACGCTGGGACAGGCCGTGACCGCGCATTTCGGGAATCCATACATCGAATCCCAGACGCGTCAGATAGGCGCCCAGTCCGAGCCCCTTCGGGGAAAACCAGAACCGGCGATTGGAAAAGCTGCCGTGAAGCAAAATAACCGGAACGCCACGCGCGTCAGAGCCATCCGCCATGCCCAGGCGCGTCACAGCCAGTTCGACGGTGCCGTCAGGGCTGTTGCCGGGTTTCAGACGATACACGTCTTCGCTCAGATCGCCGCGCCGCTCGGCGCTGATCAGGGCGACAGGAAATAGGTTGCTGCTGCTTTGCATAATGCTCTTGCACAAAAAAGGGCGGCTTCCAGAGGAGCCCGCCCTACTTGATTCTTAAAGCCTCGGCCACATGACCGAGGCTTCATTCACATCAAGCCGAAGCTTGACCTTCAGCCAGGAAGAACCAGGTTTCCAGTACGGAATCGGGGTTCAACGAAACGCTTTCGATGCCCTGCTCCATCAGCCATTTGGCCAGATCAGGGTGGTCCGAAGGGCCCTGACCGCAAATGCCGATGTACTTGCCAGCCTTGTTGCACGCCTGAATCGCGTTGGCCAGCAGTTTCTTGACCGCCGGATTACGCTCGTCGAACAGGTGCGCGATGATCCCGGAGTCACGGTCCAGGCCCAGGGTCAGCTGGGTCAGGTCGTTGGAGCCAATGGAGAAGCCGTCAAAGAACTCGAGGAACTCTTCGGCGAGGATCGCGTTGGACGGCAGTTCGCACATCATGATGATGCGCAGACCATTCTCGCCGCGGGCCAGGCCATTTTCGGCCAACAGATCGATCACTTGGCTAGCTTCGCCCAATGTACGGACGAACGGCACCATGATTTCAACGTTGGTCAGGCCCATCTCGTTGCGCACACGCTTGAGGGCGCGGCACTCGAGCTCGAAGCAGTCACGGAACGCTTCGCTGATGTAACGCGAAGCACCGCGGAAGCCCAGCATCGGGTTTTCTTCTTCCGGCTCGTAGAGCTTGCCGCCGATAAGGTTCGCGTATTCGTTGGACTTGAAGTCCGACAGACGCACGATGACCTTTTTCGGGGTGAACGCAGCGGCCAGGGTGCTGATGCCTTCAACCAGTTTGTCGACATAGAAGCCAACCGGATCGTCGTAGCCGGCGATGCGCTTGTCGACGCTGTCCTTGATGTCCTGCGGCAGACCGTCGTAGTTCAACAGCGCTTTCGGGTGAACACCGATCATGCGGTTGATGATGAACTCCAGACGGGCCAGGCCCACACCGGCGTTCGGCAGCTGAGCGAAGTCGAAGGCGCGGTCCGGGTTGCCGACGTTCATCATGATCTTGAACGGCAGATCCGGCATGGCGTCCACGGAGTTTTTCTTGATGTCGAAGCCCAGTTCGCCTTCGAAGATGTAACCGGTGTCGCCTTCAGCGCAGGACACGGTCACGCCCTGGCCGTCTTTCAACAGCTGGGTGGCGTTGCCGCAACCGACCACGGCCGGGATGCCCAGCTCGCGAGCGATGATCGCCGCGTGGCAAGTACGGCCGCCACGGTTGGTGACAATGGCGCTGGCGCGCTTCATGACCGGTTCCCAGTCCGGGTCGGTCATGTCGGAGACCAGAACGTCGCCTGGCTGGACTTTGTCCATCTCGGACACGTCCTTGATGATGCGGACCTTGCCGGCGCCGATGCGCTGGCCGATGGCGCGACCTTCAACCAGCACGGTGCCGGTTTCTTTCAACAGGTAGCGTTCCATGACGTTGGCCGAGGTGCGGCTCTTCACGGTTTCAGGACGGGCCTGAACGATGTAGAGCTTGCCGTCGTCGCCGTCTTTGGCCCATTCGATGTCCATCGGGCACTTGTAGTGCTTCTCGATGATCATCGCTTGCTTGGCCAGTTCGCTGACTTCAGCGTCGCTCAGGCAGAAACGTGCGCGATCAGCCTTGTCGACGTCGATGGTCTTGACCGATTTACCGGCCGTGGCGACTTCGCCGTAGATCATCTTGATGGCTTTGCTGCCCAGGTTGCGACGCAGGATGGCCGGACGACCGGCTGCCAGCGTGCCTTTGTGGACGTAGAACTCATCCGGGTTCACCGCGCCTTGTACGACGGTTTCACCCAGGCCGTAGGCGCCGGTGATGAACACCACGTCACGGAAGCCCGATTCGGTATCGAGGGTGAACATCACGCCGGCGGTGCCGGTTTCAGAGCGGACCATGCGCTGCACGCCAGCCGACAGGGCAACCAGCTTGTGGTCGAAGCCCTGGTGGACGCGGTAGGAAATCGCGCGGTCGTTAAACAGCGAAGCGAACACCTCTTTGGCGGCGCGAATAACGTTTTCGACACCACGGATGTTCAGGAAGGTTTCCTGCTGACCGGCAAAGGAAGCGTCCGGCAGGTCTTCGGCGGTAGCGGAAGAGCGCACGGCCACGGCCATGTCAGGGTTGCCGGCCGACAGCGTGGCGAACGCGGTGCGGATCTCGGCGTTGAGCTTCTCAGGGAATTCGGCTTCCATGATCCATTGACGGATCTGGGCGCCGGTCTTGGCCAGGGCGTTGACATCGTCGACGTCCAGGGCGTCGAGGGCGGCGTGGATCTGATCGTTCAGGCCGCTCAGCTCGAGAAAATCACGATAAGCCTGAGCTGTCGTGGCGAAGCCACCGGGCACCGATACACCGGCACCTGCAAGGTTACTGATCATCTCGCCCAGGGATGCGTTCTTGCCCCCTACGTGCTCTACATCATGGACGCCGAGCTTATCGAGGGAAACTACGTACTCTACCAAGGTGATCTCTCCACTAACTGTGTTGGAAAAGCTCAGAAGCCGGCTGCTCTATGGAGCATTTGCCAGCTGTATGGCCTGGACCTGGAAAATAAGTGAGAATGCGGGCCACTGGCGGCCGGCAAATCGCGCCTATCATATCCAAGATTCGTCACTAGCTTAAGGCCCAAGGTGCAAATGAAACGATCTGCTTTCTTTATCTCCGATGGCACCGGCATCACAGCCGAGACCCTCGGCCAAAGCCTCCTGGCGCAGTTCGAAAACATTACCTTCAGCAAATTCACGCGGCCATACATCGACAACGTGGATAAAGCGCGGGCCATGGTACAACAAATCAACAAAGCCGCCGAAACCGACGGCTTTCGGCCGATCATCTTCGACACCATTGTCAATCAGGACATCCGTGAGATCCTCGCAACGTCCAATGGTTTCATGATCGACATTTTCTCGACCTTCCTGGCGCCTCTTGAACAGGAACTGACCGAGCATTCTTCCTACACCGTCGGCAAGTCCCACTCGATTGGCAGCAACTCCAATTACATGGAGCGAATCGAGGCGGTGAACTTCGCCCTCGACAACGACGACGGTGCGCGTACGCAATATTATGACAAGGCGGACCTGATCCTGGTGGGCGTGTCGCGTTGTGGCAAGACGCCGACGTGCCTGTACATGGCCATGCAATTCGGCATCCGCGCGGCCAACTACCCGCTGACCGAAGACGACATGGAACGCCTGCAACTGCCAGGTTCCCTGCGTGCCCACCAGCACAAACTGTTCGGCCTGACCATCGACCCGGACCGCCTCACCGCGATCCGCAACGAGCGCAAGCCCAACAGCCGCTATTCGAGCTACGCCCAGTGCGAATTCGAAGTGCGCGAGGTGGAGAATCTGTTCCGCCGCGAGAACATTCCGCACATCAATTCCACGCATTTCTCGGTGGAGGAGATTTCGGCGAAGATTTTGGTGGAGAAAGGGGTCGAGCGGCGGTTCAAGTAGATTTTTCGGCGACAGTAACACCGCTATCGCGAGCAAGCTCGCTCCCACATTAAATCGTTGTCGTACACAAATTTTGTGTTCACTGAAGATCACCTGTGGGAGCGAGCTTGCTCGCGATGAACGATCACACGGTCTCCGCCAATGCCCCCGCCAGCGCTTCAAACCCTCGAAGCAACAACCGATCATCCCCCGCCGAATTACACACACTCGCCCTGATGAACTGCGGCACCGCCCCATGCCCGACCGCAAACATCTCGGCAGTAGCCACCAGATAATTATTCGCCTTAAGCTCCTCAGCAATTTGCGAGGCCCGCCACGGTTCAGGCACTTCGATCCAGAAGTGCGGGCTATGGGGATGGGTTTTGTACGCCAAGCCCTCCAGCACACTACTCACCAACGCCTTGCGCCGACCGATCTCCGCAATCTGCTGGCCCAGCAACTGCTCGGCAATGCCGTTTTCTATCCACAGACTCGCCACTTCCAGCGACAACGGGCTGGCCATCCAGCACGTCCCGCGCACGGCTGCGCTCAAGCGTCCGATCAACGGTTGCGGCGCATGCAGGTAACCGACTCGCAAACCCGCCGAAACCGCCTTGCTCAGGCTGCCGATCAGCACCGAGCGCTCCGGGGCGAAATGGCTCAAGGGTAACGGTCGCTGTTGAGCCAGTACCGCGTGGGCTTCGTCTTCAAAGATCAACAGATTGTGCTGCCGACAGACCTCTGCAATCGCCTCGCGCCGTGCGACGGACATCACTGCAGCCGTAGGATTCTGGATCGTCGGCGTGCAATACAGTGCCGAGACACGATGGTTGCGGCAAACCTCCTCCAGGGCATCGGGCATCAGTCCTTCATCATCCATCCCGACACCGATGAGTTTTATCCCGAGCTGACGTGCGACGCTGATCAACCCCGGGTAAGTCAGGTGCTCCGTCACCAACGTATCGCCCGCCTTGAGCAACCCCATCAAGGCACACAACAGACCGTGCTGGCCGCCGTTCACGCAAACGATCTGCTCGACGGTCGGGACAAATTCTTTATGCCTGAGCCAGTGCGCGCCCGCCGCGCGATAGCGTGGCAATCCAGCCTCGGCGCTGTAGCCCCCGAGGTGTTGCAAGGCCTCAGGATCAAGGGACAACGCTTGCAGGCTCTGACTTAAAAAAAGCGCTTCCTGCCCCGGAATCGGTTGATTGCGGCTCATGTCAAAAAACGCCCGCGGTTCATCACTGACATTGCGAAAGCCACTGTCCCGCGGTCGTTCCATCCCTCGCTGACGCACATACGTGCCGTCTCCTACGCGAGCGACCACCAATCCCACACGTTCGAGTTCACCGTAAGCGCGACTGATGGTACCGATGGTCACGCCGAGGCTATCCGCCAGCAACCGATGAGGCGGCAATTTGCAGCCGGGCTCGATCAGTCCTTCCGCGATGCCTTTTTCGATCCCGTCGGCGAGGCGTTTGTATTTCACACCCAGACCATTGGCGAGGCCGTCGCGCAGGATTGACACCATGGCAATACTTGTTTTGACAGTCATTGCAGCCCCGAATAGCGTGCTTGAAACAGGTTCAATCAGGGATAGACCTTTTGCAGAAGGAGGTCAATCCCGACGATAAAAGGAGTTCGATCATGTCCATCGCCATCAGCGCACCTTCACGTACTGCCAAACCCTGGCTGGCCGCCCTGATCACCAGCGCGTTGTTCCTGATCGTGTGCCTGAGTTGGGGCACCACGTGGCTCGGGATCAAGATTGCCGTGGAAAGCGTGCCGCCGCTGACCGCTGCCGGCCTGCGGTTCCTCATTGCCTTCCCGCTCTTTCTCGGCTTCGCCCTGATACGTCGTGAGCCGCTGCTGTTTCCCAGAGAAAGTCGCTGGTTCTTTGTCTTCGTCACGTTGACGTATTTCAGCCTGCCGTATTACTTGCTCAACTACGGCGAGATGCACGTTTCGTCCGGCCTGACGGCGCTGCTGTTCAGCTGCATGCCGGTGTTCATCCTGCTGTTTTCCGCGCTGTTTCTGCGGGAGAAAATCTACCCCTCGCAAGTGCTCGGTATCGCCATCGGCTTCGGCAGCCTGTTCATGATCATCCGCAGCCAAGGGTTGCATCTGGACCATGCCGAATTGTTCGGGGTCTTGGCGATTCTCTGCGCCGCGGTGATGCATGCGCTGTGTTACGTGGTGACGAAAAAACACGGTACGGCGATCAGCGTCATCACCTACAACACGCTGCCGATTGGCATTGCCGGGCTGATGCTGTTTGTCGCAGGATTGAATGTCGAAGCACCGGTGTTCGATGCGATCACCGCGCGTTCGTGGAGCGCCCTGCTCTATCTGGGGCTTGTGGCGTCGGTGGGCGGGTTTATCGTTTACTTCCTGCTGCTCAAGCGACTGAGCCCGATCATTCTGTCGTTTGTGTTCATCATTTTTCCGGTGTTCGCGGTGATCATCGGTGCCTGGTACGAAGGGCAAACCTTGTCCCGGGAACTGATGCTGTACTCGGCGATTTTGCTGACGGGGTTTGCGATCACCAAATTGCCTGTGGAAAAGTGGCTCAACGGATAAACACGGTCACGCGTAGGAGCTGCCGAAGGCTGCGATCTCTTGATTCTGCTTTTAAAAGCGAAGATCAAAAGATCGCAGCCTTCGGCAGCTCCTACGGGGGGATTGGTGTTTATCCGATCAAATGACGAAGAGGTCGACAAAGCGGTTCACCGGTGTTGCCTCAAGCGCAGCCTGATCCTTGCACAGCGCAAAAATCTCGGCGCTGCGCTGGGCGTTGAAGCGCGTCGCCAGATTGGCCTTGAACTTGTCTTCCAGCAGCGGAATGCCGTCGGTGCGACGACGGCGATGGCCGATCGGGTATTCCACCAACACGTTTTCGGTGCTGGAGCCGTCCTTGAAGAACACCTGTATCGCATTGGCGATGGAGCGTTTGTCGGCCTCCAGGTATTCGCGGGTGTAGCGTGGGTCTTCGACGATGACCATTTTTTCGCGCAGCACATCGATGATCGGATGCGCCGCGTGGAAGTCGTCCTCGTACTGCTCGGCCACCAGATTGCCGAACGCCAGCGGCACGGCGGTCATGTACTGAATGCAATGATCGCGGTCCGCAGCGTTGGCCAGCGGGCCGACCTTGGAGATGATGCGGATCGCCGATTCGTGGGTGGTGATGACGATTTTGTCGATTTCGTGCAGGCGATTTCGGACTTGCGGGTGCAGAGTCACCGCCGCTTCGCAGGCCGTTTGCGCGTGGAATTCGGCGGGGAAGCTGATTTTGAACAGCACGTTTTCCATCACGTAGCTGCCGTACGGCCGGGAGAAGCTGAACGCGCGTTTGTCTTCGGGCTTGAGCGCCAGGTCGTTGTTGGTGTGGCTGAACAGCACGTCGTAGAAGCCCCATTGTTTGGCGGTCAGTACGCCGGGGATGCCCATTTCGCCGCGCATCGCGATGTCCGCCAGACGCACGCCACGGCTGGACGCATCGCCTGCCGCCCAGGATTTACGTGACCCGGCATTCGGCGCATGACGATAAGTGCGCAGCGCCTGACCGTCGGCGAACGCATGGGACAACGCGGACAACAACTGCTCACGGTTGGCGCCCATCAGCTTGGCGGTCACAGCGGTCGAGGCGACTTTCACCAGGATGACGTGATCAAGACCTACGCGATTGAAGGAGTTTTCCAGCGCGATCACGCCTTGAATCTCGTGGGCCATGATCATGGCTTCGAGTACCACGCGAACGGTCAGCGGTGCTTCGCCATTGGCGAGGCGTTTTTGCGACAAGTGATCGGCCACCGCGAGAATGCCGCCGAGATTATCGGACGGATGGCCCCACTCGGCCGCGAGCCAAGTGTCGTTGTAGTCGAGCCAGCGGACGATGCAACCGATATCCCACGCCGCCTTGACCGGGTCGAGGCGATAACTGGTGCCAGGGACGCGGGCGCCGAACGGGACGACGGTGCCTTCCACCATGGGGCCGAGGTGTTTGGTGCATTCGGGAAAGCGCAGGGCCAGCAGGCCACAGCCCAACGTGTCCATCAGGCAGTTGCGGGCGGTGTCGAGGGCTTCGACGGATTGGATCTTGAAGTTGAGGACGTAGTCGGCAATGTCCTGCAGGACCGTGTCGTAGTCGGGGCGGTTGTTCTGGTCGACGTTGGTGCTCATGTTCGATTCACTCTTGAAGTGGTTCGTTGATGGGACCTCGGTTCAGGGCAAACTCATTCTTATTATTGAAATGCGAACCTCTGTAGGAGCCGAGCTTGCTCGCGATAGCGGTGTATCAGTCGACATCAATGTTGAATGTCATTCCGTCATCGCGAGCAAGCTTGGCTCCTACAGGGAATAGGTGTCAGTTAGAAGGAATCACCCGGCACACGGACGTAACCTTCCATCAACACCCGCGCACTGCGGCTCATGATGGCTTTGTTCACGGTCCATTCACCGTTGACCTGGCTCGCCTCAGCACCCACGCGCAACGTGCCGGACGGATGCCCAAAGCGCACAGCATTGCGCTCAACACCACCCGCTGCAAGGTTCACCAGCGTGCCGGAAATCGCCGCCGCCGTACCAATCGCCACGGCCGCCGTGCCCATCATCGCGTGGTGCAACTTGCCCATGGACAGCGCGCGCACCAGCAGATCGACATCACCCGCCGCAATCGCTTTGCCACTCGAAGCAACGTAGTCCGCAGGCTTGGCCACAAAAGCAACCTTAGGCGTGTGCTGACGCTTGGCCGCTTCGTCCAGATCCTTGATCAGGCCCATGCGCAATGCGCCGTAAGCCCGAATGGTTTCAAACATCAGCAGCGCTTTCGGATCGCTGTTGATCGCGCCTTGCAGCTCGGTACCGGTGTAACCGATGTCTTCGGCATTGACGAAGATGGTTGGAATACCGGCATTGATCATGGTTGCCTTGAAGGTCCCGACGCCGGGCACTTCGAGGTCATCCACCAGATTGCCGGTAGGAAACATCGAACCACCGCCGCCCTCTTCTTCCGCCGCCGGGTCCATGAATTCGACCTGCACTTCAGCGGCCGGAAAGGTCACGCCGTCGAGTTCGAAATCGCCAGTTTCCTGCACTTCACCGTTGGTGATCGGCACGTGGGCGATGATGGTCTTGCCGATGTTGGCCTGCCACACACGAACCACGGCAATGCCGTTCTGTGGGATGCGACTGGCGTCCACCAAACCATTGCTGATGGCGAACGAACCGACCGCTGCCGACAGGTTGCCGCAGTTGCCGCTCCAGTCGACGAAAGGCTTGTCGATGGACACCTGACCGAACAGGTAATCGACGTCGTGATCGGCCTTGATGCTTTTCGACAGGATCACGGTTTTGCTGGTGCTGGAAGTCGCGCCGCCCATGCCGTCGATTTGCTTGTCATACGGGTCGGGGCTGCCGATCACGCGCAGCAACAAGGCATCGCGAGCAGTCCCTGGAATCTGTGCCGCTTCAGGCAGGTCTTTCAGGCTGAAGAACACGCCTTTGCTGGTGCCGCCACGCATGTAGGTGGCGGGGATTTTGATCTGAGGTGCGTGAGCCATTGGTGCTCCTTCAAAGCGGGCAAGGGACTTGAAATCCCCTGCCCGCACATCGTGTTTTAGACGGCAACCGCCGATTCTTCGAGGAAGTCCTGAGCGAAGCGTTGCAGCACGCCGCCAGCCTCATAGATCGACACTTCTTCGGCGGTGTCGAGGCGGCAGGTCACCGGCACTTCGACGCGTTCGCCGTTCTTGCGGTTGATCACCAGCGTCAGCTCGGCACGCGGGGTGCGCTCGCCGATCACGTCGTAGGTTTCGCTGCCGTCGATGCCCAATGTCTTGCGGTCGGTGCCCGGTTTGAATTCCAGCGGCAACACGCCCATGCCCACCAGGTTGGTGCGGTGAATGCGCTCGAAGCCTTCGGCCGCAATCGCTTCCACACCCGCCAGACGCACGCCCTTGGCCGCCCAGTCGCGGGACGAACCCTGACCGTAGTCGGCGCCGGCGATGATGATCAGCGGCTGCTTGCGTTCCATGTAGGTTTCGATGGCTTCCCACATGCGCATCACTTTGCCTTCCGGCTCGACGCGAGCCAGCGAACCCTGTTTGACCTTGCCGTTTTCCTGAACCATTTCATTGAACAGTTTCGGGTTGGCGAAGGTGGCGCGTTGCGCGGTCAAGTGATCACCGCGGTGCGTTGCGTAAGAGTTGAAGTCCTCTTCCGGCAGGCCCATTTTCGCCAGGTATTCGCCGGCGGCGCTGTCGAGCATGATCGCGTTGGACGGCGACAGGTGATCGGTGGTGATGTTGTCCGGCAGCACCGCCAGTGGGCGCATGCCCTTGAGCGGACGTGCACCGGCCAACGCGCCTTCCCAGTACGGCGGACGGCGGATGTAGGTGCTCATCTCGCGCCAGTCGTACAGCGGCGTCACTTTCGGGCCGGTGTCTTCGTGGATGGCGAACATCGGAATGTAGACCTGACGGAACTGCTCCGGCTTAACCGACGCCTTGACCACTGCGTCGATTTCTTCGTCGCTTGGCCAGATGTCTTTCAGGCGGATTTCCTTACCGTCGACCACACCCAACACATCTTTTTCGATGTCGAAGCGGATGGTCCCGGCGATGGCGTAAGCGACCACCAACGGCGGCGAAGCGAGGAACGCGTTCTTGGCGTAGGGATGGATCCGGCCGTCGAAATTGCGGTTACCGGACAACACGGCAGTGGCGTACAGGTCGCGGTCGATGATCTCTTGCTGAATCACCGGGTCCAGCGCGCCGGACATGCCATTGCAGGTGGTGCAGGCGAAGGCGACGATGCCGAAACCGAGTTGCTCCAGTTCGCTGGTGAGGCCGGCCTCGTCGAGGTACAGCGCCACGGTTTTCGAACCCGGCGCCAGGGACGATTTGACCCACGGCTTGCGAGTCAACCCGAGCTTGTTGGCATTGCGCGCCAGCAGGCCGGCGGCAATGACGTTGCGCGGGTTGCTGGTGTTGGTGCAACTGGTGATGGCGGCGATGATCACCGCGCCGTCCGGCATTTGGCCGGGCACTTCGGTCCACTGGCCGGAAATGCCTTGGGCGGCGAGGTCCGAGGTCGCAACGCGAGCGTGCGGGTTGCTCGGGCCGGCCATGTTGCGCACCACCGAAGACAGGTTGAAGCTCAACCCACGCTCGTATTGCGCATTCTTCAAGCTGTCAGCCCACAGACCTGTGGTCTTCGCATAGTTCTCGACCAGTTGCACCTGCTCGTCTTCACGGCCGGTGAGTTTCAGGTAGTCGATGGTCTGTTGGTCGATGTAGAACATCGCTGCCGTGGCGCCGTATTCCGGGGCCATGTTGGAGATGGTCGCACGGTCGCCAAGAGTCAACGCGGAGGCGCCTTCGCCGAAGAACTCCAGCCAAGCGCCAACGACTTTTTGCTGACGCAGGAACTCGGTCAGCGCCAGCACCATGTCGGTGGCGGTGATGCCCGGTTGCAGCTTGCCGGTCAGTTCGACGCCGACGCTTTCCGGCAGGCGCATCCAGGACGCGCGGCCGAGCATTACGCTTTCAGCTTCCAGACCGCCGACACCAATGGCGATCACGCCCAGTGCATCGACGTGCGGGGTGTGGCTGTCGGTACCGACGCAAGTGTCGGGGAACGCCACGCCGTCGCGCACCTGGATCACCGGAGACATTTTCTCCAGGTTGATCTGGTGCATGATCCCGTTGCCCGGTGGAATCACATCAACGTTCTTGAACGCTTTTTTGGTCCAGTTGATGAAGTGGAAACGGTCTTCGTTGCGACGGTCTTCGATGGCGCGGTTCTTCTCGAACGCCTCCGGATCGAAACCACCGCGCTCAACGGCCAGGGAGTGATCGACGATCAATTGCGTCGGCACTACCGGGTTCACTTGAGCCGGGTCGCCACCTTGCAAAGCGATGGCGTCACGCAGGCCGGCGAGGTCGACCAGCGCGGTCTGGCCGAGAATGTCGTGGCACACCACACGGGCCGGGAACCATGGGAAGTCGAGGTCGCGTTTGCGCTCGATAAATTGCTTCAGGGATTCGGTGAGCGTGGCCGGGTCGCAGCGACGCACCAGGTTTTCCGCCAGCACGCGGGAGGTGTACGGCAGAGTGTCGTAGGCGCCGGGCTGGATGGCTTCGACAGCCGCACGGACGTCGAAGTAATCCAGATGGCTGCCGGGCAGCGGTTTACGGAATTCAGTGTTCATCGTCAGGACTCGGTCACGGTAGTTTCAAAAGGTGGGGCCTGGCATTTGAATTGAGACCGGTCCCCTGTAGGAGCCGAGCTTGCTCGCGATAGCGATATATCAGTCGACATCGATGTTGAATGTCAGTCCGTCATCGCGAGCAAGCTCGGCTCCTACTGGTTCCCGGTTCAGCCGGCCCTCCCCGGTCAGCGTTGTTCGATTGGCACGAACTTGCGCTGTTCGACGCCGACGTACTCGGCGCTCGGGCGGATGATGCGGTTGTTGGCACGTTGTTCGAACACGTGCGCCGCCCAGCCGGTCAGGCGCGAGCAGACGAAAATCGGTGTGAACAACTTGGTCGGAATGCCCATGAAGTGGTACGTCGACGCGTGGTAGAAGTCGGCGTTCGGGAACAGTTTTTTCTGCTCCCACATGGTCTTGTCGATGGCTTCTGAAACCGGGAACAACACGGTGTCGCCCACTTCGTCAGCGAGTTTTTTCGACCAGCCCTTGATCACCTCGTTGCGCGGATCGTTGTCCTTATAGATCGCGTGGCCGAAGCCCATGATCTTGTCCTTGCGCTCAAGCATGCCGAGGGTGCCTTTGATCGCCTCTTCCGGCGACGAAAAACGCTCGATCATTTCCATCGCCGCTTCGTTGGCGCCGCCATGCAGCGGACCGCGCAGCGAGCCGATGGCCGCCGTTACGCAGGAATACATGTCCGACAGGGTCGAGGCGCAAACCCGTGCGGTGAAGGTCGAGGCGTTGAACTCGTGTTCCGCGTAGAGGATCAGCGAAACGTTCATCACTTTGACGTGCAACTCGCTCGGCTTCTTGTCGTGCAGCAGGTGCAGGAAGTGGCCGCCGATGGATTGTTCGTCGCTCACGCAGCTGATGCGTTTGCCGTCGTGGCTGAAGCGATACCAGTAGCACATGATCGCCGGGAACGCGGCCAGCAGACGGTCAGTCACGTCGTGTTGTTCGGAGAAGTCTTTCTCCGGCTCGATGTTGCCCAGGAACGAGCAACCGGTGCGCATCACGTCCATCGGGTGGGCGTCGGCGGGGATGCGCTCCAGCACTTCTTTCAGCGCTTGCGGCAGGTCGCGCAACTTGCCCAGTTTGCTGATGTAAGCGGCGAGTTGAGTTTTGGTCGGCAGTTCGCCGTAAAGCAGCAGGTAGGCCACTTCTTCGAATTGTGCGTCAGCCGCCAGTTCGCGAACGTCGTAGCCACGATAGGTCAGGCCTGCGCCCGACTGGCCCACGGTGGACAGTGCGGTTTGCCCGGCAACCTGGCCACGGAGCCCGGCGCCACTGAGTACTTTTGCTTCGGCCATTGCTGTCTCCAATCTTGAATTTGTTAGGGAATCGGCAAGTTGTGATTCATCAGGTCTTTTGGGTGTTGCCGAAAAGATCGCAGCCTTCGGCAGCTCCTACATTGACCGCGCTCGACAACAACCCTGTAGGAGCTGTCGAGTGAAACGAGGCTGCGATCTTTTGATCTTTACTTCTTCGCGGCAAATAACGCATCGAGCTTCTGCTCGAAGGTGTGGTAGTCGATGCGATCGTAAAGCTCCATGCGGGTCTGCATGGTGTCGATAACGTTCTGTTGCGTGCCATCGCGGCGGATCGCGGTGTAGACGTTTTCCGCGGCTTTGTTCATCGCGCGGAACGCCGAGAGCGGGTACAGCACCAGCGACACATCGGCAGCGGCGAGTTGCTCGGTGGTGTACAGCGGGGTCGCGCCGAATTCGGTGATGTTGGCCAGGATCGGTGCTTTCACGCGGCTGGCGAACAGCTTGTACATGTCCAGTTCGGTGATGGCTTCCGGGAAAATCATGTCGGCGCCGGCCTCGATGCACGCGGCGGCACGATCCAGCGCAGATTCCAGACCTTCCACCGCGAGGGCGTCGGTGCGGGCCATGATCACGAAGCTGTCATCGGTGCGCGCATCAACAGCAGCCTTGATCCGATCGACCATTTCCTGCAGGGACACGATCTCTTTATTAGGGCGGTGACCGCAGCGCTTGGCGCCAACCTGGTCTTCGATGTGAATCGCCGCCGCGCCGAACTTGATCATCGACTTGACGGTACGCGCCACGTTGAACGCCGAGGAACCGAAACCGGTGTCCACGTCCACCAGCAGCGGCAGGTCGCAAACGTCAGTGATGCGACGCACGTCAGTCAGCACGTCGTCCAGGCCGGTGATGCCCAGGTCCGGCACGCCGAGGGAGCCAGCAGCCACCCCGCCACCCGACAGATAAATAGCCTTGAAACCGGCGCGCTTGGCCAGCAGCGCGTGGTTGGCGTTGATCGCGCCAACGACTTGCAGCGGATGTTCGCTGGCGACCGCATCGCGGAAACGCTGGCCTGGAGTGCTCTTGTTGGAACTCATGACTCACCTCGTTCAGTGGCTGTCTGGTTAGCGCCGTCCTGGTAGTGACGGGCGATATTGCGTTTGGAGGCGCCGATGTGGCGGCGCATCAACAACTCGGCTAGCTCACCGTCACGGTCGGCGATGGCGTCGAGAATTCGGTGGTGCTCGGCAAAGGCCTGACGCGGACGATTGGGCGTGGTGGAAAACTGGATGCGGTACATGCGCACCAGTTGATAGAGCTCGCCGCAGAGCATCTGCGTCAGGGTGCGGTTGCCGCTGCCCTGGATGATTCGGTAATGGAAGTCGAAATCGCCTTCCTGCTGGTAGTAGCCGACACCGGCCTGAAACGCCGCATCGCGCTCATGGGTTTCGAGGACCCGGCGCAGTTCGTCGATTTCTTCAAGAGTCATGCGTTCGGCCGCCAGACGGCAGGCCATGCCTTCGAGGGATTCGCGGATTTCGTAGAGTTCCAGCAGCTCGGCATGGCTCAACGAAACCACCCGCGCCCCGACGTGCGGTACGCGAACCAGCAGGCGCTGGCCTTCCAGACGGTGGATCGCCTCGCGCAACGGCCCGCGGCTGATGCCATAGGTGCGCGCCAGTTCCGGCTCGGAGATCTTGCTGCCCGGGGCGATCTCGCCCTTGACGATGGCCGCCTGAATGCGCCGGAAGACGTTCTCGGAAAGTGTCTCTGAATCGTCTTGGGCAATGACCGGGGGATCGAGTTGATCCAGCATATTGTCGACACCTTGAAAGCTGATGCCGCAAAAACTAGCGAATACAGACCTTTTAGTCAAAGGATAAATAGGTATTGTCGACAATCGTCTAATAACCGACTGCACCAGAACGACGCAGTCCCTCTGTTTATAGCCGCCTCCCGGCGCTGGCGCCATAAAACCACCGTGCTAGAATGCCGGCCGCATTTGTTTGTGACATCTGCACTGCTTGTCATAAACAGTTGATAGGCATACGAGGGAGCTTGCGCAGCGATGCCAGGGCCTTGAATCGAAGTACGGACCGCTGCGCACCAGGATTTATGAGACTCAAGCCCTTCCCCACCTTCCTTTATCTTCTTTGCCTGCCCGGTTTCGCCGCGGCGGGGGAAAAGACTGTTTACGGCCTCAACGAGTACGCCTCCCTGGACGGCATCGACCTGGAAGTCGCCGCCAAACTCGACACCGGAGCGAAAACCGCGTCCCTGAGTGCCCGTGACATCAAACGTTTCAAACGCAATGGCGAATCCTGGGTGCGCTTCTATCTAGCGATCGACGCTGCGCACTCGCACCCGATCGAACGGCCACTGGCCCGCGTCAGCAAGATCAAGCGCAGGGCCGGCGACTACGACCCGGAAGAAGGTAAGAAGTACACCGCCCGTCCGGTGATCGAGCTGAATATCTGCATGGGTTCGGCTTTACGCAGTATCGAAGTGAACTTGACCGACCGCAGCGCCTTCCAATATCCGCTCCTGATCGGCTCCGAAGCGTTGAAACGCTTCGATGCGCTGGTCGACCCCAGTCTTAAATACGCTGCTGGCAAACCCGCCTGCGCCACCGACGCTCATACCGCAGAGTAATTCCAATGCGCTCTCTTACCCTTCACCTGAAATTCCTGATCGCCATCCTGGTGGTGCTGGGTATTTCAGTCACGGCCTATCAGATCTTCGTGCTCGGCATCCCCGTGACCGAAGACGCCACCGACGACTTGTGGAACATCGACGCCAAAGTCGAGTTCGTCGCCAGTACCAAGGACCCGGTCAAGATCCAGATGTTCGTACCGCCGCTGAGCCGCGATTACGTCAGCCTCAACGAGAGTTTCATTTCCAATAACTACGGCGTGGCCGTGAACCGTGCCGACGGCAACCGCAAAGTCACCTGGTCGGCACGTCGGGCCAAAGGCAATCAAACGCTTTATTACCGCCTGGTGCTGACCAAGCGCTACACCGGTGAAAAATCCAAGGTCAAAGGGCCAACCTTCCGCGACAGCATCGCCGTCGAAGGCGCGGAAAAAATCGCCGCCGAAGCCCTGCTCGCACCGATCCGCCAACACTCGGCCGACGTTGAAACCTTCATCGGCGAAGCCATCAAGCGTGTCAACAATCTCAACGACGACAATGTGAAGCTGTTGCTGGGCGGCGATCCGTCCCCCGGGCACAAGGCGAAAATCGTCGAATTGGTGCTGTCCATCGCGCACGTGCCTGTGGAAAAGGTCCACACCATTCGTCTGGTGGCCGACCAGCCGCAAACACCGGAACTGTGGCTGCGCAGTTTCAACGGCACCGACTGGCTGTACTTCAACCCGGAAACCGGTGAACAGGGTCTGCCGACCGACCGCCTGCTGTGGTGGACCGGCGACGAAAACCTGATCACCGTCGATGGCGGCAAGAAAGCCAACGTGACTTTCAGCCTGAACAACAGCGAAATGAACGCGATTCGCCTGGCCAAGCTGACCGACGAAAACACCGACGCCAACTTCCTCGAATACTCGCTGTACGGCCTGCCGCTGCAAACCCAGCAGACCTTCATGATCATGGTGATGATCCCGATCGGCGTGCTGGTGATCCTGATCCTGCGCAACCTGATCGGCATTCAGACCCTCGGCACCTTTACTCCGGTGCTGATCGCCCTGGCGTTCCGGGAAACCCAGCTCGGCTTCGGTATTGTGCTGTTTACCATCATCACGGCGTTGGGGCTGTCGCTGCGTTCCTACCTTGAACACTTGAAGCTGCAAATGCTGCCGAGGCTGTCGGTGGTGCTGACTTTCGTGGTGGTGCTGATCGCGGCGATCAGCCTGCTCAGCCATAAACTTGGCCTGGAACGCGGGCTGTCGGTGGCGCTGTTCCCCATGGTGATTCTGACCATGACCATCGAACGCCTGTCGATTACCTGGGAAGAACGCGGTTCCGGCCATGCCATGAAAGTGGCGATCGGTACGCTGTTCGCCGCGTCGCTGGCGCACCTGATCATGAGCGTTCCGGAGCTGGTTTACTTCGTGTTCACCTTCCCGGCGATCCTGTTGATCCTGGTGGGCTTCATGCTGGCGATGGGTCGTTATCGCGGCTACCGCCTGACCGAACTGGTGCGCTTCAAGGCCTTCCTGAAGAAGGCTGACGCCTGATGTTCGGCTTCTGGAAGACCTGGAAGGCCCTGGAAGCCCGGGGCATCATGGGGATCAATCGGCGTAACGCAGACTACGTGCTCAAGTACAACAAGCGCAGTCTGTACCCGATTGTCGATGACAAGATCATCACCAAGGAACGCGCCATCGCCGCCGGCATTCATGTGCCGGAACTGTATGGCGTGATTTCCACCGAGAAAGAAATCGACAACCTCGACGACATCATCGGCGGGCGCAACGACTTCGTGATCAAACCGGCCCAGGGCGCGGGCGGTGACGGCATCATTGTGGTTGCCGACCGGTTCGAGGGGCGCTATCGCACAGTGTCCGGCAAGATCGTCGACCATGAGGAACTCGAGCACCATATCTCCAGCATCCTCACCGGCCTTTATTCCCTGGGCGGTCACCGGGATCGGGCGCTGATCGAGTACCGCGTGACCCCGGACCAGATCTTCAAGAGCATCAGCTATGAAGGCGTGCCGGACATTCGGATCATCGTGCTGATGGGCTATCCGGTGATGGCCATGCTGCGGCTGCCAACCCGCCAGTCCGGCGGCAAAGCCAACCTGCACCAGGGCGCCATCGGTGTCGGTGTCGACCTCGCTACCGGCCTGACCCTGCGCGGCACCTGGCTGAACAACATCATCACCAAACACCCGGACACCACCAACGCAGTGGATGGCGTGCAACTGCCCTACTGGGACGGTTTCATGAAACTTGCCGCGGGCTGCTATGAGCTGTGCGGGCTGGGTTACATCGGTGTCGACATGGTGCTGGACCAGGAGAAAGGGCCGCTGATTCTTGAGCTCAATGCCCGGCCTGGGTTGAACATTCAGATTGCCAATGATTGCGGGCTGACGTTGCGCACGCATGCGGTTGAAGCACGGCTGGAAGAGTTGAAGGCTCGTGGGGTTGTTGAGACGGTTCAAGAGCGGGTTGAGTTTGTTCAGGAAATGTTTGGGCATATTCCAGCCGTCGAAGGTTGATCCGAGACCGAGTCGCGGCCATCGCGAGCAAGCTCGCTCCCACAAGGATTGCGCTAAACCCTGTGGGAGCGAGCTTGCTCGCGATGGCGGCCTGACAGTCAGCAACACCTTCAACCCTGCCCCCAATCTGCCCAACACCGACATCCCCTCTAGGAGCAATTCCCCGAGGAGACTACAATCGCCACCCCCGCCTCGATGGCTGATCTGCCCCGCCCATGTTGACCTGTTCCGTACACCCGCTCCCCTATCGCGCCAACCCCGCCGAGTACTTCGCGGCGATTCGTCATGCCCCCGGTGCCGTCCTGCTCGACAGTGGCCGGCCGAGTGCCGAGCGTGGACGTTATGACCTGCTCAGTGCCTGGCCACTGGAGCAAATAGCGGTACTCCCTGACGAAAGTGGCAGCGATTTCCTGCAACGCCTTCGCGACAATCTGACACGACTCGGTGAAGCGGCTGTTCCTTGCGACTTGCCCTTCGCTGGCGGCCTCATCGGTTACCTGAGCTACGACTTCGGTCGGCATCTGGAAAACCTGCCGAGTCAGGCGCAGGACGATCTGCAATTGCCCGACGCACGTTTCGGTCTGTATGACTGGGCGCTGATCAGCGATCACCAACTGAGTACAAGTCAGTTGGTCTTCCACCCGTCGCTGATCGACAGCGAACGTCAGCGTCTGATCACGCTATTCAGTGAACCGACGGCTGAAGCAGTCGAGTCTTTCAAGTTGAAAGCCCCGATGAAAGCCGACCTGAGCGCTGACGAATATCGCCATGCGCTAGAACGCATTCAGCAGTACATCCAGGCCGGCGACTGTTACCAGGTCAACTTCGCCCAGCGTTTCCGCGCTCAGTGCCAGGGCGATCCATGGGCCGCGTATTGCGCGTTACGGGCGGCGTGCCCGACGCCGTTTTCCGGTTTCCAGAGCCTGCCCGACGGCGGCGCGGTGTTGAGCCTGTCGCCAGAACGTTTCGTCAAAGTCAGCGAACGCCATGTAGAAACCCGTCCGATCAAAGGCACCCGCCCTCGCGGACTGACCGCTGCCGAAGATGCGACAAACGCCGCCGAACTGCTGGACAGCCCCAAGGACCGCGCGGAAAACCTGATGATCGTCGACTTGCTGCGCAACGATCTCGGCCGGACTTGCCGTATCGGTTCGGTGCGGGTGCCGGAGTTGTTCAGCCTGGAAAGCTACCCGAACGTGCATCACTTGGTGAGCAGCGTCACCGGAGAACTGGCGGATGACCGGGACGCGCTGGACCTGATCGCCGGCAGCTTCCCTGGCGGCTCGATTACCGGCGCACCGAAAATTCGCGCGATGCAGATCATCGACGAGCTGGAGCCGACGCGTCGAGGGTTGTACTGCGGGTCTTTGCTGTATCTGGACGTGCGCGGCGAGATGGACAGCTCGATCGCGATTCGCAGTTTGTTGGTGAAAGATGGACAGGTGTGTTGCTGGGGCGGTGGCGGGATCGTCGCGGATTCCGAGTGGCAGGCCGAGTATCAGGAATCGATTACCAAGGTAAAAGTACTGCTCGATACCCTGCAAAACCTGTAGGAGCTGCCGCAGGCTGCGATCTTTTGATCTTGCCTTTAAAGCAAAGTCAAAAGATCGCAGCCTGCGGCAGCTCCTACATGAATGTGTTTACAGACTCAACGCCCGATTCGAAGCCTTGATAAATTCCTGCTTCAGCTCTTCAAAGCTGTGCACCGCCGGGAACTGCGGAAACTCGCGAATCACATTGTCCGGCGCATGGAACAGAATCCCCGCATCCGCCTCGCCCAGCATCGTGGTGTCGTTGTAGGAATCCCCCGCCGCGATCACCCGGTAGTAAAGGCTCTTGAAGGCCAAAACCGACTGGCGCTTGGGATCTTTCTGACGTAATTGATAGCTCGTCACCCGACCGGAATCGTCAGTAATCAGTCGATGGCAGAGCAATGTCGGGAAGCCCAGTTGACGCATCAGCGGCTGGGAGAACTCGTAGAACGTGTCCGACAGAATCACCACCTGAAAGCGTTCACGCAGCCAGTTGACGAACTCGATGGCGCCGTCCAGCGGCTTGAGCGTGGCGATCACTTCCTGGATGTCAGTGAGTTTCAAACCGTGCTCGTCGAGGATCCGCAGGCGCTGCTTCATCAGCACGTCGTAGTCGGGGATGTCCCGGGTGGTAGCCCTCAGGGATTCGATCCCGGTTTTTTCGGCGAAGGCGATCCAGATTTCCGGGACCAGTACACCTTCAAGATCCAGACAGGCAATTTCCACAAGACACTCCCATTTGTATTGATTATTGAGTCGAGCGAGCAAAAGGACTGCCGAACTCTAGCGACTCAGGCTGGTCGGCGCAACGCAGAGGGCGCGCCAGCGGCTGCAGGATTTTGTTACCATCAGACCCATATAGAGCGCCCAGCGCCACCGACCTGTAGGAAGCCGCCCTGATGAGCCCATCGTTCGACGTCGTGGAACTCGCCACGACCTATGCCAACAAATCCGCCCAGGACATCCTGAAACTCGCGTTCGCCGAGTTTGGCGATGACCTGTGGATATCTTTCAGCGGCGCCGAAGACGTGGTGCTGGTGGACATGGCCTGGAAGCTGAACAAGAACGTCAAAGTGTTCAGCCTCGACACCGGCCGCTTGCACCCCGAGACCTACCGCTTCATCGATCAGGTGCGCGAGCACTACAAGATCGACATCGAACTGGTGTCGCCGGACTACACCAAGCTCGAACCTTTCGTGAAGGAAAAGGGCCTGTTCAGCTTCTACAAGGACGGCCATGGCGAATGCTGCGGCATCCGCAAAATCGAGCCGCTTCGTCGCAAGCTCTCGGGTGTGACGGCCTGGGCCACCGGTCAGCGTCGGGATCAGAGTCCTGGGACTCGCAGCGCCGTCGCTGTGCTGGAAATCGACACCGCGTTCTCCACCCCGGAACGCACCCTGTACAAATTCAACCCGCTGGCGCAAATGACCAGTGAAGAGATCTGGGGTTACATCCGCATGCTGGAGCTGCCGTACAACAGCCTGCACGAACGCGGGTTCATCAGCATCGGCTGCGAACCCTGCACCCGCCCGGTGTTGCCGAACCAGCACGAGCGCGAAGGTCGTTGGTGGTGGGAAGAAGCGACGCAGAAAGAATGCGGGCTGCATGCGGGCAACATCATCAGCAAATCCAAGACCTGACCTCCAGCCTTGTAGAGATCCCCTGTGGGAGCGAGCTTGCTCGCGATATCGGACTGACATTCAACATTCATGTCGACTGATACACCGCTATCGCGAGCAAGCTCGCTCCCACAGGGTCACATCTCCAGCTTCGAAAATGTGTACACACGAATGTCACCATAGGTGCCATTTGTGTGTGCACTTTTCATTTATGCGCCCCAAAAAGTTACACGCTCCTCTCCAGACTTCCTCAGTCGACCTTTCGTACCAATTCCGCTGAAAAATAAATACCTGTTCACTCGGTCAATTTATATCGCCTTTATTTCAGTCACTTACCGCGAGCGGATAACAAAACGAAATTAGAGGAAGAATTCATAGATCGCTGACTGGCATGGATCTGGCTTAAGTGCATACATGTTTTGTATACAATCATATCAAAACATACACACACTTTAGATCCGCAAGCCTGAAGCGCCCTATCCCGTACAGGCTGCAGATGCCCCGTAACCAATGATGCTGACTGCCCGCGACGAAGATTTGTCGAGCCAACGCTCATGCACAGTCATCGCGACGCCAAGCTCGGAGCCTGCCGGAATGCGTACTAGCCTCTCCAATAACAACATCGCGCTGGATCTGCCCTCCTTCCCACCCACTTCAACCCCTCACGACCAAACGTTTCAAGAACCCGTCGTACTCAGCCCTCGCCTGCACAACAAGGACCTGGCGCCGACCAAGGCCGAAGGTCGACGCTGGGGCCGCTACAGCATCTTCGCCCTGTGGACCAACGACGTTCACAACATCGCCAATTACTCATTCGCCATCGGGCTGTATGCGCTCGGACTGGGCGGCTGGCAAATCCTGCTGTCCCTGGGGATCGGTGCGGCGTTGGTGTACAGCTTCATGAACCTCTCCGGTTACATGGGGCAAAAGACCGGCGTGCCGTTTCCTGTCATCAGCCGGATCAGTTTCGGCATTCACGGGGCGCAGATTCCTGCATTGATCCGTGCTGTTATCGCCATCGCCTGGTTCGGAATTCAGACCTACCTGGCCTCGGTGGTCTTTCGCGTACTGCTGACAGCGGTTCATCCCGGCTTCGCTGACTACGACCACAACTCGATCCTCGGTCTATCGAGCCTGGGCTGGGTGTGCTTTGTGGCGATCTGGTTCGTGCAACTGGCGATCCTCGCCTATGGCATGGAGATGGTGCGGCGCTACGAAGCGTTCGCCGGGCCAGTGATTCTGCTGACCGTCGCCGCCCTCGCCGCGTGGATGTACTTTCAGGCCAACGCGACCATCGCCTGGTCGATCCGCGAGCCGCTGACCGGCGGTGAGATGTGGCGCAACATCTTTGCCGGCGGTGCGTTGTGGCTGTCGATCTACGGCACGCTGATCCTCAACTTCTGCGACTTCGCCCGTTCTTCACCGTGCCGCAAGACCATCAAGGTCGGCAATTTCTGGGGCCTGCCGGTAAATATTCTGGTGTTCGCCAGCATCACCGTCCTGCTCTGCGGCGCGCAATTTCAGATCAATGGACGGATCATCGAAAGCCCGACCGAGATCATTGCCTCGATCCCCAACACCTTCTTTCTGGTGCTCGGCTGCCTGGCGTTCCTGATCGTCACCGTGGCAGTGAACATCATGGCCAACTTCGTCGCCCCGGCCTTCGTGCTGAGCAACCTGGCGCCCAAATACCTGACATTCCGCCGCGCCGGGCTGATCAGCGCAACTATCGCGGTGCTGATCCTGCCGTGGAACCTCTACAACAGCCCGCTGGTGATCGTGTATTTCCTGTCCGGCCTCGGCGCCCTGCTCGGCCCGTTGTACGGCGTGATCATGGTCGACTACTGGCTCGTACGAAAAGGTCAGGTCAACGTGCCGCAGTTGTACAGCGAAGACCCCAACGGCGCTTATTACTACAGCCGCGGAGTCAATTTACGCGCCGTCGCGGCCTTCATTCCTGCCGCGCTGATCGCCATCGTCCTGGCGCTGGTACCGGGCTTCGACAGCGTATCGCCCTTCTCCTGGCTGATTGGGGCCGGGATTGCCGGGATGATCTACCTGATCATCGCCAAACGGCAGCCTCATTACGCAGACGTCAGCGGTGAAGCCATCGCCGTCGATAACGTCAGCCATTAATCCCTAGGCGGTCCGGCACCGTCGGGCCGCAGAACCACCCGTTATAAGGACTTCCCATGCGAATTCTCGTGGTCAACGTCAACACCACCGAGTCCATCACCCAGGCCATCGCCCGTTCGGCTCAGTCCGTGGCCGCGCCGGGCACGGAAATCATCGGCCTGACGCCCTACTTCGGTGCTGACTCCATCGAAGGCAATTTCGAAAGTTATCTGGCCGCTATCGCGGTGATGGACCGGGTGATGGCTTACGACCAACCCTTCGACGCCGTGATTCAGGCCGGTTACGGCGAACACGGCCGCGAAGGTTTGCAGGAGTTGCTCAACGTGCCGGTGGTGGACATCACCGATGCGGCGGCCAGCACCGCCATGTTCCTCGGCCATGCCTACTCGGTGGTCACCACGCTGGACCGCACCGTGCCGCTGATCGAGGATCGCCTCAAACTGTCCGGACTCTGGGACCGTTGCGCGTCCGTCCGGGCCAGTGGTTTGGCGGTGCTGGAACTGGAATCCGATCCCGAGCGTGCGCTGGAGGCAATTATTCGTCAGGCGGAATTGGCCGTGCTTGAAGACAAGGCCGAGGTGATTTGCCTGGGCTGCGGCGGCATGGCCGGGCTGGATGAACAGATTCGTCAGCGCACCGGTGTGCCAGTGGTGGATGGTGTGACGGCGGCGGTGACGATTGCCGAGTCGTTGGTGAGGTTGGGATTGTCGACTTCCAAGGTGCGGACGTATGCGACGCCGCGGCCGAAGAAAATTATTGGCTGGCCGGGGGGGTTTGGCAGGTAGACCGCGTTATCGTTCATCGCGAGCAAGCTCGGCTCCCACAGGTTTTGCGTCGTTTACATCATTGTGGCACGACGCATAACCTGTGGGAGCCGAGCTTGCTCGCGATGGCAACACCTCGGTCTCAAGCCTGGCTCAAAGAGCACTAAACCGCTGCCCCAACCCCTGCTCCGCAAACTGCTCAATGATGAAATCCACAAACGCCCGGGTCTTGCCGGGCAGCAGTTTGTGTTCCGCGTAATAGATAGAAATGTTGCCATCGTCGACAAACCAGTCCGGCAGCACCCGCTGCAAGGTCCCGGCCTCCAGATAGCCCACGGCAAACGGCATGCTCACCAGCGCAATGCCCAACCCTTGGGCGGCCGTGGCACAGGCCGCCTCCGAATCGCTCATGGTCATCCGCGCCTTGAGCGTTAGCGGGCTGTGTTGCTGGGTGTGACTGGTCAATTGCCAGGAACGCACACGACCTGTCTGTGGCGATCGAATCAGGATGCCATCGTGATGCTTCAGATCGTCGGGCTCGGCAATCACCTCACGCCCCGCAAGATAGTCAGTTGACGCCACCAACACCCGATGGGCCGGCGTCAGCTTGCGCGCCACCACCCCCTGCGGCAGCTCGAATCCCCCACCAATCGCCGCATCGAACCCCTGAGCAATCAGATCGACCTGACGATTATCGAAATGCCAGTCCGGGTTGATCGCCGGAAAGCGCCGCAGAAACTCCCCGAGCAACGGCACGACATACAACCGCCCGAACACCGTGCCCATGCTGACCTTTAACGTCCCCGCTGGTAGCCCCTCGGCGCTGGCCAGATTGGCCACGGCATTCTGGATCGTGTGAAGACTGGAGCTCACTTCACCGAGAAACCGATGACCCGCTTCCGTGAGCGTCAGGCTGCGAGTGCTGCGCTGAAACAGCCGCACACCCAGTCGCGCCTCAAGTTTGGCAACACTCTTGCCCACCGCCGCTGGGGTCAGACTCAGACGGCGCGCGGCTTCGGCGAAGCTGCCGACCTCGGCACTGCGCACAAAGCATTCGATACTGCTGAAGGTTTCCATAAGCGCCACTATAAACTTCTGGTTTACACAGACTATCGCAATTACCGTCTACACAGCCGGTAATCCTGAATCGATACTAGGCTCCATCAACCGAGACATCTCGCCTCGGGACTTTGGAGATCGATATGACTACTCAGAACCTCAGCGGCAAAGTGGCTTTGATTCAAGGCGGATCCCGCGGTATCGGCGCCGCTATTGTCAAACGCCTGGCCGCTGAAGGCGCGACAGTCGCCTTCACCTACGTCAGCTCCACGGCCAAAGCCGAAGAATTGCAAAACAGCATCACCGGTAACGGCGGCAAAGCCCTCGCCATCAAGGCTGACAGCGCCGACGCCGAGGCCATTCGCAACGCCGTGACCGCCACCGTAAAAGCCTTCGGTCGTTTGGACATTCTGGTCAACAACGCTGGCGTGCTGGCCGTTGCACCGCTGGAAGATTTCAAACTCGAAGACTTCGACCAAACCCTCGCGATCAACGTGCGCAGCGTATTCATCGCCACCCAGGCCGCAGCCAAACACATGACCGAAGGTGGTCGCATCATCAACATCGGCAGCACCAACGCCGACCGCATGCCCTTCGCCGGTGGTGGCCCGTACGCCATGAGCAAGTCGGCGCTGGTCGGCCTGACCAAAGGCCTGGCTCGTGACCTCGGCCCGCGCGGCATCACCATCAACAATGTGCAACCGGGCCCGGTCGACACTGACATGAACCCGGCCGATGGTGACTTCGCCGAAAGCCTGATCCCGTTGATGGCAGTGGGCCGTTACGGCAAAGCGGAAGAAATCGCCAGTTTCGTCGCCTACCTCGTCGGTCCCGAAGCCGGCTACATCACCGGTGCCAGCCTGACCATCGACGGTGGTTTCGGCGCCTGATGTTCTGACTCACGCATAAAAAAACGCCGGCAACCCTGATCAGGTTGCCGGCGTTTTCATGTACGCAGCTTTAAGCCCATTCGAGGGCTGGCAAACCGCAAGCGCTCGGTTTGAACGCTTTCAGCGTACGAAGAATGCCATCGGCGTGTGCGTATTTTTCATCAGCCATCGCCGCATCCGGGATCGCAATCGCGGTCATCCCCGCCGCTTTCGCCGCCGTGACACCGAACGGTGAATCCTCGAACACCAGGCAATCCTCAGGCGCGACACCCAGGCGCCGCGCAGCCGTGAGGAAGATGTCCGGCGCCGGTTTGGCTGCGCCGACTTCCGGATCATCAGCTGTCACGATGAAATCAAACAGCGCGAACCAGTCGCGGTGCAAGGTAGTTTTCTGACCGAACGATTGACGCGAAGAGCTGGTGCCCACCGCAATCGGAATGTTATTGGCCTTCAGATGCCGAACCAGTTCCTGTGCGCCAGGCATCGCCAGCGCTGTAGGAAAACGCTCGCGCATCAGTGGTTCGCGGATCACCAGGAACTCTTCGGCGGTGATCGGCAGGTCCAGCGCCTTGACCACATAACGCGCCAGATCACCCGCGCCACGGCCGATGATGTTCTGTTTGACGCTCCAGTCGAAGACCCGACCGTAACGCGCGGCAATCATGGACGTGACCTCGGTGTAAATGCCCTCGGTGTCCAGCAACAAGCCATCCATATCGAAAATCACGGCCTTGATCGGGCCGAATTCATTCAGCGGTGCATTCATCGCATCTGATCCGTTTTCTAATGACATCCCAGAGGCGGCTCAGGTACGGCCGGGTCCGCGATCGATTAAAGGATTCAGCAGCATAACGAGCGCGGCGGGCAAAGGGCAACGGGCAATGCCTGAGCGGTACTAAAACCTGCGCCGAAGTGCTCTTCGTCATTTAGCGATTTCCCCTACACCAAACACTTACTTTCCCGACTTCTTTCCCCGCCGATCCCCCGCAAAGTCTCGCGCTCTGAATTGATCCGCGCGAGAGACTGTGAATGTTCGTACCTGACAACCTCCTGGCCTTGAACAACACCATCGGGCTGCTGGTGGTCGCCGCCATGGACCCTGACCAGCCGAATGTCGAAGCGCTGCTCGATGACTTTCGGCTCTGCCTGAATGACTACGACGCCTGGGCTGAAAGTTTCTGGACCAGCAAGGCCCTGGATGTCGAACAAGTATTCAAGGTCGGCAACGAAGTCCGTCTAAGCGCGCCGAAGCATTCGACCACGCCTGTCAGTGCGACAGTCGCCGTGTGCCAGGCCAGCGGTCCGTTGACCCTGGTGCATATGTTTGAGGCAGCGCGTTTCGTGCCGATCGGTAATACGCCGGTGATGCTTGAACCTTTGCTTTCCGAGGTGGCGGGCGAGCAGACGTTTGGCGAGCCGATCTACGACGAGATCGGCCCCAGCGGCATCCTGGTAATCCCCGATTGCCAGCGCGGCCAGCGTTATCGCATCACGTTCTTTCCCGATGTATCCGCTGATCACGTCAAAGCACTTTACGCCTCCTATCAGGGCGTCATCGGCGAGCTGGAAGGCTGGTTGCGCAATGAATGGACGACCGAATTCGAATCTGCGTGGGCCGGGTTCTCCCAGGCCGGTTTCATCAAGCGCTACGGCATGCTGCAACAGGCCGACTGGCGCGGCTTCGAGAACTCGCTGAACGGTTTGTGGGATGACGTAAAACAGATTTACGCCCTGATCGCGGACCTGCAGGCCAACAGCGAAAAACTCCTTGAATACCTGACCCAATCCGAGCTCGAAACGCTGCTGAACGCCTCGGCGGAGTCCATCGCCAAAGTGTTGCTGATGCTGAGCGACGAGCCGTTGATGTTCATTCATCTCGCGGCGCTCACCAGTTGGCTGAGGATGCTGCCGCCGCAGTACATCGCCGAGGTCGTGGCGGAAATTCGTACGGAGATATTGATCAGTTTCCTGCTCATGTGCCTTACCGGTCCTGCGGGACTGGAATTGCGTCTGAGTCAGAAGTTGCTGTCCAAGATCAAGTCCCCGCAGACCCGGCAATGGCTGGCGGCCGCCAGTTTGCGATTGGCTGAGCTCACCGCCAGGTCCGACCTGACAGCCCACGCTGGCGCGCTCAAACCGCTGATGGTCAATGCCCGGAATGCACCGATCAAACCGGCGCCCGCCGTGTCGTTGCAAATCACCGCGGGTGTTGCGCCGGTTTTGTTGGTGAAGAATCCGGTGGTCATTGCTCGCGACAAATCCGAAGCCATGACCAGGATTGGCAGGCAGGAACATCGCGACGATGCCCCGGATCAAGCGAAAAACCCCAACGGTGACAGCGTCGATTGCGGACCGTTGACCTGTACCAATGGCTGTCCGGTATCGATGGTCACGGGCGAGGAACTGCTCACGCTGACCGACGGTGCGCTGGACGGGATTTTGCCGTTCGACTTCACCCGGCTCTATCGCACCAGTGCGGTGGAGATCGATTGCGGGCTCGGATTCGGCTGGAGTCACAGCCTCGCGCATCACCTGGAAATCGACGGCGAGACCGTCATCTGGATCGACCACGAAAACCGCCGGACCACGTTCCCGCTGCCAAACAGTGAACGCCCGGCGATCCACAACAGCCTGTCGCGGGCGGCGATTTATCTCGGTGACGAGCCGGAAGAACTGATCCTCGCGCTGGCTGGCGAAAAAGCGCGGTTTTTCCACTTTCGTGCAGGACGTCTGACGGCCATCAGCGATGCCTATGGCAATCGGCTGACAGTGCAGCGGGACTCTTCTGACAGGATTAAGCGCCTCGAAAACGGCGCAGGGCGTTCTCTTCTGTTGCGCTATGAGCGCCGGCACATCGTCGCCATCGAGTATCAGCGTTTTCAGCCGGCCGACACCCTGGAAGATTCTTGGTGTACCGAGCAAACCCTGGTTGCCTACCGCTACGACGCTCGTCATCGCTTGATCGAAGCAACCAATGCCGCCGGCGAAAGCGAACGCTACGACTACGACGATCAGCACGTCATCCTGCAGCGGCAGTTGGCCGGCGGAGCAAGTTTCTACTGGGAGTGGGAGCGTGCCGGCAAAGCGGCCCGGTGCGTGCGGCATTGGGCGTCGTTTTCGCAGATGGACACGCGTTATGTCTGGGACGACAACGGCAGTGTGCTGGTTAAAAACGCCGACGGTAGCGAAGAGATTTACGAGCACGACGACCGGGCGCGGCTGGTGCGCAAGGTCGAGCTGGATGGAGGCGAACACCTCAAGGCCTACGACGACAACGGTCGGTTGCTTGCCGAGCAGGATCCGCTCGGCGCCGTCACCGAATACCGTTATGACGAGGTCGGACGCCTTATCGCGCTGATTCCGCCGGAAGACGAACCAACGGCCTACGAGTATCGCCACGGTTTCCTGCACACGCGGTTTCGCGGCAAAGCGGTGTGGAAATATCAGCGCAACGCCCAGGGTGACATCACGGAGGCGACCGACCCCGACGGCCATGTCAGCCACTATCACTACGACGAAAAAGGGCAATTGCTGTCGATCCGTTACCCGGACACCAGCCGGCATGTGTTCGTCTGGAACGCCCTGGGGCAATTGCTCGAAGAGACCTTGCCGGACGGTGGCCAGCGGCGGTTTTCCTACGACGCGCTGGGGCGGCAGATTACCCGGCAAGACGAACACGGTGCCGTCACGAAGTACCAATGGGATGCCGTTGGCCGACTGATCCAGACGACTTTGCCTACCGGCGCCAGCCGCGCGTTCAGCTACAACGCCTACGGCAAGATCACCGCCGAGCGCGATGAACTGGGTCGTATCACCCGCTACGAATACGTCGACGATCTGCACCTGGTCAGCCGCCGGATCAATCCCGACGGCACCCAGCTGAACTACCGCTACGACAACGCCCAGCTGTTGCTCACGAAAATCGAAAACGAATCCGGCGAAACATATCTCCTGGACTACACGCCCAATGGCTTGATCCGACAGGAAACCGGATTCGACGGCCAACGCACGGCGTACGCCTACGACCTCAATGGCCAGCTGCTGGAGAAAACCGAGTTCGGTGAGGACGGTTCGCAACTGGTGACGGCGTATGAGCGGGATTCGGCCGGGCGCCTGCTGGTCAAAACCCTGCCCGACGGCATCAAGGTTCAATACCGCTACGACAGCCTCGGTCGGTTGGTCAGCGTCGACGATGGCCACGACCATCCGCTGGAATTCGAGTACGACCAGCAGGATCGTCTGATCACCGAACATCAGGGCTGGGGCACGCTGCGTTATGGCTACGACGCCTGCGGCCAACTCAATCGCCTGCGCCTGCCGGACAACAGCAAACTCGACTACCACCACGCCAAGGGCGGTGCGCTGAAGGCCATCGACCTCAACGGCACCCGACTGACGTCGCATACCTTCTTCGCCGGTCGCGAACTAAACCGCCAACAAGGCCTGTTGCTCAGCGATTATCAGTATGACGATCAGGGCCGTCTGAAAGCCCACTCTGTCAGCCAACACCTCCAACCGCTGTATCGCCGCGACTATGCCTACAGCACCAACGGCAACCTCGACTACATTGCCGACACGCGACACGGCCAACGCAGCTACCAATACGATCCACTCGACCGCCTGATCCGAGTCCGCCACTCCCGCGATCAACAACCGGAAAGCTTCGCCCACGACCCGGCGGGCAACCTGCTGATGCAGGATCGTCCTGGCCCGACCACCGTCAAAGGCAATCGCCTGCTCATGCAGGGCGACCGCCATTACGACTACGACGCCTTTGGCAACCTGATCCGCGAGCGCCGCGGCACCGGGCAAAAACTCGTCACCGAGTACCGCTACGACTGCCAACATCGGCTGATCGGCGCCACCCTGCCCAACGGCAGCCAGGCGACCTACCGCTACGACGCCTTCGGCCGCCGCATCAGCAAAACCGTCGACAGTAACACCACCGAGTTCTTCTGGCAGGGCGACCACCTCGTCGCCGAACACAGCCAGGATCACCACCGCAGCTACGTCTACGAACCCGGCACTTTCCGACCGCTCGCCATGCTCGACGGCAAAGGCCCACACCAGGCCTGCCCGTTCTACTACCAACTCGATCACCTCGGCACACCGCAAGAACTCACCGACTACAGCGGCGAGATCATCTGGGCCGCCCGATACACAGCCTATGGCCGCCTGACTCGCCTCAACCGCGACACCCATCAGGTGCTTGATCAGCCATTGAGGTTTCAGGGGCAGTATTTCGATGCGGAGACCGGCCTGCATTACAACCGGCATCGCTACTACAATCCGGATGTTGGACGGTATTTGACGCCGGACCCGAGCAAGTTGGCGGGTGGGTCAAACGGGTATCAGTACACGCGGAACCCGACGGGGTGGGCTGATCCGCTGGGGTTGAGTGAGTGTCCGGGTGGGGATGGGTGTAAGAAGCCGGCGTTTGGGGATGAGGATCCGACTGAGAAGATTAAGGTTGATGAGGGGGAAGCTCAACTCCCATCATATCCAGAGGAATTGTATTTATATCGTGGAGACGGTCGTCACCCAGATGAGATATTTGAACAAGGATTTAAAACCAAGGGCGACAGCAATGACTTGCTGCTCCATTCCCTAGATAGCAACAAGCCTCCGAGCAATTTTGTAAGCACCACCCCAGTTCGAGAGGTTGGAATCGATTTCGCGACAAAATTCAACATGAGAAGCGGTTTTTTGTACACCATACGGATGATCCCTGGACGAGATCTGACTTCGGAACTTGGGAAAAAATATAAGTTTGGTAGCGAGCGAGAGTTAGCAATTCCAGGCGGAGTCAAAAGAGAAGATATTTTAGGCGTAACCCCTATTGGTGCTAATGGTCGCCCATCTGGTCACACCACCTTAAATCCGAACAGGAAATAGAACGTGGACAGCGTAAAGATTTTAATAATCAAAAATGGCAAGCGTCAATCCGCTGAGCTTCTCTGTGACTCCGAAAATCTAAGCATTACTTTTGTTATGGAAGATGGTTATCGAAATTCATACTCTGGCGACGACTTTTATAAATGCCTGGGTCATGTCAGGGAAAACCATCGTGACGTAACTTTTTTGTGTAAAGGAGCAAAAATAAACGTACACCCCTCTAGTATGTCCTCACAGATGTCGTTAGGCGTAAAAGCATATGAACTAACACTGGGAAAACAAGCATTAAGAAGTGATTTAGTGAGTATCTTTGATTACGAGGAAAACAATCTGACAAACGATCCTGAGGTTCAGGAAGAGTTTTTCATGCGATGGGTTGAGTCTGACATCTCCGACGAGTAGCTAGCTCAAAGATACCGTATCCGGAAAAAGCCCAGTTAAAACTGGGCTCATCTTCCGGTAAGAACTCGGACTTAACCACCCGAACCACTCGTACCACCACCAGCACCGCCCGTTCCTCCTCCTGCACGCCCCGAACTACCGGATCCTCCAGACCCACTCCCAGAACCACTCCCCATCGAACCTCCACCACTCATCGCCTCGCTTCCCGCCTTCGGGCTGGTGCTACTTCCGTTTGCATCACCACCATTCCCACCCTTAATAGTGCCAGGCGGCAGCGCCTTCTCGTCCGCGGAGCCCGCATTCATTTCGGAGTACGGCGGCATCCCGCCCTTATCCACAGGTGCATCGTTGCCGGAGGACTGAGCAAACGCCGACATTGAGCCGGCCAACATCACGCCGATCACCGTCAGGGTCGTCAATTTTGACCTGATCATGGTGTATCTCCTTTAACAAGGTGCGTACCTGAATTCTGGCAGCCATCGCTTTTCAAAGGTGCCGCACAATCGACGAGCGGCGCTGCGCCACAGCGCATGTTCAGCTCGGTTCGTTTGAGCCGTCGTCACCGGCAATGTCCGGATCGTCAGGGTGACCTTCCACATCCCCACGCTTCACTTCATCGGACGGCACTTGCTCTACACCAGCGTCATCATCAGGCGGACGTTGATCACGACTCAGGGGATCGGTCGGTGAAGGCAGCGGATATTCGGGGGTATCGTCGATGTCGGAGTCTTTCGGATCAGCGTTCATAAAGCACCTCTCAAGGGGCCTGAGAAGCAGGCCCTGAAGTTTCGAGGATTGGGCCCTGCGTTGCGTTCGATCAGAGAGACGATCGGTCGAGCCCGTCGCACAGCAGCGTCAATCTTCGTCCTCTTCCTCGTCTTCGAACTCGATATTTCCGACATCACCTGCATCATCGGAATCATTGAGCGGCACCGTTGCGTCATCCATCAACGAGCCTGGGTCTTCGTTTCCTGGATCGTTAATGAACGGAAGCCCGCTCGGGCCTTTTTCTTCCTTGCCTTCGGTTTCAGGGGTCATGGCATGCCTCACAGCATTCTGGGGTGTATGAAGTTCGAGGCGGCCTACGACCAAACGTTCCTGAGTCCTACGATCAGAAACGAAAAACCCGGCGCTAGGCCGGGTTTCTGGTGTAGCTCGATGTCGAATCAGTGATGTTTGTTTCTGTGCTTATTTTTATGCTTATGTTTGTGGCCGTTACCGGAGTGCGAACTGCCGCTGTCGCTACCCAGGTTGTTGCCGACTGCCCCCCCCGCCGCGCCGCCCAGGCCTGCGCCAATGGTCGAACCGGTAGAACCGCCGAGGCTATTACCAATCACCGAGCCACCAGCCGACCCCAAACCACCACCAATCGCCGCTTCTGTGCGACTGCCTTTGTTCGCGCCGACCGCGCTACCTGCCGCGCCACCTACACCGGCGCCAATCGCGGCACCCGTGCTGCCGCCCATTTGCTGGCCGACCACGTTACCTAGCGCACCGCCAATACCACCGCCAACTGCAGCGGTGCCGTCACCGGCGGCCATTGCACCTTGAGCGACCAAAAGTCCCAGAACCAACGTGGACAATGTCAAACGCATGATATGAACCTCTAAATTCCGTATCGGGGGTAAGAGAACGCGTTACGGATGGCGGGATTCTAGCTTTTTCTCCACGCCAGCGTTGATTGTTGGACAGCTGTAGTTCCGAAGAGCGCGAAGAAGAAACATCCAGATACGAAAAGCCCGGCATCAAGCCGGGCTTTTTGAGCTGATCGATCAGGATCAGTGACGCTTGTGACCTTTGGCCAGATTGCTGCCCACGCCGCCGCCCAATGCGCCGCCCAAGCCTGCGCCAATGGTGGAACCGGTCTTGCCGCCCAGGCTGTTGCCGATCACCGAACCGCCGGCCGCGCCGACACCACCACCAATGGCGGCTTTAGTGCGGCTGCCTTTGCGTGCAGCAACAGCACTGCCAGCCGCGCCCGCAACACCAGCACCAATCGCTGCACCGGTGCTGCCGCCCATGCTCTGGCCGACCACATTACCCAGCGCGCCACCCAAACCACCACCGATGGCGGCAGTGCCATCACCCGCAGCCATCGCACCTTGAGCAACCAAAAGCCCCAGAACCAAAGCAGGCAGTGTTAAACGCATGACAAGAACCTCAAAAAAGGGGGTAACCGAAAGGGGCGAGATTGAATGCTTTAAAGGAGACAAAGTCCAGACACGCACGGGCACAACCTCGCAATAGGCGACGGTTGGACAGCGTTTTTAGAAAAGGTTTTATGACAGGCAAAAAAAAGCCCGCTGGGGAACGGGCCAGGTACTGCTTTCTAACGGATGAGTTGAGCCTACGTAGGCAGGTGTGAAAAGTTTGTGAAAAAAAACACCAACAGCGTGTTGTGTATCTGTAGTCCAAATCCCAACAGCCGACCTTGTGAAAATAAAAACCCCGCTCAATGGCGGGGGCTGTCCGGTTGACGGTTACATCCTGGAAGACGGCATCCTCTTGGGCAAGAATTTCGACTTTACAGTTCGGGGCGCCTTGGATTTCAATTTGGCGACCTGGACCCGGTTTTCACCAAAGCCCGCCATATACTCCGCTTGACCACACTGCACGCAATTGTTGATCGGAAACTCAGACCCGTCGTCTTCGATATACGAATCAGCCATACCTTTCCCCTCTCAAAAAAGGGTCGACACCGGCAAGCCCTATTTGCCCGAAAAATATCGACCTTCAACGCGTTTGAGACTAGTCAGTCATTACCGGACTTGTAGTTCAGATTATTGCGTCCCCGACGAACGGCCTCGTGACCACATTCACCTCAACTTGACCGCCGTCCCGGTCACAAACACCACCACCATCCCGCCCTTCCCGGCCGGCATGCTGATCTCATAATCAAGCCCCACCACCGCATCAGCCTGAAGTGCCCGCGCCCGTTCCTTCAACTCGTCGGTTGCCTGAATCCGTGCTTCCTTCAACGCCCGCTCCAATGTCTGAGAGCGCCCACCGAAAAAATCCCGCATCCCGGCGAACATATCGCGGATCACGTTGACCCCCTGCACCGACTCGGCACTGACGATGTCCAGATAGGCGGTGATTTGTCGGCCTTCGATGGTGTGGGTTGTGGTGGTGATCATTAAATTTCCTTCTTCATGGCCGGGGATAATTACTCAAGGCAACCTGGACAGATGTTGAGCTAGCGCATCAAACGCCGGCAAGGTAACCGGATCATTAGCCGAGTTACTGGCGACCGGATGGGAGGCGTAGCGAACAATCACCATCTCGGCTTTCGGGTCGACATAAATGCGTTGCCCATGGACCCCACGCGCCATGAAGGCTCCACCCTCTTTGTTGGTCACCCACCACATTGAACGGTAGCTCCAATCCTTCAACAAATCGTAACCCGCCTGGGCGAATGCCTGCTTGTCGCCGCCGCGACGGAGGTCGTCAACCACCGCTTGGGGCACGATTTGCTGACCGTTGAACTGGCCGTCATTACGCAACATCTCGCCAAATCGCGCCAGGTCACGCAAGCCCGTGTTCAAGCCGCCCCCAGCAAACGGAGTGCCGATGGAGTCCACCGTGAAATAAGCGTCCTGCTCAGCCCCCAAACGGCTCCAGATCCGCTCCGATAACAACTGTGCGACGTTGCGACCCGTCGCTCGAGCGATGATCCAGCCCAGTACATCGGTATTGACGGTCTTGTAGCCGAACGCGCTGCCGTGTTCGCCTTGCGGTTGAACCGTCTGCAAAAACTCGTAGTAACTTCGCGGACCGCTGTAGTCCTTTGGCTTGGGCAGAGGGCTGCCAGCTTTTGCATGGGCCCAGACCTCGGCGTTCGGGTCGGCGTAGTCTTCGCTGTATTTGAGGCCGGTCGTCATATCGAGGACCTGGCGCACCGTGGCGCTGCCAAACGCGGAAGCCGTCAGTTCGGGGACGTATTCGGCGACGTGCTTGTTCGCATCGATTCGCCCTTCAGCCACCAACATCGCCCCTAATGTGCCGACCACGGACTTGGTCACCGACATTGCCGCGTGCTGGCCTTCAGGCTTCAGCACGCCAAAGTAACGCTCGTAGACAACTTTCCCGCGATGCATCACCACAATCCCGTCGGTGTAGGTCGCCGCGAGGGATTGCTCCCAGGTCATCGGAGCCTTCGCGCCAAGCGGGACGAAGCTGATCGCATCGATGTCATTGCGCAGCGCAGATACCAATGGAACCGGCGCACCGAGCCCCCTTGAAACGTTGATCGTAGGCATCAGTTGACGGAAGTTCGAGACACTCCAGCGCATCGCCGGGAACTGGAAATAGCTGCCATCTTCGAAACGCACGGTGCGATCTGCAGGTGGTGGCGAGCCGACCATCCAGCCTAGTTTTGCGGGGTCGCTGGCTTCGGCGTCGGGGAAAGTATTGGTTGTGGATGCGATGGCTAATAAGGAGACGGTACTCATCAACATGGCTGTGAGGGAAATAGCCATGCGGCGGGAAGCGGCGCGAGGGCGAGACATAGTGTCGATTCCATTCGAGGGGGTTTGGGCAGTCCAACAGGTTAGAGCAGCTTGACCAACACAGTTGTGACAGTAGCCACCGTGCCAATCAACCCAGTCGCTACAGCCACCGGATACCAAAAAGTTTCACGGGTCATCTTCCCGGCCTCGGCGTTCAGCTTGCGCTGCTCAGCCATCAGCTTGACGATCTCCACGTGAACCTTTTCCAGTTCGGCCTGTTCCATGGTGAATTCCTGCATAACGTGCGTTCGTCCTTCCAGATAATAGGCCGCGTCATGTGCCTTGCCGTTGATTCATTTTGTACCCTAAAGGCGCAAAGCGAATACCCCTCACGAAACGGCTCGTGTCAGGTGCCGAAACCTATGAAAGCACCCAACTACCTGGCTTTCCAGCATTACTTCCCACATGCCTATCACCCGTCCTACATGAATTTCGGAAGCGCCTTCGCCGATGGGCTTGGGTCAATAACATTGGCATCCACGAAATCCAGACGCCAGAAACCACAAAACCCCTGACTTCTCTCGAAATCAGGGGTTTTGGTTACATCGAATTTGGCGGTGAAGGAGAGATTCGAACTCTCGATACAATTTCTTGTATACACACTTTCCAGGCGTGCTCCTTAAGCCACTCGGACACTTCACCGTATCTCGTCAAACATGTTCTGTCTGTCGAGGCGCGCTAATGTAGTCGAAAGCTTTTCCGATGGCAAACTTTTTTTGCAGAATTTTCATGCGCTTAGCGTTTCAGTCGTTCGCGCGGGTTCCAGTCCATGGCAAACCCGCCAATCTCCGGCTTCGCGCCCTCCTCTATATAGAGGGGAATGTGCGGCTGGGGTGGCGGGCGACGCTTGCCGGGCGGGGAAAGGGTGACTGGGCGGTCAGTCACGGCGCTTTACCTGGCCTGCGGCGGTGGGTAACGTCTGCCCTACTTTATTGAAAGGAATAGCGTCATGAGTGAGTTGATTTCCTACCATCTCGAAGACGGTATCGCGACCCTGACCTTGAGCAATGGCAAGGTCAATGCCATCTCTCCGGACGTGATTGCTGCGTTTAACGCCGCGCTGGATCAGGCGGTAACTGATCGTGCGGTGGTGATCATTACCGGTACGCCCGGGATGCTGTCGGGTGGTTATGACTTGAAGGTGATGACCTCCGGTCCTAAAGAAGCCGTGGCGCTGGTGACTGCCGGTTCGACCCTGGCCCGTCGCCTGTTGGCGCACCCGTTCCCGGTGATCGTGGCGTGCCCTGGGCATGCGGTGGCCAAGGGCGCGTTCCTGCTGTTGTCTGTGGATTACCGCATTGGTGTCGACGGCCCGTTCACCATTGGCCTGAACGAAGTGCAGATCGGCATGACCATGCACCACGCCGGTATCGAACTGGCCCGTGATCGTCTGCGCAAGTCGGCGTTCCACCGTTCGGTGATCAATGCCGAGATGTTTAATCCGCAGAGTGCCGTGGATGCCGGTTTCTTCGACCTGGTGGTGTCGGCCGAAGAGCTGCAAGGCGCGGCGCTGGCGGCGGCTCGTCAGTTGAAGAAGATCAACATGACCGCTCACAAGAACACCAAGCTCAAAGTGCGCAAAGCGCTGCTGGAGAGGCTGGACAACGCGATCATCCAGGATCAGGATTTTTTGGTTTAAACCCAAACGTGCCGCACCGAAAAGCCCGACCGTCGTGTCGGGCTTTTTCTTACGCGCTCCGTTGAAAAGCCGACAACCGCTCTAGAGCGCGTCTGACCCATAAGTCGGAAACATGCGCTCAAACATCGCCTATCTCCCACCTCTATAGCGGCAATTGCCGAAAACAGTGCACATCCGTACACTGCGCCACCTTTTGTCCCGGTGGGGCCTGTAAATGCTGTTTGTGTTTCGTATGTTATTGATGGGCCTGCACTTTATTCTGGCCGGTGTGCTTGGGGTGATGCTCGGCCTGTGCCGACCGTTCAATCCGGACAACAGCCGTTTGTGTGCGCGTCTTTATGCATGGCCGGCGATGTGCATTTTGCGTCTGCGGGTGAAGGCCGACGTCGGACCGCTGATGGATAAACCCGACAGCTGCGTGATCATCGCCAACCACCAGTCCAACTACGATCTGTTTGTGTTCGGCAACGTGGTGCCCCGCCGCACCGTGTGTATCGGCAAGAAGAGTCTGAAGTGGGTGCCGCTGTTTGGTCAGTTGTTCTGGCTGGCCGGCAATGTGCTGATCGATCGCGGCAATGCGCAGAAAGCGCGCCAGTCGATGCTGACCACTACCCACACGCTGCAGAATGAAGACACTTCGATCTGGGTCTTCCCGGAAGGCACGCGCAACCTGGGTGAAGAGTTGCTCCCGTTCAAGAAAGGCGCCTTTCAAATGGCCATTGCCGCCGGCGTGCCGATTGTTCCGGTGTGTGTCAGCAGTTACGTTAAACACATGCGATTGAACCGTTGGCGCAGTGGGAAGATTCTGATCCGCTCGTTACCGGCGATTCCTACGGCTGGATTGAGCCTGGATGACATGCCGCTGCTGATTGCCCAGTGTCGCGAGCAGATGCGCGAGTGCATCGCTTCGATGGATCGGCAACTGCAAGCCGCGTAAAAGAAACCCGCCTTGTGCGGGTTTTCTTTTGCCTGCGAGCTTTTGCCTACGAACTCAACAGATTTCACTGACTCTCAAGCAGTAGACACGGCTAAGCTGGACACTGCCTGCCACTGCCATCTTTGCTAATAGAAAGCTGCCAATAAGAAGTGAATCACTATCATGGGTAGAGTTGTTGCTGCTGCGGTTTATAGCGCCGGTAAGAAAGTCACCAATATCACCCTCGACGAAGGCGCTGCCTGGGCTGCAAAGCCTGGCCACTTTGTCTGGATCGGCCTGGAAGAGCCGAACGCCCAGGAGCTGTTCAATCTGCAACGCCAGTTCAACCTGCACGAACTGGCCATCGAAGACGCCCTGGAAAAACACAGTCGGCCGAAACTGGAAACCTTCGGCGACGCACTGTTCATCGTCACGTATTCGCCGATCCGGCATGAAGGCAAACTGGAGTTCATCGAGACTCACATCTTTGCCGGCAACGGTTACATCATTACCGCACGCAACGGTCACTCGGCGTCCTACGCCCATGTCCGACAGCGCTGTGAGGCGCGTCCGCTATTGCTGGAGCACGGGGAAGATTTCGTACTCTATGCCATCCTCGACTTCGTCATCGAAAACTACCAGCCCATGGGCGAAGCGATCCATGCCGAGATCGATGAGCTGGAACGCAACGTCATGTGTAGTTCCCTGAACGAGCGTGACATTCAAAAACTCCATAGTCTGCGCCGAGATGTATTGCGTTTGCGTCGTTATGCGGCGCCGATGGTGGAGATTGGCGAGGAACTGCAAAAGCTCAATTTTCCGTTCATCGACAAGAACATGCGCCCGTACTTTCGCGATGTGCAGATCCACGTCACGCGGCAGATGGAAGACTTGACGACCCTGGCGGACATTGCCAGCCAGACCATTGAGGTTGGGGTATTGCTGGAGGCGTCACGCCAAAGCGTGGTGCAGCGCAAGTTTGCGGCGTGGGCGGCGATTCTGGCGTTCCCGACGGCGGTGGCAGGGATTTACGGGATGAACTTTCAGGACATGCCGGAGTTGAGTTGGCATTACGGATATTTCGGGGTGTTGGGGGTTATTGCGGTGGGGTGCGTAAGTTTGTGGGCGAGTTTCAAGAAGTCCGGGTGGTTGTGACAGGCATTGTGGCGAGGGAGCTTGCTCCCGCTGGGTCGCGAAGCAGCCCCAAAAAGGGACTGCTACGCAGTCCGGCGGGAGCAAGCTCCCTCGCCACAGGTTATGTGTCGGCTCGTTAAACCGTTTTAGCCGCTGGCTTGTGCGCCACAAATCGCATCATCCACTCCGCAACGGTAGTGCCGTGATGGTCGTGCTCAAGGCTCGCCATACCTTTCGAATAGATCTGCTCACCCAGCGCTTCCTGACGAATATCCAACAGCGCGCGCGAGTAATCGTGAATGAATTCCGGATGCCCCTGGAAGCACAGCACCTGATCGTTGATGTGGTACGCGGCGAACGGGCAGAATTCGCTGGAAGCAATAACCGTGGCGTTTTCCGGGAGCGCGGTGACCTGGTCCTGATGGCTGATCAACAAGGTCAGTTCTTCCCTCACCGGGCTCATCCACGGCGCCTTGGCGGCGAGTTTGTACTTGTGGGTGCCGACGCCCCAGCCTTGGGTCGCACGTTCGCTCTTGCCGCCCAGCAGCAGCGCCAACAGTTGATGCCCGAAGCACACGCCCAGCAGTTTGTCGCCGCGCTCATAGCGGGTCAGCAGGTAAGCCCTGAGGGTTTCAATCCACGGGTCGGTGCCGAAGGAATCGGCCTTGCTGCCAGTGACCAGATAGGCGTCGAAGGTCAGCTCATCGCCGGGATATTCGCCCTGCATCACGTTGTACACGGTGAACTCGGCAGCGATGGGTTGCTGCGAAAACAGACGCTGGAACATCTGCCCGTAACCCTGATATTGATCGACCAGTTCCGGACGCAGGATGTCGGTTTCCAGAATGCAGATGCGTAAAGACATAAAAAATACCTGACACTTGATGGGAATAATGCACACCCCTGAGCCTGCCTTGAAACACAGTGGCAAGGCAAGCCCCGGAATGCATCATCCGTCCCCTAGAACGCCTCCCCTTTAGCCGCTTTCTCCAGCAATAGCGCAGGCGGTGCGAATCGCTCGCCATACTGCTCCGCCAGGTACTGGGCGCGGGCGACGAAATCTTTCACGCCGTACTGATTGATGAATTGCAGCGCGCCGCCGGTCCAGGCGGCGAAGCCGATGCCGAAGATCGAGCCGACGTTGGCATCCGCCGTCGAGGTCAACACACCCTCCTCCACACAGCGCACTGTTTCGATGGCTTGCACGAACAGCAGCCGATCACGCACGTCCTTCGGCGAAATCTGCCCGTCAGCCTTCTCGAAACGGCTTTTCAGCTCTGGCCACAGATGCTTCTGCCCACGGGCCGGATAATCGTAGAAACCACCACCAGCAGCCTTGCCCGGACGCTTGTATTCGTTGAGCAGCAAGTCAATCACGGCGAACGCCGGGTGCTCAATCAGCGGTTTCCCTTCTGCTTGCAGGTCTTTGGCGGTTTGCTGGCGGATATGGCTCATCAGGCTGAGGGAAACTTCGTCGGAGATCGCCAGAGGTCCGATCGGCATGCCGGCCTTGCGCGCTTCCGTCTCGATCATCGGCGCGCTCACGCCTTCGCCCAGCATGGCGATGCCTTCGTTGGTGAATGTGCCGAACACCCGCGAGGTGAAGAAACCGCGACTGTCGTTGACCACAATCGGGGTTTTCTTGATTTGCAGGACGAAATCGAACCCGCGAGCCAGGGTTTCGTCGCTGGTGTGGGCGCCCTTGATGATTTCCACCAGGGGCATTTTCTCCACCGGGCTGAAGAAATGCAGGCCGATGAACTTGCTCTGATCCGGCACGGCGGTCGCGAGGCCGCTGATTGGCAAGGTCGACGTGTTGGAAGCAATCACCGCATCCGGGCCAACGACTTTTTGCGCCGCCGAAGAGACCTTGGCTTTCAGATCGCGATCTTCAAACACCGCTTCAATGATCAGATCACAACCGGCCAGATCGGCATCGCTTTCAGTGGGGTGAATTCGCGCCAGCGTTGCATCGCGCTGATCGGCACTCAATTGGCCACGCGCAACCTTCTTGTCCAGCAGCGCCGCCGAATGAGCCTTGCCCTTCTGCGCGGCCGCAAGATTGATGTCCTTGAGCACCACATCGATGCCGGCCGACGCGCTGGCAAAGGCGATTCCGGCGCCCATCATGCCTGCGCCCAGCACACCCACGCGACGCGTCACGTAGGGTGCAAAGTCCTGGGGCCGCGAGCTGCCGGCATTGATTTCGTTGAGCTGGAACCAGAACGTACCAATCAGGTTTTTCGACACCTGGCCGGTGGTCAATTCGGTGAAGTAGCGGGTTTCGATCAAGTGCGCGGTGTCGAAATCCACCTGAGCACCTTCCACCACGGCGCAGAGGATTTTCTCTGGCGCGGGCAGGCAGCCCTGGGTTTTGCTGCGCAGGATCGACGGCGCGATGGCCAGCATTTGCGCGACTTTCGGGTTCGACGGCGTGCCCCCCGGAATCTGGTAACCCTTCACGTCCCAGCGCTGCACAGCTGAAGGATGGGCGATAATCCAGGCGCGAGCCTTGGCCAGCAGTTCATCACGATCCGCCGCCAACTCATCAATCAAACCTGCCCGCAACGCCTGCTGCGGCCGGACTTTTTTGCCTTCGAGCAGATAGGGCAAGGCTTTTTCAATACCAAGCATCCGCACCATGCGCACCACCCCGCCGCCGCCCGGCAACAGGCCGAGGGTCACTTCCGGCAAGCCGAGTTGCACCGAAGAATCGTCCAGCGCAACCCGGTGATGGCACGCCAGGCAAATTTCCCAACCGCCGCCCAACGCGGCGCCGTTGATCGCGGCGACCACCGGTTTGCCGAGGGTTTCCAGGGTGCGCAGCTGCCCTTTGAGTGTCAGCACCATGTCGTAAAAGGCTTTGGCTTCAGGCTTGCCGACCTTGATCAGTTCATTGAGGTCGCCGCCGGCGAAAAAGGTTTTCTTGGCCGAGGTGATGATCACGCCGGCGATGGTGTCTTTGTCGGCAACCAGTCTGGCAACACACGCGGCCATGGCTTCGCGGTAGACCGCGTTCATGGTGTTGGCGCTCTGGCCCGGCATGTCGATGGTCAGGACGACGATCTGGTCCTGACCTTTTTCGTAACGAATGGCTTCAGTCATGATGAAAGTGCTTCCTTGAAGTCGGTCGGAGCTCAGAGGCGTTCGATGATGGTGGCGATGCCCATGCCGCCGCCGACACACAGCGTCGCGAGGCCATAGCGCAGGCGCCGGGTTTCCAGTTCGTCGAGCAGCGTGCCGAGGATCGCGCAGCCAGTGGCACCCAGCGGGTGGCCCATGGCGATGGAGCCGCCGTTGACATTGACCTTGTCCGGGTCGATCGCCATGTCCTTGATGAATTTCAGCACCACCGAGGCGAAAGCTTCGTTGACCTCGAACAGATCAATGTCTTCAACCCGCAGCCCGGCCTTGGCCAGTGCCTTGCGGGTGGCCGGCGCGGGGCCGGTGAGCATGATGGTCGGGTCGGTGCTGGTGACCGCCGTGGCGACGATTCGCGCCCGCGGTTGCAAGCCCAGCGCCCGGCCCTTGGCTTCGGAGCCGATCAGCATCAGCGCCGCGCCATCGACGATCCCGGAACTGTTACCCGCCGTGTGCACGTGGTTGATCCGCTCGACATGGCTGAAGACCCGAAGCGCGGTGGCATCAAAGCCCATTTGCCCGATCATCTCGAAGCTCGGCTTGAGCTGGCCCAAGCCTTCCATGGTCGATCCGGCGCGGATGAATTCATCGTGATCTAGCAAGATGATGCCGTTCTGGTCATGCACCGGCACCAGCGATTTGTTGAACGAACCGTCGGCCCTTGCCCGCGCAGCCTTTTGCTGAGAGTGCAGCGCATAGGCATCGACGTCTTGACGGCTGAAGCCTTCGATCGTGGCGATCAGGTCAGCGCCCACGCCTTGAGGGGCGAAATGGCTGTGAAAACTGGTTTCCGGGTCCTGTGCCCAGGCGCCGCCATCGCTGCCCATCGGCACGCGGGACATGGACTCGACACCACCGACCACCACCAGGTCTTCAAAGCCGGAACGCACTTTCATCGCCCCAAGGTTCACCGCCTCCAACCCCGAGGCGCAGAAGCGGTTGATCTGCAAACCCGCCACGCTGACGTCCCAATCCGCCACCTGGGTCGCGGTTTTGGCGATGTCGGAACCCTGGTCGCCGATGGGCGTCACGCAGCCAAGTACCACATCGTCGACCTGACTGGTATCGAGAGACGTGCGTTGTTGCAGCGCCGTGAGCAGCCCGGCTACCAGGTTCACCGGTTTGACGCTATGCAAGGCGCCATTGGCCTTGCCTTTGCCGCGGGGCGTGCGTAACGCGTCGAAAATCAAAGCTTGGGTCATGACGTCCTCGAACCGACGGTGGGTAGGTATAAAAATCAAAAGATCGCAGCCTTCGGCAGCTCCTACACGGCCGCATCCTCGGTAGGAGCTGCCGAAGGCTGCGATCTTTTGAACTGCACGCTTACCTTAGGCCGAGCGCCCATGGATTCAATGACCGCAGTGCTCACAGACGTTGACGGTCACGCTCAGACGGACGGTAGGCAACCACCGGATTAACCGATTGAGGACACCAAGCTGTCTAGCAAACGGGCGCCCAAGAAGCTGGCAATAGGCCTCATGTCTTTTTAAGAGCAATTCATGTGAAGTCCATACGAAATGGATCTAAACCAAGCGTGACGCGGGCTCTAAGGTGAACTTGTACGAAGTTGTCGTCGGGTTTTGCCGAGGCGCTCGTCAAACAGGAAGTGCAACGCGCTGCCGTCATGGAGAAATGCAGGCAGGCATCAGGAAATAACAATAAAGGCGGTCAAGCCATGTTCAAACAATCGAAAGTACGTCAAGCCGGGCTCATTCTTTTCGCCACTACGCTGTTGTTGATTTTGCCGAACCTGACCAAGGTGATCGGCTAGTCGGTCAATAAAAAATACGGCGCCGGGTTTTACATCGCCCTCTAAAAATGTGACTGGTTCGCTACCCGGGCCAGCGTGGGTGTGCCAACCTTTGCGGCACTTCCACGACATGGACGGCGATCACTTGAAAACGCTCATTCTGTTCGGGGCCTTGCTGCTCAGCACGCCTCTGTCTGCCGCACAGCTGAACCTTGAGCTCGGCGCGAGCAGTCGCACCTGGCAAACCGAGGAATTGCTCAAGCATCCTCAGGCTCAGACCATCACCATCAGTAACGACGTTTCCTACAAACGGGACATGAGCTATCGCGCTGTTCCGGTCGCTGCGTTGTTGACGGGCATCAAGCCTGAAGACCATTTACAGGCAGTAGCCCTGGATGGTTTTGCGGCAGAACTGTCAGCCGCACCGTTACTCAATTCCCAGGGTGCGCGCGCATGGTTGGCGATTGAAGAACCTGCCAAGCCGTGGCCACCGCTGTCGGAAGGCAAACCCGGCGCAGGGCCGTTCTATCTGGTCTGGACCGATCCTCAGACGGGCGATATCAGTCCCGAGCAATGGCCCTTTCAAGTGGCGAGCATCAAGCGCTTGGCACCGGTGGCCGAGCGCTTCCCTGCCCTGCTGCCCGATCCGGCGTTGAAGGCTGATGATCCGGTGAATAAGGGTTTTGCGCTGTTTCAGAAGAATTGCCTGGCGTGCCATCGATTGAACGGCGCCGGGGATGCGCAGTTTGGACCGGACCTGAATATTCCGTTTAACCCGACCGAGTACTTCGGCGCGGATTTCCTCAAGCGCTACATTCGTGATCCGCAGAGCTTGCGCCAGTGGCCTCAGGCGAAGATGCCCGGGTTTTCGGCGACGGTGTTGCCGGACGGGGATCTGGAGAGGTTGGTGGGGTATTTGAAGCACATGGCTGGGCGCAAGGTTAAACCCTGACACCATTCCCCTGTGGGAGTGAGCTTGCTCGCGATAGCGTCGTATCAGTCACAGAAGTGCTGGCTGATACGACGCTATCGCGAGCAAGCTCGCTCCCACAGGGGTTTTGTGGTGATCCGGATTATTGCTGTTGGACTGAGATAATCGGCATGGGTGTCGGTGACACAAACACCTTCGCATGCATCTGCTCGCAACCACCGCCACGCCGCATGCCACGCACCGGGCAGGCATCCAGGTAATCCAGACCCACCGCCAGTTTCAGATGACGCTCAGGCCGCGCCAATTCATTGGTCACGTCAAAGCTGTACCAGGCGTCATCGAGCCAGGCTTCCGCCCAGGCGTGACTGGCCAGGTGTTCGCTGTTCTCGCTGTACAAATAGCCCGACACATAACGCGACGGAATGCCCAGGCTGCGAGCGCAGGCGAGAAACGCGTGGGTGTGGTCCTGGCAAACGCCCGAACGCCCAGCGAAGGCCTGCGCGGCGCTGGTGTCCACTTCGGTGGAGCCCGGCGTGTAGGTCATGTGCTGGTTCAGGCCATGCATCAAGTCGATCAACGCCGTGCGATCCCGGCGTTGCTTGCACTCCTTCTCGGCGAACGCACGCAGGGCTTCGTCGGCTTCGGTCAGGCGCGTGAAACGCAGGAACGGCAGCGCCGACTGGCTTTCATGTTCCGCCTCACGCAATTCGTCGATGTCCACCTGGCCCCGGGCGCCGATGATGATCGCCTCGTGAGGCTCGTCCATGGTCAGCACGTGCAGGATGTTGCCGAACGGATCGAGTTGCGCGCGCACCGGGCGCGGCAAGTCGAGCTGCCAGCTGAGCACGTGCTGGCGCTCGCTGTCGTGGGGTGTCAGTCGCAGGTACTGGATGCTCGCCCGCACCTGATCTTCGTAGTGATAGGTGGTCTCGTGGCTAATGGAAAGTCTCATGCAGCCTCCAGGTAGGAACTGTGTATGGCGTTACCCAACTGGCGCACCAGCGGGATGAACTCGGTCAGCCAGGCATGCAGGCCTTCGTCGAGAATTTCGGAGATGCCGGTGTAGCGCAGGCGTGCGTCCATTTCCGCTGCCAGGCGTTGCGCGGGACGGCCGTTGGCCCCCGGCAACTGGGCAAGGATCTGGTCGATTTCTTCGGTGCAGGCGCGCAATGACCGCGGCACATCAGCACGCAGCAACAGCAACTCGGCCACATGCCGGGCGCCGGGCGCATCGCGGTATATCTCGGTGTAGGCCTCGAACGAGGACAACGCCCGCAGCAATGCACTCCACTGGTAATACGCGTGAGCGGTACCATCGCTGACCGCCTCTGCCTGATCGCCAGCCATTTCGTAGCGGGCATCGAGCAGGCGCAACGTGTTGTCGGCCCTTTCGATAAACGTCCCCAGACGAATAAAGCGGAACGCGTCGTTACGCATGATCGTGCCGTAGGACGCGCCCCGGAACAGGTGGGAACGTTCCTTGATCCACTCGCAGAAACGGCTCATGCCGTAGCGACTCAAGCCCTGATCGGCAATTCCGCGAATTTCCAGCCAGGTGGCATTGATGTTTTCCCACATGTCGGCGGTGATTCGCCCACGCACCGCATGGGCACTGGCCCGCGCGGCGCCGAGGCAGCTGTAGATGCTCGCCGGGTTGGCCGCGTCCAGAGCGAAGAAATGCAGCAGCCGTTCAGCGTGCAATTCGCCGTGGCGTTCCAGGTAATCGTCCAGGGTGCCAGTGATCAACAACGGCATGGCGAGTTCATGCAGGCCATCACCACGACCATCCTGTGGCATCAGCGACAGCGAATAACTGATGTCGAGCATCCGTGCGAGGTTTTCCGCCCGCTCCAGGTAACGCGACATCCAATACAAATCCGAGGCAGTTCTACTTAACATGGCAGGCTTCCTTCAATCCTCGACCACCCAGGTGTCCTTGGTTCCACCGCCCTGGGATGAATTCACCACCAGGGAGCCTTCGCGCAGGGCAACACGGGTCAAACCACCGGGCACAACCCGGGTTTCGCGGCCAGACAATACAAACGGACGCAGGTCGATGTGGCGTGGAGCAATGCCGTTTTCGACAAAGGTCGGACAGGTCGACAGGGACAACGTCGGTTGCGCGATGTACGCATGGGGCTTGGCTTTGATCCGCGCGCGGAAAGACTCGATTTCCGCCGCCGTCGCCGCCGGCCCGACCAGCATTCCGTAACCGCCGGAGCCCTGGGTTTCCTTGACCACCAGTTCCGGAAGATTGGCCAGTACGTGGGACAGTTCGGAGGGATTACGACACTGCCACGTCGGCACATTCTTCAGAATCGGCTCTTCATCCAGGTAGAAACGGATCATGTCCGTGACGAATGGATACACCGACTTGTCGTCCGCGACCCCGGTGCCGATGGCATTCGCCAGCACGACGTTGCCGGAGCGATACGACGACAGCAGTCCTGGAACGCCAAGCATCGAGTCCGGGTTGAACGCCAGCGGATCAAGGAACGCATCGTCGAGGCGACGGTAGATCACGTCGACGGCTTTCGGCCCGTCCGTGGTGCGCATGAACACCTTGTCATCACGCACGAACAGGTCCGCGCCTTCCACCAGCTCAACGCCCATTTCCCGCGCCAGAAACGCATGTTCAAAGAACGCGCTGTTGAAACGACCCGGCGTCAGTACCACCACGCTCGGGTTATCAATCGGGCTGGAGCTTTTCAGGGTGTCGAGCAACAGGTTCGGATAGTGGTCGATAGGGGCAATGCGCTGGGCCGCGAACAGCTCGGGGAACAACCGCATCATCATCTTGCGGTCTTCAAGCATGTAGCTGACGCCGCTCGGTGTACGAAGATTGTCTTCAAGCACGTAGTACGTGCCGTCGCCATCGCGCACCAGATCGACACCGGAGATGTGGGAATAGATATCGCGGTGCAGATTCAGCCCTTGCATCGCCAACTGATACTGCTCGTTGGCCAGCACCTGCTCGGCCGGAATGATGCCGGCCTTGATAATGCGCTGCTCGTGATAGAGGTCGGCGAGGAACATGTTCAACGCCTTGACCCGCTGAATGCAGCCGCGCTCGACAACTCGCCACTCACTGGCGGGGATGCTGCGGGGGATGGTGTCGAAGGGAATCAGGCGCTCTGTCCCTTGCTCATCACCATAGAGCGTGAAGGTAATCCCGGCGCGATGAAATAACAGATCGGCCTCGCGTCGCCGTTGTGCCAAAAGCTCGTCAGGCGTTTCGGCCAGCCAACGGGCAAACTCCCGATAATGCGGGCGGACCTGGCCGCCGGCATCGTACATCTCATCAAAATAGGTGCGGATCATGCCGTACTCCTTGTCACCCGGACATCTGGGCTTCGCAAAGCCCGTGCCATCGGCATAAACGCTTTGATATCAATCAGTTGGATAATCGCACTGCACGCACCGCACCAATCCTGTGCGGTAAATGCCCCCACCTGATCGCCCCCGCTTCATTGCGAAGCAATGTTGTCGCCTATCACCAGCATAGCCAGAGTTGATTTCACTGCCCGGGAGTCGATGCGGATAATCCGCGCATTCGCTGAAAATCTTGATGAACTTCCCTTTAGCCGCCTGTTTATGCGGCTTTTTTTTGCGTTTTTGAAACGTTATGAATCAAAAACACGATCAAGAGATCGCAGCCTCGTTTCACTCGACAGCTCCTACAGGAGAAAACGAGGCTGCGATCTTTGGCCTTCTCAAACCGCGAAAACGAAAACGGCCAACCCTGAGGTCAGCCGTTGCTGAGTGTTGTCACTGTTCATATGTTATGCGAGTCGCCCTCGTACCTCCTGCTTGACGCCCCATCCTTCGATGATGCCGCCCAAAGGCTCAACCACCGCCTCGAAATCCTGCTCAAAATCGCCGATGCCGTCATAGGTGGCGTACATCACTTTGCTCAGTTCCAGGTACCACGCGCCGTCGTCGCGCACGCTGATTTGTGCATTCAAGGATTCACCGCAGTAATGCCCTGCCGCCCTGCGTGCCCGCTCCTCGTCCGGGAAAATGGCGTAGAACTCGATGGGATGGAATCGTGAAAAGTCGAAACCGCCTTCTTTCATGCGGCGCAAGACGCTGGTGCTGATGTCTTCTTGATAGGCTGTGCTCATGAAACGTCCCCCTCAGACTGATGGATAGACTTTCCGTATTCCCGGCGCTCGCAACCGAATGGGGCGAGCGATGCGGCAACAACGTTGCCGGTGGGAAGCAAGCATGTAGCTGACAAGACCAGACCTTAGCGATCCGTTCGCTGATCTCGATTGCAGAGTAGCCTCAAGATAGAGGCGCTGCCAAGGCCTGGTTAGGAATGTGACAGGAGATGTTCAGATTGGCGTGATGCTGAGGATTTCAATGCTGTACTGGGTCTTCAGACTTTTGACAGTCGGATCATCGGTGCGCCCTTCCAGATCGTTGAGGTCCAGTTCGGCAGCCACAGGCAGACACCGGGCGCGAATGAGCTTCGCGGCCTCTTCGTTGTTCGGGCATTCATCGCTCTCGAACACTTCGTCAACTTTTTCACCGTGATCATCAACGAAAGTGACTTTCCACTTTTGCATCAGGTGCCTCCTCGATAAAACCCATGGATGGGTTTACATGTATCTCGACATTCTTCCCCGGCCAATCGTTCAACCGGACCTTCTATAAGTGAAGCATGAAAAAAGGGCCGTCTCCGGTGTGTTTTCACACAACCTGAGAGGGCCCTTTCTGGCTTGCTCGATATCAGTCGTTGCTAGGCTTGTTCACAGCCTGCAGAACGTATTGCGGCAAGGCGAACGCGCCGATGTGGATTTCCGGGTTGTAGTAGCGGGTGATGATGCCGCTGCCGGCGAAACGCTGCTGCAGGGTTTCGCGGGACAATTTGCGATAGGCGGTATTGGTCGCGCCCCAAGCGAAGGTCATGGCGCCGCCGATGTAGGTCGGCACGGCCGCCTGATAGAAGTGCCAGTCCGGGAACAGGCTGCGCAGACGCCCGGCGGTGGTTTTGACTTCTTCGATTTGCATGAACGGCGTGCCGTTCTGGGTCACCAGGATGCCGCCTTCGTTCAGGCAGCGACGGCAGGCCTGGTAGAAGTTTTCCGAGAACAGCACTTCGCCCGGGCCGATCGGATCGGTGGAGTCGGAAATGATCACGTCGAATTTTTCGGTGGTGGAGGCGACGAAACGCATACCGTCGTCGATCACCAGGTTCAGGCGTGGATCGTCGAACGCACCCTTGGAGTGGTTCGGCAGGAACTCCTTGCACATGTCGACTACGGTGCCGTCGATCTCGACCATGGTGATGTGCTCGATGCTGCGGTGCTTGGCCACTTCACGCAGCATGCCGCCGTCGCCGCCACCGATGATCAGCACGCGCCTGGCGCTGCCATGCGCCAGGATCGGGACGTGGGTCAACATCTCGTGGTAGATGAATTCGTCGGCTTCGGTGGTCTGGATCACGCCGTCCAGCGCCATGACGCGGCCCATGCGCGGGTTTTCGAAAATCACCAGGTGTTGGTGTTCGGTGCGCACTTCGTGCAACAGTTTTTCCATGCGAAAACGCTGGCCGTAGCCTTCGTAGAGGGTTTCCAGGTACTCGCTGGTCGGGGTGTTGCTCATGGGAAGTGCTCCGATGAATGCGGATGGCAAGGCGCGAATTCTACGTCGCGGGATATGACAGGTCGAACCTCGCTTGACGCCTCGACACAATCCCTGTGGGAGCTGGCTTGCCTGCGATGGGATCGCCTCGGTATGCCTGACAGACCTTGCCGCCTGAATCGCAGGCAAGCCAGCTCCCACAGGTTCGGTGTCGTTTTCGGGGATGCAGTCAGATTCGGACGTTGCCCCGTGGCCCGGCAATCGCCCAGATGATCAGGCCCAGCACCGGCAGCAGCAGGATCAGCAGCACCCAGATGATTTTCATCCCTGTGTCGGCACCACTTTTGAGCACGTTGATGATTGCCCAGATGTCCAGGGCAAGAATAATCAGGCCAATCAGACCGTTGAACGTGGAACCCATGGTGTCGCTCCCTAAGAGTGGTTTGCACTCTTAGGATAGCCGGGCCTTGCGAGGGTTCCGTTTTTTAAACGTGAACGGCGATTTTGAGGGCTTCCAGCGAGGGCGCGGCAGCGATGCCAACCTTGGCGCACAACTCGAGCACGCGCGGCACGTCGTTGCCGTAGACCAGCACCACTTGCAGTTCGTCGTCGAGCAACTGACTGAAGTTCATCAGCGTGTAACCGCCATTTTCCTTGTTCATGCTGCCCATCTGAACCTGAATGCGATTGAGCGCGGTCAGGGCTTCAGTCTTGGCCAGTTGCTTGGGCTTGATATTGAAATCAACGCCGGGCCCGAACGAGGAAACGATCTGGGCGAACAGGTCCACATAGGTGTCGGCCTGGAACAGCACGGTCTCCGGCAAACTGCCGACGACGACCCACTCGCCCAGCGGAATCGGGAACGTTTCGTCGTAGTTGATATCCGGATTGGCCGTCAGAAAAGCCTCTGGATCGGCGTAGGCCTGGGCCGCTTCGTCAGCGACTTTCAGGATTTCGTCATCGCTCATGCACCCGGAGCTGATTTTGCTGATGAGTTCGACGAGTGCGGCTTTCATGGTGCGGAATCCTGTAGCGAGGGAATTTTGAAGGCGCGAAGAATAGCGCATTACGCCCCGCAATTCCTGTGCGCGAGCATGGCCGGGAACGTTGACCCACATCAAGATCCGGCGCCCTGAGTAGCGGCACAATACTGGCACCTTGCCGAAACTGTTTCCGCTATCAGAGAAGACCTCCATGGGTGCCTGGCTTAGCAATATCTCGCTGAAATACAAATTCTGGGCGGTCAACGCCGTCGCCTTCGTCACGACCTTGCTGCTGGTGTTGTACGCCGTACAGCTCGAACAACAGGCCCGCAGCCATGCTTATCAGGCATCGGCACAAGCCCAGGCGCGACTGCTCAACGCCTGGCCCGCCGGGCAGCCTCTCCCCAAAGCCGATAATGTGCTGACGTTCAGTCGCGGGCAGGCACCGTTGCTGAACGGGCAGCCGGTACTGGAACTGGCCGATACCAATGGCTGGGTCGAAATCAATGCCATGCCGCTGTTCGGCAACAACCCGTTGATGGGCGCTGAAGTGTTTACGCGCATGGATGGCAACCAGGTCGCGGTAATTGCTCATGGCCCGAGCCTGACCCAGGTATTTGGCGAGCGTTTTCCCAACTATGCGGTGGCGGTGGCGATCCTGATGCTGGCGATGCTCGGCGCTTCGCAATTGCTGATTCGCTTCTTGCTCAGCCAGCTCAATACGCTGAAGGACGTGATGCTTCACGTTGAGAAAACCGGTGACCTGTCGGCCCGTGTGCCGCTGGCCTGCACTGACGAAGTCGGGCAGATGGCCAATGCCTTCAACGCCATGCAGGCCGGTTACCAGCGAGTGGTCAACACCGTCGCCAGCACCGCCCGGCAACTGGATGTCGGCGCAGCGCGGCTGGCGTCGAGCATGAACGAGGTGCGTCACGGCATGCTCGGCCAGCAAAGCGAAACCGATCAGGCCGCCACGGCAATCAACGAAATGACTGCCACGGTCTATCACATTGCCCAGCACGCCGGCGCCACCCGCGACCTCTCGCAAACCGCCGACACTCTGGCCGGCAGCGGGCAGGAAGTGGTCAGTCGGGTGCAGAAGTCGATTGCCGGTTTGTCCAGCGGGGTGCAACAGACTGCCGAGATGATTCAGCGTCTGGCTGAGGACAGTCAGAAGATCAATGGCGTGGTCGGTGTGATTCACAGCATCGCCGAGCAGACCAATCTGCTGGCGCTGAACGCAGCGATTGAAGCGGCCCGTGCCGGTGAAATGGGTCGCGGTTTTGCGGTGGTCGCCGATGAAGTGCGTAACCTGGCCAAACGTGTCCAGACCTCCACTGACGAGATCACCATCATGGTTTCCGCGTTGCAGGCCGGGACTCGGGACGCGGTAGATTTCATGCAGGAGAGCTCGTTCAAGGCCGACGATTGCGTGCAGCAGGCTCAGGAAGCCGGCGCAGCCTTGGCGGAAATTACCAGCGCCGTGGCACAGATGCGTGAAAGTAACACGCAGATCGCCGTGGCGGCCGAGCAGCAGAGCCATGTGGCGGAGGAGATGAATCGGTCGATCGTGAGCATTCGCGACGTCACCGAGACCACCGTGCAGCAGACGGTGGATTCGGCGACCACCAGCCATGAACTGGCAGCGTTGGCCGGGGAATTGAGCAAGGCCATAGGGCAGCTCAAACTGTAAGGCCCTCATCGCGGGCAAGCCTTGCTCCTACGGATGGATGTCGTTCACAGAGTTTGCGAACACCTCCCCCTGTAGGAGCAAGGCTTGCCCGCGATAGCGTCAGCCTGTTCGACATCAATATTGAACATGACACCTATCACTCCGATAGCCAGCCTTGATTCGCCGACTGGTTTGCTCCGGCCTATTCTTTGTTCAAGAGCCTCAACGAACCAAGGATTACCATCATGGGCAAACGTCACCCCAACCTCCCCGCCTGGCAATGGCGAGCGTACCCCAACAATCACCAGCACCCGACCAATCTGGTGCTGCACCTGATTGCCGTGCCGCTGTTCATCGTGGCGTTTCTGCTGATTGTCTCGGGTGTGTTCAGTCTGAGCTTCGCCAATGTCGCGATTGGCGTCATCGGCCTGCTCGCCGCCCTCGGCTTGCAACGCCACGGTCACAGCCTGGAGGTGCAAGCCTCCGAGCCATTCAGTGATCGCAAAGATGCCGTGTCGCGCTTGCTGGTCGAGCAGTTTCTGACCTTCCCACGGTTCTTCCTGAGCGGCGGCTGGTGGCGCGCCTGGCGTGAGCGCCACCGTCGACACTGATCAGGCGAAAATCGTCACCGTCTGCCGGCTCATGGCAATCAACTGACCGTGCGCGTTCCACAGCTTCGCGGCCGCATGGCCGTAGCCGTCATCGGCATGTTCGGTTTCAACCAGGTATTTGCACCAGTCCAGCGTGCTCAGTTCCAGCAATGGCTGGACGAATTCGATGGTCCAGGTCAGCGTGCTGCCCATCGCCGGTTTACTCAGGTGCGGCATCAGGGCCGGTGGCCAGGCGTCGACCAGCGCCAAAATATGCGCTTCGCTGACCGCTTCTTCCTTCACGTCCCCACGCAAGCGCACCCAGCCGCCCATCTCGCGGGATTTGTTGCCCGTGAACGGCAGACCGCCAACGCTCCAGCGCATCGCCAGATGCTGCATGAACTCCGGGAGTACGCCTTTGATGAACGGCAGTTCCTGACAATCGTCCCAGTGCTTCATCTCGGGTGCCGGTTCGGCGATCACCGCCACTTCCGACGCTCGCGAGGCGCCGAAGCTGCCCTGGACCAACGTCACCACTTGGCCGTTTTGCATTGCCCGACCCAGCACCTGGCTGACAGCCTTCCCTTCGCGCAACACATCGACTTCAAAGCTGACCGGCACTTCAGGCTCGACCGGGCCGACAAAGGTGATCGCCAACGAGCGCACCGGACGATCCGCCGGGACTTTCGCGCGCATGGCTTCGTACTGCAAGGCGGCCACCAGGCCACCGAAACTGGCACGCCCCTGAGCCCATTTGGCCGGGATAGACAGCTCCAGCGGCTGGCTGCGGACAGCGTCGAGCAGATCGGAAAAACGCATGGAAACCTCGGTGCGGGAAAAGGATGAAGGGATCTTAACCAGCCTGTGGGGATGGCACAGCGCTTATTCCGGCCAAAAGAACTGACAGATGAGCCGGATAGAGCCGCCGCCCTTTGTAGCAGCTGCCGAAGGCTGCGTTCGGCTGCGTAGCAGTCGCTAATCCGGTTATCTCGGTATACCTGTAAACCGCATTGGCAGGCTTTACGACTGCTGCGCAGCCGAACGCAGCCTTCGGCAGCTGCTACATAGATCGGTCTTATGGTGGTTTCAGGATTTGAAGCAAGCGGCGCTGAGTTTGTCGAGGACGCGGTCGGCGCGGCCTTCGGCTTTGGCCATGGCGGTTTTCCAGGCCACGACGCAGGGCTGCAAATCGGCTTCCTGTTCGGCCCTGACCAGCCATTGCCAGCAGTCGTGCCAATCGCCCAAGGCACCTTGCGCGGACTTCAAGCGCGGCATTGCCGCTTTCGGCAGTCGATCCAGTTCGGGATAGGCTTCGATGCCGTAACGCACACGCTTGATCAGCAGGCGCAAACGGTGGCGATCATGCGCCGGATCGTGCAGGGCTTTGTCGAGTTTTTTCCACTGCTTGGCCAAACGTTTTTCGATGCGCTGGCGCAAGCCCTTGAGCAAGCCCTGACGCTGGGAGGCCCGCAGAAAACGCGGAAAGGCGTCGAGGATCATCAGCAACTGCGCCACTTCAGGACTCGTCGCGACCGCTGGGTAAGCTTCGGCCATCTGCGCCATACGCCGATGGGCAGCCTCGGGTTGATCATGCTCGAGCAGGTACGCCGCCAGCACTTCGCGATCGCGCAACGGCGTGGTCAGGTCGCCGACCCGGGACGCCGCTGCTTCCAGCTGTTCGACCCCGGGCAAGCCGCGCAATGGCCGCAGCAAACTGCGCAAACGGCGAACCGTGGTACGCAGATCGTGCAGCGCTTCAGGGTCGGTGCGGGCACTCAAGCGTGCCTGACAGGCCAGCAAACGGACTTCCAGGCCCAGGACATGAGCCACCAACCGGTTAATCATGGGGGTTTACTCCGTAAACAGCTGCAAGCCGCCAGCCGAAATCCGGGGCGACCGACTTATTGCTTGCAGCTTAGAGCTTAGAGCTGCTTTCAGCGCCCCGCGCGCGATTCACGAATATAAAAACGCGCCTTCTCGGCCTTCTTGGCGCAGCCTTCGAACCCTTCAAATTGCTGCTGAGTCTTGGCCGCCGTCAACAGCGACAGGGCCTTGGAGTAGCTGACGGTCCCGGCGAAACCTTCGGCCTTGGCCAGATCCAGTTCATGCCACGCCGCATCAAGCCCGCTACCGCAGCTGTCACGGTAGGCGGTTTTTCCGGCACATCCGGCGAGTGCCAGGGCAATCAAAGGCACACAGATCCAGGCTTTCATTAATCACACCTCAAAAATAGGTAAACAGTCGTGCAGGTAAGACGGTCTGGCGCGTGAAAAGTGCCTTGGCCCCGCCTCGGAAACTCTAGCGCTCGCGAGAATACCCATCTGCCGCCAAAGAGTGTCGAAAAAACGACGCCCTCGCCTCGCGGAACGACCTTAGCGATTGAAGCGCGCCCCTCGATAGGTGCATTGTTAAACCTTGTCAGACGAGGGCGATTCATGAAAAAGCGTGTCGCGCTGGTGCTGGGCTCAGGTGGGGCCCGGGGCTACGCCCATATCGGGGTCATTGAAGAGATCGAACGGCGTGGCTACGACATCGCCTGCATTGCCGGTTGTTCCATGGGCGCGGTGGTTGGCGGGATCTATGCAGCCGGTAAACTAGATGAATATCGCAACTGGATCGAAAGCCTCGATTACCTCGATGTTTTGCGCCTGGTGGACGTCAGTTTTCGTCTGGGTGCGATTCGCGGGGAGAAGGTTTTCGGGCAGATCCGCAAGATCGTCGGCGAGATCAATATTGAAGACTTGCGCATCCCTTACACGGCGGTCGCCACCGACCTGACCAACCAACAGGAAATCTGGTTTCAGGAAGGCTGCCTGCACCAGGCCATGCGCGCCTCGGCGGCGATTCCCAGCCTGTTCACCCCGGTGATGCAGGGCAACCGCATGCTGGTCGACGGCGGCATCCTCAACCCTTTGCCGATCGTACCGGTGGTGTCGAGTCATTGCGACCTGATCATCGCGGTCAACCTCAACTCCACCAACCAGCGCCACTATCAACTGCCGGTGATCCAGCGCCCGGCGGCGTTCAAGACCCGCTTCGACAGCCTGATCAGCTCGCTCGGTTCAAAATTGCCCTTCCGCCGCAAACAGGCGGAACAATTGCTGCTGCTGGAAAAGGAAGCGTTGATGGCAGAAGCGGCCGAGATCAACCCGTGGATCGAATCCGCCGAACCCGAAGCCCAGCAACCGGCAGCCGCCCCTGAACGCGACGGCGCGCCGAAGTCCGCCACCGGCTCGTTCATCATCGACAACGTCGGCCCGGCGTCTTTGCTGGACCTGATCAACCAGAGTTTCGAGGTGATGCAAACCTCATTGGCGCAGTACAAGATCGCCGGTTATCCGCCGGATATTTTGATCAACGTGCCGAAACGAGTGTGCCGGTTTTTCGAGTTTTACAAGGCGCCGGAATTGATCGCGCTGGGGCGGGAGATTGCCCGGGATACGCTGGATCGGTATGAGAATGAACGGGATTCCTGAGATTCTCGAGTGAATGAAAAGGCCTCATCGCGAGCAAGCTCGCTCCCACATTGAAATGCGATCAAATGTGGGAGCGAGCTTGCTCGCGATGGGGCCGGATCATTCAACACAAAACTAAAGGCTGCCCTCACTCAACAACCGATACCCGACCCCCGCCTCAGTCACGATAAACCGCGGCTGAGTCGGATCATCCGCCAGTTTCTGCCGCAAGTGCCCGACCACAATCCGCAAATAGTGAGTGTCCTCGGTATGGGTCGGCCCCCAAATATCCTTGAGCAATTGCTGCTGGGTGATGACCCGCCCCGGATGCCGCGCCAGTTGCGCCAGTACCGCGTATTCCTTGCGGGTCAGCGCGACTTCGGTGCCGTCGAGCAACACCCGGCGATAAGCCAGATCGACAGTCAACGGGCCGAACGTCAGCGCCGCTTGCTGAGCTTCTCCCGCCGGAGCCTGACGCAACAAGGCACGCACCCGCGCAAGAAACTCCTGAATGCCAAACGGCTTGGTTACATAGTCGTTGGCGCCGTTGTCGAGCGCTTCGACTTTCTGCCCCTCACTGGCGCGCACCGAGAGCACCAGCACCGGCACCGTCGACCACTCGCGAAACTCGCGCAGCACTTGCTGGCCGTCCATGTCCGGCAGGCCGAGGTCGAGTACCAGCAGGTCCGGTTTATTCAGGGCGGCCTGGGCCAGGCCCTCGGTGCCGGTGCCGGCCTCCAGCACTTTGTAGCCCTGGGAAACAAGGCTGATGCGCAGGAATTTGCGGATCTGCGGTTCGTCGTCGATGACCAAAATGGTCGCGGTCTGGCTCATGAATTCACATCAACACAATGAAGTGGCAAGAGAGTAGCGCAAGCGCGATCAGGCTTCACTTTCGGCTCTTAATTTTCAAAGGCCGGCTGAGCCTGCAACGGCAGGTGCAAGGTGATGCAGGTGCCGCGCCCTTCGATGCCATCGGCGACACTGATCCGCCCGCCGTGAGCACCGACCATGCCCTGACAGATCGCCAGCCCCAGACCGGTCCCCTGGCCGCCACGATCACCGCGCGCGGCGGTGTAGAACATGTCGAAAATCTTCGCACGCTCTTCCTGCGGAATCCCCGGCCCTTCATCGCTCACAGAAAAAAACAGCTCGCTGTCGTCGGCTCCGGCGCGCAATTGCAAGCGACCGTGAGACGGTGAAAACCGCGCGGCGTTTTCCAGCACGTTGACCAGCGCCTGTTCGATCAGCGCGGCGTGGACGTACAGCAGCGGCAATTCCGGCGGCACTTCGGTGGTCACCTGCAACGGCGCCAGCACGGCGCGCAGACGATTGAGCGAACTGCCGACGATGTCGGCCGGCGACACCCAGTCCCGCGCCAGCTTCAGGGCGCCGTGCCCGAGGCGGGTCATGTCCAGCAGGTTTTGAATGTAGCGATCGAGGCGCTCGGCTTCATCGCGAGTGCCTTCGAGCAGTTCGCGGCGATCCTCCAGCGGGATCGCTTCACCGAGGGCCAACAGGCTGTCGATGCTGCCGCGCATGGAGGTCAGCGGCGTGCGCAAATCATGGGACACCGAGGCCAGCAAGGCACTGCGCAGTTGCTCGGTTTCGCCATGCAACCGGGCGGCTTCGAGGTCTTCGGCCAATTGCGCCCGGGCCAACGCCTGGGCCAGCGGCTGGCTCAACGCGGTCAATAAACGCCGACGCTGACCGCTCAAGGTCTGGCCCTCTTTGGCACACACACCGAGCAATGCCAGCGGCCCTTCTTCCACCGACAACGGCCACCACCACCAACGCCCGAACGGCAGCGTGCCGGTGCCCGCGCCTGCCGGTTGATCGTGTTGCCAGGCCCAATCGGCGGCAGCGCGCTCGGCTTCGGAAAACTCCTGCGGGCCACCGGTTTCGACTTTCCAGCCGCCCTGCCCGTCTTGATTGAGCAGGCACAGTTGCAGATCATTCCAGCCGTTGAGGTGCTGGGCTGCTGCGCTGACCACCGCTTGGCGGTCGGTGGCGGCAGTGAGTTTTCGCGACAGGTCGAGCAGTTCGGTGGTCTCTTCCTGAGTGTCGCGCAGCGCCTGCAATTGCCGCCGTTGCCGGGCCGCGAGGTTACCAGTGAGCGCTGCCATCAGCAGGAAGAACAGCAAGGTCAGCACGTCTTCTTCGCGCTGGATGCTGAAGGAGAAATTCGGCGGGATGAACAGAAAGTCGTAGGTCAGAAACGACAACGCCGCACAGGCCAGCGCCGGGCCGAGGCTGCTGCGCACCGCCACCAGCAACACGGCGGCGAGGAACACCAGCGAGATATTGGGCAGCGGCAAGACACTTGCCACCGCCCAGGCCAACGCACTGGCGAGCACCGTCGCCACCAGCGCCAGCGCGTAGTCGAACCACACCAGTGCCTGCGCCGAACGCTGACGCGGCTGATGCTGTTCGTGATCGCTGTCGAGGACGTTGATTTCCAGCCCGCGCGCATCGCGCAGCAAACGCGACGCCAGTCCGCCGCCGAACAACCGTCGACGCAAACGCTGCCGGGACTGACCGACCAACACCAGACTCGCGCGGCGTTCGGCGGCGTGCTGGATCAAGGTTTTTGCCACTTCGCCGGCGCGCAACAGCACCACTTCACCACCGAGGCGTTCGGCCAATTGCTGGGCACTTTGCAGACGCAGGCGCGACTGCTCGTCACGCACACTGCCGTTGTCCACATGAACCAGGCTCCACGGCAAATGCCGACGCTGAGCGACGCGACTGGCGTGACGCACCAGACGCTCGGCCTGTGCATCGCCATCGACGCCGACCAACAGGCGACCGCGTATCGCCGGCGCCGCTTGGCCGAGCTGGCGATAGCCCTGGGCCAAATCATCATCGACCTGAGCGGCGGCGGTTTGCATCGCCAGTTCCCGCAGGGCCGTGAGGTTGGTCTGGGTGAAGAAAGCGTCGATGGCCGCCCTCGCCTGCTCCGGCACGTAGACCTTGCCATCGCGTAGACGCTCAAGCAGCTCGCGCGGCGGCAGGTCGATCAGCAGCAGTTCATAGGCTTCTTGCAGCACCCAGTCCGGCAGGGTTTCGCGGACCTGCACACCGGTGATGCCGCGCACTTTGTCGTTAAGACTTTCCAGGTGCTGGACGTTGACCGTGGTGAACACGTCGATGCCTGCTGCGAGCAGTTCCCGAATGTCTTGCCAGCGTTTGGTGTGGCGACTACCGGGCGCGTTGCTGTGGGCCAGTTCGTCCACCAGCACCAGTTTCGGTTTGGCTGCGAGCAGGCCATCGAGGTCCATTTCTTCGAGCATCACGCCACGGTATTCCGAGCGCACCAACGGCTGCTGCGGCAAGCCGCCGAGCAGCGCTTCGGTCTCGGCGCGACCGTGGGTTTCGACCACGCCGGCAATGACTTTTACGCCCTGGCGCAATTGAGTGTGGGCCGCTTGCAGCATGGCGTAGGTCTTGCCGACACCGGGTGCGGCGCCGAGAAAAACCTTGAGCCGGCCACGGCCATCGCGGGGCAGGTCTGCTAACAGCGCGTCGGCGCGGCCGGAGTCACTCATGGTTGAAGCTCACTTTATTCAGATGTTGATGTGGTGATTTTTCTGCCGCCATCGTCGGATCGCCGCCCGGAGCAAGCTCGCTCCCACATGGGATTTGTGGGCGCTGAAGATCCCCTGTGGGAGCGAGCTTGCTCGCGATTAGCGGCGCCACCGATTTACAGGTTTTCCAGCGCCATATTCAGCGCCAACACGTTCACCACCGGCGGCCCCACCAATGGCTGCTCGATGTGCGCATCCATCAATTGTTGAAGGGTCGCCACCGGCAGATTGCGCGCCGCTGCAACACGCGCCAGTTGATAGGCAATCGCGGCCGGTGGCAAGTGTGGATCGAGGCCGCTGCCGGAGGTGGTAACCATCGCCAATGGCACCGGACCCTGGCCCGGCACCAGCAGCTTGTTGGCATCGTCGATCACCCGAGTGGCCAGGGCCGGGTTGCTCGGCGAAAGGTTGCTGGCACTGCTCGACACGGTGGCAAATGCACCGGCCGATGGCCGTGGATGGAACCAGGCGTCGCCGACGAAATCCTGGGCGATCAGCGAGGAACCGCGGACCTTGCCATCGGCATCGTGGACCAGACTGCCATTGGCTTGATCGGGGAATGCGACCTGGGCGACGCCGGTGACGACCAGTGGATAGGCGACGCCGGTGATCAGGGTCATCAGGACCAGTAGGCTTAGGGCCGGGCGTATCATTGTGGACATTTCAGAATCCTCGAAATTGGGGAGTTTAAAACTGTGGTGTGTCATGGAGATCCACCCCTCACCCCAGCCCTCTCCCCAAGGGGCGAGGGGGAAAGGGGGCCGATCTTTGTGCTGTTCAAAACCTGAGTTCGACTCGGTTTTTCAGGTCGATGTAGCTCCAAGAACACCTCGATCAGTCCCCTCTACCCCTTGGGGAGAGGGTTAGGGTGAGGGGGCGATCTCAAGGTCAAACCAAATGCAGCGCAGTGAGCAGCATGTCGATCGCCTTAATCCCCACAAACGGCACCAATATCCCGCCCAATCCATAGATCAACAGATTGCGTCGCAACAACGCCGCCGCACTCGCCGCCTGCACGCGCACGCCGCGCAATGCCAGCGGAATCAGCACCACGATGATCAAGGCGTTGAACACAATCGCCGAGAGAATCGCGCTCTGCGGACTGCTCAGGTGCATGACGTTCAGCACGCCCAGTTGCGGATAAATTGAGGCGAACAGCGCCGGCAGGATCGCGAAGTATTTGGCCACGTCGTTGGCGATGGAAAAGGTCGTCAGCGCACCGCGGGTCACCAGCAATTCCTTGCCGATCTGCACCACGTCCAGCAGTTTGGTCGGATCGCTGTCGAGGTCGACCATGTTCGCCGCCTCGCGCGCCGCTTGCGTCCCGTCGTTCATCGCCATACCCACGTCCGCCTGAGCCAGGGCCGGGGCGTCGTTGGCGCCGTCACCGCACATGGCGACCAGACGACCGTCGTTCTGCTCGTGACGAATGCGCGCCAGTTTTTTCTCTGGAGTGGCTTCAGCCAGCACGTCATCGACGCCCGCTTCGGCCGCAATCGCTGCAGCGGTCAGCGGGTTGTCGCCGGTCACCATGACCGTGCGAATCCCCAGTTTGCGCAGCTCGGCGAATCGCTCGCGGATGCCGGGTTTGACCACGTCCTTGAGGTGGATCGCGCCGAGCAATTTACCGTCGGCACAGACCAGCAACGGGGTGCCGCCGCTCTGGGCGATCTTGTCGATTTCCCGGGACAGCGGCGCGGCCAGATCGGCACGTTTCAGGCCAACGAAGGCCAGCAACGAATCCACCGCGCCTTTGCGATACACACGGCCCTGATAGTCGACACCGGACAGCCGTGTTTCGGCGCTGAACGGAACAGCGGTCAACACGTCAGCGGAAGGCTCGGGTTGCGGCTGAGTACCGCGCAGGTACTCAACGATGGATTTACCTTCAGCCGTGTCATCGGCCAACGAGGCGAACAATGCGCCCTCGGCGAGCTCCCTGGCAGTGACGCCAGGCGCCGCGTAAACCGCGGTGCAACGACGGTTACCGAAGGTGATGGTGCCGGTCTTGTCCAGCAGCAGGACGTGTACGTCCCCCGCCGCTTCCACGGCGCGACCGGATTTGGCGATCACATTCAGGCGCACCAGACGGTCCATCCCGGCGATACCGATGGCCGACAACAGACCGCCAATGGTGGTCGGAATCAGCGTGACCAATAACGCCACCAGGAACACCAGCGGCAGACTGCCGTTGGCGAAGTGGGCGAACGGCTGCAGGGTAACGACCACCAGCAGGAAGATCAGGGTCAGGCCGATCAGCAGGATGTCGAGCGCCACTTCGTTCGGGGTTTTCTGGCGTTTGGCGCCTTCGACCAGGGCGATCATGCGATCGAGTGTCGACTCACCCGGGTTGGCGGTGATCCGCACCAGCAGCCAGTCGGAGACCAGCCGGGTGTTGCCGGTAACGGCCGAACGGTCGCCGCCGGATTCGCGAATCACCGGCGCGGATTCACCGGTAATCGCCGCTTCGTTGACCGCTGCGATACCTTCGATCACCTCGCCGTCACCGGGGATCATTTCCCCCGCTTCAACGCGGACCACATCACCCTTGCGCAGGCTGGTGGCCGGCACCACTTGAAAGGCGCCGTTGCTGGTTTTGCGCCGGGCACTCAAACCTTCGCTACCGGCCTTGAGGCTGTCGGCGCGGGCCTTGCCGCGACCTTCGGCCAGGGCTTCGGCGAAGTTGGCGAACAGCACGGTGAACCACAACCACAAGGCGATTTGCGCGGCGACAAAGGTCGGCACGCTGCTGTCGGGAATGAAGCACAGCACGGTGGTCAGGATCGCGGTCAGTTCGACCACCAGCATCACCGGCGCGCGTTGCAATTGCCGAGGGTCGAGCTTGACGAAGGCTTGCACCAGCGCCGGACGCCAGAGGGCCGAGATCGCGGTTTTCGGTTGCTCCGGCGCCTTGACGGTGGCGGCTTTAGTTACGGGCATATTCATCATTCAATCCTCAGAAGCCCATGCTCAAATGTTCAGCAATAGGACCCAGCGCCAATGTCGGCAGGAAGGTCAAACCACCCACCAGCAAAATGGTCACGGTCAGCAAGGTCACGAACAGCGGGCCATGGGTCGGGAAGCTGTTCTGACCGATCGGTGCGGTTTTCTTCATCGCCAGGCTGCCGGCCAAAGCCAGTACCGGAAGGATGTAACCGAAGCGACCGATCAACATGCCAAGGCCCAGCATCAGGTTGTGGAACGCGGTGTTGGCACCGAAGCCACCGAACGCCGAGCCGTTGTTGGCGCTGGCCGAGGTGTAGGCGTACAGCAACTGGCTGAAACCGTGGGCACCGGGGTTACTCACCGCCGCGACCGGGCCGGGCAGACTCGCGGCAATCGCACCGAGTACCAGCACACCGACCGGCATGACCAGCAAGGTCACGACCAGCAACTGGACTTCCTTCGCCTGCAGTTTCTTGCCGAGGTATTCCGGGGTGCGGCCGATCATCAGGCCGGCGAGGAACACCGCGATCAACACGTTCAGCAACATGCCGTAAAGCCCGGCACCGACGCCGCCGAAGATCACTTCGCCGACCATCATGTTGACCAGCGCGACCATGCCGCTCAGCGGGTTGAGGCTGTCGTGCATGCCGTTGACCGAACCGTTGGACGCCGCGGTGGTGGTCACCGACCAAAGCACCGTGGCGGTCGTGCCGAAGCGAGCTTCCTTGCCTTCCAGCGGTGCGGTCTGTTCGACGGCGACATTGTTCAGGGTCGGGTTCGGCTGGTATTCAGCCCACAGCGACGTCGCGCCGCCGATGAGGAACAGCGCCAGCATGCAGGCGATGATCGCGCGGCTCTGACGCAGGTCTTTCACGTAATGGCCGAAGGTGAACACCAGCGCCACCGGGATCAGAATGATCGAGCCGACTTCGAACAGGTTGCTCCACGCCGTCGGGTTCTCGAACGGGTGCGCCGAGTTGACACCGAAGAAGCCACCGCCGTTGGTGCCCAGTTGCTTGATCGCAATCTGGCTAGCGGCCGGGCCGAGCGGAATCACCTGATCGACGCCTTGCATGGTCACGGCATTCACGTACTGCGCGAAGGTTTGCGGCACGCCCTGCCAGACCAGATACAGCGCCAGCAGCAGGCACAGCGGCAGCAAGCCGTAGAGGGTGGCGCGAGTCATGTCCACCCAGAAGTTGCCGAGGGTCTTGGTCGACTTGCGACCAATACCGCGACACAAGGCAACCAGGACGGCGAGGCCGGTGGCGGCGCTGACGAAGTTCTGCACGGTGAGGCCGACCATCTGACTCAGGTAGCTGAGCGACGCTTCACCGCTGTAGGCCTGCCAGTTGGTGTTGGTCATGAAGCTGATGGCGGTGTTGAACGCCAGCGTCCACTCCTGACCCGGCAGGTTTTGCGGGTTCAGCGGCAAGTGGTCCTGAAACAACAGAATCGCGAACAACAGCAAAAAACCCGCGAGATTGAAGGCGAGCAATGCCAGGGTGTATTTCTGCCAGCTCTGCTCGGCCTGCGGATCGACGCCGGCCACCCGATAACACCCGCGTTCAACCGGTCCGAGAATCGGCGAAAGCCAGGTGCGCTGACCTTCCATCACCTTGTAGTAGAAACGCCCCAGAAACGGTGCCGGAATCAGCACCAGGGCGAAGAAGGCGAGGATCAGCCAATAGTCATAACTGTGCATAGCCGCTCCTAGTTCCGGTCCGCGCGCAACAGCGCAACCAACAGATAAATGAACAGCCCCACTGCCAGTAGCAGTGACACCCCGTCCAGAACGCTCATGGAAGTTCTCCGTGTTACGGCGTATTGCCGCGTGTGGAGTCATTGTCGTAAGGAAGGCTGTAAAGGAACGAGATCGAGGGGTATGGCGGGGCATAAAGAAAGCGTAAAGAGTGGGTTTATGCCGGCGTTACAGCGGTGTCTGGGCGGGCGCCATCGCGAGCAAGCTCGCTCCCACAGGGGATCAGTGTTGTTTGGGCGAACGCATTCCAAATGTGGGAGCGAGCTTGCTCGCGATGGCGGCATAACAGACACCACTGCCCCCAACTGGCGCACAAAAAATGGTCATTCGGCGGCAAACATCCCCGATACGACGTCTTTCTGCACTTTACGACCGCCTTCGCAACACTGGCACGCCCACTGCAAACGCCCTCCCCCGAGCTTTCCAAACCGTTCAGGGAGCAACGCATGAACACACAACTCAAACCCACGCTGGGCACGCTGCACCTGTGGGGCATTGCGGTCGGGCTGGTGATTTCCGGTGAATACTTCGGCTGGAGTTACGGCTGGGGTGTGGCAGGCACACTCGGTTTTCTGGTGACGTCCTTCATGGTCGCCACCATGTACACCTGCTTCATCTTCAGTTTCACCGAGCTGACCACGGCGATTCCCCATGCCGGCGGTCCCTTTGCCTACAGCCGCCGCGCCTTTGGCGAGAAAGGCGGACTGATCGCGGGGCTGGCGACACTGATTGAATTTGTCTTCGCCCCGCCGGCTATTGCCTTGGCAATCGGTGCCTACCTCAACGTGCAGTTTCCTGCCCTCGACCCGAAACACGCCGCGGTTGGTGCCTACATCGTGTTCATGGGCCTGAACATCCTCGGGGTGAAACTGGCGGCGACCTTCGAACTGGTGGTCTGCGTTCTCGCAGTGGCCGAACTGTTGGTGTTCATGGGCGTGGTCGCCCCGGCGTTCAGCTTCAGTAACTTCGCGCTGAACGGCTGGGCCGGTTCCGATGTGTTTGGCGCGCCGGCGATTGCCGGGATGTTCGCGGCGATTCCCTTCGCGATCTGGTTTTTCCTGGCCATCGAAGGCGCCGCCATGGCCGCCGAAGAAGCCAAGGATCCGAAACGCACCATTCCGAAGGCCTACATCAGCGGCATTCTGACGTTGGTTTTGCTGGCGATGGGCGTGATGTTCTTTGCCGGCGGCGTCGGTGACTGGCGCACCCTGTCGAACATCAACGACCCGCTGCCGCAAGCGATGAAAACCGTGGTTGGAGAAAGTTCGGGCTGGCTGCACATGCTGGTGTGGATCGGCCTGTTCGGCCTGGTGGCGAGTTTCCACGGAATCATCCTCGGCTACTCGCGGCAGTTCTTCGCCCTCGCCCGGGCCGGTTATCTGCCGGCGTCCCTGGCCAAGTTGTCACGTTTTCAGACTCCGCACCGGGCAATCATCGCCGGTGGCGTGATCGGCATTGCCGCGATTTATAGCGATGGTTTGATCAACCTGGGCGGCATGACGCTGACGGCGGCGATGATCACGATGGCGGTATTCGGGGCGATCGTGATGTACATCATGAGCATGCTCAGCCTGTTCAAACTGCGCAAAACCGAACCGAATCTGGAACGCACCTTTCGCGCGCCGTGCTATCCGCTGGTGCCGTTCATTGCACTGGTGCTGGCGGTGGTCTGCCTGGTGGCGATGGCCTGGTTCAACACATTGATCGGGTTGATCTTCCTGGGCTTCATGGCGGTGGGGTTCGTGTACTTCATGCTCACGGCGCAACTGCGTGCCGATGCGCCGGCGGACGCGATGCTGACCGGGCTCTAAACAGGCGAAGTGCGGCTGTCAGAACAGGCATAGAATGGAACCACTGCGAAAATTAATCGCTCAAAGTGGTATGCACGATCGATTGGCAAAACCCGCCAATCGGCCTGCCCTCAAGGAGAGCCCTATGCCCTGGTATGCCTGGTTGATTCTGATCGTTGCAATTGGCTCGATCGTTGGTGGTTTGATGATGTTGCGTGACACCGCCAACAAGGTCGATCTGACCGAAGAGCAACGCAAACGCGTCGCTGAACGCAACGCGGAAGCGGACGCCAAGGATGCGCAGGACCGCTAGATCAAAAGATCGCAGCCTTCGGCAGCTCCTACAGGGTTTCGCGCCAAGCACGACCAATGTAGGAGCTGCCGAAGGCTGCGATCTTTTCGCTTTATTTCTCCCAATCTGCCTTGGCGATGTGCAAGCCATGCAGACCTTTGTATGCCGCGCGTTCCGGCTGGCTCCAGCCCTCAAGCAACGACTCCTCCAACCGATAAATCTCTACCCCGAGCGGACGACACACGCTTAGCGGGTCCTGCGCATCCGGTCCCCACATGGCCAGCGACAGATCGCCGCCCGGGCAGGTCGAGAGTGCGCAGAGCAGATCGATTTCGGCAAAAAACTCCAGGTAATCGCCCTTCTGCGCCGGACAGGCTTTCATGAAGTACATGTCGTCGTGGTTCAGGCCCGTGCACTGGAAAATGTTCAGCACATCATGCACGTCAAATTCGGTCAGCCCATGAGGCAGCACCGCGCGGGTCAGGTTCGAGTGGCAGTGATGATGGAAATCTTCGCCGGTGAGCATTTTGTTCACATAAGGGTCGCAGCGGGTGCCGAGCAAATCGTGCAAGCGACCACCATGTTCGTCGATGCCGTAACCGGCCAGGCTGTCATCGGTGATGGTCACCAGCGGCCGCAAAAAAGGCAGGTTCGACCAGAGCCGATCATGGGTGCTGACGTGAGCGCCCTGTAATTGCCGGGTCCGTGCCGCCCACAAACGCTCCCGTGGATCGTTGGCATTCCAGACGTTGAAATCCCCGACTTGCGGGCCGACGGGCGTGGTCACGCGAAACACATGCCCGGCAGGCACTTTCCAGGCGCGACCGGTGCGGATCGGCACCTCGAACTCCTCGATCAGCGTACGCCCCTCCTTCGCATCGCGAATCCGCTCGTAAAAGGCTTTATCCACCTGCAAGGCGGAGCCTTTGCTGACTTGATAGGCTGCCGGATAGTCTTTGTACATGGCACGAATCCTCGATCAGTGATGGGAAACTGGGGCAAGCATTTGCAACAAGAGGTTTTCGGAATCGTCGAGATACAGGCTCATGGCGTCCTCGGCCGCGCGTTTGTCGCCCTCGGCCAACAACTCGTGGATCTGCCGGTCGCGCGCCAGCCAGGGCGCCTGAAAACTTGATTCGTCGGGGGCGGTGCAGAACACCAGGCGCAATTGCGCGACGACGTTGGTGAAGAACTCGTCGAACAACGGACTGCGCAGCAATCCGACGATGTGTTGATGAAAGGCCAGGCTGTGGGTGCCGACGGCGCGCCAGTCTTCGCGCTCCCGGGCAAGCTCGGTGGCTTCCAGGGCTTCGAGCATCCGGTCGGATTGATAGTCGCGCAGCGGCTGACTCGCGCTGATGGCCTGCAGCTCCAGGGTGCGCCTGACCTTGAACAGATCCCGCACGTCCTCGACGCCTAGCCTGCGCACCATCACACCCTTATTGCGCACATAACGGGTCAGACCTTCCTGCCCCAGACGATGCAGCGCTTCGCGAATGGTATTGCGGGATGCGTTGTAGGCAGACACCAGATCGTTTTCCACCAACGCCATGCCGGGCAGTAAACGGCCGCCAATGATGTCGGCGCGCAACTCAAGTGTGATGTGGTCGGCCAGGGACAATCCGCTGTTCATACTCATTGCCTCATGATTGTTCAACAATCGTCAGCTAATGAGTAATCACTATTCGTGCCACCTGTTGATACAACGTTCTACCAAGATCGACGCATCTGCATGCTTTTTAGAAGTAGAAGTACAATCACCATCCCATTTTCATTGGTTAATATGGCGCATTGTTGCGGAGATCCCCGATGCGTTACTCGCAGGACCATAAAGCCCAGACCCACCAACGCATCATCAAGGAAGCGTCAGCACGCTTTCGCCGCGATGGCATTGGCGCGACAGGTCTGCAACCGCTGATGAAAGCACTGGGCCTGACTCACGGTGGCTTCTACTCGCATTTCAAGTCCAAAGACGAACTGGTGGAAAAGGCTTTGCAAGCCGCGGGCGAGCAGGTCGATGTGATTTGCGCCGAGCTCTTCGCTCAGGATCGTCCGCTGGAAGCGTTCATCGACACCTATTTGTCCGAATGGCACCAGACTTCACCCGATGAGGGTTGCCCGTTGCCGACCATGTCATCGGAACTCGGCCTGCGCGGGCAGCAAAGCCCGACCACTGACGTGGTGCTCAACGCTCGGCTCGCACAAGTGCGAGGCACCCTTGAAGGCGACAACGCCGCCGACGACAGCGTCGTCATCATGTCGACGCTGGTCGGAGCTTTACTGCTGTCACGCAGTGTCGAGAATCCCGAGCTGGCTCAGCGGATTCTCGACGTGACTCGCGCCTATCTCAAACAGACCCGGGACTAACCCTCCCAACGCTTGAACAGCACGCTGGCATTCACCCCACCAAACCCGAAGCCGTTGGACAGCGCATATTCGATAGCCATCGGCCGCGCCTGGCCGTGGACGATGTCCACGCCTTGGGCGGCGGGATCCGGGTTATCAAAGTTGAGGGTGGCTGGCACGACCTGATCGCGAATTGCCAACAGCGTGAAGATCGCCTCGATACCGCCCGCTGCGCCGAGCAAATGCCCGGTGGCAGACTTGGTCGACGTCACCGCAATTTTGTTTTCAGTGCCAAACAACGCCTTGATGGCGGCCAACTCTCCCAGGTCCCCGACCGGTGTCGAGGTTGCATGAGCATTGAGATGCTGCACCTGCGCGGGCGAAATGCCTGCCTGGGCCAATGCCAGCGACATCGCCCGTTGCGCACCGCTGCCATCCTCGGGACCCGCCGTCAGGTGATAGGCGTCGGCGCTGGTGCCGTAACCGACCAGTTCCGCCAGCGGTTGAGCGCCACGGGCCAAGGCATGTTCCAGGGATTCAATCACCAGAAGGCCAGCGCCCTCCCCCATGACGAAGCCATCGCGGTCACTGTCGAACGGCCGCGAGGCACGCTCCGGGGTGTCGTTGTAACCACTGGACAAGGCGCGAGCAGCGGCAAACCCGGCGAGACTGACGCGATCGATCGCCGCTTCAGCGCCGCCACATACCGCGATGTCTGCCTCGCCACAACGAATCAGCCGCGCCGCATCACCAATCGCTTGCACCCCGGCGGCGCAAGCTGTCACCGGCGCACCCAATGGACCCTTGAAACCGTGCTGGATCGACACATGACCCGCGGCGAGGTTGACCAGGAATGAAGGAATGGTGAACGGCGACAGACGTCGCGGCCCACGGCTGTCCGTGGTGCGCACCGCATCGGCTATCGCACCGAAACCACCCACGCCGGAACCGATAATGGTTGCCGTACGCTCCTGGGCATTGGCGTCCGCCGCTTGCCATCCGGCCTGCTCCAGCGCCTGACGCGCCGCTTCCATGGCGAACATAATGAAGCGGTCCATCTTCTTCTGCTCTTTGGGCGCCGTCGCCCGGTCCGGGTCAAACCCCGCCTCGGGATCGTCCTCTAGCGTCGGCACTGCACCACCGACCTTGGCCGGCAAATCGGCAACCACCTCGTCCGGCAAATTGCGTAACCCGGAACGCCCGGCCAACAGACGCGACCAAACGGCTTCGACGCCAGAACCCAATGGAGACACCAGGCCCATGCCCGTTACAACTACTCGACGATCACTCATACCGCAAATACCTCAAGCCGATTCATGACGCCTCACGTGTAACGCGCGGCGGCCTTACTTTTGGAAAGATTCGGCGCCAATACATGACGCGCCGCAATGAAGGCATCCCAGTCGGCCGCATCCGGCAACGAAGGAATGGTGATCAACTCACCCTGGTCCAGACCCGACAACGCTGCATCGACCATATCATCGGCTTCCATGACCATATCCGCCGGAATCTGGGTAGCGTCGATACCGGAGCGCTCCCAGATTTCGGTACGTGTTACGCCTGGCAACACGGCCTGCACCTTGACTCCGGTGCCATCCAATTCGGCGTTCAACGACTGAGTCAGACTTAACACATATGCCTTGCTGGCGGTGTAAGTTGCGTTGAAGCGCTCGGGAAACAACGCCACCACTGACCCAATATTGATGATCGTCCCCCGGCCCGCCTTGGCAAAACTGGCGGCGGCTGCCGACGCTAGCCGCGTGACCGTCGTAACGTTCAATTGAATCAAACGTTCCAGCTGATCCATGTCTGAGTTAGCCAACAACCCCTCGGACGCGACACCGGCATTATTCAGCAACAGGCTGATACTCGAATCGCTGCGAAGACGCTGTTCAAGCTTCAGCACATCATCCTTTTGCGTCAGATCCGCCTTCAGCACCTCGACCTGAACGCCATGTTCGGCGCGCAACTTGCTCGCCGCTGCTTCCAGTCGCTCTTGATCACGGGCGACCAACAACAAATCAAAACCACGCGCCGCCAACCGCTCGGCGTAAATCGCACCGATACCGGAAGAAGCACCGGTGACGAGGGCCGTACCTTGGGACTGGACAGAGTTCATGACTGTGCTCCTGGGAGATGCCTAAGGGAAAGACAAGCGCCTGAGACTCAGAACGCTTGGCGGAAACCAATTTATTATAGGCATAATCTTAGCTGTATATGATAGCCGTAATTTTTCCCATATCGACGAAAGGCGCACCATCTCAGCGTTCGCCAGAAAGCAAAAAGGCCGATCAATGACCGGCCCCTGGCGCTGACGTATAAGTTTAGTTCACCTCAAGCTTCTCGCGATTCTTATCCAGAATGGCTTTACCGATTCCCTTCACTTCGAGCAACTCGTCCACGGACGCAAACGGCCCATTACTCTCACGATAGGTAACAATCGCCTTGGCCTTGGCCTCGCCCACACCGGACAACTCGCGCTGAAGGGTTGGTGCATCGGCCTGATTCAGATCGACCTTGCCGGACTGTGCCTTGGGAGAAACCTCCAGCACCAAGGGTGCGTTGCCAGCCTCGGGCTTGGCCGTCGGCGCAGCAATGGCAGCAATAGAGGCGCTGGTGAGCAGGGCAAAAACCAGAGAGTAGAAATAGCCAGTACGCATAAATGAAGCTCCATGACATCGATTGAGAAAGCAGCTTTTCCGAAGCTGCCTTCTAAACTTAGGCGATGTCTGGAGTCTGTCAAAAATGTGTCCGTTACAGGATGTGAAACACTCGCACTGTGCCCAAGTGCGTCAGTTTTGAATCGGAGAGTGGAGTCAGTTTTGAATCAGTACTGACAGCTCCCCCTCATCCGAGCGCTTATCAGCGCTGCAAAGGTAGCCAGTCGACAGCGATTATTGTTGCGGACAGCCTAACGTTGGGATTGTCCTTCCATCTACGTACTCGTAAATTATGCAAGTATTAGCATCCGCAGATTGCGCTCGACCCTCCCAAACACTGACACCGCTGCCTGCTACCGAGATAATCTCACCTGTGGTGTAGCGCTTCCGGTCGAGGTCGAAGTAACGATACTGATTGTCAGCGAGATCAGACAAAACAAAGCGTTGTGAAAGTACTGCACCATCAACTGCTGATAAACGTAGCTCTGCTTCTCCCGGGTTTTGTCTGACGTATGTGGCGAACATCACACCAATACGCTTCAAAGCCAAGGGGTCGCCCAGGTGCTTTTGGGAGAATCTGAGCTTGATTGATTTATCTATCGTCAACGATGGGCTTACTTGTATTTGCGTTTGAGTAGCGACTGGCTGCCTACTTACAACGTAATACCTGTCCAGCAGTGCGAAGGCAGTGCTGTACGTAGAAACCAAAAATATTAAAACTACACCCGTAACCCCAGCAACCGAGAACAACGAACGATTTAAATTTTCACCGCCCCCCAAAGCATATGCAAATAAAAGAGCCGAAATCAAAAAATAGCGCCCCTGAATACCTTGGATAATCGTCGCTGGATGTGCATTCCAAGTCACCAGTAGCGCAAAAAAAACAAACAAAGCCGAAATCAGCGCACAAGCCGCCAATAACGCCCGTGCAGTCCATTCTATACTAAGACGTTTAAATGATATCGAGCATATCAAAACACAAAAAAGTAGAACATACAGCCGAGAATATACCTCTGTCGAAAGCGGCGTATCGAGCCAACCCAGCACACCCAAGAAAGAGTTTACATAAGACATACCGAATGCAGAAATCGTTGCACTTAAAACCTCAAAAAAAGACAAGGGATGCAACAAATAAAATTTAACTATACCTGAGGTTGAAAACCCGGTAACAACCCTCATATCAACGGTCGTTTTAACTGCCAAGACTAACCAAGCGAGTACACAAAATAATACGACCGCACCTGCAATCAGCCCTTTCTTATTTTTTGCGTACAAACCAGTTGCAAACAGCAATCCTATCAATGGCAATAAATGGACTCTGCTGGATGCCAATAAAAAAACACAAAGGGCCAACCCATACAGAAGTCTAGCGCTGGACTTTTCCCCTTCTCTGGCGAGCCGCATAAACATTGATATAGCCAGGACTGCAAGTGCAGTCGATATCACATCAAGACTGGCCGACGCCATCTGAAACAGACTCATCGGAATCAATAAGAATGCCAAGACCAACGGTGAAGGCGAATACAAACGAAAGGCTATAAATATAAGAATCGACGCCATTAGCAACGCACTGAATCGCGCCAGTCTATAGGATGCGTGAACCGACGCACCCAAAACTTCACCGACCTTCAACCCAATTGCTTGAGGTAGATAAACAATTGGCAGGTAATATCCCGTGCCAGGTGCCGAGCTAAATTCCCTCTGTCCTGTCCATAGAATAGAATTTGCTTCCGCCATCTCGTCAGCGGACAACTTTCTGTCCGGTTTACCAATTAATCCGTTGTAATAATTTATATAAGAGATCAGCCCTATATCAATCATCCCGCCGGACGATTGCCTCTCGGGAGAGTCTAAAATAATCTGCCCCTCTGCCAACAGATAAGCACGCTTAATATGGTCATACTCATCAGGAGATTGAAAAGGGGGAATAAGCGTAGAAAAAATCAAATAGATAGCAAACAGAATAAAAGCAAACAACGGCCAATTTTTATTTGAAGCCATTTCTATATCCAAACCCATATCCTCCTTCAATTACTATGCCCTCACTGCGACAAAAATCCCGAACACTATAAATATAACCCCGACAAAATACTGAAGTTGAAAGCGCTCACCAAAAACAAAATGACTACCTATTGGCACCAAGACAAAAGCTAATGCCATTAACGGGTAAACCCTACCCAAGTCAATTCTTTGCAATACCCAAACCCATGCTATCGACGTTATACCGTAGAGACACATTGCCGCAAATAATGCGACCATAACCTTTAGATTAAAAAAAGTCCCCGCCTGAGCAAGTGCGAGCGAGCTTGTCTTGAAAAGAATCTGTCCGATCGCCAATCCCAGCACACACAAAATGGCGACGACATAGATAATCACTGACCATCTTCCTGTTTATTTACAACAGCGTGAAAGGCAAAGAACAAATTCAAATCAATTGAGGCTACGGGGAACGGCCACCAACTCTCAGTAGAACCGGGGAAATAGTGCCTAAGAAGAGCAATAAGGTTATTGCATGAATTGACATGCTCCCTTGCCATTACATAATCATATGCAATCCCTTGGGCAATTGCGTTTTTTCTTGGCCCCAAGTGCCGCCCCAAACGCCATGCCATTCCTGGATCAGTCGGTATGAGTATGGATAAAACCCCACCCTGCTTAAGCACTCGACGCCATTCTTTTAACACTAAATGTGGTTGATAAATGTGCTCCAAAACATGAACAGCCACAATCCGATCAAAGGTATTGTTCGGATAGTTCAGTTCACTTCCGGCCTGAGTTTCAAACGATACTTTTTCGTCATACTTCCCTGCCAATTTTTCCTTGGCTCGCTCTAGCGTCGTAGCGTCTAGATCGGAGAGTATGTATTGATCAAACGTATGCCGAACGAATGGAAAATGTTCGCCTGTACCGGCCCCAATTTCCAGCACTCGACAAAAATGCCTTGTCCCGCCGAATTTTTTCTCTGTCAGCTTATGGCTGGCGCGCATGACGATTGACTGTAACGGACTGGCATAATTCGAGTCATCATACACATCGGCAAACTTTTCCCGATATTCTGTCCACGCTTTGTCTTCTTCTTGCATTTTAAGCTCTCTTCTTGCCTGACTTGACAAATCGTTTGAGACGGTGAAAAGGCCTATGAGGAACGGAATTTATATCGTGCCCCAAAAAAGCCAGTACAAGTTGCAGCCCAACAATGACAGGAAGCGCGGAAAGCATTACCGTGCCAGATGACGTTTGCAACCCCATACTTACAGACCACATCCACTGATAAAACCCAAACAAAATACCAAACGACAACAAAACCACACCAACAGGAAGCTCGATCGAAGCCAGCGACATGTCTCTTAAGTAATAACTGTAAAAAATCCTCTTGAAGAAATTTCTTACGTGCTTTACAAAAAACTCCCCCATTATTCTTGATATTTTTAGACCGCTCACCTCTTCACCATACTTTGCATCCATCGGAACATCGATGACAACTGCACGTAGAATATTGAGACGAAACAAGATATCCGTTTCAAAAAAATAACGACGACTGATTTTTGAGAATGGCAAGTGCCGAGCCGCATCGCTGTGTATTGCCGTATACCCATTGGTTGGATCGAATAAATTCCAGTAGCCAGAGGAGAACTTGGTCATAAATGACAACACCGCGTTGCCAAACAATCTCGGCTTGGGCATTGCACGTAGCTCCTCCAGATCGAAGAAACGATTACCCTTTGTATAATCTGCCTCACCAATGACGATCGGCGTGATGAAGTCCAGGATCAGCCCCGGATCCATCTGGCCATCACCATCAATTTTAACAATGATATCCATACCTTCTTCAATGGCAGCTTTGTAGCCACTCATTACTGCGCCACCAACGCCTTGATTTTCCGTATGCCGGATCACACTAACACGTGAGTCGTGACAAGACGCGTCAACAAAATCGCCTGAACCATCGGGACAACAATCATCCACCACATAGATCCGATCGACCTCCGGACCGATCTTTTCAATGACCGACAGTATATGCTTGCACACCTTATAACTAGGTATAACTACTGCAACGGTTAAATTCAAATTCATTGTGCATCCATTCTTCAAAAATTCGAAGCAGATATGTTTTTAATTACACAGCCTCCGCACCTCTAAAAAACAACGAACTTGAAGGGCGCAGTCTTTTATTCCACGACATGAGAAGGGATTCAAGAGAGTGTCGTGATTAATGCCATAAACTGAAGCCAGCATAGTGAATGACCCGATTATTTTATCGGCGAAAATACCACAAATAGTTTGTCCTTTGGCTACTGAAGCAAAAAAATCCCAAAAGCCATCTTTTCAGCGTTCTTGCAATCTCTTTACAGGCCGCATGCGGAGTCGGTGGCCGATTACGAAGCGCTACTGCCATGGAACTGCTCGCCAGAGATGCCACGGTAAACGAGGCGGTTGTCTTACGGTAGGTGTGGTTCATGGATCGGATACGTTCTTTTCGTCTTCTTCAATAAGCAATGCAAGCGCGTGAAGATTTTTAGTGGGGGCGAAGTGGCGTCTGCCTATTGCTCTAGCATCTCGAGTCAGAGCAATTCAAAACATCGCCCAACGCCGCGACGAGGTTGCGCACCCGCGCCACGCCGCGGAGAAGCCGACGCAAGCGGCTTGAGATGGAGCCTGCGACGGGACCGTTCGCCGGAATATCCTTAGCCCGGCAAACGACGCGTCTTGGATTGCTTGAGACTTCAGAACCCCGTTCAGACAATCAGGGTTCAAGACGGCGCGCCTGGTAAATCCAATCGACGATTTCTCCGTCGGGGGTGTAGCCGCTCACGGTTTCACGCAGAAGCTGGCGGACTCGGGTGTAGTCGTCCTGTTCAACAGCGCCCAAGAGATCGCTCAGCTTTGTCTTGAGTACATCCCAAGACAGATGATCTTCATTCGCGCTCATGATCATCGGGTGCTCGGTGGCGGAAACGTTATCGCCAATCAACAGCTCTTCGTAGAGCTTTTCTCCAGGACGCAGGCCAGTGAATTCAATGGAGATGTCACCGTGAGGGTTTTTCTCCGAACGAACACTTAAACCAGACAAATGAATCATCTTTTCAGCCAACTCAACGATCTTGACTGGTTCGCCCATGTCCAGAACAAAGACATCACCACCCTGCCCCATAGAACCCGCCTGGATAACCAATTGGGCGGCTTCTGGAATCGTCATGAAATAGCGAGTGATTTTGGGATGCGTAACAGTCAATGGTCCACCAGATTTGATCTGCTTGTAAAAAAGCGGAATTACCGAACCTGAGGATCCAAGAACATTGCCAAAACGAACCATAGTGAAGCGAGTCTTGTTCACACGTGAAACGTTCGAGCTATCGCCAAACAGCACTGGTGCAAGCTCACGGCTGAGTGCCTGCAGCGTCAATTCCGAAAGTCGTTTGGTACTTCCCATGACGTTAGTGGGCCGCACGGCTTTGTCGGTGGAAATCAGCACAAAATTAGCCACGCCTGCAGTCAATGCTGCTTGTGCAGTGTTGAGCGTACCAATGACATTGTTCAGTACGCCTTCGGCGATATTGTGCTCAACCATAGGGACATGTTTGTACGCAGCTGCGTGATAAACAGTGTCCACCCGCCATGCTTTCAGGACATCCAGCAATTTGTCCTGATTACGTACCGACCCGAGGATAGGTAACAAACGAACCGACAACGACTCACGTGCGATGCGCTGCTCAAGCTCCGACAGAATCGAATACAGATTGAATTCGCTGTGTTCGAATAACAAAAGTGTGGTCGGATGCAACGAAAGGATCTGACGGCAGAGTTCCGAACCGATTGATCCGCCAGCCCCTGTCACAAGGACGGATTGACCTTTAATGCAGTGTTCAAGCAAGTCTCCCTGCGCAGGTACCGCATCACGACCGAGTAAGTCGGCAATGTCCACTTCCTGAATATCGTCAACCTTCACACGACCACTGGCAAGATCCATGAAACCCGGCACACTGCGAACGTGTAGAGGAAATCCCTCAAGATACCCGAGTATTTCGCGGCGGCGACCACGATTGGAGGAAGGAATCGCGAGAAGGATTTCCTGAGCGCCCGTCGAGTCGATCATTTGCTGAATATGCTTGGGTTTGAAGACCGGCAGTCCGGAAATGATTCGGTCGGCAATGCCACTGTCATCGTCTATGAACGCCACTGGCCGCATCACGCGCCCCATGCGCAATGCTGCGACCAGCTGATTGCCGGCCGCCCCAGCACCGTAAATTGCGACTTTGGTAAGGCCATTGTGCCGACTTGTAAAAGGCACATGCTGCGCCGCAGTAAACCAGTCTCCAAGAAAATACTGGCGCATGGCGAGACGCAACCCGCCTATCATGACAAGGCTCAGCCACCAATAATTGAACACGATCGAGCGTGGAATGACCGTTTCGTGGTTACTGTACCAATAGACCACGACGCCAAGAATAAGCGCAGATAAACTCACCGCTTTAATAATGGCAATGAGCGCGTCATTGCCAAAATAGCGCATCACCGCCCGGTACAGACCGAAACGAATGAACAGTGGGATAGCAACGACTGGAGCAGTCAGGAAAAGCCAGAAATGTCGGTCAATTGGATTGATCATTTCGTCTATGCCCAAGCGGACGACGAAGGACATCCAAAGCGCAGCCCACACCAAAACTACGTCGGTACCGACCTGTATCAGACGCTTTTGTCTGCGTGGCAATCCTAAAAGAAAAATCCTAATGCTATCCATCTACTGCCCACCATTTTCTTGTGCCCGCGCTGATGGCTCTGGGCAAATAACAAACAATCGCGTCAGCCTCCGATTCGCGGCCCAACACATTCAGCCCAGTTTAATCCGAATGCTCAACCGCACCAGACTTAAATTTCACCGCAAGAAGCAGCAACGGAACGTACGCAATAACCAATCCGATTAATCCGTCCATGCCTAGCTTGGCAACACAAAACGCGATGGGAAGCAACCAAAACACATTGATAATGGCAACGGCGATTGTTACCGGAAAATGTTTACCGTAGTGACGAGACGCATATTGATAGCCGTGACTTCGATGTGCCTCATAAATTTTATCTCTGCGCAGCAAACGACGAGCTAGAGTAAAAGTAGCATCACACACAAAAACGCCCAACAGGATCAGCCATGCCCAGAATAGTTGAGAGCTAATCCAAGCGGTTTGTAATGACAAGATACCCAGGGAAACGCCTAGGAAACCACTACCAGCATCACCCATGAATATTTTTGCGGGAGGAAAATTCCAGCAAAGGAATCCAAGCACCGCTGCTGCAAGTATAATTGAAACCCAAATCAATTGAGGAATGCCACATAACCAGAAGAGAATGCACATACCAAGACAGGTCGTGACGGCTTCAGTGCTGGCAATACCGTCAATGCCGTCCATGAAATTATAAAGGTTGAGCATCCATACCAGATACAGAGCCGCCAGAACATCACCCACAATACCCAAATTCACCAAATTACCAAAAACAGTAACTGGCGCTAATCCTTTCAAAAAAAACAGCGCAATGAACGCAGCCGTAAAATGACCTAGCAACCTCCACCTGGCAGCGATATGACCATGATCATCTAGGAACCCTAGTATTGCTATAATTGCTCCCGGCAAAATCAAAGACCACGCCGAACTCCATTGCAAATAACCGAAAGCAGCCAAGCAAGGTACAGCCAACAAAAACGCAACGACTATAGCTGCACCGCCTCCCCTGGGTGTAGGGACCGTGTGGGAGCTTCTCGCATTCGGTGTATCCAGCAAATTCGTAGATAAAGCATATTTTCGCAACAGCCAAGTAGCGCAAAATGCTGATATAAACACCACCAATAACATCCAAAGCATTACCTCAGCTCCTTTTTCACTACATGCCACTACGTTTATTTTTTAATGTCTCCTGCTGACGCAGGACTGCAAATTCTTTTGCCGCTAATGATAGTTCATTCCGTACATTACCGGGCGGCGTCCAGCCTAGTAGCGACCGAGCTTTTGAGGAGTCGATAAGATAATTGCCGCATAACTGAGTGAAAAGATTTTCTTTACGCAGAACAACCGCACCATAATGAAGCAGGGAAACAGGTACTGGAAATATAATAAGACGTTGCGCCATACCTTCTGCCAGCGAGTGTAGAATCTCAGGTAACGAAACATCAACTCCATCAGACACCAAAAAAAGCTCATTAGCGGCCTTCGGATGTGTAATTGCCAACTTTAGAAAATCTAACAGATTGGACAAAGCGATAATACTTCTCTTGTTGTTAACGCTAGCGAACGGCATTGGAAGACCTAAACGTACTATTTTTAATAGTCGCTGAAAGTTCCCTAAGGCACGACCGGAATATACTAATGGTGGACGAACAATAACGAGCTCCATTTTACCAAGAAGCGTCCGAGACAGTTCATTTTCCGCTTCCAACTTCGATTGTGCATATGCCTTGACTGGGCTCGGCTCTGACAACTCGTTAATTGGGTCTAATCCAGTTTCCACACCATTAACTGCAATGGAGCTCACGAATACGAAACGTTTGACCCGAGCGCTACTTGCCAACTCGGCAACCAACACTGCCAAATCACGGTTAATCTCGCGATACACTGCCAACGGGTCTGCCAGTTTCTCTTTCATGCGATGTGCTCGACCAGCTAAATGAACGACTACTTCAACGCCCACCAGCGCTTCGCTGAGTCTTTTGCTGTCATCAAGCTCGCAGACTACCTGTTTTACGTTAGCAACTTCAGGCATGCTTCGTCGGAGAACGGCAGTCACATTCATCCCGCTCTCTGCCAATTCTTTGCAGAGGGCTGCCCCGATAAATCCACCCGCCCCAGTCACCAGTACGTTCATTCTTTCCGCCGCCGTTGTTCTTCGTGTTCTTGTTAGCGAGTAAGTGGTATTGATGACAACACTAACAAAAGGAAAAATCTATGGTTGAGCATTCAACCCACCACCCTTCGTATAAATGACTCATTTTTTTCGATGCAGAACGACGAGCATGAGACACAGAAGGCTGAACAATAACTTATCTCTCGGCCTTCTACGACATTTGTACCCATTGAGTGCTAAAAACAACAATCCTCCCCGTGTTAGCTTGACCCAACGGTGGACAAAACGGTGGCTCTGCAGTCCGACCAGGTTGGCTATCAATACGGACTGGCTCAACCACCAGCCGTTACTTACTTTATCCAATCTAGATTTGAATGCACCCAAACCTTCATTTGCGCCAAACTGATTGTTTTCATGCTGTCGGTAGCGCATAAATGAGCGGGAATCAATAACCCATTTATAACCATGCGCGCGACTGAATGCGTAGGCGTACCAATCATGCAGACTAACGTCTCGGACTTGCGTGAGATTTTGCGATACATGTGATTGAAATTCGATAAACAGTTTACGAGTAAAAACAAAAGTACATCCAGGTCCTGCCGACTCAAACAGGTAATCAAACGCTACTTGCGGTTGGGATTTTATGATGGTTGTCTCTCTGCCATCCGGCCAAAATGCAGTAACATTGCTTGAATAACCATCGGCACTTTCCTCCTCCATTGACTGCACAGCCTGAGACAATTTTTCGGGAAACCAAATGTCATCCTGATCGGCAAAAGCAACATAGTCAAATGACTCTAGCGGCGCCTCGCTAACTAATCGAAAAAAATTCCGTGCCGCGCCGCCAAAACGCTCCCCATGTGGCAAATGATGCACGTTGTCATTACAGGCTGCCAATTCATTTACCCACTCTTCAGACCCATCGTTGGAACGATCCACACTGACCAGAAGAGAGACCGAAATGTCCTTTTGGTTAAGGATTGAGTTTACTTGTTCGGGAAGCCATTGCATGCCATTGTAGGCTGCAAGAAGTACAATGCATCTAGTATTCATCAATGTGCTCGCGGCCAAAATAACTCATGTTAAGACAACACAGAAGCGTAATCGTCAATAATCCTTAAAGATGCAATATAAAAAACTGCTGCAATTCCGAATAGCAGAACCCCATACAAAACTTTGCTAGGGTAATTCAATAAACGCATCAGCATGACAAAGCACGCCATATCAAACATTCCAAAAAGTTCTGCCGTTCTCAGTGAAAATGAATCGTTCCACGAGAGCAACAATTGCAATGCCAGGCCAATAGTCGACATAAAAAGTACAAAATGCTCTATGTCGGAAAGACTCTCGTAAAAAAATAAAATTATAGATAGTACCAACAAAATTCTGATTATCACATAAAATGAGAATAGTGAAAGAGAAGCTGTCTTATACTCACCATTAAGGTACGGCGCCAACCTACCAATCTCACTTAACTGAGAGGAAAAACCTGAAATGATGCTACTCAATGCCAATGATGAAACAAGCAAAATACAAATATTCAATCGACTGATCTTTCTAAAGTTTAAAAAAATAAGAAAGAAAAATGGTAAAAATATGATAACTGACAAATGAAAACTCAAGCCGAAAGCATACAAAACGACGGCTTTAGCCGACTCACCTCTAAAAAACAATATTATTGCACAAGATGCTAGCGCTATGGCAGAGCCTACTCTGACTTGGACCATATCGTGGACAATAAAAAACCTTGAAAAAATAAGAAAAAATAGCAAATAAGTAAAACAACCGAGAAACACAGTCTTTGAAAAGTAAAACTTTGCCTGAAGTGAGATATAAGCGACAAGGCAAAAAAACACGAAATCGGGAAATCCAAGCCAGTGTACTAAACTGAAAGTTAGTAGAAAACCTGGATCTTTAAACTCAGCCACAATAGTGTTCAGAGACAGGCCAACACGGTAAAGCCAGTTTATGTAATTTACATAATCTGGAGCAATATCGGGTGCACGAAGCCCAGCAAAACATACAAGGTACACAAACAAGAAAGAGAAAAGGACGCCACCGATAATTTTCGCTTTTCCGTCTTCACGTACGAACGAAAATATCGATAAAAAAGCCGTCGACAGAAATAAAGAAAGGTACAACATCAGAACCTACCTTTAAACATTTTCTTAATAACCCCATCCCAAACAGCAAGACACAACATCTTTATTGAATAAAACTTTCGCTTTGAACACAAAGAGTAGCATACGACATAATATGGTATTTTTTTTGCGAGCTGTATTCTGCGGGGAATGCTGACCTCCCCCCATACAGCAAGATAAGCCGCGTTTCTGACAATAAAATAATTTCGAAAATCACTATGCAGGTTTATCTTCCGCCCAAACAAATTCACAAACTCGTCACCAATACTATGACGCATTGTTACTAAAGGCGTTAAATAGGATACATAACCAAAAGAAGCTGCTCTTCCGCCCCACTCAATATCCACCCAATCGATAAACAACTCATCCCTCATACAACCTACAATGTCTAGCACAGCTATACTTATAAGAGAGCCCGAGGCGATGATGTAATTAGTAGCGACAGGCAGTTCTGAATTCAGATCGATAGCAATTTTTTTCTCACCAAACCCTGCTGAGCTGATTGCCGGAGCCGCTTCACCAGTTTTTTCGTCTACAAAAACCGGGCCGATAGCACCAACCTTCACTCCCGTGGCAATGAGTTTATGCTCTTCGGACAGCAGCGTACTTACAGTATTTGGCGCTAGCTCACTGTCTTGGTCCATGAGTAGAACATGAGAACTCCCGGCATCCCGCGCCAAGTTGATACCTACGTTGTGAGCTCGCGCAATTCCGTAGTTATCATTCAGAGGATGATAAACGCATAGCTCGCAAAAAAAACCGTGAGGATAACTTTTAAGGGACGCACCGGGTGTGTTGTCAATTATATAAAAACAATCAACTTGACCTTTAAGACTTTTAAGTAGTCGATCGAGGATAACTAAATCTGGATTAAAAAGAATTACGACTGCAGCAACCGAAACTTTCATCTGAGGACTCGCACAGTAAGAATGAGTCATTTATTCAATAGCTTAAATGACTTGAGCATTTTCTTTGCAATTTCCGGCCACCCATAAGCTTGCACATCTTTTTTTGCTTGGATTCGCATTTGAGTCAATACATCCTCACCAAGCGAAAGATACCGAATTATTTCCTGTGCAATTTTCTCTTTCGTTACCGAGGAAATATATAAAGAATTTTTATCAGTTGCTGGACCATAGTTCGAAATTACAATACATCCCGAAGCCAACGACTCCAGACAAGGGTAGTGAAATGCACCATCTTGAATCAAGCCTGTGGCAATAAATAAGTCAACTCCGCGATAGAACTCCGCCAGTTTGTAGTCGCCGTGAGGGGAGAGCAATCTAACAAAATGATAATTTTCGAGTTTGACAGTTTCCGGCAATTCAAAAGCAATACTAAGGATCAAGTTCCTACCTGATGTCTCTCTCACCATCTTTACAGCTTCGATGATCTCGAACGTCCCCTTCCACGCGAGCTTTCGACCTATACAACCAATCACAATTTCAGACGCGTCAATCCCTTTTGGACAAAAATTGAATGTTTCCAAGTCAACACCTGGTTCAACCACGTGACGAGACTTGATCAGTTTGTAGCCTTTATAGATATCTCCATTCACGATGCGTTTGAGGGGTAGCAAATAGGATACTGACGCCATTAAATAACTGAGGAAGCCGACCACTGTTTTTTTATTGTAAAACTCTGGCTCATAAGCTTGAATATAATAAAAACCTTTTCCGCTCCCCAATGCACCTAAGGCAACAGGAAACGCGGTCAAATTATAACTTGCCAAAAAAATATCGTAGCTGCCACGATTTCGCACAATATATAAGAACATACCAACAAGATTAAAAATCCCTCGTATCACAGGAAAATGGTGAAAGGGATTTCTAAAGATCTTCACACTTGCGAGGGTAGGATAGTAGGGCTCATTAATTAAATGAGGAGCCAAGAACTCGACATCGTGACCTTCCTCAATCAGCTTACTTGAGAGCTTTGACAATACACGCATCCCTCCGGCTGACGAGAAAGCAAATATTGGAATTAAAATCTTCATCAGTCACTCTTTTTTGTTGTCGCGAGAGCGGGACTCGAGTCATTTTTCAATGCAAAAGAAACGCAAAAAAACATAACCAACCAATATAAAAAGTAGTTGAACGCGTAACCTTCGACTACTCCCTCAAACCCATGCCAACGCGTAAAAAGCAATACAAAGCCGTACAGTGAAACTGCAAACAATATCTCAGTCACTATATACAACTTATACATCGCCTTGCCTAACATCACATAGGCCAATATCCAACTACCTATTTTCATTACATCACCCAGAAGCTGAAAGACAAATAAATCTCTCATAGGCAAAAACTGAGAACTAAACAATATATGAATTATAAAATCTCTAAGAAAATACACAACCAAACAACAAGCGATCGCGACCGGAAGTATGTATTTATAACCTTCAACCACTTCCTTAATCACAGCATCAAAACCCACCAACTCAGAAAGCCGCGGAAGGTAATAAACTCCGAGAGTCGTAGTTACCAAGAGCAAATAGGCATTACTTAACCGCCACATAGCCTCCCAATAACCCGCATAATCAAGACCAAATTCTTGTATGAGGTGATTTCGTATAAATATTTGCGCGACGGGGATACACGCAGCGGTAGTCAGCGCCATAGCCGCGAATTTACTTAGGTCGACAGCAACTTTTTTATCTATAGGACCAAAAAGATTCTTGAAACGAAACCACTCTAGGTTACGACATAAAAATACAGTAGTAGCAAATGCAAACGCTTGGAATACACCAAGTGATACCAGCGCACCATACAGCCCGAGAAACCAGGTTAAAAACCCAGTAACTATCAATGATAGGAAGCTGCCCGCAATATTGGCGACCACTAATGTTTTGACATCTTTCTTACCGTTTATTACTGCCAATAATAGCGAATTGAATGTAAAAAAGAACAACGACAACGCAACCCATATGAATACACTGGCATAGACATCGGTTTTAAAAAAATAAGATGATAATTCGCCGCTAAAAATAGCCACCAACAGACCAACTATCAATGAGCCCACCACGGCCAAAGCCGTGGAAGTTTTCCACACGGCATGCTGTTTCGTGGGGTCTCGATCATATTCAGCAGTGTATTTTGTGACGCCCGTATTAACTGCACCGCTCGACAGCGTGGTGATCATAGTCAACGCATTTTGCAACTGACCCAATGCAGCGTACCCAGAAGGGCCTACATACAATGCCAAAATCTTGTTAATACCTAACAATGTGAGCATTTTGACAAAAACAGCCACCCCGTTTAAGAGGCTTGTTTTAATGAGACTCATCGGATTTTTTTAGCTTTAAAACTATTGCACGTCTGGGCAACAGTCTCGGCCTCTTCCAAGGATAAAGTAGGGCCCATAGGCAGGCTCAGGATCCGCCGGTGTATGCTCTCAGATACAGGTAAGAGGCTCTCCGACAACTCCGAATAAGCTTGCTGGTGATGCGGTGGGATCGGATAGTGAATCAATGTTTGCACCCCTTGATCCAGCAGGTGCTTTTGAAGAGCATCACGATGCTCACTCAGAATGGTGTAGACATGCCAAACATGGCTCTCGTTATGGGACGCGTTAAAGTCGTAGCATACCGGTAATACGATATCTGGGTTGGTTATGGTACGAGTATAGATATCTGCTACCTGACGACGGTGAACTGTCTGCTCATCCAAATACTTAAGTTTGACTGTTAAGCAAGCGGCTTGGATCTCATCCAAACGGCTGTTAACCCCACGATAAATATTCTTATATTTTTCATGAGAACCATAGTTTCTGAGTGCTCTGAGAGTACTGGCTAGCAGGTCATCATTGGTAGTGATCGCGCCAGCATCGCCTAAGGCCCCGAGATTCTTACCTGGGTAAAAGCTGAAGCCAGAAGCGTGTCCCCAGTTCCCCGCTTTTTTTCCCTCAAAGCTGGCACCGTGGGATTGAGCGGAATCCTCGAGTACGAGCAGGTTCGCCCGTTCCGCAAGCTCCATGATTGCCCGCATGTTGGCAAGGCGACCATACAGGTGGACCGGAAGTATGGCCTTGGTTCTTTCAGTAATGGCTGCTTCGGCATTGACAGGGCAGATATTGAAAGTAGCAGGGTCAGGCTCAACGAGCACGGGTACCAGACCATTTTCCGATATCGCGAGAATGCTCGCGATATAGGTATTGGAAGGTACGAGTATCTCGTCCCCCTCGTTCAGGTAGCCCAGTTCCTTCCATGCTCGAATCACTAGCACCAATGCATCCAAGCCATTGGCAACACCGATGCAATGTTTGGTTCCGCAGTACTCAGCGTAACTGCTCTCGAACTGCTGAAGCTCGCTCCCTCCGATATACCATCCAGAATCGATCACGCGCGTGCAGGCCTCGATCAGCTCGTCGCGGCAAGCCTGGTTAATGGATTTCAGATCAAGGAAACTTATCATTTGGTCAAATACCTAATAACTTTAGCTGGGTTACCTACAACGACGGCACGATCAGGAACATCTGTAACGACCACCGCTCCCGCACCTACCATTGCCTCTTCGCCAATGGTTACTCCTGGCAAAATCGTGGCGTTGGCACCAATGCTGGCACCTTGTTTGATGGTAATCCCTGAAAATGCCTCCGGATAAACCTTGGAGCGCGGCATGGCATCATTAGTGAAAGTGGCGTTCGGGCCGATGAATACGTTATCAGCAACCACTGTGCCTTCCCAAAGAAAGACACCGGACTTGACAGTAACGTTGTTACCTACTGTCACGCCATTTTCTACAAGCGTGTGCGCGCATATATTGCAGTTTTCACCAATAACGGCACCGTCAAAAATCACAGCAAATTGCCAGACTCGGGTGTCTTTACCGATACTGATACTTTTGACATCGGCGAGCGGATGGATTTTAGGCATTCTTTACCTGCTCCAAGAAAGCTTCATAGTCCCTGATGTAATCCTGCTCATCGTAGAATTCACTGGCAAGAACCAGAAGGACGCAATCTGAACTGAAGTCATGCATTTCATGCCAAATCATTTTGTCGATGACGATCGCCCTATCAGGAGCGTCCAGCAAGACTTCTTCTTGAGTATGACCATCGTCCATTTTCATGAGGCAATGCCCAGAAACACAGACCGCAACTTGCGTCAACTCCTTGTGAGCATGAAAGCCTCGCGGCACGCCAGGCTGGGTATCGGTCAGGTAATAAACGCGCTTGATGGCAAACGGGACGCTTTTGTCGTTCTCAAGCGCTATAAGATGACCTCGTTCATCACCCAGCGTCTTGATGTCCAGAAACTTTATCAAGCTCATTACTTCGTCACCGAAAAACTATCGACATTGGGTGCTTCGTCGTCTTTTTTACTGATAATGTAGTTATCAGATCCCGGCCAATCGATGCCGAGCTGCGGGTCGCGCCAATGAAGCGCACCTTCAGATGCTTTGTCGTAGTAATCGGTAGTTTTGTAGAGAAAATGGGTATCATCTTCCAGCGCAACGAATCCATGCGCGAAGCCTTTCGGAATCCAGAGCATTTTATGGTTGCTGCTGGAGAGCTCAACGCCAGCCCATTGCAGGTAAGTTGCGGAGTCCGGCCGTATATCCACGGCGACATCGTACGCGGAGCCTTGGACGACACGGACCAGTTTTCCCTGCGCATGTGGCGACCGCTGGAAATGCAGACCCCGTAATACGCCCTTTGCTGAACAGGAGTGATTATCCTGAACAAACGCACGCGGAACTGGTAAGCCAAGATCTTTCAAAGCAGCATGAAATTTTTCTTGATTAAAGCTTTCCATGAACCAACCGCGCTCATCGCCATAAACCGCAGGCTCGATGATCACAACATCGGGAATCGAGGTCTGGATCAATTTCATTTGCCAGTAGCCTCTACAAGAAGCTTCTGCAGGTACTGGCCATAGCCAGTCTTCTTGAGTTTTTCAGCTTGGGTGCTGAGCTGCTCTGGAGTGATCCAACCGCTGTTGAAAGCGATTTCTTCCAGACACGCCACTTTGAGCCCCTGGCGATGTTCGATGGTATGTACGAAGTGACTCGCTTCCAGCAGCGATTCGTGAGTGCCGGTGTCCAGCCAGGCAAAACCACGACCGAGCATCTCCACGGTCAATGATTTATCGTCCAGATACGCTTTGTTGACATCAGTGATTTCCAGCTCGCCACGAGGCGACGGCTTGATATTCTTGGCGATTTCCACGACACGATTGTCATAAAAATACAGGCCGGTGACTGCATAGTTGGACTTCGGACGGCTCGGTTTTTCCTCAATGCTGAGGGCGCGGCCGGTACTGTCGAATTCCACCACTCCGAAACGCTCAGGATCAGACACGTGATAACCGAACACGGTAGCACCGGTAGTCTGGGACATGGCCGAGCGCAGATTATCGGAGAAGTGCTGACCGTAGAAAATATTGTCGCCAAGAATCAGGCAGCAAGGATCCTTGCCTATGAACTCTTCGCCAATGATGAAGGCCTGAGCCAGGCCATCAGGGCTTGGTTGCTCAGCGTAGGTCAACTCGATACCGTATTGACTGCCATCCCCCAGCAGCTTTTTGAAGCAGGGCAAATCTTCTGGAGTGGAGATAATCAGAATTTCGCGCATACCGGCGAGCATCAGCACGGAGAGCGGATAGAAGATCATTGGCTTGTCGAAGATAGGAAGCATCTGTTTCGACACGCCCAACGTCAATGGGTGCAGGCGCGTACCAGAGCCGCCTGCCAGAATGATACCTTTGCGTTTGATGACCGTCATTTTTCTAGCACTTCCTTTAACATCCGGGTCACACCACTACGCCAATCGGGCAAGTGGATGGAAAAAGTCTCGCGCAGTTTCTCGGTATTAAGCCGGGAATTCAATGGCCGACGTGCAGGCGTCGGGAACTGCGTAGTTGAAATCGGATTGACCGCTTGTACCTGCATGGGAACACCGCTCGCCTTGCCTTGCTCGATGACCAGGCATGCGTACTCATACCACGAAGTGAAACCACCTGCTGCCAGGTGATAAATACCCGCGACCTGGGGGTCTACCAGCGCTTGGCGGATCGTTAGCGCGGTGACATCCGCGATCAAGTCAGCACCTGTGGGAGCTCCAACCTGGTCTGCGATTACGTTGAGCTCATTGCGATCCGCAGCGAGGCGCAACATCGTTTTAGCGAAATTGTTACCCCGTGCACCGTATACCCAAGAGACACGCATGATCAGGTATTTGCAGCCTGACCCAGCTATCGCCTGCTCCCCCATCAACTTGGTCATGCCGTAGTAATTGACTGGAGAAACAACATCGCCTTCATGCCAGGCTACCGAGCCAGATCCATCGAACACGTAATCCGTGGAATAGTGCACAAACCAGCTACCCAGCTTCGAGGCTTCTTCAGCGATAGCTTGCACAGCCGTGGCATTGATCTGCAGGGCCAGGTCCTTATTGGATTCGGCCTTGTCCACTGCAGTATAGGCGGCAGCATTGACGATGATGTCTGGCGCCACTTGCTGGATGGTTGCCCGTAAGCCGGACACATCGGCAAGATCACCGCATAAACCACCATCGACATTGCGATCCAGTGCGACCACTTCTCCCAGGGTTGCTAGTGAGCGCTGAAGCTCCCAGCCAACCTGTCCATTTTTACCCAGCAACAAAACCTTCATGTCAGGCTTGCCGCTCAGAGTAGTTCTGGTCGATCCATTGCTGATAGCTACCGCTCTTGACGTGCTCTACCCAAGGCTGATTGTTCAGGTACCACTCCACCGTCTTACGGATACCAGAATCGAATGTCTCTTCCGGCACCCAACCCAACTCGCCTTGGATTTTGCTGGCATCGATTGCGTAACGCTGGTCGTGTCCTGGACGATCCTGGACATAGGTAATCAGTTGAGCGTGTGGGCGATGCGGGGATTCTGGGCACAGCTCATCCAGCAGCGCACAAACAGTATGGACGACTTCGAGGTTCTTCTTCTCGTTGTGACCACCGATGTTGTAGGTTTCGCCAATCTCGCCTTCGGTTACCACTTTGTAAAGTGCGCGGGCATGATCTTCTACATACAACCAGTCACGTACTTGATCACCCTTGCCGTAGATAGGCAAAGCCTTGCCTTCCAGCGCGTTCAGGATAACCAGCGGAATGAGTTTTTCCGGGAAGTGGCATGGGCCGTAGTTGTTCGAGCAGTTGGTTACGATGGCAGGCAGGCCATAAGTTCTGCTCCAGGCTCTGACCAGATGGTCCGAGCTTGCCTTGCTCGCGGAGTAAGGAGAGCTTGGCTGGTAAGGAGTCTGCTCGGTGAAAAGATCTTCAGGGCCTTCAAGATCGCCATACACTTCGTCGGTGGAAATGTGATGGAACCGGAAATTCTCTTGAGCGGTCGCGTCCAGACCTTTCCAGTATTTTCGGACCGCTTCCAGCAAAGTATAGGTACCGACGATATTAGTCTGAATGAAATCCGATGGACCGCTGATCGAGCGATCAACATGGGACTCTGCAGCCAGGTGCATGACCGCATCAGGCCGATGCTCATCGAACACGCGCTGCAACTGGGTGGCGTCGCAAATATCGACACGCTCGAAGGCATATCGGTCACTTTTGGCACTTTCACCCAGCGACTCGAGGTTACCGGCGTAGGTCAATTTATCCAGATTGACCACCGAGTCCTTGGTGTTGGCGATGATATGTCGGACTACTGCCGACCCAATGAATCCAGCGCCACCGGTTACTAATATTTTCAACATCATCTCCTCAGACTCGAGTAGCGCTCTATGTACGCTAATCGTCATTAATGCTTACTTATTGATCATCCGCGAACGCTTCAGGGTCACGGGTGCCAAGTCATGCCCTCGGATATCCCTGTACCGCACTACAACTGGCTGATATCAGGGGTAGCGAGCAGCTAAATTTTTACTGGGATACAGTTTACACTCGTTGCGAAGGCACAACGGCCATGCGCTGTCGCCTAGGTACCTTTCCGACCAGCAACCAAATCAGAAAAAACCGCACCTTTCTCAACAAAAAATGCGATCAGATAGCCCTAGGATCGGGCATTGACTCGGAATTTTTGTCTCTGCGCTTAAAGACGAAATGTTGCAACAATGCAATGGCGGAACCCAGCAGACCACCAATAACCAGCCCTAGAAACACAATCAAAATCTTCTTCGGCTTGATTGGGGAGAGGGGAAGGTCCAAGACACCATCATGCCGGTACACTGCGATATCGAATTTTTCTGCTACCAGTTGCTTGTAGAAGTCAGCGTCCTTTTGCAATTTGCGTAAACCCGGAGTGAAGGGGTCATCAGACTCGCGAGCTTCAAGATTCTTAAGCTCCGCCTCAAGAGCCTTGCTGCCTCGCATGTATGTATTTTCTTCGAACATGCCTCCTGCCAATTTATCCGAGCCGCTACCGGAAAACACAACTGTATCCTTTAGTCCGCTGGACTTGGCGATAGCCAACGCTTCACGGATTTTGCTGATATTGTCTTGCCGTACTCGACGACTGGACTCACGCAGCGTATCGATTTCCAATTGGATGTTGCGACAAAGAACCGTAGCCTCTTTTTTGGCATTCTGTGCCAATTCGCGCGAAGTGCTATCGCCTACCTGGCGGACATAAAGATCCACCCACTCTATGGCACGCTCTGGACTGATGCTTTTCAGAGAGACAGACCAGCGCCCATCCCCTCCGGTCTCAGCCGGAGCTATCGTCAAGTCGTTGGAAAAGGAATCATACAAAGCGCCATGGGGAGTTTTCACGGAACTCGGCGCGAGGGCTGGCAAATAGGTTGATTCGAAAAATGCCCGCCGCTGTGAGTCCGATTGAAGGTTGTTCAAAAATGCTTTGTACACCTGATCAACCGAAAAAGGCTTAAGGTCAGATCTATCTGAGCGACCAAAGTTAAGATTGGCAATATCATTAACAGTCGGTGGCAAAATGTAATATTTCGACTCGTATACTGGAGCAGTTAAAAAAGCGTAGGCAGCCGCTACCAAACCGACGGCCAGCGTCATACTGACAACGAGCCACTTTCGTTTCCAGACAGTACCAAACACTTCGAAAAGATCTATTTCAACTGAAGAGCCAACTGTGTTATTACTATTTTGCATAGGATATTTTTGACCTTCATTTTAATTCTGATTCAACAGCGTGACGTAGACTTTTCAAACCATCGAAACTTTTTGGATACGTTAGCGCCGCCCATATGTGCCACCCTATGAAAGGCGGGGTGCAAAAAGACGGGACAGGCTATCAGAAACCCTAGGCAGGGCAAAACAATAACACGGACACCGCCTGGTTTCCCGACAAGAAAAGACCTGCTCAGCTTGTCGCCAGCCTACAAACGCCGCCCTGTTCTTCTACCGAAAAGCCACGCCAACAGCGGCCCCACCACCATCCCGATGAGAAGAGCCAAAAGGACATAAGCGGCGATCGGCATCTGCGCGGATGACCAACCCAGAAAAACCAGTGAAGCTGGCTCACGATTTTCCAGGGTAAAAGCAACTACCAACAAAATCAGAAGCAGCAGGAACGCTGCCAGCGCAACACGCTTGAACCTGTGCACATTACACCTCGCTCTCAAACTTAAAGATGAACGCCCTCATCCTCCTCATCCTCATTCACCCGATCCCGAAGCTCCTTCCCCGGCTTGAAATGCGGAACAAACTTGCCATCCAGACTAACCGACTGACCCGTTTTAGGATTGCGCCCTACGCGCGGTGCGCGGTAGTGCAAGGAGAAGCTGCCAAACCCACGGATCTCGATGCGATCACCGGTGGCCAGGCATTGGGACATTTGTTCGAGCATGGTCTTGATGGCCAGCTCCACATCCTTGGATGAGAGCAGCCCTTGATGGGTGACAATTCGTTCGATCAACTCCGACTTCGTCATATTTTTCCCTTCTTTTTCAAGCAGCTAGATCAGCGCTTCAAAGGTTTTAGCACGCCCGGATGAATTTGAACAGCCCGAGTTTTGACATATCCTTCCCACAAAGAGATGCACAATTTCAGATCACTGGAACGCTGATCATGCCCTTCCGGACTCACCTGCAGACAACCAGCATGGTGCGCGTCAGATAGCCCGCGGGATTAAAGCCAAAGGGGTACTCATCCTCATCTTTGGCATCATCGGACCTGGCTACAACTTTGTAGCCCGACGCCCTGCACTCCTTGTTCGCTCGCTTGCGGCACTTCTCCCATCCCGACCCCAGTCCTGAACAATCAATCTCGATACCACTGACCCCACGCACCGCGTGAGTCTTGGCATTAGTGCCACAGCCTGCCAGTGTCAGTACCGCTATGACGACAATGAGCTTGTTCATTCGCTTCCTTAGGCCGAGCACGGAGCCCGACGGTCATTCGCTTCAAGCTAAAGGCTAGCTGTAAATAAACGATTGATCCTATTAAAGAAAGAGACAACTTGTCGGGAGCAATGGTTTCACTGCAAACAATCGCGGCACTGCAGGACCATCAGAATCACCAAATCACAGGCACAAAAAAGGGCGACCGAAGTCGCCCTTTTTCTATGGCCTGACAGAACTTAGTTCTGTTTTTCCATTTGTGCACGCAACAGGTCGCCCAGAGTGGTAGGACCAGGAGCAGCGGTATCCGAAGCTGGCTTGTCGCGCAGGCTTTGGATTGCTTCTTTCTCTTCTTCAACGTCTTTCGACTTGATGGAGAGCTGGATTACACGGCTCTTGCGGTCAACGCTGATGATCTTGGCTTCTACTTCTTCGCCTTCTTTCAGAACGTTACGCGCGTCTTCAACGCGGTCACGGCTGATTTCGGAGGCTTTCAGAGTCGCTTCGATATCGTCGGCCAGAGTGATGATGGCGCCTTTAGCGTCAACTTCTTTCACGATGCCTTTAACGATTGCGCCTTTATCGTTCTCTTGAACGTACTCGGAGAACGGATCGCTTTCCAGTTGCTTGATACCCAGGGAGATGCGCTCGCGCTCTGGGTCAACCGACAGGATAACGGTGTCCAGCTCGTCGCCCTTCTTGAAGCGGCGAACGGCTTCTTCGCCCACTTCGTTCCAGGAGATGTCGGACAGGTGAACCAGACCGTCGATGCCGCCGTCCAGACCAATGAAGATACCGAAATCGGTGATCGACTTGATGGTGCCGGAGATTTTATCGCCCTTGTTGAACTGGCCAGAGAAATCTTCCCATGGGTTAGATTTGCACTGCTTGATGCCGAGGGAGATACGACGACGCTCTTCGTCGATGTCCAGAACCATAACTTCCACTTCGTCGCCGACTTGTACGACTTTCGAAGGGTGGATGTTCTTGTTGGTCCAGTCCATTTCGGAAACGTGTACCAGGCCTTCAACGCCTTCTTCCAGCTCAGCGAAGCAGCCGTAGTCGGTCAGGTTGGTTACACGAGCGGTAACGCGAGTGCTTTCTGGGTAACGGGCTTTGATAGCAACCCATGGATCTTCGCCCAGTTGCTTGAGGCCCAGGGAAACACGATTGCGTTCGCGATCGTACTTCAGAACCTTGACATCGATCTCGTCGCCAACGTTGACGATTTCGGAAGGATGCTTGATACGCTTCCAAGCCATGTCGGTAATGTGCAGCAGGCCATCGACGCCACCCAGATCGACGAATGCGCCGTAATCGGTGAGGTTTTTGACGATACCTTTGACTTGTTGGCCTTCCTGCAGGGATTCCAGCAGAGCTTCACGCTCAGCGGAGTTCTCGGCTTCGAGGACGCTACGACGGGAAACGACAACGTTGTTGCGTTTCTGGTCAAGCTTGATGACCTTGAATTCCAGCTCTTTGCCTTCCAGGTGCGTGGTGTCGCGCACAGGACGGACGTCAACCAGAGAACCTGGCAGGAACGCACGGATGCCGTTAACGTCGACAGTGAAGCCGCCTTTAACCTTACCGTTGATAACGCCCTTGACCACTTCTTCGGCTGCGAAGGCTGCTTCCAGAACAATCCAGCATTCAGCGCGCTTGGCTTTTTCACGGGACAGCTTGGTTTCACCAAAGCCGTCTTCAACCGAGTCCAGAGCAACGTGAACTTCGTCACCGACGTTGATAGTCAGTTCGCCAGCATCGTTGTAGAACTGCTCAAGCGGGATGAGTGCTTCAGACTTCAGGCCAGCGTGAACGGTTACCCAGCGAGCTTGGTAATCGATATCAACGATAACACCGGTGATGATGGAGCCTGCCTGAAGGTTCAGGGTTTTTAGGCTTTCTTCAAAGAGTTCCGCAAAGCTTTCGCTCATTTTAATTCCTGTTGAATAAGGGCGAAGGATACGCCCATCTCCACGTCCCAGACGACGTGGGTTATGTTCATTAGAAGAAACACCGCAAGACTATGACTGGTCCCCTACGGAGTTTCTTGGTCACCCGGCGATATCGCGAATGGCGATCTCGCTCATGATGCGTTCCAGCACCTGATCGATGGATAATTCCGTGGAATCCAGCTCTATGGCGTCAGCCGCCGGCTTGAGCGGGGCTACCGCTCGCTGGGTGTCACGCTCATCGCGGACACGTATCTCATCTAGCAGACTCGACAGACTAACACCATCGACTTTGCCCTTCAACTGCAAGTATCGACGGCGCGCACGCTCCTCGGCACTGGCAGTGAGGAATATCTTCAGCGGCGCATCCGGGAAAACCACCGTGCCCATGTCGCGACCATCGGCCACCAGACCCGGAGCCTCCTGAAACGCCCGCTGGCGCTGGAGCAGCGCATCACGCACGGCCGGCAGTGCAGCCACCTGGGAAGCCCAGGCGCCAACTTGTTCGTTGCGCAAATCATCAGTGACATCGTCACCTTCGAGAATGATCCGCTGCGGATGACCTTCGGTCGCACCGACGAACTGCACGTCCAGATGAGCGGCCAACAGCTTCAGCGACTCTTCATTGGTCAGATCGACGCCATGGTTACGCGCGGCGAATGCCAGCAGACGGTACAGCGCACCGGAATCCAGCAGGCACCAACCCAGGCGCTTGGCCAGAATCCCGGCAATAGTGCCTTTGCCCGAACCGCTAGGCCCGTCGATGGTGATGACCGGTGGCTTGATAATCACGACTGAGCCTCTTGTGCAACACGGATACCGACCTGCGCACACAGCGCGAGGAAGTTCGGGAACGACGTCGCTACGTTGGCGCAATCATGGATACGGATCGGTGCAGTGGCGCGCAGCGATGCCACGCTGAAGGCCATGGCAATCCGGTGATCGCCGTGTCCGTGCACTTCGCCGCCGCCGATCTGGCCGCCGTCGATGATGATGCCGTCCGGGGTCGGCTCGCATTTGACGCCAAGCGCCAGCAAGCCGTCCGCCATGACCTGAATCCGGTCCGACTCTTTAACCCGCAGCTCTTCGGCGCCACGCAGGATGGTGCGCCCTTCGGCACAGGCGGCGGCCACGAACAGCACCGGGAATTCGTCGATGGCCAGCGGAACCAGCGCTTCGGGAATCTCGATACCTTTGAGTTTAGCTGCACGTACGCGCAGATCAGCTACTGGTTCGCCGCCGACTTCACGCTGGTTTTCCAGAGTGATATCAGCGCCCATCAGACGCAGAATATCGATCACACCGGTACGGGTCGGGTTGATGCCGACGTGCTCAAGCACCAGCTCCGAACCTTCGGCGATCGACGCGGCCACCAGGAAGAACGCGGAAGACGAGATGTCGCCCGGCACTTCAATGTGGGTCGCGGTCAGCTTGTGGCCGGACTCGACCGAAGCGGTCGCACCGTTGACGCTGACCGGGTAGCCGAAGCCACGCAGCATGCGCTCGGTGTGGTCGCGGGTTGGAGCCGGCTCGGTGACGGTGGTCTTGCCTTCAGCGTACAAACCCGCCAGCAGCAGGCAGGACTTAACCTGAGCACTGGCCATCGGCATGGTGTAGGTCAGGCCTTTGAGCTTATTGCCGCCACGAATAGTCATCGGTGGACGACCTTCAGCAGCGGTCTCGATCACAGCGCCCATTTCACGCAGCGGATTGGCCACGCGATTCATCGGACGCTTGGACAGCGAAGCATCGCCCGTCAGCGTGCTGTCGAAGTTCTGCGCAGCCAACAGGCCAGACAGCAGACGCATCGAAGTGCCGGAGTTGCCCAGATAGATCGGGCCCGGCGCAGGCTTCAAGCCATGCAGGCCGACGCCGTGAATGGTCACGCGACCGTGGTGCGGACCTTCGATCACGACGCCCATGTCGCGGAAGGCCTGCAAGGTTGCCAGGGCGTCTTCGCCCTCGAGGAAACCTTCCACTTCGGTGACGCCTTCAGCCAGGGAGCCGAGCATGATCGAACGGTGGGAAATCGATTTGTCGCCCGGTACTCGAATCCGCCCAGTCAGGCGGCCACCAGGTTGTGCCAGGAAAATCAGGTCGTTGGAATTCATAGCGTCCACATAAGCCCGGCGGGCCAGGATTTTACTGAAATGTTCGCGGGCAACCCGGGCGCGTGTGAAAACGCCCAACAATTGGTGCCCATCCCCTGCATCGACCGCGTCGCGCAAGGCGTCGAGGTCGCTGCGAAATGTATCGAGTGTGCGCAGGACAGCTTCGCGGTTGGCGAGGAAGATGTCGTGCCACATGACCGGGTCGCTACCCGCGATTCTTGTGAAATCGCGGAAACCGCCGGCAGCGTAACGGAAGATCTCAAGGTTTTCATTGCGCTTGGCCAACGAATCGACCAAACCGAACGCCAACAAGTGCGGCAAATGGCTGGTCGCCGCCAACACCTCGTCATGACGCTCGACCTGCATGTGCTCGACATCGGCGCCCAATTCGCGCCACAAACGATCGACCACTGCCAGCGCTGCCGGATCAGTCTGATCCAGCGGTGTCAGAATCACTTTATGGCGACGGAACAGCTCTGAGTTAGAGGCTTCCACCCCGCTCTGCTCGGAACCAGCGATCGGGTGACCCGGCACGAAACGCGCCGGCATGCCGCCAAACGCCTCGGTTGCCGCCCGCACCACATTGCCTTTGGCGCTACCGACGTCGGTCAGAATCGCTTGCCCCAGGTCCATGCTGGCCAATTGGCCGAGCATTTTTTCCATGGCAAGGATCGGCACGGCCAGCTGAATCACGTCGGCGCCCTGGCAAGCAGCCACCAGGTCTTCTTCGCAGCGATCCACCACACCCAATTCAACCGCCAGTTTGCGCGACTGCGGGTCGAGATCGACCCCAACCACTTCGCGGCACAGACCGCTTTCACGCAAACCCTTGGCAAACGAACCGCCGATCAGCCCCAGACCGACCACCACCAGGCGACCGATCATAGGTTCAGCAGATTGCAGTGCAGTGACATCAACCACGAGCCAGAACCTTGGTCAGCGCTTCGAGGAAGCGGCTGTTTTCCGCCGGCAGACCGATGGTGATGCGCAAGTGGTTCGGCATGCCGTAATTGGCCACCGGACGCACGATCACGCCTTCGCGCAGCAAACCCTGGAAGACCGGAGCCGCAACACGACCCAGATCGACGCAGATGAAGTTGCCCTTGGACGGAATCCAGCTCAGCCCCAGCTCACGGAAACCCGCTTCCAGTTGCTGCATGCCGGATTCGTTCAGGCGACGGCTTTCAGCCAGGTACTCGGCGTCTTGCAGTGCAGCGCATGCAGCGGCCAAAGCCAGGCTGTTAACGTTGAACGGTTGACGCACGCGGTTCAGCACATCCGCGACCACCGCAGTGGACAAGCCATAGCCGACCCGCAATGCCGCCAGGCCGTAGGCCTTGGAGAATGTGCGCGAAACCAGCAGGTTCGGGTAAGCCGCCAGGAAGTCCAGACCATCCGGCAAGTCGCTGCCTTCGGCGTATTCGATGTAGGCCTCGTCCAGCACGACCAGCACGTGTTCTGGTACGTCCTGCAGGAATTCATCCAGCGCTTCAGCGCCGAACCAGGTCCCGGTCGGGTTGTTCGGGTTGGCGATAAAGACAACACGGGTATCGGCATCGATCGCGGCCAGCATGGCCGACAGATCATGGCCCCAGTCTTTGGCCGGGATCACTTTGGCCGTAGCGCCGACGGCTTGCGTGACGATCGGATAGACCGCAAACGCGTGCTCGCTGAACACGGCGTTCAGACCCGGCGCCAGGTAGGCACGGGCGACCAGTTCCAGGATGTCATTGGAACCGTTGCCCAGCGTCACCTGATTGAGCTCGACGCGGCACTGATCGGCCAGCAGGGTTTTGAGTGCAAAACCGTTGCCATCCGGATAACGGGTCAGCTCGGCCAGCGCTTCGTGAATGGCTGCCAGAGCCTTGGGACTGGCACCCAACGGGTTTTCATTACTGGCCAGTTTGACGATGCTCGCCGGATCAAGGTCCAGCTCACGCGCCAGTTCGTCCACAGGCTTGCCCGGAACGTAAGGCGAAAGTTGTTGCACGCCCGGCTGTGCCAGAGCGAGGAAGTCACCACTCATTTGCTACCGCCCTTAGAGAACTGCTTTCGGGTAGGAACCCAGCACTTTGAGTGCCACTGCTTCCTGACTGATCTTTTCCAGCACACCCTTGATCAACGGATCACGGTGGTGGCCGACGAAGTCGATGAAGAACACGTAGGTCCATTTACCGCTGCGCGAAGGACGCGTCTCGATTCGCGTCAGGTCGATGCCGTTGTCATGGAACGGCACCAGCAACTCGTGAAGTGCGCCAGGCTTGTTGCTCATGGAGACGATGATCGAAGTCTTGTCGTCGCCGGTCGGCGGCACTTCCTGGCTGCCGATCATCAGGAATCGCGTGGAGTTGTCCGGGCGATCCTCGATTTTCTCGGCCAGACGGGTCAGCCCGTACAAACCTGCCGCCATGTCGCCGGCAATCGCCGCCGAGTTCCACTCACCTTTGACCCGCTTGGCCGCTTCGGCGTTGCTGGACACCGCCACGCGCTCGACATTCGGGTAATGCGCGTCCAGCCACTTGCGGCACTGGGCCAGGGACTGGGCGTGGGAATAGATGCGGCTGATGCTGTCGGTCTTGGTGTTTTCACCGACCAACAAGTGGTGGTGAATCCGCAGCTCGACTTCGCCACAGATCACCATGTCGTGTTCGAGGAAGCTATCGAGGGTGTGGTTGACCGCGCCCTCGGTGGAGTTTTCCACCGGGACCACGCCAAAGTTCACCGCACCGGCTGCCACTTCACGGAACACTTCGTCAATCGCCGCCATCGGCTTGCTGATCACGGCGTGACCGAAGTGCTTCATGGCTGCGGCTTGGGTGAAGGTGCCTTCAGGGCCGAGGTAAGCCACTTTCAGTGGCTGCTCGAGGGCCAGGCACGAAGACATGATTTCGCGGAACAGCCGCGCCATCTCTTCGTTGCCCAGCGGCCCCTTGTTGCGCTCCATGACACGCTTGAGCACCTGAGCTTCACGCTCAGGACGATAGAACACCGGCACTTCGCCTTCGGCCAGCGAGGCCATCTTTACTCGCGCAACTTCCTGGGCGCAGCGTGCGCGCTCACTGATCAGCTCCAGGACTTTCTCGTCCAGGGCATCAATGCGCAGGCGCAGTGCCTTGAGTTCTTGCTCAGACATTAGCCGTGTTCCTTCTCGAACTCTGCCATGTACGAAATCAGTGCGTTGACCGCAACGATGTCGACGGCGTTATAGATGGAGGCACGCATGCCACCCACGGAACGGTGACCCTTGAGGTTCAACAGGCCACGCTCTTCGGCACCGGCCAGGAATGGCTTGTCGAGACGGTCGTCAGCCAAACGGAACGGCACGTTCATCCACGAGCGATCCGATTTATTGATCGGGTTGCTGTACAAGCCGCTGGCGTCGATGAAGTCGTACAGCGTGCGCTGTTTCACTTCGTTGAGCTTGCCGATGGCTTCAACACCACCCTGCTCTTTCAGCCACTCGAATACCAGACCCGAGAGGTACCAGGCCAGGGTTGGCGGAGTGTTGTACATCGAGCCGTTGTCAGCCGCGACCTTGTAGTTGAGCATGGTCGGGCACAGGGAACGGGCGTGACCCAGCAGGTCTTCGCGAACGATGTTGACGACGACGCCACTCGGGCCGATGTTTTTCTGTGCACCGGCGTAGATCATGCCAAAGCGCGAAACATCGATCGGACGCGAGAGAATGTCGGAAGACATGTCGGCCACCAGCGGGACATCACCGGTTTCCGGAACCCAGTTGAATTCCAGGCCGCCGATGGTTTCGTTCGGTGCGTAGTGAACGTAGGCCGCGTCTTTCGACAGGTTCCATTCGTTCTGACCGGGAATAGCGAAATAGTCGTAAGGCTTGGCGGTAGCGGCAACGTTGACGTTTCCGTAGCGCGAAGCTTCTTCGATGGCTTTCTGCGACCAGATACCGGTGTCGATATAGTCGGCGGTGCCGCTTTCCGGCAACAGGTTCAGAGGAATCTGAGCAAATTGCTGGCTGGCGCCACCTTGCAGAAACAGCACTTTATAGTTCGAGGGGATATTCAGCAGATCACGCAGATCCTGCTCGGCCTTGGTGGCGATGGACACGAACTCATCGCTGCGATGGCTCATTTCCATGACCGACAGGCCCTTGCCGTGCCAATCAAGGAGTTCACCCTGGGCGCGCTGCAGGACAGCTTCGGGAAGTGCCGCAGGACCGGCACAGAAGTTATAGGCTCTCTTGCTCACATCCAATCTCGCTCTGATTTGGTGGTAATCACGCAATAAATCTGTACGTCTGTAGGAGCTGTCAAGCGGAGCGAGGCTGCGATCTTTTAGGGCTAAGCGAAAGCAAGAGCCAGATCAAGAGATCGCAGCCTCGCTTCGCTCGACAGCTCCTACATTAAAAACATTTCCACAGGACAAACAACAAGGGGGCGAATTCTCATCCGCCCCCTGTCTGTCCGCTTATTCCTGCGGTTCTTCATCGGCTGCGGCGTCAAGTTGCTGATCTTCAACAACGTCGTCGATTACGACTTCGCCGTCGAACACCGCACCCTCTTCACCTTCTTCCAGCTCTTCCCCTTCGACTTCCGACGGTTCCTGAACCCGTTCCAGACCTACCAGCTTTTCATCGCTGGCCAGTTTGATCAAGGTCACGCCCTGGGTGTTACGACCCAGGCTGGAGACTTCGTCGACACGCGTACGCACCAGGGTGCCCTGGTCGGAAATCAGCATGATTTCCTCACCGTCGAGCACCTGGACTGCACCGACCAGACGGCCGTTACGGTCGTTGCTGACCATGGCGATAACGCCCTGACCGCCACGTTTGTACTCAGGGAACTCGGTGATCGCCGTACGCTTGCCGTAACCACGCGCCGAAGCGGTGAGGATCTGGCTGCCTTCTTCCGGGATCAGCATCGAAATCAGCTTCTGGCCTTCCGGCAGACGCATGCCGCGGACACCGCGAGCGGTACGGCCCATGGCGCGAACGTCGGTTTCCTTGAAGCGAGTGACCTTGCCGCCGTCGGAGAACAGCATGACCTCGCGATCACCATCGGTAATGGCGGCGGAAATCAGTACGTCACCTTCGTCCAGCTCCAGCGCGATCAGGCCGACGCTGCGTTGACGGCTGAAGGATTCCAGCGGGGTCTTCTTCACGGTGCCTTTGGCAGTGGCCATGAAGATGAAGTGACCTTCGGTGTATTCGTCGACCGGCAGCATGGTGGTGATGTATTCATCACTGTCCAGCGGCAGCAGGTTGACCAGCGGACGACCACGGGCAGCGCGGGACGCTTCCGGGATTTCGTAGGTTTTCAGCCAGTACACTTTGCCTTTGCTGGAGAACAGCAGCAGCGTGGTGTGGCTGTTGGCGACCAACAGGTGAGCGATGTAGTCCTCATCCTTCACGCCGGTAGCCGATTTGCCTTTACCGCCACGACGCTGAGCCTGGTACGCAGCCAATGGCTGGGTCTTGGCGTAGCCACCGTGGGAAATGGTCACGACGCGCTCTTCTTCCGGGATCATGTCACCCAGGGTCAGGTCGAGACGGGCATCGAGAATCTCGGTGCGACGCACGTCGCCGTATTCGGCGCGGATCACTTCCAGTTCTTCGCGGATCACTTCCATCAGGCGCGTGGCGCTGCTGAGGATGCGGATCAGTTCGCCGATCTGGTTGAGGATCTCTTGATACTCGGCCAGCAGCTTTTCGTGTTCCAGACCGGTCAGACGGTGCAGACGCAGTTCCAGAATCGCTTGCGCCTGTTCTGGCGACAGGAAGTACTTGCCTTCGCGCAGACCGTATTGTGGGTCCAGGGTCTCTGGACGGCACGAATCGGCACCGGCACGCTCAACCATCGCAACCACGGCGGAAGATTCCCACGCAGTCTTGATCAGCGCTTCCTTGGCTTCCGACGGCGTTGGCGAGGCTTTGATCAGGGCGATGACCGGGTCGATGTTCGACAGGGCAACCGCTTGACCTTCCAGGATGTGGCCACGTTCGCGGGCTTTACGCAGTTCGAACACGGTACGGCGGGTAACGACTTCGCGACGGTGACGAACGAAGGCTTCCAGCAGGTCCTTGAGGTTCAGGATCCGCGGACGGCCGTCGATCAGCGCGACGATGTTGATACCGAACACCGCTTGCAGCTGGGTCTGGGCGTAGAGGTTGTTGAGGATCACCTCAGGCACTTCGCCGCGACGCAGCTCGATCACGACGCGCATACCATCTTTGTCGGACTCGTCGCGCAGTTCGGTGATGCCTTCGAGCTTCTTCTCTTTTACCAGCTCGGCGATCTTCTCGATCAGACGGGCCTTGTTCAGCTGGTAAGGGAGTTCGGTGATGACGATCTGCTGACGGCCACCGACCTTGTCGATGTCTTCGATCATCGAGCGGGCGCGCATGTAAATGCGGCCGCGACCGGTGCGGTAGGCTTCGATGATGCCGGCGCGACCGTTGATGATCGCGGCGGTCGGGAAGTCCGGACCGGGGATGTATTGCATCAGCTCATCGATGGTCAACTCAGGGTTGTCGATGAGTGCCAGGCAACCGTCGATGACTTCACCGAGGTTATGCGGCGGGATGTTGGTCGCCATGCCCACGGCGATACCGCTGGAGCCGTTGACCAACAGGTTGGGAATACGGGTCGGCATGACCGCCGGGATCATTTCGGTGCCGTCGTAGTTCGGCACCCAGTCCACGGTTTCTTTGTGCAGGTCAGCCAGCAGCTCGTGCGCCAGCTTGGTCATGCGCACTTCGGTGTATCGCATGGCGGCGGCGTTGTCGCCGTCCACGGAACCGAAGTTGCCCTGACCGTCTACCAGCAGGTAGCGCAGCGAGAATGGCTGCGCCATCCGAACGATGGTGTCGTACACCGCGGTATCACCGTGAGGGTGATACTTACCGATCACGTCACCGACAACACGGGCAGATTTCTTGTACGGCTTGTTGAAGTCGTTGCCCAGCTCGCTCATCGCGAACAGCACACGCCGGTGCACGGGCTTCAAGCCATCGCGCGCATCCGGCAGTGCCCGCCCGACAATTACGCTCATCGCGTAGTCGAGGTAGGACTGCTTCAGCTCGTCTTCGATATTGACCGGGAGGATTTCTTTGGCCAGTTCGCCCATGAGAAGCCTGATTCCTTTTTCTGGTGAAACTTCGTCACATCCATATGGGACGAACGAAGCTCGCCGCTGCAGGCTGAGTGCCATGCACCGACTTACGACAAATCAACGAGTTATGCCATGGATCTGCGCAGTAAAGGCAGCCACATCGGGCTACCTTGGAAACCGCCGGATGTTATCACAAGAGCCGCCACGCACCTATCCCCCTAATGCGCATGGAGCATAGTAAGTTGACCGGTGACAGGCTTGAAGGGGACGAGAGAGGCTTAGAGAGTTGCCGAATACAGAATTCAGGCTGATTTGTTGACTTTGCGGGCCCTATCGCGAGCAAGCTCGCTCCCACATTTGACCGTGCCTGACTGAAGATCTCGGTCAAATGTGGGAGCGAGCTTGCGCCAGATACCTTTAATGCAGACGCTTGCGGCACATCAACTGCGCCATTTTCGCGGTGTCCGGGCGCTCGACGATGCCTTTTTCGGTAACGATCGCATCGATCAAGTCAGCCGGGGTCACGTCGAATACCGGGTTGAACGCATCGACATCCGCCCCGACCCGCTTGCCGCCGACTTCCAGCAACTCGCGACCATCGCGCTCTTCAATCGGAATGTCATCACCACTGGCCAGGTTCATGTCGATGGTCGAACTCGGCGCCACCACCATGAAACGCACCCCGTGGTGCATGGCGTTCACCGCCAGTTGATAAGTGCCGATCTTGTTGGCCACGTCGCCATTGGCGGTGATCCGGTCAGCGCCGACGATCACCCAGGTAATGCCCTTGGTCTTCATGATGTGCGCAGCGGCGGAGTCCGCGTTGAGGGTCACGGGAATGCCTTCGTTGGCCAGTTCCCATGCGGTCAACCGCGAACCTTGCAGCCATGGACGGGTTTCGTCGGCGTAGACGCGCTCGACCATGCCTTCAATGAACGCACCTCGAATCACGCCAAGTGCCGTGCCAAAGCCGCCGGTGGCCAGCGCGCCGGTGTTGCAGTGGGTCAGAATCGCCTGGGCGTTGCCCTGGTGTTTGCGGATCAGGTCCACACCCAGTTGCGCCATGGTCAGATTGGCTTCGCGATCACTCTCGTGAATGGCGATAGCCTCCGCCTCCAGCACCGCCAGCGGATCGGCGTGATGTTTCAGACGCTCAAGCCGGTCGCGCATGCGGCCCAGGGCCCAGAACAGGTTGACCGCGGTCGGACGGGAATCGGCCAGCAGCGCGAAATCCTCTTCCAGCGCCGCCTGCCAGTCACCGCCTTCGGCAAACCGCGCGCGGGCCGCCAGCACAACACCATAGGCAGCACTGATGCCAATCGCCGGTGCGCCGCGCACCACCATCGAACGAATGGCCTCGGCCACGCCAGCAGCGCTGGTGTAGGCGATCCAGGTTTCCTCGAACGGCAAAATACGCTGATCCAGCAGGTACAGGGCATCATCGCGCCAATCGATGGCCTTCACCTTCTCCGCAGCCAACAGTCGATCGCGCATCCGTCACCCCGTACTCATGAACAAAAGCCGTCGATTATAGCGATCCCCCTGCGAAGACGCTCGGGTATACTTCGCCATCCTTTACAAAAGCTCTGGAACCGATTCTCGATGCCGAACACTGCCGCTGCGCTCGACTTGCTATTGCTGCCGACCTGGCTGGTACCCGTCGAACCCGCTGGCGTTGTCCTCAAAGAGCATGCCCTGGGCATCCGCGACGGACGCATCGTATTCATCGGCCCACGCTCGGCTGCGCTGAAGCTTAACGCAACCGAAGTCCGCGAACTGCCAGACATGTTGCTCTGCCCCGGTTTGATCAATGCCCACGGGCATGCGGCGATGACGCTGTTCCGTGGCCTGGCCGATGATCTGCCCCTGATGACCTGGCTGGAAAACCACATTTGGCCGGCCGAAGCCAAGTGGGTCGATGAAGCTTTCGTACGTGACGGCACTGACCTGGCGATCGCCGAGCAGATCAAAGGTGGCATCACCTGTTTCTCTGACATGTATTTCTTCCCGAAGGTTGCCAGCGAGCGCGTCCATAACAGCGGCATTCGCGCACAAATCGCAATTCCGATCCTCGACTTCCCGATTCCAGGCGCCAGCACGGCGGATGAAGCCATTCGTCAGGGCGTTGAATTGTTTGGCGATCTCAAGCACCACGAGCGTATCAAAGTCACCTTCGGCCCCCATGCACCCTACACGGTGGGCGACGAGAACCTGGAGAAAATCCGGGTGATCGCCGAAGAGCTGGACGCCTCGATCCATATGCATGTGCATGAAACTGCTTTTGAAGTGCAGCAATCCGTCGAGCAACGCGGCGAACGCCCGTTGGCCCGCCTCGGGCGCCTGGGCTTGCTGGGGCCGCGCTTCCAGGCCGTCCACATGACTCAGATCAGCGACGAAGACCTGGTGCTGCTGGTAGAAAGTAACACCAACGTGATTCATTGCCCGGAGTCGAACCTGAAGCTGGCCAGCGGGTTCTGCCCGGTGGAGCGCTTGTGGCAGGCTGGCGTCAATGTGGCGGTTGGCACCGATGGCGCTGCCAGCAACAATGACCTGGACCTGCTCAGTGAAACCCGCACCGCCGCCTTACTGGCCAAAGCCGTCGCCGGCTCGGCCACCGCGCTGGACGCCCATCGCGCACTGCGCATGGCCACGCTTAATGGCGCCCGCGCACTGGGCATTGAATCCGAAGTGGGATCGCTGGAAGTCGGCAAAGCCGCGGACATCGTCGCATTCGACCTCTCCGGCCTGGCGCAGCAACCGGTCTACGACCCGGTTTCGCAGCTTATATATGCCACCGGCCGTGATTGCGTGAAACACCTTTGGGTCGCCGGCAAGCAACTGCTCGACGACCGTCGCCTGACTCGCCTGGATGAACAACAGCTCTGCGCCACCGCCAAGGCCTGGGGCCAGCGCATCAGCGGCCATACCGAATTGTAAGCACCCCGGACTCACCACCGGGGCAACAGGATTTTTCAAGTTTTAGAGGACTTAACCATGAGCAACGTCGACTACGCCGAAATCGCCAAATTCGAAGCCCTGGCCCATCGCTGGTGGGACCGCGAAAGCGAGTTCAAACCGCTGCACGACATCAACCCGCTGCGGGTCAACTGGATTGACGAGCGGGTCAACCTGGCCGGCAAGAAAGTCCTCGACGTCGGTTGCGGCGGCGGCATCCTCAGCGAAGCCATGGCCCAGCGCGGCGCTACTGTCATGGGCATCGACATGGGCGAAGCGCCGCTGGCGGTCGCGCAACTGCATCAGCTGGAATCGGGTGTGAGCGTCGAATACCGGCAGATCACCGCCGAAGGCCTGGCTGAAGAAATGCCCGAGCAGTTCGACGTGGTCACTTGCCTGGAAATGCTCGAGCACGTACCGGATCCGTCTTCGGTGATCCGTGCTTGCTTCCGTATGGTCAAGCCCGGCGGCCAGGTGTTCTTCTCCACCATCAACCGCAACCCAAAGGCGTACCTGTTCGCCATCGTCGGCGCGGAATACATCATGAAACTGCTGCCGCGCGGCACCCACGATTTCAAGAAATTCATCCGCCCTTCGGAGCTGGGTGCCTGGAGCCGCATGGCCGGCCTGACCGTCAAGGACATCATCGGCCTGACCTACAACCCGCTGACCAAGCACTACAAACTGGCCTCCGACGTGGACGTCAACTACATGATCCAGACCCTGCGCGAGGAGTAAGCCGATGCGTATCAGAGCAGTTCTTTTCGACATGGACGGCACCCTGCTCGACACCGCGCCGGACTTCATTGCGATCTGTCAGGCGATGCGTGCCGACCGCGGCCTGCCGCCGATGAACGACCAGCACATTCGCGACGAGATCTCCGGTGGCGCCAAGGCGATGGTCGCCGTGACCTTCTCCATGGACCCGGAATCACCGGGTTTCGAGGAATTGCGCCTGGAGTTCCTGGAGCGCTACCTCGCCGGTTGCGCGGTTCACAGCAAACTTTTCGACGGCATGGGCGAACTGCTGGCCGACATCGAGAAGGCCAACCTGATCTGGGGCGTGGTCACCAACAAGCCGCTGCGGTTTGCCGAGCCGATCATGCAGCAACTTGGCCTGGCCGAGCGCTCGGCGCTGTTGATCTGCCCGGACCACGTGAAGAACAGCAAACCGGACCCCGAGCCGTTGATCCTGGCGTGCAAGATGCTCGACCTGGACCCGGCCAGCGTGTTGTTCGTGGGTGATGACTTGCGCGATATCGAGTCCGGTCGCGATGCCGGCACCAAGACCGCCGCCGTGACCTATGGCTACATTCATCCGGACGATAACCCGCGGCATTGGGGCGCGGATGTGGTGGTCGATCATCCGCTGGAGTTGCGCAAGGTGCTCGATAGCGCTCTGTGTGGTTGCTGATCCGCACAGCCTTTTGTGGCGAGGGAGCTTGCTCCCGCTGGGGCGCGAAGCGTCCCCTATATCTATAACCGCATTCTGATCAGGCAGACCGCACTTGCTGGATTTACGGCTGCTTCGCAGCCGAGCGGGAGCAAGCTCCCTCGCCACAGGTCCGGTGTCCGTCTTAATAGTGTTGAGGGTTTCTTATGTTTGATTATTCCGCCCGCCCAGAATTGCTCAAGGACCGGGTCATCCTGGTCACCGGCGCTGGCCGTGGCATCGGCGCTGCCGCCGCGAAAACCTTTGCCGCGCACGGCGCCACTGTGCTGTTGCTGGGCAAGACCGAAGCCAACCTGACTCAGGTCTACGACGAAATCGAAGCCGCCGGCCATCCACAACCGGCCGTGATCCCGTTCAACCTGGAAACCGCCCTGCCCCATCAATACGATGAGCTGGCAGCGATGATCGAAACCGAATTCGGCCATCTCGACGGTTTGCTGCACAACGCGTCGATCATTGGCCCGCGTACGCCGATCGAGCAGCTGTCCGGCGAAAACTTCATGCGCGTCATGCACGTCAACGTCAACGCCATGTTCATGCTCACTAGCACCCTGCTACCGCTGCTCAAGCTGTCCCAGGACGCATCAGTGGTGTTCACCTCCAGCAGCGTTGGCCGCAAGGGGCGTGCGTATTGGGGCGCTTATGGCGTGTCCAAGTTCGCCACCGAAGGCTTGATGCAAACCCTGGCCGACGAAGTCGACACCATGGCACCGGTGCGCTCCAACAGCATTAACCCGGGCGCCACCCGCACCAGCATGCGTGCCCAGGCTTACCCGGGCGAAAACCCGCTGAACAACCCGACACCCGAGGAGATCATGCCGGTCTACCTCTACCTGATGGGTCCGGACAGCACCGGAATCAACGGCCAGGCGTTCAACGCTCAGTAACGCCCGCGCGTCGCTTTTGTGCCGCGACGGCTTCCCGTCGCGGCACTCAAAGTGCGTCGTAACTACCCCCATCACAAGTCAAACAACTGTCACCGAATGCCGTAACACTCTTCTTCAACAGCTTCAACACTTTGATTTAGAACGTTTTTTATCCGACTGAACTGAATGGCACGACTTTCGCTCTAAATTTGCTCAGACACGCAGTGTGAAAGCAAACGGGCGGACGCGTGAGCCGACAGGTTACTTAACGTCGGCAAAGCGGACTAAACTTGGGCCAAATGTCCTACGGGACTGATGGACCAGTATGACGCGCAGCCCAAAGCCGCTCTCACCCAGCCTGTAAGACAGCCTTACTGCTTAGGGGCGCATGCCATATGAAATCACCTTCCCAGACCAACGCAATTGACTTCGATGTTGCCAAATTGCAACGCCTGGGCTTTGGTCAGCAGCCTACCCTCATCGAGAGACCCGTCAGCCTTGCGCAACTGCGCCAGCAACTGAGCCTGCAGCTGCAAACCAGTCTTGAGCCACAACGCATTCTCGGGCTCTTCTTCCGCGAGATTCAGCGACTTGTACCGCTTGACGCCTTGACGTACGAGCACAAGTCCAGCGACTTGCGCCTGGAATTCGGCCTGCGCGGCCATCATTCGATCAGCTACAGCCTCAGCCATGAAGGCGAGCATCTGGGTGACCTGGTATTCCGCCGCAATCAGCGCTTCAGCGAGCAGGAACAGGGCAACCTCGAGTCGCTGCTGTCCGCATTGATGTATCCGATGCGCAATGCCCTGCTCTACCGCGCCGCGACCCAAAGTGCCTTGCGCGATCCGCTCACGGACACCGGCAACCGCATTGCCATGGATCAGACCCTGCAACGGGAAATCGAGATGTCGCGTCGGCATCTGCAACCCTTGTCGCTGCTGATGCTGGACATTGATCACTTCAAACGCATCAACGACAACCACGGACACAGCGCCGGCGATGACGTGCTCAAGGCCGTTGCAGCCTCGATCAAAAACCAGTTGCGTAACGTGGACATGGTCTTCCGCTTTGGTGGCGAAGAGTTCCTGATCCTGCTTTCCAACACGAGTCGTGAGGCGGCAGCCATGGTTGGCGAACGGCTACGATTTGCAGTGCAGGCAGATGATTATTCGGCCGACGGCCATGCGATTGAGCTGACGGTCAGCCTTGGCTGCTCGACGCTATTGCCCGGCGAGTCTGCCGACAGCCTGTTGCGACGGGCCGACAGTGCGTTGTATGTGGCCAAGCGCGAGGGGCGTAACCGGTTGGCGATGGCGGGCTGAATACCCAGAGCGGGCACGCTTGGTTAGCGGCCCGCAACGACAGGGAATTAGCGCACAGTGCCGCGCAACTCCCCCACCAACCCTTGCAACCGGGCTGGCTCTGCCACTTCAACCGACACCGCTGGCCCGGCCACCAGCGTCACCCGCGACCACAACCGGCGAAACACGCCCTTCTGTGGATCGCGACTGAAGAAACTCCCCCACAACCCCTGCAATGCCAACGGAATCACCGGCACCGGCGTCTCTTCGAGAATCCGCGTCAGCCCGCCCTTGAACTCGTTGATCTCGCCATCGGCAGTCAATTTGCCCTCAGGGAAGATGCACACCAACTCGCCGTCCTTCAGATATTGAGCAATGCGCGTGAAGGCTTTTTCGTAGATCTGAATGTCTTCCTGCCGCCCCGCGATCGGAATGGTCCCGGCCGTGCGGAAGATGAAGTTCAGCACTGGCAAGTTGTAGATCTTGTAATACATCACAAAGCGAATCGGCCGACGCACCGCGCCGCCAATCAGCAAGGCATCGACGAAGGACACGTGATTGCACACCAGCAACGCTGCACCTTCATCGGGAATCAGCTGTAGATTGCGATGCTCCACGCGGTACATGGAATGGCTGAGCAGCCAGATCATGAAACGCATGCTGAACTCGGGGACGATGCTGAAGATGTAGGCGTTGACGCCGATGTTCAGCAGCGACACCACCAGGAACAGCTGCGGGATCGACAGTTTGACCATGCTCAGCAAGACGATCGAGACAATCGCCGAGACCACCATAAACAGCGCGTTGAGAATATTGTTGGCGGCAATCACCCGCGCCCGTTCGTTCTCGGGGGTACGAGACTGAATCAGCGCATACAGCGGCACGATGTAGAAACCACCGAACACCCCAAGCCCCAGAATGTCGATCAACACCAGCCAGGCGTGGCCAAAACCCAGGACTTCGATCCAGCCATGGCCTGTAACGCTGTCCGGAATTCCACCGGAATGCCACCACAGCAGCAAACCAAATACGGTCAGACCGAAAGAGCCGAACGGCACCAGACCGATCTCGACTTTGCGGCCGGACAGTTTCTCGCAAAGCATCGAACCCAGCGCGATACCGACCGAGAACACCGTAAGAATCAGCGTCACCACGGTTTCGTCGCCGTGCATCCACTCCTTGGCATAAGCCGGGATCTGCGTCAGATAAATCGCCCCGACAAACCAGAACCACGAGTTGCCGACAATCGAGCGTGACACCGCTGGCGTCTGCCCCAAGCCCAGCTTCAACGTGGCCCAGGACTGGCTGAAAATGTTCCAGTTCAGACGCATTTCCGGGGAGGCGGCTGCGGCCCGTGGAATGCTGCGACTGGCCAGATAGCCGAGCACCGCAACACCGATGATCGCCGTGGAGACCATCGGCGCGTAATGACTGGACGACATCATGATCCCGGCGCCAATGGTCCCGGCGAGGATTGCCAGGAAGGTGCCCATTTCCACCAGGCCGTTGCCCCCCACCAGTTCTTCGTCACGCAAGGCCTGCGGCAGGATCGAATATTTCACCGGCCCGAACAGCGCGGAGTGAGTGCCCATGGCAAACAGCGCCACCAGCATCAGCGACAGGTGATCGAACATGAATCCGACCGCGCCTACCGCCATGATGGCGATTTCCCCAAGCTTGATCAGACGAATCAACGCGTCCTTGGCGAACTTCTCCCCGAACTGCCCGGCCAGTGCCGAGAACAGGAAGAACGGCAGGATGAACAGCAGTGCACACAGGTTGACCCAGATCGAGCGGTCACCGTCGATAGTCAACTTGTAGAGAATGGCGAGAATCAGCGACTGCTTGAAGATGTTGTCGTTGAACGCCCCGAGCGACTGCGTGACGAAGAACGGCAGGAAGCGCCGGGTGCGAAGCAAGGTGAACTGTGAGGGGTGACTCATCTTCCATGTGTCCCTGATGTTGGGTAGAGAGTGGCGTGGATGCAGTTATTTGAATATCCAACGACGATCCAGGCCACACATTACCTAAAACTTGCAGGTTATTTCTTTAATCCTGCAATGCACGGCGAGACAAATAACTCGCCCCGCCAGGCGCCCTGCACTGTCCGTTTGGCGACGATCAGCCACATCACCGCCAGCAACACCACCAGCACACAACCGAAGGCACTGAAAAATGTCAGGTTCAAGGTACTGGCCAGTTTCAAAGTCGCCAGGGAATAGACGCCCAACGGGAAAGTGAAACCCCACCAGCCGAGGTTGAAAGGAATACCGACGCGCAGGTAACGCAGGGTGATAAGCACCGCGATCAGCATCCACCACAGACCAAAGCCCCACAGTGTGATCCCGGCCACCAACCCCAGCCCTGCGGCGATTTCACCAATGCCCGGCAGATCGTTGGCAGCGAAGATCGTCGGCGCGTCTGCACCCAGCAGCAACATGCCCAGCGCCCCGGTGCCGATCGGGCCGAGCGCCAGCCAGCTCGAAGCGGCCATGTTTTCGTGAGGCAGTTTATGCAGCGCCATGCGCAGCAACAGAATGGTCAGAATGCTGAACGCCACCGGTAGGGAAAATGCCCAAAGCACGTAGCTCGTCACCAGCACCACCAGTTGCGAATGGGCATCTGCCAAATGCGGCGCCAGCAGACCACCGCTGGCGGCAGCCACTTCTGCTGCCACCACCGGCAACAGCCAGACGGCGGTCATCTGGTCGATACTGTGCTCCTGACGGGTGAACATCAGGTAGGGAATCAGCACGCCGCACGCCACAGACATCGCCACATCCAGCCACCACAGCACCTCGGCGACATGAATCACACCCTCGCCCCACCGCGGCAGACCGAACACCAGAAAACCATTGATGATGGTCGCCAGGCCCATGGGGATGGTGCCAAAAAACATCGAGACCGTGGAGTGACCGAAAATCCGCCGCGCCTCATCGAAAAACAGCGCCCAACGCGCCGCATACATAACCGTGAATAAAACGAACAGCACGATATTGAACAGCCAAAGGGCTTCGGCAATCGCGTGCAAACCGGCATTTGCGCCAGGCAGCTGCGCCAGCGCCAACGCCAGCACACCGGTGCCCATGGTGGCGGCGAACCAGTTCGGCGTGAACTGGCGGATGACTTCACGCGGATGCTGCAAATGACTGAAGGGTTTGAAACTGACTGGGGTGGTGTTGGGGCATGTCATGGTGAACTCCTGTCCTCTGTTGAGGTGGAGCTCATGGTAGATCCGAATCGAATATCGATATAACGGGTAATATCTCTAACTGTTATCTGTTTTACAGATATGTTATCAAGCGCAGACTTTCACGGTCCGCTGACGCATCAATGCAAGCAGAGCGCCGACCGAGAGAGTAATCAGCACCGCGCCGTAACCATCGGTGGTGGCCACCAGCCCGAAGGTCCGGGTCAAGTTCCCGGCCAGCAACGACGGCAAGCAGAAAGCCAGATAACTGAGCACGTAGTAAGCCGACATCAACCCGGCCCGTTCATGGGGCAAGGCCAGCGGCACGACGCTGCGCAATGCACCGAGGAAACCGGCACCGAAACCGCCACCGGCCAACAGCGTGCCGACGAAAAACAGTGGCAGGCTGGCGCTGTGCACCGCCATCAGAATCAGCGCGACGCCGGCGGGCAGTAGACTGCCGCCTAATCGCAAAACCTTGTCGGCCGGCCGATCGCGCAGGGTGTAGATCATCAACGCGCCGGTCACCGTCAACACAGCCACCGTCGCACCGCCAATCAGATTTGAGGTCGATCCCGTGGCCGTGCGCACCAGAGACGGTGCCAACGAGGCGTAAAAACCACCGAGCGCCCACACCGCGATGTTGATCGGCAGCACCAGCCACAACGCACGCCGCGCCTGGATCGGCACATGCAGTGTCGGGCGCAGCGAGGCCCAGGCTCCCGGTTGGGGGCTGACGCTTTCCGGCAAGCGCCAGACGTACAGCGCCTGCATCACAAACAGCGCGAACAGCACCCAATAGGTCAACTGCAACGGCAACGGCGCAAACTCGGCCAACAAGCCGCAGCCCATGGCGCCCGACGCCATGCCCAGCAATGGCGCCACACTGTTGACCAGCGACCCTTGCTGGCGATCGGTGTCCAGCAGCGCCGCACTCAGTACGGCAGTGGCCATCCCTGTAGCAAAACCCTGAAGCACTCGTGCACTGATCAACCAGGTGACACTGTCTGCATTGATAAACAGCAGCATCGCCAGCATGTTCAACATCACAGCGGTGAAGATCACCGGTTTGCGCCCCAGGTAATCCGAGAGCGAACCGACCGTGAGCAATGCCGCCAGCAAGCTGATGGCGTACACGCCGAAAATCAGGGTCAGGGTCGCTGCCGAGAATTGCAGTTGCTCCTGGTACAAGTGATACAACGGCGTCGGCGCCGTGGACGCCGCAAGAAAACTGAGTAAGGTGATCGCCAGGAACCACAGGCTTGAACGATTAGACGTTGAACTGGACATGAATACACTCCGCAAAAGCTAACTTTTTGCTTTTGCGGAGTGTGCGACTGGCTGACGCTTAAAGCAAATTCTTTGTGTTAAGGTCCGATGCATGGCTATTAAAGAAGGTTTACGCCCCGGCGGACGCAGTGCCCGGGTGCAAGAGTCGGTTCATTCGGCAGTGCGCGATCTCCTCGAAGAGCAGGACCGCGCCACCGTGACCGTCCCGCAAATCGCCGCGCGCGCCGGCGTCACGCCGTCGACCATCTACCGGCGCTGGGGCGATCTTTCGGTGTTGTTGGCGGACGTCGCCCTCGCCCGCATGCGCCCCGAAAGTGAGCCGGCCAATACCGGCAGCCTGCGCGGTGACGTGCGCGCCTGGGCCGAGCAATATCTGGACGAGATGAGCTCCGAGCCCGGCCGCAACATCTTGCGCGACGTGCAATGCAGCACCACACCGGCCCTTTGCGCGACGATCATTGGCGGGCAGTTGCAGACGATTCTGGATCGTTACCCCGATCAGCCGAAGCCGAACGTTGATCGGCTGATCAACATGGTGGCGGCGCCGACGGTGTTTCGGATCCTGTTTTCAGCGACGCCGCTGGAGGTTGAGGAATTGCATCGGTTGATCGAGATTGCGTTGAGTCAGTGATACCGCCATCGCGAGCAAGCTCGCTCCCACAGGGGATTTGTGAACGACACAGATCCAATGTGGGAGCGAGCTTGCTCGCGATGAGGCCAGCACAAACACCAAAGATCCAACTGGCACGCACCCTGCGACACCCCGCCACGCCGCGACCTTGGTCGACACTGACTAACCCCTGCCATCGTGCGAGACTGTCTGTCCGGGCGGGAGTCCCGGGTGTCTTTTGTCTGGAGTTCCCATGTCGCTGTCCAGCGGGCTGATCGCCGCCGTCGCCCTGGCCTATATGGCCATCATGTTCGCCATCGCCTTCTACGGCGACCGACGCAGCACGCCGTTGCCGCCGCGAGTGCGCGCCTGGGTGTACAGCCTGTCGCTGGCCGTCTATTGCACCAGCTGGACCTTCTTTGGCGCCGTGGGCCAGGCCGCCGAACAGCTCTGGTCTTTCCTGCCGATCTACCTCGGGCCGATCCTGCTGCTGGTGTGTGCACCGTGGGTCCTGCAAAAAATGGTGATGATCAGCAAGCAGGAGAACATCACCTCCATTGCCGACTTCATCGCCGCGCGTTATGGCAAATCCCAGTCGCTGGCCGTGGTAGTGGCGCTGATCTGCCTGGTCGGCGTGTTGCCCTACATTGCGTTGCAACTCAAGGGCATCGTGCTCGGGGTGAACTTGCTGATCGGCGCCGGTGCCGACGCCATGGGCACTCGCGCCCAGGACACGGCGCTGATCGTGTCGCTGGTGCTGGCGCTGTTCACCATCGTCTTCGGTACCCGCAACCTCGACGCCACGGAACACCACCGCGGCATGGTGCTGGCGATTGCGTTCGAATCACTGGTCAAGCTGTTCGCTTTTCTCGCGGTCGGCGCGTTCGTGACCTACGGCCTGTACGACGGTTTCGACGATCTGTTCGACCAGGCCATGCTCGCCCCGCGCCTGGAAGAATACTGGAAGGAAACCATCAACTGGCCGTCGATGGTGGTGCAGACCGGCGTGGCAATGATGGCCATCATCTGCCTGCCCCGGCAGTTCCACGTGACCGTGGTGGAGAACATCGACCCTCAGGATCTACGCCTGGCCAAATGGGTATTTCCAGCCTATCTGGCGCTGGCGGCGTTGTTCGTCGTTCCCATCGCCCTCGCCGGCCAGATGATGCTGCCGAGTTCGGTGCTGCCGGACTCGTTTGTCATCAGCCTGCCGCTGGCCCAATCCCATCCTGCCCTGGCGATGCTGGCGTTTATCGGTGGCGCCTCGGCGGCGACCGGCATGGTGATTGTCGCCAGCGTGGCGTTGTCGACCATGGTCTCCAACGACATGCTGTTGCCATGGTTGCTGCGGCGTAACAACGCCGAGCGGCCGTTCGAAGTGTTCCGCCAGTGGATGCTCTCGGTGCGCCGAGTGAGCATTGTGGTGATTCTGCTGCTGGCCTACGTCAGTTATCGCCTGCTCGGCTCAACGGCCAGCCTGGCGACCATTGGCCAGATCGCCTTCGCCGCCGTGACCCAACTGGCCCCGGCCATGCTCGGCGCGCTGTATTGGAAACAGGCCAATCGCCGCGGTGTGTTCGCCGGTCTCGCCGCCGGGACATTCCTCTGGTTCTACACCCTGATTCTGCCGATCGCGGCCCACAGCCTCGGTTTGTCCTTGAGCAGCTTCCCGGGACTGGCCTGGTTGCACAGCAACCCGCTGAACCTGCCGCTCACCCCGCTGACCCAAGGCGTGGTGTTGTCGCTGGCGGCCAACTTCACGCTGTTCGCCTGGGTGTCGGTGCTGTCGCGTACGAGGGTTTCGGAACATTGGCAGGCGGGTCGCTTCATCGGTCAGGAAATCAGCGCCCGCCCCAGTGCCCGTTCGATGCTCTCGGTGCAGATCGACGATTTGTTGCAGTTGGCCGCACGCTTCGTCGGCGAAGAACGCGCCCGTCAGAGCTTTATCCGATTCGCCTACCGTCAGGGCAAAGGCTTCAACCCGAACCAGACCGCCGACGGTGAATGGATCGCCCATACCGAACGCTTGCTGGCCGGTGTGCTCGGTGCTTCTTCGACCCGGGCGGTGGTAAAAGCCGCCATCGAAGGTAGAGAAATGCAACTCGAGGACGTAGTCCGAATCGCCGACGAAGCCTCGGAAGTGTTGCAGTTCAACCGCGCGCTGCTGCAAGGCGCGATCGAGAACATCACCCAAGGCATCAGTGTGGTCGACCAGTCGCTGAAACTGGTGGCCTGGAACCGGCGCTATCTGGAGTTGTTCAACTACCCGGATGGACTGATCAGGCTTGGCCGCCCGATTGCCGACATCATTCGCTACAACGCCGAACGCGGCTTGTGCGGTCCCGGTGAAGCCGAAGTGCACGTCGCCCGCCGCTTGCACTGGATGCGTCAGGGCCGCGCCCATACTTCTGAAAGACTTTTCCCCAATGGCCGTGTGATCGAGCTGATCGGTAACCCGATGCCGGGCGGCGGTTTCGTCATGAGTTTCACCGACATCACCGCGTTCCGCGAGGCTGAGCAGGCGCTGACCGAAGCCAACGAGGGCCTGGAGCGTCGGGTCACCGAACGAACCCACGAACTGTCGCAACTCAACGTCGCCCTGACCGAAGCCAAGGGCACCGCGGAGTCGGCCAACCAGTCGAAAACCCGTTTCCTGGCGGCGGTCAGCCACGACTTGATGCAACCGTTGAACGCGGCGCGACTGTTCTCGGCCGCCCTTTCCCACCAAGACGACGGCCTCTCCGGTGAGGCGCAGAAACTGGTCCATCATCTGGACACGTCACTGCGCTCGGCCGAGGACTTGATCAGCGACCTGCTGGACATTTCCCGCCTGGAAAACGGCAAGATCAACCCTGATCCAAAACCGTTCGTGCTCAATGAGATGTTCGATGTCCTCGGTGCCGAGTTCAAGGCGTTGGCCCACGACCAGGGGCTGAAATTCCGCGTCAGGGGCAGTACGTTGCGCGTCGACAGCGACGTCAAACTGTTGCGACGAATCCTGCAGAACTTCCTGACCAATGCCTTCCGCTACGCCAAAGGGCCGGTACTGCTAGGGGTTCGCCGACGCAAGGGCGAGTTGTGCCTGGAAGTCTGGGACCGTGGCCCAGGCATTCCGCTGGATAAACAGCAGGTCATTTTCGAAGAATTCAAACGCCTCGACAGCCACCAGACGCGCGCTGAAAAAGGCCTGGGGCTGGGCCTGGCGATCGCCGACGGGTTGTGTCGCGTGTTGGGTCATACCTTGCGCGTACGCTCCTGGCCGGGGCGCGGCAGCGTGTTCAGCGTCAGTGTGCCGTTGGCTCGTGCTCAAGCCACCCTGCCACCCAAGACCGCCGAACTGAATGGCAAATTGCTGAGCGGCACGCAGGTGCTGTGCATCGACAACGAAGACAGCATCCTGATCGGCATGAACAGCTTGCTCACGCGTTGGGGTTGTCAGGTCTGGACCGCGCGCAACCGCGATGAATGCGCGGCGCTGCTCAGCGACGGAATGCGACCGCAATTGGCGCTGGTGGATTACCACTTGGACCATGGCGAGACCGGGACCGAACTGATGGCATGGCTGCGAACCCGATTGGGTGAGCCAGTGCCAGGGGTTGTGATCAGCGCCGATGGTCGACCGGAGACGGTGGCCCAAGTGCATGCGGCGGGGCTGGATTACCTGGCAAAACCGGTGAAACCGGCGGCATTGCGGGCGTTGCTGAGTCGGCATTTGCCGTTGTAACGTCAAAGTCAAAAGATCGCAGCCTTCGGCAGCTCCTACACGGTTTGGGTATCCCCGTAGGAGCTGCCGAAGGCTGCGATCTTTTGATCTTTGTAACTGTTATTCAGGCAACTCAACCAAGCCATCCACATCGGTCATCGCCCGCTCCAGCAAGTCTGCCGGCAGGCTCTTGCTCGCCCGCGCGCCAAGCAATTTGAGCTGCTCACTGCGGCTGACGAGATTGCCACGGCCTTCCGTCAGCTTATTGCGCGCAGAGCTGTAGGCTTTATCCAGTTGCTGTAATCGATTGCCGACCTCATCCAGATCCTGGATGAACAACACGAACTTGTCGTACAGCCACCCGGCCCGTTCGGCGATTTCCCGGGCGTTCTGGCTCTGGCGCTCCTGCTTCCACAGGCTGTCGATGACACGCAGGGTCGCCAGCAACGTGGTAGGGCTGACGATCACGATGTTGCGGTCGAAGGCCTCTTGGAACAGCGTCGGCTCAGCCTGCAATGCGGCGGAAAACGCCGCTTCGATCGGCACGAAGAGCAGGACGAAATCCAGGCTGTGCAAACCGTCGAGACGCTTGTAATCCTTGCCGGACAACCCTTTGACGTGATTGCGCAGGGACAGCACGTGCTGCTTGATGGCGATCTGGCCGATGGCATCGTCTTCGGCCGCGACGTATTGCTGATAGGCCGTGAGGCTGACCTTGGAGTCGACCACCACCTGTTTGTCGCCCGGGAGATAAATGATCACGTCCGGCTGGAAACGCTCACCGTCCGGGCCCTTGAGGTTGACCTGGGTCTGGTACTCGCGCCCCTTCTCCAGGCCCGCGTGTTCAAGCACCCGCTCAAGAATCAGCTCGCCCCAGTTGCCTTGGGTTTTCTGGCCTTTCAAGGCACGGGTCAGGTTGGTGGCTTCGTCGCTCAGGCGCAGGTTCAGCTGTTGCAGCCGCTCAAGTTCCTTGGCCAGGGAAAAACGTTCGCGGGCTTCAGCCTGATAACTTTCCTCGACGCGTTTTTCGAAGGACTGGATGCGTTCTTTCAACGGATCGAGCAACTGACCGAGGCGTTGTTGACTGGTTTCGGCAAAGCGCTGCTCGCGCTCGTCGAAAATCTTGCCGGCCAGCTCGGCGAACTGGGCGCGTAACTCATCTCGCGAGCCTTGAAGGTCGTTGAGGCGCTGCTGATGGCTTTCCTGCTGCTCACGCAGCTCGGCGTTGAGCGAAGCGGCCTGCGCGTCCAGACGACGCAACTCAGCCTCTTTGCCGGCGCGTTCCAGATTCCAGGCGTGGGCGGCATCGCGTGCATCGTCGCGTTCGATCTGCAGCAGTTCGACTTCACGGCGCACGGCGGCCAGGTCTGCTTGTTTGGCGGCGTTGGCCTGGCCCAGATCACCAATTTCATCGCGACAGGCTTCGAGTTGCGCGTTCAATCCATCCTGAGCCAGATGGGCCGTGGCCAGACGCTCTTCCAGCAGTGCAACCTCTGACTGCTTGGCGCTCGCTCGGCGCTGAAGTTGCCAGGCCAGTACCAGTAACGGCAACGCAGCGCCCGCCAGACCAAGCAATGCGCTGGTCAAGTCCATAGCCATAGCCACTCCTGCCAATGAAATAAAGCTTGAAGGTTAACCAAGGCGTCAGGTCTTGGACAGCTCAGTCTTCGATCAGACCAAGTTCCTGCTGGGCGCGTCGATCCCCTGCCCGCGCGGCCGAACGCAAAAGGTCCTGGCCGATACGGCGATCCCGGGCATTCCCGCATTCACGGCACATCAGCTGACCGAGACGGCTTTGCGCGGCCACGACCCCTTCACGGGCCGGCTGCTTGAGCAAACGTCCGGCGAAGTGTTTGACGTTGTGGTTTTCGCCCAGACGCGGGCTGTCCAGCAGCCACTCGGCCACACGCATCGAAAAGCGCTTGGGCGGGGTAATGCTGGGAGGTGTGGAGGTTGCAGAGACTGATACTGAGCGAAACTTCATAAAGCACTGTGGGGCAGATCGGAAGGCGCGCCACTCTACTCTTTTTTTCTTACAGGTAAAGCCTAAAAAAACCCGGCACGCCCGTCCTAGAGCAAGCGCTCGGGACAATCCACAGAAGCTGTGGATAACTCAGTGGACAACCGCCCTTGAACTCTCGCAAAGCCGTATGGAATGGGGCTCGCAGTCAAACTGACGATTTTTTCACCAGTAAAAAAAAGCGATGTTTTTCATTGACTTAAATTTTGGTTACAGGCACCCACTGCGTTTGAAGGGAAGATGACAGCGGCGTGACACCCTCCGTGACTTATGTGCACAAGTACCTTCGAGGCAGTTATATCGATGCGCTTTTTCGACGCATTTTTCGCCTGCACCTGGGGATAAACCTTGGCAAACCCGTGATCCAGGCTGGTCCTGGCCCGATGAGCCGTGACTACCAATGGTCGGAATTTGTGCTATTACAGGGCAAGTCTGCGGGTCTGGCTTTTTCCGAGCGCCAATCCGGACGTTGAATGAGGGCGTTCAGAGAACTTTTTTGCTAACACACTTCCCTTCAGCAATTCAATCCGTTAGTATCCGCGGCGTTAGTACCAAGCTGAAAGTCAATTCTGGTCGAACAAATCCTCCCGGTCAGCCTTCCCAAAGGAAGCCTCCACCGACAAAGCGGGATCGACCACCTCGATGGTTTCCAGGTAAACCTTGCGTCAACACAGCCTTTGAATCGAAAGCAAAGGGTGTTGCGAAGCTCACTTACTCTGACCGAACCAACCTGCAAATTGATCAGGATCTTCACCCCGGGCCCAGAACCTTTGCCCTTGATGTGTTGCCTGCCCTCCTAAGTACCTACCTGCCAGCCCAAGCGCGCCAATTTATAGCGCTTCAAACTGGCTGCTTTGTTCCAGTCGGGTTCTTCGCTCGACCAATGGTGGTCGTCGTCACTGGAACGTTTTAATTTTGCACGGTTCTTATCCGTGTCGCTTGTAGGAACACCCAATGACTATGTCTACTCAAATCCACACCCAGGATGCAATTCGCACCCTAACCAATGCTTTTGCACCAATGAACTGCCTGATCATGGCTGCTCGCAAAGGCTGCTTCAGCTTCACTCTGGTCAACGAACACGGCATCGCTCGTCACAGCGAACGCCTGTACCCCGATCAATACTCCAGCGCCGAGCCGCTGCAGGCCGTGATCGAGCGTACCCGTCAGGCACTGGTTGCCTGATACGCCAGAAAGACTGAAAACCTCAAAAGCCTCGCTCAAAAAGCGGGGCTTTTTATTGCCCGATATTTCTCTTTTCGCTGAAGCCGCCTAAGCACTAACCGATATAACGGTTATAACTCGCAGCCGGAAATATTTTAAAAACAGGCCTTTACGGCGCGAATATGACACTACACTTCAACTCAAGCGGCTTGTTCCGCTTCCGGCGAGCCTGATTCGATTCACTGCTGCCAATGCCCCTTCAGGTATCGCCGACCATTTCACGTTTCGAGGGCTTTATGGGTATCGCTGCCAGCGAACTGTGCCGTTATGTGATCCGCCCGACATTGATTTACCTCGGGTGCCATAGCGCAACTGCCGAATCCCTGCTGCTGGGCATTGCCGCCAGCCAGTCGGCCCTTGGTACTGCCCTGCATGACCGCCGTGGACACGGCCTGTACCGAATCGCCGAACCCCGCCATCAAGCACTTTGGGACCACTACCTGGCACTTGACCCGGAACGCGCAAGCCTGGTTCGCGGCCTGGCCAGCCAACATGCTTTCCTGAGTGGTCCGCACCTCGAATTGACCGTCAACCTGCGTTACGCCACAGCCATCGCCTGGCTGCTGGTAGAAGAACAGAACACCCCCCTCCCCGAAGCAGACGACCTACTGGGAATGGCCCGAATCTGGCGCCAGACCTTCCAGCCTCAAGGACGCCTGAGAGACTTCACCTGCGCCTGGCAAACCTGTGTTTCATCGCTGAATCAGGTCGCCTGCTGATCTGCTGTTTCCACAAGATCGCACAACCGCTGCGATTTTGGTCGGATTGTCCTACAAAACCGCTCTAAATCAAGCATTACAGCCTATAGCGCTGGGACGAAAATGTTGGTAATTTTCGCCCCGGTGATCACCAGGAGTTCTAATAATGAAAAAAGTAATGCTCAAAACCACCCTTAGCCTCGCCGTTACCTTGGCATCCACCCAGATCTTCGCAAGTGGCTTTGCCCTTAACGAACAAAGCATCAGCGGGATGGGGACAGGTTTTGCCGGGCGATCTTCTTCTGCCGACGACGCATCCACAGTTTTTGGCAACCCTGCCGGCATGTCTCGCCTCAAGCGCGAACAAGTGACCGGTGGTGTTGCATTTATCGACGCGCACGCTGATATCAGTGATGCCAGCTCCAGTCCGAATAGTGGTACCAACAAAGGTGACATGGTCCCTTTCATGGGCGTGCCCATGGGCTACTACGTAAAGCCAATCGATGACCATTGGGCAGTCGGTTTCGGCGTCTACGCTCCATTCGGCCTGGTGACCGACTACGAGAACGGCTTCGCCGGCAAATACTTCGGCAGCAAGAGCGAAGTCAAAATCGTGACTCTCCAGCCAACCGTCAGCTACGCCTTCAACGACAAGGTGTCGATCGGTTTCGGTCCGACCATCAACCGCATCGACGGTACCCTGGAATCGAACCTGTCGCTGAACCCTCGCGCAGCGGACGGCACCGTCAAGATCAAGGGTGACGACACCGCGCTGGGCTACAACATCGGCATCATGGTTCAAGCCCTCGAAAGCACTCGCCTCGGCCTGACCTATCACTCGAAAGTGAAGTACAAGCTCGAAGGTGACACCAAGGTCAACTACGGCGTGCTCGCGGCGCTGGGCCAGAACCCGAACCAGAAGTTCGACGCTTCGCTGGACATCACCACGCCTGAGTCGGTGGACTTTTCGGTCACTCACCAACTGAACGACCAGTGGACCCTCTACGCAGGCAGCACCTGGAGTCGTTGGAGCCGCCTGAAAGAGATCTCCGTCGAGAACGAAGGCGTTCCTGCAGCCCTGGCCGCACGCGGCTTTGGCACCATCACTGAAGAGCAGAACTGGCACGACACCTGGGCTCACGCCATCGGTGCTTCGTACCAGTTGAACAAGCAGTGGGTGCTGCGTACCGGCCTGTCGGTTGACCAGTCGCCGACCAACAACGTAAACCGCTCCCCACGTATCCCGACTGGCGATCGCAAGATTTTCAGCCTGGGCGCTGGCTGGAGCCCGACCGAGGACCTGACCATCGACGTAGCGTATTCGTACCTGCGCGAAGAGTCGGTCAAGGTCAACAACAGCAACGGCCGCCAGAACTACAGCGCAGAGTATGAAAACTATGCGAACGGTTTCGGTGTTGGCGCAACCTACCGCTTCTGATAATTCACGGCGAGCTTGAACCACTCGCCGCCTGAATCAAAAAAGCCCCACTCTCTTGTACAGAGGCGGGGCTTTTTAGTGGGTGTCGATCAGGGTTGCGAGGCCAGTGCCTTCTCCACCGCCTCGATGAACTCAGGATCGTCAGGCTTGGTCAGGCTGGAGAAATTGGCGATCACTTTGCCCTTGCGATCAACCACGTATTTGTAGAAGTTCCACTTCGGCGCGGTGCTTTGCTTGGCGATGATCTTGAACAAGTGCGTCGCGTCATTACCGCGGACTTTCTGCGGTTCAGTCATGGTGAACGTCACGCCGTAGTTCACGTAGCAGACCTTGGCAGTCTCTTCGCCATCCTTGGACTCTTGCTTGAAGTCGTTGGACGGAACGCCGATCACCTCCAGCCCCTGATCCTTGTAACGCTGATTCAGCGCCTCAAGGCTTTTGAACTGCGGGGCGAAACCACAGAAGCTCGCGGTATTGACCACCACCAGCGGTTTGCCGGCGAAGCGCTGGCACAGGTCGATGGATTCCTTGGCGCGCAGCTTCGGCAACGAACCTTGCAAAAGTTCCGGGCATTCGGCCGCTTGAGCCAATCCACTAAACGCTACCAGTAACGCGGGAACTGCGAGCCAGCGCATCAGCATGTCGGTGCATCCTTGAGAAATCGTCAGAACCGAAGTTACTCGCCCTCACATCCTGCTAGCAAGCACCCATGCCCAGTTGCATCAACGCCAGCCCGCCCTGATGCCAGCCCCACCACGACAAGGCGAGCAGCAAGGCGCAGACAGCGACGACAGCGATCCGCGGCCAGAGACTGTTCATATCGCACTCATCTGTGTTTGCAGGCGCGCCACCGGCTGCTCACGCACCGGCCAGTTCAGGGCGGCGGCCAACAGGCTTAAGAGAATCGCCACTTGCCAGATCAAGTCATAGCTCCCGGTTCGGTCGTACACCACCCCGCCCAACCAGCCGCCGAGGAACGATCCGAGCTGGTGAAACAGGAAAACAATCCCACCGAGCATGGACAGATTTCGCACGCCGAACAAGGTTGCGACGGTGCCGTTGGTCAAGGGCACCGTCGACAGCCACAGGAAGCCCATCGCCATGCCAAACAAGTACGCGGTGGTTGTCGTGACGGGCGCCCACAGGAACAACCCGATCACCACTGCCCGCAGCAGATACAGGCCGGTAAGCAAACGCGGCTTGGACATGCGCCCGCCGAGCCAGCCTGCCGTGTAGGTCCCGAATATGTTGAATAGCCCGATCAGCGCCAGCACCGTCGTGCCGACGCTCGCCGGGAGGTGCTGATCCACCAGATAAGCCGGCAAGTGCACGCCGATGAATACCACCTGAAAACCGCAAACAAAAAAGCCGAATGCCAGCAGCCAAAATCCCGAATGGGAACAGGCCTCGCGCAGTGCCTCGGACAGTGTTTGCTCATGACCGAACACCGGTAGCGGCTTGTCCTTGAGCATGCTCACCAGCGGCACGATCAGCGCCACCAACAGGCCCAACACCAGCAATGCCGCGGACCAGCCGAGCCAGCCGATCAACCCCAGCGTACCGGGCAACATGGCGAACTGGCCGAAAGAGCCGGCTGCGCTGGCAATGCCCATGCCCATGCTGCGTTTCTCCGGCGGCACTGCGCGGCCGACCACGCCGAGGATCACCGAGAACGAGGTGCCGGACAGACCGATGCCGATCAACAGGCCGGCGCTCAAGGACAAGGTCACGGCGGAATCCGACAGGCCCATGAACACCAGGCCCACCGCATACAAGACACCGCCGACCAGCACCACTTTCGCGGCGCCAAAGCGGTCGGCCAGCGCGCCGGTGAATGGCTGCGCCAGGCCCCAGATCAGGTTCTGCAAGGCAATGGCGAAGGCAAACGTCTCACGCCCCCAGCCGAACTCGGCACTCATCGGTGCCAGAAACAGCCCGAAGCCGTGCCTTACGCCCAAGGACAACGCGAGAATCAGCGCACTCCCCAACAAAACCCAACCACAAGTACGCCACATCGATGTCATTCTTATTCTCCGGTAGCGGGTATATACCCGCTTAAGATCGGAAAAACCGGCATCAGGCCAGTTCGTCCAGCAGTCGCAGCAAGGTTTCGCGTTTCTCGGCACCCAAGCGGTCAATCAATCGCTGTTGCGCCGCTTCCCACGCGGGCAAGGCCGCTTTCAGGCGCTCAACACCGGCCTCGGTGAGCATGACGATGCGGTTACGCATGTCTTCGCCCTCAACCAGCATCAGCAAGCCTTCGCCCTCCAGCACCCGCAGATTGCGCCCCAAGGTGCTGCGATCCAGCCCCATGGCCTCGGCCAACGTGGAAATACTCGGTTTATCCAGACGCTGCAGATTACACAGCAGAGAATACTGGGCAACGTTGATCCCGAAGCCGTCGAGAGCGCCGTCGTAGTGCCTGCTGACGCCACGGGCGGCGCGACGCAGGTTGATGCATAAACATTGGGAGTCGAGCATGGTGCGTGTATATACCCGCGGTTAAATGAATGCAAATTTTTGGAACAAATTACCTGTAGGAGCAAGGCTTGCCCGCGATGAACGTGAACGCGGTTTATCTGAAAGAACAGCAGCGCGGCCATCGCGAGCAAGCTTTGCTCCTACGGGACCAGGGCAACGCCCACCAGCAGCGCCATCTCGAGGATTTCCAGCAATGCTCCGGCCGTGTCGCCCGTCGTACCGCCCAATCGACGCAGCATCACTTGCCGCAACCACGCAAAAACCACTGCCGCCAGAACAAGCGCCCAAACACCGCTGAGACCCGCGATCAATACACAGGTTAATGCGCTAACGACCAACACCTGCTTGCCCGCCAGACGCGGCAGATGATCGGCCAGCGCTTGCCCCAACCCGCCGGCACGCACATAAGGCGTGGTCAGGAATAACCCCAGCATCGCGCTGCGCCCAATCAACGGAACGATGATCAGGACAACGGCGTGTTGCTGCTCGATCAATGCCAGTAACGCGGCGAACTTGAGCAGCATCACCAGCACCAGCGTCACGACCGCAATCGGCCCGCTGCGCGGGTCCTTCATGATCGTTAATGTGCGCTCTCGATCACCGAACCCACCGAGCCACGCATCGGCGCTGTCGGCCAGGCCGTCCAGGTGCAAAGCGCCGCTGAGCAATACCCAAACCGTCAGCAACAGCGCGGCGTGAAGCAACAACGGGGTGCCGAGCAACAGCCAGTCGAACGCCCACAAAATCCCGCCGAACAGCAGGCCGACCAGCGGATAAAACAGAAGCGACCGCCCCAATTCCTGTGGCGCCGGCATGCCCGGCAGACGAATCGGCAGACTGCTCAAAAATTGCAGGGCGATCCAGAACGGCAACATGATCAGAGCGCTTCCTTTAACAACACGCCAGATTCGACCGTCAGCGAAAACAACGCGCCATGCCCGACTTCGATATTGAGCAACTGCTCACGAGGAAATCCCCGCGCCTGAGCCAGCAACAAGCGCATGACCCCACCGTGACTGATCAGCAACACCCGCTCGCCGGCGTAGGCGGCATGCAAGCGCTCAACGGCTGCCAACACCCGCGTCGAAAAATCCACCACCGGCTCACCCTGAGGCGGCGTAAACGAGTAAGGGTCGGCCCAGAACAATCCCAACGCCTCCGCATCGGTTTCCATCAGCGCCGCAGCGCTCTGCCCTTCCCATGCGCCGAAGTGCAGCTCTTGCAGGTCTTTATCCAACTGCACCGGCAAACCCAGCTGTGCGCCGAGTTCTTCGGCGAACCGCGCACACCGCTGCAACGGCGAGCTGACCAAACGATCCCAAGGCCCCTGCTCGACCACCGCCGCGCGCATCTGCGCCCAGCCCTTTTCAGTCAGCGCATCGTCGAGGCTGCCGCGCAAGCCGCCGCCGAGTTCGGTTTCACCGTGGCGCAATAGGTCCAGGCGCAAGGTCATGCCGGACGATCCGCCACGGCGGCCTCGGCGAAGGTCGCCATCTGCCCGTGAAGGTCGCACGCCAGACGCAGCAACGGCACGGCCAACGCAGCGCCACTGCCCTCGCCCAGACGCAAGCCGAGGTCCAGCAGCGGTTCGGCGTTCAAGGTTTCCAGTACATGACGATGACCCGGCTCGGCGCCGCGATGACCAAAAAACAGCCACTGACGGCATTCAGGATTCAAGCGCACCGCCACCAACGCCGCGACGCTGCAAATGAAACCGTCCACCAGCACCGCGACGCCTTCCTGAGCACACGCCAGATACGCGCCGACCAGTGCTGCGATCTCAAAACCGCCAAGGTTGAACAGGGTTTGCAGCGCATCGCCACGTTGAGCGCTGTGCAATGTCAAAGCGCGCTCGATGACCTGAGCTTTATGGCTGACACCCGCCGCATTCAAACCCGTGCCCGGCCCGGCCAGATGCACCACCGGGCAATCGAGCAAGGCACAGGCCAATGCGCTGGCCGCGGTGGTGTTGCCGATGCCCATCTCGCCACCGATAAACAACTGCGCACCCGCCACGATGGCGCGCTGCACGCTGTCACGACCGGCCTGCAAAGCGAGCTCGCCTTGAGCCGGCGTCATGGCCGGACCTTCGACGAAATTCGCCGTGCCCGGGCCAATGTTCAAGTGACGCACACCCGGCAAATTCAACGACGGCGTTACCGTTCCGAGGTCGACAACTTCCAGGGAGGCCCCGAGTTGACGCGCCAACACGCTGATCGCCGCCCCACCACTGACGAAGTTGTGCAGCATCTGCCCGGTGACTTCCTGGGGAAATGCCGACACCCCTTCAGCGACCACGCCGTGATCACCGGCAAAAATTGCGATCCACAGCTGATCCAGACTCGGCTTGACCTGCCCCTGCATACCGGCCAATTGCACGGCCACCGACTCAAGCCGGCCGAGGGAGCCGGCCGGTTTGGTCAGCTGCTGTTGACGGGCCTGCGCCTGCTCGACCGCTTGAGCATCGATCGGTTTGCAGGGGTTCAGCCACCAGGATTGAGTCATAACGCAGTTCCTTTCAAAGTCAGGGGCAGACCGGCGACGGTCAGGACGACGCGCTGACAGCGCTCGGCCAACGCTTGATGCAGCCAACCGGCTTCATCGACATAGCGGCGAGTCAATTCGCCCAGCGGCACGACACCCATTCCGGTCTCGTTGCTGACAAAAATGATTTCACCCGGCAGCGACGCCAGGCAGTCCAGCAAAGCATCACGTTCGGCCGACAGGCGCTCGGTGTCGTCGAGCATCAGCAGATTGGTCATCCACAACGTCAGGCAATCCACCAGCAAGCAACGATCGGCGATGGCGGTTTCGCGCAGGACGCGGGCGAGCTCCACCGGCTCTTCGATCAACGCCCATTCGGCTGGACGACGGGCGCGGTGATGGGCCACCCGCTCGTTCATTTCACCGTCGAGGGGTTGGCTGGTGGCGATGTAAGTCACCGCCAGACCGCTATCGGAGGCGAGTTTTTCGGCCAGGCGACTTTTGCCGGAGCGGGCGCCGCCGAGGATCAGTTGCAGCATGGTTCATTCCTTCAAATTGGCGGTGTGGCGACGGGCCTCATCGCGAGCAAGCTCGCTCCCACATTGGAATGCGATCACCTGTGGGAGCGAGCTTGCTCGCGATAGGGCCAGAACAGCCACCTCAAATCCCACAGAGCTCACGCAGCAGTGAAGTATCCAGATGCTTCTCCACCAGGTCCGCCAGCCGCTCGATATCGCGCTCACGCAACGCGTGATAATCCACGTCCTGCACAGCCTGCAAACCTGCCCAGCGCAACAGCGCACTGCACGCCGCGGGCGATTCAAACAGGCCATGCAGATAGGTGCCGAAAATCTGCCCATCCACGCTTTGCGCACCGTCGCAGCGACCGTCGTCCAGCTGCACCGCGGCGTTTTCCAGCGCCGGCCCGGTGGTCACCCCGGCATGAATTTCATAGCCGCTGACCGGCGCGTCTTCCAGCGCCAGACGCCCGCGCACATTGCGCAATTGCTTCTCTTCTTCGAGCTGGGTTTCGAACGCCAGCAAGCCCAAACCGGCGCTGGAACCCGGTGCGCCTTCGAGGCCTAGCGGATCGTGGACCTGCTCGCCGAGCATTTGCAGACCGCCGCAAATTCCCAGCACTTTGCCGCCATAACGAAGATGACGACTGATCGCGGTGTCCCAGCCATTGGCCCGCAGATACGCGAGGTCGCTGCGCACGCTTTTCGAGCCCGGGAGAATAATCAGGTCGGCCGGTGGAATCGCCTGACCGGGGCCGACAAATTGCAGATCCACCTGCGGATGCAGGCGCAACGGATCGAAATCGGTGTGGTTGCTGATACGTGGCAGCACCGGCACCAGCACTTTCAGCACCTGATCGGCCTTGTCGGTCTGACGCTGATCGATGCCGTCCTCGGCTTCCAGGTGCAGGTCCATCACGTAAGGCAGAACGCCGATCACCGGTTTGCCGGTGCGCGCTTCCAGCCAGTCCAGCCCCGGTTGCAGCAAAGCGATATCGCCGCGAAACCGGTTGATGATAAAGCCTTTGACCCGCGCCTGCTCGCTGGGCGACAGCAGTTCCAGCGTGCCCACCAGATGCGCAAAAACGCCACCGCGATTGATGTCGGCAATCAGCACCACCGGACAATCCACCGCTTCGGCAAAGCCCATGTTGGCGATGTCACCGGCACGCAGATTGATCTCGGCCGGCGAGCCCGCGCCTTCGACCATGACCACTGGATAAGCTGCGCTCAGCCGTTCATGAGAGGCCAGCACCGCTTGCATGGCGATGGCTTTGTAGTCGTGATACGCAACGGCGTTCATCGTCGTGACCGCACGACCATGGATGATCACTTGGGCGCCGGTGTCGCTGTTGGGTTTGAGCAGCACCGGGTTCATGTCGGTGTGCGGCTCAAGGTTGGCGGCTTGAGCCTGCACCGCTTGCGCGCGACCGATCTCGCCACCGTCGGCGGTCACGGCACTGTTGAGCGCCATGTTCTGTGGTTTGAACGGCACGACGCTGACACCCTGACGCGTGACCCAGCGGCACAACGCCGTCACCAACGTGCTTTTACCGGCGTCGGAAGTGGTGCCTTGCACCATCAACGTAGTCATTGGGTTTCCTTGGCGTAGGCTTCGAACGCTTGCGCGAGACGTGTCCAGTCGGTTTCATCAGCGGGCAAGCCGAAACGCAGGCTGCTGTTGTGCGTGAACAACCGCAGCAGAATGCCGCGCCGGGCCATGAACTCATGCAGGGCTTCGGCGCGCTCGGTGATCAGCCATTGAAACAACGCGCAGCCGCCTTGGGGTTTGAAGCCGTGCTGTTCAAGCAGCAGCGCAAGACGTTCACTGGCTTCATCAGCGCGAACCCGTTGCCGGGCATGCCCTTCGGTATCCCGCAGACAGGCCTGACCCAGCACCCGCGTCGGCCCGCTGACCGCCCACGGTCCCACTTGCTCGGCCAGCAATTTGAGCAACTTGCGCTCGGCCAGCACGAAACCCAGGCGCACACCGGCCAGGCCGAAAAACTTGCCGAAGGAACGCAGCACGATCAACCCGACCTGATTGGCAAAAGGTGCCAGGCTCAGCTGTGGTGTGTTGTCCATGAACGCCTCGTCCACCACCAGCCAGCCACCGCGCTGCGCCAGCCGCGAATGCCAGTCGAGCAGCCGACTCGGTGTCAGGCTCAGGCCGGTAGGATTGTTCGGGTTGACCACCACCAACACGTCGAGGCTGTCGAGAAAGAAGTCGACTTCCTGCTCCAGCACTTCACGCACGATGTAGCCATTACGGCGCCACGCTTCGGCGTGTTCGGCGTAACACGGCGAGAGCACGCCGACCTTGCCGACCCGGCGCAAACGCGGCAGCAACTGGATCGCCATTTGCGAGCCGGCCACCGGCAGCACCTGAGCAGCGCCGTAATAATCACAGGCCGCCTGCTCCAGACCGTCATCGGTTTCCGGCAACCGCGCCCAGGCCCGCAACGGAATCTCCGGGACCGGAAACGGCCAGGGCGCGAGGCCGCTGGACAGGTCGAGCCAATCGGCTTCGGCGATGCCGTAATCGAGCGCCGCCTTGCGTAACCGACCACCGTGCTCAAGCATAAAATTCAGCCCCCACGCAGAGGATCAGCAACCATAACCATACCCCGCGCTGGACCAATTGCCAGCCGCGGTCGATGGAGTCGGCATCCGCCGGCATGCCTTCGCCCAGTTGCGGACGCTGATGCAGTTCACCGTGATAAATCGCCGCCCCGCCCAACTCGACGCCAAGCGCACCGGCACCGGCCGCCATCACCGGACCGGCATTCGGGCTGTCCCAGGTCGGGCCCTGGGTACGCCAGCATTTCAGCGCCAGTCGGGTTTTGCCCAGCAGCGCGTAGGTCAACGCCACCAGGCGTGCAGGAATGTAGTTGAGGACGTCGTCGATCTTTGCCGCCGCCCAGCCGAAACGCTCGAAACGTTCGTTGCGGTAACCCCACATCGCATCCAGCGTGTTGCTCAAACGGTAGAGCACCACGCCAGGCGCACCGGCCACAGCAAACCAGAACAGCGCAGCGAATACCGCGTCGCTGCCGTTCTCCAGCACCGATTCTGTGGCGGCGCGGGCGACTTCGGTTTTATCCAGTTCGCTGGTCTGGCGGCTGACCAGATAACTGACACGTTTGCGTGCCTCGTCCAGATCATCACTGCGCAGCGCCTTGGCCACCGGCTCGACGTGTTCACCGAGGCTGCGCATGCCGAGGGCGCAATAGAGCACCAGAATCTCGACGATCCAGCCGACGTAGGGCGCCCAGGAAAACGCCGTGGCCAGCAGGGTCAGCGGCAACACCGCGATCACCCAGGCAGTCACGCCATGGCTGCGCCAGCCGCGACCTTCACCATTGAAACGTTGCTCGATGCGGTCGGCAAAACGGCCGAACGCCACCAGCGGATGCCAGCGTTTGGGTTCACCCAGCAGCGCATCCAGCGCAACCGCGGCGACACTCAACAACGCCACACTCATTGACTCACTCCCCAATAATTTTCATACAGCAGCTCACTGAGTGGACGCGCCTGCGCCCAGCCTTCGAGTACCAGCATCGGCGCCGGATAGAATTCCTTGACCGGGCCGAGACAAAGAACGGCCAACGGCTTGGCTCCGGCGGGCAAACCCAGCAAGTCCGCCAGTGCTTGCGGCTCGAACAGCGAGACCCAGCCCATGCCCAATCCTTCAGCGCGGGAGGCCAGCCAGAGGTTCTGGATCGCGCAGGACAACGAGGCCATGTCCATTTCCGGCATCGTGCGGCGGCCGAAGATGTGACGCTCGCGATCGTCCATCAGCGCAGCGACCAACACCTCGGCGCAGTCGTTGATGCCTTCGACTTTGAGCTTCATGAATTCGTCGGTGCGCTCGCCGAGGGCTTCGGCGGTGCGGATGCGTTCTTCTTCCACCAACAACTGGATCTTGCCGCGCAGGGCTTGATCACTGATGCGGATGAACCGCCAGGGCTGCATCAGGCCGACACTCGGCGCCTGATGCGCGGCTTCGAGCAGGCGCCGCAGTAACTCGGGCTCGACCGTGCCGCCGCTGAAATGACGCATGTCACGGCGTTCGCCGATGGCGCGATAAACCGCTTCGCGTTCAGCCTCGGAAAATGCGTTGTCAGTCATGGCCTCTTCGCGAGCAAGCTCGCTCCCACAGGGTTCGTGTGATCCATTGTGGGAGCGAGCTTGCTCGCGATGGCGGCCTCAAGGTCAGGCGCAAACAATGCGGCTACAGCAGTTGGATTGGACGGGAAATAAAAATGCACATAAGAGGCAGTCATCCGCCCCTCACGATAAACCGCCTCCGCCCCTCGCCCGCCGTTAGGGCTCAAGCCACGAGCAATCGGCTCAAGCTCGGTACTGGTCAGCGAGTGGTGATAGGTGTGCCCGCGCAACGAACCTTCCGGCAACTCGACTGCCTGCAACGCCAGCGCGGCCAGACGCTTTTGCATCACCGCATCCCCGGCCAGCAAGCCGACCAGTTCAGCGCGAGTGCCCTCGACATCGGTCAACGAATCGAGCAGATAAAGCATGCCGCCGCACTCGGCCAACAATGGTTTACCTGCCGCATGGTGAGCGCGGATTGCGGCCAGCATCGTAGTGTTCTGTGACAGCGCCACATGATGCAATTCGGGATAACCGCCCGGCAGATAGAGGCTGTCTGCCTCCGGCAATTGCGTGTCACGGATCGGCGAGAAAAACAGCAACTCAGCGCCCATGGCGCGGAGCAGATCCAGGCTTGCGCCGTAAGTGAAGGCGAACGCTTCGTCACGGGCCACAGCAATCCGCACACCAGCCAGCAACGGCTCGGCAACGATCACATCAGGCGCGGCGAATTCCACCGCTGGTGGCAGCGCGACCTCGCAGCTGCTGGCCAGTGCATCGGCCGCCGCATCGAGACGCAGATCGAGATCGTTCAACTCACTGGCCTGAACCAACCCGAGGTGCCGACTCGGCAATTCGATACCGGTTTCCCGGGACAAAGCGCCGTACCAGCGCAAACCTTCAGTGAGGCTGCCTTCCAGTAACTGCGCGTGACGCAGGGTGCCGACGCGGTTGGCCAGCACACCGGCAAACGGCAAGTCCGGCTGATAACGCGCCAGCCCCAACGCCAGTGCGCCAAAGGTCTGCGCCATGGCAGTGCCGTCGATCACACCCAGCACTGGCACACCGAAATGCCGCGCCAGATCAGCACTGGACGGAGTGCCGTCAAACAACCCCATCACGCCTTCGATGAGGATCAGATCGGCTTCGCCTGCGGCCTCCCACAACAGCCGACGACTTTCCTGCTCGCCGACCATCCACATATCCAATTGATAAACCGGCGCACCGCTGGCGCGCTCGAGAATCATCGGGTCGAGAAAATCGGGGCCGCACTTGAACACGCGAACCTTGCGCCCCTGATTGCGATGCAAACGGGCCAGTGCGGCGGTGACGGTGGTCTTGCCCTGACCGGAGGCCGGCGCGGCAATCAATACCGCCGGGCAATGACGATGGCTATTCATAAAGTGCAGCTCACAACTCGACGCCTTTTTGCGCTTTGATCCCGGCCTGGAATGCGTGCTTGATCACGCCCATTTCGGTGACGGTGTCGGCCAGTTCGATCATCTCCGGCTTGGCGCCGCGACCGGTGACCACCACGTGCTGCATCGGCGGACGGGCCTGCAAGTCGCTGAGCACTTGATCGAGATCCAGATAACCGTGCTTGAGTGCGATGTTCAATTCATCCAGCACCACCAGGCCGATCGACGGGTCACGCAGCAATTCGCACGACACCGCCCACGCGGCTTCAGCGGCGGCGATGTCACGCTGGCGATCCTGGGTTTCCCAGGTGAAGCCCTCGCCCATCACATGAAAACGCACCTGTTCCGGGAAGCGCCGGAAGAACAGTTCTTCGCCGGTGCTGCTGCGTCCTTTAATGAACTGCACCACGCCACACTGCATGCCGTGGCCCATGGACCGGGCGAGCATGCCGAAAGCCGAGCTGCTTTTACCTTTGCCGTTGCCGGTCAGCACCAGCAGCAGGCCACATTCATTCGGGGAGTTGGCAATGCGTTCGTCGATCACGGCTTTTTTGCGCAGCATGCGCGCCAGATGACGTTCGTCACGATCAGGGGTATCAGTCATGGGGGAGCTCTCCGTTGAGGCTGGATAACGGCGGGCAGGCACAAGAATAGACGGCAAAAAGCCTGGCATCGCCCACCGTGATGCCGCTGGATGGATCAGGCCGGTCTCCGGGCTCATGAGCGGCGTTTTGCCTGACTGCGCGCCTTCCCATGTCGACAGTCGACACAGTGGCTCAAGGCGCAGTCTTCACTCATTTACCGTTGCGGGGGCAGCGCCGGGATCATGGCTCTTCGTCGCTTGAAGAGAGTCACTCACCGGCTTCCCTGTTTCACTCTGTCGACCAAGGTCACAGAGCACCTGAAACAAGCCGCGAAGGTTAGAGGGTTGGGGATGGAGCGTCAATTGAAGACGGGCAGCGTGCGAGCGAATAACTGCCGTCGATCAATTATCTGACGCCAATCTTGTGCCACACTCTCAGCAGTGATATCAAAGAGCCACAACCTCACAACACAATAACAAGGGTGAGCCACATGCAAGGCATGATCATCAGCAATCCGAAGCTGGAATTCCTGCGCCCGGTGCTGGAACGCTGGTTTGACTGTATCGACCGCTACAACGCCGTGCGCGGCGATAACGACACGCCTTACTGGTTCGACGAAAAAGCCAACCTGAGCCTGCTGTCCGCCGCGGCCTGGATGGCGGAAATGGTCACGCTGCAACAAACACCGACCCGTAAACAGACCGAAGAAGGCGAACGCAATGGCCGCGCCGATCTGTTTATCGCGACCAGCGAAGAACGCGCTTACCTTCAGGCGACCCAGCGCTGGCCACGCGTCAACAGCCTGAACCTGACTCAAGCATTGCAGGACATCACCAGCGATGCCAAACGCATCAGCTACGCCAGCGACCTGAAACTCGGCTGCCTGTTCGTTGCGCCACAAAAAGCCCAACAAAGCGCCACCCCGGAAGAACTCCAGGACATGGTCGACGATCTGCAAAAGGAACACACCTGCGCGGTCGCCTGGTACTTCCCCTATGCCTATCGCAAGTTGCGCAACGAAGCCGGCAACTATCACCCCGGCATTGCCGTGCTGTTCAAGGAAGCCCGCGGCTGACGGTTGAACCATCGCGCACCTGCGCTTCTCTACTGATTAGGTCAATGCATTCATAGGGAAGATCAGCATGCGCAAGCCCCAGCTCGCTCTCGTCATCGTGCTCGCCGGAGGGCTTGCCGCCTGTGGTGAAAACGCCAGGCTGCAAGTCTCCGACGGCACCGGCCCGTCGCCCAAGCTGCCAGAACCGAACAAAACCCTGATCCCGACGATGAACATCGCCCCGGCGATCGGCTGGCCGGACGGCACGAAACCCATCGCTGCGACAGGGACTCAGGTGGCGGCTTTTGCCGAAGGTCTCGATCACCCGCGCTGGCTTTACGTGTTACCTAACGGCGACGTGCTGGTGGCCGAAACCAACGCACCACCCAAACCCGATGACGGCAAAGGTATTCGTGGTTGGGTCATGGGCAAAGTCATGGGCCGTGCCGGCGCCAAAGTACCGAGCCCGAATCGCATCACGCTGCTGCGGGACAAGGACCACGACGGCATCGCCGAAACCCGCACAGTGTTCCTGGAAAACCTAAACTCACCCTTCGGCATGACCTTGGTCGGCAATGACCTGTACGTCGCCGACACGGATCGCTTGCTGCGTTTCCACTATGAAAACGGCGAGACGGCGATCAAGTCGCAGCCGATGAAGGTGATCGACTTGCCGGGCGGTACGCTGAATCACCACTGGACCAAAAACGTCATCGCCAGCAAGGACGGCAGCAAGCTGTACGTCACGGTGGGCTCCAACAGCAACGTGGCCGAAAACGGCATGGACAAGGAAGAAGGTCGCGCGGCGATCTGGGAAGTAGATCGCGCCACCGGCAACCATCGGATCTTCGCCTCGGGGATTCGCAATCCAAACGGCCTGGCCTGGGAACCTCGGAGCGGCGCATTGTGGACGGCGGTCAACGAGCGCGACGAAATCGGCAGCGATCTGGTGCCGGACTACATCACTTCAGTGAAGGACGGCGGGTTCTACGGTTGGCCTTACAGTTATTACGGCCAGCACGTCGACATCCGCGTCGAGCCGCAAAACCCCGACCTGGTGGCCAAGGCCATTGCTCCGGATTACGCGGTCGGCCCGCATACCGCATCGCTGGGCTTGACGTTCGCTGAGGGCAACAGACTGCCGGCGCAGTTCAAGGAAGGGGCATTCGTCGGCCAGCACGGCTCGTGGAATCGTAAACCGCACAGTGGCTACAAAGTGATTTTCGTGCCGTTCGCGGGAGGCAAACCGACTGGGCAACCGGTCGATGTGCTCACAGGTTTCCTCAACGCAGATGAGAAAGCCATGGGCCGGCCGGTAGGCGTGGTGATTGATCAGCAGGGGGATTTGTTGGTGGCGGATGACGTGGGCAATAAGGTGTGGCGCGTGTCAGCGGCCAAGTAAAAGTCAAAAGATCGCAGCCTGCGGCAGCTCCTACAGGGCGTACACCATCCACTGTAGGAGCTGCCGCAGGCTGCGATCTTTTTCAATAGGCGCCTACCTTTTGCGGCACAGCGTCAATCCATCACCTATCGGCAACAACGACAGATCCACACGCGAGTCATCCTTCAAGGCGCGATTGAGCGCCTGGATGGCTCGGGTGTCTTCGCTCTCGGGATTGTCCTCAAGCACCCGTCCGCTCCACAGCGTGTTATCAAACACCGCCAGACCGCCGACGCGCAGCAGACGTAATGCGTGCTCCAGATAGCGTGGGTAGTTGGCTTTGTCGGCATCGATGAAGATCAGATCGAATGGCGCTTGCTGATCCAGCTGAGCCAGGGTTTCCAGCGCGGGCGCCAGACGCAGATCAATCCGCTCGGCAAGCCCTGCTTCCTGCCAGTAACGGCGCGCGGTGGCGTTGTAGTCACCGGGTATGTCACAGCAGATCAGCGAGCCGTCATCCGGCAATGCAGCTGCCATGCACAAGGCGCTGTAACCGGTAAAGGTACCCACTTCCAGCAGACGCTTGGCGCCGGTGAGTTTCACCAGAAGCGCGAGGAACTGACCTTGCTCGGGCGCCACCTGCCAGCGAGCCATGGGCAGCGCTTGGGTTTCGTCACGCAAACGCTTGAGCAGCGGCGTTTCACGCAGGGAAACGTCGAGCAGGTATTGATACAGGGAATCGTCGAGATTGAGTGTGCGAGCGGTCATGACAACCTCTGCAATTTAGGGGTTGCGTGCCAAGTGCTCAGGTTGCAAGACGCGCTTGGCACTCAGATAGGCTTTCTGCCAGTAAGCCTTGGACAAGCTGTCGAGCTTCACCGTGCCACCGGTGGCGGGCGCATGGACGAAGCGACCTTCGCCGACGTAGATCCCGGCGTGGCTGACCTGAGAACCGCCATTGGTGGCGAAGAAGATCAGGTCACCGGTTTGCAGACCTTCCTTGCCCACGCTGGCCGCCTGCATGCTGATCATCTCGCGCGTGGTGCGCGGCAGGGAAATGCCGGCGACGTCACGGTAGACATAACCGATCAGCCCGCTGCAATCGAAACCCGAATCCGGCGTGTTGCCACCCCAGCGATACGGCGTGCCCACCAGGCCGAGCGCGCGGAACAAGACGTCTTCTGCCTCAGGGGAGAATGCTTGGGAGGAACTGAAAATAATGGGAGCGCGAACCACCGGCGCAGGGGGCGGTGTACGGCTGGCGCAGGCGCTGAGCAGCGCTGCGAAGAACATGATTGTGAGGCGGGCCGACGTCGACATATGCAGAGCATCCTGATCTGGCTGCGGCTTTTTCTGCAGGGGGCGCAGAAAAGAAAACCGCCTGCGCAGGACGCAGGCGGTTTGCCATCAATAATAGATCAGGATTCTAGCTGCTACGCGGCAAACTTCAAGTAAGACTTTAAGTTCACCTTACAAAAAGTCCGCTTACTTGCGAGCCGTGACGATCGTCGGGGCCGCAGTCGGTGCCATCGCGAGTGCGCGCTTGGCTTCGATGAAGGTTTTGCTCCAGTAGCTGTCGCCCAGGCTATCGATCCGGACACCACCACTACGGCGGCTGCTGGAATGGATGAACTGGTTGTCACCCAGGTAGATCCCGGCGTGACTGACGCGGCCGCGACGGCCATTGGTGGCGAAAAACAGCAAGTCGCCCGGCTCCAGTTTGCTGCGAGAAACCAGCGGAGCGTCGACGTTGATCATTTCGCGAGTGGAGCGTGGCAGGTTCAGACCGGCTTCTTCACGAAACAGGTAACCGATGAAGCCGCTGCAATCAAAGCCAGCTTCGGAGGTGCCACCGAAACGGTAACGGGTACCGATCAGGGACATGCCGCGTTCGAGGATGCTGTCAGCTAGAACCGGAAGCTGGTACGACTTGCCGCCGGCGAAGTCTGCCAGTTCTTTTTCGGTGGCCGCCTCTTCTTGAAAAAGAGCCTGCTGATAAAGAGCAGAAGATTGGGCGGTAGCAGAATTTTTAACCTGCTGTTGTTGCTCTTGCTGGGACACTGGAGAGTGGGCAGCGCAACCGAACAACAGGGTGACGAGTGCGAGGGGCACGAGGGGTGCAAAGCGATTTAGCATGGGCACGACCGTGGCTGATAGTTCTAAAGAAGCCGAGACTATGCCTACTATCATCCTCATTTGCAAATTCAATCGAACTTTATGTGACTTCTTGGTTTCGCGTTTACATCTAAGCGCTGAAGCCCGTTTTAGACACTCGCGCAGCCTGCAACCCTGTAGGAAAGCGGAATTCTCTACGCCTGAAGCATGCCAAAACCCGCTACAGGCCTTGGCTTTACCAGCCTAGCGTTTCTTTCAGGAACGGAATTGTCAGCTTGCGCTGAGCTTGAAGGGAAGCCTGATCGAGACGCTCAAGCAACTCGAAAAGTGCACTCATGCTGCGCGTACCGCGGGTCAAAATAAAATGCCCGACTTCATCGGTCAGGTGCAGGCCGCGACGAGAGGCGCGCAGTTGCAAGGCACGCAATTTGTCTTCGTCGGAGAGCGGACGCATCTGAAAGATCAGCGCCAACGTCAGGCGGGATTTGAGGTCCGCCAGCTTCACCGGCAGTTCACGCGGGGATGTCGACGCGGCGATCAACAGGCGTCGTCCGCTGTCACGCAGACGATTGAACAGATGGAACAACGCCTCTTCCCAATCCGCCCGACCGGCCACCGCCTGCAAATCATCCAGGCAGACCAGTTCGTACTGTTCGAGGTTGTCGAGGATGGCGATGCCGCGATCAAGCAGCTCGGCCAACGGCAAATACACCGCCGGCTCCCCCAGTTGCTCGAAGCGCAGGCAGGCCGCCTGCAACAAATGCGTACGCCCTACCCCGTCCTTGCCCCAGAGATAAATCAGGCTTTCGGTCCAGCCGGCGTCGGCTTCGCATAGCCGCTCGACATAGCCGAGTGCAGCGGCATTGGCGCCTGGATAGTAATTGATAAAGGTAGCGTCATCACGCAGACGCACACCTAGGGGCAGCTGAATCGGTTTCATGCTGACTGAACAGTTCCAAAGGAACCGTTAGTGGCCTCTGTGTAAAGTTTGCGAAGTTTATACCCGTGAGGCGGGTCGCACAATGCGACAGACCACAAGCAAAATCAAAGGTTTGCGTTAACGCACTGGTTTTATGACAGTTTCTTTGGCGGCGCATGTGACAGCCGCGCGAGGGATTCGGGTCAACCTGGCAATGAACCAGGCTGCCCGCGATGCTTGATCAGGCCCTCTTAAATCTCGGGCTCATCAACACCGCTGTACATATCCGAATCTTTATACAAATCATGCACATGGCGCACCAGCACCATGATCACCGCCGCCACCGGCAGTGCCAGCAGCACACCGGTAAAACCGAACAACTCGCCCCCTGCCAGAATCGCGAAGATCACCGCCACCGGGTGTAGACCGATCTTGTCCCCCACCAACAATGGCGTCAGCACCATGCCTTCCAGCGCCTGCCCCACCATGAACACCGCGACGATACCGAACATGGGATACAGATCGCCGCCGAACTGGAACAGACCGGCAATCAAGGCCGCGCCGATCCCGATGACAAACCCCATGTACGGCACGATCGCCGCCAGACCGGCAATCATACCGATCAACAGTCCCAATTCCAGCCCTACCAGCATCAGGCCCGCCGCGTAGATCACGCCCAGCGCCACCATCACCAGCAACTGACCGCGCACGAACGCACCCAGTACTTCATGGCATTCACCTGCCAGGATCACAACGCGCTCTTCGCGGTCACGGGGCAGCAGACCGCGGATCTTGGCCATCATCAAGTCCCAGTCCCGCAGCAAGTAGAAGACCACCACCGGGATCAGCACCAGATTCGCCAGCAAGCCAATCAATGCGAGGCCGGAGGCCGTTGCCTGGCTCAGCACAACACCGACAATGTCAGTGGTCTGGCCCATGTGCTCACTGATCGCAGCCTTGAGCTTGTCGAACTTCCAGAAATTATCCGACAGTCCAAATTTCGATTGCGCCCACGGCAGTGCGGTGTGCTGCAACCAATCGAGCATCTGCGGCGTCAGTTCGTACAAACGAAACAACTGCTTGGCGAGCATCGGCACCAACACCAACAGCAGTGTCGTGAAGATAAAGGTAAACAGCGCAAACACCGCCACCACGCCCCAAGTCCTAGACAGGCCGGCCTTCTCCAGCCGATCCACCAGCGGGTCGAACAGATAGGCCAGCAGCAACGCGACCAGGAACGGGGTCAGAATCGGATGCAACAGCCAGACAAACGCGCAGAGCAGGACAACCCCACCCAACCAGAACCAACGCCGCGTATCGGCCATGTACAACTCCCTATGCATCTATATAAAGAAAGAAAACCTTACCAACGGAAACGCAACTGCGGCACAGGTGCCGGAGTCGGCGCTACTACCGGTGCAGAACCCTCGGCCGGCTGAGCCGGTGCGACTGGCGCCGGCGCTTCACCGGCCGGAACCTCCTGCAACTTCGCCAGCGACAATTGCGACCTCAACTGTTCGGCGCTGCCATTGACCCGGTAGAGAATCCGGTCGCCGTCGACACTCTGCAGACGCGCACCAAACGGTTCCAGCAAACGCCCAAGCGCCGCGTAGTGCTCCAGATTCATGCCCTGTACTTCGAGCAATTGTTCGCCCGAAGCACCCGGTTTGACGACAAAGCGAGGCGCCAGCCGCTCACTGACCGCCAGCATCACCGCATCGGCCACAGCGGCCTGATCCGCGCCCTGCACACTGCCCGCCTCCTTCTTGTCACCCAGCCACATCTGCCACTTGGCTTGCCATTGGCCGCCCTCTTCACGGGCATGCACCGCAAGCAACGCATCAGCGTTGTAACGCTCTGACGCCCCGCGCAGTGGCGCTGCATCCGCACCTTCCAGGTGTGGCGCCGTGGCGACAATCTGCTCATTCAGATCGGCCAGCGGCAGGCGCAGCGGTAAACCACGGTGTTGAGCCGCTCGGCGCAGCGGTGCAGCACTGGCCTGGCCATCGCCGACCAGGCTCGAACCCTCGGTGGAGTCGTTCAACCACCAGCCGAGGATCGAAGGCCGGTTCGCCCCCCACAACGACAGCCCGGCACGGCGCAAAGCTTGCTCGGTGGTGGCCGGGTCGAAATCGACCTTCAGCACTTCCGGCGGGCCAGCGTCAAAACCGTACTGACTGATGATTTGCTGCGGGTCCTTGCGCAGTGCCGCCAACCCCGGGTTTTGCGCAGCCTTGGGATCGCCGGTCAGGCGCAATACCAGCGTGTCCAGCGCGCGCTGGGTCGCTTGATCGCGCTCCTCAGTCGACTGACTGCTGACAGGCTCGCGCACTTGATAAAGGCCTTTGACGGTTTCGGCATGACTCGCCAGGCTGACCAATGACATACAGCCCGCAAATAAAAATCTAGAAAAAAAACGCATGGAGGATTCCTGACGACAAGAGCGGCTGGAACAGGCCGCGTGAACCGGATTGAGCAAGGCTGTGACCACGCCCCCAAGCAAAACATTCACCTGACCCTGGTAAGTTTTTGCACTGTGCTAACGATAGACGGTTAATAGCGATACCTTATACAGCCATGAAGGATGCGGCCAACACGGGCAATGAAGGTTTTTTTAAGCTGATATGCCCCTGCCGTCGGCCTGAGGATGGCCGCTGCCCCTCAAGCCTGATAAAATCGCGCGCCTTCGCAGACCGGCAACAGCCGGGCACCCTGAAATTCGCGGATGGCAATCGCCTTCGTCAGTTTCGGTGGTCCCACTGGACTCGGTCGTTACCCCTGAATCCCCCCTAAAGGCCTGGATCATGAGCAAGCAACCCTCCCTGAGCTACAAGGACGCCGGTGTAGACATCGACGCCGGTGAAGCATTGGTCGAACGCATCAAGAGCGTCGCCAAGCGCACTGCGCGCCCGGAAGTCATGGGCGGCCTGGGCGGTTTCGGCGCCCTCTGCGAAATCCCGGCCGGCTACAAACAGCCCGTGCTGGTTTCCGGCACCGACGGCGTCGGCACCAAGCTGCGCCTGGCACTGAACCTGAACAAGCACGACAGCATCGGCATCGACCTGGTTGCCATGTGCGTGAACGACCTGGTGGTCTGCGGCGCCGAGCCGCTGTTCTTCCTCGACTACTATGCCACCGGCAAACTCAACGTCGAAACCGCGACCCAGGTCGTGACCGGCATTGGCGCTGGCTGTGAATTGTCCGGCTGCTCCCTGGTCGGCGGCGAAACCGCTGAAATGCCTGGCATGTACGAAGGCGAAGACTACGACCTGGCCGGCTTCTGCGTCGGCGTCGTGGAAAAATCCGAAATCATCGACGGCTCCAAAGTCGCTGCCGGCGATGCCCTGCTCGCCCTGCCGTCTTCGGGCCCGCACTCCAACGGCTACTCGCTGATCCGCAAGATCATCGAAGTCTCCGGTGCCGACATCGAAAACATCCAGCTCGACGGCAAACCGCTGACCGACCTGCTGATGGCCCCGACCCGTATCTACGTGAAGCCGCTGCTCAAGCTGATCAAGGAAACCGGCGCGGTCAAAGCCATGGCCCACATCACCGGTGGTGGCCTGCTGGACAACATCCCGCGCGTTCTGCCAAAAGGCGCACAAGCCGTGGTTGACGTTGCGAGCTGGACCCGTCCTGCCGTGTTCGACTGGCTGCAAGAGAAAGGCAACGTTGACGAAAACGAAATGCATCGCGTGCTGAACTGCGGCGTGGGCATGGTTATCTGCGTCGCTCAAGAGCACGTCGAAACCGCCCTGAACGTCCTGCGCGAAGCCGGCGAGCAGCCTTGGGTCATCGGTCAGATCTCCACCGCTGCCGAAGGCGCGGCTCAGGTTGAACTGAAGAACCTCAAGGCTCATTGATGTCCCAGACCTGTGATGTGGTGGTGCTGTTGTCCGGCACCGGCAGTAACTTGCAGGCCTTGATCGACAGCACGCGGACCGGCGACAGCCCGGCCCGCATCGCTGCGGTGATTTCCAACCGCGCCGACGCCTACGGCCTGCAACGCGCCAGGGACGCGGGTATCGACACCCGCACCCTGGATCACAAGGCTTTTGAAGGCCGCGAGGCCTTCGATGCCGCGCTGATCGAACAGATCGACGCGTTCAACCCCAAACTCGTGGTACTGGCCGGTTTCATGCGCATTCTCAGCGCTGACTTCGTGCGCCACTACGCGGGTCGCCTGCTCAACATCCATCCCTCGCTGCTACCCAAATACAAAGGGTTACACACTCATCAGCGCGCGCTGGAGGCCGGCGACACCGAGCACGGCTGCTCTGTGCACTTCGTCACCGAGGAACTCGATGGCGGACCACTGGTCGTACAGGCAGTAATACCGGTAGAGTTGCACGATTCGCCGCAGAGTCTGGCGCAGCGGGTTCATACCCAGGAACACCTGATCTACCCGCTGGCTGTACGCTGGTTTGCCGAAGGTCGTTTATCACTCGGCGAGCAAGGTGCTTTACTGGATGGAAAGTTACTCGCGGCCAGCGGCCACTTGATTCGAACCTAGGAGATTTTATGCGTCGCGCCCTGCTCTTCGCTTGCGCTCTGCTTGCACTGCCATTTGCGCAGGCTGCAGAACTTCAACCTTTCTCCGCCAGCTACACCGCTGACTGGAAGCAGTTGCCCATGAGCGGCACCGCTGAACGCAGCCTGACCAAGCAAGCCAACGGCGCCTGGAAGCTCAGCTTCAAGGCCTCGATGATGATCGCCAGCCTGACCGAAGAAAGCACCCTGACGCTGGACAAGGACACCTTGCTGCCGCAGTCCTATCACTTCGAACGTGGCGGCCTGGGTAAAGCCAAGAAGGCTGACCTGGATTTCGACTGGACCAACAAAATGGTCACCGGCACCGATCGCGGTGACCCGGTCAAGATCCCGCTCAACCGCGGGATGGTCGACAAATCCACTTATCAGCTGGCCCTGCAGCACGACGTGGCCGCTGGCAAGAAAAGCATGAGCTATCAAGTCGTCGACGATGGTGAAGTCGATACCTATGATTTCCGCGTGCTGGGTTCGGAAAAGGTCGACACCAAAGCTGGCCAGATCGATGCAATCAAGGTCGAGCGCGTGCGCGACCCGACACAAAGCAAGCGCATCACCGTCCTGTGGTTCGCCAAGGACTGGGATTACCTGCTGGTTCGTCTGCAACAGGTTGAAACCGACGGCAAGGAGTACAACATCATGCTCCTCGACGGTACGGTCAACGGCAAGGCTGTCAAAGGCAGCTGATCCGGTCCGACACAAAAATCCGGAATCCGATAAGGGTTCCGGATTTTTTTTGCCTGCTGAAACTCAGATCCGCGCCAGCGCCTGTGCCAGGTCGGCGCGCAGGTCTTCGACATCCTCGACCCCCACGGACAATCGCACCAACGCATCGCCGATACCGAGTTGCGCACGGGTGTCTGCGGGGATGGTGGCATGGGTCATGATCGCCGGGTGCTCGATCAGGCTTTCCACCCCGCCCAGGCTCTCGGCCAAGGCAAAGATCCGCACACTCTCGAGGAAGCGCGTGGCACCGGCCAGGTCGCTGTTCAGGTCGAGGGAAATCATCCCGCCGAAACCGCGCATCTGCCGCTGCGCCAGGTCATGCTGCGGGTGCGATGGCAGGCCCGGATAATAGACGCGCGCCACCTGCGGCTGACGCTCCAGCCATTGCGCCAGGTCCAGCGCGTTGTTGCAGTGGCGCTCCATGCGCAGCGCCAGGGTCTTCACGCCGCGCAGGGTGAGGAAAGCGTCGAACGGCCCGGCGATCGCGCCGACTGCGTTCTGCAGGAAGCCCAGACGCTCCGCCAAGTCTGCGTTTTGTCCGACCACCGCGATGCCGCCGATCACGTCGGAGTGGCCATTCAAGTACTTGGTCGTCGAGTGCAGCACGATGTCGAAGCCCAGTTCCAGCGGGCGCTGTATCCATGGGCTGGCAAAGGTGTTGTCGGCCACACAAATGATGCCTCGCTGGCGGCAGATGCGCGCGATGGCAACGAGGTCGGTGAGGCGCAGCAAAGGATTGCTCGGCGTCTCGACCATGACCATCCGCGTGTCGTCTTGCAGCGCCGCTTCGAAGGCCGACAAATCAGTCAGGTCGACAAAGCTGAAGCGATGCCCGGCGCTGCGCCGGCGCACTTTGTCGAACAGGCGGAAAGTACCGCCGTACAGGTCGTTGCCGGAGACGATGTGCGAATCAGCATCGAGCAACTCGAGCACTGTTGAGATCGTCGCCAGCCCGGACGCGAACGCGAAGGCCTGGGTGCCGCCTTCGAGGTCCGCAACACAACGCTCCAGCGCAAAGCGCGTCGGGTTGTGCGAGCGCCCGTAGTCGAAGCCCTTGTGCACTCCGGGGCTCTGCTGCAAATAGGTGGAGTTGGCGTAAATCGGCGGCATCAGCGCCCCGGTGGTAGGGTCGGGCGTTTGCCCGGCATGGATCACTCGGGTGGCGAAGGCACGTGGCACAGCATTTTCATCGTGTTGACTCATGTAAGGGATCTCCGTAGATGAATGAGCATGTCGACTCGAGTAATCAAGCCGTAGAAGCCCGAAGCGTCGGCGATGATCGCCACCAGCCCACGGTCGAGCTCCGCCCGTAGTTCAGCCAGACTGGCGCCTGGAGGCAGGGTTTGCAGCTTATCGGTCATCGCGCTGGCCACGCTCGCGCGAAAGTGCGAAGCATCTTCTTGCATGCCTAGCAGAATGTCGGACTCGTCGATCACACCGACCAGCCGCTGCCCGCCCTCCAGCACCGGAAGTTGCGACACATCAGCCAGGCGCATGCGCTGGAACGCGGTGAGCAGCGTGTCGTCCGGGCCCACGCTGATCACCCGGCCATCCTCGAAGCGCCGTGAGATCAGGTCGCGCAGATCGCCGTAATGTTTGTACTGCAGCAGGCCCTGATCGTTCATCCATTGGTCGTTGTAGACCTTCGACAGGTAGCGCGTGCCGGTGTCGCAGACGAAGCTGACGACTCGCTTCGGCTCGGTCTGCTCGCGGCAATAACGCAGCGCCGCCGCCAGCAGTGTGCCGGTCGAAGAGCCGCCGAGAATGCCTTCGGCGCGCAGCAGTTGGCGGGCATGATCGAAGCTTTCCTCGTCGCTGATCGAGTAGGCGTGGCGCACGCTGGACAGGTCGGCAATCGACGGAATGAAGTCCTCGCCGATGCCCTCCACCGCCCAGGAGCCGGGCGTGCTCATGGTGCCGCTGCGGCTGTATTCGGCCATCACCGAGCCGACCGGATCGGCCAGCACCATGACCAGCTCCGGTTGCACGCGGCGAAAGAAACGGGTGAGCCCGGTCAGTGTGCCGGCCGACCCGACGCCGACAACAATGGCGTCCACATCATGCTGAGTCTGCGCCCAGATCTCCGGCGCGGTGCTGCATTCGTGGGCCAGCGGGTTGGCCGGGTTGTTGAATTGATCGGCGAAGAAGGCGTCGGGAATTTCCTGCGCCAGCCGCGCCGCAACGTCCTGGTAGTAATCGGGATGGCCCTTGCCGACGTCGGAGCGGGTGATGTGCACCTCGGCGCCCATCGCCTTGAGGTGCAAGACCTTCTCGGTGGACATCTTGTCCGGCACCACCAACACCACTCGGTAACCCTTGGCACGGCCGACCAGCGCCAGACCAAGACCGGTGTTGCCGGCGGTGGCCTCGACGATGGTGCCACCGGGGCGCAGGCTGCCATCGCGCTCGGCGGCGTCGATCATCGCCAGGCCGATGCGATCCTTGATCGAGCCGCCGGGGTTCTGTGATTCGAGCTTGAGGAACAGCGTGCACGGGCCGGTATCGAAACGGCTGACGCGCACCAGCGGCGTATTACCGATCAGTTCGAGTACGGCGGGTCGGGAGTCGGTGGGCATGTCGTCACCTCGCTACGCAAATCAGCACTGGATGGACAGCGACCGGCGTCGAATCATTGCGCGCCAGTCGCGGCAAAGTATCGCTTGGACCATAGGCCGGGATGGCGCCACCCGCAACCTTGCACAGCCAGCCGGTAGCGTCGCCGGAACGACAAAGCCGCTCGGCGTTCAGACCGAGAACCGCGCCACCATCGTATTCAGATCGACCGCCAACCGAGACAGCTCCTGGCTCGCCGCACTGGTTTGATTCGCCCCGGCCGACGTCTGCAACGCAAGATCGCGAATGTTCATCAGGTTGCGATCCACCTCACGCGCGACAGCCGCTTGTTCCTCTGAAGCGCTGGCGATTACCAGGTTGCGTTCATTGATCAGGGTAAACGCCGAGGCGATTTCCTCCAGCGCCGTGCCCGCTGCTTTCGCCACTTCCAGGGTCGAACGCGCGCGCGTGTTGCTCTGCTGCATCGAGCTGACCGCAGCATCGGTGCCTTGCTGGATGCCAGTAATCATCTGCTCGATTTCCTGGGTCGATTGCTGCGTCCGGTGCGCCAGCGCCCGCACTTCATCGGCCACCACCGCAAAACCGCGCCCGGCACTCCCGGCCCGCGCCGCTTCGATGGCCGCGTTCAGGGCCAGCAAGTTCGTCTGTTCGGCAATCGAGCGAATCACATCCAGGACTTTGCTGATGCCATAAACCTTCTGCGCCAAGTCCTCGACCTGGGTCGCATTGGCCGTGACATCGTCGGCCAGGGATTCGATGGACAACACGGTCTGATGCACCTGCTCGCGACCGTGCTGGGCGATCCGGTCGGACTCCCGAGACGCTTCGGACGTGGCCACCGCATTGCTCGCGACCTCCTCCACCGCTGCGGTCATCTGATTCACCGCCGTGGCGGCCTGGTCGATTTCCAGGCTCTGCTGATGCAGGCCCCGGGTGGCCTCTTCGGTCACACAACTGAGCTCTTCCGAAGCCGAGGCCAATTGGCTGGATGAGTCGGAGATACGCCGCAGGGTTTCGCGCAAACTCCCCTGCATGCTCTTGAGCGCGTGCAACAGCCGCGCCGGCTCGTCCTTGCCGCTGATGCGGATATCACCGGTGAGATCGCCCCCAGCCACCCCTTCAGCCACCTTCAACGATTGGGAAAGTGGCACAACGATGCTGCGGGTCAGCAGCAGCGCCAGGCCGATGGTCATCAACGCCGTCAGGCCGATCATCACCCCGACCCAGATCCGCGATTGGCTGAACACCTGGCGCCCCGCCTCCGTCGCCAGGTTAGCGTTGTGCTTGTTCAGTTCGATCAATGCGTTGAGGGTGACGGTGATTTCATCGGCCAACGGACTCATCTCGCCATTGAGGATGGCGGCCGCCTCTTCCACCCGTCCCTGAGCAGACAGCGTCATCACCTGCGTCTGGAACTGCAGGTAGTGTTGCTCCGAGGCTTTGAAGCGGTCGAACAGCACACGCTCTTCGGGCAGCACGATCAGCGCGTCATACCGCTGCTGAGGTTCACCCAGGACGCCTTTGAGCTCGTTGAGTTTGCTGACGTTTTGCGCCAGCGCCTGCGGGTCCCGATTGATCAGCAGGCGCATGGTCAATGCCCGCAGCCGCAGCATGTCCTGATTCATCTCCCCGACCGCCATCACGCTGGGCAGCCAGTTGTCATCGACCTGATCGGACTGCGCGCGCATGTTCGACATTTGCAGCAGGGCGAACGCCCCCAATCCAAACACCATCAACGCCAGCAGGCCAAAACCCAGGCCCGCGCGCGGCGCAATATTGAGACTTCTGATACTCATTGTTCTGGTTCCTTCCAAAAGCGCTGCATCAATCCTGCAGCGGGTTGCCTTAGAAGATATCGGTCCTGTGAGATTTTGCGTAAGACGAAAAAGTGATATCAAAACGCCTTACTACTTCGATCGTCGGGCGGTAACGATTCAGCGCACGGCAATGGGCGATCAAGAAAGTGGAACGCGTAACAGGAGGAGCGCTCTATACCTTCAAGGTCTTTTTTGATCGAATGACTTTTCCTGTTGCCTACGAGGTTTCCCATGACTGTCACCGTCAATACCGTCTCCGCCGAAGGTTTTCGTCACAGCGTACAGATCGATGACCATGAACTCTTTGCCGACGTACCGACACTCGCCGGCGGCGAAGGCTCGGCGCCCGAGCCACACGATTACTTCGACGCGGCCCTGGGTGCCTGCAAGGCCCTGACCCTGAAGATGTACGCGAAGAAGAAAGACATCCCGCTGACCGGTGTCACAGTCGAAGTCAAACGTGACAACAGCGAAGAGCTGAAAGGCAAATACGCTCTGCACGTCAAATTGACCCTCAAGGGTGTGCTCACCGACGCTCAGCGCGATGAGCTGCACCGCGTGGCCGACCGTTGCCCGGTCCACAAGTTGATGACCACCACCGACGTCAACATCGAAACGCACCTGTCTGAAGGTGCCTTCAGCCAATAGCGGCAAGGGCTGCGCAAGCGGGTTATGCTCCACGCATTACCCGCTCAGCCTGGAATGCAGCATGAACACTCCGCTCGTGATCCGTCCCCGCGCCGAAGATGTCGAAGGCCAGCCAATTCTTCGCCCGCTGCCGTCAGCCAAATGCCGCAGCGTCGGGCCTTTCGTGTTTTTCGACCACATGCTCGAAACCCGTTATGAGGCGGGAAAAGGCATGAACATCCGTCAGCATCCGCACATTGGTCTGTCGACCCTCACGTACTTGTTCGAAGGAAAAATCCAGCACAAGGACAGCCTCGGCTCAGACCAAGTGGTGGACGCCGGCGATGTCAGCTGGATGACGGCGGGCAGCGCGATTGCCCACGTCGAGCGCACGCCTGAGGCGTTGAAGGACAGCGGCTTCACGATGCATGGTTTGCAGATTTGGCTGGCCTCACCAAAAGATAAAGAGCACGGCCCCGGACACTACAGTCACCATCCGGCGGCCACGCTGCCGGTCAGCGATAACCTGGGAGTGAAGATCCGGATGATTGCCGGGTCAGGCTTTTGCCTGGAATCACCAGTCCCGGTGCTTTCTCCTACGCTGTATGCCGAATTGAACCTGCAAACGGCGACCACATTGCTGATTCCAACCGAGCATGAAGAGCGGGCGTTGTATGTGCTGGACGGCGATGTGCAACTGGATGGCGAGCTGATAGAACCGCATTCGCTGGTGGTGTTGCCGGTCGGGGAAGAGATGACGCTGTTCGCTGAAAGCGACTGTCATGCCGTGCTGTTTGGTGGTGCGCCGCTGGATGGGCCGCGGCGGATCAACTGGAATTTTGTTGCGAGCGATCCGGCGTTGATCGATGAAGCGCGACGACGCTGGGCGGCCGGGGATTGGCCGACGGTGCCGGGGGAAAGTGAGCGGATTGAGTTGCCGCGGTAAATCCACCCCTCTCCCCAGAGAGGAGAGGGGGAAAGGGAGCAGATCGGGGGCTTTTCAAACCTGAGTGCGACTCGATTTTTCAGGTCGATGTAACTCGAAAGCCCCCCTCGGTCAGTCCCCTCTCCCTCCGGGAGAGGGTTAGGGTGAGGGAAGCTTTTCGCTCTTAGCCTTTAAACACTTCATCCAGCAAGTTGTGCATCGAGGTAAACGCACGCCCCGCCGTCTTCGCGTCATACATCATCATGCCCGGCACATTGGCATGCGGATCGGTGAAGGAATGCACCGCGCCGCCGTAGCTCAGCAGTTGCCAATCCACGCCCGCCGCGTTCATCTCATCTTCAAACGCCGGCAGTTGGTCTTTCGGCACCAATGGATCGGATGCGCCGTGCAGCACCAACACCGAGCCTTTGATGTTTTTGGCGTCCGCCGGATTCGGCGTATCGAGCGAGCCATGGAACGACACCGCCGCTTTCACTGGCGCACCAGTGCGGGCCAACTCCAGCGTACAGCAACCGCCGAAGCAGAAACCGAAGGTCGCCAGTTTCGAGCTATCGACCGCTGCTTCGTCCTGGATTTGCAGCTGATCGAACGCTGCTTGCATGCGTTTGCGCAACAACGGGCGGTCATGCTTGAGCGGCATCATGGCTGCACCTGCCTCGTCGCCGTTCTGCGGACGGACCGACTGACCGTAGAGGTCCGCGATCAGCACCACATAACCCTTGGACGCCACGGACTTGGCGATCTCCTCGGCACCGGCGCTGACGCCCATCCAGTTCGGCGCCATTAACAACCCCGGGCGCGGGCCTTTATGGTCAGCGTCAAAGGCGAGGCGGCTTTCATACGACTGGCCATCAATCTTATAAGCGACGGAACGAACAATGATCTGGCTCATGATTAACTCCCAGTAAAAGACACCATGTCTAGTCCTGAAATAGGTTTACACCTGTTTCACCCCAACGCCCGATGCACCGCATCGGGCGTTTTGTATTTTAAGGACAGGTGCGGCCGTTCCTGGTTGTAGATCCTGACCGCCTCTCGCACCATCTGCGTGGCCTGCGCGAAATCCGCAGGTCGGTGGATCAAGAACTCTGTTTTCAAGATGCCGTTGACCCGCTCGGCCAAGGCGTTTTGGTAGCAGTCGTAGCCGTCGGTCATCGAGCAAGTGATGCCATGTTTTACGTGCACTTCTTGATAAAGGGCCGAGCAGTACTGCGCGCCTCGATCCGAGTGATGGACTAGCTTCTGAACGCTTCGACGTCGCTTCAACGCCATTCGAAAGGCTTGCACCACGGAGTTGGTGTGCAGACTTTCGTGCACGTGATAGCCGACTATTTTTCTCGAAAAGGCATCCGTCACCAAACTCAAATAGGCAACGCTATCACGGGTAGGCAGGTACGTAATATCGGCCACCCAGACCTGTTCCGGGCCGGTAGCGACTATTTGTTCCGGGCTTGGTTTCAGCAGATTAGGGTGTCGGCGGAAGCGATGATGGCTGTCGGTCGTCTTGTGATACGCCCGTTTTCGGCGGACCAACTGGCGGCTTTCCCGCAAAACCGCGAACAGACGATCCCGGCCAACATGGAGCGCCTGTTGCTCACGCTGCTCATGCATCATCGAATGCAGCTTCCGAGTGCCGATGCACGGTTGGCGGGCACGGATCTTCTGTACAAACGTTATGAGCTGCTGATCCTGGTCGGCCCGATCCCGGTAGACCCGGTTGCGTTTGTAATAGGCCTGACGGCTTATCCCCATAAATTGGCAAGCCTTGCTGACACTCAGAGTTTGGGTTTGCGCAACGACTTGCCGGGTCGCTTTTTTACAATAGATACGCCGTAGTCATTCTTCAGAACATCGACCACGGCTTCAAAGAATTGGGCTTTCTGATTTGCCAGCGCCAGTTGTTCCTCGAGTTCTTTGATTCGTTGCTCGGGAGTCATTGGCAAGGTTGGCTCGTCCATAGGTCTGATCCTCTGGGAGCGAATGGAGGCGCCTTGGCTCCAGTCCTGGCGACCATGTTTGCGTAACCAAACCAACACCGTCGACCGACCCTGAATCCCATAGCGCCGCTGAGCCTCTTTATAACTCAACTCGCCTTTTTCGACCTGGTCGACAACCGATAATTTAAAAGCCAGCGTGTAATCACGCTGACTTCGCTTCGTGCCCGTGTCCATTGCACCTTCCTGATAAGAAGCCAGAAGGTGTAAACCTTATTCAGGACGGGACACCAGAATAAAAAAAACCCGCCGAAGCGGGTTTTTGTACAACGCAGTTAAACCGACAGTTCAACCAGCAGCTTGTTGAGACGGCGCACGTAGGCGGCCGGGTCTTTCAAGCTGTCGCCGGCGGCCAGGGCCGCCTGATCGAAGAGAATGTGCGACAGGTCGCCGAAGCGTTCGTCGCTCTGCTCGTTGTCGAGCTTCTCGATCAGCGGGTGAGCCGGGTTGAATTCGAAGATAGGCTTCGATTCAGGAACCTTCTGACCGCTGGCTTCCAGGATCTGACGCATCTGCATGCCCAGGTCCTGCTCGCCGATGGCCAGAATCGCCGGGGAATCGGTCAGACGGTGCGAAACCCGCACTTCAGCAACGGAGTCGCCCAGTGCAGTTTTCAGACGCTCAACCAGACCTTCTTTGGACTTGGCGACTTCTTCCGCAGCTTTCTTGTCTTCTTCCGAATCCAGGTTGCCCAGGTCCAGGTCACCGCGCGCCACGTCGACAAAGCTCTTGCCGTCGAAGTCGCTGAGGTAGCTCATCAGCCACTCGTCGATGCGGTCGGTCAGCAGCAGCACTTCGATGCCTTTCTTGCGGAAGACTTCCAGGTGCGGGCTGTTTTTGACTTGCGCGTAGGTTTCGCCGGTCAGGTAGTAAATCTTGTCCTGACCTTCCTTGGCGCGAGCCAGGTATTCGGCCAGACCCACCACTTGCTCGCCTTCATCACCGTTGGTCGATGCGAAACGCAGCAGGCCAGCGATTTTCTCTTTGTTGGCGAAGTCTTCTGCCGGGCCTTCTTTCATGACCTGGCCAAAGTTTTTCCAGAAGCTTTTGTATTGCTCAGGCTCGTTCTTCGCCAGCTTTTCCAGCATGTCGAGAACGCGCTTGGTCAGCGCCGACTTCATGGAATCGATGATCGGGTCTTTCTGCAGGATTTCCCGCGACACGTTCAGCGACAGGTCGTTGGAATCGACCACGCCTTTGATGAAGCGCAGGTACAGCGGCAGGAACGACTCTGCCTGATCCATCACGAACACGCGCTGCACGTACAGCTTCAGGCCTTTCGGCGCTTCACGCTGGTACAGATCGAATGGAGCACGGGCCGGCACGTAGAGCAGCGAGCTGTATTCAAGCTTGCCTTCGACCTTGTTGTGGCTCCAGCTCAGCGGGTTTTCGAAGTCGTGAGCGACGTGCTTGTAGAACTCCTGGTATTCCTCGTCCTTGATCTCGGTACGCGGACGGGTCCACAGGGCGCTGGCGCGGTTGACGGTTTCCCATTCAACGGCCGGCTGCTCTTCGCCTTCAACGGCTGCCACTTCTTTCGGCAACTCGATCGGCAGAGCGATGTGGTCGGAGTACTTCTTGATGATGTTGCGCAGACGCCAGCCATCGGCGAATTCGTCTTCACCGGACTTCAGGTGCAGGACGATACGGGTGCCGCGCTCGGCTTTATCAACGGTGGCAACTTCAAAATCGCCTTCGCCCTTGGACGACCAGTGCACGCCTTCGCTGGCAGCAGCACCGGCACGACGGCTGAACACGTCGACTTTATCGGCGACGATGAATGCAGAGTAGAAACCCACACCGAATTGACCGATCAGGTGCGAGTCTTTTTTCTGATCGCCGGAGAGATGTTTCATGAAATCGGCAGTGCCGGATTTGGCGATGGTACCCAGGTGGGTGATCGCATCTTCACGGCTCATGCCGATGCCGTTGTCTTCGAGGGTGACGGTTTTAGCGTCCTTGTCGAAGCTCACACGGATTTTCAGTTCGGCGCCACCTTCCAGCAACTCAGGCTTGGACAGGGCTTCGAAACGTAATTTGTCGACAGCGTCAGAGGCGTTCGAGATCAATTCGCGAAGGAAAATTTCCTTGTTGGAATACAGCGAATGGATCATGAGGTGCAGCAGCTGCTTCACCTCGGTCTGGAAGCCCAGGGTTTCCTTTTGAGTTTCCACACTCATGGTCATCAAACTCCAATCAGATGGCAGTGGCCGCGACCTGAAGGGTCGGCGGCGGGTTGTCATCAAAGTTGGGGGCTGAGTTCAGGATTTCAAGGGCTCTTCAATTTTGAAATGGGCGCGGGCCGTGGCAATCGGTTCGACTTCAGTGCTTTGCCAGGCCGTAATCGCAACGTTGGCGACCCGGCGACCCTGCCGGCAAACCTGGCATCTGGCCCAGGTGTCGCGAAACTGCCCGGCGCGCAGATAGTCGAGGGAGAAATCGATGATCTTCGGCACACCCGGCGAACCGGTGAAAATCAGCAGGTGCAGCGCCGCGGACAGCTCCATGAACCCGGCAATCACCCCGCCATGGATCGCCGGCAATAACGGGTTACCAATGTTGTCCTTGTTGGCCGGCAAACGAAACAGCAGATCATCCCCCACCCGCGAACATTCGACGCCGATCAGTTTGGCGTAGGGAATCAGGTGCAACAGCGAGGCGTAGTCGCCCTGCTCATGTGCCTGCTGAAGTTGTTCCTTGAAGGAATCGGTCATTTCGCACCTCCGGCGATGACGCCGCCAAAGCCTTTGGTGCCCTTGATGGCTTTGCCCATGCGCATGAAGGTGCCCACCACATGGGCGATGGGCTGCTCGGGGTCGTCCTGGTAGGCAAAACCGCGAGCAAAGATCACATCCGTGGTCACCCGGTAGCACTGGGCAAAACCGTAGACATCTTTATGCGGCTCGGCGGCGTGCATGTAGTCGATGCGCAGGTCGAGGGTCGGACAAACTTCGAACTCGGGCAGCACGCAGAGGGTGGACATGCCGCAGGCCGTGTCCATCAGCGAGGTCAGCGCCCCGCCATGAATCACGCCGGTTTGCGGGTTGCCAACAATTTGCGGACTGTACGGCAGGATGACGGTTAGTCCTTCGCTGCTGGCGCTGTGAACCCGCAGCCCAAGTACCTGACAATGTCGCAGCGCCGATAGAAATCGTGTAGCGCGCTCAAAAACGGGGTTTTCGACCATTTTGATAAAACTCTTTTAGTGTTCAGGCAACGCACTAGGCGTTTTTAGTAAAAGTTCCCGTCGGAATAATCTTATATATCTGTATGAATTGAGGAACTTAACGCTATGGGCTGTGCTCTTAAGGCCAGTAGATATATTTTCCATAAGGAGAAACACCCCATGCGTAAGACTTTAGCTATTGCCTTGATGTTGACCGCTTCCCTCGGTCTCGCAGCCTGCGATAAAAAATCCGAGGACAAAGCTCAAGATGCTAACCAACATGCCGAGCAAGCTCAGCAAGATATGAGCAAAGCTCAGGATAAAGTGAACGACGCGGCGAAAGAAAACGCCGAAGCTGCCAAAGCTCAGGCTGAATCGAACGAAGCAGCCACAAAAGAAGCACCTAAAAACTAAAACAGTTTTTAGCGTGATAAAGAAAACCCGCCAAGTGCGGGTTTTCTTTTGTCTGTCATTTGCTGTTACACCAACTTTAATCCGACCCTAGTTAGCGGGTGGCTGAAAGGCACAATCGCCGGGATAGCCCGGCCGACCGTCACAGACTTTCAAACAGCCCGCCTCGTTTTTAAACCTTGCACTGACCGATAACGCATACCCGTACTCCGGTGTTAACACGTTGAATGCCGATGCACAGGACGCCTGCGTACTGAAGCGAAAGGTAATGGTTTCGAGACGATCTCGACGATGGAACAACAACGCAAAGGTGTTGCCGCTGTTCCACATGGATTTTCCCGGCACCCGGAAACGATAGTGCTGTTCATCCAGTCGCTGTCCGAACACCCTGGCGTGGCTGCGCCCGGTATCAATGTTGGGCACGGGATAGGGAATCGGCAGCACATAGGGAAGCCCGGCCAGCCCCATATCGACATCCAGCCCTTTCTGGAAAAAAGGCACCTCGATATAAGGGAAACCGCTGTAAGTGATGCGCTCATCGGCATGAAACTGCCCTTGGGAAGGCTTGTAATCAGGGGCCTGAGTGAACGCGACATCAAGCGTCAGCAACGCCTGGCCAGCGTCCAGTTTTTCGGACAAGTAATCCCTGTTGCTCGCGCCATCCTGACTGACACAACCACCCAGCGACACCGCGACACCGATCAGCAGCGAGACGCCACACCCCATTAGTGAATTTTTCATCAGGCTTAGCGCTCGAAAAGGGGCAATGCGGGGCCCAGGCCGCGGCCAACCAGCTCCCACGTGCCGTTTTTGGCCTGCCAGTGGAAGCGAGTTGCAAACCAGGCAATAGTCATATCCCGGGCCAGACGGTGGTTATCCACGCTTGGCACGCCGTCCTTGCGCGCCTGGATTGCCTGGGCGTAAGCGGCCTTTGAAATGTCGGCCAATTCACCGACGTTGGCGTCGGCCGGTAACTGATAGGCAGCGTCAAGGCCGTCCTCACGCCCCGCCACCAATATTTGTCTGGATGTCAGGTACGCCGCCAGCCGATTATCGGGGGACACCGACATCAATGTTCCCCAGACCCTGTCGCCCTTGGCCTTGACCCTTCCGTCGAACCACAGCACCTCGCCAGTGCGGGTATCCAGCGCCCGGCCGGACTCCGCAAACAACAGAAGCTCGTCACGCCCTGCTTGCGGCACGCCCCAGTCGGGAAATTCCAGATTGTTGAGCGGGCTTAATACGCGCGACAAGGGCGTACCGTTCTGCACGCCAATGAGCAGCGTACCGACGCCGCTGGCACCCGAGGTGACCACCAACAGCATCGGTTGACCATTGCTCAGCGCCTTGATCGGCCGCACACCGTTGATTTCCCGGGCACCGACGGGCCAGTAGTTCTGTGAACGAAAGGTGATACGAAACCGCGGCCCAGGCCCCGAGAGACGATCCGGGGAGGCGTAGGTTTGCGGGGCAATCAGAAAATCGCCCAACTGCTGGGGCTCGGGCTCGGTTGGCGCAACGGATGGCGAGGCCTGTGCCTGCGCAATCCCCATCACCAGAACCCACGCCAACCCGCCGAGTCCGCAGCGTAGTGCCTGACACGTTTGAAATCCGTTCAAAAACTGCCTTCCCTGGAAAACTGAAGCCGGACGTTACAACGTCATCGGACGCACAACGACTTACACGCGCTGAAGAGTGACCGGCCTTCCCCGCTAGAGCAACACCGTTCTGAACGTCGGGCTGACCATCAGCAGCAACGAACACACTAGTCCGACGAACCATACCAGGCTCCGCTGCCAGGCCAGATCAACCCAATAGCACAGCAAATAAATGATTCGCGTGATCACGAAGATGATTGCCAGCAAGTCGATCAGCCACCCCGCTGTCTGCGTGGTGTGAGCCATCAACACCCCCACCGCGAAAAGAATGAACGCCTCAAAACAGTTTTGATGAGCCGCCAACGCACGGGCACCAAAGCCTGTCAGTTGCGCCTGTTGCTGGCGCGGCAAGTGGTTGTCATAACCGCCATGGTCATTCATCGCCTTAGCCACGGGAATCTTTGCCACAAAAATCAGCAAGGCACTGATAAACACACACCAGAACGGAATACTCATCAAACAGCCTCTTTAATCGCCTCGGGCAATGGCGCCTCTGTAGGTGTATAGACCATCACGTCGAGAACGTCGGAATGAAACTCCCGGCGATACAACACCAGCACCACCCCAGCACTCATCAACATGAACAACCACGGGCTGACGAACCAGGCCAGCATGGTCATGCCGAAGTAATAGGAGCGCAGTCCGAAGTTGAACTGGTTGGCGGCCATGGAAATGACGCGGGCCGCCCGGGCAGCAAAGGCTTTGCGCTCTTGTTCGGAAACGTGACGCTCACCGACCATAGGCGCCGAGCCCACCAGAATGGCCGCAAAGTTGTACTGGCGCATGCACCAACTGAACGTAAAGAACGCATAGACAAAGACCATCGCCAGGCACAGCAACTTGATCTCCGACATTCCCTGGGATGCCTGCTGCACCATCGGGATATCCGCCAACAACGACACCGCCCTTTCGGAGGCTCCGAGCACCGTGAGAATGCCGGCCAGGATAATCAGTGTGCTGGAGGCGAAGAACGAGGCGTTGCGCTCCAGGTTACCGATCACACTGGCGTCAGCGATGCGGTTGTCGCGCAACAGCATGCGGCGCATCCAGTCTTCGCGATAAAGGTGCAGCACGCTGGCCAGGCACGCGGTGTCGCGGCCCTTCCACGTCGCATAACGGGTGTAGCCGCCCCAGCAGATGGCGAACCAGAGCGCGGCGAGGATGTGGATCATGTTGGCGTGGATGAACGACATGCAGGTCCTTGTGATGTGTTTGTGGATTAGCGAAATTCTTGTGGGAGCGAGCTTGCTCGCGATGGCGGACTATCAGTCGGCATCACTATTGAATGTTATGCCCTCATCGCGAGCAAGCTCGCTCCCACATTAGATTTGTACAAGCCCATAAAAAATGCCCCGTATCGATTGATACGGGGCATTTCCATGTGTGTTCACGACCCGCTTGTGGCGGGCCATGAAGCGGCTTAAGCCAGTGCTTCTTCGCGCTTGCCCAGCATGCGATCGCAAACCACCGCGACAACCAGGGTCATGACCGACGGCACCAGCCAGGCCAGGCCTTGCTCGCTCAGCGGCAGGTGGGACAACTGAGTCGGCATCCAGTCGGCCAGACCCGCGCCCTTGAGGGCGTCGATCAAACCGAAGATGAACGACACCAGCATCACCGGACCGACGATACGACCCTGCTCATGCCAGAAGTCCTTGCAGAAGCTCAGGGCGACCAGGGCAATACACGGCGGGTAGATCGCGGTCAGCACCGGGATCGAGAACGCAATCAGCTTGGTGAGGCCCAGGTTGGACACCAGCAGGGAGAACGCAGCCAGGATGATGACCAATGTCTTGTAGGAAAGCGGCAGCACACGGCTGAAGTATTCGGCGCAGGCGCAGGTCAGACCCACCGCCGTCACCAGACAGGCCAGGGAAATCAGCACCGCCAGAAAACCGCTGCCCAGAGAGCCGAAGGTGTGTTGCACGTAAGCGTGCAATACCGCCGCGCCGTTGGTGGCACCCGCGGCCACTTCATGGCTACCCGAACCGAGACGGAACAGGCTGACGTAAACCAGCGCCAGACCCACGCCGGCAATCAGCCCGGCGATGATCGCGTAACGGGTAATCAACACCGGCGACTCGACGCCACGAGAGCGGATCGCGTTGACAATGACAATGCCAAACACCAGCGCGCCCAGGGTATCCATGGTCAGGTAACCATTGATGAAGCCTTGGGAGAACGGTGCCGCCACGTATTCCGGGGTGGCCACGCCAACATCACCGGCCGGCAATGCAAACGCTGCGATGCCGAGCGCGGCCAGGGCGATGATCTTCAGCGGTGCGAGGAAACGTCCTACGGTATCCAGCAGCCGGCCCGGATAGAGCGAGATGAAGAACACCAGCAGGAAGTACACCGAGCTGTAGAGGAACAGTGCCAGCGGGCTCTCGCCAGTCAGCGGCGCCAAGCCGACTTCGAATGACACGGTGGCGGTGCGCGGTGTCGCGAACAGCGGGCCGACAGCGAGGTAGCACGCGGCCGCCAGCAGGCCACCGGCGACTTTCCCGATCGGGCTACTCAAGGCATCCATGGCACCACCGACCTTGGCCAGGGCGACAACGGTGATCACCGGCAGACCGACCGCGGTGATCAGAAAGCCCAGCGCCGCCATCCAGACATTTGGACCGGACTGCAGACCGACGATAGGCGGGAAGATGATGTTGCCAGCCCCGACAAACAGGGCAAACGTCATAAAACCAAGTGCCAGGATGTCCTGGCCTTTCAACACTTTCATTAAGGAAATACCACACTACTGAATCGGAATTTAGAGAGGGATTTCCCTGAGGGGTGAGGGAAATGCTGTCGGTCCGTATAGGACTGACCCGTTTAGCGCGTAGCAACCTTGTGGGTCGCGGACGCAAAAATGGCTGCTAGCCTAACGAATTTGCCCGACAAACGCACTGTTAGGGTGCGATCTATCCGATACGCGACATTTCCGTGTCGCGTTTACATATATAAAGGTCAAAAGATCGCAGCCTCGTTGCACTCGACAGCTCCTACAAGGTTTTGTGTTGCCTGTAGGAGCTGTCGAGTGCAACGAGGCTGCGATCTTTTAATCTTCAGAAACGACAAAGGCCACCCGAAGGTGGCCTTTGTTTGGTGAAGCGTCAGATAAGCGCGAGGCTTACTTGATCGCCCAACCGGTCAGCTCGGACAAAGCCTTGCCGATGTCTGCCAGCGAACGCACGGTTTTAACGCCTGCGTCTTCCAGGGCAGCAAACTTCTCGTCTGCAGTGCCTTTGCCGCCAGAGATGATTGCGCCAGCATGGCCCATGCGCTTGCCCGCAGGGGCAGTCACACCAGCGATGTAGGAAACAACCGGCTTGGTCACGTGTGCCTTGATGTAGGCAGCCGCTTCTTCTTCAGCCGAACCGCCGATCTCACCGATCATAACGATCGCTTCGGTCTTCGGGTCTTCCTGGAACAACTTCAGGATGTCGATGAAGTTCGAGCCTGGGATCGGGTCACCGCCGATGCCGACGCAAGTCGACTGACCGAAACCGGCGTCAGTAGTCTGCTTCACAGCTTCGTAGGTCAGGGTGCCGGAACGGGAAACGATACCGACCTTGCCTGGCAAGTGAATGTGACCTGGCATGATGCCGATCTTGCATTCGCCTGGGGTGATCACGCCTGGGCAGTTAGGGCCGATCAGGACTACGCCCAGCTCGTCGCACTTAACTTTAGCGTCCAGCATGTCCAGGGTAGGAATGCCTTCGGTGATGCAGACGATCAGCTTGATGCCGCCGAATGCTGCTTCCAGGATGGAGTCCTTGCAGAAAGGAGCTGGAACGTAGATCACGCTGGCGGTGGCGCCAGTGGCAGCTACAGCATCTTTCACGGTGTTGAACACTGGCAGACCCAGGTGCTCGGTGCCGCCTTTACCAGGAGTTACGCCACCAACCATCTTGGTGCCGTATTCGATGGCTTGCTGGGTGTGGAAACTACCTTGCGAACCGGTAATACCCTGGCAGATAACTTTGGTGTCTTTATTGATCAGGACGCTCATTATTTGCCCTCCGCAGCTTTGACAACTTGTTGAGCAGCGTCGGTCAGGCTGGTAGCAGCGATGATGTTCAAACCGCTTTCTGCCAGTACTTTAGCGCCCAGCTCAGCGTTGTTGCCTTCAAGGCGAACAACAACCGGGATTTTCACGCCGACTTCTTTCACAGCGCCGATGATGCCTTCGGCAATCATGTCGCAACGAACGATGCCGCCGAAGATGTTGACCAGTACTGCAGCGACGTTAGTGTCGGACAGGATGATCTTGAACGCTTCGGTAACGCGTTCTTTGGTAGCACCGCCGCCCACGTCGAGGAAGTTGGCTGGTTTGCCGCCATGCAGGTTGACGATGTCCATGGTACCCATGGCCAGGCCAGCACCGTTGACCATGCAACCGATGTTGCCTTCCAGTGCTACGTAGTTCAGTTCGAACTTGGCAGCGTGCGCTTCGCGCGGATCGTCTTGCGACGGATCGTGGAAAGTCTTCAGCTTAGGCTGACGGTACATGGCGTTGGCGTCGATGTTGATCTTGGCGTCGAGGCAATGCAGATCGCCGTCAGCCTTGATCACCAGCGGGTTCACTTCCAGCAGAGCCAGGTCGTGATCCTTGAACAGCTTGGCCAGACCTACGAAGATCTTGGCGAACTGAGCAACTTGCTTGCCTTCCAGACCCAGCTGGAATGCCAGCTCGCGACCCTGGAATGGCTGAGCGCCAACCAGTGGATCGATAGTGGCCTTGAGGATTTTCTCAGGGGTGTCGTGAGCGATTTTCTCGATGTCCACGCCACCTTCGGTGGAAGCCATGAACACGATGCGACGGCTCGAACGGTCAACGACAGCGCCCAGGTACAGCTCTTTAGCGATATCAGTGCACGATTCAACCAGGATCTTGGTGACTGGCTGACCATTGGCATCAGTCTGGTAAGTCACCAGACGCTTGCCCAACCACTGTTGAGCGAATGCTTTGGCGTCTTCTTTGCTGCGAACCAGCTTAACGCCGCCCGCTTTACCGCGACCACCTGCGTGAACCTGGGCTTTGACAACCCATTCGGTCCCGCCGATTTTGTCGCACGCTTCTGCTGCTGCTTCCGGGGTGTCTACGGCGAAACCCTGGGATACTGGCAGGCCGTATTCAGCGAACAGCTGCTTACCCTGATACTCGTGAAGATTCATGCTTATTACCGTCTTCGTTAGGTACTGCGCATTCGGTGCTGCACTTGTTCAAGTGCCGCACCACCTGTGACTGCTGCTTGCGTAGGTGTTCCGGATAACCGGTGAGACTACGCAAGGCTGCGTCCGGCGGACATTCCGCGGTGAGTCTTGCACGCAAGGCTCACGACGGGCCTTCCGCCGTGGTTTCTTATTGTCTTGTCTTAACGCTTCTTGCGGTTGGCAATGTGGATGGCGCCGCCATTCACAGCCAAAGCTGCTTCGTGCAAGGCTTCGGACAGGGTCGGATGGGAGAAAACCATCATGCCCAGGTCTTCAGCGCTGGTGCCGAATTCCATACCGATCGCGCCCTGCTGAACCAGTTCTGCAGCGCTCGGGCCAATCACGTGGACGCCCAATACGCGGTCAGTCTTGGCATCAGCAATGACTTTCACGAAACCGCCGGTATCGTTGGCTGCCATGGCACGGCCACTGGCTGCGAACGGGAAAGTGCCGACGTTAACTTCAACGCCTTCAGCTTTCAAGACCTGCTCGGTTTTGCCGACCCACGCGATTTCCGGGTGAGTATAAATAACAGACGGGATCAGGTCATAGTTGATTTGGGCTTTGTGGCCCTTGATGCGCTCAACCACCATGATGCCTTCTTCGGACGCCTTGTGCGCCAGCATCATGCCGCGAACCACGTCGCCGATCGCGTAAACGCCCGGCACGCTGGTCGCGCACTGGTCGTCAACGAAAACGAAACCGCGTTCGTCGATGTTCACACCGCTGTCAGATGCCAGCAGTTCGGTGGTCACTGGACGGCGACCAACGGCAACGATCAGCTTGTCGAAGGTGATGTTCTGTTCGCCATTGGCATCGGTGTAGTTCACGACAACTTCGTTGCCGTTCACTTTGGAACCGGTGACGCGAGCGCCCAGCTTGATGTCCAGACCTTGTTTGGTCAGGGTCTTGTAGGCTTCTTTGGAAACGGCGTCGTCAGCCGCTGGCAGGAACTTCTCCAGCGCTTCCAGAACAACCACTTCGGAACCCAGACGGGACCAGACCGAACCCAGTTCCAGGCCGATCACGCCAGCGCCGATCACGCCCAGACGCTTAGGTACCGATTGGAATTCCAGCGCGCCAGTCGAATCGACGATCACGTTCTGGTCAACCGGAGCCGGTGGAATGTCGATCGGACGCGAGCCCGAAGCCAGAATCACGTTCTCGGCTTCGATGATTTCGACGGTGCCGTCTGGCTTGGTCAGTTCGACTTTCTTGCCGGCCAGCAGTTTGCCGTGGCCTTGCAGGGAAGTAACGCCGTTTGCCTTGAACAGGGTGGCAACGCCAGAGGTCAGGCCTTTGACGATGTTGGCTTTACGGCCAACCATTGCCGCCACGTCCATGGTCACGCCAGCGTGATTGATACCGTGGATCGCGAAGCCTTCTTTGGCTTCCTTGTATTTCCAGGAGCTGTCCAGCAGCGCCTTGGATGGAATGCAGCCGACGTTCAGGCAAGTACCGCCGAGGGCCAGTTTGCCTTCCTTGTCGGTGTATTTCTCGATGCAGGCAGTGGAGAGGCCCAGTTGCGCTGCTTTAATGGCAGCCACGTAGCCGCCAGGGCCCGCGCCAATCACTACCACGTCGAATTTCTGAGTCATGTGTCATTCCTTCTCGAATCAAACCGGACGGCCCCTTTTGAGGACCGTCGTGGGACGAAGCTGGTCATTACAGGAGGGCCGTCCATCACTGGGCGGCCCGTGCAACGAAATCAGATATCCAGCAGCAAACGAGCCGGGTCTTCCAGCAGGTTCTTGATGGTAACCAGGAAGGTCACAGCTTCTTTGCCATCGATCAGACGGTGATCGTAGGACAGAGCGAGGTACATCATCGGACGGATAACAACCTGACCGTTGATCGCCATAGGACGCTGCAGAATGTTGTGCATGCCCAGGATGGCCGCTTGCGGCGGGTTGACGATCGGGGTCGACATCATCGAACCGAAAGTACCACCGTTAGTGATGGTGAAAGTACCGCCGGTCATCTCGTCCATCGACAGTTTGCCGTCACGAGCCTTCTTGCCGAAGGTGGCGATGCCGCCTTCGATTTCAGCCAGGCTCATCAGTTCGGCGTTACGCAGAACAGGAACAACCAGACCGCGGTCGCTGGAAACAGCAACACCGACGTCAGCGTAGCCGTGGTAAACGATGTCAGCACCGTCGATCGACGCGTTGACGGCCGGGAAGCGTTTCAGCGCTTCGGTGGCAGCCTTGACGAAGAACGACATGAAGCCCAGGCGCACGCCATTGTGGGACTTCTCGAACAGGTCCTTGTACTTCGAACGCAGGGCCATGACTTCGGTCATGTCGACTTCGTTGAAAGTGGTCAGCATCGCCATGTTCGATTGTGCTTCAACCAGACGCTTGGCAACGGTGGCCCGCACGCGGGTCATCGGTACGCGCTTCTCGATGCGATCGCCGGCAGCGAACACTGGAGCAGCGGCAGCAGGAGCAGCAGCCTTGGCAGGCGCGGCAGCCGGAGCGGCTTTCTTGGCAGCTACAGCGGCAACAACGTCTTCCTTGGTCACACGACCGCCTTTGCCAGTGCCGGCAACGGAAGCGATGTTGATACCGTTTTCTTCAGCCAGCTTGCGAGCAGCCGGTGCAGCAACAGGATCATCTTCGCCTTCAGCGGCAGGAGCAGCAGCTTGTGCAGCGGCCGGAGCAGCGGCAGCAGCTGGAGCGGCAGCAGCGCCGCCCGCTTCGATGGAGCCCAGGACTTCGTCGGACAGAACGGTGTCGCCTTCGTTCTTGACGATAGCGCCCAGCACGCCGTCAGCGGTGGCCAACACTTCCAATACGACTTTGTCAGTTTCGATGTCGACGATCAGGTCATCGCGCTTGACGGCGTCGCCCGGCTTTTTGTGCCAGGTGGCAACGGTGCCATCGGCAACCGATTCCGGGAAAGTGGGGGCTTTGATTTCGATAGCCATTATCTGTGGGTCCTTAAATTCGGTTTCAGGTGCGCGAAGGCGTTAAACAGTAAAGGCGTCTTGCAGCAGTTTTTCCTGCTGCTCAGCGTGCATCGATGCATAACCACAAGCAGGTGCAGCAGAAGCATCACGACCGGCGTACTCGAGAAAGAGTGCTTTGTTGTGATTGCCAACGATGCGGCGCATGTGGTGTTGGCTGCAGTACCAGGCACCCTGGTTCATCGGCTCTTCCTGACACCAAACGATATGTTTGAGGTTGGTGTACGGAGCCAGGACTTCGTTCAAGTCGTCCTCAGGGAATGGGTACAGCTGCTCGATACGCACGATGGCGATGTCATCACGACCTTCGGCACGGCGTTTTTCCAGCAGGTCGTAGTAGACCTTGCCGCTACACAGAACAACGCGCTCGACCTTTTTCGGGTCTTGGACATCGATTTCCGGGATAACGGTCTGGAACGAACCTTCGGCCAGATCTTCCAGGGTCGAGATGGCCAGTTTGTGACGCAACAGCGACTTCGGAGTCAGAACGATCAACGGCTTGCGCAGCGGGCGAATCACCTGACGACGCAGCAAGTGGTAGATCTGAGCCGGTGTAGTCGGTACGGCTACCTGAATGTTGTGCTCGGCGCACAGTTGCAGGTAACGCTCCAGACGAGCCGAAGAGTGCTCCGGACCCTGACCTTCATAACCGTGCGGCAGCAGCATGGTCAGACCGCAGAGACGGCCCCACTTGTGCTCGCCACTGGTGATGAACTGGTCGATAACCACTTGGGCACCGTTGGCGAAGTCGCCGAACTGGGCTTCCCAGATCACCAGCGCCTCAGGCGTGGTGGTCGAGTAACCGTATTCGAACGCCAGCACGGCTTCTTCGGACAGGAACGAATCGTACAGGTCGAAACGTGGCTGGCCTTTGTACAGGTTTTGCAGCGGGACGTAGGTACCCGCGTCTTTCTGGTTGTGCAAGACAGCGTGACGGTGCGAGAACGTACCGCGACCGATGTCCTGACCCGTCATGCGAATCGGGTGACCTTCGAACGCCAGGGTCGCGTACGCCATGGTTTCGGCGTAACCCCAGTTGATCGGCAGGCCGCCGGCTTGCATTTTCTGACGGTCTTCGTAGATTTTCGAGACCTGGCGCTGAACCACGAAGCCTTCCGGAATTTCCAGCAGCTTGGCGGACAGTTCCTGCAAGGTTTTCAGATCGAAGCGAGTGTCGTGACGCGCGGTCCAGGCGTGGCCCAGATACGGACGCCAGTCCACGAACAACTCTTTGTTCGGCTCTTTGACCAGGCTTTTTACAACATGCAGACCGTTGTCCAGCGCATTGCGGTATTCGTCGACTTTCGCCTGAACACGTTCAACGTCCAGCACACCGCTCTGAGTCAGACGATCGGCATACAGCTCACGGGTGGTGCGCTGTTTGGTGATCTGCTGATACATGATTGGCTGGGTGCCGCTTGGCTCGTCGGCCTCGTTGTGGCCACGACGACGGTAGCAGACCAGGTCGATCACCACGTCACGCTTGAACTGCATGCGGTAGTCGATGGCCAGCTGGGTCACGAACAACACGGCTTCCGGATCATCACCATTCACATGGAGGATCGGCGCCTGGATCATCTTCGCAACGTCGGTCGCGTACTCGGTGGAGCGCGAGTCCAGCGGGTTGCTGATGGTGAAACCGACCTGGTTGTTGATCACGATGTGCACGGTGCCGCCGGTCTTGAAACCGCGGGTCTGCGACATCTGGAAGGTTTCCATGACCACGCCCTGACCGGCGAATGCCGCGTCACCGTGGATGGAGATCGGCAGAACCTTCTCGCCGGTAGGGTCGTTACGACGATCCTGACGGGCGCGAACCGAACCCTCGACCACTGGAGATACAATTTCCAGGTGGGACGGGTTGAAGGCCATGGCCAGGTGAACTTCACCGCCGGTGGTCATGACGTTGGACGAGAAGCCCTGGTGATACTTAACGTCACCGGAACCCAGCTCGACCTTCTTCTTGCCTTCGAACTCGTCGAACAGCTCGCGCGGGTTCTTGCCGAAGGTGTTGACCAGCACGTTCAGACGACCACGGTGGGCCATGCCGATGACGATTTCCTTGGTGCCGTAGGAGCCGGAACGCTGGATCAGCTCGTCGAGCATCGGAATCAGGCTCTCGCCGCCTTCCAGACCGAAACGCTTGGTACCCGGGTATTTGGTACCCAGGTATTTTTCCAGACCTTCGCCCGCGGTGACACGCTCAAGCAGGTGGCTCTTGATGTCGGCAGAGTACGTCGGACGGCCGCGCACGCTTTCCAGACGCTGCTGGAACCACTGGCGCTGCTCGGAATCGGTGATATGCGTAAATTCAGCGCCGATGGTGCGGCAATATGTCTGCTGCAACGCTTCGTGAATTTCGCGTAGGCTCGCCTCCTCTTTGCCGATGAACAGGTCGCCGGCACGGAAGGTCGTATCAAGATCGGCATTGGTCAAGCCGTAATGATTGATCGACAGGTCTGCAGGTGCAGGACGCTGCCACAGCCCCAGCGGGTCAAGCTGGGCTGCCTGGTGGCCACGCATACGGTAGGCCTGGATCAATCGCAGCACTTCAACTTGCTTCTTCTCGTGCTCACTGCTCACGCTGCCGGCGGAAACCGGTTGGGCGCGGCGCTGGTTCTTTGCCAGCAAGACGAAATGATCGCGAATTGTGGAGTGCGAAACATCGGTGGCAGTGTTGCCGTCAGCAGGCAACTTCTGAAAGTAGGTGCGCCACTCTTCTGGCACAGCGTTAGGGTCGTGCAGGTAGAGCTCGTAGAGCTCTTCCACATAGGCAGCGTTACTACCGGATAGGTAGGCGCTGTTCCACATGCGCTGCATCACGCTTTCTTGCATGCTTGGTCACCCTCGGTTAGGGGAACACCACCGGCGTCGACACCGAGCACGCTTGCAGAAGTCCGAATGCAGCGACTAAAACAAGCCACTTAGGATCACGCTGATAGTCCGGGTACCAGCCCGGATGCCCCTGCTTGTCTCATTTCTTCAAAATAAGAGCCGCAGCCTTATAAGCTGCTGCTCAGGTTAAAACTACGGCGCCGGTTGAAGCCTGCGCCGTAGCATCTACGGGTACAGCGGTCCTACAGGTACTGCTGAATCACACGCCGCTTTGCAGCAGCATGTTACGTACGTGACCGATGGCCTTAGTCGGGTTCAGGCCTTTCGGGCAGACGTTGACGCAGTTCATGATCCCGCGGCAGCGGAATACGCTGAACGGGTCATCCAGCGAAGCCAGACGCTCGGCAGTCTTGGTGTCGCGGCTGTCTGCCAGGAAGCGATACGCTTGCAGCAGGGCAGCTGGACCCAGGAACTTGTCCGGGTTCCACCAGAAGGACGGGCAAGAGGTCGAGCAGCAAGCGCACAGGATGCACTCGTACAGACCGTCGAGCTTTTCACGCTCTTCAGGGGTCTGCAGACGTTCGATGGCCGGAGCCGGCGTGTCGTTCTGCAGGTATGGCTTAACTTTTTCGTATTGCTTGTAGAAGATGCTCATATCGACGACCAAGTCACGGATAACCGGCAAACCTGGCAGAGGACGAACGATCAGCTTGTTACCTTTTACGACAGCGGACAGCGGCGTGACGCACGCCAGACCGTTTTTGCCGTTGATGTTCATGCCGTCGGAACCGCAAACACCTTCACGGCAAGAGCGACGATAGGAGAAACCTTCGTCCTGCTCTTTGATCAGGGCCAGCACGTCCAGCACCATCAGGTCTTTACCACCGGTATCGACCGAAAATTCCTGCATGAACGGCGCAGCGTCCTGATCAGGGTTGTAGCGATAAACACTGACTTGCAACATGGCGGCCACCCTTAATAAGTCCGAATCTTAGGTTCAAAAGTCGGAACAGTCTTCGGCGAGAAGTTCACAGCACGCTTGGTTACGCGCTTGTCACCCGGGAAGTACAGGGTGTGGCACAGCCAGTTTTCGTCGTCGCGATCTTCGTAGTCTTCACGGGCGTGAGCGCCGCGGGACTCTTTGCGGATCTCTGCGGCGATGGCGGTAGCTTCGGCCACTTCCAGCAGGTTCTGCAATTCCAGAGCTTCGATACGAGCGGTGTTGAACGCCTGGCTCTTGTCGTTGATCTTGACGTTGGCGATACGGCCACGCAGATCAGCCAGCTGAGCAATACCCTTCTGCATGTATTCGCCGGTACGGAATACACCGAAGTAGTTCTGCATGCAGCTTTGCAGCTCTTTACGCAGGGTGGCGACGTCTTCGCCTTCGGTACGCGAGTTCAGGCCATCGAGACGTGCCAGGGCAGCGTCGATGTCGGACTGGCGAGCGCGGGTGTAGTCGACGCCTTCTTTCAGGGTCTGTTCCAGGAACAGGCCGGCTGCACGACCGAATACCACCAGGTCGAGCAGCGAGTTGCCGCCCAGACGGTTGGCACCGTGAACCGATACGCAGGCCACTTCGCCTACTGCGAACAGACCCGGGATGATCTGGTCAACGCCGTCGGCGTCCTGAGTGATTGCCTGACCGTGAATGTTGGTCGGCACGCCGCCCATCATATAGTGGCAGGTTGGAACGACCGGAATCGGCGACACGGCTGGATCGACGTGGGCGAAGGTCTTGGACAGTTCCATGATGCCTGGCAGACGGCTGTGCAGAACTTCTTCACCGAGGTGATCGAGTTTCAGCATTACGTGGTCGCCATCCGGACCGCAACCGTTGCCGGCGATGATTTCTTTAACCATCGAGCGAGCAACAACGTCACGACCAGCAAGGTCTTTGGCGTTCGGAGCATAACGCTCCATGAAACGCTCGCCGTGCTTGTTGATCAGGTAACCGCCTTCACCGCGGCAGCCTTCAGTAACCAGTACACCGGCGCCGGCGATGCCGGTCGGGTGGAACTGCCACATTTCAATGTCTTGTACCGGCACGCCAGCACGCAGAGCCATGCCGACGCCGTCACCGGTGTTGATCAGGGCATTGGTGGTGGACGAGTAGATACGGCCTGCACCGCCAGTCGCCAGTACAGTGGCGTTAGCGCGGACGTAGGAAGTTTCGCCGGTTTCGATGCAGATGACGATCATGCCGACAAAGGCACCGTCTTCGTTCTTCACCAGGTCGACGCCGTAGTATTCGTTGAGGAATACGGTGCCGGCCTTGAGGTTGGCCTGGTACAGGGTGTGCAACAGTGCGTGACCGGTACGGTCGGCAGCGGCGCAAGTACGTGCAGCCTGGCCACCTTTACCGAAGTCTTTCGACTGACCGCCGAACGGACGCTGATAGATGCGGCCTTGTTCGGTACGGGAGAACGGCAAGCCCATGTGCTCGAGCTCGAAGACCGCTTCCGGGCCTACGGAACACATGTATTCGATAGCGTCCTGGTCACCGATATAGTCGGAACCCTTGACGGTATCGTACATGTGCCAGCGCCAGTCATCGTTCGGATCTGCCGAGGCGATGGCGCAGGTGATGCCACCCTGGGCGGATACAGTGTGCGAGCGAGTCGGGAAAACCTTGGTAACTACGGCAGTCTTGTGACCACCTTGTGCCAGCTGCAGAGCAGCGCGCATGCCAGCACCGCCGCCGCCAATAATGATGGCGTCGAACGAAAGCGTATTAACTGTAGTAGACATGAATCAGATACCCCAAAGAATCTGCACACCCCAGACGAAGTACGCGAACATCGCGACGCCGCATACTGCCTGGAAGAGGAAACGTATTGCAGTCGCGGACTTGCCGAACGCCATTGGCGTCAGGTAGTCGGTCGCGATGGTCCACATGCCGACCCAGGCGTGAGCGCCGAGGGCAACGAGGGCCAGGAGACTGAAAATACGCATCCAGTTGCTTGCGAACAGTTCATGCCATTGGGCGTAGCCGATGCCAGGATGGGCAACGACGTATCCGATCAGGAAGATGAAGTAAGCCGCGAGAACGACCGCAGACACACGTTGTGCCATCCAGTCATAGAGGCCCGAACGCGACAGGTTCGTGACGTTAGTTACCATATCCAAACTCCTGCCAGAACGATTACCACCACGGAAACGGCGATAACGATTTTCGAGCCCAGTTTGCCGCCCTCAAGCGACTCGCCGATGCCCATGTCCATCATCAAGTGGCGCACACCGGCAACCAAGTGATACAGCAAGGCGGACAGGATGCCCCATGTCACTAGCTTGGCTAGCGGACTGGTCAGACACGCTTTCACCTGACCGAAGCCTTCTTCCGAGTCGAGCGACTTGTCCAATGCATAAAGCATGATGGCCAGGCTGACAAAGAGGATGATTCCGGAGATTCGGTGAAGAATGGACGTGTAAGCAGTGACTGGGAGTTTGATGGTCCTTAGGTCTAGGTTTACAGGTCGTTGGCTATTCACGGCTTTTTTTCACACTGAAGAGCCCCTAACAATCAGGGCAAAGTTGTTGGGGAGTGCACTGGTCAGGTACCCACCACCCAGGGAGTGCGACCCCCAGTAAAGCAGGCCCAAAAGCCCCTGGCGGTCGGAGGCCGAGTATAGACAGTTAGGCTACTAATGACAACGCAATCGCCTTCCCCTAATAGCTCATTGCACAAGTCGTATAAAAGGCGTAAATGGCAGTCAATTTCGAGGAAAAAGTCCGGTTAAAGCCTTCTGGAGCAAGACTTTAGGCAAATTGACATTCGAATTTATCTCACTATAGTGGTGCGGGCCCTGCGTGGGGGGTCTGTCTGATGATTTCAAGCATAAATAGGAGGCCACATGGCTGACAAAAAAGCGCAGTTGATCATCGAGGGCGCAGCCCCCGTCGAGCTGCCCATTTTAACCGGCACCGTTGGTCCCGATGTTATCGATGTTCGGGGCCTGACGGCCACGGGCCGTTTCACCTTTGACCCTGGTTTCATGTCGACAGCTTCCTGCGAGTCGAAGATCACCTATATCGACGGCGACAACGGCATTCTGCTGCACCGCGGCTACCCGATCGAACAGCTGGCTGAAAAGTCGGACTACCTGGAAACCTGCTATCTGCTGCTCAACGGCGAATTGCCGACCGCAGAACAGAAGGCCCAGTTCGTCAGCACCGTAAAGAACCACACCATGGTTCACGAGCAGCTGAAGACGTTCTTCAACGGTTTCCGTCGCGACGCCCACCCGATGGCCGTCATGTGCGGTGTAGTCGGCGCCCTCTCGGCCTTCTACCACGACTCCCTGGACATCAATAACCCGCAGCATCGCGAAATTTCCGCGATCCGCTTGGTTGCCAAGATGCCGACCCTGGCAGCGATGGTTTACAAGTACTCCATGGGTCAACCCATGATGTACCCGCGCAACGACCTGACGTACGCGGAAAACTTCCTGCACATGATGTTCAACACCCCGTGCGAGATCAAACCGATCAGCCCGGTGCTCGCCAACGCCATGGACAAGATTTTCATCCTCCATGCCGACCACGAGCAGAACGCATCGACGTCCACCGTACGCCTGGCCGGCTCTTCGGGTGCCAACCCGTTCGCCTGTATCGCCGCCGGCATCGCTGCACTGTGGGGCCCTGCCCACGGCGGCGCGAACGAAGCTGTTCTGACCATGCTCGATGAAATTGGCGATGTGTCGAACATCGACAAGTACATCGCCAAGGCCAAGGACAAGAATGATCCGTTCAAACTGATGGGCTTCGGTCACCGGGTTTACAAAAACCGCGACCCACGCGCAACAGTCATGAAGCAGACCTGCGACGAAGTGTTGAAGGAACTGGGCATCACCAACGATCCGCAACTCGAACTGGCCATGCGCCTGGAAGAGATCGCCCTGACCGACCCATACTTCATCGAACGCTCGCTGTACCCGAACGTCGACTTCTACTCGGGGATCATCCTCAAGGCGATCGGCATTCCAACCAGCATGTTCACCGTCATTTTCGCCCTGGCGCGGACTGTCGGCTGGATCTCCCACTGGAAAGAAATGCTCTCCAGCCCGTACAAGATTGGCCGTCCGCGCCAGCTGTACACCGGCTACGAGTCGCGTGACATCACCAAGCTGGAAGACCGCAAATAAGACCTGTCTTGCGATAACGTCTTGAGTTGCACCGGGAACGGCCTCTATTTATATAGAGGCCGTTTTTGTTTGTGCGGTCTCAGCGGCCTGAGGGCCGACTGGGTTTTTGGTCGTGTACATATCCATTTCTGCGGTAACGGCGGATTATGGTTTCGCTTTTACAGCGACTCACTTTTCCAGACGCCGAAAAGTAAGCAAAAGGCTTCGCCCCGGCGTACGGCGCCTCGCTAAAGCTCCGCGTTCCCTCGCTCCGGTATCCATCAGGGGGCATCGCCTACGGTCTGCTTCGCGACGACCTCCTCTCGATGTGTGCGGCTTCGCCGCACGGCGCTACGCGCCTAACCCCCTGATGAACACCTCCACTCGGCCTGCCGAAGGGGCGAAAGATCAAGATCAAGATCAATGTCAAAAGCCAAAGCCAAAGCCAAAGCCACAGCAAGATCAAAAGATCGCAGCCTCGTTTCACTCGACAGCTCCTACAGAGGATGGGTGTACCCCCGCTTCTCACCACTCAACAGCCGAGCGTTAGCTCGCCTGCAGCTCTTGATCTTGATCCACCCGCCCCTTCGGGAGGCTGAGTGGAGGTGTTCATCTGGGGGGCAGGCGCGCAGCGCCGTTCGACGCAGTCGAACACATCGAGAGGAGGTCGAAGCGAAGCCGACCGTAGGCGATGCCCCCAGATGAATGCCGGAGCGAAGGAACGCCGAGCCTAAGCGAGGGGCCGGACGCTCGGGGCGAGCCTTTTTTTGCTTACTTATTTTTGGCGTTTGAAAAAAAAGTGAGTCGCCGTAAGGGCGAAACCCTAAGTGGCCGTTACCGCAGCAACGGATATGCACACAACCAAACCGCCCAACAAAAAAATGCCCCGATCTCTCGACCAGGGCATTTCTATTCAACACAACTTACCTAAGCAAACCCGAAGCCTTAGTGAGCAACCGCCCCACTCGCCCCCAAGCCCGTCTGCGAACGAACAAACTGAGGGAAGAACAGCGCCCGCTCATTGTCAGCCGCGGTCGACTTGTCAGTGATCGAGAAGAACCAGATCCCGATAAACGCAATGGCCATGGAGAACAACGCCGGGTACTCATACGGGAAGATAGCCTTCTCGTGATGCAGGATCTGCACCCAAATGGTTGGCCCAAGGACCATCAAACCAACGGCACTGATCAGACCCAACCAGCCGCCGATCATCGCACCACGCGTGGTCAGCTTCTTCCAGTACATGGAAAGCAGCAGCACCGGGAAGTTACAGCTCGCCGCGATGGAGAACGCCAGGCCCACCATGAACGCGATGTTCTGGCTTTCGAACAGAATGCCCAGACCGATCGCCAACACACCCAAACAGACAGTGGTGATTTTCGAGACGCGGATTTCATCCTTGTCGTTGGCCTTGCCCTTCTTGATCACACTGGCGTAAAGGTCGTGAGACACCGCCGTAGCACCGGCCAGCGTCAGACCGGCAACAACTGCCAGAATGGTCGCAAACGCGACTGCCGAGATGAAGCCCAGGAAGATACTGCCACCCACCGCGTTAGCCAGGTGCACCGCCGCCATGTTGTTGCCGCCCAACAGCGCGCCAGCAGCATCTTTGAAGGCAGGATTGGTGCTGACCAGCAGGATCGCGCCGAAGCCGATGATGAACGTCAGGATGTAGAAGTAACCAATGAAGCCGGTTGCATACAGCACGCTCTTGCGAGCTTCTTTCGCGTCACTCACGGTGAAGAAGCGCATCAGAATGTGCGGCAGGCCAGCGGTACCGAACATCAGTGCCAGGCCAAGCGAGAATGCCGAAACCGGATCTTTCACCAAACCGCCCGGGCTCATGATCGCCTCACCTTTAGGGTGAACCTTGATCGCCTCGGAAAACAGCAAGCTGAAGTCGAAGTTGACGTGCTTCATGACCATCAGCGCCATGAACGTAGCACCGGACAGCAGCAACACTGCCTTGATGATCTGCACCCAAGTGGTCGCCAGCATGCCGCCGAACAACACGTACATGCACATCAGGATACCGACCAGGATCACGGCAACGTAGTAGTCGAGACCGAACAGCAGCTGAATCAGCTTGCCGGCACCGACCATTTGCGCGATCAGGTAGAACGCCACCACCACCAGCGAGCCGCAAGCGGACAGCGTGCGGATCTGGGTTTGCCCAAGGCGGTAGGACGCCACGTCGGCAAAGGTGTATTTACCCAGGTTACGCAGGCGCTCGGCGATCAGGAACAGAATGATCGGCCAGCCCACCAGGAAGCCGATCGAGTAAATCAGGCCGTCGTAGCCAGAGGTGAACACCAGGGCGGAAATACCCAGGAAGGACGCCGCTGACATGTAGTCACCGGCAATCGCCAGACCGTTCTGGAAGCCGGTGATCTTGCCACCCGCCGCATAGTAGTCAGCCGCCGAATTGTTGCGCTTGGAGGCCCAGTAGGTGATGCACAGGGTCAGACCAACGAACGCGACGAACATCAGGATCGCGGAAACGTTGAGCGGTTGTTTGTGCACTTCGCCGGTCAGGGCTTCACCTGCCCAGACGACAGGTGCAAAGGCTGCGATGCTCAATAGAGCCATTAGACGCCGGATCATTGCTGAGCCTCCTTGAGAATCGCATTGTTCAGGTCGTCGAATTCGCCATTGGCGCGTCGTACGTAGATTGCAGTCAGGATAAAGGCCGAGAGAATCAGCCCGACACCAATCGGTATCCCCCAGGTAATCGAAGACTCGGGGCTGATTTTCGCCCCCAGAATATGCGGCCCGTAAGCAATCAAAAGGATGAATCCGGAGTAAAGCCCAAGCATGATCGCCGAAAGAATCCAGGCGAACCTTTCTCGCTTACTAACCAGCTCCTTGAAGAGCGGGCTGTTTTGAATCGAGAGGTAAATGCTGTCGTTCATTGTTTTTATCCTCGCAGCACAGATGAAGTTGGAACGTTATCCACTCTATGCGGCTACGGAACTGGTTCCAGACGACCTTAGTATTAGAACGACATGACAGCTTTGCCTTTTTTCAGCACATAATAATTAGCCTGCTTTGCACCCAAGTTCTCTCTGCAAGAATCCGCGAATGCAAAAGGCCGCTTGGCAGTGATACCAAGCGGCCCTGTAAGGTGCTGACCAGACGCGTCAGCTCAAATCATTTGGTCCAGTCTGCAACGCGTTCCGGGTGTTTGGCCACCCAATCCTTAGCGGCGGCTTCAGGTTTGGCACCATCCTGAATGGCCAACATGACTACACCGATTTCGTCTTTCGACGCCCACTGGAAGTTCTTCAGGAACTTGGCAACTTCCGGAGCCTTGGTTGCCAGTTCTTTGCTGCCGATGTTGTTTACGGTTTCAGCCGCGCCATAAACGCCTTTCGGGTCGTCCAGGAAGCGCAGTTTCCACTTGGCGAACATCCAGTGCGGCACCCAACCGGTGACGGCAATGGATTCGTTCTTCTTCTCGGCACGGGTCAGCTCGGCAATCATGCCGGCGCCGGAACTGGCCTTGAGTTGATACCCGGTCAGATCGTAGTCCTTGATCGCCTGCTCGGACTTGAGCATCACGCCCGAACCGGCGTCGATGCCGACGATGCGTTTTTTGAAGCTCTCGTCGGTTTTAAGATCTTCAATGGATTTGGCTTTGACGTACTCCGGCACGATCAGGCCGATTCTCGCGTCCTTGAAGTTAGGACCGTAATCGACGACTTGATCCTTGTTCTTGGCCCAGTATTCACCATGCGTCACAGGCAGCCACGCAGACATCATGGCATCGAGTTTGCCAGTGGCCACACCCTGCCACATGATCCCGGTGGCGACTGCTTGCAGTTTCACGTCATAACCGAGTTTCTGCCTGATCACTTCAGCGGCCACGTTGGTCGTGGCGACACTGTCCGACCAGCCGTCGACATAACCGATAGTCACTGCCTTGCCTTCGGCGCTGGCTACAGTAGAACTGATCGCCAGCACCAAAGCGGCACCTGCGCCCAAGAGTCGTCGCATCTTCATCGTTACTTCCCCGAAAGTGCTGCGCTCGACGGATGCCGAGTCGCGTCAACGTATTGTTATGGTGCACAGCGCCCCCATCACGCCCACCGCAAACTCATCCGAACATCAGCGCGATTTATCAATGAGAGCACTGATGCGTCGATAATCAACCTCAAGACAATGGCGACCTTCTCTGCCAGCGACCTCAAGGCATCGAGAAACGACATCAGAACGCCATTAATCTAGACCACTGGAAGTCCGTCGGCCAATCCGCCCAAACATTGCATGTCAAAATCATGCAGGCCACCAAGCACGCGGCAAATGAAGGTAACATGCGCGGCTTTGCTCCCAGACGGCCTGACCATGCCCGCGACATCCCGCTTTCCTTTTTTTGCTTATCTATTCGCTTGCCTGCTGGGGCTTTTTGCCCTTGGTGGCTTCTGGTACGGCCTCGGTAAACCGGTGGTGCTGCCGGACGTGGCCAGCGCGACGCACAAGCTGCAATGCGCCTCCTACACCCCGTTCGACAAGGACCAATCGCCGTTCGATCAGCCGTTCAAGCTGCGCCCCGAGCGCATGGACGCCGACCTCGCGCTGCTGGCCAAAAGCTTCGAATGCATCCGCACCTATTCCATGACCGGCCTCGAGGCCCTGCCCGACCTGGCGCGCAAGCACGGGCTGAAACTGATGATCGGCGCCTGGGTCAACAGCAACCCGGTGGACACCGCCAAGGAAGTCGACCTGTTGATCGCCTCGGCCAACGCGAACGCGGACGTGGTGACCTCAGTGATCGTCGGCAATGAAACCCTGTTGCGCAAGGAAATCACCGGCGCGCAGCTGGCCAAGCTCATTGATAAAGTCAAAAGCCAGGTCAAACAGCCTGTCACTTACGCCGACGTCTGGGAGTTCTGGCTCAAACACCCGGAAGTCGCCCCGGCGGTGGATTTCCTGACCATCCATTTGTTGCCGTACTGGGAAGATGATCCGTCGAACATCGATGCCGCCCTGCAGCATGTGGCCGAAGTACGTCAGGTGTTCGGCAACAAGTTCGCACCCAAGGACGTGATGATTGGCGAAACCGGCTGGCCCAGTGAAGGCCGTCAGCGTGAGACCGCCCTGCCGAGCCGGGTCAATGAAGCCAAGTTCATTCGCGCTTTTGTCATCATGGCGGAGCAGCAAGGCTGGCATTACAACCTGATCGAAGCGTTCGACCAGCCGTGGAAACGCGCCAGCGAAGGTGCGGTCGGTGGTTACTGGGGCCTGTTCGATGCCGATCGCCAGGACAAGGGCGTGCTCGCCGGTCCGGTGTCGAACGTGCCTTACTGGACGCAGTGGCTGGTGGTGGGTGGTTTGATCTTCCTTGGCACGCTGATCCTCGGCGGCCGTGTACGCAGCACTCGCGCAGCGCTGGTTCTACCGCTGCTGGGTGCGCTGGCCGCTTGCTCGATTGGCGCCTGGGGTGACCTGGCCCGTGTCACTACGCGGTTTACCAGTGAATGGTTGTGGGTCGCTTTGCTGACGGCTTTGAATGTGTTGGTACTGGCCCATGCGGCACTGACCCTGAGCGCTCGCACTGGCTGGCGCGGACGGGCGTTCAATGCGCTGGAACGTCGGGCGGGCTGGTTGCTCGCTGTGGCCGGGTTTGCCGCTGCGGTGACGATGCTGGAGCTGGTGTTCGATCCGCGTTATCGCAGCTTCCCGAGTGTTGCATTCATCCTGCCGGCGCTGGTCTATCTGTGCCGCCCGGTGAGCGTGCCGCGTCGGGAGATTGCCCTGCTGACCTTCATCATCGGTGCTGGCATTGCGCCGCAGCTGTATCGTGAAGGGTTGCAGAATCAGCAGGCTTGGGGTTGGGCGCTGGTGAGTGTGTTGATGGTTGCAGCGTTGTGGCGCAGTTTGCGGGTTCGCTAGGGGTAAATTTCAGCGAGCCTGATGGCCTCATCGCGAGCAAGCTCGCTCCCACAGGGATCTTTGTCGTACACAAATTCTGTATTCGCTGAAGAAACCTGTGGGAGCGAGCTTGCTCGCGATGACGATCTATCAGGCGCTGCGGGAAGCCCTGACCAAACGCAAAGCAGCAATCACTACCGCAAAAACAGCCAAAGTCGTGTTGTACAACGCCAACGCCGGAAACCCGAACACCAGCGCCAGCACGGCCAACCACCACCCTGCCCGGCCCGGCAGCACAAACCCAATAACAGCTGCCGCCAATGCCGCGAAGCCCAGGACATTGAAGTGAATCATCAGGCCCAGGCTCGAACGAACCTGGCATTCCCAGCGACTCGCTTCGTCCACGCAGATGCCGACCCATTGAGCATCCTCCATAAAGCCATAACGCGCGCCATAACTGGCGGCCAGCCATAATGGCAGGAGAACGAGCAGTAGAATCACAGGCAGACGGCGGGACATGAAGCACTCCAATAAACGAAAACGGCGGCCAGCTTAATCCCCCGCCAGCGGTAAGCAAACGCGTGTAAGAGATAATTGGTCACGAAATCGCTGCAAAGTGTATCGTCCAGCTACTATTACTCCGAAATTAGGCCTGATTGGTGCCGATCCATGGCACTTTGGCGCAAACCCCGTGGTCATAGCCTGCGAACTTCATTCGGCACCTTTCTCTAAGGGATCTAGTCATGCTCCGTTCCTTGCGCTTCGCCGCCCTGTTTGGCGGCCTTATTTTGAGTGCGTCCGCACTGGCGGTAGACATCGACGCCGCCAGTTATGGCTACCCCTTGACCAATCCGTTCGAGGCGACCATTGCCACGACACCGCCGGACTTGCGCCCGGAGTTGCCGCTGGACGACGACATCGATCAGCAGACACGCAGCGTTACCTTGCGCCCGGAGCGTGCATTCGAACTGCCGGACAACTTCTGGCCGGTCAAAAAGCTGACCTACCGCATCGCCACGCAAGACAAGGCAGCACCGCTGATCTTTCTGATCGCCGGCACCGGCGCGCGCTATGACAGCAGCCTCAACGAATACCTGAAAAAGCTCTACTACAAGGCCGGCTACCACGTGGTGCAACTGTCGTCGCCGACCAGTTTCGACTTCATGAGCGCCGCCTCACGCTTTGCCACGCCCGGTATCACCAAGGAAGACGCCGAAGACATGTACCGGGTGATGCAGGCCGTGCGGGCGCAAAACCCGAACGTCGCCGTCACCGATTACTACCTGACCGGCTACAGCCTGGGCGCGCTGGACGCGGCATTTGTCGCACACCTGGATGAAACCCGCCGCAGCTTCAACTTCAAGAAAGTCTTGCTGCTCAACCCGCCGGTCAACCTCTACACCTCGATTACCAACCTGGACAAGCTGGTCCAGACCGAGGTCAAGGGCATCAACAACACCACCACTTTCTACGAGCTGGTGCTGGACAAACTGACCCGCTACTTCCAGCAGAAAGGCTACATCGACCTCAACGATGCCCTGCTCTACGACTTCCAGCAGTCCAAGCAGCACCTGAGCAACGAGCAGATGGCCATGTTGATCGGCACTTCGTTCCGCTTCTCGGCAGCCGACATTGCCTTCACCTCGGACCTGATCAACCGTCGCGGCCTGATCATTCCACAGAAATACCCGATCACCGAAGGCACCAGCCTCACGCCGTTCCTCAAGCGCGCACTGCAGTGCGACTTCGACTGTTACATCACCGAACAGGTCATCCCGATGTGGCGCGCCCGCACCGACGGCGGCAGCCTGCTGCAACTGATCGACCAGGTCAGTTTGTATGCACTCAAGGATTACCTGCACGACAGCCCGAAAATCGCCGTCATGCACAACGCCGACGACGTGATTCTCGGCCCTGGCGACCTTGGTTTCCTGCGCAAGACCTTTGGCGATCGCTTGACCGTTTATCCACTGGGCGGCCATTGCGGCAACCTTAATTACCGCGTCAACAGCGACGCCATGCTGGAGTTCTTCCGTGGCTAAATATCTCCTGCTTATCGCAGCGTTACTCTGTGCAGGCGTCGCCAATGCCGACAACAGCAAAGCCAACGCACCGGTTGTGATTGACAGTGACGGCTTCAAGGAGCCGTTGAGCAAACTCAAATTCAACCCAGGGCTCGATCAGCGCGAGTTCGAACGCTCGACGCTTAACGCGCTGAACGTCTACGACCCGTTGGAAGAGTGGAACCGCCGCGTCTACCACTTCAACTACCGTTTCGACCAATGGGTGTTCCTGCCAGTGGTCGATGGCTATCGCTACATCACGCCGAGCTTCCTGCGCACCGGTGTCAGCAACTTCTTCAATAACCTCGGTGACGTGCCGAACCTGTTGAACAGCCTGCTGCAGTTCAAGGGTCAGCGCTCGATGGAAACCACCGCGCGCCTGCTGCTCAACACCACCGTCGGCATCGCCGGCCTGTGGGACCCGGCCACCGCCATGGGTCTGCCGCGCCAGAACGAAGACTTCGGCCAGACGCTGGGCTTCTACGGTGTACCGGGCGGCGCCTACTTCGTGCTGCCGATCCTCGGCCCTTCGAACATCCGCGACACCGGGGGCCTGGCGGTCGATTTCACCGCAGAGTCGGCGATCAACTTTCTGAACGTCTCCGAAGTCAGCGAAAACCATCCGGAAATCTGGGTCCTGCGTGGCGTCGACAAGCGTCACCAGAACAGCTTCCGCTATGGCCAGCTGAACTCGCCGTTTGAGTACGAGAAGGTGCGCTACGTGTACACCGAGTCGCGCAAGTTGCAGATCGCCGAGTAATTCATCGGCAACAAAAAAGGCCATTCGATGCGAATCGAATGGCCTTTTTCATGCCCGATGGATCAGACACTCCTCTCTCCTGTAGGAGCCGAGCTTGCTCGCGATGGCGGTGTAACGGCCAACATAGATGTTGAATGTTATGGCCTCATCGCGAGCAAGCTCAGCTCCTACAGGTTCAGCTTTTGACTGAGCGCCAGATTTTGCTCGCCGCCATGACGCCGGCCAACACCACCGCCCCCGCCACAATCCCCGCCACCGCATTCAGCAACGTCGGCACGATAAACCCGGCACCGCCCGCCCCTGCGCTGACACTCTCAATCCAGTGATGAACCACCGGCACGCCGTGGGTGAGAATTCCGCCACCCACCAGGAACATCGCCGCCGTGCCGATCACCGACAGGCTTTTCATCATGTACGGCGCCGCACGCAGGATCCCGCCGCCGATGCTCTTGGCCATCTGCCCAGGCTTCTGAGTCAACCACAAGCCGAGATCGTCGAGTTTGACGATGCCGGCCACCAGGCCATACACGCCGATAGTCATGACGATGGCAATGCCCGAAAGCACGATGACTTGTTGGGTCAGCGAAGCATCCGCCACGGTACCGAGGGTGATCGCGATGATTTCTGCAGAGAGAATGAAGTCGGTGCGGATGGCGCCTTTGATCTTGTCCTGCTCGAACGCCACCAGATCGACCGCCGGATCAGCCACGGCCTCGACCAACTCAGCATGCTCGGCCTGGTCTTCAGCCTTGCTGTGCAGGAATTTATGCGCCAGTTTTTCGAAACCTTCGAAACACAGGTAAGCGCCGCCGATCATCAACAACGGTGTGACCAGCCAGGGAATGAACGCGCTGATGGCCAACGCCGAGGGCACCAGGATCAGCTTGTTGAGAAACGACCCCTTGGCCACCGCCCACACCACCGGGATTTCCCGCTCGGCACGCACACCGGAAACCTGTTGGGCATTGAGCGCCAGATCGTCGCCGAGCACGCCAGCCGTCTTCTTGGCGGCCATTTTGGTCATCAACGCCACATCGTCGAGTACCGCGGCGATGTCGTCTATCAGTAACAGCAAACTGCTTCCTGCCATGAATCAGGTTTCCTTCTTGAATAGATGCCGCGCAGCATAACGCGGCCGGGTGCCGCACGGGGCATTCTTGAGCGCCGCGCGAGGCCGGTGCTACCATGCGCAACCGCCAGAACAGGCAAGGAACCCCCTGGTTTATGAGCACCATCCGCGAGCGCAACAAAGAACTGATCCTGCGTGCCGCCAGTGAAGAATTTGCCGACAAGGGCTTCGCTGCGACCAAAACCAGTGACATCGCAGCCAAGGCGGGATTGCCCAAGCCCAACGTCTACTACTACTTCAAATCCAAGGAAAACCTCTACCGCGAGGTCCTGGAAAGCATCATCGAGCCGATTCTGCAGGCCTCGACACCGTTCAATGCCGACGGCGTGCCCAGTGAAGTGCTTAGCGGCTACATCCGCTCGAAAATCCGCATCTCCCGCGACCTGCCCTTCGCCTCCAAGGTGTTCGCCAGCGAAATCATGCACGGCGCCCCGCACCTGAGTGCCGATCTGGTTGAACGGCTCAACGGCCAGGCCAAGCACAACATCGACTGCATCCAGACCTGGATCGACCGCGGCCAGATCGCCCCGATCGACCCCAACCATCTGATGTTCAGCATCTGGGCCGCGACCCAGACCTATGCCGACTTCGACTGGCAGATTTCCGCGGTGACCGGAAAGGCCAAGCTCGATGAGGCCGACTATGAAGCGGCGGCGCAGACGATTATCCGGTTGGTGCTCAAGGGGTGTGAGCCGGACCGCCAGACCACGGCATAACGAAAAGATCGCCAGCGCCTACACCGAGCTCACGCTTGGACAGGATCTGGCGATCTTTTGATCTTAAGCTTCGCTACCCATCATCCAGCGCAACGCTTGCGGCAACGATGTGCGCCAGTCGTCAGGGAACGTGTGCCCAGCATCATGAGTGCTGGATTTAACCTCGTTACCGTCACTGAACAACTTGCGGAAATCAGTGCTCATCTGTTGATTGCCCGGCCCTTCCAGCTTGCCATTAATCACGAACACCTTTTTCCCGTGAGCCTTGCTTGTCGTCGGCGTCGGCTGCATGCCACCGGGCGACAGCAGCAGCGCGCCGGCGTAATCGTCCGGGTGCTGCGCCAACAGCGCACCGGCATGTTGCGAGCCTTGGGAGAACCCCATCAGGTAAACATGCTTGCGGTCGATGCATTGCTGCGCCGCCAATTCTTTCAGGCCGTTCTGTACCGCTTTATGCGTGCCTTCAAAGCCTGGGCCGATCCAGCGGAAGCTGTCGACAGCGTTGATCATTTCAGTGCCGTTGATGCCCAGGACGATCGCCCCGGTGTCCGCGAGCGGCTGATAATCCTCATCGACCTCGCCATTGACGCCGTAACCATGCAACCAGACCAGCACCGGCCGGCATGCTGCGGGTACGGGAACACTGGCGGGAGGATTGAGCACCGAAATCGCACCGACCTTGCCTGGCGCGATTTTTTGATAGCGCTGCTGGGCATTGGCCAACACGCTTTTGTAGGTGGATGTTTGGCGCAGATCGGCGAAGTCTTCGTCACCCGCCAACAGCGGGCCGAACCACATCCCTCGATCATCGGCCTCCTTCAGAAAGCGCTCCGCCAGTTTGTCATCGCCGCGACGGGCAAACAGCGCCGCCACCTGATAGGGCGCCAACAATTGCTTGGGATCTTCACGGCTGGCCGCCAGGTAAACAGCGATGGCCTGCAAGGTATCGGTGTCTTCGAGCTTCTCGGCTCGGGCCATTAATTCGTCAGCGTCTTCGCTGTTGAGTAACGCGGTGACCACCGGGCTGAGTGCCTGGAAGGCGATGTCATCGGCGTCCAGCGTTTCGGCGTGCAGAAAGGGAGTACTGAGGGTCATGGCCGCAGCCAAAGTGATGCCAAGAAGCGTCTTCACGCATATCTTCCTTGATAAAAAAACGAGAGGGGCGGCAGTCTATCGACGCCACCCCTCTTCGTCACCACCGCTCTACCGGCAGTATCGATTTATTTCATATCAGGCCGCCACTCCCGCATCCGCACGCAACCCCGACGCCTCAATCGCGTTGATCGCACATTGCTCATCAACATCAGAAAGATCACCGCTGATACCAACAGCCCCCAGCACGTTCCCGTCCTGATCCCGAATCAAAACGCCGCCCGGTGCCGGGACGACGCTGCCCTGCCCCAGACTATTCAAAGCGGCGATAAACGCCGGTCGTTGTTGTGCGTCCAGCGCCAGCAGGCGTGAGCCTTTGCCCAGGGCGATGGCGCCCCAGGCTTTGCCGATGGCGATCTGCGGGCGCAGCAGGCTGGCGCCGTCTTCACGCTGCAGGGTGACCAAGTGTCCACCCGCATCCAGTACTGCGATGGTCAATGGAGCCGCCGAGATTGCACGCCCTGCGGAGATAGCCTGATTGGCCAGGTTGACTGCGACTTTCAAGGTTAAAGCGCTCATGGTGCCGTCCTCATTTTGTTATAGGGAAAGCTGCTGGACTGCGTTTTGTTCAGAAGTCCGATGCAACAAATAGAACACAATGAGTTATTTTTTTGTATACAATAATTCTCGAAAAGCGCCACATGCGACGAAAAGCCACAGTAGATCGGGCTTCCGACGAATGAAACGGCCGCTTGAGAAAATGGATTGACCTGCGCCGTCCGCCGTGAATACACTCTGCGCAAAGCCACTTGTATACAATTACAAAACGTAAGAGGCACAAAACCATGAGCAAAATGAGAGCAATCGAAGCCGCCGTTCTGGTGATGCGCCGTGAAGGGGTTGATACCGCTTTTGGCATCCCCGGCGCCGCGATCAACCCGCTGTACTCCGCCCTGCAGAAGGTCGGTGGCATCGATCACGTCCTTGCTCGCCACGTTGAAGGCGCCTCGCACATGGCCGAGGGCTACACCCGCACCAAGGCCGGCAACATCGGCGTGTGCATCGGCACTTCCGGCCCGGCCGGTACCGACATGGTCACCGGGCTCTACAGCGCCTCGGCCGACTCGATCCCGATTCTTTGCATTACCGGCCAGGCACCCCGCGCCCGTATGCATAAGGAAGACTTCCAGGCTGTCGACATCACCTCGATCGTCAAGCCAGTGACCAAGTGGGCAACCACCGTCATGGAACCGGGCCAGGTGCCTTACGCGTTCCAGAAAGCCTTCTACGAAATGCGCTCCGGCCGTCCTGGCCCGGTGCTGATCGATCTGCCGTTCGACGTGCAGATGGCTGAAATCGAATTCGACATCGACGCCTATGAACCACTGCCGCTGGCCAAGCCAACTGCCAACCGCGTGCAAATCGAGAAGGCGCTGGCCATGCTCGATCAGGCCGAGCGTCCGTTGCTGGTGGCCGGTGGCGGCATCATCAATGCCGACGCCAGCGAGTTGCTGGTGGAATTCGCCGAGTTGACCGGTATTCCGGTGATCCCGACCCTGATGGGCTGGGGCACCATTCCGGACGATCACCCATTGATGGTCGGCATGGTCGGTCTGCAAACCTCGCACCGCTACGGCAACGCCACGATGCTCAAATCCGACCTGGTGCTGGGTGTCGGTAACCGTTGGGCCAACCGTCACACCGGTTCGATCGACGTTTACACCGAAGGCCGCAAGTTCATTCACGTTGACATCGAACCGACCCAGATCGGCCGCGTGTTCACCCCGGACCTGGGCATCGTTTCCGACGCCGCTGCCGCGCTGACCGTGTTCATCGAAGTCGCTCGCGAATGGCAAGCTGCCGGCAAGCTGAAAAACCGCAGCGCCTGGCTGCAAGACTGCCAGCAGCGCAAATCCAGCCTGCAGCGCAAGACTCACTTCGACAACGTACCGGTCAAGCCGCAGCGCGTTTACGAAGAGATGAACCAGGTGTTCGGCAAGGACACGTGCTACGTCAGCACCATCGGTCTGTCGCAGATTGCCGGCGCGCAGTTCCTGCACGTCTACAAACCGCGTCACTGGATCAACTGCGGTCAGGCCGGCCCATTGGGCTGGACCATTCCGGCAGCGCTGGGCGTGGTCAAGGCTGATCCGACCCGCAAGGTCGTGGCGCTGTCGGGCGACTATGACTTCCAGTTCATGATCGAAGAATTGGCGGTGGGCGCGCAGTTCAAGCTGCCGTACATCCACGTGGTGGTGAACAACTCGTATCTGGGGCTGATCCGTCAGGCCCAGCGCGGTTTCGACATGGACTACTGCGTGCAGCTGTCCTTCGACAACCTGAACGCTCCGGAACTCAACGGTTACGGTGTCGACCACGTCGCGGTCGCTGAAGGCCTGGGCTGCAAGGCGCTGCGTGTATTCGAACCGGGTCAGATCCAGCCTGCCCTGCGCAGGGCTCAGGAGTTGATCGAAGAGTTCAAGGTGCCGGTGATCGTCGAGGTTATTCTGGAGCGCGTGACCAACATTTCCATGGGCACCGAGATCAACGCCGTCAACGAATTCGAAGACCTGGCGCTGGTCGGCAACGATGCGCCAACGGCGATTTCGTTGCTCGATTAAGTTGACCTGATACCTGTAGCAGCTGCCGAGGCACGAGGCTGCGTTGCGTGTCCGCAGGACCGCCATCGGGGGCCGCTTCGCAGCCCAACGCAGCCTCGTTCCTCGGCAGCTGCTACAGGCACCTATTTTTCACAGGAGACCACCATGCCGCGTTTCGCCGCCAACCTGTCCATGCTGTTCACCGAGCAGGATTTTCTTGCCCGTTTTGAAGCTGCCGCCAAGGCCGGCTTCAGTGGTGTCGAATACCTGTTCCCTTACGACTTCAGCTCTGCCGAGATCAAAGCCAAGCTCGATGCCAATGGCTTGACCCAGGTGCTGTTCAACCTGCCGGCCGGGGACTGGGCCAAGGGCGAACGCGGTATCGCGTGCCTGCCGGACCGGGTTGAAGAGTTCCGCGCCGGTGTCGACCTGGCGATTGCCTACGCGCAAGTGTTGGGCAACACCCAGGTCAACTGCCTGGCCGGTATTCGCCCACAAGGCATCGACGATGCCACCGTGGAAAAAACCTTCGTCGCCAACCTCAAATACGCCGCCGACAAGCTGCAAGCGGCGGGTATCAAACTGGTGATGGAAGCGATCAACACCCGCGACATCCCGGGTTTCTACCTGAACAACACGGCGCAAGCCCTGTCGATTCGCGAACAGGTCGGCAGCGCCAACCTGTTCCTGCAATACGACATCTACCACATGCAAATCATGGAGGGCGACCTGGCCCGCACCATGGCTGCGCACCTGGGCGAGATCAACCACATCCAGTTGGCCGACAACCCAGGGCGTAACGAACCGGGCACCGGTGAGATCAACTACCGCTTCCTGTTCGAACACCTGGACCGCATCGGTTATCAGGGTTGGGTTGGCTGCGAATACAAGCCGCTGACCACCACTGAAGCAGGTCTGGGCTGGTTGAAAACGCATAACGCGATTTGAAGCGCTCCCCGTCTACGAGGGGGCAGCAATAAAAACAAGAGGAATTTCTCATGGCTAAAATCGGATTTATCGGCACCGGCATCATGGGCCACCCAATGGCGTTGAACCTGCAGAAAGCCGGTCACAGCCTGTTCCTGTCGGCGCACCACGACGCTGCGCCTGCTGACCTGATTGCCGGTGGCGCCGTCGCCCTGGCGAACCCGAAAGAAGTCGCGCAAGAAGCCGAATTCATCATCGTCATGGTGCCGGATACCCCGCAGGTCGAAGACGTGCTGTTCCGCGCCGACGGTGTTGCGGCCGGTGTTGGCAAAGGCAAAGTCGTGATCGACATGAGCTCGATCTCGCCAACCGCTACCAAAGCCTTCGCTGCCAAAATCAACGAAAAAGGCGCTCAGTACCTCGACGCGCCAGTGTCCGGCGGTGAAGTCGGCGCCAAGGCCGCGACCCTGAGCATCATGGTCGGCGGCGATGCCGATGCCTTCGAACGCGTTCTGCCACTGTTCCAGGCGATGGGCAAGAACATCACGTTGGTGGGCGGCAACGGCGACGGTCAAACCGCCAAAGTAGCGAACCAGATCATCGTGGCGCTGAACATCCAGGCCGTGGCCGAAGCCCTGCTGTTTGCTTCGAAAAACGGTGCTGATCCAGCCAAGGTCCGTGAAGCACTGATGGGCGGTTTCGCATCCTCGAAGATCCTCGAAGTGCACGGCGAGCGCATGATCAAAGGCACCTTCGACCCAGGCTTCCGCATCAGCCTGCACCAGAAGGACCTGAACCTGGCCCTGGCCGGCGCACGCGAGCTGGGCATCAACTTGCCGAACACCGCCAACACCCAGCAAGTGTTCAGCACCTGCGCGGCCATCGGCGGCAGCAACTGGGACCACTCGGCGCTGATCAAGGGTCTGGAACACATGGCGAATTTCTCGATTCGCAAGTAGGAGCTGCCGAAGGCTGCGATCTTTTGATCTTTACGCCCGACCGTTCACCGCGTTATCCGCAAAAAGATCGCAGCCTGCGGCAGCTCCTACAGGATCCGGTTCATCCCACCAAAAAGGGGTGAACCTTCCAGAGCTGCCGCAGGCTGCCTTCCTCCAATAACAAGAAATTCCCGGGAGCCCGCCATGTCGGTCAATCCGCAACAATTCCTGCGCGAGCTGTTTGCCACAGCCATCGACGCGGCCCATCCGCAGCAAGTTCTCGAAGCCCATTTACCCAAAGACCGCAGCGGTCGGGTGATCGTCATCGGCGCCGGCAAAGCCGCCGCGGCCATGGCCCAAGTGGTGGAGCGTTGCTGGCAAGGTGAAGTCTCAGGTTTAGTGGTGACGCGTTACGGTCACGGCGCCCCGTGTGAAAAAATCGAAGTGGTTGAAGCCGCTCACCCGGTGCCTGACGCTGCTGGTCTGGCGGTCGCCAAGCGCGTGTTGGAACTGGTCAGCAACCTGACCGAAGACGACCGCGTGATCTTCCTGCTCTCGGGCGGCGGCTCTGCCCTGCTGGCTTTGCCCGCGGCCGGCATCACCCTGGCCGACAAGCAGTCGATCAACAAAGCCCTGCTCAAATCCGGCGCCACCATTGGCGAGATGAATTGCGTGCGCAAGCACCTCTCGGCGATCAAGGGCGGCCGCCTCGGCAAAGCCTGCTGGCCTGCCACTGTTTATACCTACGCGATTTCCGATGTACCGGGCGACCTCGCCACGGTCATCGCCTCCGGCCCCACCGTGGCCGACCCGAGCACCTCCGCCGAAGCACTGGCGATCCTCAAGCGTTACGCCATCGATGTTCCTGCCTCGGTGCGCAACTGGCTGCAGAGCCCGGAATCAGAGACAGTCAAACCCGGCGATCCGAGCCTGGCGCGCAGTCACTTCCAATTGATCGCCCGTCCGCAGCAGTCGCTTGAAGCCGCTGCGGTGAAAGCACGTCAGGCCGGTTTCAGTCCGCTGATCCTCGGCGACCTGGAAGGCGAATCCCGCGAAGTGGCCAAGGTTCACGCCGGTATCGCCCGTCAGGTCGTGCTGCACGGTCAACCATTGGCGGCGCCCTGCGTGATCCTCTCGGGCGGTGAAACCACGGTCACCGTACGCGGCAATGGTCGCGGCGGACGCAACGCCGAATTCCTGCTGAGCCTGACCGACAGCCTCAAAGGCCTGGCCGGCGTGTACGCGCTGGCCGGCGACACCGATGGCATCGACGGCTCCGAAGACAACGCCGGCGCGATCATGACCCCGGACAGCTACGCCCGCGCCGCCGCCCTCGGTCTGAGCGCCAGCGACGAGTTGGACAACAACAATGGCTACGGCTATTTCGAGGCGCTGGACGCACTGATCGTCACCGAGCCGACCCGCACCAACGTCAACGACTTCCGCGCCATCCTGATTCTCGAGAGCCCTAAAAATGACGCCTGATAAAAAGGTCAAAATCCTCGCCACCCTCGGCCCTGCCACTGACGGGATCGACGACATCCGTGAGCTGGTGCAGGCCGGGGTCAACATCTTTCGCCTGAACTTCAGCCATGGCGATCACGCCGACCACGCTCAGCGCTATCAGTGGATTCGTGAAGTCGAGCGCCAGCTGAATTATCCGCTGGGCATTCTGATGGACCTGCAAGGCCCGAAATTGCGGGTCGGCAAGTTCGCCGAGGGCAAGGTGCAACTGCATCGCGGTCAGGCCTTGCGCCTGGATCTTGATCCGACGCCGGGGGATGAGCGCCGGGTCAACCTGCCTCACCCGGAAATCATCGCGGCACTGGAGCCGGGCATGGACCTGCTGCTGGACGACGGCAAGCTGCGTCTTCGCGTGGTGACCAAGTACTCCGACGCCATCGACACCACCGTGCTGAATGGCGGCGAACTGTCGGACCGCAAAGGTGTGAACGTACCTCAAGCGGTGTTGGAACTGAGCCCGCTGACCGCCAAGGATCGTCGCGATTTGAGCTTCGGTCTGGAGCTGGGTGTGGACTGGGTCGCTCTGTCGTTTGTGCAGCGTCCGGAAGACATTCGCGAGGCGCGCGAACTGATCGGCGACAAAGCGTTTTTGATGGCCAAGATCGAGAAGCCATCGGCGGTGACGCAACTGCGCGAAATCGCCGAATTGAGCGACGCGATCATGGTTGCTCGCGGTGACCTGGGCGTGGAAGTGCCGGCCGAAAGCGTGCCGCAGATTCAGAAAAACATCATCAGCATCTGCCGTCAGCTCGGCAAACCGGTGGTGGTGGCGACGCAGATGCTTGAGTCGATGCGCTTCTCCCCTGCCCCGACCCGTGCCGAGGTGACCGATGTTGCCAACGCCGTGGCCGAAGGTGCGGATGCGGTGATGTTGTCGGCGGAAACCGCGTCCGGAGAGTACCCGCTGGAAGCCGTGCAGATGATGAGCAAAATCATCCGCCAGGTGGAAAATGGTCCGGACTATCAGGCGCAACTGGATGTGAGCCGGCCTAAGGCTGAGGCGACTGTTTCCGATGCGATCAGCTGCGCGATTCGCCGTATCAGCAATGTGCTGCCGGTGGCGGTGCTGGTGAATTACAGCGAGTCCGGCACGTCGAGTTTGCGTGCGGCGCGGGAACGGCCAACGGTGCCGATCCTCAACCTGACGCCGAACCTGCAGACTGCGCGCCGGTTGACGGTCGCGTGGGGTGTGCACTCGGTGGTCAATGATCGGCTGCGTCAGGTGGATGAGGTGTGCTCGACGGCGCTGGAGATTGCCCAGGCGCAGGGCATGGCCAAGCGTGGCGACACGTTATTGATCACGGCGGGTGTGCCGTTTGGGCAGCCGGGGTCGACTAACTCTCTGCGTATAGAAACATTGATCTAAAGACCCCCTGTGGCGAGGGAGCTTGCTCCCGCTCGGCTGCGAAGCAGTCGCTTTAGCATGACGGTTCCAACAGAAAGACCGCATTCGCTGAATTTGGGGCCGCTTCGCGGCCCAGCGGGAGCAAGCTCCCTCGCCACAGAGTTTGTGCAATACCTTGGATTTTCCTCTGCCCCTAGACTTCATCATGCCTGCCAACCACTTCAACACCCACTGCCCCGACTGGGCCACTGCCCTGCTCAACGGCTTCAGCCAGATCTTCCTCCAGCGCAACCCGCTGTGCGGTCTGCTGTGCCTGCTGGCCATTCTTTTCACCGCGCCCGCCCTGCTCGGCGGTGCACTGCTGGGCGGTGTCGCCGGGCTGCTCACCGCGCAACGACGCGGTTATGCCAAGGCCGATCGTCAGGCCGGGCTGTTCAGTTACAACGGTGTCTTGCTCGGTTTGCTGCTGAGCCTCTACTTCCCGTGGTCAGCGATGTTGCCGCCGCTGATCATTGCCGCGGGCGGCCTGAGCGCGATGTTCACTCAACAGTGGCTCAAACGCGTCCGGGTCAGCCAATACCTGCCTGCCTATACGGCGCCCTTCGTGGGGCTGGGATGGTTGCTGCTGTGCTTCGCCACGCCCTCGACAAATGCGCACTTGGTCGAAATCAACACGCTGAACATGCTCGCCGCACCACTGAAAGGCCTCGGCCAGGTGATGTTCCTCGGTCATCCACTGGCCGGTGCGATGATTGCCGTAGGTTTGCTGATCGCTGATCGCCGCGCATTCTGCTGGGCGTTATTGGCGTCTGTCGCGGGCATGGGCTGGAGCATGCTGCATCACGACTTCTATACCGCATTGATCGGCCTCGGTGGCTATAACGCCGTACTTGCCGCCCTCGCCTTCAGCTCGCAGCGTCAGAAGCCTTGGCTGCCGCTAGTCGGTATTGCATCAGCGCTGTTGCTGACGCCGATGTTTGCCGCCATCGGTCTGCCAACGCTGACCGCGCCTTTTATCCTTGCCTGTTGGCTGATCCGTACGATTGTTCAAATGCTCGGCAAGACCACTATCGCCCGTACGCCTTGCACTCTGGAGGAGAATCAACCTAGGCTTCGCTGATTATTGGTTCAGGCGTTTTCCATGGACAGCAGCAAAAACTGGCGTGAAGAGCTTTACGTCATGGTTTTCCAAAGCGACACCACGGCCGGTCGGCGCTTCGACGGCATCCTGCTGTTGATCATCCTCGCCAGCATTGTGATCGTGATGCTCGACAGCATCGACGCGGTTCACCAGAACTACGCCAACGTGCTGGCGTACATCGAGTGGGGCTTCACGGTTATCTTCGCCATCGAATACGGCCTGCGGCTGTACTGCTCACCCAAGCCGTTGCGCTATGCGTTCAGCTTTTATGGGCTGGTGGATTTGCTGGCAATCGTGCCCGGCATTCTTGCGCTGTATTACGCCGATGCACAGTACCTGCTGATTATCCGGATCATTCGGATGCTGCGGATTTTCCGCGTACTCAAGCTCAGCCCGTACCTCAAACAAGCCAACTATCTGATGTCCGCATTGCGCGGCAGCAAGCAGAAGATCGTGGTGTTTCTGGTCAGCGTCTGCACCCTGGTGACGGTGTTCGGTACGCTGATGTACGTGATCGAAGGCCCGGAGCACGGCTTCACCAGCATTCCCAAAGGCATCTATTGGGCTATCGTGACGCTGACCACCGTAGGGTTCGGCGACATCGTGCCCAAGACGCCGCTGGGTCAGGTGATTTCGTCCTTGGTGATGATCACTGGTTACTCGATCATCGCCGTGCCGACCGGGATTTTCACCGCCGAACTGGCCAACGCGATGCGCGGTGAACAACTGCAACACGACTGCCCCGTGTGCAAGAAAAACAGCCACGAACATGGCGCAGCATTCTGCTCACGGTGCGGTAATCAGCTGTTCAAGAAAGTGGAATAAGCAAAGTACTTTTTAATCTTTAAAGGACTATGCGAGCCCCGTTATAGTCGCTGGCAAATTGCCTCACTTTTAAATAAAAACTTTACGAACAAGGACTGCGCAGTGAAAAAACTCTTTGGCGCCTCACTTCTGGCCGCTGGCCTGGCACTGACCAGCATGGCTCAGGCCGCACCGACCCTGCTTAACGTTTCCTACGACGTGATGCGCGATTTCTACAAGGACTACAACACTGCCTTCCAGAAACACTGGCAAGCCGAGCACAACGAAAACATCACCCTGCAGATGTCCTTCGGCGGCTCCAGCAAACAGGCGCGTTCGGTGATCGATGGCCTGCCGGCTGACGTCATCACCATGAACATGGCTACCGACATCAACGCCCTGGCAGACAACGGCAAACTGGTCCCGGATAACTGGGTCACCCGTCTGCCGAACAACAGCGCGCCGTTCACCTCGGCCACCGTGTTCATCGTCCGCAAAGGCAACCCGAAAGCCCTGAAAGACTGGCCCGACCTGCTCAAGGACGGCGTGCAGGTGATCGTGCCAAACCCGAAAACGTCGGGTAACGGCCGCTACACCTACCTCTCGGCCTGGGGTTATGTGCTGAAAAACGGTGGCGACGAAAGCAAAGCCAAAGACTTCGTCGGCAAGCTGTTCAAACAAGCGCCGGTGCTGGATACCGGTGGCCGCGCAGCCACCACAACCTTCATGACCAACCAGATTGGTGATGTGCTGGTGACCTTCGAAAACGAAGCGGAAATGATTGCCCGTGAGTTTGGTCGTGACCAATTTGAAGTGATCTACCCAAGTGTTTCCGCCGAAGCCGAGCCGCCAGTGTCGGTGGTCGACAAAACCGTCGACAAGAAAGGCACTCGCGCTGCTGCTGAGGAGTATCTGAAGTACCTGTGGTCGCCGGAAGGTCAGGAGATTGCTGCGGCGAACTACCTGCGCCCGCGTGATCCGGCAGTGCTGGCCAAGTACACCGATCGTTTCCCGAAAGTGGATTTCCTTTCGGTGGAGAAGACCTTTGGTGACTGGCGGACTGTGCAGAAGACCCACTTCAATGATGGTGGGATTTTTGATCAGATCTACAGCGGTCAGTAATTCCTGAGCCCAATGAAAAAGGCGACCTGAGAAGGTCGCCTTTTTTGTGGCCGAACACAAAACTCATGTTCGCTGAAGATCCCTGTGGGAGCGAGCTTGCTCGCGATGACATTTGTTTATTCGACAAATTTGTTGCCTGACACGCCGCCATCGCGAGCAAGCTCGCTCCCACAGGGTTTGTGCCAAGCAGCTACATTGGCGGTGTCACGCCGTCCTTGCCGGCCGAAATGGATTGCGCGGTCAGCGTCCCATCAGCACTTTGGGTCACAAACGTCACGATCTTCACCCCCACCTTCAGCAAGCTGCGATCCCCCGGCACCAGATTGACGATCGGCACATCCTCCGGCACCAGAATCTTCTGCTGGCCGCCCTTGTAGTTGACGGTCAACACCCGGCCATTGCTGACGACCAAATCACCGACACTGCCATTGGTCATGCTACTGCCCTTCGCCAAATCAAACGGCCGATGACCGTCGCCGCTACCGGCCAGTTCCGGTGGGAAGACGTGGACTTCCAGCGCCTTGAGCGTGCCGTCTTCCTGCGGCACGGCCGCCGAGCCGATATAGCTGCCGGGTTTGATGTCTTCGATATTGGCCAGGGTGACGGCGCGGACCTTAGTGTCCTTGGTCAAGTTGATCACCACGTTTTCACCACTGTTGACGTGGACATTCAGCACGTCGGGACTGACCCCGGTGATCTCGCCGCGAACGCCGATGCGCATGCCCGGCGCATCAGCAGCCTGGGCGAGACTAGCCGTGAACAAGCCGACCAAGGTAACAACTGAAGCGCCGCGAATCAGGTGACGAAACATCGCATTCATGAAAGTGCCTTCCGTTTAATGAAACGTGAAGAGAGAACATAAGCACGCTATCGAACAGGATGTAAGTGAATGTATCATCGGACCTCAATGTTTTGACGCAAGGTTCCTCGATGGACATCACACACGTCCGTCACTCATTCCGCAACGGAATGATTGCTATCACTCCAAACCCTCTTCTGCCCATTCCGATAGCCCTTTAGCCTGCGCGCATTCTCTTTTGCTCAGCGAGACCCGTTATGAACCCTGCGACCCAGGTGCCCCACGGCACCGCAACAATGACCCGAGGCATGGTGCTGCTATTCGCCTTCTGCTGCGGCGCCATCGTTGCCAATATTTACTACGCCCAACCGATCATCGGCCTGATCGCGCCGGACATCGGCCTGACCAGCACCATGGCCAGCCTGATCGTTTCACTGACCCAGATCGGTTACGCCTTGGGTCTGTTCTTCCTGGTGCCACTGGGTGATCTGCTGGAGAACCGCCGCTTGATGATCATCACCACGGTGGTGGCAATTGCCAGTCTGTTGGGCGCCGCGTTTACCGATCAGCCAAACGTGTTTTTGCTGATCTCGTTGCTGGTGGGGTTCAGTTCGGTGTCGGTGCAAATCCTGATTCCGCTGGCCGCGCATTTGGCACCGGAAGAGTCTCGCGGGCGTGTGGTCGGCGGGATCATGGGCGGTTTGCTGCTGGGAATTCTGCTCGCTCGACCTGTGTCCAGCGTGGTGGCTGACCACTTCGGCTGGCGCGCGATGTTTGTGATTGCGGCAGTGTTGATGGCGGCGATCAGCATGGTGTTGGCGCTGACGATTCCCAAGCGCCAACCTGATCACAGCGCTTCTTATGGTCAGTTGTTGGGCTCTCTGTGGACCCTGTTGCGCCAACAACCGGTGTTACGTCAGCGCGCGTTTTATCAGGGCTGCATGTTCGCCACCTTCAGCCTGTTCTGGACCGCCGTGCCGCTGGAACTGGCGCGCAATCATGGCTTGTCGCAAACCCAGATCGCGATCTTCGCCCTGGTCGGGGCCATCGGCGCCATCGCCGCCCCCATTGCCGGTCGACTGGCCGATGCTGGCCACACTCGCATTGCTTCACTGCTGGCCCTGCTGTTCGCCAGCCTGAGCTTCCTGCCGGCGTTCATCCATCCGGTCTACAGCGTCATCGGCCTCGCGGTCACCGGCGTGGTGCTCGATTTCTGCGTGCAGATGAACATGGTCCTCGGCCAACGCGCTGTCTACGCCCTCGACGCTAAAAGCCGCAGCCGCCTGAATGCGCTGTACATGACCAGCATTTTTATCGGCGGCGCGTTTGGTTCCTCGGTGGCCAGTGCGGTGTATGAGCATGGCGGCTGGTTGTGGATTGTGATTGTGGGCAGTGCGTTTCCGCTGTTGGCGTTGTTGCGGTTCTTGAGTGTTTCGCCGAAGCGTTCGTTGGCGACGGCATAGTCCACCAATAGCTTCGCGGGCAAGGGGTAGGCGCCCGCGAAGGCGATGGACTCGATTTCACTCAGTGCCGAACCAATTTCTCCATCGCCGCATCGGCCAGAAAGGAAGAACGGCTTTTAACATTGTGTTCGCGCACATATCGATCAATGCGCTGAATCACGTAGCCGGGCAGCGTCACGTTGACCTTCTCGGTTTTGCCCATGTACGGCGCGATGTCCAGCTCCAGCATTCCCCAGCCCATGTCGGCAAAGTCCGGATTGCCACGGTGAGCGGCAGCAGATGTAGGCATGGGAATCGACTCCCCGTCAGCCGCAATCTCCTGAAGCATGATGTGAGCAATCTCGACCGCCGCATTGTAGGCATCTTCAAACGTATCCCCAGCCGTTACCGCGCCTGGGATATCGGGGATCTGAATACCGATGGCGGTGTTCTCGTCGCCCCACTCGATACAGATTGGATATTGCATTATGGATCTCCTGCGTAACTGGCTCCCGGGTAATACAACCCGGCTCGCCTCCTGATGCTTTTGACCGTCCCGATCGGTAAATCCTTTTTCGGATGAGGGACGGGTATCGTGTACGGGTTGTATCGGTGTTTGAAGAGGTGATGACTGCCGGTAATCCGATCCAGTATCCAGCCGGCCTCCTCCAACTCCTTGATCAATAGCCTGCTCTGCACCAATAGCCTCCTTGCTCAGGCCCAAACAAAAGTAACCCTAGAGTTATCTTTACTCAAGCACAAAAATCCGGATCGCGACGCTCGGTTGTTTTGCAGAGTGTGATTGCGGGCCGCGGCATTCTTCCCAAGAATGAATCATTTCACTCGGCGTGATCCGTCACGCCGAGGTCAACCCGGATTACACTCAGCGTCCTGAGCCTCACGCGATGCTGGATGCGATTCGCGGCTGAACCGATTAAATGCCGCCTGACCCGCGGCATGTTCTTTGAAGGAGTGTGCAATGACCCGACGTACCTTTCTCATCACCGGCGCCAGTAAAGGCATCGGCCGCGCGGTCGCCGAGCACCTGGACCGCGCGGGTCATCGGGTGGTCGGAATCGCCCGATCGCCCGACCTGAGCTTTCCCGGCATCCTGTTTCCGCTGGATCTGAGCGACCGGGCACTGACTCAGGAAGTGCTGGCGGAGCTGGCCAGGACTTATGAGTTCGACGGGCTGGTGAATAACGTCGGTCTGGTGCGCCCGCAGGTGCTGGGGGAAATCGACCTCGACACGTTCGACGACGTGATGCGGGTCAACCTGCATTCGGCGTTGCAGGCCACTCAGGCACTGCTGCCGAACATGCGCGCCAAGGCCTGGGGTCGGGTGGTGAACATTTCCAGCCTGACCGTGCTGGGTATCACGCAGCGCACCGCCTACGCGGCGGCCAAAGCGGCGTTGATCAGCTTCACGCGATCCTGGGCGCTGGAACTGGCGCAAACCGGCGTGACGGTGAACGCCGTGGCCCCGGGGCCGACTGAAACCGAACTGTTTCGCGCCAACAATCCACCGGGCAGCGAAGGTGAAGCGCGGTATCTGGCCGGCGTGCCGATGGGGCGGTTGGGGCAACCGCAGGAGATCGCGGCGGCGATTGCGTTTTTGTTGTCCGAGCAGAGCGGGTTCATTACCGGCCAGACACTTTTTGTGGACGGTGGTGCCTCGATAGGCAAGGCCACTTTCTGACCGGCAACCCCTATCCGCTGTGGGAGTGAGCTTGCTCGCGATGAGGCCATAACATTCAACATCTAAGTTGCCTGTCAGACCGCTATCGCGAGCAAGCTCGCTCCCACATTTGATCTCCATAAGGGACGTAAATGGACCGCCTCGCCGCAATGGAAACCTTCGTCTACGTGGTAGAAACCGGTTCGTTTTCCGCCGCCGCCCGGCGTTTGAATATCGGCCAGCCCGCCGTCTCGAAAGCCATCGCGCATTTGGAGGCGCGTCTCGCGGTCAGGTTGCTGTTGCGCTCGACCCGAGGCCTGACGCCGACCGAGGCGGGCCTGGCCTTTTTCGAACGCTCCAAGCGTGCCATCGAAGAAGCGGACGAGGCCGACAACGCCGCTCGCGGTGCCGGCAGCGGCCTGAGCGGTAACCTGCGCATCTGTGCCGCCGTGACCTTCGGCCGGCTGCACATCGTTCCGCACCTGGGGCCATTTCTCGATCAGAACCCGGACCTGAACATCGATTTGATGCTGGACGATCGCAACGTCAATCTGGTGGAAGAAGGCGTCGACATCGCCCTGCGCATGGGTGCACAGAGCGACTCCGGCCTCACCGCCCGCAAGATCGCCGAATGCCGGCGCATGGTGCTGGGCACGCCCGCCTACTTCGAAAAACACGGCGAGCCTACCTGCCCTGCCGATCTGAGCCAACATCAAGCAGTCGTCTACACCTTGGGTGGCGGTGCCAACTGGCAGTTCCGCAACGGGACAGATGATCAGTCAGTCATCATCAGCGGCCGAATCCGCGTCAACGCCGCCGAAGGTCTGCGTGCAGCCGTGCTAGCCCATCAAGGGCTGACCATGGCATCCGAATGGATGTTTGCACCGGAACTGGCCGACGGCGCGGTCAGGGAAGTGATGAAGAATTGGACGTTGCCGAATCAGGACCTTTGGGCAGTGTTTCCGACGGGCAGAATGGCCAGTGCGAAGGCCCGGGCGTTTGTGGAGTATGTGCAGGGGTTGCTGACAAAAGACGTCTGATATTTCGATTATTTCGTTTATTGCGATTTTCGATTAATTCGAATAGCCTCTCAGCTTCGATTATTCAGAATATTGGAAACCGCCATGTCGCCTGCCATCCACCCGCCGATCACCTTGCCTATGGAGCGCGAAGTACAAGCTGCCATCGAGGGGCAGCGCGCCTTGGCGGCCTATCTTGCGACTCAATTCGAGACACAGCACATCCAGATTTTCGATGAGCAGAATGAAGCTCACACTGTCGAACTGCCCACCTCAGCCCTCAGGTTGCTGGTCGACATTCTGGCTGAGCTAGCAGCGGGCAACGCCGTCAAAGTGGTCCCGGTTCACGCCGAATTAACCACACAGGAAGCCGCCGACCTGCTTAACGTCTCACGCCCGCACCTGATCAAACTGCTGGAATCCGGCGAATTGTCCTACCACAAAACCGGCAAGCACCGACGTGTGCGCTTTGCCGATTTGATGGACTATAAAAACCGGCGCGACACTGCCAGCGAGCAAGCAATGACGCTTCTCGCCGAGCAGGCACAAGCGTTAAGGACAGGATACGAGTGAGGCACTCCTCTTTTACCGCTGTATATGACGCATGTGTTCTATACCCCGCGCCCCTGAGAGATTTTCTGATGTGGCTCGCGCTTTCCGGACGTTTCAGAGCGAAATGGTCTTTTGAGATACACAACGAATGGAAACGCAATCTCCTAAAAAACCGTCCGGATCTAACCGCCGAGCAACTGGATCGCACGTCCGAGTTGATGGATCAGGCCTTACCCGATGCTTGTGTCACAGGATACGAAGACCTGATCGAAGGGCTGACGCTGCCAGATATCGATGATCGACATGTGTTGGCAGCCGCCATTCGCTGCAACGCCAGCGTCATCGTCACGTTCAATCAGAAAGACTTCCCCTGCACGGCATTGGGCCCTTTCGGTATCGAATCTCAGCATCCTGACGAGTTCGTCGACAACCTCTTCAACCTCGACCCTGCGGCAGTGGTCACGGCGGCGCAACGCCAACGCAAGCAACTGAAAATGCCACCGATGAATGTCAGTAGCTATCTTGATCTTCTATTGCGCCAAGGCCTGGTTCAGTCGAGCAAGGCATTAAGCGAATACCGCGCCATTCTCTAAACGACTTTCTCAGACGCCAAAAAGCAAAACGGCGATCCAAGGATCGCCGTTTCTGTTTACTGCCCGAATTGCCGTCCCAACCCGCCCGGAACGCCATGGATGTCTGTCTCTTCCCATGGCCCGTTCGGGCTGATCGACCGGCTCCAGCCGTTATCCCAGCGGTAGTACGTGCGCTGGCGGTAGAAGGTGTTGGTCTGATCATCGAGAACGTACACGCCGAGCTTGGCATCCCAATGGCTGTTGCCACCCGGCGGCGGTGCGAAGCTCGCGGAGGTGCGTGGCAGCGGTTTGGCGGGCTTGGCCGGGACGCTCGGTTTGCCAGGAGTCGGTGTCGGGGACGGCGTCGGGCGCGGCTGCGACGGCGGGATCGGTGGCAGCCGTTCAGGTTGCTGCGGTTGGACCACGCAAGCGCTTAACCCCAAAACCATACTGAGCAGGGTGATACGAGCGATGGCGGTCATAGTGGCGTTTCCTGTCATTTGTCCGGGCTGTCGATGGTCAGTGTTTGCTGCGCGGTGGTGCTGCTGGCCAGAGGCTGGCTGCGACCGATCCATTCGCCGGCAGTGGGTTTGCCGGCGCGGGAGATGCGTGCAACCAGTTGGACTTCAGGGAAGTTCGACAGTTTCAACTGCGGCATCATTGCGTCGGCATCGCCCAGCTCGACGGTCGCCGGCAAGTCGGCCACGGTCAGGCGCTTGGCGGCCAATGGCGCCGGAGGCCCTGCGGTGGCGCGGGCGAAGATGAATACGCTGTCGCCCGGCTGGACCTTGGCTTTCAGCTCTGGTGCCAGATCCACTCGCACCTTGAGCAGTGCCGCCACCTTGGCGGCGGGCGCCTGGGCCACCTTGCCGCCGCTGGCTTCGAGTTTCTCGGTGGCCCGAGTGATGCCGCCTTGCAGCGCGGCACGGGAACTGTCCTCCGGTGGCAGTTGCACCAGCAGGCGATTCCAGTAGTCGATGGCGTCCTGATAACGCTCGCTTTCAAAGGCAGCAATACCGAGCAAGCCAAGGCTGGTGACTTCTTTCGGATCGGCTTTCAGTGCTTCATCGGTCAGGGCCTGAACCTTGTCCGACCACTTCTTGCCGTCGGCGAAGTACTGGGCCTGAGCCCATTGACCCAACAGTTCCGGCTGACGACCGGCCAGGTTCACCGTGCGTTCGAAGATCTTCGCCGCATCGCCAGGGCGATCCTGAGCCATGTACGTGCGACCGAGGAAGTACAAACCTTCAGCCGAATCCGGTTGAGCCTCGACCGCACGCTCCAGGCGACGGGTCATCTCTTCCATCGACTGCGGCGCCTGGGAGAATTCGCGGGTGAGTTCGACCTTGTCGCTCGCCCCGAAATGCAGATACAAGCCAAGACCCAACACCGGCACCAGAATCGCCGCCAGCAACGGCCATGGTTTGCCCAGGCGGGACACGCGTGGCGCCTCGACGCCCTCGGTGTCGGCGAGCAACTCACGGGCGGCTTCGGCGCGACCGGTGTCCATTTGCGCGGCATCGAGAACGCCCTCTTCCTGCTGAGTCTGCAACTCAGCCACGCGCTCCTGATACAGCGCGACGTTCAGGGCCGTACGATCCTCTTCAAGCTGGGCGCGGCGGCCACGCAGAACGGGAATCAACAGAAAACTCAGGGCAACCAGAAGTAGCAGACCTGCAGCGAGCCAGAAATCAATCATTCTTGGTTTTATCCAACAGATGGTCGAGGCGCTCACGCTCCTCGGCAGAGAGCTCATCCTTGGTGTCAGCGCGTTGCACGCGACGACGGCGGACGATCACGGCGATGATCACAAAACCGCCCAGCAGCAGGCCGGCAGGGCCGAACCAGAGCACAGCAGTCTTGGCGTTCAGAGCAGGTTTGTAGCGGACGAAATCACCGTAGCGGTCGACCATGAAGTCGATGATCTGCTGATTGTCCTTGCCCTCGTTGAGCATGCGGAAAATCTCTTTGCGCAGGTCAGCAGCGATCGGTGCATTGGAATCGGCAATGTCCTGATTCTGGCACTTGGGGCAACGCAGCTCTTTGGTCAGCTCGCGAAAACGCTCGCGATCACCTTCTTTGGCGAACTCGTAGGTGTCGATGGCCGCGTGCGCCACGCCGGCCATGCTCAAACCCAATACCGCGGCGGCTATCCAGCGCTTCATGGCTTGGCCTCATCAACCAGCGCCTGATACTTGGCCGCCAGTTTTTCGCGCCAGACCTGTTCGTCGATCACGCCAACGAACTTGTCGCGGATGATGCCCTTGGCGTCGATGAAGAAGGTTTCCGGAGCGCCGTACACACCCAGGTTCAAACCCAAAGTGCCTTCATCGTCACGGATGTCCAGCTGGTATGGATTGTGGAATTCCACCAGCCACTTCAAGGCGTCAGCGTTGACGTCCTTGTAGTTGATGCCGTAGATCACCACACCCTTCTCGGCCAGTTTGTTCAGCACCGGGTGCTCGACCCGGCAGGAAATGCACCAGGTGCCCCAGACGTTGACCAGCGCTGGTTTACCCAGAATGTCCGCCTTGGTCAGGGTTTTATCGCCCTGCACGGCCGGCAGGGAAAACTCCGGGAACGGCTTGTTGATCATCGCCGAAGGCAGCTCGGCCGGGTCCAGATAGAGCCCGCGATAAAGGAAAACAGCCACCACCAGAAAAATCACCAGGGGCAACAGCATCAACCAACGTCTCATGCCGTGGCTCCCGTCATGCCCAGTGCTTCACGCACACGGCTTTTCACCTTAACCCGGTAACGGCGATCGAATGCCGCCAGCAACCCGCCCAAACCGGTGAGCAGCCCACCGAACCAGATCCAGCGCACGAACGGTTTGACGTGGACGCGAACGGCCCAGGCGCCATCGCCCAACGGTTCGCCGAGTGCGACGTAGAGGTCGCGGGTGAAACCGGCGTCGATCCCGGCTTCTGTCATCACCGAGTTCTGCACGGTGTAGAGGCGTTTTTCCGGGTGCAGCACGCTGACTTCCTTGCCGTTGCGGATCACCCGAACGGTGCCCTTGTCGGAGGTGAAGTTCGGGCCTTCGAAATGCTTGGCGCCTTCAAACACGAACTGGTAACCGCCCAGGTCCATGGATTCGCCCGGCGCCAGACGCAGGTCGCGCTCGGCACTGTTCTGGCTCGACAGCACGACGCCGAGGGCACACACGGCGATGCCGAGGTGAGCGACCTGCATGCCCCAATAGCTGCGGGTCAGGGTCGGCAGGCCTTTGATCAGGCCTTTGTGGCGAGTCTTGTCGAAGATGTCACGCACACCGGCCAGCAACACCCAGGCCGCGAGCATGAACGTCGCGATCACCGCCCAGTTGAAATCGCCGTAAGCGACACCGGCTACCACGGCCAGCGCGGCGCTACCGAGCAACACCGGAGTCAGCATGCTCAACAGCCATTTGACCGGGGTGTCTTTCCAGCGCACCAACATGCCGACCGCCATCACCATCATCAGCAAGGCCATCAACGGGATGAACAGTGCGTTGAAGTACGGCGGGCCGACCGACAGCTTGGCGCCGGTCATTGCATCGAGAATCAGCGGATACAAGGTGCCGAGCAGGATCATCGAAGCGGCGACAACCAGCACCAGGTTGTTACCCAGCAGCAGGGTTTCCCGGGACCAGAGGTTGAAGCCGACGTGGCTCTTCACCACGGGAGCGCGCAGGGCAAACAGCGTCAGCGAACCACCGACCACGAACAGCAGGAAGATCAGGATGAACACACCGCGCTCAGGATCGGACGCAAAGGCGTGAACCGACGTCAGCACGCCGGAACGTACAAGGAAGGTCCCCAGCAAGCTCAGCGAGAACGCGGCAATGGCCAGCAACACGGTCCAGCTCTTGAACACGCCACGTTTTTCCGTGACCGCCAAGGAGTGAATCAGCGCCGTACCCACCAGCCATGGCATGAAGGAGGCGTTTTCCACCGGGTCCCAGAACCACCAGCCGCCCCAGCCGAGTTCGTAGTACGCCCACCACGAACCGAGGGTGATGCCGATACCAAGGAAGGCCCAGGCGACGATGGTCCACGGTCGGGACCAGCGAGCCCACGCCGCATCAAGACGACCGCCCAGCAGTGCAGCGATGGCGAAAGCGAACGCCACGGAGAAACCGACATAGCCCATGTACAGCATCGGCGGATGAACGATCAGGCCGATGTCTTGCAGCAATGGGTTGAGGTCATGACCGTCCGCAGGAATCTGCGGCAGGATTCGTTTGAAAGGGTTCGAGGTGAGGATCAGGAACAGCAGGAAACCGGTGCTGATCATGCCCATCACCGCCAACACCCGGGCCAGCATCACTTGCGGCAACTGCCGGGAGAATACCGACACCGCGAAGGTCCAGCCGCCGAGGATCAGCGCCCATAGCAGCAACGACCCTTCGTGAGCGCCCCACACTGCGCTGAACTTGTAGTACCACGGCAAGGCGCTGTTGGAGTTGCTAGCGACGTAGTCGACGGAGAAATCGTCGGCCATGAAGGCGTAAGTCAGGCAACCGAAGGAGAACAGCAGAAACGCGAATTGCCCCCAGGCGGCCGGCTGAGCGAGGCTCATCCACAAGCGGTCACCGCGCCAGGCACCGAACAATGGCACCACGGCCTGAACCAGCGCGAAACACAGCGCCAGGATCATGGCCAGGTGGCCCAATTCAGGGATAAAGATTCCAGCAGTCATCAGTTAGCCCTCTTTGGCGGGAGTGGGTGCCGACATGCCACTGTCTTTCAGGGCCTTGGTCACTTCCGGCGGCATGTACTTCTCGTCGTGTTTGGCCAGCACTTCGTCGGCCACCACCACGCCGTCGGCGTTAAGCTTGCCCAGGGCAACGATGCCCTGCCCTTCGCGGAACAGGTCCGGAAGGATGCCGCGGTAGCTGATGGTCACGGATTTACTGAAGTCGGTGACGATGAATTTCACGTCCAGCGAATCGCCGGAACGTTGCAGCGAACCTTTCTCGACCATGCCGCCAGCGCGGATGCGCGTGTCTTGCGGGGCTTCGCCGTTGGCGATTTGGGTCGGGGTGTAAAACAGATTGATGTTCTGCTGCAGGGCGCTCAGGGCCAGGCCGACGGCAGCACCGACACCGACCAGGATCGCGAGAATGATGATAAGACGCTTTTTGCGCAGCGGATTCACTTGCCGTTCTCCCGGCGCAAACGACGCGCCTCTTGTTGCAGATACCGCTTGCGGGCCAGGATTGGCGCCGCCACGTTGAGGGCCAGCACCGCCAGGCAGATGCCATAGGCTGACCAGACATACAGGGCATGATGGCCCATGGCGAGGAAGTCGCCGAATGAAGCAAAACTCATCGAGCGGCCTCCAGACTGTTCTGCACTTCGGCCTTGACCCAACTGGCGCGGGCTTCGCGCTTGAGCACTTCAAGACGCATGCGCAGCAGCAACACCGCGCCGAAGAAACAGTAGAAACCCAGCACCGTCAGCAGCAGTGGCAGCCACATCTCGGCGGGCATCGCCGGTTTTTCAGTGAGGGTGAACGTCGCGCCCTGGTGCAGGGTGTTCCACCACTCCACCGAGTATTTGATGATCGGGATGTTGATCACGCCGACAATCGCCAATACCGCGCAGGCCTTGGCGGCACTGTCACGATTGCTGATCGCATTGCCCAGCGCAATAAGACCGAAGTACAGAAACAGCAGAATAAGCATGGACGTAAGTCGTGCATCCCAGACCCACCACGAGCCCCAGGTCGGTTTGCCCCAGATCGCGCCGGTGACCAGCGCCACGGCGGTCATCCAGGCGCCGATGGGTGCCGCGCATTGCAGGGCGACGTCGGCCAGCTTCATCTTCCACACCAGCCCGACGATGCCACAGACCGCCAGCATCACGTAGATGGACTGGGCCAGCATGGCGGCCGGAACGTGGATATAAATGATGCGAAAGCTGTTGCCTTGCTGGTAGTCCGGCGGCGCGAAGGCCAGGCCCCACACTACACCAACGCTGATCAGCAGCAACGCCGCGACACTCAGCCACGGCAGCAGTTTGCCACTGATGCCGTAAAACCATTTGGGCGAGCCGAGCTTATGAAACCAAGTCCAGTTCATTACTGTTTCCATCACGGTTGCTGCTCGCCATCACGAGCAACGAAGGGTCTGCCTTTCATTTAAAAGAAAGCGATCAAAAATTGATCAGACCTCATTATTATTCGCCGACGCTGATCTTCAGGCCAGCAGCTATTGCAAAAGGTGTCAGGGTTATCGCCAGGGCGGTCAGGCTACCAAGCCACAGGAGATAACCGGTCGCCGGCATGCCCTGCAATGCCGCCTGCAAGGCGCCACTGCCGAGAATCAACACCGGGATGTACAACGGCAGAATCAGCAGCGCCAGCAACAGGCCACCGCGCTTCAACCCCACCGTCAGGGCTGCGCCCACCGCACCGAGCAGGCTCAGCACCGGTGTACCCAGCAACAAAGAAAGCAGCAACACCGGCAGACAAGCGGTTGGCAAACCGAGCATCAATGCCAGTAATGGCGCGAGCAAAACCAGTGCCAGGCCAGAGAAGGACCAGTGTGCCAGTACCTTGGCCAAAACCAGAAGAGGCAGGGGGTGCGACGAAAGGACCCACTGTTCAAGCGATCCGTCTTCGAAATCACTGCGGAAAAGCCCGTCCAGCGAGAGCAAAACCGATAAAAGGGCCGCTACCCAGACCAGTCCCGGAGACAAGGTTTGCAACAATTGAGACTCGGGTCCGACCGCCAACGGGAACAGGGAAACGACGATCGCGAAGAATACGAGCGGATTGGCCAACTCCGCCGGACGGCGGAACAACAATCGGGCTTCACGGGCGACCAACAGGCCGAAAACACTCATACGGCCCAGTTCCCCAGATCAATGTCGCGATAGCCGGCCGGCATCCGGGTCAGCGTGTGGTGAGTGGTCAAGACCACCATGCCACCGCGCTCGCAGTGTGCAGCCAGGTGTTCTTCGAGTTGCGCCACGCCTTGTTTGTCGAGCGCGGTGAATGGCTCATCGAGGATCCATAGCGGCGGGCTTTCCAGGTACAACCGCGCCAACGCGACCCGGCGTTGCTGCCCGGCAGACAGCGTATGGCAAGGAACATCCTCGAAACCGCGCAGTCCGACAGCCGTCAGCGCCTGCCAGATCGCCTCATGGGAGGCCGGTTGATGCAGCGCGCAAAGCCAGCTCAGGTTTTCTTCCGGCGTCAGCAGGTCCTTGATCCCGGCGGCATGGCCGATCCACAGCAGGTTGCGCGCCAGCTCGAAGCGTTGCTCGTTCAGTGGCTGGCCATTGAGCAGCACCTGACCGGCAGTCGGCTGCATCAGACCGCAAAGCAAACGTAAAAGGCTGGTTTTGCCACTGCCGTTGGGGCCGCTGATTTGCAACATTTCGCCACTGGCCAGTCTCAATTCGAGATTTTCGAAGAGCAGCCGAAGGTCTCGCTCACAGGCGAGGGCAACGGTTTGCAGGACAGGACTGGTCAAGAGATCACGGGCCTTTTGGGTTCAAGTCGGCAGTGGAGCGGCCGTTAAAGATATGCAGGATAAATGCATTGGCGGCCCGTTCTAAGGAGCTGGATCAAGTATTTGAAATGTTTTCAGCGCCCCGGATACAACGGGGCGGCATTATACATGCCATGCCCTACTCTAAAGAGGGCAATTTCCTCAGGTTGTGACCGCGTATGACAGGCGAAATGAACATCCTCCCGCTACCGCAGACCACGCCCGCGACTTCGCGGCCGCTGGTGGTAAGTGGCGACCTGCTGAAGTTACTGACGCCGATGGAGGGCCTGATCACTGCGGGCCAGACCGCCAAGGCCGAAGTGCTGTCACTCAAGCAGGCGGATCAGACCTTTCAACTGTTGCTCAAGGTCACCCTCGACAGCGGCCGTCAGACCACGGTCCAGGCCACCAGCACCCAACCGCTGCCTCAGGGCACCAGCCTGGCGATCACTCAGCCGTCGGCGGGTAATCTGGCCGTCACCGTGCAACAGGCCATCGCCTCCAGCGTCGCCACTCTCACTCGTATCGACACGGCGCAACTGCCCGTCGGCACTCTGCTGCAAGGCAAAGTGCTGACCTCTCAGGTGTTGCCGCAGGTGCCGGGCCAGCCGACGGTGTTTCGCTCGATGGTGAGCTTGCTCAACACCGCGTTGAGCGGCAGCACCCTGAACATCGACAGCCCGACGCCGCTGCGCATCGGCACCTTGCTGAGCGCACTGGTGCAGGACACCCAGACGCTGAAGTTCGTGCCATTGAGCAGCCGCCAGGAGCAATTGGCGGTAACCCAACAATTGGTCAGTCAACAGAGCCGCCAGGGTTCGTTGGATGGCCTGCTCAAGCTCCTGCAAAACCTGCCGTCCTCGAATCAGACGTCCAGTGATCTGCGTGCCACCGTCGACAAGTTGCTCGCCGGCCTGCCCGATGTTCAACAACTCAGCACGCCAAAGGGGCTGGCCCATGCACTGGCCAATAGCGGGCTGTTCCTTGAAGCCAAACTGCTCAGCGGTCAGAACCCGACACTGGCCCCGGACATGAAAGGCGATCTGCTCAAGCTGATCGCACAACTGACCCCGGCCAACACCAATTTAAACGCGATCATTGCCGCCAACACACTGGCCCAGGCCATGCCGAACTTCGTGCGCAGCGCCCTCGGCATGCTCGGTCAGGTCAGCGCCAAACCGCAGCCAACCAGCTTCCCGCTGCCCGAGCGCCTGTTACAGAGCATGGACGGCGAAGGCGATCTCGAGCACTTGCTGCGTTTGGCAGCAGCGGCGGTTTCACGCCTGCAAAGCCATCAACTGTCGAGCCTGGAACAGACCGGCGTTACTGACGACGGACGGTTGATGAGCACCTGGCAACTGGAAATCCCGATGCGCAATCTGCAGGACATCGTCCCGTTGCAGGTCAAATTCCAGCGCGAAGAAGCGCCCGAGAAAGAACAGCAAAACGAACGCCGCGACGAGCGCGAACCCAAACAACAATTGTGGCGAGTGGACCTGGCATTCGATATGGAGCCTTTGGGCCCGCTGCAGATTCAGGCACAACTGATCAAAGGCAGCCTGTCCAGCCAGCTCTGGGCGGAACGCCCGTACACCGCGAGCCTGATCGAAAGTAACCTGGCCGAACTGCGCCAGCGGCTGCTGGCGTCCGGCCTGAATGTCGGCGATCTCGATTGCCACCTCGGCACACCGCCACAAGGCCCTCAAACCCGTCTCGAACAACGCTGGGTCGACGAAACCGCATGAGAAACCCCAACACCCCGCGCCAAGCCATCGCCCTCAAATACGACGGCAGCCACGCCCCTACCCTCACGGCCAAGGGCGACGAAGCACTGGCCGAAGCCATTCTGAAGATTGCCCGCGAATGCGAAGTGCCGATCTACGAAAACCCCGAGCTGGTGAAGCTGCTGGCGCGTATGGAATTGGGGGAGAGTATTCCGGAGGAGTTGTATCGCACGATTGCCGAGATTATTGCGTTTGCGTGGAATCTGAAGGGTAAGTTTCCGCAGGGGCAGGATCCGAATGCGCCTATGGTCGAGAAGGATATAACGGAGCGCGGGGACGATTATTGATTCGGCAATCTTTTTATCTTGATAGCCGACTTTATGCCGAACACCGTCCCTGTGGCGAGGGAGCTTGCTCCCGTTCGGCTGCGCAGCAGTCGTAAAACCTGCCTATACGATCTGCCTGATGCATCCGATTGCCTGATATCGGGACCGCTTCGCAGTCCAACGGGAGCAAGCTCCCTCGCCACAGGGAGCTCATCGCTCGTTCTATCTCTTAGCTGACGGCATCAAGCATGCTCATCAGCGGTAAAACATCTCCAGATACCTTGCTTGCCTGCAAAAGCGTCCAGTATGCGAACACGGGTATTGTTCCTCGTGGGATCCGGCAATTCGGTCAACGGAAAAAAAGCCACCGCTGCTATTTCCTCGTTAGCCTGCCACAGCTCATACCCAGTGATACGGCACACAAAGGAGATCACCAGATCAGCTTTGAACGGTGCGGAGTACAAACCGACCAGCCTCTCTACGCTGACGTGATATCCCGTCTCTTCCAAGACTTCCCGAACAACTGTCATCTCCGGCGACTCGCCGTCCTCCAGACGCCCGCCCGGTATCGTCCAGCCATAAGGGGCGTAGTTGCGCTGGACACACAACACCTCGTCACGCTCATTGAAAATTGTCGCGAACACGCCAATGGTAGTCATTGCTCTGCCCTCGAATTTGAAAGGGATGCGCGACGTAGTGAACGTCTGGCGCAGTCGATTCGAGGGTCAATGATCATCTTATTGGCGACGCATGAATATCAGGCGAGTCTTGCAGACACTTCACACAAATCCTGGAGAACAGGATCCGTGTGCGCAGAAAGCTAGCGCTTTAACGCAAAAAAATCGCGCCTTCGGCAGCTCCATACCGGATATCCAGTGAGAGCTTGCCGAACGCTGCGATCTTTTGATCTTCTCAGTTCTTGTGCACCTTACTCATCAACTCCGCCTCAGCCTGGGTCAAGCCGCAGGACTGAGTCAGTTCATCGACGCTCGCGCCCATACCGACCAGTTTTGCCGCTTGGGCAAACGACAGGCTCGACGGATCGCGCTGTTCCAGCTGAGCCAGTTTGTCCGGCAACGGGCCAACCACCGCGCGCAGTTCGTGCAGGTCTTCACCCATGCGCACGTTGCCGCTCTGGTAGTCTTCGACGCGCTTGGCCAAGTCCTTGATGCGCTGATCACGCAGCGCATCGCCCTGAGCCTGTTGCGCGGTGATCAGTCGTTGGCCTCGTATGTACGCCAGAAACATCGCCAGCGTGCCTGCCCAAAAGAGGAACAGGACAATGACCGCTACCTCAAGAATCAATCAGATGTTCTCCAGATCCGACCATTCTTCTTCGCTCATCATCTTGTCCAGCTCGACCAGGATCAGCAGTTCGTTGTTCTTGTTGCACACGCCTTGAATGAACTTGGCGGATTCTTCGTTACCGACGTTCGGCGCGGTCTCGATTTCCGACTGACGCAGGTAAACCACTTCGGCCACGCTGTCGACCATGATCCCGACCACTTGCTTGTCGGCTTCAATGATGACGATACGGGTGTTGTCGCTGATCTCGGCATTCATCAGGCCGAAACGCTGACGGGTGTCGATCACGGTGACCACGTTACCGCGCAGGTTGATGATGCCCAGCACGTAGCTCGGGGCACCCGGGACCGGGGCGATTTCGGTGTAACGCAGGACTTCCTGAACGCGCATCACGTTGATGCCGTAGGTTTCATTGTCCAGTTTGAAGGTCACCCATTGCAGGATCGGATCTTCAGAACCTTTTGCATTCGTCGCTTGACTACTCATACCCTGACCCCTCGAAAAACCGCCCTAGCGGTGTGTGTTCTGTTGGCGGCATTCAACAATGCCGTCGCATACTTGTTATGTCGGCAGCTATGTCGGTTTGTGTAGCGGCTTGCTGCCGCCCATGTGCTTTGCCCCGCCGCTGGCGATCAACTCGGCCAGGGCGGAAACGTCCAGCAGCGCACACATGTGCTCAATCACCGTGCCGGCGAGCCATGGCCGCTGACCTCGATGACTTCTCCATTTGATTTCGTTCGGGTCCAGGCGCAACGAGCGGCTGACCTGATGTACCGCCAGCCCCCATTCGTAGCCCTGAACCGAAATAACGTATTGCAGGCCCTGACGGAAATCGTCTCGGTAGCGGTCGGGCATGACCCAACGCGCGGTGTCCAATACTTTCAGGTTGCCGGCCTGGCTTGGCAGGATCCCGAGGAACCATTCCGGCTGACCGAACAGCGGTGTCAGCTCGTGGCCGGCCAGGGAATAAATCGAGCCCAGACACACCAGCGGCACAGCCAGGGTCAGCCCGGCGACATCGAACAACAGGCATTCGAATGGTTCGGCGGCCCAGGACGGGCGACCATCGGTTTCCACTGGCGGTGGCGTGTTGCTCGGTGGCAGGTGGACTTCGACCACCGGCGGCACCAAGGCTTGCAGTAACGGTGCGATGGTCGATACCGACGCGAGAACCGGCGCTGGTGCTTCGACCAGCGCCACTGGAGCTTTCGCTACGGGCGCTGCTACAGGTGCGGCAACCACGGCGGGTTTCTGCGCATCGCGAGCCTGCTCTTCAAGCACCGCTGCCTGGAACTCGTCCAGTGCAGCTTCAACTTCGACCGCTTCAACAACCTCAACGATTTCAACCAGCGCTTCGATTTCCGGCGGCAACTCTTCAGTCGCCTCCATCAGCAAGCTGTCCAGATAAGACTGGAGAGCCAGTTGCGGACGCGAGGTGATTTTTACCGGGCGGTTCATCTCACGCCACCTGCGGAACAAGTTGTGCTGCCAGCAAATGCTTGAGCAACGCGCGATAAGCCAGCACCCCACGGCTCTTGCCGTCGAACTGCGAAGGCGTCACGCCGGCACGGCTGGCGTCACGCAAGCGGGTATCGACCGGGATGTAGCCCTGCCAGATTTCTTCCGGGTACTTGTCGCGCAACACCCGCAGCGTTCCGAGGGAAGCCTGCGTGCGGCGGTCGAACAGGGTCGGCACGATGCTGAACGGCAGCGCCTGCTTACGCGAACGGTTGATCATCGCCAGGGTGTTGACCATGCGTTCCAGGCCTTTGACCGCGAGGTGTTCGGTCTGCACCGGAATCACCAATTGCTGGCTCGCCGCCAAGGCATTGACCATCAGCACGCCGAGCAACGGCGGGCTGTCGATGACGGCGTAATCGAAGTCCTGCCAAAGTTGCGCCAGGCTCTTGGCAATCACCAGGCCCAAGCCACTCTGCCCTGGCGACTGACGCTCAAGGGTCGCGAGTGCGGTGCTCGACGGCAACAGGGAAATACTCTCGTGGCTGGTGGGCAACAACAACTGACCGGGCAAGCCTTGCGGCACACTGCCCTTGTGCAGGAACAGGTCGTAGCTGCTGTGTTCCAGGCTGTCGGGGTCGTAACCGAAGTAGCTGGTCATGGAGCCGTGGGGGTCGAGATCGACCACAACCACGCGCTTGCCCGCCTCGGCCAGTAAACCGGCTAAAGCGATAGAGGAAGTGGTTTTACCAACACCACCCTTTTGATTGGCGACTGCCCAGACTCTCATTCGGATTGTTCCTCCCGGTCGAAATGGTCGACCGAGGAAAAGCTCAACGTATTAATGCGGGTGACGGAGAATTGACGGCACTCTCTCGTCCCGGCGACTTGACCGGGGTCGGTGCAGTTTGTGTGCCAGCACGCTTCAACGCGGCATCCGGTTTTGCATTGGCGGTTCCGGTACCGGTGAGGCTGCGGCGTACATCGAGATTTCGTGACACCACCAGCACGACGCGACGGTTACGCGCCCGGCCCTCGGCCGTCGCGTTGTTGGCCACAGGCTGGAACTCGCCGTACCCCACCGACGCCAGGCGACCGGGGTTCACACCCTGCATCGCCAGCATGCGCACGATGCTCGCCGACCGGGCCGAGGACAGCTCCCAGTTGGTCGGGTATTGCGCGGTGCGGATCGGTTGATCGTCAGTGAAACCTTCGACGTGAATCGGGTTGTCGAACGGCTTCAGAATCGCGGCAACCTTGTCGATGATGTTGAACGCGATGTCGCTGGGCATGGCGTCGCCACTGCCGAACAACAGGCTGGAATTGAGTTCGATCTCGACCCACAGCTCGTTGCCGCGAATGGTCATCTGGTTGGAGCTGATCAAGTCGCCGAACGCGGCGCTGATATCGTCGGCAATGCTTTTGAGCGGATCGCTGGAACCCGCGATACCGGCGTCGACCTGCTCGGCGTCTTTAACCAGCGGCTTGGCCGGGGTCACGGTCTTCGGTCGCTCGTCGCCGATCGGGATCGGCTTGAGGGCGCGGTCGGAGTCGGTAAAGACCCCGATCAACGCTTCGGAAATAACCTTGTACTTGCCTTCGTTGATCGAAGAAATCGAATACATCACGACGAAGAAAGCGAACAGCAACGTAATGAAGTCGGCGTACGAAACCAGCCAACGTTCATGGTTTACATGTTCTTCAGGTTGGCGACGACGTGCCATGGTCCATGTCTCCCATCAATCCATGAAGCCCTGAAGCTTCAACTCAATAGAGCGAGGGTTTTCACCTTCGGCGATCGACAGAATGCCTTCCAACAACATTTCGCGATAACGCGACTGCCGCAAAGCGACGGACTTGAGTTTGGCGGCAATCGGCAGCAGCACCAGGTTGGCACTGGCCACGCCGTAGATGGTCGCGACAAAGGCCACGGCAATGCCGCTACCCAGTTGCGATGGATCGGCCAGGTTGCCCATCACGTGGATCAGGCCCATCACCGCACCGATGATGCCGATGGTCGGCGCGTAGCCGCCCATGCTTTCGAAGACTTTGGCGGCTTCGATGTCGCGGCTTTCCTGGGTGTAGAAATCCACTTCCAGGATGCTGCGAATCGCTTCCGGCTCGGCGCCGTCCACCAGCAATTGCAGGCCTTTGCGCGAGTAGTTGTCAGGTTCGGCGTCGGCCACCCCTTCCAGACCGAGCAAGCCTTCCTTGCGTGCGGTCAGGCTCCAGTTGACGACGCGATCAACGCCGCCGGCGAGGTCGATGCGTGGAGGGAACAGGATCCAGGCCAGAATCTGCATGGCGCGCTTGAAGGCGCTCATCGGTGACTGCAGCAGCGCCGCACCGACGGTTCCGCCGATAACGATCAACGCCGCCGGGCCGTTGGCCAGGGCGCCGAGGTGGCCGCCTTCAAGGTAGTTGCCGCCAATGATGGCGACAAACGCCAGGATGATCCCGATAAGGCTTAAAACATCCATCAGATACAAGCCTCGACCAGATGCTTGCCGATATCGTCCAGGCCGTACACCGCATCGGCGAGTTCGGCTTTGACGATGGCCATCGGCATGCCGTAGATCACGCAGCTGGCTTCATCCTGAGCCCAGATCGAGCTGCCGCCCTGCTTGAGCAGACGCGCGCCTTCACGACCATCGGCGCCCATGCCGGTCAATACGACCGCCAGAACTTTGTCACCGTAGGACTTGGCTGCGGAACCGAAGGTGATGTCCACGCACGGCTTGTAGTTCAGACGTTCGTCGCCCGGGAGGATCTTCACCGCTCCACGGCCGTCGATCATCATTTGCTTGCCACCCGGCGCCAGCAACGCCAGGCCCGGACGCAGGATGTCACCATCCTCGGCTTCCTTGACGCTGATGCGGCAGAGCTTGTCCAGACGTTCGGCGAAGGCCTTGGTAAAGGCAGCCGGCATGTGCTGAATCAATACGATCGGTGCGGGGAAGTTGGCCGGCAATTGGGTCAGAACCCGCTGCAGGGCAACCGGGCCGCCAGTGGACGTACCGATGGCGACCAGTTTGTAGGCCTTGCGTTTCGGCGTTGGCGACGACGAGGCTGGCGCGTGGGTACGTGCCGGAATCGGAGCCGGTGCCGGACGCACAGGCGCGCTGCTGCCGTAGCTGCTGACGCTCGAAGGTGCAGGCGTCGGGGCGGGAGCGGCGACAGGTGCCGGAGCGCTGTAGGTGTTGGCGCGACGATTACTGCGCGAGATGCTGAGAATCTTCTCGCACAGCAGTTGCTTGACCTTCTCCGGGTTACGGGAGATGTCTTCGAAATTCTTCGGCAGGAAATCCACCGCACCGGCATCCAGCGCATCGAGGGTGACCCGGGCGCCTTCATGGGTCAGCGAGGAGAACATCAACACCGGGGTCGGGCAGCGCTGCATGATGTGCCGCACCGCCGTGATGCCATCCATCATCGGCATCTCGTAGTCCATGGTGATCACATCTGGCTTGAGGGCCAGCGCCTGATCAATCGCCTCTTTTCCGTTGGTCGCCGTGCCGACGACCTGGATATTCGGATCCGCTGAAAGTATTTCCGAGACGCGGCGGCGGAAAAAACCCGAATCGTCCACCACCAGGACTTTAACTGCCATAAACACTCCGTTAGACGGAGCGAGGCTCAGTCGCCCCGCTCCACCAGAATCAAATACGCCGTGCGGCGTAACGCTTGAGCATGCTCGGAACATCGAGAATCAGCGCAATGCGGCCGTCACCGGTGATGGTGGCGCCGGACATGCCCGGGGTTCCCTGGAGCATTTTGCCCAATGGCTTGATGACCACTTCTTCCTGGCCCACCAGTTGATCGACGACGAAGCCGATCCGCTGAGTGCCCACCGAAAGGATCACCACGTGGCCTTCGCGCTGCTCTTCATGAGCGGCAGAGCTGACCAGCCAGCGTTTGAGGTAGAACAATGGCAGCGCCTTGTCCCGCACGATCACCACTTCCTGGCCGTCCACCACGTTGGTGCGCGACAGGTCGAGGTGGAAGATCTCGTTGACGTTCACCAGCGGGAACGCAAACGCCTGGTTGCCCAGCATGACCATCAGCGTCGGCATGATCGCCAGGGTCAACGGGACCTTGATGACGATCTTCGAGCCCTTGCCCTTGGTCGAATAGATATTGATGGTGCCGTTGAGCTGGGCGATTTTGGTTTTCACCACGTCCATGCCCACGCCGCGTCCGGAGACATCGGAAATTTCGGTCTTGGTCGAGAAACCCGGCGCGAAGATCAGGTTGAAGCAATCGGATTCGCTGAGGCGATCCGCTGCATCCTTGTCCATCAAGCCTTTCTTCACGGCAATGCCGCGCAGAACATCGGCGTCCATGCCCTTGCCGTCATCGGAGATCGACAGCAGGATGTGGTCGCCTTCCTGTTCAGCGGACAGGATCACCTTGCCGCTGCGAGGCTTGCCCATCGCTTCACGCTCGGCCGGCTCTTCAATACCGTGGTCGACCGAGTTGCGCACCAAGTGGACCAGCGGGTCGGCCAGGGCCTCGACGAGGTTCTTGTCGAGGTCGGTTTCTTCGCCGACCAGTTCCAGGTTGATCTCTTTCTTGAGCTGGCGAGCCAGGTCGCGAACCAGACGCGGGAAGCGCCCGAAGACCTTCTTGATCGGTTGCATCCGGGTCTTCATGACCGCGGTTTGCAGGTCGGCCGTGACCACGTCGAGGTTCGACACGGCCTTGGACATGGCTTCGTCGCCGCTGTTGAGGCCCAGACGGACCAAGCGGTTACGCACCAGTACCAACTCGCCGACCATGTTCATGATTTCGTCGAGACGCGCGGTATCGACCCGCACGGTGGTCTCGGCTTCGCTGGCCTGTTTTTCCGGTGGCGGCGCGGCCGGGGCACGAGCCGGAGCCGGGGCAGCAGCGGCAGGCTTCGGCGCTTCGGCTTTAGGCTCGGGCGCTTTGGCAACGGGTTTCGCAGCCGGTGCTGGCGCCTTGGCGACAGGAGCAGAAACCACTGCGCCAGTGCCAACCTCAGTAAACTTGCCTTTGCCGTGCAATTCGTCGAGCAGCGATTCGAACTCGTGATCGGAGATCAGATCGCCGCCGGCCGCTTTAGCGGTGGGCGCAGCCGGGGCCGGGACCGCAGCAATGGCCGATTCCAGCGCATCAACGGCAAAGTTGCCCTTGCCGTGCAGCTGATCGAGCAGTGCTTCGAACTCGTCATCAGTGATATCGGAGCTGTCGCCTGCCGCTTTCGGGGCAGCCGGTGCGGCTGGCGCCGGGGCTACCGCATCGACGGCGAACTGGCCTTTACCGTGCAGTTGATCGAGCAGCGACTCGAACTCGGCATCGGTTATTTCGTCGCTGGCTGCCGCATTGCTGCTCGGCGCTGGCACGGCTGCCGGGGCTTCTGCCTGAGCCTTGACGGCGTTCAGTGAGTCCAGCAGTTGTTCGAATTCGTTATCGGTGATGTCACCCGATTCGCTCTCGGCGGCAGGTTCTTCCACCACTTCGGCAACCGGTGCCGTTTCATCGGCGGTTTGCGGCTCGGCCAGACGGGCCAGTGCCGCAAGCAATTCTGGCGTGGCAGCCGTGATCGGGCTGCGCTCGCGGACTTCGGTAAACATGCCGTTCACCGCATCCAGCGCTTCGAGAACCACGTCCATCAGTTCCGAGTCGACGCGACGTTCACCCTTGCGCAGGATGTCGAACACGTTCTCGGCGATGTGACAGCACTCCACCAGCTCGTTGAGCTGGAGGAAGCCGGCGCCTCCTTTTACAGTGTGAAAACCGCGAAAAATTGCATTGAGCAAATCCGCATCATCAGGTCGGCTTTCAAGCTCGACCAGCTGTTCGGACAGTTGCTCTAGAATCTCGCCGGCCTCAACCAGGAAATCCTGAAGGATCTCTTCATCGGCGCCGAAGCTCATGTGTAGGGGTGCTCCTAGAATCCAAGGCTGGAAAGCAAATCGTCTACATCGTCCTGACCGGACACAACGTCTTCTCTTTTATCGGCATGAATCTGCGGACCTTCACCCTGAGAGAGATGTTTTTGCGGATCTTTTTCTGCCAGCATCGCTTCACGGTCATGTTCGATGCCCGCAAAGCGGTCCACCTGACTGGCCATAAGCACGAGCTTGAGCAGGTTGCTTTCAACTTCGGTGACCAATTGGGTCACACGCTTGATCACCTGACCGGTGAGGTCCTGGTAATCCTGAGCGAGCAGAATGTCGTTGAGGTTGCTCGACACAACGCGATTGTCTTCGCTGCTGCGTGTCAGGAAACCGTCGACGCGCCGAGCCAGCTCGCGGAACTCTTCAGCCCCGACTTCGCGACGCATGAACCGTCCCCAATCGGTGCTCAAGGCCTGGGCTTCGTTGCTCAGGCCGTTGACCAGCGGCGTGGCGTTTTCCACCAGGTCCATGGTGCGGTTGGCAGCAGCCTCGGTCAGCTTGACCACATAACCCAGACGCTCGGTGGCATCCGTGATCTGTGACACTTCCTCGGCTTGCGGCATGTTCGGGTCAATCTGGAAATTGACGATCGCGCTATGCAGCTCGCGAGTGAGCTTGCCCACTTCCTGATACAGGCCGCGGTCACGGGTCTGATTGAGCTCATGGATCAGTTGCACAGCGTCGCCGAACCTGCCTTTTTCAAGGCTTTCGACCAGTTCGACAGCGTGTTTTTTCAGGGTCAACTCGAAATCGCCCTGTGAAGATTCGTAATGCTCCATAGCTCCCCCGTGGCGCAGTGGCTTCGCACATCAACCGATGCGTTCGAAAATCTTTTCGATTTTTTCTTTCAACGCCTGGGCCGTAAAGGGTTTGACCACATAGCCGTTAACACCGGCCTGGGCTGCCTCGATGATCTGCTCGCGCTTGGCTTCAGCGGTCACCATCAGCACCGGCAGGTGCTTGAGCTTTTCATCGGCGCGCACGTGGCGCAGCAGATCGATACCGGTCATGCCAGGCATGTTCCAGTCTGTTACCAGAAAGTCGATGCTGCCGCTGTTGAGAACCGGAATGGCAGTAGTGCCATCATCGGCCTCGACCGTGTTGGTGAACCCAAGGTCACGCAACAGGTTTTTTATGATCCGCCGCATCGTTGAGAAGTCATCAACAATGAGGATTTTCATGTTCTTGTTCAATTCGACCTCCAAGCAGTCTTAAACGCGCCCAGCACCTGGACACGCCATTTCAATCAATCCGGCAAAGCACTCAATGACTGTCTGGAGCACAACAGATCGGGGCCGGTTTGGTTCAACACCCCACCCGCCGCGTTCGCAGTGTCCCCACACTGCCTTCAGCGCGCTCGCCACTCCCCCAAACGCCCCCGCAAACGGGCCGCGCACTGGCTGTGTAACTGGCTGACCCGAGATTCGCTGACCCCCAGGACCTCACCGATTTCCTTGAGATTCAACTCTTCGTCGTAGTACAGCGCCAACACCAGTCGCTCACGCTCCGGCAAATTGGCAATCGCGTCCGCCAGCGCTGCCTGGAAGCGTTCATCTTCCAGATCGCGTGACGGCTCGAGATGAGCACTCGCGCCATCCTCGTGCAGCCCTTCGTGTTCGCCGTCCTGCAACAGATCGTCGAAACTGAATAACCGGCTGCCCAGGGTGTCGTTCAAAATCCCGTAATAATCGTCGAGACTCAATTGGAGTTCGGCCGCAACCTCGTGATCTTTAGCGTCACGACCGGTTTTAGCTTCAATCGAGCGAATTGCGTCGCTGACCATCCGGGTATTGCGGTGGACCGAACGCGGCGCCCAGTCCCCCTTGCGTACTTCATCGAGCATCGCGCCACGGATTCGAATGCCCGCGTACGTCTCGAAACTCGCGCCTTTGCTGGCGTCGTATTTGGTCGACACTTCAAGCAGGCCGATCATCCCGGCCTGGATCAGATCTTCAACCTGGACACTGGCTGGCAGACGCGCCAGCAAGTGGTAGGCAATGCGTTTAACCAGTGGCGCGTAACGCTCGATCAGCTCGTACTGCGCGTCACGTGCCGACTTCTTGTAGAGGTTGTAGCCACTGGCTGTCATAGCACAGGTCCTGCGGTTTGTTGCACGAGGCGCTCGACGAAAAACTCCAGGTGCCCGCGCGGGTTCGCAGGCAGCGGCCAGGTATCGACCTTCTGTGCAATGGCCTTGAATGCCAGTGAGCACTTGGACCGCGGGAAGGCTTCGTAAACGGCGCGCTGCTTCTGCACAGCCTTGCGCACGCTTTCGTCGTAAGGAACCGCGCCGACGTATTGTAAGGCGACGTCCAGGAAGCGATCCGTGACCTTGGTCAACTTGGCGAACAGGTTGCGACCTTCTTGCGGGCTCTGGGCCATGTTGGCCAGGACGCGGAAGCGGTTCATGCCGTAATCGCGGTTCAGCAGTTTGATCAGTGCGTAGGCGTCTGTGATCGAGGTCGGTTCGTCGCAGACCACCAGCAAGACTTCCTGCGCTGCGCGAACGAAACTGACTACCGAGTCACCAATGCCTGCAGCGGTGTCGATCACCAGCACGTCGAGGTTGTCGCCGATATCGCTGAACGCCTGGATCAGGCCGGCGTGTTGAGCCGGGCTCAAATGAACCATGCTCTGCGTGCCGGACGCGGCCGGGACGATGCGAATGCCGCCAGGACCTTGCAACAGTACGTCGCGCAGCTCGCAGCGGCCTTCGATCACGTCGGCCAAAGTACGTTTGGGTGTCAGTCCCAGCAGGACGTCGACGTTCGCCAGCCCCAGATCGGCGTCCAACAGCATGACGCGTCGACCGAGCTCTGCTAGAGCCAGGGACAAGTTCACTGACACGTTAGTTTTCCCGACGCCACCTTTGCCGCCGGTCACCGCGATCACCTGTACGGGATGCATGCTGCCCATGAATTTTCTTTACCTTGTCTTACTTAGACGGAGGCCACATTACTGGCTGCGCGTTCACTAACTGAACAATGCATGGCAGACCATCGATGTAGGTACAAAAACTGTTCATTAATACCTCAGCCGACCTGCTTGGTCGGGCTGTGGTAAATATCAGCGAACATGTCAGCCATGGCTTCTTCGCTGGGTTCTTCTTGCATTTGCACGCTGACGGCGCGACTGACCAACTGATGACGACGCGGTAGATGCAAATCATCCGGAATCCGCGGGCCATCGGTGAGGTAAGCCACCGGCAATTCATGACTGATGGCCAGGCTCAACACCTCGCCCAGACTTGCCGTTTCATCCAGTTTAGTCAGGATGCAGCCAGCGAGCCCACAACGCTTGTAACTGTGATAAGCGGCCGTTAGAACCTGTTTCTGGCTGGTGGTTGCCAAAACCAGATAATTTTTCGATTTGATGCCACGACCGGCCAGGCTTTCGAGCTGCATGCGCAGTGCCGGATCGCTGGCCTGAAGGCCTGCGGTATCGATCAGCACCACGCGTTTGCGCAGCAAAGGCTCCAGCGCCTGCACCAGCGACTGGCCCGGATCGACATGCGTCACCGACACATTGAGGATCCGGCCCAACGTCTTGAGTTGTTCCTGAGCACCAATACGGTAGCTGTCCATGCTGACCAGCGCGATATTCTGCGCGCCGTACTTGAGCACGTAACGGGCCGCGAGTTTGGCCAGGGTGGTGGTCTTGCCCATGCCGGCAGGGCCGACCATGGCAATCACGCCGCCCTCTTCCAGAGGCTCGACTTCCGGTGTGGCGATCATCCGCGCCAGGTGCGCCAGCAACATGCGCCAGGCCTGACGAGGTTCTTCAATATCGGTAATCAGCGCCAGCAAATCGCGCGACAACGGGCCGGACAGACCGATGCGTTGCAGGCGACGCCAAAGATTGGCCTGGGCCGGACGGCTGCCTTGCAGCTGATTCCAGGCCAGGGAGCCGAGTTGCACTTCCATCAGTTCGCGCAGGCTGTTGAGCTCGAAACGCATCGAGTCGAACGCCCGTGGGTCGACGCCACCGGAGGCAGGTGCCGCAGCCGGCGCAGGACGACGGGGTTCGGTGTAGGTCGGCTCGATCAGCGGCTCGGCGGCGGTCAGTGGCAGGCCGGCGAACAATTGGCGATTGGTGGACTTATCGCTCTCGCCATCGCTGCGCAGGCTCAGTTCGGCCTGGGCGGTGACGATCCGCGATTGGGTCTTGCGCAGCTCGTCTTCGAGTTCCATGTTCGGAACGCGCGGAGCCAGCGCCGACAACTTGTAATCCAGGGCAGCTGTCAGCTCGACACCACCGGCGATCCGGCGGTTGCCAATGATGGCGGCATCAGCGCCCAGCTCATCACGAACCAGCTTCATGGCCTGACGCATATCGGCGGCGAAAAAACGCTTAACTTGCATAAACCACTACCTCAGCCGTTGGGCCCTACTGTCGCAACGATGGTCACTTGCTTGTTGTCAGGAATTTCCTGGTAAGCCAACACATGCAAACCCGGGACTGCCAATCGGCCGAATCGCGACAGCATCGCGCGAACCGGACCGGCTACCAGCAGAATCACCGGTTGACCTTGCATTTCCTGACGCTGCGCCGCATCGATCAACGAGCGTTGCAGTTTCTCAGCCATGCTTGGCTCCAGCAGAACACCCTCTTCCGAGCCTTGTCCTGCCTTCTGAAGACTATTGAGCAATATTTGTTCCAACCTTGGCTCCAGGGTGATCACTGGGAGCTCGGAGTCAGTACCTACAATGCTTTGGACGATTGCGCGGGATACGCCGACGCGAACCGCAGCCACCAGCGCGGCAGTATCTTGACTCTTGCTGGCATTGTTGGCGATGGCTTCGGCAATGCTGCGAATGTCCCGTACTGGCACCTGTTCGGCCAGCAAAGCCTGCAAAACCTTGAGCAGCTGCGACAGCGACACCACGCCTGGTACCAGCTCTTCAGCCAGCTTCGGCGAGCTTTTGGCCAGCAATTGCATGAGTTGCTGCACTTCTTCGTGACCGATCAACTCGCTCGAGTGCTTGTACAAAATCTGATTCAAGTGGGTTGCCACTACCGTACTGGCATCGACCACGGTGTAACCGAGGGATTGTGCCTGGGCACGCTGACTGATTTCGATCCAGACCGCCTCCAGACCGAAAGCCGGATCTTTGGCGGTAATGCCGTTGAGCGTACCGTAGACCTGCCCCGGGTTGATCGCCAGTTCGCGGTCCGGGTAAATTTCCGCCTCAGCGAGGATCACCCCCATCAGGGTCAGGCGGTAGGCACTCGGCGCCAGGTCGAGGTTGTCACGGATATGCACGGTCGGCATCAGGAAGCCCAGGTCCTGGGACAGCTTCTTGCGCACGCCCTTGATCCGCGCCAGCAACTGACCACCCTGATTGCGGTCCACCAGCGGAATCAGCCGGTAGCCGACTTCCAGGCCGATCATGTCGATCGGGGTGACGTCGTCCCAGCCAAGCTCCTTGGTTTCCTGAGCACGAGCCGGCGATGGCAGCAGTTCCTGTTGGCGCTTGACCTCTTGCAGCGCCTGAACCTTGACCACGTTCTGCTTCTTCCAGAACAGGTACGCGCCGCCACCCGCCAGGGCTGCCATGCTGAGAAAGGAAAAGTGCGGCATGCCCGGCACGAGGCCCATCACCGCCATCAAACCCGCCGCCACCGCCAACGCTTTGGGCGAGGCGAACATCTGGCGATTGATCTGTTTGCCCATGTCTTCCGAACCGGAAGCACGGGTCACCATGATCGCTGCAGCTGTAGATAAAAGCAGTGATGGCAATTGCGCCACCAAACCGTCACCGATGGTCAACAAGGCGTACACCCGACCGGCATCGCCGAAGGTCATGCCGTGCTGGAAGATACCGACCGCCATGCCGCCGATCAGGTTGATGAACAGAATCAGCAGACCGGCAATGGCGTCACCGCGAACGAACTTGCTGGCACCGTCCATGGAACCGTAGAACTCGGCTTCCTGGGCCACTTCCATCCGGCGCAGTTTGGCCTGGTTCTGGTCGATCAGGCCGGCGTTCAAGTCGGCGTCGATGGCCATTTGTTTACCGGGCATGGCATCGAGGGTGAAACGCGCGCTCACCTCGGAAATCCGCCCGGCACCTTTGGTTACCACGACGAAGTTGATGATCATCAAAATCGCGAACACGACGATACCGACCACGTAGTTACCGCCGATGACCACCTCACCGAAGGCCTGGATCACCTTACCGGCGGCGGCATGGCCGTCCTGACCGTGGAGCATCACCACTCGCGTGGAGGCCACGTTCAGCGCCAGTCGCAGCAACGTCGCCACCAGCAGAATGGTCGGGAACACCGCGAAATCCAGCGGCCGCAAGGCGTAAACACAGACCAGCAAGACGACAATCGACAACGCGATGTTGAACGTGAAGAACACGTCCAGCAGGAACGGCGGCACCGGCAACATCATCATCGCCAGCATGACCAGCAGCAACAACGGCACACCCAGATTGCCTCGACTTAAGTCGGCAACGTTTGTGCGAGCACTGTTGAATAACTGAGAGCGATCCACCGGTTTTCCCCGTTCCTTTAAAGCAAACTTTTTGACGCCTGATGCAGGCGCAGAGCGGCTACTGCAAGAAGCCTTCCAACTTTTGCAGGGGTTTGAAACAGAGGGTTTTATCAGGGGGATTTGCAGTGCCTGGTTCGGCCTCATCGCGAGCAAGCTCGCTCCCACATTTAACCGCGCACTCAAGTAAACGCCGATCAATGTGGGAGCGAGCTTGCTCGCGATGAGGCCGGCTCTGCTAGTGAATCTCTCAGGAATCGCGACGCAGATCCGGTGGAATCGGCAGGTCGTCCTTGAGCGGATCCGGGCGCTTACCCTTGCCGGCGCGGTGCTGGCGGATCTGGTAGACGTAAGCGAGCACCTGGGCGACGGCAAGGTAAAGCCCGCCGGGGATTTCCTGGTCAAGCTCGGTGGAGTAGTAAATCGAACGCGCCAGCGCTGGCGACTCAAGCAGCAGCACTTCGTTGGCCACAGCGATTTCACGCATCTTCAAGGCCAGGAAGTCGCTGCCCTTGGCGATCAGCATCGGCGCCCCACCCTTGTCCGGATCGTACTTGAGCGCTACGGCGTAGTGAGTCGGGTTGGTGATCACCACATCGGCGTCGGGGATCGCCGCCATCATCCGGCGCTGGGACATTTCGCGCTGCAGCTGGCGAATCCGTTGCTTGACCTCCGGGCGCCCTTCCTGGTCCTTGTGCTCGTCGCGCACTTCCTGCTTGGTCATCTTCAGTTTCTTGATGCTTTCCCAGAGCTGTATCGGTACGTCCACGGCGGCGATGATGATCAGCCCGCAGGCCATCCACAGGGTGCTCCAGCCGACCACTTGCAGGCTGTGAATGATCGCCATGTCCAAGGGTTCATGGGCGATGCGCAGCAGGTCATCGATGTCCGAGGACAACACCGCCAGGGCTACGAACAACACGATGAAAAATTTTGCGAGGGCCTTAAGCAGTTCAGCTATGGCCTTGGACGAGAACATGCGCTTGAGGCCGGCGCCGGGGTTCATGCGGCTGAACTTGGGCGCCATGGTGCCGGCGGAGAACAGCCAGCCACCCAGCGAAATCGGCCCGATCAGAGCGGCGAGCAATAAAGTGATCATCACTGGCTGAATCGCCAGCAAGGCAATCTGCCCCGAATGCAGCAGGTAGGTGCCCATGGAGCGCTGATCCAACAGCACCTCCCGCGACAGCGAGAAGTTCAGGCGCATCAGTTCCATCAGGTCCTGCGCCAGCGCACCACCGAAAATCAACAGACCGCCAGCGCCGGCGAGCATGATCGCCAGGGTATTCAGCTCTTTGGAGCGCGCAATCTCTCCCTTCTCACGGGCGTCCTTTTTCTTTTTGTCCGTGGGGTCTTCTGTTTTGTCCTGACCGCTTTCGCTCTCAGCCATGACTCAGCGCGCCTTTGCCAGTTCGCGTAGCCACTGCAAGGCCTCGGAGGCCAGCGGTTGGTACTGATTGATGATATCCGCCAGCCCGACCCAGACGATGAATAACCCGAGCACCAGGGTCAACGGGAAGCCGATGGAGAAAATGTTGAGTTGCGGTGCCGCCCGGGTCATCACGCCAAACGCGATGTTGACCACCAGTAGCGCGGTAATTGCTGGCAGCACCAGCATCAGCGCCGCGCCGAGGACCCAGCCGAGTTTGCCGGCCAGCTCCCAAAAATGATTGACCATCAATCCGCTACCGACCGGCAGCGTGGTAAAGCTTTCGGTGAGGACTTCGAAGACCACCAGATGGCCATTCATGGCCAGGAACAGCAGCGTCACCAGCATGGTGAAAAACTGCCCGATCACCGCCACCGACACGCCGTTGGTAGGGTCGACCATGGAGGCGAAGCCCATGCCCATCTGAATCGATACGATCTGCCCGGCGACCACGAAGGCCTGGAAGAACAGTTGCAAGGAAAAACCCAGCACCGCGCCGATGAGGATCTGCTCGGCGATCAGCAGCAGCCCGCTCAAGTCCAGCGCGTTGACCGGCGGCATCGGCGGCAACCCGGGGGCAATCACTACCGTGATCGCGAGGGCGAAATAAAGGCGCACTCGCGTGGGTACCAGGCTCGTACCGAAAACTGGCATGACCATCAGCAAGGCACCGATACGAAACAGCGGCAGCATGAACGTCGCCACCCAGGTACTGATTTGGGTATCGGTCAGCTGGAGCAGCGACATGGTTTAGCCGATGACCTGAGGAATACTGCCGTACAACTGCAGGATGTATTCCATGAAGGTCTGCACCAGCCACGGACCGGCGACGATCAACGTCACCAGCATCACCAGCAGGCGCGGCAGGAAGCTCAGGGTCTGTTCGTTGATCTGCGTAGCGGCCTGGAACATCGCCACCAACAGACCCACGAGCAAACTCGGAATCACCAGCACGGCAACCATCATGGTGGTCAGCCACAGCGCTTCCCGGAAGATGTCTACCGCAACTTCTGGCGTCATGGCGATACACCGCCGAAGCTGCTCGCCAGCGTACCGATGATCAACGCCCAGCCATCCACCAGCACGAACAGCATGATCTTGAACGGCAGCGAAATGATCAGCGGCGAGAGCATCATCATACCCATCGCCATCAGCACACTGGCCACGACCAGGTCGATGATCAGGAACGGAATGAAGATCATGAAGCCAATCTGGAACGCGGTTTTCAGTTCGGAGGTGACGAACGCCGGGACCAGAATCGTCAGCGGCGCCTGATCCGGCGACGCGATATCAGTGCGTTTGGACAAGCGCATGAACAGCTCCAGATCGCTAGTGCGAGTCTGAGCGAGCATGAAGTCCTTGATCGGCACCTGGGCCTTGGCCACGGCATCTTGAGCGGTGAGTTTTTCCGCCAGATACGGCTGCAAAGCATCCTGATTAACCCGGTCGAATACCGGCGCCATGATGAACAGGGTCAGGAACAGCGCCATGCCCGTGAGGATCTGGTTCGACGGCGTTTGTTGCAGGCCGAGGGCCTGACGCAGGATCGAGAAGACGATGATGATCCGGGTAAAACTGGTCATCAGCATGACGAACGCCGGGATAAAACTCAGCGCAGTCATGATCAGCAGGATTTGCAGGCTGACCGAATACTCCTGAGCACCGTCGGCATTGGTACCCAGGGTAATCGCCGGGATCGATAACGGATCGGCGGCGAACGCCAGCGGCGCGGCCAGTATCAGGGCCAGCGTCAAGATGATGCGTAGCGCACCCATTACTTCTTATCCTTATGATCCTTGCCCATCAGCTCCATCAGGCGCTGGGCAAACTCAGGGGTCGCCTTCTCGGTGCTAGGCACTTGCACCGGCTCCTTGAGCACGTGCAACGCGGTAATGGTGCCGGGGCTCAAGCCAAGCAGAATCTGCTCGTTGCCGACCTGCACCAGCATCAGACGGTCACGCGGGCCCAGCGCGCGGGAACCGATCAGCTCGATCACCTGCCCCTTGCCGGCTGGTCCGGCCTGTTGCACCCGACGCAGCAACCAGGCGAGGAAGAAGATCAACCCCAGCACCAGCAGCAAACCGAACACCAACTGCGTCAATTGCCCGGCCACACCGCTGCTGACCGCCGGCGCGGCGGTCGCAGTAGCGGTCGCTACCGGCTCGGCTGCCAGAACACTGAGCGGCAACGCCAGCACAAACCCCAGTACCTTTTTCACTCAGCGCAGCTTCTTGATGCGTTCGCTTGGGCTGATCACGTCGGTCAGGCGGATGCCGAACTTCTCGTTGACCACTACCACTTCACCGTGAGCGATGAGCGTGCCGTTGACCAGCACGTCCAGCGGTTCACCGGCCAGACGATCGAGCTCGATCACCGACCCCTGGTTAAGCTGCAGCAGGTTGCGGATGTTGATGTCAGTGCTGCCGACTTCCATGGAAATCGACACCGGAATGTCGAGGATCACGTCCAGGTTAGGACCGTCCAGAGTGACTGGATTGTTGTTTTTCGGCACGCTGCCGAACTCTTCCATCTGCAGACGGTTGGACGACGAGCCAGCCGCGTCGGCGGCCAGCAAGGCGTCGATGTCGTCCTGCCCGGCGTCGCCGGTTTCTTCCAGGGCAGCAGCCCATTCATCGGCCAGCGCCTGGTCGTCCTGGGTGTTCATATCGTTAGCCATCAATTTGTCCTCGGCGGGCATCCATTCAATCAGGAGCCGTCAGTTAAAAGCACAGGGGGTTTTGGAGCGCCGGTCAGCGGCGCTCGATCGGCTCGATCACTTGCAACGCGAGGTTGCCTTTGTGCGACCCCATCTTGACCTTGAACGCAGGCACGCCGTTGGCGCGCATGATCATCTCTTCCGGCATTTCGACCGGGATAATGTCCCCCGGCTGCATGTGCAGAATGTCCCGCAGGCGCAACTGGCGACGGGCAACCGTGGCACCGATCGGTACGTCAACGTCCAGCACGTCCTGGCGCAAGGCGTTGACCCAGCGTTCGTCCTGATCGTCGAGGTCCGACTGGAAGCCGGCATCGAGCATTTCGCGTACAGGTTCGATCATCGAGTACGGCATGGTCACGTGCAGGTCGCCGCCACCACCATCGAGTTCGATGTGGAAGGTCGACACCACAATGGCTTCGCTCGGACCGACGATGTTGGCCATGGCCGGGTTCACTTCCGAGTTGATGTACTCGAAGTTCACTTCCATGATCGCCTGCCAGGCTTCCTTCAAATCGACGAACGCCTGCTCCAGCACCATGCGCACTACACGCAGTTCGGTGGGGGTGAATTCACGCCCTTCGATCTTCGCGTGACGGCCGTCGCCGCCGAAGAAGTTGTCCACCAGTTTGAACACCAGTTTGGCGTCGAGGATGAACAACGCGGTGCCGCGCAACGGTTTGATCTTGACCAGGTTGAGGCTGGTCGGCACGTACAGCGAGTGCACGTATTCGCCGAACTTCATCACTTGCACGCCACCGACCGCAACGTCCGCCGAGCGGCGCAGCATGTTGAACATGCTGATGCGGGTGTAACGGGCGAAACGCTCGTTGATCATTTCCAGGGTCGGCATGCGTCCGCGGACGATGCGATCCTGGCTGGTCAGGTCGTAGCTTTTGACACTGCCGGGTTCGGCAGCGGTATCGGTCTGTACCAGACCATCGTCGACACCATGCAACAGCGCATCGATCTCATCCTGGGACAGCAGGTCCTGCACGGCCATGTCGTGTTCCTACTGCAGTACGAAATTAGTGAAAAGCAACTGTTCGATGACCACTTTACCGAGTTCTTTCTGCGCCACTTCCTGGACGCTGGCTGTGGCTTTCTGACGCAACATTTCCTGCCCGACTGGCGACGCCAGGGTGGCAAAGTCCTGCCCGGAGAACAGCATGACCAGGTTATTGCGGATGACAGGCATGTGGACTTTGAGCGCTTCCAGATCGGCCTGATTGCGACCCTGCATGGTGATGCTCACCTGCATGTAGCGCTGACGACCGTTCTGGTTGTAATTGGCCACGAAGGCCGGAGCCATGGGCTCGAAAATCGCTGGCTGCTTGCCGATCGGGGCGGTTTCGGCCGCGGCGGCAGGCTTGCTCTGGGCGCTGTGCATGAAGAACCAGGTCGCTCCCACGGACAAACCGATCGCCAGCAGCAGGGCCGCCACAATCACAATGATCAGCTTGAGTTTGCCTTTGGTTGCGGGGTCTTTTACTGCTGCTTCGCTCTTCGCCATGCCAATAATCCGTCACTATTCGGGTTTTCACAGTCGCACGGCAAGGCAAGAGCAAGTGTTATGCCAGAAGTGTCTGAGGGAAAACCGGAAGGACAGTCGACCGTGGCCGAAAATCAAAAGATCGCAGCCTTCGGCAGCTCCTACATTGGAATGTGTACACCCTGTAGGAGCTGCCGAAGGCTGCGATCTTTTAGGGGGCGCCGCGAATTATCAGGCGTAGTAATCAACGGCGCTGGAGCCGATGACGCTGGTGGTGCTGGCCGCTACTTCGGCAACTGTTGGCGCAAGCTCTTCATCCATAGAGTCGAGACGACCACCGCTAGCGTTGGTGCGTCCACCCTGGCTTTGACCCTGTTGAGCCTGTTCCTGCCCCTGACCTTGCCAGCCACGGGACTGATCAGAAACGTTGACGTCGACCTGGCCCATGCCCTGCTGCGCAAACATGTCACGCAAGCGATGCATCTGCCCGTCCAGCGCTTCGCGAACACTTGGATGGGCGCTCATGAACGTCACTTGGGTCTGCTGATCCGGAACCATGTTCACCCGAATGTCCAGGCGCCCCAGTTCGGCCGGTTGCAACTGGATGTCGGCGGCCTTGAGATTGACACTGGACAGGTACATGACCCGGTTCACGACTTCTTCGGTCCAGCCGCTCTGATGCATGGCGATCGGTTGATTCACCGGCAATGCGTTGGCGGTTTTCGGCGTGGCCGCCTGGGTCAGTGCAGCCAGGCGGTTGGCGAAATCGTCGACCCGGGTATCGCTACTCGCGGACTTCAGGTCCTTGAGACCGTCATCGATAAGACCACCAAAGGCCTTGTCGCCGCCCTGGCCGGTGCTGTCCTTGTCGGCTTGCACATCGAGCATGCTTGCCATGCCGGCGGCGAAGGTCTGCGCCGAAGTTGACTCGCCGTCTGCCTGGGCCTGAGCCGAGGTCGGTGCCGCTTTGGGCTGAGCCTGACTCGCAGCCGAAATATGGCCGCCCTGCTCCATGGCCATGCGCACGGCGGGCAGTGCGTCGAGGGGATCGGCTTCGGGATCGAAATCAGTGTCAGTGCTTGCAACGACCGGAGTCGTTGCCGCCGTCACAGCCACCTCGACCTGCGGTTGTGGGGTGACTACAACGGGCGGAGCTGTAGGTATCGGCGCTGGCACCGCAGGTTGTACTGCCTGCATCAACGCAGGATCCAGCGTCGGGTCAACGGGCGCGGCATCGGCAACCGGCGTCTGCGCAGTATCCGACCCGTCGTCGCTGGCGGCCTCGTCCTCAGCCTGCGCCGGTTTATCGGCGGGCAAGGATTTGCCGCTATCGGCAACCGCAGGTTCCGGGGCGGCAGACTTGTCGTTGCTGACGTCCTTTTTATCGGGGCTGTCCGGCGTTTTATCGCGTATCGGCTTGGCCGATCCATCACCCACTGCAGAGGGTTTGTTCCGGGCTTGATTGGCGTAGACCTGAGCGAAGCTGGACGCCTTGTCCCCAGGCTCAGCGGCCAGCGCCGGTGTATTGGCGGAAGCGGCTTGAGTCTTCGCCTGCGCGGCGGCCTGAAGAAGCAAATTGGGGGTAACGGGCATGGAACGGTCTCCGCTGCACTGGGATCGTAGGTACAGTTGACGAAGATTAGTGCAAAGGTCGCGCCAGGTTTGAGTGACAGGCGCTAAAAGCGCCGGACGGGCTCATTGACAGAGAGGGAACGCTGACGCTCCGCCTCATAGAGAGGTCGGACGATGGCGAATTCGTCGTCAATTTCCCCGATCAGCTTTTCGATGCCGGCGAGGCTTTTTTGCTTGGCGCGTTGCTCCAGCTCATGGCACAACTCAGCCAGGCGAATGGCGCCCATGTTGCTGCTGCTGCCCTTGAAGCTATGGGCAGCATTCATGAGTTGCGCAGCATCTTCAGCCTTTCGCAAGATGCGTAAACGCTCTTCGGAATCGGCGAGAAAGGTATCCAGCAACGTCGGATACTCATCCTCCATGACCTCTTGCAACGCGTTCAGCACGTCGCGGTCCAGGTGTGTGTCAGCCACTTGCTCACTCCTTGATCAAGAATGCGTGGATTATGCCAGAGCCTCCCAGAAAAACTCCACGCGGGCACTTCGACCATCGTCGGACCAACTCGCATTGTGGCCCAGCTGACGGATCAGACTGACGCCACGCCCCGACAGACGGACACCATCGACGGGCCGCTCCATCACCCGCGCAACATCGAAACCCTTGCCACTGTCTTCAACCCGAACAGTCAGGCACCCGCCCTCGCCCTTGGGTGTCACCTGCAAATGCACCCGCACGAAGCCGTCCTGCAACGCGTCCAGGCGTGTATTGCGTTGTTGATAATAGCGGGTAAAACCCGAGGCATCGCGCTTGAGCGCCGAATCCAGCCCCAGCACTCCATGCTCCAGGGCATTGGAATACAGTTCGGCCAAAACACTGTAGAGCGCCCCGCTCTGAGCCCGCAGACCGTGGACCTCAAGCAGCAATTGCAGAAGATACGGTAGCGGATTGAAGCGTTTGAGCGTGGCGGCGCGAAATTCGAAACTCACTGACCAGTCCAGCGGGCAGGACTGACCACTGTCGGAATACACCAGCGCCGGCGGGCTCAGTTGTGCGGCCTCCAGCAGACTGACCTCGACCATGCTCACGTCATCACGGGCCTCGCCGCGAAAGTCCCGCAACGCCTGCTCGATCTCTTCGAACAACTCATCAGGCTGACAATTGGCCGCAAACACCTGCTGCAATCGCTCCACACCAAACAACTGTTCGTTGGCATCGCAGGTATCGATCACCCCGTCGGACAACAGGAAGACCCGATCCCCGACCGCCATCGGAAACACCTCGGTGCGGTCATCAAAGGATTGCGGGCTCAGCACGCCGAGCGGCAAATGCCGAGCCGTCAGTGGCGTTCGCTCACCGCTGGCGATGCTGTGCAGATATCCGTCCGGCATCCCGCCATTCCAGACCTCCACCGAGCGTCGCTGAAAACTCAGGCACAGCAACGTTGCACAACAGAACATGTCCACCGGCAGGATGCGCTTGAGCTTGGCATTCATCTCGCGCAGGGTTTCGGACAGGCCGTAACCCTTGGCGGTCATACCATAGAAAACTTCGGCCAAGGGCATGGCACCGACCGCGGCCGGCAAACCATGACCGGTAAAATCGCCGAGCAGCACGTGCATGTCGCCGGCCGGGGTGAACGCGGCCAGCAGCAGATCGCCGTTGAACAACGCATAGGGCGATTGCAGGTAGCGAATATTCGGTGCACTCAGGCAGCCGGAGTGGGCCACCTTGTCGAACACGGCTTTGGCCACGCGCTGCTCGTTGAGCAGGTAGTCGTGGTGCCTGGCGATCTGGTCGCGCTGCTGCAACACTGTGGCCTGCAACCGCCGCAAGCGGTCCATCGCCTTGATCTTGGCGGCGAGGATCACCTGGTTGTAGGGCTTGGCCAGAAAGTCGTCGCCCCCGGCCTCCAGACAGCGAGCCAGCGCTTCGCTTTCGGTCAGCGAGGTGAGGAAGATGATCGGCACCAGGGTTTCCCCTGCCAATACCTTGATCTGCCGCGCCGCCTCGAAACCGTCCATCACCGGCATCATCGCGTCCATGAGCACCAGTTGTGGTCGTTGCTGGCGAAACGCTTCAACGGCTTCGGCACCGTTGGCGGCCGTCAGCACCTCATGCCCCTGGCGACGAACGATGGTCGACAGCAGCATGCGATCGGCCGCGCTGTCTTCGGCGATCAGGATCGTCAGCGGTTCGAACAAGGACTGCATGGCGGTCACGCCACGTCGAAGATTTGTTCGAAGTTGGAGATGGCGAGGATCTTGCGCACATCTGCATTAGCGTTGGTCAACGTGATCTCGGCATTCTCGCCGCCAGCGTGATCACGCAAGAGCAACAGCATGCCGAGCGCTGAGCTGTCGAGGTAGGTGGCGTCTTTCAGATCCACTTCGAAGGATTCGGGTTTTGGCTGAAGATTTTCGTAGGACTCACGAAATTCCTGATGCTTGGCGAAATCGAATCGTCCCTTGACCGATATCGTCAGCTTTTGCCCATTTTGGGAGACTTCTGTAACAACTGGCATTTAACGGCTTCCTTGTCATTGGTGAACCTACGTGTACAAGGTTTAGCACTTGGCGAGGGCAGGAGCAAGGCGGGAAAACGGTTGAACCCTGCCTGATCAATAGGGATCCTGACGCGGCAACCGCTGGGACAACTCATCCAGCAGCTTTTGCTCACGCCGGTCTTCCAGCCGCCGCGCCTCATCCATGTAGCGCAACACCAGTTTGCGCAAGCCTTCGACCCGGGCAAACGCCTGCTGCCAGGATTCCCGCGCCTTGTTCAGGTTGTTTTGATGCCATACCAGGCTTTGTCGCTGCTGGTCGATGGCGGTCCCCAGTTGCGCCAGGAAGCCTTGATAACCCAGCAGCCATTGGCCCGACACGCCACTGCTGCCGCGCACGATCCATTGCTCTTGATAGTCGAGACGAAAGGCTTCGAGGTCGGCGAGTTTGCTTTCGGCCAGACGGACCTGCCCCTGGAAGTGCCCCAGACGCAGGACCGCGGTTTTCTCGGCCTTTTCGGCCATTTCGACCACGGGGGCCAGGCGCGATGCTCGGCTCTGGGCCATGGCCGGTTAGCCGCCGGCCGCGGGAGCGAAAATCGTGCCGAGATAGGCTTCGCTTTCGCCCAGGCTGATGCTGTCGTTCAGGCCCTGGCGCAGGTATTTCACCAACTGCGGTTGCAGGGAGATCGCCAGGTCGGTTTCCCGATCACCACCGGCCACATAGGCGCCGACGCTGATCAAGTCGCGACTCTGTTGATAACGCGACCACAGCTGCTTGAAATACTGGGCGCGCATCATGTGTTCGGGCGTAACCACCGACGGCATGACCCGGCTGATGGACGCTTCGATATCGATGGCCGGGTAATGACCTTCCTCGGCCAGGCGCCGGGACAGCACGATGTGCCCGTCGAGCACGCCTCGCGCCGCGTCGGCAATCGGGTCCTGCTGGTCATCGCCTTCGGACAGTACGGTGTAGAACGCGGTGATCGAACCGCCACCCTTCTCCGCGTTACCGGCCCGCTCCACCAGTTTCGGCAGTTTGGCGAACACCGATGGCGGATAACCCTTGGTCGCTGGCGGCTCACCGATGGCCAGGGCGATTTCCCGCTGGGCCTGGGCGAAACGGGTCAGGGAGTCCATGAGCAACAGGACGTTCTTGCCCTTGTCGCGGAAATACTCGGCGATTCGCGTGCAGTACATCGCCGCGCGCAGACGCATCAGCGGCGCATCGTCCGCCGGGGACGCCACCACCACCGAACGCTTGAGCCCTTCTTCACCGAGGATGTGCTCGATGAATTCTTTAACTTCACGACCCCGCTCACCGATCAGCCCGACGACGATGATGTCGGCCTCGGTGAAGCGGGTCATCATGCCCAGCAGCACACTCTTGCCCACGCCAGTACCGGCGAACAGGCCCAGACGCTGACCGCGACCGACCGTCAACAAACCGTTGATGCTGCGAATGCCCACGTCCAGCGGCTCGCTGATCGGTTCACGCTTGAGCGGGTTGATGGTCGGGCCGTCCATCGGCACCCAGTCTTCGGCCTTCATCCCGCCCTTGCCGTCCAGCGCGCGACCGGCGCCATCAAGCACCCGCCCGAGCATGCTCATGCCCATCGGCAAGCGGCCGGTATCAGCCAGAGGAACCACACGGGCACCGGGAGCGATGCCGGCGACGCTGCCGACCGGCATCAGAAACACCTTGCTGCCGGAGAAGCCCATGACTTCGGCTTCGACCTGCACCGGGTGATAACTGTCGTCGTTAATGACCATGCAGCGACTGCCCATGGCGGCGCGCAAGCCCTCGGCCTCGAGGGTCAGGCCGACCATGCGCAGCAAGCGGCCTTCAAGGATCGGCGCGCCTTCCAGCTCCGTGGCCTCGGCGTAGCTGCCGAGGCGCTTGGCGAAGCTGGTGCGATCAAGGCGCATCGGGAGCGTCCAGTTCAGGTTCGACCGGCGAGACCGCTGGCTTGTCGCTGATCGGCAGTTCCAGGCTCAGATCCGGTTCGGCCGGGTGCAAGGCCTGTTCGTGCAACTGATCGAACAGCTTGTCCATGACCCGCACAACGCGGGTTTCAACCGTGGCGTCGATGCGGCTGTGTTCAGTCTCGACCCGGCAACCGCCGGGCAACAACGCCTCGTCCTCGACGATGCGCCAGGTTTCTTCATGGCGCTCGCGCAGGGCTTTGACCTGTTCGAAATCTTGCGGGTTGATGTACAGCCGCACATTGCCCACGCCCAGCGGCAAGAGCTTGAGGGCCTCGCGCATGACGTGTTCGATGTGCGTCGAGTCGATGGCGAGTTCGCGCTGAATCACCTGTTTGGTGATGTGCTGCACCAGGTCGACCAAGGACTTTTCGATGAAGGTGTCCTGCTCGGCGATAGGCTCGAATAGATGGCCCATCAGTTGCTCCAGAGCGGAAATCTTGGCGGCCAGGGCCACCTCGGCTTCCTGACGGACCTTGAGCGTGGTGCTGTGGAAACCTTCTTTTTCGCCCGTGGCGAAGCCTTCGTTGTAGGCCTCCTGGCGAATGCTTTCGAGTTCTTCGAGGGTCAGTGGCTGGACTTCATCCAGCGGCACTTCTTCCATTTCCGGCGGTTCGGGCTCAGGTTCTGGCTCGGGTTCCGGCACGAACGGATCGAAACTGGGCAGCGACCAGACGTCGAAACCACCGACGTCCTTGCCACGGATCAGATCGGTGTTGGACTCATCATGTTTGGACGACATAGTGACCTTAGATCATCTCTTCGCCGCCCTTCCCGCCGAGAACGATTTCTCCGGCTTCGGCCATACGGCGGGCAATGGTGAGGATTTCTTTCTGCGCGGTTTCCACGTCGCTGACGCGCACCGGGCCTTTGGCCTCGAGGTCGTCGCGCAACAGTTCGGCCGCCCGTTTGGACATGTTTTTGAAGATCTTCTCTTTGACGCCTTCGTCCGAACCCTTGAGGGCCAGCACCAGCACGTCGGAAGATACTTCGCGCAGCAGCGCTTGAATACCGCGATCGTCGACATCCGACAGGTTGTTGAACACGAACATGAGGTCTTCGATCTGACCGGACAGGTCTTCGTCGACTTCGCGAATCGAGTCCATCAGCTGACCTTCGATCGAACTGTCGAGGAAGTTCATGATATCCGCCGCACGCTTGATGCCACCCAAGGTGGTGCGCGAGGCATTCGAGTTCCCGGAGAACTGCTTCTCGAGAATCTGGTTGAGTTCTTTCAGGGCCGCAGGCTGCACGGTATTCAGCGAGGAGACCCGCAGAATAATGTCCAGACGCACCTTGTGGTCGAAGTTGCCGAGCACTTCACCCGCCTGGTCCGGATCGAGATACGCCACGACGATCGCCTGGATCTGCGGGTGCTCGTAACGGATCACGTCGGCGACGGCGCGTGGCTCCATCCACTTCAGGCTGTCGAGGCCACTGGTGTTGCCGCCCAGCAAGATGCGGTCGATCAGGCCGTTGGCCTTGTCTTCGCCCAGGGCCTGGGTGAGCATTTTGCGCACGTAGTCATCGGAGCCGACGCCGAGGCTGGTCTGGTCGCCGACGATGTCGACGAACTCGCTCATCACCTGCTCGACTTGCTCGCGGTGCACGTTACCCATCTGGGCCATGGCCACACCCACACGCTGGACCTCTTTAGGCCCCATGTGGCGCAGCACTTGGGCGGCGTCGGTAGAACCCAGGGACAGCAGCAGAATCGCGGCTTTGTCGACCTTGGACAGTTTGGCGGCAACGACTCGGTTATCACTCATCTGCGTTAATCCACTCTTTCACGACCTGGGCCACACGACCCGGATCTTCTGCCACCAGACTCTTGATTGCATTCAACTGTGCGTCATAGCCTTCGCTCGGGCTCGGCAGCAGAATGCTGGTCGGGCCACCGAGACTGACGCGGTCGTTGGCCAGTTCGCCGTCCAGGCCGCCCATGCCACCCAACTCGACGTCGCTGCCGATGCCTAGCTGTTTGTCTTTGCCGCCGCCGGTGATGTTGTTGAGCACCGGACGCAGCACACCGAACACCAGCACCAGGATGAACAAGACACCCAGCACTTGCTTGACGATGTCCCAGAACCACGGCTGGGAGTAGAACGGAATCTCGGCAATCACTTCACCGCGCTCGGCGGAGAACGGCATGTTGATCACACTGACACTGTCGCCACGGCTGGCGTCGAAGCCGACGGCGTCCTGTACCAGGCGAGTGAAGCGCGCCAATTCATCGGCGGTCCACGGCGCACGAGTGGTTTCACCGTTGGCCGCGTTGATCTTGACCTGGTCATCCACCACCACCGACACCGACAGGCGATTCAAACGGCCCTGCTGTTGTTTGGTGTGGCTGATGGAACGGTCGAGTTCGAAGTTCTTGGTGGACTGTTGACGCTTGTCCGCCGGGTACGGGGCAAGCATAGGCTGGCCGGTGGCCGGGTCCATGATTTGCTGACCGTTGGCATCCAGCAGTGGCTGGCCTGGCTGCACCATGCCGGCCGACGCGGTAGTGCCACCGGTGGTTTGCGGTGCGGAGGCAGGCGACGGCGGCTGGTTGCTCAGGGCACCCGGCACGCCTTGCGGGCCATTGCTGGCGGTACGTTGTTCGTTGACCGACTGCTCGCTGCGCAACGCCGGCTGGTCCGGATTGAACTGCTCGGAGGTCGACTCGACAGCACTGAAATCCACATCGGCCGAGACTTCGGCTTTATAACGATCGTTGCCCAGCACCGGTTGCAGAATGTTGTGCACGCGCTGAGTCAGCATGCTTTCCATGCGACGGCTGTAATCGAATTGCTTGCCGGCCATGGTCAGTTCGGAGTTCTCCGCCTGATCCGAGAGCAACGTGCCCTTCTGGTCGACGACGGTAATCTGGGATTTGCTGAGCTCGGGAACACTGGTGGCCACCAGGTTGATGATCGCCAGTACCTGGCCAGGCTCCAGCGAGCGACCGGAATACAGCTCCACCAAAACCGAGGCGCTCGGCTTGCGCTCATCGCGCACGAACACCGAACTTTTCGGAATCGCCAGGTGCACGCGGGCACCCTTGACGTTGTTCAGGCTGGAGATGGTGCGGGCCAGTTCGCCTTCGAGACCGCGACGATAACGGGTCGCTTCCATGAACTGGCTGGTGCCCAGGCCCTGGTCCTTGTCGAGAATTTCAAAACCGATGTTGCCATCGCTGGGAGTGACACCAGCGCCCGCGAGTTTGATTCGCGCACGGGAAAGGTCATCGGCCTTGACCAGCAAGGCACCGGAGTTCGGTTCAACGGTATAGGGAATGTCGGCTGCGGCCAGAGTATCCATGACCTGTTTGGCGTCCATACCGGCAAGACTGCCGTACAGAGGCCGGTAGTCCGGCTGCTGGGACCACAACACCACGGCAAAGCCAATCGCCACGCTCGCAGCCAGGCCGACCAACAGGCCTACCTGACGCAACATGGTCATCTCGGAGAGGTTTTCCAGGAAGGACAACCCGAACAGCGGCGGCTTGCCGTCTATTGGAGTGGCCTTGGCCGGAACATTATCGGCGATTGCTTCTGCCATGACTCAATTCGTCCTTAAACCGGCATCTGCATGATGTCTTGGTACGCCTGAACCAGCTTGTTGCGTACTTGGGTCAACGCTTGAAAAGACACGCTGGCCTTCTGCGAGGAAATCATCACGTCCGTCAGGTCGACGCCACTCTTGCCGATCTCGAAGGCACTGGCCAACTGACTGGACGCCTGCTGCGTCTCGTTCACTTTATTGACGGCCTGACCGAGCATGTCGGAAAAGCTGCTGCCACCCACTTCAGGAACAGCAGCAGTCGATTTCGACGCAGACATGGCGTCCATTTGCATGGAACGCATGTCCAGCATCAATCGATTGAATTCAATACCTTGGCTCATGGTCTCTCTCTTTGACGAGCTACGTCTTTGGCGACCCGCAATTTTTTGACACTCACTCGGCGGGTAGTGAGGTGTTAGCAACAAGGGTGCCAGCTCCGTGGCAGCTCTAAACAAAAGCCGTCCTGGCTTTACATTGCTAACGAATCAGGTGGCGAACAAATAAGCTTCCACGTCCATTCCGGCATCACGCATCTGTGCCAGCTTGTAACGCAGGGTGCGCGGACTGATGCCCAAACGCTCGGCGGCTTCTTTGCGACGACCACGCTCGGAGCGCAAGGTGTCGATGATCATCTGGAACTCACGGCGACGCAGGTCATCACCCAGCGCCCCGGCCGACTCGGATTCGACCTCCACGGCTCGCACGGACGTTGGCGCTAAGGCTGGCAACGGCGCACAGGCGACCGGCCCGGCCAGACAGAAATCCTCAGGCTGTATCAAACCGCCCTGCTGCAGGATCAGCGCCCGCTGAATCGCGTTATCCAGCTCACGCACATTACCCGGCCATGGATAACCGATCAGGCACGCCTGTGCCTCAGGCGACAGCCTTGCCGCGGCATGCTTCATTTTATTGACGTACTTGGCCAGCAGACGCTCGGCCAGCGGCAGGATGTCGGCGGTACGCTCGCGCAACGGACGCCAGGCCAGCGGAAACACTGACAGGCGATAATAAAGGTCTTCGCGGAAACGCCCCGCCGCCACTTCCCCTGCCAGGTCACGGTTGGTGGTCGCGACAACTCGAATGTCCAGCGTGATCGGCTTGCGCGCTCCGACCCGCTCGACTTCGCGCTCCTGCAAAACTCGTAGCAACTTAGCCTGGAGCCCGAGGGGCATTTCGGAGATTTCATCGAGCAGGATCGTGCCGCCATCAGCTTGCTCGAACTTGCCGGCCTGCGCTGCGATGGCGCCAGTGAACGAACCCTTTTCGTGACCGAACAAGGTTGCTTCGAGCATATTGTCCGGGATCGCTGCACAGTTGATCGCAATGAACGGCTGGCTGGCGCGATGGGAATGCTGATGGATGTACCGCGCCAGCACTTCTTTACCCGTCCCGGACTCACCGGAGATCAACACCGTGGAATCACTGCGCGCCACCCGTGCGGCCAATTCCAGCAATTGCGCACTGGCCGGCTCGAACGCAACAGGCCCCTCGCCCTCGGTCGCACCGAGACTGCCTAGCGCATGACGCGCCACCAGATCGAGCAATGCCTTGGGCTCGAACGGTTTGACCAGGTAATCTGCCGCGCCCTGGCGCATCGCATCGACTGCCCGCTCCACGGCGCCGTGAGCCGTCATCAGCAACACCGGCAACTGCGGCTGACGAGTGCGCAGTAATCCGAGCAGTTGATGGCCGTCCATGCCCGGCATGTTGACGTCACTCAGCACCAGGTTGAACGCCTCATTAGCGACCGCCGCCAGCGCTTCTTCCGCCGAACCGACGGCTTTGAAATCGTGCCCGGCGAGCAACAGCGTATCGGCCAATGCTTCGCGTAGCGCGCGGTCATCCTCGACCAGTAAAACCTTGATTGCCATGTCCTTCACTCCGCTCCCTGAGCGTGGGGCTTTTCACCGGAAAAAAGTGGCAGGATCACCTGCGCACACGTGCCGCGACCGAGCCGCGAGCGCAGCTGCAATTCTCCTTGATGAGCACGCGTCACTGCCTTGACCACGGTCAGGCCGAGGCCGGTTCCGGTGGTTTTGGTGGTAAAGAAGGGCTCACCCAGACGCGCCAGTACTTTCGTATCGATGCCGCTACCGCTGTCGCTGACCGCTACGCGCAGGTTGTTGTCACGGGTATAGAAATGGACTTTCAAACGCACATCGCCGGCGCTGGCCTGGATGGCGTTCTCGATCAGGTTCAGGATCGCCCCGACCAAAGTGTCGCGATTGCACAGCAACTCGCCGGAATGACTGTCGCATTGCCAGCGAATCGGCAGGTCCTGCACATGAGTCAATGCTGCCGCCTGCAACGACTGCATCAGCACTTTGGGTGTGACGCGATCGGTCAGCGGCAGCTCGCCGCGCGCAAACACCAGCATGTCGCGAACCTGATGTTCCAACTCATGCAGACGCTCTTTAAGGCGCCCGGCAAAACGCTGCTGGGTCTCGACCGGCAACGCTTGCTCAGTCAAATGACTGGCATAGAGCAAGGCGGCGGACAAGGGGGTACGAATCTGATGAGCCAGCGAAGCGACCATTCGGCCGAGGGACGACAGACGTTCGTGACGGGCCAGCTGATCCTGCAGATGACGGGTTTCAGTCAGGTCATTGAGCAACACCAACTGACCCGGCTCGGCATCCAGCGAGCGAGTGGAGATCGACAAACGCCGACCGTCCTTGAGCGAAATTTCGTGACCGTCGTCTTCACGGGGCGCAAAGCAGCGGCCAATGACATGACGCCACAGCTCGCCTTCAAGGGGCAGACCGAGCAGCTCACAAGCAGCGGGATTGGCTTCGCGCACGATGCCTTGGGCGTCGATGACGATGACGCCGCCGGGCAACAGATCGAGGAGGTTTTGTAGCCGGTTGGCCAGGCGTTCTTTTTCCGCCAGCTCCTGCATGCGCTGAGCACTGACCACCGCCAGCTCACCCTTGAGCTCGGTGACCCGGGCTTCAAGCATGCTGTAGGAATCGGTCAATTGGCTCGACATCTGGTTGAACAGTGCAAACGCCTGCTCAAGGCCAAGCCGGCTCGCCTGCTCTACGGACGACGGTTGTCCCGAAGCGTCAGGGACAGGAGACATCTGGGCGGCTTGGGGCATTGTGCTCTCTCGCTTGGCTGACCGTCAGTTAAACGGAACGTTGCGAGGGATGTAGCAATACCCGTGCCTAAAAAAAACCGCCTACAAATGAAGGACTTGAAAAACAGGCGTCAATCATCTGCCTGTTCATCACCGTCACGACGGCTCATGCCGTACTTGCGCATCTTTTCCACCAGCGTCGTGCGACGAATGCGCAGGCGTTCGGCGGCGCGCGCAACGATGCCATTGGCATCATCCAGCGCCTGCTGAATCAGCCCTTGTTCCAGACCACCGAGGTAGTCCTTCAGGTCCAGACCTTCCGGCGGCAGCAGGGCGCCGGCAGAGAAGTCCGGGGTGTGACCGTTGATGGCCACGCGCTCTTCAAGATCGCTGCGCAGGCTGTCGACCAGTTGCTCGTCTTCGTCGTCGACGTAACGGAATTTCTTCGGCAGCTCGACCACGCCGATCACCCCGTACGGATGCATGATCGCCATGCGCTCCACCAGGTTGGCGAGTTCGCGGACGTTGCCCGGCCAGCCGTGGCGGCACAGCGACATGATCGCCGCGGAATTGAAACGGATCGAACCACGCTTCTCGTGCTCCATGCGCGAGATCAACTCGTTCATCAGCAACGGGATGTCTTCGACACGCTCGCGCAGTGGCGCCATTTCGATCGGGAACACGTTCAGGCGGTAGTACAAGTCTTCGCGGAAGGTACCGATCTCGATCATGCTTTCGAGATTCTTATGGGTCGCCGCGATGATCCGCACATCGACGCTCTGGGTCTTGTTGCTGCCCACGCGCTCGAAGGTGCGCTCCTGCAATACGCGCAGCAGCTTGACCTGCATCGGCAGCGGCATGTCGCCGATTTCATCGAGGAACAGCGTGCCGCCATTGGCCAGTTCGAAACGCCCGGCGCGGCTGGTGATTGCCCCGGTGAAGGCACCCTTCTCGTGGCCAAACAGTTCGCTTTCCAGCAACTCGGCCGGGATCGCCCCGCAGTTGACCGGTACGAACGGCGCGTCACGACGCTTGGAGTGATAGTGCAGGTTGCGCGCGACCACTTCCTTGCCGGTCCCGGACTCACCAAGGATCAGCACACTGGCGTCGGTGTCGGCGACTTGCTGCATCATCTGACGGACGTGTTGAATCGCCCGGCTGGTGCCGACAAGACTGCGAAAAAGATTGGGTTCACGGTGACGGCCGCGCTCGCGGGCCTGGTCGTACATCTCGCGATAGACCTGGGCACGGTGCAGGGAGTCGAGCAGTTTGCTGTAGCTGGGTGGCATCTCGAGGGTCGAAAGCACTCGGCGACGCTGGTCTTCTGGCAAGTCAACGGAAGAATTATCGCCCATTAACAAAACCGGAAGGAACTCATCCCAGGTTGAGAGTGTCTTTAACAAGCCCGTAAGTGCGCCAGGAGCATTGACCGTCCCGATGAGGACACAGATCACTTCACGACTTGATGACAATGAGCCGACAGCCTGCTGCCAGTCATGGCTACCGCAGGGTAAATTTTCTTCGCCAAGAAAATTTAAAATCACCGCCAAGTCGCGGCGGCGGACGCTATCGTCATCAATCAGCAGAATTTTGGTTTCACGCCACATGCAATAGCAACTTCCCTAGTCAACTCAATGCCCAAAATTAGGGGGCAAGCTAGACGCTTGCAGACACGTTGATGCCTGTAGACGCCTGAAATCTGGAACCAGCCACTAGTTAAGTCAAAAAACCGTGCACAGTCAAATTTATGGCGCACTATGTTTGGATTAACCGGGGATTAACCAAACAGATGGTAAACCTTTGCCGCGTTCTGCGCATGGGTGATGTGCGACATCTCGTCAACTATCGCTTGGCGCTCTCCCATCGTCGCGGTCAGCAAATCCTTGTACACCGCCAGCAGCCCTTCCAGATTGGTCCGCAATGCTTCTTCGTCGATCGGCGCCTCGCTCAGCACCTCATCGACGCATTCGCGACAGGCCGTATCCAATTCGCTGATCGCATCCCAATTACGCGCCGCCAAGGCGTCAACCAAGGCTTCCCGCGTTTCTTCAATCCGCTGCAGTGCTTGACTCATGGCGCTATCCTCAGACCCGCAGGCCTATTGGTTTGCAATTGCATCCCAGCCGCTTTTCAGGGTATCGAGCAGACCCGATACTTCGTCGATGATTGCTGCATCGTTATTGCGGTTGGCTTCCATCAAACGCGTCATCATGTAGGCGTACAAGTTGTCGAGCTGCTGGAGCGAAGCCGGGTCCCCGGTCTTCTCCGGATTCAAACCGTCACGCAGGCCAATGATGATGTCAACGGCCTTGCCGAGCATCAATCCCTTGAGTGCGATGTCACCCCGCTCCATTGCGCCCTTGGCTTGAGCCATGCGGTCCAGCCCGCCCTCCATCAGCAACTGAACCAGGCGATGGGGATTGGCTTCAGAGATCTGAGCATGGGAATTGACCTTCTGGTACTGGCGAAGGGCTCTCATGGGATTCATGTTTCTACCTCGTGACAGACAACAAATGAAAATAGGTTTGCTCTGATCATTATGTCGACTGGTCGACATAAAACTTTAATCCCGACCCGCTACCAAAGAAAAAACCCAGGCGCTGTTATTACAGCCTGCCTGGGTTTTTTTATGCCTGATCCGGATCAGTCGGACTTCGGATTGTTCAGTGCATTGAGCGTGGTCATGATGCTGTCGCTCTGCGCGCGCAGTTTAGCCACCAGGGAGTCCATGGCGGTGTACTTGGCGGTCAGGCTCAATTGCAGGCTGGTCATCCGCGAGTCGAGGGAGTCCTGCTGCTTTTTCAAATCGTTCAGGCTGTCGGTCAGGCTCGCCGAGCGTGCTGCGAACACACCGGTCTTGCTCAGGGCGAAGCTGTCAGTCGCGGTTTTCATACGCGCCAGCAAACCGGTGTCGCCGGTGAAGATGCCGTTGATGTCGGCGGCATTGGTGATGACCGCGGCATCGAACAGTTTGTCGTCGATTGATAGTGTCCCGGTTTTCTGGTCGGTCTTGACACCGAACTGAGCGAGAGACTTCATCTGACCGGTGCCACCCATCGCATTCAGCTCAGTACGTACCGCCGACAGCATTGAGCGCAGAGAGGCATCGCCTGTCAGGGCGCCGGACGTTACCGAACCATCGGCATTGGTGGTGACCTGGGTTTCAGCGTTGGCCGCCTTGATCAATGCGTTGTAGGTATCGACAAAACCCTTCACCGCCGACTTCAGCGTCGTACTACTGGCAGACACTGTGATAGTCGCCGGTGTCGCCGCTCCACCACCTGACGGAACAGGAGACACCCCTGTCAGTTTGACGGTGATCCCGCTCACCGCATCGGCAATGGTATTGCTTTTGGAGCTCATCGACACGCCGTCGAGAACGTACTCGGCATTCTGCGGTGTAGCGAGGACCGAGGTGCCAACATTCAGACCAGAGCTGCCACTGAGAATCAGGTCCGAACCTACACCTGTCGTAGTCGAGGTCAGCACCATTCGAGAACCGCTGGCGTCGGTCAGAATGTTGGCACTCAAGCCTTGGTTGGCGTACTGCGAGTTGATCGAGTCGCGGACCTGTTGCAACGTCGCGCCAGCAGGAATGCTGACGTCGAACGTGTTAGTGCCCTGCTTAATGGTCAACGTGGTCGGAGTTGCGCCAGCGTTAACTACTGAAGACGCGCCATCAGTAAAGACCTTGGTCGAAATTTTCGACGCTGTCGCCAACTTGGTCACCAACAGCGAGAAACTGCCGGCCGCTGCGCCTGTACCGGTGGTAATAGTTGCGACTTTCTCGTCGGACGACGAACCAGCCAGCCCACTGAAGGTGGCGGTCGTCTTCATGTTGTCCAACGCGCCACGAAAGGCATCCAGCGCCGCCTGGATTTTGCCGATAGACGACAGCGAGGTAGTCGCTTTCAGCGTCTGGCTATTGATCTGTGTCTGCTTCGGCGCCCTTTCGGAATCGACCAAAGACTTCACGATCGCTTGGGTATCGATGTTCGAACCAATACCGCTAACCGTTGAACCCGCCATCATCTCTCTCCTTATCCAGTGGCTGCCGTTTTCTTGACTAAGAGCGCCTTAACCAGCGACAGCAACAAAATTCATGCCAGCTCAAGCCTTGGCGTCAAACAGCAAGCTGCTGGCGTCCGTCAGGCTCTGTGCAAGCTTCAATGCGGTTTCCGAAGGGATCTGGCGAATCACGTCACCGGTTTCGGTGGCGATGACCTTGACCACGACCCGGCCGGTGGAATCATCAATGGAAAAATCCAGCTTGCGCTGGGCAGCCTGGACGAATTCCCGAATATCGGTCACTGCCTTTTCCAGATCGTCACGCTTGGGCTCGGAGCCCGATTGCGCGACGGGTTCAGCCTTGGGCTGCTCCTGTTTGGCAGTGACGGTCGGCGTTGCACTTTGAGGGGCAACGGCTGGATAAGACAGGTTCAACTTGACGCTCATGTCCATGCTAAATCTCCTCATCACGGAAAAGACGAAAGGGCACGTAAACGCGCCCTTCCGTCAGTCACCAAGCGCTGATATTACTGAAGCAGCTTCAGTACAGCGGATGGCAGCTGGTTAGCCTGGGACAGGATCGCAGTGGACGCCTGTTGCAGGGTTTGTTGCTTGGTCAGCTGAGCAGTTTCTGCCGCGAAGTCAACGTCCTGGATCACGCCACGTGCAGCAGTGGAGTTGTCCGAGATGCTGCGCAGGTTCGACACGGTGCTGTCGAAACGGTTTTGTACCGCACCGAGGTCAGCACGCTGGGAGTCGATGTTGGCGATCGCCTGGGAGATCACGTCAACAGCGTCTTGCGCGCTTGCAGCGGTGGTCACGTTAGTGTTGGAAACAGTTAACTTAGCAGAAGCGGTAACAGCACCGAACAAATCAGCCACGGTCGCTGCGGTACCACTAACAGAATAACCGCTGGTGGAGTTCAGCTTCATAGCACCAGTCGCAATTACGCCAGGGGCAATAGCTGTAGCAGCACCAAGAGTACCAGCACCGTTTTTGGTTGCAATCGAGATACCAAGAGCGCCGGCGTCACCAGCAGTGAAACTGATATTCTCACCAGTGTCGGACTTAATCGACAAACCAGTTTTGGCATCGTTATTAACGCTGATACCCAGTTTGGCTGCGTTGGACTTCAACTGTTCAGCCATATCGGCAGCATTAGTTACACCGACAAAGGCGACCGAAGCACCACCCACATTCATGGTGAAGTTAGCGGGAGTAGCTGCGTTGACAACAGCAGCGTTAAAGGTGAACTGGGCTTCAGTGCTGGCAGTGGCAGTCAGACCACCGATAGCGCCGTTAAACTGAGCAGCTGTGGTCTTGGCAGAGTCAGCAGTGCCGATAGCCAAAGTTGCTGTCTGACCACCACCAACGACAGTGACAGACCCAGTGGTCACACCAGCGCCCGGCTTAATGGAAGCACTCTTCATCTGCTGGGAGCCGATGTTGCTAGCCGATACGTCGCCCAGAGTCATGTTGATAGTCTGGTTGGAGTTGGCGCCAACCTGGAAAGCGGTAGTACCAAAAGAACCGTCCAGCAGGTTACGACCACCGAAGGTAGTAGTGGTAGCGATACGGGTCAGCTCGGAAGTCAGAGCCGAGTACTCGGCGTTGTTCGACTTACGGTCTTCAGCGCTTGGCGAGCCGTTCGCGGAAGCCAGGGCCAGGGTACGCATTTTCTGCAGAATGTTGGTGGATTCCTGCATCGCGCCTTCAGCAGTTTGCGCGATGGAGATGCCGTCACCGGCGTTCTTGATGGCAGTGCCCAGGCCGTTGATCTGGCTGGTCAGACGGTTGGAGATTTGCAGGCCGGCCGCATCGTCTTTAGCGCTGTTGATACGCAGGCCGGAAGACAGACGCTGCATCGAAGTTTGCAGATTACCGGAAGCTTTGTTCAGGTTGTTCTGTACGGTCAGCGATGCAAGGTTGGTGTTTACTGTTAAAGCCATGACGAAATCCTCGTTGGATGGATACTGCGGCTTCCGGCCCTGACATCCGTCGGGTGTGGCCTAGAGAACCTACGTAATAGTTATCGTCGTGAAGAGGCTTTGCTTGAGGGGTTTTTTCGAAATTTTTAGTGGCAGCTTGCCAGCCCTTTAGTTTCAAGGCCTTGGAGCCAGAAATTCTGGCGCCAGTAAAACGCAAAACGCCCGGAAACTTTCGTTCCCGGGCGTTTTTCATTGCGTCATTGCTGCGCAGCCGATCAGCCGCGAAAGAGAATCGCCGAGCCCCACGACAGGCCTACGCCGAAACCACTGATGGCCACACGGGTCCACTTGGAATCGAACACGTGGTTCTGCAACAGCAGCGGAATACTCGAAGACACCGTGTTACCGGTTTCGAGCATGTCCTTGATGAACTTCTCCGGCTCGCCTTCTTCGAAGCGACGTGCAACGGCATCGACAATCGCCGCGCTGCCCTGGTGAATGCAGAAAGCGTCGATATCGTGCGCCTGCAAGTTGGACTCATCCAGCAGCTCGTGCAAATGGGCCGGGACTTTCAGCAAAGCGAAGTTGAAGACCTGGCGGCCGTTCATGTAGAACACGCCATCGGTGACCTTGAGGTGCGGCGCACCGGAACCGTCAGTGCCAAACTTCGACTTGCCCAGCTGCCAGACAGCGTTTTCGCCCATCCAGGTCGCAGTGGCGGCATCGCCGAACAGCATGGTGGTGTTGCGGTCTTCCGGGTCGACAATCTTCGAGTACGGATCAGCCGTCACCAGCAGGCCATTTTTCAGCCCCGTCGCTTCCATGAACCCCTTGAGGGCATAGATGCCGTACACGTAGCCGGAGCAGCCCAGGGAGATATCAAAAGCGGCAACATGGGTTGGCAGACCCAGCTTGTCCTGAACGATCGCAGCAGTATGCGGCAGACCTTCCTCGTCACCGTTCTGGGTGACGACGATCAGACAATCGATGGATTCACGTTTGAGTTCGGGACTGGCGGCGAACAGGGCATTGACTGCTTCGACGCACAGATCCGAAGTTTCCTGATCGGCACCCTTGCGCGGCAAAAACGCCGAGCCGATCTTGCCAAGGATGAAGGTTTCGTCCTTGTCGAACTTTGCACCCTGGGCGTAGTTGTCAACCCCGGCTGCCGGCACGTAACTCGCTATGTTTTTTATGCCAATCATTATGGCTTCCCAATAATAAACAGCTGAATATCGCCGCTCGCTGAATCGAGGGCGTCTACAGTCAGGGCTTGCCCCCAGAGGAGGCAACGTCGGGACTCAAGGATCGCCTTGAGCAGGCCCACCACCTTCACCGCCCGCGGACAGGATACAGTGAAGATGCGCGTTTTGACTGGCGGGTCACTCAGAGATCGGTGCTTTATTTCATTTTGTGACCCCAGCGCAGTCCGGACCTGCCTCGATCTTCTCAAAAAAAACGCAAAAAAAAAGCCAGCCCCTTATGACAGGGACTGGCCGCGAGCGGTCAAGACCGACTCAAAGCTTGTTGAACAGGCCCAGCTGGGAAATCTTCGAGAACGCCAGTTGCGCCGCTTGCAGCATGGTCTGCTGCAAGGTCAGACGCGTCAGCACTTCCGCAGGATCGGTATTCTTGATTCCGTTCTGCGTTGAATCGTTGATCAGGCTAGTGCTCTGGTTTTGTTCGGCCTGCATATCCATCACGTTACCCCGGGCACCGATAGCGCCACGGGCCAGGTCGACCTGGTTCTTGGCATTGCCCAGGTTGGCAATTGCCGAAGCTACGGTGTCTTCCAGAAAGCGCTGCGCGGTCGGGTTGCCCTGGGTCGGTGAGTCAAGCGCCTGACGCAGCTGGCTGATGGTATCCAGCACGTTCTGGGTCTGGTGAGTATTGACCGCGATGTCGAATTGATCGCCCACAGCGGGTGCGCCCCCACTGAGGGTAAAGCTGACACCGGCCGCCGTCGCCACACCCGCCGCCACGGACCCGGAGGTGACCGGTGTGCTGCTGTTGGTCAACGGACGAGCGAACAGGTCGAAGGTTGTAGGGCTGGTGAATTTCAGAACCGCTCCGCCTTCAGGGAAAAAGCTCTGGTAGTCCGCAGCGTTGGTCACCGAAGACTGGCTCACCAAAGCCGTCGACCCATTGCTCGGCGCACGGTTGCTGACAAAGCTGTCCGGCTTGGCCGTCAACTGGAAACTGTGAGTGGCGATCACCGCATCGGCGTTGGTGGCGTTGTCACCGGCCTGGAAAGTGATATCCAGTGTAAAGGTCACACCACGAAAGTTGACGTCAGAGCCGCCCTTGGCATTCGGATCAAACACCCCGCCCTGACTCGCCTCGGCGGTCACGTCATTCCCCAAGGCATCCGTTATCGAAAACTGGGTGCTGCTGGTGAACGCCAGCGTATACGGCTGACCACTGCGGAAACTTGCATCGAAAGCCGGGCCGGAACTCACCAGGCCCGGCGACAGGGCCACACGCCCGTCATTGACTGCCGGCGCGGTCATGGTGGTCGAGCTTCGAGCGGCGTTGATGGCCTGCTGGAACACGTCCCAACCGGTATCGTTGAGTCCCAGCGACATCGAGTCACCGATCTTCAATTGCAGCTGGGTCTGGTCACCCTGATAGCTGTAGGTGCCGTCGCTATTTCGCGCGAAGGGCTGAGTGTTGTTGCTGGCGCCGGAAAAGATGTACTTGCCGTTGGCATCCTTGCTGTTCATCAGGCTCAGCAGTTGATCTTCAGCCTGACCGAGTTCTGCCGCAATGGATTTACGATCATCGTCGTTCAACGAGCCGCCACCGGCACGCACCGCCAACTCGCTGACTTTTTGCAGCACGTTGTTGATGCTGTCCAGCACGCTTTCTTCCTGCGCCTGAGCGGTGTTCAAGGCGCTGATGTTGGTCGTGTACTGACCCAGCATCGCTTTTTGCTGATCGAGTTGCAGCAAGCGGGCCGCACCGACCGGATCATCCGCCGCTGTCTCAAGCTTCACACCACTACTGGCCTGCTCGGCCGACTTCAGCAGGTTATTGAAGTTGCGCTGATAGTTGGCAGCCGTCGTCGCATAATACTGTGCAGTAGAAATACGCATGTTCTACGGCTCCTTAAAGGGCATTGATCAGAGTGCTGAAGATTTCCTGCGCAGTCTTGATGATCTGCGAAGAGGCCGAATAGTACTGCTGGAATTTGATCAGGTTGCCGGTCTCTTCATCGAGATCAACGCCCGACAGCGAGTCGCGCGAGTTCCTGGCCTGGGTCAGGATGGTGTCAGTCGCCGTGGCATCCAATTGACCCTGCTTGGTCATGGAGCCGACCGAGGAGACAAGACCGCCGTAGGCCTCAGTGAAGCTCACGCCCGGACTGGTAGTGTTAGCACCGACCGTGGCCTTGGTTTGCAGACCGAGCAGCGCTTGGGCGTTGCGGTTGTCAGTACTGCCGGGCGCCGTCATCGAGATATTGAAACTGTCGTCCTTGGCGGGGCTGCCGCTGACGGTCATTGCGACCTTGAAGGTTTTCGCAGCGCCCCCGGCGTCCGTGTAAGGCACCGAAATACTCAGATCGTTGTTCTGACCAGGCACGATGCTGCCGGTCCCGATGCTGGTGCCTTTGGCGTCGAACACCTCATAAGCGGTGCTGCTGGTCATGAGCAGGCGAACCGGCATCGCCGCCTTGACCGCCGTCTGTACTTCCAGGCGCTGTACCGGATCATAGATATCCAGTGCAGTACTCAACGTTGGCTGGCTGACAGCACCGGTGCCGTCATTGCCCGAGGCCTTGGTGGACGTCAGCGGAGCGGCTGTGGCCAAGGTCTTGGCGTCAGTCATGACGGTGGCCATGTCCGCTGCTGAACTGCGGGTCGGGGTAATCTTGAAGGTGTCGCCGGCCTTCACCGGTCCAGCATTGAGGCTCAGGCTGAAGCCGTCGATGACCGGGGCTGCGGCCGGGGGTACAGGCAGGGTGAAACTGCCCATGTCGGTATTATCCGACAGACGACGCACGCTGTAGCCGGTGGCACTAGTGAAGGTCACCTGGTAATCGCTGGCCGTCAGCTTGCCGGTGTCTTTGATGGTGACGTTGAGATTGCCGGACGTCGGGTCGTTGTTGCCATTGGCGATACTGCGCTGGCTGATGGCCTTTAGGCTATTGATGTCGTTAAACAACGCCGAGCCAAAATTGCCGCTCTGATCCAGCCCCTGCCCCAACTGTTTGTTGACCTGATCGGCCACCACCATGGCGATGCGACCCAGCCCGTTGACGGCAGGCGTCAGCACATCGTCGCGGTAACGCAACAGGCCGCCCATCTCGCCGCCGCTGACCCGGGAAGTGATATCAATCGTCGAACTGCCGCGATCCATGATGATCGAGGACCGGGTAGGGTCATTCTTGTCGGCCGCCACGCGCAACGTATTGGCCGTATCACCGATGACCAGCGGCTGACCGCTTCCCAGATAAATATCCAGCCTGCCGTTGGTTTCTGTGACTTGCGTGCCCACCAGCTCGGAGAGCTGGCGAACGGTCTCGTTGCGCTGGTCCAGCAGGTCGTTGGGCATGCCGCCCGAACCACTGACCTCACTGATTTTCTTGTTGTAGGCCGCAACAGTCGCCGCCAGCTTATTGACCTGCTCAGCCATCGAGCCCAGCTGATCGTTGATGTACGTGCCTTGCTGATTCAATTGCTGGGAGATGGCATTGAAGCGACTGCTCAACCCCTGGGCATTGGTCAACAACGCTTGACGTGCAGCGCTGTCATTGGAGTTGGCGGACAGCGTTTGCAACGACGAGAAGAACGATTGCAGCGTTTTGGTAATACCGGTGCCGCTGTCGGACAACAGCTTGTCCACTTGCGTGGCCTGCCCCAGATACGCTTGCGCATCGCTATTGAGCGAAGTGGTGGTCTGCAACTGAGTATCGAGATAGCTGTTGTACACCCGGCGCACATCGGCCAGCGTCGTACCGGTACCGATGAATACATTGCCGTACTGAACGGAGCCTTTGGTGCCCTGCACAGTTTGCTGCCGCGAGTAACCAGCGGTGTCGACGTTGGCGATGTTATTGCCGGTAGTCAGCAATGAGGAATGGCCAGCAGCCAGCCCCGACATCCCGATATTGAGCAAACTCATGGTTCAGACCTTATAGCTTATGCCTATAGAGGCGTGGTGGTAGCGCCCGCCGCAGCGTAGTTCTGGTAACTCGTCATCTGCTTGGCTATCTGCGAAATCTTGCTTGCGTAGTCCGGGTCGGTTGCGTAACCGGCCTTTTGCAACTCGCGCACAAACTGTTCTGGGTTATCGGCCGACTTCACAACATCTTGATAGCGATTGTTGGTTTGCAGCAGCGTCACAAGGTCATGGAAGCTTTCCTTGTAAGAGTCATAGGAACGGAACTGAGCCGTCTCCTTGACCATCTCGCCATTCCTGAATTCGCTGGTGATTGCCCGCGCCGATTCGCCCTTCCAACTGCTGCTGGCCTTGATGCCAAACAGGTTGTGGCTGCTGCTGCCATCCTGAGCACGCATGACCGATTTGCCCCAACCGGTTTCCAGGGCGGCCTGTGCCACCAGGTAACGCGGATCGACACCAATGCGTTCGGCGGCCTCTTTGGCCATCGGCAGCATGGTGTTGACGAATTCGTCGGCGGAACTGAACGCTTTCTTCGCCGGCGCCAGCGGTATTTGCGCCATGGCACGACCATAAACCTGCAGGCGCCCGCTGGATGTCGCATCCGTTTGCGAAGCCAGCCAATCGCCGTTGTACAGGGGGCCGGAACCGGTCTTGGTGCTCTGTGGCATTTGGATGTTGTTCTGCGCCGTCGTGGCGGTCGCGGCAGTGGTCGATGCCGACGGCACCAGCCCTGCGAGCAAGCGATCGGCCAGTTTCGGCGGCAGTGCCAAACGCCGCTGATTGATCAGCGCCATGTCATTGCGATGAGTGCCCTCGCCCGCACTGGCTGGCGACCTCACTGAGCGCGAAGCCCACAACGGACGCTCGCCATTGAGACGCGACAGCGGCCCGTTGGTGGCGACCGTGCCAGCGCCAATCGGTGTTTCCACGGCGGCTTTCGCGGCAGCTTGCTTGGCGGCTGACGCGGCAGCAGCCTCGCCCGGGGCCAGCGGTTTGTTCTTCGACATCTGACGCATCAGCACGTCAGCCAGACCAATACCGCCACCCTCACGGGACATGGAAACGGCCAACTGCTGGTCGTACATTTCCTGGTATTGCTTGGCTGCCGGCGTGTTGAGCGGATTGTCCTGACCCAGCGCGTCGGTGGCCGAGCGCATGGACTTGAGCATTTCACCGAGGAACAGCGACTCGAATTCCTGCGCAACCTTGCGCATGTTCCCGTCACTGTCCTTGTCGCCGACCTTGAGCTGGTTCAAGCGATTCAGGTCCGAATAGGAACCCGAATCGTTGCTGCTGACCCCCAATCCGCCCTTGCGCATATCCATCGTCGCCGTCCTCAGATCACGATCAGGTCGGCTTGCAACGCGCCGGCCTGTTTCAGTGCTTCGAGGATCGCCATCAAGTCACCCGGCGCCGCGCCGACCTGGTTCACCGCACGCACGATTTCGTCGAGGGTGGTGCCCGGACCGAACTTGAACATCGGTTTGGCTTCCTGCTGGGCGTTGACCCGCGAGCGCGGCACGACCGCCGTCTGCCCATTGGACAGAGGGCCGGGCTGGCTGACGATCGGGTCTTCGGTGATGGTCACGGTCAGGCTGCCGTGGGTCACGGCGGCCGGGGAAACCTTGACGTTCTGGCCGATCACGATGGTGCCGGTCCGCGAGTTGATGATGACTTTCGCCACCGCCTGACCCGGGTCGACTTCAAGGTTCTCGATGATCGACAAATAGTCGACGCGCTGGCTCGGATCAAGTGGCGCGCTGACACGAATCGAGCCGCCGTCGATGGCCTGGGCAACGCCAGGGCCGAGCATGTTGTTGATCTTGTCGACGATGCGCTTGGCCGTGGTGAAGTCCGAACGATTGAGGTTCAGCGTCAGGCTGTTGCCCTGGTTGAAGCCGCTCGGCACCGAACGCTCAACCGACGCACCGCCCGGGATACGACCGGCCGACGGAACGTTAACGGTGATCTTCGAACCGTCACGACCTTCGGCGTCAAAACCGCCGACCACCAGGTTACCCTGGGCGATCGCATAGACGTTACCGTCGATACCCTTCAGCGGCGTCAGCAGCAAGGTGCCGCCGCGCAGGCTCTTGGAGTTACCGATGGACGATACGGTGATGTCGACCTGCTGACCCGGCTTGGCAAACGCCGGCAAATCAGCACTGATCGATACCGCCGCGACGTTCTTCAACTGCACGTTGCCCGAACCCGGCGGCACCTTGATGCCGAATTGCGAGAGCATGTTGTTGAAGGTCTGCAGGGTGAACGGGGTTTGCGTCGTCTGGTCGCCGGTACCGTTAAGCCCGACCACCAGGCCGTAGCCGATCAATTGGTTGGAACGCACGCCGGAAATACTGGCGATATCCTTCAGCCGCTCGGCTTGCGCGTTGAACGCTGCGGACAACATCAGGGCGACCACCATCAGGTGTTTAAGATTCAACGTAGCCACCTAGAAAGGGAACAGCGGGCTGAGGAAGAAACGGTCGAACCAGCCTGGCTGACTCGCATCGGCAAATGCACCGGTGCCCGAATAGGTGATGCGCGCATCGGCGACACGGGTCGACGACACAGTGTTATCGGTGGCGATGTCATCGGATCGGACCATACCGGCAATCCGCACCAGCTCATCGCCGGTGTTGAGGGTCAACCACTTCTCGCCGCGCACGGCGATGATGCCGTTGGGCAACACGTCAGCAACCGTTACCGTGATCGAACCCGTCAGGCTGTTGCTCTGCCCGGACTTGCTGTCGCCCTTGGTCGCACGGTCGCCTTCATAACCGACATCCAGACTGAGGTTGCCGCTACCCACCGGATCGTTGGTGCTCAGGCCGCCCCCGAAAAACGAGCTCAGACCGATGTCGGTCTTGCTGTTCTTGCCAATTTGCGAGTTGGCGTTCTTGCTGGCCTGGGTGCGTTCGTTCAGGGTGATGGTGATGATGTCACCGACCCGGAACGCCTTGCGGTCGCTGTACAGGTTCTGTTCGAAACCGGCCTGGTAGATCGAGCCGTTATTGGCGGCAGCCGGCAGCGGTGTGCGCGGCAACACCGGGGCGTAGTAAGGGTCATTGGGCTTGGGCGGCGGGGCAACGCAGCCCGCGAGCACGACGGCCCCACTCAGTGCCAGAACAGATACGAAGCGATTCATGACCCTACCTCACGGTGTTGCAGGCGACCTGATGGCCGCCTCATAGACTTGATTACAGATTCTGCGTTACGAACGAGAGCATCTGGTCGGCGGTGGAGATCACCTTGGAGTTCATCTCGTAAGCGCGCTGAGTGGTGATCATGTTGACCATCTCTTCAACGGTGCTGACGTTCGAAGTTTCCAGGGTGTTCTGCAGCGTGGTGCCGAAACCGGCCAGGCCCGGGGTGCCGACTTGCGGCGCGCCGCTGGCTGCGGTTTCCAGGAACAGGTTGTTGCCCACAGCCTGCAGGCCGGCCGGGTTGATGAAGTCGGCGGTTTGCAGGTTGCCGATCACCTGGGATGCCGCGTTGCCGGCAACGGTGACGGACACGGTGCCGTCGCGACCGACCGTGAAGGTCTGGGCATCGTTCGGGATGACAATGGCCGGCTCCAGGGCGAAGCCGCTGGAGTTCACGATCTGACCGTTGGAGTCCAGGTGGAACGTACCGTCACGGGTGTAGGAAGTCGTGCCGTCCGGCTGCAGAATCTGGAAGAAACCGCGACCGTCGATGGCCATGTCCAACGGCTGCTCGGTGGTTTGCAGGCTGCCGGCGGTAAAGTTTTTCTGGGTGCCGACGATGCGCACACCGGTACCCAATTGCAGACCCGACGGCAGTTCACTGTCCTGGGTCGACTGGGCGCCTGGCTGGCGTTTGATCTGGTAGAGCAAGTCCTGGAATTCGGCGCGGTCACGTTTGAAACCCGTGGTCGACACGTTGGCCAGGTTGTTGGAAATGGTCGTCAGGTTGGTGTCCTGGGCGGACAGACCTGTTTTGGCAACCCATAGAGCCGGAAGCATTCGATTCTCCTCGTGCGCCTGTTTTACGGCGCGACGTTCTGATAATTAGCTGATCTGCAAGACCCGAGCCATGGCCTGGTCGTCTTCTTTGGCGGTGTTCATCATCTTGATGTGCAGCTCGAACTGCTTGGCCAGGGCCAGTACCGAAGTCATCTCTTCCACGGCATTGACGTTGCTCGACTCAAGGAAACCGGACACCAGTTTGACGTCGGCATCGGCTTGCGCCGGCTTGCCGTCCTTGGTGTGGATCGAACCGTCCAGGCCTTTGGTCATGTTCTTGAAGTCAGGATTAACCAGTTTGATGCGGTCGACTTCCGCCATCACGCGCGGACCTTCGCCCATCGCACGTATGCTGATGGTGCCGTCTTCGCCCACTTCGATTTGCTGCTCGGGTGGCACGGCAATCGGCCCGCCATTGCCCATCACCGGCATACCGTTGCCGGCCCGCAGCACGCCCAGGGCGTCGACGTTCAGGCTGCCGGTGCGCACGTAACTTTCGCCGCCGTCAGGGTTCTGCACGGCGATCCAGCCATTGCCTTGCACCGCGACATCGAGGTCGCGACCGGTTTCCACCAATGCGCCAGGGGAGAAATCGGTGGCCGGACGTTCGGACAGGGCAAACGCACGCGCCGGAAAGCTGTCGCCGAACACCGGCATCGAACGAGCCTGCTCCAGGTCTTTCTGGAAACCGTTGGTGGAGATGTTCGCCAGGTTGTTCGCATGAGCCTTCTGCGCCAGTGCATTCTGGCTGGCGCCGGTCATTGCCACATAAAGGTACTTGTCCACACTCTTTCCTCTGCATGCCGGACGTTTGCCGCCCACTGCTGTACTGCTGAGCCATAAGCAATTTGCAGACCAACTTTTTTCTGGCGGCGCAGGGCCCGGCAAACAAAGGGCTTGAGGGGTTTTGCGGGGAATTGGGAAATGTATCGAAGTCGAAAAACCGGCGGTGTTATGCCGCTTCGAGGCAAGTGTCCACCTCTTGGGCACAACCAAATTCCTGTAGCAGCTGGCGAAGCCTGCGTTCGGCTGCGAAGCAGTCGTGAATTCAGGCGCTGCGGTTCTTCAGATAAACCGCATACATAGGGTCTACGACGGCTTCGCCGCCGAACGCAGCCTCGCGGTGCTCGGCAGCTGCTACAGGATTTAGGCGCTACCGGGTTCTTTGCCGACTTCGTACTCACGCAACTTATTGGCAATGGTCGTATGCGAAACCCCCAACCGCTTGCCCAGTTGCCGACTGCTCGGGTGCTCGGAATACAAACGCTCAAGCACCGCTTTCTCGAAGCGCCCGACAATCTCGTCCAACCCGCCCTCGAGTGAGAAATCGCCAAGCGGCTGACGCACGCCGTAGTCCGGCAGGCGAATATGTTCGGCCTTGACGGTCCCGCCTTCGCACAAGGAAACCGCCTGGAACAACACGTTCTCCAATTGCCGAACATTGCCCGGCCAATGGTAGTGACTAAGCCGCTCCATCGCCGCCGGCGCCAGTTTCGGCAGCGGGCAACCGATCTGCCGACTGGCCTGATCGAGGAAGTGCTCCACCAGCGGCGTAAGTCCATCGAGGCATTCGCGCAGTGGCGGGATGTGCAGCGAAAGCACGTTCAAGCGGTGATACAAATCCTGGCGAAACTCACCGCGTGCACACAACTCGGACAGGTCGACCTGGGTCGCGCAGATCACCCGCACATCCAGATAAACCTCTTCATCGCTGCCCACACGACGGAAGCAACCGTCCTGCAGGAAACGCAGCAATTTCACCTGTAAACGCGGGCTCATTTCTCCGACGCCATCGAGGAACAGCGTACCCCCCGCCGTCAGTTCCAGCAGCCCGAGTTTGCCTTCGGCCCGCGCCCCCTCGAAAGCGCCGGGGCCGTAGCCGAACAGTTCCGTCTCAGCCATGGATTCCGGTAGACCGGCGCAGTTCAGCGCCATCAACGGTGACTGCCCCCGCGGACTCGCCAGGTGACAGGCTCGCGCCAACAACTCTTTACCGGTGCCGGTTTCACCTTCTATTAATAGCGGCGCATCCAGCGGCGCCATGCGTCGGGCTTCGCGCACGACTGCAGCCATCACCTTCGAGCTTTGGAAAATGCTGTCGAACCCGCGCAATTCCTGTTTGCGCACGTTGTAGATGCGCTCCCCTACCCGATCCGCGCGGTGCAGCGTGAGTACCGCGCCGGCCATGGCTTCGCTGTCGTCATGCTCCGATTGCAGCGGCGCGATATCGGCGAGAAACACGTCGCCCTTGACCTTCACCCGCAAGCCGTTGATCCGCGACTTGTTGGCACGCACCAGTTCCGGCAAGTCGAAATCCTCGGCGTAACGCGACAGCGGAATCCCTGGCACCTCATCCACCCGCACGCCGAGCAATTGCGCCGCGGCGCGGTTGGCCGCGACGATCGAGCCGCCCATGTCGATCGACAGCACTGGAAACTCCAAGGCGCCGAGCAACGCATTGAGCTCCATGTGCCGACGTTCGCTGGGCATCAGCCCTACGCGCTTGACGCCAAAAACCCCGGCAATCGATTCGAATTTCGGACGCAACGCCTGGAACTGAATGTTGATCAGGTTTGGGCAATGCAGATAGATCGCATTGCCATGCTCACCGCCGACCTCGCCGCGAGCGACGTTGATCCCGTACTCCACCAGCAGGTTGAGAATGTCGCGCAGGATACCGATGCGGTTCTGGCAGTGGACTTTGATACGCATATAAAGGCCCGAAACAGGAGAGATCGAGGGCCTGAGCAAGGATTTTTCTGCACAGGCACCAACTTAGTCGTCAAGATTATGTGACACCTGCACGCCATTTCAAACCCGGAAATACCAATCCCTGCGCCGCAGCGGCTAATCCGTAACGAAAACTTTACGAAAAACGATGAATTTTCCTACGCACGGCACGACTCGCGTGCTGCAACACTGCATTTCTTGAGGTATTTCTAAGTCCATAGCAGGACATAACAAGAACGAAATCCCTTAGCAGGAGAGCAGCATGAAGCAGACGCAATACGTGGCTCGCGAGCCCGATGCGCAAGGTTTTATCGACTACCCCGCCGAAGAACATGCGGTGTGGAACACGCTGATTACTCGCCAATTGAAAGTGATCGAGGGTCGTGCGTGCCAGGAATACCTGGACGGTATCGAAAAACTCGGTCTGCCCCACGACCGCATTCCGCAACTCGGTGAGATCAACAAGGTCCTCGGTGAAACCACCGGGTGGCAGGTTGCCCGGGTACCCGCACTGATCCCCTTCCAGACCTTTTTCGAATTGCTCGCCAACAAGCAGTTCCCGGTAGCGACGTTTATTCGTACCCGCGAAGAGCTGGATTACCTGCAAGAGCCGGACATTTTCCACGAGATCTTTGGTCACTGCCCGCTGCTGACCAACCCTTGGTTCGCCGAATTTACCCACACCTACGGCAAACTTGGCCTACAGGCTACCAAGGAAGAACGCGTGTACCTGGCGCGTTTGTACTGGATGACCATCGAGTTCGGCCTGGTCGATACCTCAGAAGGTATGCGCATCTACGGCGGCGGCATCCTCTCCTCGCCGAAAGAAACCGTTTACTGCCTGTCGAACGAACCTGAGCATCAGACCTTCGATCCACTGGAATGCATGCGCACGCCGTACCGCATCGACATCCTGCAACCGCTGTACTTTGTCCTGCCGAACCTCAAGCGCCTGTTCGACCTCGCACACGAAGACATCATGGGCATGGTCAAGCAAGGCATGCAGTTGGGCTTGCACACACCAAAATTTCCGCCAAAGGCTGCGTGATCCGCTGCTTTTAGAATCAAGTGAGCCTGTCAGGAACCGACGCTTTGGTTTAGCGTGGTGAATTGACGGCCGAATTCCAATAATTCGATTTCAGGAACCCATCATGTCCACATTGAATCAAGCCCATTGCGAAGCCTGCCGCGCCGATGCCCCTCAGGTCAGCGACGAAGAACTGCCAGTACTGATCAAGCAGATCCCTGACTGGAACATTGAAGTGCGCGACAGCGTGATGCAGCTGGAAAAAGTTTTCCTGTTCAAGAACTTCAAACACGCGCTGGCGTTCACCAACGCCGTCGGTGAAATCTCCGAGGCCGAAGGTCACCACCCAGGCCTGCTCACCGAATGGGGCAAAGTCACCGTGACCTGGTGGAGCCACTCGATCAAAGGCCTGCATCGCAACGACTTCATCATGGCCGCGCGCACTGACGAAGTGGCCAAGGACGCCGAGGGCCGCAAATAATGCATTTCGACGCCATCGGACGAGTACCCGGCGACCCGATTCTCGGCCTGATGGAGGCCTATGCGCAGGACCCCAACCCGCGCAAATTCGACCTCGGCGTGGGCGTCTATAAAGATGCCCAGGGCCTGACACCGATTCCCCAGTCCGTGAAGCTCGCCGAGCAACGCCTGGTGGATCGGCAGACCACCAAGACCTACATCGGTGGCCACGGTGAACCGGCGTTCGGCAAGGCCATCGTTGAATTGGTGCTCGGCGCCGACTCCGCGTTGATCGCCGAGCAACGGGCCGGCGCGACCCAAACACCGGGTGGTACCGGCGCGTTGCGCTTGAGTGCCGACTTTATCGCCCAGTGTCTGCCGGGTCGTGGCGTGTGGCTGAGCAACCCGACCTGGCCGATCCACGAAACCATCTTCGCGGCGGCCGGGGTCAAGGTCAGCCATTACCCGTACGTCGGCAGCGATAACCGCCTCGACGTCGAAGCGATGCTCGCGGTCCTCAATGAAGCGCCGAAGGGCGATGTGGTGTTGCTGCACGCCTGCTGCCACAACCCGACCGGGTTCGATCTGTCCCATGACGATTGGCGTCGGGTGCTGGACGTGGTGCGCAGTCGCGATCTGGTGCCACTGATCGACTTCGCCTACCAGGGCTTCGGCGATGGCCTGGAACAGGACGCCTGGTCGACTCGGCTATTCGCTGCCGCGTTGCCGGAAGTGCTGATCACCAGTTCCTGCTCGAAGAACTTCGGCCTGTACCGCGACCGCACCGGCGCGCTGATTGTCTGCGCGAAAACCGCTGACAAGCTGGTGGATATCCGCAGCCAACTGGCCAACATCGCCCGCAACCTGTGGTCGACACCGCCGGATCACGGCGCTGCTGTGGTAGCGACCATCCTCGGTGATCCCGAGCTGAAAAGCCTCTGGGCCGACGAAGTGGAAGCCATGCGTTTGCGTATCGCCCAACTGCGCAGCGGTTTGGTTGAAGCGCTTGAACCTCATGGTTTGCGCGAGCGCTTTGCGCACATCGGCGTGCAGCGCGGGATGTTTTCCTACACCGGTTTGACGCCGGACCAGGTCAAACAACTGCGCGATCATCACAGCGTTTACATGGTCGGTACTGGCCGGGCCAACGTGGCCGGGATTGATGCAACGCGTCTGGATTTGCTGGCCGAAGCCATCGCCGAAGTCTGCAAATAACCATCAAGCACCGCAGGTCCCCTGTGGGAGCGAGCTTGCTCGCGATGAGGCCTGAACAGTCAATACTAAGGTGACTGTCAGACCGCTATCGCGAGCAAGCTCGCTCCCACATTTGTTTTGTGTCGCTCTCTCTTCCAGACCTGTCTAGACAACCCCATCCGTCGCAACAATTGGATATAAAAGTCTATTTGTCATTTCTTCTGCTGTATCCTCCCCAAGCTTTTTAAAAGCGCGGATCTACCAGATCTATCAACAGACTTTGCGAGGAGCGCGATATGCACGAGATCCCTAATCTCCCCTTCCCAAGCCTGCACGAAACTGAGCAGACGCCCACGCAACAAGCCGGTGCCCAACAGCCCGAGCCAAAAGAAGCCACTGAACGCCGCAAGGCCGACAGCGAAGACTGATTCACCTGCAATGCCAGACCGTGTGGAAAGCGCTAACATGCGCTTTCCACACCGCCTGAACCCTTGAGTTACCCACCATGACCGACGACTTCACTCCTCCTTTTGATGAAGAGCTGCAGGCCAGCGTTCTGATCGGCACCACCGAGAAGATGATCGATATCTGGAATCGCCTGTCCCCCGAGAAACGCGCCGCGCTGCTCGCCCGTTTCGGCAGCGAAGAAAACGCCCTGGCCGCCCTGGTCACCACGCATCTGGTCGCTCCCGCCAAACCCTGACTCATCCCCGCTCGGCAAATAGTTTTACTTTTTCCACGACCCGCAGCCGCTTGCGCCGCTATCATAAGCAGCCTATCTATCCTGCTTCCCCGTGGATCTTTACCCATGTCTGAAAACCAGCGCCCCCTGGCGGTCACGCTGCAAGTCGTTTCCATCGTCCTGTTTACCTTCATCGGCTACCTGAATATCGGCATTCCCCTGGCCGTGTTGCCGGGCTATGTCCACAGCGATCTGGGCTTCGGTGCGGTCATCGCCGGGCTGGTGATCAGCGTGCAATACCTGGCCACCCTGCTCAGCCGTCCTTATGCCGGGAAAATCATCGACAACAAGGGCAGCAAACTCGCCGTGATGTACGGTCTCGCCGGCTGCGGGTTGAGCGGAGTTTTCATGCTGATTTCGGCCTGGACCCAGAGCCTGCCGACCTTGAGCCTGATCAGCCTGTTGATCGGCCGTCTGGTGCTCGGCAGCGCGGAAAGCCTGGTGGGCTCCGGTTCGATCGGCTGGGGCATCGGACGGGTCGGCGCGGCGAACACTGCCAAAGTCATTTCCTGGAACGGCATCGCCAGCTATGGCGCCATCGCCATCGGCGCACCGCTGGGCGTGCTGCTGGTCAATAAGCTGGGCTTGTGGAGCATGGGCGTGAGCATTGTGCTGCTGGCCGTGCTGGGCCTGGCGCTCGCCTGGCCGAAGACCGCCGCGCCGATTGTGGTCGGTGAGCGTTTGCCGTTCATGCATGTGCTGGGGCGCGTGCTGCCACATGGTTGCGGTCTGGCGCTGGGCTCAATCGGTTTCGGCACTATCGCGACTTTCATCACGTTGTATTACGCCACGCAGCATTGGGACAACGCGGTGCTGTGCTTGAGCCTGTTCGGTGCCAGTTTCATCGGTGCGCGGCTGCTGTTCGGCAACCTGATCAACCGCCTTGGCGGCTTTCGCGTGGCGATCGCCTGCCTGTCGGTGGAAACCCTCGGTTTGCTGCTGCTATGGCTGGCGCCGGACGCTCATTGGGCACTGGCCGGTGCGGCGCTGAGCGGGTTCGGTTTCTCGCTGGTGTTCCCCGCGCTGGGGGTGGAAGCGGTCAACCTGGTACCGGCCTCAAGTCGTGGCGCGGCAGTCGGGGCTTATTCGCTGTTCATCGATTTGTCGCTGGGGATTACCGGGCCGCTGGCCGGTGCGATTGCGGCAGGTTTTGGTTTTGCCTCGATCTTCCTGTTCGCCGCCCTTGCTGCCCTGAGCGGTCTGGCACTGAGTATTTATTTGTACCGGCAGGCGCCGAAACATCTCAATGAAAAGTACCGGGAAGAACGCCAAGCCCGCTAAAAGTCGACCTTGCCACGCCCGGCCTTGATGCTGCCGCGCTTGGTCTTGGATTCGAGCCGACGCTTCTTCGAACCGAGGGTCGGTTTGGTCGGACGACGTTTCTTTTCGACCTTGGTGGCACTGAGGATCAACTCGGTCAGCCGCTCCAGCGCATCCGCGCGATTGGCTTCCTGCGTGCGGTATTGCTGGGCCTTGATGATCAACACCCCTTCGCTGGTGATGCGACTGTCACGCAGCGCCAGCAGCCGTTCCTTGTAGAACTCCGGCAAGGACGAGGCCGGAATGTCGAAGCGCAAGTGCATGGCGCTGGAGACCTTGTTGACGTTCTGCCCACCAGCGCCCTGGGCACGGATGGCGGTCAACTCGATCTCGGCATCCGGCAGATGCACGTTGTTGGATATCACCAGCATGGAAAAGCGTCCGGGTTCAGGGTACTCAGGATACCTGAATAGCCTGAAGGTAGATGCGGACCAATGTGGGAGCGAGCTTGCTCGCGATGGCGGTGTATCCGGCAGTATTGAGTCGGCTGACACTCCCTCATCGCGAGCAAGCTCGCTCCCACAGGGTTTTGTATGAAGCCATAAAACAACAAACCCGGCACATGGCCGGGTTTGTTGTTTCTGCGTTTACGTTATTTCGCGACGGAACCCGCAGCCTGCAACGCATGCCGGTCACGGCGCTTGTTCTTGATGCCGTAGCAGATCCACATGAACGCGACCCACACCGGAATCGCATACACCGAGATCTGAATTCCCGGAATCAGCAGCATTACGCCCAGAATGAACACCACGAACGCCAGGCAGACGTAGTTCCCGTACGGGTACCACAGGGCCTTGAACAGCGGCGTCTGCTTGGTCTTGTTCATGTGCTGGCGGAACTTGAAGTGCGAGAAGCTGATCATCGCCCAGTTGATCACCAGGGTGGCAACCACCAGCGACATCAACAGTTCCAGCGCGTTTTGCGGGATCAGGTAGTTCAGCAATACGGCAATCAATGTCACCGCCGCCGAAGCAAGGATCGAACGCACTGGCACGCCGCGCTTGTCGATCTTCGACAAGGCTTTCGGCGCATCACCCTGCTCGGCCATGCCCAGCAGCATGCGGCTGTTGCAGTAGGTGCCGCTGTTGTACACCGACAATGCCGCGGTCAACACCACGAAGTTGAGGATGTGCGCAGCGGTGTCACTGCCAAGCATCGAGAACACTTGAACGAACGGGCTGCCGCTGTAGGAATCACCCGACGCGTTCAGGGTAGCCAACAGGCTGTCCCATGGCGTCAGCGAAAGCAGGATAACCAGCGCACCGATGTAGAAAATCAGGATCCGGTAGATCACCTGGTTGATGGCTTTCGGGATCACGGTTTTCGGTTTGTCGGCTTCCGCTGCGGTGAAACCGAGCATTTCCAGGCCGCCGAAGGAGAACATGATGATCGCCATGGCCATCACCAGGCCGCTGACGCCGTTCGGGAAGAAGCCGCCGTGGGCCCACAGGTTGGTCACCGACGCTTGCGGGCCGCCGTCACCACTGACCAGCAGGTAGCTGCCGAGCGCAATCATGCCGACGATGGCCACCACCTTGATGATCGCGAACCAGAACTCGGCCTCACCAAAGACTTTGACGTTGGCCAGGTTGATCAGGTTGATCAAGACGAAGAAGCCGGCTGCCGAGACCCAGGTCGGGATGTGTGGCGCCCAGTAGTGGATGTATTTGCCGACCGCTGTCAGCTCCGACATGCCCACCAGAATGTACAGAATCCAGCAGTTCCAGCCCGACAGGAAGCCGGCGAACCCGCCCCAGTATTTATGGGCGAAGTGGCTGAAGGAACCGGCGACTGGCTCTTCGACGATCATTTCGCCGAGCTGGCGCATGATCATGAAAGCAATGAAGCCGCAGATGGCGTAGCCGAGGATCATCGACGGGCCGGCGGATTTCAGCACGCCGGCCGAGCCGAGGAACAGCCCGGTACCGATCGCGCCACCGAGGGCGATCAGTTGAATATGGCGATTTTTCAGGCCGCGTTTCAGCTCGCCTGAATGCGAGTTTTGTCCACTCATGAAAAGGGTCTCACGCAAGGTTTGATGATGTTCGTTAGACGTTGCTGCTCGGTTGCGATTTCAAGCAGCGCCGATCAAACCCCAGCGAAGGCAAAAGGAGTTCAGCGTTTTTACAACGGTCATGCGTCACCTGTTTGTTTTTATCTGTGACGAAATCGAACCCGACACGCTTGTGGCGCGGCGGAGTGAACAAGGCGGATAGCCTTGAGGTTTGCGCAGATGCGCAGGAGGTCACAGTTAAAACGCGGCGCATTGTACACCTGTAACCCCCTGCTGCCAGACACCACTGGATCAGCGTGTCATTTGCCGGGATTGCCTGTGTCCGCCTCGAGGGTCTCGGGCGGCTGCAAAAATAGAGTCAGACCTTTGCGGGTCATCGACGGGGACGGCGGAAAAATCGCCCCACGGGGAGAGATGGAGATGAATCACGGCGTACATTGCGCCTCCTTCTTGTTATGCACCTGCACGACAGGCATGGGGCGCATCTCACCCTTCAACCGCGCCTGAAACAAGCGGGCCAGAGCCCTGCGGCGGAGCTAATTGGCTGTTGGGCGGAAGGTTTTCCTTACATCCCTTCCGCAGGCGTCAAACCAAGGGCTTTGAGGCTTGATTTCGTCAGTATTTCTTTACATGCCGTAACGTAAATTTGCCGAATCAGATCTGACTGTAGGCTGACTGCAAATTGACGGTAGGAAGCTTCCTAAGGAAAAGGTCGAGTTAGTTTTTTGTTTTTTATTAACAAATTGCCTAATAAAAAACAGAATAAAAAGTTCAAATAAATCTTATTTGATTATTTTTTTGCAATTTAAAAACCTGTGAACTAGGTTTTCAGCGACTTGCGGAGACGCATCAATCAGCGAGTTGGCGGGTTATTCAATGACTGAAAACGCGCCGTAGCACTTACCGAAAAAGTCATCTAGGAGATTCACAATGCAAGCACTTGAAAAAGACTTGGAAACTGAACTGCAACTGGACGATTGGTTTGAAGCACCGACCCATGAAGCCGCCGTTGAAATGATGCAAGCCGATGCGATTGTCCCGTTCGGCACGGCGATGTGGCCTCTGTAAGACATCCCGGCAGGCACGATCCGGCCGGTCGTGCCTGCCACTTTTTCTCGGTTTGTCAGGGAGGACTACATGGATAAGCAACGTGCCATTTCGCATTTCCTTTACTACCTCGAACATCACCCTGCCCTTGCCGGTATCAACCCGGCGAAGGTCTTGCTCGGCCACACGGCTGATTACCAGGCACTGACGGGCGCTATCGCCGAACAGGCCGGTGCCAGCCCACGGTTCAGTTTCAGCGCAATGCGACTGGATCTGGAACCCACGGAATTGCTGGCCCAGGCGATTGCCGACAGCGATCTGTACATTTTCTTCTACGACTCTTCCACCCTGCCCAACCCACGCCCCGACGGCCCGGAATTTGTCCGCGCGCTGCAAGGCGTCATGGCCGAGAACTGGAAGAAGTCGCTGCTGTTCAAGGATTACGGCGATTACTTCTATGACACGTTCAGTGTCACCCCGCAGCGCATTGCCGGGTTGAACAGCCACTTGATCCAGCGCATGTCCCATGCCACCACGTTAAGTTTCAAAGATGATCACGGCTCGTGGTTCGAAACACCGTTGAGCAGTATCAAGAAGTGGACCGACATCAACGGTGTCGGCAACTTCGATCTGGCGCCCGGTGAAATTGCCACGCACAGCGAGGCCATTAACGGCCGGGTCAAATTCCTGGGGACTTTTCTCAGCACCATTCCCTTTGCCCGCAAATACGGGGTGCTGGAGTCGCCGCTAGAGTTGTGGATCGAGAACTCGACCATCAGCAAAATCGCCACCGAGGTGCCGGGGCTGGAACATGACTTCAACAAGTACCTGGAGGCCAATCCATCCAATCGGCGGATTGAGGAGCTGGGGATTGGCACCAATGAAGGCGTTAAGGCGTTGTATGCGCGCAATGCCGGGTTCGAGGAGCGCCATTGCGGGCTGCATCTGGGATTGGGGGGTGGCGCGAAGGGTAGCCATCATCTGGACCTGATCTTCTCCAGCGGCGTGTTGGCGCTGGATGATGAGCCGGTGTTTGATGGGCGGTTTGTGTTTTAGCCACAAAGCAGGCGGTGCCGCTACTGGCCTCATCGCGAGCAAGCTCGCTCCCACAGTGAATCGCATTTCCATGAGACAACGCGGTCCCCTGTGGGAGCGAGCTTGCTCGCGATGAGGCCCGAACAGTCACCACCTTACTTAAAGCCAGACAAAAAAAACGCCAACCCGAAGGTTGGCGTTTTTTATGAGGCGCTTACCGATTACTCAGGCTTGCGACGACCGAAGCCTGGACGCTGGCCCGAACCGGCTGGCGCACCACGGCGTTTGCCCGATGGAGCGTCCTTGTCGACCAGGACGATGCCTGGACGCTTCTTCGCCGGTGCCTTGGCCGGGCGCTTGGTGTCGGAAGGACGGTCTGCCACTGGCGTACCGCGACTCGAATCACCACGAGCCTCACCACGAGGAGCACCGCGATCGCTACGACCACCGCTCGGCGCACCACGGCCTTCGCCGCGCTCGGTGCGACCGTTGGCCGGACGCGGCGTGCGTGGACCGCGCTCGCCATCAGCGCGTGGCGCTGCTGGTTTGCGGGCTGGACGCTCGCCTTCGATTTGCGGTTCACGGGAGTCACGCGGCGTAGCAGCGGTCTGGTTACCGATGGCTGGACGCAACGAACGCACGCGCTCGGTCTTGCCCATCGGACGCGACGATTTACGCTGCATGCGATCGAGCTTGTCTTTGCTCTTGGCGTTCATCTGCGGCATGGCCACAGGCGTCAGGCCAACTTCAGCACTCAGAATGTCGACTTCGTACTGGCTCATTTCGCGCCAGCGGCCCATCGGCAGGTCGGAGTTGAGGAACACCGGACCGAAACGCACGCGCTTCAGACGGCTGACCACCAGGCCCTGGGATTCCCACAGACGACGGACTTCGCGGTTGCGACCTTCCATCACCACGCAGTGGTACCAGTGGTTAAAACCTTCGCCGCCTGGCGCCTGCTTGATGTCGGTGAACTTGGCCGGGCCGTCTTCGAGGACGACGCCTGCTTTCAGACGCTCGATCATCTCGTCATCGACTTCACCACGCACACGTACCGCGTATTCACGGTCCATTTCGTAGGAAGGGTGCATCAGGCGGTTGGCCAGCTCACCGTCGGTGGTGAACATCAGCAGGCCGGTGGTGTTGATGTCCAGACGACCGATGTTGATCCAGCGACCTTCTTTCGGGCGCGGCATCTTGTCGAAAACGGTCGGACGACCTTCCGGATCAAGGCGGGTGCAGATTTCGCCGTCCGGCTTGTTGTACATGATCACGCGGCGTACCGACTCGGCGGCTTCTTCGCGCTTGATCACCTTGCCATCAATGGTGATGGCGTCGTGCATGTCGACGCGCTGCCCGAGGGTGGCGTCTTTGCCATTGACCTTGATGCGGCCGTGACTGATCCAGGCTTCTACGTCACGGCGCGAGCCGACGCCGATACGGGCGAGGACTTTCTGCAGTTTCTCGCCTGCTGGGCCGATTTCCTGGTCGTCTTTCTGGTCTTTGATACTCATCTGGGCACCTCCCGGTGTGGTCTGTTCAGGCAGCTCTGAAGTGAGGGTCCTGAAGAGTTGAAAGCTGGTACTTGGGCGAAGGGATCGCCGAAGGGTCGCGAATCATACGCTCATGGGAGCGTTCGCGCATCAGAGACTAGCTGATCAATGGCGACTTACTTGTTTTTCCGCCGACCGGTGGCGCCGAGCTTGATCAACCTGAGCGACGCTTCGGCGAGAACCGTGCGTTTGTCGTCCTTGTCGAATTTCTTCCACGCCTTGATCTCGCGCTTGCTGCGGCCGCAGCCCAGGCAGATGTCGTCGGTGAATTTGCAGACGCTGATGCAGGGGTCTTTGGTAGAACTCATTACCAACTCCGAAACACATAACCCTGTGGGAGCGAGCTTGCTCGCGATGAGGGAGTGTCAATCGACATCATTCTTGCCTGACCCACCGCTATCGCGAGCAAGCTCGCTCCCACAGGGGATATTCATTGCCTACAGAATGAGATCAGTCTTCGAATTCGCGGCGTTCTGCCTCGATCGCTTCGGCGAGGGCTCGGGCTTCGGCTTCTTCGTCGGTCAATTCGGGCTCGGGTTTCGGTTGTTCGAGAGCGGCGACAGCGGCCAGGAGTTTTTCACGAGCTTCGGCGACACCAAGGACGTCATCTTCCAGCTCTGGTTCCGGCTCTTCTTCGACTGTGGCTTCGGGCTCGACCTGAAGTTCAACTTCGATCTCAGGCTCAGGCTGATCCAACACCTCTTCGGAATCCGTCACCGCGCTATCGCGCAGAATGTCGTCGAAGTCGGTCTTGAGCCCCTCCTCCATGGTGTCCAGTTCCAGCAACAACGTGTGGAAACTGGTTTCTTCCTTTGGCTCTTCCGGCTCGGCGCTGGCGTCTGCCAACTCCTGCAGTCCGGCAGGCACCGGCGCGTCGTCGAAATCGAGCACCGGGTCGGGCTCAAGCTCGCGCAATTCAGCCAGCGGTGGCAAATCGTCGAGGTTTTTCAGGTTGAAGTGATCGAGAAACGCCTTGGTGGTCGCAAACATCGCTGGCTTACCCGGCACGTCGCGGTAGCCGACGATGCGGATCCACTCGCGCTCCAGCAAGGTTTTGACGATGTGACTGTTGACCGCCACGCCCCGCACGTCTTCGATCTCGCCCCGGGTGATTGGTTGGCGATAGGCGATCAGCGCAATGGTTTCGAGCATGGCGCGGGAATAGCGCTGCGGCCGCTCTTCCCACAAACGTCCTACCCACGGCGAGAACTTTTCGCGGATCTGCAAGCGATACCCGGAGGCGACTTCCTTCAGCTCGAAGGCGCGGCCGTCGCAGGATTTGGCGAGAATCGTCAGGGCTTTCTTGAAGACTGGCGGCTCCGGCCGCTCGCCCTCTTCGAAGAGTTCGAACAGCCGTTCAAGCGATTGCGGTTTTCCCGAGGCCAACAGAAAGGCTTCAAGCAATGGCGCCAGCTCGCGGGGTTCAGTCAGGTTCATGATTCAACTCGTTATTCGGCTCGGGCCCGCACGTGGATCGCTGCGAACGGCTCATTCTGCACCAGCTCGACCAAGGATTCCTTGACCAGTTCGAGAATCGCCATAAAGGTTACCACCACCCCCAGACGTCCTTCTTCAGCGGTGAACAGCTCGGCAAAGGGCACGAAACCGCCGCCCTTGAGGCGCTCCAGCACATCGCTCATGCGTTCGCGCGTGGACAGTGCCTCGCGGCTGACCTGGTGACTTTCGAACATGTCGCCACGGCGCAACACTTCTGCCATGGACAACAGCAGCTCTGAAAGACGCACGTCTGGCAACAGCTTGCGCGCCCGGGCTTCCGGGGCGTCGAGCTTGGGGACTACCACGTCACGCCCCACACGGCTCAGGCCGTCGATGCCTTCGGCTGCGGCCTTGAAGCGTTCGTACTCTTGCAAGCGACGGATCAGTTCAGCGCGAGGGTCGTCTTCTTCGGCCTCGATCGTTTCGGCACGAGGCAAAAGCATCCGCGATTTGATCTCGGCCAGCATCGCGGCCATGACCAGGTACTCGGCGGCCAGTTCGAGACGCACCGACTGCATCAACTCGACATAGCCCATGTACTGCCGGGTGATTTCCGCCACAGGAATGTCGAGGATGTTGATGTTCTGTTTGCGGATCAGGTACAGCAGCAGGTCGAGGGGGCCTTCGAAGGCTTCGAGAAAGACCTCAAGCGCATCCGGCGGAATGTACAGGTCCAGCGGCATTTCCATGACCGCCTGGCCATAGACCATCGCGAAGGGCAGCTCTTGCTGGGCTCCGGCCTGACTGTCGACAACGGGTTCTACTGCAGACATCTACGCCTCGGCCATGAACGGCGTCGGGTCGCCGCAACCAACGCGGATCACTTCCGGCTCGCCATCGGCGAGGTTGATCACGGTGGACGCCTTGATCCCGCCGAAACCGCCGTCGATGATCAGGTCGACCTGATGCTCGAGCAACTGACGCATTTCGTAAGGATCGGTCATCGGGTCGGTGTCGCCCGGCATGATCAGGGTCACGCTCATCAGCGGTTCGCCGAGTTCTTCCAGCAGTGCCAGGGCAATCGGATGGCTCGGCACGCGCAGGCCGATGGTGCGTTTTTTCGGGTGCAACAACAGCCGCGGGACTTCGCGGGTGGCGTTGAGAATGAAGGTGTAAGGTCCCGGCAGGTGAGCTTTAAGCAGGCGGAAGGTGCCGGTATCGATCTTGGCAAACAGCCCCAGTTGCGACAGGTCGCTGCAAATCAGCGCGAAGTTGTGCTTTTCGTCCAGCTGTCTCAACCGGCGCACGCGCTCCACGGCATTCTTGTCGCCGATCTGGCAACCAATGGCGTAGGACGAGTCTGTGGGATAAATAACCACCCCGCCGCTGCGGATGATCTCGACAGCCTGTTTGATCAGGCGCGCTTGCGGGTTTTCCGGATGAATCTGGAAAAATTGACTCACATTCTCTACCTGTTCAGACGGCGGCAATAATTGGGTCATGTTTGAATCGACACCACAGTGGTGGCAGATCCTCCGGGAGCGGGCGGTACTCACCGATCTCGGACCAGCCTCCAGGGCCATGAAAATCACTGCCGGCGCTGACCAGCAGACCGAATTCACGGGCGAGAATCGCCAGGCTGCCCACTTGCTCGGCGGGCTGATGGCCATTGACCACTTCGATAGCGTGGCCCCCTGCTTGAATATAGTCGGCAATCAGCCGGCGACGTTTGCTGCGAGTGAAATCGTAGTGCCACGGATGCGCCAGGCTGACCCAGGCCTTGGCTGCGCGCAGGGTTTCGACCGTGTCTTCCAGGGTCGGCCAGTGTTGCTTGACGTCCCCCAGCTTGCCGGCGCCCAGCCATTTGCGGAACGCTTCGGCGCGATCCTTGACGAAACCTTCACGCACCATCCAGTCGGCGAAATGCGGGCGGGCCGGCGCGTTGCCGCTGTCGCCCAGCTCTTGCTGGATGGCCCGGGCACCTTCCAGCGCACCCGGCATGCCTTTCAATGCCAGTTTTCGGCTTATTTCTTCGGACCGTAACCAGCGGCCATCGTGCAATTTTGCGATGGCTTCGACCAACGGTGCGGCATTGACGTCGAAACCATAGCCCAGCACGTGAATGGTCGCGCCGCCCCAGGTGCAGGACAATTCGACGCCGTTGACCAGTTGCATCCCCAGCGCAGTTGCCGTGCTGCGGGCCTCGTCGAGGCCCTCGAGGGTGTCATGATCGGTCAAGGCCAGGACTCGCACGCCTTTCTCGAACGCACGCGCAACCAGTACTGCTGGCGCGAGAGCGCCATCGGAGGCCGTGCTATGGCAGTGCAAATCAACGTTCACGGGGATGTGTTACCTCAAATCAGCTGGCGCTATCGCGCGCCCATATGTTTGTTATTATGCCGCCACATCCTGCTTCTGGCTGCCACTGTGAAACAATTCATCGATTTCATCCCGCTTCTGCTGTTCTTCATCGTCTTCAAACTCGATCCCCGGGTCGTCGACATTGCCGGCCACGAGGTAACTGTAGGCGGTATTTACAGCGCCACCGCCATGCTGATCATCAGCTCCCTGGTGGTTTACGGCACGCTGTTCATCAAGCAGCGCAAGCTCGAGAAGAGCCAGTGGCTGACCCTCATCGCCTGCCTGGTCTTCGGCAGCCTGACCCTGGCGTTCCACAGCGAAACCTTCCTGAAATGGAAAGCCCCCGTGGTGAACTGGCTGTTCGCCCTGGCGTTCATTGGCAGCCACTTCGTCGGTGAACAACTGCTGATCAAACGCATCATGGGCCACGCGCTGACCCTGCCGGAACCGGTCTGGACCCGTCTGAACATCGCCTGGATCGGGTTTTTCCTGTTTTGCGGTGCCGCCAACCTGTTCGTCGCGTTCACGTTCCAGGAATACTGGGTCGACTTCAAAGTCTTCGGCAGCCTGGGCATGACGCTGTTGTTCCTGGTTGCCCAGGGCATTTACCTGTCCCGCCACCTGCACGACGCCGATACCACAACGCCAAAAACCGAGGACTGACATGCTTTACGCAATCATTGCCACAGACGTCGCCAACTCCCTGGAAGCCCGCCTGGCCGCACGGCCTGCACACCTTGAGCGCCTGCAAGTGCTCAAAGGTGAAGGTCGCATCGTTTTGGCCGGCCCACACCCGGCGGTCGACAGCAACGATCCGGGCGCTGCGGGTTTCACCGGCAGCCTGATCGTCGCCGAATTCGATTCCCTGAGCGCCGCCCAGGCCTGGGCTGACGCTGATCCGTATATCGCCGCAGGCGTCTACGCCAACGTTTCAGTCAAGCCGTTCAAGCAAGTCCTGCCGTAATATCCCTCCAGCGCGATGAACCTTATCGGTTCATCGTGCTCTCAACGCTCATTATTCTCGTTTACCGGCCGACAACCTGCCCAATACTCGTATTGGAATCAGGAGTGGCGATGCGCAAAGGTCCGTTGTGTCTGATGTTGGTGACGTTGTCGATTGTGGCCCCTGCCCACGGTGAAGAAAGCGCCGACGGCGGTAATTCCACACCGCTGTCCCTGAGCGCCGGCAGCCAGATCACCGAGTTGCAACAGCGCTTGAAGGTAAGCGAACAGCAACGAGAAGTACTGAGCAAACAACTGCAAAATACCGATGCCGAACGCGAAAGCGCCCAGCTGAGCCGGTTGCGCCAAGAGAATCAGCGCCTCAAGCTGCAACTCAAGGAAGCCCAGGCCAGCAGCCCGCTGCCGCGTCTATTGACCGATCAGCAACAGTGGTTCGTCATCGGCGCCGCAGTAGCGCTATTGGCGCTGCTCTGCGGTATCTTCGCCAGTGGTGCCACCAGAAAACGTAGGCAATGGCTAAATTGAGTGAGTCATGAGCGAGCTGTTATTAATTGATGATGACCAGGAGCTGTGTGAGCTCCTGAGCAGTTGGTTGAGCCAGGAAGGCTTCCAGGTCCGCGCCTGCCACGATGGTCAGAGCGCCCGTCGCGCACTGGCCGAAACGTCGCCGGCAGCCGTGGTACTGGATGTGATGCTGCCGGACGGTAGCGGCCTGGAACTGCTCAAGCAATTGCGCAGCGATCACCCGGACTTGCCGGTGCTGATGCTTTCGGCCCGCGGCGAGCCGCTGGACCGCATCCTCGGCCTGGAACTCGGCGCCGACGATTACCTGGCCAAACCGTGTGACCCACGGGAACTGACAGCCCGGCTGCGCGCCGTGTTGCGCCGCAGTCATCCGGCTGCAGTCTCCAGTCAGCTCGAACTGGGCGACCTGTGTTTCAGCCCGGTGCGCGGCGTGGTCAGCATCGATGAACAGGAATTCACCCTCACCGTCTCCGAAAGCCGTTTGCTCGAAGCCTTGCTCAAGCAACCCGGCGAGCCCCTGGACAAACAGGAACTGGCGCAAATCGCCCTCGGCCGCAAACTGACGCTGTACGACCGCAGCCTGGACATGCACGTCAGCAACCTGCGCAAAAAAATCGGCCCGCACCCCGACGGCCGCCCACGCATCGTGGCCCTGCGTAGCCGCGGCTATTACTACAGCCTCTGAACCCTAACGCGAACCTTCGTAGCAGGCTCGGCAGCTGCTACATAGGTCAGTTCCTTCAGAGAGAAGCAGGCAAAGTGTTGGATTTGTCAGGTCAATCTGAAATCGTCTTTACCCAAGCTTTACGCTCCGCTGACCGCCGCTGACCTTGATCTCCGTAATCTGTACTCATCCGGAACGTACCGGGAACGAGACAAGGAGATTCACCATGCGCAAGACTCTTATCGCTCTGATGTTCGCTGCCGCCCTGCCAACCGTTGCCATGGCCATGCCTGAAGGTGCCGGCCCGATGGGTGGCCCGATGGACGGCTCACGCCATGGCGGTCAGATGCACGGCATGCACGGCAAAGGCCCGTACAGCCAGCTGGACCTGAGCCGCGAACAGCGCGAGCAGATCCGCAAAATCATGGGCGAGCAGATGCATGAACGTAAGCAAGTGGTCGACAAGTACCTGGAAAAACTCTCGCCAGCCGACCAGAAAGCCATGAAAGATGAAATGGCAGCCAACCACAAGAAAGCAGAAGCTGACGTGCGTGCCCTGCTGAAACCGGATCAACAGAAGCAATTCGACGAGATCCAGAAAAAACAGGCTGAGCGTCGCGCCGAATGGGCCGAGTTCAAGGCCTGGAAAGCGCAACAGCCGCAAAAGGCGCAATAATGTTCTAGCGTCATATCACAGCCCAACGGTTAATCGCCGTTGGGCTTTCTTTGCTTGAGGATTTTCTGTGCGCTCATTGTTCTGGCGTATTCTGGCCAGCTTCTGGCTGGCCATCGCTCTGGTTGCAGGGCTCTCCATTCTGCTGGGGCACATGCTCAACCAGGACGCGTGGATTCTCAGTCGCCATCCCGGCCTCAATACCTTGGCCGAACAGTGGACGCAAACCTACGAGTCACAGGGTGAAGACGCGGCCCAGGACATTCTGGAACAGCGCAAACGCCAGTATCACATTGACGTTCAAGTGCTCAACGAGAGCGGCGATCCGGTGGTGCGCGGCACCTTCCCGCGCCGTGCGGCGGCCTTCGAAGCGCGACAGAACAACGATGATCGACGCCTGCCGTGGCGTCGTCTGACCGCGGAATACACCAGCGAAAAAACCGGCGACACCTACCTGCTGATCTATCGAATTCCGCACCCGGAACTGGACTCATGGCACCGCGAAAGCCTGCTCTGGCCATTGAGTGCGCTGGGTATCGCGCTGGTGGTGCTGACCTTGTTCAGCCTGTTCGTGACGATGTCCATTACTCGCCCACTCAACCGCTTGCGCGGCGCGGTGCATGATCTGGGGCAAACCACCTACCAACAAAACAGCCTGGTAAAACTGGCCAACCGCCGCGATGAGTTCGGCGTGCTGGCCAACGACTTCAACCGCATGGGCGCGCGTCTGCAAAGTTTGATCGGCAGTCAGCGACAGTTGCTGCGAGATGTGTCCCATGAACTGCGTTCACCGCTTGCCCGGCTGCGCATTGCCCTGGCACTGGCCGAGCGGGCCAACCCTGAAGAACGGGAAAAACTCTGGCCGCGCCTCACTCGGGAGTGCGACCGGCTGGAAGCACTGATCAGCGAAATTCTGGTTCTGGCGCGGGTCGATGCCGACAACGCCAGCGCCGAAGAGGTTGATCTCAATGCGCTGCTCAACACGCTGCAAAAGGACGCTCAATTGGGTTCGCCAGAGCAGAACGTGCACCTTGAGGCCGAGCCGCAGCTGAACCTAAAAGGCTGGCCGACGATGATCGAGCGCGCCGTCGACAACCTGCTGCGCAATGCTCAGCGGTTCAATCCGGTGGGGCAAGCGATTGAAATGCAGGCGGTGCGTCAGGGTGAGCGGATTGTGGTCAGTGTGCGTGACCATGGGCCGGGCGTAGAGGCTGCGCATTTGAGCCAGTTGGGCGAACCGTTCTATCGGGCGCCGGGGCAGACGGCGGCTGGACATGGTTTGGGATTGGCGATTGCGCGCCGTGCGGCGGAACGGCATGGCGGGAGTCTGGTGCTGGCGAATCATCCGCAAGGGGGGTTCATCGCCAGCCTTGAATTGCCGTTGGTGCCGGGGGCCGTGGTCCAGCCCTGAACCCTGTGGGAGCGAGCTTGCTCGCGATGGCGGTATTACATTCAACATCAATATTGACTGTCCTACCGCTATCGCGAGCAAGCTCGCTCCCACATTTGATCGGTGTGGTCAGGACTTGCCTGACCAAGCGCTGACGAATTCAGCCAGATCAACCTTCTCCGCCACGCGCGGCTCTTTCTGCGGCGTACCCAGATAAAGAAACGCGATCACCTCTTCCCCTTCAGCCAACCCCAACCCTTTGGCCACATGCGCCGAATACGCCAGTTCACCCGTGCGCCACACCGCGCCAATCCCTTGCGCATAAGCCGCCAGCAAAATCCCGTGAGCCGCGCAGCCCGCCGCCAGCAGTTGTTCGGACTTCGGGTATTTAACGTGATCCTGCAACCGCGCGATCACCACAACCACCAGCGGCGCGCGCAATGGACCGTTACGCGCCTTGTCCAGCACCGCCTCGGACACCTCACTGTCCTGCAGCTTCGCCGCTTCGGCCAGCAACTCGCCCATTTGCTCGCGCGCCGCGCCTTCGACTGTCAGGAAGCGCCAAGGCTGCAAGTGACCATGGTCTGGCGCTCGCATCGCAGCACCAAACAGCACTTCGCGTTGTTCTGCGGTCGGTGCCGGTTCGAGCAGTCGTGGAACGGAAACACGGTTGAGCAAAGCGTCGAGAGCCTGCATCGGCCACCTCCTGAAAAAAATGTTTGGCTATTCTAGCTGCAACTGCGCAGGCGGCGCCGGTTTACATGCCCTGCCCCACAGGTAGAATGGCGCCCTTCCCTATTTCAGCCCGAGCGGACTTCATGGCGTTGCCGACCTTACGGACTATTGGTTTCATCATCGGCATCTTCCTGATCACGCTGGCCATCGCCATGGTCGTGCCCATGGCCACGCTGGTGATTTTCGACCGCACCGGCGACCTGCCGTCGTTCCTCTGGGCGAGCATGATTACCTTTGTCGCCGGCCTCGCGCTGGTCATCCCCGGTCGCCCGGAACATGTACACCTGCGTCCGCGAGACATGTACCTGCTGACCGTCAGCAGCTGGCTGGTGGTGTGCATCTTCGCCGCGCTGCCGTTCCTGCTGACCCAGCACATCAGCTACACCGACTCGTTCTTCGAAAGCATGTCTGGCATCACCGCCACCGGTGCGACGGTGCTCACGGGCCTGGACAACATGTCTCCCGGCATCCTGATGTGGCGCTCGTTGCTGCACTGGATCGGCGGCATCGGATTTATCGGCATGGCGGTAGCGATTCTGCCACTGCTGCGCATCGGTGGCATGCGGCTGTTTCAGACCGAGTCGTCGGACCGTTCCGAAAAAGTCATGCCCCGTTCACACATGGTGGCGCGTTTGATCGTTGCGGCCTACGTCGGCATCACCATTTTCGGCAGCCTGGCGTTCTGGTGGGCCGGGATGAGTCCGTTCGATGCAATCAACCACGCGATGTCAGCGATTTCCACCGGCGGTTTCTCAACGTCCGACCAGTCTCTGGCCAAGTGGCCGGAGCCTGCAGTGCATTGGGTCGCGGTCGTCATCATGATTCTTGGTGCCCTGCCGTTCACCCTGTATGTAGCGACCTTGCGCGGTAACCGCAAAGCACTGATCAAGGATGAACAGGTTCAGGGGCTACTCGGCATGTTGCTGGTGACCTGGCTGGTGCTCGGCACCTGGTATTGGTGGACCACCCAGCTGCATTGGCTGGAAGCCCTGCGACATGTGGCGCTGAACGTGACCTCGGTGGTCACGACTACAGGCTTCGCGCTGGGGGACTACAGCCTCTGGGGTAATTTCTCGCTGATGCTGTTCTTCTATCTGGGTTTTATTGGCGGTTGCTCGGGCTCGACCGCTGGCGGGATCAAGATTTTCCGCTTCCAGGTCGCGTACATCCTGCTCAAGGCCAACCTTAACCAGTTGATTCATCCGCGCGCAGTGATCAAGCAGAAGTACAACGGTCACCGCCTCGACGAAGAGATCGTGCGTTCGATTCTGACCTTTTCGTTCTTCTTCGCCATCACCATCTGCGTGATCGCGCTGCTGTTGTCGCTACTCGGCGTGGACTGGATGACCGCCCTCACCGGCGCAGCCGCCACGGTGTCCGGCGTCGGTCCGGGACTGGGCGAGACGATTGGCCCGGCGGGCAACTTTGCCACCCTGCCGGACGCTGCCAAGTGGATTCTCTCGTTCGGCATGCTACTGGGCCGACTCGAGATTATTACGGTGTTTGTTCTGTGTATTCCGGCGTTCTGGCGTCACTGACAGGAGCAGGCGTGCCCATCAGCCGCGCCCGGTACTCGCCGGGGGTGGCGTCGAACCAGCGGCGGAAAGCGCGGAAGAAGTTGCTCGGATCGGCGAACCCCAGCAGGTAGGCAATTTCCAGCAGGGTCATGGTCGGCTGCGCCAGGTATTGCTCGGCCAGTTCACGCCGGGTGTCGTCCAGCAACGTCTGAAAACTCGTGCCCTCTTCCTGCAAGCGTCGCTGCAAGGTGCGTTGCGACAGGTGCAACGTCTGCGCCACGGTATCGCGTTTGGGTTCACCCTGGGGCAGCAAACGGCACAGCACCTGTCGCGCCTTGTGGGTCACGCGACTCTCGGAAAACCGCGCCAGGTACTCACCGGCAAACCGGTCATGCAATAGCGCCATCGCCTCATTGGCAGTAGGCAGCGGTGCCTCCATGTCAGCGCGTTCGAAGATCAAGGCGTCATAAGGTGCGTTGAACACCAAAGGCGCATGGAAGGCTTGTTTATAGGGTTCGAGATCGACGGGCTGATCGCCCTGCACCAGCACCTTGCGCGGCTGCAGGGTGCGTCCGGTCAACCAGCCGCACAGTGCCAGGGCACAGGCCAGTGACGCTTCGGCACTCTGCCGGGTCGGTGGCAGATGGTCGCCGTGGACCGTCAGAATCAGCGCGTAGCCTTCTTCCAACAATCGGAAACTCAGGTCGGCACTTTCCGCAATGATCCGCTGATAGCGCACCAGCCGTTGAAAGCCTTCAGCCAGGGTCTGGCTGGACATCAACGCGTAGCCCGCCACATGGAAGGAGGCCGGTCGCACCACCTTGCCCATGTTCAGGCCAATCGCCGGGTTGCCGGACAGCTCAACCGCGCGCTGCCACAGGCGTGTCATGGAATCTTGCGGGAAGCGCGCGTCCGGATCATCCAGTGCCGCGTAGTCGAGCCCCAGCTGCTTGAACAGAACCCGGCAATCCAGGCCGTCCATCTCCAGTGCTTTGACAATCCCCATCGCCCAGCTTGCAGAAGTCGTTCGTTCGCTCATGTCGTCCACTTACATGATGAGCCGCATGCTACGGCCAATTTCCGAAGGATACTAAAGTGGCGCCCATTGTCACTGGCTGATGCCAATGATCACTCTAGACTCAAATAAGCTACCCGCAGAACAACTTGCAGTCAGAACAATAACCACAGAGAACGCAGTCGTGGAAAACATCAAACGTTTCAACAGCTTCGCTGAGTTCTACCCGTATTACCTCAGCGAACACAGCAACAGCACCTGCCGACGATTGCACTTTATCGGCACGACGCTGGTTATTTTCATCCTGGCCCTGACCATCGGCATAGGCGCCTGGCTGCTGTTGTGGGCTCTACCGCTGGCGGGTTACAGCTTCGCCTGGGCCGGGCATTTCTTCTTCGAGAAGAACCGTCCCGCGACCTTTCAACATCCGTTTTACAGCCTGCTCGGCGATTTCGTCATGTACCGAGACATGATTTTGGGTCGCGTGCCGTTCTAGGCGCAATGAACCACAGGAGGACAGCCGATGAATGCCAACGCCCGTTTCACCCACATGCAGGACGGCACGCAGGAAGACTGGGCGATCATCGCCGCAGACTTCAGTGCCTATGCGAGGCAATTGCCGACTCGGATTGTGGCGCACCTGAAATTACTGGAGGGTGATTTTGGCGGCTTCCCGGTGGATCGTCTGACCCATTCCCTGCAAACCGCCAGCCGTGCCTGGCGCGATGGCCGCGATGAAGAATACGTAGTCTGCGCGCTGCTTCACGACATTGGCGACACCTTGGGTTCCTACAACCACCCGGACATCGCTGCGGCAATCCTCAAGCCGTTCGTCAGCGCCGAGAATCTGTGGATGGTCGAGAAGCACGGGATTTTCCAGGGGTATTACTTCTTCCATCATCTAGGGATGGACCGGCATTTGCGCGAGCAATTCAGCGGGCATCCGCAGTATCAGGCGACCATCGAGTTTTGCGCCAAATATGACGCAGCGGCGTTTGATCCGGCGTATGACACCCTGCCGCTGAGCTTCTTTGAACCGATGATGGAGCGGTTGTTTGCGCAGCCGAAGAACTCGATCTACAAGGCAGCGATGGAAGAATATTCGCCAGCCTGAAGATCCGAGGGGGACCGCTGCGCGGTCCATCGCGAGCAAGCTCGCTCCCACATTTGACCGCATCCTAAGGGTAGACCCGGTTCAATGTGGGAGCGAGCTTGCTCCGGGCGGCGTTCCGACGATGGGGCCAGACCAGACACCCTGATTTTTAGGCGGGCTCTGCAATTTTGACGGCTTTCAACTCGGCCTCCCGCGCTTGGGCATCCGCCAATCGATACAACTCGATCGATCCGTCCCAATGCTCGATCAGCGCAGTGCACGACTCCACCCAATCCCCGCAATTGAGGTAATCCACCCCGCCGACCTTGCGAATCTCGGCATGGTGAATGTGCCCGCACACGACACCGTGCAACTCGCGCTTGACGCACTCGTGAGCGATGGCTTCTTCGAAATCGCTGATGAAGCTGACCGCGGTTTTGACCTTGTGCTTGAGGTACGCCGACAGCGACCAGTAACCGTAGCCATAGCGTGCGCGCCAATGGTTGAGCCAGCGGTTGAGGGTCAGGGTGAATTCGTAGGCCGAGTCGCCGAGAAAGGCCAGCCAGCGGTGATACCGGGTGATCACGTCAAACTGGTCGCCATGAATGACCAGCAGATGGCGGCCATCGGCGGTCACATGCACCGCCTCGTCCACTAACTGGATATTGCCCAGAATCAGCTTCGAATAGCGGCGCAGGAATTCGTCGTGATTGCCGGTGACGTAGATCACCTCGGTGCCGCGCTTGCTCATGGTCAGCAGCCGGCGGATCACATTCGTGTGCGCCTGCGGCCAGTACATGCCGCCGCGCAGCTTCCAGCCATCGATGATGTCACCGACCAGGTAGATCTTGTCCGCGTGGTAGCCCTTGAGAAACTGCGACAGGTGTTCGGCCTGGCAATCCCGGGTGCCCAGATGCACGTCGGAAATCCACAAAGTCCGCACACGTTGTTTACGACTGGGTTTGGCGAGCTCGGCGCTGGTCATGGGCAACCCTCTGCAGAAGTTTTTGCAACTTTGCGCCGGTCGGGTTAATTGCCCATGACAGTGGCGAGTCAGTCCTGTGACAGCGCCCCACGATTGCCCTCGGTGTAGACTGGCAGCCTTGCCCGGGAGTCCTGCGATGAGACCGATCCTCACGCTACGCCAATACACTCATGACCTGATCGTCCATAGCCACGACCACGCGCAGCTGGTGTTCGGGCTGTCGGGTGCGCTGGATTTCGAGGTCGACGGGCGTGGCAGCCAGGTGGTCCAGCAGAGTTTCGTGGTAGTGCCGTCCGGTTTCCATCACGCCTGCGGTAGCGCCAATGGCAGCCGTTGCCTGGTACTGGATGTGCCCAGCGACCAATGGGTTTCTCAATCCCTGGGTGATCACGCCGAAGCCAGCCGTCGTTTACTCGACAACGCCGGTCGCCTGTCGCTGGATGCCGGTCAAAGCCAATTGGTCAGTTGGTTGGCGGGCAGTCAGGTCAGCGATCCACTGATCGCGCAACAAGGCGCGGTGTTGTTGCTGGCCAGCCTCAACAACGCCAAACCCGAGATCGTCGGCGGTCGGCGCCTGCCTTATGCGGCGCTGAATGCGCACATCGATCAGTACGCCGCCTATCCACTTCAAGTCGCCGATCTGGCGCGCGTCGCCGGTCTGTCCAGCGCTCGGCTGCATGCACGGTTCGTTGCTGAATGCGGGCAGACGCCGATGGATTACATCCGCAGTCGACGTTTGCACATGGCCGTGGGCTTGTTGCGGGATTCGGCGCTGCCGATCGGCGAGATTGCCAGTCGGGTCGGTTACAGTTCGCAGAGCGCCTTCGCGGCGGCGGTGTTGCGGGAGTTCGGTGCCTCACCCGGCAAATTGCGGCGCGAGGTTGGCGACAAAAGGCAATAGTTTGCCGACAGACACAACAGGGGTTATCACGGTTCAATGCAGGAGCTGCCGAAGGCTGCTCCTACTCGCTTGTTGTTAAGGATTGCAATGACTCCCCGTACCGCCCTTGGCGCCCTGCATATTGGCGCACTGATGTTCGGCCTGACCGGTGTGTTCGGCAAACTGGCTGCCGCCTCCCCCGCCGTCATCGTCTTCGGGCGTGCCGCGTTCGCCGTGCTGGCGTTAGCCGTTTTTGCCAGGTTCGCCAGCAATACTCGCTGGCAGAAACTGGAGGCAGTGGACTGGCGCCGACTGTTGCTCAGCGGCTTACTGCTGGCCGGACACTGGGTGAGTTTCTTCATCGCGGTCAAGGTCGCGGGCGTCGCGATCGCGACCCTGGGTTTCGCCAGCTTCCCGGCGTTTACCGTGATCCTTGAAGGGTTGATTTTCCGCGAGCGAATTCGCGCCAACGAAATCCTGCTGGTGGTGCTGGTCAGTGTCGGGCTGGTGCTGGTCACCCCTGATTTCGATCTGGCCAGCGGCGCCACAATTGGTCTGCTGTGGGCGGTGGGTTCAGGTTTGCTGTTCTCTCTGCTATCGCTGACCAACCGCGCCAGCTCCGGGCGAATCCCGGCGGTGCAGGCTGCGCTGTGTCAGAACGTGGTGGTCGCGTTGTGCCTGTTGCCGGTGGCGGCACCGCAGTTGAGCGAAGTGCGCGCCATCGACTGGTTGTGGATCGGTCTGCTCGGGGTGTTCTGCACCGGCGTCGCTCACAGTCTTTTTGTCGCCAGCCTGGCAGTGATCAAGGCGCGGACCGCAGCCGTGGTTTTCGCCATGGAGCCGGTTTACGGCATCACCGTGGCCTGGCTGCTGTTTGATGAAAACCCGACACTGCGCATGCTCCTCGGTGGCGCGTTGATCATCGTGGCGATCGTGGTCTCCAGTCGACTCTCGGGTGGTTCAAGCAAGAAGACCGTTGCGGCAGAAGCCGCCTCTCACTGAGTGCGGTCGTTGTGCCCGAGGTCGCGGTCCGGATCAATTTGATCGCGGACCCGCTGCTTCAGCACTTTGGCCTCCGGGAAACCACCATCAGCCTTGCGCTCCCAGATCTGTACATCGTCACAGAAAATGTGAAACACCCCACCAGTTCCAGGCACCAGCGACACTTTGCCCAGATCGTCACCGAAGGTACTGAGCAGTTCCTGGGCCAGCCAGGCAGCACGCAACAGCCACTGGCATTGCGTGCAATACGTGATGATGATTTCCGGTTTGCGTGCAGTCATGATCGGCGAAACTCCTGAGCCAGAGGGCGCCGCTATGATAGCCCGGCGAGCAGGTTCCGGGCGGTCTGCTTAAGCGGCTCGTTACCTTCCTTGAGCAACTCGTTGAGCAGTTCGATGGCGCTGTCCACATCGCCGTCATCAATGCAGGTCTGGGCTTGTTCGAGTTTGTCGGCGCTGCTCGGCTCGGCCGGTTCCAGGTTCAGCGGTTCCAGTTCCAGCGACTGGCCGGGATCGCCGAACTCGTTGAGAAAGGTGTCATCCAGAGACTGCGAATCAGGCTCGGCGACCCATTCAAGTTCGGGCTCGTCCAGCGTCGAGTAGTCGGGCATTTCAAACACCTCGGGCAAAACGTGCAGGTTCGAGACAAACGGCGGCTCGACCGGCGCGGATTCGCTCGAAGGCTTCGCGGCGGACGGCGAGTCCTCAAACGGGCTGATCAAATCCCAACTCGAATCCATCGACAGGTCATCCAGATTCAACTGGAATTCATCCCTGGGCGCTGCTTCGGGTATCGCAACCTTGGAGAGAGTGATTGGCGCTGCGACGGTCAACGCTACCGCACTGCTCAGTTTCGGGTGTCGGGCGCGAATATTCTTAAGTTCTTGCAGGTCGTACCCGGCGTCACGCAGGTTGTTTTCCTGTGCATCATAGGCGGGTACGTCACCCTGTTTACCCAAGACTTCCAATAGCTGAACGGCAAGATCCGTGCGTTGCGGCTCCTTGATCAGCGCCTCTCGCAACAAACCGGCCGCTTCGGAAAAACGGCCATAGGCCAGATAGATATCAACCCCTTCAAGCACATCGCCTGCAGGCGACTCTTCACCCGATTCAGTTGCCGGTTGCAACTCTGAAGATTGGGCAACCGGTTCTGCCGTGCGATTGAGCGCCGGTTCATGCGGTGACGGCAAAACAGGTAAAGCGTCGGGCAATGCCTGAACCTGTTGTCGTTGACGCCGAACGAACAACCCCAGCAACACCAGAGCCACCACCGCCAACAACCCTAGAATCAGCCCCCAGTTGGTAGCCTCAGGCTCTTCAACATTAACCGGCGCGGGAGCCACAACGGCGGGTGCAACCGGCTCCGCCGCTGCGGTCTTGATTTCCGCCAATTGGGTTTGCAGTTCAGTCACCTGCTTTTTCTGACCGGCGACCTGCTCCTCCTGGGCCTGGAGCTTCGCGTTCAATTCATTGATGGTTGCTTGCAACTGCTGGTTTTGCAGCACGCTGGCGGCCAGTTGTTCGGCAACGGGATCACTCACAGGCGCGACGGCAGGTTGATCGACGCGAGGAACAGGGGGCTTTTTGCCCTTCGCCGCAGGAGGCTGAGCAACGACCGGCTCAACAGTCGGGAATCCAGAGGACTGAATGTCGGTAACCGGTTCGTCAGTGACGGGAACAATCCCCGGTGAACCCGGCGGATCGATCAGCACCGTGTACTCGCGCAGCACGCGCCCGTTGGGCTGATTGAGCTGCACCAGGAAATTCAGGAAAGGTTCATTGACCGGTTTGCTGGAGCTCACCCGGATCAGGCTGCGGTTGCCGCGCATGATCGGCGTGAATTTCAGATTATTGAGGAAGAACACCCGATCGATGCCGGCGCGGCTGAACTCGTCCGCTGTCGCCAGGCTGACCGAGAGCTCGCCCTCCTCCAGACCGGCGGCATCTTCGAGTGCGATGTCGGCGCGAAATGGCTGATTCAGCGCCGAATGCAGGGTGATATCACCCATGCCCAACGCGGGCGCCAATGCCGAGTAAGTGACAGCACCACCGACCAGAAGCAGCCTGGCGCAACACCGCAAAACCATGTGCCAACTCTCGAGCATGAGCATCCCTTAGATAACCAGAACCATCTTGTACGCGTTCGCACATCCGGTACGAACACGATATTGCCAAGTAGTTCTTTATAGTCTGCCCAACGGGGTATCTCAAAAGTCCTGGGTGCGTTTATGCCTCAAGACTTTTCCAGGTTCGCCAGAATGTGCCCGTGGACACGCATGCAGATCTTCAAATCCGCCTCATCGACGCCTTCGAACAGCTCGTGGCGCAGTTGGGTGGCAATGGTTTCAATTTGTTCGATCAAGGGAAGCGCCGGGGCACAGAGGACGATTTTCTTCGCCCGGCGGTCTTCCAGCACCGATTGACGTTGCACCAGTCCCTGGCCTTCGAGGCTGTCGAGCAGACGAGCCAGGGTCGGCCCTTCAACGCCGACGCTCTGCGCCAGTTCACGTTGGGTCGGGGCATCATCAAAACGCGCCAGGTGCAGCAGCACCAGCCAGCGCGCCTGGGACAGTCCCAGGCCAGCCAGACGGCGATCCAGTTCGGCACGCCAGCCGCGCGACATCTGGGCCAGTTGCATGCCAAAGCGGTGTTGGTCGGTTAACGGCATAAAACACTCATGATTAGACTGAAATAAAGAAAAACTAATTATTAGTCAGCTAAGCATGACCCTTGGTCAGAGGCAAGGCTTGCTCTGTACTGAATCGTTACATCTATGGGGCAGATCACCTAAATCTCGAATTCGGATTGCAGCGCCGCCCGAACACAGTACAAAACGCCTTCCGGCACTCTCCCGGCGAACAGTGCGGCAATCTCCGACACCGGCGGTAATTCGCCCTCGCCGTCGAGGAACGCGTCCTGGATTTCGCCCATCAACTCTTCGGGCAGATCCAGCGCTTGCTCCAGCGACAACTGCTGCTTGCCAATCGCTTCGGCGAGCAGTGTGTAGACGTTCTTTTCCGAGCATTGCAGCTGACCGGCGATCTGCAACGGTGTCATGCCGGCTCGGGCCAGGGTGATCAGTTCGTGGCGCAAGTCGGCCACCACTTTCGGCGCCTCGACTTGCCCGCCGAGGACTTCGAGGAAGGCTTCGCCATAACGCTCCAGCTTGCGTGCGCCCACGCCGCTGACCGTGGCCATTTCCGACAGCGAGGTCGGCTGGCTGCGGAGCATTTCCAGCAGTGTCGAGTCTGGGAAGATGACGTACGGCGGCACGCCATGTTCCTCGGCGAGCTTGCGGCGCAGGGCGCGCAGGGCTTCCCACTGTTCGCGTTCTTCGCCGCGAACCAGTTGGCTCGCCTGGCTCTTGCTGCTTTTGGCCGTGGTTTGCGGCTTGAGGTCGCGACGCAGCTCCAGGGTCACTTCGCCCTTGAGCAGCGGTCGACAGGTGTCACTCAGACGCAGACCGCCGTAGCCTTCGAGGTCGATGTCCGCCAGACCGCGGGCAACCAGCTGGCGGAACAGGGAGCGCCATTCACTCTCGCCCATTGCTTTGCCAACGCCATACACCGACAGATGCTGATGGCCGAAGCTGCGAACCTTTTCGTTGTCCTTGCCCAGCAACACATCGACCAAATGCCCGACGCCGTAGCGCTGGCCGGTGCGGTAGATCGCCGAAAGCGCCTGACGGGCCGGCTCGGTGGCGTCCCAGGTCTGCACGCCATCGACGCAGTTGTCGCAATGGCCGCACGGCTCGGGCATGTCTTCGTCGAAATAGGCCAGCAGCGTCTGGCGACGGCAGCGGGTTTCTTCGCAGAGCGAGAGCATGGCGTCGAGCTTGTGCTGCTCCAGACGCTTGTGGCGCTCGTCGCCCTCGGAGTTCTGCAACATCTGCTTGAGCATCACCACGTCTTGCAGGCCGTAAGCCATCCAGGCGTCTGCCGGCAGACCGTCACGGCCGCCGCGACCGGTTTCCTGGTAGTAAGCCTCAAGGGATTTTGGCAAATCGAGGTGAGCGACAAAGCGCACGTTGGGCTTGTCGATGCCCATGCCGAACGCCACGGTGGCGACCATGATCAGGCCTTCCTCATTAAGGAAGCGCTTCTGGTGGTGAGCCCGGGTATCGTTGGGCAGACCGGCGTGGTACGGCAGCGCCGGGAAGCCTTGCTCGCTGAGGAACACCGCCACTTCGTCGACTTTCTTGCGCGACAGGCAATAGACAATACCGGCATCGCTGCGCCGCTCGGCGAGGAACGCCAGCAACTGCTTGCGCGGCTGCTCTTTGGGCACGATGCGATAGAAGATGTTGGGGCGGTCGAAACTCGACAGGAAACGTTCGGCATCCTGAAGATGAAGTCGGTCGACGATTTCTTCCCGGGTACGCTTGTCGGCGGTCGCGGTCAGGGCGATACGCGGGACGTTGGGGAACAATTCCGCCAACTGGCCCAGTTGCAGGTATTCGCGGCGGAAATCGTGGCCCCATTGGGACACACAGTGAGCTTCGTCGATGGCGAACAGGGAAATCTCAAGACTTTGCAGGAACGCCAGCATTCGTGGCTGAACCAGACGCTCGGGCGCGAGATAAAGCATTTTCACTTCACCGCGCTTGATCCGTGCTGCCAGATCGCGCTGCTGCTCGGCGCTGAGCGTGGAGTTCAATGCCGCCGCAGCGACGCCCAGCTCTTCGAGGGTGGCGACCTGGTCGTCCATCAGGGCGATCAGCGGCGACACCACCACCGCCAGGCCTTCGCGCAACAGCGCCGGCACCTGGAAGCACAAGGACTTGCCGCCACCGGTAGGCATCAGCACCAGGGCGTCGCCGCCACTGGCCACGCGCTCAATGATTGCACCCTGACGGCCACGGAAACTGTCGTAGCCGAAGATGTCCTTGAGGACGCGTTGAGCCTGTTCGAGCATAGAAACTCCAAAAATCACAAAAACATCCCTGCAAGGCTGGTTCAGAACCACGAAGGCTGCACCGACAAATCGTAAGTGCGCATTGCATGACGCTTCACATTTCAGCCGCGACGCCGGCAGGGCATCACAAAACGCGGGAGTATACCCGACCCCTGTCCGGCAAAGGGCGCCGCTGAGAAGACACACGAATGCGATGCAACACCAAACCTGTGGGAGCGAGCTTGGTCCGGGCGGCGTTCCGACGATAGCGGCAGACCCGTCAACATTGATATTGAATGTAACGCCGCCATCGCGAGCAAGCTCGCTCCCACAGGGATTACGGTGTTCCATACTCCTGCATGGGTCCAAATATGCCGCGCGGCTGGCCCAAGCGCTCAAGAAGGCCTAGAATTCCCGCATCTGTTTAATTCCCAAGGTAGCCCTTTAATGTCCTTCGCTGAGCAACTAACCCGCCTGCAAGTCTTCCTCGACGCCGACGAACTGCATGACGAGGCGCTGGACTACGTGGCCGCCCACGGCTACCTCACTGCGCTGTCGATCTGTTCCGAAACCGTTCCCGACCGTGAATGGATCGACGCCCTCTTCGCCGAAGAACCGCATTACGCCGACGACACCGAGCGTGAAGCAATTGAATCCACCCTGCTGGCCCTCAAGGCTCACATCGCACGCCAATTGGCGTCCGATGAAGAGTTCGAGCTGCCCTGCGACCTGGACCTGGGCGAAGAGCCGGATGACTCCGACCTGCGCGGCTGGTGCATCGGTTTCATGGAAGGCGTGTTCCTGCGCGAAGCGGCCTGGTTCGAAACCGCTGAAGACGAAGTCAGCGAAATGCTGCTGCCGATCATGGTCGGTTCGGGCCTGTTCGACGAACAGCCTGAGTTCGAAGACATCGCCAAAGACGCCAACCTGATGGACGACATGATCGTACAGATCCCGGAAGCCCTGACCGCGCTGTACCTGCTGTGCCAGGCGCCAGACGAAAAACCGGCGATCCTCAAGCCTCGTCACCACTAAGGTTTTGCCTATGGACAACCCCATAGGCAACCGCTCCCTGATGTTGCGTTACGTGCTGCTGGCCATCGGCTGGCTGAGCGTAGCGCTGGGGGTAATCGGGATTTTCCTGCCGGTGTTGCCCACCACACCCTTCCTGCTCCTGGCGGCCGCCTGCTTCGCCCGGAGTTCGCCGCGCTTCTATCATTGGCTGGTTGAACATCCGCGGCTTGGGCCGTGGGTTCGCGACTACCTGAGCGGCAACGGCATCCCGCTCAAAGGCAAGGTCTACGCCATCGGCCTGATGTGGGCGAGTATCCTGCTCTCCTGCTACCTGGTGCCCCTGCCGTGGGCGCGGGGGTTCATGCTGACCAGCGCCGTGCTGGTCACGATTTATATCCTCAAACAAAAAACCCTGCGCAAATCCTGAAAACGCCCCAATCCCCTGTAGCAGCTGGCGAAGCCTGCGTTCGGCTGCGCAGCGGTCGTAAACCCTGAATCCCGGATTTAACTGGAAGACCGCGTTGCCTGATTTCACGACTGCTTCGCAGCCGAACGCAGGCTTCGCCAGCTGCTACAAGTCCGCGTACCAACCCGACGATCAACCCTCCCTTTCAAAAAACACCGCCTAGACTTCAAGCATCTGTACCCGAGCGGCCAGACATGTCCCGCAGTCTGCGTAGTCCAGGATGGTCAACGCTCCGACTTCGGCTCGGCGGATGGCTGTTGCTGATCTCTTTTCTGTTGGCCGGGCTGGGCAGTGTCGGGGCCAACTGGAGTTTTACGCAGATTCTGCAAACCGCCGAAGATCGCTACGGCACCCTCGGCCAGGGACGGGGACGGATCGAGGCCTGGAGTCAGATGCTGCAAAGCGAAGTCAACGCCCCCGAGCGCGAGCAACTGAACGCGGTCAATCGCTTCTTCAATCAGCAACTGAGCTTTCTGGACGACACCCGAATCTGGCATCAGACCGATTACTGGGCCACCCCCGTCGAATCCCTGATCAAGGGTGCCGCTGATTGCGAGGACTACGCACTGGCAAAATATTTCAGCCTGCGCTACCTGGGAATTCCCAGCGAAAAACTACGCATCACCTACGTGAAAGCCCTGACCCAGAACCAGGCGCACATGGTGCTGACGTTCTACAACAGCCCCACGGCCGATCCGCTGGTGCTGGACAACTTGATCGGCGAGGTCCGCCCCGCCTCTCAACGCAAAGACTTGCTGCCGGTGTACGCCTTCAATGCCGAAGGTCTGTACTTGCCGGGAGCCAATGGCGGCAAACGCAGCAGCGACTCGAAAAAACTGTCGCGCTGGCAGGACGTACTAAAAAAGATGCAGGCCGAAGGGTTCGCCGTGGGCGACGGCTAGTCACCTGAGCAAGGAGCGATTTATGTCACTGCGTAAACAGTTGTTTCTCGCCATCTGCCTGTTCTTGCTGGTGGCGTTCAGCGGCAGTTTTTTTGTCAGCCTGGAAAGCTCTCGCGACCAGATGCTCGGTCAGTTGCGCTCCCACGCCCAAGACGCCGCCACCGCGTTGGGTTTGTCGTTGACGGCGCAAATCGATGACCCGGCCATGATCGAATTGATGGTCAGCTCGATTTTCGACAGCGGTTACTTCAGCAGTATTCGAATCATCAACATCGAGGATGCGCAGGTGCTGGTGGAGCGCAGTGCGCCGGGGCAAATCGACGGCGTTCCCGCCTGGTTTGTGAACCTGGTCAACCTCCACCCACCCGGCGGCGAAGCGTTGATCATGCGCGGCTGGGTGCAGGCGGCACGGGTCGAAGTGTTGAGCAATCCGCAGTTCGCCCTGGCCAAACTCTGGGACAGCACCCTCGGCAGCCTGATCTGGTTACTGGTGTGCGGCCTGCTCAGTGCCTTGTTTGGTGGTTGGTTGCTGCGCCGGCAATTTCGCCCACTCGACACCATGGTCAAACAGGCCGAAGCCATCAGCAAACGCGAGTTCCTCAGCCTGCCGAAACTGCCGCGCACACCGGAGTTGAAACGCGTGGTATTGGCCATGAACCAGATGGTCGAGAAGCTCAAGGCGCTGTTCGCCGAAGAGGTCGCTCGCAGTGAAAAGCTGCGGGTCGAGTCCTATCAGGACAGCCTTACAGGCTTGGCCAATCGACGCTTGCTGGATGAAGAGTTGGCCGACGAGTTGCTGGTCTCCGAGCAGAGCAGCGACGGCCATTTGCTGATGCTGCGGATCAATGATCTGGTCGGTCTCAACCAACGCTTGGGCGGCCAGCGCACCGATGCGCTGATCAGCGCCGTCGGTGAATTACTCAAGCGTCTGACCCAGCCACCGGAACGTCGCACCTGGCTTGCAGCGCGCAATCGCGGCGGTGAATTCAGTCTGCTGACGCCTGGCCTGGACAGCACCGACGCCGCACGCCTGGCCAGCGAAATCAGCGCCACCCTGGAAAACCTGCGCCTGACCGGTGCCAGCGACGCCATGCCGGTGGCGCATTTGGGGATCGCCCCTTACCACCCCGGTGAGCCGGCCAGTGACGTGCTGACGCGACTGGATCAGGCGTTGACCGAAGCCCGGCAACATCCCGAGCGCCCGTGGGTCCACTTGGCCGATTCCGTCACCGCGCCGACCCCGTCCCAAAACGACTGGCAAACCTGGTTCGACGACGCCTTGAACCAAGGCAAGATGCAGTTGTATTTCCAGCCCGTGGTGCAATGCGCCGACACCAGTCAGGTACTGCATCACAAAGTCCTCGCGCGCCTGCTCGACCCACAGGGCGAGGCCATTGCCGCCGGGCACTTCCTGCCGTGGATCGAGCGACTCGGCTGGTCGGCGCGGTTCGACCTGGCCATGCTCGAAGCCACCCTCGACTACCTCATCGTCAATCGTTGGCCCCTGGCGTTAAGCCTGTCCGGCAGCACCCTGCGCGATCCAGCGCAACTGCAACACATCCTCGACATGCTCGAATCGCTGCCCGAACTCGCGTCGTTGCTGATTCTGGAAATCGACGAACGCCAACTGCCGCCTCAAGACGAACTGCAACGCCTGAGCCACAGCCTGCTCAACACCGGTTACCGCATCGGTCTGCAGCATTTCGGTGGCAGCTTCGGCCAGATCGGCAACCTGACTCAACTGGGGCTGGCTTACTTGAAAATCGACGGTGCTTACATCCGTCACATTGATGAGCAGAGTGATAAGAGGCTGTTTATCGAGGCGATTTTTCGGGCAACCAACAGCATCGATTTGCCGTTGATTGCGGAGATGGTCGAGACCAAAGGGGAGTTGGAGGTGATCCGGGAGTTGGGGTTGTTTGGGGTGATGGGGCGATTGATTGGGCCGCCGGAGCCGATGTGAGCCATCAGTCGGACTGTGTTATCGGGGACTGTTGGATTTTTTAAGGGTTTAATGATCGTTCCCACAGATAACAAAAAACCCGCCACCCCTTTCACAGGAATAGCGGGTTTTGTCGTTTCAGATTTCAGATCACACGGTATCCACCTTCAACGAATGATCATTCAACATCCCGTTGATAATCGTCGCCGTATCGTGCCCCCCCGCAATCACCCCACCCGCCCCCGGCGTTACGCCGTAATGGCTGGCCAGATTCACACCCGCCAGATCGATGGTCTGGTTCGGCGCGGCGCCAGCCATGGCGCTGACGTCGATACTGGTAACCAGTGAGTCGCCGCTGCCGGTGACTTTGAAGTGCAGGTAGTCATCCAGCGACGCCGCGGTGCTGTTTTCCCCTTGCAGCAGTTGCGACAGGTCGAGTTTGTCGATGCCCGGCGTGAAGTCGGTGACCACGTCGTGGCCGCTGTTGCCTTTGAGCCACTGGAAGGTGTCGGCACCGCTGCCGCCGGTGAGGGTGTTGTTGCCCAGGCCGCCGATCAGGAAGTCGTCGCCGCCACCGCCGTTGAGCATGTCGTTACCCAGGCCACCGTTGATGATGTTGCTGTGGTTGTCGCCGGTGAGGCTGTCGTTGAAGTTTGAGCCGGTGAGGTTTTCGATCGCCGTCAGGGTGTCGGTCCCGGCGCCCACGGTGTTCTGCGGGGTGAGCAGGCTCAGATCGACGGTGACGCCGGCCGTGGCGTGGGCATAGCTCGCGGTGTCGACGCCGGTGCCGCCGTCGAGCAGGTCGTTGCCCGCACCGCTGTACAACAAGTCATTGCCGGCGCCACCGTGCAACTCGTTATTACCGGCGCCCGCCACCAGTACATCATCGCCCGCCGTGCCGGTGAGGGTGTGGCCGTCCTGATAGGTGATGGTCATGGTCAGCTGGTAGTTTTCCGCCCCCTTCCCGCTGTTGCCCGGCCCCCCGTTGTCGATGTTGGTGATGTGGATCTGGTAGGTGCTGTCCGACGTTGCGGTGAGGGTTTGCCCGTCCGCGAGGGCGATCCATGCGCCGCCGTTGATTGAGTACTCCATAGCGACATGACCGGCCGCCAGATTGTGATCCAGGTTAAGGGTTTCACCCTGCTTGAGGTCGACGGTGATGCGGTCGTCATCGTGGGGGTTGTTGACCGCTCCCAGCGCCCCGCTGAAGACCAACACCGCCGTCATGGCTGCCGTGTTGGCGACGAATGCACTGCGGGCGAGGGTCACCGCCTGCGCGTTACCGCCGGTGAAGCTGAAGTTTTGATGGGTGCCGGTGAAGTCCGCGCCTTTGGCTATCCAACCGGTGTTGATAGTGGTCGGCGAAGCGGTCAGCGGATCGCCATTCGGATCGGTGTCGTTGGCCAGCAACAACTCGCCCGGCACCACGATGTTGTCCGACAGCACGTTGGTGATGATGTGGTCATCAACCGCCACCGGTGGCGCGTTCGCAATGACCGTCAACACCGAGCTGGCCAGGTCGCCGTCGTTGTCGCTGATGCAGCTATTGTTCACGTCGATGGTGATGGTGGTGGTCCTCTCGTCGCCATCGCCATCGCGCAAGGTGTAGGTGAACACGTCGGTCGCACCGGGACCGTTCACGGCGTCCGGGTTGCTGTGATAGACCGCGTTGCCCGCTGCATCCAGCGTCAGGTAACCGTAGGTGCCATTGATCTGGCTGTTCAGGCCGCCGATGGCCGAGGTCGAGGTGTCTGAACCGGCACGCACGCCGACCACCCCAATCCCATTGGCATCGCTGAAGTCGTTCGCCAGCACGTTGCCACTGACGATGCCGCCCTCCGCCACCGAGGCCGCGTCGGGGTTGGCGGTCGGCAGGTCATCAACGATCTTGACCACGATGGTGCTGGTGGTGGAATGGCCCAGGGCGTCGGTGGCTTTGTAAGTGAAACTTTCGCTGAGGGTATTCGCACCATCGTCGGCGTGCGGCGTGGTGCTTGGCGCCGACGTCAGGGTGTAGGTGTAGGAGCCATCGGGATTGAGCAGGATTTGCCCGTAGGTGCCAGTGGCGCTGCCGACCAGTGTGTAAGTGATTGCGCCGACCGCGCCGCTGACCGAGCCGACCAGGGTGCCACTGGCGGTTTCAAGCGTGTAGCCCGGCTGACTTCCGGTAACGGTGCCGGGCGCCAGATCCTGACCATCCTGGTTCAGGTCGAGGGCTTTTTCGTAGACAGTCACGTCGCTGTCGCTGACCGCTTGGATGCAGCTGTTGTTCACGTCGATGGTGATGGTGGTGGTGCTTTGGTCACCGTCGGCATCGCGCACGGTGTAGGTGAACACGTCGGTCGCCCCGGGGCCGCTCACGGCGTCCGGGTTGCTGTGGTACACGGCGTTGCCGTTGGCGTCCAGCGTCAGGTACCCGTAGGTGCCATTGATCTGAGTGTTCAGGCCGCCAACGGCTGAGGTCGAGGTGTCTGAACCGGCACGTACGCCGACCACCGCGCCTCCTGCGGCGAGACCATCGGCGCCGCCGACGTCGTTCCACAGCACGTTGCCACTGACGGTGCCGCCTTCGGCGACCGAAGTCTCGTCGGCATGGGCGGTCGGCAGGTCATCGACGATTTTGACCACGATGGTGCTGGTGGTGCTGTTGCCCAGGGAGTCGGTGGCTTGGTAGGTGAAGCTTTCGCTCAGGGTATTCCCGCCATCGTTCGCATGCGGCGTGGTGCTTGGCGCCGACGTCAGCGTGTAGGTGTAGGAGCCGTCGGGATTGATCAGGATCTGCCCGTAGGTGCCGGTGGCGCTGCCGACCAGGGTGTAGGTGATTGCGCCGACCGCGCCGCTGACGGAGCCGACCAGCGTGCCACTGGCAGTTTCGCCGGTGCCGGGCAGGCTGCCGGTAACGGTGCCGGGCGCCAGATCCTGGCCATCCTGGTTCAGGTCGAGGGCTTTTTCGTAGACGGTCACGTCGCTGTCGCTGACCGCTTGGATGCAGCTGTTGATCACGTCGATGGTGATGGTGGTGGTGCTTTGGTCACCGTCGGCATCACGCACGGTGTAGGTGAACACGTCAGTCGCACCGGGGTCGCTCACGGCGTTCGGGTTGCTGTGGTACACGGCGTTGCCGTTGGCATCCAGCGTCAGGTAACCGTAGGTGCCATTGATCTGGCTGTTGAGGCCGCCAACGGCCGGGGACGAGGTGTCTGAGCCGGCACGTACGCCGACCACCGCGCCTCCTGCGGCGAGACCATCGGCGCCGCCGACGTCGTTCCACAACACATTGCCACTGACGGTGCCGCCTTCGGCAACCGAAGTCTCGTCGGCATGAGCAGTCGGCATGTCATCGACGATTTTGACCACGATGGTGCTGGTGGTGCTGTTGCCCAGGGCGTCGGTGGCTTGGTAGGTTAAGCTTTCGCTCAGGGTGTTCGCGCCGTCGTTCGCATGCGGCGTGGTGCTGGGCGCCGACGTCAGCGTGTAGGTGTAGGAGCCATCGGGATTGAGCAGGATCTGCCCATAGGTGCCGGTGGCGCTGCCGACCAGGGTGTAGGTGATTGCGCCGACCGCGCCGCTGACGGAGCCGACCAGCGTGCCACTGGCAGTTTCGCCGGTGCCGGGCAGGCTGCCGGTAACGGTGCCGGGCGCCAGATCCTGGCCATCCTGGTTCAGGTCGAGGGCTTTTTCGTAGACGGTCACGTCGCTGTCGCTGACCGCTTGGATGCAGCTGTTGATCACGTCGATGGTGATGGTGGTGGTGCTTTGGTCACCGTCGGCATCACGCACGGTGTAGGTGAACACGTCAGTCGCACCGGGGTCGCTCACGGCGTTCGGGTTGCTGTGGTACACGGCGTTGCCGTTGGCATCCAGCGTCAGGTAACCGTAGGTGCCATTGATCTGGCTGTTGAGGCCGCCAACGGCCGGGGACGAGGTGTCTGAGCCGGCACGTACGCCGACCACCGCGCCTCCTGCGGCGAGACCATCGGCGCCGCCGACGTCGTTCCACAGCACGTTGCCACTGACGGTGCCGCCTTCGGCGACCGAAGTCTCGTCGGCATGGGCGGTCGGCAGGTCATCGACGATTTTGACCACGATGGTGCTGGTGGTGCTGTTGCCCAGGGCGTCGGTGGCTTTGTAGGTGAAGCTTTCACTCAAGGTGTTGGTGCCGTCGTTGGCATGCGGCGTGGTGCTTGGCGCCGACGTCAGCGTGTAGGTGTAGGTGCCGTCGGGATTGAGCAGGATTTGCCCGTACGTCCCGGTGGCGCTGCCGACCAGGGTGTAGGTGATTGCGCCGACCGCGCCGCTGACCGAGCCGACCAGCGTGCCACTGGCGGTTTCGCCGGTGTTGCCCGGCAGGCTCCCGGTAACGGTGCCGGGCGCCAGGTCCTGACCATCCTGGTTCAGGTCGAGGGCTTTTTCGTACACGGTCACGTCGCTGTCGCTGACCGCTTGGATGCTGCTGTTGTGCACGTCGATGGTGATGGTGGTGGTGCTTTGGTCACCGTCGCGATCGCGCACGGTGTAGGTGAACACGTCGGTCGCCCCAGGGCCGCTCACAGCGTTCGGGTTGCTGTGGTAGACGGCGTTGCCGTTGGCATCCAGCGTCAGGTAACCGTAGGTGCCATTGATCTGGCTGTTGAGGCCGCCGATGACCGGGGTCGATGTGTCGGAACCGGCACGCACGCCGACCACCGCGCCCCCTGCGGCGGGGCCATCGGCGCCGGTGACATCGTTCCCCAGCACGCTGCCGCTGATGATGCCGCCCTCTGCGACCGAAACCGCGTCGGGGTTGGCGGTCGGCAGGTCATCGACGATGTTGACGTTGATTTGCCCGGTCGCCGTGCTGCCGTCGGTATCGGTGGCAACGACGTCGAAGTTCTCGTAGATGCTGTTGGCGCCATCGGCATTGGGGTGGTCGCTGTCGTAATTCAGTGTGTAGCTGTAGCTCACCACCCCCGTGGCCGGGTCGTAACCGGTGATGGTGAATGTGGCGCCCGTCCATGTAGTGGCGGATAGCGGGAAACCTACCGCCACCCCACCGCTGACCACCGCGACGCCGCTCACGGTCAGGGTTTGCAGGCCATCCGGTGCGTTGACGGTGAAGGTACCGCTCTGGGTCAGGGCCGGGGCATCAGGGTCGGTGCCGTAGCTGAGGTTTTTTTCGTAGACGGTGATTTCGCCGCCTTCGACGTTCAGGCCGCCAATCGTGACCGGGTCATCGTTGTTATGGATGTTCAGCACAAGCTTGGCAGTGCTGGTGTCGCCGTCGGCATCGGTCAGGGTGTAGGTGAAGGTTTCGGTCCCGGCGCCACCCGCGTGCAAGGCTTTGAAGTCGGCGTCGCTAGTGTTCAGGGTGTAGGTGTATGTGCCGTTGGCGTTGAGCACCAGAGTGCCGTATTGACCGGTGAAAGTGCCGCCAACCACCGGCCCGCTCTCGGGTCCGGCAGGAATGCGATCAGCGCCCTGAACGTCGTTGGGCAGCACACTGCCGGCCAGGGTCACCAGGGTTTCCGACGCGGTGCTGGCGTTGCTGTCATCGAACGCCTTGGGCACGTCGTCGGTGATGTTGACGTCCAGGGAACCCGTGGTGGTATCGCCATTGCTGTCGCCGGCCACCACGGTGAAGTGTTCGCTGAGGTTGTTGGTACCGTCACCGGCCGGATGGGTTTCATTGTCGGTGAGGGTGTAGCTGTAACTCACAACCCCCGTGGCCGGGTTGTAGCCGGTGACGGTCAGGGTGTTGCCCAACGGGGTGGTGATCGATTGCGGGAAGCCTGCGGCAACGCCACCGCTGATCACGTTGACCCCTCCGATGCTCAGGCTGGTCAGCCCGTCAGGAGCAGACACGCTGAACGTGCCGGTCTTGGTCAGTGCCCCAGGGTTGGGGGCCGAACCGTCGGCCAGGTTGGCCTCATTGAGGGTCAGTTCGCCCCCTGCCACCGACAGGCCGGTGAGGGTCACCGGATTGTTCGGCACGTCAGGAACAACCGGTGTTACAGGAACATCGCCTGAACCTCCTGAACCACCCGAACCTCCTGAACCTCCTGAACCACCCGAACCGCCTGAACCTCCTGCACCACCCGAACCGCCTGAACCGCCTGAACCGCCTGCACCGTTGTCGCCGTTGTCCGGGTTTCCGGCCAGCCGTTCCAGGGGAAATTCGGGAATACCGTTGAAGCCTGCGGTAGGAAAACCAATAGTCGGATCGACCTGCCCGCCCACCTCTTCAAGCATGACAAACGTGTGGCCGCCACCCAGTGCACCAGGTGCGCCGGTTGAACCCGGTCCGGCCGCCGTAGCTTCAGCAGTCTGGGTCGGGTCGTCGCCGGCAGCGATCGCTTTTTGCAGTTGTTCGACATCGGTCAGTTGCGCCTGAGTCGGCGTCACCGCTTCAGCGGTGTCTACATGGGGAGCCTGATGCGCGAGTAACTGAGGCGTCATCTCCATACTGCTGCCACGCCCAAGTGTCAGTTCCTGGCCATTCTGCAGATGAACCGCCACCGCGCCTTCGGCCCCGGTGACCAGTTGATCGCCGGCGAATAACCGGTCCCCCTCGACCAGCGCGCGTCGGGTGCCATCGCTCGCAACCGCGAACACCTGACCAATGACCTTACTGACAATACCGATGAGCGTAGCCATGTGCACTTCCTCCGCTGCCAACCGCTGTCGGCATCCTGTTTTTGCGAAGAACGTGCTCCTGGCTTCAACGGGTTGCCTGACGGAATCGCCTGCTGGCAGCGGTTACCTGAAGTAAGCCGCTGCCCTGGCGCCGTTCTCGCCAAGCGTGCCGCTCGCGGGCGACGTGTCTGCTGCGGGATAAAAACCCTCTGCAATCAATGGCATCGGGATCCACTTGCGCAACAAGTCACCCTTTGAGCGATGCGTAACGGTTTTGATCCACTAAAGTGACAAAAAACCGTCACCTCAAAACCGTTCGCTTCCTCCCCTCCAGCACTTCCCCGCCCTAAGTCGATATGTGGTTTGGAACTTTCCTCAAGCCCTGCGGAGCTCCCTAACGCTCGTAAATCAAGGGCTTTCGCAGTGAACAATGTGCTGGATTTTACGGAGCGCATAAGTTTTTTTTGGCATAAGCCTTATGAAAAATTCTTCTATGGTTTTCCCCAGAATGTTCTTAGCTCTGTTGTTACAAGCATGAAACGGTTTTCACTATAAATGCCGTCAAATATTTGGCGACTAATAAGCATCATTAGGAATCAGGGAGAGGCACCCATGCGCGTATTAACCCCCCTCTGCAGCGCAATTCTGCTGGCCATGGCCTGCACTTCTCAGGCTCAAGCCATGTCATTGACGGAGGCGATTCAGAGCACCATCGCGACCCACCCGGAGCTGGCGTCGCGTGTAGACAGCCGCCTCTCGGCCGATGAGCTAGTGAAAGTCGCCAAGGGAGGATTTTATCCATCGGTTGATCTGAATGCCGCGTACGGGCGTGGGTACAGCGATAACACCAACACCCGGGCATTCGGTAATCACCACACCGAAATCCTGACCTACACCCAATCGGAATTGCGTCTGCGGCAGATGCTCTTCGATGGTTTCAACACCTCCAACGAAGTCCAGCGCACCAAAGGCGTGGTCAATTCCCGGGCCTATTACGCTCAGGGCACCGCTCAGGATCTGGCCCTGCGCACCATCGAGGTCTACCTCGAAGTGCTCAAGCGCCGCGAACTGGTGACCCTGGCCACGAACAATCTGCAAGCTCACATGCGGGTCAACGATCAGATCGGTCTGCGCACCCAGCGTGGTATCGGTAGCACCGCCGACTCCGACCAGTCCGTCGCTCGCCGTGCACTGGCACAAAACAACCTCGATACCGCTGAAGTCGATCTGGCGGATGCCGAGTCGAACTTCTACGCCGTTGTGGGGCGCCTGCCCGATGAACTCGAAGCCCCGCCCTCGACCCGCGGCGAACTGCCCGCCACCCTGCAGGAAGCCCAGCAAAGCATGGTGGAAAACAACCCGTACCTGAAATCCGCCCAGGCCGATGTGCAATCGGCCGAGAGCCAGTACGAAGTTGCCAAGTCGCCGTTCTACCCTCGCTTCGACGCCGAAGCCGCCGTGGGTGCGAACAACAACGTGCAGGGCGATGAAGGCCACGACAACGAATGGCGAGTCGGCGTGGTGATGAACTACAACCTGTTCCGCGGTGGCAGCGACAAGGCTCGCCTGGCCTCCGATGCGCACCAGATCAACCAGGCGATGGACATCCGCAACAATGCCCTGCGCCAACTCAACGAGAACATTCACCTGGCCTGGAACGCCATGGTCAATGCCAAGAAACAAACCCCGACCGCCCGCGAATACGCGGATACCAGCCGACGTGTGCGCGTGGCGTATCAGGACCAGTTCGGCCTCGGTCAACGCACCCTGCTCGACTTGCTGGACAGTGAAAACGAGCTCTACAACGCCAACCGCCGCTACACCGAAGTGCGCTACACCGAGGAGTACTCGATGTACCGCGTGCTGGCGAACATGGGGCAGTTGCTGAGCAAACAACGGGTGGTGTTGCCCGCCGATGCGATCGCCTCCACGGAAGTAAAAAACGAAGCCCGTTTGCCTGAACTGAAGTAACCCCTGTAGGAGCTGCCGCAGGCTGCGATCTTTTGATCTTGATCCTGAAAAAAACTAGATCAAAAGATCGCAGCCTGCGGCAGCTCCTACAGAGAGATGTGTAGATACCTATGCCAACGGGAGCGATCAATGTGACCAGCATGGAACCCGGCAACATCAGTGTCGATCCGCGCCTGAGCTTCGATGACCCGCTTCTGGACGGTCTGTTGATCCTCTGCAAACTCCACGGCGCGACGGTCAGTCGCGCCAGCCTGAGTGCCGGGCTCCCTCTGAACAAACAACGTTTGAGCCTGGACCTGCTGCCTCGCGCAGCGGCACGGGCCAGTTTGCAGGCGCGATTGCTGCGCCGTGAACTGGCGGACATTTCCGCCCTCAACCTGCCTGTGATGCTGATCCTCAACAATGGCCGGACTGCCGTTCTACGACGCTTCGGCGATGACGGGCAGTTGCTGATTTTGCCGAGCGAATCCGACGGCGGTGAACAATGGGTCAGCCGCGATGAACTGGCCGAGAATTACAGCGGCCAGGCCTTGTTCGCGCGGCCACGGCATGAACTCGAAGACTTGCGTTCGCCGCTGGTGCCACGGGTGGAGGCGTGGTTTCGCGACACGTTGAAGCTGTCGAAGTGGCTGTACAGCGATGCGATTCTGGCGAGTTTTCTGATCAACCTGCTGGGGTTGATGGTGCCGCTGTTCGTGATGCAGACCTACGATCGGGTGGTGCCGAACCAGGCCACGTCGACGTTGTGGGTGCTGTCCATCGGCTTGCTGATCGGCACCGGTTTCGAACTGGTGTTGCGGGTGGTCCGCGCGCACCTGCTGGACACCGCCGGGAAGAAAACTGACGTGATCCTTTCGGCCACGTTGTTCGAACGCATTACCGGCATGGCGATGAAAGCGCGGCCGGCGACCATTGGTGGTTTCGCCCAAAGCATCCATGACTTCCAGGGCCTGCGGGAATTCCTCACCGCCGTGACCCTCACCAGCCTGATCGACCTGCCCTTTGCCGTGCTGATGCTGGTGGTGATCGGCCTGCTCGGCGGCTGGCTGGTGGTGATTCCGTTACTGGCGTTTCCGATCACAATCATCTTCGCGATGGTGATCCAGGTGCGCCTGCGCGACACCGTACAGAAAAGCCTGACCCTGGGCGCCGAACGCCAGGCGCTGCTGATCGAAACCCTCGGCGGTCTGGAAACCCTCAAGGCCTGCAGCGCCGAAAGCGAACGCCAGCACAAATGGGAAAGCACCCACGGCGCCCTCACCCGCCTCGACAGCCATGCACGCAACCTCTCAGCACTGGCCACCAACGGCACGCTGTTCATCCAGCAATTCTCCGGCATGGCGACCATCGTCGCCGGGGTCTACAGCATCATCGCCGGCAACCTCAGCGTCGGCGCGCTGGTGGCGACCTACATGCTCGGCAGCCGGGTGCTCGCGCCTCTGGGGCAGATTGCCGGTTTGATCACCCGCTACCAGCAAGCGCAACTGACCATGAAAAGCACCGATGCGCTGATGTCTTTGCCGCAGGAACGCGATGCCAAACAACGGCCGCTGGAGCGCACGCAACTGCAAGGCGCGATAGACGTCAGCAGTGTGACGTTCCACTACAACGGCCAGAACGCTCCGGCCCTCGCCAACATCAGCTTCAGCGTGAAACCCGGCGAGCGGATCGGCATCATCGGCCGCAGCGGCTCGGGCAAAAGTACGTTGGCGCGGTTGGTGATGGGGTTCTACGCACCGGAAGAAGGCCAACTGCTGCTCGATGGCCTGGACTTGCGGCAACTGGACGTTGCCGACCTGCGCCAGCAAATCGGTTACGTCGCCCATGACCTGCCGCTGTTGGCCGGCAGCCTGCGCGATAACCTGACCCTCGGCGCCCGCTACATCAGCGATTCACGGATGCTCGAAGTCGCCGAACTGACCGGTGTCACCGAGCTGGCCCGTCAGCATCCGCAAGGTTTCGACCGCCCAGTGGGTGAACGCGGACAACTGCTGTCCGGCGGGCAACGTCAGGCGGTGTTACTGGCCCGCGCGTTGTTGCTGGATCCGCCGATCATGTTGCTCGACGAACCCACCAGTGCCATGGACAACAGCAGCGAAGACGTTCTGCGGCAAAAACTCCACCGCTGGGTCCAGGGCAAAACCCTGCTGCTGGTGACCCACCGCACCTCGATGCTCAGCCTGGTGGATCGGCTGGTGGTGCTGGACAACGGGCGGATCGTCGCCGACGGTCCGAAAGAAGTGGTCATCGATGCACTGCGCAAGGGCCGTGTCGGCTCTGCGGCTGTCTAGGAGCTAGCCATGGCCCGTTCATCCTCCGACGCGTCACGCTCTAATTCGAAGCCACGCGGCTACTTTGGCAGTTTCAGCAAAAGCGCCGAAAGCGAATTCATGCCGGAAACCGCGGGCGCCTCGTTGCAGGATTCCCCACGCTGGTCGCGGATCACCGTGTGGCTTGCGGCTGCGTTGATTATCACTGCGGTGGTCTGGGCCAAGTTTGCGGTGCTGCAGGAAGTGACCATGGGCGAAGGCAAGGCGATTCCGTCGAGCAAGGTTCAAGTGATCCAGAACCTGGAGGGCGGCATCGTCACTGAGATCTTCGTGCGCGAAGGGCAAATGGTGAACAAGGGCGACACCTTGCTGCGCCTCGATGACACTCGATTCCTGTCGAACAAGGGCGAAAGCGAGGCGGATCGTTATGCCCTGACGGCGCAGGTCGAACGGCTGTCGGCCGAAGCGGAAGGCCGGCCGTTCAAGCTCTCCCCCGAAGTGATCGCCAAGGCGCCGCAAGTGGCCGAAGACGAGCGCTCGCTGTACGAACAACGGCAGCGTCGACTGGCCAGCGAACAGCGCACCCTGAGTGAGCAACTTCGGCAAAAAACCCAGGAACTGGCAGAGTTCCGCTCCAAACAAGGCCAATTCAGTTCAAGCTTGGCATTGCTGCAACAAGAGATGAACATGTCCGCGCCGCTGGTGGGCTCCGGGGCGGTTTCGCCGGTGGAAATCTTGCGACTCAAACGCAGCGCGGTGGAGATTCGCGGTTCATTGAACGCCACGACCCTGGCGATTCCCCGTGCGGAATCGGCGATTAATGAGATCAAAAGCAAGATTGACGAGTCCGAACAATCCTTCCGCTCCGACGCGGCGAAAGAGCTGAATGAAAAACGCACCGACCTGTCGAAAATCACGGCATCGAGCATTGCTATCGATGACCGAGTGACCCGCACCACGGTGGTGTCACCGGTTCACGGGATTATCAAAGTGCTGAAGGTCAACACCATCGGCGGCGTGGTCCAGCCGGGCAGCGACATGGTGGAAATCGTGCCCATTGAAGACAACTTGCTGATCGAAGCCAAGGTCCGGCCGCAGGACGTGGCGTTTCTGCACCCGGGGCAGAAAGCCATGGTCAAGTTCAGTGCTTACGACTACACGATTTATGGGGGGTTGAGTGCGAAGCTGGAGTTGATTGGGGCGGACACGATTACGGATGACAAGGGCAACAGCTTCTATCTGATTCAGGTGCGCACGGATAAAAATCACTTGGGCGGGGATGTGAAACCGTTGCTGATTATTCCGGGGATGGTGGCGACGGTGGACATCATCACCGGGGAGAAAAGCGTGCTGGATTACTTGCTAAAACCGGTGCTTAAAGCCCGGACCGAGGCGATGCGCGAACGTTAGTCTCTGGCCGGGATTTTCTGTGATTGTTCTATCGCCATCGCGAGCAAGCTCGCTCCCACATTTTTGATCACCGCAGATCCCCTGTGGGAGCGAGCTTGCTCGCGATGAGGCCCGCACAGGCAATGATTATTTCGGCCCATGATTTCGTTGATAAGTCTCTTCACCCATCGCCGCAATCTGCCCCTCGATCAACGCTTCGAACGGCCGTAGCAACGGCTCAAAAGTGGTCGGCGCTTCGAGGGTCTGCAACGCCTGAACAATCGCCTCCACCGTCGACAACGCGCCCGGCCCCGGTGCTTTGCGCAATCGATACCTCGACACCCCGCCCTGCGCCAACGTCACCCTCGGCAACGCCGCCAGCAGCGGGTTGAGGTGCAGCATCTTGCGCGCCTTGCGCCAGGTGCCGTCCGGAACCACCAACAACATCGGTTCATCATTTAGCGTGTAAGCCTGCAACGGCTGCGCATCATCGGCAGGAAAAAGCAGCCGCGCCTGATAACCCGGTTGATTCAACAGCGCCGGCAAATCCTCGAACACCTCGCCCACTATCAACTCGGCATTCTTCAACCCCAATGCTGCCAACCGCGCGGTGTTCAGCGCATGGTTCACTTCGCTGGGATGCTGCAGCAGCAACACCCGGGTGCGGCTGTCGAGGCTCGGAATCAGCGGGCACAAACAGTGAGTTTGTGGGCGCAGGCAGCGCGGACATTGGATTCTGGACATTTTTTCAAGCCTGATTCAGTTGCGCTTTGAGCAGGTCGCGGAAGGTCTGGATCAGCGGCTCGCGGCTGCGGCCACGACGCACGATCATCGAGAACGGCGCCTGATAGCCGAAGGTCGCCGGCAGCAGCACTCGCAAATCGCCCTTGTCAGCCCACGCCTGGGCGTAGTGCTCCGGCAGGTAACCGATGTAGGCACCGGACAGCACCAGAATCAGCTGCGCCTCCATACTTTCCACCGTCGCCGCGCTGTGTTTGAAACCGTGGCGTGCCAGTTCCGCCTGGCTCCAGTAGCCGCGGCCAACCATGCGTTGCTGAGTGATGACTTGCTCGGGAATGCGCCGTTCTGTGAACAGCGGATGACGACTGCTGCAATACAACCAGTGTTGTTCGCGGTACAGCGGCATGTAGACCAGACCGCTCATGCGCGTGGAGAACGCGCCGATGGCCAGGTCGAGACGGTTGTCCTGCACGCCGAGTTGCAGTTCGTAGGGACTCATCACCGAGAGGTGCAAATGCACGGCCGGGTGTTCCTGACTGTAGGCGCCAATAGCTTCGGCGAAGGGCAAGGCCTTGTCGCTGACGGTGGAGTCGATGACGCCGAGGTTCAAGGTGCCGCGCAGTTCGCCCTTGAGCGCCGCGGCGTATTGCTCGAAGCCTTCGAGTTCGCCGAGCAGACGCAGGGTTTCCTGATGGAACAGCTCGCCTTTACTGGTCAGGCTGAAACCACCCCGGCCGCGATGGCACAGGACCAGGCCGAGGGCAGCTTCGAGCTGGCTCATGTAAGTGCTGATGGCCGAGGTCGAGAGGTTGAGCTCTTGCTGGGCGTTGGCAAACCCCTGATGGCGAACCACGCTGACGAAGATTCGCAGGAGTTTCAAGTCGGGTAATGCGTTGGCCATGGGGTTCTCCAGCAAAAACACACGTAGACGATGAGACCTGTAGCAGCTGTCGAGCAGCGCGAGGCAGCGTTCGGCTGCGAAGCAGTCGTGAAATCAGGCGACGCGGTGTTTCAGGAAAACCTCGCGCTTAGGTCTTACGACTGCTGCGCAGCCGAACGCAGCCTCGCAGGCTCGGCAGCTGCTACATAAGGCATTGCGAGTCTATCGCTGTCATTGGCATTAGTTTAGAAAAATCTGAACTAAGTATTTGCCCGTAGCGATTCTTCCCGGCCACTACATTTCGCAGAATCACCCCACAGCGGTTCCTGCGTCTCCCCGACCTGCGCAACCGACATAAATAAAACAACGACGATGAGGCCCTACCCGTGGACAAGATTCTTCACCAACCACTGGGCGGCAATGAAATGCCGCGCTTCGGCGGCATCGCCACCATGATGCGACTTCCCCATGTGCCAACCGCTGCCGGTCTGGATGCTGCCTTCGTTGGCGTCCCGCTGGACATCGGCACTTCCCTGCGCCCAGGCACCCGTTTCGGACCTCGCGAAATCCGCGCTGAATCGGTGATGATCCGCCCGTACAACATGGCCACCGGCGCTGCACCGTTCGACTCGCTGTCGGTTGCCGACATCGGTGACGTGGCGATCAACACGTTCAACCTGCTGGACGCGGTACGGATCATCGAAGAGTCCTACCACAAAATCCTCGAACACAATGTGATCCCCCTGACCCTCGGCGGCGACCACACCATCACCCTGCCAATCCTGCGTGCGATCCATAAGAAGCACGGCAAGGTCGGCCTGGTGCACATCGACGCTCACGCTGATGTGAACGACCACATGTTCGGCGAGAAAATCGCCCACGGCACCACCTTCCGTCGCGCTGTCGAAGAAGGCCTTCTGGATCCGGACCGCGTGGTGCAAATCGGTCTGCGCGCTCAGGGCTACACCGCTGACGACTTCAACTGGAGCCGTAACCAGGGCTTCCGTGTGGTTCAGGCCGAAGAGTGCTGGCACAAATCCCTGGCACCGCTGATGGCCGAAGTTCGCGAGAAAGTCGGCGGCGGTCCGGTGTACCTGAGTTTCGACATCGACGGCATCGACCCAGCGTGGGCGCCAGGTACCGGCACCCCGGAAATCGGTGGCCTGACGACCATTCAGGCGATTGAAATCGTTCGTGGCTGCCAAGGCCTCGACCTGGTCGGTTGCGATCTGGTAGAAGTCTCGCCCGCTTACGACACCACCGGCAACACCTCGCTGCTGGCCGCCAACTTGCTGTACGAAATGCTCTGCGTACTGCCTGGCGTGGTCCACCGCTGAGGATTGGTTGTGAACGAACGTGATCAGGTACTCAAGGCTGCTGCCGATCTGGTAACCGCCTTCACCCGTAATGATCGCGAAGCCTACTTCGGTGCGTTCAGCACCGACGCGAGCTTCGTGTTCTACACCCTCGAACAGCCCCTGCTGTCGCGCGATGCCTATCAGGCGTTGTGGGACACCTGGCGCTCGGAGGATGGCTTCGAGGTGCTTTCGTGCACCTCGAGCAACGCCTTCGTCAGCCTGCAGGGCGACGTGGCGATTTTCATTCATGACGTGGCCACCGAGCTGCGCATGCAAGGGGAGCAACACTTCAGCCAGGAGCGCGAGACGATTGTGTTTCGCCGACAACAACAAGGCCCATGGCTGGCCTGCCACGAACATTTGTCCGCGATGCCGGAAGGGCTGCCAACCCCTTAGCCAAACAGGTGACGCTCACACACGATGAGCGCGCCTTTATGATCGGAGCTGATCATGAATAACAACAACAAAGACCAAAGCCTTACGCACATTGAAACCTACGGGGTCGAACAGATCCCGGACAGCGAACGCACCGCAGGCCCGACGGATTTGTTCCGGATGATCTTTGGGGGTTCCAACACTTTTGCCACCGCCGTGCTCGGCAGTTTCCCGGTCCTGTTCGGCCTGTCTTTTCAGGCGGGCGTCTGGGCGATTGTGCTGGGTGTGTTGCTGGGCTCGCTGATCCTCGCGCCCATGGGCCTGTTCGGGCCGATCAATGGCACTAACAACGCCGTGTCTTCCGGTGCGCACTTCGGCGTGCACGGGCGGATCGTCGGTTCGTTTCTGTCGCTGTTGACCGCCATCGCCTTCTTCTCGCTCTCAGTGTGGAGTTCGGGTGATGCGCTGATCGGTGGCGCGAAACGCCTGATCGGTCTTCCGGAAACCGACCTGACCCTGGGCCTGGCCTACGGTCTGTTCGCGATCCTGGTGCTGACCGTTTGCATCTACGGTTTCCGCTTCCTGCTGTGGGTCAACAAGATCGCGGTATGGAGCGCCAGCCTGCTGTTCCTGCTGGGCATCTTCGCCTTCATCGGTCCGTTCGATGTGAACTACGCCGGCACCGTCAGCATGGGTCAACCGGGTTTCTGGGCCGCCTTCATCGGCGCTGCACTGGTCGCCATGAGCAACCCGATTTCCTTCGGCGCGTTCCTCGGTGACTGGTCGCGTTACATCCCGCGTGACACCTCCAAGCGCCGCATCATGGCCGCCGTGGTGATCTCGCAGATCGCAACCTTCATCCCGTTCCTGTTCGGCCTCGCCACCGCCACCATCGTAGCGATCAAGGCGCCGGACTACATCGCCGCCAACAACTACGTCGGCGGTCTGCTGGCCGTTTCGCCGAGCTGGTTCTTCCTGCCGGTGTGCCTGATTGCGGTGATCGGCGGCATGTCCACCGGCACCACCTCGCTCTATGGCACCGGGCTGGACATGTCCAGCGTGTTCCCACGGGTACTGTCACGGGTCAAGGCCACGCTGCTGATCGGCGTGATGTCGATTGCCTTCATCTTCATCGGGCGCTTTGCGGCGAACCTGGTGCAGAGCGTGTCGACCTTCGCCGTACTGATCATCACCTGCACCACTCCGTGGATGGTGATCATGATCATCGGTCTGCTGGTGCGTCGCGGCTTCTACTGCCCGGATGACCTGCAAGTGTTCACCCGCGGCGAGAAAGGTGGTCGTTACTGGTTCACCCATGGCTGGAACTGGCGTGGGCTGGGTGCCTGGATCCCGAGCGCTGCGGTGGGCTTGTGCTTTGTGAACCTGCCTGGGCAGTTCGTGGGTCCGCTCGGTGAACTGGCCGGCGGAATCGACATCAGCTTGCCGGTCACCCTTGGCCTGGCGTCGCTGGTGTACCTGGCGCTGTTGAGCCTGTTCCCGGAATCGGCCGCGGTGTTCGCTCCAAACGATCCACGTAGCAAGGGCACGGATGCCCTCGTTAAACCGGCGATGCGACAAGTCGCCTGATTAAACGCATTACCTGTGGGAGCGTGGCTTGCCCGCGATGAACGATGACGCGGTGTCTCTGAGAGACCGCAGCGCCTGAATCGCGAGCAAGCTCGCTCCCACAAGGGATTGATTTTCGCCTCACATAAAAAAGACAATCGGAGACACGCCAACATGGCTTTGGATTTATTCGTCGTACTCATCTACGCCGCCGCGATGCTGATACTCGGCTACTACGGCATGCGCAAGGCCAAGACCAACGAAGACTTTTTGGTTGCCGGTCGTAACCTCGGCCCGAGCCTGTACATGGGCACCATGGCCGCCACCGTTCTGGGCGGCGCGTCCACCGTCGGCACCGTGCGCCTGGGCTACGTCCATGGCATCTCCGGTTTCTGGCTCTGTGCGGCCCTCGGTTGCGGGATCGTGGCACTGAACCTGTTCCTCGCCAAACCGCTGCTGAAACTGAAGATCTACACCGTTACCCAGGTATTGGAAAAACGCTACAACCCGATGGCCCGCTCCGCGAGCGCGGTGATCATGCTGGCGTACGCGCTGATGATCGGCGTGGTCTCCATCCTGGCCATTGGCACCGTGCTGCAAGTGCTGTTCGACCTGCCGTTCTGGCTGTCGGTATTGGTCGGCGGTGGCGTGGTGGTGATTTATTCGGCGATCGGCGGCATGTGGTCCCTGACCCTGACCGACATCGTTCAGTTCGTGATCAAGACCGTGGGCCTGATGTTCATCCTGTTGCCAATCTGCCTGTACCGCGTCGGTGGTTGGGATGAGTTGGTGTTGAAACTGCCGGCAACCGCCTTCAGCTTCACCACGATTGGCTGGGACACCATCATCACCTACTTCATGATCTACTTCTTCGGGATCCTGATCGGCCAGGACATCTGGCAGCGTGTGTTCACCGTCAAGAGCGCCAAAGTGGCTCAAGTCGCCGGTACATTCGCAGGCTTCTACTGCATCCTTTACGGACTGGCTTGCGCCCTGATCGGCATGGCCGCTCATGTGCTGATCCCGGACCTGGACAACGTCAACAACGCCTTCGCCGCCATCGTCAAACTGTCCCTGCCGGACGGTATCCGTGGCCTGGTGATTGCGGCTGCCCTGGCGGCCATGATGTCCACCGCCAGCGCCGGCCTGCTCGCCGCTGCCACCACCCTGACCGAAGACCTGCTGCCGAAACTGCGCGGCGGTAAACAGTCGACTCTGGGCATCAACCGCCTGTTCACCCTGTTGACCGGCATCGTGGTACTCGGCATCGCTCTGGTCGTGAATGACGTGATCAGCGCCCTGACACTGGCGTACAACCTGCTGGTGGGCGGCATGCTGATCCCGCTGATCGGTGCGATTTTCTGGAAACGCGCAAACACCGCCGGCGCTATCGCCAGCATGGGCATGGGCTTCGCCACAGCGTTGCTGTTCATGTTCAAAGACGGTCTGGATGCCAACACCCCGATCTACTACAGCCTCGGCGTAGGTCTGGTGAGTTTCGTGGTGGTCAGCTTGCTGTCCCCTCGCCCTGCTGTGGTAGCCAGAGCCGCCTAAGCTGAACATAACGACTTGATGCTTTCTTCGACGGGTGTGGCGTCGGTTGCCACACCCGTTTTTTTTCGTCTGGAGAAAATCGTTTATGAAGATCGTCAGCCGCGATCAATGGTTCGAGGTGAAACAGCTCAGTGACGGCATTCGCCTGATTCACGAGCCTTACATCCGCCCCTTCTATCGCTGCAACCTCTGGCACATCCAGGGTCGCGACAAAGACTTGCTGCTGGACAGCGGTTCCGGGCTGGTCAGCCTGCGCGAGCAACTGCCGTGGATCACCGAACGGCCGTTGGTAGCCGTGGCCAGTCATTGCCATTTCGACCACATCGCCGGTCATCACGAATTCCCCGAACGGCTGGTGCATCCGGCTGAGGCGGACATCCTCGCCGCACCGGACGGCGACAACGATTTGAGTAAAGCCTTTGTCGGCGACGACATGTTCGAGGCTCACCCGGATTGCCCCTTGTGCTACGCCGAATACCGGGTCAAAGCCGCACCAGCCACAGGTTTGATCGAAGAAGGTGACGTGCTGGATCTGGGCAACCGCACGCTGCAAGTGCTGCATACGCCGGGGCATTCACCGGGCGGCATCAGCCTGTACGAAGCGGCGACCGAGACACTGTTCAGCGGCGACATCATCTACGACGGGCCGTTGATCGAAGACGCCTACCACTCCAACCTCGAGGACTACGCCCGCAGCCTGCAGCGTTTGCGCGAGTTGCCGATCCGCACGGTGCATGGCGGGCATTTCGGGAGTTTTTCCGGGGAACATTTGCGCACGATGATTGACGAGTGGCAGCGCGTGCACGCCTGAAGCCTGCTGTACTCAGCCCCAGGGACAACAATAATAACGCCCTCGAAGAACCGCCATGAAAAGAGCTGCCGTTCGTGCCATCGTGCATCGTTTCATCAGCCGCCTGCTGGAGGGTCAGGATGACTTCGACGACAACGCGAGCCTCGCGCAATTGGGATTGGATAAAGAAGATATCGAAGAGCTGATCTTCCATCTGGAAGATGAGCTGGGTTTGACGGCGTTTACGGCGGAGGAAGATCAGATGCTCAAGACCGCCAGGACGGCGAATGACTTGAGCCAGTTTTTGATCGAGATCGGGCGGCATTGACCTGTAGACCGCCAGGATCGTCCGAAGGCTCGGGCTGCGTTCGGACGATCTTTGAGACCTTGACGCGTTTACCGGCGGCGCTGCTGGCGTCGGCGTTGTTCGTCGTCAGTGCGAATAGGCACAGGTTGCAGTGGCGGTTCGATCAAACCGAGTGCAACACCCAGGTCGTGCAGCCAGTTTTGGATTTTCTCTTTCATGGTGCCCCCTTCAGGGTAGTGCCGAGTGGCCAAAATTCTGTAGCCACTTCGCACTGATAATAGTCCGAAGTCCTACGCAATGCTCGCCCAAAGTCGCAATGATCTGTTACTGAATTGATCAAAATACCTGACCGATAGTTCAAGCCATCGCCCGAGCCTGACTCGGCGCCGACGGATAGACCAATTGTTGCTGCTCAAGCCAGGCGTTCAAGTTCGCCCCAACCATGCCTTTGCGCCACATCAGCCACGTGGTGGCACTGGCAAATGGCTCGGCCAACGGATGCACCGCCACGCTTTCGCGGCCCGGCAGGCTGGCGAGCATCGACTCCGACATCAGCGCCACGCCTGAGCCGGCGATCACGCAGGCAAGCATCCCCGGATAAGACTCGATTTCTATCGCCCGGCCCATGGCCGCGTGGTAATGGGAGAACCAGGCTTCCAGGCGCATCCGGTAGGAACAACCCTGCCGAAACGTGAATACCGAGCGCCCTTCCACATCCAGCGCGCTGAGGATCGGCGGGTGATCGGCCTCACTGATCAGCACCAGCCGTTCGTCGCACAACGGCACGCCGTCGAGCCCGGCCAGTTCCAGCGGACCGTCCACCAACGCCGCATCGAGACGACCGGTGAGCAATCCTTCAAGCAATTCGCCGCTTGGCCCGGACTGCACTTGCAGGTTCACCGCCGGATAAGTGCGGTGATAACGCGCCAGCAACCCCGGCAGATGAATCGCCGCCGTGCTGTACATCGTGCCGAGTACGAAGTCCCCGGCTGGTTGCCCGCCCTGCACCGCCGCTTGAGCTTCGTCGCGCAGATTGAACAGCTTGGCGGTGTAGTCCAGCAGTACTTTTCCCGCAGGCGACAACTGCAAACGCTGACGTTCACGCACGAACAGTTCTACGCCGAGTTGCTCTTCCAGCTGTTTAAGTCGGGTCGACAGGTTCGATGGCACCCGGTGCAGGCGTTCGGCAGCGCGGGTGATGGAACCCTCCTCCGCTACCGCCTGGAAAATCCGCAATTGGCTGAATTCCACGCCATTCTCCAAATCAGAACAAGTTACTCACTATTATTCATTTTAAAAGAAAGTCAATCAGTCCTAGCCTGACGGTCATTGATCCTCTGTTGGAATTCAGACTATGTCTCCTCTGATTCGCTTACTCGCCAGTTTCATCGCACTGATGATGGCCATGGGCATCGGGCGTTTCGCCCTCACGCCTCAGTTGCCGCACCTACTCAGTGAAGGCCAGATTGACCTGACCGCCGCCGGTCTGATTGCCGCAGCCAACTACCTTGGCTACTTCGTCGGTGCAGTGGACGCGATGTTCTCTCGCCGCCCCGAGCAAGTCCGCCGGCGTTTGCTGGGCGGTTTATGGCTCTGTGTATTGCTGACGTTGGCCTCGTTCTGGGCCAACGGGTTTTGGTCCCATCTGGTGCTGCGGTTCGGCACCGGCGTGGCCAGCGCCTGGGTGCTGGTGATGATCACTGCGTTGAGCCAGCCACTGGCCGCGGCGGCCGGTCGCCCACGGCTTGGCGCCCTGGTATTTGCCGGACCGGGTTTGGGGATTTTTCTGACGGGCTTGTTGGCCTTGGGATCGAACCTGCTGGGGCAGACTTCTGCAGCCTTGTGGCTGGTGTATGCCGGCGTCGCTCTGGTGATGCTGTTGGGAATTCTGCCGTTCCTGCCGCAACCGACCGCCACGGTGGCAGCAGCACCGACCGTTACTACGCCAGGTAACCAAGGCATCGCCCGCTTAGGTGTGATCTACGCCTTGTACGGTTTGGGCTACATCATCCCCGCCACTTTCCTTTCGCAAATGGCCAACGCGCAGTTTCACGGTCAATGGATGGCTGATCTGTTCTGGCCATGCTTCGGCCTGGCGGCTGCTATCGGCGTAGTCCTGGTGAGTTTGCGTCGACATAACCCGAACGCTACCCGTCATTGGCTGATGGCGACGCTGTGGCTGCAAGCCGCCGGGGTGTTCGCCTGCCTGCTGGGCAGCGGCTCGGGTTTGGCGCTGGGCGTGATCCTCTGCGGCACGCCGTTCCTGGCCTGCATGCAGCTGGTGATGCAACGTTCCCGGGAACTGGCGCCCCACGCCACCCAGCGCAACGCAGGGATGCTGACGGCGTGCTTTGCCGTGGGCCAGCTCAGCGGGCCGTTGCTGGCAGCGCTGAGTAGCCATTTCAGTGGTGGTTTGCAACCCGCGCTGGTGTTCGCCGGCGGTGGTTTGATTGTCGCTGGCGGTCTGTTATTGCGCCCGGTCAGCTCTGCCCAAGTGCTTTGCGCAAACGACGGCGCACCCACTGCTCAGCGCTGACAAACGTGATGCCCAGCAACACCAGCACCGCGCCGACAACGAAGTTGAAACTCAGCTCTTCGCCCAGCAGTACCACGCCGAACGTGACGCCGAACAGCGGCGTCATGAACGAAAACACCGCCAGGTTCGCCGCCAGATAACGGCGCAACAGCCAGAACCAGGTCAGGTAACTGAAGAACGACACCACCAATCCCTGAAACAGCACACTGGCCACCGCCACGGTGGTCAGGCTGACATGGGTGACCTGGCCGCTGAGGATCGCAATCAGCAACAGGCCAACGAAACCGACGATCAATTGATAGAACAGCGTCAGCGTCACCGGCGCTTCCGACAGGCGCGAAGCGCGCACCACCACCGTGGTTGCCCCCCATGACGCGCCAGCCAGCACGCCCAAGGCATCGCCCATCAACATGCGGTGATCGAGGTTGTCCCACGACACCCCACCGGCAAACGCGATGGCGATCCCGACGAAGGCGAGGAAAATCCCCAGCCACTGGACCGGCCTTAAACGCTCACTCGGCAACAACCAATGAACGCCCAATGCGGTGAAGATCGGCGCGGTGTAAAGGAACACCGACATGTGCGCAGCCGTGGTCAGTTGCAGGCCTTCGGAAATGAAGAAGAACTCCAGGCCAAAAAGCGCGCCAGCCAGTAGTCCACCGCGCCAGGTGTTGCCCACTTGATCCCAGCCGCCCTTCCAGCAGATCAACAGTCCTACGAGCAACGCGGAAATACCCGAGCGCCCGGCGGCCTGCATGACCGGCGCGATGTCTGGCGCCGCCCACTTGATCATCACCTGCTGAATACCCCAGATCAGGCACAACCCAATCATCACTTGCAGGGCAAACCCATCGGCGCTGCGCCGGGTGGCGCTCACCGGAACACCTCGACAACACAAAACATGGCAGTCACTCGACAGTAAAAAGCAAAGCCCCGACACAGAGTCGGGACTTTTTCATCACAGCCCAACCCTATGCAATCGCGTTACATGAGGGCCGGCGCGAGGTCAGCTTAGTTCAATGCGATCAGCGTGAATGACGATCTGGCCGTTCTTGTACAACGCACCGATGGCTTTCTTGAAGTTACCCTTGCTCACGCCAAACATACTGCTGATCACCGTCGGGTCGCTCTTGTCGCTGACCGGCAGGCTGCCATTGTTGTCGCGCAACTTGGCGAGAATCTTCGAGTTGAGGCTGGTGGCGGCTTCTTCGCCGACCGGTTGCAGGCTCAGGCTGATCTTGCCGTCGGCACGGACTTCTTTGATAAAGCCCTTCTCTTCTTTACCGGCGCGCATGAACTTGAAGATTTCGTTCTTGTGGATCAGGCCCCAATGCTTGTTGTTGATGATCGCCTTGAAGCCCATATCGGTGGCTTCGGCAACCAGCAAATCAACTTCCTGGCCGGGGGTGTAGTTGGCCGGGGTCTTGTCGAGGTAGCGGTCCAGACGCGCCGTCGCGGTGATGCGGCGGGTGTGCTTGTCGAGGTAGACGTGCACCACGACATATTCGCCGGCGGTCATCTGACGCTTTTCTTCGGAGTACGGCAGCAACAGATCCTTCGGCAAACCCCAATCCAGGAAAACACCGATGCTGTTGACTTCAACGACTTTTAAACTGGCGAACTCACCGACTTGAACTTTCGGCTTTTCGGTAGTTGCGATGAGTTTGTCATCGCTGTCCAGATAAATAAAAACGTTGAGCCAGTCTTCATCTTCGCTGGGAATATCTTTGGGAATATAACGATTAGGCAGGAGGATTTCGCCATCCGCGCCACCGTCCAGATATAAACCGAAGTTAGTGTGTTTAACCACTTGCAAACTGTTGTAGCGCCCGACTAAAGCCATTTCCAATACCCTCATTGCGTGGGCGGCATTCTACCCGGTTTTGCGGGCCGCGTTCGCTGGCCAGCCCGGTGGCGCAAGAAAATCCTCTGAAGGGCTTAATTTTCCTGGGCTTTACCGCACGCGCCTGGCCGCTCGTCAGGCCGTTCTGGCGATTTTCGCACCTGTCCGCCGAGCGGAAAAGTGTAATTTTTCACGATCGTTCTTAGTTAAAACAGCAGCTTAGGGACCTATTCAGAATAATAACTTGTGATTAATTCTTCATCTGCCCTGTGTATTTCGGGGGGATATTTACCAAGCAATTGTCAAGTATTTCCTGTACGATGCTTGGCCAAGTTAATTTTCTATAGGTTAATGGCCGCCATGCGTGTAAAAGCATCCAACAGCAAAGCAAAGCCAGCTCCAGCCGTTGAAACCAGCGAATCGATCAACAACCAGATTGCTGCGTTCCTCAAGTCCGGCGGAGAGATCCAGCAAATTGCCAAAGGCGTCAGCGGCCAGACGTTCGGCCCGTCCAAGCAGATCACTCTGGGCAAGAAGTAACTTCCCCAAGATCCGCCGCGTCACCTGGTCCCTAAGCGCTTTGAGCTTCGAAGCGCTTGGACTGGAACCCTCCCCGCAACACCCCCACAAACAAACCAATATTTCAAAAATCGACGAACGGCCCTCGATGCCGAGCATTCGCCGGTATGCTTGCACACGTCTAGATCAAGCGTTTCAGTAGGTTTTTAGTGCCTGCTCGTCGCTGTCATGGAGTGACGCATGCTCAAACCCTCCTATTTGTTGCTCGGCAGCCTGCTGTCGTGTTCGGTCGCCAATGCGCAAATCTTTCAGCGTGAACTGGGCGACTTCGATCTCAAACTCGGCACCACCCCCAGCCGCAGCATGGCCCAAGGGCTGGTCAAACCTTCCAGCACCGGCTCGTTCCACGGTGGTCTCGACCTGAGTCACGACAGCGGTTTTTACGTGGGCCAATGGGCACCGAGCATGGGTTTAACGCCTGGGGCAAACCTTGAAGTCGACTCCTACATGGGCTTTAAACAGCCTTTCGATAATACCCTCGGGTACGAAGTCGGCATGATCCGTTACAGCTATCCGAAAGTGGACACCCTCGACAGCCAGGAGCTTTTCGGTGGCCTGACCTTTCTGGGCAGCCGTTTTGGCGCAGCCTTCAGCAACGACCCGGATAAACAGAACAGCACCGTGTTCGCCGACCTTGGCGGCAATCAGCCGTTTGGCATCGGGATCAGCATGAAATACACCACCCACCAGCTCAACACGCCGGTGTCCGTCGACGGTGGGTATGTAGGCAGTTTCACCGACTGGTCTGTGCAATTTTCCCGCCCGTTCATGGGCGTCGATCTGAACCTGATCTACAGTGATTCCAGCTTGAGCGGCAACAGCTGCTCCGCCTATTCCGGGCACAACAGCCAATGCGACGGGTTGGTCACCCTCAAGGCCGAACGCGCCTTTTATTGATCGGCTGAACTGCGAGGCTCATCCTGCGTTCACATAGAGAAGCACATTAAAAAAAGCCAGGCCTTCGCAAAGGATTCGCCCATGTCGCGCTGGTTGAAGTGTCTCGCCATCGTTATCACCCTCAGTCTCGCCCTCGGTGCGTGCAGCCGCGTGGGCCTGGCCTATCGCAACCTCGACGTAATCATTCCGTGGACGCTCAGCGACTACCTGGACATGAACGGCGAGCAGAAAGGCTGGTTCAACGAGCGCCTCAAGGAACACCTGAGCTGGCACTGCACCACGCAACTGCCGGGCTACCTCGACTGGCTGGACCGCTTGCAAGTCATGGTCGAGACCAACCAGGTCACCGACGCCGCGCTGCAAAGCCGCGTCCAGGAAGCCAAACAAGCCATCGCCCAGACCGCCCGGGAAATCACCCCGTCGGCCATTCAACTGTTACAGGGGCTGGATGACAAGCAAGTCGCGGAGATGAACGACGCCTTCGCCAAGGACCAACATAAACGCCAGACGCAATACCTCAAACCGTCTCTCGATCAACAGATCAAGGCGCGCAGCCAGCGTATGGAAAAACGCCTGAATGATTGGCTCGGACCGCTCAGCGCAACCCAACAGTTACGCGTTGTCGCGTGGTCCAACGCCTTGGGTGACCAGAATACGCAATGGATCGCCAACCGCGTCCATTGGCAGAAGCAGTTCAGTGCGGCTGTTACGCAGCGCCAGAGTCCAGAATTCCCACAGCGAATCGAGACGCTTCTGGTGAATCGAGAGAGCTTGTGGACGCCCGCTTATCGCCAGGCCTACGCCAGCACCGAAGCCCAGGCACGGGGGCTGTTTGTGGATTTGATGGCGGAAAGCACGCCGGAACAGCGCCAGCGGTTGTTGACGAAAATAGAAGGGGTACGCAAGGACTTCAACGATTTGAAGTGTTTGAAGGCGGCGCATCAAAGTTAGAAGATCAAAAGATCGCAGCCTTCGGCAGCTCCTACAGGATTACGCGATCCATGTAGGAGCTGCCGAAGGCTGCGATCTTTTGCTATAACCGCAATATCAGGCAATCTGCGCCTTCGACGCCACCCCATCAAACGTTACCTCATCCAGCGCATCCTCCTGCTCATCCAACACCTGCCGCGGATGGTCATTGCCCGGAATACTGCTGTCGATCAGGCTCAATAAACTCGAGCCCCGAGGCGTCAAAATGTAGTTCGAACCGTTGCCACCTTGATCCTCAGGCCGAGGCTCAATATAGCCGCGCGCCAGCAGTAACTTTTCATACTCACCGGCCACTGCTTTCAAATGATCCAGGTTCTCAATCTCCTCGCCGTTCGCCGCTTTCTCCGCCGCGTACTGCTCGGCGTAGGGCCGTGGCGTAAAGCTGTGGCCGGCGCTGTTCTGCACCTCGTGCAACAAGCGTTCAATCAAATCCCAGTTATAAGTCGTCATCCTGATCAACCTCCAGTACCCGCGAGTGAAATGGCCTTCATAGGTTGTGACCGGCGCGGTTCGTAGCCGTTCAGCCGAGGTTTTGAACAGCATCGACCGGCGGTATGTCGAATTGGGCGTAGGTCAAACGACTAGGTTGTGTAAGTCACCTCCCAGCATTCCGCAGGAGAATCCCAATGAACATTCAGAACCATCCCGTCGTCTCCCGAGAAGAATGGCTCGCCGCCCGTAAACAACACCTGGTCCACGAAAAAGCCTTCACCAAAGAACGAGACAAACTCAGCGCCGAACGCCGCGCCCTGCCCTGGGTGAAAATCGACAAGGACTACCGTTTCCAGGGCCCGAATGGCGAACTGAAACTGGCTGATCTGTTCGGCGGCCGTAGCCAGTTGGTCATCTACCACTTCATGTTTGGCAAAGGCTGGGACGAAGGCTGTTCCGGCTGCTCGTTCCTGTCCGACCACATCGACGGCGCCAACCAACACCTGGCCCATCATGACGTCGCCGTGGTGGCGGTTTCCCACGCACCGTTCGCCGAATTCCAGGCCTTCAAACGACGCATGGGCTGGAAATTCGACTGGGTGTCGTCAGAAGGCTGCGATTTCAATTACGACTTCGGCGTCTCGGCCCGAGCAGAAGACGTCGTCGCCGGTAAAGCCACCTACAACTACGAAAAATCCGACGGCGCCGAAGAAGAACTGCCTGGCCTCAGCGTGTTTTATCGCAACGAAGCTGGAGAGATTTTCCACACCTATTCCACCTATGCCCGAGGCCTGGACATGTTGGTCGGCGCCTACAACTACCTGGATCTCACACCCAAAGGGCGCAACGAAGAAGAAATCATGGAATGGGTTAGGCTTCACGATCGGTATGAAGACGAGGCCCCAGCCGGCTGCTGCCATGGGGGGTAGAGCATCTGCCGAACACCCTATCCCCAAACACCGAAAATCAACTGTGGGAGCAAGCTCGCTCCCACGAAACCGTCGCCCAAAAGGCGACCGGGTTTGGCATCTCTGAACTTTTTCCACACTTCAGCCCTCAACCGGATAACCCGCCTTAACCGGAAATGAGGCCCGCCCCATGAAAACCCTGCTGAAACTCACCCTCGCCGCCACCCTCGCCTGCGCCCTTCCCGTTTGGGCCTGCACACCCGAAGAAGCCACCATTAAGCGCGAACAACTGGCCAAGGAAGTCACCAAACTCACCGAGCAGAACCCAGCCAAAGCCAAGGAGATCAACGATGAGCTACAGAAGATGGATCTGGGGACGGCCAGCAAGGATCTGCCGGACAAGTGCCAGTTGATTGATCAGCGATTGAAGGAGCTGGGATCGGCGGAGAAAAAAGCCGAGGGTTGATCCATCTAAGGAATCCCAGGCATAAAAAAACCGGACACATGTCCGGTTTTTTATTGGGTCGCTACCGCGCTTTATTCAGCAGCCGGCGCTTCCGGCTTGCGGCGTTTCAGCGGGGCCATGCCGTCCTTGCTGACCAGCGACAGGGCGTCGGTCTTCGGGCGGTTGGCGATTTTGCGTTTGGTCGGTGCCTTGGCGCCGGTTTTTTTCTTGTCGCCTTTGGCGTCGACTTTTTTCTTCTTCACGCCAACGGCTTTGCCCGAGGCCTTGACCTTTTTCGGTCCGCCGTAGGTGCCTTTGACTTCCTTGATGGTGCGGCGCTCGAAGCTCTGCTTGAGGTAGCGCTCGACGCTCGACATCAGGTTCCAGTCGCCGTGGCAGATCAGCGAGATGGCCAGGCCATCGTTGCCGGCGCGACCGGTGCGACCGATGCGGTGAACGTATTCGTCGCCGCTGCGCGGCATGTCGAAGTTGATCACCAGGTCCAGGCCTTCCACGTCGAGGCCGCGAGCGGCGACGTCGGTGGCGACGAGGATTTTCACGCCGCCCTGCTTCAGACGGTCGATGGCCAGCTTGCGATCCTTCTGGTCTTTGTCACCGTGCAGGACGAACGCTTTGTATTCCTGCGCTACCAGGCGGCCGTAGATACGGTCGGCCATAGCCCGGGTGTTGGTGAACACGATGGCCTTCTGATAGGTCTCGTTGGCCAGCAGCCAGTTCACGATTTGTTCTTTGTGCTGGTTGTGGTCAGCGGTGATGATCTGCTGACGGGTGGTCGCATTCAGATCGCTGACGTTGTTGAGCTGCAAGTGCTCAGGATTGTTCAACACCTTGGCGACCATATCGCGCAGGCCCGAACCACCGGTGGTGGCGGAGAACAGCATGGTCTGCTGGCGGTTGGTGCACTCTTCCACCAGACGCTGGACGTCTTCGGCAAAGCCCATGTCGAGCATGCGGTCGGCTTCGTCGAGGACCAGTACTTCGACTTCCTTGAGGTCGAGGTTGCCGGCGTTCAGTTGCTCGATCATCCGGCCCGGCGTACCGATCAGGATGTCCGGCACCTTGCGCAGCATGGCAGCCTGGACCTTGAAGTCTTCACCGCCGGTGATCAGGCCGGACTTGATGAAGGTGAACTGAGCGAAACGCTCAACTTCCTTGATGGTTTGCTGGGCCAGCTCGCGGGTTGGCAGCAGGATCAGGGTCTTGATGCTGACGCGGACTTTAGCCGGGCCGATCAAACGGTTGAGGATCGGCAAAACGAATGCAGCGGTTTTACCGCTACCGGTTTGCGCTGTCACCCGCAGGTCACGCCCTTGGAGCGCCAGCGGAATAGCCGCTGCTTGCACAGGCGTTGGCTCGACAAATTTAAGCTCGGCCACGGCTTTGAGCAGGCGTTCGTGCAGGGCGAATTGGGAAAACACGGGTGCTACCTCGAAGAAATACAAAAAAACAGCTGCATAGGGTAACGGTTTCGAGCGCTAAGGCCGAGTTTCTTTATACAAACGGCGCTAAACAGTGGTTTTTTTGTTGCGTCTTTTGTCCTCAAACGTCATCCAAAGCGTCTTAAATGCTCTAATCGCCCCGTCGCGTCCTACAGAAGAACCGTTTTTGCCCATGGATATCAAACAGCTCTGGCTCAACGTCCAAGACCTTTGGGGTGCCCTTGATCAGCACCCGCTCCTGCATTCCAGCCTGGCATTGGTGGTATTGCTGGTGGTTGCGCTGGTCCTCGGACGAGTGGCGCGCTACCTCATTCTGCATGCGACAAAAATGCTCGGTCGCCAGCCGGCATTGCACTGGATCAATGACTTTCGGCATAACAAGGTCTTTCATCGTCTGGCGCAGATCACACCTTCGCTGGTGATCCAGTTCGGCTTGCACCTGGTGCCGGAGTTGGGCAAGACCAGTCTGATCTTCCTTGGCAATGTGGCGCTGGCGTTCACCATTCTATTCCTGCTGTTGGCGGTCAGTGCCCTGCTCAGCGCGCTGCTCGACATCTACGCGCGCACCGAACATGCACGTACCCGCTCGATCAAAGGCTACATACAACTGGCGAAAATGGTCTTGTACGTGTTTGGCGCGATCATCATCGTTGCCACCCTCATCGACCGTTCGCCGCTGTTGCTGCTGTCGGGGCTGGGCGCCATGTCGGCGGTGATTCTGTTGGTCTATAAGGACACCTTGCTGTCGTTCGTCGCCAGCGTGCAGCTGACCAGCAATGACATGCTGCGGGTCGGCGACTGGATCGAGATGCCGCAAGTCGGCGCCGACGGTGACGTGGTCGACATCACGCTGCACACGGTCAAGGTGCAGAATTTCGATAAAACGATTGTTTCGATTCCGACCTGGCGCCTGATGTCCGAGTCGTTCAAGAACTGGCGCGGCATGCAGCAGTCCGGTGGGCGACGGATCAAGCGCAGCCTGTTCATCGACGCCAGTGGCGTGCGGTTCATCCGCGATGACGAAGAGCAGAAGCTGTCCCAGGTGCATCTGCTGACTGACTACATCAGCCGCAAGCAGGCGGAGCTCAAGGCCTGGAACGAAGCCCAGGGGAATGTGGCGTCGATGTCGGCCAACCGTCGGCGGATGACCAATATCGGGACTTTCCGCGCCTATGCACTGGCGTATTTGAAGAGTCACCCGGAAATTCAACCGAACATGACCTGCATGGTTCGGCAGATGCAGACCACCGCGCAGGGGATTCCGCTGGAGATCTACTGTTTCACCCGCACCACCGTGTGGGCGGATTACGAGCGGATTCAGGGGGATATTTTCGATTACCTGCTGGCGGTGTTGCCGGAGTTTGGCTTGAGCCTTTATCAGCAGCCGAGCGGCGGTGATTTGCGGGCCGGGTTGCTTCCGGCCATGTTAGGCGCGAGCCATATCCCTGAACCCGAAAAACACATCATGTAGCCACACATTTCCTCCTGTGGGAGCGAGCTTGCTCGCGATGGCGGAGTGTCAGACGACATCAATGTTCCTGACCCACCGCCATCGCGAGCAAGCTCGCTCCCACAGGGATTAGTGTGCGATTGCCGGTTGGCGTACCCCCAACCGGCTAATCCAGACTGCCGCCAGAATGACTGCCCCACCCAGAAACAACCGCCCCAGCTCTTCATGCTGATTCCAGATCAGCAGATTGATCAGCAACCCCACCGGCACATGCAGGTTGTTCATTACCGCGAGCGTCCCGCCATTCACCAGGCACGCGCCCTTGTTCCACCAGTACAACCCGAGCGCAGTCGAGACCAGGCCGAGGAACACCAGCACGCCCCATTGCAGCGGTGCTTCGGGCAGGAAGTTCTGTTTGCCGAACAACAGAAACGCCGGCAACGCCACCGCCAATGCCCCCAGGTAGAAGTAACCAAAGCGCCGGTAATGCGGCAAATCGCTCGGATGGCGGGCCACCAGATGCTTGTAGAGCACTTGCCCGGCGGCGTAGGTGAAGTTGGCCAGTTGCAGCAGCAGGAAGCCCATGAAGAAATCCGGATTGATCCGGTCGTAGCGAATCACCGCCGCGCCCATCACCGCCACCAGTGCCGCGACCAATGCCCACGGATTGAAGCGCCGGTTCAGCGCATCTTCAATCAAGGTCACGTGCAGCGGTGTGAGGATGGTGAACAGCAACACCTCCGGCACTGTCAGCACCCGAAAGCTCAGGTACAGGCAAACGTACGTCACGCCGAACTGCAACGCGCCGATCAGCAGCATGCCGCGCATGAACGCCGGTTCAACCGAGCGCCAGCGGGTCAACGGAATGAACACCAGCCCCGCCAGTACCACTCGCACCAGCACCGCAAAGTAACTGTCGACATGACCGGCCAGGTATTCGCCGATCAAGCTGAAGGAAAACGCCTGAATCAGCGTGACAAAAAGTAGATAGCCCATGCTCGCCTCGTTTCGAATGGCGGCGACGATAGCGGTTTTTGCCTGTTATCGCGAGAACACACAGATCCCTGTAGGAGCTGAGCTTGCTCGCGATGGCGGTGTGCCAGCCAACATCAATGTTGAATGTGATACCGCTATCGCGAGCAAGCTCGGCTCCTACAGGATTGCGTGCAGCCAACCAAATCTCAGGCAAAAAAAAGCCCGATCTCGCTAAAGCGTTCAATCGGGCTACAGCACTCAGGAGCAACAAGTGCAAAGGGAGGTTCGATGCGCGTAAAGCCTTGAAGGGGTTGCGCCAGGTCACTTGAACATCAAGGGATTATCTGGCGATTAAAGCCTCAGGCGACGAGGGAAAGCTTGGCGTTGGCCTGGCTCAGGCCTTTCTCCTGGAAGTCACCGCCCAGGTTCATGCCTTCGGCGTGAATGAACGTCACGTCGTGAATCCCGATGAAGCCCATGACCTGACGCAGGTACGGTTCCTGGTGATCCGCGGTGCTGCCGGCGTAGATCCCGCCGCGGGCGGTCAGCACGTAGGCACGCTTGCCGCTGAGCAAGCCTTGCGGGCCGGTGTCGGTGTACTTGAAGGTCACGCCGGCACGCAGCACATGGTCGAGCCAGGCTTTGAGGGTGCTGGGGATGGCGAAGTTGTACATCGGCGCGGCCATGACCAGTACATCGGCGGCCAGCAGTTCGTCGGTCAACTGGTTGGAGCGTTCCAGGGAAACCTGTTCGATGTCGTTGCGCTGCTCGGCAGGTTTCATCCAGCCGCCCAGCAGGTTGATATCCAGATGCGGCACCGGGTTGAGGGCCAGGTCACGAACGGTGATCTGGTCGTTCGGGTGCGCGGTTTGCCACTGGCTGATGAAGGTCTGGGTCAGTTGACGCGAAACCGAGTCTTGCTGACGAGCACTGCTTTCGATGATCAGAACGCGGGACATGGGATGTAGCCTCCATCTGAGAATGCTGTAGGTCGATGGAGTGAAGGTTAAACAGAGTTAAATCGATGAAAAAGCGCAAATAACTGCTATAAACCATCAATAAATTCGTTTATAAGCGGAGCATGCCTGGCGGGCGTGCTCCGCTTGAGGTCATTTGGGGGTGCAGGTCAGTTTGATACGCATCTTGATGATGCTCCGGTTGAACTTGGCGGTGGCATTTTTGTGTTTACCAGCGGCCACTTCGATATTGCGGGTGCGTGGTGCTTCCGGGCCATTGTTGAAAACTACCTTACAGGCCGCATCGGTGGTGCCGTAGTTATTCACCTGAATGGAGGCGATGTCGCTATCCGTGTCATACGCGTTGTAGTCGATGCTCAAGCCGTTCAGCTGTTTTTCAACGTCGATCGGATAGGCAAACGCCGTCAGCGGCAGCATTGCCAACAGCACGCAACAGAATTTTTTCATTCAGCAGTCTCCAATAAGGACTGCCAGCTTAGGACAAGAGGAGCTATTCATGAAAGCGCCCCGCGTGACCCTTGATCAATGGCGAACGTTACAGGCCGTGGTCGACCACGGCGGTTTCGCCCAGGCCGCCGAAGCGCTGCACCGCTCGCAATCATCGGTGAGCTACACCGTGGCGCGCATGCAGGACCAACTCGGCGTGCCACTGTTGCGCATCGACGGCCGCAAAGCGGTGCTGACCGAAGCCGGCGGCGTGCTGCTGCGCCGTTCGCGGCAACTGGTGAAACAGGCCAGTCAGTTGGAGGACCTGGCCCATCACATGGAACAAGGCTGGGAAGCAGAAGTGCGGCTGGTGGTCGACGCCGCCTACCCGAGCGCCCGCCTCGTCCGCGCCTTGACCGCGTTCATGCCGCAGAGCCGTGGTTGCCGGGTGCGTCTGCGTGAAGAGGTATTGTCGGGCGTTGAGGAGGTGCTGCTCGAAGGCGTGGCCGACCTGGCCATCACCGGCCTGAGCATTCCCGGTTACCTGGGTGCGGAATTGAGCGACGTAGAGTTTGTGGCTGTCGCTCACCCCGAACACCCACTGCATCGTCTGAACCGCGAACTGAACTTCCAGGATCTGGAATCTCAGATGCAAGTGGTCATCCGCGACTCCGGCCGCCAACAGCCACGGGACGTTGGCTGGCTCGGCGCGGAACAGCGCTGGACCGTCGGCAGCCTGGCCACCGCGGCAACTTTTGTCAGCAGCGGCCTGGGTTTCGCCTGGTTGCCTCGGCACATGATCGAACGGGAACTCAAGGAAGGTCTGCTCAAGCTGCTACCGTTGGACCAGGGTGGCAGCCGCAACCCAAGCTTCTACCTGTACTCGAACAAGGACAAACCCTTGGGTCCGGCCACGCAGATTCTCATCGAACTGCTGCGCACTTTCGACACTGCGCCGCTGGATGCACCTTTCGCCGCCCCTGAACAAGCCTGACACGGAGTGTACGCATGGCCTATTTCGAACACGAAGGTTGCAACCTGCACTATGAGGAATATGGCCACGGCACGCCGTTGCTGCTGGTCCACGGGCTGGGTTCCAGCACCCTGGACTGGGAACAGCAGATCCCGGCGCTGTCGGCCCGCTACCGGGTGATCGTGCCGGATGTACGCGGCCACGGTCGCTCCGACAAACCCCGCGAGCGCTACAGCATCGCCGGGTTCAGCGCCGACCTGATCGCCCTCATTGAACACCTGAACCTTGGCCCCACTCATTACGTGGGCCTGTCCATGGGCGGCATGATCGGTTTTCAACTGGCCGTGGATCAGCCGCAATTGCTCAAGAGCCTGTGCATCGTCAACAGCGGGCCCGAGGTCAAACTGCGCAGCCGCGACGATTACTGGCAGTGGTTCAAGCGTTGGAGCCTGATGCGCGTCCTCAGTCTGGGCGCCATCGGCACGGCCCTGGGCGGCAAGCTGTTCCCCAAACCCGAACAGGGTGACCTGCGACAAAAAATGGCCGAGCGCTGGGCAAAAAACGACAAACATGCTTATCTCGCCAGCTTCGATGCAATCGTTGGCTGGGGGGTTCAGGAACGACTTTCGAGGGTCTCCTGTCCAACCCTCATCGTCAGCGCCGACCGTGACTACACACCGGTCTCGCTGAAAGAGACCTATGTAAAACTGCTGCCCGATGCGCGGCTGGTGGTGATCGCCGATTCGCGCCACGCCACCCCGCTGGATCAACCCGAAATATTCAACCAAACGCTGCTCGAGTTTCTCACCGCAGTCGACACCACTTCACTCAGGATCACTGACCCATGCTGAAAAAAATCGCCCTCGTCGCTGGCTCCGTTCTGTTTGCCGCCAACCTGATGGCCGCAACGCCCGCCAAGGCGCCGCACGTGCTGCTGGAAACCACTAACGGCCAGATCGAGATCGAACTGGACCCGGTCAAGGCGCCGATCAGTACCAAGAACTTCCTTGATTACGTCAACAGCGGCTTCTACAACAACACGATTTTTCACCGCGTGATTCCGGGGTTCATGATCCAGGGCGGCGGTTTCACTCAACAAATGCAGCAGAAAGAAACCAAGGCACCGATCAAGAACGAGTCCAAAAACGGTCTGCATAACGTCCGTGGCACACTGTCCATGGCCCGCACCTCTAATCCTGATTCGGCCACTAGCCAGTTCTTCGTGAACGTCAAGGACAACGACTTCCTCGACAGCGGTGATGGCTATGCGGTCTTCGGTAAAGTCGTGAAAGGCATGGACGTGGTGGACGTCATCGTCAACTCGCAAACCACCACCCGTGGCGGCATGAAAGATGTGCCAGCCGACCCTGTGTTCATCAAGTCGGCCAAAGTCATCGACTAAGCTACACAGGAAGTCTTGAGCGGCCGCCGGAGTGCGCCGCTCACACTGTTCAAAGGAGAGCCCGTGCGCGGGCGGAGAACTGATGCTTTATCGCCGTTTCGAGAAACTGATCGACATTTTCCGCGAGGCCCCGACGGCCGCTCCGCCGGATCGGGTTCTCCCTTTTTATACCTATTACTTGAAGCAGGTCTGGCCGAGTTTCGCCGTTCTGCTGCTCGTTGGTCTGATCGGTGCGCTGATCGAAGTGGCGCTGTTCAGTTACCTGAGTCGCATCATCGACCTGACCCAAGGCACGCCTAACGTCGATTTCTTCAAGGAACACGGCATCGAGCTGGCCTGGATGGCGGTGGTAGCCCTGGTTTTTCGGCCGATTTTTGTTGGCCTGCATGACCTGCTGGTGCACCAGACCCTGAGCCCCAGCATGACCAGCCTGATTCGCTGGCAGAACCACAGCTATGTGCTCAAACAGAGCCTGAATTTTTTCCAGAACGACTTCGCCGGGCGCATCGCCCAACGCATCATGCAAACCGGCAACTCACTGCGCGATTCGGCCGTGCAAGCGGTGGACGCGTTGTGGCACGTGCTGATCTACGCGATCAGCTCGCTGGTGCTGTTCGCCGAAGCCGACTGGCGCCTGATGATCCCGCTGCTGACCTGGATCGTCGCCTTCATCAGTGCCCTTTACTACTTCGTGCCACGGGTGAAGGAACGTTCGGTGGTGTCCTCCGATGCGCGCTCCAAACTCATGGGGCGGATTGTCGACGGCTACACCAACATCACCACCCTGAAGCTGTTCGCCCACACCAACTTCGAGCAGCAATACGCGCGCGAAGCGATCAAGGAACAAACCGAAAAAGCCCAACTGGCCGGCCGGGTGGTCACCAGCATGGACGTGGTCATCACCAGCATGAACGGCTTGCTGATCGTCGGCACCACCGGCCTGGCCCTGTGGCTGTGGACGCAGTCGCTGATCACCGTAGGCGCCATTGCCCTGGCCACCGGCCTGGTGATCCGCATCGTCAACATGTCCGGCTGGATCATGTGGGTGGTCACCGGCATTTTCGAAAACATCGGCATGGTTCAGGACGGTTTGCAGACCATTTCTCAACCGGTCAGCGTCACCGATCGCGAGCAGGCCAAACCGCTGACGGTCAGCCGTGGCGAAGTGCGTTTCGAGCACGTGGATTTCCACTACGGCAAGAAGAGCGGGATCATTGGCGACCTCAACCTGACCATCAAGCCTGGTGAGAAAATCGGCCTGATCGGTCCATCCGGCGCAGGCAAGTCAACCCTGGTCAACCTGCTGCTGCGCCTCTATGACGTGGAGGGCGGACGCATCCTCATCGACGGCCAGAACATCGCCGAAGTCGGCCAGGAAAGCCTGCGCGAGCGCATTGGCATGATCACCCAGGACACGTCCCTGCTGCATCGCTCGATCCGCGACAATTTGCTGTACGGCAAACCCGACGCCACCGACGCCGAACTCTGGGAGGCGGTGCACAAGGCCCGCGCCGACGAGTTCATCCCATTGTTGTCGGACTCCGAAGGTCGCACCGGTTTCGATGCCCACGTCGGTGAGCGCGGGGTGAAACTCTCCGGCGGCCAGCGTCAGCGGATTGCGATTGCTCGTGTGCTGCTCAAGGACGCGCCGATCCTGATCATGGACGAGGCCACCTCGGCGCTGGACTCGGAAGTCGAAGCGGCGATCCAGGAAAGCCTCGAAACCCTGATGCAAGGCAAAACCGTAATCGCCATCGCCCACCGGCTCTCGACCATCGCCCGCATGGACCGGCTGGTGGTGCTGGAAAAAGGCAAGATCGCCGAAACCGGCAGCCACGCCGAACTGCTGGCCCATGGCGGGTTGTATGCGCGGTTGTGGCAGCACCAGACGGGTGGATTTGTCGGCATCGATTGATATCGTGTGAATCAACACTGTCCCCTGTGGGAGCGAGCTTGCTCGCGATAGCGGTGTATCAGGCGCCATCAATGTCGACTGATACACCGCTATCGCGAGCAAGCTCGCTCCCACATTTATCTTCGACAACCTGAAAAACCGTCAGAGACCGTCAACCACGGAGTCTGGCGGTTTTTTATGGCTGCTGGATATCCACCAAAACCCTGCTGTAATCAGCCAAGGTTCTGGAGATGAGCCTGTCGTAAATGTGCAGGATGCATCACTCGATGCAGTCTCGATAGGAAGCCTATCAAGGACGCTCTCATGTCTCTGTTCAAACGTTCAGTCACTGAGTTGTTAGGTACGTTCTGGCTGGTGTTGGGGGGTTGCGGCAGTGCGGTCCTGGCCGCGTCTTCTCCGCTAGGGATCGGGGTGCTGGGTGTGGCCCTGGCCTTTGGTCTGACGGTACTGACCATGGCATTCGCCATTGGCCATATTTCCGGCTGCCATCTCAACCCCGCCGTCTCGGTCGGTTTGTTCGTCGGCGGTCGATTCCCCGCCAAAGAGCTGCCCGCCTACATCATCGCTCAGGTGATTGGCGCGATTATCGCGGCGGCCTTGATCTACTACATCGCCAACGGCAAGGAAGGCTTCGATCTCGCCAACGGTCTGGCTTCCAACGGCTACGGCGAGCATTCTCCCGGCAAATACTCGATGGCCGCAGGCTTTGTCTGTGAGCTGGTGATGACGGCGATGTTCGTGCTGATCATCCTCGGCGCCACCGACAAGCGCGCCCCTGCCGGGCTGGCGCCGATCGCCATCGGCCTGGCCCTGACGCTGATTCACCTGATCTCGATTCCAGTCACCAACACCTCGGTCAACCCGGCCCGCAGCACTGGCCCGGCTCTGATCGTTGGAGGCTGGGCCATCGCGCAATTGTGGATGTTCTGGGTGGCGCCGCTGCTCGGCGCGGTGATCGGCGGCGTGACGTATCGATGGTTAGGCAAGGAAGGCAGCTGAAGCCCAGAGCGAGGATCAGTCTTGCCGGTAAGGCAAGGCCGTCCTCGCTTCCTCGGCATACGCCAACACACCAACGCGTTCTTGTTGCAGGAAGTCTTTGACGGCAGCTTTCAGGCCGGGATGACGCAAGTAGTGCCATGAATGAGTGATCACGGGTTCAAACCCACGAATCAACTTGTGCTCGCCCTGGGCACCGGCATCGAAACGCTGGAAGCCGTTGGCAATCGCGTAGTCCATGCCCTGGTAGAAACAGGTCTCGAAGTGCAAACGATCGAACTCCGCAAGACAGCCCCAGTAACGACCGTAAAAACTGTCGCCGCCCACCAGACTGAAGGCCATGGCCACCGGCCGTGAGCCTTGCTTGGCCAACACCACGCGAATGGATTCCGGCATGCGCTCGGCCAGCAAACTGAAAAACTCCCGCGTCAGATAGGGCCTTTGCCGACGCACAGCGTAGGTATTGGCGTAGCAGGCATAGACAAAATCCCACTGCGTCTGATCGAGCTGCCTACCTTCAAGCCATTCGAAATCAATACCCTGCCCCGCCACTTGTTCGCGTTCCTTGCGCATCTGCTTGCGCTTGCGCGAACTGAGGGCATCGAGGAAGTCCTGAAAATCCCGATAGCCGCGATTCTGCCAGTGGTACTGACAGCCGATTCGCTGCAACCAGCCTGGCTGCTCGGCCAAGGCTGCGTCAGTGAAAGGATCGGTGAAGTTGATGTGGGCACTGGAGAGTTGTTCGATTTCAAGGTAGCCCGGCAGGCTTTTCAACAGTTCGAAACCGTCCTCGAGCGTGGCTGCCAGTAAACGCGGGCCGCTGACCGGACTGAACGGTACGGCCGTCAGCAGCTTGGGGTAGTAATCGATACCGGCACGCTCGCAGGCATCAGCCCAGGCGTGATCGAACACGTACTCGCCGTAGGAATGCCATTTGCGGTAACTGGGCAGCGCGGCAATCAGGCGATCGCCTTCGATGTGCAGCAAATGCTCGGGTTTCCAGCCGGAATGAGGGCCGACGCTGCCGCTGTCTTCCAGCGCGCTGAGAAAGGCGTGGCGCAGAAAGGGCTGATTCTCGGGCACCAGGGCGTCCCACGTCTGCGACGCGATTTCGGACAGACTTTCCAGACGTTGCAGCGGCATCAGTTCTTTCCCTACTTCTTTGCGTGAAAGCCCGGCGAGTATCGCCCATCGCCAAAAAATCCACACGAGCAATCCGCCGACAGGGCTCTGGATAAGGGCGTACGCCCTATTTGTATCGTCATCGAGATGCCATCACATTGCCACTGCTCTGTCATAAACCATCGCGATACTGGCGCCTGTTTTTAGAGCGCCGGGTTCTAAACCTGGTCACTGTTTTCCGTCCGTCAACGGTCGGTTGTGTCCTGGATGGCTCAGTCATCCCATTACATCTTCGGAGATTGATATGCGTCTTGCTTCCACGAAAACTGCGGCGGCCTTGTGTGGCGGGTTGCTGCTGGCCATGAGTGTTCCGGCCAGCGCCGCAGTCGACGCCAAACTGCTCGACATGCTCAAGGCAAACGGCTCGATTTCGCCTGCGCAGTACACCGAACTGCAAGCCGAGTTGGCCAGGGATCAGAAAGACCAGCAAATCGCCCGCCAGGCTCAACAAGAGACCAACGAGCAGATCGCAGCGACTGCGAAGAAAACCAATGAACTGAGTACCTTCGACCAGAAACTGGCGTGGGCTGCCAAGACCCAATTCAAGGGTGACGTGCGTTTCCGTCAGGAAAACGTCCACAACGATGGCGTTTCAAACAACAAAGACCAGGATCGTCAGCGCATTCGTGCCCGCCTGGGTGCCTACACCGAGATCAACCCGCAAGTCGACACCGGTATCCGTATCGCCACCGGCAACAACGATGACCCTCGCTCCACCAACCAGAGCCTGGACAACTACTTCGACAAGAAGCAGATCTGGCTGGACCAGGGTTACGTCGACTACCACCCGGACGCGATCAAGAACCTGCACATCGTTGGCGGCAAGATGCCACAGCAATGGGTGAGCATGGGCGACATCATCTGGGATAGCGACATCAGCCCGGAAGGTCTGTCGGTGGCTTACAAATACCCGCTGGGCGCCAGCACCGAGCTGTTCGGTAGCGCCGGTCACTACACCCTCAAGGACAACGTCGACGGCGACGGCGTGCAGTTCAAACACGACTTGCGTCTGTACGCCGGCCAGCTGGGCGCGCGCTTCGCTATCACTGACAACCTGAAATTCACCTTGGGTGGCAGCGTCTACGGCTACGACAACGACGACGACATCACCCCGGTCGCCGGCGTCATCCCAGGCCAACTGGCCATCAACGGCAACAGCCCGAACGAACAGTTCAAACTGTACGAAGGCTTTGGTCAGCTCGACATCGGCGGTCTGCCACTGCCACTCTCGCTGTACGGTCAGTACGTCAACAACAAAGACGCCAGCAACGATCAGGACTCTGCCTGGTTGGCCGGTGTCAAGACCAAGTTCTACGGTTTCGCAGTGGACTACAACTACCGCGATGTACAGCGTAACGCTGTGGTGGGTGCCTTCACCGACTCCGACTTCGCCAACGGCTTCACCGGTTCGCGCGGCAGCAAGCTGAAAGTGAGCTACGAGCTGGACAAAAACTTCAACCTCGGTGCGACGTACTTCATGGCTAACTCTGACTACACCAACGCCAACCTGAAAGACTCGGACATCAACACCCTGCAATTGGACGCCGAAGCCAAGTTCTAAGCAGTACCGTTCCACGCCTCGGGTCATGGATGCCTGAGGCGCTTTACAGTCTGGCGCGGATGGATCGATCCCCATCATCCGTTCGATGCATCCACGCCGGCCTGTTTCTCTTCACTGCCATTGATCCACCCCGCTATGGATCGCCTTTGAGATGTTCAGCGGCGAGACGCTTAGCGAGTGTGTCGATATCCGGCACCGCTTCCTCCGGCATCGCGCGCAATGTCGCCTGCATCAAACGCATCTGCCGTATGAACCGCCGGCAATTAGGGCAGAACATCAGGTGATGACGCACCATCAGCCGCTCACGAAAACTCAACTGACCATCGAGATAATCGCTGGAGCGCGCCACTTGTTCCTTGCAGGTCAGCATTCGCCGGTTTCCTCAAAATGTTCTACGGTCGCAAAGACCTTCAACCGTGCCCGATGCAGCAGCACGCGAACATTGGAGAGCGAGATTTCCAGAAGATTACAGATCTCTTCCAGCTCCAGCCCCTGACGCTCGCGAAGTAACAAAACACTGCTTTGCAGTTCCGACAAACTGAGCAACGTGTGTTCCAGGCATTCACGCAGCTCGTTTTCAGTCAACAGCGCCTCTGGCGTGTCTTGATGCCAGGCGAACGGAGCGATCAGCCAGTGGCCATCGCCATGCGAAAAACGATCATCATCGAGGGTGCCGTGAGGCGATGGTAGGTCGTCGAGCAAGACTTCCCGACGGTTTTGTTTGTAGCGACCTTTGGCCGAGTTTGCGGTGATGGTCAGCAACCAGGTCTTAAGGCTCGAACGCCCCTCGAACCCTTTGAGGTTACGCACCACCGACAACCACGAGTCCTGCACTACTTCGTCGGCATGCCGGTTACCTACGATGGCGTATGCCACTGCGCGCATGGCGCTCTGGTAGGTGCTGACCAACTCTTTGAAAGCCTGTTGCTCACCCGCCAGCAATCGCTCGAGCAGTTGCGCGTCGTCAGCCGCCATTCACAAATCCCCTTGTCCAGACCTCGAAAAACAAATCAGCAAGACTTGGCCGTAGGCCTCGTCCTGCTGTCATTTCCGAAAATTACAGCGTCCAGACTGTTTCGAATGTAGGAATAGTCTTGCGAATCAGGGGAAAAAACGACAGCAGTTCAACTCAGCGTTTACGCAGAATCACGCTACCAATCGAGTAACCGGCGCCGAACGAGCTGAGCACTGCCAGCGAACCGGCGGCCAGATCGTCCTGGTTCTTGTGAAACGCAATCACAGAACCGGCAGAGCTGGTGTTGGCGTAGGTGTCGAGAATCACCGGGGCTTCTTCTTCAGTGGCTTCACGGCCCAGCAGTTTCTTGACGATCAGGTGGTTCATGCTGAGGTTGGCCTGATGCAGCCAGAAGCGTTTCACGTCGCTGATGTTGAGCGTGTTCTCTTCCAGATGCGTAGCGATCAGCTCGGCGACCATCGGGCAGACATCGCGGAATACCTTGCGGCCTTCCTGCACGAACAGTTTGTCCTTGGCACCGATGCCCTCTTCCGCCGCGCGGTTGAGGAAGCCGAAGTTGTTGCGGATGTTGTTGGAGAACTTGGTCAGCAGCTTGGTGCTGACGATGTCGAACTGGTACTTGGACGTTGCCAGGTCAGCACGTTCGATGATCACCGCAGTCGCGGCGTCGCCGAAGATGAAGTGGCTGTCGCGGTCGCGGAAGTTCAGGTGACCGGTGCAGACTTCCGGGTTGACCATCAAAATCGCCCGGGCCTGACCCAGTTGCACGCTGTTGGTCGCAGCCTGAATGCCGAAGGTCGCCGAGGAGCAGGCGACGTTCATGTCATAACCGAAACCCTGAATGCCCAAGGCTTCCTGGACTTCGATGGCGATGGCCGGGTAGGCACGTTGCAGGTTGGAGCAGGCGACGATCACGCCGTCGATGTCCGCGGCGGTTTTGCCGGCACGCTGCAAGGCTTGCTCGGCGGCGCCGATGGCCATTTGGCAAAGCACCGACCACTCGTCATTCGAGCGTTCCGGCAGGCGTGGCGCCATGCGTTGCGGGTCGAGAATGCCTTCCTTGTCCATGACAAAGCGGCTTTTGATGCCAGAGGCCTTTTCGATAAACGCCGCGCTGGACTCGGTCAACGCTTCGATTTCGCCGCGCGCGATGGCGTCGGCATTGTCGGCGTTGAATTGCACGACGTAAGCGTTGAAAGACTGCACCAGCTCTTCGTTGGAGATGCTGTTGGCCGGGGTGTACAGGCCGGTGCCGCTGATGACGACGTTATGCATGGTCGTTTCTCTAATCTGTTCAGGCAGAAAGTGTTGGCACCGACGTACCAACACACAAAGGATCTGCTCCCGTCAGGGGGAGCAAACCTGGCATCGCTTTATTCCGATCCGCCCAGACCTGTGAAGGCTCAAAACCGCGGGGCCGGCGTTTATAGGCGCGAAGTTTGCCATAAACATCGTGGTTTGGCCCTATTTGCTGGATCAAACACATACCAAATGTGGGAGCGAGCTTGCTCGCGATAGCGGAGTGTCAGTCAACATTGATGTTGAGGCTGACGGCCTCATCGCGAGCAAGCTCGCTCCCACAGGGATTAGGGTTCGACCTGGGTCCACTGCTTGTTCAGGCGCTTGTCGGAGATCGGCACCTTGGTCCCCAATTGTTGGGCGAACAGGGAAACCCGGTATTCCTCCAGCCACCAGCGATAGAGTTCCAGCTGCGGATCGCGTTTGCCTTCCTGGGCATGTTTGTTGGCGCGGGTTTGATATTGCGTCCACAGGCCAGACAACTCGCCACTCCAGACCCGATCCCTCTGCACCTGAGCGCCGATTTTCTCGAAGCGCTGCTCGACCGCTTTCAGATAACGCGGCAACTCCTTGAGCCACTGCATCGGGGTTTCACGAACGAAGCCCGGATACACCAGATGACTGAGTTGCTGCTTGATGTCGTTCAACGCTACGGCTTGCGCCAGATCAATCTTGCCCTTGAAGCGTTTTTGCAGGCCGTGCCAGAGCTTGAGGATTTCCAGTGTCAGCTTCGCCAGCCGTTCGGCGTGCTCGGTCCAGCCGCCGCGTTTGCGCTCGGCCAGTGACGCCAACCCGGCGCCATCCCGTGGCAGCGGGTCTTCGCCGTCGAGAATGCAACTATCGAGGCTGGCCAGCAGGATGTCTTCGACCAGACTGTCGATGCGCCCCATGTCGCGGTACATCAGGCCCAATTCGATCAGCCCCGGCAACTTGCCACGCAGGAACTTCGCCGGTTCGGCCAGTTGCTGCATCAGCAAACGCTGCAAGGCGCGGCGATGTTGAAACTCTGCCTCGGCCGGCGTCGAGAAACGTCCTTCCTTGACCGTGCCGCTCTCTTCCACCAGCGCCGGATACACCGTCATCGATAGCCCGGCGATCTTCTGCTGGGTTTTCTCGGCGACGGCGGCAAACACCTTCGGCTCCACCGGTTGCTGATTTTTCGCAGTTTGCGGCACAGCCAACGCGGCCTGACTGGCTTCGGCAAAGCGTGCGGTCAGTTCCGCCAGATCACGCCCTTCGCCCAGGAACTTGCCCTGGCCGTCGACGATTTCCAGGTTCATCCGCAAATGACTGTCGACCTGCTGCGACGCTTCGGCCCAGGCTTCATCGCTGACCCGCGCACCGGTCATGCGCAACAGTTCGCGCCCCAGCGCTTGAGGCAACGAGCCCTCGGCGAAAGTCATGCGTTGCAATGCGGCTTTGACGAAGTCCGGCACCGGTACGAAATTCTTGCGCAGGGCTTTGGGCAGGTTGCGCACCAGCGCGATGCACTTGGCCTCGATGACGCCCGGCACCAGCCATTCCAGGCGCTCCGGCGGCAGCATCGGCAACAACGGCGCCGGCACACGCAGGGTCACGCCGTCACGCGGGTGGTTCGGTTCGAAGTGATAACTCAGCGCCAACTCCAGATCGCCGATGTGCAAGGTATCGGGGTAATGCAGCGCGGTGACTTCACTCGCCTCGCGGGCCAGTACGTCTTCTTCGCGCATGATCAGCAGCTGCGGGTCTTTCTGGCTGTTGACTCGGTACCAGCTGTCGAAGGTCGCGGTCTGGTGGATCTCCGCCGGCAGTCGCGCATCGTAGAAGGCGAACAGGGTTTCTTCGTCGGCGAGAATGTCGCGACGGCGAGCCTTGGCTTCCAGTTCGTCGAGCTGTTCCAGCAGTTGCGCATTGGCCGTCAGGCACTTGGCCTTGGATTGAATCTCGCCGCGTACCAGACCTTCACGAATGAAGAACTCACGGGACACCACCGGATCAATCGGCCCGTAATGCACCGGCCGGCGACCGACCACGATCAGCCCGAACAAAGTGATTTGCTCGAAGGCCACGACCTGGCCGCGCTTCTTCTCCCAATGGGGTTCGAAGTGGTTCTTCTTGATCAGGTGCCCGGCCAACGGCTCGATCCAGTCGGCGTCAATCTTGGCGACCATCCGCGCATACAGCTTGGTGGTTTCCACCAGTTCGGCGGCCATCAGCCATTGCGGACGCTTCTTGCCGAGGCCCGATGACGGGTGAATCCAGAAACGCCGCTGACGGGCGCCGAGGTAGTCGCCGTCTTCGGTTTTCTGACCGATCTGGCTGAGCAGCCCCGAGAGCACGGCTTTGTGCAGTTTCGGGTAATCCGCCGGTTCCTTGTTGAGGCTCAACTGCATGTCGCGGCAGATCAGGCTCAACTGACGGTGAGAGTCACGCCATTCGCGCAGACGCAGGTAATTCAGGAAGTTCTTGCGACACCAATTGCGCAGCGGGCTGGCGGTCAGCGCCTGGCGCTGTTCTTCGAAACCGCGCCACAGATTGACCAGCCCGGCGAAATCCGAGTCCACGTCTTTCCATTGCGCGTGCGCCTGATCGGCAGCCTGTTGGCGTTCCGGCGGACGCTCGCGCGGGTCCTGAATCGACATGGCGCTGGCGACGATCAGCACTTCCTGCAAGCTGCCGAGTTTCGCCGCTTCCAGCAGCATTCGGCCCATGCGCGGGTCCACCGGCAACCGCGCCAATTGACGGCCAAGCGGCGTCAGCTGGCTGTTGCGGTCGACCGCCGAGAGTTCTTGCAGCAGGTTGAAACCGTCGCTGATGGCTTTGCCATCCGGCGGTTCGATAAACGGGAAATCGGTGATCTCGCCGAGGCGCAGATGCAGCATCTGCAAAATCACCGCTGCGAGGTTGGTGCGCAGAATTTCCGGATCGGTAAATTCCGGGCGACCGATGAAGTCTTCTTCGCCATAGAGGCGGATGCAAATACCCGGCTCGACCCGCCCGCAGCGACCTTTACGTTGATTGGCGCTGGCCTGGGAAATCGCTTCGATGGGCAGACGCTGGACCTTGGCGCGATAGCTGTAACGGCTGATGCGCGCGGTGCCGCTGTCGATCACGTAACGAATTCCCGGCACGGTCAGCGAGGTTTCCGCGACGTTGGTCGCCAACACGACGCGACGGCCTGGGTGCGACTGGAAAATCCGCTGCTGTTCGGCCGGCGACAGGCGTGCGTAGAGCGGCAGAATCTCAGTGTGCTTGAGCTGGGCCTTGCGCAGCATATCCGCAGCGTCGCGAATTTCACGCTCGCCGGGCAGGAACACCAGCACATCGCCCGGGCTCTTGCGCTCGCTGCGTTCGAACGCGGCGATTTCGTCGAGGGTGGCGAGGATCGCCTGATCCACGGTCAGGTCATCCTCGACGCGGTTGCCCTCTTCGTCCTGCTCCAGGGTCAGTGGGCGGTACCAGGTTTCTACCGGGAAGGTGCGGCCCGAGACTTCAACAATCGGCGCATCGTCGAAGTGCTTGGAGAAGCGCTCCAGATCGATGGTCGCCGAGGTGATGATGACTTTCAGGTCCGGGCGACGCGGCAGCAGGGTTTTCAGGTAACCGAGCAGGAAGTCGATGTTCAGGCTGCGTTCGTGGGCTTCGTCGACGATGATCGTGTCGTAGCGTTCGAGGTAGCGATCGTTCTGGGTTTCCGCCAGCAGGATGCCATCGGTCATCAGCTTGATCAGGGTGTTGGAATCGCTCTGATCCTCGAACCGCACCTGATAGCCGACCAGCGCACCCAAAGGTGTCGCCAGTTCTTCGGCGACCCGGCTCGCCACGCTGCGGGCGGCGATTCGACGCGGCTGGGTGTGGCCGATCAGGCCATGCTGGCCGCGACCGATTTCCAGGCAGATCTTCGGCAACTGGGTGGTTTTACCCGAACCGGTTTCACCGGCAATGATCAGCACCTGATGCTTGAGCAGCGCTGCTTTGATCTCGTCGCGCTTGGCGGCGATCGGCAGGCTGTCGTCGTAACGAATCACCGGCAGGCTGGCCCGCCGCGCCAACACCTGATCACAGGACGCCTGCATGCGCGTCACCCACTGGGCCAGCTTGGCCTCATCAGGTTTTTTGCGCAGCTCAAGCAACTGCCGCCGCAGCCGGTGGCGGTCGGCGAGCATGGCGTGATCGAGGTTTTTCAGCAGTTTGTCGATGGAAGGCGATTCGTCAGTCATCAGGTACGCAATAAGTTGTCTGGTGGCGCAGGGGGGCGATTGTCGCAGATTTAAAGGACGAACGAGATCCCTTGTAGCAGCTGGCGAAGCCTGCGTTCGGCTGCGCAGCAGTCGCAAAACCTGCTTCCCGAGTATTCCTGATGTACCGCGAGCACCGGTTTTTGCGAGGACTGCGTCCTCGGACGCAGGCTTCGCCAGCTGCTACAGAGTCGTGCGGAGCCGGCTATTCGTTGTCCAGACCTTTACGGCGATAAGGGAACACATCGATGACCTTCCCCGCCCGAATTGCCTCTTGCAGGCTTTTCCAGTAATCGGCGTTGTACAACTCACCATGCAACTGATCAAACAACTTCCTTTGCCCGGAATCAGCAAACAAAAACGGCGGAAACTCTTCAGGAAACACATCCAGCGGCCCAATCGAATACCACGGCTCGGACGCCATCTCATCTTCCGGCGTACGCGGTAGCGGGATATGCCGGAAGTTGGCTTCAGTCAGGAAGCAGATCTCGTCATAGTCATAAAACACCACCCGCCCGTGACGCGTGACGCCGAAGTTTTTCAGCAGCATGTCGCCGGGAAAGATGTTCGCCGCCGCCAGTTGCTTGATCGCCAGGCCGTAATCTTCCAGCGCCTCGCGGACCTGAGCGTCGTTGGCGTTCTCCAGATACAGGTTCAACGGCGTCATCCGCCGTTCGGTCCAGCAGTGGCGGATCAGCACGGTGTCGCCTTCCACCGACACCGTGGACGCTGCCACCTCAAGCAATTCTTCCAGACAGGCCGGGTCGAACTTGCTCAACGGGAAGCGGAAGTCGGCAAATTCCTGGGTGTCGGCCAAACGCCCGACCCGGTCGACGCTTTTCACCAAACGGTACTTCTCGATCACCGTGGCGCGGTCGACGTTTTTCGACGGCGAGAAGCGGTCCTTGATGATTTTGAATACGGTGTTGAAGCCCGGCAGGGTAAACACGCTCATCACCATGCCGCGCACGCCCGGGGCCATGATGAACTGGTCGTCGGTGTTGGCCAGGTGATTGATCAGCGCCCGGTAGAACTCGGATTTTCCGTGTTTGTAGAAGCCGATCGAGGTGTACAGCTCGGCGATGTGCTTGCCCGGCAAAATGCGCTTGAGGAAACCGATGAACTCCGCCGGCACTGGCACGTCGACCATGAAATACGAACGGGTGAATGAGAAGATGATCGACACGTCCGCTTCATCGGTGATCAACGCATCGATCTGAATCCCGCGACCTTCGCGGTGCAGTAGCGGAATCACCAGCGGCCATTGTTCGTCCTGGGTGTAAATACGCCCGACCAGGTACGCGCCTTTGTTGCGGTAAAGCACCGAGGAAAACAGTTCGACGCTCAATTCCGGGTCCTTGCAGACCCAGTCCGGCAGGTTCTCGCGTAATTGCCCTTCGAGACGACTCAGGTCGCCCGCCAGGTTGGCGTAATCCTCGCTGAAACGGTAGTCGGCAAAAATGCTCGCCAGCATCCCGGACAACTGGCCCTGGGGCTTGTATGTGCGGGTTTGTGCGGCACGGGCCCGACGCAGGCTCGGCCGGGTGGTGTGGATGAACATGCAGCCGTCGCTGATCAGGTCGTGGCTGAACAGCCCGCAGAAAATCGAGTTGTACCAGGTTTCGGACAGTTCATCGTCGAAGCGCAGGTCGATCAGCGTGATGTAAGCGCTTTTGACCAGCGGCCAGCAGCTGACATCCAGCGTGTCGGCGTCGAAAGCGATGCGCAGCCGTTGCACCGTTTCGCTGACTTTTTCTTCGTAGAGATTGATCCGCGCGGCCGACGCCGTTTGCGTCTCCTGCCACTTGGCCTGCTCGAAGCGAGCCCGGGCGCCGTCGGTGATCTGGCGGAAATGCTCGCGATAATCGTCAAAGCCATCGAGGATCATTCGGGCGATGTCGGCGGCTGGCCATTGCTGCGGCATAGGTAAAACCTCGGCGGCTGAATCTTATCGTTGGGGGCTGAGCTTAGTGGCCCTTTGTTACGCAACGCAACCATTGCCTTGCGTCCTGACTGGCGCGACACTTGCTCGCCAATCAAGGAAGGAATGTGTTGTGAACCCCGTCGATACTCTGCGTTTGCTATCGCTTGCCGCCATTTGGGGCGCGAGCTTTCTGTTCATGCGCATCATTGCCCCGGTGATTGGCACAATCCCCACTGCTTTTTTCCGCGTATCGATTGCCGCGGTCGGGCTGTTGGTGATCCTCGGTCTGATGCGCATCAGCTGGGATTTCAAAGGCAAGCTCAAAACCGTGATGCTGCTCGGGGTGATCAACTCCGGGATTCCGGCGACCCTGTATTCGGTCGCCGCGCAAGTGCTGCCGGCCGGTTACTCGGCGATTTTCAACGCCACCACGCCACTGATGGGCGTGCTGATCGGCGGTCTGTTCTTCCATGAAAGGCTCACCGCCGCCAAACTTGGCGGCGTGTTCCTCGGGCTGTTGGGCGTGGGCATCCTGACCCGAGCCGGTCCGGTGGCGTTCGACATGGAACTGCTGATGGGCGCCCTCGCCTGCCTGCTCGCCACGACCTGCTACGGTTTCGCCGGATTCCTCGCGCGCCGCTGGCTTGATCAGGCCGGTGGTCTCGACAGTCGTCTATCGGCGGTGGGCAGCATGCTGGGCGCGACGTTGTTTCTGTTGCCGCTGTTCGGTTACAGCGTGATCAGCCAGCCACCGGAGAGCTGGGGCGGCTGGAATGTCTGGTTATCGTTGCTGGGGTTGGGGCTGGTATGTACCGCGTTGGCGTACATTATTTACTTCCGCCTGCTCAGCTCGGTCGGGCCGGTGAAGTCGATGACCACGACCTTTCTGATTCCGCCGTTCGGGGTGTTGTGGGGAGCGTTGTTGCTGGATGAGCCGTTGTCGATGGCGCACATCTATGGCGGGGTGTTGATTGCGGCGGCGTTGTGGTTGGTGTTGAAGACGGCGGTGGTGAAGTCGAAAGAGGTGGTTGCCAGGTAGTTTTGTGGTGTTGCTGATGACGCCATCGCGAGCAAGCTCGCTCCCACAGTTGATCTTCGTCGTGACAGAGATCCAATGTGGGAGCGAGCTTGCTCGCGATGGCGGTGGCTCAGACACCGACAATCACAAAGCCAAATCACTCACTTCGCCATCCACCAACCGCCGAATCCCCAGCGGATTAGCGTTCTGCAACGCCTCGGGCAACAACGCATCCGGATAATTCTGGAAGCACACCGGCCGCAGGAAACGATCGATCGCCAACGTGCCGACCGACGTACCCCGCGAATCTGAAGTGGCCGGGTAAGGCCCGCCATGCACCATCGCCTCGCAGACCTCGACTCCCGTCGGATAACCATTTAGCAAAATCCGCCCGACCTTCTCCTGCAGCGCCTCCGCCAGCCAGCGATATTCCAGCAACTCCCCGGCCTCACCAATCAGCGTCGCCGTCAGTTGCCCGCGCAGGCCATGCAATGCCGCCGTCAACTGTGCCCGATCCTCGACTTCAATGACGATGGTGGTCGGCCCGAAAACCTCCTCCTGAAGCAGTTCATCCCCGTTGAGCAACAGACTGACATCAGCCTTGAACACTTGCGGATGAGCCTGACTCCCCTGTTGCGGCTTGCCCGCCAGATGCGTCAGCCCCGGATGTTCGTGCAGCTCTCCCAGGCCTTTGCTGTAGCTGGCCAGCGCGCCGGCATTGAGCATGGTTTGCGCCGATTGCTGGTTCATGCTCGCGCAAAAGCTTTCCAGAAACAGGCTGAACTGCGGTGAACGCAAACCAATGACCAAACCTGGATTGGTGCAAAACTGCCCACAACCCAGTGTCACCGAACCGGCCAGTTGCACAGCGATCTGCTCGCCGCGCACCTTGAGCGCTTCGGGCAGCAGGAACACCGGATTGATACTCGACATCTCGGCAAACACCGGGATCGGCTGCGGCCGGGTCGCGGCCATGTGACTCAGGGCATTGCCGCCCTTGAGCGAACCGGTGAAGCCCACGGCCTGAATCGCCGGGTGCTTGACCAGCCACTCACCGACACCCGCGCCGTAGATCATGTTGAACACGCCGGCTGGCATCTCGGTGCGCTCGGCGGCGCGAATGATGGCGTCCGCTACCCACTCGGCTGTCGCCATGTGCCCACTATGAGCCTTGAACACCACCGGGCAACCGGCGGCCAGCGCCGAGGCGGTATCGCCACCGGCCGTTGAGAACGCCAAGGGAAAGTTACTGGCGCCGAACACCGCAACCGGCCCGAGGGCGATTCGGTACTGACGCAGATCCGGACGCGGTAAAGGCTGGCGATCGGGCAGAGCCCGATCAATCCGCGCACCGTAGAAATCACCGCGACGTAGAACCTTGGCGAACAAGCGCATCTGGCCGCTGGTGCGGGCGCGTTCACCCTGGATACGCCCCCTCGGCAACGCGGTTTCGCGGCACACGGTGGCGACGAAGTCATCGCCCAATGCATCGATTTCATCGGCGATGGCGTCGAGGAATGTCGCGCGTTTTTCCGCGCTCAGGTCGCGGTAGATCGGATACGCAGCGGCCGCGGCCTTGGCGGCGGCATGCACTTCGGTTTCAGAAGCCTGGAAGAAAGTGCCGGGCAGCGGCTCGCCGGTAGTCGCGTCGAGGCTTTGCAGCTGCAACGTACCATTGGCGCTGCGGCGACCGCCGATGTAGTTGTGTCCGAGTAGCGAAGTCATGACTGATTCCTTGACCGGCCAACAGCGCCGATGGTTGAAGGCTTAAAGCGCGCGAACCTGACCGATGGCCAACGGCTGGGCGCTTTCGCCGATACCGTTTTCCAGCGGCGCGCCGAACTCATCGAGGCTGATCTGGAAGCGATCGCCCGGTTGGGGTTTCACCCCGTCGGCAAACGACAGCGTGGCGGTGCCGAAGTAATGCACGTGGACATCGCCGGGACGTAAAAACTGCGCGTATTTGAAGTGGTGAAATTCAAGGTTGGCGAGGCTGTGGCACATGTTGTCTTCGCCGCTGAGAAACTCTTTTTCCCAGATCGTTTCGCCATTGCGTTTGATGCGACTGGTGCCGGCCAGATGCTTGGGCAATTCACCCACCCGCAGCTCCGGACCGTAGGCGCAGAAGCGCAGTTTCGAATGCGCGAGGTACAAGTAATTGCGCCGCTCCATCACATGGTCGGAGAACTCGTTGCCTAAGGCATAACCGACGCGGTACGGCTGGCTGTCATCGCCGATCACGTAGAGACCGGTGAGCTCCGGTTCTTCACCGGCATCTTCGGCAAACGGCGGCACCGGGAAGTCCGCGCCGGGGCGCACGACGATGCTGCCGTCACCTTTGTAGAACCATTCCGGTTGCGCACCGACCTGCCCGGCCGCTGGTTTTCCGCCCTCCAGGCCCCATTTGAAAATGCGCATGGTGTCGGTCATGCCGGCTTCGACTGCGCCATCCTGCTGGTGCATTTTGTCCCGTGCCGAAGCGCTGCCCAAGTGGGTCAGGCCAGTGCCGCTGATCAGGCAATGCGCCGGGTCTTCGTGGTCCAGCGGCGGCAGGACGTTGCCCTGCTGCAACAGTTGCGCATAATCCGGGCCTGGCTCGGTGCCGCGCTGGGCGACTTCTTCTTGCAGGCTGCGCTGGCCGCGGATCGCCGCGAGGGCCAGTTCCCGGGTGCTGCGGGTGCCTTTCAGCACCTGGACCTGCGAGCCTTCGACCAAGCCCACCTGGCGTTCACCGGCAGTGTTTTCAAATTGAATCAGGCGCATGACGGCCTCCAGAAAGTCGGGGATTTGGGTCACTCGATGATGTTGAAGTCGCTCAGGTACTCATCGGAGATTTCCAGGCCCAGGCCCGGCTTGTCATCGTCGAGCTGGATGTAGCCGTTGACCGGTTGCGGCTCGCCCTTGAACACGTAGTAGAAGAGTTCGTTGCCGACTTCGACGTCGAACACCGGGAAGAACTCGGCCATCGGCGAGGCGGTGGTGGACATGGTCAGGTGGTAGTTGTGCATCTGCCCGGCGTGCGGGATCACCGGCACCGACCAGGCCTCGGCCATGGCGTTGATCTTGCGTGCAGCGGTGATGCCGCCGACTCGGTTGGTGTCGTACTGGATCACGTCGACAGCGCGGCGTTCCAGCAGGTCTTTGAAGCCGTAGGAGGTGAACTCATGCTCGCCGCCGGAGATCGGCATGATCCCCATTTTTTTCAGTTCGATGTAACCCTCGATGTCGTCGGCAATCACCGGTTCTTCGAGCCAGCGCGGTTCGAATTCGGCGAGTTTTGGCAACATGCGGCGGGCGTATTCCAAGGTCCAGCCCATGTAGCACTCAAGCATGATGTCGATGTCGGGACCGGCCAGGTTACGCAGCGCCCGCACTTGTTCGATGTTCTTGCGCATGCCTGCCGGGCCGTCTTTCGGACCGTAGCCGAAGCGCATTTTCAGCGCGGTGAAACCCTGATTCAGATAGCCCTGGGCTTCTTCGAGGAACAGGTCGAGGTTGTCGTTGGCGTAGAGCTTGGAGGCATACGTCCAGATCTTTTCCTTGGTGCGGCCGCCGAGCAGTTTGAACACCGGTTTGTTCACGGCTTTGCCCATGATGTCCCAGATCGCGATGTCGATCGCGGAGATCGCCGCCATGCCGATGCCTTTACGGCCCCAGGCGTGGCTCTGGCGATACATCTTCTGCCAGATGTATTCGTTGTCGAACGGGTCTTCGCCAATCGCAATCGGCGCCAGATAGGTGTCGATGATTTCCTTGGCCACACGCGGTGCCAGGGCGCAGTTACCGATGCCGACAAGACCGGTGTCGGTCTCGACTTCCACCACCAGCCAGCCGTGAAAACGGAACGAGCCCATGGCGTCGCCGCGCTCGAACAGGATGTCGCTGGCGTTAGTGCAGAAGTGCGCTTGAGGGGGGACGACTTTGCCTTTCCACTCGAAAACGCGGGTACGGATTGCTTTGATTTTCATGGATACAGTTCCTTGCGCTGCCGGCTTTTTGTAGTTGTTGAGTCGCTGCGCAGAGCCGCTTGGGTGGTCGGCTTTGGCATTCGATGGAGCGACTTTAGCCAGCGCTTGGGGGCTGCGGATAATCACTTATGCGTATCCGACGATAACCTGGAGTGATAGCAAAGACGGGTTATCCAGTAGATCGGGTTATCAGATGAAACGAAAAGATCGCAGCCTTCGGCAGCTCCTACAGGAGAATTCGATCCCCTGGTAGGAGCTGCCGAAGGCTGCGATCTTTTGATCCTAAGCTTTTAGTAGTTGTTGACGCCCATCCGGCACGCAATCTCGAACGCCTGCCGAATCGCCCCGACATTCGCCTTGCCCTGCCCCGCGATATCAAACGCGGTGCCGTGCGCCGGGGTGGTAATCGGAATCGGCAAACCACCCTGCACCGTCACCCCACGGGAGAAGCCCATCAACTTGATCGCGATCTGCCCCTGGTCGTGATACATCGTGACCACCGCGTCAAAGGCACTGGCGTCGCCCTGAACCTTGAGGAAGATCGTGTCGGCCGGATACGGTCCTTCGGCCGCAATCCCCAGCGCCTGAGCCGAGCGCACGGCCGGGCCGATGATGTCCAGTTCTTCGCGACCGAACGAGCCGTTGTCGCCGTTATGCGGGTTCAGTCCACATACACCAATGCGCGGTTTTTCCAGGCCATTGCGTTTGAGCGCGGTGTCGATCAACTGGATCGCTTCCACCACCCGCGTCTGGCTGAGCATGCCCGGCACATCGGCCAGGGCCACGTGGGACGTCACCCGGGAAGTCCAGAGGTTGTCGAGCACGTTGAACTCGCAAAACGGCCCGTGGAAATCCAGCAGCTCGGCGAACCAGTGCAGCTCATCGCTGTGGGCCATGCCGGCCATGTGCAGCGAAGTCTTGTTCAGCGGCCCGAACAGCACCGCGTCGGTGGTGCCGGCCTCGGTCAGGCGCAGGGCTTTTTCCAGGGTATCGAGGCTGTAGCGGCCGCCGATGACACTGGCTTCACTGCGAGGGAACTCACCGAGGGTGTCGCCGCGAAAGTCATAGAACAGCGGCGTGTCATCACGGAAATCCAGCTGATCCAGCGACTCGACGCGACGGTAGGGAAACTCCACCCCGGCGATGCGCATGCCGCGGCGCATTTCCGCTTCGTCGGCGATCAATATCACATTGGCCTGGCTGCGCACTTCGGGTTCACCGAGCAGGCGTGCGATCAGTTCCGGGCCGATGCCCGCCGGGTCGCCCAGGACCATCGCGATGGTTGTCTTGTTCATGCTTCACTCCTCAAGGGTTCAGGCCATGTCCGCTCAATGGCGCAAGGCTCGCAGCGATAAACCCGCTGCGCGTTGCTGTAGAAAAGACGCTCCTGATCGGCGCTGGGCAGATCAGCAACGATGGATTTGAAACCGCTGTAGATGTCGTCGAATGAGCCGCACAGGCTGTCCACCGGGAAGTTGCTGGCGAACATCGCCCGATCGGTGCCGAACATGGCGATCACTTCACGAACGATCCAGGCGTTGTCTTTGGCGCGCCATGCCTGGCCGGCCTGGCCCAGACCGGAAATCTTCACCTGCACGTTCGGCCACTCGGCCAGCCTTGCCATCGCCAGACGCCAACCCGCCAGGCCTTCGGCACTGCGGTCATTGGGCAACCCGGCGTGGTTGAGAATCAGCGTGGTGCCGGGAAAGTCCCGGGCCAGCCGTTCGGCCTCGTGCAGGTTCCACCAGGGGGCCTGCAAATCGAAGTGCAGGCCCAAACCTTCGAGCGCGGCGAAACTGCGGCGCCAGTGTTCGTCACTCATCAGGCTGCGCATATGGCCAACCTGCGCAGGCGAAGTCGGTCCGCCAGGTTTGTGCCGAACGCTGCGCACGCACTTGAAACTGGCTTGCTCGGTCAGTACCGCAATGGCGTCTGGACGGTCGAGCCAGGCTTGTGCCACGACCGCATTCGGCACGCCGTATCGGGCGGCCAGCCCCTCGATAAAAAGGGTTTCGCCAATCGGGTCTTGCGGGTCCCATTCGGTCTCGACGTACACCGTTTGCACCACGCGATGCGGGCCGACGTCAGTGAAATAGTCGTCAGGAAAATAGCGGCGCTTGATCGCGCTGTAATCACCGTAGCGAAACGGGATGTTGGCTTCGGGCGCCAGCCACGGATGGTCATTGATCGACGGGTCCCAGAAGTGATGATGGGCGTCGATGATCGGGCCGTTCCACAACTCACCCATGGCGCACCTCGTCGAGGCTGATGAACAACGTCGCCAACACAAACACTGCCGAGCACACCGCAAAGAACCCCAGCACCGGCGCAAAACCACCGGTCATTTGCAGAATGATCCCCACCAGAATCGGCACCGCGATGCCGCCGGTGCTGCCGGCCATGTTCATCACGCCGCCGATCAACCCGACTCTCGCCGGTGCCGCCAGCAACGCCGGGAAGCTCCAGTAGAGGCTGCCCCACATAAGAAAAAAGGCGGTCATGGCCAACAGCGCCACGGCCGCAAAAGGATTGCTCAGGGTTGGCAGCAACAGGAACGCGCCGAGGGCCACCAGGCCGGAAAACGCCAGCAGGCTCTTGACCGCCATGCCACGGCTGACGCCTTTGCGGATCAGTCCGTCGCAAAGGAAACCACCGGTCAACGAACCCAACGCACCGCACACGAAGATCACGAACGTCGCGGCGCCAATGCCCTTGATATCGAAGCCTCGGGCTTGCGCCAGATAACTCGGCCCCCAGGTCAGCAAGCCGAAATAGACCATCGCCCAACTGGCGCGACCGATCAGCAAACCGCTCAAGGAGCGTGCCGCGATACCCAAGCCTTTGACCGGCACACGCGCGGCTTCGGCAGCAGGCGTCGCGCGCCCGGCGTTGATCTTTTCCAGTTCTTCAGCATTCACTTGTGGGTGGCTGGCCGGGTCATCACGCAGATAACGCCGCGCCAGCCAGGCCAGCACCAACGTCGCGATGCCGGCAATCACGAAGGCCAGACGCCACGAATCCAACGAAGCAATCAGATAGGCAATGATCAACCCGCCCAGCGCCACGCCCAACGGGCTGCCACTGTCCATCAGCACCGCGCCGCGACTGCGCTCGCTCGGTGCCAGCCACAGGGAAATCAACTTGCCGCCAGACGGAAACAACGGTGCCTCTGCGGCCCCGAGTGCGACCCGGGCGAACAACAATGACAACCCTCCGGTCGCAAACGCCGCCAGCACCTGGAACGTACCCCACAACCCGGTGGACCAACTGATGACCCGGTGCGGCCCGAAGCGATCGATCATCCAGCCGCCGGGAATCTGCAACAGCGCATAGGCCCAGAAGAAGCTGCTGAGGATCAGCCCTTGCAGGCTCGGCGACAGGGAAAATTCATTGGCGATGGTCGGCATCGCGATGGACAGCGAGACCCGATCGATCAGGTTGACCATGGTCAATGCAAAGATGATCGCGAAGATCCGCCAGCGCACGCTGCTGGCTTTGGTCGTGCCGGTCAGCGGTGTTGCCGCTGCCGCCGCTGGCTGGGCAACTGCGCCAGGTAGATGCAGGGAAGCACTGGGACGAGCCATGGTGCGTACCTCGTTTTATTATTGTTGTGGAGCTGACGTCGCCGCTTCGTATCGGCGCTGATGAGCACTATCGAAGGCTCAGTGATAACCGTCTAATCAAAACTTGGAATACGGCGATAGCCTCGGGTTATGGCATGCCCTGCTTTCAGAGAGCTTTCAATGGATGACGCAAACTCCGACTTTCCTCGCAAAAGGCTCTGGCGCAAAGCCTTCAGCGATAACCGTCCATTTGCCTGCCTCGACCTATAACCCCAGGCTATCGGTGTATGTATTGTTTTGACTAGACGCGGCGACGGCGGCTTCCCACACTCAGGCCAGGCTTGCAGCTTTACCGCTCCGACAAGTCACTCATAACAACTACAAAAACGAGGCCTTCCATGCGAAATGCATTCGTCCATCGCACATCCCGTCTGTTTCTTGGCTGCACACTGGTCGCCGCCGGTACCCTTCCTGCTTTGGCTCATGCAGCCTGGCAGCCGGACAAGAACGTCGAAATCGTTGTCGCTGGCGGCCCCGGTGGCGGCACCGACCAGCTCGGTCGGCTGATCCAGTCGATCATCACCACCCACAAGTTCCTCGACGTGAATACCATCGTCCTGAACAAGGGCGGCGGCAACGGCGCCGAAGCCTTCCTCGACTTGAAAATGAACAAGGGCGATCCGGAAAAACTGGTTATCGGCACCAATAACATCTACCTGTTGCCGCTGGTATCCAAGCTCGGTTACCAATGGCAGGAGCTGACCCCCATCGCCGCCGTGGCCGAGGACGACTTCATTCTCTGGAGCTACAAGGGCGCACCGTGGAAGGACGCCAAAAGCTTCTACGAAGCGGTCAAAGCTGACCCATCGAACCTGCGCATGGGCGGCAGTCAGTCCAAGGATGTCGACCAGACCCTGACCCTGCTACTGAACCAGACCACCAACAGCAAACTGGTGTACATCCCGTTCAAGAGCGGCAGTGAGGCCGCGACCCAACTGGCCGGCAAACACATCGCCGCCAACGTCAACAACCCCAGCGAAAGCATCAGCCAATGGCGCGGCGATCAGGTCGAACCGCTCTGTGTTTTCAGCAAAGAGCGCATGAGCTACACCGAAAAAGTCGCCGGCGATAAATCCTGGGCCGACGTTCCAACCTGCCACGAACAGGGGCTGGGCATCGATCAATACCGCTTCCCGCGCACCGTGTTCATGCCCGGCGAAGTCACCGCCGAACAACGGGCGTTCTATGTCGAGCTGATGCGCAAAGTCACCGAGACGCCGGAGTTCAAGGCCTACGTCAAACAGAACGCGCTGGTGCCCACCTTCCTCGAAGGCGAGCCGCTGACCGCCTACATTGAGAAAGACACCGCTCGCGTTACGCCGGTGTTCAAAGAAGCCGGCTGGCTGAAAAACTGAGTTGTTCACGGCCGTCCGCCTGCGCACGGCCGTCACCTCTGGAGGTGCATTCATGTCCCATTCTTCGGATTCACCAGCGCTGGTTGGTACCCGCTGGGTCGAACTCGGCCTGGCACTCTTCACCACGCTGATCGGCGCGGTGGTGATGTTCGGCAGTCTCGAACAAGGTATCGGCTGGGGCGATTCCGGCCCCGAGCCGGGTTACTTCCCCTTCTACATCGGCCTGATGCTGAGCGCCGCGAGCGTGGCCAACGGCGTGTTGACCGTGGTGCGCTGGCAAGCCCTGAGCATTTCATTCGTCAGCCGCAGTGCGTTCAAGCAAGTGTTGTCGGTGTTCATTCCGATTGCGCTATTCGTCGGGGCGATGCCGTTCACCGGCATCTACGTGGCTTCGGCGTGTTTCATTGCCTGGTTCATGTGGCGTGACAAGGTCCGCGCCAAGCCTTACAGCAAACTGATGATCGCCAGCGTGTCCCTTGGCGCGGTACTCGCCAGCTACCTGATTTTCGCGTTGTGGTTCAAGGTCCCGCTGGATGCCGGCCCGATGGGCGACTGGATTGCCCTGGCCGGGAGAAAATTCAAATGAGCGAGTTCGATTCCCTGCTGCAAGGCATGAACCTGATCCTGACCCCGGGCCATATCGGCCTGATGGTGATCGGCGTGCTGCTGGGTATTTTGGTCGGCGTGTTGCCCGGCCTCGGCGCCCCCAATGGCGTGGCGTTGCTGCTGCCGCTGACGTTCACCATGTCGCCGGTGTCGGCGATCATTCTGCTGTCGTGCATGTATTGGGGCGCGCTGTTCGGCGGCTCGATCACCTCGATTCTGTTCAATATTCCCGGCGAGCCCTCATCGGTGGCGACCACCTTCGACGGTTACCCGATGGCCCGCGAAGGTCGCGCCGCCGAAGCCCTGACCGCTGCGTTCAGCTCGGCGCTGATCGGCGCACTGGCCGGGGTGTTGTTGCTGACGTTCCTGTCGACAAAGATCGCCGCGTTCGCCATGTCTTTCAGCTCGCCGGAGTTCTTCGCGGTGTACCTGTTGGCGTTCTGCACCTTCATCGGCATGAGCAAAAACCCACCGCTAAAAACCGTGGTCGCGATGATGATCGGCTTCGCCATGGCCGCGGTCGGCATGGACACCGTGTCCGGTAACCTGCGCCTGACCTTCGACCAGCCGACGCTGATGACCGGCATCAGCTTCGAAGTAGCGGTGATCGGCCTGTTCGGTATCGGCGAGATCCTCTGCACCGTCGAGGAAGGTCTAGTGTTCCGTGGCGAGCATGCGCGCATCACGCCGATGATCATCCTGCGCACCTGGGCCAAGTTGCCGCGCTACTGGTGGACGATAGTGCGCAGCACATTGGTCGGTTGCTGGATGGGCATCACGCCCGGCGGGCCAACGGCGGCATCGTTCATGAGTTACAGCCTGGCGCGGCGTTTCTCGAAGAACCGCGAGAACTTCGGCAAGGGTGAACTCGAAGGTGTGATCGCCCCGGAAACCGCTGACCACGCCGCAGGCACCAGTGCCCTGCTGCCGATGCTGACCCTGGGCATTCCCGGTTCGGCCACCGCAGCGGTGATGCTCGGCGGTTTGATGATTTGGGGTCTGCACCCCGGCCCGACGCTGTTCGTCGAGCAACACGATTTCGTCTGGGGCCTGATCGCCAGCATGTACTTGGGCAACGTCGTCAGTCTGATCGTGGTGTTGGCCACCGTGCCGCTGTTCGCTTCGATCCTGCGGATTCCGTTCTCGATCATTGCGCCGATTATCATCATGGTCTGCGCCATCGGCGCCTACTCGGTGCACAACTCGTTCTTCGACGTGGTGCTGATGCTGGGCTTCGGCGCGCTGGGTTATCTGTTCAAGAAACTCGGTTATCCGATCGCTCCGCTGGTGCTTGCCGCCGTGTTGGGCGACAAGGCGGAAGATGCGTTCCGTCAGTCGATGTTGTTCTCCGACGGCCACCTGGGGATCTTCTGGTCCAACCCATTGGTGGGCTGCCTGACCACGGCGGCGTTGCTGATGCTGTTCTGGCCGCTGATTACCAAGGTACTGGGCACGCTGATGGGCCTGCGCAAACCCCATATCGCCAAGCCAAAATCGGTGCTGTGACACGGCAATGCTGGCAACGCCTGACATTTGTTGTCAGGCTTGCCGCAGTCCTTTTTGCGAGCATGGCCCATGACCCGAATTCCTGAAGCCAACGTGATCCACAGCCGACTGCGTCTGCGCCAACTGCGGCTGATGCTGGCGTTGCAGGAATTCGGCTCATTGCGCCGCGCCGCCGACCACATCGGCATGACCCAGCCGGCAGCGACCAAGATGCTGCACGAGGCCGAGGACTTGCTGGGCGTCGAGCTCTTCGAACGTTTGCCCCGGGGAATGCGCTCTACCCCGTTCGGGGAAACCGTCATCTACTACGCGCGCATGGTGTTTGCCGAACTCAGCGGCATGCGTGAAGAACTGGTCGCACTCGAATCCGGCAACCTCGGCCGGGTGGCTGTCGGAGCGATTCCGGCGCTGGCCTCGGGGCTGTTGACCCGCACCATCGCGACCTTGAAACAAAGCCATCCGCGGTTATCCATGAGCATTCAGGTCGATACCAGCGACGTGCTGGTGCAGGCGCTGCTGCAGGACCAACTGGATATCGTGCTGGGGCGGATTCCGGCCGGCGCGCGGGCCGAAGAGTTGCTTTTTGACAGCCTCGGTGAAGAAGCCTTGTGCGTGATCGCCGGCGCGCAACATCCGCTGGCGAAGGAGAAGCAGCTGAGCTGGGCGGAATTGCAGAACATGACCTGGGTGCTGCAACAGCATCCGAGCCCGATGCGTGCGATCATCAATCAGGTGTTTCACAATGCGCGGGTCGACATCCCCAGCAGCATCGTCGAAACCACGTCGATCATGACCCTGCTCTCATTGATCCAGCAGACCGACATGCTCGGCGTGACGCCGGTGTCGGTGGTGGAAGACTATCCGGGCCGTGATTTGCTGGCGGTGTTGCCGATCAAGTTCGAAGCACGACTGCCGCCGTATGGGCTGATTACCCGACGGCATCGCATTCAATCATCGGCGATGCAGGCGTTCATGAATTCGGTGCGGGCCGAGCATGCGCTGGCCAAATAAAAAAGGCCCGGAGCAATGCTCCAGGCCATTTTTTTATGCTGCTTTACGGAATACGAATACCAATCCGACGATGATCAGCAACATGCCAAGCATGCTCAACGCCGCCAACCGGTTGCCGAAAATCAGGTAGTCCATGACCGCCGTCACCGCCGGCACCAGGTAAAACAGACTGGTGACATTGACCAGGTTGCCCCGTGCAATCAGCCGATACAGCAACAAGGTCGCAAGCACCGACACGACCAATCCCATCCACAACACCGGCACGATGAAACCGGTGCTGTGTTCGAAATGAAAGGGTTGGAACGGCACGAAGATCCCGCAGAGCAACAGCCCCGCCAGGTACTGCACTGGCAGCGTGCCGAGTGGATTGTCGGTGATGCGCTTTTGCATGATCGAACCGAACGTCATGCTCGCCAGCGCCAGCAAACCGAAGAGCATACCGGCCAATGACATACCGGCCAGACCGATGCCTTGGTAAACAACCATGATCAACCCGGCCAAACCCAGTGCCAGACCGAACATTCTGCTGGCTGATCGCTGACGCTCCATGATCACCACGGTAAGAATGGGCTGCACGCCCATGATCGTTGCCATGACGCCCGGTGTGACTTTGAGGTCCAGGGCCAGCAGATAAAAAATCTGATAAGCCCCCAGCAACACCACACCCGTGGCCATCGCATACAGCATCGGCTTGCCGCCCTTGGGCAGTTTCAGCTTGAGCAACGGCACCAGCAGCACCAATCCGCAGATCGCGATAGCGAAGCGAATCAACAGAAATGCAAAGGGCGACGCGTGGGCCAGGCCCCATTTGGAGAAGATCGCCCCGCTGCTCCACAGCAAAACGAACAGGCTCGTGGACGCCGCCGCGAGCGCGGTTTTTTTCGAAAGGATAAACATGAATACCACCTGTAGTCAGGCAAAAAGCCAACTCAGCCGAAGCTGAAATTCAGTAGTTTTTTCAGGCGAGCACTTTTTAGACGGGCATGGAAACAGCAGAAAAAAGCTGATCAGCCCGAAACGCCAACGCCCGGCGGTGATACGACTGCGCACACCGGCGTGCTACTGACAGGTGGAGGGTAATGACTGATCTGCACAGGCTGCTGATTCCCGCACGGCACGACGCCAGCGTTGACCGCTGAATCGACTACCGCGTTGATGAGGGAAGCTGGCATGGGCTGATCTTTTTTGAAGGGTAGAAAGTTGGGTTAAAAAACACCGAGCGCCGACTATAACCAGCGCTGGACACAGATTGCAATGACTTGCCGAAAAGACCCGCCAAGCCTACACCACGCCCTCTGGCGTGTGGCGACTCGACGAGTGCCACGCGCCAGCCATACGGACTCAGACGTAGTGTTTCTTGCCGCTTTTTTCCGGTGGATACCCTTTAAACACGGGGGGTCCGTCCATGGTGATCACCAGCGTGTCGCCCTTGCGCGACAGCCAGGGTGTAGCTTCGCTGCCGCTTTTGGAGGTAGCGCCGGACGGACTCAGCTCAATGTGATCCAGGTCTATCTCGATCAAGCCGATCACATAGGTGTAGATCGAGCTGCTGAAAAAACCATCCTTGAACTCAAAAGCGCACTCAACGACCTGGTCGCCGTATTCCATCCGCATCTTCGGCCTCAGCGAAGCCACCGAGACGGCACCATTGCCCACGGCGGAGTAAACGCTGCAGACCAGCGCGACCTTGCCGCCCAATCGCTGGGAGATGGCAGGGTTGATTTCGACCGTTTCGACACCCGGCGCAGAAGCACTGGCATTGACCACGTCTCCGGTGTGGAAAACGAAGGGATCGACGTCAATGGCACCACTCTTGTCGGGAGCCTGGATGATGGACATTCGGCCATCAGGTCGAAGGATGCCGATCCTGAGGTCGAGATCGTCATTGTCCTGCCCATCGCCGTTATCAACCCAGGTCGCGCTGACCCGAATGACCTTTGGTGCGGACGGGCCTTTTTCCAACGACACCTTGTGGCGGGTGCCTGGCTTGTCCAGGGTGATAACGGACTTGGCGATATTGATCGGTTTAGGCGCGGGGGTCGGTGCGACCGCCGGAGTAGATGGCACTTCGTCGTCAACCTCAATCCCGTAGAGGCCGCAGAGCCCGGCAAGACCCGAGGCGAACCCCTGCCATACCGAGCGCGCTTTGAGTTGGCCGCTTCGAACGTACAACTCGAGCACGATGATGCCAGTCTCCTGAGAGAACGCCCCAGGTGCGAGTTCCAGGACCTGGTCGCCAACAATGACTTGGGCGCGCAGGTCCTTGACCGCGGCAAAACCGCCAGCGCTGCCATCTTGCGTCAGGGTGATGGCGATCTTCGTGATACTGGCCGGGAGGCGAGACAGATCAAAGCCGATTCGGTGGCTGACGGAGCCGCTTTGCGTGACCGGTGCGATGAAGGTGGCTGCACCTGAAGCGTGTTCCGGCGCATTGAAGAAAACCATGCCACTGTCATCCATCACCTTACCGGTTTCGGTGGCGAGGAAGGCCGTGAGGTTAACGTCCAGGTTCTCGCCAGCCGCATGGGTGACCACTACCTGCCCTTTGGGCATGCTGAGGGTGGTGTTCTCGCCGGGTTTGAGGGATTGATTCAATTAGAGTCGCCTATTCCATGGGGTGTATGGCAGCACACTGCGTCCGTGCTGCGCCTTCATTGAGGGGGTGCGCGAGCCAGCTGAAAGAAAAGCCTGTCACTTTCAGGGCTGTACCGCCGGGAGGGAGTTTAACGGCTTGCGTCCCTCTATGGCGCTTTGTGCGAGTCAACCACGTCAGGAGCGCACCCAAGCGCCAGAGTCCACCGGGGTTAGCTTGGTTACCCGTCAACTTGACTCGCACAAAAAACCGCTCACATAGAGCGGTTTTATTGTTCAGATGCCGGTCTTAACCAAACAACCAATACCCCAACAACGTCAGCACCACCACCGCCAACACTGGCCGCAGCACGCGGTACGCCTTGGGATTACGACGCTTCCACTGTTTGACCACACCGCTGAACTTGTCGCTGGAGTTCTTGCTCCAGGCGTAAACCTGGTTAATCCCGCCAACACGTTCATCATCAAGATTCTGCGGTGCAGTGGCGCGCCCCAAAAAGCCACTGACCCAGCGGTTGATGCGGGTCATCAGGCGGTTGCTCAACGGTCGTTCGATGTCGCAAAACAGGATGACCCGAGTCTTGTCGGTTTCGTTCTTGACCCAATGCACGTAGGTTTCGTCGAACATCACGTCTTCGCCATCGCGCCAGGCGTAGACCTGACCGTCGACGAAGATCCGGCAATCGTCAGAGTTCGGCGTCGACAGCCCCAAGTGATAACGCAGGGAACCGCCGAACGGATCACGGTGCGGGTTGAGGTGGCTGCCGCCTGGCAGCAACGCGAACATGGCGCCTTTGACGTTGGGAATGCTGCTGAGCAGTGCCACGGTTTTCGGGCACAGGGCTTCGGCCGATGGCAGTGGTTTGTCGTACCACTTGAGGTAAAAACGCTTCCAGCCTTTCTTGAAGAACGAACCGAATCCGGCGTCGTTGTTCCTTTCGGCGGCGCGGATGTAACCCTCGTCGAACAAATGCATCGCTTCGTCGCGGATGACTTCCCAGTTGTCCTTGAGCACATCCAGTTCCGGGAACTTGCTGCGGTCAAGATAGGGTTTGGATGGCACGCTGGAGAACAGGTACATCAAGGCGTTATAGGGCGCGAACAAAGCCGAGTGGTTGACGAACTGACGCAAGACCGGCAAACGCGCCTTCCCGCGTAAATGCACATAGAGGGTGCTGCCGAGGAACAGCAGCAACAGCGACGCCTTCGCGGCAAGGGAAACGGTCATCAACAACTCCTTGATAGTAGACAACTTTGCACAACGCCATTTACCCGACGTGGCTGCCGGCCATGATAAACATTACCGGCCTCGGGAAGAACCCGTGTATCTCAACATTCACTGTTAAGGATTGCGCAATAAAGCACTTCTTAACATAAGGTTCCTGAACGGGGGCTGACCTGAATCACCCCCCGTTACACAAGTTCAAAAACAAGAGCAAAAGATCGCAGCCTGCGGCAGCTCCTACTGCTGATTCTCCTGATCGGTAAACAGATCACTGAACAGCATGCTCGACAGGTAGCGTTCACCGGAGTCCGGCAGGATCACCACGATGGTCTTGCCCTGCATTTCCGGGGTTTCCGCCAGTCGGACGGCCACCGCCATGGCGGCTCCGCAGGAAATGCCGCTCAAAATCCCTTCTTCCTGCATCAGGCGCAGGGCCATGGCCTTGGATTCTTCATCGCTGACCAACTCAACCCGATCGACCATCGACAGATCAAGATTCTTCGGCACAAAACCGGCACCAATACCCTGGATCTTGTGAGGGCTCGGCTTGATTTCTTCACCGGCCATTGCCTGGGTGATAACCGGCGACACCGCTGGCTCCACCGCCACCGAAATAATCGGTTTGCCCTGGGTATTCTTGATATACCGCGAAACCCCGGTAATGGTTCCACCCGTTCCAACGCCTGCCACCAGTACGTCGACAGCACCGTCGGTGTCGTTCCAGATTTCCGGACCGGTCGTTTTTTCGTGGATCGCGGGGTTGGCCGGGTTTTCAAACTGCGACGGCATGAAGTAGGCAGTCGGGTCGCTGGCGACAATTTCAGCAGCCTTCTCGATTGCTCCTTTCATGCCCTTGGCCGGTTCGGTCAGTACCAGTTCGGCCCCCAGTGCCTTGAGCACTTTGCGACGCTCGATACTCATGGACGCCGGCATGGTCAGCATCAGCTTGTACCCGCGAGCTGCAGCAACGAACGCCAGGCCGATACCGGTATTGCCTGAGGTCGGTTCGACGATGGTCATGCCAGGCTTGAGTTTGCCGGTGCTTTCGGCGTCCCAGATCATGCTTGCACCGATCCGGCACTTGACCGAGTAACCGGGGTTACGCCCTTCGATCTTGGCCAGGATGGTCACGCCGCGCGGGGCGATACGGTTGATCTGCACCAGCGGTGTATTGCCGATGGAATGGGCGTTGTCAGCGTAGATACGGCTCATGGCTGGGTCCTTATACAGCGTTAAATAAGCTCTCCAAGGTATGCCTGTTGCCGTTGATCGTCCAGTCAGTCGAACGTCCCGTAACCGCAGCAGTCAATGGCTTTACAACGCCAGAGATTTGCCATCATGAAACGCAGATACAGTTGGCCCCTGTGGACCCTCGCCGGCCTCGTTGTGCTGCTGATTGCCCTGCACATCGCCCTGCCCTACATGGTGCGCGACTACCTGAATGACAAGCTGGCGAACATGGGCGACTACCGTGGCCAGATCACTGATGTGGACTTGGCCCTGTGGCGCGGTGCGTACAAAATCAACGGGCTGAAAATCGTCAAGGTCAGCGGCAAGGTCCCGGTGCCTTTCGTCAACGCGCCGCTGATCGACCTTTCCATCAGCTGGCACTCGCTCTTGTACGACCACGCTGTCGTGGCCGAGGTGCAGTTCTTCAAACCCGAGGTGAACTTCGTCGACGGCGGCGCCAACAAGCAAAACTCCCAGACCGGTCAGGGCACCGACTGGCGTGCGCAGTTGAGCAAACTGGCACCCATTACCTTGAACGAAGTGCGGATCAGCGATGGCAAGATCAGTTTCCGCAACTTCAATTCCAAGCCCCCCGTGAACATGAACGCCACTCAGGTCAACGCCAGCATTTACAACCTTACCAACGTGGTCGACACCAAAGGCAAGCGCGACGCTCGCTTCGAAGGCAAGGCGCTGCTGCTCGGGCACGCGCCACTGGAAACCACCGCCACCTTCGACCCTTTAAGCAACTTTGAAGATTTCGAGTTCCGCCTGCGGGCCAAAGACATCGAGCTCAAACGCATGAACGACTTTGCCTCCGCCTATGGCAAGTTCGACTTCAATGCCGGTCACGGAGACGTGGTCATTGAAGCGCAGGCTAAAAAAGCTCAATTAACGGGTTACATCAAACCGCTGCTGAAGGACGTCGACGTGTTCAATTGGCAGCAGGACGTCGAGAACAAGGACAAAGGGATTTTCCGCTCCATTTGGGAGGCCATCGTCGGCGGCTCCGAAACGGTGCTGAAAAACCAGGGCAAGAACCAGTTTGCGACTCGCGTGGAACTGAGCGGCAATGTGCATCGCCGAGATATCAGCGCATTCGAGGCTTTTTTGCAGATTTTACGCAACGGCTTCATCCAGGCCTTCAATGCCCAATACGAACGGCCCAAGCCGGATGCGGGCTAAGGCTTGCGTGTGACGGTATAGCGACCGGTTTCTTCGGCCGCCCGCGCCGGGCTCGATTGCTGCTGCAAGAAGTCCCAGCCCAGACAGGCCAGTGCCAGCGATCGTGGTACGGCTTCACGACCACTGCTGTAACGGGTGATGCTGCGGGCACTGACCCCTAACGCTTCGGCCGCCTGATTGAGCGGCAGCCCGGTACGAGCGCGCCAGTCGATGAAGATCCGGGTGTTTTCGTCCGATGCATTTTGTGCGAGCGCATCCAGATACAGAGTGTCTGCGCCGATCTGGATGTCCAGTTCGGGCCACTCAACGCTCCAGCCTTCATCACCCAGGGTTGCCCCTTCGAAAGCGCCAACCTCCAGCAACGGCTGCAACCCTGGGTAGGCGCGCAGGTCCCGAGTCAAATCGAGGTTCAGTTGCTGACCGTCGATAAAAGTCAGCATAAGGCGGTGAACCGGCAACGCCTGCACGGCCGACAGCCGCGGTCGTTTCATGGGTAACATCGTTTCCAATCCTCCAGCAATTGCACCTGATGGGCAAGCTATCGCCAAAATGGCGATAGCTCAATACTGGCCACAGCCGAGACTGAGTCAAGATGTGACGCCCCATTCAGAGACTGAATAAGCCGTCTGCGTTCACAGTCGACCGGGCACCGCGTTATAGTCGGGTACTACAATTATTGCGCCCCGCCCTGCTTCGTTCAGGTCGGCATCACCGTTCGAGGATTAGCAGATGAAGTTCGAAGGCACCCAGGCCTACGTCGCCACCGATGACCTGAAGCTGGCGGTCAACGCCGCCATCACCCTGGAGCGTCCGCTGCTGGTCAAGGGCGAACCGGGCACCGGCAAGACCATGCTCGCCGAGCAACTGGCCGAGTCCTTCGGTGCCAAATTGATCACGTGGCACATCAAGTCCACGACCAAGGCGCATCAGGGCCTGTACGAGTACGACGCGGTCAGCCGCCTGCGCGATTCGCAGCTGGGCACGGAAAAAGTCCATGACGTTCGCAACTACCTGAAAAAGGGCAAGCTCTGGGAAGCCTTCGAATCCGAAGAGCGGGTGATCCTGCTGATCGATGAAATCGACAAGGCCGACATCGAGTTCCCGAACGACTTGCTGCAAGAACTCGACAAGATGGAGTTCTACGTTTACGAGATCGACGAGACCATCAAGGCCAAGAAACGCCCGATCATCATCATTACCTCCAACAACGAGAAAGAACTGCCGGACGCCTTCCTGCGCCGCTGCTTCTTCCATTACATCGCTTTTCCCGACCGCGTCACGATGCAGAGGATCGTCGATGTGCACTACCCGAACATCAAGAAAGACCTGGTCAGCGAAGCGCTGGACGTGTTCTTCGACGTGCGCAAGGTGCCGGGCCTGAAGAAAAAACCATCGACCTCCGAACTGGTGGACTGGCTGAAGCTGCTGATGGCCGACAACATCGGCGAAGCAGTGCTGCGCGAGCGCGATCCGACCAAGGCCATTCCGCCGCTGGCAGGCGCTTTGGTGAAGAACGAACAGGACGTGCAGTTGCTTGAACGTCTGGCGTTCATGAGCCGTCGCGGCACTCGCTGATCCCTCTGTTTAACAAGATAGAGGGCGATAGCCATGCTGCTTAACCTGTTCAATGAAATGCGTGCAGCCAAGGTGCCGGTCTCGGTACGCGAACTGCTGGACCTGATCAACGCGCTTAAACAGCGCGTGACCTTCGCCGACATGGACGAGTTTTATTACCTGTCCCGGGCGATTCTGGTGAAGGACGAAAAGCATTTCGACAAGTTCGACCGGGCGTTCGGTGCCTATTTCAACGGCCTGGAAAAACTCGACGACCACCTTCAGGCATTGATCCCGGAAGACTGGCTGCGCAAAGAGTTCGAGCGTTCGCTGACCGAAGAAGAGCGGGCGGCGATCCAGTCCCTCGGCGGCCTGGACAAGCTGATCGAGGAGTTCAAGAAACGCCTCGAAGAACAGAAAGAACGTCATGCCGGCGGTAACAAGTGGATCGGCACCGGCGGCACCAGCCCGTTTGGCTCCGGCGGCTTCAACCCGGAAGGCATTCGGGTCGGCGATGCCGGCAAGCGTCAGGGCAAAGCGGTCAAGGTCTGGGATCAGCGCGAGTACAAAAACCTCGACGATTCGGTTGAGCTGGGCACGCGCAACATCAAAGTCGCCCTGCGCCGATTGCGCAAATTCGCGCGTCAGGGTGCGGCGGAAGAGCTGGACATCGATGGCACCATCGACCACACCGCGCGCGATGCCGGGCTGCTGAACATCCAGATGCGTCCGGAGCGGCGCAACACCGTGAAATTGTTGCTGCTGTTCGACATCGGCGGCTCGATGGACGCCCACGTGAAGATCTGCGAGGAGTTGTTCTCGGCCTGCAAGACCGAATTCAAGCACTTGGAGTATTTCTACTTCCACAACTTCATTTATGAATCGGTGTGGAAGAACAACATGCGCCGCTCTTCCGAGCGCACTTCGACCCAGGACCTGCTGCACAAATACGGCGCCGACTACAAAGTGATCTTCATCGGTGACGCCGCCATGGCACCGTACGAAATCACCCAGGCCGGCGGCAGCGTCGAGCACTGGAACGAAGAAGCCGGTTACGTGTGGATGCAGCGGTTCATGGAGAAGTACAAGAAGGTCATCTGGATCAACCCGTATCCGAAAGATACGTGGGGCTATACGTCTTCGACCAACATCGTGCGGGACTTGATTAACGACCAGATGTATCCGCTGACGTTGCGGGGGTTGGAGGAAGGGATGCGGTTTCTTTCCAAATAATCTTCGGTGTCTGGTCTGACGCTATCGCGAGCAAGCTCGCTCCCACAATGGATTTGGTCGTACACAAGGAATGTGTTCGCCAGAGATCAAACTGTGGGAGCGAGCTTGCTCGCGATGCTTTTAGCGGTTCGCAAACTGGCGTAGATACTCGACTTGTTCCCGATGCGCGACTTCCTGCACCACTGGTTTCAACCGCACCTGCGCCCCCGGCAGACACTGCGCCAACCTGGCCAACGCCAACGGCGTCAACGCCCCCAATCGCGGATAACCCCCAATGGTCTGCCGATCATTAAGCAGCACAATCGGCTGCCCGTCCGGCGGCACCTGAACTGCACCCAGCGGGATGCCTTCGGAAATCATCGGCTTACCCTGATACTGCAATGCCGTTCCCAGCAAGCGGATGCCCATCCGGTCGGCACGGCTGTCGAGGGTCCAGACGCTGTTGAACGCGTCGAACGAACTCTGTCCACTGAACTCGCCGATCTGGGCACCGAGCACCAGGTCCAGTGGCGCGTTGAGTTTGAAATCCGGCACCTGTTCGGGCGTCAACGCCCGCAGCAGTAACAGCGAGCTCCCCGAGTAGCTCAACTGCGCATCTTTGGCCAATGCCCGGCCCATGCCATCCAGCCCGCCGAGCTCCTCACGGACCACGGTTGCGCTACTGCCCAACACCTTTGGCGCATCAAATCCGCCCGGGGCTGCCAAATAAGCTCGGGCGCCAAGCAGCGGCTGAGTGAACTGCAATTGCTGGCCTTTGTTCAGCCTGAAACTGCGCCACGGTGCCAACGCCTCGCCATCCACCTGCGCCCCCAGATCCGCCCCGGCCAACGCCAGCACGCAATCCTCTTCGGCAACGACGGTGAACCCACCGAGGGTGATTTCAATCACCGGTGCATCCAGGCCATTGCCCAGCAACCAATTAGCCCATGACATCGATCGCCAATCCGCCGCCCCGCCCTGGGTCACGCCCAGATGCCGCACGCCAAAACGGCCAGCGTCCTGCAACAGGCACAGCGGTGTACTCGCTTCTATTGATAGACGGCTCATGCCTGCGCCTCCAACGGCGTGTCATCACCGCCCAGATTGATGAATTCAGCATGGCTGACGGCTTCGAAGCGCACTGTATCGCCCGGTTGCATCAGGCTGTAGCCGTCGCGTTCGCGGTCGAACAATTTGGCCGGGGTGCGACCGATCAGATTCCAGCCACCGGGGGACACCACCGGGTAAGCGGCCGTTTGGCGTTCGGCGATGCCGACACTGCCGGCGGCCACCTTTTTGCGCGGAGTGTTCAAACGCGGCGCGGCCAGTGCTTCTTCCACCAGCCCCATGAAGGCGAAACCCGGCGCAAAACCCAAAGCGAATACCTGATATTCGCGCTCGCTGTGGCGGCGGATCACTTCATCCACGGCCAATCCGCTGCGCTGGGACAACAGGCTCAACTCCGGGCCAACGCTCAAGTCATACCAGACCGGCAACACATGACATTTGCCGCGGGTGCAGGCATTGGGCGACAGATCGATCAAGGCCTCGGCGATCAGCTCCCGAGCCTGAGCCGGACTCAACGCGGTCAGATCGTAATGCACCATCAACGTCGTATAGGACGGCACCAGATCGATCAGATGCCCGGCGAACGCAGCACGCAGACTTTCACTGGCAGCGAGCATCCACGGCATGTTGGCCTCGCTGATCTCATCAAACAGACGGACCATCAAGCAATCCAGCGCCACCACTTCGACCCGGATTTTCATGGCGCGCTCTGCTGATCAAGTGCTTCGCGAATACGCCGCACAGCGGCTACCGAACTGGCATTGTCGCCGTGTACGCAGAGGGTGTTGGCCTGCAAGTGCAAGTCACTGCCATCGCTGGCCGTGAGGTTGCCGCCGCGGGCAATGGTCAGCGCCTGCTCGATGATTGTTTCGGGATCGTGATGCACCGCGCCCGGCAGTTGCCGTGAGACCAACATTCCTGCGCTATCGTAAGCGCGATCGGCGAAGGCTTCGAACCACAGGGTCACGCCGTATTCATCGCCCAATTGCTGGGCTGCGCTGTTGTCGCGAGTGGCCATCAACATCAGCGGTAACTCACGATCATAGGACGCCACGGCCTGAAGCACCGCGCGCAATTGCGCCGGGTTGGCCATCATGTCGTTGTACATCGCTCCGTGCGGCTTGACGTAACTCACCCGCCCACCCTGCGCCCGGCAAATGCCGTCCAGGGCGCCGATCTGGTAATGCACAATGTCCTGAAGTTCCTGGGCGGTGTAGGCCATGGAACGGCGGCCGAAGCCGACCAGATCCTGATAGGCCGGATGTGCGCCGATCTGCACGCCGTTGCTCAAGGCCAGGCTGACGGTCTTGCGCATGATGCTCGGGTCGCCGGCGTGGAAACCGCAGGCGATGTTGGCGCAATCGATGAAGGGCATGACCTCGGCGTCCAGACCCATGGTCCAGTTGCCGAAACTCTCGCCGATGTCGCAGTTCAATAGCAGGCGGCTCACGGTGAACACTCCTGTAAGTTTTATTCTTTTCTATCTGTTAGGCATTTGCCCGCAGATTATCAGTTGCTGTGCATTAAGTTATTGGGCTTCGAGTTGCTTGCCACGGGTTTCCGGCAAGCTCAGGGCCGCAAGGATCACTACCCCGTAGGACACCGCCGCAAAAGCACCGATTCCCACACTCAATGGCACCTTCTGGCTCATCACGCCGATCAACAGCGGGAACAACGCCGCCAGCGCCCGGCCGATGTTGTAGCAAAATCCCTGACCCGAACCGCGAATCCGCGTTGGAAACAGCTCGGTCAAAAACGCGCCCATGCCGCTGAAGATCCCCGAGGCGAAGAAGCCCAAAGGAAAGCCCAGCCAGAGCATCACGCCATTGCTGACCGGCAATTGGGTGTAGAGCAGAACAATGGTGAACGAGCCGACCGCGAACAGAATGAAGTTCTTTTTACGCCCGAGGATGTCAGTCAAATACGCGCTGATGACGTAACCGACGTAGGAACCGACGATCACCATCGCCAGATAACCGCCCGTACCGAGTACGCTCAAACCGCGCTCATTTTTCAGAAAGGTCGGCAACCAGGAGGTGATCGCGTAGTAACCGCCCAGAGCGCCTGTGGTCAGCACCGACGCGCGAATCGTGGTGAAAAGGATGCCGGGAGCGAAGATCTCGTAGAATTTTGCCGGATTGCTGGGTTCTTGCTTAGCCTTGGCTTCGCGATAGATTTCCGGGTCCTTGACCAGCCGACGGACGAAGATCACAAAAATCGCCGGTACGATGCCAAGGATGAACAGAGCGCGCCAGGCGTCTTCCGGTGGCAGCACCGAGAACAGCAGCGCATACAAGATCGCCGTCAGCCCCCAACCCAATGCCCAGCCGGATTGCACCATGCCAACAGCCTTGCCGCGGTCCTTGGCGCGAATCACTTCCCCCATCAGCACTGCGCCGGCGGTCCATTCGCCGCCGAAACCGAAGCCCATCAGGGTGCGGCTGATCAGCAGTTGTTCGTAGTTTTGAGCGAAACCGCAGAGGAAGGTGAAGAAGGCGAACCACAGAACGGTAAGTTGCAGAGTGCGTACGCGACCGATGCGGTCGGAGAGAATCCCTGCCACCCAACCGCCGATGGCCGAGGCGATCAAGGTGCTGGTGTGAATCAGCCCGGCCTCGCCGGTGGTGATGCCCCACATCGCAATCAGGGTCGGCACCACGAAGCTGAGCATTTGAGTGTCCATGCCGTCCAGGCCATAGCCGATCTTGCAGCTCCAGAAGGTGCGGCGTTCCTGCTTGTTGATGTTGCGGTACCAGTCGAAAGGTCCCGGGCGAGCCGTGGCTTTTGGGATGTCGAGCGTGTCGGGCGCACTCATGGCAAATCTCCGCGCTAATTTTTATTGGTATTGTTCTGAGCCCCGACGACGCCTATCGTGGGAACCGGATGGCCTGATTTTTGGACTCCTTGCCCTGCTGTGTCCAACTAATAAAATACCGCCCTAGACATAAGAAAACCTTATCCCAACGGCGGGTCGCACGAGCTGACCCCATGAACCTGAAGTTTCTCGAGACCTTTGTCTGGGTCGCCCGACTCAAGAGTTTTCGCCTGACGGCAGACAAGCTCTTCACCACCCAGGCGTCGATTTCCAGCCGCATTGCCGTGCTCGAAGGCGAGCTCGGGGTGAAGCTGTTCCTGCGCGATTCACGTGGCGTGAGCCTGACGCCCGAAGGCTTGAAAGTGCTCGAGTACGCCGAGCAAATGATGGACACCATGCAAGCCCTCAAGCAGTCGATCGAAACCCGTTCGAGCAAGGTCGGACGGGTTCGCATCGGCGTGATGGACACGGTTATCCATACCTGGTTGAGCCCGTTGGTGGCACAAATGATGGATCACTATCCGCTGGTGGAAATCGAGCTGGTGGCCGATACCGCGCTCAACCTCTGCGATCAGCTGCAAAAAGGCTTTCTCGATCTGATCCTGCAAACCGACCTGTTGCGTCAGGAAAGCGTGCGCAGCCTTGAGCTGGCCAGTCACCCGATGGGCTGGATTGTCGCGACTAACTCGATCTACAACCGCGAGTATTCAGGCATTGCCGACCTGGCGCGGGAACGGATCATTACCTATTCGAAAAACTCCCATCCGCATCAGGAGATTCTCGCCCTGATGCAGGCCAACGGCATCATGACGCCACGGTTGAACTGCGTGAACTCGGTATCGGCGATCACCCGGTTGCTGCGGGACGGATTTGGTATTGGTGCGCTACCGCCGGTGCTGGTAGCCGAGGAACTGGCGCGGGGGGAATTGACCTTGCTGGCCATCGATCAACGGCCACCGAATTTGCAGGTGGTGGTGTCGTGGCGGGTTGGCGTGGAGTGGGTCGAAGAAATCGTGACGTTGTGTCAGCAAGTCGTGGAGCGCTATGCGCAGAAAGTGGGCGAGGACTACCTCGTTTTGAGCAAACCCATGGCCAGAATCTGAAGGACATTTCCCAAGTTTTAAATATGAACCACTATCATTTGCATTATTTTTTCAGAACGGTATTCTCTGCGCGCTTTCAGCTAACCCACTGTCCACAAGGAATCGGACTTGATGCGCGCCTACACGCAAAAACAGCAGCAATTGCTCGCTCACTGGAGCGAAGCCCTCGGCACTGAGGCTTTCCAGTCCCACCGCATCACCCTCGATCATTTGAGCAATGCGCTCGAGCCCGCCGCCCAGCGCTGCTTCCAACGCCTGATCCAGGCGCTGTTTCGTGAAGGTCTGATCAACCCCGACGCTTGCGAATACGACGACAATAACCATTGCTGGTTGCCACTTGGCGATGGCGCGCATCTTTGCTTCGAGCACTTGTCCGGCGGAAGAATGAACAGCTGGGACGTGCGCGGCAGCATCGTCCTGCACACCCCCGACAGACTGCCCCACAAAATCCAGCTGCCCAGCGAATTGCTCGCTCACCTCAGCACTCAGCTCAACCCGCCAGCCTCTGCGCAGGTACTGGAACGTCTGGCCCTGGAACTGGATGACAGCTTCAGCAACGACACCCTGTGCCTGGCGTTTCACCATGGATGGACCGAGCGCCTGAGAGAGCAGATCGACACCGAGTATGACGACAACCTGCTCGCTTGGCTCAAAGCCGGCACCAGCCGCCAGAACCCGACGTCATTGCTCGAACAGTGGGGCACTCTCGGCCATCCGTGGCACCCGAACTACAAGACCAAACTGGGTTTGAGCGCCGCTCAGGTCATCGCTTTCTCGCCAGAATTCGAAGCGAGTTTTCCGATTGTCCTGTGCGCCGTGCACCGCCAGTACGCACACGTCGAGGCGCTGGCGGGTACCGTCGATTACTGGGACTGGTGGCAAGGTCACTTCCCACAGGCCGCCGAACAATTGCAGCGCCATTTGCAGCAACTGGGTCTGGACGAAAAGGACTACCTCCCGCTCCCGTCGCACCCATGGCAAGCCCATGAAGAGCTACCACATTCGTTCGCCAACGAGATCGCCGACAACCTGCTGATCGTCACTGACATCGTCGCTTTTACCGGCCACCCGACCATGTCCTTCCGCACAGTCCTGCCGGAGGCCAGTCGCGTTGCGCCGATGGTCAAACTGCCGGTGGCTCTGCGACTGACCAGCGTGCAGCGCACCGTGTCGCCGCGCTCCGCCCGGATGGGGCCGCGCATCAGCCAACTGATACTGAATATTCTCGATCAGGAGCCGCAGATTCAGCGTCTGCTAAACATCGTTCCAGAACGCATCGGCGTGCACTACGCACCATTACCGGCCGATGACGAGCGCTCCCGGCATGCTGCCGTACTGTATCGCGACAACCCGCTTACCCTTCTGCAAGAAGGCGAGTTGGCGGTGCCGGTCGGCAGTCTGTTCGCCGTCAACGAATTCGAACAACCGTTACTGCGTGATTGGGTAAGACTGGCTCAGGGCCGTGACGACAGCGAGGCCATGTTGGCGTTTTTCGACGATTACCTGTCGATTGCCGTACCGAGTCTGCTGGGCATTTACCTGATGTATGGCGTGGCGTTCGAAGCGCATCAGCAAAACAGTTTCATGGTGATGGGTGCTGACGGTCAGTTGAATCGGCTGCTGTTGCGTGACTTCGGCGACGTTCGTATCGATCGCAAAACCCTGCACGCCAAGGGCCTGGATATCCAGTTGCACGATCCGAAAATGACCCTGTATGACGACTCCGGTTTTGTCCGCGACAAACTCCTGCACACCACATTCATGTGCCACCTCGGTGAGCTGACTTTGCTCTGCGCCCGCCACTGGAATGTGCCGGAAAATATCCTTTGGGAGCGCTTGGCAACGCACGTTGCACAGTGCTTCGAGACCTTACGCGAGCGCGTTGAACCGGCACGTTGGGAAAGCGAGCGCCAGGCCTTGCTGGAACAGGATTGGCCCGCCAAATCGTTCATGCGCATGCGCTTGCTCGACAGTCATGCCGACATCGTCGGACGCCTGAGTAACCCGCTGCAACCAATCGTCCATGCTCGCTGACGGTCGCGCCCTGCGACTGCTGATCGTCATCCAGTTTGTCTCCATGGGCGCAATGGAAATGAGCGGCCCGTTCTGGCCTTTGCAGATCCAGCATCTGCTCGGGCCGGAGGGCGCTGGCTACACCGCGCTGTTATCGGCGATGGTCTATGCCGGTCCGATGCTGGCCGCCATGCTCCTGACTCCCATGTGGGGGCGGTTGGGGGATCGCACCGGACACAAACCGATGATTGTTCGGGCGTTGCTGGCACTCGCGCTGTGCCAAGGGTTGGCCGCCATCACCCTCGACCCGTGGCTGCTGGTGGGTATTCGCGTGATGCAAGGCGCATTGGCCGGTTTTCTCGCTGCCGCGCAAGCCTATGCCTTGGCCTGCTGCGACAGTTCCAGACGTGGTCACACCTTGGCCCGCCTGCAATCGGCGACTGCCGTCGGCTCGTTGATCGGCCCGGTACTGGGCGGCTGGCTGATGGACGTCTCGGGGTTTGCCTTGCTCTGTTATGGCGCGACGGCGATTTGCCTGCTGTGCGCACTGGGGAGTTTTTTCCTGCCGGCCGACAAGGCTCGGGCCTCGAAGAAAAAAGCTGTTGAACCAGTGGCTCTGCCCAAAGGCTGGCTCGGTGGAATCCTGTTGGTGATCGTGTTGATTCAGGCCGCGAAAATGATGCCGCAGTCGTTCTACGCGCTGTACGTCGCGAACATTCTGCATGCCCCAAGCTGGCTGATCGGCGCCACCTACGCGGCGAGCGCCGCGACCCTGGCCATTTCCGCACCACTGTGGGGACGCCTGTTCGACCGCTGGCAGCCGGCCTACACCTTGCGCGTCATTGAAGGCGTGGCCTGGCTGTGTGCCTTGACGCTGGCGGCCACGGCATTGGCCAACGAATGGCTGGGATTTCTCGTCAGTCGACTCGTCTGGGGCATCTGGCAAGGCGCCCTGCTGCCCGTCGCCTATGCACTGATCGCCAACACCATTTCCGTAAACCAGCAGGGCTTCGCGCTCGGCCTCGGCAACAGCGCGGCAAAGGCTGGTGCTCTGATCGGTGTCGTCCTTGGCGGGATCGGCATGGGTCTGGTCGGCCTGGCTCACAGTTTCTGGCTGGTGGCGCTGACCTACGCCATAGCCGCCATCGGGATCCGCTGGGTGCGGTCGTTCAACTCCGCGCCTGACCGCTCGACCTTATCGCCACACACTTATCACAACTAAAAAAAGACCACGTCATGACCCGAACCAAACTCTCCCTGCTGATCCCGTTGCTCGGGACCTTCAGCGCCCAGACCTGGGCCGAGGATACCGAGCAGCAGCCCGGCACCTTGAACATGCAAGCCACCGTTGTCTCCGCTACTCGCAGCGAAGCGAGCATTGCTTCGATTCCGGGCTCGGTCCAGGTGATCGACGAACAGCAGGTCCGTGAACAGAGCGGCGCCGGTCGCCGGGTCGCCGATATCCTCGGGCAACTGGTCCCCGGTCTCGCGCCGTCCAGTGGCGGGATGAGCAACTTCGGTCAGACCCTGCGCGGACGCAACATGCTGGTGTTGATCGACGGCGTATCGCAGAACGCCACGCGCGACAACTTCCGCCAGCTCAACAGCATCGCCCCGGCCAGCATCGAACGCATCGAAGTGATCTCCGGCGCCAGCAGCATCTACGGTGCCGGTGCTTCAGGCGGCATCATCAACATCATCACCAAGCGCAATCAGGGCCAGGAAATTGCCTATAGCAGCAAACTGGGCCTGACCAGCGGCAACAACCTCAACCGCAAAGGCTTCGCCTACGAAGCCTTCCAGAGTGCAACCGGGCGCAAGGATGCCCTGGACTGGTACGTCTCCGCCGACCTGACCCAACGTAATGATCAGTACGACGGCAACGGCAACCGCATCCCTCAGGACACCTCCCAGGGCAGCAACATGGACACCGAAACCTATGACCTGCAAGGTCGTTTCGGTTACGAACTGGATGCCGACAAAAAACTCAGCCTGTCGCTGCAGGACTACAAGGATCAACAGGACACTGGCTATACCAAAGACCCGACAAACCGGCAGCAAGCCGTGGCAGTCAAAGGGCTGAAACTCGACGACCAACCCTATACCCATAACCAGTCGGTCAACCTCAATTACACCGACAAGGACTTCTACGGTCAGGGCCTGCAACTGGAAAGCTACTGGCGTCGCGCCGATGCACTGTTCTTCCCGGACCTGTCGCGGGGCAAGGCCGGGATCTCCGACAACAACAGCGTGCAGGATGTCTACGGCCTGCGCGCGGCCATCGACACGCCGCTGCCGGCCATCGGCAGCGCCACGGGCAACCTGGTCTGGGGCGCTGACTATGATCATGAGCGCTCCCGCCAACGAGGTGATCAATACACGCTCAAGGGCCTGACCTATACAAAGACCGGCACCACCTACGAGCTGGGCCCGGACATCGAAACCACCACCAAATCGCTGTTCGGGCAGATGTCCTGGGACATCGGTGACTGGACCTTGCGTGGCGGTGTGCGCCGTGAATGGATCGAAAGCGACGTCTCCGACAGCATTGCTTATGGTCAGATCGTCCAGACCGGCATACGCGCAACGCTGCCCGGCGACACCCTCAAATACGATGCCACGCTGTATAACCTGGGGGCGGTCTACCATCTGAGTGAAAACCAGGACGTCTTCGCCAATTACAGCCAGGGGTTTTCGCTGCCGGATATCCAGCGCTTCATGCGTGACGTCAGCAGCACCTTCGACATTCAGAGCCTCAACGCCCAGGCCATCAAGGTCGACAGTTACGAGCTGGGCTGGCGCGGTAGCTGGGACCAGTGGCAGGCCGACGTCACCGTGTACGAAAACACCTCGGACGTGACCCAGTTCTACGATGCCAATGATCGCGTATTGCGCCTGATCAACCAGAAAGAGCGAGTTCGCGGCATCGAAAACAGCCTGACCTACCGCGCGAGCGATCACTGGTCGGTGGGTGGCACTTACGCCTGGGCCAAAGGCGAGACCGAGCAGAACGGCAAATGGATCGATCTGCCGGCTACGCGCATCTCACCCGCCAAGACCACACTGTTCGTCGGCTACACCGAAGACGACTACACCCTTCGCCTGCAAGGCATGCATTTGTCCAGTTACGACGCCGCCGCCAAGGACAATAACGGACGCGACATCGAGGGCTATACGCTGGTGGACCTGCTCGGCTCCGTGCAACTGCCGGTCGGTCGTCTTGAAGGCGGGGTGTACAACCTGACCAACCGCACCTACCAGAACCTGTTCACCCAGGCCAACGCCAGAGCGCCGTACGCCAATGCCGAAGGTCGGACGTTGAGCATGAGCTACTCGGTCGACTGGTAAAAAACAGGAGCCGGCTTGCCAGCGATGCGATCTGCCAGGCATACCGTGTCGCGGCAATCGCCGGCAAGCCGGCTGTAGGAGCTACCGAAGGCTGCGATCTTTTGATCTTTTTCTTACAGCCCCCGCACATCCCGATCTTCGATCGGCCGGCTCTGGCGCAGGCGTTTGCCGCCCAGCACCACCCAGTCGATCAGACGGAACAGGCATTCAATGCCGAACGACAACAGCAACGCCCCGCTCATGCCCCAGATCATCGCTTCCGGCGTCAGCAGGATCTGGTAGCTGTAGCCATTCCAGGTTTCCTTGCGAATATCCGGATCAGCCGCCAGTGCAACCTGCAGGAAGCGGATGTACCACGGGCCCTGCATGGCCTGGAACTGTTTATCGAGCGCCAGTTGACGGGTCAGCAAGGTGCTCAGGCTGTCGGCATCGCTGCGAAAAATCGGATCTTCGCTGGCGCGGTAATGGGCCACCAACGCCTGCATGTCACCCTTGAAGAACTGATTCGCCGTGCCCTGAAAACCGCTCAGACTGGTCTGCGCCTCAATCAGGTGTGCTTCGACCCGTTTGGCATAATCGCTGATGAACCCTGGCACCTGGACACCGATCAACAGGCCCGCCGCAAACAACACCAGCCGTAGATAACTGAGCAACATGAGGGGAAATCCTTATTCGGTCTTGCCCTGGCTAACGCATTCACCGCGTCGCCAGAGGCTCCATTGGCCCGGTTCGTAGCGGGTCCAGGTTTCGTTTTCGGTCAAGGGTTCGGTGGCGATCACCGTGACCACGTCGTTGGGCGTGGTTTCGGCCTGAAAATCGACGATCACATCGACGTCCTTCAAGCGCGCCGGGCCAAATGGCGCGCGACGGGTGATTTGCGCCAATTTGGTCGAGCAATAGCAGAACAACCAATCGCCATCGCTGAGCAGGCAGTTGAACACGCCTTTGCTGCGGTATTCGGCGCAGGCGGCGACCAGGTCCGGCAGCAGTTCTTCGACCTCTACCGGTTCCGGGAACGCTGCGCGCACGCGATTGAGCAAATCGCAGAACGCCGCCTCGCTGTCGGTATCGCCGACCGGGCGGTAAAAACTCTTGATCGGTTGAAACTCCGCGAGCTGGCCGTTGTGGGCGAAACACCAGTTACGTCCCCACAACTCGCGCACGAATGGATGGGTATTGGACAGGCAGACTTTGCCGACATTGGCCTGGCGGATGTGCCCGATCACCACTTCGCTCTTGATCGGATAGCGTTGCACCAGGTTGGCGACTTCGGACTCACAGCTCGCCGCCGGGTCCTGAAACAGGCGCAGGCCACGACCCTCGTAAAAGGCGATGCCCCAGCCGTCACGGTGCGGGCCGGTGCGGCCGCCGCGCTGCATCAGCCCGGTGAAGCTGAACACGATATCGGTCGGCACATTGGCGCTCATGCCCAATAACTCACACATGCTCGGATTCTCGCTGAAAGGCAGGGGCAAGGTTACAGACGCGGTTCGACCCGCAATCGCTGAGGGTTGCTCGGCACCGGTGGACGACCGTAACGATCATCGCCCGCACCGCCGAAAGGATGATCCTCTTCAGGGTCATCGGCCCGGGCCGCAGCCTTGGCAGCGGCAGCCTGTTCCTTGCGAGCGTTGGACGCCCGTTCGATAGGGAAACGGATCGCCACGAATACCAGGTAAATGCCGAAGGCGATCATGCCGTACATGAACAGGTCGGAAACCGCCCGCCAGGCGTTGTTGCCGACCTTGAACAACAGATCCAGGGCAGTAATGGCGATGGCCGGAGCGACCTTTTCCTTCACCGGGTCGATGATGGTGGGGCTGAACAGCAACACAGCAACCAATAGACGTAACGGCTCACGCAGCCATCGCCACATCCAGCGGGTGATACGCATCCACACCAACAGGCAGCCCAAAGCGGCAAAGGCGTAGAGGCCCCAAGCGATCAGATAGTCGTTCTCGGTCATGGTGTCCATGGCAAGGCAGGCAAAGAGGCGCTTATAGTAACGACTTTTCGCACGTCAGGCTTGCTCCAATGCCAGTCGGTCAAGACACAGAACCTGTGGGAGCGAGCTTGCTCGCGATGAGGCCAGTACATTCAACATCAATGTTGCATGACAGTCCGTCATCGCGAGCAAGCTCGCTCCCACAGGTGCGAAGTCCCTATTTCGTACATCGTCCGAGAGCCATTCATGCCCGTATCCGCCAACGTCCCCAGCGCCCCGATCGCCCACAAGGCTGACGGTTCTGACCCGTATGCCTGGCTGCAGGAGCGCGACACCGACGCGGTGCTCGACTACCTGAAAGCGGAAAACCGCTACCAAGAGGCGCAAACCGCCGATCAGGCCGGGTTGCGTGAAACCCTGTTCGAAGAGATCAAGGGCCGGATTCTCGAAACCGACCTGTCCTTGCCCTCCCCTTGGGGTCCGTATCTGTATTACACGCGCACCACGGCCGGGGATGAATATGCCCGTCACTACCGCTGCCCGCGCCCTGCCGATGACAGCCTGCAGCTTGACGAAAGCAAGGAACAGCTGCTGCTGGACCCGAATGCGCTGGCCAAAGGCGGCTTCTTTTCCCTGGGTGCCTTCAGTATCAGCCCGGACCACCAGCGTCTGGCCTACAGCATCGACGCCACGGGCGATGAGATTTACACGCTGTTCGTGAAGGAATTGTCCAACGGCCGTGTCAGCGAACTGGAATTCCAGGACTGCGACGGCAGCATGACCTGGGCCAATGACAGCCTGACGCTGTTCTTCGGCGAACTGGACGACACCCATCGCCCGCACAAACTGTTCCGCTATCGGCTGGACGGTACGGCAGCCGAAGAAGTGTTCCATGAGCAGGACGGTCGATTCTTCATGCATTGCTACCGCTCCAGTTCCGAGCAGCAATTGCTGCTGTCCCTGGGCAGCAAGACCACCAGCGAAGTCTGGGTGCTCGACGCGTTCCAGCCGCAGCAGGCCTTTACCTGCATCGCACCGAGGGTTGAAGACCATGAGTACGACGTCGACCACGGCGCGCTCGACGGTCAATGGACCTGGTTCATTCGCACCAATCGCGACGGCATCAACTTTGCCCTTTACCACGCCCTAGACACCGGCGTGGCGCCGACCGAGGCCGACTGGCAGAACCTGATCCCGCACAGCGACACGGTGATGATCGAAGGCATGAGCCTGAATACCGGGGCCATGACCCTGAGCCTGCGTGAAGGTGGCTTGCCGATCATCGAAGTTCATCCGCAAGACCTGCCGAGCTACCGCGTGCAATTGCCGGATGCGGCCTACAGCCTTCACGTGCAGAACAGCCTGGAATTCGTCAGCGACAGGATCCGCCTGCGCTACGAAGCGCTGAACCGTCCGGCGCAAATTCGCCAACTGATTTTGGGCAGCGGCGAGCAGAAAGTCCTCAAGGAGACACCGGTGCTCGGTCCGTTCGACGCCGATGCCTACGTCAGTCAGCGTCTGTGGGCGACCGCACCTGATGGTACGAAAGTGCCGATCAGCCTCGTCGTCAAACGCGAAGCACTGGGCAAGCCGACGCCGCTGTATCTGTACGGCTACGGCGCTTACGGTGAAAGCCTCGACCCGTGGTTCTCCCACGCCCGCTTGAGTCTGCTGGATCGTGGCGTGGCGTTCGCCATCGCTCACGTGCGTGGCGGCGGTGAACTGGGCGAAGCCTGGTATCGCGCTGGCAAGCAGGAACACAAACACAACACCTTCAGCGACTTCATCGCCTGCACCGAACACCTGATTGCCAACGGTTTCACTACTTCACAACAACTGGCGATCAGCGGCGGCAGCGCCGGCGGTCTGCTGATCGGCGCAGTGCTCAATCAGCGGCCGGAGTTGTTCGCTGCTGCGATTGCCGAAGTGCCGTTCGTCGACGTGCTGAACACCATGCTCGACCCGGATCTGCCGTTGACCGTCACCGAGTACGACGAGTGGGGCAATCCTGAAGAACCGGACGTCTATGAGCGGATCAAGGCCTACGCCCCGTACGAAAACGTCACCGCGCAAGCCTATCCGGCGACCCTGGTGATCGCCGGCTACAACGACAGCCGCGTGCAGTACTGGGAAGCAGCCAAGTGGGTGGCGAAATTACGCGCGACCAAAACCGACACAAATCCCCTGCTGCTCAAGACCGAATTGGGTGCCGGGCATGGCGGGATGAGCGGTCGTTATCAGGGATTGCGTGACGTAGCACTCGAATACGCATTTGTTTTCAAGGTTTTGGGCATCGCCTGAGGAACTTGGCCCGGCGTGTCGGTCTTAACACCGAACACCGGGCTGACGCTGCTCCCTGTAGCAGCTGGCGAAGCCTGCGTTCGGCTGCGAAGCAGTCGTTAATCCGGCTTACTCGGTTTATCTGACGAACCGCGTTGGCCGATTTTACGACTGCTTCGCAGCCGAACGCAGCCTTCGGCAGCTGCTACAGAGAATCGCGACATTCTCGCCAGACCGGAACAGCAACAGACACAAGAAAAAGACCGTGACGACATGTCAGAACCGACCTTACTGAACAACGAAATTCGCGACTGGCTGATGGACTGTGGCCTGTTCGATCAACTGCTGCCGGCGGACTTCGCCACGGCCTCGGGCTACTTCAGCATCAGCACCATTGCTCAGGGCGAAGAGATTTTCCATGAGGGTGATGCCGGCAGCTTCATGTGCATCATCCACACCGGCCAGGTGGCGGTGCAGAAAACCAACAGCGACGGGCACCTGGTGACCATGGCAACGTTGCGCAGCGGTCGGGCGTTCGGTGAAATGGCCGTACTCGATGGCGAACGGCGCTCAGCCAGTTGCGTGGCCGCAAGCAGTTGCCAGTTGCTCAATCTGGGCAAGGATTCGCTGGAAAAGATGCTCAACGATGCGCCGAAAATCGCCGCCAAAATCATCCGCGCCCTCGCCGTCTCCCTCTCCAAACGCCTGCGCATGGCCGATGGGCAACTGCTCTCGCAGCAGGTTTAACCGCCGGGTGATTTGGCTTTCGACGGGTTTTGCTCCAGCCCAGGCAGTGGCTGGTCCTTGCTCGGCGGGCTAGGCATTTCAATGGGCACCAACGGCGGACCGCCACTGCCGGGCCCGGTTCTGGGCGCGGCTGTCGGGGTGATTTGCGGGTACGGTGTCGGGGTCGCGGTGCCGGGCGAACCGGGCAGCGGCGCAGGGTTGGTCGGAATGGTTTGCAACTGCTGGGCCTGCACTGCAGTTATCGAGAGCGCGGCCAAGGCAATGACCGTTAGAATGGTGCGCTTCATCAATGGCTCCGTTGGCCTTGTTGTCTTTTTGCAGGCTACTCCCAACTGCGCGTGTTTGCCTTCCCCCTCTTATGCCAATTTCTCCTCAAGTGAGTCCCATGAAACGTTTCGTTCTGCTCGACACCACTCCAATTCCTGAAAATGGCGGTGCCTTGTGCCTGTTCGAATACGGTGAGGATTTCGTCATCAAGATCCAGGGCGGCGACGGCGGGCAACTGATGAACACCCGCATGCACGGCTCGGAAGACGCTCTTGCGGAGATCCCGTGCCGTAAAGTGGCCGGCCGACCGAATTCGCGCGTGCTGATCGGCGGCCTGGGCATGGGCTTCACCCTCGCCTCGGCCCTCAAGCATCTGGGCAAAACCGCTGAAGTGGTGGTCGCCGAACTGGTGCCGGGTGTGGTGGAGTGGAACCGTGGACCGCTGGGCGAGAAAGCCGGGAACCCGCTGCTCGACCCGCGTACGGTCATTCGCATGGAAGACGTGGCGAAAGTCCTGCAAGCCGAGCCGCAAGGTTTTGATGCGATCATGCTCGACGTCGACAACGGCCCCGAAGGCCTGACCCAGAAGGCCAACAGCTGGCTCTACTCCGCTGGTGGCCTGAGCGCCTGCGCCAAGGCACTGCGACCCAAAGGCGTGCTGGCCGTCTGGTCCGCGAGTGCTGACCGACAGTTTTCCGACAAACTGAAGAAGGCCGGCTTCAAGGCCGAGGAAGTCCAGGTCTTCGCCCACGGCAACAAAGGCACCCGCCACACCATCTGGATTGCCGAGAAGCTCAAGGGCTGAGCTAAACTCACGTCATAACCGTCATTAGTCTTTTACAAAGGTGAACCCATGAGTTCGTCAACACCTCCGACCAACACGTCGAAACTGGACCGCATCCTTGCCGACAACCAGCGCGACAAGGAAATGGGTTACCGCGACAAGGCCCTGAAAATGTACCCGCACGTGTGCGGTCGCTGCGCCCGTGAGTTTTCCGGCAAGCGCCTGAGCGAACTGACCGTTCACCACCGCGACCACAACCACGACAACAACCCTCAGGACGGCTCGAACTGGGAATTGTTGTGCCTGTATTGCCACGACAACGAACACTCGCGGTATACCGACCAACAGTATTTCGGTGAAGGCTCGCTGAGCTCGCCGAAAATCGCCAAGGCGACGCATAACCCGTTTGCCGCGTTGGCGGGCTTGATGAAGAAAGAAGACTGAAGGTCTTCGGCGCCCATACTGGCCTCATCGCGAGCAAGCTCGCTCCCACAGGGTAATGCGGTGTACACAAAATTTGTGCTCACCGCCAACCACTGTGGGAGCGAGCTTGCTCGCGATAGCTATCGCCCAGACACCGCCAATCTCAAACCGAACACCCCTCCCCCAATCCCCGTATAATCGCCGTTTTTTCCCCGAAGGCACCCGCTCGTGGCAGACAAACGGTACAGCTGCATTGGTTTGTATAACCCCAAATCACCGGAGAACGTCGGTTCGGTGATGCGCGCCGCTGGCTGCTATGGCGTGGCGTCCGTGTTCTACACCGGCAAACGTTATGAACGCGCCGCCGACTTCGTCACCGACACCAAGCGCGTCCACTACGACATTCCGCTGATCGGCATCGACGATCTGAAGAAAATCCTGCCGCTGGGCTGCGTTCCGGTCGCTGTGGAACTGGTGGACGGCGCCCGTTCGCTGCCGGAATACACACACCCGGACCGCGCGCTGTACATCTTCGGCCCGGAAGATGGCTCGCTGGATAAAGAGATTCGCGACTGGTGCGAAGACGTGGTCTACATCCCGACCACCGGTTGCATGAACCTGGCGGCCACCGTCAACGTCGTGCTCTATGACCGCATGTCCAAGGGACTCAACACCCGTTCCGGGGCGAAATTTCGCTGACTCACCGCACATCCGATGGAACAAGCCGCCCGCCTTGGCAGTCAGCTTAATTATCTATTCTTGAAGCAGTCATTCCAGCCAGGAGACAGATCATGAGCGAACTCAAACGCGTAGAACGCATCGAATCCACCCCGTTCCAGACTCACACCGAGCAGAACGTGCAGGGCTGGGAGCGCATCGGTTCCCTGGCCGGCGGCGTGGTGATGGTCGGCAAGGGCCTGCGTCGCGGTGGTCTGTTCGGGTTGATTCAAGTGGCGATCGGCGGTGTAGCCCTGGCGCGTGGTATTACCGGGCACAGTTCGGCGAAAAGCCTGCTGGAGAAAAGCCGTCAGGACATGAACAACGTGCGGGCGAAGATTCAGCGGGCGGGTGAAGAGCTGAACCGGTTGAAGGCGAATGCCGAAGCGGCGACCAATACCGCTACCGTGACCGGTAATGATTCGTTGAAGTCGCCTAAAACCGGGGTTTGACCTTTTAAGATCAAAAGATCGCAGCCTTCGGCAGCTCCTACACAGGGCTTTGTGTACACCTGTAGGAGCTGCCGAAGGCTGCGATCTTTTGATTTTTACTGCAGCAACTCGGTGTCGAGGACTTTGGAAGACTCGCCAATAACGCTTTCGGCCAGCTGAACAAATTCCTTGGTATCCACACTTTCCAAATGCATCGCCCCGCGCAACACATCATCCAGCGAACGCTTGTTGCGGGTCTTCAGGCGAATCTCGCGATCCAGTTCCTGCAATAACACGACCGCTTTCGACACCTGCGCCGGGCTGACCTGCTCAGCGCGCAAGGTCGTGACTTTCTGGCTGTCCTTGGCCAACTTCTTCTGCAAACTCTCATACCGCTCATCACTCATGCCGCCAGCGCGGCGCACCAGTTCGATGGCGTAATACTCGGCAAATCCTTCGCTAATCCAGTCACTGCGCTGCTGGTCGTTGATCCGTCCGAACACCTGCGCCAATTCCCGCACCAGCGCACTGGTACCGCTTTCGCTGACCATCGGCAGACGGGTGTTCAGATAGATCGATTCGCGCGCGCCCAGACTGCCGCGCCACATCGGGTCATTGGCACCGACGATCAGCAGTTTGACCGGATGTCGGGGATACACCGCCTGCACTTGCGGCCAGACAAAGGTCAGCAGTGTCAGCACATCCATGCGGCGCATGCCCTGGCCTTGAGGCGAGGCGACGGTGACTTCGGTTTCCCCAAGCCGCGTACGACGGGTGCCGAGGTGGCCGGCGAGCATCCAGCCGGTGGGCCGGTCGAACAGGCGAGAAACGTTATCGACGCGGAATTTGTTCTTGCCGATTCGCGGCCAGGCGGTTTCAACGCTTTTCCAGCCGGTAGGCAATTCAAATTCAAGGCGTGAAACGAGCTCGATGCCATCCTGCTGATCGAGTTTGGCCGCCGGCACCAGATCGTCGCCGCGCATTAGCGCCCAGGTCGGGGTCATGCGTGTATCGAAGCTGCCGCTCTTGCGTCCGTGGCTGATGCGTACGCGGTAGGTCAGGCTGGCCTTGTCGGCGGCCGGACGCCAGACACCACGGGCCTGCTTGCCCGGCGTGAGCTGCCATTGGCCATCGGCCTTGAAATCGCTGTAGTGGCTGCCATCGCCCAGGTCGAAATCCAGACTGCGTACCGCCGAACCCTGAGCCAGAGTCAGCCGCACTTCGGCCTGATCGCTTTGCGGCAACAGGCGCACGTGGTAATCCAGATCGACCTTCTTCGCCGCCCATACGGGCGAACTCAGAGCCAAAAGCCCAAAGGTCAACGCCAGCCGCAATCCCACAGCCATACACACTCCTTGTGGCGAGCGAGCTTGCTCGCGCTGGGCTGCGTAGCAGCCCTGAATTCTAGTAATCACTGCCGATTTTGTGAGTGGGAATTAACCCGCCCGGAAAATCAGATGGTCTTCCCAATCGTCTTCGGCCACGCTGCCTTCGGCGAGCATGCGCCCGGACTGGGAAATACGTTCGTGGTGCACCGCATCGCGATCACCGCACACCAGATGGTGCCAAAGCGGCAGGTCCTTGCCTTCGCTGACCAGTCGATAGCCGCAGGTCGGTGGCAACCATTTGAATTCGTCAGCCTTGCCCGGCGTGAGCTGGATGCAGTCGGGAACGAAATCGCGGCGGTTCGGGTAATCGGTGCACTGACAGGTTTTCAGGTCCAGCAGTTTGCAGGCGATACGCGTGTAATAGACGCTGTTGTCGTCTTCATCTTCGAGTTTTTGCAGGCAGCACAGGCCACAGCCGTCGCACAGCGATTCCCATTCCTCTTGATCGAGTTGATCGAGGGTTTTGCGTATCCAGAACGGTTCGACTTTGGCGACCATGGCTCAAGCATCAACATCAGGTGGTGAAAAGGCCGCCAGTCTAGTGCCAAGGCCCTTGTGGGCCAAGCGTTGGCGACTGCCGGTAAAAACAAGCTTGTCAGTTATTGTGCCGCCCAGTAGGGTTTTGCGTCGCCCCTCACCTTCAAACGTAGCAAGGAATCTCTTGATGAGTGCCAATCCACGCGTTGCCGACTATGCCATCCACCCTCAGTTCACCGACCGCTGGTCGCCCCGCGCCTTCACTGGCGAAGCGATCTCCGAAGAAACCCTGCTGAGCTTCTTCGAAGCTGCACGCTGGGCGCCATCGGCCTACAACTCGCAGCCTTGGCGGTTTCTGTATGCGCGTCGCGACACGCCAAACTGGGAGCGTTTCCTGGGCCTGCTGAATGAGTTCAACCGCGGCTGGGCGCAACACGCCTCGGCACTGGTGATCGTGATCTCGAAAACCACCTTCGCGGTGCCTGGCGCCACCGAAGAAACCCCGGCCTTGTGGCACACCTTCGACACAGGTTCCGCTTGGGGCCATCTGGCGCTGCAAGCGAGCATCAGCGGCTGGCACACCCACGGCATGGCTGGTTTCGACCAGGACCTGACCCGCAAGGAGCTGAACATTCCTGAGGGTTATGCGCTGCACGCTGCGGTAGCGGTGGGCAAACTGGGCGACAAGGCGACGCTGGCGGATTACCTGCAAGCACGTGAAGAACCGAGCCCGCGTCGTCCGCTAAGCGAGTTGGCCGCCGAAGGCGACTTCACCCTCTAAAGAACGATGCAAATACCCTGTGGGAGCGAGCTTGCTCGCGATGAGGCCGTCACATTCAACATCAACGTGACTGTCACACCGCCATCGCGAGCAAGCTCGCTCCCACAGGTTTTGCACAATATTCAAGTAAGTGGTTGGCTCAGTAACCGCGATTGAAATCCACTTCCCCGCGCAACGCCTCACCTGCCTGATACGCCCGAAGGTTCTCGACAAACAGGTTCACCATCATCGATGGCGAGGTCGGTGCCGAGCTGTGGCCAGTCAGCAGCAAGCCCCAGGCAGTCCAGAACGGATGACGTTGCGGCAGCGGCTCCTGACGGCAGACGTCGATTACAGCGCCGGCCAGATGCCCTTCTTTCAAGGCCTCCACCAGGTCCGCATCGACCACTGCCACGCCGCGCCCGACGTTGATGAACAACCCGGTCGGCTTGAATAGCTTGAACAGCGCCGCGTCGTACAGGTCGTGGGTGTTCGGCGTATTCGGCAGCAGATTGATCACGTAATCGACTTCACCGACCAGACGCGGCAGATCAGCCAGCGCCCCGACTTCGACAAACGGCGCCTGCTCGCGGGCTTCGCTGGCGATGCCGTACAACTCGACGCCAAACGGCAGAAGAAACTGCGCCACGGTCTGGCCGATGTCACCGGTGCCGACGATCAACACTTTGCGCCCGGCCAGGCTTTGGCCCTGGCGACTGTCCCATTTACGCTCGACCTGGCTGACCAGCCGCGGCAGCACTTCGCGTTCGTGGCCGAGCATGTAGGTCAGCACGTATTCGGCCATGACCTGCCCGAAAATCCCTACCGCCCGGGTCAGGCGATAGTGACGTGGCAAGCCGTCGGCCAGCAGCGGCGTAATGCCCGCCCAGGTCGATTGCAGCCATTGTGGCTCGTGGCCCTGACGCAGCAAGGTCGCCAGCAGGTCCGGCTGACCGAGCCAGATCGGACAATCAGCGGCCAGGCTGGCCAGTTCGGCGGAGTCGCCGCTGGTCAGCACTTCCAGGTCGGGCGCTGCTTGACGCAACAGCTGGGCGTACACCGGGTGGTCGTGTTCAGCAATCAGAACGCGCATGGTTCAAACCTTTCAAAAACAGTGCAGACGGCCGCCGATGGAGTAACGCTCCATCGCCCAGGCCATCGCCAAAATCATTCCAGTTTTTCATAAAGGCTCTGAACAGAGCCTGTCTGCCGGTCACATCGGGTCGTTGCGGCGCAGCAATTCTTCCGGCAAGTGTTCGATGTATTCGTCTTCGGCCGGCGGCATTTGCAAGTGGTAACCCTGCTTCTCAAGGTTTTCCAGCACCACGGTGATGTCCTCGCGCGACAGTTTGCGCTCGGGGGTCAGCACCAGGTCGAAGGCGTGATGCGGTTTGCCGAAGGCAGCCATCAGACTTTCCGGGACGCGCTCCAGTGCATCGCTTTTGAGCACATAGAGGTACATCTCGTTTTTCTTCAAGCTTCGATAAATGGAGCAAATACGTTTCAAGGCTGTTCTCCGGCGGTGGCCAGGCTGTCGAGCAGCGCTTGGCCCATCAATTCGCGGCGCCAGCCACGCAGCGAATCAGGCAATTGGTAAGGACCGTTGGGATAGCCGCTCTTGAGCAGCGCTTCCAGGGTTTTCTTGCGCAGCATCAGCTCTGGCGCAATGTTCAGGCGTTCAGCTTCGGCCTGGCCGATCGCACGCAGCTGTTTGATCAGCGCGGCGGCATCCACCGGCAAAGGCTCCGGCACCGCTGGCGGCCATTGATCAGGCGACACACTGCCTGAGCGCTTGATCAGATCAAGCAGAAATTCGCCGTCCTGACGCACGGTACGCGGGTGCATGTCTTCGATTTTCGCCAACGCGCCAAGGTTGTCCGGCTGAGTCCGCGCCAGCGGCCACAGGGAATGCTCACGCACGATGCGGTTACGCGGCAGATCACGGGCGCGGGCTTCGCGTTCACGCCATGCGCAGAGTTCACGTAATACGACGAGTTGGGCACGGGAGAGCTTCCAGGCCAGCTTGGCTTCGCGATAAACCTCATACGGATCAACTTCGCGGCGCAGGTTGGCCACCAGCTCGGCGCCGTCTTCCAGGACCCAGGCGTACTTGTCGTCAGAAAGCTTCGGACGAAGCTGTACGAAAACTTCCGCCAAGTGCAAAGCATCTTCGGCGGCATAGCTGATTTGGGTGTCCGAAAGAGGACGTTGCAGCCAGTCGGAACGGGTCTCGCCCTTGGGCAGGTCGATGCCGAGCACTTCCTGCACCAGCCGCGAATACCCCATGGAAAAACCGAGGTTCAGGTAAGCGGCGGCCAACTGGGTGTCGAACAGCGGCGCCGGCAGGCTGCCGGTCAGGCGCAGCAGGACTTCGAGGTCTTCGCTGCACGCATGGACGACTTTGACCACGGCCGGGTTTTCCAGCAACGCGGCCAGCGGCTGCCAGTTGTCGATGGTCAGTGGATCAATCAGGTAAGCGCGTACGCCATCGCCGATCTGCAGCAGGCCTGCAATCGGATAAAAGGTGTCGACCCGCATGAATTCGGTGTCGAGGGCAACGAATGGCAGCTGCTGCCACTCGGCGCAAAACTGACCGAGGCTATCGTTGTCGCGAATCCAGTGAATATCGATGGCCACACGGCTCTCCCTTGAAGAATGGCGCGCAGTATATATCGCCCCCGGCGATTTCCGCGCATCCACTGAACAAGAGCTTTAGCGAAAATGCCTGCCAAACAGCAAGAAATGTCTGACAAGCGGAGACTAACTGGCCTTACGCAGTACGTAGACGCGCATCCGTGCACAGCCGGGCAGGAAGTCCTGATGACTGATCAAGCGCAAACCTGCGCGCTTGAACTCGGCTTCCACGTCGGCCTTGCTGGCCAACGGTCGGGCCGGAACGCCCTGTGCATCCGTGCGCGGGCCTTTGAAATGAGCATCGACCCGTACCGCCACAATCACCGTATCGCGACTGACACGATGGAACTCCTTAAGCATGGCCAAACGATGCTCGGGGCAGGCGATGTGTTGAAACAGCTGCATGCAAAAAATGCAGTCAACCGCATTCGCCGACAAGCCGATGGTGAACGCTGAACTCTGAAAGGTCTTGACCCGTTTCAGCAGGTTCTGCGGATGGTGGGTGCGGGCATGATCGAGTATGTCCTGCGACGGGTCGGCCGCGAGAATCACCCGGTTGGCATGCTCGGCCAGTACCGGCCAGAAGCGCCCGACACCGCAGGCCAAATCGAGAACCAGGCCCGGCTCGCCGGCAGCCTTGAGCGCGTTGCGCACCAGTTGCTCGTCACGCCAGAACGTCAACCGCCCGGCCAGGCCACGCGGTCGCGGCTGAAGACAGACGCGGGCGTGCTCCTGATCGTAGCGCCGGGCGATCTCAAGCTCGATGGCGGATGGGGGTTGAGGGGACATGTGCAATGGTTCTCGGGGGGAAACTCTATCCGGCCGCAGGTTAGCGGCCGGTGCGTGAAAAAAAGGTTGAAGCACTCATTCTTTGGCCAACACGCCGTCGATCACCGCACCGCGACACCCGGCAAACATATCCAGATCCTGGTTGTAGACCTTGCTCTTGACCTCCAGCAAACCGAGCATCGAATGGAACAGGTTGTCCTGGCTCAAGGGCTTTTCGCGACTCAGTTGCAGGCAATGGGTGTCCACCGAGAACGACTTTTGATAGCTGTCGGAAAACCAGGCCAGCATCGCGACATGTTTTTGTTGTTCCGGCGCCAGCATGTAAGGCGTCCCGTGCAGGAACAAGTTGTACTCGCCCAGGGATTCGCCGTGGTCCGACAGATAGAGCATCGCGGTATCGACTTTGTCCTGATTGTTACGCAACAGATCGATCAGGGTGGACAGCACGTGGTCGGTATACACCAGGGTGTTGTCGTAGCCATTGACGATACTTTCGCGACTGCAATTGTTCAGGGCGTTACTTTCACAAACCGGGGTGAAGCGCTCGTATTCTTTCGGGTAGCGCTTGAAGTATTCCGGACCGTGACTGCCCATCTGGTGCAACACCAGTACCGTGTCTTTATCCAGGGTATCGATGAAGTGCTGCAAACCCTGCAGCAGGATTTCATCGCGGCATTCGCTATTGGCGCACAGCACCGGGTCTTTCAGGTTACTGACGTCGTCGAGGGTGACCCGATCGCAAGTGCCTTTGCAGCCCGATTGGTTATCGCGCCAAATCACGTCGAGACCCGCGCGCTTGAGTACATCCAGCAAGCCTTCCTGGTTCTTTGCCTTGCTGGCGTTGTAATTCTTGCGGCCCATGTCGGAGAACATGCACGGCACCGACACCGCTGTTTCCGTCCCGCAGGAATGCACGTCGGTGAACGCAATCAGGCCGGCTTCTTTATCCAGTTTTGGCGTGGTGTCACGGTCATACCCCAGGATGCCGAAGTTCTCGGCCCGGGCACTTTCGCCCACCACCAGCACGGTCAGGGATTTGCGGCCGCGGGTTTGCAAGGCGGGATCTCGCTGGGCATCTTCGCCCAGTGTGACGAAGGGTTGCCGCGCAGAGGCGACCTGCTCACGCAGATAGCCGGCCGAGGCGCCAATGTAGTTGCTCGGCACCACCATCAGGCGCAGTTCATGATGATTGCGAAACAATGAGGACAAGCCTTGATAGTTAACCAGTGCGACACCACCGATCACAGCAACTGATGCGGCACTCACGAGAATTTTACTGAGTAGTTCACGGTGCCAGCGACGGTAACTAACCGGCGTCTTCCATAACAAAAAGGACGGCAAAACACCGAGTAAAACAATATAAACAAGCAACTTAATCGAGAGTAAGTCACGCACTTCCGTCGCATTGGTTTGAGCAAAGTTACGCAACATGCCGGTGTCAATCAAAACACCGTATTGGCTCATGAAATACGCCACCCCGGCGCTGATCATAAAGATCAGGGTCAAGACCGGTTTGAGCACAGGCCGGAATGCCAGCAGGGTCAGCACAATGTTGAAGGCAGCCAGGATCATCAAGCCGAAAGCCACGCGCATGACGATGCCCTGACCGTCCGATGCCGTGATTTCAAACAGGTGTTGCCAGAGAACAAGGTTGAAGCCCGTTAATAGAAAGGCGCTGGCAATCAGTGTCACCCACTCGGGGCGCACGGCTTTAATCTTCAACATGATGATCGGCTGTTCCTGAAAAGAAGTGCCTTCGGTAAATGTGAAAATTTCATTTACCGCGACAGCACTAATTTTAGGCAGCCAACCATCAATTTTTTGTGAAAAAGAAGCCAACGATTAGTTGGCTCATGGCACTAGGCCAAAACTTTTAACTTATTTGAGAATGGTTCAGGTTCTGTTCAGGCTTGATTCAAATACCAACGCCAGTCCTGCTCGCCGACTTCGCCCATGAACTGTCGATACTCGGCACGTTTTACCGCCAGGTACACACCGAGGAACTCACCGCCGAACGCTTCCCGTGCCCAGCTCGAACCTTCCAGCGCCCGCAACGTGGTTAGCCAGTCAGTCGGCAACAGTTCGGTGGCCTGGGCGTAGCCATTGCCCTCCACCGGCGCGCCAGGATCGAGTTGTTCGCGAATACCGCGATGGATCCCGGCCAGAATCGCCGCAGCCGCCAGATACGGGTTGGCGTCGGCGCCACAGATGCGGTGTTCGATATGCCGGGAAAACGCCGGCCCGCCGGGCACGCGCAAACTCACGGTGCGATTGTCCACGCCCCACGTGGGTGCCAGCGGCGCATAGCTGTTGGTCTGGAAGCGACGGTAAGAGTTGGCGTTCGGACAGAACAGCAGCAATGAATCGAGCAACGTACTAAGCATCCCGCCGACCGCCTGTTTGAGCAACGGCGTACCTTCCGGGGCTTCGCTGGCGAACAGGTTGTTGCCCTCCTTGTCCGCCAGGCTGACGTGCATGTGCATGCCAGTGCCCGCCAGGTCATCGAACGGTTTGGCCATGAAGCACGCCGTCATCCCGTGTTTGTGGGCCACGCCTTTGACCAGTCGTTTGTAGCGCACCGCTTCGTCCATCGCCTGCAAGGCGTCGGTGCGGTGTTCGAGGGTGATTTCCACTTGCCCCGGCGCGTATTCGGAAATCGCCGTGCGCGCCGGAATGCCCTGGAGTTTGCAGGCGCTGTAAAGATCGGCCAGAAACGGCTCGATCTGTTCCAGTTCACGCAACCCGTAGACCTGAGTGCCCCGCGGTCGCCCGCCATCGACATCCCGTGCCGGTTGCGGTCGACCGTTGCTGTCGCGCTGCTGATCCAGCAGGTAGAACTCCAGCTCCGCCGCCATCACCGGGTAATAACCGTCGGCCTGCAAACCTTCGATGACTTTCGCCAGCAGATGCCGTGGATCGGCAATCGTCGCGGGCATGCCCTCCTTCGGGTGCATGCTGACCTGCACCGCCGCCGTAGGAATCAGCCGCCACGGCATGCGCGTCAAACTGCCGCTGATCGGGTACGCCCGGCAGTCGATATCGCCAACGTCCCAGACCAGACCGGAGTTTTCCACGTCATCGCCGTTGATGGTCAGGCCAAGAATGGTGCTCGGCAATGGCCGCCCGCTTTCGTACACCGCCAGCAGTTCATCGCGATGCAGCAACTTGCCCCGCGGTACACCGTTGTTGTCGAGGATGAACAACTCGAACATCTCGATATCCGGGTTCTGTTCCAGAAAGGTCAGGGCTTCTTGCTTGGAGGCGAAAGATGTCGTGGCAACACTCATGGGAATTCTCTTATTTCCGCGTCAGGCAAACGCATAGGCGTCGCCGCTTTGATCCCGGCGCATAGCGCGGGACCTGTAAGAACAATCAACGGGAAATGCAGAAATCCGGTGGGCGCGCGTGACGGCAGTGCCACAGCGCCCAAAAGGCTAATTCGGAGGGAAGTGCGACGGGACAACCGTCCATAGATAAAACCGCAGAGAACAGATGACCGGCAGCGTCACACGGGAGGTTAAGTCGTTAAATCGGGATTTGAAGAACTTTGGTTGCGGCTTGGCTAAACAATTGAGTAGCACCGGTACTTGTAGCAGCTGCCGAAGGCTGCGTTCGGCTGCGAAGCAGACGTTAAATCAGCCAATGCGGTGTGGCAGGTTCATCCGGTGGCAGAATTTGCGCCTGCTTCGCAGCCGAACGCAGCCTTCGGCAGCTGCTACAGGGAGTTCAGAGTGTTATTTAATTTCTAAATACTACCCCGGACTTTCTGATTTGCGGCCCGCAGGCCTCGCGCGCCTAATCGGCTCCTTGTCATTCAAGGTCCGATAGATGGAAAACGTTCGCGCAACCTCTCGCCCCGCCCTCTGGCTGATGTTCAGCATCATTCTTGTCGCCCTGAACCTGCGGCCTTCCATGGCCGCCGTTGGTCCTTTGCTGTCGGCGATTCGCGGCGACATTGCACTGAGTTTCAGCCTGGCATCGCTGTTGACCATGCTGCCAGTGATGGCGATGGGGCTAGCGATGTTTTTTGGGTTGAGCGTCAGCCAACGAATCGGCGAACAACGCACCGTGGTGCTCTCGCTGCTGATCATCGGCGTGGCCACGGTGTCGCGGTTATTCCTCGATTCGGCGGCCGAACTGATCCTCAGCGCCGTCCTGGCGGGTATCGGTATCGCGCTGATCCAGGCATTGATGCCGGCGCTGATCAAATCTCGCTTCAGCGACAACGTTTCCGTGTGCATGGGGCTCTACGTCACGTCGATCATGGGCGGTGCGGCGATTGCGGCGTCGTTTGCGCCGCTGGTGATGATCCGCACCGGCAGCTGGCGCGTAGGCCTGGCGATCTGGGCGGCGCTGGCGCTGGTAGCGTTGCTGTTTTGGTGCGTGCAACGTGAAAGGCTACCGGCGCAGCCTGCTCAGTCGCAGCGCAATGGCTCCTTCTTCGGCAATTCCCGCGCCTGGTTACTCGCAATCTTCTTCGGCCTGGGCACGGCGTCCTACACCTGTGTGCTGGCCTGGCTGGCGCCGTACTACGTGGAAAAGGGTTGGAGCGAACAAAACGCCGGGTTGCTGCTGGGTTTCTTGACCGCCATGGAAGTGTTGTCCGGCCTGCTGACACCGGCCATCGCCAACCGCAGCCGTGACCGGCGCGCGGTGCTTGTGGTGTTGCTGGCGCTGATCATGGCGGGTTTTTGCGGGCTTATTCTCAGCCCGCAACACCTCAGTCTTTTGTGGCCGTGCCTGTTGGGGCTCGGCATCGGCGGACTGTTCCCGATGAGCCTGATCGTGTCCCTGGATCATCTGGACAATCCCCAGCGTGCCGGCGGCCTGACCGCGTTCGTGCAAGGCATCGGCTACCTGATCGCCGGTCTCTCACCGCTGATTGCCGGGTTGATCCGCGATCAGCTCGGCAGCTTCGAATGGGCCTGGTGGTCACTGACCGGCGTCATGGCACTGATGATCCTGATGGTCTTGCGCTTCGATCCGCGGCATTACGCCCGACACATTCACTGACCCGGACACCCCACCATGAAACACACCGGTTTCGCCGCCGCTCACGTCGGCATGCTGCTCTGGGCACTGTTGATCGCTGCTTCGTTTTCTGCGGCAGCACAGGTCAGCCAGGCCATCGACCCGATCCTGCTGACCGGCTTGCGCCTGCTGTTCTGCGCCCTGGTGTTTTTTCCGCTGCTGCTGTTCAAGGGCGATACCGCCATGACCGCCCGCGGACTGTTCGGCCATGCCGTGCTCGGCTTGCTGCTGGCGGTGTATTTCGGCTCGCTGTTCGAGGCTCTGCGCTACACCTCGGCCGTCAATACCGGAACGATGTTCACCTTGGTGCCACTGCTGACATTGCTGTTCGAAGCCGTATTGATGCCCGACAGCAACCTGAAACAGCGGGTGCTGCCGATGCTGATTGCCGCTGCCGGGGCCGTATTGCTGGTGTTGAAAGGCGCAGGCCCTGGTGAGCTGCCTTCGCTGTATGCAGTGTCGGTGTATGGCGTCGGTTGCCTGGCGATGGCGCTCTACTCGCCCCTGAGTCAACGGCTCAAGGCCAGCAGCCTCAAGGAGCGCGGCCCGGTGGGCATGACTTTCTGGAACATGCTGTTCGGCGCGCTGTTTCTGCTGGCATTCTGTGGGTTCAGCGGCGGCTGGCGATCGGCGTCATTGCTGACCGTGAGCGATTTCTGGTGGCTGATTTACCTGGCGGTGTTCGCTACGCTGGCGACCTTCTGGCTGCTGCATCGGGCCATCGGCGTTATCGCCCCTTCCTCGGTCATTTCCTACATTTACCTGAGCACGCTGTTCCTCACATTGTTTCACTGGTTCTGGTTACGTCAGTCGCCACTGCCGCTGGAAATCATCGGCGCGCTGCTGGTGGGAGTCGGTATGTGGGCACTGCTGATGTCCAGCCGCCGCGGGGTGCCAGCAGCCGTTCAGGGCTGAAGGCCTCTGGAATTGCCCCACAACTTTCCATGAAAACTCCTACAAGGCATTCTCCTGGCACCATCGTTCCGTTAGGATCACTCGCACAAGTTTGCGCACAGTCAGCGCAAGGAGCACAGCGAGACGAAACGGATGTTGAACAGTAACTTGCTTAGAAAGCTCGATATGCAGGACCTCATGGTGTTTATCGCCGTGTATGAGCAAAGCAGCGTCAGCGGTGTATCCGAGGCGCTCTGCGTCAGCCAGTCCACCGTGAGTTACTGCCTGAAAAAGCTGCGCACCAGTTTCGAAGACGAACTGTTCATCAATACCCGCGCGGGTATGCGCCCCACCTACAAAGCCAGCACCATGTACGCCCACGTGCTGAAGATCCTCGAAAGCATCAACCTGTGTCACGCCGGTCCGCCAGCATTCGACCCCACCCTGCAACCAGTCACCTTCAATATCTGTGCACCGGAATACTTCGAGCAGTTGATCCTGCCGCGGCTGTTGAAAAGCTTCGATTTCGCCGACCTGCCCGTGATGGTCAACATGCACAAGTTCGAAACCGACATCCCGGCCGAAGAACTGCGCGACGGCAGCCTCGACCTGGTGATTTGCTTCGGCCCGAACTTTCATCGCAGTCACGGCGATATCAAATCCCGGATGTTGCTGGAGGACGACCTGGTCTGTGTCTTCGATAAACGAGCCACACCGCCGGAGCCGCGTTTAAGCCTGCAAGCCTTCGTCGAACGCCGGCACGTGTTCCCGACACCCTGGACCTCCACCACTAACATGGTCGACGGCTGGCTGGCGCAGCAGGCGCAAAAACGGCAGATCGTCGCGCGCTCCAACAGCTACAGCGCGGCACTGAAGATGATCACCGGCACCGACTTCATCCTGACCCTGCCTCGGCGTATCCAGCAATTGCTGGCCAACGATTCGATCTTCAATCATTGCGAAGCGCCCAACGGCTTGCCGGGTTTCAGCCTCGACATGCAGTGGAGCCAGAATGTCGATCAGGACAGCGCCAACACCTGGCTACGCGAGCAAGTGGTCAAGGCCTGCACCGAGCAGGAAATGGCCTGAAACTCAGTGGCTGATGGCAATCTTGGTGTAGGACTCTCGATCGATGTCGAGGATTTCCACGGCGAGCTGGACTTCAATGTTCGTCGGCCAATCACACAGCTCTTGCACCACGGCCAGCAAACTTTCGGACAACTGCTTCTTGATCTGCGGTGAACGACCGCTCAACAGTGCCAGTTTCACATGCACAAAGGCCCGTTCACCTAACGCCGTGCCGACCCTGAACGTCTCAACCTTCACCGCTCGGCTCTTGATGTCGTATTCGGCAGCAAACTGACCGGAAGCCACCAACGCATTGTTGAGCCGGATCAACGCCACGTCGGCATTGAGCCCGGACAGGTTGGCGGTGTATTCCATGTGCAGGTGAGGCATGACTGAGCTCCTGAAAGTGGGCAGAAAGGTCGTACATATAACACAGCATCGCCCTACTCACTCGGGCGGTAAAACCGCGCGTTCACTCATGAACGCCTCCAGCCGCGACCTCAACCAACGCTCCGCGGGGTCGGTATCGACATGGCTGAGCCAGACCATGGACAGATCCAGGGTCGGCGTCTCAAACGGGAACGGTTCCTTGAACAGCTGGCCGGACGCGGCCATCGCTTCGGCGGCGTAGTCCGGCAGACTGGCGATCAGATCGGTCCCGGCGAGCAAGGCCGGTAGCGAGCTGTATTGCGGCACGGAAAGGACGACTTGGCGCGTACGACCAATCTCCGCCAGCCACTCATCGGCGTAACCACTGACATTGGCGGTGTGGGAAACCAGCACGTGCGGTCGCGCGCAATACTCATCGAGCGTCAACGGTGTGTCCGATGCGTCCGCGCGCAAAATGCAGGGCAGGATGTGCCGCAACAACTTGCGCTTTGCGTTGGCCGGCAGCCCGCGAGTCTGGCTGATACCAACGGTGATATCGCCGGACGCCAGCAAATCCGGGATCCGCCAGTAATCGACATGCTGCACCACGAACACCACCTTCGGCGCTTCATGGCGCAAGGCTCGCAGCAACGGCGGCAGCAGGCCAAACTCGACATCGTCCGACAGTCCGATACGAAAGGTCATGGTGCTGCTGGCGGGGTCGAAATCATGGGTCAGGCTCAACGCCACCGACAACGAATCCAGCGCCGGAGACAGGTGCAGAATAATCTCCTCGGCCCGCGCCGTCGGCTCCATTCGATGCCCGACACGTATGAACAGCGGGTCGTTGAACATCGTGCGCAAGCGATTGAGCGCAGAACTGATGGTCGGCTGGCCGAGAAACAACTTTTCCGCCACCCGGGTGACGTTGCGTTCGAGCATCAGCGTTTCAAACACCACCATCAGGTTGATGTCGGCCTTGCGTAGTTCGTTACGATTCATCCACTGACCCCCGCTCCCAAATCTGCTGACAGTTTAGGTAGGTGTCGCAATCGGCGTCTATGCGACTCAAGCAGTTTGCGTTTAATCCAGATAGCCCTGATTAAAACGAAGCTGCTCTGACTGAGCAGCTTCACCGCCTGAAGCCTAGATTTCCCTGACCGGCGTCTGATCGTGGGTCCCTTTGATCAAACTGATGGCATGCACACAATCAGACTTGTTGACGTAAGCCTCCCCGCTGGCAATCGTTTCATGGTTTCCCGCCCTCAAACGCCACCGCCATTGACCCTTGCCGGTCTGTGCGATGCCACGGGTTTGCCTGTAAATCTCAAAATACATTGCTCGCTCCTTGCGATTGCTGATGACGACAGATCAGTGACCTGCGAAACGAGAGTAGATGAGGTTTTTTTGAGGCAGAGTCTTTCAATGTCAGGGGATGTTTCGCAGATCCAGCCTTGATTGACGGGTCGACCAATAGATCCGGGGGGCGGTAAATTGAGTGACTGCGCTGAGTAACTTTTCCCTTGAAGATGCATATTTTTCTTACGCTGCGGTGCTGTCTGGTCCGACGCGACTGTTCACTGATTTTTCTGCTGAGTTGAATCGTCAGCTGACAGGGCCAAAGGCTGTTCCTCCATGAACACGGCATCGTCCTCAAGTGCTGTTTGAGGTTGAGCCGCTGCCGTGGTGGTGACTGGGTCAGGATGGGGCAGAAAACCCCGTACAGCCCTTTCAATCAGTGAAAGGATTCCATAGGTGATGAACCCAAAGATCAGTCCAACAACCAAAATGCTCAAAGGGTGCATCTGCGCTGCATCGGGGCTTTCCAACATGTAGCTAAAAGCCTGAACGGCAACGGTCAGGCAAGCCGCAAACGCTGCCACCAGCTTCACAAACACCCAAATCCGTCGCCATCTGTTCATGCACTCCCCCGTCATCCGGTGATTTGCTCTGTATTGCATGATAGCTAATGACCCGGGTTACACCGAAAGTCAGAAAAAGCTGATGTGGGATCGCTGGCAGAAAGGCGATTCTCTTCAGCAGATTGCGCAATCTGCTTGATCGAAATCAATCATCGATACAGCGTATCTTGGCGGAGGTAGCGGCAACGCGGCTGCCGGGGTGCGAGGCGCTATTAGAGGCCTACGCCAAAACAGGTTTTCGAGGCTCATGATGAAAACCACTGACAAGTCAGGTGGCACTTCGGTTACTGCGCCAATCAAGAGGACGTCAACCGGCAACGTCTGGCGCACCATGCCTGGCGGCATTTGGGCGTTGGGCTTCGTCTCGATGCTGATGGACATCTCCTCAGAGATGATCCATGCATTGCTACCGCTCTATATGGTCACCGTACTGGGTACCTCCGTTTTGGCCGTGGGTCTGATCGAAGGCATAGCCGAGGCTACGGCTTCGATCACCAAGGTATTCTCCGGCGCACTCAGTGATCGATTGGGCAAGCGCAAACTGCTCGCGGCGCTGGGCTATGGGCTGGGGGCGCTGTCCAAACCGATCTTTCCTTTGGCGGGCTCGCTGGACTGGCTGATCGGCGCTCGCTTTATCGACCGCATTGGCAAAGGTATTCGCGGCGCCCCGCGCGATGCGTTGGTGGCTGACATCACGCCGCCCGAGATACGGGGGGCGGCTTTCGGCCTGCGGCAAACTCTGGATACCGTGGGTGCATTCCTGGGGCCGTTGCTGGCGATCGGATTGATGTGGCTAACCGCGAACCACTTCCAGACTGTGTTCTGGGTGGCCGTCATCCCGGCCTTCCTTGCCGTCGCGGTACTGCTGGTGTTCGTTCATGAGCCCAAACAAGTGGAAGGGACGCACCGGGTGCGTGCGCCTTTGAGCCGGCGGGAATTGGCCCGACTGGGCGCTGGCTACTGGTGGGTGGTGGGTGTCGCTGCGGTGTTCACCCTGGCGCGTTTCAGCGAAGCCTTTCTGATTCTGCGCGGTCAGGCCGTCGGGCTGGCGCCTATGTGGGCGCCAGCGGTGCTTGTCCTGATGAGCGTGGCGTACTCACTGTCAGCCTATCCCGCCGGGGCCTTGTCTGATCATGTCAGCCGCGTGGCGGTACTCGGCGTAGGTCTGATATTGCTGATTGCTGCCGACCTGACTCTGGCGTTCGCACCGGGTATCGAAGGCCTGGTCGTCGGCGTCGTTCTTTGGGGGCTGCACATGGGGTTTACCCAAGGGATATTCGCCGCCCTGATCGCCGATTGCGCGCCGGCTGAACTACGCGGGACGGCATTTGGCATGTTCAATCTGATGACCGGGTTGACCTTGCTGCTGGCCAGCGTCATCGCTGGGGCGTTGTGGGACACGGTAGGCTTCCAAGGCACTTTCTTGATGGGAGGGGGATTTGCTGTTCTGACTTTGCTGGGATTGTGGGTGATCCAGGCGAGAGTTCAGGTTCGATAGCAAAGAGCGATACCGCCTGTGTTTCGCGAGACAGTCGTACCGCTCGCCAGGAAAAGAGGCGGCCAATTTGCCCTGAAACGAAATGCCAGAAATGAAAAAGCCCCTGAAATCTTTAACAATTTCAGGGGCTTAGCCATTATTAAATAATGGCGGAGAGATAGAGATACTAGAGACTGGTTTGACGATCCTCATCAGATCACCACGGCATTCAATATACCGTCCCCTAGAAGCGGCGGCTGTTACTTCAATACATAGCAGTCTCGCCTGTCATTACCTTATGACAGATCTGGCTGAAAAATATTCAGCCCTGCTAAACAGCGAAATAGCCGCCAAAGACAAGATGGCTCATCAGGGCTTTTTCTTATGCATCAGATACAAATATCTTCTTGATTTTGGTCCACACCCCTTCCCTTTCCCTTTCTAATTCTTCTTTCAATCCATTAACCTCATGAACCTTTTGGGTATAACCCTTCTTGTATTTCGCTAGCTCGACCTCAAGATTGTTAAAACACTGGTTCAACTCGCCAGCAGTGGTCGCAAGCTCATTCTTTTCTTTTTCGACCAAATCCTTTGCTACCACAAGTCCGTCTCTGTCTTTGGTAATAGTAGTGACTATCGATTCTGTATCGCGGTATTTTTTGAAAAGGAGCATAGTCTCATGCTTATTCTTATCAATCAGTTCAGCCCGTTCCTTTTCAGACTGCCTGACATAATCCTGATGGAATCGCGTACTCACTGGGTCAGAGAGAACTTTGCAATACAACTGCCTTGAGACGATTTCAGTAATCTGTTGATAGCACCTTTCTAGACTTCCCTCAACGTCATCGGAACGAATGTACTTCTCAACCTTGATGCTGTCGGTAATCTTGACTTCGATGATAGGTATTCCGTGATCACGAAAATCAACAACCTTTTGCATGCTGCACGGATTTGCATAACAGACCTCAATAGCAACCTTTCCACCCCACTTCTTATAGTAAGGATTGTCGGCTGTGAATTCGCCGTACAGGTCTGGAATATAGCTATTGCCATTCCCAAATTCGAGGTGGGTTTCTTCTGCTGCTAGGCGCGTGAAGGTGAAAGGAACAAGCTCTTTATTGATGACGAAATTGATCGTTTCGAGCTGCGCCAGAATGGTTATGAGGGTGGCATGAGATAGTGTCTCGCCGTCGCTGTCGCCGGATCGAGCAACCTGAACTTCATTGCTTTTGTACCGGAAATACCCGTTCTTTACGGCAACCATTTCCCGGCGCTTGTCTTCACGCGAATGGGTACTGAAGAACGTCAGAGTATTGAATTCGGATGGGTTTTCGCGCCTCATCTTGAGGGCTTGCCAGATGAAATACAGTCTGTACCGACCGTCCTCACGATTGATGTAGCCGTTAGGACCCTTCGCACACGCCCAAATCTTCATGCCACTCCCTTATGGTGAAACGCTCTAAAACAGACCATACCAGCGCCTGAGAGTGTTTCAAAGGGACGGCGTGCCGTCAGTAGCCGAGCGTATCCTTGGTCTGCTTGCAGCTTCCTAGCCGACCTTTAACTTGGCCAGTCAACAAACGTGTCTGCGTGGACTGATAGGCTTTAGTGGTGCCGTACTGCTTCTTCACATCATCGAGCTTGTCTTTCGCCAAGATCATCTGTGTCACACAGTCATTAATGTCCTTCTTCGACAGGGTTCGCGTACCAGCCTCATTGGGCGTTCCTTGAGGACGATTCTCGTACAACTTCTGGACCTCACCAAGGCTTGCCAGTGCAGCAGCTTCGTCTTCATTGCTTGCTGCCCACGCAGACGCACACATAACCACTGCAACCATTCCTGCTACACACTGCTTGATCAATGGAGTCTCCCTTTGTCATTGATGGGGTTCTACCCTACCGCTTGCAGGACCAGTCAGCGACCGGCGACCTGCACAGAGCCATTATCTTCAGCCAAGAAGGCCTTGAGAACGTTGGTCTTGTCAGACTGAAACCGCGGATGAACGAGTGATTTGGTTAAATCTTGACCAAAAAAAAGCCCCAATCCGAAGATTAGGGCTATTTTTTGGTACAAAGCGCTGGTACAAAATCGCTTGACCAAAACCCTCATAACTTATTGACTTATAAGGGCTTTTAATATGGCGGAGAGATAGGGATTCGAACCCTAGGTACCGGTGAAGGTACAACGGATTTCGAATCCGTCCCATTCGGCCACTCTGGCATCTCTCCAACGGCGCGCATCATAACAACACTTTTGCCGGAAGCGAACCCCCTAAGCGAAATTTTTCCGTGCTATCAGATGCTTGCGTCGATTAAAGCGGTACGCCCAGACGATTGGCGACTTCTTCGTAGGCTTCGATGACGTCACCGAGGCCCTGACGGAAGCGGTCCTTGTCCATTTTCTTGCCGGTGGCCTTGTCCCACAGACGGCAGCCGTCCGGGCTGAATTCGTCGCCCAGGACGATGGAACCGTCGGAGAACACGCCGAATTCCAGTTTGAAGTCGACCAGCAGCAGGCCGGCGTCGTCGAACAGTTTGCTCAGGACTTCGTTGACCTTGAGCGACAGTTCTTTCATGCGAACCAGTTGCTCGGCGGTGCCCCAACCGAATGCCACGACGTGGGATTCGTTGATGAACGGGTCGCCCTTGGCGTCGTCCTTCAGGAACAGCTCGAAGGTGTAAGGGTTGAGCTTCATGCCTTCTTCGACACCCAGGCGCTTGACCAGGCTGCCGGCGGCGTAGTTACGCACGACGCACTCGACCGGGATCATGTCGAGCTTCTTCACCAGGCATTCATTGTCGCCCAGCAGTTTGTCGAATTGGGTCGGCACGCCGGCCGCTTCGAGTTTCTGCATGATGAAGGCGTTGAACTTGTTGTTCACCATGCCTTTGCGGTCGAGCTGCTCGATGCGCTTGCCGTCGAACGCCGAAGTGTCGTTGCGAAACAGCAGGATCAAGCGGTCAGCGTCGTCGGTCTTGAAAACCGATTTGGCTTTGCCGCGGTAGAGTTCTTCACGTTTTTCCATGATGGGCTCCGCTTGCTAAGTAGGTGGGCTAGGCGATGTGTCGCCAGTCGAGCCCTGAATCTTGATCGGCCAGTTGCAGCCAGTCCGGGTCGCACCCGAGGGTGTCGACAAAACATTGCCGGGCCAGCTGCGGCAGGTTGTTCTTGCTGCTCAGATGGGCCAGGACCAGGTGTTGCAGGCCTTGCCAGCCCAACTCGGACACCAGGAATGCCGCCTGATGGTTGTTCAAATGCCCCAGTTCACCGCCCACCCGCTGCTTGAGAAAGTACGGGTAGTGACCGCGAGCCAGCATGTCACGGCAATGGTTGGACTCGATCATCAACGCATCGAGATCCCGATAGCCGTCCAGCACCTTGTTGCAATACGAGCCCAGGTCGGTCAACAGGCCGAAACGTCGCTCACCGTCACTGAAGACGTATTGCGTCGGCTCCTGTGCATCATGGGCCACGGCAATGACGCCGATGCTCAGTGCGCCGATCTGCAGTTGCTCGCCGCCGGCCAGAAGGCCAGCCGGTTCAATTGGTTTGCGCATCCCGCGCAGGGTACCGCGACTGAGGTAGACAGGCAGATTGTAGCGCCGAGACAGCAAACCCACGCCATGCACGTGGTCGGCATGTTCGTGGGTCACGAGTATCGCGCTCAACTGCGCAGGGTTTACACCCAGGCGCAGCAGGCGTTTTTCGGTTTCCCGCAGGGAGAAACCACAATCCACCAGCACATACGTGTCAGCGCTGGCTATCAGCGTGCCGTTCCCTTGGCTACCGCTGCCGAGAACGGCAAAACGCATGTGATCAGCCCAGGTTGTCCTGAATCACGCTCAACACTTTGCGCGCCACATCTGCTGGCGCCACGGTGTTGATGTTTTTCTCGACGGTGACCTGGACGTTGTCGCCAACCTTGCTCAGACGAACCTGATAACGCTCGGCACGGGCTTCAACTTCTTCCTTGTCCGGCTTGCTGCCGAACAGACCACTGAAGAAACCTGGCTTCTCGTCCTTCTTCTCGGCTTTTTCGGCCAGGTTGATGTAGTACAGACCCAAACTGCGGTTGATGTCTTCTACGCGCCATTCGCCCTGTTCCAGCGCACGACCGACGCTCGACCAGGCACGATCCAGATCGGTGCCGACGTTCAGGACAGGGTTACCGCTGCCGTCTTCGCTCAGGCTGACACGACTTGGCGTATCGGAGTCACGCGACGCCAGCATGGAGACCGAACCGCCCTTCTCCGAGGTGCGGCTCATGCTCGCGAGCATGTCGTCGACCAGTGCCGCGTCCAGGCCAGTGTTGACCGAACGGTTGGTGAAGGCCACGTCGGCGGTGCTGCCGGCAGGACGCTCGGCGCTGACCACGTAGATTTCACTGGTATTTCGCTGCACGCCTGGCTCTATGCGGACCCGCACGCGGGTTTCGCTGTCAGCGCCGACACCGGCCGCGCTCAGGCGCTTGGCCATCGCGGCGGACAGTTCGTCGGAATGCTGCCAGGTGGTGGTGAATTCGCCGGTTTGCGGACGCTGTTCGTCCAGACGGAAACCGTTGTCCTGGAAGAACTGCACAGCCACTGGCCAGGCTTCGGCCGGTGGGTTCTGAGCGACGATCCAGCGCGAATCACCGGTCTTTTGCAGGGAGTAGGCGCTGGCGTCGGCCCCTGCCGACAACGGCTGCGGACGAGGCACGATGTACTCGCCCTTGACGGTGTCATCGGCCACGTTGCGCGGGATCGGCAACAGCGGATCCAGACGTTTGGCGGTGCTGACATCCGACGGCAATTGCATGGGTGCAGTCTGTTGCGCTTCCAGGTAATCGCTACCGCGGTCACGGAAATAACCTTCCGGGCCCCAGACCCATCCGCAGCCACTGGTGCTGGAGATGATCAAGGCAAGTGCGGAAAGTCCGGCCAATCGCTTCATGCGTAGTACTTCCTCAATTAAACCAGGACGCCGGACTGGCGCATGGCCTGCCGCAGCGGTTCGTGACAGGCAGCACTGAGCCAGGTGAGCGGCAGACGGATACCGTCCGGCATCAAGCCCATTTCATGCAGTGCCCATTTCACGGGGATAGGGTTGGATTCGATAAACAGGGTTTTATTGAGCGGCATCAGCTTTTCGTGAATCGCGCGGGCCGTCACGGCGTCGCCTTTCAGAGCAGCGTTGCACAGGTCGGCCATGTCACGCGGAGCGACGTTGGCGGTCACCGAGATGTTGCCCTTGCCGCCAAGCAGGATCAGCTCGACTGCGGTGGCGTCGTCACCGGAGATCACCAGGAAGTCTTTGCTCACGCCGTCGATGATGGCCTTGGCACGGGACAGGTCGCCGGTGGCTTCCTTGATGCCGATGATATTTTTCACGGTCGACAGGCGGATCACGGTTTCGGCCAGCATGTCGCACGCCGTACGGCCGGGCACGTTATAAAGGATCTGCGGGATGTCGACGGCTTCGGCGATGGCCTTGAAGTGCTGGTACAAGCCTTCCTGGGTCGGCTTGTTGTAATACGGCGTCACCAGCAGGCAAGCATCGGCGCCGGCGGTCTTCGCATTGGTGGTCAGCTCGATGGCTTCGCGAGTCGAGTTCGCGCCGGTACCGGCGATCACCGGAATGCGCCCTGCAACTTGCTTCACCACGTAACGAATCACTTCGATGTGCTCGTTCACGTCAAGGGTGGCCGATTCACCTGTGGTGCCGACCGCCACGATCGCGTGGGTGCCGTTTTGCAGGTGAAAGTCCACCAGTTTGCTCAGGCTGTCCCAGTCGAGACGACCTTGTGCATCCATGGGTGTGACCAGTGCCACCATACTGCCCGCAATCATGCAACCGCTCCTGCCGGAAAAAGAGAGCGGTAATGGTACTGGCGCCAAGATGCTTGTACAAGCGAAGTACTGCGCTGCTGCCATTCCCCTTGGCGCTGCTTTTCGCTACCCTTCAGACTTTGATCGGTACTGATAAGCTCGTACGCCGGGTTCCAGCCTCCATTTTCGGCATCACAAGCCCCGATCCAGCGTTGCCACCCCTCGCTCTTGCCACTCTGGAGCACGTTGCAACCTTGCGGCTCGGGTTTTTTGAATTCGCATCCGCAGGCTCGCTCCCGGTAAAAAAAGCCCGTAGAAGTATCGACCGCTCATCGCTTTAGGAATGCTGCATGTCCACCCCCACAGTTCGCGAACAATTCCTTGTCATCAGTGCCCTCGGCGCCAACCCCATGGAGCTGACTAACGTCCTGTGCCGCGCCAGCCATGAAAACCGCTGCGCCGTGGTCACCTCTCGCCTGACGCGTCATGGCGAGTGCAGTGCGTTGATCCTCGAGATCTCCGGCAGCTGGGACGCCCTGGCGCGCCTCGAAGGCAGCCTGCCGAGCCTCGCCAAGAAGCACGCCTTTACGGTCAATGTGGTGCGCAGCGCAGCGCTGGAGAATCGTCCTCAGGCCCTGCCATACGTCGCTTATGTCAGCTCGGCTTACCGCTCGGACATCATCAACGAGCTGTGCCAGTTCTTTATGGACCACAACGTCGAGCTCGAGAACCTGACCTGCGACACCTATCAGGCTCCGCAAACCGGCGGCACCATGCTCAATGCCACGTTTACCGTGACCTTGCCGGCCGGTGTGCAAATCAGCTGGCTGCGCGATCAGTTCCTGGATTTCGCCGACGCGCTGAACCTGGATGCCCTGATCGAACCGTGGCGCCCACAAAACCCAATGTAAGGAAGCTTTCATGGCCGTTGCCATCGACCAACCGGTTGCCGACTTCGACGCACCCGCCACCAGCGGGCAGACCGTCAACCTCGCGAGCCTCAAAGGCAAGCAGGTGGTGATTTACTTCTATCCGAAGGACAGCACGCCAGGCTGCACCACTCAGGGTCAGGGCTTTCGTGATCAGCTTGATGCCTTTAAAGCCGCCAACACCGAAGTCTTCGGCGTGTCCCGCGACAGCCTTAAATCACACGAAAACTTCAAGGCCAAGCAGGCGTTCACCTTCGAGCTGATCAGCGACAAGGAAGAAGCGCTCTGCCAGCAGTTCGACGTGATCAAGCTGAAAAAACTCTATGGCAAAGAATATATGGGCGTTGATCGCAGCACGTTCCTGATCGACAAGGACGGTGTGCTGCGTCAGGAATGGCGCGGTGTGAAGGTGCCGGGCCATGTGGATGCTGTTCTGGCGGCTGCACAGGCGTTGAACAAGGCTTAAGTTTTTTGGCGCCTGTTCCGACGCCATCGCGGGCAAGCCCGCTCCCACAGTGGACCGAGTTGTCCCGATGGACGCGGTCAACATGTGGGAGCGAGCTTGCTCGCGATGAGGCCCGACTCCCACCACATATTCAAATTTGGTAGTTAAAGCAGCGGCGCCACCACCGGCTCTTTGCGCGGCCATGCGTCCAGTACGGCCTTGAACAGGGTTGCGAGCGGAATCGCAAAAAACACGCCCCAAAACCCCCACAGCCCGCCAAACAACAACACTGCGCAGATGATCGCCACTGGATGCAGATTGACCGCTTCCGAGAACAGCAGCGGCACCAGCACGTTGCCGTCCAGCGTCTGGATGATCCCGTAGACCGCCATCAAATAGATGAACTGATCGCTCCAGCCCCACTGGAACAGCGCAATCAGCATGACCGGCACGGTCACCACCACAGCGCCAACGTAAGGCACCACCACCGAAACGCCCACCAGTAATGCCAGCAGTGCCGCGTAGTTGAGGCCCAGAACAACGAAACCGATGTAGGTCACGCCACCGCAAATGAAAATCTCGATGACCTTGCCGCGAATGTAGTTGGCGATCTGCCGGTTCATCTCGTGGGCGACCCGGGTGATCAGCGCCCGCTCACGGGGCAGGTAACCACGCACCCACTGACCGATCATCTCCCGGTCCTTGAGAAAGAAAAACACCAGGATCGGTACCAGCACCAGGTAGATCATGATGTTCACCAGCAGCGGCAGACTCGACAGCGAGAACGTCAGCGCCCACTGACCGAACTTGCCAATCTCGCCCCGCGCCACTTCGATGGCCTGCAGCACCTGCTCATCGGATACCAGATGCGGGTAGCGCTCGGGCAGCAGCAATAACAACGACTGCCATTTGGCGAGCATGCCGGGCAGTTCATTGAACAGCGTGATCAACTGATGCCAGAGCAACGGCACCACAACCACGATGAACACCAGCAATAGCCCCATGAACAACGCAAAGACCAACCCCACCGCCACCCCGCCCGGCATGCGCAGGCGTTCGAGAGTGACGACCAACCCTTGCATCAGATAGGCCAGCACCATCCCGGCCAGCACGGGTGCAAGCATGCCGCCCAGCGTTAGCACGGCGGTAAACGCCAGAAACAGCAGGACCGCCAGCACAACGGCTTCTTCATCGGAGAAGTAGCGCTGAATCCAGTCGCGTAACACCTTGAACATCAATAATCCTTAGAAACGAACGCAGCAGAATTCAGGCTTTTTTCAACCAGTAGCGGTAAACACCCGCTTCATCTTCTTCACGAAGCAGCGTATGACCGGCCAATCGGGCAAAGGTGCGGAAGTCGCGCTGCGAGCCCGCGTCGGTGGCAATTACCTTCAGCACTGCGCCGCTGGCCAGTCGATTGAGTTCCATCTTGGCCTTGAGCAACGGCAAGGGGCAATTCAGGCCGCTGGCGTCGAGCTCGGCGTCATGGGCTACAGCGTCGGTCATTGCATCACTCCGGGGTCAGGTGGTCGAACGGCTAGAATATCTGGTCCGAAGCGTAGTGTCCGGCTACAGTAAGGTCTTTGTCGACTAAGGCTTTGTGCATGACTTTTTTGCGCCCTACCCTGCTGACGCTCGCTTGCCTGCTCGCCTCACCGGGCTTCGCCGACGACCTGCCGTCACTCGGTGACGCCAGTTCTGCCATCGTCTCGCCCCAACAGGAACACCAGTTGGGCCGTGCCTGGCTAGCGCTGTTGCGCAGCCAGGTTTCGCAGCTCAACGATCCACAGCTCAAGGACTACGTCGAATCCAGCGTCTACAGGCTGGTTGAGACCAGCCAGGTCAATGACCGGCGCCTGGAGTTCATCCTGATCAACAGCCCGCAACTCAACGCCTTCGCGGCACCGGGCGGCATTGTCGGGGTTAACGGCGGCTTGTTCCTCAATGCCCAGACCGAAGGCGAATACGCCTCCGTACTCGCTCACGAATTGGCTCACTTGTCGCAGCGCCACTTCGCCCGTGGCGTCGAAGCCCAACAACGCATGCAGGTGCCGATGATGGCCGCGCTGCTGGCCGGGATTGTGATTGCCGCAGCTGGCGCCGGCGATGCCGGGATCGCGGCCATTGCGGGTACGCAGGCGGCGGCCATTCAGGAACAGCGGCGCTTCTCTCGCCAGAACGAACAGGAAGCTGACCGCATCGGCATTCTTAATCTGGAAAAGGCCGGTTACGACCCGCGCTCGATGCCGACCATGTTCGAGCGATTGGCGCGCCAATACCGCTTTGACGCCAAGCCACCGGAATTTCTGCTGACTCACCCGGTGACCGAGTCGCGGATCGCTGACACGCGCAACCGCGCCGAACAGGCAAAACCCGGCGGCATCGAAGACACGATGCGTTATCAACTGATTCGTGCACGGGTCCAGTTGATCTATGAAGAAACCCCGGGCCTGGGCGCCAAACGCTTTCGCGCCCAGCTTGATGAAAACCCGAAAAATGATGTCGCTCGCTATGGCCTGGCCATCGCCCAGATCAAGGGCGGCCAGCTGAATGAAGCGCGGGAAAACCTCAAGTTGCTGCTGGCCAAGTCGCCGAACGAGATCATCTACAACCTGGCGCAGGTCGATCTGGACATCACCAACAATCGTCTGCCGGACGCCCAGTCCCGGGTTGACCGGATGTTGACGCAGTACCCCGGCAACTATCCGCTGAATTCGGTGCGAGTCGATCTGCTGCTCAAGCAGAACCGTGCGCCCGACGCGGAAAAAGCACTGGAGAATCTGCTCAAGAGCCGTCCTGATGATCCGGACGTCTGGTACATGGTGGCCGAGACTCGCGGCCTGTCAGGCAACATCATCGGCCTGCATCAGGCCCGCGCCGAGTATTTCGCCCTGGTCGGGGATTACCGTCAGGCCATTCAGCAACTGGACTTCGCCAAGCGCAAGGCAGGCACCAACTTTCCGCTGTCATCGCGAATCGACGCACGGCAACGTGAGCTGATGGAGCAAGAGCGCATGATCAAGGACATGATGGGCTGATCTGCCTCTCAAACAAAAAGACAGGCACAAAAAAACCGCCTCTTTCGAGGCGGTTTTTTATTCAGCCAACAACCGGATTATTCAGCCAGTTTGAAGGTGATGAAGCTGGCGCGTCCTTGACGCAGAACCCGCATCGACACCGAGCGGTTCTTCGGCAGCGCCTTGGCGATATCCGTGAACTCCTTGGTTGAACCAATCGCCTGATTGTTCAGGTGAGTGATCACGTCGCCTGGCTGCAGGCCAATCAGAGAAGCAGGACCGTCCTGGACTTCCTTGATGACGACGCCGCCTTTGAGGTCGTAGGTTTTCTTCTGCTCATCAGTCAGCTCGACCACGGAAACACCCAGGCGATTGCTGCTGCGCTCGGTGGCAGATTTCGGCAGCGCATCCAGCTCTTTGCCTTCTTCCGGGATAGCGCCGACAGTCAACTCGACATTCTTGCGCTTACCTTCACGAATCACTTCCAGATCAGCTTTCGAGCCGGCCTTCAGCGCGCCCACCAGGTGTGGCAGATCGGCGGACATGACGATCGGTTGACCGTTCATGGTCAGGATCACGTCACCTACTTGCAGGCCACCCTTGGCTGCCGGGCCGTCATCCTGGATCTGAGCCACCAGCGCGCCGGCTGGTTTATCCAGACCGAACGACTCGGCCAGGTCTTTGTTCACTTCCTGAATCACCACACCCAACCAGCCACGGCTGACTTTACCGCCGCTTTTGAGCTGATTGGAAACGTCCATGGCGACGTCAATAGGGATCGCGAACGACACGCCCATGAAGCCGCCGGAACGGGTGTAGATCTGCGAGTTGATGCCGACCACTTCACCGGCCAGGTTGAACAGCGGACCACCAGAGTTACCCGGGTTGATCGGCACGTCGGTCTGGATGAATGGCACATAGTTTTCGTTCGGCAGGCTGCGACCGATGGCGCTGACGATACCTTGGGTCACGGTATGGTCGAAACCAAATGGCGAGCCAATAGCCACGACCCACTGGCCGGCTTTCAGATCCTGGGATTTGCCGAGTTTCAGGACCGGCAGATCCTTGCCTTCGATTTTCAACAGAGCCACGTCGGAACGCGGATCGGTGCCGATCAGCTTGGCCTTCAATTCGCTGCGGTCGGCGAGACGAACGAGAATTTCGTCGGCATCGGCGATTACATGGTTGTTGGTCAGGATGTAGCCATCAGGCGAGATGATGAACCCCGAACCCAGGGACTGGGCTTCGCGCTGACGATCACCGCGTGGCGTACGAGGCTGTGGCGGCATGCCGCGCTCGAAGAACTCGCGCAGCATTGGCGGCAAGTCATCAAGGTTAGGCATCTCCTGGCTCGACACTTTGCGGTCCGGCAGTTTCTGCGTGGTACTGATGTTCACCACCGCGGGCGAGGCCTGCTCGACCAACTGTGTGAAGTCAGGCAACTCGGCCGCCTGAACAGCGACCGCCTGACCAAGCACCAGCACGGTGGCAAAAATGGAGAGATAAGACTTCAAGCGTGGTATCGACATACGGCTCCCGTTACGACGAGCATGGTTAAGCGATATGGAGCAAGGAACACCGGGAAAGATACGCCGGTATTTTTGTTCCGGGAACAACAAACAAGGCCAGAGCCGAGGGGCTCTGACCTATAGAAAAAATCGGGAATATTTGCAAGTTGAAATGCTCACCAAACATTTCGATTTCAGCTCACTACTTGGTTGCAGTGGCGTCGCTGCGCATGGATAGCGCAATCCGTTCAGCGGTGCCAATCGGAATCTCACCGACCACGGTCACCATCATCTCGCCTTGCGGGGTAGTCAAGCGTCGGGAAACTGCAACGGTCGGCCCCAACTGGGTGCGAGTGTCAGTAATTGTTGCGCCATTCAACGGCTCAAGGAAAACCGAGAAACGGGCCAGACCATCGTCATACATCAGACTGTTGACTTGGGTTTTGGTCTCTGGATCCTTACGGGAGGTACTGCTGGTCAGCTCGAAACCAGGTGGTAACCAGTCCGAACGCCATACTTGCGCTGCCTTGATTGCAGAAGCCTTGTCGCTGTCGAGTGCAATAGTTTTGCAATCGGCGCCAGGCTGCAAGTCACTGTCAGACGGAACATCGGCGGTATCCAGTTGCGTGAACTGGAATCGCTCCAGCAACTGCCCTCGTTCATTCAGAAGCAATGATTTGAGAGGCAGGCCGGTTTCTTTATCCAGATGCAATTCAAAACCGTAGCGGTGTTGATCGCGAGGCGTCAGTGAAACGATCACCGCCGCACGCCCGGCCACACGCGACTTGCCAATGACGGCAAGGTCATACCAATTCTTTAGCTTTTGTGGATCGAGTGCACGAGCAGAGGAGCTGGGGGAATCTCCAAGTCCTGCTATCAGAATGCCGCTGACGCATTGAGTACGCCCATCAATGCGCACGACTTCCTGTGCCGAGCCGTCGAGCTGGAGTAAACGCTCGCGGACCTTGCCATCCTGGACGCGGTGCCAGATGTTATGGGTAGAGAAACTACCGTTACGCTCGTAGACGAATGTACCGTGAAAGCTTTGCTGTTGCTCGGCTTGGCCCAGACGGGTCAACCAGTCCTGGGCTTCATCAGCATGGGCTGGAACAACAAACCAGCCACCGAGCAGAAGCGTAAGTAGAGGGATGGCGCGCATGATCCTCCTTAACGGTTTTCCAGACTTGCTGCACGAGCGTAAGGCAGAGCGCTCTCAGTACCTTTCAGTGCAGCCTGTTGAGCATGTTGGCGCAAGTAGCCTGGCAGACGCTGATCGTGCCAGCCTGGCTGACCTTGCAATACGCCGTTGGCCATAGGGCCAGTGGCTTCCGAACTCTCATTGTAGCCTGCTAATACAGCTGGACCCTTGACCTGAGGAACGGCCAGACCAGGTTGACTGGATTGCTGAGCCAGTTCGACCCCAGCGATCTCGTCCTGGTTATACAGACGAACACCTGCCAGTACGGCGAGGGTTACCGAAGCAGCGACCGCCAGACGACCCAGGCTGCGCCATGGACCACGGGAGGCTTTTGCAGGTACAGCTTCGTCAGCCAGCGCAGCAGAGACTGCCGCAGCGATATCCAGACGTGGAAGCAGCAAATCCTTGTGCATAACTGCCCGAGCGATTTGATAACGAGCCCAGGTATCACGGGTTTCAACATCGTCAAAGGCATTCAATACCCGACGCAATTCCAATTCGTCCGCTTCGTTATCCATCACTGCGGACAGCGATTCCTGCAGGGCTTCACGACTCATGGCGTTCCTCTCTTGGCTGTCGCCGCTGTCTCAGTTTTCCTGCAACAACGGCTGCAGGGCTTTATCGATGGCTTCCCGAGCGCGGAAAATCCGGGAGCGCACGGTACCCACCGGACATTGCATGACGGCCGCAATGTCCTCGTAACTCAGACCATCGAATTCACGTAAAGTTAAAGCCGTACGCAAATCTTCTGGCAGTTGCTGAATGGTTCGATGGACGGTGCCTTCGATCTCATCCCGCAGCAATGCACGTTCTGGCGACTCGAGATCCTTGAGGCCATGATCGCCATCGTAGAACTCTGCATCCTCGGAACTGACATCGCTATCCGGCGGCCGACGGCCGCGTGAAACCAGATAGTTTTTCGCCGTGTTGATGGCGATGCGGTAAAGCCACGTATAAAACGCGCTGTCCCCGCGAAAATTTCCAAGTGCACGGTACGCCTTGATAAAGGCTTCCTGCGCCACATCCTGGGCTTCATGGGTGTCGTGCACGAAACGCACGATCAACCCGAGAATTTTGTGCTGGTATTTCAGCACTAGCAGATCGAAAGCTCGCTTGTCGCCGCGCTGAACGCGTTCGACCAGCTGCTGATCCTCTTCCTGGGTTAGCATGAACACTCCTCGATAAGCTCGGAGGAGGCTTGCATAACTAAACGACCAGACTTGCAAACATAGACTCGGGCTTTTCGCAAAAGTTCTCCCCCTCCAAGCAAGTTTCCTGCGGGCTCTGATTTGGCACGCACGAAAAGCGCAGCGCGGGTTAACCCGGCTGCGCGAATAATCTTGTCATCGGATTCGCCGGCAAGGATCAAATCACAGATCCCGCGTTGAAGCCGACACTGTCCCTTGAATCAGGCAACGGTCTATTGATCTTGGGCCTTTGGCAAAAGTTCCAAATATTTATAGCTGCGCAGAACCGACATTGTGCAACCGTGAATAGAAAAAGACTGTTAAATCGTTGATACAGTCGTCTTGTCGCCGAATCGGCCGAAAAACCATCCGACGAAGCGTCAGGTATTTTCCGTCACAGTAGTTTCACAATGCCATGTGTGCTCGCTATTGTGCCGCTCCCCCCCTCTATATACTAGTGGGCTGTGTGGCTGTCTTGACTCGCCGATCCAGGCGTCTTGCGCCAACCCCGACCCGGGTCGCTTTGAGCGGAATCCTGAAATGAGCCAACAGTTTCAACACGATGTTCTGGTAATTGGCAGCGGCGCTGCCGGCTTGAGCCTTGCGCTGACCTTGCCCGGTCATTTGCGCATCGCCGTACTGAGCAAAGGCGACCTCGCCAATGGCTCGACTTTCTGGGCCCAGGGTGGCGTCGCTGCCGTCCTGGATGACACCGACACCGTTGAATCACATGTCGATGACACCCTCAATGCTGGCGGCGGCCTGTGCCACGAAGACGCTGTGCGCTTTACCGTCGAGCACAGTAAAGAGGCGATTCAATGGCTGATCGACCAAGGTGTGCCTTTCACGCGCGATGAACAGTCCGGCACCGAAGATGGCGGATTCGAGTTCCACCTGACCCGCGAAGGCGGTCACAGCCATCGGCGCATCATCCATGCCGCCGATGCCACGGGCGCAGCGATTTTCAGAACCTTGCTCGACAAGGCCAGGCAACGACCGAACATCGAACTGCTGGAACAGCGGGTCGCGGTCGACCTGATCACCGAAAAGCGCCTGGGCCTTGAAGGTGATCGCTGCCTCGGCGCCTACGTCCTCAATCGCGGGACCGGTGAAGTCGACACCTACGGCGCTCGCTTCGTGATCCTCGCGTCGGGTGGCGCAGCAAAGGTCTATCTCTATACCAGCAACCCCGACGGCGCCTGCGGTGATGGCATTGCCATGGCCTGGCGTTCGGGCTGCCGGGTGGCGAATCTGGAATTCAACCAGTTCCACCCCACTTGCCTGTATCACCCGCAGGCCAAGAGTTTCCTGATCACCGAAGCCCTGCGCGGCGAAGGCGCACACCTGAAGCTGCCCAACGGCGAACGCTTCATGCAACGCTTCGACCCTCGCGCCGAGCTGGCCCCACGCGACATCGTCGCCCGGGCCATCGACCATGAAATGAAGCGCCTGGGCGTCGATTGTGTCTATCTGGACATCAGCCACAAGCCGGAAGCGTTCATCAAGACTCACTTCCCGACGGTGTACGAACGCTGCCTCGAATTCTCCATCGACATCACCAAACAACCGATTCCGGTGGTTCCGGCAGCGCACTACACGTGCGGCGGCGTGATGGTCGATCAGCAGGGTCGCACCGATGTGCCGGGGCTATATGCCATTGGCGAAACCAGCTTCACCGGCCTGCACGGCGCCAACCGCATGGCGAGCAACTCGTTACTCGAGTGTTTCGTTTACGCGCGTTCGGCGGCGGCGGACATTCTTGAGCAGTTGCCGCAGGTTTCGGTTCCGATCGCCCTGCCCGTCTGGGATGCGAGCCAGGTCACCGACTCCGATGAGGACGTGATCATTGCGCACAACTGGGACGAACTGCGCCGATTCATGTGGGACTACGTCGGCATTGTGCGCACCAACAAGCGCTTGCAACGGGCACAGCACCGCGTGCGGTTGTTGCTGGACGAAATTGACGAGTTCTACAGCAACTACAAGGTCAGTCGGGACTTGATCGAACTGCGTAACCTGGCCCAAGTGGCCGAACTGATGATTCAGTCAGCCATGGAACGCAAGGAGAGTCGCGGCCTGCATTACACCCTCGACTATCCAAACATGCTGCCGGTTGCCCTGGACACTATTCTGGTGCCCCCCACCTACGTCGACTGAACGTAAGCCGAACCCGCAGGCGCCGGTGCAGATCCGCCGCCTGCGAGTCACGGGGAACGCAGATTGATCTGACCCGCCGCTCGTCTCGCAGTCGAAAACGCAGCACCACAATCAATGGCAATGCCAAGCTGTCCGGTCGCAACTGCACTGGCTGCCAACCTGTTGCCTGATTCCACAACTGCCAGCCATCGGCATCGCGACGCAAGCCGCGAAATGCCCTTGGGTGTGTCAGCAGTATCTGTCGCGGTAACGCCCAAGCGCCGTGAGCCAGACAGCAAAAAGCGCCGAGCAGACTGGCCCAGACCGGTATAGAGAGAAGGTACAGCGAACCCAGCGCGAACAGCTGGGCCAGAAGATACGCCGCCAGCAATTGCCGTGAGGCATGCCAGCGGCATTCGAACGCATTACTTGGGCTGGACACGATCCAGGATCATGCGAACCATGCGCTGAAGCTCCGGATCTTCCGATTCGGCGCGTTCCATGAACCAGCCGAACATGTCCTGATCTTCGCATTCGAGCAGCCTGCGGTAGCAATCGCGGTCGACATCATTGAGGTGCGGATAGACCTCTTTCACGAACGGTACCAGCAACACGTCAAGCTCAAGCATGCCGCGGCGGCTGTGCCAGTAGAGGCGATTCAGTTCAACATCTTCGACCATGGAGCGCTCCTCAAATAGGCGGCAAGTATACAGCCCCAGGCAGAGTCGAACACTCGGCTTTGGTCGGCCACCAACGATCCTTTGTGAACTACCCATTTCAAGAGCGCCCCCTTATGATGTCCTCCAGACTCTTTACCCTGCGATGACCCATGGCCGATTCTGCTTTTTTCTGCACCCTGTCTCACGAAGGCGTTCTCGCAATACGCGGCGCGGATGCCAGTAAATTCCTGCAAGGCCAATTGACCTGCAACCTCAATTACCTGAGTGACACCCAGGCCAGCCTCGGCGCCCGCTGCACGCAGAAGGGCCGGATGCAGTCGAGTTTCCGCATCCTGCTGGAAGGCGACGGCGTTCTGATGGCCATGGCCACCGAACTGCTGGAACCGCAACTGGCGGACCTGAAAAAGTACGCAGTGTTTTCCAAATCCAAACTGACCGACGAAAGCGCCGCCTGGGTCCGCTTCGGCGTCGACCATGGCGATGCGGCACTGATCAGCCTCGGTCTTGATCTTCCGGCCGACACCGACAGTGTCGCGCGCAATGACGGCTTGATCGCCATTCGCGTCTCGCCGGACCGCGCCGAACTCTGGGTCACCGCCGACCAGGCCGACGTCATCAAGGGCAAACTGTCCGCCGTATTGGCCGAAGGCGATCTGAATCAATGGCTGTTGGGCCAGATCCGCGCAGGGATCGGTCAGGTCATGCCGAGCACCCGCGAGTTGTTCATCCCGCAGATGCTTAATCTGCAAGCCGTGGGTGGCGTGAGCTTCAAGAAAGGCTGCTACACCGGCCAGGAAATCGTCGCGCGCATGCAGTACCTGGGCAAACTCAAGCGCCGCTTGTATCGCCTGACACTGGATGCCAGCGAATTGCCTGAACCTGGCACACAATTGTTTTCCCCTACTCACGGCAGCTCTATTGGCGAAGTGGTGCTGGCCGCCAACGCCGGGCAAAACATTGAACTCCTGGCCGTGCTGCAAGCCGAAGCAGCTGAAGGGGGTGATATCCATCTGGGCGCGCTCGAAGGGCCAGCCCTGCACCTGCTTGACCTGCCTTACCAACTGGATCGCGATCGCGAAATCCAGCGTTAACAGCAGCATTTGTCGCAACACCTAGAGAAACGAAATGAGCGATCTGGCGGAAAAGGTCCAACAGGATTTGGTTGAGGCCATCGATAACGATGACCTGGTTCTGCCAACGTTACCGGAAGTGGCCCTGCAGATTCGCAAGGCCGCTGAAGACCCGGAAATCAGTGTCAGCACCCTGAGCAAAGTGATCAGCCGCGATACCGCGCTGTCGGCGCGTCTGATCAAAGTGGTCAATAGCCCGCTGTTGCGCGCAACCCAGGAAGTCACTGACCTGCACACGGCAATCACTCGATTGGGCATCAATTACAGCAGCAACCTGGCCATCGGTCTGGTCATGGAACAGATTTTCCATGCCCGCTCCGAGGTGGTGGAACAGAAAATGCGCGATGTCTGGCGCAAAAGCCTGGAAATCGCCGGGATTAGCTATGCATTGTGCCGCCGGTACACGCAACTCAAGCCCGATCAGGCAGCCCTTGGCGGACTGGTGCATCAGATCGGTGTGTTGCCGATCCTGACCTACGCCGAAGATCACTATGAACTGCTGGCTGACCCGGTCAGCCTCAACCATGTGATCGATCACATTCATCCACTGCTCGGCGACAAACTGCTCAGGGTCTGGGAGTTTCCGGAAATGCTGGTACAGGTGCCGGGGCTTTATCTGGACTTCAATCGACAGTCCGAGCGGGTCGATTATGTCGATCTGGTGCAAGTGGCCAGCCTGTATTGCCACAAGGACACCGACCATCCTCTCGGGCGCATCGACGCATTCAGCGTGCCGGCGTTCAAAAAACTGGGGATTGATCCGGAGAACGAGGCGACGTGCCGCGATCTGGAAGAGTCGCAGTCGATGTTTTACTGATTTCTGTGGCGAGGGAGCTTGCTCCCGCTGGGCTGCGAGGCGGCCCCAAATAGGGACTGCTGCGCAGTCCAACGGGAGCAAGCTCCCTCGCCACAGGGTTGTGTTCACTCTCCCGCAATAAAACTCACCCGCACCTTCAACCCGGCCTGCTCTCCATCGTGCAGGCTGATTTGAGCCAGGTGTGCGCGGCAGATCTCGCCAACAATCGCCAGTCCCAACCCCGAACCGGCCACCTGCTGGTTACGCCGGTAAAAGCGCTCAAACACCCGATCGCGCTCTTCAAGAGGAATGCCCGGGCCGTCGTCCTCGACCTCCAACACGGCCGGTGCCGTGACCCGAAGAATCACGTTGCCACCCGACGGCGTGTGCGCCAGCGCGTTATCCACCAGATTACTCAACAGTTCGTTCAACAGCGTTGGCTCGCCGCGCAACCACACCGGTTCATCCGCTTCCAGCGCCAGCGCCACACCGCGTGCGTGGGCCAGCGGTGCCATGGCCATGCCGAGTTCGCGAGCCAACTGACTGAGGTCAAGCAACTGCGCGCCGCCCTCGGCGATGGCCCGGGCACCATTTTCGACCCGTGCCAGCGAGAGCAATTGATTGGCAAGGTGGGTCAAACGGTCCGTGCCTTGGGCGGCGGTTTCCAATGTACTGCGCCAGATTTCAGGTTCAGTCGAGCGCAAACCCAGTTCCAGTCGTGCCTTGAGCGCCGCCAGGGGAGTACGCAGTTCATGGGCGGCATCGGCGATGAACTGCGCCTGACGCTCGAACTGCCCGCGCAGGCGCTCGGTGAAGTGATTGAGCGCGCGCACCAGTGGCCACAATTCGTGCTGCACTTCCACCAACGGCAATGGCCGCAAATCGTCCGGCTGACGCTCTTCCACCGCCGTGCGCAAGCGTTCCAGCGGACGCAACGCGGCGCTGACCGCAAACCACACCAGCAACAACGCCCCCACCGCCAGCATGCCCAGACGCAACAATGTGTCAGCTGCCAGGCTGCGGGCCATGCTGACCCGCGCTTCATCGGTTTCCGCCACGCGGATTTCCGCCATGCCGTTCATGTTCGGCTCGCTCACGGGTTTGAGCAGGCTCACCACGCGCACGTTCTGCCCTTGGTACTTGGCGTTATAGAAACGCGCCAGTGCCGGATAGTCGTCCGTTCGCGGGGTTCCCGGCGGCGGTGGCGGCAGGTTTTCGTAGCCCGAGATCAGTTTCTGATTGATGTCGTTGACCAGGTAAAAAATCCGTCCCGCACTGTCGTAGGCGAAGGTATCGAGGGCCACGTACGGCACGTCGGCGCTCAGCGTGCCGTCGCGCTGGGAGACGCCCGCAGCGATGGTCCGCGCCGAGGCCAGCAAGGTCCGGTCATAGGCGGTGTCGGCAGCTTCGCGACCGTTCCAGTAAGCGCTCAAACCACTCGCCAACATCAACACCACCAGCAACAACGCCAGATTCCACAGCAACCGCCAGCGCAGGCTGCTGGGCTTATGCATCGCGGCTTTCCAGCAAGTAGCCGAGACCGCGGAAGGTCACGATGACCACCGGTTGGCCATCAAGCTTTTTGCGCAGGCGATGAACATAGATCTCGATGGCGTCGGGGCTGGCCTCTTCGTCCAGACCGAAGACTTGCGAAGCCAGTTGCTCTTTGCTCATCACCCGGCCAGGACGGGCGATCAGGGCTTCGAGCACTGCCTGCTCGCGGGAGGTCAGGGTCAGCAACTCTTCGCCGAGGGTGAAGCGCCGAGTGTCCAGGTCATAGGCCAGTACGCCGCAGCGCTGCAGGCGTTCACCACCGAGCACACTGCGGCGCAGCAAGGCTTTGACCCGAGCTTCGAGTTCGGTCAGTTCGAATGGTTTGGCCAGGTAATCGTCAGCGCCGAGGTTCAGGCCGTGGACCCGGTCCTTGACGTCGCTGCGAGCGGTCAACATCAACACTGGCAGGTTCTTGCCCCGTGCCCGCAGGCGCGCCAGCACTTCGAAGCCATCCATGCGCGGCAGGCCGACGTCGAGGATCGCCATGGCGTATTCCTCGCTGCTCAACGCCAGGTCCGCCGCCACACCGTCGTGCAGCACATCCACGGTCAGCCCGGTGCTCTTGAGCGCCTGGGCGACACTTTCGGCGAGCTGCAGGTGGTCTTCGACGAGCAGAACACGCATGGATCTTTACCTCATTCAGGGATGGTCGACGCCATTCTTTGGCGCGGAGTTTACAGCCGCAACCGCCGCTGTGAAGCCCGAAAGCCGTGAAAGACTGCTGAAAGGTTAGTGAAAGGTTGGACCGTTAGAGTCGGCCCACGGATGGTTTCGACTGCAGACCATTCAATCGTAGTTTGCAACGTGTTGTGAAATGTAGCTCCCGAAAAACGCCATGAAGCGTTTTCGCCAATAAGAACAATAATCGAGGTACTGCACCATGCTGTCCACTCAGCTCCAGGCTCGTCCGCCCCACCCTTTCTTCCGATTCCCATCGTTTATGCGTGCCAGCGCCGAAGCCGGCTGCACGGCGCGAAACCGTCGCACCTGAATCATCCCCAAAAACAATAACTCCCGTGGAGACTTCTATGAATCGATCACTGCGCCGTTTCGCCCTCGCCGCCAGCTGCATGCTGTTCGCCGGCCAATTGCTCGCCGAACCCAAACGCCCGGAATGCATCGCCCCGGCCTCGCCCGGTGGCGGTTTCGACCTGACCTGCAAACTGGCGCAAAGCGCGTTGGTGAATCAGAAACTGCTGACCAAACCAATGCGCGTGACCTACATGCCCGGCGGCGTTGGCGCGGTGGCATACAACGCGGTGGTCGCTCAGCGTCCGGCCGATGCTGGCACGCTGGTAGCGTGGTCCAGCGGTTCGCTGTTGAACCTGGCCCAAGGCAAGTTTGGTCGTTTCGATGAAAACGCCGTGCGCTGGCTGGCGGCGGTTGGAACAAGCTACGGCGCCATCGCGGTGAAAAGCGATTCGCCTTACAAGAACCTAGACGATCTGGTTCAGGCGTTGAAGAAAGATCCGAGCAAAGTGGTGATCGGCTCCGGCGGCACCGTCGGCAGCCAGGACTGGATGCAAACTGCCCTGATCGCCAAGGCTGCCGGGATCAACCCGCGCGACCTGCGTTACGTCGCCCTCGAAGGCGGCGGTGAAATCGCCACCGCCCTGCTCGGCGGCCACATCCAGGTCGGCAGCACCGACATCTCCGACTCCATGCCGCACATCCAGAGCGGTGACATGCGCCTGCTGGCCGTGTTCTCCGAGAAGCGTCTGGACGAGCCGGAAATGAAAGACATCCCGACCGCCAAAGAGCAAGGCTACGACATCGTCTGGCCAGTGGTTCGCGGCTTCTACCTCGGGCCAAAGGTCAGCGACGAAGACTACGCCTGGTGGAAAGACGCTTTCGACAAGCTGCTGGCTTCCGAGGAGTTCGCCAAGTTGCGCGATCAACGTGAGCTCTTCCCGTTCGCCATGACCGGCCCGGAGCTGGACACCTACGTGAAGAAGCAGGTCACGGACTACAAAGTGCTGGCCAAAGAGTTCGGCCTGATTCAGTGATCGCCTCTGTCTAGCGGCTGCGGCCCCCGTTCTGGAGGGCTGCGGCACAGGAGTTTCCCATGCTCTTACAACGCATTTTTGCTTCGGTGCTGTTGCTGGTCTGTGTTGGCCTGGCGCTGATGGCGTGGCCGTATCAAGCGTCTTTTTCCTACGAACCGGTGGGGCCGCGAGCCTTCCCGCTATTGATGCTCGGCCTGATGGGCCTTGGTCTGCTGTACATGGTGTTTCGTCCGACGCCAATCGTGCACAGCGACGACGACCCGAAACTGGACCGTGAAACCCTGATCAAAATCGGCATCTGCGTAATGCTGTTGCTGGTGTTCGCCGGGGCCTTCGAACCCCTTGGTTTCATCGTCGCCAGCATTCTGATTGGAATCCCTATGGCACGCCTGTATGGCGGCCGCTGGCTACCCAGCACGGTGATCATCAGCCTGATGGCTATCGGTCTTTATCTGCTGTTCGACAAGGTGATGGACGTGCCACTGCCGCTGGGCGTGCTCGACGTTCTGGAGAACTGATATGGATACTCTTGGCTATTTGGGTCAGGGCTTCGGCGTCGCGCTGAGCCCGTACAACCTGGTGACCGCGCTGTGCGGCACCCTGATCGGCACCGTCGTCGGGCTGTTGCCAGGCCTGGGCCCGATCAACGGCGTGGCGTTGCTGATTCCGATTGCATTCGCCCTCGGCCTGCCACCGGAGTCGGCTCTGATTCTGCTGGCGGCGGTATACCTTGGTTGCGAATACGGCGGCCGGATCAGCTCGATCCTGCTGAACATTCCGGGCGAAGCCTCCACCGTCATGACCACCCTCGACGGTTACCCGATGGCCCGCAAGGGTCTGGCCGGTGTAGCGCTGTCGCTGTCGGCGTGGAGCTCATTCATCGGTGCGTTCATCGCGACTTGCGGCATGGTGCTGTTCGCCCCGCTGCTGGCGAAATGGGCGATTGCCTTCGGACCCGCGGAATACTTCGTGCTGATGGTGTTTGCGATTGTCTGTCTCGGCGGCATGGCCGGTGACCGACCACTAAAGACCTTTATCGCCGCGCTGATCGGTTTGTTTCTATCGACCGTCGGGATCGATGCCAACAGCGGCGTGTACCGTTTCACCGGGGATAACATCCATTTGACGGACGGCATTCAGTTCGTGGTGCTGGTACTGGGCTTGTTTTCCATCAGTGAAATCCTTCTGCTGCTGGAAAAAACCCATCGTGGTCAGGAAGCGGTGAAAGCTACCGGCAGGATGATGTTCAACTTCAAGGAAGCATCGTCGGTGTTCGTGGTGAACATCCGTTGCGGTCTGCTCGGTTTCATCATGGGCGTTCTGCCGGGAGCCGGCGCAACACTGGCCAGTGCCGTGGCCTACATGACCGAAAAACGTATCGCCGGCGCCAATGGCACGTTCGGACAAGGCGACATGCGTGGCCTCGCGGCGCCGGAAACCGCTATCGGTGGCGCTGCCTGCGGTGCCCTGGTGCCGATGCTGACGCTCGGCGTTCCGGGTTCCGGTACCACGGCGGTGATGATCGGCGCGCTGTCGCTGTACAACATCACCCCGGGTCCGCTGTTGTTCCAACAGCAACCGGACATTGTCTGGGGCCTGATCGCTTCGTTGTTCGTCGCCAACATCATGCTGGTGATCCTCAACATACCGATGATCCGCATCTTCACCCGCATCCTGGCCGTGCCGAACTGGGCGCTGGTGCCAGTGATTGCGATCATCACCGGGATCGGCGTCTATGCGGTGCACGCCACCACCTTCGACCTGTTCCTGATGATCGGCATCGGCATCTTCGGTTACATCCTGCGCAAGCTGGACTTCCCGTTGTCGCCGGTTCTGCTGGGGTTCATCCTCGGCGGTTTGATGGAGCAAAACCTGCGTCGCGCCCTGTCGATTTCCAATGGTGCGCTGGAAATCCTCTGGTCTAGCCCGATCACCTTCGGTGTCTGGGTACTGACCGCAATCATGCTGCTCATGCCGATCCTGCGAATCTGGCGCAAACGCTCGGTCGCCCGGCGCGTTATCGCCGATGTCTGATCGAACACCCTTCAAAGCCTGGTGGGGAACCCCGCTGGTCGGTCTGCTGGGCGGTTACCTGGCCAGCCAGATCGGCTGGCCACTGCCGTGGATGGTCGGCTCGTTGCTGGCGATCATCCTGGTGCGCTGCCTGACACCCTGGCAATTGGCGGAAATCCCTGGCGGCCGCAAGTGCGGCCAGTGGATTGTCGGCATTGGCATCGGCCTGCACTTCACCCCGGTGGTGATGGAGCAGGTCCTGAGCCACTTCGGTCTGATCTTCTTCGGTGCGTTGGTCACCAGCCTGTCGGCCGTGGTCGGGGTCTGGTTGATGCGGCGCACCGGTGAAGATCGCGCCACCGCATTCTTTTCCAGCATGCCCGGCGGCTCCGGGGAGATGGTCAACCTCGGCGCGCGGAACGGCGCGGTGCTCAGTCGTGTCGCGGCGGGGCAAAGCCTGCGGGTGTTGGTGGTGGTGCTGTGTGTGCCGGCGGCGTTCAAGTATTTGTTGGGTGACGGTGCACCGCTGTCCCATGCCACTTCCGTTGACTGGCGCTGGCTGGCGCTTCTGTTTCCGGCGGGCGCCCTCGCCGCCTGGCTCTGGGAGCGTCTGCGCCAACCCAATCCATGGCTGTTCGGGCCGTTGTTGGTGAGCGCGGCAGTGAGCATTGGCTGGGATCTGCACATCAGTTTGCCCAATGGCGGCAGCCAGATCGGCCAATGGCTGATTGGCAGCGGGTTGGGGTGTCACTTCAATCGACAGTTTTTCCGGCGCGCCCCTTCTTTTATGGGGCGGACCTTGATCGCCACGGTGCTGACCATGTTGATCGCCACGCTGGCGGCATTGGGGTTGAGTGCGCTGACCCACCTAGATTTGCGTTCGCTTACGTTAGGCATGATGCCCGGCGGGATTGCGGAGATGAGCCTGACGGCAGAGACGTTGCAGTTGTCGGTACCGCTGGTGACGGCGATGCAGGTGATGCGGCTGTTGTTTGTGTTGTTTCTGGCGGAGCCGTTGTTCAAGTATTGGAATCGGCAGCCGGATTCTGTCTGATAGACCGAGTCGATCCCATCGCGAGCAAGCTCGCTCCCACAGGGTTCGCGTGATCCTTGTGGGAGCGAGCTTGCTCGCGATGCTTTTTAGACTGGCGGCAACCGCCATTCGATCGGCGTCTCGCCATTCTGCTCCAGAAACTTATTGGTTCGGCTGAAGTGCCCGCACCCAAGGAAGCCGCGATAGGCGGACAGCGGTGACGGATGCACCGACGTCAGCACCAGATGCTTGGTGGCATCGATCAGTTTCTGCTTGCTCTGGGCATGCGCGCCCCACAGCATAAATACCAGATGCGGCTGCTTCTGACTGACGAGTTCAATGATCCGGTCCGTGAAAAACTGCCAGCCCTTATCCTTGTGCGCATTGGCATTCGCGCGCTCAACCGTCATGGTGGTGTTGAGCATCAGCACGCCCTGGTCAGCCCAGCTCTGCAAATAGCCATGGTTGGGAATATCGATGTTCAGATCGCGTTTCAACTCTTTATAGATGTTCACCAGCGACGGCGGCGCCGGTACGCCCGGTTGCACCGAAAAGCACAAGCCGTGGGCCTGTCCCGGACCGTGGTACGGGTCCTGGCCGAGGATGACGACTTTGACTTTATCCAGCGGCGTCGAATTGAGCGCGTTGAAAATCATCGGTCCTGGAGGGTAGATTTCCTTGCCGGCCGCGCGCTCCTCTTGCAGGAAGTTGCGCAACTCTGCCATGTAGGGCTGGTCGAATTCGGCACGCAGTGCCTCCTTCCAGCTCGGTTCGAGTTTGATACGGTCGTCAGCAGTCATGGTTACATCCGGCAAAAACAATGGGGCGAACCCTAGGAAAGCCCATCACGCTTGTCAATTGATCTGACGCAGATCCGGCACTTTCCTGTACAGCGATCATACTGAACGCTCAAATTCCCGATCGAGGTCACGATGAATCTGCACTTCGAAGAACTCACTGGCACCGACGGCGCACGCATCGGAGTCGCCAGCCTGGATGCCGAAAAGTCCCTCAATGCCCTATCCTTGCCGATGATCAACGCTTTGCGCGATCAACTGGACGCCTGGGCCAAAGAGCCGCAAATCGTCTGCGTCGTGCTGCGCGGTAACGGTGCCAAAGCCTTTTGCGCTGGTGGCGAAGTCCGCAGCCTGGTGGAAGCCTGTCGCGCCCATCCCGGCGAAGTGCCGCCGTTGGCCGCGCATTTCTTTGCGGCGGAATATCGCCTGGACTTCAATCTGCACACGTACCCTAAACCGCTGATCTGCTGGGGGCATGGCTATGTGCTCGGCGGCGGCATGGGGCTGCTGCAAGGGTCGGGCATCCGGATTGTCACGCCGAGCAGCCGGTTGGCGATGCCGGAGATCAGTATCGGTTTGTACCCGGATGTCGGGGCCAGTTGGTTTCTGTCGCGCCTGCCCGGCAAGCTCGGATTGTTTCTCGGCCTGACCGGCGCCCATATGAACGGTCGCGATGCGATCGATCTCGACCTGGCCGACCGTTTCCTGCTCGATGAACAGCAGGAAGAGCTGATGGAAGGCCTGCTGCAGTTGAACTGGCAGGAACAGACGCCGATGCAGCTGAACAGTCTACTCAAGGCCTTGCAACAGGAAGCCATCGCGCAAATGCCCGAAGCCCAGTGGCTACCTCGACGCCAGCAGATCGATGAGCTGCTGGATGTCAGTGACGTGCGCTGCGCCTGGAAGGCCATCAGCCAGCTGCGTGACAGCACGGATATGCTACTCAGTCGTGCCGCGAAAACCATGAGCGAGGGCGCGCCCCTGACCGCTCATCTGGTGTGGGAACAGATCGCCCGCGCCCGGCACATGTCGCTGGCTCAAGTCTTTCAGATGGAATACACCATGAGCCTCAACTGCTGCCGTCATCCTGAGTTCAGCGAAGGCGTGCGAGCACGGTTGATCGACAAGGATCAAAAACCGCATTGGCACTGGCCAGACATCAATAATCTGCCGGATGCAGTGGTAGAAGCGCATTTCCACAAGGCTTGGGAAGGCCGGCATCCTCTGGCCGATCTGTAGGAATACTGAAATCCGGGCATTGCCCGCGATGGCCATCTCAAGGGCTTATCGCGGGCAAGCCATGCTCGTACACGTTGTTAACTGCACTTCGTGCCTACCCTATTCCCGGAACGAGCCTCTTACCGCAAGCGGAGGAATAGTTTGTAGTCATCACCTGTTTGGCATCGAAGTAATAATTAACCGTCAAGCCCATAAAATTGTGTTATTTCCTTCACTGCCTGCAACGCTTCATCGTCATTACGCAACAAGATGTCTTCCACATCCCTTAGCGGGGGTAAAGCGTGTAGAAGCTCAACAAGTTGGTCCGCAGTGTAGTCTTGAGGAATTCTATCCACTCCTTGTACTCTGATAAAACTTATCGCAGCGTCGCCTCCTAAAAAATGATTAACCACTCGTATCTTCGGAGACGAACCATAATTCACCACTACGACGAGATCATCATTATCGCGGTGAAATTTCAGCTGTTGGATGGATGCATCGAAATCCGTAAAATCGATCCCATCAATACCGCCAGATGTATTAACAATCAAATCTCTTCCCAGTCCGTCATATTTGTAAACATCATTGCCCGCGCCACCGGCTAGAGTGTCGTCACCCGGTCCTCCCCAAAGAACATCGTCTCCTGAACCGCCCGAGATCGAATCATTTCCCTGCATGCCTCTTATCTCACCTGACCCACTCAAAGTGTCATCACCTCGACCACCAACGAGAGGAAGCGCTTTATTATCACGAGAAGATCTGACCAAAGGAGCACTGGCCACCAAAACGCCATGGTGGTAAGTATCAGGAGCAGGACCTAATTTGCTGTTAGCGATAAGCTGTTCCAAGCGAATGGTCGCACCGTCTGCAAACTTTATAACTTCAATACCAGAACCACCAAGATCACTTGCATTCGGCAATACAATACGAACTTGTTGTTCCTTACCCCAGGAAATATCAAGCGTTGAGTACAGCATCAGCCCTCGGGGTGGACTGCGATAGGTACCACGCTGTGGTTTTGGTGATAACTCTATATTGACCGCTTCAACCAATACGGCACCCCAACTTAATTGCAACTGCTCAAGAATTATCCCATCCGGAAGTCTAACGGTATCAGTATCGTCTAGCCCGGACTCAGATTTCCACCCGGCAACCCCAACTTCAGGACGGAGAAAAACAGGGCTTAACATATCCGCAATAATGGTGGTCGCTCCAGCATGCGCGCCTATTATATAAGTGTCAGGACCATTCTCGCCGTAAAGCCAATCATGCCCTGAGCCACTGACTAAATAATCCGCACCGTCTGATCCAAGCAGCGTATCGTTTCCCGCCCCGCCTGAAAGAAACGCACCGAGTGTGTTACCTTCATGTTCACCATAATAAACGTCAGGATCCTTAACAGTGACGACTAAATCATCGCCCGTCCCGCCATGAAAAATATTGCCACCTTCAAGATTTACTCTACCGCCTGAGTCATCGCCCTGAACAACTTGGTGCCTAACGGTTTCAGTGGTGACATCCCAACTGAACTGCTTATAACTAACCGCACCATCTTCGAAGCTTCCAGCAGGATAAACATACCAACCTTGAATTACACCTGTGACGCTTTTATTTTCGATGACAATTTCCCCAGCACTTAAAGCAAACCCACTATAGCTTGAGCCAGAGGGATAGTATTGCGGCTCTTGTTTTGGCGTGTATTTCAGCCCACCTACCACTGAAGGTATCGACTCAGTGCGGGACGTTGTATTTGAAGATCTGTCACTGAGTACTGCTCTACCAGAAACAAGACTCATTCGACCCGGAGTTTCCGATAATGATCCTGCCTGGAAGCTTTCAACAATTAAATTGGTTTTTTCGTGGTAGTTGTACTCATCATCAGCGATATAGCTTTTACTCCAAGCGCCCTGAGCATTTAGCACGAACCCCGATGCCAGTATAAATGCCGAGCGGCGCTTTTTCATGTTCGCCAGAAACTCTTCGCCCCACAGTTTGTCACTATCACCGTCAAGGCGAGGAGTATCGGTCGCAGCATTATTGGTATCCGCCGCCTCATTATAATTTTCATTATCTCCGGATTGCTCCGTAACATCAGGGCTATCTGTAACCCCGACGCTACTTCCGTCTGCGCCACCTACCAGAGATGTTTCTACCAAAGACGAAACTTCTGCCGGCTTTTGGACTATTTTCATAACATCCTGAAAACTTAAAACAACCCCGTCACTGAAACCAAATGATGAATTTTGCCATTTTTCAAAATCGCGAATCAGAATGGCGTCACCTGAACCATTCGACAGTCGTAATACCGGCCCAATATCAACAACAATAATGTCAGCCTTTAAACTATCCGCAGTAAATCCAGATCCAAATTTTATGACGTTATTTCCGCCTGTATCTGCGATAACGTCGAGTCCATCACCAGTACCAAAATGATAAGTATCGTCGCCGTCTTGCCCATCCAGATAGTCGTTGCCGGCGCCACCTGCAAAAACGTTATTGCCGGAACCACCACGAAGATAGTCCACACCTGCATCGCCATATAATGTGTCGTTTCCACCACCGCCTAATAGAGTGTCGTTACCTGGACCTCCATCAAGATAATCTGCGCCATGTTCCATTTCGGGTGTTTGCTCATAGTCACCCAGCAAGAAGTCATCATCAGCACCTCCGTAAAGTGTATCGGCGCCTAAGCCTCCCCAGATCGTATCGTTTCCTGCATCGCCTCGAACGTAGTCATCATTGGCTCCACCCGATTGTAGGTTTTGCTCATCTCCATCCAGGGCGTCAGCCCCTTGTCCCCCGATCAGCGTATCGGAGCCTCCCATGCCTCGGAGAGTGTCATCACCAATGCCGCCATCAAGGAAATCGTCACCGTGGTAGCGAATTGGGTGATCGGCATAATCGCCAGATAGATCATCGTTACCTGCGCCGCCATAAAGTAAATCATCAGCACCGCCACCTTGAAGGGAGTCGTCACCCGCACCACCATCCAGAAAATCATTACCAAAAGAATTCGCGGCGTCACCCTCAATACCCTGCAATACAGGGTCATCTCCTTTTAGATCATCGTTACCCATTCCGCCGTACAACACATCGCTACCACCGTTACCAGCAAGTTCATCATTGCCATCCCCTCCAACCAACAAATCGTTGCCGTGGTGCCTGCTTTGGAGACCACCAGCCCAATCAAGGTTGTCTCCCGCCAATGTGTCGTTGCCGTCCCCGCCACTAAGCGTGTCATTTCCCCCATCGCCGCTCAGGACATCGTTTTCAGTTCCGCCATCGAGCAAATCATCCCCCCAGCCACCAGAGATAAAGTCCCGACCACCTTGACCGTAAAGAATGTCATTGCCCCCCTCCAAAGGGTTGCTAAGGGACGCTTTGGCATACACGTTACGCATGCTGACGACACCGTCGCCGAGAGGAACGTCAATCCTTTTAAAATTCCAGTTTTTCTCCAACACACCGGTCACTTCATCACCGGATAAATTGTCGTCGCCGGCTCCCCCAATGAGCGTATCTCGACCGTTGCCTCCGAGTAGCACGTCTCGAGACCCGGTGCCCACAAGTAGATCATCGCCCTGCCCCCCATCAAGCCAATCACCACGACTCGCCTTCCCGCGAAGGGCTCCATCAGCCAACGCTTGTTCGATTGTTGATTGCTTATCCCCAAACAACCGGTCATTTCCACCTTTACCGAATAACCGATCAGAACCACCAAGCCCAATAATTACGTTGTCGTTCGGCGATCCGTAAAGTGAGTCGGCCTTGTTTCTCTGCTTTACATTCGGCATCACCACAACATTACCTAGTTCATCGTAAGAGAACTGATCACCGGGAACATCTGGGTCGGTATCTTTTGCTTTCCAATCACCCATTACGGTTAGATCGGGTCTCGGAATCGGCTGAACTTTGTAATCCGGGAGTTGGACGCCCAACATTCCTGGCGTGTAGTGCTTTATAACAACCAGGTCATTCTGACCGTATTTGATATTGAGTGTTTTTTCAGTGAGTTCTTCGATGATGGTTAAAGTAATGGCGCCATCTTCAGTAACCCAGGTATTACTCAGAGGGCCACTTCGTTTAGGGACAGGAATCGGAAGGCCATTTATAAGTATCTGACCATCAATGTTCAAATCGAAAATCTGATCGATTCCATCGCCACTCGAAAATTCATATCGATCTTTTCCGGTGCCTCCAATCAGAATATCGTTACCCTTGCCACCCACTAAGACATCGTCACCCGACATCCCATGTAGCGCGTCATTCCCCTCTCCGCCGCTTAACGAATCGCGACCATGACCACCTTCAATATAATCGTTTCCTTCTCGCCCCTTGAGAGTGTCATTGCCCGCGCCACCGTAAAGATGGTCGAGATTTGCTCCCCCGCTGAACGAGCGGCCTCCATCATCACCAAACATGACCAGCGGATTTGAAACCCCTGTAGTCATTGGCGCCTGTTTACCTGATGCAAGATCTGAGTAAGAAAACTTCTGAGCCGTGTTTTCACCGAATGATTCGTTGGTCCTGGCTATCAGGCGGCCTAACATATCTGCGCGATCAATAAGCCATTGCTCAGTGATGACGCCTTCGCCGGTTTTCGAGTCATAGAGTTCCAGACCGCGCCCTGAAAAACCGTCGTCTCTTTCTATAACTATTTCGCTCAGCTGCTTTAGAGAGTTTCGTAACGCCTGCCCGATAGACGTATCTTGGGCGGCTAGTACCCCCCACTCAGAAGCGCTGCCGTATTCCCCAATTGTCTTCGCAACAATGCTTTGGGATTGACTCGGTGGGAACGCCGAGAAAAACGTATAGGCGTTAGCGGCAAACGTTTCATCCGTAGTAGGTACAACAGTAGAGTTTCCTTCGTATGTTCGTCTAAACATGTCAAAGAAGGCATTCACGCCGTATCTTAGGATCAGATTAACCAATGGTGAAATAGGCGTACCTTTAACCACATACTGGATTAGTGGATTAACACTCCCGCTACTAAGTGCCACATTTATCTGCTCTGGCACAACTGAAAACAAGCTCTCAAAAATATTGCTGCCGAAATTTCTGATCACCGCTTCAAGCGCCACACTGTATGAATCTATGGCAAACAGGATATTCTTGAAATCATCGATTCTATTAACCTTCGCTTGTTCATGACTCCCTTTTATTTCCGATCCGGGATCACCCGCTGATATCAATCTCCACGTTTCATAGGGAAACTCCCCACCCAACAGACTAAACGCGATTGCCCCCGACCATCCTGAATTACGACTTGAGGCAGTATCTTCTGTACCACTTTCGTCTTCGAACAATATTTCACCGACGGCTCTTGCATCGATGGAAGCTATCTGGCTAATTAAAGGCACTGTCCACGGATCCAAATCATCTATTACTGACCCGTGCATCAGGGAATTAACGAAATTGACTGCCACCCCATTAGATGCCCTCTGTATCAACTCAGCACTAAACGTTTCATTCAACCTTAACTGTCCTTGCCGCACCGTATAAGCACGAATTAAAGCTGAGAAAGCACCTCGTCCTCCATTGGCATCAATCGCCACATCGAGCCAGAGTTTGGCACTATTTAAAGTACGCTTAACGTTTCCACCAAACACAACTCGCTCTGAAAGTTTTTCACCAATAATATTTGACAACTCTTGATAGAAAGGCGCGCAATTTTGGCCCTCTATAGCTACTGCTTTGTATCGCTCCTCTTCCGAATCGAACACCATCCCATTACATATACTGACAGCATCGAAAATTCTTTTTTTCTCTAAGACACCAAAAACGTAGCTCATAGTTACTTCCCTGTAATTATAGAGTTCGAAAGATATTCACTAATCATCTGAAGCGCTATAGGAGCGCCAAGTAACGATTCAGTTCCAGTTCCTATGCGAGCATCCCCACCTGCAAAATCAAAATTATGCAATTCGACCGTGCAATAGGCTTTTAAGGCACCAAAATCTAAATTTTCCAGCTGTAACTTATTAAACTTCAACAGATCCGCCTTACTCACTCCACTTTCTAAAGTTTTCTTCCTCGGTGAGTCCAAACCGTCACACGATATCGTGCGCGGAGTTCCGTCACGTCGACGCCAGTCACGTATTACAAAACTTGTAACTGAGAATTCATTCTTAATACTAGGAGGGGGAGCGGTAAGCCAGAGCTCCAAGCCCGGATAATTTTTTAGTTTTACAGTAAGCTCATCAGGCCAATCGATAGTCTTACGTCCCATAGTGTACGGTTCGGTGGATGGTTTTCTTGTATACAACCTGGCAGCCACATTGAAATGCCCCCAGCTAGATGGTTTTTCTTTCCCACTCTCCTGGTATTCTGTGCGGAGTTCAGTCCCCGTCCACCAAAAAGACCCCTCAAGAACATCTGCAATACACAGCCCGTCCCTCGTTGAAGAACCAAAATGAAATCCTGGTATCCGAGGTCTATCAAGAAGACTCCCGCCCAAGATGGGAACCTGTTCCATACCTGCAAGTTTTTGACTACATTTTTTTGATACCTCACGTTGATGCTCTCTTGCTTCTGCCATGCGTTCCCATTCAATATAAAAATCCACCACCCAATAACAAAAAGCTAAAAACAAACCGTACTTCAGAATCGATTTACACCACCCATATGCACCTTTGCGAAACACCTTATACATTTCAAACTCCATTTTAAAATGATCAAACAGCTTATCTAGAACAACAACCAGACATCACGCGATCAAAAATATCAAAATAGCCCTTTACACCATTCCTTACATCGAACCTGCTCACTGTAAGTTTCGAAGATTTTTTAATTAAACTAAAATCACCCGGAGACCGTAGAATATTGCAAACCTTTCCCGCTATCGCTTCACCATCAAAGAAATCCACCAACAATCCATTTACACCGTCAACAATCACCTCTTTGACTGGAGCGGTATCGGAGCCTATTACGACACATCCAGACGCCATAGCCTCTAGCAATGACCAAGACAAAACGAAGGGATACGTTAAATAAACATGAACGTCTGAAACCCGCAAAATAGCTCTATACGTTGCATAAGGCAGCTTGCCGGTAAAATGCACTTTGGAAAGATCCACTTTTAATTCAGCCACCATTTTGCTGCGCCAGTTTTTATACCCTATGGGCATACGCCCATAACTTACTCCATCTCCTCCTACTATTATGATTTTGGCGTCTGGGCACTGAGCTTGAATGTATGGGATAGACCTCATAAAACTATGAAACCCGCGATATGGCTCAAGGTTTCTGGCAACGTACGTCACGATTGATTGGCCGGTTTTTATCACGTGCCCACTGGGTAACTTTACAGAGGCAACCGGCACAGGTTCGGGAGATTGCAAAGGGACACCTTCATGAATCACATGAATTTTAGAGTGATAATTGGGTGGAAACAGACTGCGTTGCCAATGTGTTGGTGATATTCCAACATCACATTGCTCAAGATTCAAAAGGTGCATCGAATTCAGGAGACGAAGCCTTGATGATGCATCTACGGCACACGGGAATTCTGGATCGAAACCCATATCCGCACCCTTTGAATGATAATAATATTCACAGAAATGAATGAGCGGAATGTCAGGATATACATCCTTTACGAACAGTGTTTCACCCCATCCCGGATGAGCGAGTATCACATCAGGGTAATAACCTTCTTGCTTCAGCTTCGTCAACACTCTAAGGACTTGTTGACCATCAAATATCGCCTCTTCATATTTATGCAAATACGGATGAACAACATCTGATTTTTTCCTTATAGTCCGATATCGAAAGAGCTTTATTCCAGGAACACCCGGAGCAGTATTTCTCCCTATCGCAGTAACTGTGATGTTTGGTCGACTCAGCGCCGCCAATGCAACATGCCGAAATTGACCGGGGAAGTTTTGATGAATAATGAGTAAATTCATGATTTGACCGACTTTCTTCCTTAGATACCCCCGTTAAATTGAAGTTTTTCCAACATCAATGTGAATGCACAAACGCTAACAAATGCGCAGAAATAAAACTGTAGGAGGGTTCCGAGAACACCCGAGGAGATGGGCAAGACGAGTGTTTTTTCGAATCGAGCAGGAGCGCCCCTCTTTCTTTCCTGCCACCGGCTGTACGATTTCGTTGAGGGCTTCACCTCCAACGCCAGTCACGACCCAACGAGCGATGGCTGACGCAGCGCAAAAAAAAAGCGGCGCCTGATGCGCCGCTTTTTTGTAGAGGTTTTTGTGAGGACTACCGGTGGCCGCCTCGGCCATCGTGATTGCCGCGACTGCTGTGCTCGCCCCTTCCGCCACGGTTGTCGCGTCCGCCATGGCCGCCGCGATAGTCGTTGTTTCCTCCGCGGTTACGGCCGTCCCAACCGCCACGGTTATGACCATCCCAGCCGCGATTCTGATGAGCCCGGTAGTCGGCTCGTGGCGACGACTGATAATAACGCGGTGCCGGTTGATAAACCCGCGGCTGATGGTAATACCGCGGCGTTGGCTGGTAATACCGCGCTGGCGGTGAGTAGTACCGGCGTGGTTGCGTGTAATAACCGCCGCCGCCTGAGTAGTAAGGCCCGCCGTCATAATAGGATGGCGAGGTATAGACCTCGGAACGGTAATAGCTGGCTCCTCCATCGGAATAAGGCACGCATGCACCAAGAGACAATCCCAATACAGCAATCAGAAGAATTCGCAGATACATGGCGGCCTCCTGGACCGCGAGTGAGCCACACCAGCGACGCTGGCAGGCGACAGTCAATTATTCGGTGACTGTCGAAAGATCAGACATCGTTTTCCAAATCTGGTGCGTTCGTGAAACACATTGAAACAAGTCGCCGATGAAAGGTTTTTCATCCATTCACCCGCTGATTAATGGTGGCCACCACGATATCCACCGCCGTAATAACGTGGCGAATGCCCGCCCCAATAGTAGTAGCGATAGCCGCCATAAAAGCGCGGACCATAGTAATAACGCGGTCCGTAATAGTAGGAATAAGGCGAATAGCCGGGGTAGTAATAAGGCGCGGAGTACACATCGTAGCCACCGGCATAGTAGTAGCAGCCGGATAGCCCAAGACCGAGAACCATACCGAACAACAGTCGACGAAACATGGCGGCCTCCTGAAAGACCCACAACCGGAACAGGCCGGCTGACACCATTTTTGACTGGAAATGCTCCATCGAGTGCCGGGCGGCGCCAACCTTCAGATCGGCGGCCGATACGTCCCATTGCGGTGCGCCGGCGCACCATCACAAGGCAAGACTTTCTCCCCGTCCATAAGCGCCAATCGCGCAATGCCGCAGGCCAGACGGCTCAAGCCGACTTGGCACGGCTCTCGCTTTAGCAAAGACGTGCAGGAGTCATCACAGGTTCGCGGCACCACAATTTGCAATGGCTGACTAGGGTTCCGGCTCGCTAAGGCGAGTGGCTGGTCCGAGAGTTGGCGACCTCCAGTTGAGGTTACACGGCGGGACAAAAGCCCGGGAGACAAGCCACCGTTCGCGGTGCCGCGTTGACTCCTGCCCGCCCTTGATCAACTGGAGAACCACCCATGCTCAAGCTTCGTTTACCCGCCCTGCTCGCCGCTGCTTTCGCAGCCTTCGTGAGCGTCTCGTCCCAAGCCGCACAAAAAGACCACTTCAGCGTCTGCTGGACCATCTACGCCGGCTGGATGCCCTGGGAATACGCTGGCAGCCAAGGCATCGTCGATAAATGGGCAAAGAAGTACGGCATCAAGATTGATGTGGTGCAGCTCAATGACTACGTCGAATCCATCAACCAATACACCGCCGGCCAGTTCGACGGCTGCACCATGACCAACATGGATGCGCTGACCATTCCGGCGGCTGGCGGCGTCGACAGCACCGCGCTGATCGTCAGCGACTTCTCCAACGGCAACGACGGTATTGTGCTCAAGGGCGACGGCAAGAAAGTCACCGACCTCAAAGGCATGGACGTCAATCTGGTGGAGCTCTCGGTTTCCCACTACCTGCTGGCCCGGGCGCTGGATTCGGTCGATCTCACCGAGAAAGACCTGAAAGTGGTCAACACCTCCGACGCCGACATCTCGGCTGCCTTCAACACCGATCAGGTCAACGCTGTCACCACCTGGAACCCGATGCTTTCGGACATCAAGGCCAAGCCTGCGGTGACCGAAGTGTTCAACTCCAGCCAGATCCCCGGCGAAATCATGGACATGATGGTGGTCAACTCATCGACCCTCAAAGACAACCCGGCGCTGGGCAAAGCACTGACCGGCGCCTGGTTTGAAGTGGTCGAGTTGATGAACGCGAAAAATGCCGCCAGCAAAGCCGCGCTCGAACACATGGCCAAAGCCTCGGGCACCGATCTGGCCGGTTTCCAGTCGCAACTGGACACCACCAAATTGTTCGCCACACCCAAAGAAGCCCTGGCGTTCTCCACCAGCAAGCAACTGCCGGAAACCATGCGCAAGGTGGCCGAATTCTCGTTCCAGCACGGCTTGCTGGGTGAAGGCGCCAAAGACACCAGCGCAGTCGGCATGGCATTCGCCAATGGCGTGACCAGCGGCGACAAGACCAACCTCAAGCTGCGCTTCGACCCGACCTACGTGCAGATGGCCGCCGACGCGAAGCTGTAATCAAGAGGACCTGGCCATGCGCCTGATCAATCGCCACCCGGATCGCCCGAGTCGCCTGCTGTTGGTGATCCTGCCGTTCGCCCTGGTGCTGTTCGCCTACTTCATGGGCTCGGCCGAGCGGCTGACGGACAACCCCAACGACAAACTGCTACCGAGCACCGTGCAGATGACCGACGCGATGAAACGCCTGGCGTTCACCGCCGACACCCGCACCGGTGAATACGTGTTGTGGCAAGACACCGCGTCCAGCCTGCGACGCCTGGCCATCGGCCTCGGTATCAGCGCGCTGGCCGGGCTGTTCCTGGGCATCGCCGCCGGTACGCTGCCGCTGTTTGGCGCGCCGTTGTCGCCGTTGCTGACGGTGCTGTCGATGGTGCCGCCGCTGGCGATTCTGCCAATTCTGTTCATCGTGTTCGGGCTGGGGGAATTGTCGAAAGTGATGCTGATCGTGATCGGTATTACCCCGTGCCTCGCTCGTGATCTGGAGCAACGTGCCCGTGAGATACCGGTCGAGTTGCTGATCAAGGCCCAGACCCTCGGCGCTTCGACCTGGACGCTGATGCTGCGGGTAGTGCTACCGCAACTGCTGCCACGCTTGTTGATCTCGCTACGGCTGATGCTTGGCTCGGCGTGGTTGTTCCTGATCGCCGCCGAAGCCATCGCCTCCACCGACGGCCTCGGTTACCGGATTTTCCTGGTGCGCCGTTACCTGGCGATGGACGTGATTCTGCCCTATGTGGTCTGGATCACCCTGCTCGCCTGGCTAATGGATTGGGGCCTGAAACGCCTGACCCAACGGGCGTTCCCTTGGTATGAGGGGGCCCGCGCATGAGCTTCATCACAGTGAAAAATGTCTGGCAGCAATACGCCGATCAGGTGGTGCTCGAAGGGCTGAACCTGAACGTCAACGAGGGTGAATTCTGCACCTTGGTCGGTGCGTCGGGTTGCGGTAAGTCGACCTTCCTGCGGCTGTTGCTCGGCCAGGAACGCGCCAGTCGCGGCGAGATTCTGTTGGATGGCCAGGCCTTGGCAGGCGAGCCGGATGCGAGCCGTGGCGTAGTGTTCCAGCGCTACTCGGTGTTCCCGCATTTAACGGTGCTGGACAACGTCGCCCTCGGCCTCGAACTACCGCGCTCGCCTCTGCTTGGGCGCTTGTTTGGCAGCGCAAAAAAAGACGCACGCGAACAAGCCTCAGTACTACTGCACAAAGTCGGCCTCGGCCATTCACTGGACAAGTACCCGGCGCAATTGTCCGGCGGCATGCAACAACGGCTGGCCATCGCCCAGGCGCTGATCATGAAACCCCGCGTGTTGCTGCTCGACGAACCGTTCGGCGCCCTCGATCCGGGCATCCGCAAAGACATGCACGGCCTGCTGCTGGAGCTGTGGCGCGAGACGCAACTGACGGTGTTCATGGTCACCCACGACCTGTCCGAAGGCTTCAGCCTCGGCACTCGCCTGCTGGTGTTCGACAAGGTTCGCCTCGACCCGCACGCCCCCGGCGCCTATGGCGCCCGCATCACTTACGACATCCCTTTGAACAGCGACCGCCGCACCAACCGTGCCGCCGTCGATGCCTTGCCGGCTGAGCTGGCAGGCACGCTTCGTACCGCTTAAGAGGATTTGCACATGACTGAATCAACCCAACTCTTCCCGCCCTTCGCCGAAGAAATGCTCCCCGGCGGTGGCCATCGTTCCTTCGTGTTGAAACGCGGCCAATTGCTGCGCCTGACCGACCTGCAAGGGGGTGCCAACGTCAGCCTGACGCTGCTCAACGCCAACGAGAAAACCGAACGCCTGAACCTGCCCGACAGCCTCAAATGCCAACACACGGCCAAGCTCACCACCGGCCATTGCCTGTACTCGGACATGGGTCGCGTGCTGGCCGCAATCACCGCCGACACCTGTGGCTGGAGCGACAGCCTCGGCGGCGTGCTGTGCGCTGAAGAAGTCGCGGAAAAATACGGCGCGGGGCGCTATCAGGAACTGCGCAACGGCTTCTTCCGCAACGGCACCGACAACCTGTTGGTGGAGCTGGGCAAGTGGGGCCTCGGTCTGTCCGACCTGCTGATGACGCTCAACCTGTTCAGCCGCGTGAACGTCGATGAAGCCGGACATTTCCACTTCGTCGAAGGCAACTCAAAGGCTGGCGATTACATCGAGTTGTACGCGCCGATGGACACGCTGTTGGTGCTCACCGCCCTGCAACATCCGATGGACCCTTCGCCTGAGTACGCGCCGAAACCATTGAAGTTGAGCTGGATGAACGCTGACGCCAGCGTCGCCGAACACTGCCGCACCTCGCGCCCGGAAAACGAGCGCGGCTTCATCAACACCGACCGTCTGTTCGCCTGAGGATCGCTGCCATGTCACTTGCAATCGCTACTGCTCAAAAGCATCCAGAAGCTGCGGTCTACCGCGCCACCATCCCGGCCGGCGAACCGTGGCTGATGGAGGTCAAGGCTGGCCAGACCTTGCGCATCCTCGACCTGGAAGGCAATCAGGCCGTCGACACCTTGTTCTACAGCGTTGCCAATCCTAAGGAACGCTACGACGTGCAACGCACGTTGCGCCGGCAGAACAGCGTCTACCTGAGCACCGGGAGCGTGCTCTATTCCAACCTCGGCAAACCGATGCTCACCATCGTTGCCGACACCTGCGGCCGTCACGACACCCTCGGCGGTGCGTGCGCGCAAGAGAGCAACACCGTGCGTTATGCGTTGGAGAAACGCTACATGCACAGCTGCCGCGACAACTACCTGCGCGCCTGCGTTCACGATGGACGACTGGGCAAGGGCGACATCGGACCGAACATCAACTTCTTCATGAACGTGCCGGTCACGGCGGATGGCGGGCTGACGTTTGAAGACGGGATTTCGGCGCCGGGCAAATACGTTGATCTGCGGGCCGAGATGGACGTGATCGTGCTGATCTCCAACTGCCCGCAACTGAACAACCCGTGCAATGCCTACAACCCCACTCCTGCGGAGCTGCTGGTATGGAACTGAAATTCTCGCGGTTGCGTCTTTGGCTGTTTGCCCTGTGCCAGGCCCGTTCCGGCCAGTGCCTCAAACAGCCAAAACACCACTGAAACCTGTGGGAGCGAGCTTGCTCGCGATAGCGTCAGCACATTCACCATTAATGTCGACTGACACACCGCTATCGCGAGCAAGCTCGCTCCCACAGGGGTTGGGTGGTGTTCTGGAGTGAACTGATTCTGCCGTCGGGGACGACCTCGGCGCTCATCGAAAAACTGCGGGACGGCCCGCATCCCAGGTCGAGGCTGATGCGCTATCGCCTCCAGGGGTTATGCCATGTTCGAAAAAGTCCTGATTGCCAACCGTGGCGCCATCGCCTGTCGCATCCTGCGCACCCTGCGTGAGCTGCAAGTCAAAGGCGTTGCCGTTTACTCCGAAGCCGATGCCGCCAGTTTGCACATTCTGCAAGCGGATGAAGCCCACAGCCTCGGTGAAGGCGCAGCCGCCGGCACCTATCTGGCCGTCGAAAAAATCCTCGCCATCGCCAAATCCACCGGCGCCACGGCGATCCATCCGGGCTACGGCTTTCTCTCGGAAAACGCCGCGTTCGCCGAAGCCTGCGAAGCCGCCAACATCGCCTTTATCGGCCCGACGCCAGAGCAGCTGCGAGTGTTCGGCCTCAAGCACACCGCGCGCGCCTTGGCCAAGCAACACGGCGTGCCGATGCTCGAAGGCACCGAGTTGCTCGACAGCCTCGACGCGGCGCTGATTGCCGGCGAACAGGTCGGCTACCCGGTGATGCTCAAAAGCACCGCCGGCGGTGGCGGCATCGGCATGCGCGTGTGCCGCAGTGCGGCCGAATTGAGCGAATCCTTTGAAGCGGTCAAACGCCTCGGCCAGAACAACTTCAGCGACGCCGGGGTGTTCATCGAGAAGTACATCCAGCGCGCCCGCCACCTGGAAGTGCAGGTGTTCGGCGACGGTCGGGGCGAAGTGATTGCCCTCGGCGTGCGCGACTGCTCGGTGCAACGCCGCAACCAGAAAGTCCTCGAAGAAACCCCGGCGCCGAACCTGCCTGACGGCATGGCCGAAGAGTTGTGTGTGGCGGCGATCAAACTGGCGAAAGCGGTGAATTACCGCAGCGCCGGCACCGTTGAATTCGTCTTCGACAGCGAGGCTCAGCGGTTTTACTTTCTCGAAGTGAACACCCGTTTGCAGGTGGAGCACGGCGTCACCGAGCAAGTCTGGGGTGTGGATCTGGTGCGCTGGATGGTGGAACTCGCAGCCGGTGATTTGCCGCCGTTGAGCGAGTTGAGCCAAGGCTTGAAAGCCGACGGTCATGCGATTCAGGCACGGCTTTATGCCGAAGATCCGGGTCGCGATTTCCAGCCGAGCCCAGGCTTGCTGACCGCCGTGAACTTCCCTGCCGCCGATGGTAAACACCTGCGCATCGACACGTGGGTCGAGGCCGGTTGCGAGATTCCACCGTATTTCGATCCCATGATCGCCAAGGTCATCAGCTGGGCGCCAAGCCGCGAAGAAGCCGCTGCCGATCTGCATCAGGCGTTGGGCGACAGCCTGCTCTACGGGGTGGAAACCAACCGCAATTATTTGCGGCAGATTCTGCTCGATACGCCTTTCGCCAGCGGCCAGCCGTGGACGCGTTGCCTGGAAGGTCTGGTGCATCAGGCCACCACGTTTGAAGTGCTCAGCGCCGGCACTCAGACCAGCGTTCAGGACTATCCGGGTCGTCTTGGGTATTGGGCTGTGGGCGTGCCGCCGTCAGGGCCGATGGACAGTCGTGCGTTACGTCTGGGCAACCTTTTGCTGGGTAACGACGAAGGCGCCGCTGCGCTGGAAATCACCATGAGCGGGCCGCTGTTGCGCTTCAATTGCGACGCGGTGGTGGCGGTGACCGGGGCAGTGATTCCACTGACCCTTAATGGTGAAGTGGTGCCGATGAACACGGCTTTTCTGGTACCGGCGGGCGCTACTTTGAGCCTCGGTACGATTGCCGGAGCAGGCGCTCGCAGCTATTTGTGCCTGCGTGGAGGCCTGCAAGTGCCGGATTATCTGGGCAGCAAAAGCACCTTCACCCTTGGCCAGTTTGGTGGGCATGGTGGGCGTGCATTGCGGGCTGGCGACGTGTTGCATCTCCCTGCTTTGAACGACCGCAGCGCCGGTCAACAACTGGCTGAAGAACAGGTCACCGAGTTGCCCGTTCTGCGGCAGATCCGCGTGATCTACGGCCCTCACGGCGCACCGGAATACTTCACCGAAAACTACATCGGCACCTTCTTCACCACTCAGTGGGAAGTGCATTTCAACTCCAGCCGAACCGGTGTGCGGTTAATCGGGCCGAAGCCTGAATGGGTGCGTGCCGATGGCGGCGAAGCCGGGCTTCACCCGTCGAATATTCATGACAACCCGTACGCCATTGGTGCGGTGGATTTCACCGGTGACATGCCGGTAATCCTCGGTCCCGACGGCCCTAGCCTCGGCGGGTTTGTCTGCCCGGTGACGGTGATCGAGGCGGATCTTTGGCAGCTGGGCCAGCTCAAGGCTGGGGACAAAGTTCAGTTCCTCCCCGTCGACCTGAAGACCGCCCGCAATCTCGCCTTGAAATGGAATCACTGTGGGAGCGAGCTTGCTCGCGATGACGGCGGCACATCCAGCATTGATGTGACTGACACACCGCTATCGCGAGCAAGCTCGCTCCCACAGGGGATTGAGTCGCCTGTGGTGTTGGATTTGGGTCAGGGAGATACGCGACTCGTTGCGAGATTATCGGGGGACACTCATCTGCTGCTGGAAATCGGCGCCCCCGAACTTGACCTCGTCCTGCGCTTCCGCGCCCACGCCCTGATGCAAGCACTGGAAAGCCAAAACCTGCACGGCGTCATCGACCTGACACCCGGCATTCGCTCGCTGCAAGTGCACTACCAACCCGAACAACTGCCGCTGGCCGATCTGCTCGGCATCGTCGCCGGCGAATGGGACGCCGTGTGCGCCGCCAAGGACCTGCAAGTCCCCTCGCGCATCGTCCATCTGCCGTTGTCCTGGGACGACCCGGCCTGCCAGTTGGCGATCGAAAAATACATGACCACCGTGCGCAAGGACGCCCCGTGGTGCCCAAGCAATCTGGAGTTCATCCGCCGCATCAACGACCTGCCAAACCTCGACGAAGTGCAGCGCACGGTGTTCGACGCCAGCTACCTGGTGATGGGCCTGGGCGACGTCTACCTCGGTGCACCGGTGGCCACGCCACTCGACCCGCGGCATCGCCTGGTGACCACCAAGTACAACCCGGCCCGCACCTGGACCGCGGAAAACTCGGTGGGCATCGGTGGTGCTTACATGTGCGTGTACGGCATGGAAGGCCCTGGCGGTTATCAGTTCGTCGGCCGCACTTTGCAGATGTGGAATCGCTATCGCGAGGTCGCCGCATTCGATGGCAAACCGTGGTTGCTGCGCTTCTTTGACCAGATCCGTTTCTACCCGGTCAGCGCCGATGAACTGCTGCGCATTCGACGGGATTTCCCCCTCGGGCGCTTCGATCTGAACATCGAGCACAGTCAGCTGAATCTGGCGGATTACCAAGCCTTCCTGACGAAGGAAGCCGAGAGCATTGCCGCGTTTCGTGATCAGCAAAAAGGCGCGTTCAACGCCGAACGCGAACGCTGGATCGCCAGTGGCCAGGCGCATTTCGACAGCGAAGAACTTGTCCCGGAAGTGACCGACGACGCACCGCTTGCCAGCGGTCAGCAGAGCGTCGACAGCCACATCGCCGGCAACCTTTGGCAGGTTCAGGTTGAAACCGGTAGCCGGGTTGCCGCGGGTGATGTGCTGGTGATTCTGGAGTCGATGAAAATGGAAATCCCATTGCTCGCACCCATGGCCGGGGTGGTACGCGAGATCCGCGTGCAACCGGGTTCGGCGGTGCGCGCTGGACAACGCGTCGTGGTGCTGGAACTCGACTGAATTCATTTTGAAAAGGATCAAGCCATGAACATCAATCTGCAACTCGACGCCCTGCGCAGCGCTTACCGCGTCGGCAACATCACGCCCCGCCAATTGCTCCTGAGCCTGCGCGACAAAGCCGCGGCGCTGAACCCGGATTATCACCTGTTCATCCACTTGCTCAATGTTGAAGAACTGGAACCGTACCTCGCCGCACTCGACGGTCGCGATATCGAAAGCCTGCCGCTGTACGGCGTGCCGTTTGCGATCAAGGACAACATCGATCTGGCCGGCATTCCGACGACCGCAGCGTGCCCGGCGTTTGCCTACGTGCCGGAACGTTCGGCGACCATCGTTGAGCAGTTGCTGGCGCTGGGGGCGATTCCGTTGGGCAAGACCAACCTCGACCAGTTCGCCACCGGGCTTAACGGCAGTCGCTCGCCGTATGGTGCGTGCCCGAACAGCGTGTTGCCGGAATATCCATCGGGCGGTTCCAGCGCCGGGTCGTCGCTGGCGGTGGCGCTCGGCGTGGCGAGTTTTTCCTTGGGCACGGACACGGCGGGTTCTGGGCGTGTGCCGGCGGCGCTGAACAATCTGGTCGGGTTGAAAGCCACTAAAGGATTGATCTCTACAGCGGGTGTGGTGCCGGCGTGCCGCACCCTCGATTGCGTGACCACGTTCACCGCGACTGCTCGGGAAGCCAGTCAGTTGCTCGCGCTCACTGCGCACCTTGATCCCCGCGATGAATACAGCCGTAGCAATCCGTTATGGAATGACGGCTCGGCATTTGGTGCACCTCGCCCCTTCCGCTTCGGCGTGCCGCGTGCTCAGGATCTGGAGTTCTTCGGCTGCCCTGAGGGTCCGCTGTTGTTTGGTGATGCCATCGATCAGCTCAAGGCTTTGGGCGGTGAAGCCGTGGAACTGGATTTGTCGCCGTTCCTTGAGGCGGCGCGGTTGCTCTATGAAGGGCCGTGGGTGGCCGAGCGCTACAGCGTCGCCGGGGAATTGATGGAGCAAAACCCTGAAGCCGTACTGCCGGTGATCCGCGCGGTGCTGACCAAGTCGCCGGCGGTGAGCGGCGTGCAAACCTTCCGCGCCCAGTACCGGCTTCAAGCCCTGAAAGCCCTGTGCGACCAGACGCTGGACGGCCTCGACTGCGTGCTCACACCCACCATCGGCCGCCCCGTCACGCTGGCGGAACTGGACGCCGAGCCGGTGCTGCGCAATTCGGAACTGGGCTACTACACCAACTTCATGAACCTGCTCGATTACGCCGCCGTCGCCGTGCCCAGCGGTTTCATGGGCAATGGTTTGCCTTGGGGTGTGACGTTGTTCGGGCGGGCGTTTACTGATCAGTATTTGTTGGGTGTGGCGGATGCGTTGCAGCGTCAGCAAGGTTTGGCGACACCGGTTCCGTCGGCTGTCGCACGCAATGATCGTGCGCGGTTGGTGGTGTGTGGTGCGCATCTGGATGGGTTGGCGCTGAATTGGCAGCTTAAGCAGCGCGGGGCTCGACTGGTCGAGACGACGTTCAGCTCGCCGGACTATCAACTGTATGCCTTGGCCGGCGGCCCGCCGTTTCGTCCCGGGATGGTTCGCGTGAAGGACGGGGGTGTGGCGATTGCGGTGGAGGTTTGGGAATTGCCGAGCCGTGAGTTGGGTTCGTTTTTGACCGGGATTCCGGCGCCGCTGGGGTTGGGCAAGGTGCAATTGGCGGATGGGCGTTGGGAGAGTGGGTTTATCTGTGAGGCGTATGGGTTAGAGGGGGCAGCCAATATCAGCCATCTGGGCGGATGGCGTGCGTATCTGAAAAGCCTTGTCTGACAGCACGCAGGACCTGTGGGAGCGAGCTTGCTCGCGATGGCGGTGCATCAGGCGACATCAATGGTGAATGTGCTGGAGCTATCGCGAGCAAGCTCGCTCCCACAAGGTCCGGGCACTATCTCGGTGGGACGTGTGAACGATCATTCGCCCTGCACATAGAACAGTTATTTCCCGGCGGTGCCATTAGAATGCCTGCCATCGGGTCACTGCCAACGGAATCGTCATGCCGCTTCGCTCGCCGCTGTATTCGCAACGTTCGTTGGTCCTCACGCTGATCGCGTTGCTGGGCGCAGGCTTTCTCGCTACCTCTTTCCTCAGTTACTACGCCTCGCGAGCGTCGATCCGCGACAACATCATCAACACCGAACTGCCGCTGACGTCGGACACGGTCTACTCGGAAATCCAGAAAGACCTCGTCAGACCGATCCTGATTTCCTCGATGATGTCCCGCGACACCTTCATGCGTGACTGGGTGGTAAACGGCGAGCAAGATCCCGAAAAAATGACCCGCTACCTCAACGAGGTCATGACCCACTACGGCGCCTACACCGCATTTTTCGTCTCCAACACCAGCCTCACCTACTACCACGCCAAGGGCGTACTCAAACAGGTCAAAGCAACTGAACCCCGCGATGCGTGGTATTTCCGCGTACGAGAAATGGCCGATCCCTACGAGATCAATGTCGACCCGGACCTTGCCAACAAGGACAACCAGACCTTCTTCATCAACTACAAGGTCTACGACTACAACAACCGTTTCATCGGCGCGGCCGGCGTTGGTCTGACAGTCGATGCGGTGATCAAGCTGATCGACAAGTACCAGCAGCGTTACCAACGCAGCGTATTTTTCGTCGACAACTTCGGGCGCCTGGTACTGACGGGCGCCGAGGGTGGCCCTGAAGGCGCGCGGATCGGGCGGACCCTCGGCGAGCTCGATAGCATGAAGGACCTGGTCAGCCAACTGCCCAAACCTCACAGCGGCAGCTACGAATATTCCGTCCGGGGCCAGGGACATTTCCTCAACGTACGGTTCATCCCGGAGCTGAACTGGTACTTGTTCGTCGACAAACGCGAAGAAGGCGCCCTCAGTGAAATCCGCCAATCGCTGTACCTCAACCTGCTGATCTGCCTGATCGTCACGTTGATCGTGCTGATCCTGCTCAACCGGGTGATCAAGCGCTACCAGGGCAAGATCCAGGCCCAGGCGGTCCTCGACAGCCTGACCGAGTTGCCGAATCGCCGCGGTTTCGACCTGTTGGCGGCGCAAGCCATGCACGAAGCCCAGCGCGAGCCCAAACCGCTGACCGCGTTGCTGCTGGATCTGGACCACTTCAAGGCCTTGAACGACACCTACGGGCACCTTGCCGGCGATCAGGTACTGATCGGCTTTGCACGGGATCTGGAGAGTTGCCTGCGGCACTCCGACATCGTCTGCCGCTGGGGCGGTGAAGAATTCATCGTGCTACTCAAGGACACTGACGGTGAGACCGGTCTGATAGTCGCCGAGAAAATTCGTCAGCATGTCGAGCAACAGCGTTATGCCTACAACGATAAGGCCTTGCAGCTGACCGTGAGCATCGGCCTGACCACCCTGCAGACCGATGACACCTTGCACACGCTGCTCTCGAGAGCGGATCATGCGATGTACCGGGCCAAGCAAGCCGGCCGTAACCGCACCTGCGTGGAAATGCCTCACTCCAGTTATGCATAACCCTAAATGAATAAGCCAGATTTCTGCCCCGCCTGCGGCGCCTCCAACGACTGCACTTTGGCCGACCCGCGAACCGCCGATCGGGCCTGCTGGTGCTACGGCGTCAGCATCGACCCGGCGGTGCTCGAAGCACTGCCGCCCGAACTGCGCGACAAATCCTGTTTGTGCCCACGCTGCGCGCAAGTCGAGGCGCAGCTGTAAGCAACCGCACAACCGATCACGTAAGATACGCGCCCCTTTCCTACCGATCCCTCGTCATGCGCATTGACCGTTTCCTCAGTAACCTGCCGCGCTTCAACCGTAAGCAGGTGCGTCTGTTGCTGGTGGAAAAGCGCGTCAGGATCGACGGAAAAATCATCAGCGACCCTCACGCCGACGTACTGGAATTCAGCCGCGTGGAAGTCGACGATGAGCTGCTGCAAGTCGGCAAGCCAGCACGCTACTTCATGCTGCACAAACCGTCTGGCTGCGTCAGTGCCACCCGCGATCCGCAACACCCGACCGTGCTCGACCTGATCCATGAGCCGGACAAGGAGGACCTGCACATCGCCGGGCGCCTGGACTTCAACACCACCGGCCTGATGCTGATCACCAATGATGGCAGCTGGTCGCGACGCCTGACCCAGCCGCAAACCAAACTGCCCAAGGTCTACTACGTCGAGACCGAGCAAAAGATTGGCCCGGAATACGCATTGAAATTCACCGAAGGCCTGTACTTCGCCTTCGAAGACCTCACCACCCAACCCGCCGAGCTGGCCGTACTCGGACCAACATCCGCACGACTGAGCATCGTCGAGGGCCGTTATCACCAGGTGAAGCGGATGTTCGGCCATTTCGACAACAAGGTGCTGCGCCTGCACCGCGAAAGCATGGGCCCGCTGGTGCTCGACAGTGCCCTGAAACCGGGCGAGTACCGCGCATTACGCACCGAAGAGATTCAATTGATCTAAGCAGGCGACCGCTCAGCAGAAGTTGTCGAACAATTTGCCAAAGATACTTGCGCGATGACGTGACCCCTGCTTGAATCAGGACGTCGGCCGAAATGTGACCGACGAGTCACAACATACTTCTAAGAAACTTTTTGCCGGTAGAGAACCCTCAGGTTCCGCTTTCCCCCGGCAGACTGCCCGCCAATAACAATACCCGTCGACCGGACTGCATTGGATCGACATGGGCCCAAAAATTCCAGGCGTATGCCTACCTGTCACAAAGCTCGTGCAATCTCATTTGCGCGCATACCCGCTTGCTTGGAGTCTTATGACATGAGGCCAGAAATCGCTGTGCTGGATATACAGGGTCAGTACCGGGTTTACACGGAGTTCTATCGCGCAGACGCCGCAGAGAAGACCATTATTCTGGTCAACGGCTCGATGGCCACGACTGCGTCGTTTGCACAAACCGTGAAAAACCTTCACCCGCAGTTCAATGTGGTTTGCTACGACCAGCCCTACGCGGGCAAGTCGAAAGCCCACAACCTGCACGAGAAATTGCTGACCAAGGAAGTCGAAGGGCAGATCCTCCTGGAGCTGATCGACCACTTCGCCGCCGAACACGTGCTGTCGTTTTCCTGGGGTGGCGCCGCGACTCTGGTCGCCCTGGCCCAGCAGCCACGACGCATCGAGAAAGCCGTGATCAGCTCGTTCTCTCCGGAGATCAACGCGCACATGCTCGACTACCTCGAGCGCGGCATCGATTACCTCGGCAGCAGGGACGGTGACCGGGTCGGCAACCTGGTGAACAGCACCATCGGCAAACACCTGCCGACACTGTTCAAGCGCTTCAATTATCGGCACGTCAGCTCCCTGGCCGAGCATGAATACGGGCAGATGCACTTCCACATCAGCGATCTGCTGCACAGTGATCGCCAGTGCTTCTTCAAAGCCGCGGAGAAAATCAACGTGCCGGTGCTGTTCATGAACGGCGAATGGGACGAATACACCGCTGCCGACGGCGCTCAACTGTTCGCCAACCACGTGCAACACGCTACTTTCACCACCCTGCAGGCCACCGGCCACTTTCTCGACATGGAACACAAAGCTGCTTGCCGAGATAGCCGCAACGCATTGCTGGGCTTTCTGAAACCTACGCAACACGAAAGTCGACCGCGTTATCACTACGTCCAGAACCAACATGCATTGGCCATTTGAAACAGCGTCATCGCGAGCAAGCTTCGCCCTACAGTGTTGAATGCATTCCTGTAGGAGCAAGGCTTGCCCGCGATAGACCGTCATGCGGTCACTGCTTTTGTTTCAGTTGCGCTAAAGCCGTCCCACGCAAAGAAAAACTTCATTTCCACGCCCACATCTGGTACAAAGTCAGCCGCTCTGAGCGGGTGTCGTATAATGGCATTACTCCAGCTTCCCAAGCTGATAACGAGGGTTCTTATTCGGCCCTTGCGCTAGGTGCATAAAGAAACAGAGATATGCGGGTATAGTTTAGTGGCAAAACGAAAGCTTCCCAAGCTTTAGTTGAGGGTTCGATTCCCTCTACCCGCTCCACCTCCCCCAGTATTTCCGGGCCTTCCAGCCGATTTACTCTCCGCTTTCAAGCACGTCAAAACCATCTCGCAGTTCCCAAACGCAGACACCCCACAAGCTCCAAAAAATGGGTGCATTGTCGACCCTATCTACTCTGACGGTAGGCAGACCGATCTCCCTTAGCAGTCATCCAATAAACGTCCAAAAAAGGCTCATTTGCCGCCGTGCCTGGCAGGCTCAGATTGCGCCAGAGATCGTCCATTGTGAGTGCCTACACGCCAGCTCGCTCAACCCCTATCGCACCTGCCCTCCGGCTGGATCGCCAGGTTAAATCTCAACGCCCCATGCCCGAACCTTCTCTCGCAGCTTCTCGCGGTGCGCCATATTTTCGCTGTGCCCCAGATAGTGGGTACCCACGAGCTGGTTGAACTGTGGGCGTATGCCCGGTGTGATCAACGGCCTGCCCTGCTTGAGCCCCAGATGGATTTCAATATTGCGAAACCTCATTTCATCACTTTCCTCCCAATCAAAATCCCTTGAGAAGAGGTCAAGAACATCTGCGAATGGCTCGAGAAGGACTTTCTTCAACGCGAAAATTGTCATTCCTTGATGCATTTTTCCCAGGTATCGATAGAAGAACGAGGTGACCCCGGCTCCGCAAATTTGTACTCGCTCATTCGGCGATGGATATGTGGGCGATTCACCAGCTGGCACAAACACGCGGTCATACACCTGACATAAAGCCTCCCCGTATGCCGGTAGCAGGGCATCCGCCCCTTCAGCATCGAAAGCAGGGGTGCGCAATCGATTGATGATGGCTTGAAGGTTTTGGCATCTTGCTACGGCTGTGAATACGAGCCTCGTGCCAAAAAAGTCAGCCCACATCTCGATGGCTTTGCCGTCCAGGTCATCCTTGTCCAGATGCTTGGTGTGCGCATTCGCCCAATGAGCCAGTTCATGGCCAGCGATGATCAGACAGTAAAATAAATCCGTGTGATTGCTTACGACGCTGTCAGCGAAGCGATAGGAAAATCTCAGGGTTAGGCTACCCGCAACCCTCAAGACTTGGGCAAGCGGTGCGGGGTCGCCATCGAAGTCACATTTCACATCGGGCTGCTGGTTAGACTCGTGCATCGAATTGAAATCCGCGATGAATGCTTCGACTACATCCTTGTTAGTGATCGACATCAGACACCTCCACATTTTGGGGAGGGCAATCATCGCTTCAACCCACGTCCACTGCCAAAGGAATTCTCTCAGCCGCCGCATCGTATGCACACGGCCTTCAACGATATTGGACAAGATGCGGTTGTGGATATAGGTTTTTGATTGCCCCCTGCCAGCCTGGCAGCTGTGTGTGTCCCGTCCTGAATAAGGTTTACACCTTCTGGCTTCTTATCAGGAAGGTGCAATGGACACGGGCACGAAGCGAAGTCAGCGTGATTACACGCTGGCTTTTAAATTATCGGTTGTCGACCAGGTCGAAAAAGGCGAGTTGAGTTATAAAGAGGCTCAGCGGCGCTATGGGATTCAGGGTCGGTCGACGGTGTTGGTTTGGTTACGCAAACATGGTCGCCAGGACTGGAGCCAAGGCGCCTCCATTCGCTCCCAGAGGATCAGACCTATGGACGAGCCAACCTTGCCAATGACTCCCGAGCAACGAATCAAAGAACTCGAGGAACAACTGGCGCTGGCAAATCAGAAAGCCCAATTCTTTGAAGCCGTGGTCGATGTTCTGAAGAATGACTACGGCGTATCTATTGTAAAAAAGCGACCCGGCAAGTCGTTGCGCAAACCCAAACTCTGAGTGTCAGCAAGGCTTGCCAATTTATGGGGATAAGCCGTCAGGCCTATTACAAACGCAACCGGGTCTACCGGGATCGGGCCGACCAGGATCAGCAGCTCATAACGTTTGTACAGAAGATCCGTGCCCGCCAACCGTGCATCGGCACTCGGAAGCTGCATTCGATGATGCATGAGCAGCGTGAGCAACAGGCGCTCCATGTTGGCCGGGATCGTCTGTTCGCGGTTTTGCGGGAAAGCCGCCAGTTGGTCCGCCGAAAACGGGCGTATCACAAGACGACCGACAGCCATCATCGCTTCCGCCGACACCCTAATCTGCTGAAACCAAGCCCGGAACAAATAGTCGCTACCGGCCCGGAACAGGTCTGGGTGGCCGATATTACGTACCTGCCTACCCGTGATAGCGTTGCCTATTTGAGTTTGGTGACGGATGCCTTTTCGAGAAAAATAGTCGGCTATCACGTGCACGAAAGTCTGCACACCAACTCCGTGGTGCAAGCCTTTCGAATGGCGTTGAAGCGACGTCGAAGCGTTCAGAAGCTAGTCCATCACTCGGATCGAGGCGCGCAGTACTGCTCGGCCCTTTATCAAGAAGTGCACGTAAAACATGGCATCACTTGCTCGATGACCGACGGCTACGACTGCTACCAAAACGCCTTGGCCGAGCGGGTCAACGGCATCTTGAAAACAGAGTTCTTGATCCACCGACCTGCGGATTTCGCGCAGGCCACGCAGATGGTGCGAGAGGCGGTCAGGATCTACAACCAGGAACGGCCGCACCTGTCCTTAAAATACAAAACGCCCGATGCGGTGCATCGGGCGTTGGGGTGAAACAGGTGTAAACCTATTTCAGGACTAGACAGTGGCCTAAAAAAAGCCCAACACGTTCACACGGAAGAAGAACCATGCGAGCCATTCACACAGCTACCGCTCTATCCCTGGTCATCCTCGCCGGCTGCTCCGCCCAACCCAAAGCCTTCTACCAGACGCCACCCACTCACGACGCGGTATTGGCGGATGGTAAGCGTTACGAAGGCGACTGGGAGGGGCTTCCGAAATTCACATTGGCCAAGAGCCAGTTGCTGATCGATTACAAAGATAAAGAGAAGAAGACCTCACCGCAGATTATCTCGGTGCCTGCCGAAGCGCGACCGGAGGATGGTTTGCGGACACGCTTCATGCTGCGCCAGGATGATTCCTTCGGTGTAGACACCCACCTTAAAGTCAGCAAACTTGATAACACAGACTTGCTTTCTAGCGTTGGCACTGAGGTTGAGGACAAGCGAGTTAAATACATTGAGGCTGTCGGCACCCTGGCAGTAGGTCTAGTGGGGGCCTTGGGACTGGACGCAGGCTCCGAGCTTCCGATTTCCATTGATAGCTATCAGATGCTTAGCGATAGCAAGATAACGCGGGAGGGTGGCCGAGCGTTCGCGATAGTGAAATCACCCGACGACTCTAAGACCATCCATCTCCAGGCATTCTTTGGCCCGGTCAAAGATGACGCCTTGGACAACCGTGTCTTTGCCAAGAGGGCGAGCGAAACAGCATAGGAGACGATTTTTCACTCTGCTTGCAGGAGCGTAACCGTGGTGTTCGACGACGGCCCTTTGGCGGGTCAGACATTCAGTGCCACGGTTGCTGACCCTCGCTATATCGAGACCGTCAAATTCCCTGAGAAGGGCTCTGTAGAATTCCATTCAGCCTGCGGTGCAAACACCACCAGCTTGGCTTCTGGTGCCAGCAGCACGTTGGATATAGTGAATGCCGTCATCGCTCAGTCCAAATCGGTACGTGAGGCCTGGAAGACTTCAAAATCTTCAGAGAAAGATTCCAAGGCAGCAGCGGTTGCTGTGGCCAATGCGAAAGCAAATGCCCAACCAAAAGCAGCAGCCAAAGCACCCGGTGGAAACTAGGTATCGGCAGGCCTAGTGGGCCTTTTCGTAACCAGTAGATCCGCAAGGCTACCAATACTGTGGGTCTGTCGTAGTTTGACGGGACTTTCGTTCAGTGCCTACCCTACGGGTCGGCTCACTGAACCAAGCTCTGGGATTGGCCGCTGCTTGGCCCATCTGGCTGCGCTCCTCACGCCCTGCGCGCTCCGCTTGCCTGTACCTCTGGTGGCAAGCATGATTGGCGATTGCTATGCGTAAAACCAAGCGAGCTAAGGGGGATGGATGGGTTCATACGGCGGATACATCGAGAGGTTGGCCAGGAAGGTCGAGGCGCGCCTGCAGGATATTGAGGCCATTTACAACTTCGACCTGGGGGACGAATTCGAGCTTGCCATCTGCGCCCTGCTGGAGGACGTGCTTCCAGCCAGGTACGGCGTATGCCGAGGGTTTGTTGTAGCTGAAAATGGCGAAAAGGCAGGTGACGATCTCATCATCTACGACAAGATGGCGAGCCCTACCCTGCGCTCCTACATGAGTCGCCAATTTCCAGTCAAGGAGCAAATTCCTGTCGACGCTGTGTACGCTTACATCGAATGCAAGCATTCAATCTCGGACGAAGCGGTACTGAAAAAAGCGATCGGCCAGGCTGAGGCGGTAAAAAAACTTATCCTCACTCGCCAAGGGCTTAAAAATCCTGACTATGAAGCAGATGGGCCGGTCTATAACGGAAGGGTCAGAGACTGGCCCCGCACCTTCCCTGCACTGAAAAACCAACCCTTCTGTGCAGTATTTGCACGCAAATATTCGCCAGACGTGGCCGTCTCAAGCGTTGCCAACGAGCACAGCCCAGATCTCCTAATCCTAGGCAACGACCACATTGCGACCCAGACCGTGTATCTAGGGGCAGACGGCCCCAAGTCATCGCTTTTCTTCGACGGCAAATACGGTGCTGGCCTACTTGTTGAGTCGGCCTCCGGGAATGCATATGGCTTGGGTTTGGTGACGCTACTTCAGGCGTTGAGCTGGACTGAGCTGCTGCCTATTGATTGGTCGGCGACGCTGAACGCCACCACAACGACCGTTTTCGCAGCCTGATGGATCAGCACTTGCCGCAATGGCAGGTTTATCGCGATGAGCTGAATAGCTCGTTGTTGGCTGAAGAATGCTGGGATTATTAAAATCTACCTGCCTTTCTGCTCACCTGAACCTAACACTGCTGCAGCTTGGTGGAGTGATGGAAGCCCTGACTTCAATAGATCCCAGGTTTCCAATACCCCCTATGTGGACTGGTACCGCCCCCAAACCCATATGCCACAAAATCTCAGTAAAGAAATGAGCTCTGGAAGGCGACCAGCAGAGCGGCTGGGGAATTTCATTCCACTTGACCACCCGTTTGCATTACCACTGACCAGTCAATTGCATGCGAACTGACCAGGCGTTTGCATGTTGCCTGCCCACCCGTTCGCGTCCGACCTGCTGGCCATCTGCGCCCGATGTGGTCAACTCGATTCGTGGCGATGAGCGACACAAGTCGACCGATTGCAGCCCATCGGGACAGGCGGAAATCGGCCATGGTTTCCACGGTAGAAAAGTACGCGCTTGAGATTGAAATCTTTACATTGAGCAGAGGATTCCGGGCTCAGATTTCGCGTAGCGGCGCGCAAAAAAGGCGTTTTCAGCGGTCACCATGCGGGCAGTCTGGAAGAACCGACTTTTTCAACAGAATCGGCCAGAAGCGATCACTCCAGGATGGCTACGAATCTGAGTGGCGACTGATCTTCCTGATTTGCCTTCTTTGTGAACCTATGGGGTGTTCGTGGCTATGGCTCGCACTCGGGTTCGAGCTCCTTGCTTTGTGCCTCTGTTGGTAATGCCCGCAGGCTGTCCGCCAGAAGTGCCTCGCTGCGGCTTGTCGTAGGTATTACGCTGTTGTTCGCAGCTGCTAGCGCCTGCTGCAAATAACGTTCACCCAGTTGCAGGTCTCCCTGCAAAAATGCCCGCAGGGCCGCACAGCGTGGAGGCAGCCAAGGGCAAAACCAGTCAAGATCGCTGTTCGTCCAGTCGTCCCACAGGTGCCTGGCGTCCTGTTCTAGATACGCGCGGACAAAAGCGAATTCAATACGCAACAGAGTGATCAGTGTACCCATACCCTTGAGTGACTGAGTATGCTCCTGCAACACCGCCTCCAGATCCTGCTCCAGTTGCATCGCCGCCTGGAAATCGCCTTGGTTCAACAAGGCGCTAAGGCGGTAGCTGATGGCAATCAAGGGTTGAGGCATGGCGCCTTGGGACAGCTGTGCAATGTCGGTATCCGGCAGTTGCTCGCAGGCTACTCCTGCCACTGACATTGCCAGCAAGCGCACCTCGGCCAATTCGGCACGCTGGTCGTCGCGGTGCAGCCACCAGGCGATAAGGAGCATACCGTCGCTGTGCAGAATGCGGGAGGTTGGCACCAGATTAGTCAATGCCATGCTCAGATTAAGCATGGCAAACGCCAGGAAGAATGCTGACATTAGCCCTTCGGTGAGCCAGCCAAATCCCACCGAGGTCAGGCCCATGAGCAGGTTGGCCAAGGGCCCCATCAGCACAAACCACAGCATCTGCTGGCGCAGCGGAAGCTGACAGTTTGTCGCCGCCATTACGTAACCGCCGAGTCGACGACCCTTGAGCTGTGGCGACCAGCGAATCTGCCAATCCCGGCGTCGCACCTGAACCTCCACAGCTGCGACACGCATCATCAACACCGGCATGCGATGCAATCTGGCGCCCAGGTAATGACCGCCTTCATGCACGACCAAGGCAATGACACCTAACCCCGACGCCAAGGTCATCGACAAAAACGGTTGTAACTCGGAGCGCAGGTGCAGCCCCAATATCAACCCTGCACCGATCCAGCCCGCCAAGCCCAAGAGCACCTGCAGAAGGCGCATTAGGCTATTGAGGACGACCAGCGCCTTACTCATTTTCATTACAGCCTTCCTTGAGCTTGCAACCGGCGCGATAGCCCCGGATTTTCTAGATGCTTGCAACATTCAGTTTTTAGACTGTAGGTGTCATAGGTGAATGTCCGCCGAACACTAACGTTTGCCAACAGCGGCTTGGGGTCGCTTTCTGCTGGTCACAGCCACTAAGTGTACTGGTCAAATCCGATGCAAACGGTTGGTCAAGTCTAATGCAAAGGGGCGGGTGAGTTTGTGCAATTACCCAGTGCGGCACTGCCTGCTGATCTACCGCTTGCAGAGGGCTACGTTAGTGAAGAGTGAAATCCAACGAGTTGATAACGCAGCAGCGTTAGAATTACCGCCTAGCCATAACTATTGCTGAGCAATAATTTCGAATAACTCTGAGCTATCGCGATTCACCAGGCGATTCAGGCTACCAGTAGCAACCAGTAGCAACTGAAGCCGGCAAAGATCTAGGCGATAGAATCGACGTCGAAATGGCTAGGCGCGCCAATGACGCGCCCACCTGTCATTGAAGCAACGGCTCTATCGTGACTATCAGCATCTGGAGGAGCCATGGCCAACTGTTCAAGTGTGGTGTTGATAGTGTGCAGCCTCCACCGATCCAGATTTTTCTTCAGAGATTCTGGAGCTGCTGCGGCGAGACCGTAAACATTCGTTTCAGTCGCCTTGGTGAATCGCAGGGTATCGAGCCGCTCACGGGTCACCTGAATCTTACTCCGTTCATCACGAAGCGCCTGCTTTTGAGCCTCCACTTGAGACTCCAGGGCCTGCATGGTGAATTGACGCTCCTTAGCCTGCAATTGCAGGTTAATACTCTCAAGTGCGTCATCAACCCAACGAAATTCACGCTCGGTTACCAGGTTGCGCTTGAACTCCTGTGATTCCTGGTAACGCCGCAAGATAGCCCAGCAGGCTGGGATGTAGCTCACGACCATTTTATGATTGGCATTGTCTACGATCTGCCGAAGCATTGTGCCTCGATTTGGAAGCCCATCCTTTTGCTTCAGCGCAACGGTGCATGCGGCATGCTGTGTAATCGTATCGCAGCCAGGTTCCCACATAATTGAGGACTGATGCCCATCGGCAAACGAGACCGGCATAAAGTGGCGTAGCTTGCCGTGATGCTCGTAAGGCTCACCCGTGAAATTGGTCAAGCCTGCACCGAATACCGCCAGCCCTACAGGCACATTAACGAAAGTCAAAACCACGCCTGAGATGTACACAGGCTTGGATGTGTTCATCCAGGTACTCGGTACACTCGGTACCGGATCGTTGTGGTTGACCGTGCGGTGGTGTATCAGCGAAGAAGCGCCTTCAACAAACGTCTTATCCACGGCTCGTGGTGCACCGTAGGTATAGAGCAGGATGTCGTAATCGAAACCCTTCCTTCGGCGCAACATTTCAGCAAGCAAGAAGGCAACAGCACCACCCAAGCTATGGCCGGTAATGATCACCTTTTGCCCGACATGGAATCTATCCAAGTACGTCGTGACGAAGTTTATGACAGCCTTCGCTGATCCATAGAACCCGTTATGAACCTTTCCAACACCCTCGACGAATGGAACCTGTTTGGCATCCAAGTCGCGAAACGCATCGGATGTGCTGGCAGTGCCCCGAACGGAAAGCAGGATGATCTCATCATGGTGGGTGATGAAGGCTTGAGTATCGGTACCACCGGCTTTATCGGTGTCGTCGAAAAAATGAATCTTCGCCGGGTGCTCCTGCCCTTCACCCAGGCTCGACCTGTTCACATCCGGATATAGATCAGGATCGAAAGGTACAATTTCCAGACGTTTTGAGTAGGCGACCTCCTCATACAGCGGATAATAGTTCTTTCCGCCAGCCTGGGCCGCATCGACCTGCCAAAGCTCTTCAAATTTGGACAGCGTATTGCCAAACCAGTTACCGACGCTTGGCTGCAAGGGGAAGCTGACCGTATCCGCCTCTATCGTGGCGATTTCAGTCGTGCCGGATTTTACCTTTATAGGCTCCGGTTTCTGACCAAAAGAGCTGTAGCTCAGTGTCGACATTAGTGCGAGCTGGTACAGGTTGAGAGCACAAAATTCGTTATCTTTAGACAGCACTGGCCGCAGGGCTCTCAAAGGACGAACCTCCAGCACATGATGCTTGTTCGGCAGGAGCCCAACGCCATACGCTCTCGGCGGCTTTGGGCCCGTTCCAAGCTCCCCTGTCCCGACATCTTCCGCTGGCGGCTGCATCAACGAAAGGACGTGTGCATTGGGCGGGAAGTCGCGGTCGACTATTGGCGGCAAATGGCAGTTATGCTGCACGAGCTCACTCACCTCGACCTGGCAAAACTCCTCGGCACTGCCCTGGGCCGGATTGGTCTTAGTCCGAACACCTGACTTATTGGAAAAGCTGGTTTTCTCAGCGCGCACTTGAAGCTCAGTGATTGGCAGCGGGTAGCTCCCTCTCCCGCTCAAAGCTGTATAAAAATCGTCGGCCCCGGCATAGGCCTCGTTAAGCTTCAACACCACGGGGCCACAATAGTGGTTCTCTACCTTTCCGGAGCCGTTAGCATCGAGCTTTCCAGGGTAGATAACCCCTTCATAATCGATGACTTCATAGGCTAGGCCGGCATAAGGCTTACCATCACCAAGCTCATCAACAAGTTGAAAGCTGACTGAATGGCCGCTCATGGGGCAGGCGTGGATACGGTTATTGAAAAACGGCTTTTCCCAGGTTTTCACAGGTTTTACGGTCATTGGGTAACTTCCTTGTTTTCGGTGCATCCAGGGTAAATGGTGCAGCTGCGACCATCCGGCATGAGGAAGGTACTGAAGTCCTTTTCATTGCCACGGCAAAATCCGTACTGATCCTTAAATCCCTTGCCCATGCAACGCTTCCAACCATCGCTGACTTTGACCCAGGTATCCTTCATGTAAGGTCGCTCTTCAGCCGCCGACTTGATCTTCATCCGCACGGTCTTACCCGGTAGTTGATCCAAGGTATAGGCTGCAGATGGACGATCTTGTATCGGCTTGCCCGCCTCGTCGATTTTTTTGCAATCCAGGATTTTTACGATTCGACGTAAACCACCAGCCGTTCGGAACATCCACTGGCATTCGCCAGAGAACTCGCTTTCACCAGCAGCGTTGAAGACTCCTTTATCCATATTCAAGAGATCCTCGCGCACCACAATTTGCGCCGTGTCTCTCCCCATATCACCGAAGTCATCACCATAGGTGGCGTTGATTTCCAGCTCTATGTGATTGATCACCAACTCACAGCCGTTGCTGGAGCGGCGGATCTCAATCTGTGAATCTGGCTTGTACTCAGTGCGCCACTCGCGATTGAACTGCGGCTTGAGATTGTCACGCTTACCCAAATCACACGTTTGGCCTTTTGCAGGGGCGTAAGTCACGGTCGCGACGTATGCGAAATTTTTAGGTAAGTCAGCGGTGAAGGTGAAGGTGTTCGATTTGTCAGATGCCGTGGCTGTGCAGCCCGCCAAAAGCACCATGCAGCCCGTGAAGACGAGTCCAAGAACTGTACGCTTCATACGGAAACCTCACCCTGCCAGTAAAGGGATTCATCGCGAATCCGCTCAAAATGCGCTGTCGAGGTTTCGCCATGATGTGGATACCACGACTTGGGAAGGTGATAACCAGAAGCCTTCAAACTCTGATCAAGGAAGAAATGCAGCTGCTCAGGCTCCTTCCAGCTCCAGGTGCGAGCTAGATCCAGCTGCGTTCGCAACCACGTATCCATAGTCTCCTGCTCAGCAAGCTTGGCTAAAGTCTCTGTGTGCTCGACCATCAGGTAACGACGAATGTTGTCGTACTCAATAGCCGCGCTCGCCGCCTCAGTTTGAGGAATGCTCAGCCATGCAGGATTGTCTGGTAATGGATGCTCCCCAGGGTTGGAATTGTCGGTGACCGCCCACTGCGAGCCGTCCCAATAACACACACTCGAAATTGGCCCAAGGTAAGCTGGGTATTGATCAGAATCGAGGTGAGTCAGGGCTCGAGTCAGAACTCTATTGTCATGGAAACGGTAGATCGCTTGATTCGGGCGTTCGCCCGCTACTAAGCGTGCACGCATATGATCTGCGATCACATCAAGGTCGTGGACTGGAGAACTGGCGAACCAGCCCCAGTTGCGCTCTGGAGTCTTGATCAGAGTCGAAATCGCTTGAAGATTCGCTTCCTCAAACTGAAAAATGAAGGGCCCGGTCTCTGCCAATGAGCTCGCCGGCGTGCCCAGAAACAAGTTTCTGTATCGGTCGGTTGCAAGCAAACCGAGCAGCGCATCTCGCTCCTCGATTTGACCATCTGAGTCCAGTATCAGGTACAGATATCGTCCCTGCCTGGCTTGTGCGCTCGACCAGAGGTGAAGAGTAGTCATGCTGGTTCTCCAATTTTGCATTGGCCATTCAGACAGGCCTCACAGAGCGGACAAAAGTCCGCCGCCTGTTGCTTGGCAGCGGCAACGATAGAGCGCGGGCTGGCGATAATGGTTGGGACTTCAGTCGATAGAGCCTGCAGGGCCTGCAGAGGTGAAACACCCGCCATCGGCGACCCGCCCTGTACGATTGGTACGCTACTGAAGATCCCGCCAGAGCTAATCACAATGTGGTTACCACCGGCCTGAAGCGTGAGACTCATACCTGCGTTGATAACAACGTTTTCAGCAGTGACGTGCGCCTGAGATCCAGCCTGAATGACCAAGGTTCCACCTGATGTGGCGCTAGTGTCTCCAGTAACCGAAATCAGCTCATTGCCACCGATGACTGTGTTTCGCACACCATTGGTGGTGTGTGTCTCGTCGCCCTTGATCAGGCTGGAGCTGTTACGGCCCGCTTGGGAGGATCGATCATTCCCAATGTGGCTTACGCTATCGTTGAGAATCAGCTCCTCAAAGTCGCGTTGGGCCCGCAGGTAAATCTTCTCCTGTCCGGCACGATCCTCTACCGACACTTCGCTGAAGCCGCCATTGTGCGGAGAGCTGTGCGTGCGAAGAACGGTCTTTGTTTTATTCGCCGGCAACGGGTAGGCCGGAGCGTTGACTTTGTTGGTGACGCAACCTGTGATTAGAGGCTTGTCAGGATCCCCATCCAGGTAGGTGACAACGACCTCCATCCCAATTCGCGGGATAGTAACCGAACCGAATCCCTCCCCTGCCCAGCTTGAGGCCACGCGCAACCAACAGCTGCTGTTATCGCTATTCAGCTCTGCCCTGTCCCAATGGAATTCGACTTTGACTCGACCATATTCGTCGCAGAAGATCTCTTCATTAGCCGGGCCAGTTACACGAGCCGTCTGACTCACCAGGACAGATCTACGCTCAGGCATCGGTGGGCGGTAAAAGATATCCCACGGAATCGCACTGAAGGTATTGCGGTAGCCCTGAGTGAAGCCATCCGCAGGGCTGGTATCACTTGTAACGGACTCCTCAAGCGCTTGAGGTTGCTTGCCTTCGTGCTTAACACTTACCAACAACCACAAGTCGTTGCAAAGCTTGCGTGGGTGCTCAACAAGATTGAAGAAATGGCCGCTACGCAATGTAGGCTGGTCGCTACTCCCTTCAGCCAATTGGTAGTCGACGCGATGTCGCTCAAGCCCCTGCCGGGCGAGCTGCTTACCAAGCTTTTCATTCTCGATTAGCTCGGGATAGCGATAATCCTCCAGCTTTGGAGTGAACTCGGCAGTGAAAGCGCTCTCAAGCAGCACGCTGGGACGCTTGAGATCGTAGCCACGACGCGTTGTGGTGCTGGTGCGGGTACTGAAGCGCATCGAGAACTGGCTGACCACTGGCTTGTCTGCAGCGAGCCCAGAGCCCTGCTGGTAAGGCGTATCGCCAAGCTTGGGGAAGAAGGTCTGATCATCCGTGAACACCAGCTGATGACCATCCTGACTGTGCTGGTGATGCCAGGCGATGCCATCCTCGGCGCACAGCCGCTGGATAAACTCGAAGTCGCTTTCCCCGTACTGAGTGCAGTACTCGCGCACGGGGCTGGTGGTGACGTTGAAGTTGAACGTGTCTGACTGAACCCCGTGCCCATTCAGCACCTGTGCGATGATTTGAGGCACGGTCAGGTTTTGGAAAATACGTTGGTTGTAGCTGAACTGCAGGTAGTGCAAAGCTGGAACCAGCGTCAAGTGATAGCGGGTAAGACGCTTACCGGCGTCACCGACGAAAACGTCCTCGATGAACCCATGAATACCCTCGCCGTTTAGCCCAAACTGAAGAAAAGCCTGCTGGCTGAGCAGACTCTCTAGGTCAAAATCAGGGTTCTCGCTGACCAGGTCAATTTTTATCGCATAGAGGGTACTGATGGCTTCAGCACCATCAAACGCCAGTACTTTGAAATCGTTCCGAACGGAAGGGATCAGTAATGCAAAGTGCGCGGAATTTGCAGGCGCAAACATAAGCTTATCCTTAAGCCGAAAAATGAGAATGAGGAGGTTTGATGCACTCTATTCTGAGACCTGGTAGCCGCTTCGAATGAGCCGATATCCATCAATGAAGTTGGCTTGAGAAAGGCCTCAGTAGCTTCAGCAGTGCAAAGCCCCCCACAGGACACACCAGCAGCAATAGGAGGCCCGCCGACTAGAAGAGTTCCGAGCGCAGCAGATAAAGCGCTACCACTGATTTTTTTGAGGGGAATGTTCGCGTCCGCATCTGTTTCACGACCACCAATAATGGAAAGTTTGCCGTAGTTGGCCATTCTCTCGAAAGGGATAATCCCGGCTGGTTTCTTGTGGTCGGTCACACCGCCAGGGAGGTCACAGTTCTTTACGAACACACAGCCCACTGCGCTGGGCTTGGCGTATTGCTTCGATGGGCAGTCTTTGTATTCCGTCCAATACTGGGGATGAGTATCAACAGGTGCTACACCCCAGTGGCAGCAATTTTTGGGCGTGCTGGGCAAAGCTGTTTTTGGCACATAACCACTCATGCAGCTTCCTTTTCATCCATGGGGAATCCGGCCTGTAGCTGGGCAGAATGACTTTACTTGGAAGCACTAGCACGGCGCTGTAGGAAAAATCCTAAATGTCATGCTCCGATTTCCTTTCCATGTCATAGCTGGCGAGAGGATACCCGCTCTCGTGCTAGTTATTGAATGGTGGCTATTGGCCGCCGACTGGAAAGACTAAAAATCCACATTGAGAAATTGGCTGTCCATTTATCTCTTGGTAACCGTTTGAATAGCGGATAGATAGGACTGGACTTGCCCCTACTAAACCGGACACCAACTCCCCGTTAAATTGATGCTGCTACCAAACGCCTGAACTCCCTCGGTGAGCGATAGTTCAAGGCGCTGTGTGGATGCTGCTCGTTGTAGTGTTCGAAGGCAATTGCCAGATTACGTAGCGCCGTTTCTCGATCCGGCTTGGGCATGTGAGCCACGTAGTCACGCTTGATCGTCTTCACAAAACTCTCGGCCATACCGTTGCTCTGCGGGCTGCGAGCTGGGGTGGTCACCGGCTGCAAGCCGATCTGTCGAGTAAACAGGCGTGTCTGATCGGCGGTGTAGGCAGAACCATTGTCGCTTAGCCATTGCACCGGCGTGGTGGGCAGTTGATCACCAAAGCGCTTCTCCACGCTTTCTAGCATCAAGTCGCGGATATCATCACCGCTGTATCCGGTAGGGCTGGCGACCCAGCCGATGGCTTCGCGATCACAGCAATCCAGGGCGAAAGTCACGCTCAGTTTGGCGCCGTCCTCGCAACGAAACTCAATACCGACCTAGATAAGCGTCAGCAAAAATGGCGCGTAAACGCCCTTTTGTACTCAAATTAAAATCACTTGGTAAGCCAAGACTCGACGGTGTCCACCGCTGGTGAGATTCACGCATCTTGACCGAGTTGCCAAGATACACCGGGAATTGGCAACCCTTCCTTGATGAGTTCGTCGACCAGATTGCGGTGGAAGCCAGTGGTGCTCAGATAGTGATTGATAACAAATGAACCTTCTAAATACATTGCTGGGTTCACTACTCGCTTGGGGCGACACCAGGCTATTGAGCGGGATAGAGAAGCTATCTACTGCTGGACGGAGCAAACATCACTTAGCACTGCTCCCTGCTCTCCCAAAGCACTATACCCTGCATCCAAAACCCGTACTTCGGCACTAAATGGAAAGCATGCCTCACGGTTGAGGATTGGGCGGGCGGTTCAGTATTGGAATTTTGAACACATTGAAGACTTTAAACGTTTTATCGAGTGGTACGCCTGATGTAGTCCCGCCTAGTAGGGGGTGGTAATACCCTCCTTCTCGTATTCTGGTTCAAACCAGCTTGGACGGCTCCCGGCAAATTGGGGAGCCGCTTTTTTTGCTAAGCACGTCTTGAAAGTCCTCGGTTTACAGTGTCCCACAGCGAATAGGATGGTTCAGGGCATCACCCGTTAGATTGGCAATCACCGACGCATGATCTCCGGGAAGCACGACAATTTCAGCGCAGCGTGCTGAGATTTTTTTAACGAAATCTTCAGTCAACGACTTTGGAATGATCGAGTCATCGGTGCCTACGAAGTGGCGCTGTGGGATCAGCGCGAGCTTTTGATGGTAGACCAGTGGATCAAGTGATCCCTTAAGCGCGGACAACTGATTGAACGACACCCAGGCTTTTGGATTGGTATTGCCAGAGACGGTCTGGATTTGCGATACATCATCGCGCTCGCCGGCAACCAGCATGGCAACAGCAGCCCCTCCGGAATAACCGATCAGCTCGATACGCTCTGCGCCGTAGCGCTTCTTCAACGCATCGACAGCAGACTCTGTATCGTCAATAACTGCCCGGCTAAACCGAGCATCCGTCCATACCGACTTCTCACAGCCGGCACTCATCACAAACTGGCAAGGTCTTGCCAGGTAGACACCTGGATGGCTGGCATTCATTGCCAGAGCCATGGTGCTGAACACTAGAGGGGTTGGATCAAGGCTCGGCTGAGAACTGGTCGCCCAGGCTCTACCGTCACCTTCAATAAAAATGGTCAGGGTCTTGTTCACCTGAAGGTTAAGCGGTGTCACGGTTTGCAGCGTAAAGCCAGACGTTTGAACCATAGAAGCTGAGGCACTATGGGCATTCGACCACTTGGACAGTTCTTCCTGATGGTTAGCGCAGCCACTCAGTGTCATCACCGCAAGGGCTAACGACATCAAATATTTGGTCACAAACTGCCTCCCTAAACAAAACTCAGCCCGCAAAGGAGCGGGCTGAGTCCTAACTAAATCCGATTGGATCAGAAGTCGTAACGCACTTTTGCAGTGAAGGTGTCAGCATCGAAGCCAGTCTTCATCAGACGGTCATAGCCAGCACCAATGGTCACCTCGCCCAGCTTGTAGTTTGCACCAACACCAACCTGGTAGCTGTCGCGAGCCGGAGACGCACCGTTGGATACGAAGGTGTTGCCGCCTAGGACGAAGGCCGAAGTGGTGCTCGACTTGTCGCCAATCACGTCGTGGTAGGCCATCAGTCTGACTTCAGGTTCCAGCGTACCGCGTGCCACGTCGAAAGCACCTGCTACACGAACACCGGCACCGATTTCACCCACTTCCAGGCGCTGGTCGCCGGAGGTCAGAGCCGCCGAAGAACCTTTTTCCGTGAAGCCGTCGATGGACAGGTTGCTGTAGCGTGCAGTGACGCGAGGTTCAACCAGGATACCGCTGTCGAACAGGAAGCCGTAACCAGCAGTCAGGCCAACGCCGATCATGTCGCTGTCGTAGTCACCCTTTGCAGTGGTGCCGGCGATGTAGCGCTTGGAGTCGTTATTGCCCTTGCCGTACGACAGGTCGCCGTCGACGAAGTAGTTGCCTTCAGACCAGCTGCCGTAAGCAGTCAGGTTGTGGTTTTCCACGTCGGTCTTGTTGCCGCCATCCGAGCTCACGTCAGTTTTAACGTAGCTGTACGCCAGACCCATAGTGGTGTTTTCGTTCAGCTTGCGATCAGCACCGATAGCAAACCCGTTGGAGTCAGCGTCGTAACCTTCAACGCCGGAACGTACGTCCTGGTTTGCGTTGTTGTTCAGGATCTGGAACCAGGCACCGGTGCCTTTGAGTACGTCACCCGAGGACTGACCTTTACGCAGTTCAGCATTGCGAGTGCTGATGGCCGAGCTGACCATAGCCTGGCTCGAGAATGCTGCCGAAGAAGCGCCGCCGTTGACTTCAGGGCTAAGCTTTTTGGCGAGGTCAGCGATGGCTGCCTTGTCATTGCCGGCTAAGATCAGTGCTTTGAGCACAGGGTCATTCGGATTGGTGTTGCCCAGTACGGACGCTACCGACATGAACGACTTGGTCGCTGCTTGAGTGTTGGCATTACCACCGCCATCACCGATCACTTCACCGACTTCGTCATCGCCAACAGTGGCCACTTTGACGTTCAGCTTGCCATCAGCAGCCACCACGTTGCTGACCGACAACAGCGCCGAGCTGCTCTTGATCTGTACATCGGAACCAACGTTCAGGGTGCCAGCTTTGATCAGGTCGTAGTTGACGCCGCCTTTGGCGAAGTCCGATCCTTTTGCGTTGATGACAACGCTGGAGCCGCTTGCCAGGTTCGCCGCACCGGTCACGTTCAGAACTGGAGTGCTGGCCAGGGTTTCTGCACTCAGTGGCAGACCCAGGGCGCCGCCTTGCAAGACGTTTAGGTCACCGTCGATGGTGGTGTGAGCGTCGTTCAGCGTCAGGGTAGCGCCGGAATTGATGCGTACTTCCTGGCTCTGGATGTTGGTACCGAAGAACTGGGCCGGGCCAACAACGTTGGTCAGTGCCAGACCGTCCAAGTTGCCGCGAATGGTCGAAGTACCCCGGCCTTCATTGTTGCCCCAGATCAAGTCAACACGCTGATCAGCACCTTTGATCGCGTACTGGCCGCCAGAGATTTCGCCCTTTTCTGCGAGGATCTGAAAGTGGGTTTTGTCGTAGCCAGCGTTTGGATCGTAGTTGGTCGGATCCACTTCCATCGCGAACTGATCGAAATCGATGCCGATGGCTCCGCCTTTGATCGTGCCGGTATTCACTAGGCCGCGCATGCTTTCGTAGAAGGTCACACCATCGACCAGCAGGCCGGTGGAGGTAGCGCCTGTGCCTTCGATTGTGCCAGCGTTGTCAATGCCGCGAAGGGTAGATTGATATGTTCCGGCTGGGTTGGAGTCCAGATCGATACCTACACCGCCACCGCTAATGAGGCCATCGTTGATCAGCTCACCAGTGAGCAATGCGCCAGATAGGTGCAGGCCAGTAGAGCCTTCACCAATCGCAGTGATTTTGCCAGCAGCCTGGTTGATGAACGAACTAGCGGTATAGTTTTGATCGACGTTGTTTTCAATGGTAAAGCCGGACGATTCAACCCCGTTTGCAGAGACGTTGCCTTCGTTGACGATGTCACGCTTAAAGTCTTCAGAAGAAGACGGATCTGAATTACCGATCTGGGAGTCACGAACCAGGAATGCTATTGAACCGTTGCCGGTTGCAGAAACAGTAGCCTTGTTGGTCAGGTTACCGTGGACTTCGACACTGTTGATGATCGCCGGATCCAAGTTACCGACTTGAGTACCTGTGAAGGTCAACTGTTCGGGGTAAAGCGAGTCCAGATTGAATGGGCTGTTATTCAAAACAACCGTTTCCGCCTTTGCGAAACCACTCGACGCCATGGTGACCGCAACGGCCAGCATCGTCTTTCTCAAGTTCATACCTTTCCCTTTCGTTGATTTGCCAATGATCTGACATGAGCATGCGTTTAAAGCCTTGGCGGCTTCGTCAATCCCACATGAGGGGAAAAATGCTGGAGGAGACACCTCCGTCGACGAAGTAGTTACCCAAGTACATGCTTACCTTGTCATTGTGTCTTGCGTTTTCTTTTATCGAGTCTTGCCATGATATTTAAATAAGTGTCTGGCTTAATCCTGATGACCGCATAACACTTGCTAAAAGAACATCTCAAGTTTAAAAAATTAGCCAAGAGATATGTAGACCCCGCAAGTACGGCGTTGTGGATGATTCCATGCATTACACATCAGAACCTCCATATGGCAGAGAATTACGGCGTTTCCTTGACTATTTCTCAGCTCGTTAGACTGTTCCTTGACATTTGAGCCATTTCAAAATGGTCAGAGCCGAAGATCTGGCTATATCCAGAGCGAGATAATTCTAAAGGGCCGACTTGTGTTTGACTCAGTGGATCTCTAATCTATGATTGCCGGAATACAAAAAGTCTGAAAAAGAACACCCGCCAGGGCGGGTGCTCGTTATGCGATCTAAGCTTATTCCATGAGTTAGAATTTTCATGCAAATGTTATTTCACGGATTAGAACCAGCCTTTTTTTCCGACGACATAAGTTTGCTCAAAATCCTCTTCGGATTTAGTCAGATAAATAATAAACTCAACAAATGCTATGATCCCGATAATGAAGGAAGGAATACCTAGCAAAATCCATCCAAACAGAAAGACTAGCAGCATGATCATTGCTTGCGAGGTGTAACCCAGATAAAACTTGTGGGCTCCAAATGCGCCGAGAAAAAATGCGAGCAACAGAGCGGGTATCTTTTTAGAGTTTCCGGTCAGCGACGCACTCTCAAGATAGATCGCCTCAGCCGCTCCGTCATTAGCGGAGAAATCCACGCGGCTACCCGCTTTAGGTAGAATTGTGCTTTTCCACTGTTCGACGGAAAATGTGTAACGGTTACCATCATCACCTGAGATGACACCACTACGGGTCGTTGAGTCAAACTCGAGAATCTTACCTTTCATTTACTACTCCCTATGAAATTTCACACCGTGTTCAGTGTTTTTTTGAAGCGATCTCAATAGAACTTGAGCATGCCACTAGCTTGAATCGGATATGGAATGCACTACGATATACACGGTCAAATGAAAACCACTAACGCATTTGCCAAAACGCAAGCGCCGCGATGTAGCGGCACGGCCCAGTAGTAGAAAAATGATAATGAGTCCGCTACTGCATGACCTTTAGTTAAAAAAATCATTGAAACATGCCAATGGTGGCATTTCAATAGCACCTAATTTTTTTTTTGAGCGAGGACAAATGTCGGCAGTGGTGAGTTGTTCTCCGCCATCTCCAAGAGCTCATGCCAGCACACAGGATCAGCGTCCTCATGTCGGCATGAGGCGGATTCCGAGCTCATTCAGACACCCATTCCACAAACAATCCGGACAGTGATTCCAAGCTTATCCGGACACTCACTCCACGAGCATCCGGACACCGATTCCACGGCAGAGATCGAGCAGCTCACGCGTTTCAAGTTTGCCAAGCGCACCAGCCCGGAACAAGTCAACTGCTCGATGACCTGATCGACACTGACATCGCGGCCATCGACTGAAGTGTGGAGACCAATCTCGGCCAGTCCTTCATTGCCTCCGGAACATCAAATTTGATCTTCACTGTCAGCAGGGAAGCAAACGCAACCCAGGCCCCGATGAAAAGCCTGCGTTCAAATTTATCCCTTAGAAACTCGAGCATTCCATATCCTCACGAAAAAGGGCCCTCGCAGGGCCCTTTATTTGTACTCAAACAGATCTTACTGAGTGCGCCACGACTCAACAACGTCAGCACCGAACTCTGATTTCCATTCTTTGAGCTGGCGATGGTTGCCGCCTTTGGTTTCGATCACTTCGCCGGAATTCGGGTGTTTATAGACTTTAACGTTGCGTGGCTTGCGCGAGCCTTTTGTTGCGACGGCAGCTGGTGCACGGCGACCGCCTTGTGGGTCAAGCAGAGCAATAACGTTTCGAAGGCTATAACCATACTCGGCCAGCAAGGGAATGCCCCTCGCCGGCTTTGTTGCCAGAAATACCGCAGTTAATAGCTGTTCTGCTAACCACTCGGCTTCACTGGTAGTGAAAATCCAACGAACCCAGCCAAAACTTAAGTAAATGTACTGCCCTTCTAGCTCTATTTGCAGATCGTAATAGGGCTCCTCACCGTCTTCAAATTCAACCATAGGTTCAGGATCTAATAGAGTTCCGACCATGAGAAACTCTCTTCCTCTTTTAAAAATCTGGAGAAGGTCAGATTGTTCTGTTGATCTAAACGGCTCATTGCGCTGTATTAGAGTGCTCCAAAACTCTAGATTTTTTTTATGTTTTGAAATTCCCGATTCACTTTCATCATGGCCATTCGAGTTGATGATTGCCGAGATCAAACCCAACCCCATGTTATAGGCCTGAATATATGTGAAGCTGGCATTAAAATCGTGGAGTCGTAACCGCACGATCCGTGACGCTGTGAGTTTGACAGTCGTACGAAAATCCTCATCCGTTCCTAGGAACATGAAAGTTTCAGATGACTTAAAGGTGATGCTGGATTTCAAACGTTTATTACCGCTCATAGCATTCTCGAGGAAGTTGGCTCATGAATGTCTAAACGGATCGATTTCGAAAAACCTTTAGCCTATTTCAGAATATTTTTGAGCTGGTCTGTTTGGAGGAATAAAACGAACCTGGCCAAGCATTGCTGCGACTATGTTTGGCTAGGTGAGCAAACCGGGTTGCAAACAGCAGCCAAGAATCTAATCAAAACCCAACGGTCTCCTACGCATCCGAGATTATGGGGCTCGCTAGGCTTTGCATAATGGAATCGAAAAAGGCTGATGACCCAGGGTTTGGCGTCGTGGCTTAGGGTTATAGATGCGCTCACGTTCGTTCGGGCGCGGGATAGCTGGGCGCATTCCAAGCAGAAGGAGAACTGGAGCTTTTATACGCATCACCTTGTTGGCAAAGAATTGCTCCTGCGTCTTTGTGGCCGGCCTAGGGACATGAAAAATGCGGAGGCTGTCAGGGAGTTGCAGGCTGCAGGATTGAGCCAAGCGGAGGTGGTGGAGAAGCTTGGCCTGGCGAAGTCGACGGTGCATCGATATTGGCAGTCGTAGGAATTGACGAGTACTACCCAGAATCGAGTTTATCACTGCCAATTTTTGAAGGACTACGTTCCCCCCCAGACAACCGCTGTGCAATCGGTTAGTTGTGTCATTCCAATACGCACCTAGGTGCGTATTGAAGGCGAGCAATTTCTTCATGTAGACAACGCTTGAAACCCAGCTAACTCATGGGGTACCGCTCGCCGTACTGCACCTACACACCTACACACCTACACACCTATCTGGGATGGCCCGAATAAAGGTTCGATTCCCTTCACCCGCTCCACTTTCTTGTTCCGGCATGTTCCCGCCTAAACCGGCGAGCAGCTGAAACCCAAACAAACCGGCCTATACGACCGGTTTTTTTGTGTCTGCATGTTTTCCATTGCCGCTCATATCGCGACCATATACCTGTTTGAACCAGAACGTCCCGCGCTTCCAACATCTTCAGACCCGTTCAACGTCGAGACTAAAATTCGCCATCAATCGACGGAATTGGGGCAGAATTCCGACGATCTAAAATGGAGCGTCGACATGAAGTGGTTCAAGGGGTTGATTCTGGGTGCGATCTTCCTGGTGGCCGGTGCTGGCGCATTGGGACTTTACTATGTGCTGCCTCAACACGAGGTGGTGCTGGTCACAGGTGTTGAAGTCAAACGGGTCGACCATGACGGGGTGATCAATGCAGAAAACCCAGCCGATGGCCCTACCAGGGACGTGTATTTCATCAACACCGAGGACCCTGACTCGAAGAAAGTAACGGTCTATCGCAACGAAGACACCGGTTGGAGTTTTCCCTGGTATTTCAAGTTTGACTCGGCCGACGTACAGGCGAAGGCTCAGGGTTACTCCCGTGATGCGCAGCAATTGGCACTCATCCGCTATTACGGTTGGCGCATTCAGATTTTGTCGGTATTCCCAAATATTACGAACATCGAGGCAACGACGAGCCGTGACCAGCCTTTCCCCTGGTTCAACACGATATTCTTCGGTGTGACCACATTAGTACTTCTGCTTTTGATCATTGTCGTAAGGCGCCGTCTGAAACGGCGTAGTGTGTGACACGGCCGTAAACACCGGCATTGTCCAGTCACGAAAAAGCCCGGCATTGGCCGGGCTTTTTGCTACCTGCAGCGGCATGCTCAGCCGCGGGCTTCTTTCTGCAAATCGTCCAGTTCGTCCACGATATCCTCATCGCGGTCCTCGAAGGCCTTCGCCATATCGCGCTGCAACTCGCTCTGAACTTCCATTGATTTTTTAGCGAGATCCATCCCGCCCTTGGAACCGAGGATCACCGCCATTGCCTTCTCGGGATGCTTGTTCGCTTCGATCATCAGCTCGAGTTCATCGGCGTCGAAATGGTCCGCGTACACCTCAACGAGTGTGTCGTTCAGCAGTTCTTTGGGGATATTGTCTTCGATGACAGTCTTGATCTGAGCCGAAGACAGTTCACGGTACTTGGATGAGTAGCCAGCCGTGGCCACCTGGATAACCATCTTGTATTGGGTATCCAGGTCCATGACTTTGACGAGTTCCTCAGCTTTGTCCTTGCTGGAGCCGCAGCCCACCAGGAGCGTCGCGCAAAGAGCCGTCATCGCCCATTTGGAAATAGTGATCATGAAATGTCCTGTTCTTTGGCTTGCCGGGATAAATGAGGTAGACCGAGGAGCACGGCGGGCCGAGCTCCAGGGTTCAGGTCGAGTCGGTCAGTTCGTCTCAAGCGTGTAGCTTTTGCTGACAAACAAGCCGGCAAACAGCGATTTGTCTTCCTTGAACGTGTAGCTCTCTTCGAACTTGTCATCAGTGACGAGCTTCTCTGCGATCGCACATTCCGAGTCGCTGTGCTCTTTGCCCTTGGCACCGAAGTCGTTCTGGAAATTTGAAAGGCCGGTTTCCGCACAGTAGCCAGCAAATTCCTGGCGTTTGGTGGCGGTCTTGTATTCGTCGAACCCGTCCTTCAGTGGCTCGAATCCTTTGTAGGTCAACGAGTAGCTGGCCACCTTGGATTTTCGGGCAAAGTTGCCCGCTGCATCGGCAAAAACCGCTTGGCCCATGGAGGTGCTGTAAGCCCCCATGATGAAGCCACTGAAGGCGCCCTTGAGCTGTTCCTGAACATCATCCAGCGGCGGGATTGAAGCGAACTGAGCCTCGCGCACGATCCGGCCAACCTCGCTGCCGTCGTTGCGATGAACAACCACGAACTTCATCGAACCTTCACCATCGTCAGACCGCTTGAGGGTGAAATCCAGGTCGACCTTCACCCCGATCTCGCCGGTTGCGCCACTGATAAACGCACCCGTGAATGGCAGGCGGGAGACTATGTTGCTGCCCCACGAGTAGTTCGAATTAACGACCCGACCATATTGATCGACGTCCGCCCGCGGCTGGATTTCATCGCTGACTTCCGACACCAGAACGACATCAGCGCCTTTGTGCGAGATATAGGGATTGCTCATGTCCAGGCCCAACAATTGGACGTGGATTTCACCGTCCTTGTTGTCACCGGAGCGACTGACCTTGAGGGCGTCGGCCTTGAGATAAACACCGCCGGCATCACCGCCTCCGGTGGTGGAAGCCAGCAAGTACCGCGACCAGGCTGCCAAACCGGTTTCGGTAGCCCCCGCGTCCTTCCCTCCCAGCAACCCCATCATGCCCTTCAGGAATTTTTCGGCGCCGTTGGTTTGTGCGGCCACCAAACGAACTTCGGGCGACTCCACAGTGAGATTGCCAGACCAGAAGGAATAGGACACATCCCCCTCGTTCAGAACGCCCTCAAGGTAAAACTGCTCCTTCAGTTCGTCGTAATAGCTCAACGTTTCCTTCTTCCCTGCGCTGGATAGCATCGAGCCCCCAACGAGGATCGCAATACCCGCGGCCGCAGCGGCGATGAGAATGTGCTTCTTGTTCATCGATTTCATAATGGCGAGGCCTTACTGAATTTGGGCGGATGCTTGCTGCCAGGCAGTCACGTACTGCTCGGAGACTTGTGGCGTCCAACTGAAGTCGATTCCGGCGTTCGGAAACTCCTTGGCCAGGACCGCGCCGAAGGACACCCTGTCTGCGCAGTGATCTTGCTTGCAGGCCTCGGGGACGCCGGCGGCATACACACGAAAGGTCGGGATTGAGCGGCCGTCTTCGAGCGCAAGGTACGGCGTCATGTTGGCCGCGGGGATGACATACCACTGGTTTTCCAGTTCGACATCGGCCTGGACTCGTCCTTTACGCGGGAAGTCGATCTCGTAGAAATCGCCACGCTTACCAGTGACGTGAATCATCATCGGCGAAACCGACTTGGATGATGACGGGTCGAGCATTGCCATCGGCGAGGAGAAAGTGACCTTGATGCCAGCCATCTGGGCCAGGGCTTCAGCTTCACGGCCTTCGAACTCTTTCATACCGGCTTTGAGCTGCTCATAACGGGCCAGTACGCGATTATGCAGTTCTGCCATCTGCTGTTGCTGACGGCGAGCCTCTCGTACCCGGACCTCTTCACGATGCAGGGCATAGTTGGTGCCTTCACGGGCGTCAAAGTAGAACGCGCCACGGTTTTCACCCATGCGGTTGCGGACAATCTTGTCCTTGTCATCGGAGGAGTAGCCGGACTCCGGATACAGGGTTTCCAGTGTTTTCGCAATGTAGAGGTTCGACAGATCAACCGTCGACGGCGAGGTTGCCTTCACCAGTTGATACAGCTCAAGCACCGCCCGCTTGTACTCCGCCGGATCAAGGGCAAAGCTTTCGTCTGCCGTGATTGCGACGTAGTACGGGTCACTCCCGAACGGCGACAGAACGTTATAGGTCGAGCGCTGGAATGCCAGATAGACCTTCATGCCGCGGGCCGGAATTTCGCCGAGCTGGAAGAGGGCCTGGTCGGCGTTGTTGCTCAGGTAGGACAGTGCCTTGCCTTTCACCGCCGAGCTGATGGCTTGATTGAACATCAGGCCGCTCGGATGGACATAAGTCCGGGACCACGTATCACCGCGATAGGTGTTCGGAATCGACCAGCGTAATTTATCGAACGCACCTTCAGCATAACCAGAGGCGCCACAAGGCATTGCTGGCGTCGAGGCGAAGGCAAGGCTCGGATCACTCTCATCGATCGCCGACTTGCTGATCAGCCATTTGCAGCCGCTACCGTCAGCGATTCCGACAAGGTTCTTGTTAGCCAGAACCAATGAACGGCCGAAGTCAGCGCTCGGTACCGCAGCAATAGCCGCCTGAGGTGCGGCTGGTACGGCTGGAGCGAGTGTTTGTGCTACCGGTGCGGCCGCTACAGCCGCGGAAACGACGGGGGCCGGTGCTACCGGGGCGACGGCGACAGATTCCGCGGGTGCTGTCGCTGGAACTACCGGGGCGACCGCCGTAGGTGCTGGTGCTGGTGCAACAGGTGTTGCCGGTGCCGGAGCCGGGACTACCGGGGCGTCGGCCACAGCTACGGGAGCTACTGGAACTTCTGCTGCTGGAGCTGGCGCTGGCGCAACAGCCGCAACTTGAGTTGCGGGTGCTGGTGCCACCGCGGCCGCAACAGGTGCAGGTGCAGGGGCTGGTGCCACCGCGGCCGCAACAGGTGCAGGTGCAGGCGGTGCAGTCAGCGTGGCAATGCCCAGGTTCGTCGCATTGCCTGCGCCAGTCGCGTAAACAGCCCCCTTGGCGTCGACAGCCTTCCAGGTGACTTTCGCGGTCGGACATTCCTGCCCGAGGATGAAGGGCAACTTACTCAAAAGACCATTCAATGGCTTCTGGTCACCCCAGGTTGGCCGCTGCATGGTGATGGCCACTTCTGGCTTGCACCAGGTGGTTGCTTCACCCTCGACAACGACGTGGATCTGTTCTGTTTTCGAATAGGCAAGCTCGTGTGCAAATGCTTGTGGCGCGAGGCCGCAAGCACTCACTACAGCGAGCGCGAGTGCGCGGTTTTTCATGGAGATCCTTAGATGAGTTCCCAGGTGCCGTTGGCTTGTTTGCAGAACGTGTTTTGTTCCTGCTCGGTATTACCGTCTGCCGCTTTCAGGCTCACGGTCACCGGCCGGCAGGACGTTTCTGCTGCAACTTGCTGGGATGGCAGAGTCGGGATCGCATCCAGGTCGAAGGCCTTGGTTTCTTTATCAGCGGCCACGTTCATTTCGTCGAGGTTGGCCGCCGGCTTCACATTCTTGGCGACCGCTTCGGATTTTGGAGTAACCAGTGAGCGGTTGATGTACCCAACAGTCACACCCTTGCGGCCGACCAGAATCCAGTCACCGGTTGACCCAACGGCCGTGAATTCGGTACCCGCTTGCAGACCACCCACTTTGTCGGCGTTTTTGTTTGGCGCCGCACGAACGTTGGAACTGCTCTTGGTCAGATACTGCTCGTTGATGAGCTTCATCGACGGAACCGCCTCGATCTTCGGAGCCCGCTTCACTTCAACCGTTTTGGTCTGGGTGTACTCTTTGCCTTGAACGATCTGTGCACTTGCACCCGAGTGCGCGGAAGTCCAGGACACCGGTTGGGCGGAATCATTTGCCGGCAGACTCAGGGCTTCCTGAGTGCGCAGGGCTAGTGCCTGCTTGTCCTTATCATCGAGCATTGCGCCAATTTTGTTGCCGATGAAACCGCCGATCGTACTGGCCAGCAGGACAGCAACGATCTTGCCATTGCCTTTACCAATGAAGGAGCCGACGACCGCACCAGCGACGACACCTACAGCAGTACCGGCCTGTTGCTTGTTGATGCCCAACTGAGCGCAGCCCGAGCTGGCTGCGATGGCGACTGCCAGCATTGAGACGATAAACTTTTTCCGCACGGTGACTCTCCCTTTGTGTGAATTCACTCTGCCTTGAGCAGAGGCTTTGTGAGGTTGTAAAGCATTGCTTCCGAGGACATGGCCCAGCTGAAAACCGACGCCAGCAAGAGGGGTTGCTTACCCAGACTTCTGAACGCGTCCCTGTAGCCTGAGCTGTCAACAATCCCGTTGCCGACTACCAGGGGGACTAAAACGATCGAAGCAATGGCGAGCGGTCGCACGAAGCGAATTCGGCCCGGCAGCCGCCTCAGGGCTTCAATGCCCGAAATGATCAGGACCACAAGACTGATGGCTCCGAAGAACAATCCGCTCATGAGTGAGAAAGGGATAAACCACATGTTCTTCAGCACATTCAGGCCTTCCGCACCGTGAATATCGGTATGCGCAACGTCGAACGCCATGTTGTCGGCAATACCTGGCAGGTAGCCCTGGAACTGCTCACGGGTGGCAAGCAAGTTCATACCTCGCACGTAAAGAGGACCAAGGGCGCTCTTTGCCATATGGCGGACTTCAGTCGTGTTGGCGAGCGCGTCCCGGCTTCTGACGCCCGGATTGATTGATCGGGCGTACTCGTCAATGCCGGGTTGGTAACCCAGGTCCGCCCCAGCACTTGGCCACGGGATGGGCTTCCATTCGTTTCCTGGAATTCCCGCCGCACGAAAGCCTTCGAGCTTTGCGTAGGTTCTGATGATGTCGTCGATGGAAGGCACAACGGTTTCTTGAAGACGCTCGTAGAGCGCATCGCCATTTCGGGCCGTATAGCCGCGAAAAACTGCCGCAGAGAAACCCTGGAAGTTCTTGTCGATGCGCTCGACGTACGAACCTTGAACACTCATCAGAACCCCAAGATTGGCAATGAAGGCTTTGCCTTCACCCTGGTCCTTGTAGGCCTTGTAGGGGATTTGCGGAATGGTCAGCGAGTCGTAGAGCAGTCCCTTTTTAGTGACGTAGGCGTAGAGACTGCTGACCCGCAGCGAACCCGGAAATTTCTCGGCTATCCAGTCCGGGGCGGCGCCCTGGAACCACCAGGTGACGGGCGTAACGAGCACGGTCGAAGCAGCAAGCCAGAACCAGAGCACCCTGCCCTTGCCTTGATAGCGGCGATAGCAGATCCGCCACACAAGCAGACACATACTGGTGGCGGCCAGAACCTGGCTATAGGTCTCAAGGACTTCGAGTTTTTTGAGTGGAATATCGGCCCCCGCCATGTTCAAAAGTTCGGCGTTGAACAGGAGGCTGCAGATCAAATAGAGCGCGTTCAAAACAACAAGTGCGACTAGCATCCAACTGTTCCTTGTCAGAAATTCAAACATCAGTCCCTGGATGATCCGGTGCACACAACGAGGCGTAGCATATTGCCATCACCGCGAGTGGCGCACCACTCAAAACGCGCGAAAAAACGCAAGTCAGAGCCTTTGAAACCGCTCGCCGCGCGCTTGCCACTCAGTCCAGAACGGAAATATCCAACGGGGTCACCTGCGCAAAACGCACAGAACGGTCGAGCTTCACCCGTGCCCCGCAAGCATGGAGTGTCGATGCCGGATCGATGGCATCAAGCCGATTGAAGTCCAGAGCGTCCCACTGCGACCGCGTGATCAGTGCCGAAATCACGTACTGATCCTCGATCACCCCGTTGGCCGTATTGCTGCGCTGGATATAGCCGGAAACCAATACCTTCTGGATGCCAGGCAAAAGCGAAAACACCTCACCCACTACCCGAAACAGAGAGCCATGGCACAGCGCGACGAAGTCCCTGCGTACCTGGGCATCCGTTCGGTTCTTGAATGACAGCTTGCCATTGCCTCGCGCTTGCGCAGTTCTGCGAGGCACATCCCCCTCATCAGGCAAATCAACGTCAAGCGCGATGCCCGTTAGATCCTGGGAGAATTGGTAGGCAACCTGGGTTTCTTTGGGCCAGGCAATGCCGCTCAGCACATAGTCCAGCGCCTTTTCCATCTGCGCACTGAAGCCCTTCGCAGCAAGGCGAAAGGCCTTTTCGATCTCTGAGCGTTCGAGCTCGTGGGCATGCCGAGTGTCCTGCCAGGCGGTCAGGTCCTGACAGTACTGCGCCTCGGCGGCTTCTGCCTCTCGCTCCATCTTTGCACTGCGCAGAAGCATCCTGTCCATCAGACCCGGGGTCTGGCGGGAGGGTCTTTGCGGCTCCTCGATTGCAAACGGGGCAGGAATCACAGGCAAAGAACCCGGGTGCGGCGTCGTCAGATGTACCCCGAGACAGTCATCAAGTTCACGGTTGATTTTGTCCGCGGCCTTTTCCAGTAATGCCTGAATCGAATCCGCCCTCTCGGACTTCAGGCGCTTGATGATTGCCGGTGACAGTTCGTTATCGTCCATGTCGGTCATCATCAGTGACCCATCGTCGCTGACGTTGACCTTCACCTGCCCGGAGTACTCACTCCCTGGCGGACGGGGCGGCGAGCTGCTCGCGCGACCTGGCCGGTCGATCCGTTCACGGTAAGACAGGCCGGTACCCGGCAAGCCGGCGTTCAGAAAGGTCCCGTTGCGACCCATCGTCATGCTCAGGCCGCGAGGCCCCACCGACGTGCTCACTCCCGAGCCGCTGATATTGAGGCGAACACCCGGCACGATCGTTATCCGCTTGCTGAATCGAAATCCCATGATCGTTCCTTGATTCTGTTTCCTGGACGGCCGGGTCCTGCACCCGGCCGGGTAACGCTTACGGATCAGGTTCGGCCGGCGATATAGTCGTCGATCGATGAGAACTGCCTGTTCCTGCACATCCAGCCGGACAAAAACACGAAGACCGTCGTCGCGACCACGGCCCAGCCGCGCTGTCGGCGAGCTTCTCGTTTGTTACGCGCACCACCGCACAAAAGAAGAGCCATCATCAAGAAGTAGAAAGTCAGCAGTGCAACTTTGGCGAATAGCGAAAGCAGGAAAAACAGAGAAATGCCATTGCTACGATACGTTTGAACGATCACCTGCAGCGACATCAGTGCGCCGACCAGGCACGCCGCAATGACGGAATAGTTTCGGGGGATCTCCAGCCAGGCGCTAAAGAGGAAGTAGATGCCGATCGCAAGGATTGGGGTCAGGCTTGTCCAAAGCGCATCGGTGTAGTCCTGGTAGATCGTCATCGAACCTCTGTGGTGCAACCAAATACAGACCAGCAGCAGGACGGCCATCACGAACAGAGCGATTTTCAGATTTAGAACCGCTTGATGGTCGTCTTTCGCGCTTTTAGTTGTCGGCACGGGCTTGGTCACTGAGGGCACTTGCGTTGCTGCAGCAGGTGCGCGCGCCGCTACCGATTGCTCGATGCGCTTGATGTCGAAATCGGCCGTCGATTGAGCTTGCTGTGACACCGGGCCGGCAAGGACCTTGACCCGGTCCGACATCGAAGTCGATAAGCAACTTCTTGTCGTGCAGTTGTCGCGCAGACGCAACCATTCACGTTGCTCCTGACGAACCTGGCTCTGATTCTGAGCGGCGTCCAGAGCGCGAATATATTCAGCGTTCAGCTGCTCATCCAGAACGCTGAGTGCGGAATCCGTGCAGATGGTTTTTTCTGCAAAGCTTCCCGCCTTTGCACAATCGAAACTCGTGGCCAGCGATTGCGTGGAACACAGCGCGAGCACCAAGGCAAAAAGGCCTGAGGCAATGTTGAGGCGAGACATCATCGATTTTCCCTTCTTCCTTGTTTTGCTCCAGTGACACTTTTGATTGCCCGCGCATCGCCAGACTCTGTGGAAACTCTGCAGGCAAGAAAAAGCCCCCGGCAAATGCAGGGGGCTTTCTCAACCCTTTCGGGTTAGGCGATGCTCACGCCGTGAGCTTCAGCCAAAGGCTTCAGACCGCCGGCGAAACCTTGACCGATGGCCTTGAACTTGAACTCTTCGCCAGCGCGATAGAGCTCACCGAAGATCATGGCCGTTTCGGTAGAAGCGTCTTCGCTCAGGTCGTAGCGAGCCAGCTCTTTACCGTCAGCCTTGTTCAGTACACGGATGTAAGCGTTAGCAACCTGGCCGAAGCTCTGCTTGCGTTCAACCGAATCGTGGATGGTCACAGCGAAAACGAGTTTCTTCACTGCGGCAGCCAGACCATTCAATTTGACGGTGGCTTGTTCATCATCGCCTTCGCCTTCGCCCGATTGGTTGTCACCCAAGTGCTCAACCGAACCGTCGGAAGACTTTTTGTTGTTGTAGAAGATGAAGCTATTGTCGTCGATAACTTTGCCGTTCTCGCCGACGATGAAGATCGAAGCGTCGAGGTCGAATTTAGCGCCATCGGTAACGCGCGCATCCCAGCCCAGGCCAACGATGACTTCGGTCAGGCCCGGGGCCTCTTTCGACAGCGAGACGTTACCGCCTTTAGACAGACTTACAGCCATTGCAAGATTCCTTTTTTCGGGGGGTTGTTTAGAAGTTCATGCCGTAGTTGTTCGCCAGGGCTTTCAGGCCGCCAGCGTAGCCTTCACCAATGGCGCGGAATTTCCATTCGCCATTGCTGCGGTACAGTTCTGCGAAAACCATTGCGGTTTGGGTCGAGGCATCCTCGGCCAGGTCGTAGCGAACGACTTCGGCACCGGACACTTCATTGACGACGCGAATGAACGAGCCGCCAACCTGGCCAAAGTTCTGCTTGCGGCCGTCTGCATCGTGGATGGTGACGATGAATACGATTTTGTCGACGTCGGCCGGAACGCGGCTCAAGTCAACCTTGACCACTTCGTCGTCACCATCGCCGGCACCGGTACGGTTGTCGCCAGCGTGTTCAACGGAGCCGTCCACGCTCTTCAGTTGGTTGTAGAAAACGAAATCGGCTTCGCTACGCACTTTGCCGTTCGCACCCAGCAACAGAGCGCTGGCGTCCAGGTCAAACTCAGCGCCGTCAGTGGCGCGTGGGTCCCAGCCCAGACCGACCAGGATCTTGGTCAGGTTCGGATCGGTTTTCGAGAGGGACAGGTTGCCGCCTTTTTGAAGAGTCAGTGCCATTGGGTATTTCTCCTTGGGGTGGGTGCTTTAACTCAGTTGCTTTCGGGTTGAGTTTCTTCTTTTCCCGGGTAGACCAGGCTCGCCACAACGCCAATAGCCAGGACGACCATAACGATCAGCAGGCTGGTGTTAGCGTCAATGGTGTAACCGTGGTGGAACATGTGGTCGGTCGCATTCAAGCCGAGCTTGACTGCGATGAAGAACAGCAGCGCGATGACCGATTTCTCCAGATGGACCAGATAGCGTTTCAGCGCTTCGAGGACGAAGTACATGGTCCGCAAGCCCAGAATGGCGAACAGCATTGCCGAATAGACAATCAGCGGTTCACGACTGACCGCGATGACCGCCGGAACGGAGTCAAATGCGAACAGCACATCAGATACTTCAGCAACCACCAGACAAAGGAACAGTGGAGTAGCAAAAAAAGTCCCTTTTGCAGCCAGTGTCATGCCTTTGTTTTCAGGCTTCTGGAGTTCTACCTGGAGGGTCTTGCGAGTCACGAAGAAGTTGTGCCCGTGCAGCTTTGGCCACACCGGAAACAGCTTCTGTGCGAAGCGATAAGCCATGTGCTTGGAGTAGTCTTCTTCCTCATCGCCATCACCGCCGGCACGCAGCATCATGACGGCAGTCCATGCAACGATTACCGCGAAAACAATCTCGACCCACGGACCGAACGCCAAGAGGCCGGTGCCGATAGCAACGAACACGCCGCGGAAAACGATAGCGCCGATGATGCCCCAGTACAGAACACGGTGACGCAGGCCATCCGGCACTTTGAACCAAGCGAAGATCGCCATGAAGACAAAGAGGTTGTCCACGCTCAGGACTTTCTCCAGCGCGTAGCCCGTCACGAAGAGGCTTGCGACTTCAGGACCGTGCTGTACGTACAGGAAACCTGCGAATGCCAACGATATGGCGATCCAGAAGATCGACCAAATCGAGGCTTTAACCAGCGAAATGGGTTTGTCGCCACGGTGAGTGACCATGTCGAGCAGAAGGGCGCCAACCGCAAGCCCTACAAAAACCGCCATGGTCAACGGAGGAAATCCGATGTTCGTTTCCAAAGTACAGCTCCTTAAAGGTCGAAATCAGCTGGATTCAGGCCCAGCTCGGCACAGATCAAGCGGCAGGCCGCCTTTTCTTTTTCGTCGAAATTGCCATCCGACGCGCCAATGGAGCATCCAACTCGAACCAATAGACGTGCAGCACCCGGGTCGCTTTTGATCTTGCCGATAACCTTCAACGCTTCCGCTTGACCGATCTGAAAGTCGAACTCGAACTTCTCGCAATGGGCGCTGAAGGACTTGATCACATCGGCCATGTTGAAGACTTTCAATTCAGGCGAGTTGCTGATGAAACCGCTCATCTTTTGCTTTTCAGCAGAGGAGATATCGCCATCGGCTGCAGAGATCACTGCGCAAGCAGCCGTCATTGCTTCCATGAACTTCTGGTTCTTGAATTTCCCGACCTCTGTGGTCAGTTTGTCGCGTGCCAAAGCCGCGTTTTCTTTAAGCCATGCCAGCATTTGAGTTCCCCTCAAAAGGCGGGATCAAAGGATCCCGCCAAAATTCCTATTTCGAGCCGGCGCGCCAGCTCATGCCCCAACCGTAGGCCTTGTCTACCGCCGAATGACCCCGGTGGAAGTCGACCCGTCGAGAGACCTTCACGGCGCCGTTCACATTTTCAAGCATGGCAATCGCACACATTCCGTCACGCCCGCCCTCCTCGTTGAGGCGTACTTCAATGTCCGGCTGGCCAGGGATGTAGATGGTCACTACACCATCGGTCTCTCTCCAGTTCGGCGCCCCTTCGTAGATGAAGGCGAAGATCAAAATGCGGCGGACCTCACTCCACTGGGTCCCGTTAATGTGCAGCCACTCGCCACCGGCAACAGAGCCCGTCCGGTCATCACCCATCAACTGGACGTACGGCTCCTGCTTCAGACTGCCGAAGCAATTGCCCAAGGCTTGAACCACACCCTTGTCACCGTTCTGAAGCTCGTAGAGGCAACCCACGTCGAGGTCGATGGATTTGCTACGGCTGAAGAAACCGCCAGAACCACCCTTGTTCCAGTTCAGGTTCACCTTGATCTCGCCGAAACCGGCCGAGGTCTTCTCGAGACTGATCGATGTGCGTGTCTTGTCGAGGGTGACCTTGCTCAAGCTGATCGACGACTTTGGTGCTGCCGGCGGAGCTGGAGCTGGAGTTGGTTGAGGTGCGGCTTGAACCGGGGCAGGCGTCGGGGCTGCGACTTCAACGCCAAAGTGCTTGGCCAAAGGCTCCAGGCCCCCGGCGAATCCTTGAGCCACGCAACGGAACTTCCACTCACCCTGGCGGCGATAAAACTCGCCGAGGATGAGCGCGGTTTCCTTCATGCCACCGGTAGGCAACTGAGCTTCAATCCCACCCGACACCGCGACCGACAGCTGCGAGACGCGCTCAAAGCTGGCCTTGTTCTCATGAATCGTGGCCGTCAGCGCCACTTTCTCGACAGCAGGCTCCAGACGGCTCAGATCCAGCGTGAACACGGCGCGGCCGGCAGACGACTCAGTCATCTGCACGGCGCCACCCAGCACACTGGTTTGGCCGTAGAAGCACATATCGCCGTCGCCGCGGACTTTGCCCGAAGCGCCTAGAACGAAGGCCGAGACATCAATGTCGGCCCCGGTAATCGGCGAATAGTTGATATCAACGCGTAGCTGGCCGCTGGCAACCGGCGCATTTCCACCAGGTACGAGAGTCGGCATTAGCGCAATGCCTGAACAGCCAGAGTCACCAGATCATCAGCGGTGCGACCATTGGTGGTTTTACCGATGGCCTTGAACTGCCAGTCACCGCTTTCACGCGTCAGGCTTGCCATCACGATGCCGGTGTGGCCGCCACGCTCGGACAGGTTGAAGCGCGCCAACTCCGATTTATTGCCGGCATTCACGATACGGCAGTAGGCATTTTCAACTTTCTCGAACGTCTGCCCGGTAAAGCTGTTTACCGTGAACACCAGATGCTTGACTGCCGCAGGAAGGCGCTGCAGGTCAACGTGAATGGTTTCATCGTCACCATTACCGTCACCGGTGCGGTTGTCGCCGGAGTGCTTGATCGACCCGTCCTGGGACTTGAGTTGACGGAACCAGACCAGATCAACAGGTTGCAGATCGCTGTCGAGGAGGATGCAAGAAGCGTCCAGATCGATTTCGCCGCCATTGCCCATCAACTTGCCGAGAAAGCCCGCTTTCACAGGATCCCAACCCAGGCCCAGGCTGATGCTGGACAAAGTGCTGCCCGCGGTTTTTTCCAGGGAGATGGATTGTTGTTTGCTCAGGGTAAGTGCCATCGTTACGCTCCTTGTTTATCGTCAGTGTTCGCGTGGCGATCAGGTTTGATCGCTACTTGCAGGTGGGTGAGCGCTCGTCGCTCACACCTGGGTTCCCGCCTTTTGTTCCCCGCAAGCGTCCACGACGCCATGCAGGATGAAAATGACGCCAATGTGCTTCCTGTGCCGCGGCCAGCAGTTCATGGTCGCCGCGGGTGTCGCCCCATGCCTTGAGGCGGTATTGATTCAACGGTCCATAGACCGCCTCAAGCCTGAGTACCTTGTTCTCGCACCGGCAATTGTTGCCGGTGATGCGCCCGGTCAACAGACCATCGACCACCTCAAGCTCTGTGCCGATCAGCTTGATCCCCAAGCGATCAGCAAACGGTTGGAGTACCAAGGCTGGGGATGCGGAGCAAAGCGTCACGACGGCCCCCGCCTCAATCTCGGCGGCGATCGAATTCACCCCTGAAGGGCGCATGAGCTGGAGCCAATATGCCGCGCAAAAATTCACGGCTTGCTGCCGCACCCAATCAGCCTCCACTCCCGTCAGAAACGTACTGACCAGTTGTGCTTTGAGCTCGTCTCGGCTCATCCGTCGAGCGAGGAAACGAATGCTTGGCAACGCGAGCATCAGCACGCGTCGACTGAACTCGCGCCTTCCAAATGCAAACTTCAGGAAGGGGACGAAGCTGTCATGCCAGGTCAGGGTGCCGTCGAAATCAAACACCGACAGCACCTTTTTGACGTCTGCCTCAGCCCCGAGCATGACCTGTGTCATCGAGCCGCCTCAGCCAAACGAATTGGTGTATCGCCACTGCCGGCATCTGCATGCCGCACGCCATGCCACTGCGCTCTCTCAAGGATCTTCACTGCCCACTTGTAATGGGTCGCCGGCTCACACATCACATCGTTGTGTTTGAACACGGCAGGGGCAACGTCGCTGACGATCAACTTCGCGCTGTTGAAGTCTTCGAGGCTAACGCGCAGCGAGTCCTGGATGATGTTGATCTGGCTTGGATGAATCGCTGTCTTGCCCACCAAACCGTGGGCAATGTCGAGATCCAATTCTTCTTTCAGCAAATGCGGCGTAGCAAGCTGCTCGAACACTGGCGCGGTGAGCGCAAACCCCTGCGCCCCCATCACCCCGGCCAACATCGGAATGACATAGCCCATCGGCGTGCTGTAGAGCGTTGTGGTCGGGTTGCGTCGAACGCCCAGGCACCCCATCAAATCATTCCCGCCAATGCGCAGAGCGATGATGCGGTGGTTCAAGTTCGCCTTAAGCGCCTGGCCCAACTCAACCATCGCGCCAGGGTTGAAAACGTCGATGGTTTCAAGCGTCGGCATGAGAAACAAAGCCGGGTTCGTGACCGCCTGTTCCCATGCATCAAGGTTGCGCAGTGTGAGCTTCGGGACAACAAACCCATCAACGTGCGCCATCAATGGCCATTCATTCAGCACGGCCGCCATCGTCGAATCCCGGGGGCGAACGAACAACAAGGGGCCGTCAACCGGGCGACCGCCACGCTCGTTGATTGCAGTCAGCAGGACACGCAAGTTGCCAAGCGCCGTATCGACATCAATGTCCGCCACGGCGTCTTCCAGGCAAACCACTAGGGAGCGCAGCTCCGGTAGCTTGGTACGAAAAACCACATCGAGCAGATCCGCTCGCGTAGCTGGCATGTAGAGCGTGGCCCCAAGGGCATAAGGAGAAAGAATCTTCATCAGCTCACGCTCCGAATGATGGTCACGGCTCTGTAGGGCCCTAAATCGGCACCGACCTCTTCCACCGAAACGCCAGCACTCTCAGTCAGGTGCATCAGCAACTGAACATCACTGTCGTTACGATCCCGGACCAGGACATGGTCGGGTACACGCCGCAAAACGGCGCGGGTTGCCTCGGCGATACCTGGCTTGACCCGGTTCAGATTGGTGATATCAAAACGTGCGGCCAAAGACTCAACCACATGCATGGCTGCGCCCTGGAGTTCCAGTCGTTGGCTGTCGGTCCATGGCGAAGCTTGAGGCACCGGCCCCATGGCCTTGCGCTGAGCCTCAATCTGCTCGATGAATTCACGGGTCACATCGTGTTCATGCAGGTGGTCGTAGACAACACAGCCATGCAGCCCGCCATTGGCAGGCCAGATAGAACGTGAAACCAGACCCGATACGGTGGCGCCCAGGATGCCGGACGGAATGACCCAGTCTTCTGCCGAAGCGGACAGCCAGGCTCGACCGCAAGGATCAGCCAGCACGACCAGTCGCGGCTCGACCGGGAAACGCGAGTCACCGTTCAGACACCGCTTGATCTCGCCAGAGATCGCACCCTTGCCGGTCCAACCGTCGACAAAAACGATGTTCTCGGCACCGTGTGCCTGGATGATGGCTTCCAGCGCAACGGTGTCGATTCCGCGATCGCGAACGATGCTGATCCCGTAGTGGCAGGCGTCTCGGCCCATCTCGATCAGGGCACGGCGCAGCAGTACACCGAGCGGAAGTCCTGCACGAACAAAAGACACCAGAACAATCGAAGAGCCGGTACACGCTTCATTCAACGCCAGCGCCAGGGACTGGACGTCCGTGGCCATACGGGCGCCATTTTGCGCAAGTGCCCGCGCGTAGAGCGCCTTGTGAACGTCCGTCGGAGCGCTTTCCAGACTGATCATCTCGGAATAGTGCTTCTGCTTCGTTTGAATCAGCCGCTCTTTCTCTTCGACATTGGTCACTTCCATCTGAACGGGCTGAAGCAGGAAATGAACGTCGTCAGGCGCATAGCTTCCGCTACCCACCGTTTTGAGGTCAGCAAAGGTATTAATCATTGATCGTGCAGCCCACAAGCTTCGCCAGTTGGCTGCGCGCCGGGGTGGCCCACAGGTGACACTTATCCATGAAGCCAAGGTCAGTGATGCTGTCGCCAAACCCCAGTACCGGACGCTCACCATTGACTTCGCGATCACGGCGCAACCATTCCTGAACGGCCGCCTGCTTCGACAAACCCGCCGGCAGGAAGGCGAGGTTGTTGCTGTTGGCGTGGATGTGCATACCGTCCAGCAACCCCCGGGCCTGGACTTCAGCCAGTACCGTGCTCAGGACTTCGTCATTGGATTCGTTGTGCTTGGTCACCACGTAATTGCGCAGACCTTCCTCTTCGACCACCCACCCGCGCAACGAAATGCCAAGCGCTTGGCCGATTGCGAGCGTTTCTTTGCTCAGTTCGGGAAGACGACGTTGGAAGTCGGCCAGTATGGTGCGCATGTGCGATTGCCATTCCTGATCGAGTTTTCCATCCGGGCCAAGAATTACGCCGCCGTGAGAGCAGATAGCACCGTGGGTAAAGGGCAGTTTCACTCGGCTGAAGGCTTCGACGCTGCGAGCAGTGACCGGTACAACATCGGTCGACGACAACAGCCATTCAACAAAGGACTTCTGAACCGGGTTCATGTAGCCGTTGGGTTGTCCATCGACGTCGAAGGTTGCAGGATGGCGCGGCATACCTTCCTGCATTTTGCGTGCGGTCTGGAACAGGGTGTCGTCGAGGTCGGCCAAAGCCAGTGGGCGATTACTGAGCATCGACAATCACCTGCGCGTTCAAGGCTTCAACAAGCTCGGCGGGGACGGCCTGCGCAGGCGTCTCCGAGCAGATCAACACGCGATCAAATTGACCAGGGCGCACGTTGTAGAGGAAGTTGGGGATGCCGAGGCCGTAGTTATCCGAGAACGACAATGCGTGTTCGATGGCATGGCCCAGCGCGATAGGCGAACGACTGGTCGAACTGAAATGCACGTCAGCACCTGCACGTTCCAGGCGCTCGGCGAGCAGGAATGGACGCCAGACGAACTCACTGGTTCCGACCACCAGAATGCGCTCACCCGCCTTGACTTGCAGATCGGGTGCCAGGGTGTCTTCAACCTTACGAACACCAAGACGGCCCCAGTCATTCTGCGGCGACAAAGGCCACTCGCCAGCGGCGACAGTGCCCACCGAAGGCATTTGCGGCAAAGGGGCGTCGGTGTCTTCAAGGAACGTGTACGCCCCCTGCAACAATGAAACTTGATGTGCCGATGCACCGATGGTGTTGCGGACTGCGCCAGCGGACCAATCCGTCAGCACACACGTCACAACACGCTCGACTTGGGTCAGACCCGCATCGACCAGCGCGCGGTGCAGATTGATGAACGTCTTGCCGGTGGAAGCCTCGTCGTCGACCAACACCAACGAACGGGCATTGAGCATCATTTCCCGAACGTCGAGATCGACAGGCATGTGGATCAAGTGAGCACTGGCGTGGCTGTGTTCTTCTTCGAATCGAGCGAACAGTTCAGTGCCGGTCGGGTGTCGTGTGCTGACCATGTAAACCGTATCAGGGCGGGTGGCACTGAAGGCGCGATGAACACCGGCACCCAGGCCCACCGCAGTCTCCGCCATGCCGATAACGAGTACCGGGCCTGGCAAGTCAGCAGGGATTTGCGAAGCCAGGCTTTCGAAGCTTGCGTCCATCGTGGACGGACGCACAGGGATATGCCGGCCCAGCACTTTGGACACGAACAGAAACGCACGCTTAGGGTTGCGGCGCTCGGCAAAGCCGAACAGTGAGTCCGGATCGATAAGTGAACTATCAACTTTGACATCGAGTCGCCCGCGCATCAGTTGCGCGCTGAGCGTTTGTGTAGCTGCGTTACTTTCCATGTACAACATTCCTAAATTGGCATGAGGTCGATGACCTAACGCCTCTTCCGTGGGATTCAAGTCAAAATCGGGTCAGGTGTTTCTGGCGTCGATACGCCACATAGAGGACTGGGCTTCTCGAGCCAACTGCGCCGTTGTGAAGGTCTTGCCGATAGGCGTTTTGCAAGCCTCGACACGACACGCATCAAGGAAAGACAGGAGGAGCGAAGACTTGACCGCAAAATTCATATTCTGCGCGTCTGGCATTGATGACGTAACCAGACCGACTACAGCCCCTGAACAATCAAATAGGGGACTGCCGCTGGAGCCTGGTTGAATGGGGGCAGTAAATTGCAACAGGCTTGCATCGTTGTGCAGACCAAATAAAGCAGACACACCGCCCTGAGTGACGTGAACACCACCACCCGCGAAGCCGGCGAGTGGAAAGCCCAAGGCGACAATCGTTTCGCCAAGGTCACAACCAAATCCTTCCTTGAACGACACAGGCTTTAGCGGTGGAGATTCCAGCACCCTGAGCAGGGCAATGTCGTTGCGACGATCGACCACTACGGACTCGGCGCGGTACCGTCCATCAAAGGAGGAAATGTGGATCTCGCTCATGTCTTCAATGACATGGGCACAGGTCAGGACGTGGGTCGGGGAAACGGCAAAGCCGGTACCTGTAGCACCGCTACGACCGGAGTCCGAGGGGTTTGAGCGCCCTTTGGGGTGAGCATCATTGATATCGAGCCCGATACGCCGGCCGAGTGCCGACAAGCCATAGGCAGAGCCTTCAGCCAGAGCGCGGAATTTCCATTGCTGGAGGCGGCAGTAGAACTCGCCGATGATGATCGCAGACTCGCCGTTTTCGCGAAGGTCGAGGCTGTATTCGATCTGGCCATCAACCTGCAAGCGCAGCGTCCGAAGGTCACTGACAGGGCCGGCGGCAGAGAAGGTGTAGACAATGAGAAGTACCCGATCACTCCCCTCCGGGAGATCAGCCAGGTTCAACGTACAGCCGATCTTTTCCTGAGCCCCACTCCACTCCATCCAGGCATGTGAAGTCTGGAACAGAGCCGGTTCTCCGGTCGGGCGGCGTTTATCATCTACCGGCAATATGGCAACCGCTGCGTACTCTCCGAAGGCCGAAGAGTTACCGCATTCCAGAGTCCATTCACTCCGTGCGCTCGATACCGCGGTGTTTGCGCCAGGCGCTAGCACCATCATTCCTTGATCTCTCCTTGACTGCTAACGGCTCACTGCTTCAGTGCAGTAACGCAAATGGTATCAAACTTCTGATGCTTCTTTAATATCAGGATGATGCTACAGCCGCAACGGTGATGCCCTTCACGCGAACATTCGACCGCCAGACGGTCGCCGGCTCCGGCAGGCCCAGCCGGCGCGTGGCAAATATGCCAGGCAGGTTCGTGCCGGTCGCCCGGGTGTAACCAATCCCACCGGAGTATCGTGCGTTGATTTCCAGCAAATGCGGCTTGCCGAGTGCGTCATCACGGGTCTGAACATTGATAATCCCGTCACACTGGAAGTGCTCTGCGGCCTTCAGGGCCAGTTCCACTGCCGCCCCGTCTCGTTCAAACGTTTGATGCAGACCTTCTTTGCGGCGACCGACGAATGCAACGGGTCGACCCGACTCACACACCATGTCGACCGAGCATTCGCTTCCGGCCATGTAAGGCATCATCAGCATCGGTGGCGGAGTAGCCCCTTCGCAGTAAGCCCGCATGTAGGTTTCGAAGCTCGCTTCGCGCGCATCAGGGTTAGCAAAGCAACGGAACGGATCCGCATCCACCTTGAATCGCCAGAAACCCTGGCCATAGATCCCGACAGCAGGTTTGACACAGACCTCTCCAAACGCCGAGAGGGTCTTGTAGGCGCTGAACATCTCCTCTGCGTTGGATGCAGTGATTGCAGGTACGCAGGCCAAGCCAATCCGCTCTGCCTCTGCGGTAAATTTGCTTTTGTCGTCGACCATGTCGAAGGTGTGGACGGACATGCCGCCGGTGACCAGTTCAAGACCTGCATGCTCGAACCACCCGCGTGCGGGCTCAAAAACATGGCCGGCATGACCGGCAAGGATGACCTTGATGTTGTGCGCTTGCGCGGTAGCGATAACCCACTCGATGCGCGCCTGGTTGTCCTGCGGTTCCGTGAAACCAACATCAGCAAGCGACGTTATTTCAGGGCGGTCCTGGCGATGTGAGGCGAAGACTTTCACTTCTGCCGGCAACGCTTCGCGCGCGCCCATGATGACGTCGCGCTGACTGGATTGCCCTTCGAGAAACCAGATCACAATCGTTTACCTCGCTTGTAGATGCGGCTGCGGCGATATCTTTTTTGATAGGTAGGCTGCCAGATTCCGCTGGACCGGAAAACAATGTATCCGGGTATAGATTCAAGGCAAAACATTGCGGACGGTTCCGGAGAACTCAAGCTGAGCCTCGTGAAATCGGGCCAGCTTAACCAGATGCTGCATTTTTTGAGACATTAACTTGTCGCGCCACGCTGCAGTTCACGCAATGTGGCGCAACGATTCAGCTCGTCTCTCATCATTCTGCGGGTGCCGGCAAAGGTCCGTCCACAAGCAAAACCATTTCAATATATGACGACAGCCATGCAGCCAGACGGGTCGCTCCATTGGCTCGACCTTTTTGCACTAGCGAGTCGCGACGATGAACACGCGCGGGAACGGCAGCAGTACTGAACCATCGCTCAGCGCTGGATACGCCCGTTCGATCGCTGCTTGATACTGCTTGAGGTATTGCGCCCGTTCCGCTTCATCCAGCGGATCAAGGAAAGGTCGCAAACCGCTGCCCTTGAACCACTCGACCACGCCCGCTGCGCCGCCCGCGAGCGGGTGATGGTAAGTCGTGCGCCATACATCGACACGAGAACAGTGAGCGCGCAGCATCGAGTAGTAACCGCTGGCATCCGCCATCTCTGTTCGCTGCCCTGCGGCGCCAGCAAGTTTACCGACCCAAGGCCCATCGGCTGCCACCTCACGCATCAATCGATGGGAGGGTTCATTGAGGTTATCGGGCATCTGAATGGCCAGGCTACCACCGGGTGCAAGCTTGCTCGCCAATGCAGGCAGCAATGTCGCGTGATCAGGAACCCACTGCAAAACCGCGTTGGCGAAAATCACATCGAACGGGCCGGTATCGTTCCAGGTATCGATGTCAGCGGTGTCGAACTGCACCTGCGGCAAGCGCTTGCGGGCGGCTTCGATCATATCGATCGAACTGTCCAGCCCCCGCACTGTGGCGTTGGCGAAGCGTTTCACCAACAACTCGGTCGAGTTACCCGGGCCACAGCCGATGTCGATTGCCGAGCGCACGTCCGTGTCCGGTATGGCGGCCAGCAAGTCACGGGCGGGACGGGTGCGTTCATCTTCAAAAGCGACGTATTGTTTGGCGGACCAACTCATTGCGTTCTCCTGTCGGTGCGTTTTCTTCAAAACGGGTAAAAAGCCCCGGCCGTTAAGATACAGCGCCCATGTCGATCTGCCCTCCCCTGAAGGTGTATATGGCAATTGCAGAGCGAATCCGTGCCAGGCAATTCAGTTTTCAATGGTCACTTTCTTATCGCCAAATCCTTGGAAGTCATAACCAAAGGCACCGTTCGTCGAACCAAAGTAAAGCAATTTTGACAGCCAAAAATTCACACCTATAGTCCAATCGCGGCCTGTTGGAAGGAACCCGACCCGTCATTGCAAGGCAAGGAGCAAGGCCAGCTCGTACCCCGTGATCGAGTGGGTTCCCCCGTAGTGTGTTCGCAACGGCCGCAAGGCAAGCAAGCGTTGTTGTGCCTGGAAAGTAGCCAGGCAATCACTCTGATCAAGGAGCTTTACTATGTCTCGAGTCACGGATGTACTTGTTTCAATCGACACTGAAACCATTCTGAAAAACTACCCGAACATCAGCAAAAACCCTGCCTCGCCGACGTTGATCGACGTCAATCATGTGTACATGGTGACCAATCAGAACAACGTGGTCAGCGGCCAGGCCGGTGGCGAACTTAACTTGAGAGCCCAGGTAGGCGACTTGATTCGCTGGCGTGAAACCAGTCTGTCGCAGAGCTTCGAGACGGCAGTGATTTTCTATAAGTTCGTTGGCAACGTCGGCAACGAGTTGATCTCCACACCCACGCCCCGCAAGGCTACAGCGTGCGTTGCCGTTCCCAACACCAGCAACCCGTCGGTGCCGAGTTGCCAGAAAGTCGATAACCATTACTGGTCTTCGGAAACACTTTCGTGCGGTAGCGTGACCTACCACTTCCATTTCCTGATCGTTGATCGCGACTGCAAGATCGTAGGCTGCTGCTCGTGGGATCCGTTCATTACCATCCGTAACTGACGATGACCAGGCCCCTTGGCGACGAGGGGCCTACCGAGTTCGTTGCTGCTTCGGCCGGGACGGGATGTCTTGCTTGAACCGATGCGGCTGCCGTCTTGAATCAACATCATGAAAGGAATCCATGATGACTTCCGAACCGATTGCCTCCCCCTCGGCGAGTATTGCGCCAGCCAATAATGTGCTGCTGATCGTCGATGCGGAATCGCTGCTTTTACGTTATCCACAACCCAGTCTTGAGCCGCAAAACCCGACCAGGATTGAGGAAGGCTTCATCTTTACCATCAGCGGCGCCAAACCAGCACAAAGTACAATAAATGACAGCCTAATGACTCTTACCGCCAATAACGGCAAGAACTTCCATATCCGTGGCAGGACCGTCAGCTTGCTCTCCGAACACAGCGTGGTGTTCTACGAGATGTCTGTAGGCGATGCCGGGGCACTTTCACCGCCTGAACTGGTGGTCCACACAAACCTGACAGTCCCCACCCCCGACCCCGAAAACCCGAGCCAACCGGGCAGCCACACGACCGATGATCATTATTGGCATTGCACGCAATTGGCGGCTGGGGTTGAGGCTTGCGAACTGAAGTTCATGCTGATCAATAAAAGCTGCGAGGCATTGGGGTACTTCAGTTGGGCGGTGGAAGTGAAGTTGGCGGAGTGAACAGAAATCAAAACAAACCGACCTCAAGGGCGAATGCCAGTCAGTGCGAGACGTATAAAAAAATCCGATGCCAGTACAGGCATCGGATTTTGATACCGAGAAACCCGTCGTAGCTAGGCGTCAATCAACTGATCAATCAAAACCGCGTTGCTATAGATCAAGCTTCCATCACTCGCTCGATGCCCGACCAAATGGAACTGACCGCGCTCGTTGTGTATATAGACGCGCATCTGGCAGTCGGACAAAGGGGCGTATCCCTCTGGCAACTTCAACTCCAGTGTATCCATGTCGACATCGACCATGGCTTCACGCTCGTGGGTCTTCTGCAGGCGTTCTTCAGCGTCCTCCAGACCCTTATGGAGGGGGCCATCGACGTAAAAATGGATTTCACCCATCGGGGTCGACTTTTGTTGTCCGTTGATTTTGCACCAGCCTTCGATCGTCAAGGCACTCATGACGAAATCTCCGTTGTGGACGGCTGGACTCTATAGCTCTTGGCCGTCATTTGTCTGACCGCTATGCATAGGCGAGGATCTTGCAGGCGCTTTTAGCCGATCTTTGCCTTCCGTAATCAGACCTGATTATAGCTGGCAACCGGGCCTCGCTTGCTCGACGTGTCGTTCAGGCGAGATGTGTTGCTGAATAGTTACAGTTATATAGCGAATAGATTTTAAGTGATCAAGTTGATGATGAGGTTGGAATATCCAGGCCATAACGTTTCCAGGAAAAGCGTTTGCTACGGCCATGAACTATACTTCCTGCGGACTTTGCTACGAAGATAAGTGGTATTTGTCTAGCCTGTTTTGGCGTCAGATTAGTTTGATTTGACGATGTTGTTCTGTGGCGATGCTAAGGCATACCGATGAGTAACAGGAATAGGATGAAAGCAAAATGGCAATGGCAATTATTCTTGTACTAATCGTTATTGCATCCGTGCTGTTCCATCTATTAGCGCCTTGGCATGCGGCGCCGCCAGCGTCCAACTGGGGGTCAATAGACACCACCCTGTTCATCACCCTGATCATTAGCGGAATATTTTTCATCGCCGTCACCCTATTCATGGCGGTGGCCTTGATACGTTTCCGCCACAAGGAAGGTGGCAGGGCGGCTTACCAACCAGAAAATAAAAAGTTGGAAACATGGTTAATTATCGTGACCTCGATAGGTATTGCCGCGATGTTGGCGCCAGGCCTGGTTGTTTATGATGATTTCATCCGGGTGCCAAAAAATGCTTATGAACTTGAAGTGGTCTCTCAGCAGTGGCAATGGGCCTATCGTTTTCCGGGCCAGGACGGAAAGTTGGGGAAGTCGGATATCAAGTTTGTTGACTCGGTCAATCCTCTCGGCCTTGACCCCAAGGATCCCGCTGGGCAGGACGATGTACTTATAAGAAGTAATGAAGTTCACCTTCCGCTCGATCAGCCGGTGAAAGTCTTATTGCGTTCCAAAGATGTACTGCACAATTTCTATATACCGCAGATTCGCAGCAAGATGGACATGGTGCCAGGGATGGTGTCGTACTTTTGGTTTACGCCGACTGTAATCGGGAAGTACGAAGTCCTGTGTGCTGAGTATTGTGGCGTAGGTCATTACAACATGCGCGGCCATATGATCGTGGAAGACCAGGCCGCCTTCGTTCAATGGCTGAACAGCCAACCGACCTTTGCGCAGACATTAACGACAGCTGCCAAACCCAGTCCGGACAGCGTGCTGGAAAAAGGTCGGCTGTTGGCCGAAAAATACGGCTGCGGTGCCTGCCATAGCCAGGATGGCAGTACCAGTCTCGGCCCGGGATGGAAGGGCCTGTACGGGCGCACTGAACAGTTTGCCGATGGCACCAGTGCGCTGGTCGATGAGGCCTACGTGAAAGAGTCGATCCTCGATCCGAAGGCCCGACTGGTACAGGGCTACCCGCCAGTCATGGTGGCCTATACTCTCAATGACGATGAACTGGGTGCTCTCGTCGCCCTGATCAAATCGCTCGGTGCCGGGCAGCAAAACGTTGAACCTGGCGAAGCGTCGAGCCCAGGTGACGATTTGGTGGCACAGGGGCAGGGGTTGGCTCAGTCGCTCGGCTGTCTGGCCTGCCACAGTATCGATGGCAGCAAGGGTATCGGCCCCAGCTGGCAGGACCTGTATGGCGAGACCGTAACCCTTTCCGACGGTTCGACGATAAAGGCCGACGAGGGCTACATAAAGGATTCGATTCTTAATCCCAGCGCCAAAATCGTCAAAGGCTACGCAGCCGTCATGCCGGCCTTTACCCCGAGTGATCAGGAGTTGAACGCACTGATCGCTTTTATCAAATCCAAAGCGAATGCCGACGCTGATGCGAGCAAGGCGGAGCCAGGGAAGTAGCCGTAAAGCAGCCAGGAATGCACCGAAACTTCGAACCGGAGGATGACGTGATGGCCTATGCGGAGCAAGCCGAAACAGAAGCACTACACGAGCCCAAAAGCTTCCTGACCAAATATATCTGGAGTCAGGACCACAAGGTCATAGCCATTCAATATTCGTTGACGGCTATATTCGTGGGCGTTATCGCCGTGGTGTTGTCCGGCTTGATGCGCATACAGATTGGCTTCCCCGGCACTTTGGAGTTCATGGACGCCAGTGCTTACTACCAGGCGATGACCATGCACGGCATGATCATGGTCATTTACTTGCTGACGGCCTTGTTTCTGGGTGGCTTCGGTAACTATCTGATCCCGCTGATGGTGGGCGCCCGCGACATGGTCTTCCCCTATGTCAACATGCTGAGTTACTGGTTCTACCTGCTGGCGGTAGTGGTGTTGCTCTCCAGTTTCTTTGTCCCTGGCGGCCCCACCGGTTCGGGCTGGACGCTCTATCCGCCACAGTCCATTTCTCAGGGGACACCGGGGGTCGAGTGGGGCATCGTCCTGATGCTCGTCTCACTGGCGATTTTTATTGTCGCAGCCACCATGGGCGGGTTGAACTACGTCACCACGGTGTTGCAAGCACGCACGCACGGCATGACATTGTTTCGCATGCCGCTCTCCGTTTGGGGAATCTTCATGGCCTCGATCATGGCCTTGCTGGCGTTCCCGGCCTTGTTCGTCAGTGCGGTCATGATGCTGTTTGACAAGCTGTTGGGCACCAGCTTCTTTATGCCGGCGATGATCTCGCTGGGGCAGCAGCTCGATCACCAGGGTGGCAGCCCGATCTTGTTCCAGCACCTGTTCTGGTTCTTCGGCCACCCAGAGGTTTACATCGTTGCTCTCCCTGCGTTTGGTTTGGTCTCCGACTTGATCAGCACGCATGCGCGTAAAAATATCTTCGGTTACCGAATGATGGTGTGGGCCATTATTGCGATTGGCGTACTCAGCTTTGTGGTCTGGGCGCACCATATGTATGTCAGCGGAATGAACCCGTACTTTGGCTTTTTCTTCGCCGTCACCACCTTGATCATCGCGGTGCCGACCGCACTGAAAGTCTACAACTGGGTGCTAACTCTGTGGCGCGGCGACATTCATCTGACCGTGCCGATGCTGTTTGCCCTGGCCTTTATCGTCACCTTCCTGGTCGGCGGTCTGACTGGCTTGTTTCTGGGCAATGTGATCGTGGATATTCCGCTCTCGGACACCTATTTCGTTGTGGCTCATTTTCATATGGTGATGGGTGTCGCACCGGTACTGGTGGTGTTCGGCGGCATTTATCATTGGTTTCCGAAAGTCACCGGGCGCATGTTGAACGACACCCTGGGCAAGCTGCATTTCTGGATTACCTTTCTGGGCACCTACGCCATCTTCTTCCCCATGCACTACCTGGGTTTCCAGGGCATGCCCCGTCGTTACTACGCCTATGAAAACTACGCGTTCATCCCGCAGTCGGCGCAAGAGTTGAATGCCTTCATTACGGTGGTCGCATTGACCGTTGGCGTTTCCCAGCTGCTGTTCCTGTTTAACCTGGCCTGGAGTGCGTTTAAAGGCAGGCCCGCAGGCAGCAATCCCTGGGGCGCGGCGAGTCTGGAATGGCAAACGCCGAACACCCCGCCGATACACGGTAACTGGGGAGCGAAGCTGCCGGTCGTGCATCGCTGGGCCTATGACTACAGTGTGCCGGGGATAGAACAGGATTTCGTTCCGCAAACAGTCTCCGCCGAGGAGCTGGAGCATATGCGGCAACTCAGTGCCGGAACCACGATAGCGGACGTTAAACCATGAGCAGGCTGCTATTGAGAAACGCCGACGGCGCTGACCCCGGCGGCAGCTGGAATCGCGATCCGCAGGGTATCGGGGCCGGCGAGGGACCCGATCGAAACCAAATCGCCAAAACAGGCCTGCGCTTATTCCTGGTTGTGGTGAGTTCGTTATTCTTTCTCTTCTTGCTCGCCTTTATCGCCCGTTCACAAATGACCGACTGGCTACCCCTGACAGAGCCCTTGGCGCCGTTAGCCAATCTCTCGCAGTTATGGCTGAATTCGGCTTTTCTGGTGCTCAGTTGCGTCGCACTGCAGTGGTCGCGTATGGCCGTCCGAAAGGCGCGACTGGGTGCAACTGTGATTGGTTTTGCATTGGCGGGCGTATTCGCCATTGCTTTTCTGGCGGGACAGCTCTGGGTCTGGCAGCAGTTTGTCGCCTGGGGTTACTTTCTCGCCAGCAATCCGGCCAACAGCTTCTTCTACCTGTTGACCGGCCTGCATGCACTCCACCTGCTGGGCGGGCTGATAGCCTGGGGCATAATCGTTGCTAAATTCCTGCAGCGCGTGCCGTTACCGCAACTCAGCGCCAGCGTAGAGCTGTGTGCCATCTATTGGCATTACTTACTGGGTCTTTGGTTCGTGCTATTCGCTTTGCTGGCCAGCACGCCCCAAACCTATGAAGCCATCGCCAGATTCTGCGGCCTGAGGTGAAAAGCCATGGCATCGCACCCAGCAACCCCAGGCGAGTCCAGTTCATCCAATCCCCCCGGCTCACCGCTTGTACCGGGATGGGAGGGCATCGCCAACGACTGGTCCTCGGATAAGGAGGCTTTCAAGCAGGTCCCCTGGGGCAAGGCGATGATGTGGATATTCCTGCTCAGCGATACTTTTATATTCACCTGTTTTTTAACCGGCTACATGTCGGTCCGCATGACCATCACCAGCGCCTGGCCGAACCCCAGTGAAGTGTTCGCATTGACGATCGGCGGTCATGCGATCCCGCTTATTCTGATCGCCATCATGACCTTTGTGCTGATCAGTAGCAGCGGCACCATGGCCATGGCAGTCAATTTCGCCTATCGCCGTGATCGTGCGAAAACCACTGCCCTGATGCTGGCGACCGCTGCCTTGGGTGTGACCTTCGTCGGGATGCAGGCATTCGAATGGAGCAAGCTCATCGCAGAAGGGGTGCGTCCCTGGGGGAACCCTATGGGGGCGGCGCAGTTTGGTGCCAGTTTTTTCATGATTACCGGGTTCCACGGACTGCATGTGTCAATCGGCGCCATCTACCTGAGCATTGTGGCGCTGAAAGTATTTCGGGGAGATTATGAGCGCTCCGGAAACTATCAGAACGTCGAGATAGCCGGGCTTTACTGGCACTTCGTGGATTTGGTGTGGGTGTTTATTTTTGCTTTCTTCTATTTATGGTAGAGGAGCACGGGTGATGGCACATGCTCAGGGTCAGCAACATCCAATCAGCTTGTACCTCAAAATCTGGGGGCTGTTATTCGTCCTCAGCACGCTGTCGTACCTTGTCGACTATTTCCACTTCCATGGTTACCTTCGGTGGACCCTGATTATCACGTTCATGTTGTTGAAGGCAGGTTTAATTGTCTCCATCTTCATGCATATGGCCTGGGAGCGGTTGGCCATGGTCTACGCCATATTGGTACCACCGTTATGTTTGCTGGTACTTGTCGGACTGATGGCCACCGAAGCGGACTATGTTTTCCTCAGTCGGGTTATTTCCTTCGGTCAATAAGCAACTTCCGGTGGCCTTGAGTCTCCAGGGGCTAACCCGATATCACTCGCTTGAACTGATGCCATTTGTGCTGCCAGGCGACTGTCCAGTGAGGGGCTGCCGCTCCCGTACCGGCGATCTCCAGCATCGGATGATGTTCGATAACTCCGTCCAATACCGACTCCTGATTCGGCTCGACATCTACGAAGAAAATATGTTTTCCCTCTGCTACCACCTGTTTAAAACTGCGGAAGTGAGTGTTTGGCACCTGGATGCCAAAAAAACCGCCTTCCCAGATGCAGAAGCCACATACAACAATGGCAAGAAAGATAAAAGGCATCCAGCCTGCGGCGGATTCGGTCCAGCCCAGCCAATAGGCGCCGCCAAGAACCAGCGCCGCGAGTGGCACACCGATCACTGCACCAATTTCGCCAGAGTGGACAACATCCTGTTCCATTAACGAATTAACTTCGTGAAGGTGATGTTGTTCAACATCGGCAACGTGCTCGCTGAGCACATGAATTTGTTCGGAATTGATGCCGCTGGCTTCCAGCTCATTTTCAACGGCTTCAAGATCGTCGAGATTGTTGCTGATGTAATAGTGTCGATTCATGCCACACCTCCCATCTCGTGCTTGCCGTAGACCTCCTTTGTCTTGCAGCTGCCAGTCGAGATTTGCAGTCGGTATCAGTACCCGTGGGGAACGTTGCACACTTCATGCAACCAGAAAGGAGTATAGCACCCGCTAGCACGCCGAGAAGTAGGCGTCAAGATCTAAAGGCAGTATCAGGGGCTGGGGCGCTCCGAAGGATCGAGCAAGGAATCCAGTCCCTCGATTGAGTTAGGAGTGGAGGCGATGTTGTGGGTCAGTTCCAGTGCCCGAGCGAGACGCAAAAATCCGATGCCAGTACAGGCATCGGATTTTGATTTCTTGCGGCCAAAGGTCAAGCGAGAGGGCTTAATTGACTGGCATTAGCCTCAAGGGCCGGTTTTTCTTCGCCTGTCAGCAAGCGTGGTTAGCCGTAATATCCAACAGTCTTTTTCAAATGATCCGAATAGTCGTAGATATCGTCTATCGAGTTAATTGCGTGCCGGGTTTCATTTTTCTCTTCGTCAAAAATCCCGATGTACTTCTGTGAACGATTGAAGTGCAGACGACAGATAGGCTTGCGGTTGTTGTCGTCGAGCAGAATGCCGAAGTAACTCTGGGTATCGCGCTGAACAATCCGCTTTGCATCGACAACAGACCGAACGACGGCACGGACGATGTGATATCCCTCCAGCTCTTCCAAGGTGGTCAGAACCTTGTCCTCTGACTCGTCTCGCACATCCGGCTGCTCGGTGCCAGCGGAAGAAACCGGCAAAGAGGCCAACGCGGGTTGAATGGCGCCGCTCATGGCCGACTTGAGCCTGTCGTTGATTTGGTCGTTGAGAAACTGCACCACGGCTTTTCTCGTTAGCTCATGGAACTGCTCACGGACCTTCTGAGTAATCACCCCGTCGTATACACGTGAAGCGAACACTTTCACGAAATCGTCATCAGGCTTGCTGACCTGCGAAGCAATGACCTTTTTGATTTGACTGACGTACTTCAGCTCACCTGCGGCGCTAATGATCGAATCCACATCGAAGGCTGACTTGGTGAGCTTGACCAATTCGGGGACGGAATACTCGTCGATATCCAGAAGGTCGAGCTCGAGAAATGGCTTCTCATCCATCTTGTTGGGCGCGTCCAGGTCGGTGAAAAACTTGTATACCTGACCGTTGGTAAGGATAGAGATTCGGGCGCTGGTGACGTGGAAGTAGCGAAACAACTGAGAGGCGTGATTGATGTGCAACGGCTCGCCTATTTTTTTGCACTCGATGAGGATTTGAACCTCTCCCCCCTTCATGATTGCGTAATCAATTTTTTCTCCCTTTTTCGTTCCAATATCGCAAACGAATTCGGGAGTTACTTCCGTCGGATCGAAGACATCGTAGCCCAGCACCGTACTGATAAATGGCATGACAAACGCGTTCTTGGTCGCTTCTTCCGTCTTAATGGCAGCGCCTTGCAAACGAACTTTGGCGGCTAAGCTTGCTAACTTTTCGAAGAATTCCATGAGTGGCCTCTTATCTGGTTCGATCCGTGTGTTTGCATGCTGGCAAATTGATTGCCTTTGATACTAGACACAAACCGGCACAAAGAAAGAATCCAACCAAGAATTGGGAACAACAGAGATTTCTTCCATCCAGATCCGGGTCAATTTGTCCTATAAGATCGCCAGCTCGCAGCCTTCGTCAGCTCCTCCGACCTACCGAGGTACAAGCTACCGGCTTTTCATTGAACCCAGAATTTAATCAGAATTTTCATCATGCCCGTGCTGTCTGAAAATCAGGTGCATCCCGATAAGGAACACGGCTATGAAATTCGCAAAAGTCGCTCAGAAACTTGCCCTGTGGGCCGGCAGCCCCAAGACGTTCATGGGGGCGATCATTCTGATTTTTCTGTGGGGGTTGAGTGGGCCGATTTTTAACTTCAACGACACCTGGCAGCTGATCATCAATACGTCGACCACCATCATCACCTTCCTGATGGTGTTCCTGATCCAGAACACCCAGAACCGCGACACGGATATTTTGCATTTGAAGGTCGATGAGTTGCTGCGAGTGACGAAGGAGGCGCAGAACGCGATGCTGGGGCTTGAGGCGCTGGACCTGAAGCAGCTGGAAGCGCTGAGAAAGCAGTATCGGAAACTTGGCGAGGGCGAAACGATTTCCCTGGACGGCACCGTCGTCCAGGAAAAAGGTAAGCAGGATTGAATGAATGCTGATCGGGACATCGCGGGTGGCCCGAGGTCACCCGCGTACTTCCTGGGTTAGCGACTGGCTTGCAGCGCCTTGGCCATTTGCAGATGGCCCTGCAATTTGGGCAGGGTTTCTTCGGCGAAGGCTTTGATTTCAGGCACGTCGGTGGTCTGCGCTGCCTGTTGAAGCTGTTCGATGGCTTCCTGGGTGGTTTTCACCTGACTGGCCGCGTAGGCCTGGTCGAAGCTCGCGCCGTCCTGCACTTGCGGCATCAAGGCTTTGGCTTTATCGACTACCTCTTCGCGCGGGGCCACCGGCAAATCCAGTTGCTTGGCGATTTTCGCCAGATGCTGGTTGGCGGTGGTGCGGTCGTTGATGACGACGATGGTGTAGTCCTTGACCTCTTTGGATTCGGTTTTCTGGTGCGCCAGGCGGCTGGCTTCGATATCGGCCATGCCTTTGGCCGACGCATCGTTAATGAATTCGGCGGGGGACTGGGCAAAGGCACTGCTGGCGCACAGGCCCAGCAACGTGGCGAAACTGGCATTGCGTAATCGGGTGGCCATCCGGCTCATGGTCGCGCCCTCCTCGTAAAAAATTCAAACGGGAGCTTACGCTCCCGCCTCTCAATCAAAACTACCTTCACCGCTACTTCGATTTCTGACCACCTTTGCGGCCCATATCGGGTTTCGCAGGGTCTTTATCGACGGTCGTGGTGGTAGTTTTCCCACCTTTGCGACCGGCTTCAGACGCCTTCGTTCGATCGTTGGCGAAGTTTCCCGAGTTCGAGTTTCTTGAATTAGGCATGATTCTCTACCTCTTGGTGATGATCGCGGCGAGCAGGAGCCCGCATAGGATCAGAATTTCGATCACCGCAAAGGTTTAGAAAAATTGAAATCGCCGCGACGAACGGTGGCAGATTTTTCAGGCCCCGAAGCGCTGATGATGTTGGCGCTTGGCGGCGTACATGGCCTCATCGGCATGCCGGAACAACTGCTTTTCTTCTGTGCCGTGGTCGGGGTATCGCGCAACGCCGATGCTCGTCTGGATAATCAGGCTGTGACCGTCCAGGCGCAGGGGTTGAGCCAAAACCTGTCGGATTTTTGCCGCCACGCTGTCGGCGTCTTCCGAGGCGTGGATGCTGTGCAACAACACTACAAACTCATCACCGCCGATGCGCGCCACCGTGTCGGTTTCTCGCACGCAGCCTTTGAGCCGATTGGCGACTGCTTGCAGCAGCATGTCGCCGACCGCATGACCGTAGGTGTCGTTGACTTGCTTGAAGCGGTCGAGGTCGACATACAGCAATGCCATATGCCCGGAATCCGCCCGAGCCAGCGTCAGTGAGTCTTTAAGCCGTTCACGGAGCAACTCTCGATTGGGCAGTTGAGTCAGTGGGTCGTACTGGGCCATGCGCTGCAGTCTGGCATGCAATTGCTTGCGCTCAATCGCTGTGGCGACCTGGGCGCAAACGTATTGCAGCAGCTCCTTGTCCTGTTCGGTGTAGCGCTCACCACCGGGCACGCTTTTAACGATCAGCGCACCGATGGTGCCGTTTTGTGAACTCAACGGCACACCCAGCCAGCAAGGTGAATGCTGGCCCGCGACCAGCGCCTCAAACCCTTCCGGCAAATTGTCCTGACCCGGGGTCAGCAGAATCGGCTGAGCGCTGCGAATCACCTCGGCGCAGAGACGTCCGGTGATCGTTCCGGGCTGCTCGGGTTGCAGCTCCAGGTCGTCCACGTGATAAGGGAAATTCAGCTGTGCACAGTGTTCGTCATACAGCGCCACGGAGAAGTTCAGCGCCGGCAGCCATTCACCGATGATCAAATGGACGCGCTTGAACAGCGCCAGTAAGTCCTCCGCCGCGTGGGCCGCTTCGGAGATCGCATACAACGCCGCTTGCCGGGATTCGGCCTGCTTGCGCTCAGTGATGTCGCGAGCCACGGCGATGCGCAGCTGGTCGACCTCCGACCAGCGCGCCGACCAGAGGATGTGCGCCACTCGGCCATCTTTGCGCAGGTAGCGGTTTTCGAAATTGAGCTTGGGGTCGCCGCCCATGATCTCCCGCGCGGCGTCGAGGGTACGCTGACGATCGGCGGGATGCACCAGGTCGATCATCGGCTGGCCGATCAGCTCTTCGGGGGTATAACCGAAAATACGTTCGCAGGCCGCGCTGACAAATACGAAGCGACCTTGTTTGTCGACCGCACAGACGGCGTCCAGCAAGAGATCGATGAAGCTCGCCAACGGCGCGGAATTTCTGGTTGCCATAGTGCGGTGAGCGTGTCCGGACAATGCAGCAATAAAGAACTCTCCCTGACCCCATCAGTGCAACTGACGCCTCCCTGCGATCAGTCTCAAGCCTTGTTCGTCACCAGCCCCGGCAATGCATGCGCCAGGGCATTGATGGCGAAACCGATAAACATCACCCCGCACAACCGGGTGATCAACAGCTCATGGCGCTGGTACAAGCTGCGCACCTGCCGCGCACCGACAATGCCAATGAGGATAGCGTAGGCCATGAGGCCGCCAACGAAGCTCAGGACAATCAGCCACGGCAGCATCGACCAGTGCAGCAATTCGGCACGGCTGGACAGCAGCGCCGTAAAAGTCGCTACCGCCACCGGGTAAGCCTTCGGATTGGTCAGGCCAAACAGAATGCCGTGCCAGAACGGCTGCCGCGCAGGGCCTTGTGGTGCCTCGACACTGCTGCGTCGAGCGCGAACCGCACGCAGACCGAGCCAAAACAGGTACAGCCCGCTGAGCACACCCAGCACATCGAACGCGGTGCTGCCGATTTCCCGCGCACCGACAATCGCGATCAGTGCGGTGCTGCACCAGACCACATCCCCCAACAAATGCCCGCAGAGAAAACCCGCCCCGGCCCTCCGACCACGCGCCGCACCGATGCCGAACACCGCCAACACACCCGGCCCCGGCGTGATGCCGTAGATAAAGCCAGAGGCGAGAACAGCCATTAGCAGCGATGGGGTCATGGGGAGTCCTGTTGAGCCGGCGTGAATGCACGCAAGTCTATCTCAGGTCTCCGGGGATCGACTTACTGATCGTCGAAGAACTTCATTCCCGCATACGGACGTTCACGACAGGCTGCCAGCCGTGACGCCAGGTCACCGACATGGGCTTCAAGCTTGTGGCCGTCCGGGTCGAGGAAATAGAAGGAAACGCCTTCACTGCGGTTGTCGCGCCATTCCTGCACGTTGGCGGATCGCAGGCGTTCGACGAAGAGCGGGAAATCCGATGAGCTAATGCCGAAGGCGTAGTGGGTGTAGTCGGCGGCGGGTTTGGATTTGCGCAGCGGATCGAGGGAAAGGCACAGCCAGAGCCCCGGCAGTGAGAGGTAGGCGCCGGTGTCCCAGGTGGATTCAAGCTGAAGTTGCAGCAGATCGTGATAGAACGCCACGCTACGGTTCAAGTCGGTGACGGCGAGGGTCAGGTGGTTGAGGCCAGTTAGCATGGGCGATTAACCTTTGAGTGCTTCTGGCACGACGTACTGCTTACCGTCGTAGTTCAGGGTAACCCGGGTTGTTTTAAACTTGCTGGACGTATCTTTGCACTCTTCTCCAACCAGAAATCTTTTGGTCACCGTCACGGTGGAACTGACAACAATATCTGCAAATCCGTTATAAGTTGTGTTGCCGATATCGACGGTTCTTTGTGTTCGCTCGCCCTCTCCCGCGCAGTTACCATCCCATTCGCCCCTGCCCGTAGAAATGACCAGTCCCTCCAATACCGGGCGCAATGCATCGCCCTCCTTGAGATATAAGGCAAGCTCCGTTTTGTGGTAAAGGTTGACGCTTGAGCTGTGTTCAAAACTCGAACGAATGCCAAAAGCACGACTGCCCGGCGTCAACTTGTAGCGTGCCGTATCAATGGACAACCCTTCATACGCCACAGCGTCCGAATAGTAGGCGTCTTTTTTATGGTAACTGGCCAGGCGTTTCGAACTCGATGAATGGATGAGCGACAGTTCCAGATCGACGTTTCCGCCATCGTTGTTGGCGTCGCCGGAATCCGGTTTGAACGTCGACGTGGCGACAATGCTCTGGTCGTCATACGCCGGCCAGACTTTGCAAATGGTGAACGTTCGCTCACCGAAGGGCGCTTCTTCGCAACCCGCTTGCGCCTGGCCGGCAGCCGTGACGAGGCTGAGTAAGGCCAGTGAATTCAGCAGTTTCTTTGCGGTCATCAAGTTCTTCCCTGATCGGTGCGCAGTATTTAAACGCCCTTGAATCCTTGTGGCAGGACATAGGCTTTACCGTTGTATCGGAGTGTCGTCAGAACGGGTTTGGCGGTGATGGATCTGGATTCACAAGCCTCCCCCTTGACTTTCCCGATGATGCTCGTGGCCACCGACTTGACGATCAGATCCGCAAATCCATGTGAGCTGGTTTTGCCGACCTCGAGGGTTCGGATGATGTTATAGCGCTCACCGGCACAGTTGGTGTCCCATTCGCCGCTCTCCGCTTCCGTGATGAGCCTGTCCAGGACTGGACGCAACGTATTGCCTTCTTTTACATAGAGCGACAGCCAGGTTTCAGCCATGGGATTGGCGCGAGAAGAACCGCCAAATCTGATCCGTACACCAAAGGCTCGCAGTTCTGGCGTGAGCTTGTAGCGAGCGGTATCAAGTTGAATATCTTCAACTCCAAATGCGTCAGACACGAAGGCAGACGCCTGATGGAAGGACGCCAGAGGTTTCATTTCACTGCCCGACACGACCGCCAGACTGAGGTCATAGATTCCGTCACGACCCGAACTGTCGAACGACAGGTTCGCTTCATGCTGCGAAGTGGCAGTAAGAGTAAGGCCGGGATAAGCGGGCCAGTCCTTACAAACGGAAAACCCGAAGTCGTCACTCAACGGCGGCGGCGCGCATTCAGCGAACACCTGGCTGGTCATTAATAGGCTGCACGCAACCAAACTACCCATCAATCCAGACTTCAATGTCATTCCCTGCTCCGTGTTTGTTCAAAAAACCAGTCAATCTCAGCCGCGCACTATCCCCGGCTCAGCAGGTCTGTTCAATCGCTTGTTACAACAGACGAACGGAGTGGCCTGCCCCCCGGCATGACGCTGTAGTATGTTGTATTACAAACCACTACATCGAGACCGTCATGTCCGTCATGTCTTTGCGCTTGCCAGACGAAATAGCCGATACGCTCGCCAACCTTGCCAAGGCCACAGGTCGCAGCAAGTCATTTCTCGCGGTGGATGCCCTGCGTGAGTATCTCGCGCGGGAAGCCTGGCAAATCGAAGAAATTCAGAAGGCGCTGAAAGAAGCCGATGCCGGGGACTTCGCAACGCCGGAAGAAGTGAATGCAATCGCCGACAAGTGGACCGCCAATGCGCGTTGAGTGGCTGCGTACTGCATTAAAGAATCTCGATGACGAAGCCGCGTATATAGCGATGGAGAACCCAAGGGCGGCAGCAGATTTCGTTCAAGCCATTCTTGCAAGCGTTGATCACCTTGCTCGATTTCCCGCGACAGGCCGAGAAGGTCGCTTGCCCGGGACTCGTGAATGGGTTTTGCCCGACCGGCCTTATCTGATTCCCTATCGAGTTCGCCAAGGTCGCCTCCAAGTGCTTAGGGTCTTCCATACTCGGCGACTTCCTCCCACCAACTGGTAGGCATCACGCGCGCCACCCTGAAGATCAATCCTGCCTAATCCCCTCATCGATCCGCCCATTCAACCAGTTCAACGCCTGATCCCCGCCCCGCCGCTTGTGCCAAACCAACACAAACGTAAACGACGGAATATGAAACGGCGGCGGAACCACGATCAACGACTGCTCATCGATATTGAGCAACCCTCGGGAAGCGACGGTGAGGATCAGGTCTGTGCCGCTGATGAGTTCCGGGGCGACGCTCCAGTGCGGCAGGCTGATCGCCACGCGACGGCGTTCTCGCAGGGCTGTGAGAGCCCGTTCGATTTCCGGGGTGCCGCTGCCACGCATTTCCAGCAGGACATGGGGGCGGGCGAGGTAGGTTGGCAGGTCGAGCACGCCATCAGCGGGCAGGCTGTTGCGGTCGACCAGACAGGCGTAGTGCTCTTCGAACAGCGGAGTGCTGCGCAACTCGTTCGGCAACTCTGGAAAGACGCCTGCCGCCACGTCGATGTCGCCGTTGAGCACCCCCTCGAGCATGCCTTCGCGACTGGCATGGCTGATTTGCAGATCGATGCCCGGCGCTTCCCGGCGCAAGGTCCGTATCAACCCCGGCAGGACGATTGCGGCACCGTAGTCGGACATCGCCAGTCGAAACGTGCGCTTGGCGGTGGCCGGATCGAAGGTATTCGGTGCCAGCAGTGATTGCACCTGAGCCAGGGCTTCGGCCAACGGAGCCATCAACTCCAGGGCTCGCGGGGTTGGCACGAGGCTGGCGCCCGCCCGTACCAGCAAAGGATCGCCGAGCAGATCACGCAACCGCGCCAACGCATGACTGACGGCCGGCTGACTCAAGTGCAAGCGCTCGGCGGCACGGGTCACGTGTTGCTCGCTGAGCAAGGCGTCGAGGATCACCAGCAAATTGAGGTCGACACGGCGTAGATCATTCATCTGATGCATGTTCTGGATAGCTATTTGGAATTTAAATCTGCGCGACGAATACTCTAGAGTCCAGCAAAACCTGTTGGAGATTCATCATGAGTACGTTGCATTGGGCCGGGCTGTTGCTGCTGGCCGTGATAGCCGGGGCGGTGGTGCCTTTTCAAAGCGCGATCAACGCCAACCTCGGGCGCGGTTTGGGCCATCCGTTGTGGGCGACCCTCGCGTCGTTGTTGGTGAGTATTGTGGTGTTGTTGCCGGTTATGTTGGCGCTGCGTTTGCCGTTGCCGTCGCTGGCGTTCATCAGCAAGGCGCCGCTGTGGATGTGGACCGGTGGCGCGTTTGGGGTGTGCTTTATTTCGCTGGCGCTGATGTTGCTGCCCAAACTCGGGGCATCGGGGTTTATTGCTTTGGCGCTGGCGGGACAGGTTGTGGCGTCGCTAGTACTGGATCACTTCGGGTGGTTTGGGTTGGTGGAGCGGCAGATGACAGTGCCGCGGGTGTTTGGGGCGGTGTTGTTAATGGCTGGAGTGGTGTTGATTCAGTTCGGTACTTCGCCGGCAAAGGCGATCATTGCGACGCCTTGAAGATCAAAAAATCGCAGGCTGCGCCAGCTCCTACAGGGATGCGTGGTCCATGTAGGGGCTGGGGTAGCCTGCGAAACTTTTAAAACTTGTCGAGCGTGCGCAGCTTCTGCGGCAACCCCCACAGCAGCAGCGCGACGGCGATCAGCGCAGCAACGCCGATGACATACAGCGCCGGCGTGGTGCTGCCCGTCAGGTCTTTGATCCGCCCCACCATCACCGGGCTGACGATGCCGCCGAACTGGCCGAGGGTGTTGATCACCGCGATCCCGCCAGCAGCCCCTGCACCAGCACCGGCCAGCAGTTTCGGCGGCAGGGTCCAGAAGCTCGGGATGGAGGCGATGATCCCGGCACCGAGCAAGCCCAGCGCGACAATCAGGAAGGTCGTGTGGTTAGCGAAGATTCCCGCACAGAAGAACCCCACCGCGCCCACCGCAACCAGACCTGCGACAAACTTGCGCCGTTCACCGGTCGAGTCGGACAACCGCCCGATCACCACCATGCTGATGGCGCCGCAGATGTAAGGGATGGCGGTCAGCAAACCGATCATCACCGGGCTCTCGGTGCCGGCGCTGCGAATCAGTTGCGGGGCCCAGAAGTTCAAGCCGTAGGACGCCACCTGAATCAGGAAGTAGATCAGCCCGAGGGTCAGGAAGCCCGGAATCCGCAGTGCGGCGAGCAACGAGCCGCCGCTCTTGTGCGGTTCATGGTGAGCGATACGGCTGGCCAGCAGCGTTTTCTCCGATGGCGTCAGCCAATGGGCGTCTTCGATGCGGTCCTTGAGCAACGTCAGCACCAGCAAGCCGAGGCCGATGCAAGGCACGCCGCCCAGCAGAAACAGCCAGTGCCAGCCGCGCATATCCATAAAACCGTCGAGGTGTTGAAGCACCAACCCGGAGAACGGTGCGCCGACCAGACCGGCAAACGCCGACGACAGAAACAACATTGAAGTGATGCGTCCGCGATAGTGCTGCGGGAACCACAGCGTCAGGTAATACAGGACTCCCGGCGCGAAACCGGCCTCCATCGCACCGATGACAAAGCGAAGCGCGTAGAACTGCCATTCGCTGTTGACGAAGACCATGGCTGCGGTGGCGAGGCCCCAGGACATCATGATCCGGGCGATCCAGCGCCGGGCGCCGACCTTGTACAGCATCATGTTGCTCGGCACTTCGAAGATCACGTAACCAACCACGAACAACCCGGCGCCGAGGCCGTAAGCGGTGTCGCTCAGGCTCAGGTCGGTCTGCAGCTGGAACTTGGCGAAGCTGATGTTGATGCGGTCGAAAAACGCGAACAGGTAGCAGACCATGATCAACGGCATCAGGCGCCAGGCGACTTTGCTGACCAGGGCTTTTTCTTCGTCGTGGCTAACGGACGGGCTCGCGCCCGCCTCCAGAACATTAAGGCTCATGATGGTTCTCCAGGCGGACTGCCCGTGGGTGTCCGATTGTTTTTGTTGTCTGGTTGAGAGGCTGCTTTCTGTAGGAGCCGAGCTTGCTCGCGATGACTGAGTCACATCCAACATTGATGTCGACTGACCCACCGCTATCGCGAGCAAGCTCGGCTCCTACAGGGGTTCGTTGGGTTCAGGAAGGGCTTGGGTGCAGATCGCAATTGCGTCCGGCCTTGGCCAGCTGACCGGGCACTTCGTGGCCCAGCAGCGCGGGTAATCCTCGCGACAATTGCAGCAACAGCGGCAGATCGATGCCGGTGTGAATGCCGATTTCATCGCACAGGTTGACCAAATCTTCGGTGCAAATATTGCCCGAGGCGCCCGGTGCGAACGGGCATCCGCCGAGCCCTCCCAGTGCCGCGTCGAAGCGTCGGGCACCGGCCTCGTAGGCGGCCAGCACGTTGCATAAACCGAGGCCGCGAGTGTTATGGAAATGCAGGGTCAAATCAGCCGGCGAAACTCGCTGCAAGACCCGCCGCACCAGACGATCAACCTGCCGCGGATTGGCCATGCCGGTGGTGTCGGCCAGGGTAATGCCCTGGATCCCGAGTTCCTGATAAGCCTCGACGATTTGCAGCACGCGATCCTCATCGATCTTGCCTTCAAACGGGCAGCCGAAGGTGGTGGCGATGCTGCCGTTGAGTCGCACCGTCGTCCCGCGAACGTATTGCACGATCTCGCCGAACGCCGCCAATGAGGCTTCGCAACGCATGCGCATGTTGGCCAGGTTGTGGGTCTGGCTGGCGGACATCACCAGATTCAACTCGTCGGCTCTCGTCGCCAGCGCCCGTTGCGCGCCTTTCAGGTTGGGGATCAACGCGACGTAAATCACCCCCGGTTGCCGGGTGATGCCCTTGAACACCAGTTCACCATCGCGCAGCGCCGGAATCGCCTTGGGGGAAACGAACGAGCCTGCTTCGATGCGGCTGAAACCGGCCAGTGACAGCTGATCGATCAAGGCAATCTTGTCGACGGTTTCGACCCAGGTCGGCTCGATCTGCAAGCCGTCGCGGGGGGAGACTTCCTGAACAATCAGGGTCTCGGAAAAATCAGTGATCATTGCACCACCCCTTCCGCTTTCAGCCGTTCGATGTCCGAACCGGTAAGGCCCAGCCCCTCGAGGATGCCGTCGGTGTGCTGGCCCAACGTAGGTCCGGACCAGTTCACGCCACCGGGCGTCTCGGACATTTTCGGCACAATGCCGGGCATCTTCACCGTGGCACCGCCGGGCAGGTCGGCGTTGAGCAGCATGTCCCGCGCCTGGTAGTGCGGATCGGCGACGATGTCGGCGACTGAATAGATGCGCCCGGCCGGGACTTCGGCAGCTTCCAGTGCCGACAACACATCGTCGATCGGCAGGCTGCTGGTCCAGTGAGTGATCGCTGCGTCGAGCACGTTGCTCTTGGCGGCACGCCCGTCGTTATGGGCAAACTCCGGCGCATCGGCCAGATCACGGCGACCGATGACGTCCATCAAGCGCTTGTAGATCGGGTCGCTGTTGCCGGCGATCACCACGTAGGCGCCATCGGCCGTCAGATAAGTGTTGGACGGCGCGATGCCCGGCAAGGCCCCGCCACTGCGCTCACGAACATGGCCGAGCATGTCGTATTCCGGCACCAGGCTTTCCATGACGTTGAACACACTTTCAGCCAGGGACACATCGACCACTTGCCCACCGCCCTGCCCGGTCTTGACCCGCAGCAGCGACATCAAGGCACCGATCACCGCATGCAGTGAAGCCAGGGAATCGCCGAGGCTGACGCCCACCCGAGCCGGGGGTGAACCGGGGGTGCCGGTGGTGTAGCGGATCCCGCCCATGGCCTCGCCGATCGCACCGAACCCAGGACGATCGCGGTACGGGCCGGTCTGGCCATATCCGGATATACGCACCAGGGTCAGGTTAGGGTTGAGGGCGTGCAACACGTCCCAGCCCAGACCGAGTTTCTCCAGGGCGCCGGGGCGCAGGTTTTCGATCAGCACGTCGGCGCTGGTCGCCAGTTGCTTGACCAGTTCAATGCCTTCGGGGGATTTCAGATTCAGTGCGAGGGACTTCTTGTTTCGCGATTGCAGGTACCACCACAGCGACGTGCCTTCGTGCAGCTTGCGCCATTTGCGCAGCGGGTCGCCCTGACCCATGGCTTCGATCTTGATCACTTCGGCGCCGAACTCGGCAAGCATGCGCGCGGCGAACGGCGCGGCGATCAGCGTGCCGATCTCGATCACTTTGATTGCACTTAAGGGGGCAGTCATCGCGGGGTACCTCATGTTGTTCTTGGAATATGAGCCAAGGCTAGAGGACCACGGGGGCTGGAATCCAACCTTCAGTTGGCAACGAACGTTCGCGAAACGCGAACGCCCGGCAGAAGGATTGTCGCGACCTAAAGTCCGCTATCGCGAGCAAGCTCGCTCCCACAAGGGATTGGCGCTGGATTCAAACTCACTACAGGACCACTGTGGGAGCGAGCTTGCTCGCGATGAGGCCAGTCCATCCAATCGAGAATAATCAGACCTGGCCTCGCAACTGCTCGAACAACATCCGGCTCACCGGCGACAGCGCCGCTTCATCGCGCACCACCAGAACCAATGCGCGATCCGACCAGTCATCCGTCAGCGGCACCGCGTGCAAGCCCAACGCCCGGCCAAACAGCTCATAGGCCTTTTGCGGCAGAATCCCGATGCCCATGTTGGCCTGGACCATCCGGCACATGGCGTCGAAACCCGGTACATGAATCCGTAGCCGCAGCACTTTGCCGGCCTCTCGCGCGGCTGCGTGGGTACGCATATTGATCGAACTGGCGGAGTGCAGACCGACGTAATCGCTGCCCAGCGTATCGGCGAAAGCCAGGCTGGAACGACTCGCCAACGGATGATCGGGCAGCATCAACACCACCAGTTTGTCCTGTCGATAAAGCACGCTGTGCAGGCCTTTGACGTCGCTGTCACTGGAGCAGATCCCAAGGTCGGCCACGCCATCCAGCACACCCTGAATCACCCCGCTGCTGGGGCGTTCTTCGAGGTCGGTCTTGACCTCAGGATGACGCTCGGAAAAGTCCCGCAGGTCTTCGGGCAGAAACTGAATGATTGCCGACAGGTTGGCGAGCATCCGCACATAGCCGCGGATACCGTGGCTGTGTTCGCCCAGTTCGAGCCCCATTTTCTCGACATTGAACAGCATCTGCCGAGCATGGTGCAACAAGGTTTCACCGGCCGGCGTCAGGGTCATGCCCTTGGCCTGGCGCACGAACAGACTGATGCCCAGCGCTTCTTCCAACTCCATCAGCCGCTTGCTGGCCGCCGACACGGCGATGGCTTCCCGCGCGGAGGCACGGGTCAGCGTGCCCTCCTCATGAACGGCGACAAACAACTGGAGAGTGATCAGGTCGAGGCGGCGGATCAGGCTTTTTTGCAGCATGGAGGTCTCGATGACTTCTGTTCGACTGAATCGGCAGGATAGCCCGGTTTCCACGCGACTCGGCAAAGCAAATTGCCCACAACATCACGAGGCATCGCCCTACACATAAATCTCTTGTAACACTCAGCCATACCGGAAACAGCCGATTCAAAGCCTTCGCCGCGCTCTGTAAAGTCTGGAAACACACACGAAATGCAACAAACCCATGGATCGTTTCACTCAAGGAAAGTCATCTTCACATGGACCAGACAGCACACGCGGCAAACCGCTACACCAACTACCGCAAAGTCATCGCGTTGGCCGATCACGATTGGGAGAGCGCTGAAGCCGGGAAAATTTCAGGGCTTAACGTCGAAATCAAAAGTGCCAACCGAATGCTCGATCAGCACGGGCGCGCCTTTCATCATTTCTGTACGACGTCTTACCTGGGCCTGGATCATCACCCCGATATTCTTGACGGCGCCATGAACACACTGTGGGAAACCGGCACCCTTCGCGTCGCCAACTCAAAGAACCGTTGCAAGCTGGCAATTTTGGAACAGTACGAAACCGAGCTGTCCGAGTTGTTCGGCGCCAGCTGCCTGAGCACCTTGTCTTGCAGTGCGGCGAGTGCCGGAATCCTGCCGTTGCTGGCCAGCGGCGTGTTCACGGAAAACCGCCCTCCCGTGATGGTCTTCGACCGGTTGGCGCATTACTCGATGAATCACCTCAAAGCCGCCTGCGCCGATGAAACCACGGTCGTGACCTGTCCGCATAACGACATGGATTTTCTCGAAAAGCAGTGCCAGCAGCACCGCTCCGTCGCGTATGTCGCCGACGGTGCCTACAGCATGGGCGGGGTCGCAGACCTGGACAGTCTTTTGTATCTGAAGGACCGCTATGGGTTGTTTCTCTACCTGGACGATTCCCACGCGCTGTCCGCCGTCGGCACATCGGGCGCAGGCCTCGTACGCCCCAGGTTGCACGCACTGGAGGATGACTGCCTGATCGTCGCCTCGTTGGCCAAGTCGTTTGGCGCCAGCGGTGGTCTGGTAATGCTGGGCAATGAACGGCAGAAGAAGCTCATTGCACGTTACGGCGGCCCCAGCAATTGGTCGCAAAGCCTGAACAGTGCAGCCATTGGCGCGGGCAGAGCATCCATCCTGCTTCATCGCACACCGGAATTTGCCGCGTTGCAGAAAAAACTTCAGGTTAATATCCGGTTGTTCGACAGCCTCATACGCACCGACCAACACAACAGCAACATGGCGATTCGACTGGTCAACTGCGGCGAAGCAGCGCTGGCCAATAGCATCGCCATGGAACTGGCCAATCACGGTTTCTTCACCTCGGCCGTATTTTTCCCGGTGGTCGCACAAGGCAAGGCGGCCATCAGAATCACCCTGCGCGCCGACATGGAGCCGACGCTGATCCGCCACTTTTGTGAACTCATTACCGAGCTTTTACGCACTCAAGGCCGGGAAATCGGCTGTTGAACTGAAATCAGGGAAGACTCAATGAAGAGCAGCACCACCCTCCTCGTCACCTGCTGCACGGTTTTCCTCGCCCAATTAGGCATGAGCATTTACCTGCCGGCGCTACCGGACATGGCCCGGGATCTGTCCGCCGACGCCTCGCAGGTTTCCTGGGGGTTGGCGGTGTATCTGATCGGCATGGCGTTGCCGATGTTGTTCTGGGGCAGCCTGGGCCAGCGCATCGGTCGCAAACCGGTGCTGCTCGCCGCGCTGGGCATCTACGGGCTGGGCAACCTGGCCTTGCCCCTGAGCCAGACGCTTGAATCGTTCCTGGCGTTTCGACTGGTTCAGGGTATTGGCGCCAGCGGCATTTCGGTCATGGCCCGGGTGCTGATCCGCGACAGTTTCCGCGGCGACCTGCTGGCCAAGGCGTTGTCCTGGATTTCGATTTCCTTTGTAGTGGCGCTGGGGATCGGCCAATACCTGGGGTCGATCATCCAGGTGGCGCTGGGCTGGTCAGCGATTTTCTACCTGTTGGGTGCAGTGAGTCTGATGATGGGGCTGGTCGTGGCTCGGGTTACGTTCCCGGTGCTGGCCGAAGAGAATGCCCCGTCATCCGCCTGGCCGAGTTACTGGCGCATTTTGCGTCATCGAGCCTTTCTGTTGCCGGCCGTCACCGGCGGCCTTGGGTACGGGGTGATTGTCGCGTTCAACACCGCAGCGCCGCTGATTCTGCAAGGACCGTTCAACTGGTCGGCCGTGGAATACGGGTTGTTGGGCTGGCCGATCAGTGCGGCGTATTTTCTGGGGGCTTTGGCGGTCAATGGCTTTGTACTTCGCACCGGTCAACGCGGGTTGATGACGGCGGGTGTGGGGCTGGTGCTGGCAGGCAGCGCGGTGATGTTGCTGGGGAGTTTGGCGGGCACTTCAGTGGCGCTGCTGTTCTGGTTGCCCTATTGCGTTGCGGTGTTCGGCCAGTCTTTGACTTATCCGATCAGCCTGTCCCTGGCCAACGACGGTTCGCCGGTCGGCGGTGCGTATGCGATGGCGTTGAGCGGTTTCATTCATCAACTGATGGCTGCCGTTATCGGCGGGATCGCCAGTTTGATCGCGAGCCCGCAAGCATGGCCATTGTCGCTGTTGTGTACCTTGCTGGCGTTGGGCGCGATGCTCTGCGTGATGCTCGCGCCCGGTCGTAAAACCTCCTAAAACGCGCTGCGGAAAATCTCCTCGATCTGGCGCTGATCCGCCACGCGAGGATTGGTCAGGCCGCACGCGTCTTTCAAGGCATTGCTGGCGAGGGTCGGGATGTCGTTGAGCTTGGCGCCGAGCTCACGCAAACCGGCGGGAATTTCCACGTCTTTGGACAGGCTGCGGATCGCCACGATGGCCACCTGGGCGCCCGCTTCCGGGGTGAAACCGTGAACATCGGCACCCATCGCAAGAGCGACATCGGTGAGGCGATCGGCGCAAACCAGCGCGTTAAAGCTTTGTACGTGGGGCAGCAGGATCGCGTTGCACACACCATGAGGCAAGTCGTAGAACCCGCCCAACTGGTGAGCCATCGCGTGGACATAACCCAGGGATGCGTTATTGAACGCCATGCCGGCGAGGAACTGCGCGTACGCCATGTTTTCCCGCGCGGCCATGTCACTGCCGTCGCGGACGGCCAGGCGCAGGTTGTTGCTGATCAACGTGATCGCCTTCAGTGCGCAGGCATCGGTGATCGGATTGGCCGCCGTGGAAACGTAGGCTTCGATGGCGTGGGTCAACGCGTCCATGCCAGTGGCAGCCGTCAGGCCCTTGGGCATGGCGACCATCAGTGCCGGGTCGTTGACCGACAGCAGCGGCGTGACGTTGCGATCGACAATGGCCATTTTCACGTGACGGGATTCGTCGGTGATGATGCAGAAACGGGTCATCTCGCTGGCAGTGCCGGCGGTGGTGTTGATGGCGACCAGCGGCAGTTGCGGTTGGGTGGATTGATCGACGCCTTCGTAATCGCGAATCTGCCCGCCGTTGGTTGCGCATAACGCGATGCCTTTGGCGCAGTCATGGGGCGAACCGCCGCCCAGGGACACCACGAAGTCACAGCGGGTTTCTTTCAGCAGCCCCAGACCGCTCTCAACGTTGGCGATGCTCGGGTTAGGCTTGGCGCCGTCGAAAATCACCGAATCGATATCCTGCATCGCCAGTTTCTCGGCAATCATCTTCGCTACACCCGCCTTGGCCAGCCCGGCGTCGGTGACGATCAGCGCCTTGCGAAAACCGTACTTGCGAATGGCGTCCATGGCTTCGTCGAGGCAACCGATGCCCATGATGTTCACGGAGGGGATGAAAAACGTGCTGCTCATGAGCGAGTCTCCTGGCTGAGGCCGAACCGGCAGCGCCGATCCAGCGGGTACCCACAGGATCGACCTATCGGTCACGCAGTAACTTGATCTGGCTCAAGTCTTGGTCGTGATAAAGTCGCCGCCCATCAAGACCTTTTGCTTTGAGACTTTGAACGCAATGACCGATTTCCAGGATGTTGATGCCCAACTTGAAGACTGGAACGCCTTGCGCGCCACCGCCTCGTTCAGCGGCCTGCTGGTGGGCAACGGCGCCAGTCGCGCCGTGTGGGACGACTTCGGCTACGACTCGCTGTTCGAAAACGCCCGCACCGTCGAAGAAAAACCCCTGAGCCAGTCCGAGCTGAGCGTGTTCGACGCGATGCAGACGCGCAGCTTCGAGCAGGTGCTCAGCGCGCTGAAAACCACCAGCCGGGTCAACAAGGCCCTGGCCGTGAGTTCCGCCGCGCCGCGCAATCGTTACTACGCGATCAAGGAAGCGCTGATCAACACCGTGCACGCGGTGCACATCCCGTGGCGGCTGGTGGTGCCTTCGACGCTGGCGGCGATCAATCAGGAACTGGGCCGCTACCGGACCGTGTTCACCACCAACTACGACCTGCTCAGCTACTGGGCGACCCAGCACCAGCCTGATGCGATCAGCGACCTGTTTCAGGGTGCAGAATCAAGCTTTGATCTGAGCGCCACGGCGACCGATAAAACCCGCCTGCTTTACCTGCATGGCGGGTTGCATCTGGTGCGGAATCAGGACGGCACCGCGCGCAAACTGATGTCGACCGAGGGCACGTTGCTCGGCAGTTTCGCGATCAACAACACGATCAAGACCCTCGACGACGTGCCGCTGTTCGTCAATGAAGGTCCGGCGCAGGACAAGCTCAAAACCATTCGCAGCTCGGACTATCTGTCGTTCTGCTACGACCAGTTACTTGGCCATGGCGACGGGTTGTGCCTGTTCGGCCATGCTCTGGGTGAGCAGGACAGCCACATCATCCACGCCTTGCGCCAGGCGAAACCGCAGGTGGTGGCGATCTCGATTTATCCGCGCAGCAAGGCGTTCATTCAGCACCAGAAACGGCACTACGCGAAGGTGTTTGAAGGCACCGGGAGTGAGTTGCGGTTTTTTGATTCGAAGACGCATGCGTTGGGCAGCCCGAAGCTGACAGTTCCAGTCGAGGTTTGATCTGCTCTTTGTAGCAGCTGGCGCAGCCTGCGTTCGGCTGCGCAGCAGTCGCTAATCCTGACACCTCGAATAGCCTGACACACCGCACAGCATAAATTTACGACTGCTGCGCAGCCGAACGCAGGCTGCGCCAGCTGCTACAGGGATTGAAGTCATTCTTCGACGCTATGCACCACCACCAACAACTGCGCCTGAACCTCGCCCACTGACCGTATCCGGTGCGGTTTCTGCGCATTGAAATGCAGCGCATCCCCTCGATTGAGCAGCACCCGCTCGTTCATGAAGTCCACTTCCACCTGCCCCTCATGCACGAACAGAAACTCCTCGCCCAAATGTTCCTTGAAGGTTTTGTCGGCAAACTCGGTCGGCGGGTAAATCATGAACGGCAACAGGCTGCGCTCGCTGACCTGATGGGCCAGCACCGCGTAACCCGGGCTGTCATCATTGGCCGCCAGGGACTGGCGCTCATCGCTGCGCACTAGGCTGTAACTGTCGAGGCTGACGTTGTCTTCGGAGAACAACTCCTCGACCTTCACGTTCAGTGCCTTGGCCAGTTTCAACGCGGCAGCAATCGACGGGGTGTTCAACCCGCGTTCGACTTTCGACAGATAGCTCTTGGTCATGCCGGATTTTTCGGCCAAGGCCTCCAGCGTCACGCCGAGTTTTTTTCTCAGTAATTTCAAACGGATAGACATGTAGAGCGATTAATCCATCAAGGAAGCAACGATTTTTCCTTGCCTGTGACACAAAGTGTCATATAGCATCACTTGTGTCATTTGCATTCACCCATGACCTTGCGAGCAACGAGTGAACGGCAAATCCGACGTCCATTGAACCACCCAAAGGACACCGATATGGCCAAGACCTTAGCACTACCCAAAGAGCAACTGGTCAAGCAAGCGCTGACCCAGATGCAAAATACACTGGCGGATAATACGTGGACCGACCGGCAAAAGCTGGCCCTGACCTGCCGGATTCTGTTCGAGAATGGCCACGACTCCGGCCTGGCCGGGCAGATTACCGCCCGCGGCCCGCAACCTGGCACCTACTACACTCAACAACTGGGCCTGGGTTTCGACGAAATCACCGCCAGCAATCTGCTGCTGGTCAACGAAGACCTAGACGTGCTTGAAGGCCACGGCATGCCCAACCCGGCCAACCGTTTCCACAGCTGGGTGTACCGCGCGCGGCCGGACGTGAACTGCATCATTCACACGCACCCGACCCACGTTGCCGCGCTGTCGATGCTCGAAGTGCCGCTGCAGATTTCCCACATGGACCTCTGCCCGCTCTACGACGATTGCGCGTTTCTCGAAGGCTGGCCGGGCGTGCCGGTGGGCAACGAGGAAGGTGAACTGATTGCCGCGGCCCTGGGCGACAAACGGGCGATCCTGCTTTCGCACCACGGCCAATTGTCCACAGGCGCGACCATCGAAGAAGCCTGTGTCATTGCGCAACTGATTGAACGAGCGGCCAAGCTGCAATTGCTGGCCATGAGCGCCGGGACCATCAAGCCAATCCTGCCGGAGCTGGGCCGCGAAGCCCATGACTGGATCGCCAGGCCGAAACGTCACGCCGCCGCTTTCAACTACTACGCTCGGCAGAACCTGCGTCAACACGCCGATTGCCTGAACTGAAACCACTCATTTTCAAGAGGAGAGTCGCCATGTCGACCCCAAACATTCACGGCATCATCGGCTACACCATCACTCCGTTCACCGCCAACGGCGAGGGCGTTGATCTCGACGCGCTCGGGCGTTCCATCGATCGCCTGATCGACGACGGCGTCCATGCCATCGCACCGCTGGGCAGCACCGGCGAAGGCGCTTACCTGAGCGACGCGGAATGGGATCAGGTCAGCGAATTCAGCATCAAACACGTGGCCAAACGCGTGCCGACCATCGTCAGCGTGTCCGACCTGACCACCGCCAAAGCGGTGCGCCGCGCACGTTTCGCCGAAGCCCACGGCGCCGACGTGGTGATGGTGCTGCCGACGTCCTACTGGAAACTCAGCGAAGCGGAAATCCTCGCCCACTACCGCGCCATCGGCGAGAACATCGGCGTACCGATCATGCTCTACAACAACCCGGCCACCAGTGGCACCGACATGTCGGTGGACCTGATCCTGCGGATTTTCAATGCCGTGGACAACGTGACAATGGTCAAGGAAAGCACCGGCGACATCCAGCGCATGCACCAGCTGCAACGGCTGGGCGAAGGTCGGGTGCCGTTCTACAACGGCTGTAATCCATTGGCGCTGGAAGCCTTTGCGGCAGGCGCGAAAGGCTGGTGCACGGCAGCACCGAACCTGATCCCGCAGCTCAATCTTGATTTGTATGAAGCGATATTGGCCAACGACCTGGGCAAGGCGCGCGAACTGTTCTATCGCCAGTTGCCGCTGCTGGATTTCATTCTGAAAGGTGGTTTGCCGGCGACGATCAAGGCCGGTTTGCGCGCCACCGGGCTGGAAGCGGGCGATCCACGGTTGCCGGTGTTTCCACTCGGCGAGGCGGGTTGCAGCCAGCTGCAAGACCTGTTGAAAGCATTGCGTTAACGCAATCGCACCTTCTGTAGGAGCACAGCTTGCTGGCGATGGCGTACTGCAGATCGCCATCGCCGGCAAGCCGTGCTCCTACAGGAGCGCTGCGATCTTATGACTTTTTAAAGCACCGGCAAGGTCTTGTCCTTGATCACCGTGGTCGGCCCGTTGACCTTCACGCTGGCGATGCCTTTCTCCAGCGCGGCAGCAGAGGTGTAAGCCTCGCTGCTACCGATGATCTCGTGGTTACCAGCCTTGAGATTGAAGTAAGGATGGCCATCCTTGGTGGTTTTCTTCTCGTAGCGCTCATCCTTCGGGCTGCTGCTCTGAACCGACGCGATGCCTTTGTCAGCGGCAGCGCGGGTGGTGTACAGCTCGCTGGTCAGAATGGTTTCCGCGTTGGCGGCCTTCAGTACAAATTTGAACTGACCATTGCTGCTTTTGCTCACTTCATACCATCCAGACATGCTGTTTCTCCTTGGCAATTGAGAGGTTTCGCGCTTCAGAGTAAAGACCAACCTGCCCTACTTCACCACCGCACGCACCACTGATAACTCCGGTGTCTGCACCCGCCGCTGAGTCAAATACCGCGTACAGCTGACCCGCAAAAACGAGGCGAAATTCACCACCTCGCCGCGGTAGTCCATCACCTCTTCATACAGCTTGGCGATCAACTGGTTGGTGGTCATGCCGTCGACCTCGGCGATTTCGCTGAGGATGTCCCAGAACTGATTCTCCAGCCGCAGGGTGGTGACCACCCCGCAGATGCGCAGCGAGCGGGAGCGAGACTCGTAGAGAATCGGGTCGGCTTTGACGTAGAGCTCGCACATGGAAAGGTCCCTCGTTACAGCGTGATTTTGGTGCCCAGCAACCCGAGGAAACCGGCGAGCCAGCTCGGGTGCGCCGGCCAGGCTGGCGCAGTGGCCAGATTGCCTTGTACGTGACCTTCCGTCACCGGGATATCGATGAACGTACCACCGGCCAGGCGCACCTCCGGGGCACAGGCCGGGTAGGCGCTGCACTCGCGACCTTCGAGAATCCCCGCAGCCGCCAGCAATTGTGCGCCGTGACACACGGCGGCAATCGGTTTGCCGGCCTTGTCGAACGCTCGCACCAGTTCCAGGACTTTTTCGTTCAGGCGCAGGTACTCCGGCGCACGACCGCCCGGCACCAGCAGGGCGTCATAGTCCTCGGACTTGACCTTGGCGAAGTCGAAGTTCAGGGCAAACAGGTGACCGGGTTTTTCGCTGTAGGTCTGGTCGCCTTCGAAGTCATGGATCGCCGTGCGCACAGTCTGACCAGCGGTTTTGTCCGGGCAAACGGCGTGCACCGTGTGGCCAACCATCAGCAGCGCCTGAAACGGCACCATCACTTCGTAGTCTTCGACGTAATCGCCGACCAGCATCAGAATTTTTTTAGCCGCCATGGGGAGGACTCCTCTGGGAAATACGTGGGCCTGCAGGAGTATTCAAGGTAGTCCTTAATCAGCATGGCAGGTAATACCCGACTACTACGCAGATCACCTGTAGGAGCTGCCGAAGGCTGCGATCTTTTGATCTTGTTCTTGGAATGGACGAATCAGACTTGCGGCGAGACTGATGAAAAGATCGCAGCCTTCGGCAGCTCCTACGTTGCGAGCATTACTCGCAACTGTACGGATAACTCTGCGCCTAGCTGTAACAGAGCAACGCCCGCGGTTTATGGCTAGATGAAAGCATTCCCGCCACCCTTGATTCTGGTTGCCATCATGTCCTCGCGCGAAAACACCGGCATGGCCCTCGGCCTGCTCGGCGTTGTGATCTTCAGCCTCACCCTGCCCTTCACACGGATCGTCGTGCAGGAACTCCATCCGCTGCTCAACGGCCTGGGTCGTGCGCTGTTCGCGGCGGTTCCTGCGGCGATGTTGTTGCTGTGGCGCCGGGAGAAGTGGCCGACCTGGAAACAGGTCAAAGGCCTGACCCTGGTGATTGCCGGGGTGATCCTCGGCTTCCCGGTATTGTCGGCCTGGGCCATGCAAACCTTGCCGGCGTCCCACGGCGCACTGGTCAACGGCTTACAGCCGTTGTGCGTGGCGCTGTACGCCGCGTGGTTGTCCCACGAACGACCGTCGAAAGCCTTCTGGGCTTGCGCCGCGCTGGGCAGCGCGCTGGTGCTGGGTTATGCGTTGATCAGCGGGGCCGGCAGCATTCAGGCCGGTGATTTGCTGATGCTCGGGGCGATTGCCGTGGGCGGTTTGGGATACGCCGAGGGCGGCCGATTGGCCAAGGAGATGGGCGGTTGGCAGGTGATCTGCTGGGCGTTGGTGTTGTCGACGCCGTTGCTGATCGGGCCGGTGATGTACCTGGCGCTGCAACATCAGGGCGAGATTTCGGCCAAGACCTGGTGGGCCTTCGGTTACGTCTCGCTGTTCTCGCAGTTCATCGGCTTCTTCGCCTGGTACGCCGGGCTGGCGATGGGAGGCATTGCCCGGGTCAGTCAGATCCAGCTGTTGCAGATCTTCTTCACCATCGCCTTTTCGGCGTTGTTCTTCGGTGAACACATCGAGCCGATCACCTGGCTGTTTGCCGCCGGGGTGATCGTGACCGTGATGCTGGGACGCAAGACTGCCGTGCGCCCGGCGCAACCGGGCACGTTACCGGCAGGGATTCAGGTCAAGCCTTAGCAACCAGCAACCCATCAGCCCGCAGCAGGGTTTCGAGGCAATGTTCGCTGATGTGGTAGAAATCCTTCAGTTCCTGAATCTTCACCAACAGCTGGGCCGGATCAACCGGCTCGGCACGTTTGACCGCCAGGATCATCTTGTTCTTGTTGGTGTGGTCCAGTGAGATGAACTCAAAGACCTTGGTCTCGTAACCACAGGCTTCCAGGAACAACGCACGCAAACTATCGGTGACCATTTCTGCCTGCTGGCCCAAGTGCAGACCGTATTGCAACATCGGCTTGAGCAGCGCCGGGCTCTGGATTTGCAGGCGGATCTGCTTGTGGCAGCACGGCGAGCACATGATGATCGAGGCGCCGGAACGAATGCCGGTGTGAATCGCATAGTCAGTGGCGATGTCGCAGGCATGCAGCGCGATCATCACGTCCAGCTCGCTCGGCGCCACGCTGCGCACATCACCGCACTTGAACACCAGCCCCGGATGCTCAAGCTTTGCGGCCGCGGCGTTGCACAAATCCACCATCTCTTCGCGCAACTCGACGCCGGTCACCACGCCTTCGGCCTTCAAGGTGTTGCGCAGGTAGTCATGGATCGCGAACGTCAGGTAACCCTTGCCCGAACCGAAGTCCGCCACCTGAACCGGCTTGTCCAGCGCCAGCGGTGAGGTGGTCAGCGCATGGCTGAAGACCTCGATGAACTTGTTGATCTGCTTCCACTTGCGCGACATCGCCGGGATCAGCTCGTGCTTGCTGTTCGTCACACCAAGGTCGGCGAGGAACGGCCGGTTCAGGTCGAGAAAGCGGTTCTTCTCGCGGTTGTGCTCAGCGGACGGCACCTCACGCAATTGCTGAGGTTTGCTCTTGAACAGCGAAGACTTGCCCTTTTTGCTGTATTCCAGCTGAGCTTCATCCGTCAGCGACAGCAAATGCGCATTTTTGAACGATGCCGGCAAGAGTGCGGCGATGGTCGCTACGCCCTCGGCAATCGGCAAATTCTTGGTGATGTCGCGGGTTTTGTAGCGGTAGACGAAGGACAGGCAGGGCTGATCCTTGACCGTCAGCTGCTTGATGATCAGCCGCTGCAAATCCACTTCAGTGCCGACGTACTTGGCCAGCACCAGTTTGATGAAGGCGTTATCGTCGAGGCTGGTTTGCAGCAGGTCGATGAACTGGGCGTGGTGATCCGGCGCGAGGCTGGCGGGAGTGGCGGTGACAGACATGGGAAAAACGGCCTCGGGCGGTGCGGATCGGGGAATGGCGGGTATTTTAGGGGGGATGGGGGTTGAGGGCACGGGTAATTTCCCGAACGGTGCGACCTGTAGCAGCTGGCGAAGCCTGCGTTCGGCTGCGCAGCAGTCGTAAAACCAGCACACGCGGTGCATCAGGAAGACCGTGAATACCGGATTCACGACTGCTTCGCAGCCGAACGCAGGCTGCGCCAGCTGCTACAAGGAATGTGTCGCTGCCTAGACTCAGCCCAACACCACCAACCGATTCGGCAACTCATTCCTCACATGCGTCACCGGCACATGCACCTTGAGCAACTCGCCACACGCCTCCACACACGTCACAAACCCCTGCAACGTCTGCCCCTGCTTCACCTGCTGAGTAAACGCCGCAACAATTCCATCCCAATTCTTGTTGTCCAGCCGTTTCGAAATCCCTTCATCCACCAGAATTTCCACATAGCGTTCAGCCTCACAGACAAAAATCAGCATCCCGGTGCTGCCCACTGTGTGGTGCAGGTTCTGCTCCAGAAACTGCCGGCGCGCCAGGTTCGAGGCACGCCAGTGACGTACCGAGCGCGGGATCAGGTGCGTGGTGATTTTCGGAATACGGAACACCAGGCACAACACGATGAACGTGATCCATTGCACCAGCAGCAAGCTGTGCATGGTCAACCAGCCGGTCAGGTAATGCACGACACCCGGCACGACCAGCGCCAGCAGGCTGGCCCAGAGCAGCGGGATGTACGCGTAGTCGTCGGCGCGGGCCGCGAGCACGGTCACCAGTTCGGCGTCGGTGTCGCGCTCGACCCGGGCAATCGCCTCGGCAACTTTGCGTTGTTCGTGTTCGGTCAGTAATGCCATGTTTAAGAATGCCCACTCGCTATTGTTGTGTGATCACCAGCCGCCCGAGGAACCGCCTCCCCCGAAACTGCCCCCGCCGCCGCTGAAGCCCCCGCCGCCACCGCCGCCACCAAAACCTCCACCGCCGAACCCGCCGCTCGAACCGCCTCGGCCACCGCCGCCACTGGGCATGATCCCGAGCATCTGGCAGACGAAAATCGTCAGGATGAACAGCATCACCAGAAACACGAAGATCCCCGGATGCCGCGAGATGAAGTCGCTTTCCTGATTGCCGCCGGAGTCATACACCGTGGAAGGCTCATCCAGCGGATTGCCGCCCAATACAACGAGCATCGCCGCGACCCCGTCGCTGATGCCCTTGCTGAAGTTGCCGGTCTTGAACGCCGGGGTGATCACCTGATTGATGATCACCGAGCTCTGCGCATCGGTCAGCCGATCTTCCAGGCCATAACCGACTTCAATCCGCAGCTTGCGATCGTCACGCGCAACGATCAGCAGCGCGCCGTTGTTCTTGTCCTTCTGGCCGATGCCCCAGTAGCGCCCCAATTGATAACCGAAGTCCGCAATGTCGGTGCCCTGCAAATCCGGCAACGTGACCACCACCAACTGCTCACCGGTGGCTTTTTCATGGGCCTGAAGCTGTTGCGTCAGCTGCTCACGCACCGCAGGCTCGATCATCTGGGCGTTATCGACCACCCGCCCGGTCAGTTCCGGAAACTTCAATGCAGCCTGGGCCGTCAGGGCAAACACCCAGAGCAACAGCACCAGGCCAACTTTCAACACGCGCATTGGCAACCTCTTCCTTGGTGATGCTTCAAGCCCCTCGCGGCGCTTATTGGAACTTCACTTGAGGCGCTTTTTCCGCATCGGGGCTGGTCGCCTCGAAGGTTTCGCGGATCGGCAAATCGCTGTACATCACGCTATGCCACAGGCGACCGGGGAACGTACGCAGTTCCGTGTTGTATTTCTGCACGGCGAGAATGAAGTCCCGACGCGCTACGGCGATGCGGTTCTCGGTGCCTTCAAGTTGCGATTGCAACGCCAGGAAGTTCTGGTTGGCCTTGAGGTCCGGGTAACGCTCGGACACCACCATCAAACGGCTCAAGGCGCCGGTCAGCTGATCCTGGGCCTGCTGGAATTGCTTGAGCTTTTCTGGATTGTCCAGCGTGCTGGCGTCCACCTGTATGGACGTAGCCTTGGCCCGGGCTTCGATCACCGCGGTCAGGGTTTCCTGCTCATGCTGGGCGTAGCCCTTGACGGTTTCCACCAGGTTGGGAATCAGGTCGGCACGGCGCTGGTACTGGTTCTGCACCTGGCCCCAGGCGGCCTTGGCCTGTTCGTCGAGGGTCGGGATCGTGTTGATCCCGCAGCCAGCCAGCAATGTGGTCAGCAACATCAAGGCTGCAATCTGCAGGCTCGACCGATAGTGGTGTCGTACATTCATCTGGTTGACGCTCCCTTGCACATTCCGTTGAAAAACAACCTTCGAACTTTGAACCCGGCTCTTGGGGCATAATCTGCGGCCACCACTGGATTGCATCGAGCCAATGGGCTAAAAGATGCCCCAGCGCGAAAACACGCAGAAGTGTGCTGCATTTACCTGAACAACAATAGTCGCTCCCTAAATTTTGGCTGACCGGCGCGTATTCACTGCCGTTTAGGCTTTTGAGAAAACTATTCATGAAGAAGCTGTGTTTGCTGGGCCTGTTCGTCAGCCTGGCCAGTCATAACGTATTGGCCGCCACGACACCCGCACCTCTGGAAAACAAGGATGCGTTCATCAGCAACCTGATGAAGCAAATGACCCTCGATGAAAAAATCGGCCAGTTGCGCCTGATCAGCATCGGCCCGGAAATGCCGCGGGAGACGATCCGTAAGGAAATCGCCGCCGGCAACATCGGTGGCACGTTCAACTCGATCACCCGCCCGGAAAACCGTCCGATGCAGGACGCGGCCATGCGCAGCCGGCTGAAGATCCCGATGTTCTTCGCCTATGACGTGATCCACGGCCACCGCACCATTTTCCCGATTCCGCTGGCCCTGGCCTCGAGCTGGGACATGGACGCCATCGGCCTGTCCGGGCGCATCGCCGCCAAGGAAGCCGCGGCGGACAGCCTCGACATCACTTTCGCACCGATGGTCGACATCTCCCGCGACCCGCGCTGGGGCCGGACTTCCGAAGGCTTCGGCGAAGACACGTATCTGGTTTCGCGCATCGCTGGCGTCATGGTCAAAGCCTTCCAGGGCACAGGCGCGAACGCGGCCGACAGCATCATGTCCAGCGTCAAGCACTTTGCCCTGTACGGCGCGATCGAGGGCGGTCGCGACTACAACGTCGTCGACATGAGCCCGGTCAAGATGTTCCAGGACTACCTGCCACCGTACCGCGCCGCCATCGACGCCGGTGCTGGCGGGGTGATGGTCGCGCTGAACTCGATCAACGGCGTGCCCGCCACCGCCAACACCTGGCTGATGAACGACCTGTTGCGCAAGCAATGGGGCTTCAAAGGCCTGGCCGTCAGCGACCACGGGGCGATTTTCGAGCTAATTAAACACGGCGTCGCCCGTGACGGTCGCGAAGCCGCGAAGCTGGCGATCAAGGCCGGCATCGACATGAGCATGAACGACACCCTCTACGGCAAAGAGCTGCCGGGACTGTTGAAGGCGGGTGAGATCCAGCAAAGCGACATCGACAACGCGGTGCGTGAAGTGCTCGCCGCCAAGTACGACATGGGCCTGTTCAAGGACCCGTACCTGCGCATCGGCAAGGCTGAGGATGACCCGGCCGACACTTATGCCGAAAGCCGTCTGCACCGCACCGAGGCCCGTGACGTCGCGCGCCGCAGCATGGTGTTGCTGAAGAACCAGGGCGAAACCCTGCCGCTGAAGAAGACTGCAAAAATCGCCCTGGTCGGTCCGCTGGCCAAGGCGCCGATCGACATGATGGGCAGCTGGGCAGCCGCGGGTAAACCCACGCAATCGGTGACCCTGTTCGACGGTATGACCACTGCACTGGGCGCGCAATCGACGCTGATCTACGCTCGCGGCGCCAACATCACCAGCGACAAGAAGATCCTGGATTACCTGAACTTCCTCAACTTCGACGCACCGGAAGTGGTGGATGATCCGCGCTCGGCCCAAGTGCTGATCGACGAAGCGGTGAAAGCCGCCAAGGATGCCGATGTGGTGGTGGCAGCAGTGGGCGAATCCCGTGGCATGTCCCACGAATCGTCGAGCCGCACCGACCTGAACATCCCGGCCAACCAGCGCGATTTGATCAAGGCCCTGAAGGCCACCGGCAAACCGCTGGTGCTGGTGTTGATGAACGGCCGTCCGCTGTCGATTCTCGAAGAGAAGGAACAGGCCGACGCGATTCTGGAAACCTGGTTCAGCGGCACCGAAGGCGGCAACGCCATCGCCGACGTACTGTTCGGCGACTACAACCCGTCGGGCAAATTGCCGATCACCTTCCCGCGTTCGGTAGGCCAGATTCCGACCTACTACAACCACCTGAGCATTGGCCGGCCGTTCACGCCGGGCAAACCGGGCAACTACACCTCGCAGTATTTCGATGACACCACAGGTCCCCTGTTCCCATTCGGTTTCGGCCTGAGCTACACCAATTTCAGTCTGAGCGACATGGCGCTGTCGTCGACCACGCTGAACAAAACCGGCAAGCTCGACGCCAGCGTCATGGTGAAAAACACCGGCAAGCGTGACGGCGAAACCGTGGTGCAGTTGTACATCCAGGACGTGACCGGCTCGATGATCCGTCCGATCAAGGAACTGAAGAACTTCCAGAAAATCACGCTGAAGGCCGGCGAACAGAAAGTCGTGCACTTCACCATCACCGAGGATGACCTGAAGTTCTTCAATACACAGCTCAAGTACGCGGCAGAACCGGGCAAGTTCAATGTGGAGATCGGCCTGGATTCCCAGGACGTGACGCAGCAGAGCTTTGAACTGCTCTAACCTTTGAAAGCAAAAGATCGCAGCCTTCGGCAGCTCCTACAGGGTGTACACCATCCCAATGTAGGAGCTGCCGCAGGCTGCGATCTTTTGATCTTGCTCTGCCCCTATCCCCTTCGATCCAGCAGATTCACCACCAGCCGATCCACCCATCCCCAAATCCTTTGCTTCACTCGCCGCCACAGCGGCCGGCGTTGCCATGCTTCCAGGCTGACTTCCTGGCTCTGCGCAAAGTCCCTCTCGAAACTCGCCGCCACCGCCCGCGTCAGCCCTGGGTCCAGTGCCTCAAGGTTGGCTTCCAGGTTGAAGCGCAAATTCCAGTGATCGAAATTGCACGAGCCGATGCTCACCCAGTCGTCGATCAGGACCATTTTCAAATGCAGGAAACACGGCTGGTACTCGAAGATCGCCACCCCGGCCTTGAGCAATCGCGGGTAGTAGCGATGCCCGGCGTAGCGCACCGACGGGTGATCGGTGCGTGGCCCGGTCAGCAGCAGGCGCACATCGACACCTCGGGCGGCTGCCCGGCGCAGTGAGCGGCGGACTTTCCAGGTCGGCAGGAAATACGGCGTCGCCAGCCAGATCCGCCGCTGGCCGCTGTTCAGCGCGCGAATCAATGATTGCAGGATGTCCCGGTGCTGGCGGGCGTCGGCGTACGCCACCCGGCCCATGCCCTCGCCCGTGGACGGCACGCGCGGTAGACGCGGCAAGCCAAAATGCGAGGCGGGTTTCCAGGCGCGCCGATGCCGGTTGGCGATCCATTGGCGGTCGAACAGCAACTGCCAGTCGATAACCAAGGGACCGGTGATTTCCACCATCACCTCGTGCCATTCGCTGGTGTCTTCGCCCGGCGTCCAGAATTCATCGGTCACCCCGGTGCCACCCACCACGGCCATGCTCTGATCGACCAGCAACAGCTTGCGGTGATCGCGGTAGAAGTTGCCCACCCAACGCCGCCAGCTCAGGCGATTGTAGAAACGCAGCTCCACGCCCGCAGCCATCAAACGCTGACGCAAAGTCAGGGTGAACGCGAGGCTGCCGTAATCATCGAACAGGCAGCGCACGCGCACGCCACGTTCGGCAGCCTGGACCAACGCCTGAACCATCGCTTCGGCACAGGCACCCGCCTCCACCAGGTACAGCTCCAGCTCGACCTGCTCTTCGGCGCGGGCAATCGCCACCAACATCCGTGGGAAAAACTGCGGACCGTCGATCAACAGTTCAAAACGGTTGCCTTCACGCCAGGGGAAAATTGCGCCGGCCATGTCAGCGCGCCGTGAAAATCAGTACCGCACCCACCGGCACCGACAGACTGATGGCCGACAAACCGGCGACCTTGCGCAAACTTTCCAGGCCGGGGGCCAGGTCGAAATCCGCGGCATTGATGATCAGCGGTTCGAGGGTCACCACCTGGAAGCGTCGGTCATCGAGACGGGTTGCCAGCAGTTCGGCGTTGTATTCGTGTTGTTTGCCATGGAGGTTGACGGTCAGCGGCAGGCGCAATTCAAGTTGCGCACCGGGCGCGAGGTCGTTGATCGGCCGCAGATCGATCTGCGCGGTGATCAGTGCTTCGGGGAAAGTCTGGATTTCAAACAGGTCCTTGCGCATGCGTTCATCGCGCAGCGGGATGCCACTGTTGACCGAGTCCATCTCGACTTCCACCTCGGCCTGGCCTTTGGGATCGACCTTGCCGTGCAGCACCAGAAAGCGCTGCACTTCGGAAATGTTGGCGTTTTTGGTGCTGATGAACGACAGCCGCGAGGACTCGCCGTCCAGATACCAATCGGCGTGGGCCGACAGCGTGGCGCCGGCCAACAGCAGGAAGGCGAGGGTTTTGCAGAGGAAGCGGTTGAACATAGAGACTCGTGGGGCAGATAAACCTGCACGAACCTTAACCGCCCGTGAGCGCATTGCAAACCGCGAAGATCAAAAGATCGCAGCCTGCGGCAGCTCCTACAGGGGAATGCGTTCACATGTAGGAGCTGCCGCAGGCTGCGATCTTTTAAGAGTCAGGCCAACGCGTGCTGCACATCGCCGATGGTAGCGGCCAGGCTGTTCAGGTGCAGGCTCAACACCCGTTCCACCGGCGCCTGATCCATCGGCCAGTGCAGCGCCATGCTGCCGACCAAGCGGCCGTCGGCATGAAGCGGCAAGGCCACTGCCCGAATCAGGAACGGCAACCGCACCGGGTATTCCCAGTAACCTTCGGTGCGCTGGCCGAAACCCTGATGCAACGCCTGTTCGTTGGCGCTGAAGAGGCTCTCATCCGTCAGTCGTTCACGACCGGCCAGCCGCTCCACTTCTTGAGTATCCAGTTCGCCCAGGCATGCCCGGCCCATGGCCGAATGAAACAGACTGGCGTGCTGGCCGACGATCTGGCAGTTGTTCGGGTAACGCTTGCGCAGCACAGTGGGGATCGCGCTTTCCATGACTTCGACCCGCTCGCCGTCGAAACTCGACAGGTCCGCCACCAGCCCGGTGCGCTCGCTCAACTCCAGCAACATCGGCGCGGCGCTTTCCACCAGTCGCCGTTTGAAACGCTGCTGACTGTCGCCGAACAGACGCTTGGCGCACAGCCGATAACGCCGGTCGCTCAAACCGCGATAAATCCAGCCTTGCTCCTGCAAGGTCAGCAACATCCGCGACACCGTGGCCTTGGGCAGGGTCGTCAGATAGTGCAACTCTTCCAGCCCCAACGCCTGATGCTCACCCAGCAGTTCGACGATGGCCAGCGCCCGTTCGACGGAACGCACGCTGCCGGTATCTGCCTTGCTGTCCATGGATTCGATCTCCCTTAGCCCGGATGGATGATCGCTTTTTGCAGCAAGATGCGGGCCCGCTCGGTGAACTCAGGCGTCTTGCAGACAACCCGGTGGCCGACGTTTGACCCATTGCGTCAGTTGCTCATGAGCGTAAGCCAGTTGCAGCACCGCCCGATCGGCCTGGGCCGGGCCGATGATTTGCAGGCCCATCGGCAACCCGGCCGGGCTGAACCCCACCGGCACATTCATGCTCGGCAAACCGGCCAGGGTCGGCCCGATCACCACTTCCATCCAGCGGTGATAGGTGTCCATGCTCTGCCCGCCGACGACGCGCGGCCAAGGGGTTTGTGCATCAAAAGGGAACACTTGCGCGGTGGGCAACAGCAGAAAATCGTAACATTCGAACAACTCGCTCAAGGCCCGATACCAATCACTGCGACTGACCGACGCCTGGTAAACATCCGCCGCCGTCAGGCGCAGGCCACCTTCGATTTCCCATTGAGCCTCGGGTTTGAGCAGGTCACGTTTCTGCGGGTCGGCATATAGCGCGCCGAGGCTGCCCTGCACCAACCAGTGTCGGTGCACCAGCCAGGTTTGCCACAGGCGCTCCATAGAAAAGTCCGGCTGGCAGGCCTGGACCCGGCAACCCAGCGCCTCGAAATCCCCGAGTGCCGATTCGCACAGGCTCAACACGCCGTCGTCCATCGGCAGATAGCCGTTGTAGTCCCCCAGCCAACCCAGCCTCACATCACTGAAATCCTGTATCAGCGTGTCGGCAAAAATATCCAGACTCTGCGTGAGCGACAGCGGCGCGCGCGGGTCATATCCGGCCTGAGTGCCGAGTAAGCGAGCGACATCGGTCACGCTGCGGCCCATCGGTCCTTCGGTGGCCAGTTGCTGAACGAACACCTCCGGCGCCGGGCCGTGAGGCACGCGGCCTTGCGAGGGACGAAAGCCAAATACGTTGTTGAACGCCGCCGGGTTACGCAGCGAGCCCATCATGTCGCTGCCGTCGGCCACCGGCAACATGCGCAACGCCAGCGCCACCGCCGCCCCGCCGCTGCTGCCGCCAGCGACCAACGTCGGGTCGTAGGCATTGGTGGTGGTGCCGAACACGCTGTTATAGGTCTGCGAGCCGAGTCCGAATTCCGGGACGTTGGTCTTGCCGATGATGATCGCCCCACAATCGCGAACCCGCGCCACGCTGATCGCGTCGTGTTGCGGGATCTGCTCGGCGAACAGCGGCGAGCCCATGGTCGTGCGCAAACCGGCAGTCGCCGCGAGATCCTTGATGGCTTGCGGCATGCCGTGCATCCAGCCGCGGGACTGGCCCTGATCCAACTGCCGGTCGCAGGCGTCGGCCTCCGCCAACAACTCATCGGCCGAGCGCAGCGAGACCAGCGCGTTAACCTGCGGATTGAAGCGTTCGATCTGCGCCAGATAGGCCTGCATCACTTCACGGCAGGAAACCTGGCGAGCATGAATCGCTCGGGACAACGCATCGGCGTCCATTTCAACAATCGGATTGATGCTCAAGGCTTCACCTCAAGATTAAGTGCTTCGGATTTTTTAGCGCGTGGCGCTTCGTGCATGCAGTAGGTGCCCATCAGCGTCAGCACGCAAGCGAACAGGACATAGAAGGCCGGCGCCACGGGTGTCGCCAGCGCCTTGCTGAGCCAAGTGACGATCAGCGGTGCGAAACCGCCGAAGACCATGACCGCAACGTTGTACGCCACCGACACCCCGGTGGAGCGCACTTCGATCGGAAACTGTTCGGCCAGCGCAGTCGGGGCCGGGCCGAAGAACCCACCAATAGCGCTACATAACAACAGTTGCATCACCAACAGACGCTCCACCGATGGCGCCGCCGCGACCCACACGTACAGCGGATACACCATCAGGAAAAACGCCAAAGTGAACGCCATCAAAACCGGGCGCCGCCCGAGCCGGTCCGACAGCGCGCCGGACAGCGGAATGATCACGGTCATCACGGCGACGGCGAGCATCTGCACCAGCAAGACCTTGTCCAGCGGCAGGCCGAGGTTCTTGTGGGCGAAGGTCGGCATGTTCACCAGCACCACGTAAAACGATACCGTCGCGCCGCACGCCAGGCCCATCGACACCAGAATGCTGCGCCGATGTTCGCGGATCACTTGCAGCAGGCTCGGGCTCGCGCCTTTAGCCTGTTTGCGTGCCTCGAGAAATTCTTCCGGTTCCTCCATGTGTTTGCGAATCCACAGCCCGACCGGGCCGATCAACAAACCGATCATGAACGGAATCCGCCAGCCCCAGCTATCCAGCGCCTCGGGGGAAAGCAGATGAGTGAACAACGCCACCATCCCGGCCCCGGAGAACACCGCCAGGCATTGCCCGACCAATTGCCAGGAACCGTACAAACCCTTTTTGTGCGCGGGTGCACTTTCCACCAGAAACGCCGTGGCGCTGGCGTATTCGCCGCCCGTGGCGAAGCCCTGGAGCATCCGCGCGACCACGATCAACAACGGCGCGCCCATGCCGATGGCGGCGTAGTTCGGCGCGAACGCGATCAGCGCGATGGACACCGTCATCAGGCGGATGATCATCTGCATCGCGGCCTTGCGCCCTTTGCGGTCGGAGTACATGCCCAACAGAATGCCGCCCACCGGGCGCATGAAAAACCCGACGCCAAAGGTCGCCAGCGCCATCAGCAGTGACGCGTATTCGTCCTCGGACGGAAAGAATTGCCGGGCGATGATGCTCGCCAGAAAGCCGTAAACAATGAAGTCATACCATTCCAGCGCATTGCCGATAACGGCGGCGACCACCTGCCGGGTGCGCGAAACGCCTGTGCTTGAAGTCTGCATGGGGAACTCTCCAGAAACCTGTTGGGCGATAACGGACGCGACGAAGCGCGCCCGATCCAGCGGCAGTAGAAAGTGAGGTCGTCAGGCGGGCTTCAGCCAGCTCTCGGTCAGCGCACCCCAATACGCCGCGCCGGTCAGCAGGATGTCGTCGTTGAAGTCGTAAGCAGGGTTGTGGACCATCGGCCGCGAAACGCCATTGCCGATAAACAGGTAGGCGCCGGGGCAGCGTTGCAGCATCCAGGCGAAGTCTTCGCTGCCCATGAGCTTGGGCGTGTTGCCGTCCACCGCGTCGGCACCGAGCAGCTCGACGCCGACCTGCCGGGCGAATTCGGTTTCGGCGGCGTGGTTGACCAGCACCGGGTAAGCCGGGCGATGTTCGATTTTCGAACTGCAACCGAAGCTGCGGGCTTGGGACTCGATGATCGCGCGCACGCGGTCGAGGGTTTTCTCCCGGACTTCGGCGTTCAGCGCACGCAGGCTCAGGCGCAAGATGGCTTGTTGCGGAATGACGTTGGCGGCCTCGCCGGCCTGCAAGGCACCAACGGTCACCACGGCGGCCTGCTGCGCGTCGATGTTGCGCGCAACCACGGTTTGCAGGGCCATGACCACACTGGCCGCCGCCACCAGCGGATCCACCGCCAAATGCGGCATCGAGCCGTGTCCACCCACGCCTTCGATGACCACCGTGAGCAAATCCTGGGACGCCATCATCGGCCCTTCACGGAAGCCCAGATGCCCCGCCGGCAAGCCCGGCATGTTGTGCATGCCGAACAGCGCGTCACAGGGAAACCGTTCCAGCAGGCCATCGGCGAGCATCGCTTCGGCACCGCCCTGCCCCTCTTCGGCGGGCTGGAAAATCAGGGTCAGGGTGCCATCGAACTGACGGGTCGCGGCGAGGTAGCGCGCGGCGCCTAACAACATCGTGGTGTGGCCGTCATGACCACAGGCGTGCATGCAGCCCTGATGCCGACTGCTGTAAGCCGCGCCGGTATTCTCGAGGATCGGCAAGGCGTCCATATCCGCCCGCAGCCCAAGTTTGCGTGAACTGCTGCCGTTGCGCAGGACGCCGACCACGCCGGTCTTGCCGATCCCGGTGTGAACTTCATAACCCCACTCTTCGAGGGATTTGGCCACCAGCGCCGAGGTACGGTTTTCCTCGAAGCCAAGTTCCGGGTGGGCGTGGATGTCCTGGCGTGTGGCGTGCAGGTCGCTGGCCACGTCGTTGAGCCAGGCAAGAATGTGCTGATGTCGGGTCATGACGATTGTCCTCGGGCCGGGTGAATTCCCGTTCTTTTTGTTCGCAGTGATTTCGCGACACATCAAGGCAGGTCGCGCTCATCGCCAGATAACCGCGAGTTCGGCGCGAGGACAATCGAATGTGGTTCCACCACGTGGAACCTGAGAATTACGGGTCGATGCAAATCCCTGTGGTGAGGGGCTTTTGTGGCGAGGGAGCTTGCTCCCGCTGGAGGGCGAAGCACTCCCAAAACCGGCAAATGGATTTCTTCAGGTAGAACTCATACGCAGTGTTTACGACTGCTGCGCAGCCGAGCGGGAGCAAGCTCCCTCGCCACAAAAAGCATCTACGCCGTCATGGTGATAGGCGGCAGCCTTGGCGTTCGCCGACCCATTGCGCGCTGTTGCTGCGGCCCATGCCGCTGACGGTGACGCGCTTGCTGGCGGGTTCATCGGTAAAGCCACTGGTAGGCAACCACTGCTTCACATAGCTGTGGCAATACTCGGCCGGGTTGTTCATCACGTAACGGCACGAACAATATTCCTTGGCGGTGTAGGCACTGATGATGTCCGGGAATGCCCACAGCGCTACGCGCTCCTGCCAGATCCAGCCGAGCAAGGCGACCAGCAGGATCAACAACAGCGCGCTGAACGGTCGGCGACGAACAAAGCTGCGACGGTTCATGGCTGCACCTTCGCGGCAAATGCCTTGAGCGCGAGCTTGAGCAAATCGTTGTGCCGGTAGCTGCCGTCGCGGTCATCGCCATAGCGCACGATCACCAGGTTTTCGCTGGGAATCACGTACATCGCCTGACCCCAATGACCCAGCGCGGCGAAGGTATCGTCGGGTGCATCGGGCCAGGGTTTTGCCGCGCCACCCGCTGCTCGATTGAGCCACCAATGGCCGCCGGGCACGGCGTCGTCCTGATTGGCTTGATAGTGGGCGAAAGGTTGGCGGTTGAAGGCGACCCAGTCTTTGGGCAGCAATTGTCGCTCGCCCCAACGACCGTCGCGGGCCATCAACAGACCGACTCGCGCGAGGTCCCGGGCGGTGAGATAGACGTAGGACGAAGCGACGAAGGTTCCCGTTGCATCGCTCTCCCAGACGGCGTGGCGAATGCCCAAAGGCTCGAACAGCGCAGTCCATGGATAGTCCGGATACCGGTTCGGGCCGACGATGTTTTTCAACGCGGCGGACAACAGATTGCTGTCACCGCTGGAGTAACGGAATGCCTCACCGGGTTTGGCGTATTCAGCGTGATCGGCGGTGAACGCGGCCATGTCCTGGTGACCGCGGGTGTAGAGCAGCGCGACCACCGAGGATTTCAACGGCGCGTATTCATAGTCTTCCTGCCAGTCCAGGCCCGAGGCCCAATGCAGCAGGTCGGCCATGGTCATCGTCGGGTGCTTTTCCAGCGGTGGATAAAACTTCAGCACTGAATCCGTGAGCTTGAACAGACCTTCGCCATAGGCCACGCCGAGGACCGTGGCCATCAGGCTTTTGCTGATGGACCAGGTCAGGTGTGGGGTGTCGGCGGTGGTCGGGCCGGCGTAGCGTTCGTAGATCAGTTGACCGTCGCGGATCACCAGCAAGGCGTCGGTGCGGATGCCTTTTCGGGTGGCCTCATCACGGGGTGGAAAGGCGTAAGTCTCCAGCGCTTGAAGCGCCGGCCCGGTGACTGTCGGGCCGGTCGACCATTGCTCGGCAGGCCAGTATTCGGCGTGGGCCGTGAGGCTGAGCAACAGCCCGAAAATCAGGGACAAGCCTTTGAACATGGTGGGGGCTCGGAGGGATGAACCTGCTGAGCCTAGTCGAGATAAATGACAGTTCGAAAACTACGTCGTCATTGAGGCCGCCATCGCGAGCAAGCTCGCTCCCACAGGGTGTGTACAACGCAGATCCAATGTGGGAGCGAGCTTGCTCGCGATGAGGCCCTCAACCCACTGAAGATCCCGCGAGTGCCTTGGCCAACCGCTTCCCCCGCGCACCCGCCGCCAAATCCATCACACCCTGATCGCGTTGCCACATCGCCGCCCAATGCTGCGGGCCATCGGCCAGTGCCTGAGCCACCTCGGTCTTGAGCCCATCGAACTGCGCAAACAAGCCTGCGAGTAACACATGCCCGGACGGATTATTCGGCGCCTGCCGGCTGACTTCCGCACACCCGGCCAGCAGCGCCAGCAAACGCAGTTGCAAGGCTTGCGGCCAGTCGCTGTCCTGACCGATGCCGTACAGCCAGGCGGTCATGGCGCTCAGCACATAGATGTCTTCAAGGGTGCGAAACGGTTTGATGTAAGCATCCCAGCCATCCCCCGCCAACAGTTCGCATTGAGCGTTATCCAGAATAAGTCGGCCATGGCTGATGTCTGGCATCAACGGGATCGCCGGTAGTTTCTCCAGACGCACGCCCGGTTCATCGGGATAAACCACCGCCAGACTCAGACGCGGTTTTTCGTCAGGGGCTTCACTGCGAGCAGCGATCAGCAGCCAATCGGCGGCATCGCCTGCGGTGACAAAATCCTTGCGCCCGCTCAGACGCAAATCGTGCAGACGGGTCTGCATGTCCGCCACCCGCAGGCTGCGCTGTTCGGTCGCGCACAAGGCGCCGAGGCTCAGCGGTGCGCTCGGCCAGAGCATGCGCAATGCCGCCTGATACCCCACTAGAAACGCCAGCCCCGGCGTCGACATCAAACGTCCGCCGGCCACCGCCAATTCGAACGGCGTGACGTTGCCCAACTGGTGCAACAAGGTCGCGAACCCCTCGCCCAGGTCCGGGTTGGCGGGCAGACGATCGCGGCGGCGCAGCAGGTTTTGCCAGGGCATAAGAGGCTCCTCGTGGGCTGTCATATAAGCATCACCAAAGCTTCATGGCGATGACACCGGGGCTACATAGCCTGACTTTGCACAACACGGCTGCATAAAGAAAGTCGATCGGCTGTAACCCAAGACGGGTGACCGGCCCGTATGGAGATTCGCAATGACTCAGATCGCCCGCATCAGCGACACCGGCAATGAACGCCGCCTGCAAGCCGAACGCCTGGTGGGCGCCGAGGCCTTGCAGGAAGCCCAGGCCCTGCGCTTCAACGTGTTCAGCGGCGAATTCAACGCCAAACTGAAAGGCGCGGAGCTGGGTCTGGACATGGATGACTATGATGTTCACTGCGCCCACATCGGCGTGCGTGACTTGAACACCGGGCGTCTGGTGGCGACCACCCGTTTGCTCGACCACACGGCCGCCAGCAGCCTGGGCAAGTTTTACAGCGAAGAAGAATTCAGCCTGCATGGCCTGGTCCACCTCAAAGGCCCGATCCTGGAAATCGGCCGCACTTGCGTCGACCCGGCCTACCGCAACGGCGGCACCATCGCCGTACTCTGGGGCGAACTGGCCGAAGTGCTGAACCAGGGCGGCTACAGCTATTTGATGGGTTGCGCGAGCATCCCGATGCAGGACGGCGGCATTCAGGCCCACGCGATCATGCAGCGACTGCGCGAACGCTACCTGTGCACTGAACACCTGCGGGCCGAGCCGAAAAAACCGCTGCCAACGCTGGATATTCCATCTAACGTGATCGCCGAAATGCCTCCGCTGCTCAAGGCCTACATGCGTCTTGGCGCGAAGATCTGCGGCGAGCCGTGCTGGGACGAAGACTTCCAGGTCGCCGACGTGTTCATCCTGCTCAAGCGCGACGAACTCTGCCCGCGTTATGCCAAGCACTTCAAGGCGGCCGTATGATGAGTCGGTTACGGGTGTACGCGCGGATTGCGCGAGTGTTGGTGGTGGTGGCGCTGGGTTTGAGCATGGCTGGAGTGTTTGGGCTATTCGAGCGTTTGGGGATTGCTCATTCGATGGTTCGTCGCCAACGCTGGTCGCGATTTTTCATGGCGCGCCTGAGCAATGCCCTGCCCTTTCGCGTGACCATGCACGGTGAACTGCCAAAGGCGCCGATGCTCTGGGTCAGCAACCATGTGTCCTGGACCGACATTCCGCTGCTGGGCATGCTCACGCCGCTGTCGTTCCTGTCCAAGGCCGAAGTGCGCACCTGGCCGGTGGCGGGCTGGCTGGCGGCCAAGGCCGGCAGTTTGTTCATTCGCCGGGGGTCGGGCGACAGCCAGTTGATTCGCAAACAGATGACCCGTCATCTGGAGCAGGAACATCCGCTGCTGATGTTCCCGGAAGGCACCACCACCGATGGCCGTTCGTTGCGCACTTTCCACGGTCGATTGCTGTCTGCGGCGATCGACTCCGAAGTGAAATTGCAGCCGGTGGCGATTCGTTATCTGCGCGACGGTGAGCTCGATTCGCTGGCGCCGTTCATTGGCGATGATGATTTGCTCTCGCACTTGATGCGCTTGTTTGCCCATGATCGGGGTGAGGTGGAGATTCATCTGCTCAAACCGATTGCTTGTGAAGGTCGGGAGCGTGCGGCACTGGCGTTCGAGGCACAGCAGGCGGTGCAGAAGGCGTTGTTTGGGGAAGTGGCGAAACCTGCAGAACCGCGACGTGCTGGCGAACTCATCGCCGCATAACCCCGCTTTTCTGTAGGAGCAAAGCTTGCTCGCGATAGGATCACCGCGGTTTAACGGATGACCGCGTTATCGTTTATCGCGAGCGAGCTTTGCTCCTACAGGGATGGGTGTCAGCGGTTTTTGGCGAAATCCTGAAGCTGCGGATAGAACAACCGAAAGTCATCGCTCAACGGTTCATACAACACCCGCAATTCCTGCATCGCTGCGGCCAGCTCCTCCGGTCGCGTCAGCCGCCGTGAAATCCCGCGCAGCACCTGCTCAAGCACCGCAAATTCCCGATAGGAACCCAACCAGTCATTGGCCACCATGTGCGGCGCGATCTGCGCCAGCCGTTCCGGCAATTGCGCTTCGGCGGACAGCACCCGGTACACACCCGAAGTGAACTGCTCCAGTGGCAGATCCGAGTACAGCGTCCAGTCACGCGCCAGGCAATGGTCAAAAAACACGTCGAGCACTATCCCGGCGTAACGTCGGCGGGTCAGGGAAAACCGTGACAACGAAACGTCCACCAACGGATGGCGGTCGGTAAAGACATCGATGCTGCGATGCAACTGGATGGCCGCTTCGATCTCCGGATCGAACTGCCCTTGCAGCCGCCCTTTGACGAAATCGCCATACAGACTGCCGAGCAATTGACCGGGGCGCTGGCCACCGAGGTGAAGATGTGCGAGATAGTTCATGCCGCGCAGCTTAGCACTGCGCCATACATATCGTTATAACTCGATATACCGATTTGCACGGTCGTCAGACCAAAATCATATTGGTATATCGCGAAGTACCGATTTAAAGTTCGCCTCATCGCGATATAGCGTTTTACTCATCACGAGCCCAAACCATGACCATCGACCTCGACGAAATAATAAAAGCCCTGGCACACCCAGTACGCCGAGACATCCTCATCTGGCTGAAAGATCCCAAAGCCCAGTTCCCGGAACAGATCCACAACCACGAGTACGGCATTTGCGCCGGACAGATCGATCAACGCTGCGGCCTGTCGCAGTCGACCGTGTCCGCCCATTTGGCGAACTTGCAACGTGCGGGACTGATCAGCAGCCAGAAAGCCGGTCAATGGCACTTCTTCAAACGCAACGAGGACGTGATTCAGGCGTTCCTCGACGCCATCGTCAAGGAGCTCAGCGCTCCGACCAGGAATTAAACAATGCCCCTCTCGCTACTCATTCTGGCCTTGAGCGCCTTCGCCATCGGCACCACCGAGTTCGTCATCATGGGCTTGCTGCCCGATGTGGCGGCAGACCTCGGTGTGTCGATCCCCGGCGCCGGTTGGCTGGTGACCGGTTACGCCCTCGGCGTGGCCATCGGTGCGCCGTTCATGGCACTGGCCACCTCTCGATTGCCGCGCAAGGCCGCACTGGTAGCGTTGATGGGCATCTTCATCGTCGGCAACCTGCTCTGCGCAATGGCCACCGACTACAACGTGCTGATGTTTGCCCGTGTGGTTACCGCCCTCTGCCACGGTGCGTTCTTCGGCATTGGTTCGGTGGTGGCGGCAGGTCTGGTGCCTGCGAACAAGCGCGCTTCGGCCGTGGCCCTGATGTTCACCGGCCTGACCCTGGCCAACGTGCTCGGCGTTCCGCTGGGCACCGCGCTCGGTCAGGAAGCCGGCTGGCGTTCGACCTTCTGGGCGGTGACCGTAATTGGTGTCATCGCGTTGATCGGCCTGATCCGTTTCCTGCCGGCCAAGCGTGATGAAGAGAAACTCGACATGCGCGCCGAACTGCGCGCCCTCAAAGGGGCCGGGATCTGGCTGTCGTTGAGCATGACCGCGTTGTTCGCTGCGTCGGTATTCACCCTGTTCACCTATGTCGCCCCGCTGCTCGGCGATGTCACCGGCGTCTCGCCCAAAGGCGTGACCTGGACCCTGATGCTCATCGGCCTGGGCCTGACGGTCGGCAACATTATCGGCGGCAAGCTGGCTGACAAAGGCATGGCCGCAACGTTGATCGGCGTCTTTATCTCGATGGCCGTGATCTCCACCGTACTGACCTGGACCAGCGTTGCGCTGATTCCTACCGAAATCACCCTGTTCCTCTGGGCCACCGCGTGCTTTGCCGCCGTGCCCGCCCTGCAAGTGAACGTCGTGACCTACGGCAAGGCCGCACCGAACCTGGTGTCGACCTTGAACATTGGCGCTTTCAACATCGGCAACGCACTGGGTGCCTGGGTCGGTGGCAGCGTCATCGCCCACGGTTTCGGCCTGACCAGCGTTCCACTCGCGGCAGCAGCATTGGCGGTACTCGCCCTGCTGGTGACCCTGATTACTTTCCGTCAGAGCGGTAATCCCGAACTGGCTCCTGCGACTAACTGATACCTCACGAGGGTTGTACTGAAATGACGACTATTTTCGATCCGATCAAACTGGGCGACCTCGAGTTGGCCAACCGCATCATCATGGCGCCGCTGACCCGCTGCCGCGCCGACGAAGGCCGCGTGCCAAACGCGCTGATGGCCGAGTACTACGTACAACGCGCCTCGGCCGGCCTGATCCTCAGCGAGGCCACTTCGGTCACGCCGATGGGCGTCGGCTACCCGGACACCCCGGGTATCTGGTCCAACGATCAAGTGCGTGGCTGGGCCAACGTGACCAAGGCGATCCACGGCGCGGGCGGCAAGATTTTCCTGCAACTGTGGCACGTTGGTCGGGTTTCCCACGCTTTGTACCTGAACGGCGAAGCGCCGGTCGCACCGAGCGCCATCCAGCAAAAAGGTCACGTCAGTCTGGTTCGCCCACTGGCCGACTACCCTACCCCGCGCGCCCTGGAAACCGCTGAAATCGCCGACATCGTCGACGCTTACCGCGTCGGGGCCGAGAACGCCAAGGCGGCCGGTTTCGACGGTGTGGAAATCCACGGCGCCAACGGTTACCTGCTCGACCAGTTCCTGCAAACCAGCACCAACCAGCGCACCGACAACTACGGCGGTTCCGTGGAAAATCGTGCGCGTCTGTTGCTGGAAGTGACCGATGCCGCGATCGAAGTCTGGGGCGCGGGCCGCGTGGGTGTCCACCTGTCACCCCGTGCCGACCTCCATGACATGGGCGACGACAACCTGTCCGAGACCTTCACTTACGTCGCTCGCGAACTGGGCAAACGTGGCATCGCCTTCATCTGCTCCCGCGAGAAAGAAGATGGCGACAGCCTGGGTCCACAATTGAAAGAAGCATTCGGCGGCCCGTACATCGTCAACGAACGCTTCACCAAGGACAGCGCCAACGCCTGGCTGGCGAGCGGCAAGGCTGATGCGGTGGCCTTCGGTGTGCCGTTCATTGCCAACCCGGACCTGCCGGCACGTTTGAAGGCCGATGCGCCGCTGAACGAAGCGCGTCCGGAACTGTTCTATGCCAAAGGGCCGGTCGGTTATATCGACTACCCGGTGATGTAAGCTTCAACATTGAAATGAAAAACCCCCGATTCGAAAGAGTCGGGGGTTTTTATTATTCATAACTACCACACCCAAACCAACTTATCGCAACCTTATTTACAGCAACCCTTCCAACCCAACAATAACAATTAGAAAAAATATTAACTATCAAACAAACCCACCAACATCGATACTCAACCCGCCGCAACTACCCCCTGACAAAGATAATCAACAACACATACATCTCATCAAAAGGAATTGATATGAGTAACGACCGCACTGGATCTTCTGAGCAGTACCACGAGAATGGACGATCACCAGAAAGCTATAGGTGGGAGCACGAGCGAAAAGAAGCAGAACGTAAAGAAAGGGAGATCAACGACGAGAATGAACGTCTAGACAATGAACAAAAGGAAATTAACGCTGAAATTGAAAAGCGTAAAAATGCGCACTGGAAACAATTTAGCCAAAGCAATAATGAAATAAGGTTATTGACCTTCGTCCATAACAATACTGATGAAACGATCCAGCTGATTGATACAGACTTCGAAGTCGAGGATATGTCCGAATGTGACATTCCGCCCTACTCAATCGCCACGATGGATACAAAGAAGAACTTTAACTCCAACAGACTTTCAGCTGTTACTGGCCGTGACCAAACGTTTATCAAGAAGTTTTTCACTTATGGCGCAGGCGACATGAAATGTCGTTTTGATACAAGCATGGTAGTGAAGGTTTCGTTCGGTATTATTGCGACCACATTGACACCGACCTGGAACCATCAGACACGCTCCATAGGCCGCAAGAAACTGGTATGCACATCCCGATTGAGAGCGAACGCACCCAAAACGCCATACAGCTACTGCCTGGATATCCATATCGGAGAAGAGTAGTCGCCCATCCAGTAACGCTGCCTGCCTCGTACATCGAGTAGAACCTGAACAACCTTCAAAAAACAGGATGCCGTTGGTTGGCCGCACGGCACCCTCGAAAACGGGGTCGTTCACACTCATTCACACACTCGACACAAAAACCCTACAAAATACGTAGCTCGCTACCTATCAACCGGGCGAACGTACGTATATAAAAGCACCCCATTACAGAAAGGCGAGCGAAGCAGGGATATTCCCCGCTTCAAGTCTTGACACAAACGGATCCAACTACGCATTTTGTTTCATTTGCGCAGGCTTGGGCTCAAGCGCAGCATATCCAACCCTGTATCGGCCAAACGCTCGGCGTCGATGTGCAGTTCAAAGCTGTCGGGCGCCAACAGCCACTGATACAGGATGCCGTCGATGTACGCATGCAGGCTGATGGCTGCGCGGGCCGTATCGAGGTTTTCCGGTAACTGCCCCCGATTGACCGCATTACTCAGCGCCAGGGCGATTCGCACATTGCAATCAAGGCTTACCTCTCGACGCTGCTGGCGCAGGTCGCACATTTCATCGGTGAATTCGCACTTATGAAACAGAATCTCATTGATGCGTCGGGTTTTCGGATCCAGGGCAACTTGATGAAACAAATGAATCAGCAGCTTGCGCATGCAGCCGAGGGGATCGAGTTCATCTTCGCTTTCACTGGCCTTGGCCATTTCATCCAGCGGCTCTTGCAAGGTATCAAGCATGGCCTGCACCAGATCCGCCTTGTTGCTGAAATGCCAGTAGATGGCCCCGCGCGTGACCCCGGCCAGGGTAGCGATATCCGCCAGTGTCGTACGCGCCACGCCCCTTTCGTAAAAGGCTTTTTCTGCCGCTTCCAGTATCTGGCTGCGGGTTTCTTGAGCTTCCTCTTTGGTGCGACGGACCATGGCAGTACAACCTCAATCAGGATGCTTCAGCGATGTCTGAACATCCGCTGAATAAAAGTGGGGCGAGCGTTCTTGGGCGTCGTCCCCGGCCTACAATTCGAACCCTTGAACGGCTTTTGTAACGGTGTGGATACGCGGCCAAGGTATTTACAAACAACCATGAACGTAAGTATATTCCTTAGCAAGCTACTTATCCACTCAGCGCACATTTTTTACCTTTCCACATTTCTAGTGCGCAATTTGCGCGCCTGACCCGAGGATTTTCATGCAATTCAAGCCAGCTGTTACCGCTCTGGTCACCGCCCTCGCCTTGGCATCGCTGCTCAGCGGATGCAAAAAGGAAGAGGCGGCACCTGCCGCACCACCCCCTCAGGTCGGCGTCGTTACTCTGCAACCTCAAGCCTTCACCCTGACCTCCGAGCTTCCGGGCCGTACCAGCTCGTACCGCATCGCCGAAGTTCGCCCTCAGGTCAACGGCATCATTCTCAAGCGCCTGTTCAAGGAAGGCGGCGACGTCAAGGCCGGCCAGCAGCTGTATCAGATCGATCCGGCGGTTTATGAAGCCACCCTGAAAAGCGCCGAAGCCAACCTGCAACAGACCAAATCGATCTCCGACCGCTACAAGCAGTTGGTCAGCGAACAGGCTGTGAGCCGTCAGGAATACGACACGGCCCTGGCCAACCGGTTGCAATCGGAAGCCGCCCTGCAAAGCGCCCAGATCAATGTGCGCTACACCAAGGTTTACGCGCCACTCTCCGGCCGCATCGGCCGCTCGACCGTGACCGAAGGCGCGCTGGTCACCAGCGGCCAGGTCGACGCGATGGCGGTGATTCACCAACTGGACCCAATCTACGTCGACGTGACCCAGTCTTCGGTAGAGCTGCTGGAACTGCGCCGCGAACTGGAAAGCGGTCGTCTGCAAAAATCCGGCGACAACGCGGCCAAGGTCAAGCTGACCCTCGAAGACGGCAGCCAGTACAAACAGGAAGGCAAGCTCGAGTTCTCGGAAGTCTCGGTGGACCAGACCACCGGTTCCGTGACCTTGCGTGCGGTATTCCCGAACCCTGACCACACCCTGCTGCCAGGCATGTTCGTACACGCCCAATTGCAGGCCGGTGTGAACAGCGCAGCGATCCTCGCGCCGCAACAAGGCGTGACCCGTGATCTCAAAGGCACCCCGACCGCGCTGGTCGTCGGACCGGACAACAAGGTCGAACTGCGTCAGCTCAAGGCCAGCCGCACTGTCGGTAGCCAGTGGCTGATCGAAGACGGTCTGAAGGCCGGTGATCGACTGATCACCGAAGGGCTGCAATACGTCAAACCTGGCGTTGAAGTAAAAGCCACTGAAGCGACTAACGTTGGCGCAAAGAACCCTGCCCCCGCAAAAGTAGCTGACAAGGCTTCCAGCGGCAAAGGGGAGTAAACCATGTCCAGATTTTTTATCGACCGTCCGATTTTCGCCTGGGTAATTGCCCTGGTGATCATGCTGGTCGGGGCACTATCGATCCTCAAACTCCCGATCAACCAATACCCGAGCATTGCGCCTCCGGCCATCGCGATCCAGGTGACCTACCCGGGCGCGTCCGCACAAACCGTGCAGGACACCGTAGTACAGGTGATCGAGCAACAGCTCAACGGTATCGATAACCTGCGTTATGTCTCGTCGGAAAGTAACTCCGACGGCAGCATGACCATTACCGCGACCTTCGAGCAGGGCACCAACTCCGATACCGCGCAGGTTCAGGTCCAGAACAAACTGAACCTGGCCACCCCGCTGCTGCCGCAAGAAGTGCAGCAACAGGGTATCCGCGTGACCAAGGCAGTGAAAAACTTCCTGATGGTGATCGGCGTGGTGTCGCGCGACGGCAGCATGACCAAGGACGACCTGTCCAACTACATCGTGTCGAACATGCAGGACCCGATCTCGCGGACCGCCGGTGTCGGTGACTTCCAGGTCTTCGGTGCGCAGTACGCAATGCGGATCTGGCTCGACCCGGCCAAGTTGAATAACTTCAACCTGACCCCGGTGGACGTGAAAACCGCCATCGCGGCGCAGAACGTCCAGGTATCGTCCGGCCAACTCGGTGGTTTGCCTGCTGTCGCCGGCCAACAGCTGAACGCGACGATCATCGGCAAGACCCGCCTGCAGACCGCTGAGCAATTCAAGGCGATCCTGCTCAAGGTCAACAAGGACGGCTCGCAAGTGCGTGTCGGCGACGTGGCGGATGTCGGTCTGGGCGGTGAAAACTACTCGATCAGCGCCCAGTTCAACGGCAGCCCGGCCTCCGGTCTGGCGGTAAAACTGGCCAACGGTGCCAACGCCCTCGACACTGCAAAAGCCCTGCGCAAGACCATCGAAACCCTCAAGCCGTTCTTCCCGGAAGGGATGGAAGTGGTGTTCCCGTACGACACCACGCCAGTGGTGACCGAGTCGATCAAGGGCGTGGTTGAAACCCTGGTCGAAGCGATCGTGCTGGTGTTCCTGGTGATGTTCCTGTTCCTGCAAAACTTCCGCGCCACCGTCATCACCACGATGACCGTGCCAGTCGTATTGCTGGGTACCTTCGGGATCCTCGCGGCGTTCGGTTTCAGCATCAACACCCTGACCATGTTCGGCATGGTGTTGGCCATCGGCTTGCTGGTGGACGACGCCATCGTCGTGGTGGAAAACGTCGAACGGGTCATGAGCGAAGAAGGCCTGTCACCCAAGGAGGCCACCAAGAAATCCATGGGGCAGATCCAGGGTGCACTGGTCGGTATCGCCCTGGTGCTGTCGGCGGTACTGCTGCCGATGGCGTTCTTCAGCGGTTCCACCGGTGTGATCTACAAGCAGTTCTCGATCACCATCGTCTCGGCCATGGCCCTGTCGGTACTGGTCGCTCTGATCTTCACCCCGGCGCTCTGCGCAACCATGCTCAAGGCGATTCCGAAAGGCGAGCACGGCGTGCCGAAACGCGGCTTCTTCGGCTGGTTCAACCGCAATTTCGACCGTGGCGTCAAAAGCTACGAGCGTGGCGTGGGCAACATGCTCGCGAACAAGGCCCCGTACTTGCTGGCCTACCTCGTCATCCTGGTCGGCATGATCTGGCTGTTCACCCGCATCCCGACTGCGTTCCTGCCGGAAGAAGACCAGGGCGTGTTGTTTGCCCAGGTGCAGACCCCGGCCGGTTCCAGTGCCCAGCGCACGCAAGTGGTCGTGGATGAAATGCGTGAATTCCTTCTGCGTCCGAGCAAGGACGGTGGTGAAGGCGATGCGGTGGCCTCGGTGTTTACCGTGACCGGCTTCAACTTCGCCGGCCGTGGCCAAAGCTCGGGTATGGCGTTCATCATGCTCAAACCGTGGGACCAACGTAACGCCGAAAACAGCGTTTTCAAACTCGCGGCCCGAGCCCAGCAGCACTTCTTCACCTTCCGTGACGCCATGGTGTTTGCTTTCGCACCGCCGGCGGTACTGGAACTGGGTAACGCCACCGGTTTCGACGTGTTCCTGCAGGACCGCGCCGGTATCGGTCACGACAAGCTGATGGAAGCGCGTAACCAGTTCCTCGGCATGGCGGCGCAGAGCAAGGTGCTGTCGCAAGTCCGCCCGAACGGTCTGAACGACGAACCGCAATACCAACTGGAAATCGATGACGAGAAGGCCAGTGCCCTGGGCATCACCCTCACCGACATCAACAACACCCTGTCGATTGCCTTGGGCAGTAGCTACGTCAACGACTTCATCGACCGCGGTCGGGTGAAGAAGGTGTACGTGCAAGGCGAGCCGGGCGCGCGCATGAGTCCTGAAGACGTCAAGAAATGGTATGTGCGCAACAGCGCCGGCACCATGGTTCCGTTCTCGGCGTTCGCCAAGGGTGAGTGGATCTACGGCGCACCGAAGCTGTCGCGTTACAACGGCGTCGAAGCGATGGAAATCCTCGGAGCCCCGGCGCCCGGTTATTCCACCGGTGAAGCCATGCTCGAAGTCGAAGCCCTGGCCAAGAAACTGCCGGCCGGTGTCGGTATTTCCTGGACCGGTCTGTCCTACGAGGAACGGTTGTCCGGTTCGCAAGCGCCAGCGTTGTACGCCCTGTCGCTGCTGATGGTGTTCCTGTGTCTGGCAGCGCTGTACGAAAGCTGGTCGATCCCGATCGCGGTGATGTTGGTGGTGCCGCTGGGGATCATCGGTGCGCTGATGGCGACCAGCCTGCGCGGCCTGTCCAACGACGTGTATTTCCAGGTGGGCCTGTTAACGACCATTGGTCTGGCGGCGAAAAACGCCATTTTGATTGTCGAATTTGCCAAGGAACTGCATGAACAAGGGCGTAGCCTGCGCGATGCCGCGGTTGAAGCCTGCCGGATGCGTTTGCGACCGATCATCATGACGTCGCTCGCTTTCGTCCTCGGTGTGGTACCACTGGCAATTTCCACGGGTGCAGGTTCGGGTAGCCAGCATGCGATCGGTACCGGGGTGATTGGCGGTATGCTCACGGCCACGATCCTGGCGATCTTCTGGGTCCCACTGTTTTTCGTCACCGTGTCGGCCATGGGGCAGCGCAAAACCGCTGACCAGGACGACGCTATTGAACCTTCTAAAGAGGCTGGCTAATGAGCAAGTCGCTACTCTCCCTGGCTGTTGCCGCTTTCGTGCTCGGCGGCTGCTCGCTGATTCCCGATTATCAGCAGCCTGAAGCACCGGTGGCGGGCCAGTACCCGCAAGGTCCGGCGTATTCGTCGGCCCAGGCGCCTGCCCAGACTGCCGCCGAACAGGGCTGGAAGCAGTTTTTCCATGACCCGGCGCTGCAACAGCTGATCCAGGTCGCCCTGGAAAACAACCGTGACCTGCGTGTCGCGGCGCTGAACATCGACGCTTTTGCGGCTCAATACCGCATCCAGCGTGCCGATCTGTTCCCGGCCGTGTCGGCCAACGGCACCGGCAGCCGTCAGCGGGTCCCGGCTCGGGCCTCGCAGACCGGCGAAGCGGGTATCACCAGTTCCTACTCGGCCACGGTCGGCATCAGCGCCTATGAACTCGACCTGTTCGGTCGGGTTCGCAGCCTGAGCGAAGAAGCGCTGCAGAAGTACTTCGCCACTGAAGAAGCGCGCCGCACCACCCAGATCAGCCTGGTGGCCAGCGTGGCCAATGCCTACCTGACCTGGCAGGCCGACAAGGAACTGCTGAAACTGACCCAGGACACCCTGGGTGCGTTCGAGGAGAGCTACAAGCTCACCGCCCGCAGCAACGAAGTGGGTGTCGCCTCGGCGCTGGACCTGGCCCAGTCGCGTACCTCGGTGGAAAACGCCCGCGCGCAAATGGCCAAGTACACCCGTCAAGTCGCCCAGGATGAAAACAGCCTGGTGCTGCTGCTCGGCACTGGCGTCCCGGCCAATCTGCAAGCGGCCAAGCCATTGGCTGACGACCTGCTGAGCGAAGTGCCAGCCGGTCTGCCATCGGACTTGCTGCAACGCCGTCCGGACATCCTTCAGGCCGAATACAACCTGAAAGCCGCCAACGCCAACATCGGCGCGGCACGGGCTGCGTTCTTCCCGAGCATCAGCCTGACGGCCAATGCCGGGTCCCTGAGCCCGGACCTGTCCGGCCTGTTCAAGGGCGGTTCGGGCACTTGGTTGTTCCAGCCGCAGATCAACCTGCCGATCTTCAACGCCGGCAGCCTGCGAGCCAGCCTGGATTATTCAAAAATCCAGAAAGACATCGGCGTGGCGAACTACGAGAAGTCCATTCAAACGGCCTTCCAGGAAGTCGCCGATGGCCTGGCCGCCCGCCAGACCTACACCGATCAGTTGCAGGCCCAGCGTGATTTCGTCACCGCGAACCAGGACTACTACCGTCTGGCCGAGCGTCGCTATCGCATTGGTGTCGACAGCAACCTGACCTTCCTCGATGCCCAGCGCCAGCTGTTCAGTGCCCAACAAGTGCTGATCACTGACCGCCTGGCGCAACTGGTCAGTGCCGTCAATCTGTACAAGGCACTGGGCGGTGGCTGGAACGAGCAGACCGCGAAGAACGAGCCGTTGAAAGAAGAAGCGCCGAAGCTGAAGTTGTTCTGATAGCGCTGTAAAACAAGAAGCCCACCGATTGGTGGGCTTTTTGTTGTCTGCAGGAAAATTGTGGCGCCAGGACTGGCCTCATCGCGAGCAAGCTCGCTCCCACAGGGGATCTAGGGTGAATACAATATTGATGACCAGCAGAGATCAACTGTGGGAGCGAGCTTGCTCGCGATGAGGCCCGAACAGACAACACAAATTCCGAGCCAATCTTACGTTCGATAATCGCCCAAAACCCGCTTTCCCCAATTGAATCGCCCCGCCCATCCCCCGCACCATTCGTCGCACAAGACCAATAACAACAGGTTCGACACCATGCCCCCGCGCCCTGCCCTGTCCGGCTGATCCCGTTCGTTTTTGCCCTGATTTCAGATTTTTGTCTGCAACCCCCACGTTGCGGCAGCGCCCCGTTTCACGCCTAAAAACTAGAGAGACCCGAGCACATGACACCTTCCAGCACGCAATACTTGTTCCCCAGCCTCGTCGCCGTTGCACTGGCCAGTACGGCTCTGCCTGCCATGGCCGAGGAGTCAGGCTTTGTCGAAGGTGCCAAGGTCAACCTGAACCTGCGCAACTTCTACATCAACCGCAACTTCACCAATCCGACCAAAGCTCAGGGCAAGGCAGAAGAGTGGACACAAAGCTTCATCCTCGACGCCAAGTCCGGGTTCACTCAGGGCACCGTCGGGTTCGGCATGGATGTGCTGGGCCTGTACTCGGTGAAACTCGACGGCGGTAAAGGCACGGGCGGTACGCAATTGTTGCCGCTGGATCACGACGGTCGCCCTGCGGACAACTTCGGTCGCACCAACGTGGCGTTCAAGGCCAAGCTGTCGCAGACCGAAGTGAAGGTGGGCGAATGGATGCCGGTGCTGCCGATCCTGCGTTCGGACGACGGTCGTTCCCTGCCGCAAACGTTTCGTGGTGGCCAGATCACCTCGAAGGAAATCAACGGACTAACGCTCTACGGCGGCCAGTTCCGCGCCAACAGCCCGCGCGACGACAGCAGCATGAGCGACATGTCGATGACCGGAAAACCAGCGTTCACCTCCGACCGTTTCAACTTCCAGGGCGGCGAATACGCCTTCAACGAAAAGCGCACCCAGATTGGTTTGTGGAATGCCGAACTCAAGGACATCTACAGCCAGCAGTACGTGAATCTGATCCACAGCCAGCCCATCGGCGACTGGACCCTGGGTGCCAACCTCGGATTCTTCTACGGCAAGGATGACGGCAGCGCCCGAGCCGGCGAGCTGGACAACAAGACCTGGTCAGGCCTGTTCTCGGCCAAATACGGCGGCAACACCTTTTATGTCGGCCTGCAAAAACTCACCGGCGACAACGCCTGGATGCGGGTCAACGGCACCAGCGGCGGCACCCTGGCCAACGACAGTTACAACGCCAGTTATGACAATGCGAAAGAAAAATCCTGGCAGGTACGGCATGACTACAACTTCGTCGCCCTCGGCATTCCCGGCCTGACCCTGATGAACCGCTACATCAGCGGCGACAACGTCCACACCGGCACCATCACCGACGGCAAGGAATGGGGCCGCGAAAGCGAATTGGGCTACACCGTGCAGAGCGGCGCGCTCAAAGACCTCAACGTCAAATGGCGCAACTCGACCATTCGCCGTGACTTCAGCAACAACGAGTTCGATGAGAACCGGTTGATTGTCAGCTATCCGATCAGTTTGTTGTAAACCTCACCACCGCCATCGCGAGCAAGCTCGCTCCCACAGTGATCCGGTTAGAACACAAATCCTGTGTTCACAGAAAATCCCCTGTGGGAGCGAGCTTGGTCTGGGCGGCATTCCGACGATGGCGTCAGATCAAACACTGTAAATCCCGAAGATCACTCCCGCGATTCAACCCCCAACTCATCCCACACCGACTCCGCCAGGTGGAACGTCGCGTTCGCAGCCGGTATGCCGCAGTAGATCGCGCTCTGCATGATCACTTCCTTGATCTCGCCGCGGGTCACACCGTTGTTGGCGGCGGCGCGCAGGTGCAGTTTGAGTTCTTCGTTGCGGTTCATGCCGATCAGCATGGCAATCGTGATCAGGCTGCGGGTATGACGCGGCAGCCCCGGACGGGTCCAGATGTCGCCCCAGGCGTGGCGGGTGATCATTTCCTGAAACTCCGAGTTGAACTCGGTCAGCGCGTTCAGACTACGATCGACATGGGCATCGCCGAGTACGGCACGGCGGACTTTCAGGCCCTCGTCGTAACGTTGTTTCTCGTCCACAACAATCCCCTTAATGAGCTGACAAAAACGTCACTACCCGGTCACTGAACGCAGCACCGGCCTGAACGTTGGACAGGTGCGCAGCATAGAACTCGGCGTACTCGGCGCCCTGCACGTGTTCCTGAATGAAGTGCCCGCCGGACGGCGGCGTGACCGCGTCTTCGGTGCCGGCGATGACGAGCAGCGGCACCTTGATCGAGGACAACTGTTCGCGGAAATCGGCATCGCGCACGGCGGCACAGTTCGCGGCATAACCTTCAGGCGAGGTAGCGGCGAGCATGTCAGTTATCTTCTTCGCGGCAGCAGGATTGGCTTCAGCAAAATCCGCGGTGAACCAGCGCGCAATCGACGCATCACGCAAAGCGACCATGGCGGCCGGACCGTCACGCAGCACGGTTTCAATGCGCGGGTTCCATACCGACGGATCACCGATTTTTGCCGCGGTGTTGCACACCACCAGTTTGTTCAGACGATCGCCAGCGTTGATCCCCAGCCACTGGCCAATCAGCCCACCCATGGACAGACCGCAGAAATGCGCGCGTTCGATGTGCAACGCATCCAGCAGCGCCAGCACGTCATGGCCCAGTAGCTCGATGCTGTATGGCCCCGGCGTGACCAGCGATTTGCCATGGCCACGGGTGTCGAAACGCAGCACGCGGAAATGCTCGGTGAACGCCGCAATCTGCGCGTCCCACATGTGCAGATCAGTGCCCAGCGAGTTGGACAGCACCAGTACCGGCGCATCCGCCGGGCCGTCAAGTTGGTAGTGCAGTTCGCCCTCGGCGAGTTGTACGAAAGCCACAGCAATCTCCTTCAGGCAGTCAACGCAGAATGTTCAGCCACCGCTCGCTCGACCCAGGTATGGGCCTGACCGAGGTAATGGGCGGGGTCCAGCAGACGATCGAGTTCAGCATCCGACAGTTCGGCGGTCACTTGCGGCTCGTCGCCGAGTACCGCTCGCAAATGACGTTGTTCAGTCACTGCGCGCTTGCAGCATTGCTCCAGCAAATGGTGCGCAGTGTCGCGCCCCACTCGTTGAGCGAGGACGATGCTCACTGCTTCGGCGAGCACCAGCCCTTGAGTCAGATCGAGGTTGCGGGCCATGCGCTCGGCGTCCACTTCCAGTCCGTCCGCCACCAGCAACGCTTGTTTCAGGCTGCCGGACACCAGGCAGCAAATCTCCGGCAGGGTTTCCCACTCGGCATGCCACAGGCCCAGGCTGCGCTCGTGTTCTTGAGGCATGGCGCTGAACAGGGTCGAGAGCAAACCGGGTACGCGAGTCGCAGCGCCGATCAGCACCGCCGCGCCCACCGGGTTGCGTTTGTGCGGCATGGTCGAGGAACCGCCCTTGCCCGGCGCTGAAGGCTCGAACACTTCAGCGGCTTCGGTCTGCATCAACAGGCTGATGTCGCGGCCCAGTTTGCCGAGGCTGCCGGCAATCAATCCCAATACCGAGCCGAACTCCACCAAGCGATCTCGCTGGGTGTGCCAAGGTTGATCCGGCAGTGTCAGTTTCAATTCTTCAGCCAGCGCCTGGGCAATCGGCATCGCCTGCTCGCCGAGGGCCGCGAGGGTTCCGGAGGCGCCGCCGAATTGCAGCACCAGCAGTCGCGGCTTGAGTTCCCGCAGACGCTGACGGCTGCGAGTGACAGCGCCCAGCCAACCGGCGATTTTCATGCCGAGGGTGACAGGCGTCGCGTGCTGCAACCAGGTGCGCCCGGCCAGCGGTGTAGCGACGTAACGCTGGGCTTGGGTCGCCAGCGTTTCGCCCAGTTGCGCCAGATCGCTTTCGATCAGCTCCAGCGCGCCACGCAGTTGCAACACCAGACCGGTGTCCATCACGTCCTGGCTGGTAGCGCCCAGATGTACATAGCGCTCGGCTTCGGCGTTGCTGGCCGTGATCTGTTTACCCAGCGCCTTGACCAACGGAATTGCCGAATTGCCGGCCGTGGCAATCGCCTCGCCGAGAGCAGCGAAGTCGTAATGCCCGGCCTGACAGGCCGCTTCAATCGGCGCGACAGCCGTTTGCGGAATCATCCCGACTCGCGCCTCGGCCCGAGCCAGTGCCGCTTCGAAATCAAGCATCGCTTGAACCCGACCCTGATCGCAGAACACCTCACGCATGTCGCGGGCAGTGAAATAGGCATCGAACAATTGATTGCCCGGTCTCTCGTTCATAAACAGTCCCTGGAGGCGTGGGCCGGTCAGGCCCACGGGTAAAGATCAAAGGTCGTTTTCCAAATACTTCGCCTGTTTCGGCAAGCGCAGGCTGAACAGGAACGCCACCGCCATCATCACCGTCACGTACCAGTAGAAGGAGTTTTCCATGCCCCCGGCTTTGAGGCTCAGGGCCACGTATTCCGCCGAACCACCGAAGATTGCATTCGCCACCGCGTAAGCCAGGCCGACACCCAGCGCGCGCACTTCCGGCGGGAACATTTCGGCTTTTACCAGGCCACTGATGGAGGTGTAGAAACTGACGATCGCCAGCGCCACGGTAATCAGCACGAAGGCCAGGAACGGGCTGCTGACGCTTTTCAGGCTCAGCAGGATCGGCACGGTGAATAGCGTCCCGAGGGCGCCGAACCACAGCATCGAGTTACGTCGGCCGATTTTGTCCGCGAGCATGCCGAACAGCGGCTGCATGCACATATAAAGGAACAGCGCGCCGGTCATGATGTAGCTGGCGGTCTTGGCCTGCATGCCAGCGGTGTTCACCAGGTACTTCTGCATGTACGTGGTGAAGGTGTAGAAAATCAGCGAGCCACCGGCGGTATAACCGAGCACGGTAATGAACGCAGTCTTGTGGTCGCGGAACAGCGCACGGATGCTGCCGGCGTCCTTGTTTTCGCGCATTTCCTTGGTGGTGGTTTCCTTGAGCGAACGGCGCAGGAACAGTGAAATCAGCGCCGCGGCCGCACCGACGACAAACGGAATCCGCCAGCCATAGGCACGCAAATCATCCTCAGTGAGGAACTGTTGCAGGATCACCACCAATGACACCGCCAGCAGTTGCCCACCGATCAGCGTCACGTACTGGAACGAGGCGAAGAAACCGCGCTGGCCCTTGAGGGCGACTTCGCTCATGTAGGTCGCGGTGGTGCCGTACTCACCGCCCACCGACAGGCCCTGGATCAAGCGGGCGACCAACAGCATGATCGGCGCCCAGACGCCGATGTCCTTGTAGGTCGGCAGGCAGGCGATGAGCAACGAACCGAAGCACATCATCAGAATCGAGATCAACATCGAATTCTTGCGCCCGTGCTTGTCCGCCACCCGGCCGAAGATCCAGCCGCCGATGGGCCGCATCAGGAACCCGGCGGCGAATACGCCAGCCGTATTCACAAGCTGCACAGTCGGGTTATCGGACGGAAAAAAGGCAGGGGCGAAATAGATCGCGCAGAAGGCGTAGACGTAGAAGTCGAACCATTCGACGAGGTTGCCGGACGAGGCACCGACGATCGCGAAGATCCTTTTGCTGCGCTCTTCACCGGTGTAGTGCGCTGTAGTAGCGGTGTTAGTTGTCATTGTTTTTTACTCAATGGGGACTGTGAGAGTCTAGACACACTTTGCAACAGCCCCGTTCCACAGATAGATCAGCAACACGTACCCCCTGTGGGAGCGAGCTTGCTCGCGATGGCGTCATGTCAGTCGATATCAATGTGACTGATACACCGCTATCGCGAGCAAGCTCGCTCCCACAGGGGTTGCGGTGATCAATCAGTAATCGAAGAACACCGTCTCGGCATCGGTGCCTTGCAGAATCACATTCCACTGGTACACACCGGACGCATCCTTCTTCGCCAACAAGGTGCTGCGGCGTTCAGCCGGCACACACTCCAACAGCGGATCCGACACATTCGCCGGTTCTCCATCAAAATAAATCCGCGTCAGCAAATGCTTCACCAACCCGCGAGCAAACACCAGCACCACCAGATGCGGCGCCTGGGTCGTGCCTTTCAAGCCTTCCACCGTGCCCGGTTTGATCGTGGTGAAACGAAAGCGCCCTTCTGCATCCACCGGCACCCGGCCAAACCCTTCGAAGTTCGGGTCCAGGGGTTTGTCCTGATCGTCTTCGGGGTGGTCGTACTTGCCGGCGGCGTTGGCTTGCCAGACTTCCAGCATCGCGTCGTTGACGACGTCGCCGTTGCCATCGATGACTTGCCCGGTGATCGCCACGCGCTCGCCCAGGGTTTGTTCGACGGTCAGGTCTTCGCGGTTCAGCCAGGTCAAACCGATGTGGTAATACGGCCCGACGGTGTGGGACGTGGTCGCATTCAGCGTCATCTTATTTCTCCATCGGCGTGGCTTCGCGGCCGCGCAAGACGATGTCCCAGCGATAACCGAGGGCATAGGAAGGGATGGTTTTTTCCAGATCAAAACTGGCGATCAAACGCTCTTTGGCGCTGGTGTCCGGTACGCAGTTGTAGATCGGGTCATAGGCCAGCAGCGGATCGCCCGGGAAATACATCTGAGTGACCAGGCGCGTCAGAATGCTCGGCCCGAACAGTGAGAAATGGATGTGCGCCGGGCGCCACGCGTTGTGGTGGTTGCCCCACGGATAGGCGCCGGGCTTGATGGTCTGGAACTGGTACCAGCCATCGGCGTCGGTCACGGTGCGGCCGGTACCGGTGAAATTCGGGTCCAGCGGCGCGTCGTGCAGGTCACGATCATGGTTGTAACGACCGGCAGCGTTGGCTTGCCAGATCTCCACCAGAATGCCCGGCACCGGCAAACCATCTTCATCCAGCACGCGGCCGTGGATGATGATGCGCTCGCCCAATGGCTCGCCCTTGTGCTGGGCGGTCAGGTCGTTGTCCTTCTCCTGCACACGCTCGGCACCGATGGTCGGACCGGTAATTTCCGACAGCGAATGGGGCAAAAACACCAACGGCTTGGACGGCGAGCGACGGTTGGTGGATTGATAGGCCGGGTGCAGGTATTCCGGCTGGGTGCCCTCTTGCGGGCGGCGGTAACCAGGCTTGTCAGTCATGAAGCATTCCTCAGTTCTTATTAGTCACGCAGCGCGTCAGACCCGTTCGATCGCCAAGGCCAGACCCTGGCCCACGCCGACGCACATGGTCGCCAGACCTTTCTTGCCACCGGTCTTTTCCAGCTGATGCAGCGCGGTCAGTACCAGGCGGGCGCCGCTCATGCCCAACGGATGGCCCAAGGCAATGGCGCCACCGTTCGGGTTGACCTGGGCCGCGTCGTCCGCCAGCCCCAGTTCACGCAGCACCGCCAAGCCCTGGCTGGCGAACGCTTCGTTGAGTTCGATCACGTCGAAATCGCTGACGGCCAGACCGAGGCGCTCGGTCAATTTACGCACCGCCGGCACCGGCCCGATGCCCATCACCCGTGGTGCGACACCGGCGCTCGACATGCCCAGCACTTTGGCGCGGGCGGTCAGGCCGTGTTTTTTCACTGCTTCGGCCGACGCCAGAATCAACGCCGCGGCACCGTCGTTGACACCCGAGGAGTTGCCGGCGGTGACGGTCTTGTCCGGACCATTGACCGGTTTGAGTTTGGCCAGGACTTCCAGCGAGGTATCGCCGCGCGGATGCTCATCCTGGCTGACGACACTTTCACCCTTCTTGTGGGTAATCCGCACTTCGACGATTTCTTCAGCGAAAAAACCTGCGGCTTGTGCGGCGGCCGTGCGCTGCTGACTGCGCAGTGCGAAAGCGTCCTGATCCTCGCGGGAAATTTCGTAATCGTCAGCCACGTTATCGCCGGTCTGCGGCATCGCATCCACGCCGTATTGGGCTTTCATCAACGGGTTGATGAAGCGCCAGCCGATGGTGGTGTCTTCCAGCTTCATGTTGCGTGAGAACGCCGCATCGGCTTTGCCCATCACGAACGGTGCGCGGGACATCGACTCGACGCCGCCGGCAATCGCCAGCTCCATCTCGCCACTGGCGATCGCCCGAAATGCAGTGCCGATGGCATCCATACCCGAGGCGCAGAGGCGATTGAGGGTCACACCCGGAATGGTTTCCGGCAGGCCCGCCAGCAACAGCGCCATGCGCGCCACGTTGCGGTTGTCTTCGCCGGCCTGGTTGGCGCAACCGAGGAACACCTCGTCCACCGCGTTCCAGTCCACCGACGGGTTGCGCTCCATCAGCGCCTTGATCGGCACGGCGGCCAGGTCGTCGGCGCGAACCGCCGACAGACCACCGCCGAAACGGCCGATGGGGGTGCGAATCGCGTCGCAGATATATACGTCACGCATCACGCTTCTCCGGGTGCTTGGCCGTGGGCCGCGGCAGTGCGGGCTTCCAGATCCCTGAGTGCCGTCAGTTCGACATCCGTTGGCTCGGCTGTGTTTTCAACATTTTCTGCAAAACGAACTGCCCAACCGGTGGCGGCAATCACTTGCTCGCGAGTCACGCCTGGGTGCAGCGCGGTGACCACAAATTCGTGAGTGTCGGCTTCCGGTTCCATGATGCACAGGTCAGTGATGATGCCGACCGGACCGGCGCCCGGCAGGCCGAGACGCTTGCGTGAATCACCGCCCTCGCCATGGCCGACCGAGGTAATGAAATCGAGTTTGTCGACAAAGGAACGCGCCGACTGCTTGAGGATGATCAACACGCTTTTGGCCGAGCCAGCAATCTCCGGCGCACCACCGGCGCCCGGCAGGCGGACTTTCGGCTGATGGTAGTCGCCCACCACGGTGGTGTTGATATTGCCGAAGCGGTCGACTTGCGCGGCGCCGAGGAAACCGACGTCGATGCGCCCGCCCTGCAACCAATAGCGAAAAATCTCACCGGTCGGGACGACGGTGTCGGCGGTTTCCGCCAGTTCACCGTCACCGATCGACAGCGGCAGTACGCTCGGCTTGGCACCGATCGGACCCGATTCGTAGATCAGGACTACATCCGGCGAGGAAGTCAGACGCGCCAGGTTGGCGGCTTTCGACGGCAGGCCGATGCCGACGAAGCATACCGAACCGTTTTTCAGACGACGGGCAGCGGCGACGGTCATCATTTCATTGGTGGTGTAAGTCATTACTTGGCCTCCGAAGCAGCGGCCAGCTTGGCCTGGAACTCGCTGAAGTCAGCGCAGCCGTGGATGTATTCGTTGATCCACGCGGTGAAGGTTTCACGGTCGCGGGCAATCGGGTCCCAGGCCTGATAGAAACGGTTATCACGCTCGTTGTAGCCGTGAGCGTAGGACGGATGCGCGCCGCCAGGAACATGGCAGACCGCGCTCAACGCCCACGTTGGCAGAACGCAGGAGTTCATCGGTGCATTGAGGTCGTCGACGATTTCCTCGACGGTAACGATGCAACGCTTGGCGGCCAGTGCAGCTTCTTTCTGCACGCCGAGAATGCCCCACAACAACACGTTGCCTTTACGGTCGGCTTTCTGTGCGTGGATCACGGTGATGTCCGGGCGCACCGAAGGTACGGCCGCCAAAACTTCGCCGGTGAATGGGCAGGTGACGGTTTTGATCAGCGGGTTGACCTTCGGCAGGTCGGAGCCGGCGTAGGCACGCAGCACCGCGAACGGTAGGCCGGAAGCGCCAGCGACGTAGGCATTGGCCAGGTCGGCGTGGCTGTGCTCTTCGATTTCCAGCGCGTGCGGCCACTGCTTCTCGACAGCGTCACGCAGGCGATGCAGCGATCCGACTCCCGGGTTTCCGCCCCAGGAGAAAATCAGCTTGCGAGCACAACCGGCGCCGATCAACTGGTCGTAGATCAAGTCAGGTGTCATCCGCACCAGAGTCAGGTCTTTCTTGCCCTGGCGAATGATTTCGTGACCCGCCGCCGTAGGGATCAGGTGAGTGAAGCCTTCGAGCGCGACCGTATCGCCGTCGTTTACGAATTGCTTCACCGCGTCGTGCAGCGAAAGGATTTCAGCCATGGGGCAGGCTCCCGTTTTGTTATGAACCGACAGTGGAAGAAAAAGGCGCGATGCGCAGCGCCGGAATGCCTGAAGAGTAAGCCCCTGAAAAACGCCAAACAATCCGATAATCGACTAAGTGTTCGTTTATCGAACAGATTGTTGTCTGGCTATCGTTCTCTGTCGCCTGCAAAAGATCGCAGCCTTCGGCAGCTCCTACGGGTGTTCGCTTTCCTCTGTAGGAGCTGCCGCAGGCTGCGATCTTTTCTGCTACACCACTATCTCAAGCCGAATCAGGTCGCATCCGCATGGCTGACCATGCCCTTGATCACCACCGCCGTGGTCGCCAATGCCGCTGGAATCACCAGCGCTGTCAGCACCTGCTCGAAATTCCAGCCCAGGCCCAGTAGCGTTGCGCCCATCCACGCACCGAGAATCGCGCCAAAGCGGCCGATCCCGAGCATCCACGACACCCCGGTCGCCCGCCCCTGCGTCGGATAAAACCGTGCCGCCAGTGAAGGCATTGCCGATTGCGCGCCGTTGACGCACATCCCGGCCACCAACACCAACGTCGCCAATAGCGTGATGTTGCCCAGGCTCTGCCCTACCGCGTAGGCAAATACTCCGGCGAATAGATAGAAAATGCCGATAACCTTGTGCGGATTGAACCGGTCCATCGCCCAGCCCACGCCCACCGCGCTCAATACCCCGCCAAACTGGAACAACGCGCCGATGAATGCCGACTGCTCCATGCTCGCGCCGCTGTCACGCATCAGCGTCGGCAGCCAACTGGTCAACAGATAAACGATCACCAACCCCATGAAATAGGTCAGCCACAGCAACAAGGTGCCGGTGCTGTAGGTGCCGGAGAAGATCACCGCGAACACGTTGCGGGCCTTCACGGTTTTCTGTTCCGGCACGCTGAAGCTGGAAGCCTGGGCGACGACGATTGGATCGATGGGCGCCAGGGCCTTGCGCACTTTGTCAGTGCCGCGATTGCGGACGACGAGGTAGCGCGCCGATTCCGGCAGCCAGAACAGCAATACGACGGCGAGGATCAGCGGCAAAATCCCGCCGATCATCAGCAGACTGTGCCAACCAAAGGCCGGAATCAGTTTGGCGGAAATGAAACCGCCGCCCGCCATGCCGAGGTTGAAACCGCAGAACATGCTGGTCACCAGCAGGGATTTCTTGCGCTCCGGGGTGTATTCGGACAGCAGCGTCGTGGCGTTCGGCATGCCGGCGCCAAGGCCCAGGCCAGTGAGGAAACGCAGCACCAGCAACTGATCGACGTTGGTGCTGTAAGCCGAAGCCAGGCTGAACGCGCCGAACAACAGCACCGCGCCCACCAGTACGATTTTTCGCCCGAAGCGGTCAGCCAATGGGCCAGAACCCAGTGCGCCAAAGACCATACCGATCAACGCCGCGCTCATCACCGGGCCGAGACTGGCGCGGTCGATGCCCCAATCCTGAGACAGGGCGGGCGCGATGAAACCCATGGCCGCCGTGTCGAGGCCATCGAGGAAAACAATCAGGAAACACAGGATCACCACTCGCCATTGGTAGCGCGAAATGGGTTGAGCATTGATGAAGGACTGCACGTCGAGGCAGTTTCCTACAGCAGACTGAGGCTGGTTCATTATTTTTATTCCACGCAAGAACGCAGTCGGACAGGAACCAGCCAAGGCTGGCGCTGCCGCGACATTAGTGATCTTGGGGAAAGAGCGTCAATTCGATAAACGCGACTCTGTGCGTTTATCGAACAGCTTAGGCGAAAGGCTTACGCAAAGAGTTGTGCGCTGAGGTCGCGGCTCGCGCTCAGGAGGCCAGGCAGGAAACGTTGTTCCAGCTCGTTGCGGCTGACTCGGCCGGCGTGGGTGCTGACGTTTAGCGCCGCGACCACTTGGCCGGAAGCGTCATACACCGGAACGGCAATCGAGCGCAGGCCCTGCTCCAATTCCTGATCGACGATGCACCAGCCTTGCTGCCGCACCTCTTGCAGGCATTCGAGCAACGCCTCGGGGGTGTGCAGGGTTCGGCTGGTCTTGGCTTGCAGCTCTGCATGGTCGAGGTACTCGCGCAGTGACGTATCGTCCAGCGCCGCGAGAAGAATCCGACCCATCGAGGTGCAATAGGCCGGTAGACGTCCACCCACCGACAGGTCGACGGAAATCAGTCGCTGGGTGGTGGCCGAACGAGCGATGTACAAGATGTCATCGCCTTCCAGAGTGGCCATGTTGCAGGCTTCATGAAGTTGCTCGCTCATGCGGTCCAGGTAGGGCTGGGCGGAAACCGCCAGCGGCGTCGAGGACACATAGGCATGGCCGAGCGTCAGTACTTTAGGCAGCAGCGAATACGTGCGGCCGTCGGTGGTGGCGTAACCGAGTTTGATCAGCGTGTGCAGGCAACGTCGCACAGCGGCGCGGGGAATTTCCGTGCGGTGACTGATCTGGGCGATGGTGAGGTGACGTTTGCGCTCCTGGAACGCTTGCACCACGGCCAGGCCACGGGCCAGGGAGGTCATGAAATCCGGGTCGCCGGTCAGTGCCTGGATCCGCTTGGCAGGCGAGGCAACGATCGGCGGCGCCACTGAAGCGAAGGAATTGCGCATTTGATCGTTCATATAAGGTCCTTTTCCCACACGGTTCAGCGGCTATTACAAGCGGCAGCCGGTCCCTCACACAACCCCGGGCAGCCAAGAATGTGCGATTATCGAACCATCGACCGATAATCGCAATCGACTCCCACCCGGACCAGCCTATTATTGAACAGGCTTGCACCTGTTTTTACACTGGCTCTGACGCAGACTAGAAGTGGTCGATGTAATTGTCCTAACTTGTTCGACTTAATGGCGTCAGAAAGACATCACTGTAACGTCGTGCCGCCGAAGGACCTAGTTAGCCGTATAAAGTTGCGAGTAACAAAACAATCACACATCAAGACCTACTTTTAACTCTTTGGCGATAGTGTTCTTCGAATCGACCGCTATAATGAAATTCAGTGGTGACCGGTTTTTAATTCGATTCCGCCACCCGGTAGCGCGATGTTCCATCGCCGTTACCCGCAGCAAGCGCCTGACACTCATTTCATATGCTTAGCCAAGGTGTTCGCTGCAACAGGAAACTGATGCTGCGTCAGCTATTTATCTCTGGTGTCGTGGCCGCCTGCAACATGGAAGTAATTGATCGCAATGCCGTAAAAAATGATGCCTTTACGGGCCTTGTCCATTCGGCGAGCGTGGTCAAATACATTTGATGCAGCGCGTTTCACCAGAATTTATCTCAACTCAATCAGGTAGCACTGTGACGAAAGACGAACTGCGCGCGGAACTTGAGCGCCAGGAACAACGTTACAAGGAAGTTTACGGCGGGGAAGTCACCACCTACGCCGCACAGCCCGAACCGGAACGCAAACCCTGGCGTAAACGCGCCACCGTTCAGGATCAGGCTTTCACTCAAGAATTGCAGAAAATGGAAAAGGAACTCAAAGCCGAAGAGCCATAAGCCCTCGGCCTGAATTCTTTCAAGGGTCTGCGTCTGCATCCGTTAAAAGCGGGATGTATCGATGATGCCTTTCGCGCCCGCTACCAGCGGGCAGCGGCCACCTCACCCCCCGGATGAGGCAAATGGCTCATGTCTGGCCCTCTTTTCAGATATTTCACACAAGCGTCAAAACCTCTTGCTCCTACGAGAGAACGCCTTGTGGCTGCGGCCTTTTCAAAGTAATTCAATGACTTGCAAAACCCAGTAAAAACCTGGGGCTTGGGCTGCTGCCGAAAATTAATTCGTTGAAGAATGTTACCGATGAGCACCTAGTGCATCGATTAGCAGTCTTTTCTGGCATAATCGCGCCCCCTTACGACCGGGTCAGAAAACCTTCATGATCGATTTATTCAGCGGACTAGATGCTTGGGTGCTTGTGAGCCTCTTGCTCGCCCTGGCCTTTGTCCTCGCCTTCGAGTTCATCAACGGCTTTCATGACACCGCTAACGCGGTGGCCACTGTTATCTACACCAAAGCCATGCCGCCCCATCTGGCGGTGTTCTTTTCCGGTGTGTTCAACTTTCTCGGCGTTCTGCTGGGCGGTGTCGGCGTGGCGTATGCCATCGTCCACCTGCTGCCGGTAGAGCTGTTGATCAATGTGAACACCGGTCACGGGCTGGCCATGGTGTTCTCGCTGCTCGCCGCCGCCATCACCTGGAACCTGGGCACCTGGTACTTCGGTATCCCGGCTTCCAGCTCCCATACGCTGATCGGGTCGATCCTCGGTGTCGGTCTTGCCAACGCCTTGATCAACGATATTCCGTTGGCTGATGGCGTTAACTGGCAGAAAGCGATCGATATCGGTGCGTCCCTGGTGTTCTCGCCAATGGCGGGCTTCCTGGTCGCCGCACTGATATTGATCGGCCTTAAATGGTGGCGTCCACTGTCGAAGATGCACAAGACACCGGAACAGCGCCGCAAGATCGATGACAAGAAACACCCGCCGTTCTGGAACCGCCTGGTGCTGGTCATTTCGGCCATGGCCGTGAGCTTCGTGCACGGTTCCAACGATGGCCAGAAAGGTATCGGCCTGATCATGCTGGTGCTGATCGGCATCGTTCCGGCGCAATTCGTACTCGACCTGGGCAGCACGACCTACCAGATCGAACGGACTCGCGACGCGACCCTGCACCTGAGCCAGTTCTATAAGCGCAATGCCGATACGCTGGGTGAATTCCTGGCCCTGGGCAAAAGCGTGGAAGGTGACCTGCCGGAGAAATTCCGTTGCAATCCGCAACAGACCGAACCGACCATCGCCGCACTGCTCGGCACCCTTAAAGGTGTAGCGGACTACCACTCGCTGCCGGCAGAAAGCCGCATCGAAGTGCGTCGCTACCTGCTCTGCCTGGACGACACGGCGAAGAAAGTCAGCAAGCTGCCTAGCCTGGCTGCCCGTGAAAAGGCTGACTTGGACAAGCTGCGCAAAGACCTGACCACTACCACTGAATACGCCCCGTTCTGGGTGATTCTGGCGGTAGCCCTGGCCCTCGGCCTGGGTACCATGGTGGGCTGGAAGCGCGTGGTTCTGACCATCGGCGAGAAGATCGGCAAGCAAGGCATGACCTACTCCCAAGGCATGTCGGCACAGATCACTACCGCGAGCCTGATCGGCATGGCCAACATCTTCAGCCTGCCGGTGTCCACCACCCACGTCCTGTCCTCGGGCGTGGCCGGCACCATGGTCGCCAATAAAAGCGGCCTGCAAGGTGGCACCGTCAAAACCATCCTGCTGGCCTGGGTCCTGACCCTGCCAGCCACAGTGGCCTTGTCGGCCGGCCTGTTCTGGCTGGCGTCGAAGGCACTGGGCAGCTGATACATCGCTGCTAAAAAAGGCGCGTTCCGTGAGGTTCGCGCCTTTTTATTGCCCGCCGAAAACTCGCAAAACGCCACATAACCTGTAGGAGCCGAGCTTGCTCGCGATAGCGGCCTTACAGGCAACATGGATGTTGAATGTCATGGCCCCATCGCGAGCAAGCTCGGCTCCTACAATAGGTCGGCGTATTCCGATAGATTTTCAGACACAAAAAAAAGGGCAACCGAAGTTGCCCAAAATGCCTTGCGTGCTCATTGCTTCCAGAAAGACCTACGGTTTGCGCTTATGCGAATCCTTCCAGATAAAAAATCCAAACCCTGCAAAAAACAGAACCATGAGGCCGACTGTCAGCACTCCGGCGATCACCACGTTGTCGAGAAACATGACTGGCCTCCTGCACTTGCCTTGTTGCGATGGGGCTAAGTTAACCAATCAGGCAGGAGAAGAAATTGACCGGGATCAATGTCGCCCGAGACTGGGCGTAAAGGAGGGGAAATAACTGACCTGCATCAACCGATGCAGGGTGTTTCAACGCTTTTTCGGTTTGTTCTTCGGCTTCTTCTTCGCTTTACCCAACGGCATGGCGTGCTCGAACGCCTGGCGCACTTCGTTCAGGCGCTTTTCATTAAGGTCATGAACCCGCTTGGCGCGTTCAGCGTTGAGGTCGATCAGCTTGTCGTCTTGGCTCATGGTGCTCAGTGCATCGCTTGGCAGGTTTGTAGCAATAATGAGGTCTGGCGGCAGCGCTGACCAGCCGCAACCTCAAATCTGGATATCGACCCACAAACCCTGTCGTGGCTGATCTTCCATCAATGGCGCCACTGGCACGGTATTGTCGGCGTTGAGCTCGTCACCGGGAATCGCCAGGTGTTCTTCAGGATCTTCATCGGCTTCGCGACGGCGCCTTTGCTGTTCCTGCTTGCGGCGCTGTTCCTCGCGCAGCTGAAACGCCGCCTCTTCCGGATCGCGCTGTTGCAGGTCGATGGTGCTTTCGTTGGAGCTTTCCTGCACCGGCACCACGGGCGGAATATCCGGCCGCTGGCGAATCGGATCCTGCTGTGAGGTGATTGGCACGGCACTCAAGGGGAGCATCGGTGGCAGCATAATTATTAGTCTCCTGTCAGCAGGCTGTCGGCTGAGGGGATGGCGACTTGAGCCATCGGTCGCAAACTGTGACCCGTTTGGCACTTGTAGGAGCTGCCGCAGGCTGCGATCTTTATCGGACAACATAGAACTCAAGCGTTCCCCAAGATCAAAAGATCGCAGCCTTCGGCAGCTCCTACGCCGTAAACCTTTTGGTCTGGAGGGCCGATTCCGTTAAGATAGCCCGCTTTTTCAAGGTGGGAGTCAGGCAGCATGGCGCAGCAGTATCAACCGGGGCAACGCTGGATCAGTGACAGCGAAGCCGAGCTGGGTTTAGGCACCGTTCTGGCACAGGACGGCCGCTTGTTGACCGTGCTCTACCCGGCCACTGGCGAGACTCGCCAGTACGCGCTACGGAATGCGCCCCTCACCCGCGTGCGGTTTTCGCCGGGTGACTCGATCACTCACTTCGAAGGCTGGAAACTGACCGTTCAAGAAGTCGACGACGTCGACGGCCTGCTGGTTTACCACGGCCTCAACGGGCATAACGAAGTGGTTACCCTGCCGGAAACCCAACTGTCGAACTTTATTCAGTTCCGTCTGGCCAGCGATCGTTTGTTCGCCGGGCAGATCGACCCGCTGGCCTGGTTCTCCCTGCGATACAACACCCTGGAACACACCAGCCGCCAGTTGCAGTCCGCGCTTTGGGGCCTCGGCGGCGTGCGTGCGCAACCGATCGCGCACCAGCTGCACATCGCCCGTGAAGTCGCCGACCGCATTGCGCCGCGGGTTTTGCTGGCAGACGAAGTGGGCCTGGGTAAAACCATCGAAGCCGGTCTGGTGATCCATCGCCAACTGCTCTCGGGCCGCGCCAACCGCGTGCTGATCCTGGTTCCGGAGAACCTGCAGCACCAGTGGCTGGTGGAGATGCGCCGCCGCTTCAACCTGCAAGTTGCGCTGTTCGACGAAGAACGCTTTATCGAAAGCGATGCCGCCAACCCGTTCGAAGACACCCAGCTCGCGCTGGTTGCACTCGAGTGGCTGGTGGAAGACGAGAAGGCCCAGGACGCACTGTTCGCCGCCGGTTGGGACCTGATGGTCGTCGACGAAGCGCACCACCTGGTGTGGCACGAAGAGAAGGCCAGCCCTGAGTATTCGCTGGTTGAACAACTGGCCGAAGTCATTCCCGGCGTCCTGCTGCTGACCGCGACCCCGGAACAACTGGGTCAGGACAGCCACTTTGCGCGTCTGCGCCTGCTCGACCCGAACCGTTTCCACGACCTGCACGCCTTCCGCGCCGAGAGCGAAAACTATCGCCCGGTGGCCGAAGCCGTTCAGGAGTTGCTGGACAAGGGACGCCTGTCCCCTGAAGCGCACAAGACCATTCACGGTTTCCTCGGCAATGAAGGGGAAGCCTTGCTGGCGGCGGTTAACGATGGCGATATCGAAGCCAGCGCCCGTCTGGTCCGCGAACTGTTGGACCGCCACGGCACCGGCCGTGTGCTGTTCCGCAACACCCGCGCCGCCGTGGCGGGTTTCCCGGAGCGCAAGCTGCACCCGTACCCGCTGCCGTGCCCCGACGAATACCTCGAACTGCCGCTGGGCGATCACGCCGAGCTGTACCCGGAAGTCAGCTTCCAGGCCCAGCCGGATGCCAATGAAGAAGAACGCTGGTGGAAATTCGACCCGCGCGTCGAGTGGCTGATCGACACGCTGAAGATGCTCAAGCGCACCAAAGTGCTGGTGATCTGCGCTCACGCTGAAACCGCCATGGACCTGGAAGACGCCCTGCGCGTGCGTTCCGGCATCCCGGCCACGGTTTTCCACGAAGGCATGAACATCCTCGAGCGTGACCGCGCCGCCGCTTACTTCGCCGACGAAGAATTTGGCGCGCAGGTGCTGATCTGCTCGGAAATCGGCAGTGAAGGTCGTAACTTCCAGTTCTCGCACCACTTGGTGCTGTTCGATCTGCCATCGCACCCGGACCTGCTGGAGCAGCGTATCGGTCGCCTGGACCGGATCGGCCAGAAGCACATCATCGAACTGCACGTGCCGTACCTGGAAACCAGCCCGCAAGAGCGCCTGTTCCAGTGGTACCACGAAGCGCTGAACGCGTTCCTCAACACCTGCCCGACCGGCAACGCCCTGCAGCATCAGTTCGGCTCGCGCCTGCTGCCGCTGCTGGAAAACGCCGATGACGGCGAGTGGCAAGCGCTGATCGACGAAGCCCGCGCCGAGCGCGTACGCCTGGAAGCCGAGTTGCACACCGGCCGTGACCGCTTGCTGGAACTCAACTCCGGTGGCGCTGGCGAAGGTGATGCATTGGTCGAGGACATCCTCGAGCAAGACGACCAGTTCGCCCTGCCGATCTACATGGAAACCCTGTTCGACGCGTTCGGCATCGACAGCGAAGACCACTCGGAAAACGCGCTGATCCTCAAGCCGAGCGAAAAAATGCTCGACGCCAGCTTCCCGCTGGGCGACGACGAAGGCGTGACCATCACTTACGACCGCAACCAGGCACTGTCTCGCGAAGACATGCAGTTCATTACCTGGGAACACCCGATGGTTCAGGGCGGCATGGACCTGGTCTTGTCCGGTTCCATGGGCAACACCGCCGTGGCGCTGATCAAGAACAAGGCTCTGAAACCTGGTACCGTGTTGCTGGAACTGCTCTACGTCAGCGAAGTGGTTGCCCCGCGCTCGCTGCAACTGGGCCGTTACCTGCCACCGGCCGCCCTGCGCTGCCTGCTCGACGCCAACGGTAATGACCTGTCGGCCCGGGTGTCGTTCGAAACCCTTAACGATCAGCTGGAAAGCGTGCCGCGTGCCAGCGCCAACAAGTTCATCCAGGCCCAGCGCGATCAGCTGACGCCACGGATCAACGCCGGTGAAGAGAAGATCTTCCCACGTCACGCCGAGCGCGTGGCTGAGGCGCAGCGTCGTCTGGCCGCCGACACCGACGAAGAGCTGGCGCGCCTGACCGCGTTGCAAGCGGTCAACCCGACCGTGCGTGACAGCGAACTGGTTGCCCTGCGCAAGCAACGCGAGCAAGGCCTGGCCATGCTCGACAAGGCTGCGCTGCGACTGGAAGCGATTCGGGTGTTGGTGGCGGGTTAACTCCCCTGCTCCACCGCTAAAACAAAAAGGCCCGCAGCGATGCGGGCCTTTTTTTGTCTGCTTGATTGTTAAGGTGTTGCTGATGACCTCATCGCGAGCAAGCTCGCTCCCACAGGGGAATGCATTCCAAATGTGGGAGCGAGCTTGGTCTGGGCGGCATTCCGACGATGGCGATTAGGCAGTCGCCGCAGAACCCAAAGGTTCAACCACGGCAACCAACCCTTCCTTCATCCGCTTGGCATCGCGCACAAAACACCGCGAAGCCAGGAACAGAAACACCATGGTGAAAAACAGCGCCACCGGGATCAAATACATCGCGTCATGCAAGCCGACAGCCTTGAACGCCTCGGTCATCTGTTCAGCACCGGCCGAGAGCATCGCCGTATGCGCAAAGTGGTCGGACAATGCGCCCACCACCACCGGTCCCAAACCACCACCCAGCAAATACAACCCGGCAAAGAACAGCGCCATGGCCGTAGCCCGCAAGCGCGGCTCGACTACGTCCTGAATGGCGGTGTAAACGCAGGTGTAGAAGTTGTAGGCAAACAACCAGCCCACACTGAACACCGCCACAAATACCCCGATCTCGATCCGCCCGGAATGCAGCGCCCAAGCGGTGCACACCGTCGAGATGATCAAGCTGAACGCGGCAAACAACAGTCGCCCATTAGCCACCCGCTGGTGAATCTTGTCCGCGACCCAGCCGCCCAGTGTCAGGCCGAACAACCCGGTAACACCGACAATCACCCCGGTCGCCACCGCCGCTTCCTGCAACGGCATCAGGAAATAGCGCTGCAGCATCGGCACCAGAAACGAGTTGCAGGCATACGTGGCGAAGTTGAAACACAGCCCCGCCATCACCAGCCACAGGAAAGTCGGCACCGCCAGAACCCGACGGATCGGCCGGTCTACGCGTTCTTGCGAGACTTGCACACTCTCTGCGGCGCCGCGTTTCGGTTCTTTGATGTAGAACATGAAGATCGCCAGGATCAGCCCCGGCACTGCCGCGATAAAGAACGGCGCGCGCCAGCTGTCGAACGCCTTGACCATCGCGCCGATGGTGAAGAACGCCAACAGCAACCCCAACGGCAAGCCGAGCATGAAAATGCCCATCGCCCGCGCCCGACGGTGGGCTGGGAACAGGTCGCCGATCAGCGAGTTGGCGGCCGGTGCGTAACTGGCTTCACCGATGCCGATGCCCATGCGCACGATCAGGAAAGCCCAGAAACTCCCCACCAGTCCGTTGACTGCTGTCAGCCCGCTCCACGCCGCCAGGCCCCAACCCATCAATTTACTGCGCGAACCGGTATCGGCCATCCGTCCCAGAGGCAGGCCGGCAATGGCATAAACGAGGGTGAATGCGGTACCGATGATCCCCAGCTGAAAGTCGCTGAGGTGCCATTCCATGCGGATCGGTTCGATGATGATGGCCGGAATGGTGCGGTCGAAGAAGTTGAACAGGTTGGCCAGGAACAGCAGGAACAGAATGCGCCAGGCATTCGCCGCTTGGGTCGAGTTCTGCATGGGTCCGTCTCTTTTATTGTTATTGGGGCTTCACTGCCAACGCATCCGAGCCCGGAGCCTGCAATCTAGTCAGGCCCGCCGGAGCTGTCTGTAATTATTCGTAAAGCTGATAGCACCCCATGAGGCGCCGCCCATGCACATTTTATTTCTAAGCACTCAGCGGGTCATTCCAAAATCATTAAAAGCAATGTGCCACCAACGCTTGCACTCTCTGCATGACACCTATACTCCAATGCATTCGCCAGGTTCACGGTGTCGGCCAGAATGATAAACGCGGGGCGTACGATGGAGTGGCCTGCTTTATATTTCACTACTCAGCTGCCAGAAAGCGGGCAGGTCATACTCAATTGCGCCCATAACCCCTTTCTGGTGTTACTGGCCTATGTGGTCGCCTGTGTGGCCGGCTTCGCCACGCTGGACATAACCGAACGGGTTGGCCATGCAGAAAAATCTGCGTCCCAACGGCTCTGGCGCTGGGTCGGTGCCGGGTGTCTGGCGGGTGGTATCTGGGCCATGCACTTCATCAGCATGCTGGCGTTCCAGGCGCCGATTGAAATCCATTACCAGCTGCCCATCACCTTGATCTCGCTGTTGTTCGCGCTGACGGCCTCGTGGCTGGCGATGCACACCCTCAGCCATCCTCATCTGAATTTCTGGCAATACTTGCGGGCCGCGGTGTGGATCGGCCTGGGCATCGCGACCATGCACTACGTGGGCATGGCCGCCATGCGTTCGAATGCGACAGCCTATTACCAACCCGTCCTGTTCGGACTCTCCATCGTGATCGCGATTGGCGCCAGCCTGGCCGCACTGTTGATTTCCAGTTACCTGCGCGAAGGTAGCGGTGTTTTACATCAACTGCTCAAATACACCGCCAGCCTGGTGCTCGGGGCCGGCATCGTCAGCATGCACTTCACCGGCATGGCGGCGCTCAGTCTGGTGCTGCCCGACAACAGCCTCCAGCCGCTGCCCGGCGAGAATAACCACCTGCAACTGGGGCTGACGGTGGCGGTGATAACGTTACTGATCATCGGCAGCAGCATCAGCGCAGCTCTCGCCGACAAGAAGCTGCAACACAAGGAGAGCGACCTGCAGCGGGTCAACACCCTGCTCGGTCAACTGGACCAGGCGCGTATGTCATTGCAACTGGTTGCGCACTACGACGCGTTGACCAACCTGATCAACCGTCGCGGCTTCAACCAGATCTTCGCCGAGAAGCTGATCGAGAAAGCCAACGAAGGCGGCATGCTGGCGGTGATGTTCCTCGACATCGATCACTTCAAGCGGATCAACGACAGCCTGGGTCACGACGCCGGCGACGAATTGCTCAAAGTCCTGGCCAGCCACATCAACAACTCGGTGCGCAGCCCCGATGATGTGGTGGCGCGCTTCGGTGGAGACGAGTTCTGCATCCTCATCAGCCTGCATGACCGTGAAGAAGCGCGGCTCATGGCCCAGCGCATCATGCTGAAAATGAAAGATCCTATCGAGCTGGCCGGACGAAGCATGGTCATGACCACCAGCATCGGCATCAGCCTGTTCCCGCAAGACGGCGATACCTGCGAAGAGCTGCTGAAAAACGCCGACCTCGCGCTATACCAGTCCAAGGACAACGGTCGCAACGGCCTGCATTTTTTCAGTCCACATATGAAAGCCCGCGCCACACTGGAGTTGCAACTGGAAGAAGAATTGCGTCACGCCTTGCGCGAAGACGACGGGTTAATACTGTATTACCAACCCATCTATGACCTGAAAACCAGCCAAGTCACCAAACTTGAAGCACTGATTCGCTGGCAACACCCGGTTCATGGGTTGCTGGCACCCGATCGATTCATTGCCATTGCCGAGGCCAACGGACTGATCGCCGATCTGGATAACTGGGTGTTGCGCAAGGTCTGCGAAGATCTTGGCGAGCTGTCCCGCCAGGGTTGCGAAGAACTCAAGATCGCCGTGAACTGCTCGCCCCTCAACCTTGCGCGCGAAGAGCTGGTCGATGAAATCGAACACGCCCTGCGCGCCGCCGGGGTGGCGCCACAGCGGCTGGAACTGGAAGTGACCGAAAACGCGTTGATGGGCAACCTCGCCAAAACCCTGGTGTTGCTGCGGCAGATCTGTGCCCTCGGGGTCTCGCTGTCGATCGAGGATTTCGGCACCGGTTTTTCATCCCTGGCCTACCTCAAGCGCCTGCCGCTGAGCAGCCTGAAGATCGACCGTTCGTTCATCCAGGACATCCCCAAGGCCACTCAGGACACGGAAATCGTCCAGGCCATTATCATCATGGCTCACACCCTGCATTTACAGGTTGTCACCGAAGGCGTGGAAACCTTCGAGCAATATGACTTTCTCGAACGACAAGGCTGCGACTTTGTTCAGGGCAACCTGCTCAGCCGTCCAGTGCCACTGGCTGAGTTGCGTCCGGTGCTGAACGAAATCAACCAGCGTAAACACGCGCGTAGCGTCAGTTCTCTAAGTCTGGCTCGCGGTACATCTGCACTAACGTTGACGGATCCTTTTCCAAAAAGCCCTGCCCCCCATGCAGGCGCATCAGTTGTGCGGCCAATCCGCTGATCGGAGTGGCCGCGCCTTGTTCACGGGAAAAACTCACCGCAGCGTCCAGATCCTTGAGCAACGTGCGTACGTGCCACTTCACGGGCTCGAAACGGCTGTCAGCCATTTGCGGGACGAGGATCTGCAAGGGTTTTGAATCGGCGAAACCGCCGGTCAGGGCTTCGGCAATCATGCTGGCATTGACTTGGGAACGTTCAGCCAGAGCCACCACTTCGGCGATCACCAGCGCATTGCAGGCGACAATCATCTGATTGCAAACCTTGGTTACCTGCCCTGCCCCGACTGCCCCCATATGAGTCACGCGCTGACCAAGCGTCAACAACACCGGCCGCACACGCTCAAGATCTGCCGTTGTGCCGCCCACCATGATCGCCAGACTGCCAGCCTCGGCGCCGGACACACCGCCGGACACGGGCGAATCCATCCAACTCATGCCGGTTGTGTTGATCAACTCTTTGGCCATTTCCCGGGTCGCCGTGGGTTCCAGGCTGGAAAAATCCACCAGCACTTGACCGTTTTGCGCCCCCTCGGCAATGCCCGCCGCGCCAAAAACCACCTCGCGCACAACAGCTGTGTCCGCCAGGCACAACATCACTACGTCGGCGTGCTGACACAGCTCCGCCGGCGAGGAGACCTGTCGTGCACCGGCCTCGACCAGCGGCGCGCACTTGGCTGGATTACGGTTCCACACCGTCAGCGGATAACCCGCGGCCAGCAAGCGTCGACACATTGGCAAGCCCATCAGGCCGACCCCGGCAAACCCGAGCGAAGGTAACATTGCCATCATTTGGCCTCCTTTTGATTAAAGATCATCGAATATTGGCCGATTCATCATGACTTAGGAAAGGATTCCCCCGAGCGATGCTCAGGCCAAGGCCCTGACGCTTGGGCCAAATACGCGCAAAAAAAAGACGCGAGATCCCATCCGTGATGGTTCGACGACATCGTGTCGCTCAACCAACCAGCCCAGGTACATGGCGCACAATGACTTCTAAAAACAATCCGGCCACTGCGATATCCGATCTGGCGTTGAGCCCCGCGGCAAACAGCCCTGCACCGTCGAAGCCATTGACCCCATCGCGCCCGTTATCAACTCAGCAATACCTGTACTTCACCGAAACCAATACCGACCGCATCCTCGATAATCTCGACGGTCTGCGCGACATGGTGTTCCCGCGCCCACCGCATCTGGAAGGCGACAGTGAACATCACAGCGATCAGGAATTCCCGTCGGTGTGCCTGATCGGCCTGGGTCGTTGCGGTTCGAACATTGCGCTGGACGTCGCCGAACTGGTGTACAACGCCCGCAAGTTCTACCTCAACGAATTCAATAACGAAGATCGCCCGTCGCCGGACAAGCGCTTCGCCGAAAAGGGTTACAGCCCGGCACAGTGGATTCGCAACAACCTGCGCCTGGGGCCGAACAAGGCCACCAAACCGGTGTTCCTGGTAGAACCGCTGGTCATGCTCGGCGACCTGGACAAAGACATCGCCGGCCGCATCCGTTTCTCGCGCAAGGGCGAAAAAAGCGGTTTCCTGCGCGACTACAGCAAAATGAAGATCATGGACTTGTCGGAAGTCCACGCCGGTGGCGCCGGTAACGCGCCGATCCTCGGCCAATACCTGGCCAAGATCATCCTGAACAAGGACACCCAGCGTTTCTCCAGTCCTGACTGGAAGATGATTCACTCGTACCTGATCGACAGCTGCGGGATCAAGGCCAACCAGTCGCGCCTGTACTTCTCGATCTTCAGTGCCGGCGGCGGTACCGGTTCGGGCATGGCCTCGGAATTCGGCCTGGCCCAGCAGCACTCGTACATGAACAAGACGTTCGACACCAAGCCGATGGACGAGCACGACGGCAAAAGCGGTCATTCCTTCGTCTTCGAGCCGATCTTCACCAGCGGCATTTGCGTGTTGCCGAACATTTCCGATCATCGCAGCGAAATGTCTGAGGCGTTGCACATCAACGCCGGTCGCCTGCTGTGCAAATACCTGTCGGAAGAGTGGGACTTCTCCTACAACTTCGCCAACGAAGACAGCAGCGAAGCCAGTGTCATGGGCCGTATTCGCCCATGGAACGCCATGATGCTGATCTCCAACGACATCATGCGTTATGCCGAAGAAAGCGATGACGGCAACATCCAGAACATCGACGTCAACGCGATGGAAAAGCACGCCAACCAATACATCTCACAGCAGATCTTCAACATTCTGACGGCACAGGCGGTTACTACCGACTACGACCAGAACTATTTCCGTCGGGCTGGCATCGACATCGGCGAAACCATTCGCCTGGACGCCAACGACCTGTTCATGAGTCTGGCCGGCCCCGTAGCCATTGCCTACGCTGAGTCCGTGGTGCCGGAAACCCCGCAGCCGAGCAGCGACAAGTTCAAGGTGTTCGAGAAAGAACCGCAGCGCCTGAACATCGACGACCTGTTCTTCCGCTCCATCGACTTGCCGCACTTCAACAAAGTGACCCAGGCAATCGAAGGTATCAGCCTGTTGCCGATCGAATCCAAGCGCTATCGCGCCTCGCTGGAGCAGTACAAGAATTCGGGGTACGACGCGGCCGCGTTGCACGACCTGCACTTCTTCAAGAACTGCTCGTCGGTGGTCTCGATTGTTTCGCTGCCCAAAGACTACAAGCTGTCCTACATGGACTTGAACCGGTTGAAGACTCACCTCAACAGCCTGTTCCCAAACACCACGCTCAAGCGTTATGCGCTGGTCATCGGCGCGTCGGCCAACCTGTCGCTGACCACGTTGATCGCCAAGAGCCCGTGCCTGTCGGACGACTTCCTGACCCTGATCGTGGCCTTCATCAAGCGCTGCTTCGCGAAAAACCCGTACCGCTTTGACGAAACCCTGGATAACTCGATCCTGGACTTCATCATTAATGAAGAGTTCGACGAAGACCGGATCGACGAGCTGCTTAATGAATTCGAGAACCCGGCGAAGATCCTCGACACCAACTGGTACGCGATCAAACCGATGTACGAGAAGAAGTACCGCGAGCTGATCAACGACAAAGAGAAGTTCGTCTCGATCAATGACATTCGTCTGTCCCGGGACTGCGTGAAGAAGTCGATCAAGTACTTGCGCGAGATTTATCGTCACCGCATTGGCAAGACCAAGGTTATTTCGCTGAATAACCATACCGGCAAGACCGCTTAATCAGCGGCGCCCCAATCGCGAGCAAGCTCGCTCCCACATTTGATCGCATTCTTCTGATAGAACGCGGTCCCCTGTGGGAGCGAGCTTGCTCGCGATGGCGGCCTCACATTTACGACAAATCCCAACATTCAGAAACAATTAAGCAGCCATCAGGCTGCTCAATAAACTGTTCCCGTTACGTTTACGTCACCCTCGCCAAGACCCTTCTGTGGCCTTTCTCTACGGCAACATGCCATCACGCTACTCGGCTACACACTTTTGCCCGACAAGGTCGCGCACCATTTGAGTGCAAACCTTCAACTCGTCGCCCTTTCCTGGATCAGAATCCACGGCGAAACGACCACTGCCCACAGCTCCGGATCGCGTTCGAAAAGATCCAGCGCCCGCGTTTCAGACAGCTTGGCGACCTTGTCGGCGGCCAGCCAGGCAGCCACTTTCTCGCCTTCATCAGTCGCTACTGCTTCCGCTGCAGCAATCAAATCCAGACCGGGGTCGACCCACAATAGGGCACCCTTGGCGAAGAACGGCTCCAGCTCCTTCCAGGTAATAGATGCGGTTTCACCAAGCAGCTTGGCATAGAGGGTGCTAGGTTCTTGAGTCATGGGTCCTGTCCGGAAAAGAAATCGACGTAATCATAACGTTGGTGGTCTGGCAGAAAAACCCGGATGCAATTGAGTTACCGATTGAAAACAGCAGGAAAGCCAAGGATTGCTGATATTTCAGCTATAACCCCCGCCGCCATTCTGTCTTTTTCTTTCAATAAAGCGACACCCTCTGATTTTGCCCCCTGGCGCCAGCTTCCCAGGCTAACAATTGGCGCTCTACACTGTACCGGTACAGTTGCCGGGGGCATTTTCCGGAGGATATCGAAGATATCTGACCCGGTTCTGCTGCTACGGCGCCAGGACTATAAAAACTACAACAGTAAGAGTGGAGCACTATGACTAAGGCTACTAAGCAGATTTCCAAACTGTTTGCCGCTATGGTTCTGGCCGGGGTTGCCAGCCATTCGTTCGCAGCTGACACCATCAAGATCGGCATCGCCGGCCCTAAAACCGGCCCTGTAGCCCAATACGGCGACATGCAGTTCAGTGGCGCCAAAATGGCCATCGAACAGATCAACGCCAAAGGCGGCGTAGACGGCAAGAAACTCGAAGCCGTTGAATACGATGACGCCTGTGATCCAAAACAAGCGGTAGCGGTCGCGAACAAAGTCGTCAACGACGGCGTCAAGTTCGTGGTCGGTCACCTGTGCTCCAGCTCCACTCAACCGGCTTCGGACATTTACGAAGACGAAGGCGTGATCATGATCACCCCGGCTGCCACCAGCCCGGACATCACTTCCCGTGGTTACAAAATGGTGTTCCGCACCATCGGTCTGGACAGCGCCCAAGGCCCTGCCGCCGGTAACTACATTGCCGACTTCGTAAAACCGAAAATCGTTGCTGTTCTGCACGACAAACAGCAATACGGTGAAGGCATCGCCACCGCCGTGAAGAAAACCCTGGAAGGCAAAAACGTCAAGGTTGCCGTGTTCGAAGGCATCAACGCCGGCGACAAAGACTTCTCTTCGATGATCTCCAAGCTCAAGCAAGCCAACGTCGACTTCGTCTACTACGGCGGCTACCATCCAGAGCTGGGTCTGATCCTGCGTCAAGCACAGGAAAAAGGCCTGAAAGCCAAGTTCATGGGTCCGGAAGGCGTGGGTAACGACTCCATTTCGCAGATCGCCAAAGACGCTTCCGAAGGTCTGCTGGTAACCCTGCCGAAATCCTTCGACCAGGATCCGGCCAACATCGCCCTGGCTGACGCGTTCAAAGCCAAGAAAGAAGACCCGAGCGGTCCGTTCGTGTTCCCGGCCTACTCGGCTGTGACCGTGATTGCCGACGGTATCAAGGCTGCCAAGTCCGAAGACGCTGCCAAAGTGGCTGAAGCCATCCACGCAGGCACCTTCAAGACTCCGACTGGCGACCTGAGCTTCGACGCCAAGGGCGACCTGAAAGACTTCAAATTTGTGGTTTACGAGTGGCACTTCGGCAAACCTAAAACTGAAGCCAAGCCTCAGTAAGGCGTTGCCTGACTGACTGCCAATAAAGCCCACGGCGTGCCGTGGGCTTTATTTTACGAACGTATTGGGCCGCGCTGGCGTGATCCGCCAGTCTCCCCACCTGAAAATCTCAAAACCGTCATCAGCGGTTCGCTGGCAAACCTCGCGTTCGAAGTGGATGCAGATCCACGGGGCTCGAGCGGGAAAATGACTCCACCAGTGAAATGCGTATCAGGTTTTTAGGAGCGCTGTAATGCCTGACATCTATCACTTTTTCCAACAGCTGGTTAATGGTCTGACCATTGGCAGCACGTATGCCCTGATCGCCATCGGCTATACGATGGTTTACGGCATCATTGGAATGATCAACTTCGCCCACGGCGAGGTGTACATGATTGGTTCCTACGTGGCGTTCATCGCCATTGCGGGCCTGTCCATGATGGGACTCGACAGTGTTCCGCTGTTGATGACCGCCGCTTTTCTCGCGACCATTGTCGTGACCAGTGCCTACGGTTACAGCATCGAACGGATCGCCTACCGCCCTTTGCGCGGCAGCAACCGTCTGATCCCGCTGATTTCCGCCATCGGTATGTCGATCTTCCTGCAGAACACGGTTCTGCTGGCGCAAGACTCCAAGGACAAATCCATCCCCAACCTGATCCCCGGCAACTTCTCCATCGGGCCAGGTGGCGCACAAGAAGTGCTGATTTCCTACATGCAAATCGTGGTGTTCGTGGTGACCTTTGTCGCCATGCTCGGCCTGACGTTGTTCATCTCCCGCTCTCGCCTGGGTCGCGCCTGCCGCGCCTGTGCCGAAGACATCAAGATGGCCAACCTCTTGGGTATCAACACCAACAACATCATCGCCCTGACCTTCGTCATCGGTGCCGCACTGGCAGCCATCGCGGCTGTGTTGCTGAGCATGCAATACGGCGTGATCAACCCGAACGCCGGTTTCCTCGTCGGCCTCAAGGCCTTCACCGCAGCGGTACTGGGCGGTATCGGCAGCATCCCCGGAGCCATGCTCGGCGGGATCGTGCTTGGGGTGGCGGAAGCCTTTGGTGCCGATATCTTCGGTGACCAGTACAAGGACGTCGTGGCGTTCGGCTTATTGGTTCTGGTGTTGTTGTTCCGGCCAACCGGCCTGTTGGGCCGTCCGGAGGTTGAAAAAGTATGACTAGGAATCTTAAACAGGCGTTGTTCAGCGCCTTGCTGGTGTGGGCCGTTGCCTACCCGGTACTCGGTCTGAAGCTGACCATTGTCGGCATCAACCTCGAAGTCCATGGCACCAGCACTGCAACGCTGATCACCATCGCCGTCTGCTCGGTGCTGATGTTCCTGCGGGTGCTGTTCGACCAGCAGATCAGCTCGGCCTGGAAATCCTCGCCGAACATGCCAGTGATGCCGGCCAAGGCCAGTACTTTCCTGACCCTGCCAACCACTCAGCGCTGGATCATCATCGCGTTGATCATCGGTGCGCTGGTCTGGCCGTTCTTCGGCTCCCGCGGTGCGGTCGATATCGCCACGCTGGTGCTGATCTACGTGATGCTCGGCCTGGGCCTGAACATCGTGGTCGGCCTGGCCGGTCTGCTCGACCTCGGTTACGTCGGCTTCTATGCCGTCGGCGCCTACAGCTATGCGCTGCTGTCGCACTACTACGGTCTGAGCTTCTGGATCTGCCTGCCGATCGCCGGCCTGATGGCGGCCACCTTCGGCTTCCTGCTGGGCTTCCCGGTCCTGCGTCTGCGCGGTGACTATCTGGCGATCGTGACGCTGGGCTTCGGTGAAATCATCCGTCTGTTCCTGCGTAACCTGACCGGCCTCACGGGTGGTCCGAACGGCATCAGCAATATCGAGAAACCGACGTTCTTCGGCCTGACCTTCGAACGTAAAGCCGCTGAAGGCCTGCAGACCTTCCACGAGTACTTCGGCCTGGAATACAACTCGATCAACAAGGTGATCTTCCTTTACCTGGTTGCGCTGTTGCTCGCGCTGTTCGCCCTGTTCGTCATCAACCGTTTGCTGCGCATGCCGCTGGGCCGTGCCTGGGAAGCGTTGCGTGAAGACGAAATCGCCTGCCGTGCGTTGGGTCTCAATCCTACCGTCATCAAGCTCTCCGCCTTTACTCTCGGTGCGTGCTTCGCCGGTTTCGCCGGCAGCTTCTTCGCCGCGCGTCAGGGCCTGGTGACACCGGAGTCGTTCACCTTTATCGAGTCGGCGACCATCCTCGCCATCGTGGTGCTGGGTGGCATGGGCTCGCAACTGGGCGTCGTACTCGCCGCCACGGTGATGATCCTGTTGCCGGAAATGATGCGTGAGTTCAGTGAATACCGCATGTTGATGTTCGGCGCCTTGATGGTGCTGATGATGATCTGGCGTCCTCAAGGTCTGCTGCCTATGCAACGCCCCCACATGGAGCTGCGCAAATGAGCCGCGAGATCCTTAAAGTCGAAAATCTGAGCATGCGCTTCGGCGGCTTGCTGGCGGTCAACGGCGTAGCCCTGAGCGTGAAGGAAAAACAGGTCGTGGCACTGATCGGCCCCAACGGCGCCGGCAAGACCACCGTGTTCAACTGCCTGACCGGTTTCTACCAGCCGAGTGGCGGCAGCATCCTGCTGGACGGCGAGCCGATCGAAGGCCTGCCCGGCCACAAGATTGCCCTCAAAGGCGTGGTGCGCACCTTCCAGAACGTGCGGTTGTTCAAGGACATGACCGCGGTCGAGAACCTCTTGATCGCCCAGCACCGTCACCTGAACACCAACTTCCTGGCGGGCCTGTTCAAGACGCCAGGGTTTCGCAAGAGCGAACGCGAAGCCATGGAGTTCGCCGAGTACTGGCTGGAAAAGGTCAACCTCAAGGCGTTCGCCAACCGTCCGGCCGGCACCCTGGCCTACGGTCAGCAACGTCGTCTGGAAATCGCTCGCTGCATGATGACCCGCCCGCGGATCCTCATGCTCGACGAACCGGCCGCCGGCCTGAACCCGAAGGAAACCGAAGATCTTAAAGCGCTGATCAGCATGCTGCGTGAAGAGCACAACGTCACCGTGCTGCTGATCGAACACGACATGAAACTGGTCATGAGCATTTCCGACCACATCGTCGTGATCAACCAGGGCACGCCTCTGGCCGACGGCACGCCGGAACAGATCCGTGACAATCCCGAAGTGATCAAAGCCTACCTGGGGGAAGCGTAAATGCTGCAATTCGAAAACGTTTCCACCTTCTACGGCAAGATCCAGGCCCTGCACAGCGTCAACGTGGAAATCCGTCAGGGCGAAATCGTCACCCTGATCGGTGCCAACGGCGCGGGCAAATCCACCTTGCTGATGACGCTTTGCGGTTCGCCGCAAGCCCACAGCGGCAGCATCAAGTACATGGGTGAAGAGCTCGTGGGGCAGACCTCGGCGCAGATCATGCGCAAGAGCATCGCCGTGGTTCCGGAAGGTCGTCGGGTGTTTGCCCGTCTGACCGTGGAAGAAAACCTCGCCATGGGCGGGTTCTTCACCGACAAGGGCGATTATCAGGAACAGATGGACAAGGTTCTCGGACTTTTCCCACGCCTGAAAGAGCGTTTCGCCCAACGCGGCGGCACCATGTCCGGCGGCGAACAGCAAATGCTCGCCATCGGCCGAGCGCTGATGAGCAAACCCAAACTGTTGCTGCTCGACGAACCTTCGTTGGGCCTGGCACCAATCATCATCCAGCAGATCTTCGACATCATCGAACAGCTGCGTAAAGATGGCGTGACGGTGTTTTTGGTGGAGCAGAACGCTAACCAGGCGCTGAAAATCGCTGACCGTGCGTACGTTCTGGAGAACGGCCGGGTGGTGATGACAGGCACTGGGGAAGCGCTGCTGACCGACCCGAAAGTACGTGAAGCGTACTTGGGTGGTTGAGTCTTTGCGGTAAACAAAAAAAACGGCCTTCGGGCCGTTTTTTTTGGCAGACACAAATCCAATGTGGGAGCGAGCTTGCTCGCGATAGCGGTGTGACATTCAGTATTAATGCTGACTGACACTCCGCTATCGCGAGCAAGCTCGCTCCCACAGGGGGGGGTGGTGAGCCGCTATCGCTGGAGCCGATCCAGCGCTTCACCGCTGCGCTTGAACCAGCCAATCAGGTAATCCGCCAGCACCTGCGTGCGCTTCGGCAAACCGCCCTGATACGGGTGAACCAGATACATCGGCATGCGGCGGGTCTGATAATCGCGCAGGAGCCATCGCAAACGCCCGTCAGCCAATTCCGCTTGCAGCAGGTAGGACGGTAAACGCGCAATACCGGCGCCGGCCAACGCGGCTTTCTTCAACAAGCTGTAATGGTTGCTGGCGAACGGTCCCGACACGCGAACCCGCAACAACTCGTGTTGCTGGTGATAGAGCCACTCTTCGCGACCGCTGTAGTGACTGTTGAGAAGACAGCGGTGATCAGCGAGTGCTTGAGGCGTCAACGGTTCGCCGTATTGCTCAAGGTAAGCAGGGCTGGCGCAGGTCATTTCGTGCCAGGCTAATAGCGGCCGGGCCACCAGGCGCTCGTCATTGCCCACCTCGGAGCGAACCGCCAGATCAAACCCGTCGCGGGACAAATCACGGTAGTTGTTGCTCAGGTCCAGCTCGATCTGCACGTCGGGGTACTTGCCGGAAAACTCCAGCAACAAGCCATCGAAGAAAGTTTCCCCCAGCGATACCGGAACCGTCATACGCACCGGCCCAGCCATATCGTCCTTCAGCCGCGCCAATGCCTGACGTGCCCTCTCGACTTGGACTACGAGCGCCTGAGCCTGAGGCAAAAGCGCAGCGCCCGCCGCCGTCAGACTTAAACGGCGGGTGGTGCGCTGCAGCAGCACCACTGAAAACCGCGATTCCAGTTGGCTGATGCGCTTGGACAACTGCCCCTTGCTGCACCCCAGCTGCTGCGCCGCCAGGGTGAAGCTCCCTGCTTCGATCAACACTGCGAACGCCGCCAGATCATCCATTTCGCTCATGGATTGTTTCCATTAGAAAACCAAAGGTTGCCTATTAGCGCGCTTATCAATGGAAAAAACCACTCTAGACTTCAACCTCGTTCAACCACTTCGAGGAACAGCACGATGAAAATTTTTTTGATAGGCGCAGGCGGCACCATCGGTTCGGCAGTCGACAAGGAGCTGTCCCAACGTCACGAAGTCATCCGCATCGGCCGCAACAGCGGTGATTTCAATGTGGATATCAGCGACAGCGCTTCGATTCGCAAACTGTTTGAACAGACCGGCAAGTTCGATGCCCTGGTCTGCGCCGCCGGTAACGTAACCTTCGCGCCCCTCGGTGAAATGACCGAAGAAAGCTTCGCGCTGGGTCTGAAGGACAAGCTGATGGGCCAGGTCAATCTGCTGCTGATCGGCCGCGAGTTCGCCAATGACGGCGCCTCGTTCACCTTCACCACCGGCGTGCTGAGCCATGACCCGATTCGCAGCGGCGCCTCAGCAGCACTGGTCAACGGTGCACTGGACAGCTTCGTGCGAGCGGCGGCCATCGAACTGCCCCGCGGTCTGCGTGTGAACTCGATCAGCCCGACCGTACTGGTCGAAGCCATGGGCAGTTATGCGCCGTACTTCCGTGGCTACAAACCAGTTCCTGCGGTGGATGTGGCATTGGCCTACGCCAAAAGCGTCGAGGGCCTGCAAACAGGTCAGACCTTTCACGTCGGCTAAACCGCCACAACCTGTAGGAGTACGGCTTGCCGGCGATGGCGATATCGAGGACGCCATCGCCGGCAAGCCGTGCTGCTACAAGTGATGGGCGAATCGAATTCAAAAGTAGTGGGGTTGTGATGAACGGTCAGGCTGCGTAACGTGGCGGCACTTGTCTGGAGAGCCAAAGATGCGTGTTGCCCGTTCCTTAGTCCTTGTTGCCCTGCTTCCGTTGTTCGCCGCTTGCCAGTTGCTCGACGGCCCGCGTGAAAGTGCTTCCCACGTGGGCCAGACCCGTATGCAGGGCCAGTTGACGGCGGCCGACGGCAAGTTGTTGTTCCAGCCGTGCAACGAGCAACGCAGTTATGTGGTCAACGACACCGGCGGCACCAGCGTCCTGCAAGAGGCCGCGACCCTGGCCGATGCCCAGGGCAAGCTGTTTGCCGACGTGCGCGGGCGAATCGTCGACAGCCGCCTCGATCTTGCGCAGCTGTACCGCGTCGAGCGCTCGGGCACCGCGTGCAACGATCCGAATTTCAAATTACTTATCCTGCGCGCCGCCGGCCATGGGCCTGAGTGGAACGTGAAAGTCAGCGGTAAAGGCATGGTCATCGAGCGCGCCGGTCAGCCGCCATTGGCCGTGCCCTACGTTGAAGAGCAACTGGGCGATGGCCGCTTCAACCTCAGCACCGAAGCCAATAACCAGCACATCGAATTGTGGGTTGCACCGCAACGTTGCGTCGACAGCAGCACCGGCAGTGTCCAGCACATGAGCGCCGAACTGCGCGTAGACGGCCAGGTTCAGCGTGGCTGCGGGTATTTCGGCGGATCGCGTAACGACTGATCGTTTTAGCCTCACGGGAATCATTCTTTGAGGCTTATAATCGCGGGCTTCAAACGCCTTGGCGCAGTTGTGCGCCCCGCGAACCGGATCCTGTCATGTTACGAATCACCGAACTCAAGCTGCCGATCGACCATCCCGAAGAAGACCTGCGCCCTGCCATCGTGCAGCGCCTGGGCATCACCAGTGATGACCTGCTCGACTTCACCTTGTTCAAGCGCAGCTACGATGCGCGCAAAAAGTCCTCCGAACTGTGCTTCATCTACACCATCGACCTCAACGTTCGCGATGAGGCGGCGGTGCTGCACAAATTCGCCGATGACCGTAACGTCAACGTGGCGCCGGATGTCAGTTACAAAGTGGTCGGCCAGGCGCCGGCTGATCTTGAGCAACGTCCTGTCGTCGTGGGCTTCGGTCCGTGCGGGATTTTCGCCGGGCTGCTGCTCGCGCAAATGGGCTTCAAGCCGATCATCCTCGAGCGCGGCACCGAAGTGCGTCAGCGCACCAAGGACACTTGGGGTCTGTGGCGTAAAAGCGTGCTTAACCCGGAATCCAACGTGCAATTCGGTGAAGGTGGCGCGGGGACGTTCTCTGACGGCAAGCTCTACAGCCAGATCAAGGACCCGAAGTTCATCGGTCGCAAAGTCCTGCACGAGTTCGTAAAAGCAGGCGCGCCGGAAGAAATTCTCTACGTCAGCAAACCGCACATCGGTACGTTCCGTCTGACCGGCGTTGTGGAAAACATGCGTGAGCAGATTCGCGCGCGGGGTGGCGAAGTGCGCTTCCAGCAGCGTGTTACCGACGTGTTGATCGAGGACGGCCAACTGGTCGGCGTCGAGCTCAATGGCGGCGAGCAGATCCATTCGAAACACGTGATTCTGGCCCTCGGTCACAGCGCCCGTGACACCTTCCGCATGCTCCACGGCCGTGGCGTGTTCATGGAAGCCAAGCCGTTCTCGGTCGGTTTCCGCATCGAACACCCGCAATCGCTGATCGACCGCGCGCGTCTGGGCAAGTACGCCGGCCACCCGAAACTCGGGGCTGCGGACTACAAACTGGTGCACCACGCCAGCAACGGACGTTCGGTCTACAGCTTCTGCATGTGCCCAGGCGGCACCGTGGTGGCGGCGACCTCCGAGCCGGGCCGCGTGGTCACCAACGGCATGAGCCAGTACTCGCGTAACGAGCGCAACGCCAACTCCGGGATCGTCGTCGGGATCACCCCGGAAGTCGATTATCCGGGCGGCCCGCTGGCGGGTATCGAGTTGCAGGAACGCCTGGAATCCCACGCCTTTGTGCTGGGCGGCAGCAACTACGAAGCGCCGGCGCAACTGGTCGGCGACTTCATTGCCGGCAAGCCGTCCACCCAGTTGGGCAGCGTAGAACCGTCCTACAAACCGGGCGTTGCCTTGGGTGATTTGGCGTTGGCCTTGCCGGCGTTCGCCATCGAAGCGATTCGCGAAGCGTTGCCGGCGTTCGAGAAGCAGATTCGCGGTTACTCGTTGCACGACGCCGTATTGACCGGGATCGAGACGCGCACGTCGTCGCCGCTGCGGATTACCCGTAACGAGTCGATGCAGAGCCTGAACGTGAAAGGCTTGTTCCCGGCGGGTGAAGGCGCGGGTTATGCGGGCGGGATTCTGTCGGCGGGTGTCGACGGGATTCGGATTGCAGAAGCGGTTGCCCGCGACATCCTCGGCCTCGAGGCCTGATACAAATCCCTGTGGGAGCGAGCTTGCTCGCGATGACGGAATTACATTCAACACATGTGTTGACTGATCTACCGCTATCGCGAGCAAGCTCGCTCCCACATTGGATCTTCAGTGCTTGAACAATCTCAGATGTTGGCACGCAGCACGCTGGCCGGCAGCGGCTCGCCGCGCTCAACGCTTGCCGCCACGGCGTCCATCAAACCGCTCAACTCATACCCCTGGGCCTTGAGCCAGGCCTGATCGTAATAGGTGTCGGCATAACGCTCGCCGCCATCACACAGAATCGCCACGATTGACCCCGACTCCCCCGCCGCCGCCATCTGCTGGGCCGCCATCAAGGCGCCGATCAGGTTGGTCCCGCTCGACCCGCCGACCCGACGTCCCAAGCGCTGCGCCAGGTAATGCATGGCCGCCAGAGACAACGCATCCGGCACTTTGACCATCGCATCGATCACTTTGGGCAGGAACGACGCTTCCACCCGAGGCCGGCCAATGCCTTCAATCCGCGAACCGCAATCCAGGCGCAGACTGGCGTCGCCCGTCTGGTAGTAATCGAAGAACACCGAGCGCTCGGCATCGGCGCAGAGCACGCGGGTGCAATGTTGGCGGTAACGCACGTAACGGCCCAGCGTCGCGGTGGTGCCGCCTGTGCCGGGGCTGGAAATCAGCCAGCTCGGCTCAGGGTGCAGCTCGAAGCGCATTTGCTGGAAGATCGACTCGGCGATGTTGTTGTTCGCCCGCCAGTCGGTAGCGCGCTCTGCATAGGTGAACTGGTCGATGAAATGTCCATCGTGTTCGCGAGCCAGACGCTCGGATTCGGCGTAGATCTGCGTCGGATCATCGACCAGATGACTCTTGCCGCCGTAGAAAGCGATCTGCGCGATCTTCTCTTTGGACGTAGTCGCCGGCATCACCGCAATGAACGGCAAGCCCAGCAAACTGGCGAAGTACGCCTCGGAAATCGCCGTCGAACCGCTAGACGCTTCAATCACCGGCGCCCCGGGCTTGAGCCAGCCGTTACACAGCGCATACAGAAACAGCGAGCGCGCCAACCGGTGCTTCAGGCTGCCGGTGGGATGGCTGGACTCATCCTTGAAATACAACTCGATGCCCGGAAAACCCGGCAGCGGCAAGGGAATCAGGTGGGTGTCGGCGCTGCGTTGGAAGTCGGCTTCGATGATCCGGATGGCTTCGCGGGCCCACTGTCGGTTGTCGCTCATGGTGGTTTTCTCGTTGAGTCGGCCTTGTTTGCAAGGCTCAGCTAACAAGCTTAGGAAAAAACCTACATCACGCACAGGTACAGCTGAGGTTCAATACGCCGGACAACTGCTAGGCTCAGGTCCCTGCCGGTCGTTCGCGTTGTAACGGCATATAACAAAAAAGAATATAACTTTTGTTTTAACAACTAACGGTACGGGTTAGGGTGTGCCACCTTTTGAATTCATCGATGGAGAGCGACCTTGCCTCTGCGTAGCACTTTCACGCGTTTCTTCCAGTTGGAAGCTGCCAGCGGACTGTTATTGATCGCCGCTGCGGCCCTGGCTTTGATCATCAACAATTCACCGCTGTCGTGGCTTTACAGCAGCTTCCTGGACACTCCGGTAGTGGCGCAGGTCGGCGCGTTGCAAATCGCCAAACCGGCGCTGCTGTGGATCAACGACGGCCTGATGGCCCTGTTCTTCCTGCTGATCGGGCTGGAAGTGAAGCGCGAAGTCCTCGACGGCCAGCTGTCGAAACCGTCGCAAATCGTCCTGCCCGGCGCGGCGGCGATTGGCGGCATGGTGGTGCCGGCGCTGGTCTACTGGTTTCTGAACCGCGAAGACCCGGCAGCCCTGGGTGGCTGGGCCATCCCGATGGCCACCGACATCGCCTTCGCCCTCGGTGTACTGGCCCTGCTGGGTAAGCGGGTGCCGGTGTCGCTGAAGCTTTTCCTGATGACTTTGGCGATCATTGACGACCTCGGCGCAATCATCGTCATTGCGATCTTCTACTCGGGTACGCTCTCGACCCTTTCGCTGTCTCTGGCCGCGACGTGCATCGTGGCACTGATCGCGATGAACCGGCTCGGGGTGGTCAAGCTCGGGCCATACATGATCATCGGCCTGATCCTTTGGGTTTGCGTGCTCAAGAGCGGCGTCCACGCGACACTGGCCGGTGTGACCCTGGCCTTCTGCATCCCTCTGCGCACGAAAAACGCCGAACCTTCGCCGCTGTTGACCCTCGAACACGCCCTGCATCCATGGGTGGCCTACGGCATCCTGCCGCTGTTCGCCTTCGCCAACGCCGGCCTGTCCCTGAGCGGCGTGACCGTCGAAAGCTTCACCCACCACGTGCCGATGGGCATCGCGGTCGGCTTGCTGCTGGGCAAGACCCTCGGCGTCTTCGGCCTGACCTGGCTGGCCGTGAAAATCGGCATCGCCGCCCTGCCCCAAGGCGCCAACTGGGGCCAGGTGCTGGGCGTGGCAATCCTCTGCGGGATCGGTTTCACCATGAGTCTGTTTGTCGGCTCCCTGGCGTTTGAGCCGGGTGTCAGTGAATACGCCGGGATGGATCGGATGGGGATTTTGACCGGTTCGATACTGGCGGCGTTGATTGGTTATGCGGTGACGGCGGCAGCGAGTCGCAAGAGCGCTGCACTGCAATCCTGAGCGATAGAGAACACTCTTAGCGACATTCAGGATTCGTCCTACAGCCTCGATTAGCCTCGTTCGTTAACGTCGCACAGCCCCTTTTTTGGGGGCTGTCGACGTACGAACGTAAGGAAGATCAGTGGCTGGCAATAAGGACACTCCCCGGGTTCAGAACCCACCGTCAGGCGACGGTCATCACGTCACTCACCGCTTCATGACGGCCACCGAACTGGCCGCGCGGGATGGCAGACAACACGCTTACGACGCCATGCTCGCAAGGCAAGACGCCTTCGAACGGAGTCGTGAGGTCGTCGCGAAAAAGCACGAAGCCACTCGCGCGGGCTGCGTCTTTGCCAAGTCCTGCAAGCTTCCCGACGCCATCATTGATTACTCGAATCCTTCGGGAATGGTGCCCACCGACAGCCTCAAGGACTACGGAGAAGTCGCCTGGCTCGGTGCTCGTGAGGTAGACGATGCCGGACTGCTGAATCTTGAAACGATCAGTGGCAGTACTGTCTCGCTCGGCATTGGCCGTCTTGCACTCCGTACGCCGACTCTCGTCATTCCAGCCGCAGCACTCGGCGCTACTGGAGCTACCGTATTGGCCGGTCTGGCCGCAATTTTCTGGGTACCTGGCCTGGACGACAGCGCCCTCTACACCGAAGAACAATTACGCACCCTGGAACAGGCCCGCACCCGCGTTCGGCTGAGAGTCGAGCAACAGGCTGACGGCAGTCTCAAGGGATACGGTTTCTACACCGGCAAGAACCGCGGCTGGGAAATGGTTGATGTCGTGCAGTTCAGCTTGCGCGGCAGCCAGCAGGTGGCAGATCTAGGGGATGGTGTTGAGCTGATCTGGACACCGGCTGTGGATGGCTCCGACATCCTCGGCATTCCAGCGTTGGAGGCTGCGCCGCAAGCGCCGCATATTTGGGTTTACCCGCCGACGAAAGCGGCTGACGGGATAATTGTGAATCCGGTTTACCCGCCTGAGTACAAGGATTTCATTCTTGTGTTTCCGGTGGGGTCGGGGGTGCAGCCGGTTTACATCGTTCTGAGTGTCCCGGGAGACCTGAAGTACCACCCTGCGCCAACAGCATTACCAGCTTTTCCAGATATAAAACCTGCGCCGATGAAAACTTCCGTGCGGGGCGGCGGAAAAAAACGCAGACGCTGGAAGGATCCGTCAGGGAGAATTTATGAATGGGACTCACAACATGGCAAGGTTGAGTTGTACACGAAACAAGGAAAACATCTGGGAGAGTACAACCCGGAAACCGGAGAGCAGACAAAACCTGCCGATCCGGCAAGGAGAGTAGAAAAATGAAACATGTAATAGAGGTTTTCGACCGTCAGACTGAAGATCTGCTTCTTACCGTAGATGTCCCTGGCAGTCGTCGTAAAGCTTTGAGAGTTCTGATGAACTGGCAGCAACCGGACGACGAATTCGACGGTCACGACTTATCCCCAGAACAAGTAAAGGTATTGGAAGACTGGACAGGAAAATCCCTCATGGGTGCAAATAACATCGTACAACTGGTATGCACAGAATGACTCGGAGCTATCCAGCGGTACGCCATGCAGTTGAAGCTTTTGATAAAAAAACAGAATTTTTAGTGTTTGAAGTGCCCATCCCCAGGGAAAATATTGAACAGCTGAGAATAATAATGAAGTGGAGCGAACCAGAAGACGAAATCTATGGTTACGATCTTGATAGTGCTCAGATAACGCAGTTGGAAGCTTTGATCGGCATTACGTTCTACGACCCGAAGTACGATTTTCAGATCGGAAGTCATGCAAGCAAGTAATTTTCTACTCGCATAAAAAACCCCGACCAGTCACCTGATCGGGGTTTTCTTTTACCCGTATTCCCGCTTAGTGCGAAACGCGGCTAGTCCCATCAACAGTGGCAATCCGCACACGCTCGCCAACACGGAACACCTCATTCTCCTGAACCTGTTGCACGTAGGCGCGCATGCTGCCGTCGTCTTCGCGAACAGTGATTTCCACGCCTTGGGCGCGGGTCAGGCCTTCTTCTGTGGCCGAGCCGATCAGGCCGCCAGCAACGGCGCCGATAACTGCAGCAACGATGCTGCCACGACCGCCACCGATAGCGCTGCCGCCGACACCACCCACCGCCGCACCGGCGAGGCCGCCGATTGGGGTTTTGGTGCCTTCGATTTTGACCGGTCGCAGGGATTCGATAGTACCCATGCGAACGGTCTGCACCCGACGCGCTTCGTCACGGGAATAGGAGTCACCGGTCAGGCTCGATTGGCAGCCGGTGAGCAACATCGCCATCGTGGAAAAGGAAGCAACCAGCAGAACAGACTTACGCATAGCATCAACTCCAAAGGACAGGTATTCATTAAACTCCGCAGCTTGACGCCTGTCACGGCCCTGCCCGGATAAAATTGGTTTGATTCAGGCCCAGTACAGGGCGCTACCACGAACTTGACACACAGTAGCGGCAAATTCCGCAATCTGCGCCACTGAACCAAGGATTTTCATGGATTACTTCATCATTGTCGTCACCACCGTTGCCGGATTGTATTTCCACTGGTGGCTATACGTGCGGATCAAACGCTGGATGGACCGCGATCTGGCGTTGGCACTGGCGGGTAAAGACGAGCAGAAAAAGGCGTTCATGCTCCAGCAACTGGCGAACGCTCAAGCGCAGAAGATCAAGCGCCGAGACCTGCCGCAGTGGCTTGAAGCGGCTGCGGCAGGTTATCCCGATCGGTAGACGGCTTAAGGTGCCAGACGTTCAAGAATCCAGTCGGCACCCTGAAAGCGGTAGTTGAGGCGATCGTGCAGGCGGCTCGGACGGCCTTGCCAGAACTCGATGCGCTCCGGTAACAAACGGTAACCACCCCAGTGCTCAGGGCAATGAGGTTGCGTGTCGCTGAAACGTTGCTCGGTGTTCTTGAGCAGCGCTTCCAGCTCGGCACGATCGGCGATCACCCGGCTCTGGGGCGAAGCCCAGGCACCGAGGCGACTGCCCAGTGGACGGACCTGGAAGTAGGCGTCGGACTCTTCAGGCGTAACCTTCACCACCCGCCCTTCGATGCGCACCTGGCGTTCCAGGGCCGGCCAGAAGAAGGTCATGGCCGCGAACGGGTTCGCGGCCAGATGCTGGCCCTTGGCGCTGTCATAGTTGGTGAAGAAGGTGAAGCCCTGCTCGTCCAGCCCCTTGAGCAGCAGAATGCGGCAATGCGGCCGACCGTCCTGATCGACGGTGGCCAGGGTCATGGCGTTGGCTTCCACCGGCGCCTGCTCGGTTTTCACCGCGTCGGCGAACCACTGATGGAACAGCGCGAACGGCTCGGCCGGGGCTTGCGCCTCGGTCAGGCCATCACGGGTGTAGTCGCGACGCATATCAGCCAGGCCCTGGGTCATGGCGCATTCCTTTTGGTTAACGAATCACTTTTTTACAGTATCGGCGGCGTCGGCGACTTTTTTCGGGTCGGCAGCGGCTTTGGCCGGGGCAGTCTTTTTCGCCGGTGTTGCAGTTTTAGCCGGTGCCTTCTTGGCGGCGGCTTTCTTGGCCGGGGCTTTTTTCGCAGCAGGCACATCGGCTTTCTTCGCGGCTGGCGCCGGGGTGACCGGTTTGACCACTGGCTTGACGTCCTGAGCAGCGACCAACTTCACTGGCGCCGGGGCTGGCATGTTGTACTTGCTCAGCAACGCGACCATGGTGTTTTGCGGGGTCACCAGCAGTTCGACGCGACGGTTCAAGGCACGGCCTTCATTGCTGTCGTTGGCAGCACGCGGGGCTTCGCCGCCCATACCGCGCAGCATCAGACGATCACGCTGCAGACCGCTAAGGCGGAAGATCGCCGCCACGGCTTGTGCACGCTCCTGGCTCAGCTTCACGTTGGCCGGTGCGGCGCCCGACGTATCACTGTGGCCGAGCACCAGCACGGCAGTTTTCGGATCGACTTCAAGGATTTTCGCGACGCGAGTGAACGGGCCGAGGGTCACCGGCAGCAGCATGGCCGGACGGTCAGGGTTGAACGAGCCTTCTACCGGCGCGGTCACCACCAATACGTTTTCGCGGCGCTCAAGTTGCAGGTTGCTGCCCTTGATCGCTTCGCGCAGGCGCGGTTCGTAGTCGTCGAGCCAAGCCTGGGTGACTTTCGGATCAGGCATCGGCACGGCTTTAGCGGTGCTTTGCTCTTTGCCGCCGAACGGCCACCACCATTTGCCACCGGCATCGGCCTCAGCCTTGGCCACCTCGACCGGTTTGGCTTCAGGCTTGGCTTCAGCTTTCACCTCAGGCTTGGCAGGCGTTTTGTCGGCGCCGTCATCGGAACCGAATGGCCAGTACCAAGGGTTGGAGCTTTCAGCCTTGGCAACCGGAGCGGTCGCGGCAGGCTTCAAAGGTGCCGGGGCTGGGGCCGGAGCCGGAGCCGGGGTTTTAGCGGCGACTTTGTCGGAGGAACCGAACGGCCACCAGCTGCTGCCATCCGAGTCATTTTGTGGAGTTTGTGCGCAACCGGTAATAGCGAAGCACAGGGCCAAAGCGAGGGTTTTATTGGAAGACATTGGATATCCACAAAATGAAGTAATGAACTATCAGGCCGGATTGACCCGGATAAACAGACGCTTGGAAATCAAAAAGGCCTTGGGGTTCCGGCCCTGGAACCCCTGAGCGCGATTTACAGACAAGTGGCCAGTGCCCGCACAAGCTTTTGCGCGCGCGGATCCATCAAGACGTACGGCCCTAAGGTATTTGTCACAAAGCCGAAAGCCACATCGTGTTCCGGGTCAGCAAAGCCGGTGGAACCACCGGCTCCCGGATGGCCAAACGCACGCGGGCCGAGGCCGTAGGTGGCGTTGGGGACGTCCGGTTGATCGAGCATGCAACCCAGGCCGAAACGGGTCCGGGTCAGTAAAGTCTTGTCCTCGCCGACACTGTGTTCGCGCGTCAGCTCGTCGAGCAACTCGCTTTCCAGCAAGCTGCCATCGAGCAGACCGGCATAGAACCCGGCCAGGCTGCGGGCATTGCCGTGACCATTGGCGGCCGGCTGCTGCATGCGTCGCCACTCGGGTTTGTTGGTGCTGGTCATGATCGACGGCGGGTTAGTGAACGCCCTCGTGGTCATGGCCGTCGGCTCGCGCATCGTCACTTGCAGCAAGCGCTGGGCGGCGGCATCGCCGACATTGCCCTTGCCACGGGCGATGTGCGCCACGCGATGAAACTCTTCGTCCGCCAGGCCGACGTGGAAATCCAGCCCCAAAGGCTTGGCGACCCGCGCCACGATGGACTCACCCGGCCCACGACCGTCGGCACGACGCAGCAACTCACCGACCAGCCAGCCGTAGGTGATCGCGGCGTAACCGTGACCGACTCCCGGCGTCCACCACGGCTCTTCGGCGGCCAGGGCGTCAACCATGGTTTGCCAGTCGTAAAGGGCTTCCGGGGCCAGCAGCTCACGCAGCGCCGGCAGACCGGCCTGATGGCAGAGCAATTGACGCAGGGTCACGGACTCTTTGCCGGCGGCGGCGAACTCGGGCCAGTAGCGGGCGACCGGGGCATCCAGTTGCAGCTTGCCTTCGGCCACCAATTGCAGGGCGGTCACCGCGGTAAAGGTCTTGGTGCAGGAAAACAGGTTGGCGATGGTGTCGCTGTGCCAGGCTTCGGTGCCATCCTTGTCAGCGCTGCCGGCCCAAAGGTCGACCACGGTTTCACCGCCGATCTGGATGCACAACGCTGCACCACGTTCCTGAGGATCGTCGAACAACGCCGCGAAAGCCTCACGCACCGCTTCGAACTTCAGCTCGTAAAAACCCTGAATCTGCACCCGCAACTCCTTTGGATAAACGCTCTACAAAGTGGCCGCATTGTTCCAGCCATTGAAGGTTTTGGGAACAGGGCCGGGCCGGGCGGTCGCCATGCCGCCCGGATGAAACACTCAGAAAATCTTACGTGCCTGTCAGCACTCAGTGGCCATTACCGGAATGCCCACCTGCATGGCCAGCGCCCTGCCCTGCGCCTTTGCCAGCCTCGCCTTTTCTGCCGCCCTCAGCTGTTTGACCGGCTTTATCCGCCTCAGCCTTGGCTTTCTCGGCCTCTTTACCGAGCTGATCGACGGTCTGCAAATTGCTCTTGCGAACGCTGTCGACGAACCCCTGGAACGGCAGATCGGTGATGCCCACCAGCCCGAAGTGACCGTTCTCGCCATCCAGCAGACGACCGGTGACCGGTTGATCAAGGTATTGGAACCAGTGCACGCCGACGATCGACGGTTCGCTCATCGCCTGTTTGAGGAAATTGGCATAAGCCGGCCCACGGTCTTCTTCCTTCGCCAATTGCGTCACGCCGCCCCAGAACGGACCACGATCGGCCGAGCCAAAGTTGAACTCGGTGATCAGCACCGGTTTGTCCAGGCTGCGCAGCTTGGCGAAGTCGTAACCGTCCTGCGGTTGCAGGGTGTACATGTTGAAGCTCAGCACGTCGCAATACTGGGCGCAGGACTCAACCGCTTCCGGGGTGCTGATGGCAAACCGGCCACCCAGCAACAGCTGATTCGGCGCGTGCCACTTGAGCGAGTCGGAGAGGGTCTTGAAGTACGTGTCAGCAAAAACCTTCTGGAAGTATTTAAAGTCGGCTTCGATTTCCGGGTATTCGGCGCTTGGCAGCGGCGGCACGAAGCCAGGGTCTTCCATCAATTCCCAGGCTGGCAAATCAATGCCCCAGGCTTTCGAAAGGCCCGCCTGATTGCGGTATTTGTCCCGCAATTGCTTGAGAAATGCGCGTTTGGCCGGCACGTCGGTGGTCATTTTCAAGGTGCCGTAGGCCAAGGCGTAACGGGCTTTCGGGTCGTCGCCCGGACCGGCCCAGGCCAATTCATTGTCGGCAAAGTAGCCGATCAGCCACGGATCATCGCGATGGTCGCGCGCGGCGATGGCCACAGCACGCTCGGTGGCCATGGCGAAACGCGGGTCAAACGGGTCAGGCATGCCGCCCCACCAGTCGGTGCCGGTGCTGATGCTGGCGTAATCGCCGACGATCGACAGCGGCAAGGTGTACGGCACACGGTCGGCATTGGCCAGCGACGGTGCGCTCCAGTTGCCGATGGTGTTGAAGCCCCAGGCTTGCAGGCGATCAAGGGTGTGGCTGGCCCAGCGCTGTTCATCAACCACCGCTTTGCAGGGTTCGGCAGGTGTTTGCTCAGCTGCTTTCGCGGCGGTCGCTTCAACGGCGCCGGTCTTGGCGGCTTCGGCGACACCGGATTCGGCCGTCGAAGGAACAACAGGTTGCTCAGCAGCCTTCTCCACCGTTGCCGTTGCCGCAACCGCGTCAGCCTTGGCCGCTTCGGCGACACCGGCCTTGGTGTCGCTGGTCACCACACACGGCGCGCCATACAGACGCTGCAAGTTGGCGCCATAGAAGTCGTACCAGCGACCGGCATTGTAGCCTCGGCCCTGATCGGCGCCGTTGCCGCCCCGGTTGTCGCCTTCGCCATAATGGCTGGCCAGCGGCTCGTCGGGTTTGGGCAGCGATTCAAACATCCACTCGCGGCCGGCGACGTAGGTCTGGTCGACGTCCGGGGTGACGGTGTTGACCCCGAGCGAATAGAACGGATGGCCTTCCGGGGTCACCAGGTACCAGCGACCGTCGCGCTTCTCAGTGCGGAAAAAGCCGCTGGCCTTGAATGCCGGGCCTTTGTTCCAGCCACCGAACTTGTCCAGGGACGACTTCTCGCGCTCGGCCAGCCAGGTTTTCAGTTGCTGATGTTCCTTGGCGGCGGCGCTTTTCAGTTGCTCGTCGCTGCTGACTTTCTCTGGCCATTTGGCCCGGGTCGACTGGCCGTAAGCGTCTACAAGGCCACCAAAAGCGGCTTGGGTGACCGCATCGCCGTCCTGCACGCCAAAGCGCTCAAGCAGGATGCTTTGCGCGACTTTCGGCTGATCCATCGACAAGGTCACTGACACCACTTGGCTGCGCTCCAGCTCACCGGCGCTGCTAGCCAGCAATACGCGCTGCCCGTCAAACGTCATCGGCATCGGTGGGCCGGCTTTCAGGCCCAGGCTCAATGGCGTAAAGGGCTGCAGCGGCACCAATAACGTTTGCGCAGGGCCGGCCGGCAAGTCGACGCGGCTGACCAGCGTCTTGCCATCGTTGCTCTGGATTTTCACGTACAGGGTCACAGCCCAGTTCATTGCGCTCTGAATCCGCAAACTCATGAAGCCCGACTGCGACCAGTCCCAGGCGCCGGTTTGCGGGGTCAGGCGCAAGGTCGGTTGTGCCACCGGGTTGAACGTCACCCGACGCAGCACTTCGCCTTCGGCCGTTTGCTCGGCGTTGGATTGCGGCAGGCTGGCGTCCTGAGTCGCCACCTGGACCACATCGGCGGGGCGCACAAAGTTGAACAGCGTCTGTTGGCCGGCAGGGGCCGCCAGCAAAGGGGCTGCGAACATCAGAGCGAAAACAGCAGGCAACGAACGGCGAATCATAGGAACGAGGTTCTCCCTAACGACCTTTCAATGGGCCAGTGGAAAAGCGATGGTTGAGAGATAGACAACGCGGTGGGCAAATTTGCCCACCGGTGTATCAGGAAATTTCACGCCGGAAGGGTGGCAACGCATTGAGGATCGCCTTGCCATAACGCTGGGTGACCAGACGACGATCAAGCAAGGTGATGGTGCCGCGGTCTTCTTCGGTACGCAGCAAGCGACCGCAGGCCTGGACCAGCTTCAGCGAAGCATCCGGCACGGAGATCTCCATGAACGGATTGCCACCCCGAGCCTCGATCCACTCGGCCAGAGCCGCTTCGACCGGATCATCGGGCACCGAGAATGGAATCTTCGCGATCACCACGTGCTCGCAGTACGCACCGGGCAAGTCGACCCCTTCGGCAAAACTCGCCAGGCCGAACAGCACGCTGGAATCACCGCCATCGACCCGCGCCTTGTGCTTGTTCAGGGTTTCCTGTTTCGACAGGTTGCCTTGAATGAACACTTGCTTGCGCCAGTCGCGGTCGAGGCCGTCGAACACGTCCTGCATCTGTTTGCGCGAAGAGAACAGCACCAGGGTGCCGCGCGAACCTTCCACCAAGGCCGGCAAATCACGGATGATCGCCGCGGTGTGGGCCGGCGCATCACGTGGATCGGCCTTCAGGTCCGGCACTCGCAGCACGCCAGCGTCAGCATGATGAAACGGGCTTGGAACCACTGCGGTCACAGCTTTTTTCGGCAAACCGGCGCGCATGCGGAAGCGATCGAAAGTGCCGAGCGCGGTCAGGGTCGCGGAGGTCACCAGAGCACCGTAAGCCACGTTCCACAAATTGCGACGGAGCATTTCTGCCGCGAGGATCGGGCTGGCGTTGACCTCGATGTCGAACAGCGAGCCGCTTTCGGCCAGGGTCAGCCAGCGGGCCATCGGGGGGTTGTCTTCCGGGTCTTCGGCGGTGAACGCGACCCACAACTCCCAGTTGCCCGAAGAACGGGACAACAGGCTGCCGAACAGCGGATACCACTCTTCGGCCTGGTTGCTGGCGATGCCGATATTGACCTCGCCGTCCATGCCTTCCTTGAGCAGTTCGGTGAGCCGGGTGAACAGGTCAGTCAGACGGGCAAAGCCCTTCTTCAACTCGACGCCCATTTCGCGCATGTGCTCGGGAATGACCCCGCCGACGAAGCGATGACGCGGCCGCTCGCGACCTTCGACGTCTTCACCGGGCTTGAAGTCTGCAACCTGCTCGCAGGCGCTGAACATGAACTGCTGCTGGGTTTTGATCTCCCGCGCCAGTTCCGGCACTTGTTCGATCAACTTGCCCAGATCGCCCGGCAGCGGATGCTGGGCCAGCAATTTGGTGAGGTTCTTGGCGGTGGTTTCCAGCCAGTCGGCGGTGGAACGCAGGCGCGTGTAATGGGCGAAGTGGCCGATGGCCTTGTCCGGCAGGTGATGGCCTTCGTCGAACACGTAGATGGTGTCGCGCGGGTCCGGCAGCACGGCACCGCCGCCCAGCGCCAGGTCGGCCAGGACCATGTCGTGGTTGGTGACGATCACGTCAACCTTGCCCATGCCTTCGCGGGCCTTGTAGAAGGCGCACTGGCCGAAGTTCGGGCAATGACGGTTGGTGCACTGGCTGTGATCGGTGGTCAGGCGCGCCCAATCGGCGTCTTCCAGGGCGGTGGACCAACTGTCGCGGTCGCCGTCCCACTTATTGCCGGCGAGTTTCTCGATCATGCTGGTGAACAGCTTCTGACTGGCCTCGTCGACCTCGATCTTGAAACCTTCTTCTTCGAACAGCTGAGCCGTGGCGGTTTGCGCGTGACCTTCCTGGAGCAACATGTCGAGCTTTGACAGGCACATGTAGCGCCCGCGCCCTTTGGCCAGGGCGAAACTGAAGTTCAACCCGCTGTTGCGCATCAGGTCGGGCAAATCCTTGTAGACGATCTGCTCTTGCAGGGCCACGGTAGCCGTGGCAATCACCAGGCGTTTGCCGGCGGCCTTCGCAGTCGGGATGGCGGCCAGGCTGTAGGCCACGGTTTTGCCGGTACCGGTGCCGGCTTCCACCGCGACAATCGCGGGGTCGCCACTGCGCCGGCCTTCGTCGTCGGTGTCGATGTCACCGAGGACCTTGGCAATTTCGGCGATCATCAGGCGTTGGCCGTAGCGCGGCTTGAGGCTCTTCGCTTCGAGAAAACGCGAGTAGGCGCCCTGGATCGTGGTTTTGAGTTCGGTGCTGATCATGGATTGTCGGGCGCAAAAAACGCTGGATAAATTTTCAGTGGTTCGGATCGGCCGCTATCATACCCCGCTAATTAATCCCGCGCAGAACGGAGTACCCCAATGACACCTTTTGGCATCGTTTACACCCTGCATGTCCTGTCAGCCCTGGTCTGGGTTGGCGGCATGTTTTTCGCGTGGATGGTCTTGCGGCCCGCGGCGATGAAGGCTTTGGAGGGCCCTGCCCGGTTAAAACTGTGGGTAGAAGTGTTTCAAGGTTTTTTCCGCTGGGTCTGGGTCGCGGTGGTGCTGTTGCCGGTCAGCGGTGTGGGCATGATTCATCTGCAGTACAGCGGTTTTGAAATGGCGCCGCGGTATGTGCAGGTGATGATGGGCTTGTACGTGGTGATGACGGCGCTGTTTATCCGGATTCAGGCGTTGTTGTTGCCAGAGTTGCGCACGGCAGTGGCGGCGCAGGATTGGCCGACGGGGGCTGCTACGCTTGGGAAAATTCGCAAGTTGGTGGGGATTAATCTGATTGTCGGGTTGGTGCTGGTGGCGATTGCTGCGGCTCGGCCGATGTTTTAGATCTTGGAGCAGAAGATCAACATCCCCCCTCACCCTAACCCTCTCCCCGAGGGGCGAGGGGACTGACCGAGGTGTTATTTCAAGCTACGTCGACCTGAAATATCGAGTTGAACTCAGATTTTGAAAAGCACTGAGATCGGCCCCCTTTCCCCCTCTCCCACTGGGGAGAGGGTTGGGGTGAGGGGTGGTTCTTACAACCGCTGAACAGTCACCGAACCCGCCGCACCGGCAGACCCCGGCTGACCATCAACACCCGGTCGGCCGTTCTTGCCGCCATCGGCTTTGTAGACGAAGCAGCCCTTGGCCTTGCCACCCGCGCCCGGTTTACCGCCAGGCCCGGCCACACCACCGTCACCGCCGGCCACCTGAACCTTGATCAGTTCCGCCGGGAAATCACGCGGCACTTCCAGACGAACCAATGCACCCGGCGCGCCCGGCTGACCGTCGCTGCCATCACTGCCGTCGGCACCACGACCGGCCTGGCCCCAGGTACAACCCGGTGCCTGACCGTTGGCCCCATCGAGACCGACGAAACCCGGTGCGCCCGCACCGCCGCGAGCGTCCACCAACAACAGCGGCGCACTCAGTGCCTTGATCTGCAGGTTCAGGTTACGCCCGGAGCGGGCGGCCTTGAGGTACGTCCCCGGCGCGCCGCGAGCCGTGATCTGGCTGCCTTCCGACAACTGCGCACGGCTGACCTTCAGCTCAAGCGGCTGTTCGCCGGGAACGATGGCGATCCGCGCTTCACGACCCAAACGCAATTCACCGACGGATACCTCGGTCACATTCGAGGGAATCAACAACGTGCCGTAGTCGGCCACTTCCAGGCGTTCCAGCTGCAAGGTGCTGGCGGTGTTGGGCAAACGCATCAGCGAGTTGGTTTCGACGCTCACCACCTGGGCGCAGGCCAACGGGCTGATGAGTGCAGCGAGCAGACAGAGTTTACGCATGGGAAGCCTTAGACGCGGTCGGAGCCGGGATGGTTTGCAGGTGGAAAACGCCGAAAAAGAGGATCTTCAGGCGATCAAGCCAAGGGTGAGCGCGGCCTCTGAGGCTGCGGAAACAGAACACCGCCTCAAGAAGATGAAGGCATGCCAGCAGGCCGCCGGCCAGATCGACCAACAGATGCAGAGGATTGACAAACGGCATGAGCTGATTGACCAGCACCACCAGCCAGAACAGCAGGGTCAACAACTTCCCCAGCCCCCAAAACACGTTCATACGCTCCTCCGTTGAGAATTATTCTTTGCGCGCACAGTACCGGCTTCCACGCGGGATAAGCCAGAGGGCAACGGAAAATTCTTCATGAAGGCCGCCGAATGGCCGCCGGACTGACTTCAATTGTGGTCCGACGGCTCTATCACGGGGCTCAGCGATTGATGTGCAATTCCACCCGACGGTTTTTCGCCCGTCCTTCTTCCGTTTCGTTATCGGCCACCGGCTGACTTTGGCCCTTGCCCTCGCTGGTGAGCTTGTTCGGCGCCAGGCCCTGGCTCAACAGGTAGGCCGCCACGCTACTGGCGCGACGTTCCGAGAGTGCCTGGTTATAGGTGTCCGAGCCGACGCTGTCGGTATGACCGATCACCTTGATGCTCACCACATCGGCGCTTTGCAGTTTGGGCATCAGCGAATCCAGCTTGCTCTGCGCGGCAGGGGTCAGTTCGGATTGGTTGAAGGCAAACAGTACGTCGTCCGCGTCGCTCAGGGTAATGACCTCCGATTGCACAGGTTCAGGTTTCACGCTGGCCGGGTACTGCGGCAATGGGCAACCATGATGTTCGACGGGGGTATTGGCCGGCGTATCAGGGCAGCGATCACGTCGATCGAAAACACCATCGTCGTCTTCGTCGCCATCCTGGGCGTAACAGATCAAGCCACCGGTCAAGATACCAAGCGCCGCCCCACCGGCCGCCCAACCGCTACTTTGGAGAGCGCCCAGACCGCCACCGACCAGGCCGCCGATAACGCTGCAGATTGGCCAGGTTCGTTGATTGAGAGGGGCGGTGCCATCGCTGTGAGTAGCGCAACCGGTCAACAGGCTGCCCAGCAGCACAACCGGCAAGACGGTCCGTGTGAGAACACTCATGGTGAAAGCTCCTGTGTTACCGGCCAATGCCGGTCACACAGGAGTAAAGACCCGCATCCGCGACTGCACAAGCCGCGGAGTACGAGGGGTTTAGCGGTTGATTTTGATTTCCGTGCGACGGTTCAGCGCGCGGCCGTCAGCGGTTTTGTTATCGGCGACCGGTTGGCTTTCACCGGCACCGGTAACAGACACGAACTCGCTGCGGGGTACACCTTGGGAAATCAGGTATTCAACCACCGAGTGCGCACGACGATCCGACAGTTTCTGGTTATAGGTATCGCTGCCAACACTGTCGGTGTGACCGGTTACAGTCAGTTGGGCGTTAGGCGCTTCCCCTTTCAAGCGAGTGGCGATTTTATCGAGTACCACTTTGTCGGCAGGGGTCAGTGTGGCCTTGTCGAACTGGAAGTGAACATCGCGAATGACGATGACTTCTTCTCTAACCACGGCCGCTTCTTCGACCACTGGCGCAGGCACCGGTGGAGGGCAACCGTCGGCATCGACCCGCACGCCTTTAGGTGTTCCCGGGCACTTGTCGCGGCTATCCGGCACGCCATCGCCGTCTTCGTCGCCATCACCGTGAACCCAGCAATAGGCCGCAGCCGTGCCGCCGACGAGCAGCGCGCCATACCCCGCCCATGCCGAGCTCTCGGTCGCGCCGAGACCTGCACCCACGACACCACCGACCGCCGCACAGGTCGGCCAGTCGGTTTTCTGCAAACCTGCGCAACCAGTCAACACACTGGTTAGCAGAACCAAGGGTAATGCTGTGCGAACTATGCTCATCTAGTTTTCTCCTGAGGGGATCGGCTTAGAACCGATTCAGGTAGTAAAGACCCGAGTTTTAATCTCCGCCAGCAATAGGCCATTGCTGTTTTAACCCGTGTTCACGGCAGATCGGCGCTTTTAGGACGAACCAGCTCTAGGCCCGGCCCTTGGAGCAGGCTAGTCTTGGCAGCTCTGATTGAGGATCTTCGATGATTGCAGGTATTTCTTCGCGCACGCCCCAGCAGGCGTTGGCCGCTTTGCTTGATCGTTACGCCCCCGCGCGCCTGTTGCTGATTGGTGCCAGCGAGTTCCCCGCGCTTGAGGCCTTCAAGCTGGCGCACCCGGACACTTGCGTGGCCCATGCGGCACCCGGGGTGTTGCCGGCCGAGTTGGCGGCGCGCCGGTTTGACCTGGCGCTGGTGGTCGATTGCCTCGAACACTTGCCCAAACGCGATGGCCTGAACCTGCTGGGCGGGATCCGTAACCTCAACGCCAGTCGCATCGCGGTGCTGGCGGACTTGTCGGCCAGCGGCTGGCAGGAGACCGACTTTTTCTCCCTGGCCCTGCAAGCCAGCGAACGCTTCCAGCGCGACGATCAAGTGCTGACCCTGTTCACCTATGATCTGCTTGACTACAAACAAGTCCCCGACTGGCTCAACTCACGGTTCTGGGCCAATCCGGAAAACTTCGGGAAATATTGGTGGTAACGCAATGAGTACATCCATTTGCCCCTGCGGCAGCGGCACCCTGCTGGATGCCTGCTGCGGCCATTACCACGCCGGCCATCCGGCGCCGTGTGCCGAAGCCTTGATGCGTTCGCGCTACAGCGCCTACGTACTGGGGCTGATCGATTATCTGGTGGCGACCACCCTGCCCGCACAACAGGCAGGCCTCGATCGACAGTCCATCAGCGACTGGAGCGCCCAAAGCACCTGGCTGGGCCTTGAGGTGGAAAGCTCCGAGGTCTTGGGCGGTCAGCCGGAACATGCCTTCGTGACCTTTACCGCGCGCTGGCACGACGGCAGCGGTGAACACAGCCACCGCGAGCGCTCGTCGTTCGTGCAGAACGCCGGCCGCTGGTATTTCATCGACCCCACCGTACAACTCAAGGCCGGGCGCAATGATGCGTGCCCTTGTGCCAGCGGGCAGAAGTTCAAGAAGTGTTGTGCGGGTTATTTCAGCAGTTGAAGTGACGTCAAAAGATCGCAGCCTTCGGCAGCTCCTACGGGTGTACGCCGATCCAGTGTAGGAGCTGCCGAAGGCTGCGATCTTTTAGGGCTAGACTGGTGCTCAAGGGAGAAAACCGACCATGATCACCCGGCGGCTCGCACTTTATCTGTTCACCCTGCTCCTGTTTCTGGGACTTGGCGGCTGTGTGTCCTGGTTCGGCGACGATGAACCGGAACCACAGGTGCATCTGGTCAAGGTCGAAGTGGTCCAGGCCAAACTGATGCAGCAGCGATTCCTGCTGCATTTTCGCGTCGACAACCCCAACGACAGTGACCTGACGGTGCGGGGCATCGAGTACCGCATTCACTTGGGCGATATGCTGCTGACTGAAGGTGAGCACGAACATTGGTTCACAGTCGGCCCCAAACGCAGTGCCTACTTCAAAGTGCCGATCCGCACCAACCTGTGGCCCAAGGTGCGGGATGTGGTGAAACTGCTGAAAAAACCCAAGCAGCCCATTCCCTATCGTCTGGAAGGTGAACTGGAAACCGGTTTATTCATCGCGCACTACGTGCACCTGGCGCGCAATGGCGTGATAATCCCCGCCGATTTAATTCCGGAGCAAAACCGATGACCCAGCAACCCCATGTCCATGGCCCTGACTGCAACCACGATCATGACCATCACGACCACCATGATCACGACCATGGCCATGTCCACGGCCCGAACTGCGGCCACGCCCACCAGGAACCGGTGCGCAACGCCCTGAAAGACGTCGGCCGCAACGACCCTTGCCCATGCGGTAACGGCAAGAAATTCAAGAAGTGCCACGGCGCTTGATGCTTCGGGCGAAGATCTACTTCGCCTGTTGAATCGCTATCGCGAGCAAGCTCGCTCCCACATTGGAACTGCACCAGGCCCAATTATGCGGCCACTGCAAATCCCTTGTGGGAGCGAGCTTGCTCGCGATGGCGTCGGCACATTCAGTATCGCGTTGTCAGTTAGACCGCTATCGCGAGCAAGCTCGCTCCCACAGGTTTTCAGTCAGCCTTCAAAATCTGTGCGGTGCTCACGACCGTGGCATATTCGCCATGCAGATTGCCCAACGACATCGCATGCACTTCCTCGGCCGAATGGGCTTTACCAAAGTAGTCAGCCTTGTCGAAGGTAAAACACGCATCCTCCACGACCCACGTTTCAAACCCCAGATTACCGGCCGTTCGCGCCGTGGATTCCACCGAGTTGTTGGTCGCGACGCCGACAATGACCAACTGATCGATCCCCGCCTCTCGCAAACTTTTCTCAAGCCCCGTCGCACAAAACGCATCCGGCACCTGCTTTTGAATAAGCTGCTCACCGGTCTGTGGCTGAAACCGCTCCTGAAATTCCACCCCCGATTGCTGCGGCCAGAACACCGAGTCAGGTGAACGGGACAAGTGCTGCACGTGAATCACCGGTCGCCCGGTTCGACGCCAATGCGTGAGCAAATCGAGGATTCGCTGCTCGGCCTGAAGATTATTTCGGCGACCGAGTTTGGGATGCAGAATGCCTTTTTGTTGATCGATGATGATCAGCGCCGCGTTTGTTTTGAGCTCCATGCCGGTTTTTCTCATGCGGAGTCATTGAATTTCCCGCACTTCAGCATCACCTGTTCCTACAGGCAAGCTATCGAACGCAAACAGGACGACCTGATGCCGGCGTTTGCTGTCCGCAAGTAACGACGTCTCTAGATTTGGAGTACTCCATGATCGACCTGTATTACTGGACCACCCCCAACGGCCACAAAATCTCGATATTTCTGGAAGAAGCCGGCCTGCCCTACAACGTGCACCCGATCAACATCAGCCAGAACGACCAGTTCAAACCCGAATTTCTGAAAATCTCCCCGAACAACAAAATTCCGGCGATCGTCGATCCCGAACCGGCTGATGGCGGTGAGCCGTTGGCACTGTTCGAGTCCGGGGCAATTCTGTTGTACCTGGCAGAGAAAACCGGCAAGTTCCTGCCCAAAGACCTGCGCGGTCGCCAACAAGCGCTGCAATGGTTGTTCTGGCAGATGGGCGGCTTGGGGCCAATGGCGGGGCAGAATCATCACTTCAGCCAGTTCGCGCCGGAGAAGATCCCTTACGCAATCAAGCGCTACATCGATGAGACCGCCCGCCTCTACGGGGTACTCGACAAGCAGCTGGCCGATAAAGACTTCGTCGCCGGCAGCGAATACAGCATTGCCGACATGGCGATCTACCCGTGGATCGTTTCCCACAAGTGGCAGAGCCAGAACCTGGAAGACTTCCCCAACGTGCTGCGCTGGTTCAACCACATTCAGAGCCGTCCGGCGACGGTGAAGGCGTATGCCCTGGTGGCCAAGGTCAACCCGCCTAAATCCTGATGGAAGATCAACAGATCGCAGCCTCGTTTCACTCGACAGCTCCTACACGGTTTTGCATTCCCTGTAGGAGCTGTCGAGTGAAACGAGGCTGCGATCTTTTTGCGTTCCACAGACAAATCCTGAAATAACCTGATACCCCGCTTGCGCGGCCACCTCCTGCTCACTAACGTAGCGCCTTTAATGACGCTACCCCCCGCAGGAGCTTTGCCATGGCCTCGCCAGCCCTTACACATTTTCTTCCCCGGTTCGGCGTTGCCGCAGCAGTGGCCGGTGTTTTGAGCCTGACCGGTTGTCAGACCTGGAACACCCAGGACACCCTCCCGCCGACCACCGGCGTGCAGCCGATCAAGGGTCTGGCGCAGAACGTTTCGGTACGCCGCAATGCCATGGGCATGCCGTTGATCGAAAGCAACACCTTCCACGACGCGCTGTTCACCCTGGGTTACGTCCACGCCACCGACCGCATCACGCAAATGGTCACCCTGCGCCTGTTGGCTCAGGGCCGTTTGTCGGAGATGTCCGGCTCGGACCTGCTCGACGCTGACCGCTACATGCGCGCCGTCAATCTGAAAAAAAGCGCCGGCGAGCTGTACAAGGCGTCTTCGCCGCGCCTCAAACGCTTCTTCGAAGTCTATGCCCGTGGCGTCAACGCCTACCTGTTCCGCTATCGCGACAAACTGCCGGCGGACCTCGCGGCCACCGGCTACAAGCCTGAATACTGGAAGCCGGAAGATTCGGCGCTGATTTTCTGCCTGCTGAACTTCAGCCAATCGGCCAACCTGCCGGAAGAAATCTCCTCGCTGATGCTGGCCCAGACCGTCAGCAACGACAAACTCCCGTGGCTGACCCCGTCCGCTCCCGATGAAAAACTGCCGCAGGCCGAAGCTGAAAAACTTCAGGGCATCAAGCTCAACGGGCAAATCCCGGGCCTGGCCGAGATCAGCAAAGCCACGAGCCAACTGTCTGATCTGAATCTGCTGGGCGCCACCTCGTCGAACAACTGGGCGATCGGCCCGCAACGCAGCCGCAGCGGCAAAAGCCTGCTGGCCAGCGACAGTCATGGCCCCCTGGGCGTGCCGTCGTTGTTCAGTTACGTGCAGATTCGCGCGCCGAAGTACCAGGCCTCTGGTGTGACGATTGCCGGTTTGCCGATGGTGCTCGGCGGTTTCAACGGCAAAGTGGCGTGGAGCATGACCACCGTCATGGGCGACAACCAGGACCTGTTCCTGGAAAAAATCAAACGCCAGGGCAATGGTCTTTCCTACGAAGTGGGCGGCAAATGGCAGCCGGCGATCGTGCGAAACGAAACCTACTTCGTCAAAGGCCAGCGGCCGATTCGCGAAGTCGTGTACGAAACCCGCCATGGCCCGCTGCTCAACAGTGCCCAAGGCACGACGCTGGCTAACGGTTTCGGTCTGGCCTTGCAGACGCCGAACTTCACCGATGACAAGTCCCTGGATGCGTTTTTCGACCTGTCCCGCGCCCAGACCGTCGAGAAAGCCTCGGACGCCAGCCGCGAAATCCGCGCCATCGCGCTGAACCTGGTATTTGCCGACGCCAGCAACATCGGCTGGCAAGTCACCGGTCGCTTCCCAAACCGTCGCGAAGGCGAAGGCCTGCTGCCGTCACCGGGCTGGGAAGGTCGTTATGACTGGGATGGTTACGCCGATCCGATGCTCCATCCCTACGACCAGGATCCGGCCCAAGGCTGGCTCGGTACCGCCAACCAGCGCGTCATTCCCCATGGCTACGGTATGCAGCTGTCCAATTCATGGTCGGCGCCGGAACGTGGCGAACGCCTGGCCGAACTGGCGGGCGTGGGCAAACACGACACGCGAAGCCTGATCGCCATGCAATACGACCAGACCACGACCTTCGCTGCCAAGCTGAAGAAAATGTTCGGAGCACCGGGCATGTCGCAACCGCTCAAGCAGGCCATTGAAGCGTTACCTGAGGCAGATCGTGGCAAGGCTCGCGAGGCGTATACCCGCCTGATGGCCTTCGACGGCAAACTCAGCCCGACCTCCGCCGATGCAGCGATTTACGAATTGTTCCTGCAGCAAAGCACCCAGCAAATCTTCCTCGACGAACTGGGTCCGGAAAGCAGCCCGACGTGGAAAGCCTTTATCGCCAACGGCAAGTTGTCCTACGCGGCCCAGGCCGATCACCTGCTGGGGCGTGAGGACAGTCCGTTCTGGGATGACGCTCGCACGCCTCAGAAAGAAGATAAACCAGCGATCCTCGCCCGCAGCCTGGCCGCCGCGATCAGCGCGGGCGACAGCCAGTTGGGCGGCGATCACAAAGCCTGGCAGTGGGGCAAACTGCACCGCTACGAATGGAAAAACGCCAGTGGCCAGATTGTGCGCGGTCCGCTTGCGGCCGGCGGCGACCACACCACGCTGAATACCGCAGCATTCGCCTGGGGTCAGGACTTCAACACCACCCTGGCGCCAGCCATGCGCTTTATCGTCGACTTCGGCCAGGCCGAACCGCTGATGGGGCAGAACGGTTCCGGGCAATCCGGTAATCCGGCGAGTCCGAACTACCTCGACAGCATTGATCCGTGGCTGAAGGGGCAATACATGAGTCTGCCGATGCAGCCGCAGAACTTTGACAAGGCGTATGGGAAGACGCGGTTGACGCTGACCCCGGGCAAATAAGGCAAAAGGCAAGATCAAAAGATCGCAGCCTCGTTTCACTCGACAGCTCCTACAGGGGATCCGCATTTCAATGTAGGAGCTGTCGAGTGAAACGAGGCTGCGATCTTTTGCTTCTGATCCCTGAAAAATCAATAGAACTTCCAGCCCCACTCAAACCTCATAGCTAACAAGTCCCTCCACTTTGGTAACAACATGGATCTTGTTATCGCGCGTCCTGAAGGTTTGTACTGCCCGGCCGGGGATTTCTACATCGACCCGTGGCGGCCGGTCGAGCGCTCAGTCATCACCCACGCTCACGGCGATCATGCCCGCACCGGCAATCAGCATTATCTGGCGGCCGCTCCCGGCGATGGGATTCTGCGTGCGCGATTGGGCCAGGACATCAACCTGCAAACCCTGCCTTACGGTCAACCCCTGACCCACCATGGCGTCACCTTGAGTTTTCACCCCGCTGGCCATGTCCTCGGCTCGGCACAGGTACGTCTGGAATACGGCGGCGAAGTCTGGGTCGCCTCGGGCGATTACAAGATTGAACCCGACGGCACCTGTGCGCCCTTCGAACCCGTGCGCTGCGATACCTTCATCACGGAATCGACCTTCGGTCTGCCGATTTATCGCTGGCAGCCCCAGGCGCACGTCTTTGCCGAGATCAATCAGTGGTGGCAAACCAACGCCGCCGCCGACAAAACCAGCGTGTTGTTCTGCTACGCCTTCGGCAAGGCGCAGCGAATTCTCCACGGTATCGATGCCAGCATCGGCCCCATTCTGGTGCATGGCGCCGTGGAACCGCTCAATCAGGTTTATCGCGAGGGTGGTATTTATCTACCGCCCACGATCTATGCCGGCGAGGTAAAAAAGAACGACCCCATGATGCGCAAGGCGTTGGTCCTGGCCCCGCCTTCGGCTGGCGGCAGCACCTGGATGCGTCGCTTTGGTGAATACAGCGACGGCTTCGCCAGCGGCTGGATGCGTTTGCGTGGCACACGGCGGCGACGTGGCGTGGACCGTGGCTTCGTACTGTCTGACCACGCCGACTGGCCCGGCCTGCTCTGGGCCATCGAACAGACCGGTGCTGAGCGGGTGATAGTTACCCACGGTTCGGTCGGGGTACTGGTGCGGCATCTGCGCGAACAGGGTCTCGATGCCATGGGTTTCAGCACTGAGTACGGCGACGATGAGGAAGAAAACGCAGCCGTCGAGCCCGAGAGCGAAGAGGTGCTGGCATGAAGGCGTTCGCCGAGTTGTACGCCGAACTCGATGCCACGACGTCGAGCAACGCCAAACTGGCGGCGATGCAACACTACTTCGCCGAAGCCGCGCCGGAAGATGCCGCATGGGCTGTTTACTTTTTGTCCGGCGGGCGGCCTCGGCAACTGGTGCCGGTGCGCATCATGCGAGAGTTGGCAGTGGAGATCTCCGGCCTCTCGCCGTGGCTGTTCGAAGAGAGTTATCAGGCGGTCGGCGATCTGGCGGAAACCATTTCGCTGGTACTGCCCGAAGCGCTTCACAGCTCCAACGATGGATTGGCGGTGTGGATTGAAGACAAACTGCTGCCGCTGCGCGGTGAAACCCCGCAAGTCCTCGCCGAGCGACTGCCTGCCCTGTGGTCGCAACTGGACCGCCAGAGCCTGATGCTGTGCATCAAACTGATCACCGGCAGCTTCCGTGTTGGCGTCTCCAAGTTGCTGGTCACCCGCGCCTTGGCGGCCATGGCCGGGCTCGACAGCAAACGCGTCGCCCAGCGATTGGTGGGTTATACCGACCTGTCCAACCGCCCGAGCGCGCCGGCTTATTTGAAGTTGATCGCCGCTGAATCGTCTGACGAACATGCGCAACGCGGTGGTCAGCCCTACCCGTTTTTTCTCGCTCACGCGTTATCACAACCCGTTGAACAATTCGAAGCCCTGCTCGGCCCGGCCAGCGATTGGCAAGTGGAATGGAAGTGGGACGGTATCCGCGCCCAGGTGGTCAAACGCGACGGGCGACTGTGGATCTGGTCGCGAGGTGAAGAGCTGGTCACCGAGCGCTTCCCCGAACTCGATAGCCTGGTTCACTGTTTGCCCGACGGTACGGTGATCGACGGTGAAATCGTCGCCTGGAAAACCGAAAAACCCACCACAGAGGACGCGTTCAACCCTCATTCCCCGGCTTCACCCGCAGTAAAGCCTTTCGCGCTTCTGCAACAGCGGATCGGCCGTAAAACCCTGGACAAAAAAATCCTCGAAGAAGTGCCAGTGGTGATCCTCGCCTACGACCTGCTGGAATGGCAGGGCGAAGACTGGCGCAACCAACCTCAGGCCAAGCGTCGCACTCAACTGGAGCATGTCGTCGCCAGCGGCAACAACCCGGTGTTACTCCTTTCACCCCTGCTCACCGGCGAAGACTGGTTCGACCTCGCCCGACAACGGGAAGCCTCCCGCAAGCTCGGTGTCGAAGGCATGATGCTCAAAGCTCGGGATGCGCTGTATGGCGTGGGGCGGACCAAGGACATGGGCGTCTGGTGGAAATGGAAAGTCGACCCGTTCATCGTTGACGCGGTGCTGATTTATGCGCAACGCGGCCATGGTCGCCGCGCCAGTCTTTACAGCGATTACACCTTCGCTGTGTGGGACGGGCCGCCTGACGCGAGCGAGCGCACGCTGGTGCCGTTCGCCAAGGCCTATTCAGGGCTGACCGACGAAGAAATGCGTCAAGTCGACAGCATCGTGCGCAAGACCACCGTAGAGAAATTCGGGCCGGTGAGCAGTGTGACGCCGAGTCTGGTGTTTGAACTGGGATTTGAGGGCATAGCCCTGTCCAGGCGACACAAGAGCGGGATTGCAGTGCGGTTTCCGAGGATGTTGCGCTGGCGGCAGGATAAGTCGGTTGAGGAAGCGGACAATCTGGGAACGTTGCAGGATTTACTCGGCTAAACCGATTCCCTGTGGGAGCGAGCTTGCTCGCGATAGCGGTGTGTCAGTTAACAACTATTCGACTGACATTCCCTCATCGCGAGCAAGCTCGCTCCCACAGGTTTTTGTGGTGATCTGATCCATGCTGGTGCAACCAGACTGCGATGCCCGTTTTCGTGCACAAATCCCTCCTTGCCATTTCTTGAATCACCTTTTAAAACACTTGTTCGGGACTCTGGTTCGGAAATTGCTACTTTCATAGGGTCTTACGCTTTCCAGTAACAATAATTCTGCGCCACAAGCGCTCATATTGGTTTTTAGGGATTGAATAATGAAAAAAGCATTGCTGACCCTTTCTGCACTGGCGTTGTGCATGGCAGCCGGTTCCGCGCTGGCCAAGGAATACAAGGAATTGCGTTTTGGCGTTGACCCTTCCTACGCTCCGTTCGAGTCGAAAGCGGCTGACGGTAGCCTGGTAGGGTTCGACATCGATCTGGGTAACGCGATCTGCGCCGAGCTGAAGGTCAAGTGCAAATGGGTCGAAAGCGATTTCGACGGCATGATTCCGGGCCTGAAGGCCAATAAATTCGACGGTGTGATCTCTTCGATGACCGTCACCCCGGCCCGCGAAAAAGTCATCGACTTCTCCAGCGAGCTGTTCTCCGGTCCAACCGCCTACGTATTCAAGAAAGGTTCCGGCCTGACCGAAGACGTCGCTTCGCTGAAGGGCAAAACCGTCGGCTACGAGCAAGGCACCATTCAGGAAGCCTATGCCAAAGCCGTTCTGGACAAGGCTGGCGTGAAAACCCAGGCCTATCAGAACCAGGATCAGGTGTATTCCGACCTGACTTCCGGTCGCCTCGACGCGGCGATCCAGGACATGCTGCAAGCCGAACTGGGCTTTTTGAAGTCGCCAAAAGGTGAGGGCTACGAAATCAGCAAGCCGGTGGACAGCGAATTGCTGCCAGCCAAAACGGCTGTCGGTATCTCGAAAGGTAACAAAGACCTCAAGGCACTTTTGGATAAAGGTATCAAAGCGTTACACGACGATGGCACCTACGCCACCATTCAGAAGAAACACTTTGGCGATCTGAATCTGTACAGCGGCAAATAATGCCCGGCGCCCATCTTGCGATGGGCGCTTTTTTCATCCGATCAGGTTGCTGATTTATGTTCGAAAACCTACTACAAAACCTGGGGCTCTCAGCCTTCAGCCTCCAGGGCTTCGGTCCGTTGCTGATGGAAGGCACCTGGATGACCATCAAATTGTCGGTGTTGTCGCTGTTGGTGGCCGTATTGCTCGGGCTGCTCGGCGCCAGTGCCAAGCTGTCAAAAGTCAAACTGGTGCGCGTACCGGCCCAGCTCTACACCACGCTGATTCGCGGTGTGCCGGACCTGGTGCTGATGCTGTTGATCTTCTACAGCCTGCAAACCTGGCTGACGTCGTTTACCGATTTCATGGAATGGGAATACATCGAGATCAACCCGTTCAGCGCCGGGGTCATCACCCTGGGCTTCATTTATGGCGCGTATTTCACCGAAACCTTCCGTGGCGCGATTCTCGCGGTGCCACGGGGCCAGGTCGAAGCGGCTACCGCGTATGGCCTCAAACGTGGCCAACGTTTCTGGATCGTGGTGTTTCCGCAGATGATGCGTTTTGCCCTGCCGGGTATCGGTAACAACTGGATGGTGATGCTCAAGGCCACCGCACTGGTCTCGATCATCGGCCTCGCCGACCTGGTCAAGGCTGCGCAAGATGCCGGCAAAAGCACCTATCAACTGTTCTACTTCCTGGTACTGGCCGCCGTGATTTACCTGCTGATTACCAGCGCATCCAACTTCGTCCTGCGCTGGCTCGAACGCCGCTACGCCGCCGGTTCCCGGGAGGCCGTACGATGATCGAACTCTTGCAGGAATACTGGAAACCTTTCCTTTATACCGACGGCTATAACATCACCGGCCTGGCCATGACCATGTGGCTGCTCAGCGCGTCGATCTTCATCGGTTTCCTGGTGTCGATCCCGCTGTCCATCGCCCGGGTTTCGCCGCACTTCTATATCCGCTGGCCAGTGCAGTTCTACACCTACCTGTTCCGCGGTACGCCGTTGTATATCCAGCTGCTGATTTGCTACACCGGTATCTACAGCCTGGCCGCCGTGCGTGCCCAACCTGTACTGGATGCGTTCTTTCGCGATGCGATGAACTGCACGATCCTGGCCTTCGCCCTGAACACCTGCGCCTACACCACGGAGATTTTCGCCGGGGCGATTCGCAGCATGGCGCATGGTGAAGTCGAAGCGGCCAAGGCTTACGGTCTGACAGGCTGGAAGCTTTATGCCTACGTGATCATGCCTTCAGCCCTGCGTCGTTCGTTGCCTTATTACAGCAACGAAGTGATTCTGATGCTGCACTCGACCACCGTGGCCTTCACCGCGACCATCCCGGACATCTTGAAAGTCGCGCGGGACGCCAACTCGGCGACCTTCCTGACCTTCCAGTCGTTCGGCATCGCTGCGCTGATCTACCTGACCGTTACCTTTGCGCTGGTCGGCCTGTTCCGCCTCGCCGAACGCCGATGGCTGGCCTTCCTCGGGCCGACCCACTAGGACCCGCTTTAGGGATAAAGAGAAATGCGCCACCAGATTCATGACTTGCTGGCCCCGCTGCCGGGGACTGCTCGACAGATTCACAGTTTTCACTTCGGCCCGTCAGCGGCCAAAGGCAAAATCTACATCCAGTCATCCCTGCATGCCGACGAAATGCCGGGCATGCTGGTTGCCTGGCACCTCAAGCAACGTCTGGCGGAGCTGGAAGCTGCCGGCCGTCTGCGCAGCGAAATCGTGCTGGTGCCGGTGGCCAACCCGGTCGGCCTCGAACAAGTGCTGATGGATGTGCCGCTGGGTCGTTTCGATCTCGAAAGCGGGCAGAACTTCAATCGCTGGTTCGTCGATGTCAGCGAAGCCGTCGGCAACGAGATCGAAGGCCTGCTCGGCGACGATCCGCAGCGCAACCTCGAACTGATTCGCAGCAGCCTGCGCAATGCCCTCGCCCAACAGACTGCCAGCACGCAACTGCAATCCCAGCGCCTGGCTCTGCAACGGCTGGCCTGCGATGCCGACATGGTCCTGGACCTGCATTGCGATTTCGAAGCGGTCGCCCACCTTTACACCACGCCCGAGGCGTGGCCGCAGGTCGAGCCGCTGGCGCGGTACATCGGTGCCGAAGCCAGCCTGCTGGCTACCGACTCCGGCGGTCAGTCGTTCGATGAATGCTTCACCCTGCTCTGGTGGCAGTTGAAGGAACGCTTCGGCGAACACTTCGATATTCCGCTGGGCAGTTTTTCGGTCACCGTCGAATTGCGCGGTCAGGGCGACGTCAATCACCCGTTGGCCAGCCTCGATTGCCAGGCGCTGATCGATTACCTGATTCATTACGGCGCGATTGCTGGCGAGCCGGCGCCACTACCGGAGCTGCCCTACCCGGCCACGCCGCTGGCCGGTGTTGAACCGGTGGCAACACCGGTCGGCGGACTGCTGGTATTCACCGCGCTGCCAGGGGAATACCTCGAAGCCGGGCAACTGATCGCTGAAATCATCGACCCGATCCTTGACCGCGTCACCCCCGTTCATTGCACCGTCGCCGGGTTGATGTACGCCCGTTCGCTACGGCGCATGGCCACTGCCGGCATGGTGATCGCCCACGTCGCGGGCACCGAAGCCTATCGCAGCGGCTACCTACTTTCGCCTTGAGGATGCATGCCCCATGTACAAACTGACCATTGAAGGCCTGCATAAAAGCTATGGCGAACATGAAGTACTCAAAGGCGTTTCGCTCAAGGCCAACACCGGCGACGTCATCAGCCTGATCGGCGCCAGCGGCTCGGGCAAAAGCACCTTCCTGCGCTGCATCAACTTTCTTGAGCAACCGAACGACGGCGCCATGAGCCTGGACGGCCAGAACATCCGCATGATCAAGGATCGCCACGGCATGCACGTGGCCGATGCCGATGAACTGCAAAAGATCCGCACGCGCCTGGCCATGGTGTTCCAGCACTTCAACCTGTGGAGCCACATGACCGTGCTGGAAAACATCACCATGGCCCCGCGCCGGGTGCTGGGTTGCAGCAAAGAGGAAGCCGAAGACCGCGCGCGGCGTTATCTCGACAAGGTCGGGCTGGCAGCGCGTGTGGCGGATCAGTACCCGGCGTTTCTTTCCGGAGGCCAGCAGCAACGGGTCGCCATCGCTCGGGCGTTGGCCATGGAACCAGAAGTCATGCTGTTCGACGAACCGACCTCGGCACTCGATCCCGAACTGGTGGGTGAGGTGCTCAGGGTGATCCAGGGCCTGGCCGAAGAAGGCCGGACCATGATCATGGTGACCCACGAAATGAGCTTCGCGCGCAAGGTGTCGAGTCAGGTGTTGTTTCTGCACCAAGGGCTGGTCGAGGAAGAAGGTACCCCGGACGACGTGCTGGGCAATCCGAAAAGTGAGCGGTTGAAGCAGTTCCTGAGCGGCAACCTCAAGTAACCCTAAAACCCTGTAGGAGCGAAGCTTGCTCGCGAAGGCGGTGTGTCAGGCACGATAGTGTCGGCTGACACACCGCCTTCGCGAGCAAGCTTCGCTCCTACAAGCCATTCGTTTTTCGACAGGCGGCGATCAAGCAACGGGCGCCGGAGGCGGCTCATCCGGCAGGGTAGGCTCACCGGGCTCGGTGGGTTGTTCGTTGGGGGTATCGGGATCAGGCTGACCGGGGATGCCCCCCGCCGTGCTGATAGGTGGATGTGCCAACAAGGACCAGGCCAAAACGCCAACCTGATTGGGCTCAAGCCTTGCCAGTTCGGCACTTATTCGCGGATCGATCTTCATAGGGCACTCCTGAGCGATGGCCCCGTCCGCGTTGCGCGAACCGGGCAGTACACCCAATAGAGTGTCTACCCGCTCAAGAATTCCCACGACTTGCCAGACGAACGGATCAGGTGCGTGGCAGGGTAACGCCGCGCTGGCCCTGATACTTGCCGCCACGGTCCTTATAGGACACTTCGCACTCTTCGTCGGATTCAAGGAACAGCATCTGTGCCACGCCTTCGTTCGCGTAGATTTTCGCCGGCAGATTGGTGGTGTTGGAGAACTCCAGGGTCACATGACCCTCCCACTCAGGCTCAAGCGGCGTGACGTTGACGATGATGCCGCAGCGCGCATAGGTGCTTTTACCCAGGCAAATGGTCAATACATTACGCGGAATGCGGAAATATTCGACGGTGCTGGCCAGGGCGAAGGAGTTCGGCGGAATGATGCACACGTCGCTGTGGATGTCGACGAAGCTGCCAGCATCGAAGTTTTTCGGGTCGACGATAGCCGAATTGATGTTGGTGAACACCTTGAAATGATTTGTGCAACGCACATCGTAGCCGTAGCTCGACACGCCGTAGGAGATCACCCGGCTATCGTCGCTGCCGCGCACCTGGCGCTCTACGAAGGGCTCGATCATGCCGTGCTCTTGCGCCATGCGGCGAATCCACTTGTCCGATTTGATGCTCATGGCGGGTGTCCTGAATAGCGAGGTGGAAAAAATCTGTCCGGCATCTTACCGGGCGCGCGCTTCGGGTTCAAAGTCCGGGTCACAAATCTTGCCGATCCCCCGTAATTTCCGGCCTTTGCGGGCAAACCGGCGGACCGTCAGTCATGAAAACAGAGAAACCTTCGCAGGAAGCATTGGCACGTTCCGGAAAAAGGGTTAAGGTGGCGCCACTGTGCTGCTTGTGTCACTGAGAATCTCTACACGATATGTTGAATTTCGATCCAACCATCTACAAGAATTTTTCCTGCTCTTTGCACTCAGTCTCGGCCAGGGTTCTTCCTGCGTCGCAGTTATCTTTGTTCAAGGAGTTACACCATGTCTAATCGCCAAACTGGTACCGTTAAGTGGTTCAACGATGAAAAAGGCTTCGGCTTCATCACTCCACAATCCGGTGACGACCTGTTCGTTCACTTCAAAGCTATCCAATCCGACGGCTTCAAAAGCCTGAAAGAAGGCCAACAGGTTTCTTTCATCGCTACCCGCGGTCAGAAAGGCATGCAAGCTGAAGAAGTTCAAGTTATCTAACTTGTACTTGCTTTAGTAAAAAGCCCCGCCCTCAAAAGCGGGGCTTTTTTGTGCCTGTCTGTTTTGCAGGCAAAAAAATCGCAGCCCATGGCTGCGATTTTTTGCGTCTTACCAGGCTACGCCAAACCCGGCGGTGTAGCGGGTCTTGTCCAAATCAGCATCGTCAGTGCCGCTAATGATGTCTCGCTCGGCCTTCAGGTTAAGCGATGCCCATTCGGTCACTTTGTAGCGCAAGCCCATCTCGGCATCGAGCGCGTAATCCGCCACGCCCGACAACGGCTTGCCCACTTCGCCGTTGGTGAAGAACTCCACCTTCTTACCGATCAGGTAGCGGTTGTAGTCCCACTTCATCGCCAGGGAATAGAAGTTTTCCTTGCTGCCATCGCTGAACTGATAGTCCGTGCGGTTGACCAGCGAGCCCAGCGAGAATGCGCCCAGCTCGTCGTCCCAGAACTGGTAACCCGGACCGGTACCGACGGTGCGCTGACGAGAGAGGTCTTCAACCTTGTCACGTTTATAGACTGCGCGGCCCTGCCAGAACCACTTCTCGGTCAGGAAGCGGTCGAGCGAGTATTCGCCCCGCCAGTTGTCGGTAGTGACCACGTCATCCTGAAATTCGCGGTTGTATTCGCCTTCTGCGGTGTGTCGCCATCTGCCATGACGCGCAGTGGTCTTGAAGTCGATATCGTAATCGTCGGTGTCTTTCTCGGCCCGCTGATAATCCAGCGCTGCATCGACATTACCCTTCCACACCAAATCCTCTACCACCGGCTTGGGCTTGAGGATCTGCTGAATGCTGGCCAGCTCGACGGTCTTGGGAGCGTCGCCATTGGCCAGGGTGACCTTGCCGTCTTCCGCCGCATGCAGCGCCTTGGCCTTTTCGCCGGTGTAGGCATCCTGCTTGACCAGCAACTGCTGATCGCTTTCCAGGGTTTTGACCTGTTTCCAGTCAATCGGGACGGCACCGGCGTATTCGGTCTGGATCAACAGCTTGCCGCCATCGAAAACGGTGATCTTGCCGCTCAGCTTGTCACCGTTCTTCAACCAGACGGTATCGGCGAGCAAGGGCGTGGAAGCACTGACGACAGCTAGGCACAGCAGGGTTCTGGACAACATAAGCAAATACAGGCTCAAGTTTGCGAAAAAAAGTCGGCATTATCCATACGAATAAGACCCTAGCAAGGACTGACCTGACTATTTCTATTGAGTTCATTTCTCAATGGGCGATCCAGGATTTACTCTACAGACGGTAAAGCGAACTTTTTCAGGAACTGCCGACGTGACCGACTCAACCACTGAAACCGATAGTCCGGCGCAAATCCGACGCACGGCGCTGTACCTGATACTGGCGCAAGTCCCAGAGGGCAAAGTCGTGAGTTACGGTCAACTCGCCGAGTTGGCGGGACTGGGTCGCGCCGCCCGCTTCGTCGGACGGACACTGAGCCAACTGCCGGGCGACAGCAAATTACCCTGGCACCGCGTGCTCGGCGCCGGCGGGCGTATCAGCCTGCCTGCAGGCAGCCCTTCGGGGGATGAACAACGCGCGCGTTTGCGCATGGAGGGCATCAGTATCCTGAACAATCGTGTTGATATTCAGCGCCATGGCTGGCGCCCGGTAGAGCACAGCGGTTAGAGTGCGCGCTTTGTTTCCGTATTTCTTGAGGCAGACTCCAGCCCATGCCCCGTAAAACCTGGCGCGCCGCGCTCGCCGCCTATGCCAGCCCATCGACGCTTGTACTGTTGCTGCTTGGTTTCGCCGCCGGCCTGCCCTACATGCTGGTGTTTTCGACACTTTCGGTCTGGCTGCGCGAAGCCGGCGTGGCTCGCGAAACCATCGGCTATGCAAGCCTGATCGGCCTGGCCTACGCCTTTAAATGGGTCTGGTCACCGCTGCTCGACCAATGGCGCCTGCCATTTCTCGGCAAGCTCGGTCGCCGACGTTCCTGGCTGGTGCTTTCCCAGGCGCTGGTCATCCTCGGCCTGATCGGGATGGGTTTCTGCGACCCGCAAAAGCATTTGTCCTGGCTGATCGCTATTGCGGTGGTCGTTGCTTTCGCCTCGGCGACGCAAGACATCGCGGTCGACGCCTATCGTTTGGAAATCGCCGACGACACCCGCCAGGCCGCCCTCGCCGCCAGTTACATGTCCGGTTATCGGATCGCCGCGTTGCTGGCCACCGCCGGCGCCCTGTTCTTCGCTGAAGGCTTCGGCTCCACCGGTTTCAACTATAAGCATTCGGCATGGGCCGGCACCTACATCCTGTTCGGCGCCTTGATGGTTCCGGCGCTGCTGACCTCCTTTTTCATGCGCGAACCGCCGGTGCCGCTGCGCACGCAGCTTCAGGCCGGGCGCTACAGCTTTGTGCATCAACTGGCCTCAGTGTTTGTGCTGATCGTGCTGCTGGTTTCCGTGCCAGCCATGTTCACCCAGCTGTACAACACCGATTTCGCCAGCGTGCTTTTCCAAGGCGTGAGCGTCCTCGACCTGCTGCTCGAAGACCGCGCGTTCCTGCGGGCGATCCTCTACACCACCCTCACCGCCATGTGTCTGTCGGCCATTGGCCGCCGCGGCCTGGCGCCGGTGCTGACGCCGATCAACGACTTCATTCTGCGTTACCGCTGGCAAGCGTTCCTGCTGCTTGGGCTGATCGCCACCTATCGGATGTCCGATACGGTCATGGGCGTGATGGCTAACGTGTTCTACATCGACCAAGGCTTCACCAAGGATCAGATTGCCAGCGTCAGCAAGATCTTTGGCCTGATCATGACCCTGGTCGGCGCCGGCATGGGCGGCCTGCTGATCGTGCGCTTCGGCATCTTGCCGATTCTGCTCATCGGAGGCATTACATCAGCCGGCACCAACCTGCTGTTCCTGATGCTCGCCGACATGGGCGCCAACCTGAACATGCTGATCCTCACCATTTCCCTGGATAACTTCAGTTCGGGCCTGGCGACTTCGGCGTTTGTCGCCTACCTGTCGAGCCTGACCAACCTGAAGTTCTCCGCGACCCAGTACGCCCTGCTCAGCTCGATCATGCTCTTGCTGCCACGCCTGATCGGCGGCTACTCGGGGGTCATGGTGGAGAAATTCGGTTATCACAACTTCTTCCTGATCACTGCCCTGCTGGGCGTACCGACGCTGCTGTTGATCGCGCTGCACTGGTTCCAGGAGAGCCGCCGCGAAGGCCCGACGCCAACGCCGACACCAGAACCGGTTCCGACCCAGGTCGCGGAAGAATCGTAGGTTCTTTAGCAGGAAGCAGCGCAGAGGGCGCGGGGATTCCCGCCCTCCCGCCACACCCCGCCGACCGCACGCCTGTACGCCAGCAGATCTCGCCCGTACAATGCTCCGTCATTTCTCGTCATCAGCAACCGACAACGGCCAACCATGCGCACCAGTCAATTTTTGCTCGCCACACAGAAAGAAACGCCTTCCGACGCGGTCGTGATCAGCCATCAGCTGATGCTGCGCGCCGGCATGATCCGCAAACTCGCCTCGGGCCTGTACACCTGGCTGCCGATGGGCTTGCGAGTGATGCGCAAGGTCGAAGCCGTCGTTCGTGAAGAAATGAACGCCGCGGGCTCTCTCGAAGTGTTGATGCCGAGCACCCAACCGGCTGAGCTGTGGCAGGAATCCGGTCGCTGGGAAGAATACGGCCCTGAGTTGTTGCGCTTCAAGGATCGCCACGGTCGCGATTTCTGCGCCGGCCCGACTCACGAAGAAGTCATCACTGACCTGATGCGCAACGAGTTGAGCAGCTACAAACAGCTGCCGATCAACCTGTACCAGATCCAGACCAAATTCCGTGACGAAATCCGTCCACGCTTCGGTTTGATGCGCGGTCGCGAATTCATCATGAAGGACGCCTACTCCTTCCACGCTGACCAGGCATCGCTGCAGGTCACCTACGACCGCATGCACCAGGCGTATTGCAACGTGTTCACCCGTCTGGGCCTGAAATTCCGCCCGGTTGAAGCCGACAACGGCTCGATCGGTGGTGCCGGCTCCCACGAATTCCACGTACTGGCCGAATCCGGCGAAGACGATATCGCCTTCAGCAACGGTTCCGACTACGCGGCGAACATCGAGAAAGCCGAAGCCGTGCCGCGCGAAACTTCCCGCGCCGCACCTGCCGAAGAGCTGCGCCTGGTCGACACGCCGAACGCCAAGACCATTGCGCAACTGGTCGAAGGCTTCAACCTGCCGATTGAAAAGACCATCAAGACCCTCGTGGTTCACGCTGAAGAGAAAGGCAAGCTGATTGCCCTCATCATCCGTGGCGACCACGAGCTGAACGAAATCAAGGCCGGCAACCAGCCTGGCGTTGCCAGCCCGCTGGTCATGGCCTCCGAAGCAGAACTGCGCGACGCCATTGGCGCCGGCGCCGGCTCCCTGGGCCCGTTGAATCTGCCGCTGCCAATCATCATCGACCGTTCCGTCGAATTGATGAGCGACTTTGGCATCGGTGCCAACATCGACGACAAACACTACTTTGGCGTGAACTGGGAGCGTGATCTGCCGGTTCCGACCGTTGCCGACCTGCGCAACGTGGTCGCTGGCGACCCGAGCCCGGATGGCAAGGGCACTCTGGAAATCAAGCGCGGCATCGAAGTCGGGCACATCTTCCAGCTGGGCAACAAGTACAGCAAAGCGATGAAGTGCGAAGTGCTGGGCGAGAATGGCAAGCCAGTCACCCTGGAAATGGGTTGCTACGGCATCGGCGTTTCCCGCGTGGTGGCTGCGGCCATCGAGCAGAACAACGACGCCAACGGGATCATCTGGAGTGACACGCTGGCCCCGTTCCAGATCGCTCTGGTACCGCTGCGCTACGAAACCGAACAGGTTCGCGAGGCCACCGACAAGCTGTATGCAGAATTGACTGCCGCCGGCTTCGAAGTACTGCTGGACGACCGCGACAAGAAAACCAGCCCGGGCATCAAGTTCGCGGACATGGAGCTGATCGGCATTCCTCACCGGATCGTGGTCAGTGACCGCGGCCTAGCCGAAGGCAATCTTGAATACAAGAGCCGCACCGAGCCCGAAGCGCATGCGCTGCCGGTCGCAGACGTGCTGTCCTTCCTTCAGTCCCGTATCCGCCGCTGACACCAGATAGAGAAGTCATGTTCAAGCGAAACACCTTAGGCCTCGGTGGTGCCGCCCTGTGCGGCACCCTGCTGGTCAGCGGCTGTGCCAATCACATGTCACAACGCAGCGAGCACGAGGAACGTGTCGAGCGTAAATTGCTCGATCACAGCCTGCAGATTGATGTCGGCGAGCCAAAGGTGCTTGAGCTGCCGCAACGTCGGGTGAAGATCCACGAGCAGAAGACTTTCGAAGTCACCGAATTCGAAGTCACACGCCACTACGACCGCTACACGCCTTACCAACCCTGGCGGGAGGCTTACGAGATCCCGCTGGGTGCGGTGGCCGTGGTGGCCGGTGTCGGTGCGAACGTGGTCAACGTGTTCGCCCTCGGCAACCTGCCGGACAGCGTGACCAAGGACTGGCTGAGCTACGGTTTCGCCGGGCTCAACCCGTTCATGAACGTGCAGTCTCATGGTCGTGCGCAACAGAACCTGGCGGGAATCGACGAGGTTCAGCTCGACAAGCGCACCGAATACTCGAGCCTGCCATGGAGCGAGCGCCCGGTTGAGGTCAAGGCCGGCAAGGAAACGTTCGAGATGAGCACCGACAAAAACGGTGTATTGCGCGTGAACCTGCTGGACAGCCCGTTCGCCGAACATGACATCAATCATTTGAGCCGGCTGCTGATCAGTGTCCAGGATGCTCAGGACGATGTGCACAACAATTCGTCCCTGGCGGTCAGTAGTTCCTTGCGTGGCAAGTTGCTCGAAGCTCACGGGCTGATTTACGACGACCTCGAAGACGACGAAGTGAGCCAGTGGGTACACCGGGTCAAACGCTTGTCGGAACTGGGTCTGGAAGAAGAAGCCACCGAGCTGGAACAAAGCCTGATCGAACTGACGCGCAACGATCCCGAGTTGCAGACCGAATTCCTCAAGTCATTGACCAAGGATGCCGGGCGACTGGTAGCGGATCCGGGACCGAATAAGGCCCCTTAAAAGATCGCAGCCTTCGGCAGCTCCTACAGAGGACGCATTCCAATGTAGGAGCTGCCGAAGGCTGCGATCTTTTGCTTTCAGATCTCAACGCTCAAACAACTCCATCTGCTCAAACCCGCCCCGCAAATCCTCCAGCCGCACCCCAATCCCCAGCAACCGCACCGGTTTCCCGCCGCGATTGAACGCCTGGGTCAGCAACAACTGATAGCTCCCCAAATCCCGCCCTGCCCCGGCCTGCTCCAGAGTGGTCTGGGTGAAGTCATGGAATTTCACTTTGACGAACGGTTTGCCCGGTCGATAGCTGCTGTCGATTCGCGCCATGCGGCCGGCCAGGGTTTCCAGTAACTCGGGCAATTTATCGAGACAGCTCACCAGATCCGGCAGGTCGACGTCGTAGGTGTTTTCGACACTGATCGACTGGCGACGACTGTCGTTGTGCACCAACCGGTCATCGATCCCACGGGCCAGGCTCCAGAGTCGCTCGCCGAAGCTGCCGAATTCGCGCACAAGCGCCAACTTGTCCCATTCGCGCAGATGCGAACAATCGACGATGCCGAGCCTGCCTAATTTGTCTGCAGTCACTTTGCCAACGCCGTGCAGCTTGCTCACCGGCAAACCGCTGACAAAATCCTCGACCTGATCCGGCGTAATGACGAACAAGCCGTTGGGCTTCTTCCAGTCGCTGGCGATCTTGGCCAGAAACTTGTTCGGCGCAACGCCAGCCGAAACAGTGATGTGCAGCTGATTAGAGACGCGACGGCGAATGTCCTGGGCGATCCGCGTGGCGCTGCCACCGAAATGCGCACTGTCGGACACGTCGAGGTAGGCCTCATCCAGCGAAAGCGGCTCGATCAAGTCGGTGTAATCGCGAAAGATCGTGTGAATTTCCTTAGAGGCTTCTCTATAGGCCTCCATGCGCGGCTTGACGATGGTCAGGTCCGGGCACAGCTTCAAGGCATGTCCGGAAGACATGGCCGAGCGCACCCCATAAGCCCGCGCTTCATAATTGCAGGTGGCGATCACTCCACGCCGATCCGCAGAACCGCCCACTGCCAGAGGTTTCCCGGCCAGGCGCGGGTCGTCACGCATCTCGATGGCGGCGTAGAAGCAGTCACAATCGACGTGGATGATTTTTCGCTGCGTCATATAAATGCAGTGTTCATGGTGAAGAAATGGCGTATTGGCGAGTCAGATCGGCAGTATCTCACTGACACCTGTATATAGCACCAGTACTCTGAATGTTCTTTTCCACCCGTAGGAAAAGTGCCAAATGAATTTATTTTTTCAATCGAAAAGCTCCACCCGATAGAGCTTAAAGCCTTGCCACACCGACCTTACAGCCAATCAGCCAGCCCTATTTTCAAGCTAAGCGATTGAACGGGAAGAGGTTTTCTCTGGATTGAAGGTTGACAGCCCACCGTTCCTCTGTAGAATACCGACACACAGACGCGGGATGGAGCAGTCTGGTAGCTCGTCGGGCTCATAACCCGAAGGTCGTCGGTTCAAATCCGGCTCCCGCAACCAAACATCAAAAAAGGCTACTCGAAAGAGTGGCCTTTTTTGTGCGCGTCTCTTTTGTAAACACGAGATAGAAAAGAGCGGGTAACGGCTGACGGTGCAGGATTGAAAAATCGTTCTGATTCCGAAACTTAAGTCTCCCCCACCACCGTTCGCCGCTTATTTACGCTTATTTCACCCTATTCAGGATTAACGGTAGACACTCCGGCGTTCGTCTGTAGAATGCCGCCACACAGACGCGGGATGGAGCAGTCTGGTAGCTCGTCGGGCTCATAACCCGAAGGTCGTCGGTTCAAATCCGGCTCCCGCAACCAAACATCAAAAAAGGCTACTCGAAAGAGTGGCCTTTTTTGTGCGCGTCTCTTTTGTGAACACGAGATAGAAAAGAGCGGGTAACGACTGACGGCGCAGAAACGAGAAATCGTTCTGATTCCGAAACTTAGGTCTCCCTCACGACCGTTCGCCGCTCATTTCTGCTTATTTGACCCTATTCCGGATTAACGGTTGACACTCCGGCGTCCGCCTGTAGAATGCCGCCACACAGACGCGGGATGGAGCAGTCTGGTAGCTCGTCGGGCTCATAACCCGAAGGTCGTCGGTTCAAATCCGGCTCCCGCAACCAAACATCAAAAAAGGCTACTCGAAAGAGTGGCCTTTTTTGTATCTGTTGAAAAAGTCCTTTCGCAACAATGATCTGCCACTGTGTAGCGAGCCGTTCGGGATCACCCATGCTCTGAGCCCAGACTATGCTGAGCCACAGACAGAACCCTCTACGACTGATGACGCACCATCGCCGATGCCCGGTGAGAGGCGTTAATATTTGTGATTATTTTTTTCTACAGGGATTGGTAACTTGGCTGGATACCCCCATCCTGTCGCGCACAATCCAAGAGGTGATTGATGCGCGCCAACTCGTCTGATCCACAAGACACCGTCACAGCGACACAACCGATCAAGGCCGAGCGTCTGCGCTTGCTGGATCGAATCAGTAAATACCGCCAGCCCATCGGCCTGGCAGTCACTTTGCTGTTGTTCGCTATCGCGCTGATTGCCTGTCGCCACCTGCTGAGCGAACTCGATCTGTACGCTCTGCACGACTCGATTCTCGACGTTCCGAAACCGGCATTATTGGGCGCGTTGGGCGCGACCGTAGTCGGCTTCATTATTCTGCTGGGCTACGAATGGTCGGCCAGCCGCTACGCAGGCGTGACACTGGCGCCGCGAATCCTGGCCCTGGGCGGGTTCACCGCATTCGCCATCGGCAATGCTATCGGCCTTTCGATGCTCTCGGGGGGCTCAGTTCGATACCGTTTATATGCACGTCATGGTCTGAGCGCTTCTGAAGTCGCGCACATGACGCTGTTCGCCAGCCTCTCGCTCGGCTGCGCCCTGCCCCCTCTGGCCGCCCTCGCCACCCTCAGCAACCTGCCTGGCGCCTCTGCCGCCCTGGGTTTGTCCGAGATAGTGCTGGGCGCCATCGCCGCGGCCGTCTTGCTGCTCTTCAGCGTACTGGCCATCGGCATCTACCGCCGTCGCCTGCCAGAGCAACCTTACCCGGACAACCTGCTGGTCAAGATCGGACGCCGCACGGTGCGCCTGCCGGGCCGTCGCCTGACGTTCCTGCAACTGATCATCACGGCCCTGGACGTCGCCGCCGCGGCAACTGTGCTCTATCTGCTGTTGCCGGAAGCACCGCCCTTCGGCGCGTTCCTGCTGGTGTACCTGCTGGCACTGGCCGCTGGTGTGCTCAGCCATGTTCCCGGCGGGGTCGGAGTATTCGAAGCGATTCTGCTGGCTGCCTTCTCCAACACACTCGGCGCCGCGCCACTCGCTGCCGCCCTGCTGCTCTATCGCCTGATCTATGTGGTGCTGCCGTTGCTGGTGGCCTGCGTATTCCTGCTGATCAACGAAGGTCAGCGCCTGTTTCAATCGCGTCAGTCCTTAAGAGTAGCGTCCGGCCTGGCCGCGCCGATTCTGGCGGTGCTGGTGTTTCTGTCCGGCGTGGTGCTGCTGTTCTCCGGCGCCACCCCGGAAATCGACACACGCCTGGAACACATCGGTTTTCTGATCCCGCATCGACTGGTCGACGCCTCGCACTTCGGTGCCAGCCTGATCGGCGTGCTTTGCTTGCTGCTGGCTCAAGGGCTGCGCCGCCGACTGTCGGCCGCCTGGATGCTGACCACCATCTTGTTGCTGGTCGCTGCCCTGCTCTCTCTGCTCAAGGGTTTCGACTGGGAAGAAGCCTGCTTGCTGACGCTGACTGCGAGCTTGCTGGGGGTTTTCCGCAGCTCGTTCTATCGCCCCAGCCGTCTGACCGAGGTGCCGTTCTCGCCGCTGTATCTGGTGGCGAGCCTGTGCGTACTCGGTGCGTCGATCTGGCTGTTGCTGTTCGCCTATCAGGACGTCCCGTACAGCCATCAGCTCTGGTGGCAATTCACCCTCGACGCCGATGCCCCGCGTGGCTTGCGCTCGCTGCTCGGCGCCGCCGTGTTGCTGGTAGTGGTGTCCCTGACCTGGCTGCTGCGAACTGCACGCCCGGTGATCCATCTGCCAACGCCCGATGAAATGGGCCGCGCGGTAAAGATCCTCATGGCCTCCGCACAACCGGATGGCGGCCTCGCCCTGACCGGTGACAAGGCGCTGCTGTTTCACCCCAATGACGAGGCGTTCCTGATGTACGCCCGCCGTGGTCGCAGCCTGGTGGCCTTGTATGACCCGATCGGCCCGACCCAGCAACGGGCGGAAATGATCTGGCAGTTCCGCGACCTCTGCGACATCCACCACGCTCGCCCCGTGTTCTATCAGGTACGCGCCGAGAACCTGCCGTACTACATGGACATCGGCCTGACCGCGATCAAGCTCGGCGAAGAAGCCCGGGTCGATCTGCTTCGCTTTGATCTCGAGGCCAAAGGCAAAGAGATGAAAGACCTGCGCTACACCTGGAACCGTGGCACTCGCGATGGCCTGTCGCTGGAGATCTTTGATCCGGGGCAAGCGCCGATGGATGAGCTCAAGGTGATTTCCGATGCCTGGCTGACCGGCAAGAACGTGCGCGAGAAAGGCTTCTCGCTCGGCCGTTTCAGCGATGATTACCTCAAGCATTTCCGCGTCGCGGTGATTCGTTTCGAAGGGCGCCCGGTGGCGTTCGCCAACCTGCTCGAGACTTATGGCCATGAACTGGCCAGCCTCGACCTGATGCGCGCGCACCCGGATGCCCCCAAGCTGACCATGGAGTTCATGATGGTCGGCCTGATTCAACATTATAAAAATCATGGATACGCGCGCTTCAGCCTGGGCATGGTGCCGTTGTCGGGGTTGCAACCCCGTCGTGGTGCACCACTGACCCAGCGTCTGGGCTCGATGGTTTTTCGCCGTGGTGAGCAGCTCTACAACTTTCAAGGCTTGCGCCGTTTCAAAGACAAGTTCCAGCCTGACTGGGAACCCCGTTATATGGCCGTGCCCGCCGGACTCGATCCGCTGGTTGCCCTGGCCGACACTGCTGCCCTGATTGCGGGCGGCTTGACTGGATTGGTGAAACGCTGATGATTCAACGCTCCTTGCGGTACGTACTGGCCACACTGGTAGTGCTGGCCCTGATTCTCGGTGGCGGTTACTGGTACCTGAAACGCCCGGCACCCGAACCGACCCTAGAACAGCTGACGCCGGCCGATGGCGCCGCGATGACCCGTGTCATCCCCGGCAACACACCACGCGCCCAGGTGCTGGTGGCGGTCAATGAAGACCAGAAGCTCAGCAACAAACAGTTGATGACCCTGAGCCGCAGCGGCTCGGCGCAGATTGTTCAGGTGATCCTGCCCAAAGACTGCCTGCTACAAAGTCGCGCCCTGCAATCGGCCCTGAGAGAACTCAAAGGCCCGGCGACCCTGGTCAGCGGCATCGGCCCCGGCGCCGTGCTGGCGTGGCGCTGGTTGTCCGAGCAGAAGGACGACAAGGCTCAGGCCGTCTCCGTCGACCTGGCCCTGGAAAAACCCGGCTGCACGCACCTGCTACCGAAAAGCGCCGCCCACGGTCACTGGCTGGTGGCCTGGAACGACAACCCGGACGACACCAGCGCCGGCTTCGTGCGCGATCAACCCAACGCCGAAACCAGCATCAGCGACTACGACATCAACCTGCCGCAAGTGCTGAACAACGAGCTGCGCAAGATCCTCGTGGGTGGCGATAAAGCCGCTGGCGGCTTGCAGATCCCGGTAGTCGAAGTGCCCGCCGGCCAAGCCAAGGACACCGTGACCCTGTTCCTGTCCGGTGACGGCGGCTGGCGCGACCTTGACCGCGACGTAGCGGGCGAGATGGCCAAGATCGGCTACCCGGTCGTCGGCATCGACACCCTGCGCTACTACTGGCAGCACAAGAGCCCGGAGCAAAGCGCCCTGGACCTCGCCGAACTGATGCAGCACTACCGGCAGAAATGGGGCACCAAGCGCTTCGTCCTGACCGGCTACTCGTTCGGCGCCGATGTCCTGCCAGCCATCTACAACCGCCTGGAGCCATCGGAACAGCAACGGGTCGACGCGATCATCCTGCTGGCCTTCGCCCGCACCGGCAGCTTCGAAATCGAAGTCGAAGGCTGGCTCGGCAACGCCGGCAAAGAAGCCGCCACCGGCCCGGAAATGGCCAAGCTGCCGCCGGAAAAAGTGGTGTGCATCTACGGTGAAGAAGAAGTCGACGAGAGCGGCTGCACCGACAAGACTGCGGTTGGTGAGGCGATGAAACTGCCGGGTGGTCACCACTTCGATGAGAACTATCCGAAACTGGCGCAGCGGTTGGTTGATGTGATCGAGAAGCGTCAAGCGAAGGAGACGGCGGCTCAGGAGTGATCTGAGTCCGCCCACAAAAAAAGCCCTCGCTGCCATAAGGTTGCGAGGGCTTTTTTGGTTAGATACGACGCTCTGCCGCGTCGTAGACCTCTTCGTCACGTCGAGCACCAACGGCAACGATCAATACCTGAATCGCCTTGCCATCGACTCGATAAACAATTCGCGTGTCGCCTGTTCGGATCCGTCTACAGCCTGCAAGACTGGCTCTTAGGGGCTTGCCGCTCTTGTCCGGCTCACCATTGATAATCCGCTCTTCGATGACATCAAGAATGCGGTTCGCCGCTACAGCTCCCAGCAGATCCAGATCCTTCTGAACCTCCGGATGATAGATAACGCCCCAAACCATCCACAGCTCCTTTAGTCTTTCCTGGCGTACCGCGCCCGCATATCGTCGTGGCTGACTGCCTTGTTCTGATCAAAACCGATCAGTCGCTCCCGAGCGGCTGCTTCAACCCTCAGATCTTCAAGTTCATCGAGCATTTCCTGATAAGCATCGACATTGATAATGACCGCTGCTGGCTGATTGTCCTTGAAAATGACCAGCCGCTCGGTGGCTCGGCTGGAAATCTCTTTGAGCCTTGCACTGAACCCCCTGACCATTGCGGTCACCGATATCGCTTGGTCAGCACGCTCCAGTAATGCCGTCATACTCACCTCTCTACGCAATCATGCAAATTTGAACACACAGTTCTACGCAGAGTATTGCGTCGAATTCGACATACGGCAAGCAGCAAAAAACGCGAACTGATCAACCTGCGTGTTTCACGCTTACAAAAATGAACCGAACAATTTGTAAATCCTCTGAGCAAGGCCGTGATTGATGATGTGGTGAAGGTACTGACGCCGCCACCTGCTCGGACAAAGGCCGAATCTAAAAAATAGCAGCCTGAGCGCAATAAAAGGCGCCGAGACACCAGACATAAAAAAGCCCCCGCTACCGCAATGGCAACGGGGGCTTTTTGATGTTGCTTACATCTCTACCTGCGTCCCCAGTTCAATCACCCGGTTCAGCGGCAGATTGAAGAAGCGCAAATTGCCGTTGGCGTTCTGCAACATGAAGGCGAACAGCGCCTCACGCCAGCGGGCCATGCCTTCGAGTTTGGAGGCGATGACCGTCTCGCGGCTGAGGAAGTAGGTGGTGCGCATCGGGCTGAAGTCCAGGTCATCGAGATGACACAGCTTCAGCGCTTGCGGCACGTCCGGCTCGTCGACGAAGCCAAAGTGCAGGATCACCCGGAAGAAGCCTTCGCCGTGGGATTCAACCTCGAAACGCCGTGATGCCGGCACCCGCGGGATGTCTTCGTATACCACCGTCAGCAGCACCACTTGCTCGTGCAGCACCTGGTTATGCAGCAGGTTGTGCAACAACGCATGAGGCACGGCGTCTGGGCGCGCGGTCAGAAACACGGCGGTGCCCTGAACGCGATGCGGCGGTTGCACGGCGATGCTGCTGATGAAGATCGGTAGCGGCAAGCCACCCTCGTCGAGGCGATCGACCAGCAATTGCTTGCCGCGTTTCCAGGTGGTCATCAGCACAAACAGCACGATACCGGCAATCACCGGGAACGCCCCGCCCTGAATGATTTTCGGCACGTTGGCCGCAAAGTACAGACCGTCTACCAAGAGGAAACCGAGTAACAGCGGAACCGCGAGGATCGGAGGCCATTTCCACAGCAGCAATATCACCGCCGACACCAGGACGGTGGTCATCAGCATCGTGCCTGTCACGGCCACGCCGTAAGCCGAGGCCAGCGCGCCGGAGGACTCGAAGCCCAGCACCAACAGGATTACGCCAACCATCAGCGCCCAGTTCACCGCGCCGATGTAGATCTGCCCCTGCTCGGCACTGGAGGTGTGCTGAATGTGCATGCGCGGAATGTAGCCGAGCTGAATCGCCTGACGAGTCAGGGAGAACGCACCGGAAATCACCGCCTGAGAAGCAATGACCGTGGCCAGGGTCGACAACCCCACCAACGGAATCAGCGCCCAGCTCGGTGCCAACAAGTAGAACGGGTTGCGCGCGGCTTCCGGATCACCGAGCAGCAGCGCCCCTTGGCCGAAGTAATTCAGCACCAGCGCCGGCAGCACCAGAATGAACCACGCACGGGCAATCGGCTTGCGACCGAAGTGGCCCATGTCGGCGTACAGCGCTTCGGCACCGGTCAATGCCAGCACTACCGCGCCGAGAATCGCCACGCCCATGCCCGGGTGCACAATGAAGAAGCGCACGCCCCACACCGGGTTCATCGCTTTCAACACTTCCGGATGCTGCATGATGCCGTAGACACCCAGCGCCCCCAACACCACAAACCAAGTCACCATGATTGGCCCGAACAGAATGCCGATGCGCGCGGTACCGTGACTCTGGATCAGGAACAGCGCCACCAGCACGATCAGCGACAGTGGCACCACCCAATGGTCGATACCCTCGAAAGCCAGTCCCAGGCCTTCAATCGCCGAGAGCACAGAGATCGCCGGCGTGATCATGCTGTCGCCATAGAACAGCGCCGCGCCGATCAGCCCACAGACCACCAGGAACCCCCTCAACTTCGGATGCCCGGCCGCCGCCCGCCGAGCCAGGGCGGTCAAGGCCATGATCCCGCCTTCGCCCTGGTTGTCGGCGCGCAGGACGAACATCATGTACTTGATCGACACAACCCAGATCAGCGACCAGAAAATCAGCGCCAGAATCCCCAGCACCCCGTCATGATTGACGGGCACGCCATAGCCACCGGAAAACACTTCTTTGAGGGTGTACAGCGGGCTCGTGCCGATATCGCCATAAACCACCCCGACCGCCGCGACCAGCATGCCGATAGGCTTTGCCGCCGAATGCTCGGCGCCTGCCGCCTGACTACTTGCCTGACCCATCCACCACTCCTACTACCCAGACCGGACTTCTTTGGAAGAAGCACTATGCTTTGCCGTGCAGCATGCGCTGTTTTACATCACGTTACAGACGTTTCATTGACTGTAAAAAATCGGTAAAGCCTAAAGGCGCGAAGCATAGCGCAGCACTCGTCGTATTTCCCTGCATAAAGCTGGTCAAGTGCGCCTCTCATCGCTAGAATTGCGCACTTTTTGACCAGAGGCGCAACATAGCGCCCCGTCTGTCGCCTTGCCGTCTTCGGCTGGAGGCGTCACAAATACCGAGGTTAGACATGTCCACCACTCCTGCGCCGGCCAATCCAAAGGTTGGCTTCGTATCCCTGGGTTGCCCCAAAGCACTGGTCGACTCCGAGCGCATCCTTACCCAGCTGCGCATGGAAGGCTATGACGTTGTGTCCACTTACGAGGACGCCGATGTCGTGGTGGTCAACACCTGCGGCTTCATCGACTCGGCCAAGGCTGAGTCTCTGGAAGTGATCGGCGAAGCCATCAAGGAAAACGGCAAGGTCATCGTGACCGGCTGCATGGGCGTCGAAGAAGGCAACATTCGCAAGGTGCACCCAAGCGTGTTGGCCGTGACCGGTCCGCAACAATACGAGCAAGTGGTCAACGCCGTGCACGACGCCGTGCCGCCGCGTCAGGATCACAACCCGTTGATCGACCTGGTGCCGCCGCAAGGCATCAAGCTGACCCCGCGCCACTACGCCTACCTGAAGATTTCCGAAGGCTGCAACCACAGCTGCAGCTTCTGCATCATCCCGTCGATGCGCGGCAAACTGGTCAGCCGCCCGGTCGGCGACGTGCTCGACGAAGCCCAGCGCCTGGTCAAGGCCGGCGTCAAAGAGCTGTTGGTGATCTCGCAAGACACCAGCGCCTACGGCGTCGACGTGAAATACCGCACCGGTTTCTGGAACGGCGCGCCGGTGAAAACCCGCATGACCGAACTCTGTGAAGCCCTGAGCACCCTCGGCGTCTGGGTTCGTCTGCACTATGTTTACCCGTACCCGCACGTCGACGAGCTGATTCCGCTGATGGCCGCCGGGAAAATCCTGCCGTACCTGGACATCCCGTTCCAGCACGCCAGCCCGAAAATCCTGAAAGCCATGAAACGCCCGGCCTTCGAAGACAAGACCCTGGCCCGCATCAAGAACTGGCGCGAAATCTGCCCGGACCTGATCATCCGTTCGACCTTCATCGTCGGCTTCCCTGGCGAAACCGAAGAAGACTTCCAGTACCTGCTGAACTGGTTGACTGAAGCTCAACTCGATCGCGTCGGCTGCTTCCAGTACTCGCCAGTCGAAGGCGCACCGGCCAACCTGCTGGACGCGGCAATCGTGCCGGACGACGTCAAGCAAGACCGCTGGGATCGCTTCATGGCGCACCAGCAGGCCATCAGCTCGGCTCGTCTGCAAATGCGCGTTGGCCGTGAAATCGAAGTATTGGTCGATGAAGTCGACGAGCAAGGCGCGGTTGGCCGCTGCTTCTTCGATGCCCCGGAAATCGACGGCAATGTGTTCATCGACAACGGCAGCAACCTGAAACCAGGCGATAAAGTCTGGTGCAAAGTGACCGACGCCGACGAATACGACCTGTGGGCTGAACAGATCTAAACGCAAAAAATACGAAAAGCCCTGCTCTCTTGACGAGATGCGGGGCTTTTTTACGTCTATCGTTTTGTGAGGAAAGGATTCTCGACATTCATAGGAAAAGGGGCAGCCGGCCATGCGCCAACATTCGGTCATCCACACGCCGAAACAGAGCGACTACGAAGAACTCACTCAGGTCTGGGAGGCCTCGGTGCGCGCCACTCATGACTTTCTGCCGGACAGCTACATCGAACTGCTGAAGAACCTGGTGCTGACGCGCTACCTCGATGCGGTGATGCTGATCTGCACGAAAGACCCGCGCCAGCGCATCACCGGGTTCGCCGGGGTCGCGGCGGGCAAGATCGAAATGCTCTTCATCGACCCGGCTCACCGCGGTCAGGGCTTGGGCAAGCAGTTGCTACGCTACGCCATGGAACACTTGAATGCCGATGAACTGGACGTCAACGAACAGAACCCGCAGGCGCTGGGGTTCTACTTCAAACAGGGCTTCGAGGTGATCGGTCGCTCGGAAGTCGATGGCATGGGCCAGCCTTATCCACTGCTGCACATGCGATTGCGCCAGACACAACAATTGACACGCAATGGCTGACACAACATGAAACCCTTGTGGGAGCGAGCTTGCTCGCGAAAGCGGTGTGTCAGTCGACAGTACTGCTGACTGATCCTCCGCTATCGCGAGCAAGCTCGCTCCCACATTAAAAGCACATGCGGCAAATGGAGCCGGGATTAACCGGCGCCAGGCAGGTACAATGCCCACCCCTTTTTTGTTACGGCCCTGTCATGACTGACCCGATTCGTCTCTCCAAACGCCTCATCGAACTCGTCGGCTGTTCCCGTCGGGAGGCTGAGCTGTTCATCGAGGGCGGCTGGGTCACCGTGGACGGTGAAGTCATCGACGAGCCGCAGTTCAAGGTCGAGGACCAGAAAGTCGAGCTCGACCCGGAGGCCAAGGCCACTGCGCCGGAACCGGTGACCATCCTGCTGAACGTGCCCGTGGGCATGGATGCGGAAACGGCCATGGCAACGATCAGCGCCGAAACCTTGAGCGAAGAACACCGCTTCAGCAAACGTCCGCTCAAGGGCCACTTCCTGCGCCTGACCGCCAGTACCGACCTGCAGGCCAACGCCAGCGGTCTTTTGGTGTTCACCCAGGACTGGAAGATCCTGCGCAAACTCACTGCCGACTCCGCCAAGATCGAGCAAGAGTATGTGGTCGAAGTTGAAGGCGACATGGTGGCTCACGGCCTCAACCGCCTGAACCACGGCCTGACCTACAAGGGCAAGGAACTGCCGCCGGTCAAAGCCAGCTGGCAGAACGAAAACCGCCTGCGTTTTGCGATGAAGAACCCACAACCGGGCGTCATCGCCCTGTTCTGCCAGGCCGTAGGCCTGAAGGTCGTCGCCATCCGCCGCATCCGCATTGGCGGCGTGTCCATCGGCAAAGTGCCGCTGGGCCAATGGCGTTACCTGTCCGGCAAAGAGAAGTTCTAAGACTTTTCACGCCGCCACACATTTTGGCGCCGCTGTTTATGCGGCGCCCACTGCTGAATATCAGGACTGCACACCATGATTCATAACGACGTACTGCGCAGCGTGCGCTACATGCTCGACATCAGCGACAAGAAAGTCATCGAGATCATCAAGCTCGGCGGCATGGACGTGGCCCTGGAAGACCTGGTGACGTACCTCGACAAGAAAGAGGAAGACGAGGAAGGCTTCGTACGCTGCCCGGATGAAGTCATTGCGCATTTCCTCGATGGCCTGGTGATCTTCAAGCGCGGCAAGGACGAAAGCCGTCCGCCGCAGCCGATCGAAACGCCGGTGACTAACAACATCATCCTGAAGAAACTGCGTGTGGCTTTCGAACTGAAAGAAGACGACATGCACGCCATCCTCAAGGCCTCCGAGTTCCCGGTGTCCAAGCCTGAGCTGAGCGCGCTGTTCCGTAAGTTCGGCCACACCAACTACCGTCCGTGCGGCGACCAGTTGCTGCGTAACTTCCTCAAGGGCCTGACCCTGCGCGTGCGCCCGCAATAACGTGCGAGACGGATCTACTGTGTAGGAGCTGTCGAGAGCAACGAGGCTGCGATCTTTTGACTTTGATTTTAAAAAACAAGATCAAAAGATCGCAGCCTCGTTGCACTCGACAGCTCCTACAAGGCTGTATAGACCCTCATTCCTCGCAAAAATAGTGGCTCCGCTTCCGGCGGCTGACGACTAGGGTGTATTGACCCTCAGCTCTCAGGATTCGCCATGCACCCGTACTTTTCCTTGCAAGGCCGCACCGCTCTGGTGACCGGCGGCACCCGTGGTATCGGCAAAATGATCGCCAAGGCTTATGTCGAGGCCGGCGCCACTGTGTACGTGTGTGCCCGGGATGCCGACGCCTGTCAGCAAACGGCTGATGAATTGAGCGCATTCGGTCGTTGCCACGGAGTGGCGGCCAACCTGGCCACCGAAGAAGGCGTACTTAAATTGGCTACGCAACTGGGCGAGCAGATCACTCATCTGGATATTCTGGTGAACAACGCCGGCACCACGTGGGGCGCGCCGCTGGAGAGCTACCCGGTCAAGGGCTGGGAAAAGGTCATGCAGCTGAACGTGACCTCGGTGTTTAACTGCATACAGCAGTTTTTGCCACTGCTGCGTAAGGCCGGTTCGGCAGCGAATCCGGCGCGAATTATCAATATCGGCTCGGTGGCGGGGATTTCTTCCTTTGGTGAACAGGCTTATGCCTACGGACCGAGTAAAGCTGCCCTGCATCAACTGTCGCGGATTCTGGCGCGGGAACTGGTGAGCCAGCACATCAACGTCAACGTCATCGCACCGGGGCGTTTTCCGAGCAAGATGACTCAGCACATCGGCAATGATGAGCAGGCGTTGGCCGACGATACGGCGTTGATCCCAATGAAACGCTGGGGCCGGGAGGAAGAGATGGCGGCGCTGGCGATCAGTCTGGCGAGTACGGCTGGGGCTTATATGACCGGGAATATCATTCCGCTGGATGGCGGGTTCAGTCTCTAAGATCGGCGGTGCGGCCATCGCGAGCAAGCTCGCTCCCACAGGTTTTATGTCGTACACCAATTTTGTGTTCGCCGGAGAACCCTGTGGGAGCGAGCTTGCTCGCGATGGCGGACTCATGGGCGCCACCGGTCCTGAGGTCGATCGGGTTATCATGCCCGCCCTCACCCCGCCTCGACCCCAGACCATGACCTACAGCGTTTCCCCTATCGGCTTTGTGCGCTCCTGCTTCAAGGAGAAGTTCGCCATCCCGCGCCAGCCACAACTGGCTCCGGCCGCTCGCGGCGTACTGGAACTGGTGGCGCCGTTCGATCAGGGCGATGCGGTGCAAGGTCTGGAACAGGTCAGCCATGTGTGGCTGCTGTTCCTGTTTCACCAGGCACTGGAAGAAAAGCCACGCCTGAAAGTCCGCCCTCCTCGTCTCGGCGGTAACAAATCCATGGGCGTGTTCGCCACCCGCGCGACGCATCGGCCCAATGGCATCGGCCAATCCGTGGTGAAGCTGGACAAGGTTGAGGCCAATCGGCTGTGGATATCCGGCATCGACCTGCTGGACGGGACGCCGATTCTCGATATCAAACCCTACGTGCCTTACGCCGACATCATCGATACAGCCTCCAACAGCATCGCCAGCGCTGCGCCGCAGCTGATTCCCGTGCAGTGGACGGACTCAGCGCTGCAACAGGCTCACGGCCATGCTCAGCGCCTTGAAGAACCGCTGGTGGAGCTGATCGAGCAATGCCTCGCACAAGACCCACGTCCGGCGTACCAGATGCCTACACCCGAACGGGAATACGGTGCACAGTTCTGGGACCTGGACGTGCGCTGGCATTACCCGACGCCAGATTCGATCTGCGTTCTGGAAGTCATCCCCGCCTCCAATTTGTAGGAGCTGTCGAGTGAAACGAGGCTGCGATCTTTTGATCTTGTTTTTAAAAGTCAAAATCAAAAGATCGCAGCCTCGTTTCACTCGACAGCTCCTACAGGGATTGTGTCAGGCATAAAAAAGCCCCCATTGCCTGCACAGGCAATGGGGGCTTTTCAGTGATGCGGTGTGCTTACTTCTCGACGAACGCACGCTCGATCAGGTAATCACCCGGCTCGCGCATCCGCGGCGACACTTTCAGGCCGAAGCTGTTCAACACTTCGCTGGTCTCGTCGAGCATGCTCGGGCTGCCGCACAGCATGGCGCGGTCGTCTTGCGGGTTGATCGGTGGCAGACCGATGTCGCTGAACAGCTTGCCGCTGCGCATCAGGTCGGTCAGGCGACCTTCGTTTTCGAACGGCTCGCGGGTCACGGTCGGGTAGTAGATCAACTTGTCACGCAAGGCCTCGCCGAAGAACTCGTTCTGCGGCAAATGCTCGGTGATGAACTCGCGGTAAGCGACTTCGTTGACGTAACGTACGCCGTGGCACAGGATCACTTTTTCGAAACGCTCGTAGGTTTCCGGGTCCTGGATGACGCTCATGAACGGCGCCAGACCGGTACCGGTGCTGAGCAGGTACAAATGTTTGCCAGGCTTCAAGTCATCCAGCACCAGCGTGCCGGTAGGCTTCTTGCTGATGATGATCTCGTCGCCTTCCTTCAAATGCTGCAGCTGGGAAGTCAACGGGCCATCAGGCACCTTGATGCTGAAGAACTCGAGATGCTCTTCCCAGTTCGGGCTGGCAATCGAGTAAGCGCGCATGAGCGGCCGGCCGTTGGGCTGTTGCAGGCCGATCATCACGAACTGACCGTTCTCGAAGCGCAGGCCCGGATCTCGGGTGCACTTGAAGCTGAACAGAGTGTCGTTCCAGTGATGAACACTGAGGACACGCTCGTGGTTCATGTTGCTCATGTACGTGGGACTCCTGGAGATTTTGTCTGCGCGTGCTCTGCGCCTGCTCTGCAAAAATGAGCTGCTGTGCGCAATTGCATCGCATTCTAATGGCAGCGACAATATCTGTTAACTGGATTATTAAGATAAGGGTTATCGGTTATATCGATATGCGATTTACTCTCCGTCAACTTCAAGTATTCGTCGCCGTCGCCCAGCAGGAAAGCGTATCCCGTGCTGCGGGTCTGCTCAACCTCTCGCAATCGGCGGCGAGCACCTCGATCACCGAGCTAGAGCGTCAGTCCAGCTGTCAGCTGTTCGACCGCGCCGGCAAACGGCTGAGCCTCAACGCCCTCGGCAAACAGCTGTTGCCGCAAGCGGTGGCGCTGCTCGACCAGTCCAAAGAAATCGAAGACTTGCTCAATGGCAAGTCGGGATTCGGCTCTCTGGCGGTCGGCGCGACCCTGACCATCGGCAATTACCTGGCCACCTTGCTGATCGGCAGCTTCATGCAGCGCCATCCGGAAAGCCAGGTGAAGCTGCACGTGCAGAACACTGCCAACATTGTGCAGCAGGTCGCCCACTATGAAATTGATCTGGGTCTAATCGAAGGTGACTGCAGCCATCCGGACATCGAAGTGCAGAGTTGGGTCGAGGATGAGCTGGTGGTGTTCTGCGCGCCCCAGCACCCACTGGCCAAGCGCGGCACGGCGACCATGGAAGAGCTGACCCACGAGGCCTGGATTCTGCGTGAACAGGGCTCTGGCACGCGCCTGACCTTTGACCAGGCCATGCGCCACCATCGCAGCTCACTGAATATCCGACTGGAACTGGAACACACCGAAGCGATCAAGCGTGCGGTGGAGTCCGGATTGGGGATTGGCTGCATTTCTCGCCTGGCACTGCGCGATGCATTCCGCCGCGGCAGCCTGGTGCCGGTGGAGACGCCGGATCTGGATCTGGCGCGGCAGTTCTATTTCATCTGGCACAAACAGAAATATCAGACGTCGGCGATGCGTGAATTCCTCGATCTGTGCCGCGCTTTCACCGCTGGGGTTCAGCGCAGCGACGAGATCGTGCTGCCCACCATTGCTTAAAGCAGGATGACTGCCCAGACCAGCGCAATCATGCTCAAGGCTACGAACTGAGCTGCGCTGCCCATGTCCTTGGCGTTTTTGGACAATGGGTGCAATTCAAGGGAAATGCGGTCGATGGCCGCTTCCACTGCCGAATTGAGCAATTCGACAATCAACGCCAGCAGACATACTGCAATCAACAACGCCTGCTCGACGCGGCTGACGTTCAAGAAGAACGACAGCGGGATCAATATGACGTTGAGCAACACCAGTTGCCGAAAGGCCGCTTCACCGGTGAAGGCTGCGCGCAAACCGTCCAGCGAATAACCGGAGGCGTTGAGGATGCGTTTTAGGCCGGTTTGGCCTTTGAAAGGTGACATAAAGTAGGCAACTGACCAAAAAATGAAGTGGGAAGGCTAGATTAAGCACAGTCAAAAAAGCGTGAACGCGCCGCGCCTTATTAGCTCGAAATTGACTCAAGTTGTTGCAGAAGCAACGCCGCCTGAGTCCGGGTCCGCACATTCAGCTTGCGAAAAATCGCCGTCACGTGGGCCTTGATCGTCGCTTCGGAAACGCTCAGCTCGTAGGCAATCTGCTTATTCAACAAGCCTTCACAGACCATGGTCAGCACACGAAACTGCTGAGGCGTCAGGCTAGCAAGACCTTCGCTGGCGGCCTTGGCTTCGGCGGAAACGCTGACTGCCTCGAACGCCTGGGGTGGCCAGAACACATCGCCATCGAGCACCGCGCGTACGGCTTTCTGGATGACGCTCAGATCACTGGACTTGGGGATGAAGCCGCTGGCGCCGAATTCACGGGACTTGACCATGATCGAGGCTTCTTCCTGGGCCGACACCATGACCACCGGAATCTGCGGATACTGGCCGCGCAACAGCACCAGCCCTGAAAAACCGTAGGCCCCCGGCATGTTCAGGTCCAGCAACACCAGATCCCAGTCGGACTTTTCGTCCAGACGGGTTTCCAGCTCGGCAATGCTTGCCACTTCCACCAGACGGACTTCCGGGCCCAGGCCCAGGGTCAACGCTTGATGCAGGGCGCTACGAAAAAGAGGGTGGTCATCGGCAATCAGGATTTCGTATGTGGCCATTTTTCAAATGATCCTGTTTTTCAAACAACTCGAGGTACAGCCACGGAGCTGTACCAACAGGGCACGTTCAACGCCAATCACGTGGCTATCCACGTAAAGAATACGGCGTATCAAACTTGGCCGCGCCCTAATCGGCGCCAAGCATGCCCAGCGAAGTCGGGGTGGTCAAGGTGCATGGCCAGTACAGTTCTTTGCAGTATGGGCGACAATCAGCGCGTGACAGGGGCGCCGATTTACACAAAAGGCATCAGCTCGGCGTGTGCCGGTGTTGAAACATTCATTTCAAGCTGATGTTTGGCATCAAGGTAATGTTGGCTGAACACGTCGAAATAAGCGTCCAGCGCCGACGCCGCCTCGGTATCACCCGCCAGATCGAGACACAACGCCGCCACTTCGGCCGTGCACAAATGCTCACTGCGGGTCGATCGGCGCAACCGGTACCGCGACAACTTCTCGGGCAACAGGCTCAGAATCGGAAGCCGATCAAAGTAGGGGCTTTTGCGGAAAATCTTCCGGGCTTCTGTCCAGGTGGCATCCAGCAGAATGAACAGCGGACGCTTCGAACTATCGGCATCAACGCTGTTTGTGACACGCTCGGGTTCGACGTACTCACCCGGAAACACCAGATAGGGCTGCCATTGCGGGTCTGCCAGCAGCGCCAGCAATTGCTCATCAACTTCCGTACGCGACCAGATGAACGCATGGTTGTCGCGCACCACATCGGCGATCAGCCAACCGGTGTTGCTCGGCTTGAACACTTCCTTGTTGGTCATGATCAGACACACGCCAGAACGGGCCTCGACCTGCGGGCGCCAGGCGCACAGGCAATGGCTCTCGATCACGCGGCAGGCTCGGCAACGCGGTGCCCTCCAACCTCGGGCCTGAATCGGCTTGATGCCCTCTTCCTCTCGCTCATCGCGCAAGCGGGCTACTGCGTTTGCAGCAAAGCGTGGGGTTGCAGGGTTCATCGCAGGCAACGCCGGCAGGGGAAGAAAATCGACACGAAAAACACTCGGCAGGGCAGAAAGTGCCGGCAGTTTATCAGAGCAGCCGGCGCAAGCCTGTACCGTCCAGGCCTCAGCCCCTATAATTCGCCGCCACTGAACGCACAGTCATGTGACGGGTCGAACCACCAGTCACTGAACCAGGAGAGTTTCATGCTGCGCCTTATCGTTCCCACCGCTGCCGTTTTACTGGCGTCGTCCTTCAGCGCTCAGGCTGCATCCTTGAGTGAGCAGAATCTCAACAGAGAACTGCGAAACGTCGCCACACAAAGCAGTGTTGGTACTCCACGGGCGATCAACGAAGACATTCTTGATCAGGGTTACACCGTCGAAGGCAACACGCTGATCAACCATCTAAGCGTACAAAGCAGCCACGCCAACAAGATGCGTGCCGACCCGAAAGCCGTGTATTTCCAGCTTGGCGCCTCTGTATGCAACAACCCATCGTTCCGCAAACTGATGGCCAAGGGCGCGGTCATGCGTTACGACTTCACTGAGGTGAAGACCAACCGCTCAGTCGGCTCCGCCAGTTATCAGGAATCGGACTGCCCGAAAGCGGCTCCGACCAAGAAGAAGTAATCATCGGGAAGTGGCGCGCCGCTGTTCATCCTCGGCGCGCAGTTCTGCCAATAACGCCTGCAAATAACGGGAACGTCGGTCGGAGCCCTCCAGACGCCGGCAACACTCCTCTTCGAGACTCAAATGATTGGTCTCGGCCGATGACTTCAGTAATCGATACAGTTGCGTATCGATCTCCAGAATGACTCTGGCCATAGCTTCCCGCCTCCCTGCACCTCGCCCTTGCTTGAGCGATAAAATCCTTGAACCGCTTGTACCGTACGCCCTGCCTTTGACGCAAAGTTGTCGTGTCGTGTCTGTAATTTAGTAAATCAGACTGTCAGACACTCGCCTTGCGTTCAGACGAGCGGTGAAAGCACCTTGCAAATCGCCAATAAGCGGTTGCCAGGAAAGACTTTGCGGCGCAATGATCAAGTCAGCGGAAACCCCCGCGAGGGTCTAGATTCATAGTGTTCACGTTCACTTATCAGGGCAGGAAAGGGCTGCCCATTGCACGTCTTGTAGTGCGAATGTTTCCTTCAACCAAGGGAAAAACAGAGCCTGTATGGAAGGAGAAGTTGATGCCTTACCAACCGAATGACCTCCTGAGCCGTCATTTTGAAGAAAGCGGCCACGACCTCATCAGCAAGGTCGAAGAGCAACTCAACCTGGTTTCACCCAACAGCCCGAACATCCCGATCTACCGCGACATGATCCTGACCGTGCTACGCATGGCCCAGGAAGATCACAACCGCTGGAATGCCAAGATCACCCTTCAAGCCCTGCGTGAACTGGAGCACGCTTTCCGTGTTCTGGAGCAATTCAGGGGGCGCCGAAAGGTCACCGTTTTTGGCTCGGCCCGAACACCGATAGAACATCCGCTGTATGGTCTGGCCCGGGAACTTGGCGCCGCGCTGGCGCGCTCAGACCTGATGGTCATCACCGGTGCCGGTGGCGGCATCATGGCGGCGGCCCACGAAGGTGCTGGCTTGGCACACAGCCTGGGATTCAACATCACCCTGCCCTTCGAGCAGCATGCCAATCCCACCGTGAATGGCACTACCAACCTGCTGCCCTTCCACTTCTTCTTTACCCGCAAGCTGTTCTTCGTCAAGGAAGCCGATGCGCTGGTCCTGTGCCCTGGCGGTTTCGGTACCCTGGATGAAGCGCTGGAAGTGCTGACACTGATCCAGACTGGCAAAAGCCCGCTGGTGCCCGTGATATTGCTGGACGCTCCCGGCGGCAAGTTCTGGCAAGGTGCGTTGGACTTCATCCACCATCAACTGGAGGAGAATCGCTACATCCTGCCGACCGATATGAAACTCGTCAGTCTGGTCTACAGCGCGGAAGAGGCTGTGGAGCAGATCAACCAGTTCTACAGCAACTTCCACTCCAGCCGCTGGCTCAAGCATCAATTCGTGATCCGCATGAATCACAAGCTCAGCGACCAGGCGCTCGAACACATGCAGGAGGCATTTGCCGACCTGTGTCTGAGCGATCATTTCCATCAACATGCTTACAGCGGAGAGGAACACGACGAACCGCAGTTCAGCCACCTGGCGCGACTCGCCTTCACCTTCAACGCCCGTGATCATGGACGCCTGCGGGAACTGGTGGACTACATCAACCTGCCGGAAAACTGGGCGCAATCCCAACCCCAGGCGCAACAGCGCTCGCGGGAACCGTCCAAGGTTACGTAAGCAAAAAAAAAACGGCCCGCTATCAAAATAGCGAGCCGTTTCAGTCAATCGTCCATCCCTCGGCCACTGAACAAGCGGCTGATCATTTCCATGGAATATCCCCGATAACTCAGGAACCTGCCCTGTTTGGCACGTTCCCGGGCGTCTATCGGTAAATGCCCGGAAAACTTTCGCCGCCAGGTGTCTTCCAGTTGTTCCTGCCAGTTGATACCGCTCTCGCGCAAAGCAAGTTCGATGTCGGTACGTTGCAGGCCGCGCTGGCTCAACTCTTCGCGAATACGCAAAGGGCCATAACCGGAACGGGAACGGTAGGAAACAAAGCTTTCGAGGTAACGGGATTCGGACAGCAGGCCTTCTTCCGTCAAACGGTCGAGTGCCGTGTCGATCATTTCAGGGAGGGCGCCGCGCTGACGCAGTTTACGCGTCAGCTCGACTCGACCATGCTCGCGTCGCGCGAGCAGGTCCATTGCGGTTCGCCGCACCGCGACGAGTGTATCGAGTACGGCGGTCATCGGATCAATCAGATATCAGCGTCAGCCAGGTCATCAGCAGTCTCTTTGACTGGCGATGCTTTAACGTCCGGCGCTGGGGTCAGCAACTTGTCACGCAGTTGCTTCTCGAGTTTCTTGGCGATTTCCGGGTTGTCCGCCAGGAACTTGGCCGAGTTGGCCTTGCCCTGACCGATCTTGGTGCCTTCATAGGCGTACCAGGCGCCGGACTTCTCAACAAAACCGTGCAGCACGCCCAGGTCGATCATCTCACCATTGAGGTAGATGCCTTTGCCGTAAAGAATCTGGAACTCGGCCTGACGGAACGGCGAAGCCACTTTGTTCTTCACAACCTTGACGCGGGTTTCGCTACCGACAACCTCGTCACCTTCTTTCACCGCGCCAGTACGGCGGATGTCCAGACGAACCGAAGCGTAGAACTTCAGCGCGTTACCACCGGTGGTGGTTTCCGGGCTGCCGAACATCACACCGATTTTCATACGGATCTGGTTGATGAAGATCACCAGGCAGTTGGCGTTCTTGATGTTACCTGTGATTTTACGCAGCGCCTGGGACATCAGACGGGCTTGCAGGCCCACGTGCATGTCACCCATTTCGCCTTCGATTTCAGCCTTTGGAACCAGAGCCGCCACGGAGTCGACGATGATCACGTCAACCGCGTTGGAACGCACCAGCATGTCGGTGATTTCCAGGGCTTGCTCGCCGGTGTCCGGCTGCGAAACCAGCAGGTCGTCGACGTTGACGCCCAGTTTGCCGGCGTATTCAGGGTCGAGTGCGTGTTCGGCGTCGACGAATGCGCAGGTCGCGCCAGCTTTTTGAGCCTGGGCGATCACCGACAGTGTCAGCGTGGTTTTACCGGAGGATTCAGGACCGTAGATTTCAACGATACGGCCTTTTGGCAGACCGCCAATGCCGAGCGCGATGTCCAGACCCAGAGAGCCAGTGGAGATAGCCGGGATCGCCTGACGGTCCTGATCGCCCATACGCATTACGGCACCCTTGCCGAATTGACGTTCGATCTGACCCAGGGCCGCAGCCAAGGCTTTCTTCTTGTTGTCGTCCATTAAAGTCCTCACGTAATCAATAAGGCCTGACGGCCAACACCTGTATAAGTAGCCAGTATTATTCCACAGCGTTTCAGGATCGCCTACCCCTGATTTGAGATTTCTCCAGCGGCATGGCGCAGCAGCCCCTCTAGCGCGGCCTTCACCGTTTGTCGGCGGACCTCGTCACGGTTGCCGGGAAAGTACTGCACCTCGCTGAACACCTGTTCACCAACGCCCCAGGCCAGCCACACGGTGCCCACCGGCTTGCTCGGCGAACCGCCATCCGGTCCCGCCACACCGCTGACCGCCACGGCAAAACGCGCCCGACTTTTCTCCTGCGCGCCTCGGACCATGGCCTCGACCACCTCGCGACTGACCGCCCCCACCGTCGCAAACAACTCGACCGGAACATTCAATTGCTCGGTTTTCTGGGAGTTGGAGTAAGTGACATAACCGGCCTCAAACCATGCCGAACTCCCCGGAATCCGGGTGATCGCCTCGCTGATCCCGCCGCCGGTGCAGGATTCTGCGGCGGTGACGTGGGCATTGAGAACCTGCAAGCGCCTGCCAAGTTCAGCGGCCAGTTGGGTGATTTCTTTCACGGTCATCTCCTGAGCAAGCGGAATGAGAACTACCGTACACGAGCGTAACGCGCTTGCAAGGCGCAGGATCGATCAAAATGTTAGCGAGCGAGGGCTCTGATATAAGCCTGACAGGCCTGCAAGGCAATCAGTGCGCGGTCGCCGGCGTCGGTGATGGCGATAATTCGCTGAGCATGCGCCGGGTCAAGTCGGGCGCGCGCGGTTCCATGATCCACGCGGCTGGCTCCGGAGGCGGTTGGCACTCCACAGACAGAGGCAGTGTCATGGGCATCGAGAAGGACTGACAGGCGCACATCAGCAGTGGCAAGACGATCGCGCAGGCGACCTTGATCACGTCGGGCATCGCTAAGCGCTCGGTAATGGGTTTGTTCACTGGCCGACAGCCGCGGCTCCATCGCCAGGCGCTTGTCCTGCTCGGTTTGTTGCTGTGTTGCGACTGCCAGCGTCAGCTGATTCAGTGCCTCGGCGTGCAGCTTGGCCTGCTCCGCCAGTTGCCGGCCATACCGCCAATCCTGAAACTGCCAGGCCAGCGCCGCCGAGCCACCGGCCAACACAGCCAGAAACACAACAATGCCAATGACGCGGTAAGACATCGGCATCAAGCCGGAGGCTGGCATAACACCGCCCTCGCCCGCGCCCAGAGTTGCAAGCGATCCTGCAAACCGTTCAGGCCGCCGTTGATGCGGCGGGTGATGCTGTTGAACTGGTCGCGATCGGCCAGTTCGTTGAAGCCATTTTGCTCCCAGAACCACGCGGCCGATTCGGCGGCCCACCGGGGCTTTTCCAGAAGCCCTGGCAAAAACAGTAAACGATCATCACCGAAGAGTCCGAGACTGCACTGACGGTAATTGTCGCGACCAGTGATCTGAATCAGGCCTCGGCCACAGTACTTTTGACCGTCGCCATCGGGTTCCGGAGTGTTACCCAAACGGGCTGCCAGAGTGCCAGTGTCGTACTTGCTCAAGTATTGAGCGCTCCCCAACTCACGCACGTACTGCAACTGCCCCGATTCGTGACCGACTTGCGCGAGGAAGGCGGCGATGCGTTTGGGGGTGTTGATGTTGTGGTGGGTCATGGCGGTATTGAGTGCAGAAATAAAAACGCCCGCCTGGGTGCGGGCGCTGGGCATAACGATCTGTAGTTGTTGCTGCGTAACGGTCATATAGCCTCCAGAATGCCGGCGGCGACACAATCGGCAAGACCTGGGCAGTGATCACGCAATTGGGTGATCAGTGGGGTGATCTTCATGGTGTTTTCACCGGGTAATAAAAAACCCGCTTGTTGGCGGGTTTGAGTGAAAGGTACTGGCATTGGGAAACCCGCGTCCCTGCGGGTCGGATGCCGGTCGGCACCGCTGCTCGCCATTCCATTGGGCTTTGTGTTCAGTGGTCCTGGTGGGTATCTCGCGGCGGTACTTCGCAAACGCCAATCCGCTTGGCTGCCCAACGTTCATACAGGCCAATGGCAACATCTGCCCCGGCCATCGCCGTCAGGCAACCGAACGCGCAAGCTGTCCAGATCGACACGCCGGCGGCATACAGCAGCATGATTGCCGAGACCCCGCAGACCATGCAGGCCCCGGATCGCAAAGCCAGACGCCGCAGCAATGACCAGCCACAGGCGCCCTCCTTGTCGGCGCGCCACATTTCGCCGGACACCCCGCCCACCAGGGCGAGGACGATGACGAGCCATATCGGCATGTCCAGCAACGCTTGTTGCTCGTTTGTCATGTCACGCCTCCCGGGGTGTCCATATGCTCTCCTCGCCGCAGGTTGCGACATAAAGAATGAGCCCAGCTTGTCGAGCACGCGGTGCACAGAGCCCCCCATGTGCTCGACTACGTGGTCCTTTTTTCTAAACCAGCCTTCTCGAAGGAAAGTGAGTCGAGTTTTTACGCCTGCGGAAGGGGATCCCAAGTCACGTAGACAAGGGCCGTACTGCCAGAACTGTTCGCAGCCCACAAACCTTGACCGGCCGGAATGATTACCGGGAACGGAAGGGTTGCCGATGCTCCAGGAAACCCGGAGCCCGCAGGAGCAGTTCCACGGCAGGAAAGAATGACAGGCACGGTCCCATCGTAGTAACCAGACGGTGCTTTTACCCCGGTACTCAGGATCCCGTAGATGCCAGAGGTGTGCATCGTTGCCGTACGCACAATCATGCCGGTGGTGTTTTGCGCTGGAGTGAAGAAGGGCTCGTTGAACCGAGCGCCGAATTGAGTACCGATGTTTTGTGGTTCCATTTTTTTTACCTGCTAAGACGAATGATCGGATGCGGAGGATTCCGCTCTAATGTCGCTCACAGGCGATCGCTCGAGGCTCGCGGCCTTCACATGATTCAGCGTCCCGCATCGGGAACACTTGATCTGGAGCTCGGTGTACTCACCCACTCGGGCGAGAAGTCTTTTGCAATGTCCACATCTGCAATTTTTCAACATCTGCAATGCCCTTTTGATGTCTGCCGGATCCTTCCTGTTGTTCGGGCGATGCCGAGACGAGGCTTGAGGCTCTTGACGGTAGGCAGGCATTCCAAAAAGCCCGGCGCTTACCGGCGGCGCTCACCGGGCTTTTCAGAATGCGGTCCTTCGCGTTGATCTTTCGGCGCTACTGGCGCGGTACGGATCGATTCAAATTGTTTTTCCGACCGCGGTCCCTGCCCGCCGGATAACTGCTTGTGGTGCTTTACGCTGCACACCCGGGTCAGTTGCCAACCCTCTGAACCGTTGAGGCCGGTTCATCGCTGCCTTTGTAGGTGGAACTAAAAAGCTTCGTTTCGAGCTGCTTTGTTGAGCGGCTTGAGACAAAGAATATGCATGGATGCATATACAGTCAATGCATGAGTGCATTTATTTATGCGCTGAAAATGCATTAACGCATGAAAGTCCCGAAGGCAAAGGCGCTGAAGGCTTTTCCGCAGACGAAAAAAAACCCGCTCGGTGGCGGGTTTTATCTGACAGCGGTGAGGTTAACGGGCGTACATGCCCCACCAGAAGACGTGACCGAGGATGACAATCTGCTCTTCCTGGATTTCCTGGAAGGTATAGTCCTCGTCCGGATGTTCATCGCGATTGAAGCTGCGCAGGCGGATCCCGGTAGGCAGGCGATAAAGCTGTTTCACCCGCAGCTGGCCGTTATGGTTGATGGCATAAAGGTCGCCATCCACGATATCGCCGATCCCGCACTTGCCGGCATTAACGCCGACGGTGGCGCCGTCGCGCAGTACCGGCAACATACTGTTGCCGCGCACCGTCACGCATTTGGCCTGGTCGAACTGAACGCCGTTGTGACGCAGACTCCGCTTGCCGAAGCGCAGGCTAGAGCGTTCGCTCTCTTCGATGACGAACCTTCCTGATCCTGCAGCCAATTCAACCTCGCGAAGAAAGGGGACTGATACCTCGTCATCATCGACGGGCGTATCGTCGTCCCACAGACTTATGTCCTTGAGTTCCGAATGCAATTGATCGCGCCCGGTGCTGGCTGCCGGCGCGACATCCGCACGGCCCCGCAACTGGTCGGTGCTCACGGCGAAGTACTCGGCGATCTTCGAGATGTGTTTATCCGAGGGGTCGACGATCTTCCCGCTGAGAATCCGCGAGAGAGTGGATTGAGGCACGCCGGTGCGACGGTGAAGCTCCGTGGGGGAGATCCCGTGCTGATCGAGCAGCGCTCTTAGTACGGTAGAAACATTGCGTTTTTGCATAAAGCGCATAGTGCTTGTTCTTTTTGCGGAAGACAAATGCCAAATTGCATAAATTGCGCATATATCGTGCATAGACAGAAGAGGTGTATCGCAGGGCTTTCATGCCTGCGTCGGGTGGACCGCCCATGTTAACCTTGCGCCCATCGCGGAAAAGCCGGGCCGATGCCCCTCCTTTGCCCTACACCTTTCAACGAATTTGCCTAATTATCCGATGAATAAAGCGCTCTCCGATCTGTCCTCCCACACGCCAATGATGCAGCAGTACTGGCGCCTGAAAAACCAGCACCCAGACCAGCTGATGTTCTATCGCATGGGCGACTTCTACGAAATCTTCTATGAAGATGCGAAGAAGGCCGCCAAATTGCTGGACATCACCCTGACCGCCCGTGGGCAGTCGGCAGGTCAGGCGATTCCCATGTGTGGGATTCCTTACCACGCCGCGGAAGGTTACCTGGCGAAACTGGTCAAGCTCGGCGAGTCGGTGGTGATCTGTGAGCAGGTCGGCGACCCGGCGACCAGCAAGGGGCCGGTGGATCGTCAGGTGGTGCGGATCATCACGCCCGGCACGGTCAGCGATGAAGCGCTGCTGGATGAGCGTCGGGACAACCTGATTGCGGCAGTGCTGGGTGACGAGCGTCTGTTCGGTCTGGCGGTGCTGGATATCACCAGCGGCAACTTCACCGTGCTGGAGATCAAGGGCTGGGAAAACCTGCTGGCGGAACTGGAGCGGGTCAATCCGGTAGAGCTGATGATCCCGGACGACTGGCCGAAGGATCTGCCGGCGGAGAAACGTCGTGGGGTTCGTCGCCGCGCGCCGTGGGATTTCGAACGTGATTCGGCGCTGAAAAGTCTTTGCCAGCAGTTTTCCACCCAGGACCTGAAAGGTTTCGGTTGCGAGAACCTGACCCTGGCCATCGGTGCCGCGGGCTGCCTGCTCAGCTATGCCAAGGAAACCCAGCGCACTGCCCTGCCCCATTTGCGCAGCCTGCGTCATGAACGCCTGGACGACACCGTGGTGCTGGACGGCGCGAGCCGTCGCAACCTGGAACTGGACACCAACCTGGCTGGCGGTCGCGACAACACGTTGCAATCGGTGGTCGACCGCTGCCAGACCGCCATGGGCAGCCGCCTGTTGACCCGATGGCTGAACCGTCCGCTGCGGGATCTGACCGTATTGCTGTCGCGCCAGACCTCGATCACCTGCCTGCTCGACGGTTACCGCTTCGAGAAACTGCAACCGCAGCTCAAGGAAATCGGCGACATCGAGCGAATCCTGGCGCGGATCGGCCTGCGCAATGCCCGCCCTCGTGACCTGGCTCGCCTGCGCGATGCGCTCGGTGCATTGCCTGAGTTGCAGGTTGCGATGACCGAGCTGGAAGCTCCGCACATTATTCAACTGGCGAAGACCACCAGCACCTACCCGGAACTGGCGGCCCTGCTGGAAAAAGCCATCATCGACAACCCACCAGCCGTCATCCGTGACGGCGGCGTGTTGAAAACCGGTTACGACGCCGAGTTGGACGATCTGCAATCGCTCAGCGAAAACGCCGGGCAGTTCCTGATCGACCTCGAAGCACGCGAGAAGGCCCGTACCGGTCTGTCGCACCTGAAAGTCGGTTACAACCGCATTCATGGCTACTTCATCGAGTTGCCAAGCAAGCAGGCTGAGTCGGCGCCGGCAGACTATATCCGTCGCCAGACGTTGAAAGGTGCCGAACGCTTCATTACGCCGGAACTGAAGGCGTTTGAAGACAAGGCCCTGTCGGCGAAGAGCCGCGCCCTGGCGCGCGAGAAGATGCTCTACGAAGCACTGCTCGAAGACTTGATCGCCCAGTTGCCACCGTTGCAAGACACCGCCGCGGCACTGGCCGAGCTGGACGTGCTGAGCAACCTTGCCGAACGTGCGCTGAACCTCGACCTGAACTGCCCGCGCTTCGTCAGTGAGCCGTGCATGCGCATCAGCCAGGGTCGTCACCCGGTGGTCGAGCAAGTGCTGACCACGCCGTTCGTGGCCAACGACCTGAGCCTCGACGACAACACCCGCATGCTGGTGATCACCGGTCCGAACATGGGCGGTAAATCCACCTACATGCGCCAGACCGCTCTGATCGTGCTGCTGGCACACATCGGCAGCTTCGTACCGGCAGCCAGTTGCGAGTTGTCTCTGGTGGACCGGATCTTTACCCGGATCGGCTCCAGCGATGACCTGGCTGGCGGGCGCTCGACCTTCATGGTTGAAATGAGCGAAACCGCGAACATTCTGCACAACGCCACCGAGCGCAGCCTGGTGCTGATGGACGAAGTCGGTCGCGGCACCAGCACCTTCGACGGTCTGTCCCTGGCGTGGGCTGCGGCCGAACGCCTGGCGTATCTGCGTGCTTATACGCTGTTCGCCACCCACTACTTCGAGCTGACGGTGCTACCGGAGGCGCAACCGCTGGTGGCCAACGTTCACCTTAATGCCACCGAGCACAACGAACGCATCGTGTTCCTGCACCACGTGCTGCCAGGGCCTGCCAGCCAGAGCTACGGCCTTGCGGTTGCACAGTTGGCCGGTGTGCCGAGCGAAGTGATCGTGCGCGCTCGCGAACACCTGGGCCGGTTGGAAGCGACCGCCCTGCCTCATGAAGTTCCCAAGACTGCCAAAGGCAAACCGGCCGCGCCGCAACAGAGCGACATGTTCGCCAGCCTGCCGCACCCGGTGCTGGATGATCTGGCCAAACTTGATCTGGACGACATGACACCGCGTCGGGCGCTCGAAATGCTCTATACACTAAAGACACGGATCTAACGCACTTGCCTGCAAGCTGTTAGAATCTCGCGCGGTTTGGGATGCTGCTGGCTCATAGCCTGACCAGCAGACTATCGCTCCCAAACCTGGCGACCCCAACGTGAAGGGGCTCCGCTGCCGCCGCCTGAGGAGAAAATTAGAAATGACCTTCGTCGTCACCGACAACTGCATCAAGTGCAAGTACACCGACTGCGTAGAAGTCTGTCCGGTGGACTGCTTTTACGAAGGCCCGAACTTCCTGGTGATTCACCCGGATGAGTGCATCGACTGCGCACTGTGCGAACCAGAATGCCCTGCCGTGGCCATCTTCTCCGAAGATGAAGTCCCGGAAGACATGCAGGAATTTATTCAGCTGAACGTTGAGCTGGCGGAAATCTGGCCCAACATCACCGAGAAGAAAGAATCGATGCCCGATGCCGAAGAGTGGGATGGCGTCAAAGGCAAGATCAAAGACCTCGAACGCTGATTACCCCCGCGTTCTCGAAAAGGCCCCTTGTGGGCCTTTTTGCTTTTCTGCAGGTAAAAAAAAGGGGCGGTTTGACCCGCCCACATTTTTTCCCTATTCCCTGTGTTCCTTTTCATCGTCCTGATGAATCGCTTCCTGCGATGTCCTTTCCCCTCATCCTTGAAGGGCGTGTCTGTCCGTCGACACAGTTCAGATACTAGAGAGTTCCCTACCAAGAGCAATCACCCCCTCTCGCTGAAACTGGCTGTCACAAGCTATTAATATTAAAAAATAAGCATATAAATCAATTAGTTAATCATCTCTCACGTAAGAATATGTACGGCTGCTACCCATGAAATTAGCGAACACTTACGAAAGAGTAAGCAAACACTTACAGCGAGAGACTACAAACCAGAGGGATTACGGAGGGAACTCCCAGCCCGTCTCCCAGGCAATAAAAAACCCCGAACCAGTCGGGGCTTTATAGGGCTTACTCAGCAAATTGCTTATTGAAACAGCGACTCGCTCGACAGGCCATTCTTCTCGAGAATCTCCCGAAGACGCTTCAGGCCTTCAACCTGAATCTGTCTGACCCGCTCCCGGGTCAGGCCAATCTCCAGGCCTACATCTTCAAGCGTGCTGCTCTCGTGACCGCGCAGGCCGAAGCGGCGTATCACCACTTCGCGTTGCTTGTCGGTCAGCTCCGAGAGCCATTGATCGATGCTCTGGGACAGGTCGTCATCCTGCAACAGTTCACATGGATCGGTTGGACGGTCATCGGTTAGGGTGTCCAGCAGGGTTTTATCCGAATCCGGACCCAGCGAGACGTCGACCGAAGAAACCCGCTCGTTCAGGCCGAGCATGCGCTTGACCTCTCCCACTGGTTTTTCCAGCAGGTTGGCAATTTCTTCGGGCGAGGGTTCGTGATCGAGTTTTTGCGTCAGCTCCCGTGCAGCCCGCAGGTACACGTTGAGCTCTTTGACCACATGAATCGGCAACCGGATGGTCCGGGTCTGATTCATGATCGCGCGCTCGATGGTCTGACGAATCCACCAGGTCGCGTAGGTCGAAAAGCGGAAGCCGCGTTCGGGGTCGAACTTCTCCACTGCCCGGATAAGCCCGAGGTTGCCCTCTTCGATCAGGTCCAGCAGCGACAGACCACGATTGACGTAACGCCGGGCGATTTTCACCACCAACCGCAGGTTACTTTCAATCATGCGTTTGCGCCCAGCCGGATCTCCACTTTGCGACAAGCGCGCAAAATGAACTTCTTCTTCGGGGGACAGCAGAGGGGAAAAGCCAATCTCATTGAGGTACAGCTGCGTGGCATCGAGTGCACGCGTGTAGTCAATGTACTTGTGTTGCTTTAACGAGGCGGAGTGTTTGGATTTGGCACGAACGGAAGGTGGAGCAGCCCCTTCATCATTCGACATCGAATCCGTACCGATGCCGGTCTCCATCAGGAGAACCTCATCGTCGATGTCAAACTCCGGCACTTCTTTACTGAGAGCCATTGTTATAGTCCTTTGGTGAGTTCGACCTCAGGCTCAAGCGGCGCCTTTATCCTTGGCAACGCTGGAGCCTGTTCCCTCTACGCGACGGAACAGGCTGGAAAGCGATCAACGACGTGGCAGGAATTGCAGCGGATCTACAGGTTTACCTTGTCGGCGAATCTCAAAATGCAGCTTCACCCGGTCTGTACCCGTTGACCCCATTTCGGCAATTGTCTGTCCGACCTTGACCTGCTGCCCCTCCCGAACCAACAGCCTGCGGTTATGTCCGTAGGCACTGACGTAGGTATCGCTGTGTTTGATGATGACTAATTCGCCGTAGCCCCTTAAGCCACTCCCGGCGTATACCACCGTCCCATCAGACGCAGCTAAAACAGGCTGTCCCAAATCCCCGGCGATATCAATTCCTTTATTCAAACTCCCGTTTGAAGAGAATTTCCCAATGAGAATGCCATTAGATGGCCATCCCCAGCCGGTCGGGGCCGGACCGGCAGGAGGCATCGGAGCGGGGGGCGACTTGCTGGCGACGGACGGTGCAACCACTGCTGTGCTGGTGGTTGCGCCATTCGCCTGGCGCCGGATAACCGTGGTTTTCAGCGACGAAGAAGGTGTTGAATCTATGGAGCTGGCAACCGGCGTCGGCGTTGAACCGGTGCGACCGTCAAAGCGAATCGTCTGACCCGGATGGATCGTATAAGGCGTAGGAATGTTGTTGCGTGCCGCGAGGGCTTTGTAGTCCCAGCCGTAGCGAAAGGCAATGGAGAACAAGGTGTCTTTAGGTCGGACGACGTATTGACCCGTGGTCACTGCCGGACGCTGGGCGACGGCGTTGTTGCGATCGACGACGCGTACTTCGCTCGACTTGTTGCTGGAGCAACCGACCAGCAAGGTGCTCAAGACAAGGCCAGTCACCAGGCGCTGAAAGCTCAATTTACCCATTCGCTGCGCAATGACTGTGAGACTCACCCGCCGCTCCCTTTGTGGTGGCTGAAAATGTGGATTGCCGTGTTCCGGCATTGAAATGTCGCAAGTATAACGAGCCGTGCAGGCTTTACCTTTAATGAAGCGTAATGGCTTCGCGCACACGTTTGCTGCCTGACGATGAATCCCGTTTAACTGATCGATCCCGCTGTAAGACAGGAGCAATCGAAGAGAATTCAGCGCGCTGAAACAAATGCTCAGGCCAGTGGGCCGTTGAGCAATGGCACGAAGCGCACCGACCCGAGAACCCGGCGGGAAAAGCCGTGTTCTTCGCGGATGATCAGCATCAATTGCTGCACCTCACCGGATCCGACCGGTATGACCAGCCGCCCGCCCGGGGCCAGTTGATCAAGCAGGGCCTGAGGTACATCAGTCGCCACCGCGGTTACGATAATGCCGTTGTACGGCGCCAGCGCCGGCCAGCCTTCCCAACCATCACCCCAGCGGAACACCACGTTGCGCAGGTTCAGTTCCACCAGGCGTTCCTTGGCCCGGTCCTGCAGAACCTTGATGCGCTCGACGGAAAATACCCGCTCGACCAGTTGCGACAGCACCGCCGTCTGATAGCCCGAGCCGGTGCCGATTTCCATAACCTTGTCGAGAGGACCTGCTTCCAGCAGCAGCTCGCTCATGCGAGCCACCATATAAGGCTGCGAGATGGTCTGGTTATTGCCGATTGGCAGCGCCGTGTCTTCATAGGCACGGTGAGCCAGCGCCTCGTCGACGAACAGGTGACGCGGTGTACGGCGAATGACTTCCAGCACCTTGGCGTTGGAAATCCCCTCTTCATACAGGCGCTGAATAAGGCGCTCACGGGTCCGTTGTGAGGTCATCCCGATGCCACGACGCAGAATATCGTCTTGTTCACGAGCCATTAGTTCAGCCCCTCCAGCCAGCCATCGAGACTTCTGAAGGCATCATTAAAGGTGCGATCCAGTTGCAGTGGGGTGATTGAAACATAGCCTTGCATCACCGCATGAAAATCGGTACCCGGACCGCCATCTTCGGCATCCCCCGCCGCCGCAATCCAGTAACCGGATTTACCGCGCGGATCGACCACTTTCATCGGCGCTGCAGCACGTGCGCGATGTCCGAGGCGGGTCAGCTGAATACCGCGGATGTGATCCAGCGGCAAATTGGGAATGTTCACGTTCAGTACCGTACGCGGTGGCAGTTCAAGGTCCGCGTGAGCCTCTACCAGTTTGCGCGCAAAGTACGCGGCTGTGGGAAGGTTCTCCACTTGCCGTGAGGCCAACGAAAAGGCAAACGAAGGAAGCGCCAGGAAACGTCCCTCAAGGGCCGCCGCCACGGTGCCGGAATACAACACGTCATCACCCAGGTTGGCGCCCAGGTTGATGCCCGAAACCACCATGTCCGGCTCGCGCTCCAGCAAGCCATTGAGGCCCAGGTGCACGCAATCGGTCGGTGTGCCATTGAGGCTGATAAAGCCGTTGGCCAGGGTTTGCGGGTGTAACGGACGGTCGAGCGTCAGCGAGCTGCTGGCGCCGCTTTTGTCTTGGTCCGGGGCGATAACCACGCATTCGGTGTAATCCGCCAGCGCAGCATAAAGCGCGGCGAGACCGGGTGCGGTTACCCCATCGTCGTTAGAAATCAGAATACGCATGGGCTGTCCGTCTGCCCCACCGGCACCAGATCAACGAGCTCGCGCACCAATACGGTGGCGAAGCATCCGGCCGGGAGGACGAATTCCAGTTGCAGAATGTCAGGCTCGGGATAATGCCACGTCAACCCACCAATGGGCAGCCGCAGGATGCGACGTTCGTGGCTCATACCGGCGTTAATCAACCAATCACGCAAGTCCGCTTCGCGAGTGGCGATTGCCTGCTCCAGTTCATGGACAGCGCCAGTGGCCGGCGAGTCACCTTCGCCCCACTGCGGACCGGTCGGGTGCAGATCGAGAATCGCCAGACGCGGGTCGCTGCACTCGGCTTCACCGGCTGGAAAAAAGCTGCGGCTGTCGGTGAAGGCCAGCAGATCGCCGACCTGGGCTTGCTGCCAGGTGCCATCGGCGACACGCGCCGCCAGCACCTGATTGAATAGAAAACTGCGCGCCGTAGAGAGCAGACGCGAACGCACGTTGCGTTGTTCTGGCAAGGCTTTGCGAGCAGCCCACGCACGGGCATCGACCACGTTACCGCCGTCAAAGCCAAAACGCTGGGCGCCGAAATAATTGGGAATACCTTGCTTGGCGATCAGTTGCAGACGCTCGTCGATCGCCGCTTTGTCGCCAGCGAATTGCGTCAGTCGCAACGTGAAGCCATTGGCCGAGTGAGCACCGCGTTGAAGCTTGCGTTTGTGCCGGCCGGTCTTGAGGATTTTCAGCGTATCGTTTTCCGCCGCCGACAGATCAGGATCAGCCTTGCCCGGCAGCTGCACACTGAACCACTGGCGAGTCAGTGCCTGACGATCCTTGAGGCCCGCGTAACTGACGGTGCGCAATGGCACGCCCGCCGCCTTGGCGATCCGCCGTGCCGCTTCTTCGGTATTCAGGCCGCGCTTTTCCACCCAGATCCACAGGTGTTCGCCGTCGCCACTAAGGGGGATGTTGAGGACTTCATCGACCTGAAAATCTTCCGCCGTCGCTTTCAATACTGCGGTGCCGAGGGCTTGGCCATAGGCCCGTGGGCCGAGCAATTGCAGTTCGTTCATGCGCGCAGCAACAAGGCAACGGAGTGCACGGCAATGCCTTCTTCGCGACCGACAAAGCCGAGCTTTTCGGTGGTGGTAGCTTTCACGTTCACTTGATCCAACTCAACTTGAAGATCCGCGGCAATCAGCGCGCGCATCGATTCGATATGCGGGGCCATTTTCGGCGCCTGGGCGACGATGGTGTTATCGACGTTGCCGACTTTCCAGCCCTTGGCGTGGATCAGTGCGACGACGTGACGCAACAGCACTCGGCTGTCGGCGCCCTTGAATGTCGGGTCGGTGTCCGGAAAATGTTTGCCGATATCACCCAGCGCAGCGGCGCCAAGCAAGGCATCGCTCAAGGCGTGCAGCAGGACGTCACCGTCGGAATGAGCGAGCAGCCCGAAGCCGTGTGCAATGCGCACGCCGCCCAGAGTAATGAAATCGCCTTCAGCGAAACGGTGCACATCATAGCCGTGGCCAATACGCATAAAAAAACGCCCCGATTTTTGTCAGGGCGTGATTCTACCTGCATTAGACGCCTAGGGCGCGTCCATGATGTTGCAAGTGGTCGTCGATGAAACTGGCGATGAAGAAATAGCTATGGTCGTAGCCGGGTTGCAGGCGCAACGTCAGCGGATGACCGGCCAGTTTGGCAGCCTGTTGCAAGGCTTCAGGCTTGAGCTGGGTGGCCAGGAAATCGTCGCGATCACCTTGGTCGACCAGCAGCGGCAGCTTCTCGTTTGCTTCGGCAATCAGGACGCAGGCATCCCACTCGCGCCACTTCGAACGGTCTTCCCCCAAGTAGCGGGAAAAGGCTTTCTGCCCCCAAGGACAGTCCATCGGATTGTTGATCGGCGAGAACGCCGACACCGACTGATAACGCCCTGGATTACGCAACGCGCAGACCAGTGCACCGTGGCCACCCATGGAGTGACCGCTGATGCCACGCTTGTCCGAGGCCGGGAAATGGGCTTCGACCAATGCAGGCAATTCCTGCACGACATAGTCATGCATCCGATAATGCCGGGACCAGGGTTCCTGCGTGGCATTCAGATAAAACCCGGCACCGAGACCGAAGTCCCAGGCGCCATCCGGATCACCCGGCACATCGGGACCGCGAGGGCTGGTGTCCGGTGCAACGATGATCAGCCCCAGCTCGGCGGCCATGCGCATGGCGCCGGCCTTTTGCATGAAGTTTTCGTCGGTGCAGGTCAGGCCGGATAACCAATACAGCACCGGTAGTTTGCCGCCCTGCTCCGCTTGTGGCGGCAGGTACACGGCAAACACCATGTCGCAGCCGAGCACATCGGAGCGGTGCCGATAGCGTTTGTGCCAGCCGCCGAAGCTTTTCTGGCAGGAGATATTTTCCAGGCTCATGACCGACCTCAGAAATGGATGACGGAACGGATGCTCTTGCCTTCATGCATCAGGTCGAACGCCTTGTTGATATCTTCCAGGCCCATGGTGTGGGTGATGAAAGTATCCAGCGGGATTTCGCCGGTTTCAGCCATCTCGACATAGCTTGGCAACTCGGTACGGCCACGCACGCCGCCGAACGCCGAACCGCGCCAGACGCGACCGGTCACCAGCTGGAATGGACGGGTGGAGATTTCCTGGCCGGCACCGGCCACACCGATGATTACCGACTCGCCCCAACCCTTGTGGCAGCACTCAAGTGCAGCACGCATCAATTGGACGTTGCCGATGCACTCGAAGGAAAAGTCGACGCCGCCGTCGGTCATATCGACGATGACTTCCTGGATCGGACGATCGAAATCCTTCGGGTTCACACAATCGGTTGCACCCAACTGCTTGGCGATCTCGAATTTGGCCGGGTTGATGTCGATGGCGATGATCCGCGCAGCCTTGGCTTTGACGGCGCCGATCACCGCCGACAGACCGATGCCGCCGAGGCCGAAAATGGCGACGGTATCACCTGGTTTTACCTTGGCGGTATTGAGGACTGCACCGATGCCCGTGGTGACACCGCAGCCCAGCAGACAGACTTTTTCCAGTGGCGCTTCTTTTGGAATTTTGGCGACGGAGATTTCCGGCAGCACGGTGTACTCGGAGAACGTCGACGTCCCCATGTAGTGGAAAATTGGTTGGCCTTTGTAGGAAAAGCGCGAAGTGCCATCCGGCATCAGGCCTTTACCCTGAGTCGCGCGAATCGCCTGACACAGGTTGGTTTTGCCGGACAGACAGAATTTGCACTGGCGGCATTCCGGGGTGTACAGCGGGATCACATGATCGCCGACAGCGACAGAGGTGACGCCTTCGCCGATTGCCTCAACCACCGCGCCACCTTCGTGACCGAGGATCGACGGAAAGATGCCTTCCGGGTCCGCGCCCGACAGCGTGTAGGCATCGGTATGGCAGACACCGGAGGCAACCACACGCAGCAGGACTTCACCGGCCTTGGGCATGGCGACATCGACTTCAACGATCTCGAGGGGTTTCTTGGCCTCGAAGGCAACGGCAGCGCGCGACTTGATCATGTGGATTCTCCAGTGAATAAAAACGAGACAAGGAGTGTAATACACCGCCTGACGGTGAATAATCCGGACAAAAGCAAAACATTATTGCCATACAGGGATAATCCTTGATGTCCGAAAACCGCTGGGAAGGTATCGACGAGTTCGTCGCCGTGGCCGAGTGCAGCCAGTTCACGGCTGCCGCGGAACGCCTCGGGGTTTCTTCCTCCCACATCAGTCGACAAATAGTACGCCTCGAAGAGCGCCTTCAGACGCGACTGCTTTATCGCAGCACCCGCCGGGTCACGCTGACGGAAGCCGGGCAAACATTTCTGCAACATTGCCAGCGCTTGCAGGATGGCCGCGAAGAAGCGCTGCGGGCGGTCGGTGACCTGACCAGCGAACCCAAAGGTATGCTGCGCATGACCTGCGCCGTGGCGTACGGTGAACGATTCATCGTGCCGCTGGTGACGCGATTCATGGGGTTGTATCCGCAACTGCGCATCGACATCGAACTGAGCAATCGTCAACTCGACCTCGTGCACGAAGGCCTGGACCTGGCGATCCGCCTTGGCCGTCTGCAAGACTCACGACTGGTGGCGGCACGTCTGGCGCCACGGCGGATGTACTTGTGCGCATCGCCGTCCTATCTGGAACGCTACGGCCGCCCACATAGCTTGTCGGAACTAAGCCGCCACAACTGCCTCATCGGCAGCTCGGATATCTGGCAACTGGAACAGAACGGGCGGGAATTTTCCCAGCGAGTGCAGGGAAACTGGCGCTGCAACAGTGGGCAAGCGGTTTTGGATGCGGCGCTACAAGGGGTTGGATTGTGCCAACTGCCTGACTACTACGTGCTGGAGCATCTTAAGAACGGTGAATTGATTTCGCTGCTGGAAGCCCACCAACCGCCGAACACCGCCGTGTGGGCGCTTTATCCGCAGCAACGGCATTTGTCCCCGAAGGTGCGCAAGTTGGTGGATTTCTTGAAGGAAGGGTTGGCTGAAAGGCCGGAGTACAGGGTGTGAGGGTTTGAAGATCAAAAGATCGCAGCCTCGTTGCACTCGACAGCTCCTACAGGTGCCGTACGGTGAACGCGGACAATGTAGGAGCTGTCGAGTGCAACGAGGCTGCGATCTTTTAGCGACGGTTGGACCAGCGCTGGCGCAACCACTCAAGGTCTTCGGGGCGAGTTACTTTGAGGTTGTCGGATCGACCTTCAATCAGGCGTGGCGCCATACCCGCCCACTCCATGGCCGACGCTTCATCAGTGATGACCGCATCGGCCACCAGACTGTCAGCCAACGCCCGATGCAATGCACCAAGGCGAAACATCTGCGGCGTATAGGCCTGCCAGATCACGCTGCGATCCACGGTTTCGACCACACGACCGTGCTTGTCGACCCGTTTGAGGGTATCGCGTGCCGGAACCGCCAGCAGTCCACCGACCGGATCATCTGCGAGTTCACCCAGCAACTTGTCCAGATCATCACGACTCAGATTCGGCCGCGCAGCATCGTGGACCAGCACCCAATCCTCATCGTCAGCACCTTGCGCATGCAAATGCAGCAACGCATTGAGTACCGACCCGGAACGCTCGGAACCACCTTCAACCCGCTGAATTCGCGGATCGCTAGCACACGCCAGGTTCGGCCAATAAGGATCATCAACAGCAAGACTGACCACCAACCCCTTCAGGGAAGGATGATCAAGGAAACAGCCGAGGCTGTGTTCGAGAATAGTGCGCCCGCCCAGTTGCAAGTATTGCTTGGGTCGGTCCGCGGCCATACGGGCACCGACGCCCGCGGCAGGAATTACAGCCCAGAAGGCCGGTAACGAGGGGTTCATTGAGCCAACTGGTAAAGGGTTTCACCGTCCTTGACCATGCCCAACTCATGACGAGCCCGCTCTTCAACGGTCTCCATGCCCTTTTTCAATTCACTGACTTCAGCGTCCATCACCCGATTGCGCTCAAGCAGCCCCTCGTTCTCAGCGTGTTGATCTGCGATCTGCTGAGTCAGTTCGGCCACTTGCGCCAGACTGCCATTACCCACCCACAGGCGGTATTGCAGGCCAGCCAGCAGCAGGAGCAAGACGAGGAACAACCAATTGGGACTGCGCATCGAATATCAGGTATCCAGTGAAAAAAGACAGCCATGCCAAAACTTTGAAGCTTCTGATAGCACGAAGCCTGGAAGAACCAGGCTTGTGCTGATAAGGCATCAGATTAGTGGCAAATCCGTCGCTGTAGCGATTTTTCCGACACAATCCGGTGTCTTTTTACCAATTAACGATTAACCGCGGAATTCGCTGCGACCGTTGTACTTGGCTTTACCATTCAACTGCTCTTCGATACGCAGCAGTTGGTTGTACTTGGAAACGCGGTCCGAACGGCACAGGGAGCCGGTCTTGATCTGGCCAGCCGAGGTGCCCACAGCTAGGTCGGCAATGGTCGAATCTTCGGTTTCGCCGGAGCGGTGCGAGATCACGGCGGTGTAACCAGCGGCCTTGGCCATCTGGATAGCTTCCAGGGTTTCGGTCAGGGTGCCGATCTGGTTGAACTTGATCAGAATCGAGTTGGCGATCTTTTTATCGATGCCTTCTTTCAGGATCTTGGTGTTGGTTACGAACAGGTCGTCGCCAACCAGTTGGACTTTCTCGCCGATCTTGTCGGTGAGGATTTTCCAGCCAGCCCAGTCGGACTCGTCCAGACCGTCTTCGATCGAGATGATCGGGTAACGCTCGGTCAGGCCTTTCAGGTAGTCAGCGAAACCTTCAGCGGTGAACACCTGGCCTTCGCCGGACAGGTTGTATTTACCGTCTTCGTAGAATTCGCTGGCAGCGCAGTCCAGTGCCAGGGTCACGTCGGTGCCCAGCTTGTAACCGGCGTTGGCCACAGCTTCGGAGATCACTTTCAAAGCGTCTTCGTTGGAGGCCAGGTTCGGTGCGAAACCACCTTCATCGCCCACTGCTGTGCTCAGGCCACGGGCCTTCAGAACGGCTTTGAGGTGATGGAAAATCTCGGTGCCCATGCGCAGACCTTCCGAGAAAGACTTGGCGCCAACCGGCTGAACCATGAATTCCTGGATGTCGACGTTGTTATCGGCGTGCTCGCCACCGTTGATGATGTTCATCATCGGAACCGGCATCGAGTAAACACCCGGGGTGCCGTTCAGGTTGGCGATGTGAGCGTACAGCGGCAGGTCCTGGTCCTGTGCGGCTGCCTTGGCGGCTGCCAGGGAAACGGCGAGGATCGCGTTGGCGCCCAGGGAGCCTTTGTTTTCAGTGCCGTCGAGCTTGATCATCGCGTGATCCAGCGCTTTCTGGTCGCTTGGGTCTGCACCTTTCAACAGGTCGCGGATCGGACCGTTGATGTTGGCGACGGCTTTCAGAACGCCTTTGCCCAGGTAACGGCTCTTGTCGCCATCACGCAGCTCGAGCGCTTCACGCGAGCCAGTGGAAGCACCGGACGGCGCGCAAGCACTGCCGATGATGCCGTTATCGAGAAGCACATCCGCTTCCACGGTGGGGTTGCCACGGGAGTCGAGAACTTCACGACCTTTGATGTCGACGATTTTTGCCATTGTTGTAAACACTCCAAAGTTGACGAAAACGCTGTAGGAGCACGGCTTGCCGGCGATGGGGCCCTCAAGGACGCCATCGCTGGCAAGCCATGCTCCTACAAGAGCAGTGCGGCCAGCGGGCCTGAGCATTAATTCGTGCGGTACTTTACCGGAGAAATGAGGATTACGCGGTTTCTACCGTCGGAAAACTCTTCACCAGTTCGTCCAAAGCTTTGAGCTGGGCCAGGAATGGCTCCAGTTTGTCCAGACGCAAGGCGCAAGGGCCGTCGCATTTGGCGTTGTCCGGGTCCGGGTGGGCTTCGAGGAACAGGCCAGCCAACGACTGGCTCATGCCAGCCTTGGCCAGATCGAGGACCTGGGCGCGACGACCGCCGGCGGAATCGGAGCGACCGCCGGGCATTTGCAGCGCGTGGGTCACATCGAAGAACACCGGGTATTCGAACTGCTTCATGATGCCGAAGCCAAGCATGTCGACGACCAGGTTGTTGTAGCCGAAGCTCGAGCCGCGTTCGCAGAGGATCAACTGATCGTTACCCGCTTCCACGCATTTGCTCAGGATGTGTTTCATTTCCTGAGGCGCGAGGAACTGGGCTTTCTTGATGTTGATCACCGCACCGGTCTTGGCCATCGCGACAACAAGGTCAGTCTGGCGCGACAAGAAGGCCGGCAGCTGGATGATATCGCAGACTTCAGCGACGACCGCGGCCTGATCAGGCTCGTGGACGTCGGTGATGATCGGCACGCCGAACGCTTGCTTGATGTCCTGGAAAATTCGCATGCCCTCTTCCAGGCCGGGGCCACGGTAAGAGGTCACGGAGGAACGGTTGGCCTTGTCGAAGCTGGCCTTGAACACGTAAGGGATACCGAGTTTCTCGGTGACCTTTACGTATTCTTCGCAGACCTGCATCGCCATGTCGCGGCTTTCCAGCACGTTCATGCCACCGAAAAGCACCATTGGCTTGTCGTTGGCAATCTCGATATCGCCTACGCGGATGATCTTCTGGGCCATCGGATTTACGCCTTCTTCTGGTGTTGAACCAATGCTGCTTTAACGAAACCGCTGAACAACGGGTGACCGTCGCGTGGTGTCGAGGTGAACTCAGGGTGGAACTGGCAAGCGACGAACCATGGATGATCCGGAGCTTCAACCACTTCTACCAGGGCGCCATCACCGGAACGACCGGTGATTTTCAGACCGGCTTCCATGATTTGCGGCAGCAGGTTGTTGTTCACTTCGTAGCGGTGACGGTGACGCTCGACGATCACGTCCTTGGCGTAGCAATCGTGCACCAGGGAACCTGACTCCAGCAGGCAATCCTGAGCGCCAAGGCGCATGGTGCCGCCCAGATCGGACGTTTCGGTACGGGTTTCGACGGCGCCGGTGGCATCTTCCCACTCGGTGATCAGACCCACGACCGGATGACCGCTGGCACGATCGAACTCGGTGGAGTTGGCGTCTTTCCAGCCCAGCACGTTACGAGCGAACTCGATCACGGCCACTTGCATGCCCAGGCAGATGCCCAGGTACGGAACCTTGTTTTCGCGAGCGTATTGAACGGCAGTGATCTTGCCTTCCACGCCACGCAGACCGAAGCCGCCAGGTACCAGAATCGCGTCGACACCTTCCAGCAGCGCAGTGCCCTGGTTTTCGATGTCTTCGGAGTCGATGTAGCGCAGGTTGACCTTGGTGCGGTTGCTGATGCCGGCGTGACTCATCGCTTCGATCAGCGACTTGTAGGCGTCCAGCAGTTCCATGTACTTGCCGACCATGGCGATGGTGACTTCATGCTCTGGGTTGAGCTTCGCGTCGACCACGGCTTCCCACTCGGACAGATCGGCGCCGCCACATTGCAGGCCGAAACGCTCGACAACGAAATCATCCAGGCCCTGGGAGTGCAGAATGCCCGGGATCTTGTAGATGGTGTCGGCGTCTTCCAGCGCAATCACCGCACGTTCTTCAACGTTGGTGAACTGAGCGATCTTGCGACGCGAGGAGATGTCGATCGGGTGATCGGAACGGCAGACCAGCACGTCAGGCTGCAGGCCGATGGAACGCAGTTCCTTGACCGAGTGCTGGGTTGGCTTGGTTTTGGTTTCGCCGGCAGTGGCGATGTACGGCACCAGTGTCAGGTGCATCAGCATCGCGCGCTTGGCGCCGACTTCGAAACGCAATTGACGGATCGCTTCGAGGAACGGCTGGGACTCGATGTCACCCACGGTGCCACCGATCTCGACCATAGCCACGTCGGCATCGCCGGCGCCCTTGATGATCCGGCGCTTGATTTCGTCGGTGATGTGCGGGATCACCTGAATGGTGGCGCCCAGGTAATCACCACGGCGCTCTTTGCGCAGGACGTGTTCGTAGACACGGCCGGTGGTGAAGTTGTTGTTCTGGGTCATGGTCGTGCGGATGAACCGCTCGTAGTGGCCCAGGTCCAGGTCGGTCTCGGCGCCGTCGTGGGTGACGAACACTTCACCGTGCTGGAACGGGCTCATGGTGCCCGGGTCAACGTTGATGTACGGGTCCAGCTTCAGCATGGTGACCTTAAGTCCCCGCGCCTCCAGGATGGCCGCCAATGAAGCCGATGCGATGCCTTTCCCCAATGAAGAAACAACACCGCCCGTGACGAATATGTAGCGCGTCATGAAAAACCCTAGAAGTCTGCGTTAAAGCGGTCCGAGCCGCCGGGGAAAGCGAAGGAAGGCCGAAGCCCCCGATCACCTGCATTAATCACAGTGCACCTTTCAAAAAAACCGCCGCGTTGGGACAGACCGGAAGATGAAACACCGGTACGTTGCTCGCTACACATTTTTTGGAATCGCCCAGCAAAGACTGCTTGGTAATCGGCAACTCCTGCAATTCAGGCGAATCCACAGAAGTTGTATCAAGAAGGGAGCGTAGTCTACCGGAAAGCCCCTTTCAGCTCAAACCTAGATCTTCGTGCGGTGGCTGCCAATGCAAATTCCAACGGTCCTTTGCACTGCCGTCCAAGCCCCGCAGGTTGGCCACCGCCAGCAATTGCTCGCCGCGGTAGAGCAGCGGCAATCTGCCACGGGCGAACGCCGGCACACCACGCTCATTGAGCAAACGCTTCAGATCGCGATGGCCGCGACCGGGCAGATTCATCACCTCACCTCCCTCACGATAGCGGATATGCAGCAGGCCATCGGGGGTTCGGCCGGTGAGTGTGAGCACGCCGTTGTCCGGCAACACCAGCGATACCGAGGGGTTGGGCCAGTTTCCGACGGCGGGCGACGTGCGCAACCAACTGCCGGACAACCACCAGATACGCCCACCCGCCCGATGCAGTTCGCCATCCGCCAGCCGCCAGATCGGGCAGGCATCGCCGGTGGCATCACGTAAATTCTCCCAACCCGACCAATGGTCACTGTCCGGCAGTCGCGTCAGCGGTTCGAGCCAATGACTTAACGCATTTCGCTGACGAGCAGCGGACAGCGTTTCCAATGCCCCAAGCTCCAGGGACGGCAATCCCAGCCAATCAAAGTCATTGGCAGTGCTCGCGCCAGCCAGGTCGATTTGCGCAAGCTCATCGAGCAATCCCTGCGCTTCACTCAGATGTGCAGCACTGCGGGCCATGGTTGCCAGCGCTTGCGGCCAGCGCTCGGTCAACACAGGGACAACCTGATGCCGCAGGTAATTTCGCGAGAATTGCCGATCCTGGTTCGATGGGTCTTCGATCCAGCTCAGCCGATGCTCCGCCGCATAGGCTTCAAGTTCAGCCCGAGTGACATCGAGCAATGGCCGCAGCAGCTGTCCTTTACCGAGCGGGCGCTGGCGTGGCATCCCCGACAACCCCCTCACCCCTGCCCCACGCAACAGCCGAAACAACAACGTTTCCGCTTGATCGTCACGGTGCTGGGCGGTCATCAACACTTCATTGACCTGAGTCGCCTCGATGAACGCGGCATATCGCGCATCCCGGGCCGCACGCTCAAGGCTGGCGCCGGGTTGAACCTGCACGCGAACAACCTGCAGCGGCACACCCAGCGCATCACAGACCGACTGACAATGATCCGGCCACGCATCAGCCACAGCCTGAAGACCGTGATGAACATGGATGGCACTTAGCGCCGGCAAGGATTCGGTTTTTGCGAGGTGTGCGAGAAGGTGCAGCAGAACGGTGGAGTCGAGACCACCGGAGAAGGCGATGCGCCAGGTTGTGGCATTGCGCCAAGGAGCAAGTTGCTTGAGCAGTTTCGCTTGAAGTGACATGGACACACCAAAACCTGTAGGAGCCGAGCTTGCTCGCGATGAACGATAACGCGGTCGGTCTGTTAAACCGAGGCGTCCCAATCGCGGGCAAGCCTTGCTCCTACAAGGTGATGCAGGAGCGATCGATCAGAGACCGTAGCTCATCAGACGCTCGTAACGGCGAGCCAACAGCGCTTCGTTATCGAACTTCTTCAACATCGCCAGCTGCGAGCTCAGCTCGGCACGGATCGATGCAGCTGCAGCTGCCGGATTACGGTGCGCGCCGCCCAAAGGCTCGCCGATCACTTTATCCACAATACCCAGGCCTTTCAGGCGCTCGGCAGTGATGCCCATGGCTTCGGCAGCGTCCGGCGCTTTCTCGGCGGTCTTCCACAGAATCGAAGCGCAACCTTCCGGCGAAATCACCGCGTAAGTCGAGTACTGCAGCATGTTCAGTTGATCGCAAACGCCGATCGCCAGAGCTCCACCGGAACCACCCTCACCGATCACGGTGGCGATGATTGGGGTTTTCAGGCGTGCCATGACGCGCAGGTTCCAGGCAATCGCTTCGCTCTGGTTGCGCTCTTCAGCGTCGATACCAGGGTAAGCACCCGGGGTGTCGATGAAGGTCAGGATCGGCATTTTGAAACGTTCGGCCATTTCCATCAGGCGGCAAGCCTTGCGGTAGCCTTCCGGACGCGGCATGCCGAAGTTGCGGCGAACTTTCTCGCGCACTTCACGGCCTTTCTGGTGACCGATGATCATCACCGGCTCGTCGTCCAGACGGGCAATGCCGCCGACGATCGCAGCATCGTCGGAGAAGTGACGGTCGCCGTGCAGTTCGTCGAACTCGGTGAAGATGTGTTCGATGTAGTCCAGGGTATACGGACGTTTCGGGTGACGCGCCAGACGCGCGATCTGCCAGCTGGTCAGCTTGCCGAAGATGTCTTCGGTCAGCGTGCTGCTTTTGTCCTGCAGGCGGGAGATCTCATCGCCGATATTCAGCGAATTGTCATTACCGACCAAGCGCAACTCTTCGATCTTGGCTTGCAGGTCGGCGATCGGCTGTTCGAAATCTAGAAAATTCGGGTTCATAGGCGTCCGTCTTGGGTCGACATCCAAGAGAGCTTGGGCCGGCCGGTTGTCTATTCGCGCCCTACCTTAAGGGAGAGGCGCGTTCAGGTCGAGATTAAAAATTGGGTCGAGATCAGAGCTGCTCCCTTTTGGAAGAGCGGCACCTGACCGTCAACGGTATTGGAGGAAGACGTTGTCTCGCCCGAACTGGTCACGCAGGGCTTGAATCAAGGCATCCGCCGGGTCAATCCGCCAGGTCTCACCGAACTGCAGCAAGGCCTTCGCATCAGGACTGGTGTACTCCATCGTGATCGGGCACGCACCGCGGTGACGCTTGAACAACTCCCCCAGCCAGCGTAGCTGATCACCTTTCAAATCCTGGGTCTGCAGCTTCAAGCGCAGGCTTTCGGCCAGGTTGGTGCGCGCATCTTCCATGCTCATCACCCGCTTGACCCGCAGCCGCAAGCCACCGGAGAAGTCGTCATTACTGACTTCGCCTTCGACCACCACCATCGCGTCGGTCTGCAACAGCGACTGCGCCGAATGGAATGCTTCGGCGAACAGCGAGGCTTCGATCCGCCCGGAGCGGTCGTCGAGGGTGATGAAACCCATCTTGTCGCCCTTTTTGTTCTTCATCACCCGCAGAGCAATGATCATGCCCGCGACAGTCTGGGTATCACGGGCCGGTTTCAGGTCGATGATGCGCTGACGGGCGAAACGGCGGATCTCCCCTTCGTATTCGTCGATCGGGTGACCGGTCAGGTACAGGCCCAGGGTGTCTTTCTCCCCTTTCAGGCGTTCCTTGAGGGTCAGTTCCTTGGCCTTGCGGTGGTTGGCGTAGACATCAGCGTCTTCTTCGACGAACAGACCGCCAAACAGGTCGACATGACCGCTGTCGTGGGTACGCGCGGTTTGTTCGGCCGCCTTGATCGCCCCTTCCATGGCGTTCAGCAGGACCGCGCGGTTGCGGTCAATGTTGGCCTGATAGGCTTTCTGCTCGTCATGGAAGTAAGGACCCAGACGATCCAACGCACCGCTGCGGATCAAACCGTCCAGGGTGCGCTTGTTGATACGTTTGAGATCGACACGGGCGCAGAAATCGAACAGATCCTTGAACGGACCTTCCTGACGCGCCTCGGTGATGGCTTCCACCGGACCTTCGCCCACACCCTTGATCGCGCCGAGGCCGTAAATAATCCGGCCTTCGTCATTCACCGTGAACTTGAACTCCGAAGTATTCACATCCGGCGCGTCGAGGCGCAGCTTCATGGTGCGAATTTCTTCGATCAAGGTCACGACCTTGTCGGTGTTGTGCATATCCGCCGACAGTACCGCGGCCATGAATGGCGCCGGGTAGTGCGTTTTCAGCCATGCGGTCTGGTATGACACCAGGCCATAAGCGGCGGAGTGGGATTTGTTGAAGCCGTAACCGGCGAACTTCTCTACCAGGTCGAAAATGTTACCGGCCAGGTCGGCGTCGATATTGTTGGTCTTGCAACCATCAATGAAACCGCCGCGCTGCTTGGCCATTTCTTCGGGTTTTTTCTTACCCATGGCTCGACGCAGCATGTCCGCACCGCCGAGGGTGTAACCGGCCATGACCTGGGCAATCTGCATCACCTGTTCTTGATACAGGATGATGCCGTAAGTCGGAGCCAGAACCGGCTTGAGGCCTTCGTACTGGTAGTCCGAGTGCGGGTACGCGAGTTCGGCGCGACCGTGCTTACGGTTGATAAAGTCGTCCACCATGCCCGATTGCAATGGGCCCGGACGGAACAGGGCCACCAGTGCGATCAAGTCTTCCAGGCAGTCGGGCTTGAGCTTTTTGATCAGCTCTTTCATACCGCGCGACTCAAGCTGGAACACCGCGGTGGTTTCAGCTTTTTGCAGCAACTGGTAAGTCGGTTTGTCATCCAGCGGGATGAACGCGATATCCAGCGGCGGCTCATCGACCTTGGCGCGATCGCGGTTGATGGTTTTCAGCGCCCAGTCGATGACCGTCAGGGTCCGCAGTCCGAGGAAGTCGAACTTCACCAGACCCGCGGCTTCAACGTCATCCTTGTCGAACTGGGTGACCAGACCATCACCGGCCTCATCGCAATAAATCGGCGAGAAGTCAGTCAGCTTGGTCGGGGCAATAACAACACCACCGGCGTGCTTACCGACGTTACGCACAACGCCTTCCAGCTTGCGGGCCATTTCCCAGATTTCGGCGGCTTCTTCATCGACCTTGATGAAGTCACGCAGGATTTCTTCCTGCTCGTAGGCCTTTTCCAGGGTCATGCCGACTTCGAACGGAATCATCTTCGACAGACGATCCGCCAATCCGTAGGACTTGCCCTGCACCCGCGCCACGTCACGGACCACAGCCTTGGCCGCCATGGAACCGAACGTGATGATCTGGCTTACCGCGTTGCGGCCATATTTCTCGGCCACGTAGTCGATTACACGGTCGCGACCGTCCATGCAGAAGTCGACGTCGAAGTCGGGCATGGATACCCGTTCCGGGTTAAGGAAACGTTCGAACAGCAGGTCATATTCCAGCGGGTCGAGGTCGGTGATCTTCTGCACGTAGGCCACCAGCGACCCGGCACCCGATCCACGGCCTGGACCTACCGGCACGCCGTTGCTCTTGGCCCACTGGATAAAGTCCATAACGATCAGGAAGTAACCGGGAAACCCCATCTGGATAATGATATCCAGCTCGAAATTCAGCCGGTCGACGTAGACCTGACGCTTGGTTTCGTAGTCTTCGGTGGTGTCCTTGGGCAGCAGAACGCTGAGGCGATCTTCCAGACCATCAAAGGAAACCTTGCGGAAATACTCGTCGATGGTCATGCCATCGGGGATCGGGAAGTTGGGCAGGAAGTGAGTGCCCAGCTTCACGTCGATGTTGCAGCGCTTGGCAATCTCGACGGTGTTTTCCAGCGCTTCGGGAATGTCGCTGAACAACTCAGCCATTTCCTCAGCGCTTTTGAGGTATTGCTGATCGCTGTAATTTTTCGAACGCCGCGGATCGTCGAGGGCACGGCCCTCACCGATGCAAACGCGGGTTTCGTGAGCGGCGAAGTCTTCCTGCTTGATGAAGCGTACGTCGTTGGTCGCGACCAGCGGCGCACCGATTTTTTCAGCGAGGGCTACGGCACCGTGCAACTGTTCTTCGTCGTTGGGGCGGTTGGTGCGCTGGATTTCCAGGTAGAAGCGATCCGGGAACACGGCCATCCATTCGCGTGCCAGGTTTTCCGCTTCGGCCGGGTTGCCACTGAGCATCGCCAGACCGATCTCGCCTTCTTTCGCCGCCGACAGCATGATCAAGCCTTCGCTGGCTTCGGCCACCCACTCACGCTCGATGATGACCGAGCCATTGCGCTGACCATCGATGAAGCCGCGGGAAATCAGTTCGGTGAGGTTGCGATAACCCACGGCGTTCATCGCCAGCAGGCTGATCCGGCTCAGAACGTTATCCGGATCCTTGTTCGACAGCCACAGGTCGGCGCCACAGATCGGCTTGATCCCGGCGCCCATGGAGGCTTTATAGAATTTGACCAGGGAACACATATTGTTCTGGTCGGTGACCGCTACGGCAGGCATGTTCATGCCGACCAGGGTCTTGACCAGCGGTTTGATCCGCACCAGACCGTCGACCAGGGAATACTCAGTGTGCAGGCGTAGATGAACGAATGAAGCCGGCATAGTGATCCTGTCTAGAAACTAGAAACGTGAAGACAACAAGGCCCGGATTGTACCGGGCCTTGGCAAAAACATCAGCCTTGCGACTAACTCTCGATCAGGTTTTCCCGCGCCTCGTAAGCCAGGCGTACCGGGGCGAACGAGCGGCGGTGAATCGGCGTTGGCCCCAAGCGGGCCAGCGCCTCCAGGTGCACGGGCGTCGGGTAGCCTTTGTGGCCACCGATGCCGTACCCCGGGTAAATCAATTCGAACGCTGCCATCTCGCGGTCGCGGCTGACCTTGGCCAGAATCGACGCTGCCGCGATGGCCGGTACCTTACCATCGCCCTGCACCACCGCTTCGGCGCGCATCGACAGTTTTGGGCAACGGTTGCCATCGATCATCGCCAGTTTCGGCGTGATGTGCAGACCTTCGACGGCGCGTTGCATGGCCAGCATGGTGGCGTGCAGGATGTTCAACTCGTCGATTTCTTCGACTTCGGCGCGAGCAATGCACCAGCTCAGGGCTTTTTCGCAGATCTCGTCGTAGAGTTTTTCGCGGCGTGCTTCGGTGAGCTTCTTCGAGTCGTTCAGGCCCAGGATCGGACGGTTCGGATCGAGGATCACCGCGGCTGTCACCACCGCACCACAAAGCGGGCCGCGACCAACTTCGTCAACGCCGGCGACCAAATCTTCAACTTCGGCGACCAGGGTGAAGTCCAGGCCCATCTGAATGCTTGCTTTGCTCATTGTGTTTTGCCGATCAGGTTCAGTACCGCATCCGCCGCCTGATTGGAGGCGTCCAGACGTAAGGTACGGTGAATTTCATCGAAGCCGCGGGTCTGTTCTTCACCGCCTTCGATCAGTGGCGACAGTGTCTGGGCCAAGGCTTCAACGGTCGCATCGTCCTGCAACAACTCGGGCACCAACAAGCGCTGGGCCAGCAGGTTCGGCAACGAGATGTAGGGACTTTTCACCATGCGCTTGAGAATCCAGAACGTCAGCGGCGCCAAGCGGTACGCGACCACCATCGGCCGTTTGTACAACAACGCTTCAAGCGTCGCGGTTCCGGACGCGATCAGCACAGCGTCACAGGCTGCCAGGGCCAGATGGGATTTACCGTTGAGCAATGTTAGCGGCAGATCTCGGCCCGCCAGCAGCTCTTCAAGTTGCTTGCGGCGCTCAGGGCCAGCGCAAGGCATGACGAACCGCACACCAGGGCGCAGGGCTCGCAGACGCTGGGCCGTATCGAGGAACAAGGCGCCGAGCCGGCCAACTTCGCCACCGCGACTGCCGGGCATCAGAGCAACCAGCGGCCCGTCGGGCAAGCCGAGTTCAGCCCGCGCGGCGGCACGATCGGCTTCAAGCGGGATGGCGTCAGCCAGGGAATGCCCGACAAACCGCACCGGCACGCCCTTCTCTTCATAGAATTTCGCTTCGAACGGGAACAGCGTCAGCATCAGATCGCAGCCTTCGCGAATCTTTAGCACCCGTTTCTGCCGCCACGCCCAAACCGACGGGCTAACGTAATGCACGGTCTTGATCCCGGCCTGACGTAGCTTGAGTTCGATATTGAGGTTGAAGTCCGGGGCATCGATACCGATGAACACGTCCGGCTTCTCGGCGATCAGGTCGGCAACCAGTTTCTTGCGGCGTGCCAGCAACTCGCGCAAGCGGCCCAGCACTTCCACCAGGCCCATGACCGAAAGACGTTCCATCGGGAAATACGAGGTCAGGCCTTCGGCCTGCATCAGCGGACCGCCGACACCGATGAACTCGATTGCCGGGTGCTGAGCCTTGAGTGCGCGCATGAGACCCGCGCCAAGGATGTCGCCGGAAGCCTCACCCGCCACCAGCGCTATACGCAGATTAGCCATGATTAACGAGTGATGCCGCGGGTCGAAGACTGGATGGAATCACGGAACACCGCGACTTCCGGGAACTGATCCGAAGGCTCGGCCAGTTCGGCGAGTGCCTGTTCGACTGTCAGGCCCTGGCGATAAACCACCTTGTAGGCACGACGCAGCGCGTGGATCGCATCTTCGCTGAAACCGCGACGACGCATGCCTTCGAAGTTCATGCTGCGGGCTTCGGCCGGGTTGCCGAACACCGTAACGTACGCCGGGACGTCCTTGCCGATGGCGGTGCCCATACCGGAAAAGCTGTGGGCGCCGATATGGCAATACTGATGAACCAGGGTAAAACCGGACAGGATCGCCCAGTCTTCAACGTGCACATGGCCCGCCAACGCGGTGTTGTTGACCAGGATGCAGTTGTTGCCGATGACGCTGTCGTGGCCGATGTGGGCATAGGCCATGATCAGATTGTGATCACCCAGGGTCGTTTCAGAACGGTCCTGAACGGTCCCACGGTGAATCGTCACGCCTTCACGGATGACGTTGTGGTCACCGATGACCAGGCGGGTTTCTTCACCTTTGTATTTCAGATCGGGCGTGTCCTCGCCTACCGAAGAAAACTGGTAGATGCGGTTGTGCTTTCCGATTCGGGTCGGGCCTTTGAGAATCACATGCGGCCCGATCACTGTCCCCTCGCCGATTTCCACACCTGCACCGATGATCGACCAAGGGCCGACCTCGACGCCGTCGGCCAGGATAGCCGTCGGATCGATGATTGCGCGAGGGTCAATCAAACTCATAGTTTGCGTTCCGCGCAGATGATTTCAGCAGAGCAGACAGGCTTGCCATCGACCGAAGCCTGGCACTCGAACTTCCAGATCTGACGCTTGCAGCTGATGAAGCGGGCTTCGAGGATCAACTGATCGCCTGGGGTGACGGGCTGGCGAAAACGCAGCTTGTCGGACCCGACGAAGTAGTAGAGCGTGCCGTCGGCAGGCTTCACGTCGAGCATTTTGAAGCCAAGGATGCCGGCAGCCTGAGCCATCGCTTCGATGATCAATACGCCCGGCATGATTGGATGCGCGGGAAAGTGACCATTGAAGAAGGGTTCGTTGATGCTGACATTCTTGTAGGCGCGAATGCGCTTACCTTCCACATCCAGTTCCACGACCCGGTCCACCAGCAGGAACGGGTAACGGTGGGGCAGGTATTCGCGAATCTCGTTGATGTCCATCATTTCGGGGGGAAGCCTATGTAAAGATTGGGAGGCGCGACTGACGCGCACCCCTCTAGCAAATCAAGGAGGCAGTCTAGCGGCTGTGCACACTTGATATGGAAATGGTATCAGCCATCTGATGAAGCATTACCGTCAGGGGTCACTTCCCCTACACGCTTTTCCAGCTGTCGCAACCGCCGCGCGATGTCGTCGAGCTGACGGATACGGGCCGCGCTTTTGCGCCATTCGGCTGCCGGTTGCATGGCTGTACCGGAAGAATAGGAACCCTTTTCGGTAATCGAGTGGGTCACCATGGTCATCCCGGTGATGAAAACGTTGTCGCAAATTTCGATATGCCCCACCAGCCCTACGCCACCGGCGAGCATGCAATGCTTGCCGATTTTGGTGCTGCCGGAGATCCCCACACACGCCGCCATGGCGGTGTGATCACCGACCTGCACGTTGTGGGCGATCTGAATCTGGTTGTCGAGCTTCACACCGTTACCCAGAACGGTATCGGCCAGTGCACCGCGATCGATAGCGGTATTCACGCCAATCTCCACGTCGTCACCAACCAGCACACCACCGATCTGGGCGATTTTCTGCCAGACACCTTTCTCGTTGGCAAAACCGAAACCTTCGCCACCGAGCACAGCACCCGATTGAATCACCACCCGTTTACCGATGCGAACATCGTGGTACAGCGTGACTCGCGGGGCCAGCCAGCCGCCCTCGCCAATCTCGCAGCGGGCACCGATGAAGCAGTGCGCGCCAACGGTCACGCCCGCAGCAATACGCGCGCAGCTTTCGATCACCGCAAAAGCACCAATGCTCGCCGCTGGGTCGACCACTGCATCCGCTGCCACAACCGCTGTCGGATGAATACCGGCAGCCGCCTTTGGCTTGGGATCGAACAGATGGGATATCCGCGCGTAGGCCAGATACGGATCAGGCACCACCAGCGCATTACCAGCAAAACCTTCAGCGTCAGCGGCCTTCAGCAACAGGGCTGCGGCCCGGCTGTCAGCCAGGTATTTACGGTATTGAGGGTTTGCGAGAAAGCTCAACTGAGCTGGGCCAGCCTCTTGCAAAGTGGCTAGCCCAGTGATTTCTTTCTCCGGGTCGCCACGCAGTGTGGCGCCGAGGAACTCGGCCAATTGGCCGAGCTTTATAGTCGCTGTCATGGTTACTTCAGCTGATTCATGCGCTCGATAACCTGGCGAGTGATGTCGTACTGAGGTTTGACATCAATCACTGCGCCACGCTCGAAGACCAGGTCAAAAGCACCTTTCTTGATGACTTCTTCCACAGCGCTGTCCAGTTTCGGCTTGAGCTGTTTCAGCATTTCACGGTCGGCAACGGCTTTGGCTTCATTCAGTTCCTTGGACTGGAACTGGAAGTCACGGGCCTTCTGCTTGAACTCGAGTTCCAGGCGTTCACGCTCACCTTGCTGCATCTTGTCGCCGCCGGCCATCAGACGGTCCTGGATGCCTTTGGCACTGCTTTCCAGAGTCTTGAGTTTGCTCAGCTGTGGGCCGAACTTTTTCTCGGCATCCACGGCGTACTTCTTGGCCGCGTCGGATTCCAGCAGAGCCATTTGATAGTTCAGAACGGCGATTTTCATGTCGGCAAAAGCCGGACCTGCTACCAGTACGGTCGCCAGGAGAACCAATTGAGTCAACTTACGCACGATGCACTCCTACAAAATCCATTGTCGTTATCTTGGGTCAGACGCTTAGAACGTCTGGCCGAGGGAGAATTGGAACACTTGAGTCTCAGCGTCATTCGGTTTCTTGACCGGCATAGCCAACGCGAAGCTCAGAGGACCCAGTGCGGTAACCCAGGTCACGCCTACGCCGACGGAGCTGGCCATGTTGCTCAGGCTGATGTCGTTACACTCTGTCTGAGCGGTTGAACCGACATTCGCGTTCGTCGTTTTTTCGCACTTGGAGTCGAATACGTTACCCACATCCCAGAATACCGAAGTACGCAGGGAACGCTGATCCTTGACGAATGGCAGCGGGAACAGAACCTCGACACCACCCTGGATCAAAACGTTACCACCGAACGGCAGCGGATCCTGGTCCGGGTCGGCGAGCGTGCCGGTGTTACCCGTCACAGCAGCACCGCGACTTGGTGTACTGCGAGGACCGAGGGTGCTGTCCTTGAAGCCACGAACCGAGTTGAAACCACCAGCATAGTAGTTTTCATAGAACGGCAAGCCATCGGTAGAACCATAACCATCGCCATAGCCCAGTTCCGTGTGCAGGCGCATGGTGTAGTTTTCAGACAATGGCTGGAACAACTGGCCACGGTAATCAAGCTTGAAGAACGACAGGTCGCTGCCAGGCGTGGTGGTTTCCAGTGTCAGGCTTTGGGAATGACCACGGGTCGCCAATACGCCTTTGTTCAGTGTGGATTCGGACCAGCCGGCCGAAGCCTTGAAGTTCAGGTAGCTGTCGCCTTCCTTGTTAACGAAGTCGAAGATCTCGTCAACGGTGTATTGACCGGTCTTGATCTTGTCTTGTTGCGCGGTAAAGCCGAAGGTCAGACGCGAAGTCTCGCTGATCGGATAACCGACGCTCACGCCTGCACCCAGGCTGTCTACGGCATAGCTGGCTACATCGACGTCGAGGTCGTCGTAGTCGGTGGTGCGATAGAACGCGTTGTAACCCAGGCTCACGCCATCAGCAGTCCAGTACGGGTCGACGTAACCGAAGTTATAGCGGCTCTGGTATTGACTGCGGGTCAAGCCGATGCTGACTTTGTTACCCGTACCCAGGAAGTTGTTCTGGGTGATCGAACCACCGAGGATCAGACCGGCGCTCTGCGCAAAACCGACGCTGGCGGTAATCGAACCGGAAGCCTGTTCTTCAACGCTGTAGTTCACGTCTACCTGGTCGTCGACGCCCGGCACGGCCGGTGTTTCGACGTTGACTTCCTTGAAGAAGCCCAGACGTTCAAGACGAGTCTTGGATTGGTCGATCAGGTAAGTCGAAGCCCAGCCACCTTCCATCTGACGCATTTCACGGCGCAGCACTTCGTCTTCGGACTTGGTGTTGCCACGGAAGTTGATGCGGTTCACGTAAGCACGCTTGCCCGGATCGACGGCGAACGTGATGTCGACGGTGTGGTCTTCATCGTGAGGCTGAGGCACGCCGTTGACGTTGGCGAAGGTGTAACCCTCGTTACCCAGACGGCGGGTGATCAGTTCGGACGTGGTGGTCATCAACTTGCGCGAGAACACCTGGCCTTTCTGGACCAGCAGCAGAGACTTGACCTGGTCTTCAGGGACTTTCAGGTCGCCGCTCAGCTTGACGTCACGGACGGTGTACTTCTCGCCTTCATTGACGTTGACGGTGATATAGACGTGCTTCTTGTCCGGGGTGATGGACACCTGGGTCGAAGCGATATCCATGTTGATATAGCCACGGTCCAGGTAGTAGGAGCGCAGACGCTCCAGGTCACCGGAAAGTTTTTCACGAGCATACTTGTCATCGTTCTTGAAGAACGACAGCCAGTTGGTGGTCTTGAGTTCAAACAGGTCGATCAGGTCTTCATCAGGGAAGACGGTGTTACCCACCACGTTGATGTGCTGGATAGCAGCAACGGTGCCTTCGTTGATATTGACCTTCAACGCAACGCGGTTACGCGGCTGCGGCACCACTTCAGTGTCGACGGTAGCCGAGTAACGACCCTGAGCGACGTATTGGCGCTGCAGCTCGTTACGCACACCTTCGAGGGTGGCGCGCTGGAAGATCTCGCCTTCGGCCAGACCGGATTGTTTGAGGCCTTTCATCAGGTCTTCAGTGGAGATCGCCTTGTTACCCTCGATCTCGATACTGGCGACCGACGGACGCTCGACTACCGTGATGACCAGGACGTTGCCATCGCGGCCCAGCTGGATATCTTGAAAGAAACCGGTTTTGAACAACGCACGAGTGGATTCCACCAGGCGACGATCATCCGCCTGTTCACCGACGTTCAACGGCAAAGCACCAAAGACGCTACCCGCGGAGACCCGCTGGAGGCCATTGACGCGAATATCAGAGATAGTGAAGGACTCGGCGTGAACTTCGGCGATCATCAATACGGTGAGAACCGCAGTTAGCAGCAGACGTTTCATGAAGTCCTTTCTTATTCCAACTGGCAATAAACAAACTGCCGCAAAATGCGGCAGATTCGCAATTCAGCGAAGCGTTACAGTCGACCCAGATCATTGACAAGAGCAAGCAACATCACCCCGATCACCAAACTGATACCGATCTGTATCCCCCAACCCTGCACCCGATCCGACAAGGGGCGACCACGCGCCCACTCGATCAGATAAAACAACAAATGCCCCCCATCCAGTACAGGAATGGGCAACAAATTCAGAACTCCCAAGCTAATACTCAGATAAGCAAGGAAATTCAGGAAATCAGCGACACCCGACTGGGCAGAAGCGCCCGCCACTTTAGCAATGGTTATCGGTCCACTCAAGTTTTTTACCGAGAGCTCACCGAACAACATTTTCTTGAGCGAATCGAGGGTCAGTACGCTCATGGTCCAGGTGCGTCGAGCACCCTCCCCAATCGCTGCCACAGGACCATAACTAACTTCGCGAATCATCTCTGGCGGCCAATCAACTGCCTTCACCCCAGCCCCCAGATAACCACTGGGTGCCTTCTTCTCGCCGCGAGCGGCCAGCGTCACAGGGACGTCGATTTGAGCACCATCACGCTCGACGCGCAGCATGATTTTGGTATCAGGGTGCATACGGACCGTGTCCACCACCTGCTGCCAGTCATCAAGCGACTTGCCGTCCAGAGCCAACAGTCGGTCACCGGTCTTCAGGCCAGCAGCCTGTGCCGGGCCTTTCGGATCAAGTTCGGCCAGGACCGGTGGCAGCGCCGGACGCCAAGGGCGCAAACCCAGCGAACGAATCGGATCCGGCTCATCGGCACCCTTGAGCCATTTATCCAGCATCAGCTCACGGGGCGAATCCACTGTGGAACCCTGATCACGGACCAGCAACTGCAGGGAACCGCTCTCCCCAAGACGACGGACCAACTGCAGGTTCACCGCGGCCCAGCCGGAAGTTGGCTCGCCATCGATGGCAATGATTTCCTGGCCCGCGTTCAAACCAGCCTTGGCGGCGATACTGCCGGATTCGACTGCACCAATGACCGGGCGCACTTGCTCGCTGCCGAGCATGGCGAGCACCCAGAAAAAAATCATCGCCAGTAAAAAGTTGGCAATCGGACCCGCCGATACGATAGCGATACGCTGGCGGACGGATTTGCGATTGAAGGATTGATCAAGCTGATCGGCCGGCACTTCGCCTTCGCGCTCGTCGAGCATTTTCACGTAACCGCCCAGCGGGATCGCGGCGACGACGAACTCAGTGCCTTTCTTGTCGTGCCAGCGCAGCAACGGCATACCGAAGCCTACGGAGAAACGCAGCACTTTGACCCCACAGCGACGTGCGACCCAAAAATGGCCGAATTCGTGGAAGGTGACCAGCACACCCAAAGCCACCAGGGTGCCGACAATCATATAGAGCGCGCTCATCTACTTTCTCCGCAATCCTGTCCAGTGCCGCATGGGTCAACGTATTGCAGCACTTACCGCCCGTGACGACTCAACCATTGTTCGGCCAGTAATCGCGCTTTCGCGTCGGCCGTGAACACTGCCTCGAGATCGTCAACCGCAACTACGGGCTCGAGATTCAACACTTCTTCGATGATACTCGCGATTTCCGGGTAGCGAACCCGCCCGTCGAGAAAGGCCGCGACCGCCACTTCATTCGCCGCATTAAGCATGGCCGGCGCGCTATTGCCGGATTCGGCTGCCTGACGCGCAAGACGCAAACATGGGAATCGCTCTTCATCAGGCGCCTGGAAGTCCAGCCGCGCAATTGCAAACAGGTCCAGCGGCGCAACACCCGAATCGATCCGCTCCGGCCAGGCCAGCGCGTTGGCGATCGGCGTGCGCATGTCAGGGTTACCTAACTGGGCCAATACCGAACCGTCGACGTAATCGACCAGCGAATGAATCACGCTTTGAGGATGAATCACCACTTCGACCTGGGACGGCTTGGCATCAAACAGCCAGCAGGCTTCGATCAGCTCCAGCCCCTTGTTCATCATGCTGGCCGAATCCACCGAAATCTTGCGCCCCATGGACCAGTTCGGGTGGGCACACGCTTGCTCAGGGGAAACATGCACCAGCTCAGCCATAGGTGTCTGTCGGAACGGACCGCCAGAGGCCGTGAGTAAAATCCGACGCACCCCGACGGCACTCAGCCCACGAGCGAAATCCTGTGGCATGCACTGGAAAATCGCGTTGTGCTCGCTGTCGATCGGCAGCAACACCGAACCACTCTTGCGCACCGCCTGCATGAACAGCGCACCGGACATCACCAGTGCTTCTTTGTTGGCCAGGAGGATTTTCTTGCCGGCTTCGACCGCCGCCAGAGTCGGTCGCAAGCCCGCAGCGCCAACGATGGCCGCCATGACCGCATCGACCTCAGGATCGGAAGCAACCTGACACAGACCCTCCTCACCCACCAGCACGCGGGTCGGCAGGCCTGCGGCGCGCAGGTCGTCCTGCAAACCTCGGGCAGCACCCGCCTCAGGCACTACGGCGAACCGCGGCGTATGACGAACACACAGCGCCAACAGCTCGCTCAGACGGGTGAAACCGCTCAAGGCGAAAACCTGATAACGCTCGGGATGGCGAGCGATGACATCAAGCGTGCTCAGACCAATCGAACCGGTCGCCCCCAGGACTGTAATCTGCTGCGGGCGGCTCACGGTGCCGCCATCCACAGCAGCACAGCAAACACTGGAATCGCTGCAGTCAGGCTGTCGATACGGTCCAGCACGCCGCCGTGACCCGGTAGCAGATTACTGCTGTCCTTGATCCCGGACTGACGCTTGAACATGCTTTCGGTGAGATCACCTACCACCGAGATAAACACGATGATGGCTGCACCAATCAGACCTTTGAACAGCTGCGCCACCGTCCAGTCTCGAACCAGACCGACAATGACAGTAATGAACAGACTCGCCGCGAGGCCGCCGTAGACGCCCTCCCAGCTTTTGCCGGGACTGACCTGTGGCGCCAGCTTGCGCTTGCCAAAGGCACGGCCAGAGAAGTAAGCACCGATATCAGCGCCCCAGACCAGCACCATCACCGCCATGATCAGCCAGTTGCCCAAAGGCTCCTGCTTGATCTGAACCAGACCTTGCCAGGCGGGCAGCAGGATCAGCAGACCGATCACCAGCTTGCAGGCAGCGCTGGACCAGAGTTCGCTGGAGCGCGGATACGTCAGCACCAGATAGGTTGCAACGCCCCACCAAAGCACCGAAGCGCCCAATACCCAAGGCGCGAGCCCAGGCACGATATGCATGACAAACAGCATCAACGCGACCACAGCTGCATAGGCAATGCGGATCGGCTGCTCAGTGAAGCCTGCCAGGCGAGCCCACTCCCATGCACCGAGGGTCACGACCAGCCCGATGAACAGCGCAAAACCGGTGCCTTCGAGCAGGAAAAACCCGCACAGGGCAATCGGCAGCAAGATCAGCGCAGTGATGATTCGTTGTTTAAGCATTAAACCCGGGCTCCAGCCTCGACCTGCTCGCTCGTTTTACCGAAGCGGCGCTGCCGAGAAGCAAAATCGGCCAGCGCGGTACGCATGGCATCGTGTTTGAAGTCCGGCCAGAACAGGTCGGAGAAGTACAACTCGGCGTAAGCCAGTTGCCACAGCAGGAAGTTACTGATGCGGTGCTCGCCACCGGTACGGATGCACAAGTCCGGCAACGGCAAATCGCCGGTAGCCAGGCAGGTTTGCAACAGTTCGGGGGTAATGTCTTCCGGTCGCAGGTGCCCGGCCTGAACTTCCCGAGCCAGACGCTGTGCGGCCTGCGCGATATCCCACTGTCCGCCATAGTTGGCAGCGATCTGCAGAACGAAGCGATTGGTGCCCGCCGTCATTGCCTCAGCTTCACGCATGGCAGCCTGAAGCTCTGGATGAAAGCGCGAACGGTCACCAATAATGCGCAAACTGATGTTGTTTTCGTTCAGGCGCTTGGCCTCGCGGCGCAATGCCTTGAAGAACAGATCCATCAAGGCGCTGACCTCGTCGGCCGGGCGCTGCCAGTTCTCGCTGGAGAAGGCGAACAGGGTCAATACTTCGACCCCGGCCTCAGCACACACCTCGATCACCGCACGAACCGCATCCACGCCCGCTTTATGACCGGCGACACCCGGCATAAAGCGCTTTTTCGCCCAGCGATTATTACCATCCATGATGATCGCGACATGGCGCGGCACCGCGGACGGCGCAGTCTGCTTGGTCTTTTCCATGAAAACGCGACCCTTATACGGCCATCAGGTCTTTTTCTTTCTGTGCCAGATTCGCGTCGATTTCAGCCACGTACTTCTTGGTCAAATCGTCGATCTCGCCAGTGGCGCGACGTTCTTCGTCTTCGCTTATTTCTTTTTCCTTGACCAGATCCTTCAGCGAGCTGTTGGCATCGCGACGGATGTTGCGCACGGCAACACGAGCATCTTCAGCGACATCGCGAGCCTGCTTGGTGAAGCCCTTACGGGTTTCTTCGGTCAGGGCCGGCATGGAGATCAGCAGCAATTCACCCAGGTTGGTCGGGTTGAGGTTCAGACCCGCGCTACCGATGGCCTTGTCGACGGCACCCAGCATGTTGCGCTCAAAGGCAACGACTTGCAGGGTACGGGCGTCTTTGACGGTGATGTTCGCCACTTGCTTGATCGGAGTGTCGGAACCGTAATACGGCACCATCACGCCTTCAAGGATGCTCGGGTGCGCCTGGCCGGTACGAATACGGCCGAAGTTGTGCAGCAGCGACTCGACGGATTTTTTCATGCGCTCTTGAGCGTCTTTCTTGATTTCGTTGATCATTGTTGGCCTTCCTCGATCAGGGTCCCTTCAGCGCCGCCATGTACGATATTCAGCAGGGCGCCGGGCTTGTTCATGTTAAATACGCGCAACGGCATCTTGTGGTCGCGGCACAGGCAAATGGCGGTCAGATCCATCACGCCCAGCTTGCGATCCAGCACTTCATCGTAAGTCAGATGATCGAACTTCTCGGCATGCGGGTCTTTGAATGGGTCAGCGGTGTAGACGCCATCGACCTTGGTCGCCTTGAGCACGACATCGGCATCGATTTCGATTGCACGCAAGCACGCTGCCGAATCCGTGGTGAAGAACGGATTGCCGGTACCGGCCGCGAAAATCACGACTTCCTTGGCGTTCAAGTGGCGCATGGCTTTGCGGCGATCATAGTGATCGGTTACGCCAACCATGGAAATGGCCGACATCACGATGGCCGAGATATTGGCACGTTCCAGCGCATCGCGCATGGCCAGGGCGTTCATCACAGTGGCCAGCATGCCCATGTGGTCGCCGGTAACCCGATCCATGCCGGCCGCGCTCAGCGCTGCACCGCGGAACAGGTTGCCGCCGCCGATCACCAGACCGACCTGAACACCGATGCCGACCAGTTGGCCGACTTCCAGCGCCATGCGATCCAGAACTTTCGGATCGATCCCGAACTCTTCCGAGCCCATCAGGGCCTCGCCGCTAAGCTTGAGTAGAATGCGTTTATAGCGAGCCTGATAACCACTGCCCTGCTGAGCCATTGCGAATCTCTCCTGCGGCGTATTTTAAAAATTCTTTGCGAGCTGTTTACAGCTGGCGCTCACTCTAACTTGGCGCTGCTTCAGCGCCATCGGAACATGGCTTTGTAAGCCAGTTCCAAAAGGAAACCAATTAAAAATTGGTGCCCCATCTGAAAAGAGGCTGCGCGCGTGAGCGGGCAGCCTCTTCAGGGCGACAGTTAAAAAACCGTCTTATTGCTTGGCGGCAGCCAGCTGGGCAGCAACTTCTTCAGCGAAGTTGTCGACCGGCTTCTCGATGCCATCGCCTACTTTGAAGTAGGTGAAGGAAACGATTTCAGCACCGGCTTTCTTGGCCAGTTCGCCAACCTTGATTTCAGGGTTCTTGACGAACGCCTGCTCAACCAGGCTCGCTTCAGCCAGGAACTTGCTGATACGGCCTTTGACCATGTTTTCAACAATGTTTTCTGGCTTGCCGGCGATCTTGTCAGCGTTGAGGGTCAGGAACACGCCTTTCTCACGCTCGACCGCTTCAGCGGAAACTTCCGATGGCAGCAGGAATTCAGGGTTGGTCGCCGCTACGTGCATGGCGATGTCTTTGGCCAGCTCAACGCTGCCGCCTTTAAGGGCAACCACAACACCAATCTTGTTGCCGTGCAGGTAACCACCAACAACATCACCTTCAACGCGAGCCAGGCGACGGATGTTGACGTTTTCGCCAACCTTGCCGACCAGAACCAGGCGATCGGCTTCTTGAGCTGCGATCAGCGGAGCGACGTCAGTCAGTTTGTCAGCGAACGCTTTTTCAACGCTGGAAGCGACAAATGCCTTGAAGTCGTCCTGCAGAGCCAGGAAGTCGGTCTGCGAGTTCACTTCCAGCAGAACGGCGGATTTACCGTCTTCTTTAAGAGCGATAGCGCCTTCAGCGGCAACGTTGCCAGCTTTCTTGGCAGCCTTGATGGCGCCCGAAGCACGCATGTCATCAATGGCTTTTTCGATGTCGCCGCCGGCCTTGGTCAAGGCCTTTTTGCAGTCCATCATGCCTTCGCCAGTACGCTCGCGCAGTTCTTTGACCAACGCTGCAGTAATCTCTGCCATTTCAAAATTCCTCTTGGATAGGTTTTCAACCATTCCACCCGATCGAACGGGCGATCAATTCTTCCCGAACCACCCTTGCTGGCTGCTGCAGGTTACAGAGGCTGTAACTGCGCTGCCGACAAACGGTTTTCGAGGTGGCAAAAAGGGGGCCAAGCCCCCTTTTTGCTTACTGAGTCAACGCCAAGGCGTCAATTACTCAGCTGCTGCTACCGGAGCTTCTTCAACGAACTGCTCGGTGCCGCCAGCAACGTGGTTGCGACCGCGGATAACTGCGTCAGCCATCGAACCCATGTACAGCTGGATAGCGCGGATTGCGTCATCGTTGCCTGGGATGATGTAGTCAACGCCTTCCGGGCTGCTGTTGGTATCGACTACGCCGATAACCGGGATGCCCAGTTTGTTGGCTTCGGTGATCGCGATGCGCTCGTGATCAACGTCGATAACGAACAGTGCGTCTGGCAGACCGCCCATGTCCTTGATACCACCCAGGGAACGATCGAGCTTCTCAAGATCGCGAGTGCGCATTAGCGCTTCTTTCTTGGTCAGCTTGGCGAAAGTACCGTCTTCGGCTTGCACTTCAAGGTCACGCAGACGCTTGATAGAAGCACGGATGGTTTTGAAGTTGGTCAGCATGCCGCCCAACCAGCGGTGATCGACGTACGGCGAACCGCAACGTGCTGCTTCTTCAGCAACGATCTTGCCAGCGGAACGCTTGGTGCCGACGAACAGAATCTTGTTTTTGCCCTGGGCCAGACGCTCTACGAAAGTCAGAGCTTCGTTGAACATTGGCAGGGTTTTTTCAAGGTTGATGATGTGGATCTTGTTACGCGCGCCGAAAATGTATTTACCCATTTTCGGGTTCCAGTAACGGGTCTGGTGACCGAAGTGCACACCGGCCTTCAGCATATCGCGCATGTTGACTTGGGACATGATAGTTCCTTAATAAGTCGGGTTTGGCCTCCACGTATCCCAATGACCAACCAGCAGCATCAGCTGAAGGCACCCAGGTCATCGTGTCGACACGTGTGTGGATTTAGGCTTTTCAGGGGATCCCCGGAAAGCGGCGCATTTTATATCACAAGGCTGAAAAAAACGGAACCCGGATTGTTAAATCCTGTCGCGCGCCTTGGTTCCGCCCCTTGGAATCCTCCAAGAATGCGCCATTCTATAAGGAGAAGCGATGCACAGAGGCTCAGATTTGCGCTGCTCGTCTGTTAGAATCGCGTTTTTCAGGGCCGCGAAGATCGACCGCGCAACGCCCATCCCGTTTTAGAAGGCGCCATCGAGCGCAGAGAGAGCCTGTATGACCGTCACCCTCAAAACCCCAGAGGACATCGCAAAAATGCGCATCGCCGGCAAACTGGCCGCCGATGTGCTGGAAATGATTGCCGAACATGTCAAGCCGGGCATTACCACTGAAGAACTGGACCGCATCTGCCACGACTACATCGTCAACGAGCAGAAAGCCATCCCTGCCCCGCTCAACTACAAGGGTTTCCCGAAGTCGATCTGCACCTCGATCAACCACGTGGTCTGCCACGGCATTCCGAACGAGAAGCCATTGAAGGATGGCGACACGCTGAACATCGACGTCACCGTCATCAAGGACGGCTACCACGGCGACACCAGCCGCATGTTCCACGTCGGCACCGTTCCGGTCTGGGCAGAGCGCCTGTCGCAAATCACCCAGGAATGCATGTACAAGGCCATCGAAATCGTCAAACCCGGCTGCCGTCTGGGCGACATCGGTGAAGTGATCCAGAAGCACGCTGAAAAGAACGGTTTTTCCGTTGTTCGCGAATTCTGCGGTCACGGCATCGGCAAGGTGTTCCACGAAGAGCCGCAGATCCTGCACTACGGCCGCGCTGGCACCGGCATGGAACTGAAAGCCGGCATGACGTTTACCATTGAGCCGATGATCAATCAGGGCAAAGCGGACACCAAGGTGTTGGGCGACGGCTGGACCGCGATCACCAAGGACCGCAAGCTGTCGGCACAGTGGGAACACACCCTGCTGGTAACCGAAACCGGTTACGAAATCTTCACCCTGCGCGCCGACGACACCATCCCGCGCGTTTCGGCCTGATCCGGGCGCGCAGCTCCTCAGCCTTATAGACAGGAAAGCCAATCGATGCCGCAGGTGGATCCCGAACTCTTCGACCGTGGCCAGTTCCAGGCTGAACTGGCCCTGAAGGCAAGCCCGATCGCGGCCTTCAAAAAGGCGATTCGCCAGGCCCGCGAGGTGCTCGACGAGCGCTTTCGCAGCGGCCGCGAGATTCGCCGGTTGATCGAGGATCGCGCCTGGTTCGTCGATAACATCCTGCAAAAGGCCTGGGAGCAGTTCAATTGGAGCGAAGACGCCGACATCGCGCTGGTCGCGGTCGGCGGCTACGGTCGCGGCGAGTTGCACCCTTATTCCGACATCGATTTGCTGATCCTGCTGGACAGCGCCGATCACGAAGTTTTCCGAGATTCCATCGAGCGTTTTCTGACGCTGTTGTGGGACATCGGCCTTGAAGTCGGTCAGAGCGTTCGCTCCGTGGACGAGTGCGTCCAGGAGGCCCGCGCCGACCTGACGGTCGTCACCAACCTGATGGAAAGTCGTACCATCTGCGGCCCCGAGCGCTTGCGCCAGCGCATGCTGGACGTCACCAGCACCGCGCACATGTGGCCGAGCAAGGACTTCTTCCTGGCCAAACGCGCCGAGCAGAAGGCCCGTCACCACAAGTACAACGACACCGAATACAACCTGGAACCCAACGTCAAAGGCTCGCCCGGCGGCCTACGGGATATTCAGACGATTCTGTGGGTGGCCCGTCGTGAATACGGCACCCTGAACCTGCGGGCCCTGGCTGGCGAAGGTTTCCTGGTCGAGAGCGAAAACGCGCTGCTGGCCTCCTCCCAGGAATTCCTGTGGAAGGTTCGTTACGCCCTGCACATGCTCGCCGGCCGTTCCGAAGACCGCCTGCTGTTTGATCACCAGCGCACCATTGCCGGGCTGCTGGGTTTCAAAGGCGATGACGCCAAGCAAGCCATCGAAAACTTCATGCAACAGTATTACCGGGTGGTCATGAGCATTGCCCAGCTCAGCGACCTGATCATCCAGCACTTCGAGGAAGTCATCCTCGCGCCCGAAGACGAAGCGCCACCGCAGCCGATCAACTCGCGATTCCAGCTGCACGACGGTTACATCGAGGCGCGCAACGACAACGTGTTCCGCCGTACACCGTTCGCCATGCTGGAAATCTTCGTATTGATGGCCCAGCAGCCGGAAATCAAAGGCGTGCGCGCCGACACCATTCGTCTGCTGCGAGAAAACCGTCACCTGATAGACGACGATTTCCGCAACGACATCCGCAATACCAGCCTGTTTATCGAACTGTTCAAGTGCAAGATCGGCATCCATCGCAACCTGCGACGGATGAACCGTTACGGCATCCTCGGGCGCTACTTGCCGGAGTTCGGCTTCATCGTCGGGCAGATGCAGCACGACCTGTTTCACATCTATACGGTCGATGCTCACACCCTGAACCTGATCAAACATCTGCGTAAGTTGCAGTACACCCAGGTGTCGGAAAAATTCCCGCTGGCCAGCAAGCTCATGGGCAAATTGCCCAAACCCGAGCTGATCTACCTGGCCGGCCTGTACCACGACATCGGCAAGGGCCGGCATGGCGATCACTCGGAAATCGGCGCCGTGGATGCCGAAGCCTTTTGCCAGCGCCATCAGTTGCCGGTGTGGGACAGCCGCCTGATCGTCTGGCTGGTGCAGAACCATTTGGTGATGTCGACCACGGCCCAGCGCAAGGACTTGTCCGACCCGCAGGTCATCCACGATTTTGCGCAGATCGTCGGCGACGAAACTCACCTCGATTATCTGTATGTACTGACCGTCGCCGACATCAACGCCACCAACCCGACGCTGTGGAATTCCTGGCGCGCCAGCCTGTTGCGCCAGCTCTACACCGAGACCAAGCGTGCCTTGCGCCGCGGCCTGGAAAACCCGGTCGATCGCGAAGAGCAGATTCGCCAGACCCAGAGCGCAGCACTGGATATTCTGGTGCGCGGCGGCACCGATCCGGACGACGTCGAGCAGCTGTGGGCACAATTGGGCGATGACTATTTCCTGCGCCACACCGCCGGCGACGTGGCCTGGCACAGTGACGCGATCCTCCAGCAGCCGGCCGACGGCGGGCCGCTGGTGCTGATCAAGGAAACCACCCAGCGCGAGTTCGAAGGCGGCACGCAGATCTTTATCTACGCGCCGGATCAGCACGACTTCTTCGCCGTGACCGTGGCTGCAATGGACCAGCTCAACCTGAACATTCACGACGCCCGGGTCATCACCTCCAGCAGCCAGTTCACCCTCGACACCTACATCGTGCTCGACACCGACGGCGACTCGATCGGCGATAACCCGGCGCGGGTCAAACAAATCCGCGACGGCCTGACCGAAGCCCTGCGCAACCCGGACGACTACCCGACCATCATTCAGCGTCGGGTACCGCGCCAGCTCAAGCATTTCGCGTTTGCGCCACAGGTGACGATCCACAACGACGCCCAACGCCCGGTAACAGTGCTGGAGCTCAGCGCCCCGGATCGCCCCGGCCTGTTGGCGCGGATCGGCACGATCTTCCTGGAGTTCGACTTGTCGCTACAGAACGCCAAGATCGCCACCTTGGGCGAGCGCGTGGAAGACGTGTTCTTCATCACCGACGCGAACAACCAGCCGTTGTCCGACCCATTGCTGTGCAGCCGCTTGCAGGATGCAATCGTCGAACAGCTGACCGTCAGTAACGAACCCGATATCAAACTGTCGCGCATCAGCATTTGATTTGAATTAACAAACTTCCCCCCTGTGGGAATGAGCAACCCCAAGAATGTTCAGTTAAACGAAACCCATGTGGGAGCGAGCTTGCTCGCGATAGCGGAGGATCAGCACACATTGTTGTTGAATGTGCCGCCGCCATCGCGAGCAAGCTCGCTCCCACAGGTTTTATGTCTTGATTGAGATTTGAGTGCGCTCCCCACATTGAACGAGGCCCCGCATGAACAACGCTCTGAACCAGTTGCAGCCCTACCCGTTCGAGAAGCTCCGCGCCCTGCTCGGCAGCGTCACGCCAAACCCGGAAAAGCGCGCCATTGCGCTGTCCATTGGCGAGCCGAAACACCGTTCGCCAAGCTTTGTCGCCGAAGCCCTGGCAAGCAATCTGGATAAGATGGCCGTGTACCCGACCACCCTCGGAATTCCGGCCCTGCGTGAAGCCATCGCCGCGTGGTGCGAACGTCGTTTCAGCGTTCCGAACGGCTGGCTCGACCCGGCGCGCAATGTGCTGCCGGTCAACGGCACTCGTGAAGCGCTGTTCGCCTTCACCCAGACCGTGGTCAACCGTGGCGACGATGCACTGGTGGTCAGCCCGAACCCGTTCTATCAAATCTACGAAGGCGCAGCGTTCCTTGCCGGGGCCAAGCCGCATTACCTGCCATGCCTGGACGAAAACGGCTTCAACCCGGACTTCGACGCCGTTTCCCCAGACATCTGGAAACGCTGCCAGATCCTGTTCCTGTGCTCGCCAGGCAACCCGACCGGCGCACTGATCCCGGTCGAAACCCTGAAGAAGCTGATCGCCCTGGCCGACGAATACGACTTCGTGATCGCCGCCGACGAGTGCTACAGCGAACTGTACTTCGACGAACAAACCCCACCCGCCGGCTTGCTCAGCGCCTGCGTGGAACTGGGCCGCAAGGACTTCAAGCGTTGCGTGGTGTTCCACAGCCTGTCCAAGCGCTCCAACCTGCCGGGCCTGCGCTCGGGTTTTGTGGCCGGTGATGCGGACATTCTCAAAGGCTTCCTGCTGTACCGCACTTATCACGGCTGCGCGATGCCGGTTCAAACCCAACTGGCCAGTGTTGCCGCGTGGAATGACGAAGTGCATGTACGCGCCAACCGTGCGCTGTATCGCGAGAAGTACGATGCAGTGCTGGAAATCCTTGGCCCAGTGATGGACGTGCAGCGTCCGGATGGCGGTTTCTACCTGTGGCCGAGCGTTGACGGTGATGATGAAGCGTTCTGCCGTGATCTGTTTGTCGAAGAGCATGTGACGGTAGTGCCGGGTTCTTATCTGTCCCGTGAAGTTGACGGCACTAATCCGGGTGCCGGTCGCGTGCGCATGGCGCTAGTCGCACCGTTGGCCGAATGCGTAGAAGCGGCGAAGAGAATTCGCGACTTTATTATTCGTAATAAGTAAGTATCCCGGCCCGCATTGTGCAACGCAATGCGGGCCTCTCATACAGCCAGTTACACTTCAGCCAAAATTAAAGTTCACCGAACTGCAGAGCCCCCTTACTCTCATGTAGCGCATTACTGTGCGCACTCACACAATTTTTACCAAACTTCATGGAAGAAGTAGCCAATGAACAGTATTGAAGACTGCAACCTCATCCAATGGCCCGACGATCAACAATCCTACGACGCTGCTGTTAACGAGAACCCTGATAACACAGGTTCCGCAACCAGCACTCGGCGCAAGCGCTCGCTGATCAATTATTCGAAACTCTGGGCAAACGGACGCACGCTCAAAATCGCTTTTATCGATGGCCCCGACGATGACCACAAACAGAAGATCATCGACGCCGCCAGTCAATGGCTGCCGTATATCAATCTCAAATTTGAGTTCGTCGATGATTTGCAGGGCGAGATTCGGATCGCCACCAGGAACGATGACAACAGCTCAATGCTGGGCACCGACGCGCTGTTGATTCATCCCGACTGGCCGACCATGAACCTGGGGGTTAAACCCGAGCATGAAGACTTCAAGGTGATTGTGACTCACGAATTTGGTCACGCCTTGGGAGCAATGCACGAACATCAACACCCCGAAGCCAATATTCCCTGGGATAAACCGAAGGTGTATGAGTTCTACCAGAATAGAGAGATGAATCCATTGACCAAAGAGCAGGTCGATAGAAATCTCTTTGAGCCCTTCAATACAATCGAAGCGATTTATAAGCCGTACGACAGAAAATCCATCATGCACCACCCGGTCGCTAACACGCTGACACTGAGCAATTGGGAAATCCCTATCAACCGAAAAATCAGTAAAAAAGATAAAAAACTGATGAAGTTGCTTTATCCAAAACGTTAGCAATCAAGCATCAACATCCTGAGGCAAACATTCCGTGGGGCAAGGAAAAAACCTACGAGTTGTATCGACAAAAATTTGGTTGGTCGAAGGCGCAGGTGGACCTGAACGTCTTTCCACTCCCCCGCGATGCCAGCCGGACTTTGCGGCGTATGACCGACATTCGGTCATGCACTATGAGATATCCAACGAGTACACCCTGGGTGATTGGAAGCAAACAGAAAACCCACATATCAGCACAGCCGACATCACGTTTATTCGTCAAATTTACCCTTAAGTGTCTATCCAGCCAAACGCCTGTTACACCGCCCTTATTCACCAATGGGAGTTCCCCAGGCACACTTCAGGTAACAGGCTGCAGTGGAAGTGCCATATTCGCCGCTTAGACTGGAGGCTGGCCGCCGCAAAAAGGTCGCATCCGACCCGGTCGCCGCTCAGGCCGCCGGGTAACACCTGGACGTGGCTGAGGCCGAAACCGTCCGGTCATGGCATAATCCTTCACCTTTTATTTCCAGCACCTGCAAAGGGGGCAATTCCTTGACCGTTTCAAGCAAAACGTTGCACCTTTTCGGCATCAAAGCCTGCGACACCATGAAAAAGGCGCGCACCTGGCTCGATGAACACGCTGTCAGCTATGACTTCCATGATTACAAAGCGGTCGGAATCGACCGTGAACACCTGACCCAATGGTGCGACGAGCACGGCTGGCAAGTGGTGTTGAACCGTGCAGGCACGACCTTTCGCAAGCTCGACGACGAACGTAAAGCCGATCTCGACCAGCCGAAAGCCATCGAATTGATGCTCGCACAACCCTCGATGATCAAGCGCCCGGTGCTTGATCTCGGTGACCGAACCCTGATTGGCTTCAAGCCAGATATCTACGCGGCAGCACTCAAGTAAGGCAGCCCGTTCCATTTTGTTAGAGGTATCAACATGTCTACTACCCTGTTCAGCCTGGCCTTTGGTGTCGGCACTCAAAACCGTCAAGGCGCATGGCTGGAAGTGTTTTACGCACAGCCACTGCTCAACCCGTCGGCCGAACTGGTCGCTGCCATCGCGCCTGTTCTGGGCTACACCGAAGGCAATCAGGCCATCGCCTTCACCACCGCTCAGGCGTCGCAACTGGCTGAAGCCCTGAAAAGCGTCGACGCAACCCAGGCTGCCTTGCTGACCCGTCTGGCCGAGAGCCACAAGCCGCTGGTCGCGACCATTCTGGCCGAAGACGCTCAGCTGACTTCCACGCCTGAGGCTTACCTCAAGCTGCACCTGCTGTCCCATCGTCTGGTCAAGCCGCACGGCCTGAACCTGGCGGGCGTGTTCCCGTTGCTGCCGAACGTGGCATGGACCAGCCAGGGCGCAATCGACCTGGCCGAACTGGCCGAACATCAACTGGAAGCCCGTCTGCGTGGCGAGCTGCTGGAAGTGTTCTCGGTGGACAAGTTCCCGAAAATGACCGACTACGTGGTTCCGGCCGGCGTGCGCATCGCTGACGCGGCACGTATTCGTCTGGGCGCCTACGTCGGCGAAGGCACCACCGTGATGCACGAAGGTTTCGTCAACTTCAACGCCGGCACCGAAGGCCCGGGCATGATCGAAGGCCGCGTTTCCGCTGGCGTATTCGTCGGCAAGGGTTCGGACCTGGGCGGCGGTTGCTCGACCATGGGCACCCTGTCGGGCGGCGGTAACATCGTGATCAAGGTCGGCGAAGGCTGCCTGATCGGCGCGAACGCCGGCATCGGCATTCCGTTGGGCGATCGCAACACCGTTGAATCGGGCCTGTACGTGACCGCTGGTACCAAAGTGGCGCTGCTGGACGAAAACAACAAACTGGTCAAAGTCGTGAAGGCGCGTGAACTGGCCGGTCAACCTGACCTGCTGTTCCGTCGCAATTCGGAGACCGGTGCCGTGGAATGCAAAACCCACAAATCGGCCATCGAACTGAACGAAGCGCTGCACGCTCACAACTAAGCAGAGCGTCAAACGATCACCTGTAGGAGCTGAGCTTGCTCGCGATGGGGCCCTTGAGGCCGCCAAGAGCTTCGCGAGCAAGCTTTGCTCCTACAGGCTCAGGCGTACACCCGCCCATGTTTAACAGGGCTCGATAGCATGATGATTCCCTCTCCCTGGCGCGCCGATTTTCCGGCCATCGCCGCATTGCAACGGCAAGACCAGACGTATCTGGACAACGCCGCCACCACGCAAAAACCTCAAGCCCTGCTGGATGCCCTGGCGCATTACTACGCCAACGGCGCGGCCAACGTGCATCGGGCGCAACACCTGCCCGGCGCCCACGCCACCCAGGCATTCGAGGCCAGCCGCAGCAAAGTCGCCCACTGGCTCAATGCCGGCGATTGCGGGCAGATCATCTTTACCCATGGCGCAACGTCTGCGCTGAACCTCCTGGCTTATGGCCTGGAACATCTTTTCAATCCAGGCGATGAAGTTGTCATCAGCGCCCTGGAGCATCACGCCAATCTGTTGCCGTGGCAGCAGCTGGCCCACCGTCGCGACCTGAAGCTGGTGATCCTGCCACTGGACGCTGACGGTTTGATTGACCTTGATGCTGCCGCGCAGCTGATCGGTCCGCGAACCCGCTTGCTGGCGGTCAGTCAGCTGTCCAACGTACTCGGCGCCTGGCAGCCCTTGCCCGCCCTCTTGACGCTGGCCAAGGCGCATAACGCGTTGACCGTAGTCGATGGCGCCCAAGGCGTGGTTCACGGCCGGCACGACGTGCAGGCGCTGGGCTGCGACTTCTATGTGTTTTCCAGCCACAAGCTCTACGGCCCCGATGGTCTGGGCGTACTGTTCGGTCGCAACGAAGCGCTTGAGCAACTGCGTCACTGGCAATTCGGCGGCGAAATGGTGCTGGATGCGGATTACCACAGCGCACGGTTCCGCCCGGCGCCGCTGGGTTTCGAGGCGGGTACGCCGCCGATTGCCGGTGTGATTGGTTTGGGGGCGACGCTGGATTATCTGGCTGGGCTCGATCAGGACGCGGTTTGCGCCCACGAAGCGGCGCTGCATGACTATTTGCTCAAAGGCCTTGAATCGCGCAACGGCATTCGGTTGTTGGGCAAGCCGCAACTGGCGCTGGCCAGTTTTGTCGTCGAGGGTGTGCATAACTCTGATTTGGCGCATTTGCTGACCGAACAGGGGATCGCGGTGCGCGCCGGTCATCATTGCGCCATGCCGCTGCTCAAGCGTTTTGAACTGGCTGGGGCGATACGGGTGTCGTTGGCGCTGTACAACGATTCCGAAGACCTGGAGCGGTTCTTTGAAGCGCTGGATCAGGCGCTGGAGTTGTTGCGATGAACTTGCCTGCCGATGCGGCCACGGCGCTGGAGACTTTTCAGAATGCTGCCGGTTGGGAACAACGGGCGCGGCTGTTGATGCAGTGGGGCGACCGTCTGCCCGCGTTGAGTGATGTGGATAAGAGTGACGTCAACCGCGTGCATGGCTGTGAAAGTCAGGTATGGCTGGTGGGCGCGCTGGATGACGGTCACTGGCAGTTTGCCGCGAGCAGCGATGCGCGGTTGATTCGCGGGTTGGTGGCGTTGCTACTGGCGCGGGTCAACGGGTTGTCGGCGGCTGAATTGCGACAGGTGGATTTGCCGGAGTGGTTCAATCAGCTTGGGCTGAGCCGTCAGCTCTCCCCTTCACGCAGCAATGGCCTCAATGCCGTGTTACAGCGGATGCGGAGCCTGAGCGACGTGTAGGAGCTGCCGAAGGCTGCGATCTTTTGATCTTTAGCGGGAGCACCTACGCCGAAGATCAAAAGATCGCAGCCTTCGGCAGCTCCTACACGGGTTTACGTTTCAGTTTGAGATTTGATGCGATCCGCGGGGCGACGCACACCCGCCACAATCTTATCCACAGCCTTGGTCGCCGCGACCATGCCAAACGTCGCCGTCACCATCATCACCGCACCAAACCCTCCGGCGCAGTCGAGCTTCACACCGTCACCGACAAAACTCTTCTGCAAGCAAATGCTGCCATCCGGTTTCGGGTAGCGCAGTTGTTCGGTGGAAAAAACGCACGGCACGCTGTAATGGCGGGTCACGGTGCGTGAGAAGTTGTAATCCCGACGCAACGTCGAGCGCACTTTCGAAGCCAACGGATCATTGAAGGTCCGATTCAAATCGCAAACCTGAATCAACGTCGGATCAATCTGTCCGCCCGCGCCGCCGGTGGTGATGATCTGGATCTTGCGGCGTTTGCACCAGGCGATCAGCGCCGCCTTGGCATTCACGCTGTCGATGCAATCAATGACGCAGTCGATGTTCGGCGTGATGTATTCGGCCATGGTCTCGCGGGTGACGAAATCCGCCACCGCGTGCACGGTGCAGTCCGGGTTGATCCCGCGCAGGCGCTCGGCCATCACGTCAACCTTGGGTTTGCCGACGGTGCTGTCCAGCGCGTGCAACTGACGGTTGGCGTTGCTGACGCAGACGTCATCCAGGTCGAATAGCGAAATCTCCCCCACGCCACAACGGGCGACGGCTTCCGCCGCCCAGGAACCGACGCCACCGACGCCGACGATCGCCACGTGGGCCGCGCGCAAGCGCTCCAGGCCGTCGATGCCATACAAACGGGCGATGCCTGCAAACCGCGGATCTTCTGTACTCATGACCATTACCCCAAAAACCGGCGCGCATTATAGGGCCACAGTGCGAGAACTTTTAACCTTCCAGCGACAAGTGTAAGAACTTATGTGAAACCAGAGTGCCCAATGTCGGGCGTTTCCCTGTTCGCTGTACGGTCAGAGAACCTCCAGTGTAGGATGCGCGCCCCTGCCCCCTGGCAGCCAGCCGCAAACCGTTCCTTCGTTCCACAGCCTTTGGAACCTGAAAAAGCTATGTCATCGCGTAAATTTGGACTCAACCTGGTCGTGGTGCTCGCCATCGCTGCCTTGTTTACCGGCTTCTGGGCGCTGATCAATCGCCCGGTCACCGCCCCCAACTGGCCTGAACAGATCTCCGGCTTTTCGTACTCGCCGTTCCAGCAAGGGCAGTACCCACAAAAAGAGCAATATCCGACCGACGATGAAATGCGTCGCGATCTGGAGATCATGAGCAAGCTGACGGACAACATCCGTACTTACTCGGTCGATGGCAGCCTGGGTGATATTCCCAAGCTCGCCGAAGAATTCGGTTTGCGCGTGACGCTGGGTATCTGGATCAGCCCGGACCAGGAGCGCAACGAGCGTGAAATCCTGCGCGCCATTGACCTGGCCAATACCTCCCGCAGCGTGGTTCGCGTCGTAGTTGGTAACGAGGCGATCTTCCGTAAGGAAATTACCGCCGCCGAACTGAGCGTGATCCTGGATCGCGTCCGCGCGGCAGTGAAAGTACCGGTGACGACCTCCGAGCAATGGCACGTCTGGGAAGAAAACCCGAGCTTGGCCAAGCACGTCGACCTGATCGCCGCCCACGTCCTGCCGTACTGGGAACATGTTCCGATGGAGCAGTCCGGGCAGTTCGTACTCGACCGCGCCCGTGACCTGAAAAAGATGTTCCCGAAAAAACCGCTGCTGCTGTCGGAAGTCGGCTGGCCGAGCAACGGCCGTATGCGCGGTGGCGCCGACGCGTCGCCGGCAGACCAGGCAATCTATCTGCGGACCTTGGTCAACAAGCTCAATCGCCAGGGCTTCAACTACTTCGTAATCGAAGCCTTTGACCAACCGTGGAAGGCCAGTGACGAAGGTTCCGTGGGCGCTTACTGGGGCGTTTTCAACGCCGCGCGCCAGCAGAAATTCAACTTTGAAGGCCCCGTCGTCGCGATCCCGCAATGGCGCGTACTGGCGGTCGGTTCGGTGGTTCTGGCGCTGCTGTCCCTGACCTTGCTGATGATCGACGGCTCGGCCCTGCGTCAACGCGGCCGCACCTTCCTGACCTTTATCGCCTTCCTCTGCGGATCGGTGCTGGTGTGGATCGGTTACGACTACAGCCTGCAATACAGCACCTGGTTCAGCCTGACGGTAGGATTCCTGCTCGCCCTCGGCGCACTCGGGGTCTTTATTGTGCTGTTGACCGAGGCCCATGAACTGGCCGAAGCGGTCTGGACCCACAAGCGCCGACGTGAATTCCTGCCGGTGGTCGGCGAATCGGACTACCGACCGAAAGTCTCGATTCACGTACCTTGCTACAACGAGCCGCCGGAGATGGTCAAACAGACCCTCAACGCCCTGGCCAACCTCGACTATCCGGATTTCGAAGTCCTGATCATCGACAACAACACCAAGGACCCGGCGGTCTGGGAACCAGTGCGCGATTATTGCGAAACCCTCGGCCCGCGCTTCAAGTTCTTCCACGTTGCACCGTTGGCCGGCTTCAAGGGTGGCGCGCTGAATTACCTGATTCCGCACACCGCCAAGGATGCCGAAGTGATTGCGGTGATCGACTCGGACTACTGCGTCGACCCGAACTGGCTCAAACACATGGTGCCGCACTTCGCCGATCCGAAAATCGCCGTGGTGCAGTCGCCGCAGGATTACCGCGACCAGAACGAAAGCACCTTCAAGAAGCTCTGCTACGCGGAATACAAAGGTTTCTTTCACATCGGCATGGTTACCCGTAACGACCGTGACGCGATCATCCAGCACGGCACCATGACCATGACCCGGCGCTCGGTGCTCGAGGAACTGGGCTGGGCTGACTGGTGCATCTGTGAAGACGCCGAGTTGGGTCTGCGCGTATTCGAAAAAGGCTTGTCAGCGGCGTATTACCACACCAGCTACGGCAAAGGCCTGATGCCCGATACCTTTATCGACTTCAAGAAACAGCGTTTCCGCTGGGCTTATGGAGCGATTCAGATCATCAAGCGTCACACCACCAGTCTGCTTCGCGGCAAGGGCACCGAGCTGACCCGTGGCCAGCGCTACCACTTCCTCGCGGGCTGGTTGCCATGGGTGGCGGACGGCATGAACATCTTCTTCACCGTGGGTGCCCTGCTGTGGTCGGCGGCGATGATCATCGTGCCGCAACGGGTCGACCCTCCGTTGTTGATTTTCGCGATCCCGCCATTGGCGCTGTTCGTGTTCAAGGTGGGCAAGATCATCTTCCTGTACCGTCGTGCGGTCGGGGTCAACCTCAAGGATGCGTTCTGCGCGGCACTGGCCGGGCTGGCGTTGTCGCACACCATCGCCAAAGCGGTGCTGTACGGTTTCTTCACCAGCAGCATTCCGTTTTTCCGCACGCCAAAGAACGCCGATAACCACGGTTTCTGGGTGGCGATTTCGGAGGCGCGCGAAGAAGTGTTCATCATGCTGCTGTTGTGGGGCGCGGCGCTGGGGATTTACCTGGTGAACGGCATGCCGAGCAACGACATGCGCTTCTGGGTGACCATGTTGCTGGTGCAGTCGCTTCCGTACCTGGCGGCGCTGATCATGGCGTTCTTGTCTTCGCTGCCGAAACCGGCGGTCGAGGGCGAGACGGCTCCGGCGGTCTAAATCGTTCCAGATGCACTAAACGGCGGCCAATGGCCGCCGTTTTGCTTTAAGATAACCGCCATTTTGCAGGGCTTGGCGGAATACGGTTCGCCGATCGAACCCAATCCCTGTGGGAGCGAGTTTGCTCGCGATTGCGGTGTAACAATCAACGTTTATGTTGACTGACACACCGCAATCGCGAGCAAGCCCGCTCCCACATAGCCATGCCCAATTTCAAGCTTCCGGAGTCTTACATGACGGCCCACGCCGACCTTTCGCCGACCCTTCAACTCGCCATCGACCTGATCCGCCGTCCGTCCGTGACGCCGGTCGACGCCGATTGCCAGAAGCAGATGATGCAGCGCCTGGGCGATGCCGGTTTTGCGCTTGAGCCAATGCGCATCGAAGATGTGGATAACTTCTGGGCGACCCACGGTAAACATGACGGTCCGGTACTGTGCTTTGCCGGCCACACCGACGTGGTGCCGACCGGCCCGGTGACTGCCTGGCAGATCGACCCGTTCAACGCGGTGATCGACGAACACGGCATGCTCTGCGGCCGTGGCGCGGCGGACATGAAAGGCAGCCTCGCCTCCATGACCGTGGCGGCCGAGCGTTTTGTCGCCGACTACCCGGATCACAAGGGTAAGGTGGCATTCCTGATCACCAGCGACGAAGAAGGTCCGGCGCACCACGGCACCAAGGCTGTGATCGAACGCCTTGCCGCCCGTAAGGAGCGTCTGGACTGGTGCATCGTCGGCGAACCATCGAGCACCACTCTGGTGGGCGATGTGGTCAAGAACGGCCGTCGCGGCTCCCTCGGCGCCAAACTGACCGTGCGCGGCGTGCAAGGTCACGTGGCCTATCCGCATCTGGCGAAAAACCCGATCCACCTTGCTGCCCCGGCGCTGGCCGAACTGGCCGCCGAGCACTGGGACCACGGCAACGATTTCTTCCCGCCGACCAGTTTCCAGATCTCCAACGTGAACTCCGGCACCGGCGCGACCAACGTGATCCCGGGTGATCTGGTGGCAGTGTTCAACTTCCGCTTCTCTACCGAATCCACCGTTGAAGGCCTGCAAAAGCGCGTCGCCGATATTCTCGACAAACATGGCCTGGACTGGCACATCGACTGGGCGCTGTCCGGCCTGCCGTTCCTCACCGAACCGGGTGCATTGCTGGATGCTGTCGCGTCGAGCATCAAGGACATCACCGGTCGTGAAACCAAGGCTTCCACCAGTGGTGGCACCTCCGACGGGCGCTTCATTGCGACCATGGGTACTCAGGTGGTTGAACTGGGCCCGGTCAACGCGACCATCCACCAGGTCAACGAGCGTGTGCTGGCTGCCGACCTCGATGTGCTGACCGAAATCTACTACCAGACCCTGATCAAGTTGCTCGCCTGATGCTCGCCTGCCCGATCTGCAGCGAACCGCTGAACGCGGTGGACAACGGCGTGGCCTGCCCCGCCGGGCATCGTTTCGACCGTGCGCGTCAGGGTTACCTGAACCTGTTGCCGGTGCAGCACAAGAACAGCCGCGACCCTGGGGATAACCTGGCGATGGTCGAAGCCCGGCGCGACTTTTTGAACGCTGGTCATTACGCACCAGTGGCCAAGCGTCTGGCCGAACTGGCGGCGCAATACGCGCCTCAGCGCTGGCTGGACATCGGTTGTGGCGAGGGTTACTACACCGCGCAAATCGCCGAGGCCTTGCCGAACGCCGACGGTTACGCGTTGGACATCTCCCGGGAAGCCGTCAAACGCGCCTGCAAACGCAACCCGCAGCTGACCTGGTTGATCGCCAGCATGGCGCGGGTGCCGTTGGCCTCCGGCAGCTGCCAGTTTCTCGCCAGCGTCTTCAGCCCGCTGGATTGGGAGGAAGCCAAGCGTCTGCTCAGCCCGGGTGGTGGCTTGATGAAAGTCGGGCCGACCAGCGGCCATCTGATGGAATTGCGCGAGCGTCTGTACGACGAAGTCCGTGAATACACTGACGACAAGCATCTGGCCCTGGTGCCGGAAGGCATGGCGCTGCAGCACAGTGAAACCCTGGAGTTCAAACTGACGCTGGAAAGTGGCCAGGATCGGGCGAACCTTTTGGCCATGACGCCCCACGGCTGGCGCGCCAGTGCTGAACGCCGGGCGGCGGTTATCGAACAGGTCGAGCCGTTCGAGGTCACTGTTTCAATGCGCTACGATTACTTCGTACTTCAATAATTTTTAATTTTTTGGTCTTCGGCATTTGCCGTAGACCGGCTAAATCCGCGAATGGATTTTTCAGACCCGCAGTGAGGACATCCATGCGCCAACCCGATATCGAGATTTACCTGAAAGACGCCGACGTCGATTACAAGGCCGTCGCGGCCTGGCTCGGCACTGCTTTGGGCCCATGCACCGACTGGGTCCAGAAAGGCCAGACCTACAAGTGCAAGGCCGGCAACGTGTCGGTCACCTGGCTGCCGAAAGCCGTGGGCAAATGGAACAGCCTGTTCCTGGACAGCGACCAGACCCCGTGGGAAGACGACATCGCCTGCGCCCGCGCTGCGTTTGCCGCGCTGAACGTCGAAGTGCGTTGCGCGCCGGGTAGCTGGGTCGAGGAAGAAGGTGAAGAGACAGCGGATCGCTGGATGCGCATCAGCGCGGACGGCGAAGAAGAAATCACCTGGAAAACTGTCTAAAAGCTGTACACAAAACCTGTGGGAGCGAGCTTGCTCGCGATAGCGAACTGACATTCAACATTGATGTTGACTGAAAGGGCCTCATCGCGAGCAAGCTCGCTCCCACAGTGGTTTTGGGTGATCCGTAAGATACGGATTACAGACCTACGACATCCTCAGCCTGCAAGCCCTTCTCGCCGGTCACCACACCGTATTCGACCTGCTGACCTTCAGCCAACGAGCGATGCCCTTCGCCGCGAATCGCGCGGTAGTGCACGAACACGTCCACCCCGTCCTCGCGCTGAATGAAGCCATAACCCTTGGCATCGTTGAACCACTTCACATTGCCAGTTTCGCGCGTAGCCATGTCAGTACCCCCTTATTTTTATTTTGAACGGCCGAGTATATGACAGCCGCCAAAACTCTCAACTCAACTTTACTTAGGCGCTTTTTTGCCGATTTTCGGCGAATACGGCACACTATCGGCCGCCCGAGCAAACGCTCGGTTTTATTCACTCATGCAGATGCCGTATGACCCGTTCCCCGTTCCGCCGTCTTGTGTTTGGCACCCTGCGCCGATTGCTCTACCTCTGGGTTCGCTCGGAGACGATCAATCAGTCGTCGTTCACCCTCAACCTCGACCGCAGCCGTCCGGTGTTCTACGTCCTGCAAAACCCTTCGCTGACTGACCTGGCCGTGGTCGATACCGAGTGCAGCAAGGCGGGTTTGCCCCGCCCGGTGTTGCCGGTCTCGGTAGGTACGCTGGAGGAACCCGCGGCGTTCTTTTACCTGACGCCGGAGCCTGATTGGTTGGGTCGTCAGGACAAGCGTGGTGCACCGCCGACCTTGACCCGCCTGGTCAGCGCCCTGAGCCAGAACGCCGCCGAAGACGCGCAGATCATTCCGGTCAGCGTGTTCTGGGGTCAGTCGCCGGACAGCGAATCGAGCCCGTGGAAACTGCTCTTCGCCGACAGCTGGGCAGTCACCGGACGCCTGCGTCGGTTGTTGAGCATCATCGTGCTGGGGCGCAAAACCCGCGTGCAGTTCTCGGCGCCGATCCATTTGCGCGAGTTGATTAACCACAACAAGGGCCACGAGCGCACCGTGCGCATGGCCCAGCGGATTCTGCGGGTGCACTTCCGCAACCTGAAAGCAGCGGTGATCGGTCCGGACATTTCCCACCGCCGCAATCTGGTCAAAGGCCTGCTCAATCAGCCGCTGGTCAAGCAAGCGATCCTTGACGAAGCCGAGCGTGAAAACATCTCCCCGGAGAAAGCCAAGGCCCTGGCCCTGCGTTACGGCAACGAGATCGCCTCGGACTACACCTACACTGCGATCCGCTTCATGGAGGTGGTGCTGAGCTGGTTCTGGAACAAAATCTACGACGGCATCAAGGTCAACAACATCGAAGGCGTGCAAAAGGTCGCCCCGGGTTACGAAGTGATCTACGTGCCCTGCCACCGCAGCCACATCGACTACCTGCTGCTGTCCTATTTGCTGTTTCGCAACGGCCTGACCCCGCCGCACATCGCCGCCGGGATCAACCTCAACATGCCGGGGATCGGCGGCCTGCTGCGTCGCGGCGGTGCGTTCTTCATGCGCCGCACCTTCAAGGGCAACCCGCTCTACACCTCAGTGTTCAACGAATACCTGCACACCCTGTTTACCAAAGGCTTCCCGGTGGAGTACTTCGTCGAGGGCGGTCGCTCGCGCACCGGGCGCATGCTGCAGCCGAAAACCGGGATGCTCGCAATCACCCTGCGCAGCTTCCTGCGTTCGTCGCGGATGCCGATCGTTTTCATCCCGGTCTACATCGGTTACGAGCGTGTGCTGGAAGGCCGGACCTACCTTGGCGAACTGCGTGGCGCGACCAAGAAGAAAGAATCGATCTTCGACATCTTCAAAGTCATCGGCGCCCTCAAGCAGCGCTTCGGCCAAGTGGCGGTGAACTTCGGCGAGCCGATCAAACTGGCAGAATTCCTCGACAGCGAGCAGCCGGACTGGCGTAAACAGGAGCTCGGCCCGCAGTTCAAACCGGCCTGGCTCAACGAAACCACCAACCGCCTCGGCGAGAAAGTCGCGCAGCATCTGAACGAAGCGGCGGCGATCAACCCGGTCAACCTGGTGGCCCTGGCGCTGCTGTCCACCAGCCGTCTCGCGCTGGATGATCGCGCTATGGCGCGCGTGCTCGATCTGTACCTGGCGCTGTTGCGCAAGGTCCCGTACTCGCCGCACACCACGCTGCCGGAAGGTGACGGCCGGGCGCTGATCGAGCATGTTAAGGACATGGATCTTCTGTCCGAGCAGAGCGATGCCCTAGGCAAGATTCTGTACCTGGACGAACAGAATGCCGTCCTGATGACCTACTACCGCAACAACGTTTTGCACATCTTCGCCTTGCCGGCGTTACTGGCGAGCTTCTTCCAAAGCGCGTCGCGCATGAGCCGCGAACAGATCCTGCGCTACACCCGTGCGCTATATCCGTATCTGCAATCGGAACTGTTCATTCGTTGGTCGCTGGACGAGCTGGATGCGGTGATCGATCAATGGCTCGAAGCGTTCGTCGAGCAAGGTCTGCTGCGTTTTGAGAATGATGTCTACCTGCGGCCGGCGCCGAGCTCGCGGCATTTCGTGCTGCTGACCCTGCTGTCGAAAAGCATCGCCCAGACCTTGCAGCGCTTCTACATGACGGTCTCGCTGCTACTCAACAGCGGTCAGAACAGCATCAGCGCCGAAGAGCTGGAAGACCTGTGCACGGTCATGGCCCAGCGCCTGTCGATCCTCCATGGCCTCAACGCCCCGGAGTTCTTCGACAAGAGCCTGTTCCGCCACTTCATCCAGACGATGCTCGACCTCGACGTGCTCAAGCGCGATGAGGCCGGCAAGCTGAGTTATCACGAACTGCTCGGCGAACTGGCCGAAGGCGCGGCCAAGCGGGTGTTGCCGGCGGAGATTCGCTTGTCGATCCGTCAGGTCGCGTTGCATCGCAGTGAAGATGCGGCGGATCAGGCTTAGTTGAGGTCGCTTGTAACTTTCTGACAATGACTATAAGAACAAGGATGTTCTTATAATCACCAAGTTATGAATTAATAGAGACCCTCTACAACTAATTTCGATACGGACATCGCGATGAACCCATTAGAAAATATCAACTCATACGCCACCCTCACCTTTAGTTTGCCTGAAGACTTTCTACCGCCCAGCGGTGGCGAAGGCGAAACTTATATAAGCGTTCATACCGCAAACTCTTCCACCCCCATCAAAGTGGCGCAATCCCGTGAACCCGTACTGCGTAGTGGGCGCTGGAACTTTTCATTTGCACACAACTATTCCGATGTCAGCGTTAAATACCTTGTCGCTGTCAGCATGACCCACAACGGCGTTCCACTGCTGATTGACCTGGACTACTTCGTGATTGTCCATCGTGCGCCACACCGACAAACCCTGCATCTCAGCCCAGTTGGCCGTCTCTACCTCCAGGCGCAAGCGCCTCAAGCGGTTCAACCTGAACATGCAGTCACTGTTGTCGCCCACGAGTACGACGATACAACTGCGCAACTGACGCCAATACATATCAGCAAACAAATGGCCGAGGCGTTCTATCTGGAATACGACCCGGACACTGTCGTACCTGGCAAACGCTATACGCTGACAGCCACTGAAAATGAATACCATAATTCAATTGCGGTATATCCCGGGTCCGTTGTATTGAAACCCTTTAGTAGAATTTGAAAAAAGCGCATATCAAAAGATCCATGGGGCGAAATCGCCGGAAAAATCCGTTAAATTGTCGTCGGCGCTCATCTACTTCGGGCGCCATCATCTGAGTTACGATCCGGCCCAGGTCAAACCCGGCCATCGGTACTCGGTCAGCGCACGGATCGAAGTGAATGGCGAACTGATGTTCATCACCACCGAACATCACGCCGTGCAGCTGGATGGCAGCGACCCGCAGCCTCTGAAAATCCGCGTCGACGCCGCTCGCTAACTCTCAATTTTTGAACAAAGGAAGCTGCCATGTTCCGCTCTACCCTTCGCTTCGCCGGCCTGTGCGCAGGCTTGATGATCTCCGCCAGCGCCCTGGCACTGTCACTCAACGACCTGTCACAAAAAGACGCCACCGGCGGCCTCAAGGATGCCCTGACTCAAGGTGCGCAACTGGCCGTGAAGCAACTCGGCACGCCGGGCGGCTTCAGCAACAACCCGGACGTGAAAATCGAACTGCCGGGCAAACTGGGCAAAGTCGCCAGCAAGATGAAACAGTTCGGCATGGGCGACCAGGTTGATCAGCTGGAAACCAGCATGAACAAAGCGGCTGAAACCGCCGTGACGCAAGCCCAGCCGATCCTGGTGGACGCGGTGAAGAAGATGAGCGTGGAGGATGCCAAGGGCATTCTCAGCGGCGGCAAGGACTCGGCCACTCAGTACCTGAGCAAAACCAGCCGCGAACAGATCCGCGTCAAGTTCCTGCCAATCGTCAAGCAAGCCACCGACCAGGTGGGCCTGGCCAAGCAGTACAACTCGTTCGCCGGGCAAGCCGCGACGATGGGTGTGGTGGATGCGAAGAGCGCCAACATCGAAAGCTACGTGACCGAGCAGGCGTTGAACGGTCTGTTCGAGATGATTGGTAAACAGGAAGAAACCATTCGCCAGAATCCTGCAGCGGCAGCGACCAGTTTGGCGAAGAAAGTCTTCGGTACGCTCTAAGCCTTAACACCGACCTTGTGGGAGCGAGCTTGCTCCGGGCGGCGTTCCGACGATGAGGCCGTGTCAGTCGACATTAACTGTGGCTGATACACCGCCATCGCGAGCAAGCTCGCTCCCACATAGGTCAAGCAGTCGATGCAGCCCGCAGAAAGAACACCCACTCGCGACCGATCTTCCTTTTCTCGAACACATTCAACTCGACCAGCCCGTTCAGGGTTGCCGACGCGGTGTTGTAAGAACAGTCCAGATTCTCCTTCACATTGACCGCTGTAAACTCCTTGGCCATCCCGCTCTTGGCCACTTGGAATACGGCTCGCTGCTTCTCGGTCAATCGGTCAAAAAAGCCGGACGCCAACAACCAGCGATCAAAGCTTTCGGCATACGCCAGACTTTTCCGATATGCCTCGGTGAAACCGCTGACAGCCCGCAGGATGACCGAACACTGGAAATCGATGAAGTAAGTCAGGTCGAGGTCATCAGCCTCAGAGTTCAGATAAGACCGTCCGTATTTCACCGGCGCACTGCGCAGCAAAATGCTGATCGCAATGTAGCGAAAGGCAGAGAAGTCATTCTTGAACATGAACCAGTAAAACAGTGCCCGCGCCACTCGGCCGTTGCCATCGCGAAAAGGATGCTCATAGCCCAGAGCAAAATGCAGTGCGATGCCTTTGATCAGTGGATGAAGGTAATCCACTTGATCGGGATCGTTGTGGGGCTGGTTGATCCACGTCGACAGCACCCGCAATCGTGACACCAGCCCTGCTGCGGGCGGCGGTGTATGCACGGTGTTGCCCTCGCCGTCCTGCACCACCACATCATCGTTGCGCCTGAACTCCCCCGGCGAATATTGCGTGTCATCAATGCCCTCGACACCCACCCGGTGCATGGCTGAAATCAGTTCGATACTCAGGGCGTCATAACGCTTTTCCCAGGCGAAGTTCATCATCTTGTAGTTGCCGATCACCATTCGCTCATCCGGCGTGCGCGGCAGGCGATTGCGCTTGAGCATGTCCTTGGCCACCCGCGTGGTGGTCGCCGCGCCTTCGAGCTGGCTGCTGCTGATGGCTTCGTCTTCGATCAAATCGTTGAGCAGATAGCTGAAGTGCGCATGTTCACCAATCTGACTGGTCATGTACTCCAGCGCGGCCGTTGTGGCTTGTCGATCGACGGCGGAAATAGCTTTCTGCGCCAACGGCGTGAGCACGAATTTGCCCCATTGAAGCGGCTCGCCCAGTGGCAAAAGACTTGAGTACTGCGCAGTCCGGGCTTTCTTCACCAGCGCCCAGCACAGATTCGAATCCAGCCCCGGCGCCCAGCGGTAGCGCAACTCATCGAAAGGCAGATAACGCCCCTGATCGTCCAGCGGCTTGAGCAAGGCGAGGTAATCCGAGAGGCGTTCCTTGTGGGGCGACTTCCCCAAAAGGTCGAATACCGGGTCGGTCCTTCCCCTCAAAATGGGCGGCTTTTTCATTATGGCTGTCTCAAAAGCTCGTAAAACTGAGTTTTGAGTACAGCATTCAGATCCCTATGACTCAATATCAGAGGGATCTGAAATACACGTAGGACGTTAGGCTGGGTCTTTCTTGATCCGGAACCACGCGGCATACAGCGCCGGCAGAAACAGCAACGTCAGCGCCGTCGCGACAATCAACCCGCCCATGATCGCCACCGCCATCGGCCCGAAAAACACGCTACGCGACAGCGGAATCATTGCCAGCACCGCCGCGAGTGCAGTCAACACAATCGGCCGGAAGCGCCGCACCGTGGCTTCAATAATCGCCTGCCAAGGCTTGAGCCCGGAAGCAATGTCCTGCTCGATCTGGTCCACCAGAATCACCGAGTTACGCATGATCATCCCGGACAGCGCGATCGTCCCGAGCATCGCCACGAAACCGAACGGCTGACGGAACACCATCAGGAACAAGGTCACACCGATCAAACCCAAAGGCGCCGTCAGAAACACCATTAACGTGCGTGAGAAACTGCGCAGTTGCAGCATCAGTAACGTCAGCACCACAACGATGAAAAGCGGCACACCGGCCTTCACCGAATTCTGCCCGCGAGCCGAGTCTTCCACTGTGCCGCCGACTTCCAGCAAGTAGCCGTCCGGTAGTTCGGCGCGAATCGGATCGAGGGTCGGCATGATCTGCTTCACCAACGTCGCCGGTTGTTCCTTGCCGTAGATATCGGCGCGGACCGTTACGTTCGGCAAGCGGTTGCGGTGCCAGATGACGCCTTCTTCGAAGCCGTATTCCAGCGTCGCGATTTGCGACAGCGCGACGCTGCGGCCATTGTCGGTCGGCACCGCCAGGCTTGGCAGCAATGACAGTTCGGTGCGTTCATGCAACGTGCCGCGCAACAGAATCTCGATCAACTCGTTGTCTTCACGGTACTGGCTGACGCTGGAACCGGTCAGAGAACTTTGCAGGAACTTCGACAGGTTCGCGGTGCTCACGCCAAGCGCCCGGGCGCGGTCCTGATCGACGTTCAGATAAACGACTTTGCTCGGTTCTTCCCAATCCAGATGGACGTTGACCACATGCGGATTCTCGCGAACCTTGGCGGCCACTTTACGGGCCAGCGCGCGGACTTCCTCGATGTGCTCACCGGTGACCCGGAACTGCATCGGATAGCCAACCGGTGGCCCGTTCTCCAGACGTGTCACCCGCGCGCGCAGGGCCGGGAATTGTTCCTTGAGGGCTTCGATCAGCCAGGTGCGCAGGACTTCGCGCTCCTCAATGGTTTTGGCCAGGACGACAAACTGCGCGAAGCTCGCTGCAGGAAGTTGTTGATCCAGCGGCAGGTAAAAACGTGGCGAACCGGTGCCCACGTAAGCGACATAGTTGTCGATACCTGCGTGATCCTTGAGCAGTGCTTCGAGGCGTTTGACCTCATCGCGGGTGTTGCTCAACGAGGCGCCTTCCGCCAGTTTCAGATCGACCATCAACTCCAGACGACCCGATGCCGGGAAGAACTGTTGCGGCACAAATCGAAACAGGATGACAGAACCGATAAACAACACGGCCGTCAGGACAATGACCGTCTTGCGCCGCCGCACGCACCACTCCACCAAGCGTCTGACGCGCTGATAGAACGGCGTGCCGTAAGGGTCGGGCTGGCCGTCGCCAGTACCATGTTTGGCTGCATGAATCTTCGCCAGATCCGGCAGGAGTTTTTCCCCCAGATAAGGCACAAACACAACAGCGGCCACCCACGAGGCCAGCAACGCGATGGTCACCACCTGGAAGATCGAACGGGTGTATTCGCCCGTACCCGATTGCGCAGTGGCAATCGGCAGGAAGCCGGCAGCGGTGATCAGCGTACCGGTGAGCATCGGGAATGCGGTGCTGGTCCAGGCGTAACTGGCCGCCTTGATCCGGTCGAAGCCTTGCTCCATTTTGATCGCCATCATTTCCACGGCGATGATCGCGTCGTCCACCAACAAACCCAGTGCCAGCACCAACGCCCCGAGGGAAATCTTGTGCAGGCCGATTCCCAGGTAATACATGCAGGCGAACGTCATCGCCAACACCAAAGGAATCGCCAGCGCTACCACCATGCCGGTGCGCACGCCGAGGGAGAAAAAGCTCACCAGCAGGACGATTGCCAGTGCTTCCACCAGCACCTGAACAAACTCACCGACACTGCTTTTCACGGCGGCGGGCTGGTCGGAGACCTTGCGCAGCTGCATACCGGCAGGAAGGTTTTTCTGGATCCGGTCGAACTCGATTTCCAACGCCTTGCCCAGCACCAGAATGTCGCCACCGTCCTTCATGGCCACGGCCAGACCGATGGCGTTTTCCGCCATGAAGCGCATGCTCGGCGCTGGCGGATCGTTGAACCCCCGACGCACATCAGCCACATCGGCGATGCGGAACGTACGATCACCGACGCGGATCGGGAAGCTCTTGATCTCTTCGACCGTCTGAAAATTCCCCGAGACGCGTAGCTGCAATCGCTCGCTGGAGGTCTCGAAGAACCCGGCTGTGGAGACCGCGTTCTGCTCTTCAAGCGCTTGCTGCACGGCGGCCAATGGCAAACCGAGGGTGGCGAGTTTGACGTTGGAGAGTTCGATCCAGATCTTCTCGTCCTGTAGCCCGAGCAGATCGACCTTGCCCACATCCTTGACCCGTTGCAGCTGAATCTGCACGCGGTCGGCGTAGTCCTTGAGCACCGCGTAATCAAAACCTTCGCCCGTCAGCGCGTAGATATTGCCAAACGTTGTGCCGAACTCATCATTGAAGAATGGCCCCTGGATGCCCGGAGGCAGGGTCTGACGAATGTCGCCGATCTTCTTGCGAACCTGGTACCACAGGTCCGGGATTTCCACCGAGTGCATGGAATCACGGGCGACGAACGTCACTTGGGATTCACCCGGACGGGAGAACGAAACGATGCGTTCGTACTCACCGGTTTCCATCAGTTTCTTTTCAATACGCTCGGTGACCTGGCGCGACACTTCCTGCGCCGTGGCCCCCGGCCAGTTGGTCCGAATCACCATGGCCTTGAAGGTGAACGGAGGGTCTTCACTTTGGCCGAGCTTGGTGTAGGACAGTGCGCCGACAATGGCCAGCAAGAGCATCAGGAACAGTACGATCTGGCGATTACGCAGCGCCCATTCGGAAAGATTGAAACCCATCGGGGATTACTCCTTGTCCGCCAGATTGACCACGCGGTTGGAGCGATCCACCGGACGCACCTGCTGCCCTTCAAGCAGCACATGGACGCCAGCGGCCACCACCCAGTCGCTGGCGTTCAGGCCTTCGAGCACCGGTACGGTTTTCTCGCCGAAGGCTCCGACCCGGACCGGGGTTTTCTTCAAGGTGTTGTTTGCACTGACGACCCAGACGTAGGTTGCGCCGTTTTCCGCTGTCAGCGCGGAAAGCGGCACCGACAGCGGCACCACATCGGAGGTTTGAACGAACACCCGGGCACTCTGGCCGAGTTCCGCAGGAACCTTGCCGGCAGTGAAGGCGATGCGGGCGGCAAAGGTGCGCGATTTTGGATCGGCCGCGGGCGACAGCTCACGGATGCGCCCGGCGAAACGTTGGTCGGGTTGGGTCCAGAGTTCGACTGACACTGGTTGACCGACCTTGAAGCGGCCAAAGCTCTGCTCCGGCAAGCTGATCAACACTTCGCGTTCGCCATCGGTGGCGAGGGTAAATACGGTTTGCCCCGCCGCCACCACTTGCCCGACTTCAACCGCGCGTTTAGCCACCACGCCATCCTGAGGCGCACGCAGCACCGCGTAACTGGCCTGATTGGTCGAAACGTTGAATTCGGCTTTGATTTGCTTGAGGCGTGCTTCACCGGATCGGTAAAGGTTTTCGGAATTGTCGTACAGCGAACGGCTGACCATCTGACGGTCCATCAGGGTCTTGTAGCGATCACGTTCGGCGCGCACCAGGTTCAGGTTGGCCTCGGCAGCGGTTACCTGGGCACGGGTGGCTTCCAGTTGCAGGCGCACGTCCTGAGGGTCGAGCTCCGCCAAAGGTTGGTCGGCCTTGACCCGCTGCCCTTCTTCGACCAGTCGTCGACTGACTTTACCGCCAATGCGAAACGCCAGTTCCGGCTCATACCGTGCGCGGACTTCACCGGGAAAACTTTCCATCGCCTGGGACGACGGCTCTGGCTGCACGACCATAGCCGGGCGAACGGTGACTTGAGGCGCCTCTTCGTGACCACACGCAGACAATAAAAACGCCAGACTGACTGGCAACGCGAGGGGCAAGGCATAGCGGAACATGGTGAAGGACCTTTCGCTAATGGTGCTTGGAATAATTATACTGAGCAGTATGTTATTAATAGCAAACTCACCAGTCCAGTATTAAAAGCGCATATGCCTAACAATCTTTCAGTACCCAACGGCCCGGGCCGTCCCAAGGATCTGGCCAAGCGCCAGGCGATCCTCGATGCGGCGAAAACTCTGTTTCTGAGCAAGGGTTATGCGAATACCAGCATGGACGCCGTGGCGGCCGAGGCCGGTGTGTCGAAGTTGACGGTCTACAGCCATTTCAACGACAAGGAGACGCTGTTCTCCGCCGCCGTGATGGCCAAGTGCGAAGAGCAGTTGCCGACGCTGTTTTTCGAATTGCCGGACGGCACTGCGGTAGAAACGGTGCTGTTAAACATTGCGCGTGGCTTTCATCAACTGATCAATAGCGACGAATCGGTCAACCTGCATCGATTGATGATGACGCTGGGCAGCCAGGACCCGAAACTCTCGCTGATCTTCTTCGAGGCCGGGCCTGAGCGCATGCTGCATGGCATGGAGCGGTTGCTGATCAAGGTTAATCAGAGTGGCGCGTTGAGCATCGACAAACCGCGCAATGCGGCCGAGCATTTCTTCTGCCTGCTCAAGGGTGCGGGGAATTTCAGGCTGCTTTATGGTTGTGGCGAGCCGTTGACCGGGGATGCGGCCGAGAGCCATGTGCAGGAAGTGGTGGGGTTGTTTATGCGGGCGTATCGACCAGCGACAGCCTGATAGATATTGGTCGTCTGATCTGACGCCATCGCGAGCAAGCTCGCTCCCACAGGGGATCTACGGTGTTGCATAGATCCAGTGTGGGAGCGAGCTTGCTCGCGATGGGGACGACGCGGTCTTAAGGTTTCAGCGCTTTCTTCGGGTAAATGTCATACCGGCTGGATTTACCATCCAGCGCATGACTCGGTTTCGGCCCTTCGATGCATGGCGCCTTGCGCGGGCGCTTGACCACCACCCGGTGGCTGGCCAACGCCAACGCGGCTTCGAGCAGTGCAGGCGCATCCGGGTCATCGCCTACCAGCGGCCTGAACAGGCGCATTTCCTTCTTCACCAAGGCCGTTTTCTCACGATGAGGAAACATCGGGTCGAGGTAGATCACCTGCGGCGGCTCGCCTTCCCAATTGCGCATCACCTCGATCGAATTACCTTTGAGCAAGCGCATCCGCGCCACGATCGGCGCCACCTCAAAGTCTTCCGCGCCGCGCGCCAGGCCATCTTCAAGCAACGCGCCAATCAGCGGCTGACGCTCGATCAGGCTCATCTCGCAGCCCAGGCTCGCCAGCACGAACGCATCTTTGCCTAGCCCCGCCGTGGCATCCAGCACGCGCGGACGCACGCCTTGGGCAACACCGACCGCCTTGGCGATCATCTGCCCCGTGCCACCACCGAACAACCGCCGATGCGCCGCACCGCCCTCGACAAAGTCCACCCGCACCGGCCCCGGCGCGTCCGGGCCCAGTTGCTGCAGCTGCAAACCCTGATCGCCGACCTGCAAGGCGAACTCACCGTCATCCACCTGCATCGGCAAACCCAGGCGCTCGGCCCATTGTTCGGCCTGTGGCTGAAAAGTCGCGGCCAGGGCCTCGACATGGATGCGGCAGGCCGCAGGTTGCTCAATCATGGGGAAAACACACTCAAAAAATTAATGATCGGCAAAAACGGCCGATAACAAAACTAACGAGCATTTTGCCAGAGCTGAGCGTCGACCGAGAAAAATGTCAGACATTCAATCCACATCCGTTGGCTACATATCGCGTCATGGCGATTATGGCCTGCGAAACTCTCAAGCACTGAGCGGCGTCAGTCACCTGTGGCAGGATTTTTTTGCCCAGGCCCTGGCCGATCAGTCGAGTGATGTGGTGCCGGCGTGTGGCACTTTCCCACCGGTTGACCTCGAGAGCCCGGTCGAGCCGACCGTCGGCAGCGAGCTGCTGGCGCACATTGTCAGTCAGCGCGAATGCGATGTGAAGGAAACCGAAGTCAAACCGCCTGAGCCACTGTTCCTGCCGATTGCCGAGTTCGAAATGGACCTGGCCGACAAACCTTTCCCACCGTTCCCGGCACAAGAAATCGTCGCTCAACAGAAGCAACAGGACTTCGAAAGCCGCTGGGTCCGCCCGATCGTGCTCACCGCAGGTCAGCCTGTGCCGGAAGCAGGTCCGGCGCCGCAACCGCGTCCGCTGCACCTGCCGATCGCCGAATTCGAACTCGATCTGCTGGACAAGCCATTCCCGCCGTTCTCGCCCGAAGAGCTGGTGGAGCAACAGAAACAACTCGATTTCGATAACGGCTGGGCTCGCCCGATCGTCCTGCAGAACCTGCGCATCGCCGCCTGATCTTCAATAACAGGCCTTCAGCGACACACCCACCACGGCCCGACATCCACATGAAAGTGATTGCGATGGGCGGCGTTGTAGTCCGGACTCAAGACCACACTGAACATGTCGCAGGCGCCATCGCGGACCTGACGTAAAAACCGTGCGTCCTGATTATCCTTCGGCCAATCCTTGAGCACGTTGATGGATCGGCCATCAGCCAAACGAAAACCGGCGATATCCAGCGCATCGGCGCTGGCATGCTGGCTGCGTCTGCCGTTTTCGCGGCTGTAGACGTTGCGACAGGCAAAGCTGCCGAGATGGTCGACACGCGTTACCGCTTGGCCGTACACCGCTTGTGCGGCGGGTTGCAGGGCGTGGTGTTCGAACAGGGCGAACGACACCGCCAGGCGGCAACTGGCGAGGAAACTGCTGCTCAGCGCCACCTCGCCGCCTTGCACACGCAAAGTGTTGATCAACGGGCACGTCGCGTCGGGGCTGTCGGCCTGATGGGTTACGCGCAATCCAGAGCTGCTCAGGGCTTGATCGCACAACTGCGGATCATCGCGCAGGCGCATCAGTTTGTAGCGGGTCAGAAAATTGGGCGCGGCCTTCACGTCCAGCGGCGCCCAGGGATTCCACTGCGGCGGCAGTGAGATCCAGCCGCGCCAGACGCTCACCGCCGCCGTGCCGATGATCAACAGCATCAACAGCAGCCACCACCGAAACCGCATCGTCAGCCTTTGAACAATTTATTGGCCTGGGCGTACGGCATGGACCGCGAGGTGAACCCGAATGTGCCCGACGTCTTGATCTCTTCGGCAGCGCGGTAAAACTCGCCATACGCCGCCAGCGCCAGAGCCGAACCGACACTGATACGTTTGACGCCCATTTCGCTCAACTGCTCGACCGTCAATTTCAGTCCGCCAGACATCAACACATTCACCGGTTTCGGCGCCACCGCACGGACCACCGCCAACACATCTTCAGCACTGCGCAGACCCGGCGCGTACAGCACGTCGGCACCCGCCTCGGCAAACGCCTGCAAGCGGCGAATGGTATCGGCGAGATCAGGGTTGCCGTGCAGAAAGTTCTCCGCTCGCGCGGTCAACATAAAGGGAAACGGCAAGCTGCGAGCAGCTGCCACGGCAGCCTCGACGCGCGCGACGGCATGCTCGAAGCAGTAGATCGGCGCTTCTTCACGGCCCGTGGCATCTTCGATTGAACCGCCAACCGCACCGGCCTCTGCCGCCCGCAAAATACTCTGTGCGCATTCGGCTGGATCGTCAGCGAAGCCGTTTTCCAGGTCGACGGCGACTGGCAGATCAGTTGCCGCGACAATCGCCCGAACGTTTGCCAGGGTGTCGTCCAGCGTCAGCGCGCCATCGGGGCGGGCATTGGAAAAGGCGTATCCGGCACTGGTGGTCGCCAGCGCTTCGAAACCAAGGCTGGCGAGCATTTTCGCCGAGCCGGCGTCCCACGGGTTAGGAATGACAAAAGCGCCCTCGCGTTCATGCAGTGCTTTGAAGGCTTGGGCTCGAAGGGTTTGCGCATCCATTGGCAGGCTCCTGAAAAAGGCAGGGAATCCGCTTCAGAGCAGGCCAAGTTGCTCGGCAGCGGGCTCTCTGTATAGCTCAGGCAGCGGCGGCAGGCCAGGCAAGCGCAGCATCAGTTTTGCGTGGAAACGTTGCGCCAGTTTGGCGGCCAGCAAATTGTCGGCGGTGTGCAGGAAGATATAGGGCGTGCGGCCCTCTTCGATCCACACGGCGATTTTCTCAACCCACGGCACCAGGAACGGGTCGTTGGCCTCAAGTTGCGGATGGCCGATGAAGCGTACCTGCGGACATTGCGTGAAGGCTGCCGGGCGCGGCGGCACCCTGGGCTTTTTCGATTGGGCGTGAAGTACAGAAGGATCGGTCGATGTGCAGCTGAACAGCGCGCGAGGATCGAGGCAAATACGCTCGACACCGCGATCCAGCAGCAGGCGATTGAGCCTTCTCTCGGCATCGCCCTTGGCGAAGAACTCGTCATGCCGCACTTCAACCGCCAGAGGCCGGTCCACAGCATCAATAAAACCGGCAAGCTCCGACAGTCGCTGCGGCGTAAAGCTTTTGGACAGTTGCAGCCACAGCGGTGAAACCCGTTCGCCGAGGGGGCTGAGCAATTGCAGGAAGGTTTCGGCAGCGGTCAATTGTTCGCGCAGGTCACCGCTGTGGCTGATGTCACCGGGGAACTTGGCAGTGAAGCGAAAGTGTTCGGGCATGGTCTCGGCCCAACGCTGCACAGTGGTCGCAGCCGGGCTCGCGTAGAAGGTCGTATTGCCTTCCACGGCGTTGAAAACCTGGGAGTAGAGACTCAGAAACTCAGCGGATTTGGCGTCCGGCGGATAAAGATAATCGCGCCAGGCGTTTTCACTCCAGGACGGACAGCCAAGGAAGTAAGGCAGCAGCATCAGATGTACAGGTCGAGGCCCAGCACATCCGAATCCCAATCGACAAAACCGGCAGTGCTCAGGTAGCTGGCCAGGGCCTTCGCGACACTGCTGCTCATGGCACGGTGATAAAGCATGTCTTGTTGACGGGCAGGGAGATTGCTCAAGCGTTGCGCAGAGGCTTTGGCAGCGCGGGCAGCCATTTGCTCTTCGGATGGAATTTCCAGCTCGCCGTCGATATCGACGTAGTCGTCATCCGCCACAGGGCCTTTGCGAGGCTTGCGCTTGATGGGGTAGGACTGAGAGGGAACGCCGTCTATACGCATGAGTACATGTCCGGGATCAATGATGGCAGTTTAGTGGCGCAAAACCCGCTGCGCAAACCGCCGAGTGATAACTAGAACACAGAAAATGGAAAAGGTTTAAAAGCTGGGGTTAGAAACTGACGATTGGCTTGAGTTGGAATACTCATTGTGGCGAGGGAGCTTGCTCCCGTTGGGCTGCGAAGCGGCCCCAAATTTCATCTGGCACACCGCGCAGGTAGGTTTACGACTGCTTCGCAGCCGAACGGGAGCAAGCTCCCTCGCCACAAGATCAACGTGCTTTGGGAGTGGCGACTTTATCGCGCAGGTACACCGGCTGAGCCTCATCAGCCACGATCGCCTCGCCACGCGCCCAGGCAAAACGCGCCAGGGTCAGCAAGTCTTCAGCGTGAGGCAGCATGGCCGCATCCTGCCCGGCCAGGCTGACGGCGATCCGCTCGGCATAACCCCAGCCAGTGCCGGCGCCAAACCACTCACCGCTGGCGTCAGCCGGCAACGCGGCCACTTCCGGCGGAAGCACTGCTTCATTGCCGACCAGCCGCATCTCCCCCGCCGTTTCGCGGTAGCAACCCCAATACACTTCGTCCATCCGCGCATCGATGGCGGCAGCCACCTGGCTCACGCCATGTTCGCGATAGGCCCGCTGCGCTAGCACGGCCAGGTTCGATACTGGCAACACCGGACGATCCAGCGCAAACGCCAGCCCCTGCACCACGCCGATGGCGATCCGTACGCCGGTGAACGCACCCGGACCACGTCCGAAGGCGATGGCATCGACCGCTTGCAAAGTGGTCCCGGCATCCGCCAGCAACTGCTGAATCATCGGCAGCAACTTCTGCGCATGCAGGCGTGGGATCACCTCGTAATGACTCGTGACTTTGCCGTCATGCAGCAAGGCAACGGAGCAAGCTTCAGTCGCGGTGTCCAGGGCCAGCAAGGTGCTCATCGATGTTTCCGTAAGAGAGGTCAGAAAAAGTGCGCCAGTATAAACAACTACGGCCCGCAAGCGGGCCGTAGAAGATGAAGCGATTCAGACTTTTCAGCTCAGTGCTTCAAGCACCTTGCCAGTGATCGCTTCAACCGAGCCAACACCTTCGATGTGGCTGTACTTCGGTTTGCCCAGATCAGCGGCCAGGTTCTGGTAAAACGCTACCAGAGGCTTGGTCTGGGAATGGTAGACCGACAGGCGATGACGCACGGTTTCTTCGGTGTCGTCCTTGCGCTGCACCAGCTCTTCACCGGTGATGTCGTCTTTACCGGCGATTTTCGGCGGGTTGTAGACGGTGTGGTACACGCGGCCGCTGGCCTCGTGAACGCGGCGACCGGCGATACGCTGAACGATTTCTTCGTCGTCGACGGCGATTTCGACCACGTGATCCAGCTCCACGCCAGCTTTCACCAGGGCTTCAGCCTGAGGAATGGTGCGCGGGAAACCGTCGAACAGGAAACCGTTGGCGCAATCGGCCTGGCTGATGCGTTCCTTGACCAGATTGATGATCAGGTCATCGGAAACCAGACCACCGCTGTCCATGACGCTCTTGGCGATCAGGCCCAGCTCGGTGCCGGCCTTGACCGCGGCACGCAGCATGTCGCCGGTGGAGATTTGCGGAATGCCAAATTTTTCGGTGATGAACTTAGCCTGAGTACCTTTACCGGCCCCGGGAGCTCCCAGCAGAATGACGCGCATCGATGTGCTCCTCAATTTTTTATATAGATAACGTCAGATTCGCCTCGTGGGGCCAATCTCAAAAAAAGGGTCGTGACCGCCCAAACGGTCAAAGGCTGATCAAGATACACAGCAGGCCCGGAGCACACAAGCCGCCGAAAGTCGGAGAAACCCGCGCCTGATGTGGCCTTTCGTCGGGGTAACCCTAGTCGCAACCCCATCACTAACTGTCGCCTGGCAGCACTTTTCAACCCCTCGCCTACAGGCAACTCGACGCTCGCGCCGAGTGCCTTGCCCCACGACGAAAACCTTAGCCGGTATTACGCAAACCGGCGGCAATCCCCGCCACAGACACCAGCAGCGCCTGTTCTACCGGGCTGCCCTGCGCCACTTCCTGTTGTCGCGAACGCGCCAACAACTCAGCCTGCAATAGATGAAGAGGGTCGAGGTAAGTGTTGCGCAAGCGGATGAATTCAAGCGTGGCTGGGCTATGTGCCAGTAGCTGCGACTGACCAGTCAACCCAAGGACCACCGAGCAGGCCTGCGACAATAGGTCGCGTAAATGCGCACCCAAAGGGAGCAGATCCGGCTCGACCAAGCGCTCATCGTAAGACCGGGCGATATCGGCATCGGCCTTGGCCAACACCATTTCCAGCATATCGATGCGCGTGCGGAAGAACGGCCACTGCTCACGCATCTGCCCCAGCAGCTCGCCTTCGCCGCGCTCCAGCGCCTTGCTCAGCGCTGCTTCCCAGCCGAGCCACGCCGGCAACATCAGACGCGTCTGGGTCCAGCCGAAGATCCACGGGATCGCCCGCAGGCTTTCAATCCCGCCGGCGCGGCGCTTGGCCGGACGACTGCCCAGCGGCAAGCGTCCCAGTTCCTGCTCCGGAGTGGACTGGCGGAAATACTCAACGAATTGCGGATTTTCCCGCACGACGGCGCGATAAGCGCTGACACCGTCAGCGGCCAATTCGTCCATCAGATTGCGCCAGGCAGGCTCCGGTGGCGGCGGCGGCAACAAGGTCGCTTCCAATACCGCTGCCAGGTACAGGTTGAGGTTCTGCTCGGCGATGTCCGGCAGGCCAAATTTGAAACGAATCATTTCCCCCTGCTCGGTGGTACGGAAACGCCCCGCCACCGAACCCGGCGGCTGCGACAGAATCGCCGCGTGTGCCGGGCCGCCGCCGCGTCCCACGGTGCCACCGCGACCGTGGAACAACAGCAGTTCCACTTGCTGCTCGCGACAGATGTCGACCAAGCGCTCCTGCGCCCGATACTGCGCCCAGGCCGCCGCCGTCGTGCCGGCGTCCTTGGCCGAGTCGGAGTAGCCGATCATCACTTCCTGCGGCCCTTGCAAGCGCGCGCGATAACCCGGAAGCAGCAACAGTTTTTCGATCACCGGGCCAGCGTTGTCGAGGTCGGCAAGGGTTTCGAACAGCGGCACCACGCGCATCGGCCGCAACACGCCAGACTCTTTGAGCAGCAGTTGCACGGCCAGCACGTCGGAAGCGGCGCCGGCCATGGAGATCACATACGAACCGAGGGATGCGCCCGGTGCGGCAGCGATTTCCCGGCAGGTCGCCAACACTTCAGCGGTGTCCGCCGATGGCTTGAAGTACGCCGGCAGTAACGGCCGACGGTTGTTCAATTCACGCATCAAGAAGACGATGCGCTCTTCCTCGCTCCAGTCCTCGTAGCGCCCCAGGCCCAGGTAATCGGTGATCTCGGTCATCGCCGCGGTATGGCGCGTCGAGTCCTGACGCACATCGAGCCGCACCAGGAACAGCCCGAACGTCACCGCCCGGCGCAGGCAATCGAGCAGTGGACCATCAGCGATCACGCCCATGCCGCACTCATGCAGCGAGTGGTAGCACAGCTCCAGCGGATCGAGCAGCTCGCGGTTGTTTTGCAACACATCGGCGGGTGCCGGCGTGGTCTTCGTCAAGGCGGCGTGAGCCCAGTTACGCGTCGCGCGCAGGCGCTCACGCAGCTGTTTAAGCACCGCACGGTAAGGTTCGGCGCTGTCGCCAGCCTTGGCCTTCAAGTCGTCGCTGGCCTGCTGCATCGACAACTCGGCCGCCAGGTGATCGACATCGCGCAGGTACAAGTCCGCGGCCATCCATCGCGCCAGCAGCAAGACTTCACGGGTTACGGCAGCGGTCACGTTGGGGTTGCCGTCCCGGTCGCCGCCCATCCACGAGGCAAAGCGAATCGGTGCGGCCTCCAGCGGGAGGTGCAGGCCAGTGGCGTCATGCAGGGCTTTATCAGCCTTGCGCAAATAGTTGGGGATCGCCTGCCACAGCGAATGCTCGATCACCGCGAAGCCCCATTTGGCTTCATCCACTGGGGTTGGGCGGGTACGGCGGATTTCTTCGGTGTGCCAGGCTTCGGCGATCAGGCGCTGCAACTTGGTGTGGATCTGCTCGCGTTCGGCAGCGGTCAGGTCGCGATGGTCCTGGGCAGCCAGTTGCGCGGCAATCGCATCGTATTTCTGGATCAGCGTGCGGCGCGCCACCTCGGTCGGGTGCGCGGTGAGGACCAGTTCGATCTCCAGCCGTCCGAGTTGCCGGGCCAGGGACTCGGCGCCATGACCTTCAGCACTCAGGCGGGCGAGCAGTTCCGGCAGTACCCGCGCTTCGAACGGCGCAGGCTGTGACTCTTCGCGACGGTGAATCAGCTGATATTGCTCGGCGATATTGGCCAGGTTGAGAAACTGGTTGAACGCCCGCGCCACCGGCAGCAACTCTTCTTCGCTCAATTGGTTGAGGCTGGCGCTCAGTTCGGCGTCCATCGAACCGCGACGGTCGGCCTTGGCGCCTTTGCGGATCTGCTCGATCTTGTCGAGAAAACCGTCGCCGTACTGTTCACGAATGGTGTTGCCCAACAGTTCACCCAACAGGTGAACATCCTCGCGCAAGCGTGCATCAATATCGGTCATCAGCAGTTCTCCAGCGAAAATCCGGGTGACTTGGTGTCCATGCTCTTGGGTTAGAGAGTGCCGCTGTAAAGTGGTTCTTACAAGCGGACGACGAAGGGAATGCTATTGGGGATTGGGATTGGTGGGTGCATATCCGTTTCTGTGGTGATGGCTGCTGGCGGTTTCGCTTTTACAGCGAGTCACTTTCGAAAAGCGCGAAAGTAACCAAAGCGCTTCTGCCCCGCCATTCGGTGCCTCGCCTAGGCTCGGCATGCCCTCACTCCGGCATTGCTCCGGGGGCCCGCCGCCATCGGCCATCCATGGCCGGGGGCGGCTACCGCGGCATCCTTGCCGCGGTGCCCCCTGCGCAATACCTGCGTTCGGCCTCTGGGAAAGGGGCGGCAGATCTGAAGCAACAGCCACAGCCAGATCAAAAGATCGCAGCCTCGTTTCACTCGACAGCTCCTACAGGGGGGGCGGGGGTGTACGCACGCTTCTCACCACTCAACAGGCCGAGCGTTAGCTCGCCTGCAGCTCTTGATCTTGATGCACCGCCGCCTCGAGAGGCCGAGTGGAGGTTCTGCGCAGTGGGCAACCCGGCATGGATGCCGGGTTAGCCGCCCCCGGCCATGGATGGCCGATGGCGGCGGGCCCACGGAGCAGGACCGGAGCGAGGGCATGCCGAGCCTAGGCGAGGCACCGAACGAAAGTGGCAAAAGCGCTTTGGTTACTTTCGCGCTTTTCGAAAGTGACTCGCTGTAAAAGCGAAACCGTAATCAGCCATCACCGCAAAAACGGATATACACCCAATCCCCCCAACGGCATTAGACGACGAAGGGACTTTAAACCTTGGGCGTTAAAGCTAGTCTGAAGAGTAAGCCTTACAACGGCTGCCGCCGGCGATTGCCGGACACTGACACTGCCTGCCACGAGCAGGTGCGCATTGAGGTCACTATGAAAATCCGCGAACTTGCCCATCACTGGGAAGAAAACGCCAAGGGTCGTCTGACCGATACCGGATACTCGATTCATCTGGATGTGGAGGCCGCCGCACGGCTGGCGGCCATTATCGAAATGTACCCCAAACGACACCCCGAAGAACTGCTCGGCGAACTGATCGGCGCCGCCCTGGAAGAGCTCGAAAAAAGCTTCCCGTACGTAAAGGGCTCGACGGTTGTGGCCACCGACGAAGAAGGTGATCCGCTGTACGAAGACGTCGGTCCGACTCCGCGTTTTCTCGCATTATCCCGTCGTCACTTGCACGATTTGTCGGCCGTCGACGACAAACAGAAACACTGATTACCGCACTTCTTTCCCCCTCCCAAAATGCGTATTCCTGGCCCCCTGCAGGGCCGGGAATACGGCTGCTTGCGGTAAGAATTCCCGGTTTAGAGCCTTGTCCGCTCGGTCAAAGTTTTTCGGGCAATGGGCCATATTCTCTGAACTTTTGAAAAACGCCTCGGGTCACACCCATTAACCACGCCTGGGACGGCCGTTTTAAAACACCCCCGGAAATTGAAGGTTGCGGCTCCTTGCCCAGGATGGATTTTTTAGTTTTTCAGGAGTTATTCCAATGGAGTTGAAGACCATGAAAACCCGAACTGCCAAATCCTCGTTCCCCCCTCTGCGTAGCCTCAAACTGGCTGCACTGGCAATCGGCAGCAGCTTCGTTCTGGCCGGTTGTGCCGGTAACCCGCCAAGCGAGCAATTCGCCGTGACGGAATCAGCGGTCAACAGCGCCGTCAGTGCCGGCGGTACCGAATTCGCGGCAGTGGAAATGAAATCCGCGCAGGACAAGCTCAAACAAGCCGAAATCGCCATGCACGACAAGAAGTACGCCGAAGCCAAGGTCCTGGCCGAACAGGCCGAGTGGGACGCTCGCGTGGCTGAGCGCAAGGCCCAGGCGATCAAAGCTGAACAGGCTGTGAAGGACTCTCAGAAAGGTGTTCAAGAACTGCGTCAGGAAAGCCAGCGCACCGTGCAGTAAGCGGCGCGGCACGACGTACTTCTTACTCGACTAAAAGGACGAAACCACCATGCGTAAACAATTGATGATCCCTGCCCTGCTGGCCGCAAGCGTTGCACTGGCTGCCTGCTCCACACCGCCCAACGCGAACCTGGAACAGGCCCGCACCAACTACACCGGCCTGCAAACCAACCCGCAAGCCAGCAAAGTCGCGGCGCTGGAAACCAAAGAAGCCAGCGATTACCTGGACAAGGCTGACAAGGCTTACCAGGACAAAGAGGACCAGGCCAAGGTCGATCAACTGGCTTACCTGACCAATCAACGGGTTGAAGTGGCGAAGCAGACCATCGCCCTGCGCAACGCCGAAGCCAATCTGAAAGATGCCTCTGCGCAACGTGCCCAGGCTCGTCTGGACGCACGCGACGCGCAGATCAAGCAATTGCAGAACAGCCTGAATGCCAAGCAAACCGATCGCGGCACGCTGGTGACGTTCGGTGATGTGTTGTTTGCCACCAACAAGGCCGAGCTGAAATCCAGCGGCCTGGTGAATATCAACAAACTGGCCCAGTTCCTTCAGGAAAACCCGGACCGTAAAGTGATTATCGAAGGCTACACCGACAGCACGGGTGCGCCGAACTACAACCAGTCGCTGTCGGAACGCCGTGCGACTTCCGTGCAGGTGGCTCTGATCAAGATGGGTGTCGATCCAGCGCGCATCGTGGCGCAGGGTTACGGCAAGGAATACCCGGTTGCGGAAAACACCAGCACTTCGGGTCGTGCGATGAACCGTCGGGTGGAAGTGACCATTTCCAACGACAACCAGCCGGTGATCCCGCGTTCGGCAGTCAGCTCGAACTAAGTATCGTCTGCTGAAACACAAAAGCCCCGCCTGAGTCGATCAGGCGGGGCTTTTGTTTTTAAGATCAAAAGATCGCAGCCTCGTTTCACTCGACAGCTCCTACATAAGAACGCGGTCTATGTAGGAGCTGTCGAGTGAAACGAGGCTGCGATCTTTTCGGGCGCGCTACGGTTGCAGCTTCTGCGGGGTTTCCTCACCCATGCAGCGCACGGCTTTTTTCTTGTTGTTGACCAATACGCCGCTCAGGCCTTTCTGTTCGGTGTCGAACATCACCAGCACGCCATCGATGCATTGCGCGACTTGCGGGGCCGGTTCCAGGGAGACTTTGTAATCTTCGCCCGGCACAGTCTTGAGCATGGTGAAGTCGCTGAGCAGCAGCGCATCTTCGGGTTTGGCGAAGTGCAGGTAACCGTAGAACCACAGGGCTCCGACGGTGCCGAGGATGCTGCAGATACCGGTGATGATCAGCGGGATGGCGTTACGTTCTTCACTCATTGCGGACTCTCTGGTGGTTCATCTTCAGAATTTTTCGGCGCCGGGTAATTCGGGACTTCGCCCAGGCGGCGCAGACCGTTGAAATGCTGCGGGTCGTCGAGAAAGCGCAGCATGACTTTGCGCCAGACCGGGTCGGCAAACGTCTGCACATGACCGCCACGGGTCAGTTGCAGCACTCGCGGCGGCGGCGCAGCTTGATACAGACGGATGCCGTTGGAAAGGGGCACGATCGGATCGTCGATGCTGTGGTAGATCAGTTTCGGCACGCCATTGAGCTGCGCCATGGAATGGATCGCGCTGTCGCCGTCCGGCACCAGCCAGGACAGCGGCACCTGAACCGCCCAGGTCAGCCAGGAATGGCTCAGGGCAAATTGACCGATACTGCGGTAACTGGCGGGCACGCCGTCGAGGACGAAGGCCTTGAGTTGTTTTTGGCGTTCAGGGTGTTGAACCAAGTAATGCACGGCCATCGAACCGCCGAGGCTTTGCCCCAGGAGGATCAGCGGCTTGCCCTTGACCTCCGGCGCCTGATCCAGCCATTTGAATGCGGCGTCGATGTCCTGGTAGATCTCCGGCAGCGTCGGTTCACCCTCGGACAATCCATAACCGCGATAGTCCAGCAGCAGCACTTGATACCCTTCTTTCGGTAACCACCAGCTCCCCCCAAGATGCATGGGCAGGTTGCCGCCGTTACCGTGCAAATGCAGCACCGTGCCCTTGACCTCGACACCTTGTTTGGCCGGCAACCACCAGCCGTGCAGCTTGAGGCCGTCGGCGGTGGTGAGGGTGACGTCGCGGTATTCGAGTTGGGCTTTTTCCGGGGTAAACAGCTGGCCGGGCTCGGGGTAGAACAACAGCGAGCTGCAGCCGCTCAAGGTCAGGAGAAGGCAGAAGAAGCCGAGGATTCTCATCCGATGAAACCTCGCAAGAAATGGAGTTGGAACACAATCCTGTGGGAAATGAATTACCTGTGGGAGCGAGCTTGCTCGCGATAGCGGTGGATCAGCCAACATCTACGTTGAATGTTAAGCCGCCATCGCGAGCAAGCTCGCTCCCACAGGGATATCGCTGTTCTTAGAGGATATTGGAGTAATCCGCTTCGATCCGGTCCAAGCTCAGGTGATTGAGGAAGTTGGAGAAGCACATCCACGCCGACAGCGCGTTCAGGTCACGGAACTGATCCGGCAAATACTTCGGTGGCACCACCAACCCTTCATCCACCAACTGGCGCAACGTCCGCATGTCTTCCAGCGTGGTCTTGCCGCAAAACAGCAGCGGTATCTGCTCAAGCTTGCCCTTACGCACGGCCAACTGAATGTAGTTGTAAACCATGATAAAGCCCTTGAGGTAGGACAAGTCTTTGGTAAATGGCAGACCTGTCGGCACCGAGCCGCGGAAAACCCGACTGGCGTTGCCGTAGCTTTCCGCCATTTCAAAACCTTGCTCGCGGAAGAACTCGAAGATCTGCAGGAAGTCCGCGCCCTCTTCCACCATGTGAATGGCGCGGGTGCGGTTGGTCAGTTTGCGCAGGCGACTCGGGTACGAGGCGAAAGTGATGATTTCCATCAGGATCGCCAGGCCTTCCTGAGTCACCGTCGACGACGGCGGGCCTTTGGAGAGGAAGGTGCAGATCGGCTGGTTCAGGCCATTGAGCGTGGTTCCCACATGCACCAGCCCTTCATGGACTTCCAGAGCGCGCACGTCACGGTCGTTGAACATCGCGTCGGCGCGGATCTTGATGTAATCGGCGCCAGCCGCCGCATCGGCGACGATCCCGTCGGACTCGAATACGCGAATGGTTTCCTCGGCCTCGCCGAATACCTTGTTCAAGCGGGTTTGCAGCAGGTGGACGGCTTCCTTGGCGTTGAGGATTTTCGGTTCGTCCTTCAGGTCGCCACGGCCATCAATATTGTTCAGGTAATCCGAGAGCATCAGGCCCAGGTCGGAAAGGGTCGGATCGCCGGCGTGGAACGCGTCGGAAGCGGCACCGTAAAGCTCCTGTGAAATCAGCCCGAAATCCTCGGTACCGCGCGCTTCGAGCATGCGCACCACCATGCGGTATTCCTTGCACATGCGGCGCATGATCTGGCCAACCGGGTTGAACTGTCCGAGCTGACGGGTGATGTCGCGCTCGATGTTCTGGAATTCCAGTTTCACCTTGCTGGAGTCGAACGCCAGCGGTCGGTTCAGGTAGTAATCGCGGTCCACCGCTGGCATTTCCTTGCCCTTGGCCTTGAGGAAACCCTTGCGGATGTTGTCGTCCCACTTGACTGCATCGAGGACGCGAATCGGCGTCTGCGCCAGCACAATGCGATCGGACAACATGCGTATCGTCTGCTGGTAATCGTCCACCCGAAACTCCTGTAGAAAAACCGTTTACGTGCTGGGTTTATTTGGCTTTGGCCAGGCGCTGATAGCGCACGGCCTCGACGAACACATCGGAATTGGCCGGGTCGTCCAGGTAAACGAAGACCTGGTCCAGATTGTTGTTGATCAACACACCGTCGCCGTCGTCGGTCTGGAAGCCTTCGCCGCTGAGGACTTTTTGCCTCAGGGCCTGGTTGATCTGCTCGAGGTCGAGGTTATAGACCACCAGCTCATGCTTATCGGTGAGTTCAAAACCCAAGAGAGTGAAATGCCCACCGAATTGCGCCGGCACCTTGGCCGACAGGTACCAGCGACTGCCATGGCGGGTCACCGTGAAGGGATAGGCTTCGCGCTCCTTGGGTTTAGCCTTGAAGTAGCTGACAGCCTGATAGTGATTGTCGCCCAGGCGCGTCAGCTCCAGATTCAGCGGCTCGCCCCAGGCGTTGGTGCTGGTCCATTTGCCGAGCAACCCTTTAGGCGCGGGCTCGCTCGAGGGCAGCGGCTCCTTGAAGGTCACCAGACAGCCGCTGAGCAGCAGGAACGACAAGGCGATCACAACGACACGCCAGGCTTTCATTCAACACTCCCTATCGATACACCGCGATCTCAAACCGACCCCGGACCCTGTGGGAGCGAGCTTGCTCGCGATAGCGGAGTGTCAGGCGACATCTATGTCGAATGTTAAACCGTCATCGCGAGCAAGCTCGCTCCCACAGGGGTGTGGGTTCCTTCAGGGTTACACCGACGCCAATACCAGGTGCATGTAGCGGGTCAGGATACCGAGCATTTCGGCTTCGGCGACAGGCTCGGCGTCGTTGAGCAGGCCCTGATATTCCATCCGTCCGATAATCGCCGTCAACACTTTGGCATCCTGTTGTGGCTCGCGGGAACCCAATACCTCGAAAAAATGGCAGGTGCCTTGCAGAAGAATCTGCTGATGCGAGCGCACCAACTCCGCCAGACGCGGGTTCAACAGCGCCTCCTGACGGAACGCCTGCTCGGCCATCAAGTGTTCGCGACGGTTGTGCAATTGGCGCTGCACGTAATCGGCGGTCAGCCGCGCGATATCGTCAGCCAGCTGTGAACGCGACTCGGGGCTGCCATCGCCATAAGCAACCATCTCGCGCAGCAGGCCTTCGTTGCTGGCCCACAACTTGGCCATGAACGCCGCACTGCGTTCCACGTATTGAGCGAAGGTATCGGTGAGCAGGTCATCGATATCCTTGAAATAGTAAGTGGTGGCCGACAGCGGCACACCGGCCTCGGCGGCCACCGCGCGGTGACGCACGGCCCGCACGCCATCGCGCACGACAATGCGCATCGCCGCATCGAGAATATCCTGTCGACGCTGCTCACTGCCCTGTCGGCTAGCCTTGCGACCCTGGTACTGAACACTTTCAGCGACCGCAGTGGCGACGTCCGCTGCACCCTCTTGAGCAATTGCACGGTTCACGACAGGTATTCCTCTCTTACTTCAAAAGTAACCAATTGATACGTTTGTACCAGACAGGCAATAAAAAGCCGCCTGTTTTAGGCGGCTTTTTTATTGAAACACTTACGCTTGTGGCCGCATGTGCGGGAACAGGATCACGTCGCGGATCGACGGGGAGTTGGTCAGCAGCATCACCAGACGGTCGATGCCGATACCTTCACCGGCCGTTGGCGGCATGCCGTACTCCAGCGCGCGAACGAAGTCGGCGTCGTAGTGCATGGCTTCGTCGTCGCCGGCGTCCTTGTCGGCCACCTGAGCCATGAAGCGCTCGGCCTGGTCTTCCGCGTCGTTCAACTCGGAGTAGGCGTTGGCGATTTCGCGGCCACCGATGAACAGTTCAAAACGGTCGGTGACGTTCGGGTTGTCGTCGTTACGACGAGCCAGCGGCGACACTTCGAACGGGTATTGAGTGATGAAGTGCGGCTGTTCCAGCTTATGCTCGACCAGCTCTTCGAAAATCATCACCTGCAGTTTGCCCAGACCTTCGAAGCCCAGCACCTTGGCGCCGGCCTTCTTGGCGATGGCACGGGCCTTGTCGATGTCGTTCAGGTCGTCAGCGGTCAGCTCAGGGTTGTACTTGAGGATCGAGTCGAACACCGACAGACGCACGAACGGTTCGCCGAAGTGGAACACTTTGTCGCCGTAAGGCACGTCGGTGCTGCCCAGAACCAGCTGCGCCAGCTCGCGGAACAGCTCTTCGGTCAGGTCCATGTTGTCTTCGTAGTCGGCGTAAGCCTGATAGAACTCCAACATGGTGAATTCAGGGTTGTGACGAGTCGAAACGCCTTCGTTACGGAAGTTGCGGTTGATCTCGAACACTTTTTCAAAACCACCGACCACCAGACGCTTGAGGTACAGCTCCGGCGCGATGCGCAGGTACATGTCCATGTCCAGGGCGTTGTGGTGTGTTTCGAACGGCTTGGCCGCTGCACCGCCTGGAATGGTTTGCAGCATCGGTGTTTCGACTTCCAGGAAGTCTCGCTTCATCAGGAAGCTGCGGATGTGCGCGATGACTTGCGAACGAACGCGGAAAGTCTGGCGCACGTCTTCGTTGACGATCAGGTCAACGTAACGCTGACGATAACGGGATTCGGTGTCGGTCAGGCCGTGGTGCTTGTCCGGCAGCGGGCGCAGGGATTTGGTCAGCAGGCGCACGCTGGTCATTTCGACGTACAGGTCGCCCTTGCCGGAACGCGCCAGGGTGCCTTCGGCGGCGATGATGTCGCCCAGGTCCCAGGTTTTCACCGCGGCCAGGGTTTCTTCGGACAGGGTTTTACGGTTGACGTAAACCTGAATGCGACCGGACATGTCCTGGATCACCATGAACGAGCCACGGTTGAGCATGAGACGACCAGCAACCTTGACCGGGATTGCAGCCTCTGCCAGCTCTTCCTTGGTCTTGTCCGCGTACTGTTTCTGCAAGTCTTCGCAGTAGTTGTCGCGGCGGAAGTCGTTCGGGAAGGCATTGCCCTTGGCGCGCTCGGCAGCCAGCTTTTCCTTGCGCAGGGCGATCAGGGAGTTTTCTTCCTGTTGCAGGGCTTGCGGGTCGAGTTCTAGGTCGCTCATGTCTTTAAAAATTCCATCACAGGTTCGTTGCCCCCACCGGTGGCAGGGGACTTAAGGTCTTGACTGGCGGTTTACAGGCCTTGCTTCAGGCTGGCCACCAGGTATTCGTCGATGTCGCCGTCGAGCACCTTGTCGCAGTCACTGCGTTCGATGTTAGTGCGCAAATCCTTGATTCGCGACGCATCGAGCACGTAAGAGCGAATCTGGTGACCCCAGCCGATGTCCGACTTGGTGTCTTCCAGGGCTTGGGAGGCGGCGTTGCGTTTCTGCACTTCCTGCTCGTACAAGCGCGCCCGCAACATTTTCATCGCGGTGTCTTTGTTGGCGTGCTGGGAGCGTTCGTTCTGGCAGCTGACCACGGTGTTGGTCGGTACGTGGGTAATACGTACGGCCGAGTCGGTGGTGTTTACGTGCTGACCACCGGCACCAGAGGAGCGGTAGGTGTCGATGCGCAGGTCCGACGGGTTGATGTCGATTTCGATGTTGTCATCGATTTCCGGGGACACGAACACGGCCGAGAACGAGGTGTGGCGACGGTTGCCGGAGTCGAACGGGCTCTTGCGCACCAGACGGTGCACGCCGATCTCGGTGCGCAACCAGCCAAAGGCGTATTCGCCCTTGATGTGCACCGTGGCGCCCTTGATCCCGGCGACTTCACCAGCCGACAGTTCCATGATGGTGGCGTCGAAACCGCGTTTGTCGGCCCAGCGCAGGTACATGCGCAGCAGGATGTTGGCCCAGTCCTGGGCCTCGGTGCCGCCGGAGCCGGCCTGGATGTCCAGGTAGGCGTTGTTGGCGTCCATCTCACCACTGAACATGCGACGGAATTCGAGTTTTTCCAGGGACTCGCGCAGGCGCTCGACTTCGGCAGCGACGTCATCGACGGCAGCCTGGTCTTCTTCTTCGGCGGACATCAGCAGCAGGTCTTTGGCATCGGCCAGGCCTGAATGCATTTCGTCGAGGGTTTCGACGATCTGGGCCAGCAGCGATCGCTCGCGGCCCAGTTCCTGAGCGTACGACGGGTTGTTCCAGACAGACGGATCTTCAAGCTCGCGATTGACTTCAGTCAGACGCTCATGCTTTTGATCGTAGTCAAAGATACCCCCGAATAGTTTCGGAGCGCTCGGACAGGTCCTTGATACTGTTAAGGATCGGGTTGATTTCCATGGCGGGCAGCACTCGTTGGCGAACTTTTGAAAGCCGGCGAGTATAACGTAATCAGGCTGTCACGGCAGCCCGCCTGGCGGCTTTAGGGGCGAATGAATTTGGCGGCGCTGAGCACTTGTAGCAGCTGCCGAGCCCGCGAGGCTGCGTTCGGCCGCGAAGCGGTCGTAAAATCAGGCAACGCGGTCTTTCAGGAAAACCGCACTCACAGGATTGGCGAGGACTTCGTCCTCGAACGCTGCCTCGCAGGGCTCGACAGCTGCTACAGAGCGAGGTGAGTTTGCGAGTTACTCAATCCCAACCTGATTACGCCCATTGTTCTTCGCCAGATACAGCCCCTTGTCCGCCGCCGAGATCAATTGACGGCAATCGCCGCCCGGTTGCGGGGTCATGGTCGACAGGCCGATGCTGATGGTCAGGCTCGAACCTTCGGCCGGGAAAATGTGCGGGATCTTCAGCGCAGACACGGTCTGGCGGAGTTTTTCCGCGACCAGTCGCGCGCCGCCCGGCGAAGTATTGGGCAGCACCAGGGCGAATTCTTCGCCGCCGTAACGGGCCGGCAGGTCCGAAGGTCGGGCGCTGGCATCACGAATCGCCGTGGCCACTTTGCGCAGGGCTTCATCGCCTTCAAGGTGGCCGAAGCTGTCGTTGTAGGACTTGAAGTAGTCAACATCAATCATCAGCAGCGACAGTTGACTCTGGTCACGCAGCGAACGGCGCCACTCAAGCTCCAGGTATTCGTCGAAATGCCGGCGGTTCGACAGCCCGGTCAGGCCGTCTGAGTTCATCAAGCGCTGCAGCACCAGGTTGGTGTCGAGCAACTGTTGCTGGCTGACCCGCAGCGCGCGATACGCTGCGTCACGCTGCAGCAACGTCATGTAGGAGCGCGAGTGATAGCGGATGCGCGCCACCAGTTCGATGTTGTCCGGCAACTTCACCAGGTAATCATTGGCCCCGGCCGCAAACGCCGCGCTTTTGATCAGCGGGTCTTCCTTGGTCGACAGGACAATGATCGGGATGTTCTTGGTCGCCGGATGGTTGCGGTACTCGCGCACCAGGCTCAAGCCGTCAAGACCGGGCATCACCAGATCCTGGAGGATCACCGTCGGTTTGATGCGGATCGCCTGGGCGATGGCCTGGTGCGGGTCGGCGCAGAAGTGGAAGTCGATATTACTTTCGTTCGACAACCCGCGGCGCACCGCCTCGCCGATCATTGCCTGATCGTCCACCAACAACACCATGGCGGCGTTTTCGTCGGTTTTGAAGTCGTCGAGCTGTAATTCATTCATTGGCAGTCACCTGAGTACTACTTGGGCCAGATTGCTGTGAAAATTCTTCATTTGGGGAAAATCTCCAGCAATCGTGGCGCTATCTTTTCCAGTGGGCGAATCTCCACAGCGGCGTCGATGGCCGCTGCCGCCTTCGGCATGCCGTACACCGCGCTGCTGTTCTGATCCTGAGCGATGGTCAGGTAGCCCTGTTGGCGCATGAGTTTAAGCCCCTGCGCGCCATCGCGTCCCATGCCGGTGAGCAAAATACCCACGGCATCGCCGTTCCAGTAATTGGCCACGCTCTCGAAGAACACATCGATCGAGGGCCGGTAGATCTCGTTGACCGGTTCGGCGGTGTAAGCCAGCGTGCCGTTTTTCAACAAGCGAATATGGTGATTGGTGCCCGCCAGCAACACCGAGCCGGTCTGCGGAGGCTCGCCTTCCTGGGCCAGGCGCACATTCAGGCCGCTGGCGCTGCTGAGCCATTCGGCCATGCCGGCGGCGAACACTTGGTCAACATGCTGCACCAGCACGATGGCGGCCGAAAAATCTCGCGGCAACCCCTTGAGCAATACTTCCAGCGCGGCCGGCCCACCGGCCGATGAGCCAATGGCGATCAGGCGCTGGCGCGAAGCCGAACTGCGCAACGGGCTCGGGGCGGCTCGCTCCCGATTGCCCCGGTCACCGATCAGCCAACCGATGTTGATGATCTTGCGCAGTAATGGCGCCGCTGCCTCTTGGGCATTGCCAGCACCGATGGCCGGCGTATCAACCACATCCAGCGCTCCGTGGCCCATGGCCTCAAACACCCGATGCACGTTCTGCTCGCGGTCGACCGTAACGATGACAATCGCGCACGGCGTACCCGCCATGATCCGCCGGGTCGCCTCCACGCCATCCATCACGGGCATGATCAGGTCCATCAGAATCAGATCCGGCGTATTTTCAGCGCAACGCTGCACCGCCTCGGCCCCATTACTGGCGACCCAGACCACCTCGTGCGCCGGATCGAATGCCAAGGCGCGGCGCAGGGCCTCCACCGCCATGGGCATGTCGTTGACGATCGCTATTTTCATGCACGTGCTCCTCCAATGAGCTCAACCACCGCGTCAAGCAGGGCGTCGTCATGAAAACTGGCTTTGGCTAGATAATAGTCGGCTCCAGCGTCCAGTCCACGGCGACGGTCCTCTTCACGATCCTTGTACGACACCACCATAACCGGAAGGGATTGCAGGCGATTGTCCCGGCGCAACAAAGTCACCAGTTCGATGCCATCCATGCGTGGCATATCGATGTCGGTGATCAGCAGATCGAAATCCTCCGAACGCAGGGCGTTCCAGCCGTCCATACCGTCCACCGCCACCGCCACGTCGTAGCCGCGATTGAGTAGCAACTTGCGCTGCAGCTCACGCACGGTCAGCGAATCGTCGACCACCAGAATCCGTTTTCGAGCGGCTTCAACCACCTGGCTGCCTTGACGGGCAATGCGCTCAAGACGCCCGGTATTGAGCAGTTTGTCCACCGAACGCAACATGTCTTCGACGTCGACGATCAGCACCACCGAACCATCGTCGAGCAAGGCCCCGGCGGAAATGTCCTGGACCTTGCCCAGACGCTCGTCCAGCGGCAAAACGACCAACGTCCGCTCGCCGATAAACCGCTCGACCGCCACGCCGTAAATCGCCTCGCGCTCGCGAATCACCACCACTTTGAGGGTTTGCTGACTGTTCTGGCTCGCCGGACGCTGCAACAGCTGACTGGCCGCGACCAGCCCGACATGCCGGCCTTCGTGCCAGAAATGCTGACGACCTTCGACCTGGACAATGTCCGCCGGCTCCAGATCGCACATCCGTTCGATGTGGGCCAGCGGGAAGGCATACGCCTCGTCACCGACTTCCACCACCAGACTGCGCACCACCGACAGGGTCAGCGGCACTTCGAGATGGAAACGACTGCCCTCGCCCGCTGCCTGCTCCAGCACGACCGCGCCGCGCACCTGGCGGACCATGTGCTGGACCGCATCCAGACCGACGCCGCGTCCGGATACTTCTGTGACCGTGTCGCGCAGGCTGAAACCCGGCAGAAACAGGAAGGTCAGCAGCTCTTCTTCACTCAACTGCGCGGCGGTTTCGGCCGGGGACAATTGGCGTTCGATGATGCTGCGGCGGACCTTTTCCAGATCGACGCCGTTACCGTCATCGCTCAGTTCCAACACCAGCAAACCGGCCTGATGGGAAGCGCGCAAACGGATCAGGCCTTCAGCGGGTTTACCCGCCATTAGCCGTTGCTCCGGGGATTCGATGCCGTGATCCACGGCATTGCGCAGCAGGTGAGTCAGCGGCGCTTCGAGCTTCTCCAACACGTCGCGATCGACCTGGGTTTTCTCGCCCTCGATCTCCAGCCGCACCTGCTTGCCGAGGCTGCGGCCGAGGTCGCGAACCATGCGTTCTTGCCCGGCCAGCACATCGGCAAACGGCCGCATGCGGCAGGCCAGCGCGGTGTCGTACAACACTTGCGCCCGTTGACTGGCCTGCCAGGCGAACTCATCCAGTTCGGCGTTCTTTTCCATTAGCAATTGCTGAGACTCAGCCAGTAGCCGACGAGCGTCTTCGAGGGCTTCTTGTGCTTCCAGACTCAAGGCATGTTCCTTGAGGTGGACGTTGAGGTTTTCCAGGGCTCGCAGTCCGTTGTTCTGCATACGCTTGAGGCGTTGCATGGTGGCCAGGTGCGGTTTGAGCCGCAGGGTTTCCACCAGGGATTTGCTCGACAGATCAAGCAGGCTGTTCAGGCGTTCGGCCGTGACTCGCAGTACCCGCTCGCCGTTTTCGGTGGTGCGTTTGGCCTTGCGCGGCGGCTCAGCGGGTTGCAGTTCGGCGACCGGGATTGGCGCCTCGACCTTGGGCGTCGGTGGTTCGAGCTGAAGCTCCGCCATCACTGGGGCGACAGGCGCAGTGACCGGCGCAGGCGCCGCCATCGGATCCAGCAACCGCGCCATCAAGACCACATAGGCCTCGATTACCGCAGGTTCAGGGTTGTTGTCCGGCGTTGCAATGCGCATCAGCAAATCGGTGCCTTGCAACAAGGCATCGATGTGCTCGGGCCGCAAGTACAGGCGTCCTTCCTGGGCACTGACCAGGCAATCTTCCATCACATGCGCAACGCTGACCCCGGCATCGACGCCGACAATCCGCGCCGCGCCCTTGAGCGAATGCGCCGCGCGCATGCACGATTCGAGGTGATCGGCCTGGGTCGGGTCGCGCTCCAGCGCCAAAAGGCCTGCGCTCAGCACCAGCGTCTGGGCCTCGGATTCCAGACTGAACAGTTCCAGCAAAGAGGAGTCGCGCATTTGCTCGGGGGTCATGTGAGGCTCCGGGTCACGGCGGACAGCAGCTGTTCTTCATCCAGCCAACGCAGGCTGCGACCTTTGAATTGCAACACGCCACGGGTGTATTTGCCGCTGGCTTGCGTACCGGAGCGGGACGCCGCCTCGAGGATGCGTTCGTCGATGGCGTGAATCCCGTCCACTTCATCCACCGGTACCACCACCGGCCCGCCGTGGGCGGCGATGATCAGCATGCGCGGCATGACCCGCGCACCGGACGCCACGCTGCTGGCACCGTCGAGTCCGAGCAATTCCACCAGCGACAGGCACGCCACCAACGCGCCGCGCACATTCGCCACGCCGAGCAACGCCCGGGAGCGTTGGTGCGGCAAGGAATGAATCGCTTGCAGCGGCGACACTTCCACCAGACTGCGGGTGGCCAGGGCCAGCCACTCCTCGCCCAGGCGGAACATCAGCAGCGAACGGGTTTTCATCTCGCTCTCGACCGCGCTGGAGACTTGCCCGCGGTCTTCCTGCTGCAACGCGTAGCGGTCGAGCAAGCGCGTCGCCGCGGCCGAATACACCGCGCAATTGCGGCAGTGAATGTGATCGCTCAGCAGCGGGCAGGACTTGTCGCCGTGGACACCGATGCGGTTCCAGCAGTCGTCGATGGCCAGCGCATCTTCATGGGTGAGGCTAAAGGTGTCGGCGACGTTCATCGTTTACGCTCACTGTCAGCGGCGCGCTCGCTGCGGGCTGCGCGGTCTTGCAATCGTCTGGCTCCCGCCGTGTCGCCCAAGGATTGCAGCAACGCCGCCAGGTGCATCAACGCGTCGGGATGTTGCGGGTCGAGGTACAAGGCCTTGCGATAAAAACCCTGAGCTTCAAGGACTCTGCCGGCGACATCGCTGAGCAGGCCCAGCCAGTAAAAGACCTGGGCCACTGGCTCGTGACTGCGCAAATAGCTATCGCACGCGGCGCGGGCCTCGGCACTTTTGCCTTCGTTGGCCAGCGCGGCGATGTTCGCCAGCAGCGCGGCGGTGTCCGGGTTGGCGACTTTCGTCACGACAGGTAGCGGCGCCACCGTTGCGAAGGGCCGGTTGCGAACGGGCGGCGGTGCCACGCTGCGCACCGGTTGGCGCACGGGCAGAGGCGTCGGAACGAACGTCGCAATGGGCGCAGGCTCTGGTGCGCTCTGACGACTGAACGCAAAGGATTGCGGGATGCCGATCGAACGCATGCCAAAACGGCCGAGCAAACTGCCCTCGGCCGGGCCGATAAACAGCACGCCATCCACATGGGTCAGACGCTTGAGCACTTCGAACACTTGCTGCTGGGTCGGCTGATCGAAATAGATCAGCAGGTTGCGGCAAAACACAAAGTCATAGGGTGGCTCGTTGGCCAGCAACGTCGGATCCAGCAGATTGCCGACCTGCAAACGCACTTGTTCGAGCACTCGCCCACTGAGGCGATAGCCCTCCTCGCCTTCGGCGGTGAAATGCCGGTCGCGAAAGGCGATGTCCTGGCCACGAAACGAATTCTTGCCGTACAGCGCGCGCCGGGCTTTTTCCACCGACAACGGACTGACGTCCATGCCTTCGACCTTGAACTGGTGCGGCTGTAACCCCGCATCGAGCAACGCCATGGCGATGGAATACGGTTCTTCACCGGTGGAACACGGCAGGCTGAGAATCCGCAGCGCGCGCATATTGTTGATGTCGCTCAGGCGTTTGGCGGCCAGTTTCGCCAATGTGGCGAAGGATTCCGGGTAACGGAAAAACCAGGTCTCGGGGACAATCACCGCTTCGATCAGCGCCTGCTGCTCGTCCTGCGAACCCTGCAAGGTGTGCCAGTACTCATCGGCCGTCAGCGCTTTGGATGCCATGCTGCGCTGGCGCACCGCGCGCTCGATGATCGCCGGGCCCACCGACGTCACGTCGAGACCGATGCGCTCTTTCAGGAAATCGAAAAACCGCTGATCGCTGCTCATGGCCGCTCCTCAAGCAGTGCCAGGTTCAGAGGCTGCGACGGAAACAGCAACTCGCGAACCTGATCGTCGAGTAAGTCGGCGACCCGCACCCATTGCAGCAAACCCTGGGCATCTTCACGCACCGGCCCGAGGTACGGCGCCTGACGATTGTCCAGGCCATAGGGCTGAAAATCCGCCGGGTTGCAGCGCAAGGTGTCGGTGGCCTGTTCCAGAATCAGCCCGAGCAATTGCGCCTCAGCGAACTCATCCGGACGGTAATTGACCAGCACCAAGCGCGTGCTGGTGCGGGCCTGGGCCGGTTGGCCGAACGTCAGCGCACTGAGGTCGATCACCGGCACCACCGCGCCGCGGTAGGCGAACACCCCGGCCACCCAGTCCGGCGCGCGGGGAATCGGCTTCAACGGCAGGCGCGGCAGCACTTCCGCCACCTCGATGGCCTGCAAGGCATAGCGCTCGTTGCCGATGCGAAACACCAGAAACAATGATTGCAGCGCCGGCTTCACGGCGGTGCGCTTGGCCGTGGGTTCGCTCATCAGACTTTGAATCGCGAAACGCCACTACGAAGCCCTACGGCCACCTGGCTCAGTTCGTCGATGGCGAAACTGGCCTGGCGCAGGGACTCGACGGTCTGGCTGCTGGCATCGCCCAACTGCACCAGCGCGTGGTTGATCTGCTCCGCGCCCGTGGCCTGGGCCTGCATGCCTTCGTTGACCATCAACACCCGCGGCGCCAGCGCCTGGACCTGATGGATGATCTGCGACAACTGCTCGCCGATTTGCTGCACCTCGGACATGCCGCGGCGCACTTCTTCAGAGAACTTGTCCATGCCCATCACCCCGGCCGACACCGCCGACTGGATCTCGCGCACCATCTGCTCGATGTCGTACGTGGCGACGGCGGTCTGGTCCGCCAGACGCCGCACTTCGGTGGCGACCACGGCAAAACCGCGGCCGTATTCACCGGCCTTTTCGGCCTCGATGGCCGCGTTGAGCGACAGCAGATTGGTCTGGTCGGCGACTTTGACGATGGTCACCACCACTTGATTGATGTTGCCGGCCTTCTCATTGAGGATCGCCAGTTTGGCGTTGACCAGATCGGCTGCGCCCATCACCGAGTGCATGGTCTCTTCCATCCGTGCCAGGCCTTGCTGCCCGGAACCGGCGAGCACCGAGGCCTGATCGGCGGCGGTGGAGACTTCAATCATCGTGCGCACCAGATCCCGCGAAGTGGCCGCAATCTCACGGGACGTCGCGCCGATTTCGGTGGTGGTGGCAGCGGTTTCGGTGGCGGTCGCTTGCTGTTGCTTGGAGGTGGCTGCGATCTCGGTCACCGAGGTGGTGACCTGCACCGAGGAACGCTGGGCCTGGGACACCAGGGACGTCAGCTCGGTCATCATGTCGTTGAAGCCGGTTTCCACGGCGCCGAATTCGTCCTTGCGCGCCAGGTTCAGACGACTGCTGAGATCGCCAGTACGCATTATTTCGAGGATCTGCACTATGCGGTTCATCGGCGCCATGATCGCGCGCATCAACAAAAGACCACACAACCCGGCACAAATGACGGCGACCAGCAACGAAACGCCCATGATCAGCTTCGCCACTGCTACCGATGAAATGATCGTGTCAGTGGCCGCCTCTGTCGCCTCCTTGTTGAATTCAATGAGTTCGTCAAGCTGTTTGCGGCCGGCAGCCCATGCCGGGGTCAGCTCTTCGGTGAATAGGCGGCGGGCCTGTTCGAAGTCCTTATGCTGGTAGGCATCGACTACCTCTTCGAGCAGCTTGTCATATTGCTCGTGCAGCTTTTCAAACGCCTCGAACCTTGCCTGATCATCTTTCTCGAAGACGGTACTCCGGTAGCTGGACATCGAGCGTTGCAGCCTTTCCTCAATACCCTTGTACAGATCCTTGTCATCCTGGGTCATGACTCGACCGCCACCCAGCCCGATCAGTTGCTGGGTCAGCACGTAATCATCGACCCAGGCACCGCGAATCAGGGAACTGTAGTGAATCCCGGGAACACTGTCCGTGCGCACAACGTTCTCACTGGACTCAATCGACAGTAAACGGGAATACGACACAACGACCATCAGCAACATGATGGCGATAATCACCGCAAAGCTCGCCAAGATGCGTTGGCGCAACGTCCAGTTCTTCACAGTCAGTCCTCGGGGGGCATTTCAAATGCTGCGGAGTATAGCCGAGGGCGAGGTTGCATCTATAAAGGGTTGCGCGCCACTTCTCATCCCCGGCAAAAACAGCCGTAATTGGCCTTGAGGGTGGCATGTGGCGCGACTGAAGGCGGCCTGAAGGGTTACATGGAAGCCTGGCGAACCTGCTTCTCCAACTCAGCCTTCAACCCCGGCTCAAGCTTCAACTGACGTGCAAGCTCATCGAGGTAGGACTTCTCCATGAAGCTCTCCTCATCCACCAGCATTACGCTGGCGATGTACATCTCAGCGGCCATTTCCGGCGTGCTGGCAGCGCGGGCCACTTCCGTCGGGTCGAGCGGCTTGCTGAGTTCGGCATGCAGCCACTGCTGCAATTCCTGATCGTTGTCGAGTTTGGTGAATTCGCCTTCTATCAATGCACGCTCGCGTTCATCAACGTGGCCATCGGCTTTGGCCGCAGCGACCAGCGCCTTGAGAATCGCCTGGCTGTGCAACTCGACTTGCGCTGGTGGCAGACGGTCGAGTGTCTGCGGTTCAGTCTTCGGCACGGTGCCTTGCTGGGCCTGCCAATTACCGTAGGCCTTGTAGGCAATGACGCCGAGCGCCGCGAGGCCGCCGTAGACGGCGACTTTGCCGCCGACGTTGCGTGCCTTTTTGCTGCCGAGCAACAGGCCCATGGCACCCGCCGCCAACGCCCCGCCGCCTGCGCCCGAAAGCAAACTGCCGAGGCCGCCCGAACCACCGCTGCCACCGAGCAATCCGCCCAGGCCACCGCCAGAGGTCTTGTTTTGTGAACCGCCGGCCTTGTTCTGCAACATGTCCTGACCGGACTTGAGTAGCTGATCGAGCAATCCACGCGTGTTCATTTGCCGCCTCCAAAAAAGGGGTTAACCGGATCAATAAGGCCACCAGCCTAGATCGAAAGTGCCCGGCATTCGGGGGCGAGAGTGCTTCGAGATGTTGCGCAGCGCCATTCAGCCGACCGCGGCCCTTCAGAAAAATGGATATACACTCAAGCAAATCTATAAAAACCGCCCACCGGGTACTTTCACCATGATGACCTTGCGTCAGATCCGTCACTTCATCGCCGTGGCCGAGACCGGCTCGATCTCCGCCGCCGCGCAAACCGCGTTCATTTCTCAGTCCACCTTGACCCTGGCGATCCAGCAGCTGGAGCAGGAAATCGGCGTAGGCCTGTTCAACCGTCACGCCAAGGGCATGACGCTGACCCACCAGGGCCACCAATTCCTACGCCAGGCGCACCTGATTCTGGCGACGGTGGACAACGCCAAACGCAGCCTGCAACAGAGCACCGATCAAGTCGCCGGCCAGTTGATCATCGGCGTGACCAGCCTGGTGGCCGGTTACTACCTTGCTGATCTACTCACCCGTTTCCAGCGCGCCTACCCCAATGTCGAGATTCGGGTGATGGAGGACGAGCGCCCTTACATCGAGCATTTGCTGGTCAGCGGCGAAATCGATGTTGGTGTGTTGATCCTCTCCAATCTCGAGGACCGCCACGCCTTGCAGACCGAAGTACTGACCCACTCGCCCCATCGGTTATGGCTACCAGCCCAGCATCCGCTGCTGGAACACGACAGCATCAACCTCGCCGACGTGGCCCGCGAACCGTTGATTCAGCTGAACGTCGATGAAATGGACCGCAATGCGCAGCGCATGTGGGCGGCGGCTTCGCTGCAACCGCGCATCACCTTGAAAACGGCGTCGACGGAAGCGGTGCGAAGCCTGGTAGCAGCGGGATTGGGCGTGTCGATCCAGCCCGACATGACCTATCGCCCATGGTCACTGGAGGGCGACATCATCGAAGCGCGACCGATAGCGGACTTGAGCCAGACCCTCGACGTCGGCCTGGCCTGGCGTCGTGGCACCGCGCGCCCAGCGTTGGTGGATCCGTTCCTGACCGTCGCCCGCGAGCAACCCCACGGCGGGCGCAAGCCATCTATTTAATCGAACGCCACCTTCAGTATTTAGTATTTGTCGACCTCGGGTGCGGCGCCTAGTCTTGGTACATCTATAAGACGGCCGGGCCCCAGTCACAGGGAGCAGCATGGCCACACAAGAAAAGAGAACCCGAAAAATGGCTGGCGCGCAGACCCCGTTGTTCACCGCGTTGTTGATCGATGGCGAATTGGTCGCGGGTCAGGGGTTTGTCGAACCGATCCTCAACCCGGCCACCGGTGAAGTGCTGACCCACATCGCCGAAGCCAGCACTGAGCAAGTCGAAGCCGCGATCCTCGCCGCCCATCGCGCCTTTGCCGGTTGGTCGCGGACTACGCCGCAACAACGCTCGAACCTGCTGCTGGACATCGCCAACGCCATCGAAAAACAAGCCGACCTCCTCGCCCGCCTCGAATCCCTGAACTGTGGCAAGCCGTTGCACCTGGCCCGTCAGGATGACTTGAGCGCTACGGTCGATGTGTTCCGTTTCTTCGCCGGCGCCGTGCGTTGCCAGACCGGCCAGCTCAGCGGCGAATACCTGCCGGGTTACACCAGCATGGTCCGCCGCGATCCGATTGGTGTGGTCGCCTCGATTGCGCCGTGGAACTACCCGATCATGATGGCCGCGTGGAAAATCGCCCCGGCCCTGGCCGCCGGCAACACGCTGGTGTTCAAGCCCTCCGAACACACGCCGCTGTCGATTCTGGCCCTGGCGCCCGCGCTGGCCGAGATCCTGCCACGCGGTGTGATCAACATCGTTTGCGGTGGCGGTGAAGGCGTCGGCAGCCACTTGGTCAGTCATCCTAAAGTGCGCATGGTGTCGTTGACCGGCGATATCGTCACCGGGCAAAAAATCCTCCAGGCCGCGGCGAAAACCCTGAAGCGTACTCACCTCGAACTCGGCGGCAAGGCCCCGGTGATCGTCTGCAACGATGCCGACATTCAGGCCGTGGTCGAAGGCGTGCGCACTTACGGCTATTACAACGCCGGCCAGGATTGCACCGCAGCCTGCCGAATTTATGCACAGGCGGGGATTCATGACCGCTTGGTGGCCGAACTCGGCGCGGCGGTCAGCAGCCTGCGCTTTGCCGGCAAGCGCGACGCCGACAACGAGATCGGCCCGCTGATCAGCACCCGCCAACGCGACCGCGTGGCCAGTTTCGTCGAGCGCGCCCTCGGCCAGCCGCACATCGAGCGAGTGACCGGCGCGGCGGTGCATTCCGGTGCCGGCTTCTATTACCAGCCGACGTTGCTGGCCGGTTGCAAGCAGACCGATGAGATCGTCCAGCGCGAAGTGTTCGGGCCGGTGGTCACCGTGACCCGTTTCGATCAGCTCGAACAAGCCGTGGACTGGGCCAACGACTCGGAATACGGCCTCGCCTCCTCGGTCTGGACCCAGAACCTCGACAAAGCCATGCAAGTCGCCGCGCGCTTGCAGTACGGCTGCACCTGGATCAACAGCCATTTCATGCTGGTGAGCGAAATGCCCCACGGCGGCCTGAAGCGTTCGGGCTACGGCAAGGACTTATCCAGCGATTCGCTCCAGGACTACAGCGTGGTGCGGCACATCATGGCCCGCCACGGACAGCATCTCTGACTACGCTTATAACAAGCCGCTAACGGCCTGCTTCATCACGTTCAAAACTGCCCCGACCATAATTAAAGAAGAGGGAAACCCCATGTTCGTGCACAAGACCGCACTGCTCAGTGCAATCACCACCGCGCTGCTGGCCAGTGCCAGTATCCAGGCCGCCGAACCGCTGAAAGCCGTCGGTGCCGGCGAAGGTCAGCTGGATATTGTGGCCTGGCCTGGCTACATCGAACGTGGCGAAAGCGACAAGGCCTACGACTGGGTCACCGGCTTCGAAAAGGAAACCGGCTGCAAGATCAACGTCAAGACTGCCGCCACTTCCGATGAGATGGTCAGCCTGATGTCCAAGGGGGGTTACGACCTGGTGACGGCATCCGGCGATGCCTCCCTGCGGTTGATCGCCGGCAAGCGTGTGCAGCCGATCAACACAGCGTTGATCCCGAACTGGAAGACCATTGACCCTCGCCTCAAGGACGGCGCTTGGTACGTCGTCAATAAGCAAACCTACGGCACCCCGTACCAATGGGGCCCAAACGTGTTGATGTACAACACCAATATCTTCAAAACGGCGCCAGACAGCTGGAGTGTGGTGTTCGAAGAGCAAACCCTGCCGGACGGCAAGTCCAACAAGGGTCGGGTCCAGGCCTACGACGGGCCGATCTACATCGCCGATGCGGCGCTTTATCTCAAATCGAAACAGCCGGAACTGGGCATCAAGGACCCGTACCAGCTCAACGAAGCGCAATACAAAGCGGCGCTGGAGCTGCTGCGCAAGCAACAGCCCTTGATCCACCGCTACTGGCATGACGCAACGGTCCAGATGAGTGACGTCAAAAACGAAGGCGTAGCGGCGTCCAGCACCTGGGGCTACATGGTCAACGGCCTGGTGGCGGACAAGCAGCCGGTTGCCTCGGTCATTCCAAAAGAAGGTGCAACGGGTTGGGCCGACACCACCATGCTCCATGCGGAAGCCAAGCACCCGAACTGCGCCTACAAGTGGATGGACTGGTCGCTGCAACCGAAAGTCCAGGGTGACCTGGCGGCGTGGTTCGGTTCGTTGCCGGCGGTTCCAGCAGGGTGCAAGGAGAGTGAATTGTTAGGCGCCGAGGGCTGCAAAACCAACGGTTACGACCAATTCGACAACCTGGCCTTCTGGAAAACCCCACAAGCTGAAGGCGGCAAGTTCGTGCCGTACAGCCGCTGGACCCAGGACTACATCGCGATCATGGGCGGCCGTTAAGCCCTCTTCGCGAGCAAGCTCGCTCCCACATTTGATCGCATTCCAATGTGGGAGCGAGCTTGCTCGCGATGCTTTTAAAGATTCAGATTTTTGGAGCACCGCACCATGACGCTTGCAGTCCAGTTCACCAACGTTTCCCGTCAGTTCGGCGAAGTGAAGGCCGTTGACCGGGTTTCCATCGATATCCAGGACGGCGAGTTCTTTTCCATGCTGGGCCCTTCCGGCTCGGGCAAAACCACCTGTCTGCGCCTGATCGCCGGTTTCGAACAACCGAGCGCTGGCTCTATCCGTATTCACGGCGAAGAAGCCGCCGGGCTGCCGCCGTATCAACGTGACGTGAACACCGTGTTCCAGGATTACGCGCTGTTCCCGCACATGAATGTACTCGACAACGTCGCCTACGGTTTGAAGGTCAAAGGCGTCGGCAAGTCCGAACGCCAGAAACGCGCCGAAGAAGCCCTCGACATGGTCGCCCTCGGCGGCTACGGCGAGCGCAAACCGGTGCAACTGTCCGGCGGCCAGCGCCAGCGTGTGGCCCTGGCCCGCGCCCTGGTCAATCGGCCGCGCGTGCTGCTGCTCGATGAACCGTTGGGCGCGCTCGACTTGAAGCTGCGCGAGCAAATGCAGGGTGAACTGAAGAAGCTGCAACGCCAGCTCGGCATCACCTTCATCTTCGTCACCCACGACCAGACCGAAGCGCTGTCGATGTCGGATCGTGTGGCGGTGTTCAACAAGGGGCGCATCGAGCAAGTCGATACCCCGCGCAACCTGTACATGAAACCGGCTACAACCTTTGTCGCCGAATTCGTCGGCACCTCCAACGTGATTCGCGGCGATCTGGCGAAACAATTGAGCGGCAATCCACAGCCGTTTTCGATTCGCCCGGAACACGTGCGTTTCGCCGAAGGTCCGCTGGCCAGCCATGAAATCGAAGTCAGCGGTTTGCTCCATGACATTCAGTACCAGGGCAGCGCCACGCGCTATGAATTGAAACTGGAGAACGGCCAGACCCTGAACATCAGCCAGGCCAACGTCCAGTGGCTGGACGTCAGCGCGCAACATCAGACCGGACAACGCATCAGCGCACGCTGGGCACGGGAAGCGATGATTCCGCTGCACGACAACGCTGTCGGTGGGGTGTGAGATGAACAGCGTGGCTCTCCCTCAAACCCCGGCCGGCGGCTCGCCGTTGCGCAGGTTTTCCAACCTGCTGTATCGCCGGCCGAACCTGTACCTGTCGATGCTGCTGGTACCGCCGCTGCTGTGGTTCGGCGCGATCTACCTCGGCTCGCTGCTGGTTCTGCTGTGGCAAGGCTTCTACACCTTCGATGACTTCACCATGGCGGTCACGCCCGACCTGACCCTGGCGAACTTCGCTGCGCTGTTCCAGCCGTCGAACTTCGACATCATCCTGCGCACCTTGAGCATGGCCGTCGCCGTCTCGATCGCCAGCGCCATCGTCGCGTTCCCGATTGCCTACTACATGGCGCGCTACACCACCGGCAAAACCAAGGCGTTTTTCTACATCGCGGTGATGATGCCGATGTGGGCCAGTTACATCGTCAAGGCGTATGCCTGGACCTTGCTGCTGGCCAAGGGCGGCGTGGCGCAGTGGTTCGTTCAGCACCTGGGGGTTGAGCCGGTTTTGCAGTTCATTCTGGGCATTCCGGGCGTCGGCGGCAGCACGTTGTCGACCTCACACTTGGGCCGTTTCATGGTGTTCGTCTACATCTGGCTGCCCTTCATGATCCTGCCGATCCAAGCCTCGCTGGAACGGCTGCCACCGTCCTTGCTGCAAGCCTCGGCCGACCTCGGCGCCAAGCCCCGCCAGACCTTTATGCAAGTGACTTTGCCGTTGTCGACTCCGGGCATCGCGGCCGGTTCGATCTTCACCTTTTCGCTGACCCTGGGCGACTTCATCGTGCCGCAACTGGTGGGCCCGCCGGGCTACTTCGTCGGCAGCATGGTGTACGCCCAGCAAGGTGCGATCGGCAACATGCCGATGGCCGCGGCCTTCACGTTGGTGCCGATTGTGTTGATCGCCATTTACCTGACTATCGTGAAACGACTGGGGGCCTTCGATGCGCTCTGATGCAAAAAAACAAAGACCAGAAACCCACGGGGAGAAAGCCTCGCTCGGCCTGCGCATCGCAGCCTGGGGCGGGTTGGTGTTTCTGCACTTTCCGATCCTGATCATCTTCCTGTACGCCTTCAACACCGAAGACGCAGCGTTCAGCTTCCCGCCCAAGGGCTTCACCCTGAAGTGGATCGGCGTGGCGTTCTCGCGCCCCGACGTGCTGGAAGCGATCAAGCTGTCGCTGCAAATCGCCTCCGTCGCGACGTTGATTGCGCTGGTCCTCGGCACCCTTGCGTCGGCGGCGTTGTACCGCCGGGATTTCTTCGGCAAGCAAGGCATCTCGCTGATGCTGATCCTGCCGATTGCCTTGCCGGGGATCATCACCGGTATCGCGCTGTTGGCGACCTTCAAGACCCTGGGGATCGAACCGGGGATGTTCACCATCATCGTCGGTCACGCGACCTTCTGTGTGGTGATCGTCTACAACAACGTCATCGCCCGCTTGCGTCGCACTTCTCACAGTTTGATCGAGGCGTCGATGGACCTCGGCGCCGACGGCTGGCAGACCTTTCGCTACATCATCCTGCCGAACCTCGGCTCGGCATTGCTGGCCGGCGGCATGTTGGCGTTTGCCCTGTCGTTCGACGAAATCATCGTCACCACCTTCACCGCCGGCCATGAACGCACCCTGCCGCTGTGGCTGCTCAACCAGCTCAGCCGCCCACGGGACGTGCCGGTGACCAACGTCGTCGCGATGCTGGTGATGATGGTGACCATGCTGCCGATCCTCGGCGCCTATTACCTGACCCGTGGCGGCGAAAGCGTTGCGGGCAGTGGCGGGAAATAACTGGCACCGCATTTTTACCACTGTGGAAATCGGCTTTTTGTGGGAGCGAGCTTGCTCGCGATGACTGACTGACATTCAACAGAAATGTCGACTGTAAAACCGCTATCGCGAGCAAGCTCGCTCCCACAGGGGCCGGTTTCCACAGAAAAAAATAATTGCTTCAAAGAGGACAAAGCCATGCAAACCAAACTCTTGATCAATGGCCAACTGATCGACGGCGAAGGCCCCGCCCAACCGGTGTTCAACCCGGCCCTCGGTCGTGTGTTGGTGGAAATCAACGAAGCCAGTGAAGCCCAGGTCGATGCCGCCGTGCGTGCCGCCGACAGCGCCTTCGAAGACTGGTCGCAAACCACGCCGAAAGAACGTTCGCTGCTGCTGCTCAAACTCGCCGACGCCATCGAAGCCCACGGCGAAGAGCTGGCCAAACTGGAGTCGGACAACTGCGGTAAGCCGTACAACGCCGCGCTGAACGACGAGATCCCGGCGATTGCCGACGTGTTTCGTTTCTTCGCCGGCGCCAGCCGTTGCATGAGCGGTTCGGCGGGCGGTGAATACCTGCACGGCCACACTTCGATGATCCGCCGCGACCCGGTCGGCGTGATCGCGTCCATCGCACCGTGGAACTACCCGCTGATGATGGTCGCCTGGAAAATCGCCCCGGCCCTCGCGGCAGGTAATACCGTGGTGCTCAAGCCGTCGGAACAAACCCCGCTGACCGCGCTGCGTCTGGCGGAACTGGCGTCGGAGATTTTCCCGGCCGGCGTGCTTAACCTGGTGTTCGGTCGTGGTCCTACCGTCGGCAGTCCACTGGTCACACACCCAAAAGTGCGCATGGTCTCGTTGACCGGTTCGATCGCCACCGGCTCGAACATCATTTCCAGCACCGCCGACAGCGTCAAACGCATGCACATGGAACTGGGCGGCAAAGCCCCGGTGATCATCTTCGACGACGCCGACATCGACGCCGCCGTGGAAGGCATTCGCACCTTCGGCTTCTACAACGCCGGCCAGGACTGCACCGCCGCCTGCCGCATCTACGCGCAGGAAGGCATCTACGACAGGTTCGTCGAGAAGCTCGGCGAAGCGGTCAGCAGCATCAAGTACGGTGTGCAGGATGATCCGTCGACCGAGCTCGGCCCGTTGATCACCGCCCAACATCGCGACCGCGTGGCCGGGTTTGTCGAGCGTGCCGTGGCGCAGCCGCATATCCGTTTGATCACCGGCGGCAAGGCTGTGGAAGGCAATGGCTTTTTCTTCGAACCAACGGTATTGGCCGACGCGCAACAGGACGATGAAATCGTCCGTCGTGAAGTGTTCGGGCCGGTGGTGTCGGTGACCAAATTCACCGATGAAGCACAGGTGCTGGGCTGGGCCAACGATTCGAACTACGGCCTGGCGTCGTCGGTCTGGACCTCGGACGTCGGTCGTGCGCATCGCTTGTCCGCACGCTTGCAGTACGGCTGCACCTGGGTGAATACACACTTCATGCTGGTCAGCGAAATGCCGCACGGCGGTCAGAAATTGTCCGGTTATGGCAAGGACATGTCCATGTACGGGCTGGAGGACTACACCGTCGTTCGGCATGTGATGTTCAAGCATTAAAAGCTTCGCGAGCAAGCTTTGCTCCTACAGGATTGATGTCGTTCGCATGATTGGTGCACACCACAAAACCTGTAGGAGCAAGGCTTGCTCGCGATGGCGTCACCGCAAACTCAAGGAAGAAACCGGCACCCAGCACCACCAGGTTCCACCCCAAAAAAGCCAAAACAATAACCACCGATCCGGGCAGCGCCGTCATGGCCCTGCCACGGTTTCGGACATCCGAAATCTGCCGATTTTCCGGAGCTAACACACCATGAGTGCATCACCCGAACTCTCTGCAGCCGTTGCCGACAGCGATGCCGAGCAACTTCGCAAGCTGGGCTACACCTCGAACTTCAATCGCAGCATGAGCCTGTGGGAAAACTTCGCCCTGGGCTTCACTTATCTCTCTCCGGTCGTAGGGGTTTATACCCTGTTCGGCCTGTGCCTCGCCGCCGGTGGGCCACCGATGTTCTGGGCTTACTTGCTGGTCGGATGCGGCCAGTTGCTGGTGTGCCTGATCTTCGGTGAAGTGGTCTCGCAGTTCCCGATTTCCGGCGGCGTGTACCCGTGGGCTCGTCGTTTGGTGGGTAAGCGCTGGGCGTGGATGGTCGGCTGGATCTACTCCATCGCCCTGTGCGTCACCATCGCGGCTGTTGCGGTGGGCGCCGGTCCATACCTGGCCGCCATGATGGGCTTTGAACCGAGCAACAACACCAACATCGTCATCGCACTGTTCCTGACGTTGTTCGCCACCCTGGTCAACCTCAGCGGCACCAAAGTGCTGGCTCGGATCGCCATGTTCGGCTTCCTCTGCGAACTGGTCGGTGCGGTAATCGTCGGCGTTTACCTGCTGATCTTCGAACGCCATCAATCGATCAGTGTGTTGTTCAACACCTTCGATATCAGCGTCGACGGCTCGTATCTACCGGCATTCCTCACCGCCTCGCTGGCGGGGATGTTCCTGTACTACGGCTTCGAGGCCTGCGGCGATGTGGCCGAAGAAACCCCGAACCCGAGCAAACAGATCCCGGTGGCCATGCGCATGACCATCTACATCGGCGGCATCGCGGCGATGTTCGCCTGCCTGGCGCTGATCCTCGCCGTGCCAGACATGCAAGCGGTCATCAATGGCACCGACAAGGACCCGGTCACCACCATCCTCAACAACGCCTTCGGTCCGGTCGGTTCGAAAGTGGTGATGGGCGTGGTGATGATTTCCTTCATCTCCTGCGTCATCAGCCTGCAAGCGGCGGCGAGCCGTCTGCTGTATTCCTACGCTCGGGATGAAATGGTTATCGGCAGCTCACTGCTGAAGAAAATTTCCCCTACGACTCAGGTTCCGGTTGCGGCGCTGTTCGTGTCCGGTGTCCTGCCGGCACTGATCATCATCCTCGGTTTCTTCCTGCAGGATGCAGTGGCAACCATCGTCAGCTTCGCGGCCATCGGCATCTACCTGGCATTCCAGATGATCGTGCTCGCCGCGTTGTATGCGCGCATAAAGGGCTGGAAACCGAGCGGCAAATTCACCCTCGGCGCCTGGGGCTGGGCCGTGAACATCGGCGCGCTGGTCTATGGCGTCGGCGCAATCATCAACATGGCCTGGCCGCGCACACCGGATGCGGCGTGGTACATCAACTATGCGATGGTGTTGAGTACTGCGATCGTGATTGGGTTGGGGCTGGTTTATATGTGGCTTGCCAAGCCGTATGACCATGGGACTGCGCCTGCGGGGGATGCTTGGAAGGTTAGTCGATAAGGCTTTTTGAACCGGGTACCATTACTGGTGCCGGCGCTGAAATATTCCCCTTTCTCACAGTCCTAGAGAAAGGGGAATTAATGACTGCTATTGACTGAAAAGAAAAAATCATCAAAGCAACAGTTCTGCTTGATCGTGCTTCAGCAAAGTTATGCGATCGAAAAGCTTGATTTTTTCATCTGCTTTTTGTTTAGCGTAATCCGACATAAACGCAACAAGCTCCTCAAGCTGACTCACATTCCCAACCACCTTGAAGGCTTTTTCTTTATTAACAAAAACAAGCGACTTCTTCTTTCGAGCCAACAGTTCAATCACGTTGCTCAGTGTTCCGGTGCTTTTAGCATCCCAAATCATCAAGCCGTAATCGGCGGCATCAGCCATAACAACATCTTTCGCGGTGAAAAATGCTCTCGACCCTTTGGAGTGTTTGGTTTCTACCGTTCTAGCCGGCCATTCTCCAAGATTGTTCCGAGGGGTCACGCCACTGCAATAAATAGTAGTTTTAGATCGAGCCAGGCTCAATAAATACTCTTGAATAGATGTATCGGCTCCGCCTGCGTCGCCAACCACGACGTCAAACTCTGAATCAACGATATTATTGATACGCTCTTTAACCTTCGGATCAAGGTGTTTGATATTAATAGAGCCCGCAATAAATACAGTTGTCATCTATCTCACTTCCAAGTTAACGCCGCGACGTAGATTTTTCCCACTTTTGGATATTTACGTAAAGCAGCACAGGCGGCATCCATTGACGCCCCACTGTCAAACAAATCATCAACGACCAAAACATTCCAACAGCCTGTATTGGTAATTTCATCATTCACACTGAAGCTAGCTCCTATAGCGGCAACCTTTTCAGCTTTAGAATGCAAATTTTTAAGCGATTGCCCGGTGGCAGCCTTTCGAAGCAAATCCGAAAATACAGGCTTTCCTATTATTCGTCCTAACTCTACGGCAACCTCAGTAACTGGCTGTCGTGCACGTATATTCGAGGCAGGCATAGGAATTACGAACCCTACTTGAGCAAGTTTAGGTAAAACATTCGTCGCTACAGCTTGAGCAAGAGGGCTCACCTGACTCCAATCCTTCTGGTATTTGAGCTGGTAGGTCGCTTGTCCTACCTCGGTACGGAGATTATCGAAGCGTGGGTTTCCGTGCTCATCATCCCCTAGAAAGGTACTACTTATCATGTGCTTGTCCAGCACCCATCCTTGGTCCCAAGGGCCGTTTATCTGTTTTAGGGATACTTTCAAGGCATTCTCCATTTTTAAGCCTGTCCGTTAAGCACCGAAATTTCCTTGGCGCTTTTTGACCATAGGCAATGAAAAACAGAGATTCCAGTCAAACGCCGCGTGGCGCTGACTCTCATGCAAAAACAGGAAATTCCTACAGACCAAACTTTCCGGCAAAAGCACCAATTCCTACAACTCGCGGCGCCAGAGTAGACTTGGCGCCGCGAGCGCCTGAACGATAGGCTTTACCTCGTCGCTGCCAAATCAGCGACCCGGGGTCGAAGCCGGAACACAATCAATATGGCGCAACCGCGCTCCTCTGAGTGGCGGCTCCCTTTTCAACTTGGAGTCGAAAAAATGCTTGAGCACACGCTAAATCCGTCTGAAATCCATCCTCATTTCACCCCAACCATCTTCACCCGCCACAACCGCTTCCTCCACGCCTTCATGCAGGACAACCAAGCCTGGTTCTGCGTCCAGGATCTCGGTCGCCTGATGGGTCGCCCGATGGACCAACGCCTCACCCTGAAACTTGATCCGGACCAGCGTCGATACGTCTGGTTGCTGAAGAACGGTAAAACAGTCGAATCACTGATGGTCAGCGAATCAGGGATGTATGCCCTTCTGGTGTACCACTTCGTCCCTGAAAACCGAAACCTGCGCCAGTGGTTGAGCAACGTGGTCATCCCAATGCTGCGTGATGCAGACGAGACGCCTGTGGATAACATTCCAAGTTTGAGTTCGTTGCAGTGGGCCGGGATCTCGGTGCCGCTGCTGCATTGGCAGCATCAGGCCTGGATCAAGTGGCGGGACATGCCTGATCTGATGCAGGCACAACGGCCGTTCAAGATCATGGGCACTTGCAGTTGAAGGTAAGGTAAAGAAATGAAAAAGGGGCCGACTTCACAGTCCGCCCCTTCGGTTTACCTACTCAAAACCTCGAAACACTCCTCATCGCATCCACCAGATACCGCATCGCAATCTGGTCGCTTTCCGACAGCTCCCGATAGCGCTCCAACAACTTCATCTCGTCCGAACTGACCCGACGCCTTCGGCGCACTGTGCTCAGGCAAGGAAGGATTCCCAGCAACTGGGTGATGCCTTGTACTTTCGTCATGGACGATGTCCTTCTATAAGCCCGAGAAAACTTCAAAAACCGCATCGCCCTCTCCTTTTTGTAGTCGCCGGCCTGAAGGGCAGGGTCGGTCATGAACACAGAATAGGAACTATCACGGCGGTGAAAAGCGATTTTTAGAGTAATTAGTCAAAAAAAGCAGAAATGCCCTATATATCAGAAAGTACTGTCAGAAAACTTAACCGAAATTTCTTGTTTCATTGCCAAGAAGCCAAAGTGCTACCAATCATTTTTTCTACGCGACCGAACGGTTTAAGCTATTTGTTATCTGTTTAATGTCCGTTGCGTTTGGCCGAAGGCATGTCCGAACCTCTATTTTTGATCCAGCACGTGCCAGGAACGGCGCGGGATTGTTCACGACAGGTTGAACTTATGCACCGCAGGAATTTGCTCAAAGCATCCATGGCCATCGCTGCCTACACCGGATTATCAGCCACCGGCCTCCTGGCTGCGCGGGCCTGGGCCGGTAACAGCGCGGCGGATGGCGAGGCTCAGGCGTTCGACTTCGAAGCGCTGAAGATCCAGGCCAAGCAGCTCGCCGGAAATCGCTATCAGGACACCAAGCAGGTGCTGCCGCCGACGTTGGCGAACATGGCGCCGCTAGATTTCAACGCGATTCGGTACGACGGCAACCACTCGCTGTGGAATGACCTCAACGGTCAACTGGATGTGCAGTTCTTCCACGTGGGCATGGGTTTCAAGCAACCGGTGCGCATGTACAGCGTCGATCCCAAGACTCGTCAGGCGCGGGAGGTGCATTTCCGCCCGTCCCTGTTCAACTATGAAAAAACCACGGTCGACACCAAGCAGCTCACGGGCGATCTGGGGTTTTCCGGGTTCAAGCTGTTCAAGGCCCCAGAACTGGACCGGCACGACGTGCTGTCCTTCCTCGGCGCCAGCTATTTCCGTGCGGTAGATGCCTCGGGCCAGTACGGTCTGTCGGCACGCGGCCTGGCGATTGATACCTATGCCAAGAAGCGTGAAGAGTTCCCGGACTTCACCAAGTTCTGGTTCGAGACCCCGGACAAGGACAGCACCCGCTTCGTGGTCTACGCCCTGCTGGACTCACCGAGTGCCACTGGCGCCTACCGGTTCGACATCGACTGTCAGGCCAGCCAGGTCGTCATGGGCATCGATGCCCACATCAACGCGCGTACCGCCATCGAACAACTGGGCATCTCGCCGATGACCAGCATGTTCAGCTGCGGCACCCACGAACGACGGATGTGCGACACGATTCACCCACAGATCCACGACTCTGATCGCCTGGCCATGTGGCGTGGCAACGGCGAGTGGATCTGCCGCCCGCTGAACAACCCAGCCACCCTGCAATTCAATGCCTTCGGCGACACCAACCCGAAAGGTTTCGGCCTGGTGCAGACCGATCATGAGTTCGACAGCTATCAAGACACCGTCGACTGGTACAGCAAGCGTCCGAGCCTCTGGGTAGAACCTACGACTGAGTGGGGCGAAGGCTCCATTGATCTGATGGAAATTCCTACAACCGGCGAAACGCTCGATAACATCGTCGCGTTCTGGACCCCGAAAAAACCGGTTGCGGCCGGCGACTCCCTGAACTACGGCTACAAGCTGTACTGGAGCGCACTGCCACCGGTCGGCACGCCGTTGGCGCGAGTCAACGCCACTCGTTCGGGCATGGGCGGCTTCATCGAAGGCTGGGCCCCCGGCGAGCATTACCCGGAAGTCTGGGCTCGACGGTTTGCCGTGGACTTCACGGGCGGCGGTCTGGACCGCTTGCCGGAAGGCGCAGGGATCGAGCCGGTGGTTACGTGCTCAAATGGGCAGGTCAAGGACTTCAACGTGCTGGTTCTGGATGACATCAAGGGTTACCGCATTACCTTTGACTGGTACCCGACCAATGACAGCGTGGCACCAGTGGAACTGCGGTTGTTCATTCGCACCAATGACCGGACGTTGAGTGAAACCTGGTTGTATCAGTACTTCCCGCCTGCGCCTGAGAAGCGCAAGTACACCTGAGAGTAATGGGGTGGCTGGGCTGGCCCCATCGCGAGCAAGCTCGCTCCCACAGGTGATCTGAGGTGTACACAAAACCTGTGTCTCATGGAGATCCAATGTGGGAGCGAGCTTGCTCGCGATGAGGGCCTGACCGACAACAAACCTCAGTGCACAGAAACGCAAAAGCCCCGGTCAACTCGACCGGGGCTTTTTGGTTTTACAGCATCAATCAATCACGCAAATCCGACTCATGAATCGGCTGCTCACGGTGGGTGGCCCGCTGATACTGCGCCGGCCAGATGGCCTTGCGTCCACCCAGATCATCATCGGCATGCAGCGGCCAGTACGGATCACGCAACAGCTCACGGGCCAGGAAGATGATGTCCGCCTGGCAGGTGCGCAGAATGTGCTCGGCCTGTGCCGGCTCGGTGATCATTCCTACCGTGCCGGTGGCAATGCCTGACTCTTTACGCACTCGTTCAGCGAAGCGGGTCTGATAACCGGGACCTGTAGGAATCTCGGCATTGGCTGCCGTACCGCCCGACGAGACGTCGATCAAATCCACACCCAGGTCTTTGAGGCGTCGCGCCAGCTCCACGGTTTCATCGGGGTTCCAGCCGTCTTCCACCCAATCGGTGGCCGACACCCGCACGAACAACGGTAGCTCTTCAGGCCACACCGCACGCACCGCTTCGGTGACTTGCAGCACCAGCCGGATTCGATTCTCGAACGAACCACCATATTGATCGCGCCGCTGATTGCTCAGGGGCGAAAGAAACTGATGCAACAGGTAACCGTGGGCGGCGTGTATTTCCACCACTTTGAAACCGGCGGTCAGCGCCCGTTTGGCCGAAGCGACAAAGGCCTGAATGACTTCAGCGATCTCGCCATCATCGAGCTGCTTGGGGTGGGTGTGCTGCGGGTCGAAAGCAATCGGCGATGGGCCTACGGGGATCCAGCCACCGTCTTCGGGTTTGACGCTGCCATGTTTGCCAATCCACGGCCGATGGGTGCTGGCCTTACGCCCGGCGTGAGCCAACTGAATGCCGGCCACAGCGCCTTGAGCTGCAATGAAGCGCGTGATGCGTTGCAACGGTTCGATCTGTTCATCGTTCCACAGGCCGAGGTCTTCGGCGGTGATGCGCCCGTCGGCCGTGACCGCCGTGGCTTCGGTAAACACCAGGCCGGCCCCGCCGACAGCGCGGCTGCCGAGGTGGACCAGGTGCCAGTCATTGGCCAGTCCATCGACGCTGGAGTACTGGCACATCGGCGACACCGCAATGCGGTTGAGCAGGGTCAATTGGCGAAGGGTATAGGGTTCAAGCAGCAGACTCATGGGGCACCTCTCGAATCAGTGGGCAGGCTCCAGGGTTCTGTTTGAAAGTCGACGAGTGACAGGAAAAAGGTGCAGCACCCGCCCCCGCGGGCAAAAAATTCGACAAGACGTCACAAGGATAATCAAGCAGTGCTTAGAGCCTAGTCGACAACGGGGGAAGGTGGAGGGTTCCGGGGAGATTTGGCGCCAGGGAGATCGCCATCGCGAGCAAGCTCGCTCCCACATTAGTTTTGTGAACAACGCAGATCCACTGTGGGAGCGAGCTTGCTCGCGATGGGTTCAACGCGGTTCGATGTGGGCAATCATCAACTGCACCGTCTCGTTGCCACGAAACTCGTTGAGGTCGAGTTTGTAGGCCAATTCCACCCATTTGATGGTCGGATTCGGCCAGATGTCGCGGTCGATTCCGAAGGCAATGCCATCCAGTTTCACCGAACCGCACTCACTCTTCAGCACCACTTTGAGGTGCCGCTCGCCGACCACCCGCTGCTCGACCAGCTGGAACACGCCGTGGAACAGCGGCTCCGGGAAGTGCTGCCCCCAAGGACCGGCATGGCGCAGGGCGCGGGCCAGTTCCAGGTGGAATTCCTCGACCGCCAGCGTGCCGTCCGACAGCAATCGACCCGTCAGGTCTTCTTCGCGCAATTGCCTACGCACTTCCGCATCAAAGGCTTCGGCGAACAACGGAAAGTTCGCTTCCGGCAGCGTCAGGCCGGCGGCCATTGCATGGCCACCGTATTTGCTGATCAGGTTCGGATGCTGCGCCGCCACCACGCTCAACGCGTCGCGAATATGAAACCCCTGAACCGAACGCCCCGAGCCCTTGAGCAAGCCATCGCCGGCATCGGCAAAGGCAATGGTCGGACGGAAATAGCGATCTTTCATACGCGACGCGAGGATTCCGATGACACCCTGGTGCCACTCGGGATCGAACAGGCACAAGCCGAACGGCATCGACTCGACCGGCAAATCCTTCAGTTGAGCCAGCGCTTCACGCTGCATGCCCTGCTCGATGGATTTGCGGTCCTGGTTCATGCCGTCGAGTTGAGCGGCCATTTCACGCGCCAGACCGGCGTCTTCGGTGAGCAGGCATTCGATGCCCAGGCTCATGTCATCCAGACGCCCCGCCGCGTTCAGACGCGGGCCAACAATGAAACCCAGATCGGTAGAGGTAATGCGCGTGTGGTCACGCTTGGCGACTTCGAGGATCGCCTTGATTCCCGGCCGGGCGCGCCCGGCGCGGATCCGTTCCAGGCCTTGGTGCACCAGAATCCGGTTGTTGGCATCCAGCGGTACCACGTCGGCGACGCTGCCCAGGGCCACAAGGTCCAGCAACTCGCCGATGTTCGGCTGCGGCTTGCTCTCGTACCAGCCGAGGCTGCGCAAACGCGCACGCAGGGCCATCAGCACATAGAAAATCACCCCGACGCCGGCCAGCGCCTTGCTCGGAAACTCGCAACCTGGTTGGTTGGGGTTAACGATGGCATCGGCCAGCGGCAATTCGTCACCGGGCAAGTGGTGGTCGGTGACCAGTACCTGGAGCCCGGCCTTTTTCGCCGCCGCCACGCCTTCAACGCTGGAGATACCGTTGTCCACAGTGATCAGCAACTGTGGTGTACGGGTCAGCGCCACTTCGACGATTTCCGGCGTCAGACCGTAGCCGTACTCGAATCGATTCGGCACCAGGTAGTCGACGTGCGCCGCGCCCAGCAGGCGCAAGCCCAGCATGCCCACGGTGCTGGCCGTCGCGCCATCGGCGTCGAAGTCACCGACGATCAGAATCCGCTGACGCTGCTCCAGTGCCGTCACCAGCAAATCCACCGCCGCATCGATGCCTTTGAGCTTCTGGAACGGGATCAACCGCGCCAGGCTCTTGTCCAGTTCAGCCTCGGACAGCACGCCCCGCGCCGCGTACAGACGGGTCAGCAGAGGCGGCAGATCACCGAGGAATGGCAGGGTGTCGGGCAACAGACGAGGTTCGATGCGCATGGGGTGACAGGTGCTTCTCTTGAATACGTAGGATAAAAACGGGTAGCGCGGACCTGCAGCGAGTAATCAGCCGCGTTCGCCGCTCAACCACTGCAACTGGACTTCGTGCTGACCACGGTCGTCGGTGACGAAAATCGTCCCTTCGCTGATCATCACGTCCCACTTGATAACGCGGGGCATGTCTTTGGCCAGGGTTTCCAGCACGTCCTGCGGCACGGCCGCGATGTGCACGTTTTTCAGGTTCTTGATCGCCGGGATCACTTTGGTCTCCCAGACGCGCAGGCTGCCGTAAGCCAGCAGGCTGGTGCGTTCGGTGCGACGCGAGCACCAGGTCAGGCGATCGGCGTCTGGCTGGCCGACTTCGATCCAGTGCAGAACACGGTCGTCCAGGCTCTTTTCCCACAGGGCTGGTTCGTCCACGTCTGACAGACCGCGACCGAACGACAGCTGCTCGTTGTACCAGAAGGCGTAGGCCAGCAGCCGCACGGTCATGCGCTCTTCAGTTTCCGAAGGGTGACGGGCGATGGTCTGCTTCACGCTCTCGTACACGCTGCGATCGAGGTCGGTAAGGTTCAGTTCAAACTTGTAGGTCGTGGACGGCTGGGCCATGAACGGGCTTCTTGATACGGGGAAAGGCGGCAAGTCTAACCGATGCGGTAGGCAATCCACGAATTGAAGGCGATCAACCTTGGTCGTCTGACGTTCGGCTATGTTAAAACCCTGTATTCGCTCAACCTTTGTCCTACAGGATCCAGTATGCCGCTCACCGGAAAACCGCTCTCAGGTCTGAAAGTCATCGAATTGGGTACGCTGATCGCCGGGCCGTTTGCCTCGCGCATTTGCGGCGAATTCGGTGCCGAGGTGATCAAAATCGAGTCCCCCGATGGCGGCGATCCGTTGCGCAAATGGCGAAAACTGTATGAAGGGACCTCGCTGTGGTGGTTCGTCCAGGCGCGCAACAAGAAGTCCCTGACCCTGAACCTCAAACACCCCGACGGTTTGGCGATCCTGAAAAAACTGCTCAGCGAAGCGGACATTCTGATCGAGAATTTTCGCCCGGGCGTGTTGGAAAAACTCGGTCTGGGCTGGGAAGTCCTGCACGCTCTGAACCCGAAACTGGTGATGGTGCGCCTCTCGGGTTTCGGTCAGACCGGGCCGATGAAAGATCAGCCAGGCTTTGGCGCCGTCGGTGAATCCATGGGCGGTCTGCGCTACATCACCGGGTTCGAAGACCGACCACCGGTGCGCACCGGGATTTCCATCGGTGACTCGATTGCCGCGCTCTGGGGCGTGATCGGTGCGCTGATGGCGTTGCGTCATCGCGAGGTCAACGGTGGCCTCGGCCAAGTGGTGGATGTGGCGCTGTATGAAGCGATCTTCGCCATGATGGAAAGCATGGTCCCCGAGTTCGACGTGTTCGGCTTCATCCGCGAACGCACCGGCAACATCATGCCGGGCATCACGCCCTCCTCGATCCACACCAGTGCCGACGGCAAACATGTGCAGATCGGCGCCAATGGCGATGCGATCTTCAAACGCTTCATGCTGATCATTGGTCGCGAGGACCTGGCCAATGACCCTGCGTTGGCGAGCAACGACGGACGCGATAGCCGTCGCGACGAGATTTATGGGGTGATTGATCGCTGGGTCAACTCGCTGCCGCTGGACACCATCATCGAGCAGTTGAATCAGGCCGACGTACCGGCCAGCCGGATCTTCAGTGCGGAAGATATGTTCAGTGATCCGCAGTACCTGGCCCGGGAAATGTTCCTGAAGGCCAAGTTGCCGGACGGCAAAGATTTCAAGATGCCGGGAATCGTGCCGAAACTATCAGAGACACCCGGCACTTCGGAATGGGTCGGGCCGCAGTTGGGCGAACACAATGCGCAGGTACTCAACGATCTTGGTTACGACAAGGAACAGATCGCAAAGCTGCGTGAAGACGGGGCTATCTAAGCTGAGGCGCCTGCTTGCGCGGCCCATCAACCACTGCCTGACGCGCGGCGGACGAGCATTGTGCGCGTTCGCGTTTTTCCTGTTGCTCGCCGGCCAGGCTCAGCCAACGTTGGCGCAGCCGAAGGAAACCCTGGTCTGGTTATTGCGCGATCTTCCACCGCTGATGATTTTCGAAGGATCGAAAAAGGGCCAGGGCGTCATCGATCAACTGTTACCGCTGCTGATCGCCCGCATGCCGCAATACGAACACACCCTGATGCGAGTCAATCGCGCTCGCGGCTTGCAAATGCTCCACGAGCCATCCCTCACGTGCGATGCGGCGCTGAATTGGAGCAAGGAGCGCGATGACTGGATCGCGTTTTCCATTCCGGTCTTTCGCGCCATGAGCAATGGCCTGGCCGTGCGCCGCGTTGATCGGGAGGTGCTGGCGCCCTTTATCAAGGATGGCGAAGTGGACCTGGCGGCCCTACTGGCCAGTGGCCGCGAGAAACTGGGCATTATTGCCGAGCGCAACTACGGCGAATATCTCGACGCGCTGCTCAAACAAGCGCCAGCCAACTCACTGACCCTCCACTACGGCAACGATGCCTTGGGTAGCCTGTTGCAAATGCAACGCCTGGGGCGCTTGCGGATGCTGTTGGGGTACCGCTCGGAGATCCGCTACCAGGCCCAGCAGCAAGGGATCGCGGAGGATGAATTGCAGTTCTACCCGATTCGCGGCACCGGTAAATACCTGTCCGGTTACATCGGCTGTACCGACACCCCCCAGGGCCGGCAGGCGATCATCGAGATCAACCAACTGCTGCGCACCCTGCCCCACGATCACTTGAGCGAGGCATACGCCGCCTGGCTGGACCCCGAGAGTCGCAGCGACTACCTGGAAGCCAGCCGGGCATTTTTCCTGCAGCAGGCCGAGCAATGACAAATCGCAGGCAAAAAGAAACCCCGAGAAGTGGGGAGACGACTCGGGGTTAAACGTGGCCTACATAAAGACCAGTGGCAGCAAGCTACAAGCACCGGAGCACAATGCTTGATCCTGCTGTTACAAGGTCTGACTGACCTAAGCGCAGGAAGGTTCCCACAAAAAACAATTCAATTTCGGTTGGCCAGGATCTTGTCCTGAGCAGCGTTGCGCAACGCCGCGATGACGCAGGGCTCCAGCCGACCTTCGGCGATCAACACGTCGCGATGCAAACCGTCGACAACATCCGTCAGTAGACGTTTGCTGGTCAACTGAGCCTGATTGAACGGCCGCTCGACCACGATCGCGCCGGTCGCATTTTTCAGTGTCACCAGGCATTCGCCATGGGTCCCCGACGGGGTCAACGTTACCTGATACGGGCTCAGAGCTTCACCGAGCAATAGACTGATACTTTCCATCTCGATCACCACTCAATAGTCCGAAAAAAAAGTGCCTGGGGCGTGCCTACAGTAAATGACCACTGGCTCGAGAAGAAAGTTCTGGATACCGACTGCTGGTGAACCTGCGCCTCTGGTCAATAGAGCATGCACGGCCAAGATGACAGAGAAAAAACAGCCGCGTCACCCCTGCTGCTTACGCTTGCCGATATCGGTCCATCCTCCCAGCAGTCCCCGCAATTGTCCGTCGGCACCGTAAAAAGGCACCGTCCACTGATAGACATGCCTGACGCCGTTGTTGAACATCAATTGACGCTCACTGAAGCGCGTCTTGCGTGTACCGAGCTGGGCCATGAACTCTGCATGCAGCAGTTCGGCGGTCTCTTTGGGCAAGACGTCCAGTTCAATCAGCTGTCGTCCCTGAATCTGGTCGAAACGGGTCGACAAGCCCTCTTCATAACTTTTGTTGCACATGATCAAACGCCCTTGCAGATCACGAACAAACATCGGATCGGGCATGGCGTCCATCAACGCATGCTGGAAGGCAAGCTGATCGCTAAGACTTTTCTCGGCATCCAGGCGCTGCTGGATCAATACCGTGAGCCGTCGGTTCCAGAGCAGGGACAACAGGCCGAACAGACTGACGATAAACATTCCCCAGCAGCCCCACTCGGCGAGTCGGTGCCAGGCGCCGGGCACCTTGACGGGGGCAATTCCATTGAGCCATTTCAGGCGAATGGCGCGCAATTCGGCAGGATCAAGCGCCTCAAGCGCCTTGTTGAGGATGCTCGACAGCTGAGGCTGACCTTTGCGTACGGCCAAGTGGTCCGCCTCCCATTTGCCCTCCACCGTATACCCGACCTTGAGCTGCCCGGACGGATAGAGTTGTGCTCCGGTTTCGTTTTCGATGGTGGCATAGGCCTCACTGCTCTCGACCAGCGCCCGGGCCTCCGCGTAGGTTTTAACCGAGCGCAGCTCGATGTCCGGATGATCGCGGCGAATCGTGGCCTCCAGCGCATGCCGGGTCGGCAACACCAGAACCCTTCCCGACAGTTGCTCCAGGGATTGCACCTTCGGCGCCCCGGCTCGCCCGACGAACACCCAGCCAGCGCCACCGAACGCATGACTGAAATCCAGAAACGTCTTGCGTTCGTCATTCATCGCCAGCGTCGTACTCATGTCCGCTGCGCCACTTTCCAGTCGCCCGAGCAACTGATCGGTGGAAAACGATTCTTCGTGAACAAACTGCAACCCCGTCATCGCGCTGATGCGGTTGAGCAGATCATTGTTCAAGCCGCTCCATTGGCCGTGCTCATCCTTGAACAGGTACAGCGGGTATTGCACCGATGCGACGATGACTTTCGAATGCCCGGCAATCCATTCCAACTCCTGAGCGTCCATTTCGATTGTTGCGCCGGCGACCACCTCTCCAGCCCCAGGCGCCATCAATTGCGACGCGCTCCCCCATTGAGCAAAGCCCAGGGTACCGACTAAAAAAAACATCCAGCACGCGGCTGGTTTTAACCCTCTGAAAAACAGCATTGCCACTTCCTTGGTGATCGTCTCGCCCGCCCTTCATGGGCGGCTCTTCATTTACGAAACTCGACAAGTGTGGCATGCAGAAATGAGAAAGCCCGTCAGGAGACGGGCTTCAAAATGTGACAGTTTTAATCGGTTACAGAGGCTTGCCGCGGTTGCCATGCTTACTGACAAAGGCCTGCACGGCTTTCAGGTCATTTGGCAGCACGGTGCAGCGCTCATCTCGCTCAAACAAATCAGAAAGATGTGCAGGTAGTTCGAGCGCTTTTCCTACGCCAGCTTTTTCCACTGCGTCCGGGAATTTGACCGGATGCGCCGTACCGAGGATCACCATCGGGATATCCAGGCTGCGACGGCACTCGCGCGCCGCCTTCACGCCGATAGCGGTGTGCGGATCCAGCAGTTCGCCGGTTTGCTCATAAACTTCAGCAATGGTTTCGCAGGTTTGAGCGTCATCCACGGCCAGCGAATCGAACAGCTTGCGGGCTTCGGTCCAGCGTTCCTGTTCGACGCTGAAACCGCCACCTTGCTTGAAGGTGTCCATCAGCCCGGCAATCGCTGCGCCGTTGCGACCGTGCAGGTCGAACAGCAGGCGTTCGAAGTTCGACGACACCATGATGTCCATCGACGGCGACAGCGTGGCGTGCAGGGTGTCCTTGACGTACTGATTGCCGCTCATGAAGCGGTGCAGGATGTCGTTGCGGTTGGTGGCGACGATCAACTGGTTGATTGGCAGGCCCATGTTGCGTGCCAGGTAACCGGCGAAGATGTCGCCGAAGTTGCCGGTCGGCACCGAGAACGATACCGAACGTGCCGGGCCGCCCAACTGCAGGGCTGCATGGAAGTAGTAAACGATCTGGGCCATGATCCGAGCCCAGTTGATCGAGTTAACCGCCACCAGACGCGTGCCTTTGAGGAAGCTCTGGTCGGCGAAGCTCGCCTTGACCATTTCCTGGCAGTCATCGAAGTTGCCTTCGATGGCGATGTTGTGGATGTTCTCGCCGAAGATGGTGGTCATCTGGCGACGCTGCACTTCGGACACGCGGTTGTGCGGGTGCAGGATGAAGATGTCGACGTTTTCGCAGTGCTTGCAGCCTTCGATGGCGGCCGAACCGGTGTCGCCGGAGGTGGCGCCGACAATCACCACGCGCTCACCGCGTTTTTCCAACACGTAGTCGAGCAGACGACCCAGCAGTTGCAGGGCGAAGTCTTTGAACGCGAGGGTCGGGCCGTGGAACAGCTCCAACACCCATTCGTTGCCGTTCAGCTGACGCAACGGTGCCACGGCGTTGTGGGAAAACACGCCGTAAGTCTCTTCCAGAATCTTTTTGAAATCGGCGTCAGGGATGCTGCCGGTCACGAACGGGCGCATCACCCGGAAGGCCAGTTCGTGATACGGCAGGCCGGCCCAGGAAGCGATTTCTTCCTGGGTGAAACGTGGCAGGTTTTCCGGGACGTACAGACCACCGTCCGTGGCCAGACCGGCCAGCAGGACGTCTTCGAAATTCAGGGCCGGTGCCTGGCCGCGGGTACTGATATAACGCATGACTGGCTCCAATAGACAGTGTTCGCAAATCCGGGCCCGCAGGCGAGCCCGGTGAACGATAACGGCTTAGTTCAGGTGCTCGACGCGGATCCGTACGACCGGACCGACTACGCCTGCCAATGCTTCGAGGGCGGCGATCGCGTCGTTCATGTGCTGTTCCAGCACGCGGTGAGTCAGCAGGATCATCGGCACCAGGCCGTCGTGTTCTTCGACTTCCTTCTGCATGATCGATTCGATGTTGATGCCGCGCTCCGACAGGATGCTCGCCACCTGCGCCAACACGCCAGGATGGTCCTTGGCCTGGATACGCAGGTAATAGGAGCTTTCGCAGGCTTCGATCGGCAGGATCGGGTGGGCCGACAGCGAATCCGGCTGGAACGCCAGATGCGGTACACGGTTTTCCGGGTCGGAAGTCATGGCGCGAACCACGTCCACCAGGTCGGCGATCACCGACGAAGCGGTCGGCTCCATACCAGCGCCAGCGCCGTAGAACAGGGTCGAACCGGCGGCATCACCGTTGACCATCACCGCGTTCATCACGCCGTTGACGTTGGCGATCAGGCGATCGGCCGGGATCAGCGTCGGGTGCACTCGCAACTCGATACCGGCCGCGGTGCTGCGCGCCACGCCCAGGTGCTTGATGCGATAGCCCAGCGCTTCGGCGTAGTTCACGTCAGCGGTGGTCAGCTTGGTGATGCCTTCGGTGTAGGCCTTGTCGAACTGCAGCGGGATGCCGAACGCGATCGACGCCAGGATCGTCAGCTTGTGGGCTGCGTCGATGCCTTCAACGTCGAAGGTCGGATCGGCTTCGGCGTAACCCAGGGCTTGCGCCTCAGCGAGTACGTCTTCGAAGGTGCGGCCCTTCTCACGCATTTCGGTGAGGATGAAGTTGCCGGTGCCGTTGATGATGCCGGCGACCCAGTTGATGCGGTTGGCCGACAGGCCTTCACGGATCGCCTTGATCACCGGAATGCCACCGGCCACGGCGGCTTCGAACGCCACAATCACGCCCTTCTCCCGGGCCTTGGCGAAAATTTCATTACCGTGAACGGCGATCAACGCCTTGTTCGCGGTCACAACATGTTTTCCGTTCTCGATCGCTTTGAGTACCAGCTCGCGGGCAACGGTGTAGCCGCCCATCAGCTCTATGACGATGTCGATCTCAGGGTTCGTGGCCACTTCGAAGACATCGTTGGTAATCGCAATACCGGTCGTCTGGAACTGAGGCTTTGGCGTGCGCATGGCAATTTGTGCCACTTCGATTCCACGCCCGGCACGACGAGCAATTTCCTCGGCGTTACGCTGAAGTACGTTGAAGGTACCGCCACCGACGGTCCCTAACCCACAGATGCCTACTTTGACCGGTTTCACTGTGAACTCCCCATAAAACGGCCGACTCAAGGCCGGCCGTGAAAACAACCGCATACTCGCGGTTCTCTATTAATGGCCCGGCGAATGCTGCCGCCGAACCATGATCGTCAATGGCTGACCGTGACGATGCGAATTTACTTCGCGCCCAGCGCCAGTTTGGCGACTTGTGGCGCAGGCTGGTAGCCCGGAATGACTTGGCCGTCGGCCAAAACGATGGCCGGTGTACCGTTCACGCCGATCGACTGACCGAGGGCGAACTGCTTGGAAACCGGGTTATCGCACTTGGCGGCCTTGATTTCCTTGCCGTCGACCATCTTGTCCATGGCGGCTTTCTTGTCTTTCGAGCACCAGACCGCTTGCAGCTGTTCGTCACCCGGCGAGCCAAGGCCCTGGCGCGGGAACGCGACGTAACGCACTTCGATGCCGCGCTTGTTCAGCTCAGGCACTTCGGCGTGCAGCTTGTGGCAATACGGGCAGGTGGTATCGGTGAACACGGTGATGTGCGATTTGGTTTCGCCGATCGCCGGGTAGACCACGGTTTCCGCGACCGGGATTGCGTTGACCAGTTTGGACACGCCCAGGCGTTCGGTCTTCTCGGTCAGGTTGATCGGCTTGCCGTCCTTGAGCTGGAACATGTAGCCCTGCACCACGTACTGGCCGTCGGCGCTGGCGTAGAGCACACGGCTGCCTTGCAGTTTGACTTCGTACAGACCCGGCAGCGGACTGGCGGAGATGCTTTCTACCGGTACTTCGAGCTGGAGGTTTTCCAGGCTTTTACGAATAGCTTTGTCGGCCGCGTCATCGGCGACGGCAAAGGTGCTGACCAACGCAATGGCTGCGGCGGCGAAAATCTGGGTCAGACGCATGAGAACTCCTGAAGGCGGACAAATGGGTCGATCAGAACGCCCGTGCCGAAACACCGGGTCATAAACGCCCATCGTGCAAACCGGCAAAGCCTACCACATAAGGCCCCTGTGGCCGAATGCGGGTGATGCAACACATCGCGGGTGCCGTCAGCTTTCTGTGGGAGCGAGCTTGCTCGCGATAGCGGTGTGTCAGGCAACATTAATATTGGATGTACGGGCCTCATCGCGAGCAAGCTCGCTCCCACAGAAAAGCAGATCACAAATCGCTCAGCCGCGTGGATGGTGTTTGGCGTGCAGGTCTTGCAAACGTGCGCGGGCGACGTGGGTGTAGATCTGCGTGGTCGACAGGTCGCTGTGGCCGAGCAGCATTTGCACTACCCGCAGGTCGGCGCCGTGGTTGAGCAGGTGCGTGGCGAAGGCATGGCGCAAGGTATGCGGCGACAGCGACTTGCCGATCCCGGCAACCTTGGCCTGGTGCTTGATGCGATGCCAGAAGGTCTGCCGAGTCATTTGCTCGCCGCGCTGGCTGGGGAACATGACATCGCTGGGACGCCCCCCAAGCAGCTCCTGGCGGCCATCACGCAGGTAACGCTCGACCCAGACAATCGCCTCCTCGCCCATCGGCACCAGCCGCTCCTTGCTGCCCTTGCCCATCACTCGCAGCACGCCTTGGCGCAGATTGACCTGCTCCAGTGTCAGGCTGATCAACTCTGTCACCCGCAAGCCGCACGCATAAAGCACTTCGAGCATGGCGCGGTCACGCTGGCCGATGGCTTCGCTCAGGTCAGGCGCTTTTAACAAGGCCTCCACGTCCGCTTCCGACAAGGATTTAGGCAGTGGTCGACCCAGCTGCGGCATATCGACACGCAAGGTCGGATCGACTGCAATCAGCTTTTCCCGCAGCAAATAGCGATAAAAGCCACGCACGCCGGAGAGAAATCGCGCCGTCGAGCGGGGTTTGTAGTTTTGCTCCAGGCGCCAGGCCAAGTGATCGAGGATCAATTCGCGGCCGGCGTTGATCAACTCCAACCCTTTTTCCTGCAGCCAGCCGTGGAACAGGGCCAAGTCGCTGCGATAGGCATCGCGGGTGTTATCGGAAAGACCTTTCTCCAGCCACAGAGCGTCGAGGAATTGGTCTATCAGTGGGTGATCGATGGCAGGCATAAAGGCTCAGACAAGACCGACAGTACGGCCATGGAAGATAAATCGCAGGCAACAAAAAAGCAGCCCGTAGGCTGCTTTTTTCTGCATCGGAAGCTGGACTTAAGCCAGTTTTTCCTTGATGCGAGCTGCTTTACCGGACAGGTCACGCAGGTAGTACAGCTTGGCTTTACGTACGTCACCGCGACGTTTAACGGCCATGCTGTCGATTTGCGGGCTGTAGGTCTGGAAAGTACGCTCTACGCCAACACCGTTGGAGATTTTACGAACGGTGAAAGCACTGTTTACGCCGCGGTTACGCTTGGCGATAACAACACCTTCGAACGCTTGCAGACGCGAACGGTCGCCTTCCTTCACTTTCACCTGAACGACAATGGTGTCGCCCGGGGCAAAGGTAGGGATCTCTTTGGTCATCTGCTCTGCTTCGAGTGCAAGGATGATTTTGTTAGTCATGCTGTGCTCCTAAGGTAAATCGTCGGATCTACCATCGATACGTTGTTAACTATCGTCCCGCTCGCGGATGTATTCCTCGAGCAGCTTCTTCTCTTCTCCAGAAAGCGAGCGGCTTTCCAGAAGATCGGCGCGTCGTTCAAAGGTCCTACCAAGGGACTGCTGTAAACGCCAACGCCGGATATGCGCGTGATTGCCACTTAGCAACACGTCGGGAACACGCTGATCCGCATACACCTCCGGTCGGGTGTAGTGCGGGCAATCCAGCAAACCATCCGTAAAGGAATCTTCCTCGGCGGAGTCCGCATGCCCTAAAGCTCCAGGCAGCAGTCGTGTAACCGCATCGATCAGGACCATCGCCGGCAGCTCGCCGCCAGACAGTACATAGTCGCCAATCGACCACTCTTCATCGACATGAGCCTCTATAAAACGCTCGTCAATGCCTTCATAGCGGCCGGCAATCAGGATCAATGCATCCAGATTCGCCAACTCGCGTACCGCCGACTGAGTCAGTTGACGGCCTTGGGGGGACAGGTAAATTACCTTCGCCGCCTCCCCGGCTGCTGCCTTGGCCTGAACCAACGCATCTTCCAGGGGCTTGATCTTCATCACCATGCCCGGACCACCGCCAAATGGGCGATCATCCACAGTGTGATGTCGATCCGTCGTGTAGTCTCGCGGATTCCAACAGGTGAGCTGCAAGAGCCCCTGTTTCACCGCACGACTGGTGATGCCGTACTCGCTGATGGCGGAGAACATCTCGGGAAACAAACTGATCACTTCTACGCGCAAGTTAGCCACGCTTAGAAGTCCGCATCCCATTCCACCTTCATCTCGCCTGCGGCAAGGTCGACGGCCAACACGCATTGCTCCGTATAGGGCAACAGGCGTTCGCGATCATCCAGGCTGCCAGCGCAAGGCTTGACCACCATTACATCATTGGCGCCGGTTTCCAGAAGATGATCGATTTTCCCGAGCAATTGCCCGAGTTGATCAATGACCTTCAGACCTTCCAGCTGGTACCAGTAGTACTCGCCGTCGGTCAATTCAGGGAACAGGTTGCGCGGCACGCAGATCTCATAACCGGCCAGAAGACGCGCTTCTTCACGATCATCAAGACCCTTGAGCTTTGCGACCAGGAACTTATCGTTCCCACGTCCGCTGACCAGCTCGACCTGTTTCACACTACCTTCGCGCTTGAGCGTCCAGGTTTTGTACTGCAACAGGTTTTCAGTCGGATCAGTAAAGGAATACACCTTCACTTCGCCGCGAACGCCATGAACCGAATAAATTTTGCCAATAACGATCAAATCATCAGCAACAGCTGGCGTCGCGTTCATATTGCTCAGGCCGCAGCCTTAGCCGCGTCCTTCAACAACTGAGCAACACGCTCAGAAGGTTGTGCACCAACGCTCAGCCAGTAGGCTACGCGCTCTTGGTTCACGGACAGACGGACTTCTTGACCACGAGCAACAGGGTTGAAGAAACCAACCTGTTCCTTGTGCGAACCGTCGCGCGGGTTGCGGCTGTCGGTTACGGTCAAGTGGTAAAACGGGCGCTTTTTGGAGCCGCCAAGGGCAAGACGGATTGTTAGCATGTGAACATCGTTCCTGTAGTCGGTGCTGCAAATCTAAAGGCACAGCGGGCATAGGTGCCCGAAAGGCCGCATATTCTAAGGAATATCCGGACTTTTGCAAATGACTTTTTCCGGCGGCCTTTCAGTCGCCATCAAGATTTGCTATAGAGCCGTCGTTGAAAACGGCCAGTCAGCTCCCGCCAAGTGCGGGTTTGCTGGAGATCCCACGTCCATGTGGGGCTGCGTCGACATCGCTGCCGACGCGGATTCTTTACATTCTCGGCATGCCGCCGCCGGGCAACATACCGCCCATGCCGCGCATCATTTTGGCCATTCCGCCTTTAGCGGAGAACTTCTTCATCATCTTCTGCATCTGCTTGTGCTGCTTGATCAAGCGACCGATGTCCTGCACCTGGGTGCCGGAACCCATGGCGATCCGACGCTTGCGCGAACCGCTGATCAGCTCAGGGTCGCGGCGCTCGGCCGGGGTCATGGAATTGATGATGGCTTCCATCTGCTTGAATTGTTTCTCTGCCGCGCCTTGGGCGTTGCCCATCTGCGCCAGGTTCATGCCGCCGATGTTTGGCAGTTTGTCCATGAGGCCGCCGAGGCCGCCCATGTTTTTCATCTGTTGCAGCTGATCGCGGAAGTCTTCGAGGTCGAAGCCCTTGCCCTTCTTCAGCTTCTTGGCCAGTTTGTCGGCCTTGTCCTTGTCGAGGGTCTGCTCGGCCTGCTCGATCAGGCTGAGTACGTCGCCCATGCCGAGGATGCGCGAAGCAATACGCTCCGGGTGGAACGGCTCGAGCGCGTCGCTCTTCTCGCCCATACCGATGAACTTGATCGGCTTGCCGGTGATGGCGCGAACCGACAGTGCGGCACCACCACGGGCATCGCCGTCGACCTTGGTCAGGATCACACCGGTCAGCGGCAGAGCATCGCCGAAGGCCTTGGCCGTGTTGGCGGCGTCCTGACCGGTCATGGCGTCGACCACGAACAGCGTTTCGACCGGGTTGATCGCGGCATGCAGCGCCTTGATCTCGCCCATCATCTCTTCATCGATGTGCAGGCGACCGGCGGTATCGACGATGACCACGTCGATAAACTTCAGTTTTGCTTCTTTAATAGCCGCTTGCGCGATGTCGACCGGCTTCTGGCTCAGGTCGGACGGGAAGAAGGTAACGCCGACTTCACCTGCGAGCATTTCCAGCTGCTTGATCGCTGCCGGACGGTAAACGTCCGCAGATACGATCATGACCGACTTCTTCTTGCGCTCTTTAAGGAAGCGCGCGAGTTTGCCGGCGGTGGTGGTTTTACCTGCACCCTGCAAACCGGCCATCAGCACGACGGCCGGAGGAACGGCGCTCAGGTTCAAGTCTTCGTTGGCCGCGCCCATCAGGCTTTCGAGTTCGGCCTGGACGATCTTCACGAAGGCCTGGCCCGGCGTCAGGCTGCGCGACACCTCGGTGCCGACGGCGCGTTCCTTGACCGAATTGACGAAGTCTTTCACCACCGGCAAGGCGACGTCAGCTTCGAGCAACGCCATACGCACTTCGCGCAGGGTGTCTTTGATGTTGTCTTCGGTCAGCTTGGCCTTGCCGGTGACATGGCGCAGCGTCTGCGAGAGACGGTCGGTTAAGTTTTCAAACATTGCGCGATCCTTTCAGGCCCTGTGTAGACCGGGATAATGGCGGCCCAGACCGGAATAAACATGTGCTCGGCGAGCCTGCGGCGTGGGCAGGTCGCGGATTATAGCGAAGACTGCGTCTGGCGGACACCTCGTCGTCAGGTTGCATGGTCTTTCGTGCTGCGGGGGTTCTATGCCAAACTCAGCGCCTTTCGGGCTTGCCTAACAGGATTTATGCTCCCCTTGTCACCCAGTTTGCTAGCTACCCTCGCCGCCGCCTGCTTATATGCCGCTGCGACCCTCTATCAAGGCACTCGTCTGGCCACCGGCGCCAAGGCGAACAAACGCCTGCTGGTCACGCTCGGCGTGCTCGCCGTGCTGGCTCATAGCGCCAGTCTGTTCACCCACCTGCTGACACCGATTGGCCTGGGCCTGGATTTTTTCAGCGCCGCCAGCCTGATTGCCGCCGCGGTGATTGCCCTGACGCTGTTGGCCTGCTCGCGGATCCCGGTGGAGAACCTGCTTATATTGCTGTTCCCGCTCGGCGCCGCCACCGTGCTGCTCGCACAGTTCGCCCCCGCCGGCACCGTGCAGATCATCGACGAAGAACCGGGCATCCTCGCCCACATCCTGCTGTCGATCCTCGCCTACGGCATGTTCACCATCGCAGTATTCCAGGCGTTGCTGCTGCTGGTTCAAGACCATCAGCTCAAGCACAAGCACCCGTCCGGCCTGATCAAGAACTTCCCGCCGCTGCAAACCATGGAAAGCCTGCTGTTCGGCTTCCTCTGGGCCGGCTGGACCCTGCTGTCGCTGTCGCTGATCTCTGGCTGGCTGTTCGTCGACAACCTGTTCGCCCAGCACCTGGTGCACAAAACCTTGCTGGCGTGCATCGCCTGGATCGTTTTCAGCGTGTTGCTTTGGGGCCGTAACCGCCTCGGCTGGCGCGGACACAAGGCCATTCGCTGGACTCTCGCCGGTTTCTGCCTGCTGATGCTGGCGTATTTCGGCAGTAAGCTGGTTCGTGAATACATCCTGCATATCTGACGGGCGGCATTAATGGACGACTTGCCCATAGGGCCGATGCTCGCGGTAGTGGCCCTGCTGATTTTATGGTCGGGGCTGTTTACCGCCATCGAAGCTGCGCAACAGTACTTGCTCGCCCAGCGGACAGCTTCGCGCTCGAGCGACAAGCCGGTGGCAAAGCTGAGCTTTTCGCTCAATAGCCTGATCCTCTGCAATACTCTGTGCCGCGCACTGGTCGTGGTCATCAGCACCTTGCTGGCGATTTTCACTTGGGCGGAAAACGGTCCATGGGTAGCCTGCCTGGGGGCTGGCGCCGTGCTTCTGGTGTTCGCCGACTACCTGCCGCGCACCCTCGCCGTCCGTTATCCGGATGCAGTCCTGGCCCTGGGCAATACCTTGCTGGGCGCGCCACTGAAAATCATCTATCCCGCCGCCTGGTTGCTCAATGGCATAAGCCAACTGCTGATGCGACCGTTCGCCCGCAAAGTCAAAGTGGTGCAGCAGAGCGAAGACGAGGCCTCGAACGATCGGCATGAGGATCACGAACACGCCGTCTGCCGCCCTCACCCGCTGTCAGGCATCCATGCGCTGGACAACATCACGGTCAACGACATTCTGGTGCCGCGCAGTGACGTCGACGGGGTCAATCTGGACGACTCCCTCGAGGAAATCATCGAGCAGCTTCGCGCCAATAAACGCACGCGCTTGCCGGTTTTCCACAGCGACATCAATCAGGTCGAGGCGGTGCTCAACACCCGGCAGATCCGCCATCTGCTGTCCGACGCCAGTCTGACCCGAGAGGCACTGCTGGCAGCCTGTCACGACCCCTACTTCGTGCCGGAAAGCACCCCGTTGCAACTGCAGCTGTTGAATTTCCACAAACAACAGCGACGCCTGGGCATGGTGGTCGACGAGTACGGCGAAGTACTCGGTGTCGTGACCCTGGAAGACATTCTCGAAGAAATCGTCGGCGAGTTCGAAAGCCAGCACAGCCTGGATAACCCGCACATCCATCCACAGGCCGATGGCCGCCTGGTGATCGAAGGTGCGGCGTCGATTCGCGAACTGAACAAGAGCCTGGGCTGGCACTTGCCGAGCGACGGTCCGAAAACCCTCAACGGGTTGGTGACCGAGGCGCTGGAGACGATTCCGGAAAGTGCGGTATGCCTGAAGATCGGGCGTTATCGGCTGGAGATTCTGGAGACGGAAGACAATCGGGTCTCGCGAGTGTTGATCTGGCATACCAGTTCGACGCCTGCGATTGCCTCTATCCGTTAGATAGTTAAAAGATCGCAGCCTCGCTTCGCTCGACAGCTCCTACAGTTTGGAATGCGTTCCCTTGTAGGAGCTGTCGAGCGAAGCGAGGCTGCGATCTTTTTCCATATCTATGCCTTGTTCGATCGTTAGCCGCCTTCCTATAATCAAGCCGCTTACCCAAGCCCCGCCATACCCAAGTGCTACCCGCACTCTGCGTTAAGCCCACATCCCTGGGTGTTCGACCATAATAATTCGCTCCACTGGGGCACATGACTGTCAGGGATAACTGCATGACGACCAGCACGACTTATAACGACACCGCGCCTGTGCAACCGACGAACTCCGCCACCCGCGTGGCGACCGCGAGTTTCATCGGCACCGCCATTGAGTTCTACGACTTCTACGTCTATGCCACTGCCGCTGCGCTGGTGATCGGTCCGGTATTCTTTCCGCAGACCTCCGGTACGGCCCAGATGCTGTCGGCGTTCCTCACCTTCGGCATCGCCTTCCTGGCTCGACCGCTGGGATCGGCGCTTTTCGGCCACTTCGGTGACCGCATCGGGCGCAAATCGACGCTGGTTGCCTCACTGCTGCTGATGGGCGTTTGCACCACGCTGATCGGCGTACTCCCGGGTTACGACAGCATTGGGGCCTGGGCGCCGATCCTGCTCTGCGTGCTGCGCTTCGGCCAGGGCCTGGGACTCGGCGGTGAATGGGGCGGCGCGGCGTTGCTGGCGACCGAGAATGCACCGAAGGGCAAACGCGCCTGGTTCGGCATGTTCCCGCAACTCGGTCCCTCGATCGGCTTCCTCGCGGCCAACGGGCTGTTTCTTACGCTGGCAATGACCCTGAACGACGAGCAGTTCCGCTCGTGGGGCTGGCGGATTCCGTTCCTGCTCAGTGCCGCGCTAGTGATGGTCGGTCTGTACGTGCGCCTCAAGCTTCACGAAACCCCGGTGTTTGCCAACGCAATGGCTCGCCAGGAGCGGGTGAAAATCCCGCTGGTCGAGCTGTTCAGCCAGTACTGGGCGCCGATGTTGCTGGGTGCCGGGTCGATGGTGGTGTGCTACGCGTTGTTTTATATCTCGACGGTGTTTTCGCTGAGCTATGGCGTGTCGACGCTCGGCTACACCCGCGAAACCTTCCTCGCGCTGCTGTGCTTCGCCGTGCTGTTCATGGCCGCCGCTACGCCGCTGTCGGCCTGGGCCAGCGATCGTTACGGGCGCAAACCGGTGCTGATCATCGGCGGTGTGCTGGCGATTCTGTCCGGCTTCCTGATGGAGCCGCTGCTGACCCAAGGTTCGACCTGGGGCGTGGCGCTGTTCCTGTGCATCGAGCTGTTTCTGATGGGCGTGACGTTTGCGCCGATGGGCGCGCTGCTGCCGGAGCTGTTTCCAACCCACGTGCGTTATACCGGTGCGTCGGCGGCCTACAACCTGGGCGGCATTGTCGGGGCCTCGGCGGCGCCGTTCTTCGCACAGAAGCTGGTGGCGATGGGTGGTTTGAGTTATGTCGGCGGGTATGTGTCGGGGGCGGCGGTGCTGAGTTTGATTGCTGTGCTGTGCCTGAAAGAGACTCGGCATAACGATTTGAATCGGGTGGCCTGATAGGCCGCCATCGCGAGCAAGCTCGCTCCCACAGGGACGGCGTTCTAACAGAAAGAATGCGATTCAATGTGGGAGCGAGCTTGCTCGCGATAGCCGCGACTCGGTTTACAGCTCTACAACAACAGCCTGAGAAGCGCGGGTCGCTTTGGCGCGAGCAGCATCAATCGACTCATCACGCGCCAACGCCACACCCATCCGGCGCTGACCATTGACCTCAGGCTTGCCGAACAGACGCAATGCCGTATCCGGCTCGCTCAACGCAGCACCGAGATTGGCGAAAGCCGTCTGGGTCGACTGCCCTTCCACCAGAATCACCGCCGAAGCCGATGGACCGAACTGACGGATCAATGGAATCGGCAGGCCCAGAATCGCCCGTGCGTGCAACGCAAACTGCGACAGGTCCTGGGAAATCAACGTCACCAGACCGGTGTCATGTGGACGCGGCGAGACTTCGCTGAACCACACCTGATCACCTTTGATGAACAGCTCAACACCAAACAGACCACGACCACCCAAGGCTTCAGTGACAGCTTTGGCAACGCGCTCGGATTCGGCCAGGGCAATCGGGCTCATGGCTTGTGGCTGCCAGGATTCCTGATAGTCGCCCTTCTCCTGACGGTGACCGACTGGCGCGCAGAACGTAGTGCCGCCAACGTGACGCACGGTCAACAGGGTGATTTCGTAGTCGAAATCGATGAAGCCTTCGACGATCACGCGACCTTTACCGGCACGGCCGCCTTCTTGAGCGTAATCCCAAGCGGTTTTTACATCGTCGACGCTACGCAGCAGGCTCTGGCCTTTACCCGAGGAGCTCATGACTGGCTTGACCACGCACGGGAAGCCCAGGTCCTGAATGGCCTTGCTGTAATCCTCGAAGGTGTCGGCGAAGTGGTACGGCGAGGTCGGCAGGTCCAGCTCTTCAGCGGCCAGGCGACGGATGCCTTCGCGGTTCATGGTCAACTGCGCGGCGCGAGCGGTCGGGATCACGGTGAAGCCTTCGGCTTCCAGTTCCACGAGGGTCGCGGTGGCAATGGCTTCGATTTCCGGCACGATGAAATGCGGCTTTTCGGCTTCGATCACCGCACGCAGGGCGGCGCCATCGAGCATGTTGATCACATGGCTGCGATGGGCGACCTGCATGGCAGGCGCATTGGCGTAGCGATCCACGGCAATCACTTCAACGCCCAGGCGTTGCAGCTCGATCACCACTTCCTTGCCCAACTCGCCACAGCCACACAGCAATACGCGGGTCGCGGTTGGCGACAATGGAGTTCCGATACGGGTCATCTCAGGTCCTCAAGAAGCGGATCATCGAGGGTAGCTGCGCCTGGCGCGCTTCCCATGGGGAGAAAGCGCGGCATTTTACATGAACCTGCGGGTTTGGCTTCAGCTGACGACGGCCTGTTTGCGCAAGCGCCAGGCCATGATCAACCACACGGCGGTCACGCCCGCGAACTTTGAGCCCATGGCGGTGAGGATCACGCCTGGGGTGAACGCATCGATCATGCCGAAGAAGATGAAGGTATCGAGGGGAATGCTCAGGGCCGAACTTATCCACAGGCGGTCGTGCAAGGGACGCTTGGTGATGCTGAACACCAGCCAATCGATACATTCGGACACCGCGAACGCCGTGGCGCTGGCCAGCGCGATGGAGGGATCGGACGTCACGTAGGACAACACCAGCGCTGCCAGCATCGCCGCGATCGCACCATGGCCGAAACGGGTTTGCACCATGTCGCGCAAAACGAACACCAAACCACCCCAGGCTGACCAGATGATGTCCAGGTGCGGAGCGGTGGAAAAGGCGTAGTTGATCAGCACGACGCTGCTGATGTAAGCGATCAGGAAGAGCATGGGGCGGCGGGATACCTGTCAATTTTGCGCACAGGGTACCGTAGGAGCTGACGAGTGCAACGAGGCTGCGATCTTTTGACGTTGTTTTTTAAAGGCAAGATCAAAAGATCGCAGCCTCGTTGCACTCGTCAGCTCCTACAGGCCGGGAGTTTTGCCGATCATCCAGAGTATCCCGCTGGATTTAGCCCGCTCATGACACAACCCCAACACCTTGCGGCGCTCTTCGTTGTCCATCCGGCTCCAGCGCGTGATCTCTTCCACTGTGCGCTGACACCCGGTGCAAATATCGTCCTCGTCCAGCGCGCAGATATTCACGCAAGGCGATCGAACCGGGCGCTCGGGCGTGTTCATTCTTCCTGCTCAACCAGATCGCGGGCATACCGTTGCGAGTTATGCACATAGTGAGCAGCACTGGCCTCCAGCATTTTTTTCTGCGGCTCGGTCAGCTCGCGCACCACTTTGCCGGGGGAGCCCATGACCAGCGAACCGTCTGGAATCTCCTTGCCCTCACCAATCAGTGAGTTGGCGCCGATGATGCAGTTCTTGCCGATTTTCGCGCCATTGAGGATCACCGCGTTAATCCCGATCAAGCTGTAATCGCCCACCGTGCAGCCATGAAGCATGGCGTTATGGCCGATGGTCACGCCGGTGCCGATGGTCAGCGGGTAACCCATGTCGGTGTGCATCACCGTGCCGTCCTGGACGTTGCTGTTCTTGCCGATCAGGATCAGTTCGTTGTCGCCACGCAGCACAGCGTTGAACCAGACGTTGGCGCCCTCTTCCAGTTTGACCTTCCCCACCAGCACGGCATTGGGTGCGACCCAGCTCTGCGGATGGGTTTCGACGCGGGCGTCGCCCAGGCGATATTTCATCTTATTGTCCTCAAGGCCAGGCTGGCTCACTTGCAAAAAGCGGGGTTCACGCCATACGGGCGATGGCTTCAGGTATTGATAAACGTCTTAGGTGGCTGGTGCAGGCTGATTTTGGCGTCATAGAGCAGGTTGATCAACTCGACGATCATAATCGCCGTCAGGCCCCAGATTTTGTACTCGCCATAACGATAGCTCGGCACGTACCAACTGCGGCCCTGGTAATCGATGCGATGGGTGTGTTCGCGCGGATCCTTGCGGAAGAACTCCAGCGGTACGCTGAAGACTGCGGCAATCTCGGCATCGTTGGCCCGGTACTCGACAAAGTCCGGAATCACACCGACATAGGGGGTGACCTTGATGCCGTGCAGGGAGATCAACGGGCTCAGCGGACCGATCACTTCGACCAGCCCCGGCGGCAGGCCGATTTCTTCTTCGGCTTCGCGCAGGGCGGTGAAAATAAGGTCGGGGTCTTCAGGGTCGCGCCGCCCGCCGGGAAAGGCGACTTCGCCGCCATGGGTCGAGAGCCCGCTGGCGCGCAGGGTCAGAACCAGTTCCGGTTCGTCACTGCGAGTGATGGGCACCAGTACCGCGGCTTCAGGGAAACGTTTGTCGGTTTCCAGTGTGCGAGGGGTGTGGTTGCTTACTCGATGCAGTAGCTCGTCCAGCATGAGACTTCTCGATTTATTCGCTACCTCGCATCATGCACCAATCGAACCGACCGCCCAACCCCATAACCACTGCATGTCGCTAAACGACAACTTGCCGACAGACACCGCCGCACGCCAAGATAGGCGCAGCATTCAGGAACCCAAGCATGAAATTTTGCAGTCAGTGCGGCAACCCGGTGACCCAGCGCATTCCAGAGGGCGATTCGCGCCTGCGTTTTGTCTGTGACAGCTGTCAGGCCATTCACTACCAGAACCCCAATATCGTCGCCGGTTGCGTGGCGACCTGGGGCTCCAAGGTCTTGCTGTGCCGCCGCGCCATCGAGCCTCGGCTCGGTTATTGGACCCTGCCCGCCGGCTTCATGGAAAACGGTGAAACCATCGAGCAGGCGGCCATTCGCGAGACGGCCGAAGAAGCCTGCGCGCGGGTGCGCAACCTGAGCATCTATACGTTGATCGACGTGCCGCACATCAGCCAGGTGCATGTGTTCTTCCGCGCCGAGCTGGTGGACCTGGATTTTTCCGCCGGTCCCGAGAGTCTGGAAGTGGCGCTTTTCGAAGAAGCCGACATCCCTTGGTCCGAGCTGGCTTTCCGCACGGTGGGCCGTACCTTAGAATGCTTCTTCGCTGACCGGCGGACCGAGGTCTACCCCGTGCGGTCCGAGTCGATCCCGCCGCTTGCTCAGCCTGCCAATAAATAAAAAAACACCTATAACTATTAAATAGTCGCGACACCTCTTAGGGATATCGTTTCAATGCGCTGGTTGCTTGCCCTGTTTTGCTTGTCGTTCGTCGCTGTCTCCCAGGCTTCCGTTGCGGAAACGCTGGACGGCAAAGTCATCGAAAAAGTTCTGGTGCTCAAGTCCGCCCACCAATTGCAATTGATCAATGACGGCAAGCCGCTCAAGACCTATCGCATTTCCTTGGGCAAACGCCCCAAGGGGCCGAAGCTGATGGAAGGCGACAAACGCACGCCTGAAGGTTTCTATTGGCTGGACTGGCGCAAGGTCAGCGATAAATTCAATCTGGCGATGCACATCTCCTACCCGAACATCAGTGACTCCGCGCGCTCCCGGCGTGAAGGCGTCGAACCCGGTAGCATGATCATGATCCACGGCACCCCGGACACTGAAGAAAACCCCGAAGACCTGTTCCACACGCTGGACTGGACTGACGGCTGCATTGCCATGCGTAACATGGACATGCGCGAGGTCTGGGGTTTGGTGCCGGACGGCACGATGATCGAAATCCGTCCGTAATCCTGTGGCGAGGGAGCTTGCTCCCTCGCCACAAAAACATCGAGTAGCTTCTGATCTCCCTCTTCCGAGCGCTACCGTTGGTCGCTCCTCGAAAAATAAATTCAAAAGATCGCAGCCTGCGACAGCTCCTACCGGGTAGATACCACTCCCATCGGTAGGAGCTGCCGCAGGCTGCGATCTTTGCGTTCAAAATCCCCACCTCTAATACCACTTAAAACCATCAACCCTATCCCCCATCAATCAGGGCAGGCTTTCCCGCGCCAACAGCAAAGTGGTCTCATTGACATGGTATTTAAGTGGTATTAGGTTTCACCCCACCACCGGGCGACAACACTCCAATATCCGCATCGGACAAAACCTACATGAATGACCTCCAGGCCCTACGCCCTGACGACACCCAGCCCACGCCGTTGTACCTGCAATTGGCGCGCAATCTGGAAGCGGCGATCCATGCCGGCCAGTGGAAAGCTGAACAGGCCATGCCGTCGGAGCGCAACCTCAGCGAAATGCTGGGCATCTCCCGCGTCACTGCACGCAAAGCGTTGGAAGTCTTGTTCGAGCAAGGCCTGATCCGCCGCAACCAAGGTTCCGGCACCTTCATCACCCCACGCCTGGAACAACCGCTGTCGCGCCTCTCGGGTTTTAGCGAAATGCTGCGCCTGAAGGGCTTCGTCCCCGGCTCGCAATGGCTGGAGCGTGAAATCACTCCGCCGACCCACGAAGAACTGATCCGCCTGGGCCTCTCGCCGAACGACAAGGTCGCGCGGCTCAAGCGTCTGCGTAAAGCCGACGACACGGTGATGGCGATCGAGATGAGCACCCTGCCCGCCTCGATCATTCCCAAGCCACAAGCGGTGGGCGACTCCCTGTACGAATACCTCGACGGCATCGGCAAGCCGATCGTCCGCGCCCTGCAGCACATTCAGGCGATCAACGCCTCGGACGAGTTCGCCGCCCTGGTGGGCATCGCCCCCGGCACCGCCATGCTGCTGATGACCCGGGTCGGTTACCTGGAAGACAACACGCCGATCGAAGTCACCGACACCTATTGCCGCAACGACTACTACGACTTTGTCGCAGAGCTCCGTAGATAAAGAACTTCGTCGATAACCCGCTTCGCCGCTAAAGAACCGAGAACTGATCATGTCCGAAGACAACATCCTCACCGCCCGCGGCTGGGTTCGCGGCCGGCTGATTCACGAACACGGCAAGGTCGTGTCGATCGAAGGCCAACCGTGCGATCCGGCCGACAACGACCTGCCTTACCTGCTGCCGGGTTTCATCGACCTCCACGTTCATGGCGGCGGCGGCAAAGACATCATGGAAGGTGCGCCAGCCTTCGAGACCATCACCAAAACCCACGTGCGTTTCGGCACGACTTCGCTGCTGGCGACTACCATGACCGCGCCGCCGGAAGAAATTTCCAGCGTGCTCAAAGCCGTCGGCGAATATTGCGAACAGCGCCCGAAAGGCAGCGCCCGAGTCCTCGGCGTGCACCTCGAAGGCCCCTACATCAACCCCGGCAAACTCGGCGCCCAACCGAATTTCGCCCACACCGCGTTGATGGCCGAAGTCGAAGAATATCTGGCACTGGCGCCGATCCGGGTGATCACCATCGCCCCGGAAATCGCCGGCCACGACGCCTTGATCCGTGACCTCAGCGCTCGTGGCGTACGCATGCAAATCGGCCATACCCTCGGCAGTTACGAGGAAGGCGTTGCCGCGCTGAACGCCGGCGCCAGCAGTTTCACCCACCTCTACAACGCCATGAGCCCGCTGCATCACCGCGAGCCGGGCATTGTCGGCGCGGCACTGGCTCACGCCAAATACGCCGAGTTGATTCCGGACTTGCTGCACGTGCACCCCGGCGCCATCCGTGTGGCGCTGCGCTCGATCCCGTGCCTGTATTGCGTCACCGACTCCACCGCCGCTGCCGGCATGCCCGACGGTGAGTACAAGCTCGGCAGCCACACCGTGACCAAATGCCTGGGCGGTGTGCGCTTGCCCGACGGCACGTTGGCCGGCAGCACCCTGACCATGGATCAGGCCCTGCGCAATCTGGTGAAGATCGGTTTGCCAATCGCCGAGGCCTCGCAACGTCTTTCGCAATTCCCCGCCGACTACCTCGGCCTCAACGAACGCGGGCGCCTGCAACCCGGCAGCTGGGCCGACTGCGTGCGGCTCGATCGCTCACTCACACTGACCGCCGTCATGGTCGAAGGAGAAGACATTGACTTCAAAAATGCTTGAAGAGGCGCTGTCCTCATTCGAGGCCGTGCAAGCCCAATTGCAGCAACTCGACCCGCAGATGATCGAGATCGCCGGGCGCCTGCGTCGTCAGCCACCGCAAGTGGCGATGACCGTCGCTCGCGGCAGCTCCGATCATGCCGCCAGTTACTTCGCCTACCTGACCATGCAGCAGTTGGGCTTCCCGGTGGCGTCGTTGCCGATGTCGGTGGTGACCATGCTGCAAGCACCGCTGAAGGTCAGCGGCCAAGTGGCGTTCGCCTTCTCGCAGTCCGGGCAAAGTCCCGATCTGGTGAACAGCATGCGTCTGCTGCGCAAGCGCGGCGCCCTGAGCATCTCGATGGTCAACGCCGAGAGTTCGCCGCTGGAGGCCGCGTGTGAGTTCAGCTTGCCGTTGTGTGCCGGCACCGAAAGCAGCGTCGCCGCGACCAAGAGTTTTATCGCCACCCTTAGCGCCAGCGCCCGTCTGATCGCACATTGGAAAGAGGACGCGGAATTGCTGGAGGCCGGCCTCGCACTGCCGGAAGGTTTGCGCGAGGCGGCGAAACAGGACTGGAGCCTGGCCATCGATGCCTTGCGCGATTGCCAGCGCCTGATGGTAATTGGCCGTGGCGCAGGTTTCGCCATCGCCCAGGAAGCCGCGTTGAAATTCAAGGAAACCTCGGCGATCCAGGCTGAAGCCTTCAGCAGCGCCGAGGTCCGTCACGGCCCGATGGCGTTGATCGACGAAAATTATCCACTGCTGATCTTCGCCCCGCGCGGTGCCGAGCAGGCCGGTTTGCTGAGCCTCGCCGCCGACATGCGCCAGCGCGGTGCCCGCGTATTGCTGGCCGCACCGGATGATGTTGCCGAACGCGACCTCACCCTGACCCGCGCCGAGCACCCGGCCCTCGACCCGATTCTGGCGATCCAGAGTTTCTACGTCATGGCCGCCGGTTTGGCCGTCGCCCGAGGCATGGACCCGGACCAGCCGCGGCATTTGAGCAAAGTGACGCGCACGCACTGAGTCCGAACCCGTACGTATTTCCTGATGAGACCGAGCCATGCACAACAATAATAAAGAGCTGACCCTCAGCGCCCCGCTCAGCGGCCCGGTGCTCACGCTCGCCAAAGTCCCGGACCCGGTGTTCGCCAGCGGCGCCATGGGCGACGGGATCGCCATCGATCCGCTGAACGACACCCTCCACGCCCCGTGCGCCGGCGTCGTGGTGCACGTCGCGCGCACCGGCCACGCCGTCACCTTGCGTGCCGACAACGGCGCCGAATTGCTGCTGCACCTGGGTCTCGACACCGTCGAGTTGCAGGGCGAAGGCTTCTCGATGCTGGTCAAGGAAGGTGCGCGGGTCAGCAACGGCCAGCCGCTGTTGCGCTATGACCTGGACAAGGTCGCGCAACAGTGCAAAAGCCTGGTCAGCCTGATGATCCTGACCAACAGCCAGGACTTTCAGGCGCGACCAATCACGCTGAAGTCGGTAAAAGTTGGCGAGCCATTGCTGCACATCATTCGTCGACACGCACCTGGCGCGCAGGCTGAAGCGGAGCTCTCCGGGGAAGAGATTTACGGCCACATTCGCATCGCCCATCGTGGCGGGCTGCATGCCCGTCCGGCAGCGCTGATTCGTCAGACAGCGCAAGGTTTCAAGAGCAAATCGCAGCTGCACTTCGCTGGCAAATCGGCGACCTGCGACAGCTTGATCGGGTTGATGGGTTTGGCCGTTGGCGAACAGGACGAGGTTCAGGTCTGCTGCCAGGGCCCGGACGCCGAAGCCGCGTTGCAAGCGTTGCTGATCGCGTTATCCACAGCGCTGGCCGAAGACAGCCACGCCGCCGCACCGACACCGATTGCCCGACGCACTCGAGCTGCCGAAGCGGGCGTGTTGCACGGTGTTTGTGCAGCGCCTGGTTTGGTTGCCGGGCCGTTGTTTCGCTTGAACGCGATCAGCCTTCCGGTGGACGCCGGCAACCATGATCCCGAGCAACAGCTGCACGTTCTCGACACCGCGCTGACCGTTGTGCGCGGCGAAATCGACCACACGCTGGCCCAAGCCAGGAAACATAAAAACACCGACGAAGAAGCGATCTTCGCCGCGCATCACGCCTTGCTCGAAGACCCGGCGTTGCTGAACGCAGCAAACACTTCCATCGATCAAGGCATGGCCGCGACCCACGCCTGGAGCCAGTCGATCGACGTGCAGTGCGAGGTGCTCCAGCAACTCGGCAGCCCGCTGTTGGCAGAGCGCGCCAATGATCTGCGCGACCTCAAACAACGCGTACTGCGCGCCCTGCTCGGCGAAACCTGGCACTACGACGTGCCGGCCGGCGCCATCGTCGCCGCGCATGAACTGACGCCGTCCGATCTGCTGCAACTCAGTCAGCAAGGTGTCGCCGGGTTGTGCATGGCCGAGGGCGGCGCGACTTCCCATGTGGCGATTCTCGCGCGTGGCAAAGGCCTGCCGTGCATGGTTGCACTGGGTTCTACGCTGCTGGATCAGCAGCAAGGCCAAGCGGTTGTGCTGGATGCCGATGGCGGTCGCCTTGAACTGATGCCAAATGCCGAACGTTTGGCCGAAGTGCATCAGGCACAACTCGATCATCAACAGCGCCGTGCGGAGCAACAGGCTCAGGCTCACACCCCGGCGCTGACACTCGACGGTTTGCAGATTGAAGTCGCCGCCAATGTGGCTTCCAGCGCCGAAGCGGCTGATGCCCTGGCCAATGGCGCCGACGGGGTCGGCTTGCTGCGTACCGAGTTTCTGTTTGTAGATCGCAGCACCGCGCCGGACGAAGAGGAACAACGCGTCGCCTATCAAGCCGTGCTCGACGCCATGGGCGACAAGTCGGTGATCATTCGCACTATCGACGTCGGCGGCGACAAGCAACTCGACTACCTACCGCTGCCGGCCGAGGCCAATCCAGTGCTCGGCCTGCGCGGTATCCGCCTGGCTCAGGTCCGCCCGGAAATCCTCGATCAGCAACTGCGCGCCTTACTGCATGTCAGCCCGCTGTCGCGCTGCCGGATCCTGTTGCCGATGGTTACCGAAGTCGATGAGTTGCTGCACATCCGCCAGCGTCTCGACGCGTTGTGCACTGAACTCGGTGTGAGTGAGCGCCCGGAGCTGGGCGTGATGATCGAAGTCCCCGCCGCCGCGCTGCTGGCCGAGCAACTGGCCGAACACGCGGACTTCCTGTCCATCGGCACCAACGACTTGTCGCAATACACCCTGGCCATGGACCGCGACCACGCCGGCCTAGCCTCGCGGGTCGACGCCATGCACCCGGCGCTGCTGCGGCTGATCGCCCAGACCTGCTCCGGTGCTGCGGTGCACAACCGTTGGGTCGGTGTCTGCGGCGCGCTGGCCTCCGATCCGCTGGCCACGCCGGTACTGATCGGCCTGGGCGTCAGCGAGTTGTCGGTCAGCCCGGTGCAGATCGGTGAAATCAAGGATCGCGTCCGTCATCTGGACGCCAGCGAATGCCGACGCATCAGCCACGACTTGCTCAAGTTGAGCAGCGCCAGCGCGGTGCGTCACGCCTGTCACCAGCAATGGCCTCTGAGCTGAACAACAACAAAAAATCCAGGGAGATTCGCCATGTACCAATACTTCATCGAAGGCCTGCAACGCCTCGGCCGCGCGCTGATGCTGCCGATCGCGATCCTGCCGATCGCCGGCCTGTTGCTGCGTCTGGGCGACACCGACCTGATGAACATCGCGATCATTCACGACGCCGGCCAGGTGATCTTCGCCAACCTGGCGATGATCTTCGCCATCGGCATCGCGGTCGGTTTCGCCAAGGACAACAACGGCACCGCAGGCCTCGCCGGGGTGATTGGCTATCTGGTGATGATCTCCACCCTCAAAGTGCTCGACGCGAGCATCAACATGGGCATGCTCGCCGGGATCGTCAGCGGCTTGATGGCGGGCGCGCTGTACAACCGTTTCAAGGACATCAAACTGCCGGAGTACCTGGCATTCTTTGGCGGGCGGCGGTTCGTGCCGATAGTCACCGGGTTCGCCGCCGTCGGCCTGGGCGTCATCTTTGGCTTGATCTGGCCGCCCATCCAACACGGCATCAACAGCTTCGGCACGTTGATGATGGAAAGCGGCAGCTTCGGCGCGTTCGTCTTTGGCGTTTTCAACCGCCTGCTGATCGTCACCGGGCTGCACCACATCCTCAACAACATGGCGTGGTTCGTCTTCGGCAACTTCACTGATCCGACCACCGGCGCCATCGTCACCGGTGACCTGTCGCGCTACTTCGCCGGCGACCCGAAAGGCGGCCAGTTCATGACCGGCATGTTCCCGATGATGATCTTCGGCCTGCCCGCCGCGTGCCTGGCGATGTACCGCAACGCCCTGCCGGAACGCCGCAAAGTCATGGGCGGGATCTTCCTGTCGATGGCGCTGACTTCGTTTTTAACGGGAGTGACTGAGCCGATCGAATTCGCCTTCATGTTCCTCGCGCCGCTGCTTTATCTAGTGCATGCGTTGCTGACCGGGCTGTCGATGGCGATCACCAACCTGCTGAACATTCATCTCGGATTTACGTTTTCCGGTGGTTTGATCGACATGATTCTCGGCTGGGGAAAATCCACCAACGGCTGGTTGATGGTACCGGTCGGCCTGGCGTATGCGGTGATCTACTACGTGGTGTTTGATTTCTGCATTCGTCGGTTCAACTTGAAGACGCCGGGGCGTGAGGATGTTCTGAATGGCGACAAAGTAGTCATCGCCGAGAATGAACGGGCCGGGGCTTACATCAAGGCGCTGGGTGGTGCACAGAATTTGATCACCGTGGGTGCGTGCACCACTCGGTTGCGGCTGGACATGGTAGATCGCAACAAAGCAAACGACGCGGAGTTGAAAGCACTGGGGGCGATGGCGGTTGTGCGTCCGGGCAAGGGTGGGAGTTTGCAGGTCGTGGTCGGGCCGATGGCGGACAGCATTGCTGATGAGATTCGCTTGGCGATGCCGGCGTTGGGGCGCGCACTTGTTTCCTCCCCTCCTGCTGTTATCGATACGCCGAAACCTGCTGCGGTGGCGAATTCAGAAGCACAGCAATGGTTGGATGCGTTGGGTGGCGGCGAGAACGTGTTGCAGATGGATTGCATCGCCATGACCCGGATTCGATTGCAATTGGCGGATGGCAAGGCGTTGTCTGAGTGTGATTTGAAGGCGTTGGGTTGCCAGGGTGTCAGTCAGTTGGAAGGTGGGGTTTGGCATCTGCTGATTGGCGATAAGGCGCAGAGCTTGAGTGGGGCGCTGGAGGCGTTGGTTAATCGTAGTGAAGTGAGTGCCAAGGTTTAGATTGTTGCGCCCGCTTTCTTACGAACAACAAAAAACAGACCTAGGCAGGGTTCTCGTAGTGACACTTAGGCTCAAGCAGAAGTTGCGCGCTGCTCCGCTTCGTAATGCCGAGTCTGGAAAGGCATGAGGGTTTGAGCTTTCAGGCCGAGGCCTTCATTCAGCCCCCAGGAGATGGCAAGTTCATCACGGCGCCGACGAAGAGGTACGACTGCTTGTGGCGCCCTCCCTTGCCTGGAAGTCGAATATGCAAAAAGCTCAAGAGCATTGAGGGTTTCTGACACGCGGCTATCAGACACGCACGCAAAACGAGTAAACCGTTCGAGCAAGTAGCCTGCACGCCGAACCTCCAACCCATCCGCGTGGCAGCTCAGAAAAGCAGTTACTTCACTCTCAAGATTCAAACTCGAGTACCAAACAGCTTTGGCAGCGCTCACCAGCGCAGCGTCATCTGCTTGATTCAAAGGTTTTTTGACCAAGGTGTCCAAGGCGGATGAGAGGACATGGCCGCTAAGGGGCGTCGCCATCTGTAGTCTCCAGGTAATCTTGCAAGATATTGGTGAGAACGGAGGTCGGTGGCTCTTTGTTGCCAACATATACATCAATTGCCTGCAATGTCAGACGACGGAGTTCAGTGGTCAGTATGAAACCCGCCCGAAGCAGCGCTTTGACGTCGCCTATATCCTGGTCTGTCGCTCTACCTAGTTTGGATATTGCGATGTCGACAGGAGCCGCAATATGGACATGCAACGGTGACTCTACAGAGAAATCTGCAAGGGGAAGACTGCGTTCCCAGTAGTCTTCATGAATGGGACCGAAGCTGGTGTTGTATTGAAGGTCGTAGTTCAGCTCCATCAACCTGCCGGATTGCTCATCAACAAAATGTTCAGGTACTTCTGCGAGCAAGGTCTGTAGGTGAAGACCTTGTGGGAGATTTGCATAGTAAATTTCAGCGTCAACATCAGTTGACACGCGATGATGAGTGTAGAGGTGAACGGCGCACCCTCCGAACACGATAACCTTGACCGCCCCTGGCTCTGCGCATTCACCGACTAGCTCCAGTTCGACGGATTTGAACATCGAAATTAGCGCCTGCCCAAGCGCGGTGTTCGAGTTAACCCTGGGAGTAATTGCGTCCGGCAATTCCATCTTTGAACCTCAAGTGGATTGAAGTGTTTGTGATGGACAAAGGCTGGACTTGACACTTCCGACGGACAACCTGAAAAGGTTGTCAGATATTTCCTTGAACGATGTAGCCGTTACCGCAAGAATAGGTATGCCCCCCTCGACGAAAACGACTATTAGGTAGTCATCGCAGGCAAGGTAGCTCCCACAGTTTGAGTTGCGTACATCAGTCCAAATCCCGAGCAATAAAAAACCCGCTGATCTTCATCAGCGGGTTTCTCATTTCTGCGGACAGGAAGATCAAAAATCTTCTAGCCGCCATACCTCGTAAGCAGGCGTCTCATAGGGATGGCTCTCTTTCAGAGCCACCACCACCGCCCGAATCAACTCATTCGCTACGACAAGCTCAACCTTCCACTCCTCAACCTGCTCGACCTGCCCCGCTTCACCAATAAACGGCTGACTGCCATCCAATGGGCGAAACTGGCCAAGGCCGAGCACTTGCCAGGCGCAATGGTCATAAGCGCCGATCCGTCCGCCACCGGCGGCGAATACGGCACTCTTGACCTGCTCCACATGACTGGCCGGAACAAAAAAACTGAGCTTATACACAGCGCTTAGTTAACCCAGACGCGAGCGTTACGGAACATACGCATCCAAGGTGCGTCTTCGTTCCAGTCTTCCGAACGCCACGAGTTCTGCACCGCGCGGAACACACGTTCCGGGTGCGGCATCATGATCGTTACGCGACCGTCGCGGCTGGTCAAACCGGTGATCCCGCGCGGCGAGCCGTTCGGGTTGGCCGGGTAGTTTTCGGTGACCTTGCCGTGGTTGTCGACGAAACGCATCGCCACGCAACCCGACAGATCGGCTTCCAGCAACGCTTCTTCGCTGGCGAACTCGGCATGACCTTCACCGTGAGCAATAGCGATCGGCATACGCGAGCCGGCCATGCCTTGCAGGAAGATCGAATTCGATTCCTGGACCTGAACCATCGCCACGCGCGCTTCGAACTGCTCGGAACGGTTACGCACAAAGTGCGGCCAGAACTCGCTGCCCGGGATCAGCTCGTGCAGGTTGGACATCATCTGGCAACCGTTGCACACGCCGAGGGTGAAGCTGTCGTTACGTTCAAAGAAGCCCTGGAACGCATCGCGAGCACGGCTGTTGAACAGCGCGGACTTGGCCCAGCCTTCGCCGGCACCGAGAACGTCGCCGTAGGAGAAACCACCGCAAGCGACCAGACCTTTGAACTCGTTCAGGTCGACACGGCCGGCCAGAATGTCGCTCATGTGCACGTCGATCGCGTTGAAACCGGCGCGGTCGAACGCGGCTGCCATTTCCACCTGACCGTTGACGCCCTGCTCACGCAACACGGCAACCTGTGGGCGGATGCCTTTCTTGATGTAAGGCGCGGCGACGTCCTGGTTGACGTCGTAGCTCAGCTTGACGCTCAGGCCCGGGTTGTCTTCTTCCAGCAGCACGTCGAACTCTTGTTCGGCGCAGTCGGCGTTATCACGCAGACGCTGAATCTGGTAGCTGGTTTCAGCCCACTGACGTTGCAGCAGACGACGCTGGCCTTCGAATACGGTTTCGCCGTTGAAGGTGATGTTGATCTGGCCGTTGTTCATCGGCTGACCAATCACCGACACGCACTCGCCCAGACCGGCAGCGCTGAACTGCGCAAGGATGTCTGGAGTAGCGTCCTGGCGAACCTGGATCACGGCGCCCAGTTCTTCGTTGAACAGGATCGCGGCGATGTCGGCAGAAGTTTCTGCCAGACCGTCGAGGTTCAGGCTCAGGCCGCAGTGGCCGGCGAAGGCCATTTCCACGGTGCTGGTCAGCAGACCACCGTCGGAACGGTCGTGGTAAGCCAGCAAGTGACCGTCGGCGTTGAGGCCCTGGATAACGGCGAAGAAGGCTTTGAGGTCTTCGGCATCGTCGACGTCCGGCGCTTGCGAACCGAGCTTGCCGTGAACCTGGGCCAGGATCGAGGCGCCCATGCGGTTTTGGCCTCGGCCCAGATCGATCAGGATCAGGTCGGTGGTGCCCTTGTCCATGCGCAGTTCCGGCGTCAGGGTCTGACGGATGTCAGCCACAGGCGCGAAACCGGTCACGATCAGCGACATCGGCGACGTCACGGTTTTGTCGACGCCTTCGTCGTTCCAGCGCGTGGCCATGGACATCGAGTCCTTGCCCACCGGAATGGTAATGCCCAGGTCAGGGCACAGTTCCATGCCGACCGCTTTCACGGTGTCGTACAGACGCGCGTCTTCACCTGGGTGACCGGCAGCGGACATCCAGTTGGCCGACAGTTTGATGTCGGAGATTTTGTTGATGCGCGAAGCCGCGATGTTGGTCAGGGTTTCGCCGATGGCCATGCGGCCCGACGCCGGAGCGTCCAGCAGAGCCAGCGGAGTGCGCTCGCCCATGGCCATGGCTTCACCGGTGTAAACATCGAAGCTGGTGGCGGTGACGGCAACGTCGGCTACCGGAACCTGCCACGGGCCGACCATCTGATCACGGGCCACGAGGCCGGTGATGGTGCGGTCGCCGATGGTGATCAGGAAGCTTTTGCTCGCCACGGCCGGGTGATGCAGAACGCGTTCAACGCAGTCTGCGATCTCCAGGGTCGACGGATCGAAATCGTCGCCCAATTCGTTTTCGCGAACGGCCGAACGGTGCATGCGCGGGGCTTTGCCCAGCAGCACTTCCAGTGGCATGTCTACCGGGCTGTTGCCGAAGTGACTGTCGGTGACGGTCAGTTGCGGCTCGGCAGTGGCTTCGCCGACGACGGCAAACGGGCAACGCTCGCGTTCGCAGATCGCCTGGAAGCGTTCGAAGTCAGCCGGGCCGACCGCCAGAACGTAACGCTCCTGGGATTCGTTACTCCAGATTTCGTGCGGGGCCATGCCCGGCTCGTCGTTTGGAATGTTGCGCAGTTCGAAGCGACCGCCACGGTTGCCATCGTTGACCAGTTCCGGGAAGGCGTTGGACAGACCGCCCGCGCCGACGTCGTGGATGAAGCTGATCGGGTTGTGTTCACCCAACTGCCAGCAACGGTCGATGACTTCCTGGCAGCGACGTTCCATCTCAGGGTTTTCGCGCTGTACGGAAGCGAAGTCCAGGTCTGCCGAGCTGGTGCCGGTGGCCATGGAGGAAGCCGCGCCGCCACCCAGACCGATCAGCATCGCCGGGCCGCCGAGCACGATCAGCTTGGAGCCGACGGTGATCTCGCCTTTCTGTACGTGTTCGGCACGGATGTTACCCATACCGCCCGCCAGCATGATTGGCTTGTGGTAGCCGCGAACTTCGTCGCCACGCGGGGTGGTGATCGACTGTTCGAAGGTACGGAAGTAACCGGTCAGGGCCGGACGGCCGAATTCGTTGTTGAACGCGGCGCCACCCAGTGGGCCTTCGATCATGATGTCCAGCGCGGTAACGATGCGCTCAGGCTTGCCATAAGGCACTTCCCACGGCTGTTCGAAGCCCGGGATTTGCAGGTTGGACACGGTGAAACCGGTCAGGCCAGCCTTTGGCTTGGCACCGCGACCGGTTGCGCCTTCGTCGCGGATCTCGCCACCGGAACCGGTGGACGCGCCCGGGAACGGGGCAATCGCAGTCGGGTGGTTGTGAGTTTCGACTTTCATCAGGATGTGCACCGGTTCCTGCACCGCGCCGTACTGGCGGGTTTCAGGGTCCGGGAAGAAACGACCGGCGACGTTACCGACGATGACCGAAGCGTTGTCCTTATAAGCCGACAGAACGCCTTCGCTGTGCATCACGTAGGTGTTCTTGATCATGCCGAACAGGCTTTTTTCCTGGCTCTGACCGTCGATGTCCCAACTGGCGTTGAAGATCTTGTGACGGCAGTGCTCGGAGTTCGCCTGGGCGAACATCATCAGTTCGATGTCGTGCGGGTTGCGCTTCAAGCCGACGAAGGCGTTGACCAGGTAGTCGATTTCGTCTTCGGCCAGGGCCAGGCCCAGCTCGGTGTTGGCTTTTTCCAGCGCGGCGCGGCCGCCACCCAACACGTCGATCGCGGTCAGCGGTTTCGGCTCGGCATGGCTGAACAGGCCGGCGGCTTGTTCAAGGTTGCCGAGGACGATCTGGGTCATGCGGTCGTGCAGCGCATCGGAGATCAGCTGCGCTTCGGCGTCGCTGAACTGGCCGGCGACGTAGAACGCGATGCCGCGTTCCAGGCGCTGGATTTTCGTCAGGCCGCAGTTGCGAGCGATGTCGCTGGCTTTACTGGACCATGGCGAGATGGTGCCGAACCGCGGCAACACCAGGAACAGACGACCGGTTGGCTCTTGTACCGGAACACTTGGGCCGTACTTCAGAAGGCGCGCGAGCACCTGCTGTTCGTCGCCGGTCAGGACGCCGGTAACTTCGGCGAAGTGAGCGAATTCAGCATACAAGCCGCTGACAGCCGGGACCTTCTGGCTCAGTTGCTCAAGGAGTTTGCTGTGGCGAAAGGCAGAAAGGGCAGGAGCGCCGCGCAGGATCAACATCTTCGGGACAGCCTCGGGAAGGGGTGTGCTTTGAGGCCGTGCATTCTAGCCTAAACAGGCCGCGACATCACCCGAAACGGTACGGGCGGCTGCACCCGGGCGTCGGGCCGGGTGTTCGGACCTCAAACCGGTGCGCGCCGAGCGATATTTTTTCTGTCACAAAATGCTGCTCGGGCCCATTCCTGCGGGCTCCGGAGCGGTTTTCAGCTGCCTAGCAGACAAGCCCTTCGCTGTCGAGATATGGCGCTCGTGGTCCTTTGCGTATACTGCGCAGATGTTTTCCCCAACGGCTTTGCGTCCGCGGTTCGCCAAATGGCTGATCGCAACCGGACTCTTCCTGGTGCTCAGTGGCTGTGTTGATAAACCCAACACGCTGGAGCGCGTAAAGGAGGATGGCGTGCTGCGGGTGGTTACCCGTAACAGCCCCGCCACCTACTTTCAGGATCGCAACGGTGAAACCGGCTTCGAATACGAGCTGGTGAAGCGCTTCGCCGACGATCTGGGGGTGGAGCTCAAAATCGAAACCGCCGACAACCTCGACGACCTGTTTAATCAGGTGGGCAAACCCAACGGCCCGGTGATCGCTGCTGCCGGCCTGGTCAGCAGCGAAGCACGCAAAAAGCAGGTGCGGTTTTCCCACTCCTATCTCGAAGTCACCCCGCAGATCATCTATCGCAACGGCCAATCGCGGCCCACCGAAGCGAAGGATCTGGTGGGCAAGAAGATCATGGTGCTCAAGGGCAGCACCCACGCCGAGCAATTGGCGGAGCTGAAAAAGAAATATCCCGGCATTGAATACGAAGAGTCCGACGCGGTTGAAGTCGTCGACTTGCTGCGGATGGTCGATGAAGATCAGATAGACCTGACCCTGGTCGACTCAAACGAAGTCGCGATGAACCAGGTCTACTTCCCCAACGTGCGGGTAGCCTTCGACCTCGGGGACGGCAGCAACCAGAGCTGGGCAGTGGCCGCTGGCGACGACAACAGCTTGCTCAACGAGATCAACGACTACCTCGACAAGGTGAAGAAAAACGGCACCCTGCAACGCCTGAAAGACCGCTATTACGGGCATGTCGATGTACTGGGTTACATGGGCGCCACCACCTTCGCCCAACACTTGCAGCAACGTCTGCCCAAATACGAACAGCACTTCAAGGCATACGCCAAGAAAGAGAAAGTTGATTGGCGCCTGCTCGCCGCGGTCGGCTATCAGGAATCGCTATGGCAAGCGGCCGTCACGTCGAAAACCGGCGTGCGCGGCCTGATGATGCTGACCCAGAACACCGCGCAGGCCATGGGCGTGTCCAATCGACTGGACCCCAAACAAAGCATCATGGGTGGCGCCAAGTACCTGGCCTACATGAAGGACCAGCTGGATGAGTCGATCCAGGAGCCGGATCGCACATGGTTTGCACTGGCGGCCTACAACGTTGGCAGCGGTCACCTGGATGACGCGCGCAAACTGGCGGCCAAGGAAGGACTGAACCCGGACAAGTGGCTGGACGTGAAAAAGATCCTGCCGCGCCTGTCCGAGAAGAAGTGGTTCAGCAAAACCCGTTACGGCTATGCCCGTGGCGGCGAACCCGTTCACTTCGTGGCGAACATCCGCCGCTACTACGACATCCTGACGTGGGTGACGCAGCCGCAGCTGGAAGGCAATCAGGTCGCCGAGGGCAACCTGCATGTGCCGGGGGTCGACAAGACCAAACCGAATCAGGAAACCCCTCAGCTCTGATACCGCGGGGCCGGTGCAAAAAAGATCGCAGCCTTCGGCAGCTCCTACAAGGTTATGTGTACACCTGTAGGAGCTGGCGAAGCCTGCGTTCTTTTGATCTTAGCCTTTCAACGCAGCAGCCAGGATCAGCGCCTTCATCTCCGAAACAGCCGACTTGAACCCGACGAACAACGCATGAGCCACCAGCGCGTGGCCGATGTTCAGTTCGTTGATACCTTTGATCGCCGCGACCGCTTCGACGTTGTGGTAATGCAGACCGTGGCCAGCGTTGACGATCAAACCTTGAGCCAGACCAAACGCCACGCCATCCGCCACACGCTGGAGCTCTTCAGCCACATCGGTCGGCGTCTCGGCATCGGCATAACGACCGGTATGCAGCTCAATAGCCGGCGCACCAACACGACGGGATGCTTCGATCTGCCGCTCGTCAGCGTCGATGAACAGTGACACTTCACAGCCGATTTTCGCCAGACGATCCACTGCCGCCTTGATCCGTGCTTCCTGCCCCGCCACGTCCAGACCACCTTCGGTCGTCAGCTCCTGACGGGTTTCCGGCACCAGGCAAATGTGCGCCGGACGAATGCGTTCGGCGAACACCATCATCTCTTCAGTGACGCCCATTTCGAAGTTCATGCGGGTTTGCAGCACATCCTTGAGCAGCAACACATCGCGCTCTTGAATGTGCCGACGGTCTTCGCGCAGGTGCACGGTAATGCCGTCAGCACCCGCCTCTTCCGCGTCCAGTGCTGCCTTGACCGGATCCGGATAGCGCGTGCCCCGGGCCTGACGCAGGGTGGCAACGTGGTCGATGTTCACGCCAAGAAGAATGCGATTGCTGGTGGTCACGGAAGCGCTCCTGAAAATGGAAAAGTTCGGCGCACAGCATACGGGGTGATCAGGGCTTGCGAAACAACTCGCGACTCACCAAGGGACGACCGCCCAGATGAACGGCCAGTGCCTGACGCATCAAGCGCTTTGCCGCGGACAGTGCGCCGGGCGCAGTCCAGTCTGCATCGGCCATCGCCAGCAGTTCGGTGCCGTTGAACAGACCGGGTTGCAGCAGGTAGACCCGTTCGAGCCCCGCATCCACTTGCAAACGGTAGAGACCGTCCGGCGCGATGGGATCGCCATGGATGTCGGTAGTCAGAGCGAAGCCGTAACCCAAATCGTCAAGCAGTCGCCATTCAAAGGAACGCAACAACGGTTCCAGCGGACGACCTTCGGCAAGTGCGAGCAGGGTCGCAGCGTAGTGATCGAAAACGGCGGGATGGGGATCTTCGGAGGGCAGCAGACGGATCAATAACTCGTTGAGGTAGAGACCGCTGAACAGCGCCTCACCATTGAGCCAGGTGGAGACGCCAGCGCTTTCCATGCGACCGACGTTCTTCAATTCACCACGCCCACGGAACTCGACTTCCAGCGGCACGAATGGCCGCGCCAACGTCCCAGCCTTGCCCCGAGCACTGCGCAACACCGCCCGCAGCCGACCTTGCGGCGTGAGGAAATCCACCAGCGCGCTGTTTTCGCGGTAGGCGCGACTGTGGAGCACGAAGGCGGGTTGGCCGAGGGGTTGGGACATGGAGTTCTCAATGACGGAACGCAGTTTTACAAACAACCCAAACCCAATGTGGGAGCGAGCTTGCTCGCGATGAGGGCATGACATTCAACATCGATGTTGACTGGCAGACCGCTATCGCGAGCAAGCTCGCTCCCACAGGGGTTCTTCGGTGTATCAGGAACCGGTGTTACAGGTCGCCGTAACCCAGCGAACGCAAGGCGCGTTCGTCGTCGGACCAGCCGCCTTTCACCTTGACCCAGAGGTTGAGCATGATCTTGGAGTCGAACAGCAACTCCATGTCCTTGCGCGCCTCGGTGCCGATGCGCTTGATCCGCTCGCCCTTGTCGCCAATGATGATTTTCTTCTGGCCATCGCGCTCGACGAGGATCAAGGCATGGATGTGCAGGGTTTTGCCCTGCTGCTTGAACTCTTCGATTTCGACGGTGATCTGGTACGGCAGCTCGGCGCCCATCTGGCGCATGATTTTCTCGCGTACCAGTTCAGCGGCGAGGAAGCGGCTGCTGCGGTCGGTGATCTGGTCTTCCGGGAAGAAGTGATCGTTTTCCGGCAGGTAACCGGCAATCACGCGCTCCAGCGTTTCGAGGTTATGCCCGTGCTGGGCCGAGATCGGCATGATCTGCGCGTTCGGCAACTGTTCCTGCAACCAGGTCAGGTGCGGCATCAGCTCGGCTTTGTCTTCGATGCGGTCAGTCTTGTTCAGCGCCACGATCAGCGGGCCGGTCACGTATTGAACGCGCTCGAGGACCATCTGGTCTTCGTCGGTCCATTTGGTGCGGTCAACCACGAAGATCACCACGTCGACGTCTTTCAACGCCGCCGAAGCGGTCTTGTTCATGTAGCGGTTCAGGGCTTTCTCGCCACCTTTGTGCATGCCCGGGGTGTCGACGTAGATCGCCTGCACGGCGCCTTCAGTCTTGATGCCGAGCATGTTGTGGCGAGTGGTCTGAGGCTTGCGCGAGGTGATCGCCAGCTTCTGACCGAGGATGTGGTTCAGCAGCGTGGACTTGCCCACGTTGGGACGGCCGACGATGGCGACATAGCCACAGCGAGTTGCAGTTGAATCAGTCATGGCCATTCTCCACGCCCAGGGCAATCAGTGCTGCAGCGGCCGCTACCTGTTCGGCAATACGACGGCTCACACCCTGACCTCGGCTTTTTTCATTCAGTAAGGTGATTTCACATTCGACGAAGAACGTCCGGCAATGCGGCTCACCCTGGATATCCACCACTTCGTAACGTGGCAGTTCACAGCCCCGCGACTGCAGGAACTCTTGCAGGCGGGTTTTTGGATCTTTGTTGGTGTCGACCAGCGTCAGGCCTTCGAACTCCCCGGCCAGCCAGGCCAGCACGCGTTCGCGCGCCATGTCCATGCCGGCATCCAGGTAGATCGCACCAATCAGCGCTTCCAGGGCATCGGCCAGAATCGACTCGCGACGGAACCCGCCGCTTTTCAATTCACCGGAACCCAGGCGCAGGTATTCGCCCAGATCGAAACCGCGAGCCAGTACGGCCAGGGTCTCGCCTTTCACCAGGCGTGCGCGCAAGCGCGACAACTGGCCTTCGCGAGCCAGCGGGAAGCGATCGAACAGCGCCTCGCCAGCAACGAAGTTGAGGATGGCATCACCGAGGAATTCCAGGCGTTCGTTGTTACGCCCGGCAAAGCTGCGGTGAGTCAGGGCCAGGACCATCAGTTCCTGATCCTTGAAGGTGTAGCCGAGCTGACGCTCGAGACGGCTTAAGGAGACGCTCACGGTTTACCCACGCTGAGTTCGTGGTTGGATTCCACCGCCATCGCCGTGATACGGCGCAGGCTTGGGACAATTAACGCTGTGTTCAAAAATAACGTCCTGAATATCATTGTTTTCATGCTTCTGGTGCCGATTATGCCGACTCCAGAAATGCATTCGGCGCTGTGTTCAACAGCGCCGTGTGTGATTACTTGATCAGGCCAACCCGCGAGAAATTCGGCAGGTGACTGAGTTTAGGTTCCGGCCAGCTCATCCAGACTGCGAAGGCCTTGCCGACGATATTCTTGTCGGGAACCATGCCCAGCAGATCCTTGGGAATGCTCGGATCATCCCAAAAGCGACTGTCGTTCGAGTTGTCGCGGTTGTCGCCCATCATGAAGTAGTGCCCGGCAGGCACGGTCCACGAATGGTCCGGCATTGCGCGGTAACGGCTCATTTCCTTGCGGATCAGGTGCTCGGCGACGCCGAGTTTTTCCTTGTAGAGCTCGGCGCTGCCCAACGTGCCCGGCTCGGAGCCGACCAGTTGTTCGGCAATCGACTCGCCGTTGACGAACAGACGCTTGTCGGCGGTGTAACGAATCTGGTCACCCGGCAGGCCCACCACACGTTTAATGTAGTTGACGTTCGGATCGCTCGGGTAGCGGAACACCATCACATCGCCACGCTGTGGATCACCGACTTCGATGACTTTCTTGTCGATCACCGGCAAGCGGATCCCGTAAGAAAACTTGTTCACCAGAATGAAGTCGCCAACGTCCAGGGTCGGTTTCATCGAGCCGGACGGAATCTGGAACGGTTCAACCAGGAACGAACGCAGTACCAGCACGATGAACAACACCGGGAAGAACGACTTGCCGTATTCGACCAGCAGCGGCTCTTTGTTCAGTTTCTCGACCACTACCCCATCAGGCTGGCTGACGCTGCCCTGATAGGAGGCAATGGCGGCACGCCGACGCGGCGCCAGGAAAACCAGATCGAGCAACGCCAACAGGCCGCAGACGAACACGGCGATGACCAGCAACAGCGGGAAATTTAGTGACATAGGACCTAACTATCCAACCTGAGCACTGCAAGGAAGGCTTCTTGTGGAATTTCCACGTTACCGACTTGCTTCATGCGTTTCTTACCGGCCTTTTGCTTTTCAAGCAGTTTCTTCTTACGGCTAACGTCACCGCCGTAGCATTTGGCCAATACGTTCTTTCTGAGTGCCTTGACGGAGGTTCGCGCAATGATCTGCCCGCCAATGGCGGCCTGGATCGCGACGTCGAACATCTGACGTGGAATCAGTTCTTTCATCTTCTCGGTCAACTGGCGACCTTTGTAGTGCGCGTTATCCTTGTGCACGATCAGCGCCAGGGCGTCGACCTTGTCACCGTTGATCAGCACATCCAGTTTCACCAGATTAGCCGATTGATAACGATCGAAATGGTAATCCAGCGAAGCATAGCCACGGCTGGTGGATTTCAGACGATCGAAGAAGTCCAGGACCACTTCGTTCATCGGCAAATCGTAGGTCACTTGAACCTGGGTACCGAGGAACAGCATGTCGTGCTGTACGCCACGCTTCTCGATGCACAGGGTAATGACGTTGCCCAGGTGCTCTTGCGGCACAAGAATATTGGCCCGCACGATCGGTTCACGCATGTCTTCGATCGAGGACAGGTCTGGCAGCTTCGACGGGTTGTCGACGTAAATCGTCTCACCGGTTTTCAGCAGCAGCTCGAAAATTACCGTCGGCGCCGTGGTGATCAGGTCCAGGTCGTACTCGCGCTCCAGGCGCTCCTGGATGATTTCCATGTGCAGCATGCCGAGGAACCCGCAACGGAAGCCGAAGCCCAGGGCGTCGGAGCTTTCCGGGGTGTATTGCAGGGACGAGTCGTTGAGCGTGAGCTTTTGCAGGGCTTCACGGAAATCTTCGAAGTCGTCGGAGCTGACCGGGAACAGGCCTGCGTAGACCTGCGGCTGAATGCGTTTGAAGCCTGGCAGCACGTCGACGTCCGGCGTGGAGCTCAAGGTCAGGGTGTCACCGACCGGTGCACCGTGAATGTCCTTGATGCCGGCGATGATGAAGCCCACTTCGCCGGCCTTCAGGTCAACGGTGGCGGTGTGTTTCGGGTTGAAGACACCGACGCTGTCCACCAGGTGGATCTTGCCGGTGGACTTGACCAGGATCTTGTCGCCCTTCTTCACACGACCATGGCGCACGCGAACCAGGGAAACAACGCCCAGGTAGTTGTCGAACCAGGAGTCGATGATCAACGCTTGCAGCGGATCTTCGTAGTTGCCGGTCGGCGCAGGAATGGTCTTGACCAGACGCTCCAGCACTTCGTCGACGCCCAGACCGGTCTTGGCACTGCACTCGACCGCGTCGGTGGCATCGATGCCGATGATTTTTTCGATTTCTTCTTTCACGCGGTCCGGATCGGCCTGAGGCAGGTCGATCTTGTTCAGGACCGGCATCACTTCCAGGCCCTGCTCAATCGCGGTGTAGCAGTTGGCTACCGACTGCGCTTCAACGCCCTGACCGGCGTCGACCACCAGCAAAGCACCTTCACAGGCCGCCAGCGACCGGCTGACTTCGTAGGTGAAGTCAACGTGGCCCGGGGTATCAATGAAGTTCAGCTGGTACTTGATGCCATCGCGAGCGGTGTAATACAGGGTGACGCTGTGGGCCTTGATGGTGATCCCGCGTTCACGTTCCAGGTCCATGGAGTCCAGAACCTGGGCTTCCATTTCGCGCTCGGCAAGGCCGCCACACATCTGGATGAAGCGATCGGCCAGCGTCGACTTGCCATGGTCAATGTGGGCGATGATGGAGAAATTGCGGATATGACTCAAATCACTCACGGATCAACACTCAAAAAGGCTGCAGGCATAGCCCGCCGAAAAATAGCCGGGAATTGTACCTGATCCACGGCGCAAGCGTCACGTTCGCAGGTCAGACGGCGCCTACAAAAAAGCCCCGGTCTTGCGACAGGGGCGTTTTGAGTGACCTTCAAGGACAGGAGAAACCCTTGATCAACCGGCCCGGCGCAACAACCAGACCCCGGCCAAGGCACAAACACCCGCCGGAACAAGCACCGCAAACAGCGGCGAGAAACCGAAGACCAGGCTTGAAGGACCGAGCAAATCCTGAACGATACGGAAGGTGAAGCCCACCAGCACGCCGGTGAACACTCGCTGACCGAGGGTCACCGAGCGCAATGGACCGAAGATGAAGGAAATCGCCATCAGTACCAGAGCGGCGGTGACCAGCGGTTGCAACACCTTGACCCAAAATGCCAGCCAGTAACGACCATTGTTCAGGCCCTGGTCAGCCAGGTAGTGGATGTAACCCCACAGACCGCTGATCGACAACGTGTCAGGCGACATGACCACCGTACTCAACAGCTGCGGGCTCAAGGCGACATCCCAGCGCTCGACCGGGGCAGTGACCACTTCGGTGCTCTTTTCATGGAACAGCGTGGTGGTGACGTCGCTCAACTGCCAGTGATCCTGATCGAACTTCGCACGTTTGGCGAAGCTGGAAGACAGCATGTGACGCTCATTGTCGAAACGATAACGGGTGACGCCATACAGCAGACCGTTGGGTTGCACAGAGTTGACGTGAATAAACTCATCACCCTGGCGATGCCACAAACCATGCTTGGCGCTTTGCGCATCGCCGCCGCCCTGAGCCAGGGAGCGATTGGCCTGAGCGGTGACTTCGGTGGCCGGCGCGACGTATTCGCCGATCAGCACACCCACCACCATCAGGACCAGCATTGGCTTCATGACCGCCCAGACGATCCGCCCGATCGACACGCCAGCAGCACGCATGATGGTCAGCTCGCTGTGACTGGCCAGACTGCCGAGACCGATCAGGCAACCGATCAGCGCTGCCATCGGCAACATGTCGTAAAGACGGCGCGGCGCGGTCAGCAGGACATAACTCAACACATCGACCAGGGTGTAGGTATCGCTGGCATCCCCCATCTCGTCGATGAACGCAAACAGCGTCGCCAGACCGAGAATGATCCCCAGCACCGCCAGAATTGCCACGAACACGCTGCTACCAATGTAGCGATCGAGCTTATCCACGAGCCACCTCCAGCGCGCTACGGCGACTCGCCAGCTTCAACTGCAAGGTTTCCCAATAGAGCAAGCCCAGGCCAATCGCCAGGAAGATCGCGTGAACCCACCACAACCCCAGAACAGCCGGAATCTTGCCTTTTTCAAGGGCGCCACGAGCGGCAATCAGAATACTCAGGTAAGCCATATAAAGAAGAATCGCCGGCAGCAGCTTGAGGAAACGGCCCTGACGCGGATTGACCCGCGACAGCGGCACCGCCATCAGGGTCACGATAAAGACCAGCAACGGCAGGGATAGACGCCATTGCAGTTCGGTGCGGGAGCGAATGTCATCGCTGCCGATCAGGGAACTGGTGGTCATCGCGTCACGGTCGGTCACTTCGTCGCTGACGTCCGGCTTGGGCAGCAATACGCCGTACTCCTCGTACTTGATCGCCCGGTAGTCGGCCTGACCTGGATTGCCGTCATAGCGATAGCCGTTGTCGAGAATCAGGTAACGGTTACCGTCTGGGCGAATTTCCTGACGGCCCTTCTCGGCCACCAGCACGGAAATCCCGCGATCCTTCTTGTCGGACGAGACGTTCTTTTGCGAAATGAACACACCACCCAGGTTGATGCGGTCATCCGACAGCGTTTCGGTGTAGGTCACCCGCGTCCCGTCGCGCAGCGCCTGGAAACGACCCGGCTCGAGGGTGTCGAACTCGGTCAGGGCATCCTGCTTGTTCAACAGCAACTGGAATTGATTGGCGCCTTGTGGCGCCAGGCTCAGGCTCAGCCATGCCACCACCAGTGCGACCAGGGTGGCTGGAAAAAGGGTCATGGCAAACAGGCGCTGCTGGCTCATGCCGGTGGCAGACAGCACCGTCATTTCGCTTTCAAGGTACAGGCGACCGTAGGCCAGCAGGATTCCGAGAAACAGGCCCAAAGGCAAAATCAACTGCAGGAAACCCGGCAGACGAAAGCCCATGATCAGGAACAGCGAGCCCGGATCCAGGAGGCCAGAGGCCGCCTGGGCGAGGTACTTGATGAAGCGACCGCTCATGATGATGACCAGCAGCACAGCGCTGACGGCGCTCAAGGTCAACAGGACTTCGCGGGATAGATAACGGAAGACGATCAAACCAGACACTCCAGGGTTGTCAGGCTAAGGCGGCCAAACAAGCAAACGCATCAGCCGGCTCGCAGGGCAGAGCCGCCGAAAAAGATGCGCATTATCCTGTGATTGGGTGCGCCTGTCACTGCGCACGCTCAAGCAGGCGGTTAAAGCGTTGAAGATCGTACAACCGAGGGTTGTCAGGCTCGGGGCACGAGGTTCAAACTGCGGCCTTTGTCGCGGGCCGTGACCTGCGTCTTTCTATTTATAAGCAAGCTCGAATGCACGCCGTCGAGCTCTTGCGTGTTGACCATTAATTCAGGGACCCGGACATGGAACTGGTTGTAAAAAGCGTTAGCCCAGAAACGTTGAAAACCGCCACTCTGGTGGTCGCCGTCGGCGAAGGCCGCAAGCTCGGCGCCGTTGCCAAACAACTCGACGAACTGAGCGGTGGCGCCATCAGCGCTGTGCTCAAGCGCGGCGACCTGGCTGGCAAAGTCGGTCAGAGTCTGTTGCTGCACAGCCTGCCGAACCTCAAGGCCGAGCGCGTGCTGCTGGTCGGCGTTGGCAAGGACGAAGAGCTGGGCGACCGCCCGTTCCGCAAAATCATCGCCGGCATCCTCAACACTCTTAAAGGCCTGGGCGGCAGCGATGCGGTGCTGGCCCTGGACGAAGTCGTGGTCAAAGGCCGTGACAGCTACGGCAAAACCCGCCTGTTGGCCGAGACCCTGGTGGACGGCGAATACACCTTCGACCAGTTCAAAAGCCAGAAAGCCGAACCTCGCAGCCTGAAGAAAGTCACTTTGGTGACCATCAAGGCTGCCCAGGCTGAAGTCGAGCGCGCCGTGGCCCACGCCACCGCCATCGCCAACGGCATGGCGTTTACCCGCGACCTGGGTAACCTGCCACCGAACATCTGCCACCCGACGTTCCTCGGTGAGCAAGCGAAGAACCTGGGCAAAGAATTCAAAAGCCTGAAAGTCGAAGTCCTTGATGAGAAGAAGATCAAGGACCTGGGCATGGGCTCGTTCTACGCCGTGGGGCAGGGCAGCGCCCAGCCACCGCGCCTGATCGTCATGCAATACAACGGCGGCAAGAAATCCGAGAAGCCGTTTGCACTGGTGGGCAAAGGCATCACCTTTGACACGGGTGGCATCAGCCTGAAACCGGGCGCCGGCATGGACGAAATGAAGTACGACATGGGCGGCGCTGCCAGCGTATTCGGCACCCTGCGTGCCGTGCTCGAGCTGAAACTGCCGATCAACCTGGTGTGCATCCTGGCCTGCGCCGAGAACATGCCGAGCGGCAATGCTTCGCGTCCTGGCGACATTGTCACCACCATGAGCGGCCAGACCGTGGAAATCCTCAACACCGACGCCGAAGGCCGTCTGGTGCTGTGCGACGCCCTGACCTACTCCGAGCGCTTCAAGCCGCAGGCAGTGATCGACATCGCCACCCTGACCGGTGCTTGCGTCGTTGCTCTGGGTTCCCACACGTCGGGCCTGCTGGGCAACAACGACGAGTTGATCGGCCAACTGCTGAGCGCCGGCCAATCGGCTGACGATCGCGCCTGGCAACTGCCGCTGTTCGATGAGTACCAGGAACAGCTGGACAGCCCGTTCGCCGACATCGCCAACATTGGCGGCCCGAAAGCCGGCACCATCACCGCTGCCTGCTTCCTGTCGCGCTTCACCAAGAACCTCAACTGGGCGCACCTGGACATCGCCGGCACGGCCTGGACCAGCGGCGGCAAGGACAAGGGCGCCACTGGCCGTCCGGTTCCATTGCTGACCCAATACCTGCTGGACCGCGCCAAAGCCTGAAACCGATGACCTTGGGCGGCGTCACTTTCGGGTGACGCCGCCCTTGGCTCAGGAACCGCAATGACCAAAGTCGACTTCTATATCCTGCCCAGCGCCGATCCTTCGGCGCGGCTGGACTTTGCCTGCAAGCTCACCGAAAAAGCCTGGCGCATGGGCCACCGCATCTATCTGCATTGCAGCGATGCCGCCCAACGCGACGATCTCGATGCGCGCCTGTGGGCCTTCAAGGGCGAAAGCTTTGTGCCTCACGGCCCCGCTGAAAATGAGCCGGACGGCTTGATTGTGTTGGGCCTTGGCGATGACTGCGGTCCGCATCAGGACCTGTTGGTCAATCTCGCCCTGAAAGTCCCGGCATTCGCCAACAAGTTCGCCCGCGTGGCGGAAGTGGTGGTGGAAGATCCGACGATTCGTACGGCTGCGCGGGAGAGTTTCCGTTTCTACCGCGAACAGGGCTATCCTCTGCAAGATCACCGTTTACAGCGACTCTGAGCATTCCGATGGACACTCCAAAACCGCTGCAAAAGTCCGCGCACCTGCTGGACGACCTTGAGTCGATCCGCCAATTGCTCGGCGATGACAACCTGCAACCGCCCTTGCTCACCGACACGGTCGAGGAAGGTGATCAGGAACAGATTCCGATGCTGTTCGATACGGTCGGCGCCAACCCGCCAACCCTCGAACCGGCACCACCCGCCCCTGCAGCCCCTGCCGCCCAACCCGCGCCCGCCGCCAGCAAGGGCCCCGACGACCTGCTGCACCTGGATGGCGAACTGCGCGCCGCCGCGCAATTGATCATGCAAGACGTGATCGACGACTTCGCCCCGCACATCGAAACCGAAATCAAACGCCGCCTCAGCGCGCGGATGGAACGGTTGCTCAGCCAATACGAATAACCCCCAATCCCCTCTGTGGTGAGGGGATTTATCCCCGTTCGGCTGCGCAGCAGTCGTCAACCCTGTAAACGCGTATTCCGAATGAAATGCTGGGGGCTGCTTCGCAGCCCAACGGGGATAAATCCCCTCGCCACAGTCTGCCCCTGCTCGCCCTCTGCCCCATGCCCCGCTATACTTGCCGGCTTTTCCTGAATAAATGCCAATAGGGTCCCGCCGCGCATGGATAAGACCTACCAGCCGCACGCCATTGAAACTTCCTGGTACAACACCTGGGAGTCAGAGAATTACTTCGCCCCGCAAGGCGCGGGCGAGTCCTACACCATCATGATCCCGCCGCCGAACGTCACCGGCAGCCTGCACATGGGTCACGGCTTCAACAACGCGATCATGGACGCCCTGATCCGTTTCCGCCGCATGCAGGGTCGTAACACCCTGTGGCAGCCGGGTACCGACCACGCCGGTATCGCCACGCAAATGCTGGTGGAGCGTCAACTCGAAGCCCAGGGCCAGAGTCGTCACGACCTGGGCCGCGAAAAATTCCTTGAGAAAGTCTGGGAATGGAAGGATCAATCCGGCGGCAACATCAGCCGTCAGATCCGCCGTCTCGGCTCGTCCGTGGACTGGGGCCGCGAGCGCTTCACCATGGACGACGGCCTCTCGGAAGCCGTTAAAGAAGCCTTTGTGCGCCTGCACGAAGACGGCCTGATCTACCGCGGCAAGCGCCTGGTCAACTGGGACACCAAGTTGCACACGGCGATTTCCGACCTCGAAGTGGAAAACCACGACGAGAAAGGTTTCCTGTGGAACCTGAAATACCCGCTGGCCGACGGCGCCAAGACCGCTGAAGGCAACGATTACCTGATCGTCGCGACCACTCGCCCGGAAACCATGCTCGGCGACGCCGCCGTAGCGGTTAACCCGAACGATGAACGCTACCAAGCCCTGATCGGCAAATTTGTCGAGCTGCCGCTGGTCGGCCGCCGCATCCCGATCATCGCCGATGATTACTGCGATCCTGAATTCGGCACCGGCTGCGTGAAAATCACCCCGGCCCACGATTTCAACGACTACGAAGTCGGCAAGCGCCACAACCTGCCGCTGCTGAACATCTTCGACAAGAACGCCGCTGTATTGCCGGCCTGTCAGGTGTTCAACCTCGACGGCACCCTGAACGAAAGCATCGACGGCAAGATCCCGGCCGAATACGCCGGTCTGGACCGCTTCGAAGCGCGCAAGCAGATCGTTGCTGCGTTCGACGCTGCCGGCCTCCTGGTCAGCGTCAACGACCACGCCCTGAAAGTACCGAAAGGCGACCGTTCCGGCACCATCATCGAGCCGTGGCTGACCGACCAGTGGTACGTGTCGACCAAGCCATTGGCTGAGCCAGCCATCGCTGCTGTTGAAGACGGCCGCATCGCCTTCGTGCCGAAACAGTACGAAAACATGTACTTCTCGTGGATGCGCGACATCCAGGACTGGTGCATCAGCCGTCAGCTGTGGTGGGGCCACCGGATTCCGGCCTGGTACGACGAGTCGGGCAAGGTCTATGTCGGTCGCGACGAAGCCGAAGTACGTGCCAAGCACAACCTCGGCCCGGACGTGGCGCTGCAACAGGACAACGACGTTCTCGACACCTGGTTCAGTTCGGGTCTGTGGACCTTCTCCACGCTCGGCTGGCCTGAGCAGACCGAATTCCTGAAGAAATTCCACTCCACCGACGTGCTGGTGACCGGTTTCGACATCATTTTCTTCTGGGTTGCCCGGATGATCATGCTCACCATGCACTTGGTGAAGAACGAAGACGGCACGCCGCAGGTTCCGTTCAAGACCGTTTATGTTCACGGTCTGGTGCGTGATGGCCAGGGCCAGAAGATGTCCAAGTCCAAGGGCAACGTCCTGGACCCGCTGGACATCATCGACGGCATCGAGCTCGAAGACCTGGTGCAGAAACGCACCTCGGGCATGATGCAGCCGAAACTGGCGAAGAAGATCGAGAAGCAGACCCGCGACGAGTTCGCCGACGGCATCGCCAGCTACGGCACCGACGCCCTGCGTTTCACCTTCTGCTCGCTGGCGTCCACCGGTCGCGACATCAAGTTCGACATGGGCCGCGTCGAGGGCTATCGCAATTTCTGCAACAAGATCTGGAACGCCGCGCGCTACGTGTTGGACAAAGGCGAAGACTGCGGCCAGAACGGCGAGGCTTACGAGCTGTCGCTGGCGGATCGCTGGATCATTTCGCAGCTGCAACGCACCGAAGCCGAAGTGACCCGTCAACTCGATCAGTTCCGTTTCGACCTGGCCGCACAAGCCTTGTACGAGTTCATCTGGAACCAGTATTGCGACTGGTACCTGGAACTGTCCAAGCCTGTGCTGTGGGACGAAAACGCGCCGGTCGAACGTCAGCGCGGCACCCGCCGCACGCTGGTTCGGGTATTGGAAGTCGCGCTGCGCCTGGCACACCCGTTCATGCCGTTCATCACCGAAGAAATCTGGCAGCGTATCGCGCCGCTGGCCGGTATCGAAGGCAAGACGATCATGTTGCAGCCTTGGCCAGTGGCCAACGAAGAGCGCATCGATCCGGCTGCCGAGAACGATATCGAATGGCTCAAGGGCCTGATGCTCGGCACGCGTAACATCCGTGGCGAAATGAACATCGGTCCAGGCAAGCCGTTGAACCTGTTCCTGAAAAACGTCAGCGCCGAAGATCAGCGTCGTCTCACCGAGAACGAAGCCCTGCTGAAGAAGCTGGCTCGCCTCGAATCGATCACCGTGTTGGCTGCTGGCGAAGAAGCACCGCTGTCCGCCACCGCACTGGTTGGCGAGATGGAAGTGCTGGTGCCGATGGCCGGCCTGATCGACAAAGACGCCGAATTGGCCCGTCTGGACAAGGAAATCCTGCGTCTGCAGGGCGAAGTTCAGCGGGTTGGCGGCAAGCTGTCCAACGCCGGTTTCGTCGACAAGGCCCCGGCCGAAGTCATCGAGAAGGAACGCGCCAAACTGGCTGAAGCTGAACAGGCTTTGGGCAAGTTGGCCGAGCAGCATGCGCGGATTGCCAGCCTGTAACGGCAAATCGCAATGAAAACGGGAGGCCTGCAACGGCCTCCCTTTTTTGTGCCTGCCCCTTTACCCCAAACACTGCAATCCCCTGTGGGAGCGAGCTTGCTCGCGATGAGGCCATAACATTCAACATCAATGTTGGCTGACAGTCCGCCATCGTCGGAATGCCGCCCAGACCAAGCTCGCTCCCACAGGGAATGGTGCTGATCTTCACAATTGGGTTCACAACGGCTGAATGTGGGACAATACCCGCCACTTTTAGCCATACCCGAATCGACCACGCCCATGAACGCCCCCCGCACACCAAGACCTGCGCGCAAAAAGCCTGATTCCGCGACCCCGGCCAAAGCCGTGGAGCCCCGCGAGAAGGCCAGCCTGCATCCGCGCAACCGCCATCAGGGTCGTTACGACTTCCCGGCGCTGATCAAAACCACGCCGGAACTGGCGAAGTTCGTGATCATCAATCCGTACGGCAAGGAAAGTATCGACTTCGCCAGCCCGGACGCAGTGCGGGTGTTCAACCGTGCGTTGCTCAAGTCGTTCTACGGCGTCGCCCATTGGGACATCCCGGCTGACTACCTCTGCCCACCGGTCCCGGGCCGTGCCGATTACGTGCACTTCCTGGCCGACCTGCTGGCCAGCGTCAACGACGGCGAGATCCCTCGCGGCGCGCCGGTCAAGGTGCTCGATATCGGCATGGGCGCCAACTGCGTCTATCCGTTGATCGGCTACAGCGACTACCGTTGGCACTTCCTCGGCTCGGAAATCGACCCGACGGCCGTGGCCGCCGCCAAAGCCATCGTCCAGTCCAACGGGCTGAACAAAGCCATCCAGTTGCGCCAGCAAAGCAATCCCAAGCACATTCTGCTGGGCCTGCTCGAACCCGGCGAACGCTTTGACCTGACCATGTGCAACCCGCCGTTCCATGCCTCGATGGACGAAGCGACCAAGGGCAGCGAGCGTAAATGGCGCGCCCTGGGCCGTGCCGATCCAAAACGCAAACTGCCGGTGCTGAACTTTGGCGGCCAGTCAGCAGAATTGTGGTGTGAAGGTGGCGAAGCACGGTTTGTGACGCAATTGATCGCCGAGAGCGCGCACTTTCAACACAAAGTGCTTTGGTTCAGCACCCTGGTCTCGAAAGCCTCCAACCTGCCGGCGATCCAGACGGCGCTGAAAAAGGCTGGCGTACTGGAAAGCCAGGTCGTGGAAATGTCCCAGGGGCAGAAGCAAAGCCGCTTCGTCGCCTGGACCTTCCAGACCAAATCCGAGCAACAGGTCTGGCGCGAACGCTGGGCTCGCAAGAGCTAACGCAAGTCAACTGTGGGAGCGAGCTTGCTCGCGATGGCGGACTATCAGTCAACATTTCTGCTGAATGTTATGGCCTCATCGCGAGCAAGCTCGCTCCCACATTGGTTTAGCGGTGTTGGTGGCAAATCGCAGACACAAAAAAGCCGTGCCCGGATCACTCCGGAGCACGGCTTTTTTTTACTGCGTCTTACTTGTTAACAGCGTCGGTCAGGCCTTTGGCCACAACCAGCTTGATAACTTTCTTGGCAGCGATTTCGATGGCAGCGCCAGTCGAAGGGTTGCGGCCGGTACGGGCAGGACGCTCAGTCACTTTCAGTTTGCCGATACCTGGCAGAGTGATTTCGCCGCCGTTTTCCAGCTGATCGGCAACGATTTGGCCCAGTTGGTCCAGAGCGTTACGCGCGGTGGTTTTTGGCGCGTCGATAGCTTCAGCGATGTCGGCGATCAGTTGGTCTTTAGTAAGAGCCATGTAGTGTTCCTTCCCTATCAAATTCATATGGATTGCAGAGTGCAGTGTCAGCCATCGAGCCCGATCTTCTGGATCTGGCACCCTCGGCCATAACCGCGACGAGTCGGGGTTATAGATACCGAAATCAGGGTTTGGTTCGACCTGACAAATGCTGAATGCACGCTTAACGCAGTGACTTCGCGTAAGACCGGGCAAAACTAGCACAGAGACGGGGAAATATCCGCCTCTAGCTACCCATTTGGTCAGCTTTATTGCTCTAAAACTGTAAAAAACAGCATAAGCGCCATCGGACACCTGCGAATTGACCTTCGTGCCGCGCCAAAACCAGTGGTTGCGGTACACTTGGCACTTTTTGGGGGAGCACGCCCTCCTCTCTTCAATCAGCCGAGAAGCCCATGCCGATCCGCCATTGCATCGTCCACCTGATCGACAAAAAACCCGACGGCACGCCCGCAGTTCTCCACGCTCGCGACTCCGAACTGGCTGAGTCGAGCGCCATCGAGTACATGCTTGCCGACCTCAATGAGAGCTACAACGCCAAACAAGGCAAGGCCTGGGGTTTCTTCCATGCCGAGTCCGGGGCGCATCCGTTCAGCGGCTGGCTGAAGGAATACCTCGATGGCGGCAAGGATTTCACCGCGTTCAGCCGGGTGGCAGTGGAACATCTGCAAAAACTGATGGAAGAGTCGAACCTCTCTGTGGGCGGCCACGTGCTGTTTGCGCATTATCAGCAAGGCATGACCGACTACCTGGCGATCGCGCTGCTACACCACAGTGAAGGCGTTGCAGTGACCGATCAGCTGGACGTGACCCCGTCCCGGCACCTGGATCTGGGCCAACTGCACCTGGCGGCGCGGATCAACGTGTCCGAGTGGCAGAACAACAAGCAGTCCAAGCAGTACATTTCGTTCATCAAGGGCAAAAACGGCAAAAAGGTTTCGGAGTATTTCCGCGACTTCATCGGTTGCCAGGAAGGCGTCGACGGCCCCGGCGAAACCCGCACCCTGCTCAAGGCCTTCAGTGACTTCGTCGAAAGCGAAGACCTGCCGGAAGAATCCGCCCGCGAGAAAACCAAGACCTTGGTGGATTACGCCAGCAGCCAGGCAAAACTGGGCGAACCCATGGGCCTGGAAGAACTCTCGGAGTTGATCGACGAAGAGCGCCCGAAAGCTTTCTACGACCACATTCGCAACAAGGACTACGGCCTGTCGCCGGAGATTCCGGCAGATAAACGTACCCTCAACCAGTTCCGCCGCTTCACCGGTCGCGCCGAAGGCCTGTCCATCAGCTTCGAAGCGCACCTGCTGGGCTCGAAGATCGAATATGACGAAGAAGCCGGCACGTTGATCATCAAAGGTCTGCCGACCCAACTCACCGATCAGCTCAAGCGACGTAACTGATGCTCGGCGGCGTACTGAAGAAATGCCTGCTGATCCTGCTGGTGGTCGTGGTCTATCAGAACTGGGGCAAGATCGAGCGGGTGTTCCATCCGGCGCAGGTGGTGTCCGAGCAGACTCAGGCCAAGGCCAACGTTGTGCTCTACGCCACTGAATGGTGTGGCTACTGCAAACTGACCCGGCGCTTTCTCGATCAGAAGGGAATTCCGTACAAGGAGTTCGATATCGAGAAGGATACCGAGGCACGCAAGGCCTACGAGGCGTTGGGTGGCGGCGGGATTCCGATCATCGATGTGAACGGGACGTTGATTCGCGGGTATGACCCGGATGCGATTCTCGCTGCCCTGAAATAAACACAAATCCCTGTAGGAGCATGGCTTGCCCGCGATGGCCCCGACTCGGTGCAACCGTCGCACCGTGCAATCGTTCATCGCGGGCAAGCCATGCTCCTACAAAGGAGTGGGGCTCAGCGTTTTTCGATGCGGAAGCCAAAGCGCGGAAAGTGCACATGCACCACACCGCCCCGCTCGTCTTCACGACGCAGAATCAATTCTTCACTGCCCGCAAACAGCAACTCACCCGCCACCGGGTCAACGCCGTAATCGATGGCGGCAATGACCACCTGCTGGCCAGCTTCAAAACCATTCGGCTCGTCGAATTGCTCATCCGGCAATGCGGCCGGTGTGGCATTGCGCGCAACCTCCAGCGCCTCCTCCGAGCTCATCTCGCTGAACGCGCCATGACCGAAGCCCAACACACGCCCCAGCCACGCCGAAACCGCCGGATAAGCATCGACCAACGGTGACGTGACGGGGGTGGCCTTGAGGAACCACAACGGATGGGCCAGGGCAAAGTCGGCAATTGACGGCTCGCCGAACAGGAAGTCGCCCTGCTCGCGCTGAAGTTGTTGCTCCAGACGCGTCATGATGGTCGGCCACTGATGCCGGGCTTGTTCAGCCGACAACCGTGTGGCGCTGCCACCGCTGAACAACTCCGCGCGATCGGCAATGAATGCCTTAATCGCTTCCGGCGGTAAATTGGCGAAGCGCACGGCGATCGATTCCGGTTGAAACACCAAGCTAACCGCGTGCTGGAACACCACCGAATCTGCCCACGCGGCGAAGGTCGCGGCGATCATTTCCTGACCTTCCGGGAAGAACGCCGGCAAGGCTTTTTCCTGTTCCAGACGACGGGCGATCAGCGACGTGTCGCAATAGATATCCGCGCCAATCTGCAATACCGGCGTCTTGCGGTAGCCGCCGGTCAGCGCGGTCAGATCGGGTTTTGGCATCACCGGCGAGATCTTCACCGAGCGCCAGGACAGCCCCTTGAAGCCCAGCAGCAAGCGGGCCTTTTCGGCAAAAAGGGACGTCGGGTAATGATGAAGAATCAACTCGGACATGCTCGGCTCCGCCGCACGGATAAGGAATCCGCAGCTTAGCGCGCATTCCCTGAGCAGCCCAGCCATCTGCCTGATGGGGATTTATCAGTCAGATTGATAAGCCCGCAGCGGCGCTCGCCACCAAGCATTCCTTGGCGCTTTTCTTGAGTTTTTTGATCAGCCGTTCCTGACGCAGCGCTTCGCTTTTATCGCGGCAGGCTTCGGTGTAAACCAATGCCACGGCAGGGCTGGAGAGAAAAAAGCGTGCGCCCTTGCCACTCTGGTGGGTGGCAAAGCGACGTACGGGATCGTCGCTGATCCCGCAGTAGAGCGAACCATTGGCCGCGCGAACGAGGTAGACGAACCAGGGTTTGCTGACAGGCAGCGTTGGTTCGGCGGCAATGACGGAAGATTCGCTGGCGGTGTTCACGTGACGATTAAGGCTTGTAGGAAACAAGCCGCGATCTTATCAGCGACTGGCCTGGAATGCCTTCAGCCCCTTCAAGGCTTGAGTGCGAACTGCGTTCCTCACCGCTGGCGTCCAGCCCCACAACAGCCCCTTGAAACCCAGCGCTTGTCGGGACCAGGCCCACAGATCGAAGCTGTCGTGATGCTCGCAGATTTTGCCGTCGCGAAAAACGAAGCGTGCCTGAATGTCGTTGACCACGGTGTTGCCGGTCTGACTGAACAGGTACGTCGCCACCCAATGGGCGCCGCCCGTGCGCTCATCGCTGCGTACGTTATCGAACGTCAGAGAAAAATCCTTGGCCCGGGTGGTGAGCATGCGCCACATGTCGCCGGCATCGCGGCCGCGCAGTTCGCCGAACGCCGGATCACTGAACACCACGTCATCGGTATAGCAGGCACTCATGGCCTCAGCATCCAGCCGCTGGAAGGCTTGGTAGAACTGGGTGATCAATGCGTTGTGGGCATCACTCATGGACAGGCTCCCTGATGTGCAAAGTGGTTTCAAAAGATTGCCTGCACGATAGTCAACAAAGGCGCGAAACACTATCGGCATTCGCGGGCCGAATACCGACAGTGTGCGGGTGTCAGACCCTTTCGCTTTCGACCTGGACGTACAGCGAACGTCCGGCGCCGAGACCAGCGATGATCGCGCCCAGGCCGATGATGCCGAAAATCCAGCCCAAGGCGTTCCAGCCGCCGGTCCAGTCATGCACGATGCCGACCGCGAACGGCCCCATGGACGCCAGGGTGTAGCCGAAGCCTTGGGCCATGCTCGACAGATTCGCCGCGACATGGGCGTCCCGCGAACGCAGCACGATCAGGGTCAACGCCAGACTGAACGTACCGCCCTGACCCAGACCCAGCAGGATCGCCCAGCCCCACAAGCCTTCGATCGGTGCGTAAAGACAACCGAACAAACCGCCAAGGGTCAGCAGCATGACGATGACGATCGCCAGACGCTGATCCTTGCCACGCGTCGCCAGCCATGGCGCCGCCAGTGAACTCGCCAACTGAACGATGACCGAGCCTGACAGCACCAGACCCGCCTGGGTCGGCGTCAGGCCGCGACCGATCAGGATCGACGGCAACCAGCCGAACACGATGTAGGCCAGAGAAGATTGCAGGCCCATGTAGAGCGTCACTTGCCAGGCCAGCGGATCACGCAACAGACCGCGAACCCGATACGCGACGTTGTGCGCGCCGTGTTTCTGGCCGACTTGTGGCAACCAGAAAATCGCCGCGACCAATGCCGGAACCACCCAGAAGCCGAGGCCCAAGGCCCAGCTCTTGTCGAAATGCTCGCTCAACGGCACGGTCGCGCCCGCAGCCATTGCCGCACCCAGGCAGAGGGCCATGGTGTAGACGCCGGTCATGGTTCCCGCGTGTTTCGCGAAGTCGCGCTTAACGATGCCGGGCAGCAATACGCCGATCACACCGATGCTCGCGCCGGCCAGCACACTGCCAGCAAACAGGCCGATCTCGCCGAATGAACTGCGCAGGATGATCCCGCCGGCCAACATCAAGAGAATGCCAAGCACCACTCGCTCGGCGCCGAAACGTCGCGCCAGCACGGGCGCCAGCGGTGCAAACAAACCTAGGCACAGCACCGGCAACGTCGTCAGCAAACCGGCCTGGGCTGCCGACAAACCAAGGGTTTTCGACACCTCGCTGAGCATCGGCGCCATGCTCGACAGCGCCGGGCGCAGGTTCAGCGCCACCAGAATCAGGCCCAGCAACAGCAGCCACGGCCGCCGCAGGATCGGATGACTTTGCTGGACCTGTTCGTCATCCGCCTCCGCGTCGATCAGCAGCTCTTCGAGCTCCGCCGTGCGCTTGGCTTGGGGGATGCTGCTTTTGTTGACCTGCTGGCTGGACATGGAATTCTCGGTTTCAAGGTTCATTGATCAACTGCCTCGACAGGGCTTTGGCCCGTTCCGGGTCGCGTTGCTCGACAGCATCAAGCAGTTCGATATGGAGGTCGAACACCTCTTGGCGTCGGGGGGAAATGTTCAGGGTCTCGCGCAATTGCGCACCGATGACGCTGGAAAAATAGCGATACAACTCGCTTAGGGTCGGGTTGTGCGCGGCGTCCACCAGTCGACGGTGAAACACCAGATCGCAGGCGATGTAGGTGTCGAGATCGCCGTGATAGTGACTGCCGCTGACGCCCAACGCCTCGCGCAATGCCACCAGGTCTTCGTCGGTACGACGCAACGCAGCCAGGCCGATGGCCTCGACTTCCAGAATGTGCCGAGTTTCCCGGGCCTGTTCATGGGAGCAGCGGGACAACGCCTTCATGGTGTCGAGCGGATCGACCACCGCCCGCAGATAGCTGCCGTCGCCCTGACGGATTTCGATCAACCCGGAAAACGCCAATACGCGCATGGCTTCACGCACGGTATTGCGGCTGATGCCCAGTTCGGCGGACAGCTCTGGCTCGGTGGGTAAACGCTGGCCGACCGTCCAGACGCCTTCGGTGATGCGCAGGCGTAACTGATCCAGTGCCTGGTCGACCAGGGACCGTTTAACTAGCGGAGAAATGTCTGACATAGGATTCGCCCTTTCATCCAATCATAGGATGAATTTTCTGACATGTTAGTCAGCTCCACGTAGGACGGCAACCGCCTACGGTCAGAGAGAGGGAAATGGAGCGGGATTTTCGATTAGTCAAAATTACCCTTTAAGGGTAATTTCAGGGATAGGGTTAGCGGCTTCTTATGGAAAAGAACACACCCCATTACGACTTGGCGGTGATCAAAGCGGATGTCAGGCGACTTGGAGGCAAAGCATTCACCAGCACTGCTAAAAACGGCGGAAGGGTTCTTGGCTTAAACCTCCTGGAGATGCAGGAAGTCATTTTCGAGCTCCAGGGAAAGATGCTGTACAAGTCGATGACCACCTATGACGATCATCGCGTCTGGCAAGACGTTTATCACATCAGCTCATACGGTCTGGAGATTTATATCAAGGTGACGTATCGCCCCGGCGGTGGTCCACCCGTAATCTCCTTCAAGGAGAAGTCCCAATGAAAACCCGGCAGTGTTTTAGCTGTGGAGCCCAGGAAGGAATGCGACATTTCGAGGGTCGCGGCGAAACCATGAGCGTCAAAGGTATGGAGCGCCGCGTAGATGATTTATCTGGCTGGGAATGCCAGATGTGTGGCGAGGTCGAGTTAGATGACAGTTGTTCAGAGCGTCATTCAGACGCGGGCGACGAACTGGTTATCGCAGCGAGGCAGATGATCGGCGACGAGATGAAGCGAATCCGTCGCAAACTGCATCTGACGCAAAAAGAAACTGTGCAACTACTGTCCGGTGGCGGGCACAACGCGCTTTCCCGTTACGAGCGCGGCGAAATACTTCCTCCGAAAACATTGGTGCTGCTGATGCGCCTACTTGACCGCTATCCGCATTTGCTCGCTGATGTGAAATCACTGGGTGAAGGGGCGGATTTGAGGGGTTTCAAGCATACAGAGCACAAAGAGCACGAAACCCTCACTGTTTCCTGAGCACAAAAAACAAACCCGGCGCGAGGCCGGGTTTATTTCTACGAGTCGGCTGGCATCAATGCAAAATCTGGCTCAAGAACAGCTTGGTACGCTCATTCTGCGGATTATCGAAGAAGTCGTTCGGCGCAGCCTGCTCGACGATTTCACCCTTGTCCATGAAGATCACACGGTTGGCCACGGTGCGAGCGAAGCCCATTTCGTGGGTGACGCAGAGCATGGTCATGCCGTCTTCGGCCAGGCCGATCATGGTGTCGAGAACCTCTTTCACCATCTCCGGGTCGAGTGCCGAGGTCGGTTCGTCGAACAGCATGATTTTCGGCTTCATGCACAGCGCACGGGCAATCGCCACACGCTGTTGCTGACCGCCGGACAGTTGCCCCGGGAATTTATGCGCCTGCTCCGGAATGCGGACGCGTTCCAGGTAATGCATGGCGATTTCTTCGGCCTTGCGCTTGGGCATCTTGCGCACCCACATCGGCGCCAGCGTGCAGTTCTGCAGAATGGTCAGGTGCGGGAACAGGTTGAAGTGCTGGAACACCATGCCGACTTCACGGCGAACCGATTCGATCTGCTTGAGGTCATTGGTCAGCTCCACGCCATCGACCACGATGCGGCCCTGCTGGTGTTCTTCCAGACGGTTGAGGCAACGGATGGTGGTGGATTTGCCGGAACCCGACGGGCCACACAGCACGATACGCTCGCCCTGTTTAACGTTCAGGTTGATGTCTTTCAACACGTGGAACTGGCCGTACCACTTGTTCACGCCCTGCATCTGAATAATGCCTTCAGGGCTCGCAGGCTTTTTGATTGCTTCGCTCATTACAGAACTCCTAACGCTTGTGGCCAGTGTCGAGCTTGCGTTCCAGATGCATGGAATAGCGCGACATACCAAAACAGAAAATCCAGAACACCAGGGCCGCGAACACATAGCCTTCGGTGGCCATGCCCAACCATTTCGGGTCGGCGGCGGCTTGTTTGACGCTGTTGAGCAAGTCGAACAGGCCGATGATGATCACCAGGCTCGTGTCCTTGAACAGCGCAATAAAGGTGTTGACGATGCCAGGGATCACCAGCTTCAGGGCTTGCGGCAGAATCACCAGGCCCATGCTACGCCAGTAACCGAGGCCCATCGCTGCAGCCGCTTCGTACTGACCTTTGGGAATCGCTTGCAGACCACCACGCACCACTTCGGCCACGTAGGCCGACTGGAACAGGATCACGCCGATCAGTGCCCGCAGCAATTTGTCGAAGTTCATGCCTTCAGGCAGGAACAACGGCAGCATCACCGAGGACATGAACAGCACCGTGATCAACGGCACGCCGCGCCAGAATTCGATGAAGGTCACGCAGACCACGCGAATCGCCGGCATGTTCGAACGACGGCCCAGCGCCAGGACGATACCCAGCGGCAATGCACCGGCAATACCGACGGTGGCGATCACCAGGGTCAGCATCAGCCCGCCCCACTGGCTGGTCGCCACAGTGCTCAGACCGAAGAGCCCGCCATGCAACAGGAAGTAGGCAATGATCGGGTACAGCACCAGGAAGCTCAGCCCGTACACCGCTTTACGGTGAAAGCGCGAGATAAACAACGGTGCCACGCCAATGACCGCCAACCACACGGTCAGGTCCACGCGCCAGCGCAGGTCTGTCGGGTAGTAGCCGTACATGAACTGGCCGAAGCGCTGTTGGATGAACACCCAGCAGGCGCCCTCCTTCGTGCAGTCGGCGCGCGTGGTGCCGACCCAATTGGCATCGAGGATCGCCCAGCTCAGGATCGGCGGGACCACCAGGTAAATCAGATAGAACGCGAACAGGGTCAGCAAGGTGTTAAGCCAGCTGGAGAACATGTTCGCGCGCATCCACGCCACCACACCGATGCTTCTGTTCGGTGGCGGCATGTCAGGCTTGAAAGTATGAGTCGTCATGCGCTTTTCCTTACCGCTCGATCAGCGCAATGCGCTTGTTGTACCAGTTCATCAGCAGGGAAATGCTGATACTGATCGCCAGGTACACGCTCATGGTGATAGCAATCACCTCGATCGCCTGTCCGGTCTGGTTCAGCACCGTACCGGCAAACAACGAGACCATTTCCGGATAACCGATACCGGCCGCCAGCGAGGAGTTCTTCGCCAGGTTCAGGTATTGGCTGGTCAGCGGTGGAATGATCACGCGCAGGGCTTGCGGGATGATCACCTTGCGCAGGGTCGGACCGTTGCGCAATCCCAACGAGTGCGCCGCTTCCGTCTGGCCGTGGCTGACCGACTTGATGCCCGAACGCACGATCTCGGCGATAAACGCCGCGGTGTACACCGTCAGGGCCAGGGTCAGCGCCAGCAGTTCCGGGATCAGCACCCAGCCACCGACAAAGTTGAAGCCTTGCAGCTTCGGCATTTCCCAGTGCACTGGCGCGCCGAAGATCAATGCGCACAGCGCAGGGATCACCAGGAACAGCGCCAGACCGACCCAGAACTTGTGGAACGGTACGCCGGTCGCTTCGAAGCGTTTTGTCGCCCAGCGGCTCATCAGCACGATGGCGACAATGGCCACGACGATGCTGACCACGAACGGCCAGAAACCGTCCGCCGTCAACGCGGCCGGCATGTTCAGGCCGCGGCTGCTGACGAAGAAGGTGTCGCCGAAGTTATGGCTGTTGCGTGGCCCCGGCATGGTCAGGAACACCGCGAAGTACCAGAACAGGATTTGCAGCAGCGGCGGAATGTTACGGAAAACCTCTACATACACCGTCGCCAGCTTGGCAATGATCCAGTTCTTCGACAGCCGTGACACACCAACGATGAACCCGAGGATCGTCGCCAGGATCACGCCGATGAAGGTCACCAGCAGCGTGTTGAGCAGGCCGATGACAAACACCCGGGCATAGCTGTCCGATTCGGTGTAGTCGATCAGGTGTTGAGCGATGCCGAAACCGGCACTGCGCTCCAGAAAGCTGAAGCCGGAGGTAATGCCCCGGTGTTGAAGGTTGGTCTGTGTGTTATCGAACAGATACCAGCCCATCGAGACCACCGCCACAATGGTGATGATCTGAAATAGCCACGCACGCACTTTTGGATCGCTGAGGCTGAGCCTCTGCTTTGGTGCGCCGATTGAATTTTGCATGAAGTGCCCCGCAAATAATGGAACAGAACATCACCCGGTGGTTGGCCCACCGGGTGATAGAACCATCAGCGCACTGGTGGTGCGTATTGAATGCCGCCGTTGTTCCACAGAGCGTTCAGCCCGCGGTCGATGGCCAGTGGAGTGCCTTTGCCGAGGTTTTTCTCGAACACTTCACCGTAGTTGCCCACTTGCTTGACGATCTGCACGACCCAGTCTTTCTTCACTTTCAGGTCTTTGCCGTATTCACCGTCAGCGCCCAGCAGACGAGCAACGTCCGGGTTCTTGGTGGCTTTGGCTTCAGCTTCAACGTTTTTCTGGGTGATGCCCATTTCTTCAGCGTTGAGCATCGCGAACAGGGTCCACTTGACGATGCTGAACCACTCTTCGTCGCCTTTACGCACGACCGGGCCCAGAGGCTCCTTGGAGATGGTTTCCGGCAGAACGACGTAGTCGGTCGGGGTCGCCAGCTTGCTGCGTTGTGCGTAGAGCTGGGATTTGTCGGAAGTCAGCACGTCGCAACGACCGGATTCCAGCGACTTGGCGCTTTCATCGGAGGTGTCGAAGGTGATCGGGGTGTATTTCAGACCGTTACCGCGGAAGTAGTCGGAAACGTTCAGCTCGGTCGTGGTACCGGCTTGAATGCAGATGGTGGCGCCGTCGAGCTCTTTAGCGCTCTTCACGCCCAGCTTGTTGTTCACCAGGAAGCCGATGCCGTCGTAGTACGTCACGCCAGCAAACACCAGACCCATGCCCGAATCGCGGGAGCTGGTCCAGGTGGTGTTACGCGACAGCACGTCGATTTCGCCGGACTGCAGCGCGGTGAAACGCTCTTTGGCGTTCAACTGGCTGAATTTGACCTTGGTCGCATCGCCGAAAACGGCAGCGGCCACAGCGCGGCAGACGTCAGCATCGATACCGATGATCTTGCCAGTGGAGTCCGGAACCGAGAAACCCGGCAGACCGTCACTTACACCGCACTGTACGAAACCTTTCTTCTGCACTGCATCCAGGGTTGCACCCGCCTGAGCGAACCCACTGACACCGAGTACTGCGGCTGCAGTCACGATAGCCAGGGTGGATTTCAACATCTTCATTCAAACCTCCAGTTTTGCTCTTGTTGTGTCGGAGCTTGAGTCCAGTCGCACCCTTATGAGGCGTTGTTGACCCGTGTTGGCTTTTTTTGGGGTCAACCGACGTAAGACCTGCGCTATGAGTCTAGTAGGAGAAAATCCACATCATGGACAACTCACTTCTCACCAATCGGCCGAACGGGCTGTAGCCCTTTCACGTTCGCGAAGCCCGTAGCGGCCACTGGCGAACATCCATCACCGGATTCTTTGCTATCCCACCGCCAGCAGTACACTGATAGTGTTACCGCAAGGCGCGAGATGGGTTGCACCGTTTCCCCATAGCAAAGCCCGTACCAGACCGCTCGCCGAAGCGATTGCGCGACAGGTCAATAGCAAAACTTGTAGCCTTGCGACATCTTATTAACTGATCAACCAGGCACGCCCTCAGACCTCGCACTCAATGAGAGCGCCTGCACAAATTTGGAGCAACCATGACCGAGCCCTTGATTCTTCAGCCCGTCAAGCCCGCAGACGCCTGCGTTATCTGGCTGCACGGCCTGGGCGCCGATCGCTATGACTTCTTGCCGGTGGCCGAGGCGTTGCAGGAAAGCCTGCTGACCACCCGCTTCGTTCTGCCCCAGGCACCGACCTGCGCCGTGACCATCAATGGTGGTTACGAGATGCCGAGCTGGTACGACATATTGGCCATGAGCCCTGCGCGCGCGATCAACCGCGAGCAGCTGGAAGAGTCGGCGCAGAGGATCGTCAATTTGATCGAAGTGGAGCGCGCCGTCGGAATAGACGCCTCGCGGATATTCCTGGCAGGTTTTTCCCAAGGTGGCGCGGTGGCGTTACACACCGCGTTTCTGAAATGGCAGGGACCGCTGGGTGGCGTACTTGCCCTCTCGACCTATGCACCGACCTTCAGCGATGAACTGGAGCTTTCCGCCAGCCAGCAGCGCATTCCCGTACTGTCTTTACACGGCCAGTACGATGACGTCGTTCAAAACTCCATGGGCCGCACCGCCTACGAGTATTTAAAGCAGCATGGTGTCACCGTGACATGGCAGGAATACCCAATGGGCCACGAAGTGTTACCCGAGGAGATTCGCGACATTGGTGTCTGGCTCGCCGAGCGCTTGCGTTAACTGTTTATGTGAAAAGCAGCCCATTGATCCATCCCACTACGCCGCGCCCGATTCTTGCATTACACTGGCCGGCGTATATTCCTTAATCAATTGATGAGATGACCGTGCTCAAAGCACTCAAGAAAATGTTCGGTAAAAGCGAGACTGAGCAGCTCGCGCCAGTCTCCAGCGCTCCGTCTCACCATCCCAGCCACCGCACCGACGGTAATCAGTCTGGCCGGACCGCAGCCGTAGCGGTACCGAAGCACGAGCCGATGACCACACCGGCCGTCCAACCCGTTGAGGCCCAGGCCTCTGAAGAACCGAGCAGCGAAGCTGCGAAACCTGCCCGACCGCGTCGCGAACCGAAACCAAAAGCACCGGTTATCCCCTGGAAACTTGAAGACTTCGCCGTCGAACCCCTGGAAGGCAAAACCCGTTTTCACGATTTCAAACTCGCCCCCGAACTGATGCACGCCATCCAGGACCTGGGCTTCCCGTATTGCACGCCGATCCAGGCACAAGTCCTCGGCTTCACCCTGGCCGGCAAAGATGCCATTGGCCGCGCCCAGACTGGCACCGGCAAAACTGCAGCGTTCCTGATTTCGATCATCACCCAGTTGTTGGAAACCCCGCCGCCGAAAGAGCGTTATATGGGCGAGCCGCGGGCGCTGATCATTGCACCGACCCGTGAACTGGTGGTGCAGATTGCCAAGGACGCAGCCGACCTGACCAAATACACCGGCCTCAACGTCATGACGTTTGTCGGCGGCATGGACTTCGACAAGCAGCTCAAAAACCTCGAAGCTCGTCATTGCGACATCCTCGTGGCCACCCCGGGCCGTCTGCTGGATTTCAACCAGCGCGGCGACGTGCACCTGGACATGGTCGAAGTCATGGTCCTGGACGAAGCCGACCGGATGCTCGACATGGGTTTCATCCCACAAGTGCGTCAGATCATTCGCCAGACCCCGCCGAAAAACGAGCGCCAGACGCTGCTGTTCTCCGCGACCTTCACCGAAGACGTGATGAACCTGGCCAAGCAATGGACCACCGACCCGTCGATCGTCGAGATCGAGTCGCAGAACGTGGCCAGCGAAAACGTCGAGCAACACATCTACGCCGTCGCCGGTGCCGACAAATACAAACTGCTCTACAACCTGGTCAACGACAACGGTTGGGAGCGGGTGATGGTGTTTGCCAACCGCAAGGATGAAGTGCGACGCATCGAAGAACGTCTGGTGCGTGACGGCGTCAACGCCGCGCAACTGTCCGGCGACGTGCCGCAGCACAAGCGCATCAAGACCCTGGAAGGTTTCCGCGAAGGCAAGATCCGCGTCCTGGTTGCCACCGATGTGGCCGGTCGCGGCATTCACATCGACGGCATCAGCCACGTGATCAACTTCACCCTGCCGGAAGTCCCGGACGATTACGTGCACCGCATCGGCCGTACCGGTCGTGCTGGCGCCGAGGGCGTGTCCATCAGTTTTGCCGGGGAAGACGACTCCTACCAGCTACCGTCCATCGAGGCGCTGCTGGGTCGCAAGATCAGCTGTGAAACGCCACCGACGCATCTGTTGCGGGCGGTTGAGCGCAAGCGCCCGTAACGCGGGTCGCACTAAAAGAGGCGCAGCCGGAAACGGACTGCGCTTTTTTTTCGTCCGGACATTGATCAAGACAACTAAAAGTCCATAATGGACAAATTAGTTTACTTCCAGCTCCCGGAGCCGACCATGTCCAGTACGCCTTACGTGATCACCCAAGCTCAGGCCAGCGAGTTGCTGGCGCAGGTCGACGTGCCGCAGATCCTGCGCAAACTGTTCCGCGACCTGGCCGCCGGGCAAGCTGTGCAACCGGCGCAGCAGCTAGTGGAGTTTCCACAGGGCGCTGGCGACTTCATCAACTACCTGGGCGTGTTGGCCGAAGACGGTGTTTACGGGGTCAAGACCTCGCCGTACATCGTGCGTGAACAAGGCCCGCTGGTGACCGCCTGGACGCTGCTGATGTCGATGCAGACCGGCCAGCCGTTGCTGCTCTGCGATGCCGGTGAACTGACCACGGCACGCACCGCTGCAACAACCGCAGTGGCTGTCGACGCCCTAGCCCCGTTGAAGGCCCAACGTCTCGCGATCATCGGCAGCGGCAAGGTCGCCCAGGCGCACTTGCATTACGTCAAAGGTTTGCGCGAATGGCAGAGCATCAGCCTCTACTCACCGAGCCTGAGCGACAAGAATCCCGAAGTATTGGCACAGCTCCAAAGTCTCGATCCACGGCTGACCATCGTCGACAGTCGTGAAGCAGCGGTTCAAGACGCCGACGTGATCATGCTCTGCACCTCGTCCGCAGGTCCGGTGATCGACCCTTCAAGCTTGAGCAAACCGGCGCTGATCACCTCCATCAGCACCAACGCACCGCGTGCCCACGAAGTGCCGCCGCAGAGCCTCAATGACATGCAGGTATTCTGCGATTATCGTCTGACCACCCCGGGCTCGGCCGGCGAGATGCTGATTGCCGGTGAGCAACATGGCTGGAACAAGGGCGCGATCATCGGCGACCTGCCCGATCTGCTCAGCGAAAAAGTCCAGCGCCCCAACTACGACCGCCATGTGTTCTTCCGCTCCATCGGTCTGGGCCTGGAAGACATTGCACTGGCGAATGCCCTTTACCGCCTACAGCACTAACACCACGTCCCTGTGTAGGAGCTGTCGAGTGAAACGAGGCTGCGATCTTTTGATCTTGCCTTTAAAAGCAGAGTCAAAAGATCGCAGCCTCGTTTCACTCGACAGCTCCTACAGTCCCACAGGGGGATCTCTACAATTTCGGCATTTACGCCCCATCAGGAGACGTTCATGAGCCAGGCAGATTTCATCATCATCGGCGGCGGGATTGCCGGCGCTTCCACCGGTTTCTGGTTGTCGCAGCACGCCCGAGTGATCGTGCTCGAACGCGAGTCCCATCCGGCTTACCACTCCACCGGACGTTCAGCCGCACTGTTCACCGCCGCATACGGCACACCGCAGGTTCGGGCGCTGACCCAAGCCAGCCGCGACTTCTTCGACGCGCCGCCGGCCGGTTTCTGCGAACACCCGCTGCTGACCTCGCGTGGCGAGATGACCGTGGACTTCACCGGCGACCCGGCCGAGCTGAACAATCAATACCTGAGCGCCAAAGCCACGGTGCCGGAGATGCAGCTGCTCAGCGCCGACGAGGCCTGCGTGCGCCTGCCGATCCTGCGCCGGGACAAAGTCCATGGTGCGATTTACGACCCGACCGCCAGCGACATCGACACCGATGCCTTGCACCAGGGCTACCTGCGCGGTATCCGACGCAATAAAGGCGAAGTTCATACCGACAGCGAAGTCATGAGCCTGACCCGTGACGCCGAAGGTGTGTGGCACGTGCAAACCAACGGTCAAACCTTCAGCGCCCCGATCATCATCAACGCGGCAGGCGCGTGGGCCGACAAAATCGGCGAGCTCGCCGGTGCCAAACCACTGGGCCTGCAACCCAAGCGCCGTGCGGCGTTCATCTTCGCCGGCCCCGAGGGCGTGGACATCCACCATTGGCCAATGCTGGTCAGCCTCGACGAATCCTTCTACATGAAACCCGACGCCGGAATGTTCCTCGGCTCGCCAGCCAACGCCGACCCGGTGGAACCGCACGACGTGCAGCCTGAAGAGCTGGACATCGCAATGGGCATCTACCAGATCGAAGAAGCCACTACCCTGACCATCCGCCGTCCGACCCGCACCTGGGCCGGTTTGCGCAGTTTCGTGAGCGACGGTGATTTGCTGTCCGGTTTCGATCCGCAGGTACCGGGGTTATTCTGGGTAGCGGCACAAGGCGGTTATGGCATCCAGACCTCGCCGGCCATGGGCCAGGCCAGCGCTGCACTGGTACGCGGTGAAGCCTTGCCCGAGCAACTGACTCGCTTCGGCCTGAACACCCAGATGCTCTCCCCTTCGCGACTGGGCTGACTTTCGGACGCAGGTGACGTGTCGACACGATTGCGGCAAACTTCCAGCGCCCTTTTTTGACGGGGCGCTGATGCTGTCTGGAGCTCCACTTTATGAACGCCCAAGAACAAGAACCGGCCGGTGATGACTCTGCATTGAAGAGCTCGCCGCTGGACAACTTCCGCGCGATCGCCGATGCCATCGCCACGTTGTTCTTTCCTCACGCCGAGGTGGTGCTGCACGATCTGCGCACACAGAAGGTCGACTACATCGCCAACAACCTGTCCAAACGGGAAATCGGTGACGACTCGGCGCTGGAGGACATGCTCAGCGACGATATCAGCGAACGAAACATCGGGCCGTACGAAAAGCTCAATTGGGATGGCCAGAAGATTCGCAGCCTGAGCAGCGTGTTGCTCGACAGCGAAGGTCACCCGCTGGCGATGCTGTGCATCAATCTGAATATTTCGTTGTTCGAAAATGCCAAGGCCGCGCTGGACCTGTTCCTGTCGCCGAGCAAGTTGATTCCGCAACCGGACTCGCTGTTTCGCGATGACTGGCAGGAGCGCATCAACACCTTCCTCCACACCTGGCTGCGCGAACGTCAGCTGAGCCTGAACCTGCTGACCCGTGACCATAAACGCGAACTGGTGCTGGCGCTGCACGCCGAGGGCGCCTTCAAAGGCAAAAGCGCCTCCAACTATGTGGCGAACGTGCTGAACATGGGGCGGGCAACGGTGTACAAACATTTGAAGGAATTGAAGGGCTGAAAGACCGACACGCACTCGTAGGAGCACGGCTTGCCGGCGAAGGCGTCCTCAAGATCGCCTTCGCCGGCAAGCCGTGCTCCTACAGGATCAGCGGTTATTCCAGCGCCGAAGCCGGCCCGAAGAATTCGTAACGGCTTTGCTTCTCCGGCACACCCAACGCTTTCAGGTGACGCTTGACCGCCGCCATGAAGCCTTTAGGTCCGAGGAAGTAGGCGTCCAGATCGCGCTGCTGCGGCAACCACTCGCCCAGTTGCTCCTGGCTCAACAACCCAACCTTGTCCGCCGCCGGGCTCACGCCATCATCTTCGTCGTAGCAATAAAAGCGCTTGAGTTGCGGATGACGCTCGGCCAAGCCATCGATCCAGTCGCGGAAAGCATGAACGCTACCGTTACGCGCACAGTGGATAAAGTGCACCGGCCGTTCGGTCGCCAGCGCCGCTTCGAGCATCGCCAACGTCGGAGTGATGCCGACGCCGCCGCTGATCAGCACCAACGGTTTGTCGCTTTCGGTCAGAGTGAATTCACCCGATGGCGGGAACAGCTGGATGCTGGAGCCCACATGCAATTGATCGTGAAGATGGTTGGAGGCGCGGCCACCGGTTTCACGTTTGACGCTGATCCGGTATTGGCCCTTGTTGGCCAGGGCCGACAGCGAATAGTTACGACGAATCTCTTCGCCATCAAGAATCAGTTTCATGCCGATGTACTGGCCGGGTTCTGCCGCCAGAATCGGGCCTTTGTCGGCCGGTTCGAAGTAGAACGAGGTGATTTCCGCGCTTTCCTCGACCTTGGCCACTACGATGAATTCCCGCGCCCCGCGCCAGCCGCCGGGTGCCTGCTCCTTCTGGTCGTAGATGCTGGTTTCGGCGCCGATCAGGATGTCGGCCAATTGACCGTAAGCAGCCCCCCAGGCAGCCATCACTTCAGGTGTGGCGATCTCGTCGCCCAGCACTTCGGAGATGGCTCGCAGCAGGCAGGCGCCGACAATAGGGTAATGTTCCGGGAGGATTTGCAGGGCCACGTGCTTGTTGATGATCTTGGCCACCAGGTCGCCCAACTGGTCGAGCTGGTCGATGTGTCGCGCATACATCAAGACACCATTGGCCAAAGCGCGCGGCTGATCACCGCTAGCCTGGTGAGCCTGGTTGAACAGCGGGCGGACTTCCGGGTACTCGGACAGCATCATGCGGTAGAAATGAGTGATCAATGCTTCGCCACCGCTTTCCAGCAAGGGCACGGTGGATTTGACGATTGCACGGTCTTGAACGCTAAGCATAAGGCGACTCCTGATCTACTTGGATTACTAACTGATTGCCTTATACCCATCAGTTTCCATGCCAGAAAATAAAACCTTATAAATCAATACTTTAAATTCTTTATAGTCATATCGACACACACTGACTTATAGTCATACCGACTACATGGAGTCACTATGACTGCAAAAGGCTTGCTAACCACCCTGCTGCCACTGGTCGCCGACCTGTCCCGCGAACTCCCCGAAGGCGAGCGTTATCGACGCTTGCTTGAAGCCATGCGCGCCTTGCTCCCGTGCGATGCCGCCGCCCTGCTGCGCCTTGATGGCGAATGGCTGGTGCCACTGGCCGTCGACGGGTTGAGCACCGACACCCTCGGCCGACGCTTTAAAGTCAGCGAACACCCGCGTTTCGAAGCGCTGCTCAGCAGCCCCGGCCCGACTCGTTTCGCCGCCGACAGCGAATTGCCCGACCCTTACGACGGCCTGGTCGATGGCCTCGACGATCATCTGGAAGTCCACGACTGCATGGGCTGCCCGCTGTTTATCGACGAACGTCCGTGGGGCTTGCTGACCCTCGACGCACTCGATCCGGAGCGCTTCGAACCGATCGAACTGGACGCCCTGGAAGCCTTCGCCAGCCTCGCCGCTGCCACGGTCAACGCCGCCGAGCGCATCGAACGCCTGGCCAATCGTGTCGAAGACGAACATCAACGTGCCGAGGTTTACCGACAAGCCAGCGGCCAGCAGAACCGCGAGATGATTGGCCAGAGCAAGGCCCACAAACGGCTGGTGGAAGAAATCAATCTGGTGGGCGGCAGCGATCTGACCGTGCTGATCACCGGCGAAACCGGGGTCGGCAAGGAACTGGTCGCCCAAGCCATCCACGCCGCATCGCCCCGGGCCGACAAGCCGATCATCAGCCTCAACTGCGCCGCGTTGCCGGACACGCTGGTGGAGAGCGAATTGTTCGGCCACGTCCGCGGCGCCTTCACCGGCGCGATGAACGATCGACGCGGCAAGTTTGAACTGGCCAATGGCGGCACGCTGTTTCTCGATGAAGTCGGTGAGCTGTCCCTGACCGTCCAGGCCAAATTGCTGCGAGTCCTGCAAAGCGGTCAATTGCAGCGATTGGGGTCGGATAAAGAACATCAGGTGGACGTACGCCTGATCGCCGCGACCAACCGCGACCTGGCAGAAGAAGTGCGCAGCGGCCGTTACCGTGCCGACTTTTATCACCGCCTAAGCGTTTATCCGTTGCTGGTGCCAGCATTGCGTGATCGTGGGCGGGATGTGCTGCTGCTCAGCGGCTATTTCCTCGAGCAGAACCGTTCACGCATGGGCCTCAACAGCCTGCGCCTGAACAGCGATGCCCAAGCTGCATTGCTGGCGTATGCATGGCCAGGAAATGTGCGAGAGCTGGAGCACTTGATTGGCCGCAGCGCCTTGAAAGCGCTGGGTAACTGCAAGGAGCGGCCGAAGATTCTCAGCTTGAGCGCGGCGGATCTGGATTTGCCCAATGGCAGCGTTGAGCTTGCAACCGAGCCAGTCCCTGCCAGCCCTGCTGCTTTGGTCTCGGGAGACTTGCGGGCGGCGACCGAGGATTATCAGCGTCGACTGATCAACGCCTGTCTGGAACGGCACCATAACAATTGGGCGAGCGCGGCGCGTGAGCTAGGCTTGGATCGGGCGAATCTTGGAAGAATGGCCAAACGATTGGGCATGAAGTGAAGGCCCCATCGCGAGCAAGCTCGCTCCCACAGGGGAATGCATTCCAATGTGGGAGCGAGCTTGCTCGCGAAGGCGTCATACCATTCACCCGAATTGCTAAAGCCTGCCCGCAACAAGTCGATAACCCGGCATCGATAGCTGTTGGCGATCCTCGCGGTCGCCCATCACCTTTTTCCACAGAAGGTTTTTATGTCTTCCAACAAAGCCCGCGCAGATTCACTTTCGCTTCTGCTGTTTACCTTGCGCAGCGGCAAGCTGATGGCGATCAACCTGCTGAAAGTCAGTGAAATCATTCCCTGCCCGCCGCTGACCAAGCTGCCGGAGTCGCATCCCCACGTCAAAGGCATCGCCACCCTGCGCGGTGCCTCGTTGTCGGTGATCGACCTCAGCCGTGCCATCGGCGAACGACCGCTGGAAGACCCGAACGGTGGCTGCCTGATCGTCACTGACGTCAGCCGCTCCAAGCAGGGTTTGCACGTTCAAGCCGTGAGCAAGATCGTCCACTGCCTGACCACCGACATCCGTCCGCCGCCCTTTGGCTCTGGCGGCGTGCGTTCGTACATCACTGGCGTGACCTCGGTCGACGGCACGTTGGTACAGGTGCTGGACATCGAAAAAGTGATCCATGGCATCGCCCCGGCACAGATCGAAACGGCCCCGACCGAACTGAGCATGGAAGACGCCGAAGTACTCGGCAACGCACGGATCCTGGTGGTCGATGACAGCCAGGTGGCGTTGCAGCAATCGGTGCACACCCTGCGCAACCTCGGCCTGCAATGCCATACCGCCCGCAGCGCCAAGGAAGCCATCGACTGCCTGCTGGACCTGCAAGGCACGGCCCAGCAGATCAACCTGATCGTCTCGGACATCGAAATGTCGGAGATGGACGGCTACGCCTTCACCCGCACCTTGCGCGAAACCCCGGACTTCTCGCATCTCTATGTATTGCTCCACACCTCTTTGGACAGCGCGATGAACAGTGAAAAGGCCCGTCTTGCCGGCGCGAACGCGGTGTTGACCAAGTTCTCCTCGCCAGAACTGACCAAGTGCCTGATCGAAGCGGCCAAGGCTGTCGCTGAACAAGGTCATTGAGTCTTGGCCGAGGAATTCTGCTTTCTAATGCGGCGCAACCTCGCTGAAGTTGTGCCTGCGATCACTTGGCCTCAGGGAATTGTCCTCAGCGAATACCGCCCCGAACTGGCAGAGGCCGTTCATCGTTTGATGGAACTGGGTTATCAACAAGGTGGCGGTCGCGTGCCGGCACTGGATGTCTGGCAACAGCGTTTTGAAACCGATCCTGAATACGATCCGAGCCTGTGCTTCATCGCTCTGGATGCCGAAGGTATTGTCGGCGTGTGCCAGTGCTGGACCAGCGCCTATATCAAGAACCTGGTGGTGCATCCGCGGGCTCAAGGGCGGGGTTTGGGCCGTGCATTGTTACTGCATGCTTTCAAAGTGTTTCAGCAACGACGCGAAGGTTTTGTGGATCTGAAGGTGCTGGAAGACAACCTTCGGGCGCAGCGTTTGTATGAAAGCGCCGGGATGCGCGTGGTCCGCCGGGAACCTGTTCCAGCCTGACATACTCAGACCTTGGTCAATACCCGCCCAAGGATGCCGAACATGAAAGCCTCGACCCTGACCCTCCTCTGCCTCACCGCTCTCGCCTCCCAGGCTCACGCTTCCAGCCCCGACGCCTGGGCCGCCTATGACAAAGCCGTGCTCGCCAGTTGCACCAAGGCCAGCGGCTTGACGAATGCCAAACCCGTGGGCAACGCCGCGCAGTTCGATGACCGGGTTGGCTACACCGCACTGCTGTTGCAAGGCCAATACCCGCAAAAACACATGAAAGGCCAGCAAGGCACCGAACTGTGTCTCTACAACAAGAAAAGCAAAACCGCTTACGTCACCGAATGGGACTCCATCCGCCCAACCGCCAAGGCGCAGTGACTGGCGCATAACTTGCTTCGACAGTGGCCTTTGCGGCGGCATTCTGTCGCCGTTTCATGCCCTGATAGGCGACTAAACGCTCAATGAATACGACGTTTTCCTGCGTAGGCTGTGGCAAATGCTGCAATGACCACCACGTGCCCCTGACCTTGACCGAAGCCCGGATGTGGGCGGCCGATGGCGGTCAGGTGATCGTGTTGGTGGAAGGTTTCCTGGGCAATGGCCTGGGCCTGCCAGTGCAGCAACGCGAACACGCCGAACGCCGTTCTGTGCGGGTTCAAAGCGGCGCATCCGAGGCATACATAGCCATCACCTTTGCCGCCTACAACGTCGGTCCTTGCCGGAATCTTGACGAAGACAACCTCTGCCGCATCTACGAACGTCGGCCGCTGGTGTGCCGCATCTACCCGATGGAAATCAATCCGCACATTCCCCTGAACACTGCTGCAAAGGAATGTCCGCCCGAGTCGTGGGAAACGGGACCGGATCTGATTGTGGGTGGTGAATTGGTGGATCAGGAACTGGTCGGATTAATCCAGCGCTCACGTCAGGCCGATCGCGATGACATTCGAACCAAGGAGGCGATTTGCGCGCTGTTGGGGATTCGGACTACAGCGTTGAAGGGTGATGGGTTTACCGCTTATCTGCCGGACATGACTGCGTTTGCGAGGGTCATCGACCATGTTGCCGCGCAGCCATTGGCTGAGTCAGGCGCTGACTGGTTGTTTCATGTGTCGGGCGAGGACATTGCCGGGCAAGTGCAGGCGGCGGGTGCGCAAGTGGCGACGGATACGCCAGTGAACTATGCGTTTATTTCGTTGCGGGCGGCTTGATCCAGAGGGTGTATGGCCTTTGATGGCCCCTTCGCGAGCAAGCTCGGCTCCTACAGTGGATTTAAAATCTGTATCTCACAGAGATCAACTGTAGGAGCCGAGCTTGCTCGCGAAGGCAATAGATCAGGCACTACAGAGTTTAAAACTCAGCGCTTACCCATCGAACGACGAGTACCGGGAGGCGCTGCGCCCGGGGTCTTGGTATGACCGTTCTTGGCGCCGTTCTTGTACCAGGGCTGGCTGGCGTTCTTCGCTGCGGCCAGGTCGCCCGGCTTGAACGGGAACTTGAACGCCGGGATCTCGGCTTTGGTTTCGCTGTCTGCGCTGGAGTCGACGCTGTCTGGCAGGTCTGCCTGGTCGTCGCTCAAAGCGTCGGCAACCGGCGGTTGTGTCGGGGAAGTCATGAAAGCTCCGGGTGATGCAATAGAGTCGGGCCCGGTCAGCGAGCCGCGAAAGGACGGCAGTATACCTGTGTCGGGAGCCGCAAGCTTCAAGCAGCAAGCGAGTCCGTCGGGTTTTGTATTGACTGACCTGACGCCTTCGCGGGCAAGTCGGGTCGCCGCATCGCTCGCTCCTACAAGGATTCGACGTACATCCGCCGCCCTCCACCACTCAACAGGCCGAGCGTTAGCTCGCCTGCAGCTCTTGATCTTGATCCACCCGCCCCTTCGGGAGGCTGAGTGGAGGTGTTCATCCGGGGAGTGGCGCGCAGCGCCGTTCGACGCAGTCGAACACGCTGCATGTAGGTCGTCGCGCAGCAGACCGGAGGGCAGTGTCCCCGGATGGATACCGGAGCAAAGGAACGCCGAGCCTAAGCGAGGGGCCGGACGCTCGGGGCGAAGACCTTTGCTTCCTTTGGGGCGTTTGCCAAAGGGAGTCGCTGTAAGAGCGAAACCATAAGTGGCCATAACCGCAGGAATGGATATGTACACCTGAAAGAGACTGGCCGGCTGTCAGGCCGCCAAGGTCAAAAGATCACGGCCCACCAAGCCCAAACTGACAGCGCCGTCAGTTAGCAGTCACCTTCCTGACCGGCGAACAGGTTTATAAAGGAAGGTATAAATCTGAAAAAACTCCGACCACCCAGCCCCGGCGCCCCACTCGCATGCGAATTCAGAAAAAACCCGCCCTGCTCGCAGCCCTTCTGATCGTTCTGGCAGCGCTGGGCCTGTGGTACGCCATCAAGCCCACTACCACCAAACTGACCGCGCCCTCTGCGATCCCCGTTCGGGTAGTGAACGTCGTCGAAAAAGACGTCCCCCGCTACGTCAGCGGCATCGGCTCGGTGCTGTCCCTGCACAGCGTGGTAGTGCGCCCGCAAATCGACGGCATCCTCACCAAAATCCTGGTCAAGGAAGGCCAACTGGTGAACAAAGGCGACCTGCTCGCCACCATCGACGACCGCTCGATCCGCGCCAGCCTCGATCAGGCCCGGGCGCAACTCGGCGAAAGCCAGGCGCAACTGCAAGTCGCCATGGTCAACCTAAAACGCTACAAGCTACTGAGCGTGGACGACGGCGTATCCAAACAGACTTATGACCAGCAACAGGCGTTGGTCAACCAACTCAAAGCCACCGCCCAAGGTAACCAGGCCTCGATCGACGCCGCTCAAGTGCAGCTCTCCTACACACAGATTCGCTCCCCGGTGACCGGTCGCGTCGGTATTCGCACGGTGGACGAAGGCAACTTCCTGCGCATGACCGACGCTCAAGGCCTGTTCACGGTGACCCAGATCGACCCGATCGCCGTGGAGTTCTCCCTGCCACAGCAAATGCTGCCCACCCTGCAAGGCCTGATCGGCGATCCACAACGTGCACAAGTGAAGGCCTACATCGGCGCCGACACCGATGGCGAAACCGGCAACCTGCTGGGCGAAGGGCACCTGACCCTGATCGACAACCAGATCAACGCCAACACCGGGACCATTCGCGCCAAGGCTGAATTCAACAACGCCGGGCAGAAACTCTGGCCGGGTCTGCTGGTGACGGTAAAAATTCAGACAGCGCTGGATAAAGATGCGCTGGTGGTGCCGCCCACGGTCGTACAACGCGGTCTCGATCAACATTTCGTGTACCGGGTCAACGGCGACAAGGTCGAAACCGTCACCGTACAAATGGTCTATCAAGGCAGTGGTCAGGACATCATCAAAGGCGTTAAACCGGGCGACGTGCTGGTCAGCGACGGCCAGTCGCGGCTCAAACCCGGCTCGACCGTGCAGGTGCTGACCGAGCCGCCGCAAGTGGTGCAATCGGAGCCGAAACCATGAAGGGCCATGGCTCGGTCTCTGCTTGGTGCATCGACCATCCGGTTGCGACGATTCTGCTGACCTTTGCGCTGGTGCTGCTCGGTGTCATCGCCTTCCCGCGCCTGCCCATCGCGCCGTTGCCGGAAGCCGAATTTCCGACCATCCAGGTCGCTGCGCAATTGCCCGGCGCCAGCCCGGAAACCATGGCTTCGTCGGTGGCCACGCCGCTTGAAGTGCAATTCAGCGCCATCCCCGGCGTGACTCAGATGACGTCGAGTAGCGCCTTGGGCTCGACCAACCTGACCCTGCAATTCACCCTCGACAAAAGCATCGACACCGCTGCTCAGGAAGTGCAGGCCGCGATCAACACCGCCGCCGGCAAACTACCGAAAGACATGCCGACCTTGCCGACGTGGCGGAAGGTCAACCCGGCCGACAGCCCGGTACTGATCCTCAGCGTCAACTCGACCCAAATGCCCGGCACCGAACTCAGCGACTTGGTGGAAACCTTGCTCTCCCGTCAGATCAGTCAGATCGACGGTGTAGGCCAAATCAACATCACCGGTCAGCAACGTCCGGCGATCCGCGTACAGGCCTCGGCCGACAAACTCGCGGCCATCGGCCTGACGCTGGCGGACATTCGTCTGGCGATCCAGAACACCAGCCTCAACCTGGCCAAAGGTGCGTTGTATGGCGAGTCGAGCATTTCGACGCTGTCGACCAACGACCAGTTGTTCCACCCTGAGGAGTACAGCCAACTCATCGTTTCCTACAAGGACGGCGCCCCGGTTCACCTCAAGGATGTCGCCAAAGTCGTCAACGGTTCGGAAGATGCCTACGTGCAAGCCTGGGCCGGTGACAAGCCTGGGGTGAACCTGGTGATTTCCCGGCAACCGGGCGCCAACATCGTTGAAACCGTGGATCGCATTCAGGCCGCCCTGCCCGGCCTCGAAGCCATGCTGCCGGCGTCAGTGCAGGTCAAAGTGCTGGTCGACCGCACCCAGACCATCCGCGCCTCGCTGCACGAAGTGGAAGTCACCCTGCTGATCGCGATCATGCTGGTGGTGGCGGTGATGGCGCTGTTCCTGCGCCAATGGTCGGCGACCCTGATCGTGTCCGCCGTGTTGGGTGTTTCGCTGATCGCCAGTTTCGCCCTGATGTACATCATGGGTTTCAGCCTGAACAACCTGACGCTGGTGGCGATCGTGGTGGCCGTGGGGTTTGTGGTCGACGATGCGATTGTGGTGGTGGAGAACATTCACCGTCACCTGGAGGCTGGCGACGGCATGCGCGAGGCGGCGATCAAAGGTGCCGGCGAGATTGGTTTCACCGTGGTCTCCATCAGCTTTTCGCTGGTGGCGGCGTTTATTCCGTTGCTGTTCATGGGCGGCGTGGTCGGGCGACTGTTCAAGGAATTCGCCCTGACCGCCACTTCGACGATCATGATTTCGGTGGTGGTCTCACTGACATTGGCGCCGACGCTTGCCGCGCTGTTCATGCGCGCGCCGGTGCATCACGCCCATAGCAAACCCACGTTTGGCGAACGCTTGCTGGCAGGCTATGAAAAACTTCTGCGGCGCGCCCTCGCCCACCAGAAGCTGATGATTGGCGTGTTCTGCCTGTCCCTCGGTCTGGCCATCGCCGGCTACATCTTTATCCCCAAGGGCTTCTTCCCGGTGCAGGACACCGGGTTTGTCCTCGGCACCACCGAAGCTGCCGCCGACATTTCCTACGGCGACATGGTGAAAAAACATCTGGCGATGGCCGAAATCGTCGCGGCGGATCCGGCAGTCGCGGCGTTTTCCCACTCCGTGGGTGTCTCGGGCAGCAACCAGACCATCGCCAACGGTCGCTTCTGGATCTCCCTGAAAAAGCGCGGCGACCGCGACGTCTCCGCCAGCCAGTTCATTGACCGGATTCGTCCGCAACTGATGAAAGTCCCGGGCATCGTGCTGTACCTGCGCGCCGGCCAGGACATCAACCTCAGCTCCGGCCCGAGCCGCGCGCAGTACCAATACGTGCTCAAGAGCAACGACGGCGCGACCCTCAGCACCTGGACCCAGCGCCTCACGGAAAAACTGCGCGCCAACCCGGCGTTCCGCGACATTTCCAACGACCTGCAACTGGGCGGCAGCATCACCCACATCAGCATCGACCGCAGCGCCGCCGCGCGTTTCGGCCTGACTGCCAGCGATGTCGATGAAGCGCTGTACGACGCCTTCGGCCAGCGGCAGATCAACGAATTCCAGACTCAGATCAACCAGTACAACGTGATTCTGGAGCTGGACACCAAGCAGCGCGGCAAGGCCGAAAGCCTCAACTATTTCTACCTGCGCTCGCCCCTGAGCGGGGAAATGGTGCCACTGTCGGCCCTGGCGAAATTCGATGCGCCGACGGTCGGCCCGCTGTCCATCGCCCATGATGGCATGTTCCCGGCTGCCAACCTGTCGTTCAACCTGGCGCCTGGTGTGGCGTTGGGCGATGCGGTGATCATGCTCAACCAGGCCAAGGCTGACATCGGCATGCCGGCCGCCATGAGCGGCAACTTCCAGGGCGCGGCCCAGGCGTTCCAGAGTTCACTGGCCAGCCAACCGTGGCTGATCCTGGCGGCGCTGGTCGCGGTGTACATCATTCTCGGCGTGCTGTACGAGAGCTTCGTCCATCCGCTGACCATCATCTCGACGCTGCCGTCGGCGGGTCTCGGCGCGGTGATCATGTTGTGGATTTGCGGGCAGGACTTTTCGATCATGGCGCTGATCGGGCTGGTTTTGCTGATCGGGATCGTGAAGAAGAACGGCATCCTGATGATCGACTTCGCCCTCGAAGCGCAGCGCAAAGGCGGGCTGCCGCCGGAAGAAGCGATCTACCAGGCCTGTATCACGCGGTTCCGGCCAATCATCATGACCACCCTCGCCGCCCTGCTCGGCGCGTTGCCATTGATGCTCGGCTACGGCACCGGCGCCGAACTGCGCCAGCCATTGGGGATCGCGGTGGTCGGCGGCTTGCTGGTGAGCCAGGCGCTGACGCTGTTCACCACGCCGGTCATATACTTGTGGCTTGAGCGGCTATTCCATCGGCCAAAACCAGCAGCGTTGCCCGCGCTGGCGACCACAGACTGAGGCGGGGTCATGCGCGTTCTGATTATCGAAGACGAGGAAAAAACCGCGGATTATCTGCACCGCGGTCTGACGGAACAGGGTTACACCGTGGACCTGGCGCGTGACGGCGTTGAAGGCCTGCACCTGGCGCTGGAAAGCGACTACGCGGTGATCGTCCTCGACGTCATGCTGCCGGGCCTCGACGGCTTCGGCGTACTGCGCGCATTACGTGCGCGCAAACAAACCCCGGTGATCATGCTCACCGCCCGCGAGCGTGTGGAAGACCGGATCAAAGGCCTGCGCGACGGTGCCGACGATTACCTCGGCAAACCGTTTTCCTTCCTCGAACTGGTGGCGCGCCTACAAGCGCTGACACGTCGCAGCGGCGGTCACGAACCGGTGCAAGTGAGCATCGCCGACCTGTGGATAGATTTGATCAGCCGCAAAGCCACCCGCGCCGGCACGCGCCTGGACCTGACCGCCAAGGAGTTCTCGCTGCTGAGCGTACTGGCCCGCCGTCAGGGTGAAATTCTGTCGAAAACCGCCATCGCCGAAATGGTCTGGGACATCAATTTCGACAGCGACGCCAACGTTGTCGAAGTCGCGATCAAACGCTTGCGAGCGAAGCTCGACGGGCCATTCGACGAGAAACTGCTGCACACGATTCGTGGCATGGGTTATGTGCTGGAGAGCCGTGGTGTCCAGTAATTCTATTGCGCTGCGCCTGAGCGGGATGTTCACGCTGGTGGCGCTGCTGGTGTTTCTGTTGATTGGCTGGGCGCTGTATCAACAGGTCGATAAAGGTCTGGGTTTGTTGCCCGAGGCTGAACTGGACGCGCGTTACAGCGTGCTCGAATCCACGGTCGGCCGTTATGGCACGCCTGAGCATTGGGTGAAGATCAACAACAAGCTCAAGCTGCTCGGTGAGGAAGACAAACGCATCAGTTTCTGGATCATCAGCGGTGATCCGCACTACGAATACGGCAACCTGACGCCGCAGATCCGCGCCTTTGCCGAAGGGCCGCTGGGCATGCGCGACTTGAATCTGCCGGATCAGCCATATCCGCTGAAAGTGCTGGTCAGTCAGTTCCCGGCCAAGGATCAACGCCCACCGCTGCGCTTCATGATCGGCATCGACACCGAGACGTTTCTGCAGACTCAACATCATCTGCTGATTGCCCTGATCAGCCTGGCGATCATCGGCGTGTTGCTGGCCTCGGCCCTTGGTTATTGGGTGGCGCGGATCGGCCTCAAGCCGCTGATCAAATTGTCCCAGGAAGCCCAGCGGTTGGCACCGCCGTTGTTGTCCGGTCGCCTGCAATTGTCGCCGCTGCCGCCGGAACTGAATCAGTTCGTCAATTCGTTTAACTCGACACTGGAGCGGGTCGAACAGGCTTACTCGCGCCTTGAGTCGTTCAACGCGGACGTGGCCCATGAACTGCGCTCGCCACTGACCAACCTGATTGGCCAGACCCAAGTCGCGCTGACCCGTGGGCGATCCGCCGAACACTACTTTGAAGTGCTGCAATCGAACCTTGAAGAGCTTGAGCGGCTGCGCTCGATCATCAACGACATGCTGTTCCTCGCCAGCGCGGATCAGGGCAGCAAAGCTACCAAACTGACGTCAACCTCGTTGGCCGATGAAGTAGCGACGACGCTGGAGTATCTGGATTTCATCCTTGAAGACGCGCAGGTTCAGGTGCAGGTCAGTGGTGACGCGCAGGTGCGGATCGAGATCGCTCATCTGCGTCGGGCGTTGATCAACTTGCTCAGTAACGCAGTGCAACACACTGAGCCCGGGCAGGTGATTCAGGTGCGGATCGAAGTTGAGGAGCATCAGGTCAGCATCGGGGTTGCGAACCCTGGGTCGCCGATTGCCAGCGAGCATTTGTCGCGGCTGTTTGAGCGTTTTTATCGGGTGGATGCATCGCGCAGCAACAGTGGGAACAACCATGGGTTGGGGCTGGCGATCGTCAAGGCGATTGCGTTGATGCATGGCGGGGATGTGTTTGTGCGCAGTGATCACGGCATGAATACGTTCGGTATCCATCTCCCCGTTTAACCCCAATACGACGCCCGAGCTGCACCCGGCCCTGTAGCAGCTGGCGAAGCCTGCGTTCGGCTGCGAAGCAGTCGCGAGATCAGGCGCTACGGTCTGTCAGATAGATCGCGTGTGCAGGGTTTACGACTGCTACGCAGCCGAACGCAGGCTTCGCCAGCTGCTACAGGTTTGGGCGTCGGCCTGCCAACTGTTGCCTTAAGCGCAACAGTCCTTTCATGAATCCGCTCTTTTTCCCCTCTCCAATCCCCCTTATCTTTGTCCCACCAAACAGCACTTGCCAAGCAAGAAGGTTTTAAAGATGTCCAACACTATGGGTATTGCCAGCGCTTTCGTTTTGTCCTCTTTGTTTCTGTCTCCGTTCGCCATCGCTGAAGAGTCGCAGACGTTCGTCGCGAAAAATTCCGCACGCGCTGCTGCATACGAACAGTATCAGAGCGAAATGACGGCCAAGGCTCAGGAAGCTGCGCAAACCCCTCAAGCGTCGACCACTCAAGCCCAACCACAGGTTGAGAAAGACAGCTGACTGTTAAATATCGCTCTGTTTCCCTCGACACTTTTCATCGGCTCTTCCCTTTGAAAAGTTGTCTTCAAAGCCGCTGCTATCAGCGGTTTTTTTTCGTTGTGGTTTTAAACAGCTTCAGTTCGTCTCCCCTAACAAGAAACATTTTGAGTCTCAATACAATGAGGCTCTAAGTTGACCCAAGGAGCTTTACTGCTAGTGCGTTTCCCTCTTAGATTCAACCCGTTGTTCATTGCAATCGCTGTAACGGTGACACCTGCTGCTCACGCCGCAGACGACTCAAACGCCGAAGGTTTCGTTGAAGGATCGAGCCTCAACCTCAACGCCCGTAACTACTACATGAACCGCAACCGCCTGCAGCAGACGGACGACAACATTGAATGGGGCCAGGGTTTCCTCGGCCTCTTCGAATCGGGTTACACCCAAGGCACCGTCGGTTTCGGTGTTGATGCCCACGCCATGCTCGGGCTCAAGCTCGACGGCGGTGGCGGTACCGACGGGTCGAGCATCCTGCCGGTCAGCGATGGCAACGGCAAAGCGCCGGGCTCGTTCTCGACGGCGGGTGGCACGCTGAAAATGCGTGCCTTCGATACCGAACTGAAGGCCGGTGATTTGTTTCTCACCAATCCGGTGATCGCCGGCGGCGAAACCCGCATGCTGCCCCAGACCTTTCGCGGCGTCAGTCTGGCTAACAACAGTTTTGACGGCTGGATGATTGAAGGTGGTCAGGCAAGTTTCACCAAGCCTTACAACCAGAGCGGACACACCCGCATCGGCACGTCCTATGGCAGCCTGGCCGACGGTGACGAAAGCCGGCACCTGAACTGGGCTGGTGTCGCCTGGAGCGGACTGCCAGGGCTGACCAGCAGTCTCTATGCTTCCGAGCTCAAGGACATCTGGAACCAGTATTACTACGATCTGGACTACACCTACGCGCTGAATGATCTGGTCAGCCTCAACCCGGGTCTGCACGCCTATCACACGCAAGACACCGGCAATGCGCTGCTGGGCAACATCGACAACAACACGTACAGCCTGCATTTCACCGTCGGTGTGGGCAATCACAGCGTTACTGCGGCCTATCAGCGGGTCAATGGCAACACGCCGTTCGACTACATCAGCCAGGGCGACAGCGTTTACCTCGACAACTCCCAGCAGTATTCGGACTTCAACGGCCCGAACGAACGCTCATGGAAACTCAAGTACGCCTACGACTTTGTAGGGCTCGGCCTGCCCGGCCTGACCTCCGCGGTCTCTTACTCCCGAGGTGAGCTGGACCTGACCAAGGTCGATCCGGACAGTCCCGGTTATGCCTCGTGGTACAGCGCTGACGGCAAAAATGCCAAGCACTGGGAACGCGACATTGATCTCAAGTATGTGGTTCAGGGCGGCAAGGCAAAAAACCTGGCGCTGCGTCTGCAATGGGCGACCAACCGTGGCGGCAACGGCTACGGTGCGCTGGATCAGGACACCGATGAATACCGGGTGATCGTCGACTACCCGCTCAATGTCTTCTAAGCTTCAATAAGTAAAAGGCCAGCATGTTTTGCTGGCCTTTTTTTTATCCGGGATTTATACAGGCGCTCCGAACGCAAACGGTTTCTGGGATTCTGCCTGAGTCTTGTAAAACACTTTCATAACGCCTCATTAGCAGAAGTCAGAACCATGAGTGTGAGCAGTGCAACATCTCACCATCCGATCCGGTCGACGCGATCGGAGCGGCTTCTGGTTCTCGGCAGTTTGCTGCTGGTGATTGCGATATTGAGCATCGTGGCGTTCCTGCTCATTCGCGAACGCGCCAATGCTGAACAGTCTGCCACTCGTGCAGCAACCAACATCGTGCAGTTGATCGACGCCGACGTGCTGCGCAATGTCGAACTCTATGACCTGTCCTTGCTTGGTTTGATCGCTGCCTCGCAGCGTGAAGACCTCAAGAACGTTTCCCCTACCATCCGCCATCTGGCCTTGTTTGACCGTGCCACTGCCGCGCCTTACAAGGGCGACATTTTGCTGCTGGACAACAAAGGCGACGTGATCGCCGACTCGGCCTCGGTAGAACCCAGAAAGGGCAATTTTGCTGACCGCGAATACTTTCAATCGCACGTGAACAATCGCGACCCGAGCATGCTCATCAGTCGTCCCTTCCGTTCCAGACAACCTGAACATGAATGGCGAATCAGCTTCAGTCGCCGGGTCAGCGGCTCACAGGGTGAATTTCTTGGCGTGGCCGAAGCCGCCATGCGCTTGAGTTATTTCGATCAACTGTTCAACAGCTTGAGCATCGGTCGTGACAGCTCGGTCAACCTGATCAGCTCGGACGGGATTCTTCTGGCTCAGGAACCCCGCCTGGCCGAAGAGCTTATTGGCAAGGACTTCAGCAGCCGTCCCAACTTTCAGCGCATCGTCAAAGAAGGCAACGGCAGCTTCACCGGTGTTTCAAGCCGCTATCAGGACAAACGCCTGTACACGTTCTCCAAGGTGGGCAACTTGCCGTTGATCGTCATCGTTGCACTGTCCAGTGATGAAGTGTTTGCGTCGTGGAAGCGCACGACGGTAGTGGTCAGCGTTGCGACTATTGCGCTGTGCATCGGCTTGCTCTGGCTGACTTGGCTGCTCAGCCGGGAACTGCGCCTGCGCCACAACGCCGAACAGGAACTGGCGCAACTGGCGGCCACCGATGCCTTGACCGGCCTGGCCAACCGCCGAACGCTGGATCAGGTCCTGCGTCATGAGTGGTTCCGCGCTCAACGTTCCGGCCAGCCGTTATCACTGCTGATGGTTGATGCCGACCACTTCAAGGCCTTCAACGATCGTCATGGCCATCAGGCTGGCGATGATGCGTTGCGCTCGGTGGCCAAGGTGATCTCCGACAATGTGCGGCGACCTGCGGATCTGGTCGCCCGTTACGGCGGTGAGGAGTTTTCGGTGATTCTCGCGGAAACCGACAGCCAGGGTGCGCAACAGATTGCCGAACACATCCGAGCGACAGTGGAGCAATTGCCGCTGGTGGCAGGTGCCGAGTCGCCGATTACTGTCAGTATCGGTATCAGTACCTGGACCACCTCCGCCGAGATCAGCCTGGAACAGCTATTGTTTGCAGCGGACAAGGCGCTGTATCAGGCCAAGGAAAGTGGGCGTAATCGGGTGGTTAGCACGGCTTGAAAACAAGATCAAAAGATCGCAGCCTTCGGCAGCTCCTACAGGGGAACGCATTCCAAATGTAGGAGCTGCCGAAGGCTGCGATCTTTTGATCTTTTGGTTCTTGGGCATAAAAAAAGGCCACCCGAAGGTAGCCTTTAAAAAACTAGAGAGGTTTTTTACTTACACGGCCGCAACTGGACGCATGTAAGAGATCGGTGCAGTGCTGGCGTCTTCGAAAGTCACGACTTCCCAAGCATCTGTCTGCTCAATCAACTTGCGCAGCAGCTGGTTGTTCAATGCATGTCCGGACTTGAAGCCCTTGAACTCACCAATCAGGCTATTGCCCAGCAGGTAGAGGTCACCAATTGCATCGAGGATCTTGTGCTTCACGAATTCGTCTTCATAGCGAAGGCCGTCTTCGTTCAGTACACCATCCGCGTCGACCACAATAGCGTTTTCAACGCTGCCGCCGAGTGCGAGGTTGTGCTTGCGCAGGTACTCGATATCACTCATGAAACCAAAGGTACGGGCGCGGCTGACTTCTTTTACAAACGAAGTGCTGGAAAAATCCACGCTTGCACTTTGTGTGCGGTTACGGAAAACCGGGTGATCGAAATCGATCTCGAAACTCACCTTGAAGCCTTCGAAAGGGACGAAAGTGGCGCGCTTGTCGCCGTCTTCCACTGTCACTTCCCGCAGGATCCGGATGAACTTCTTCGGTGCGTCCTGTTCTTCCAGGCCGGCCGATTGAATCAGGAATACGAAAGGTCCAGCGCTACCATCCATGATCGGAACTTCAGACGCGGAGAGCTCGACGTAGGCGTTATCGATGCCCAGGCCAGCCATGGCCGAGAGCAAGTGCTCCACCGTATCCACTTTGGTGTCACCACTGACCAATGTGGTCGACATCGTGGTTTCACCAACGTTTTCCGCGCGGGCAGGAATCTGCACCACAGGGTCGAGATCGGCACGAACAAACACAATGCCGGTGTCGATAGGTGCGGGCTTGAGGGTCAGGTATACCTTCTCCCCGGAGTGCAGGCCTACACCTGTAGCACGGATAATATTTTTCAGTGTGCGTTGTTTAATCATGGCTTGGGCCGCTTCAGCGCAAATTGCGAACTGGTATCAACAAAGGCTGGCGATGATAGCAGACCAGACCTTTGCTGAACACCAATCACCTTCATAGCCCTGATACATTCCATTAATCGGCCTGACGACGCAGGAAAGCCGGGATGTCCAGATAGTCTAGATCATCTTGCGGATTCATCTTCGCGGCAGTCGCAGCACCGGCCTGAGCCTGGTTGCGCATGACGGTCGGACGGTCCAGGTCACGGTAGTTCACAGCAGGCGCTTCCTGACGAGCAGAGGCTTGTTGCTGCGGCTGCGATGCCACGGACGTGTGCATGGTGTTGTCGATAACCTTCACAGGCTTCTCGATTTTCGCGCCCAGACCAGTGGCAACCACGGTCACGTGCAGCTCGTCGCGCATGTCCGGATCGATAACGGTACCGACCTTGACCATCGCGTGCTCGGAAGCAAAGGCTTCGATGATGCTACCCACGTCGGAGTACTCACCCAGGGACAGGTCAGGACCGGCGGTGATGTTCACCAGGATGCCGCGTGCACCTTGCAGGTTCACGTCTTCCAGCAGTGGGTTGCGAATGGCCGCTTCGGTGGCCTCACGTGCACGGTTCGGACCGCTGGCGCAGCCAGTGCCCATCATCGCCATGCCCATTTCGCTCATCACGGTACGAACGTCGGCAAAGTCGACGTTGATCATGCCCGGACGCTTGATGATGTCGGAGATACCGCGAACGGCACCGGCCAGTACATCGTCGGCCTTGGCGAATGCGGACAGCAGGCTTGCGTCCTTGCCAAGGATGGTCAGCAGCTTCTCGTTGGGAATGGTGATCAACGAGTCGACGCTTTCAGACAGCAGACGGATACCTTCGTCGGCGATCTGCATGCGCTTGCGGCCTTCGAACGGGAACGGACGAGTCACCACCGCAACGGTGAGAATCCCCATTTCCTTGGCCACTTCAGCAATGATCGGCGCAGCACCGGTACCGGTACCACCGCCCATGCCAGTGGTGATGAACACCATATTGGTGCCCTGCAGGACTTCGGCAATGCGCTCACGATCTTCGAGAGCGGCCTGACGACCTACTTCAGGGTTGGCGCCAGCGCCGAGACCTTTGGTCACGCCGGTGCCCAGTTGCAGGATGGTCCGCGCGCCGATGGATTTCAGCGCCTGGGCATCAGTGTTGGCGCAGATGAATTCAACGCCTTCAATGTTGCTCTTGACCATGTGGTTGACGGCGTTGCCGCCGCCTCCGCCAACACCGATAACTTTAATAACCGGGCTTGCGGGGATGTTGTCTACGAGTTCGAACATTTTCCCTCTCCTTACATTCTCTAGTTTTTTCGCCTACTGCTTTTTGCTGCGGTGCTGCGGTGCTGCGGTAAATCTTTAGAAGTTGCCTTGTACCCAGCTCTTGAAGCGATCGAGCAAGGCGACTTTCGGTTCTTCATTGCTGTAGCTGTCGCGGCTGCTGATGCCCGAGAACGAAATCCCGTCGGACTGCTTTTGCAGGCCGTACATCAACAGGCCAACGCCAGTGGAATAAATCGGGTTACGAACCACGTCGTCCAGGCCCTTGACGCCATGCGGTACGCCCAGGCGGACCGGCATGTGGAAGATTTCTTCGGCCAGTTCGACCGCGCCTTCCATTTTGGACGTACCACCGGTCAGCACGATGCCGGCCGGGATCAGGTCTTCGTAGCCACTGCGACGCAGCTCGGCCTGGATCAGGGTGAACAGCTCGTCGTAACGCGGCTCGACCACTTCGGCCAGGGCCTGACGGGACAGCTCGCGCGGTGGACGGTCGCCGACGCTTGGGACCTTGATGGTTTCACCGGCACCGGCCAGTTTGGCCAGGGCGCAGGCGTAGCGAATCTTGATTTCTTCGGCGTACTGGGTCGGAGTGCGCAACGCCATGGCGATGTCGTTGGTCACCTGATCGCCCGCAATCGGGATCACCGCGGTGTGACGGATCGCGCCTTCGGTGAAGATCGCGATGTCGGTGGTGCCGCCGCCGATGTCCACCAGGCACACGCCCAGCTCTTTCTCGTCGTCGGTCAGGACCGAGTAGGCCGAAGCCAGTTGCTCGAGAATGATGTCGTCGATTTCCAGGCCGCAGCGACGCACGCATTTTTCAATGTTCTGTGCGGCGTTGACGGCGCAGGTGACCACGTGAACCTTGGCTTCCAGACGTACGCCCGACATGCCCAGAGGCTCGCGAACGCCTTCCTGGTTATCGATCACGTAATCCTGCGGCAGGGTGTGCAGCACGCGCTGGTCAGCCGGGATTGCCACGGCTTGGGCAGCGTCGAGAACGCGCTCGAGGTCGGCGGAGCTGACTTCGCGATCACGAATCGCCACGATGCCGTGAGAGTTCAGGCTGCGGATATGATTGCCAGCCACACCGACGAACGCCGAGTGAATGCGGCAACCAGCCATCAGCTGCGCCTCTTCGATCGCACGCTGGATCGATTGCACGGTGGACTCGATGTTCACCACCACGCCTTTCTTCAGGCCACGGGACGGATGGGTACCGATCCCGACGATTTCCAGCGTGCCGTCGTCCGAGACCTCACCGACCAGCGCCACCACCTTGGAGGTGCCGATATCGAGACCGACGATCATTTTGCCGCTTTGCACGTTTGCCATGGTCCTGCCTCTTCTCAATTCTTCGCGACAGCGGGTTGGGCTGCCGTGGGCGCTACAGGTTCCCGCCAGCCAACAGCGAGGCCGTTGGCGTAGCGCAGATCGATGCGCGCAATGTTCGTAATCTGTTCTTTAAGCGTCTTGTCATAGATAGCAATGAAGCGGCGCATCTTTTCCAGCAGGTTGCCGCGTCCCAGCAGCAGTTCGATTCCCGGGCCTGCGCTGCCGGCGCCGGTGGTCAGGAACCAGCTGCCTCGGTCACGCAACTCCAGGCGCGCAATCGAGAAGCCCAACGGCCTGAGCATCTGGCTCAGCACCTGGTATTGCTGCATCACTTGCTGTTGGGCCCGTTGTGGGCCGAACAGCTGTGGCAAGTGTTCGTAGTTCGCCAGCTCTCGCGGAGTGAACGCCTGACCCTGGTTGTTCAACAGCGACTCATCGCCCCAACGGGCCACCGGCAGTTGTTCTTCCAGGCGGATCACCACTTGATCCGGCCACACCCGACGCACTTCGGCGTGGGCAATCCATGGCATCGTTTCAAGCTCGGTACGCATGCTCTCCAGGTCGATGGTGAAGAAGCTCGACGCCACGTATGGGGCGATCCGCTGCTGCACCGCTTGCTGGCTGATGTAACTCAAGTCGCCCTGCACGTTGATCTTGGTGATCGGCCGGTCGGCGTACGGCAGCAAACGCTGTGCGCCTTCGTAAGTACCGAAACCCAGTGCGACCAACAGCACAGGCCAGAACAGGCTTTTCAGAAAACCAAAATTGGCTTTCGGCAGGCGCGCAGACATCGGCTCTTTGGCCACCATTCGGCTGGCACCCCGCGGTACCGGCTTGCGGCCGGGTGGTGCGGAGGGCTGATGTCTCAGCTGTGCGCCTTGCATGGTCTTAACCTCGCGGCTCGATACTTGCGGCCAGAATCGCCAGAACCAGTTGCTGGAAATCCAGACCGGCAGCACGAGCCGCCATCGGCACCAGACTGTGATCGGTCATGCCCGGTGCGGTATTGACTTCCAGGAACCAGAACTGCCCGTCGGCGTCCTGCATCACGTCAGCCCTGCCCCAACCGGCGATACCCAGCGCCTCACAGGCTTTCGCCGTGAGGTCCATCAGTTCTTTTTCTTTGTTGCTGTCCAGGCCACACGGGATCCGGTACTGGGTATCGGAAGCCACGTACTTGGCGTCGTAGTCGTAGAAGCTGTGCGTCGTGCCCAGTGCAATCGGTGGCAACACCTGGTCACGCAGGGTGGCGATGGTGAACTCCGGACCCTGAATCCATTGCTCGACCAACACTTGCGAATCGTAGGTACTGGCCGCTTTCCACGCGTCGATCAACTCCGACGCGGAGGTCACTTTGGCCATCCCGATACTTGAACCTTCATGGGCCGGTTTGACGATCAAAGGGAAGCCCAGTTCCGTCGCCGCCGAAATACAATCGGCCTCGGAGCTCAGCACGGCATGGCGTGGCGTCGGAATACCGAGGCTGTGCCAGACCTGTTTGGTCCGCAGCTTGTCCATGGCCAGCGCGGAAGCAAGAATGCCGCTGCCGGTGTACGGAATACCCAGGCATTCCAGCAGGCCCTGCATGCTGCCGTCTTCACCACCACGACCGTGGAGAATGATGAAGGCGCGATCGATTTTTTCGTTCAGCAGACGCTGCAAAAGGTCATCGCCCACGTCGAGACCAAACGCGTCCACACCGGCGCTTAGCAGCGCGTCGAGAACCGCGTTACCCGACTTCAGGGAAACCTCACGCTCGGCACTCTTGCCACCGAAGAGCACGGCGACGCGGCCGAAATCTTTCGGCGCAATAGTGGAGACGAGGTTGGCGTAAGCAGCAGTCATTTCAACTTCCCCACACTCGGCGCAGCAACGGCGCCTGCGAACAACGGACTTTTCAACAGTTTTGGAGCAAGACCACCAATGTCACCGGCGCCCTGGCACAGCAGGATGTCGCCGGCACGCAGCAGCGGCTTGACGATGGGCGCGAGGTCAACACCGCGCTCGATGTAGATTGGGTCGAGCTGACCGCGCTGACGGATGCTGTTGCACAGCTTGCGGCTGTCGGCGCCCGGGATCGGCTCTTCACCGGCCGGGTAGACTTCCATCAGCAGCAGCACGTTGGCGTCGGCCAATACATTGACGAAATCGTCGTACAGGTCGCGGGTCCGGCTGTAACGGTGCGGCTGGTAGACCATCACCAGACGGCGTTCCGGCCAACCACCGCGCACGGCTTTGATCACGGCAGCGACTTCGGTCGGGTGGTGACCGTAGTCGTCGACCAGCATCACGTTGCCGCCTTCCACCGGCAGTTCGCCGTAGACCTGGAAGCGTCGGCCGACACCCTGGAACCCGGACAGGCCCTGGACGATGGCTTCATCGCTGACGCCTTCATCGCTGGCGATGCAGATGGTTGCCAGTGCGTTCAATACGTTGTGGTTGCCCGGCATGTTCACCGAGACATCCAGCGGATCGCGATCAGGACGCAGCACGGTGAAGAAGGTCTGCATGCCCTGCTGACGCACATTGATCGCGCGCACGTCGCAGTCGTCGCCGAAGCCATAAGTGACGGTCGGACGTTTCACCTGCGGCAGGATTTCACGCACCACCGGATCGTCCAGGCACACCACCGCCAGACCGTAGAACGGCAGGTTGTGGAGAAATTCGACGAAGGTTTTCTTCAGTTTGTTGAAGTCACCGTCGTAGGTCGCCATGTGGTCGGCGTCGATGTTGGTGACCACGGCCACCAGCGGCTGCAAGTGCAGGAAGCTGGCGTCGCTTTCGTCAGCTTCAGCGATCAGGTAACGGCTGGTGCCAAGCTGGGCATTGGTGCCCGCGGCATTCAGACGGCCACCGATTACGAATGTCGGGTCCAGGCCACCGGCGGCAAACACCGAAGCGATCAGGCTGGTGGTCGTGGTTTTGCCATGGGTACCGGCGACGGCGATGCCGTGGCGGTAGCGCATCAGCTCAGCCAGCATTTCAGCGCGAGGCACCACCGGAATGCGGCGTTCCAGGGCAGTGGCGACTTCCGGGTTGGACGTATTCACGGCACTGGAGGTGACCAGTACGTCGGCGTTCGCGGCGTTCTCGGCGCGGTGGCCGATAAAGATCTGGGCACCGAAGGACTCGAGGCGCTCGGTCACCGGCGAAGCTTTCAGGTCGGAACCGGACACTTCATAGCCCAGGTTCAACAACACTTCGGCAATACCGCACATGCCCACGCCGCCGATGCCGACGAAGTGGATGCGACGGATGCGGCGCATTTCCGGTTGCGGCATGGCTTTCTGATTCTCAACCATGGGCCACCTCCAGGCAGGTATCGACCACGTTACGGGTTGCATCGGGTTTGGCCAGGCGGCGTGCCGCGGTGGCCATGTCGGTCAGTCGTTGTGGTTGCATCAGGACCTCTGTCAGGCGTGCGGCAAGATCCGCTGCGCCAGTCGTTCTTTGCGGCATCAGGAAGGCAGCGCCTTCACGGGCCAAATAATCGGCGTTGCGGGTCTGGTGATCGTCGATCGCGTGGGGCAAAGGCACCAGCATCGAGGGCAGACCGGCGGCGGCCAGTTCACTGATGGTCAGCGCGCCTGCGCGGCACACCACCAGGTCGGCCCAGCCATAGGCTTGGGCCATGTCTTTGATGAAAGGCTGCACTTGCGCCTCGACGCCAGCCGCGCGATAGCGCTCTGCAGTCACTTCATCGTGGTTTTTGCCGGCCTGATGAAACACTTCCGGGCGCAGGTCGGGGGCGACTTGCGACAGGGCTTCAGGCAGCAACTTGTTCAACGGTTCTGCGCCCAGGCTTCCGCCCAGGATCAGCAAACGCGCCTTGCGACCGGCCAGAGCCTGTCGCGGTGTTTCGAGGAACAGCTCGGTGCGCACCGGGTTACCGGTGGTCCGACGGCTGCCCGACAGGGTAAAGGTGTCGGGGAACGCTTCACAGACTCGGGCGGCCAACGGCACCAGCAACCGATTGGCGGTACCGGCCACGGCGTTCTGCTCGTGAACGATCACCGGCACGCCAGCCAGTTTGGCTGCAACGCCACCAGGACCGGTCACATAACCGCCAAAGCCGACGACACACACCGGCCGCAGCTGACGAATGATCGCCCGCGCCTGCCAGATCGACTTGAGCAACATGAACGGTGCCTTGAGCAGGGACAACTTGCCCTTGCCACGCAGACCGCTGGCATTGATTCGATGCAATTCGATGCCGGCCACCGGAATCAGATCGTTCTCGATGCCGCGAGGAGTCCCGAGCCAATGCACGGTGTAACCACGGGCCTGGAATTCGCGAGCACACGCCAGCGCCGGGAACACATGGCCACCGGTGCCGCCCGCCATGATCAATACGTTAGCGCCCATGGGTCGGCTCCTCGGCGAAGTCGCTCTCATGGAACTCCATCTCTTCGCTGCCCAAGTGGGTTCGACTTTCCCATTCGATGCGCAGCAACAAGCCGAGACAGGCACAGCAGATCACCAACGAGCTACCGCCATAACTGAGGAACGGCAGGGTAAGACCTTTGGTTGGCAACAAACCGACGTTCACCCCGATGTTGATCAGGAACTGACCAATCCACAGGAACGACAGGCCGTACGCGATGTAGGCGGCGAAAAACTGCTTGGCCTTCTCGGCCCAATAACCGATGTACATGCCACGAATACAGACAAAGACGAACAGCGCCACCGTGCACAAAGAACCCACGGCACCAAGCTCTTCGGCCAGGACCGAGAACACGAAGTCGGTGTGGGCTTCCGGCAGGTAGAACTGTTTCTGCACGCTGTTGCCCAGGCCAACGCCAAGCCATTCGCCGCGACCAAAAGCAATCAACGCTTGAGACAACTGATAACCGGCACCGAACTGGTCGGCCCACGGATCCGCGAAGTTGGTCAGACGCGCCATTCGATACGGCTGTACTTGAATCAGCAACACCACCGCCGCGACTGCCAGGACAACCATCAGGGAAAAACGGAACAGCCCGACCCCGCCGAGGAACAGCATCGCAGCAGCAGCCCCCATCATCACGACGGTGGCCCCGAAGTCCGGCTCCATCAGCAACAGACCCGCCATTGGCAGCAGAACGATGAACGGCTTGAAGAAGCCCATCCAGCTTTCACGCACTTCTTTCTGGCGACGCACCAGGTAACCGGCAAGGTAAATAACAACAAATACCTTGGCGATTTCCGACGGCTGAACGTTGAAGAAACTGAAGCCGATCCAGCGCATCGAACCGTTCACTTCACGGCCGATCCCCGGGATGATCACCATCACCAGCAAACCGAACGCACCAATCAGCATCAGCCAGCCCAGGCGTTGCCAGGTGGCGATCGGAATCATCATGGTGACGATGCAGGCACCCAGGCCGAGCACGATGTAGATAAGGTGGCGAATCATGTAATACAGGGCACTGCCCGACTGCACAGCCGCCACTTCGGTCGAGGCCGATGCAATCATGACCAGCCCGAGGCCGATCAATGCGAGGCAGCCGGCAAGCATCGGGAAGTCGAGATCGATGCCGCGCCCGGTGATGATCGGCGACGGATAGGGCTTGATGATGTTCATCAGACTCATGCCAGATCCTCCACAGCGCGGACGAACTGGTGACCACGGTCTTCGTAATTCTTGAACATGTCGAAACTGGCGCAAGCCGGCGACAACAACACGGCGTCGCCCTTTTCTGCGATGGCGCGGCATTGCTCGACCGCTTCGATCAGCGAGTTGACGCGAACCAGTGGCACGGCATCGCCGATGGCCTGAGCGATCAGCTCGGAGTCGCGGCCCATCAGCACCACGGCGCGGCAGTTGGCCGCCACCGGATCACGCAGATCCTTGAACTCGGCACCCTTGCCGTCGCCACCGGCGATCAGCACGAGCTTGCCGTCGATGTCCGCACCCAGGCCTTCGATGGCAGCCAGTGCGGCGCCGACGTTGGTGGCTTTGGAATCGTTGTAATAGCTCACGCCATTCAGGTCACGGACCCATTGGCAGCGATGCTCAAGCCCGGCAAAAGTACGCAGGCTTGACAGCATGGCGTCGAACGGCAGGCCGACGGCGTGGCCCAAGGCCAATGCCGCCAAAGCATTGGACTGGTTGTGGGCGCCGCGAACTTTCAACTCGCGCACCGGCATCAGGTTCTGGAATTCGAAGGCCAGGTATTTCTCGCCGTCTTCTTCGCGGATACCGAATGCCTTGAAATCAGGTTTGCTCAAACCGAAGGTCCAGCATGGCTGACCTTCGCCAATCAGCGGACGGCTCAGGGCATCCTGACGGTTGACCACAAACTGCTTGGCACCCCGGAAGATCCGGTGCTTGGCCAGGTGATAGGCCGGCAGACCGCTGTAGCGGTCCATGTGGTCTTCGCTGACGTTGAGCACGGTCGCCACTTCGGCGTTGAGTTGATCGGTAGTTTCGAGCTGAAAGCTCGACAGTTCCATCACGTACAGCTCGACGTCGTCGCTGAGCAGATCCAGTGCCGGCGTACCAAGGTTGCCACCGACGGCGACACGCTTGCCGGCCGCAGCAGCCATCTCGCCGACCAGTGTGGTGACGGTGCTTTTCGCGTTGGAACCGCTGATAGCGACGATCGGCGCCTTCGCGTTACGCGCGAACAGCTCGATGTCACCGGACAATTTCACGCCACGGGCGGCGGCAGCCTGCAGGGCCGGGGTCGCCAGCGCCAGGCCGGGGCTCACGTAGAGCTCGTCGGCGCGGCACAGGAATTCGACGTCCAGCTCGCCACAACGCACTTCCACGTGCGGATAGTCACGCTTGAGCGTGGCCAGTTCCGGTGGATTTTCCCGCGTATCGGCGACAGCAAACGACGTGCCCCGGTTCGCCAGGAAGCGAACCAGGGACATGCCGCTCTTGCCGAGGCCGACAACGATGCGGAAGTGGTCAGAAGCGATCAGAGACACTCGTTCTACCTCAGCTTCAGGGTGGCAAGGCCAACCAGCACGAGAATCACGGTGATGATCCAGAAACGGACGATCACGCGTGGCTCGGGCCAGCCCTTGAGTTCAAAGTGGTGGTGAATCGGTGCCATGCGGAACACACGGCGACCGGTGAGCTTAAAGGAAGCAACCTGAATGACGACTGACAGGGTCTCCATCACGAACACGCCGCCCATGATGAACAGGACGATTTCCTGACGGACGATCACCGCGATGGTGCCCAGTGCCGCGCCCAGCGCCAGTGCGCCGACATCGCCCATGAACACCTGAGCCGGATACGTGTTGAACCAGAGGAACCCGAGGCCCGCGCCGATCAAGGCGCCGCAGAACACGATCAACTCGCCTGCGCCCGGTACATACGGGATCAGCAGGTATTCAGCGAATTTCACGTTACCCGACAGGTAGCAGAAAATGCCCAACCCGCCGCCGACCATTACGGTGGGCATGATCGCCAGACCGTCGAGTCCGTCGGTCAGGTTGACCGCGTTGCTCGAGCCGACGATCACGAAGTAGGTCAGGACGACGAAGCCTATGCCCAGCGGAATGCTGTGATCCTTGAGCATCGGCAGGATCAGGGTGGTTTCCACCGGCGTCGCTGCAGTCATATAAAGGAAGATCGCCGCGCCCAGGCCGAACACCGATTGCCAGAAGTACTTCCAGCGGCTCGGCAAGCCACGGGAGTTCTTCTCGATCACTTTGCGGTAATCGTCGACCCAGCCGATCGCGCCGAACAACAAGGTCACCAGCAACACAGTCCAGACATAACGATTGGTCAGGTCAGCCCACAGCAAAGTGCTGACGCCGATGGACGACAGAATCAACGCGCCGCCCATGGTCGGGGTGCCCGACTTGGACAGGTGCGATTGTGGACCGTCGTTGCGAACGGATTGACCGATCTGACGGTTCTGTAAAGTGCGGATCATCCACGGGCCATAGCACAGCGACAAAACCAGCGCGGTCAGCACACCGAGGATCCCGCGCAGGGTCAGGTACTGAAAGACCGCGAAGCCTTTGTAGAACTGTTGCAGGTACTCCGCTAACAGCAGCAGCATTAATGTTTCTCCAGGCTGGACCCGCACAAAGCGGCGACGATGTTTTCCATCGCAGCGCTGCGCGAGCCCTTGATCAAAATGGTGGTGTTTGTGTCTTGCTCGGCGCCGAGGGCCTTGATCAGTTCAGCCTGAGTGGTGAAGTGACAGGCCTGCTCGCCGAAAGCGTTCACGGCGTGAGCCATCATTGGCCCGACAGCGTAAAGCGCGGAAACTTTGCCGCGGGCGTACTCGCCCACATCGCGGTGCCCCTGCTCCGCCCAATCGCCCAACTCGCCGATATCCCCGAGCACCAGAACGGTGCGGCCGGAAAAGCCGGCGAGTATATCAACGGCGGCGCACATGGAGGTGGGGTTCGCGTTGTACGTGTCATCAATCACGCGCATGCCATTGGTGGCCAGTTGCGCGACGGTGCGACCTTTGACCGGTTGCACCGCACCGAGGCCGGTGGCGATGCCGAACAGCGACACGCCCAACGCATGGGCGGCGGCGGCGGCGGCCATGGCATTGGCGACGTTATGGGTGCCGAGCAGGTTCAGTTGAACGCGCTCCATACCTTCAGGAGTGTGCAGGTTGAACGCCGGGCAACCGCGAGCGTCACGGTCCAGATCGCTGGCGTAAAAATCGGCGCTGACATTGCTCAGGGCGAAGGTCAGCACGTTGCGACCGGCAGCGCGGGTCTTCCAGATGTCGAACGCCTTGTCGTCAAGATTGAGAACGGCGACGCCATCGGCATCCAGCCCTTCAATAATCTCGCCCTTGGCTTCGACGATTTTTTCCGGCCCGCCGAACTCGCCAACATGGGCGGTCCCGGCGTTGTTGAGCACGGCCACATGAGGCTTGGTCATGCCGACGGTGTAGGCAATTTCGCCGAGACGCGAAGCACCCAGTTCGATCACCGCAGCGGTATGTTCCGGTGCGAGTTCGAGCAGGGTCAGCGGAACGCCGAGGTCATTGTTCAGGTTGCCACGGGTCGCCAACACCGGACCGCGCGTGCGCAGGATGCTGGCGAGCATTTCCTTGACCGTGGTCTTGCCGCTGGAACCGGTGATCGCTGCGACAGGGTTGCTATAAGCAGCACGGTTCAACGCGCCGAGTTGCCCCAGCGCCTGACGAGTATCTTTCACCAGCAATTGCGGCAGCGTGCTGTCGGCGACTTCGCGCTCGACCAGCGCCGCTACGGCGCCTTTTGCGGCGACGTCATTGAGATAGTCATGACCATCGAAGCGCGGGCCGGTCAGGGCGATAAAGAGTTGGCCTGGTTTGATCGCGCGGCTGTCAATGCTGACGCCGTCGAAGCTGGCATCGAGAGTGACCAAGCGGGCATTCAGCGCGCCGGTCAGTTCGCTCAGTTTCAAGGCTTTAAGCATGGGCCACCTCCCACGCGGTCAAGGCGTGATCGGCCTCGACCAGATCGGAGAACGCGTGACGCTGGCCGTTGATTTCCTGATAGTCCTCGTGACCTTTACCGGCCAGGACAATCACGTCATCCGCCGAAGCGCTGGCGATCAATTGGGCAATCGCCTGGCCACGGCCAGCGACGAAGGTGACTTTATCCACAGCGGTAAAACCGGCGCGGATGTCGTCGAAGATCACTGCCGGGTCTTCGGTGCGCGGGTTGTCATCGGTCACCAGCACGCCGTCAGCCAGACGCTCGACCACTTCAGCCATGAGCGGACGTTTGCCGCGATCGCGATCACCACCGCAACCGAACAGGCACAGCAAACGGCCTTTGGCGTGAGGACGCAGGGCCATCAAGACTTTTTCCAGCGCATCCGGTGTGTGAGCGTAATCGACCACCACCAGCGGCTGAGTACCGCCGCCGAGGCGTTGCATGCGTCCGGCCGGGCCTTCGAGTTTTGGCAGGACCTTGAGAATTTCGTCCAGCGCGTAGTCCAGCCCCAGCAAGGCGCCGACCGCAGCCAGCACGTTGCTCAGGTTGAAACGACCGAGCAAGGTGCTGCGCAGATGATGCTCACCCTGCGGCGTGACCAGCGTGGCGCGCACGCCTTCGTCATCGAACTGCGCTTCACGGCAATACAGGTAGGCGCTGGCATCTTCCAGGCTGTAGGTGATCAGGCGCGATTCACGTTTGTCCGCAGCCAGTTGCCGGCCGAAATCGTCGTCGAGGTTGATCACCCGGCACTTCAAATCGTTCCAGGCAAACAGCTTGGCCTTGGCTTCGCCGTAAGCTTGCATGGTGCCGTGGTAATCCAGGTGATCGCGGGACAGGTTGGTCATCACCGCCACATCGAACGCCAGAGCGGTAACGCGGCCCTGATCCAGACCATGGGAAGAAACTTCCATGGCGACGGCTTTGGCACCGGCCTTTTTCAAGTCGGCGAGTGTCGCCTGCACGGCGATCGGGTTCGGCGTGGTGTGCAAGCCGCTTTCGAGCGCGCCGTAAAAACCGGTGCCCAATGTGCCGACGATGCCGCAGTGCTGGCCGAGCAAATCCAAGGCTTGCGCAACCAACTGCGTCACGCTGGTTTTGCCGTTGGTGCCGGTCACGCCGATCAGGTTCAGGTGACGACTAGGGTCACCGTAAAAACGCCCGGCGATGTCCGACAGTTGCGCCGCCAGGCCTTTGACTGGAATCAGCGGAACATCGGTAATCGGCAATACGGTCGCACCTTCGACTTCATACGCCACAGCGGCAGCGCCGCGTTGCAGGGCGTCGGCGATGTGCGCGCGGCCGTCGAACTTGCCGCCAGGGACGGCGAGAAACAGATCGCCAGCCCGCACGTTGCGGCTGTCCAGGGTCAGTTCGCGGATCAACAGATCGCGGCCGGCGTGGGCAAAAATCTTGTTCAGACTCAGAGACATCAGCCTCGCCCTCCATTGGCTTTCAGCGGAACGACCGGTGCTGTGTTCGCTTGTTGAGTAGGTGGCAGGTTGTCCGGGGTGATGTTCATCAGGCGCAAGGTCCCGGACATCACTTTGCTGAACACCGGCGCCGATACCAGACCACCGTAGTAACCGGCCTTGGTCGGCTCATCGATCACCACCACGATTGCATAACGCGGATCGTTCATCGGGCCGAAGCCGGCGAACAGCGAGCGGTAGGAATTCTCGGCGTAGCCTTTGGTGCCGACCGACGTTTTACGCGCGGTACCCGACTTGCCGCCCACGTGATAGGCCGGCACTTGCGCACGGAATACACCGCGCGGGGCTTCGATCACTTGTTGCAGCATGGTTTGCATGGTTTTCGCGACAGCTTCCGGCAATACCTGCGTGGTTTGCGCTGGCTTGTCGGATTTGATCAGGGTCAACGGCGCGAGGCGACCGTTATTGGCCAGGGCCGAAAAGGCGTGAACCAACTGGATCGCGGTCACGGAAATACCGTAGCCATAAGACAGCGTGGCGGTTTCAGCCTTGCGCCATTCGCGGTAGTTCGGCAGGTTGCCGACACGCTCGCCCGGGAAGCCAAGGCCGGTGTCCTGGCCGAGGCCGACTTTTTGCGCCAGGCGGAAAATCGTTTCGCCGCCGATATCGAAGGCAACCTTACTCATGCCGACGTTACTGGAGTTGATCAGGATGCCAGTCAGGTCGAGCACCGGACCTTCGCTCTTGGATACGTCCTTGATGGTGTATTTACCAATTTGCAAGGTGCCCGGGTATACCTCGACGGTATCGGTCGGCTTCCAGCGCCCGGTTTCAATCGCGGCGCTCATGGAGATGGCTTTCATGGTCGAACCCGGTTCGAACACGTCGATCATCGCGCGGTTACGCATCATCGCCGGTTGCAGGTTGCGACGGTTGTTCGGGTTGTAGGTCGGCTGGTTGACCATGGCGAGGATCTCGCCGCTCTTCACGTCCATGATCACCAGGCTGCCGGCCTTGGCGCCGTTCTCGATGATCGCGTTCCGCAGTTCACGGTTGGCCAGATATTGCAGACGCAGGTCAATGGACAACGCCAAGGGCTTTCCGGCCTTGGCGTTTTTGGTGACCTGAACATCCTTGATAAGTCGGCCACGCCGATCCTTGATCACCTGTCGCTTGCCGGGGACCCCAGCCAGCCATTCGTCGTAGGCCAGCTCGACACCTTCACGACCGTGGTCATCGATGTCGGTAAAACCGACCATATGGGCAGTGACTTCACCGGCCGGGTAGAAACGACGAAATTCTTCGATGCCATAAACGCCAGGCACTTTCAGATCGAGCACGGACTGGCCCTGTTCGGGGGTCAGCCCGCGCACCAGATAAATGAATTCTTTATTGGCTTGAGCCTCGAGACGTTCGGCCAGGGCTTTCGGGTCCTGCCCCAAGGCAGCCGCCAGTGCAGGCCACTTCTCTTTGGCCGTTTGCATTTCCTTGGCATTGGCCCAAAGGGTGGTGACTGGGGTACTCACGGCCAAAGGCTCGCCGTTGCGGTCGGTGATCAGACCACGGTGAGCCGGAATCGGGATATGACGAACGCTGCGCGCATCGCCCTGACCTTTAAGAAAGGCACGGTCGACTACTTGCAGATCGATAATGCGCCAGGCAATCGCCGCGACCATGACGCCGAGCAAACCCAGCACCAGGCGGAACCGCCATGGAAAGAGTGCGCCCTCGAGTTTCATCATGGCGCCACCATCTGCACTTCAGCTGCGCCAGGAATGCGCATCTTCAGTTGCTCGGTCGCCAGGACTTCGATACGGCTGTGGGCAGTCCAAGTGCTCTGTTCGAGAATCAAACGGCCCCACTCCGCTTGCGCCTTGTCGCGCACGCTCAACTCGTTGTACAGGGAGTTCAGCAGTTGACGGTTCCAGTGGGCGCTATAGGAAACGCCGATGGCCGACACGAGCACGCCAATAAACAGCAGAAACATGAAAAAGCTTCCGCCGGGAAGTGGCTTGGCGAAAAGCTTGCTCACCGCAGCTTCTCCGCGACGCGCATGACGGCGCTCCGGGAACGTGGGTTGGCTTTGAGTTCGGCCTCGGAGGCGGACTGCGCTTTGCCATGGATTTTGATTATTGGTTCGAAGGCGACGTGACGTACCGGCAGGTTGCGCGGCAGGTTGTCGGCTTCGCCTTTCACCAGTTTGCGCATGAACAGTTTGACGATGCGGTCTTCCAGCGAGTGGAAGCTGATGACGACCAGGCGGCCGCCGACTTCCAGGCATTCCAGCGCGGCTTCGAGGCCGGCTTCCAGGTCACCCAGTTCGTTGTTGACGTGAATGCGCAAGCCCTGGAACGCACGGGTCGCCGGGTTTTTGCCCTTTTCCCATGCAGGGTTGGCGACTTTCAGGACTTCAGCCAGATCGGCAGTGCGCTCGAACGGCTTGATGTCGCGACGCTCGGCCACGGCACGGGCCATGCGGCCGGAGAAACGTTCTTCGCCGTATTGCTTGAACACCCGGGCGATTTCTTCCACCGGGGCGGTGTTGACGAATTCGGCAGCGCTGATTCCGCGAGACGGATCCATGCGCATGTCCAGCGGGCCATCATTGAGAAAACTGAAGCCGCGCTCAGGGTCGTCAAGCTGCGGCGAGGACACGCCGAGGTCGAGCAAAACGCCGCTGACCTTGCCGTCCAGACCACGTTCGGCGACTTCCGAACCGAGCTCGGCAAAGCTGCGCTGTACAACGACAAAGCGGCCGTCTTCGGCCGCTAGCGTTTGCCCGGTGGCAATCGCTTGAGGATCTTTGTCGAATCCGAGGACCCGACCATCGGGACCGAGCTGGCTGAGGATCAACCTGCTGTGTCCGCCGCGCCCGAACGTACCGTCCAGATAGCAGCCATCAGGACGTACGGCGAGAGCCTCCACGGCTTCGTCAAGCAGTACGGTGATGTGGTTAAAGCCGCTATCAATAGTCACAGGATCAAATCACGCAGTTCATCAGGCATGGCGCCCGGTTGTTGAATGGCAGCCAGGTCTGCGGCAGAAACCGCATCCCAGGCATCCTCGTCCCACAATTGGAACTTGTTCAGTTGGCCTACCAACATCGCGCGCTTATCCAACTTGGCATATTCACGAAGACGCGGCGGAACCAGAAAACGACCACTGCCATCGAGCTCGAGGTCGACGGCATTACCAATCAGTAAACGTTGCAGGCGGCGGCTCTCTTCGCTAAACGAAGGGAGTGTGCGCAGTTTGGTTTCAATAATTTCCCACTCATCGAGGGGGTAAACACACAAACACGGATCAACGGCATCAATTGTGACGATTAACTGACCGGAACTACGCGAAACGAGCTCGTCACGGTACCGGCTCGGCATAGCGAGACGGCCCTTTGCGTCGAGACTGATAGCGTTAGCTCCGCGAAACACGACAGCGTTTCTCCAAATATTAGCGTTTTGAGCTCAAAAAACCCACTTCATGCCACTTTCCGCCACTTGTGCACACTATAGGAATGCGGCCACCGCACCGTCAAGGCGCGGATTAAAGGAAAAGCCTTACAGAACTGAGATTTAGGAGTGTATTAGGAGGGGTAAGGAGAATCAGACGTGTAATCCTGCTCAATAACTTGAACCAGCACTGATGGCTGCGCTCGGAAGTTAAAGTAATTTATTAAGAGTAAGATTTTTTCGGTATTACGAAAGTGCTTCTGCCGACGATTGTGTAAGGAGGGAAATTGCCATCACCAGCGCCCTGCTCAATGATTTAAGCAGAGGAGAGAAAAAAGGTGGAGAGTCGATCTGTAAGCCGGGTTCTGTCTTGAACAGTCATTCGTCTACGATGGCCATCACTGGACATCTTTAGCAACCTACCCGGTCCCAGCGCGGGCCACGCCTTGGGACCCTATTTGGTCTTGCTCCAAGTGGGGTTTACCTAAGCCACGAACTGTTGCCAGTCGTGCGGTGCGCTCTTACCGCACCTTTTCACCCTTACCGGCGCCGAAGCGCTTAGGCGGTTATTTTCTGTGGCACTTTCCGTAGGCTCACGCCTCCCAGGCATTACCTGGCACTTCGCCCTATGGAGCCCGGACTTTCCTCCCCCCCCTAATTTTCATAGAGGGCAGCGACTGTCCGATCGACTCTCCGCCGCGAAGATTAACGGCAGAGCGGCCGAAGGACAAGCGCTAAACGCCTTGGGCCGCGCCTGCACGTCGGTTTTTACTCGCCCTTCTGTTTATCCAGCGCGACCTGATAGAGCACATTCTTGCGCTCGCCAGTAATTTGCGCCGCCAAGGCTGCGGCACGCTTGAGCGGCATTTCTTCAAGCAACAGATTCAGAATACGCATCGCTTCACTGCTGACGGCATCCTCGGTCTCGGGGGCAGACCAACCCGCCACCAACACTACGCACTCGCCGCGTTGCTGATTGCTGTCTGACTCGACGAACTCGCGCAACTCGGCCAGCGGCAAGCCCTTAAGGGTTTCAAAGGTTTTAGTGATTTCACGGGCCAGCAAAGCCGGGCGCTCCCCACCGAACACCAGTTCCATGTCTTGCAGACATTCAAGGATGCGGTGTGGCGCCTCATAAAAAATCAGCGTGCGCGGTTCTTCCTTTACCAACTCAAGACGGGCGCGCCGACCGACAGCCTTGGCCGGCAGGAAGCCTTCGAAGATGAAACGGTCCGACGGCAACCCCGCCGCCGACAACGCTGCGATCAACGCGCAGGCGCCCGGAACCGGCACAACATTAATTCCCGCAGCACGAGCCTGACGCACGAGGTGATAACCCGGATCGGAAATCAACGGCGTGCCGGCATCTGAAATCAGCGCCACATCGTCGCCGGCGAGCAAGCGGGTGATAAAGCGACTACCTTCATCCCGCTCATTGTGTTCATGACAGGCTGCCAGCGGTGTAGGAATGCCGAAATGCTGCATCAATCGCTGAGAGTGACGGGTATCTTCGGCCGCGATCAGGGCGACCTCGCGCAGGATCTTCAGCGCACGCGCACTGATGTCGTCCAGGTTGCCGATGGGCGTCGCCACCACATAAAGCGAGCCCGCAGCGGAATTCAAAGCACCTGGAGCAGTCAAAGCGCACACCTCATGATCGGTAAAAGCCGCCATTGTAGCGCGTCGCGACGTTCGCGATACGCGCAAGCAACCCTCGGTTTTGCAGCCTTTTGTGCAGTGCCGCAACATTTGCACGAGCTAAATTGATCGATTCACACCAGTAACATCGCGCCCCGGCCAGTGCTTGGGTACAATTCCACGCTAATTTGATCGAGTATCAGGAACACTACATGATCGCTTGCCTGCGGCTGTTCACTGCCCTCTGCCTCGCTGCCTTGTTGGCGGCTTGCGCCAGCTCGCCCTCCTCCAGCCTTGGCGAACTTCCACGGACCCCGGATGCCAGTATCGAGCAATTGCTCGCACAGGCCGCTCAAAGCAAAGACCCGGAAAAAGCCTCCCTGTTGCGCCTGAGCGCTGCAGACCTGGCTTATCGCCAGGGGAATGCCGGCCAGTCCGCGCAAATCCTGCAACAAGTCCCCGTCGAAACACTCAAGCCTGGCCAACAGGTTTTCGCCAGTACCCTGGCGGCTGAACTGGCCATGGTGCGCAATCAGCCCAAAGCAGCGCTGACTGCCTTGAGTCATCCGAGCCTGCAACGCCTGAGTGAACTGCCGGTTGAGCAACAGGTTCGCACCGGCACTGTTCATGCCCGCGCCCTTGAAGCCGATGGCCAGACCTTGGCTGCCGCACGGGAGCGCATCTTCATCGCGCCAATGCTTGAAGGTGAAGCAGCAAGCAAAAACCACGAAGCGATCTGGACCCTGATCGCCTCGCTGCCGACCGATCAATTGCAGCCGAGCGCCACCGACGACCTCGGCGGCTGGATGGGCCTGGCGCTGGCAGTGAAAACTGCCGGCACCCTGGAACAGCAGCAAGCCGCGATCGACAACTGGCGCGCACAGAATCCAAAGCACCCGGCCGCCATTCAATTGCCGCTGCCACTGACCAAACTCAAGGAACTGGCCAGCCAGCCCCTGAGCAAAATCGCCCTGCTGCTGCCACAAGACGGCCCGCTGGCGTCGGTCGGCAAAGCACTGCGCGAAGGTTTCATGGCTGCTCACTACCAGGCCCAACAAGCCGGGCAGAAGCCGCCAGCCATCGAGTTCTATGACAGCTCGCGCCTGACATCCCTCGACGAGTTCTATCGCAAGGCCCAGGCCGACGGCGTGCAACTGGTCGTAGGTCCGCTGGAGAAACCGCTGGTCAAACAGCTCAGTGCTCGCCCGCAACTGCCGATCACCACCCTGGCGCTGAATTACAGCGAAGGCGCACAAGGTCCGGCCCAACTGTTCCAGTTCGGTCTTGCAGCTGAAGACGAAGCCCGCGAAGTGTCCCGCCGCGCTCGCGCCGATGGCCTGCATCGCGCAGCCATCATGGTGCCGAAAGGCGAATGGGGCGATCGCGTCTTGAAAGCGTTCAGCCAGGATTGGCAGGCTAACGGTGGCAGCATTGTCGCTACCGAACGTGTCGACCAACCAGTTCAACTGGCGCAGCAGATTGCCGACATGTTCCAGCTGCGTCAGAGCGAAGGTCGTGCCAAGAGCCTGCAAAGCACCGTTGGTGGGCAGGTAGCCGCCCAGCCTTCGCGTCGCCAGGACATCGAGTTCATCTTCCTGGCTGCAACGCCTCAGCAAGCCCAGCAAATCAAGCCGACTCTGAACTTCCAGTACGCTGGCGACGTGCCGGTTTATGCCACCTCCCACGTGTTCAGCGCCAGCGGCGATGTGAACCAGTACAACGACATGAACGGCATTCGCTTCTGCGAAACCCCATGGTTGCTGGAGGCTAACGATCCATTGCGCAAACAGGTTACCGCTCAATGGCCACAGGCTGGTGGCAGCCTGGGCCGTCTGTACGCGATGGGTGTTGATGCCTACCGCCTGGCACCACGCCTGGGGCAACTCAAAGCTCTGCCGGACAGCCGCATCGAAGGTCAATCGGGCAGCCTGGGCATGACTCAGAACCAACGTGTGGTCCGCCAGTTGCCGTGGGCACAGTTCGTGAGCGGTCAGGTTCAACGCCTGCCGGACACCCCGCGCTGATGCCCGACAGGTCACGCCAGCAAAGCGGTAAAGATGCCGAGCGCCATGCGCTCGAGCATCTTCAACAACAGGGTCTGCGCCTGCTGGCGCAGAACTGGTTGTGTAAACGCGGTGAGCTTAATCTGGTCATGCTTGATGGCGATACAGTAGTATTCGTTGAAGTCCGATACAGAAAAAACACTCAATGGGGTGGCGCGCTCGGTAGCATTGATGAGCGCAAACAGCAGAAGCTGATATTTGCCGCGCAGTATTTTCTTCAGCGCGAGTCGCGCTGGGCCAATTCCCCTTGCCGTTTCGACGTGGTTGCCATCGACAGCAACCTCGATCAGTTGAACTGGTTGCAGAATGCCTTCGACAGCTGATCGCGTACGTTCCGAACCGGACACTTTCACCCAACACTTTTGCTCTTTGCTTTGCGGGCTGCACATTCATGTGCCGAGTAGCCGCGCTAATTAAGGTCACACAGATGGACATGCAATCCCGAATTCGCCAGCTTTTTCAGGCCAGTATCGATACCAAGCAAATGGCGATGGACGTACTTGCACCGCACATCGAGCAAGCCAGCCAGGTGATGGTCAACGCCCTGCTCAACGAAGGCAAAATGCTGTCCTGCGGCAACGGCGGCTCTGCCGGTGATGCCCAGCACTTCTCGTCCGAGTTGCTCAACCGCTTCGAACGCGAACGTCCGAGCCTGCCAGCGATTGCGCTGACCACCGACAGCTCGACGATCACCTCGATCGCCAACGACTACAGCTACAACGAAATCTTCTCCAAACAGATCCGCGCCCTCGGCCAGCCGGGTGACGTATTGCTGGCGATTTCCACCAGCGGCAACTCGGCAAACATTATTCAAGCGATCCAGGCCGCACATGATCGCGAAATGATTGTCGTAGCATTGACCGGTCGCGATGGCGGCGGCATGGCGTCGCTGCTATTGCCCGAGGACGTCGAGATTCGCGTACCGGCCAACGTCACCGCACGTATTCAGGAAGTCCACCTGCTGGCGATCCATTGCCTTTGCGATTTGATCGACAGCCAACTGTTCGGGAGTGAAGAATGACCCCTAATCGCCTAGGCCTTCTGGCCTTGACCCTGTGCCTCGGCATCAGCGGCTGCACCTCGGTGGTTAACGCCAGCCGTGAAGCACCGATTGAAGATGACCGCGGCACCCGCACCTTCGGCAGCAAGATCGACGACTCTCTGATCGACACCAAGGTCGGCGTGAACATCGCCAAGGCCGATCCAGCCCTGGACAACGACTCGCACATCGTCGTCACCAGCTTCAATGGCGTCGTGCTACTCGCCGGGCAAACCCCGCGCGCCGACCTCAAGGCCAAGGCCGAACAGGCCGCTGCGGCTGTTCAGCGTGTGAAGACGGTCCACAACGAACTGCAAGTCCTGCCACCTTCCGGCTTCCTTGCCCGCCAGAACGACACCTGGCTGACCTCCAAGATCAAGACCCAGATGCTCACCGACCCGAACATCCCGGGCTCGCGCATCAAGGTTGTCACCGAGAACGGCATCGTCTACCTGCTGGGTCTGCTGACCAAACAGGAAGCTGCCCAAGCCACCAATCTGGTGCAAGGCGTTTCCGGCGTACAGAAGATCGTGAAGTTGTTTGAGTACATTGACTGATATTGGCTTGCAGGTGATGGCATCCTTGGATCGCCATCGACCTGTAGGAGCTGTCGAGTGAAACGAGGCTGCGATCTTTTGATCTTGCTTTTAATAGATCAAAAGATCGCAGCCTCGTTTCACTCGACAGCTCCTACGTTTGAAAGTGGTGAAATAAAAAAAAGGGCGATCCTTGCGGATCACCCTTTTTTTATTTCACCACTTTCAAACTGGGTCGACCGCTGGGACGCGGCGGCTCGCTGTCGGGTGGCGGAATATCGTCATCCGGCTCGATCTCTTCCTCGTCTTCCATAGGCGATTCCAGATCGAACACCATGCCCTGACCGTTCTCCCGGGCGTAAATGCCCAGGATCGATGCGATAGGCACGTACAGGGTGTGCGGCACGCCACCGAAACGCCCTTCGAAGCTGACCGCTTCGTTGTCCATGTGCAGATGACGCACGGCTGCCGGCGATACGTTCAGGACAATCTGTCCGTCACTGGCAAAACCCTGAGGCACCTGCACCGACGGATACTCGGAATTGACCAGCATGTGCGGGGTGCAATCGTTGTCCACAATCCACTCGTAGAGCGCGCGGACCAGATAAGGTCGACTGGAGTTCATAGCGGCTCCTTAAGCCTTAGCGCATATCGCGTTCGACACCAGACAGACTCGCCTGGAAAGCCTCACGCGCAAACGAGCGCTCCATGTAATCAAGCAGCGGCTTGGCAGGCCGCGGCAGTTCTATACCCAGAATCGGCAATCGCCAGAGTATTGGTAGTAGGCAGCAATCCACCAGACTTTGTTCCTCACTGAGGAAAAACGGCTTGTCGGCGAACAACGGCGACACGCCAGTCAGGCTTTCGCGCAGCTCTTTACGAGCCACGACACGGGCTGCTTCCTTGGACCGGGAATCCAGGATCAGATCCACCAGGCCACACCAGTCACGCTGAATACGATGAATCAGCAGACGGCTGTTGGCACGCGCCACTGGATAAACCGGCAGCAAAGGCGGGTGCGGGTAACGCTCATCCAGATATTCCATCACCACGGTCGACTCCCACAACGCCAGGTCACGATCGACCAGGGTGGGCAAGCTGCCGTAAGGGTTCACTTCAATCAGTTTAGGCGGCTGGCGACCAGCTTCCACGTAAATGATCTCGGCGCTGACACCCTTCTCTGCAAGTACGATACGCACTCGGTGGGAATAGTGGTCGGCGGGGTCGGAGTAACAGGCCAACCGATTGGTCACGCCCATGGCGGTCCTCCTCGCTTGTTGAAATTATCGGAAACGGAAAAACGCACGCGCCCAGAGGGCGCCTCCCGTAACGCCTGGATCACCAGGCTCGTTACACCTTCAGAGACGCCCTTGGGCGCGCGCGATTGACAGCAATTTTACAGCAATATCAATGGACGTCTTTCCAGTATTCACGCTTGAGCAAGTATGCGAATACGAAGAAGAACGCCAGGTACAGCAACACATAGGTACCGATGCGCTGATGCTGCAGCTTCACCGGGTTGGCCGAGTAGGCCAGGAAGGTCACCAGATTCTTGACCTTCTCGTCGAATTGCTCTTCGTTCAGCGTGCCGGTTTTCGGCAGTATGGTCAGCTGGTCGCAGGCTTCATGCGTCAAAGCCGTGCCGGTCAGCGGATCGTATTGCTTCTTGCCGTCTTCGACGATTTGAACTTGTTTACAGCCTACCACCTGACGACCCTGCAGGCCGACCAGAACGTTAGGCATCCCGACGTTCGGGAACACCTTGTTGTTCACGCCCCAAGGACGCGATGGGTCTTCGTAGAAAGATTTCAGGTAACCGTAGAGCCAGTCAGTGCCACGAACGCGGGCGACCAGGGTCAGGTCGGGCGGCGCCGCACCGAACCAGGTCTTGGCGTCAGCCGGCTGCATGCCGATGCTCATGTGGTCGCCGATCTTGGCGCCGGTGAACACCACCTTCGAGAGCATCAGGTCGTGCGGAATGCCCAGGTCATCGGCGACACGCTCGTAACGCTGGAACTTGGCGCTGTGACAGCCCATGCAGTAGTTGGCGAATGTACGCGCGCCATCTTGCATTGCAGCTTTGTCGGAAACGTCGATATCGACCTTTTCCAGCTCAGGACCACCGTGTTCAGCCGCGAAGGACAGCACAGGCAAAGCAGCAAGAATCAGTACAGCAAATAGCTTTTTCATCAGCCAGTCACCCTTTCCGGAACCGGTTTGGTCTTCTCGAGCCTGGTGTAGAACGGCATCAGAATGAAGTAGGCGAAGTACAGGAAGGTACATACCTGCGACAGCAACGTCCGCTCAGGGGTTGGGGCCAGTACGCCCAGCACACCCAGGATCACGAACGAGATGCAGAACACCCAGAGCCAGATCTTGCTCATCCAGCCTTTGTAGCGCATCGACTTGACCGGGCTACGATCGAGCCATGGCAGGACGAACAGCACAGCGATGGCCGCGCCCATGGCGATAACGCCCAGGAGCTTGTCCGGAATCGCCCGCAGAATCGCGTAGAACGGGGTGAAGTACCAGACCGGAGCAATGTGTTCTGGCGTCTTGAAGGCGTTCGCTACTTCAAAGTTCGGCTTCTCGAGGAAATAACCACCCATTTCCGGGAAGAAGAACACGATCGAGCAGAAGATGAACAGGAACACCACCACGCCGACGATATCTTTCACGGTGTAGTACGGGTGGAAGGCAATGCCGTCCAGCGGTACACCGTTTTCGTCTTTGAATTTCTTGATGTCCACGCCGTCCGGGTTGTTCGACCCGACTTCGTGCAGCGCCAGAACGTGCAGCACCACCAGACCGAGGATCACGATCGGCAAGGCAACAACGTGCAGGGCGAAGAAGCGGTTCAGGGTGATACCGGAAATCAGGTAGTCACCACGGATCCACTGAGTCAGATCGTTGCCGATGACCGGGATCGCACCGAACAGCGAGATGATCACCTGGGCACCCCAGTAGGACATCTGACCCCACGGCAGCAGATAACCCATGAAGGCTTCAGCCATCAGCGCCAGATAGATCAGCATACCGAAGACCCACACCAGCTCACGCGGCTTCTGGTACGAACCGTAGAGCAAGCCACGGAACATGTGCAGATAGACCACGATGAAGAACGCCGAAGCGCCGGTGGAGTGCAGCAGACGCAGGATCGAGCCGTACTCGACGTCGCGCATGATGTATTCGACGGAAGCAAACGCCTCTTCCGCCGACGGGGTGTAGCTCATGGTCAGCCAGACACCGGTAACGATCTGGTTGACCAGAACGAGCAGCGCGAGGGAACCAAAGAAATAGAAGAAGTTGAAGTTCTTCGGGGCGTAGTACTTGCTGAGATGGTCTTCCCACATTTTGGTCGCGGGAAAGCGCGCATCAACCCAATCCATGAACTTGCTCATCACGCTTTCTCCGTATCGACGCCAATGACAATGATGTCATCGGTCTCATAGGAATGCGGGGGAACTGGCAGGTTCAAAGGCGCAGGTTGCGACTTGTAGACGCGGCCAGCCAGATCGTAGTGGGAACCGTGGCAAGGGCAGAAATAACCACCTACCCAGTCCTTGCCCAGATCCGCAGGTGCCACTTCTGGACGGAAGGTCGGCGAGCAACCCAGGTGCGTGCAGATACCGATCAGCAGCAGGACCTCTGGCTTGATCGAACGCGTTTCCGGGTCGACATAGGTCGGTTGTGTCGAGTTCTTGGAGGTCGGGTCAGACAGCTGGCCCTCGATCTTTTTCAGATTCCCCAGGATTTCCGCGGTTCGGCGGACAATGAACACCGGCTGACCGCGCCACTCAGCAATCATCTGCTGGCCTGGCTCGATTTTGCTGACATTCACCTTCACCGGTGCACCTGCGGCTTTCGCCTTGGCACTGGGAAACCATGACCCCACGAACGGGACCGCAGCCCCCACCGCTCCTGCAGCACCCACCACGGATGTGGCTGCTACCAAGAAGCGACGCCGGCCTGCATTCACGCCGTCATTGCTCATTCAGTCCTCTCCCATCAGCTTTGTGGCCTGTTAAATCAGGCGTCTACTAAGTAAAAATCTGAACTTATAAAAATTTTGCCGAATGGTAATGAAAAGCCCCAATTCTGACAAGGTAATTACCGAGGGGCTCCACTGCCAAGCCTTGCAGTATAGGGCTTCTACGGCTGTGGCAAGTTGTCACAGAGCAATTCTTTGATAAATCGCGCCCATAAAAAAACGCCCAGCTTCGCGAGGAAACTGGGCGTTCTTTTTGAACGTAAAAGCGAATTAACGCTTCGAGTACTGCGGACGCTTACGCGCTTTACGCAGACCAACTTTCTTACGTTCAACTTCACGAGCATCGCGAGTAACGAAGCCAGCTTTGCGCAGAGCGCCACGCAGGGTTTCGTCGTACTGCATCAGTGCGCGAGTGATACCGTGGCGGATTGCGCCAGCTTGACCACTTACACCACCACCGATCACGGTGACGTAGATGTCGAATTTCTCGACAGTCTCAGTCAGTTCCAGCGGCTGACGAACTACCATGCGGGCAGTTTCGCGGCCGAAGAAATTTTCCAGGGTGCGGTTGTTGATGGAGATGTTACCAGTACCCGGACGCAGGAAAACGCGTGCGGTTGCGGTCTTGCGACGGCCAGTGCCGTAATTTTGAGTCGCCGACATAATGAACTATTCCGTTAAAACTTCAGTTCTTGGGGCTGCTGAGCAGTATGAGGGTGTACAGCGCCCGCATAGACTTTCAGCTTACGATACATGTCGCGACCCAGCGGGTTCTTAGGCAGCATGCCTTTGACCGCGGTCTCGATCACGCGCTCAGGGGCTTTAGCGATCAGCTTTTCGAAGTTGATCGACTTGATGCCGCCCGGGAAACCGGAGTGGGAGTAGTAGATCTTGTCGGTGGTTTTAGCACCAGTTACACGAATCTGCTCGGCATTGATAACGACGATGTAATCGCCGGTGTCAACGTGAGGAGTGTACTCAGCTTTATGCTTGCCACGCAGACGGCTCGCGATTTCGGTGGCCAGACGACCCAGGGTCTGACCTGCAGCGTCGACGACAAACCAGTCGCGCTGTACTGTTTCCGGTTTAGCAGTAAAAGTTTTCATTCTTTATAGCCTCAGGGGCCGCCCTGTAAATTAGACGGCGGATCTTACTGAATAGTGCGTACTTTGACAAGTCAAAGGCAGCCGGATACAGACGCTTTCGGGGGCTCGGGTCGGCGCGTCCGTTCAACGGCAAGATTCTTCGGCGGCGGCGCATCACTTCCACTGCAGAAAGAGGTGCGCAATTATGCAGATTGCGAAAAATAATTCAACCTGCTTTTATGATTGTTTTGCCCAAGGAGTACCTGATGGACTATCGCCAGCTAGGCAGAACCAATCTGAACGTGAGCGCCATCTGCCTCGGAACCATGACCTGGGGCGAGCAAAACAGTGAGGCTGAAGCCTTCGCCCAGATTGAACGAGCCAAAAGCGCCGGGATCAATTTCATCGACACTGCCGAAATGTACCCGGTGCCACCCAAGGCCGAAACCTACGCCACCACCGAGCGCTACATCGGCAATTACTTCAAAAGCCGTGGTGATCGCGCCGACTGGATCCTGGCGAGCAAGATCGCCGGCCCCGGCAACACCATCGACTACATCCGCGACAAAAACCTGCGGCACAACCGCCAGCACATCACCGAAGCCGTGGACGCCAGCCTCAAGCGCTTGCAGACCGACTACATCGACCTCTACCAGCTGCATTGGCCGGAGCGCAGCACCAACTTCTTCGGTCAGCTCGGTTACAAACACCAGACCGAAGCCAACCTCACGCCGCTGGAGGACACCCTCGAAGCGCTGGACGAACAGGTCAAGGCCGGCAAGATCCGCCACATCGGCCTGTCCAATGAAACGCCATGGGGCACCATGCGCTTCCTCGCCCTGGCCGAAGCCCGTGGCTGGCCGCGCGCCGTGTCGATCCAGAACCCGTACAACCTGCTCAACCGCAGCTTCGAAGTCGGTCTGGCGGAAATCGCCATCCGCGAACAGTGCGGTTTGCTCGCCTATTCGCCGCTGGCGTTCGGTTTCCTGTCGGGCAAGTACGAAGGTGGCGCGCGTCCACCTAAAGGCCGCCTGAGCCTCTACAGCCGCTTCAGCCGCTATTTCAACCCGCAGTCGGAAGCAGCGTGCAGTCGTTATGTGGCACTGGCGCATGAACACGGCCTGGACCCGGCGCAAATGGCGTTGGCGTTTGTCACTCAGCAACCATTTGTGACCAGCAACATCATTGGCGCGACGACGATGGAGCAGCTTGAAAGCAATTTAGCGAGCTTCGAGTTGAAACTGTCGGATGAAGTACTGGAGGGGATTGAGGCGATTCACAAGGATCACCCGAACCCTGCACCGTAATTTGCGGTGATCCCGAAAAGATCGCAGCCTTCGGCAGCTCCTACAGGGTGTACGCCAAACCCATGTAGGAGCTGCCGCAGGCTGCGATCTTTTCAGCCATCACAGAGATTCAAAGCGACCGCGCAATAATCTCCTTCATGATTTCATTGGTCCCCGCATAAATCCGCTGCACCCGCGCATCCGCCCACGCCCGGGCGATCGGGTATTCCCACATGAAACCGTAGCCGCCATGCAACTGCACGCATTCGTCGAGCACCTTGCATTGCAGGTCTGTGCCCCAATACTTGGCCATCGCCGCTGTCGGCACGTCGAGCTTGCCTTGCAGGTGCAGTTCCAGACAGCGATCGACGAAGACCCGGCCGATCTGAATCTCGGTCGCCATCTCCGCCAGTTTGAAGCGGGTGTTCTGGAAGTCGGCGATCGCCTTGCCGAATGCCTTGCGCTCGCGGGTGTAATCCAGCGTCCATTGCAACGCAGCCTCAGCCGAAGCCAGCCCGCCGATGGCAACGGTAAGACGCTCTTGCGGCAATTCCTGCATCAGGTACGCGAAGCCCATCCCGGCCTGCCCCAACAGGTTTTCCTTGGGCACCCGAACGTCCTGGAAGAACAATTCCGAGGTGTCCTGAGCCTTCATGCCGACTTTTTCCAGGCGCTTGCCCTTGGCGAAGCCTGGGGTGTCGGCTTCCACCAGAAACAGGCTGGTGCCCTTCGCGCCGGCCTTCGGATCGGTCTTGGCCACGACAATCACCAGGTCCGCCAGATAGCCGTTGGTGATAAACGTCTTCGAACCGTTGATCACATACTCGTCGCCATCGAGCACAGCGGTGGTTTTCACCCCTTGCAGGTCGGAACCGGCACCCGGCTCGGTCATGGCAATCGCCGTGACCATCTCGCCAGACACCAGTTTCGGCAGGTATTTGTGTTTCAGCGCTTCACTGCCGTAATGCAGGATGTACGGCGCGACGATGTCCGAATGCAGGGAAAAACCGATACCGGTCAGGCCGAGACGACCGACCTCTTCGATCACCACCGCGCTGTAGAGAAAGTCCGCCCCCAGGCCGCCGTACTCTTCTGGCAGATGCGAGCACAACATCCCCGCCTCCCCTGCCTTGTTCCAGAGTTTGCGGTCGATATAGCCTTGTTTTTCCCATTGTCCATGGAACGGCACGGCCTCTTTTTCGAGGAACGTTCGCACGCTGTCGCGAAAAAGTTCGTGCTCGGAACTGAACAAGGTTCTGGGGATCATGCGGCACCTGTCGTTATTGTTAGCCGGAATTGACCTTCAGAGACTATGCCTCGCATCCGATACAGGACACTGGACACATCAGACAAAAAATAAGACGATCCAGCCGTCTGGTGACCACTTTCCCCTATAAGAATAAAGTTGAATTATGTCTAACCAAGTCTCCACGCCCTTGCGGCGCGTCAGCATCCTGGCTATCGACCGGGTTTTCGCTTCCACCCTCATGCAAGCCAAGGATTTCTTCCACCTGGCCAGCCTGCGTTACGGCAAACAACTGGGCCAAGGCCTGACTCCGGCGTTCGAAACCCGCCTGGTCAGCCCCGACGGCAAACCGGTGAACAGCTTCAGCGATGTAATCATCCCGGTGGACGGCGGCCTGGAAAACGCCGACATCATTGTCCTTCCAGCGTTCTGGGACGATTTCGACACCCTTTGCCAACGTTATCCACAGGTCCTGCCCTGGCTGCGTCAGCAACATGCTCGCGGCGCAGTGCTCTGCGGCGAAGCCACCGGGGTGTTCTGGCTGGCCGAGTCCGGGCTGCTCGATGGCAAGGAAGCGACCACTTACTGGCGTTTCTTTAATGCGTTTGCCGAACGCTTCCCACGGGTTCAGCTCAATCAGGACAAGCACCTGACCGATGCCGACAACCTGTATTGCGCTGGCGGCACCACGTCGGCCTGCGACCTTTACATTTACCTGATCGAACGCTTCTGCGGCGCCAACGTGTCCCAGGCCGTGGCACGGGACATTCTTTATGAAGTGCAGCGCAGCTACTCGCCAGGACGGATCGGTTTCGGCGGTCAGAAGCTGCACCAGGATGTGATCATCCTGCAGATCCAGCACTGGCTCGAAGAACACTTCGCCGACAAATTCCGCTTCGAAGACGTCGCTCGCGAACACGGCATGAGCATCCGCAATTTCATGCGGCGCTTCCAGACCGCCACCGGCGACAAGCCACTGCATTACCTGCAACGACTGCGCATCGAAACCGCCAAGGGCCTGCTGTCCGGCAGCCGCAAGAGCATCAAGACCATCAGTTACGAAGTCGGTTACGACGATGCGAGTTTCTTCGCGCGGTTGTTCCGTCAGCACACGGAGTTGTCGCCGAACCAGTACCGGCAGCAGTTTCAGCAAGCTGCATAAACCTCAGTACCAACACAAACCCAATGTGGGAGCGAACCTGCTCGCTCCCACATTGAATCTTGCGCGTACAAAAAGGCCGGCCACGCAGTTTCTTTCGCTATGCACTTTCCTACGCATAAAGCGGAACACAGAGTGCCAGAGCACTCGATTCTGCTCACATACACCGCCCCTTAAAAACTTCAACATCGTTCCCTGAAAATAACATCAGGGAAGATCAACAGTGACCATCGGATCAAGCTACAACTACCCGTCATTCGTAGCCAGGGAAGCCGTTCGAACCAAGCGCTCGGCTAAAAGCAAATGGGCGACTCGCTTTCCAAATCCACCAGACTTGTGCTTCGACTATCGGGCACTGGTTGAACAGGAAAACGGCATCGCCAAGGCAACTGACCCGCAACATAAAATCTGCATTATTGGCGCCGGTGTCACCGGACTGACTGCCGCCAGAGAACTTTATCGTTGCGGGTTCACCCATATCACCCTCATAGAACAATCCAGACGCATAGGCGGCAGACACCTGACTGTCCCTGGAAGCCCGAACTCGGCGATGAGTCATACACCGTTTGAAATGGGGGCCATGCGCATGCCCTTCTTCAACCAGGCGGACGAGTCACCGACAGAGGGCCGGTCTCTGATGGCTTACTACGCGAAGGCGTTCGAACTGGCGTTTTCAGATTTTGCCAATCCCGGAAGCCAATGGGTCACTTCGACCGGAATCTATTTGCGAGAGGGCAGCATGGGCGGCGGACCGACTCCGCAGATGCTGATCTGGAAAAATGAAGATGGCCAGACACCACCTCCCGGTGAAGAACTGCAAAAGGTTTATGCAAAGTGGAAGGCCTTTGCCGATCGGATGACCCGGCACGTCGCAGAGGTTTACGCCAGTCAGGAATGGGAAGCCATGTGGACCGCTATCGTCGAAAAATACGAGAGCGTTTCGTTTCGCGATCTGGTCAGCATGTCCGCCCTGCAGGCTTGGGATGAACGCTCACCGGGGGACTTTGGCGGAATGGGAATGTCCGCGGAGGAGTCCGCGATCTTCTATGCCATTGGCATCGGTGACGGTAGCTGGGGTGCCTTTTACGATGTGTGCTCTCTTTATCCGCTGCGTACGGCCATTTTTGGGTTCAACAGCCAGCTGCAACTGATCCAGGGGCGGGTAGACTCAACGGGCGATCCGCTAGATTCACCCTATCTGCACAGCGAAGCCGTTTTTGACTCGACGGGGCGGAGTTTCGACAGGCCCCGCTACATCGGTCTTGCAGCGTTGGACGAATGCCTGCTGTTCATGAAAACCGACGAAACCGGAAAGTCCTTCTACGAACACTGCCAGGAAAGAAACAACGGTTTGCTCACGGACTCATCCGTTACAAAACTTAAAAAACTGACCAACCAGAAAACACGCGTCTACTACCACTCGAAACATAGCCAACCCGAGCAAATCCAGGAGCACTACGATGACTTTGACTCGGTCATCATGACCCTTCCCTCCTGGCTGATCGAAACTCGAATCAAGCTTGAAAACTTCACGCCACAGATGCTGCCGTTCGAGACGATCAATGCCTATAAAACCGCGCACTGGGAATCCAGTTGCAAAGTCTTCGCACCGTTAAAAAAATCCTTTCTTTCGAAAAACAGAAAAATTCCGCAAGCCATCGTCACCGACAGTTTTATCCATGACGTTTATACCTACCGCTACAACGATACCTACAGCTATGACTGCATCCTTTTGAGTTACACATGGGAGGATGACGCCACCAAGCTGGCCACATTTACCGACAAGGAACTGGTGAGCAAATGCGCCAAAGAACTGGACCGGATCCTTATGAACGCCGCCAACATCCAGGAAAAAATCTCTCCCTACATCGGGCTTGATCAAGCCGTGGTCCAACGCTGGATGACCGATAAAAATGCTTTGGGCTGTGCAAAGCTGTACCGGCCCGGCGCCTACTATGACGCCGTAGGACTGATGAAATACAACAGAGACTTCGCGCATGCTTCAGGCATGTATTTGTCTGGCGAATCATTTTCAGTTGATGCCGGCTGGACGGAGCCTTGCTTTCGCGGTGCTGTCGATGCGGTCATTCATATCTGCAACAAAACCGCTGCGACCTTCAATGGCGGTTTTTCGATGAAAGACTATCCGCACTACTACGTCAAAACCTGATCATCTCCACACACCCAGGGACCTCGCACGACCTGCGTTGGCTCTATTTGGGATTCGGACTACAACCTAAACGGAAGTGGCTGACTTACGCCGATCTGCTGATTCACCTCTTATAAACGCGCAATTCGACAGCGTGAAAAACAATAAAAAGAGGTCATCAACAATGAATGAGCCAACAAGCCCTGTTCGTGTAGCAGTCGTGCAATTCGACCCACAGGTCGGCGTGGAAAATCGTGAAGGGAATCTGCATCGCAGCCTGCAATTGGCGCTGGAAGCTGTAAACGGCGGAGCGAATCTCATCGTCCTGCCTGAGCTCTCGAACACCGGATATTTCTTCAGCAATCGGCAGGATGCGTTTGATCACTCGGAAATCATCCCTGACGGCACAAGCGTGCAAAGCTGGATGGAATTCGCCCGTCAGCACAAGATCTACTTGGTGGCTGGTTTGACCGAACGCGACGGCATGCGACTGTTCAACACCGGTGTTCTGGTCGGACCTGAAGGTTTTATCGGCAAGTATCGAAAAGCTCATTTGTGGAATCTTGAAAAGCTGTGGTTCACGCCAGGCGATCTGGGTTTTCCGGTTTTCGATACACCGATCGGTCGAATCGGTTTGCTGATCTGCTGGGACATCTGGTTCCCCGAAGTGCCGCGAATTCTGAGCCAGCAAGGCGCGGACATCATTTGCAGCCTGAATAACTGGGTCTGGACCCCGCCGCCTTTGTTCGATGACGCCGGCAAGTGCATGGCGTCGTACCTGACGATGACGGCGGCTCACGTCAACAATGTGTTTATTGCGGCGGCGAGCCGGATCGGCGAAGAGCGAGGTGCACGTTACCTGGGTTGTTCGCTGATTGCGGGCACCAACGGTTGGCCGATTGGCCAGGTGGCTTCAGCGGACAAGCAGGAGATCCTGTTTGCCGACATCGACCTGACCAGCTCGCGCAGCGCGCCGATCTGGAACAACTTGAACGATTTGCATCGCGATCGTCGAGCCGATCTCTACGATCAGATGCTCGGTTACACCCAGCACCCTTGTCTGCCGCGCTGATAAGGGGGCATGACTGATGGAAACCACAAACGAAAAACCGCAAAAACGGCTTGCCGCCAGGTCGCCGCTGGATACGGCGATCATCTGGCTGATGCTCGGCACGGTATTGTTGATCATCTGGCTTTCATTCACCTACCGGACATCCTGGTCAGCCCATTGGCCAGACTACAGTCACATGGTATCGAGCCTCCCGGAACCGAGTGCCTGGCTGCGTTGGGTCCTGGGAGACATCAGCGAGGTGGCGTTCTACAAACATGAGTTCGCTTCGATCGGGCTGCTTGCAGGCGCCTATCTGGCCTACTGGGCGAATCGAACGGGAAAAGCCTGGCAAGGTTTTACCATTTGCTACGGCAGCGGATTATGGCCGTGGCTCGTCACCAGCTCGTTGCTTGGGCTGTTGCTGAGTAACCTGCTGTGGGGCTGGACGGTCACGGCCACCAGTTGGCAACCTACGTTTGCCGCCTTTGTTTCATTGCCGGCGGCGATGGTGCTGATGTTTGGCGGCGGCTGGAAGGTCACGATCAATGGCGCAATCATGGGCGCCCTGTTCGTCACCCCGATGTGCTTGCTGATCGTCAATTACGTCTGCAATCCCCTCGGATTACCAGCCGTGATTGGCAATGTCTCGGGTATGGCGGTCGCCAGCGTCGGCGCTTTTCTGCTCTGCCGTTACCTGCCGAGCCTGGTGAAGTCCGACCCACTCAAGAAGCCGTCCGCCCCTGTGACCGCACCCGTCATCACCAAAACGCCGGACTATGGCGTCGTGTGGAGCCTGCGCCGGGTGTTGGCCGACTTTTCGGAAGCGCCGTTCTTTGGCAATGAATGGGCCAGTCTCGGCTTGATCGCAGGCGCCTTGCTGGCTTACACCTTGAACCCGACGAGTCCGGTGTATGGCACAGGCTTGCTCCCCCAACTGATCGCGGCGCAGGCGCTGACCTCGGCGTTAGGGGTAGTGATCTGGCGTCGACAATGGATATTGCGCGGCTGGTACCCCACCTATGTTCCATTGGTGTCAGTCGTGCCCGCGGCTGTTCTGACGTACGGTGGCAGCTGGCAGGTTATCGCCTCAAGCGCACTGCTCGGGGCACTGATTGCGCCACCGCTGGCGTGCGCGATTGCCAAGCGGTTGCCGGCCGACATGCACGGTTTCATCGGTAATGTACTGGCCATGGCCATCAGTACGTTGCTGATCATTCCGTTTGTCGGACTGCTGATAGCCAGCTGACGAACGTCGCGACTGGGCTGTATCACGGACTCAAATCCGGATACAGCCACCTCTCATCACCAGCTAATGAGGTATCACATGGACCTGCCCAAACTGGCCATTGCGGCGCTCGGCGGCACCGTGAGCATGCAAGCCAGGAGCACCGGAGAAGGGGTAATCCCGACCATCAGCGGCGAAACCCTGCTGGCCTCGGTGCCAGAGTTGGCGACCTTGGCACGGGTCACCGTAGAAACGCTCGGACTGTTGCCCAGTGCCTCACTGGATTTCGACTTTTTGTTGAGCGTCCTTTCCTGGGCAAATGTTCAAATCAGGCAAGGTGCGGTGGGTGTTGTCATCACTCAAGGCACGGACACCCTAGAGGAAACCGCCACATTTTTTGACTACTTGTGGGACAACGACGAGCCGTTGGTCCTGACCGGCGCCATGCGTTCGGCAGCCCAGGCAGGGGCCGATGGTCCGGCCAATCTGCTGGATGCTTGCCGGGTCGCACTGGCTGAAAGCAGCCGTCAACGAGGCGTTCACGTGGTGATGAACGGACAGATCCATTCAGCGAACGCCGTCCGCAAAACCGACTCATTGGCATTGCAGGCGTTTTCCTCCCCCATCGTTGGTCCTGCCGGCATGCTGATGGAAAACACCGTCAACTATCTGCGCCAGCCAGTCCGGCGCAGGGTCTTACCGTTGCCACAACTGACCACACAGAAGATTGCCCTGCTGGAAGCGTCGCTTTGCGCCGATACCCTGTTAATCGAGAACATCCTCGAACTGGGTTACGACGGGCTGGTGATTGCGGGTTTCGGTGCAGGACACGTCGGCGCGAGCTGGGCGGATGTAATCGAAACCATCGCCAGAAAGATCCCTGTCATCGTTGCCACCCGGACAGGTTCCGGCTCCACGGCTCAATCGACCTACGGATTTATTGGCAGCGAGATGGACCTGATCAGTAAAGGTGCATCGATGGCTGGATTTCTCTGTCCACGCAAAGCCCGAATCCTGCTGTGGCTGCTCGTCGGCTGTCAGCGGCAAGATGAACTGGCGCGCTTTCTCGTTCAAAACTGACACACAGCGCACAAAAAAGGCCTGCAATGCAGGCCTTTTTTATTATCCGAAATTTCCTACGGCTTATGCGCCCGGGACAGGAATTCGTGAGACTGCATTTCCAGCAGGCGACTCAGGGTGCGCTGGAATTCGAAGTTCAGGCGACCACCGGTATAGAGGTCTTTGAGCTCGACTTCAGCGGATATGATCAGCTTCACGTTGCGGTCGTAGAACTCGTCGACCATGTTGATAAAGCGTCGGGCGATGTCGTCGGTGGTGACGCTCATCTGCTCGACACCGCTGAGCAACACGGCGTGGAAGATCTTGCCCAGTTCGATGTAATCGTTCTGGCTGCGCGGGCCGTCGCAGAGTTCGCGGAAGTCGAACCAGGCCACGTCATCGCAGGTGCGCAAGGCACGGATTTCGCGGTTCTCGATCATCAGCACGTCGTTTTCGATGGCCGCCGTGCATTCCGGAGTCAGGGCGCGGAAGCTCTTGCGCAGGCTTTCGTGGGACGCTTCATCCAGCGGGAAGTGGAACAGCTCCGCTTGCTCAAGGTGACGCAGACGATAATCGACGCCGCTGTCGACGTTGACGATCTCGGTGTTCTGCTTGATCAGCGCAATCGCCGGCAGGAAGCGCGCACGCTGCAGGCCGTCCTTGTACAGACCGTCCGGCACGATGTTCGAGGTCGCGACCAGGGTCACGCCGTTCTTGAACAGCTCTTCCATCAGCGTGCCGAGGATCATCGCGTCGGTGATGTCGGACACGAAGAATTCATCGAAACAAATCACCCGGGCTTCGTCGGAGAAGCGCTTGGCAATGATGGTCAGCGGGTTTTTCTCGCCGCCGAGGGTCTTCATCTCTTCGTGCACGCGCTTCATGAAGCGGTGGAAGTGAGTGCGGACCTTTTCCTTGAACGGCAGCGCTTCGAAGAAGGTGTCGACCAGATAGGTCTTGCCACGGCCGACGCCGCCCCAGAAATACAGACCCTTGACCGGTGCCGCGTCTTTCTTGCCAAACAGTTTGCCGAACAGACCCGGTTTGCTGTGCGAGGCCGCGACCAGATCGTCGTACAGGCGCTGCAAATGGCGCACCGCAGTTTCTTGCGCGGCGTCATGGAAGAATTCCGGGCGTTTCAGATCAGCTTGATATCGTTCTAGGGGCGTCATAATTCGTTAGCAAGGCAACAAAAACGGGCCGTCACTGTAGCGACGGCCCGGGGGAATGGCAATCAGCCCTTGGTCGGACCGAGCCGTTGATTATTCCTGAACCGGCGTCAGGGCAACCCGCAGGGCGTCGATGGCGACGTCGCGAGCGGCGTTGTCAGCAAATGTCGGGCTGTCGCCCACGCACTCGCCTTCCAGCCAGACGCTGAAACTGCGGTCTTCACTGCGCACATCCAACGGCTGACCCGATTGCAACTGCTTGGTCACTTGACCTGCGGTTTTGCCGTCGGCGAAGTTGCGCGACAACAGCAGCTGCTCGCCATCGGCCGCCAGCAGACGGAAACGGAAGCTGCTGTCTTCTTCGCGGAAACTGACAAAACGCGCGGCTTTCGCGGCTTTCTTCTTGGTGGTGGTCGCGACCTGGGCCTGAGCGACGAAAGAACGCAGACCAACCGCTTCACGCAGTTCGTGAAGGAACGGTGTCGCCACCGAACGAGCCTTTTTGGCGCCGATCTGCAGGATGTCTTCCAGGTCTGCCGGGCGTTCGATCAACAGGTTATAACGCTCGCGGGACTCGCCCAATTCGTTGTCCAGCAACTGGAACAGACGATTCTTCGCCTCCCCCCAACCCAGGCCCTGCAACAGTTCGCTGCGGAACTCGTCGGACTGCGCCGGGGTAGCGAAAGCCTGGAACAAGGTGAACAGGTGCGAGTTATCCGGATCTTTCGCCTCGCCCGGAGCACGGGAGTCGGTAACGATCCGCGAAATCGCGTCCTTCATTTCCTTGGCGCTGCTGAACAATGGAATGGTGTTGTCGTAGCTCTTCGACATCTTGCGACCGTCGAGACCCGGCAGCGTGGCGACGCTTTCTTCGATCAGCGCCTCAGGCATGGTGAAAAATTCTTTGCCCTGACCGAACAGATGGTTGAAGCGCTGGCCGATGTCACGGGCCATTTCCACATGCTGAATCTGGTCACGGCCGACCGGCACCTTGTGGGCGTTGAACATCAGAATGTCCGCGGCCATCAGCACCGGGTAGCTGTACAAGCCCATGGTGATGCCGGCGTCCGGGTCTTCGCCGGTTTCGACATTCTTGTCCACCGAAGCCTTGTAGGCATGGGCGCGGTTGAGCAGGCCCTTGGCGGCAACGCAGGTCAGCAGCCAGGTCAGCTCGGGGATTTCCGGGATGTCGGACTGGCGATAGAAGGTTACGCGGTCTACATCCAAGCCACCGGCCAGCCAGGTCGCGGCGATTTCCAGACGCGAGCGCTGGATGCGCAGCGGGTCATCGCATTTGATCAAGGCGTGGTAGTCGGCCAGGAAGTAGAACGAATCGGCATTGCTGTCACGGCTGGCAAGGATCGCCGGGCGGATGGCGCCGGCGTAGTTGCCCAGGTGCGGCGTGCCAGTGGTGGTGATGCCGGTGAGGATACGGGTACGAGTCGTCATGGGTAATCGCTTGTCAGACTGCAATCAATTCGAAAGACGCGGCAGGATCAGATCCTTGAGATCGGTCAGCTTGCCATGAAAAAAGTGTCCGCATTCTGCCACTTTCAGCAGCTCATGGGGGCGTTCGAGCTTGTCGGACCATTCGTAAACGAGCTGCGGATCAATGACTTCGTCGGTTTCTGGCTGAATCAGGGTCAGCTCGCCGTGTTGCGGCAGTTGATCCTGATCGCCGAGACGCATCACCGCAGGCGCGACCATGAACAAATGTTTCAGCTGTTCCCCCTTCGCGTCCAGGCGTCCGCCGAGACTTGCTGCAACAAAACCGCCGAAGGAGAATCCGAACAGCGTCAGCGGCAACTCGGGGTGTTTGGCTCGTAGCCATTCGGCGACCGCTTGAGCATCGTCGACTTCGCCCGTGCCCATGTCGTGCGCGCCTTCACTGGCACCGACGCCACGGTAGTTGAAACGCAAAGTAATCAAACCGGCGTCACGCGCAGTGCGCTGCAAGGTCGAGACGACTTTGTTGAGCATGGTGCCGCCCTGCACCGGGTTTGGGTGGCAGATCAGCGCCAGGCCGCGGGGCTGCTCGCTATCAAGGTAAAGGGCTTCCAGTTGGCCGACCGGGCCATCAATCACTACAGGGGTTTCGCGCATAAGCAAGGAAGGAACTCCGTGACCTCGAATCGGGTCGACTCGTCTAGCAAATTGTCTGTGCCAATCTATTGCGAGTGAATCGCGGTATACAGCGCAGGTTCGAGCCGTTAACGTAAAGCAAAGCCGTTTATAGAGGAAGGACTCGTGGAACACTCGCTCTTAGTTTGGTTGTTGCCGACTCTTGCCCTGGTTGTGGGTGTCGCCATTGGTTTCCTGATCGCTCGCCTGGTGCCAAATGCTGCGCCTAGCAGCACGCAACGTCAGCTGGATGACGTTCAGGAACGTTTCGACAGTTATCAGAACGAGGTGGTCACCCACTTCAACAGCACTGCCACCCTGGTCAAGAAACTGACTGCGAGCTATCAGGAAGTGCAGGATCATCTCGCCGAGGGTGCCAACCGCCTGGCCCTGGACGAGCAGACCCGTCAACGCTTGCTGGCCGCCCTGCACGCCGATGCGGCGCAGGCTCCACGGGAACGCCTGACGCCACCGCGCAATCAGGAGCCGCCTCGCGACTACGCCCCCAAAGCCCCGAACGCGCCGGGCATGCTCGATGAGCATTACGGCCTGAAGAAGTAATCAGGTTTCGCGCGATACAAAAAGCCTCCGGATGAGTGATTGTCCGGGGGCTTTTTTGTTGCTGATTGTTTGGTTGTCTGCTCTGGCCCCATCGCGAGCAAGCTCGCTCCCACAGGGATTTGTGTATTGCCACTTTCTTGTGATCGACACAGAACACTGTGGGAGCGAGCTTGCTCGCGATGGGGCCAGAACTGGCGACACAAAAAAACCGCCCGATCTGCAGAGGATCGAGCGGTTTTTTTATGCCTGGGGTTCAATCAGGCGATCAAGGATACTGCTGAACCGTACCCTGCTGCTGACCACCATACTGCTGACCCGGAATCGCTTTCAGGTTGACCTCGACCCGGCGGTTCTGCGCCCGGCCATTGACGTCACCATTGCTGGCAATCGGGTTATCCGGCCCGGCACCACGAGCCGACAGGTTGGCACCGCTCACGCCCTGAGACGTCAGGTAAGTCGCCACGCTCTGGGCGCGACGCTGGGACAGGTCCATGTTGTGCTGGCGGCTGCCGGTGCTGTCGGTGTAGCCGACGATCTCGATCTGGTTCTGGCTGAACTCCTTGAGCGAGCCCGCCAGATTGTTCAACGGCTGATAGAAACCCGACGCGATGTTCGCCGAATCGGTGGCGAAGGTGATGTTACCCGGCATGATCAGTTTGATCTGATCACCCTGGCGCTGCACTTCCACCCCGGTGTTGGCCATGCTGGCGCGCAGCTTTTTCTCTTGCTGGTCGGCGTAATAACCGTAACCGGCAGCGGAAGCACCCACCACCGCAGCGCCAATCAGCGCGCCCTTGCCACGGTTATCGTGACCGATGGCGGCACCGGCCAAAGCACCGGCCAGAGCGCCGAGGCCGCCGTATTTAGCGGTTTTGCTCATGCCCGTGGAACCACCGTCGGCCTGGCCCTGGTTGTCGTAAGGGTTAGGCGTGGCGCAGCCAGACAGCAAGGCCACAGCCGTAGCGACAATAATCAAACGCTGCTTGGTGAACATGAAGAGCTCCTACTTTTTGCATTCTGTGGTGCAACGGACTAAGGCATTAAACCTTTGCGGGCGTTGGATCATGCGGGATGAAAAAAATTCCGCGGTACGTCTTCCCAACTGCAGAAATCAGGCCCGCACAAAAGGGTTCTCGCGCATTTCATCGCCCAGACGCGTGTCCGGACCATGCCCGGTTACCACCGTCGCTTCTTCATCGAGGGTGTACAGCCGCTGCTTGATCGACCGCACGATGGTCGCCTGATCGCCACCCCACAAATCCGTGCGCCCTACCCCGCGACGAAACAAAGTGTCACCGGCAATCAGCAGCTTGGCCTCACATGGCAATATAGGATGACAGATTGAGCAGGGTAGGAAGCCACCCGCCTACTTTGCGTTTGCCACGAGGGGTACACATTGCTCAAGCAAAGCGACAACCTGACCATTAATTTTCGAACGGTGGCCCGATATCTTGGTCGCGAAAAAGTTCGTATTTTTTCATTGAAAGCTGGAGATAGTAAGGTCTCCCCTAACTCGTGGGTTGCTGAAGCATTAATTAACCTCGCAGAGTATTCGTACAAAACAGATATAAGAAATGACACTTTATATAGAATCGACAAAGCACTAAAGCTGCTCTCAGAAAGCAAAGATGCAATTCACCACTGCAGCTTAAATCGCCTACAAATTGGGGAACACAATATACGCTTCATTTTTGAATGCTTAGACAGCTTACTAAGCACTCCTTCTCAACACGGAATAGCTTCACGCAATAAAACCGGGAGTGTATTTAGGTCTTTTGTTTTCGAATATCTAGCAACGAATGAAAACAATCGAATTACAAAACAGTCTGTCCGTCATAAATCATCACTCCCAAGAAAAAATGTTACGAGGAGAGTGCTGAATGGAGAAAGTAACGAAGGCCTTCAGTCAAATGACACGCACCCTCTTGGAGCAACACCATTTGGGAACTACGACGAACTAATATCATCTTCCCTCTCAAAACTACAAAACGACCTTAAAAAAATTACAGACGCATGCGCAACTGATTTAAATATCTATAAAAATATTCGTGAGACGCTAAACACAATAAAAGCAACCCCATACGATAGTCGCCACCAATTACTTATAGCAAAACATTCGAAGCAGCGATTCACAACAAAATCAGACATCAAGAATTTTGATAAAATCCCAGCCATAGAACTACTATCATGCTATTTAAACTTTATTGAAAATCATAAATTGCACCATGCAGGGGCATTACCCCACATAAAATATAGAGCAAAGGAGTTACTAATATCAGCTGGAATAACTATACCAGACCACCTTGTTAAAAAGCACATATATGGCTTGCCGGAGCGACTATCACTTATTGAACTCCAAGCGATTATGCTCACTTTACTTTGTCATACAGGCTGGAATGTAAACTCCTTACTTAATTTAACAACTGAAGGCATAACTGCCCAAAGCGATGGTTTTGAGCTACAGGGATTCAAAGATAAAACTGACGAAGAAACTCCATTTAGTTTCGTTGACAAAAAAGAAACCAAATTAATAGAATCAATAAACTTGTTATTATGGAATAGAAAACAGCTAATTAAACTTGGATTTATCAAGGAGAGTGATAAGCGCTTATGGTTTTCTTGGACAAACAATAGCCAACCTTACGTGCATCAAACAACTGCATTACACCACATATCAATAAAATTTATAGCCCGACACAATCTATTTCACTTCTCGGCGGAGCAAATCAGAACTCAAGTAATGAATATTCGGCAATATCAAACAAGAGACATAGAAGATACTAGACGAGCTGCAGGTCACAAAAGTATAAATACAACGGCAGGTTACTTAGACCAGGTTTTCTCATACAACATTAATTCTTCAATAAATTTAGACTTCCAACAAAAACTAGAAAACAAAATTATTTTCAACATGGGGAAAGAAAAAAAACTAGACGAAAACTCTCACTTTAAACTAACACCAATAGGAGATGGTGCGTCCTGCATCAATCCTCAACAGCCCCCAGACATTCAAAATCCTGAGGATAATTTCATATGTTCAGCCCAGAAATGCCATCAAGGTGACGGCTGTAAAAACAGGCTAATCATTATCACCCAAGATCGCCTTATTGAGATAGCCAGGCAACATCACTACTACTCAAGCAACTGGAAACGATTACACGCTCAAAACCCTGACAACTTCAAACTCATAATAGCCCCTGCAATGTTATTCAACACGTTACTGCATGACTTCATTATCACAACTGCATATGGACACATTCTAAAAAAAATAGTGCGAGCGCTCAAAGATGAGTAACCAAAAAGATACATCGCTACCAATCGAAGTTATCAATCACTTCATTGAGCGACCGCCTCACCCCGATATTCGACTTGCGAATTCAGGAATTCTCGGAGTGAGAGATCATGCTGCAAGATCTGATGAGTCTCAATTTAAAGAAATCACTCTACACCAGTTTTGGTTACCTGAAAACACTGTCTATCCCGAGGGAATGAAACTCATTGATGTGCCACATTTGATAATTACTGCAATTGAAGCAATTAATTTTGCAGTACGTGCATCAACAGACTCAAAATCAAAAGTAAATAGAATATTCATGTTATTTAGATCGATCGTGAAATACATAGAATATGCTTGGTTAAACGACATGTACGACCTCGGCCAGATACCAAAGAGATTCAGCGATGAGTTGCCACACCTATTGGCCGACGGAGGCTGGCACCTGGCACTCCAAATTGAAGATCGACTAATAAACCACTTAGACTCTGCAAACGACCAAAGCCATCCCATATTTCGTTCAACCAACGATGTGACAAGTGTAAACAGTCGTGCCTTTCAAGAAGCGATACACACAAATATAAATGGCAGAGAGGTAACAATCTATTTCAACATGCTGAAAAACTTTCAATTAGAAAAAGGTTGGATCAACTCAAACCAATATATAAAAAAAGACAACCCAACAAATTTAGGCATGAAATACAGCATGCTTAAATCAACTCTTGAAGCCATAAACTATCTTACTTATGCCAACGAACTTTCTGGCTCTGGCATACCTCCCTTTCCAGATTATGTACGCCTTAGCAAAAAAATAACTGCGGCACCGGGTCATACTAGAAACATAGATGGTGCTAGCGCTGGAATGATTCTGGAGTCATCTCTATTTTTCTTATATGAGAACGCATCCATAGCAATCGATATTTTGAGGTACGCAGCTGGAGAATTAGAAAACTATAAAAATCCTACAAACGCTGATAGGCGCCAATTTTATAAAAAAATCTCCTCAATAGCGAATGCATGTGGTTTTGACGAAAAAACTGGAAACATCTATAAGCTTCATAAAATCAGTCAACTATCTACCTTAAACGATATTTCAAGAGATGTTTACACCTGCTGCTTTATTTTAATTGCAGTTTTTAATGCAAGAAGAAAAGATGAAATAATACACAAGAAATTCGGACTTCATTTTGGATCCTGCACTACTTACAATGAACGCCTGAAAGTTTTCGAACTTATGATTTACATTGAAAAAACAATCAAAGGTTATGCACCGTTCTATGTAGGAGATGTGACAAAACACGCCGTGTCGACACTGGAGAGTCTTCAAGAACTTTTTTTCAATTTATCTATAATTGAAAAAGACAAGAACAAAGCAAACAGAGAGTTGACGCTGTTTAGATATAAAAACTTCACATGGGAAGGGCTTTCCGAAAACCCATCTTATTACAACTTCGAAGCGACACCTAAGGGCCAGTCATATCGATTCTTATCAGAATTCGTTGGGCTAGATATGCCGATTAGGGTTTCCCCTCACATGTTCAGAAAGCTTTACTGCACCATTTTCATAAATCAACATGAATACCCGAACCTCCCCGCGCTATCGCAGCAACTTCGACACGGAGAACTGAGTACAACACAGATCTACATTACAAATCCAATAATGCAAAAACAGGCTGGCTCATTAAGCAAAGTATACGACTGGAATATAAATGAATACGACACACTACATACCGCGCATAATGAAGCAATTCTAAAAGATCTCCAAACCGCCCGCCATGAAAAACTTTCCGAAATAATATATAGCATCCTTACCGGCCAAAAGACCTCCGGAGGCTACAAAAAACTCGTCAACCACATATTTAAAAAATTCAATAAAAGCATAGAATTTGCGAATCTAGACGACAACCACAAAATCAAATTTATAACTGAAAAACTCAAGTCCCGCGGACACTCTCCATCACCATTCAGTCACTCACAATGTTTAGCGGGCAGTACCAAAATTCGCTCACGGTCAAAGTGCTGGGATAAATCTGATGACCTTCTCCATAAAGAAAATGCTTCACCCTCACTATGTGCAAAATGCCCATTTTCTAGCACATCAGAGGCACACTTATCCAACATGAAAGCGGACGCATTATATCTTGATGCAGATCTTAGAGAGCTTGAACCTAACAGTCTTAACTGGATTAACAAAAACAACGAACTGATGAATTTAAGATCTATCATTGAGTTCCATAACATCAATCTAACGGAGAGACATCTATGACACGGGGTCAGATCAACAAAAAAGAAGCACTGCTCAACATCCAGAAAAAAACTGACATACTAAGAGACTGGTCTAAAGATATTTATCCGCATCCCCTCGTGTCATATGACTACTTTCCAACTACGATACGACAATTCAACCATTGGGACATGAGCCAAAATACTCAAGATCTTAAACTCTTGTACCCAACAATTAAAACCAACGCCAACGATACCCTACGGAGCTACCCCCAGCTTCGTAATGAGATTGAACAAATCATAAGCTTATTGATCCTAAAATCTAAGCAACCAAGTAACAAAATAGAAAAAGCTTCTAGACTCAAAGAAAAAATCGACCAACAGAATAAATACATACTAACACTCGAAAGGCATACCGCCCTACAGCAGTTAGAATTAACACGCCTAACAAGCGAACAAGAACTACAAGAGATAAAATACAAAAACATCATTAATGAGCTGAAAAAAAAACGTTGACCAACAGGAAAAATGCAATGACTCTAAAACTAAGATGGTTTGACGATTCTAGTGGCATCTACCCAATACCTTATGATGAAACTCAAGGCGTTATCGTTAGCGAGTTTTTGTGCTACGCGATTTACTTGCAACGAGAAAAAAGCTTGAGCGGTACATATGTAAAAAATGAAATTCATCACCTCGCGTTATTTTATAATTGCTGCGTCAAGCCTGGCACTTCGATTTCAGAAGCGACGAACGAATGTCTGCGCGGCTTCAAAAAAATAGATCTAGAAAGACTACAATTAAAAAGCGCATCCTCTATCAGGAGCCTTAAAAAAGTTGTAAATCAGAGACTAGTAAGAATATATCATTTTTACGCTTGGCTGCAGCACCACTACAAACTTACAGGAATTATAGGAAAAATAAACTGCCAAATACATTCAACATTAACACTGTATCGCCGCCATAAAAACAACAAAGATGAATACAATGATTACCCTTTGTTATATTCATTAACCGGCTCCTCTAGCAAACATGCAACACAGTATCAAGCTACAGATAAGGACATAACTCTTCTTACGGAATATTTTTTGAGCAAATATGAAAAATATGTGGCTCAGCGCAACATACTGATTATGGAAATTGGTCAACAACTCAGTCTAAGGCGCAGTTCTATCAATTCGTTAAAGTGCGTGCAATTTTCAGACGAAATTATCGAGTCCATAGAAGATGATTTCCTCCCCGTATGTCCGCATATACAAAAATTCGACTATTCAATAATATTTGAATGCCCCTTGCCACTTGCATTAAGAATCAATGCGTTTATTCGCGGCTTTCGTAAAGACTTTCTAAATGCGCATGGCTTCTCGGAATTAGCGACTGGAGGACACTTATTTTTGTCTCAACGGACTGGAAAACCATTAAACTCCCAGACAATATCTGAGATATTTGGTGAAGCTTTCAGAGCTATTGGTGTCAAAGCGGCTCGGGTCGCAATTCATGCCACACGTAGAAAATATGCAAACGATCAAATAAAAAAAGAAATTATTGGACGAAAACGAAATGGACTCGATACTTCTGATTTATCAGTCGCAAGTTCTGTTTCGTTGTCTATGGGACAAACAGATCCAGAATCGTTACGGCCTTACGTTTCCAGAGTCCAACTGGGAATCATCCACAAAGAAGAGATTGAACGCAACGTGCAAGTCCAGAAGCTTATTTCGGAAAATGAGCGTTTGCAAAGCGAACTGAAGCGGCTTCGACAGAAGATCTCTGAAAATCTCGATAGAACTTCATTCGAAGAATAATAAAAGTGTCGAGCAAAATTGCTTTGTAGCCGCATTGTATGGCTGACGGCGACGTTGTTGTAGGACATAGATTGGGAACTGAAAGTCAACCAACTGAACTGGCGCCTAGCCCAAAGCCTTGATGGTGGAGGCGATGCAGCGCCCGTGGTCAAGAAAGTACCCAACAGCCTTTCCCCTTTGGGCCAGTGAGTACTTCGGCTTCGAGAGCACTTAGCTACGCGGCAGGTCGAGGCATCGCTCGTACTCTTCATGCCAGCTCTTCAGAGAGTTCTTCGTCGGGTAGCCCAACTGACGAATAGTTGCCCCGGTGTGCTTCCCCAGTTTGATGTAGAGCTTGACCGCTCGGATGCGGTCTTCGTATGAATACATGAACTACCTCCAGGTAGTCCAAGATTTCTACCGCCCCCCCACCGGTCAGTTTTGAGTCAGCAGCAACACGAATGTAACAAGTGGTCAAGTCACTGCAATTACCCATAATCTCTGGCTCGGAGATCAGTACCACCATCCGGCACTGACTTAACAGCATTTCGAGATGCAGTAAGAAGCTGTCTACTGCGAAGCGAATTGCAGAGCGACAGTTTCGAGCCACAAGGCATAGAAGGGGTTAGCTGGACGCGTCCGTGAAAATGCGATTCCACTTTCGGGCCACCAAGGTCCGGCAAGCTAACGCAGAACCACCGAAACAGCGTCGTGATACGATTTGCATATTAGCTTCAGTAACATAGGTGATGGTTTGCCCCCGCTCATCAAGTAAAACGCCCCCCGCCCCCCTCAGCAATGCATGGCCCGCTACGACGTCATGTGCAGAAACCGGATAGAGAGATACCCCACAGACGCCATCCCCTGCGGCGACTTTAGCAAGCCTGTAGGCAATGGAAGGCATTGCGACGAAGCCAGCTGGTTTACACAGATCGGCATTAATGTCTGGTTTATTGATCGCGGCGGCGCTGACCATCACCAACTCATTGCTCGACAAGGTTTTGGCGGATAGTTTTGAAGGCACCGGTTGTCCATTGCGTATCACCTTTTCTAGTCCTTCAGCCCACGCTATGCAATCCGGCAAACCTTCGACAGTGATCGGCGCGAACACTACACCCAACACTGGCACCTGCTCGTGCAGAAGGCCGACGGAAAGAGCTGAGCCTTTAAGCCCATTTAGGAAGTCACTGGTGCCATCGTTCGGGTCCACGACCCAACACCACGAGTGTCCAGTCAAACTATGACCTGTTTCCTCGCCCCAGAAATCGCAATTAAACAGTTCTAGCAGTTTCTGGCGCAGAAACTCCTCGATTTCCAAATCTACGCTGGCTTTGTCACCCTCTCCTCGCGGTCCGTCTATCCTCGCCCACTCGGCAATCAGCAACTGGCCTGCGCCGATTACGATCTCAATGGTCTGAGTGAGAAGCGCTGAAAGGTTTGGATTTCGCACGGAATGTTCTACGACATCGAGTTTGGTCAGAGTATTACGATGTTCCTCGGCATTAGGGTTACGCGAGCCGCCAGCCAACCGACCAGCCGGCTCAAAATCTCTGCCAAAGACTAAAGCCGCATCAAGGAATTTATGGGCATCTTTATTTGACCTCTTCGCCAGGATTCGACTGGCTTCGAGCTCAAACTGAGCCTGCAATGACCATCTATGGCTTATGACCTTACGTCTTCCTTTCATCATGACCTCTGACAGGAGCTCCAAGCACGCCGCTCCCGCTCTCAATACAACATCCAACAGAAAGGTGGTAGCTCATCAACAACACAGATTGTCGACAACCAGAGGGAATGCGGCCCTAAAAATATTGCTATAGCATATAGTATCTCCCCCTTTAGCCAATGGGCCCTTTCGGGGCACGACATCGGAGCGCTTAGTGATATTCCTTTTCGACCCCAAGCAAAAAGAGGTAAGAACGTGGACTCATTGCGAAATAGAAGGGCTTTGTTTCATTGCTACGATCACATCGATTAGAACCGGTCAACAGAATCGCGCTGCGATGGTTGAGTGTGCGTATGAGCTACGGCACTACCTTTTAACAGCCAAAGACGTTGTGGTCAGGCACGTTCACATGATGTGTCCCCCTTCCATAAGCGGACGCAGCGCCTGGGCTTTAGAGGAGCTTGAAAGCATTGTGGCTTTCACTGGAGTGGACAACGACCAGAGCGCAGTTCTGTATCGGACATCGATTGCCAGCTACAAGCTTGGCGATCTGGATCTTCGAAGGAAAAAGCATTCTCGAGTTCTGTTCTCCACTCGCCACCTCAAGCAGCACTCTCTGGAAGCTTCCGACACTCCGCGTGACGAAAGGTACCCCCAGATGTTTGCTCCCTTATAGGTACGTTGAACATCGATGCTCACGAAAAAAAACTATTTGATTGAAGAAAAATTCAAATATCGCTATAGCGTATAGCTCTTTATCCCGCAGCAAGGCTTTATCGTGCCTTTTGCGGGTCAGCAAATGGATCTCAAAGAATCCTTCGGGGTTACCGTCAAATCTATTCGTCGCGCCAAAGGGCTGCCACAGATTGCTATTGGCATGAACCAGGGATATATCAGCGAACTCGAAAATGGGCAGAAGACTCCGACGCTGCCCAAAATGGCTGCTATCGCAAAAAATCTAGGGATTCATCCTCTAACCCTTCTTGCTGCGGTATATAGCAATATGGGACCGGAGGACTCGAAGCAGCTTTTAGCCAAGGTAAATAGCGAGCTCGAGAGCCTGAAGTAGGGGGCCCAATATAGAAACCGCCATGTGTATATCCACGAAGGTGAGTCAGCGTCAACTCTTACACTGATCGACCTCAAAGCTTCCCCAATGGGAAGCTCTGGTCGTAGCGTGTGTTGCCGATATCAAAGATATTTAAGGATTTTCGTGAGCGCATCCAGCGTCCCCGGTTTGAAAACGATCTTCCCTTGCTCATCGACAACAGCCCCCTTGCCACCAGGCTCGAGATGCCATGCTATAAAGTAATCTTCAGACTGTTGCCGCTGACCCAAAACTGACCCAGTGGAGGCTGTTCTGCCGACTGAAAACTGACCCAGGTGTTCAACTGCTTCTGCTCACTTTCCGAGCAGGAGAACACAGGGTGATCAACATGGAAATGTTGGGAAAAACCCGGCGGATGTACTTCCGCGACAAGCTCTCGCTGCACCAGATAGCCAAGCGTACCGGGCTGTCGAGAAACACCATCCGAAAATGGATCAGAGCGCCCGAAGCCACTCAGCCGGCGTACCAGCGGTGCGCGACTTTCAACAATCTCAGCCCATTCCAAGACACGCTGGAACAGGCGCTGAAAGCCGATTCGTTCTGGGCAACTGTAACGGCAAGTCACTCACAGACGCCTGTTCTGACAAAGCGAGCGTTGAACTGGGTTTCACCGCAATCGACTGCAAGGTCGATGATAAATTCGCTGCTGATGAACATAGGTGATTTTCTGAAGGATAACGACACCCTGATCGCCTAAACCTACCTATTGGATCTCAACAAGCTAGAATCGTCTCTTTTTGCTTTGATGAGAGCTGATGATGCGAAGTTTCAGCTATGGCTCGGACCTCATCGGTGGTTCTTTACAGGTGCGTGAATCCCGCATCGTGGCAGATTTACTGCTGCAGAACGCGACCCCCGAGCAATGGCATGAGGTCATACAGCAACAAAATCGCCTGCAGAAACGAGCATCCGCTACTGCCAAGCGCGTGGCTCAGGCCATCCGCCAGCGCCTGGAACGTTTGGATGCCCCTTTCTGGCGGGCGATTCGTGATGGAGATGATGAACTCGCCACCCAGGTGGTTTTTTGCTCAGCCTTGGAGCGTAACCTGCTGCTTGTCGAATTCATGGAAACTGTCCTAAAAGATGCTTACGTGACCCGCGCTGGCGTGCTTGAACCATACCACTGGAATGAGTTTCTTGATGAACGCAGCCTGCGCGATTCGGCAATCAGTACCTGGACGGAATCCAGTCGTAAGAAGATGGCTCAGGTCGTCTATCGCATGCTGGCGGAGGTCGGCCTGCTAAAAAGCACTCGCGACATGAAGCTGCAAAACTTGATTATTCGGTCTGAAGTCCGTCTATTGCTGGATGACAGTTACCGTTGTCGCCTGAAAGCTTGTTTGGAAGTATCCAACGCCGCTTGATAGTAGGCGTGGATTAAGGAATTTTTACATGAACCAGCAACTGCAGGATCGGTTAAACCAGATCCCAGGAAAAATCCTTACCGAGGAGTTCTTGAAGAGCCAAGGTTTGGGCAATGAGCTCGGTTTCTGGATCTTCGACTATGCCCCTGAGCATGAGTTGCAGGTGCGCGAATACCTCAATTTTCTGCAGGGCTTCCTTGCCAAGAAGCACAGCGAGCTCAAAGTGGCTCATATCAATCTTCTGCAGTCTATGCGCGAGTATCTGGACCAACGCAGCTTCACCGAGAAAGCCATTCAGATGCAGCAAACCAAAGGTGATCTCGCGTTGATCAAGGCGCTGTCCGGACCGCTGCATATGGACAAATTCGCACCCTTCCTAATGGAGCACAGCGACGCCAATCAACAAGACGTGGTGCTAATCAGTGGTGTGGGCTCAGTTTGGCCAGTTCTTCGCGCCCACAGCCTTCTCAACAAGCTACACGCGCTGCTCGGCCACAAACCGCTGGTTCTTTTCTACCCCGGTCATTACTCAGGGCAGTCACTCACCTTATTCGACCGCATTCCCAGCAACAACTACTACCGCGCCTTCAAGCTGGTTCCCTGATCAATAAGGACGATTGCCGTGAGCATTAAAGATATTTTCTTCAAGGAACTCGATCGCCCGATCAACGGCGTGGTTAAAGCGGATCAGTCCGACGACGCAACCGTGTACCAAGAGCTGGATGAGTACGTTGTCACCAACGAGCTGGAAAAACACTTCCGCAGCTTCTTCGAGTCCTACAGCACCGACTTGAGCGATCCCTCCATCGCCAACCGTGTGGGTGTATGGATCAGCGGCTTCTTCGGCTCGGGGAAGTCGCACTTCCTCAAGACCTTGTCCTACCTGCTGGCCAACACTGAAGCGCGCGACGACAAGGGCAACGCTCGCAAAGCTATTTCCTTCTTTGATGCCAGCAAACTGCGTGATGCCACCATCCGAGCCGATATCGACAAGGCCGCTGCCAACAGTGCCGATGTCATTCTGTTCAACATCGACAGCAAAGCCAGCTCCAACGACGCTGGCAACCCGATCCTCAATGTCTTCCTACGCGTGTTTAATGAGCATCAAGGCTTTAGTGGCGACCACCCCCACATCGCCCACATGGAGCGTCACCTAGCCCAGCGCGGCGTCTATGAGCGATTTAAGCAAGCCTTCAGAGACTCTACCGGGATGAAGTGGGCTGAAGAGCGTGATGGCTATCAGTTCTATCAGGATGACATTGAACGGGCAGTAGCAGCGGCTCTCGACTTATCGGCAGAAGCAGCGCACAAATGGTTCGAAGACTCTGAACAGACATTTAGCGTCTCGGTCGAAAACTTCTGCAACTGGGTGCGCGAATACCTCGACACCCAGCCAGCCAAACATCGCGTGCTGTTCTTGGTGGATGAAGTCGGCCAGTTCATCGGCAGTGACACCAAATTGATGCTGACTCTGCAGACCATCACCGAAAACCTTGGCACCATCTGTAAAGGCCGCGCTTGGATAATCGTCACGTCTCAGGCCGATATGGATGCCGTACTGGGTGAACTGTCCGCCTCCAAGGCCAACGATTTCTCGAAAATTGCCGGGCGCTTCAAAACCCGCCTTTCTCTGTCCAGCTCCAACACTGACGAGGTCATCCAAAAGCGCCTGCTGCGTAAAACACCGGAAGCTGAAGTCGAGCTGCGAGCCCTCTGGGAACAGAAAGGCGACATCCTGCGCAACCAGATCACCTTCGACCGCTCCGGCCCGACCCTGAAGAACTTCGATGGCCCGGAAAGCTTCATCAGCAACTATCCCTTTGCGCCGTACCACTTCCAGCTGGTGCAAAAGGTCTTCGAGGAAATCCGCAAAGTCGGTGCCACCGGGGCACATCTGGCCTACGGCGAGCGTTCCATGCTCGATGCCTTCCAGATGGCGGCCATGGCCATTGCGGACAAACCGCTCGGCGCTCTGATTCCCATGTACAGCTTCTACCGCGCCGTCGAAGGTTTCCTCGATACAGCTGTCAAGCGCACTATCGACCAGGCGGGCGAGAGCAGCGTCCTCGACGCCTTCGACGTACAGATCCTGCGCACCTTATTCATGATCCGATATGTCGATCTGATCAAGGGTACCCTCGACAACCTCGTCACCCTCTCCATCGAACAGGTCGACGAAGACAAACTGGCTCTACGTCGCAACATCGAAGAAACCCTCCTACGCCTTGAAAAGGAAAGCCTGATCACCCGCAACGGTGACGAGTTTGTCTTCCTCACCAACGAGGAACGCGACATCACCCGCAAAATCAAGGCCACAGAGATCGCCAGTTCAGAAGAGAACAAGGCACTCTCGGACCTGATCTACAAAGACCTGCTCAAGGACAAGAACAAGTTCCGCTACAGCGTCAGCAAGACCGACTACAGCATCGGTCGCTACCTAGATGGCCACAGCCTGGAGGGCCGTTACGAGCACGACCTCCGTGTCGAAGTGATCTCGCCACTGGATCTCGACTACGCCCTCTATGGCGAAGCCGGCTGCATCAATAAAAGCAACGAAGCTCCTGCCGGCATGGCACTGTTCAAATTACCTGACAGCAAGGATTTCTTCACCGAGCTGCGCACGTGGCTGAAGACCAACAAATTCATCCGCCTCAACGACGACGGCAGCCAGCCTGAGCTGAGCAAGATCCTCGGCGAACGAGGCCGCGAGAATCAGGAGCGTAGAAAGCGCCTACGCTTGCTGCTGGAAGAGCTGGCCGAGCGTGCAGAGGTTTATGCGCAGGGGCAGCACCTGAAGGTCAACAGCAATAATATCGTCAACAAGTTCGACGAGGCGTGCCAGTACCTCCTTGAAAACACCTTCACCAAACTGGGCTACTTGCGAGTATTACAACAGGAGCCCGAGCGTGAACTCCACGCCATGCTGCACACCAACGACATTGGCCAACTCGGCCTGACTCTCGACGGTGACGAAGGCAATCCGCAGGCGATCAAGGAAGTTGAACAGTTCATTTCGCTGCGCGCGTCCGGCAACGAACGCTTGCTGGTCTCAGACATCATCGAGCGCTTCAGTAAGCGCCCCTATGGCTGGCCGGATGGAGAGATCCTGCTGGTCCTCGGTCGACTGGCCGCATCCAACCGTGTTTCGTTCCACGCCGCAGGCCCCAGCATGCCGTTGCCGGACGCCTTCGAGTACCTCACCAACAGCCGTAAGCGCCGTGAAGTCTCGGTGCAGAAAAAGCGCCAGACCGACGAAGGACTACTCAAGCAAGCACGTAATCTGACCCAGGAGCTGTTCAACGCCCTTGGCCCAGCAGGCGAGAAGGAGTTGTTCGAGTACTACTGCGTGCACTTCGGCAACTGGCGTACCAACCTGGAAAAATACAAAGCAACGGTTAGCGCCGGGCGCTTCCCTGGCAAAGAGGCCATAGAACAGGCCTTGCTTAGCCTGCAGCGCCTGCTAAGCAACACCGACAGCGTCGACTTTTTCAAGGCCGTGGTTGACAACAAGGATGACTTCCTGGATCTGGAAGAGGACTACCGTGATCTACACGAGTTCTTCACCAATCAGTTGCATACCTGGCAGCAACTACAGCAGGCCTTGCGTCGTTTCGACAAGAACAAACAAGCGCTGGCTAAAGACGAGAAAGCCCGCAAAGCAATGACCGAGCTGAGGGCTATCGAGCAAAACACCTCGCCCTACGGTCAGCTGTACCAGGTCGCTACTCTGGTTGAAACGGTAGAAGCCATTAACGCCGCAATACTGTCTGAAAAGCGCCAGCATGCTTTGGCTCGTGTCGACGAGAAAATAGCCCAATTGCAGGCCGAGATTGCAAAGAGTGGTATCGAAACCGCCGAGCTGAGCAACCGTCTCCTGCGCCCGCTGCAACTGGTCAAGGCGGATCTGGAGACAGAAACCAGCATTGCCAACATCTACATGCTGCAAACCCAGACCGCTGACGAGCGCCTGCATGACGGTGTATTCAATCTGGAACGTGCCATCCAGGCCGAGGCCGAGCGCCTGCAGAAGCTTCAGCAGGAGAAGGCCAAGGCCGCACAAGCAGCCAATCTGGCCAGCGGCGTTAAGGAAGACCGAGCGCCTGCGTTGGTGCCCATACCCAAACCTGTAACGCCGCCCAAGCCGGTAGTCGAAGTAGCCGCCACGAGCGTGTTCAACAAGCTCGGCAGCGGCCTGTATCTGGAAAGCCAAAATGACATTGATCGTTTTATCGAGGCACTCAGGGTTGAGTTGGAAGTTGCGATCAAACAAGACATGCGCATTAGGATCCGCTGAAGCCATGGTCAGCTATCAGCGGTGAGGGGGAGTCGAGGGAGCAAAAGGACCTGCTCTAAAAGCTGATAATGTCACCAGTTCTGAGCGGATAATCGGCCACTGAGCCAGCACCACCACATTCGGGTTAGCACAACATGATCAAATCTATCTGGATAGATAATTTCAAATCACTGGTAAAGTTTGACCTGCAACTGGCTAACTTTACCTGCTTAGTCGGATTAAACGGAGCCGGTAAATCCACTGTTTTACAGGCCATAGACTTTATCGCACGGTTAATGCTCGGCGACTTGGACAGCTGGTTGAAACAGCGTCAGTGGGACAAAGCCGATATCAACTCAAAACTGACCAAGCGCAGCAATATTGAATTCAGGATCACCCTTGAAGATGCCGACTTTGGCACTATGGTCTGGAGTGGTAGCATCAATAGAAGCACCCTAAATTGTACGCAAGAGCACGTAACAGCCGATGAAGCGACCTTGCTGAAAGTGGAAGAAGGTAGCTACAGCATCGTTACTCACTCTGCCTCACAGAAAAGTCTGGAGCGCAGCAAAATTGTTTTCGAGTATCAAGGGTCTATTCTTTCAGCACTAAAAGACTCCCAGCTAAGCCCTGCATTACTCGCACTTAAATCAGCCGTCAGCCAAATCCATTCGCTGGATTTGCTCTCACCGGAGCTGCTCAGATCTAAAACGCGAGACGCTGAAGGCCATTTAGGACTTGGAGGCGAAAGGCTCTCTGCTTATATCCACGAGGCCCGCCCTGAACAGAAGGAGCGCCTGCGCCAGCAGTTGAGCACGGTTTATCAACAGCTAGAAAAAATTGAAACACGCGCTCTGCGGTCTGGCTGGAAGCAGCTGGATATTGTCGAGCGCTTCGGCGATCAGGAACTAAAAACCTCGGCCCGCCACATGAATGATGGCATGTTGCGTCTGATGGCGATCCTCTCTCAACTGGCATCCGAGCATCACTTTCTGCTGTTTGATGAAATCGAAAATGGCATAAACCCAGAGCTCGTTGAGTATCTGGTCGATAGGTTGGTCCGTAGTAATCATCAGGTCATGGTTACCACCCATAGCCCGATGATCATCAACTACATGGACGACCGCGTCGCGGCTGAAAGCGTGGTCTATCTGTACAAAACCCGTGAAGGCTTCACCCGTAGCATCAAGCTCTTTGACATCCCTTCCCTGAAAGAAAAACTGCAATTCATGGGGCCGGGCGAGGCATTTATTGATACTGACCTTACCCACCTCTATCAGGAAATTGAGTCCGTGCAACAAGTGAACAAAGGGGGCATGGATGCATCTTCTATTGAGCGGTGAAGGCCCTGGTGATATTGGCACGTGTAACCCCGCAGCAGACCATTGCACGGCGCAGCAATTCCGGCCTGGCCCAATGGCCTGGTTCGTTGACCAGTTGGTAGAGATCTTTCAAGGTTATGAGTTCTCACACCTCGGCAATGCATGCATCACTTACTTGTCAGAAAGCTATCTGGCAGCCAACAAACCCGTTCGCTCACGCAAAAGCATGTCGATTCCGGGCAAGAAAAGCCCGAAAGAAACTCATTACTACTATGCCAATGCCCGTGCTCTAGCCGTAGCAGCGACAGGCAAAGCAACCGAACTTACCGATACAGTCATTGCTGTACTATTTCGTGATGGCGATGGCACTGCATCGGCCGGGCGCGGTCAGTGGCGCGAAAAAAGGCAGTCGATGATTGCCGGCTTCCAAGCAGAAGCCTATGAGTTTGGTGTACCCATGATTCCTAAGCCCAAATCTGAAGCTTGGTTACTCTGCGCAGTCAAAGCGAACCCATATCAACATTGCAATCTCCTTGAGTCCGAGTCAGGTAATGATCGCGGCGTGAATCCGCTGAAAGACCAATTGGGGGTCGCGCTTGCAGCGGACAACAACACTCAGCAAATAAATCAACGTGTCATTAGTGGCGAGATAGATGCCCAGCGTATTGACATGGACTCCTTCAACGAATTCAAGAATGCCTTAAGAGATGCCGTGCATAAGGCAATTAGGCAAGAGAGAGATCGCGTGTGACCATCGGCTCAAGCCACTACGCATCGCTCAGACCAATACATAGGGAAAGTCCATGAACACTGGCAACATCAAGCGCTACGCCCCCAAGGCGCGTCGCGCCTTTATCGCCGCTATGACCAAGCGCGCGGCGCTGTTCGGCATCCGCGAATCCAGCATTCCCAGTATGGGCATCGAGTCGCTGGAACAGAAAGGCGATCTGGCCTTAATCGGCGATCGGCCTTTTCCAGCCAGCATTATTCGGCCTCGCGCTGCGTTAGTGCAAAAGGTAGAACAAATGGGCTTTGCCCAGGCCATGGAGCAATCGGCTTACAGCTGGTTCAACCGCCTATGCGCAATCCGCTACATGGAGCTCAAGGGATACCTCGAACACGGTCGCCGTGTGCTTAGCCATCCAGATCAACCGGGTAGCTTCCAGATCCTCGATGACTGCATGGATATCGAGCTTGAAGACATGGATCGTCAGCGCATCGCTGAGCTGAAGCTCGATGGCACAAAGGATGAAGAGCTGTACCGCGAGCTACTGCTTGCCCAGTGCCATGCCCTATACAAAGCCATGCCGTTCCTCTTCGAGGCGGTCGACGATGCCACCGAGTTGCTGCTGCCGGACAACCTCACCAAGACCGACTCGCTAATTCGCGAGCTGGTCAGCGCCATTCCCGAAGATGATTGGCAAAACGTGGAAATCATAGGCTGGCTCTACCAGTTCTACATCTCCGAGAAGAAAGATCAGGTCATCGGTAAGGTGGTTAAAAGTGAAGACATACCCGCCGCGACCCAACTGTTCACTCCAAACTGGATCGTCCAGTACCTAGTGCAGAACTCCGTGGGCCGCAAATGGCTGCAGACATATCCGAATTCACAGCTCAAAGCAAAGATGCCCTACTACATCGAGCCCGCCGAGCAGGCTCTCGAGGTGCGCGCTGAGCTGGCCAGGATCACCCCGGAGAGCATCGACCCACTGTCCATCAAGGTACTCGACCCTGCGTGCGGCTCCGGCCATATTTTGGTAGAAGCCTACAAAGTATTAAAATCCATTTACGAAGAACGTGGCCACCGTGTCCGTGACATCCCACAGCTGATTCTCGAGCACAATCTGTTCGGATTGGATATTGACGACCGCGCCGGCCAGCTCGCCGGTTTTACCCTGATGATGTTGGCGCGCGAGGACGATCGGCGTATCTTCGGACGTCAGATCAAGTTAAACGTTCTGGCTCTTCAGGAAAGTCTTCATATTGATTTGGCCACCCTGTGGAAGGGGCTAAATCTGAGCAACGACTGGCAGCATGGTCAGTCGCAAAGCTTGTTCAGCAGTGAGCAGATGGAACTCGGCACCGCTGAGGTAGACAGCCGTTATCAATTGTTGAAAAACACTCTAGTTAGATTTACCCAAGCGAAGACCTTCGGCTCGTTAATCGAAGTTCCGAATGGCGACGCTGAGCCGCTGGGTGAGCTACTGGGAGTACTGTACCACCTGACTCAAAGTGGCGACGTGATGCAAAAAACGGCGGCGCTGCAGTTAATCCCCTATATTCAGCAAGCATTGATCCTGGCGCAGCGTTTCGATGTCGTGGTGGCAAATCCGCCGTATATGGGCGGAAAGGGGATGAACTCCCACTTGAAAGAGTTTGCAGGCAAAGCCTATTCGAACAGCAAGTCTGATCTATTTTCTATTTTTATCGAACGGGGATTTGGCTGGCTTAAGCCCAGCGGCCTGAACTCAATGGTCACTATGCAGAGCTGGATGTTTCTTTCCAGTTATGAAAAGATGCGCGATGTAATTCTGACGAAAAAAAACATACAAAACTTAATGCAGATTGGTTATAACAGCTTTCCAGAGTTAAATTCAAAGGTCGTGCAGTGCGTAGCTTTTACTATTGAAAATAGACAAGTTGATGGCTTCAAAGGAAGTTACATAAATTTAAATTCTGACAAGCAGTCCGAAAAAAAGGATGAGCTTTTTAGAAGAAGCAAAGGATCTTTGACATTTGAACTAGAGCAAAGTTCTTTCAGTAAAATTCCTGGCGCCCCGATCGCATATTGGATTTCCGATACTATTAGGGATTCTTTTATGAAGTTTGACAGCGTTTCCGATATTGGAGATACACGCCAAGGGCTTGCCACTAGTGATAACGATAGATTTCTTAGATATTGGTATGAAGTCGATAATCTGAAAACGTGCAGTGACGCTACTGACAGGGAGGATGCAAAGAGCAAACTCAAAAAATGGTTCCCGCTTATAAAAGGTGGCATATTTAGAAAGTGGTATGGGAATTTAGAGTATGTTATCAACTGGGAAGATGACGGACGGGAATTGCTGAGTTATGCGGCCAGCCTTTATGGAAGCCCGACAAGAACAATAAAAAGCATTCCAATGTACTTTAAGGAGAATATTGGATGGTCTAGAATATCATCAGGAAAACTCAGTCTAAGATATTACCCGGCAGGTTGTATTTTCTCTGACGCCGGCTCATGTATTTTTTTTGATGAAAAGAATGATTTGCTTGACACTATCGCAGTCCTTAACTCAAAGCAAGTCCATAGTTTTACAGAAATACTATCACCAACGCTTACTTTTGAAGCGGGCCAGGTGTCCAGGATACCAATCCCAAGAGCTGAATTAAGTCGCGAAGTTCCCGAGATTGCAGGCGAATTAGTGAGGATTGGAAAAAAAGACTGGGATAGCTTTGAAGTATCCATGGAATACAGTCGGTCTCCGCTAATCTTCCAGGTGAATGGATCGACTAGTCTAAAAGAGTCATATGAAGAAACGATAAAAGCTCAAGCCGAAATGATTCGCTTGATGCACGACAAAGAACTCATACTTAACTTAAAAATTGCAAGTTCTTACGGAATGGAGTTACCGACCGACTTCAGTATTCCGATCGATGAAATTACAATCGATATAAACCCTGCATATAGATTTCGGGGCGCGGGCAACGATCCAGCTTTAGTCTATCGCTCATCAACTATCTCAGAGTTAATTAGCTATGTGATAGGCTGCGTTATGGGACGTTATTCCCTCGATCGTGAAGGGTTGGTCTACGCCCATACTGGAAACAAAGGTTTTGCTGAACTGGTAGCTAAGAGCGCTTACAAGACATTCCCTGCCGACAGCGACGGCATCCTCCCGCAGACCGATCAGGAATGGTTCGGCGACGATGCCACCAACCGCTTCCGGGAGTTTGTCCGCACAGTGTGGGGCGACAAGCATCTGCAGGAAAACCTCGACTTCGTTGCCGAGAGCCTGTGCCTGCACGCCATCAAGCCCAAGCGCGGCGAGTCGGCGGTAGACACTATACGCCGTTACCTGAGCACCCAGTTCTTCAAGGATCACCTCAAGACTTACAAGAAGCGGCCCATCTATTGGCTATTCAGCTCGGGTAAACACAAGGCTTTCGAGTGCCTGGTCTACCTGCACCGCTACAACGAAGGCACTTTGGCGCGTATGCGTACAGAGTACGTCATCCCCCTCACCGCCAAGCTCAACACCTACGCTAACAAGCTAACTACGGACATTGAAAACGAAGCCGTCACATCCGAGAAAAAACGCCTGGAAAAAGAACTCGCCACCCTGCACAACCAACAGGCAGAACTCGCCACCTTCGACGAGAATCTTCGCCATTACGCCGACCAGCGAATAAGCTTGGATCTGGATGAGGGAGTGAAGGTTAACTATGGAAAATTTGGTGGCTTGCTGGCTGAGGTTAAAGCGATCACCGGTAGCGCTACGGAATAAGGATATCCAAAATGGGCAATCTCAAAAGCTTGAGTGAAATCTTTGAGCACCGGCTGATACGTATTCCTGACTACCAAAGAGGCTATGCCTGGAGTCATCACGAACTAGATGACTTTTGGGAAGACCTGCTACAGTTGGCGGAAAATCGCATCCACTACACGGGAGTCATCACGTTCGAGCCCGTCAAAGCGGAGGCTTTCAAGGCGTGGCCGGATGACGCATGGCTAATCGAAGGAAAGGGCTACAAGCCCTATTACGTTGTGGATGGTCAGCAGCGTTTAACTACGTCGATTCTTCTGATTCAAGCGATTACTGAAAATGTCGGCGACCATACCGAGCTTAACTACCAGACAAAAAATGAGATCCATCAAAAGTATGTCCAGCAGGTTGCATCGGATGGCTTGCGACGATCCTTCCTATTTGGGTATGAAAAAGATGATCCTAGCGAGCAATACCTAAGAACTCGGATCTTCGGCCAAGGCTCATCTAACAGCCAGTATCAGGACACCCTGTACACGCAAAACCTTGCGTACGCAAAAAAGTTCTTCCTCGTAAAACTCAAGGAAATGAATCCCGAGGAAGTAGCTTGTATATTTCGCAAGCTAACTCAGAAACTAAAATTCAATGTTTACGAAATCGACGACGAAATTGACGTATTTGTAACATTTGAAACGATGAATAATCGCGGCAGACCTCTATCAAATCTTGAGCTGCTCAAGAACCGTCTGATTTATCTATCGACACTATTCCATGATAATTCCGGTCACTCCGTCCTTCGTAAAAGTATCAATGAAACCTGGAAAACAATCTACGAATATCTTGGGAAAAATCCAGACCGCCAATTATCGGACAATAGTTTCTTACGTCATCACTGGATCATGTACTTCCAGTACACACGAAACAAAGGTGATGATTACATACGTTTTCTTCTAGATGAAAAATTCACAGCTCGCGGTGTAACACATCCCGCCACTGAAGATAAGCGCGTCACCATCGTAGAAATAGTGAACTACGTCAGAAGCTTGCAAGAGGCTATTAAGCCCTGGTTCCATATTCACAACCCACATTTTCCTCTTCCAGGCTTTGATAACTCAAAAACCAAAGATTTGCTTGATGCATTAAATCGGCTGAGTTTCCGAGCTTTCCGCCCGCTGATCCTGGCAGCTTTTTGCACAAACCAACTACCAAGTGACATCAACCGACTGCTGTCATCAGCCGAGCGCTACAACTTTACGGTTTTCACGATAAGTCAAAGGCGCGCTAACACCGGGGATTCCGAGTTCTACGGTTTAGCGAGACGTTTGCTACGCAAAGAGTTAACTGTTGATTTTGTCGTAAGCATGATCAGCAGCTGGACAGAAAAATACTATTCGGCCACCAACTTCGAACGCTATATCAAGGAAAGATACGAACTTAGCCGACAAGGTTTTTACCACTGGGACGGGATTCACTATTTACTGTATGAGTACGAGACACATCTTCTGCAACGAGGCAAGCAAGCCACTCGAAAACTTGACTGGCATGAGCTTACGCGCTCCAAGAAAGACCATGTAACCATCGAACACATCTACCCGCAAACTGAAACCGACTATTGGGCCGCGAAGTTCAATCCGTATACTAACGAACAGAAGCGTTTTCTTTCACACTCGCTAGGCAATCTGCTGCCCCTTTCTAGAGCCAAAAACGCCTCATTGCAGAATGACTCCTTTGCGCTTAAGAAAAACAATGGTAACGGTGTTGGATACTACAATGGCTCATGCGCAGAAAATGAAGTAGGTCAACTCGAATGGTGGAATCCAGGAGAGGTTCTTTCTCGTGGATTGAGACTTTTAAAATTTATCGAGGAGCGCTGGTCGATAGCACTTGGTGACGAGAATGTTAAGAGGCAGTTGCTTTGCTTAGACTTTGTCAAAGCTGATAATCAGCCAATTTGATAATGAACCATAAAGAGGAATTAAAATGAGCAGCGTCAACGTCTATATTCGTGAAAGCTCGGCGCCATCTGCTGGAAAAACATCTCGATTGACCCGCAACGGGTTCAATTCGGTACCTTAGCATTCAAGGAGCTGCGGCTTAGGTATCATGAGCTGTCTGGATATCGAGGCCATAGATGCTTACCTCGACACCGAATGCATACGACTTTTAAGCGCTTAATTGTGGGCACTGAGATTAATGATGGATACGCAACAGCTCACCCAAGGCCTGCGGCAGGCATTGTTTACAGAGAATCACCGAATCGTGTTCTGGTACGATCCTGAGCAGAGCTTTGTTAGCGAGCTGGAGCAACTCGACTTATCCGATGTGCAGGTGTTGAACATGCAGGGGAAGTCCACCTTCGGTACCAAGCTCAAGCTAGAGCTTGAGGACACAGAGGGCAAGTACCTGCTTTATTTCCCCTGCGCTGAGCCTGACGCGAACGATGACTGGCTACTAGACATCAAACTGTACTCGCGCAGTTTCTACGCTGATAAGGTGTCACTGATCTTCAATGAACTGGGCTTGCACCAGCAGGTACTCCGTGAACATCTAGCCAGCCGTGAGCGCTTCCTTAGCAGCAAGGCTCGCCTAGCCAGCCTGAAGCGTTTGGCCAAACCAACTGACACCGAGCATGAGTTGGATCTGGCGATGATTGCCGTTGTGCTAGCTGCTAGTGGCAGTGATGTCATGACGCTGCTTTGCACCTTGGCTGATGGTGCCGTCCGTGACGATCTGGGTCTTGAGCAAAATCCTGCGGTCATCGAGGAGCTGTACAAGTTCGGCCTAATACCGGCTTTGCTTCAGGCCCTGCGTGAAGAGGTGGGCTATCCGGCCTCCATCGAGGAAATCAGTGGCAATAAACCCTTCAGCTTTGGGCATTTTCTTATTCGACTGTTGGCGACCGGGTTCTGCGAAAGCATCGGCGATATACCCAGTTGGGCCTCAGCGATTGTTATTCCCTCAGCCAGCGCTCGCGCCACTTCACGTGCACTGCTTTCCCGGTGGCGTGACAGCTCACGTTTTTACCACGCCTATGATGAGATTTCCGGTTGGGTCGGTGAAGCCCTGCATATCACCCAGAAGATTGGTGAGATCTCGCTGGAGAGCTTGGCCAATGTTGCAACCTTCGAAGCTGTCGAGCGGCAGATCATTGTCGACCTGACCAGAGCTATTCCGGAGGCAGATCCACGTGATCTCGGTCTGTTTTCGAAGATCATCTCCGAGCGACTGGATAATTACTGGGCGACTCGCCATAAGGACGATGAGATCCGACGCAAGTACCGGCTGCTATACACGGCGCTGTCGTCTGCTATCGACCTGTTTACGCATCGTCACCAGTACGCTGCAGGCTTCCACTTCGCCAGTACAGAGGCGTTGTACAAAGCCTATGAGAGCGAGTTGTACCGTTTTGACACGGCTTACCGCCATTATTTCGCCGCCTCCCAACGCGCCCACGTCGAGTTGCTGAAGAAGCTCGATGAGGCCGTCGAGCAGTGCTATGCGTATTGGTATCTCGATCAGCTCGGACGCTCTTGGGGCGACCGTGTTGAGGCCGAACAGCGCTTGAAACACTGGAAAATACCCGGTGTTCCTAACCAGCATAATTTCTATGAGCGTTGGGTAGCACCTTTGTTGGAGGGGCATCGCAGCAAGCGCGTAGTAGTGATCATCAGCGATGCCTTCCGCTATGAAGCAGCTGTCGAGCTATGCCAACGCATCAATGAAAAGCGCTACAGCAAGGCCAGCCTGAATAGTCAGCTGGGCGTATTGCCGAGTTACACCACGTTGGGCATGGCTTCCCTGCTGCCACACCAGGCGCTGGAGTATCGCGAAGGCAGTGATGGTGTTTTCGTAGACGGGCTCAATACTGGCAACACCATTGCTCGCGACAAGGTGCTTTCCCTGCATGGCGGCATGGCCGTAACCGCACTGCAGGTCAAAGAGTGGTCCCGTGACGCTGGGCGTGAAGCGCTTAAGGATCAGCAACTAGTTTACGTCTATCACAACGTGATCGATGACCGCAGTGATAAGGGCGGTGGCTCCGAGGTGGATACCTTCCACCACGTCGAGTTCGCCATTGAGGAGCTGACCGAACTGACCCGCAAGATCCTCATGCACTTCAACACCAGCACAGTGTTGATCACGGCCGATCATGGGTTCCTCTTCCAGCAGAGCAAGCTTGAGGCGGCGGATCGAACCTCACTCGCAGAGAAGCCGGATAGTGCGATAAAAAGTAAGAAACGCTATGTCATTGGCCATACGCTGCCTGCTGCCAAGGATGTCTGGCAGGGATCGACCAAGCAGACTGCGGGCACAACATCGGACACTCAGTTCTGGATACCCAAAGGCGCGAATCGTTTCCACTTTGTCGGCGGTGCACGCTTCGTCCATGGCGGGGCCATGCCTCAGGAAATCGTTGTTCCTGTGCTGACGGTCAACCAGTTACGCGGTGAGAAAGCGGAGAAGCGCACCAAACGCAAAGTGGGGGTGATCTCACCGAAATCTACCCTGAAAATGGTCACCAATATACAGCGCTTTGACCTGATCCAGACCGAGTCTGTCAGCGAGCAAGTGCTACCAGTTACGGTTGCTGTGGCGATCTACGAAGCGGAGCAGCCGGTCTCCAGTGAGGAGGTTGTCACGTTCGACTGCGTGACGGACTCCATGAGCGAGCGCCTTAAGCAGGTACGCCTGTCACTATCAGGCAGCGACTTTGATCGGCAGAAAGATTACTTCCTGGTGATCCGCGATAAAGATCTGAACACTGAGCTTGAGCGCTACCGTGTGACGATTGACCTGGCCTTCACCGACGACTTTTTTTGAGGGCACGACACTAGATGGAAACCCAAGTGGATAAAGATCTCGATCAGTTGCTCAATGAGCACTTTGCCGGTCGCGTGGTGCGCAAGGACCTGACCAAGCTGATAAAGGAAGGCGCGAACGTACCGGTTTACGTGCTTGAGTACTTGCTGGGTATGTACTGCGCGTCCGATGATTCAGAGGTAATCGAACAGGGCCTGAAGAACGTCAAGAAAATTTTAGCGGAGAACTATGTTCGACCGGATGAGGCCGAGAAGGTCAAGTCTCTAGTTCGAGAGCGCGGCACATACAAGGTGATCGACCGAGTCACTGTACGGTTGAATGAAAGAAAAGACCGCTACGAAGCCTCTTTCAGCAACCTCGGCATCAAGGACGCTGAGATCTCTGCTGGCATCGTCAAGGAATACGAAAAGCTTCTAGTGGGCGGTATCTGGGTGATCGCAACGCTGAGCTATTACCACGAGGAAGGCCAATCGGGATCGCCTTTTGGCGTCACGCTCCTCAAGCCGATCCAGATGCCGAACATGAACATGCAGGAGCTGTTCGCCGGACGCGCAGCACTGAGCACACCGCAATGGCGTGAGGCTTTGATCCGTTCCATCGGTATGGAGCCCTCGACTCTGGATGAGTCCGTGCAATGGCATCTCTTGGCCAGGATGGTTCCTTTCGTGGAGAACAACTACAACGTCTGCGAGCTCGGCCCTCGCGGCACCGGCAAGAGCCATATCTATAAAGAGTGCTCGCCGAACAGCATGTTGGTGTCCGGCGGGCAAACCACCGTTGCTAACCTGTTCTACAACATGAGCAGTCGCCGCATAGGCCTGGTCGGTCTTTGGGATGTGGTGGCCTTCGATGAGGTGGCCGGCATCAACTTCAAAGACAAAGACGGAGTGCAGATCATGAAAGATTTCATGGCCTCTGGTTCTTTTGGCCGCGGGCGTGAGCAAATGGAAGCCTCGGCCTCCATGGTCTTCGTTGGTAATATCAATCAAAGCGTTGAATCGCTGGTGAAAACCAGCCATCTGCTGGCGCCGTTCCCAGAACAGATGATCGACGCAGCCTTTTTCGACAGATTCCATGCTTACATTCCTGGTTGGGAAATTCCAAAAATGCGCCCGGAATTTTTTACCAACAGATATGGATTAATAGTCGATTACCTAGCAGAGTTTTTCCGCGAAATGCGCAAACGAAGCTTCGCGGATGCCATCGACAAACACTTCAAACTTGGTAACAACCTTAATCAGCGCGATGTGATCGCTGTACGCAAAACAGTGTCTGGTCTGCTCAAGCTGCTCTACCCTCACGATGTATTCACCAAAGAAGACGTACGTCAGTGTCTCGAGTACGCGCTTCAGGTCCGCCGACGTGTGAAAGAACAGTTAAAGAAAATTGGGGGCATGGAGTTCTACGATGTCCACTTCAGCTACATCGACAATGAAACACTCGAAGAGCATTTCGTCACCGTCAAAGAGCAAGGCGGCGGGGGCCTCATCCCAGAAGGTCCAGGTAAGCCTGGTTTCATACATACCATAGGCTTGAGTGGTAAAGGTATGCCTGGGCTGTATCGGATCGAGCTTCAGGTCACAAAGGGCAGCGGAAAGCTGGCAACCTCTGGTCTCTGGAATTCCAGTATCGCCAAGGAGCAAGTGAAGATTGCTTTCGATTATTTTAAAGCCAATGCATCGCGCATCAGCGCTTCGGCAAAAGTCCTCGACCATGACTTCCACCTACATGTGGTTGAGCTACAAAACACCGGACCGTTAACCCATATGGCGCTCGCCAGCTTAGTAGCTTTCGCGTCCGGCTTACTTGGACGTCCAGCCCAAGGGCAGATGGTGGTCCTGGGCGACATGAGCCTTGGGGGAAGTGTCAATCCGGTTGAAAGCATTGCGGAGTGCCTACAGGTCGCCTTCGATGCAGGTGGAAAGCGGGTATCGCTACCGATGAGCAGCGCTAAAGACATCCCTACTATTCCGGCAGAACTCTTTACCAAGTTCCAGACAAGTTTTTATGCGGATCCGGTAGACGCGGTTTTCAAGGCTATGGGCGTGGATTGAGGTCGGATGTTCTGGGCGTTGAACGTAGGTGAGCGCAGGTCTGACACTCCTTGCGTAGCCTAGAAGACGCTCACCTATCTGAATTTTCTAAAATCTCGCCCGCTGAGCCGACAGCCTGATTTTTGGTTCAGGGCATCAAGAGGATGCAGGCAATCCTCCCGTCTCCCCGCTAGACGGGAACGCGCATCACCAACGAAACGGTGGTTCGTCTGCATCCATAATTCTTAAAAATGCAGAGAGCGTGCCCGCCTGTACATTCAGTTGCAACTACAAAATATTCGCGGGACTTGTTACTCCGGGCGATTAGCTTGCTTTCGTTCCGCGCGAACTTAAGATTTTTTGACTAGAATTTCCAGCCAACTGATCTCCCTAGGACTCCCCTAACTTAGCGTAGTGGTGACCTGATGTCTGCAAGTCCACAGGGGCATGCCATGGCTCAAATCCAGCATAATCGCTCAAAAAAAAGTGGCCGCCCTCGGTTGGAGACACAGTACGCTCGGTATGCGATACAGATAGCAAGTTGGGATTTCAGCTGGTCCTTCTATTTATCTGGACCTACGGATCGATGGCAGAGTAAGAGTCACTTCAAGGAAGTGGCCACTTTGACCTTGATGGGCCGCGTGATTGAGCCCGAGGGATTCAAATATCCTGAAGCCCTCCTGCGTCTGGTTGCAAATCCATGGCTGGACAGCCTGATAGAGCAACCAAAGGCCGTTGGCTCACTTTACATCAACGACCAACAGCTCACCGGCTATGTATCTATACCCAGCAAACAAATGTCCATACTGGTGAGCGCAGCAAGTCGATTGTTATTTGTTGAACTCGATGGGACTCCATTACGATATCGCAGGGCTTTGATCAACGCTCTTCATTTGAGTTCGACCCCTGACTAACATGCACCCGGATCGGCTTCACCTCATCCGGGTGACCTCAATTTTATTGCCGGAACTGGCAGTAAAAAGGCCACCGGCGCGGGCTTTTCTGTGGGGCGGCATTTAACGAAAACGCCGTTATTAGCAGTCTCGTTCGCTTACCTGGACTCGGCTTCGCAGTCGGACTGCAGCGGCTGAGGGATCGAACCAATGGACACAAATATCTCAACTGTCCGCGGGGTAAATATCTGGCAGCTACGACGGACCGGTAAGGGTCGAAAGCGCCCTAATTTCATTTACTCTTTTTGGTCAATCAATTAGCGATAACGCTCAAATTTCTTCCGCTGATTTTGGCGACATAAAGTGCCTTATCAGCGGCGCCGATCAAGTCGTCGGATGAATCTCTCCGACTTGGGGTGCAGGTATGGATTGATTGCAGGCCTTCACGACGGGCATCAATCGGCAAGAACCGGACGATCGTAATGTCAAAACGAGGGAAGGTTTCCTCCATGACAGTTCAAAAGTGATTTTCACTTGCCGACTCCATGAGCCCCCTCCTCAGCCAAGCCGGGGAGGCACCGTTACCACCGTCAGAAGGTCATTGCGATAAGCAGCCCTCGGGGATAGATTGGGTATTGGCGATTTTCGATCGCGCCGATAACTTTTGGGAGGTTGGTATGACTTTCAGTACTGACACGGTTGAAATCGTTCAGGAGTCGCTGGTGGTTGAGATTGAAACCCCATCTCAAGAAACGGAGGGCTCTGGGCATAAGATTGTCATTACCGTGGATGCGAAGTCACGGGACCTAGTCGACGCCTACGTATGCTCCGTAGAAATGCTCACCCAGGCATTTTTCGTCCACATTCACCCCCTCCCTGCCGATACGATTTCTTCCATCGTCTCCCTAATGGTTCCTAAGAAGCCGGTGCCGTCGACGTTGCTGCGTGAGGCCCGAATGCTGGCACAGGCGAAAACCGAGATCCTTCAAAGTAACGACTGGGTGACGGCCAACGAGATCTCGAATCTCGCACAGTTCAGCTCCGGCAACCCCAGCTCGCAGCCCAACAAATGGAAGCATGCCGGGAAGATTTTTGCTCTGCGCCATGAAGGGGTCGATTATTTCCCGATCTACGGACTCGACCCAGCACAAGGGTTTCGGCCGTTTTCTGCGCTGGAGAGTGTAATCGCGACGTTGGCCACGATGAAGGATGGGTGGGCACTAGCGTTCTGGTTTGCATCGCCAAATACCTTCCTCGGCGGGAAGCGGCCGAAGGAAGTGCTCTCGGCCAATCCCTCAGGGGTGCTCTCAGCGGCAAAGGAAGAGATGTCCGTCCACGGATGAGGTGTGTTCAAGCATGTGACGGAAACAGACGTCATGAATGCGGAAGTGCGTGACATGCGGCGCTTAGTATTCGTCTTGAGCCAGAGCGCTAGCTCTACCTAGTTAGCATCATAGAACTGTAGCCAACGTCTGCTTGGGACGATAGGGTAGGCTGACTGCACGCGGCATATGTTGCGAGACATTCGGACGCCCGATCAGTCGGTATTAGAGCGTCTACGCTGTCAAAAAACCAGACGTGCTACAAGCCCCTAGAAATGGAGTTGATGTGATAACGAACGTACCCTCCGCCGCCGATTTCTACCGTACCGGCAAGGAATTATTGGTATTCGCGTGGGATGCCGTCGCGAAGCTAATAGTGGGGTTGCATGAAGCAGAACAATGGGGGCATGACACTAAAGCGGTTTCGGAAGACTATTGGGCGCTGGCTCAGCGTCAATTGGCGACTTCCTTGACTGTCATGCAGCAGGGGTTGGAATTCATAATCAAAGGTCGCATCTGCGAGGTAACCCCTTTTATTCTGATATCAGATGCACCTTCAAAGTGGCCATCTCCTTATGTGGGTGACGTGGATTTCAGCAGATTTCGCACCATCGATGCCCAAGACCTGGTTAAGGTGCACGATTCATTTGCTGCTTCCAAATTTAGTAGCGTATTTATCGATAAGTTTAATGCGCTGCGCGAAACTCGAAACTCACTAATGCACTCTGTGAATGCTTCTCTGCAGGTGAATTATATGGAGGTTATCGAGTCCTTATTGTTCATGCATAAAGAACTATTTCCAAGGGAGGCCTGGGCTAAGCTGCGACGCGAATCTTTGGAGGTTACACCTGGAACTGAGCTGGGTGAATATCAGTATGTCTCGAATCAGGCGTGTCAGGAGTTATCGATAATCATAAAGCTGTTGGGTGCAGGGAGGGTTACCAATTACTTTAAGATTGATAAGAAGCGACGCGGGTATTTATGTCCGAAATGTCATTCCGATGCCAGTAGCGACATCGATTTTGATTATAAACTCGCAAGACTTACAACTACTAAGCCGAGATGCAAGACGATCTATTGTCCGGTCTGCGATGACGAATACACCGTTTCAAGGAGGAAATGCTCTAGTAAGGATTGCGCTGGAAATGTCCTCGGCGGAGACTTCGACAGCTGTCTGACCTGCGGGCAATAGCTAAAGATTTAAGTGTTCGACTCGACGCGCCCTGCTTACGCATGGACGGATTGCCCATGTTGAACAGGGGAGAGCCTTTTTATGCAGGGACTTCGTGTGTAACTGGTTAGTCAGATCAAATATTACTCTCAAGCTTTGGCAGCGCTAAGCAGCAGAATCGTACCTCGTTTAGTAACGTCTGCTATCGGCCCAGGCTGTGTGAAAACATTTTTACAGCAGATTTTACAGTCAGGACTGGAACGAAAACCACGTTTATACGCAAATTTCCGGCCGGCGAATTCACCAAACGATGGCAGATTTTACGTAGTAACGCAGACTTCCAAACGCGTATGCGTTTTCACACAGCCCTGGCCAAAAGCGGATCTTCTGCTTTGGGTCTATTTCCGGTCAAAAGCAGCAGTCGTGTAAGTGTAGGTCTTCAGGGGCGATTTAGAGCGAAGAACCGAGATAATTCGCTACCTCCTAAGCGCTTCGGGGGTTGAGCTGTACAACGTGTAGCCCTGTGTCGACTGGCTGAACGAAGACCGCCGCATCGTCACGTGCGCCTACAAGCTCGCAAGATGCTTTGCCACGATTGGCTCAATGGTTTGTTCTGTGAGGTGTTTGCAACATTACTTTTTCGTACAGAGTCTAGTTCTGACGGTGGACGTCATAAAGGCGTTTTGATATCGTGGACTTCTACGAGCTAGATGGTGACATGTCAAAATTTACGAACAGGCAATAGCCTACTTACAGGGACAAGTATTATGAGCAATTCAAGCCGACACATTCAGATTTTTCTCAAGGATGGATTCCGACCGGGAACCGTCCACGGTGATGACGTTGATACTGTGCTAAAAGCAATTGAAGGACATACGAAACCGTCGACGATTGGATTCGAACAGGGTGGCAAGCCCTTGGAAGGAGATTATATGGAAATTACATCGAATCTCAGAGTGTCACTAGATGCAAATCGTGCACAGTATCTTCAAGAGGGTCAAATTTTGGTAGTTGTCGGGGCTTACAATAAAGCTAACCTGCACTGATCGAAACCGACGATTGTCACTCGCGTTGAAAATATTCTCTTAAATCGAGTAAGAATAGTGCCGTCAATTTGGACTATAGCTGCAACAGTGGTGGCTGCAATTCTTGTAGCATTAATGGCGCGCCAACTGAAAATTTCGGAATTCAGGCAAGCATGGATTGATGGAGTAAGGGAGGATGTTTCCGAGTTTATTAGTAAAGCCCATGAATGGATTGATCTATACTTGGTCTTCAATGGTGAGCCAGATCAAGAAGTGAAGGCGGAACTATCAATGAGACTTGATCGCATAAAATACGATTCTTTCCACGTATTACGACGAATTGAGTTAAGGTTCAAGCCGGACGATGGAGAAGCTAATGACTTGTTAGTTTCATTGATAAATCTCCTTGACCCAGCAAAGCTTGTACCAAATCGCCAGTATAGTAGTTGGCGCGATTTGGCTGGCATCGCAGTTATGAAATCCAGGTATCTCCTGAAAGAGGAGTGGGAGAAGACGAAGAATCCCTTTCGAAGCCTTCAAAAAAATATTTATAATTTGATTTTCGGACGAATTTCTAATTAGAAAGAAGACTGCCTCGCGGGAAAGGTAAGAACGTAAGACTATTTTTTAAAAGTCTAATGTCTGCATCCCAATTACCAATACCAAGATTTCAACCAATGAAAAAAATTCGTTCATTTGATTTGCTCTGGCTGGCGGTTGCCGCCCTCGTTGGCTTTTTCGGCTCTATCTATCTTGCCGTTCTTATGGCTCAACCGGTCGTGGCTGGCTTCACCCTGATTTTGGCTTCCGTCGTTATGCTGGGTTTGGTAATTCGGATGCCGCTTAAGCGGATGACGAAAGGGCTTCTGCTTGTTGGGATCGCAGTGATTTCGCCAATGATCTATGCAATTGCTGTCGAGTCCCAATTCGATCGAATTCCAGCCGAGGGTATCGAATGGATCTCACAGCTATTTGGATGGGACAAAGTAGCCGTACTGAAAATCGGCCAAGACGTGCTGAAATCGATGTCTACATTCATCAACCTAGCATGCGCTGGTGCAGGTGGCAGCATCATTGCTGTTGAGGGTGACAAAACGATCATAGAGCCAACCCTCACTCCTGCCTCAGTCCAGAAAGTCGAGCAATCTCCGAGTCAGCCTGTGATTGATAACACAGCGGTGATCCAGTCAATCCCTGCAATGCTGGATAACCAAGAGAGAAAGGTTGATTCCTTGGACCAGCAGCTCACGACGCTTGCGGAAAAGCATGATCGCCTGGATCGGCAGCTACTGGGCATCGGTGGCGGGCTGGTATCAGCACTGGTAATTCTTTCCTTCGTAGCGCTCTTTCGTAGATGAAACTCAGCCATTAGATTCAGTGCAGCCGATTCCTTTTGACTGGCAGCTAAGGGTTGTGGAGCGTTCTTGCCACTCGGTCGAACACACGCCGATTGTGCTGGAGTATTCCGGTCGTTGAACCCCAACCCCGCATGTTTTCATGGGTTTCAACACCCTTTCCAGACGCACGCATAAATGCATTATTGACATTGAATAGCATTGTTTGGCGTACTGTTTACCCCATTTTGCCCCCCATCCCTAACACCCCCTCCTTTAGTTTACGGTCACTCCAGGTAATCCTAGCGATGGGTAATCTAAATTCCGCTGACAGTCGTTTCGCCCACAAGCGGTTTAGGCAACGTTGACATTTTCCGAATGCAGATCGGCGACGAGGCAACTTGCAATTCAGTTATCATTCGCCCCCATCAACGACATGGAACGCGGGAACATTTAGCGATGCAATTAGGAGTTGTCCTACAGCCAGCGCTTGAACTTCCCGGTAACGTCATTCTACCCCAGCCTCAGGCCGGGATTCCCAAGGACGAGAAGGAAGCTCAACGTGAGTGGATACGTACCAAACCCGCCGAAGGGCTACCGCAACAGCGGCGTTGAACCTGTTGAAACTCATGCCCAGCATTGGGCGGAATACAAAGATCTCTCACCGAAGACAGACGCTCAAGCCGCCCCCTTAGGCTGCGTGTTTGCTAAGAGCTGTAACCTTCCTGACGGTGCAATCAACCACAAGAAACCAGCCGGATTTGTGCCTGTTGAGAAACTGGCCGACTATGGGCTGTGGGCGGTGCTTGGCACCGGGGCAGCGATTACAGCGCAAGGCACCCCACTGCAGCTGGTAGGCGGGTCTGCTACTGGCAGTGCAATTGCTGAACGTCTTGGCGGATCACTCGCACTCATTTTGCTGAAAGGATCAACAGCTGTTTCGGCCGGCGCTGCATTGGGCACTGTTGCATTACTAATGCCGAACACCAGCATTTCGCCTGATAGCGCTTTCTACAAGAGCGAGCAGTACGCAACGCTTGATACCGGCCGCACGCGTGTGCGTGTCAACGTGAAGAACTTACCGGATGGCTCCGTTAACGCTTACGGTTTCTACACGGGCGGCAAAACGGAGTGGGAAAATGTCCGCGTCATCAAGGGCAAGAAAGACGGTGAGAGATTTGTTGCTGACATCGGCAACGGGATTGGGCTTACTTGGACGCCAGCGGCAAGCCCTGATGGTGTACTGGGCATCCCAACACTGGAAGGTGCTCCACAGCTACCGCCTATGTGGGTGTACCCACCCACAGCACAATCTGACACCGTGCTGGCGAGTCCAGAGCATCCGCCTGAGTTCCAAGATGCAATTATCTGGTTCCCTCATTCGGGCATTCAGCCAATCTACATTGTGCTCAGCACGCAGCTAGAGAAGAACAAGAAGAAGGGCAAAACCTTTGAAGACGTGTCTTATGGGGAATTCAGCGACACCAAGCCCGAAGCCGTCCGTGAGGTCACGGTTAAAACGGACAGTGGTGTTCGGACGCGTATTGATTTGGTGGGGCGAGACACTGACGGCGAGATTGCATGCGTTGAATGCAAGTCATCTGATACCGCACCACTGACCAAAAATCAGAAAGCAGCCTTCCCGGAAATTGAAAAAACTGGTGCAACCGTTGTAGGCAAAGGTAAACCCGGCTTCCCCGGAGGCACCAAGATTCCCCCCACCAGAGTCGAAATCCTTCGACCTGATCCGACCCTCTGAGGGAGCAGATATGTCCATCGTAGAAACGAAAGTCGTTGATATTATTGCCGTACCAGAGTGGGAGCCCAAGAACGTAATTCTGGTCATTACTGACCACCTCGAATGGGGCGACAAAGCCCAACAGGGCGAGCACCTGTTGTTGCTTCAAGAGAAAATCAACACCTACATTGCCTTCATTGAAAGCGGCGAGATTCTGGAGAGTTATCCGCCATCCAAAGGCAAGCTACCCATCATCCGCATTAATGGCCTGTACGAACTACCAGAGCAAGCCGAGTTCTTCGTTGACCGCGTTGCCCAGACACTAAAGGCAGTGGGAATCGGATTTGAGTTCGTGCTTAAAGCGGACGAAGACATTCGCAACATGTGACCGGCGATAATCCCAGGCCTAGCCTCCGCCCCGAAACCCGAGCACCTTTGCAAACGCCCGAGTTTCGGGCTGTAAAGTAAGATGGTTGCTCGCTCACACCTAAGGACTGTCATCCTGCACGGCGGTAAAACTGAGGATGTGAGCAAGCGATGGGGATTGTACCAGTAGCCCGTTTTTGCTGGGGATTTAGCACAAACTGAAATCCTCAGTATTGCCGGCGCCTGCAGGCGAGTGAGATCAGTCAGTTGCAGTCGCATCGGTAGATGCCTACCCAAGTCGCACCAGTCGAGGTGGGGGCAAACGATTATGTCGACTTTTTCTTCGCTTAAAAATTAAGCCGGTCAGTATTCTGCCGATATAACGTCGAATCCGGTTGTAAGGCACTAACGTGAATATTTCTTGGGAATGGCAACTGAGATTGGAGGCGCTTCGAGTTGGCGTATTCGCTATTGGTCGGGCTACTGTTCGGCTCGTTCATTTTTTTTGGCGGGTCGTATCCAGCGCGGGATTCTCGGGCGTCCTTTCACTCGCAGCGACGACTGCGTCTGCAATCGCCGCTTTGTATACGTGGCAGGCCGCACTGAGCGCAAACAAGGTCGCCGAAGCTTCACAGGCTTTCGCTCAGAAGATATATAACGACCAAATCGCGCTTGGCCACCCCTCGATCTCCGTTCTCTCTGGAGAGACGTTCATGTACGAAAAAAAGCAAGACTCGTATTCTGACCGGGTGACGAGAGACTATGCGACTACGATTATCTTGAGAAACTCCGGTCTACGTGATACAGCAAGAGCCTGGGTCGCACTTTCAGCTGATACGGGGTTTAACGATGCGGACAGCATTGCTGTTGCTCTAGTGAAGCTTCCTAAGGACACGGACGTTCCTGTTCGGTTCGAACTTCGCTGGCCACCGAGCACGGATTCAAATCGAAACTCCTAGTACGTCGGACTCGTGTACGAGGACGAGGTACCTGTCGAGGGTTTTAGTCCAACAAGTACATCACCGATAAAGCCCCCTCTTCGCGTGAGTTGCTCAGGTGCAGCAGTCTTTCAGATGTCCTCGTGGCCAAAAGATCTGGCTCAAGATACATCGGTCAGTACCCTTTCGTCGGGCTCCCCCGTGACTGTAGATCGAATAGCCTTCGATCAGTATGGAAGACCAGCGACGGCTACAACTATAGAAGCTATCAGGAATCGCGTGGTAAATGCCACCAGGGCCGCAGGCGCATGTTCAGATGTAACGTACTGAGATAAATGAGTTGTCTTGTCCCATAGTACCTTCCTTTCCTGAGCATATAACTCTCACCAGAAGGCACCTGCCAATGCTATTTCAAACTCAGCAAATTTAGCGTCAGCTCGAAAGCGAGAATGCTACGCACACCTGTTTGTTGGATAGCGGTCGTTTCGTGCCCCTTCTTGAATCGCGCTGAGATAGAACTCGGCATCGAACAACGGTTCACCCTGGCCACGTTGAACTTGGCCACTTTTCGTTATCAAACAGCCTTGTATTTCTTTGCGAGGGCTGTAAAGATATCTTCTGAAAATGACGGAGAAGAAGCATCTAGGCTTAAGACGATATCATAAAGATGTTCGTTGTCTTCTCTACCGCCCCAGATTTTTATATATGAACCCTCTTTGTAGCCATTATTTTGCCTGAAGATATTTAGGATGTTTTTGGACACGTACCCTACATACAAAGAATCCCAGTCCAAATTACATTTTTGCATTAGGCTTTGAAAAACCGTGAAATTTCTTTGTCGGAGAATAGATGTTGCCGCCAGCATCTCGAAAAGAGTTTGCACATCAACTGTTTCAGTATCGTATGTTAATTTATCGATTCGAATTTCTTTTGATTTGGTACCGCATTCATCTAGCATTATCAGACCCGCAGATCTAATGTCACCACCAGTATCCAGCAAAATATCAGAAAGATAAAAATGTAAAATGTCGGAGATTTCAATTTGCACTTGAGGAATATCAGGCTTTTGTTGCTTCCACCATTTCCATCCATAGTGTTCTAAGGCCTCAGCAGATTCTACAAAAGCCGCTCTCAGATATGGAAAGCGTTTGGCGATCCAGTCTTGGTCAACCAGAGAATTAAGCTTGAACTGTAAATCAAGCATAATTTCAATTTGGCTTACACTTGGATTAGTCAGATTCATGAAAACTCCTTCATAGAATAACAATCGTAAACTTGTGCCACGTACCAACGCCCCGCGATCGTTTTAATTTTTTGTCAGGGTGATCATACAAAATTCCTACCTGGCTTTGATTTAAACTGGCGAATAATGCTGTGGCCACTCCACATGGCTTAGTTCCGATGGGAGCAACAAACATCTGACACTCTGCCCCCAAAGAGTTTTTAGTCTTCTCCAACAGTTCATAAGCGGCACTAGGATCATTTGCTGCGCAGTACGCAATATCGAAAGACTTGTCGCTTAAACTCGGCAGATGAGGAATAAAGGAGTTTAGTTCCCAGCCTGGTTTAAACGCCGGAACGCCGAATACTACTTTAATCTCTTTAGAGGCAATCATTTGATACTCCTCTAATGCGCGTTCAAGCCGCTCAGGTTCGTACCCTAAAAAAAACACTCCTGCTTCCACACTATCGCTCGATAAGTCGACCACTGCGTTGGGGATTGGCCTATATCCAACTATCTTGTTAGAAAGCGCGAAAGATTCGCCGCCGAGGCGTTCTTGGGTGTAATCAACTGGCTCACCGTAAAGCACATCAAATTTCTTAACTCCCAGGCTTATCACGGATCGCATTGTGCAGAATAGCTCTGCAAGCCCTAAGGTAGTAGCTTCAAAAACTATCGGCGCAGATATGTATTGATGTAAAACAGGGTCGCAATTGTCTGCATCTACTTCTTCATCACCAATTTCTAATCGCATGGTCTCATGGAAATAGGAAACTTTTAGTTTTCTTGCAGTCTTAGACTTGTCAAGTGAAAGAGCATTTTCTCCTCTGTCATCCAAAGATTTTCCATGAAATAAAATGCAGTCATTTGGAAGTACTACGTCTTTTACGTCATTGAACCGACTAGTGAATATTCTTATTGCTGTCATAGCTCAAGCCCGAGCTGAAAGTCATCTTGCTGTTCCGTTTTTTTAAACAGGCTCGAAGCAAGCTCGCTATATTCGTCCTCAGTACCCATCGCCAAAGTATGGAAATTCTCAATTGAGAAATCAACTTTCCTCTTCCGGCGATAACTAATCATGAAGTATGGAGAATATATGGGGTTGAGCTGGAAGTCCGTAATATCAGTACTGACGGAGCTTTTGGCTTTTGTTTCTAGCATTTCGATTAAAATCGCGTATTTCTGTGCCTCTGAAATGAAAAGCATCTCTTCATCGCTTAGTGATCGTTCACCAGAGTTTATTGTAAATTGGTTTTGTTCGGGCTCACTCATACTCGGAGCTGATTGAAGTGTTCTAAAAATGTTACCCAAACGCAACACAAAACTACGCAACTGTTCGCCAAATTCGCCAAATGTTTTGATTTCTCGAATCAATTGATCCGCTGCTTCATACGCCGCCCGAGCTTGGATTTCTATGGAGAAAGAATCAGCGGGTTCATCCTCAAGCTCTGACATTTCCAAAACTTTATAGGAAAGTATTAAGAAGTGACGTAAATTTTTGTTTGACATAGCGATAAATGTATCAAACCCGCTATAGAGCGGGCAAAAAGTTCGATATGGCCTATACAACTCAAGAAGCGAACCGAAAAGATTGTTATGTATCCAATTGTCAAACTTACTAACCTTTTTATTGCTATAGCTAATTAGCTGAGACAAAACAAGTTCTGGCGAATTGGTACTTCGGTTAAGCAAAGCTGGAAGCACTACTTTGGCCTCGGCTGGAAACTCCGCTCCAAAGAAGTCATCTACCGTTAACGTGGTGGTTTTTTTGGAAAGTGCTTTACCTATACGATCCCTTAAGATATTGGAAATCCGGGAGGTTTCAAATGCCTCAACCGCAAATTGTTTGTGCTCTTTGGTAGGAAACCTTTTCTTAATTGTATCGAGAACGCCATCTTTGTAAGCTTTCTCACGCCGACTTTCTAAGAAATTCTGGTCGCGTACTAAACGCAACAATGTGGAATCGGATTCACCCGCTGCAAGGTCAAGATTTGCTAGAAATACTTCAGCAAAGAAACAAGACCGCTCGGTATCGTCCATAAGACTGTCAATGTAACAGAGGTTGTAGTCATTAGTAGCGCTTATAGACTCTTTGCCCGTAGTACCATTCTCGTCAGACAGCTCTTTAGATGTAAAGCTAACAATTAATGGCTGCTGGCTGTGCCGTAGATATGTATTCAAGACGCGCCGCTGATAAGCAACAAGATTTTCTACTTCATCAACGTAGACATAAAAACAACTTTTTTCAAGACCTGGTGTATTCCTTATATCCGCAATTAGCGAGTCTAGAAAATCCTTACCGGGAGGAAGTATAGGCCTGGGAGCAGATGATAAATTGGAGATCCATAGGCTAAAACTTTTACGGGTTTTGTCTAGAAACCTCTCAAGTTCGACCGGGTCTGTAGGAAAAGAATAGTCCGCCGAAGAAGGAAGCTTCATATTTTTGAAATCATCGGAGGTAAATTCGGCGTATGAGCTTGATGCTATACACTTTAACGACCGAATAATTTCACCGGCTATTGCGAGAGAAAAATAGCAATTAAAGACATTTATCCATTCTGCCTCTTCAACCCCTCTTAACTTCATCGAATTGCAAAACTGAGTATCTACACGCCAATATATTCCAATATGATTAATCTCATCAGAAGGAATCGTGATTCTGTTGTGTGAAAAAAGAGTATGATAATCTAGGTACTTCAGCAGCATTGTCTTGCCGCAGCCTCGCTTACCTACCAAATAAGTCGATTTTGTTGCGCCCTTCAAAGACAGCGAGTCAAAATAAGGGGGGACAAAAAATTTCCCCCACACATCGGCAGGATGCTCTTCAGCGCGAGTCTTAGCAAGTATTGAATGATCAATTATTGGTTGCATAGTTATCTCTCGAAAAGAGGCTCCCACTTACTAGAGCGTTGCCAAAGCAGAGGAAGAGTATTATCTGGTATACCATGCTCGTAAACTACCATTAACCCTAGCTTACCCCATCCCGCAGCAGCGTCAGACATTTCCGCCCGTTTTGCTACATCCATATACAAATCGTGAGGATCGATGTGTTCGTAGGGCCAAAGTTTGTTGGTTACCCATGAACTGCAAACTTGCCTGAAGTTGTCTCTCTCAGTCAGTAGCTCCCCGTAGAAAACTTTAACTTGCGGGAAATCGATATTGAGGCGCTTTATCGCCTCTTCATGAGCTATAGAAAGGACAATGCCGCCACGCTGATGTCCACGCATAAGGTTTCGGCAATTTTTTAAGACATCCGAAATTTGCGTACCTGTAAATGATCCATCATCAACAATCAACAGGTATTCGTCTTCGGCGAGTGATCGGTCTTCGCAATATGTCTGAAAGCTTCGGCTTATTCCGAAGTTCGAATGCAGCAAGCGCGCAATTAGCTCGCCGCTTTTTCCAGGTGCTGCGAGCGAATCCATAATTGGAGGAGCAAAAAAGAAAAATTTACCGCTGCGCACTGGAAGAGTATTTGCTAGGACACTACGCCAGTCGTAAGTAATTTCGGAGCTATTAGGAGGTTCAAAATGAAGCACTGCTTCTTTCAGTGCTTGGCGGAGACATGACTCTATCTGAGCAGAGGTACGATAGATTAGATTCTTAAGAATCAGAAGGGCAAGGGTTTGCTCTTCCTGAGTAGTAAACTGCTTTAACCATGTTCTTACGCGCTCCATAGTAAGGGGTGTGCGTATCTTGGTTGCACATAGCTTACGTATAACTTCCTTCAGTTTCGTATTATCGGTTGATACGTCCATGTTACTTCGCCTCGGTCTAGAGGGGGAATTTTATAAGGTCGGCCTTTGTTAAGAAACGCGCACATGCACCGTGTATGTGTGCCTGCAACCAAGCTTTACCTTCACTAGATGTTAGCGCGCCGTAGAGTTCACCAGGAGATCGATCTTGTGACCTCGCGACATACAAACAATCACTAATCATCGCGCTACCACTTTTTACTAGATTGATCCCTTGCGATATGTTTCGACCCACGCGGGGTATTAAGATATCACCAGGTTTGGCGATCACTTTACCGTCGATTGTAGCGGCGCTGCTAAAATGTTCTGCAAAATGTACTTCACCAGACTGGAGTTGGTCTTTCAGATCTGTAGTGTGAAAAACATTCCACCCTAACGCGCGAGCTTGATTTGTTGATATACCGCCTCGATAAATTTCAAGCCTCCGTGGCTCCCCCTTGGACGCTACTACTTTGCTGCTGTTTCTCCACTCATAATAGCTGTAATCCATCCGATTAACGGCTTCAGCTGGCGAGATCCAAATTGGAGCCTCCACACTACCACCCTTGTTGCAGCGAAGTAGCGCGATATTTTCCGTGCTTGGGTTGTTTTTAGAAAGGTTCAAGATAAAGGTTTTTACTTCTGTACCCTTAAATGCATTTCCAGGCAACTCTACAACCTCAGTGACACAATGCTGCGCAAGTAATGCTTCTCTAATTATAGTATTTCTGTCGCCGCAAATAATCCCTGCTGGAATTATAATTCCTAATTGACCTTTATCTTTTAAAAGCCAAAGATTTTGAGCTAAGAATAGCAAATCCGCGCCAACCCTCAAGGCTTTGCTCGGCATTGGAAATCCCGCACGGCCGAGTAACGTGGAGTACGACGATTTCCACTCCGCAGCAATAAATGGAGGATTGCAGACAGCCAAATCAGCAACTCCACTGCACAGCCCAATAACCTCATCCAGCTCCAGATTCAAGGCATCCGCGCAATAATGGGAATGCTGGAGAGGTCTTGGAGGTGGATGACGTGTATGTGCTGGATCGATGTCGACTGATACGCAACGAGCTTCCGGCCAACGGCCACTGACGGCGGATAGAAGGGCTCCGCCACCGACCCCAAGCTCAAGGGCAACAGACACAGCATCTTCTTGAAAGCGATTCACAAGAAGGTCGCCGTAGGCCGATTCAGTGTAGTACTGGCCGTGCAGCTTCTTCTTTGTTTGCGTCTGCATTCGGCGAAATCCCTTTGGAAAGCTTGCATGTTACATGGTAGGTGATGTTTGCTTCACTATTCAGCGTAGTGTTTTTTGGGCAAGGCACTTTCGTTAAGGCTTGGGGGAGGAAGGCTGCAATCCCATGACGGAACATATTGTGCCCTGTCTCATATACGCCTCTATCAAACGGCTTTTTTATAAGCATCTTCACGCCCGATTGACAGCGGACATTTTGGCTGACGCCGTCAAGATTAGTCGCAATGCTATCGACACCATTCCAGAATTTTGCTACGAGTAATGCTACCTATCTGTCAGCTTCCAAAACCGATAGCGATAATTCGATTCTCCTCACCAACTCGCCGACTCACGGTGCGAAATGCCGGATGCTACACGGCAGAGCCGAATTAAAAATGGTGACTCATGTTTGCTGAAATTATGGGCGAGAATGCTTACGAAGCCTATCGGATACGGCTGGAAGCTCTCCTCAATATCCCGACGGACGCCTCGGATCTACTCATCCACGAGCTGATAGAACTGGTTTCGTGGCTAGGAGCATCAAGCCCCTTTACGACCTTATCTCGATAAGCTCTCTGGAGTGCGGACAGATCATACCGCTCAAAACCCTAAATACGAGATTGGCGCGCGGTCAGCGACTGACGGTGAATGATAGTGATCACCTGTTCCGTGTTGCACACATCACGGCCATGTCCGAGGTCATCTTTGGGGGACGAGGTAAAGGCCAAGCATTGGCTCTCCAATTCCAAGGATCATTTTTCGGGCAAAAACCCAATCGCGATGCTCTCTACCGTCCCAGGAACCCGCCTGGTTGAGGAGATGCTGATTCAGGTAGCGAATGGATTTGCATTCTGATTCTGCGGAACATCAGAACTTCTTCGCCGATGATAGCTGAGTGAAGCCAATTACACCGATGTAGTTGGTGATGCTTTCCAGCGCGAAAAATCAAACAAATGCGAGTGGGTGGAATAACGATGTTCCACCTTGCTCATTTTCTTCAAAAAACGCTTGCCTACATTATGAAAACCAAAAGCTCATGGAGCCCGGCGTATGACCCGGTGTGTGCAATGCCACGCCGCAGCCGCAGGCCAGTTCTTCATCATCGGCCAACCAGCGATCCGGTGGCGGCACCGGCGTGTAAGGGACGCCGAACATCTGGCACTGCATCTCCAGGTTGTCCCACAGAAATTGATCTTCTTTGTGCAGATGCAGGGTTGCGCCGGTTTTCTCCTTCAACTGACCGGAAGCCAGGAAGTGGTCGAGGTGCGCATGGGTATGAATGATGCTGACCACTTTCAGACCAAGAGCGTCGAGCCGCGCGAGGATCAGTTCGTGATTACCGCCCGGATCGACCACGATGGCCTTTTTGGTGATCGGGTCGCCGATGATCGTGCAGTTGCACTGCAAAGGGCCGACGGGGAAGGTTTCGCGGATGAGGGCTGTATTCGGGGTTTGCATGGGGTTAATCCTGGTGCCAAGGCTGGGTACTGCGGTTATGATCCGCAAAATTGATAGGTTATCCTCGCGCCGCGCCTATTTTGAAACAAGACGGCAGGAAGCCAATGTCTGGTTCAAACGACTCTTGAAGCGTTTTTTGTAACGCTCAGCCCAAAAAGGATAATCCCATGCAAGAAGACTATCTCCTTCGTCAGGACATCAAAGGTACTGAAGCCCGGGCACAGGTCTGAACCATGCCTGAGATCCCGGAAGACTTCAGCTGTAAAACGACCTGCGCGTTTGTGCCAGGACGCTCGCACCTCCAGACTCAAACGCCTTGCCAGGACTATGTCGCGGCCAGAGAGTCCAACGAAGTGACCTGCATTTCATTGGCCGACGGGGATGACTCCAGAGCCAGATCCGACATCGGCGCCCAAGTAGCGGTCACGGCGACCCTGGCCTTTGTCTGCAAAAACTTTGAAAGCCTCTGGCAAAACATGGACAAACACAACGCGAAGGCAGCCCAGCGACTGGTTAATCGCTGCCTGGACGCGTTCAGACGCAAATCTGCAAAGCTCGGCGGCGATATCAACGACCTGGCCTGTACCTTGTCGTTCGTCGCTTACTCACGAGGCCGTTACCTGGCGGGCCACTTGGGTGATGGCGTTATCGCAAGCCTTGATGCGGACGGACAACTTCAGGCCCTTTCTCATCCAGAAAATGGCGAGCTCGCCAATACCACCCCGCTTCTGACTGACCATAAAGCGGCGTCGCGGCTCAGGTTGTACCGTGGGCAAATCGAAGCCACCACTGGCTTCGCGATCATGAGCGACGGCACCGCAGAAAGCCTCTATGACAAATCCAGCGCCGTCCCCGCCCCGGCGATCCAAGAGCTGCTGGAGTGGAATGCAACGTTGCCCAGAAAAAAAATGAGGGAAGTATTGGGAGACAACCTGCAACAGTCCATCGCCAGTAAAACCGAGGATGACTGCTCCATAGGCTTACTGTCGATCCTGAAGCACTCCATCGACGTTGGGCAAACATCCGGAGTGACGGTCTCAGAGGATAAATGACCGAAAACCTCTGATCGCAAGGCCCAACTTGTTTCGGAGGTCTTCAAACGGTGATTACTGCAATACACCCAACTCTTTCGCCCTGGCGACCGCTTGCGTTCGCCGCTCCACCCCAAGCTTGCTGTTGATATGGCTGGCATGGGTTTTCACCGTGTGCAGCGAAATAAACAACTGATCGCTAATCTCCTGATTCGAACAGCCTTGGGCGATCAGTCGCAGGACAGACATTTCCCGCGTACTGAGTTGTTCCGCCGCGGTGGATGACTCCGCGGGACGGGCTGCCACTGTCGGAAGCTGTTCTGAAAGGCTCTGTGACACGGGCGTCGGCGCACCGAGTTGAAGTTGTCCACGCAGCCAGTCCGAATGTTCAGCCAACAACCTGTCAAACGGTTGCAGCACTCCACCGGCCGCCGCTTCCAGCGCCTGACTCAGGGCCTTGCGGGCTTCGGGTTCGCGTCCGCACCCCAACAATAACGTCACTTTTTGAGTCAGTGCCATCACGCTGAGCAACTGCCTGCCCGTTTGCTGCCCATCCTCAAGCAACGCGTTCAATCGCCCTTCCGCCAGCATCGGCTGCCCTTGAATGACCTCCAGCAAGGCCTGCTGCAACTCGATATGCAGCGGCAGTTGCGGATGGAACTCCGGAGGGGCTGCCGCGTGTTCACCGTTGTAGGTCTGGCCCAAGCGAGCGAGCCAGGCTTCGGCCAGATCGGTACGCCCCTGAGCCAGCCAGAGTTCGCATTTGACCAGGGTGATCATCGCCAGGTAGTAGATCGGTGGCACGTCCCAGATGTGCATCAGGCGCTCGGCTTCGGCGAGTTCGGCGAAGGCTTTGGCGAATTCGCCGCTGCTGCCCTCAAGCCTGGCGATCACGCAGTGACCGATCAATACGCTGATATCACGACAGGCGCGTGCTTCATTCAAACCGGCTTGCAAGCGTGCCCGCGCGGCGTGGGGCTGCAAGCGCAGGGCTAACAAAAAGCCTTCGTACAAAGTCAGTCGGGCGCGTACGGCATAGAGCCGTTGCGGGGATAACCGTTGCAGGCGTTGCAACCCCTGACGCACTTCATCCAGCGAACGAAGGATTTCCCCTCGCGCTTGCAGCACGCGAGCGCGATCGTAATGGGCCAGCGCTTCGAACAGCGGGTTGCCGACCCGTTGCGCCAACTCCAGAGATTCACGGTTCAGCCCACGTGCACGCCACAAATCGCCGTCGGCAATGGCCAGGTTGGACAGGGTCGAGAGGCACATCAGGCGCTGCCCGTAGCGTTTGGCGGGCAGGCTCTCCTGCGCTTCGGTGCAATAGAGCAGCGTCAGCTCGCGATTGCCGCGCCCGCGAGCGATGATCCCGCTCAGGGCCAGCCATTGCGCCAGCATGGATTTCTGCGCCGTGGCCGATGGGGCCGGCAGGAAGCGACTCAAATGACTGGCCAGCTCCTCGGCGGCGTCCAGCTGACACGCCAGCCCCAACGCCCAGCTGTACAGCACGATCAGCCGTGGCGTGCTGATCAGCAGGCTGTCGGGCAAGTCCATTTTCCAGCGCAGCAACATGCCGACGTTCTGTTCGGCCAACAGTTGTTCTTCGGAGAGGTTCTGCACCAGGTTCGCCGCGACGTCCAGGTGCCCGGCACGCAACGCCTGCTCAACCGCTTCATCGAGCAGCCCCTGGGCATTGAACCAGCGACAGGCGCGCAGGTGCAGGCTGGCCGCCGGCACCATCGCTTGCGCGGTAGGCCGGGTGCGCAACAGATCGGAAAACAAATGGTGGTAGCGATACCAGTGACCGTTTTCATCCAGAGGCACCAGGAACACCTGATGGGCCAGCAGAAAACGCAGGATCTCGGCACTGTCATGGGCTTCGCGAACGGCGTCGCACAGTTCGCTGCAAAAGCGTTCCTGAGGTGCTGTGTCGTAAAGGAATGACTGCACCTCGGCGGGCAGACAATCGATGACTTCTTCGAGCAGATAATCGCGGATCAGCCCTTCCCCGCCATGCAAGGCCTGCGGCAAAGCACCCTGGGAGCCCGCTTCAGATGCCGCCAGCAGCCAGAAACGCAGTCCGGCGACCCACCCTTCGCTGCGCTGGATGAGACTCTCCAGCGCTTCGCCGCGCAAGGAGCTGCTGTGCCGATCAAGCAGGGTCAGGGCTTCATCGTGAGTCAGGCGCAAGTCCTGCTCATTCAACTCGAGCAGTTGCCGCGACAGCCGCAGGCGCGCTAGATGCCAGTCCGGCCGCTGCCGACTGGTGACCATGACCAGCAAGCCGTCAGGCAGGTGATTGAGGAAAAATTGCAGGCAGCGATCGAGAACCGGGCCCTGCGCCAGATGGTAGTCATCAAGCACCAACAGCAGAGGCGTATTCGAAGACAGGTGCACGGCCAACTCATCGAGCAAACCGTCCAGCCATTCTTCAAAAGCAAACGGTTGATGCCGCTGCCGCATTTTCAGCAGGCCCAGGGACTGGCTGCCAAGTTGCGGAAAATAGTCCTGGAGGCCTTCGAGCAACCGCTCAAGAAAACGTCCGGGATCGCTGTCTCGCGGACTCAAACCCAGCCACAGACTTTGCCAGTGAGCCGGCAAGCCCTGACAGAACTCCACCGCCAACGAACTCTTGCCAAACCCCGCCGGTGCGCTGACCAGCAACAGCCTGCCACCGAGGCCCGCACTCAGGCGCTCGCACAGACGAGGCCGCAGCACATGGCCGTCAGGCAACGGAGGCCGGAAAAAACGCCCGTCCAGTACCGCGACGGCAACGCTTGCAGGGCCCGGGTGTGGGGACAGATCAGTCATGGCCGGCTCTTGTTTGAATGGCGGTTGGCGGCGTTGCAGATGTCCGCAGACTAGCGGTAAACGAAGAGGGAATGAAGGTTATTGCTACAAATGGCTACAAAAAGAATACAAGCAGAAGTGTCGAACAAACCCGACAGTCACACCGCCCTCGTAGCAGCTGTCGAGCCTGCGAGGCTGCGTTCGGCTGCGAAGCAGTCGTAAAACCATGCAACGCGGTCTGTCAGACAAACCGCGTGCACCGAATTTGCGAGGACTTCGTCCTCGAACGCAGCCTCGCAAGCTCGACAGCTGCTACAACGATGGTTATGAAATTCAAAAAAAACGCCCCGAACCAGTCGGGGCGTTTCTCGAGGATGCGGCCTCTGTTCAGGGCAGCTTAGCGAACACCATCCTGGCGCAGAGCGGCCGGAGTGAAGTCGCTGGTGGTGGCGGTGAAGCCGAAGTCATACGCCGACTTCTCTTCGTTCTTCATACCCAGTGCCAGGTAGCGGCCCGATTGCAGGTCGTACAAGGTTTCCAGGGTGTACCACGGCACTTGAACGTTGTAGTAGTTCTGGGAGTGAGCTTCCGCCACACGCCACAGTTGATTACGACCGTCGTAGTGGTCGATCACGGCCGCTTGCCAGGTGTCTTCGTCGATGTAGAAGTCACGTTTGGCGTAGATGTGACGCTGACCTTCCTTCAAGGTAGCCACCACATGCCAGACCCGGCGCAGCTCGTAGCGAGCCAGATCCTGGTTGATGTGACCGGCCTTGATGATGTCGTCGTACTTGAGTTGCGGCGAGTCGAGTTTGTAGCTGTCGGAGGCGATGTACATCTCTTTCTTGCCTTCGAGCTTCCAGTCGTAACGATCCGGTGCACCGTTGTACATGTCCAGGTTGTCGGAGGTACGCAGGCCGTCGGCTGCGGTACCCGGCCCGTCATAGGAAACTTGTGGTGCGCGACGCACACGACGCTGACCGGCGTTATAGACCCACGCCGAACGCGGTTCTTTCACCTGGTCGAGGGTTTCGTGCACCAGCAGCACACCACCGGCCAGACGTGCCGGCGCGGTCACTTTCTGCTTGAAGTAGAACAGGATGTTGCCCGGGTTCGCCGGATCGTAATCCTTCATCTTGTCGCGGAACACGAACTGGTCCTGGAAGTACACCAGACTGTACGAGCCGTTCGGCTGCGGCGTGGCCTGGGTCACCAGACGGGTCACGCTGCCACCGCGATAGCGGGTGATGTGGTTCCAGATGACTTCGACGCCGGTCTTCGGAATCGGGAATGGCACTGCGGTTTCGAAGTTCTCCAGACCGTTGCCGCCGGACACCAGGTTAGTGGCGGTGGCATTTTTCTTGATGGAGGCAAACACGGCATCCGGCACGGTCGCGCCGCGATGGGACGGGTAGACCGGCATCTTGAAGGTTTCCGGGTAGCGCTTGAACATCGCGTACTGACCCGGAGCGAGTTTGTCTTTGTACTGGTCGACGTTCTGCGCCGTGATAGTGAACAGCGGTTTTTCACTGGCATACGGGTCGGACAGGAAGCCTTTGCCGTCGACGTTACCGGCGTTTTTCGCCATCGGTTTCCAGGCCGGGATCGATCCGTCAGCGTTGCCTGCCATCTCGGCGCCCATCGGGGTCAGGCTCTTGCCCAGTTTGTCCGCTTCGGCCGCAGGGACCGCCGCCATGACGCCGGTCGCCAGCAGCGAAAGCCCCAGAACACCGACGTGGAACAGACTCTTTGTTATTTTCATAGGTGTGTTCGTCCTGATAATGCAGTGCTTAGAAGTTCACGCCGAAGCTGAGCGCAACGAAATCGCGGTCATCGACGGTGGTGTACTTGCCATCAAAGAAGTTGGTGTAAGCCAGGCTCGCGGTGTAGGTGTTCTGGTACTCGGCATCGACGCCCAGGCTCACCGCTTTGCGACCTTCCTCGAAGTTGCCGCCAGGGCCAGGCGAGTAGCCTTCCACGTCATGAGACCAGGCCACGTTCGGCTTGAGGTTCACACCGGCGAATACGTCGTTGTATTCCCAGATGGCACGACCGCGGTAGCCCCAGGAGTTTGCGGTGGTGAACCCGTCGTTTTCGCAGTAGCGACTCACGTTGTTTTGTGGTCCGCCGGCCAGGGTGCCGCTGTTCAATGTCTGGCACTGACCACCTGGCAACGGGCCCGGGCCGTAGCTCGGGTCACGGCCGTAACGCGCTTTGTTAGTGCTTTCCAGACCACCAACGTGAGTAAAGCCGACCTCGCCCACCAGGGTCAGTCGCTCAGCGCCCATCACCTGGTCGAAGAAGTGAGTAAGGGTCGTCTGGAGCTGGGTCACTTCCTTGCGGCGATAGCCTTTTTGATCCGCCCCTGGCGTACCCTGGAGTACGGAAACGTTAGGGTTCAGAGGTGTCAGACCGGAAAAGAGAATGTCGGTGGTGTTGAGCTGAACCGGAGCATTCGGCCGGTAGCTGACTTCACCACTCCACGCAGTACCTGTCGGTAATGTGGTGGAGAAGCTCAAGCCATACAGGCGAATATCTTCAGGGTACTCGACGTAGTAGCTGGAGTTACCGGCCACATTCAATGGCAACAAGGTCGGTGCCAGGTTACGCGCGACAGCGAGAGGAACACCCCTGGCCACCAGCGAGCCCACCAGGCCCGCCGCGCTGTAAGCGCTCGCCGGAGCTCCTTTGCCGCTGAAAATCGGCGCACGGCTGTGGTAGTTCATGAAGTAGGCGCCGAACTCGGTGTCCAGCGGATCGAACATGTATTTGAAGGACACGCCAAATTGACCGCTGTCACGGGCATCGCGATCCGGACCGCGACGAACGATTACGCCTTCATCCGGGTCACCCCACGTCACGCCATTGGCAGCGAGGGTGTTGATGCTGGCATTACGCAGCGAAGCCGGCAGCCCTGCAGACGTCAGTGCGCTGTTGAGTCCGTTACGGGTGCGCAGTACGGCCAGGTTGTTGTCGCAGCCATCCGAAATCACGTCCGGTTGCGAGAAGAAGGTGCCGCAGTTGTCGGTAACGGTCTGGTCCCATTCGAGCTGGTAGAAGGCTTCGGTCGAGAGGTTCTCGGTGAGGCTCTGGGACACGTAGAACATGTTGACCGGGATCAGGCCTTCCTTGATCTCGGCACCGGGGCGACGGAACGCGGACACGTCGATCGGGTTGATCGAGTTGATACCCCCGCCGATGAAGGTACTTTCACCCCAACTCACTACTTGCTTGCCCAGACGCACGGAGCCCGGCTGATCGGCAACGGAGTAGTTGTGGTAGACAAAGGCGTCGAGGATCTGGCCACCGGAGGACTTGGCGCCTTCCTTGCGGTTGTTGTCGCTGATGTCCTTGAACGGACGGTCTTCGTCCTTGAGTTCAAAGTCGTACCAGTATTTGCCACGGACGAAAACGCCGGTGTCGCCGTACTTCAACTCAAGGTCATGGATGCCCTTGAAGATCTTGGAGAACGTTTCGCCGCTCTTGAAGTTCAGGTGACCGTCGTCGGAAGTCTGGGACAGGCCTCGGCCGCCGTTGTTGACACCGATGAGGTTCTTGTTGGCACTTTCAGTAGACCAACTGGCACCGATCGACAGGGACGAGTCGAACTGACCTTCGATTTCACCAACGTTGAAACTGACGCCGAATGCTGGCCCGGCGAGCGTAGAGGCAAGACTGACAGCCAGGGGCAGTTTTGCCCGGCGCCAGAACTGGTTTACTGATGTCATCGACGCTACTCCATGTGCATTATTGTTATGGCAGTGAGCACTTCTAAAAACGCTGTGGATGACTGGGAGCCAAGGTGTCCCTAAGTCATTCCAAAGTTGCATCGCCCCGGTTTGTGCGTTTGCTCCGTTCTTAAAAATCCTTGAGCGGACTATAGCCAGCAGGTAGTACTGCTTGATCCCTCTAAAGTGTGATTTGCAGCTGCCAGCCACTCTGGAACAGTCCTTTGCCAAGCCGACGCCCGTCGGCCCGTCTAGGATGGCTGAAAATTCGGATTTGACAAGCCAAGCGCTTGCTTGGTGGGGCTGGCGTGCCCTTTTGGGCACGCCAAGTGACGCTTAAAGCGTCGAGAGGAAGGTGCTGTTGTTGGCTTGCCATTCGGTGATGTCGACGCGAATACGTTTCTTGTCGAGTTTGCCGACACTGGTCTTGGGAATTTCAGTAACAAGGGCGATCTGGCTCGGGATGGCCCACTTGCTCAGGTGCCCCAGTTCCACGAACGGTTTGAGGTGTTCCTTCAGTTCTTTGGCCCCGATCACATGGCCTTCGCGGACCACCAGCAGTGCGAACGGACGCTCGCCCCACTGCGGATCGGCAATCCCCACCACTGCTACTTCGCGTACCGCAGGGTGGCGACTGATCAAGTCTTCAAGGTCCAGGGAGGAGATCCACTCGCCGCCGGTCTTGATCACGTCTTTGATCCGGTCGCGAATGTCGATCACACCCATGCTGTCCAGGGTCGCTACGTCACCGGTGTGCAGCCAGCCCCCGGCCCAGAGCTCGGCGCCCTTTTGCGGTTCGTTGAAATAGCCCTCGGTGAGCCACGGCGCACGCAACACCAGTTCGCCTTGGGTCTCGCCATCGGCGGGCAGGAAGTTGCCGTCGGTGTCGACGATCGCTGCCTCCACCAATGGCCCCGGCACACCGGCCTTGATCCGGTACGTGGTGCGTTCGTCTTCGGTGCCGGCCATCAGCTCATCGTTGAGGTGTGCACACGACACCAACGGCCCGGTTTCCGACATGCCGTAAGCGGCGGTCAGTTGAATGCCCTTGGCCTTGGCTGCGTCGTAAAGCGCACGGTTCAGCGCACTGCCGCCGATGACGATTTTCCAGCCACCGAAATCCGTGCCTTGCGCCGCTTTGGAATTGAGGACCATTTGCAGGATGGTCGGCACGCAATGGGAAAAGGTGACCTTCTCCTTGCGCCACAGCTCCACCAGGTACTCAGGATCATAGCGACCGGGATAGACCTGCTTGAGCCCGAGCATGGTCGCCACATACGGCAAGCCCCAGGCGTGCACATGGAACATCGGGGTGATCGGCATGTACACGTCGTTGGTGCCCAGCAACCGCACGCTGTCGATGGCGCCCATGATGGTCGACACGCCCATGGTGTGCAGCACCAATTGCCGATGGGTGAAGTACACGCCTTTGGGATTACCGGTGGTGCCGGTGGTGTAGAACGTGGTCGCGACCGAGTTTTCGTCGAAATCCTGGAAGTCGTACTGAGTGCTCGCCGCCGCCAGCAATTGCTCGTACTCGCCAATCAGGTTCGGCAAGTCGGCGGTTTTCTCCGGCAAATCGGTCAGCAGCAGGGTTTTCTCCACCGTGGTCAGGTGCCCGGCAATGGCCTGGTACAACCCGACGAACTCGCTGTTGACCAGCACAAAGCGGTCCTCGGCGTGGTTCATGGTGTAGAGGATCTGTTCCGGCGACAGGCGCACGTTAATGGTGTGGATCACCGCGCCGATCATCGGGATGGCGAACATGCACTCCAGATAACGATGGCTGTCCCAGTCCATCACCGCCACGGTATCCCCGGCCTTGACGCCGGCCGCCGTCAGCACGTTGGCCAGCCTTGCGACCCGTTCGATCAGGGTCGGATAGCTGTAGCGCAACTGGTCGCGGTAAATGATCTCGCGGGTTTTTTCATAACGAGCGCCGGACATCAGCAGCCGTTTAATCAGCAGCGGATACTGGTAAGCGCCTTCGGCTGGAGGGATAACGCGAGTCTGCAACATAAGAGTCCCTTTTCTGACTGCACGGTCGTGGCTGAAAGTAAGCACTTTAGTGCTCTTCCATGACAACCAAATCAGCCGAAGGAATGATTTGCAACATTCAGCAAATGCTAGCGTTGCGCCAGCATTCGTAGGCGCTACCGTAGGCTGTGATCTTTTGATCCTGGCTCTCTGAAAACCCCAAAAGATCGCAGCCTGCGGCAGCTCCTACCTCGATCAATGCATCTCGGTAAACGCGAGTTTCACACCGATGGCGATCAGTACCGCGCCCATCGTCCGATCGAACCAGTGGCCCATCCGGGCAAAACCTGCGCGCACGCGCTGCTGGCTGAACAGCATCGCCACCAGGCAGAACCACACAGCGGTGGCCACCGCGAGGTAGATGCCGTAGCCAGCCTGCACCGCCAGCGGCGTGTGCGGATTGATCACCACGGTGAACAGCGAGAGGAAGAACAGCGTCGCTTTCGGGTTCAGACCGTTGGTCACGAACCCCGACGTGAAGGCGCCGCGAGCAGTGCGCTCACCCGCTTCCTTGTGCAGATCGTCAGCCGCAGGTTGGGCCGGCTGTGCTCGCAAGGCCTTGAAGCCGATGTACAGCAGGTACGCGGCGGCAGCCCATTTCAGGGCATTAAACAACACGATCGACTGAGACACGATCAGGCCAATGCCGAGCAACGAATAGCCGACGTGCAGGAAAATCGCCGTGCCGACACCCAGCGCCGTCCAGGTGCCAGCGCGACGACCATGGGTCACGCTCTCACGCACCACCACGGCAAAGTCCGGGCCAGGGCTGGCCACGGCCAGCAAGTGAATCAGGGCAACGGTCAAAAACTCTGTCCAGTACATGGGGGGATCCTTTTCGCCAAGCGTAACTGTTTGTTTCATCTGGTAGGCTCGGAAGATTACGCCTTCAGTTCATTGCACAAAAGGTACAGTTGATGACGAACACTCACCGCGCCGTTTTCCTCGACCATCCGTCCCTGGACCTGGGCGACCTCGACCTCAGCCCGCTGCAAGAGTGTTTCAGCGACTTACAGCTTTTCGCCCAGACCACGCCGGAGCAGGTGATCGAGCGCCTCAAGGGCGCCACCGTTGCCATCAGCAACAAAATCCTGATCGACGCCGCCGCCATCGCAGCCAGCCCCGAGCTGAAACTGATTCTGATCACCGCCACCGGCACCAACAACGTTGACCTCGCCGCCGCCCGCGCCCACGGGATTACCGTCTGCAACTGCCAGGGTTACGGCACACCGTCGGTGGCGCAGCACACGATTATGTTGCTGCTCAATCTGGCGACGCGCCTGGCCGACTATCAAAAGGCAGTCGGCGAAGGTCGCTGGCAGCAGGCAAAACAGTTCTGTCTGCTGGATTATCCGATTGTCGAACTGGAAGGCAAAACCCTCGGCCTGCTCGGTCACGGCGAACTGGGCGGCGCGGTCGCACGACTCGCCGAAGCCTTTGGCATGCGTGTACTGCTCGGCCAGATTCCCGGACGCCCTGCCCGACCGGATCGTTTGCCACTGGAGGAGCTGCTGCCGCAGATCGACGCGCTGACCCTGCACTGTCCGCTCAACGAACATACCCGCCACTTCATCGGAGCCCGTGAGCTGGCCTCGATGAAACCCGGTGCGTTCGTGGTCAACACGGCACGTGGCGGCCTGATTGACGAACAGGCCCTGGCCGACGCCTTGCGCAACGGTCACCTGGGTGGCGCGGCCACCGACGTGCTGAGCGTCGAGCCACCGACCGCCGGCAATCCGCTGCTGGCCCAAGACATTCCACGGTTGATTGTCACCCCGCACAACGCCTGGGGCAGTCGCGAGGCACGCCAGCGAATCGTGGGCCAGTTGACCGAAAACGCGCAGGGATACTTCAGCGGTAAAGCACTGCGGGTCGTCAGTTGATAGACTGCGGCACTTTTTTTCACAGGAGCAGAGTATGGATCCGCGCAGTGAAGTACTGCTTCGTCAGGCCGAGTTATTCCAGGGGTCGGTGCTGCTGGCCGGTTTGCCCGCCGATGACCTGCTGGGCCGTCTGCCCGATGCTCATGGCTGGTGCTGGCATGCCGGCGATCAAGCAGCGCTGGATGCCCGCTTTGCCGAGCGCAGTCATTTCGGTGTGACTGTAACGGAACGCGCGTTCGACACCGCCGTGGTGTTTCTGCCCAAGTCCAAGGACCTGACCGACTACATCCTCAACGCCCTCGCCTCTAAACTGGCCGGTCGTGAACTGTATCTGGTGGGTGAAAAGCGCAGCGGCATTGAAGGCGCGGCCAAGCAACTGAACCCCTTCGGCAAACCGCGCAAGCTCGACAGCGCGCGGCATTGCCAGCTATGGCAGGTGACCGTGGCCACTGCGCCAGAAGCCAAGTCGCTGGAAAGCCTGGCCCAGACTTATGAGTTGCCGCTGGCCGAAGGTCCGCTAAAAGTCATCAGCCTGCCGGGCGTGTTCAGCCACGGTCGGCTGGATCGCGGCAGCGCGCTGTTGCTGGAACATTTGGACAAATTGCCGAGCGGCCATTTGCTGGACTTCGGTTGCGGCGCCGGTGTGTTGGGAGCGGCCGTGAAACGTCGTTATCCACACAACCAGGTCACCTTGCTTGATGTGGATGCGTTTGCCGCCGCCAGCAGTCGCCTGACATTGGCTGCCAACGGTCTGGAAGCTGATGTGATTACCGGTGACGGTATCGACGCCGCACCGATGGGTCTGAGTGCGATTTTGAGCAACCCGCCGTTCCATGTCGGGGTTCACACCGATTACTTCGCCACCGAGAACTTGCTGCGAAAAGCAGCCAAACATCTGAAAAATGGTGGCGAACTGCGCTTGGTAGCGAACAGCTTCCTGAAGTATCAGCCGCTGATCGAAGAGCATCTGGGCGTGTGTGCGATCAAGGCTGAAGGACAGGGTTTCAGAATCTATCGGGCCAAACGCGGCTAGAACCTCTTTTAAAAAAGAGGCTTGCCCAATCGGATTTGCCTAGGCAGAATCCGCTCCGTCCTAGGGGAGTAGTCTCCCACGAGCGCCATGCTCGTCCGGCATACGTCAACATACTTGGTCAACAGACCATGGCGTATGCGACCCAAGCGTCCGCATCAGACGGATCGCAGGGTTTGACAAGACCTATGACACGAACACCTTACCCGGGGCGGGAAGGCTGTACGTGTCATAGCCGTGTCGACCCGCCCCTTAGGAAAACCCTGATGCTGGATTCACTTCTCGTTCCCACCGCAATCGTTGCCTTGGCCGAAATCGGCGACAAGACGCAACTGCTCGCGCTCATTCTCGCCGCTCGCTTTCGCAAACCCTGGCCGATTATCGCCGGTATCGTCGCTGCAACCCTGGCCAACCACGCAGCAGCCGGCGCGGTAGGCGCCTGGGTCGGTAGTTTCTTCTCGAACGCGACGCTGCACTGGATCCTCGCCGCGAGCTTCACCGCGACGGCGTTGTGGACCCTGGTGCCGGACAAGATGGACGACGACGAAACCAGCACCGCCCGCAAGTTCGGACCGTTCCTGACCACGTTGATCGCGTTTTTCCTTGCGGAGATGGGCGACAAGACTCAAGTCGCCACGGTGATGCTCGCTGCGCAATACCCGGAACTGTGGCTGGTGATCATCGGCACTACCGCCGGCATGTTGATTGCCAACGTGCCAGTGGTTTTGGCGGGTAACTTTGCCGCGGATAAATTGCCGCTGACCCTGATCCGTCGCCTGGCGGCGTCGGCGTTCTTCGTCCTCGCCATTGTCGCGGTGTACAAGGCGATGCAGAGCAGCGGGTGGGTTTGACACGGTAGGCCAGAAGACCGCGTTATCGTTCATCGCGAGCAAGCTCGCTCCCACAGGGGTCAGCGTCGATCACAAAACCATGTGGGAGCGAGCTTGCTCGCGATAGCGTCAGTGGCCTCACCGTATGACTATCAGGACTTTTTGGCTTTCTCATACAGCGGCATGACTTTCGGAATCGCCGCCTGCAAAGAAGCAATACGACTCGACGACGCCGGGTGAGTACTCATGAACTCCGGCGGCGAACCTTCCGAGGCCTTGCTCATCTTGTTCCACAGGGTGATCGCGGCGTTCGGGTTGTAACCGGCGCGAGCGGCCAGTTCCAGGCCGATCAGGTCCGCCTCGTTTTCATTGGCGCGACTGTTGGGCAAGGTCATGCCGTAGTTGGCCACGGTATCCGCCAACGCCAGGCTGTCCTGACCCAGACCGAACAAGGCACCGGCGCCCTGCTTGGCCATTTCGATGCCGTAAGCCTTGGACATCGCTTCACGACCATGCTCGCGCAGGGCGTGGGCGATTTCGTGGCCCATGATCGCGGCGATCTCATCGTCGGTCAATTTCAGGCTGTCGATCAGGCCCGTGTAGAAAATGATCTTGCCGCCAGGCCCGCAGTTGGCGTTGAGTTCGTCGCTCTTGATCAGGTTGACTTCCCATTTCCATTGGGCCGAATCCGGACGGAAAACCGGCGCTTGGGCAATCAATCGGTCGGCAATCACCTGGACACGCTTGGCCTCGTTACTGGTCTTGTCCAGCACGCCTTTGGTGTTCGCCTCGCCGACAGTCTTTTGATAGGACTGGGCGTACATCTGGTTGACCTCGTCGGTCGACAGCATGCTGAACATGTACTGTTTACGCTCAACGCCTACCGCGCCACCGCTGGTGGTGTTGACCGATTGACAACCGGCGAGCAGCAAACCTGCGCTCAGTGCACACAAAACCAATGTCTTGTTCATCAAAAATCTCCCTGAAAATATGCGGCGTATCCTAGGCGGTGAATTGTATCGGCGCCAGATACAACGGACGTGTAGCACACACTAATTCATTTACGACATCAAACATTCCAAAACAGCCAATTCGCCAAACCCCGCTCATGGCCATCGACACCCCGCCGATACAGCACCGCAGACGTCCTCTTGCGTGCGGAGCACCCATGAAATTCAAGTCGATCCAGTTTTCCGTGGCGGCCCTCGCCGGCGCCATCGTTCTTAGTGTCGTAGCAGCCCTGGTGCTGTACGCGTTGTTTTCCGGCGCACGGACACAAGACATGGTCCAACAGCGGACCCAGGCACAATTCGAGCAAGTCATCGAACAACGCCTGACGTCACTGGCGCAAACCCAGGTCAGCCAGATCCAGCGCGAGCTCGAAGCGCCACTGCTGATTGCCGGCGGACTGGTGCGAGTCAACGCATTGATCGGCACACCGGGTGCCGATGGCCAGCCACAGTTGAACCTGAGCCGTGAGCAATTGATCAGCCTGATCAAGGAAAACGTCGTCAAGAACCCGAAAATTCTCGGCACCTACATCGGCTGGGAAAAAAACGCCCTCGATCACAACGACGCGGCCTACGTCGACACCCAGGTTGTCGGCATCGACGCCAGCAACGGCCGCTTCCTGCCGTGGTGGTTCCGCAACGAAGACGGCAGTCTGGGCCTGGACAAACTGGTGGACGTCGACGACCAGAAAACCTTGTCCACCGGCGTACGCGCCAGCGAGTACTACCTGTGCTCGAAAGAAACCAAAAAATCCTGCGTGATCGATCCGGCGCCCTACAAGGTCGGCGACAAGATCGTCATGCTCGCCTCCTTTATAGAACCGATCATGCTCAACGGGGCCTTCCAGGGCATCGTCGGCGCCGACCTCTCGGTGAACTTCATCCAGGAAATGCTCCTCGGCGCGAATCAGAAGTTGTACAGCGGCGCTGGTGAAATGGCCCTGATTGGCGGCAACAGCCGGATCGTTGCCTACACCAAGGACCCGAGCAAATTCGGCGAGAAAGTCAGCGACATCCTCGACAGCCAGCAGATCGCCAACATGGCCAATCTCAAGCGCGGCGAAGTCACCTACACCGTCGACAAGGCCCAGGGCCGGATCGAGTTGTACCTGCCGTTCGGTATTGGCCAGACCGACGCTCGCTGGACCCTCATGCTGCAATTGCCGCTGAACGCAGTGATGGCCGACCTGCAAAAACTTCAGGGCGATCTGGACGCCCAGCGCAAGTCCGACACCTTCGGCATGGCCATGGTCGGCTTGTTGATTGCCGGTATCGGCTTGCTGGTGATCTGGCTGGTGGGCCACGGCATTGCCCGGCCGCTGAAGCAGATGGTCGCGATGCTCGACGACATCGCGAAAGGCGAAGGCGACCTGACTCGCCGCCTGACCAGCGACCGCGCCGACGAACTGGGTGCGATTGCGAAAGGCTTCAATACCTTCCTGGCCAAGTTGCAGGCGATGATCACCCAAGTGGTGACTTCGGTGCAGAGCGTCAGTGATTCGTCGGAACACACCGCCGACATCGCCATCCGCACCAACATCGGCGTGCACAAGCAAATGGCCGAGATTGATCAAGTCGCCACGGCGGTGCATGAAATGACAGCGACCGCTCAGGACGTGGCGCGCAACGCGACTCAGGCTGCGCAAGCCGCCAGCCATGCCGATCAGGCCGCGGCGCAGGGCATGCAAATCGTGCGGGACACGTCGAACTCGATTGGCGTGCTGGCGATAGAAATCGGTAAGGCTGTCGGCGTGGTGCAGACCTTGGCCAAGGACAGCGAGAACATCAATGCGATCCTGACGGCCATTCGCGGGATTGCCGAACAGACCAACCTGCTGGCCTTGAACGCCGCCATCGAAGCGGCGCGAGCCGGCGAACAGGGACGCGGTTTTGCGGTGGTGGCCGATGAAGTGCGCAACCTGGCGCAGAAGACTCAGAAAGCCACTGAAGAAATTCAGACCATGATTCAGCAACTGCAACAAGGCACGCGCGATGTGGTGCGGGTGATGGAGGACAGTCAGAGCCGCACCGATGAAAGCGTGCAGCATGCGGCGAAAGCGGCCGAAGCGCTGGAGACGATTACTCAGGCGGTGTCGGTGATCAACGACATGAACACCCAGATTGCCAGTGCGGCTGAGGAACAGAGTGCGGTGGCTGACGACATTAATCGGAACGTGATCAACATCGGGCAAGTAGCCAATGAAGTGGCTGGCGGAGCGGATGAATCGAGTGCGGCGAGTGCGGATCTGACCAAACTGGCTGAGCAGCAGCGGCGGTTGATCAATCAGTTCAAGGTTTGATCCAAAGACCCCATCGCGAGCAAGCTCGCTCCCACAGGTTTTGTGAACGCCACAGACCCCATGTGGGAGCGAGCTTGCTCCGGGCGGCGTTCCGACGATGGCGGCGGTACAAGCGCCGAATCAGCCCGGAGTCAAACACTCCGGCCCATTCAGCTTCGGATCATTCACCAGATTCGCCAACACCCGCTCGCGCAACGCCGCGGGTTCACTGGCGAGCAACGCTTGCAAGGCATGCAACGGAGTCTCTGGATTGAGCCACGCCTCCTGCCCCGCCGCATCGAGAATCAACGGCCGACGCTGACTCGCCGCCGGCTGCGTGATCACCGCCGTGCTCAGCCACACCTGCTCCTGCACCGGATACGCTTCCCAAATCGCCGCAAAGAACAGCGTCGAGCCCTCCCCCGGTGTCAGCCAATACGGACGCTTGCGTGTGGTGCCGCGCCATTCGTAAAAACCGTTGGCCGGCAGCAGGCAACGGCGTTCGCGCAGGGCCTGGCGAAACATCGGTTGTTCGGCAACGGTTTCGGCCCGGGCATGGGCTGGCGTGCGGGACAAATCGGTCAGCCACGGCGGCGTCAACCCCCAGCGCGCTCGGGCCAACTCGCGCTGGCCGTCAACGCCCGCACGCAGCATCAGAACCGAATCGTTGGGAGAAATATTCCACTGGGCCTGCTGATCGGCGGGGAAGCCAGGCAGGGCCGCGAAGGCGGGGTTCCAGCGAAACAGGGCATAACGTCCACACATGGGGCAACACGACTCTTGATAAAACGAACGTCAGCCTAACAGACCAGCGTACCGGGAAAACTTTCCGGTTCATCGCCGGGCAGTGGCAGCGCGGCATTGTACGCAGTGATCAACTCCCGGGCGTACTCGGCCTCGTCGTTATCGACCGACAGGCCCAGCAGGCCAAAGATAGGCAATTCGCCGCTGCCACCGAGCAAATCGCGGCCCACCAAATGGGCTTCGATGCCCTCGCTGGCCAACATGCTTTGCAGCAACTCACCTTCCATGAGGTTTTCCGGCTCGTAGATTCGCTGCATGGGGTGCCCCTTCATTCGTTTTCGCTATGAACTTCGAGCAACCATTCCTGACCGTCAGTCTGCAGAACAAATGTGATCGGGCGACAACACACCGGACAGTCTTCGATATAGGTCTGATCGCCACCGGACAAGTCCAGAACGGCCTCAGCCTCTTCACCACAATACGGACATTCGTAGCGCTCGGTTTCCAGCATCGCGGTCTCCCAGGTGACTTGTGCGTATAATCGCCGGTCTATTTGCAGGGCTATTTTTGTCTGGCTAACTTTTCAGACCGTGCCCCGTTGGTTTTCGATCAAAACCTTTACTTACCCTAGCCGTTTCTAACAAGAGAGCATGATGGGCGAATTCGATGCCATCCGACCGTACGACGATAGCGAAGTCCCAGCGGTGCTGGACAGGCTGCTCGGCGACAAGGCGTTTCTAGACATCCTCATCCACTTCCGCTTCCCGCGCTTTGCCGGTGCTTTCGGCTGGGCGCTCAAACCTCTTATAGCTCATCGGCTGCGCCGTGAGTTCGCCGGCGTTACGTCGGTGGCCACGTTGCAGGATAAAGTCGAGATGTACGTCGACCACACCATCGAGCGAGCCACGGACGGTGTGACGTACACCGGCGTCGAGCAGTTCAAGTCCGGCAGCGCCTACCTGTTCATCGCCAACCACCGCGATATCGTGATGGACCCGGCCTTCGTCAACTACGCCGTGTACCACGCCGGCCTGCCGACACCGCGCATCGCGATCGGCGACAACCTGCTGCAGAAGCCCTTCGTCAGCGATCTGATGCGCCTGAACAAGAGCTTCATCGTGCACCGTTCGATCACCGGTCGACGCGAGAAGATGGCGGCGTATCAGCTGCTGTCGGCCTACATCAACCATTCGATCCGCAAGGATTGCGCCTCGATCTGGATCGCCCAGGCCGAAGGCCGGGCCAAGGACGGCGACGACCGCACCGAGTCGGCGATCCTCAAGATGTTCCACATGAGCCGCAAGGACGAGCCGTTCGGCGAGGTCATCCGCTCGCTGAACGTCACCCCGGTGTCGATCAGCTACGAATACGACCCGTGCGATCAAGCCAAGGCTCGCGAACTGTTCATCCGCGCCACCACCGGCAGCTACACCAAAGTGCCGGGTGAGGACGATGTGAGCATCGCCAAGGGCATCACCGGCTACAAGGGCCGTGTGCATGTGAACTTCGCCTCGCCGATCACCGAGCTGTTCGATGACACCAAGCAATTGGCGATCGAGATGGACCGGCAGATCCTTGGTGGCTACCGCCTGTTCCCTGTGCACTACCTGGCCTACGCCCAGTGGAAAGACGCCGACCCGCAATTGCAGGTGCCGAAAGCTGCCGAGGTGTTTGCGGCGGACGAACTGGCCAAGGCTCAGGAGCAATGGCAACAGCGTCTGGACGCGTGCCCTGAGGAGCATCGTCCGTTCATGGTCCTGCAATACGCGACGCCGGTGCGCAATCAGTACCGTGTGAAAGCAGGTTTGCCGCTGTAAGGTTTTTTTAAAGCAAGATCAAAAGATCGCAGCCTCGTTTCACTCGACAGCTCCTACAGGGCGAACGCTATCCCGTGTAGGAGCTGTCGAGTGAAACGAGGCTGCGATCTTTTGCTTTTTAGCGATTCAGACCCGTGTGCTGATCCACGACACCAGCAGCGCCAACCCCAGACAGGCAAAACCGAAACGATAGAAAAACCGGTTCATGCGCAAGGTCGCCCCATCCAGCATCAACGTCGGTTCATCGATACGACGACTCTCGCTTTGCGCTTCGAGAATGGCCCGCGCGCGCTGTTCGCGGCGACGAGTGGCATGCAGCAACCAACCGCCCGGAAAGGCAAACAACAAGGCCAACAGGTTGATCAACTTGGCGGGATGGTTGGTAAACAGCGAAATCAAATGCAACGACATCACGAACCTCAGCAAAACAGGTGGCAGACGCCGAACCGACGACCGCGGCGCGAATTCTACCGAAAGCCTCGCCTTGTGCCCTTGCTTTCCGACAAGTAACGAACCATTTGACCGATTGGGCATCAGCATGCGGATTTGCTGGAGATGGATTTGCTGACGGGCGTGAGTGTGCTGGATTTTTACTCCGAAGCAGCCTGACACCGCTGAACCCCTGTGGGAGCAGTCCCACCAAAAATCGACAGGCATGAAAAAACCCGGGACCATCACTGGCCCCGGGTTTTTTTGAATCCAGCGAACGCTTACTCGCCGAGAACCTGACCAATCGTCGGATCCTTGAACAGACGCGTCAACGCATCGCTCAACACATCGCTAACCAGCTTGGTATTGGTTTCCTGATTCGGCGCCATACCAAAACGCTGATCCAGGGACGCACCATAACGACCGCTGTAACGACGATTGGCATTCTGAACATCGGAACGGAACGTCGCGCCAATGGTGGCCTCAGTCACATACATGCCTTCTTTAGGCGACTGATACTTCAGCTCCGCCAGGGTCACGGTCAACTGCGGAGCATTCAGCGCATTGGAGGTTGGGGTGAAGCCCAACAACCGTACGGCCGCTTCGGCCTGAGCCTGCAACTTCGGCAGAATCTGCGCGCCCTGCACGGTGATCGCGCTGGTCTCAGGGTACAGGCCACCACGGGTGCCCAACGTCGGCGACGGACGACCGTCCACCACACGCACCACCACCGGTTGACCATGGCCGACCGGTGCCAGCTGAGTCGTCAGCTTAGGTTCCGGATTCAGTTGTTGCGGGCTGTGGGCGCAGCCAACCAGGGTCAAACTGGTCACAGTGATCAAACCGAACAACAGGCGTTGCAACATGCTCTTCTCTCCAGAATCAGGCACAAACAGGCCCGCAGTATAGCGGTGGGCCACTGTGGGTAACTAGCACCTCGCAGTGAATACTGAAATCTCTGACAAACCCTCAAGACTGCGGTTCCTGTCACAGATATGTCACCGCCCATACACTTGCTCGTCACGGCTCACTGGCAACCTTTACAGCAGTCACCCCACAAGGTACTTCGCCATGCGCTATCTCGTCTCGCTGTTCAACCCACGTCCTCTGCATCGCTGCTTCGCCCTACTCGACCGCAACGGCCACTGCCAGGCATTCAAACAGTGCAGCCTCCAGCCAATGGGCGATGGCTGGGTCGAAATCGAAGAAATCCGCCTCAACTGGTTGCACCATCCCCTGCCCCCTAGCGCCCGTGTCAGCCAGCGCCAGCCACGTGCGCGGGCTCAGCAACTGTTGACCACCTGACCAGACGCCTAATAAAAGTCATTAAACACGACCATTTCCCTGCGTTTCTTCGCTACAATCTCCCCCCGATTATAAGGACGTCTCCTGATCGGGCCTCGCAGCATCGTCAATGCGCTTGTATTGACACCCCGCACCGCCCACAGAGAGCCGCCCACACAGATCGAGTGAAGCTGGCGCGCTTGCTGTTCCTTGAGCAAAAACCCCACTTTTCGCGAATCTGCAGAGCTGTCATTACGCTCGGTCACTGAGCTGTTTGCCCGTTTTGACTGTCATGTATCCCATGGCGGCAATCCATCCGGGCACAGTGCCAGGCTGGGGCAGCCCTTTTTTGAGGTTCACGTCTTCAAAAGAGCGTGAAAAAAACGGGTTTTCACAACTTCACAAGAGTGTGGCGAGCAAATGAATAGTTTTGCGTCTGAATATGCACCATTAGCGTCTGAAACAGCCCAACGACACAGGACCGAGTACGCCTCGAACACCGGAGCCTGAAGCCTGTCCTCTACGGATTTGGTTGCACAAACGGATGTATCGACCATAAGTCGAATTGCCAGCCGCGCGTTGAAGTGAGTTCATGTAACTCTTTTAGACCCGGCCGGTAGCGTCCGTCGAAGTTGCAAAAAATTGCGAAGATTCGGACATGGCGATACTGCCATGGGTACTTGGGGCCTCACTGACACGCCCCTGAACGCCTGGCAGCCATGCCGACAATTTGGTGCTGCAGATTTTGGAGACGCGTTAAATGGCGCATAACGAAGCAGTCGACGTAGTACTGGTTGGGGCCGGCATCATGAGTGCCACCCTCGCTGTACTGCTCAAAGAGCTCGACCCCGCGATCAAGCTGGAAGTCGTCGAGCTGATGGATTCCGGTGCCGCGGAGAGTTCGAACCCGTGGAACAACGCCGGTACCGGTCACGCCGGGCTGTGTGAGCTCAACTACACGCCGCAGGCCGCCGACGGCACCGTCGACATCAAGAAAGCCGTGCACATCAACACCCAGTTCGAGGTGTCGAAGCAGTTCTGGTCCTACCTGACCAAGAAAAGCACCTTCGGCTCGTGCAAGACGTTCATCAGCCCGGTGCCGCACCTGAGCTTCGTCCAGAACGACGATGGCGTTTCCTTCCTCAAGGAACGCTTCAAGACGCTGAGCAAGCACCACGCCTTCTCGGACATGGAATACACCGAAGACAAGGCCACCATGGCCGAGTGGATTCCGCTGATGATGCCTGGCCGGCCAGCCGACGAAGTCGTCGCCGCCACCCGCGTCATGAACGGCACCGACGTCAATTTCGGCGCCCTGACCAATCAATTGCTCAAGCACCTGACCAGCGCACCCGATGCCCAGGTCAAGTACTGCAAGCGCGTGACCGGCCTCAAGCGTAACGGCAACGGCTGGACCGTCAGCATCAAGGACGTCAACAGCGGCAATTCCCGTGACGTCGACGCGAAATTCGTGTTCCTCGGCGCTGGCGGCGCGGCACTGCCGCTGCTGCAAGCGTCGGGCATCGAAGAAAGCAAAGGCTTCGGCGGCTTCCCGATCAGTGGCCAATGGCTGCGTTGCGACAATCCAGAAGTGGTCAAGCACCACCAGGCCAAGGTTTACAGCCAGGCGGCCGTGGGTTCGCCACCGATGTCGGTGCCGCACCTGGACACCCGCGTAGTCGATGGCAAGAAGTCCCTGCTGTTCGGACCTTACGCCGGTTTCACCACCAAGTTCCTCAAGCACGGCTCCTTCATGGACCTGCCGATGTCGGTTCGCGCCGGCAACATCGGCCCGATGCTGGCCGTGGCCAAAAACAACATGGACCTGACCAAGTACCTGGTCAGCGAAGTGATGCAGTCGATGGAGCAGCGCCTGGATTCCCTGCGTCGCTTCTACCCTGAAGCGAAAGCCGAAGACTGGCGCCTGGAAGTGGCCGGCCAACGGGTGCAGATCATCAAGAAAGACCCGAAAAAGGGCGGCGTTCTGCAGTTCGGTACCGAACTGGTCGCAGCCAAGGACGGCTCTCTGGCCGCCCTGCTCGGCGCTTCGCCAGGCGCGTCAGTGACCGTTTCGATCATGCTGGAACTGATCGAAAAATGCTTCCCGAACAAAGCGTCCGGTGAGTGGGCTGCCAAATTGGCGGAAATCTTCCCGGCCCGGGAAAAGGTTCTGGAAACCGATGCTGCGCTGTATCGCAAGATCAATGTGCAGAACAACGTCGCGCTGGAACTGGTTGAAGCCAGCAATGAGACCGAAAGCTACGCTTGATTCGGCCGCATAAAAAACGCCCCGTTCTCATTGAGAGCGGGGCGTTTTTTATGACCGGTGAAACGGATAATTCAAGATCATCAGTGTTTGTTCCGGCCCCATCGCGAGCAAGCTCGCTCCCACAGTGGATTGGTGTACACAAATCCACTGTGGGAGCGAGCTTGCTCGCGATGGGGCCAGCACCAACAACCGGTATCTCTGGGGTTAACCGCGAGCTTTGTTGATCAGTTCGATGTACTCGGCCGCGTTGCGCTGATCTTTGATCAGGGCGACGAAGTCATTGCCGTGCTCATCCTTGCCGTCCAGATCCAGACCGGCTTCGACGAAGAACGTCAGAAAACGCTCGAAGTCATCGATGCGCAGGCCGCGATAGGCCTTGATCAGTTTGTGCAGCGACGGCGACGTGGCGTCGACCGGTTCGAAATCGAGGAACAGCTTGATCTGCTCATCGCCGATCTCGTCACCAATCACTTGCTTCTTATCTTTACGCATTGCCGACTCCAGCTCGCAGACATTTCACGGGGCGGGCAGTTTACCCCTCCCTTGCCACCCGGCTCAACGCGGACGAACAGCGCCCGTGTGCAGATCGGCCCAAACATGACCGTTGGCGTAGCTGAGGAACTGGCAATACACCGTGTCATTGCGCAACAAGTCGATCACCACCCGGTACTGAGCCATCGGGTAAAACAGCGTCAGGGTTTTGCTTTTGTCGTCGTAGATCGGCTTTTTCAGGCTTTTGCTTTCGCCATCGAAATTGACCAGCACCTGGTTGATGGTCGCGCCCTTGTTCAAGGATTTGCCCTTGAGGCGGATCAGCAACGGTGAGGTCACCGGAATTGGCTGCTGGTTGGACTGGCGCTGGCTGCCGACCACCACCGAGTACTCGGTAACCTGCAACAGCTGTTGCTGCTCGGGTTCCGCGTCACGCAGGGTCAGGTCATCGGGGGGCAGGAACTGCGCGTGCATCGGCGCCGGGGCCGCCGCCAGAGGCAGGCTGACGGTCAGCAACAGGGCGGCGCAGCTGCGGATCAAAAGGCTCATGACAGGCTCCGGAGGGCGAGGCCGAGCACTGTAGCAGCTGACTGAACATCAATCGAACTGCGCGCGCATCCACGCGTGATACTCGGCCACACCCGGCTCGCCTTCGCGCGGAGCCCAGTGCGCAAGCTCACCCTCACCGACCGGGCGATAAGGGCCAGCCTTGCATTCGAACATCAGGCTGTCGGCTTCCAGTACCACCAGACCATGGAACACACCGGTCGGCAGGTCCACGCCAACACAATCGCCACCGGCCACAAGGACTTGTTTCTTCAGGACCGCGCCAGACTCATCGAAGATCAACACACCCAGTCGCCCTTTGAGGACCAACAGGGTTTCAGCCTTGTTTTCCCCCAAGTGCCGGTGAGGCGGAATGTAGGTGTCGGGCTGCAAGCCAACCACCATGCGATGACAGGCGTCTTCCATCTGATGGAAGTTGTGATGCTGACGCCCGCGAGGATTGGCCGCGGCTTTCTCGGCCAATTCAGCGAACAGGGTTTGATCGAGAAAACTCGGCGTGGTCATGTTCTTACATACCTTTAACAGCAAAAATCCCGTTGGCGTTACGCCAGTAGCCTTTGTAGTCCATGCCGTAACCGAAGATGTAACGGTCGATGCATGGCAGGCCGACGAAATCGGCTTTCAGGTCCGGACGAGCCTTGCGGTCGTGGTCCTTGTCGATCAGCACGGCGGTGTGCACCGCGCGGGCGCCGGCGTGTTTGCAGAAGTCGATGATCGCGCCCAGGGTGTGACCTTCGTCGAGAATGTCGTCGATGATCAGCACGTCACGGTCAATGAACGACACTTCCGGCTTGGCTTTCCAGAACAGATCGCCGCCGCTGGTTTCGTTGCGATAACGGGTGGCGTGCAGGTAGGACGCTTCCAGCGGGAAGTTCAGATGGGTCAGCAGCTTGCCGGAGAAAATCAGCCCGCCATTCATCACGCAAAACACCACCGGATTGCTTTCAGCCAGCTGGTCGTTGATTTGTGCACCGACGCGGGCGATGGCCGCCTCGACTTCAGCTTCGGTGTACAGGCAGTCAGCCTCTCGCATGATTTGACGGATATGCTCGAGATCAGCGGACATGGCGCTCTCCTGGGGGGTGGTAACGGGGGGGACTAAGTGAGGAAAAGCGGGCAAAGGTACGCATCAAGCGAGGCCAGATCAAGCGTTTGTGGACTAACGTACTTTATGTCTATAGGACAACACCCTCGGATAGATTAATCTAGGCCGGTTTTTTTGCCCGCCGCCGGAGCCTTTCCCATGCCCATCCTCGAGATCCGCCATCCGCTGATCCGCCATAAACTCGGCCTTATGCGCCGCGCCGACATCAGCACGAAGAATTTCCGTGAGCTCGCTCAGGAAGTCGGTGCCCTGCTGACCTATGAAGCCACCAAAGACCTGCCGCTGGAAACCTACGATATCCAAGGCTGGGCCGGCACTGTGTCGGTCGAGAAAATCGCCGGCAAGAAAATTACTGTAGTACCGATCCTGCGCGCCGGCATCGGTATGCTCGAAGGCGTGCTGAGCCTGATCCCGGGCGCCAAAGTCAGCGCCGTCGGCGTGGCTCGCAACGAACAAACCCTGCAGGCCCACACCTATCTGGAGAAACTGGTTCCGGAAATCAACGAACGCCTGGCGATGATCATCGACCCGATGCTCGCTACCGGCAGCTCCATGGTCGCGACCATCGACCTGCTGAAAAAAGCCGGTTGCCGGGATATCCGCGCGATGGTGCTGGTGGCTGCCCCTGAAGGTATTGCCGCCGTAGAGAAGGCTCACCCGGACGTGACCATCTACACCGCGTCCATTGACGAAAAACTCAACGAACACGGTTACATCATCCCAGGCCTGGGCGATGCCGGTGACAAGATCTTCGGTACCAAGCAGAAGGACGCTTGAGCATGCAGCAAGAGTTCAACGATCCGCTCTGGCGCACGGTGCTGTCGGGTGCGCAGATGCTGTTCGTGGCCTTCGGCGCCCTGGTGTTGATGCCGCTGATTACCGGCCTCGACCCGAACGTGGCGCTGTTCACCGCAGGCCTGGGGACGATTCTGTTCCAGATCGTCACCGGGCGTCAGGTGCCGGTGTTCCTGGCGTCGAGCTTTGCCTTTATCACCCCGATCATTCTCGCCAAGGGCCAGTTCGGCCTCGCGGCGACCATGGGCGGCGTGATGGCGGCCGGTTTCGTCTACACCTTCCTCGGCCTTGCCGTGAAGATCAAAGGCACCGGTTTCATTGACCGTCTGTTGCCACCGGTGGTGATTGGCCCGGTAATCATCTCCATCGGCCTGGCCATGGCGCCGATCGCCGCCAACATGGCGATGGGCAAGGCCGGCGACGGCACTGAGCTGATTCATTATCAGACGGCGATGCTGATCTCGATGCCAGCACTGCTGACCACCCTGATCGTCGCAGTGTTCGGTAAAGGCATCTTCCGCCTGGTGCCGATCATCTCCGGTGTGCTGGTGGGTTTTGGCATGGCGTTCTACTTCGGTGTGGTCGACACTGCGAAGATTGCCGCTGCACCGTGGTTTGCCATCCCGCATTTCACCGCGCCGGAATTCAACTGGCAGGCGATTCTGTTCATCGTTCCGGTGGCCCTGGCCCCGGCCATCGAGCACATCGGCGGCGTGATCGCAGTCGGTAGCGTGACCGGTCGCGATTACCTGAAGAAACCCGGCCTGCACCGCACCCTGCTCGGCGATGGCATTGCCACCACCGCAGCAGGCCTGTTTGGCGGCCCACCCAACACCACCTATGCCGAAGTGACGGGCGCGGTGATGCTGACCAAGAACTACAACCCGAAGATCATGACCTGGGCGGCGATCTTCGCCATCAGCCTGGCGTTCGTCGGCAAGTTCGGCGCGCTGCTGCAAAGCATTCCGGTGCCGGTGATGGGCGGGATTTTGTGCCTGTTGTTCGGTTCGATCGCGGCGGTGGGCATGAACACGCTGATTCGCCACAAGATCGACCTGGGCGAAGCGCGCAATCTGGTGATTGTCTCGGTGACCCTGGTGTTCGGGATTGGCGGCGTATTGGTCGGCACCGGCACAGGGCCGGACGACTTCGGCCTCAAAGGCATCGCGCTGTGCGCGGTGACGGCGATTGCGCTGAACCTGTTGCTGCCGGGTAATGACAGCTGGAAGCACAAGAAGGCGAATGATCAGCTGCTTTGAAGACTTAAGGTCTTTATTGCAGTGAGATAGCCATCGCGAGCAAGCTCGCTCCCACACTGGATCTTCAGTGAGCACAAAGATCAAATGTGGGAGCGAGCTTGCTCGCGATGCTTTTAAAGCGCCAACGGTGCTCTTTCGCACAAGGTGCTCAACGCCCGCGCCCACTGCGGATCGTCGTTGAGGCACGGCACCAATACCAACTCCTCTCCCCCCGACTCGCGGAACAGCTCTTTACCGCGATCACCGATCTCTTCCAGCGTCTCGATGCAATCGGCAACGAACGCCGGGCACATCACCAGCACTTTCTTCACGCCCATTCCAGCCAACTCATCAAGGCGAGCTTCAGTGTAGGGTTCGATCCATTTGGCCCGTCCCAGACGCGACTGGAACGACACCGACCACTTGCCGTCCGGCAAACCCATGCGTTTGGCAAACTCTGCAGCCGTACGCAGGCATTGCCCGCGATAACAGGTCGCGACCACTTCCGGTGGCGCACCGGCGCAGCAATCGCCGCCACCCTCAAAACTGTGGCCAGGATTGAGCTTCTTCAGATGCCGCTCCGGCAAGCCGTGAAAGCTGAGCAGGAGGTGATCGTAATCCTGCTGCAGATACGGCTTGGCACTGGCCACCAGCGCATCGAGGTATTCCGGTTGATCGTAGAACGGCTGGAGAATCGAAAACTGCACATCAAGATTCTTTTCCCGCACGACCCGTTTGGCTTCTTCGATCACTGTGGTCACGGTGCTGTCGGCGAACTGTGGATAGAGCGGCGCGATCGTGATCCTCTTGTGACCCTGAGCCGCCAGGCGCACCAGCGTCGATTCAATAGACGGCTCACCGTAACGCATCGCCAGTTCCACCGGACCGTGGGTCCACTGGGCCGTCATGGCCTGTTGCAGGCGACGGCTGAGCACCACCAACGGCGAACCCTCCTCCCACCAGATCGAAGCGTAGGCGTGGGCAGACTGCTCCGGGCGCTTGAACAGGATCAGCGACACCAGCAAACGTCGCACCGGCCATGGCAGGTCGATCACATACGGGTCCATCAGAAATTGATTGAGGTAACTGCGCACATCTGCCACCGAGGTGGAAGCCGGAGAGCCCAGATTGACCAGAAGCAATGCGTGATCGGTCATGCAACGTCCTATTTCAAAGGCGGCTGGAAAGGTCGTCCAGGGCCGCGCGCAAATCAGTGAACTGGAAAGTGAAACCCGCTTCCAGCAAGCGAGCCGGTACGGCCTTCTGGCCGCCCAGCAACAGCAATGACAACTCGCCCAGGCACACCTTTAACGCCAGGGCCGGCATGGGCATGAACGTCGGGCGGTGCAGCACGCTGCCCAACGTCTTGGCAAACTCGCGGTTGCGCACTGGCTTGGGCGCGCAGGCATTATAAGGACCACTGGTGTCTTCCTGATGCAGAAGAAAATCAATCAGGGCGATTTGATCGTTGATATGGATCCACGGCATCCACTGCCGGCCACTGCCGATAGGCCCGCCCAGCCCCACTTTGAACGGCAGCAACAGCCGCGACAAAAAGCCGCCCTCGGCCGACAACACCAGCCCGGTACGAATGAAGATCACGCGAAGGCCCAAGCCTTCGGCACGCTGGGCGGTTTCTTCCCAGGCGATGCACAACTGACTGGCGAAATCATCGATGACCGGTGGAGACTTCTCGGTCAATTCCCGCTCGCCCCCGTCACCGTACCAACCGATCGCAGACCCCGAAATCAACACCTGCGGTTTTTGTTCACGGGTTTCGAGCCAGGCCAACAGGGTTTCAGTCAGGGTGATGCGACTGCTCCACAACAGTGCTTTGCGTTTGGTCGTCCAGGGGCGATCAGCAATCGGTGCACCTGCGAGGTTGATAATCGCATCCACCGGCTCCTGGCCGATGTCCTCGAGGCGGGCCACTCCGCGCACTTGGGCACCACAGATTTTCGCGACTTTTTCAGGCTTGCGACTCCAGACCGTCAGGTGATGACCCTGACTCAACCAGAGGCGGCAGAGTTGACGTCCTATCAAACCAGTACCGCCGGTCAGCAATATGTGCATGACTACTTCCTCGCGTAGCGTTTTACCCTGATCACTAGTCTATTTTTATAAGCAGGGATCTTTGGTATCGGGCAGGCTCTGTGATTAACAATAGGCCAAGCTGTCAGAACGAGAACGCTAAAAGTTATACCAAAAAACAATATTGTACAGGTTTCAACCACGGCGTAGTCTGTACAGAAAGGTAAACGAGGCCCCTATGACTGTACCTATCGCAATCATCGGCACCGGCATCGCCGGGCTCTCCGCCGCCCAGGCCCTGACAGAGGTCGGGCATGTCGTACAACTTTTCGATAAAAGCCGCGGCAGTGGCGGACGCATGTCAAGCAAGCGCAGCGATGCGGGTGCTCTGGACTTGGGCGCGCAATATTTCACTGCCCGCGATCGCCGCTTCGTCACTGAAGTCCAGCGCTGGCAAGGCAACGGCTGGGTCGCTGAATGGATGCCGCAGCTCTACACCTACCACGGTGGCCAGCTCAACCTGTCACCGGACGAACAGACGCGCTGGGTCGGAACGCCGCGCATGAGCGCCATCACCCGTGGCCTGCTCGGCGACCTGGAAGTGCATTTCGCCTGCCGCATTACCGAGGTCTATCGCGGCGAAGAGCACTGGCATCTGCAGGACGCCGAAGGCTTCACCCACGGCCCGTTCAGTCATGTGATTATCGCCACGCCGGCGCCTCAGGCGACTGCACTGCTGGCCTCCGCGCCGAAACTCGCCGGTGCCGCCGCCGGGGTGAAAATGGACCCGACCTGGGCTGTCGCGCTGGCGTTCGAGACACCGCTGGATACGCCCATGGAAGGCTGCTTCGTACAGGACAGCCCGCTCGACTGGCTGGCTCGCAACCGCAGCAAACCCGGGCGCGATAACACTCTCGATACGTGGGTGCTGCATGCGACCAGCGCCTGGAGCCGGCAACATATCGACCTGTCCAAGGAAGCGGTTATCGAGCAATTGCACGGCGCATTTGCCGAGCTGCTGCACAGCGCCATGCCCGCCCCGACCTTCAGCCTCGCTCACCGCTGGCTCTACGCCCGGCCCGCCAGCAGCCATGAATGGGGCGCCCTGGCCGATGCCGATCTGGGCCTCTATGTGTGTGGCGACTGGTGCTTGTCCGGTCGTGTCGAAGGCGCCTGGCTCAGCGGCCAGGAAGCCGCCCGCCGCTTGCATGCGCATCTGCAGTGAACCGCATCGATCCGGTAGGAGGCCCGACGGCAAAACCTATACAAACAATTTGACTTGTACACCTTGGAATCTATGATGAAGTTATGTTGTACAGATCGAGCAGTCTGTACAGGTTTAGATTCGAGGTGCTCCGATGCCCCACGTGACCGTGAAACCGAAGATCGCCATCAGCGCCTGCTTGATGGGCGCAGAAGTGCGTTACAACGGCGGGCACAAGGCGTCGCGGCTGTGCAGTCGCACCCTCACTGACTATTTCGATTTTGTCCCGGTCTGTCCGGAAGTGGCCATCGGTCTCGGCATTCCCCGTGAACCGATCCGTCTGGTGGGCGATCCACAACATCCAGAAGCCATCGGTACCGTTAACCCAGCACTCAATGTCACCCGCCCGCTCGCCGAGTACGGTCAGAAAATGGCCACGGAACTGGGCGACATCTGCGGCTACATCTTCATGCAGAAATCCCCGTCATGCGGCCTGGATCGGGTCAAGGTCTACCACGCCAACGGTGCGCCGGTGGACGGTGGTGGTCGTGGCATCTACGCCCAGGCGTTCTGCGCGCGGCATCCGGATTTACCGGTGGAAGAAGACGGACGACTCAACGACCCGGTGCTGCGAGAAAACTTCCTCACCCGCGTGTTCGCCTACAGTGCCTGGCAGCAGTTGCTGCGCGAAGGCCTGACTCGCCGTGGCCTCACGGACTTTCACTCGCGCTACAAATACCTGCTGATGGCCCACAACCCGGAGCAATACAAAATTCTGGGCAACCTGCTGGGCAACATGGGCCAGACCGACCCGAACGAACTCGGCCCACGCTATTTCAGCGAGCTGATGGAGGCCTTGAAAAAATGCGCCACACGCCGCAGCCACACCAACGTCCTGCAACACATCAGTGGCTATCTCAAACTGGCAATCAGCCCTGAAGACAAACAGGAAGTGCAGCACGTCATCGGTCAGTATCGCCACGGCATCGTGCCGCTGGTGGTGCCGCTGACGCTGCTCAAACACTACTTCCGTCAACACCCGGATCCATACATTGCGCAACAGGTTTACCTGCAACCGCATCCGGAAAATCTCAGCCTGCGAAACGCGATCTAATGACAATCCAATGAAAAGCCCACTCGACACCAGCGCCAGCGAAGACCTCGGCGCCGACTTCAAGAAAGCCCTCGACGAAGGCTGGCTGCCGATCCGTGAAGTCGCGCGGCAGACCGGCGTCAACGCCGTCACCCTGCGGGCCTGGGAGCGGCGTTATGGCTTGATCGTGCCGCAACGCACGCCCAAGGGTCATCGGCTGTTCTCTGCCGAACACGTTCAACGCATCCTGATGATCCTCACCTGGCTCAACCGTGGCGTGGCCGTCAGCCAGGTCAAGCAACTGCTCGACACCCCGCAGGCCTTTACCGAATCTGTCGAAAACGATTGGCAAGTGCTGCGCCATACGCTGCTGCAGGCGGTCACTCAACTGAACGAGCGCACTCTCGATGACACCGTCAATCAGGCCATGGCGTTGTATCCACCACGGACCTTGTGCGCACAACTGCTGATGCCGTTGCTGGCGGAACTGGAGCAACGCTGGCAAGGCCAGTTCGGCGCGCAGATGGAGCGAGTGTTTTTTTACTCCTGGTTACGTAGCAAATTTGGCGCACGCATCTACCATAACAACCGTCAGTTACGCACTGCGCCACTGTTGTTGATCAATCAATCGGACCTGCCACTGGAACCTCACCTGTGGCTGACCGCCTGGTTGATCAGCAGCGCCGATTGCCCGGTGGAAGTGTTCGACTGGCCACTCCCCGCCGGCGAACTCGCGCTGGCGGTCGATCATCTGCAAGCCCGCGGCGTACTGCTGTATTCCAGCAAAGCCATAAACCTTTCGCAGCTGCCGAAACTTTTGAATGGTGTCAGTTGCCCAAAAATGATTGCCGGACCCACGGTGTGCATCCACCACGCCGAGTTGTCCGCACGAACGTTCAAGATTACTGACTTGTTCCTGGCTGAAGATCCGTTAACAGCGCATCAGGGCCTGGTTCAGCGTGGGCTCATTTAATGGCGAATTTTTAATGAATCGTGCGGACACCTCTCTGCAATTGATCTGGTTGCGCAGCGACTTGCGCCTCCATGACAACACCGCCCTCTCGGCCGCCGCAGCCCGCGGCCCGACTGTGGCGGTGTATCTGCTGAGCCCGGAGCAATGGCTGGAGCACGATGACGCGCCGTGCAAAGTGGATTTCTGGCTGCGCAACCTGAGCGAGTTACGCAGCGCGTTGGGTGAGCTGAACATTCCCTTGTTGATCCGCAAGGCATCTCGCTGGGAGGACGCACCCAAGGTGCTGCTCGACCTTTGCCAGCAGCTGAAAATCCACGCGGTGCACGTCAACGAGGAGTACGGCATTCATGAAAGCCGTCGTGACGCAGCTGTGGCCGAAACACTGAAAGCCAATGCCATCGAGTTTTACAGCTACCTTGATCAACTGCTGTTAAAACCGGGCACCGTACTGACCAAAACGGGCACTTACTTTCAGGTTTTCAGCCAATTCCGCAAGGCGTGTTACGACCGCCTGCGCGGGTCGTTACCGAAGCGGATCTCAGCACCCGCCGTACAGGCACCGCTGGCGATCGGCAGCGACAAGATCCCATCAAGCGTTGAAGGCTTCGCAACGCCCAGCGAAAACTTGCGCAGTCTTTGGCCTGCCGGTGAAGCCGAAGCCCACCGCCGCCTCGTCACCTTCGCCGATGCTCAGATCGACTACTACAAAAACGAACGCGACTTCCCGGCCAAACCCGGCACCAGTCAGCTGTCGGCCTATCTCGCCGCCGGGGTGATTTCCCCCCGGCAGTGTCTGCACGCCGCGCTGCAAAGCAATCAGGGTGAGTTCGAAAGTGGCAAGGTAGGCGCCATCACATGGATCAACGAATTGCTGTGGCGCGAATTTTACAAACACATTCTGGTGGGCTACCCACGGGTCGCGCGTCATTGCGCCTTCCGCCCGGAAACCGAAGCCCTCGCCTGGCGCGATGCCCCGGATGAACTCCTGGCCTGGCAAGAGGCCCGTACCGGCCTGCCGATTATCGACGCGGCCATGCGCCAATTGCTTGAAACCGGCTGGATGCACAACCGCCTGCGCATGGTGGTGGCGATGTTCCTGACCAAGAACCTGCTGATCGACTGGCGTGAAGGCGAGCGTTTTTTCATGCGTCATCTGATCGATGGCGACCTGGCGGCGAACAACGGTGGCTGGCAGTGGAGCTCGTCCACTGGCACCGATTCGGCGCCCTACTTCCGGATTTTCAACCCGCTGAGCCAGTCGGAGAAATTCGACCGCGAAGGTCTGTTTATCAAGCACTGGCTGCCGGAACTGGCCGGGCTGAACAAGAAAGAAGTCCACAACCCGGCGAACGTCAGCGGGTTGTTCGGCGCGGTGGATTATCCGTCACCGATCGTCAATCTGAGTACTTCCCGCCTGCGAGCCCTGGCCGCATTCAAGAACCTGCCATCACGACAAAATGACGGGCGATTGCCTGGTTGAAAAGGAGAAGGGGATGAGTTTTACACCTCCACGGCGCTACTGGTTGACTGGCGCCAGCAACGGCATCGGTGCCTCGCTGGCCGAAGAAATACTGAAAACCGGCGCTCACCTCGCGGTGAGCTCTCGCACGATGGCGCCACTCAAAGTCTTGTCCCAGCGTTATCCGGGACAAGTGCTGGTGGTGGCCGGAGACCTGACCAACAGCCAGACCGTGCGAGAAATCGGCGAGCGGATTGCCGGGGAGTGGGGAGCTCTGGACACGGTGATCCTCAACGCCGGCACTTGCGAATACGTCGACGTTCAGCAGTTCGATTCGTCGATCGTCGAGCACGTAGTGCGCACCAACCTGCTGGCCAGCAGCTATTGCATCCAGGCCGCCCTGCCACTCTTGCGCGCCGGCATCGCGCCGCATCTGGTGGGTGTCGCCAGCTCGGTCACCTACCTGCCGCTGCCGCGGTCCGAGGCTCATGGCACCTCAAAGCCCGGGCTGCGATACCTGTTTGAATCGTCGCGCATTGATCTTGCACCGGAAGGCATCGAAGTCACCGTGGTCAGCCCGGGGTTTGTCGAGACGCCGCTGACGGCGCAAAACGTCCCCATGCCACTCAACTGGCCGGTGGGCAAGTCCGCACGCTACATCTTCGCCGAACTCAAGAATCGTCCGCTGGAGATAGCCTTTCCGGCGTTGTTCATGGCCGACCTCTGGCCACTGTCGAAAACACCCATCCGGGGGAAACTGGCGATCGGCAAACGCATGGTGCGCAGCAATCCGCCGATCAAGGACCAGCCGTGAAATCACCATCGCCGGTAGCCGCATCTCGGGGCTGATCGCACCTGGCTGCTGAATCGCAGCCATGAGATCACCCTGTTCGAACCCGGCTACCAAGCGTCCGTCAGGCCTTTCACACAGCACCGGCCCACTGCCTTACACTGGGCGCCATGAAAACCATTCCCCATACGCAAATCGCCGAGCCTGCGGTCACCTGCTCGACCTGCGCAGCTTGCTGCTGTCAGCTCGAAGTCATGCTGATCACGGACACGGGCGTGCCCGAACGTTTTATCGATACCGATGACTGGGGCGGGGAAGTCATGCTGCGTCTGGATGACGGCTGGTGCGCCGCGCTGGATCGCAACACGATGATGTGCACCATCTACGAAAAACGCCCGTTGATCTGCCGGGAGTTCGAGATGGGCGCACCGGAATGTATCGAGGAACGCCAAGGGATTACCACGGCGTATCGCTGATCGAGAAAATACCGAAGATCTAATGTGGGAGCGAGCTTGCTCGCGATGGCGGCCTGTCAGTCAACATCAGTGTTGAATGTTAAATCGCTATCGCGAGCAAGCTCGCTCCCACATTGATTGGCAGTGTGTTTAGAGCGGCATCGTGTAATGCAGTGCGTAGCTTTCTACACCATCGTTCGGGCTGCTCAGCCCGGCATTTGAATAGTGCGTCGCACGAATCCCGACTTCATGTCCGCCCGTAAAGCGCAGCCCAAAACCGAACCGGTCTTCAAACTGAAAGGCATTGCCGAGATTGTTGTTTTCGACTTCGGTATTGGCGAACACTGCTACGCCAACTCCCAACTCAACATAAGGTTTGATGGTCTGCCCGGCAAACTCGTAAACCAGCACCGGTGCGAACGACAGGCTGTGGTTGCTGGAGGTCTTGTCGCCTTCCCAATAGGTGTAGGCACCGCTCCAGTAACCAGTCAAACGACCGATATCACTCTGCAACCAGCTCTTGTCCCAATCGAATTGCATGCCCAGTCGATAGGTCATGGTCGACTCGCTAGTCTGACCGACCGCGAACTCCACGCCTGCCGCCTGTGCGGTAAAACTGTGCCCCATCAGTGCGGCCGCAATCGCGGCCAAGCAGAATAGTCGCTTCATTAGAAACATCCTTTTCCGAACGATTTCGTATGGTTTTTTTGTTGCTTGACGCTATAGAAGTCGACGTTTAATCAGAAGTTCACCCCAATTACTCGCTTGCCCCGAATTTTGTTTACTCCTTGAAGCTTCGCACAACGCCAGCGGTATTCCACAGTATCGGCAAGATATTTCCGAAATGTTCCGGATCAGCACTCGTCCAGAACTGTGCGGCACGAGCAGGCCCTTCGGCGAGCAATTCACGCTCGGCCAACAGACGCTGAAGTTGCCGCGCTACAGCGGCGCCGGTATCAATCAAGCTGATGTCGTCGGGGATCATCTGCTTAAGCAACGGCTTTAGGAAGGGATAATGCGTGCAGCCAAGAATTATCGTGTCGCACCCGGCGCCGAGCAGCGGTTCGACATACCTGGCCAGCAACTGGCGCAATGCCTCGCTGTGCAGATCGCCGTTTTCAATCAGCTCTACCAGGCCGGGGCACGGCTGGGTGATGACTCGCACATCGGTGGCGAATCGGTCGAGCAACGCGGCGAACTTGGCACTCTGCAAGGTGCCGGTGGTGGCGAGCACGCCGACCACACCGCTGCGGGTGGCGGCAGCGGCCGGTTTGACCGCCGGCTCCATGCCAACGATGGGCCACTCGGGATAATCGCGCCGCAAGTCTGCAACGCCAGCGACAGTCGCCGTGTTGCAGGCCAGCACCAAGGCCTTGGCGCCCTGCTGCTGAAAAAAACCGGCCATCACGCTGCAGCGATGACGGATGAATTCCGGGGTTTTCTCGCCGTAGGGAATATTCCCGCAATCGGCGACATACAACAGTGATTCGTTGGGCAGCAAACGCTGGATCTCGGCCAGCACCGAAAGCCCACCGACACCGGAGTCGAACACGCCAATCGGCGCTTCACGCATGCTTCGAACCACAGACGCTGCAGCCCGGATCACGCTTGACCCGCAATTCGCGAAAGCGCGAGCCCAAGGCATCGATCAACAACAGACGCCCCACCAGCGGCTCGCCGAAACCCACCAGCAACTTCATGGCTTCCAGCGCCTGAAGGCTGCCGACCAGGCCAACCAATGGCCCCACGACACCGGCTTCGCTGCAGGTCAGTTCGGCTTCGCTGCCGTGACCATATAAACAGTGGTAGCACGGGCTTTCCGGACGGCGCGGGTCAAACACTGACAACTGACCTTCGAGCCGAATCGCAGCGCCACTGACCAAAGGTTTGCCGGCGGCAACGCACGCCGCGTTGACCGCTTCGCGGGTGGAGAAATTGTCGGAACAGTCCAGCACCAGATCCACCGCAGCCACGGCGGCGGCCAGGGAATCTTCGTCCAGCGCGGTGCGATGGGCGATCAACTGAATCTCGGGATTGATTGCAGTGAGTCGGCGGATCGCCGAGTCGACTTTGCTCAAGCCGACGCTGTCAGTGTCGTGAACGATCTGGCGTTGCAGGTTGGTCAGGTCGACCGTGTCGAAATCCGCCAGATGCAACTCGCCGACGCCGGCGGCTGCCAGATACAACGCAACCGGCGAGCCGAGACCGCCGAGACCGACGATCAACACGCGGCTTTCTTTCAGTCGCAACTGGCCGTCGATGTCGACGTGTTGCAACAGAATCTGCCGACTGTAGCGCAACAATTCCTGATCATTCAGCACGGCAGGCGCCCCAGGCTGATACGTTCGTGACCGCCCAGATCGGTGCGGCTGTGGACTTCTTCAAAGCCGCGGGTCAGCAGCAAATCGCGTACCGCAATGGCTTGATCGTAACCGTGTTCAAGCATCAGCCAACCGCCCGCCTCCAGATAATCCGGCGCCTGGGCGACGATCAGACGCAGATCGTCGAGCCCATCGACGCCAGCCACCAAGGCACTGGCCGGTTCGAAGCGCACATCACCTTCTACCAGATGCGGGTCGGCAGAGGCGATGTAAGGCGGGTTGCTGATGATCAGCTGAAAACGCTGACCTTCCAGCGCACTGAACCAATGACTGCTCAGCACGGTGGCGTTATTCAGGTGCAAGCGCTGGCGATTGCGCTCGGCCAGGGCCACGGCTTCGAGCACGCGATCCACGGCGGTAACCTTCCAGGCCGGACGCTCGCTGGCCAGGGCCAGGGCAATGGCGCCGCTGCCGGTGCCGAGGTCGAGCACCGAGGCGGGTGTGGCCGGCAGCAGTTCCAGCGTAGTTTCCACCAGCAGTTCGGTGTCCGGGCGCGGGATCAGCGTATGCGGCGCAACTTCCAGATCAAGCTTCCAGAAACCTTGCTGACCGAGGATGTAAGCCACTGGCTCACCGCCACGGCGGCGCTGCAAATACTCGGCAAATTTAAGCGCCGCTTCGCTCGGAACGATGCGCTCGGGCCAGGTGTGCAGAAAACTGCGGGACTTGCCCAACGCGGCGGCCAGCAACAATTCGGCATCCAGGCGCGCGGAGGGCGAATCCGGCAGGTCGGCTGCGCGTAACAAACTGGCAATGATCGTCATTTACTCACCTATCGCTGCCAATTGGTCGGCCTGGTATTCGGCGAGCAACGGCTCGATCACCGCATCGACGCCACCCGCGAGGATTTCGTCGAGGGAATACAGCGTCAGGTTGACCCGATGGTCGGTGACCCGCCCTTGGGCAAAGTTATACGTGCGGATCCGCTCCGAGCGATCGCCCGAACCGACCAGCAATTTACGCTCGCTGGCGATAGCGTTCGCGGCGGCGCTGGTCTGCTGATCGTTGAGCTTGGCCGACAGCCAGGACATCGCCCGGGCGCGGTTCTTGTGCTGGGAACGTTCTTCCTGGCACTCAACGACGATACCGGACGGCAAGTGCGTGATGCGGATCGCCGAGTCCGTCTTGTTGACGTGCTGACCACCGGCACCGGAGGATTTGTAGGTATCGATGCGCAAATCCGAGGGGTTGATCTCGATCGCTTCCTGCTCGTCCGGCTCGGGCAACACGGCTACGGTGCAGGCCGAGGTGTGGATACGGCCCTGGGATTCAGTAGCCGGAACCCGTTGTACGCGGTGGGCACCGGATTCGAATTTCAGTTTGCCGTAGACGCTGTCGCCTTCGACGCGGGCGATGACTTCTTTAAAGCCGCCGTGCTCACCGATGTTCTCCGAGAGGATTTCCACCCGCCAGCCGCGACGCTCGGCGTAGCGCGAATACATGCGGAACAGGTCGCCAGAGAAAATCGCCGCTTCGTCACCGCCGGTACCGGCGCGGATTTCGAGGAACACGTTACGCCCATCGTTCGGATCCTTGGGCAGCAGCATGCGTTGCAGGCTGGCTTCTATTTCGATCAATTGCTCTTTGGCTTCGCGAACTTCTTCCACGGCCATTTCGCGCATGTCCGGGTCGCTGTCCTTGAGCAGTGCCTGAGCGCCCTCGAGATCGCTTTGTACCTTGAGCAACTGTTTATAGGTTTCGACAATCGGTTCGACTTCCGCGTATTCCTTGGAATAGGTGCGGAATTTGTTCTGATCGGAAATGACTTCGCCGTCGCCAAGCAAGGCGGTCAATTCCTCGAAACGGTCCTGGAGGATGTCCAGCTTATTGAGCAGTGACGCTTTCATTGCGGTTTTTTATCCGAAAAGCTATCCGATGAGCCCTCATTCAGGGCAAAGAGTTCCTGGGCCATGGCCAGCGCATCGAGGCGGCCTTCGGCAGAGAGCTTTTTCAACTGCACGCTCGGTGCGTGCAAGAGTTTGTTGGTCAGGCCCCGCGCCAGTTGCACCAGCACGTCTTCGGCGCTGCTGCCGTTGGCCAGCATGCGCTGGGCCTTCTGCAATTCTTCGTCGCGCATGCGCTCGCTTTGTTGGCGATAGGCCTTGAGCACATCCACCGCCGCCAGTTCACGCAGGCGGACCATGAAATCTTCGGCACCGATCGAGACCATCTCTTCCGCCGCCTGGGCTGCACCCTGGCGACTCTTGAGGTTCTCGGCGACCACTTCGTGGAGATCGTCGACGCTATAAAGGTAAACGTCGTCCAGTTCGCCGACTTCCGGTTCGATATCCCGGGGAACGGCGATGTCTACCATGAAGATCGGCTTGTGCTTGCGCAGTTTCAAGGCGCTTTCCACCGCGCCCTTGCCCAGGATCGGCAACTGGCTGGCGGTGGAACTGATGACGATGTCGCTGCGCACCAGTTCAGCCGGGATTTCCGAGAGCAACACCGCATGGGCGCCGAACTGCTCCGCCAGAATGCTCGCGCGCTCCAGGGTGCGGTTGGCGACCACGATGCGCTTTACACCCAATTCGTGCAGATGGCGGGCGACCAGGGTGATGGTCTCACCGGCGCCGATCAGCAAGGCCTGACTGCGTTGCAGGTCACTGAAAATCTGTTTCGCCAGACTGACCGCGGCAAACGCCACGGACACCGGGTTCTCGCCGATGGCGGTGTCGGTGCGCACCTGTTTGGCCGCATTGAACGTGGCCTGGAACAGCCGCCCGAGCAACGGACCGATGGTGCCGGCCTCGCGGGCCACGGCGTAAGCCGATTTCATCTGACCGAGAATCTGCGGTTCGCCCAACACCAGCGAATCGAGCCCGGAGGCCACCCGCATCATGTGACGAACTGCCGCATCATCTTCATGCACATAAGCACTCGCGCGCAGCTCTTCGAGGCTCAAATGGTGATAATCGGCCAGCCAGCGCAATATGATGTCAGCCGAAAGGTGATCCTGTTCTATATAGAGTTCACTGCGATTGCAGGTGGAAAGGATCGCAGCTTCGCGGCTGTCGGTGAGCCGGCAGAGCTGCTGCAAGGCCTCCACCAGCTGCTCAGGGGTAAAGGCCACGCGCTCGCGGACGTCTACTGAAGCAGTCTTGTGGTTAATACCGAGTGCAAGGAAGGCCATTCAAGGTCGCTGATGGTGACGTGAAGCCGGCAATTGTCCTACTTCGACAGAGCCAGAACAACTATTCGATATCTATCGCCCCTGTAGGAGCTGCCGAAGGCTGCGATCTTTTCAGGTTTCAAAGGTGCCGCACAGGCAAGATCAAAAGATCGCAGCCTGCGGCAGCTCCTACGATTGTCCCAATGACCTGCCTCTATAAAGGCGCCAATTGAGACTCGGTTATGTTTGGCCGAAGGCTTGTGTCATGATGATCCGACCGCAGGTTAGTCGTCCTCTTCCTATATGAATAGATCCTCCGCGTTGCTCCTCGCTTTTGTCTTCCTCAGCGGCTGCCAGGCCTTGGCACCCGTTTCGTCGGACGGTGTGCCGCCGATCGAAGACAGCACTCCGGCCCCTGAAAAGCCCAAGGTTTACAGCTCATTCAGTGAAGAAACCATCTTCAGTCTGTTGAGCGCCGAACTGGCTGGCCAGCGCAATCGTTTCGACATTGCCCTGGACAACTACGTGACCCAGGCGATCAATACTCAGGATCCGGGCATCTCCGAGCGGGCATTCCGTATCGCCGAGTACCTGGGCGCCGATCAGGCTGCCCTGGACACCGCGTTGATCTGGGCGAAAAACGCCCCGGACGACCTCGAGGCGCAACGGGCCGCTGCCGTGCAACTGGCTCGTGCAGGGCGTTATGACGACTCCATGGTCTATATGGAGAAAGTCCTGCAAGGCAAGGGCGACACGCATTTCGACTTCCTCGCCCTGTCTGCGGCCGATACCGACCAGGACACGCGTAACGGCTTGATGAAAAGTTTTGACCGTTTATTGCAGCGCCATCCGAACAACAGTCAGCTGATTTTCGGCAAAGCCTTGCTGCTGCAACAGGACGGTGACGCCAAGGGTGCGCTGGGCCTGCTGGAAGACAATCCGCCGGACGACGGCGAAATAGCACCGATTCTGCTGCGAGCACGCCTGCTGCAGACCCTCAGTCGTGGCGATGAAGCGTTGCCGCTGCTGCAAAAAAGCATCAAGAAATACCCGGACGACAAACGCCTGCGCCTGACTTACGCGCGCATGCTGGTTGAACAGGACCGCATGGACGACGCCAAAGCCGAGTTCTCAAGCCTGGTTCAGCAATACCCGGAAGACGACGAACTGCGTTATTCCCTGGCGTTGGTCTGCCTGGAAGCCAAGGCTTGGGATGAGGCCAAGGGCTATCTGGAAGACCTGATTGCCCGGGAAAGCCACGTCGATTCGGCTCACTTGAACCTCGGTCGTATCGCTGAAGAGCGCAACGACCCTCAAGGCGCGCTGATCGAGTACGCCCAGGTCGGCCCGGGCAACGATTACCTGCCGGCGCAATTGCGTCAGGCCGATATCCTGATGAACAACGGCAAGACCGCCGAAGCCCAAAGCCGTCTGGCTGCGGAGCGCGATGAGCAGCCCGATTACGCGATTCAGTTGTATTTGATCGAAGCCGAAACCTTGTCCGCCAATAAACAGCCCGACAAGGCCTGGAATGTATTGAAGCAAGCCTTGCAGCAATACCCGGACGATCTGAATCTGCTGTACACCCGCGCCATGCAGGCGGAAAAACGCAATGACCTGGCGCAGATGGAGAAAGACCTGCGTCTGATCATCAAGCGCGACCCGGACAACGCGATGGCGCTGAACGCCCTCGGTTACACCCTGTCCGACCGTACGACGCGCTACGCCGAAGCCAAGGCCTTGATCGAACAGGCACACAAGATCAATCCGGAAGACCCGGCGGTACTCGACAGCCTCGGCTGGGTGAACTTCCGCATGGGCAATCTCGACGAAGCCGAACGCCTGCTGCGCCAGGCGCTGGAGCGCTTCCCCGATCAGGAAGTTGCCGCGCACCTGGGTGAAGTCCTGTGGGCCAATGGCAAGCAACGGGAAGCCAAACAAATCTGGGGCAAGTTCCTCAAGGAACAGCCTGACAGCCCAACTCTGCGCGGTACCATCAAGCGCCTGACCGGATCAGAGACTCTTTAACATTATGTTTTTGCGCCACCTCATTGTTTTCAGCTTCATCGCCCTGCTCGCCGGTTGCGCGGGCTTCGGTGCCCGCGAATCGGTCCAGGGTCAAGGCAACGCGGCCCAATGGCGGGACTACAAACAGCAACTGACCAGCCTCGACGGCTGGCAGATCAACGGCAAGATCGGCATCCGCGCGCCAAAAGATTCAGGCAGCGGCACGCTGTTCTGGTTGCAGCGACAGGATTACTACGACATCCGGCTTTCCGGCCCCCTGGGGCGCGGCGCGGCTCGCTTGACGGGTCACCCTGGCAAAGTCTCGCTGGAAGTGGCCAATCAGGGCCGTTATGACGCAACGACACCAGAGGCGCTGGTCGAAGAACAGCTCGGCTGGAAGTTACCCGTCTCCAACCTGGCCTGGTGGGTTCGCGGGCTCCCGGCGCCGAACAGCAAAAGTCGCCTGACCCTGGATGCCGATAGCCGCCTGGCCAATCTCGAACAGGATGGCTGGCAGGTCGAATACCTGAGTTACGCCGAGCAAAACGGCTATTGGTTGCCCGAGCGGATCAAACTGCACGGCACCGACCTTGATATCACGCTGGTGATCAAGGAATGGCAACCACGCAAACTGGGGCAGTGAACATGACCGCTCCTCGCTTGACGCTGCCCTCCCCGGCCAAACTCAATCTGATGCTGCACATCCTCGGTCGCCGTGAAGACGGTTATCACGAGTTGCAGACTATTTTTCAGTTTCTCGATTACGGCGATGAAATCACGTTCGCCGTTCGTGACGACGGTGTGATTCGACTGCACACCGAATTCGAAGGCGTTCCTCACGACAGCAATCTGATTGTTCGAGCTGCAAAAAAACTTCAGGAGCAATCCGGTTGTTCGCTCGGTATCGACATCTGGATCGAAAAAATTCTGCCCATGGGCGGTGGAATCGGTGGCGGCAGTTCAAATGCCGCGACGACTTTGCTCGGCCTCAATCATCTCTGGCAACTGGGTTGGGATGAGGATCGACTGGCCGTGCTGGGCCTGACGCTTGGCGCCGACGTCCCGGTTTTCGTGCGTGGACACGCGGCTTTTGCCGAAGGCGTGGGGGAGAAACTGACCCCTGTAGACCCCGAAGAACCGTGGTATCTCGTGCTTGTGCCGCAAGTCTCTGTAAGTACAGCAGAAATTTTTTCAGATCCGTTGTTGACACGTAACTCTTCTCCCATTAAAGTGCGCCCCGTTCCCAAGGGAAACAGTCGAAATGACTGCTTACCGGTGGTAGCAAGGCGTTACCCAGATGTACGTAACGCATTGAATTTGTTAGGTAAATTTACCGAAGCAAAACTCACCGGAACTGGAAGTTGTGTGTTTGGGGGCTTCCCAAGCAAAGCTGAAGCTGATAAAGTCTCGGCCCTTCTTACAGAGACCCTTACAGGGTTTGTAGCAAAGGGAAGCAACGTTTCGATGTTGCATCGCAAGCTGCAAAGTCTGCTCTAAAAGGAACCGAGTACTGGGTACTCGTTGCAACAGATACAGGGGCGTCGCCAAGCGGTAAGGCAGCAGGTTTTGATCCTGCCATGCGTTGGTTCGAATCCAGCCGCCCCTGCCATTTTCTATACTCATCCAGGTTACCCTCAGCCTCTAGGTACTGCGCGTGTCCAAGATGATGGTCTTTACGGGGAATGCTAACCCCGATCTGGCTCGGCGTGTTGTACGTCAGCTGCATATCCCTCTCGGTGACATCTCTGTCGGTAAGTTCTCCGACGGCGAAATTACTGCCGAGATCAATGAAAACGTCCGCGGTAAAGATGTCTTCATTATTCAGCCGACTTGCGCTCCGACCAACGATAACCTGATGGAACTGGTAGTGATGGCTGATGCCTTCCGCCGCTCCTCGGCTACTCGTATCACTGCTGTTATTCCTTACTTTGGTTATGCCCGTCAGGATCGCCGTCCGCGTTCCGCACGTGTGGCTATCAGCGCGAAAGTCGTTGCTGACATGCTTACCGTAGTCGGCATCGACCGTGTTCTCACGGTTGATCTGCATGCTGACCAAATCCAGGGTTTCTTCGATATTCCGGTAGATAACATCTACGGCTCCCCAGTATTGGTGGATGACATTGAAGATCAGCGCTTCGAAAACCTGATGATCGTGTCCCCGGACATTGGCGGCGTCGTGCGTGCACGTGCTGTTGCCAAATCCCTGGGAGTGGATCTCGGGATCATCGACAAACGCCGTGAGAAAGCCAATCACTCTGAAGTGATGCATATCATCGGTGATGTCGAAGGGCGTACCTGTATTCTGGTCGATGACATGGTCGATACCGCCGGCACTCTGTGCCACGCGGCCAAGGCCCTGAAAGAGCATGGCGCTGCCAAGGTTTTCGCCTATTGCACACACCCTGTGCTGTCCGGTCGGGCGATCGAAAACATCGAAAATTCAATGCTGGACGAACTGGTGGTGACTAACACCATCCCGTTGTCCGCTGCTGCTCAAGCCTGCTCGCGTATCCGTCAACTGGATATCGCGCCGGTAGTTGCCGAAGCGGTTCGCCGCATCAGCAACGAAGAATCGATCAGCGCGATGTTCCGTTAAGGGCCCTGCCCTTCTCGAATATCTCGTTGACGAAAAGCGCCCCGCCCCGGCATTCCTGTCGGGGCGGGGCTTTTTTGCCCATATCGCCTTTAGCGCTGGTCGCAAACGCTGGGGCGAATGTGGTTATTTTGGAGATACAACATGAACGAATTTACTCTGAATGCTGAAGTGCGTTCCGACCTGGGGAAAGGTGCGAGCCGCCGCCTGCGTCGTCTCGCAAGCCTGGTACCTGCTGTAGTTTACGGTGGCGAAAAAGCCCCTGAATCCATCAGCATGCTGGCTAAAGAAGTTGCCAAACTGCTCGAAAACGAAGCGGCTTACAGCCACATCATCGAGCTGAACGTTGGCGGCACCAAGCAAAACGTAATCATCAAAGCTCTGCAGCGTCACCCGGCCAAAGGCCACGTGATGCACGCTGACTTCGTACGTGTTGTAGCTGGCCAGAAACTGACCGCTATCGTGCCTGTACACTTTGTTGGTGAAGAAGCTCCGATCAAGAAAGGCGGCGAAGTTTCGCACGTTGTTGCTGAAATCGAAGTTTCGTGCCTGCCAAAAGACCTGCCTGAATTCATCGAAGTCGACCTGGCTAACGCCGAAATCGGTTCGATCATTCACCTGTCTGACCTCAAAGCCCCTAAAGGCGTTGAGTTTGTTGCTCTGGCACACGGCGATGACAAGGCTGTTGCCAACGTCCACGCTCCACGTGTTGCTCCAGAAGCTACTACTGAAGAAGGCGCAGCAGAGTAATTTCACTCTGTTCGCCGGAGTGACCGGAAACATCGCGGACTAGAGCGTAGCGAGAAAGCGGGCGAGAACGCGGAGTTTACATAATGGTAAATGAGCACTTGTCGTCCACTTTCGCCGCACACCACTGTCGCGGCGATGTTATCCACCACTCCAAGGAAGGGCCCCTATCGTGACTGCCATCAAACTGATCGTTGGCCTGGGAAATCCAGGCGCTGAATACGAACAGACTCGGCATAACGCAGGGGCCCTTTTTGTTGAGCGCATCGCGAACGCACAAGGCGTAAACCTTGTGGCGGATCGCAAATATTTCGGCCTGACCGGGCGCTATTCGCATCAGGGTCAGGATGTTCGTCTGTTGATTCCCACCACGTACATGAACCGCAGCGGCCAGGCCGTAGCGGCACTCGCTGGTTTCTTCCGCATCAAGCCTGAAGAAATCCTCGTGGCGCACGACGAACTCGACCTGCCACCGGGTGTAGCCAAGCTCAAACAGGGCGGCGGCCATGGCGGTCACAACGGGTTGCGCGACATCATCGCGCAACTGGGCAATCAGAATACCTTTCACCGCCTGCGGCTTGGCATTGGCCACCCGGGCGTTGCCAGTATGGTTTCAAATTTCGTCCTGGGTCGTGCGCCACGCGCCGAACAGGAAAAACTCGATGCCAGCATCGACTTTGCCCTCGGCGTGCTGCCGGATATCCTCGCCGGTGAATGGAACCGCGCGATGAAAAACCTGCACAGCCAGAAGGCCTGACTCACTCCTCGGGGAAAACACCATGGGATTCAATTGCGGCATCGTCGGCCTGCCTAACGTCGGCAAGTCCACCCTATTCAACGCCCTGACCAAATCCGGGATCGCGGCCGAGAACTTCCCCTTCTGCACCATCGAACCGAACACCGGTATCGTGCCGATGCCGGATCCGCGTCTGGAAGCCCTGGCGGCCATCGTCAATCCAAAGCGCATCTTGCCGACCACCATGGAATTCGTCGACATCGCAGGCTTGGTAGCCGGCGCCTCGAAAGGTGAAGGTCTGGGCAACAAGTTCCTCGCCAACATCCGTGAAACCGATGCCATCGCGCACGTAGTCCGCTGCTTCGAAGACGAGAACGTGATTCACGTCTCCAACAGCGTCGACCCGAAACGCGACATCGAAATCATCGACCTGGAACTGATCTTCGCCGACCTCGACAGCTGCGAGAAGCAACTGCAGAAAGTCGCCCGTAACGCCAAGGGTGGTGACAAGGACGCCGTAGTCCAGAAAGGCCTGCTGGAACAATTGATCGCTCACTTCACCCTCGGCAAGCCTGCCCGCACGTTGATGAAGACCATGGGCGCCGACGACAAAGCGGTGATTCGTGGTTTCCACCTGCTGACCACCAAGCCGGTCATGTACATCGCCAACGTCGCTGAAGACGGTTTCGAGAACAACCCGCTGCTGGACATCGTCAAAGCCATCGCCGAAGAAGAAGGTGCCATGGTGGTTCCGGTCTGCAACAAGATCGAAGCCGAAATCGCCGAGCTGGATGACGGCGAAGAGAAAGACATGTTCCTCGAAGCCCTGGGCCTTGAAGAACCTGGCCTGAACCGCGTGATCCGCGCCGGCTACGAAATGCTGCACCTGCAGACCTACTTCACCGCCGGTGTCGAAGAAGTCCGCGCCTGGACCGTCCGCGTGGGTGCTACCGCACCACAAGCCGCTGGTGTGATCCACACCGACTTCGAAAAGGGCTTCATCCGCGCCGAAGTCATCGCCTATGACGACTTCATCCAGTACAAGGGCGAAGCCGGCACTAAAGAAGCCGGTAAATGGCGCCTGGAAGGCAAGGACTACATCGTTAAAGACGGCGACGTGATGCACTTCCGCTTCAACGTGTAACGGTGACCGTGGATTTACACGGAACTCGATAGACTCAAAAAATCCCCGTAATCACTCGATGATACGGGGATTTTTTTTGCCTTGGGATCGCCATCTTCCTCCATCTGAAATGTTGATTGAGTACGCGACCAATGACGCCCGTGGTCATAGGTCGACTCCATTCGGCGGCTCTGAATATCATTGCATTTGCAATCACATTAAGGCGTGCAGTATGGTGCAAGGACGACGGAACGCACGGAGTGCTTTGAAATATGATCGGTTTTTCCAGTTTCAGCACAACGCCGGAGACCGGCCTGGCAGCCCAGACCTGCATCGAAAAAATCCAGACGTTTGCGCATCAGGCCAATGAAGGATCCTCTTCACCGCTCTGCACCATGATCGATATCGCCAATCGCCTGGAAAGAGATCCAGGAACGGCCAAGAAAATTTGGGTAGTGCGATCCAACAAGCAACCGGGCGTTGAAGCAGCGCACACACGAATCAGCGCGTGGCCACTGCGGTTCAGCCCACAGGCCTGCGCCAGCGAAAAACCCCTGCTGTATCTAACCAGTTCCGCGACTTCGGCAGAGCTTTGCGCACTGTCGAGCGAGTCCGATCACCGCGGGATTTTCTGCAATGACATTGAAACGGTGTCCTGCGCCTGGCCCAAGGGGGCTCATCCCTGGGTGCCGCTCTGGCTGGCCGCAAATCCGCAATGCCTGCCGTACGATCCAGCCAGCGGCGCAGAGGCGCGCGCCATTGCGATTGCGGCTTTGCAGAATCTGTATGTCGACGGCAGCAACGGGTTTTATTACATGGCACTTCACGATGAGCCCAACGACTTCATTGGACCAATAAGTGGTCTCAGTGCGAGCCAGGCCCTCAAGGGAATGTACAAAGTCAGCGAGATGGACACCGGCACAGAGCAACCCAAAGTTCGCCTGCTGGGCGCCGGGTTGACCTTGCGCGCAGTGATTTCGGCTGCACGGATGTTGCGTGACGATTGGGGCGTGGCCAGCGAGCTCTGGAGTTGTCCCAGCTATACCCGTCTGGCGCGAGATGCCGATAGCGCACAACGCTGGAACAGGGTGCATCCCGGCATGCCCCGGCGCTCCTCGCATTTGCGCGAATGCTTGAATGCCGAGGACTCCCCGGTCATTGCCGTGACCGGCTACGCACAGCATGTAGCCGATCAGATCGGTGCACACGTCACTTCCCGTTTCGTGGCCCTTGGCGCTGACTCAACCGAATCGCTATCGGCCAATCCAATCTCAGGCAAGACGGTGGACAAGCGCTGGATTGTCACCCTGGCTCTGCGCGCCCTGGCCCAGGAAAACAAGATTCCACAGGAGCACGTCGAGCAGGCGATGCGGCGCTATCTTTTGCAATGATGCATTCGCAGCTAACGCGCGCTGTTTCGTGCGGCACTGGCCGCGCGCTCCAGGGCGTCACTGAAGAAGCGTTGTTGCTGATCATCGAATTGCGACAGAAACAATTCGTCAACCGCGCCCTCGTAAACCTGCCACATCTTCTTGCGCAACACTTTGCCGCTCTCGGTGATGGCGGCATAGGATCCACGGCCGTCATCGCTGGCACGACTACGCTCGACCAGGCCCTCGGCTTCCAGGCGGTCGATCAAGCGCGTGAGGTTGTAGCGTTCGATAGCCATTACATCGGCCAATTCATTCATGCGTCGGGTTCCATTAGGGCCGCTTTCCAGCCCCCACAACGCATCGTACCAAGCGTAAGCAGGTAGCCCGGCCGCGGCCAGGCGACGCTCGATTTCCCGTATCAGGCACCGATGAGCCCTGACGAATCTGAACCAGGTATCCGGCTCGCTTGAAGACATGCTTCACCCTTCCAATGAAATCGATTTAGTTGCAATTGTAGCGCGCAGCACGATAAATTCCGCACATAGTTGCATTTGCAACTACAAGAATTCTGAAGAAACGGCGCATACCGCCCCCTTCGCCAGGGCACCGAACGGCTCGGTGTTCCCGCTGCACTATCCAGGAGACGACGATGGCACAACAATCAGTGTTTCTCGACGAGGATCCACAAGAGACTCGCGAATGGCTCGAATCCATTGAATCGGTTTTGAGCGTCGAAGGCCGCCCTCGAGCCCATTACCTGATCGATCAGTTGCTGGATTTCGATGTCAGCCAGCACGGTGATTTTTATGGGCGTGTCACCACTCCCTACGTCAACACCATTGCCGTGGACCGGCAGCAAGCTTATCCCGGCGACTTGGGCGTGGAGCGACGGATCAATGCCTACATCCGCTGGAATGCCCTGGCCATGGTGCTGCGCGCCGGAAAGCATTCGAACGTTGGCGGACATATCGCCTCCTATGCCTCGGCCGCCATCCTCTACGACGTCGGTTTCGATCATTTCTTCCGTGGCCGGACCGAACAGTTCGGGGGCGACATGGTGTATATCCAGGGCCATTCCTCACCAGGCATCTACGGTCGCGCCTACCTCGAGGGTCGACTGAGCGAAGAGCAATTGGATAACTTTCGTCGCGAGACCGATCGCGATGGCGTGTCTTCGTATCCACCCCCCCGGCTGATGCCCGATTTTTGGCAGTTCCCCACCGTATCCATGGGGCTTGGGCCGATTACCGCGGCTTACCAGGCACGTTTCATGCGGTATCTGGAAGATCGCGGCCTGAAGGAACACCAGGGTCGAAAAGTCTGGGCATTCCTGGGCGATGGGGAAATGGACCAACCAGAGTCCCTGGCAGCCATCTCCCTGGCGGGCCGGGAAAAGCTCGACAACATCATCTTCGTCGTTAACTGCAACCTGCAGCGCCTGGACGGCCCGGTGCGCGGCAATAGCAAAGTGATCCAGGAATTCGAAAGCCTTTACCGGGCGGCCGGCTGGAATGTGATCAAAGTGATTTGGGGCGGTGGCTGGGATGCCTTGCTGGAAAAGGACAAAAGCGGCTTGCTACGCCAGCGCATGATGGAGTGCGTCGACGGCGAATATCAAAATTACAAATCCCAGAACGGTGCTTACGTACGCGAGCACTTCTTCGGCAAATACCCTGAGTTGCTGGAATTGGTCAGCGACATGACGGATGAACAGATCTGGAAGCTTTCTCGCGGCGGCCACGATCCGGAAAAAGTCTACAACGCCTATGCTGCGGCCATGCGCCACACCGGCGGACCGACCGTCATCCTGGCCAAGACCGTCAAAGGCTTTGGCATGGGTGAAGCGGGCGAAGGACAGAACATCAATCACCAGCTCAAGAAGATGGGCGACGATGCGATCAAGGCCTTCCGCGATCGTTTCTCGCTGGAAATCACGGACGATCAACTGGGTGATATGCCCTACCTAAAACCTGCTGTGGACAGTACCGAAGCGCGCTACCTGCAAGCCAGGCGCACCGAGTTGGGTGGCTACATTCCAGAGCGAATCAGTGTTGCGCAGCCCTTGCTGATCCCACCGCTATCGACCCTGAACACCCAGCTCAAAGGTACGGGCGAACGCGAAATCTCCACCACCATGGCTTTCGTGCGCATCCTGGGGACGCTGCTCAAGGATCCGAATATCGGCAAAGTGATCGTGCCCATCGTCCCGGACGAATCACGGACCTTCGGCATGGAAAGCCTGTTTCGCCAAATTGGCATCCACTCCCATGTCGGCCAACTCTACACGCCCCAGGACGCGGGCCAACTCAGCTACTACAAAGAGGCCAAGGACGGGCAAATCATGCAGGAGGGGCTGAACGAATCCGGCGCGATCTCCTCCTGGATCGCGGCCAGTACCTCTTACAGCACCCACGGTGTGATGACCGTGCCCTTTTACATCTTCTATTCCATGTTTGGCTTCCAGCGCGTAGGCGACCTCGCCTGGGCCGCCGGTGATGCGCGCGCCAGGGGGTTCCTGCTCGGCGCAACCTCAGGCCGAACCACCTTGATGGGTGAAGGTTTGCAACACGACGACGGCCACAGCCAGGTGCTGTCTTCAACGGTCCCCTGCTGCGTGTCCTACGACCCGACCTACGCCTACGAGTTGGCCGTCATCATCCAGGACGGCATGCGGCGCATGTACGTCGAGAACGAGGACATCTACTACTACATCACCCTGCTCAACGAAAACTACGCCCACCCGGACATGCCCGAAGGAGCCGAACAAGGGATTCTCAAAGGCCTTTACCCGCTTCCGGCCACTACCGTGCAGACCGACGACAAGCATGTGCAACTGATGGGCTGCGGTTCGATCCTGCTGGAAGTTATCGCCGCCGCACAACTGCTGGAGTCGGACTTCGGCGTCAGCAGTGAAGTCTGGAGCGTGACGAGCCTGACCGAACTGCGTCGAGAAGGTCAGGACGTCGAGCGCTGGAACTTGCTGCACCCGCAAGAGACGCCGCGCGTCAGCCATGTGGAAAGCAGCTTGCAGGACAAACAGGGCCCCATCGTGGTCGCGACCGACTACATGAAAATATTCGCCGATCAAATCCGCCCCTTCGTGCCCAAGCGTCGCTTCATCGCACTGGGCACAGATGGGTTCGGTCAATCGGATACGCGCGAATCGTTGCGCAAATTTTTCGAGGTCGATCGCCACTTTATTGCCGTCGCCGCATTGAAGGCTCTGGCGGACGAAGGCACTTTGCCGCGGGAGAAAGTAGCCGAAGCGATTGCTCTTTATGGCATTGATCCGGAGAAACAGAACCCCGCCAAAGTCTGATAACGCATCAAACACCCGACCAAGAAAAAGCCGCGTTCATACGCGGCTTTCTTGTACCCCACGTTACTGTAGGAGCAAAGCTTGCTCGCGATGGCCGTTACGCGATTTGCCTTATGCACCGCGTCATCGTTCATCGCGGGCAAGCCTTGCTCCTACAGGACCGCGTGTTTTCAGGCTTTTTTGGTTCTTGGCAGGAAGATCGCCAGCACACCGAACAACGGCAGGAACGAACACAGCAAGTACACGTATTCGATGCCGTGTATGTCCGCCAAATGCCCGAGCAACGCCGCACCAATCCCGCCAAAGCCAAACATCAATCCGAAGAACACCCCGGCAATCATCCCGACATTGCCCGGCACCAGTTCCTGCGCATACACCACGATCGCCGAGAACGCTGACGCCAGGATGAAGCCGATCACGACGCTGAGGATGCTGGTCCAGAACAGATCAACGTGAGGCAGGATCAGGGTGAACGGCGCGACGCCGAGGATCGAGAACCAGATCACCGCCTTACGCCCGATCTTGTCGCCGATCGGCCCACCGAAGAAGGTCCCCGCCGCTACCGCGCCGAGAAACAGGAACAGGTGCAACTGTGAACTGGCCACCGACAGGTCGAATTTCTCGATCAGGTAGAAGGTGAAATAACTGGTGAAGCTGGCCATGTAGAAATACTTGGAGAACACCAGCAGCCCGAGTACCACCAGCGCACTGATCACGCGGTTCTTCGACAAGCCATGCGTCGCCGCCTGACCTTGCTTGAGCTTGAACAGACTCAGGTGATTGGCGTACCAGCGGCTGATCCGATAGAGCACGAACAGCGCAAACACCGCGAACAATCCGAACCAGGCCACATGGCCCTGACCGAAAGGAATAATGATCGCTGCGGCGAGCAACGGACCGAAAGCCGACCCGGCATTACCGCCGACCTGAAAGGTCGATTGCGCCAGGCCAAAACGCCCGCCAGATGCCAGTCGCGCTACGCGAGAAGCTTCCGGGTGAAAGGTCGAGGAGCCGATTCCGATCAACCCCGCCGCCAGCAAAATCATCGGAAAACTGCCGACCACCGACATCATCAAAATGCCGATCAATGTGCAAACCGTCCCGGCGGGTAGCAGCCAGGGTTTGGGGTGCCGATCAGTGTAGTAACCGACCCACGGCTGCAATAGCGAAGCCGTCAGCTGGAACGTCAAAGTGATCAGGCCAACCTGGGTGAAGGTCAGGCCATAGTTGGCCTTGAGCATCGGATAGATCGACGGCAGCACCGACTGGATCAAGTCGTTGATCAAATGCGCCAGCGCCACGGCGCCGATGATGCGCATGACCAAAGGGCTGCTTTGTGAAGTCGCGGATGCCGGCTGCGCGCCGGTCTGGACATTGCTGATAGCCATAAGAGTTTCCGTACAACAGATGGGTGCACACGGGCAGGTGCGCCAATGTGCCATTTTTCAGTGCAGCAGCGCCATCCCCTTAGCCTGCTAACGACCTCGGTTTTCATCGCTGAAAAGGTGATAGCGCAACGCCATGGTCTGAATCTTGCCTTGGTAATCCGCTTCAACGCGGCCCCTTACAAAGGGGACCGAGAATGGGAAGTTTCGCTACAGAGCCGGCCTACAGAGCTGACAAGGGTGAACTTTCGAGGCCTTTTAAAAGGGCACAAGTCGCGACTGCAACGGTCTCGACGCACGCCAATGGTGCGTGGTGTCCAGAGGAGTTTTGGGGCATGCAGGCTTTTTTATCACCGGGGATCGGGTTGCTGGGGCGTTTTGGCTTCGCACGCAAATTTCAGCTGTTATTCCTGCTGTTTATCCTGCCGCTGACGGGCAGTCTGTGGATGATCGGTCAGGACTATCGCGACAAACTGAACCTGATCTCCGGCGAACGTGCCGGGGTTCGGCAACTGCTCGCCCTCGATGCTCTGGATAATCTGCTAGCCGCTCAGCGTGACCGCGCGGCTCGCTGGCGCGCCACGGAAACCAATCGTCAGCCGACACCCGCGACGATCGCGGCGATGGCTGCTTTCGATACGGTTCAACCAGCCGTCGCCCAAGCCACCTCGGACCTCGGCAACGCACTGCAAACCGAAGGCGCCGAGGGCGAAACCCTGACCCGTTATCAAGCCCTGCAAACCGCCCTCAACGGCCTCGACTCTAAAAGCCTGAGCAGCGTCGGTTGGTGGCCGGACGGTTACGATCGTTTCACCAATGCCTTGAGTGCCCTGCAAGCCTTGCGCGAGCAGATCGCCATGGACAATCGCCTAACGCTGGCGCCGTGGCTGGAAACCTATTTGCTGACGCAGATCTCCACGCAGCACGCGCCAGACCTGATTGAGCGAGTCGGACGTCTCGCCAGCGTCGGCCAGGCGTCAGTGGTGTCCGGGCAGTTCACCCTGCAAAGCCGTCTGCAATTGCGCGACTTGCGCAGCCGCATCGGCGATGCCCGGGAGCAGTTGGTCAAAACCGCAAGCCTGCTGGAAGCGCGGCTGCCCAGCGCGTTGCAAGCCTGGGCCGGGCAATACCATGACAGCCTCAAGCATCTGGACGCCGAGTTGAAAGTCCTTGATGACGGCGTGTTCGGTGGCAGCATCAAGCTCAAGCCGGAAGAGTTCGAACGCAGCCTCGACGCCCTGCTCTCCGACCTCGCTTCGCTGCGCCAGCAATCGTTGGTGTCGCTGGATCAGCGTCTGGACTATTACCACGGTTCTGCCATCCGCCAGTTCATCCTGGTAGCGACCATTTTTGGCTGCCTGCTGCTCGCCGCGCTGTACCTGTTCATCTGCTTGCAGGCCTCGATCCGTCGCAGCGCCAGCGGCATTACCCTTCTGGCCGAAGCCTTGCGCGACGGCAATCTGAGCCTCCAAGTACCGGTAGAAGGCCGCGACGAACTGGCCGCTATCAGCACTGCCCTCAACGTCGCGGTGGTGCAACTGCGCAACAGCCTGCTGGGGGTCGATCATGAAACCTTGCAACTGAGCAACGCGGTGCGCACCCTCAACCATCACTCCAGCGGTGCCCTTGGGGAAGTCGAAGCCCAGCAGTTGCAGATCAGCCAGATCGCGGCGGCAGCCACGCAATTGGCCGCGACCTCTCAAGGGGTCGCTCAGAGTTGCGAGCAGGCCTCCGGCAGCGCTCAGCACACCCAGCGCATCGCCGCCGACAGCAGCCGTGACAGCCAGCGCACGACGGCGAGCATTCAGCAGCTCAATCAGCGCTTGAACGACACCGCCGCAGCACTGGGCCGGGTCAGTGAGCAAGGGCAGCAGATTCAGTTGGTGGTGGACACCATTCGCGGGGTTGCCGAGCAGACGAATCTATTGGCACTTAATGCCGCCATCGAGGCCGCTCGTGCGGGTGAGCAAGGTCGTGGCTTTGCGGTGGTGGCCGATGAAGTGCGCAGCCTGTCGCAACGCACTCAGTCCTCCACCGCGCAGATTGCCGGCACTGTCGACAGCCTGCGCAGCACCGTAAACGAAGCGGTGAGCCTGATGGAAGCCGCTTGCGGCCAGGCTCAGTCCGACGCCCAGGCCGTCACTGGCCTCGGCGAACGCCTGGGGGAAATTGCCAGTGCCGTGCAGAGCGTCACCGACACGCTGGCGCAGATCGCCACAGCGGTCGACGAGCAAGCAACCACCGCCGACGAGGTCAGCGGCAACATCCAGCAAGTCGATCAGGCGGCGGTACGCTTGCTCGAAGGCGCGCGGGCGGTGAACCTGGCAGCGGACACCTTGAGCCAGGGCAGCAAGGCGTTGAGTGCCAATACCGGGAGATTTCAGCTCAGTTGACGCCCTCCCCTGACCCGTTTTTTCGGGTCAGGCGGATAAGCGGTTGAAAGCGTAGAGAAATATTTTAGATTTACGCTTGACACATCTCTGTTACGAGCCAATAATGCGCGCCACTTGGCTACATAGCTCAGTTGGTTAGAGCATAGCATTCATAATGCTGGGGTCCGGGGTTCAAGTCCCTGTGTAGCCACCAAGTACTAAAAACGGCTTACCGAAAGGTAGGCCGTTTTTTTATGCCTCGATAAAAGTGCTCCCGGCCCACAGGGCGGTTAATGCCCACTCTTTGCGGTTCTCTCCTACAGTTAATGCCAAAGCTTGAACGCAGAGAGACCACCCTATGCATTGGGACCTGGACGAGATCATTCTGTTTTTCATCGTGGTCGCCATCTTCTGCGTGGTGCTGGAACTCGCTTTTCGTCTTGGCCGTCATCACCGAACCCACAGCAACGATTCGACCCGATCCCACCTCACCGTTTTGCAAACCGCCCTCCTCGGTCTACTCGCGTTGTTGCTGGGTTTCAACTTCGCCATGGCCACCTCACGTTTTGAAGCGCGCAAAACACTGATTCAAGATGAAGTCACGGTGATCGGCTCGACCTATCTGCGAACGAAGTTGTTGCCGTCTGATCTGCGCGGGAAGATGTCGGCGCTGCTTAAGGATTATGTCTCGGCGCGAATTGAATTCATGCGCGCCGGCACGGACGAGAAACTGCTGAAGGCGGCCGGCGAATCGTCCCGGACGATCGAGGACCAGTTATGGAATCTGGCTGCCGCCGCCGAGTTCCAGAGCGAAGCGACAGCTGCCATGAACCTGGTGATCCAGTCATTGACCGACGTCTACAACGTCAATGAAAAGCGTCGCGCCGCCCTGGACAATCATGTCCCGGCAACCGTCATCAATCTGCTGTTCATAGTGGCCATCGGCGCGTTGGGTTTCATCGCTTACAGCTATGGCCTGAGCCACCGTCGACGGCACGCTTCGACGCCCATCTTCGCGATCCTGATTGCCATGGTCTTCACCCTCATCCTCGACCTGGATCAGCCCCGCAGCGGCTTCATCCGCGTCGGCGAAGAAAGCATGCTGCGGTTACAGGAAGATTTGAACCGCATGAGTTCGGGAAACGAGAGGCCACGCCCCCGTAAATCACGTCAGGAGCGAATTGCCGGCAATGCTGACAACGCCCGCTCCCAAATCTGCCAGGTGCGCAGCCAGACCATCGCCTGCCAGTCGCTATCGGCGGGATAGAACTGCTCAACCAGATTCAGTTTGATCCCGCGTCCCACTGCATCACTCGGATTGCCATGCAGATGCAGCCAGTGATCATCGCGCAGATGACGATGAACCTCCGCGCCGGGATACGTCCCGCACTCGATCACAAACGGCATCAACCGCACGTTCGGCAACGCATTGATCAACGCCTGCGAGGTGTAACCGGTGGCGGTGGCTGCAACGCCGGTTTCGCTCAGAGTGTCGGCGCCCGTGTGCAAGGTATAGAGCCAGGGACCAAAGATGGCCTGCGCATCCGCAAGCGCTGGATACGGCGCCTCGGTAATGGTCAGCAACATCGGATGCCCGTACTCCCCGGCGCCGGTGTGCAAGTCGAAACACATCGCCACTTCGGCATGGGAAACATGCTTTTGAATGATCTGATGCAACGTGCGGTTCGACCAGCTCGGTGCCAGGCCGCCGTAAAACAAACCATCGGGATTACGATGCTGGCCGCCCTCGACAATCGACATGACCGCTGGCCAACCGTGTTCGCGTATCTGTTCGTCGAGCAAGGCATCGGCGCGATCACGCTCCGGGCCCTGCAACTGTGTGCAGGCATAGATTTCATGCAGCGCTGCGTAGGCCTGATTATCTGGCAATGCGTGATCGAAGTTCAGGTGATTGCGGTTCAGGTCGATGTTGTCTTCGTTGACCCGACGCAGCCACGCAGTGCCCCACGGATTGATCAGGTGGATCATCACCACCGCGACATCGGCCGGCAGCGAACGCTTGCCCAACTCCTGCAACCACTTGATCTGACATCCCGAACCATAGAAGCCTTCGACACCATGAGTGCCACTCAGCGCAATCAGCAAACGCTTCGCGTGCGGATCACCCAACACGGCCACATCGGTACTCAACGACTCACCGAACGGCCCTTTGAGCGGGTGCGGGTACTCGGTCAGCGTCGCACCGGCCGCGGTCGCGACGGCCAGGAATTGATCACGCTGGGTGCGGTAACTTGGCTGGGTGGGGAACTCGGTCTGCATGTCTGCCTCTTGTTGATCTTCTGGCCAGTCTGTTGCCCTCGACCCTACAGAAAATCCGTGGAGTCATGAAGGGCAAAAGCAACTTTGCTGTAGGCCTTGGTTTGCGTCACTCCCTTTCGGCCGATAAAGTCCCCTGATCTTTCCCACGGACGGAGTGCCCCCACGTGTTCTCAGCCTTTCACTTGAGCCGCTATCGCCTGTCAGCCCTTTCGCTGATCGCCGCTGCTTTAACCCTCGCAGCCTGTAGCGCCCCGACCACTTCGACGTTGCCTGTTGCGCCGGAAGTCGCGTCGGGATATCGCGCCGACTTGCAAACCCAACACGCCTCAAAACACATGGCGGCCGCGGCCAATCCGCTGGCGGCCGAGGCCGGGCGGGAGATGTTGCGCCAGGGCGGTTCGGCCATCGATGCCGCGATTGCGATGCAAGCCGTGCTGACCCTGGTCGAGCCGCAATCCTCGGGTATTGGCGGTGGTGCGTTGATCGTGCTCTGGGATGGCAAGGCTGTGCGCACTTATGACGGTCGCGAGACCGCTCCGGCCGGCGCCACCGAGAAGCTTTTCCTGCAAGCCGACGGCAAACCGATGCCGTTCACCCAGGCGCAGATTGGCGGTCGTTCGGTGGGGACACCGGGCGTGTTACGAGCGCTTGAATTGGCCCATCAGAAACACGGTCGTCTGCCATGGGCGCAGCTATTCGAACCGGCGATCAAACTCGCGGAGCACGGCTTCGCCATCTCGCCACGCCTTCACCAGTTGATCGCCTCGGATTCGTCCATGCGAAGTTCTCCAGACATGGTGGCCTACTTCCTGAATGACGACGGCAGCCCGAAAGCCGCAGGCACGCAATTGAAAAACCCGGCACTGGCCGCGGTGTTCAAACGCATCGCCAAAGAAGGACCGGATGCGTTGTACAAAGGCCCCGTCGCACAGGAGATCGTCGCCAAGGTTCAGGGCCACGCCAACCCCGGCAGCCTCTCGCTGAACGACCTCAAAGGCTACAGCGCCAAGGAACGCGCGCCGCTGTGCACCGACTACAAACGCTGGCAGGTCTGCGGCATGCCGCCACCGTCGTCAGGCGGGATCGCCGTGGCGCAGATCCTCGGCACCTTGCAGGCTCTGGAAACCCGGGACTCGCGTTTTGCCCTGGCACCGCTCAAACCGATCAAGACAAACAAACCTGCGGGCATCGAACCAGCGCCTGAAGCCGTGCACCTGATCTCCGAGGCCGAGCGTCTGGCCTACGCCGACCGTGCGCTCTACGTGGCCGACGCAGACTTCGTGCCCGTCCCCGTCAAAGGTCTGGTGGACCCTGCATATCTGGCCGACCGTGCGGCCCTGATCGGCGATCACAGCATGGGCACAGCAAAACCCGGCACCCCGCCGGGCATTCAGGTCGCCTACGCACCGGACCGTTCGCCGCTGCGCATCTCCACCTCGCAAGTGGTAGCAGTGGATGACGAAGGCGGCGCCGTATCCATGACCACCACCGTGGAATCCGCATTTGGCTCACACCTGATGGTTCAGGGTTTCCTGCTTAACAATCAGATGACCGACTTCTCGTTCATCCCCGAAGAGAATGGCCAGAAGGTTGCCAACCGCGTCGAACCCGGCAAACGCCCACGCTCGTCCATGGCACCGACCCTGATTTTCGACCGCCAGAGCGGCGAATTCCTCGCCACCATCGGCTCCCCCGGCGGCTCGCAGATCATCGAATACGTTGCCAAATCCACCATCGGCCTGCTCGACTGGAAGCTCGACCCACAAACCGCCATCAGCCTGCCCAACTTCGGCAGCCGCAACGGCCCGACGGAGCTGGAACAAGGGCAGTTCAGCCCGGTGCTGATTCAGGCGCTGAAGGACAAAGGACACAGCGTGAACGAGATCGACATGACCAGTGGGACTCAGGCGATAGTCCGGGTCAAGGATGCGCAGGGGAAAACGTCGCTTGCGGGTGGGGCCGATCCGCGGCGTGAGGGGGCTGCGTTGGGGGATTGAGTCTTACGCGGGAATGAGCAAGGGCTTACCGGGAGGTAGGCCCTTTTTTATAGTAAACAAATACTGATCGGCCATCTCGCGCAGCCTTTTCCTACCCGCAAAGGACTGCTTCTTGGATAGAGTTGAAGATCAGTTTTTTCCAATTCCGCGTCAGCCCCAGTTGATCAAATCAGCTGCCGGCAGTGCTTGATTATAGAAGTCGAACTTGCCCCTCCGCACATCGGATGCGCCTCCACAGACTTGCATCAGTCCCACCACGGGACTAGGATCACTCCATGAGAATCATCGCTATCAGTCAGCTGAAAAGGTTTTGGGAGAAAAACCCGGATTCGGAGCAATCCTTTCTGGCCTGGATTGATGAGGCCCAAAATGCTGAGTGGAAAGCGCCAATGGACATAAAGGCGCATTTTGCTACCGCCAGTATTCTCAAAAGCCGCAGAGTCGTGTTCAACATCAAGGGCAATGACTTTCGGTTGGTAGTCGCTGTGGCCTATCGCTTCGGCGCCGTCTACATAAAATTTGTCGGCACTCACAAACAGTACGACGCAATCGACGCTGATACCGTCGAGATGGAGTAACCCATGAACATTCGCCCCATTCACACCGACGAGGACTATCGTGCAGCCCTCAAGAACGTGTCAGCGCTGTTCGACAACGAACCAGAGCCTGGCACCCCTGAGGGTGATTACTTCGACATTATGATCACGCTGATCGAAGCCTATGAATCGAAGCAGTTTCCGGTGGATCTGCCCAATCCGATCGATGCAATCAAGTTTCGTATGGAGCAGTCCGGACTGTCTGCTGCTGACCTTGCACCCGCCATTGGTCGCACAAACCGGGTGTATGAAGTGCTCAATGGCAAACGTGCGTTGACGCTTCCGATGATCTGGAAACTTCACGATTTGTTCGGGATACCCGCGCAAAGCCTGATCAAGCCGATAAAGCAGGCTTGATCAGGTGTCAGTCGACTCCTGAAATCAGGCCGGCACACCCAAAATGATATGCGACGCCTTGATCACCGCCGTCGCACTCACGCCCGGCGCCAGGCCCAGTTCTGCCACAGCCTGGCGTGTCACGATCGAATAGACTTCGGTGCCGCCGTCGAGCTGGATGACCACTTCGGAGTTCACGGCGCCTTCGATGACACTGGTGACTTTGCCTTCCAGGCAGTTGCGCGCCGACAGGCGAATGTCGCTGGATTCGGTCATCAACATGACCCACGGCGCCTTCACCAGCGCGATCGCTTCCTTGCCGACCGCCAGGCCGAGGTTCTTCACGCTTTCCATGGTCACCACGGCCACCAGTTCATTGCCGCCCGACAGTTTCAGTGAGACTTCGGCGTTTACCGCGCCGGGCTGCAATTGACTGATGGTGCCTTTGAAGACGTTACGTGCGCTGACTTTCATGACGTACGTGTCTCCTCGAATAGTTATTGTTGTATTGAGCCTAGCGAGAGATCTTCAGCGCCTGCCGCGCCTGATGTTTCTCCAGCGCCAGATCGATCAAACGGCTGACCAGCTCGCTGTACGTCATACCGGTGGCCTGCCATAACTTGGGGTACATGCTGATGCGGGTGAAGCCGGGCAACGAGTTGATCTCATTGATCAGCACTTCGCCACTCTCGGTCAGGAACACATCGACCCGCGCCAGCCCGGAACAGCCCAACACCTGAAACGCCTCGACGGCCAGGGCGCGGATGCGTTCACTGGCCTCGATGCTGATGTTTGCCGGGACCACCACTTCAGCCGCTTGAGCATCGATGTATTTGCTGTCGTAGGAATAAAACCCGCTGCGCACCACGATTTCGCCACAACCGCTGGCGATGGCGTCTTCATTGCCGAGCACAGCGCATTCAATCTCGCGGCCGCTGACGGCGGACTCGACCAAGACTTTCTCATCGAAACCCAGGGCCAGCTCCACTGCTGCCGCGTACTCGGCTTCGTCATTCACCTTGCTGACGCCCACGGAAGATCCCTGGTTAGCCGGTTTGACGAACAATGGCAGGCCGAGTTTGCCTTGCACCTCGTCGAACCCGGTGCGCGCCGCGGTGGCGCGGGTCAGGGTGACGAACGGCGTGACCGCCAACCCGGCGTCACGCAGCAGGCGTTTGCTGATGTCCTTGTCCATGCAGACGGCCGAACCGAGCACGTCAGAACCGACAAACGGCAGATCGGCCATGCGCAGCAAACCTTGCAGGCAACCGTCTTCGCCCAAGGTGCCGTGGACGATCGGGAAGATCACATCGACGTGACCCAGCAGTTCTTGACCGGAGGTTTCCACCAATTGTTGACTGACCTTGCCCGGCACAACGGCCAGCTCTCGGTTGGACTGGTTAAGGGCAATCAGGGCCGGGTTTTCCTGGTTGAGCAGGAAGTTCGAAGGGTCGTTCAGATGCCAGTGGCCTTGTTTATCGATGCCGATCAGCACCGGTTCAAAGCGCGAACGATCCAGCGCATCGACGATGTTTTTCGCCGATTGCAACGACACTTCGTGTTCAGCCGAACGGCCGCCAAAAATAATGCCTACCCGCAGTTTGCTCATTCAGAACTCCTCAACGATTGGCCACCAGATGCGCGCCGAACAGCAGATAGCAACTGCCGGCGAAGCGATCCAGCCATTTACGCGAACGATCATAGGCACCCGCGACCCGACGGCTGGCGAACAGCAGCGCCACGCTGCAATACCAACTGAATGACAACGTCGCCATAGTCAGCACGGCCAGCGCCAGCAACATCGGTGGCGGCGAGGCCGGCATGGCCGTGGCGAAAATCGTTGCGACAAATAGCGCGGCCTTGGGATTGGTCATGTTGCCCACAAAGCCCCGGCCATAAGCCGATAGCAGCGTGCGGCCGGCCACATTCAGCGAGCCGCTATCGCCCGGCACACTCGGTGGTTTGCGCTTGAACTGCTTCAATCCCAGATAGATCAGGTAACAACCGCCGGCAATCTTGAAACTCAGGTAGAGCGTCGGTGCAGCGCTGAACAGCGACTTGATGCCCAGGCCACCCGCCAACCCCCAAAGCACAGTGCCCGTGGCCACGCCGAGTGCGGCGACGACCCCGTGACGCCGGGAGCAACTGGCAGCCAGTTGCGCGGTGTTGAAGAAGTTCGGCCCCGGCGTCACCACCGCAACCGTCCACAACAGCGCCAACGACAACAACGGTGCGGCATAGCTCAGGTGGGATATTTCCATGATGTGGGATCGCCTTCGTGGCTTAGAAAATATTCAACACCTTGCAACATTAGTCCGGGATTTTCTACCGGCCGGATGATTCGATCGGCGGCAGACAGGCGGCTGCTCAGTGGGGTAACGTGTTCAGCATCGAGCTCAAGGCAACACCACCATGGCCAAGCACACGCCCCCCATCGACTGGTTCCACCGCGCGCCCGACGTCGGCGGGCTTCAGCGTTTCGAGGCGTTTTTTGCAGGCCACGGCTACGACCTTCACCGCCACGACACCTACGCCATCGGCCATACCCTGGCCGGTGTGCAGAGTTTTCAGTACCGCGGTGGCTGGCGCCACAGTCTGCCGGGTGGGACCATGGTGCTGCACCCGGACGAAGTTCATGATGGCGAAGCCGGCACCGAGACCGGGTTCCAGTACCGAATGATGTACATCGAACCGGCGCTGATCCAGCAGATGCTCGGCGGCCAGCCGTTGCCGTTTATCAAGACCGGCCTGTCAGCCGATCCACGTTTGTTCGCCGCCACCGCCGTGCTGCTGCGAAGCCTCGATTGCCCCCTCGAGCCTCTGGAAGAGCAGGATGCGCTGTTCGATCTGGCGCAAGCCTTGAACAGCGTTTCCGGCGTGTCTGCCACCCGCCAGAGCTTCGACTACGTGGCCGCCGAACGCGCGCGGGAATTCATCCACAGCGCGCTGGATCGCACCGTGACGCTGGAAGAACTGGCGCAACACAGCGGTCGCGATCGCTGGAGTCTGTCGCGGGATTTTCGCCTGTTGTTCGGCACCAGCCCTTATCGATACCTGACCATGCGCCGCCTCGACCTCGTCCGCTCGCTGCTGATTCAGGGCCAGTCACTGGTCAGCGCTGCGCTGATCGCCGGCTTCACCGATCAGAGCCACATGACCCGGCAGTTCAGCAAAACCTACGGCCTGTCGCCAGCCCGCTGGATGAAAATGCACCGCCGCTGAGCCACGCACAATCGTTCAAGAAGCACCCCGATGTGCCGGCTACCGTGGATGCACGATCAACCACGAGAGCTGCTTCATGAAAGCTTACGAAAGCCTGAATTTCGCTGAAAAAATCTCCCGAATCGGTCCGTACTGGACGCCTCGGGTCATCGCCGAAATGAACGACTACCAGTTCAAGGTGGTGAAGCTGCTGGGGGATTTCATCTGGCACGATCACCCTGATACCGACGAAACGTTCATCGTCCTCGAAGGGCAACTGCGCATCGACTTTCGCGATGGCCACGTGCTGGTGAACGCCGGCGAAATGTATGTGGTGTCAAAAGGTGTCGAGCACAAACCGTTCGCCGAGCAGGAGGTGAAACTCCTGCTGATCGAACCCAAGGGTGTGTTGAACACGGGTAACGAAGGTGGCGAGCGCACGGCGCAGAATGACGTCTGGGTGTGAAACGCTGGCTGCTTACGGCTGCAAGGTTTTGCCGTCCACTGGATCGCCGATTTTCAGGAAATGTCCGCCCGCCACATGGTGCAAGGTGCGCAACGCGTCTTGCCCTTCGAAGTGCCAGCGCCCGTCACTGAACACGCGCTCGTCTGCCTGAGCGGCAATCACTTCGGCCAGGAACAGATCGTACTGCTGGTGATTGCCGGGTTCCGGCAGCAGTCGGCATTCCAGCCAGGCGACACAGCCTTCGAGCATCGGCGCATCGATCAATTCAGCGCTAAAGGTCGGCAAGCCATAGACCTGGAACTTGTCCCGGCCTTGGTCCCGGGTCAATTCCAGGCCGGACGTCGAACCCACGGTCTGGACGATATCGGCCTGGGCGGCGCAGGGAACATTCAGCACAAACGTGCCCGAAGCCTCCAGCAATTGCCGTGTCCAGGTGGACTTGTCCAGCACCACGGCAATTTTCGGCGGCTCGAAATCCAGCGGCATGGCCCAGGCCGCCGCCATGATGTTGCGCTGGCCATCATAAGCCGCGCTGACCAGCACGGTCGGGCCGTGATTGAGCAGACGATAAGCCTTGGCCAAGGGAACCGGACGGCGGTGAGAAACGCTCATGATGGCTGCTCCTGGGGAAAACGCCGATTGTAGCGATTTACGCCGCGATGGCAGTCATCAAGTCGCCAACTGATTGGCAAACTGGCCGACCGCGTTCACCACTTTCTGTGCGCCGTCCTGAATCTCGACAATCACCGTACCCGCCTCTGCCGCCAGCGCCAGCCCCTGTTCAGCCTGGAGTTTGCCCTCGGTCATCAGCGCCACGGCGTTGCGCGCCATGTCCTGGTTCTGCCGCACCACGCCGACAATCTCATCGGTTGCCTGGCTGGTGCGCGAAGCCAATTGCCGGACCTCATCCGCCACCACCGCGAAACCACGCCCCTGTTCCCCAGCCCGAGCCGCTTCGATGGCCGCGTTGAGCGCCAGCAGGTTGGTCTGTTCGGCAATCCCGCTGATGGTTTTGACGATGGTGCCGATCACCAGCGACTGCTCGTTCAGCGCTTCGATGCCTTCGCCGGCGGTTTGCATGTGTTTGGCAAGGTCACGCATCACGTTGACCGCCTGAGTCACCACGGAGTTACCGCGCTGCGCGCTGCTGTCGGTTTGCTGCGAGGTGCTGTAAGCAATGTTGGCCGCTTCGGCGACGGCCTGCTCCTGATTGACTTGATCAGTAATCACCGTGGCGAACTTCACCACTTTGTAGAGCTTGTTGTTGGCATCGGTCACTGGGTTGTAGGAAGCCTCCAGCCAGACCACGCGACCATGGCTGTCAATGCGTTTGAAACGGCCAGCGACGAACTCGCCTGCATTCAGGCGGCGCCAGAAGTCATGGTACTCGGCGCTGTTGTATTCCTCGGATTCGCAGAAGGTGCGGTGATGTTTGCCCTTGATCTGCGCCAGGCTGTAACCCATGCCACTGAGGAACCGGTCGTTGGCTGCCAGCACGTTGCCATTGAGGTCGAACTCGATCACTGCCGTGGAACGCACGAGCGCGCCGATCAGGTTCTCATGTTCACGAGACGCTTCGATGGTGCGGGTCAGGTCGCTGGAATAAATCGAGAAGTTCTTGATCTGGCCGCCTGCGGACCGGACCGGCTGCACGATCGAGCGCAGCCAGGCTTCCTGACCATTGCCGCGCAACAAACGCACCGTGCCGGCAAAGTGCTCACCGCGGGTCAGCGCGAACTTGAAACGCTGGTGGAATTCGTCCGACTTCACATGGGCCGGGACGATGTCTTCGATGTGTCGCCCTATCAGGTCGCTGCTTTTGTAGAGCATCTCGCCGATGAAGTTCTGGTTGACCGATTGAATCCGCCCATCGGCATCGAGGGTCAGGACCAGCATCTCGCTTTCCAGACTTTCCTTCACTTGCTGAAGGCTGGAGAGTTCTTCGCGAAGAGCCGACAGCTCCTGCTTCAAGCGTTTGTTGAACATGGGGATACACCGATGGACAGGGATAGAAAGCGGTATGCAGCCTAACCATCGGCCTTGGGGATATTTTCTGAAGAGTGTTTCAGGGTTGTCCTACAAAAATAGTTAGGCATCTTGATGCGCGTCGTGTCGCCAGAAGCCGAATGGTTGTCGAAACATCGTTTCTTCCCAACATTTCCGGAAATTAAACACCGCTCGACAGCACTTGTTGAAAACGGCTCAAGGTTACTTCCTGCAAGCTACAACACCTTGCGTCGTTGCCTACGGCTACGCCAGAATCTGCCGGCTTGTGCGCCTTAGCCTTGGCCTCTATCGTTTCCCTGCCACTGCCCATCAGTGGTCGGGTTTAGTCGCCCGTCGTTGCTAAGTCGCATAGTTCCAATCAGTCAGGTATCCCATCCTGTACTTATGGTGGCTGTGCGCAGGGCACTCTTGGGTGCGCCGATTTCTTAGCTCGTCGGTCGACTAACCTGTGCACAGCTGCCTCCCATTCGTTTAGTCGCGAACTGGTTGCAGCCTCACTCAAGAGAGAGCTAAGACATGTTCAAGGTAACTCCAAATCCGCCGGACACCGATCCGGTCTCCCCCTACGAAAGCCCCGACTCAAACAAACTCAACGAAGCCGCCGAGCGCGCCCTCGACCATCACTTCCCGCCAGCCGACCCCAAACCACCAAAACGCAACGGTCAGCTCTTCAGCGTCTGCCCGGGTATCAACCCTGAAACCCTTCTCGCCAATGCCTCGGAAGATTTGCTGTCCATCAGCGCTATTGCCGCCAACCTCGCCGACGATGTGGACGGCTCCCGCCGCTCCGTAGCCTTGGCGCTCAGCCGCATGGCTGACGGCGTGCATTTGTTGGTGGAGCGAATGCTGGATCATCTGGATGAACCCGAGATAGCGGCGATTTTCGCCAAGCAACAAAGCCGCGTCATCTAATCCGCCACCCCCATAAAAAAATGGGCACCCAACCTGGTTGGCGTGCCCATTCTTTTTTCCGCTCCCCGCCACGCGGGACATAGATGCCTGTTACGGATTAACGCAGTCTTTCAACGATTTGCCCTGGCTTGAAGCCACGCTGCGGCTCCCTACATTAGGCATCCGCGCTCCAAAATACGCGGCACTGCTCACCCCCACAGCCCCCATCACCGCGCAGAAGATCACGCAAATCCATGGGCTCCACGGCATCAGACCGATCAGCAACAACGGTGTGATACTCGCCCAGACGGCGTAGGCAATGTTGTAGGTGAAGGAAATCCCCGAGACACGAATCCGCGCCGGGAATAGGCTGACCATCACCGACGGCACCGCGCCGACCACCCCACAACCGAGACCGGCCACCGCGTACGCCAGGCCGATCCAGCTGCCACCGATGATCAGGCAGGTATAGAGCACGCCGATGCCCAATGGCAGCAGCAGGCTATAGAGCATCACCGTGCGCCAGGCGCCCATGCGGTCGACCAGCAGCCCGGCGAGTACACAGCCGATATTCAAAAAGACAATGCCCAAGGCACTCAGGGCGAAGGTGTGACTGGCGGTCATGCCGAAGGTTTTCTGCATCATGGTCGGGGTGATCACCACGAACACCACCACCGCCGAGGTCAGTACGCAGGTGAGGATCATCGCCGGCAGCATGGCCAGACGGTGTTCACGCAAGACCGTGCGCAGCGGCAGTTCGACGGCCGCATCACGTTGGGCCTGCATGGCCATGAACACCGGGGTTTCGCTGAGCCAGCGGCGTAGCCAGACGCCGATTACGCCGAACACGCCGCCCAGCAGGAACGGGTAACGCCAGGCGTAATCAAGGATTTCCGTCGGGGTGAACGCCTGAGCCAGAAACGTCGCCGTCAGGGCCCCGATCAGGTAACCAAACGTCAGCCCGGCTTGCAGGAAACCGAGGGCATAACCGCGATGCCCGACGGGGGCATGTTCGGCGACGAATACCCAGGCGCTCGGCACTTCGCCGCCCACCGCCGCGCCCTGGAGAATTCGCAGGGCCAACAGCAGCAGCGGTGCGAAATAACCGATCTGGGCGTAGGTCGGCATGATGCCGATCAACAGGCACGGCAGCGCCATCATCAGGATGCTCAGGCTGAAAACCTTCTTGCGGCCCAGTCGGTCGGCGAAATGCGCCATCAGAATCCCGCCCAACGGCCGCGCCAAATAACCGGTAGCGAAGATCCCGAAGCTTTGCAGCAGTCGCAGCCACTCCGGCATTTCCGGCGGGAAGAACAGCTGGCTAAGGGTCAGGGCGAAAAATACGAAAATGATGAAATCGTAGATTTCCAGCGCGCCACCTAACGCCGCAAGGCCCAGGGTCTTGTAGTCCGAACGGTTGAACGGCGCCGGGCGCGAATCGGTATTGGCAGTCATGAAAAGAACTCTGGCATGGGCAAAAAACCAAGGCGCCCATGGTCTACGCAAACGCGCCAACGGACAACCCGTTAGACCAAAGTCTCAGTCTCGTAAAACTTCGTCACAAAAAAGGACCGATTGTTTTACTGTTGGCACCTGTCTAGACGGGCCTTTGCGGTTCTGAAGACCACAACAAACATAAAAATTCGAGGTACACCCGTGGCCGCTGATATCGAAGATACCCGCTCTGCCCGCTTTGCCCTGCGCTGCTCAAGTTTTGCCGAACGCTGGTTTCCCGACTCCTGGGTGTTCGCCGCACTGGCCGTGATTATTGTCGCCGTGGCCACTCTGTTCATGGGCGCCAAACCTACCGACGCCGCCATGGCCTTCGGTGACGGCTTCTGGAGCCTGATCCCGTTCACCATGCAAATGGCTTTCGTGGTGATCGGCGGTTATGTGGTTGCCAGCTCGCCACCGGCGGTGAAACTGATCGACCGGCTGGCGCGAATCCCGAAAAACGGCCGCTCGGCCGTGGCCTGGGTGGCGTTGATCTCCATGGTCGCTTCGCTGCTGAACTGGGGGCTGTCGCTGGTGTTTGGCGGCTTGCTGGTGCGCGCCCTCGCCCGCCGTACCGATCTGAAAATGGACTACCGCGCTGCCGGCGCTGCCGCCTATCTGGGTCTCGGCGCGGTGTGGGCCTTGGGCCTGTCCTCGTCCGCCGCGCAATTGCAGGCCAACCCGGCCAGCCTGCCGCCGTCGATTCTGTCGATCACCGGCGTGATTCCTTTCACGCAAACGATCTTTCTCTGGCAGTCCGGCGTGATGTTGCTGGCGCTGATCGTGATCTCGCTGATCATTGCCTACGCCACCGCACCCGGCCCGAACTCGGCCCGTGATGCAAAAGCCTGCGGCATCGATCCGAGCTTTAACCTGCCGCCATTGCAACCGCGCACACGCCCTGGCGAATGGCTGGAGCACAGTCCGCTGCTGACGATTTTGCTGGTACTGCTGGCGGCCGGATGGCTGTTCCACGAGTTCTCGACCAAACCGGCGATCAGTGCGATTTCCGGGCTGAACACCTACAACTTCCTGTTCATCATGCTCGGTGCCCTGCTGCACTGGCGCCCGCGCAGCTTCCTTGACGCTGTGTCCCGCGCAGTACCGACCACCACGGGCGTACTGATTCAGTTCCCGCTGTACGGCTCGATCGCGGCACTGATGACCACCGTCAAAGGCACTGACGCTCAGACGCTGGCTCACCACATCTCGACCTTTTTCGTACAAATCGCGTCCCACGACACCTACGCGCTGCTGATGGGCGTGTACTCGGCGATCCTCGGTTTCTTCATCCCGTCCGGCGGCGGCAAGTGGATCATCGAAGCGCCGTACGTCATGCAAGTGGCCACCGACCTGAACTACCACCTGGGCTGGGCCGTGCAGATCTACAACGCCGCCGAAGCCCTGCCGAACCTGATCAACCCGTTCTACATGCTGCCGCTGCTGGGTGTGCTCGGGTTGAAGGCGCGGGACTTGATCGGGTTTTCGTTCGTGCAACTGCTGGTGCACACGCCGCTGGTGCTGTTTCTGCTGTGGGCGCTGGGGACGACGCTGACGTATACGGCACCGGTCATGCCATAACACGTAAGTGAGTGATTGCACCTGTTGCAGGCAGGTGCAATCAGTTCACCCGGCTTGAGCATGAAACAAACGCCTGGATTTATCCTACATACAGGCTCGATTGCGCCTGACATGAAACCCGGAGAGTTCTTATCTCCAACCTATAAATCGCTGAGTAAACTCCGACAGCTCACAAAATTCTTAAAGTAAGACAGCACTGACCAAGGATGAACAAACACATGTCTTTAATTTCGAAAACGCTGGAAGAGATGATTAACGAGATTTACCAGGACGGTAGGGTTTCAGTCGTTGAATATAAAAAGCTGCGTGATGATGCAGATCGTCGTATGGACGCTGTCGTCCGTGAGTTCGGCCAGCACAACAATTTGACCGCCCTTCAAAAAGCGATGGATGTAGTGATGCAACTAACGCAAACGTCCATCATTGATGCCAAAAAAGCCAAACTGACCGATACAGGAGAGGCCATCGTCAAGGATGCCGTATTTGCACAGGTCGAGTACTTGCGCGCCGGTACTCATCTGGCACTCAAGCTGTTGTAACGCTTAAACCTCCATCCGGCCCATAGACATCAAGCCCGGGCCGGACTCCCCTGGCATACACACCGCAGGCTCTACGCAAAAAAACTACACGCACACACTGTTCTGTGTAACGCCGCTGATCCAGTATGGCGCGTAGCCCAATCAACGGGACCACGCTGAAAAGGATCTGAGCATGTTCAAATTCGCTGGCCTCACCCTCGCGGCCCTCACCCTGAGTGCCGCCGCCCATGCCGATGTCGACCTGAAGCTGGGCAGTACCGAACGCGTCACCCGCCTGTTCGCCTATCCCAACAACTGCAACGTGATCTGCTTCCGCAACTGGACGCTGGAGCAAACGGTCGAGCATTACCTGACCCAAAGCGTGCAGCGCGATGGTTACAGCGCGGCGAAAGTGCTGGTGAAAACCGATAACAATCAACTCTATGCCGAAATCAGCGGCGTACCCCGTGGCTATGAAAAGCCGTTGGCGGCGTTACTCGATGCCGGTGATCTGGCCTATACCGGCGCCAGCAAGCTGAATGCCGATGGCAAGTGGGCTTACAGCTGGTATCTGTTCCTGCCACTGGGCATGGCTCTGGAAAACCGCAAAAGCGTTGAACTGTTGCACTTCCCGCCAGACTATTCGTTGACCCAGGCTCAGGATTACCTGCGATCCGCCACCACCGATCGCTGGGCCACACTGCTGACTGTCAACGGAATTCCGGCCGATCAGACTGCGGGCTACCAGACCATCATCGACATCGCACCGATTGCCGCACCGTCCAACGCCGGCAAGGATCTGGAAGGTGTCTACGACTACTTCAAGGACTACCAGACCACGATGGTCAAGCAACTCAGCCGGAACGCCAGTGGTGAGGCGTTGCCGATGGTCGCCTTTGGCGCGCCGGTGCGTAACTGGATCAAGCAGCAATACGGGCCGACCGTGAACGTGCTGGGCCTGGTCAGCATCAGTCCGAGCGACGGGGTGAAAGTGCCTGTGCTGGGTTCCAACCACCCAAGCTACATTTGGTACGCCGCCGACCCGGAAAGCTATACCGGCAACGATGCCCAGGCCAAGGCCGACGCGGCTGGCCTTAAAGTCATGGGTCAGGATTTGAGTGCCGCGTGCTGGCAGGCCGCCATGGGCCGCCAACCGGACAGTAATCCCGACATTGAACTGAGAAGTTGCACCCAAACCTGGCAAGTGGCCCAGGCAGAAAAAACCTGCGAGCTGTTCTATACCTCGATCCGCAACCTGACGCCCGAAAAAGCCGTGGCCAAGTGCGCGACGGCACCGATCAAAACTCAGCTCAAACAGCTGAAAGCTCCGGTACCCGCGACTGCGATCCCTGTCCCTCCGCTGTAAAACGATGAACGGCGGGTCTACTGTCAGTTATGACAGTAGACCCGCCGTTTCATTTGCGAGAGGCTTGAGTCGTACCCATGTGCTGCAGAGCTGACAGGATCGTCAGCTGATGGAGGTCGCAGCACCCAGCCGACAAGGATCGTTATGAAAACCCACGCCCCGCACGAGACGCTCGCAAAACCTCCCGATGGAATTTATCCATTTGCGGAGCTGCCCGTTCGCCTTGGATTCCCCTCCAGGGCCGACTTCGAGATTATCGACAACACCAACGGATCGGCGGCAGCCGTCGCAGTACTTCGGGAATTTCCACGCATCAGCCGAATTTGTCGGGCTTCGGGGCATCTGCTGCCTTATCGGTGCCGGCATACCCGGCAACTGGCCCGTGGCATCCATGTCTACGACCCGCGCTTCTGCGGGCTGCTGCGACACTCCTGCGACCCAAACGTATTTCTCGACATGAGCGAGCTGTGGTTGTGGGCGCTGAAGGACATCAAAAAAGGCGACCAACTGACGATGGACTACGCGTCCACCGAAGACAAACTCCTGCGTCAGTTCGCCTGCCAGTGCGGCTCGTTCGACTGCCGAGGCTGGATCACCGGCTACGATGAACCGCCGAACGCCGACGGCCAGTTGTTTCTGCAGCACTGGCGCCGGCGAAGTCTATGTTGAAGGGCGTTACAACGTCTCGACCGGACGCAGACGGTATTGCGGCGGCAATTGCTCGAAACCGCTGATGGTGGCGTTCAGGCTTTTCCAGCGACCGTCCTTGATGCCATAGATGCAGCCGTGAACAGACAGGCTCTGCCCGCGGTGCCAGGCATTTTGCACAATGCTGGTGTGCCCGACGTTGGCCACTTGCTGGATCACGTTGTATTCGCAGAGGCGGTCGACCCGCTCTTCTTCAGTGGGCAATTTGGCGAGTTCTTCGCGTTTCTCATAATACAGATCGCGAATCGAGCGCAGCCAGCCGTCGATCAGGCCCAGCTGACGGTCCTGCATCGAGGCGCGCACGCCGCCGCAGCCATAGTGGCCGGTAACGAGGATGTGTTTGACCTTCAGCACGTCGACCGCGTACTGAATCACCGACAGGCAGTTGAGGTCGGTGTGCAGCACCACGTTGGCCACATTGCGGTGTACAAACAGATCGCCGGGCAGCATGCCGACGATCTCGTTCGCCGGCACCCGGGCGTCGGAGCAACCGATCCACAGGTATTCCGGGGTTTGCTGACGGGCCAGCTTGGCGAAGAAATCAGGATCTTCTTTGGTGATCGCGTCAGCCCAGCGCTCGTTGTTATCAATCAGATCTTGTAATTCGTTCATGCAATGAAGCCTCGAGAATGATGCGCTTCTATGACAGACAACCATCTGTCGGGGTCACGCGCCAGATGCAGAAACCCGGTTTTCCATGCCGGAGGAATTCTCAGCAGCCCAGGGGGTCCACCCTAGTAAGGCCTACAGTATGAGGAATTGCCATGACTGAATCACGACGTCCTTACGATGCGGTGCAACCCGAGCCCATCGATGACAACGAAGACCGCATGGGTTCGATGCATGAGCTGGATTTCGACGAGGAAGAACCCAGCGCCAAAATCGGCGACGAGCTGACGCAAGCGGAGCGTGAACGCCTGATGCCTCGGGAACGCGTACGTGAAGCCGGCATGACCGGGGCCTCGACCGATGACCATGAGTCCACCGACGACGACATGAGCCCGGAAACCCTGATTCATGAAGACGGCGCACGGGATGCCCACGAAGCGGGTGAAGGTGGCCAGGCCGATTGGGATTTGAGCATTGTCGATGAAGACGACATTGGCGGTGGTAATGGACTGGATGAAGAGGAACTGGCGCAGCGGGATCCGATGGACGGTAATCGTTGATCTATCTGTCTGAGAGGATCGGAATGTAGGAGCTGCCGAAGGCTGCGATCTTTTGACCTTCCTGTGTCGCGACAACAAAAGATCAAAAGATCGCAGCCTTCGGCAGCTCCTACACGGGATCGCTATTCAATCGACCAAAGTGCAGGCCATCACCACCGCATCTTCCCGCCCGCCCACTGCCGGGTAGTAATCGCGCCGCCGACCAATCTCGTTAAACCCATAACGCTCATACAACTTGAACGCGCCACGGTTGCTGTCGCGCACTTCCAGAAAACACTCCCGCGCCTTGGCGTCATACGCCCGGGACATCAAATGCTCCAGCAACGTCAAGCCCAGGCCACGACCCTGGTTTTCCGGTTTGACGGTGATGTTCAGCAGATGCGCTTCATCAAGGATGATCTGCACCACCCCGTGGCCGACCTGCTGCTGGCCTTCAAACATCAGCCATATCTGATATTTACCCAGCCCATCGAGAAAAATCCCGCGAGTCCAGGGATGGCTGTAAGCCGCGTATTCGATTTTCAGTACAGCGTCCAGGTCCGCCTCGGTCATCGGGCGGAACGATACAGCGTCACTCATTCGATTCTTTCCAGCGCGCCATCAGCCGACGCATGGCTTGCCAGACATCAGCCTTACGCTGTGGCTCTTCCATTAATAATTCCAGACCCGGCAGGGCCCAGACCGAGCCCAGGCCTTCGACCTGGAGTTCACGGTTGAAGGATTCGGCGTTCGCTTCACCGGCGAACCGCACCGCCGGCAGACCGATCAGCCACACGCAGACGCACGGTGCGTCTTCCAGCCGGGCCGAGAGAAAACCTTGCACGAAGTCGCGAGCCGCTTCCGGACCTTGATCCATGGTGCCCCGAGACAACAGCGGCCAACGCACCGGCTCGCCGACGATCTGCGGGCTGTCCGGCAGACCGGCGGCGCGCAGCATGTCTTTGAGCAACAGATAGGCGGGGTCGCGGGTCTGGAAGGATTCGCCTGTGGGTAACTCCACCAGCAGCAGGCAACGCCCGGCCCGCAGCAATTGCAGAGCGAAACGCGGTGGCGGCACGACTGGCGCCTTGGCCACAACCGGAGCGGCCTCTTCTTCAACCTTGGCATTCGTGCGTGTGCTGGCCAGCGACGGCCGTGGCACCTCGATTTTCACCCGTTCGGCCGGTTTGGCCACAGGTTCCACGGGGGAATCAGCCACCGGCGCGGGCGCAACCGGAGCAACCGGCGCGACGACCAACGGCTCGGGCATCTCCAGCAATTCGGGCCGCGAAGGCGCAGCAAAGGGCAATTCAGTGCGCGGCAGCCAGTTGACCACCTGCATGGCGGTCAAATAAGCGCGGCGACGGGACTCGATAAGCAAAGGTCGGCCACTTGTGGATAACTAAAGTGCGGTGATTCTACCGCCCTTCGCTCAAGATCGCCCACGCTTGATCGATAGAAAGCCAACTGTCCGTCCCGAGAGTGAATCGCAACGGGCGTGATGCAGTACAATCGCGACTTTTAATCGTCAACCAGCCGGCCATTCCGATGATCGAACCCAAGCGCGTCTTGCGCGCCCTCGCTGAACACTGGGCACTTCTGGAGCCACTGTGCGAGCACTTCGACCAAGGCACCTTGAGCCTCAACGAACTGCGTTCACAGTTGGCCGCCCAGCAACTGGACAGTACGCCGCAGGACATCACCAGCCTGCTGGACGTGTGGATCCGCCTCGACATTCTGGTTCCCGTGGCGAAAAGCCCGAACCGTTTCGAGCTCAACGCGCAGATTCACGACTTCCTCGCCTACCTGCGCCGTGAGCACCGTCTGGGCCTGTGCCTGGAGATCGAAGCCTATCTGCGCCATCTCGAGCGTCTGGCCGGTTATATCCAGGACGCCTTCGACATCCGCGACGGCCACGACCTGGCGCGCCAGTTGCGCCTGCTCGACATGCGCGTACGGGACGTATTGAAGAAACTCGCCAACGACGAACAGGCCCTGGTGGCCGTCGCCGAGCGGGCCAAGACCAGCGACCGGCAAATCCCGCTGCGTCAGCGCTACGCCGAAGTACTGGCGACCTGGGACGAATATGTCGAGCCGATGATTCAGTTGGTGAACGCCGACGGCGCCTTCGAACAAGGCGTGCGCAAGGTCGAGAACGTGCTGCTGAAGATGCTCACCGAGCAGCAGCGCCTTGGCCATCTGGTCGATGACGACATGCTGCTGCGCACCCATGCGCGCATCCTCGAAATGCAGACCAGCGCTCAACTGACCTTGCGTCACGCCCGCGAGCTGTTGCTGCCGCTGCGAGAAGAAGCCCGTCGGCACAACGCTGTGACCCGTGGCGCGGCGCTGGCCTTGTCGGCCATTCGTCGCAAAGGCATCGATGCGGTGCCACAAGCGGCGATGCCGATGTTCACCCGACCGCAAAGCACCTTCCTCGGCAGTGCCAGTCAAGTCGAAGCCTACGTTTACGCCCTGGCGCGTTTCGAGCCGAAACCGGCGCGCTTCCCCAAGGCGCACAAAACGCAGAAAGGCGAAGCGCCGCGCGCCCCACGCACGGTTCGGGAAATGCTCGAACGTTGCGAAGACGCCCTGCCGATGCCGGACCTGATGACCTGGTTGCTGGAGCAGGAGCCGGACGGCGCTACCGACGAATTGCTTTACTGGTTCTCGCGTCTGTCGCGGGAAAAACGCTTCACACGCGAGCGTCTGGAACGCCGCGATTACCACACTCATGAGCACCAGGTCAGCCTGCGCTCCTTCGCCCTGCTCTCGGCCCGCGACACCGCCGCCGAGGATTCTGCGAGCACCCCACATGCATCTTGATCTAAACGAACTGTCCCAGCTGGCGCCGATCTTTCGCGAGCTGTTCAAGGGCTATCACGTCAGCCGCCGCGATCCGGAGCTGTACGCGCAACTGTCGAATTTCCAGGACCAGTACCGCACGCTGTTCAAGGCATTGGGCTTTGAACTGGTCTGCGATACCCGTGGTTTCTACTACTTCGTGCCGGACCTCGCCGCCGCAGCAGTGAACAAGACCGCACAACGTCTGGCGCTGTTCACCTTCATTCTCGTCGAGCACCTGGCCGATCAGGGCCGCGATCCAGTCGCCGTGCTCGACGGTGGCAGCCTCGGCCGTGATGAACTGCCTTCCTTGCTGGAAAAGTACCGCGACCTGTTCATTCAGGCCGAGGTGCAGACCGTCGAAGAGCTGGAAGAAAAGATCATGCGCCGCATGACCCAGCTCGGTTTCGCCGGCGAAGAAAACGGCATTTACCGCTTCCTGCCGCCGATGCACCGTTTCCTCGATGTCTGCCTGTCGGTCCAGCAGGATCGCGATCTGGCCGCCAGCCTGCACAGCGTCTTGCCATTGCCGGTTCCGGTGCTGATCGATGACGACAGCGACGAAAAGCTTTTGGAAACCGATGACCCGCTCGATCTCAGCGACTTCGCTGAAGAAAGCGAAGAAGACGCCATGGCTCGCGCCATTGCCGAAGAACAGGAGACCGACGCATGAGCAAGGAACGCTACGGCATTCGCCGCTTCGCCCTTTTGAACACCGCCGGTTACAGCCTCGGCCTGTTCCCGCTGGAAGAACCGTTGTCGGTTTACGGCGCGAACAACCTCGGCAAATCCGCCTCCATTAACGCGTTGCAGTTCCCGATCCTGGCGCGCATGTCTGACATGAGTTTCGGCAAGTACAGCCTGGAACAATCCCGGCGATTCTACTTCGCGTCGGACACCAGCTACATCCTGGTCGAAGTGTCCCTGCCCCACGGCCCTCACGTCATTGGCGTGGTCGGTCGCGGCCCGGGCGGTGGTTTCGGTCACCAGTTCTTTGCCTACGCCGGCAAACTGGATCTGGCCCATTACCAGAAAAACGACACCTGCCTGCGTCAGAAAGAATTGTTCACCAACCTTGAGCGCGAAGGCCTGAAAGCCTACGAACTCAAGCCGGATGAACTGCGCCGATTGCTGGTCGGCGGTCACACTTCGATTCCGCTGGACCTGACGCTGATCCCGCTTCGCTCCACCAGCGAGCAGAGCCTGAAGACCTTCCGCGCACTGTTCATCAACCTGCTGCACATGCGCGAAATCACCGCGGCCAAGCTCAAGCAGTTGTTTCTCGATGCGTTCGAACACAGCCTGCGTTCCGGCAGCGTCGACTACATCGCCGCGTGCGAAGAAGCGTTCCGCGATGTACGACGCATGGAGCAGGACTACAACTCGCTGGTCACTGCCGGCCCATTGGTCGAAGCCCTTGCGGCAGGCGTGACCCAGCGCAACATCCTGCGCGGCAAACTGCACCGGATCTCGCCGCTGCTCGACTCCCTGCTTGGCACCTGGTCGGACTACGCCAGTGCGCGCAAGGAAGAGCTGACGATTCAGGCCGAGCATTACCGCAACGAGCAAGACGCGCTGCAAAACGATCAGCGCGGCGGCACTCAGGAACTGATGCGTCTGGAGCGGGAAATTTCCGGCATCCAGCGCTGGCTCGGCGAGTTGTCGGTGCTCAAACATCGCTTCGCCTTGGTCACTGACGTCAAAGTGCTTGAGCAGCAACTGCTCGCGGCCAAGGACGCGCACGATGAACTGGCCGGTGCGCTGGCGCAGTCGCGGCAGTTCTCTGCCGAAGATCTGGAAGAGCGTCTGCGGGATCTGGAAAAACGCCTGAAGTCGGTCAAGCAGCAACTCGATCACGCCGACAACAACAGCTATGCCCGTCTGCGCGAAGAATTCTCGCAACAGGACGTCGAGCGCCTGATGCGTTTGTTCAACAGCGCATTGTTCAGCCTGCCGCTGGGTGAGCACGGTATTACGCTGGACGAGGACGGTCAGTGGGTCAAATCCATGGAACTGATCCTCGACGGCTTCAAGGGCGAGCGTTTCGAAGTGCCGGGCCTGTCCATCGACATCTCGCACATCGAGCCGCCGGCCCTGCAAGCCCTGGCTGACCGCGCAGCATTGCGCGATCAGAAAGAGCGTCTGGACAAAGAACTCAAGCAACTGAAAACTCAAGCTGCCGTGGCCGCCGACCGCGCCGCGAGCAAGACCCAGACCGAAGCGCTGTACCAGCAAGTGCTGGATGCGCAGAAAGCTTTGGAAGATTTCCGCCGCGCGCAAACACTGAGCGCCGAAGAAGGCGACAAGCTGGAACAACTGGCTCAGATGGAAGCGGCGCAGGACGAGTTGAAGCGTTCCAGCGACGCCTTCACCGAACGCGTCCAGCAACTGTCGGCCAAACTGCAACTGGTCGGCCGGCAGATCGGCGACATGGAAGCCAAGCAACGCACCCTCGACGACGCCCTGCGCCGCCGTCAGCTGTTGCCGGCAGACTTGCCGTTCGGCACGCCATTCATGGACCCGATCGACGATTCCATGGACAACCTGCTGCCACTGCTCAATGACTATCAGGACAGTTGGCAGGGTTTGCAGCGCAGCGATGGTCAGATCGAGGCGCTGTACGCTCAGGTCCGCCTCAAGGGTGTGGCCAAGTTCGACAGCGAAGACGATATGGAGCGTCGCCTGCAACTGCTGATCAACGCTTACGCTCACCGCACCGACGAAGCGCTGACCCTCGGCAAAGCGCGTCGTGCGGCCGTTACCGACATCGCCCGGACCCTGCGCAACATCCGCAGCGACTACGACAGCCTCGAGCATCAACTGGCGTTGTTCAACCGCGAGATCAACAAGCGTCAGGTCTCCAACCTGCAAAGCTTCCGCATCGTGCTGGCCCCGAACAAGGAAGCGCTCAAGCATATCGACCAGATCATCCACAGCGCCGGTCAGTATGAAGAAGGCGAAACCCTTTCGGTCTTCGACCTGAGCCAAAGCGCCGATCAGGACAACAAGAACGAAGAAGCCAAGGAGTATCTGGCGCGTCTGGTCGCGGCGAACCACAACCAGCTCGGCCTCAAGGACTTGTTCGAACTGGCGTTCGAGATCACCAAGGTCAACGGTCAGCCGGTGATCCACACCGACATCGACGGCGCGGCATCCAACGGCACCACCATGACCATCAAGGCGCTGACCAACATGTACTTGTTGCTGCACTTGATGGACCGCGACCAGGCCGGTCGCGTGCGCCTGCCGTACTACCTCGACGAGGCAGCGGATATCGACGAGAAGAACCAGGCAGCGCTGTTGGAAACCAGCCTGCAACTGGGCTTCGTACCGATCCTGGCGAGTGTGAAGCCACAGGTCTGCGCCAGTGTCGCCATCGACCTGGAAGGCGGCAGCGGCCCGAACGGGATCTACATCGACGAGGCGGACTGGAAGTACATCCGTCGCCACGATGAAGTGAAAGCTGCCGTTATCGTTGAAGCGGATGAACCGGAGCTGGATGCGGTCTGAGTTAAACCGTTAGATACGAAAAAGGCCGCGATCCATTGGATTGCGGCCTTTTTTATTGACGACTCTCAGTGGCTTTGATGGCCCCATCGTCGGAACGCCGCCCGGACCAAGCTCGCTCCCACATTTTGATCGCATTCTCATGAAAGAACGCGGTCACTTGTGGGAGCGAGCTTGCTCGCGATGGCGGCAGCACAGGCACCACGAATACTACTTGCCGATTGAAATCTTCGGTGCCCAGGTCAGCCATTCGTCTTCGAACTTATCGAACAGCGGAAACGTTTGCTCAGCTCGCGCCGGACTGCCCATGCGCTCGCCGTCCGGCGTGGCGAAAGCGATGCCGCCCTGAATCAGCGTTTCCAGCGATTCGGTACGCATCGTCGCCCCTTTGAACAAGCCGTAATCAAATCCAAAACCACTGGAGTTCCAGAAACGCGTGCCGCTGCGCACCAACGGCGCGTACTTCGGCTCGATCAGGATGTGCACCAACACACGATCCGCCGTCTGGCCGAGTTCATAGCCTGTCACCTTGCCCACGGTGATTTCGCGATAAGTGACCGGCACACCTGTTTTCAGCGAACCACGGCGGGCAGCGCTCAACACGAGACTCAAACCGGCTTCTTGTTTAGCAGTTTCCGGTGGATTGGTCAGGGCCACGAAATTTTTCTGCGGACCGAGGTTCTTCGCGGCCGGTTGCACTTCGATGTATTGGCCAGTGACCAGCGTTTCGAGGTTGGACGTCTTGATCAGACCCAGTTCGGGTTTGACCACCCAGAACTGACTGCCGACCCGAGCGATACGCTCCGGCACTTCGGTGATTCTTGCGGTCAGCATTACCGATTGCAGGTCATCCGTGAGGTCGACGTCTTCAATTTTGCCGACATCCAGGCCTTTGAATCTCACAGGTGTGCCGTTGCGCAAGCCATCGGCGCGATCAACCTTGATCGTGACCACGGCGCCTTTCTGGTTGGCTTCGTCATGGCTGGCGAACAGACGGAAACGCGGAATCCGCTTCTGCAACGGCGCCTTGGCTTCCGGGGTTTCGAAGGCAATGCCGCCGGCCATCAGGCTTTGCAGCGACTCACTTTTGACCTGGATTCCGCCGGTCAGTCCACCGGTCAGCGTGATGCCGCTGGCATTCCAGAACCGTGTCGAGGCGTTGACCAGCCCTTCGTATTCCTTCTCGATGTGTACACCAATCACCAGCTGTTTTTTGGTGCGCGAGAACTGATAGCTCTGGACCGAACCGACCTTGACCTGCTTGTAGAGAATCGGGCTGCCGACCTCCAGCGAACCGAGGTTTTCGGTGAACAGCACCAGGTGCAATCCCGGTGCACGCAAGTCGAGCGGCGGTGCCTTCGGCCGTGCCACAAACTCGCGCTGCGGTGCGGCGCCTTTGTCTCCTGGACGCACGGCGATGTAGTTACCTTTAACCAACGCTTCGAGACCGGTGATACCGGCGAGCGAGATCGACGGTTTGACCACCCAGAACTGGGTGCCTTCGACCAGGTAATCTTCAGCCAGTGGATCGAGGGTCAATTCGGCGGTGGCACTGGATAGATCAGGATCGATCTTGAGCGCTTTCAGATTGCCGACCTGGATACCTTTGTACATAACCGGTGTGCGACCCGCCTGCATTCCTTCGAAATCGCTGAGTTTGACCTTGACCCGAATACCGGCGGCGGCGGCATCGAAATCTTCGTAGAGACGGAATGGCAGACTCGGATCGGTGGGCGGACTGTCCTTGCGGTTCTCCGGCGTGGCGAACGCGATACCGCCTGCGACGATGCTCGCCAGGGACTCGCTGCGCACTTTCACACCCGACAGGTTGGCGTCGATGCTGATGCCGCTGGCGTTCCAGAAACGCGTGTGTTTGCGCACAAGCTTGGCGTAAGTCGGTTCGATGAACACTTTGAGTTCGACGGTGCTTTGGTCTTCGGACAGCAGATAACTTTTGATCTGGCCGACCCTGATCTGCTTATAGAACACCGGGCTACCGCGATTGAGTGAACCGAGGCGATCAGCCTTGATGGTCAGGTGTAGACCGGGCTGGGCGTCCGACAGCGGCGGCTCTTCGGCCAAGGCTTTGAACTTGCGAGTCGGCTCACCTTCGCCCGGGCTTATCGCCACGTAGTTACCCGAGACCAGTGTCTCCAGGCCAGTGATGCCGGCCAGCGTCACGCTCGGCTTAACCAGCCAGAAACGGGTGCTGGTCCGCAGGTATGGCTCCACGTCCTTGTTCATTTCGACGGTGGCGATCACGCCTTTGGAGTTGCCTTCGTCATCAAGTTTGAGGGTCTTTACCTTACCCACCGACATGCCTTTGTAGACGACTTCGGTCTTGTTGGCCTGAATGCCTTCACCACTTTCGAAACGCACCTGAATCTCGATGCCGGTCTCGTTGTAGGCACGCCAGCCAAGCCAGCCGCCGATGATCAGGGCAATCAGGGGCAACACCCAAATAGCTGACCAGTTCGAGGCCGGTCGGGTTTTTGCTGTAGGCAAATCAGTCATGGTCGTCGTCCGACTCCGTGTTATCCCAAATCAGTCGGGGATCGAAAGTTACTGCGGCAAGCATCGTCAGAATCACCACACTGGCGAAAGCGATGGCGCCAAGATTGGCTTCGACGCTGGCAAGCCGTCCGAAATTCACAACCGCCACCAGGATGGCAATCACAAAAATATCGAGCATTGACCAGCGCCCAATGAACTCAATAAAGCGGTACATCCAAATGCGCTGGCGAGCCGACAGTGGCTGGCGGCGTTGCACGGAAAACAGCAGCAGTGCAATGCCCACCAATTTGAACGTTGGTACCAGGATACTGGCGATAAAAACCACGGCAGCGATTGGAATCATGCCGTGTTGAACCAGTTGGATCACACCGGACATGATGGTGCTGGGATCGCCCTGCCCCAGTGAACTGACGGTCATGATCGGCAGCACGTTGGCAGGGATGTAGAGAACCGCCGCGGTAACCAGCAACGCCCAGGTACGCATCACGCTGTTCGGGCGACGGGCGTGAACCAGCGCACCGCAACGGGTGCAAATCTGCTCGTCGGTGTCCGCTTCCTGCTTGTTCAATTCATGGCATTCGGCGCAAATCAGAATGCCTGCATCAATCGCCCGCATGGGCATCCTCTCCTGATAAAGCCTGCCAGATCTGATGGGGAGACATCACAACCTCCAACCAGACCTGAACCAACAACAAACCGATAAAGCACGCCAGGCCAAGCCCGACGCTAATTGCTGCCATATCTGCCAGTTTGACGATCGCCACCAGTACGCCCATGAGGTAGACCTCGAGCATCCCCCAATCGCGTAAATGGTGATAAATGCGGTAGAGCAACAGGCCGTAACTGCGTCCGATATCAAAACGAATACTCAGCAGTACAACCAGTTGGCAAAGCAACTTGAGCAGCGGGATTCCCATGCTGCAGAGAAACACCACGACTGCAACGCCCTGCATTCCGGTATCGAACAGGCCAACAACGCCACTCCAGACGGTGTCGTGCGATGACTGCCCGAGTAGATGGAGCTGCATGATGGGTAAAAAGTTCGCCGGGATATACAACAACAGAGCGGCGAGAACCAACGCGAGACTGCGCTGTACGACGTTATGCCGATGGGCGTAGAGCTCGTAGCCGCAGCGCGGACAGAGCGCTTTCTCGCCATGGGCGAGTTCGGGCTTGCGCATCAGCAAGTCGCACTCATGACACGCTACCAAGTCGTCCAGCGGTAATTCTGACAGCCCTGGGGCGTCAACCGGATCTGGCATAAAGGCTCTGGCTCCGAAAAAGTTGGACCTATTCTAGTGTCATGGATCGAAAATAACTGTGCAAATTTGTGCTTTAACTGAAAGCCACTTTCCTGCGGACAAAACAAAACCCCTACCTGCATACGCAGATAGGGGTTTCGGAATTTAATCTTGACGATGACCTACTCTCACATGGGGAAACCCCACACTACCATCGGCGATGCATCGTTTCACTGCTGAGTTCGGGATGGGATCAGGTGGTTCCAATGCTCTATGGTCGTCAAGAAATTCGGTAGCCAGGTCGTGGGCCTTTGCAGGTTCACGCTCCAGCGAATGGGTATGCGATAGTTTGGTGTTTGGTGAGTATCTCGAACTTTCGGTTCGTTTCGTCTTCACACACCGCAATCTGGCCTCTTTCGAGCTCACAAATTGCTTGGGTGTTATATGGTCAAGCCTCACGGGCAATTAGTATTGGTTAGCTCAACGCCTCACAGCGCTTACACACCCAACCTATCAACGTCGTAGTCTTCGACGGCCCTTCAGGGGACTCAAGGTCCCAGTGAGATCTCATCTTGAGGCTAGTTTCCCGCTTAGATGCTTTCAGCGGTTATCTATTCCGAACATAGCTACCCGGCAATGCCACTGGCGTGACAACCGGAACACCAGAGGTTCGTCCACTCCGGTCCTCTCGTACTAGGAGCAGCCCCTCTCAAATCTCAAACGTCCACGGCAGATAGGGACCGAACTGTCTCACGACGTTCTAAACCCAGCTCGCGTACCACTTTAAATGGCGAACAGCCATACCCTTGGGACCGGCTTCAGCCCCAGGATGTGATGAGCCGACATCGAGGTGCCAAACACCGCCGTCGATATGAACTCTTGGGCGGTATCAGCCTGTTATCCCCGGAGTACCTTTTATCCGTTGAGCGATGGCCCTTCCATACAGAACCACCGGATCACTAAGACCTACTTTCGTACCTGCTCGACGTGTCTGTCTCGCAGTCAAGCGCGCTTTTGCCTTTATACTCTACGACCGATTTCCGACCGGTCTGAGCGCACCTTCGTACTCCTCCGTTACTCTTTAGGAGGAGACCGCCCCAGTCAAACTACCCACCATACACTGTCCTCGATCCGGATAACGGACCTGAGTTAGAACCTCAAAGTTGCCAGGGTGGTATTTCAAGGTTGGCTCCACGCGAACTGGCGTCCACGCTTCAAAGCCTCCCACCTATCCTACACAAGCAAATTCAAAGTCCAGTGCAAAGCTATAGTAAAGGTTCACGGGGTCTTTCCGTCTAGCCGCGGATACACTGCATCTTCACAGCGATTTCAATTTCACTGAGTCTCGGGTGGAGACAGCGCCGCCATCGTTACGCCATTCGTGCAGGTCGGAACTTACCCGACAAGGAATTTCGCTACCTTAGGACCGTTATAGTTACGGCCGCCGTTTACCGGGGCTTCGATCAAGAGCTTCGCGTTAGCTAACCCCATCAATTAACCTTCCGGCACCGGGCAGGCGTCACACCCTATACGTCCACTTTCGTGTTTGCAGAGTGCTGTGTTTTTAATAAACAGTCGCAGCGGCCTGGTATCTTCGACCGGCATGGGCTTACGCAGTAAATGCTTCACCCTCACCGGCGCACCTTCTCCCGAAGTTACGGTGCCATTTTGCCTAGTTCCTTCACCCGAGTTCTCTCAAGCGCCTTGGTATTCTCTACCCAACCACCTGTGTCGGTTTGGGGTACGGTTCCTGGTTACCTGAAGCTTAGAAGCTTTTCTTGGAAGCATGGCATCAACCACTTCGTCACCCAAAGGGTAACTCGTCATCAGCTCTCGGCCTTAGAATCCCGGATTTACCTAAGATTCCAGCCTACCACCTTAAACTTGGACAACCAACGCCAAGCTGGCCTAGCCTTCTCCGTCCCTCCATCGCAATAACCAGAAGTACAGGAATATTAACCTGTTTTCCATCGACTACGCTTTTCAGCCTCGCCTTAGGGACCGACTAACCCTGCGTCGATTAACGTTGCGCAGGAAACCTTGGTCTTTCGGCGTGGGTGTTTTTCACACCCATTGTCGTTACTCATGTCAGCATTCGCACTTCTGATACCTCCAGCAAGCTTCTCAACTCACCTTCACAGGCTTACAGAACGCTCCTCTACCGCATCACCTAAGTGATACCCGTAGCTTCGGTGTATGGTTTGAGCCCCGTTACATCTTCCGCGCAGGCCGACTCGACTAGTGAGCTATTACGCTTTCTTTAAAGGGTGGCTGCTTCTAAGCCAACCTCCTAGCTGTCTAAGCCTTCCCACATCGTTTCCCACTTAACCATAACTTTGGGACCTTAGCTGACGGTCTGGGTTGTTTCCCTTTTCACGACGGACGTTAGCACCCGCCGTGTGTCTCCCATGCTCGGCACTTGTAGGTATTCGGAGTTTGCATCGGTTTGGTAAGTCGGGATGACCCCCTAGCCGAAACAGTGCTCTACCCCCTACAGTGATACATGAGGCGCTACCTAAATAGCTTTCGAGGAGAACCAGCTATCTCCGAGCTTGATTAGCCTTTCACTCCGATCCACAGGTCATCCGCTAACTTTTCAACGGTAGTCGGTTCGGTCCTCCAGTTAGTGTTACCCAACCTTCAACCTGCCCATGGATAGATCGCCCGGTTTCGGGTCTATTCCCAGCGACTAGACGCCCTATTAAGACTCGCTTTCGCTACGCCTCCCCTATTCGGTTAAGCTCGCCACTGAAAATAAGTCGCTGACCCATTATACAAAAGGTACGCAGTCACCCAACAAAGTGGGCTCCCACTGCTTGTACGCATACGGTTTCAGGATCTATTTCACTCCCCTCTCCGGGGTTCTTTTCGCCTTTCCCTCACGGTACTAGTTCACTATCGGTCAGTCAGTAGTATTTAGCCTTGGAGGATGGTCCCCCCATATTCAGACAAAGTTTCTCGTGCTCCGTCCTACTCGATTTCATGACTAAGAGATTTTCGCGTACAGGGCTATCACCCACTATGGCCGTACTTTCCAGAACGTTCCGCTAATCTCAAAGCCACTTAAGGGCTAGTCCCCGTTCGCTCGCCACTACTAAGGGAATCTCGGTTGATTTCTTTTCCTCAGGGTACTTAGATGTTTCAGTTCCCCTGGTTCGCCTCTTAAGCCTATGTATTCAGCTTAAGATAACCATCTTATGATGGCTGGGTTCCCCCATTCAGACATCTCCGGATCAAAGTCTGTTTGCCGACTCCCCGAAGCTTTTCGCAGGCTACCACGTCTTTCATCGCCTCTGACTGCCAAGGCATCCACCGTATGCGCTTCTTCACTTGACCATATAACCCCAAGCAATCTGGTTATACTGTGAAGACGACATTCGCCGAAAATTCGATAATACTCAATTAAGAGCAACTCACAAATTTTACCTTAGCCTGATCCGTTACCAGTGAAAGTAACGTCCAGTCTATCTTTCTATCACATACCCAAATTTTTAAAGAACGATCTAATCCAAAGACTAGAAATCAACATTCACCATCCTACGATGGAATGCTCATTTCTAAGCTTTCAACAAACAGAAGCAGTAGTGGTGGAGCCAAACGGGATCGAACCGTTGACCTCCTGCGTGCAAGGCAGGCGCTCTCCCAGCTGAGCTATGGCCCCGTATTTCTACAGGTTCCCACACAAAATTGGTGGGTCTGGGCAGATTCGAACTGCCGACCTCACCCTTATCAGGGGTGCGCTCTAACCAACTGAGCTACAGACCCAATTTCGGGCTGCTTCTTTATCGTCTTCTTCAATGAATCAAGCAATTCGTGTGGGAGCTTATGGAGCAGCTGATGTCGTCGATTAAGGAGGTGATCCAGCCGCAGGTTCCCCTACGGCTACCTTGTTACGACTTCACCCCAGTCATGAATCACACCGTGGTAACCGTCCTCCCGAAGGTTAGACTAGCTACTTCTGGTGCAACCCACTCCCATGGTGTGACGGGCGGTGTGTACAAGGCCCGGGAACGTATTCACCGCGACATTCTGATTCGCGATTACTAGCGATTCCGACTTCACGCAGTCGAGTTGCAGACTGCGATCCGGACTACGATCGGTTTTCTGGGATTAGCTCCACCTCGCGGCTTGGCAACCCTCTGTACCGACCATTGTAGCACGTGTGTAGCCCAGGCCGTAAGGGCCATGATGACTTGACGTCATCCCCACCTTCCTCCGGTTTGTCACCGGCAGTCTCCTTAGAGTGCCCACCATTACGTGCTGGTAACTAAGGACAAGGGTTGCGCTCGTTACGGGACTTAACCCAACATCTCACGACACGAGCTGACGACAGCCATGCAGCACCTGTCTCAATGTTCCCGAAGGCACCAATCCATCTCTGGAAAGTTCATTGGATGTCAAGGCCTGGTAAGGTTCTTCGCGTTGCTTCGAATTAAACCACATGCTCCACCGCTTGTGCGGGCCCCCGTCAATTCATTTGAGTTTTAACCTTGCGGCCGTACTCCCCAGGCGGTCAACTTAATGCGTTAGCTGCGCCACTAAGAGCTCAAGGCTCCCAACGGCTAGTTGACATCGTTTACGGCGTGGACTACCAGGGTATCTAATCCTGTTTGCTCCCCACGCTTTCGCACCTCAGTGTCAGTATCAGTCCAGGTGGTCGCCTTCGCCACTGGTGTTCCTTCCTATATCTACGCATTTCACCGCTACACAGGAAATTCCACCACCCTCTACCATACTCTAGCTTGTCAGTTTTGAATGCAGTTCCCAGGTTGAGCCCGGGGATTTCACATCCAACTTAACAAACCACCTACGCGCGCTTTACGCCCAGTAATTCCGATTAACGCTTGCACCCTCTGTATTACCGCGGCTGCTGGCACAGAGTTAGCCGGTGCTTATTCTGTCGGTAACGTCAAGACACCAACGTATTAGGTTAATGCCCTTCCTCCCAACTTAAAGTGCTTTACAATCCGAAGACCTTCTTCACACACGCGGCATGGCTGGATCAGGCTTTCGCCCATTGTCCAATATTCCCCACTGCTGCCTCCCGTAGGAGTCTGGACCGTGTCTCAGTTCCAGTGTGACTGATCATCCTCTCAGACCAGTTACGGATCGTCGCCTTGGTGAGCCATTACCTCACCAACTAGCTAATCCGACCTAGGCTCATCTGATAGCGCAAGGCCCGAAGGTCCCCTGCTTTCTCCCGTAGGACGTATGCGGTATTAGCGTCCGTTTCCGAGCGTTATCCCCCACTACCAGGCAGATTCCTAGGCATTACTCACCCGTCCGCCGCTCGCCACCAGGTACAAGTACCCGTGCTGCCGCTCGACTTGCATGTGTTAGGCCTGCCGCCAGCGTTCAATCTGAGCCATGATCAAACTCTTCAGTTCAAACATCTTTGGGTTTTTAAGAAACCCTAAACTTGGCTCAGCAATCGTTGGTTACATCTTTGATTTCTCGCGGAGTAACTTGTGATGCTGATAATCTTGTTGACTATCAGTCTGACTCCACAAGCACCCACACGAATTGCTTGATTCAGTTGTTAAAGAGCGGTTGGTTAAGATCTTTCGTCTCAACCGAGGCGCGCATTCTACAGCAGCCTCTGTTGCTGTCAAGCGGTTATTTTCCGAAGTTTTCAAAGTTTCCTTTGCAACTTCAACCACTTGCGCTTGCGATCTCTCGTTAGCGGGAGGCGAATTCTACAGCGTTACTCGCTGCTGTCAACACCTCTTTTAACACCGCTTTCGACCGAGAAGATCGAATCGTCAATCGAGCCAAACAACCCCGCTCAATCAACTCCTTCTGGGCTTCGATGACCTGAAGCAACTCGCTGCCGAAAACTGCGTAACTCATTGTTTACCAAGGAGTTTTCCGTTTCGACTGCGCCGGAAGTGGGGCGAATTATAGACTTCCAGAATCTGCCGTCAACCCTTAATTACGCTTTCCGTGCAGAAGGTGCCTTTTTAGCAATTAAACGCGGGATTCGGCGGGTTACGGGCGGCAGTCGCAACACTAATAGCAATGCACCTATAGAGGCGTAAACCGCCCACTCCTTAAGATCAGCACGCACGATCCACAACATATGCAGCAATCCAAGCCCGAGAACCACATAGGCAAGACGATGCAATGTCTTCCAGCGAGAACCCAAACGTCGCTGACTATAGCGATTTGAGGTCACCGCCAAGGCCAGTAAACACAGAAACCCCAGCGCTCCGACAATAATGTACGGCCGCTTGCGCAACTCGACACCCAACTGCGACCAATCAAAGCCGAGGATGAACGCCGTATACCCACTCAAATGCAAAACCACATAAGCGAAGCACCACAACCCCAGTTGCCGCCGGACAGCAACCCACCCCGCCCAACCGGTAAGCTTCTGCACAGGAGTCATGCTTAAAGTAATGAGTAGCAGGACAAGCGTTCCCAGCCCCAACCGGTCAACCAGCACCTTGCCCGGATCAGGCCCCAGCACATCCTCCCAGGCCTGATACAACCAAAGCAGCGGCCAGACCGCAGCAGCTATAAAGACGCCAATTCGCCAAAACGGAAATCGCATCAGTAGTTCTTCCGCAAATCGAGCCCTGCATATAAGGAGGCGACTTCATCCGAGTAGCCATTGAACATCTGCGTATCCCGCACATTGGGCTTGAACAATCCACTCGGCAAACGCCGTTCGCGCGCCTGAGTCCAACGCGGATGGTCGACCGCAGGATTCACGTTCGCATAAAAACCATACTCATCCGAGGCAATGCTCTGCCAGGTGGTTTTAGGCTGTTCACTCACCAGACTGATCCGCACGATAGATTTGATGCTCTTGAAGCCGTACTTCCACGGGACCACCAACCGCAGAGGCGCGCCGTTCTGATTCGGCAACTCCCGCCCGTACATACCCACGGCAAGAATCGCCAACGGGTTCATCGCCTCATCCAGGCGCAGCCCTTCCACATATGGCCAATCGATCAAGGCAAAACCGGAGCGCTGCCCGGGCATGCTCTTGGGGTCTTCCAGGGTTTCGAAGCGAATGAATTTGGCTTTGGAGGTCAGCTCGACTTCCTTGAGCAGGGCCGAGATGGGAAATCCGATCCATGGAATGACCATCGACCAAGCCTCTACACAGCGAAGACGGTAGATGCGCTCCTCCAACTGATAAGGCTTCATGAAGTCTTCCAGTGCATACCGCCCCGGCTTGCCCACCTCCCCATCTATTACCACGCTCCAAGGCTCGGTTTTCAGCGCGCCGGCGTTGGCGGCTGGATCACCTTTATCGGTGCCGAACTCGTAGAAGTTGTTGTAATGGGTCGCGTCCTTGAATGGCGTGATCGCCTCATCCTTGACGTTGACTGCGCCCCATTTGGTAGAAGGAAGTTTTTCGGCAAACCAGGAAGGCGCCTTGCCAGGCTCAACATCCGCATAACGCGCAGCATCACCAGCAGAAGCCCAACGCGGCAGGCTGCTCACGGCCAAACCGGCAACAGCGGCGCCAAGAACATTGCGACGAGATAGATAGAAGGACTCAGGCGTGACGTCCGACTCATGACAGTCAGACGCTTTGGAGACTTTGATCAGCATGGCAACTCCGCAGCATTGGAGAACAGATGCACCAATAGACTGCGGAGTATGAGGGAAATTACATCACTCGGCGTTTTTGTGCCGACGAAGACGCAACAGGTACTGCACCGGACCAGAAGCCGCATAGGCAAGGAAAACCAGCAGCAGGATGCGCGGCGGATCACTGAAAACCACGGCAAACACCAACACCACGGCCAGAATCGCCACGAAAGGTACGCGCCCTTTCAAATCCAGCTCTTTGAAGCTGTTGTACTTGATGTTACTGACCATCAGCATGCCGGCAGCCGCGACCATCAGCGCAACCAGGAAGGACATCTTCGAGCCCTGAATGCCGTAATCACTGAACGCCCAGACAATGCCTGCAACCACACCAGCAGCAGCCGGACTGGCCAGACCAATGAAGTAGCGCTTGTCCGCAGTGCCGACCTGGGTATTGAAACGTGCCAGACGCAACGCCGCACCAGCTACATAAATGAAGGCAACCATCCAGCCGACCTTACCCATGTCGCCCAAGGCCCAACCGAATGCCAACAATGCCGGCGCGACACCAAAGGCGACCATGTCGGACAGCGAGTCGTACTCGGCACCGAAGGCGCTCTGGGTATTGGTCATACGGGCAACGCGACCATCGAGGCCATCGAGCACCATCGCGACAAAAATCGCGATCGCTGCAAAAGCAAAATACTTGCTCGCACCAATCGAATCACCGGCACTCAAGGCGCTCTGGGCGCTCATCGAGTTGATGATGGAATAAAACCCTGCGAACAGATTCGCAGTGGTGAACAGATTCGGCAGAAGATAGATACCACGATGCCGGACTTTACGACCTTCAGCGTCATGCCCTTCCTCGATGTGTTCATCGATGGGCAGCAGGCTTTCGGCGTCAGAAGCCTGGTTTGGCTCTTCGGGACGTTCGCTCATGGACATTACCTTGCAACGGGGTGGAAAGTTTGGACAGGTGTCTGGGACGACGGTTCGGCCGCAAACGATGCAGCTTTATACCAGAACCGGCCACCCAAACGAAAAAACGCGGCCTAGGCCGCGTTTTTCGTACAAGTGCGCGACTTAGTTTTTAGCTTTGTCGACGATCTTGTTGGCACCGATCCACGGCATCATGGAGCGCAGTTGCTCGCCGATGATTTCGATACCGTGAGCGGCATTGTTACGACGCTTGGCGGTCATCGAAGGATAGCCGGTAGCGCCTTCGCTGATGAACATCTTGGCGTATTCGCCGTCCTGAATACGTTTCAGGGCGTTGCGCATAGCCTGACGGGATTCGGCGTTGATCACTTCCGGACCGGTCACGTACTCGCCGTACTCAGCGTTGTTGGAGATCGAATAGTTCATGTTGGCGATACCGCCTTCGTACATGAGGTCAACGATCAGTTTCAGTTCGTGCAGGCATTCGAAGTAGGCCATTTCCGGCGCGTAGCCAGCTTCAACCAGGGTTTCGAAACCGGCTTTAACCAGTTCAACGGTACCGCCGCACAGAACGGCTTGCTCGCCGAACAGGTCGGTTTCAGTCTCGTCCTTGAAGGTGGTTTCGATGATGCCGGTACGACCGCCACCAACGCCAGCAGCGTAGGACAATGCAACGTTTTTGGCGTTGCCGGAAGCATCCTGATAGATAGCGATCAGGTCAGGGATACCGCCGCCTTTGACGAACTCGGAACGCACGGTGTGGCCCGGAGCTTTCGGCGCGATCATGATCACGTCGAGGTCAGCGCGCGGAACAACCTGGTTGTAGTGGATCGCGAAGCCGTGGGAGAAGGCCAGGGTGGCGCCTTTCTTGATGTTCGGCTCGATTTCGTTCTTGTACAGAGCGGACTGGAACTCGTCCGGGGTCAGGATCATGACCAGGTCGGCAGCCGCAACAGCGGAAGCAACGTCGGTCACTTTCAGGCCGTGAGCTTCGGCTTTGGCAACAGTCGCCGAACCTTTACGCAGACCAACAGTAACGTCAACGCCGGAGTCTTTCAGGTTGCACGCTTGAGCGTGGCCCTGGGAACCGTAACCGATGATGGCAACTTTCTTGCCCTGGATGATCGACAGGTCGCAGTCTTTTTCGTAATAAACTTTCATGAAATTCCCCTATATATCCAGGCCGTTCAGGCCATTCGCTAATTTGGTTTAGATGCTGAGTACTTTGTCGCCGCGGGCAATACCGGTTACGCCGCTGCGGACGGTTTCCAGAATCGAGGCGGTGCCAATGGACTGAATGAAGCTGTCGAGCTTATCGCTGGTACCGGTCAATTGAACGGTATACACGCTAGCGCTGACGTCAACGATCTGCCCACGATAAATATCGGTAGTGCGTTTGATCTCGGCGCGCTGGGCACCGGTGGCCTTGACCTTGACCAGCATCAGTTCGCGCTCGATGTGAGCACTCTCCGACAGGTCAACCAGTTTGACCACTTCGATCAACTTGTTCAGGTTCTTGGTGATCTGCTCGATAACTTCATCGTGGCCAACCGTGGTCAGCGTCAGACGCGACAGGGTCGGGTCTTCGGTAGGTGCCACGGTCAGGCTTTCGATGTTGTAGTTGCGCTGCGAGAACAGGCCGACTACACGAGACAGAGCGCCCGGTTCGTTTTCCAGAAGCAAGGAAATAATGTGCCGCATGATTAAGTACGCTCCGTCTTGCTCAGCCACATATCGCGCATGGAGCCGTCTTTGATCTGCATCGGGTAGACGTGCTCGCTGGTGTCGACCGAAATATCGAGCACCACCAGGCGATCTTTCATGGCAAACGCTTCCTCCATCTTCGACTTCAAATCTTTCGAGTCGGTGATGCGCACGCCGACGTGACCATAGGCCTCCGCCAACTTGACGAAGTCAGGCAGCGACTCCATGTAGGAATGCGAGTGACGGCTGCCATAGCTCATGTCTTGCCACTGGCGAACCATACCCAGAACACCGTTGTTCAGGATGACGATTTTCACCGGCAAGCCATATTGCAGACAGGTGGACAGTTCCTGAATGTTCATCTGGATACTGCCCTCGCCCGTGACGCAGACGACGTCGTCATCCGGGAAGCTCAGCTTGATGCCCATGGCCGCCGGAAAACCGAAGCCCATGGTGCCCAGGCCACCAGAGTTGATCCAGCGGTTCGGCTTGTTGAACGTGTAGTACTGCGCCGCAAACATTTGGTGCTGACCCACGTCGGAGGCCACAAAGGCATCGCCCTTGGTGACTTCGCACAGGGTTTCGATCACGGTTTGCGGCTTGATGACGCTGCCGTCGCCCTTGTCGTAAGGGAACAGGCCGCGGTCACCGCGCCACTCATCAACTTGCTTCCACCAGCTGGCAACAGACTCCTTGTTCGGGGTCTCGCCGATTTCCTTGAGGATCGCGACCATCTCGGTCAGGACACTCTCGACCGGACCGACGATAGGAACGTCGGCCTTGATGGTCTTGGAAATCGAAGCCGGGTCGATGTCGATGTGAATGATCTTGGCATTCGGGCAGAACTTGGCCGGGCCGTTGATCACGCGGTCATCGAAACGAGCGCCGACTGCAAGGATCACGTCGGCATGGTGCATCGCCAGGTTAGCGGTGTAGCTGCCGTGCATGCCGAGCATACCGATGAACTGACGGTCGGTGCCAGGGTAGGCACCCAGCCCCATCAGGGTATTGGTCACTGGCAGGTTGAGCATCTTCGCCAGCTCGGTCAGCGGCGCGGAGCCGCCACCGAGAATCACGCCGCCGCCTGCGTACATCACAGGACGCTTGGCCGCCAGGAGCATTTCTGCCGCCTTGCGGATTTGCCCGGAGTGACCGCGAACGGCCGGGCTGTAGGAACGCAGCTTGGCTTTTTTCGGGAAGATGTATTCGAACTTCTCGGCCGGGTTGGTCATGTCTTTCGGGATATCGACAACGACCGGACCAGGACGACCGGATTGCGCGAGGTAGAACGCTTTCTTCATGACTTCCGGGATTTCCGACGCGTGCTTGATCATGAAGCTGTGCTTCACGATCGGCCGGGAGATACCGATCATGTCGGTTTCCTGGAACGCATCGGTGCCTACCATGGTGCTAGGCACCTGGCCGGAAATGACCACCATCGGAATGGAGTCCATGTAGGCCGTGGCAATACCGGTAATGGCGTTGGTTGCGCCCGGGCCGGAGGTCACCAGTACCACACCGGCTTTACCGGTGGCACGGGCATAGCCGTCAGCCATATGGGTCGCAGCCTGTTCGTGACGAACCAGAATGTGGGTCACTTCCGGTTCTTTGAACAGGGCATCGTAGACATGAAGAAGAGCACCACCCGGGTACCCGTAGATATATTTGACGCCTTCGTCACGCAAAAAGCGGACGAGCATCTCACCGCCAGATAAAAGCTCCACGTTGTTCACCTCTAAAACGCCAGAATACCGCCCACATAAAAGGGGACGGGTCTTAATAGGTTTACTTCTCAGCAGAGCATGAGCGACGGTGGTCGCCGACTACGTCAGCACTGACTGAGCAAGTATTGGGATCGTCCCAAGTGTTGCGGGCTTTTCCCACCCAGCGCGAGGTAACGCGTTGCGGGTGTAACAGGTCGGCGCGGATGTGCGCCTCATGATCTGCTGAGCGGGCCTGCTTCTGGCAGTCCCTCTACAGCGGACTTTGGATTCTTCTGTTTCGTCCTCTCCAAGTCAAGTCGTCTATGTGCTTTATTGAACTAAGCACATGAGAAAGCAAGAAAAAACCGCTAAACAGCAACTGTGTTAGCTTCAATTGCGCAACCCAATACAAGGAAATGGCATGCGAACGTTTTTCCTGACCGCCAGCCTGCTGATTGGCATCAGCCCTTTGTGCATGGCCGCTCAGATCTATAAATGGGTCGACGCTCAGGGCGTTACCCACTTCGACGCCCAGCCGCCCCAAGGCCGGGAAGCCACCACCGTGGTCACGCCCTCCTCGCCTGCAAGCAACCAGCCCCCGTCGCCACGCAGCGGCACCATTGGTGACCAACAGGCCATCGACAATAAAGTGAAAAAGCAGGTGGCCGAGCAGCAAGCCGAGCTAAAGGTATTCTGCGAACAGGCGCGGACGAACCTGGCTCAGTTGCAGAACAATCCGCGAATACGGGAGGAAGTCGAAGGTGAGACGCGCCGCCTGACCGACCAGCAGCGGCAGGAGCGCATTAGCGAAGCACAGAAACAGATTGCGGATAACTGCCAGTAGACACCTGTAGGAGCCGAGCTTGCTCGCGATGAACGATGACGCGGTGTACCTGGTACACCGCGGCGCCTGCAATCGCGAGCAAGCTCGGCTCCTACACAAGATCGGATTCAGCGAGAGGCGGTGATCAGTAGATCAAACTCTTTGAGCAGCACCTGCAGTTGCCGATCCTTGCCGTGAACATTACGGGCAGCGAAGACCATTTCGGCCATCTCCTGAATTCCCGAAGCGTTTGGCAAGGGCAGATCCTGCTCGAGGATCACCTTCATCCGCGGAAGGAAGATCCATTGCAGCCACTGCTCGAAATCCAGCGTATCGACCGAGAATGGTTCGACACTGGAAAGCGCTTCGGCGGAGGGCGAGACCTCGTCCCACCAACCCTGAACCCGCAGCTCGCGCTCGATCAACAGCAGCTGTTCGGCAATCTTCGGAAAGCGTGCATCCATCACAGCGATACCTTGGCCTTCTGACGGGCCAATGATGCGCCAGCAGAGTCACCCTGTTTCTCGCGCGCCTGAGCGATCAATTGCCACAGACTAGCCTGAAGTGCCGGACGACCGTTGGCGAAGGTCAGGCCACGACGAGCAAACTGCTCGGCTTGTGGCGCATCGCCTTGAGCCATACGCACCTGAGCCAGACGATAAAGCACTTGTGGCTCACGCGGCGCAACACGCTGGGCGCGCTCGAGGCTGGAAGAAGCACCGTTGAGATCACCGCTCGCCTGTTGCTGCTGAGCGGTGGTCAGCAAGGCCAGAACCGGACCGTCCAATTGCTCGTCGGCAGACAAGCCACCGGAGTTCGCCGAAGGAATCCCGCTCGGCGTCGACGGCATGCTGTAGCTGCCCTGATTGACCGGTGCCGACTGGACCGGCGCGGTATCGATCGGCCCCGGGGTAATCGGGCCTGGCGTGATCGGCGCAGTGCTGATCGGTGCCGACGTCACTGCGCCACCACCTGGCACCATCACGACGACGCCGGTATCACCTTGCGGGATTGCCTGAGTCTGGGCTTGCGCAGGACGTTTAGTCGTCGTCTGACGGAAACCGCCATTCGCCGAAACCCGTTCACTGTTCGAAACGGCGCTACCGGAATCCACAACCGGAATCGAACCGCGTTGTACGGAGGAGCAACCGCTGAGCAAAGCCACGGCGGTAACCGCTGGAATCAACCACTTGTTCACTTGAAACCCTCTTTGCTTAATTCATCCAGCCCTTGACCCAATCCATCACCGTTTCGCCGGAAACAGGGCTTTCGCCACCGCAAGCGGCGCCGGGAGGCGGTTCGCTGCCGCGAATATACGGCATCTGCACCGCACCTGGGCAGTTGGCATCAGAGCCTTGTCCGGTACGCGAATCGACCCAGGCCTGAACAATGTTGTCTGGCTGCGGCATGTCCAGCGGCAACGGATCGGCCTTGCGCATGAAACTGGTCCAGACCTGCAGCGCACCGGTGGCACCGGTGAACGGAGTCTTGCCGTTGTCATCGCGTCCCAGCCAGACCACTGCCAGCAGGTCCTGACTGAAACCGGCGAACCAGCTGTCCCGCGAATCGTTACTGGTACCGGTCTTGCCGGCCAGCGTCAGAGTTTTCGGCAACACGTTGTAAACCGAACTGCCGGTACCTTCACGCATGACCCGCTGCATGGCGCTCTGGATCAGGTAAATGGAGGCCGGATCGAAACGCTGCTGAATCTGGAATGGATAACGCTTGAGCGGTTCGCCTTCAGCGGTCAATACGCTACGGATCCCGCGCATCGGCGTATTGAAACCACCGTTGGCCAGGGTCTGGTACATGGTCGCCACTTCGATCGGGGTCAGACCGCCAGCGCCCAGCAACATCGACGGGAACGCCGGGAATTCGCGAGTCACGCCGAGACGCGCCAGGGTCTTCAGGACATTGGGCACGCCCACCGCCAACCCGAGACGCGCAGTCGACAGGTTGTAGGAATGCGCCAAGCCCTGATACAGGAATACGGTGCCATGGGAACGGCGATCGTAGTTCTGCGGTTTCCAGACTTGACCGTCCGCGCCTTTGACCGAGAAGGAATCGTCCGACAGCCAACTGGTCAAGGTGTACTGGCTCGGCTTCTCAAGGGCTGTCAGATAAACCGCCGGTTTGATCAAAGAGCCGATCGGTCGTACAGCATCCAGCGCACGGTTGAAGCCGGCAAAACTCGCCTGGCGACTGCCAATCATGGCCTGGACTTCACCGGTTTCCGGGTTGGTCACGACCATGGCCGCTTCAACCTCATCGGAACCCTTGCGCCCGGAGAGTCTCTTGAAGGTGTCGTTGACCGACGCCTCGGCTTTCATCTGCAGGATCGGGTCGAAACTGGTGAAGATCCGCAGACCTTCTTCGGTCAAGTCTTCGTCGCGATAGTCTTCGCGCAACTGACGCTTGACCAGGTCGAGGAAGCCGGGGAACGAGCTGTCTGCCAGCTTGCCGCGAGTCGTCACACCCAGTGGCATTTTCTTCGCAGCAGCAACCTGATCGGCGGTGGCAACACCTTGTTGCTCAAGTACATCGAGCACGAGATTGCGCCGTTCAAGCGCCCGTTCAGGGTTGCGACGAGGGTTGTAATAGGACGGCCCCTTGACCATGCCCACCAGCATCGCGACTTGATGCAGCTTCAGTTCAGACAACGGCTGGGCGAAGAAAAACTGGCTTGCCAAGCCGAAACCGTGCACCGCGCGCTGCCCATCCTGACCGACGAACACTTCATTGAGGTAAGCCTCAAGAATTTCTCGTTTGTCGTAATGCAGCTCAAGCAACATCGCCATCATGGCTTCGGTGAGTTTACGGGACAGGCTGCGTTCGCTGGTCAGGTAGAAGTTCTTGACCAACTGTTGCGTCAGCGTACTGCCGCCCTGGGTCATCTTGCCGCCAGAGGTGTTGACATAGATGGCTCGGGCAATCGACTTGGGCGACACGCCCCAGTGACTGTAGAAATCCCGGTCTTCCACAGCGACCAGAGTTTCCAACAAATACGGCGGGACCTGATCAATTTTGATCAAAATGCGATCTTCGAGATTTTTCGGGTAAATCCCGCCAATCAGTAGCGGTTCCAACCGCACCACAGAGAGTTTCGAACCGTTGGTCGCCGAAAGTTCGGCCACGTAGTCGCCAGAGAAACGCACCCGGACTGGTTGCGCTTGCTCCATGCCTTCATAGAACTGGAAGCCACGGGTATTCAAGTCGACGGTATTGCCGCTGACCGCCGCCGCGCCGGGTCCATTGCTCACGCTTTCACGTCGATAGCCCAAGGCATCGAGCTCGGTCAGAAAATCGTCCTTGCTGAGCTTTTGTCCGACGAACAGCTCCAGCGGGCGCGCGTACACCTTGGCCGGGATGGTCCAGCGTTTGCCGGAGAACTTCTCCTGGACGATCGCGTCGAGGTAAACCGCGAACCCGGCCAGCACCACAAGGCCGACCAGACTGAGTTTAAGGGCCCAGCCCAGCCAGGGGCGCAAGCCCTTGGAAGGTGGTTTTTTTGGGGTGCGGGGGGATCGAGTACGAGTCATGGCGGCGGATTATACGCACTTTATTCATACTCAACAGGAGCCCTCCGAGGTTTGCGTCAGACGGACTTGCGGCCATAATGACGGCCGTGAATTTTCCCCAGACTCTGAAGGATCGCCTGTGAGCCAGTCCCTGATCGCTGCCCTGCAAAACCCGGCCCTCTACCCGCATCCCGTAGACGGGTTCCAGGTCATCGAAACCCATATTTCCTGGGTAATCCTCACCGGCCCCTTTGCTTATAAAGTGAAGAAACCAGTGAATTTCGGCTTCCTGGACTTCACCAACCTCGATGCTCGCAAGCATTTTTGCGGGGAAGAGCTGCGTCTTAACCAGCGCCTGACCAACGATTTGTACCTCGAAGTGTTGCCAATCACCGGTAGCGCCGAAGCCCCACAACTGGGTGGCGAGGGTCCGGTCGTCGATTACGCACTGAAAATGCGTCAATTCCCACAGAGCCAGCTGCTCAGCACGCTGCAAGCCAACGGCGAATTGACCACCGCGCACATCGACGAGATGGCCACGCAGATCGCCCAATTCCACCTCAGCGCGCCGAAAGTGCCTGCCGAACACGAAGCCGGCACGCCGGACAGCGTGATGGCACCGGTACGCCAGAACTTCGAACAGATCCGCCCCTTCCTCAGCGACAAGGCCGATCTGCTGCAACTGGATGCGCTGCAAGCCTGGGCCGAAAGCAGCTTCGAACGCCTCAAGCCACTGTTCGCCCAGCGCAAGGCCGACGGCTTCATCCGCGAATGCCACGGTGACATCCACCTGGGCAACGCCACCGTGATCGACGGCAAGGTCGTGATCTTCGACTGCATCGAGTTCAACGAACCGTTCCGCTTCACCGACGTTTACGCCGACACCGGCTTCCTGGCGATGGACCTGGAAGACCGTGGCTTGAAGAGTCTGGCGCGCCGCTTCATCAGCCAATACCTGGAACTGACCGGCGATTACCAGGGCCTTGAGTTGCTGAACTTCTATAAAGCCTACCGAGCACTGGTTCGCGCCAAAGTCAGCCTGTTCAGCATGCCGGCCGAGGCCGACCCGGTGCAGCGCGCCACCACCCTGCGTCAGTACCGCAACTACGCCAACCTGGCGGAAAGCTACAGCACCATTCCTTCGCGCTTCATGGCCATCACCCACGGTGTTTCTGCCGTCGGCAAGAGCCACGTGGCCATGCGTCTGGTGGAAGCATTGGGCGCCATTCGCCTGCGTTCCGATGTAGAGCGCAAACGTCTGTTCGGCGAGCAAACCGTGCCAAACGACCCGCAGGCCGGCATCTACAGCGCCGATGCCAGCGCCGCCACTTACACCCGCCTGCATGAAATTGCCGCGGTGATCCTGCGTGCTGGTTTCCCGGTGGTAGTCGATGCGACGTACCTCAAGCGCGACCAACGTGACGGCGCAGCGAAAATCGCCGAAGCCACCGGCGCGCCATTCCTGATCCTCGATTGCAATGCGCCGCAAGCGGTGATCGAGAGCTGGCTGGCCCTGCGTCAGGCAGACAAAAAGGACCCGTCCGACGCCAACCTGGCGGTTATCGAAGCCCAGCAAGCCACTCGTGAAGCCCTGACGCCTGAAGAGATTCTCTGCAGCAAACGCGTTCAGACCAATGAAAGTGGAACCCTCGATACAGTCGTTGCACAGATTCGCCAGCGCCTGCCGGGTCTGTAAGAAACTATTTCAGCCGTGAAGCCTTCGCCGGCTTCACGGCTGCCAAATAGTGGCACTATACTGGCGTCATAAAACCAACAGGTGATGCGACATGAGCCAGCCGAAACTTCTCGACACCCCGCTTTATGCGTTGCTGCACAAAGACGACATCACTGGCTTCAACAACGAGCGCCCAAAAGACGGACCTATCGACATGGTCGGTGGCGATTTCCGTGGTCTGGACCTGCGTGAACTGAACGCCGACGGCGTCGACTTTACCGATGCCTACTTCCGCTCCGCCGACTTGCGCGGCATCGACTTTCGCAACGCCTCCCTGGAAGGCGCAAGCCTTGCTCATGCACAGATCTCCGGCGCCTACTTCCCGCCAGAGCTGAGTGCTGACGAGATCCTGATGTCGATGAATTTCGGTACACGCCTGCGTTATCGCACCCGCTAAAAGCGACTTTTAACTGACCCGTTCGGCGCCCCCGCATTGCGCTGAACGCAGGGCATATTTTGCCCGGAATCCTGATTCCACCGCCCTCTCTTCCTACCGCGCTCGCGGACTTTCACACAGCTTTGGGACTTCGCCTCTTAGAAGCTTTTGCGTCGAAACCGACCAAACAATCACGCTTTTCCTACTGATGGCTACACTCCTGAGAAGCTCGCCCACGCACCGTTCGGCCGTCGCAAGGAGGCTTGATGAATGATGAACTGCAGCACCTGAAGAATCTTGGCAAGACGTCGGCGCAGTGGCTGCATGCCGTGGGCATCCACAGCGCCTCGGACTTGCGTCGCCTGGGGGCGGTGGATGCTTATCGGGCCGTGCGCACGCGCGGGTTTCGGGCGTCCAAAGTGTTGTTGTATGCCATCGAAGGTGCCCTGATGGATGTGCACTGGAACGACATTCCCGCCGAGCGCAAGGACGCCTTGAACAAACAGCTGGAAGCTATCTCGTCACGTCACAAGAACTGAACGGACCGCAGCAGCCATGTACCTACTTGGGGAACAACCGGCTTACGCCGACGCGCTGATCAACCGACTGCAACATATTCCCGTCCGGCTGCTGGAAGGTTTGATGCCGTGCGGACCGAGCCTGGAATTTTCGGCCGTCGATGATCTGGCCGTCCTGTTACCCGGCGATCAACTGTTTGTGTTGAAAAATGGCCTGCTGCATGGGTGCATCGACGAGCGGGCATTGTTCTATCTGCACGAGGGAGATCTGATCGGCTTACGCCAGGGCACGGAACTGCCCCGCTGCCGCTTTCGCAGCGATAGCCCCTTGGCTCTGACGCCATATCTGCGATCCGAGGTTTTTCAGCATATCTATGCCGACCCGGAGCGTTCGGAACTGTTCCTTCAATACATGGCCGGTCAGTCCGCCCTGCTGTCCGACGCACTCGCCCGCCTGAAACAACCGGAGTTTCGAAACACCAATGGATTTCAGCGCGTGGCCAGTGGCGAAGTGTTGATCCGTCAGGGCGATGAACCGGATCAGGTGTTCGTCATCATCGATGGCCACGCCGAAGCCTTTGTCGACGGGCACAAAGTGGGCGATATACCCAAGGACGAGATTTTTGGCGCCATGGCGGTGTTCACTGGCGAGAAACGTAACGCCAGCGTGATCACCAGCGAGCCCAGCACTGTCATGCTAATTCCCAAGGACCAGTTTCTCAGCCTGACCCAAAGCAATCCGAAGATCGCCCATAGCCTGATTGCGAGCATGGCCCGACATATCGACCTGCTGAACAAGCAGATCATTCTGATGAAATCGCTCAAGCGCACAGGCTGAAACCCAATGATTACGGGTGTTTCCAGCAAACGGGCAGCGTATTTAAAATAATTGAGAAATCAGCGGTTGACTTGGTAATGAGAATCGCTATGATTATCACAACTGGTCGCGAGACTGGTCGATATTTGAAAAGCCCTTGGTTCGGACTCTCAGATATCTCCTCATCAGGCTAATCACGGTTATTTGACCCGGCTCTTGCCGGGTCTTTTTTTGCCTGGAGAAAAGTCGTTCGATCACTTGCCAAATTGCTTACGCATTTGCGCGCAGTAATCCTGCGGTGGCATGGCAGGCGTGTACCAGACGTAATCCGCCATGGCCGGTGTGACCTCGCTGCCCTGCTCCGCCAGCATCAACACCACAGGCGCCTGGGGTTCTCCCAGATCAAGCACATGAATCTGCACGCCGACATCCTTGCGCGCATGGTAAGCGCCGGCAAACAGCAGTGAAGGCGTAGGTGCCGCCAGCAGGCGTTCGGCCATCCGTCGGTCACGTTGCTGCTGGACCGCCAGCATCGCCGGCATCTGCGATTTCGGCAGCAGGCCACAGTGGGAGTCGCTGACTTGCTTCAGCAACTCGTCCTTCACTGAAGCTGCATTGGAACGCGAACCGCTCAATGTCGGAGGGTTAGCGTAAACGGCACGGACTTCAAGCGTGTCCAGATTGGCTGCCAGCAACGGATATGGCTGGGACAGCGCGAAGCGAACGATCGGCCCGTACAGATTCCAGTCCCAGCCAGACTGCCAGGCTAATGCACTGGGTAAATCCGCCGGTGGTGTCGAGGCGTGACGGACGTCATCGACGCGCAGCTGTTGATCCGGCGTGAGCATTTCCAGCAGCAGACTGCCTTGAGCTCGCCGTTCACCCAGCGACTTCAACAACCACAACTGCAGTTCATGGTGATCGCGATTGTCATGTTGCTCGCCCACGATCAGCCGTGAAGGCGACTCCAACCGCTCGACCAGTTCCTCTGCCGTCAGAGCCTGGCCGCTGCGCAAGTCCCGAATCTCGCCGACAACCGGCGGCGGAGTCAAAACATGCTGACAGGCACTCAGCATCAGCAAGGCCAGCATCAAAATCCCGCGCATGTTTTCACTCCATAAAAAACTCAGCGGGCGATGATCAGCGGATGCCCACGCTCCGGGTGCTGCTGCACCAGCACTTCCAGCCCGAACACTGCCTTCAGTGGTTCCGGGCGCAACACCTGCTCCGGTGTATCGAGCGCCACAGGGCGCCCGCCTTCGAGCAGTAACAGGCGATCACAATAGCGCGCTGCCAGATTCAGATCATGCAGGATCACCAGCACCGCCGCGCCACGATTGGCGAACTCGCGAACGGCTTGCAACGTAGTGTGCTGATGAAGCGGATCGAGCATCGACGTTGGCTCATCGAGCAACAACGTTTGCCCCGCTTCGCCTGGCCAGAGCTGCGCCAGAACCCGCGCCAGATGCACCCGCTGACGTTCGCCACCGGACAAGGCCAGATAGCTGCGGCCACTCAAATGCCCGGCATCGGCAGCGTGCAATGCGGCGGCGACGATCTCGTCATCGCGGACCCGACCGCTTTGATGGGGTAAGCGGCCCATGCCGACCACTTCTTCGACACGAAAGGCGAAGTCCAGGGTCGACACCTGCGGCAATACCGCCAAACGCTGCGCTCGCGACGTCCCCGTCCAATCGCTCAACTCACGCTCGTCGAGCCAGACACTGCCTTGATGAGCCTGCAACTCGCCGCACAAGGCGCCGAGCAAGGTGCTTTTACCGGCGCCGTTAGGCCCCAACACACCGAGGACTTCGCCCGGCTTGAGCTCAAGCGTGATGTCCGTCAGGACAATCTTTCGGCCTCGACGGATTTGCAGATTTTGCGTTCGCAACATCAGGCACGCCCCCTGAGCAATAAATACAGAAAGAACGGCGCACCGATGAAAGCCGTGACGATCCCGATCGGCAATTCGGCCGGTGCCAGGGCCAGTCGGGCCACCAGATCGGCAAATAACAAAAGACTGGCCCCCGCCAATACTGACGCTGGCAACAGCACACGATGATCCGGACCCGCCAGCAGTCGCACCAGATGTGGCACCACCAGACCAACAAACCCGATCATCCCCGCCGCTGCTACCGCAGCACCGACACCCAACGCCGTGCAAAACACCAATTCGCGCTTGAGCCGTTCGACATCGATGCCCAGGTGACCGGCCTCAGACTCACCCAGCAACAACGCATTCAAGGCCTTGGCCCGGCGCGGCAGCCACAGCGCCACGCCGGCACTGATCAGCAGTAACGGCCAGAGCCGCGAATAGCTGGCGCCATTGAGGCTGCCCAGGTTCCAGAACGTCAGGGTGCGCAGCGTCGCGTCATCCGCCAGATAGGTGAACAGCCCCACGGCGGAGCCGGCCAGCGCAGTCAACGCAATACCGGCCAACAGCATGGTCGCGACATTGGTCTGCCCGTTGCGCCGGCCCAGTCGATATACCAACGCCGTCACGCCGAGCCCGCCGAGAAACGCGCACAGCGATAATAGATACGGTCCGAAGGATTCGGGCAATCCGCCGAACACCGAGCCACCGACAATCGCAATTGCCGCGCCCAATGCCGCACCGCTGGAGACGCCGACCAGCCCCGGATCGGCCAGAGGATTACGAAACAACCCCTGCATCGCCACGCCGGACAATGCCAACACCCCTCCCACGGCCAAACCCAACAAGGTTCGCGGCAAGCGAATCTGCCCGAGGATCAGCTCGGCCTGCTCCAGTCCGTCGGGCGCGATCGGTACACCCACCAGCCGCAGGGCTGCACGCAAGGTGTCGAACAACGGCAAGCTTACCGGTCCAAGCGCCAACGACAGCCAGATGGCCAACACACACAGCAGGATCAGACCAATGAATAAAGCGCGGGGTTTAACCAGGATGGTCATTGGCCGGTCGAACCGGGGTAGAAAGCGTCAGACAGGTTTTTCAACGCATCGGGTAGCCGCGGCCCCAAGCCCCCCACTAACAACGTCGGATCAAGCTCCATAACTCGCCCGTCCTTGGCCGCGCGGGTCGAGGACAAGATCGGGTTCTCCTTGAACAACGCCGCACGTGCCGCATCGCCGGTCAGTGCACGATCGGCAAACACCAGCACCTCGGGATCCAGGCTGACCAGGGATTCAATAGAAAAGGGTTTATAGCCGGTATGCGTGGCCAGATTGTGCCCACCGGCCTGTTGCAGCAACCAATCGGCGGCGGTGTCCTTGCCGGCTATGAGCGGTTTGCCGCCCGCGTGACCAAGCAACAACAGCACGCCCGGCGATTTTTCCTTCAACTGCGCCCGAGTGACCCGGATCTTTTGCTCATCGAGTTGCTGTTGATAAGTCTGAAACAAGTGTGAAGCCTGATCTTCAGCGCCAATCAACTTGCCCAGACGCTGCAAATTGCCCTGCAAGGTCGGCAGGTCCGGCTGGGCCGAGAACAGTTCGACCTGCACACCTGCACTGCGAACCTGCGAAAGTACCGGTGGCGGTCCCATTTCCTCGGTGCCGACCAGTATCTGCGGGCGTAAGCTCAAGATGCCCTCTGCCGACAATTGCCGCTGATACCCGATGCTTGGCAATGCCTTGAGCGATTCCGGGTGCTGACTGGTGGTGTCGACACCGACCAGTTTCGATTCACCGCCCAGCGCGCTGATCCATTCCGATAAAGCACCACCGGCACTGACCCAACGTTGTGGCAACTCGGCCGCTGCGGCGTGGTGGCTGACGAGGAGTCCGACACAGAGCGCAGCAACGCGGGTACTCAGGCGCATAAACAGCTTCCTTTAAGGGTTTTCCCGGGCATCGAGATGACAGGCCAAGTATCCTCGGCATCTGGCACCTGGACCCGACAGGCAAGGCAGCCATTTGATAATTGTTTGCATTTGAACGTCAAGCTCGGACATATCCAGTCACGAGCTGCAGGACTTGAGGATAGACATGAAGTTTCTTTGTGCAGGCGTTGAGCTGGCCGATGCCAGCAGCCGCGGTTTCGACATCGACGGCCAGAAGCTCTTTGCCGTGCGCCGTGGCGGCCAAGTCTACGTCTACATCAATCGCTGCCCGCACCGTGGCGTCGGACTGGAATGGAAGCCCGACCAATTTCTCGACCCCAGCAGCAGCCTGATCCAGTGCGCGACCCACGGCGCACTGTTTCTGATCGAAGACGGCGAATGCGTCGCCGGCCCTTGCGCTGGTCAGTCCCTGACCACAGTCGCCTGCCGCGAAGACGAGCAAGGGATCTGGGTCAGTCTTTAGCCGTTCAGCAACACATCCAGACGCCGATCGACCACCATTCCTTCGTGGGTCAAGTGCACGCCATAGGCCAGCACCTCGACCCCGCACGACACCGCCTCACGCAAGGCTGCGGCGTAGGCCGAATCGATTTCTTCTGCAGGACGCACGGCGTCGATGCCGCTGAGATTGACGCAATACAACTGCACCGCACGAATTCCGTCCCGGGCCAGATGCGCCAATTCGCGCAAATGCTTGGCCCCGCGCTGGGTCACAGCATCGGGAAACGCTGCCACCGAAGAACCATCGAAGCCCAAAGTGACGCTTTTGACTTCCACATAAGCCGGCCCGCTCGGGTAATCGAGGCGGAAGTCGATGCGACTGCTTTCCTGACCGTAGGCCACTTCACGTTTCAGTTCGGTAAAGCCGTTCAGTTCGGTGATGACACCGGCTCGCAGTGCCTCTTCGATCAAGCCGTTGGCCCGCCCGGTATTCACACAAAACAAGCGTCCCTGCGGCGTTTCGCCGATTTCCCAAGTGCCCGGCAACTTGCGCTTGGGGTCGTTGGAACGGCTGAACCAGACCTGCCCGCCTTCGACCTGGCAATTGAGCATCGAGCCGGTGTTCGGGCAGTGAATGGTCAGCAACTCGCCGCTAACGGTTTCGATATCGGCGAGAAAACGCTTGTAACGACGAATCAAACGGCCTTCTTCGAGTGGAGGATGAAAACGCATCAGCCTTGCCAGCTCTTCAAACCGCGAGCAATCCGCTCGACCGCTTCCTGTAGGCGCGGAAGACTTTGGGTGTAGGCAAACCGCACATGGTGGCCAGCCTGATAACGACCAAAGTCCAGACCCGGAGTAATCGCCACGTGTTCGGTTTCGAGGAAATGGCGGCAGAACGCGAAGGCATCGCCGCCGAACTTGCTGATATCGGCATACAAGTAGAACGCGCCTTCAGGCTCAACGGCGATACCAAAGCCCAGTTCTCGCAGGGCTGGCAGCAGGAAATCCCGACGACGGCCGAATTCGGCGCGACGTTCTTCCAGGATGCTGATCGTGGCCGGTTCGAAGCAGGCCAGAGCGGCGTGCTGAGCCATGCTCGGGGCGCTGATGTAGAGGTTCTGGGCGAGTTTTTCCAGCTCACCGACCGCCGCTTCAGGCGCCACCAGCCAACCAAGTCGCCATCCCGTCATGCCGAAATACTTGGAAAAACTATTCAGTACAAAGGCACTGTCATCGACTTCCAGCACGCTGGCCGCATCGGTGCCGTAGGTCAGACCGTGATAGATCTCATCCACCACCAAATGACCGTGACGTTCCTTGATCGCGGCCGACAGGCCCGCCAGCTCATCGCGGGTCAGGATCGTCCCGGTCGGGTTGGCTGGCGACGCCACCAGGGCGCCGACGCTGTCGTTATCCCAATGGCGTGCAATCAGGTCCGGCGTCAGCTGATAGCGCACGTCCGGACCTACAGGAACAAGCTGCGCTGCGCCTTCCACCAACCGCAGGAAATGCCGATTGCAGGGATAGCCTGGGTCCGCCAGCAGCCAGTGCTTGCCCGGGTCCACCAACAAGGCGCTGGCCAGCAGCAGCGCACCGGAACCACCAGGCGTGATGAGGATTCGCTGCGGGTCGATGTTCAAACCGTAACGTTGCTGATAAAAGCCGGAAATGGCCTCACGCAACTCGGGAATGCCACGCGCGGCGGTGTAACGGGTCTTCCCCGCCGTCAATGCGGCCTGGCCGGCCTGAATGATCGGCTCGGCGGTGGTGAAGTCGGGTTCGCCGATTTCCAGGTGGATCACGTCGTGACCAGCGGCTTGCAGTTCATTGGCCCGCGCCAGCAGCGCCATGACATGGAAAGGTTCGATCGCGCGACTGCGGGCACTGTAGGACTGAGCCATTAGCCTTCCTTCAACGGGGAAAAAAACTGATTCTACCCAAGCGCAGGAACGAGCGAGAACCTAAAGCGGTCAGACCGTTATAACTCCGGTCTCAAACGACTCAAGCGTGTGTCTCAGGTTTGACTAAAATCAATAATTGATCAGGTCTCCAGCACCGCCAGACAAGGCTTTGCAATCATTTGCAAGCACAGCGGGCCACTACCTCGACATCCGGGAGTAGCGCGGTCCGATTTGATCTGGTAAGTTCGCCCGCTTGCAGCCGCAGGGCCGGCAGGTGTCGGTGATGGAGCAATCCTGCGCAATGGATTACAAGAGTAGAGGCGGTCCATTTCATGCCCACCCAAGCAAAGCAGCAAAACCAGTCGATCAGCGGCTTCGAACCCTACAAAGAAGTAAAGGGCGAGGAATACATGGGCAAGCCCATGCGCGCTCACTTCACCAAGATCCTGAATAAGTGGAAACAGGACTTGATGCAGGAAGTCGACCGTACGGTTGATCACATGAAAGACGAAGCGGCCAACTTCCCGGACCCGGCAGACCGTGCCAGCCAGGAAGAAGAATTCAGCCTCGAGCTGCGTGCCCGCGACCGCGAGCGCAAGTTGATCAAAAAGATCGACAAGACGCTGCAACTGATCGAAGACGAAGAATATGGCTGGTGCGAGTCCTGCGGCGTCGAAATTGGCGTCAAGCGACTGGAAGCCCGCCCTACCGCCGATATGTGCGTTGACTGCAAGACCCTGGCGGAAATCAAGGAAAAGCAAGTCGGCAAGTAATCTCGACTTGAACGAAAAACGGAGCGTGCGAACGCTCCGTTTTTGTTTCTGACATTCGCTGATACTTGCTGTGACTTTAAGATCGCCATCGCGAGCAAGCTCGGCTCCTACAGGAAATTGCGCCGGCCTTTGTAGGAGCTGAGCTTGCTCGCGATGGCGGCTTCAAGCCATGCTCAATACGACCAGACAACGTAACCGCCCTCATGACTGTCATCCCCCCTTCCACCTACATCGGGCGCTTCGCCCCCACGCCCAGTGGACATCTGCATTTCGGTTCGCTGGTCGCAGCGCTGGCCTCGTATCTCGACGCGCGCTCGGTGGATGGCCGCTGGCTGATGCGCATGGAAGATCTCGATCCGCCACGGGAGGAGCCCGGCGCTCAAGCGGCCATTCTCAAGGCGCTGGAAAGCTACGGTTTCGAGTGGGATGGCGAAATGGTCCGACAGAGTGACCGGCACGATGCCTACGCCGAAGTCCTCAATCGTCTGTTCAATCACGGCCTGGCCTACGCTTGCACCTGCTCACGCAAAACACTTGCGCCCTATCACGGGATTTATCCAGGGCTGTGCCGCAACGCCGGTCATGACACTAAAGATGCTGCGATTCGCCTGCGTGTCCCCGAGCTGGAATACCACTTCATCGACCGAGTGCAAGGCGAATACCGCCAACACCTGGGCCGTGAGGTCGGTGATTTCGTGATCCGCCGCCGCGACGGGCTCTACGCCTATCAACTGGCGGTGGTGCTGGACGATGCGTGGCAAGGCATTACCGATATCGTCCGCGGTGCCGACCTGCTCGACTCCACGCCGCGCCAGCTCTACCTGCAAGAACTGCTCGGCCTGCCGCAACCGCGTTATCTGCACATCCCGCTGATCACCCAGCCCGATGGCAACAAGCTCGGTAAGTCCTATCGTTCGCCGCCGTTGACCGAAGATCAGGCAACCCCTTTGTTGCTGCGTGCGTTGCGCGCACTGGGGCAGAATCCCGGTGCCGAACTGGCTTACGCCACCCCACGGGAAGTGCTGAACTGGGGCATTGCCCACTGGGATGCATTATTGATCCCGCGCACACTCAACCTGCCCGAAGCGCAACTACAGTGATCACACTTGCAGTGGCGCGCCCATCCGTTACCATCGCCGCACCTTTTCGGGCACGCGCATAAAAAAGAGAGGCCGGGATGTACATCTATCGCTTGGTCCTGCTCCTGGTAGTGGGGATTTATCTGTTCTCCCCGGCCATCATGGATTGGTGGATCGACGCCACTGGCGCCTGGTATCGCCCTTATCTGCTCTGGCTGATTCTGATCGTCGTGACCTTCATCCTGCAGAGCCAAAAAGATGCCGATGAGCTTTAGCCTGACCCAGATGATCCTGATCAGCGCCGCGTACCTGGCGGTGCTGTTCGGCGTAGCCTGGGTCAGCGAACGGGGCATGATCCCCCGGGCGATCATTCGCCACCCGCTGACGTACACCCTGTCGCTGGGCGTGTATGCCAGTGCGTGGGCGTTTTACGGCACGGTGGGCCTGGCCTATCAATACGGCTACGGATTTTTGTCCAGCTATCTAGGCGTTTCCGGCGCGTTTCTGCTGGCGCCGGTGCTTTTGTATCCGATCCTGAAAATCACCCGCACGTATCAGCTGTCGTCGCTGGCCGATCTGTTCGCCTTCCGCTTCCGCAGCACCTGGGCCGGCGCACTGACGACGATCTTCATGCTGATCGGCGTGCTGCCGTTGCTGGCGTTGCAGATTCAGGCGGTGGCCGACTCCATCGGCATCCTCACCCGCGAGCCGGTACAACATCGCGTGGCCCTGAGCTTCTGCGCACTGATCACGCTGTTCACGATTTTCTTTGGCTCGCGCCACATCGCCACCCGCGAGAAACACGAAGGCCTGGTGTTCGCGATTGCTTTCGAGTCGGTGATCAAACTGATCGCCATCGGCGGCGTTGGTCTCTATGCGCTGTACGGCGTGTTCGATGGCCCGCAACAGCTTGAGCTTTGGCTGCTGCAAAACCAGACCGCCCTCGCCGCTTTGCACACGCCATTGCAGGAAGGCCCGTGGCGTACGCTGCTGCTGGTGTTCTTCGCTTCGGCGATCGTGATGCCGCACATGTACCACATGACGTTTACCGAAAACCTCAACCCGCGCTCGCTGGTCAGTGCGAGCTGGGGCTTGCCGCTGTTCCTGCTGTTGATGAGCCTGGCGGTACCGCTGATTCTCTGGGCCGGACTGAAACTCGGCGCCACCACCAACCCGGAATATTTCACGCTGGGCATTGGTATCGCGGCCAACAGCAAGGCTTTGGCGCTATTGGCCTATATCGGCGGATTGTCGGCGGCCAGCGGCTTGATCATTGTCACCACCCTGGCCCTGTCCGGGATGGCGCTGAACCATTTGGTGCTGCCGCTCTATCAGCCGCCAGCCGAAGGCAATATCTACCGCTGGCTGAAGTGGACCCGCCGGGGGCTGATCGTCGCGATCATCATGGCCGGTTACGGTTTCTACCTGCTGCTGGGCGCGGAACAGGATCTGGCGAATCTGGGCATCGTCGCCTTCGTCGCCACCCTGCAGTTCCTGCCGGGCGTGCTGTCGGTACTGTACTGGCCGACCGCCAACCGCCGCGGTTTCATCGCCGGTTTGCTCGCCGGGATTCTGGTGTGGCTGGTGACCATGCTGCTGCCACTGGTCGGCAATCTGCAGGGCTTTTACATACCGCTGCTGAACATGATCTACGTGCTGGACGACACCAGTTGGCACATGGCAGCGATCGCCTCGCTGGCTGCCAACGTGCTGATGTTCACCCTGATCTCGCTCTTCACCAACGCCAGCAGCGAAGAGGCCAGCGCCGCTGAAGCCTGCGCCGTGGACAACGTGCGTCGCCCGCAACGCCGCGAACTGCACGCCGCCTCGCCCCAAGAGTTCGCCACACAACTTGCAAAACCCCTGGGCGCCAAGGCTGCGCAGAAAGAAGTCGAACAGGCCCTGCGCGACCTCTATCTGCCTTTCGATGAGCGCCGGCCTTACGCCTTGCGCCGCTTGCGCGACCGTATCGAAGCCAACCTCTCCGGCCTGATGGGGCCGAGCGTGGCTCAGGACATGGTCGAAACATTCCTGCCTTATAAGGCCGGCGGCGAAAACTACGTCACCGAAGACATCCACTTCATCGAAAGTCGCCTCGAGGATTACCACTCGCGCCTGACCGGGCTTGCCGCTGAACTCGATGCCCTGCGCCGCTATCACCGCCAGACCTTGCAGGAATTGCCGATGGGCGTTTGCTCGCTGGCCAAGGATCAGGAAATCCTCATGTGGAACAAAGCCATGGAGGAGCTGACCGGGATTGCCGCGCAGCGTGTGGTTGGTTCGCGGCTGAGCACCATTGCCGATCCATGGAAAGAGTTGCTGCAAGGCTTCATCAATCTGCCGGACGAACATTTGCACAAACAACATTTGGCGCTTGACGGCCAGACCCGCTGGCTGAACCTGCACAAAGCTGCGATTGATGAACCGCTCGCACCAGGTAACAGCGGCTTGGTGTTACTGGTGGAAGACCTGACCGAAACCCAGATGCTCGAAGACAAACTGGTGCACTCCGAGCGTCTGGCCAGCATCGGTCGACTCGCGGCGGGCGTGGCCCATGAAATCGGCAACCCGATCACTGGCATCGCCTGCCTGGCGCAGAACCTGCGGGAAGAGCGCGAAGAAGACAGCGAACTGAAGGAAATCAGCGGGCAGATCCTCGAGCAGACCAAACGCGTGTCGCGCATCGTTCAGTCGCTGATGAGCTTCGCCCACGCCGGCAGTCATCAGCACAGCGACGAGCCCGTCTGTCTGGCGGAAGTGGCCCAGGATGCCATCGGTTTGCTGGCCCTGAACCGACGCAATTTCGAAGTGCAGTTCTACAATCTGTGCGATCCCGATCACTGGGTCGAAGGCGACCCGCAGCGGCTTGCACAAGTACTGATCAACCTGCTCTCAAACGCCCGCGATGCCTCGCCTCCCGGCAGTGCGGTGCGGGTCAAAAGCGAAGCCGGCGAACACACGGTCGACTTGATCGTGGAAGACGAAGGCAGCGGTATTCCGAAGAACATCATGGATAGATTGTTCGAACCTTTCTTCACCACCAAGGATCCTGGCGAAGGCACCGGTCTGGGCCTTGCACTGGTCTATTCCATCGTTGAAGAGCATTATGGACAAATCACCATCGACAGCCCGGCTGATGTTCAAAGCCAGCGCGGCACCCGTATCCGGGTGACCTTGCCGCGTCATGTCGAAGCGACGTCCGCTGTGAACTGAGACCGTCGAGAGTATCGAATCAATGCCGCACATTTTGATCGTCGAAGACGAAACAATTATCCGCTCCGCCTTGCGCCGCCTGCTGGAACGTAACCAGTACCAGGTCAGCGAAGCCGGTTCAGTGCAGGAAGCACAAGAACGCTTCACCATTCCCACGTTCGACCTGATCGTCAGCGACCTGCGTCTGCCTGGCGCGCCTGGCACCGAGTTGATCAAACTTGGCCAGGGCACTCCGGTGTTGATCATGACCAGCTACGCGAGCCTGCGTTCGGCAGTCGACTCGATGAAGATGGGTGCGGTGGATTACATCGCCAAGCCTTTCGATCACGATGAAATGCTCCAGGCCGTCGCGCGAATCCTGCGTGACCGTCAAGCTGTGCAAGCCAGCGGCGAACCTGCCGTCGGCAAAGCCGGTAATGGCGCCGCGAAACCGAGCGCCAGCAACAACAATGGCGAAATCGGCATCATCGGCTCTTGCCCGCCTATGCAGGATCTGTACAGCAAGATCCGCAAAGTCGCGCCAACCGACTCCAATGTCCTGATCCAGGGCGAATCCGGCACCGGTAAAGAACTGGTGGCGCGCGCCCTGCACAATCTGTCCAAACGCGCCAAGGCGCCGATGATTTCGGTGAACTGCGCGGCCATTCCGGAAAGCCTGATCGAGTCCGAACTGTTCGGCCACGAAAAAGGCGCGTTCACTGGCGCCAGCGCCGGGCGTGCCGGTCTGGTGGAAGCGGCCGACGGCGGCACCTTGTTCCTCGACGAAATCGGCGAACTGCCACTGGAAGCCCAGGCCCGCCTGCTGCGCGTGCTGCAGGAAGGTGAAATTCGTCGTGTGGGTTCGGTGCAGTCCCAGAAAGTCGATGTGCGCCTGATCGCCGCGACTCACCGGGACCTCAAGAGCCTGGCAAAAATCGGCCAGTTCCGTGAAGACTTGTATTACCGCCTTCACGTGATCGCCCTGAAACTGCCGGCCCTGCGCGAGCGCGGCGCCGACGTCAACGAAATTGCCACCGCGTTCCTGGCGCGGCAGAGCGCGCGGGTCAACCGCACTGATCTGAAGTTCGCCCCGGATGCCGAGCAGGCGATTCGTCATTACTCGTGGCCGGGTAACGTTCGAGAGCTGGAAAACGCAGTAGAACGTGCGGTCATCCTGTGCGAGAGCCCGGAGATTTCCGCCGAGCTGCTGGGGATCGACATCGAACTGAGCGATCTGGACGATGACGATTTCATCGGCCTGCCCCCACAACAGGGCAGCGCCGCCGGTAACAATAGTCATGAGCCGACCGAAGACCTGTCACTGGAAGACTACTTCCAGCACTTCGTTCTCGAGCATCAGGACCACATGACCGAAACCGAGTTGGCGCGCAAACTCGGTGTCAGTCGCAAATGCCTGTGGGAGCGTCGTCAGCGCCTGGGCATTCCGCGGCGCAAGACCGGGGTAGCCAGCGAGAGCTGAACGCCACCTGTAAGGCGTGCGGGTAACACGTGACATTGTGAAAAAAACTGTTACCTCAGCTTTTTCACGTAACAGAAGCCGGGGCTTACGGTAACGAAGCCCCGGCTTTTTTTGGCCTCTGAAAACCTCACCAGCCGGCCTCACCCCTTGTTTTGCTGGGCCTCGCAAAAGTTGGCACGCCCCCTGCTATATGTTTGGTACAAGAACAATAACAAGCAATGCACAAGACAATAAAAATAAGACGTATCGACTCACGCACAATAAAAACAAGACGGCGAGAGGCGCAGCTAACTGATTCTTTTGGAGAGGCGTTGTATTTGGGGCTTGCCCCACGACCAGGCCGAGAACAACAAAAAACTGTCACAAGACAGAGCCTGAACTGGTTGGATCGCAAGATCACTGCAACACAGCGACCAAAGCAATCCGTTTGCTCTTGGCTCCCGATTGGGAGGGTCATGAAGGAAAAACTTCATGGCGAGGGCACTCAACAAAAACAAGAAGCCCGAATCAAAAATAAAAAAAGAGCACGCAACTACTTTCTTGGGGAGCTTCGGCTCCCCTTGTAGTTTCTGCGATTCAGCATTCACGCTGCCCCTGTAGCAGCTGCCGAGCCTGCGAGGCTGCGTTCGACTACGCAGTAGTCGCAATATGGGCGACCGGCTTTCTCCTGACACACCGCAATCTCAGGTTTTACGACGGCTTCGCCGCCGAACGCAGCCTCGCGCTGCTCGGCAGCTGCTACATGCCCCTGCGTACCAGCCCCCCCTTCAAGCGCTTGCGCAGCTTCCTACACCATCCCCCGACTAAATGCTAGAATCCCCGCCCATCATGCGGTCATTCTTCGTTTTGGCCGAACATTCCTTCAAACAGTGCATCCCATGCTGAAGAAGCTGTTCCAGTCATTCCGTTCTCCCAAGCGTCATACGCAACACATTCGCAGTACGCCTGAAGTGCTCAACAGCGGCCAACATTCGCTGCAAAAGGCTCAATTCAGTCGCTACGCGGTGAACATCGTCGAACGCCTGCAGAACGCCGGTTACCAGGCTTATCTGGTCGGCGGCTGCGTGCGCGACATGCTGCTCGGCATCACGCCGAAAGATTTCGACGTCGCCACCAGTGCCACACCTGAACAGGTGCGGGCCGAATTCCGCAACGCGCGGATCATCGGTCGCCGCTTCAAGCTGGTGCACATCCACTTTGGCCGCGAAATCATTGAAGTCGCGACCTTCCGCGCCAATCACCCGCAAAACGATGAAGAGGAAGACAGCAACCAGTCTTCCCGTAACGAAAGCGGGCGCATCCTGCGCGATAACGTCTACGGCACGCTGGAAGAAGACGCGCAACGCCGCGACTTCACCATCAACGCCTTGTATTACGATCCGGTCAGCGAGCGCATCCTCGATTACGCCAACGGCGTACACGACATCCGCAATCACCTGATCCGCCTGATCGGCGACCCGAAGCAACGCTACCAGGAAGACCCGGTACGGATGCTGCGAGCCGTGCGTTTCGCCGCCAAGCTGAATTTCGGTATCGAAAAACACAGCGCCGCACCTATCCGTGAACTGGCGCCGATGCTGCGCGAGATTCCATCGGCCCGTTTGTTCGAAGAAGTGCTCAAGCTGTTCCTCTCCGGCCATGCCGCGGACACTTTCGAGATGCTGGTCGACCTGCAGCTATTCGATCCGCTGTTCCCGGCCAGTGCCGAAGCGCTGGAATACAACCCGACGTACACCCACACGCTGATCAGCGAAGCGTTGATCAACACTGATCTGCGGATTAAACAGAACAAACCGGTAACCCCGGCGTTCCTGTTTGCGGCCCTACTGTGGCCTGCCCTGCCGGCTCGTGTATTGCGCCTGCAAGAACGTGGCATGCCGCCGATTCCGGCGATGCAGGAAGCGGCTCATGAACTGATCGCCGAACAGTGCCAGCGCATCGCGATTCCGAAACGCTTCACCATGCCGATCCGCGAGATCTGGGACATGCAGGAGCGTCTGCCACGCCGTAGCGGCAAGCGCGCCGACCTGTTGCTGGACAACCCACGGTTCCGTGCCGGTTACGACTTCCTGCTGCTGCGCGAAAGCGCCGGCGAGCAGACCGATGGCCTGGGCGAATGGTGGACGGATTATCAGGACGCCAACGACAGCGAACGTCGCGACATGATCCGCGACCTCAGCGGCAAGGACGACGGCACCGGCGCTCCACGCAAACGTCGCCGCAGCGGTGGCGCCAAGCGCAAACGTACCGCCGGCGCACCGAGCGCCACGGGCGAGTAATCCATGGAACGCATCTACATCGGCATGGGCAGCAATCTGGCTGACCCCGCCGAACAATTGCGCAGCGCCGTCGAGGCGCTGGCACAGTTGCCGCAGACTGAACTGATCGGGGTTTCCGGGTTTTATCAGAGCGACTCGCTGCTGCCCGGCCAACCGCGTTATACCAACGCGGTTGCCGCCCTCGACAGCACACTCCCGCCGCTGGAGCTGCTTGATGCGCTGCAAGCCATCGAGAACGGACAGGGCCGCGAGCGCCTTGAACGCTGGGGGCCGCGTACGCTGGATCTCGACATCGTACTGTTCGGTGATCGGCTGATCGATGAACCTCGCCTCAAGGTGCCTCACTACCATATGCAGGAACGAGCATTCGTTCTCTATCCACTGGCCGAACTGGCGCCTGCGGATTTGCGTCTGGCCGATGGCCGCGCGCTTAGCGAATTGCTCGCAGCCTGCCCGTTCGTCGGCCTGGAACGCCTCCCCCGAAATTGACACCATCCCCCTGTGGGAGCGAGCTTGCTCGCGATAGCGGCCTGTCATTCAACATTGATGCTGGCTGATCCACCGCTATCGCGAGCAAGCTCGCTCCCACATTGGTTTTGTGTCGAACATGAGATCGGTAGTTGCTGAATCGCATCAGTTACTCCGGTAACACCCCACGCGTAACAATGCGGTAACACACGCAATTGACTTCCCGAGTTCTCCTCACGACTATAGGCGTCCCGCTGCCGCCAACACGGCGTTGAAGGGCGCAATCCAGGCCTTAAAAGCACGACAACAGACCGTGCGCCTGTATTTAACGAAGAATCACGCGCGTTACTCGCAGTAGTTTCCACAGCGCCTGAATGAGGAACTTTTCATGCCAGCCATCACCCTGACCACTCTGCAAGGTCTCAAGCAAAAAGGTGAAAAAATCACCATGCTGACCTGCTATGACGCGACCTTCGCCCACGCCTGCAATGAGGCTGGTGTCGAAGTGCTGCTGGTGGGCGACTCCCTTGGCATGGTTTTGCAAGGTCACGACAGCACCCTGCCGGTCACCACCGCGGAAATGGCTTACCACGTGGCGTGCGTCAAACGCGGTAACACCGATGCGTTGATCCTCGCCGACCTGCCCTTCATGGCCTACGCCACCACCGAACAAGCCATGACCAACAGTGCCCTGTTGATGCAGGCGGGTGCGCACATGGTCAAAGTTGAAGGAGCGCTGTGGCTGGCGGACTCGATCCGTCTGCTGGCCGAACGCGGTATCCCGGTGTGCGCGCACATGGGGCTGACACCGCAATCGGTGAATATCCTCGGCGGTTACAAAGTCCAGGGTCGCAACGAAAACCAGGCGCGGCAGATGCGTGCCGATGCGATCGCCCTGGAACAGGCCGGCGCGGCGATGCTGCTGCTCGAATGCGTACCGAGCGAACTGGCCGAAGAGATCACCCAGGCGGTGAAAATCCCGGTAATCGGCATCGGCGCCGGCAGTGGCACCGACGGCCAGGTCCTGGTTCTGCACGACATGCTCGGCCTGTCGATCACTGGCCGTGTGCCGAAGTTCGTGAAGAACTTCATGGCCGGGCAACAAAACATTCAAGCGGCGCTTGGTGCGTACGTCACTGAAGTCAAAGCGGTAACTTTCCCTGGTATCGAACACGGATTCTCCGCATGAACACCGTAAAAACCGTACGCGAATTGCGGGCCGCTGTGGCCCGTGCCCGCAGTGAAGGCAAGCGCATCGGCTTCGTGCCGACCATGGGCAACCTGCACAGCGGTCATGTGGCACTGGTGACCAAAGCCACCCAACGGGTGGATTTCGTGGTCGCGAGCATTTTCGTCAACCCGTTGCAGTTCGGCGCCGGCGAAGACCTCGACAAGTACCCGCGCACCCTCGCGGCCGATCAGGAGAAGCTGCTCCAGGCCGGTTGCCACTTGCTGTTCGCGCCAACCGTTGAAGAAATGTACCCCGACGGCATGGTCGGCCAGACCCGCGTCAGCGTTCCGCAACTCTCCGAAGGCCTCTGCGGCGCCAGCCGTCCCGGGCATTTCGAAGGTGTGGCGACGGTGGTCACCAAGCTGTTCAACATGGTCCAGCCAGACCTGGCGATCTTCGGCCAGAAAGACTTCCAGCAACTGGCGGTGATCCGCGCCCTGGTGCATGACCTGAACATGCCGATCCAGATCATCGGCGAACCGACGGTACGTGCAGCCGATGGCCTGGCGCTGTCGTCGCGCAATGGTTTCCTCAGCGAAGAACAGCGGGCCATTGCACCGGTTGTGTATCGCGGTTTGATCCAGATTGCCGATGCGATCAAACAGGGCGAACGGGATTTCCCGGCGTTGATCGGTGCGCAGATCAAGCAGCTTGAAGCCGCTGGTTTGCGTCCTGACTACCTGGAAATTCGTCATGCTCAGACCTTGCGTCCGGCAACTGCGCAAGATCGGGATCTGGTGATTCTGGTGGCGGCATTCCTGGGTACCACGCGGTTGATCGATAACCTGCATCTGAACCTCGACGCATCTAACTGAACGCACTCTATCCCTGTGGGAGCGAGCTTGCTCGCGATAGCGGATTAACATTCAACATTGATGTTGGCTGATCCTCCGCCATCGCGAGCAAGCTCGCTCCCACAGGGGTTCGGCTCTGACTCCAAACGCCGTATTGCTAGCCCTCAAGCCTTTGGGCACCATTTGCGCATACGCCCACTACAGCGAACCACACCAGCAATGCCATTCCGGTTCAGGTCGCCTGACCCCGTCTTAGCCCCTCCCCCTTCCGTTTGTCGGACCGTTCCCTGCTTGATGTATAAAAAAGTACCGGGAACGGGTCAGACAAAGTCAAGACAGATCGCAGCGCGAGGTTTACTGTATTCGCCCTGTGTCATGAAATCGTGTCGACGCAGTTAACCGGACGCCCACCCACAGCGCTCCGGTATTTTTAGTGTTCAAAAGGCCGTTCAAGTAAAAAGGAAACCCGCAGCGATGGCGTATTACCGCACCCCTCAAGACGTTACCGCTCTGCCCGCCTGGCAAGCGTTGAATGACCACCGCCAAGCCATGCAAGATTTCAGCATGCGCGAAGCCTTTAATGCCGATCCGCAGCGCTTTACCCAATTCACCCTCAGCAGCTGCGGCCTGTTTCTCGACTACTCGAAAAACCTGATCAACGCCCAGACCCGCGATCTGCTGGTGGGCCTGGCCAACGAAGTCGACCTCCAGGGCGCGATCAAAGCGCTGTTCGAAGGCGAAATCGTCAACTCCTCCGAAGGTCGTCCGGCCCTGCACACAGCTCTACGCCGTCCGGTCGGCGACAAGCTGAAGGTCAACGGCGTCAACGTGATGCCGGAAGTGCACAAGGTCCTGAACCAGATCACCGACCTCGTGGGCCGTATTCACGACGGCTTGTGGCGCGGCTACTCCGAGAAGCCGATCACTGACGTGGTGAACATCGGCATCGGTGGCTCGTTCCTCGGCCCGGAGCTGGTCTCCGAAGCGCTGCTGTCCTACGCCCAGAAAGGCGTGCGCTGCCATTACCTGGCGAACATCGACGGCAGTGAGTTCCACGAACTGACCATGAAGCTGCGTGCCGAAACCACGCTGTTCATCGTTTCGTCGAAATCCTTCAACACCCTCGAAACCCTGAAGAATGCCCAGGCCGCACGTGCCTGGTACTTGGCTCAGGGTGGTTCGGAAGCCGAGCTGTACCGTCACTTCATCGCCGTCTCCAGCAACAATGCAGCGGCGGTGGCATTCGGGATCCGCGAAGAAAACATCTTCCCGATGTGGGACTGGGTTGGCGGACGTTACTCGTTGTGGTCGGCCATCGGTTTGCCGATTGCCCTGGCCATCGGCATGTCGAATTTCAAGGAACTGCTGTCCGGTGCCTACACCATGGACCAGCATTTCCAGAGCGCACCGTTCGAACAGAACATGCCGGTGCTGCTGGCCTTGCTCGGCGTCTGGTACGGCAACTTCTGGGGCGCACAAAGCCACGCGATCCTGCCATACGACCACTACCTGCGTAACATCACCAAGCATTTGCAACAGCTGGACATGGAATCCAACGGCAAGAGCGTGCGCCAGGACGGCACTCCAGTGTCCACCGACACCGGTCCGGTGATCTGGGGTGGCGTGGGTTGCAACGGTCAGCACGCTTACCACCAGTTGCTGCACCAGGGCACCCAACTGATCCCGGCCGACTTCATCGTACCGATCGTCAGCTTCAACCCGGTGTCCGACCACCACCAGTGGCTGTACGCCAACTGCCTATCGCAAAGCCAGGCGCTGATGCTGGGCAAGACCCTTGCCGAGGCCGAAGCCGAGTTGCGCGACAAAGGCATGAGCGAAGAAGAGGTGCAGAAAATCGCGCCTCACAAGGTGATCCCGGGCAACCGTCCGAGCAATACGTTGGTGGTCGAACGCATCAGCCCGCGTCGCCTCGGCGCATTGGTGGCGATGTACGAACACAAAGTCTTCGTGCAAAGCGTGATCTGGGGCATCAACGCCTTCGACCAATGGGGCGTGGAGCTGGGTAAAGAGCTGGGCAAAGGCGTCTACAACCGCCTGGTCGGCAGCGAAGAAACCCCGGCTGACGATGCTTCGACCCAAGGCCTGATCAACTACTTCCGCGGTCGTCACCGCGGGTGATAGGCTGAAGGGGCGGCTTACCCGCCCTTTCTACTTGCAACATCGACAGTTCCACGGCACCGGGTTTACCGCAAAATCGGTGGCGTGCGCTATCACTGTAGGAGCTGCCGAAGGCTGCGATCTTTTGATTTTGATTGTTAAAAACAAGATCAAAAGATCGCAGCCTTCGGCAGCTCCTACGAGGGTCGCGCAGCTCCCCTTTTGTCGCAAAACAAGAATAAGGAACCGTCATGTTCGATATCAGCACGTTCCCCCAAGCCGATGCCGTCCGCCGGGCTGCACAACTCAGTCAAGACGACTACAAGCGCCTGTACCGCCAGTCCATCGAACACCCCACTGAATTCTGGGCCGAACAGGCCACACGCTTTCTCGACTGGAGTAAGCCGTGGGATACCGTCCAGCGCTATAACCTGAAAACCGGTGAGGCGAGCTGGTTCGCCGGCGGAAAGTTGAATGTCAGTTACAACTGCATCGACCGTCACCTGGAAAAGCGTGGCGATCAAGTCGCGATCATCTGGGAAGGCGACGACCCTGCCGAATCCGCGCAGATCACCTACAAAAAACTTCATCACAACGTCTGTCGCCTGGCCAACGTGCTCAAAAGCCGTGGCGTGAAGAAAGGCGACCGCGTGTGCATCTACATGCCGATGATCCCCGAAGCCGCCTACGCCATGCTCGCCTGCACGCGCATTGGTGCGGTGCATTCGGTGGTGTTTGGTGGTTTCTCCCCGGACTCTGTGCGTGACCGGATTCTCGATGCCGACTGCCGCACCGTGATCACCGCCGATGAAGGCGTGCGCGGCGGTAAAGTCGTGCCGCTCAAGCAGAAGGTCGACAAGGCGCTGCAAAGTTGTCCGAACGTCAGCACCGTCATCGTGGTCGAGCGCACTCAGGGCGAAGTGGACTGGGTCGAGGGCCGGGACATCTGGTATCACCAGGCGCTGCGAGACGTCAGTGACGATTGCCCGCCTGAGCCGATGGACGCCGAAGACCCGCTGTTTATCCTCTACACCTCCGGCAGCACCGGCAAACCCAAAGGCGTGCTGCACACCACCGGCGGCTATCTGCTGCAAGCGGCAATGACCTTCAAGTACGTGCTCGACTACCGCGACGACGAAGTCTTCTGGTGCACCGCCGATGTCGGCTGGGTCACCGGCCACAGCTACATCGTCTACGGTCCTCTGGCCAACGGTGCGACCACGCTGATCTTCGAAGGCGTGCCGAGTTACCCAAGCAGCTCGCGCTTCTGGCAGGTGATCGACAAGCACCAGGTGAACATTTTCTATACCGCCCCGACCGCCCTGCGTTCCCTGATGCGTGAAGGCCCCGAACCGTTGAAGGAAACTTCCCGCGCGAGCCTCAGATTACTCGGCAGTGTCGGTGAGCCCATCAACCCGGAAGCGTGGGAGTGGTACTTCAATGCCGTCGGCGAACAGCGTTGTCCGATCGTCGATACCTGGTGGCAGACCGAAACCGGCGGCATCATGCTCAGCCCTCTAGTCAGCGCTCAACGGATCAAACCCGGCTGCGCCACGCAACCGATGTTCGGCGTGCAACCGGTGTTGCTCGATGAAGTGGGCAAGGAAATCAAAGGCCCCGGCAGCGGCGTGCTGGCGATCAAATCCAGCTGGCCGGCGCAGATCCGCAGCGTCTACGGCGACCCGCAACGAATGGTCGATACCTACTTCAAGCCCTACCCCGGTTACTACTTCACCGGCGACGGCGCCCGGCGCGATGAAGACGGTGACTATTGGATTACCGGACGCATCGACGACGTGATCAACGTCTCCGGGCACCGCATCGGCACCGCAGAAGTGGAAAGCGCATTGGTGCTGCACGACAGCATCGCCGAAGCGGCGGTGGTCGGTTACCCCCACGACATCAAGGGTCAGGGCATCTACGCCTTCGTCACCCCCATGAACGGCACCGAGCCCAGCGACGAACTGAAGAAAGCATTGCTCGCTCACGTCAGCGAGGAAATCGGCAGCTTCGCCAAACCGGACCTGATCCAGTGGGCGCCGGCCCTGCCGAAGACCCGTTCGGGCAAGATCATGCGGCGCATTCTGCGCAAGATCGCCTGCAACGAACTGGACAGCCTGGGCGACACCTCGACCCTGGCTGACCCGAGCGTGGTCCAGGAGTTGGTCGATAAACGCCTGAATCAATAGGCTCATGCTTTAAACTTCCGAGCGCGGCCCCTAACGGCCGCGCCTTTTTTTCGCCACTGAGTCTCCATGGAATTCATTCGAACCCGCATCGAAACCCAGATCATGAGCCTGACCGGTCTTTCTCTGGGTAAACTCGACCTGGAAAACCCCAAGGGTGATCCCGGTCTGTTCGGGCCCGATTCGGTGAGCTGGCAAGTGCATGGCGACTTCAGCAGCATGCTGATCGGCGGCATCAGCGCCCTGATGCTGCAAGCTCTACATCCACTGGCCCTGGCCGGGGTCTGGGACCATTCGAATTTCCGCGAGGACATGATCGGCCGACTGCGCCGCACCGGGCAGTTCATTTCCGGCACCACGTTCGGTTCGCGAAAGGACGCCGACTGGCTGATCGAGAAAGTCCGCACCATCCACTTGCAAGTGACCGGCACTGCACCGGATGGCCGGCCCTACGCTGCCAGCGATCCCGATCTGTTGACCTGGGTGCACGTGGCCGAAGTCAGCAACTTCCTCGCGGCCCATTTGCGTTACCGCAATCCGAACCTGTCCCTGGCTGATCAGGACCGTTACTACTCGGAAATCGCGCTGGTTGCCGAACGGCTTGGCGCCCGTGACGTGCCGCGTTCGCGGCAGGAAATTGCTGATTACCTTGAGCGAATTCGTCCACAACTGTTGTGCGATGAGCGCAGTCGAGAGGTGTTACGGCTGTTGTTGAACGCCCCGTCCCCCAGCCGTTTGGCCAGACCTTTCGGCGGTTTGATGATGAAGGCCGGGATCGACCTGCTGCCGGACTGGGCCAGCGACATGCTGGGCGTCAGCCAGAGCCCGCTGCAACGCAAGCTGATCCGCGCCAGCGTCAATCGCAGCGTGCCGATGCTGCGCTGGGCGGTGCGTAACGGCTCGGTGCACCGGGCTAAACGACGGATGGGGTTGTTGTAGGAGCAAGGCTTGCCCGCGATGGCCACATCACGGTTCATCCGACGAACCGCGTTATCGTTCATCGCGGGCAAGCCTTGCTCCTACAAGCTGTTAAACTCCCGCGCCAAATTCCCTCCTGCAAGGCGCCCAGCATGTCTTCCTTGAATCAGGCGCTGCGCGCCGCCCTCGATCGTCGCCAAGACCTGCTGGCCGAGCTGCATCAGCAAGGCACCGATTGCTATCGCCTGTTCCACGGCAGCCAGGAAGGCGCCGGCGGCCTGACGATCGACCGCTACGGCCCGCAATTGCTGGTGCAAAGCTTTCACCAGGCGCTGGAACGGGATGCGTTGCTGCAACTGCACGACACCATCAATCAGCACCTGGGCCTCGAAACGCTGCTGGTCTACAACGATCGCTCGCGGGGCAACTCGCGCATCGACCGTGAAGACACCGTCTACCGCGCCGACGAGGCCGCCCTGCAAGACTTGATCGGTCACGAATGGGGCTTGAATTACCGGGTTCGCGGTCGCCACGCCGGACAGGATCCGCTGCTGTTCCTCGACCTGCGCAACACGCGCGGCGGGGTCAAGCAGCACAGCAAAAACAAAAGTGTGCTGAACCTGTTCGCTTACACCTGTGGCGTCGGCTTGAGTGCTGCGGCCGGTGGCGCTAGCGAAGTCTGTAACCTCGACTTCGCCGAGGGCAACCTGGCCGTCGGCCGTGAGAACGGCCTGCTCAATCCGCAGTTACCGACCATGGACTTCATCCAGTCCGACTACTTCCCGGCCATCCGCCAATTGGCCGGCCTGCCGATCAGCCAGCGCCGCGGGCAGAAACTGCCGAGCTATCAGCGTCTGGAACAGCGTCAGTACGACCTGGTGCTGCTGGATCCACCAGCCTGGGCCAAGAGTGCTTTCGGCACCGTCGACCTGTTGCGCGACTATCAGAGCCTGCTGAAGCCGGCACTGCTGACCACCGCCGACAATGGCGTGCTGATCTGCTGCAACAACCTGGCAAAAGTCAGCATGGACGACTGGCGCGAGCAAGTTTTGCGTTGTGCAGAGAAAGCCGGCCGGCCGGTGCGCGAGTGGACAGTGATGAAACCGGGCGGCGATTTTCCATCAATGGATGAGCAGCCGCCGCTGAAAACCCTGATCCTGCAGCTCTGAGATTCGTCCGGAAATTCAGATAAATCCTATAAAGCATGATCACTTCGGAACCGGAATCGCGTGCCATACTCCAACGCACTCCGATTCAGACAGATGAAGCCGCACATGCCCAAAGGATTGATTCGCGCTATTGGCGCTCTGTTGACCGCTCTAGCCCTCTACAGCCTGCTGGGTTTTCTGATTTTGCCGGGCATCGCGTTACGGGTGGCCAACCAACAATTGGCCAGTTACGCGACGACGCCCGCGACGATCCAGCGGATCGAACTCAACCCGTTCAGCCTTGAAGTCACCCTTTGGGGACTGATCATCGGCGATCCGGGCAAGGAACAGGTTGGCTTCGAGCGACTGTATGCCAACTTGCAGATCGACAGCCTCTGGACCAAGGCGCTGCACCTGTCCGATATCGAAATCGACAAACCCAAGACCGAAATCCTCTTCGGCAAGGACGGCAAGCTCAATCTGCTTGGCCTGTTCAAAATCCCCGCCAGTGAACCGACTCCGGCCGACCCGAACGCCAAACCGTTCCCGTTGCGCATCGAGCGGATCAAACTGGCCGGCGGTGTCGTGCACTTCCAGGATCAACGCCCCAGCGAACCCATCGAATTCCTCTACGACAAACTCGACTTCGAACTGAAAAACCTCAGTACCCTGCCTGAAGACAGTGCCGACATGACCTTGGTGGCCGTCGGCCCGGCAGGTGGACAGATCGACTGGACCGGCAATTTCAGCCTGATCCCGATCGCCTCCGAAGGTAAGCTGAAGATCACCGATGGCAAGATGAAATCCTTTTGGCCCTATGTGCGTGACGCGCTGCCACTGGTGCTCGAAGACGGCGTCATGAGCCTCAGCACCGACTACAAACTCAACCTGGCCAAGGAAACCGAACTGCTGTTGAGCAACGTCGCCGTCAGCATCGCGCCATTCGCGATCAAAGCACCAGACGGTCGACCGCTGGCAAAACTCGAGCGTCTGGACATCAGCGAAACCACCGTGGACCTGGCCAAGCAGCAAGTGGTGGTCGGCAAGATCCGCAGCAACAAACTGGAAACCTGGGCAGCCCTCGAGGCGGACGGGCAACTGGACTGGCAGAAACTGTTCGCCAGCCAGCCTTCCAAAGCGGCGGTGAAGGCTAACGCCGAACCGACGAGTACTCCAGCAGCAGCCGACTCACCAAAACCTGAACCTGCTCCACCGAGCAAACCGTGGCAAGTGCTGCTTAAAGACGTGCAACTGCGCAATTACCAGGTGCATCTGGCTGACCGCAAGGCGGTACCCGCCGTGGCGCTGGACGTCGGCCCGCTGAACCTGGACCTGCAGAATTTCGACAGCCTCAATGGCTCGCCTTTTAACCTCAAGCTCGATACGGGCGTGGGCAAGCAAGGCAAGCTCATTGCGGACGGCGTGGTCAATATGGCTCCGGTCAGCGCCAAGTTAAAAGTGCAAACCAAGGACATCGACCTGCGCGTCGCCCAGTCCTATATCAACCCGTTCATTCGTCTGGAACTGCGCAGCGGCATGCTTGGCAGCGATCTGGCGGTCGATCTGAAAAGCACCGAGCCGCTGGCGTTCAGCGTCACCGGTCGTGCTCAGGTCGATCAACTGCATACCCTCGACACCCTTAAAACCCGCGACTTCCTCAAGTGGCAGCAGTTGGTGCTCGAAGGCCTGAATTATCAGCACGGCGACAGCCTGTCGATCGACAAGGTCAACCTGTTCCAGCCTTATGCGCGCTTCATGATCAACGATGACCGCACCACTAACGTCGATGATCTGCTGATCCCGCAACCGCCCGACACAGGCGCCAAAACGGCTGCAGCCAAACCTGCCAGCAAGGAAAAACCGCTAGGCATCCACATTGGTGGCATCGCCATCAATGACGGCTCGGCCAACTTCGCCGACTTCAGCCTGACCCCGAATTTCGCTACGGCTGTTCAACAGCTCAATGGGCAAATTGGAACCATCGACAGTCGTCAGGCGAAACCGGCCAGCGTCGATATCAAAGGCAAGGTCGACCGCTATGCACCGGTCACCATCAAGGGCTCGGTCAACCCGTTCGACCCGATGGCCAGCCTCGACATTGCCACCAGTTTCAAACGTGTTGAGCTGACCACGCTCACGCCCTACTCCGGCAAGTTCGCCGGTTACCGCATCCGCAAGGGCCGGCTCAATCTCGACCTGCATTACATGATCACCAAGGGCCAGCTCAAGGCCGAAAACAAAGTGGTGGTCGAGCAGCTGCAACTGGGTGAGAAAGTCGACAGTCCGGATGCCGTGAGCCTGCCGCTGAAACTGGCGATCGCGTTGCTCAAGGACGTCGACGGCAAGATTTCCATCGAGCTGCCGGTGACCGGTGACCTGAACAACCCGCAGTTCAGCATCATGCCGATTGTCTGGCAGACCTTGCGCAACCTGATCGTCAAAGCCGCCGCGGCACCATTCAAAATGATTGGCGGACTGGTCAGTGGTGGGGGTTCTGAAGATTTGGGCACTGTCTCGTTTGCGCCAGGTTCAAGCGACCTGAGCAAGGAAGCCGAGGGCTCGCTGGTCAAACTGTCCCAGGCCCTCAAGGAGCGGCCGGCCCTGCGTCTGGAAATTGAAGGCACGGCTGCCGCAAGCAGCGATGGCCCGCTGATCGCCGAGCAACGTCTGGAACGTGAATACCAATACAACTACTACAAAATGCTCCAGCGTCGCGGCGACAAGGTGCCGGCTCAGGCTTCATTGCTGCAGGTACCGGATAACGAGAAAGGTTCGCTGCTGGAAGGGATCTATCGCACGCGCCTGAAGACGCAGCCACCTGCTGAATGGAAAGACTTGGGCAAGGAAGAACGCACCGCGAAGATGCGCGCAGACGTGATCAAGTTCTGGAGTTCCAGCGACGTGTTATTGCGTCAGTTGGGTCAGGAACGCGCCAGCAGCATCAAGGACTATCTGGTCGATAAGGGTCAGCTGGCCGATGACCGCGTGTACTTCGTCGATGCCAACCTCGGCGAAGCGGAAAGTGACGGTCGGGTGGTTACGCCGCTGCATCTGGACGCCGAGTGATGCGCGCGAAATGGCTGATGAGCCTGGCTCTGGCGATGGCCGCCAGTCAGGCCTCGGCAGCCGATACCCTGCGCTGCGGCAGTCAATTGGTCAGTGTCGGGGACAGGTCCAGTGAAGTGCTGCAGAAATGCGGTGAACCGGTCAGCCGTGATCTGTTGGGCTACAAGCGCAGCGCCAACCGGCGGGAAGAGTTTCAAGTCGAGGAATGGACCTACGGGCCCAACGGCGGGATGTACCAATACCTGCGTTTTGAAGGTAATCGTTTGAAGCAGATCACCAGCAAGCGCGGCAACTGAAGATCAAAAGATCGCAGCCTTCGGCAGCTCCTACAGGTGTACACATTCCACCGTAGGAGCTGCCGAAGGCTGCGATCTTTTGCGTTTGCCAAATAGAACAGGCCCCGACACGAATGCCGGGGCCTGTAATGGCCACATCCTTATGGCCTTCGCATGAACTCTCCAGATGCGGCAGACGTATAGCTCGGCCCGCCTGTCGCGCCTTCTCCCAGTCCAGGCGAGAAGTCTTGCCTTACTCGGCTTTCAGGCCGTCAGCGGAGACCGCCTGGACGCCTTTGATTTTCTTGGCGATAGCCACCGCGGTGGTTTTCTGAGCTTCGGTCACTGCAACGGTGGACGACAGAGACACTACACCTTTGTTGGTTTCAACTTTGATGTCGGTACCAGGAATGCCTTTTTCGGTCACCAGGTCGGCTTTGACTTTAGTGGTGATCCAGGTATCGGAAGTAGTTTCTTTGGCTTTGGTGACTTCACCCGCTGCCAGAGTCATCGGAGCCTGGGTAGCTTGGGTGGTCTGTGCAAATGCAGCGTTGGCCAGGGTCAGGGTCAGCGCGGTAGCAGTAGCGGCAGCGATAGCGAACTTCTTCATACGAGTAACTCCTGTTTTTCATAAAGTCTGCTGCGTGTCTTGTCAGCAGGGTTACTGGAGATATTGCGAACGCTGTGCCAACTTTGAAACAGTCAATAAATACATATAAATCAATAGTTTACAAAAACACCTGATTTTCGGAATCATGCAAATTGCATGACTTGGAAATTATCGACATGCAAGTTGCGGGTTTTGCCGCAGGCCTAAGGCCATGAATTTTTGGAAGTTTTCTCAATTACTCCATTTTCCCCGAACGGCGAACAAAAAAAATGCCCCGCGTCGTCAAACGCGGGGCATGGGACAGACGTGGAGTTGGATCAGACGCCAGGGCAACCGTTAGGCGCGTACTCTTTGGGTACCGTCGATTTGCAAGTCCAGCCACCGTCCAGCGCGCGCGAAAGCGTGATGGCCAGGCCGGCCACCTGAGCGTTTGCATTGAGGATCGTGCAGCCAATACTGCCCACACCAGTAGCGTTGGTGCCCGCCACCGTAATCGTGCAATTGCCTGTAGTCCCGCTAACGCCGAGCAGAGCGAGTGTGGGGACGGTGCCTGAATTAATAACGTCTTCGTAGGGGACCTTTAGTGCCGATATTTCAGCAAGACCGGCGGTGACCTTCGCCCGCGATTGATACTTCGAATACTGCGGCAGCGCAACCGTCGCCAGAATCCCGATGATCGCCACCACGATCAACAGTTCGATCAGGGTAAAACCTTTTTGAGTACTCATAGACAAGCTCCATGCATGAGTCGAAATCTCATGATCTGAACTAGCCACAGCACAGTCCATGCCATGCCCTTCGCCCGACTGATATAGGGGCACGAAGCCAACATATAGCCGTTTCCTACCCCCAGGATCCGCACTATCTGACACTTTTTGTCACCTGAGCAGAGCTGGTTTGGTTCCTCCGCTTGACTAGGCTATAAGTCATGAACTGTCTGCGCTTGGAATCCCAATGAATGACATCGCCCTTAGCGGTCTGGCCAAGCAATTGGTCCTGGCCGAACTGCTCACTGACAAAAGCGCGCAACAGGCGTATCAGCAAGCCCAACGCAATCGAATCCCCTTGGTCAGTTACCTGGTTCAGAACAAACTGGTGAAAAGCCGCCAGGTCGCCGAGATCGCGTCAGAACACTTCGGCATGGCCTTGCTCGACCTCAACTGCCTGGAAAAGGAGACCCAGCCCAAGGGCCTGGTCAGCGAGAAACTGATCCGCCAGCACCACGCCCTGCCCCTCTGGCGACGCGGCAACAAACTGTTCGTGGGCGTTTCCGATCCGACCAATCATCAAGCCATCAATGACATCCAGTTCAGCACCGGCCTGAATACCGAAGCCATCCTGGTGGAGGACGACAAGCTCAGCGACGCCATCGAAAAGTTCTTCGATACCCACGGCACCGGCCTGGAAGACATGGCCGACGTTGACCTCGATGGCGTGGACATCGAGTCGATCGATGACAACAAGCAGGACGCCATCGCCGGCCAGGATGCCGACGACGCACCTGTGGTGCGCTTCGTTCACAAGATGTTGCTGGACGCGATCAAAAGTGGCTCTTCCGACCTGCATTTCGAGCCCTACGAAAAAACCTACCGCGTGCGGATGCGCACTGACGGTATTTTGCGTGAAGTCGCCAAACCACCGATTCAACTGGCCAATCGCATCGCCGCACGGCTGAAAGTCATGGCCAGCCTCGACATCTCCGAACGGCGCCGGCCCCAGGACGGACGGATCAAGATGCGCCTGTCCAAGAGCAAATCCATAGACTTCCGGGTCAACACCCTACCGACCCTATGGGGCGAGAAAGTGGTGATCCGGATCCTCGACCCGTCCAGCGCTCAAATGGGCATCGACGCCCTCGGCTATGAGCCCGACCAGAAAGAACTGTACATGGCCGCCCTCAAGCAGCCGCAGGGGATGATTCTGGTGACCGGGCCGACCGGCTCGGGCAAGACTGTGTCGCTCTACACCGGGCTGAACATACTGAACACCGTAGACATCAACATCTCCACCGCTGAAGACCCGGTGGAGATCAACATGGAAGGTATCAACCAGGTCAACGTCAATCCCAAACAGGGAATGGACTTCGCCCAGGCGCTGCGCTCATTTCTGCGACAGGACCCGGACGTGATCATGGTCGGCGAGATCCGCGACCTCGAAACCGCCGAAATCGCCATCAAAGCCGCCCAGACCGGTCACCTGGTGCTGTCGACCCTGCACACCAACAGCGCCGCCGAAACCCTGACACGCCTGCACAACATGGGCATCCAGGGGTTCAACATTGCTACCTCGGTTAGCCTGATCATCGCCCAGCGCCTGGCGCGCAAGCTATGCAGCCATTGCAAGAAACCCATCGAGATTCCCCGGGAGGCGCTACTCAAGGAAGGCTTCCCCGAGGAACGCATCGGCTCATTCACGATCTATGAGCCTGTCGGTTGCGATCACTGCAACAACGGTTACAAAGGGCGAGTAGGGATTTATGAAGTGGTGAAGAACACCCCGGACCTGCAACGGCTGATCATGGCCGAAGGCAACTCACTGGAAATCGACATCCAGATGCGTAAAGACGGTTTCAACGACCTGCGTACGTCGGGCCTGCTCAAGGCCATGCAAGGCATCACCAGCCTTGAAGAAATCAACCGGGTTACCAAGGACTGAATATGGCGGTCAAAGCAGCAAAAATCAGCGTCTACGCTTGGGAAGGCACAGACCGCAAAGGCACCAAAGTGACGGGTGAGTTGAGCGGCCAGAACCCGGCGTTGATCAAGGCCCAGTTGCGCAAACAGGGCATCACCCCCGGCAAGGTACGCAAGAAGTCCACCTCGATTTTCAACATGGGCAAGCGCATCAAGGCCCAGGACATTGCCCTGTTCACCCGGCAGATGGCGACCATGATGAAAGCCGGCGTACCGCTGTTGCAGTCCTTCGACATCATCGGTGAAGGCTTCGATAACCCGGCCATGCGCACACTGATAGACGAGGTAAAACAGGAAGTCGCAGCGGGTAACAGCTTCGCCGCGTCCCTGCGCAAAAAGCCCCAGTACTTCGATGAGCTCTACTGCAACCTGGTCGATGCCGGCGAACAGGCCGGCGCCCTCGATACCCTGCTGGAGAGAGTGGCGACCTATAAGGAAAAGAGCGAAAGCCTCAAGGCCAAGATCAAGAAAGCCATGACCTACCCCCTGGCGGTGGTGTTCATTGCGATAATTGTGTCCGGGATTTTGCTGATCAAGGTGGTGCCGCAGTTCGAATCGGTATTCAAAGGGTTCGGCGCCGAATTGCCGGCTTTCACGGTGATGGTCATTGGCTTGTCGGCGTTCATGCAGACGTGGTGGTGGATGTTGCTCGGCGTACTGATCGCGGTGATCTTCGGCGTGCGCCACGCCTTTAAAACGTCGCAAGCCTTCCGGGACCGAATGGACACCTGGCTGCTGAAACTGCCGCTGATTGGCACGCTGATGTACAAGTCCGCCGTGGCCCGTTACGCCCGCACGCTGTCGACCACCTTCGCCGCCGGGGTGCCGCTGGTGGAAGCCCTGGATTCGGTGGCCGGCGCTACCGGCAACATCGTGTTCAAGCGTGCGGTGCTGCGTATCAAGCAGGACGTATCCACCGGTATGCAGTTGAATTTTTCCATGCGCACCTCCGGCATCTTTCCCAGCATGGCGATTCAGATGACAGCCATTGGCGAAGAGTCCGGCGCGCTGGACGACATGCTCGACAAAGTCGCGAGCTTCTACGAGGACGAAGTGGACAACATGGTCGATAACCTCACCAGCCTGATGGAACCGTTCATCATGGTGGTGCTGGGTGTTATCGTCGGTGGCCTGGTGGTTGCGATGTACCTGCCCATCTTCCAACTCGGTTCAGCGATCTGACATGCCCTTGAACGACATTCTGACCCTCCACCCGTTGACCTTCGTAATCGCAGCCATGTTGGTCGGCCTGCTGATTGGCAGCTTTCTCAACGTGGTGGTCTGGCGCCTGCCAAAAATGCTTGACCGCGAATGGCGTGAGGAGGCTCGTGAAGTGTTGGGCTTGCCAGGCGAAACACCGCTGCCGACCTTCAACCTGATGCTGCCCCATTCCCAGTGCCCACATTGCGGCCATCGAATCCGCGCCTGGGAAAATATTCCGCTGCTCAGTTATCTGTTCTTACGGGGTCGATGCTCGAACTGCACGGCAGCCATCAGCAAACGCTACCCGCTGACCGAACTGGCCTGCGGTCTGCTCTCGGCTTTTATCGCCTGGCATTTCGGTTTCGGCTGGCAGGCCTGCATGGTGCTGCTCCTGAGCTGGGGGTTGCTGACCATGAGCCTGATCGACGCCGAGCACCAACTGCTGCCGGATGTGCTGGTGCTGCCGTTGATATGGCTGGGGCTGATCGTCAACAGCTTCGGGCTCTTCGTGTCCCTGCATGACGCATTGTGGGGCGCGGTGGCCGGCTATATGGCGCTGTGGTCAGTGTTCTGGCTGTTCAAGCTGATCACCGGCAAGGACGGCATGGGCCACGGTGATTTCAAGTTGTTAGCGATGTTCGGCGCCTGGGGTGGCTGGCAGATCTTGCCGCTGACCATCCTGTTATCGTCGATGGTGGGCGCCGTTGTCGGCGTGATTTTGCTGCGCTTGCGCAACGCGAAAACCTCCACGCCAATCCCCTTCGGACCCTTTCTGGCAATTGCCGGCTGGATTGCCTTGCTCTGGGGTGGTCAAATAACCGACTTCTATTGGCAGTTTGTCGGTTTGAAATGAATACCCCTGTGGAAAAACCCTGGATTCTCGGTCTGACCGGCGGCATCGGCAGCGGCAAAAGCGCGGCTGCCCAGCACTTCATCGACCTGGGCGTGCACGTGGTGGACGCCGATCACGCAGCGCGCTGGGTGGTAGAACCGGGTCGCCCGACGCTGGCCAGGATCGCCGAACACTTCGGTCCCGGCGTATTACAAGCAGACGGGCAGCTGGATCGCGCGGCGTTGCGCAAACTGATCTTCGAAGTGCCAGAGGAACGCCGCTGGCTCGAAGCGTTGCTGCATCCGCTGATCGCCAAGGAAATCGCCGATCATCTGGCCAAGGCACAATCGCCTTACGCGATTCTGGTTTCGCCGCTGCTGATCGAGTCCGGGCAGTACGCCATGACCCAACGGGTTCTGGTGATCGATGCCCCGGAACAACTACAGATCGAGCGCACCCTGCAGCGTGACCAGACCAGCGAGCAACAGGTCCAGGCGATCCTCAAGGCCCAGTCCAGCCGACAGGACCGCGTGAGCCACGCCGACGATGTGGTGGTCAACGACCGCGACCTCGCCTGGCTGCACAGCGAGGTCGAACGACTGCATCACTTTTACCTTACTTTGCGTGGAGGCCAGTCATGAGCCAAACCCCAACCGTCGAATGCCCAACCTGCGGCGCCCCTGTTGAATGGAGCCCAGAAAGCACCTTCCGGCCTTTTTGTTCGGACCGTTGCAAGCTGATTGACCTGGGCGCCTGGGCCTCGGAAGAACACAAGATTCCGGTCAGCCCGGATGCCGAAGACGACCTGTTCAGCGAAGACTTCGAGCCGCGTCACTGATCTTCAAGGCCGCATAAAACCGTAGTCCTGGCTGTCATCGAGGTTTTCCGCAAGAAAACGCAACTCATCGGCCAGGTCTTCGGCGCTGCGCACTGCCTTGCTCTGTTGCACCACTGCACTGAGCATGGCGCGCAGGCTCAATCCCGGATCAAAACCCACTTCCTGCGCCCCATCCAGACTCTGACGCAACTCTTGCCTTGCCCATTCGTAGACACTCATTTCGATGCTCCTGAAGGTTTTCCAGAGCATGGATTCATGAGCGATTTTTGCCTTTGATGTGGATCAAGATTTGGGATCGTCGTCTTTCCAGGGTGCCGAAAGGTAGCGCGTGCGATTGAACGTCTCCAGCCACTCGGGGCAAAACACCACCAGCGCGCTGACCACCATGCCGTTGATGAACGCTTCCGGAAAAATCAGCAGCCACAGATAACCGACAAAATCTTCCAGCCAATACGGCATGGCGAAACGTTCGTCGAACCACAGCAACCACAGCGCCAGCAGCAGGCACAGCAACGCCGACAGCGCTGCTGCAAAAAAACCGGACACGAAGATATACACAAAGGGATTACGCGGTTGCGCTCGCTCCACCAGGATCGCGCAGCACTCGGTGACCAGCACCGGCAGCAGAATCAGCAGCGCGCCGTTGACCCCCATCGCCGCCAGATCCTGCCGCCCGAGCAGCACGAGTCCCGCTTGCGCGACCAACCCGCCGACAATCGCCAGCGGCCAGTCGAGCAACAGGGTCACCGCGGTCATGCCGATAAAGTGGTAGGACACGCCGGTGTCGAAGTCTTGTCGCACCAGCCAGAGCATGAACAGCGCGAACACCGTGCCGAACAACAGATGCTGGCGGCGACTGTCGCTGAACAGTTCGACCCACGATGCTCGCGCAACGGCCCAGATCAGCACCGGCACATAGATCAACCACCCTGCCGTGAGGGTTTCAGGTGACAGTAACTCGGCGCCGATCATGGCTGGGCACACTCCTTTGTCTTGCCGAAAGAGAACAGGTCCTCAGTCTACACCGCCCCTCGACCGCTCTTCGACTTCAGGCCCAATGCCGTGGATCGTTCATTACCGCCTCGTGTTCAGCGAATAACTTGGGTAATTCGGCCTTGAGAAAGTCCACCCAGGTCCTGACCTTGGCATCGAGAAAACGCCGCGACGGGTACACCGCATACACATTGCGCTCACGAGGGCGCCAGGCCGGCAGCAAGCGCAACAAGGTGCCATCGCTCAAGGGGCGCGTCGCGGTGTAGAACGGAATCAGGCTGATCCCCATGCCGGCCTCCGACGCCTTGACCATCGACTCGGCGACGTTGCATTGAAAGGTCCTCGCCGGGCTGACGGCATGCTCGCCCTCTTCGTCCCGGAACACCCATTCATCGCTGTACAAAGGGTCGAGCATACGCAGGCACTGATGATCGTTCAGCGCCATCGGTGTGCGCGGCACGCCATGCCGTTGCAGGTACTCAGGGGAGGCGCAGGGTACGCTGTAAATCTGCCCGATGGACTGGGCGACCAATTGCGAATCGGCCAGTTCATGGGCAATCGAAATCACCACATCGTGCCCGTCCTCCAGTGGATCGGGATTGCGCTGCGACAGCGTCAGCTCGAACACCACATCGGGGTAAAGCTCACTGTAACGGGCGATCAATGGCGTGATCAGCACGCCCAGGCCATTCATGCTGTGAACCCGCAGCCGTCCACTCGGTTTGAGATGAGCGCCGCGGGCTTCTGCCGTTGCCACCTCCATTTCTTCGAGTATTTGCCGACTGCGCACCAAAAAGCGTTCACCGGCCTCGGTCAGGCTCAATCGCCGCGTGGTGCGTTGCAGCAAGCGTGCTTGCACATGCTGCTCCAGATCCGCCACCAGTCGCGACACTTGCGCGGTCGACAGGTCCAGCGCATCGGCGGCGGCGGTAAAACTTGCGCAGTCCACCACGCGGACGAACACCCGCAAGTTATTGAGCAGATCCATAAGCCCTCCAGGGGCGGTGACTGTTACGTTTCATGTAAGGCTGCATCAGGCGCCGGCCCCTTTATCGGTCGCAGGCAAAGACTAGAATTCAGGTATCGGAATCAACACGGAGCACGGAAAAATGAAAACCCTGATCAGCCTGTTTCTGACCGTTGTCGCCACCTCGGCCATGGCCGCCGGCAACGAGCCCGCCGCTAACTCGTACAACCCGGCACAGCCGCTGGACATCGCCGAAGTGGTTTCAGTGACAGACACCGCCACCGCCTGCGACGTCGTACCAGCCACCATGGTCTACATCGATCATCAGGGCCAGACTCATCGCGTGACGTATCAGGTGATGGGTAACTGCGTTAGCAGCCTGTGATCTGCACCTCATAGCAGCGTCCATGTGTAGCTGAGGATCAAACGGTTTTCGTCGATATCACTGCGGTAGTTGGAGCGGGCCATCGCGTTGCGCACGCGAATCCCGAGGCCTTTGAGGCTGCCGCTCTGCAGCACATAGCCGATATCCAGATCGCGTTCGCGGTCCTTGCCCTCGAACCCTTTGCCGGTATCGACATTGTTGCCGGTGATGTAGCGCACAGTGCTGGTCAGCCCCGGCACGCCGAGGGCGGCGAAATCGTAGTCGTAACGCGCCTGCCAGGAGCGCTCATCGGTGAAGGCGAACTCGTAGGTCGGCACCTCGTTACCCAGTGGGCTGATGTTGGCAAACACTCGCGGGAAGGCGCTGTCGCCGAACATGCCCTGATAGCCGACATAGAATGTGTGGCCGCCACGCTTTGCTGACAGCAAGGAGAAGAACGCCTGGTTGTCGATGTTGCCCAGCAGTTTTTTGCCGTCTTCGCGCGAATCGTAATAACCAAGGTTGGCACCCAGGATCCAGTTACCGAGTGGTTCGCTGTGCTTGAGGCCGAGAAAACGTTGGTTGTAGATATCTTCCAGTTGCCCAAACCAGGCGCTGACCGAGCTGCGTTTATCGTTGAAAGCGTAATCGGCGCCGGCAAAGTTGAAGCCATCGCTGCTGATCTGACGCTGCGGTACGTGGCCGAGCATGGCTTGCATCTTTTCGTCGCCAGCCTCGTTGCGCAGGCTGGTCGAGTTCAAGTGACCACCTTGTAAGGTCAGGCCATTGATCTCGTTCGAGCTGATGCTCGCGCCCTGGTAGCTGGGCGGTAGCAAACGGATATCGCTGAAGGCCAGCACTGGCAAATTGGGTTGCAGTTCGCCCACCTTCAGTTCGGTTTTGGAGAAACGCATCTTCAACGCGCCTTCCAGTCGGCTGTAATCATTCGCCGCGCGCCCGTCATCCTGCACCGGAAGCAAACCGGTATTGACCCGGTCCGGGCTGCTGTCGAGTTTGAGGCCGAGCAGGCCAATGACATCCACACCAAAACCGACGGGGCCTTGGGTATAACCGGATTTGACGTTGAGGATGAAGCCCTGCGCCCACTCTTCAGCCTTCGATTGTTGGTTGGCCCCGACGATGTCGGAGAAGTCCCGACTGAAATAGTAATTGCGTGCTTGCAAGGTGGCCGTGGTGTCTTCGATGAACCCGCCCTCGGCCGCCATCGCACCGGCGGAGAAACTCGAGACGACAGCCATGGACAACACTGAACCGGTTGTTGGAAGAATCTGTTTCATCGTTTTTTCTCTTATTTTTATTAATCGACAGGTTGAAGTGCTTCAGCCGCAGAGGATTCGCTGCGGGGAACGGGACGACGGGCGTTTAACAACACGTGGGTGACCATGCCGAAAATCAGCCCCCAAAAGGCAGCGGACAAACCCAACAACGACATGCCCGACGCGGTGGTCAGAAAAGTCACTAACGCGGCTTCGCGATCACTCGGCACGGCCATTGCGCCGGCCAACGCCCCGGCAATCGCGGCGAACAGCGCCAGCCCGGCCAGGGCTGCGATCAGTTCTTTGGGGAACGCCGAAAACAGTGAAACCAGGGTGGCGCCGAAGATCCCCAGCACCAGGTAACACAGCCCGCCCACAACCCCGGCCACATAGCGTTTGCCGGGATCTTCATGGGCCTCGCGCCCGGTACAAATCGCCGCGGTGATGGCTGCCAGATTCAGCCCATGGCAACCGAACGGCGCCAACAGCGCCGTGCCCACCGCACTGCTGGCGATGATCGGGCCGGCCGGTGTTGCGTAACCGCTGGCGCGCAGCACCGCCATGCCGGGAACAAACTGACCGGTCAGCGCCACCATCACCAGCGGCAAGGCGATATTCAGGGTCGCGCTCAGGCTGAACGCGGGCGTGATCCACACCGGCGTGGCCAATCCGATCACCAACGCCTCGATGTGCAAATCACCGGCGAGAAAAGCCATCGAGCAGCCCACCAGCAGCACCATCAACACCGCATACCGCGGCATCAGCCGTTTGCAGATCAGGTACGTGACGAACATCGCCAGCACCAGCAGCGGCTTACCCTGCAACGAGACGAATAATCCGGTGCCGAAGCTGAACAGAATCCCCGCCAGCATCGCTGCCGCAATCGCCGCGGGCAGTTTACTGATGATCCGGTCAAACGCCCCCGAGACCCCGACCAGAAAGATAATCAGGCTGCTGACCAGATACGCGCCTACCGCTTCCGGCATAGAGATCCCCGGCAACAGCGCCACTAGCAACGCTGAACCCGGCGCCGACCATGCGATGATCACCGGGACGCGGTAACGCAGGCTCAGACCGATGCCGAGCACGGCGCTGCCGATGGAAATCGCCCAGACCCACGATGACAGCACTTCCCGCGAGAGGTGCGCGGTCTCGGCGGCCTGGAAGATGATCACCAAAGGGCCTGCGTAGGAAATCACCGTGGCGATAAATCCGGCGACTGCCGCAGACAGGGAAAAGTCCCGGACTAACGCTCTCATGAAACGTCGCCAACAGACCCGTCGAGCGAACCATGACGCAGGCCCGACAGCGCTTGTTTAGCACTGCGCCGACTGCTGATGGCGAACACGGTCATGGCAATCGCGGCCATCGCACCGGGCAAGGCAAAGGCCATGAAGTTCAGTTGCAGCGGCAGGCTGATCCCGAGCAAGGCACCACCCAGCAGCGGTCCGACGATGGCACCGTTGCGCCCGATGCCCGACGCCCAACCCAAACCGGTGGAGCGAATGGTCATGGAGTAGAACTGCGCGGCGCAGGCGTACAACAGAATCTGCGAGCCGATGGTGGTGGCGCCGGCAATCGCGATCAGCAAGTACAACAGCGGCATCGGGCTGTTGAAGCCCAGCAAGGTGATCGACACCGCAGCCACGGCGAAGAACACCGCCAACACCCGCGGCAGGTTGAGTTTGTCCCCTAGTACACCGCCGCCGACCGCGCCGAAAATGGCACCGAAGTTGAGCACCAGCAGGAACGACAGACTCGACCCCAGACTGTAACCGGCGTTGGCCATTAGTTTCGGCAGCCAGGAACTCAAGGCGTAGACCATCAGCAAGCAGCAGAAAAACGCCAGCCACAACATCAGTGTGCGCAGCGCACGACCTTCGCGAAACAGTTGCAACACCGGGGTGCCGGTGCCCTTCACTTCGCTCATGTGCAGCTGATCGCTGGTTTGCGCGACGTAAGCCGGATCAATCCGTTCCAGAACGTTGCGCGCCTCTTCATTGCGTCCCTGACGCAGCATGAAACCCACCGACTCGGGCAGGAAGTACATGATCAACGGCAACAACAGCAACGGCAGCACCGCCACGTAAAACACCGATTGCCAGCCAAAACTCGGGATCAGCACGATACCGAGCCCCGCCGAGAGCATGCCGCCCACCGAGTAGCCGCTGAACATGATCGCCACCAGCGTGCTGCGGATTTTCTTCGGCGCGTACTCGTTCATCAGCGCCACGACGTTGGGCATCACACCGCCAATGCCAAGCCCGGCAATGAACCGGCAGAGGCCAAACTCGGTGGGGTTGCGGGCAAAACCATTGAGCACGGTAAAACCGCTGAAGAGCATCACGCAGATCGTGATGGCTTTTTTTCGGCCGATCTTGTCGGACAGCGGGCCGAAAAACAGCGCGCCGAACATCATCCCGAACAGTGCATAACTGCCCAGTGCGCCCGCTTGCAGGGGACTGAGCCCCCACTCTTTCATCAGCATCGGCAGTACCACGCCGTAGATCACCAAATCGTAACCGTCGAAAATGATGATCAGGGCACACCAGAACAGCACCATCCAGTGGAAGCGGTTGAATCGTGCGTTGTCGATAACCTCATGTACGTCGATCTTGCGCATGGCATTTTTCTCTTGTTGTTATTTTTAAGAGCGTCGGTAACACGGCTAACGTCCGTACAGCCGAGGGTAGAGGCGCCAGGCGCGGGGCAATATCCGCTTTGCGCAGATCGCTATCCGTTTTGTGCAATGCCCTGAACCGGGCGCGGGATGTGGATTGTTGCGGGCATGGCGGGCCGCAGATCCGGTAGATCTGACCCTCTCCGATAAACTGTCTTCTTTGCGATCGCATTTGAACGCTAAGCTTGGGCTTATGGATGACTCAGATTATTTACGCCTGCTGACCATCGCGGCCGAGCAAGCCAACGCGTTCCTGTCCAATGCCCGCAAATGGGAGCGTGAGCGTTGGGTCTGTCAGCGCCTGCTGCAAGGCCTGAACATTCCCTATCGCGCCGACGAATTCGCCCCGGCCGGAGAGCCGCCGGACGTGCTGTTTCGTGACGCCAGTTTCGAAGTGTTTTTCGTGCTCGATGAAGGCCGACGCCTCAACGACGAATGGCGTGACGAGCTGCAACGCCGGCGCAGCGCATTTTCTCTGAGTTCACTGGTGCGCCGCGAGGCCAAGCCCCGGCGCATCCCGGCCAATGAGTTTTTGCTGAGACTGGCGCCGACCTTGCGCAAAAAAGCCCACAACTACAAAGAACGCGGCATGGACCTGGGCGAACTGGACATCATCGCCTTCGCCAGCCTCAAGCGCGAAGTGCTGGACCTCAATAGCCATTTCCCGCCGCCGACCGAATACCTGCGCCAGGGCTGGCGCTCGTTGTCACTGGTCGGCCCAACCTTCGCCCGTGTGCTGTTCGCGCACCCGGATGCGCCGGATTTCCTGCGCAGCAACCTGGGTCGCAGCATTGTTTTCGACGTCGGGATCAGCCTGTGAGTCCATTGCAGGAACTGATTGCCGAAGTGCCGCAAACGGGTCGCGTTCGCTGGATCGGCGTGCGGCCGCAGTCACGTTCTCAAATGATCGAACTCGATGCAGTGGAGGCGCGGCTTGAAGCCGGTTTGACCGGTGATCACGCGCGTCCCGGCGCGCGCAACGCACGGCAAGTAACGCTGATGCAATGGGAGCATCTGGCGGTGATCAACTCGCTGATGGGCCGCCCGGCGGATCAACCGGTGTTAGCGCAGGACTTACGACGCAACATCGTCGTCAGCGGCATCAATCTCTTCAGTCTCAAGGGTCGGCGCTTCAGGATTGGCCAGGCGATTTTCGAAACCACCGGCTGGTGCCAACCCTGCGCCCGCCTCGAGAACAACCTCGGCCCCGGGACCTTTCAGGCCGTTCGCGGACATGGCGGAATCACGGCCCGAGTGTTACAAAGTGGAATCATTCGCCTGGACGATACGGTGAGCGTCGAGCCCATTCCTGCCAGCGGCTATGCTCCGTTCAACGTAGGGTAAAACCTGCTTGTAGCTTCTACACATTCAGCAACGTCTACCCCTGACGAGGCCCAATATGACCAGCCGCCTGAACCCCGACGACCAAAAGCATGTCGAAGAGTACCTGCAACTGTCCCAGCACCAAGTCGAGCGCCGGCCCTTCCGGCCGTGGATGCTCCTGGTGGTGGTGTTGGCAGTGACCATTGGTTTAGGCCTGTTGAGCCGACTTATCAGTTACCTGACGCTATGAGCTGCATCGCGCTCGCTCGGGTAATTGCACCGATTTCTTTTAGCCTTGCGAGATATCCCCATGACTCATCGTATTGTCATCGTTGGCGGCGGCGCCGGCGGTCTGGAGTTGGCTACCCGTCTGGGTAAGACTCTGGGCAAGCGCGGCACGGCCAGTGTAATGCTGGTCGACGCGAACCTGACCCACATCTGGAAACCGCTGTTGCACGAAGTGGCGGCAGGTTCCCTGAACTCTTCCGAAGATGAACTCAACTATGTTGCCCAGGCGAAATGGAACCACTTCGAGTTCCAGCTGGGGCGCATGAGCGGGCTTGATCGCGCACAGAAGAAAATCCAGCTGGCCGCCACCTACGACGAAGCCGGTATTGAACTGGTCCCGGCGCGCGAAGTGGGTTACGACTCGCTGGTGATCTCGGTCGGCAGCACCACCAACGATTTCGGGACTCAGGGCGCGGCGCAACACTGCCTGTTCCTCGACACCCGCAAACAGGCCGAGCGCTTCCACCAGCAATTGCTCAACCACTACCTGCGCGCCCATGCCGGGCAGACCGACAAGGTCGAGCAGATCAGCGTCGCCATCGTGGGTGCCGGTGCCACCGGGGTCGAACTGGCCGCCGAATTGCACAACGCCGCGCATGAATTGGCCGCCTATGGGCTTGACCGGATCAAACCGGAAAACATGCACATCACCCTGATCGAAGCCGGGCCACGGGTGCTGCCCGCCTTGCCGGAACGTATCGGCGGGCCTGTGCATAAAACCCTGGAGAAACTCGGGGTCAACGTCATGACCAATGCTGCGGTCAGTGAAGTGACGGCCGACAGCCTGATTACCGCCGATGGCAAAGTCATCAACGCCAGCCTGAAAGTCTGGGCGGCTGGGATTCGTGCGCCGGGTTTCCTCAAGGACATCGATGGTCTGGAAACCAACCGGATCAATCAGCTGCAAGTACTGCCGACCCTGCAAACCACCCGCGACGAGAACATCTTCGCCTTCGGTGACTGCGCGGCCTGCCCGCAGCCGGGCACCGATCGCAATGTGCCGCCACGCGCCCAGGCTGCGCATCAGCAAGCTTCGTTGCTGGCCAAATCGCTGAAACTGCGGATCGAAGGCAAACCTTTGCCTGCGTACAAATACACCGACTACGGCTCGCTGATCTCACTGTCGCGTTTTTCGGCTGTGGGTAACTTGATGGGCAACCTCACCGGCAGCGTGATGCTTGAAGGCTGGCTGGCGCGGATGTTTTACGTGTCGTTGTATCGCATGCACCAGATGGCGCTGTATGGCGCGTTTCGTACGGCGATGCTGATGTTGGGCAGCAAGATCGGGCGCGGGACTGAACCGCGACTCAAACTTCACTGACACACATCCACTGTGGGAGCGAGCTTGCTCGCGATAGCGGTCTGACATTCAGCGCATCTGTTGAATGTTAAGCCGTCATCGCGAGCAAGCTCGCTCCCACATTTGTTATTCAGTGCCTTGCAGATCTGTGTCTCACTGTATCTCTCCCGCCGTTTCACCCCTTCGCTTACAAACTCCCCCCTTGCGCGACACAGTAGCGATACACCACGCCCGCTAAATGGCCACACCCGAGCAAGGCTCCTCGCCAGCTACGGTTATCGCCGCACTTACGTGGCGTCCTTTATCGAACGGTTGTGTCGTGCAACCCAGGAGTATTGAAATGTCCCGTACCACCAAAAACACTATCGGTTTGCTCGGCGCTGTTTTGGCCGGTGGCATGATGTTGTCCGGTGCTGTGTTCGCCTCGCAACCTCTGACTCAGGGTTACCTGCTGGCCTCGGCCGAACAGGTGGTGAAGACCCCCGAAGGTAAATGTGGCGAAGGCAAATGTGGCGATGCGTCGATGGCAAAAACCGACACAGATGGCGACGGCAAGGTCTCCCGTGCCGAATTCCAGAAAGTCGCGCCGAAGTCCAATTTCGACAAGATCGACACCAACCATGACGGCTTTATCGACGAGCAAGAGGCTTACGACAACGTGAAGGCCAACTTCGAAGCCAATGGCAAGAAAATGCCAAAAGGCCTGTTCGAGCACTTGAAAGACCAAGACGGCGCCTAAGCTTCCGAAAACCAAGCCGCGCTTTTCCGTCGAGAAGCGCGGCTTTTTTGCGTCTGGAAAATTTAAAGCTGGAAGCGCCGCACCATGCCCTGCAAGGCATTGGCCAATTGAGACAGCTCATGGCTGGACGCGCTGGTCTGATCCGCCCCGGCAGCAGATCGCACCGAAAGGTCACGAATATTCACCAGATTGCGATCCACTTCCCGCGACACCTGCGCCTGTTCTTCAGCGGCACTGGCGATCACCAGATTGCGCTCGTGGATCTGATACACCGACGCGGTGATGGTCTGCAACGCTTCGCCTGCACGCTCGGCCAGAGCCAATGTGCTGGCCGCACGGGTTGAGCTGGCCTGCATGGAATCCAGCGCCTGAGTTGAGCCGTTGCGCATGCCCTGAACCATTTGCTCGATTTCCTGAGTCGATTGCTGCGTGCGATAAGCCAAAGCGCGAACTTCGTCGGCAACCACCGCAAAACCTCTACCACTTTCCCCGGCGCGCGCCGCTTCAATGGCAGCGTTGAGGGCCAGCAAGTTGGTTTGCTCGGCAATTGCACGAATCACATCCAGAACCTTGCCGATGTCCTGAGACTGGTTGGCCAAGGACTGCACCAATCCGCCCGTGATCTGTACATCGCTGGCAAGAGCGCCAATGGCCGTGACTGTTTCGCTGACCCGCTCCTGGCCGGCGTGCGCGGACTCACTGGATTGGCGCGTGGCATCGGAGGTCGACACCGCGTTGCGAGCGACCTCCTCCACCGCGGTGGTCATTTCGGTGACAGCCGTCGCCGCTTGTTCGATCTCGTTGTTCTGCTGTTGCAGGTTCTGCGTGCTGTCGAGGGTGACCGCATTCAATTCGTCAGCCGCTGTCGCCAATTGCGCCGCCGAGCCGCTGATACCTTGCAAGGTTTCACGCAGGTTGCGCTGCATGGTCGCCAACGCCTTGAGCAAGCGACTCACTTCATCGTTGCCATGGGTTTCGATGGGGCGCGTCAGGTCGCCTCGTGCCACGTTTTCCGCGGCATTCAACGCTTCGTTCAACGGCTTGACGATGCTGCGGGTCAGCAGCATCGCCAGACCGACGGTGGCCAACGCCGCCAATGCGATGAACAGGCTGACGATCATCCGCGATGTTTCGTAATGCGCTGCAGATTTCTGGCTCTCGGCGGCGACTTGTTTGGCGAACAGATCCGCCAGGTCAGTCAGCTGTTTGCCGGAACCATCGACCACGGTTTTCATGTCGATCAGCAGCAGTTTGGTCAGTTCGTCACGGCGACCCTGTTCGGCCAGGGAGAACGATTGAGCAATGCCGGAGCGATAAGCCGCGAAGGTGGTTTTGAACTGGTCATACAAGACTTTGCCTTCTGCGGTGTTGACCAACTGATCATAAGCCGCAATCTTCTGGCTCAACTCTTTGTCGCGGGTGTCCATCTGGCCGCGGTAGACAGGGATGTTCTTCGGGTCGTGATCCAGGGCCATGCGCAGGGAAATGGTGCGGATGCGCAGCATGATTTCGCGGATCTCGTCACCACCGCGAATACTCGGCAGCCATTGTTTCTCCACCGCCACCTCGCTGTCGCGAATGCTCGACATCTGCCCCAGGGCAAAAATCCCGAGCAAAGCGACCAATAGGGCAATCAGGGCAAACCCCAAAGCTGCCCGAGGAGCGATATTTAACTGACGAAGCACCATAACGAACGCCCTTTTCTTGTAGTGGCTTGGATAAGGGGTGTTGTTTCGGCAGTACCCCGTCGCCTCGTTATCGGCAAGTTATACGATGACTGAAGTGTTATTTCTCGAAGACAAAAAATCGAAGACAAAAAAAATCCCCGTATCTTTCGATACGAGGATTTTTAATATGGTCGGGGTAAGGGGATTCGAACTCCTGACATCCTGCTCCCAAAGCAGGCGCGCTACCGGACTGCGCTATACCCCGGTAATAAAAAGGCGACCTTTAAAAAGTCGCCTTCTTCGATCAGTGCTTTTGGCCTCTGATCTTAAGATCTGATCCCAGCGTGAACTGGTTTCAAAAATGGTGGGTCGTGTGGGATTCGAACCTACGACCAATTGGTTAAAAGCCAACTGCTCTACCAACTGAGCTAACGACCCAAAAATGGTCGGGGTAAGGGGATTCGAACTCCTGACATCCTGCTCCCAAAGCAGGCGCGCTACCGGACTGCGCTATACCCCGGCTTGAAATTGGCTCCGTGACCAGGACTCGAACCTGGGACCCAATGATTAACAGTCATTTGCTCTACCGACTGAGCTATCACGGAACTACATATTTCAATTTACAACTGTGAAGCTTGCTTCACCTCTTCGACCCGTTCGCATCGCTGCGTTCGTGTGTCTGAGGCGCGCTATTCTACAATCTTAAGCACCTCTGTCAACCCCCTAAATTGCTTTCAAGTTAATGATTTGCAACTTATTTCAGATTCCTGCTTGGGGAGCTGGAACCCTTCAGGGCGACTTACTGCGGGGCGCACTTTACAAGCCTTTTCCTTTCAGTTCAATAGCCTGGCGAAAAAAGGCCTCGCGATGCGAGGCCTCTTCAATTTTGCTGCCGCCGTGGATCAGACGAATACGATTTCGTCGTTCTCCACGACACCCTTGGCGGTATCGCCCGGCATGAAACGACCGGACAGAATCAGCTGCGCCAGCGGGTTCTCGATCCAGCGCTGGATCGCTCGTTTGAGCGGCCGTGCGCCGTAAACCGGGTCGTAACCCACCGCGATCAGCTTATCCATCGCCTCAGGGCTGAGATCAAGCTTCAGCTCGCGCTCGGTCAGGCGACTGCGCAGGCGTCCCAGCTGGATCTCGGTAATGCCAGCGATCTGATCCCGAGCCAACGGCTCGAAGATCACCACTTCATCGACCCGGTTGATGAACTCCGGCCGGAAGTGCGTGGAAATCGCGTCCATCACCGCCGCACGCTGCGCCTCACGATCACCGACCAATTCCTGGATCTGCACCGAACCGAGGTTGGAGGTCATGACAATCACGGTATTTTTGAAATCCACCGTGCGGCCATGACTGTCGGTGAGTCGGCCATCTTCCAGCACTTGCAGCAAGATGTTGAAGACGTCCGGGTGGGCCTTCTCGACCTCGTCCAGGAGGATCACCGAATAAGGCTTGCGACGCACTGCCTCGGTCAGGTAACCGCCCTCTTCATAGCCTACGTAGCCTGGTGGCGCACCGATCAGACGAGCCACGGAATGTTTCTCCATGAATTCGGACATGTCGATCCGCACCATCGCCTCTTCCGTATCAAAGAGGAACTCGGCCAGCGCCTTGCACAGCTCGGTTTTACCGACACCGGTAGGGCCGAGGAACATGAACGAGCCGCTCGGGCGATTCGGGTCGGACAACCCGGCACGGGACCGCCGCACGGCGTTGGAAACGGCAATCACCGCTTCGTCCTGACCGATCACACGTTGGTGCAACAGGCTTTCCATCTTCATCAGCTTGTCGCGCTCGCCTTCGAGCATTTTCGACACCGGAATGCCGGTCCACTTGGACACGACTTCAGCGATCTCTTCTTCGGTCACCTTGCTACGCAGCAGCTGGTTTTCAGTTTTGCCGTGCTGGTCGACCATTTGCAGGCTGCGCTCCAGGTCCGGGATGATCCCGTACTGCAACTCGGCCATGCGGTTCAAGTCGCCTTTGCGGCGGGCCGCTTCCAGTTCCTGACGGGACTGTTCGATTTTCTGCTGGATCTGCGCAGAACCCTGGACTTCGGCTTTTTCCGCGTTCCAGATTTCCTCCAGGTCCGAGTACTCACGTTCGAGGCGGACGATTTCTTCCTGGAGTTTTTCCAGACGTTTTATCGCGGCTTCGTCGCTTTCTTTCTTCAGCGCCTGGGATTCCACCTTCAGCTGAATCAGACGGCGCTCCAGACGATCGAGCACTTCCGGCTTGGAGTCGATCTCCATGCGGATGCGGCTAGCCGCTTCGTCGATCAGGTCGATGGCCTTGTCCGGCAGCTGACGATCGGTAATGTAGCGGTGACTGAGCTTGGCCGCGGCGATGATCGCGCCGTCGGTGATCGCCACCTTATGGTGAACCTCGTAGCGCTCTTTCAGGCCACGCAGAATCGCGATGGTGTCTTCTTCGCTCGGCTCGTCCACCAGCACTTTCTGGAAGCGCCGTTCGAGGGCCGCATCCTTCTCTATATATTGGCGGTACTCGTTGAGCGTGGTCGCACCGACGCAGTGCAGTTCACCACGGGCCAACGCAGGCTTGAGCATGTTGCCCGCGTCCATCGAGCCTTCGCCTTTACCGGCACCGACCATGGTGTGCAGTTCGTCGATAAACAGAATGATCTGCCCTTCCTGCTTCGACAGTTCGTTGAGCAGGGATTTGAGGCGCTCTTCGAACTCACCGCGGTACTTGGCACCGGCAATCAGCGACCCCATGTCCAAGGACAGCAGGCGCTTGCCTTTCAGTCCATCTGGCACTTCGCCGTTGATGATCCGCTGGGCCAGGCCTTCGGCGATGGCGGTTTTACCCACGCCAGGCTCACCGATCAGCACAGGGTTATTCTTGGTACGGCGCTGCAGGACCTGAATGGTCCGACGAATTTCGTCGTCACGGCCGATTACCGGATCGAGCTTGCCTTCTTCGGCACGCTTGGTCAGGTCGACGGTGTATTTATCCAGCGCCTGGCGCGACTCTTCGTGGTTGGCGTCATTGACGGCCTCACCACCACGCAGGTTGTTGATCGCGTTTTCCAGGGCTTTCTTGCTGACGCCCTGGCCGAGCAACAATTTGCCGAGCTTGCTGTTCTCGTCCATGGCGGCGAGCAACACCAGCTCGCTGGAGATGAACTGGTCGCCCTTCTGCTGGGCCAGACGATCGGCCTGGTTGAGCAGGCGCGCCAAATCCTGCGACATGTTCACGTCGCCGGTTGGATTCTGGATTTTCGGTAGTTGGTCGAGCTCTTTGGTCAGCTCTTTACGCAGGCTGTTGACGTCGAAGCCAACCTGCATCAACAGGGGTTTGATCGAACCACCCTGCTGCTCAAGCATGGCTTGCATCAAGTGCGCCGGTTCAATGCCCGGATGATCGAGGCCAACGGCCAAGGATTGGGCGTCGGACAAGGCTAACTGCAACTTGCTGGTTAAACGGTCTATACGCATGGGTCACCTTCCTTTTGAGCAGGCCGGACCTATAAAACATCCTGAATGAAGAAACCTGCCAGATACCGTTATAGATGCGGTCGATTCTGGAAGATTCAAGCGTCAAACAGTTGATGCAGATCAGCGAAGTCTAGCGTTCGTGCCCTGTCTCACGGATACGTTCCTCTTTTGACGAGTGGCTGTTGTCGTCAGGCAAGGCGCCGCGACGAGTCATAGCGCGCTATGGCGAGGAGCGGCAACGCAGCATGACGGCAACAGACACCGTCAAAAAGGAACAGTATTCGTGAGACAGGGCACTACAGCCAGATCAGGGAGGCAAACCGACCGGTGCGTGGACTGCGGCGGTAAGAAAAGAAGCGAGGATCGGTCACGGTGCAGAAACCGCCACCATAAACAGCGGTGACACCGCGAGCCGCCAGACGTAAGCGCGCCAGCTCGTAAATGTCAGCCATGAATTTGCCAGCATTGGCACTCGGCACAAAGGCTTTGGCGGCTTCGGGCAATTGCTCGACGAAGGTTTCGCGCACTTCAGGGCCGACTTCAAAGGCTTGCGGGCCAATGGCCGGGCCCAACCAGACCAGCACTTCTTCTGGTGGCACAGCCAGCGTGTCTAGAGTCGCTTCCAGCACACCCGCCGCCAACCCGCGCCATCCGGCATGGGCCGCCGCGACGCGAGTGCCTGCACGGTCGCAAAACAATGCCGGCAGGCAATCCGCGGTCATCGCCGTGCAGGCGATACCGGGCGTTGCCGTCCAGCTGGCATCTGCAGTGGCCACCTGGCTTGGGTCTGCGGGGGCCACGGCAATGCCGTGAACCTGCTTTAACCAGGCCGGTTGAATAGAGAAATGATCGGTGAGGCGACGGCGGTTTTCGGCAACAGCTTCGGGGCTGTCATCGACGTGATCGCCGAGGTTGAGGCTGTCGAACGGCGCCAGACTGACGCCGCCCGCACGGGTGGTAACGCAGGCTTTCACCCCGGCAGGCGCAGGCCAGTCGGGAATCAGCCAGTCACTCATCCGATGAACGCCTCGCGGTCTTGCTTGAGCAGCGTCAGCAACCAGACGAAATCGTCCGGCAGTGGCGATTCCCAGCTCATGCGTTTACCGGTGGTCGGGTGATCCAGCTCCAGGAACCGTGCATGCAGCGCCTGACGCGGGAACGCCTTCAACGATTCGATCATGGTCACACTGGCTGCCGGCGGAATGCGGAAACGACCGCCGTAGGCAGGATCTCCGACCAACGGGAAGTTGATGTGAGCCATATGCACACGAATCTGGTGCGTACGACCGGTTTCCAGCTTCACCCGCACGTGAGTGTGGGAGCGGAAACGCTCGAGCACGCGGTAATGACTGACGGCTTGCTTGCCACCTTCCATCACAGCCATGCGCTGGCGTTGCTGACCGTGACGACCGATCGGCGCGTTGATCTTGCCGCCGGCAGTCACCACACCGATCACGATGCACTCGTAGATCCGGCTTACGCTGCGGCTCTGCAATTGCGTGACAAGCTGTGTCTGCGCCTGAATGGTCTTGGCCACCACCATCAGACCGGTGGTGTCCTTGTCCAGGCGATGCACGATACCGGCGCGGGGCACATTGATGATGTCCGGCACGTGGTGCAGCAAGGCGTTGAGCAAGGTGCCATCAGCGTGACCGGCGGCAGGATGCACCACCAGACCCGCGGGTTTGTTGATCACCAGGATGTCGTCGTCTTCATAGACGATGTCCAGCTCGATGTCTTGAGCGATCCATTCGCCCTGAGCTTCCTGCTCGGCAGTGAGTTCAAGAATGGCACCACCATGAACGATGTCTCGCGGGCGGATAACCGCCCCATCCACAGTCAGGTGGCCGTCTTTGATCCAGGCGGAAAGGCGCGAGCGCGAGTGCTCAGCGAATAATTGTGCGGCGACTTGATCGAGGCGTTGGCCGCCCAATTCGGACGGCACCTCTGCGCGAAGTTCAATTTTATCGGACATGCTCAGACTAGGCGTCGGCACAGCCTTTGGTTTCGGCTGCGCGCTTGTGGTTAAATACGGCGTCTTTTGCCCCGAGGCTATTCAACGGGGCGCTCATCATAACAGGACGGCCCCGCCCAAGACAGCGGCCGTCATAGGGACGCAAGCCGCCATGCAAGTGAAACACCTGCTGCTGATCGCCATCCTCGCATTGACCGCTGCTTGCTCATCGAAGGAAGTCGTAGACGAAAACCTGAGCGAGGTCGAGCTGTACCAGCAGGCTCAGCACGATCTGGACAACAATAGCTACACCGCCGCCACAGCCAAGCTGAAGGCGCTGGAGTCGCGTTATCCGTTCGGTCGCTACGCCGATCAGGCTCAACTCGAGCTCATTTACGCCAACTACAAGAACACCGAGCCTGAAGCTGCGAAGTCCGCCGCCGAGCGCTTCATTCGCCTGCACCCGCAGCACCCGAACGTGGATTACGCGTATTACCTCAAGGGTCTGACTTCTTTCGACCAGGACGTCGGCCTGTTGTCGCGCTTCCTGCCGTTGGACATGACCAAGCGTGACCCGGGCGCCGCTCGCGACTCCTACAACGAGTTCGCCCAACTGACCAGCCGCTTCCCGAACAGCCGCTACTCGCCGGACGCCAAGCAGCGCATGATCTACCTGCGCAACCTGTTGGCGGCCTACGAGATTCACGTTGCCGACTACTACCTGACCCGTCAGGCCTATGTCGCCGCCGCGAACCGTGGTCGCTACGTGGTGGAAAACTTCCAGGAAACCCCTTCGGTCGGTGACGGCCTGGCGGTGATGACAGAGGCCTACCAGCGTCTGCACCTGGACGACCTGGCTGCCACCAGCCTCGAAACCCTGAAGCTCAACTACCCGAACCATCCAAGCCTGGTCGACGGTCAGTTCCAGCCTTCGGTAGCCGAAGCCGACAACCGCTCGTGGTTGAGCAAGGCCACCCTGGGCCTGATCGAATCCCGTCCACCGCTGCCGCCGGGCGAAACCCGCGCCAACCAGGACGTGCAGAAGCAGTTCCAGGACGCGAAGGACGCGATTCCGAACGATCTCAAGCCTAAAGATGAAAATGGCGACGTAATCGAAGAAGAGGAACACGAGTCTGAAGCCAATAACAGCGACCGCTCGTGGTTCAGCTACATGACCTTCGGCGTGTTTGACTGACACATCGGGTTGTACAAAAAGGAGCCTTTCGAGGCTCCTTTTTTATGGGCTCGATGATTACGCTGTGCGCTGGTCATGTCCTTGGCTAAACTGGCTCATCACTCGTCAAATAGCAGCTCATCATGCTTCGTTTACTGTTCTGGATCGCCCTGATTGCCGCTGCGGTATGGTTCTGGCGCAAGTTCAAGGGCCAGGCTTCCGTGCCCAAGTCCTCTGCCGAGCTGGAAGCGGCCCCGATGGTCCGCTGCGCCCATTGCGGCGTACACCTGCCACGCGACCGCGCGCTGAGCCTTCAACAACAGTGGTATTGCAGCCAGGCTCATCTTGAGCAAGGCCCGGGCTCCAGTGATCGCTGAGACCTCCAGTCCCGGCAGCAAACAGGCCCAGCGACTGCTGCGCCTCTATCACCTTTACCGTTTGAGCATCGGCATCACCCTGGTGCTGTTGATCTCCAGCAACATGGACAACCAGTTGCTGACGTTCAGCAATGACGACCTGCTGCGCGGTGGCAGCTGGTTTTACCTGGTGTTGAATATCCTGCTGGTGGTATTCCTCGGAAACACCCGGCGCCCGGCGCAACTGTTCAGCCTGGCGCTGACCGACGTCCTGCTGCTGTGCGGTCTGTTCTACGCCGCCGGCGGAGTGGCCAGCGCCATCGGCAACTTGCTGATCGTATCGATAGCCATCAGTAACACCTTGTTGCGAGGGCGCATCGGCCTGCTGATTGCCGCCGTTGGCGCACTCGGCATCGTCGGGCTGAGCTTCCTCCTGAGTTTCAGCCATCCCGCCACCCCCAACGATTACCTGCAAGTCGGCACGCTCGGCGCCTTGTGTTTTGCTGCGGCATTGCTGGTACAAGGGCTGATCCGACGCCTGGAGGTCAGCGAAACCCTCGCCGAACAACGGGCCAGCGAAGTCGTCGGCCTCGAAGCCCTCAACGCACTGATCCTGCAACGCATGCGTACCGGCATCCTGGTACTCGACGACAAACGGCGGGTTCAACTGGCCAACCACAGCGCCTTGAACCTGTTAGGCAGAGAAAATCTTGCAGGCCAGCTGATCGACGACTACTTACCCAGCCTGGTCGAACGCCTGCAATTGTGGCTCAACAATCCGACGCTGCGCCCCCAGAGCCTGAAAGTCGCCAGTAGTGGTCTGGAGGTGCAACCGAGCTTCATTGCCCTGGACCAAAGCCCCCACCACCAGACCCTGGTCTTTCTCGAAGACCTCGCGCAAATCGCTCAACAAGCCCAGCAATTGAAGCTCGCCGCCCTCGGTCGCCTGACCGCCGGTATCGCCCATGAAATCCGCAATCCTCTGGGCGCCGTTAGTCATGCCGCGCAGCTATTGCAGGAATCAGAGGAACTGAACCGCGCGGATCGACGTCTGACACAGATTATTCAAGACCACTCTCAGCGAATGAATCGGGTAATCGAAAACGTCCTGCAACTGTCCCGCCGCCAGCAAACCGTAGCGCAACGGCTTGATCTGAAGCCGTGGCTGGAGCAGTTCGTCAACGAAACCCGCGAGGGGGCGACCGAGCATCAGCAGATTCATCTGCGCATCGGCTCAGGAGACTTCAAAACCCTGATGGATCCAGACCAACTGACCCAGATTCTCGACAATTTGTTGCGCAACGCCTGGCGCCATAGCGCCTTGAATCACGACCTGGCGCAGGTCTGGCTCGAGTTGTTCGTCGACCCGGACAGCCAGCTGCCAGTCCTCGAGATCCTCGACGATGGCCCCGGCGTGGCACCGGAGCATCACGTGCACTTGTTCGAACCGTTCTTCACTACCAGCACCCAAGGCACCGGCCTGGGGCTTTATCTGTCCCGTGAGCTGTGCGAAAGCAACCAGGCCCGCCTAGACTTCAAACCACGCCAAGGCGGCGGCTGCTTTCGCATCACCTTTGCTCACGGACGGAAACAAAGTTGAACATGAGCCCACGGCAAAAAGTCCTGATCGTCGACGACGAACCGGATATCCGCGAACTCCTGGAAATCACCCTGGGACGGATGAAACTCGACACCTTTAGTGCCCGCAACCTCGGCGAAGCCCAGGCCCTGCTGTCGCGGGAGGCGTTCGACCTGTGCCTGACCGATATGCGACTACCGGACGGCACCGGCCTTGAGCTGGTGCAACACATCCAGCAACGCCACCCCCAAGTACCGGTGGCAATGATCACCGCTTATGGCAGCCTGGAAACGGCGATCAACGCCCTCAAGGCCGGCGCCTTCGACTTCCTGACCAAACCGGTGGACCTCACTCGCCTGCGGGAACTGGTCAGCAGCGCGCTTCGGTTGCCTGCGCCGGGCGGCACCGGCATCGCCATCGATCGCCGGCTGCTGGGTGATTCACCGCCGATGCGCGCCCTGCGCAAACACATCGACAAACTGGCCCGCAGCCAGGCGCCGGTGTACATCAGCGGCGAATCCGGTAGCGGGAAGGAATTGGTCGCACGACTGATCCACGAGCAAGGACCGCGCGCCAGCCAACCGTTTATCCCGGTCAATTGCGGAGCTATTCCGTCGGAATTGATGGAGAGCGAATTTTTCGGGCATCGCAAAGGCAGCTTCAGCGGCGCCATCGAAGACAAACCCGGGCTGTTTCAGGCGGCCCATGGCGGCACCCTGTTCCTCGACGAAGTGGCTGATTTGCCGCTGGCAATGCAGGTCAAACTGCTACGGGCAATACAGGAAAAAGCCGTTCGCGGTGTCGGCGAGCAGCAGGAAACCGTGGTCGATGTGCGTATCCTTTGCGCCACCCACAAAGACCTCGACGCCGAAGTCGCCGCCGAACGCTTTCGCCAGGATTTGTACTACCGGTTGAACGTGATCGAACTACGGGTGCCGCCCTTGCGCGAACGCCGTGACGACATCGAATCCCTCGCCAGCCATGTGCTCAAACGCCTGGCCATCAGCACTGGCCAACCCGCCGCAAAACTCCACCCACAAGCCCTCGACGCGCTGAAAAGCTATCGCTTCCCCGGCAACGTGCGGGAACTGGAGAACGTGCTCGAACGGGCTCATACGTTGTGCGAAAACAAGCAGATTGAAGCCAGCGACCTGCGACTGGCCGAAGGCAACTGCAACCCGGAAGGCGGTGTGCCGGACCTGACGCAGATCGACAACCTGGAAGACTACCTGGAAAACGTCGAACGCAACCTTATCCTCCAGGCCTTGGAAGAAACCCGCTGGAACCGCACGGCGGCGGCTCAGCGGTTGAATCTTTCATTCAGGTCGATGCGCTACAGGCTCAAGAAACTTGGATTGGATTGAGGGACCCATCGCGAGCAAGCTCGCTCCCACAGGGCTCAGTGGCGTGCACATAATCTGAACACACCTCAGATCAACTGTGGGAGCGAGCTTGCTCGCGATGGCGATAGGGCAAGCAATCAAAATCTAACGGTTAAATACGCCCGGCCGGTGCATACGGCGCCGGATCAATGATCGGCTCACGCCCCAGCATCACATCCGCAAACAACTGACACGACGCCGGCGCCAGCACCAAGCCATTACGGTAATGCCCGCAATTGAGCCAAAGCCCTTCGAACCCTGGCACCCGACCGATGTAGGGAATGCCTTCCGGCGAGCCCGGTCGCAACCCGGCCCAGTGCCCCACAACCTCGGCATCCGCCAGCGCAGGAATCAACTCCACCGCCGACGCCTTCAGGCTCTCCAGGGCAGATTCGGTCGGCGTCTTGTCGAAGCCTTCATGCTCCAGCGTACTGCCAATCAAAATGTGCCCATCGCGCCGAGGAATCGCATAACGCCCCTTGGCCAGAACCATGCTCGGCAGGAAATCCGCTGCGCATTTGTAGAGAATCATCTGCCCTTTCACCGGCTCGACCGGCAGGTCCAGACCCAGGATTTTAAGCAAATCACCGCTCCAGGCACCCGCAGTCAGAACCACCTGATCGCCATGAATCGCTCCCGCCGAGGTCTGCACCCCGACCACCGTAGCGCCTTCACGGATAAACCCGCTGACTTCACACTGCTCATGAATCGTCACGTTCGGCAGCGCCAGCAACGCAGCCTTGAGGGACTTCACCAGCCGCGGATTACGCACATTGGCCACATCGGCCATGTAGATCGCCCGGGAGAAACCGCTCCCCAACACCGGTACCGCGTCGTGAGCCGCCGAGATATCCACAGCCCGCAACGGACGGTTTTCCCGCTCGGCCCAGGCCAACGCCTCGGCCTCGTCATCCAGGTCCAGCCAGTACAACCCGGTGGTATGCACCTCGGGATCGACACCGGTGGCTGCAAACAGTCGCTCGCCCAGCTGTGGATAAAAATCCTGGGACCAATGCGCCAACGCGGTGACCGCCGGGCTGTAGCGCCACGGGTAGAGCGGCGAGACGATGCCGCCGCCGGCCCAGGACGACTCCTGACCGACATTCGAACGATCCAGCAGCACAACACTTTGCACTTCGGACGCGAGATTGAACGCTGTCAGCAGACCAATCACGCCGCCGCCGACAATCACCACTTGCTGTTGCCTGGTCATGTTCTGATCCAACCGTTAAATAGACAGAGGGCACAAAAGGCACCCGAAAAAGGAACTCAGCGCCCCCAGCAATCCTTGGTGGTCAGTCCGGCCGTTGCGTTGACCATGCCTCTGACACCCGTGTTGGTAATGGTGAAATTACCGCACCTGTCAGCCGCCATGGCCTTGCCGACCTTGCGCTCCGCCGTCAGCAGGAAGGTCTGATCGGTCAGGGTCGGGGTGATGGTATAGAAGTCATTACCGGCGCTCAGGCCGGTGGCATTGGCGTAGACATTATTCTTCGAATAGTAGCGTTCAAGGATCTGCGCTTGCTCGGAGAGCAGGCCGGCGACTTCAGTGCGGCGGCCCTTATTCACATACTCGGTGAGGCTCGGGTAGCCAATGGTGATGACGATCCCGATGATCGCAATCACGATCATGATTTCGATCAGGGTAAAACCTCGGTTGGATCTGCGCATGCCTCAACTCTCACTTACTGTATTTGTCGCCACATGATGCGACGGCTGCCGCCGCTGCCGGGCTTTTCCACCAGGGAGCTGATGCCACCGCTGGAGTCGTTCACAATCTTGCGGGACGCATTGTTGACGATCGCGTTCAGCGTCGGAATACCACCGGTGAAAATCACCCCGCTGGAAATCGAATCCTTGATGTCGACCAGCCCGTCGCCATTGCTGTCGAGCACCGCGTAATTGAGCATCTTACCGCTGAATGCATCCAGCTCGACCAGTTTGCCGGTACCGAAACTGGCGCATGGGTCGGTGGTGTCCACGCTGGCCGTGGTGAACACGATCCGGCCGGCCACCAGACTGGCCTGATTGATCACCCGCTCACCGGTTAACACGTTGTTGTACACCAGCGGCAGGTACCAGCCTTTTTTCGCCGGATAGGTCACGTCGTTCTGGCTGGTGGTGATGAATTGCCCACTGCTACCCGAGAACACGCCAGTTACCGACTGTGCCTGCAAACTGGACGTTGTGATTTGTCCGGAGCCACCTTGCGCATCCCACACGGCATAGAAAGCCTGAAGGTCTTTGTTGGTCTTGTCGGCAGTTTCATTGAATTTACCAGTACCGAAAAACACTTCCTTCCCTCCCAGCGCATTGTCCGCCAGCAATGGTTGCGCGGTAATTGGCTGGGTGATGCCACCTGCGGTGGTAAACAACGGTTGGCGGGAAAACGCCAGATCCCACGATTCCGGGGCGGTGGCGCTCAAATCAAACTTCCACAACCTCCCCTTCAAATCGCCGCCATAAGCGGCCTGCACTACGTTCTGCGAGTTGACCCGAAGTTTTACCGACGACAGGCCGTTGGCAGTCTCCGCGCCGTCGACCACTATTTTCTTGATCAGCGAACCGTCGCGAATGTCGACCACGTACAACGCTGCCACCCCGGAGTTGCTGCCATAACCGTTGGAGATGAATGCCGCCCATCGACCGTCGGCCAAGCGTGCCACTTCCGGTCGTGCGTAGGCATAACCCAGATCATTGAAAACGTTCGCCGTATTTGCTGTGGCCGGTGCGCTGATTTCCCACAACGCCTTGGTCACGTTACCGGCCGATGCGTCGAACAGTTGCAGCGCATAGAAGGTCCGCCCTCCCGCCCCTGTCCCGCCCAACGCAAGGGTTTTCCAGGCGCTGTTGAGCTGGGCATCGAACACGCCCACCTGGCCGTCCACCAGAAACTTGTGGCTCACCCCGTTTATGTAAGTGGGGTCGGCGATATAACGGAGTGACGGCAACACACTGGACGGCATAAAAGCGTAACGCCGTGTGCCATTGGCCGTGTTGATGACGTTTACAAAGCCGTCGTTGGCGTTCACCACGAGGCTGGCGTTCATGCTGGCCGCTTTGGTTGCCAGATAGGTGCTGTAAGTGGTGTCGCCTGACAGATCAGACGCGGTTTTATCCGTGGGAGATGCCAGGGCCAACGGCGAATTGATGATGTCGCCAAGCAGCACACTGCGCACTTTCAGGCCGGCCTTGTTGGTGCCCTTGCTCCACTCCACCAGATCGCTGCCGGTGATGCCGATGGGCAAACTCTGGTTGAGGGAAGTTTGCTGAGCAGGGGAAAAACTGGCGTAGGCCAGCGTCACAGCCGCGTTGGTCAGTGTGTTCCAGGATTGATAGGTCGGCGCCGTGGCTCCGGGCACGATGGCGGTATCTGTGGTCCATAACACCGAGGCGGTGTTGACCGTGCCAGCGGAGGTAAATCCGTAGGACTTGATCGTGCCGCGCCAATCCTTGGGATCGAAACTGGTCTGAAAGTAACTCGAACCGCTGGCCAGAGTGGTCCCGCTGGTGACGCCACTGCCGCCGGAGCCGGCCTTGGAGGTGATGTCGCTCAGGGCGGACGAGAGTGCACTGTTGAGGCCAGCACTGTCGGTCGCCTGGTAATACTTGCCCTGCCCGTACGTCGCCGCGTCCGACAACATCTGGTTCGCAGTGGCAAAACCGACGGTGTAGGTGTTCATGTTCTGTTTGGGAAAATCCGCTGCGTCCCAGTTTTTGTTCGCAAAATCGGTGCCGGTCGTGCGCATGTCGATGTCGAAGGCGAACTTGGCGATGTCATCCAGATAAAGGGTGTCGCCCTCATCGTCGCCACCGGGGCCGTCGTTGTTTATACCGTCCCAATTGGGCAGTCGGGTACCGCCCAAGGTATCGGTGGTCGGGAAGGTCCGGTCATAGGTGGGCAAGCCGTCGGTAATCACCACACCATAGTTTTTCTGGCAGCGGTACTGGATCGGACTGGTGTAGGTCGCGGGCGTCGAGTTGTAGAACGGTGCCATGCCGCGCATGTATCGGGTTACTTCGTAATAGGCTTCCGCCAGCGGCGTGTTGGCGACCGCACTCAAGCCGTTGATCGAGGTAATCAGGGCGTTGTAGTTGGCCTGGTCCGCCAGATCGCTAATGGAGCGGGCGATGTAGCCACCATTGCCGGCGTTGTTGCTGTTGACCGGATTGAACGTCGCCAGACCTATACGCAGCCCGCGGTTAGTGGTCACCAGATCGGTGGCCGCCTTGCGCGCAACGTTCATCCGGTAATCGTTGGGGATTGAGCCAGTGGTGAAGTCCTTGGTCGAACTGTTCGCCAGAGTGATCAGGTAAGACAGGTAGTTGGCCGAGTAACGGGTGTTCTGGCCGCCCACCGGATCGGGTAGTTTCAGACAAAACGAATTCAACCCAAAAAAGCCGTTATAAAAACCAAAATAACCTGACGCACAACCTCCGCGATTGAGACTGGACAGAAAAATATTGGTGTCGCTCATGTCGAGGTTTTGACCTCCCAGGCAGGAGAAATCTGAACTGCAGATGGTCACCTGAGGGCGATTTATGACCGTCGGATCGAAACCCGCCGCCCAGACGATGCTGTTCATGCTGCCCGAATCGTCAATCAACAACATCACGTTCGGCGCGACAGCAGCGGCGCTCAACAGCGGAGAATCCGACGGCGTGAAGGCATACGCTGGCGCTAAGAGATAAAGCCCCAACAGCACGCCGAAAACCAGGTGCCACAGCCGTTTAGTACTTCGCATAGATACTCTCCACCACACTGCGCGAGTTGCCCGCGATGCCGACTGCGGTCACCCGGTACAGCGTTGTCGAAGTGTTGCTCGGCACATTCACGGCGGTCAGGGTGGTGCCGATGTTCTGCACCCCGTAAAAACCGCTGCCGGAGGCGATCCAGGTCACCCCCGAGGTGGAATTGAAGCCGGCACCGGTGATTGTCGACGACTCGGCCGGTGGCGCGCATTGGGTGGTGCCGCTACAGACCGGCAACGAATAGGTCTCCAGTTGCACCGCGCTTTCACCCACGCGCAACGCCGATTCGGCGCCCTGGAACGACTGATTGCGCAAGGTCACGCTGGCCGCCATTTTTTCCTGCAGGGTGGCGTTTTGCATCGATGAAAGACCGATCAGTGTCAGCAACAGAAGAAACACCAGGCTAACCAGCAGCGCCATGCCACGCTGGGCGTGAGGGGTCATGGGAGAAATACTCATCGGCCCTCCCCTCATGGCAAGCGGTTGCGCAGAGCGGCAACCACGTTGAAGGTTTGATTGCGTACCCGGTTGTTCGGGTCGGTGAGGGTCAATGTCAGGCGAACACTGCGAATGCGCGCCGAATCAGAGGGGTTGCTGCTGTAACTGGAGGCGGCCACATCAGTAGCGGAACTGGCGAGGCCGAAGCTCACGTTGAAGGCACTGACGTTGTTCACCAGCACCGCCTGAGCCGGCGTGCCGGTGCCGACACCCATCAGCAGTTGATTGTTGCTAAAGCTGTAGATCAAGCGCCGGATCGGAAACGCCAGCTCGCCCGACGCCGGAACTCGGGCGCCGGTGTAGGCCGTTGCATTGTTCCGACAATCGGAAACCACCGTCCAGGTCGGTACCCCACCACTGCCGCCGACATCCGCTGTCACCAGGGTCAGTTTGAGGTTGGCGTTATCCCAACTGATCGGCGTTGTCTGGCTGGCATTGAAGTCACCCGCCGAACTTGAATCGGTGACCGTCCCCAGACATCCGAACATCCCGACCATGCGAATTTCCTGAATCATCTTGCTCAGCACGAACCGCGCATCTTCCTGCATGGCGGCAGCGGCGTTCTGGCTGACATAGGTGTTCTTGGCCGCGATGAAAATCTGCGCCACGCCCAGGACCACGACCAAACTCAATGCCAGGGCGATCAGTAACTCGATCAGGCCGAAACCTCTACTGGACCGGTTCATGGCGTCGGCATCGGATCGAGGGTGGCACGACTTGTCAGGACGAAACTGCGCCGCGAATTGGCTACATTCGCAGCCCGCGAGTCATCCCAGGTGATGGTGATGGTGTACACCCGCTGATTGAGCGTCACGCTGCCGGTGGCAGTGGCGCCGCCGAAATTGACAATGTTGGTGGTGAAGTCGTAGAGGTCCTGATCCCGGGCGACGCTCAGGTTGCCTGAGGTCGGAGGCGTGACGGTGTAGTCGGCACCGGAGTTGGCGCGAATGCGGTCCATCATGTCGTAGGCGATAAAACTGGCCTGGCTGGTCATCCGCGCGCTGTCAGTGTACTTCAGCGCATTGAGCTGAATCGCTGCCGCCCCCAACAGCCCCACGCTCAGAATCAACAACGCAACCAAGACTTCGATCAGCGTCATGCCCTCCTGTGCACGCTTGCTCCATCCCCTCATCCGCAATTTCCACCCAATAGAATTCGTCCGTTCAAACACACATTCAGCGTCCTGCTTTGCGCCCCCAGTACATAGCTGATCACCACCGCCGTGGACGGTGCCGACAGCCCGCCAAGGTTGTTGAAATCGATGGCGGTCACTCCTGAGGTTAGCGTCAGAGTCGCCCCGCTGCTCATCGCAGGAACAACCCGCAATACATTGGCCGGATTGCCCGTACCGTCATAGACCGTCAATTCCCCGGTCCAGACACTACCGCCGGCCGTCGGGCGCAGCCGGGTGGTGACACCACGGTCGATAGCCTCCAGTCGTGCGAAATTGAGTCCGCGTTGCAGATCGCCAATTTCGGTGTCGGCCTTGGTGCTTTGCACAGAACGAGTAAACGCTGGTACAGCCAGGGTGATCAGTATCAGAAACACCGCGAGCGCGACGAGCAACTCGATCAGCGTGAAACCTTTTGTACGATGATCCATCGGTGCCCTCCGTTGCCGTCGGCTATACCTGCCTCTACACGCTAGAACATTCGACCGGCAGGTGTTCAGTTGTTTTGCCATTACTCGCGCAGGGATCGCGCGGGCCGCAGCACTCCAGGGAGGGAGATGACATGCATCAGCGAGGTTTCAACCTGATCGAACTGCTCATGGGACTGACAATTGTCGGGATTGTTCTGCTGTTGGTCAGTCCGGCGTTTGCAGCACTGACTGAATCGAACCATCGCGAGCAGGTGGCAGAGTCGCTTATCAGCGGTATACGCAACGCCAGAACCGTTGCCATCACACGTAACCAGAGCGTCGTGATTCACGCCATCAACGGCGACTGGAGTCAGGGCTGGCGGATCATTCTGGATATCAGTGGTAAAGGGGCGGAGGACAACAGCAATCCGCTGCTGGTTGAGCGCGCGAGTGGCACTCGGGTGCCGATTGTCGGCAATTGGCCGGTCAGGCGATACATACGTTTCAACAGTATTGGCGAGCCACAGATGCCTGGACGGGCCTTTCAAGCGGGGACACTGCACATTTGCGCAGCCCGCGAACCGGTCACTCAGCTCCAGGTGGTGCTGGCCGCGACCGGCCGCGTCAGCCTGCGCAGCCATAAGGCTGAGCAGGCGCTGTGCCCAGGGGGCAAAAGCGTTAAAGCAGGGAGCGGACGCGCAACTCTTTAGGCATGGAGAAGGTGATGTTCTCCTCGCGACCGGCCAGTTCATCGGCACCGGTAGCGCCCCACGCCTGCAACTGCTGGATCACGCCACGCACCAGCACTTCCGGTGCGGAGGCGCCAGCGGTGATGCCGATTCGCTCGACACCGTCGAACCAGCTCTTTTGCAGGTCTTCGGCACCGTCGATCAGGTAGGCCGGGGTAGCCATGCGCTCGGCCAGTTCACGCAAGCGATTGGAGTTGGAGCTGTTCGGGCTGCCGACCACCAGTACCACGTCGCACTCGTCGGCCAGTTGCTTGACCGCATCCTGACGGTTTTGCGTGGCGTAGCAGATGTCGTCCTTGCGTGGGCCACCGATCGCCGGAAAGCGTGTACGCAGGGCGTCGATGACGCGGCTGGTATCGTCCATGGACAGGGTGGTCTGGGTCACGAACGCCAGTTTTTCAGGGTTGTTCACCTGCAAGGCGGCGACGTCTTTCTCGTCTTCAACCAGATAGATCGCGCCACCATTGCTGCCATCGTACTGGCCCATGGTGCCTTCGACTTCCGGGTGACCGGCGTGACCGATGAGGATGCATTCACGGCCGTCGCGGCTGTAGCGCGCAACTTCGATGTGTACCTTGGTCACCAGGGGACAGGTAGCGTCGAACACCTTCAGGCCACGACCGGCAGCTTCGGTACGCACTGCTTGGGAAACACCGTGGGCACTGAAGATCACGATGACGTCGTCCGGCACCTGATCCAGCTCTTCGACGAAGATCGCCCCGCGAGCGCGCAGGTCTTCGACGACGAATTTGTTGTGGACCACTTCGTGGCGCACGTAGATCGGCGGCCCGAAGACTTCCAGGGCGCGGTTGACGATTTCGATCGCCCGGTCCACACCGGCGCAGAAGCCACGGGGGTTGGCGAGTTTGATTTGCATGCTGTGCCTCGTGTCTTGCGCGCAAGAAATAGCGAAAACAGTAGAAAAACTACTTACTGTGGGAGTGAGCCTTTGTGGTGAGGGGATTTATCCCCGTTCGATTGCGAAGCAATCGTAAACCAGACAGCGCGTTCTCATTCAAGACCGCGGTGGTTGGGTTCAGGGGCGCTTCGCACCCCAACGGGGATAAATCCCCTCGCCACAAAGGCTCGCTCCCACACGTTACAGCGATTTGACGTTGATGATCTCGACGTCAAAGGTCAATGTCTTGCCGGCCAGCGGGTGGTTGAAGTCGATGGTCACTTGCTCGTCATCGAATTCCTTCACCACACCCGGCAACTCAGTATTGGCCGCATCGTTGAAGATCACCAGCAAGCCAGGCGACAGTTCCATGTCCTTGAACTGCGAGCGCGGGATGATCTGTACGTTCTGCGGGTTGGGTTGGCCAAAAGCGTTTTCCGGCTGAATCGTCAGCGTACGCTTGTCGCCAGCCTTGAAGCCGAACAGCGCTGCTTCGAACCCTGGCAACAGGTTGCCGTCACCGACCTTGAAGGTCGCCGGGGCTTTGTCGAAGGTGCTGTCGACGGTGTCGCCGTTCTCCAGGCGCAGTGCAAAGTGCAAAGTGACTTCCGTGTTCTGGCGGATGCGTTGCTCAGCCAATACCTGTTCAGTCATGAACGGTTTCTCCGGTTTTTTTGCTTTTGAACATGTCCAGCGCAAGCATTACGGCACCGACAGTGATTGCACTGTCGGCAAAGTTGAACGCCGGGAAATACCAGCGGTTCTGCCAATGCACCAGAATGAAATCGATCACATGGCCCAGGGCAATGCGGTCATACAGATTACCCAGCGCGCCACCCAGCACCATAGCCAAAGCGACGGCCAGCCAGGTTTCGTTGCGCCCCAGACGCTTGAGCCACACTACCAGCACCGCACTGACCACGACCGCGATCAGGGCAAACAACCAGCGCTGCCAGCCGGAGCTGTCGGCCAGGAAGCTGAACGCCGCGCCCGTGTTGTAGGCCAGGGTCCAGCTGAACAGATCGGGGATCACCACGATCTGCTGGTACATCTCGAGCTTGCCTTCGAAGTAAAACTTGCTGGCCTGGTCGATGACCAGGACCAGCAAACTCAACCAGAGCCAGCTCAGCCGTCCGAAACGGCCAGCCGCATTAGGCATAGTGACGAACCTCGCCAGCGCCGCTGATGTTGTCGACGCAACGACCGCAGATTTCCGGATGCTCCGGGTTCACGCCGACGTCTTCACGGCAGTGCCAGCAACGGGCGCACTTGGCGTGGCTCGACTTGACCACTTGCAGTTTCAAACCGGTGACTTCGGTGACCACGGCATCGGCCGGCGCCTGAACGAACGGTGCAACGGTAGCGGTCGAGGTGATCAATACGAAGCGCAGTTCGTTGCTCAGCTTGGCCAGGTCGGCGCTCAGCGCCTCTTCGGCGAACAGCGTCACTTCGGCTTGCAGGTTGCCACCGACGGCCTTGGCCGCGCGCTGGATTTCCATTTCCTTGTTGACCGCGACCTTCACCGCCATGATCCGCTCCCAGTAGGCGCGGTCCAGTTCGACGTCTGCCGGCAGCTCGGTCAGACCTTCGTACCAGGTGTTGAGCATTACCGATTCGTTACGCTCGCCCGGCAGGTATTCCCACAGTTCGTCAGCGGTGAATGCCAGGATCGGCGCGATCCAGCGCACCAGCGCTTCAGAGATGTGGTACAGCGCGGTTTGCGCCGAACGGCGGGCCTTGCTGTTGGCGCCAGTGGTGTACTGACGGTCCTTGATGATGTCGAGGTAGAAACCGCCCAACTCCTGCACGCAGAAGTTGTGGATCTTGGAGTAGACGTTCCAGAAGCGATATTCACCGTAGTGCTCTTGCAGCTCGCGTTGCAGCAGCAGGGTGCGGTCCACGGCCCAACGGTCCAGCGCCAGCATTTCTTCGGCCGGCAGGATGTCGGTGGCCGGGTTGAAACCGGTCAGGTTGGAGAGCAGGAAGCGTGCGGTGTTACGGATCCGCCGGTAGGCGTCCGCACTGCGCTGCAGGATCTGCTCGGAAACCGCCATTTCACCCGAGTAATCGGTGGAAGCAACCCACAGACGCATGATGTCGGCGCCCAGCGTGTCGTTGACCTTTTGTGGCGCAATCACGTTGCCCAGGGACTTGGACATCTTGCGGCCGGACTCGTCGACGGTGAAGCCGTGGGTCAGCAGTTCGCGGTACGGCGCGTGGTTGTCGATGGCACAACCGGTCAGCAACGACGAGTGGAACCAGCCACGGTGTTGGTCCGAACCTTCCAGGTACAGGTCGGCACGTGGACCGGTCTCGTGGCCCATCGGGTGCGAACCGCGCAGAACGTGCCAGTGCGTGGTGCCCGAATCGAACCAGACGTCCAGGGTGTCGCTGATCTTGTCGTACTGCGGCGCTTCGTCACCGAGCAGCTCGGCGGCGTCCATCTTGAACCAGGCTTCGATGCCTTCGACTTCGACGCGCTTGGCGACTTCTTCCATCAATTCAGCGGTACGTGGGTGCAGCTCGCCGCTTTCCTTGTTCAGGAAGAACGGAATCGGCACGCCCCAGTTGCGCTGACGGGAGATGCACCAGTCCGGACGGTTGGCAATCATCGAGTGCAGGCGCGCCTGGCCCCAGGCCGGAACGAACTTGGTCTCTTCGATGGCTTTGATCGCCCGCTTGCGCAGGGTGTCGCCGGTCACAGGTTCTTTGTCCATGCCGATGAACCACTGCGCGGTGGCGCGGTAGATCAGCGGGGTCTTGTGACGCCAGCAGTGCATGTAGCTGTGTTCGATGATGCTGGTGTGCAGCAGCGCACCCACTTCGGTCAGCTTGTCGACGATGGCCGGGTTGGCCTTCCAGATGAACTGGCCGCCGAAGAACTCCAGCGACGTTGCATAAACGCCGTTGCTCTGTACCGGGTTGAGGATGTCGTCGTTGACCATGCCGTACTTCTTGCAGGTCACGAAGTCGTCCACGCCGTAGGCTGGCGAGGAGTGAACCACACCGGTGCCAGCGCCCAGTTCAACGTACTCCGCCAGGTAAACCGGCGACAGGCGGTCGTAGAACGGGTGACGGAAGTTGATCAGTTCCAGCTCTTTACCGGTGGTGGTCGCAACGACCGAGCCTTCCAGGCTGTAACGGGCCAGGCACGACTCGACCAGCTCTTCAGCCAGCACCAGCAGTTTGTCGCCAACGTCGACCAGGGCGTAGTTGAATTCCGGGTGAACGTTCAACGCCTGGTTGGCCGGGATGGTCCACGGGGTGGTGGTCCAGATCACGATCGAGGCAGGTTTACCCAGCGACGGTAGACCGAAAGCGGCAGCCAGCTTGGCTTCGTCGGCAATCGGGAACGCCACGTCGATGGTCGAGGACTTTTTGTTCTCGTACTCTACTTCCGCTTCAGCCAGGGCCGAACCGCAGTCGAAGCACCAGTTCACAGGCTTCAGGCCCTTGAACACGAAACCGCCCTTGACGATTTCAGCCAAGGCACGGATTTCGCCGGCCTCGTTTTTGAAGTCCATGGTCTTGTACGGGTTGGCGAAATCGCCCAACACGCCCAGACGGATGAATTCGGACTTCTGGCCTTCGATCTGCTCGGTGGCGTAGGCACGGCACAATTCGCGGGTCTTGTCCGCGCCCAGGTTTTTACCGTGGGTCACTTCGACTTTGTGCTCGATCGGCAGACCGTGGCAGTCCCAGCCCGGAACATAAGGCGCGTCGAAACCCGAAAGGGTTTTCGAGCGGATGATCATGTCCTTGAGAATCTTGTTCAGCGCATGACCGATGTGAATCGTGCCGTTGGCGTACGGAGGACCGTCGTGAAGTACGAACTTCGGACGATCCTTGCCAATCTCGCGCAACTTACCGTACAGGCCAATGCTGTCCCAGCGCTGCAGAATCTGCGGTTCGCGCTGAGGCAGGCCGGCCTTCATTGGGAAGGCGGTGTCCGGAAGGTTTAGCGTGGCTTTATAGTCGGTCATTTAAGGCTCTTCATTAGCGATTGGCGCTAGGTGCGACAGGGCACGGGCGGCGGCAACATCCGCATTGATCGCCGTCTTAAGCGCCTCCAGAGAGGCGAAACGCTGCTCTTCACGCAGCTTGTGGTGGAAAACCACCGTCAAACGCCGGTCATACAGATCGCCGGCAAAATCTAAAAGATGCACTTCGAGGTGGGCTTTGCCATCCCCTTGAACGGTTGGCCGCACGCCAATGTTGGCGACGCCTGGCCAGGTCTTGCCGTCGATGTCGACATTGACCAGGTAAACCCCGGTCAGCGGCACGCGACGACGCTTGAGTTGTATGTTGGCCGTGGGCGTACCCAACTGGCGCGCCAGCTTCTGGCCATGCAGGACCCGCCCGGCAATCCGGAACGGACGACCGAGCAGTCGCTCGGCCAAGGCAAAATCGGCAGCGGCCAGGGCATTGCGGACCTGGGTGCTGCTGACGCGAATACCGTCCAGCTCGACGGTTTGCGCCGCTTCGACGGTAAAGCCTTGCAGGACGCCGGCCTGTTGCAGGAAATCGAAATCCCCTACCCGGTCACAGCCGAAACGGAAATCGTCACCGACCTCAAGATGTTGTACACCGAGGCCGTCCACCAGAATGGTATCGACGAATTCGGCGGCGCTGAGCTTGCTCAGGCGGTGGTTGAAGGCCAGGCACAGGACCCGGTCGACACCTTCCTCGGCCAGCAGCTGCAGTTTGTCCCGCAGCCGGGCCAGACGGGCCGGCGCCGTGTCCGGCGCGAAGAACTCTCGCGGCTGCGGCTCAAAAATCACCACGCAGCTGGGCACGCCCAACTCGAGCGCACGCTCACGGAGCCTCGCCAGGATAGCCTGGTGGCCACGGTGAACACCGTCAAAGTTGCCAATAGTGGCGACACAGCCCCGATGCTGGGGGCGCAAGTTGTGGAGGCCTCGAACCAGCTGCATAACGCGCTTCTTGCTCATAAAGTGGTCGATTATAACCACACCCGGCGGCCGACGACAGGCAACACCGTAACCCAAAGTGATCGAGCCGACAAAACCGTCGATTCGCCCGTGTTTATCGAGGTCGTGACCTCAGCTCAGCGCTTTGCGATTGAAGTCGCGCAAACGGAAGCCCATTAACAGCAACATGCCGAAATAAGCCACCACACCGGCACCGACCAATGCGCCCAGACGCAGGAACCTCTCCAGCATATGCCCCTGATCCCAGGCTGGCATGAAATGCATTCCAACCAGTAACACAGCAGACATCACCAACACTGCTATCACTAGCTTGAAGCCGAACTTCGCCCAACCCGGTTGCGGCTCATACATCTGCTGCTTGCGCAGCTGATAGAACAGCAGGCCGGCGTTAATGCAGGCGCCGATGCTGATGGCCAGCGCCAGGCCGGCGTGGGCCAGGGGGCCGATCAACACCAGGTTGAACAATTGGGTAACGATCAGGGTGAAAATCGCGATTTTTACCGGCGTGCGGATGTTTTGTTGCGCATAAAAGCCCGGCGCCAGCACTTTGATCACGATGATCCCGAGCAAACCGACCGAATAAGCGATCAGCGCCCGTTGGGTCATGGAGGCGTCAAACGCGCTGAACTGGCCGTACTGGAATAAAGAAACCGTCAGCGGCTCGGCGAGAATCCCCAGCGCCAGTGAGCACGGCAACACCAGCATGAAGCACAGGCGCAGCCCCCAATCGAGGATTCGCGAGTATTCCTGGCGATCCTTGCTGGCGTAGGTCTTGGCCAGGGTCGGCAGAAGAATCGTGCCCAACGCTACACCCAGAACACCGGACGGTAATTCCATCAAACGGTCAGCGTAGTACATCCAGGACACGGAACCGGCGACCAGGAACGAGGCGAAAATGGTATTGATGATCAGCGAAATCTGGCTCACGGAGACGCCGAGAATCGCCGGCAGCATTTGTTTCATGACCCGCCAGACGCCGCTGTCACGCAGGTTCAGGCGTGGCAGCACCAGCATGCCGATCTTTTTCAGGTGCGGCAGCTGATAGAGCAATTGCGCCAGACCACCCACCAGTACTGCCCAGCCCAGCGCCATGACCGGCGGATCGAAGTACGGCGTCAGGAACACCGAAAAGATGATCATGCTGACGTTGAGCAGGGTCGGCACGAAGGCCGGCACCGAGAAGCGGTTATAGGTATTTAGGATCGCCCCGGCCAATGAAGACAGGGAGATCAGCAATATATAAGGAAAGGTCACGCGCAACAGGCTGGCCGTCAGCTCGAATTTTTCCGGCGTATCGGTGAAACCCGGCGCAGTCGCCCAGATGACCCACGGCGCAGCGATCATGCCCAACGCGGTGACCAATGCCAGCACCAGCGTCAGCAGGCCCGAGACGTAAGCAATGAAGGTTCGCGTCGCCTCCTCGCCCTTCTGGCTTTTATATTCAGCAAGAATCGGCACGAATGCCTGGGAAAAAGCCCCCTCGGCGAAGATCCGTCGCAGCAGATTGGGCAATTTGAAGGCGATAAAGAAGGCGTCAGTCGCCATCCCGGCGCCAAATGTGCGTGCAATGAGAGTGTCACGAACGAACCCCAGAATCCGGGAAAGCATCGTGATAGAGCTGACGGCGGCCAACGATTTGAGCAGATTCATTGAAAGAGTTTGTGCCTGTCGATAAACAGCAGGCGAACAAAGCGCCTACTTATGCGATACTCCGCGCCGCAGCAGCACAGAGCCAAAGCTCGCGAGTTTACAGGTCAAGCGCCGGAAATAAATATCCCGCCTCTTTATACCTACCACTTAGCGGAACGTCTCAACCGCCCTTGACAAGACATCAACTCATCGGCATGATTCGCGGCCTATTTTGTTTGCTATTTCCTAAAAAGTCTTTCGAGGAGCTCGACGGTGGCCAACACACCTTCCGCCAAAAAACGTGCAAAACAGGCTGAGAAGCGTCGCAGCCACAACGCCAGCCTGCGTTCCATGGTTCGTACCTACATCAAGAATGTAGTTAAGGCCATCGACGCAAAAGACGCTGAAAAAGCTCAAGCTGCTTACGTTCTGGCCGTGCCAGTTATCGACCGTATGGCCGATAAAGGCATCATCCACAAGAACAAGGCTGCTCGTCATAAGAGCCGCCTGAACGGTCACGTCAAGGCTCTGAACCTTGCTGTTGCCGCATAAGCGATAAGCTTGTTAAAAAACCGACCCTAGGGTCGGTTTTTTATTGCCTGCGATTTGGCTCCGGCCAAACCCCCACCCAGGGAGCACATCCACCCAAGGATGCGCTCACCCACCCCTCACTTATTCACCAAAATTGAATACGACCGGCTTCGGTGGCGGGCATCCTTGTGGCGGCGGAAAGTTCTGTACACCCGCCTCGTCGTAACCGGTGTAGCAACCTACCAACTTGTCATCCTTGAAGTTGAAGCGCCGCTCGACCACGCCCGTAGGGTAATAGCAGACCTTCTCGCCCTCACGCTTGGCAGAAGCGTAGTTCTTGTATTCTTTTCCCTCGACGGTGATCAGGCGAAAACCCTGCATGGCCTCCGAACACTTCAACTGCCCATTGGGGTAGTAGTCGTTGCGCGTGACCCGATCATCTGGGCCCAACAACACTTCGCGAACCTTTCGCCCATCTTGCTCGACCCGAATACTTTGCTCACTGCCAAAGAGATATTCGGCCTCATAGTCGAATTTGCCGTTATTAAAGCCGCCGCGCTGCTTGCCGCAGAGTTTGATGCTGGTGTATTTGCCATCCGCCACATGGCAATAATTTTTATCCTCGACCAACACGCCAGCTTCATCAAATGACTGAAGACTGCCGATCGGCTCGCCGGCTTCGTAGGTAGCGACCCTGTCGGGCCGCCCATTGGGGTGATAGTCACGAAACGCGCCGTCTATCGAACCGTTCCGCCATGAGACATCCGAACGCAGCACAACACCATCGTCGCTATAGGTCAGCGCTCGCCCCTCGATCTGACCATTGGCATAAGTGGCCGAATAGGTGAGCTTGCCATTGGCAGCATAGGTTTGCCTGAGCCCATCAAGAACATCGGCGCGATAGTGCTCAACCAGCCGCAGAACGCCTTCCGCATCAACCTCGCGCAACTCCCCTTGCTTTTTGCCGCCGACAAAGTTGACGGTCTGTACACGCCCGTCTTCAACCTTCAACTTCCAGGTGCCTTCCCGGACACCCGACAGATAACTGCCCTCACCCCACGTGGTTATCCAGTAACCCTGTTGTTTGCCCTGCACAAAATCGCCTTGCAGGACAATCGCGCCATTACGCAGGCGCTCGGTACGACCATCAGGCTCGCCGTGCTTGTAGGTATCGAATCCCGTCAGCTCGTCTTCACCGGAGCCCTCACGAACCGTCCAACGCCCCTCATAAAAGTCGTCGACAATCAGACCTTCGGAAACGGTCTCGCCGTCGCTGATAATCCAGTAGCCCTGACGCAACCCGTCCACGTAGGCACCCCTGGACTCATCACCCGAGTCTTCGACGATGACCCAGGCGCCAGACTGCTTGCCTTGAACAAATGCACCTCGCGCCAGCAGCCTTCCCTCACTCAGCAACACCGACACACCGTCTTCTGTCCCTCTATAGCGCTTCGGATCGGTCTCCCAAGCCATCCGGCTAACCCGATAGGCAGAGCCGACATCATCCTCTGCGCGATAGACACGCTCGTACGTGAGCGTCAGCCAACGCCCCTCACGCTGCTCGAAAGTCTTTTTGTAAGTGTCGCGATGACCATCATCCGGCCCCTGCCCTGCGCTGGCCGGCACACCATCAACGCCGAAATACCCCACCAGTGTTCCACCAACAGGATCGAGCGCATCAAATTCGGCGACGCCGGTTTTCACCATGGACCGACCGTAGTCATAAGGCGGCAACTTGCCCAGCTCACGCTGGACCAGCGCGGCATTGAGGTTTTTTTGGCTGCTGGCGATTCGATCCAGTACTGACTGAAGCGTTTCGAGTCGGCGGTACTTGCCCGCCTGCGGGATGAATCGATAACCATGAAGGGCCGAGCGCCCCTGAGCCCGAGTCAACACAATCAACGTCTGGAGGTCGCCGTCGAGATTGGCATAGAACACTGACTCGACACTCGCTTCTCCGTAGTTTTCCAGTAGCTGCGGCGCATCGCCGGGCGATTCACACACACAGGAATAAGCGCTGACCCCGCCCGCCTCACGAATAAACGCCAGCGTCGCGCCACTGTCCTGAGAACCCTTTATCACCGGGTGCGCCAGCGACTTTGCGGCATAAAACGGCTCGGCCGATGCCCAACCAGAAACCGAACAGCAAAAAACCGACAACAGTAAAAACGAACGCATACGAATCCCTTCGCGCTGGAAGCACATCAATTCAACAAACAAAAAAATGGCGAGCCGAACGGCTCGCCAGTCAATCAAACAGAGCTTAACGCCACGGCAAAATCGGAATCGCCGTCACCGCATTCTGCGGACTACCTTCGATCACACGGTCGCTATAGACCAGGTACACCAGCGTATTGCGCTTCTTGTCGAGGAATCGCACCACCTGCATGGTCTTGAATACCAGCGACGTGCGCTCCTTGAACACCTCATCACCATCCTTCAACTCACCCTTGAAGCTGATCGGCCCGACCTGACGACAAGCGATAGACGCTTCTGCGCGATCTTCAGCCAACCCCAAACCACCCTTCACGCCACCCGTCTTGGCTCGCGACAGGTAGCAGGTCACGCCCTCAACCTTTGGATCATCAAATGCCTCAACGACGATGCGGTCGTTCGGGCCGACAAACTTGAACACCGTCGACACCTGACCAATCTCCTCGGCCGAGGCCAGCAGCGGCATCGCCAACAGCAGACCCAACAATCCTTTTGCCACGCGCATTCAGGTATTCCTTCAGACCAGGATCAGGTTATCGCGGTGAACCAGTTCCGGCTCCGCCATGTAACCCAACAGACCGACAATCGCCTCAGACGACTGACCGATGATTTTTTGTGCTTCCAGCGCGCTGTAGTTGACCAGGCCTCGGGCGATTTCACGACCGTCCGGCGCTACGCAAACCACCATCTCGCCACGACGGAAGCTGCCCTGGACCAGTTTGACGCCCACAGGCAGCAAACTTTTGTTGCCTTTGGACAGCGCCGTCACCGCACCGGCATCCAGCACGAGCGTGCCGCGGGTTTGCAGGTGCCCGGCCAGCCATTGCTTGCGCGCCGCCAACAGGCCGCGCTCAGGCGACAGCAAGGTGCCGATGCGCTCGCCTGCCTTGAGGCGATCCAGCACGCGCTCAATACGCCCGCCAACGATGATGGTATGCGCACCAGAACGAGCCGCCAGCCGCGCAGCACGCAATTTGGTCTGCATGCCGCCACGACCCAGCGCACCACCCGTACCGCCCGCCACCGCATCCAGCGCCGGATCATCAGCGCGCGCTTCGTAAATAAGGTTGGCGTCAGGGTTGTTGCGCGGATCGGCGTCGAACATGCCATCGCGATCCGTGAGGATCACCAGCAAGTCAGCTTCGACCAGGTTGGCTACCAGCGCCGCAAGCGTGTCGTTGTCGCCGAAACGTATTTCATCAGTGACCACGGTGTCGTTTTCGTTGATCACCGGAATAACTTTCAGCTCGACCAGCGCGCGCAAGGTGCTGCGAGCATTCAGGTAGCGCTTGCGGTCGGACAAGTCGTCGTGGGTCAGGAGAATCTGCGCGGTATGCCGGCCATGCTCGGCAAAGCTCGACTCCCAGGCCTGCACCAACCCCATCTGACCGATGGCGGCAGCGGCCTGCAACTCGTGCATCGCACTGGGTCGTACGGTCCAGCCCAAGCGGCTCATGCCCGCCGCCACCGCCCCGGAGGACACCAGCACCAGCTCGACGCCAGCCTCATGCAAAGCCACCATCTGCTCGACCCAAACACCCATTGCCGCGCGATCCAGGCCCTTGCCGTCCGCCGTCAGCAAAGCGCTGCCGATCTTCACGACCCAACGCTGCGCACCTGTCACCTTGCTCCGCATCATCTTCAACCTTAGCTTGAGGACAGCGCGACCTGGCACTGCCCGTAACGTTATTCGTGGTTATTCGTGACCAACTATCGATTTCCAGATACTAAAACGCCGCTCGATTGAGCGGCGCTTAAGTTTACTGCAACGAATCAGTCACGCACGTAAATGATTTCCGGACCGTCTTCGTCATCCACATCTTCTTCATCCCAATCATCGTCGCCGATGTCGTGGACCGACTTCACGCCGCTACGGCGCAGGGCACGCTGGTCATCCAGGGCCTGCAGCTGAGCACGGGCTTCGTCTTCGATGCGCTGATCGAGTTCGGCCAATTCTTCTTTGTAAACCGGGTCGTTAGCCAGGCGATCAGCACGATCCTCCATGTAACGCATGATGTCGCGGCAAAGACGCTCGGTGCCCAGCTTGGAGATGGCCGAGATCACGTAGACCGGACCGGTCCACTCCAGGCGATCGACGATTTCCTTGACGCGATCATCGTGCTCTTCTTCGAGGATCTGGTCGCACTTGTTCAGCACCAACCAACGATCACGCTCAGCCAGGGACGGGCTGAACTTGGTCAGCTCGCTGACGATCACTTCCGCAGCATCCGGGGCGCTGGCGTCATCGAGCGGCGCCATGTCCACGAGGTGCAGCAGCAGACGCGTACGCGACAAGTGTTTGAGGAAGCGAATCCCCAGGCCTGCGCCATCGGAAGCACCTTCGATCAAGCCCGGAATATCCGCAACCACGAAGCTTTTCCAGCGATCGACGCTGACCACACCCAGGTTCGGCACCAGCGTGGTGAACGGGTAGTCGGCGACTTTCGGCTTGGCGGCCGACACCGAACGAATGAAGGTACTTTTGCCAGCGTTCGGCAAGCCCAGCAGGCCGACGTCAGCCAATACCTTCATTTCCAGCTTCAGATCACGCGCCTCACCCGGTTTACCCGGAGTGGTCTGACGCGGAGCACGGTTGGTACTGGATTTGAAACGGGTGTTACCCAGACCGTGCCAGCCGCCGTGAGCCACCAGCAGTTTCTGGCCAGCCTTGGTCAGGTCGCCGATCACTTCCTGAGTAGCGGAGTCGATGACGGTAGTGCCGACCGGAACACGCAGCACCAGCTCTTCACCTTTCTTGCCGGTGCAGTCGGTGCTGCCGCCGTTGGAACCACGCTCGGCATCAAAGTGCCGGGTGTAACGGTAGTCCACCAGGGTGTTGAGGTTTTCGTCGGCGATCATGTAGACCGAGCCGCCATCACCACCGTCGCCGCCGTTCGGGCCACCGTTTTCAATGAATTTCTCGCGACGGAAGCTCATGCAACCGTTGCCGCCGTCGCCGGCCTTTACTCGAATCGATACTTCATCAACAAACTTCATAACAAAACGCCTCTCGTCATACGGACGAGCCGAAAAACACTAAGACATAAGACTCTTGCAAAAATGAGCGCAGCGACCTCAATCAACGACCGCAAATCCAGCGCTGGAGCCCATCACAAACAGCTTTGCAAGAGACTCACCCCACAAACGAAAAAGCCCCGTCGCGAGACAGGGCTTTTCCAGCAACTACGTAATTATGCCGCGACGACTGCAGTCTTCGGGACAATGCTCACGTAACGGCGGTTGAAAGCGCCTTTTACTTCAAACTTGATCACGCCGTCGATTTTAGCGAACAGAGTGTGATCTTTACCCATGCCAACACCGTAACCGGCGTGGAATTGGGTGCCGCGCTGACGCACGATGATGTTGCCCGGAATGATAACCTGGCCGCCATACATCTTCACGCCAAGGCGTTTGGCTTCTGAGTCGCGACCGTTACGGGTACTACCACCAGCTTTTTTGTGTGCCATGAGTCAATTCTCCTAGTGAGGAATTAGGCTGAAATTAAGCCTGAATACCGGTGATTTTGATCTCGGTGTACCACTGGCGGTGGCCCATACGCTTCATGTGGTGCTTACGACGACGGAACTTGATGATGCGGACTTTATCGTGACGACCTTGGGAGATCACTTCAGCCACAACGGTAGCGCCAGCAACAACTGGAGCGCCGATGTTCACGTCATCGCCATTGGCGACCAACAGAACGCGATCAAAAGTAACGGATTCGCCGGTAGCGATTTCCAGTTTTTCGATCTTCAGGTATTCACCTGGGGCGACCTTGTATTGCTTGCCACCAGTAACAATTACTGCGTACGACATGGTATTTCTCCGATAATCCTGCTCACCCAGCTCTTTATAAGAAGAGGTATTGGCTGGCATGGCTGCATTGGGCTGGAAGGCCTGTTTGCAATTGCGTAAGGCAGGTGCTGCCCAGGAAGTTCAGGGTGCGCGATTGTACGCAAGCTGCCGGGGCGATGCAAGAGGCCGTCCATCGTACCTTGACACCCGCCGACGTGGGTCCTAGCATGCCGCGCAACCCTTCTGGAGCAACTGTCGCTGATGCAACCCCAAGCTTTCTACCGCGCGGTGGCGGACGATTTTAGCGCCGTCGACGGCATCATCAAGAAGCAGCTGACTTCCCGAGTGCCGCTGGTATCGAAAATCGGCGATTACATTACCTCGGCTGGCGGTAAACGCCTGCGCCCTCTATTAGTTTTGCTGTGTGGCAAGGCTCTGGGTCGCGAAGGCGATGACCTGCGCCTGCTGGCCGCGACCATCGAGTTCCTGCACACCGCCACCTTGCTGCATGACGACGTGGTCGACATGTCCGGCATGCGCCGTGGCCGCTCGACCGCCAACGCCATGTGGGGCAACGCCCCTAGCGTGCTGGTGGGCGACTTCCTGTATTCGCGGTCCTTCGAAATGATGGTCGAACTGGGCTCCATGCCGGTGATGAAGATCCTTTCGCAAGCCACGCGCATCATCGCCGAAGGCGAAGTGTTGCAGCTGTCCAAGGTTCGTGACGCCAGCACCACCGAAGAAACCTACATGGAAGTCATCCGCGGCAAGACCGCGATGCTCTTTGAGGCCTCGACCCACAGTGCTGCAGCACTCTGCGAAGCGACATCGGAACAGTCAGAAGCCCTGCGTACATTCGGCGATCATCTGGGCGTGGCGTTCCAATTGGTCGACGACCTGCTGGACTACAAAGGCGACGCCGAAACCCTGGGCAAGAACGTCGGTGACGATCTGGCTGAAGGCAAACCGACACTGCCGCTGATCTACACCATGCGCGAAGGCACGCCGGAGCAGGCTGCCCTGGTGCGCAAGGCGATCCAGAAAGGCGGCATCGAAGACCTGGAAAGCATCCGCGAAGCCGTGGAAGCCTCAGGCTCGCTGGAATACACCGCGCAACTGGCCCGTGACTACGTGGCCCGCGCGATCAAGTGCCTCGATGCGCTGCCTGCCAGCGAATACCGCGATGCACTGGTCGAATTGAGCGAATTTGCGGTCGCCCGTACGCACTGATTTTTACCGCAAGATCAAAAGATCGCAGCCTGCGGCAGCTCCTACGGGGCTGCGATCTTTCGCTGTCACCCCTCCTCCGCCTAAAACCCTATACAATGTGCGCTTTTTAGCGATCCTGAATCCAAGGAGCTTTAGTGAGCACGTTGCCACCCTGCCCAAAATGCAATTCCGAATACACCTACGAAGACGGCGCCCAGCTGATCTGCCCTGAGTGCGCCCACGAGTGGTCCGCCAGCGGCGAAGCCGAAGCAGTGTCCGATGACACCGTGAAAAAGGATTCGGTCGGCAACGTCCTGCAGGACGGCGACACCATCACCGTGATCAAGGACCTCAAGGTCAAAGGCACGTCGCTGGTGGTCAAGGTCGGCACCAAGGTCAAGAACATCCGCCTGTGCGATGGTGATCACGACATCGACTGCAAGATCGACGGCATCGGCCCGATGAAGCTCAAATCCGAGTTCGTCAGAAAAGTCTGAGCCTGCTGTATTCCATCCCGCGTCCTGCGTGGGATGGTGCTTCATCCTCCCCCGCTTCGCCCAACAATCCCTCGCAATAGCCAAACGCCAGCCGTTTTGACCTTACGCAACCTTTACCCTTAAAAAAACACAAACCGCCAATAGGTCCTTGCTATTTGATGAATAAGAATTATTCTCATTGAAACCAATCAATGGAGATGAGACCCATGACTTATTTGATCGACGCCTGGCTGGACCGCCCACACCCTTACCTCAGGATCCTGCATCGGGAAACCGGGGAAGTCTGTGCGGTGCTTGAAGAAGAAGCCTTGAACGAGCTGCAGGATCAGGGTGATCTGGACGTCAACGGCTTGAGTTCCAGCGAGCCGGTGGTGCTCAAGGAACTGGTGCGCAATCTGTTTCTGTTCTGCTATGCCCGGGCATTGCGCCCGACAAGCGAACTGCATCACAAGATCGAGATATGAGAAACGCTGAAAAACCCTGTAGGGGCAGAGCTCCTACAGGGTTACGGGATTACAAAACGTCGAGCAGTTCGACGTCGAATACCAGTACGCTGTGCGGCGGAATGCTGCCAACGCCTTGAGCGCCGTAAGCCAATTCGCTCGGCACGTACAGACGCCATTTGCTGCCGGCGTTCATCAGTTGCAGGGCTTCGGTCCAGCCAGCGATCACGCCACCAACCGGGAATTCTGCAGGCTGACCACGATCGTAGGAGCTGTCGAACACAGTGCCGTCGATCAGAGTGCCGTGGTAGTGAGTGCGCACTTGATCTTCACGGGTTGGCTTGGCGCCTTCACCTTGAGTCAGTACTTCGAATTGCAGGCCGGAAGCCAGGGTGGTGATGCCGTCACGCTTGGCGTTTTCAGCCAGGAAGGCCAGGCCTTCGCCAGCAGCGGCTTCAGCTTTGGCAGCTGCTTCAGCTTGCATGATTTCGCGAATGACCTTGAAGCTTGCGGACATTTCTTCCTGACCCACACGGCTTTCCTTACCGGCGAAAGCGTCGGTCAGACCTGCCAGAATCGCGTCCAGGCTAACGCCCGGTGGCGGGTTGTCGCGCAGTTGGTCGCCCAGCTGACGGCCAATACCGTAGCTGACGCGGGTTTCGTCGGTGGACAGATTTACTTCGGACATGACACTGCTCCGCTGTGCGGACGGCCCTGGAACTTGCCGTGCGTACACAGCGCATCCCGGAGCGCCCGGAACCAAAAGGGCCAGCAGACTAGCACAGATGCCATAGCGTTGATGAGAGGCGTCAGTGCTGCCATGCAATCGGTACCTTCAGGCTCCCCTCGGAACTGGAACCGAGTCCACACATCTCGTCATGAACCGAAACGTGTACAAGGTTGAATGGCAAGCTGGGAAAGGCATGAAGCACTTCACGCGCATGCTCGACCGAACGCAGGTGAAACATCTGGCCGTGGGCATCACTCAATGGATACGCCGCGCCATGCATCCGCGCTTCCAACAGGTAGATCCCGCCTTCCATCGAGATCAGGTTGAGCTCATCAACCTTCCCGGCGATGGCATAAGCATTCAACTCTTTCAGGTCCATAAACGCACCTCACGCGATGGCGAGCCAAGATCCTTACAGGCATAGGCCTCGGCGCATCAAAGTACAAGCCACAAACGACACCGCCCGTCTGTTTCGCAACAGACGGGCGGTTGGGTATAGCGATAAAACGATCAGTGCTTGGTCAGCTTATCCAGGTAACCCATGGCAAACGCCGAAATCACGAAGGTCATGTGGATGATCACGTACCACTTCAAATGCTCGGGATCGACGTTCTTGGCGTCCATGAAAATCCGCAGCAGGTGAATGGACGAAATGGCCACGATGGAAGCGGTCACCTTCATCTTCAATGAAGAGGAATCCATGGTGCCCAGCCAGTTGAGCTTTTCCTTGTCGTCGTCGATGTCCAGTTGGGAAACGAAGTTCTCGTAACCGGAAATCATCACCATCACCAGCAAACCGCCTACCAGCGCCATGTCGATCAGCGACAGCAGCACCAAAATCAGATCCGACTCGGCCATCGAGAACACGTTAGGGATGACGTGAAACACTTCCTGGAAGAATTTCAGCGCCAAGGCCAGCAGCCCGAGGGACAGACCGAAGTAGATCGGCGCCAGCAGCCAGCGGGAGGCGTACATTGCATTTTCGATAAAGCGTTCCATTAAATCTCACATGTGGTCTGGAAATGGCCGCGAGTATATCAGCCACCCGTTACACCCAGAAACCGTCGGAAAATCCGCAACCTGCGCGTGTGTGACAAGGTTTTTCTGCTAGTGTCCAAAGCATTGACAGCTCAGCGACATCGGACAGGAAGACGGGAAATGGATGTGCGATTGCCTTTAACGAGCGCCGGAATTTGCCTGGCTTTGCTGATGAGCGCTTGCTCTCCCAGCGATGAGAAGCGCCAGGTCAGCCTCGAGGAAAAGACTGCGCAGTTCGAGAAGTCTCTGGATGCGATTCAGGACCCAAAACTCAAGGAAGCCGTGGCTGAACTCGGCGGCTCACTGTTGTTGCTCGAGCGTGCGCAACTCAAGCTCGACAGCAAACCGGTGGAAACAGAATATGGCGAAGACGCCCTCGCCGTCCTCAAGCACTATCCCACGCCACAAGCCTTGGTCGACACGTACATCAACGGTCTGTTCGTGCTGCACAAAGACTCCAGTTCCGACTATCTGACCGACCTGCAACCGGTGTTCCCCTTCAACTTCAACATTCCGGTCGCGTTTCTCTTTCCCCATAGTCTTGAATGGCAATCGGTGACTTTGAGCAACAAACACGTCATCCCGTTTCAGCCGGAATGGTCAGAAACCGATCCTGGAATTCAGCTCAGTCCGTCGAGCTCCAACCTGACCAACCCCGATGATTTGACGGTGACCTATCCATTCATCGATGGCCTGGATGTCGACAACAAGAACCAGCCACAACCGCTGAGCCTGCAAGGCACGGTGGAAGTCATCGCGCCGGGCCGGCTCTACAGCTTCGACCTGACGAAAAAGGACGTTGGCCAGACTCGCACCAACGACAACCTCAGCGTCACCCTGCTGAACCTTGCCAAAAACTACGCCGAAATCGAATTCAACAACAGCGCGCCACAGGCCCCCGAGATCGGCGAAACACCGCTGAACCCGCTGATCGTCCAGGCCAAGGATAGCACCGGGCAGTTTCTCGCGCGCTCAGGCTCGATCAACGAAACCTCCGCACAAATAGCCTTCTATCAAAAGCAACTGGCGAAAATGCAACAGCAGAAGGCCTGGAGCGAGAGCTTCGAGAAACAGATCGATGAAGAGCAGCGCGCCTTTGAGAAGCAACAGAGCCACCGTTATTCCAAGGTGTACTTCAACGGGCCGATCGAAACGCTTGAGGTCAGCGTACTGGACTTTTCAACCGCTACGGTGACCCGCAAGGACCTGAACCTGCCGGTACTTCGCTTCGACCCACACACCACGCAAAAGAACATCCAGCCACTGACGCTGCCAGTGGTGGTGTACGACGACCAGGCCCCGATCTGGCTCAAGGGCGCCACACTTGGCGAGGAACAACTGAAAAAGAGCGTCCGAATCAGTCAGTCGGTCGAAGACCCCAGCGCCGCGCGTATCGAGTTCGATCACCCCAAAAGCTTCAATGATGAGCTGCTAGGCACCTCCTTCAACCCCGGCGAAAGCCCGGTCAGCTTTTTTACCGAGGACGGTAACGGCAAGCGCGATGAGCCTATCGAATTGCCGCCTGAGGCTTACCAGGTTGATCCCCTGCGCGGCACCATCACCTACGACTTGAACCTGTTTCCAGAAACCCCGGCTTACGCGGTGGGCTCCATGCCGCTGTTTCTCGCCACCATCGAAAAGAAAACCATCGACGCCCACCAGTTGCCCAAAGGGCTGGTACTCAAAGGCAATGCGCTGGTGGTTGATCTGAAGCAGTTTCCCGCCCAGGACTGGCGTTTCTTCGCCAAGGACGACAGCGGCAAATATCTGAAGGAGATTCTTTCGGTCAGCCACGATGCGAGCGCAGAAGGCCCGGCATTATTGGGGGTGCATTATTTCTACGGGCAGCCTGCCCGTCTGGAAACCTATCAACGAACCGATCTCTCCACCGTGCAATATGGCTTCGAGGTCAAACTCGACAAGGCGGATTCGTCCAACCTTGTTCAATAGCCTGTTCAGTGTTCGGGCCGAAACTCGAAACCTCCAGGGTTGCGGCAGCGGCCACCATTGATTTCCCGCAACTGGGCTTGCAGGTGCAGGCACCAGATTTGCGGATCATCGGCCAGTTCATAGCCGTGCAGGGTGAGACTTTCAACAATGGTGTCGAGGATCGACTCAGCCACAAAGGGGCCATGAAACGGGCCTTGGGCTTTGATGGCAGAAGGTTGTTCACCTTCCATTCCGGCGGCGAAGAGTAAGGTCCACATGCCCGTATCCCCCGCCAATGGGCGGATGGCACACTCGATACGGGTCACAAGGCCCAGGCATTGACGGGTGAGGCAGAGGTTGCGCGACATGGCGGCGACCCTCGGTAGATCCGGTATTCAGCCCCCACAGGAGGACTGTCTCGATCCAGTGATTACTGTCGATATCCTTGACCTGAGAATAGAGGAAAAGTCTGACTAGCACGTCAAGTTAGACCAGAAGGCGCCGAATGGTCACTGTGTGAATATTGACGCCAGACTGATGGCACTTTTTTGTGATTCACCCAAGTCAAATGTGGGAGCGAGCTTGCTCGCGATAGCGGACTGTCAGCCAACAGAGATGTTGAATGTCAGTGCCTCATCGCGAGCAAGCTCGCTCCCACAGGGGATTGAGGTGACCTCAGGTTTGTATCAAGCCGGTTTGGCCTCGACCAGTGCTTCCTGCGCAGCTTCTTTCTCGGCTTCCTTGAGGTCTTCTTCGCTGATCATTTCTGCGATGACCCGTAAGCGTTCCACCACCCGCGCGTTGACGCTGCCTTCAGGGAACTGGCCATCGGCATCCGGCGCACCGGCCGGCTCGCCAACCAACAGGCTCAGGGCTTCATCAGCCTGGCGCACGGCGTAGACGTGGAACTGCCCCGCGCGCACCGCCGTCAGCACTTTCTCGTCGAGCATCAACGTGGCAACGTTGGCGTGGGGAATGATTGCTCCCTGCTCACCGGTCAGCCCGCGCGCTTCGCAGAGCCGGAAGAAGCCTTCGATCTTCTCGTTGACCCCGCCCACCGCCTGCACTTCACCGAACTGGTTGATCGAGCCGGTGATCGCAAAGCATTGCTTGAGTGGGGTTTTCGACAGCGCTGAAATCAAGGTGCAAGCCTCGCCCAACGATGCACTATCACCATCGACGTAACCGTAGGACTGCTCCAGGGCAATACTCGCGGAAATCGCCAGCGGGAATTCCTGGGCGTAACGGCTGCCCAGATACCCGGTGAGGATCATCACGCCTTTGGAGTGAATGGGTTGACCGAGGTTGACCTCACGCTCGATGTCGACGATGCCGCTACCGCCCGGATAGACCGTGGCGGAAATCCGCGCCGGCACACCGAACGCCGAATCGCCGACCTCCAGCACTGTCAGCCCGTTGCATTTGCCCACCGCCGCGCCATCCGTGTCGATCAGGATGATCCCGGCCAGCATGTCATCGAGAATCCGCGCCGAGACGCGCCCGGTCCGCGTGGCCTTGGCCTTGAGCGCACGTTCGATGTGCCCGGCGTCGGTCATTTCGTCACTGGCCAGTTGGCGAATGAAATCCGCCTCGCTGACCAGTTGAAACAGATCACCGATCCGCGCCGACAAACGCCCCTGGTGCTCAGCCAGGCGAGCACTGTAAGTCGCCAGGCGCGCCACCGCATCAGCGGTCAGCGGCGCCATGCCTTCTTCGGAGGTGCGGGTCTTGAGCAACTGGGCGAACTGCTCCAGGCTCTCGTCGACCATCGGGATGTCTTCGTCGAAGTCCACCAGGACGCGGAACATCTCCTGGAAGTCCGGATCGAGGTCCTGCAGCGTGTAGTACAGCTGCCGGGCGCCGATGATGACGACTTTGACCTGCAACGGAATATGTTGCGGAGTAAGGGTCACGGTCGCGAAACGGCCCATCTCGCCCAGCGGCGATTCCATTTTCAGTTTGCGCGATTGCAGCGCGCGTTTGAGCGCATCCCACACGAACGGCTCGCTGAGCATTTTTTCCGCTTCAAGAATCAAGAAGCCGCCGTTGGCGCGGTGCAGCGCACCCGGACGCAACTGCCGATACGTGGTGTAGAGCGCGCCCTGATCGGTGGTGTACTCGATGCGGCCGAACAGGTTTTCGTAAGTCGGGTGCGGCTCAAAGACCACTGGCGCACCGCCGCTGTGCGGATGACCGACCACCAGGCTCGGTGCGTATTGCTCTTCCAGCAGTTTGCGGGCGATGGCGTCCGCCTTGCTGTCGTCCACCAGTTGCTCGACCACGGTCTTGAGCAGATACACCTGCATCGCTTGCAGGTAACCGCAAACGCCGGCGTTTTCCGCGTACTTTTCCGACAGTGGCGCGAGCAAGGGTTGCAAGGCCAGGGTGATGGTTTCTTCGTTGAGCTGGCGCAGTAGATTGCTCGACTCACGCTTCCACTGCGGCAGGCTGGCGAGTTCTTCGTTCAGCCGCTCTTCCAGCCACGAAATATCCTCGTGAAAACGCTCGCGATCGACTTCCGGCAACTGGGCAAATTCGGCTTCGTCCACAGCCTTGCCTTCGCTCATCGGAGTGAAGGCAATATTGGTGCTGTCGCGGTACAGCGCAACGTCCTTCTCCAGCGCCAGACGCTCGATGACATCCAGCGCGCGGTCATAGCGTTGATTGAAGGCGCGGTCGATGGCGCTTTTCTTCTGCTGGTAGGACGGGTGCTCGAACACGGCCGGAAAAGTCGCCAGCAGGTTGTCGATCAAGCCGTTGATGTCATCGATAAAGGCGCCAGCGGTACCCGATGGCAATTCCAGGGCACGAGGTTCGCGAGGATCATCGAAATTGTTGACGTAGACCCAGTCCGCCGGGGTCTGCAGGCGTTTGCCTTCGGCTTTCAGGTAGCGTTTGACGAACGAAAACCGGCCGGTGCCGGGCTCGCCCATGACGAATACGTTGTAACCGGGGCGTGGCATTGCCACACCGAACTGCAAGGCTTCGACCGCACGTTCCTGGCCAAGCACACCGCGGAAGGGCTCCAAATCATTGGTGGTAGAGAAGCTGAACTGTTCAGCGGAAAACGGACGGGTCAGCGCTTCGGGCGCTAGACGCAAGCTGGCAGCAACAGGATCAGGCATCGGGCTTCCTTACATCAGGCGGGGCAGATAGCGGCATTCTGGCGCTGCCCATACCTCACTTGCAAGGCGCGCCTCTAGCCAAAGCATAGACAAAGCGGCATCCATAGGCGGGCCGGGTCTAAATCAATGTTTTCAACGAATGTTTTGCAAAAAATCACGGAACCCTAGGAACGTGCCTAAACTCCAAACTGCGCGGCTGGAACAATAACCGGCCCACTGGCGCCAGATCGGGCCAGACCCCTGTCCATTGGTATGCACATAAAGAGAACAAAGCTATGAAACGGATTCTTCTTGGTACTCTCTTCACCGCTGTATCCATCAACGCCATGGCTCAGGCGCCAGGCGGCCCGGATTGCGGTTGGGGCAACATGCTGTTCGAAGGTCAGCGTGGCACCCCGGCTCACTTCCTGGCATCCACCACCAACGGCACTTCCGGCAACGCAACTTTCGGTATGACCTCTGGTACCAACGGTTGCTCAACCAATGCGTCGCTGACCTATGGCGGCAAATCCTGGATTGCCATGAATGGCATGATGAACGAGCTGTCTGAAGACATGGCTAAAGGTCAGGGCGAAGCGCTGACCACTTACGCTGTGGTACTGGGCGTGGCGCCGGAAGACCGTGCGCATTTCGCTGCCGTCACTCATGAGCACTTCCAGCAGATCTTCAGCAAGGCTGACGTGACCGCTGACGACGTGCATACCAACACCCTGGCCGTTCTGAAGAGCGATCCACGTCTGGCCAAGTACGCCACTCAAGCTTAAGCTCGACCCGCCCGCTCCTTTCGGGGAGCGGGTTTTATTTTTTGAACCTGACCGTTTTTGGGTCTTTGTTTCTTTCGAATTAAGTTGCCCACTATGCTCAAACGCCTTGCCTGGCTGGCGCTCTATGTCTGCGCCCCGCTGTCTGCCGCGCCACATGTCGACAATCAACGTTTGCAGCAATTGGCCAATGACCCCTTCTGGATTTCCCTGGGCCACTACGAAACCGCCAAACTCGGCGGCTGGCGCAGCTATATCAGCGACAAGAAATTCTTCCTCGCTGCCGACGGCAATGAACATCCTGACCGTGAACTGGCGGCGACCGTGCAAGCGCTGTACGCCCCGGCCAGTGCCGGCGAAAAGCATGCGCAATGCGTCTATCCCGCCCGCACCCGCTGGCTCAAAGCGCAGCTCAACCTGAGCGATCTGCCGACACTGGACTGCACTGAATTCAAGCAATGGTTCAAGGATGTTTCGCCCCACAGCGCGGTGATGATTTTCCCGGCGGCGTATCTGAACAGCCCGTCATCGATGTTCGGCCACACGTTGCTGCGCATCGACCAGGCCAATGTGCAGAGCGATCAAACCGCCCTGCTCAGTTATGCGATCAACTTCGGCGCCTACATCGAAGGCTCGGACAACAGCATCCTGTATGCCTGGAAAGGCTTGATGGGCGGCTATCCCGGCTTGTTTGCGCTGGTGCCTTATCAGGAAAAACTCTCGGAGTACCGCAGCCTCGAGAACCGCGACCTGTGGGAATATCGCCTGAACCTGACCCAGGCAGAAACCGAGCGCATGGTCGAGCACGTCTGGGAGCTCAAGCAGATCCAGTTCGACTATTTTTTCTTCGACGAAAACTGCTCTTATCGCCTGCTGGAATTGCTGCAAGTCGCCCGCCCGAGCCTGCGATTGACCGAACAGTTCCCGCTGACCGCGATTCCTACGGACACCGTCAAAGCGGTGAAAGAAGCCGGATTGGTGGAATCCATTCAGTATCGACCGTCTCGCGAACGTGAACTGTTGAGCCGCGCCGAGCCGTTGACCAATGAAGAACAGGATTGGGTGCTGAAAGTCAGCGCCGACCAGAAGCAGTTGCAGGAACCGGCGTTCAAGGCTCAACCCAAGGATCGTCAGGCGCTGATCATCGACGCGGCCTATCGCCTGGAGCGCTACCGCGCCAACGGCCAGGAACGCGACCCGCAACGGGCACAGCGTAGCTTCGAACTGCTGCGGGCGATCAACCAGAACCCCCCACCGGAACTGGACATCCCGCAACCCGGCCTGCCCGAGGACGGCCATGAATCACGCACCTGGCAGGCCGGCATCGGCACTCGGGGCGACAAGGCCTTTGGCGAATATGGCCTGCGCATGGCGTATCACGACCTCAACGACAACGCCGAGAGCTTCCCCCTCGGCGCGCAGATTGAAATCCTGCAAATGAAACTGCGCCAGTACGAAGGCAATCACTGGCAGTTGCAGCAATTGGACCTGGCGACCATCCGCTCCCTGACCCCGCGCAATGAATTGCTGCAGCCACTCTCGTGGCAAGTCACCGGTGGCCTGGAGCGCGTGCCGGGCAAACATGACGACGAAACCCTGGTCAGCCACGTCAATGGCGGTGGCGGCGGGACCTGGCAACTGGGCGACGACATGCTCGGCTTTGCTTTGGGCACCGTGCGCGTTGAACACAACAACGACTTCGCCGGCTTCATCGCGCCGGCGGCGGGCTTCAACAGCGGTTTGCTGTGGAAAAACCCGTTGGGCAACCTCAGCTTGGAAGCCAAGGGCGACTTTTTCACCAACGGCGAAGTGCGCCGTAGCGTGAGTCTGAATCAGCAGTGGGAATTGTCGCGCAACCTGGGTTTACGCCTGAGTGCCCAGCGCGAATTCAGCCACCTGGCTTCGCCCGAGAACGAAGTGATGCTTGAGGTGAAGTGGTATCACTATTGACCGCCCCGCTTCACCTGTAGGAGCACAGCTTGCTGGCGATGGCATCACCTCGGTGTATCTGAATACCCGCATCGATGCCATCGCCAGCAAGCTGTGCTCCTACAGGGCTGCGATCTTTTGATCTTTCTTTCACATCCCGCTCACGAACCCACTCCTAGACTCCTCCTATAGGCCGTTGACGGTCTGGGAGTCTGAGATGTGGCGTTGCGTGGGTGTGGTGGGTTTGCTGATGTTGATCGCGGGTTGCCAGACGACCCACGAGGATTTGATCGCCAAGGGTTATCCACCGGCATTCGCCGATGGCTTCGATGACGGTTGCAGCAGTGGCCGGCAAGCGGCGGGGGCAATCACCGGTGAATTTCGCAAAAACGTCCCGCGTTACCTCAAGGACAAGCAGTACGCCGAGGGCTGGAGCGACGGCTTCCGTCAGTGCCAGGCGATGCTGGAAAACCAGGACCGCGAGGACTATCGCAGCCATCACTGGGATGACCGGGACAAAGCCTGGCAGCAGCAGAAGGATCAGGACGCCGCTCGTGCTTTTCGCTCGCAATAAGTCGCTGGCAGATATCTGTCGAAACTAAAAGCCTGCGACCATGGCCCAAACCCTATAACGGGAGAAAACCATGAGTCGTGCCTTCGTCAATGAAGATAACGCCGCCGCGCAAGCCGATCAGCCCGTCGAACGGCAGGTCAGCGCGCAGCCCAATTACGTCACGCCCACGGGGCTGGCCCAGTTGCAGGTGAAAGTCGCCGAATTGCAACATTTGCACAGCGAGCAATCGGCCAAAGGCGAGCACGCCGACAAGCAGCGCCTGGCGGACCTTGAACGGGATTTGCGGTATTTCAACCAGCGTCTGCAAAGCGCTCAGGTCGTGACCGTCGCCAACTCAACGCAAAAAGTGCAGATCGGCAGCCGTGTGACCTTCGCCGACGAACACAACACCGAGCAAACCGTGCAACTGGTCGGTGAAGACCAGGCCGACGCGTCGGCGGGCCTGATCAACTGGGGTTCACCACTGGGCCGGGCGCTGCTCGGGGCGCAACTCGGCGATGAGGTGCTGTGGCAACGTCCGGCTGGCGATCAGTTGATCGAGATCATCCGTATCGAACCGGCTTAAACCACACCCTGGGCGAGCATCGCGTCGGCAACTTTGACGAAGCCCGCGATGTTGGCGCCTTTGACGTAGTTGATCCGGCCATTCTCTTCGCCGTAATGCACGCAGGCGTGGTGGATCGACTGCATGATCGCGTGAAGTTTGCTGTCCACTTCACCACCGGTCCACAGCAGGCGCATGGCGTTCTGCGACATTTCCAGCCCGCTCACCGCGACACCACCGGCATTGGAAGCCTTGCCCGGCGCGAACAGAATCCCCGCCTCGATAAACAGGTCTACGGCTTCAAGGGTGGTCGGCATGTTCGCGCCTTCCGCCACGCAGATGCAGCCGTTGCGCAGTAACGTGCGGGCCGCCTCGGCATCCAGTTCGTTTTGTGTAGCGCAGGGCAGCGCGATGTCGCAGCTCAGCGCCCACGGGTGCTGGCCGACCTTGAACTCCAGACCAAAACGGCCGGCCAGTTCACTGATGCGCCCGCGCTGGACGTTTTTCAGCTCCAGTACCGCCAGCCATTGCTCTTCGGTCAAACCGCTTTCGCAGTACAGCGTGCCTTCGGAGTCGGACAACGAAATCACTTTGCCGCCCAGGTCCATGACCTTGCGCGCCGCGTATTGCGCAACGTTACCGGAACCGGAGATGGCCACGCGCTTGCCTTCGACGGTTTCACCGCTGCGCTTGAGCATTTCTTCAGCGAAGTACACACAGCCGAAACCGGTGGCTTCCGGGCGAATCAGGCTGCCGCCATAGCTAGGGCCCTTGCCGGTCAACACGCTGGTGAACTGGTTGCTCAGGCGCTTGTATTGGCCGAACAGGAAACCGATCTCGCGAGCACCGACGCCGATATCACCAGCCGGAACGTCAACGTCTGCACCGATGTGACGATACAACTCGCTCATAAAGGCCTGGCAGAACCGCATGACTTCAGCGTCGCTTTTGCCTTTGGGATCGAAATCCGAACCACCCTTGCCTCCGCCCATCGGCAACGACGTCAGCGAGTTTTTGAAGGTCTGCTCGAAGGCAAGGAACTTCAACACGCCAAGGTTCACCGAAGGATGGAAACGCAGCCCGCCCTTGTATGGACCGATAGCGCTGTTCATCTGGATGCGGAATCCGCGATTGACCTGCACTTTGCCTTGATCGTCGACCCAGGAAACCCTGAAAACGATCGCTCGCTCCGGTTCGCAAATCCGCTCCAGAATGCCGGAGGTCAGATAGTGCGGATTGGCTTCAAGAAACGGCCACAGGCTGCGCAGGACTTCTTCCACGGCTTGGTGAAATTCCGGCTGGTCAGGGTCGCGCTTTTTCAGGCGGGCAAGGAAGGATTCAACGGATTCGATCATGGAAAAGTCTCGGCAAATTTATTGTCGTTGGAAGAGATTGGGCCGGACTTTAGCAAACTGATTGCGCACCATGACAGCGCAAAATGTCGCAATTATGAAAATAAATGGTGCGCTTAATATAAATAAGCACCAGAAACCCCCGGTTACTGCACCCGATTAGGGATTATCAAATCCATATTTGCACCGATTTTGGTATCGCCATCGCGAGCAAGCTCGCTCCCACATGGATTTATGTAGGCCGAAGATCTTCAATCCAATGGAGATCTACTGTGGGAGCGAGCTTGCTCGCGATGGCCTCACTGCGACCTATCTGTAACCCCATAAAAAAACGGAGCCCGAAGGCTCCGTTTTTCCATGCCGCCAACCTGAAATCAGGCCAGTTTCTTGTGCCGTACACGGTGCGGCTGAGTCGCGGCTTCGCCCAGGCGTTTGCGGCGATCGGCTTCGTACTCGGTGTAGTTACCTTCGAAGAACACCGCTTGCGAGTCGTCTTCGTACGCCAGGATATGAGTCGCGACGCGGTCAAGGAACCACCGATCGTGAGAGATCACAATGGCAGCGCCCGGGAAGTCCAGCAGGGCTTCTTCCAGGGAACGCAGGGTTTCAACGTCGAGGTCGTTAGACGGTTCGTCGAGCAGCAGGACGTTGCCGCCCTCTTTCAAGGTCAGGGCCAGGTGCAAGCGACCGCGCTCACCACCGGACAGGTCCTTGACGAACTTCTGCTGATCGCCGCCCTTGAAGTTGAAGCGACCGACGTAGGTACGCGACGGGATCTCGTAGTTGCCGATGCGGATCTGGTCGGAACCGTCGGAGATTTGCTGGAACACAGTCTTGCTGCCGTCCAGGTCTTCGCGGCTCTGATCGACACACGCCAGTTGCACGGTTTCGCCGACTTCGATGGTGCCCGAATCCGGTGTTTCCTTGCCCATCAGCATGCGGAACAGGGTCGATTTACCGGCACCGTTACCGCCGATCACGCCAACGATGGCGCCTTTAGGCATGGAGAACGACAGGTTGTCGATCAGCACGCGATCGCCATAACCCTTGGAAACGTTCTTGAATTCGATGACCTTGTCGCCCAGGCGTGGACCGGCCGGGATGTAGATCTCGTTGGTTTCGCTGCGCTTCTGGAATTCCTGCGATTGCATTTCTTCGAAGCGTTGCAGACGAGCCTTGGATTTGGACTGGCGGGCCTTGGCGCCTTTGCGCACCCACTCCAGTTCTTCCTTCATGGCTTTTTCGTGGGCCGACTGCGACTTGGATTCGGCAGCCAGACGATCGGATTTGGCTTCGAGCCAACCCGAATAGTTGCCCTCGTACGGGATACCGGCGCCGCGGTCGAGCTCAAGGATCCAGCCGGCAACGTTGTCCAGGAAGTAACGGTCGTGCGTGATCGCAACCACAGTGCCCGGGAAGTCGTGCAGGAAGTGCTCCAGCCAGGCGACGGAATCGGCGTCCAGGTGGTTGGTTGGTTCGTCGAGCAGCAGCATGTCGGGGGCGGACAGCAGCAGGCGGCACAGGGCCACACGACGCTTCTCACCACCGGACAGGAATTCAACCTTGGCATCCCAGGCCGGCAGACGCAGCGCATCGGCGGCGACTTCCAGTTGGCGATCCAGGTTGTGACCGTCGCTGGCCTGCAGGATGGCTTCGAGCTTGGCTTGTTCTGCGGCCAGTTTGTCGAAGTCGGCATCTTCATCAGCGTAAGCCGCGTAGACCTCGTCCAGGCGCGCCTGGGCGTTCTTGATCACGCTGACCGCTTCCTCAACCACTTCACGCACGGTTTTGGTCGGGTCCAGGATCGGTTCTTGCGGCAGGTAGCCGATGTTCAGCTCCGGCATCGGACGGGCTTCGCCCTCGAACTCGGTGTCGACGCCCGCCATGATTTTCAACAGGGTGGACTTACCCGAACCGTTAAGGCCGAGTACGCCAATCTTGGCGCCCGGAAAGAACGACAGCGAAATGTTTTTCAGGATTTCCCGCTTCGGCGGAACAACTTTACCCAGCCGATGCATGGTGAATACGTATTGAGCCATGGAGAACCTAGGGTCAGTGAACGATGAATGATTGGGGCGCGGGCGATGCCCGGCCAGGCCGTGCGCGTCGTCCGATTGATAGCTATCAATACGTGCGCGCTGAAAAAGCCTGATTCTAGGAGCTGGAACGCTCCCGCGTAACCGGCAAAGCTACCTGATTGACGGAAGGCAGTCCAGCCGAGCGGGACTGGCACTTTGCCACAACTCAGGGCATGCTAGCCGCCCTCCGGGCGTCCGGCTTATAGTGCACGTCGCGCCAGTCCAGCCAAACCGCAGGATTACAGTTTGTCTAATGTCACTCCCTCATCTTCCGTGAGCGCACTCAATCCTGCGACCGGCTCACCCCTGCGTGGATCCTTGAAGGGCGCGCTGGCGGCGCTCGTCCTGTTGTTGCTCGCGCTGCTGCTCTGGCAGTTGCTGGATCAGCTACGCGATACCCAACAACACCAGCGTCAGTACACCATCGACTACACCGCCGATCTGGCCTCGCAAGTCAGCCTGAACATGGCGCTCAACGCCCAGATCGCCCTCAACCTGCTACCGATCGTCGAACAACCGCAAAGTGCCGACGAACAGCAGGCGCTGTTTCGCAAACTGCAAAAATCCTTGCCCGACCTGCGCAGCCTCGCGTTGCTCAGCCCTTCCGGGAAAGTCCTCAACGACAGTGCCGACAACAGCGACGACGCCGACTACCTGAGCGAACTGGTCCGGCGCAGTCACGCCCAGTCTCATTATTTCAGCAATGCCAATGACGGTTCGATGGTGCATCTGCTGCTGCATCAAGCCAGCGGTAGCACCCGCGGCTACTGGGTTCTGCGCCTGACGCCGACATTCTTCTCGTCGCTGACCAAACCAAACGAATCGGGTATCCGCCCGCTGTGGCTGGTGGAAAACCGCTTCAATCACCAAGTCATCAGTCGCGATGAGTCACTACCCTTGGCCAAGCCCGGCGAACTGACCGAGGACGATGTGGCCAACAGCGTGTTGACAGTGCCCCTGAGCAGCAGCGACTGGCAACTGCGCGGGTTGTTCGACCGGCAACGAGTGATCGAACAGCTGTTGCCAGCGTTCATCGGCAAATGCCTTCTGGGCCTGGCCTTCTCGCTGCTGCCGTTCATCGCCCTGCTGAACATGCGCCGCCGCCAACGCCAGGTGCACGAAGGCCGTCGACGTTACCAGGATATTTTCGAAGGCACCGGCGTCGCCTTGTGTGTACTCGACGTGTCCGGGCTCAAAAGCTTCTTCGACAAGGCTCAGCTGCACAGCAGCGAACAACTGAAGGCCTGGCTCGATACACCGGAACAGCGCCAGCACCTGCTGCAGGAACTGCGCATCACCGAAGTCAACCTGGTCGCCCTGCAACTGCTCAACGTCAACACGTGCGACCAAGCCTGGAAACTGCTGATCGACGGTAACCCGCAGGACGGCACCGCCATCGGCAATCAAGTGCTCGACGCGGTGCTCAACCAGCAGAAACAGCTTGAACTGGAAATCAAACTGCAGGACGCCAATGGCCGCGACCAGCACTTGTGGCTGGTCCTGCGTCTGCCGGAAGACCAGGACGACTATAAAGCGGTGATCCTGAGCATCACCGACATCACCAGCCGCAAGCTTGTCGAGTTGTCGCTGCTGGAGCGCGAAGGATTCTGGTCCGACGTGGTGCGCACCGTGCCGGATCATCTGTACGTTCAGGACGTGATCAGCCAGCGAATGATTTTCAGCAACCACCATCTGGGCCAGACACTCGGTTACAACCGTACCGAACTGCACCAGATGGGCGAGTATTTCTGGGAAATTCTGCTGCACCCCGAAGATGCCGACTTCTACCACCGCTCGCGCCAAACCCAGCGGCAGGCCGGTTACAGGCAATTGATGCAATGCCAGCTGCGCTTCCGCCACCGAGACGGTAAATGGCGGCGTTTCGACATCCGCGAACAGGCACTGGCGCGGGACAAGCACGATCAGGTCACGCGGATCATCGGCGTGGCCAAGGACATCACCGATCAGATTGAAGCCAGTGAGTCCTTGCGCGACAGCGAGCAGCGTTACCGGATGCTCGCCGAAAGCATCAGCGACGTGATTTTCTCAACCGACAGCAAGATGGCGCTCAACTACGTCAGCCCGTCGGTGCAAGCCGTGCTGGGCTACGACGCCGACTGGATTTTCCAGAACGGCTGGCAATCGACCATCGCCAACCCGCAACAGCTGACCGGCATTTACAGCCTGATGGACCGGGTCAGCAAAGCGCTGAACAAACCCGACCAACTGGCGCTGTTGCGCAGCCAGGTGCAGACCCAACTGTTTTTGTTCGACTGTCTGCGGGCCGACGGGCGCAAGATTCCCATCGAACTGCGGCTGGTGCTGGTCTGGGACGAACACGGTGCATTCGAAGGCGTACTGGGCGTCGGTCGCGACATCAGCCAGCAACGCCGGGCCGAAAAAGACCTGCGCATGGCCGCGACCGTATTTGAGCACTCGACGTCTGCGATCCTGATCACCGACCCGGCTGGCTATATCGTCCAGGCTAACGAAGCCTTCAGCCGTGTCAGCGGTTATGCGGTGGAGCAGGTGCTCGACCAGTTGCCGAACATGCTGACCGTTGACGAACAGCAGGAAGCCCATCTGCGTTATGTGCTCAAGCAATTGCATCAGCACAGCACGTGGGAAGGCGAAGTCTGGCTCAAGCGGCGCAATGGCGAGCATTACCCGGCCTGGGTCGGGATCACGGCGGTGCTGGATGACGAAGGCGATCTGGCCAGCTACGTGTGCTTCTTCAGCGACATCAGCGAGCGCAAGGCCAGTGAGCAGCGGATTCACCGCCTCGCCTATTACGACGCCCTGACCCACCTGCCCAACCGCACACTGTTCCAGGATCGCCTGCACACGGCGCTGCAATCGGCCGAACGGCAGAAGTCCTGGGTGGTGCTGATGTTCCTCGACCTGGACCGCTTCAAACCGATCAACGACTCCCTGGGCCACGCCGCCGGCGATCGCATGCTCAAGGAAATGGCCACGCGCCTGCTCGGTTGTGTCGATGATGACGATACTGTGGCGCGCATGGGCGGCGATGAATTCACCTTGCTGCTGCAACCGCGGGCCAACCGTGAAATTGCCTTGAACCGGGCGATTCATGTGGCCGAACAGATTCTCGCCAGCCTGGTGAAACCGTTCGTGCTTGAAGGCCGCGAGTTCTTCGTCACGGCCAGTATCGGCATCGCCCTGAGCCCTCAGGACGGTAACGAACTCAGCCAGCTGATGAAAAACGCCGACACCGCGATGTATCACGCCAAAGAGCGTGGCAAGAACAACTTCCAGTTCTATCAGGCCGATATGAACGCCAGCGCCCTGGAGCGTCTGGAGCTGGAAAGCGACTTGCGTCATGCCTTGGAGCAAGACGAATTTGTGCTGTATTACCAGCCGCAGTTCAGCGGCGATGGCAAACGCCTGACCGGCGCCGAAGCCTTGCTGCGCTGGCGCCATCCGCGTCGCGGTCTGGTGCCGCCGGGAGACTTCATTCCGGTGCTCGAAGAGCTCGGCCTGGTGGTGGATGTCGGCGACTGGGTGATCAGTGAGGCCTGCCGTCAGCTCAAGACCTGGCATCAGGCCAAGGTCCGGGTGCCGAAGGTGTCAGTGAACATTTCGGCCCGGCAATTCTCCGACGGCCAGCTCGGCACGCGAATCGCCAATATCCTCAAGGAAACCGGCCTGCCGCCGGCGTGCCTGGAGCTGGAACTGACCGAAAGTATCTTGATGCGCGAAGTCAGCGAAGCGATGCAGATTCTCGCCGGGCTGAAAAATCTCGGCCTGAGCATCGCGGTCGACGACTTCGGCACCGGTTACTCATCGCTCAACTACCTCAAGCAGTTCCCGATCGACGTACTGAAAATCGACCGCACCTTCGTCGACGGCCTGCCGTCGGGCGAGCAAGATGCGCAGATTGCCCGCGCGATCATCGCCATGGCCCACAGCCTCAACCTGGCGGTTATCGCCGAGGGCGTGGAAACCCACGAGCAACTCGACTTCCTGCGTGAGCATGGTTGCGATGAGGTTCAGGGGTATCTGTTCGGCCGTCCGATGCCGGCGAACCGGTTTGAAGCGCAGTTCAGCAATGATGCGCTGTTCATGTTCGATTGAAATCTTCAGCGCTGCTGATGGCCTCATCGCGAGCAAGCTCGCTCCCACAGGTTTTTTGGGTGTACGCAAGATTTGTGACCACTGAAGATCCACTGTGGGAGCGAGCTTGCTCGCGATGAGGCCGGCATGATCACCGCTGATCCCGACATGAAGCCCACTTGTCTGCGACATGATGTCCTTTCATATGCCATCTAAAACCCATTGGGTTAGAATGCCCCCCTTTTCTGCCCCGATCCTTGAGGACCGCCATGTTCAGCCGTGATTTGACTATTGCCAAGTACGACGCCGATCTCTTTGCCGCCATGGAGCAAGAAGCTCAGCGCCAGGAAGAGCACATTGAGCTGATCGCTTCGGAAAACTACACCAGCCCTGCGGTGATGGAAGCTCAAGGCTCGGTACTGACCAACAAGTACGCCGAAGGCTACCCGGGCAAGCGCTACTACGGTGGTTGCGAGTTCGTCGACATCGTCGAGCAACTGGCCATCGACCGTGCAAAAGAACTGTTCGGCGCTGATTACGCCAACGTTCAGCCACACGCCGGTTCGCAAGCCAACAGCGCCGTTTACCTGGCTCTGCTGCAAGCGGGCGACACCATCCTGGGCATGAGCCTGGCGCACGGTGGTCACCTGACCCACGGTGCCAGCGTTTCCTCCTCCGGCAAGCTGTACAACGCCGTTCAGTACGGTATCGACGGCAACGGCCTGATCGACTACGACGAAGTCGAGCGTCTGGCCGTTGAGCATAAGCCGAAAATGATCGTGGCCGGTTTCTCTGCCTACTCGCAGATTCTGGACTTCCCGCGTTTCCGCGAAATCGCTGACAAGGTTGGCGCCTACCTGTTCGTCGACATGGCCCACGTGGCCGGTCTGGTCGCCGCTGGCGTCTACCCGAACCCGGTGCCTTTCGCTGACGTCGTGACCACCACCACGCACAAGACCCTGCGCGGTCCACGTGGCGGCCTGATCCTGGCTCGCGCCAACGCCGACATCGAGAAGAAACTGAACTCCGCAGTATTCCCGGGTGCCCAGGGTGGCCCACTGGAGCACGTGATCGCCGCTAAAGCGATCTGCTTCAAGGAAGCGCTGCAGCCTGAGTTCAAGACTTACCAGCAACAAGTGGTGAAGAACGCCAAGGCCATGGCCGGTGTGTTCATCGAGCGCGGTTTCGACGTGGTATCGGGCGGTACTGAAAACCACCTGTTCCTGCTGTCGCTGATCAAGCAGGAAATCTCCGGTAAAGACGCCGACGCCGCTCTGGGCAAAGCGTTCATCACCGTGAACAAGAACTCCGTGCCAAACGATCCACGTTCCCCGTTCGTCACCTCCGGCCTGCGCTTCGGTACTCCGGCTGTGACCACTCGTGGCTTCAAAGAAGCAGAGTGCAAAGAACTGGCCGGCTGGATCTGCGACATCCTGGCGGACCTGAACAACGAAGCGGTGATCGACGCCGTTCGTGAGAAGGTCAAGGCCATCTGCAAGAAGCTGCCGGTATACGGCGCCTAATCAGCCCGCTAAACCGCAGCAATGAAAAAACCGGCCAGTGATGGCCGGTTTTTTTTCGTCCGCCCGAAAGATCAAAAGATCGCAGCCTTCGGCAGCTCCTACAGGGAAACGCGAATCCCAATGTAGGAGCTGCCGAAGGCTGCGATCTTTTGATCTTTAGCCACTGGTAAGACCGGTCATGCCAATTTCACAATTTTCACTTGTCATTCCGAAAAAACCGAGCGTAGACTGCGCCTGCACTGGACATACCGGTAAGACCACAATAATTAAGTCCTGAATCTGATGCGCGAAGCGCACGGCAGCCAGGACACCGACCAGGATTCCTCCCATGCTCAGATGGTGCTCGCGTTCAATCTTCCTCCAAGTGGTTCTCGGACTGGTGCTCGGCATCGTCTGTGGGCTGACCCTCCCTGAATACTCCGCCCAGCTCAAACCTCTCGGCGATGGCTTCATCAAACTGATCAAGATGCTCATCGGTCTGATCGTGTTCTGCGTAGTGGTCAGCGGCATCAGCGGTGCCGGCGACCTGAAGAAGGTCGGGCGCATCGGCCTGAAATCGGTGATCTACTTCGAAATCCTGACCACCATCGCCCTGGTGATCGGTCTGGTGTTCGCCTTCAGCACCGGAATCGGCAGCGGCGCGAACATTCATCTGGATCAGCTTTCCGCTGCCGACATGGGCGACATCGCCCAGCGCGGTCAGCACATGCAAACCACCTCCCAGTTCCTGATGAACCTGATCCCGACCTCGGTAATCGGCGCCTTCGCAGAGAACAACATTCTGCAAGTCCTGCTGTTTTCAGTGCTGTTCGGCAGTGCGCTGAACCTGGTGGGCGAAGCAGCGTCGGGTATTTCCCGGCTGATCAATGAGCTGAGCCACGTGATCTTCCGCATCATGGGCATGATCGTGCGCCTGGCGCCGATCGGCGTGTTCGGCGCCATCGCTTTCACCACCAGCAAATATGGCCTGGATTCGCTGCAGCACCTGGGCAGCCTGGTTGGCCTGTTTTACCTGACCTGCGTGGCGTTCGTGTCGTTGATTCTCGGCCTGGTGATGCGCCTTTCGGGCCTGAAGATGTGGCCGTTGCTCAAGTACCTGCGCGAAGAACTGCTGATCGTCATGGGCACCGCCTCCTCTGACGCCGTGCTGCCACAAATCATGCGCAAGCTAGAGCATCTGGGCATCGGCAGTTCGACAGTCGGGCTGGTGATTCCGACCGGTTACTCGTTCAACCTGGACGGTTTCTCGATCTACCTGACCCTCGCCATCGTGTTCATCGCCAATGCCACCGGCACGCCGCTGGCCATGACCGATCTGCTGACGATTCTGCTGGTGTCGTTGATCACCTCCAAAGGTGCTCACGGGATTCCCGGCTCGGCGCTGGTGATTCTCGCGGCGACACTGACGGCGATCCCGGCGATTCCGGTGGTCGGCCTGGTGCTGGTGTTGGCAGTGGACTGGTTCATGGGCATCGGCCGGGCGCTGACCAACCTGATCGGCAACTGCGTCGCCACCGTGGCCATCGCGCGCTGGGAAAAGGACATCGATATTCAACGGGCGAACAAAGTACTTTCTGGTCAGGTGGGTTATACCTTCCAGCCGAGAAAGCCTGTCGGCCCGGCACATCAGCAGGAATTCTGAATAATCGCCGTGTCTGCCCACGGGCAGGCACGGTCATCAATCGTTTTGGATGCTCATGGAGCGAACAGTGATCACCTCGTCGACCGTTGTGAATTCAGTAGTAGAAAAACTCCGGGCCGCTTTGGCCCGCGGTCAGTGGCGCTCCGGTGAGATGCTGCCGGGGCAGCGTGAGCTGGCCGAACAACTGGGCATCAGCCGCCCGAGCCTGCGTGAAGCCGTCATCGTCCTGGAAACCCTCGGGCTGGTGCGCTCCATGCCGGGTAAAGGCGTGGTGGTGCTGGAGGCCAATCTCAGCGACAGCCAAAGCCATGACAGCGCAGTCGCCGGTGCGAGCCTGGAAGACGTGCTGCAACTGCGCTACACCCTCGAGCCGTTCATTGTCGGCCTGGTAGCGCAGTCGATCAGCAGCAAGGAAGTCGGGCAACTGCGCCTGACCCTGATGGACATGCGCGAAGCGCTGGAGGCCAACGACAGCGAAGCCGGCGTGAACGCCTACATCGCCTTCCACGAAGAGCTGTTCACGCTGACCTCGAACCCGATCTTCCAGAGTGTGGTGCAACAGACCAGCAACGCGCTCAAGCAAAGCGCCGACGTGCTGCGCAACTCCCCGGAGCATTTGGCGGAGCGCCTTGAGGAGAACGAAGCCGTGGTGCGCGCTATACGCAGTAAAAACAGCGCCCAGGCCAGCGCCGAAATGCGTCGGCACATCCTTCGGGAAGGCCAGCGGATGGGCATCGAATTGAATATTCCGGACGACAACCTCGTCAGTTGAGTCCGCTTCGAACTGGAGACAAGCCATGAACAGCTTCGCCTCACCGCAAACCCTCACCGCCCTGCCCTTTCCCCAGCCGGTGGAGGATCTCTACTCGCGAATCTTCGACGCCATTCTCGAACAGCGCCTTCATGCGGCCAGTCGCTTTACGGAAGAAAGCCTGGCGCAGATGTTCGGCGCCAGGCGCAGCGACATACGTGGCGTGCTCACGCAACTGTCCCATCAGCAGATCATCGTCCTGCGGACCAGTCATCGGCCCCGCGTCGCCTCGCCGGACATCGAGCAAACACGACAGATTTTTCATGCCCGACGACTGACCGAAACCACGCTGCTGAAGCTGGCCTGCCAGCAACCTCGCCCGCAAGACTTGAAACGTCTGCATGCCCTTATCGACAGCGAGCGCCAATGCGTAGCGCGTGGTCCGGCCATTCGGTTATCAGGCGAGTTTCATTTGCAGTTGGCGGAAATGGCGGGGAACGCACCGTTGGCGCATTTTCTTGGTAGTTTGGTGCCACTGACGTCGTTGGCGATTGCGCAGTTTGATGCTGACGTGGCGGGCTATTGCGTGTGGCAGGTGCACCAGGGAATTCTGGAGGCTGTGGAGCGTGGGGATGCCGTGATGGCGGTGACCGTGCTGAGCCGGCATCTGGATCAGTTAGAAGATATGTTGCTGAACGCGGAGCCGACTCTTTGCCAAAATCGTGTTGCCGGTTAAATCGCCATCGCGAGCAAGCTCGCTCCCACATTTTGAAATGCATTCCCCTGTGGGAGCGAGCTTGCTCGCGATGGGGCCATAGCAGACGCCGACAATACTTCAGATTGCGGCCACCCGCGCAAACCCCTCACGGATCTTCTCTTCCGGCAAATCATCGGCAATGAACACGATCACGCTTTCGCGCGTTTCATCGTCCGCCCACTCCGTGTCCCAATCGAATCCGTACAGCTTCAATACTCCCTGAAACACCATGCGTCGCGGCTCGCCAAGGATGTTCAACACGCCTTTGTAGCGCAGCAATTGCTTGCCATGGTCCTCCAGCAGTTCGTTCATGAACTCGCTGAGCTTGTCGATATCCAGTGGCTTGTCGGTGCGCAGCACCAGGCTGGAAATGCGGTCGATGGACGGTGCTTTGCTTACCGGGCGCAGGCTGACGCCACCACCCAGGTCGGCATTGAGATTGAAACCGCGCACGTCGAGTAATTCGGCCAGATCGATCTTGCCGTGCTCGACCACGCGGATCGGTGCGCGACGGTTGATCCGGGTCAAGCGCTCGCTCAGCGCGGTGAAGGTCGCCTCGTCCACCAGATCGCGCTTGCTCACCAGTAAGCGGTCGGCGAAACCGATCTGCGCCTGAGCGATGGTTTGGGTCAGGTGAGTGTCGGCGTGCGCCGCATCGACCAGGGTAATGATGCCGTCGAGGATGTAGCGCTCGCGCAGCTCTTCATCGATGAAGAACGTTTGCGCCACTGGTGCCGGGTCGGCCAGGCCAGTGCATTCGATCACCAGACGATCGAAGGCGATTTCGCCGCTGTCCAGGCGTTCTAGCAGCAAGTACAAAGCCTTGGTCAGGTCGGTGTGGATGGTGCAGCAGACGCAGCCGTTGGACAGCGTCATCACTTGCACCGGTTCGTCGCCCAATAGTTGGGTGTCGATACCGGCGTCGCTGAATTCGTTCTCGATCACGGCGATTTTCAGGCCGTGTTCGGCTTTGAGCAGGTAGCGCAACAGCGTGGTTTTTCCCGCGCCGAGAAAGCCACTGAGGATCGTGACTGGGATGGGAGAGGACAAACTGGATCTCCTTCTACTACACAAAAAAAGGGAGCGGTCCTGTGGGAGCGAGCTTGCTCGCGATGGCATCACCTCGGTGTTGACGATATACCGAGTTGCCTGCATCGCGAGCAAGCTCGCTCCCACAAAAGCCCGCTCCACATTACATCTGATAACTCGCCGCTAGTAGATCAACAGCACTTTGGCCCACCCTTGCCACCGTAACGAGCCTCTTGGCGTTCCCGGAAGAACATCTCGTAGGTCATCACCGGTTTGTCCGGGTGTTTGGTTTGCATATGCTCGACGTAATTGTCGTAGTCGGGCATGCCGACCATCAGGCGCGCGGCCTGACCGAGGTATTTACCGAGGCGACTCAGGTCATTGAACATGCTGCAATCCTCGATTACGCATCCGGCAGAGCCTGGAATGGCGCTTCTTTATCCGTACGTTCTTTGCTGCCCCAGGCGGAAATACCGACCTTGAGCGCATAGAACAGGATACTGAATACCACGAACAGGAACAGCGCCGTCAGCGTTGCGTTGGTGTAGGCGTTGAAGATCACGTGCTGCATCTGCGTAATGTCCTTGGCCGGCGCGAGGATCTGACCGTTGGCCAGCGCATCGCTGTACTTCTTGGCCAGCGACAGGAAGCCGATCGCCGGGTTGGCGTCGAACAGCTTGATGAAGCCGGCGGTGGTGGTGCAGATCAGCAGCCACACGGCTGGCAGCATGGTGACCCAAACGTAGCGTTGGCGTTTCATTTTGATCAGCACGACGGTGCCGAGCATCAGCGCGATACCGGCCAGCATCTGGTTGGAGATACCGAACAACGGCCACAAGGTGTTGATACCACCCAGCGGATCGATCACGCCCTGGTACAGCAACCAACCCCACATCGCCACGCAACCAGCGGTTGCGATCAGGTTGGCGGTCCAGGATTCGGTGCGTTTCAGCGCTGGCACGAAGGAGCCGAGCAAGTCCTGCAGCATGAAACGGCCGGCACGGGTGCCGGCGTCGACCGCGGTCAGGATGAACAGCGCTTCGAACAGGATCGCGAAGTGGTACCAGAACGCCATGGTGTTTTCACCCGGCAGGACACTGTGCAGGATTTGCGCGATACCGACCGCGAGGGTCGGCGCACCGCCGGCACGGGCCAGGATGGTGGTTTCACCGATGTCCTTGGCCACCGCTTGCAGCGCTTCCGGGGTGATTGCAAAGCCCCAGCTACTGACGGTTTGTGCCACGGTCACCACGTCACCGCCGACGACTGCCGCCGGGCTGTTCATGGCGAAATACACGCCTGGCTCGATCACCGACGCGGCCACCATCGCCATGATGGCGACGAAGGATTCCATCAGCATGGCGCCGTAACCGATGTAACGGGAGTTGACCTCGTTATCCAGCAGTTTCGGCGTGGTGCCGGACGAGATCAGCGCGTGGAAACCCGAGACCGCGCCACAGGCGATGGTGATGAACAGGAACGGGAACAGACCGCCCTTCCACACCGGGCCCGTGCCGTCGACGAACTGGGTGAGTGCCGGCATTTTCAGCTCTGGCATGGTGATCAGGATGCCGATCGCCAGGGCCACGATGGTGCCGATTTTCAGGAAGGTCGACAGGTAGTCACGCGGCGCCAGGATCAGCCAGACCGGTAACGAGGCGGCCACGAAACCGTAACCGACCAGCATCCAGGTAATCTGCACGCCGGTGAAGCTGAATGCCTTGGCCCACACCGGATCGGCGGCAATCTGCCCACCCAACCAGATCGACCCCAGCAGTAGCAATACGCCGACCACGGAGATTTCACCGATGCGGCCCGGGCGGATGTAGCGCATGTAAATGCCCATGAACATCGCGATCGGGATGGTCGCCATCACCGTGAAAATACCCCACGGGCTTTCGGCCAAGGCCTTGACCACGATCAGCGCCAGCACCGCGAGGATGATGATCATGATCAGGAAGCAGCCAAACAGCGCGATGGTGCCGGGGATGCGGCCCATTTCTTCACGGACCATGTCGCCCAGGGAACGGCCGTTGCGGCGGGTGGACATGAACAGGACCATGAAGTCCTGAACGGCACCGGCCAGCACCACGCCGGCAATCAGCCACAGCGTACCGGGCAGGTAACCCATCTGCGCCGCCAGGACCGGACCGACCAGCGGCCCCGCGCCAGCAATGGCGGCGAAGTGGTGACCGAAGAGGATGTGTTTGTTGGTCGGCACGTAGTCCAGACCGTCATTGTGGAGCACGGCGGGGGTGGCCCGTCGCGGGTCGAGTTGCATCACGTTGTTAGCGATGAACAGACTGTAGTAACGATACGCAACCAGATAGATGGCCACGGCGGCGACCACAATCCACAAGGCGTTGATCGCCTCGCCTCGGCGCAATGCCACTACACCGAGGGCGCACGCCCCTACGATTGCCAGCAGCAGCCAGGGTAGGTGGCGTAGCAGGCTATTATTATTTTTCATTTTATGATTCCAGCCAGGGTGGACAAGAAAGACAGCCATCCCGAGTTTAGCGCTAACGGCCGCAAAGGCCATCCCCCGACATGGGTTGAGCCATCACTTTGCTGGCAGCCTTTGACAATGCGGGTCTATAGTCAGCGAACATTTACGAGGATTGCGCCATGAGCGAGCACACTGCCGATCGCCGCCGCTTCAAACGTATTGCGTTCGATGCCCGAACCGAGCTGAGCCAAGGTGAATTCGTCTGGCCGGTGAAGTTGATCGACCTGTCACTCAAGGGGCTGTTGATCGAAAAGCCCGAACCGTGGCTGGGCAATCCAGACTGGCATTTCCTGGTTGATATTCATCTCAACGAGGACGTCGAGATCAAGATGGATGTGATGTTGACCCACGATGATCATGGCCAGCTCGGATTTGTCTGCAAGCACATCAGCCTGGAATCCATCGAACGCCTGCGGCGATTGGTTGAACTCAACCTTGGCGACTCGCAGGAGCTCGAACGGGAGTTGGGTGCACTGATCGAAGTCTGAAGGCCAATCCCCATTCCAAATGTGGGAGCGAGCTTGCTCGCGATAGCGATTTTACATTCAACGATGATGTTGACTGATCGTCCGCTATCGCGAGCAAGCTCGCTCCCACAGGGGTTTGTATTCTATCTGGAAGGTTATTCGAACAGGGCGTCGAGGGCCTGCTCCAGTCGGGTCACCGCAATAATCTGCAACCCCGGCGGCGCCTCCTTCGGCGCATTACCTTTTGGCACGATGGCGCGTTTGAAGCCGTGCTTGGCGGCTTCTTTCAAGCGTTCCTGGCCGCTCGGCACCGGGCGTACCTCGCCGGACAGCCCGACTTCGCCGAACACCAGCAGATCGTGGGGCAGTGGCCGGTTGCGCAAACTGGACATGACCGCCGCCATCAGCGCCAGATCGGAGGCTGTTTCCAACACCTTCACCCCGCCAACCACGTTGAGAAACACGTCCTGATCGTGGGTCGGAATGCCGCCGTGACGGTGCAGCACCGCCAGCAACATCGCCAGACGATTCTGATCCAGACCCAGCGTTACCCGACGAGGATTGGCCAGGTGACTGTCGTCCACCAGCGCCTGGACTTCCACCAGCATCGGCCGCGTCCCTTCCCATGTCGCCATGACCACACTGCCCGGCACTTCTTCCTGCGCGCGGGTGAGAAAAATCGCCGAAGGGTTGGAGACTTCTTTCAGTCCCTTATCGGTCATACCGAATACGCCCAGTTCGTTGACGGCGCCGAAACGGTTCTTCACCGCCCGCAGCAAACGCAAACGCCCATCGGATTCGCCTTCGAAATACAGAACTGTGTCGACCATGTGCTCCAGCACTCGCGGCCCCGCCAATGCACCTTCTTTCGTCACGTGACCAACCAGGAAAATGGCCGTGCCGCTCTGCTTGGCATAGCGCACCAGCAACGCCGCGCTTTCCCTGACCTGGGACACGCCGCCCGGTGCCGATTGCAGTTGTTCGGTGAAGATCGTCTGAATCGAGTCGATCACCATTACCTTGGGTTTTTCCTGCCGGGCGGTGGCGATGATGGTCTCGATGCAGGTTTCGGTCATCACCCGCAGTTGATCCTGAGGCAAACCGAGTCGGCGGGCGCGCATGGCCACTTGCTGCTGGGATTCTTCGCCAGTGACGTACAGCGCCGGCATGACTTTGGCGAGGTTGCACAAGGTTTGCAGCAGAATGGTCGATTTGCCGATGCCCGGATCACCGCCGATCAGCACCACCGAACCATCCACCAGACCGCCACCCAACACCCGATCGAGCTCGCTGGACGCTGTGGAAAAGCGCGGAATCTCTTCGACGCTGACTTCGGCCAGGGTCCTGATCTGTGCCTGTTGACCGGTCCAGCCGGTGCGACCACTGGGAGCTGCGGCACCACCGCTCTCCACCATGGTTTCGGTCAGGGTGTTCCAGGCCCCGCACTCACCGCACTGGCCAGCCCACTTGGGGAAGGTTGAGCCGCACTCGGTGCAGCCGTACATGCGCTTGGCCTTGGCCATCTGAACTCCCGGCAAAAACCGCGATGATAGCTCAGCTGGAGCGGATCAGCGCGGCGCCGCATTGCGGATTTCACCGCTGGCCAGACGCGCGGCGCTGTTGCCCAGCGGATCCTCGGCATTAAGGTCCGCCCCCTTGGCTTTGAGCGCGTCGAGTAATTCGACGCGCTTGAACAATCCGGCGTACATCGCTGCGGTCTGCCCGGCACCATTGCGTTGATCGGGGCTGCAATTGGCCGCCAACAAGGTACGAGCAACCTGTATTTCGCCCTTGAAAATCGCGCCCATCAGCGCCGTGTTGCCACGCAGGTCCTGAGCACAAGCGTCTGCTCCGGCAGCGAGCAATCGGTCCACTGCCGCACTCTGCCCGTGATAAGCCGCCAGAATCAGTGCGGTGTAACCTTTGTTATCGCGAGTATCAAGGGAGTATTCAGCCTCGATGAAGGTCTCGAGCATCGGCACATCGCCGCGACGTGCTGCATCGAAGTAGTAGTCCTGCAATTGGGCTTTCAGTGCTGCAGGATCTTCCGTGACTTGCGCGGCCGGCCCGGCGAACACGCCAAACGGCAGACACACCAGAAAAAAAGACAGATAGAAACGCATGACAAGGCTCCCTGGCCAGACGGAACCTCACATGAGGCCCCGCTTGAGGCTGAAAAATCAGTCGACGAGTTTGGCCGCCAGCGCCTTGACCCGGCTCAGATCACCCTTGGCAACCTTGGTCACCCCGGTCCCGTACTCCGGGTCGGCCTGATAGAGGAAGGACAGCATGATGTGTTTGCTCTCATCATCGGTGGTGACCAGCGAAACACCGAAGCTCTCGATCAGGTCCTTGCGTTCTTTCTTGCTGAAGGAGCGATACAGATCGCCGGCCTGTTTGAAGTTTTGTTCATGCTGAATCTTCGCCTGCTGCGTGCTGCCCGACAGCGCCGATTGGCTGTAGCGTGCGGTTTGCAGCTCTTCACGAGGCAGCAAACGGCTTGGCTGGTAATTCACCCCGGTGCTGCTGTGGCCGATGTTCATTGCGCCGTCCTGATTGCCGTTGTTTACCGCAATCTTTGGGGCATTGATTGGCAATTGCATCGCATTGGCCCCTAGGCGATACAGTTGCGTATCGGCATAAGAGAACACTCGCCCCTGCAACAATCGGTCTTCCGAAGGTTCGATACCGGGAACAAGATTGGCCGGCGCCATGGCAACTTGTTCCGTTTCCTGAAAGACATTCGCAGGATTACGGTTCAAGACCATTTGTCCAACTTTTCGCTCTGGAACACCGGGCCAAATCTTGGTTGCATCCAAAGGATCGAAATCAAACTTGTACAAATCTTGAGGATTTAAAACCTGAACGTACAAGTCCCACTTCGGAAAATCGCCTTTGTTAATATGTGCAACCAAGTCATTAGTCATATGACTGTAGTCTTTACCTTGAACCTTGGTCACCGCTTTCGGATCGAGATTATTAATCCCTTGCAAACTTTTCCAGTGGAACTTCACGTAGTGCACTTCACCCTTGGCGTTGATTAACTTATAGGCGTGAACACCATTACCATCCATTTGCCGATAATTGGCCGGTGTACCGGAGTTAGAGTACAACTCGGTCAGAGTGCGAGTCGCTTCCGGAACATGCGAGAAGAAATCGAAACGACGGGCGTCATCGTCGAGGTTGGTACGCGGGTCAGGCTTGAAGGCATGGACCATGTCCGGAAACTTGATGGCGTCACGGATGAAGAAAGTCGGGAAATTGTTGCCGACCAGATCCCAATTGCCATCCGCAGTGTAGAACTTGGTGGCAAAACCGCGAGGGTCACGCAGGGTTTCCGGCGAATGGTTGCCGTGAACCACCGCCGAAAAGCGTACGAACACCGGAGTGTTCTGGCCAGCAGCGAATACCTTGGCCTTGGTCAGATCGCTGAGGTCGTCAGTCACGCTGAAAGTGCCATGGGCGCCAGTGCCGCGGGCATGCACTACTCGCTCAGGAATGCGTTCACGGTCAAAGCGCTGGAGCTTCTGGATCAATTGCACGTCTTGCAGCAACACCGGGCCGGTCGCGCCAGCGGTTTGCGAGTTCTGGTTGTCGCCCACCGCGGCACCGTTATCGCGAGTCAGGGTTGCTGCGTTGACGGAGAAGGACAGCAAGCTGGCGGTCAAAACACCAAGGGTGCGCCGATGGGAAAAAGCCCGGTGGCCAAGGTTCGAATTCATTTCAGGTTCCTCTGTTTTTTAAGGCGCAATCCAAGTGCGCTTTTCAGAGGCTAGAGGTCGAAGCGACAGAACATAAATAGAAAGAACGTAACGCGATAATTTATAATTTTATGTTGATAATCAGTCAGTTAACGCGTATTTCGCGCGCAAATAATGGCACTTTGCAAACTAATTACCGGTAAATGTGTCGATAACAACGAGCATTGTAAGAAGGTGTTTCGAGCAAGACCCGTTTTGCTGATTTACACTGCGTTCACCAACCTCATCTGTAACAAGGAAATAACCTATGGGCGTGATAAGTGAGTTCAAGGCCTTCGCGGTCAAAGGTAACGTGGTCGACATGGCTGTCGGTATCATCATCGGCGCCGCCTTCGGCAAGATCGTTTCATCGTTTGTCGGCGACGTGGTGATGCCACCCATTGGCCTGCTGATCGGGGGGGTGGACTTCAGTGACCTGGCCGTCACGCTCAAAGCAGCCAACGGCGATATTCCGGCGGTAGTGCTGGCATACGGCAAATTCATCCAGAGCCTGATTGACTTCATCATCGTCGCCTTCGCGATCTTCATGGGCGTCAAAGCCATCAACCGCCTGAAACGCGAAGAGGCCGTTGCGCCAACGCTGCCGCCGGTTCCGACCAAGGAAGAAGAGTTGCTGGAAGAGATCCGCGACCTGCTCAAGGCTCAGAACAATCGGCCCTCAACAGGTCAGTAAAACAAGAAACGGCGCCCTTGAGGCGCCGTTTTTTTACCAGTAGTTTTCCACCGCCACTTGCCCGGGTCGGCGACTGAGGCTCAGGTGCATGTGGCGCTGTTTGAGCAATTTGCGCGTGTCATCGATCATCTGCGGATTGCCGCAGAGCATGACCCTTGAGTGCTCGGCCGTCAGCGCCAGGCCTGCCGCTCGCTCCAGCTCGCCATTTTCGATCAGCGCAGTGATCCGGCCGCTCAGAGCGCCAGGATGCTGCTCGCGCGTGACCGTGGTGATGAACTGCAGCTTGTGCGCAAACTCCGCTAAATAGTCACGCTGGGCCAACCCGCTGACGAGGTCCTGATAAGCCAGTTCCCGGGCTTCGCGCACACTGTAGACCAAGATGATGCGTTCGAATTTCTCCCAGACCTCGAAGTCCTGCAGGATCGACAGAAACGGCGCCAGGCCGGTGCCTGTGGATAACAACCAGAGATCACGGCCGTCGACAAAGCGATCCAGCGTCAGGTATCCAAAGGCCTGACGTTCGACCAGCAGCGTATCGCCGACTCCCAGCCGACTCAGCTCACTGGTGAACTCCCCCCCTGGTACCACAATGGAAAAGAATTCGAGGAACTCGTCATAGGGCGACGACACCATGGAATAGGCGCGCCATACGGTGCTGCCGTCAGCCTTGGTAACGCCCAGCCGGGCGAATTGCCCTGCACGAAAACGAAAACCCGGATCCCGGGTGGTCCGCAGGGTGAACAGACTGGGGGTCAGCGACTGGACGTCGAGCAAGGTCTGGCGAGTGAATTTTTCTGCACTGGCGGTCATGGGGTGCTCCATTCAACAGATAGCCACAGTGTCCCGCAAACCGGAGGGCTTAAACACCGATGATTTGTAGTGGCTTTAGCCAGGAACTCATTCGCATTAACTTCATAATACGATTTAATATTAACCACCCAGTTAACACATAAATCCAAGTCTGATTATAGTAAGCCCGATATCTACGCCAATACTCCCTGACGTTAGAACCAGATACTTGCTTAAAAATCGCAAACAACGCCAAAAAGTCTCACACGAAGATAGGAAACATCCTACACTCGGCTCGTGCCAGATTCTGGATCCAAAAAGGCGCCCCCCAAGTAACATCACACCTGGAGAGACATAATGGAGAGGTGGAAGGAATCACAACTCAACCAATTATCGCGAACAACAGAGATTGATATTGCCTACCGGATTTCACTGGGTTTCGCGAAAAACATAGGCTTTAAATTTTTCTCCTTTTCAACAACATACCCAACAAAAGCTGACCATTTTAATACGGTCCAGCTCAACAACTTTCCCACGGACTGGAACATTGAATATGAACAAAAAAAATTCGGCGCGATAGACCCGATAGTGGCTCATTGCAATCAATCAAGACTACCTATTCTTTGGAGTGAAGCGCTTTTCTCCAAGGTTCCGAGGTTGTGGGACGCGCTTGAGCAACAAGGATTGCAGCACGGTTGGTCACAATCGGTTCATGACGAGGAAAGCGGTCATTGCAGCATTCTGAGCCTGGCCAGAAGCCATTGCCCGATCACTGCGTTTGAGCTGTATGAAAATCTCGGTTTTTCAGTGTTCATCGGGCGCCATCTGCATGCGTTGATCGCGCAGACACTGCCCAAGAAAGCTGCGAAGCCATTGGCACCACATTTGTCCCCCCGCGAAATCGATGTATTGAAACTGGCGGCTGTGGGTAAGACTGCCTATGAGAGTGCCAGAATCCTTAACCTCAGCGCACGCACGGTCAATTTTCATGTGCAGAGCGCGATTCTGAAATTGGGGGTCAATAACAAGATTTCGGCAGTGCTCGCCGCCACCAAGGACGGCTCTCTCAACAGCAGCGCGATACGTTGATCAAAAAAACCTGCAAGTAATCCAAAAGAAAAAAACGTAACATTTGCGGTCCTTCTTGAGTGTTGACGTGTGAACCTTCACGACGCAGTGCACTCGGACGGTCACGCCCGCTACAACGCCCTTGGGCCGCGGGACACCTGTTGATGACCCCGTTGATTACCCAGAGCCCCGCCTCATGCCCTTGCTCGAAACACCCTTCGCCCGACTCGACCTGATCCGCCAGCCCGAACAGCAGAATGAACCGCTGCAGGCGTTTGATGCCGCAGACGAATACCTGCTCACCCATCTGGCTGACCAACAGCCCTCGGCCGACACTCGGGTTTTGGTGCTCAACGACAGCTTTGGCGCATTGGCCGCCAGCCTGGCGGGCAAGGTTCAAGTGACCAGCAGCGGCGACTCGTTCCTGGCCTTTCAGGGACTGGAAAAAAATCTGATCCGTAATGGCCAGGCGTTTGATGCGGTGCCAAGCGTACCTGCCAGTGAAGCCTTTTCAGGCCCCTTTGACCGAGTACTGATCCGGGTCCCGAAAACTCTCGCCTTGCTGGAAGAACAACTGATTCGTTTGCAGGGTCAACTGGCGCCGGGGGCTCAGGTGATTGCTGCGGCGATGATCAAGCATTTGCCCCGCGCCGCGGGCGATCTGCTGGAACGCTACATCGGCCCGGTGCAAGCCTCGTTGGCGGTGAAGAAGGCTCGGCTATTGATCGCGACCGCCGAGGTCAAAGCACCTGTCGTGTCCCCCTACCCGACCCGTTATCGACTCGACGCCCCTGAAATCGAACTGCTGAATCACGCCAATGTGTTCTGCCGCGAAGGGCTGGATATCGGCACGCGAGCGTTTTTGCCGCACCTGCCAAAGAGCCTCGGCTCAGCGCGGGTTGCCGATCTCGGATGTGGCAACGGGGTGTTGGCCATCGCCAGCGCCCTGCAAAACCCCGAGGCCCACTACACGCTCGTGGACGAGTCGTTCATGGCCGTGCAATCGGCAGCCGAAAACTGGCGCGCGGCGCTCGGTGACCGGGAAGTGGTCGTACGTGCCGGTGATGGTTTGGCGGGTCAGGAACCTCAGTCTCTGGACGTCGTGCTGTGCAACCCACCGTTTCACCAACAACAAGTCGTCGGCGACTTCCTGGCCTGGCGCATGTTCCAACAGGCCCGAGAGGCTCTGGTGGTAGGTGGCGCGTTGTACATCGTCGGCAATCGTCATCTGGGGTATCACAGCAAGCTCGCGCGGTTGTTCCGCGGCGTCGAGCAAGTGGCGGCCACACCCAAGTTCGTGATCCTTAAAGCCCGAAAATAATCCCGGGCAAAAAAAACCCTCCAGCAAAGGAGGGTTGTAAATCCGTGCCGCAAGGCAACGGGATGGGATCGGGTGCAAAAAATCAGTGGGTCGTCAGGCCCGCGGCATTCATGAACATGCGCATCAGGCTGGCCACGATGAACAGCGCCACAACGCTGCCGGTCCAGATCATCGCCAGCCAGCCGAGTCGCTGCCAGAGCGGCTTTTTTTCGGCCTGTTCGATGTCGTGCAGGGAAGGTTTGGTGGACATGCTTTCTCCTCTCGTGAAGGGTGATGGCGTCTGTGATGACGCCATCGCGAGCAAGCTCGGCTCCTACAGCGTTCTAGTGGTAGCCATCTTCGTGGGTGACCTTGCCGCGAAACACGTAGTAGCTCCAGAAGGTGTAACCCAGGATGAACGGAATGATGAACAACGTGCCCACCAGCATGAAGCCCTGGCTTTGCGGCGGTGCGGCGGCGTCCCAGATCGAGATCGACGGCGGCACGATGTTCGGCCACAGGCTGATACCCAAACCGCTGTAGCCGAGGAAGATCAGCACCAGCGTCAGCAGGAATGGCGTGTAGTGCGCATTGCGAGCCACCGCGCGGATCAGACCGTACATGGTCACCAGCACCAGAATCGGCACCGGCAGGAACCAGAACAGGTTCGGCAGGGTGAACCAGCGAGCGGCAATCTCGGCGTGGGCCAGCGGGGTCCAGATGCTGACGATACCGATCACTGCCAACACCACGAAAGCCAGTGGTCGAGCCAGGTCATGCATTTGCTCCTGCAACTTGCCTTCGGTCTTCATGATCAGCCAGGTGCAACCGAGCAGCGCATAAGCCACCACCAGCGCCAAACCGCAGAACAGGGTGAACGGCGTCAACCAGTCCAGTGAGCCACCGGCAAATTGGCGATTGACCACCGGCAACCCATCAATGAACGCACCCAACGCAACGCCCTGGAAAAAGGTGGCGGCGATCGAGCCACCGATGAACGCCTTGTCCCAGAGATGGCGCTTGTCGTCCCTGGCCTTGAAGCGGAACTCGAAGGCCACACCGCGGAAGATCAGCCCGATCAGCATAAAAATCAGCGGCAGGTACAACGCCGAGAGCACCACCGAATAGGCCAGCGGGAAGGCCCCGAACAACGCAGCGCCACCCAGTACCAGCCAGGTTTCGTTACCGTCCCAGACCGGCGCGACGGTGTTCATCATGACGTCACGATCGGACTTGCCCGGAATGAACGGGAAGAGAATCCCGATCCCCAAATCGAAACCGTCCATGACCACGTACATCATGATGCCGAAGATGATGATCACGGCCCAGATCAGCGGAAGATCAATACCCATGAGTCAAATCTCCTTCGTCAGGCTGGGGCTGTGGTCGCTGTCACCGTTGTCATCGGCGGCGGACAGCGGACGGGCTGGCGTGCGTTTCTGGCCAGGACCACCCTCATTGGTTTCCTTGCCTTCGTCGATCTTCGGCCCTTTGCGCACCAGGCGCATCATGTAGCCCAGACCGGCACCGAACAGCGCGAAATAGACCACGACGAACATGATCAACGTGATGCTCATTTGCATGAAGCTGTGATTGGAGGACGCATCCGCCGTGCGCATCAGGCCATAGACGACCCACGGCTGACGGCCGATTTCAGTGGTGAACCAACCGGCGAGGATCGCGATCAGGCCGGACGGCCCCATCCACAACGCCAGGTACAGAAACGGCCGCGAGGTATAGAGCTTGTCGCGTTTACGCAGCCACAGGCTCCACAAACCGGTGAAGATCATCAGCATGCCCAGACCCACCATGATCCGGAACGACCAGAACACGATGGTCGAATTCGGCCGGTCTTCAGGCGGGAATTCCTTGAGCGCCGGGACCTGTTTGTCCAGCGAGTGCGTGAGGATCAGACTGCCCAGATACGGTATCTCTACCGCGAATTTGGTCCGCTCTTCTTTCATGTCCGGCCAGCCGAACAGGATCAGCGGGGTCGGCTCATCGCCATGGTTTTCCCAGTGACCTTCGATCGCGGCGATTTTCGCAGGCTGATGCTCGAGCGTGTTGAGGCCGTGGAAGTCACCGATGACCGCTTGAATCGGCGCCACGATCAAGGCCATCCACATGGCCATCGAGAGCATGGTGCGGATCGCCGGGTTGTCCTTGCCGCGCAGTAAATGCCAGGCCGCCGAGGAACCGACGAAGAAAGCAGTCGCGACGAACGCTGCCGTCGACATGTGTAACAGACGGTAAGGGAACGACGGGTTGAAAATCACCGCCAGCCAGTCCACCGGAATCACCTGGCCATTGACGATTTCATAGCCCTGCGGTGTTTGCATCCAGCTGTTGGAAGCGAGAATCCAGAAGGTCGATATCAGTGTGCCGATGGCGACCATGACCGTGGCGAAGAAGTGCAGATTGCGCCCGACCTTGTTCCAGCCGAACAGCATGACACCGAGGAAACCGGCTTCGAGGAAGAAAGCGGTGAGCACTTCGTACGTCAGCAGCGGCCCGGTCACGGAGCCGGCGAAGTCCGAGAAGCGACTCCAGTTGGTGCCGAACTGATAGGCCATGACCAGCCCGGAGACCACGCCCATGCCGAAGTTGACCGCAAAGATCTTCGACCAGAAGTGGTATAGATCGCGGTACGTGTCGTTATGGGTTTTCAGCCACAGGCCTTCGAGCACCGCCAGGTAACTCGCCAGGCCAATGGTGATGGCGGGAAATAGAATGTGAAACGAAATGGTGAACGCAAACTGCATCCGGGCGAGATCAAGTGCCTCCAAACCGAACATAAGTCTTCCTCTGTCAGGTAATACCGGCTGAAGGCTTGTGGCCTACACCCACTGCCCCCACGGATATGGAGTGTGGCGAATTTGAATTCGTTCTTTTTTTACAAACATCACAACGTAGGGAGTCTGGCCATCTGGCCGCCGGATCAATTCCACGAGCGGTCTTGATCTGGATCAAGCAACGTTAAAAGAGTAGTCCCATTTTTGACGATGGACGGTGTGGTCTTTTGCCGCGTGACAGGTTGCCTCACTGAGGAGGACCAGGCATATCGGTGTCTAGCTAACGAAATTTCCCAGCCCTGCAACTTTTGGTTACAGCTTGGTGATAATCTCGACCCTCCCCTCGCTCAAGACCGGCCCTCAGATGCCCAGCCAAGCGCCTTTGCTGTTACGTCATCACCGCCCTTTTATCGCGTTCTGGCTGGCTCGGGTGTTTACCGCCAGCGGCTTTCAGATGCTCACGGTGGCCATTGGCTGGAACCTCTACCAACTGACCGGCAATGTGCTCGATCTGGGCCTGGTCGGTCTGGTGGAGTTCGCCCCGCGGGTGCTGTTCATGCTGCACACCGGGCATGTCGCGGACCGCTATGACCGGCGTAAGGTCGCGGCAATCTGTCAGTCCCTGCAAGCATTGATCGCCCTGTCGCTGGCCATCGGTAGCGCGACCGACAATGTCACCCGGGAGATGATCTTCATCCTCGCGTTCCTGCTCGGTGCCGCCCGCTCCTTCGAGATGCCGACCACTCAGGCCCTGTTGCCGAGCATCGTGCCCAGTGCGCTGTTCCCCCGCGCCGTCGCCGCCGCCCAATCCGCACAACAATCGGCGACTATCGTTGCCCCGGCTCTCGGTGGGTTGCTTTACGCCTTCGGCAGCGTCTGGGTCTATGGCCCGACGGTGATCCTCTACATCATCGCCTGCATGCTGATGCTCAACCTGCCTGCACGGCAGACACCGCTGAACAAGGGCAAGGCAACCCTGGATTCGCTGCTGGCGGGCATCCGCTTCATCCGCAGTCGTCCGGACATTCTCGGGGCGATTTCTCTGGATTTGTTTGCGGTATTGCTCGGTGGCGCGACGGCGTTGCTGCCGGTGTTCGCCAAGGACATTCTGCTGACCGGCCCTTGGGGCCTGGGCCTGCTGCGTTCGGCGCCGGCGGTGGGTGCGCTGCTGATGTCGCTGTACCTGGCGAGATTTGCCGTGGAACGCAAAGTCGGACGGGTCATGTTCACCGCCGTCGGTGTATTCGGCGTCGCGACCATTGCGTTCGGCCTGTCGACCTCGTTCTGGTTTTCCCTGGCGGTGTTGGTGGTGTTGGGCGCGGCGGACATGATCAGCATGGTGATCCGCGCCTCCTTCGTGCAACTGGAAACCCCGGACGAAATGCGCGGCCGGGTCAGTGCCGTGAACGGTTTGTTCATCGGCGCTTCAAACCAGTTAGGCGAGTTTGAATCCGGCTTGACCGCCCATTGGTTCGGCACCGTGCCGGCAGTGGTCATGGGCGGTATTGGTACATTGGTGGTGACCGGGGCGTGGATCAAACTGTTCCCGACCCTGGCTAACCGCGACCGCATGCATGTGGCGGTGGAAGAAGTGAAGGCCTGAAGCAGTTTGCCCAAGGCATGCTCTAGACCACCAACTCCCCCGCCACCGCCGCTCGCCTGGCCTTACCGCAGAGTTGTTCCACCAGCATCAGGGCGAATTGCAACGCCGCTCCTGAACCTTGGGCAGTGATGCAGTTGCCATCGACCACCACCGGTTGATCGACGAAGTTGCAGCTCGACAGTTGATGGCTGGCCGATGGCAGGCAGGTCATGCGCCGCTGACGCAGTACGCCAAAGGCTTGCAGCGCGAGCGCCGGGGCCTCGGCGATGCCGGCGAACAGGCGCCCGGCCGCCGCCTGATCCTTGATCAATTGTTGCAGGGGTTGATGCGCCGCCAGATGTTGCGCCCCCACGGCACCGCCGGGCAGGACGATCAGATCGAATGGCTGTGCCAGCACGTCTACCAGCATCGCATCGGACGTCACTCGGGTGCCGCGCGCACAGGTGAGCATGCGCCGCCCCTCGATGCTGGCCACCACCACTTCAACCTTGGCACGGCGCAGCACATCGATCAGGGTCACTGATTGCAGGTCATCGATGCCCTCGGCGAGGGTAATCAGAGCTCTAAAGGTCATGGGCGCAGTCCACTGGATGATCTTTAAAGCGTAGTCAGCTTTCCTGCCCCTTGTTCGAGCCCGCCGTTACTTGATGTAAAGCTGCGTCGACAGCGTATTGCCAGGCGCGTTGATCGACGTGTTGCTGAAGGTGAACGTGCCTTCCTGTTTACCCGCCAGATCGAAGACATACAGATAGCCGACGGTTTTTTTCCCGACGGTGCAATCGGTCAGATTGCCGTTATCAAAAGCACAGACAGGGGTTCGGGTGCCGTTCACCTCAAAACCGTCTAGCCCGACATGCGCGCTACGACCGTAACCGACTTCCAGCACGTAGACCTTGATATTCGGTCCGCTGTGATTGCAGCGGGTTTGCTCTTGCCCCTGCGCGATGTCTTCAAAGCCGCAGCCCGGCGACTCGACCTTGAGTACCTTCACCTGACTCAACGGCGCCGCCGATGCAGCCGAAGCGGTGTTTGCCCCCAGGAACATGGCGATCGCCATTGCGAATACGGTAATCAGACGTTTATTCATGCAATACATAAGTACCCCCAAAACCAGCGCGCAGTATGGCGCACTTGGCTTTTGCGCAAAACATCGACGACGATCGCAGCCATAAGCAGCCATAGCCCCACGCTGCTGGTATGATGCGCGGCTTTTTCCGACCCACAGAAAATTACCAGGTGCCTGCAGCGGTCTGTGCTTTGCTGTTGAGGTCGATACATTCACGGCGCCTGGCGCGCCACGGGGAGCAGACATGCTGGAAAGGCTGTTTCAACTCAAGGCACATAACACCAACGTGCGGACCGAGATTCTGGCGGGCTTCACGACCTTTTTGGCCATGGCCTATATTCTGTTCGTCAACCCGAGCATCCTCGGCGAGACCGGCATGGACAAGGGCGCGGTGTTCGTCGCCACGTGTCTGGCAGCTGCCATCGGCTCCACGGTGATGGGGCTGATCGCCAACTACCCGATCGCTCTCGCGCCGGGCATGGGCCTGAACGCCTTCTTTACCTACACCGTTGTCCTGCACATGGGCCACACCTGGCAAGTGGCGCTGGGGGCGGTATTCATCTCGGCGGTGCTGTTCTTCCTGCTGTCGATCTTCCGAATCCGCGAATGGATCATCAACAGTATCCCGTTGCCGCTGCGTTCGGCGATTGCCGCCGGTATCGGTCTGTTTTTGGCCCTGATCGCCCTGCATAACGCGGGCATAGTGGTGAGCAACCCGGCAACCATGGTCGGCCTCGGCGATTTGAAACAACCAGCTCCGATCCTCGCGACCCTCGGTTTTGCCCTGATCGTGGCGCTTGAAGCACTGAAAGTGCGCGGCGCGGTACTGATCGGCATTCTGGCAGTGACCATCGCTTCGATCGTGATGGGCTTCACCCAGTTCGGCGGCGTAATGTCGATGCCGCCGTCGTTGGCCCCGACCTTCCTGCAACTGGACATCAAAGGTGCCCTGGACGTCGGTCTGGTTACCGTGATCTTCTCCTTCCTGTTCGTCGACCTGTTCGACAACTCCGGCACCCTGATCGGCGTCGCCAAGCGCGCGGGCCTGATGGGCAAGGACGGCCACATGCCGAAAATGGGGCGCGCCCTGATCGCCGACAGTACCGCGGCCATGGCCGGTTCGCTGCTGGGCACTTCGACCACCACCAGCTACATCGAATCCGCAGCCGGCGTGAGTGCCGGTGGCCGCACCGGCCTGACCGCTGTTGTCGTGGCGATTCTGTTCCTGTTGGCGCTATTCTTCTCGCCATTGGCGTCCAGCGTTCCAGCCTTTGCTACCGCGCCTGCACTGCTGTTCGTCGCGGTATTGATGACATCCGGCCTGGCCGAAATAGACTGGGACGACATCACCGTCGCCGCACCGGTCGTGGTCACCGCTCTGGCCATGCCGTTCACTTATTCCATCGCCAACGGCATCGCCTTCGGTTTCATCTCCTGGACCGCGATCAAGTTGCTGTCCGGCCGCGGCCGTGAGCTGAACCCGGCACTGGTGATTCTGTCGATTCTGTTCGTGATCAAGTTGGGTTGGTTCAACGCATGACTTTTGATTCCAAGGCTTACGCCGTTCAGCTCGAAGAGAAGGTCACGCGCCTGCGTGACCTGTTGGCCCCGTTCGGTGCGCCAGAACCTGCGGTGTTCGACTCGCCGTTGAAAAACTTCCGCCTGCGCGCCGAATTCCGCCTGTGGCGCGAAGCCGGTGAGCGTCACTACGCGATGTTTTCCCAGGAAGACAAGCGCACGCCGATCCTGATCGAAGAATTCCCGATCGCCAGCCTGCGCATCAACGAGTTGATGCCGCAGCTGAAGGCAGCGTGGCAAGCCAGTGCGGCCCTGAGCAACAAGCTGTTTCAGGTGGAGTTCCTGACCACCCTGGCCGGCGATGCGATGATCACGCTGTGCTATCACCGCCCGCTGGACGAGCACTGGCACGCGGCGGCGTCGAAACTGGCAGCCGACCTGAACGTCAGCATCATCGGCCGCTCCAAAGGCAAACGCGAAGTGATCGGTCAGGATTACGTGGTCGAGCAGATGGACGTCGGCGGCCGCACTTTCAGCTATCGCCAGCCGGAAGGCGCGTTCACCCAGCCCAACGGCACCGTGAACCAGAAGATGCTCAACTGGGCTTACGACTCGCTCGGTGATCGCTCCGATGATTTGCTGGAGCTGTATTGCGGCAACGGCAACTTCACCCTGCCGCTCGCGACGCGCGTACGCAAAGTGCTGGCCACCGAAATCAGCAAGGCGTCGGTCAACGCCGCGTTGAGCAATCTCAGCGAAAACGCTGTGGATAACGTCACTCTGGTGCGTTTGTCCGCCGAGGAGCTGACCGAAGCCTTGAACGAAGTTCGTCCATTCCGTCGTCTGCACGGTATCGATCTGAAGAGCTACGAGTTCGGTAGCGTCTTCGTCGATCCGCCTCGCGCCGGCATGGATCCGGACACCTGCGAGCTGACCCGTCGCTTCGACAACATCCTCTACATCTCCTGCAACCCGGAAACCCTGGCGGCCAACATCGCCCAGTTGCACGACACCCATCGCATCACCCGATGCGCAATGTTCGATCAGTTCCCGTGGACCCATCACATGGAATCCGGGGTGTTGTTGACCCGCCGGTAATTGCCGACGCCAGATACAAATCAGCCGTCATCACGACGGCTTTTTTGTGCGTGCTTAAAGGGTGATATCTGTCTTGCGCGGACGCCCGCCCTTACGGCCATTCGCCCGCGCAGCCTCTGCTTTGGCGGCGCTGCTTTGGCGACCATTACGCGAGGCGATGACCGACGCGGCCATATCCATCAGCGGCTTGCTGGCCGAAACCATCCCGGCGATGGAGACCTGCAGATCCTTGCCCTCATGGCAAAGGGCTGTCCCGGAAAAGCCGACTTTCAGGTCTGCGAAATCCTCGACGTCGAAATCATCGAACTCCGGATAGTGCTGCACGGGCAACAGCACGCCACTGCCATCAATGAAATTGACCGCCAGGCACGGTTCCACAAAGGTCACCGAAGTCGCCCGCAGACCGCCTTTGTGGCGCACCTGGCCACGCTGGATGGCTTCATCCAGCACGGCTTCGGTTACGGGCCGATCCACCAACATTTTTGCTGTTATCGTTTTCATAGTTCGATCTCCACGCCCTCCGGAGCGCCCATCAGCGCCAGTAGGGTCTTGTTCGTCTCGGGCTCATAGCAAGCCGAGCCAATCATGCAGGTCGTACTGGCGACCCTTTTTACCACCACGACTTCACTGGTTTGCCAGTCCCATATCTGATGATCGAGGCAGACCGTGTGCAGCCTGTCCCACCAGATACACCGAGCGCGGCGCAAATGAGCGGGTTGTCCGAGCGCGTGACGCAACCCTTCCAGCAACGCCACAGGTGGCCTGCGAGAATGAGGAACCACGTCCCACAGCTCGACACTGTTGTGCCAGAAGCTGAATTTGAAGCGCGCACTCCAGGTTCCGGCATCCACATGTGCATGCGGCGGGCAGTGCTCATCGCGCAACATGATCACCATTGAAAACCCTTTGTAGCTGAATAATCTCATGCTAACCCATCCGTTAGGTTAATGAGCCCGAAGACCCGACATTCCCTGGAAAATCCGATAACTGGCGCTGTGTTGAATCATCACTGCGACTTTTGAGACTAGCGCCAAGGCTCGGCTTGGGTCGGCGGATGACAGCGCAAATTGGTAAGCAATCCTTTCACCGCCTCCACAAAAAAGCCGTCACGAGGACGGCTTTCCTGGTTTTTCTACACGATCATCCCGGCTGATTTTTTCGGTACTCGGTTGTGGTCATTCCGGCGTAACCCCAATTATCCGTGTCGACTTCCTCGATCACGATGTGGGTCAGCTCCGGAGGCTTGCCGAGTACTCGCTGCAAGGTGTCGGTGATTTCGGCAATGACCTGGGCTTTCTGCTCCCGGGTAACGCCGTCACGGGTAATACGTACGCTGACGAAAGGCATGATGTTGCTCCTGTCCGGAGATTAAAGAAGACTGACCGCTTGCTGCTGATCCCGCCGTCCACTGCCCACAAAACCACTGGTGAATCGGCGCCGGTCAAGTAAAGCACCGCTTCGACAATTTCATCTACAGTGGCGAAATTCAGTCCTTCATTTGATCCCCGGTGTAATCAATCATGCAGCGACAATTCGACGATCTTCAGCTGGGCAGCATCGAACTGTTTTGTCTGGCGGCCGAAGCCGGCAGTTTTACCGCCGCCGCGCTGGTGGCTGGTGTGACGCCGGCAGCCGTGAGCCGTTCGGTGTCGCGCATGGAGGAGCGCCTGGGCGTGCGGTTGTTCGCCCGCACCACCCGCAGCGTCAAACTGACCGACAGTGGTCGGCGGTATTACGAGGAATGTCGCCAGGCGCTGGCGCAACTGGTCGAGGCCCAGCGCGAGGTCATGGGCCAGCAGCAACAGCCGTCCGGCACCTTGCGCATCAGCATTCCCACCACCTATGCCCATCACCGGATTTTGCCGTTGTTGCCGGCTTTTCGGGCACGCTTTCCAGCGGTGAAGGTCGAGTCGCACATCAGCAATCGCAACATCGATTTCGTCGGTGAAGGCTACGACATGGCGATCCGCGTGCGGGCGATTCCGGATTCCGGCCTGATCGCCCGACAGTTGGAAGACGCCGCGCTGGTGATGATTGCCAGTCCTGACTACCTCAAGCACGCGGGCATTCCACAAACGCTGGATGATCTTAAACAGCACGAGTGCATCCAGTACGAATTGCCCAGCAGCGGTCGGCGGATTGCCTGGCTGTTCAACGACAATGGCGTGCACCGGGAGATTCTGGCCGAGGGCAATCTCAGTTGTTCCGACGATGTGCTGGGCGGCGTGACCCTGGCCAAACATGGCGCGGGACTGTTCCAGACCTATCGCTTCATCGTCGAAAACGAATTGGCCGATGGTTCGCTGGTGGAAGTCCTCAAGCCCTATGGCGGACGCTCGCGACCGTTCACCCTGCTCTACCCGCAAACTCGCCATATGCCGTTGCGTTTGAGGGCGTTCATCGATTTTCTGGTGGAGCATCTGCCCCGCTGAAAAGCCGAAACCGTCCGATCACCGCACACATTAACCCTGAGAACCGCCTCTTCAATTGACCAAATTAACCAGCTAGTACAATTTATCTCCACAGGCTGAAACCCTCGGCCAATGCCAAAAATAATAAGTGGAGAGACCCCGATGCCCCCTATCGTTCTGGTGCTCAACGGCCCCAATCTGAACCTGCTCGGCACCCGTGAGCCGGCGACTTACGGCCACGAAACCCTGGCCGACATCTCAGCGTTGTGCGGTCGTGCCGCCGAAGAGTTCGGCCTGGCGGTGGAGTTTCGCCAGACCAATCATGAAGGCGAACTGCTCGACTGGATTCACGCCGCGCGCGGCCGTTGCGCCGGGATCGTCATCAACCCGGCCGCCTGGACCCACACCTCGGTCGCGATCCGCGATGCCCTGGTCGCCAGCGAATTGCCGGTGATCGAAGTCCACCTGTCCAACGTTCATGCCCGCGAGCCCTTCCGCCACCACTCTTTTGTGTCGGCCATCGCCACGGCGGTGATGGCCGGTTTCGGTAGCCACGGCTATCGCCTGGCGCTGGAGCATTTCAGTCAACGTTTGAAGGGGTGAAGGCCGTGGCTCAGACCAACGCTGTACTAGCCGGACTGATCGGCGCCGGCATCCAGGCTTCTCGCACCCCGGCGCTGCACGAGCATGAAGGCGATGCCCAGGGTTTGCGTTACCTCTATCGCCTGATCGATCTGGATCAATTGAAACTCGATAGCGGCGCCTTGTCCGACCTGTTGATAGCCGCCGAGCGGATGAACTTCACTGGCCTGAACATCACCTTTCCGTGCAAGCAGACGATCATCCCGCTGCTCGACGAACTGTCACCAGAAGCCCGCGGCATTGGGGCGGTGAACACGGTTGTACTGAAGGACGGCAAACGCATCGGTCACAACACCGATTGCCTGGGGTTCGCCGAAGGTTTCCGTCGTGGCTTGAAGGGCGCTGCCCTTGAGCGTGTCGTGCAAATGGGCGCCGGTGGTGCTGGCGCTGCAGTGGCCCACGCACTATTGAGTGAAGGCGTACAACTGCTGACCATTTTCGACGTGGAAATCAACCGCGCCCAGAGTCTGGCGGACAATCTCAATCAACATTTCGGCGTCGGCCGGGCTGTGGCGGGCCATGACTTGCCGAGCACCCTGGCCCAGGCAGACGGTCTGGTGAACACCACCCCCATGGGCATGAAAAAACTGCCGGGCATGCCAGTGCCGGTGGAGCTGCTTCGAGGTGAATTGTGGGTGGCGGAGATTGTTTACTTCCCGCTGGAGACCGAACTGCTGCGCAACGCCCGCGCGTTGGGTTGCCGCACACTGGATGGCGGCAACATGGCCGTGTTTCAGGCGGTGAAGGCGTTTGAATTGTTCAGCGGCGTGGTGCCGGATGCGCAGCGGATGCTCGAGCATTTTCAGAGCATGAATGGTTAAACATCAAAAGATCGCAGCCTGCGGCAGCTCCTACAGTGGATGGCGTACATTCTGTAGGAGCTGCCGCAGGCTGCGATCTTTTAAAATGAATCAGGCCTGCAGATACCGTAAAACCGACTCGCAAATCATCTCTCGATGACGCTGCTTGATGCTTTCGTCCGGCAAGTCGACCTGAAAGATCTCACCGAACGTATGGCGGTTCGACACGCGATAGAAGCAGAACGAGCTGATCAGCAGATGCACATCCAACGGCTCGAGCCCGGCGCGGAACACGCCTTCCTCAGCACCGCGACGCAAAATCTCGCCCAGTGAATCGAGGATGGTGTTGTTCATCGCCTTGATCGCATCGGAGCGCTTCACGTATTCAGCGTTGTGAATGTTCTCGATGCTGACAATCCGCACAAAATCGACGTTGCGATCATGGTGGTCGAAAGTGAATTCCACCAGCCGCCGAATCGCTTCCACCGGCGCCAGTTCGGTCAGGTGCAGACGGTTTTCGGTGCTGCGGATATCGCCGTAGAGTTTCTCCAGCACCTCGACGTAGAGCTGTTCCTTACTGCCGAAGTAGTAATAGATCATGCGCTTGGAGGTGTGGATGCGCTCGGCAATCGCATCGACGCGAGCGCCGGAAAGCCCCTGCTGGACGAACTCGACAATCGCCTCTTGAAGGATATTCTCGCGGGTCTTTTCCGGGTTGTTCTTGCGACTCTTGCGCGGCTCGACAATCGGCTCGTCGGGCGTTGCGGAGAGTTCTGAAGTTATCGTCATTGCGGGCTCACGGCCATCACTGCACAGGTTGGCGATTATGGGCCGCGCCGCACAGTGAAGGAAGCCGCGCGGCAGCGGTTTGTCCCCGTGTTTACGATTTTCCTACAACTTTGCCTGACGTACGGCACCGCTTCGAGACTTGGCCATGGCCGCCAGTCGCACCGCGACATTGGCTGCGCCGTAACCTGCGTAACCGTTCTTGCGCTGGATGATCTCGAAGAAGAACCGTCCTTCAAACGGCTCGGTGTACACGTGAAACAGCTCGCCACCTTGGGCATCGCGGTCGTAGAGCACGTTGTAATAGGCCAGCTCACTGAGGAACTCGTCGTCGAAATCGAACCGCGCGGCGAGATCATCGTAGTAATTGAGCGGGATATCCAGCAGCGGTACGCCCGCCTCCTTGGCCCGGCTGACTTCGGCAAAGATGTCGTCGCAATCGAAGGCGATGTGATGCACGCCAGAGCCGCGATAACTCGACAGTGCATGTGAGATTGCGGTGTTGCGGTTCTCGGAAATGTTCAGCGGCAAGCGGATCGAACTGTCCCGGCTGCGCAGCGCCCGACTCTTTACCAGACCGTACGGGTCAGGCAACACCACTTCATCGTCGGCCTCAAAATCCAGCAGGCTTTTATAGAACAGCACCCAACTGTCGAGGCTGTCGGCCGGCAGCGCCATAGCCATATGGTCGATGCGCTTGAGGCCGCCACTGGCCACGGCGGCGGGTTGCAGATTGAAGTCGGTGCCGTAGACATCGGCGTCTTGGTCCACCAGATAAATCAGGCTGCCATCCGGTGCGCGCACTGCGGCGAGTTCCAGTTCATTGGGGCCAACCAGCCCGCGATACGGCTGACCTTTGTAAGCCACGGCCCGAGCCAGCGCACTGGTACTGTCCTTGACCCGCACGGCAGTGGCGCACAGCGAGGGGCCGTGAGCTTCGAAAAAACTGTGGGCGAAGGAGTAAGGCTCGGAGTTGAGGATCAGGTTGATATCACCCTGACGAAGCAAGCTCACGCTCTTGGAACGATGCTGGCCGGCCTTGACGAAACCCAGCCGTTCCAGCCAATGGGAGAGCTTGGCGCCAAGGCTTTCATCCACTGCGAATTCAAGAAACTCGATGCCGTTGTACTCGCTGGCCTGGGGCGTCTCGAACAGAATGTCGGGGTTGACCGTTGGTTTGGCTTCCTGCGCCAGCCGCTCGCGGGTTTTCTCTTCCAGGTACAGCAACGAGCGCAAACCATCGGCGGCATTGGCCCGTGGCGGCGCGGCGCGGAAGCCGTCGTTGAAGATCTCGAGCGACAACGGCCCGGTGTAACCGCTCTTGATGATCGGCGCGAGGAAACCCGGCAGATCGAATTCGCCCTGCCCCGGGAAACAGCGGAAATGCCGGCTCCACTCCAGCACGTCCATGGCCAGGATCGGCGCGTCGGCCATTTGCACGAAGAAAATCTTGTCGCCGGGAATCTCGGCAATCGCGCTCGGATCACCCTTGAGCGACAGCGTGTGAAAGCTGTCCAGCAACACGCCGAGGTTTGGATGATCAGCCTGACGGACGATGTTCCACACCTGTTGATAAGTGTTCACGTGGCGGCCCCAGGCCAACGCTTCGTAGCCAATCCGCAAACCACGAGCACCGGCGTGTTCGGCCAGCAGGCGCAAGTCGTCGACTAAAATCTGTTCATCGCCGATGGAGTCGGCTGAGGCGTTGCTGCACACCAGCACCAGGTCCGTGCCCAGTTCCTGCATCAGGTCGAACTTGCGCTCGGCCCGCTCCAGGTTGCGCGGCAAGCGGTCGCGGCGGCATCCCTCGAAATCCCGGAAGGGTTGAAACAGTGTGATCGCGATCCCGAGATCGGCGCACATCTGTTTGATTTCCCGCGGGCTGCCGTCGTAGTAGAGAAGGTCGTTCTCGAAAATCTCCACCCCGTCGAAACCGGCGGCGGCGATGGCTTCAAGTTTTTCCGGCAGGGTACCGCTCAAGGACACGGTGGCAATGGAACGTTGCATATTTCGACTCCCGGTGGTGGAGACAATCTTGTTATCGACATCGCACGCTTTCGCTTTTACGTAGGAGCTGTCGAGTGAAACGAGGCTGCGATCTTTTGATCTTAAAAACCGACATCAAAAGATCGCAGCCTCGTTTCACTCGACAGCTCCTACAGGGATCAGGGATCGCGTTTATCTGTGAGCGAATTATTGGCCGGGGGAATCTGCACAGCAATTCAAAGTGTACTACCCGGTTAGTTTTGTGTTCGATTATCGAACACAATGCCCCTTGGCGAATTGACGATTTTTCGTCCACTGCGCAACATCGACTCCACATTGAGCCCGGTCACACACATCGGTCTCGGTGACCAAAGACCCAGAACACCACATAAAAATAATCGGTGGCCTACATGACTCCTTCTCAAAGCTCTCCCGTGGAGCGTTCCTCCATGACTCCTGCCTCTGGCGGCATCGGCGACAAGATCCGCGGCGCGATGGCGGTCGGCAAAACTCGTTGGGGCATGCTGGCGCTGGTGTTCTTCGCCACCACCCTGAACTACATCGACCGCGCCGCCCTCGGCGTCATGCAGCCTATCCTCGCCAAGGAAATGAGCTGGACGGCGATGGACTACGCCAACATCAACTTCTGGTTCCAGGTCGGCTACGCCATCGGTTTCGTGCTGCAAGGCCGGTTGATCGATCGGGTCGGCGTCAAGCGCGTGTTCTTCTTCGCCGTGCTGCTCTGGAGTCTGGCGACTGGTGCCCATGGCCTGGCCACTTCGGCCGTCGGCTTCATGGTCTGCCGGTTCATTCTGGGTCTGACGGAAGCCGCCAACTACCCGGCGTGCGTGAAGACCACCCGGTTGTGGTTCCCGGCCGGCGAACGCGCCGTGGCCACCGGCATCTTCAACGCCGGGACCAACGTCGGCGCGATGTTCACCCCGATGTTGTTGCCGCTGATCCTGCATGTCTGGGGCTGGCAGGCCGCGTTCCTGTGCATGTCGTCACTGGGCGGGATCTGGTTGTTGTTCTGGGGCTTGAAGTACTTCAACCCGGAAGATCACCCGAGCGTTAAACAATCGGAACTGGATTACATCCAGAAGGAAGTAGAGCCGGAACAATCCCGCGTGCCGTTCTCGAAAATCCTGCGCATGCGTGGCACCTGGGCCTTCGCCCTGGCTTACGCGATCACCGCGCCGGTGTTCTGGTTCTACCTTTACTGGCTGCCGCCGTTCCTCAATCAGCAATACAACCTGGGGATCAACGTGACCCAGATGGGTATCCCGCTGATCATCATTTACCTCACTGCGGATTTCGGCAGCGTCGGCGGCGGGATCCTGTCCTCGTTCCTGATCGGCCGCGGAGTCAACCCGATCAAGGCGCGGCTGATGTCCATGTTCCTGTTCGCCTGCTGCATCGTCGGCGTGATCATGGCGGCGGGTTCGAGCAGTCTGTGGGTCGCGGTGTTCGCCATCTCCCTGGCCATCGGTGCGCACCAGGCGTGGACCGCGAACATCTGGAGCCTGGTGATGGACTACACGCCTAAACACATGATGAGTACGGTGTTCGGCTTCGGTGGCATGTGCGCGGCCATCGGCGGGATGTTCATGACCCAGTTGGTCGGCCACATTCTGACGATCACCAACAACAACTACACCGTGCTGTTCACCATGATTCCGGCGATGTACTTCATCGCGCTGATCTGGATGTACTTCATGGCACCGCGCAAAATTCCTACCGTCACCGCTTAAAACCCTTCCCCCAGCAGGCCTGATTCCAGGCCTGCCCTGCTTCTCTCACCGACGACTCTGCTGCCAGGCTGCTGCCAACCCGCTGCAACAAATCACCGCGATCCCGACCACCGTAGTCAGGGTCGGCGTGTGAGAAAACAGCAACCAGCCCAGCAAGCCGGCAAAGACAATCTGGCAATAACCGAACGGCGCCAACAATGCAGGGGCGGCGTGACGGAAGGCTTGTGTCAGAAACAGGTGAGCCGTCATCCCGCAGGCGCCCAGCGCCACCATCATGAATCCATGGCCCAGGCTGGGGACTTGCCAGAAGAATGGCACCAGCGCGCTCATCACCAAGGTGTTGCACAGGCCGGCGAAGAAGTTGCTGGTGGTTGGGCTGTCGATGTTGCTGAGCTTGCGGGTGAGCAACTGATAGAAGCAGAAAAACAGCGCCGAGCAGAGCGGCAGCAACACCGCAGGGGTAAAGAGTTCTCCGCCGGGATGGACGATGATCAACACGCCGATGAACCCGCAAATCACCGCAATCCACTGACCACGCGTGACGTGCTCGCGAAGCAGTGGCACCGACAGCGCAGTCACCAGAACCGGTGCAAGAAAGTTGACCGCCGTGGCTTCGGCCAAAGGGATGTACTGCAAGCCGGTGGTGAAAAACAGACTGGTGCCCAACAGGCACAACGCCCGCAACAGCTGAAGTAACGGCCGTTTGGTTCGTAGGACACCCAGCCCGGATTGCGGCAGGAAAATCCCGGCCATGAGTAAGGTGTGAACCAGATAACGGGCCCACACCACCATGACGATCGGATAGAACCCTGAGAGATATTTCGAAAAGGCGTCGTGACTGGAAAACAGGAAGGTTGCAACGACGATCAGCAGAATCCCTTTGAAGGGTTGGTTTACGCCGGAGAGCGGAGTGCTGACGGTCATTCGGTATCCCTTTTGTTTTGCATCAACTATTTAAAAGCATCCCTTACAGCCGCGCTAACAACTCATGGGTTTTACTCAACGCCATCCGCGCCCGCTGCAACCCGCTCACGCCCTGCTCAAGCAACTTCACGGTGGGGATCTCCAGGCTCAACGGAATACCGGCAGGTAAACACCGCAACAACCCCGTCAGATCACAATCGCCATCGCCCGGAAAACGCCGCTCGTTACGGGCCTGGCGCAGAACCTCCGCCATGTCCGTCGGCCGTGGCCCGGCAACGTCGCACAGCTGGGCATACCGTAACCGTGACGGGGCAACGCTGGCCAGAGCTTCCAGCCGTGAACCCGAACGGTCGAAGTGAAACGCATCCACCAACACCGCGCCGTTTTCACGCCCCGCGTTTTCGACGATGCGCACCGCCTGTTCGAGATTGCACGCATCGGTCCACGGCATGAATTCCAGGTGTGGATGAAGCCCGTAAGGTGCCGCCAGATCACACAGTCGAGCGAAGTTGTCGGTGAGCCGCTGTTCGTCAGAATCGTTACCAGCCACCAGCAATTCACTGGCACCGAATTCGGCACCGACCGCCAGAAGCTTCTCTAAATCGGCGACGACGGTTTCCGGTTTAAGACGCAGGATCTCGACATCCAACACACGAATGCCGGTATCGCGCAGTCGCGCCAAAGTCCTGCGCCGTAACCCGACATCGGCGACCAGCGCAAAGTGGTGTTCTTCAGGCGTCGCAGGCTCCAACCGTAATCCGACATGACTGTAACCGGCCTGTACCGCCACTTCGACCATCTCTGGTGGTGACAATTCCAGCACCGTCAGGCTGGCCAGGGAAAAGATCCGATCGTTCCTGTTCATGCTTAACCCTCGATCAAGGTCGGTGCACAGGCGCGGCCGGTTTCGGCGGCCTCGCGTATCGCTTCAATCAGCGCCAACGTGCGGGCGGCATCCGCGACGCTCACCAACGGTTCGACTTCCCGACGCGCCACGCGCACGAAATGCTGCAACTGCAAACGCAGCGCTTCATCGGCGCTGAAGCTTTCCTGCACCGGCAGCAACGGCTGATGCCATCCCCCATCGGTGTCGGCGTAGTGCCAACGCTTGAGCTGCGGAATGCTCAATGCACCGCTGGTCCCGGCCAGCAGATAACACGGCTGATCGGCCTGACGTGGGTACACCGGGTTCTCGCCGGAATCCAGCTCCCAGCTCCAGGGCGCCGCGACCGCATCCGAACCGGTCAGGCTACCCAGCGCGCCGCTGTCGAATTGCAGCAACACCGCCGCGCAATCTTCGTTGGCAAACCCGCGCACCGCGTTGCTGGTGATCGCCTGAACCTGCCGCACTTCGCCACACAAATGCCGAAGCAGATCGAGATCGTGAATCAGGTTGGTCAGCAACATTCCCGCGCCGGGTTCGCGGCGCCAGGGCGTCTCGAAATAGCTGTCGGGTTTGCGCAGTTGCCAGAGCGCGGTCACCGTCGTCAGCCGGCCCAACGCTCCGCTTTGCACCAGTTCATGGGCGCGGACGATCAGCGGATTGTGCCGGCGATGATGACCGACCAACACAGGAACGCCGTTGGCTTTCGAAGCGGCGACCAGCTCGCGGACTTCATCCATGTGCACGCCCACCGGTTTTTCCAGCAGGACCGGCACGCCGACAGCGAGGCAATCGAGAGCGGTGCTGACGTGCAGCATATTCGGGTTGGCGACGATCACCGCGTCTGGCTTCACCTGCTCCAACATCTGACGGTGATCAGCGAAATACGCCACGCCCCACTCAGCCGCAAGGCCCGCTGCTTGCTGACCCGGATCGGCCACTGCGCACAAGGTCGCTTCCGTCAGGGATTGCAGATGCCCGTAATGCTGCTGGCCCATGTTGCCAGCCCCGATAAGGGCAATACGCAGGGGTGAACTCATCGTGCGGTCCTCTTGTGATTATTGTTGGAAGGGCGAATTCCAATAATTTAGAACCTGGTTCCAGATTCTTACACAAGCAAACCGAAAAAGTGTGCGAACAGCGCACGGCTTCTGTAGGAGCAAAGCTTGCTCGCGATGCAGACACCGCGGTGTCTCAGAAGACCCCGTCATCGTTCATCGCGAGCAAGCTTTGCTCCTACAGGGGAAGTGGTCAGCTGAACAACTCGGAAGCCAGGCTCGCAGCTGACAGCTCCTCGGTAAACTTCAACAGCAGCGGCGCCAACTCATGCAGTCGCGCCCCCGGCATCCGCGCACTGGGCCCGGCGATGCTCAGCACACCGATGACTCGACCATCACTCGGATGTCGCACCACCGCAGCAATCGCCGAGGTGCCCACCGCCGAACTTTCCTCGACCCAGGCATAACCCTGCTCCCGCGCCATACGCAGGCGTTCCAGCAATTCGATGTTGGAACGCGGAGCATTTGGCCCAAGGTCCTTCGGCCGCTCACCACCCTGCCGTTCGACCAGGGACAGCGCCTCGGCATCGCTCATACACGCCAGCCACGCATGCCCCGACGCCGTATAAAACAAAGGTGCATCGCGGCCCATGTCCGGGTCGTAGCGCAGGCCGGAACGGGCGCCCTGGGATTTGGCGATCCAGATCTGCCGCTCACCTTCAATCACCCCAAGCCGCACCAGCTCGCCGGTTTCCTGGGCCAGGCGATCAAGCACCGGCTGAACAATATCGGCGCCGCTACCCGACAGGTAACGGAAACCCATGGCCACCAGTTTGGTCGACAGGTGATACCGCAGGTTCTCCGGATTCTGTCGCACGTAACCCAGCCGAATCAGCTCGGCGAGCAAGCGGTGGGTCGCGCTTTTGGGAATATCCAGTTGCTCCGCCAGCGTCTGCATCGGCAGGCCCCGAGGGTCACTGGTGAGGCTTTCAAGCACGCTGAAAACACGTTCGATCTGACTGCCGGCCATGGGAGGTTCCACACAAAATTTGTCCGATTCTAGAAGACAACCGACCGAATGCGAAATCTGGAACCCACTGTCCGATAACCGCCCGCTTTACCCGGTGAAAGGTTGCCGAGCTCGATTACGCTCCTATATTTTCTGGAATCAAATTCTAAAAAACACAAACCGCTGGAGCTTCAGACGATGCCTGCCGAATCAAATAATCTCCCGGATATCGATTGCGACGTGCTCATCGTCGGCTCCGGTGCGGCAGGGCTATCGACTGCAGTGACCGCTGGGTGGCACGGCTTGAAAGTCATAGTGGTTGAAAAAGATCCGGTGTTCGGCGGCGCCACGGCGTGGTCCGGTGGTTGGGCCTGGGTGCCGTGCAATCCTCTGGCTCGACGCGCCGGGATCGTCGAAGACGTCGAGCAACCGCGCACTTACCTGAAACACGAATTGGGCGAGCGTTACGAGCCGGCCATGATCGATGCTTTCCTCGAAGCCGGGCCGCGGATGGTGGCGTTCTTCGAGCAGCACACCTCACTGCAATTCGCTGATGGCAACGCCATAGCCGATATTCATGGCGACACACCGGGCGCCGGCACGGGAGGACGTTCGGTCATCGCGGCGCCTTACGATGGGCGAAAGGTTGGCAAGCTGCTTAAGCGTCTTCGCAAGACTATGCGAGAAACGTCGTTCATGGGCATGCCAATCATGGCAGGCGCGGACCTCTCGGCATTTCTCAATCTGACGCGCTCACTGTCGGCGGCGTGGCACGTGACCCGGCGCTTTTCGCGGCACCTGCTCGACCTCGCCGTTCATGGTCGGGCGATGCAACTGGTCAACGGTGTCGCGCTGGTGGCTCGGTTGGCAAAATCCGCCGAAGACCTCGGCGTATTGCTCTGGGAGTCGGCGCCCGTTACCGAGTTGCTGCGCGATGGCGATCAGGTTCGAGGCGCAGTGGTCAGCACCGCCAAAGGCAAGGTCCGCATCCGTACACGCAAGGCCGTGGTGCTGGCGGCCGGCGGTTTTGCCAATGACGTCGAGCGGCGCAAGGCGTTGTTTCCTCGCACACCGACCGGCAATGAACACCTGGCTCTGCCGCCCCTCGGCGTAGCCGGCGATGGCTTGCGGCTGGGTGAAAGCGCTGGCGCAAGGGTGAACACCGATCTGGCGTCGCCCGTCGCCTGGGCACCGGTTTCGCAAGTGCCACACAAGGACGGCAGCATCGGCCACTTCCCGCACATCATCGAGCGCGGCAAACCGGGGATCATCGGCGTGTTGAGCAACGGCCAGCGTTTCGTCAACGAAGCCAACGGCTACTACGACTATGTGACAGCCATGGTCGCCGCCGCCCCGAAGGGCGAAGCAGTCGCTTCCTGGCTGGTCTGCACGCATGGCTTTCAACGGCGTTATGGCCTGGGTATCTCTCGGCCGTTTCCGCTGCCGCTGTCATCCTTTATCCGCAGCGGCTATCTGAAAACCGGCAACACCCTTGAGGAATTGGCCGAGGCCTGCGGCATTGACCCAAATGGTTTGCGCAGCACTGTGTCCGAATACAACCGGCACGCGCGCAACGGTGAAGACCCGCTGTTCGGTCGCGGCTCGACGCCTTACAACCGCAAACAGGGCGATGCATTGCAGCAACCCAACCCTTGCGTCGCACCGATCGAACAAGGTCCGTTCTATGCCGTGAAGGTCCAGCCCGGCTGCTTCGGCACCTTCGCCGGCCTCAAGGTCAATGAACACGCCCAGGTTCTCGGCGAATCGGGCGAGGCCATTACCGGGCTGTACGCAGCAGGCGGTGACATGGCCAGCATCATGGGCGGGCACTACCCCGCCGGCGGCATCAATCTTGGCCCGGCGCTGACCTTCGGCTACATCGCCGCGCGACATATCGCAGGAATTACCGCTTACGAACAGGAGATCGACTATGCAGCGCATCGTTAACGCACAGGGTTTGAACATGCCCAAACTCGGCCTCGGCACCTGGCCGATGCTCGGCGAGGAATGCACACGCGCCGTGGAACAAGCCTTGGCATTGGGTTATCGGCACATCGACACCGCAGCGGCCTACAACAATGAAGACGCCGTCGGCCAAGCGCTGGTGAACAGTCCTACCCCTCGCGATCAAATCCACGTCACCACCAAAGTCTGGTGGGATCAGCTTCAACCCGATGCCATGCGCCATTCCATGGACCGCAGCCTCAAGGCCTTGCGCAGCGATTACGTTGACCTGTTCATGATCCACTGGCCGACCACCGACTGGGACCTGCCGCGCACGATCGAGGAGCTGGTGTCGTTCAAGGAACAAGGACTGGCGCGCAACATCGGTGTGGCGAATTTTCCACTGCCGTTGTTGCGCAAAGTCGTCGAGGAACTGGGTACGCCGCTGTCAGCCATTCAGGTCGAGTACCACGTATTGCTCGGACAAAACGCTCTGCTGGACTACGCCCGTCGACATGACCTGGCGCTGACGGCTTACACGCCACTGGCCCGCAACAAGGTGTCGGACATCCCGCACATCCAGCAGATCGCCGCCAAACACGGAGTCCTGCCAACGCAAGTGGCACTCAAGTGGCTGCTGGATCAACCGAACGTGGCCGCCATTCCAAAAGCCAGCAGCCAGGCCAATCAACTGGCCAACCTGGCAGCACTCGACGTGAATCTGGATGACGAAGACCGTGCGTTGATCGCCGGTTTGTCCAAACGCGAACGCCAGGTCAATCCGGACTTTGCGCCGGTGTGGGATGCGTTCGACCAGTGATTCCCTCGAAGCAGGCGGTCGCCTGCTCGATAAAAACCCGTCGCCTGAAGGAATTAGATGGGTTGTCCGTGTTCAATACGAGTCTGGAAGACTCCCGGCCACCCACCACAGGTTGCCGGGAAGGCTGCTGTGCGCAACAAAAGATGGACGACCGGACTGGCGCCGCTCCCACTCAGCAGCAACACTCATCCCACGGACAATCAGAGGGTTCCCACATGCTATGGAAAAAAGGCCGACGCAGCGACAACGTGGTCGATGCCCGTGGTGATGATTCTGGCGGCGGCGGTGGGATGCGCTTCGGCGGCGGCAAGGGTCTGAGCCTGACGGCGATTATATTGATCGTCGGAATCGGCTGGATCACCGGCCAGGACCCGATGCAAATCCTCGGGCAACTGACCGGGCAGATGAGCGAGCAATCGGCACCGGCGCCGACTCAAACTCGCAAGGCGCCACCGGCCACTGATGAAGGCGCCGAGTTCGTGCGCTCGATCCTCGGCGATACCGAAGACACCTGGGGTCAGATTTTCCAGCAGGCCGGTCGTCAATATAAGGACCCGACCCTGGTGCTGTTCAGTGGACGCGTCAACTCGGCGTGCGGCCTGGCCTCTTCGGCGACCGGCCCGTTCTATTGCCCGGCGGACCAGAAGGTCTACCTGGACATGAGTTTCTTCCAGGAAATGTCCCAACGCTTTTCCGCCGCTGGCGACTTCGCTCAGGCCTACGTGATCGCTCACGAAATCGGACACCATGTGCAGACCTTGCTCGGTGTGTCGGCGAAAATTCAGACCGCCCGCCAACAGGGTCGGCAGATGGAAGGCGACGGCGGTTTACTGGTACGCCAGGAACTACAGGCCGATTGCCTGGCCGGAGTCTGGGCCAATAATGCGCAGAAACGGCTGAACTGGCTGGAACCCGGTGACATCGAAGAAGCCTTGAACGCCGCCAATGCCATCGGCGATGACCGCTTGCAACAGCAAGGTCAGGGTCGTGTGGTCCCGGATTCGTTTACTCATGGTACGTCGGCGCAAAGGGTGCGCTGGTTCAAAACCGGATTCGCGCAAGGCCAGGTCGGCCAGTGCGATACCTTTGCAGCGAAAAACCTATAAATGAATAAGTGGCTGTTAGCTCTACTGATCACCTGCGCAAACGCCCAGGCTGCCGAGCATGCGGTCAAAGAGGTCAGCTCCGGACGCCTGCTGCTGACTGCAGGTGAAATCGCAGTGGGCATCGGCCCGGCGCCGACGAAAATCGAACGTGTGCTGATCATCATCCATGGTCGATTGCGCAATGCCGACACCTATCGCCAGAGCGCCGTGCACGCGGCCGAACAGGCCGGGCAAACCGCGAGTACCTTGGTGATCGCCCCGCAATTTCTCAATGAAACCGACGTCGGGGCCCATCCCGTGGCTGACAGCGTATTGCGCTGGCAGGGCAATGACTGGATGGCGGGCGGTTTATCCAGCGCTCCGTTTTCCATGAGTTCCTATGCGGCGCTTGACGAAATCATCGCCCGAATCGGCGATCGGAAACAGTTTCCGGACGTGAAGCAAATCGTCATCGCCGGTCACTCTGGCGGCGCTCAGGTGGTGCAGCGATACGCGTTGCTGGGCCACGATCAGCCAGCGCTCAAGGCGGCCGACATACAGGTGCGTTACGTCATTGCCAACCCGTCGTCTTATGCATACTTCGATGAACGACGGCCGGTGGCGTTCAAACACGCCGGTTGCCCGAATTTCAATCGCTGGAAGTACGGGATGACGGATTTACCCGCCTATGCCAAAGGGCAAACCGCCAAGCAGCTGGAGGAAAACTACGTCAAACGCGATGTCGTTTATCTACTCGGGCAGCAGGACAGCGACCCGAAGCAGCCCGCGCTGGATAAAAGCTGTGAGGCCCAAGCTCAGGGAGCCAATCGATTGGCTCGCGGGCGCAATTATTTTGCTTCTCTGAAACGGCTGCATCCTCAAGGTTTGAATCAGCAACTGATTGAAGTGCCCGGGGTCGGGCATGACGGGGATGGGATGTTTAACTCGCCGCAGGGGCAGAAGGCGTTGTTCGGTCAGTGAGTTTTTGTGGTGGCTGATCTGACGCCATCGCGAGCAAGCTCGCTCCCACATTGGTTTTGTGAACACTGAAGATCCCCTGTGGGAGCGAGCTTGCTCGCGATGGGGCCCTCAAGCCGAAAGCATCTGCCGCAACACAACGCAATCCGCCGCATGCCAATCCGCCAACTCAGGCCAGGGATTATCCGGCAGGTTCACCAACACCGTCCGCGCCCCTGCCGCCCGACCGCAATCCAGATCAAAGCGGTAGTCACCGACCATCACCATCTCACTGGCCGGGACATTCCAGGCCTGGGCCAACTTCAGCAAACCACCGGGATGCGGTTTTGGCGGCGCTTCATCACGGCCCAGCACGTCCTCCACCGCAAAGCAGTCGGCCAGGCCAATCGCCTCCAGCGTGACGTGCGCCAGTTCGCGCGCATTGCGCGTGAGAATGCCCAGGCGATAACCGCGCCCGGCCAGCTCACGCACCAGTTCTACCGCACCCGGTGCCGCTTTCGAACCCAGCGCCAGGTCCCGTTCGTGTTCCAGCAACCACGCATGTTTGGCTGCGGCTTCATCGGCCGGCAGCGCGGCGAGGTGGGTCAGGATGTCGTCTTCGGCAGGAATCGCCAACGCCACGCGGATCGCCGCGAAGTCATGCACGGCCACCGTCAGGGTGCCGTCCATGTCGAACACCCAGTGCCGCACCTCGGCCAGGCTCATGCCCAATCCTTGCGGTGGCGAATCAGGCCTTCCTGCGTGACCGACGCCACCAGTTGCCCGGCACGATTGAACACGCTGCCACGGGAGAAACCGCGCGAGTTGCCCGCCCAAGGACTGTCCATCGCATACAGCAACCAATCATCGGCACGTAGATCCTGATGGAACCACAGTGCGTGATCGAGGCTGGCGACCTGCATGTCTTTCTGCCAGACCGATTTGCCGTGGGGCTGCATCGACGTGGTCAACAGACCGAAATCCGAGGCGTAGGCCAGCAAGTATTTATGCAGCGCCGGAGAATCGGCCAAAGCACCGTCGGCGCGAAACCAGACGTATTTGATCGGATCGGACGGCTGCGGGTTGTAGGGATCTTTCTCAGTGATCGGTCGGAACTCGATCGGTTTGGGGCACAGAAATTTTTCGCGCATGTGCTCGGGAATCAGGTGCGCACGCTGCTGGGTGAGTTCCAGTTCCGACGGCAGGTTTTCCGGGCCGACCACAATCGGCATCTCGGCTTGGTGCTGGAAGCCTTCTTCGTCGTACTGAAAGGAGGCGCTGCAGGTGAAGATTGGGTTGCCTTTCTGAATGGCAGTCACTCGGCGCGTGCTGAAACTGCCACCGTCGCGCACCCGATCAACCTGATACACCACAGGCAACGCGGAATCACCGGGACGCAGGAAATAGCCGTGCATCGAATGCACATGGCGCGCTTCTTCGACCGTCTGACTGGCCGCCGACAGGGACTGACCGATCACCTGACCGCCGAACAGCTGACGAAAACCCAGGTCCTGGCTGCGGCCACGGAACAGGTTTTCTTCGATCGGTTCCAGGGTCAGCAGGTCAACCAGATCATCCAACACTTGGCTCATTCAGACTCTCCTCACACAACGCATGCCGCGCAGTCTTGGCTGCGACGGTCGATTCAATTTCTGGCCAGGGCCCATGGGAGCCATTGTAAACGTCCGTGCCGGCTTATCCATGCAAGGTTTGCAGCCATTGTTCACGGGTGATGCGGTACAGCGCATGGTGACGCAGGGGATGATCGGCCGCGAGCATCGGGTGGTCGAAATCATCGGCTGAATCATGGTGCATGCCGATGGCCTGCATGACTTTCTGCGACGGCGTGTTGGTTTCGGTGGTGAAGGACACGACTTCTTTCAGCGCCAACCGATCAAACCCGCAGCGCAGAGCGGTCCACGCCGCTTCACTGGCGTAGCCAAGCCCCCAGTGTTCGCGGGCCAGGCGCCAGCCGATTTCGGTGGCCGGGGTGAAGCGCGCGTCGAAGCCGACCTTTGCGAGCCCGGTAAAACCGATAAATGCCCCGGTGTCCTTGCGCTCCAGCGCCCAGAGACCGAAGCCATGTTCGGCAAAATGTCCACGAATCCGTCCGATCAACGAAGCACTTTCCAGACGACTCAAGGGCGCCGGAAAATATCGCATCACCTGAGGATCGGCGCACATCGCCGCAAACTCCGGCAAATCCTCATCACTCCACTGCCGCAACAGCAGTCGCGCGCTCTCGAGTTCCAGTATCGGTTCCATCGTGCCCCCCGTTCCCATGCCGCAAGTCTACATCGCTGGTAGGATCCTTCACTCATTCCTGCCTAGCGTCCTGTATAAATCAGCCATGCCCCTGCCCCTGATCTACCACGAAGACTACAGTCCCGAGTTCCCGGCGGATCACCGCTTCCCCATGGACAAGTTTCGCCTGCTGCGCGATCACCTGGTGGACAGCGGACTGACCCGGGACGCTGACCTGCTGCGCCCCGACCTCTGCCCGCCAGAGATTCTCGCGCTCGCACATGACCCTGCGTATATCGAACGCTACATGGGCGGTGAGTTGTCCCGCGAAGACCAGCGACGCCTCGGCCTGCCGTGGAGCGAAGCCCTGGCCCGGCGCACGGTGCGTGCGGTTGGCGGCTCGCTGCTGGCGGCCGAGCAGGCGCTGGAACATGGTTTGGCCTGTCACTTGGCCGGCGGCACCCATCACGCGCATTACGACCATCCTGCCGGGTTCTGCATCTTCAATGACCTGGCGGTGATCAGCCATTTCCTGCTGGAAAGCGGTCGGGTAAATCGGGTGCTGATCTTCGACTGCGATGTGCATCAGGGCGACGGGACTGCACGGATCCTGCACAACACCCCGGAGGCTGTGACCGTTTCCCTGCATTGCGAGAAGAACTTTCCTGCACGCAAAGCCGAAAGTGACTGGGACATTCCACTGCCCATGGGGATGGGCGATGCCGACTACCTGAAGGTAGTGGACGATGCGCTTAATTATTTGCTGCCGCTCTACCAACCTGACCTGGTGTTGTACGACGCCGGTGTCGATGTGCATAAAGATGACGCGCTCGGCTACCTGAAGCTGACAGACGAAGGCGTCGCCGCTCGCGATGAAAGCGTGATGCGTCATTGCCTGGGCCGGGATATTCCGGTGGTCGGGGTGATCGGCGGCGGCTACAGCAAGGACCGCAAGGCGCTGGCGCGCCGTCATGGGATCCTGCATCACAGTGCGCAACGGGTCTGGCAGTCATCAGGTTGTCATTGAGGTGTGAGTCTTTACCCACAATGCCTGTGGAACTGCCTGTGGATAACCTGAGTGAAAGCTCCTGCAGGCCATGCTGCATATAGCCTGCAAAGGGCTGGTTGTTTTTTGACCACCTATTTATGAACACCACAGAACCCATGTGGGAGCGAGGTTGCTCGCGATGGCGATTTATCATTCAACATCGATGGTGAATGACACTCCGCCATCGCAAGCAACCTCGTTCCCACAGGGATCTGTGCTGGTAGAATGCGCCGCTTATCCCGCCAAACCGCAGCGCACTCCATGACTCAGCCTTCGACCGCCCTCTCCCCCCACGTTGCCATCATCGGCGGCGGTCCCGCCGGTTTGATGGCGGCCGAAGTGCTGAGCCAGACCGGGATCAAGGTCGACCTGTACGACGGCATGCCTTCAGTGGGGCGAAAATTCCTGCTGGCCGGCGTGGGTGGTATGAACATCACCCATTCCGAAGCCTACCCGGCATTTCTCTCACGCTACGCCGAACGCGCACCGCAGATTGCACCGCTGTTGCGAAGTTTCGGCGCCGAAGCCTTGTGCCAATGGATTCATGACCTGGGCATCGAAACCTTTGTCGGTAGTTCCGGCCGAGTCTTTCCTACAGACATGAAAGCTGCCCCCCTGTTGCGTGCATGGCTCAAACGCCTGCGTGACAGCGGCGTCGTTATCCACACCCGACACCGCTGGCTCGGCTGGGATGATCGCGGTGGATTGCGCATCGACAGCCCCGAGGGCGAAAAAACTGTCAAACCTGATGCAACCTTACTGGCCCTCGGCGGCGGCAGCTGGTCGCGCCTCGGTTCGGACGGCGCCTGGATGCTGCCACTGGAACAACGCGGCGTAGGACTCGCGCCGCTGCAATCGAGTAATTGCGGCTTCGAGGTGCAGGCCTGGAGCGAGTTGATGGTCAGCAAATTCGCCGGCGCACCGCTGAAAAACATCGCCATTGGCCTCAATGACGACGTGCCGCGGCTCGGGGAATGTGTGATCACGGCGACCGGGATTGAAGGCAGTTTGATCTACGCTTTGTCGGCGCCGATCCGCGAAGCCATCAATCAGCACGGCTCGGCGACCATTCACCTGGACCTGTTGCCGGGTAAGCCTGTGGATAAAGTTCAGGCTGCGCTGAGCAAACCACGCGGGTCACGTTCCATGTCGAAACACCTGCACAGCCAGCTCGGGATCGATGGTGTGAAAGCGGCGTTGCTGCGCGAACTCACTCCGGCCGAATGCTTCGCCGATCCGGCGCTCCTGGCCAAAGCGATCAAGGCGTTGCCACTGACGTTGGTGAAAACCCGCCCACTGGACGAGGCCATCAGCAGTGCCGGTGGCGTGATGTTCGAATCGATGGATGAGCGTTTGATGCTCAAGCAACTGCCAGGCGTGTTCTGCGCGGGGGAAATGCTAGATTGGGAAGCGCCGACGGGGGGGTATTTGCTGACCGCGTGTTTCGCCAGTGGGCGCGCGGCGGGGTTGGGGATGGTGGAGTGGTTGAAGCGCAAGGGCTGAAGAACTGGGGCGCGGCCATCGCGAGCAAGCTCGCTCCCACAGGGGAACGCATTCCAATGTGGGAGCGAGCTTGCTCGCGATAGCGGTCTAGCCGGCGCAGCGAATATTAAGGCTTCTTCTTACGCGGCCCGGTATTAAACACCGGCACCTTCCGCACAGGTTTGATCGAAGGCTCCGGCGCCGAAGCATCCCCACTCTCGACCCATTTACCCAGGTTGCGCTTACCTCCACCGGAGGTCTTCGGCTTCTTCGGTTTTTTCGGCTTCTTGACCACCTGACCGCTGGCATCGGTATCCGGCACCCGGTGCTCAGGCTCGAAGTCATGCTCCATCTGGCGAGGCAACGTCTGACGGGTCAACGTCTCGATGGCCGACAGCAGATTCACTTCATCGGCGCAGACCAGCGAAATCGCCTGCCCGGATGCACCCGCGCGACCGGTACGACCGATCCGGTGGATGTAGTCCTCCGCCACAATCGGCAGGTCGAAGTTGACCACCAATGGCAAATCTTCAATATCCAGACCACGGGCCGCGACGTCGGTGGCCACAAGAATCTGCACTTCACTGGCCTTGAAACGGTCCAGCGCGCGCTGGCGGGTTGCCTGAGGTTTGTCGCCGTGGATGCCGTCGGCATTGATGCCCAGACCCTGGAGTTTTTCCACCAGCGCGTCCACGCCGTTGCGGGTCTTGGCGAACACCAGCACCTGCTTCCACTTGCCCTTGCGCATCAAATGGATAAACAGTTCCGGCTTGCGCTTCTTGTCGACCGTCACCACCCATTGCTTGACGGTGTTGGCAGCCACGTTGCGCGGGCTGACTTCGATGCTCAGTGGATCGTTGAGCATTTGCCCGGCCAGCAAGCGGATCGCGTCGGAGAACGTCGCGGAGAACAACAGCGTCTGACGTTGCTTGGGCAACACGCGGTAGATATTCCCCAGCTCCTCGGAGAAACCCAGATCAAGCATGCGATCGGCTTCGTCCAGAATCAGGGTTTGCAGCTGATTGAACTTGAGGGCCTTCTGGCGATACAGGTCGAGCAAACGACCCGGCGTCGCCACCAGCACGTCAACACCCTTGCGCAGCTTCATCATTTGCGGGTTGATGCTGACGCCGCCGTACACCGCGTAAGTGCTCAGCGGCAGGTTCTCGGCGTACTGACGCACGGCTTCGTGAACCTGTTCGGCCAATTCGCGGGTCGGCACCAGGATCAGTGCGCGCACCGAGTTAGACGCCACTTTCGGCCCTTCCATGGCCAGCAATTGCAGGAGCGGCAGCGCGAAGCCGGCGGTCTTGCCAGTCCCGGTCTGGGCGGCGGCCATCAGGTCGCGACCGGCCAGCACCGCCGGAATGGCTTGCGCCTGAACCGGCGTCGGGGTCTGGTAGCCGAGCGTCTCAAGAGAGCGCAGCAAGGGTTCGATCAGGCCAAGGGAGGCGAAAGTCATGGGATTACCGTAGGAAAAATCAGCGCGGGTGTGTAATGGCGCGCAGTTTACCCTAATTCACACGGGATTCTGTCGACACAACAACGGCGGGCCGTTCGGGCGCACGGCGCCACTGCGGCAATCCGATCAGCACCACGGCGCTGATAATCACCGCCATTGCCAATGCTTCCTCGATACCGATGGTCTCACCGACAAACACGATCCCCAGCAACACCGCCACGGCCGGGTTGACGTAGGCATAACTGGTGGCCGCCGCCGGACGCACATGTTTCAACAGGTACATGTAGGCGTTGAAAGCGATGATTGAACCGAAGAAGGTCAGATAGGCCAGGGCCGCCCAACCTTCGATCGGCGGCATGGCCTCCAGATGCTCACCGCTCAGTGCACTGCCGATCAACAGGACCACGCCGCCCACCAGCATTTCCACAGCACTGGCCATCGCGCCTTGGGGCAGCGGCAAGTGTTTGCTCCACACCGAACCGAAGGCCCAGGAAGCTGCCGCGAATATCAGCAACATGGCACCCAACGGGCTCGATTGCAGGTTCGAACCGAGGTTGAGCATGGCAATACCGATCAGCCCGAGCACAATCCCGGCCCATTCGAGACGGGTATTACGCGCGCCCCAGAAATATCCGCAGAGCAAGGTAAACAGCGGCACCGTCGCCACCGCCAACGCAGCCACACCCGAGGCGACGCCCATGTGTTCGGCCACGCTCACCCCGCCGTTACCGCACGCCAGCAGCAAAATCCCGATGATCCCGGCGGCTTTCCACTGCGCCCAGGTCGGTGCCGGCGCCCCGCGCCAACGCAGGAACGCATACATCAATGTCCCGGCGATCACGAAGCGGATACCGGCGAGCAGCAACGGCGGCCAGTACTCCACACCTATGCGAATCACCAGGTAAGTCGAGCCCCAAATCACGTACAACGCGAAAAAGGCAGCGATCAACGGTAAGGGAAAACGACGTAAGCCAGGCATGGGGCAGCTCGTAGGCAAGACAAGTGAACAGCTATTCTAGAAAGGCCAGCGGCGTAAAATAAGTTACAAAACCTGTTTATAGCGCCGGTACACTTTTCAAAACACGGAGATCATCGCTATAAACCGTGTTTTCGAAAGTCAGTCATTTTTCAGGAGTCCGACGATGGACAAATACGACCGCATGCTCCTCAGCGCCCTGTTGGAAAACGGTCGTGCGTCCTACGCCGACCTGGCGCGCAAAGTGAACCTGTCCGCCCCGGCCGTGGCCGAGCGCGTGGCCAAACTCGAAGCCTGCGGGGTGATCACCGGTTACCAGGCGAAAGTCGACATGGCCAAGCTTGGCTTGCCGATCCAGTGCGTGATCGAACTGCGGTTGAACCAGCACGGTAATCAGAAGGCCTACGACGATCTGATCAAAATCCCGCAACTGACCGAATGCCATCGGGTGACGGGTGATCCGTGCGTGATCATGCAAGCGGCCGTGGGTTCGATGCCGGAGCTGGAAGAGTTGATCAACCGGATCGCCAAGTTCGGGTTCAGCAAGACGTCGATTGTGCTGTCGAGCGCGATAGAGAAGCGCGTGCCACTAGGACAGCTGGAAGGGAATGGCAAATAGTTCTCCTGTAGGAGCTGAGCTTGCTCGCGATGGCGGCGTGTCAGTCACCATCAATGTTGGCTGTTAAACCGTCATCGCGAGCAAGCTCAGCTCCTACAGGGGATTTGTGGTGTGTCAGTTAAAACCCGCGATGGCGCTTGAGATGTTCATTGATCTTCGCCGCTGGCACTTTCTGCAAGCTGACCAGCAGATCATGCGACAACTCCCGCAACCCATGCTTCTGCCGCAGTTCCTGTGCCAAATGCGCCGTCAGATTGGCCGCCATCTCGGCATCGGCCATGGCCCGGTGAGCTTTACCGGTGTGAGGCAGGTTGGCGAACGTGGTAAGCGTGCCGAGTTTGTGGTTCGGCGCGGCGGGCATCAAACGGCGGGCGAGTAGCAGTGAGCAGGCAAAGTTCTGCAAGCGTGTGCGTTTGATACGCCCCAGTTCAAAGTCCCAGAACTTCTGGTCGAACGCGGCGTTGTGCGCCAGCAGCGGTGTGATGCCGACGAATTCGTTGACTTCGTTCATCACTTGCTCGGCCGACGGTGCGGTGCGCAGCATGGCGTTGCTGATGCCGGTGAGTTGTTCAATGAAAGCCGGGACGCGCACGCCGGCATTCATCAGGCTTTGGTAACGCTCGACGATGCGCCCCTGTTCAAGGATCACCACGGCAATTTCCGTGGCCCGGCAGCTGCTGCTTGGGGAGATCCCGGTGGTTTCAAAGTCGATGACTGCTATGCGTTCCAAACCTGTTTCAACTCCGTAAAAATCAATTCTTGAGCAGCAGCGCGCCTTCGATCGGCACGTAGCGGCTGGCGGCGCGGATCAGCGAGTTGGCCGTCAGGCCCGGCACGCCGTAGGCCACGGCTTGCACCCCGTGCTTGGTGATGATGCGCTCCAGCAACATGTCGAAATCACCGTCACCGGAGGCCAGCACCACTTCGTCGACATGATCGGCGGCGTCCATGATGTCGAGGGTGATGCCCACGTCCCAGTCGCCCTTGGCCGAGCCATCGCTGCGCTGGATGTAGGGTTTGAGCTTCACGACGAAGCCGAGGTTGCGCAGGATCTGCTGGAACTGCTGTTGTTTGCTGTCGCCGCGATCGATGGCGTAGGCATAGGCCTCGACGATATCGCCCTGCTTGCTGATATCAGCCCACAGCGCGGCATAGTTGAAATGGCAACCATAGGCCTGACGCACGGTGTAATAGAGGTTCTGGACATCGGCGAACACTGCGATTTTTTTCACCGGTCATCCTCGTTGGCGCGCCGGAGCGCGGGCAGGATCAGGCACCAGGCCCGAAAAGTTGCCCAGTATGCCAGCCTGAAGGATTGTTCCGCGAATAATCGGCCGTGTGGCGAGGGAGCAAGCTCCCTCGCCACAGATGAATCAGACGAAGGAATCGTCGTCACCGCCGAAGAACGATGAGCTGTCATCGCTGTAGTCGGCGTCGGTAAAACCGCCCTGATCATTGGAGTTGTCAGCCACGCGCTGATCTTCGCCCGAGCCGTTGTCACCGCTCTGATCGTTGACCTGAGCCGGTTCTTCCTTGATGACTTCAGCCACTTCCGGCTGCTGATTGTGATGGAACAGGCTGCTGATGCCTTGCGCCAGCATCACACCACCGGCCACACCGGCGGCGGTTTTCAGCGCACCACCGAGGAAGCTGCTGCCGGCAGGCTGTTGCGGGGCGTAATTCTGCTGAGGCGGCGCCGCGCCGAAGTTCTGTTGTGGCGGTTGCGAGTTGAACGACGGCCGCGCCGGTTCACGCCAGCCGCCACCGCTCGATGCGGGTGGGCTTTGGGTCGGCGCTGGCTGCGGATCACGGGAACCGCCACCGAAGATGCTCGACAAGAAGCCACCGCTGCTCGGCGCCGCAGCAGCCGGTTGAGCCTTGGCCGATTGCAGTTCGGCCTGCAATTGCTGGACTTGCCGGGCGAGTTGTTTGTTCTGTTCGTCGAGGCTTTTGATGGCGGCCTCTTGCACCAGAATCGCCTGAGTCATGAAATAGCCCGCGGCGGGCTGGCGAGTCAGGTGTTCCTTGATCCGCGCCTCAGCCTGGGCGTCGCGCGGGGCTGAGTCCGTTTCGGCCTGTTGCAGCCGGGAAAACAGTCCATCGATCAGGGTTTGTTCTTCGCTGTTCATGGCGACCTCGTAGTGCCGGAGAAATCGTTGCCCTTTTCCAAAGAGGATAAGGTGCACAACCTTAATGGAGGCTGAAACAAGTTGTTTCAATGACCTTTACCGAACGTTTACGTTTGCGCCCCAAAGTGCTTCATCGGTTAAAGTGGGCCACTGCTTCCAACCTGCGATACCGACTGATGAATTCGTTCGATGTGCTGCGTGACTCTCTGTATTTCTTCAAGCGCAATCTGGGCCAGATCGTGCGGCTGTGCCTGCCGCTGGTGATCTTCGAGGCGCTGCTGCAACAAGTGGTCGATCACTCCACCGAGCCGGACAGCTTTCCCGGTATCAGCGTGATGGTCGGCTTGCTGGTGTATCCGCTGTACACCGCCGCGCTGATCCTGTTTCTCGATGCCCGCAGCCGTGGCGAATCACCGAGCAACCGCGAATTGTTGTCGAGGTCGGCCTACCTGTGGCCACGATTCGCCCTGCTCACCGCGCTCAATACCCTGCTGATCCTGATCGGCCTGTCGCTGTATTTCCTGCCAGGCATCTGGCTGATGGTGACCCTGGCGTTTGGCGAGTACCTGCTGGTGCTGCGCGGCTTCGCACCGCTGGCGGCGATGAAGGAAAGCCTGCGCCTGACCCGCGGCCATTTCCTGCGCATTCTGGTGTGCATTCTCTGTGTAATGGGCCCGTTGTGGGTGCTCAAGGGCGCGACCCTTGCGGTCTATCCCGAACCGCAGAACCCGGTGATTTCCCTGCTGATCGACAGCGCTCACAGTTTCCTGCAACTGTTCGTCAGCGTGGTGCTGTTCCGCTTGTTCATGCTGATTGACGATGTGCCCGAGAAAATTGACGGTCCGCTCTGACTAGACGACGCGCAACTTGTAGCAGCTGGCGAAGCCTGCGTTCGGCTGCGAAGCAGTCGTAAATCCGGTGAGCGCGGTCTGCCTGGTTCACCGTGAGCGCTGATTTTACGACTGCTGCGCAGCCGAACGCAGGCTTCGCCAGCTGCTACAGGGGGCGTGTTACGGCTAATTGATGCGCAGGCCGTTTCGCCCTTGGGCTTAAGTCCGACGCTCGGTTATGCTCGGGCTCAACTTTTGTAACGCTATAAGCCGAGCCATGACCCGTCTACTGCGCTACACCCTGCTGGGCCTGTTGATCGTGACCGGCCTGATTGCCTTGATGATCTACAACCTGACCTGGCGCCCCGAAGCCAAGGAAGCCTTACCGGTCAGTTGTAACGCCCAGGCACCGACGCTGGTGCCCGGTCAGGCGCTGAAGGTAATGACCTGGAACGTCCAGTACCTGGCGGGGAAACGCTATGTGTTCTGGAATGACCTGGCGGCCGGCAATGACGAAAAACCCACGTCCGAAGACATGGCCTTCAGCCTCGATGAAGTGGCGCGGGTGATCCGCGACGAGCAACCGGACGTCGTGCTGTTGCAAGAGCTCGATGACGGCGCCAAGACCAGCGATTACCAAAACCAGTTCAAGCTGCTTCAGGAGCGAGTCGCGGACCTGTATCCGTGCAGCGCTCAAGCCTTCGACTGGAAAGCCGATTTCGTGCCTGAGCCGCACATCTTTGGCAGCGTCGGCCGGCAGCTGGCCACCCTCAGCCGCTACCAGATCAAACACGCCGAGCGCCTGCAATTACCGATCGGACCGGCCAACTTCATCACCCGCCAATTCAAACCGAAAAATGCCTTGTTGATCACCTATCTGCCATTGGGCGACGGCAGCCAGATAGCGGTGCTCAACACCCATCTGGACCGCGTTATCCCGCCAGACGAGACGCTGCAATCCCAGGTGACGGCCACGGTCAAAGTCCTCGACAAGCTCGAAAGCCGCGGCACGCCGTGGTTGATCGGTGGGGACTTCAACCTGTTGCCGCTGGGGCAATATCGACGTCTGCCCGACGCGCAACGCACGCCCTACTCCGCCGACAGCGCGCTGCATGTGCTGTGGGACAAATACCCGATGATCCCGACCAACAACGAAGCCAGCGGCATCGACCGGGCACGGTGGCTGACTCATTACCCGAACGATCCGGGCTTGAACGGCCCGGACCGGACTGTCGACTACCTGTTCTACAGTCCGCGGATCAAACGGGTCGAGGCGACGGTGAGACAGGACGATACCTTGCGGATCTCCGATCACTTGCCGGTGATCGCCCGTTTCCTCTTGCCAGCAGCGCCGTAACTCCGGTTAAACGCAAAACCTGTGGGAGCGAGCTTGCTCGCGATAGCGGCAGATCAGTCGACATCGATGTTGCCTGGCACACCGCAATCGCGAGCAAGCTCGCTCCCACAGGGATTGTGCAAACTCAATGCTCTTCTTCAAGCTCATCGTGCAATAGCCCGAAGATCTTGCGCTTCATGTCGATGAACGAGCGCTCCATGACCATGTCCAGGGTCCGTGGGCGTTCGATCGGCACATCCAGAATCTGCTTGATCCGACCCGGCCGCGCACCCATCACGTAGACCCGGTCGCCCAGCAGAATCGCCTCGTCGATATCGTGGGTCACGAACAACACGGTCTTCTTGCTGTTGCCCCAGACCCGCAACAACAGCTGCTGCATTTGCAGACGCGTCTGGCTGTCGAGTGCACCGAAGGGCTCGTCCATCAGCAGGATTTGCGGATCGTTGGCCAGCGCCCGAGCAATCGCCACACGCTGCATCATGCCGCCGGACAGCTGCTTGGCGTAGTTGTCGGCGAACCCGGTCAGGCCGACTTCGTTGACGTAGTAGTCGACGATCTCCTTGCGCTGGGCGGCCGCCATGCCGCGACGCTTGAGGCCGAACTCGACGTTCTGCCGCACCGTCAGCCACGGGAACAGCGTATAGCTCTGGAACACCATGCCGCGATCCGCACCCGGCCCCTGCACTTGCTGACCACCGACGTAGATCTCGCCTTCCGTGGGCTCATTCAATCCGGCGGTGAGGTACAGCAAACTCGACTTGCCGCAGCCCGAAGGCCCGACCAGCACGGCGAATTGCTGATCTGGCACTTCGAACGACACCTTATCCAGCGCGGTGAACACTCCACCATCGGGCTTTTGATAGCGAAGACTGACCTTGTCCACTTGCAGCCGTGGCGCGGCGTGTACCGGCACGGCCTGTGGCGTAACGAAACGAGGGTTAACGGCGCTTACTGAGCCCATGCGGCGATCCTCAGACGTAGGAAACGGAACAGTTGATCGGTGACCAGGCCCAACAGGCCGATGATCGCGATTGCCAGGAAAATCACATCCACCTGAAAGCCGCGCATGGCTTTAAGGCTCAAGTAACCCAGACCACTGGAAGCCGCGACCAGCTCGGCGACCACCAGGTAAGTCCAGGCCCAGCCCATGGTCACGCGCAAGGTGTCGAGCACACCCGGCAACGACGCCGGGGCGATCACATGCAGCACCGCATCGCGACGGTTCGAGCCCAAGGTGTAAGACGCGTTGATCAGGTCCTTGGAGATGCCTTTGGACACGTCCGCGATCATCACCAGCTGCTGGAAAAACACGCCGAAGATGATCACCGACACCCGCTGCTCCAGACCGATGCCGATCCACAAAATGAACAGCGGCACGAACGAAGTTACCGGCAGGTATCGGATGAAATTGACCATCGGCTCAAGGAACGCCTGGACGATGCGAAAGCTGCCCATCAGCAACCCCAGCGGCACGGCCACCAGCGACGACACGATGAAACCGACCATTACCACTTCGAGGCTGGCCCACACATGCAGGCCGAGCGTGCCGTCGCGGCTCAAGCGCACGGCGGCCTCAACCACCGCGCCCGGTGTCGGCAGGAACATGCCCGGCACCACGCCGCCATAAGACAACCCGGCCCACAGGCCGACCAACAACACCCAGGCCAGACCGCTCGCGCTCCAGATCACTGAAACCGGCAGGCCGGTCTTGGGCGTGATGCAGCGGCTCAGCCATGAATTGCGCTTGAACATGCAAACCTCCTAGAGCGGGCTGACGAAGCGGTTGTCGATCAGGTCGTCATTGCTGACGTTGTAGGGTTTGCCCTGCAATTCACTGGCGGTCTCGTTGGCCAGTTTGATCAGCGGTTCGCTGTCGCCCGGCTTGCCCGGCGAGCCGAGGAGTTTCTCGCTCATGGCCTGATCGTAGAAGCGCACGCCTTGCGCGGCAGCGGCCAGTTCCTTCGGATCAGCGAGGTAACCGCCAACGCCTTTGGCCATGATTTTGTAAGCTTCTTGCGGATGGTCCTTGGTGTACTGCACCGCTTTGTACAAACCGGCCACCAACGCCTTGACGTCTTCCGGCTGCTTCTCGATGACCGTGCAGTTGAGCGCGACCACGTCGACAATCACCCCCGGCGTGCTGCTGCTGTCGATCAACACCTTGCCTTGTTGCTTGCTGCGGACCATCGACAGATGCGGCTCCCAGGTCACGGCGGCTGGCACGCGACCGGCGATGAACGCGGTGGCGGCGTCGTCGGCCGTCATGTTCTGCACAGTGATGTCGCTCATTTTCATGCCGTGTTTTTTCAGCAGGTAAGACAGCCAGAACTGCGAAGTCGAACCTTCGTTCACCGCCACGGCTTTGCCTTTCAGCTCCTGCAAACTCTTGACGTCCTTGCCGACCAAAACACCGTCGCCACCATGGCTGTCATCCAGTGCGGCCACCGCCTTGAAGCAGAATTGCGGACGGTACTTGAGCACCTCGTCGATGGTCGACGCCGAGCCCGACAATTCGCCCGAGGCTTGCGCGGCCATGTACATCGAAGCCTCTTCGACGACGGGTAATTCGACGGTCAAACCGCCTTCCTTGAAGTAGCCCAGGTCCTGAGCCAGATAGAGCGTGCCGTAACCGACCCACGTGGTGTGGCCGATAGAGAGGGTGCCGGCCTGGGCGCTGGTGGCGACCGTCGCGGCGATGGCGGTGACCGCCAGTGGATGAGTGATGCAGTTCAGCAAGGACTTGATCATGGAGCACTCCCAAAGCTGTTGATTTAGTTTTGTCATGGGCAGTACGGCCAGCGGCCTTGGAGAAGTGCTGCCACCTGAGGTCTCTGATGGACCTTTCGGTGAGCAGCGTTTGGCTGACTGGCGAAGTCGATGTTGGACCACGGCGGGGAGAAGGAAAATTAGGAAATATGTCGATGGGAGTGATGAAAAAACTGGGTAGCGTGCGCTGCGAAAGGGCGCTGTGGGCGGGGATGCCCAGGGAGAGTGCAAAGCGCTATCAAAAACAAAAGATCGCAGCCTTCGGCAGCTCCTACATAGGAATGCGATCCCCTGTAGGAGCTGCCGAAGGCTGCGATCTTTTTGGGATCACACTAATTTCATGTCAGAGCCGGCCGTATTCCTGCGCCGTACGATCAACCGCTTTAAGGGTTTTGCCAACCAGTTCATCAACCTCTTCACGGCTGGCAATCAACGCCGGCGCCATGATCATCCGCCCCAGCGTCGAACGAATAATCACTCCCTCTTCAAACCCAATCGTGCGGCAACGCCAGGCAATGTCGTTCTCATTGGCAAAGCGCTTGCGACTGGTTTTGTCCTCAGCCAATTGCAGTGCCGCCACCATCCCGACACCCTGAATATCCCCCACCAACGGGTGATTGCCGAACACCTCGCGCAGACACTTTTGCAGGTACGGCCCGATGTCGTCCTTGACCCGCGCCACCACCCCTTCATCGCGCAACGCCGTGAGGTTGGCGATGGCCACCGCCGCCGCCACCGGGTGCCCGGAGTAGGTCAAGCCGTGGGCAAATACCCCGCCCTGCTCCACCAGTACCTGAGCCATTTTCTTCGACAGAATCAGACCACCCATGGGGATGTAACCGGAGGTCAAACCCTTGGCGATCGACAGCGTGTCCGGCTCGAAACCGAAGTGCTCGTGGGCGAACCATTCGCCGGTGCGACCGAAGCCACCGATCACTTCATCGGCGCACAACAGCACGTCGTACTTGCGGCAGATGCGCTGAATTTCCGGCCAGTAACTTTCGGGCGGAAAGATCATCCCGCCCGCGCCCTGGAACGGTTCAGCGATGAACCCGGCGACCTTGTCCGCGCCGAGTTCGAGAATCTTCGCTTCCAATTGCTGCGCCGCCCGCAGGCCAAATTCGGCTGGCGTCAGATTGCCCTCGTGGGCGAAAAAGTACGGTTCATCGATGTGTTCGATGTCGGGAATCATGCCGCCCATTTCGTGCATGAACTTCATGCCACCCAGCGCCGTCGCCGCCAGGGTCGAGCCGTGGTAACCGTTCCAGCGACCGATCATGATTTTCTTCTCGGGCTTGCCGAGGATCGTCCAGTAACGCCGTACGGTGCGGATCAGCACCTCGTTGGCCTCGGAGCCGGAGTTGGTGTAGATCGCGTGGCTGTAGTGCCCTGGCAACAGGCTGAACAGCAACTCCGAGAGCTCGATCACCTGCGGGTGAGTGGTGTGGAAAAACATGTTGTAGTACGGCAACTGCTCCAGTTGCCGGGACGCCGCAGCGGCCAGGTCCTTGCGCCCGTAACCGAGGTTGGTGCACCACAGTCCGGACATGCCGTCGAGGTAACGCCGACCATCGTTGTCCCACAGGTGCAGACGCTCGCCACGGACCATCACCCGAGGTCCTTCATCGTTGAGCGCTTTTTGATCGACGAATGCGTGGATGTGGTGTGCAGCGTCGGCGGCCTGGTAGTCGCGGGTTTCACGTGGTGTGGTCATCGCCAGTTCTCCGTTTTGTTATTAGCGGCTGTTATGAGCGCAGTTGAAACCAGGTGGTCTTCAACTGGGTGTATTTATCGAATGAATGCAGTGACAAGTCGCGGCCGAAACCGGATTGTTTACCACCACCGAAAGGCACAGTCACATCCAGCGCATCGACGCTGTTGACCGACACCGTGCCGGCTCGCAATTGCCGCGCCACGCGGTGGGCGCGATTGAGGTTGTCGGTCCACAGCGACGCAGCCAAACCGTAGACGCTGTCGTTGGCCAGTTGCAAGGCGTGGGCCTCATCATCGAACGCCGTGACCGCCAGCACCGGGCCGAACACTTCATCGCGAAACAGCGGCATGTCCGGGCTCACGCCGGTGAAAATCGTCGGCTGAATGAAGTTGTCGGAGCCGTTGAAAATCGACTGTCGACCGCCACAGAGCTTCGTTGCGCCTTGGCGTTCGGCCTGTTGGATGAACTTCATGATGCGCGCGGTCTGACGGCTGTCGACAATCGCCCCGGCGCGGCTCGACGGGTCCAGCGGATCACCCGGCTGCCAGCATTCGGCGTGTGCCTTGAGACGCTCGACGAACTCGTCATGAATCGAACGCTCCACCAGTAACCGCGAGTTTGCCGAGCAGACTTCGCCCTGATTGAAGAAGATCCCGAACGCGGCTTTCTCTGCGGCCAGATCCAGGTCCTGACAATCAGCGAACACCAGATTGGCGCTCTTGCCGCCGCACTCCAGCCACACCTGTTTCAGGTTCGATTGCGCCGAGTACTGCATGAAATATTTGCCGACTTCGGTGGAGCCGGTGAACACCAGGCAATCGACGTCCGGGTGCAGACCGAGGGCTTTACCGGTCTGCTCGCCGAGCCCCGGCAACACGTTCAGAACACCGGCCGGCAGGCCGGCTTCCAGCGCCAGCTCGGCCAGCCGCAGGGCGGAAAATGGTGACTGCTCGGCGGGTTTGAGGATCACCGAATTGCCCGCCGCCAACGCGGGTGCGAGTTTCCATGCAGCCATGTCCAGCGGGAAATTCCACGGCACCACGGCAGCGACCACGCCCAGCGCTTCGCGGGTGATGGTCGCCAGCACGTTCTGCGCGCTCGGGGCGATTTGGTCGTAGAGCTTATCGAGGCTTTCGGCGTACCAGCGAAACACCCCGGCGGCGCCCGGCACGTCAATGTTGTAGGCGTCCATCACCGGTTTGCCCATGTTCAGCGAATCGAGCAGCGCCAGTTCTTCGCGATGGGTCATGATCAGATCGGCCAGACGCAACAGCACTTGCTTGCGCTCACTCGGCGAACGCGCCGACCAAGTGCCGGCCTCGAACACTTGCCGCGCATTGCGTACCGCGGCGTCCACTTCTTCATCGCCACACGCGGCCACGTTGGTCAGGCACTGGCCGGTGGCGGGGTTGATCGCGGCGAAGGTCTGCCCCGACTGCGCCGCACGGGGTTTGCCGTCGATCACGGCTTGATCGGGAAACCGCAGCGCAGCGGCTTTGTTTTGCCAGAATGTAAGCTCGAACACGTTCAGATGCTCCATGGGCTTTCTTGTGGATTGGATGGTGGCCCAGGCCTGTGTCGAGGAAAAATAGTAAAAATGTCTTCGCAGACCATGAAAAAACTGGGCAGCCGATCTCCACGGTGGCGCGGTATGTGGTTATTGTTCAGGCATAACAACACCGTCGTCAGAACGGATGCAGTCGGCGCGAAAATTGCTTGGATGTCGAAATCATCCACCCCGAGGTTTGCCGTGGCTGCCTACAACCTGCGTCAATTGAAGTACTTCATCACCACCGTCGAATGCGGCAGCGTCGCCGAGGCGTCGCGCAAGCTGTACATCGCCCAACCGGCGATCTCCACGGCGATCAAAGGCCTGGAAGACAGCTTCGGCGTGCAACTGCTGATCCGTCACCACGCTCAGGGCGTGTCCTTGACCCCCAGCGGCGCACGCTTCTACCGCAAGGCCCAGGAACTGCTGCGCATGGCCAAGGAATTCGAGCAGAACGCCCTCGCCGACAACGACGTGGTGGCCGGGCAAATCGATATCGGTTGCTTCGAGACGGTCGCGCCGCTGTACCTGCCGCAGTTGATTGCCGGGTTCTCAGCGCTGTATCCGGGGGTGAAAATCCGCATCCGCGACGGCGAACAGCAAGAGCTGGTGCAAGGTCTGACCTCAGGCACTTTCGACTTGGCGATCCTCTATGAGCACGATCTCGACGCTACTATCCAGACCGAACCACTGATGCCGGCGCAACGGCCTTATGCGCTGCTGCCGGCGGATCATCGCTTTGCCCAGCTCAAGCAAGTGTCGCTGCGCGATCTGTGCCTGGAGCCGATGATTCTGCTGGACGTACAACCGAGCCGGACCTACTTCGTCAGCCTGTTCGAAGAGTTGGGGCTGACGCCGAACATTGCCTTCAGCTCACCGTCGATCGAGATGGTCCGGGGCATGGTCGGGCAAGGGTTCGGCTTCTCGATCCTGGTCACCCGGCCGCATTCGGAATGCACCTATGACGGCCAGAAAGTGGTGTGCGTGGACATCGTCGAAGACATCACCGGCTCAGGGCTGGTGGCGGCGTGGTTGAAGCGCGGGCAGTTGACCAAACCCGCGCAGTTGTTTGCCGACTATTGCCGGGAGCAGTTGACCGCCAAGGCCGCCTCTTGAACATCAACGTCAAAAGATCGCAGCCTCGTTTCACTCGACAGCTCCTACAAGGGATACGCGGTACATGTAGGAGCTGTCGAGTGAAACGAGGCTGCGATCTTTTGATCTTCAGCTTTTACGCGGTTTGATCCGCGCAGTCGCTTCGGCCACCAGCGGATCATCCGGCCAATAGTGTTTCGGGTAGCGCCCTTTTAAATCTTTCTTCACCTCGGCATACGTACTGCGCCAGAAGTTCGCCAGGTCCTGTGTCACCTGCACCGGCCGCCGCGCCGGGGACAGCAGATGCAGTTTGACCACCTGCCGGCCACCGGCAATCCGCGGCGTTTCGGCCAGGCCGAACAACTCCTGCAACCGCACCGCCAGAATCGGCGGCTGTTCACTGTAATCCAGACGAATCGACGAACCCGACGGCACGCTCAAATGATGCGGAGCCAGTTCATCGAGCCGTTGCGGCAGCGGCCACGGCAACAGGTTATGGACGATGCTCGACAGGTCCAGATTGGCGAAGTGACTGAGCCGCGAAACTTTGCCCAGATACGGCATCAGCCAATGTTCGAGGCTTTTGAGCAAGGCGGCGTCGCTGACATCCGGCCATTCGCTCTGCTCTTTACTGCCGAGGTCCAGCTGTCGCAGCAACGCCACTCGCGCTTGCCACTGACGCAGCTCTGGCGTCCACGGCAACAGCTCCAGACCTTTGCGTCGTACCAGATTCACCAGTGCCTGACTGCGGGCGGTCTCATCGAGGCCGGTCAGCGGTTCGCGGCTGAGGATCAATTCACCGACCTTACGCTGACGCTCGGCACGCAACACGCCTTCGCGCTCGTCCCAATCCAGTTGATCGACCACGCGCACTTGCTCGGCCAGCACCGAGTCGAACAGCGCCGGATCGAAATCCGCCGCCAGATAAATCCGCTCCTCACGCTGGCCCTGACGGCTGCCGAGATCGGCGATCACCAGCCACGGTTGCTTCATCAAACTGTCGGCTTCGGCGAACAGCGCTGCACGGCCGTTGGCCAGGCGATACTCCGCGCCACCCGCACGACGTTGCTGAGCAACCCGATCTGGATAAGCCAGTGCCAGCAACGCACCGAGCCAACGCGGATGATCCGGATCGCTGACCGGTTCCGACGCCTTGCCCCGCAGATAACCGCGATACTGCCGCGCCAGTTGCCGAGCACGTTGAACGCCACCCTGAGCACCGCGGGCGGCCCGTTCTTCGCCGGACAACAGAACCAATCGGCTGTGCAGATCCGCTCCGGCGCCACGCAAAATATCCCGCTCACCGAGCAAGGCCGCTACATCGCACGCCATGTCGGCCAGGCCGAGCGCCTGACCGCGCAACAGCAAATGTGCGATGCGCGGATGGGCCGGCAGTTCGGCCATGGCCTGACCGTGGCGGGTCAGCGCTTCGCCGTCCAATGCGCCCAGGCGATCAAGCAAGTCCTGAGCCTGCGCATAAGCGGCGGCTGGTGGTACGTCGAGCCACACCAATTGCCCCGGTGTCACGCCCCAGCGACCGAGCTGCAACGCTAAACCGGCAAGATCCGCCGAGAGAATTTCCGCGCTGGCGTAGGCCGCCAGTTGCTCGTGCTGATCCTGCGACCACAAGCGATAACACACGCCCGGTTCCAACCGACCTGCCCGGCCCGCGCGCTGAGTGGCGCTGGCTTTGGAAATACGCTGAGTGTCGAGGCGGGCCATGCCGCTGCCCGGATCGAAACGTGGTACTCGCGCCAGACCGGCATCGATCACCACGCGCACGCCATTAATGGTCAGGCTGGTCTCGGCGATGTTGGTCGCCAGCACCACTTTGCGTTTGCCGGCGGGGGGCGGATCGATCGCGGCGCGTTGGGCGGCGAGGTCCAGTTCACCGTGCAACGGGCAGAGCAGAACCTGTGTGCTCTCGCCCAGTGCATCGGCGAGTTGCTGATGCACGCGACGGATTTCCGCTTGCCCCGGCAGGAACACCAGCACGCTGCCGGTTTCATCATTCAAGGCTTCAAGGATGGTCTGCACCAGACGCGGCTCGATGAATTCTCCGGGCTGGAACGGCCGCCCCCAGCGCATCGCCACCGGGTACATGCGGCCTTCGCTGCGCAGGATCGGCGCATCATCGAGCAACCCGGCCAGGCGTTCGCCTTCCAGCGTTGCCGACATCAACAGGATTTTCAGCGGTTGATCGTCACGAAACAGCTCGCGGCCATTCAGGCTCAAGGCCAGCGCCAGATCGGCGTCGAGGCTGCGCTCGTGGAATTCGTCGAAGATCAGCAAGCCAACGCCTTCGAGCGCCGGGTCGTCTTGCAAGCGTCGGGTCAGAATCCCTTCGGTGACCACTTCAATGCGGGTGTTGGGGCCAACTTTGCTGTCGAGACGAATGCGATAGCCGACGGTTTCACCGACCTTCTCGCCCAGCTCACTGGCCAGACGCTCCGCTGCTGCCCGCGCGGCCAAACGGCGCGGTTCGAGCATCAGAATGGTCTGCCCGGCCAACCAGGACTCGTTAAGCAAGGCCAACGGCACGCGGGTGGTTTTACCGGCACCGGGCGGTGCTTCGAGCACGGCTTCGTGGCGTGTAGCCAAGGCTTCACGCAGGGCGGGTAAAACTTCATCAATCGGCAAAGAAATCATGCTGGCTCCCAGGCAAGCTGGGAAGTATAACGGCGAAGCGCCCGGCTCAATGTAACCGGGCGCTCAGAATCTAGATTTTGAATGCGGTTCGTATGCGCGTCGCTATTTCAGCGATAGTCACTCCACGCAGCCCGATGGCTTTCATGTCCACGTCCAGTGAAGGCATGACATCCAGAAACTGCCGTAAGTCCTCTGCGATGCTTTCCGGTAGATCAAATTCAGAGTCTGCTGAAAGAAGCCGAGACAAAACAATAATGTCTTTCAGGTGTTTATTACTTTTGCGGCCGGCGTTCGACTCTTCGCACTCCGGGCGGCTGAGATTGGTCCATGCCTGTGCTTTTAGCGGGATCAGTCGGTCGACACCAATGTAGGAAAGATCCGCAGTGTCGTTACGACCTTCTACGATGAAGGCGTAATAAGCCTCGTCGAGTAGAATTGCTGACAGATCGGAAATTTCTCCGTCTACAGGGACTGGAGTCAGGTGAGCACCTTCCGGCAATGATAAGCCTTCAGGGGCCCTTGAGAATAACTCCAAAAGTACCGGGTAGTTCTCGTCGGCAGGATTGCCGAATCTATAGCGTCTTGTCGGCCCATCAAGCGCCTGACGCTCCGTGTAACCGCCGCGCTTCACGAACGCCCAGAACTCGGCGCCGAACACGTCATCCAAAGCTTCAATGATGAGAACGATATCCAGATCACGGGTCGCCCGGAACTCCAGGCCTGCTTCTTCAAGGGCCAGGCTGGCTGCAACGCCGCCGATCAGCACATATCGATCCGCGTGGCCGGCAAAGGCCCCGCGAAAGGTATCCAGTCCTTTTACCATTCGATCTTCTCCATCATTTCATCAAGGCTGATCTGGACTCTGTCGTCTACGTCATCCTTTAAACTGAGGTAGAGAGACAGAGGGTCCACACTTTCTCTCGACACTGGAACACAGGTTTTGCCAGGAATGTGATCAGGAGAGTAACTCCAGATTTCGACCTCAAAAGCGGGATCATCAAATCGACCGACTTCTTTGCGGCCAGAGCCCCTGACCTCCAAGTCCCACTCTTCTTTGGAAAACGCGATTATCGGTATCGGGGGCTCCCCGAGAATCGACGCTTTGCTGAGCGCAGACAGACCAGCCAATCTCTGTAACAAAGGGGGCCAATCAGAGTACGTCACCCGTTTCACCGGGTTTTGTAATGCTGGAAGGGCTTTTTCCCAGATAACTTCAGGCGTCGCTACAAAGCGCCAGCGAGGTGGTTTGTCATTCGAGGCAGGCTCTATCAATCCGAACGATTGGAATTCTTTCATCGCCCTGGACATTGTCATTTTCGAATACGCGTCCCCCCCCACCAGATCTCCGCCTCGAAAGGTAAAGTCCTTATCCCACCCTCGGCTGATGGCTGCGATAAGCAGTACCTGGCTCGCTGGGCCCATGACTTGTTTTTCGACTTGCCTGCTGCGAAAAAACTCACGCAGATCCATTCCAAGCTGTGGAGCGAAGAGTTGATTGCCAGGCACTACAAACTGAACGCCCGACTCGATGAGACGTTTTCTTTCATATGATTTGAGTGCACCGGTCGCGTAGAGGATCGGGTGATCCACCATTTTCTGCAGAATTTCGATGTGCTTGCGGATCGTCGCAACGTTTTCAAAAGGCTCGTGAGCAAGCAATACGAGGCATTGCCGATCGTAGAGCGTCACGATGTCGAAGGCGTATTCGTCCAAGAGGTAAAAGGGTAAACCTTTGGTTTTCCCCCAGCGCTTGATTTCGGGTTTAACCCCGAAAATCGATTCGAAGTAATCTTGAATCTCTTGTCTGCTGGTTTTCACTTCGACACCCAATAACACGTTTTCAGCACAGTAACAGCCAGACTGTTACTGTTCAATAATCGCGTTACCAGCGTTTTAGTTCAGCGCGCTTCGAGCACGGCTTCGTGGCGTGTAGCCAAGGCTTCACGCAGGGCGGGTAAAACTTCATCAATCGGCAAAGAAATCATGCTGGCTCCCAAACAGAGGCGCGAGTATAACGGCGAACTGCCTGGCGTTCGTCGCGGTCCTAATTCATAACGACGACGCTTCGTTTTCCAGATGACTCAGGAGATTTCATATGCGTGTTCCCTTTCGCTTGATTGGCGGTGTATTGGTCGCGACGTTGCTGACCCAGGTGACCGCTTGCGGATCGATTTTCTACCCTGACCGTCGCGGTCAGATCGACGGCAAGATCGACCCGGCCATCGCCGCGCTGGATGCCGTGGGCTTGCTGTTCTACATCATCCCCGGCCTGATCGCGTTTGCCGTGGACTTCGCCACTGGCGCGATTTACTTCGAGCCAGGCAAGACCGCCCAGGTGGCCCCGGAAAAACTCAAGGAAGCCGTAGGCGCCGACGGCAAGGTCGATAACCACAAGTTGCAGACTATTCTCGAAACCGAACTGGGCCGCAGCTTCCCGCTGGATGACCCGCGCCTGATCCAGCACAAGGGCAGCGCTCAGCAACTGGCCATGTTCGGCCTGCAACCTGCCGCGTAATCCGTGCATAAGAAGGAACGACAGCACCTATGATCTCCAGCTCCGAACACGCCCGCCTGCTGCGGCTGGCGACCCGTGCCTCGGTGGCGGTGGCGTGCACGCTGATCGTCGCCAAAGCCATCGCCTGGTGGTTGAGCGGCTCGGTGAGCATGCTCGCCGGGTTGACCGACTCGGCCCTCGACGGCGTCACCTCGCTGCTCAACCTGCTCGCGGTGCATTACGCGTTGCGCCCGGCTGACGATGATCATCGGTATGGACACGGCAAGGCCGAGTCGCTGGCGGGCATGGCTCAGGCGTTGTTCATTGGCGGCAGTGCGGTGCTGATTGCCTTGCAGGCGATTGATCGACTGAAACACCCGGAACCGGTGGGCGCGCCATGGATCAGTATCGGGGTGATTGTGTTTTCCCTGGCGCTGACCCTGGCCCTGCTGACGTTGCAACATCGGGTCGTCAAGGCGACCGGCTCCAACGCGGTGCGCGCCGACTCCCTGCATTACCGCTCGGACCTGCTGCTCAACGGCAGCATTCTGGTGGCGCTGGTGCTCGCCGGGTTTGGCTGGCATCAGGTCGACCCTTGGTTCGGATTGGGGATCGCCGCCTACATTCTCTGGAGCGCGATTCAGATCGCCCGGGAAAGTTTTACCGTGCTGATGGATGAAGAGCTGCCGTCGGACGTCAGCCAGCACATGCTCGAACTGGCCTGCAGCGTACCGGGAGTATTGGGGGCGCACGACCTGCGCACACGGATTTCCGGCAACCAGTGGTTCGTGCAGTTGCACCTGGAACTGCCAGGGGATTTGACCCTGTCAGTCGCTCACGGCATCAGCGACCAAGCCGCCGATGCGATTCACGCGGCTTATCCGCGAGCCGAAGTGCTGGTGCACGCCGACCCGCAGGAAGTGGTACTGGCAGGCAAGGTTCAGAAAGAAACCTGATAGCCGCGACTGCTCAGGCAGTTGCCCTGGGCCTGTCGGTAGGCTTGCACCACCGACGGATCCGGCTGGTAGGTGGCCGTTCGAGGATCGAAGCCACTCTGCTGTACCGCGTATTGATAGCACTCGTAACCGTCCTGGTTGACCTGCTCTGGCGACTGACCGTTGGCCGGATACGCCACCACGTCAAAACTATTGCTGACCGGTTGCGGCTGCGGTTGCACGGGTGGCTCGACCACGACGTAATCCTGAGTGTTTTCCTGATAGGCGTAATAGGAACCGGCCGCCAGGAACAACAGCGCCCCGCCGATCCACACTTCACGCGCGTAATCGGGCAAGTAGCTGACGCGAATTCCGCGTGGCGGCTGAACCACCACGTAGCGTGGGCCTTGTGGGCGATACCAGTAGCCGCCGGAGTAGAAGTAATCCTGACCACGGTACGGCACACGGTAATCACGGTCCGGGAAGCGATCGATCACATGACCGGGACGGTACTGCGGGCCAGGTCCCCAGCCATTGCCATGCCCATCCGGGCGACCGGCCCAGCGATGGTCATCGGGACGCGGACCGTTGTTCTGCCAATGCTGGTTGTTATCGTTGCGCCGCGGCACGTCCTGGTAGTAACCACGCTGTGGCTGCTGGGTCTGGCGCACGGTGTCGGGCCGCCCCTGAATCGGCAGATCGTTGGCTGGTAACTGCGGAGGTGGCGGCGGCGAGCGAACCGGATTGTTGTAATCGTGCTGCGGCCGCGGCTGGTTCTGCCACTGGCCGTTGTTCTGATTCTGGCCGTTGTGCTCGAACTGGCGACTGTTGTCGCCACGAATGATGTCGTTATTCTGCGCACGCGGCTGGTTCTGCTGCGGATTGTTCTGCGGGCGCGGCTGGTTATTGCCGCCGTGGCCCTGATTGTTTCCCTGGTGGCCATCCGACCCGCGCTGCCCGCCATCGGGGCCACGGTTTTGCGGCTCATCGGCCAGCGATTGCGCAGTGACACTTACACACAGCAAACCAACACCGGCCAAACGCCAGATGCGCGACTTCATGCTTTTCCTCACTGCGGGTTAGGGCCTGTACGTAAGACTGGGAAAGCACAGGCCGGTTCTGCAACAGGTTATCAGTCGCGCAACTTATTTATTGAGGGCAGTCGGCAAATTCCGGGCAAAAGAAAAGGGAGACCCGTCGGCCTCCCTTTGAGAACTTCGTCCGTGCTCGACGCTTTTGACGTCGGCTCACCTCACGCCGTCTTCTGGACAGTGTGTAGCTCGGGGGGCGGCACATCCCCTGTGGGGGTGGCGACCGCAGCTGGCCTGATTGGGCGAGCCGCTGTGGACTGTTTGTCCGAGCAGTGATTCTGGTGATAAGAATAGGCTCGCGGCGCCGGCAGAGGATTGCGAAGATTGCTCAAATAAACATCACTTGCGCAATTTTTAACCCTGGATAGATAATCCACCGCAATAGTTATGACAAAGGCCTGATTGATGAGCAAACTCGACCGATACGACCTGAGCATTTTGGCGGAATTGCAGCGTGACGCGCGCATCTCCAACCAGGAGCTGGCCGAACGCATCGGCCTGTCCCCCTCGCCATGCTCGCGGCGGGTCAAGCAGCTGGAGGACGACGGTTACATCTCCCGCCAGGTGGCCCTGCTGGACCGCAAGATGCTCGGTTTGAGCCTGACGGCTTACGTGTTGATCGGTATGGACCGCCATACGCCGGAGCGTTTCGAAAACTTCGAAGCGGCGATTCGTACGTTGCCGCAGGTGCTGGAATGCAGCCTGGTGACCGGGATGGATGCCGACTACCAGCTCAAGGTGGTGGTGCCGGATATGGACCATTATCAGAAATTGCTGCTGGGACACCTCACCCGGATTGAAGGGGTGACGAGTGTGCGGTCGAGTTTTGTGTTGAACCAGGTATTGAACAGTACTGAGCTGCCCCTCACTCACTTGCGCAGCTGAGACCCGCTTCTACAAGGGTAGGGCCAGGCGACGAATAGCTGCGACACGCTGCCGCAGGTCAATACTTAGCCAATCCCCCATGTCGTATACTCCAGCGCCTTTTAGCCTCGCCCGCGCTGGAGATGTTCGATGGATCCTGCAGTATTCGAAGAGTGGATGATGACCGGACTGGTCAGCATCCTGATCATTTTCATGGGTTTCATCGTCTGGGATCTGGCGAAGAAATCCAAGGCAGGACGCTTTGGCTCGTTCATCCTGTTCTTCGTACTCGGCTTGGGCGTGGCCGCGTTCGTGATCAAAAGCGTGGTCATCGGCCTGATCGAATCCGGCACGTTATAAACGCGCCGGCACTTCCTTCCACTGGCCCTGATCGAGCCCTTCGATCGACCAGTCGCCGATTCTGACCCGCACCAGACGCAACGTCGGCAAGCCGACCGCCGCGGTCATACGCCGTACCTGACGGTTGCGCCCTTCGCGAATCACCAGCTCCAGCCAACTGGTCGGCACACTTTTGCGAAAGCGCACCGGCGGGTTGCGCGGCCACAGTTCAGGTTCTTCAAGCTGCCGTGCTTCAGCCGGTAGCGTCATGCCATCATTCAGTTCGACGCCATCGCGCAAACGCTGCAATTGCTCGGCGCTCGGCTCGCCTTCCACCTGCACCCAATAGGTCTTCGCCAGTTTGTGTTTCGGGTCGGCTATCCGCGCCTGTAGCTGGCCATCATTGGTCAGCAGCAGCAAGCCTTCGCTGTCGCGGTCCAGCCGTCCTGCCGGGTAAATCCCGGGAATCTCGATGTAATCCTTGAGCGTCGCCCGCCCTTCTCCGTCGCTGAATTGCGTCAGCACATCGAACGGCTTGTTGAACAGAATCAGCTTCGGCTCGGCCGGCGGCGCTTTGGCGACACGGCGCGGGGCTGAGGACGATGGCGCAGGCTTCACGCCAGGGCGGCGGGAAACGGGACGTTGAGGACGAGACATGGGAAAAGGAACATCTAACGGTCAGGGCTGCTAATGCTAGTGCCCTGACCGCTAAATGACCATGAGAACAATCAGCGGAACGGCGGCTCGTCGAAGCTGCGCAGTTTGCGCGAGTGCAGCGAGTTGAGTTCGGTGCGCAACAGATCCACCGCCTCGATACCGATCTTCAAATGCTGGCTGACCGCGCGCTCATAGAAGGCGTTGGCCGAACCCGGCAGTTTGATTTCGCTGTGCAACGGTTTGTCCGAGACACAGAGCAACGTGCCGTACGGGACCCGCAAGCGATAACCTTGCGCCGCGATGGTGCCGCTTTCCATGTCTACCGCCACGGCGCGAGACAGGTTGATCAGCGGACGCTCCTGAGCCCAGCGCAATTCCCAGTTACGGTCGTCGTAGGTCAGTACGGTGCCGGTGCGCAGGCGTTTTTTCAGCTCGTCGCCCTTCTCACCGGTGATATTGGCCGCCGCTTGCTGCAATGCCATCTGCACTTCGGCCAGGGCCGGAATCGGAATATTCGGCGGCACGACCCGATCGAGAATCCCGTCGCGGCGCATGTAAGCGTGCGCCAGCACGTAATCGCCAATGGTCTGCGACTGACGCAAACCGCCACAGTGACCGATCATCAGCCAGCAATGCGGACGCAGTACCGCCAGGTGGTCGGTGATGTTCTTGGCGTTGGACGGGCCGACGCCGATGTTCACCAGGGTCACGCCGTGGCCATCGGTGGCGATCAGGTGATAGGCCGGCATCTGATAGCGGTGCCAAACCACACCGGCGGCAATCGCCGAGGCTTCGCCGTGGTCCATGCTCTTTTCGATGATCACGTTGCCCGGCAAGACCATGCGCACGAAACGCGGATCGCTGCGCAACTGTTCCAGGCCATGGACGATGAACTGGTCAACGTAGCGGTGGTAGTTGGTCAGCAGAATCCATGGCTGCACATGACGCCAGTCGCTGCCGGTGTAATGCACCAGGCGGCGCAGGGAGAAATCCACCCGCGCAGCGTCGAACAAGGCCAGCGGCAGCGGGTCGGTGTTTTCCCAATCGTACAAACCGTCGGCGATGCCATCGGTCGCGGCAGACAAATCCGTACTCGGGAACACTCGCGCCAGCACCGCAGCGGTGACGCCGGAGCCGGCCAGTTCATCGCCCTGCTCAACCACGTACGGATAAGGAATGTTTTGCTGACTGATGCCGACTTCTACCGTCACGGTGAAGTCGTGCATCAACGGCACCAGCTGTTCCAGCAAGTATTTACGGAAGGCGGCGGGATGAGTGACGGTGACGCTGTAAGTCCCCGGCAACTGAACCTTGGCGTAGGCCCGAGTGGTCTGTGGGACTTCGCCCTGGCAATGGTAGGTCAGACGCAGTTCGGGATAACGAAACATCGCACGCTGTTCGGCGTCCGGTTCGACTCGATCCTTGAGGTAACGCTTGAGCGCCTGGTTCAGCGCGGTGGTTGCACGATTGTGCAAGAGCGCAAGCCGGTCCACGGCTTGCTCGGCGGTTTGAACGACAATAAAAGCTTCGGTCACGATCAGCATCCTGTGTTCTGACTTGCAGGCCTTCATCTTGCCTGCATCGTCGCTTCACGGGAACAGCGGTTGCTACACAAATGCCCAGTCCACCGTAGATCCGATGTGGGAGCGAGCTTGCTCGCGATAGCGGTTTGTCAGGCGACATCTATGCCGGATGTTATTCAGTCATCGCGAGCAAGCTCGCTCCCACATGGATTCAGTGTCGTTCATCAGGAACTGGTCAGAAGTTCTGCGGGGTCGACCGGGCGACAATCGCTTCCACATCCAGCCCACGTGGCAACGCGCCATACACCCGACCGGCGGAACCGAGGCGGCTCGCAATGAAAGCGTCACTGACGGCGGCGTTGCCCGCCTCCAGCAACAGCTTGGCCTGAAGGCCCAAGGCGATGTCTTCGGTGAGCTGGCGGGCGCGGTATTGAATGTCGCTGGTATCTTTAAAGGCCGCCTGCAATTGAATGATGTGTGCAGCCAGGCGCTTGTCGCCATGACCATCGCCCAATTCGCTGAACAATACGTCGAGCACACCCGGCTCCTTCGACAACGCTCGCAACACGTCGAGGCATTGCACGTTGCCGGAACCTTCCCACGTCGAATTGACCGGTGCCTCACGGTACAACCGCGGCAAGATGCTGTCTTCGACATAACCGGCGCCGCCCATGCATTCGGCAGCTTCGTTGATCATTCCGGGCGCGCGCTTGCAGATCCAGTACTTGCCCACCGCTGTGACCAGCCGAGCGAATTTGGCTTCATGCTCGTCATCCAGATGATCCAGCGCCTGCCCCATGCGCAGGCTCAAGGCCAGGGCGGCTTCGCTTTCCAGGGCCAGGTCGGCCAGTACGTTTTGCATCAAGGGTTGTTCGCTGAGCAATTTGCCGCCGACCTTGCGGTGAGCGCAGTGATGGCTGGCCTGGGTCAGAGCCTGGCGCATCAGCGAACTGGAGCCGACCATGCAATCGAAGCGGGTCATGGCGACCATTTCGATGATGGTCGGAACGCCCCGTCCCTCCTCGCCGACCATCCACGCCAGCGCACCACGGAACTCCACCTCGCTGGACGCGTTGGAGCAATTGCCGAGTTTGTTCTTCAGACGTTGTATGTAGAACTGATTGCGCGTGTCGTCCGGACGGTGGCGCGGCAGCAGGAAACAGGTCAAACCCTTGTCAGTCTGGGCCAGGGTCAGGAAGGCATCGCACATCGGCGCGGAACAGAACCACTTGTGGCCCACCAGTTCATACGCCTGGCCCGGACCACTGGCGCCGATCGGAAAAGCCTTGGTGGTGTTGGCCCGCACGTCGGTGCCGCCCTGTTTCTCGGTCATGGCCATGCCGATGGTGACTCCGGCCTTGTGGGCCATGCCGACGTTGCGCGGGTCGTATTCGGTAGAGAGGATTTTCGGCAGCCACTGCTCGGCCAGGTCCGGTTGCAGACGCATCGCCGGGACGCTGGCGAAGGTCATGGTCAGCGGGCAACCACTACCGGCTTCGGCCTGGCTGTGCAGGTAGGTCATGGAAGCGCGGGCGACGTGGGCGCCGGACTGCGGATGCGCCCAGGGCAATGAGGTCAAACCGTGCTCGACCGCCGTGCGCATCAGTTCGTGATAGGCCGGGTGAAACTCCACCAGGTCGATGCGATGGCCGTAACGGTCATGGCTGCTGAAAACCGGCTTGTTCTGATTGGCCAGGAACCCCGCTTCCATCAGCGGCCCGCCGGCCAGTGCGCCGTAAGCGTCGATCCGCGACTCGGCCCACCCGGCCCCGAAACGCCGCGACCACTCCTGCAACGGCAGGTCGATGCGATACAGGTTGGCGCCGTCCAGCGACGGCGGCTGGTTGGTGACTTCGTGAGTTTCGGCGAACTGATGCAGGTTCATGACGGGGCTCCTTTGGTCAGCCAAGTGACTTCAGTTAAGCACCGCCCCTTGACCGAACAAAGTGTCATATCTGCCTAACTGTCGGCGCTTTCGCCTTGCTTTGGACACAGCACTCGACGATAGAGCGCTGCCTGCAGGTCCTCGAATTTCACCGGTTTGCTCAGGTAATCGATCAAGGCACCGGTTGGGCAGCGTTCCCGATCAATGCTCGAGGCAATCACGAATACCGGCAGTTCGGCGCAGCCCGGCAACGCGCGTATCTGGCAACAGAGGGACGCGCCACCCAGAGATGGAAGCTGGCAATCAAGCAATACCGCATCGAAGGTTTCGCGCTGCAAGTGATCGATCGCGGTAGCCCCGTTGTCGGCGGTGCGCACCCGGAAGCCCAGCTTGAGCAACATGCCACGCATCACCAGCTGATTGATGCTGTTGTCATCAACCAGCAGGACGGTGCAGTCCTGAGGCAGCCGCAGACGAGGAAATTCCCGGTTCATCAAGGGCACTGACTGCCGCTCCACCACGGGCAGTTCGAACTCGACGTCGAGCTGGAAGCGGCTGCCACGACCAGGCTCGGAGCGGTGAGTCAGTTTTCCACCGAGCAGTTCGACCAGTTGCCGACAGATCGCCAGGCCAACGCCCAGACCGCCGTATTCACGGGTCATCGAGCCATCGAGCTGGAAGAACCGCTGATACAGTGTCGCCTCCCCCAGATCGGTGAAGCCGATGCCGGTGTCGATCACCGCAAAGGACAGTGCCAGTCGGTCGGGCGCCACAGGTTTACCCGTCACCCGCAGCGCCAGTCCACCGATCCGCGTGAACTTGATTGCGTTTTCCAGCAGGCATTCCAGGCATTGCGCCAACTTGGCGCTGTCGCCGTGCAAGCGATCCGGCAGCCCCGGCGTGACCTCGACTTTGAAGTCCAGCGACTTGCTCAACGCGTTGCCCTCGAACTGCAAGCGCAAAGCCTCGACCACGCCGCGCAAACTGAAAACGGCCGGATAGGTCTTGAGCTTGCCGGCCTGCAATTCGGTCAGGGTGAGGATGCCGTTGACCATGCGCATCATGTCTCGCGCCGAACCGTAGGCCGTTTGCTGATATTGCTCCAGCTCCGGGTCCATCTCGACGGTCTGCATCAGCTCCAGCGAACCGATCACACCGTTCATGGGCGTGCGCAGTTCGTGAGTCAGGGTGGCGAGGAATTCGTCCTTGAGCTTGTTACTGTGAGCCAGTTGCTGGTTCAGCACTTCGAGCGTTTGACCGGCATCGAACAGGGTCTGTGCCTGTTGCTCGCGCATGGCGTTGATGCGATCGGCCAGCGCCAGTGACAGCAGCGCCACTTCAATCGCCGAGCCGATCTGGCTGGAATACATGGTCAGGAACACGTTTGGCAGGTAACCCAGCACCATCAGGGTGTTGACGATGCCGCCGAGTAAAAACGCCGACCAGGCAATGATGAAATAACGCGCCACTCGCAGGCCACGCAGCCAGGCGAAAATCCCTGCGGCAAAAATCACTACGGTGAAGGTCAGTGCCAGCGCCGTCGCCAGGCGCAGGGCCAGGGCGTAACTGGTCATCAACGACAACCCGACCACCACCGCGCTAAACGCAATCAACGCCAGCAGTAAGCGGTCGAGCCAACGACTGTGGGTCGCCGTCTGCAAGAAGCCGCGGGCGAACTGGCTACCGAACAGGCCTGCGCAGCCGATGAAAAACGGCGTCGCTGCGTTGGCCCACCAGGGATTGTTCGGCCAGAAATACTCCACCGCCGCGCCGTTCACTGACAGCTGATACAAGCCGAACGAGGCGATATAGAAGATGTAATAGAGGTAGCTGGTATCGCGCACGCTGAGATAGATGAACAGGTTGTACACCAGCATCCCCAGCAATACGCCGTAGATCAGCCCCAGCACATACAGTCGGATCGGTTGCTCTTCCAGGTAGGCAGTGCTCGACCAGAGGGTGACCGGTGCCTGGATCGACCCTTCACTCTGCAGGCGCAGGTACAGCGTTTGCGCTTGATCAGGAGCGAAGTTCAGATCGAACAGGTAGTTGTTCTGGCGGATCTCGCGACTGTCGAACGGCAAGGCATCGCCGGTCTGGCGAGCCAGTTGATAGCCACCAGCCGCATCGGGCAAATAGAGATCAATGTGATCAAGGGGCGGATAGGCCAGTTCGAGCAACCAGGTGCGTTGCACCGCGGGGTTGTTCGGGCGGTAATGCAGGTCGATTTTCAGCCAGAACACTGAACGCGAGTAACCGGCGTTGAGGGTGGCTTTGTCGTGGGGTTTGAAGTTTCCGGCCGCGGCTTGTGCACGGACATCGGCGATGGTCGCCTGACCGCCCGCGTCTTCGAACACTTGCAGGGTTCGGCCCAGGGGAAGGCTTTGAGTGAATTCGTCGAATTCGACTGCACTCGCCATGAGGGGCAAGCACAACAGCAACATCAGCAAATAGCGCATTTAAGCCCCAGCGTGGCCTGTCCGGTTATCTCAGGAAGCCCCTCATTCCTTTTGAGTAGACGTAAAACCGGTATTACCTGTTATTGGTTTGGATCCACTCTAGCATAGCCGTTGGTGGCCATTGAACACCATTGAAATTTTTCCTACAAAGGCTCTAGCACGGGCGTTCCAGCTCAACGCATTCGGCTAGAGCTGTTTCGCCGGTCAGTTTGTGACAACGACCTATTCCCTGTAGCAGCTGGCGAAGCCTGCGTTCGGCTGCGTAGCAGTCGTGAAGTCAGTCGCTGCGGTGTATCAGGCAGACCGCGTGTTCAGGTTTTACGACTTCTACGCAGCCGAACGCAGGCTTCGCCAGCTGCTACATGGACCGTCATGACTCGTCGGTCGACTGGTGGTAAGCTCGCGCACCATGAATATCTACAGCTCTCGCCCCGTTGTCCTCTGTCTCTCCGGCCACGACCCAAGTGGTGGCGCCGGCTTGCAGGCAGATATCGAAGCCCTGCTCGCTCAGGGTTGTCATGCGGCCCCGGCCGTCACCGCCCTGACCGTGCAAGACACGGTCAACGTCACTGACTTCCGCGTCCTCGACCGTGAGTGGGTGTTGGCCCAGGCCAACGCTGTGCTCAACGATTCCGAAGTCGCTGCCGTCAAACTGGGCATGCTCGGTTCCCTGGAAATGGTCGACACCGTAGTCGAACTGCTCTCGGCGCACCCGCATTTGCCGGTGGTCTGCGATCCGGTGCTGCGCGCCGGTGGCGGCGGACGCCTGGGCAAGGATGAAGTCGGCTACGCCATGCGCGAGCGCCTGCTGCCTCTGTCGATCATCGCCACCCCAAACCTTCCCGAAGCCCGCATCCTCGCCGAACTGCCCGAAGGCACCGCGGACGAGTGCGCTGAAAAACTCCTGCCATTCGTCAAACACCTGCTGATCACCGGCGGCCATGGCGATGAACACGAAATCCACAATCGCCTGTACAGCCGCGACGGTCACCGCGAAACCTTCACCTGCCAACGCTTGCCCGGCAGTTATCACGGCTCCGGTTGCACGCTGGCCAGTGCCCTCGCCGGTCGTCTGGCCCTCGGCGAAAATCTCGCCAGTGCCGTGCAGACCGCGCTTAACTACACGTGGCGTACCCTGCGTGATGCGGAGCAGTTGGGCAAAGGCCAGTTCGTGCCGCGCCGCCTGCCGCTGGATTTCTGTTCGTAACTGTCCATGCGTAAAGCAAAAAGGATTGCCCGATGAAGCTACGTGGCCTGTACGCCATTACCGATAGCCAACTGCTGGCAGGTAAATTTCTTTCGTACGTGGAGGCGGCGCTGGAAGGCGGCGTCACCCTGCTGCAATACCGCGACAAGAGCAGCGACGAGGCCCGCCGTCTGCGCGAGGCCGAAGCTTTGCGCGATCTGTGTGAACGCTACAAGACCCAGTTGATCATCAACGACGATGCCGAACTCGCTGCACGCCTGAACGTCGGCGTGCACCTGGGCCAGACCGATGGCCCGCTGATGCCGGTTCGGGCACTGCTCGGTCGCCAGGCGATCATCGGTTCGACCTGCCACGCGCAACTCGAACTCGCCGAGCAAGCGGCCAAGGAAGGCGCCAGTTACGTCGCTTTCGGTCGTTTCTTCAACTCCAACACCAAACCCGGCGCACCGACTTGCAGCCTCGAGTTGCTCGACCAGGCCCGCAGCAAACTGCACCTGCCGATCTGCGCGATCGGCGGCATCACCCTGGAAAACGCCGCGCCATTGGTGGCCCACGGGGTCGATCTACTGGCGGTGGTCCATGGTCTGTTTGGCGCCGAGAGCACGGCTGAAGTGACACGCCGCGCCCGCGCATTCAACGCCCTGCTTTCTATTTAAGTAGCTTAAAAATCTGATTTGAGAGCCCGATCATGTCTCGTTCCGAAACGCTGTTTGCCAATGCCCAGAAACACATTCCCGGTGGCGTGAACTCGCCTGTTCGCGCATTCAAAAGCGTGGGCGGCACGCCGTTGTTCTTCAAACACGCGGAAGGCGCCTACGTCACCGACGAAGACAACAAGCGTTATGTGGATTACGTCGGTTCCTGGGGGCCGATGATTCTCGGTCACAGTCATCCGGACGTGCTGGACGCCGTGCGCAAACAGCTTGAGCACGGATTGTCCTACGGCGCGCCGACCGAGATGGAAACCCAGATGGCTGATCTGGTCTGCTCGATCGTGCCGTCGATGGAAATGGTGCGCATGGTCAGCTCCGGTACCGAAGCGACCATGAGTGCGATCCGTCTGGCCCGTGGTTTCACCGGCCGCGACAGCATCATCAAGTTCGAAGGCTGCTACCACGGTCACTCCGACAGCCTGCTGGTCAAGGCCGGCTCCGGCGCCCTGACCCAAGGCGTGCCGAGCTCGGCCGGTGTGCCGGCGGCCTTCGCCAAACACACCCTGACCCTGCCGTTCAACGACATCGACGCCGTAGAAACCATGCTTTCTGAAGTCGGCCAGGACGTGGCGTGCATCATCGTCGAGCCAGTGGCCGGCAACATGAACTGCGTACCGCCGGCGCCAGGTTTCCTCGAAGGCCTGCGCACCCTGTGCGACAAGCATGGCGTGGTGCTGATTTTCGACGAAGTGATGACCGGTTTCCGTGTCGCCCTTGGCGGTGCACAAGCCCACTACGGCGTGACGCCAGACCTGACCACCTTCGGCAAAATCATCGGTGGCGGCATGCCGGTTGGCTGCTTCGGCGGCAAGCGCGAAATCATGTCGCACATCGCCCCATTGGGCCCGGTCTATCAGGCGGGCACCTTGTCGGGTAACCCGCTGGCCATGGCTGCCGGCCTGACGACCCTGCGCCTGATCAGCCGCCCGGGCTTCCACGCCGAGTTGACTGACTACACCAGCCGCCTGCTCGATGGCCTGCAACAACGCGCCGATGCGGCGGGCATTCCGTTCGTGACTACACAGGCCGGTGGCATGTTCGGCCTGTACTTCAGCGGCGCCGACGACATCGTGACCTTCGATGACGTTATGGCCAGCGACGCCGCCCTGTTCGGGCGCTTCTTCCACCTGATGCTCGAAGGCGGCGTGTACTTGGCGCCGAGCGCCTTCGAAGCCGGCTTCACCTCGATCGCCCACGGCGAAACCGAGCTGAAACTGACGCTGGATGCCGCCGAGCGCGCATTTGCTGCATTGAAATAACGCTGCGCTGCTGACGTTGGCGGTTGCCAGCGTCAGCTTTCACCTGCTTTCCCGCCCTTATTCCTACGCTTCTGCGCAAAATCCCCAGCAAAGTGGGCGATATATTCCCCGCGCAGCAGAAAAACGAGTAAAGACTTTGTAAGGTTGGCCCTGCTTATTTCATAATGCGCGCTTATTGGATCCCTCGATGGGTCCGCGCGCCCTTCAGAGGTAAGTCGATTCCCATGAACCGCACCGGCCGCGCCCTTGCATTGGGCTGCCTGTTGCTCCTTCAGCCCCTGCTCGCGCTCGCACAAGCAGGCGGCAACTCGTTGTTAATCCCAGCGATGGGTCGTTGCACCCTCAATACTCAGCCGCAAGACCTGGCACAGGCTCTCGCCGCCTGCCAGAAAGCGTCGGATGAAGGGGATGCGCAAGCGCAATACGAGTTGGGTGAGTTCTACTACGACGGCAAAAATACGCCGCGCGACCTCAAAAAAGCCCTGAGCTACTTCGAAAAGGCCTCGTTGCAAGGCCATGCTCAGGCGCAATTCAAACTCGGCACCATGTTCTTCCACGGCGAAGGCGTACCGGCCAATAACGTTCAGGCGTATATCGTGCTGAAAATGGCTGCGGTCAATGGCGCTGAAGAAGCGTTGGACACCGCCGACGAAGTCGCCGAGAAAATGCCCCGCGAAGAACTGGAAGTAGCTACCCAGGTACTGGGGCAAATCTTCCGCAAATATCTGATGGAATTGCAGAGCGCCGATGGGCGTACGCCGTTTTCGCCACTGCCTTGAATTTTGCGTCGCTCTGACTGCCCTCATCGCGAGCAAGCTCGCGATTGGGGGCGACTCGGTCTTGAGGCTTACTTCTCAGGCATCGGCATCGGAAACGGCATGACATTGCCGACCGCGCCGCGGGCTTCGCTGATTTTCGGCGTACCGAGGCGCTCGACTTCGTCGATCCGCACGATCGAATGCATTGGCACAAAGCTGCGCACAACGCCTTCGAACTGAGCCTTGAGCTTCTCTTCGCTCGGATCGACGACCACTTGCGTGCGCTCGCCAAAGACGAACTCTTCCACTTCCAGGAAGCCCCACAGATCACTTTGATAGATCTGCTTGGCATACATTTCGTACACCTGGCCCTGGTTGAGGAAAATCACCTTGTAGATTGGAGCTTCACGTTTGGTCATGGTGGGCGAGCAACACATCGGGGATAAAAATGAGGGCGCGAACTATAGCATAGCCACCGGACGCACAGCGGTAGGAACCTTGGGTCATGTTCCCTATAATGCGCGGTTCTTTGAATCACGTGATGACTCTTTCCATGGCCAAGAAGCTTTACATCGAAACCCACGGTTGCCAGATGAACGAGTACGACAGCTCGCGCATGGTCGATCTGCTGGGCGAACATCAGGCCCTGGAAGTCACCGCTCGCGCTGAAGATGCCGACGTGATCCTGCTCAATACCTGCTCGATCCGCGAACGCGCCCAGGATCGGGTGTATTCCCAGCTCGGCCGCTGGCGCGAACTGAAACTGGCCAACCCGGACATGGTCATCGCCGTCGGCGGTTGCGTGGCCAGCCAGGAAGGCGCTGCAATTCGCGACCGCGCACCGTACGTGGACGTGGTCTTCGGCCCGCAGACCCTGCACCGCCTGCCGGAAATGATCGACGCCGCCCGCGCTACCAAGCTGCCGCAAGTCGACGTCTCGTTTCCCGAAATCGAAAAGTTCGACCACTTGCCCGAACCGCGCGTCGATGGGCCAAGCGCCTACGTGTCGGTCATGGAAGGCTGCAGCAAGTACTGCACGTTCTGCGTGGTGCCTTATACCCGCGGCGAAGAAGTCAGCCGACCTTTCGATGACGTGATCGCCGAGATCATCCACTTGGCTGAAAACGGCGTGCGCGAAGTGACCTTGCTGGGGCAGAACGTCAATGGCTATCGCGGGACCACTCACGATGGACGCCTGGCAGATCTCGCCGAACTGATCCGCGTCGTCGCCGCCGTCGATGGCATCGACCGCATCCGCTACACCACCTCACACCCGCTGGAGTTCTCCGACAGCCTGATCCAGGCCCACGCCGACGTGCCGGAACTGGTCAAACACCTGCACTTGCCCGTGCAATCGGGTTCGGACCGAATCCTCTCGGCGATGAAGCGCAACCACACCGCGCTGGAATACAAATCCAAACTGCGCAAGCTGCGTGCTGCCGTGCCGGGGATTTGCATCAGCTCGGACTTTATCGTCGGCTTCCCGGGCGAGACCGAAAAAGACTTCGAACAGACTATGAAGCTGATCGAAGACGTCGGCTTCGACTTCTCCTACTCGTTCGTCTATAGCCAACGCCCGGGTACTCCAGCTGCGGATCTGGCCGACGAAACGCCGGAAGCGCTGAAAAAAGAACGCCTGAACGCCCTGCAACATCGCCTGAACCAGCAAGGCTTCGAGATCAGCCGACAAATGGTCGGTTCGATCCAGCGGATCCTGGTGACCGATTATTCGAAAAAAGACCCCGGTGAACTGCAAGGCCGGACCGAGAATAATCGCATCGTCAATTTCCGCTGCGACAATCCGACGTTGATTGGTCAGTTCGCCGACGTGCACATCGACGCCGCTCAGCCGCACTCGCTGCGGGGCTCGCTGATCCAGTAACACCGCATATCATTGTAGGAGCCGAGCTTGCTCGCGATGGCGCCAGGTCAGACGACACATGTGTTGAATACCAGCCAGCCATCGCGAGCAAGCTTTGCTCCTACAAGTCCGGTGTTCAACATTGGTCTGTATAAGAGCTTTCGCACCCAGGCCACTGGCGTTATCCTTGATTTCATCTTAATTGCCCCAGGGCGGCTAAATACGACCTTGAACGCACCCATAGAACCACATCGTTTTATCCTCGAGCCTTTTGAAGCTCGCCGCTTCGCCAATCTGTGCGGGCAATTCGACGAGCATCTGCGCTTGATCGAACAGCGCCTGACCATCGAGATCCGCAACCGCGGAAACCAGTTCGAACTGATCGGCGAGCCCAAGCACACCACCTCCGCGGAAAACCTCCTGCGCCGCCTGTACCGGGAAACCAAGGGTACCGAGCTGTCGCCGGACATGGTTCACCTGTTCCTGCAGGAATCGGCCGTCCAAGAGCTGGACAACGTCTCCCCCTCCGAACCTTCCGTCGCCCTGCGCACCAAAAAAGGCATGATTCGCCCTCGCGGCTTGAATCAGTTGCGCTACGTGAAGGAAATCCTCGGTAACGACATCAACTTCGGCATCGGCCCGGCCGGTACCGGCAAGACCTATCTGGCCGTTGCCTGCGCGGTAGACGCACTGGAACGCGAGCAGATTCGCCGCATCCTGCTGGTGCGTCCTGCGGTTGAAGCGGGCGAAAAGCTTGGCTTCCTGCCTGGCGACCTGTCGCAGAAGATCGACCCGTACCTGCGCCCGCTCTACGACGCACTCTACGAAATGCTCGGTTTTGAACACGTCGCCAAGCTGATCGAGCGTCAGGTGATCGAAGTTGCGCCGCTGGCCTACATGCGCGGTCGCACCTTGAACAACAGTTTCATCATCCTCGACGAAAGCCAGAACACCACCGTCGAGCAAATGAAGATGTTCCTGACCCGGATCGGCTTCGGCTCTACCGCGGTCATCACCGGTGACATCACCCAGGTCGACCTGCCGAAAGGCACCAAATCCGGGCTGCACCATGTGATCGAAGTGCTCAAGGACGTACCGGGAATCAGCTTTACCCATTTCATGCCCAAAGACGTCGTGCGCCATCCACTGGTGCAGCGCATCGTCGAAGCCTACGAGCGCTTCGAGAATCGCGTAGCCGACGAACCGGCGAAGTTCTCGTCCAAGGACAATCGCCACGATGCTTGAGCTTGATCTGCAACTGGCTACCGACGCGCCTGCCCCAAGCGAAGCCGAGTTCCGCCAATGGTGTGAACTGGCGCTGCGCCAGCGCACAGCCGACTCCGAAATGACCATTCGTTTGGTCGATGAAGAGGAAGGTCGTGAGCTGAATCACACCTGGCGGCAAAAGGATTACGCCACTAACGTCTTGTCGTTTCCTGCCGATGTGCCCGACGAGTTTCTCGACATCCCGCTGCTGGGCGATCTGGTGATCTGCGTGGCGGTGGTCGAGCGCGAAGCCGCCGAACAAGGCAAAGCTCTTAACGCCCATTGGGCGCATCTGGTGATTCACGGCTGCTTGCATCTGTTGGGTTACGACCATATAGATGACGATGAAGCCGAAGAAATGGAAGCACTGGAACGAACGTTGCTTGCAGAGTTGGGCTATCCCGACCCGTATGCGGACGACGAAACAGACGCATCCCCTATCGTTACAACAAAGGATTCAGAGTAATCGCTATGAGCGAAGATCGATCGAGCAACGGGCAAAAGTCATGGCTGGGTAAGCTCACCCAGGCTTTTGCCCACGAGCCGAAGAACCGCCAGGAGCTGCTGGAGCTGCTGCGCGATGCACATCAAAACAAGTTGCTGGACAGCGAAGCGCTGGCCATCGTCGAAGGCGCCATCCAGGTTGCTGACCTGCAAGTACGGGACATCATGGTCCCGCGCTCGCAGATGATCAGCATCAAGGCGACCCAGACACCCCGCGAGTTCCTGCCTGCCGTGGTCGACTCGGCCCACTCCCGCTACCCGGTGATCGGCGAAAGCCACGATGACGTGATGGGCGTGTTGCTGGCCAAGGACTTGCTGCCGTTGATCCTCAAGGAGAACGGCGACAGCTTCAACATCAAGGACCTGCTGCGCCCGGCCACCTTCGTGCCCGAGTCCAAGCGTCTGAATGTGCTGCTGCGCGAGTTCCGCGCCAACCACAACCACATGGCCATCGTCATCGACGAATACGGCGGTGTGGCGGGCCTGGTGACCATCGAAGACGTGCTGGAACAAATCGTCGGCGACATCGAAGACGAGCATGACGTCGAAGAAGACAGCTACATCAAGCCGCTGCCCAGCGGTGATTTCCTGATCAAGGCCCTGACGCCGATCGAGAACTTCAACGAGTTCTTCGACAGCCAATTCTCCGATGACGAATTCGACACTGTCGGCGGTCTGGTGATGAGCGCGTTCGGGCACCTGCCAAAACGCAACGAAATCACTGAAATCGGCCCTTATCGCTTCCGCATCCTGAACGCCGACAGCCGTCGGATTCACCTGCTGCGCCTGACACCCATTGCCCGTTAAGGATTGACATGCTCCGCGTAACCCGCCCCGGCTGGCCCGGTAACCTGCTGGCCGTGGCGGCCGGTGCACTCACCACCCTGGCCCTGGCGCCGTTCGATATCTGGCCGCTGGCATTGCTGGCGGTCGGCTTCTTCTATGCCGGCTTACGCGAACTGAGCCCCCGCCAAGCCTTGGGCCGTGGCTGGTGTTTCGGTTTCGGCCTGTTTGGCGCTGGCACCAGTTGGATCTACTACAGCATTCACCACTTCGGCGGCGCTTCGGTGCTATTGGCCGGTTTCCTGATGCTGATCTTCACGGCGGCGATTGCCTGGTTCTTCGCCCTGCCCGCCTGGATCTGGGCGCGCTGGCTGCGCCGTAACGAAGCACCGCTGGCCGACGCCCTGGCGTTCGCGGCGCTGTGGGTCGGTCAGGAAGCGTTTCGCGGCTGGTTCCTGACTGGTTTTCCCTGGCTTTATTCCGGCTACAGCCAGCTCGACGGCCCGTTGGCCGGGCTCGCGCCACTCGGCGGAATGTGGCTGATCTCCTTCACCCTGGCCCTGACGGCCGCGCTGATCTGTAACGCTTTGCGTCTGGTGCGCACAAACCGCAAAGGTTTCATCGCCGCGGGTGTGTTGCTGCTGGTCGGCCCTTGGGTGGCCGGCATGGCGCTCAAGGAACACGCCTGGACAACCCCGGCGGGTGCTCCGCTGAGTGTCGCGGCGATTCAGGGCAACATCGAACAAAGCATGAAGTGGGACCCGGCGCAGCTCAACGCGCAGCTGGCGCTGTACCGCGACATGAGCTTCAGCTCGAAACGGGTCGACTTGCTGATCTGGCCGGAAACGGCCATTCCGGTGCTCAAGGAGTCCGCCGAGGGCTACCTGAACGTGATGGGAAACTTCGCTGCAGAGCGGCAATCCGCGCTGATTACCGGCGTACCGATTCGCGAGGAAGTCCATCACCAGAAGCGTTTCTACAACGGCATCACCGTCGTGGGCGAAGGCGATGGCACTTACCTCAAACAGAAGCTGGTACCGTTTGGCGAATATGTTCCGTTGCAGGACGTGCTGCGCGGGCTGATCGCCTTCTTCGACCTGCCGATGTCGGACTTTGCCCGTGGCCCGGCTGATCAGCCGATGCTGCAGGCCAAGGGTTATCAAATTGCGCCGTTCATCTGCTACGAAGTGGTTTACCCGGAATTCGCCGCCAGCCTTGCGGCGCGTAGCGATCTGCTGCTGACCATCAGCAATGACACCTGGTTCGGCACGTCCATTGGCCCGCTGCAACACTTGCAAATGGCGCAGATGCGCGCACTGGAGGCCGGTCGCTGGATGATCCGCGCCACCAACAACGGCGTGACCGGTTTGATCAACCCGTTCGGCCAGATCACTGTCCAGATCCCGCAGTTTGAGCGCGGCATTTTGTACGGTGAGGTGGTGCCCATGCACAACCTGACGCCTTATCTGGAATGGCGTTCGTGGCCGCTGATCATTGTTTGCATGTTGCTGTTTGGTTGGGCGTTGGTGGCGAGCCGGATGGCCAAGACCGTTTAGGTATCGCGGCGCCTGCAAAAAGATCGCAGCCTCGTTTCACTCGACAGCTCCTACAAGGGAATGCGTAACCCCGTAGGAGCTGTCGAGTGAAACGAGGCTGCGATCTTTTGATCTTCAGCGGTAAAACAACGAATACCCGATCTGCCCCACCGCCTCATTCAACAACTGCCCGCTCTGCCAGATCGACTTGAATTCCGGCATCCAGCCACCCAGTGGCCGGGCGTTGTCCACGCCTAAAAACCCCACCGGCGCTGGCACCACTTCAAATCCTGCCTTTTTGAAACTCCAGACCGCTCGTGGCATGTGCCAGGCCTGAGTCACGACGACCACGCGTTTGATCCCTTCCGGCAACAACACCTCGGCGCTGAGCTGAGCGTTCTCCTGGGTCGTGCGGCTGCGCCCTTCCTGCCAACGCACGGCCACGCCGAAATCATCGCGTAACGAGTCCGCCATCAACTTCGCTTCGGTCGGAGGGGTGCCGTAATGCAGGCCACCGCTGGTCAGAATCGGCAAACCGGAGGCCTTGGCCAGCCGCGCCGCATAGCGCTCGCGCTCCAGGCCCACGCCCGTTGGCTGATCAGCGCCCCATGCCAGATCGCCCCGCTCACGCCCCGAACCGAGCACCACGATCGCATCGGCGCGTTGACTCAGCGTTGCCCAATCATCGCGAGCCAGCGGCGCTTCACGCTCCAGCGCCTTGGCGCCCCACTGCACCATCACCGGCAAGCTCATCAGCCAGAAGCCGCCCACGCCCAGCGCAAAGCAGAATCCGGCAAGGCGCGGTCTTGAGCGACGCAACCACCAGGCAAGCACCAACAGCAGCAAAAGAATGCCGGGCGGCAACAGGAGTTGTTTAACGAAATATCGAAAAGGCATCGAGCATCTCCAAAAAGATGCCCGAAGCCTAAGTGGGTTGACGCAATGCGACAACAAATACGGAAGGACTATGCTTCACAAATACATCAGACATTACTTCCAGTGTCCTTACTTGAATTGCAAAGACCGGACCTTTACCGCGTCCCTGCCGGGAACCTTGTCCTTGAGCCAGATGATCTTGGCCGAACGTGGTGCGTCGAGTTGCTTCACTGCTTCTGACAAGCATCCGTGTGTCTCACGTTCACTGCGATCGAGATACGCCTTGACCAGTGCAAACTCTGCGGGGCTCAAGCCACGCAATTCCAGTTCCAGCGGACGCTCATCGCGTAACCGGCCAGCGGTTTTTGCCGCATCCAGGGCCATTCCCAGACGATCGATCAGTCTTTCGTACAACTCCGGTTTTGTAACTTTTTGCCGTGACTCAACCATCCATCACCTCATTGAAGATAAGACTCACTCCCCATTTAGAGCTTAGCCCCCATGAACAAACCGGCTGAATGCTGCGACCAACGGCCCTCGCAGCGGTTTTTGGGCGACCCGCAGCAGTAATCAGGGTTTCCCTCGGTAGAGTGCGGTCATGTATGCTACGGCGCTTCCTGTAACTCCACTTCCAGCTCGTCTGGGCACCGAAACGCCGATTTGGCGTGATCACCGTCCAGCGTTGCATTGAAGAGGATTAGGCCACCCCTATTCAGTTCAAAAGTAGCCATGCACGAACAATATCAGCCCCGTGAAATCGAAGCCGCCGCCCAGTCGTTCTGGGACGAGCAAAAGTCCTTTGAAGTCAGTGAACAGCCAGGCAAGGAGACTTTCTACTGCCTGTCGATGTTCCCTTACCCCAGCGGCAAGCTACACATGGGGCACGTGCGCAACTACACCATCGGCGACGTGATCTCCCGCTATCAGCGCATGCAAGGCAAGAACGTCCTGCAACCCATGGGTTGGGACGCCTTCGGCATGCCGGCGGAAAACGCCGCGATGAAGAACAACGTAGCGCCCGCCAAGTGGACCTACGAAAACATCGCCTACATGAAAACCCAGCTGCGCAGCCTGGGCCTCGCGGTGGACTGGTCCCGCGAAGTCACCACCTGCAAGCCTGACTACTACCGCTGGGAACAATGGCTGTTCACTCGCCTGTTCGAAAAAGGCGTGATCTACAAAAAAAGCGGCACCGTGAACTGGGACCCGGTCGACCAGACCGTCCTGGCCAACGAACAGGTGATCGACGGTCGCGGCTGGCGTTCCGGCGCGCTGATCGAAAAGCGCGAAATTCCGATGTACTACTTCAAGATCACCGCCTACGCGGATGAGCTGCTGGAGAGCCTCGACGAACTGACTGGCTGGCCTGAACAGGTCAAGACCATGCAGCGCAACTGGATCGGCAAATCCCGCGGCATGGAAGTGCAGTTCCCGTACAACGTCGACTCCATTGGCGAAACCGGTGCGCTGAAAGTCTTCACCACCCGTCCGGACACCTTGATGGGCGCAACCTACGTTGCCGTGGCCGCCGAACACCATCTGGCTACCTTGGCCGCGCAGAACAACCCTGAGCTGCAAGCGTTCATCGCTGAATGCAAGGGCGGCAGCGTCGCCGAAGCCGACGTCGCCACTCAAGAGAAAAAAGGCCTGCCGACCTCGCTGTTCGTCGAGCACCCGCTGACCGGTGAGAAGCTCCCGGTGTGGGTCGCCAACTATGTGCTGATGCACTACGGCGATGGCGCGGTCATGGCAGTACCGGCTCACGACGAACGTGATTTCGAGTTCGCCACCAAGTACAACCTGCCGATCAAGTCCGTGGTGCGCACCAGTTCCGGTGACACCAATCCGGCTCCATGGCAGGACGCTTACGGCGAGCACGGCACGCTGATCAACTCCGGCGAGTTCGACGGCCTGGACTTCGTTGGTGCGTTCGACGCTATTGAAGTCGCGCTGATCAAGAAGAACCTCGGCGCCTCGCGTACCCAGTTCCGCCTGCGCGACTGGGGCATCAGCCGCCAGCGCTACTGGGGCTGCCCGATCCCGATCATCCACTGCACCACTTGCGGTGATGTGCCGGTCCCGGAAGATCAGTTGCCAGTCATATTGCCGGAAGACGTCGTACCGGACGGCGCTGGTTCGCCACTGGCGCGCATGCCCGAGTTCTACGAGTGCAGCTGCCCGAAATGCGGCGCACCGGCCAAGCGTGAAACCGACACCATGGACACCTTCGTCGAGTCCTCGTGGTACTACGCCCGTTACGCCTCGCCGCACTATGAAGGCGGTCTGGTGGAAAAATCGGCGGCCGACCATTGGTTGCCGGTGGACCAGTACATCGGCGGTATCGAACACGCCATTCTTCACCTGCTCTATGCGCGCTTCTTCCACAAGCTGATGCGCGATGAAGGCCTGGTGAGCTCCAATGAGCCGTTCAAGAATCTGCTGACCCAAGGCATGGTGATCGCCGAGACCTACTATCGTCGCGAAGCCAACGGTGCCTACACGTGGTTCAACCCGGCGGACGTCGAACTCGAACGCGACAGCAAAGCCAAAGTAATTAGCGCCAAGCTGATCGCAGACGGCCTGCCGGTGGAAATCGGTGGCACCGAGAAGATGGCCAAGTCGAAGAACAACGGCGTTGACCCACAGTCGATGATTGACCAGTTCGGCGCAGACACCTGCCGCCTGTTCATGATGTTCGCCTCGCCACCTGACATGAGCGCGGAATGGTCCGACTCCGGAGTGGAAGGTTCGCACCGCTTCCTCAAGCGCGTCTGGCGCCTGGCTCAAGCCCACGTCACTCAGGGCCTGCCGGGCAAACTGGACGTCGCCGGCCTGAATGACGAGCAGAAAGCCATTCGCCGTTCGATCCACCAGGCCATCAAGCAGGCCAGCCACGACGTCGGCCAGAACCACAAATTCAACACCGCCATCGCTCAGGTGATGACGCTGATGAACGTGCTGGAAAAAGCCGCGCAAGGCACCGAACAGGATCGCGCACTGATTCACGAAGGCCTGGAAACCGTGGTCCTGCTGCTGGCGCCAATCACTCCGCACATCAGCCACGAGCTGTGGCATCGCCTGGGTCACGCCGATCCGGTGATCGACGCCGCTTGGCCGGTGCTGGACGAGAACGCTCTGGTGCAAGACAGCCTGCAACTGGTCATCCAGGTCAACGGCAAGCTGCGCGGCCACATCGAAATGCCCGCCAGCGCCAGCCGCGAAGAAGTCGAAGCCGCCGCACGGGCCAACGAGAACGTGCTGCGCTTTGTCGACGGTCTGACCATTCGTAAAGTGATCGTAGTGCCCGGGAAACTGGTCAATATCGTCGCCAGCTAATTGGATCAGGCGCCAGGTCATGCCTGGCGCCGAGTAAAACCTTTCGGGCCGCAAGATCGGCCCACATGGTTTCAAGGGGAGCAACAAAATGATCAAACGCAATCTGCTGGTGATGGGCCTTGCGGTCCTGTTGAGCGCCTGCGGTTTCCAGCTGCGCGGCACCGGCACCACCGAACTGGCGATCAAGGAACTCGACCTGAGTGCCCGTAACGCCTACGGCGAAACCGTGACTCAACTGCGCCAGGTACTCGAAAGCAGCGGCGTCAAGGTCTACAGCGGCGCACCTTACAAGCTGGTGTTGACCGATGAGCAGGAAAGCCAGCGCATTCTCAGCTACGCAGGTGCCGGTCGTACTGGCGAGTATCAGGTGACTACGGTGCTGAACTACGATATCCGTGGTGGGCGCAACCTTTCGCTGCTGAGCGACAAGCTCGAAGTGCAAAAGGTCTTCATGCACGACGGCAACAACCTGGTGGGTTCCGACCAGGAAGGCAACGACGCCCGCAAGGAAACCCGTCGTGAACTGGTTCAACGGATGATGCTGCGCCTGCAACAGATCACGCCGACCCAGCTGGATCAGCTGCAACAGACCGCCGAAGCCAGAGCCAAGGCTGAAGCCGATGCACTGGAAGCAGCGCAGAAGGCTGAAGCGGACACTCCGCGTCAGTCGCCAATCCAACTGCCGCAGCAGTAAGACTTACGGGGCGCTCAGGCGCCCCGTTCGACCTCTCCTATGAAACTCGCCCCCGCCCAACTCGCTAAACACCTGCAAGGTGCCCTCGCGCCGGTCTACATCATCAGTGGCGATGACCCGCTGCTGTGTCAGGAAGCCGCCGACGCCATTCGTGCCGCTGCCCGCCAACAGGGATTCGACGAGCGCCAGGTCTTCGCCGCCGACGCCAGTTTCGACTGGGGAACGTTGCTGCAAGCCGGCGCGAGCATGTCGCTGTTCGCCGAAAAGCGCCTGTTGGAACTGCGTCTGCCGTCCGGCAAACCCGGTGACAAAGGCGCTGCCGCGTTTATCGAGTACTGCTCACGGCCCGCCGAAGACACGGTGTTGCTGATCAGCCTGCCGAAACTTGATGGCAGTGCGCAGAAAACCAAGTGGGGCAAGGCGCTGGTCGAAGGTCAGCAGACCCAGTTTGTGCAAATCTGGCCGATAGAGGCCAACCAGTTGCCGAGCTGGATCCGTCAACGGTTGTCCCAGGCGGGGCTTTCCGCCAGCCAGGACGCCGTCGAACTGATCGCCGCACGGGTCGAGGGCAACCTGCTCGCGGCTGCTCAGGAAATCGAAAAGCTCAAACTGATGGCCGAAAGTGGTCAGATCACTGTCGAAACCGTGCAAGCGGCCGTCGCTGACAGTGCGCGCTTCGATGTCTTTGGACTGACCGATGCGATTCTCAACGGCGAAGCGGCTCATGCCCTGCGCATGCTCGAAGGCCTGCGCGGTGAAGGCGTCGAACCACCCGTGATTCTCTGGGCGCTGGCCCGGGAGCTGCGTCTGTTGGCCAACCTGTCGCTGCAGTACAGCCAGGGCGTGCCACTGGACAAAGCCTTCAGCTCAGCCCGACCGCCGGTCTGGGACAAACGCAAACCATTGATGAGCAAAGCCTTGCAACGCTACTCGGCGCAACGCTGGGCGCAGTTGTTGCTGGAAGCTCAGCGCATCGACGCACAGATCAAAGGCCAGGCGGCCGGTTCGCCGTGGATGAGCCTCAGTCGGTTGTCGTTGTTGATGGCCGGCCAAAGATTGTCGTTGCCCGCCGAATAAGATCAAAAGATCGCAGCCTCGTTTCACTCGACAGCTCCTACAGGGGGCGCATTCCAATGTAGGAGCTGCCGAAGGCTGCGATCTTTTGATCTTGCTTCCTACAAATAAAATCTGAATTTCCCCTCTAGACAGCCCCCCGACTTCGGCCGATGATTTGCCCCGCAAAACCCACTCACTTGCGAGAAATCATCATGAGCAAAAAGCCATCCAAGCATGGCCCCAACAAGGCCAAATCCATCATCGCCCAGCCACTGTTCCGCAGCCGTCAGGAACCAGCCGGCAAGGGCAAAGGCAGCTACCGCCGCGAAGCCTTCCAGTCTAATAGCTGGGAGGCTTCTTACTTTCTGGCGGCCTGAAAGGCAAGCGCTCGCTCAACATGTTAAGGTCTGCACCTGATTCGTACTCCCTGGACCCGTGCATGCCCCTTTGTATTTCCCGTCGTTGGCCCCTGCGCCAACTGATAGCTGCCTCCAGCCTCGTTTTGCTAGTCGCCTGCGCGGAAAAACCGACCGCAGCCGACGCCAAGCCGCTTCAGACCCTCCCCGTCGCGACAGCCCCTGCGGTCATTCCGCCCGTGGTTCCGACTGGTGAAAATCTCGATATCCAGCCCACCCAGACCTTCGCCGAATGGCAGGCAGGTTTCCGTAAGGACGCTCTGGCCGCCGGCATCCGTGCCGACCTGTTCGACCGCGCCTTCGCCAATGTCAGCCTCGACACCAGCGTGATTCGCGCCGACCGCAGTCAGCCGGAATTTTCCCGCCCTGTGTGGGAATACCTCGACGGCGCCCTTTCGCCGTTGCGGGTACGCAAAGGCGAGGCGCTGGTCAGCCAGTACGCCGACATCCTGCAAAGCATCGAGCAGCGCTACGGCGTCGATCGTCAGGCACTGGTCTCGGTGTGGGGCATGGAAAGTAACTTCGGACAATTTCAGGGCAACAAGTCGGTGATTAACTCCCTGGCGACCCTGGCCTATGAAGGCCGGCGTCCCGGGTTTGCCCACGCGCAACTGATCGCCGCCCTGCAGATCCTGCAACAGGGTGATATCGAGCCTGAGAAAATGCTTGGCTCCTGGGCTGGTGCCATGGGCCAGACCCAGTTCATCCCGACCACCTACAACACCCACGCTGTGGACTTCGATGGCGACGGCCGCCGCGACATCTGGGGCAGCCCGGCCGACGCGCTGGCCTCGACGGCGCACTACCTGCAAAGCTCGGGCTGGCAGAAAGGCCAGCCGTGGGGCTTTGAAGTGCAGCTACCGGGCAGTTTCAACTACGTCCTGGCCGATGGCACGATTCGCAAGAGCGTCGCTGAATGGCTGCAACTGGGCGTCACCCTGCCCAATGGCGGCCAAGTCCCGGCAGGCTCCGAACACCTGTCAGCCGCCCTGCTGCTGCCGGCCGGTTACCGTGGCCCGGCGTTCCTGGTCCTCGACAACTTCCGCGCGATCCTCAAGTACAACAACTCATCGTCCTATGCGTTGGCGGTGAGCCTGTTGTCCGAGCGTTTCAACGGTTCAGGCTTCATCAGCGGCACGTGGCCCAAAGATGATTTGCCGCTGAGCCGTACCGAGCGGATCGAACTGCAAAGCTTGCTGAGCGCGCAGAACTATGACGCAGGCAACGCCGACGGCATCATCGGCGCCAACACCCGCAAGGCGATCCGCAGTGCCCAGCAGTCGTTTGGCTGGCCGGCGGATGGGTATCCGACGCACAAGTTGCTCGAAGGTTTGCGTAACCGATAGTCAGCCGTATGGCGGATGCCGCCTTCGCGAGCAAGCTCGCTCCCACACTGGATCTGTGTTCGACCTAAATCCAATGTGGGAGCGAGCTTGCTCGCGATGACTGACTAACAGGCGACCACTATCTAGCGCCTGACGACTACATCCTGCTCCAACACCAATTCCTTGTTCCCCGCATCCAACCTGACCAGCGCGCCCATCGGCAATGTCAGGTTCGGATCGCAATGCCCGCTGCGCCACCCTGCCAACACCGGTATCCGTAAAGGCGCAAAGGTCTGCTTGAGCAAGCGCTCCAGAGAAACCGTATCAACCCCCGCCACATCCCCCACCAGAACCCCGCGCAGCTTGTGCAGCGTGCCAGCCAGGCGCAGATGGGTCAGCAGCCGGTCGATGCGATACAGCGGCTCGTTAATGTCCTCCATGAACAGGATGACGCCCTCGGCATCCAACTCATACGGCGTGCCCATGGTTGCAGCGATCAGCGACAAATTGCCCCCCAGCAAACGCCCGTGAGCGATACCAGGCTCGATTGTGGTCAACGGGTAGGCCACCGGGTGCGTCAACACGCTACCGGCCTTCACCTGCCCTCTGAGCATGTTGAAGAACGAAGACTCGGTAGGTTTTTGCTTGTCACCCAGCAGGTCGGCGTTGAGCATCGGGCCATGAAAGGTCACGAAACCCGCATAACGGCTGATCGCCAGGTGCAGCGCGGTGATGTCGCTGTAGCCGATGAACGGCTTGGCATTGTTGCGCAGCAGCTCAAAGTCGATGCGATCGAGCAACCGCGGCGTACCGTAACCCCCACGCAAGCAAATGATGGCGTCGACCTCACTGTCGGCAAACGCCGAGTGCAGGTCATTGAGCCGCACATCGTCACTGCCGGCCAGGTAATCATCTTTCTCATACACGCCGGGGAAAACCCGCAGTGAATATCCGCGAGCGCGCATCCAGGCGATGGCTTTATCGGTGTCCAGCGCTGCGGGACCGGCGGGCGCGATGACGCCAATCAGCCCTTCTGACGGCAAGGCCGGAACGGGGGCGTGAGGACAAAGTGTGTGAGTCGGTCGAACGGTCATCCATGAATCTCCCTGCGTGAAAGCGTCAAGCACACAGTAGTCAGGAACGGGGACAAACAGAAGAGGGTCAGTCGCCCCGCAGGTTGCAGGAAAAAGCGCTGATTGCCGTGGGCAAGGCAAAAAAACGCCCGCAAGGCGCAATGCCTTGCGGGCGTTTTCATGTCTTGCAGCCGATCAGGACGACATCAGCTCGGCTTTAACCAGTTTCGCCTGCTCATCGGCGTGGTACGAGGAACGTACCAGAGGGCCGGAAGCGACGTTTTTGAAGCCCATTTTGTAACCTTCCTCGGCGAACCAGGCGAACACGTCCGGGTGCACGAAACGCTGCACCGGCAAGTGGCTGCGGGACGGTTGCAGGTACTGGCCCAGGGTCAGCATGTCGATGTCGTGTTCGCGCATGCGCTTCATGACTTCGATCACTTCTTCGTCGGTCTCGCCCAAACCCAGCATCAGGCCGGACTTGGTCGGAATGTGCGGCATCATCTGCTTGAAGCGTTGCAGCAGGGTCAGCGACCACTGGTAATCCGAACCCGGACGCGCAGCCTTGTACAGGCGCGGCACGGTTTCCAGGTTGTGGTTGAACACATCAGGCGGCTCGGCAGCGGTGATTTCCAGCGCAACGTCCATACGGCCACGGTAATCCGGGACCAGGGTTTCGAGCTGCACGTTCGGCGACAGTTTGCGGATCTCGCGGATGCAATCGGCAAAGTGCTGGGCACCGCCGTCACGCAGGTCATCGCGGTCAACCGAGGTGATCACCACGTACTTGAGTTTCAGGTCGGCGATGGCGATGGCCAGGCTTTCCGGCTCGTTGGTGTCCAATGGCTTCGGACGACCATGGCCAACGTCGCAGAACGGGCAGCGACGGGTGCAGATGTCACCCATGATCATGAAGGTCGCGGTGCCGCCGGAGAAGCATTCGCCCAGGTTCGGGCAGGACGCCTCTTCGCAGACACTGTGCAGCTTGTGTTTGCGCAGCAGGGCCTTGATGCGGTCGACTTCCGGGGAAACCGGGATACGCACGCGAATCCAGTCAGGTTTCTTCGGCAGTTCGGTGGTCGGAATGATCTTCACCGGGATACGTGCAACCTTCTCGGCGCCGCGCAGCTTGACGCCGGCTTCAACCTTGGCACGCGGGGCCGGACGCTCGGTGACATCCAGCGTCGGGATCATGGTTTGCACTGCATCAGTAGTCATATCAGTCGATTCCGCCCGTTAGGGTCGTCTGCTCAGCATAGTCGAGGTGTTTGACGAGCTGCGCGCGCAGCCGGGCACTTACCTCGGCAAATTCAATCGATCCTGCGTGATCGCTCAGCTGGGTCATCGCCAGCCCGGCGTAGCCGCAGGGATTAATCCGTCGAAACGGTTCCAGGTTCATGTCCACGTTCAGGGCCAGGCCATGAAAGGAGCAACCGTGGCGGATCCGCAGACCCAGAGACGCGATTTTCGCCCCATTGACGTAGACACCCGGAGCATCCGGCTTGGCCACGGCGGTCACGCCATAGCTGGCCAGCAACTCGATCAGGCATTGTTCCATGCGGCTGACCAGGTCACGCACACCGAAACCCAGCTTGCGCACATCGAGCAACAGGTAGGCCACCAATTGGCCGGGACCGTGATAAGTCACCTGACCACCGCGATCAACCTTTACCACCGGAATATCTCCCGGGAGTAACAAGTGCTCAGCCTTGCCGGCCTGGCCCTGGGTGAACACCGGTGGGTGCTCGACCAGCCAGATCTCGTCCGCGGCATCGCTGCCGCGTTCGTTGGTGAAGCGCTGCATGGCATGCCAGACCGGCTCGTAAGCCATCTGGCCGAGCTCGCGAAAGCCCAGCGTGCCAGACATCACAGCACCATGTGCACGAAACCGGTAGCCCGCAACTCGCTGTTGATGTCGTACAGCTGTTCTTGACCGGTGGCGATGATGTGCAGCTGGATGGTCGTGTACTTGCCGTTGGTACTCTGGCGCTCGGCCAGGGTCTTGTGGTCAACGGTCGCGTGTTTCTCAAGGATCGCGATGATCTTGTCCTTGAAACCCACGCCGGTGTCGCCGATCACCTTGATAGGGTAATCCGCGCAGGGGAATTCGATTTTTGGCGCCTTTACTTCGTTGTCTGTCATGGCGTAACGGCCTCGTAAGCCGTGGCAACGGACATGGCCCCGTTCCGGATTGGAACAGGGCCATGCAAGTCCACACTAATTCAGTTAAACAAGCCGTAGAAGAATAGACGGATGCTATCCCACATGCGGCGGAAGATACCACCCTCGTCGACCGCGTCCAGAGCGATCAGGTCAGCGCTGTGCACGACTTTGTCGTCCAGCTTCACTTCGACTTTACCGATTACGTCGCCCTTGGCGATTGGCGCAACCAGTTGCGGGTTCATGGTCATGCTGGCGGCGAGCTTTTTCAGCTGGCCTTTTGGCAGGGTCATGGTCAGGTCTTGAGCCAGGCCGGCCTTGACTTGATTGGTGGTGCCTTTCCAGACAGGAGCCTGAGCCAGCTCGGCGCCTTTCTGATAGAACGTCTGGGTTTCGAAGAAGCGGAAACCGTAGGTCAACAGCTTCTGGGTTTCGGAGGCGCGAGCCACATCGCTGTTAGTGCCGAACACCACGGCGATCAGGCGCATGCCATCACGTACGGCCGAAGACACCATGCAGTAGCCGGCTTCGTCGGTGTGACCGGTTTTCAGACCGTCGACGGTCTTGTCGCGCCACAGCAGCAGGTTGCGGTTAGGCTGCTTGATGCCGTTCCAGAAGAACTCTTTCTGCGAGTAGATCGCGTAGTGAGCCGGGTCTTCGTGGATGATCGCGCGAGCCAGCACCGCCATGTCGTGAGCCGACGAGTAGTGCTCAGGGTTTGGCAGGCCGGTCGGGTTCATGAAGTGGGTGTTGGTCAGGCCCAGTTCGGCGCCGGTTTTGTTCATCAGGTCGGCGAAAGCGTCTTCGCTGCCGGCGATGTGCTCGGAGAGCGCAACACTGGCGTCGTTGCCCGACTGGATGATGATGCCGTGCAACAGGTCGCTGACAGTGACTTGCGAGCCGACCTTGATGAACATCCGCGAACCGCCGGTACGCCAGGCGTTTTCGCTGACGGTCACCGGATCGTTTTCACCGATCTGGCCACGACGAATTTCCAGGGTCGCGATGTACGCGGTCATCAGTTTGGTCAGGCTGGCCGGAGGCAGACGCTGGTCACCGTTGTTCTCCACCAGCACGTTGCCGCTGCTGGCGTCCATGAGTACATAGGCTTTGGCGGCCAGTTGCGGTGGCGACGGCATCATCTCGACCGCGAAAGCGGCAGGCGAGAGGAGCAGCGGGACTAGCAGGCACAGGCGTTTGGCAAAGGTGGTGATGTTCATCCGTCTCTCGAAATCGCTAATGGAAACTGCCCTAAGGGGCAAAACTAATCAGACAGCTTTCTAACGAGCTGTCGCGTGTTCAGTTGTTCACTCAGAACCCTTGCCGGGCTTTTGTTCTTCAACGAGCCAACAACCAGGTCCACCCCCCAAACCGCAAGCGAACCGTCAATCAAGTACTACGTATTACTCCGCAGTGACCAGGCTCGGCGAACCGAGATTGGCCATGCGCACACTGTTCTGCACTTGCTGGATTTCACCCGGCGAGCCGATCGGCCCCAGGCGCACCCGATGCAGCGTCTGTTGATTGCGCACGATCGAGCTGATGAACACCGGAGCGCTCACCATCCCGCTGAGCTTCGATCTCAGGAGTTCTGCAGCGTCCGGGTTGGCGAACGCGCCCACCTGCAGATACTGGCCAGAGGCTGGTACAGAAGCGTTTTTTTTTGCATCGATCGGCACGGGCACAACGGCCGCGGCGTGCTGCTGCGGCGGTGGAGTCCATTGTTCGACGGTGCCGGCCGAAGCCGTAATCGTCGGGGCGCTATTTTGCGCGACTTGCGGCTCGTTAAGCATCAAAGGCGCCGGACGGCCTTTGGCTGCCCACCATTGCTGCGGGTCAATGCCTTCGACCTTGACCCGCGCGGTACCGGTTTCGGCATAGCCGAGCTTCTTGGCGGCCGCGTAGGACAAGTCGATGATTCGGTCCGAGTAGAACGGCCCGCGGTCGTTGACTCGCAGGACTACGGTCTTGTTGTTGTCCAGGTTGGTCACCCGAACGTAACTTGGCAGCGGCAAGGTCTTGTGCGCGGCACTCATGCCGTACAGGTCGTAAACCTCGCCATTGGCGGTGTTCTGACCGTGGAACTTGGTGCCATACCAGGACGCAGTGCCCGAGGCCACGTAGGTCTTGGACTCCTGCAACGGGAAATACGTCTTGCCGAGCACGGTGTATGGGTTGGCTTTATAAGGACCTGTATGCAGGGTCGGCGTGGCATCCGGGATGCGCGATACATCGACGTCCCACCACGGCGCGCCATCTTTGTGCGCGCGGTTGATGTCCAGGCCTGGCGCTGCGCGCACGGCGGTGGAAGACTTCTGGGTCGGCGCACGGCTGGTCGAACAACTGGCGACCAGCACCGCCAACGCGGCGAATGCCATCAGCTTCAGGGGTTTATTCATAGGCAATGCCCGCATTACTTGACGCCCCGTGCTTGGACCAGCTGTTCAGACAGTTGATGTACGGCCATGGCGTACATCACGCTGCGGTTATAACGCGTGATTGCGTAAAAATTCGTCAGACCCATCCAGTATTCAGGGCCATTGTCACCTTCCAGGCGGAAAGCCGTGACCGGCATATCATCGCGCAGCGCATCATGACTTGACCACCCCAGCGCCCGCAACTCCCCGACGGTTTTAGTCGGTTCGATGCCCGTGGTCAAACCTTCGTCCACGTGTTCGCCACGTACATCGGCGCGGCTGACCACCGGTTCGCCGGCCACCCAGCCGTGACGCTTGAAATAACTGGCGACGCTGCCAATGGCATCGTCCGGATTGGTCCAGATATTAATGTGGCCGTCACCGTCAAAATCCACCGCGTAAGCACGAAAACTGCTCGGCATGAACTGCGGCAAGCCCATCGCGCCAGCGTAAGAGCCTTTGAGCGTCAGCGGATCGACCTGCTCTTCCCGGGCCAGCAGCAGGAACTCACGCAATTCCTTGCGGAAAAATTCGGCACGGGGAGGATAGTCGAAACCCAGGGTCGACAAGGCGTCGATCACTCGAAAATTGCCGGTGTTGCGGCCGAAAAAGGTCTCAACGCCGATGATCGAGACGATTACCTGAGCCGGCACGCCGTATTCCTGCTCGGCACGGGCCAGTACCGCCTCGTGCTGACGCCAGAAGTCCACACCACGGGCGATGCGCGCGTCGGTGATGAACATCGGGCGATATTCGTTCCACTGCTTGACCCGCTCGGCCGGTTTCGAGATCGCGTCCAGAATCGACTGCTTGCGCTCGGCTTCGCGGAACACGCCCATCAGTTGTTCACCGGCAAAACCGTAGTCGCGGGTCATTTCACCGACGAATTCGGCCACCTGCGGTGAGCCTTCGTAATCGCCGGCCAACGCTTCGTGCGCTGTGCCAAGGATGCTTACCAGGCCGACCCATGGCGCATATCGAGTCGCCCAGCCACGCATTACTTGCATTGAAATCTTCACCTTATTCAAACCTGAGCGATCCACTTACGATGGGTATGGATCGACATCAAAACCCCAAACGCTGACAGCAGCGTCACCAGCGAAGTTCCTCCGTAGCTAATGAACGGCAACGGCACCCCCACAACCGGCAACAGGCCACTGACCATACCGATGTTGACGAAAACGTAAACAAAAAACGTCATGGTCAGGCTGCCCGCGAGCAATTTGCCGAACAATGTCTGGGCCTGGGCGGTAATCACCAGTCCGCGGCCGATCAACAGCAGGTAAATCAGCAGCAGTGCGCAGATACCCACCAGGCCGAATTCTTCACCCATGACCGCAATAATGAAGTCGGTGTGGCTTTCCGGCAGGAAATCCAGGTGCGACTGGGTGCCGAGCAACCAGCCCTTGCCGAACACACCGCCGGAACCGATGGCGGCTTTCGATTGAATGATGTTCCAGCCAGTGCCCAGCGGATCGCTTTCGGGATCGAGGAAGGTCAGGATTCGCTGCTTCTGGTAGTCGTGCATGATGAAGTACCACATGCCGACCGCCACCGGCACAGCCGCGGCAATCACGCTGAGAATCCAGCGCCAGCGCAGGCCGCCCATGAACAGAACGAACGCGCCACCGGCGAGGATCAGCAGCGAAGTGCCGAGGTCGGGCTGACGCACGATCAGGATGAACGGCAAGCCGATCAGAAACAGACTGACGCCCACATGCTTGAGCTGCGGCGGCAAGGTGCGCTTGGACAGATACCAGGCGATAGTCGCCGGCATCAGAATCTTCATGAATTCCGAGGGCTGGAAGCGGATCACCCCGGGGATGTTGATCCAGCGTGTGGCGCCCATGGCGTTGTGGCCCATGACGTCCACCACCACCAGCAACAGCACACCGATCACATAACCGACTGGCACCCAACGGGCCATGAAGCGCGGTTCGAACTGCGCAATGACGATCATCGATACCAGACCGATGCCGAACGAAGTGGCTTGCTTGGCCAGCAGATCCCAGCTCTTGCCGCTGGCCGAATACAGCACGAACAGGCTGCCGGCAGCGAGGGTCAGCAGCAGGATCAGCAACGGCCCGTCGATGTGCATGCGTTGCAACAGCGTCGCGCGGCGACGCATCACATCCTCGCTGGAGAGGATGCGATCGAAATTACTCTTCACGGGCCGTAGCCTCCGCACTGATAGGGCTGGCGTATTCGGCCTTCAACCGACCGTCCTGGTCCAGAAGCCAGGCGTCCATGATTTGACGCACCACGGGCGCGGCGACGCCGGAACCGGACTCGCCGTTCTCGACCATCACCGACACCACGATTTGCGGATTGTCGGCTGGTGCGAAGCCGACGAACAAGGCGTGGTCGCGATGGCGTTCCTGAACCTTGGAGCGGTCGTACTTCTCGCCCTGCTTGATCGCGACCACCTGGGCCGTACCACTTTTGCCCGCGATCCGGTATTGAGCGCCGATCGCCGCTTTGCGTGCCGTACCCCGGGCACCGTGCATCACCTGTTGCATGCCGTGGTTGACCTTGGTCCAGTCGGACGGGTCACGCAGAATGATGTCCGGCATCGGGTTTTCATCCTTCGGCCGCTCGCCTTCGACGGTCTTGGCCAGGTGCGGACGGTTCCAGACACCCTTGTTCGCGACCAGCGCCGTGGCCTGGGCCAGTTGCAATGGCGTTGATTGCATGTAGCCCTGACCAATCCCGAGAATCAGCGTTTCGCCCGGGTACCAGGCCTGACGCCGGGTTGCACGCTTCCATTCACGTGTAGGCATCAGCCCCGGCGACTCTTCGAACATGTCCAGCGAAACCTTTTGACCGATGCCGAACTTGCTCATGTACGCCGACAAGCGATCGATTCCCAGTTTGTGGGCCAGGTCGTAGAAGTAGGTGTCGTTGGACCGCATGATCGCCGTGTCCAGATCGACGTAGCCGTCACCGGTACGGTTCCAGTTACGGTATTTGTGATCGTAGTTGGGCAACTGGTAATAGCCGGGGTCATACACCCGACTCGACGCGGTCACAACGCCAGCATCCAGGCCGGCAATTGCCACTGCCGGTTTGATGGTCGAGCCCGGCGGGTACAGGCCGCGCAGCACGCGGTTGAATAGCGGCCGATCAATGGAATCGCGCAGCTCGGAATAGGCCTTGAAACTGATGCCGGTAACGAACAGGTTCGGATCGAAACTCGGCGCACTGACCATCGCCAGGACTTCGCCGGTTTTCGGGTCCAGCGCCACCACCGCACCACGACGACCGCCGAGTGCAGCTTCAGCCGCTTCCTGCAATTTGATGTCCAGGCTCAGGACGATGTCCTTGCCAGAAATCGGTTCGGTACGTTTGAGTACCCGCAGCACGCGGCCACGGGCGTTGGTCTCGACTTCTTCGTAACCGACCTGACCGTGCAATTCGGGCTCGTAGAAGCGCTCGATGCCGGTTTTGCCAATTTGATGGGTGCCGCTGTAACTCACCGGGTCCAGAGACTTGAGCTCTTTCTCGTTGATCCGCCCCATGTAACCCACCGAGTGCGCAAAGTGCGGGCCCTGCGGATAGTGACGCACCAACTGCGCGACCACTTCCACCCCCGGCAGACGGAACTGGTTCACCGCGATGCGGGCGATCTGTTCTTCAGTCAGCTCGAACAGGATCGGCACCGGCTCGAACGGCCGACGCCCCTGACGCATGCGTTTCTCGAAGATCACCCGGTCCTCGGGCGTCAGCTCGAGCACTTCGACAATGACGTCGAGCACTTGCTGCCAGTCGCCGGAGCGCTCGCGGGTCATGCTCAAGCTGAAGCTGGGCCGGTTATCCGCCACCACCACGCCATTGCGATCGAAGATCAAGCCCCGAGTCGGCGGAATCGGCTGCACATGGACGCGGTTGTTTTCCGACAGGGTCGAGTGGTACTCGTACTGGATCACCTGGAGGAAATACAGCCGCGCGATCAGCACAGCGATCAGCGTCACGACCGCAATTGCCCCGAACACGACGCGGCCACGCACCAGACGGGCGTCTTTTTCGTGGTCCTTGATGCGGATCGGCTGGGGCATGAGGGCAGAACTACTTGTGGTAAGGGTGGCCGGACAGGACTGTCCAGGCACGATACAGCTGTTCGCCGATCAGAATTCGCACCAGCGGGTGCGGCAACGTCAACGGCGAGAGCGACCAGCGCTGATCGGCCCGGGCACAGACTTCCGGCGCCAGCCCTTCGGGGCCGCCGACCATGAAATTCACCGTGCGCGAGTCCAGCCGCCAGCGATCGAGTTCGACCGCCAGCTGCTCGGTGCTCCAGGGCTTGCCGTGGACTTCGAGGGTCACAACGCGCTCGTTCGGCCCGACCTTGGCCAGCATGGCTTCGCCTTCCTGACGGATGAAGCGTGCCACGTCGGCGTTCTTGCCACGGGTGTTGAGCGGTATTTCCACCAGTTCCAGCGCCAGCTCGGACGGAAGACGCTTGGCATATTCATGCCAGCCTTCTTCCACCCACTTGGGCATGCGTGAACCGACGGCGATCAGTCGCAGTCGCACAGCGGTCCCTTATTGCTGGTCTTTGTTGAGCTTGACGAAGTGCTCATGGGTGTTTTCCGGGCTGTGGTGAGCCGCGTTCAGAGCACGGCTCTGTTCTGCACCGGACCACAGACGCTCCAGGTCGTAAAACTGACGAGCCGAGGCGGTCATCATGTGCACGATGACGTCATCCATATCCAGCAGCACCCAGTCGCTGTCGCCCTTGCCTTCTTCACCCAGCGGCTTGACGCCCAGGGCTTTGACCGCTTCGCGGACCTTGTCCAGCATCGCGCCGATCTGACGGTTCGAAGTACCGGTAGCGATGATCATGAAGTCAGTGATGCTCTGCTTTTCACGAACGTCGATGACCTGGATGTCCTGGCCCTTCACGTCTTCCAGGGCTGCTACGGCAACCTTGACCAGCTCTTCACCGCGCAGCTCAGGGCCGGTTGGAACCTCTACTGGCAGAGGGGCGCTCTTGAACGTGCCTTTGCGCTTTACTTTAGTTACGTCTTTGTTCGTCATATAAAACTCGTTTTGCTCGTATGTTCGGGCGCTTCGGTACACGCGTTCACGTGTTTTGAAGCGCTCCCTTTTTCAGTTCGACGCACGGTAGAGACCGTGCGCATCGATGTAGGCCAGGACCGCGTCGGGCACCAGGAAACGTACCGACTTACCGCTGGCCAGCAGTTGACGGATCTGGGTGGCGGATACCGCGAGCGGTGTCTGCCAGACGAATGCAATCTGTCCGCTCGGCCCTTTGAGGGCCAGCGGGTCGCTCACCGAGCGTGCCGCCAACAGATTGCGCAAGGCATCCGGCGGTTCGCTGTCGGCATCCGGGCGTTGCAGCACCAGGATGTGGCAATGCTGGAGCAACTCTTCCCAGCGGTGCCAAGTGGGCAGGCCGCAAAATGCGTCCCAGCCCAAAAGTAGAAAAACCTGGTCTTCCGCGGCCAGTTCGGCACGCATCAGTTCCAGGGTGTCGATGGTGTAGGACGGTTTGTCCCGCTGCAATTCGCGGGCGTCCACCACCAACGGCGCCACACCGGCCACCGCGCACTCGACCATCGCCAGACGGTCTTTCGCCGAGACTTGCGGCGTACCGCGATGAGGCGGTCTGGCACTAGGTGTCAGACGCAGCTCATCGAGCGCCAGCGATTCGGCGACTTCCAGCGCACTGCGCAAATGGCCGATGTGCACCGGGTCGAAGGTCCCGCCCAGCATGCCGATGCGTCGAGGCGCAGGCTCGCTGGCGGTTTCCGGGGCTGACAGGTCGAGGTCGCCCAAGTCAGTCCGACGCCTGGCCGCGTAACTGGCCATCACCGACCACGATGTACTTCTCGCAGGTCAGACCTTCGAGGCCCACCGGGCCGCGGGCGTGCAGCTTATCAGTAGAAATGCCAATCTCGGCACCCAATCCGTATTCGAAGCCATCGGCGAAGCACGTCGGGGTGTTGATCATTACCGACGACGAATCGACTTCCGCGACGAAACGCCGAGTGTCAGCAAGGTTTTCGCTGACAATCGAATCGGTGTGATGGGAGCCGTACTTATTAATGTGTTCGATGGCCTGGTCCAGCCCGTCGACCACACGGATCGAGAGAATCGGCGCCAGGTACTCGGTGTTCCAGTCTTCTTCGCTAGCGGCAACAGCCTCGATGATCGCCCGGGTGCGTTCGCAGCCGCGCAGCTCGACGCCTTTTTCGCGGAACTGTGCAGCCATCGATGGCAGGAAATCCTTGGCGACCGATTGGTCCACCAGCAGGGTTTCCATGGCGCCACAGATGCCATAACGGTAAGTCTTGGCATTGAAGGCGATGCGCTGGGCTTTCGGCAGGTCGGCGTGAGCACTGACGTAAACGTGACAGATGCCGTCCAGATGCTTGATGACCGGCACACGGGCGTCACGGCTAACGCGCTCGATCAGGCCGCGGCCGCCACGGGGCACGATAACGTCGACGTATTCAGGCATGGTGATCAGTGCGCCAACGGCGGCACGGTCAGTGGTTTCGACCACTTGCACCACGGCGGCAGGCAAATCGGCTTCGGCCAGACCGCGCTGGATGCAGGCGGCAATGGCACGATTGGAATGAATCGCCTCGGAGCCGCCACGCAGGATGGTCGCGTTGCCAGACTTCAGGCACAGGCTGGCGGCATCGATGGTCACGTTCGGCCGGGATTCGTAGATGATCCCGATCACGCCCAGCGGCACGCGCATCTTGCCGACCTGAATTCCCGACGGCCGAAAGCTCATGTCGCGGATCGCGCCGACCGGGTCCGGCAGAGCCGCTACCTGACGCAAACCGACGATCATGCCGTCGATGCGTTCAGGGGTCAGCGCCAGACGCTCAAGCAATGCCGGTTCAAGACCATTGGCACGGCCAGCGGCCAAATCCAGTTCATTGGCAGCCGTCAGCTCGGCGCGAGCAGCGTCCAACGCATTGGCAGCAGCCTGCAAGGCGCGGTTTTTCTGCGCGGTGCTGGCACGGCCGATGACGCGAGAAGCTTCGCGGGCAGCGCGACCCAATCGGGTCATGTAGTCAAGAACGGACTCAGTCATTGTCTGTGGTGGTCTTTGCTAAGGTCTTGGTAAAGAGTAAAGCGGCAGATTATAGCTGTCGCGTCCACCGACTAACAGCGGTGACGGGCGGATGGTCGAAATGGAGGGCAATTTGCCGACGTTCAGCCGTGATTAAGCTGCAAATTGTTATCATCACGACTCAATCAGCCCTGATAAACGCCGTTCATCATGACCAACCTGACTGTTCCCACGTCCGCGACGAGCCTGCCCAAGGGGCTCGCGGATGCATTTTTCGACAGAGATGCTCAAACACTGGCGCGGGATTTACTCGGCAAAGTCATTCGTCATCGGGTCGGCGACCTGTGGCTCAGCGCCCGGATTATCGAGACTGAAGCCTATTACTTCGAAGAAAAAGGCAGCCACGCCTCCCTCGGCTACACAGAAAAACGTAAGGCTTTGTTTCTGGATGGCGGCCACATCTATATGTACTACGCCCGTGGCGGCGATTCCCTGAACTTCAGCGCCCAGGGCCCGGGCAATGCGGTGCTGATCAAATCCGCCTATCCGTGGGTCGATGACTTGAGTGGGCCGGCGAGCCTGGCGCAGATGCTGTTGAACAATCCCGACGCCCAAGGTCGCCCTCGCCCCTCGCAAAAGCTTTGCGCCGGACAGACTTTGCTCTGCAAAGCGTTGGGCCTGAAGGTGCCGGTCTGGGACGCCAAGCGCTTCGACCATGAAGTGCTGCTGGTGGAAGATGTCGGCCCGGCGCCTGTTCACATCATACAAACCACGCGATTGGGCATTCCCCACGGGCGTGATGAGCATTTGATGTACCGTTTCGTCGATGCGGCTTACGCGCCGTATTGCACGAGAAACCCGCTGCGACGGGGGCAGGTCGAAGGTCGCGATTATTTTTTGCTGTGAACACAATCTCCTGTAGGAGCTGCCGAAGGCTGCGATCTTTTGATCTTTAAAGATCGCAGCCTTCGGCAGCTCCTACAGGTCAATAAAAAATGATGGAGTTGTTTTTATGGGCCAATGGCTCGATAGCGTGACCGGTTGGTTGACGGTCAACCCGCAATGGCTGGCTGCGGCGGTGTTCATAGTGGCCTGCGTGGAATGCCTGGCGATTGCCGGGCTGATCGTGCCCGGCACGGTGCTTCTGTTTGCCGTGGCGGTACTGGCCGGCAGCGGTGCGCTGTCGCTGGGCGAAACGCTGTTGCTGGGGTTCCTCGGCGGCGTGCTGGGCGACATCATTTCGTACTTCCTCGGGCGACATTTCCATCAAAACATCCGGCGTTTGCCGGGGTTGCGCCATCATCCGGAATGGATCGCCGGGGCCGAGGCGTATTTCCAGCGTTACGGCATCGCCAGCCTGCTGGTCGGGCGCTTCATCGGTCCGCTGCGACCGATGTTGCCGATGGTCGCCGGGATGTTCGACATGCCCTTCCCGCGCTTCGCCGCCGTCAGCCTGCTGGCCGCCGCCGGTTGGAGCGTCGCGTACCTGCTGCCCGGCTGGGCCACGGGGGCGGCAATTCGCTTGCCTTTGCCGGAGGGCTTCTGGCCTGAGGCCGGCATCGTCGCCGGTAGCATCGTCGTCATGGTGGGCTTGAGCGCCACCAGCAGTCTGCGCCGTCATCGCAAAGCGACGATGCTGATTACCGGGATGAGCTTTCTGATTCTGGCGGGACTGTTTATCGGCTATCCGCACCTGACCGCCCTCGATCAGGGCGTGATGACCCTGGTGCAGGAACACCGCAGCCCGATGCTCGATGAAGTGGCGGTGACGTTCACGCTGATCGGCGAGTTTCGCAACATGCTGTTGTTCAGCGCCCTGCTGACGGGTTTGCTGTTGCTCACCCGTCAATGGCGCCAGGCGATTTTCGCCGGTAGCACCCTGCTGTGCACCGCGCTGGGCAACACCATGACCAAACACTTTTTCGCCCGCGTACGCCCGGAAGTGTTGAGCGATCCTCTGACCAGCTACAGCATGCCCAGCGGCCACGCCTCGGGCTCTTTTGCGCTGTTTCTGACGTTGGCCGTTCTGGCCGGTCGCGGACAACCACCACGCATGCGCCTGACCTGGCTGCTGGTAGGTTGCTTGCCAGCGCTGGCGATTGCCCTGTCCCGGGTGTACCTGGGCGCGCACTGGCCAACGGATGTGCTGGCCGGCGCGATGCTGGCAGCGTGCGTGTGTGCGGCGAGTTTGTGGCTGAATCAGCGCCCGGCGCCGCTCAACGCCATGCCACCGAAGGTCTGGTGGCTGGTGTTGCCGGCGATGGTGGCGCTATTCGGGTTCTTTGCTTTGCGGCACTTACCGCATGCGATGTTGAGATATGCCTACTAAAGATCAAAAGATCGCAGCCTGCGGCAGCTCCTACAGGTGTACGCCTTACCCATGTAGGAGCTGCCGAAGGCTGCGATCTTTTAGCGGGTGTCAGGCAAACAACTCACCCTGCAACTCATCCAGCAGCGCCTGAATCGCATCCAGTCGCTGCTGCGGATCATCGAGTTGCAGCAGATCGATCTTGTCCACTTCGGCAAACGGCAACAGGTACGCCAACTGATTGGCCAGTGACTGCTGCCCGGTTGCTTCAGTGCCCATGTTCAATGCTTCGACCATCGGGTGTTCGGCCAAGGCTTTGAGCAGCGCAACCAGGTCGGCGTCCTCGTCCTGCAGCGGTTGCTCGGGTTCGTCCTCCAGCCACTCGACCTCGGCGACGGTCAGCTGATCGCGCTGAACCTCGGTGCGCAACACGTGAAAACGTCGTCCGCCCTGCACCCGAATGCCCAGCAAGCCATTGTCCTGCTGTTTGAAATCAGTGATCAGCGCCTCGCATCCGACCAGCGCGTAGCCCGCCGGGGCGATGCCGACTTCTTCGCCGTCGAGGATGCACACCACGCCGAAGCCGCCGCCCTGTTTCATGCAGCGACTGATCATGTCCAGGTAGCGCGCCTCGAAGATCTGCAAATCGAGGATGCAACCAGGAAACAACACCGTGTTCAGCGGAAAAAGCGGCAAGCTCATAGACATTTCCTTACACCACCATCGACACCGCCAACGGCAGGAAAACTGCCGTGGCCACGCCCATCAGACTCATCGCCAGCGCCGCGAAGGCGCCGCATTCTTCATTTTCCTGCATCGCCACCGCAGTGCCTACCGCGTGCGCCGTCATGCCCAGTGCCATACCGCGCGCCTCAGGACTGTGCACACCCAGCCTGGTCAAAAGACTCGGCCCGAATATCGCCCCGATCACCCCGGTAATCAACACGAACACTGCCGCCAGCGCCGCAACGCCACCGATCTGCTCCGCCACCAGCATGGCAATCGGCGACGTCACCGACTTCGGTGCCATGGTCATCAGGATCATGTGTTCGGCACCAAACGACCAGCCCAGCAATACGCCCATGCCGGTGGCGACGACGCCACCTATCACCAGCGTAGTAAATATCGGCCAGAACAACTGCCGAATGCGCCGCAGATTGAGGTACAGCGGCACAGCCAGCGCAACAGTCGCAGGCCCGAGCAGGATGCTGAGGATCTCGGTGCTCTTGCGGTACTCGGCATAGGTCAGGCCGCAACCCACCAATACGCCGATCACCAGCAGCATCGAGACCAGTACCGGTTGCAGAAAGATCCAGCGGGTTTTCTCGAACGCCGCCAGCACCAGCTGATAAGCACCCAGCGTAATGCCGATACCGAACAACGGATGATGAATCACCGAAGTCCAGGCGCCGTGCCAGTCGAGGATCATTGGCCGTCCTCACGATGAGCGTGACGCTTGACCATGCGCTGCATCAGCACGCCAGCAAAGGCCAGGGACAGCAACAGAGACAACACCAGCGCGCCGACGATGGCCCAGAAATCTGCGGCAATGTCTTTAGCGTAAACCATCACACCCACGGCTGGCGGCACCAGCAGCAACGGCAGATAACGCAGCAGACTGCTGGCCGCGAGGTTCAGCGGTTCGCCGACCTGGCCACGGCTGATCAGGAACACCAGCAGCAACAGCAGGCCGACAATCGGCCCCGGCAGCACCGGTAAAAACAAGTGGTTGATGGCTGTGCCCAGCAATTGGAACAGCACCAGCCAGGTCAGGCCACGTAACAACATCCGTCATCTCCCGCCAATATCATCCCGCACAAGCGGGCCGAGCATTATAAGCACGTCAACGCTATAGACCGGCATTCGCCAAAATCATGTTCAGTTGACCGGAGCCATTTGCCATGTTGATCTAAAGTGGTAATCCGGGAGGTCAAATCCCCCCACCTCAAAAACTATAAAACCGATGAACCCAAGGAGAGTCTCAATGCCCTATGTTCCAGTTGCAGAGCTCAAAGATTATGTCGGCAAGGAACTCGGACGTTCCGAATGGCTCACCATCGATCAGGAGCGTATCAACCTGTTCGCCGAAGCCACGGGGGACTATCAGTTCATCCACGTCGACCCGGTCAAAGCCGCGCAAACGCCATTTGGCAGCACCATTGCACACGGTTTCCTGTCGCTGTCGCTGATCCCCAAGCTGATGGAAGACATCCTGATTCTCCCTGAAGGGGCGAAGATGGTGGTCAACTACGGCCTGGATACCGTGCGTTTCATCCAGCCAGTGAAGGTCAATTCCAGGGTACGACTCAAGGTCGACATGAACGAAGTCATCGAGAAAAAGCCCGGCCAATGGCTACTCAAAGCCACCGCCACGCTTGAGATCGAAGGCTCGGACAAACCGGCCTACATCGCCGAGCCACTGTCCCTCTGCTTCGTGTAGTAACCCATCCCGGATGCGAAGCAGCTCATGCTGTTTCGCGCCCTCTCCTGTTTCCTGGCTATATAAGGTCAAACAGCTGCGGCATACTCGGTCGCCTAATTGCCCGGATCCCGCTATGCGCCCACTTGCACTCCTCGCCCTGACCCTATTGCTCACCGCTTGCGGCGACGGCGAATCGCTATTGCCCCCCGACGCCCGCTTGCCGGACGGCGGACGCTATCGCGGTGAACTGGTCAACGGATTGCTGCAAGGCCAGGGCCGTATCGATTACCCGAATGGCAGCTGGTACGCCGGCGACTTCGACAAGGGCCAGTGGCATGGCCAGGGCGAATGGCACGGCAGCAACGGCGAAGTCTATCGCGGGGGATTCAATCTAGGGCTGTTCGACGGCAAGGGCACACTGACCACCAGCGGCAGCAGCTTCACCGGCAGTTTCAAAGCCGGTCGACGGGACGGCGAAGGCACCCTCAAAGAAAACGGTATGACCTACCGCGGTGAATTCAAGGCCGATCAATATTCAGGGCTCGGTCGTCTCGAACTCGAAGACGGCAGCTCGTATCAGGGCCAGTTCGCCCACGGCAAACCCAACGGCGAAGGCCAACGGGGCGACGCCAGCGGCAATCAGTTCACCGGGCATTTCGTCGACGGCCAGCTCGAAGGCAACGGGACTTTCAACAGCGCCGATGGCGATATCTATGTCGGCGGCTTCAAGAACAACCAACTGCACGGCAAGGGCCGTTACGAGAACGCCGACGGTGATGTCTGGCTCGGTCAATTCAAGGAAGGGTCGCTGAACGGCAAGGGCGAGTTGATCGGCGCCGACGGCAGCCATTACATCGGCCAGTTCAGCGACTGGCGCTTTACCGGCCAAGGTCGATTGAACCTGTCCGACGGCAGCTTCTACATCGGCCAGTTCGACGGTGACAGTTACTCGGGGCACGGCACCCTGGTGCTGACTGACGGCACGGTGCAAAGCGGTACGTGGATCAATGGCCAGCGTGTTCGCGATGCCGATGGCAAGCTGCTGCCCGACAGCCTGGAACTCGGCTTGCTGGCCCAGGGCCGTTTGCTCGACGATGCACTGTCCAACGTGCCGGCTTCGACCCCGGCAGTCGAGTTGTATACCTTGACCCTGGGCGGTGACGGCAAGCAAAGCGTGTTCCTGCGCGAATCCGATTACGTCAGCAACATGCTCAGCAGCCGCTTTGGTGCGTTTGGCCAGATCCGCCTGGTGAACCATCGCGACCACCTCGTCGACCGGCCGATGGCCACCCGGGAAAACCTGCGCCGCGCCGCCGCCACCCTGGCCGAACGCAGTGGCCCGGAAGACTTGATCTTCATCTACATGACCAGTCACGGCACCAGCGAACACGAACTGGTGCTCGACCAGCCGCGCATGGAACTGTCCGATCTGCCGGCCGACGAACTCGCCGCGGTGCTCTCTCCGCTGAAAAACCGCGACAAGATCATCGTGATTTCGTCCTGTTACTCCGGTGGCTTCATTCCGGCGCTCAAGGATGAACGCACCCTGATCATGACCGCCTCGCGCGCTGACCGCGTGTCCTTCGGCTGCTCGGAAGAAGCCAACTTCACCTACTTCGGCGATGCGCTGTTCGCCCAGGCACTGAACCAGACCGACGACCTGGAGCAGGCCTTCAAACTGGCCAAGGCCACCGTCGCCGAGCGCGAACTGGCGGACAGCTTCGAAGCCTCTGAACCGCAGATCTGGGCGCCGAAAACCGTACTCTCTCACTGGCAGCTGTTACGCAAACAGCAGGCACGAAAAGCGCTACAAAGTGTCTCTATCAGCAGCAAGGATGCAAAGAACAACTAAGCTGAATAGTATCAAGGGGGAAACACTATGTACTTGACGCCTCAGCACGTATTGCTTGCCGGAGCTACCGGTTTGACCGGCGAACATCTTCTTGACCGTCTGCTCAATGAGCCAACGATTTCACGAGTATTAGCGCCCTCACGCCGGCCATTGGCCGAACATCCCCACCTGGAAAACCCGGTCGGCGACCCTGCGGTGTTTCTGCCGCAATTGAATGGTCGCGTCGACATCGCCTACTGCTGCCTGGGCACCACAATCAAGAAAGCCGGCTCGGAAAAGGCGTTTCGCGCGGTGGACCTGGACATGGTGGTGGCGTTCGCCAAACGTGCACGAGAGATGGGCGCACGGCACCTGATAGTGATCAGTGCCCTGGGGGCCGATCGCAGGTCCTCTGTTTTCTACAACCGGGTCAAAGGCGAGATGGAATACGCATTGCGCGCACAGGACTGGCCGCAACTGACCATTTGCCGACCTTCGCTGCTGCTGGGCGAGCGTATGGAACCGCGCATGGCTGAGCAATTCGTCGGGCCTTTGTCCCGTTTGATCCCCGGCAAATACCGCGGCATCGAAGCCTGCCAACTGGCCCGCGCCATGTGGCGACTGGCGCTGGAAGAGCAGGATGGGGTGCGGATTGTCGAGTCGGATGAGTTGCGCAAGTTAGGCAAGTAATCCTACGGTGCCCAGGAAGACGCCATCGCGAGCAAGCTCGCTCCCACATTGGATTTGTATACGACACAGATCAAATGTGGGAGCGAGCTTGCTCGCGATTAGAGCGCGAAGCGCTCTCCTACAATCCGCCCGTTGCCTGAAAACTTACCCCGATGACCGTAAGCACCGACAGCGGCAACAGCAGCGTGTCGAGCAACGCACTGGCCGGCAGGTCGACGCCCGGATAGCTCGGAGCTTCGGCGCCGAAGCGGTCCATGGCGCAGCAGCCGCCGTTCATGGCATACAAATCCAGACGCGTCCCCGAATACACCACGGGTGCCCCAGGTTTAGCGGCATCCAGCGTGCGCGCCGTGGCGCAGCCAGCCAATTGCAGCGCCAACACAATCATCAGTAGCTTATTCATCGCTGGTCAGATGGTGTTCGCCCCAACGCGGCAGCATGTCCTGGGGAATGTTCAGCAGATTGAGAATTCGTGCCACGACAAAATCGATCAAGTCGTCGATGGTTTGCGGCTGATGATAAAAGCCTGGCGACGCCGGCAAAATCGTCACACCCATGTTCGACAACTTGAGCATGTTCTCCAGATGGATGCTCGAATACGGCGCCTCACGCGGCACCAGAATCAGCTGACGACGTTCCTTCAAGGTGACGTCGGCAGCACGCTCGATCAGGTTGTTGCAGGCCCCCGTCGCAATAGCCGACAAGGTCCCCGTGGAACACGGCACCACCACCATCGCTGCCGGTGCGCCGGAGCCCGAGGCCACCGGCGACATCCAGTCTTCCTTGCCATACACCCGAATCTGCCCGGCGGCAGCGCCGGTGTATTCGGTGAGGAAGGCCTGCATCATTTGGGTTTTCGGCGGCAACGTAACGTCAGTCTCGGTGGCCATCACCAGTTGCGCAGCCTTGGAGATCATGAAGTGCACCTCGCGGTCTTCACGAATCAGGCAGTCAAGCAGGCGCAAACCATATTGGGCGCCCGAAGCACCGGTCATCGCCAGCGTGATGCGTTCCGGGCCGTTGTTCATTGCAGCGCCTCGGCGAGTTTGCCGTGCAGGCCGCCGAAGCCGCCGTTGCTCATGATCACCACGTGAGTGCCGGGCTGGGCCTGGCTCTTCACGCGCTCGATGATGCCTTCCAGCGAATCACTGACGATCGACGGAACGGTGCACAACGCAGCGGTCGCGCCCAGGTCCCAACCGAGGTTGGCCGGCGCGTACCAGATCACTTGATCGGCATCGACCACGCTTTCCGGCAAGCCGTCGCGGTGAGCACCGAGCTTCATGGAATTGGAGCGCGGCTCGATGATCGCAATCAACGGTGCATCGCCGATGCGCTTGCGCAGACCATCGAGGGTCGTCGCAATAGCCGTCGGGTGGTGAGCGAAGTCGTCATAGATGGTAATGCCGCGGACCTCCGCGACTTTCTCCATCCGGCGCTTGACGCTTTTGAATGCGCTCAGCGCAGCGATGCCCATGGACGGCACAACACCGACGTGGCGCGCCGCAGCCAACGTGGCCAGAGCGTTGGCGACGTTGTGTTGGCCGGTCATGTCCCACTCGACCACACCCTGGGCAATACCTTCGAACATCACTTCGAATTTCGAACCGTCTTCGCTGAGCAGTTTGACCTGCCACTGACCGCCGGCACCGGTGGTCTGCACCGGGGTCCAGCAGCCCATCTCGATCACACGCTGCAACGCAGGCTCAGTGGTCGGATGGATCACCAGGCCCTCGCTCGGAATAGTCCGCACCAAATGGTGGAATTGCCGCTCGATAGCGGGCAGATCGGGGAAGATGTCGGCATGATCGTATTCCAGGTTGTTCAGGATCGCCGTGCGCGGGCGGTAGTGAACGAACTTGGAGCGCTTGTCGAAGAACGCGCTGTCGTACTCGTCGGCTTCGATCACGAAGAATGGTGTGTCACCCAAGCGAGCGGACACCGAGAAGTTTTGCGGCACGCCGCCGATCAGGAAACCCGGGCTCATGCCCGCGTGTTCCAGCACCCAGGCGAGCATGCTGCTGGTGGTGGTTTTGCCGTGGGTACCGGCGACGGCCAGCACCCAGCGGCCTTGCAGCACGTGATCTGACAGCCATTGCGGGCCGGAAACGTAGGGCAGGCCTTTGTTCAGCACGTATTCGACAGCCGGGTTGCCGCGGGACATGGCATTGCCGATCACCACCAGATCCGGTGCCGGATCGAGCTGCGCCGGGTCATAGCCTTGGGTCAACTCAATGCCCTGAGCCTCCAGCTGAGTGCTCATCGGCGGATATACGTTGGCATCGGAGCCCGTCACGTGATGGCCCAGCTCTTTGGCCAGAACCGCCATCGAACCCATGAAAGTGCCGCAGATACCAAGAATGTGAATGTGCATTAGTCGACCTCGTAAAACATGGCCGCAGGTTAGCTTAGGGTGGGAAAATTCGCACTCTTTAGGTGATGGGGTGGATTGGGGGTGGTGATATTAGGGATGTGGGGCTGACTCTGGATCCACCCCTCACTGTAGAGACCGGTACATCCTTTACACATTTGACCGGGTACATCGTTTACACATTTAACAGGCTTGATACGCGTTTGGCACCGCGTTCAAGCCTGCCTAAAGGGAAAGAGCAAAGGTACAACTCCCACACGCCATCAGCCACTTCCTTCAGCGCGACGTGCTCGTCGATCAGTGCCTCGCCCAGAAAGATCAGGGCCCCTTGCCACTTGATCTCACCATTCTTGCGCACCCGCCGTACTTCGACGTCGGCCCCGTATTCGACCGCCGGCAAATAGCCTGGATAAGGTCTGAGTGACGGGCGATAGATATCCGCTGGCGTCTTCATCTCCAGCGCCGTATGAGGCCGTGCGTGATTGAAATCCTGTACGAAGTCCTCAAAGGCAAGCTGCTGACGCAGCAGGTTTTCTGCCGGCGGCCTGAGCACGGCAGCCTTTAGCGTGCGGTGCATGCGTTCATGCCGACCGTTCTGATCCGGGCGTCCTGGCTTGATTGTTTCGGGGTGGACACCATGCCTGATGAACCAGACGGACAGCCTGGAGAGGCGGGCCAAGCCTGTCGACGCAAATGGCGCGCCGTTATCGGTGCGGATCACATCAGGCATGCCGAACTCCCGGAACGCCCACTCGAAGCCCTGACGCGTAGGTTCACCGTGGGTGCTGGGAAGCGCCCGGCATTCCAGAAGATAGCGACTGGCATGGTCGGTGATGGTCAGCGGATAGCACCAGTGGCCGTCCTGGGTTCTGAATTGCCCTTTGAAATCGGCGCACCAGGTTTGATTGGGTTCGTCGGCCTGACGTAGATGCACTGGCCCATGCGGGCGGGGCTGGCGCAGCCGTCGAGGAATCACCAGACCGGCCTTTTTCAGCCACTCTCCAGCGGTGCTGGCGGCCGGCCAAGCGATCTGCGGCTGCGCATTGCGCAGGCGCTGGATCAGTTGCTTCGGCCCGCGATCCGGGTGCTCGCTTTTCTTCGCAAGCAACGTGGCAATGATTTCATCGCGGGTTTGATGCGGACAGCTCAGCGGTTTTCGCGAGCGCTCTTTCAAGCCATCTACGCCGCAGGTTGCATACCGATCAAGCCACTTATCGACCGTCGGACGGCTAACGCCATATCGTCGACTCAGTTGGCTCTTGCTGTAACTGCCGCTAAGCCAGTCATGGATTAATTTCACTCGCTGATCCATCGGGGACTCTCGATTCCAGGGCATGGTCAGTACCTCCTGACCATGATTGATACCTGTAAACCATGTCCCCGGTCTCAAACGTAAAGGATGTACCCGGTTTTTACCCACCCCAGCCCTCTCCCCAAGGGGGAGAGGGGGGAAAGGGAGCCGATCTCCATGGTTTTCGTAACCTGAGTTCGACTCGTTATTTCAGGTCGCAGCACCTCGTCCAAACACCTCGGTCAGTTCCCTCTACCTCCGGGAGAGGGTTAGGGTGAGGGCTGGATCTAACGGCCTACCGCTCAATCCCATGCTTACGCAGCTTCCTATAAAGGGTATTGCGGCTAACCCCCAACTGTTCAGCCGTATGAGTCATATGCCAACGCGTCTGTTCCAGCGCATTCAGCAACGCCAGCCGCTCAGCGTCATCCAGCGGATGCTCCGACGGCTCTTCAACGGCAACAACCGGAACCGGCCGAGCCTGACGAATCATCACCGGCAAATCCTCCAGCCCGATCCGCCCGCCGTCACACAGCGCCGCCAACGTGCGCAGCACATTGCGCAACTGCCGCACGTTCCCCGGCCAGGCGAAGGCCAGCAACGCCTGGCGTGCCGGACCGTCGATCAATACGGTTTCCCCGCCCGCCTCTTCGGTCAGCAAAAAGTCGAGCAGCTGGGATTTATCACTGCGATCACGCAACGCCGGCAGCGCAACTTCCAGCCCATTGAGCCGGTAATACAAATCCTCGCGGAAGCTGCCGTCCTGCACCCGCTCCAGCAGATTGCGGTGAGTGGCGCTGATGATCCGCACATTGACCGATTCCGGCTCGCCGCCGATCGGCACCACCTGACGATCTTCCAGCACCCTTAATAGCCGGGTCTGCAAAGCCAAGGGCATGTCGCCGATTTCATCGAGGAACAACGTACCGCCATCGGCCTGCTGCAACTTGCCACGCATGCCTTCCTTACGCGCACCGGTAAAGCTGCCGCCGCGATAGCCAAACAGCTCGCTCTCGATCAGGCTTTCGGGGATGGCTGCGCAGTTGAGGGCGACGAAGGCTTTTTCTGCTCGCTGGCTGGCCTGGTGGACGGCTTTGGCAAACGCTTCTTTGCCGGATCCGGTTTCGCCGTTGATCAGTAGCGGTACGTCCCGCTCGAACACGCGCAAGGATTTGCGGAAGTCCTCCTGCAACCCCGTGTCGCCCAGACAAATGCCCGACAAGCGCGAAGGTTCGGCGATCACCGGGCTTTGCACCACCGGCACCGGAATGCTGCGTGGCTGCCCGCGCAACAGCGCAAACAGACTCCGCCCGTCACGCGTGCGCAAAGGCCAACTGGCGCTGGCATTGACGCTGGCGCGGCCGAGCAATTCATCCAGCGAGCAGTCGAAAAACGCCTCCACCGGTTTGCCCAGCAGCCCACCGCGAATATGCCCCAGCAGGTTCAGCGCACTCTGGTTGACCGCACTGATCCGCCCTTCCCCGTCAAACGCCAGCAATCCTTCGCTGAACAACCCGACGGACTCGGCCTGCAAGTGAAAACGCAGCAACCACTGATTGTCGAAGTAGCGCAGGAAATAGCAACTCTCGATCATCTTCGCCGAAAGATTGACCAGGGCCATGGTGTGGAATTGACTCTGACGCGAGACCTCGTGACGCGCCGAGGACACGTCGAGCACCGCCAGCAGTTCACCGTGCGGGTCGAACACCGGGCTTGCCGAGCAGGTCAGGCCGGTGTGTCGGCCGCGAAAGTGCTCGTCCTGGTGGATGGTCAGCGACTGACGTTCCACCAGACAGGTACCGATGCCGTTGGTGCCTTCGCAGGCTTCGCTCCAGTCAGCCCCGAGCCAGAGGCCAGCGCGTTCGAAAATCTTCCGTTCGGCAGGTGCGGTAACGCAATTGAGGATCACGCCGCGGGCGTCAGTCAGCAGGACCGCATGGCCGGCGCCTGAAAGTTGCTGATGAAGGCTGGTCATTTCGCTGCCGGCGATGTGCAGCACTTGCTGCAAGCGCTCGCGGCTTTCCAGGACGCGGCCATGCTCCAGCACTGTTGGTGCCATGGTCAGGGCCGGGTCGAGGTGATAATCCTCAAGACAACGCAGCCAGGAACGGGCAATCGACGGATCGCTGCCGGGGCCGTGCAGGTGGGATTTGCCCTGGGTGACGGTCAGGACCTGCTGGGCATGGCGACTCAAATGGTTGTCGTGCATTTCTTATTGTTCTCCCCGAGCGACTTACACCCCTTGTAGGAGCTGAGCTTGCTCGCGATGGCGTCCTGACATTCAACGTTGATGTTGGTTGTGCAGGCGTCATCGCGAGCAAGCTCAGCTCCTACAGGGTTATGCAGCAGCCATCAAAGGTGCATAGATCGCTATGACTTAGTCATATGGGCACCGAGCATCCTCCAGCCTAGCCTTCATTGCAATGCTGGCAAGACCGCCCAGTCACAGGTTGTGCCAAAAGCGGTACAAAGTGTCACCAGGGCTGTACCGAAACCGTCACAGACAGAGTCCGTCGGTCCGACAAAAATCGCGTAAGGCCTTGATTTGCCTGACCTGCAAGGCAGTGGCCCGACCTTTGCTCTACGCTTATAGCAAGCGCACATGCGCCTCTCTTATAAGTACAAAAGCCAAGGAGAAAACATCATGCGTTACGCTCACCCCGGTACTGAAGGCGCTATCGTTTCGTTCAAGAGTAAATACGGTAACTACATCGGCGGCGAGTTCGTCGCGCCTGTCAAAGGTCAGTACTTCACCAATACCTCGCCAGTAAATGGCCAACCGATTGCCGAATTCCCGCGTTCCACGGCCGAAGATATTGAAAAGGCCCTGGACGCTGCCCACGCGGCCGCCGATGCCTGGGGCGCCACGTCCGCCCAGGCTCGCTCGCTGGTGCTGCTGAAAATCGCCGACCGCATCGAACAGAACCTCGAAGTCCTGGCAATTACCGAATCCTGGGACAACGGCAAAGCCGTGCGTGAAACCCTCAACGCCGACATCCCGCTGGCTGCCGACCATTTCCGCTACTTCGCCGGTTGCATCCGCGCTCAGGAAGGCAGCGCCGCCGAGATCGATGGCAACACTGTGGCGTATCACATCCATGAACCGCTGGGCGTGGTCGGGCAGATCATCCCGTGGAACTTCCCGATCCTGATGGCCGCCTGGAAACTCGCCCCGGCCCTGGCGGCCGGTAACTGCGTGGTACTCAAGCCTGCCGAGCAAACCCCGCTGGGCATTACCGTGCTGATGGAGCTGATCGGCGACCTGCTGCCGCCGGGCGTGCTGAACGTCGTGCAAGGCTTCGGCAGAGAAGCCGGCGAAGCGCTGGCCACCAGCAAACGCATTGCCAAGATCGCCTTCACCGGCTCTACCCCGGTCGGCTCGCACATCATGAAATGCGCCGCCGAAAACATCATTCCGTCCACCGTGGAGCTGGGTGGCAAGTCGCCGAACATCTTCTTCGCCGACATCATGCAAGCCGAAGAAACCTTCATCGAAAAAGCCGCCGAAGGCCTGGTGCTGGCGTTCTTCAACCAAGGCGAAGTCTGCACCTGCCCTTCCCGCGCATTGGTGCAAGAGTCGATCTACGACGACTTCATGAAAGTCGTGATGAAGAAAGTGCTGTCGATCAAACGTGGCGACCCGCTGGACACCGACACCATGGTCGGCGCCCAGGCGTCCGAGCAGCAGTTCGACAAAATCCTTTCGTACCTGGAAATCGCCAAGGGCGAAGGCGCCGAGCTGCTGACCGGCGGCAAGGTGGAAAAACTCGAGGGCAGCCTGGCGACCGGGTATTACATCCAGCCGACCCTGCTCAAGGGCACCAACAAAATGCGCGTGTTCCAGGAAGAAATCTTTGGCCCGGTGGTGAGCATCACCACCTTCAAGGACGAAGCCGAAGCCCTGGCCATCGCCAACGACACCGAGTTCGGCCTGGGTGCCGGCCTCTGGACCCGCGACATCAACCGCGCCTATCGCATGGGCCGCGCCATCAAGGCCGGTCGCGTGTGGACCAACTGCTATCACCTGTACCCGGCGCACGCCGCGTTCGGCGGTTACAAAAAATCCGGCGTCGGTCGTGAAACCCACAAAATGATGCTTGATCACTATCAGCAGACCAAAAATCTGCTGGTGAGCTACGACATCAATCCGTTGGGCTTCTTCTAAAAAGCGTGGGCGATGCAGATGTTTCTGCGTCGCCCTTTCAATAGTCATCGCGAGCAAGCTCGCTCCCACATTTGCACCCGCGCTCCCCCTGTGGGAGCGAGCTTGCTCGCGATGGCGCCCTCAATGACACACCGAACATTGCCCTGCCGCTCTGGCACGGGCTTTGCGTGCCCGCTCTACACGAAAACGTCGTACCTGAAAGTCCAACAGATCAAAAAATAAAAAAGACAGCGAGGACTTATGACTTCTACTACACAGCTCAAACCCACACTCGGCACCCTGCATTTATGGGGCATTGCCGTCGGCCTGGTGATTTCCGGCGAGTATTTCGGCTGGAGTTACGGCTGGGGCACCGCAGGCACCCTGGGTTTCCTCGTCACCGCGTTGATGGTGGCGACGATGTACACCTGTTTCATCTTCAGCTTCACCGAATTGACTACCGCGATTCCCCACGCGGGTGGGCCGTTTGCCTACAGCCGGCGAGCCTTTGGTGAGAAAGGCGGACTGATCGCCGGCATCGCCACCCTGATTGAGTTCGTCTTTGCCCCCCCGGCGATTGCCATGGCCATCGGCGCCTACCTCAACGTGCAATACCCGGAACTTGACCCCAAGATCGCCGCCGTTGGCGCCTATTTCGTGTTCATGGGCTTGAATATCCTCGGCGTCAGCATCGCCGCCACTTTCGAACTGGTGGTCACCGTGCTGGCGGTCGCCGAATTGTTGGTGTTCATGGGCGTCGTTGCGCCGGGCTTCAGCTTCAGTAATTTCGCGCTTAACGGCTGGTCGGGCGCCAACGAGTTCACCATGGGCTCGATTCCCGGCATCTTCGCGGCGATCCCCTTTGCGATCTGGTTTTTCCTTGCGATTGAAGGCGCGGCGATGGCAGCCGAAGAAGCCAAGGACCCGAAACGCACAATTCCCAGGGCTTATGTCAGTGGCATTCTGACCCTGGTGTTCCTGGCCATCGGCGTGATGGTGATGGCAGGCGGCGTTGGCGATTGGCGTCAACTGGCGAACATCAACGATCCGTTGCCTCAGGCAATGAAGGCCGTGGTCGGAAACAATTCGACCTGGATGCACATGCTGGTGTGGATCGGCCTGTTCGGTCTGGTGGCGAGTTTCCACGGGATCATTCTTGGCTACTCGCGGCAGTTCTTTGCGCTAGCCCGGGCCGGCTACCTGCCTCGCGGCCTGGCCAAGCTCTCGCGCTTCCAGACTCCGCACCGGGCGATCCTGGCCGGCGGCGTGATCGGCATCGCGGCGATCTACAGCGACGGCCTGGTCAACCTGCAAGGCATGACCCTGACGGCAGCGATGATCACCATGTCGGTATTCGGTGCCATCGTGATGTACATCATCAGTATGCTGAGCCTGTTCAAACTGCGTAAAACCGAGCCGAACCTTGAACGCACCTTCCGCGCGCCGGGCTACCCGATCGTGCCAGGGATTGCGCTGTTTCTGGCGGTGGTGTGCCTGGTGGCGATGGCCTGGTTCAACACACTGATCGGGTGTGTGTTCCTCGGGTTCATGGCTGCCGGTTACTTGTATTTCCAATTGACCGCCAAGCAGCGCTTCGATGCGCCGGCGGACGCGATGCTCGAAGGCGTCTGAGTTGCACCGGCGCCGGGCTGATTCCCGGCGCCTGCCTTATTGAAGTGCACACCGCCCCCTGTAGGAGCTGCCGAAGGCTGCGATCTTTTGATCTTGCCTATTTAAAGATCAAAAGATCGCAGCCTTCGGCAGCTCCTACACAGGTTCGGTGGTGTATTTGAGTTATTTATAGAATCAGGAGGACCCCGTCCCATGGCCGCATTTGCCCATTCCGTCGGCGCCCAGACCTATCGTTTCGAGAGTCTCAAGGAAGTCATGGCCAAGGCCAGTCCGGCGCGCTCCGGGGATTTTCTGGCCGGCGTCGCGGCGCTCAACGATGGCGAACGGGTGGCCGCGCAGATGGCCCTCGCCAACATCCCGCTCCCTCACTTCCTGCAAGAAGTACTCATTCCTTACGAAGCCGATGAAGTCACCCGGCTGATCATCGACACTCACGACAAACAAGCGTTCGCCGCCGTCAGCCACCTCACCGTTGGCGGTTTTCGTGACTGGCTGCTCAGCGACGCGGCCGACGAACAGAGCCTGCGCGCCCTTGCGCCAGGCCTGACCCCGGAAATGGTCGCCGCCGTATCGAAGATCATGCGCGTGCAGGATCTGGTGCTGGTTGCGCAGAAAATTCGCGTTGTTACAAAATTCCGCGGCACGATGGGCCTGCGCGGTCGGCTATCCACCCGCCTTCAACCCAACCACCCCACCGACGAACCGGCCGGTATCGCCGCGAGCATTCTCGACGGCCTGCTGTACGGCAACGGTGACGCGATGATCGGCATCAACCCGGCCACCGATAGCATCGCCTCGATCTGCGCCATGCTGGAAATGCTCGACGCAATCATTCAGCGCTACGAAATTCCGACGCAGGCCTGTGTGCTGACGCATGTCACCACGTCCATTGAGGCCATAAATCGCGGTGTTCCGCTGGACCTTGTGTTCCAGTCGATCGCCGGCACCGAAGCGGCCAACGCCAGTTTCGGTATCAACCTGAACGTGCTGCAGGAAGGCTATGACGCCGGTTTGAGTCTGAACCGCGGCACGCTGGGCCAGAATCTGATGTATTTCGAGACCGGCCAAGGCAGCGCCCTGTCAGCCAACGCCCACCACGGCATCGATCAACAGACCTGCGAAACCCGCGCCTACGCCGTTGCGCGCCATTTCAAACCGTTCCTGGTGAACACCGTCGTAGGATTCATCGGCCCGGAATACCTCTACAACGGCAAACAAATCATCCGCGCCGGCCTCGAAGACCACTTCTGCGGCAAGCTGCTGGGCGTGCCCATGGGTTGCGATATCTGTTACACCAACCACGCCGAAGCCGACCAGGACGATATGGACACCCTGCTGACCCTGTTGGGCGTGGCCGGGATCAACTTCATCATGGGCATCCCCGGCTCCGATGACATCATGCTCAACTATCAGACCACTTCGTTCCACGACGCCCTTTACGCCCGTCAGACCCTAGGCCTGAAACCGGCGCCGGAATTCGAACAATGGCTGGCGAGAATGGGCATCTTCACCCAGGCAGACGGCAAGATTCACTTCGGCGACAGCCTGCCGCCGGCTTTCCGCCAAGCGATGGCGCAACTGGGATGAGTGTTGAAATGGATAAACCACCCGTTGATCCACAGAACCCGTTGCTGGAGCTGCGTCACCTGACGCCGGCGCGGATCGCCTTGGGTAGAACCGGCACCAGCATGCCGACCAGCGCGCAGCTGGATTTCCAGTACGCTCACGCTCAGGCGCGGGATGCGGTGCACTTGCCGTTCGACCATGCGGGGCTCAGCTCACAACTGGCTGAACGCGGGCGTGCCAGTTTGCTGCTACACAGCGCCGCTACGGACCGGAACAGTTATTTGCAACGCCCCGATTTGGGGCGAAAGCTCAGTGATGAGTCGGCTCAGACACTGCGAGATTACGCATTGGCCAATCCCGGCGGCGTCGATCTGGCAATTGTCGTCGCCGATGGGTTGTCGGCGTTGGCCGTTCATCGCCATACCCTGCCGTTTCTGGCGCGGATGGAAGATCAGATTGTGAATGACGGCTGGTCCGTCTCACCGGTCATTCTGGTGGAACAGGGTCGGGTCGCCATAGCCGATGAGATCGGCGAACTGTTGGGTGCGAAAATGGTGGTGATTCTGATCGGCGAACGCCCTGGCCTCAGCTCCCCGGACAGCCTGGGGCTGTATTTCACCTACAATCCAAAGGTAGGGCTGACGGATGCGTATCGCAACTGCATCTCCAACGTCCGACTCGAAGGCCTGAGTTACGGCATGGCGGCACACCGCTTGCTGTATTTGATGCGCGAAGCCTGTCGGCGGCAGTTGTCAGGGGTCAATCTGAAGGACGAAGCCCAGATTCTGACACTGGAGTCGGACGCAGGAGCGGACATGAAAGGTAATTTCCTACTGAGTCTGCCGGATGCCTGAACCGTTTCCGCATTGCGTTTCTGATTCAGTTTCAGGCAGGATCGAAACACGGCTGCCCGAGTGAGAACCGTTCGCCGTCACAGTACGTGAAGACAGCCACTTGAAGACGAGACCTACCATGCGGATTATTCAAGCGACCCTCGAACACCTGGACCTGTTGACCCCGTTGTTCGTCAAATATCGCGAGTTTTATGGCTCCCTGGCTTATCCGGACTCGTCCCGGGCGTTCCTTGAAAAGCGCCTGCGTCGCAAGGAGTCGGTGATCTACCTGGCCCTGGCCGACGACGACAGCAACAGACTGATGGGTTTCTGTCAGTTATATCCGAGCTTTTCGTCCCTTTCGCTGAAGCGCGTGTGGATCCTCAACGACATCTACGTCGCCGAAGAGGCCCGCCGCCAGTTGGTGGCGGACAACCTCATCCGCACCGCGAAGAAAATGGCCAAGGAAACCAACGCCGTGCGGATGCGCGTTTCCACCAGCAGCAACAACGAAGTCGCGCGGAAAACCTACGAATCCATCGGATTCAAGGAAGACACCGAGTTCAAGAACTACGTGCTGCCGATCAGCGACGAGCTGTAAGGCGCAGGGTGACCAGGCGGGCTTTTGTGGCGAGGGAGCTTGCTCCCGCTGGAGTGCGAAGCACTCCCAAAACCTAAGTCCGCGCTGGGTCAGGAAAGCCGAATGGCCGGTTTTACGTCTGCTGCGCAGCCGAGCGGGAGCAAGCTCCCTCGCCACAGGGGGTTTTGCAAAGCTGACAGACTCTAGTTGCCTCGAAATCCCCCGCTACAAACTCAACGCGCTTTTCACCTCTCAGCCCGTATAATGCCGACCTTTCCGGCTTGTAAGAAAAACTACACCCGTCTGTAGCCTTTCGCGAAGTCATCCGCACAGGCCTGCAGAGTCGGGCCATCACCTCAGGTGCTTTCCATGGATTTCAACCCGCTCGACCTTATCCTGCATCTCGATGTTTACCTCGATTTGCTGGTAAACAACTACGGGCCATGGATTTACGCCATTCTGTTCCTGGTGATCTTCTGCGAAACCGGTCTGGTGGTGATGCCGTTCCTGCCGGGCGACTCCTTACTGTTCATTGCGGGTGCCGTTGCGGCCGGTGGCGGCATGGACCCGGTGCTGCTGGGCGGCCTGCTGATGCTGGCGGCGATCCTTGGCGACAGCACCAACTATGTGATCGGACGAACGGCGGGTGAGCGTTTGTTCAGCAACCCGAACTCGAAAATCTTCCGCCGCGACTACCTGCAGCAAACCCACGATTTTTACGACAAGCACGGCGGCAAAACCGTGACCCTGGCGCGCTTCCTGCCGATCATCCGCACCTTTGCACCGTTCGTCGCCGGCGTCGCCAAAATGCCTTACCCGCGTTTCCTCGCCTTCAGCGTCCTCGGCACCATTCTGTGGGTCGGTGGCCTGGTGACACTAGGTTACTTCTTCGGCAACGTTCCGTTCATCAAGCAAAACCTGTCGCTGCTGGTCGTGGGCATCATCCTGCTGTCGTTGGTACCGATGATCATCGGCATCATCCGCAGCCGCTTCGGCAACGCCGCGTCCAAAGCTCAATCGCGCTGATTCACCATGTGGTCCCTTAGCGCCTGGCGTCGCCAGCGCATCCTGGCCAAGCATCCGATTGCCGACGACATGTGGCAGCGGGTGCGTCATCACTTGAGTTTTCTCGATGGCCTCAGCGCCGCCGAAGACCAGTGGCTGCGCGAAGCCTGCGTGCTGTTCCTCCAGGACAAACACCTGACCGCCCTGCCCGGCGTCGAGCTCCACCAGGAGCAGCGCCTGCTGCTTGCCGCCCAGGCGCAATTGCCGTTACTACATCTGGGCGATCTGAACTGGTATCAGGGTTTCCACGAAATCGTCCTCTATCCCGACGACTTTCTCAGCCCCCAGCGCCATCGCGATGCCAGCGGTGTCGAACACGAATGGGACGGCGAACACAGCGGCGAAGCCTGGCAGCAAGGCCCGATCATCCTCGCGTGGCCCGGCGTGATGGCCAGTGGTGGCTGGGAAGGCTACAACCTGGTGATCCACGAACTCGCGCATAAACTCGACATGCTCAATGGCGACGCCAACGGCCTGCCGCCGCTGCACGCCGACATGCGGGTCAGCGACTGGGCCAAGGTCATGCAAGAGGCCTACGACGACCTTGATCGGCAACTGGACCGCAATCCCGACGCTGAAACCGCCATCGACCCGTACGCTGCGGAAAACCCGGCCGAGTTCTTCGCGGTCACCAGCGAATACTTCTTCAGTGCCCCGGATTTGCTGCACGAGGCGTATCCTCAGGTCTATGAGCAGCTGAAGCTGTTTTATCGTCAGGACCCTCTGGCCCGGCTGCGGCAACTTCTGGCCGAAGACCCGGTCTATCAGGCACGCGACTAAGGTCTCTACGACCTCTGGTACATAGCAACGGCGGCAGAATATGCCTATAATCGCCGCCACTTTTTGGTCAATCCGGCCAAGTGTTTTTGGTCAACTAACGGGGGCACCGCCCAATGAGCTACAGCAAGATTCCGGCTGGCAAAGACCTGCCGAACGACATCTACGTCGCGATCGAGATTCCGGCCAACCACGCCCCGATCAAATACGAAATCGACAAAGACAGCGATTGCCTGTTCGTTGACCGTTTCATGGCCACCCCGATGTTCTACCCGGCCAACTACGGTTTCATCCCGAACACCCTGGCTGACGACGGTGACCCCCTCGACGTGCTGGTCGTGACCCCTTACCCGGTTGCTCCAGGTTCGGTCATCCGCGCCCGTCCGGTCGGCATCCTGCACATGACCGACGACGGCGGCGGCGATGCCAAAGTCATCGCAGTCCCACACGACAAGCTGTCCCAGCTGTACGTCGACGTGAAGGAATACACCGATCTGCCACCTCTGCTGCTGGAACAGATCAAGCACTTCTTCGAGAACTACAAAGACCTCGAAAAAGGCAAATGGGTGAAGATCGAAGGTTGGGGCGACGCAGAAGCCGCTCGCACCGAGATCATGAAGTCGGTTGCTGCCTATAAAGGCTGATAGCCGCCTCTCATGAGCGGCTATAACGAAGAACCCCGGTTGATCCGGGGTTTTTTGTGGGCGTTTGAATATCATATTCAACAGCACATTTAACTGGCGGGCAGACCGGTTTTTTCTTGTTTAATTTTTACAAAAGACGTCTTACATCAGGACTTAAATTTCACGCCAGATTTGAACGGTTTGTTGAATCAAAGCCTTATGCCGCGCGGCTAGACTCGTGTTTATGAAAAAGAACAAAACCTGCGGCCCACGATTCAGAATGCTCCTGAAAGAGCTACAAATCACGACAACGAGATTTGCCGAATTCCTGGGTATTTCCGACCCTCAAACTGTCCATAACTGGTATACCCGCGGAGTTCCAGACTACCGCATGGAAGATGTCGCCAGAAGACTGTCCGTGAACACTGAATGGTTGAAAACCGGCGAAGGACCGCAAGACGCCAGGGCATTGCATCTGATCGACGCATCCGGCAACACCTTCGACGCCCAGTCAATCCGGGGCACCTATCGGGTCATCGACCCAGTCGATATCGAACTACCTTTTTACAAAGAAGCGGCCACTGCACCCGGCTCCGACAAAACCCATGTCATCAAAGACCCCAGCGAATCGATCCGCCTGCCGCGCAGCGATCTTGACTCCCTGGAAATCAACCACGCCGATGCCATCTGCGCCCGCATGGTTGGCAACAGCATGGCCGAAAAAATTGAAGATGGCTCCATCGTCGCCATCGACCGTGGGCTCACGCAAATTATCGATGGAGAGATTTACGCAATCGAACACGACGGCATGTTGCGCATCAAATACCTGAGCCGGGTACCAGGCAACGCGATACGCATGCGCAGCCACAACAGCTCCGAATACCCGGATGAAGTCTTCAGACCTCCGCACATCGAAGAACAAAACATAAGGGTTCTGGGATGGGTGTTCTGGTGGTCGACCCTGAACAAACGCAGGCCACCCGTACCTTTTCTGTAAACACATAACTCTGTAGCAGCTGGCTTCGCCAGCTGCTACACGTAACCGCAATCGCTCTAGGGCGCACGCCACGCTGGGAATTTCGCAAAAAAATCAGTATGCTGCGCCCCACATTTGCGCATCGACCCGCCTCGCGGCTCAGATCGCACCGACAAGGCAGATGACTTTCTCGCCAAGTCCCGCAGCCGGACGCAAGATCCGGGTGTACGTTTTGAAGGCTGGCGCGGTTTACCAAAAATGAACCAAGCCAGTCCCCGAGAAGCCGGCCACAAGCCGGCTTTTTAATGCCTCAGATTTACTGGCGCCGCTATGCAACGCCATACCGTTCAATAGATAGTTTCGGCCTCGAACAATCTGGCGTGCAGGGTGACGAGGTCAGCTGGAGCATCATTGCGCCCCATGCGCGATGTCATCAAAGCTCAAAACGGCGGTAAGTCCTCTCCTCGCAAGTGCGCCTTGCGCCGAGCGAGATCCAAGGGGTATGGCACCGCCATTGGGGGCGCAGCGGGCTTGGCAACAGTAATGCTGAATCGGCATCACCATAGCGCCAGTATTCCATGGCATGCTCTGCCGGGACTGGTTAGCGTCGATGATCACCTCATGGACTCCCGCACGCTTCTTTCGCTTCTCTGGTCAGGGTCGAAGCAACAAGACTGACTTCATTCACTTCGGGCGAAAAGAGTCTGAGCGAATACAACTATTACGAAGCAATAACTTGGGATGCCAATGGTGCATAAAAACAGGGAAGTAACGAGCGACCTGGATTTCGTCGCAGCCACCACGGCATTAGTGGTTGAGACCAATAATCTGCGCGGCGGCAATGATTCGCTAGAAGCGTTGGCGAGTCTGAAACGGCTGATCATCACCTTAGGGCAGCAAACATTGCCACCCGAATCTTTTGCGCAGTGGGTCATCACGCATGACGGTCTGAATGCGCAGGCGTGCAAAGATATTTCCGAGCTGGCCGGGCGGCAGATCGATTTCGTCGAAATTGATCCCCGCACCGGCTACTACGATGCGAAAAATATCGGTTTCGACTGTGTCGATCAGAGCCGATGCCAGTACGTTGTATTTGCAGATGCCGACTGTGTCCCTTGCATCGACTGGCTGGAGCAATTGCTCTCCCCCTTTGCCCAGCCCGACGCTACGGCACCGCTGGCGGTCGCCGGGCGCACCAGTTATGACGCCAGCCTTACGGGAAGTGCACTGACTGCGATCGACTTCATGTATTTCCCCAGCCCCTTGCGTGAAGGCGCCACCCGCAATTTTTATGCGAACAACGTCGCCTTTCGCCGTGACACGTTCGAACAGCATCGCTATGAGCCACTCGACGGCGTCTATCGCGCCCATTGCCAAGTAATGGGCTTACGCTTGCAAGCCGCGGGTGTTGCGGTGGCGTATGCCCCTCTCGCGCACACTGAACACAGGCTTCCGGATACCCGTGGTGAAGTGGTTAAACTGCGTTGGCTCAGGGGTGGGGACAGTGTCGACCTCACACCGTATCTGGTACGCGCTTACATGCCTGCCTGGCTCCAATGGCTCGGCCGCAGTGGACCCTTGGGCCCTTTTTGCGTGATGACGGGGCGTCTGGGCTATAGCCTGCGCGCATTAAACCACCAGGATTTACCGCCTTTACACGGGGTGCGACGCATCGCAGCTACGGCGATTTTGATCGGCATGTCATTGCTGGATACCGCAGGGGCGATCGTTCGAGGACTGGGTATCTCGGCCGGTCGCGCGAAAGCTCGCCATTCTGAATCGCTGTCTTATCACCGAAATCTGGATTGATACCGCGCAAGGTCGCATTTTTTGCACATAAGACCGCGCTTACAGGAAGTAACGATGAAAACTGACGCCACCGCCTCACGCTGCTCCTTCATGATGGGCCTGGTACTGCTGTCGCTGAGCATTCAGGTCAACGCCACTCCGTCCGAGTTTACCGGCCGCGGCGTATTTCACTTCGCATCCAGCGATGGATGTCCGCCGGACCTCATGGGCAGTACTGGCAACAACGTAAACGCGCAGTGCAACCGCATCGCGCTGGATGTCCCGGATGCTCACGCAAGCCTCGACATTGAATCCCATACGATTCTTATTTCTGCCGATGCAGCGCATGACAGTGAAACCGTTATAGGCGACGTACTGCTGCACGGCAGCGGCATCGCGTCTGATGGTCAGCGTGTCCCGTTGAGCCTGCATGTGCTGCTGCGTCGATCGGGCAAGAATTGGAAACCCGACACCTACGTACACTCGCCGGTGCGCGGAAAATTCGATGACATCGTGATGCCCCCTTACCGGATCAGCGTCCGCGAAGGCGGCACTGAGCGTGTGCTGTTCACAGCCGAACAAGCTCGCGATGTACTCGCTCACCCATCGCTCGCAGCGCGGGTGGCTAGCTATTTCATCGGAGTGCGCGCAAGCGACGCGAAGAATCTGTCTGCCAACGACATTACGATTTCCCTCGGCGTAGGCAAGTTGTCGAAGTCACTGATGCGGGCCAGTTTTACATCGGAAGAACCCAATACCACCGACCTGAATCAGTTACTCGCAAATGGCAGCTGGGCGCTCAAACTGCAGGCGTTGAGCAGCCACATTCCATTGTGGGTGGTGCAGCGCCAGTTGTTTATATTCGGTCTTGAGGACAGCCCGCTACTACAGGACGTGCGCCAGCGTGGCTTGAATAAACATGACACGCTGGAGTTCGGGGCACTCAAAGGCAAAGGTTATCTGCGTTTAAATGGTCGTGAAGAAGCGTTCTCCGGCGCCGCCACTTCGGGGTACGCCTTTATGCGAGACAGCTTTATCGGCTTGATCCTGGCTTGGCACCGCAAGCCGGAAGCTCAAACGGCATCAGTCAAAATCGACACTGCGCAGCAGTCGGCCCAATGAGTGTGGTTGAGCAAGCCTGCACCGAAGCCGGTTACGCGTGCCTGGCAACCCCCAAAGCACAAGGCCTGATCGCGCTGCAAGCGCGCTGGGTTGACCGTATCAAACGTGCTGCGCTGGTTCGTTTGCATCGCAGCCGACGCGGGGAAAGACTGCTCCTGCGCATGTATCTCGCCGGAGAGGACGCGACGGAACGCGCACTACTGGAAGAGTTATTACCGCAGTCACCCGACTGGCTTGAGCGTCAGGTCGAGCAACATCTGGCCGATGAACGCCGGCATGTGATGCTGTTTAGCGAAGCATTACGCGCCGCAGGGGATGATGGCGAAACGCGCCTTGCACCGGACTGGCTCAGCCGGCGCAAGATTGTGCGCTGGCAGCGCCTGGCGCATCGCTATAAACAGCACTTCGAACAGGGACTGTTGGTACCCGCTTACGCGACGGGGCTGTGCGCCGAACAGATGGCGGAGCGCGTACTCAGTCGTCACTGTGCAGTCATTGGACACGAGCATGGGCTATATCCGTTGTTATCGAGGGTTTTGGCTGACGAGAAAGCTCACGTCCGGCTGTGCGAAAACACCTTGCGGCGCATCGTGGCCCCACATGAAACGGGCTACCTGGCCACGTTACTGGCCGAGATTCGCGCTATCGAATCAGGCTTCGGCGTGACCGGCGCATTGGTGATGTACGTGGCCGGTTGGATCTATGGTGGGTCAAGCGGCTTACGGGGTGGTGACCGATGAAGCCACGCATCCTCTACCTCGCCACCGCCGATGCTCGCGGCCATTTAATGCGCGCGCAACTGCTGGTGCACGCGCTGCACAAGGCTGGCGCGCAGGTCGAAGTCCTGACCACCTCGGGTGAGGGGCAGCTCTTTCTGGAAAGCTTCGGCATTAAGGCCGACATTCTGTCGCAGCACTATGCGGTTCAGTTTGACAGCGGGCAGAACATGCTGCGCAAGGCTACAAACAGCAACGTGGCGCATTATGTTTTCCGCCCTGGCAGGATGCTCCGCGACATCATTCGCCTGCGCGGCAAACTGCGTAACGTGGACTTGCTGATCAATGATTCCTTCCACCCGGCGCTGCTTTTCATGGGCACGATGCCCGGTTGGCGACGCAAGGTCGTGCACGTATATGGCGCGAGCCTGAAGGTCGCACTGATCAACAATTTCGAGGGTATGTGGCCGCGTCTCTTCGGGCGTGTTTTCGGCTGGATAGTCGGCCGGCAGATAGACGCGGCACGGTCGTGTATCGAACATGACTTCGCCTATGAGATCGACGATGCAAAGGCACCGGCACTGTTTCGATTGCCGACACCCATCGCTCTGGCCGTCAGGCAAACGGCGCCACACCGAGTTGGCGCGGCGATCTATCTGAACCCGCATTTCAGCGACACCCGTCTGGCCGAGGCGTTGAGCTCGGGTATCGCCGATGCAGGCCTGAACGCGCATCAGGTGGGTGAAGGCTATGCCGGACTTGCTGGCTGGCTCGGGGTTGACCCGGATTGGGCCACCCACGCGGCGCAGGCGAAATTGATCGTGTCTGCACCTGGAATGGCAGCGCTGTCGATCGCGCGGGTCTATCAGCGCCCTATCATCCTGGTCGTCACCGATCAGCCCGAACAGGCCACCAATGCCGCACGCGCGGCACAGTTACAGTTGGTGCACCGCGTGGTGACCTGGCGCGGTGACGCCAATGATTTTCGCTGCCAGGTGGCACAAGCCGCAGCGGAGCTGACCCAGATGCAAACGCCTCAACCCAACGGGTCGGCAGGCAATGAGTGCGCCCAGGCGCGGATTGACGCGTGGGTCAGCCGCCTGCTCACATTGTGAGACCGCCACATTACGCCGTCACAAACACAAGGAGGTGATGCACGTGCTCAAACCAAAATCCCGTGCAGGCGACAATCTGGCACTGAATGCTTTTACTCCGCCCGCCGAGCTATTTGCGCTGAAACCGTGGCTCACGTTGCTGGCGCTGTTGGCTGACTGGGGATTGATCGCGGTGTCATTTGTGTGTGCGGCGATCTGGCCGCACCCCATCACTTACGTGGTGGCGGCGATCATCATCGCCCGCAGTCAACTCGCACTGGCGGTGATCATGCATGAAAGCGCCCATGGCGTTGTGCTGCGCCACCAAGGCCTGAATGATTTGATTGGGCAATTTTTTGCCGCTGGCCCGTTGTTTCTGTCGCTGCAAACCTACCGTGTCGGGCATTTGAAACATCATCTCGCGCCGATGCAGCATGACGACCCGGTAGTCGCGGTGTTTGGTATCGGCGACTTCCCGCTGCCAAAGGGCAAGCTGGCAGCCAGGCTGCTGGCGGACTTATGTGGGGTGGGATACCTCATCAGCGCTGGCAAATTCGCCCGAGGCGACTATCTCGACATCATGCCCAAAGCAGATAAATCACCGGGCTATATAGCGTGGGAAATTTTTTCAGTGCTGGCCAGCAATGGTCTGCTGCTCGGCATACTGACGTGGTACGGGCACGCCTTGCTTTACCTAGGCTTGTGGCTGCTGCCAGCTATTACCTTGCTGCCATTGATGGGCCGCGTCAGGGCAATAATGGAACATGCCGGCCTGCCGGCCTGCGATGACCAAAGCCAGAATGCGCGCAGCATCGTCCGTGCGAACTGGCAGACCTTTGTGTTCGGCCCGCATGCCATTCACTACCACATCGAGCACCACCTCTTTGTGCGCGTGCCCTTCTACCATTTGCACCGCGTGCATCAGCAACTCGTGGCGCAGCAACTCGTGCCCGCCAGCAACCTCTATAAGGGGTACATCGGAGTCTTGCGGGATGTCAGTTACCCTGCCGTAAAATCGCCAACACCCTGACGCCGACCTGGGCGGAGCGCATGTTTGGATCGGCATTGATGGCCCCGAACCCAGCAAGAACTGAATTCGTTGTTTTCCCCTTGGTGAAGTCGTAACTCACGCCCATTTCAGCGCCAGCAGACTCTTCCTGTTGACTGGCATGTTGCACGCCCTTGTGCATGATCCGAATTTCGGGTTGTTGTACCCTTCGTCACCTTCATTTCCAATCCTCCGGCTCCGCATGAAAAACCTGATCACCACAGCAGCACTGCTTCTCTGCCTGGCCGGCTGTGTCGGCGCAATCGTAGCGGTCCCGGAGAAAACAACGCATAAAACAGACGCCTACAGAGACCTGACTTATCAGTCCAGGACGCCGGTCATTACCAGTACGGTGAAGTCTTTGCCTAAACGCGAGTGGTGCGGCATCACCGTGTGGGCTGTGATCATTCCAGTACCGTTAAAGCTGCCCGTTTGTGAGTCTTACTTCGAGCAATCCTTTGGCAACGATGTATTCGGAAACAACGTGGTGTTGCTGAACTCAGAGCAGAAGGTGCCAGCTCCCTTTTATGCCTGTGGTCCCTTCATGATGTTGGGGCCGATCAGTCATGGTTATGAAGGTAACGCGCTCTGCGGGACATTTCCTTAAGGTCACGGATAACTAAACCCCTTAACCAACGTCAACTCCCCCACCGCCCGCATCGGCACCAGGAACGTCTCCATCTTCTCGTTCGGTGTCCCTTCCTCTGTAATCACCGTTACCTGTGCGGTCGTCAGCGGCTGAACCGCGTCCTCCTGCCCCTCATCATCACTGCGATACCCACCGCCGAAGTAATTCACATAGACGAGGTATTGGCCTTTGATCGGCGCCGGCATGGCGAAGATTTCCGGGCCGTAGCCGGTCGTCACGTCGACATCGAGCGCAGCCCCATTGGGAACAACGCGGTCGCCGTACCAGATATGGGCGCCGTCGGGTGTGATGAGGTGCAAGTCGAGGTCGGTGCCATCACTGTCCCAAGCCAGTAGCACGCGCAACTTCGCTGGAGTGGCGCCACCACTGGCGTTCAGGAACTGCGTGCGGTGGCGCTGCAGGCCATCGGGGCTGCGGACTTCGACGCTGTTGCTGCCATTGGGGAATGAGAACGGACGATCAAAGCGACCAGCGGGGTCAATCTTCAGTGGCATGCTGACGCCGTTGACGATCAACCGGCCCGGCTCACCAGACTTGGGCGTCGCGTTGATTTGCCCGGTGATGCGTGCAGTGTTGGCCTGCCCCACCGGGGTGTTCACCGAGGAGGCCGGGTAGTTAACGATCTGGCGAAAGTTTTCGCCTTCTCCTTCAGGCGCGCCAGTGCGCCAGCCGCCAACGGGGGTGTCGAGTTTGGCGGCGCTTTCAGCGGCGAACGTCGTCGGCCATACGCAAAAGGAGCAGAGGAACAGGAGGACCTGTGGATAACGGAGTTTCATGGCCTATTCCAGCAAGAGGTGGCGGGCGAGCCCTTCGATGTAGGTTTCATCCTGGCCGTTGGGGTGTGCTTCGAAGGCCAGGTGCAGGTATTCGTGGGTCAGGTCGAGGCGGTCTTGCAGCGACAGCACACCGCGCACATAGATGCGCTGGCGGTCGCGGTCGACGTAGGGACGGCCGAAGGCCAGGCGGCAGACGGCGAAGGTGCTGACTTCGTTGTAGCCGACTTCGCTTTCGAGGCGCTGGCGCCAGCCGCGACGTTGGTTTTGCAGCCAGTTTTGCGCGGCGGGGAGTGTCTCGCAGGAGGCGACGGGGTTGTCCCAGCGGCTGAGGCTGGCGCGCGGGTAAGCGTGGAGCAGAATGGCGTCGTAGCGTTGGCCTGCGTTGGCTTGTTCAACGGCTTGGTGCCAGGAGAGTTTGTCCGGGCCGGGCTGGTCGGAGTGGTAGGTGACGGTGCTGCCGGCGAGGACCAGGTCGCTGGTCCAGGCGGCGATGTTGCGTGATTCGGCAGTAGCTGGACGTGGGGCGACGCGTTGCCGGCTGCTGCTGTCGTCGATGCTCAGGCAGTCGCCGCTGCGGGTGGCGTTTTGCAGCAGGTACGTGCGGATCGCGATGGCCAAAGCTTTGGCTGCTTCGGCGGGTTCGGATCTGGCTTCGCGCTGGAGGACTCGGGCGACATATTCTTCGCGGTCCAGGCGGGCGACGAGTTTGTCTTTGAGCAGAAAGAGTTCGCCGTCGCTGTGGATATCGAGTTGATTGCCGTTGGTGAATTCGACGCGGTAATCGCCCTGCAAGGGCCCGGACTCAACAACACGATCCCCCGCCAGAACGCGCCCGACGGGATAGCGTGAAAACAGCCCCACCTCGACACAGCGTCCCGCATCCAAAGGCCAATCCACCGGCAACACCGAAGCCAACGCCCCACCATAATTGCGCAAAACCATCTGACTGGTCCCACGCCCACCGGCCCAAACCGGCGTACCGTTCGCCGTCCACCCAGCAAACCCACCCTGACGCGACGAAGGGTCCTGATCCCCCAACCAGCTCCAGGTCTTCACCCGCAACCGGCCACCGAGTTCGCCCACGACATTGCCGTCAGCCGCATTCAACACCACATCCAGCAACACCCGCCGCGCTTGATCCTGCGCCGGCATCACGGCCAGCATTCGCAGCAACTCAGCCACTGAAACTCGCGTGGAAGGCTGCAACGAAGGCAAGTTCAGCAACCACTCCGGTGCCTTACGTGCCTGCCAATACTCCCGCCAACCAGCATCAGAAATACCCAACCGCGCAGGCTCAAAATACAAACCACAAGACTTCACCAACGCCTGATCGCGCTCAATCTTGCCGCCCGCTGTGCAGCAGTAAACTTCCTCTTTCGACTGCCCGCGACATTCGTAAGGCGATTCATGGGCGTTGGTATCAACCAGCCAGCCGTACACAAACAACTTCCACACACTGCCCAGCGGAGTCTGCACATCAGCAGGCAACGGCTCGCGCGCGATCACCTGAGTCCGGCTCAACGACAGCAACTCACCTTTGAAAGCCAGGCGCAGCGGCTCCTCCTGCGCTGTCGCCAGCGCAGGGATCAAGCACAGCAGCAACCAGACCAGAGGTCGGGTCATATCAGTTGACCGTGACCTGGCCGAGGGCCGGTTTCTGTTCCTGAGCCTGGTGCTGCGGCGCGTAGACCTGAGTGAAACGCACCGGCGGCAGGTTGAACTGACCTTTCTGCGAGAAGCGCACCAGATGCCGCAGGCGCAACTCGCCACTCAAGGCATCGACCGGAATCGCGTAAGCCATTTGCCCCGGCTCGAAACGCGCTTTCTCCAACGCGGACGGTTCGGTGCCGGCCTTGCCCATGAGTTTGATGCCCCACGTGGTGCGCTCGACATCGGCACCCGGTGGCAGCGGCACTTCGAGCATGCCGTAGCGCAGCGGTTTGGCGGCTTTGCTGGTGATGATCACTTCGTCCAGATACAGGCTGTCGCTGGACAACGGCTTGGTACCGACCGCCTCCAGTTTGAAGGTGAAGGCTTCGTCGCCCGGCACCAGACGCGACAGGCGACGGGTGATGGTCACGGCCATCGGATCAACCAGCGGTTGTTTGGTCTGGAAGCTCAAAGCCGCTCGCAACGGACGCTCTTGCGCACCGGTCAGCGACAGCACTGCGGGCACTGGCGAAGCACCCTGCCACGTCCAATAAGTCTCCCCGGTATCACCGTATTTTTTCTTCCAGCCTTCACCCGGAGCCAGTGCGATGGTAGGCGAAGCCTGCTCGATGCTGCGTTGCAACCAGGTCAGCGCCAACGCGCGTTCCAGGGTCGATTGCTGTGGCAGCAGACGTTGCAACAACGCTTGCGCGTGAGCCTGATCGAAGGCTTGCAGTGACAGGTTCAAGACTTCGGCAAACGGCTGCGAACTGACCGCCAATCGTTGTTGCGCGTCTGGCAATTGACGATTGAATGCGTCTGGCAGAGTCACCTTCGATTGCTTCGCCAAAGAGGCCGTCAGCGCACGAGCCGCCGCCAGACCCAGCGCCGAATCCGGATCGCTCATGACGATGCTGTCTTCGCCATCGTCCATCAGGTTCGCCGCATTGCCCTCGCCCGCTTTCGCCAGATCATCCATCAAACCGCTGAGCAAGGTGTTCACCGGCAGTTGCATCTGTTTGGCGAACGACAGAATCAGCGCGCGCTGCAACAGCGGCGTGTTTTTGGCCTGCTTCGAATAGACCTCCAGCACCCGCTGCCAATGCTCCGGCGGCAGGCTCAACTCCAGCGCTTTGCTGGCGTGCCAGTCGGCGTAGTAAGCATAAGCCGTGAGGAACGCATCCGGCTCGCCATCCATGCCCCACCAGGTGAAGCTCGCCGAAGGCCCGGCCATTTGCACCAACCGCAGACGGCTGTTCTGCATGATCAAGCGCAAGCGATCGCGAATCTGCGGATTCGACGACAAGGTCGGATACGCGATGCTCAGCGGCAGCAAACGACTGGCCGTTTGTTCGACGCCGCCGTACGGATAGCTCAACAGATCGTCGAGTGCCGAGCGGAACAGCGCTTGCGGACTGTCATCCAGACGCAGACGAATATCCGTCGCGTCCGCTGGCAAGGTCAACGGCGTATCACCGCTGGCAACGTCCAGGCTTTGGCTCTGAGTCACCTGCCAGCCTTCGCCGGTCGCGGTCAGCCGCACAGCCAATGCATCAGCCGTTTTGCCGTCCTGCACCAGCTCAGCCGACCACTCGCCACTGGCCAACGCGAACGCTGGAAGCGCGATGTAGTTGATGCCGTTATTCAGCGTCACGGGGACGCGTTGTTCGGTACCGCCGAAATGAATCACCAACTCAGCCTTGGCCGGTTTTTCCGCTTGGCTGAAAGCAAACACACCGAGATCCGGTTTGTCGCCAGCGCGGAATTTGGTTGGGCCGCTCCACTTCAGGTACAGCGGCTTTTCCGAGCGCACGAATTGCTTTTTCTGCCCGACCTGACCGTCATCGGCGATCGCCCGGGCGGTGATGCGCCAGCGGGTCAGCGAGTCCGGCATCTTGAAGGTAAAACGGGTTTTGCCGTTGGCGTCGGTGATCAATTCCGGCTGCCACGCGGCGGTGTCGACGTCTTCACGACGCGGCCGCTCCAGCACTTTCACGCCTCGCTCGCTGCGATTGGCTTTGCCTGGCGCACCCGGGCTGCCCGGCAATGCGACGTCGTAGCTGATGAACGACAGACTGGCGCTGGTGCGCACGTTGTTGCGGCGCGGGTGGTAGAAAAACTGGTCGATGGTCGGCGCGACTTCCGGTTGCAATGCGTAGATCATTTCGTCGACCACGCTGACCGTCAGGTGTGCCGGGATCGGTTTGCCGGCGAACTGGGTGGTCAGGTCCACAGACACGGTTTCACCCGGCTGATACGCCTCTTTATCGGTGGCGATGACCACGTCGATTTGCGGCGCGATTACTTTGATACCGGCGTTCTGGAAGCTGTACTGACCGCCCTTGGTGTAGAGCACGGAGAAAGTCAGGTTAGGTGCGAAATTGTCCTTCACCGGAATACGCGCGCGGTATTGGGTCTCGCTGAGTTTTTCCATCTTCAGCCAGTCACCGCCCTTGGACAGCAGCGCTGTGGCCTCGACCTTGTCGCGCTCCAGCGACAACAGTGCATCGCTGATCGGCTCAGGGAACGTGATCAATGCGAGGGCTTCATCGCCGGCCTTGTACTCGGGTTTATCAAGGACGATTTCCACGGTGCCCGGCACGGCTTTGACGCCGTCGCCAGTGACCGAATGACCGGTGGCGCCGACCACACGACCATGGTCATCCTTCAGCGTCAGGTTGTAAGTACCCGGGCGGTCGAAGGCCAAGGTGAAGCCTTTGTCCTTCGCGGCGAGTTTGCCTTCGCCAGCCGTTTGGTCTTCCAGACGCACCCAGCTGTAGCTGCTCGGCGTGACCGCTTTGCTTTGCTCGCTGCCGCCTTCATTCAAATAACTGAACGCAACCTTGTCACCTACCGCACTAAAACGCTGAGGCGCGCGCAGGCTGAAACTCGCCGCGCCGCGATCGATGAGGATTTCCTTGGTGGTCTTGACCCGATACGCCGCGCCATCGCTAGCGAACACGGTGAGCATGTAGCGACTCGGTTTCTCGGCAGCCGGCAGATCCAGTGTCGCGTTGCCCTTGGAATCGGTGGTCAGTTCGGTGCTGGTCAGCTCAATCGGGAATTGCCCGAGGTATTGCAGTTCGTTGTCGACCATCGACAGTTGTTGAGCACGCAGGCTCAGGCTCAACTTGGCGTTGGCCACCGGTTTTCCGTCCGGGTACAGCAGCACGAGGCTGCCCTTCACAGGTTCGCCGGTGCGGTAGTCCTGCTTGGCCAGGTTCAGCGAGATTTCGAAGTGCGGCTTGATGTATTCGGCGACACGGAAGGCGCTGCTGTAGGCCTGATCCTTGTAGCTGAAACGCAACTCATAACCGCCCGCCACAGCGTTGTCCGGCAACTGGAACCGGCCTTGTGTGCCCGCCTTGGAATCGAGTTTCAGCGCCAACGATTGCAGCGCCGTGCCGGTGGCATCGAGCACGGTCACGTTGACGTCGGCTGCAGTCGGCAGCACCGAGTCGCGGGCGTTCTTGAACTCGCGACCAACGATTTTCAGCGACACCCAATCCCCCGGCCGATACAGCGGCCGGTCGGTGAAGGCATAGAGTTTGGTGTCGTAGATTTCGCTGTCGTAATAGAAGTTCTCGGAGACAAACACCCCGCCCTCTTCGTCTTCGCCGATCACGAACGAACGCTCCGGGCTGACGTGTTTCAGACGCAGCAAACCATCGGCATCGGTCGCACCACTGCTCATCACACCCAGGCCATCGGTCCACAGCACATTGACCTTCGGCACCGAACTGCCTTCGTGTTTGCGCGCGGCCCACACCAGCAATTCATCACCGGCAATCTTGCTCACGGCCACGGTGTTTGAGACGAATACCATGGTGGTCGCACGGTACTTGCCGATCAGCGCTTCCACCAGATACAGGCCCGGTTTCAGGTTGCCCAACGGGATGTAAACGTTACCCGGCGCAACGCTGACGAATTCGCTGGAAGAGCCGGCCAGGTTCACGCCCTCAGGCGGCTGGATAGGCTTGGCTTGCCACAACGGATAACGGAATTGGCTGACCACCGGCAGGCCCGGAATCAGTGCGAATTGCGGCTGGGCGTCGTAGGGCGTTGGCGCGACCATCGCGGTGCCCATCTTCAGCTCAGGTACTTCCTCGGTGACTTGTTTACGCGATTCGTAGGAGAACGCTCGCTGCATCACGCGACGGGATTTGCGATACCAGTTGTCCCACAGGTACGCGAGGGTGTTCGACAGGCCTTCGCCCTTGAACTGGCCGTCGCTGACCACGCGGTGCAGGTTCTTCTGGCGCTTGAGGAAATCCAGCGGCTTGTCGATGCGGTACACACGAATGTCGGCGCCGCCGTAAGGCTCCATGCGGAACCGACGGTAGTCGCGGCCAGGCGCTTCGAGGCGAACCATCGCCTGTTCGTCGCTGGCAAAACTGCTGTCGGCCAACAGAAAAAAGCTTTCACCGGCCACCGACGTGTAGCCGCTCGGCTCGACGGTGTCTTCGGCATTCACCGCCGACAGAGGCAGAAGCAGCGCCAGCAACAGAGGCAGTTTTGAACAGATACGCAGCATGCGGGCACCGATCATTGGGAGAGAAAGTTCAGTCGATAGACGCCGATGAAGTTGGGGTTGGCTGCGTCGGGTATCCATCGGGTGTCCTTCCATGTCATGAGTTGCTGCAGGCTTGCGGAGCGCATGCCGTTATCAGTCGGGGTGGTGGTGCCGGTGTGATAGGCGATGTAGCGGCCCATCCAGATCATCAGGTGCTGGTCATCGCCCTGATCGAAAAACATCAGGTCACCGGGCCGGGCTTGCGCCAGATCGCGGCCGACCAGATGGCTGTTGAACTGAATCAGTTTGATCGCGTTGACGTATGGCCCGACCTTGCCGCCGCCCTGCTGCCATTGCTGGGCGAGGCCGCGCTGGGCCTCGCTCAGTTGCAGCTCTGGCGGCAGGTAGCGGTTGGACAGGCCATTGCTGCGCAGCCATTTATCGTCATGGACTTTCAGCGCTTCGTTGGCGGCAAAACGGACAAGGCCGGCGCAGTCCTGCTGATACCAGCGCGGGCTCGGGCCTTGGGTCAGTTGTTCCTGGGCGATGCGCACGAACCAGGCACGGAATACCTGGGATTGCTGCACGTCCAGTGGCGGCGCCTCAGTGGCAAATGCCCGGGTGCCCAGCAGCAACGCCAGCAGGCCAAGGCCTCGGATAAGTGCTGTCACAGGGCTTTCCATTCCAGCGGCAGCCATTGCCAGTGGCCGTCGGGTTCACTGCCTTCCGGCAAGGTCAGGGCGTATTTGCCGTAGCCGCCGAGCTTGCGCAGTTTCGGGATCAGGTAGGTCTGCGCGGCGTTGTAGAACACCGGCTCCATGTCTTGCGGCAGGCTGTCGAGGGTTTCCTGTTGCATCAGTTGCGCCATCGAATCCGGGCCGAAGTAGACCGGCATCAGCAGGTCTTTTGGTACCACGTCGGCCATCGGCGGGAAGCGTTTGTCGAGGGTGCCAAGGGCTTTGTCCACCAGCTTGTCGTCGAGGGAGAAAAGTAGCGTCGAACCGTGGCGTGCCAGGCTGACTTTCATGAACGCCTTGCCGGTGATCGCGTCCGGGTTCTCGGCATCCTTGGCCTTGTAGGGACCGAAGTTGGAGCTGACCTGTCGCTGCCACTGATGGGATTGGCCTTCCTGTTTTTCCACGACCGGGAACGCGTGCTCCTCGACGTTGCCTTCGTAGGCGCCGACCATCGAGCCGAACAGGTTGCCCAAGTCGCCGTCGAGTTTGGCGCTGTCATCATCGTTCAGGCTGGCCACCAGCAACGGCGTGTACAACCGCGAATCGGCGTACCAGCACAGGCCGGCGGCACCGGCCATGTGTTCGGTCAGGGCCTGGGCCACCGACTCTTCGGCGCCGAGTTTTACCAGCAGCGGTTTCTGTTGTTCGGCAGCGAGCGGCAAGGCGACACAGGCACTGGCGCCCATGGGCATGGCTTGCCAGATCGGCTTGAAATCGAAGTCCGGCTGGTCGTCCAGTTCGTCCATGGCGAGGAAGCTGTGCCAGCCCTTGTCGTCCATGTCGAAACGCAGCCCGGCGAAGTTCGGGATGAAACGCTGATACCCCATGGCCAAAACGCTGGAATTGACCGAGAGGCGTTGTTTCACTTCAGGGGCGCGGGGTGGCAGGCCGAAGGCTTCGGGAAACATTTTCTGGCCGCCGAGCAGTGCTTCCAGCGATTCAGTCGACACCATGCCGGGTTCGTCGACCAGACCGTGGCCGGTGTCATACAGCTTGGCAGGGTTGGAAAGCACCACCAGTTTGTCGCCATGAGAGGCGAACAGCAGCGCTTTGTTGTGGTTGTAGGTGAGTTGATAAAGCGGCACCACATCGCCGCCGACCTTGATTTCACTGAGCTTGGTCAGCTGTGAATCATCCATCGCCACTTTCGCCAGCGACTCCAGCACCTTGGCCAGACCACCGCGATCCATCACCAACAAAAAGTCTTTCAGGCGACCATCCGCCCCACGCCACAGCGCCACATCCGCCGGTTGATCGAAGAGCTGCTCGATCAAACTGTCCTGCAACTTCAGGTCATGTTCGTAAATGATCCGCCGCAGACTGCCGATCAAGCCGAGGCGATCTGCGTGCGCTTCGTAATAGAAGACGAAATCTTCGGTCAGGGTTTCCTTGAGGAACGGCACCGCCAGCAAGTCCTTGGGCAATTGGCTCAAGGAATGGGTTTCGAGCAGACCGTCCGGCCGGCTCATGCCCAGTTTGTCGCTGGCCAACTCTGCCGGTGGCGCCTTGGGTTTGCTCATGAACCAACCCAACCCGGCCGCGACACCGGCCACCAGGACCAGCCCGACCAACAGCGCCGGCCAGCGACGAGGAGTTTTGGCTGCAGGCGTTTCGGCGGCCGGAGAAACAGTGTTATCGCTCATGTTCACAAAACCCGATGTCATCCGTGGAGCGGGATGCTTAATAGTTGAAAGTCTTGACCAGCAGCAGGTCACCGATGGCCCGCAGGGGCACGATGAAGGTCTCGCGTTTTTCGTCGACGGTGTTTTCGTTGAGCACCAGGTTGATCTGCGAGGTGATCACCTCGTTCTGGTTGCTGGTCTCATCGAAGTTATAGCCGCCACTGCCGAAGTTGCCCCAATAGTTCACGTAAACCAGATAGGTGCCATGCATCGGCGCGGTCATGGTGAACATTTCCGGGCCGGGGCCATCGACGCCATCCGGGTCCAGACCGCCGCCATTGCTCATCGCCGGGCGAGCCCAGAACGCGTGCTGGCCGTCGGGGGTAACGATGTGCAGATCGAGTTCGGCTTTCGGGTCATCCCAACCCAACACCACGCGAATCCGCGCCGGAGTGCGCAGATTGTTGGCTTCATAGAATTGAACGCGCTTGAGCGATTTGCCTTCAGAGCTGCGGACTTCGACGCTGTTGGAGCCAGCGCCAAACGCATACGGCCGGGCGAAACGCCCCTGATCGTCGGTGTACAGATTCAGAGGATTGCCGTTGACCGCCAGGGTGTGCGGCCCTCGCTGAGTGCCGATGGCCTTGAGTTGGCCCTGGATCATGGTGCGATTGCGCTGCACACCGCGATCGATCGGTGGCGTGGGATAGGCGACTTGAGGATTTTCACTGCGGTCCAACAGGCCGGAATAACGCCAGCCACCCACGGGCTCCGACACCTCGGCCGAAGGCTCGGCCAACGCCGCGGTCGCGCAGACGAGCCCCATCAGCAATAGAAGAAATGAACGCATGTAACGCCTCCTGCCATGCATAACGAAACCTTGCGCCCGATCCTCGGCGCGTTACAGATCCAAAAACTGCGTTTCGTCAGAAAGACCCGTGACTATCGGGTCGTAGAAGGCGCGAAGATTAGCCATTCGGCGGTTTTTTAACAATCGGATACATCTATATTTGCGGTGGGATTCACGCACATTTTCGGAGCGTGAGCCGAATAGCGATCTTATTCGGCTCATAAAATGAGCCGAATACCCCGCTCCGTTAAGCCGTAATGCGATTTGTAGCAGCTGGCGAAGCCTGCGTCCGGCTGCGCAGCAGTCGTCAATCCTGCTGCGCGGTATACCTGATGTACCGCGCGCTCTGGTTTTACGACTGCTGCGCAGCCGGACGCAGGCTTCGCCAGCTGCTACATAGAATGTGTTGCTGCTGAAACCAATGGCTGAAATGCCGCCCTCATTTGCCCATAACCCCCATGTCTGCTAGTGTCGCGCCGGTTTAACGTCAACCGGAAATAGCCGCCATGGCCCGCAAAAAAGCTGCACTGGATTTCGAACAATCTCTCGCTGACCTGCAAACGCTGGTGGAGCGTCTGGAGAACGGCGAATTGTCGCTGGAAGACTCGCTGACGGCTTTCGAGCAAGGCATCGGTCTGACCCGCGATTGCCAGGCGGCGCTGGCCCAGGCCGAGCAAAAGGTTCAGGTGCTGCTCGAGCGTGATGGCGAGCTGGCCGAGGAACCCTTCGAAGCGGATCAGCCAGAATGATTGCAGCGTATTCGGCGACCAGCCAGGCCCGCGTCAATGCTGCACTGGAAACCCTGTTCAACGCGCCGAGCCCTGAGCTCGCGCGCCTGTACGAGGCCATGCGCTATAGCGTGATGAATGGCGGCAAACGCGTCCGCCCGCTGCTCGCCTACGCCGCGTGCGAAGCGCTGGGCGGCAAGGCTGAGCAAGCCAACGGCGCGGCTTGCGCAGTGGAGCTGATTCACGCTTATTCCCTGGTGCATGACGATTTGCCGGCCATGGACGACGACGATCTGCGTCGCGGCCAGCCGACCACTCACAAAAAATTCGATGAAGCCTGTGCGATTCTGGCCGGTGACGGTTTGCAGAGCCTGGCCTTCAGCGCCCTGCTCGACCCGCGTCTGAGCAACTCTGACGCTGAAATCCGCCTGCAAATGGTCAGTGCTCTCGCATTGGCCGCAGGCCCGGCAGGTATGGTCGGAGGTCAGGCCATCGACCTCGGTTCGGTCGGTCTGAAACTCGATCAAAAAGCCCTCGAAACCATGCACCGGCACAAGACCGGCGCGCTGATCGAGGTCAGCGTCAAGCTCGGCGCCCTGGCCAGCGGCCGTGCCGAGAAGGACGAACTGAAGTCCTTGCAGACTTATGCACAGGCCATCGGCCTGGCGTTTCAGGTGCAGGACGACATTCTCGACGTCGAAAGCGATACCGAAACCCTCGGCAAACGCCAGGGCGCCGACATCGCACGCGACAAGCCAACCTACCCGTCCCTGCTCGGTCTCGACGCGGCCAAGGCTTACGCCCTGGAACTACGCGATCAAGCCCTGCACGCGCTGCGACCGTTTGACGCGGCGGCCGAGCCGTTGCGCGATCTGGCCCGCTACATCGTCGAACGGCGCAGCTGACGGCGTATCCGCCAAAAAATACCAACGCGTGGGCAGGGGGCGATGCATCAGGTAAACTGCCGCATCTTTTATACCTATAACGATTCGCCTGATGCCCACGACGTTTCATGAGATTCCCCGCAAGCGCCCGACCACGCCCCTGCTCGACCGTGCCAACACGCCGGACGGCCTGCGCCGGTTAGGCGAAGCCGAGCTGGAAACCCTGGCCGATGAGTTGCGCCTGGAATTGCTCTACACGGTCGGACAGACCGGCGGGCATTTCGGTGCCGGCCTGGGTGTCATCGAGCTGACTATCGCGTTGCATTACGTCTTCGACACCCCGGACGACCGGCTGGTGTGGGACGTGGGTCATCAGGCCTATCCGCACAAAATCCTCACCGGCCGTCGCGAGCGCATGGGCACCCTGCGCCAGAAGGACGGCGTCGCAGCCTTCCCGCGTCGTTCCGAGAGCGAGTACGACACTTTTGGCGTCGGCCACTCCAGCACGTCGATCAGCGCAGCGCTGGGCATGGCCATTGCCGCCCGCCTGCAAAACAGTGATCGCAAGGCGATTGCCGTGATCGGCGATGGCGCACTGACCGCCGGCATGGCCTTCGAGGCGCTGAACCATGCGCCGGAAGTGAACGCCAACATGCTGGTGATCCTCAACGACAACGACATGTCGATCTCGCGCAACGTCGGCGGGCTGTCGAACTATCTGGCGAAGATCCTTTCCAGCCGCACTTACGCGAGCATGCGCGAAGGCAGCAAAAAGGTCCTGTCGCGCCTGCCCGGCGCCTGGGAAATCGCCCGTCGTACCGAAGAATACGCCAAAGGCATGCTGGTCCCCGGCACGCTGTTTGAAGAGCTGGGCTGGAACTACATCGGCCCGATCGATGGCCACGACCTGCCTACCCTGATCGCCACCCTGCGCAACATGCGCGATCTGAAAGGCCCGCAGTTCCTGCACGTCGTCACCAAGAAAGGCAAAGGCTTCGCCCCGGCGGAAGTCGACCCGATCGGTTACCACGCGATCACCAAACTCGAACCGCTGGACGCTCCGGCCGCCGCGCCGAAGAAAGCTGGCGGACCGAAGTATTCCGGTGTGTTCGGTGAATGGCTCTGCGACATGGCCGCGTCTGATCCGCGCTTGGTCGGCATCACTCCCGCAATGAAAGAAGGCTCCGATCTGGTGGCCTTCAGCGAGCGTTTCCCGCTGCGCTATTTCGATGTGGCGATTGCCGAGCAACACGCTGTGACCCTCGCTGCCGGCATGGCTTGCGAAGGCGCGAAACCGGTGGTGGCGATTTATTCGACGTTCCTGCAACGTGGCTACGACCAATTGATTCATGACGTCGCGGTGCAAAACCTCGACGTCCTGTTCGCCATCGACCGCGCCGGTCTGGTGGGCGAAGACGGCCCGACTCATGCGGGTAGCTTCGACCTGTCGTTCCTGCGCTGCATCCCCGGCATGCTGGTGATGACCCCGAGCGACGAAAACGAACTGCGCAAAATGCTCACCACCGGCCACCTGTTCAACGGCCCGGCGGCGGTGCGTTATCCGCGCGGCTCTGGCCCGAACGCGACGATCGAGAAAAATCTCGAACCGATCGAAATCGGCAAGGGTGTGGTTCGTCGCCAGGGCAGCAAAGTCGCCCTGCTGGTGTTCGGCGTGCAACTGGCCGAGGCGCTGAAAGTCGCCGAGACGCTGAATGCCACCGTGGTCGACATGCGTTTCGTCAAACCGCTCGATGAAGCACTGGTTCGCGACATCGCCGGCAGCCACGAGCTGCTGGTGACCATCGAAGAGAACGCGATCATGGGCGGCGCCGGTGGCGCAGTCAGCGAGTTTCTCGCCCGCGAAAACATCCTCAAGTCGATGCTGCACCTGGGCTTGCCGGACAGTTACGTCGAGCACGCCAAGCCTGCGCAAATGCTGGCTGAATGCGGGCTGGATGAGGCCGGGATCGAAGCTTCGGTGCGTGAGCGCCTGCAACTGCTGAACATCTAAAGACACATACAAAACCCTGTGGGAGCGAGCTTGCTCGCGATAGCGGACCATCAGTTGACTTAAATGTTGGCTGACACACCGCCATCGCGAGCAAGCTCGCTCCCACATTTGATTTGTGCTTACCCGAAATACCACGGATTACCGATGAAACTCTCCCGCCTCGCCCTGACGCTGACCCTGCTGCCGGCCGGCCAACTGCTGGCCGACACCTTCGAACGCGATCAGGCCCTGAAGCTTCCCGACGTGCTGATCAGCGCCAACCGTCAGGTCGAAGCGCGCAATGACAGCAGCGCCGCCAACACCGTGTTCACCCGCGAAGACATCGATCGTCTGCAACCGAGCAGTGTCACTGACTTGCTGCGTCGTGTGCCGGGTGTGCAGGTCGGACAAACCGGCGGGCGCGGCAGCCTGCCGGGGATTTACATTCGTGGTACCAAGTCGGCCCAAAGCCTGGTGCTGGTCGACGGCCAGCGCATCGGCAACTCCACCTCGGGCGACAGCAACCTGCAACACATCAACATCGAACAGGTCGAGCGCGTGGAAGTGCTGCGCGGTTCCCGCTCGGTGATTTATGGCAGCGATGCGATTGGCGGGGTGATCCAGATCTTTACTCGTCGCGGCGACAAGCAAGGCCTGCAACCGCGAATGCACATGGGCTTTGGCAGCAACCAGACTTGGGAACGCAGCCTCGGGCTGTCCGGCGGCGACGAGCAGACCCGATTTAACCTCGGTGCCAGCCTCGATGAAACCGCCGGAATCAATCGCACCCGTGAGTCCTATCCCAGCGACGGTGATCATGACGAATACCGCAACAAATCGATGAGTTTGAGCCTGAGTCACGCCCTCACCGATGACATCGAAATCGGCGCCAACCTGCTGGATAACCGTGGCAAAAGTGAGTTCGACAATCCGTTCGGCCGCTTCGACATGGACACGTTCGAGTCAGTCCAGCAGCAGCCCTACAGTGACTTCGCAGTCAGCAGCATCAGCAGCTACGTCGATGCGCGTATCAGTGACCTGTGGAAAACCCGCGTCGAGTTCGGCCACAGCGAAAACCGCGAAAAAACTTTGGACAAGCTCAGTGACGAACGCAGTGTGTTCAACACGTATCGCGACTCGGTGAACTGGCAGAACGACTTGACCCTCGACGAGCGCAACAGCCTGATCCTCGGCGGCGACTGGTACGAGGACCGAATCAACAGCAGCACGCCATTCGACGAGGACAGCCGCTGGAACCGCGCGGCGTTCATTCAGCATCATTACCAGGCGGACAGCTTCTCCACCGAGCTGGGCCTGCGCCGGGATCAGAACCAGCAGTTCGGCGGCCAGAACAGCTGGAGCGGCACCTTCACCCTGCCGCTGAATCCGGACAACGATGTGCTGCTGACCTACAGCGAAGGCTTCCGCGCGCCGACGTTCAATGATCTGTATTACCCCGACTTCAGTAATCCGGATCTGAAACCCGAGACGTCGAAAAGCTATGAGCTGCAATGGCGCAGTCAGCTGACCGACACCGCTCGCCTGGAAGCTTCGCTTTACCGTACGGACCTGGAAGACGCGATTATTTTCGGTAGCAACTCACGACCGCAGAACGTGGCCTCGGCGAGGATCAACGGGTTCGAAGCGGCATTGAAACAGGAACTGTTCGGCTGGCAGAGCAACCTCGGCGTGGCGATCATCGACCCGCGGGACCGCGACAGCGGCCACACCCTGGCTCGTCGCGCGCGGCGGACCTTGAGCCTGGATCTGGATCGGCAGTTTGACCGGCTAGGGCTCGGCGCCAGTTGGCAGGCGGTGAGCAGCAGCTATGACGATGAGAACAACCAGCAGCCGTTGGGCGGGTATGCGTTGCTGGGGTTGCGCAGCAGCTGGGAATTGAATCGTGAGATCAAGCTTGAGCTGAAGGTCGATAACTTGCTGGACAAGGGTTACAGCCGGGCGCTGTACAGCCATGACGGCAGTCAGCATGGGTATCGCGAGGAAGGTCGGGCGTGGATGTTTGGGGTGACCTGGACGCCGGAGCTCTGACCTGATTTGTGGTGTTTGGACTGGCCTCATCGCGAGCAAGCTCGCTCCCACACTGGATTTGTGAACGACACAAAACTCCTGTGGGAGCGAGCTTGCTCGCGATGGCCACACCTCGGTCTCAGCGGTCAGGCGCGATCAACTGGCACAACTTGGCCGTCGCTTCGATCATCTGTCCACTCGGCCGCTCCAGCCCCTTATCCGTCACCAGCAGCAATTGCCCCTGCGCCACTGCAGCCACTTGCGGCCAGACTTTCCACGCATCGAGTTGCGCCTGATCGCTGGCCAGAATCACTTCTGGATTGCGCTGCAATACCGCCTCAATACTGACCTGGGGTGCTGGCAACGTCAGGTCGGCAAACACATTGCGCGCTCCGCACACCTCAAGCGCATCGCTGATGATCTGCCCGCCACCAACGGTGTACAGCGGCCGATCCCAGACCTGATAAAACACCCGCAATGGCACACCCCGACGATAACGTTGGCGCAGCGAATCCAGTCGTTGACGCAACTTCTCAGACAAAGAAACGCCACGCTCCGGACGGCCGAGTTGTGAGGCAATCGCCTCAATCTGCGAAGTGAGTTGTTCGAGGTTGTGGGGTTCGGCAACGTAGGTCGGGATGTTCAACCGCTTGAGCTGTTCACGCTGGGCCGGGCCAACGCTGCCGGGCCAGAGCAACAACAGATCGGGCTTGAGACTGAGCAACTGTTCCATGTCCAGCTGGCCATAGCGGCCAACCGAAGGCAGGTCTTTGAGCTCGGCAGGACGCTCACCGGCATCCAGCACACCCACCAGCAGGTCGGCTGAACCCAACTCAACAACGATTTCAGAGAGCGATGGCGCGAGGCTGACAACGCGTTCGACCGCAGCCGCCGGGCCACTGACGGCCAGCAGCAAAACCGCCAGCCAGACGGGCCGCATCAGCCGAGTTGACGCGGAATACGGTAGAGGTAGAACAGCACCAGGGTCGACAGCGACAGCAGCATTAACGGCACGGCTTCGAGGCCGACGAATACCGCCAGCGCGCCGATCCAGGCCGGCAGGCCGGCAGCCAGGAACGCCGTGCGACGCTTGGCAGCCAGGGCGATCCAGGCAGCAGGTTCTTCAGGGGTGTCGAGGGCTTTTTGAGTGGCGATCAGCGCGTGCTTGTAGCCGCCAAAGAATTTCAGGCTGACAAACATCGACGCCACACCCGCGATGAACAGCGGCATCGCCAGCACCGGCAGGATTGCCTCGCTCTGGCCAAACACACCATTGATCACGAACAGCGGCACCAAGGCCAGCGCCAGGTATTGCCACCAATTGACGGACAGTCGCCGCCGAACCTGACCGCGGGTCACGCCCGGTCAGCCTCACCCTGATGCTCGTTGCCCATCATGTGGTCGAGCTTGCTGGCCTTGGTGGCCAGGTAGAGTTTGTTGTGCGGATTGTGGCCGGTGTGCAGCGGCACGCGCTCGGCGACCACGATGCCCATGTCGGTCAAGGCTTTGACCTTGCGTGGGTTATTGGTCATCAAACGCAGGGATTTCACGCCCAGGTGCTCCAGCATCGGCAGGCACATGGCGTAGTCGCGCTGGTCGGCGGCAAAGCCCAGACGCTCGTTGGCTTCAACGGTATCGGCGCCGCCATCCTGCAATTCATAGGCGCGGATCTTGTTCAGCAGGCCAATGCCACGGCCTTCTTGACGCAAGTACAGCAACACGCCACGGCCTTCACGGGCGATGGCCTGCAAGGCGGCCTCGAGTTGCGAGCCGCAGTCGCAACGCTGGCTGAACAAGGCATCGCCGGTCAGGCATTCGGAGTGCAACCGGCCGAGTACCGGGGCACCGTCGACGAACTCACCCAGGCTCAGCACAACGTGCTCGCGCCCGTTTTCTTCATCGAGAAAGCCGTGCATGGTGAATTGCGCAAAAGGCGTTGGCAGCTTGGAAGCGGCGACAAAAACGACAGGCACCGGTGTGCTCCTGATCAATAAGTACTGGAGATTCGCAGACGCGGCATTGTAACAGCACGTTCCTACAGACGCTTAGGCTGAATTATGGGGCATAACAATCAAAAAGTTAGATATCAGGTGCGCCACTTCACCCTGTGGGAGCGAGCTTGCTCGCGATGGCGGACTGTCTGCTACCAAAATGCTGACTGACACACCGTCATCGCGAGCAAGCTCGCTCCCACAGGGGATCGCCTCCAGCCACAGGGTTTGTGTTCAGTTTGAGTCGAACGGATAGGGTTGTTTCCAGCGCTCGAAGATCGGTTTCAGCTGGCCGTTTTTCACCAGTTGCTCCATGCGCTGATCGAACAGCGCCATCAGGGTGCGAGCCTTGGGGGTCTTGGCAAAGCACAGATACAGCGGCAATTCCGCGATGTGGGTGCGACGGAACTGCGACGGATCCTTGGCCCATTTGAGGACATAGTCGACCTCAGTCAGCGCGTCGATGTAAAAGTCGGCGCGGTTGCGCGTCAACATCGACAAAATCCCGGTACGCCGCATGACTTCGTTATAGCGGCGGACGTTGGGCAGGTAATCCTGATAGTCGTAGCCGCGGACCCAGGCCAGTCGATAGTTGCCCAGGGTTTCCGGGGTCGGCGCGGGGTTGCTGGCCAGGCCCAAGGCATAGATGTGATCGGTATCGAAGTTCCAGTGCGGATAGAGCAGATCGCTGGACTCATCAAGATAGGAGCCGACACAGGCATCCACTTCACCGCGCTGGGCCAGGCCCATGGAGCGGACGTAAGGTTCGCTGCGGATGTCCAGTTTGACCCCCGCCGGCTCGAAGACTTCCCGCAATACGTCCCAGCCCAGACCGTGGCCATCGGCGGCGGTGTAGTCTTCCCAGTCTTCGCTGGCCAGATGAATCACCGACGGCGTCGTCGCCTCGTCACCCGCCTGGGCGAGCGAGCAAAACATCGCGAAAATCATCACAGCCAACCAGCGTCGAGCCATCCCTAGTCCCCTGTTTTGCCCGTCAGGCAAAAATCCAAACCAGCCCCTGCATCGCCAACCACGCAAACACCCCGGCCAATACATCATCGAGCATGATCCCGACGCCGCCATGCACATGCCGGTCGATCCAGCGAATCGGCCACGGCTTGAGGATGTCGAAGAAGCGGAACATCAAAAAACCCGCCAGCAACCAGTACCAACCTTCCGGCACCAGCCACAGGGTGATCCACATCCCGACCATTTCGTCCCAGACGATGCCTTCGTGGTCGTGCACCCGCAAATCGTCGGCGACCTTGCCGCACAGCCAGAAGCCAAACAGCATGGTGATGCCGAGCATCAGCCAGTAGCCCCAGTCGGGCAGCATCTGCCACAACGGGATAAAGGGTAGCGCAACTAACGAACCCCAGGTGCCCGGTGCTTTTGGCAAGGTGCCCGAGCCGAAGCCGAACGCCAGGAAATGCCACGGATTGCGCCAGACCGAGGGCGGTACGAATTCCGCCGGGACCTGTTTGGGATGATCTGTCACGGTGTCTCCCGAAAATGTTGATAGCCCCGGGCTTGCGGGGTGATGTCTTGTCCGTCGGCGTCCAGCAGCACCACGCCCTGCCCCGTCACAACACGGCCGACCACATGGACCGGCCAGCCATCGGCCACCAATTTCGGCAACTCGACGGACGGCAAGGTAAAGGCCAGCACGTAATCATCACCGCCGCTCAGGGCCGCGACTTCTGCACCCGATTGGCCGAGGAAGGCGACCAAAGCTTTCGACAATGGCAGCTTGTCCCGATCAATCTTAATGCCGACCTTCGATGCGAGGGCAATATGTCCGCAGTCCGCGAGCAGGCCGTCGGAGATGTCCAGCGCCGAGGTGGCTTTGCCGCGTAGCGCCTGGCCCAACGCGAGTTGCGGCTGCGGCGACCAGTAATGTGCCAGCAGCGGATCGGCGATGGCGGCTTCAGCCGTCCGCTGACCGAGTACTAGTGGCAATGCCCCCGCCGCGTTGCCAAGCTCACCGCCAACGCACAGCAAATCGCCTGGCTGCGCACCGCTGCGGGTCAACGCCTGACCGGTCGGCACACGCCCAAACACGGTCATTGTCAGGCTCAATGGCCCACGGGAGGTATCACCGCCCACCAGCGCCACGCCACAGCTTTGCGCCATGAGGTTCAAACCACGGGCGTAGGCGTCCAGCCAATCGGCGGTCACCGTCGGCAAGGTCAGGGCAAGGGTAAAGGCAACCGGAGTGGCGCCCATGGCAGCCAGATCGCTGACGGCCACAGCCAGCGAGCGCTGACCGAGCAGAAACGGGTCGCAAGGATCTGCGAAATGCACACCGGCAACCAGCGTGTCGGTGGATATTGCCAACTGCTCCCCGGGAGGAACAGCCAGCAAGGCGCAGTCGTCACCGATCCCGAGGGCAACGCCTTCGCCGCCCTGCGCACAAGGCGCGGCGGCGAAGAAATTGCGGATCAGCTCAAACTCGCCCATGGCAGCCATTCAAGCGCGAATTAGCGCTTGAACGCCTTCACTTCAGCTTCACGCAGACGCGGGGCCAGCTTGTCGAGTACACCGTTGACGAACTTGTGGCCGTCGGTGGAACCGAAGACTTTCGCCAGCTCGATACCTTCGTTGATCACAACGCGGTACGGCACGTCGACGCGCTTGAGCAGCTCCCAGGTCGACAGGCGCAGAACGGCCAGTTCAACCGGGTCCAGCTCTTCGATGGTGATGTCCAGGCACGGCGTCAGTGCAGCGTCGATCTCAGGCTTGTGAGCCGGAACGCCGTGCAGGATGTCGTGGAAGTAGGCGGCATCGACATCGCTGAAATCGTTATCGACCCGGAACTGCGCTTCGATCTCGTTCAAAGATTGCTTGGCCATGTGCCATTGGTACAGCGCCTGAGTCGCGAGCTGACGGGCTTCGCGACGCTTGACGCTTTTCGATGGCTTGCCGGCATCCGCAGGCTTTGGATCGCGCGGGTTGAAACGATCGCTTTCGTCGCTAATCACTTGGCCTCCAACTGCGCCAGCAGGCTGACCATTTCCAGAGCGGACAGGGCAGCTTCAGCACCTTTGTTACCGGCCTTGGTGCCGGAACGTTCGATGGCTTGCTCGATGGAATCAACGGTCAGCACGCCAAATGCGACTGGAACGCCGAACTCCATGGACACCTGGGCCAGGCCCTTGGTGCATTCGCCAGCCACGTATTCGAAGTGCGGAGTACCGCCACGAATGACCGCGCCCAGGGCGATGATTGCCGCGTATTCGCCCTTCTGAGCGACTTTCTGCGCAACCAGCGGGATTTCGAAGGCGCCAGGTGCGCGGATGATGGTGATGTCGCTTTCGCTCACGCCGTGGCGAACCAGGGCATCAACTGCACCGCTGACCAGGCTTTCAACGACGAAGCTGTTGAAACGGCCTACTACCAAAGCGTAGCGGCCTTTAGGGGCGATGAAGGTACCTTCGATGGTCTTCAGGGTCATTCGTTAGATCTCTTAAAGAGCCGGGACGCGTTTTCTACGCGTCCCTCAGTGATGTGTTAACCGCGAATCAAGGACTGGAAACAACCGGTCATTATTCGGAGGGCACGTATTCTACAACTTCCAGATCGAAACCGGATATCGCATTAAATTTCATTGGCGCACTCATCAGACGCATTTTGCGTACGCCCAGGTCCCGGAGGATCTGCGAACCGGCACCGACGATGCTGTAGGTGGTCGGTTTTTTCGCCGGAACGTGCTCCGCGGTTTCGCGGATATGCGCCAGCAACACATCGCCATCGAGCGGGTGACCGAGCAACAGCACGACACCGCTGCCAGCCTCGGCAACCGCGGCCATCGCGGCGCGCAGGCTCCAGCGGCCAGGCTGCTTGACCATCAACAGGTCGCGCAGCGGGTCCATGTTGTGCACCCGAACCAGGGTCGGCTCTTCGGCGCATACGGTGCCCAGGGTCAGGGCCATGTGCACGTCGCCTTCCACGGAATCACGATAGGTCACCAGGTTGAATTGGCCCAGTTCGCTGTCCAGCGGCTGCTCGGCAATCCGCTGAACGGTACGTTCGTGGATCATCCGATAGTGAATCAGGTCGGCGATGGTGCCGATCTTAATGTTGTGTTCGGCAGCAAACGCTTCCAGTTCCGCACGGCGGGACATGGTGCCGTCGTCGTTCATCACTTCGCAGATCACGCCGCTCGGCTCGAAACCGGCCATGCGCGCCAGGTCGCACGCCGCTTCGGTGTGGCCGGCGCGAGCGAGGGTGCCGCCGGCCTGGGCCATCAGCGGGAAGATGTGGCCGGGGCTGACGATGTCTTCAGCCTTGGCGTCTTTCGCGGCAGCCGCTTGCACGGTACGCGCACGGTCGGCGGCGGAAATGCCGGTGGTCACGCCGGTGGCCGCTTCGATGGACACGGTGAACTTGGTGCCGAAACCGGAACCGTTGCGCGGCGCCATCAGAGGCAGCTTCAGCAGTTCGCAGCGCTCGCGGCTCATCGGCATGCAGATCAGGCCACGGGCGTGCTTGGCCATGAAGTTGATGTGTTCAGGCTGGCAGCACTCGGCGGCCATGATCAGGTCGCCTTCGTTCTCGCGGTCTTCGTCATCCATGAGGATGACCATCTTGCCTTGGCGGATGTCTTCAACCAGTTCTTCGATGCTATTGAGCGCCACAAGGCACCCCCTTGGGTCAGGATTTGAGGTAGCCGTTGGCGGCCAGAAAGCTTTCGGTGATGTTACTGGACGTTGGCTCTGCGGCTTTATCGCCTAAAAGCAGGCGCTCCAGATAACGGGCAAGCAAGTCGACTTCAAGATTCACCCGGCGACCTGGCTGGTAAGACGCCATGATAGTTTCGCTCAGGGTGTGCGGAATGATCGTCAGCAGGAACTCGGCGCCATCGACCGCGTTCACGGTCAGGCTGGTGCCGTCGACGGTGATCGAGCCTTTATGGGCGATGTACTTGGCCAGCTCTTTGGGCGCGCGGATGCGGAACTCCACAGCGCGAGCATTCTCGGTACGGGCAACCACTTCGCCCACGCCATCGACATGGCCGCTGACCAGATGCCCGCCGAGACGAGTGGTCGGGGTCAGGGCTTTTTCCAGGTTCACCGGGCTGCCGCTTTTGAGGTCGTTCATGGCGGTGCAGTCGAGGGTTTCGCGGCTGACGTCCGCCGCAAAGCCGTTGCCTGGCAACTCAACCGCAGTCAGGCACACGCCGTTGACCGCGATGCTGTCGCCCAGTTTGACGTCGCTCAGGTCGAGCTTGCCGGTTTCTACGTGTACCCGCACATCTCCGCCTTTTGGGGTCAATGCACGAATACTGCCGATGGATTCGATGATGCCGGTAAACATGGAGTCCTCCTCGAGAACAGGGCCGTCGCGTGGCGCAGGCCCGGAATTATACGCTCGCCGCTGGCGAAGGAATGGCGATGACTCGCCAGTCATCGCCAACCGCGCGAATTTCGGTGATTTTGAGTTCAGGCGCATCCTTCATTTGCGCGAGCGGCCAATCCAGCAACGGGCGCGCAGACGAACCTAAAAACTTGCCAGCGATGAAAATCTGAAACTCGTCGACCAGACCTTGCTGAGCAAAGGCACCCGCCAGTCGCGGGCCCGCTTCGACCAACACTTCGTTGACCCCGCGATTGGCCAGTTCGACCAGCAGTTTGCGCAGGTCGACCAAGCCATCCTCGCCCGCCACAATCAAGCATTCCGGGCCATGGGCGTATTGCTCTTCGATCGCCATGCACGTGGCGACCAGCGCCGGGCCAGCCTTGAAGAACGGCGCGTCCAGTGGCACGCGCAGGCGGCCGTCGATCAACACACGCAGCGGCGGACGGCTCATGGCCAGGGCCGTTTGCTCAGGATCCAGACCTAGTTCATCAGCACGCACAGTGAGACGGGCGTTGTCTGCCAGCACCGTGTCGGCGCCGGTCAGCACTACGCTGGCCTGAGCGCGCAGTCGTTGAACCGCCGAACGCGCCGCCGGACCGGTGATCCATTGGCTTTCGCCGCTTTCCATCGCCGTACGACCGTCGAGGCTCATGGCCAACTTGACCCGCACGAACGGCAAGCCGTGCTCCATGCGCTTGAGGAAACCTTCATTGAGCTTGCGCGCTTCGCCTTCCAGCACACCGCTTTCGGTAGCAATACCGGCCTGGGCCAGCCGCTGCATGCCACGACCGGCAACCGACGGGTTCGGGTCTTGCATCGCCGCGACTACCCGAGCTACACCCGCATGTAACAGCGCATCGGCGCAGGGCGGCGTACGTCCGTGGTGGCTGCAAGGTTCAAGGGTCACGTAAGCGGTGGCGCCTCGAGCCTTGTCGCCGGCGGCGCGCAGGGCGTGGACTTCGGCGTGGGGTTCGCCGGTGCGCACGTGCCAGCCTTCGCCGACAATCTGCCCGTCACGCACGATCACGCAGCCAACCCGAGGGTTGGGGTGTGTCGTGTAATGACCTTTGCGCGCCAGTTCCAGGGCACGGGCCATGTAATGGGCGTCGAGGATGGCTTGTTCGGAAGAGGTGGTCATTCTTTCACCGGCTCACGGGCCAGGCGATCGATCTCTTCGCGGAACTCGTTGAGGTCCTGGAAGCGCCGATACACGGAGGCGAAACGAATGTAGGCGACTTCGTCGAGCTTTTGCAGCTCGGCCATCACCAGTTCACCGACGACAAGGGATTTAACCTCTCGCTCACCGGTGGCGCGCAGTTTGTGTTTGATGTGCACCAGCGACGATTCCAGGCGCTCGACACTCACCGGGCGCTTCTCCAGCGCACGCTGCATGCCGGCGCGGAGTTTTTCTTCGTCGAACGGCTGGCGGCTGCCGTCGGTTTTGATCAGGCGCGGCAACACCAGTTCGGCCGTCTCGAACGTCGTGAAACGTTCGCCGCAGGCCAGGCATTCACGCCGGCGGCGCACCTGTTCGCCCTCGGCGACCAGACGCGAGTCGATGACCTTGGTGTCGTTGGCACCGCAGAAGGGACAGTGCATGGTGGCAGGCAACAAAAAAAGGGAGGGCCATGGTAGCGCATCCCCGTGGCAAGACAAGCCATAGGGTTTGCGGTATACAGACGGGCTATAGAGCTAGATCCATGGATTTCACCTTGCTGGAGCCAAAAATGTCCCTAAGACCGCTGGTATTGCTCAGTCTTTTCAGCCTGCTGGTGGCCTGCAGCAGCGATGCGCCCAAGCCCCAGCCGCCGACGCCAGGCCCCGCGCCACAACAGGCACAAAAGAAGGCCAGGGAATCAGCCAACCTCGGCCCGCTGCCTGCTTATCAGCGTGAATTGAGCGGCACCCTGCAAGGCGTGCCGGCCGGCGCCGAAGTCGAACTGGCGCTGCTGGTGATCGATGACAAGGACCGTCCGCAACAATTGCTGGCCAGTTCCAGCCTGATCGGCACCAATCAGATTCTGCCGTTTCACCTGCGTTTCAACCCGGAATCCTTCCCGGTCGGTGCCCGCGTAGAACTTCGCGGCCGTGCCAGCCAGTCCGGCCAGCTGATTTTGCATCTGCCGTCGCAAGTCATCAGCCAGCCAACGACGCAAGTGCTGGGTCAGCTGCAATTCGTCAAAGCGCCATGATTGCACCGCTCGACCTGCAACAGGCGCTAGGCGAACTGCTCGGTGATGCGCAGCTTGTGCCTGTCGCATTGCCGGAGACCGACCTGAAGCTTTGGCTGATCGACGGCGACAACATGGACCGCGCGTTCAGCCCGGAAGAAACCCGGCGAATTCTCCATGAGCCGCCTTATTGGAGTTTTTGCTGGGCCAGTGGGCTGGCGGTCGCCCGTTATCTCGCCGAATTCCCTGAGTGGGTCAAAGGCAAGCGGGTGCTGGATTTCGGTGCCGGCTCCGGTGTTGCAGGGATTGCGGCGGTGAAGGCCGGAGCGCTGGAAGTGGTGGCCTGTGACCTCGATCCGCTGGCGATTGCGGCGTGCCGGGCGAATGCCGAACTCAATGACGTACACCTCAACTACTCGACGGATTTTTTCGCCGAAGCGGATCGCTTTGATCTGATTCTGGTGGCCGACGTGCTGTACGACCGGGCGAATCTGCCGTTGCTCGATGAATTCCTGAGTCGCGGCCAGCAAGCCCTGGTGGCCGATTCGCGCGTGAGGGATTTTCGCCACCCGTTGTATCAGCGCATCGAGATGCTGGAAGCGATGACCCTGCCCGATCTGGCCGAGCCCGAAGAGTTTCGGCATGTGAGCCTCTACCACGCGCGGCGCGTTTGAAGCCGCTAAAAGATCGCAGCCTTCGGCAGCTCCTACATTGACCGAGTGCGAACCCGATCCTGTAGGAGCTGCCGAAGGCTGCGATCTTTTGCGCCAGCCCTTATAGTGAGCAGATTCACGCTTCCAAGAGATCCCCCATGAGTCAGGAAACGCCGTATATCTTCGACGCCACGACTGCCGATTTCGAGCAGTCGGTGATCGAGAACTCTTTCCACAAACCGGTGCTGGTGGATTTCTGGGCCGAATGGTGTGCGCCGTGCAAGGCGTTGATGCCGATGCTGCAAACCATCGCCGAGAGCTATCAGGGCGAGTTGCTGCTGGCCAAGGTCAATTGCGACGTCGAGCCGGACATCGTTTCTCGCTTCGGCATTCGCAGCCTGCCGACGGTGGTGCTGTTCAAGGACGGTCAGCCGGTGGATGGTTTTGCCGGTGCACAGCCGGAATCCGCCGTGCGCGCGATGCTTGAGCCTCACGTGCAAATGCCACCACCGGCGGCTGCCGACCCGTTCGAACAGGCTCAGGCGCTGTTTGATGACAACCGCTTTGCCGACGCCGAAGCCACACTGAAAGTGCTGCTGGGCGAAGACAACACCAATGCCAAGGCACTGATTCTCTACGCCCGCTGCCTCACCGAACGTGGCGAGCTGGGCGAAGCGCAAACCGTGCTCGACGCGGTCAAGAGCGATGAGCACAAGGCTGCCCTGGCCGGCGCCAAGGCGCAGATCCAGTTCCTCGGTCAGGCCAAGGATTTGCCGGATGCGGCAGACCTGAAAGCGCGCCTGGCAAAAAATCCGCAGGACGATGAAGCGGTTTATCAGCTGGCGATCCAGCAACTGGCCCGTCAGCAGTACGACGCGGCGCTGGATGCGTTGCTCAAGCTGTTCGTGCGCAATCGCAGCTACAGCGAAGGCTTGCCGCACAAGACCTTGCTGCAGGTGTTCGAACTGCTGGGCAACGATCACCCGCTGGTGACCACGTACCGCCGCAAGTTGTTTGCTGCGCTTTATTGAAAGATCAAAAGATCGCAGCCTCGTTTCACTCGACAGCTCCTACAGGGAAACAAGATCCCATGTAGGAGCTGTCGAGCGAAGCGAGGCTGCGATCTTTGCGATTTACTCGATCCAGCTGTAGAGCGGCGTATCCCCGCCGCTCGTCACCTTCACATCCGAGCAATGGCGCAAACGCACCAGCAGCCGCTTGCCCGACGCCGCGCTGCCGGTCAGTCCTTCCAACTGATCCAGCAGATCCGGCCCGCTCAATTGCCCGGCCTTGCGCAGCAAATCCTTGGCGATCTGCCACAGCGCATCATCCTGATTGATCGGTTTTGCCGGCGCAGCACTGGCCTCCGGTTTCACCACCTGCAACTGCGCACCGAGCCGCGCCCAGTCGCCGTCATCCATCTCCAGCGTCAAATCCACCGGCCAGTCGCCGATGCTTCCGCGTATACGCAACATAAGTCTGCTCCTGCACATTTCTGACTTGCATGCTCCCATGGGACTTGTGCAACGCCAAGCAGGCGGTCAAACTCTCGCCACTTACGTTATAAGATTACATAACAAATTCTTCATTTTACTTTTCGGAGACCCGCCATGCGCCGTCTGCTTCTCGCTCTGCCGTTTGCCCTGTTGCCGCTGGCCGTCGCCCACGCCGCTGATGAACATGATCATGAGCACGGCAGCCTCGGCGCCCACGAACATGGTGTCGGTCGCCTGAACGCAGCACTGGACGGTCAGACCCTGGAGCTGGAACTGGAAAGCCCGGCGATGAACCTGGTGGGTTTCGAACACGCCGCCACCACCGATGCCGACAAAGCCAAAGTCGCCGCCGTTCGTGCGCAGCTTGAGAAACCGTTGGTGTTGTTCAACCTGCCGAAAGCCGCTGGTTGCGTGGTTGCGACTCAGGAACTGGAGAGCCCGTTGTTCGGCGACAAACCCGATGCCGATGATGATCACAAAGAAGAGGCCAAGGGCGAGCATCACCACGACCACAGCGAAATCCACGCGCATTACCAATTCAGTTGCTCGGCACCGGGCGCGCTGAAAACCCTGGACCTGGCGAACATCTTCAACACGTTCCCGGCGACCCAGAAGATTCAGCTACAACTGATCAGCCCGAGCGGGCAGCAAGGGGTTGAAGTGACGGCCAAGGCTGCCGCCCTGAAATTCTAAATTCACCCCGATCCCCTGTAGGAGCTGTCGAGTGCAACGAGGCTGCGATCTTTTGACTTTAAAAGATCAAGATCAAAAGATCGCAGCCTCGTTGCACTCGACAGCTCCTACAGGTCATCAGCACTCATGAAATCGATTAAATGACCCAAGCACTCATCGAACTGTCCGACCTGGGCTTCAGTTGGCCCGGTCATCCGCCGCTGCTGGATATCCCGGCGTTTCGCCTGGAGCCTGGGGAAACCCTGTTCCTCAAAGGCCCCAGCGGCAGCGGCAAGACCACCCTGCTCGGTCTGCTCGGCGGTGTGCAGAAGCCCGATCGCGGCAGCATCCGATTGCTGGGCCAGGAGCTGACCGAGCTTTCGGCCGGTGCTCGCGACCACTTCCGGGTCGATCACACCGGCTACATCTTCCAGCAGTTCAACTTGCTGCCGTTTCTCTCGGTGCGCGAGAACGTTGAGTTGCCCTGCCACTTTTCCAAACTGCGCGCTAAACGGGCGATCCAGCGCCACGGCAGCGTCGATCAGGCGGCGGCCACCCTCCTCGCCCACTTGGGCCTGAAGGATGAAAGCATCCTCAGGCGTCGCGCCGATTCGCTGTCCATCGGTCAGCAGCAACGGGTTGCCGCTGCGCGCGCGTTGATCGGTCAGCCTGAATTGGTGATCGCCGACGAACCGACCTCGGCCCTGGATTACGACGCCCGCGAGAACTTCCTTCGCTTGCTGTTCGCCGAATGCCGCGAAGCCGGATCGAGCCTGTTATTCGTCAGCCATGACCAAAGCCTCGCGCCGCTGTTCGATCGCCACCTGTCGCTGGCCGATCTCAATCGCGCCGCCACCCCGTCCGAGGTCTGAGATGTATTTGTTTCGTCTAGCCATGGCCAGCCTGGCTAACCGCCGCTTCACCGCGATCCTCACTGCGTTTGCCATCGCCCTGTCGGTCTGCCTGCTGTTGGCCGTGGAACGGGTACGCACCGAAGCCAAGGCCAGTTTCGCCAGCACCATCAGCGGCACCGACCTGATCGTCGGCGCACGTTCCGGCTCGGTAAACCTGTTGCTGTACTCGGTGTTCCGCATCGGCAACGCCACCAACAACATCCGCTGGGACAGCTTCGAACACTTCGCCAACAACCCGAAAGTGAAGTGGGCAATCCCGATGTCCCTCGGCGACTCCCATCGCGGTTACCGCGTGATGGGCACCACCGAGGCGTACTTCGAGCATTACCAGTACGGTCATCAACAACACCTGGAACTGGCCGACGGCCGCGCCTTCGCCACCGATCCGTTTGAAGTGGTGCTCGGTGCCGAAGTGGCCGACGCGCTGCACTACAAACTTGGCGACAAACTGGTGCTGGCCCACGGCGTGGCAGTGATCAGCCTGGTCAAGCACGACGACAAGCCGTTCACCGTGGTCGGCATTCTCAAACGCACCGGCACCCCGGTGGACCGCACGTTGCACATCAGCCTCGGCGGTATGGAAGCGATTCACATCGACTGGCACAACGGCGTGCCGGCGCGCGGCAACGGTCGGATCAGTGCCGATCAGGCACGCAACATGGACCTGACGCCGCAGGCGATCACAGCGTTTATGCTCGGCCTCAACAGCAAGATTTCGACCTTCGCGCTGCAGCGTGAGATCAATGAATTTCGGGGTGAGCCGATGCTGGCGATTCTGCCGGGCGTGGCGTTGCAAGAGCTGTGGAGTTTGATGAGCACGGCGGAAAAAGCCTTGTTCGTGGTATCGCTGTTCGTGGTGCTGACCGGGTTGATCGGCATGCTCACGGCAATCCTCACCAGCCTCAACGAACGCCGTCGGGAGATGGCGATTCTGCGTTCAGTGGGTGCCCGACCGTGGCACATCGCGACGTTGCTGGTGCTGGAGGCGTTTGCCCTGGCGTTGTCGGGCGTGATTGCTGGGGTGGCGCTGCTGTATGTGGGCATCGCCTTGGCCCAAGGTTATGTGCAAGCCAATTACGGCTTGTACCTGCCACTGGCCTGGCCGAGCGAATATGAATGGACGCTGCTCGGTGGCATCCTGATCGCCGCGTTGCTGATGGGCAGCGTGCCGGCCTGGCGCGCGTATCGCCAATCCCTGGCCGATGGCCTGTCGATCCGTTTATGAGGACGTTGAACATGCCCCGCGCTGTGCTTGCGCTGTTGATGCTGGTCGCCTTGCCCCTGTGGGCGGCCGAGCCGAAAGATCTGACCTGGTCGGAAATGATCCCGCCGGACGCCGCACCGGAAGTGCCTAACATGACGCCGCTGCACGACCTGTCGCAGATGGGCAACGCGTTGGCCGCCGAATCGGCGCCAGCGGCCAAGCAAGACATGCCCAATGCACCGGTGGTGAAAAGCCTCGACGGTCAGAACATTCGGCTGCCGGGCTACATCGTGCCGCTGGAAGTGAGTGAAGAAGGTCGCACCACGGAGTTTCTGCTGGTGCCTTATTTCGGCGCCTGCATACACGTACCGCCACCGCCGTCGAACCAGATCGTGCACGTCAAAAGCGAAGTGGGTGTGAAGCTCGACGAGTTGTATCAGCCGTACTGGATCGAGGGTGCGCTGCAGGTCAAGGCATCCAGCAGCGAATTGGCCGATGCCGGGTATCAGATGCAGGCCGACAAGATTTATGTGTATGAACTGCCGGAGTGAAACCGGTAGTTCTGTGTTGCTTGTTAGATAGCCATCGCGAGCAAGCTCGCTCCCACATTGGCCCTGTGCATCAACACAAATCCCCTGTGGGAGCGAGCTTGCTCGCGATGGGGTCCTCAAAGGTTCCACATAAATCAGGGCCATCACTGTTTCATTGAGCTGAGTCAAAAGACCGTATCAGACGGCTCCGTACCATTGGGCATCGAAATTTTTAACGTCCTTTGGAGCCCTCCATGCACAAGTCTTTGCTCAGCGCTTCGCTGTTTGCCCTCGCGCTCGCAGCACCGTTAGCCTATGCCCACGACGCCGGCGATATCATCGTTCGTGCCGGTGCAATCACCGTCAACCCGAAAGCCGACAGCTCCAGCGTCAAGGTTGATCAAGGTCCGCTGAAGGGTGCCGATCTGGGTGGCAAGGCCACCATGAGCAGCGACACGCAACTGGGTCTGAACTTCGCTTACATGCTCAACAGCCACTGGGGGATCGAGCTACTGGCGGCCTCGCCGTTCGAGCATGACGTGAAGCTCAAAGGCACCGCCCTGGGCGCAGCCAACGGCAAACTCGGTACGCTGAAACACCTGCCACCAACGCTGAGCATTGTGTACTACCCACTGGACGCCAAGTCCGCATTCCAGCCGTATGTCGGCGCGGGTATCAACTACACCTGGATCTACGACGAGCACGTTGGCAGCGAAGCCAGCGCCAACGGCTTCAGCAACTTCAAGGCGGATAACTCCTGGGGCATGGCGTTCCAGGTCGGCGCCGACTACATGCTGACCGACAACATCATGATCAACGCCCAGGTGCGTTACATCGACATCGACACCACCGCGACAGTGCAAAATAACGCAGTGGCACAAGGCACTCGCGCCAAGGTCGATGTGGACGTAGACCCGTTCATCTACATGGTTGGCCTGGGTTACAAGTTCTAAAATTGCCGTACAAAAAAGGCGCCTCGAAAGGCGCCTTTTTCATGACTGCGTAAACCTCAGCGCCCCAACAACCGCGCCAGGCCGACACGCATCGGTGTCTGCTCAGGGTAGGTAAAGCGCTCCAGCAAACGCTGATTGTTCGCTCGCGAGTGGCGGATATCACCGGAGCGTGCCGGGCCATAGCTCACTGGCGGCAATTGACCGACCACCGCTTCAAGGGCTTCAAGCATTTGCTTGAGGGTCGTGGCCTGGTTCCAGCCGACGTTGACCGCGCCGACTTCGACCTGCGGTTTCTCGATCGCTTGCACCAACAAGTCGACCAGGTCTTCGACGTAGACGAAATCGCGAGTCTGCTCACCGTCACCGAACACAGTGATCGGCAGGCCCTTCTGCGCGCGCTCGCTGAAAATGCTGATTACCCCGGAATACGGCGAGGACGGATCCTGGCGTGGACCGAAGATGTTGAAGAAACGGAAAATCACTGGTTCCAGACCATGCTGGCGACGATAAAAATCGAAGTAGTGCTCGCTCGCCAACTTGTCCGAAGCGTAGGGCGTCAACGGTGCCTTGGGCGTGTCTTCGTCGATCGACTCGCCTTCGCCATTGTTGCCGTAGACCGCTGCGCTGGACGCGTACAGCACGCGTTTGACGCCGGTCTGGCGCATGGCTTCGCAGACATTCAGCGAGCCAATGAAATTGCTCTGGTGAGTCTTCACCGGATCATCCACCGAGGCCTGCACCGACGCCACTGCGGCCAAGTGCGCCACAGCGCTGCAACCGACCATCGCCTGCGCGACCAGCGCGGCGTCGGCGACATCGCCCACGATCAGTTCGACGCCGGGATTGTCCAGCGGCAAGTTGCTGCGTTTGCCGGTGGAGAGGTCATCGAGAATGCGCACCGAATGGCCCTTGGCGAGCAAGGCATCGGTGAGGTGCGAGCCAATGAAACCGGCGCCGCCGGTGATTAAAACAGGGCCGTCAGCCATGGCGATAAAACCTATCCAGTAAGCCCGGGAGAGCCGCACGCCAGGCGCGGGGCTTGATCCCGAAAGTGTGCAGAATTTTCTTGCAGGCCAGCACCGCGTGTTGCGGCTCTTCGGCAGCGTCCGGTCGCGAGGCGTGGGCCTGGGCGGTCGGCGCTTCGATGGCCAGCGGATGCAGAGCGCGTGCTTCGGTGAGGATCGCCTGCCCAAGCGCCAGCGGCGTGGTCGCCTCATGCCCGGCGTAATGGTAGGTGCCCCACAGCGGCGCCGAGCAATCGAGTTGCTTGAGGACCGAGATGATCACCCGGGCGGCATCATCCACCGGCGTCGGATTGCCCCGACGGTCATCGGCCATCAGCAATTCTTCAGGCAGTTCGGCGCGACCGAGGAAACGCCCGAGGGTGCCGTCGGGGCTGTCATCCAGCAGCCAGCCGAATCGTAGCAACACGTGTTGCGGGCAGGTGGCGCGGACGCTTTGTTCGATCCGCCATAAGGCCTGACCGCGCAGGCCCAGAGGCACCGGTTCGTCTTTTTCGCTGTAGGCCGTCGCCCGGGAGCCATCGAACACGCGATAGCTCGACGGTTGCAGCAGCACGATGTTGTGATGCTGGCACAGTTCGGCCAGACGCTCGATCGCCCGCTCCTGCCCGGCCAGACGCTGTTCGCTGACCGTCTCTGCCTGAAACCAGTCGAAGTAATAGGCGAGGTTGATCAACGCGTCCGGACGGGTGTCGTCGAGCAGTTGCGTCAGGGTCGCGGCGTCCCAGCCGTCTTGCGGTGGGCGGGGGGCGAGGAAGCCGATGTCTTCCTCCGCACCGAGGCGAATCAGCGCCTGCCCAAGGGCATTTCCGCCGCCCAGTAACATAAGGCGCATTCGCATAGAGTCAGCAGGCCCAGTCTGATTGAAACAATGGCTTTATCGACACCGCTCGCGGGCGATGCCGTCGATAGTTGCCGGAATCGTTGCATTTTGCGGGTTTAGTGCGCAACCGTCATCCGTAAAGTGTAGATCCTGGGGATTTGCGGTGCTGCTACTGGCCCCATCGCGAGCAAGCTCGCTCCCACAAGGGATCTGCGGCGTACACAAATCCAATGTAGGAGCTGAGCTTGCTCGCGAAGGGGCCCTAATGACCACCAGAGGGCTTGAGCGGTACTTGCATCTTCAGCCCCCCGCCCGCATAAATTGCTGCATGAATCTGCCAATCCCGACGGACAGCGCCCTGGCAGGCTTCCACCCCGCCGTCAGCGCCTGGTTCAGCAGCACCTTCCCGACGGTCACCGCCGCCCAGGCCCGGGCGTGGCCGTTGATCCGCCAGCACCGTTCGACCCTGGTCGCCGCGCCCACTGGCTCCGGCAAGACCCTCACCGCGTTCCTCGCGGTCATCGACGAGCTGGTCCACCGCGCAATGGCCAACGGCGGCCATCTGCCGGATGAAACCCTGGTGGTCTACGTTTCGCCGCTAAAGGCCCTGTCCAACGACATCCAGATCAACCTACAGAACCCGCTGGCCGGCATCACCGAGCAGTTACGCGCGATGGGCCTGCCGCAATTGCAGATCAACACCGCCGTGCGCACCGGCGATACACCGCAAAAAGACCGCTCGGCGATGCGCAAGACCGCGCCGCATATCCTGGTGACCACCCCGGAATCCCTTTACGTGTTGCTCGGATCAGACTCCGGCCGACAAATGCTCAGCACTGCCCGCACGGTGATCGTCGATGAAATCCACGCGATCGCCGCCAGCAAGCGCGGCAGTCACCTGGCCCTGAGTCTCGAGCGGCTGCAAGCGTTGTGCGCGGAACCGCTGATGCGGATTGGCCTGTCTGCCACGCAAAAACCCATCGAAGCCGTCTCGCAGTTTCTGGTTGGCCGTGATCGCGCGTGCGAAATCATCGACATCGGCCACGCCCGCCCACGGGATCTGGACATCGAAGTGCCGCCCGTGCCGTTGTCGGCGGTGATGGCCAACGACATCTGGGAACTGGTCTACGGCCGCCTCGCCACCCTCGCCCGCGAACACCGCACCACGCTGATTTTCGTCAACACCCGACGCCTAGCCGAACGCCTGAGCCGTCACTTGAGCGAACGCCTCGGCAAGGACGCGGTGGCTGCCCACCACGGCAGTCTGGCCAAGGAGTTTCGTCTCGACGCCGAACAGCGCCTCAAGCGCGGCGACCTGCAAGTGTTGATCGCCACGGCGTCCCTGGAACTGGGGATCGATATCGGCGATGTCGACCTGGTCTGCCAGATTGCCTCGCCGCGTTCGATTGCCGGGTTCCTGCAACGGGTCGGCCGCTCCGGGCACCAGGTCGGCGGCACGCCCAAGGGCCGATTGTTCGCCACCACCCGCGACGACCTGATCGAGTGCGCTGCCCTGCTCGATTGTGTGCGGCGCGGCGAACTCGACACCTTGCTGATTCCCAAGGCACCGCTGGACGTGCTGGCCCAGCAAATCATCGCCGAGGTCAGCTGCCAGGAATGGCAGGAGCAGGCGCTGCTGGAGATGTTCCGCAACGCCTCGCCCTACAGCGAACTCGACGAAAAACACTATCAAGCGGTGCTGCAGATGCTCGCCGAAGGCTACAACGGTCGCCTGGGCATCCGCAGCGCTTACCTGCACCGCGACGCCGTGACCCGCACCCTGCGCGGTCGTCGGGGCGCCAAGCTGACGGCCGTGACCAGCGGCGGGACGATCCCGGACAACGCCGACTACAGCGTTTTACTCGAACCCCAAGGGCTGAACATCGGCAGCGTCAACGAAGACTTTGCGGTGGAAAGCATCGCCGGGGATGTCTTCCAGTTGGGCAACACCTCCTACCGAATTCTGCGCGTTGAAACCGGCAAGGTCCGGGTCGAAGACGCTCAGGGCCAACCGCCGACCATTCCATTCTGGCTTGGTGAAGCACCGGGCCGCAGTGCTGAACTGTCGTTCGCCGTGGCCCGCCTGCAAGCGCAACTCGATGAGCTGCTCGGCGCCACCCCCGGTCACTTGCAGCCCGCGATCGACTGGCTGACCGACACCCTCGGTCTGAACCTCGCCAGCGCCGAACAATTGGTCGATTACCTGGCCCGTGCGCGCCTGACATTGGGCGCCCTGCCGTCACAAGACACGCTGCTGATGGAGCGGTTTTTCGACGAGTCCGGCGGCACGCAATTGATCATCCACACGCCGTTCGGCAGCCGCATCAACCGCGCCTGGGGCCTGGCCTTGCGCAAGCGTTTTTGCCGAACCTTCAACTTCGAATTGCAGGCCGCCGCCAGCGAAGACGCCATCGTCCTGTCGCTGTCCACCAGCCACAGTTTTGAACTCGATGACGTCTGGCGCTATTTGCACAGCAACAGCGCCGAGCACACCCTGATTCAAGCCGTGCTCGATGCGCCGCTGTTCGGTGTGCGTTGGCGCTGGAATGCCGGGGTCGCTCTGGCGCTGCCGCGCTACAGTGGCGGACGCAAAGTGCCGCCGCAGATCCAGCGGATGAAAAGCGAAGACCTGATCGCCAGCGTGTTTCCCGACCAGATGGCCTGCGTGGAAAACCTCGCCGGCGAACGGGAAATTCCCGACCATCCACTGGTGGAACAAACCCTCGACGATTGCCTGCACGAAGCCATGGACAGCGAAGGCTGGCTGGCGTTGTTGCGGCGTATGGAACGTGGCGACATCCGCCTGATCAGCCGCGACCTGCCGGCACCCTCGCCGCTGGCAGCGGAAATTCTCAGTGCCCGGCCCTACACCTTTCTCGACGATGCGCCGCTGGAAGAGCGCCGCACTCAAGCGGTACTCAACCGCCGCTGGAGCGATCCGCAGTCCACCGACGACCTCGGTGCGCTGGATGCGGACGCGATTCAAGCCGTACGCGAGGAAGCCTGGCCAACGCCGACTGGCGTCGATGAAATGCATGAGGCGTTGATGAGCCTCGCGTGCATCAGCGACGTCGAGGCCCAGGCCAATCCTGACTGGCTCGATGGGCTGAATGTCTTGGCCGACAGCGGTCGCGCCAGCCGCTTGCAAGTCAATGCCGGGCAAGCGCTATGGTTGGCACTGGAGCGGCTGACTTGCCTGAACGCGATTTATCCACAAGCGATTTTGCAGCCACCGCTGGAGGCGTTGCCCGGGTTCGATGAAGTCTGGACGGCGGACGAAGCGGTACTCGAAGTGATTCGTGCGCGGCTCAGCGCGTTCGGTCCGCTGCCGCTGAACGCGATTGCCGAACCGCTCGGTTTACCGGCGACTCAAGTCAACCAGGCGTTGGCGCAACTGGAACGCGAAGGCTATGTGCTGCGCGGTCAATTCACGCCCGGCACGGCGGAGGAAGAATGGTGCGAGCGGCACTTGCTGGCGCGAATTCACCGCTACACCGTCAAGCGTCTGCGGCGGGAAATCGAGCCAGTGGCGTTGCAGGACTTCATGCGTTTCCTGTTCGATTGGCAGCATCTGTCCGCCGCGACCCAGGGTCAGGGCAACGCAGTATTGCCGGCGATTGTCGGTCAGTTCGAAGGCTACCCCGCCGCCGCTTCAGCCTGGGACAGCGATATTTTGCCGGCGCGAATAAAAGACTATTCAGCGAGTTGGCTGGATGACTTGTGCCGCAGCGGCAAACTGATCTGGACTCGCCTGACCGCACGCAACAAGAGCGCCAGCACGGCGCTGCGCAGCACACCGATTCTGCTGCTGCCGCGCAGTCAGGTCGGGTTGTGGAGCGGGTTGACCGAGCAGACGCCCGTCAGCGAGCTGTCACCCAAAACGCAAAAAGTCTACGAAGCCCTGAGCCAACACGGCGCGCTGTTTTTCGATGAGCTGATTCACGAGGCTCATCTGCTGCGCTCGGAACTGGAAATCGCCTTGCAGGAGCTGGTAGGCGCCGGGCTGGTGAATGCCGACAGCTTCGCCGGTCTGCGAGCACTGATCACCCCGGCCAGCAAGCGACAGAACCGCAGCAGCCGACGCGGGCGCGGAGCGTTTGTCGGCGGGATGGACGATGCCGGGCGCTGGGCCTTGCTGCGACGCGGCGCGCAAGCTCCGGTTGTGGATAACAAACGTCCGGCCCCGACACCGACCGACACCCTTGAACATATCGCCATGACCTTGCTTCGGCGCTACGGCGTGGTGTTCTGGCGCTTGCTGGAACGTGAAGCGGATTGGTTGCCGAGCTGGCGGGAATTGCTGCGCACTTTCCATCGACTGGAAGCTCGAGGCGAGATTCGCGGCGGGCGGTTTGTCAGTGGTTTGGCGGGTGAACAGTTTGCGTTGCCAGAAGCCATTCCGTTACTGCGCGAGGTGCGGCGACGGCCGCATGACGGGAGTCTGATTGCGGTGTGCGGGGTTGATCCGCTGAACCTAGCCGGGACGCTTTTACCGGGAGTAAAAGTGCCGGCATTGGCGAGTAATCGATTGGTGTATCGCGATGGATTACCCGCCGCTGCCGAGATTGCCGGCAAGCAGACTTTCTGGCTGGAGTTGGATCAGCAATCGTCTACCGAGCTGCACAACAAATTGATCCGGCATTGATGTTGTCGGCACCGGCCTCATCGCGAGCAAGCTCGCTCCCACATTTGATCGCATTCCCCTGTGGGAGCGAGCTTGCTCGCGATGAGGCCATCAGCCCCAACACAAATCATTGAGTTCTCGGCTGATCAGGCAGGAACACCGATGAATGTTCCGATGCAATCCCATCACTTTGCATCGGCTCAACAGCCTGTCTGGGCATCAAAACCTGCTGTGGATAAGTCTGCGCGAAATGCACCCACGGACTGTTATCCACAAGCTTTTTCAAACGTTGGTTGAACGCCCGACTCACCGCGTATTGCCCACCCGACACGGTGCGGAACTGTGCCGTCAGCACCACGCCGTTAAGGTCCATCTTGTCGACCCCAAACACATCCAGCGGCCCTTGCAGGTTGTACTTGAGGAACGCATCGTCGCGAATGGAATCCCCGGCCTCGCGGATCAACTCGATAGCCTTGTCGACATCGGTGTCGTAGGTGAACTGCACTGAGAAAAATGCATAGGCAAATTGCCGCGATTGATTGGTCACGGCCTTGATCTGACCGAACGGCACGGAGTGCACAAACCCCTTGCCGTCGCGCAAGCGCAAGGTGCGAATAGTCAGGCCTTCGACAGTGCCGGCGTGGCCAGAGTCGAGCACCACCCAATCGCCAATCGACAACGTGTCTTCGATGATGATGAACAACCCGGTGATCACGTCCTGCACCAGTTGCTGGGAACCGAAACCGATCGCCAGCCCCACGACACCGGCACCGGCCAGAAAGGGTGCAACGTTGATCCCCAGGTTAGCCATGGTGGTGATGGCGCAGATCACCACCAGGATGATTTTGATCGCGTTGCGCAGCAGCGGCAGGATGGTTTTGGTTCGGGTACTGGGTTGGCGCGCCGAGCGTTTGTTAACGGGTGGCTTCAGGGCTTCCTGAATCGCCGTATCCAACACCACCCAGCCCATCCAGGTCACCAGGAAAATCAAACCGATACGGCTCAGGGAATCGCTGATCGCCCGGCCGACCGAATTGCTCACCGCAAACTCAAACAGCGACACGCCCCAGATGCGCCCCAGGATATCGATGAAAACAATCGCCAGGGCGATGCGCAACAACGCGTGCGAAAGGCTGAGAAAGCGTTCTTTGTAGGCACTGCTGCGGCGCACGGCCAACTCGCTGCGCGACTTGAACAGGTGATGAAGCGACGTGCTGAGAAACACCATCGCAATCAACAACACCGTGGTAAACAGCGCACAGCGCAGTACTTTCTGGTTGTCATCGCCAATGCCGATCAGGTTGATCACTGACACCAGCACCATCAACAGAATCGGCCAGTACCAGAGCCCGGAAAAGACCCGCAACATTTCACGCACGGCCGGCTGACTGAGGCGCTGGGCCAACGGCAAAATGCGGATCAGATGGGCGACCGGACGACGCATCTTGATCACCAAAAAGCCAAAGGTGACCGAGGCCGCCACCCCAGTGAACACCGCGACGCTGCTGGTGAGATTGCCGCCGAGCAGGCGAGCGATCTGCGGACTGGTCAAGGCGTCGCTCAGGGCCACGAGGAAGCCCATCAAAAACAGCGGTCGTGGGCTGTACTGACGAATAATCTGCACCGCCCGGCGCTTGTGGCCGGCGTTGAACAGCACCACCAGCGACAACAACAATGACGCGGCGAAAATGCCGCTGCTGGTGGCATAGGCGAAACACAATGCCAGCGCCCGGCCGGCGGACACTTGCAAGAAATGGCTGACATACAGCGTCAGCGGCAGGCTGATCAGCGCCGGAACCGTGTAGGGCAACACATAACCGAGTAAAGCCTGACCGCGCTCGCGAGTGAGCAGCAGGCGGTTCTGACACAGACGTTTGGTGAGCAGCCCTCCCAGCAGCCAGAGCAGCGCAAAAACGCCCATCCACACACCGGACAACAGCAGGAAATCCCCCGCCACGCTCCAACTCGAACGAGCCGATGGACGATTGACCAGTTGATCCACCTCAACCGCTGCCCGGTCTGCACGCAGACGCCAAGCGTCGAGCAAGTCCTCGTTGAGATCGAGTTTGCCCTGAACTTCCTCAATGCTCGAACTGATGGCACCCAGCAAACCCCCCTGTACCAGCGGTTCGGGGTGGGCCAGTGGTGTCGCGGCGGTGGCCGCCGCCGGCACACCCGGTAGTGCGGCAGCCTCCAGCTCGTTGCTGCCCAGAATCAGCAATGCCCCCAGTAGTATCGCGGTCTTGAACTTGAACAAACGCGGTGCTCCTGCAAAAGGGTCTGTAAGGAACTGATCGGGAAAGTGTAGGCAAGTTCGGTTTTGGCCGGGAGATAACCAGCTAATGCGGCCATAACCCAATCCGTGTAGCAGCTGGCGAAGCCTGCGTCCGGCTGCGCAGCAGTCGTGAACCCTGAGTGCACGGTGAATCTGACACACCGCCGTGTCTGACTTTACGACTGCTGCGCAGCCGGACGCAGGCTTCGCCAGCTGCTACAGGGTCTGCGTTGCAGCTGAAAAACCTTTAACCCTTTCGATATTTGATCTACACGCAAATATCAAATGCCCATCCCTGTATTTTTCTACATAACCCAAACCCCGACACTGCGCTCCATCAATCAAACCCACCGGAGTTGCAGCCATGCCCATTGCCTTGCTCGCGCTGACCCTCAGCGCCTTCGCCATCGGGACGACCGAGTTCGTCATCGTTGGCCTGTTACCCACCATCGGCGCCGACCTCGGCGTCAGCCTGCCGTCCGCCGGCCTGCTGGTCAGTCTCTACGCATTGGGCGTTGCCATTGGCGCCCCGGTGCTGACCGCCCTCACCGGCAAAGTCCCGCGCAAAAGGCTGCTGTTGTCGCTGATGGTGCTGTTCACCCTCGGCAACCTGCTGGCCTGGAAAGCGCCGAGTTACGAGTCGCTGATCATTGCGCGGATCGTCACCGGCCTGGCCCACGGGGTGTTTTTCTCGATCGGCTCGACCATCGCCACGAGCCTCGTGCCGAAGGAAAAAGCCGCCAGCGCGATCGCCATCATGTTCACCGGCCTGACCGTGGCACTGGTTACCGGCGTGCCACTGGGGACCTTTATCGGTCAGCATTTCGGCTGGCGTGAAACCTTCCTCGCGGTTTCTGCACTGGGTGTGATCGCGTTCATCGGTAGCCTGCTTTACGTGCCGAAAAACATTGCCCACAGCAAACCGGCTTCACTGTTGCAGCAATTGCAGGTGCTTAAGCAACCGCGTCTGTTGCTGGTGTACGCCATGACCGCGGTCGGTTACGGCGGCTCGTTCATTGCCTTCACCTTCCTGGCACCGATTCTTCAGGACATTTCCGGCTTCAGCGCCAGCACCGTCAGCCTGGTGCTGCTGGTCTACGGCATCTCGGTGGCCGTCGGTAATATCTGGGGCGGCAAACTGGCGGACAAACGCGGCCCGATCAGCGCCCTGAAAATCATCTTCGCCCTGCTCGCTGCGGTGTTGTTCGTACTGACCTTCACCGCTGGCAATCCATGGCTGGCCCTAGCCACCGTGCTGGTCTGGGGCGCGGTTGCGTTCGGCAATGTGCCGGGCTTGCAGGTTTACGTGGTGCGTCAGGCCGAACATCACACCCCGCATGCGGTGGACGTAGCGTCGGGCCTGAACATCGCCGCGTTCAACCTCGGCATTGCTGGGGGTGCGTGGGGCGGTGGCTTGATCGTTGCTCACATGGGGCTGATCCACACCGCGTGGATCGGTGGTCTGGTGGTGTTGGTCGCGTTGGCCCTGACCGCGTGGAGCGGTCGTCTTGACCGGTTGGGTCCGGTGTATGCCGAACCGACTGACGGCGCGGCCCGCATCGTCGCTGGGCATTGAAAGATCAAAAGATCGCAGCCTTCGGCAGCTCCTACAGGTGTTCACATGCCCCCTGTAGGAGCTGCCGAAGGCTGCGATCTTTGCTTTAACCGTCCGTAGTCCCGTCGAAACTTTCTCGCCCGCCCCGCAGTCATCAAAAGACAGGGGTAGTCCGAGAACCATTAGACGGGAGGCGACATGGCGGCGATCCACATAGGAATTTCAGGCTGGCGCTACACGCCCTGGCGGGGGGATTTCTACCCGAAGGGGCTGACCCACAAGCGCGAATTGCAATTCGCCTCACGGGCGGTCAACAGCATCGAAATCAATGGATCGTTTTACGCCCTGCAACGGCCTGAACGTTATGCCCAGTGGTACACCGAAACCCCGAGGGGCTTCGTTTTCAGCGTCAAAGCCCCGCGTTTCATCACCCACATCAGGCGACTGCGGGAGATCCATAAACCCCTGGCGAATTTCTTTGCCTCCGGGGTGCTGGAACTCAAGGAAAAACTCGGCCCGATCCTCTGGCAATTCCCACCCAACTTCAAATTCGATGCCGAGCTGTTCGAAACCTTTCTGGAACAATTGCCGCACAACACCGAAGAGGCCGCCGCCCTCGCCCGCCAGAATGATGCGCACGTGAACGGTCACGCCAGCATGAAGGCCTACGGGAAAAAGCCTTTGCGCCACGCCGTAGAAATCAGAAACGAGAGCTTCGTCGACCCCGCCTTCATCCGCCTGCTCAAACGCTATAACGCGGCCCTCGTCATCGCCGACACCGCCGGTAAATGGCCGTACCGCGAAGACCTCACCAGCGACTTCGTTTACCTGCGCCTGCACGGTGCCGAAGAACTCTATGCCAGCGGTTACACCCCCGAGGCGCTGAAACGCTGGGGTGACCGGATCGAGGCCTGGTACCACGGCCAGCAACCGCCCGACCCACAACTGATCGCACCCCGGCAAAAGCCCAAGGCGTGCAAGTCCCGTGAGGTGTTTTGCTACTTCGACAACGACATCAAAGTCCGCGCACCCTTCGATGCCCGCCGCTTGCTGGAGCGTTTTCATCTGGATAAAGACCTCGCCACCCGTCCCGGTGAACTGGCCGCCGAAGGAGTGCTGTCATGAGCATTTCCGAACCGGTCGGCACCACCGACGAACAGCAACCCATCATCACCTCCGTGCGCCGCTTTACCGTGCTGACGGTCAACACGCACAAGGGTTTCACCGCGCTCAACCGGCGTTTCATCCTGCCCGAATTACGCGAAGCGGTGCGCAGCGTGTCCGCCGACGTGGTGTTTTTGCAGGAAGTCCACGGCACCCACGAGCAGCACCCCCAGCGCTACAGCAATTGGCCGGCGATGCCGCAATACGAATTCCTCGCCGACACCCTATGGCCGCAGTTCGCCTATGGGCGCAACGCGGTCTATCCGGCGGGCGATCACGGCAATGCGTTGCTGTCGAAATTCCAGATCATTCGCCACGACAACCTCGACGTTTCCATCAGCGGTCATGAGAACCGCGGCATCCTGCATTGCGTGCTGCGCCTGCCCGGTGACGGCCAGGAAGTGCATGCCATTTGCGTGCATCTGGGCCTTCGCGAAACCCACCGGACCGAACAGCTCAAGTTGCTGGCCCAGCGCCTCGAAGAACTGCCCAGCGATGCTCCGGTGATCGTTGCCGGTGACTTCAACGACTGGCGCCAGCGTGCCGACGCGCTGCTCAAACCCAGTGGTCTACGGGAGGTTTTCGCCGAACTCCACGGCAAACCGGCGCGCAGTTTTCCAGCGCGATTGCCAGCGCTGCGCCTTGACCGCATCTATGTGCGCAACCTCAAGGCCAGTCAGCCGCAAGTGCTGGCCGCGCGACCCTGGTCACACCTTTCCGACCATGCACCGCTGTCGGTGGAGATCGAGCTATGAGCAGCCCGTCGATGGATAAAACCAACGTGGAGCACTTATCCACAACCCCGCCGGTCCGTGAACCGGGCGTGGTCGACGTCGAATATGGCTGGCAAGGCAACAACCGCGTAGAGCTGCTGGAGAATGGTGAAGATTATTTCCCTCGGGTGTTCGAGGCCATGCGTCAGGCCAAGACTGAAATCCTGCTGGAAACCTTCATTGTGTTCGAGGACAAGGTCGGTAACGAGCTGCAGGAAGTCCTTATCGCCGCCGCTCAACGCGGTGTACGGATCACCGCCAATCTCGATGGCTTTGGCTGTGGTGAACTGGGCACGGGATACCTCACAGCCCTGAGTGAGGCCGGCGTGCGCATCCAGATTTTCGACCCTGCGCCCAAACATCTGGGCATCCGCACCAACTGGTTCCGCCGCCTGCACCGCAAGATCGTGGTGGTCGATGGCACGATTGCGTTCATCGGCGGCATCAACTTTTCGGCCGACCATCTGGCCGACTTCGGCCCTGAGGCCAAGCAGGATTATTCCGTTGAAGTGCAAGGCCCGGCGGTGGCCGACATCCATCACTTCGCCCTGCTGCAATGCGGTCGCCCGGCTCGCGCCAAATACTGGTGGCAACGACGCAGGCAACGGCGCTCGGAGCTGGCGTTCACCGATCATGACGGCCAGGTTCGCCTGGTGTACCGCGACAACGGCGAGCATCCGACCGACATCGAAGAGGTTTACCGACAGGTGCTGCGCAGTGCCCAGCGCCGGGTGGTGATCGCCAATGCCTACTTCTTTCCGGGCTATCGCCTGCTGCGCGAGATCCGCAACGCGGCGCGCCGTGGCGTCGATGTGCGACTGATCCTGCAAGGTCAGCCCGATATGCTGGCGGCCAAACTCGCCGCGCGCATGACCTATGACTACCTGCTCAAATCCGGCGTGCAGATTTACGAATATTGCGACCGTCCGCTGCACGGCAAAGTCGCGCTGGTGGATGAGGATTGGAGCACCGTCGGTTCGAGCAACCTCGACCCGTTGAGCCTGTCCTTGAACCTGGAAGCCAATGTGTTGATCCGAGATCGCGCCTTCAACCGCGACCTGTTCGAGCGCCTCGAAGACCTGAGTAACAACCATTGCAAGGTCATGTCCGCAGACAAGTCCCCGCGCGGGCGGGTCTGGCACATGACCGTCGGCTTTCTGGTGTTTCACTTTCTGCGGCACTTCCCGGCCTGGGCCGGTTGGCTGCCGGCGCACAAGCCGCGCCTGAAACCTTTTTCTCATTCCGCCGGGAGTGACACCTGATGAGCCACTCTGATACACAACCGGCGACCCACGCCGAAACGCCAGGCAAATCCCGCTGGAGCCGCTGGAAACGGCCGCTGACAATGCTGTTTTTCCTGGCGCTGATCGTGCTGTTCACGATGCTTGCCCAGCGCATCGAATGGGATGAAGTGTTCGACAACCTCGCAGATTTCAAGGTGCGCACGCTGATCATCGCGTCTGGTCTGACCGTGGTGAGTTTTCTGGTCTACGCCTGCTTCGACTTGATCGGCCGTACCTACATTCGCCAGGACCTGACGTGGAAGCAGATCCTGCCGGTGGGGATTATCAGCTATGCCTTCAACCTCAATCTGAGTGCCTGGGTCGGCGGCATTGCCATGCGTTATCGGCTGTATTCGCGACTCGGGGTGAGCAAGGGCAACATCGCGAAAATTCTCGGGTTGAGCCTCGCGACAAACTGGTTCGGTTACATGGTGATTGCCGGGGCGGTGTTCAGCAGCGGACTGGTGCGAATGCCGCCAGGCTGGAAGCTGAGCACTGATGCGTTGCAAGGTGTGGGGGTGTTGTTGCTGCTGGTGAGTGCAGGGTATCTGGCAGCGTGTCAGTTTTCCAAGCGTCGGGAATGGGCGATACGCGGGGTGGAAATCGACCTGCCGTCCCTGCGCATGGCAGTGCTGCAACTGGCCCTCGGGGCGCTGAACTGGTCGCTGATGGCGGCGGTGATTTTCACCTTGCTGCCGAGCAAACTGGATTACCCGCTGGTGCTCGGGGTATTGCTGATCAGCGCGATTGCCGGGGTCATCACGCACATTCCTGCCGGGCTTGGCGTGCTAGAAGCGGTGTTCGTGGCGCTGCTGCAACATGAGGTGTCCCGAGGCAGCCTGGTGGCCGGATTGCTGGCCTATCGGGCGATCTATTTCATCCTGCCGCTACTAATTACCCTGGTGATGTACCTCGTTGTTGAGGCCAAGGCCAAGTCGTTGCGAATAGCGAAAAAGCCTCGGGATTAGAAGCAAGATCAAAAGATCGCAGCCTTCGGCAGCTCCTACAGGGTGTTCACATTCCACTGTAGGAGCTGCCGAAGGCTGCGATCTTTTTACGATGACTGAATAATGCTCAACCGCTCGCCCACTACCATTTCGGTGATCCAGCCCACCAGGATCGAGGTGTATGCCTGTTGCGAAACAGGTTCGCTCAAGGCGTGATCGGCGCCGTCGATAATCCGGTGGGTCAGTGAGTGAGTCTGCTGACAGGCCGCGCGGTAACTCATGATGGTTGCGTGGGGCACATGGTCGTCGGTCTCCGATTCGACCAGCAGCACATCCCCGGTGAATTGCGAACAGGCATGCAGCGCACGATTGCTGTCGGCGCGGACTAACGTGCTGCGGTAATCACGTAAATCGAGCTTGTTCAGGTCACGCTTGGGCGTGTGCCATTGATCATCGCGATACAGCGCCGGCACCCGCAGCGCCAGCCAACGCACCGGACGCAATGACGTCAGGATCGAGGCCAGGTAACCGCCATAACTGGTGCCGACCACGGCAATCGCCGATGTATCGAGCGCCGGGTGCGCGAGCAAGCGGTCATACGCCGCCAGCAGATCGCGCAGGTTGTCTTCGCGCGTGACTCGACTCAGCGCAATTCCGGCCCCGCCGGTGTGCCCGCGCAAGTCGAACGTCAGGCAAACGCAACCTAAACCGGCGATGCCTTTCGCCCGCTCCAGGTCCCGCTCCTGACTGCCGCCCCAGCCGTGCACAAAGAGGACGCCGGGGACTTTTGATTTGGGGCTGAGAAAAGTCCCGACCATCTGTTCATCGTCGATGTCGATCTGAATGGTTTCGCTTCTAGCCGTCATAGGATTTAACCGTTACGTACTTGAGAAGAAAGTCACTGTTTTGCGCCGGCCCGCGATACACCTCGATGGCGTCCGCCGGCAGCGGCTGGTCGATGTAGGTCTCGACCGAAGACACGCGAATCGCGCGCATTCCGGGGTCGTTGACGAAACTCTGCAAGGCGGCAACTTCGGCGCTGCTGGCACCGCCCATCCGCCAGGACTGCTCGAGCACACCGCTGCGCTGTTTGCCATTACTGTCGACACCTTGAGCGATGTCGTAGTTGCGCCGCGAGGCGTAGAAACCGGGATAAGCCTCATCCGCGGCACGGTCGAACACTTGCGCCTGTCGGATCGCCAGCTGAATATCGTCTGGCAGTTCCAGTTCGAGCAGATCATCGTAGTGACCCCGCACTACCAGCAGGTTGGACCCTCCATAAACCTGCTCGCCCTGACCGTCTTCGGTCAAGTATTGATCACCGCAATAACTCAGCACCGTGTCGCCGATAAAACTCTGACCGACGCTGTGGGTGATCACTTGGTCCAGGTCCTGCTCCAGCACCACCCCTTCAGTGAACAGCGCTTTGGCCTCGGGTCTGGCGAGGATGGCATCGAACTGGTCGAGGCTTTTGATCACTTCCTGACCGCGTCCGGCGCAGGCATGAATCGGCTTGATGCGGATCGGGCCGCTGTAGAGCAGATGCTCCGCCGCAGGACGCGCATCGTCCATGGAAAAAACACTGAGGCCGTCGAGCACCACGCTTCGCACCCGTTCGGAAAACAACGGTGACCAGCCTTCCGGTGCGTGAGCATCTTTGTTGCGCAGCCCGTGACTGATGGCTTTGGTGCAGATGAAATCATGGTCGACGTAACCGCCCCACAAATCCTCCGGCCCCTTGACGCCTAATTGCCGGGCAGCAGCGGCGCCAACAAGCGTCTGGGTTGGCAGCAAATAAAGGTCTCGACCGTTGTGCAGTTCGGGGTCGTAACTGCCGCCGTATTTAAGCCCCAGGATCTGCGCCAGCCAACGGGCCAGTGCACGATTGGTTTCTACTTCGTGCAACGGAGCCTCGGGGCGCACGGAGTGGGCGACCACCAGTTTGTTGCGCTTTGTTGGGGTCATGCGTCCCCCTTCAATCTGCGTTTGATGAATGTAGTAGAAGGGGTGCAGAGATCAGGCCAAGGGGAGCCAAAGACAAACGTTTTTCAAATCAGCCAGTTACGAAAAACATGATGGCACCGTGCCTGCTTGATTCTGCACGACAGCCTTCAAGATTCCGGCATTTTGCACGACTCAAGCCTTCCACTGACCCAATGTGGGAGCGAGCTTGCTCGCGATAGCGGTGTGTCAGACGGCATCCATGTTGAAAGTGGTGGCCCCATCGCGAGCAAGCTCGCTCCCACATTTTGATCTGTTGTTATCTGGCTACCGAGTCGCGGCTGAGGGTGTCACCCCAAACCGTGTCCGGTAATCACTTGGCGCCAACCCGGTAATCTTCTTGAACGTCGCCCGAAAGGCACTCGGATCCTGATAACCCACCGTCCAGGCAATGTGATCGATGGTGCCGTTGGTGAACTCGAGCATTTCCCGGGCCTTGCCGACTCGCAGGTGCTGGCAGTACTCGGTGGGTTTGAGTCCGGTTGCCGCGCGAAATCGACGCAGGAACGTGCGTTCTTCCAGCCCTGCCCGCTCGGCCATCGTCGCCACTGACACATCGGTCGCTCCGGTGCTCTGCAGCCAATGCTGGACCTTGAGAATCGAGGCGTCGCCATGGCTGAGAATGGGTGAAAAATTGCTGCCGCATTCACTCGCGCTGTCGCTGTGTTCCACCACCAGAAACCGCGCGGTACTGGTGGCGATGCTCGGCCCCAGCAGACGGTTGACCAGACGCAAGCCCAGTTCGGACCAGGCCATCAGCCCCGCAGTGGTGATCAGGTCGCCGTCGTCAACGATGGGGGTGTCGGCCTTGAGGTTGATCGCCGGGTAACGCTCGGCGAAGGCTTTGGCCGAGGTCCAGTGGGTGGTGGCGCTGCGACCGTCGAGCAGGCCGCTCTCGGCCAACAGAATCGACCCCACACAAACCCCGCCGAGTGTTGCGCCATTGGCGTGTTGCTGACGCAGCCAGCGAATCAGCCCCTGCGGTGCCTGGCCTTCGGAAAAACCTGCAATCGACGGTGGAATTAGCACCGCCACCAACGCGCCCTCAGGTGCGGGATGACTGTCGTAGACTCGCTCGGGCATCTGATCGCCATCAACCTGCCAATGGCTGACTCGCAGCAGCGGCAACTGCGCCGCCTGATGCTCGGCGGCAATCCGGTTCGCCACCCCGAACAAGTCTGTCAATCCATGCACCGCCGCCATCTGCGCACCGGGATAAATCAGCACGCCCAGCTCGGCGATTGGCCTTTCTGCGTCCATTGTCAGTTTTCCCCCTTCTATTGTCGGTGCGGCCAATCCTCGGACGGCTTGCCAGACCCAATACTTCATTCCACACCAACAAGCACTTCGAGGAAACAGTCATGGCCAAGCAAGCACTCATCGTAGTTGATATCCAAAATGACTACTTCCCCCAAGGCAAGTGGCCGCTGGTCGGCGCCGATGCCGCGGCGGACAATGCCGTTCGTCTGCTCAAAGCCTTCCGCGATGCCGGTGATTCGGTGGTGCACATCCGCCACGAATTCACCTCCGACGAAGCGCCCTTCTTCACGCCGGGCTCCGAGGGCGCGAAGCTGCACCCTAAAGTCCTCAACCGCGCCGATGAGCCGGTCGTGCTCAAGCACTTCGTCAACTCGTTCCGCGAAACCGATCTGAAATCGATCCTCGACGAACAAGGCATCAAGGAATTGGTGGTCGTCGGCAGCATGAGCCACATGTGCATCGATGGCATCACCCGCGCCGCCGCCGACTTTGGCTACAGCGTCACAGTGATCCACGACGCCTGTGCCTCACGTGACCTGGAGTTCAACGGCGTCACCGTTCCGGCAGCCCACGTGCACGCAGCCTTTATGTCAGCCCTGGGTTTTGCCTATGCCAGCGTGGTGTCCACTGACGAGCTCCTGGCGGCGCATCACTGATCAACGCTTCTGCGTCAGGTGCTGCAATTCGACGCTCCCGAAACAAAGAAGGCCAGTCGCGTGCGCACGCGACTGGCCTTTTTCTGAGACTTACGGCCGAAAAGCCGGATAATGGCGGCCAAATGTCTAGCCGTTATTCTGGTAATCCCCCATGGAAATCAAGGTCAACTTTCTCGACAACCTTCGACTTGAAGCCAAGTTCGACGACTTCACGGTGGTGGCCGATCAACCTATCCGCTACAAGGGCGATGGCTCGGCACCGGGTCCGTTCGACTACTTCCTGGCTTCGTCGGCGTTGTGTGCGGCTTATTTCGTGAAGCTGTACTGCGACACTCGCAGTATTCCCACCGAAAACATCCGCCTGTCGCAGAACAACATTGTTGATCCGGAAAACCGCTACAACCAGATCTTCAAGATCCAGGTCGAGTTGCCGGCGGATATTTCCGACAAGGACCGCCAGGGCATCCTGCGTTCCATCGACCGTTGCACCGTGAAAAAAGTGGTGCAAGCCGGGCCTGAGTTTGTGATCGAAGAAGTGGAAAACCTCGACGCCGATGCCCAGGCGTTGCTGATGCCTGCGTCTAATTCAGAGGCGCACACCTATATCGCGGGCAAGGATCTGCCGCTGGAGCAGACAATCGCCAATATGTCGGCCATTCTGGCGGACCTGGGCATGAAGATTGAAATCGCCTCGTGGCGCAATATCGTTCCCAACGTGTGGTCGCTGCATATCCGCGATGCGCACTCGCCGATGTGCTTTACCAACGGCAAGGGCGCAACCAAGGAAGGCGCGCTGGCGTCGGCGTTGGGCGAGTTTATCGAGCGACTCAACTGCAACTTCTTCTACAACGATCAGTTCTGGGGCGAAGAGATCGCCAACGCGCCGTTTGTGCATTACCCGGACGAACGCTGGTTCAAGCCTGGCCGTAAAGATGAACTGCCGGCCGAAATCCTCGACGCGTACTGCCTGAAGATTTACAACCGCGACGGCGAGTTGCGTGGCTCCCACCTGATCGACACCAACTCGGGCAATGAAGAGCGCGGCATCTGCTCGCTGCCATACGTGCGCCAGTCGGACGGCGAAGTGGTGTATTTCCCGTCCAACCTGATTGAAAACCTGTTCCTGAGCAACGGCATGAGTGCCGGCAACACGCTGGCCGAAGCCCAAGTGCAATGCCTGTCGGAGATCTTCGAGCGCGCGGTAAAACGCGAAATCATCGAAGGTGAATTTGCACTGCCGGATGTGCCCGCCGATGTGCTGGCGAAGTACCCAGGGATACTGGCGGGTATTCAGGCGCTGGAAGAGCAAGGGTTCCCCGTATTGGTGAAGGATGCATCCCTGGGCGGTGAATTCCCGGTGATGTGCGTCACGTTGATGAACCCGCGTACCGGCGGTGTGTTCGCCTCGTTCGGCGCGCACCCGAGCCTGGAAGTGGCGCTGGAGCGCAGCCTGACCGAACTGCTCCAGGGCCGCAGCTTCGAAGGCCTCAACGACTTGCCCCAGCCGACGTTTGAAGGCCATGCGGTGACCGAGCCGAATAACTTCGTCGAGCACTTCATCGATTCCAGCGGCGTGGTGTCGTGGCGCTTCTTCAGCTCCAAGTCGGATTACGAATTCGTCGAGTGGGACTTCTCCGGCCAGGGTGAAAACTCGAATACCGATGAAGCCGCGACTTTGTTCGGCATTCTCGAAGGCATGGGCAAAGAAGTGTATATGGCGGTCTACGAGCATATCGGCGCGACGGCATGCCGCATCCTGGTACCGGACTACTCGGAGATCTATCCGGTGGACGACCTGATCTGGGATAACACCAACAAAGCGCTGTTCTTCCGCGCCGATATCCTGAACCTGCATCGCCTGGACGAAGACGAACTGCGAGCGCTGGTTGAACGCCTGGTGGAAAGTGAGCTGGATGACTACACCGATATCACCTCCCTGATCGGCATCGAGTTTGACGACAATACGGCCTGGGGTCAGCTGACGATCCTGGAGTTGAAGCTGCTGATTTATCTCGCCTTGCAGCAATTTGAAGAGGCGAAAGAGGCGGTGGAGATGTTCCTGCAGTACAACGACAACACGGTTGAGCGCGGCTTGTTCTACCAAGCCGTCAACGCGGTGCTGGAGATGAAGCTGGACGAAGACCTGGAACTGGAAGACTACGAGGCCAATTTCCGCCGGATGTTTGGCAACGAACGAATGGATGCAGTGATCGGCTCGGTCGATGGCAGCGTGCGCTTCCATGGTTTGACGCCGACCAGCATGAAACTGGAAGGGCTCGATAGGCACTTGCGCTTGATCGAGAGCTACAAAAAACTGCATACCGCGCGGGCTAACGTGACTGCTTTATCCAGTTAACAGCACCCACAAAAAAGCGAAGCCAGATGGCTTCGCTTTTTTTGTTACTGACTGGATAGCTGCTTTTTAGAACGGAATATCGTCATCAAAGCTGTCGAAATCCGGAGCCGGTTGCGGAGCAGCCTGCTGTGGAGCCGGAGCCTGACGCGACTGTTGCGGAGCTGTCGACTGCTGCGGACGCGGAGCCTGTTGGCGTGGGGCCGGGGCGGACTGCTGGTAGTTATTGCCCCCGCCTTGTTGGTCGCCCTGCTGTGGACGGCCGCCCAACAGTTGCATGGTGCCTTGCATGTCGACCACGATTTCAGTGGTGTAACGCTTGATACCGTCTTTTTCCCACTCGCGGGTCTGCAGCTTGCCTTCGATGTAGACCTGCGAACCTTTACGCAGATACTCGCCGGCGATCTCGGCAACTTTGCCGAACATCGACACACGGTGCCATTCGGTCTTCTCGACTTTCTGACCGGTTTGCTTGTCGGTCCACTGTTCGCTGGTCGCCAGACTCAGGTTGGTCACGGCGTTACCGTTAGGCAAGTAGCGAACTTCGGGATCCTGGCCGCAAGTGCCGACCAATATGACTTTGTTAACCCCACGGGCCATAACGTTCTCCTAGGCTACGCACGCTGCCTCGGCCGGGTTGTTCACCAAGCGCTCAAGGGTCGTGCGATCCAATAGTTCTGTGTCCAATTTGATGTAAATCGCCGCTTCATCAGCAACGATCACCGCATCTGTTACCCCTACGACGGCCTTCAGGCGCTCAACCAGACCCGCTTCGCGGATCGCCTCGGGCGACAACGGCAAGCGCAGGCTCGTGACATAAGGTGGTTCGCGCATGGTAACAGCAAAGGCCAGCCAGAGGGCAGCCAGGCCGGCGCATCCGAGGAAGACAACCGACAAACCGCCATGCTGGAAAAGCCAACCGCCGAGGATCCCGCCCAGCGCCGAACCGAGGAACTGGCTGGTGGAATAAACCCCCATCGCCGTGCCTTTGCCGCCTGCCGGTGAAACCTTGCTGATCAGCGATGGCAACGAAGCTTCCAGCAGATTGAACGCGGTAAAGAACACCACCGTGCCGATCACCAGAGCCCGCAAGCTATCGCCGAACTGCCAGAAGAATAGCTCAGTGAGCATCAGCGTCGCGACGGCGCCCAATAAAACTCGTTTCATTTTGCGTTTCTTCTCGCCGTAGATAATGAACGGGATCATGGCGAAGAAGGAGATCAGCAGCGCTGTGAGGTAGACCCACCAGTGCTGTTCTTTGGGCAGCCCGGCTTTTTCGACCAGAGCCAGCGGCAATGCGACGAAGCTCGACATCAACATCGCATGTAACACAAAAATGCCCAGGTCCAGGCGCAGCAGGTCCGGATGCTTGAGCGTCGGTATCAGCGCCTGGCGTGCAACGCCGGACTCGCGGTGCTGCAAAGGGCTGGTGGCGCGCGGCACCATGAACATCACGATCACGATGCCGAACAGCGCCATGCCGCCCGTGGCGAGGAACAACCCGGACAGGCCAAAGGCGCGGGTCAGCAACGGTCCTACAACCATCGCGACAGCGAATGACAGACCGATCGTCATGCCGATCATGGCCATGGCTTTGGTCCGGTGCTGTTCCCGGGTCAGGTCTGACAACAGCGCCATCACCGCGGCGGAAATCGCCCCGGCGCCTTGCAGGATTCGTCCGGCAATCACGCCCCAGATCGAGTCGGCATTAGCCGCCAGCACGCTACCGAGGGCGAAGACGATCAGCCCCAGGTAAATCACCGGACGACGACCGATCCGGTCGGAAATAAAGCCGAAAGGAATCTGGAAGATCGCCTGGGTCAGGCCGTAAGCGCCAATCGCCAGCCCGATGAGGGCCGGGGTCGCTCCTGCCAGATCCATCCCATAGGTCGCCAGTACCGGCAACACCATGAACATGCCAAGCATACGGAAGGCGAACACCAGGGCCAGACCGCTTGCTGCGCGTGTCTCACTGCCACTCATGCGTTCGCTGTGGGGATCGTGCATGGAAAAACCTCATGTGAACCGGCGGCGATTCTACCAGTCCCATCGATTGACGGGGTATATCGCGACGCTTTGACGCGCTCCGCTGACAGACTCTTCATGTAAGACACAAATCCGCTCGTTTGATAGTGTGCATCCATCCAGTATTTGGCCGTATACTCCTACGTTTTCGACGCCCGCCAAGCGAGGCCACTTTGGACAAGATCCTGATTCGTGGGGCCCGAACCCACAACCTGAAGAACATCGACCTGACCCTGCCAAGGGACAAACTGATCGTCATCACCGGCCTGTCCGGATCCGGCAAATCGTCCCTGGCGTTTGACACGCTGTATGCCGAAGGCCAGCGCCGCTACGTCGAATCGCTGTCGGCCTATGCCCGGCAGTTTTTGTCGATGATGGAAAAACCTGACGTCGACACCATCGAAGGTTTGTCGCCAGCCATTTCCATCGAACAGAAATCGACCTCGCACAACCCGCGCTCGACGGTCGGCACCATCACCGAAATCTACGACTACCTGCGCCTGCTTTATGCTCGCGTGGGTATTCCGCGCTGCCCGGATCACGACATTCCGCTGGAAGCGCAAACCGTCAGCCAGATGGTCGACCTTGTCCTCGCCCAACCGGAGGGCAGCAAGCTGATGCTGCTGGCCCCGGTGATTCGCGAGCGTAAAGGCGAACACCTGTCAGTCTTCGAAGAACTGCGTGCCCAGGGTTTTGTACGCGCCCGGGTCAATGGCCGGCTCTGCGAGCTGGACGAGTTGCCGAAGCTGGATAAACAGAAGAAGCACTCGATCGATGTCGTGGTCGACCGCTTCAAGGTCCGCGCCGACCTGCAACAGCGCCTGGCCGAGTCGTTCGAGACCGCGCTGAAGCTAGCGGACGGTATTGCCCTGGTCGCGCCGATGGACGACGAGCCCGGTGAAGAGATCATTTTCTCCGCGCGCTTCGCCTGCCCGATCTGCGGCCATGCCATCAGCGAGCTGGAACCCAAGCTGTTCTCCTTTAACAACCCGGCCGGCGCTTGCCCGACGTGCGATGGCCTGGGCGTTAAGCAGTTCTTTGACATCAAGCGACTGGTGAACGGCGAGCTGACGCTGGCCGAGGGCGCGATTCGCGGATGGGACCGGCGCAACGTCTATTACTTCCAGATGCTCGGCTCGTTGGCTTCGCACTACAAGTTCAGCCTGGAAGTGCCGTTCAACGAACTAACGGCCGATCAGCAGAAGTTCATCTTGCACGGCAGCGGTTCGCAGAACGTCGACTTCAAATACCTGAACGACCGTGGCGACATCGTCAAACGTTCGCACCCGTTCGAAGGCATCGTGCCGAATCTGGACCGACGCTACCGTGAAACCGAGTCCGCCTCGGTGCGTGAAGAGCTGGCCAAGTTCCTCAGCACCCAGCCTTGCCCGGATTGCCGTGGTACTCGCCTGCGTCGTGAGGCTCGGCATGTATGGGTTGGCGAGAAGACGCTGCCGGCGGTGACCAATCTGCCGATTGGCGATGCCTGTGAATATTTCGGCGTACTGAAACTTACTGGCCGTCGCGGTGAAATTGCCGACAAGATTCTCAAGGAAATTCGCGAGCGTCTGCGGTTCCTGGTCAACGTTGGCCTCGACTATTTGTCGCTGGATCGCAGTGCCGACACATTGTCTGGCGGTGAGGCTCAGCGTATTCGTCTGGCCAGCCAGATCGGTGCGGGCCTGGTAGGGGTTCTGTACATCCTCGACGAACCGTCGATTGGCCTGCACCAGCGAGACAACGATCGGCTGCTCGGCACCCTCAAGCATCTACGGGATATCGGCAACACGGTGATCGTGGTCGAGCACGACGAAGATGCGATTCGCCTGGCTGACTACGTGGTGGATATCGGTCCGGGCGCGGGTGTACACGGTGGGCATATCGTCGCCGAAGGTACGCCGGCCGAGGTAATGGCTCACCCTGATTCGTTGACCGGCAAATACTTGTCGGGCCGGGTGAAGATTGCAGTCCCAGCCAAACGCACGCCGCGTAACAAAAAGTTGTCGCTGTCCCTCAAAGGCGCCCGTGGCAACAACCTGCGCGATGTCGATCTGGACATTCCAATAGGCCTGCTGACTTGCGTCACCGGCGTGTCCGGCTCGGGCAAGTCGACGCTGATCAACAACACCCTGTTCCCGCTTAGCGCTACGGCATTGAACGGTGCGACGACGCTCGAAGCGGCCGCCCACGACAGCATCAAAGGTCTGGAGCATCTGGATAAGGTTGTCGACATCGACCAGAGCCCGATCGGTCGAACGCCTCGCTCCAACCCCGCGACCTACACCGGGTTGTTCACACCGATTCGCGAACTGTTCGCCGGCGTGCCGGAGTCCCGCTCCCGCGGTTATGGTCCTGGACGTTTCTCCTTCAACGTGAAGGGTGGACGTTGCGAAGCGTGTCAGGGCGATGGCCTGATCAAGGTGGAAATGCACTTCCTGCCGGACATCTATGTCCCGTGCGACGTCTGCAAGAGCAAGCGCTACAACCGCGAAACTCTTGAGATCAAGTACAAGGGCAAGAACATCCACGAAACCCTCGAGATGACGATCGAGGAAGCGCGGGTGTTCTTCGACGCGGTTCCGGCCCTGGCGCGCAAGCTTCAGACGCTGATGGATGTCGGCCTGTCGTACATCAAGCTCGGGCAGTCAGCGACCACCCTGTCGGGTGGTGAAGCCCAGCGGGTGAAGCTGTCCCGCGAACTGTCCAAGCGCGATACCGGCAAGACGCTGTATATCCTCGATGAGCCGACAACTGGCCTGCACTTCGCGGATATTCAGCAGCTACTCGACGTTTTGCATCGATTGCGCGACCACGGCAACACTGTGGTGGTGATCGAGCACAATCTGGATGTGATCAAGACGGCCGACTGGCTGGTGGACTTGGGGCCGGAAGGCGGCTCCAAGGGTGGCCAGATCATTGCCGTCGGCACGCCGGAGGAAGTGTCCGAGATGAAGCAATCTCACACCGGCTTCTACCTCAAGCCGCTGCTGGCACGCGACAAGGCCTGAATCACGGCCATGAAAAAGCCCCTGTCACTTTCTCGGTGACAGGGGCTTTTTTGTATCCGGTGGAATCAGGCGTGCGATTGCAGGTAATTTTCCAGACCGATCAGCTTGATCAGACCCATCTGCTTTTCAAGCCAGTAGGTGTGGTCTTCTTCGGTGTCATGCAATTGAACCCGCAGCATCTCGCGGCTGACATAGTCCTTGTGCTGCTCGCAGAGCTTGATGCCCTTACAGAGCGCGGCGCGGACTTTGTATTCCAGACGCAGGTCGGCGGCGAGCATGTCCGGCACAGTGGTGCCGACATCAAGGTCGTCCGGACGCATACGCGGCGTGCCTTCCAGCATCAGGATACGGCGCATCAGGGCATCGGCATGCCCTGCTTCTTCTTCCATCTCGTGATTGATTCGTTCGTAGAGCTTGGTGAATCCCCAGTCCTCATACATCCGCGAGTGAACGAAATATTGGTCACGCGCGGCCAGTTCGCCGGTCAGCAACGTGTTGAGGTAATCGATTACGTCTGGGTGGCCTTGCATCGCCCTACATCTCCCTGCTTGAAAGTCTGTAGTTTGAACCAAGCAGACTGTTTGGTCACTCTGCTTGCGCGATAAAAGCGAAGATATTCTGAGAAAAGTGGTTTAAATAACGCAAAAACCGCCCAAATGAGGGCGGTTCTGCTTCTCGTTTAGACTTCGTTAAGCTGTACGTTGAGTGCCTTTGCGATTGCTTCTCCATACGCCGGGTCGGCCTTGAAGAAATGCTGCAATTGGCGATCAACCACATCGCTGGAAACACCACCCATTGCACCGGCAATGTTGTTGACCAGCAGCGCTTTCTGCTCGTTACTCATGAGCCGGAACAGCGCACCCGCATGACTGTAGTAATCGGTGTCCTCGCGATGATCGTAACGATCAGCTGCGCCGCTCAGCGCCAAAGGAGGCTCAGCGTAGCGAGGAGCCTGTTTCGGCGACTCAACATAGCTGTTCGGCTCGTAGTTAGGCGCCGCTCCGCCATTGCTGCCAAAGGCCATCGAGCCATCGCGCTGGTAGCTGTTCACCGGACTACGAGGTGCGTTCACCGGCAATTGCTGGTGGTTGGTGCCAATACGGTAGCGGTGAGCATCGGCGTAAGCGAACACTCGCCCTTGCAGCATGCGGTCAGGCGACAAACCGACACCCGGGACCATGTTGCTTGGCCCGAACGCCGCTTGCTCGACTTCAGCAAAATAGTTCTGCGGGTTCCGGTTAAGCTCCAGTTCGCCCACTTCGATCAGCGGAAACTCTTTCTGTGACCAGGTCTTGGTCACGTCGAACGGGTTCTCGTAGTGCGCTGCGGCCTGAGCCTCAGTCATGATTTGGATGCACACGCGCCATTTCGGAAAATCACCGCGCTCGATCGCGCCGAACAGATCACGCTGTGCGTAATCCGGATCGGTACCAGCCAGGCGTGCTGCTTCGGCAGGTGCCAGGTTTTTAATCCCTTGCTTGGTCTTGTAGTGCCACTTCACCCAATGACGCTCGCCATTGGCGTTGATCAGGCTGTAGGTGTGGCTGCCGAAGCCGTGCATGTGACGGTAGCCATCGGGGATGCCGCGATCCGAGAACAGAATGGTGACCTGGTGCAACGCCTCAGGTGAGTGCGACCAGAAGTCCCACATCATTTGCGCGCTTTTCAGATTGCTTTGTGGAAGACGTTTTTGGGTATGAATAAAGTCCGGGAATTTCAAAGGATCGCGGATGAAGAACACTGGCGTGTTGTTGCCGACGATGTCCCAGTTGCCTTCTTCGGTGTAGAACTTCAGGGCGAAACCACGTGGATCGCGCTCGGTGTCGGCCGAACCACGCTCACCGCCAACGGTGGAAAACCGCAGGAAGGTTGGGGTTTGCTTGCCGACAGATTCAAACAGTTTGGCGCTGGTGTACTCGGTGATGTCCCGAGTTACTGTGAACGTACCGTAAGCACCCGAACCTTTGGCGTGTACGCGACGCTCAGGGATGTTTTCACGGTTGAAGTGGGCAAGCTTCTCGATCAGGTGAAAGTCGTCGAGCAGCAGCGGGCCACGAGGGCCGGCGGAACGGGAATTCTGGTTGTCGGCGACAGGAGCGCCACTGGCGGTGGTAAGTGTTTTATTTTGGCTCATGCGATCTCTTCCTCTGTCTGTCTTTCCTACTGCCGGCTAATCGGCTGAGAGGGAGTATTGACCATCAACATGACACCATCAAATTCATTAAACTGTGAGAATCGATAGATAAATACTAATGAAGCTGTATCGCCCAGGCCACTCGATACTTTTCGAGCGCGCACAAAAAACCGGGCACTAGGCCCGGTTCTTCGTTTCAGACTGACGTCTTACTCAGCGGATACAGCTTCACCACCGGCAGGACGATCAACCAACTCGACGTACGCCATAGGCGCGTTGTCGCCAGTGCGGAAACCGCACTTGAGGATGCGCAGGTAGCCACCCTCACGGGTAGCGTAACGCTTGCCCAGGTCGTTGAAGAGCTTACCAACGATAGCTTTCGAACGAGTACGGTCGAAAGCCAGACGGCGGTTAGCCAGGCTGTCTGTCTTGGCCAAAGTGATCAGCGGCTCAGCAACGCGACGCAGTTCTTTAGCTTTCGGCAGTGTAGTTTTGATCAGCTCGTGCTCGAACAGCGACACTGCCATGTTTTGAAACATGGCCTTGCGGTGCGAGCTAGTGCGGCTCAGGTGACGACCACTTTTACGATGACGCATGGTTCATTCCTTACCAAACACAACGTTCGGTGATTACGACGATCAGGCAGTCGCCTTGTCGTCCTTCTTAAGACTTGCAGGCGGCCAGTTGTCGAGGCGCATGCCGAGGGACAGACCGCGGGAGGCCAGAACGTCCTTGATTTCAGTCAAGGATTTCTTGCCAAGGTTCGGAGTCTTCAACAGCTCTACTTCGGTACGCTGAATCAGGTCACCGATGTAGTAGATGTTTTCCGCCTTAAGGCAGTTAGCCGAACGTACAGTCAGTTCCAGATCGTCAACCGGGCGAAGCAGGATCGGATCGATCTCGTCTTCCTGCTCGACAACCACTGGCTCACTGTCACCTTTGAGGTCGACGAACGCAGCCAACTGCTGTTGCAGAATGGTTGCAGCGCGGCGAATTGCCTCTTCAGGATCCAGAGTACCGTTGGTTTCCAGATCAATAACCAGCTTGTCCAGGTTAGTACGCTGTTCGACACGGGCGTTTTCCACCACGTATGCGATACGGCGAACCGGGCTGAACGAAGAGTCAAGCTGCAAGCGACCGATGCTGCGGCTTTCGTCTTCATCGCTCTGACGCGAGTCTGCCGGTTCATAACCACGACCACGAGCTACGGTGAGCTTCATGTTCAGGGCGCCGTTAGACGCCAGGTTAGCGATTACGTGATCGGGGTTAACGATCTCGACATCATGATCCAGCTGAATATCGGCAGCGGTAACCACCCCCGAACCCTTCTTCGACAAGGTCAGCGTAACTTCGTCACGGCCGTGCAGCTTGATAGCCAGACCTTTAAGGTTCAACAGGATTTCAATTACGTCTTCCTGTACACCTTCGATGGCGCTGTACTCATGGAGCACACCGTCAATCTCGGCCTCGACTACTGCGCAGCCGGGCATTGAGGACAACAGGATGCGGCGCAGCGCGTTGCCCAGGGTGTGGCCAAAACCACGCTCGAGAGGCTCGAGAGTGATCTTGGCGCGGGTTGGACTGACAACCTGCACATCAATATGGCGGGGTGTCAGGAACTCATTTACCGAAATCTGCATGGATGCACCTATTTTCTAGCCCTTACTTGGAGTAGAGCTCGACAATCAGGCTTTCGTTGATGTCGGCGGACAGATCACTGCGAGCAGGAACGTTCTTGAAAACGCCCGACTTCTTCTCAGTGTCTACTTCTACCCATTCTACGCGGCCACGTTGGGCACACAGATCGAGAGCTTGGACAATGCGAAGTTGGTTCTTTGCTTTCTCGCGAATCGCGACCACGTCACCAGCACGAACCTGGTACGACGGCACGTTTACGGTCTGACCGTTAACGCTTACGGATTTGTGCGATACCAGCTGACGGGATTCGGCACGAGTAGAGCCAAAACCCATACGGTATACAACGTTGTCCAGACGGCATTCGAGCAGTTGCAACAGGTTTTCGCCAGTTGCGCCTTTCTTGCCAGCAGCTTCTTTGTAGTAGCCGCTGAATTGACGCTCGAGAACGCCGTAGATACGACGGACCTTCTGCTTTTCACGCAGTTGGGTGCCGTAATCGGACTGGCGACCGCGGCGTTGGCCGTGGATACCAGGTGCTGCTTCAATGTTGCACTTCGATTCGATCGCGCGCACGCCGCTCTTCAAGAAGAGATCGGTGCCTTCGCGACGAGCGAGTTTGCATTTTGGACCAATGTAACGAGCCATTCTTTACAATCTCCTGGATTACACGCGGCGCTTCTTCGGCGGACGGCACCCGTTGTGCGGGATTGGCGTCACGTCGGTGATGCTGGCGATCTTGTAGCCACAGCCGTTCAAAGCGCGGACTGCAGATTCACGACCTGGACCTGGACCTTTGACGTTAACGTCGAGGTTTTTCAGGCCGTATTCCAGCGCAGCTTGACCAGCACGTTCAGCAGCTACTTGAGCAGCAAACGGGGTGGACTTGCGGGAACCGCGGAAACCCGAACCACCGGAGGTAGCCCAGGAAAGAGCGTTGCCTTGACGGTCGGTGATGGTCACGATTGTGTTGTTAAAAGATGCATGGATGTGGGCGATGCCATCAACCACTGTCTTTTTAACTTTTTTACGAGGACGAGCAGCAGGTTTAGCCATGATTAATTTCCTGTCGATTCGCTGGGGCGATTACTTGCGGATCGGCTTACGCGGACCTTTACGGGTACGCGCGTTAGTCTTGGTACGCTGACCGCGCACTGGAAGACCACGACGATGACGCAGACCGCGATAGCAACCGAGGTCCATCAAACGCTTGATTTTCATGTTGATTTCGCGACGCAGGTCACCTTCAGTGGTGAACTTCGCCACTTCGCCACGCAGCTGTTCAATCTGCTCGTCGCTCAGATCTTTGATCTTTGCGGCTGGGTTTACCCCAGTCACTGCACAGATCTTCTGTGCAGTAGTGCGACCAACACCATAGATGTAGGTCAGCGAGATAACAGTATGCTTGTTATCTGGAATGTTAACGCCTGCAATACGGGCCATTCAGTGGGACTCCAATTGACAGCTACCTACGCCCCGGAAGCCAAGAAATAGGGCGCGAGATAATATCGCTGTAATAACAAATAATCAACCCGGCAGCGCACTAGCTGCCGGGCTTGAAGCACAATCACACTCAGCCTTGGCGCTGTTTGTGACGCGGTTCCGCGCTGCAAATTACTCGAACAACACCTTCGCGGCGAATAATCTTGCAGTTACGGCACAGCTTTTTCACCGATGCACGAACTTTCATCACCAACTCCTCGAACCTTATGGGTACTCAGCGCAACATGCCGCTGCCGTAACCCTTCAGGTTGGCTTTCTTCATCAGGGATTCGTACTGGTGCGAAACGAGGTGCGATTGTACTTGGGACATGAAGTCCATCACAACCACGACGACGATCAGCAACGAGGTCCCGCCAAGGTAGAACGGTACGTTTGCTGCAACCACCAGGAACTGGGGCAGCAGGCACACGGCCGTCATGTAAAGAGCACCGAACATGGTCAAGCGAGTCAGAACGCCATCAATGTAGCGCGCAGACTGCTCACCTGGACGGATGCCCGGAATAAAGGCACCGGACTTCTTCAGGTTTTCCGCTACGTCTTTCGGATTGAACATCAACGCCGTATAGAAGAAGCAGAAGAAAATAATCCCTGCACTAAACAGCAGAATATTCAACGGCTGACCAGGAGCGATCGACTGCGAGATGTCCTGCAACCAGCCCATACCTTCAGACTGGCCGAACCAGGCACCCAACGAAGCCGGGAACAGCAAAATGCTGCTCGCGAAAATGGCCGGGATAACACCGGCCATGTTCACCTTCAGCGGCAAGTGGCTAGTCTGCGCAGCGAAGACCTTGCGGCCCTGCTGACGCTTGGCGTAGTGAACAGCAATACGACGCTGACCACGCTCAATGAACACCACGAAACCGATAATCGCTACTGCCAGCAAACCGATGGCAACCAGGGCGAAGATGTTGATATCACCCTGACGCGCAGACTCGAAAGACTGCCCGATCGCTCTCGGAAGACCGGCGACGATACCCGAAAAAATCAACATCGAGATACCGTTGCCAACACCACGCTCAGTAATCTGCTCACCCAGCCACATCATGAACATCGCACCAGCCACAAAAGTGGATACCGCGACGAAATGGAAGCCAAAGTCACCAGTGAACGCAACGCCCTGCCCCGCCAGACCAATGGACATGCCAATAGCCTGAACGAGAGCGAGGACGACAGTGCCGTAGCGGGTGTACTGGCTAATCTTGCGACGGCCAGCTTCACCTTCCTTCTTCAACTGCTCCAACTGCGGGCTGACGGCGGTCATCAGTTGCATGATGATCGATGCCGAAATGTACGGCATGATCCCCAGTGCAAAGATACTCATCCGTTCCAGCGCGCCGCCAGAAAACATGTTGAACAAGCTAAGAATGGTCCCCTCATTCTGTCGAAACAGGTCCGCGAGTCGGTCCGGGTTGATACCTGGAACCGGGATGTGTGCGCCTATTCGGTAGACGATAATCGCCAGGAACAGAAAACGCAGACGAGCCCAGAGTTCAGACATACCGCCTTTGCCGAGCGCAGAGAGAGCACCTTGCTTAGCCATTTATTCCTCGAACTTGCCGCCAGCTGCTTCGATAGCCGCACGCGCACCTTTGGTGGCGCCGATTCCCTTTCCGATGGTAACAGCGCGAGTAACTTCGCCGGACAGCATGATTTTCACACGCTGTACGTTGACGTTGATCACGTTGGCATCTTTCAGGGACTGCACGGTGACGATGTCGCCTTCCACTTTAGCCAGCTCGGACAAACGCACTTCTGCGCGATCCATGGCTTTCAGGGAAACGAAACCGAACTTCGGCAGGCGACGATGCAGCGGCTGTTGACCGCCTTCAAAGCCTGGAGCAATGGTGCCACCGGAGCGGGAGGACTGACCTTTGTGGCCACGGCCACCGGTCTTGCCCAAACCACTACCGATACCACGGCCCGGACGATGCTTTTCGCGACGGGAACCCGGCGCTGGACTCAGATCATTGAGTTTCATCGATTAACCCTCGACACGCAGCATGTAGTAAGCCTTGTTGATCATCCCGCGATTCTCGGGAGTATCAAGTACTTCTACAGTGTGACCGATGCGACGCAGACCCAGACCCTTAACGCACAGTTTGTGGTTAGGGATGCGGCCGGTCATGCTTTTGATCAGCGTAACTTTAACGGTAGCCATGATCAGAAGATCTCCTTGACGCTTTTGCCACGCTTGGCGGCAATGGACTCAGGAGACTGCATAGCTTTCAAACCTTTGAAAGTGGCGTGAACCACGTTTACCGGGTTAGTCGAGCCGTAGCACTTGGCCAGAACGTTCTGAACGCCAGCAACTTCGAGGACAGCACGCATAGCGCCGCCAGCGATGATACCGGTACCTTCAGAAGCAGGCTGCATGTACACCTTCGAAGCGCCGTGACCGGACTTCATTGCGTACTGCAGAGTGGTGCCGTTCAGATCAACTTGGATCATGTTGCGGCGAGCAGCTTCCATTGCCTTCTGGATCGCAGCAGGCACTTCACGTGACTTGCCACGGCCGAAGCCAACACGCCCTTTACCATCACCAACCACGGTCAACGCGGTGAAAGTGAAGATACGGCCGCCTTTTACGGTTTTGGCTACGCGGTTAACTTGAACCAGCTTCTCAATGTAGCCTTCGTCGCGCTTTTGGTCGTTATTTGACATAACTTAGAACTCCAGCCCAGCTTCACGAGCAGCATCAGCCAGCGCCTTGACGCGGCCGTGGTACTTGAAGCCAGAGCGGTCGAAAGCCACCTGCGAGACGCCAGCGGCTTTAGCACGCGTAGCGACCAGCTGGCCAACCTTAGTGGCCGCGTCGATGTTGCCAGTGGCGCCATCACGCAGTTCTTTATCCAAAGTCGAGGCAGATGCCAGGACTTTGTTGCCGTCGGCCGAAATGACCTGGGCGTAGATGTGCTGCGACGAGCGGAACACGCAGAGACGCACGACTTCGAGTTCGTGCATTTTCAGGCGTGCTTTGCGAGCGCGACGCAGTCGAGTAACTTTTTTGTCGGTCATTTGCTATGCCCTACTTCTTCTTGGCTTCTTTACGACGGACGACTTCGTCCGCGTAGCGCACACCTTTGCCTTTGTACGGCTCTGGTGGACGGAAGTCGCGGATCTCGGCGGCCACTTGACCTACCAGCTGCTTATCGATGCCCTTGATCAGGATATCGGTCTGGCTAGGAGTCTCAGCGGTGATGCCTTCCGGCAGTTCATAATCCACTGGGTGCGAGAAGCCAAGAGCCAGGTTCAGCACTGTGCCTTTTGCTTGCGCTTTGTAACCAACACCGACCAGCTGGAGCTTGCGCTCGAAGCCTTGGCTTACGCCTTGGACCATGTTGTTTACCAACGCACGAGTGGTACCAGCCATTGCGCGAGTTTGTTGATCGCCATTGCGAGCAGCGAAACGCAGCTCACCAGCTTCTTCAACGATCTCAACGGACGAATGGATGTTCAGTTCGAGAGTGCCCTTGGCACCCTTCACCGAAAGCTGTTGGCCTGCGAATTTGACTTCGACACCGGCTGGCAGCTTAACGGGGTTCTTAGCGACGCGTGACATGCTTATCCCCCCTTAGAACACAGTGCAAAGAACTTCGCCGCCGACACCGGCAGCGCGCGCAGCACGATCCGTCATCACACCTTTGTTGGTGGAGACGATAGACACACCGAGACCGCCACGAACTTTTGGCAGATCATCGACGGACTTGTACTGACGCAGGCCTGGACGGCTAACGCGCTTCACTTCTTCGATAACCGGACGGCCTTCGAAGTATTTCAGCTCGATAGACAGCAGTGGTTTGATTTCGCTGCTGATCTGATAACCCGCAATGTAACCTTCGTCCTTCAGGACTTTGGCAACAGCTACCTTCAAAGTAGAAGATGGCATGCTTACGACGGACTTTTCAGCCATCTGGGCATTACGGATTCGAGTTAGCATGTCCGCTAACGGGTCCTGCATACTCATGGGCTAGACGCTCCTAATACAAAAAAATTAGCCTTGCGGCTACTACTTGTCGCCGAGCTCATCCATGCGAAAAAAGCACGGGCTCAGGCGAGCCGGGTATTCTAGACACACCCCACAAATGAATCAAGCCCCAATAGGGGCTTGATTCAAGTTCAAGGTCACCGGTGGTCAGGATCTTGCGATCCGGACCACCGAGACTTTGATAGTGCTTACCAGCTGGCTTTAACCAGACCAGGTACGTCACCACGCATTGCAGCTTCACGCAATTTGTTACGGCCGAGGCCGAACTTGCGGTAAACGCCGTGTGGACGACCGGTCAGGCGGCAGCGGTTACGCATGCGCGAGGCGCTTGCGTCACGTGGCTGCTTCTGCAGAGCTACTGTAGCTTCCCAACGCGCTTCTGGACTTGCGTTCAGATCAACGATGATAGCTTTCAGTGCTGCACGCTTTTTGGCGTACTTGGCAACCGTGAGCTGACGCTTCAGCTCGCGGTTTTTCATGCTCATCTTGGCCATTTTCCTACTCCAATCAGTTGCGGAACGGGAATTTGAAAGCACGCAACAGGGCGCGACCTTCATCATCGTTCTTGGCAGTGGTGGTCAGGGTAATGTCCAGACCGCGGAGAGCATCGATCTTGTCGTAGTCGATTTCCGGGAAGATGATCTGCTCTTTAACGCCCATGCTGTAGTTACCACGACCATCGAAGGACTTGGCATTCAGGCCGCGGAAGTCGCGAACCCGAGGCAGGGAGATCGACAGCAGACGATCCAGGAACTCGTACATACGCTCACGGCGCAGGGTCACTTTGACGCCGATCGGCCAACCTTCACGGACTTTAAAGCCAGCGATGGATTTCCGAGCGTAAGTCACAACAACTTTCTGACCGGTGATCTTTTCCAGGTCGGCAACAGCGTGCTCGATGACTTTTTTGTCACCGACCGCTTCGCCCAGACCCATGTTCAGGGTGATTTTGGTAACGCGTGGAACTTCCATCACGTTCGAAAGCTTAAGTTCTTCCTTAAGCTTCGGTGCGATTTCCTTCCAGTAAATCTCTTTTAGTCGTGCCATGGTCTTCTACCTAGCAGTGTTCAAGCATCAACCGCTTTTTGGGTCGACTTGAAGACACGAATTTTCTTGCCGTCTTCTACTTTGAAACCAACGCGGTCAGCCTTGTTGGTTTCGCCGTTGAAAATGGCGACGTTAGAAGCGTCCAGTGGAGCTTCTTTTTCGACGATACCGCCTTGTACGCCCGACGCCGGGTTAGGCTTGGTATGACGCTTAACCAGGTTCAGACCACCAATAACCAGACGGTTATTAGCGAGAACCTTAAGCACCTTACCGCGCTTACCTTTGTCTTTGCCGGCGATCACGATGATCTCGTCGTCACGACGAATCTTTTGCATGTCGGATCTCCTTACAGCACTTCTGGGGCGAGCGAGACGATCTTCATGAACTTCTCAGTACGAAGCTCACGAGTCACTGGCCCAAAGATACGGGTGCCGATCGGCTCTTGCTTGTTGTTCAGAAGAACAGCAGCGTTGCCATCAAAGCGGATAATGGAGCCATCAGCACGACGTACGCCGTGACGAGTGCGGACTACAACAGCAGTCATCACTTGGCCTTTTTTCACTTTACCGCGAGGAATTGCTTCCTTGACGGTAACTTTGATGATGTCACCGATACCAGCGTAACGACGATGGGAGCCACCCAGCACCTTGATGCACATAACACGGCGAGCGCCGCTGTTATCGGCCACATCGAGCATGGATTGAGTCTGAATCATATAATTTCTCCGACCCCTAGTCCTTAGACTTCCACAGCGCGTTCGAGAACATCAACCAGCGCCCAAGACTTGGTCTTGGCCAAAGGACGAGTTTCACGAATAGTGACTTTGTCGCCGATGTGGCACTGATTGGTTTCGTCGTGCGCGTGCAGCTTAGTCGAACGCTTAACGTATTTACCGTAGATCGGGTGCTTAACGCGACGCTCGATCAGAACGGTGATGGTCTTGTCCATTTTGTCGCTGACAACACGGCCAGTCAGCGTACGGACGGTTTTTTCGGCTTCAGCCATGATTACTTACCTGCCTGCTGTTTGAGCACAGTCTTCACGCGAGCGATGTCACGCTTAACTTGCCGGAGCAGGTGAGACTGCCCCAACTGGCCAGTTGCTTTCTGCATGCGCAGATTGAACTGGTCGCGCAGCAGGCCGAGCAGTTGCTCGTTAAGCTGCGGCGCGTCTTTTTCACGAAGTTCGTTCGCTTTCATCACATCACCGTCCGTTTAACGAAGGCAGTGGCGAGCGGCAGCTTTGCAGCAGCCAAGGCAAAAGCCTCACGCGCCAGCTCTTCAGTAACACCCTCGATTTCATACAGGACTTTGCCTGGCTGAATCTGGGCAACCCAGTACTCCACACTACCCTTACCTTTACCCATCCGAACTTCGAGAGGCTTTTTGGAAATAGGCTTGTCCGGGAATACACGGATCCAGATCTTGCCGCCACGTTTAACGTGACGGGTCAGAGCACGACGCGCTGACTCGATCTGACGAGCGGTGAGACGACCACGAGCTACAGACTTCAGCGCGAACTCGCCGAAGCTGACTTTGCTACCGCGCTGTGCCAGACCACGGTTGTGGCCTGTCATCTGCTTGCGGAACTTCGTACGCTTTGGTTGCAACATTTGGCGTACCCCTTACTTAGCAGCTTTTTTACGAGGCGCTGGTGCTTGTGGTTTCAGTTCTTCTTGGCGACCACCAATTACTTCGCCTTTGAAGATCCAAACCTTTACACCGATCACACCGTAAGTGGTGTGAGCTTCGTAGTTGGCATAGTCGATGTCGGCACGCAGGGTGTGCAGTGGCACACGACCTTCGCGATACCATTCAGTACGTGCGATTTCAGCACCGCCGAGACGACCGCTCACTTGGATTTTGATGCCTTTGGCACCAATGCGCATGGCGTTCTGTACAGCGCGCTTCATAGCGCGACGGAACATTACACGACGCTCCAGCTGCTGAGCTACGCTCTGCGCAACCAGCATACCGTCGAGCTCCGGCTTGCGGATCTCTTCGATATTGATGTGCACAGGCACACCCATTTGCTTGGTCAGGTCCTGACGCAGTTTCTCAACATCTTCACCTTTCTTCCCGATAACGATACCTGGACGAGCGGTGTGGATGGTGATACGTGCAGTCTGAGCCGGACGATGGATATCGATACGGCTTACGGACGCGCTTTTTAGTTTGTCTTGGAGATACTCGCGCACCTTCAGATCAGCGAACAAATAGTCCGCATAAGTCCGACCGTCTGCGTACCAGACGGAGGTGTGCTCCTTGACGATTCCCAGGCGAATGCCAATGGGATGTACTTTCTGACCCATCTCTTCGACTCCGTTACTTGTCAGCAACCTTGACAGTGATATGGCAAGACCGCTTGACGATGCGATCAGCACGGCCTTTGGCACGTGGCATGATTCGCTTCAGCGAACGCCCTTCGTTGACGAAAACGGTGCTGACTTTAAGGTCATCAACGTCTGCGCCTTCGTTATGCTCGGCGTTGGCTACGGCCGACTCCAGCACTTTCTTCATGATCTCGGCGGCTTTCTTACTGCTGAAAGCCAACAGGTTGAGCGCTTCGCCCACCTTCTTCCCGCGGATCTGGTCGGCGACCAAGCGGGCTTTCTGGGCGGAGATTCGAGCGCCCGACAACTTAGCGGCTACTTCCATCGTTCCTTACCCCTTAACGCTTGGCTTTCTTGTCTGCCACGTGCCCGCGATATGTGCGGGTACCGGCAAACTCGCCTAGTTTGTGGCCGACCATGTCTTCGTTCACGAGAACTGGAACATGTTGACGACCGTTATGCACTGCAATGGTCAAACCGACCATTTGTGGCAGGATCATCGAACGACGCGACCAGGTTTTAACTGGTTTGCGATCGTTCTTTTCCGCCGCCACTTCGATCTTCTTCAGTAGGTGAAGATCAATAAAAGGACCTTTTTTCAGAGAACGTGGCACTGTCGTATCCCTCTATTTACTTGCGACGACGGACGATCATTTTGTCGGTACGCTTATTACCACGAGTCTTCGCGCCCTTAGTCGGGAAGCCCCATGGCGATACCGGATGACGACCACCAGAGGTACGACCTTCACCACCACCATGTGGGTGGTCAACCGGGTTCATGGCAACACCACGAACGGTTGGGCGAACGCCACGCCAGCGTTTGGCACCAGCTTTACCCAGCGAACGCAGGCTGTGCTCGGAGTTCGAGACTTCACCCAGGGTCGCGCGGCATTCAGCCAGCACTTTACGCATCTCACCAGAACGCAGACGCAGGGTCACGTAGACACCTTCACGAGCGATCAGCTGAGCCGAAGCACCAGCGGAACGAGCGATTTGCGCGCCTTTACCTGGCTTCAATTCGATGCCGTGTACGGTGCTACCAACTGGAATGTTACGCAGTTGCAGAGCGTTGCCCGGCTTGATCGGTGCCAGAGCACCTGCGATCAGCTGGTCGCCAGCACTCACGCCTTTAGGGGCGATGATGTAGCGACGCTCGCCATCTGCGTACAGCAGCAGAGCGATGTGAGCAGTACGGTTTGGATCGTATTCAATACGCTCGACAGTGGCAGAGATGCCATCTTTGTCGTTGCGACGGAAATCGACCAGACGATAATGCTGCTTATGGCCACCACCGATGTGACGAGTGGTAATACGACCATTGTTGTTACGACCACCAGTCTTCGATTTTTTCTCGAGCAGCGGTGCGTGAGGAGCGCCTTTATGCAGCTCCTGGTTGACCACCTTGACCACAAAACGGCGGCCAGGGGAAGTCGGTTTGCATTTAACGATTGCCATGATGCACCCCTTCCTTACTCAGCACTGCTGCTGAAATCGAGATCTTGGCCTGGCTGAAGGGAGATAACTGCCTTCTTCCAGTCATTACGCTTGCCCAGACCGCGAGCAGTGCGCTTGCTCTTACCCAGAACATTCAGGGTAGTAACACGCTCTACTTTCACGCTGAACAGGCTTTCGACGGCCTTCTTGATTTCCAGCTTGGTTGCGTCAGTTGCAACCTTGAAAACGAACTGGCCTTTCTTGTCAGCCAGAACCGTAGCCTTCTCGGAAACGTGCGGGCCAAGCAGAACTTTAAATACGCGTTCCTGGTTCATCCCAGCAGCTCCTCGAATTTCTTCACGGCCGACACGGTGATCAACACCTTGTCGTATGCGATCAGACTAACTGGATCGGAACCTTGCACGTCACGTACATCAACGTGTGGCAGGTTACGAGCAGCCAGGTACAGGTTCTGATCAACTACTTCAGACACGATCAAGACGTCAGTCAGGCCCATGCCGGTCAGTTTGTTCAGCAGATCTTTGGTCTTCGGTGCATCAACAGCGAAGTCCTGAACCACAACCAGACGATCAGTACGCACCAGCTCAGCAAGGATGGAACGCATTGCTGCGCGATACATCTTCTTGTTCAGCTTCTGGGTGTGATCCTGAGGACGAGCTGCGAAAGTGGTACCGCCGCCACGCCAGATTGGGCTACGGATAGTACCGGCACGAGCACGGCCAGTACCTTTCTGACGCCATGGGCGCTTACCGCCACCACGAACGTCGGAACGGGTCTTTTGCTGCTTGCTACCTTGACGGCCGCCGGCCATGTAGGCCACGACTGCTTGGTGAACCAGCGTCTCGTTGAATTCGCCGCCAAATGTCAGTTCGGAAACTTCGATCGCTTGAGCGTCATTTACATTTAATTGCATGTCAGCTTCCCCTTAACCGCGAGCCTTGGCTGCTGGACGTACAACCAAGTTGCCGCCAGTAGCGCCAGGAACAGCGCCCTTGACCAACAACAGATTGCGTTCAGCGTCCACGCGCACTACTTCGAGGGACTGCACGGTCACGCGCTCAGCGCCCATATGACCGGACATTTTTTTGCCCTTGAATACACGACCAGGAGTCTGGCACTGGCCGATAGAGCCTGGAACGCGGTGGGATACGGAGTTACCGTGGGTATTATCTTGCCCGCGGAAATTCCAACGCTTGATCGTACCCTGGAAGCCTTTACCTTTGGACTGACCGGTTACATCAACCAGTTGACCAGCGGCGAAGATTTCAGCGTTGATCAGATCGCCGGCCTGGTACTCGCCTTCTTCAAGACGGAATTCCATTACGGTACGACCAGCGGCAACGTTCGCTTTAGCGAAGTGGCCAGCTTGAGCAGCTGTAACACGCGAAGCACGACGCTCGCCTACAGTGACTTGCACTGCACGATAGCCATCGGTCTCTTCAGTTTTGAACTGGGTGACGCGATTCGGTTCGATCTCAATGACCGTGACCGGAATGGAGACACCTTCTTCGGTGAAAATACGGGTCATACCGCATTTACGACCGACTACACCAATAGTCATGTTGTAAACCTCATGAGTGTACGGGGCTTTCACCCGCTATGGCCGCCCATTTCAGAGCGTTACACGACTAAGACCGAGTCTTAGCCGAGGCTGATCTGCACTTCCACACCGGCCGCAAGATCAAGCTTCATAAGAGCATCAACGGTTTTATCCGTTGGCTGGACGATGTCCAGAACGCGCTTATGAGTACGGATCTCATACTGGTCACGCGCGTCTTTGTTGACGTGCGGGGAGACCAGAACGGTGAACCGCTCTTTACGGGTAGGCAGTGGAATTGGACCACGCACTTGAGCACCAGTACGTTTCGCGGTTTCCACGATTTCCTGGGTGGATTGGTCGATCAGGCGATGGTCAAAAGCCTTCAACCTGATACGGATTTGCTGATTTTGCATTGGATTTCAGACTCCGGCTGCTATTCCCAGCGAGCGCAATACGCCCGTTAAAAGGAGGCGCAATTCTATAGACGGGCTACTACAGTGTCAACCCAATAAAAAAGCCCCCGCTAGGCGGGGGCTTTTTCAAGCCATCACTTATTAAGCGATGATTTTGGCTACGACGCCAGCGCCGACGGTACGACCGCCTTCACGAATAGCGAAACGCAGACCATCTTCCATTGCGATGGTTTTGATCAGGGTGACAACCATTTTGATGTTGTCGCCTGGCATTACCATTTCAACGCCTTCCGGCAGTTCGCAGTTACCGGTCACGTCAGTGGTCCGGAAGTAGAACTGTGGACGGTAGCCTTTGAAGAACGGAGTGTGGCGACCGCCTTCTTCTTTGCTCAACACGTACACTTCAGCTTCGAAGGTAGTGTGCGGCTTAACCGAACCTGGCTTGACCAGAACCTGGCCACGCTCAACGTCGTCACGCTTGGTGCCGCGCAGCAGCACGCCGCAGTTCTCGCCAGCACGACCTTCGTCGAGCAGCTTACGGAACATTTCAACACCGGTGCAGGTGGTGACGGTAGTGTCACGCAGACCAACGATTTCCAGTGGATCCTGAACCTTGACGATACCGCGCTCGATACGGCCAGTTACAACAGTACCGCGACCGGAGATCGAGAATACGTCTTCGATTGGCATCAGGAACGGCTTGTCGATAACACGAACTGGATCTGGGATGTAGCTGTCCAGAGTCTCTACCAGGCGCTTAACAGCGGTGGTACCCATTTCGTTGTCGTCTTGGCCGTTCAGAGCCATCAGAGCCGAACCGATGATGATCGGAGTGTCGTCACCTGGGAAGTCGTAAGTGCTCAGCAGATCGCGCACTTCCATCTCAACCAGTTCCAGCAGCTCAGCGTCGTCAACCATGTCAGCCTTGTTCAGGAAGACAACGATGTACGGAACGCCAACCTGACGGGACAGCAGGATGTGCTCACGGGTTTGTGGCATCGGACCATCAGCGGCCGAGCAAACCAGGATAGCGCCGTCCATTTGAGCAGCACCGGTGATCATGTTCTTCACATAGTCAGCGTGACCTGGGCAGTCAACGTGAGCGTAGTGACGGATCAGCGAGTTGTATTCAACGTGTGCGGTGTTGATGGTGATACCACGAGCCTTTTCTTCCGGAGCGCTGTCGATTTTGTCGAAAGCAACAACGGCCGAACCGAAAATTTCGGAGCAGACGCGAGTCAGAGCAGCGGTCAGCGTGGTTTTACCGTGGTCGACGTGACCGATGGTGCCAACGTTGACGTGCGGGAGGGTACGGTCAAATTTTTCTTTAGCCACGACAATTAACTCCTAGCCTAAAGGGGCTGAATCAGCCTTGTTTTTTGGTAACAGTTTCGACGATATGCGACGGAGCTGTATTGTATTTTTTGAATTCCATAGAGTAGCTTGCGCGACCTTGGGACATGGAACGAACGTCGGTTGCGTAACCGAACATCTCACCCAACGGAACCTCGGCGCGAATCACTTTGCCGGAAACCGTGTCTTCCATACCCAGGATCATGCCGCGACGACGGTTAAGGTCGCCCATCACGTCACCCATATAGTCTTCAGGCGTAACAACCTCTACCGCCATGATCGGCTCAAGCAACTCACCACCGCCCTTCTGGGCCAGTTGCTTGGTCGCCATGGAAGCAGCCACCTTAAACGCCATCTCGTTGGAGTCGACGTCGTGGTAGGAACCATCAAACACGGTAGCCTTCAGGCCGATCAGCGGATAGCCGGCAACAACGCCGTTCTTCATCTGCTCTTCGATACCCTTCTGGATAGCCGGGATGTATTCCTTAGGAACCACACCACCCACTACTTCGTTCAGGAATTGCAGACCTTCCTGACCTTCGTCAGCAGGAGCAAAACGAATCCAGCAGTGACCGAACTGGCCACGACCGCCGGACTGGCGAACGAACTTGCCTTCAATTTCGCAGCTCTTCGTGATGCGCTCACGGTACGAAACTTGAGGCTTACCGATGTTGGCTTCGACGTTGAACTCACGGCGCATCCGGTCAACCAGGATGTCCAGGTGCAACTCGCCCATGCCGGAGATGATCGTTTGACCAGTCTCTTCATCAGTCTTGACGCGGAAAGATGGATCTTCCTGAGCAAGTTTGCCCAGAGCGATACCCATTTTTTCCTGGTCGTCCTTGGTCTTAGGCTCTACGGCAACCGAAATAACCGGCTCCGGGAAGTCCATGCGAACCAGGATAATTGGCTTGTCAGCGTTGCACAAAGTTTCACCAGTGGTGACGTCCTTCATGCCGATCAAGGCCGCGATGTCACCAGCGCGTACTTCCTTGATTTCTTCACGGGCGTTTGCGTGCATTTGCACCATACGACCCACGCGCTCTTTCTTGCCTTTAACCGAGTTGATCACGCCGTCGCCGGATGCCAACACGCCCGAGTAAACTCGAACAAAGGTCAAGGTACCCACGAATGGGTCGGTAGCGATCTTGAACGCCAGAGCCGAGAACGGCTCGCTGTCGTCTGCGTGACGCTCCATTTCCTTGGTCTCGTCATCCGGGTCAGTACCCTTGATGGCAGGAATGTCGCTTGGAGCAGGCAGGTAGTCGATAACGGCGTCGAGAACCAGGGGAACACCCTTGTTCTTGAAGGAAGAACCGCAAACAGCCAGAACGATCTCACCAGCGATAGTACGCTGACGCAGAGCGGCCTTGATTTCCTCGTTGGTGAGTTCTTCACCTTCGAGGTACTTGTTCATCAGCTCTTCGCTGGCTTCGGCCGCAGCCTCAACCATGTTGCCGCGCCACTCGTCAGCCAATTCCTGCAGTTCAGCAGGGATAGGCTTGCGAACTGGAACCATGCCTTTGTCAGCATCATTCCAATAAACAGCTTCCATGGCCATCAGATCGATCTGACCCTGGAAGTTGTCTTCGGAACCGATAGCCAACTGGATTGGCACCGGAGTGTGACCCAGACGCTGCTTGATCTGACCGATCACGCGCAGGAAGTTCGCACCAGCACGGTCCATCTTGTTTACGTAAACAAGACGTGGAACGCCGTATTTGTTGGCTTGACGCCATACGGTTTCCGACTGAGGCTCAACACCCGAGGTGCCGCAGAACACAACGACCGCGCCATCGAGTACACGCAGGGAACGTTCAACTTCAATAGTGAAGTCAACGTGGCCCGGGGTATCAATAACGTTGAAGCGGTATTGGTCTTTGTGCTGCTTCTCGGAACCCTGCCAGAAGGCGGTAATAGCAGCAGAAGTAATGGTAATACCACGCTCCTGCTCCTGCACCATCCAGTCTGTGGTCGCGGCGCCGTCATGCACCTCGCCCATCTTGTGACTTTTGCCAGTGTAAAAAAGGACGCGCTCGGTGGTGGTGGTTTTACCAGCATCCACGTGAGCAACGATACCAATGTTACGGTAGCGATTAATCGGTGTAGTACGAGCCATAAAGCCCTCGCAAAATTAGTGACGCTAAAATTAGAAGCGGTAGTGCGAGAAAGCCTTGTTGGCTTCAGCCATACGGTGCACGTCTTCACGCTTCTTAACTGCAGCACCTTTACCTTCGGCAGCGTCCAACAGTTCGCCAGCCAAACGCAGAGCCATAGACTTCTCGCCGCGCTTGCGGGCGAAGTCTACCAACCAGCGCATTGCCAGGGCGTTACGACGGGACGGACGAACTTCAACCGGAACCTGGTAAGTAGCACCGCCTACACGGCGCGACTTTACTTCGACCAGCGGAGCGATGGCGTCGAGAGCTTTCTCGAAGATTTCCAGGGGGTCGCTGTTCTTGCGTTCTTTAACCTTCTCCAGCGCGCCATAAACGATACGCTCGGCAACGGCTTTCTTGCCGCTTTCCATTACGTGGTTCATGAACTTGGCCAGGATTTGGCTTCCGTATTTTGGATCGTCAAGCACTTCGCGCTTGGCTGCTACGCGTCTTCTTGGCATGGATAAGCCCTCAAACGGTCTTCAGGTTCGCTCGGAATCGGTGCCCTTTCGGGACGCCTCCGACCTTACTCTTATCGACTCAGAAAAATAGAAAATCAGTTTTTACAAAAAGCCACTACTACTTAGGCTTCTTGGTACCGTACTTCGAACGACCCTGGTTACGACCTTTAACGCCGGAAGTATCCAAAGAACCGCGTACGGTGTGGTAACGAACACCTGGCAAGTCTTTTACACGACCGCCGCGGATCAGTACCACGCTGTGCTCTTGCAGGTTGTGGCCTTCACCGCCGATGTACGAGGAAACCTCGAAACCGTTGGTCAGACGCACACGGCATACTTTACGCAGTGCCGAGTTAGGTTTTTTCGGCGTGGTGGTATACACACGGGTGCATACGCCACGACGTTGCGGGCAGTTCTGCAGCGCAGGTACGTCGGATTTCTCGACGATACGCTTACGCGGCTGACGTACCAGCTGGTTGATAGTTGCCATCTACTAGCTCCACTGTTGTCTTGCGACGCTATTGTCTTGCAAGAAAAGCAAAATGGCAGGAACGAATTCCCGCCAAATTTAGGGGTACAAGAGTCTAAAGAGGATCTTGCCCCCAGTCAAGGCAAGGCCCCGACCTCCCCACTCATCCAACCTCGACAAATTGTCTCGATTCGATGAACGGAATGGCCAGGGCCTTACGCTCATTTACCGCAGAACTCAGTTACCGCTCGAGTTCAGCGCTTCGGTCAGTGCAGCTTCCACTTCACTGGCGCTTACGCGCAACGGTTTGTCAGCATCACGGCGGCGCTTGCGCTCGCTGTGATAAGCCAGACCGGTACCAGCCGGGATCAGACGACCCACGACCACGTTTTCTTTCAGGCCGCGCAGGTAATCGCGCTTGCCGGTTACTGCCGCTTCGGTCAGTACACGAGTGGTTTCCTGGAAGGAAGCCGCCGAGATGAACGATTCGGTGGACAACGACGCCTTGGTGATACCCAACAGCACGCGAGTGAACTTGGAAACGAATTTCTCGTCGCCAGCCAGACGCTCGTTCTCTACCAGAACGTGAGTCAACTCCATCTGGTCGCCCTTGATGAAAGTCGAGTCGCCGGATTCAGCGATTTCAACTTTACGCAACATCTGACGCAGGATGGTCTCGATGTGCTTGTCGTTGATCTTCACGCCTTGCAGACGATAAACGTCCTGGATCTCGTTCACGATGTACTTGGCCAGCGCACTCACACCCAGCAGACGCAGGATGTCGTGTGGATCGCTCGGGCCGTCGGAGATAACTTCGCCGCGGTTTACCTGTTCGCCTTCGAAGACGTTCAGGTGACGCCACTTCGGAATCAGCTCTTCGTACGGATCGGTACCGTCGTTCGGGGTGATAACCAGACGGCGTTTGCCTTTGGTCTCTTTACCGAACGCGATGGTGCCGCTGACTTCAGCCAGAATCGACGCTTCCTTCGGACGACGGGCTTCGAACAAGTCGGCAACACGCGGCAGACCACCGGTGATGTCACGGGTCTTCGAAGTCTCTTGCGGAATACGAGCGATAACATCACCGATCGCGATTTTCGCACCATCCGCTACACCGACCAAGGCGTTAGCAGGCAGGAAGTACTGAGCAATTACGTCGGTACCCGGCAGCAAGAGATCCTTGCCGTTGTCATCAACCATCTTCACAGCAGGACGGATATCTTTACCGGCTGCTGGACGGTCTTTGGCGTCGAGTACTTCAATGTTGGTCATACCGGTCAATTCGTCAGTCTGACGCTTGATCGTGATGCCTTCTTCCATGCCCACGTAGGTCACGGTACCTTTCATTTCGGTAACGATTGGGTGAGTGTGCGGATCCCACTTGGCCACGATTGCGCCAGCGTCGACCTTGTCACCTTCTTTAACCGAAATCACAGCACCGTACGGCAGCTTGTAACGCTCGCGCTCACGACCGAAGTCATCAGCGATTGCCAGCTCACCGGAACGGGACACAGCAACCAGGCAACCATCCACTCGCTCCACGTGCTTCAAATTGTGCAGACGAACGGTACCGCCATTCTTCACCTGGACGCTGTCCGCAGCGGAGGTCCGGCTTGCCGCACCACCGATGTGGAACGTACGCATGGTCAGCTGGGTACCCGGCTCACCGATGGACTGGGCAGCAATAACGCCGACCGCTTCACCGATGTTCACCTGGTGACCACGAGCCAGGTCACGGCCGTAGCACTTGGCGCAAATGCCGTAGCGGGTTTCGCAGCTGATCGGCGAACGCACGATCACTTCATCGATGCTGTTCAGCTCGATGAACTCGACCCATTTCTCGTCTACCAGTGTGCCGGCAGGAACGATGATTTCTTCGGTACCTGGCTTGAACACGTCACGGGCAATAACACGACCCAATACGCGCTCACCCAGCGGCTCAACAACGTCACCGCCTTCAATGTGCGGAGTCATTACCAGGCCATGCTCGGTGCCGCAATCGATCTCTGTTACTACCAGATCCTGCGCCACGTCTACCAGACGACGAGTCAGGTAACCGGAGTTCGCAGTTTTCAACGCGGTATCCGCCAAACCTTTACGAGCACCGTGAGTGGAGATGAAGTACTGAAGTACGCTCAAACCTTCACGGAAGTTCGCAGTAATCGGCGTTTCGATGATGGAACCGTCCGGCTTGGCCATCAGGCCACGCATACCGGCGAGCTGACGGATCTGCGCAGCAGAACCCCGTGCGCCCGAGTCGGCCATCATGTACATCGAGTTGAAGGATTCCTGGTCGACTTCGACGCCATGACGGTCGATGACTTTCTCTTTCGAGAGGTTGGCCATCATCGCCTTGGAAACTTCGTCGTTCGCCTTGGACCAAAGGTCGATCACTTTGTTGTACTTCTCGCCCTGGGTTACCAGGCCGGAGGCGTACTGACTTTCGATCTCTTTCACTTCATCAGTAGCAGCATTGATGATGCGGGCTTTTTCATCCGGGATAACGAAGTCGTTAACACCGATGGAAACGCCGGAAATGGTCGAATAGGCAAAACCGGTGTACATCAACTGGTCAGCGAAGATCACGGTCTCTTTCAAACCAACCACGCGGTAGCACTGGTTGATCAGCTTGGAGATCGCCTTTTTCTTCATCGGCTGGTTGACGACGTCGTACGACAGGCCAGGTGGAACAACCTGGAACAACAGCGCACGGCCGACAGTGGTGTCGACGATACGGGTGTTCTTGACGCTGCCACCATCACGATCGTTGACGGTTTCGTTGATCCGCACTTTGACCTTGGCGTGCAGTGCGGCTTCGCCGGCACGGAACACACGGTCAACTTCTTGCAGATCCGCGAACACACGACCTTCGCCCTTGGCGTTGATCGCTTCACGAGTCATGTAGTACAGACCCAATACAACGTCCTGCGACGGAACGATGATTGGCTCACCGTTGGCTGGCGACAGAATGTTGTTGGTCGACATCATCAACGCACGCGCTTCCAACTGGGCTTCCAGTGTCAGCGGTACGTGCACGGCCATTTGGTCGCCGTCGAAGTCGGCGTTGTACGCAGCACAGACCAACGGGTGCAGCTGGATAGCCTTACCTTCGATCAGTACCGGTTCAAATGCCTGGATACCCAGACGGTGAAGGGTCGGTGCACGGTTGAGGAGAACCGGGTGTTCACGGATCACTTCAGCGAGAACGTCCCAAACCTCAGGCAGCTCGCGCTCGACCATCTTCTTGGCAGCTTTGATGGTGGTAGCGAGACCACGCATTTCCAGCTTGCCGAAAATGAACGGCTTGAACAGCTCGAGAGCCATCTTCTTCGGCAGACCGCACTGGTGCAGACGCAGGGTCGGACCTACGGTAATTACCGAACGACCGGAGTAGTCAACACGCTTACCGAGCAAGTTCTGACGGAAACGACCTTGTTTACCCTTGATCATGTCAGCCAGGGATTTCAGAGGACGCTTGTTGGAACCGGTGATAGCGCGGCCACGACGACCGTTATCGAGCAGTGCGTCGACAGCTTCCTGCAACATACGCTTTTCGTTGCGCACGATGATGTCCGGAGCGGACAGATCAAGCAGGCGCTTCAAGCGGTTGTTACGGTTGATCACTCGACGATACAGATCGTTGAGGTCGGAAGTCGCGAAGCGACCGCCATCCAGCGGGACCAGTGGACGCAGATCTGGCGGCAGAACCGGCAGAACGGTCAGCACCATCCATTCTGGAAGGTTGCCGGAACCCTGGAAGGCTTCCATCAACTTCAGACGCTTGGACAGCTTCTTGATTTTGGTTTCGGAGTTGGTTTGCGGAATTTCTTCACGCAGACGGCCAATCTCGTGTTCCAGATCGATAGCGTGCAGCAGTTCACGGACAGCCTCGGCACCCATACGGGCATCGAAATCGTCGCCGAACTCTTCCAGCGCTTCGAAGTACTGCTCATCGTTCAGCAGCTGACCTTTTTCAAGGGTGGTCATGCCTGGATCGATAACGACATAGCTCTCGAAGTAGAGAACGCGTTCGATATCACGCAGGGTCATGTCCATCAGCAAGCCGATACGGGACGGCAGCGATTTCAGGAACCAAATGTGGGCAACTGGCGAAGCCAGTTCGATGTGCGCCATGCGCTCACGACGAACTTTAGCCAGCGCAACTTCAACGCCGCACTTCTCGCAGATCACACCGCGGTGCTTCAAGCGCTTGTACTTACCGCACAGGCACTCGTAATCCTTTACCGGGCCAAAGATCTTGGCGCAGAACAAGCCGTCACGCTCAGGTTTGAACGTACGGTAGTTGATGGTTTCCGGCTTTTTAACTTCACCGAACGACCACGAACGGATCATCTCAGGCGATGCCAATCCAATACGGATGGCGTCGAACTCTTCGACTTGACCCTGGTTTTTCAGCAAATTCAGTAGGTCTTTCAAGGCCTTTCCTCCTGGCGGAGCAGAGAGCGGGCAATCCTGCCCCGCTCTCGATTCGCGTCACGTGTTATTCGGTTTCCAGATCGATATCGATGCCGAGGGAACGAATTTCCTTGATCAACACGTTGAAAGACTCGGGCATGCCCGGCTCCATACGGTGATCGCCATCCACGATGTTTTTGTACATCTTGGTACGGCCGTTCACATCGTCCGACTTCACTGTGAGCATTTCTTGCAGAGTGTAAGCAGCACCGTATGCTTCCAGTGCCCAGACCTCCATCTCCCCGAAACGCTGACCACCGAACTGCGCCTTACCACCCAGCGGCTGCTGAGTAACCAGGCTGTACGAACCGGTAGAACGAGCGTGCATCTTGTCGTCTACCAAGTGGTTCAGCTTCAGCATGTACATGTAGCCAACAGTAACCGGGCGCTCGAACTTGTTGCCGGTACGGCCGTCGGTCAGCTGCATCTGGCCGCTTTCTGGCAGGTCTGCCAGTTTCAGCATGGCCTTGATTTCGCTTTCCTTGGCGCCGTCGAACACTGGAGTGGCCATTGGAACGCCGCCACGCAGGTTCTTCGCCAGATCCAGGATTTCCTGGTCGGAGAAGCTATCCAGATCTTCGTTACGACCGCCGATCTGGTTGTAGATCTCGTCGAGGAATTTACGAAGCTCAGCGACTTTGCGCTGCTCTTCGATCATCCGGTTGATCTTCTCACCCAAGCCTTTAGCCGCGAGGCCCAGGTGGGTTTCAAGGATCTGACCAACGTTCATACGCGAAGGTACGCCCAACGGGTTGAGGACGACGTCGACCGGGGTGCCATTGGCATCGTGCGGCATGTCTTCAACCGGCATGATCACGGAGACCACACCTTTGTTACCGTGACGACCGGCCATCTTGTCGCCCGGCTGGATGCGGCGACGGATTGCCAGGTAAACCTTGACGATTTTCAGCACGCCTGGAGCCAGGTCATCGCCCTGCTGCAGTTTGCGCTTCTTGTCTTCGAACTTGTCGTCCAGCAGACGGCGGCGATCAACGATGTAGGCCTGAGCCTTCTCGAGCTGCTCGTTCAGAGCATCTTCAGCCATGCGCAGTTTGAACCACTGACCATGCTCAAGACCGTCGAGAACTTCGTCGGTGATGTCCTGACCTTTCTTCAGACCGGCGCCGCCTTCGGCTTTGTGGCCGACCAGAGCGGAACGCAGACGTTCGAAAGTTGCGCCTTCAACGATACGGAACTCTTCGTTCAGGTCCTTGCGGATCTCGTCGAGTTGAGTCTTCTCGATCGACAGTGCACGAGCATCACGCTCAACGCCGTCGCGGGTGAAGACCTGTACGTCGATGACGGTACCCTTGGTGCCAGTAGGCACGCGCAGGGAGGTGTCTTTAACGTCGCTGGCTTTTTCACCGAAGATGGCACGCAGCAGTTTTTCTTCCGGAGTCAGTTGGGTCTCGCCTTTCGGAGTGACCTTACCAACCAGGATGTCGCCTGCGCCAACTTCAGCACCTACGTAAACGATACCGGCTTCGTCCAGCTTGTTCAGTGCAGCTTCACCCACGTTCGGGATGTCTGCAGTGATTTCCTCTGGCCCAAGCTTGGTGTCACGTGCCACACAGGTCAGTTCCTGAATGTGGATCGTGGTGAAGCGGTCTTCTTGAACAACTCGTTCCGACAGGCAGATGGAGTCTTCGAAGTTGTAACCGTTCCAGGCCATGAACGCGATGCGCATGTTCTGACCCAGCGCCAGTTCACCCATGTCGGTGGACGGGCCGTCAGCCATGATGTCGCTACGCTGAACCCGATCACCTTTACGCACCAGCGGACGTTGGTTGATGCAGGTGTTCTGGTTGGAGCGGGTGTATTTGGTCAGGTTGTAGATGTCGACACCAGCTTCACCGGTTTCAACTTCATCATCAGCAACACGAACCACGATACGGCTGGCGTCTACGGAATCGATAACGCCACCACGACGAGCCACGACGCAAACGCCGGAGTCACGAGCTACGTTACGCTCCATGCCGGTACCGACCAGCGGCTTGTCAGCACGCAGGGTTGGTACAGCTTGACGCTGCATGTTCGAACCCATCAACGCACGGTTGGCGTCATCGTGCTCGAGGAACGGGATCAGCGACGCTGCAACCGAAACTACCTGCTTCGGCGATACGTCCATCAAGGTGACGTCTTCCGGCGCCTTGACGGTGAACTCGTTCAAGTGACGAACAGCTACCAGTTCGTCGATCAGCATTTTCTTGTCGTTCATCGTGGCCGAAGCCTGAGCGATCACGTGATCAGCTTCTTCGATGGCGGACAGGAACACGATCTCGTCGGTGACCAGAGCGTCTTTCACCACACGGTACGGGCTTTCGAGGAAGCCGTACTGGTTGGTGCGCGCATAAGCAGCCAGGGAGTTGATCAGACCGATGTTCGGACCTTCCGGCGTTTCAATCGGGCATACACGACCGTAGTGAGTCGGGTGTACGTCACGAACTTCAAAGCCAGCACGCTCACGAGTCAAACCGCCAGGGCCGAGTGCAGACACACGACGCTTGTGGGTGATCTCGGACAGCGGGTTGTTCTGGTCCATGAACTGGGAAAGCTGGCTGGAACCGAAGAACTCTTTCACCGCCGCAGCCACTGGCTTGGCGTTGATCAGGTCTTGCGGCATCAGGCCTTCGCTTTCAGCCATCGACAGACGCTCTTTGACCGCACGCTCAACACGTACCAGGCCAACGCGGAACTGGTTCTCGGCCATTTCGCCTACGCAGCGAACACGACGGTTACCCAGGTGGTCGATGTCATCGACGATGCCTTTACCGTTACGGATGTCGACCAGAGTCTTCAGTACCGCGACGATGTCTTCTTTGCACAACACGCCCGAACCTTCGATCTCGGTACGACCGATACGACGGTTGAACTTCATCCGGCCGACCGCAGACAGGTCATAGCGCTCAGGGCTGAAGAACAGGTTGTTGAACAGGGTCTCGGCAGCGTCTTTGGTTGGCGGCTCGCCTGGACGCATCATGCGATAGATCTCGACCAGCGCTTCCAATTGGTTGCTGGTGGAGTCGATCTTCAGAGTGTCGGAGACGAACGGACCGCAGTCGATATCGTTGGTGTACAGCGTTTCGATGCGAACAACCTGGGCCTTGGCAACTTTTGCCAGGATCTCGGTGTTCAGCTCGGTGTTGCACTCTGCCAGGATTTCGCCGGTTGCCGGATGCACGATGGCCTTGGCGGTAGTGCGACCCAGGACGTAGTCCAGAGGCACTTCCAGGGTCTTGAGACCGGCTTTTTCGATCTGGTTGATGTGGCGCGCAGTAATACGGCGACCAGCCTCAACGATGACCTTGCCCTTCTCGTCCTGAATATCAAGTACAGCGATTTCACCACGCAGACGCGAAGCAATCAGTTCCAGACTGAGGGTTTCGCCGCTCAGGTGGAAAACGTTGGTGGTGTAGAACGCGTCGAGCACTTCTTCAGTGGTATAGCCGAGCGCGCGCAGCAGTACCGATGCAGGCAGCTTGCGACGACGGTCGATACGCACGAATACGCAGTCTTTCGGGTCGAACTCGAAGTCCAACCACGAACCGCGGTAAGGAATGATACGTGCCGAGTACAACAGTTTGCCGGAGCTGTGCGTCTTGCCACGGTCGTGGTCGAAGAACACGCCCGGGGAACGGTGCAGCTGGGAAACGATTACACGCTCGGTACCGTTGATTACAAAGGTACCGTTCTCAGTCATCAGGGGGATTTCACCCATGTAGACTTCTTGCTCTTTGATGTCCTTGATCGCTTTGTTCGACGATTCTTTGTCGAAAATGATCAGGCGCACTTTTACCCGCAAAGGTACGGCGTAAGTTACACCGCGCAATACGCATTCTTTGACATCAAATGCCGGTTCGCCCAGGCGATAACCGACGTACTCCAGCGCAGCATTGCCGGAGTAGCTGATGATCGGGAAAACGGATTTGAAGGCCGCATGCAGGCCCACGTCGCGGAACTGATCTTTAGTCGCTCCCGCTTGCAAGAATTCACGATACGAATCCAGCTGGATGGCCAGGAGGTACGGCACATCCATGACGTCCGGCAACTTGCTAAAGTCCTTGCGGATACGTTTTTTCTCAGTATATGAGTAAGCCATCAGCGTTCCCCAGCTTGGTCACCTGCTTGTTTGGCCCCTCCCGACGGGAGCAGCCAGAAAATCGTGCAAACCCCATGGTTTGCGCCACCGCATCGGGTGGTTACAGCTCGTTATCAGCACCGACCCAGTCGGCTGCCAATAACGGAAAAAGGCCGGTGGCAAGAGCCACCAGCCATCAGCCTTTCGCTTAACGCTCGGGCTGGAGACGCAAAGTCGATGCTTACTTCAGCTCGACTTTAGCGCCTGCTTCTTCCAGAGTGGCTTTTGCTTTGTCAGCTGCGTCTTTCGAAACAGCTTCCAGAACAACGCCAGGAGCGCCGTCAACTACAGCCTTGGCTTCTTTCAAGCCCAGACCGGTCAGTTCACGTACTGCCTTGATCACGTTAACTTTCTTCTCGCCAGCTTCCAGCAGCATGACGTTGAATTCAGTTTGTTCTTCAACAACGGCAGCGACAGCAGCTGGACCAGCGGAAGCAGCGGCAGCGGAAACGCCGAACTTCTCTTCCATGGCCTTGATCAGCTCAACGATTTCCAGAACGGATTTTTCGCCGATTGCTTCGATGATTTGGTCGTTAGTCAGAGACATGACTATAAATTCCTGTATTGGGGTGACAGCCTACGCGGCCATCGAAATAAACAATAAACGCTGAAAGGAGTCGCTCAGCCTTAGGCTGCAGCAGCTTCTTTCTGGTCGCGAAGAGCCGCCAGAGTACGAGCCAATTTGCTGGTTGCGCCTTGAATCACGCTCATCAGCTGAGAAATTGCTTCGTCACGGGTCGGCAGGCTTGCCAGTACGTCGATCTGATTAGCTGCGAGGAACTTGCCCTCGAACGCAGCTGCCTTGATCTCGAACTTATCCTGACCTTTTGCGAACTCTTTGAAGATACGGGCAGCAGCGCCCGGATGATCTTTGGAGAATGCAATCAAGGTCGGGCCGGTGAACACGTCGTTGAGCACGTCATATTGAGTGCCAGCAACGGCGCGCTTGAGCAGGGTGTTACGTACAACACGTACGTAAACGCCAGCTTCACGAGCCTCTTTACGGAGTCCGGTCATAGCGCCTACTGTTACGCCACGGGCATCAGCCACGACAGCGGACAGAGCAACTTGGGCAGCCTTGTTGACTTCAGCGACGATGGCCTTCTTGTCTTCAAGTTTAATTGCCACGGGAAAAACTCCTGCTTGTTACCGTTTCATCCAACCGAGGCCAGATGTCGTTTTGGTGTCTGATTCGGTAAGGAACCGGGAGCACCATCTGCGTAGGCTTGAGGTTTAAGACTTGCGCCGCCTACGGTCTTGGATAGCCCCCGCCAGGCAGGGACCCCAATCTTTCAATTGGCGCAATCGCTTGCGCCAACCTGTGTCTTACGCGTCGAGCGAACCTTGGTCGATGACCAGGCCTGGACCCATGGTGGTGCTCAGGGTAACGCGCTTGACGTAAATACCTTTCGAGGAAGCTGGCTTGATACGCTTCAGATCAGCGATCAGGGCTTCAACGTTTTCCTTCAGCTTGACGGCGTCGAAGCCAACCTTGCCAACGGAGGTGTGGATGATGCCGTTTTTGTCGGTGCGATAACGAACCTGACCAGCCTTGGCGTTCTTAACCGCGGTAGCTACGTCTGGTGTTACGGTGCCGACTTTAGGGTTAGGCATCAGGCCACGTGGGCCCAGGATCTGACCCAACTGACCAACAACGCGCATTGCATCCGGGGATGCGATAACTACGTCATAGTTCAGGTCGCCGCCTTTCATTTCGGCAGCCAGATCGTCCATACCTACACGGTCAGCGCCGGCAGCCAAAGCGGCCTCAGCAGCTGGACCTTGGGTGAACACAGCAACGCGAACGGTCTTGCCAGTGCCGTGTGGCAGCACAGTAGCGCTACGAACGACCTGGTCGGATTTACGCGGGTCAACACCCAAGTTTACAGCAACGTCGAACGACTCGCTGAACTTGACGGTCGACAGCTCAGCCAACAGAGCAGCAGCGTCTACAAAGTTGTAGGACTTGCCTGCTTCGATTTTGCCGGCGATAGCCTTTTGACGCTTGGTCAACTTAGCCATTACACACCCTCCACGTTAAGGCCCATGCTACGAGCAGAACCGGCGATAGTACGCACGGCCGCGTCCATATCAGCTGCAGTCAGATCCGCGTTTTTGGTTTTCGCGATTTCTTCCAGCTGAGCACGGGTAACGGTGCCAACCTTAACTGTGTTCGGACGAGCGGAACCGCTAGTCAGACCAGCAGCTTTCTTCAGCAGAACCGAAGCAGGTGTGGATTTGGTTTCGAAAGTGAAGCTACGGTCGCTGTAGACAGTGATGATCACTGGAGTCGGCAGACCTGGCTCAATACCCTGAGTACGGGCGTTGAAAGCCTTGCAGAATTCCATGATGTTCACGCCGTGCTGACCCAGAGCAGGACCAACAGGTGGGCTTGGGTTAGCCTGAGCGGCCTTCACTTGCAGCTTGATGTAAGCGGTAATCTTCTTGGCCATGAGGCACTCCAATTACGGGTTCGAACGCCTCGAAAGGCTCCCCGGTTACTTGCGCGTTTATCCCAGTGACGACAAAACCCCACAGCCTAGGGCTGCGGGGTTGGGATGCTTGCTCAGCTAGACTTTTTCGACCTGGCTGAACTCTAGCTCTACCGGAGTAGAGCGACCGAAAATGAGCACTGCCACTTGGATCCGGCTCTTCTCGTAGTTAACTTCTTCGACCGTGCCAGTAAAGTCGGCAAACGGACCGTCATTGACACGTACCGACTCACCTGGCTCGAACAACGTCTTCGGCTTCGGCTTGTCGCTACCATCAGCAACGCGACGCAGAATCGCTTCTGCCTCTTTATCTGTGATAGGTGCAGGCTTATCAGCAGTACCGCCGATGAAACCCATCACCCGAGGAGTATCCTTGACCAAGTGCCAAGTACCCTCATTCATGTCCATCTGAACCAGCACATAACCTGGGAAGAACTTGCGCTCGCTTTTGCGTTTCTGGCCATTACGCATTTCAACCACTTCTTCAGTGGGAACCAGAATTTCGCCAAAGCCATCTTCCATGCCAGCCAGCTTTACGCGCTCTAACAACGAGCGCATGACATGCTTCTCGTAACCGGAGTAAGCATGCACAACGTACCAACGCTTAGCCACGGGACACCCTTAGCCGACAATCAAGGAAACAAGCCAGCCGAGCAGGGAATCAAGCCCCCACAACAGCAACGCCATAACCAGAACAACAGCCACAACAATCAACGTGGTCTGCGTGGTTTCTTGGCGAGTTGGCCATACGACTTTACGAATCTCGGTGCGAGCTTCCTTAACCAGTACAAAGAAAGACTTGCCCTTGACCGTCTGCAGGCCTACAAAGGCAGCTACAGCAGCAATGGCGAGCAAAGCAAGTACGCGGTACAGGATCGGCGAAGCAGAGTAATACTGATTGCCAACAACGCCAACAACCACCAAAGCAACTACTACTAGCCACTTGAGCAGATCGAAGCGAGAGCCTTGAGCTTCAGCTTTAGGAGTCATCTATGAAGATCCTGTGAAAAGAAAGCCAGACACACCAAGTGAATCTGGCAGGTCAGGAGGGAATCGAACCCCCAACCTACGGTTTTGGAGACCGTCGCTCTGCCAATTGAGCTACTGACCTAAAACAAAATCAGGCCGACCATTATGCCGGCCCGAAAAAGACATTACAACAATTTACTCGATAACCTTAGCAACGACACCTGCGCCGACGGTACGACCGCCTTCACGAATGGCGAAACGCAGACCATCTTCCATTGCGATGGTTTTGATCAGAGTGACCGTCATTTGGACGTTATCACCTGGCATCACCATTTCAACACCTTCCGGCAGTTCGCAGTTACCGGTCACGTCGGTGGTCCGGAAGTAGAACTGTGGACGGTAGCCTTTGAAGAAAGGCGTATGACGACCACCCTCTTCCTTGCTCAGAACGTAAACTTCAGCGGTGAACTTGGTATGCGGCTTGACGGTGCCCGGCTTGACCAGAACCTGGCCACGCTCAACATCATCACGCTTGGTACCACGCAGCAACACACCACAGTTCTCACCAGCACGACCTTCGTCGAGCAGCTTGCGGAACATCTCAACACCAGTGCAAGTAGTTTTGACAGTGTCACGAAGACCAACAATCTCAACTTCTTCCTGAATGCGGACGATGCCACGCTCAACACGACCAGTCACAACAGTACCGCGACCGGAGATCGAGAAAACATCCTCGATCGGCATCAGGAACGGCTTATCAATAGCACGCTCAGGCTGCGGAATATAGCTATCCAGAGTCTCGACCAACTTCTTGACGGCAGTAGTGCCCATCTCGTTGTCGTCTTGACCATTCAGCGCCATCAGCGCCGAACCAATGATGATCGGAGTGTCATCACCTGGGAAATCGTAAGTGCTCAGCAGGTCGCGCACTTCCATCTCAACCAGCTCCAGCAGCTCCGCATCATCAACCATGTCAGCCTTGTTCAGGAAGACAACGATGTACGGAACGCCAACCTGGCGGGACAGAAGGATGTGCTCACGGGTTTGCGGCATCGGACCATCAGCGGCCGAGCAAACCAGAATCGCACCATCCATCTGAGCAGCACCGGTAATCATGTTTTTTACGTAGTCAGCGTGACCTGGACAGTCAACGTGCGCGTAGTGACGCACAGCCGAATCGTACTCAACGTGAGCGGTGTTGATGGTAATACCACGAGCTTTTTCTTCAGGGGCGCTATCGATCTTGTCGAAGTCGACCTTTGCCGAACCGAAAACTTCGGAGCAGACGCGGGTCAAAGCAGCAGTCAGAGTAGTTTTACCGTGATCGACGTGACCAATGGTACCAACGTTGACGTGCGGCTTATTACGTTCGAACTTTTCCTTAGCCATCAAAATCACCCCTAGGAGAAGAATTGAGCAGGTCAAACTAGCCATTAAAACAAAGGCAGATATTTTCATATCTGCCTTGTTATATGGAGCTCTTGAGCGGATTTGAACCGCTGACCTCACCCTTACCAAGGGTGTGCTCTACCAACTGAGCTACAAGAGCGTAACGCTATGCAGGATCTGCAAACTTGGAGCGGGTAGCGGGAATCGAACCCGCATCATCAGCTTGGAAGGCTGAGGTTCTACCACTAAACTATACCCGCGAGCTTGCAGCTCTCGCTAAAAATGGTGGAGGGGGAAGGATTCGAACCTTCGAAGTCGTAGACGTCAGATTTACAGTCTGATCCCTTTGGCCGCTCGGGAACCCCTCCTAAGCGAGCCGGCATTCTATATCATGCCAGCCTTCTGTCAAGCATTTTCTCATTAAAAACCTGAGGTTAGCTGCGTTGACATCACTTTGCGGTGTTAACCATTAAAGGTCTTCACTGCGAAGCGGGCGCCATTCTATGCAAACTATTCGGCGGGTGCAACCCCCTCGCACGGCATTATTTTATGTTTTAACTCATTGAATTCTCTAGAAAGGTTTTTCAGCTGCGAATCATCCAGCCAACGCCGGCTTTCTGGTGCCACACGCACCCAGTAACCATCAGACTCGGCAGGGGGCCTCAGCAAGGACTCGAACTTGATTTCCATGCCACTCAATCGCCGCTCAACCGCCTGAGCCGCCTCCTGACGAGTAAAACCGCCAAGATAGAGGCATCCATCGTCTGCCTGGGTAGGCTTTCCTTTATCACGAGCCGCTTCAGTCGTTTCACTCAACAAGCGAATATCCTGCTGCGAACCCTTATACAAATTCAAAGGGGTTACATCCTTCGCACGCAGAGGAGCCTCTTGTTGGTGCCAGATGTAATAAAACACATTGAGAACAAGCAGCAGCAGAAACAACCAACGCATAAAAACCTCACGACAAGGGACACGCCATAGCCAAACCTACAAACACCAGATCAGGAACCACCCTGGCCTCAGGCACGATCTCGGAAACCAGGTCCGCATCTCCTCCAGTGAGGAACACAGCAAAATCATCCCCCCAATAGCTACGCGCCAACTCTAGCTGTGTCAGGACAAAGCCTCTCAGCATCAACGAGCATCCCCGCTCGACTGCTTCGACAGTTGTCCGACCAGGAACAAGACTTTCCAGAGCGCGCTCAGCTGCTAGATCGCCATAACGAATTCTACGGGTGTGGGTACGCAATTGGTTTCGCATCAGAGGCATTCCCGGGCATATAAATCCTCCGAGGTGCTCTCCATCCCTAGAGATGAAGTCCGCAGTAACAGCCGTACCAAAATCAAGCACAAGGCACGCACCCGAAGCCAGCTGGAATCCCCCAAGCATCGCCAGCCAACGATCGAGCCCCAACCGCTCAAACTCCTCATATCCATTACGAACCCCGGACATTTCGCGGGATGGCGCTGCACATACCACTGACACACCAAAAGCTTCTGTCAGCAGAGAAATCAGTGCACTGGTTTCTTCGACAGTCCTGACACTGACCAACCGACAAAACTTGAGAGCGAGACCCTTGAGCGCTTTCAAGCTCTCCAACAAAGCGAGATCCGAATCTACGACGCCCTCGCCAACCACCCGCCGAACATCCGCGTCGAGCACACGCCACTTGATAAAACTGTTTCCGCAGTCGAGCTCAAGAATCATCACGTAACCTCAGACTGAGCTCACCACCACTAAAGACTTTTTCCACACCACCCACCTTCAAGCGCAGAGCACCCTGACTATCAATACCCAGCACTTCGCCATCTATATGGTTAACACCTGCGATCAACGACACGGCCCGCCCCTGCCAGAGATGATTTTGCTCCCACTCTGCCTGGATAGCTGAAAATCCGTCGACTTGATGACGAGACAGATATGCCTGGAGCATCGCGCCCAACTCTCCGACCAAGTGATTTCGATCAAACACCTTGCCCGACTCTAGCCGCATGGACGTCCACTGCTGATCTACCTCATCGGTAATCTGCATGTTCACATTAATTCCCACACCCAGCACAACGTGACACACATCAGCAGGATCCCCCACCAGCTCGAGCAATATCCCGGCGATCTTCTTCTGACCCACCAGAACATCGTTGGGCCACTTCAATCCAGCCCCCGAAATACCGAGCTCACGCAGGGCCTGCATGACGGCAAGCCCAACAACAAGACTCAAGCCTTCCAGCTGACGCATTCCACCTTCAATACGCAGCACGAGGCTGTAATAGATGTTTTCCGCGAATGGACTCACCCATTTACGTCCACGCCGCCCGCGACCTGCAGTTTGCCGTTCGGCAAGCACCAGAAAGGGTGCCGCCTGCCCCCGCTCTATGGCGCGCAAAGCCTCGGCATTAGTGGAGTCAATTGAATCGAAAACCAGGATGGGCCAATCACAAGAAGGCGCCTGCTCTCTTATCTCGACAGGATCAAGCAGCGTCAATGGCGCAGCCAGTTGATAGCCGCGACCCCGCACTTTATGAATGGATAGTCCCAGCTCAGCTTCTAAATGCTGAAGCTGCTTCCAAACGGCACTACGACTGACACCCAAGGCGACGCCCAAGGCCTGACCCGAATGGAATCGGCCATCTTTAAGAAGCTTTAACAATGTCAGCATGCAAGTCTCGCCTCACAATGAGGCCCGCATGATAGCCATGCCCCGCGCCATTGCATAGAAACCCTACAGGTCAGTTTTCCTGCGGACAAAACAAAACCCCTACCTGCATACGCAGATAGGGGTTTCGGAATTTAATCTTGACGATGACCTACTCTCACATGGGGAAACCCCACACTACCATCGGCGATGCATCGTTTCACTGCTGAGTTCGGGATGGGATCAGGTGGTTCCAATGCTCTATGGTCGTCAAGAAATTCGGTAGCCAGGTCGTGGGCCTTTGCAGGTTCACGCTCCAGCGAATGGGTATGCGATAGTTTGGTGTTTTGCGAGTATCTCGAACTTTCGGTTCGTTTCGTCTTCACACACCGCAATCTGGCCTCTTTCGAGTTCACAAATTGCTTGGGTGTTATATGGTCAAGCCTCACGGGCAATTAGTATTGGTTAGCTCAACGCCTCACAGCGCTTACACACCCAACCTATCAACGTCGTAGTCTTCGACGGCCCTTCAGGGGACTCAAGGTCCCAGTGAGATCTCATCTTGAGGCTAGTTTCCCGCTTAGATGCTTTCAGCGGTTATCTATTCCGAACATAGCTACCCGGCAATGCCACTGGCGTGACAACCGGAACACCAGAGGTTCGTCCACTCCGGTCCTCTCGTACTAGGAGCAGCCCCTCTCAAATCTCAAACGTCCACGGCAGATAGGGACCGAACTGTCTCACGACGTTCTAAACCCAGCTCGCGTACCACTTTAAATGGCGAACAGCCATACCCTTGGGACCGGCTTCAGCCCCAGGATGTGATGAGCCGACATCGAGGTGCCAAACACCGCCGTCGATATGAACTCTTGGGCGGTATCAGCCTGTTATCCCCGGAGTACCTTTTATCCGTTGAGCGATGGCCCTTCCATACAGAACCACCGGATCACTAAGACCTACTTTCGTACCTGCTCGACGTGTCTGTCTCGCAGTCAAGCGCGCTTTTGCCTTTATACTCTACGACCGATTTCCGACCGGTCTGAGCGCACCTTCGTACTCCTCCGTTACTCTTTAGGAGGAGACCGCCCCAGTCAAACTACCCACCATACACTGTCCTCGATCCGGATAACGGACCTGAGTTAGAACCTCAAAGTTGCCAGGGTGGTATTTCAAGGTTGGCTCCACGCGAACTGGCGTCCACGCTTCAAAGCCTCCCACCTATCCTACACAAGCAAATTCAAAGTCCAGTGCAAAGCTATAGTAAAGGTTCACGGGGTCTTTCCGTCTAGCCGCGGATACACTGCATCTTCACAGCGATTTCAATTTCACTGAGTCTCGGGTGGAGACAGCGCCGCCATCGTTACGCCATTCGTGCAGGTCGGAACTTACCCGACAAGGAATTTCGCTACCTTAGGACCGTTATAGTTACGGCCGCCGTTTACCGGGGCTTCGATCAAGAGCTTCGCGTTAGCTAACCCCATCAATTAACCTTCCGGCACCGGGCAGGCGTCACACCCTATACGTCCACTTTCGTGTTTGCAGAGTGCTGTGTTTTTAATAAACAGTCGCAGCGGCCTGGTATCTTCGACCGGCATGGGCTTACGCAGTAAATGCTTCACCCTCACCGGCGCACCTTCTCCCGAAGTTACGGTGCCATTTTGCCTAGTTCCTTCACCCGAGTTCTCTCAAGCGCCTTGGTATTCTCTACCCAACCACCTGTGTCGGTTTGGGGTACGGTTCCTGGTTACCTGAAGCTTAGAAGCTTTTCTTGGAAGCATGGCATCAACCACTTCGTCACCCAAAGGGTAACTCGTCATCAGCTCTCGGCCTTAGAATCCCGGATTTACCTAAGATTCCAGCCTACCACCTTAAACTTGGACAACCAACGCCAAGCTGGCCTAGCCTTCTCCGTCCCTCCATCGCAATAACCAGAAGTACAGGAATATTAACCTGTTTTCCATCGACTACGCTTTTCAGCCTCACCTTAGGGACCGACTAACCCTGCGTCGATTAACGTTGCGCAGGAAACCTTGGTCTTTCGGCGTGGGTGTTTTTCACACCCATTGTCGTTACTCATGTCAGCATTCGCACTTCTGATACCTCCAGCAAGCTTCTCAACTCACCTTCACAGGCTTACAGAACGCTCCTCTACCGCATCACCTAAGTGATACCCGTAGCTTCGGTGTATGGTTTGAGCCCCGTTACATCTTCCGCGCAGGCCGACTCGACTAGTGAGCTATTACGCTTTCTTTAAAGGGTGGCTGCTTCTAAGCCAACCTCCTAGCTGTCTAAGCCTTCCCACATCGTTTCCCACTTAACCATAACTTTGGGACCTTAGCTGACGGTCTGGGTTGTTTCCCTTTTCACGACGGACGTTAGCACCCGCCGTGTGTCTCCCATGCTCGGCACTTGTAGGTATTCGGAGTTTGCATCGGTTTGGTAAGTCGGGATGACCCCCTAGCCGAAACAGTGCTCTACCCCCTACAGTGATACATGAGGCGCTACCTAAATAGCTTTCGAGGAGAACCAGCTATCTCCGAGCTTGATTAGCCTTTCACTCCGATCCACAGGTCATCCGCTAACTTTTCAACGGTAGTCGGTTCGGTCCTCCAGTTAGTGTTACCCAACCTTCAACCTGCCCATGGATAGATCGCCCGGTTTCGGGTCTATTCCCAGCGACTAGACGCCCTATTAAGACTCGCTTTCGCTACGCCTCCCCTATTCGGTTAAGCTCGCCACTGAAAATAAGTCGCTGACCCATTATACAAAAGGTACGCAGTCACCCAACAAAGTGGGCTCCCACTGCTTGTACGCATACGGTTTCAGGATCTATTTCACTCCCCTCTCCGGGGTTCTTTTCGCCTTTCCCTCACGGTACTAGTTCACTATCGGTCAGTCAGTAGTATTTAGCCTTGGAGGATGGTCCCCCCATATTCAGACAAAGTTTCTCGTGCTCCGTCCTACTCGATTTCATGACTAAGAGATTTTCGCGTACAGGGCTATCACCCACTATGGCCGCACTTTCCAGAGCGTTCCGCTAATCTCAAAGCCACTTAAGGGCTAGTCCCCGTTCGCTCGCCACTACTAAGGGAATCTCGGTTGATTTCTTTTCCTCAGGGTACTTAGATGTTTCAGTTCCCCTGGTTCGCCTCTTAAGCCTATGTATTCAGCTTAAGATAACCATCTTATGATGGCTGGGTTCCCCCATTCAGACATCTCCGGATCAAAGTCTGTTTGCCGACTCCCCGAAGCTTTTCGCAGGCTACCACGTCTTTCATCGCCTCTGACTGCCAAGGCATCCACCGTATGCGCTTCTTCACTTGACCATATAACCCCAAGCAATCTGGTTATACTGTGAAGACGACATTCGCCGAAAATTCGATAATACTCAATTAAGAGCAACTCACAAATTTTACCTTAGCCTGAGCCGTTACCAGTGAAAGTAACGTTCAGTCTATCTTTCTATCACATACCCAAATTTTTAAAGAACGATCTAATCCAAAGACTAGAAATCAACATTCACCATCATCACGATGGAATGCTCATTTCTAAGCTTTCAACAAACAGAAGCAGTAGTGGTGGAGCCAAACGGGATCGAACCGTTGACCTCCTGCGTGCAAGGCAGGCGCTCTCCCAGCTGAGCTATGGCCCCGTATTTCTACAGGTTCCCACACAAAATTGGTGGGTCTGGGCAGATTCGAA